>NZ_CP107935.1 GCF_036038375.1 Streptomyces sp. NBC_00414
CACGACGCGACGACGCTACGCGTCGTTACCATCGCTTCGCGATGGAGCACTGCGCTCCGCGCAGTGCGGCGGAACTCCATTCCGCCTGCCCGGAATCGCTCCGCGATCCGGACGGCTTCGGTACAGGCCTGCTCCGCAGTCCCGTACCGAAGCTGACGCACCCTCCGGGCGCGTCAGGAAAGAAGCCGACTACATCAGGGGTGACTTGCCTTCCGTCACCGGTTCGCCCAGTTGGAGATCAGTAGGCCGCCGAAGACGGTACCCATGAAAAGCCGGGTAGAGGGCCTGGCCTGTGTCGCCCTCAACTATTCGCCACACCATCCAGGCCAGGCATAAGCCGAGCATCGGCCAGCACGCCCAAGCGACCCAACGGGCCCCTGGCTTGGTCCAGGCCGGCGGGTCGTGCATTTTTGATGATCGGGTCACGGGTGCACCTCCCGCCGTACGGGTGCCCGCATTCACCGCAGGCAGGCCGGAGTTCCGGGTCTCTTGTTGGATTCGGTCACCTCCGAACAGTAATATTCACTTCCGGTCAGACCCTGTGCGTCACTTTCACAAGCGGCTTGGTTCTGGGATAATGGCTCGGTACCGATCCCCTTCGATGAAGGGGCAAAACACCACTCTTACCGGATTCAAGTAATTCGTCATTTTGAGCCTGGATGGAATCTGGGTTAAGGGAACATCATCTCTCCGAATATCGAGAATGTGAGGTCTTGTGACTCAGATGGAATTGCGTCCGCATCAGGCTGAGGCGGTCGATAATGTCGTTCATATTCTCGGTGTGCCGCCCGGTGGTCGTATGCCTCCCGAGGGTCTGCGGACGCAGGTAATCGCCGCTATCGGCTCCGGTAAAACCCTGATCGGTGCGGAGTCGGCGTATCGCAGCCTGGACGCTCGCGCGTCGAAAGCGTGGAATCTCGTGCGCCCCTCTGTCTCCACTTCGCGTCGAAAGCGTGGAATCGGTGCGCACCTGAGAACCGTCGGCCGTCCGGGGCGGGCATTTCCACCCTGACATCTGTCAGGTACCCGCCCGGCAACGCCCCCTGGTAGGCATGCAACATGTCAAAAAGAGCCAGGGCTGAAACGGCCGGACCCCCTACCCACCCGGTGGCGGATCGAATCTCCCGCCGAGGACTTTCGGCGTACGACGAAACCGATTGTCGCCGGAACGCGGCCCAGGTGAGTCTTCTCGGCAGGCCCGGCCCACCCGGCCGGACCACCACCGACAGAGGCGGGGAACTCACCATGCGCACCTCGCGTTCACTGCGGTTGCTCGGCGCGGCGGCTGGCGGCCTGTCGCCCATCGCACCGGACGCGGCCCACCCGGCCGCCGTGGGCCACGGCACCGGCGACAATCCCGACGGGCGGATGTCCCGTGCTGCGCCGGTGTGCGGCGGCAACGTCCTCGACCGTACGAAGCGGTACTGAGCCATGTTCCGATGGAGCAGATGGCGTTCCGTAGCAGTGCTGTGTGCCGTGGTCATGGCCGTGATGACCGCCCTGCTCAGCCCTTCGGCCACGGCGGCAACGAACGCGGCGACGGACGCGGCGTCGTCCGCGCCACGTGACGCGGCCGGTGTCACCGTGCCGGCCGGTGTGACGGCGGGAGTCGCCGTCTTCGACCGGCAGACCGGCACCTTCACCGAGCAGCTGAACCCGAACATGCAGTTCCGGTCAGCCTCCGTGGTCAAACTGCTGATCGCGCTGGACTACCTCTGGAACCGCGGCCCGAACTACCAGATCCCGTCCGGTGACCAGGCCAAGTGGAACTCCATGCTGCGCAGCAGCGACGACGACGCGGCCAGCGAATTCTGGGTGCGCAACGGCGGGGGCTCGATCGTCACCCGGATGGCCCGTGAGCTGTCCCTCTCCAGCAACACGACCCCGCCGCCGGCCAACCAGGACGGCATGTGGGGCTACACAGCCTTGACGGCCGCGGACACGGTGAAGATCTACCGTTACCTGCTGGACACGGCGCCCGCCCGCGTCCGCGAACTGATCATGGGCAATCTGAAACAGTCCACACGCTGCTCCGCCACCGATCACTTCGACCAGCACTTCGGTATCGTGGGCGCCTTCAACAAGCCGTGGGCCGTGAAACAGGGCTGGTCGGGTTTCGGCGACATCGAGCAAGGTACGTGCCGCCCCGCCACGTCGGCCCTCAACGGCAAGGCAGCGTCCGTCGACCTGACGAAACCGGCGCTGCACACGACCGGGACGGTGGGTTCCGGTGACCGCTCCATCGTGGCCGTGTACACCCTGCACGACGTCGGCACCTCGTACGGCAAGGCGTACACCGACCTGGGCAGGCTGACCCGTTCGCTGAACGTTCCCGGTGGCGTACGACCGGCGGGCACGTGGTTCGGCACCTGGAGCTCCGGTGTCAACGTCCGCCCCGAGCCCAACACCACCCGCGACCCGCTCCTCCAGCTCCCCGCCGGGGTCGAGGTGCTGGTCGGCTGCCAGACGCGAGGGGAGACCGTCTCGGTCCCGCCCTACACCAACGAGTGGTGGGCCTACCTGCCTCAGTACGGGGGCTATGTCAGCAACATCTACATGAGCAGTCCGGACAACCAACTGCCCGGCGTCGCGCAGTGCTGAGCAGTGCATCACGGTGCTGCGAAGGGCCTGCGGGAAGAGCCGGGCAGGCACCCGGCACCTTTCGGTCGAACTCGAAAACCAGTGAGAAAAGGACAGGTAGATGACCAGGACCAGGAAGTATCTCTCCCTCTGGATGGCAGCCCTCGCCCTGACGGCGGGCGGTGTGATCGCCGCCCCTTCGGCCAGTGCCGCTGCCAGCGCCGAGTGCGGAGTTCGGGCGAGCGACGGCCGGCTGTGGTGCGGGAACGGAGCCCCCGCCATTCTGCGCTCGGGCGCCTACCACGAAGCGAACATAACGGGGCAGCTCTATTCCACCTTCAGCTGGTTCGACTGCTGGACCTATGGTGGACTGCACGGCGGCGGCAACACCACCTGGTACCACACCAAGGGTGACTGGACCGCTCCTGGCTACGACGGGTGGGGCTACGTCCCGGCGGACTGGGTCAACACACCGTCCTCGTTCGACGCCGATCCGAGCGCGCGCGGTCTGCGGCACTGCTGAGAGCAGCACTGCCGAGCTCGCCGGACCACTCCTTGATGTCGTCGGTCTCATCCACGAGACCGGCGGCATCGTCGTCGTGGCGTCCCATAGCCAACCGTGCGCTCCATCAACTGCGGATCCGCAGGAAGCTTCGCCATAGGGGGACTACCGCAGGTCAGGGCGAGGTACGGCATACGAATAAGGAGCGAGGGCTCAGTAGCCGGCCAGAGCATCGCTTGTCATCGGCAGCGGTCAAGGGCGTCATTCGGGCCGAGGCGGGCAGATGTGTCTCGGCCAGCGCCACACCGTGCGCTCCGAAACACCCACCACCTCAGCGACCGCACGCACATGCCGTGTGGCCAGTTCCCCCGCCTGCTGCCGCTCCAGCAGACGACGCACCACCAGCCCTCTGGACGGCACAGCCCCACGGCCGGCCCTTACCGCTCGATCCACCCCACGATCACACCGACCGAGCAGACCTCACCGCGTGAGAACTCTCGAACCTGAGACAGCATCAACTGACATGCGATAAAGCCCCACGACAGTGATCCCACCCATCAATCTCTCACCCCGCGACAGCGCCAGCCCTACCCTCAAGACCCCACTGACCAGCACCAAAACACCAACCACCAAACCAACACCACCGACCCTCACCACCACCGACCCCACACCGAGAGATCGCAGAAAAGAACCTGACTGAGCCTTTTCCATCATCGGTCTGATCTGGCCAGATGCAGGGCGAGGACGGCCTGGACGAGGGCGGTGATCCGGGTTGTGGAGCACCGGAGCTTACGCAGGAGCCGCCAGCTCTTGAGGGATGCCATAGCCTGCTCGACGAGGGCGCGGATCTTGGCGTGCGAGCGGTTCACCGCCTTCTGTCCTGGGGAAAGCGTCTTCCAGCGTCCCCAGTACGGGACGCGGACCGTGCCGCCGGCGCCCCGGTAGCCCTTGTCGGCCCAGCAGGTGACGTCGGCCTGAGCAAGGGCGTCGATGATGCCGTGTTCGCGGGCCGCGCGGACGTCGTGGACGGCTCCGGGCAGGGCCGGCGAGACCCACAGCAGCCGGCCGAACGCATCGGTGAGGACTTGCACGTTCATGCCGTGTTTCTTGTGTTTGCCGGAGTAGAAGGGCTGGTCCGCGGCGATGCGGTCGATCGGCAGCAGCGTCCCGTCCAGGAGGACGAACGCCTTCGTCGACGCGGTGCGGACGGCATCGGCCAAGGTGGGTGCGAGGGCGGCCAGGAGGTCGACGGCCTCGGTGACGTAGCGGTATGCGGTCGTGGTCCCGACGCCGAATCCGGCGGCGAGCTGGGAGTAGGTGTGCCCCATGCGCAGGTGGACGAGCGCGAGGAGGGCCTGGCGGCCGGCGCTCAGCCTTCGCCAGCGGGAGCTGATCGCATGGCGGTGCCCCCGCAGATGCTCGGCGAGGAAGCGGAGGGTGGAGCTGGAGACGTCCGCGCCGGACGGGTAGACAAGCATGCGAAGCCTCTGGTGGACACGTTTCTCTTGGTCGAAGACTCGTCTACCAGGGGCTTCGCCTGGCTGTCAGCTCAACCAGCGGGCTCGCCACACAGGTTGGGCAATACCGTTCACTGGCACACTGGTTGTCGTGTCCAACTCCTACGCGCAGCCCATCCTGAGAACAGCGGACCTCTCCGAGGGGTTGTGCACCGTCGAGAGGTTGCTTGGAATCGCTGACCTGGGAGGCCTTGAAGTCGATTTCGATGTGCGGATCTCCTCGACTCGCTCGCTTTCGGCGGTGCTGGCCGTGTTGCCGGATGCCGAATGGTGGGCGGAAGGGGGGAGAAGCGGCTCGTCGGAGCGTAGGGATGATCCATCCGCCTTCTTGCCCATCCGGCTGCGAGGCTGGGCTGGGGCACCGGAGACGGTGAAGCCATTCCTCCAGGCGGTTGGCGACAGCCCAGCGACGGTGCGATGGGACTTCAACGCCTGGCCCGAGGCTCCCGAGGTAGGTCTGGGAGTGGGGGGTACCCGCGGAGCATTCGTCACGCTGTGTGTCCGTGCCCGAGACCTCGACCTCGACCTCGACCTCGAGGAGCCTGCGGCCGACTGCATCGTTTTCGTCCACGTCAAGCAGGTCGAGGCCGAACGTGCACCGTGGCTAGCAGCCCAAGTCGGGTTGCGGGTGATCGGCGACTTGGTGATGGCGCCGTACTGAGAAGCTGTGGCAGAACCGGCAATCCGTGACGCTCTGGAGCCGGGGGCAGGATCGCCTGACTGGGCGGTCGGTGATGCTCTGACGGATTACACAGCTCTAGGGAGTGTCCGTCCTCGATCACCCTGGGCCGTGTATCGAAGGCCTTCAGGGGCCGAGCAGGCATGGTGCGGAATTGAGGAGTTGGCCGGAAGGGTTCAGCCGGTGAGGGTGGGGCCGATGAGGGGCAGTAGGACCTGGTCCACCAGGCGGGCTATTCCTTCGGGGTCGAGAACGGTACCGAGCAGGTCCTCCTGCAGGACCGTCACCCCGATAGCTGCGGCGATCTCCATCCTGCCCGGCGCCAGCAGCAGCTCGACTCTCTCCGCGGTGATCTCGCCGCGCTGTTGAGCGCGGTGGAGGCAGGCGGCGATGTCCTGGCGCTGTCCGGCGATGGCCCGCTCGCGCAGGGTGTCGGCGATCTGAGGGTGGGAGGCAGTGGCGGCGGCCAGTACGGCCGAGAAGTTGCGCGCTTGGGGCTGCAGGCACACGGATCTGTGGGTCAGTGTGCCGATGAGGTCCTCGCGCAGTGTCCCGGCGGCCGTCGCCTCGGCCGGGACGGCGGCGGCAAGCATGAGGCTTTCCAGGGCGTCGGCGACCAGGTCCTCGCGCGAGGCCCAGCGACGGTAGACGGTGGCCTTGGCCACCCCTGCGCGTGCGGCCACCGCGGCCATGTTGAGACCTGCGTAGCCGCTCTCGACGATCAGGTCCAGGACCGCTTCGATGATGCGGGCATTCCGCTTCTCGTCACGGACGGGGCCGAAGGCGCCCCTGGGGCGCTGGCGTCCAGAGGGGAGGGTCGACCTGGTCATACGCACGACGGTACTGCATTCGCTTCCCCCGCCATCGGGTTCTCCCGCCCGGCCTGAGGGAAGCCGCGGACCGGGTCGTGGTGCCGTCCGCATAGACCGCGGCGCCCAGCAAGAACCCTCAACCGCACCGACTCACGCTGCTCGTGAAGCGCGGGCTACCGGCCAGTCTTTGCCTGACCAGCAACTAGATACTCACAAGACTCGATACTGTACAGTCTCTACTTGTTGAACGCTTGAGCCCAGATATCGAAAAAATAGAACTAATCGAAGGAGAGGCGTGCTGTGGCACACAACGACAAGGCGAAGGTGCTGATCACCGGGGCGACGGGAATGCAGGGCGGCGCCGCCGTCCAGGCACTTCTGCGCGCGCGACACCCCGTGACCGCGTTCGTGCGCAACCCCTCCTCCGAGCCTGCCCAGGCGCTCGCCCGGCAGGGCGTCGCCCTCGCGAGCGGAAACATGGACGACCTCGCATCCCTGGAGGCTGCCGGCGCCGGACACGACGCGGTCTTCTCCGTGCAGATGCCGGGCCTCGACCCGGCCGACCTTGGCGCCGAGTCGCGCAAGGCCCGCAACATCGCCACCGCAGCCAAGCGGTCCGGCATCACGCAGATCCTCCACACGTCCGTGTCAGGGACCGGATGGCGCAGCCAGCACCCGGGCTACGAGCAGTCCGACCTGTTGAAGGCGTACTGGGACGAGAAGGAAGCCGCTGAGGACGCGATCCGGCAGTCGGGACTGGAGGACTGGACGATTTTCAAGCCCGCCTTCTACATGGACAACTTCCTCTCGCCCAAGCGGGAGTACCTGTCCCCCGACCTGCCTCAGGGCAAGATCTTCACCGCGACGAACCCGCAGACCAGGCTGGCACTCATCAACTCGGACGACCTCGGAGCAGCGGTCGCCGCCGCCGTGGCCGAGCCCGGAAAGTTCCACGAGGCCGAGATCGAGTTCGCGGGCGACGCGCTGACGTATCCCGAGATCGCGGATGCCCTCTCCAAGGCCGCCGGCCGCGAGATCACCGCCGTCTCCGTGTCCTGGGAGGAGCAGGCGCAGCGCCTTGGCGCGCCCTCGGCGGACACCGAGATCTGGTACGACCACGTCGGCTACCCGGCACGCCCCCACGACGCCGCCCGCTACGGCCTGACCACGACTACCTTCGAGCAGTGGGCAGCACAGCAGGACTGGACCATGCCGGCCGCCTGAACTGAGACACCCCTTCGACTTCACCGGCGGGAGGTGGTGTTCCCGGCGGCGACCCGCCGCGCTGCCGGGAACACCATCTCCCGGGCGAAGATGACCGTGTCCGTACGGGCGGCGGCTATGTCAGCGCAGGGCGGTTGGGGCGAGACGGACCGTGTGCGGCCTGGCCCGAATCCGGACAGGGGCGGGCCCGGAGGTCGTCTTCACGGGGGCGAGCGAGTGGGGCACGGTGCGGGGCGGCCGCGGGGGCCGGGTCAGACGGCGGACCATGAGGGTGATGACGGTCCAGGTGAGGTGGGCCTCGCTGTGGGAGATGAGCCGCTCGTAGTCCCGCACGTTCCTTCTGGCCCGCATGATCCAGGAGATAGCGCGCTCGACGCGCCACCGCTTCGCCAGGACGGCGAAGCCGTCCTGGTCCTTGCGGCGGGGCACCGTTTTGAGTGTGAGGTCGAGGAAGGAGTGGGCCCAGGCGATGAGGGGTCCGCCATAGGCGCAGTCGGCCCAGACGACGGTGACCTCGGGATGCGTGAGCCGCAGCCGGAAGAGCAGGTCGCGGGCGGGAACACTGTCGTGCAGTGAGGCGACGCCGACCATCACGGCCAGCGGCATGCCGCGCATGTCCACGACCAGATGCCGCTTGCGCCCGTTGATCAGCTTCCCGCCGTCGAACCCGCGGGTGTCCGCGCCCACCGTCTCCGCTCCCTTGACCGATTGCGAGTCCAGGATCACCGCCACGGTGCGGGGGTTGAGGCCGTCATGGACACGGAGCCGCTCGTGGAGCTCAGCATGGATGCGGGCCAGGTCTCCGCTCGCCCGCCACCTGCGGAAGTACCCGTAGAGAGTGCGCCAGGGGATCTTGAAGTTGGTGGAGCGCACCAACCGTTTCAGGCTCAGACCCGCGGGCCGTGCTTCTTCCAGGGCCCTGCGAACGGCCTCGGCGTGCACATGGGCGGGCTGTCCGGCCGCCCGCCGCGGCATGACTACTGGCCCCGCAGCAGTTCGGCCAGAGCCTCGTCCAGATCGACCCTGCCGGTCGCCACGGCCGATTCGATCCAGTCGGCGGTGGCGCGGATCTTCTCCAACTGCCTTCCCACCAGTTCTACTTGCGACTCGGTGAACTCGCGGCCTCGTAAGCGCGGGACCAGGCGGCTGGCGCCGGCGACGAAGCCCTGACACACCCCGACCAAATCGGTGAATTCCATCGCCCGGTGGAAGCCCCGCACGATCCGGGCCGGATCAGCGCTGCCCCCGTCCTCTGCGGCGTCCCCCTCACGGGGCTCGTCCCACCAGTCCTCCCCGCCTTCCTCGACAAGGTCGGCCCGGTCGAACTGGGCCTGGTTCACCCGCTCCCTGGCCTGCCGGTCTCGCATAGCCCGAAAGGCCACCTCGGGACGCTGAAGCAGCTCACAGGCCGCCAAGGCCGCCACGGTCTCGTCGGCGGCCAGGTCACGGATGCTCTCCACCTTCTCCTGCGCCGTCACCGGCGTGGCCGTCGACCAGCCCGCGACCCGCTTGGCCGCATCCCCGCTCCACTGGCGCCGCCCCGTGCGCTCGTTCAGCGGCGGGTCCTTGATCTGCTCGAACGCATCCGGCGCGGAGGCCAGGATCCGGTGCACCTCGAACGACACGCCCTCCTGACGCTGTTCGGCAGGCCACCGGGCAGCCACCCAGCGATACGTGCGGACCGTATGGAAAGACAGCCCGATCTCCTCCGCGAAGATCCTGAGCGAGGCTTCCACACTCAGCGTGTCCTCGCCCTCGACGGGCTGGTGACCGCCGTGGCCGCGCAACGGCTCGATCTCCAGAGCCATGTCGCCCACCTCGAACTGGCACCGAGTCATTGTGTGCACCAGCTTCACCGACTCCGTCACCAGCTCCTCGAACCGGTCGCGCAACACGCTGCCGATCGTCTGGGACACGGCACTCACCCCCAGCGGGCCAAAACGCCGGCACCTTGCCGAACGGGAGAGGCTCCGGCCCGTACACCGCAGGCTCCGCCGCGCCTTTCATGGTCACCACAGAGGACCGAAAGCGCCCCCATCCACACGCGAAACGTCCCACCTGCGCCCGAACCCAACCCCACCCCGACCTCAAAATGAACGAACCTGCCCAGCCATCACAGCAGGTCACCGATCAAGGGATGTGACACAGCTTCTGAGAAGGCTGTGGCACCGGTGCGTCGCTGCCGGGATCGTCCCAGTGGGGATGCACGGCGGTCGTCAGAAATGCTCAGGCTCTCCTGATGACAGATCGCCAGTCTCGGATGCAGGAAAGGCGCTGAGCAGCCGAAACGACAAGTTGGAAAGGCTCACTGGCTACCCCTGTGGCAGATGAGATGCTGCGCCTACTGGACTGCCATGACGGTCCGTTCTACGGGCCCATCTCCTTCTTCGCTGTCGGCTCCCGTGACCCGCGGCCTCGGAGCTTGGACGAAGAACAGCAGGAGATGCTCCGGGCAGCCCACGAGGTAGCCCTGAACCGAGTTGGCCCGCACTGACCCAACGACATCACGACGCCCATCAATCGTGATACCTACCATTTAGAGTTCCAGGGCCCAAACTCCACATAAAGTGGCGTGCCCAATAGAAGCTTCATACCGCATTCTTCATTACAGACGGATAGGGCACGCGCCATACCACTCAGTCGAGCCCTGGTGAAATGCACCGCTTCCACCTTTGTCTCCGATGCGCGTTGTAGCTGCTGCAGGTAAATTGCAGCGGTATGGGAAACTCGGCAGCTCCTCAGACTCGGAGTGGGATGCTCGCGTTCGGGGTCCAGTTGGGTGAGGAAGTGCATGAGACCAGTGAGAGCCGAGTAGCGGACTTCTCCCTGCTCTCCCGCCCGGTCGGTCAGGTTACTTCCTGTACCGCACAGAATTAGGCCGCCGTCGCTGGAATCGGTAGCTGAGGGGGCGAAGAAGAACGCGCATCCCCAGTTGTTGGAAGCGCCCGAAATTCCAGGTACGACAGATCCATACTCCAGTTCCTGATCAAAATAGAACCACTCGCCTCCGAGCAAGGACGGGTCACCGGAAGCTTTTGCTTTTCTCCGTATTGCTTTGGCAGCTACTGCCAGCATTTGGCCAGCCTGAGTCTCTGTGTCCAACTCAAGATCGGGACCAAGGTGGAACCCTGTCCCGAGCGCTGTGATCTCTACCTCCCGTCGAAGGAAGGGGAACCTCCTGGGCGGGATGTGGAGACCTTTCAACTTGTCACGCGACAGGTACAAGAGATCCCTCATCCGTCCATCAACTCATATCCAACAGCGCGGGCGTTAGACCCTGGGAACGGGTTCGCTCTGCCTGCCGAGGTGGGCGAGCTGGTCGTGCAGGGCAAAGCCTCGGGCCACCGCTTCGGCCATCGAACGGATGAGGTAGCGGGCCGCTGTGTGCAGTGGATTTCAGGCGGCGAAGCCGACGTTGGTGACGTACTCGTACTGGCCCCACTGCGAGCCGAGGTCGACGACCTGGTCCACCCACGCATCGTCGAGCTCCTGGTTATCGTCGGCCGCCCACGCGGCAACGATGCGGTCCCAGCGGCGGACATTCATGGTCCGGAACTCCACCGCGCGCAGGCGGGGCCGGTCGACCTGCGACTGGTTGAGCGGGTGGATTTCCACGCGGGTGCCGCGGCCTTCGCGGTTGAGGCGGGCGGTCAGGTAGCGGGCGACGTTCTCGCGGCGCACGGTGCGGTAGGCGCGCTCGATCGCGGCAAGGTTGCGGCGGGAGGGTGTGCGGGTGCCGGCTTGCCAGGCGCGCAGGGTGCGGTCGGTGACGGTCAGTCCGGCCGCGCGGGCAGCATGGCGGGCGTGGTCGGTGCGTGTGAGGTAGTGCAGGCGGGCGAGCAGGCCTCGCCGTGCGGTGATCGGGGTGGCGATGTAGCCGGCGAGCGCGTCCAGCTGGCGGGCGACCGCTTCGTGGCCTTTGAGGCCGCGGGCGCCGTACTTGCCGAACTCGATGTTCCGCTCAGGCATGGTCTCTTCCGAATCCCTCGGGTTGGTGGATCACGGTACGGGGCTGCGGGCGCCGTTCTCCCGCCCCGGCGGGGAACTTGGCGCCGGGGCGGGAGAACAGCGCTAGGAGGCGCTCTCAGGTGGCTCGTTGGCGGTGCTGGGGTCGATGCCGACGGTGTAGGTGTCCTTGACCTTGACTTCGGTGACGCCCCGGCCTTCGGGGAACACCACCCGCCAGTCGCCGGCCACATGCAGTTCGTCGGTACCCATCGCCCGGACCACCAGCAGGCCCTCGTCATAGGCGCGGTGGGCCTTCCACCACAGGTTGGCGAAGGCCTGGGAACGGATGAGGTGCATCCAGTCGGTGCGGTAGAGCTCCCGGTTGTAGTTCGACTCCCCCAACGTGGACACGAACTTCGAGTACATCGCCTTCACGTACTCCAGCGTCACCTCGTCGCCGTCGGCGATCGCCCGGTCCCGGGCATCCTTCAAGGCAATGCGGAACTTCTCCAGCAGCCCCTCGGTCGCCCCCGACGTCCACGACTCGTGAATCTCCGGGGGGTCGCACAGCCCGTACTTCGGGCCCGACACGCGCAGCAGCAGGCGCAGCGTCGGCTCGGTCACCCACAGCGGGCCCGGTTCGTCGCGGTTGCCGATCGGGTTCGGCAGCACCGCCTCGTGCTCCCATGCAGGTGGGGTGATCAGGTGCAGGCCCGCGCGGCGCCGGTCGTGGTGATTCCCGGTGGAGTGTTCGAGTTGCCCGAGCGGCAGATGCGTCTTGAGGGCGGAGAGGTAGGCGCCGTTGACGTCCAGCGCCGTGATCTCGTGCACGCCCGTCGGGAGCTCCGGCCGGCTCCACTTCGGGCGGGCCTCCCACACCTGGTCGGCGCCGCGGGCACTCTGCTTGCGCAGGATGTCCGGCAGCCACGGGTGGGCGACGACGTCGTAGCGGCCGCCCTTGCGGGTGTCGTCCAGGAGCGCCATCGCATCCGGGATCGCCCGCTTCACCAACGCCGCCGTCGCCGCGTCGACATCACCGGCGTGTTCAGTGAGCGCGGCCGCCACCGCAGCGCCGATCCGGTCGGGGGCATCGGCGGTCTGCAGACGGCGGCCGACGGGGACGACCTTCACGCCGGACGCCGCGGGGCGCGGCTTCCTGGCGGGCGCCGGCTGCCGCGGTGCCGCGCGGGGCGCGGGCTTCTCTGCCTGCGCAGGGACGGGAGCGGGCGCGGCCGGGGCGCACTCGGCAGGGTCCAAGTGCTGGGGGAAGCCTTCGACCTGATGGCGGGCCGGCTGCCCGCACAGCACACACGGCTGCGCGACTGCCAGGACGACAAGGAAGTACGCGTACTTCTCCCGCACCTCCCCGCTCGGGTCCCGCCCGGCCTCCCAGCCCCCGACGGTGGACGGGCCCACTCCGAGGGCCTGCGCGAGCTGCGCGCGGGACAGGTTCAACCCCTCACGCAGGGCGCGCCGTTCCGCGGCGGGCGGCAGCGGGGTCTCCTGCCCGGCCGCGGCGAGGAGGGCGTCGATCGCGTCGAAGTCCGCCATCAGGCCGTCCCGTCCACGGCCGCAGGGCGGGCGCCGGAAGTCGGGGGGCCGGGGATCCGGCGGCGTTCCGCGGGGAGGGCTTCGACGGCGCGGGTGGGGCCGTCCAGGAGGTCGTACGCGGTGATGCCGTAGTGCGCGGCGACCGCCTCGCAGTCGGCCAGGCTCCAGGCGGCGGTGCCGGCCTGACGGCGGCTCACCTGCGCCTGGCTCACTCCCACCGCGGCGGCAAGCGCGGTCTGCGACTCACCGGCCGTTGTCATCACCCACATCGGTGAACCCGCGCCAGACCGCCGTGCGAGCTCCGAACCACTGGGCTGCCCTCGATGCGTTGGGGGGGCACACTGGCAATTGCTTCGTCGGCGATTGCATTGCAATTGAGTTGACGGTTGTTCCCGCGGCTGCTGTTCGTCCTGGACGGCACCGGATCGGCCAGCATCGAGCACCGTGTCCGCGCCCTGAACGCGGCAGCCAAGGACACAGCCGCATCCGGCTTCCCCTACCAGGTCCCCATCCTGTCGGCCCCGTTGACCGATCTGCTGCGCGAGGGGCCGTCAGCGCCCGTCTGGCGGCCCGTCCAGACACCCACCCAGAAAGTGAGTTGGATGCACCCTCAGGCGTGATTCCGCTGACCACCCCTCAGGACCTGGATCAAACTGTCAGCCTGCGTTGTCAGTGAGGGGTGACACGCTGCGGTTATGACTGAACCTGTGAAGGGCCCGGCCAGCTACTTTCCGTCGATCGAGAAGAAGTACGGCCGGCCCATAGCCGAATGGAAGAACCTGATCCGTACATCACCCCTGTCCAAGCACATGGAGCTGGTCAGGTGGCTCAAGACCGAACACGGCCTGGGACACGGCCACGCCAATGCGCTTGTCGCCCACACCCTCGCGGAGACCGACAGAGCGTAGAAACCCGTTGGTCGGCCCCGACAGAAGCCCGACCACGATCTGCGGTGTCCCAGCACTGCGTTTCCTGGGTTCAGGATTCAGTCGAGCGCGTCGAGTGCAGCAGTGTCCGCGTGACCTTCCCCCAGGCTGCGCCGGGCTCTCGGTGGCGCCGGGGGGAAGGCGCCCCATCACCCCGCGGGCCCGAAAAGCTCATCGAGGTCTGTGATGCAAACGCCGGGCAGCGCGTCAAGGAGGTCGGCCTGGGTGGCACGGATACCCGGGGCAGGAGCCTCGGGGCCGGCGCCGAGTGTGCGGCGGGTGGTCACGGAGATCATCGTAGGGGCGCGCCAGGTTCGGTATCCGTTGATTGCCTCGGTCGCGGGCAGCAACCGTCACGCAGCAAGTGAGCTCGCGCCATGACCGGCGGGCAGGCCCCGGCAGGGTGCCGGGTAGGTTCGAGTGTGGGTCCGTGCCTGTCGGAGCAGGCACGGACCCACCGTCGCCTTTTGTAGAGCGGTCAACAGCGTGTCCAGCCGACGACAGCGTCGTTGACGAAGTAGCGCGCACCCGCTTCCTCACAGCGGGTGCGTAGTCTCCGAGGGTCCAACTCCCGTCATGGCGTTGGGCCCTCACTCCATAGGCGTCTCCCCCGACGTGACGTCGGACCCAGATCCGACGGAGGTCGGTTCGGCAACTGGGACAGTGCTGGCCGTCGGGCGGGGTGAAGGCGTCGCTGTCGCCGAACAGTTCGGTGATGGGCAGCCCGCACCGTTCCACACGGGGGCGGGGCCGGTCATTGGGGAATGCAGTACCCAAGGCCGTATGCCAGCTGTGGGGCCGGCCCTGTCGCCGTGGGGCGGGCGGCTGCTGACCGCGGTCGAATGCGAGGACTGCGGTCACGTCATCCGGCGCGGCACGCTTGAGAGCACGGCAGGCCAGCTGGTACATCCAGAACCGGTGCGGCTCGGGGCGTTCCTCGACAGCACCCGCCGCCGGACCGCCACGCTCAGCCCCGAACGCCGTGCGCAACTCCATGAGTTGGGGATGCGCTGGTAGATGATCCCGTGCGGCTGAATGCCCCGTACCCGTCAGGTGGCGGGTACGGGGCGCCCCCGCGCAATGCCGGCTGAGGCAGCAGCCGACAAGGTTGCGCAGTGTCCTCCCCCGGCTCCTGACCCTCCGGAGGGGAGAGAGAGGGTCAGGAGCCGGGGTCCGGGGCCCTGAACCGGCCCCCTCCTTCCTGCAAGGGGGCCGTCCCTGTCCGTGTCTTCCGGTACCGAGTGCGGGCCGGATGCGGCCGTAGGCGCCATCTACGCCTGCCGCAGGGCCACCTGATACGTCGACGGGCAGAAGCGGCCCGGAGCGTTCTGCCGGGCAGCCGCCTGTACAGGGCAGAAGGGGTGTGGATCTTGTAGGGCGAGGGTGCGGTGACGGCCGGTGTCACAGCTGCCGGTCTCCTGCGCACGCAGGCCAGAGGCGGTTCCGGAAACGGTTGCGCCCGGCCTGGTCCATCCGTGCCGCGGGCTCCCACACCGATTGCGGTGTGGGAGCCCGCAGCCCTGGTGACGACGTGATCACGATGGCGGGACGGAGCATTGCCGGGGGGCGGTGCCGGTCGTTGAGATCGGTATGAGGACAGGAGACCAGCAGAACGTGGCGCCGGTGGCCTTCGCCTCGCTGACGGATGCGTACTGGCTGGCCCACGACAATGCCGACTTCGGCGGCTGCCGTGAGTTCCCGGGCGCTGATGACAGCGGCAGCCGGGACGGCCGTCCGGCCGCACCGGACAGCAAACCGCCCGGGCGAATGGAACAGGCCCGGACGATCCTCGTGGCCGTGGCAGCCCTCACCGTGATCGCCGCACTGGTGATGGCCGCGAGTTGACCCGCCCGAACGAAACGGGCGGCAGCCACGCGCACAACGGTCGCGGGTGAAGACATAGACGTGCAAGCGGGCCATGGCCTGGGCTGGGCCGTGTCTCTCTGATCAGATCAGGCCCGGGGCGCCCGGCATCGCAGGCTGATCCGAAGGACACCGTCCCAGGCGGACCGAACGCGCGGGCAAGGGCGCCGAGCCAGCCGTTGACAGCCGATTTTCGTAGGCAAACCGTTGTCGGCGCGTCGTTGCCCGGTGGGCCCGTCACCCGCATCCTGACGGTTGAGCACGATCACGATGAAGAGAATGAGGGTTTCCCGCACATGCAGCAGATCCCCGACCTCGGAAAGAACTCGCTCGGCAAGCCGGATCCGTGGGCCAGGGTCCGGGGGCTCGCCTGGTGGCAGTTGGTCCTCTCGATCGTGCCGATCCTCCTGCTGTCGGTCGGCGGGGCGATGGGCGGGGCCATCGGGACGGCGGGCCTCTTCGCGAACCTCTCCCTCGCCCGTAAGCCGTTCGGGACGCCGGTCAAGCTCCTGGCGATGCTGGGCGTGGTACTCGCCTCTTATCTGGGGTACCTCCTCGTCGGTCTCGCCTACAACCTGCTCAAGGGCTGACCCCCTCCGGCCGGGATTCCTGATCTCGGCGGCCTGGGCGATGGGCCCGGGGCGTCCGGCCCTGATCCGCCGGACCGCCCGTGTCCGACTTGTGGCACAGCCCCAGGGCGTGGCCCAGTTCGTGTGCCGCGGTCTGCCGACGTTTCCGCCAGCGGCGAGGCCGTCACGGCGGCCGCCCACCCGGCTTCGACCGCGAGGCTTACAAGCAACGGAACACCGTCGAACGCTGCATCAACGGCCTCAAGCAGTGGCAGGGCCTGGCCACACGAACCGACGAACTCGCCATCGCCCAACAGGCCGCGCTCCACCGCTCCGGCATCCTCATCTGGACCCGACACTGACCAACGAGACAGAAACCTAGGGCCTGACAGAACCTAGTACTGCAACGGTGCTTGCTCTGAGTGCTGGGCAGTTTTCAGGGCCTGTGTCCACGTCGTTTGTAGTGGCTGGTGCGGGCTTGGTGTTGGCGTCGTCGGCGCCATGCCGACCAGTGCAGGATGTGGTCGACCGGGGTGGGGCGGCGGTGGGTGAGGCGGGTGATCAGGCGTCGGATTTCGGCGAGGCTGAGGTGGATGAGCTGGGAGGATCCGTTTCTGCTTTGTCCGCGTCCAGCTGGCGGGCTCGCAGGACGGTCAGGCAGGCGTGGGCGGCCATGGCCAGGGTCATGTGGCGGTGCCAGCCGGGATAGCGGCGGACCTGGTAGTCGTCCAGGCCGCATTCCTGCTTGGCGCTCTGGAAGCATTCCTCCACCGCCCAGCGGCTGCCCGCGATGCGGATCAGTTCATCCAGCGTGGTGCCGGCCGGGCAGTAGGCGATGTAGTAGGAGATTTCCCCGGGCCGGCTGACGCTGCGGCGGGCGAGAACCCAGTGCCGGCGGTCTTCGCGGTGCCAGGGCCGCACCTCGACGCGGGCCCAGTCATAGATCCGCCGGCCATGAGCTCCCTCACCGCACGACCGGCGCTTCCACTTCTGCCGCGGCAGACCGGGAAACAGGTCATGGACGGGGTGGTCGAGTGCCCAGCGGGTGACGACGGTGTCGTGGCGGGTGGTGGCCAAGACGTGGAAGACATCCGCCTGCTCCAGCTCGAACCGCCAGCCCTTACTGAAGCCATAGGCGGCGTCCGCCGTCACCCACCGGAACGGGACCTTGTCGGCGATGGCCTTGCGGACCATCGCTTTGGCCATGGCCACCTTCGTGGCGAAGGCGACACTGTCGTCGATGCCCGCCCGGCGGCAGCGTTCCCGGTCATCCGTCCAGGACGTGGGCAGATACAGCCGGCGGTCGATCAGCGTGCGCCCGCGGCCACTCGCATAGGCGACGAAGACCCGATCTGGGAGTTTTCCGTCCGTCCCGCGGTGCCGGAGTACTGCCTTTGCACCCCGGCCGAGCGGATGCCCTTCTTCAGGAACCCGGTGTCGTCGACGATCAGGACGGCATCTGGGTCTGCGAGGTGTTCGACGACGTAGTCGCGTACGTCGTCCAGAACCTCGTCAGCGTCCCACTCGATGCGGTTCAGCAGCCGGTGAAGGCGATCTGGACCGCCATGGCCGGCCTCCTCCGCCAGCGTCCAGCCGTTCTTTCGCTCCAGCGGAGCTATCAGCCCTCGCATGTAAGCAAGCGCCGACTGACGCGGCTCCTCGCGGCTGAACCTGTGCACGAACCGCTCATGTACGGCCTCGAGTTCACCCGCCCACACCCTGACATCAGCAAGGTCCCCACCCATGACCACACCAACGACCGAACTGGCCAACAGTCACGCCAAGCACCGTTGCAGTACTAGGGCCTGGCCGACGGAGAGGCAGAGGCAAGCGCTGAAGACGCAGCTGTGGCTGTCGGCCGGCGTGAGCCGCAGGCTGCGTGCGATCGCCGCCCGCACCGGCCTCGCTCCCGGGCAGGTCCTTGCCCAGCTCGCCGACCGAATCCGCATCGACGACGACGCGCCCTGGCCGTCGACGCCTTCACCCCGCACTGACAGGTCGTGCGCATCAGGACGGTGCCCCGCACCCGCGGTCCCAGTGAGGGTGCGGGGCACCGCCGCCAGCAGGTCGCCTGACGGCGCGCGGCCCGGCCGCGCTCACACGACCGGGCTCCCACGTGGCTTTTGGCCGAGCGTCCCGCCAAACCCGCCCGCTGTCGTCACCCACAACGGTGAACCTGGCCGGGTCGTCATCAAAATGCGTCCTTTGCCATCAAAAAGTTCAGGCAGCACAGCCAATGGTGGCGACGTACTCGTACGGGCCCCACTGCGAGCCGAGGCCGACGACCTGGTCCACCCATGCCTCGTCCATTTCCTGGTCGTCACCCGCCGCCCACGCCCCGACGATGCGGTCCCAGTTGCGGACGTTCATGGTGCGGAACTCCACTGCACGCTGGCGCGGCCGGTCGACCCGGGACTGGTTGACCGGATGGACTTCCACACGGGTGCCGCGGCCGTCGCGGTTGAGGCGGGCGAGCAGGTAGCGGGCGACGTTCTCGCGCCGCACGGTGCGGTATGCCTGCTCGATCGCGGTGAGGTTCTTGCGGAAGGGCGTGCGGGTGCCCGGCCTGCCAGGCGCGCACGGTGCGGTCGGTGACGGTCAGGCCGGCTGCTCGGGCGTGGGCGCTGCGGGTGAGGTAGTGCAGGCGCGCCTGGAGGCCTCGCCGGGCGGTGAGGGGGGTGGTGATGCAGCCGACGCGCGCGAAAGGCCGGCGGGCGACGGCTTCGTGGCCCTTGATGCCGTGGGCGCCGTACTTGCCGAACTCGATGTTCCGTTCAGGCATGGAGTCGGGTCCTTCGGGTCGCGTGGATCTGCTTTTCCTGTGCCGGGCGCGGCTGTTGCCAGCAGGCGGGCGTTTGACCGGTCCGGGTTGCTGGTCAGCTCATGGCTGTGAAGAGGTGGAAGGCATGAACACAGGTGTGGGAAGCCTTGACGACTGGCTCAGTGAGATCACCGCGCAGGCCCGCAAGGCGAGGCGGAGTCTCGGGTGTCTCCGTCAGCGTGCCGCTGAACAGCCCTCTCACTCCGCAAGATGCGCCCGAATACCTGGTCGCGGCTGCGATCGAGCATGCCGGAGCCCAGAACTGGCAGCTGGACAGCGTCAGCACGTACGGCTCCACGTACCAAGATCGTGGGATCGGCTCCGTTTCCGATGCCTGGGCGCTCCTGTGGTTGCGGTCAACAGTGCTGGATCGCGGCTGGAACAACAGCACCGCCGACAAAGGAGGCTTCATCCAGGAGGCAACGGGTTGGAAGCCGTCCCCGAAATCGTTCGGGCAGCCGGCCTGTACACACCGGACCTGTAAATGACCAGCGGGTGTCGCCCAGCTGTTGCGTCTTCCGCAACCGGACCAGGGACAGCGCAAGGCCGTCGTACGTCACTGCGGTGACGTACGACGGTTACTGAAGACGTACTCCGGTAAGCGAGCCCTGCTTCGGCTGAGGCAGCACCGTCGGCGCGTACGGGTGCTCACTGGGAGAGGTGATCGGCCAGGGCGAGTCGGTCTCCTTCGGTCATGTGATCCCGGAGGATTTGGTTGATCGTCTGGAGGTTCCCCAGGGGAGACCAGACGTACGGGGCCGGGGGACAGCTGAGTCATCTCCCCTGCCACCCGACGGGTTGGGTAGCCGGGGCGGTCGGGAGCAGGCGGGTGTGTGCAGGTTGGGTCAGCGGTGGATAAACAGTGTTACCCCCGTCGATCCGGCAAGGGTGGCCAGGAAGGTGGCAAAGCGGATGGGAAACCGCTGGAGGGTCAGGTAGAGGGACCCAACGCGTATCTCGATGAGGGGAGCGGGGGCCAGGGGGCGAGGAAGGTGCTTCATGGTGTGCTCCTGTCTGCCGTCTGGACGAGTTGTTCGCAAGCTTCCGCCGCAGGGTCTCTGTCGGGAACGGAAAGACCCGGTGAGGCGGGTCTTTCCGAAGGTGTCATGCAGGGGGCTTTTCGACTTACGTCGCGAAGTTGGACAATTAACCTTCCATGGCCTGCCGCATGACGGGGCAAGGTCGCTCAGCTCCTCAGGGGGACGACGTGTGGAAAGCGGCCGAGAACTGGTTTTCCACCAGCGGGCCAGCAGCGGTCCGATCCGTGACTACGCCGCCGCGCTACAAGAGGCGTGGGCTCCCGCCAGGCAGCGCGGGGCGACCCAAAAAAAACTGGCGCGCTTCAGTCACGTCGCCGAGTCGACGGTGAGCAAGTACCTGTCGGGCGAGCGCATCGCTCCGGCCGAGTTCGTTGACGCACTGCTGGCGTTCAGGGCCATCGTCACGGACGGCGCAGTGGCCGAGCGCGTCGGAGAAACCGCACCGGTACACGCCTTACGGGCCAAGGCAGAAGATGTCGGCTCCGCCAAGACACAGCTGAGGCAGGCCAAGGAGCAGATACAAGAGCTTGAGAAGCAGTTGGAAGCCGCCAAGGCTGCTATCAACGCCGATGCTGCCTATCGTGTGAAAGAGCTTCAGGAACAACTGTCACACAGCAAGAAGGAGATCGACGACCTGTCCAAACAGCTGCACAGGGTGCAGGAGGAACTGCAGGCAGAGCGCGACCGCGGCCGCAAGGCCGCGCTGGCAAACTCCGTGGCGAGTACCGCTCTGGTGGTGAAAGGACTCGATGGCGTCACCCGTGCCGCCCGGCCCACGGAAGAGATCGACGACGAACAGAAGATGGTCAGTGAGCTGTTGGTGCTGGTAACCCAACTACAGCAACAGGCCAGCCGGCTGAGCTCCGACGGGCCCGGGAGCCTAGTCACCCAGGAGCGGGACGCGGTTACGCCCTGGCTACGGGAACGCGACGGACTTCTCTTCCGCCACCTTCTGCCCGTGCGGATCTGCACCGTGTCGGCAACCCTGAGTGCCTGCGTCATCTTGAACGTCGACGTCGCCTCCTTCGTCGTCACCTGGCGCAGCGACGCCGGCCTGACCATCGCCCAGCTCATCGCCTACATCATCCTGGTCTTCCCTCTCACCCTGATCCTGTCAGGGCTGTTGTTCGGCTTCGGAGTGTTCCTTGCTCACGGACACAGTGACGACTTCGGCAAGACCGCCGACAGTCTCGCTCTATGGACTGGTGGGGCGGCCCTGCTGCTGGGGATCAGCGGGCCGTTCTTCCTGCCGCCACTGACATGGGTGGGGCATGCATGGGCCGTCTACATCGGGATCCTCTGACCCGGATCCGCGTCCGTCACAGGGAGCTGCCCCCTACGTGGGCGGCTGCTATGAACTCGTCTGATGTTCTTCTCCCACACCGGGGAGCCGAGGACTTCGCCGACCCGGACAACGCCGCCGTGGGTGCCGGGCGGGTCGGTGCGGATCTCGATGTCAGGGAAGGACCGTCGAACCCGGAGGCCTTGATCCCCTGGGTGACGAGCCGCCATTCCTCGCTTTGAGGGGCACCGCGGCGGCCGCGATGGCGCGGCCGGCCTGGCTCAGGCCGTAGAAGGCCTGAACAGGGCGCGTGACGGCACCCACGACGGCGGCGCGGAACATCTGCTCGGTCCGCTCGGACCAGACCGCCGCCCGGCCGGGCGTGAGGAGCATCGATTTCGGCTACATGCGCGACCTGCTGCGAAGACGTCCGGCGGAACGGCGCGAGGTACGTCTCGGCACCTCGCGGGCCGAGGCCGTGATGGTCCCGCTGTTCACCACGGCAACCGCCGACGCACCGCCCGCCACGCACCCCGAGGCCGACTGCGACCCACTGCGCAACCTCGGAAAACGCCGGCAGCACCCGCCCGCCGCCCTGATGAAGGCCAAGCAGCAAAAGAAGGAGACCGCTCCGGCCTGACCTAGATGTGCCACTGGCAGCGCCGCGACCGGCTCGCCCTCGCCCACGTGAAAGCCGGCGGCACCCTCCCCGCCGGAGCGGAGCGGGCGAGCTGGCCGTCCAGGGCGAGAACCTCGGAACGTGGATCACCGCACAGCGGGCCGGGTGGGAGCGGCTGCTGCCCGCACAGCCGTACCCGCTGGAAACCCTCGGCATCGAACCACCTGCGGACAGGTGGTGCTCAGTAGGCACCGACATAGACGGGGGCCGGCTCCCTGCCTTCGCCGTCGACGCTCACCACGTAGAAGAGCCCGCCGGCCCCCGGGACCCGCACCTCCCCGTCGCGGGGGGAGGAGGCGGCAAGGAAGGACCATGCGTACGGGTCGGGGTCCCGGGCGTAGACACGGTAGCTCTGGCCCATGTCACCGGAGTGCCCGTCCCACGAGACGAGGACCCCGTTCCCGTCGCGCCGAGCCATCAACCCGCTGGGCTTCGGCGCGGTGCCCGGCACGGGCCGCGTGGCGTCGACCGCTCCGGAGACGCCGGAACGCTGCCCCGATGTGTCGACCGCCTCGACGGTGTAGGTGACGGCCACATCCTGCGGAGCCCGCGGGTCGGTGTAGGCGGCACCGCCCACATCGTCCGGCCCGTCTTCACCGCCGCGCCCACCGCCGTCTGGATGACGACCGCCCGCACGGGCCTGGACGCGCAGCCGCGCACGCGCGGCCGACGGCCTGCCCGACCGCGACGTCCAGAACGGATGCCACCACAGGCGGGACGACAGCACCACCAGGCGCCGCCGGAGCTCCGCGGTCCCGGCCGTGGGGCGGGTGGCGGCGAGGGCGGCGTAGGTACGGTCCCATGCCGCTTGACGCTGGATGAGGTCGTGGAGGAAGGGGGTGCGTTCCATACCCACATGTTATCGAACTCGTATTCGAACATGTGAGTAGCGGGGCCTGCTCGGTCCCCTCGGAGCAGGAGCTGTGACTGAGCGCTTCAGTTGGCCCCTGAGCGTTGTACTTGGCCCGGCTGAGCGTGATGGTTGGCCGGACCGTTTTCTCGTCACTCCACAGCGCGGCCGATGACTTTGCGGCCCCCGGCCGGTCCAAGCTCGTGACACCCGAGGAAAGGACACCGCCATGTCGGAGCTTCTCGTCGACTTCATCACCTCCCTCGACGGCTATGCATCGGGAGAGGGGTGGCCCGGGTTCTGGGGCCTTGAGGGCCCGGAGTACCTCGCATGGCTCGGCGGGCAGCCCGAGGCCGCCTATCTGATGGGAGCGAACACCTACCGCCTGATGTCGGGCTTCGCCGCAGGCGAGGTCCCCCATGGCCAAGACGAGTTCAGGCCTGAAGAGGAGGCGTCCGTCGACGAGCTCACGCAGGCTTCCAAGGTGGTGTTCTCCTCCTCTCTCAAGGAGCCACTGGCGTGGGCCAACTCCACGCTCGTCCGCGACGACGCTGTCGAGGCGGTCCGCGTCATGAAGTCGAGTGGCTCAGGGCTCCTCACCACGATCGGCAGCCTCAGCCTGTGCCGGTCCCTGCTACGAGCCGGACTCGTCGACCGTTTTCGGGTCGTGATGTTCCCGGTGATCACCGGGGCCACCGGCGAAGAACGCATCTACGACGGTTATCCGGACGTTGCCCTCGAGATGATCGAGCACCGCACCTTCGACGGCCGCATCCAGCTGGTCGAGTACAAGCCCCGCGTGCTCGATCACCCGCCGCTCGGCGTCCCTGCTTGACGTTGCCCCGCCCGCCGGTCCGAACGGCCGCCAGGCCGACGCCGGCGGACAGCCAACGTCAGGGCGCCCGGCCCACCTGGCCCCGAGCCCTCGCAGATCAGCCCAGGCACGCCCTCCCAGGCCGCGGTCTGCACAAAGAACCACCTTCCGGACACGGATGCGCCGCTGGACGCTTCCCTGGGCAGAGCCTCGCGAGCTGAGCCCTCTCCATGGCCGACGGGACCAACTGAAGCGCTCAGTCATACCAGTCCGTCGGCGGGGAACAGCCGCCCCGTGCGCGCACCAAGGCCCACTAGGGTCCGTCTTCAAACGGATCTTGCCCAGAGCAGGAATGACGCGAGTGTGACCGCTGCTTCGCAGGAGGTGGCGGTCTTGTCGTATCGGGTGGCGAGTCCGCGGAAGCCTTGGAGCCGGTTGAAGCAGCGTTCGACGACGTTGCGTTGACGGTAGACCTGCCGGTCGAACGATGGTGGCCGCCCGCCGCGACTGCCGCGACTGTGCCGGTGTCGCTGCTGGTCGGTCTTCTCCGGGATGGTGCATGCGAGGCCGCGTTTGCGCAGGTAGGCGCGGAACCCGCGGGAGCTGTAGGCCTTGTCTGCGATGACCTGGTCAGGCCTGCAGCGGGGGCGGCCCGGTCCGGTGCGCGGGACATGGATGCGCTCCAGAAGAGGTCGCGCGCAGATGCTGTCGTGGCGTTGCCCTGGGGTCACCAGGACGGCGAGCGGGCGCCCCTTGCCGTCGCAGGCGAGGTGGATTTTGGTGGTCGGTCCGCCTCGGGACCGGCCGAAGGCGTGATCGTCCGGTTCGTCCGGCCTGTTGATCGATCGGCAACCGGGTCTCGGCATCCACCAGCAGCGTCCCGTAGACGTCCGCGTACAGCGCGAAGTCGTCCCCGCCCAGAACCCGCGGGATCGCGGCCGGCGGCAGCGGCAGGCGCATCAAGTGGAACAGCACGCTGGTCCGCGACAGCGGCACTCTCAGGATGTGTAGGAGCCGGGCCCCGCCGCAGCCGGTGAGTAGCACCCCGGCCATCTCCACCCGCTGCTGCAGCAGCGGGCTGCGGCGCTGGTAGCGCACAGTCAGCCCCTCGACCTGCTCTGCAAACGTCCGTCTGCCGCACTCCGGGCTGTCACAGAACAACCGCCGCACCGACAGCCCGGTCATCTCCGGGCGTCCTCCGACAGCGACATCGGCCAGCGCGCGGCCATAGCGACTGTGCACCCGCGCAGAACCGCAACCGCAGTCCGGACAACACCGCCGTCAACTCGCGGATGCAGGCAGCGATGCGGACCACGCCTCCCACCACCCACACTCGTTCCACCCGCACCGCATCAAGGTG
Organism: Streptomyces sp. NBC_00414; assembly: GCF_036038375.1. Lineage (NCBI taxonomy): Bacteria > Bacillati > Actinomycetota > Actinomycetes > Kitasatosporales > Streptomycetaceae > Streptomyces > Streptomyces sp. NBC_00414. The sequence goes on from NZ_CP107935.1 coordinate 25,018, forward strand.
CGGAGACAGCATCCGTACGAGGTCACCACACTCGCTGACAGTACCGCTTCCTGTGACGGAGCGTCACCGGCGCACGGTGGCACACCCCGGGGTTACCGAAATCTTGCCAGGTCCACTTCAGCAAGTACGCCGACACCGCCTGCCGGAGTCACTGGACGAGCTGCGCGGGCCGACCCATGGTGGCGTGAAGCTGCCGCTGCACATGGCCCGGTCCGGGATCAGGGCCCCTTGCATGATCGACGTCTGTGCGGATTCATCCGGGCCGGACGGTGACGATCTGCCGCACCAGTGCGCAGAGCTCACCAGCCGGGTCGGTCAGCTCCACGTCGACGACCGTCGATCTTCCGAGGCGAGCAATACGGGCTTCAGCCGTTGCGGCGCCGTGGACGGGCCGAAGGAAGTTGGTCGAGGACTGCATAGTGGCGGGAGCAGCGGTGGGATCACCGCTCGCGAGGACGGCCACAACGGCGGCGCTGATGTCGGCAAGCGCCATCAGCGCGCCGCCGTGCACACCGCCGCCGATCGTGGCGAGGTCGCCGCTCTCGGATAGGCGGGCGACGACGCGGTCGGGTTCGATCGTTGAGAAGGTGACGCCCAGGTACCGGGCGAAGGGCACGAGGTGGTGGATGGTATCGGTGGTGATGGGCGGCGTGATGCTCATGCTCATGTCTCCAGTGCTGAGCCGTGGTCGTTGAGGTGTTGCCGAAGGGTCGGTAAGAGGTCCGCGGTGCGTCGCTGGAGGTAGCCGGCGAAGTCAAGTTGGTCGCGGAGGGATCACCCCTGGTGGACGAGGTCGCCCCTACGCCGTGTCGATGCGTTGGATGCAGCTGGCGAACTAAAAGACTCGGTTGGCCTGCGCTGGTCTGATAAATGTGACGCCGTCGTCGGCGACGACGGCGTCCCCGATGGCAACGGGAACAGGGTCCAGGGTGGAGGTCCGTACCGGCGGGACTACGGGCGGTACCAGCGCGGCCCGGAAAAGGCCGATCCGAGACTCAATAGCGGGAGGCCGGTGTGCCGCAATTGCGCGGTGTCCCGGTGGGCGCCCCACAGCACGATTCCGGCGAGCGCGGCTTCCGCAAGCCACAGATCGGCGATGCGCCTCTCCTCGCGCCTGCCTCCGTTGTCGACGACGAGGACGTCGCCCCTGCCCGACTCAGCGATCACTTCGAGGACCGAGTCCACGCTGCCGAGGTGAGTCACGGACCGCGCGGATCCAGAAAATAGTGCGCCCGGCAGGAGCGGCCGAAGCGACGGCGGCGCCCACCTCACGGGGCGATCCACACGGACGGACACATCCGCGATCGCGGCCGTCGGCACCTGTTCGTCTCCGGCAGCAATGGTGCTCATGACGGGGTCGCTGTGGGGTGGTCGGCGAGCTCTCGGATGACGCCGGCGACATCGTCCAGCAGATCGACGGGGCAGCCCCAGTAGTCGTAGATCCCACCGTGATCACTGTTGCTGCCGCACACGACGAACAGTCCGGTCCCCAGACGCTTCTTCAACTCGGTGGCGAGCCAGCCGACGAAGCCGCTGTTGTCGAGGCCGGGTGGGAAGTGGAAGGACAGCAGACCGAATCGTTCTCTCCCCTTGTCACTCCCGTCGTCCGGGCGAAGGGCGCTCCAGCATTCGTCGTCGCGGATGACCGCGAGGACGTGCTCATCCAAGCGGGGCAGCAGGTACACGCCCGTTGCGTGAATCAACATTCAAGCTCGGCGTTCCAGTCCTGCCAGCAGCGTGAGCCCACCTTCGATCACACGGTCGAACGCTGCCTGGCTCCGGTCTGCGCGAGCAAGAACGTGCGCTCCTTGCACGATGGCAATGATCGTGGCAGCAACGGCCTCGGCGGAGAAGTCGTCTCGCAGCTCCCCTCGCGCTTGCCCGTCGATCAGCAGATGTTCGATGCGTCGGCGATACCAGGCCAGGCTGTCCGCCACCGGCCCCCGCAGCCGCTCGTTCTCCAGCACGGCGTTGTCAAGGGTCATCCGCCCGAACCGGCAGCCTTTCTGGCCGTCGCGCGGCTTGCTCAGATAGCTCTTGACGCTTCCAGCTGGTGATGGCGTCTGCTTCAGGTAGTCGTCCATTGCACGCTCGAGTTCGGCACTGTTGCGGAGCATCGCTTCGGCCGCGACGTCGGCCTTGGTCGGGAAGTGGTGGTACATGCTTCCCTGTCCGACGCCCGCGCGCGCTCGGATCTCCGCAGGGGTGGTCGATGTGTAGCCCTGCTCCCACAGCAGCTCCCGGGTGGCCTCGACGAGACGCTCTCGTGAGCTGGCAGCCGGGTGGTGGCGTTCCGTGCTCTTCACCTGGTCGGTCCCTCCTTGCAGGCCGGCAGCTCTTGCCGTTCTGTACCTACCTGCAGGTACAGTATCAGCATGGCAAGGACGGGACCGGGGGCAACTCCTCGATCGTGCGGGTACCGCGGCTGGACAGGATGAGGCCGGATGCCGTCGCGGGCTTCGGTGGCGGCCCAGCTCTCCAGCAGCTGCAAACGCTCCCGAGCCGACTCGTCGGCCGGGTAGTAGACGAACAGGCTCAGCGTCGTGGAGTCGGGCAGCGCGAGCGCCTCGAACCCGAAGTCGAGGTCCCCGACCACCCGGTGGCGGAGGACCTTGCGGCCCGTGCGGTGGTACTTCACGTCGTGGACGGCCCACCGGCGGGAGAAGTCGTCGCTGCGCGTGACGAGCTCGCCCACGAGATGGGAGAGGCGCCGATCCGCCGGGTTCGCGCCGACGTCGCCACACAGGACGGCAACGACATCGTTGGCGGTCTGCCCCCAGTCGACGTAGAAGTCGCGTGCGAGCGGGTCCAGGAACGCGGACCGGGCATTGCTGCCGTCCGCGATCCGGCTCTGCAAGAGATCGGAGTAGAGGGCTTGCGCGAGCGGGTTAGTTGCAATGATCTCGAAACAGTGGTTGCGCGCCCACGCCGGAAGTCCCTGCATCGAGTCGATGATGGTCCGCAGTCCGGGGCGCAGAGCCGGTCGCGTAGCGCGGGCGCCGGATCTACGCGTCGAGCTGCGGGCCGCCCGCGCCAGGTCGTGCAGGTGAGCGGCCTCGGCGTCGTCAAGTTGCAGCGCAGCCGCGACGGCGTAGAGGACCTCGTCGGAGACGCCGGTGAGGTTGCCGCGCTCGATGCGCACGTACCGGTCCACGGACATGGATGCGAGAACCGCCACCTCTTCGCGCCGCAGCCCCGGCACGCGTCGTCCGCCGCCCGTACCGAGCCCGGCCTGCTCGGGCGTGATCCGGGCCCTGCGCGTGCGCAGGAACTCGGAAATCTCGGTCCGAAGGTCCATGCCCCACCGCACGCGGCGCCGCCGCCTTGTGGGAGGTAGCACCAGTACCCCGATCAACAGCCACTCCCGCACCACCTCACTCAAGAGTCTGATGGAGACATGGACACAATCACTCTCAACAACGGCGTCACCCTCCCGGCCCTGGGTTTGGGTGTCTATCAGAGCTCACCGGAGGAGACCGCCGAGGCGGTGGCGACCGCGCTCGAGCTGGGCTACCGCCACATCGATACGGCCGCCGCGTACTTCAATGAGAAAACGGTCGGAGACGGCCTGCGCCGAGCTGCACTCCCCCGGAATGACGTATTTGCCGAAACCAAGGTGTTCCCGAGCGACTACGGGCTCGATGAGACTGCGGCGGTGCGGAGACCGACTGCTGGGCAGATGCGGCGCCTGCACGGCACTCCGACGCCATGAGGTGCAGGAACGTGACTGCACCGTCCCACGCCCCAGAAGAACACGACCTTCCACAGAGGCTGGCCCGGTACATGTCAGCTGATCGTTCGCACGTCGATTCGGCAGAATTCATGACCGATCGAGTTCATATTGTTCCGTTGCAGGGCGGTCGTTGCGTCCCGGGTTGATCACCGAGGTGCTGCTTTGGCGTGACGGGCAGCAACTCCGCCGCGCCTGCCGGGGTTGGGGCGGGCATGAGCCAGCATCCGCACCAGCGTGACGAATACACATCCGGCGTGCGAGCCGAACTCCTCGGCGCCTACTGGCAGGACAGCCCGCCCTCGTGCACTACCGACTGCCGCTGGTGCACCGAGATGCAAGAAGCCGGTCAAGACGCCGCGCGCGAAGACAGTACCTGCGTTCCCGAGGCCGCCGTCGGGCCGGCTCCCGCCTCCCCTGCCCGGGGCTCCACGGGCATGACCGGCAGTGTCACCGGATCGTGCGCCCCGTCTGCGAACCCTCAACGGGAATGACGCGTCGCACCTGGTGCTGAGGGCCGTGGTTCCAGGAGCCGGTGCGCAGGACGGCCGACACCGTCGCAGCGATGATCCTGACGGTGGCGGAGACGATCAGCACCGCTCTCGCCGCGACCGTCCACCGGCTTGTGCCGGGAACGGCAGCCGTGTTCTGTGCAGTCCGTCTGAGCCCGCTCCTTCAAGCCCGTCTCGCGGAAGAAGTCGGCACTCATCCGGATCTAGTCGCTCTTCTCAGGGCATGGCGAGCGAAACGTCGTCGTAAACGACACGGATCTCTTCCTTTCTACAGAGGTCAGGAACACCCCACAGGGCAGGGTCCCATGATTCCACCCTCCCTACGATCGACCACTTCCCGCAAATAAGTCCAAGGTCACCGAACCTGCAAACCTTGATGGCGGCACTCGGATTAAGCAACCCTTGCGGCGGGACTTCAGGTGTTTCCAAGCGCGGACCGAAGAAGTACACGAGCACGATACCCTTACCGTCCGCCCTGGCCGCCACACCCAACGCGTATCCGTGATCGCGAAGAGACACTGCGAAGGTATCCCCCGGGGGGTATGGCAACTTTCGGGTCACACCCAGCCACATTGCCCTGGGTACCATTTGGCAAAGAATTTGCCAGCGACATCCATGTACTTGTTGTAGTTCCGATTCCTCACATTAACTCCGGATGCCCTTCTCACACCGGGCAGCGTAGGACGCCTATTCTGAATCCAAACGATCTAGGCGTGTCGTTCAGACGAAGGCCAAGGGCAACGTCACTTCCATCATCAAGCCGACCCGCCTGAAGCGCGTCCGTTAACTCCGTCGGCTCCCGGTGATTGGCGCTGCACCTTCTCGTGCAGCGCCAATGTCGTACGTGCTGCACGGACTGCAACAGCCGTGCGTAGATCTCGCCCGGAATGTCGCAGATCTGCGATGTCATGCAACCGCCGTTGCCTCGGCGCTGACCTCGGTGTAGCAGCTGCTGCACTCGCGGTTGCTGCACGACAGGGCTGGCCTGCTGCCCGTGCCTAATTCCGGGGGGCACGAGGCCCCCCCGGTGCCGTTCAGGTGTGACCGTCGGCGTCATTCGGCCCAATTGTTGCCGCAGGTGGGGCTGGTGACCCAGCGGTGCGAGCTGATGGCGTTGTTCACCGTGACACCACTGCTGAATTCGTCGTCGGAGAGGTTGGACGCGAACCACTCGCTGCGGGCCAGGCAGATGTAGCCTCCGGTCCACGTGCTGGTCCCGTTGAAGAACTGGACTTCGAGATCGGTGCCCGCGTTGAGGATCGACGTGGCCTTGTTGGTGTCTCCGCCCTGAAAACTCCCTGAGCTGTCGCCCCAGTTGGAGTCCGAACCCTTGGCCTTTCCGAGGAATCCGATGCAGTTGGCGGAGTCATAGGCGTACATGTAACCGGCATCCGGTTCGCCGTACCACGCGTCGTAGCAATCCGCGGCCGCGGCCGCGTGCGCGGTAGAGACGGGGAGCGCAGTTCCGAAGGCGGCCATGGCCATGACGGTCAGGGCGGCGGCGAGGTTTCTCATGGGGACTCCTTGTAGATTGATGCTCTCCGTGACCGTCCGGTCACGGGCGTCTGGGCAGGGGTATGAGTAAGCTTCAAAGGCTCCGTGCCCGCGCGAGGGCGGACATCCTCATCTGCCGGTACGCGGTGAATTCCGCCGCGTAGTCGCGTGCCATTTTGTTTCGGTATTCCATCTCCAGGGCACGCGCGGTCTTCCCCAGGGATGTCCGTTGGGCGCACGTGGCCTCTGTCACGGCCAGAGCGGATTCGGATCGCAGGGCCTGTGACTCGCTCATGCCGCGAATCAGGTTTTCCCGTTCGCGACGGATCGCGTCGGGGCTCTGGAAAGGCCGGCCAGCTGCCTTCATGCAACGTGACCACGCTGCCACCGTGTTGGTCAGACGTTTGTCCCGGAGGATGCGCGGAACGTACAAGGGCGTCAGCGAGGTCACGGCCTTCTTGGCGCGGAACCAGGTTGGATAGTCGCCGTAGAGTTCTTCCCTGGCCTGGGCGTAGCAGCCGTCGCGCGGGGTGCGGACCGAACCGCCGGACGGCAGTTCGGCAGTGATGGTGCCGGTGAAGTTCCCGTCAAGCGCCCTGGAGTATCGGACGCGTTCCTTCTTGGGGAGCGCGTTGGCGTAGGTGATGTTGGGGTGATCGCTGTGGGTCTTCATGGCTGCGGTGTCGAAAGGCCGACCGTAGCCGTACTGGCGCGCCCAGCTGATGTCGTCCACGACGTAGGCGCCGACTTTGCGTTCCGCGACGCTCGCGACTGGGACGGGCCAGTAGCGGAAGCCCTGGCGCTGCATGCACTGCAGGACGAGGTCCTGCTCCGCGCGGTCTATCTCCACTTCTTCTGCGGAGGTCAGGTCCCGGAGTGGTGCTCCCCGCGCGGAGGCAGCGTCTTTCTGGTGTGGCCGGCCGGCGTCCGCAGGGCTTCCAATGTCGGTGCTGCTGCACCCGGCAGCCAGACAAGAAAGGAAGGCAACTGAAAGGAGCATTTTTTTCTTCCTGCGCACTCCGTGCCCCTCATTCCTTCGGAATGACTTCTGATTTCTTCTAGGACTTTCTCTGCGGGCGTTCCGCGTTTTCGTTTCAGAAATGTAGAGGGTGGCGAGGGGGCTAACTTTGTCGTCCGTGCAGGGAACTTGGTCAGTCGTGCATCACCCTGCGGGTGAGGTCACCGCCACGGCCGGTGTCAGCCCCGCACGACGGGGACAGTAGCCCGGCCCGGTCGCTGAGTGTGCCGGTCGTTTGACCCACAAAGAACAGCCGCCGGAATACGGGCAAGGCGGCGGTCGAGACCGCCTCTGGTTTACTGCCGCGACCTTGTTGAGCTCGACTGCCGCTGCCGCGGAAACCACGAGAAGCCGCCCTACGAGTCCGTCAGATCCGTGGCTCGCAGCGAACTCACAGGTCACCGCAGAGCGCGCGATGTTATGCAGCCGCTGGGACGGTCCCACGGACGTACTGCTGGCCGCGAGCAGCAAGTGTCGGGGAGGCAGTACCGTCCGAGCAGTGTGCAGCAGCTGCCCGTCGCTGCGTGGCCGAGGCCGGCCTGCTGCCCGTGCAGCACCCGTGTGCCGCCTGGCCCATGCAAATACTGCGCCCCAGTCGCAGCACCACCCCAACCACCATCAGGGATCAGCTCCGCGACGTCGTCGCGGAGCTGGAGATGGCGATCAGGGCGCGCTGAGGCAGGCCGTAGTCGGGCGCAGCTGCGCCCGGACAGGTATTTCGCGTGCGAGACAGCCCGTGCCGGCGTCGACGGCGCCGTGGATCGCGGCCCGGGCGCAGGCGACCTCCAGGAACCAGTACGCCTGCGCGCGGGAGATACCGAACTCCCTGTCGCAGTACGCCTCCCAGCTCGGGTAGCCGAGGGGTGCCCAGACGCGGGCGGCGAGCACCGCCACAGAGCGCCGTATGTCGTCCATCGCCTCGCGCAGCCCGGTCGTCATATCCCGGGCGCGGGCCGCGGTGAGCGGCGGTCGCGCCGGTTCGGCAACGTGCTCCTGCTCCTCGTTGTGCTCGCCCACGACTCCATCGTCCTCGGGGACGGCGGGAGGACCGGGGCGTGCGGAAGCGCGGGCGCGAGTTCCACTGTCATGTTGCCCCAGACCAGCACCACCGACTCTCACCATTACTGACCCCTGACCGAGAGATCGCAGCCACGGGAACAGACGTCACCACCGCGACCGGCTCGAACCGGACTCGCCGCCGTGTTCTCCCAGGTACGGAGTCTCTGAGCATTTTCAGTACGACCACCGATCAGGTCACGCCAAGGGGATGCGCAACGCACGAGGCTCCCGTGCCGTTGGGGGAGGTGTTCGAAGTCTCAACCCACAGGCACAGGAGCTGCGTTGGTTCCCTATTCTGCCGCACTCGACCTGTCCCATGCCCTGGTCGAGTGGGCCACGATGCTCATCGTCACCCGCGAGGGTGACCGCCGCTGCAAGCTCCCGCCGCAACGGGCCGTGTGCCCCCGGCTGAGGAACGCACAGTTCGCGCTCTCTCGGATACTGGTGTCTTCGCGGGTCGGTTACATGTCGCCTGAATCGTAGGGGCGCAGTGCGTCGGTGTTTTTGTAGGCTCCGAGGGAGACGCAGCCGGCCCGGTCGTTGAGGTGCAGCGTCGTGGTGGTGACACCCCAGCGCTTCGACTTGGACCACTTGCCGTTCTTGTAGAAGTAGCCGTACCGCTTTGCCTGGCCGCTTTGGCTGTTGAGGGAGTTGTAGGGGTTGTTGCGCCGGAAGGAAAGGCCTTCCGTTTCCCGGTTTCCCGCGTAGCCGCACTGGTCGTTGTCAGTGAACAGGTAGGCGGTCCAGCCCAGGTTGGGGGCCCTCATGTAGGCCGAGGAGGGCTTGTCCCGTGCGGCGTGGTTGCGCAGCGGGTGGTCAGTGCGGGCCTCGGTGATGGGGAAGACCCAGACCCTGGCGTCCTTGCCCTTGTTGAGGCTGACGTCCTCGTACAGGCACAGACTCATGCTCGGACAGTCTTCCGATCCCTGCCCGAGCAGTTCCTTCACTTCCGGGGCCGCTTGTGCGGTGGCCGGCTCCTGGCTTTCGGCGATGCCCGGCAGGCTGAGCGCGAGGACAGCAGCAGCGATGGCCGTGGTGACCGTGACTCTCTTCATGATCCACTCAACGTTCCGGCCGCCGACCAGTCACCGCGCAACCGGATGTACCGCAGGTCCCTCATACGGTTAAGACCGCGCCATGACCGGCAGGAATACCCGGCAACGGCAGGCGCAGCGGGAGGCGTCCCAGGAGAAGACCAGACGCATCGTGGCCTCGCGGCGGTAGTCGCGTTCCACACGGACGGCGCCTGCCGGGATGCCGCGGCTGGCGAGTTCCTGGTCGACTGCTTGGGCGTAGGGCCAGTGCGGCAGCGAGGCAGGATCCAGCATTCCGGGTGGATGGGGCAGCACCAACTTCTCGCTTCCAGAGCAGATCGGGCCGGTGTAGCCGATGGGCGGAGGTGGGGGGTCAGGAGGCGCGGCGAAAGGTAGCAGCCGGGCCGATCGCACCGGGCCCGAACTTCCTGCGGATGCGGTCGGTTATGGACCGGAGATCGGGGATCGCTGCCGGGCTGCGAAGATTCCTGATCTGCGGGAGTTCGCCATCAAGGGCGACCTCGCAAAAGCGATGGTCACCCGTTGCCTGGCCGGAGGTTCGCCGGCAGCGTGGGTGACAGCGGAGGATCCTACGGCTAGAAGGCGCTGGCCACTTCGATGAACTGGTCGAGCAAATCGTGCACTCACACGTGATCGGCTTCGAGAAATCGGAGTCCTCATAGCCGAGAAGCCGGGGCATAGAGCCGCGATGGACAGGCGTCGCCAGAAGATGATTCGTTGCTACCAGTGCTGCCGGTTCAGCTGGTCCAGCAACGCGCTCTCCGCCCGGCCCGGAGTGCGCCGCACGCCCGCTATCACCGGTGCCGAGAGGGCGGGGTGCAGGGGGCGGGTCAGCCGTTCGAAGCCGTCGGGGATGGCGGACGACGGCGCGATGGTGACACCCAGGCCTTCCGAGACGAGCCTCACCGCGGTCGAGATCTGCGAGGCCCGGCCGACCGTTGCTGGAGCGAGCCCGTGGCCGGAGAGCAGGCCTGCCAGATATTCGTCGAGTTTGCTGGTGCGTTTGAAGCGCACCCACCCCTCGGCGGCGAGGTCTTCGAGGAGGAGCGGCTCGTGCCGGCGAAGTAGCGGGTGGTCCTGCGGCAGGACTGCGACGTACGACTCCGTGCCGAGCGTGTGGATGTCGAAGGTGCATCCCGGTGGAACGTCGTGCACCAGGAGCATGTCGAGGGTGCCCTGGCGTGCGAGTCGCTCCATGTCCGCGGGATCGGGTTCCTCGTGGATCGTGACCTGCAGGTGCGGGTGTCGACGGCGTAGCTCGCCGAGCGCGCGAGGCAGCTGACGGGTCCCGAGTCCCATGTGGACAGCGATGATCATCTCGCCTGTCAGGTCACCGTCGGCGGCGCGGGCCGCAGTGAACGCGCGCCGGGAGGCGGTGGTGGCGATCTCTGCCTCCGCGAGGAAGGCCCGCCCCGCCACCGTCGGCGTCATTCCCTGCCGGGTCCGCGTGAACAGACGCACTCCCACCTGCTTCTCCAAGGCGCCGATCTGCTGGGACAGAGAGGGCTGGGTCAGTCCCAGACGCTCGGCCGCCACCGTGATGCTGCCCTCCTCGGCCACGGTCAGCGCGTACTCGTACTGCCGCACGTTCATTCAGCACCGCCTCGTCACATAGAAGCTTCCTATAGGGAACATACCAAGAAGCTCTTTGCGCCTATGTCTGGCGCATGACTACCTTCTGGACCGCAAGCGGCATGTGTGTACCGACGTGAAGGAGAGAAAATGCGTCTCGCCGACAAGGTCGCCCTGGTCACGGGCGGAGGAGCGGGCCTCGGCCTGGCGATCGCCGAGAAGTTCGCCGAAGAAGGTGCCCATGTCTACATCACGGGGCGGCGTAAGGAAGTTCTCGACGACGCGGTGGCTTCCATCGAAGGCCGTGTCACGGCGGTCGCCGCCGACTCCACGTCGTCGAGCGATCTCGACGGTCTGATCGAGACGATCCGCGGGGACCGAGGACGCCTTGACGTGCTCGTCGCCAACGCGGGCATGATCGAGCGGGTCGACTTCGGCGACGTGACCGAGGCTCACTTCGAGCGCACGTTCGGCATCAACGCGCGCGGGACGATGTTCACCGTCCAGACGGCGCTCCCCCTCATGCCGGTCGGCGGCTCGATCATTCTGGTGGGCTCGATCCAGGGCTTCAAGGGTCTCCCCGGATCCACTGCCTACAGCGCCGCGAAGGCGGCGGTGCGCTCCTACGCGCGCGTATGGGCGGCCGAGTTCGGCGACCGCGGCCTTCGGGTCAACGTGCTGACCCCAGGACCGTTCGACACAGCCATCATCGACGGGCAGGCCGCGTACTTCGGGCAGGACCCGGCGGTCCTGCGAGCCGGGATGGCCGCACACGTTCCCCTGGGACGCCTCGGGCGCCCCGAGGAACTCGCCAGTGCGGCCCTGTTCCTCGCCTCGGACGACAGCAGCTTCATGACAGGGGCCGAGCTCTGCGTCGACGGCGGCATGGGGCAGGTATGACCATCGCCATGCACATCCCATATCAGGGGCGCGCAAGGCCGCCCGTAACCAGTTTGCCTCTGCCCGGGCAGCACCGAGGACTCGTGCCACCACCCGTGATCCGCTCAATGAACAGGAGCAACAAGCATGACAAGTAGGCCAGGGGTTCGCCACGGTGACGCAGCGCCGCGAAGGAACGCCGACGCGAGACTGGCGGGAAAGGTCGCGCTCGTAACGGGCGCGTCCAAAGGCATCGGGGCGGCCATCGCGCGGGAGTTCGCTACGGCCGGAGCGTCGGTCGTCGTCAACTATGCCTCCAGCCCTGCTGACGCCGAGCGAGTGGTACAGGACATCCAGGATCGAGGAGCGAGCGCAACCGCCGTGCAGGGGGATGTATCGGTGCCGGCGGACGTCGAACGCCTCTTCGCCAAGACCATGGACGCTTACGGCCGATTCGACATTCTCGTCAACAATGCCGGCGTGTACTACCCACAGCCGCTGGAAACCGTCACGCAACAAGAGATCGACCGACAGCTGTCGGTCAACCTGACCGGGCCGATCCGTACGATCCAGGAGGCTCTCAAGTACTTCGGGCCCGACGGTGGCTCCATCATCAACATCGGATCACTGGACAGCGCCCGCGCGGTACCGGGAATGGCGGTGTACGCCGCGACGAAGGGGGCCATCGACGCCTTGACACGCGTCTTGGCCGCCGAGCTCGGCCCTCGCGGCATCCGGGTGAACACCCTGGCTCCAGGCGGTGTTGAGACAGAGGGTATCCACGCGGTCGGCTTCATCGGCAGCGACGCCGAGACAGGCATGATCGAACGCACTCCCCTGGGCCGTATCGGCCAGCCCAGAGATCTGGCACAGGTGGCGGTCTTCTTCGCCTCCGACGAGGCCGCATGGGTCACCGGAGAGCGCCTCACCGCCTCCGGAGGCCTGCGAACCTGATACACCCTCGACGCAGGCCATAGGCCCGTGCCGCGAAATCCAGCGGCGCACATCCCTCGTGTCGAACTCGCACTGAAATGACGTCAAAGCCGGAACGTACCAGCACTGCCAGATGGTGCGGGTTCGGCAAGCGAGACGAAGAGGAGTACGCAAGGAACCGACGTAACTACGTCCTTCAATCCCGACACCTGACCAGATCCGCCAGTGGCTCTGTCGATGACGAAGAGCAGCACTTCTCTGGCAGGTCAGGAGGTGCTGCCCGCGCCGAACGTCCACGGCATCGGACAGCAAATCGGTGGTGACCGGCGAGACTCCGTCGACCGCCCCGTCCGGAGCTCGGGGGAAAAGCGGTGGCTACGGGCGCAGGTGACAGCCGGTACGGTCCGTCGCCGGGTACCGGCAGGTGCCTCCCGTTCTTGTCGACAACGACATCCCGGCGAAGTAGGTGCCATCCGCGGTCGTCAACAACCGCTGTGTGAGACGTCGATAAAGCCAGCCTCGGCCTGGGCACCGGGCCAAGGCCGACGCGTGCTGGTCGAGCCTGAGACCCCTGCGGCCTCGCCGGCCGGCCGTGTCGCGCCGAACTCGGCGGAGGCGAGGACAGAGTCCAGTCGGGCTCGCGTGGTGGCAAGGTCCCGCATGTGCTCGTCGAGGCGGTCCCGCTCCGCACGAAGCCGGGCGATCATCTCCGGGCCGGCGATACCGGTGTGCACGCACGGCAGGAACTCCACGATCGTCCGGCTGCTCAGCCCGGCAGCGTAGAGGAGCTGGATCCACCGCACCCGCTCGACCGTGTCCGGGGGGTAGAGGCGCTGCCCGCCTGCGCTGCGGCTCGACGCGATGAGCTGCTGCTGCTCGTAGTAGCGCAGCGCCCGCGTGCTCACTCCCGCGGCCGATGCCACCTCGCCGATACGCATCCCGTCGCTCCCTCTGCTCCGCATGCCGCTGGGTCCCGATTGCTGCCGGGCCGTCCCGGGGTTCGTCACCCGACTTGCCTTTGACGTTAACGTCAACTTTTACACTCCGGAAGCCGGGCATCAGCACCGGCGGAACCGACCATGACGGAGTAGGACCTCATGAGCACTGACGACACGACACCCGACGGCCTCATCCCCGCCGCCATCCTCGCCTCGGACACGCCGGTCGCGGTATATGGATACGCCCGGGCCAAGGCGGGCGAGGAGGGCCGGATGCTGGGCGAGATCCAGGCGATCATCGGCCTCACCCGTAAGGAGGACGGATGCGAGCAGTACGTGGTGCACACCACGCCGGACCGGCCGGGCGCCTTCGCCTTCTACGAGCGCTGGTCCTCCGGCGCCCACCTGCTGGCGCACGTTTCGCAGCCGTTCATGCAGACGTACTTCGCCGCCATCGCGGACCTGGTCGAGGGGGAACTGGAGGCCCACTGGCTGCACCCCCTCTCCTGACCCACGGCACACGGCTGGCCCCGCGCCACGCGGGGCCAGCCGCATCCGGATCGCCGTCCGCGGTGGCGCGGCATGCGGGCAGAGTATGGCTGCTGGCTGGGCGTACGAAAATGCCCCGCCCCCCGGTCGTGCGGGGTAGGGCGGGGCTGTTCGGCTATCTGGTCCACCACCCCGGACGACTGCACCGGAGGGGTGGCGGACTGCCGCGAGAATTCCACGTCAGCCGGGCGCGGGCACTACGTCGCGCAGAGCACTTGGATCACGAAGTCCTTGTTCTGACGGATGTCGTACTTTTCGTCTCTGACGTCGCCCCAGTGCGGCCCGTCCTGGTGGTGGTACAAGCCGATCTTGTAGGTGCCACACGTCTTGATCCGCATAAGGTCGCCTCCACGGCGGTGCCAGGCCCCGATGTCGTCGCCGTTGGCGAGAGCACCGGTGAGGGTCTGCCCCTCGCGGTGGCCGCACCGCCACCACACCGGCCCGAGCGGCCCCTCGCCCCGTCACGGGCCAGCACACCGCGCTCCTGCAGATTACGCAGGTGGTAGGCGACCGTGCCCTTGCTGCGCAGCCCCACCGCCGCGCCGATCTCCACCATGGTCGGACCCTCACCGCGCTCCGCGATCGGCAGGCCAGGATCTGCTCCTCCCGCTCAGTCAGGCACCCAGGACGCCCGCTCACCACTACGCATCCCCGTGCAGTGCGCGGGCCTGGATGCGCAGCTGCGCACGCGCGGCCGACGACCAGCCCGACCGCGACGTCCAGAACGGATGCCACCACAGGCGGGACGACAGCACCACCAGGCGCCACCGGAGCTCCGCGGTCCCGACTGCGGGCGGGAGTGCGGCGAGGGCGACGTAGGTGCGGTTCCAGGCCGCCTGCAACTGGATCAGGTCGTGGGGGAAGGGTGTGGACTGCACGCCCGCACGTTATCGAACTAGAATTCGAATACGCGAGTGGTCAGCCTGTGCCGCCCGCCGGATCAGGAGCGAGAATATGTTCGATGACCTACCCGCTGACCTGAGCCGACTACTTGCGCTGAGGACCTGGCACGCCATGTGGCTGGAGCGCATCGACGCAAAGATCGCTGCTGTCCGGCAGCGGGAAGCCGAGCGGGAACACCGTCGGCTTACCCGGCCCCCGGGGCCGGAGTGGGTGGTCGAGCTGGGTATCGGTGACGGCCGCCCGCCCGTGGAAGTTCACGCCGGGCACTGCTACACCATCGGTAAGCGGCGTAAGCCCGTCAGCCGTGACGAAGCCCGCCGGCTCCTCGATGCCGGACTGCGCGTGTGCAGCCACTGCACCCCAGACACCCTGCTCGACATCCCCTTATCCAGCCGCCCGGCCCTTGCCGCCGCGGCGCACTGACGGCTTCCCGCACCTTCACGGCCTGCCACGCTGCACCGCGGTGTCCACCCACTTCCCCGCCCCCGGACAGGACACCCCCGCGATGACCAGCACTCCCCCGCCACCGATCACCGAACCCGACCCGTCGACCTTCACCATCTCCAGCAGCTACGTCGAGCCGTGTTCCGGCTGCCAACGATCCACGCACAAGTACGGCTCCGGCGGACTGCCCCTGTGTCAGTGGTGCCTGGCTACCGCCCGGGACAACTGGGGGCCGGCCGTGCGCTTCACCAACACCCGCGCACTGCCGGGATGACAGCCGGGGCGCGCCATCGTCCGGTCGTGTGTGATGGACAGGCGTCACGCCGTGACGCATACCGCAACGATCGCGCCCACGCATCGCGGGGTGCCAGGAGTTGCTTCGCGGCGCTGTCTCCAGGCCTTCGTGCAGCACTTGGCAGCCGTCAACCGTCTTCATCCGCACCCAGATCTGCCCGCATCGCCGTGTGTACGAGTTGCATGGCCTCCAGGTACTTCCGCATGCGCTCCCCGCCCTGGCTTTGGATGTTCGTGCCTTCGATGACGATGTCTCGTAGATCCCGAGCGCGCTTGTCGAAGTCCCTGGCAGAAATCAACACTGCCTGAGGGGCCAGCACTGCGAGCTCGTAACGCGGGGCGTAGCAGGCGGCGTACGCGGTATAGGCCCGGTACCCGCGCTCCTCATCGGTCAAGGCTGCGGCAACTGAGAGGACCCGCAGTTGGGTGCGAGTCTCGGCATGGGCGGCGAGATAGCGCGCATACACCTCTTGCTTGGTCTTGCGGCGTTCGATGCGATCTTCCCGGCGTTCTCGGCGCCGCTCGACAAAAAGGGTTGAGCCAAGAGCGATGACACACCTAGAAACGTTGCTAACGAGCTCGTGCACCACAAGCGGTGAGACGTCGAGAACCTCGGTGGGGCCCGTGCTCACGTCTGCCGTGTCGAGTGCAGGTCCGCGGTCTGCTGGTGAGAGAGCAGGCCGGCGATGGCCTGGACGATGTCGCTCATGTGCTCGCGGCGGCCGAGGTGCCGGGCCAGAGCCCGCCAGTTCTTCAGATGGACGATGCCGTGCTCGACCCGGATACGACGCGAGGAATGTGCCTTGCGCTGACGCTCGTACATCTCCTCATACCAGTCGGGGGCGTTCTTCTTGAACTTGCGATGCGGGGGCGTCACCACCCGGCCGCCGGTCTGCGCGCCCAGGCCCTGGTAACCGGCGTCAGCGAGGATCTCGAGCGCGGGCGCGTCGGCCAGGAGCGTGACCAGCTCCAACTGGCGGACGTGGGTGATGTCCGCGCAGCTCGCGGGACGAGCGGGGCTGCACCACAGCACGCGCCCCGCGTGGTCCGTGACCACCATGGATTTGACGGCATTCTGCTTGTTCTTGCCAGAGATGAACTTGTCCCGGTCCTTGCGCCCTGCGGCCGGTCGCCGGACACGGATCTCGGTGCCGTCGATGATGCCGGTCGTCCCGCTCGAGCCGAGGTGATCGACGACCTCGGCCAGGGTTTGCAGCCGCACGTCGGTGCTGACGGTGCAGCCTCGCTCGGCGAGCAGCGGCCGCACCTCGTTGACAGCTCGTGTGATGGTCGAGCGGTCCACTCCGAACCAGCAGGCCAGTACGTCGTGAGTGACTCCGTGCCGAAGATGGACGAGGGTGGCCAGCAGGCGGTCGACGAACACCAGGCGGTGTTTCGGCCCGCCGCCCACGGTCCGCTTCCGTGGCCGGGAGGCCAGCTTGGTCTGGTGCCGCTCATGCCACAACGGGCCTATCTCGGCTACGAGTTTAGCGATCAAATCGCTTGTCAGCCCCGTGATCCGACGGTTGCTGATGATCACTGCGCGAGCCCTGTTCTCCACCACCCGACCATGATCAACCATCGCGAGCTCGAGGTCTCACCGCTTGTCGTGCACGAGCTCGTTAGCCACCGGCCGACGGAGCTCCACTCCCGGGCCCTCACTCGAACTGGGCACGCGCGGGCGCCTGTACCGCCACGTTGTTCAGTCGAGTGCGTCGGGCGAGGCAGTATCCGCGTGACCTGCACCTAGGCTGCGCCGGGCTCTCGGTGGCGTGGGGCGAAGACTCCCCACGACCCCACGGGCCCTCAGCGCATCGAGGTCTGTGATGCGGGCACCGGGCAGCGCAAGCAGGTCTGGGTGGGAGTGTCCAACAGACGGCCCTGTCTCACATCCGATAGTAACGCAAAGTGAACTTGGGAGCACCGGGTAATATCTGCAGGTCAGGCAGTAATCGAAACTGCCCGAAGGTCCTCGATGACCGTCACGCCGTGCCCCACTGCCCTGGAGAATTGCCTCTGCGCTGCGAAATCGGCCAGGCCGTGGGCCCTCCTGACGTTATGACAATCAGTTACCACCGGATGTGAGACAGGGCCGTTGACTGGACAGACCCCCCGGCCGGGGCTGCAGCGCTTGGCCGGGGGGATACCTTGTGGGCTCAGGGAGACGGCGGCTTCAGGAGCCCGGACGCGTTCGCCCATTGGCTCGCTCGTTCGAGGATGTCTTCCTCGGTAGAGTCGAAGAGTGTGCCGTCGTCGTAGTGAAGGTAGTTACCTTCCTCGAGCCACCCGAACGATACTCTGGTCATCTCCAAGCGGTTAAGCGCGTCAGCGTCTGTGGGGCCTTTGAGCTGATCCCAGTAGATGAGCCAGCCGGCGGTGCGAGCGATGTCCGAGGCTGCGCCCCAGTTGTTGTTCTGTTCGCCTTGCTGCCGAATGTCCTTTAACAGCGCGTCCACCGGCGTCGTGAGCTTCTTATACATCCCCGATTGCAGGTTTTTCAGGACATCCGGGACAGTTGTGCGTACGGGGCGATAGTTCCTGTCGAGGATGTCACCTCGCCTTATCAATCTTTCATAGAAGTCGTCAACGGCCTTCTTCATCGTCCGTGACGTCTCACGGAGCTTTGCTGCCGCTCGCGGCTCCATGAAACCCACAATTGCATCCAGGACTTCCGGGGCCATTTCTTCGAATGCTGGCTCTGGCATGTCGGGCCTTTCTTGTAGATCGCTTCAGCTCATCCGGGTCGCACAACATGCATCCGGTGGGAGTACGCCCCGGAAAGACGGTGACGGTGTGGGGTGCGGGTGGTCAGTCGGCTGCGGGGATGGTGACGGGGAACTTGTAGGTCCACGTCCAGGGCTTGCGCAGGACGTCGGGCTTGACGACGAAGAGCTCGAAGGTCTTCTCGATGCGCACGAAGTGGCCGGTGACGGTGACGGCGAGATTGACCGTCGAGGGGCCCAGGATCTTGTCGGTGGCGAAGATGCCGGTGCTCATCAGCGGCATGTTCGCCAGGGACAGGTCCGGTACGTGGAACAGCGGACAGCCCTCGACCTGCCCCTTGGCGCTCATGTCGATCAGGTCCGTGGGTGTCTCGTAGGCGGCGCCTTCGGAGGCGGCCATGCGGTAGCTCTGGTTCATCCTCTTGCCGTCGGAGAGGTTGACGGCCTTCCAGTCCTCCAGGCTGCGGCTGAAGGAGGTACCGATCACCAGACCGGTGCTGACCCCGGTGGTGGGGACAGGACCGAAGGTGCCGGCGCTGACGTCGAGCTGGAACTGGGAGCTGGAGGTCACCGACGAGACACCCGATGTGGTCTGCGGACTGTCCGTGCGCAGCGTGAACGCGGAGCTGTCCAGGGACATCGTCACGTCGACCTGGTCGCAGAAGTAGCCCCGCAGGTCGTCCTTGTCGTACTGCATCGTCCCGTCGATGCTGGCCGCGACGTTCGAGCCTTCCAGGCTCACCGACAGGAAGGTGCGCTTCATGCTCTTGATGTTGGTGACGACGGCCTCGCCGTTCAGCCGCAGGGCCGCGACCTGCGACTCGTAGCCCTTCTTGTCGTACCTGGCGAACGACGTCGTTTCCTGCGCCATGTCAGTTCCCTTTCACTCTCATGACCTGACAGCCGCCCCTGCGGCAGCCACTGGTCCAGGAACGTAACGAGAGCCGATAAACAAAAAATGAAAGGACCCGACAGGGAGAAAGAAGCGCAAAACCACCAATAAGATCATGTGTTGGCACACGCGATACAGGATGTATAACGAATAGGCTCTCCATTCCGTTTATCACCGGATCGCCCTTTCTCAAAAAAAGCTCAAGCAATAGGTTCCGACCCTTCGGGCGCCATCACATTCCGGCCGGCCCTTACCCACATGAAGGGCAGCGGCGCCTTCCCAGCGCGCTGAGTGGGCGACGAGCTGGTACTCCAGGGCCAAGGCATCGAGGTGCAGATCACCGCGAAGCGGGCCGGGCGGAACAAGCTGATCCCCGCGCGCAGCGGGCAGAGGCAGTAGCCGGCGAGTTTGCGCGGCGGTCCTCCCCCGGCTCCTGACCCTCCGGAGGGGAGAGGGAGGGTCAGGAGCGGGGTCCGGGGCCCTGAACCGGCCCCCGTCCTGCAAGGGGCCGTCCCTGTCCGTGTCTTCCGGTACCGGCCCCAGGCCGGATGCGGGCGCAGGCGCCATCTACGCCTGCCGCAGGACCATCTCGTACGCCGACGGGCAGAACCACTCCGGAGCCCCCGCACAGGCACCAGCCGGAACGATCTCGAAAACCAGGCCCTGAAGCCTTCCCGTCGCCAGCGCTGCCGGCTTCACTTCGCAGTCTCTTCGCGATACGACCGGCGAGCACGGATCCGTCCACATCCAGGACCCGGGGCTGGACACGCAGCTGCGCACACGCAGCCGACGCCCGGACCGGGCCCGAACGGATGCCCTCTCAGGCTCGCCGACAGCACCCGCAGGAAGCGGCCCGTTCATAGTAGGACGGGGCGTGGCCGGCGGGCCCGGGCGAGGAATACAGCGAGATCGCCGACCGCTTCGGGCGCCGGCGCGGACTGTTCTCCTACCGCCTGGAGTTCATTGGCTCGGGCGGCGATTCGGGTGGCTTCGCGCAGCTCCGCTTGCCGGACGGCCGAGGCCGCGGCGTCCGTAGCCCGACCTGACGATGCCGTCGGTGCCTGGGGCGTAGACAGTGCCCGGCGGCGTAGCGACGAGCAGCTGGGACAAGGCGGTCGCCTTTCCACAATGGACGACCGCAGTTGCCACATCATGGTCTGGGCGAACATGCTCGCCTTGACTGTGGTCAGTCCTGGTCCGTGCCTCCTTGGCGTAGGGCCCGCAGGGTCGTGCCCCGGCGGCGGCGGACCAGATTCCGCAGAGTGCTGGTGTTGCGGTAACCGACACGGTCAGCGATGGCGTCAGGGCTCAGGGATGTGGTGCGCAGCAGGAATGTCGCCTCGTCGAGGCGGATTTCCTGGAGGAAGTCCAGAGGTGACATGCCGATCACCGACTGGGTGGTGCGCTGCAGTGTCCGTTCACTTATGCCTAGAGTCTGGGCAGCTGTCCTGAGTGAAGGTGGGTCGGACATGTGATTGCGTGCCCAGCGCTCGAACGCGGCTACCACAGGATCTGCTTGGGCCAGCAGGGTCGGAGCGGCGAAAGCGGCTTGCGAGGGACGGTCCCCGATCAGGAGATGTCGGGCAACTGTATCGGCCAGGGTGGGGCTGTGGCGGTGCACTACGGACAACGCAAGGTCGATGTGCGCAAAGGCCGCGCCGGCTGTGGTGACGGAGCCGTCGTGGACCAGGGTTCGCGAGTCGTCCAGGTGCACCTTCGGATAGCGGGTGCGGAAGGCCGACCCCGCCCACCAACTGGTGGTGGCACGCCTCCCGTCAAGAACTCCGGACTCCGCCAAGAAGAAGCTGCCCGTACACGCAGCTGCGAGTTCAGCCCCGGTCGCGTGTGCCTCGCGTGCGAGCGCCGGAACCCACGCGTTGGCGTCTGATCGCACACTCGCGGTGATCCGGTCGACGCTTTCGAGCCCGACCGCAGGCAGCAGCAACAGATCTGGGCTGTCGGCCAGTTGAGCAACGGGCCGGGTTGTCAGGAGCAGTCCATTGCCCGTGCGGAACCTGAGAACCGACGCCCACCGTGGTTACGGTGAACGGGACAGAAGCCGGCCCATGCTCCCTCACCAGCATGTTGGCCGCTGCAAGCACATCAAGGACGGCACAGAGTCCGGAGTCGAAAATTCCGTCAACAACAGCAACAGCAATCCGCATGACGGAAACAGTACTCAAGGAGTCGCTTCCGCCACTTCAAGACGTGTCACGCTCCCCATACCTTCATCAGCAAGCGGTGCGGAACGACCATCTATCCCTGATCCGCCCACCCTGAACCAAACCCTCCGGACGAGACGTCCGGGCAGAACGAAGGACAACGACATGACGCTCAAACTGGGTGTGCTGGCACTGCTGAAGGCCAAGCCGGGCAGCGAGAACGAGCTCGCGGCATTCCTGGAAGGCGGGAGCAAGATCGTGGCCGACGAACCCGCTACCCGCACCTGGTACGCATTCCAGATCGACGACCACACCTACGGGATCTTCGACACCTTCGAAGATGAAGCCAGCCGCCAGGAACACCTCAACGGGAAGATCCCCGCCGCCCTCAGCAAGGTCGGCGACTCCCTGCTCGCCGACGCCCCCGACATCCGCCTCACCACCATCCTCGCCACGAAGAACGACTCCTACTGAAGCCTGCAGAGCGGAGCCGGCGGTGTGAGGGGGTGCTGTTACAGGCTCGGGGTGGGGGCTGTCCGACCTCTCGTAGATGACTCCGCCGGTCAGCGGGCCAGCGCCGGAGACCTCCTCGGTGGCCCGTCCCTCGTCGTGCGCGCACCTCTGTGGGTACCTAATCTTAATGCTTTGAGCTGGGATGATTGAGCTCTGGGTACCCCGGCAGTACGCTGGCCGTATGGCAGCACTCAATGTGGATTTCTCCGACGCGGAACTCGAAGACCTCCGGGCTGCCGCCCGGGAGCACGGCATGACCTTGAAGGCTTTTGTGAAGGCTTCGACGACCGACGCGATCGCACGTCAGCGGAGCCTGAAGAGGGCGGCGACGGAGTTTCAGCGGGTCTTCGCGGATCCCTCGCTGGCCGAAGCTATCGAGGCGGCAGGCATCGACGACGGCCCGGTGGCGAACACGACGGGCAGGGCTGCCTGAAGCCATGGCGCCTTCCTTGCACATCGACGTGCGCTGGCTCCTGGAGCAGCATGAGACAGCTCTTCCCGACCAGCCCCACATCAGCGACTTCTCCGCCATGGTCGCGGCCGTGGCGCGCCATCGTGCCGATCAGCCCCGCCTCGGCGTCGACCCGGACGCGTCCTGGCGTGCTGCCGCGCTGCTGCACACCCTGCTGCTGCTCAAGCCCCTGCCCTCGCTCAATGTCCGGTTCGCGTGTGCCGTCACCATCGCCTACATGCACGCCAGCGACGAGGGCCTCGACGTCCCCTACGGCGAGCTGGTCGAACTCTGCAAAGATCTCCTGGCGGGCAAGGACAACGTGTTCGGTGCCGCCGACCGGATCCGT
Organism: Streptomyces sp. NBC_00414; assembly: GCF_036038375.1. Classification (NCBI taxonomy): domain Bacteria; kingdom Bacillati; phylum Actinomycetota; class Actinomycetes; order Kitasatosporales; family Streptomycetaceae; genus Streptomyces; species Streptomyces sp. NBC_00414. The sequence goes on from NZ_CP107935.1 coordinate 47,488, forward strand.
TCCTGGCGCCTCTGACCGTCCCAGCTCAGAGCTGCAGCAGCGCATCCTGCGCGCAGATCCGGCATTGTTCAAATCCGAGATGTTCCGGGACACTGAAGCCGCTGCGGCTACGGGTATTCGACCGGCGCAACTTCCGCCAGGCATTCCGGACTTCACGGGACGTGCGGCTGTGGCTGTGGCTGTGGCTGCGGAGCTGGTCGGCGTACTCAGCGCCGCCACGAACGGGAACATGCCGCTCGTCGCCGTCCCCGGGGCCCTTCGACGCTGAGGCGTACAAGCAGCGCAATGCCGTCGAACGGTGCATCAACCGACTCAAGCAGTGGCGCGGCCTGGCCATGCGAACGGACAAGCTCGCCATCGCCTGCCAGGGCGCACTCCACCTCGCCGCCATCCTTATTTTGGACAGCCGCATGACTGCTGAAGCACCTTGCCCGCGAAGATGGCCACATGGACGACCTTGTGGAGTTCCTCATCGCACGCATCAGTGACGGCAACCACGCCTACGCCTACGTGGCTGGCACCCTGGGCGGCGAAGCCCTTCTCGACAGGCACCTCCCCATGCTCGACCTGATCGAGTAACTGGCGAACGACCACAAAGCCACGGACCCCTCGGACTCCCGCTCGGCCGGCTTGGCATACGCGCTGCGAGTCCTTGGCCAGTCATACGCCGAACACCCCGCCTAGCAGCAGGAATGGCGCCCGTGGCCTTTCAAGGCGACAGGCCCTAGGGCTGGCCTAGGGCACTCCTAACCCAGCCTTTCGGAGTCAACACCAGCACCCTCACCAGGGTCGTTCACCAAGTCCAGCCTCTCCTGGCTGAGCACGGCTGCACGATTCCACCCTCGACAGCCAGGTTCCGCACACCCGCTGACGTCACCGCGTTCCTCGCCAACAGCAACCCCACAAAGATCGATCCAGCATGTTGATTTTCTGCGGGCCCTTGTCAAAGAGGTGTGCCCGGCCGCACGGCGATCAGCCGATGGGCTCGGCCACGATGAGCTGGAACCGCTCGAAGGACAGCTCCACGGTGTTGTGCTGAGCAGTGGCAGTTCCGAGTGACTTGCCGGTGAACGGGTCGGTCAGGCGGTACCGCGTGCGGCCCAGACCGCGCAGCTCGACTGTCCCGTCCCACTGGTCGGCGTAGAAGGCGTAGTGGAGGGTCCGCTTCTTGGCCACGACATGTGCCTCGGGCTTGTCGAAACCGATGTCGTACAGCTCACCGCGGTACTCGCCGGTGGGCAGCATGTTCTTCTCGTACAGCGACACCCACTTGCGCCACAGGACCTCCTTCTCCGGGGTGAGGTCGGTCGCCTTGTCCGGGGCTCCGGTTCCGGGGAGGGTGAACTTGGTCGACAGGACCGCTCCGACCCCGTAGGAGGACGCGAAGTCGTCGCCGTTGTCGCTCAGTTCGACGTGGTCGCCGGCGTAGCTGCTGCCCTCACCCATCAGCGCCTTCACCGACTTGCCCTTGCTGCGGACCTGGTAGGAGGACTCCGGGTCCGAGCCGGGGTACTGGTCGACGTAGGGCAGGTTGTGGAAGGCGAAGGCGGTGCCGCAGGGACAGAGCTCGACGAGGGCGTCGGGGTTCGCCACGTGCGCGGCTTCGTGGATCGCCTTCCAGAACCGGGCCACGCCCTCGGTGGATTCCTCGGGGCGGGCGTGCCGGTGCCTCGGGTTGTAGCAGGGCGCGACGCTGTTGAGGTGCTGGCCGTCGATCTTGAGCCCCTCGTAGCCCCAGTCTCCGATGAACCTCTTCGCCTGCTCCACGAAGTAGTCCACAGTCGGCTGGTAGGCCGGGCAGAGCGTGTAGGCGTCCCACCAGGTGACGTCCTGTTTGTTGCCGTCGCGGTCCAGCAACAGCATGTCGGAGTGGTCCCGGATCAGGTTGCTGTCGGGGTCCGCCGCCAGCGGGGCCCACCACAGGCGCGGTCGCAGGCCGGCGTCCCGTATCTCCTTGGTGAAGGCCCGCATGTCCGCTTCGCCGCGCGGGAATTTCGCCGTGTCGATTTCCCAGTCACCCTCATTGGTCTGCCAGCCGTCGTCGAGCGCGGCCCAGCGCAGGCCGACCTCGCGCGCCTTCGGCAGGGCTGCGGTGATCTGCTCGGTGGCGAAGTCGCGCTCGTAGCCCCAGGCACACCAGATGGGCTCGAAGGCCGAGGCGGGGACCTCGGGGGCGCGCTGGCCGATGTCGCTCATGTAGTCGCGGTACCGCTGGAGCGGCACGAAGTGGTCGCCCGGGAGGGCGGTCAAGAACGTGGTGCTGGTGCTGAGCCGACGGCCCGGCCTCAGGGTGCGGGCGGTGTCGTCCTGGATGGCGATGCTCGCTCCGGCGGCCGTTCTGCGGACCGGCATGCGCAGGATCGTCGCCACGGGCTCGACGTGTCCGACGGAAAGGCCCGCGCCCCGGCGCCAGACGGTCGCCAGCGGGGTGCCGCCGCCGTAGTCGGAGGAGTCCATCCCCAGCGAGTTCTCCTGGACGTAGCCGTCCTTCACCGGCATCACCCAGTCGCGTCGGTCCGTGTGCGTGGTGCCGGAGAAGGTGTAGAAGCCGCTGGGATCTTCCAGGAGTTCGTGGGCTGCGTTGCGCCATCCGGTGACCTTGAGCGCGGTGGAGGACCTGTTGATGTAGGTCACCTTCATGACGATCATGCCGGCAAGACGCTCGAAGGAGGTCAGCTCGACCGTCTTGTGCACGCCTTCCTTGGACGTGCCCTCGATCGTCACCCGGATGCCCGCGCCGTGGCGGGTGTGCCGGGTGGCGCGGGTGCGGTGTCCGCGGTAGGCGAACGCCTCGATGGTCCTGTCGCCCACCAGCAGGGCTTCGCCGGCGTCGAAGCGGGTGAGGTCGACGCCCTTCAGCGCCACGCGGCTGCGCAGTTGGTCGTCGAACTCCAGGGTGATGGAGGTGTCGCCGACTCCGACGACGTCAGGATCCGAGTTCGGTGCGGCGGCCGCGGGTGAGGCGCCCATGGCCACGGCGGGGAAGGCGGCCAGGCCGGCACCTCCCAGCGCCACCTTCAGTACGCTTCGCCGGTTCATGTCCGTCATGTCGAACTCTCTTTCGGTCGTGCGTGCCCGCTTGGGGCAGCCGCCTTTGGTCCGTCGTCGTGGATCGTCGGAGTCGAGCAGCGTGCTCGCGACGAAGCGACCGCCTGCAGGGCTGGTCGATGCCTGGTCTGCTACCGGTTGTCGCAGGGGGTCGGATGAGGTTTGGGGGAAGGCATGTCGTCCGACGGCCACCCCGGTGCGAGGTCGCCTCCGGCGGCAGTGCGCGGCCGTCCTCGGTGAGCTGCGCCAACGCTGCCTCGATCACCGGACGGTGCCCCGGGGTGCGACGAAACGGAAGGTCACCCAGGGGCGACTTCCTCATCGCTGGGCGGTCTGCATCGAGAACGTAAGTGGTATTCGAGTGGCATGTCAACGGGTGGGCGGCCTGGACGAAGGATTCGCGCCGTCGATCGGATTGGTATCTTTCTGGTATGACCGATGCGAGAACGCCGATGCCCAGAGGCCTGTTCGGGGACGACGTCCTCCCCTTGTACGAGCGCACCGCCACGCAACTGCTCGACGACCTGCGCGCCGCTGCCGCCCGCCCGGGTGACCGGCTGCCCTCCGAACGGGCTCTGGTCGACCGGTACGCCGTGTCGCGCGTGACGCTGCGAGCGGCCCTCGCGCAATTGCAGTCGCGGGGCGTCGTGCGGCCGTCGTCGTCGCGCGGGTGGTTCGTCGCCGAGCTCGGTCTGCTCCCCGAGGCGACCGTGACGCCCGCCTCGACGGCCCCGCAGGTACAGGGGTTCGCCGATTACGCCCAGGCCAACGGCTTGACGACAGCCGGCAACGTGCTCTCCTCCACCGTCCGCCCGGCCACCGTGTACGAGGCCGAGCAGCTCCGGATCGCTCCGGGCGCCGACCTCTTCGACCTCCACCGGCTGCGTTTCCTGGACGGCCTGCTGGTCGTGCTTGAGCACAACCGGCTCCCCTTGGCGGCCTGCCCGGCCCTGGCCGAAACCGACTTCACCACGGCCTCGCTGTACGCCACCCTGCGCGCCGCCGACCCGCCGCAGCTGCCCCGCGTCGCCGACTATTCGGTCGAGGCCCGCCACCCGACGCCACGGGAGATCGAGCTGTTCGAGATCGGGGAGACCATGCCGATGCTGGTCGCGACCCAGCTGACGTCGAACCAGGATTCACGCCCGATCGAACTGACCGTCCAGGTCTACCGGGGGGACCGCTATCGGTTCCGGGCCTCCATCACCAACCAGACGTAAACGCCCACCAACCGGTCTTGAACGATCGCCGCGGACCGCCCGTCGGCAGCTCAATACCAGATGCATACCAGAATAAGACTATTGACGACCCTAAATAAGACCAGTACTGTCCGAAATGAGCCATAGGCCATGACGGCACATGGGCTTGAGATGCGCGTCGAGTGAGGGGTTGGCAATGCAGAGCCCATTGAGCGAGGTGGTCCGGCGCCAGAAGGCCGGACAACCGCAGGGCATCACCTCGGTGTGTTCGGCTCATCCGCTGGTCATCGAGGCAGCCGTGGTGCAAGCACGGGAGACCGGCGGTCATGTACTGGTGGAGGCGACCTCGAACCAGGTCGACCAGTACGGCGGTTACACGGGCATGCGGCCCGCGGACTTCCGCGACCTCGTGCACGGCATCGCCGCCGAAAGTGGTCTGTCACTGGACCGCGTGATCCTCGGCGGCGACCACCTCGGACCGAACCGGTGGCAGTCCCTGACGCCCGACGAGGCGATGGAGCGGGCCGACGCCCTGGTCGCCGCCTACGTGGCGGCAAACTTCACCAAGATCCACCTGGACTGCAGCTTCGCATGTGCCGGAGAACCCGCACCGCTGACCGACGACGTGGTCGCCGAACGCGCCGCGCGGCTGATCCGGGTGGCCGAGGAGACGGCCGGCCCCGAGCGGGCCGAGCGGATCCGGTACGTGATCGGTACCGAGGTGCCCACGCCCGGCGGCGCGCACGAGACGCTCGGCGCCCTCGCCCCGACCACTCCCGAGGCGGCACGCACCACTCTGGAGCAGCACCGCAAGGCGTTCGCCCGACACGGCATCGACGAGGTCTGGCCGCGTGTCATGGCCCTCGTCGTCCAGCCGGCCGTGGAGTTCGACCATCTTCAGGTCGTCGACTACCGGCGGGAGCTGACCGAGGAACTGCGCAAAGTCCTCGACGACGAGCCCACCATGGTCTACGAGGCCCACTCGACCGACTACCAGACCGCCGAGGCGCTCAGCGCGCTGGTCGAGGACCACTGGGCGGTCCTCAAGGTGGGCCCCGGGCTGACCTTCGCCCTGCGCGAGGCGCTGTTCGCCCTGGCCGCGATCGAGGACGAACTGGTGCCGGCCGCCGAGCGGTCGGGGCTTGCCGAGGTCGTCGAGCGGCGGATGCTCGCCGAGCCGGCCAAGTGGGAGGGCTACTACCCGGGCGGCGCCGCCGAGCAGCGCCTCGCGCGCCGCTACAGCTACAGCGACCGGATGCGCTACTACTGGCCCGACCCCGAGATCGAAAAGGCCCAGGCCCGGCTGCTGGACAACCTCTCGGCCGTGGACGTCCCCCTGCCGCTGCTCAGCGCACATCTCCCGCTCCAGTACGCCCGCGTCCGCCACGGCGAGCTCGCCGCCCGGCCGCGCGACCTGGCCGTGGACCACGTCCGCGATGTTCTGCGCGACTACGACCGCGCCTCCCACCCGCACCAGAAGGAGCACGTGTGACCACGCCCTTTGGCACGCTGTCCTCGGACGACGGCGCTGCCCACACCGTCCGCGAGATCGCCCAGCAGCCCGCGCTGTGGCGCGAGGTCGACAAGATCGTCGCGGCCTCCCGGGACTCGCTGGACGCCTTCCTGCCTCCGCTCCTCGCCCGCGGCGACCTGCGCGTGGTGCTCACCGGCGCCGGCACCTCCGCCTTCGCCGGCCAGGTGCTCCAGCCCGCCCTGGCCCGGAGGCTGGGACGGCGCGTCGACGCGGTCCCCACCACGGACCTCGTCGCCGACCCCCGCGGTTGTCTCGCCGAGGACCTGCCCACGCTGTTGGTCTCCTTCGCGCGCTCGGGTGACAGTCCCGAGTCCGTGGCCGCCACCGCCTTGGCCGACCAGGTTCTCTCCGAGGTGCACCACCTCGTGATCACCTGCAACGAGCAGGGCCGCCTGGCGCGCGAACACGCGAAGCTGCCGAAGTCGCACGTGCTGCTGATGCCGCCCGAGTCCAACGACCACGGCTTCGCCATGACATCGAGCTTCACCTGCATGACGCTCGCGGCACTGCTCGCCCTGGGCGGCAGCGCCTACGACGGCGTCGCCGAACGCCTGGCCCGGGCAGCCGAGTCGATCACCGAGAGCAGCGCTGTCGACCGCACCGTCGGCGCCCTCCTGGAGAGCGCGCCCGAGCGGATCGTCTTCCTCGGCAGCGGCCCGCTCAAGGGCCTCGCCGAGGAGTCGGCGCTGAAGGTGCTTGAGCTGACCGGTGGGACGCTCATGGCCGTCGCGGAGTCCGCGCTGGGGTTCCGGCACGGTCCCAAGGCGGTTCTCAACAACCGTTCAGTCGTAGTGGTGTACATGTCGAACGACCCGTACACCCGCAAGTACGACCAGGACATCTACGCGGAGCTGTGCGGAAATCTGCCCGCCGGCAGCGTCGTCACGGTCTCCGCGGACTCCGGCGCGGGAACGCAGGGCACAGACGCCGACGCCTGGCCGCTGCCGGGCCTCGACGGCGTCGAGGATGTCGCCCTGGCACTGTCCGCCGTGGTGTACGCCCAGCTCATCGCCCTGCGCGCCTCCCTGGCCCGAGGTCTGCGGCCCGACAACCCGTTCCCCTCGGGGGAGATCAACCGCGTGGTGCAAGGCGTGACCTTGCACTCCTTGCACCACTGATCAAAGGCATCAACGGCGCGGATCGAGGGCGCCGGACGGAGGTACAACGATGTTCCTAGGTGTCGACGGTGGCGGTACCAAAACCGCATTCTGCATGGTCGACCGGTCCGGACAAGTCGTGGCGCGAGCGCAGGCGGCAAGTTCGTACTACTTCTCCCACGGCATCGAGCTTGTCGAACGTGTGCTCAAAGAAGGCGTCGAAGCTGTCTGCACAGCGGCTGATCTGGCCCCCGCCGACATCGAGTACGCCTTCTTCGGACTGCCCGGCTACGGGGAGGCGGCCCGCGATCTGCCCGTCCTGAACGCGACCCCACGAGCGGTGCTCGGGCACGACCGCTACGCCTGTGACAACGACATGGTCTGCGGCTGGGCGGGTTCGCTGGGCGCGGTCGACGGCATCAACGTCATCAGCGGCACCGGCTCGATGACCTACGGCGAGCGGCTGGGCCGAGGCGTGCGCATCGGTGGCTGGAGCGAGATGTTCGGCGACGAGGGATCGGCGCACTGGATCGCGATCCGGGGCCTCAACGCCTTCTCGCGGATGGGCGACGGGCGGCTCCCCGAGGGCCCCCTGGCCGAGGTGCTGCGGCGCCACCTGCGTCTCGCGTCCGACCTCGACGTGATCGACGTCGTCCACAACCAGTGGCAGGGCGACCGGAGCCGGATCGCCGCGCTCAGCCGCTCGGTGGCCGACGCTGCCGCTCTGGGCGACGCGGTCGCCACGGAGATCCTCACCGACGCGGGCCGGGAACTCGCCCTGCTCGTCGACGTCACCCGCGAGCGGCTGGAGTTCGGCCCGGACGAGACCGTACCGGTCTCCTACTCCGGCGGCACCTTCGGCGCCCACATGGTTCTGGAGGCGTTCACCTCCGGACTGAGAAATCGTCCTACCCACTACGAGCTGCGACACCCTCTCTACGAGCCTGTCGTAGGTGCTGCTCTGTACGCGGCAAAACTCGCTGGAACCGCGCTCGACCAGCCCGCGCTCGACGCGCTGCGGCTGGCCTCCAGGACCCCTGCCTCAGGAGAGGACGACCGATGAACAGAGGTACGAAGAGCTGGATCGTGTACGCGTCGCTACTGGTCCTGTTCTGGGGTGTGTGGGGTGCCTTCTCCAGCGAGCCGAACAGCAGGTACGGCTATCCCAACGAGATGATCTACATCATCTGGGCCTGCACGATGCTCATCCCCGCGTACTTCGCGATGCGCGGCAACACGTTCGACCGCCGGCCGATCGCCGCGGGGTACGGTTTGATCGCGGGACTGACCGGCGCCGGCGGACAGCTGCTGCTGTTCCACGCGCTCGCCAACGGCCCGGCGTACCTGATCTTCCCCCTGGTCTCGCTCTCCCCGGTGATCACCGTCCTCATGGCGATGGCGCTGCTGCGTGAACGGATCAACCGGCTCGCCCTCATAGGTGTCGTCGCGGCGCTGGCGGCGATCGTGCTGTTCAGCATTCCCAGCAGCAAGGACGACTCGAACTCACACGGCCCGTGGCTGCTGATGGCCATCGTGATCTGCGTCGCCTGGGGCGTGCAGGCGTTCTGCATGCGCAAGGCCGCTGTGGTCGGGGTCAACGACGCGACGACCTTCGGCTGGATGACCATCAGCGGACTGCTGCTGGTGCCGGTGGCGTTCGTGATGATGGGCGATTTCCCGTCCGACGCCCCGTGGCAGGCGCCCGCGCTCACCGCGGTGACGCAGGTCCTCAACGCGGTCGGCGCGCTGTTCCTGGTCATGGCGTTCAGCCGGGGCAAGGCCACGGTGGTCGCCCCCGTCACCAACGCACTGGCGCCGGTGCTGACCATCGTGCTGTCCCTGGCGGTCTACCAGAGGCTCCCCAATGTGTGGGGCACCCTCGGCATCGTGCTGGCCCTCGCCGGCTCCACCCTCATGGTCTACAGCGACGAGAAGAGCGGCGAGAGTGCCGTGGCCCCGGGGGCCGCGGACGGCGGCGCGCACGTGAGTCCGGCCCCGCAGAAGTCCTGATCGCCCGTATATCCGTACCGGCCGAACCACGTATCCGTAGCGGCCGAACCACATGGTGGTACCGGCCGAACCACATGGCGGTACGGGCCGACACCGGCCCGTACCCACCGAACCGACATGAAAGCGAGGGGACACCCTCATGCCCCTGGTTCCCACGCGCGAACTCGTCTCGCAGGCCGCCGCCGCGGGCCGGGCCGTCGCCGCCTTCAACGTGATCACGCTGGAGCACGCCGAGGCGATCACCACCGGCGCAGCCGCGGCGGGCGCCCCAGGGGTGATCCTGCAGATCAGCGAGAACGCCGTACGGTTCCACGGCGGCCGGGTCGAGCCGATCGCGCGGGCAGCGGCCGAGGTCGGCAAGGCCTGCGAAGTCGACATCGCACTCCACATGGACCATGTGACGGACATGCGGCTGCTGCGCACGGCGGCCGACGCGGGGTTCTCCTCCGCGATGTTCGACGCCGGGGCGCAGCCGTACGCCGAGAACCTCGCCGCCACCCGCGCCGCGGTCCAGTGGGCCCACGGTGCGGGCCTGTGGCTGGAGGCCGAACTCGGCTATGTGGGCGGCAAGCCCGACGCCCCCGCGAGCGCCCACGCGGCCGGGGTGCGCACCGACCCGCAGGAGGCGGCGCGCTATGTCGCGGACACCGGCGTGGACGCCCTGGCCGTCGCCGTCGGCAGCAGCCACGCCATGACCGAACGCTCCGCGACCCTGGATCACGCGCTCATCGAACGCCTGCGGGAGGCCGTCCCCGTACCTCTGGTGCTGCACGGTTCGTCGGGCGTCGGCGACGACGATCTGCGACAAGCCGTTCGAGCGGGCATCGCGAAGATCAACATCGGTACCGCTCTCAACGTCGCGTTCACCGGCGCGGTCCGCGAGGCGCTGGCGGAGCGCCCCGACCTGACCGACCCCCGCCCCTACATCGACAGGGGTCGGCAGACAATGGCGGAGACGGTCCGGGTCCTGCTCGGTGTGGTGAGTGGCTCAGCCGGGCCCGAAGCTTTCCCCGCACCCGAGGTCGCCCACCGAGCTGGTCCACAGTAGGCAGTGAGACGTCGTGGACCTCAGCGGCGCTTGGTGATCACACTTGCCGTACTGGAATCAGGTCCGCGGGCAGCTGATGGACAGCAGCCCGGCGACAGCCTGGACGAGGCTGGGGATGCGGGTGGTTGAGCACCGGAGCCTGCGGAGGAGCCGCCAGGCTTCGAAGGTGGCCATGGCTTGCTCCACGAGTGCGCGGATCTTCGCGTGGGACCGGTTGCCAGCCTTCTGACCGGTGGAACGGGTTACCCAGCGGCCCCAGTACGGGGTGCGGACGGTTCCGCCGGAACCCCGATATGCCTTGTCCGCCCAGCACTTGATGCCGGCCGCGGCAAGGGCGTCGACGATGCCGTGCTCGCGGGCCGCGCGGACATCGTGGACGGCGCCGGGCAGGGCCGGTGAGACCCACAGCAGCCGGCCGAAGGGATCCGTGAGGACCTGCAGGTTCATCCCGTGCTTCCCGGAGTAGAAGGGCCGGTCCGCGGCGATGCGGTCGATCGGCAGGAGTGAGCCGTCGAGGATCACGAACGCCTTCATCGACGCGACCCGGATCGCGTCGGCCAGAGTGGGCGCGAGACCTGCCATGAGCTCGACAGCCTCGGTGGCGTAAAGGTAAGCGGTCGTTGTTCCTATACCGAATCCGGCCGCGAGCTGGGCATACGTGTGTCCCATCCGCAGGTGGGCGAGTGCGAGCAGGGCCTGACGGCCGGCGTTCAGGCGCCTCCAGCGGGAGCCGATCGCCCGACGGCGCCGGCGCAGACGGGCGGACAGGAAACGCAGGACGGAACTGGACACCTCGACGCCCGACGGGTAAACAAGCATGCGAAGCCTCTGGTGCAGACGCTTCTCTTGGTCGAAAACCCATCTACCAGGGGCTTCGCCACGTTGTCAGCCCAACCGGCGTGCTTCTGCTACAAGTTGGAAAGGGCTCACGGTAGAGGTTGTCCCGTATGGGGGTTAACCCGTGAGGGCTGGCGGCGGCCACTGGAAATTCCCCACGTACGGCCAGATGTGGATCTAACCGTTTGTGATCATTCACAAGACTGGGGCCGTACTCGAAGGCTGGTGCGTGGTGGGCGAGTTCAGTAGACGTCAGCCCTATGCGGCCTGAGTGTGGTGGGGCGCGGGAGGTGTGCCGATGCCGGTGGTATCGGTGAGGTCCGCGCCGGTGAGGTTCGCGTCGGTGAGTGTGGCGCCCGTCAGGTTGGCGTTCTTCAGGCTGGCGTCGGCGAACGTCGTGTGGGAAAGGTTGCAGCCGGTGAGGTTGGCTCCGTCGAGGTTGGATCCGGCGAAGCAGAACCTGCTCAAGTCGCGGTCGACCAGCTCGGCGCCGCGCAGGTCGACCTTCTCCAGCTCGATGTTGTCTCCCGGCAGAATCATGCTGCGTCGGCTCAGCGCCGCAATGGCTCCGCCGACGTCGTCACGGAGCCCTCCGGTGTAGCGCGACCGTTCGGCATCCACCTCACCGGGCGGACGGGTCGGTGGCCAGGGGGCCCGTTGCCTGACGAAGGAGGCCAGGAGTGCGGCCACGTGGCCGCGGTAGTGCGGTGCCGCGTCGGCGATCTGCTCCATGGCATACACGCCGCCGTGCCGAACGGACACCTGCTCGCTCGACAGTTGCTCGATGGCCCGCGCGAACAGCTCGATGAACTGCCCCTCCCTGCTCGCGGATCTGCCGCAGCGTCATCACCGCACCCAGGCCGATGCCGCCCACCGCAATCAGGCCTGCCGCACCTTGCAGAAGCACCACGCGTACGTCGTTCACCGTTCTGAGCCGGTCGGCCGCCGATATCTGGAACCCGCCCTGGACGCCGACGTCGTGCCGCACGATCCACGCGGGCGCAAACACCACGCACCAGCCCAGCAGCACACCAAGCCCCACCGTGATCACCACTGCCAGCACCACAGTTCGCCGCATGCCCAGAGCATGAAGGCCGTACCCAGCTGCTGACAAGAACGGGGCCGACTGACAGTGCGCCGTATCGATCACACGTTGTGACACTCACCGCCAGATAGTTCCCCACTAATCTTGCCCTTTACCTTCGGACGTCACGCAGGGCAATCGATTGCTCGTCTGCGTCAGGCACATGGTTTGTCGCCGCCGGAACGGGCCGGATGTCGCACACGAGCCGTGTGCGACGGGGGTTCAGAAGGTACCGACATGAGTTCTGGCACCTCTTCGAGTGTCCGGTCAGCAACGAGACGAGACGAGTCGTATTGCATCACTCCGGAGGTATGCGTCATGATGACGACACAACATGACGAGACGGCTCGTCTCGTCATCGAGTCGTGGATGTGGAGAACGGTTCCATGAATCAGCGGTTTGTCCAGGTTGACCCGGCGGTGCGGCTGTGGTCCGAGGTGCGCGGCGACCCCCGGGATTCCACCCTGTTGCTGATCATGGGGGCCGGGGCGTCCGGGCTGGGCTGGCCGGAGGGACTGGTTGATGCGTTGGCCGTGCGCCACCGCGTCATCCGCTACGACCACCGGGACACCGGCCGCTCCAGCTTCAGTTTCGACACGCACCCGTACCGCATCGTCGACCTCGCCTCGGACGCGCTCGCCGTCCTCGACGCGTACGAAGTGGAGCGGGCGCACATCGTCGGCCACTCCCTGGGCGGCATGCTCACCCAACTGCTGATCGCCGATCACCCCGAACGACTGCTCAGCGCGACAGTGATGGGCACCGGCGCTCTCAGCAGCACCCCACTGGCGCACCTGGACGGCTCCCGAACTCCCGTAGACCAACTCCCGTCCATCGACGCACGGGTGCTCGAATTTTGGTCCCGACCCCACGAGGACCGCGGCCTGGAGGGCGAACTGGACCACCGCGTGGAGCACTGGCGGCTGCTCAACGGCGATCAGATCCCCTTCGACTCCGAGGAGTTCCGGGCCTCGGAGCGCCGCATCATCGAGCACGCCGGGCGCTACGAGGCGCCCATGACCCACGGGCGCGCGGACCACTCCAGCATGGACCGCACCGAGGAACTCGCGCGCACCGAGGTGCCGACCCTGGTTATCTCCGCCCCGGCCGAGCCCGTCTTCCCACCGCCGCACCCCGAACATCTCGCCCAAGTGATCGCCGGGGCACGGCTGGTGGAGGTACCGGGCATGGGGCACGCCCTGCCCCGCGCCGTCCACGCACCCCTGGCCGCGGCCGTTCTCGACCACACCCTGGCCACGGACGCCGGCGCCCGACCCGAGGCGGGGACGTAACCTCGATCTGCGGGTCGGCCAAGCGCGGCACCGGGCGAGGAAGGCCTGGAAGTGGCGCTTGCCTTCGGCGCACTCGCGTTCGTGAAACCGGCGGGACTCATCGCAGTATCGGAGGCTGAACAAGGCGGAGATGCAGAAGACGCGTTGAAGTGGGCGCTTGTAGCGCCGCGGCCGGCGAAGATTGCCGCTGATCTTGCCGGAGTCGCGGGGAACAGGTGCGACGCCGCCGAAGCCGGCGAAACGGTCTGCGGTCCGTTCACACCTTGGCGCACGCCCCGCCCCCTTCCCCGCGTGTCCCCCACGCATCATGGGCAAAGTACCGAACTACTGTTCGCCGTAACGCCGGGGCAGGCTTTCAACGCTGATCGAACCGAGCCCCTTCTCATCAGCAAGCACAGCCGAGGAAACGGAACACGGTGACAGGCACCCAGGAACCAGCTCGCCCCGGCCGGCTAGCAGCCGACCACACCACCCTCAACGGCATCCTGGTGGTCACCCTGAGCGGCGAGATCGACCACACCGTCAAAGACCAGTTCAGTAACGCCCTGCTCTCCCGTGACGGTGCGGCGCCCTTGCGGATCGTGGCAGACCTCAGCGAGGTGACCTTCATGGACTCCAGCGGCATCAACATCCTCCTCACCACCCACCAGAAGGCCGTCAGCAAGCAGGGATGGCTGCGCATCGCCGGCGCCCAACAAGCCGTCCAACGCGTCCTGCACATCGTCGGCGTGGACCAGTTCATCGGCTGCCACCCCACCCTCGAACAAGCCCTGACCAGGTGACGAAGGCGCGGGACAACTCACCGCACCGACAGTGCCGCGTACCGCCGGTAGAGAGGAAAAAACGTCCCCCGGTCACAACGGCGCGCTGCCCTGCCGCGCTCACACGCCGGGTCCCAACGTGGCTTTCTGCCGAGCGTCCTACCGATCCCACCGACTGCCATCACCCCCACGGGTAACACCGCGCCATGCCGGCAAGATGCCCGGCGAAGGCCCGGGTACATGCGCCACATGCGCCCGTGTCCCCGGCACTCCGACTGAAGCGTAAAACCAGGCCGGCAGCTCGGTCTCTTCGTCCGGCACCGCTGAAATGACCTGCCCAAACGTCAGGCGACGTGCACTCGACAGATCGGTCACGGACAGGTTGGCCTTCGTGAGCGTCGCCCCGCGCAGGTTGGCCCCCGTGAACGTCGCCCGGCGTAGGTCGGCCTTCGTGAGCGTCGCCTCGCGCAGGTTGGCCTCCGTGAACGCCGCACCGACCAGGTCGGTCTCCATGAACGTCGCATCGCGCAGGTTGGCCCCCGTGAAGATCGCCTTGTGCAGGTTGGCCTCCGTGAACGCCGCCCCGCGCAGATAGGCCTCCGTGAACGTCGCGCCGACCAAGTTGGCCCCCGTGAACGTCGCTCTGGGCAGGTGGGCCTCCGTGAAGGTCGCCTTGTACAGGTGGGCCCCTGTGAACGTCGCCTTGTACAGGCGGGCTTCCGTGAAGGTCGCCTTGTACAGGTAGGCCCCTGTGAAGGTCGCCCCGGACAGGTCCGCTCCCGTGAGGTCGGCTTCGTTAAGTTGGACGCCGGCCAGGTGGAGGCCGTTGAGGTCGAGGCGTTCACGGCGGTCGACATGGGTGCGGGACTCGCGGCGGGTGAGAGCTGTAAGCGCGGCCTGTACATCGGCAGCCGGCTTGGGGGGCAGCGGGTCGGCGTGCGGACCGCGGTGGGGATCGTCAGGGTCGGGCGGGGGGACGGCGTGAGGGGCCCGGTGGCGGATGAAGTGTCCGAGGACGTGAGCGGCGTCGGTGGCGGCCTGTTCAGGAGCGTCCTGCACGATCTGTTCGAGGGCGAGGATGCCGCCGATGCGGACGTAGATCTCGCCGGAGCCGAGGCGTTCGAGGGCTTTGGTGAAGCGGTCGGTGATCTGCCCGCGGCGGGTGAGGCGGTAGGTGCGGGCGGTGTAGAGCAGAGCGATGCCGGCCCCGAGGGCGGCCGTGAACGCGACCACGGCGGTACGCAGGCCGGTCACGAGGGCCGCCGACCCCTTCCTCGCCTCAGCCTTGTCGATGGGGTCGGGGCCAATGACGTAGGGACCCCACCAGATCAGCCAGGGCAGCACCATGAACAGCACGAAGGCTCCGGCCACCATCAGAGCAGTCGTTGCCCATCGCCGGTTGCGTGCCTTCTGCCGGACCCGCAACCGACACTGATCCAGCTCGGTCATGGCCTCCCATGCGGCCTGACGCTGCAGACGGCGCTCTCGCTGCTCCTGGAGGACGCGCAGGGGGTGGAGTGTTCTCATGCCCTATATATATGCCGGTCGGACAGCATGCAATTGCAACCGAACATCCGACGGACCAAGCCGCGAGCAGCGAGCTGCTGAATTGAATTCGTCGAGCCGGTCACGGAACTGTTCCTGTGCTTCGTCGAAGCCGTCCCGAGCCTGCGGTTTCGTCTGGCCGCCGACGACACCGAACTCACTGCCCTCCACGACATCGCCGACGGTTGTTCGCTGGCGACCGTGACGTAGGAACCTGTCGTGTAGCTCTGGCCGTGAGGCGCCGAGTGGTGCGTCTCGTGCAGTGGGAAGGCGAGGCGTCTGCCCCGCGCGTTGGTTGGTCAACCGCTGGAACCGCCGAAGAAGCCACTGTCGTCTCCGCCGTTGCCGCCTCCGTTGGCTCCGTTCGCTCCAGTCATGGGTCAGGATCCGCCGATGGTTGGAGAGCAATGCCGCTGCCAGTGCGCAAGCACTCAACTCCCCGGCCGCCGACGCGGACATCCAGCATCTGAACGACTCACTCGACTTCCGCATACCCCACGGTCGGGTGATCTGGGACTGACCGGCATTCGTTGCCGTTCGGAGTAAGCCGCTCATGCAGCGACGCTCGTTGTTGGCCTTGGCTTCGCCGCGTTGGGAAACACTGGCCGCCGGGTGAGCCGACGAGTCATGAGCGTGACGGTGAGGGTGAGCATCGCTTCGGAGTGCTCGGGCCGGGTTTCGTAGTCGCGCACGTTCCGGCGGGCGTGAAGCCACCACGCCAGCGATCTCTCCACCACCCACGGACCCTTACACGGTCCGGAAGGGGGACAGTCCTGCGGCAGCTCCCGACGGTCATCGGTCTCCGGTGTCCGGCCGTTTTCAGGTGGTGCGGATCGGCGCCGGGTTCTCGGGGAGTTGCCAGCTGCCGCCGCGGTCCTCCTTCGAAAAGCGCGCGGCGAGATCGGGGACGTGCAGGAAGCAGGCCAGTGCGGTGGCGGCTTGGAAGGCGTCGATCGCACGCTGGGTCATCGGCATGCCCAGGCGTAGGAGACGCGGATTCACCTGGCCGTGGATCTCGTCGACGAAGGGCCGCAGCACGCTGTCGTAGTTCGCCAGTGCGGTCGGCAGGTCGCCCGGGTGCCGGTTGATCTGGCCGGCCAGGACGTGGGCGCCCACCAGGCCCCCGGAGATGCCCATGCCGCTGTACGGGGAGGCACAGTGGGCTGCGTCGCCGGCAAGGACCACGCGGCCCTTGGACCAGGTGTCGGTTCGGACCTGGACGATCTCCTGGGAGTAGAAGAAGGGGCTCGTCCGCATGCCCTTGATGAAGCGCTCGGTCTGCCAGCCCGCGTCGCGGAACCTGCTCGCCCAGAACTCCTGCTGGCGCCCGACGGGTTCCCGGTGGATCGCCGAGGCTTCCTCGGACTCCTCCCGCATCACGAAGTACACCTGCGTCTCGGTCGGGTTGTGGCTGCGGCGCATGATCTGACGGCCACCCGGCACCATGTAGGTGTCCCGGATGTTGCTGTCGGACGCGATGCGAGGGATGAACCAGTAGGCCATGTGGATGCCGACCCGCCAGTACGGGTCGCAGCCTGCGGGGAGGATCGCCCGCCGGATGCGCGATCCCTGCCCGTCCGCGCCGACCAGGAGGTCGAACTCGCCGGAGGACCCGTCGGAGAAGTGCGCGATGACCTTCTGTTCGTCCTGCTCGAAGCCGTCCACGCTCACGCCGAAGACGTACTCGGTGTCGTCCTTCGACGCGTCGTGCAGGATGCGTACCAGGTCACCGCGCATGATCTCGTACTCGGAGGTGAGGGTCTGCCGGCCCCGGCCGGAGGTGTTGGCCATGAGCGTCGCCTTGGCCCTGCCGCGAGCGTCGACGAACGCGACACCCGCCTCGTCCACCAACTTGCCGCGGACGGCGTCAAGAAGCCCCATCCGTTCGACGGCCTCGATGCCCTGTCCCCTGAGGTCGACCTGTGCCCCGGCGGCCCGCAGCACCGGAAAGCGTTCGACGACAGTCACCCTGTGGCCGCCCCGCGTGAGCCAGAAAGCCAGCGCCTGGCCCGCTATCCCGCCGCCGGCAACAAGGACCCGCAGGGGGCGCGCCCCCGATCTGTCGGCCATGCCCATCACCCCAAAAATCTATCAGTGAATGATTCCTTTTTCAGGGTCATCTATCAGTGATAGATTTGTCAACGTGACCAAGGTGAACCGTGAGATCGTCGTCTCCGAAGCGCTCGACCTGCTCGACGAGGTCGGGCTGGACACGGTCAGTACGCGGCGGCTGGCGAAGCGGTTGGGCGTCGAACAGCCGTCGCTCTACTGGTACTTCCGCACCAAGAAGGACCTCCTCGCCGCCATGGCGGAGGCGGCGATGGCACCGCATGCGGCCGCCCCGCTGCCGACGCCCGACGACGACTGGCGCGACTGGTTCCTGGACAACACGCGAAGCTTCCGGCGCACCCTGCTGATGCGCCGGGACGGCGCACGCCTCCACGCGGGCAGCACCCCGGCCAACGACCTCGACCGGATCCGTCGCAAGATGGACTTCCTGGTCAGCTCCGGAGTGCCCGAGCGGGACGCGCAGATGGCGATGCTGGCCGCCGGCCGTTTCACAGTCGGCAGTGTTCTGGAGGAACAGGCGGACGTCGGCTCCGGTGACGGCTCGGATCCGGCGGCGGACATGCCTGTGATCGACTACGAGTCGGCATTCGAGGCCGGCCTGACCCTCATCCTGGACGGCTTGGTGCACCGCACCGCAGTGCGGGCCGCGTCCCTGTCGTCAAGCGATGGCACCCTCAAGTGATCAACGCACCACCTACCGGGTCGGCCCGTGGACCTCCATGTCCTGGCAGACCTCCAGTACGACCCCGCGGAAAGTGGTCCGGTTCCGCGTGAGGCACTGCAACGTATGCCGAGCAGAATCGAGAGGGTGCGGGTGAGGCCATCCATCGGTGACCGCAAGTTGGACGCGGCCCTGGTTGTACGGACCGACTACGGACACGAGCCCATTTGGCGGGCCATAGTGACAGAACTGACGCAGCCGTGGGGTGAGGACGACGAGCGTGAGGCCCTCGTGCACATCGTCGACGATCCGGCCTGGTCCGATGCGACGGTGGAGGAGATACGGGCGGCGGCACAAACCGGGGACAGAACCGTCTTCATCGTCGACTCCACAGCCATTCGCCACTCGCACTTCGCCATGCTGGCGGTCGACCTCGACACCACCGAAGAGACCATCCCGGGGCAGGGTACGTTTCGCCTGGAACCCGCGGCAGTACAGGAAGTACACATGCAACGGTTCATCGACAACGTCAGCTTCACCGACTACATCGATCAAGCCGCACGCGACCCGGACAACATCGTGTGGTCTCCCTACTGACTCTTCAACCGCCAGCGGGCCTTGGCCTCCGATGATCCGCACCCGGTCACCCGGACCGTACTTTGAGGGAGCCGACGAGTATGTCGACGAGTTCCTCACCGCTGATGTTCCAGTCTCCGCAGCGAGATGCCCGCTCAGCTCCATGCCGGCTATTCCGTGCGCACTCGACAGCAGGAGCGCGCCGTACCCGCGGGCCTCGTCCTTGCCGACGACATCGGCGACCATGCCGAGGAGAAGGCCATGTGCCTCCGCCACCGCATCGAACAACGCGGCGGTGACGCTTTCCGGCGCGCGAAACATCAGTGCATACAGGTGAGGTCGTTCGCGTTCGGCCTTGATGAGCGCCGGCAGGGGGTGCTTGAGCCTGGTGACCGACGCGATCCGGGGATCGTCTTTTGGCCGCCTGTCAGGAGACGTGGCTCCGCGCCGCCCTTGCGCGGCTGGGCTGTCAGCGGTACTGCCGTGACCCGACAGCGGTGTCCGTCCCCCTGGGTCACGTGTTTCCGTCCCTGTGGGAGGGACAGCATGGCAGACGTGGTCTGCCGTAGCGTGTGGTCGTGACGGACCATTCGTATGACGCGGCCGACATCGAGGTGATCGGGTTCGATGTGGCCGTCCGTAAACGGCCGGGTATGTACTTCGGGGTGGGACCTGCAAGCCCGAAGCTGCCAGCCAACCTGCTGTGCGCGGTGGGGCGCCATGTGCTTCATCCAGCGACAGGCGTTGCCGGGGACCACACACTGCGTGGTCTCCTCGCGATCACCAGCGACAACAGCTTCACGATATCCATGGACCAGCCTCATGCCTGGACAGGCCCCGATGCTCCGGTTCTCGGATACTTCGGCTCCCTCCTCGGGCCTGAGTGGTGGTTATTGGCCGCTGCTGCCACGCTGTCCGAGCGGATGGCTGTTGAGATGTGGTGCGCAGGGCGCGGGTTGCGCCAAGTCCACACCGGCATCCGGCCTCTCACCGCTCCCCGAGCGTTTCATTCACCGCAAGGCAGCGGCACGAGCGTAAGTATCACCTTCGACCCGGCGTATGTCGGGCCGCACTTCGTTCTTCCCGCGGAACTTGAGGACCTCGATCTCCACGGTCCGCACTGCGCGGAGCCAGCAGGCTCCGGCCACGTCCTGTTCAGGGACGTCCGCGGGGGGCGGGCAGTACGGGAAGTCTTGCACCGCTGACTCACCCGTCTGATCAGAGACGTCCCTCAAGGAGATCCCAACCCCCGATCTAGACAGACGGAGACCGAGTGCCGCGTATCGGCTGGAGCTTGGAGCAACGCGCCATGATTCAGGGGACTGGTCGATCTTCTGCGCGACGTTGGGCACTTGCTTGGACATCGGGCAGGTCGACGCCGACGGGCCCGACCGTTCTGAACGCGAGCGGCGCCCGCCCCTCGCCCGGGCCGCGCACAATGCCTCCGCCACCCCGGCCGGACTTCTCATACCGGCCTGGCGGCTTCATGTCATCGAGGAGCTTCGCCGGCTGCCTGGCATGACACGAGCAGGTCGGGCCGATGCGGGGCGGATGCCTCATGCGCCTGGGCATGCGGGCGGCCAAAAGTGATCTCACGCCCGGCAAGCGGGCGAAGAAGAACCGAGATCACTGGAGCAACTCATGCCGCAGGCAAAGGAATTGAACATCACCGAGGCGGACTTCGACGACCTCATCGCCCGGGTGGCCGAGGAAGGTGGTGACCCTCAAGTCGTCGAGACGATCAAGTCCGCGTTCCTCGGCGACGCACGTCTGGCCGAGGTGGATGTACAGGGTGCGACACGCCGACTCATCATCTACGCGCTGCGTTACGGGGGCCGCGGGCTGGTCTGGCTGCTGAAGTTCTTCAGCGCGGATGCCGCCCAGTACGTGGAGCGGGTGCGGGTCGAACTCGCCGCCTATCTGGAGCGCCACCGGGTCTGGGTCGTCGGCCAGCTCACGACCTTCCTCGTCGTGACGTGCGGTGTGCCGCGTCCCCAGGCCGCGAAGATCGCCGCAAAGCTCGTGGATCTGGTCTGACGTACGACTCCCACCGGTGCGGGGACGGCGCCCGCCACCCCGCACCGGTCACCGCCGGAGGGCAGGCGCGGCCCCGGCGCCCGGTCGCCGGGGCCGCGCCTCCTCGTGTCCCTTTCCCGTGCCGGACCGTTCACAGAATGTGAGTCAGCCATGAAGTACCTCATCTCTCTGTTCCTCGCCCCGTGTCTCGTCCTCGCGGCCGTCTGTCCCTCGCACGCTTCGGGGACCGCTGAACCGGTTGCCATCTGCGGACAGATGCCGAGAGGGACCGGCTACACCCTCAAGTACTCGGGAAACGACCAGAAGGTCTGTTGCAACGAAGGGAAGAAGAGGGGCTACAAGGACTACTACTGCAAGAAAAGCGCCGGACGCTTCGATCCTGGATCCTTCGATTTCCTCGACCCCAGGAGCACGTGGCTGCTTTACGCAAAGCCCTGAGCCGTGACGGATACCAACCCTGTGCGCAGTGACCATGCGCTGCGCACGGCCGCCGCCGTTGCTCTGCTGCTGGTGCTGCTCCTGGCCTGCTGGTCGGCGGCACTCGCGGCCGCCGACGACGCCTGGGTGGCTTTGCTCTATCCCGGCGCGCGCGTGATCACTGTCGCCTCCCGGTTCACAATCGGCATCTCGATGATCGTGCTCGGGGTGCTGCTCGTGGCACGTCCGGCCGCACGGCAGCTGGGGATGCTGCTGGTCACCGTGAGCACGATCTGGTTCCTGCCCACCCTCACCGCCGACCTGCTGGCCATCGGCGGACGGAACCCGTTCGAGGCAGCCGCCACCATGGGCGTGTCGGCGGTCGGCTTCGCCTGCCGCGCCCCGACCGTGCTGCTGCTGCCCATGCGGCTGATCCCGCTGCGCGCCTGCCCACTGCGCTGGATCCGCGCTGCACTCACCGTCTGGGTGATCGGCTACTACGCAGGTCACGGAGCACTGTGGCTACTTGCCTCTGCCGAGACCGAGCCCGCCATGGACCGGCCCGTCGGCAACCCGCTGTTCGACACCGCGCTCAGCCCTTCCGCTGTCGACCACGTCAACGCCTACCTGAACGCCGAAACCGGTGTGCTGGCCGCCGCGTCCGCGGCAGGCACCTTCGTCCTGGCCCTGGCCGCCGCTCGCACTCCGGGCTCCGGCCGCCGGATCCTGCTGCTCGTGGCTGTGCTGTATCCGCTGGGCGCGCATCTGCTACTGGCGGAACGGTGGAATTCGAACGTGCGGGCGGTGGCTGCGCTGTCGGCCGGTAGCGCCCTGTGGGCAACGGCCATCAGCATCGGCATCGCGGGCACCGGGGCCTGGCGCCTGGACCGCTCGGCCCGCCACCGCGTCGCTCAGGCCTGCGTCGTCATGGTGCTGACCGCCGCCGTCATCCTCGTGGCCACCGCCGCCTGGGCCGTTTTCCCGGCCCTTCGCACTTCCGGGACCTTCACCGCGGCCGTCGGCGCGCTGTGCCTGGGCCGGGTGCTGCCGCCGGCTGCGCGGCGGGCCACCGGGTGGGTCGAGCGTCTCTTCTACGGGCCGCGTGCGGGCGCCCACGAGGCGGCCCGCACCCTGGCCACCCGTCTGCAGCAGGCCCCGCACCCGGGCGACGTACCCGAGCAGATCTGTCGCAGCGCGGTGGAGGACATCGGGGTGGCGGGAGCGGCCGTGACAGTGGACCTCCGCTCGGGTCCTCGCCAACTCGCCGTGGCAGGCCGGCCGCCCGACGGCACCGGAACGGTGCAGGTCTTCCCGCTGCGTCACCATGGTCGAATCGTGGGCCGGCTGCAGGTCACCCGCGACGGCGCGAGCACACCCGCCGAGCGGGACAGTGGTCTGCTCACCCTGCTGACGGACCAGGCCGGGCCCGCCCTCGCCGCTCTTCAGCTCACCGAGGAAGCCCAGGCTGCCCGCGAGCGACTGGTGCTCACCCGCGAAGAGGAACGGCGGCGGCTGCGGCGCGAGATCCACGACGGCCTCGGCCCGCTGCTGGCCTCCGTACGCCTGCGCATCGACCTCGCCCAGGCCCGCCGCCCCACCGGTGACACCGGCGCCGACGAACTCCAGCTCGCCCTGGACGGACTGGGCGAAGCCCTTGTGGAGGTGCGGCGCATCACCGCCGGCCTGACCCCCGCAGCTCTCGTCGAACGTGGCCTCGCCGACGCCCTACGCGACCTCGCCCACCGCCTCGCCCATCCCGGACTCGACATCCGCCTCGACGCCCCTGCCCACCGGCTGGCCGGCCTGGCCCCGGCCGTGGAAACCGCCGCCTACCGCATCACCGCCGAAGCCCTCACCAACGCCGTACGCCATGCCGCCGCCCGCCGCATCCACATCACCCTCGCGGCCACCGAGGCCGGTGCTCTCACCGTCACCGTGACCGACGACGGCACCAGCCCCGCCGCGGGCGCACCCGCCGGAACCGGCCTCGCCTCGATGGCCGAACGCGCCGAAGAGATCGGTGGAAGCTGCACCGTCACCAGCACACCCACCGGAACCACCGTCAGCGCCCGCTTGCCCGCCCCACCCGGCACACCCGAGGAAAGAGACGACCACACGTGAGCACCCCGCCTCCGTGGCGGGTCCTCCTTGTCGAGGACCACCCGATCTTCCGCGAAGGACTGGCCGCCACCATCGGCCTCGACGCCGACTTCGAAGTCGTCGCCCAGGCCGCCACCGCCGACGAGGCCCTCATCCACGTACGCACGACCGGCTGCGACCTCGCCGTCATGGACCTCGGCCTGCCCGGCCGCTCCGGCATCGACGCCACCCGCGACCT
Source organism: Streptomyces sp. NBC_00414 (assembly GCF_036038375.1). Taxonomy (NCBI): domain Bacteria; kingdom Bacillati; phylum Actinomycetota; class Actinomycetes; order Kitasatosporales; family Streptomycetaceae; genus Streptomyces; species Streptomyces sp. NBC_00414. The sequence continues at coordinate 71,042 of NZ_CP107935.1, forward strand.
CCAACGCACACATCCCGAGGTGAAGGTCCTCGTCATGACGATGTCCGAGGACGACGACAGCCTCCTCGCCGCGATGCGCGCCGGCGCCCGCGGCTACCTCCTCAAGGGAGCCGGCCGGGAGGAGATCCTGCGCGCCCTGCACACCATCGCCACCGGCGGGGCCGTCTTCAGCCCGCGCATGGCCGACCGCCTCGGCTGTCTGCTGGCCTCCTTCGGCACGACTGCGGCCAAGGAGGCCTTCCCCACCCTGACCCCGCGCGAGCGGGAAATCCTCAACCTGCTCGCCACCGGACTCACCTACCGGCAGATCGCGTGCAGCCTCTACCTGTCAGAAAAGACCGTCCGCAATCACGTCGGCTCGATCTTCAGCAAACTGCAAGTACGCGATCGCGCCGAAGCGATCCTCCGAGCCCGCGACGCAGGCCTGGGCACCTGAACCCCGCGAGGGGGGGGAGCCGCCCGGCCTGATCGGTGAACCGTCGCAGCAGCAACTGAGGGGGGAGGTGGTGCTTCCTGGGATGTCCGGGCATCCCAGCCCCAACTCTTCGGCGCCTCGGCGACCTTGCGGACGTCACTGCGTCCCTCGATGACGTAGACGACCAGAGTGGTCGCGTCCTGGCTGCCGAACTCGACCTGGATGCCGCCGGCGTGGAGGTAGGCGTACGCGATCTGGGCGGCGAACAGTTCGTCGGAGTGCTCCAGGGCAGCAATCCGTGCGAGTGCGTGCAGCAGTGCGTGCGACGCCCCGGTGGTGTGCGGCCCGGTGGACCAGGGTCCTCATGGCCTCGTATCGGTGACGGGCAACAGGCGATCCACCTCGTCGTCGACGCGACCACGAAGACGCCACCGGTGCCGGGCTTGAGCGCCGGCTCGGTCAGCTCCTGCTCGAAGGTGGTGAGGAGTTCCTCGGCGAGCCAGGAGGCCCGGGGCAACCGGCGGCACTGGGTGCAGTACTCGATCCGCACGCGGTGCGGCTGCCCGGCGGGGGGCGCGGGCGCGGTCGTGGGGGCGTGACGTAGTGGCTCGCTGTGACTGCCGTCAGCGTCTTCCCGGGTCACCCACTGCTTCAACCGTGCGATCGACGACGACCGTCGAACGGACCCACTCGTGCCGGAGACCGGACACCGGCGGCAAGGGGCGATCCGCCGTCGACGGACTGCTCGGGGAGCAGGGAGGACGGCGTACCGGCCGACGCTTCCATAGCAACCGTGGGTGATCACCGTCGGTCGGCCCGTGGGCCGAGCCAGGGGCACGACGGGCTCCCCGGGTTCCGCCACGAGCGCTGCACGGGTGTGTGCCGGGACGGGTGGCCGACCTGCGGAAACCGGCCTGGGGAAGCCGACCTATAGAAAGGGCATAGGGCTTCCTCAAGGGGCCGAATCTAGGATCCCGCGCAGCGCAGTCGTCAGCTGAAGAGGGGAAACTCGTATGTCTCCAAAGCCGATCAGTCGCAGGACCGCACTCCGATCGTCCTTGGGTGTGGCCGCCGCCGCAGGGCTCTCCGTCTCGGGAATGACGGTTGCGACATCCGCGGCAGCCGCGGAGCGAAGGATCGTGACGGAGTTCCCGGATGTTCCGGGCATGTACGGAAGCCGGCGTGCCAACGAACTCTGGTACCAGTTCGACGAGGTCACCATGTACAAGTCCGACCGAGAACTCACCGACGCGTACATCGCCCTCGGTGAACTCTTCGGCGGAGACCTGGAGCGCAGGGCGCTGGTGACGTGGCAGGAACTCAGCGCGGCTCCGGAATACCCGCACAACTACGCCGAGTTCGTCGCCCCCGCCAGGGAGGCGTTCGCAGTCCTGTCCCGGGCGCAGCTCGGTGTCTTCGACACGTACTACCGAAAGTGGGGGCCGGGGCTCGCCTCGGCGTTCGTCGACTTCGGCCAGGGCGTCCTCTTCGACCCGCGCAGGGCGGACGTCAGGTCCGAGGTGCACTCGATGAACGGCAACCCGCCCCGGGGCTATCACGTCTGGCACGCCTATATGCGCGCCATGATGCTGCTGGACGTCGACGCTCGGCGCTGGCGGTCGATCGCCAGGTACAACGCCCTCGCCTGGGCCGTCCAGACGGTGGCGAAGCCGAACCTGCGCACGGTCAACCCCGAGCTGCCGAAGGCCACCGTGGCAGGGCTGGCGGCCACCTGGTTGCCGCGCAGCCCCGCCCAGCTCGACGCGGAGTTCCAGTCGTTCCCCTACCCTCGGTAGAGCGGGTGCCCGGGTCCGCCTCGGGCACGGCGCGCGAGGCCGTCGAAGCGCTCACGGCCGGCCCGGCGGACTTCCGCGGACCCGCCCGGCCCGGGACACCCGGCGCACACGTCGGGGGCCCGGGGTCAGCGACCCGCTGCCGTGACCGGGTGGAGTGCGAGAGGTGATGCCGCGTCCCTGAAGGCGAGTTCGCCGCTGAGCACCGCCTGGTGCGTGAGCATGAGCGAGCGGCCGGGCGAGACCCCGAGCTCCTCGTCGAGAAGACGGCGGGCACTGTGGAAGACGGCCAGCGCGTCGCCCTGTCGCTCGCTGCGGTACAACGCGGTCATCAGCTGGGCACGGAACCGTTCCCGCAACGGGTAGCGGGCCACCAGATCGGTCAGTTCCGACACGACCCCCGCGTGCTCCCCCAGTGCCAGGTCCGCGTCGATGCGGCACTCCAAGGCCGCCATCCGCGCCTCGTTCAGCCCGGGCTCGGCGGCTTCGCGCAGGAACGTGGTGACGTCGGCGAGCGCCGGCCCGCTCCACACGGCGAGGGCCGAGCGCAACCGCTCGGCGGCGGGCCCGTACCGCCCCGCCCGGAAGGCGTCCTGCCCGAGCCCGGCCAGCCGTTCGAACTCGTACAGGTCGACGGGGCTCTGCCCGGTGTGCAGCACATAGCCGGGGCGCCGGCGCACCAACTGGATCCCGGGGCCGAGCCGCCTGCGCAGCCGGGACACGTAGGTGCACAGCTGCGCGGTCACCGTCGCCGGGGCGTCGTCGCCCCACAGCAGCGCGATCAGCCGGCTGTCGGGCACGACCGAGCCGCGTCCCAGCACCAGCGTGGCCAGCAGCGCCCGCGGTTTGGTTCCTTCGAGTGCCGTCTCGTCGCCCCCGGCGCAGATGCGCACCGGACCGAGAACGCGGACCTGCATGATCTCCCCCAGACGTCGGTGAAGCGGTCCCGCCGGTTGTACGCGTGCCGGTACGGGCGGGTCAGTCGGTGCGCGAGAAGCGGCGCGCCGCCACGGTCAGCGCTCCCACGGCGAGCAGCGCGAGGAGTGCCAGTTCCAGGAGCACCGGCGGTGTCCATCCCCACCACTGGGGCCCCGCGTCCTCGCCGGCCCATGCCGTACCCCCGGGGATGACCCGCCGCAACGCGTCCACTCCGTAGGTGAGGGGGTTCACCAGGACCGCGGCGTTCAGCCACCCGGGCAGTTGGTGGACGGGGAACAGCGCGCCCGACAGGAACAGCAGCGGCATCGCGCACAGGCCCATCACGATGTCGAACGTCTCCGGCTTCTTGATGCAGACGGCTCCGAGGACGCCCAGCACGGTGAAGGAGAACGCGACCAGGACCAGGACCGCCAGCGCGAGAAGGAGGTGGAATCCGTACGGAACGCCCACCACACCCGCCATCAGGAGCATCGGCACCGCATAGGCGGCGCCCGACGTCGCGCCGCCCAGGCATATCCCGCCGAGCAGCGCCTCCCGTCGTACCGGGGCCACGAGCATCTGGCGCAGGAAGCCCGCCTGCCGGTCCCACACGATGAGCGCGCCCACGGTCATCGCCGGCCCCTGCACCACCATCAGCAGCACACCGGGAAAGAGATACGTCCGGAAGTCGCCGGAGCCCGGTCCGGCACTCGGACCCGCGCCGGGCTGGTCGAGCGCGGAGTTCAGACCCGAGCCCAGGATCAGCAGGAACAGCAGTGGCATGACGAGGCTGGTGGCGATCCGTACGCGGTTGCGTACGAACCGGAGCATCTCCCGGCGCCACAGCACACGAAGGGTGCGCAGGTCCCTGACCACGGCGGCACGTCGGGGCGGTGCCGGCACCGCTACCGCGGGCCGCTGGGTCAGGTCGGGCAGCGCATCGGCACGAGTCATGGGCTGACTACCTCCTGGGGCCGGCCGTGAGAGTGGGGCCGAGGCCGCCGGTGTCCCGGATGGGGCGCCCGGTGTAGTGCAGGAAAACGTCGTCCAGAGTCGGCGGAGTGACCGTCACCGAGTGGATCGGCACCGTCAGTCCGGAGCACAGCCGCGGGACGAACGCGGCACCGTCCGCCACTCTGAACCGCAGACCGGCCGCGCTCGCCGTGGCGTCGAGGCCGAAGCGGGTACGGATCGCCTCCGCCGCGGCCGTGTCGTCGCCGGTTCGGATCTCGACCAGGTCGGAGGCGATCACCGCTTTGAGGAGCGCGGGGGTGTCCTCCACCAGGAGTTTTCCGTTGTCCATGATGGCCAGCCGGCCGCAGTGCTCGGCCTCCGCGAGGTGATGGGTGGTCAGGAAGATGGTGACGCCGTCCTCGCGGGGCAGCCGGAGCAGGTACTCCCAGATCGCTCCGCGGGTCTGCGGGTCGAGACCGGTGGTCGGCTCGTCCAGGAACAGCACCCGCGGGGAGTGCAGCAGGCCCCGGGCGATCTCCAGGCGCCGCTGCATGCCTCCGGAAAGCGTGCGCACCACGGCATTCCTGCGGTCGGCCAGATCCACCAGTTCGAGCAGGTGCCCGATCCTGTCCCGGGCCGTGCGGCGCGGCATATCGAAGAGGTCCGCCTGGAACCTCAGGTTCTCCTCGACGGTCAGCTCCCGGTCGAGGGTGGTCTCCTGGAACACCAGACCGATACTGCGCCGCACTGCGGCGGGTTCCCGGACGATGTCGTGCCCGGCCACCTCGGCCCGGCCCGAGGTCGGCCGCGACAGGGTGCACAGCATGCTGATCGTGGTGCTCTTGCCCGCTCCGTTGGGGCCCAGGAATCCGAAGATCTCCCCGGCCGGAACGGCGAGGTCGAGACCCGCCACGGCCTCGATGTCACCGTACGCCTTGCGCAGGCCCTCGGTCCTGATGACGGCCCCGTTGTCGGAGGGCGTCACCGGGGAAGCCCTCGTACGGGACGTCGCACACTCATCAGCGTGTGGTAGAGCCGGACGTCGTCGCTCTCGCCCACCGGCTTTCCGCCCACTTCCACCCAGGCGTGCGCGATGAACGGCTGGGTGCGCACCCCCGTGCACCAGTCGGGCCGCACCCCGCGCAACTGGCACAGCAGCACCGTGGCCACCGAGCGCTGGAGGCAGCCCTGCCCCGCGCAGCGGGAGCTGACCGTGACCACCGCCGCCCGTGCCGCCAGCGCCTGTTCCTCCGTGGCGGGGCGGGTACCCGCCCCCGTCACCTCCAGGAACCTGCGGAGTCGGCGCGGCGGCAGTCTGATCAGCAGGCGGGCCGTGCCCGCGGCGGCGCGTGCGGTGAGGTGACGGTGCCAGGTCAGTTGGGTGGAGTCCCCGGAGGCGACCGACATGCTCATGGGGTCACCACCAGATGTGCCGACCTCAGAGCGCCGACCAGGGTCCGGACATCGGCCAGGGCGACGTCGGCGGTCAGGGGAGCGCTGTTCGCGAGGCGGGCGGCGGCCTGCTCGGGCGACAGTCCCTCCAGCAGCAGCCGCAGCGTGGCCGCGCCGGTCCGGTTGAGCTGCCAGTAGCGGCCGTTGCGCTGATCGAGCAGGACCAGCCCGTCCTCGGTTTCGGCGGTGGAGACGTCGGGCGGCAGGGATAGGGTCACTGCGATTCTCCTGCGGGGAGTGGGTGCTGGGCCCGGTGGGCGTCGAGGGCGCGGAGCCACCCCTCCACGGCGAGGGTGGGCTCGAAGATGCCGAGCTGTCGTGCCAGGGGGCCGGGGGTGAGCAGCCGTGTGCGCAGCACCGCGGGGTCGACCAGGCCGCCGCGGGCGAGACGGGAGTCCTCGCAGAATTCGAGCAGCCTGCCCCGGTTCTGCCGCAGCCCGTCGTAGACCTCCGCGCTGAACTCGCCCTTGCTGCGGCGCTCCAGGACGTCGGAGGGAACCACACCGCGCATGGCCGTGGCGAGGAGGGGCTTGTAGCGTCCGCGCAGGACCCGGTCCTCGATCCGGACGCCGAGCGCGGCCTCCACGACCCGGTCGTCCAGGAACGGTGCTTCCCAGCCGACCCCGCTCCCGGACGGCAGCGAGTTCAGCTCCCGCAGAGCACTGCCGGTCAGGGCCACGCTGTCGAGCAACTGGTGGCGATCCCGGGCGGGATCGAGGGGCGGCGGATGGGAAGCGGCGGCCTCCCGCAGCAGTCGGCGTACGGTGCCGACCGCGTCCTCGGTCGCCCAGGGCGGCAGGTGTACGTCCGCGTTCCAGGAGAGCGGTGGCCCGGACGACCGGACCGGTGGGCCGCCGATCGAACGGGCCGCCGAGGCCAGCCACTGCGGGAAGGCGGACCGGTCGGCGAGTCCGCGCACCATCGGCAGCAGAGGCCAGCGGTTGCCGACCCGGATGCGGTGCAGCAGGGGAAGGCTGGTCAGCGGATGGCGGTGGAAGAGCGCCCACAGCTGCGTCGGCAACGTGCTGAACAGCTCGTCGCCGCCCACGCCCAGGAGGTGTGTCGTGGAACCCTCGGCCGCCATCCTCCGTGCCAGCGAGGCCATGTGGGCGTGGTTGCGGAACCAGGTGAGTGGTGCGTCCGCCCGGCCGAGGGCTGACACGTCCAGGTCGGTCGTGGCCGTGAACCAGGGGGCGCCCCGAGGCGTGGAGAGGTGTCGGGCGTCGGGCAGTTGCCGGGCGGCCCGCTCGGCCCAGACCCCGTCGTCGTTGCCGCCGTCCAGCGGTTCCCAGTGATGGGTGAGCAGATCCCCGCCGGCCTCGGCGGCGAGGAAGCAGAGACTGGTGGAGTCCATTCCGCCGGACAGGTCGGCGCTGATCACGCCCTCGTCCCCGATGCGGGCGGCGACGGAGTCGGCCAGCGCCTGCCGTACGGAGCGCGCGGCTTCGGCGAGCGGCTTGTCGGACGGTGGCGGTTCCCACCAGCGGATCGGCCGGCCGCCCTCCGGGCCCATGTCCAGCCAGGAGCCGAACGGCAGTTGCTCGACACCGGACCACACGGACCTGTTCCACAGGGGCCAGGGCGCCGCGGGCGTCAGCAGCCGCAGCGCCAGGGTGTCCTGGTCGACCTCCGCGTCGGAGAGTTCCGCGAGGGACCGGGAACGGTCGGATGCCACGACCTGGCCGCCGATCCTGGCATACGAGATCTGCCGCGCCGTGGAGAGCGAACCCTGGGCGCGGACCCGCCCGTCGAGTACGGCGAGGAAGTGGAAACTGCCCGGCAGCGTCCGGACGAGCACGTCCAGGTCGCGCAACGAGGTCGCGCGGGCCAGGGCGCGACGCGCGACGTCCGTGTCGACGCGGGAGCGTCCGACGATTGCGATCCGGCGGGGGCCGACCTCGACGAGCGTCATGTCGCTCTCCGGCCAACTGCCGATCAGCCAGGGGCGTCCCGAGTCGTACGTGATGATCCGGGAACCCACATGGTCCAGCACGCGGTCGGCGAGCGCGGCGCCGTCCTCGGTGTCCTCCAGGACTACAAAGCCCATGTCGCCTTCCCCGTTGTGACTGTCACGACCGGTGGTGCGAACGCGGAGGCCGCGAAGACCCGAAGGTCTCCGCGGCCGTTGGATCAGCCCCAGATCGGGGTGCTGGCGCTGAACAGGTCCGTGTTGCCGCCGAAGGGAAGACCCAGCGTGAGCTCGGAGAACTCACCGACCTCGACCAGGGTGGGGATCTCGTAGGTGTCCTGGATGTCCTGCTGCTCCATGTGAAGCCACCGTCCTCGGGTAAGGAATGAGGGAGGGAGACCCGCGGTGGCGGGCGTCCCTTGATCTCTTGGACGGCTTCACACTAGGTTTCCCAGGGTCCTGGGTTCATGGGACCGGGAGCCCATTCCGGCCCCAGAACAGGGGTCACGCGTCACGCTGCCGGAGCACGAGATAGCCGCCCAGGAGCGTCGCCGCGTTCCAGGCGAGCAGCACCAGGAGGCCGGTGCCGGGGCCCAGGACCGACTCGCCGTCGGGCACGACCTCGATCATGCGGGTGCCGGCCTGGTCGGGCAGGAACTGCGCCACGGGCTGCAGCGCCGAGACGTTGTTGAGCATCGGGGAGATGAAGAAGAAGAGCGGGATCATGATGATCAGCGACGAGACCGAACTGCGCAGTATCGCCGCGACGCCCATGGCGAACGAACAGACCAGCGTCATGTAGAGGCAGCCCCCGACCGTCGCGCGCAGCACCCCGTCGTCCGTGATCGTGGTGCCGTGCGGACCGAGTGCCGACTGGGCCAGGAAGAAGCTGGGGAACACCGTGACCGCCGAGACCGCGAAGGCCGCCAACGTGCCCGACAGCCACTTGGCGAGGTAGAGGACACCGCGTTGCGGCACCGCGGCCAGCGAGGCACGGATCGTGCCCGAGGTGTACTCACCGGTGACCAGCAGTACGCCGAAGGCGAGCAGGATGATCTGACCGAAACCCAGTCCGGTGAAGCCCGAGTAGACCGGGTCGAAGTTCCGCTGCTCCTGCGGGGGCATCCGGTCGAAACTGCCGCGGACGGCGAAGGCGAACGCCACGTTGGAGCCGACGGTGACGACGAATGTCGCCAGCAGCAGCCAGGGCGTCGACCGGACCGTGCGGGCCTTCGTCCACTCCGAACGCAGCACCGCACCGGACATGGCCGGACTCATGCGCCGCCCTCCGTTCCCTGTCGCCGGACCGGGACCTGGTCGGAGGCGCGGTATTCGACGGCGCCGGCGGTGAATTCCATGAACGCGTCCTCCAGCGAGGCCGACTGGGTGCTGACCTCGTGCACGGTGAGCCTGTGGGCCGAGATCAGTTCACCGATGACCGCGGCCTGCGCCCCGACCGCTTCCAGCGCTCCGTCCGGGCCGGTCAGTACCGGGATGCCCGCACGCGACAGGGTCTCCCGCATCCGTTCGGGCTCGGGTGTCCTGATCCGTACGAAACTGCGTGAGTTGGCCTCGATGAACCGGGTCACCGACGTGTCCGCGAGCAGCCGCCCGCGGCCGATGACGATCAGGTGTTCGGCCGTGAGGGCCATCTCGCTCATGAGATGGCTGGAGACGAACACGGTGCGTCCTTCGGCCGCCAGTTTCTTCATCAGGTCGCGGATCCACCGGACACCCTCCGGGTCCAGGCCGTTGACCGGTTCGTCGAGCAGCACGATCGCGGGGTCTCCCAGCAGTGCGGCGGCGATGCCGAGCCGTTGTCCCATCCCCAGGGAGAAGGTGCCGGCGCGTTGGTCGGCCACCCCTTCGAGGCCGGTGAGCCGCAGCACTTCGCTCACCCGTGACTCGGGGATGCGATTGCTCTGGGCCAGGTACCTCAGGTGGCCGCGGGCGGTGCGTCCGCCGTGGAAGGCTTTGGCATCCAGCAGTGCGCCGATCGTCCGGAGCGGCTCCTTCAGCCGACGGCAGGGTCGGCCGTCGACGAGGATCTCACCGGTGGTGGGCCGGTCAAGGCCCAGCGCCATCCGCATGGTGGTGGACTTGCCCGCCCCGTTGGGGCCCAGGAAGCCCGTCACCTGGCCGGGGCGCACCTCGAAGGAGAGACCGTCGACGACCGTGGCCCGTCCGAAGCGCTTTGTCACTTCTCTCGCGTGGATCACGCCTCCCACGCTTCCGCAGGGCACCCCTTCGCGGCATCGGGCCGGGGGGTGAACTCCGGTGTCGGCCCAGGGGCGCACGGACGGGGCGTGCGCCGGTCGGCCTCAGACCTGGGTATGACCTCCCCAGGTCTGAGGCGGGGCCGTGCGGCGGTCGAGTACGGTCGGGGAGTGCCATCGCGCTCCCCACTCCCCCTGTTCACCCGAAGCCTCGGCCGCGGCTCGCTGGTGGCTCTCGACTGCGTGGCGGCGGGGACGTACACCGCGCTCCTGGTGGGGACGACGGTAGTCGGGAACCGGTCCGCGGCGTCGGGTGCCGTGCTGTCGGCAGGCGCGGAGTGCGTGCTCATCGCCGCGACCGCACTGCCCGTCGCGGTCCGGCGGCTGTGGCCGGTCCCCGTCCTGGGCGTGGTGCTCGTGATGACCACGGCGTCGATCCTCCTCGACGCCGTACGGGACCCGTTCGTCGCGAGTGCCTGCGCCCTGTACACGGTCGCGCTCGCGAGCCGTGGTGGGTTGCGTACCTTCACCGCGTCGGTGGGGCTGCTGGGCCTCGCCGGTGTCTTCGCCCGGCCCCTGACCACCGCCCCCTACTGGTGGATGAACGGGCCGGGCCTCGTCCTGTTCGGCTGGGCGACGATGGGCGCCGCGTGGGTGGTCGGCCGGGCGGTCGCCGAGCGGCGGGCGTACGCGGCCGTGCTCGCCGAGCAGTCGGCGCAGCGGGCGGTGGCCGAGGAACGGCTGCACATCGCGCGGGAGGTGCACGACATCGTGTCGCACAGCATGGGCCTGATCGCGGTCAAGGCGTCGATCGCCAACCATGTGGCGCCGTCCAGGCCGCAGGAGGCGCAGGACGCGCTGCGGGTCATCGAGTCGATCAGCCGTGGCGCGCTGGACGATGTGCGGGCCCTGCTCGGCGTGCTGCGGTCGGGGACGTCCGGCGGTGCCCCGGTGGTCGCCGAGACCGCCCCGGCGCCGGGGGTGGAGGCCCTGCCGGAACTGGCCGAGCGGGCGCGTACCGCGGGTGTGGAGGTGGAGTTGCGCGTCATCCACGCGGACCGGGTGCCGGAGGGGGTGGGGCTCTCGGTCTTCCGGATCGTGCAGGAGGCGCTGACCAACGTCGTCAAGCACGCGGGGTCCGCCCGGTGCAGGGTCACGGTCGAGGCGGTCGAGGACGCGGTGAGCGTCGAGGTGACCGACGACGGGGGGCCGGGCGCCGCCGTACGGACCCGTCCGGGCGGACAGGGCCTGGTGGGGATGCGGGAGCGCGTGGAGGTGTACGGCGGCAGGTTCTTCTCCGGCCCGATGCCGGAGGGAGGGTTCAGGGTGGCGGCCCGTATCCCCTTCGAGCGTGTCCATGGCGTTGCCGGAGGAGTGCTGTGAGCGAAGAAGGCGATGTCCGCGTCGTGGTGGCGGACGACCAAGCGCTGCTGCGCGGCAGTTTCCGGGTCCTGGTGGACAGCGAGCCCGGACTCCGGGTGGTCGGTGAGGCGGGGACCGGGACGGAGGCGGTGGAGGTCGCCCGGCGCGAACGCCCCGACGTCCTGCTCATGGATGTGCGTATGCCGCGGATGGACGGCATCGAGGCGACCCGCCTCATCCGGGAATCCCCCGAGTGCGCCGATACCCGGATCCTCATCCTGACCATGTTCGACCTCGACGAGTACGTGTACACGGCACTGCGGGCCGGGGCCAGCGGGTTCCTGCTGAAGGACACCCAGCCGGACGACCTGCTGCGGGCCGTCCGCGTGGTGGCGGACGGCGAGGCGCTGCTGGCGCCCTCGGTGACGCGCCGTCTGATCGCGGAGTTCGCCGCCCGCCCCGAACCGCCGAGGATGCACACACCCGATCTGGTGGCCGCGACCGAACGCGAGCGGGAGGTGCTCCTGCTGATCGCCCGCGGTCTGTCCAACACCGAGATCGCCGGTCGGATGTGCGTGACCCTGGCCACCGTGAAGTCCCATGTGGGCCGGCTCCTCGCCAAGCTGGACGCGCGCGACCGGGCCCAACTCGTCATCGCCGCCTACGAGTCGGGGCTGGTCACCGCGGAAGGCCCGGCCCTCACCCCAGACCGGCGTCCCGCGCCCGGACGGCTGCCGCCACACGGTCGGTGACCCTCAGTTTGGCGAAGAGACTGGTGATGTGGTTGCGCACGGTCTTGTGCGACAGCACGAGGGTGCTGGCGATGAGCCGGTTGTCCATGCCCCGTGCGATCAGCGCGAGTATCTCCCGTTCCCGGTTGGTCAGTTCGGGGAAGGCGGCCTGGGCGGGGATTCCGTGTACGGCGGAGAAGAACGCACCCAGGCGCTCGGCCACCGGCGGGCTGAAGACCGCGCCGCCGTCCGCGGCGATGCGGATCGCGCGAACCAGTTCCTGCGCGTCCACGCCCTTGAGCAGATAGCCGCGCGCTCCGGCCCGCAGTACCGCCACGACCAGGTCGTCGTCCGGCGAGGCGCTGATCGCGACGACGTGGGGCGGTTCGGGGGACGGGCCGCCTGCGGAGCGTTCGAGGATCGTTCGCGTGATGTCGACTCCCGCGCGGTCGGCCATCTGAAGGTCGACGAGGACGACGTCGGGCTTGACGCTCCGCCGGAACAACAGGTCGAGGACCTCGGCCCCGCTGGACGCCTCGGCGACCACGCTGAGGCCGTCGGCGCCCTGTAACGCGAGGCGCACCCCGTCCCGGAAGAGCGGTTGGTCACCGACGAGCAGAATGCGCGTCGTCGCCCCGCCCTCGGGTTCGCGCGACATGTCCAATACATTTAAAGCGAACGATGATGCCCTTTGTGCCGGCACTGTGTCTCCCGTTTCGTCGTGCATCTGTTTCTGCGGCGATGGAGGTCGTCTGTGGCGTACCGGCCGCCCGGGGAGCGAGGACGATCACCCGGTCGGCTCGGACTTCCCGTACGGCACCCGGTCTGCCTGTGAGGCACCTCGGGCAGCCGGGGCCATGCCCTCGCGGACTCGTCCTCCGAGGGGACGGAGGGGAACGGATGGTGTGCGATTCGGGCGCCGTCCCCTGTCGCGGCCCGGCCGGGACACCGGGCACACGCTCACCGGCGGCGTCGGGCCGTCCCTCCGCGACCGGCCGAACACACACCGGCCCCGGCGGGGGCCGCGGCGGTCTCGCCGGTCACCCCGTGCCGACACAGCCGGCCGTGCCCGGCCCGGACTTCACGCCTCGCGGCCCGGACTGTCGAGGCCGGCGTACACGGTGCACACGGGGGCGGCGGGGTTCTTGTAGGCGACCCAGCTCAGCCTGCGCAGACCGCGCGGCTCCGGGCCGCAGATCGCGGCTACGGTGGCCCGGTACAGCGCGGGATCCGCACCGGCCATGTCCATGATCAGGGAGACGCGTTCCGCGGAGACCTCGTCGTTGACGATGTTCGGTTCCAGCGGACAGTACAGAGTCACCGACGCCGGTACGGAGCGCCCCGGCTGGAAGGCCAGGCAGGTCATGGGCGCCTTCTTCCAGCGCTGCACCGAGACATCGCCGGCGATCGCGCCGATCACCTCGGTGAACACTCCTTCCCGGTGGTCCGCCGCGACGGCGCCGGCCCGGTCGACGCCCTCGGCGTCGACGCCCGTGTGCCGCAGGTAGACCTTGACCCGCGCGTCCGGGGACTCGGACAGGTCCAGCCCGACGAGGGCGACCTCGTGCTCGGGAGCGTCGAGGTCACCGCCCCTGAAGTGGTTGACGACCGCCTCCCACTGCTCCGCCAGGCCCAGACGGCGCAGCACCTCGGCGGTCACGGCCGCCGGCGAGGCACCTGTGACGCCGGGATTCAGATATAACTTGAACAGCGGTGGCTCCCCCTTGGGCGAGAGTTCCGCGGCATGCATCGAGGAGAACGGGCCGCGGGGTTCGTCCTCGCACCGGAAGAGGTCCTCGATCTCCCGGTAGCGGCCCAGGTGTACGCCGAACTCCTCGGCCAGCCGCAGCGTGAACGCGTGCCCCTCCCGCTGCCGCGACCGCGGTGTCACCGGTTCCCGCAGTGCCTCCAGCAGCACCCGGACCCCGGCGACCCCCGATGCCGAGTGGGCGAAGGAGAACTCCAGCGGCGCACCGTTGTTCGCCACCCACGAGGTGTAGTTCTCGAAGTGCGACAGGGGCGCGGCCGCCCAGTCGCCGAGCACCGAGGTCAGGGCTCTCACCTGCGGCACCATGTCCGCGGTGGAGAGGCCGAGATGCCGGCAGGCACCCTCGAAGTAGATGTTGATCAGGTCGCCGTAGGAGGTGGGCGTGCGGTCGGCCGCGAGGGGCCAGGGGCGGAATCGCAGGGTTGTCATCGGGTGTCGTTCCTTCCGGGGTCAGCTTCCTCCGATGTGACGGGTGATGAGCTCCGCGAGCCGCGCGACCGGTTGCGGGGTGAGCATGTCCCGGTGCGCGCAGGGGATGTTGTGGTTGAGCACCCTCCCCGTCACGTGTTTCTGCCAGGACTCGGCGACGGCGGTTCCCTCACCCGCCGTGAAGAACAGGACGTCGCCCTCGATCCGGCCCGGCACGAACGTCCGTAGCACCGCGTTGTTGTGGACCGCGGCGCGGGCGATGCCCCGTTCCCGGCGCAGCATGCGGTCCCGTACGGCTGGTTCGAGACCCGCCAGGTAGCGGTTGAGCGCGTCCTCGTCGAGGCCGGCCCGCCGCATCTGCTCCGCCAGCAGGCTGTCCTCGTCGTGCCCCGGGTCGGGCAGCGAACCCGAGGGCACGCGTGAGTCGAGCATCACCAGCAGGTCGACCCGCTCCCCCAGCTCCTGCAGTCGCGCGGCCATGGCGTGGCAGACCACTCCGCCGAACGACCACCCGAGCAGGGAGTACGGCCCGGTGGGCTGCACCCGTCGGAGGGCCTCGACGTAGTCGTCGGCCATCTCCTCGATGGAGGCCGGAGCCCGGTCCGCCTCCGTGATCGCACGCGCCTGCAGCCCGAAGACGGGGAGTTCGGGGTCGAGGTGCGCGAGCAGCCGGGAGTAGACCCAGCTCAGGCCCATGACGGGGTGGACGCAGAACAGTGGCGGGCGGGTGCCTCCGCGGCGCAGCGGCAGCAGCACGTCGAAGTCGGTCTCGGGGGTGCTGCCGGACTCCGTGTGCTCGGCCATCAGGGCGACGGTGGGTGCCTCGAACACCTGGCGCACGGACAGGGTGACGCCGGTGGCCTCGCGGACGCGCGCCGCCAGGCGCGCGGCCAGCAGCGAGTGGCCGCCGAGGGCGAAGAAATCGTCGTCCACCCCCACCCGCGGCAGGCCGAGTACCTCCGCGAACAGGCCGCACAGCAGCTCCTCCACCGGCCCCCGGGGTGTCCCGCTGCCTGCGGCCCCCGCGAAGTCGGGCACCGGCAGCGCACGGCGGTCGACCTTGCCGTTCGGCGACAGCGGCACCGTGTCCAGTACCACCACGGTGGCCGGCACGAGGTGATCAGGCAGCCGGTCGCGCAGGAAGTCCCGCAGCAGGGCCGGCGCCGAGTCGGGGGTCAGCCCGGAGTCGGGCACGGGTATCGCGTAGGCGATCAACCGCCGTTCACCGAGCTGGTCCTCCCCGGCGGTCACGACCGCCTGCGCCACCAGGTCGTGCCCGGCCAGGACGGTCTCCACCTCGCCGGGTTCGACCCGGAAGCCACGGATCTTGACCTGGTCGTCCGTACGGCCGAGGAATTCCAGGTCGCCGTCGGGACGACGGCGCACGAGGTCACCGGTCCGGTACATCCGGCCGCCGAAGGGACATGCCACGAACCGGCCCGCGGTCAGCGCCGGACTGCCGAGGTAGCCCCGCGCGAGGCCGACACCGGCCAGATACAGCTCGCCCGGGACGCCTTGCGGTACCGGCCTAAGCCGGCCGTCCAGCACGTACACCCGCATGTTGTCGATCGGCTTCCCGATGGGCGGCGTCCGGGCGCCGTCCGAGGGGAGGCACTCCCGTGCCGTCACGTCGATCGACGCCTCGGTCGGGCCGTACAGGTTGTGCAGCGGTGCCGGAACACGGGCGAAGAAGTCGGCCTGGAGTCGGCCGGGCAGCGCCTCTCCGCTGCAGAACACCTGGCGCAGACCGGCACCGGCACCGGCGCCGCCCCGTTCCAGGAACGAGCGCAGCATGGACGGGACGAAATGCGCCACGGTCACGCGGTCACGCCGGATCGCCTCCGCGATGGCGACGGGATCCCGGTGCTCGTCGGGCCCGGCCAGTACCAGCGTGGCCCCGGCGGACAGGGTGCAGAAGAACTCCCAGACGGAGACGTCGAAATCGTACGGCGTCTTCTGCAGCACCCGGTCGCCTGCCGAGAACCCGTACCGATCCCGCATCCAGGCGAGCCGGTTGGCCACCCCGGCGTGCGGGACGACGACTCCCTTGGGGCGGCCGGTGGTCCCAGAGGTGTAGATGACGTAGGCCGGATTCCGGACGTCCAGGCGAGCCCGGCGTTCGGTGTCGAGCACGTTCGCGGACGAGTACCCGGCCAGGACGCCGGCCAGTTCCGGGAGGTCCAGCGCGATGCCGGTCGGCCCGAGGTCCCGCGGCGGGCCGGTCACCACGCAGACCGGCTCGGCGTCGGCGAGCATCAGCCGCACGCGCTCGGCCGGGAGGTCCGCGGCGATCGGCAGGTAGCCGGCGCCCGCTTTGAGGATCCCGAGCAGTGCCACGACCAGCTCGACCGAGCGGGGAAGCAGCAGGGCCACGAGCCGTTCCGGGCCGGCTCCGCGGTCGATCAGGTACCGGGCGAGGCGGTTGGCCCTGGCGTTCAGTTCGGCGTACGTCACCGAGTCGCCGTCGCACATCACCGCCGGCGCGTCCGGGGTGCGCGCGACCTGGTCCTCGAACAGGGCGGGCAGCGTGGCGGGCGCCCGGTCGAGGTCGGTGTCGTTGTCCTCGACGAGCAGTTGGTGCAGCTCCTCCGGGGTCAGCACGTCGACCTCCGCGAGCGGGCGGTCCGGATCGGTGGCCACGACGCTCAGGGTGCGGACGAGGCGCCGGGCGACCGCGTCGACGGCGTCGGGGCCGAAGGCGTCCGGGCGGTAGCCGAAGCGCAGGGTGAGGCGCCGTCCGGGGAGCACGAGCAGGCTCAGTGGGTAGTGGGAGGCGTCGCCGCCGTGGCCGCCGCCGTTCCGGACACGGAGTCCGGTGCCTGTTCCTGTGTCGTCGGCCGGTACGGGATAGTTCTCGAACACCACGAGGGTGTCGAAGAGGTCGCCCGTCCCCGTCGCCCGCTGGATCTCGCCCAGCTCCAGGTGCTGGTGGCCCAGCAGCGCGCTCTGCGCCTGCTGGAACCCGGTGAGTGCGGCGGCGACCGATTCGCCGGGCGTGAGCGTGACGCGTACCGGCACGGTGTTGATCAGCAGGCCGATCACGTGCTCGCTGCCGGGCAGCTCCGGTGGCCGCAGCGACACCGTCGTGCCGAACACGGCGTCGTCGGAGCCGGTCATCCGGCCGAGCAGGACGCCCCAGGCGAACTGGACGACGGAGTTGAGGGTGACGCCCCGGCTCCTGGCCAGTTCGGAGAGCCGGTCGGTCAGCTCCACCGGCAGTTCCACCTGGAGGGGGGCGGGCTCGGCGACGAGGTCCCGCGCCGCACCCCCGTGGGCCAGTCCGGTCGGACCGCCGACTCCGTCCAGCGCCTTCTCCCAAGCCTTCCGCGCCAGGTCCCGGTCCCGCCCCCGGAGCCATTCCAGGTAGGTCCGGTACGAGGGCACGCGCGGCAGCGCGCAGGGGTGCCCGTCCGCCTCCGCCCGGTACAGGGTCAGCAGCTCCCGGACGAGCAGGCCGATCGACCAGCCGTCGAGGAGCAGGTGGTGATAGGTCATCACGAGACGGACCTCGGCGGGCGATGTCCGCACCAGGGTGAAGCGCAGCAGCGGCGGACACGCCGGATCGAAGGGGACGGCGCGGTCCGCGGCGAGGATCCCGGCCCACTCACGCGCACGCTCGTCGTCGTCCCGCCCGGACAGGTCGGTCTCCTGCCAGGGCAGGGCGATCGTGGCGGGCACGACCTGGACCGGCGACGCGAGGCCGTCGTGGTGGAATCCGGCGGCGAGGTGCGGATGCCGCGCGAGCAGGACCTCCGCGGCCCTGTGCAGGGCCGTCGGCCGGACGTCGCCGGACAGGTCAAGGACCTGCTGGACCAGATACACGTCGGTGGAGCCGGAGGCGTAGCGCGCGTGGAACCAGAGCCCCTGCTGGAGCGGGGACAGCGCCAGTACGTCGGCGACACCCTCCGGGCGGCGCTCCCACTTCTCGATCATCCGCTGCGGGACGGGAACCATCAGGTCCGAGGGGGTCAGCCCGCCCGCGGTGAGGCCGGCGAGTTCGCGAAGGACGGCGAACCACGTGTCGGCGAGGCGGGCGATCTGTTCCTCCGTGAAGAGGTTGCCCGCCCACGACCAGTGCGCGGACAGCTCGGGGCCGTCCGTGCGGTCGTAGGTCACGGCGTTCAGATCGATGAAGTGGCGCAATGGGGTCTCTGCGCCGCCCGCGACCGGGATGAGGAAGAGTTCGGCGTCGGCGCCCCGCTCGCTGTCGTCCCCGGCGGTGGCGGCGAACCGCCCGAGGTAGTTGAAGCCGAACGGCGGACCGGGCCGGTCGGCCAGCACACCGGCCGTCTCCGGGTTGAGGTGGCGCAGCATGCCGTACCCGATGCCGTTGTCCGGGATCCTCCGCAGCTGTTCCTTGACCTGCTTGACGGCCTGCCGCAGGTCTCCGTCGCCGGGATCGAGCCGCACCGGGTACACGCTGGTGAACCAGCCCACGGTGTCGGACACGTCGACGTCGGGGCCGATCGCGGCGGACTCCCGGCCGTGTCCCTCCAGTTCGACCAGGACCGCCGAGCCGGCCCCGCCGAGCGTCTCCCGCCACCGTGCCACGGCCACCGCGAACGCGGTCAGCAGCACGTCGTTGACACCGCCGTTGAACAGCGACGGCACCGTCGACAGGACCGGTCCCGCCACGTCCGCGGGCA
Organism: Streptomyces sp. NBC_00414; assembly: GCF_036038375.1. Classification (NCBI taxonomy): domain Bacteria; kingdom Bacillati; phylum Actinomycetota; class Actinomycetes; order Kitasatosporales; family Streptomycetaceae; genus Streptomyces; species Streptomyces sp. NBC_00414. The sequence goes on from NZ_CP107935.1 coordinate 89,635, forward strand.
ACGACACCCGCAGCGACCGCGCCGAGGACGAGGTGTCCACCGCCGGGTCGAGGGGCCGGACCGGGAGCGGGTCCGGGGTCTCGGTGATCTTGGTCCACAGAGGCAGTTCCGCGAGCCGCGGCCCGCTGGACGCCTGCTCGGCCAGCAGCTGGGACCAGCGCCGCCATGACGTGCCGCGGGTGGCACGCCGCCAGGTCCGGCCTTCGGCCGCCACGTCCCAGGCCGCGCGCAGGTCCGGCACCAGCACCCGCCAGGACACCCCGTCCACCACCAGGTGATGCAGCACCAGCAGCAGTCGGCCGGGACGAGTTCCCCGGTCGAACCAGACGGCCCGCAGCACGGCCCCGGAGCGGGGATCCAGACGCCCGACGGCGGCGGCACCGGCCCGTGCGATCTCCTCGTCGTCGTCCGCGCCGGACAGCTCGACCCGCTCGAAGCAGGCCGCCGCCGGGACCGAACCCGGGCCGGTGATCTGCACGGTGGATCCGGTCAGCCGCATCCGCAGCGCGTCGTGCTGGTCGAGCACCGACTGAAGGCCCGTCACCAGATCCCGCTCGGTGATGCCGGAGCGGCATCCCAGCAGCATCGCCTGGTGGATCGAGTCGACAGCGGACTCGCCGCTGGTCAGGAGCCAGTTCATGACCGGCGTCGGGGTCGCCTCTCCCACACCGTCGTCATCCGCCGGCAGGGGGCCGGGGGCCTCCGCCCGCACCGCCGCACTCGCCAGTCCCGCGACCGTGGGGTGTTCGAAGACGTCCCGCGCGGTGGCGGTCAGGCCCGCCTCCCGCATCCGCGACACCAGGCGCAGCACGGAGATCGAGTCGCCGCCGAGGTCGAAGAAGTCGTCCTCGGTACCGGCTTCGGCCACTCCGAGGACCGCCGCGAACAGCTCGCACAGGAGCTGCTCCGCCGGACCGCGCGCCGGACCGCCCCGGGCCTCGCGTGCCAGGACGCCGGGGGCGGGGAGCGCGTGCCGGTCGACCTTGCCGTGCGGGGTCAGGGGCAGCGCGTCCAGCACCACCACGGCGGCCGGGACCAGATGGTCCGGCAGCCGGTCACGCAGCCAGGCGCGGGAGGAGTCCGGCAGGCCGTCGGCGGGGTGGCCGACGGCGGGTACGACGTAGGCGACCAGGCGACGCGCCGTGTCGGGTGTGTCCTGCCGCGCGATCACGACGGAGTGGGCGACCGCGGGATGAGTCGACAGGGCGGACTCCACCTCGCCGGGCTCGATCCGGAAGCCCCTGACCTTCACCTGGTCGTCGGTGCGGCCGAGGAACTCCAGTTCGCCGTCGGCCCGCAGCCGGACCGCGTCGCCGGTCCGGTACATCCGGTCGCCCGGGCCGCCGAACGGGCACGCGACGAACCTGCCCGCCGTCAGCCCCGCGCGGTCCCGGTAGCCCCGGGCCACCCCGACGCCCGCGACGTACAGCTCCCCCGTCGTCCCGGGCGGCACCGGACGCAGCCAGCCGTCCAGGACGTACACCCGGGTGTTGTCGAGGGGCCTGCCGATGGGGACCAGCCCGTCCTGCGCGCCCAGCGGGCCGCTCGTCGTGGCGCACACGGTGATCTCGGTCGGGCCGTAGGCGTTCACCAGGTCGCGTCCCGCCGACCACTGGGCGGCCAGTCCGGTGGAGATCTCCTCGCCGCCGGCGACGAGGCACCGCAGCGCGGGCAGTCCGCCGGCCGGCAGGGTCGCCAGGACGGTCGGCGACAGCATCGCGTGCGTCACGCCCCGGTCGGTGAGGAACGCGGCGAGATCGTCGCCCGCCAGTCTCCGCTCCGGGATGACGAGGCACGCCCCCGCTCCCCAGGCCATCGCGAGCTCCAGCACCGACGCGTCGAAGCTCGGCGAGGCGAGGCGCGACACCCGGCTCGTCGTCCCCAGCGCGCACGACGCGCGAATCGCCTCGGCGAGGTTCGGCACTCCCGCGTGCGGCACCACGACGCCCTTGGGACGGCCGGTCGTGCCGGATGTGTAGATCATGTAGGCGGGGTGCGCGGCGGACAGCGTGCCGTGCCGCTCGGCGTCGGTGATGTCGGCGTCGGAGAACGCGAGCAGGGCGCGGCCCGCCTCCTCGCCGTCGACGGCGATCACCGGGCCGCCGATGCCGGCCGGCCCGCCCTCCAGGCCGAGGATCAGGGCCGGCCGGGCGTCGGCCAGCGTCCACCGGATCCGCTCCTCGGGGTAGTCCGGGTCGATCGGCAGGAAGGCCGCGCCCGCCTTGGCCACGGCCAGCTGCGCCTCGACCAGCCCGACCGAGTTGCGCATGACCAGCGCGACGAACCGCTCCGGTCCGGCCCCCTGGGTGATCAGGTACCGCGCCAGCCGGTTGGCCCGGGCGTTCAGTTCGCCGTAGCTCACCGCCACGCCGTCGGCGAGCACCGCGACCGCGTCCGGTGTGCGGGAGGCGTGCCGCTCGAAGAGCGCGGGCAGTGTCCTGGGCTCGCGTGGCCTGTCGGTGTCGTCGGCCTCGGTCAGCAGCCGGTGGCGTTCGTCGCCGGAGAGCAGGTCCAGGTCCGCCTGGCGTCGTTCCGGGGTGCGGACCGTCGTTTCCAGCAGCCGGACGAATCGTTCGGACAGGGCGGTGACCGCGGCGCGGCCGAGCACGTCGGGGTGGTGGCTGAAACGGAGGGTGAGTTCCCGGCCGGGCGTGACGACCAGGCTCAGCGGATAGTGCGAGGCGTCGCCGCCCCGGCCGCCGCGCCTCGCCAGCCGGAATTCCGGGCCGGCTTCCGCGGTCCGGGCATCGACGGGAAAGTTCTCGAACACCGTCAGGGTGTCGAACAGGTCTTCCGTTCCCGCCAGTCGCTGGATCTCGCCGAGGTCGAGGTGCTGGTGGCCCAGAAGGGCCGTCTGCTCCCGCTGCACACGGATCAGCAGGTCGCGGACGGACTCCGCGGGGCGCAGCCGCACCCGTAGCGGAACCGTGTTGATCATGAGGCCGATCATGCGGTCGCTGCCCGGCAGCTCCGGCGGGCGTACGGACACCGTCGTGCCGAAGACGACGTCGTCGTTGCCGGTGACGCCGCCGAGCAGGACCGCCCAGAGCCCCTGGACGACCGTGTTCAGGGTGATGCCCCACTCCCGCGCACGGGCGAGCAGTCGCCCGGTCAGCTCCGCGGTCAGGCGGATCTGCACGGCCTCCGGCACCGTCGCGACGTCCCGCGTCGGCAGTCCGGGCGCCAGCCGGGTCGGCCCCGGCAGTCCGGCCAGCGCCGTACGCCATGCCTCCCGCGCGAGGTCGCGGTCCTGTCGGTGCAGCCACTCCAGATAGGCGCGCAGCGGCGGGACGTACGGAAGGGCGGCGGTGTCCCCGTCGGAGTGGTAGAGGGCGAACAGTTCCTTCAGCAGGAGGGGTACCGACCAGCCGTCGAGCAGGATGTGGTGGTTGGTCACCACGAGCCGGACGTCACGGGCCGACAGGCGGATCAGTGTGAACCGCAGCAGGGGCGGACGCGTCGGTTCGAACCGGCGGCGCCAGTCCGCGTCCAGGATCGCCGTCAGCCGGTCCGCACGGTCCGGCTCGGGGAGCCCGGACAGGTCGAAGCTCTGCCACGGCACCCTGATGTCGGAGGGGATCACCTGCACCGGGGCGTCCAGGCCGTCGTGGAAGAAGCCCGCCGCGACGTGAGGGTGTCTGCGCAGCAGGGCGTGCGCGGCGGACCTGAGCCGCTCCTCCGCGACGTCGCCGTCCAGTTCGAGCACCTGCTGGATCACGTACACGTCACCGTCGGCCACGCCGGACTCGAACCCGTACCAGGCGTGGAACCACAGTCCGCGCTGCAGCGGGGAGAGAGGCAGGATGTCGGCGGGCTTGGCCATCACAGGTCCTTCCACACGTTCTCGATCAGGTCGATCTGTGCCTGGTCGAGCGGGACGATCAGATCCGACGGGGTGAGGCCGCCCGCGTCGGTACGACGGGCGTGGTCGACGAGGCCGGTCAGGGCGGTGAACCACAGCTCGGCCAGCTCGGCGGGGCGGCCGGCGGGGAAAAGGTTCCCGGCCCACGACCAGTGGGCCGTGAGCTCGGGGCCGTCCGGTCCGTCGTGGGTGACCGCGGTGAGGTCGATCAGGTGGTGCAGGGGTGTGGCCGGGGCGTTCGGGGCGCCGGCCGGGAAGAGGGCCGCCCCGCCGTCCGCGGCGGTGGCGAACCGGCCGAGGTAGTTGAAGCCGAGGAGCGGACCAGGTGCTTCGGCCAGCACGGGTGCGGTCTCCGGGTTCAGATGGCGCAGCAGGCCGTAGCCGATGCCGTTGTCCGGGATGTCGCGCAGCTGTTCCTTCACCCGCTTGACCGCGCGGTCCAGGTCCGTTCCCGAGCCGAGGTCGACGGCCCCGGGGTCGAGCCGTACCGGGTACATGCTGGTGAACCAGCCCACGGTGTCGGACACGTCCAGTCCGGTGCCGATCGCGTCGGCCTCACGGCCGTGTCCCTCCAACTCGACCAGCACGGCCGTGCCCGTGCCGCCGATCGACGCCCGCCACCGGGCCACCGCCACCGCGAACGCCGTCAGCAGCACGTCGTTCACGCCGCCGTGGAACAACGCCGGCACCTCGGAGAGCAGGGGGCGCGTCACCGCCGGGGGCAGCGACGCCGTCAGCGACCCCGCCGACGAGGTGTCGTCAACCGAGGGGTCCAGCGCACGCACCGGCCAGGGATCGGGCCGGTTCAGGATCGCCGACCAGCGCGGCAGCTCCGCGACCCGCTCCGGGCTCAGGGCCTGCTCGGACAGCAGCCGGGACCACCGCAGCCACGACGTGCCGCGTCCCTCCCGCCGCCAGGCGCGGCCCTCGGCCGCGGCTTCCCAGGCGGCGCGCAGGTCCGGCAGCAGCACCCGCCACGACACCCCGTCCACCACGAGGTGGTGCAGGACCAGCAGCACCCGGCCCCGGCCGAACCACACCGCCCGCACCATCGCTCCGGCCCGGGGGGCCAGCTTGTCCACCGCCGCCGCGGCCCCGCGCCGCACCGCCTCGTCCCGGGCCGCCCCGTCCGTCGCGGGCAGCTCGATCCGCTCGACGCAGGTCTCGGCGCGCACCGAGCCGGGCTCGGTGATCTCGACGGTCCGGGGCTCCGTCCCGCCGATCCGCATGCGCAGGGCGTCGTGCTGGTCCAGGACAGCCTGGAGGCCGGCCAGGAACGCGTGCTCGGAGATGTCCGCCGGGCAGTCCGTCAGCATTGCCTGGTTGGCCGAGTCGACCGCCGGGCCGCCACCCTCGAACAGCCATCGCATGATCGGTGTCGGCGGGGCGGTGCCCACGGCGTCGTCGGTGTCGTCCGTGCCCGCGACCTCGGCCGCCGCGGATGCCAGGGCCGCGACCGTCGGGTGCTCGAACACCTGGCGGACGCTCACCACGAGTCCCGCCGTCCGGATCCGGGTCACCAGGCGCAGTGCGGAGATGGAGTCGCCGCCCAGGTCGAAGAAGTTGTCCCCGACGCCGACCGCGGGCAGGGCGAGCACCTCGGCGAACACCGCGCACAGTGTCTCCTCGCGGGCGCCGCACGGTGCCCCGCCCTGACCGGAGGCGGCGGCGAAGTCCGGGGCGGGCAGCGCGCGTCGGTCGATCTTGCCGTGCGCGGTCAGGGGCAGCGCCTCCAGCACCACCACGGCGGCCGGGACCAGGTAGTCCGGGAGCCGCTCGCGCAGGAACCGGGTGACGGCCTCGGCGAGACCGTCACCGGCCCCGGCGGCGGGCACCACGTAGGCGACCAGGCGGTCGTCCCGCGCGATCACCGTCGCCGAGGTGAGCGCGTCGTGACCGTCCAGAGCCGCCTCGACCTCGCCCGGTTCGACCCGGAAGCCGCGGATCTTCACCTGGTCGTCGGCACGGTCGAGGAATTCGAGTACCCCGTCGCCGTTCCAGCGCACGACGTCGCCGGTCCGGTACATGCGCTCGCCGGGGTCCCCGAACGGGCAGGCGACGAAGCGGCCCGCGGTCGATCCGGGGTGTCCCAGGTACCCGCGCGCCACACCGGCGCCCGCCAGGTACAACTCGCCCGGAGTGCCGGGGGGCACCGGCGCGAGTCCGTCGTCGAGGACGTGGGCCCGCACTCCGGACAGCGGGGTGCCGACGGGGATCCGGTCGGGGACCTCGCCCGTCATCGGATGCCGGGTCGCGAAGGTGGTCGTCTCCGTCGGGCCGTACCCGTCGACCACCACCAGCCCCGGGCAGGCGGCCAGCACACGGCGGACGGCGGAGGCCGGGACCACCGCGCCGCCGGTCCAGACCTCCCGCAGTGCGGCGAAGCACTCCGGCGCCTCTTCGGCGAAGGCCTGGAACAGGCCGGCGGTCAGCCACATCGCGGTGACGCCGTGCCGGGCGGTCACCGACCGCACGGTGTCGGGATCGAGGTCGCCCTGCGTGAGGACCACGCATCCGCCGGAGAGCAGCGGGACCCACATCTCGTAGGTCGACGCGTCGAAGACGGACGGTGAGTGCGCCAGCACCCGCCGATGGGCCCCGGTGCGGAAGCACGACGCCAGCGCGAGGGCGGTCACATCGGCGTGCGTGACGACGACGCCCCTGGGGGTGCCGGTCGATCCGGAGGTGTACATCACGTAGGCGGGATGCGCCGGACGTGACGGGGCGAGCCGTTCCGTGTCGGTGACGTCGTCACCGGACCGTCCTCCGTCGCCGGCCTCCGTCACGGGGACGAACGGCAGGTCGACGGCCTCCCGCAGCACGGTGTCGCGGGGGGCGACGACGCAAACCGCCCGGGTGTCCCGCGTCATCAGCCGCACGCGGTCCGCGGGATAGTCCGGATCGACCGGCAGATGGCCCGCGCCCGTCTTGAGCACCGCGAGCACGGCCACGATCCGGTCCGCCGACCGCGGGAGCGCCACGCCGACGAAGCGCTCGGGACCGGCTCCCGACGTGATCAGCCGGCGTGCGAGCCGGTTGGCCCGCACGTTCACCTCGCGGTAGGTCAGCGACTCGTCGTCCCCGACGACGGCGACGGCGTCCGGGGTGAGAGCCGCCTGACGCTCGAACAGTGCCTGGACGGGCTCCGTCCGGGCGGCCTGCGCGTCGCCGGTCCCCCACACCGGCAGGGCACTGCGTTCCTCCGCGGACAGCAGGTCGATCACGCCGACGCGCAGGCCGGGTTCGGCCGTCGCCGCGTCGAGCAACCGGACCAGTCGACGGCCCAGGGCTTCCACGGTCTCCCGGTCGTAGAGATCGGTGCTGTACTCGACGTGCGCGGACATCCCGCCGGGGCCGCCGTCGGCGGACCGCAGTTCGCGCAGGCTGAAGGTGAGGTCGAAACGGGCCGTGCGCCCGGTGACGGCAAGCGGCTCCACCCTCAGGCCGGGCAGCGTCAGACCGGCACCGGCGTTGTTCTGAAGCACCAGCATGATCTGGAAGAGCGGATGGTGGGCCAGTGTCCGGTGCGGGTTCAGCGCGTCGACGAGGTGCTCGAACGGCACGTCCTGGTGCGCGTACGCGGACAGCGCGCGCTCGCGCACCCGGCTCAGGAGTTCGGCGAAGGTCGGGTTGCCGCCGGTGTCGGTGCGCAGCACCAGGGTGTTGACGAACAGGCCGACCAGTTCGTCCAGGTCCGCGTCGGTGCGGCCGGCCACCGGGGTGCCGACCGGGATGTCGGTGCCGGCGCCCAGCCGCGTCAGCAGCGCCGCGAGCGCGGCCTGGAGGACCATGAAGACGGTGGCGCCCGCGCCCCGCGCGGTGTCCACGATCCTGGCGTGCACCTGGGGGTCGATCTCGAACGCCAGCTCGCCGCCGCGGTGGGAGGCTACGGCGGGCCTCGGCCGGTCACCGGGAAGCCCCACCTGTTCGGGCAGTTCCCGCAGGGTCTCCCGCCAGTACGCGAGCTGGCCCGCGATCGCGCCGCCCGGATCGTCCAGGTCGCCCAGCAACTCCCGCTGCCACACCGCGTAGTCGGCGTACCTCACGGGCAGGGTCGGCCAGACCGGTGGCCGGCCGGCCACCCGTGCCGTGTAGGCCAGCCCCAGGTCGCGCAGCAGCGGTCCCATCGACCAGCCGTCGCTCGCGCTGTGGTGCAGGACCAGGACGAACACCCACTCGTCGGCGGTCCGCAGCAACTGGGCGCGCAGCGGCACCTCGGCCGACAGGTCGAAGCCGTGGCGGGCGGCGCGGGCCACCAGGTCGGGCACGTCCTGCGGCTCGACCGTGCTGACCGGCAGCGGAACGGCCCGGCGCGGGGGGAGGATCCGCTGTACGGCCTCCCCCCGCCTTTCCACGATCATCGTGCGCAGCGGCTCGTGCCGGTCCACCACGTCCGCGAGTGCGGTGCGCAGCGCGTCGGGGTCGAGCGCACCGCTCAGCCGCAGGACCACGGGCATGTTGTAGACGGGGTTCGGGCCGTCGAGCCGGTGCAGGAACCACAGTCGCCGTTGCGCGAAGGACACCGGCACCAGGTCGGCGCCCGCGACCGGACCCAGCGGGGGCCGGGAGGTCGCGGAGGCCTGCCTGAGCCGACGCGCCAGACCGGCGACGGTCGGTTCCTCGAACACGGACCGCACGGACAGTTCGACCCCCAGCGCCGCGCGGATCCGGGAGACCAGACGGGTCGCCAGCAGCGAGTGCCCGCCCAGGTCGAAGAAGCCGTCGTCCACTCCGACGTCCGCCAGCCCCAGCACCTCGGCGAAGAGTCCGCAGAGCACCTCCTCCTCGGGCGTGCGTGGCGCGCCACTGAGCGCGGCGGCGAAGTCGGGAGCGGGCAGCGCGGACTGGTCGACCTTGCCGTTGCGGGTCAGCGGCAGCCCGTCGAGCACCACCACGGCGGCCGGTACCAGGTAGTCGGGCAGCCGCTCCCGCAGGTACTCCCGCAGCACGGCGGGGTCGGCGCCCGCGGCAGCGTCGGCGGGCACCACGTACGCGACGAGCCGGGGGTCGCCCGGCCGGTCCTCACGGAGGACCACCGCGGTCTGCGACACGGTCTTGTGGGTGGACAGCACCGCCGCGACCTCGCCCGGCTCGATCCGGAAGCCGCGCACCTTGACCTGGTCGTCGGCGCGGCCGAGGAACTCCAGGTTCCCGTCCCGCCACCAGCGCACCACATCGCCCGTCCGGTACATCCGGCCGCCGAACGGGCAGGCCACGAACCGGCTCGCGGTCTGCGCGGGCCGCCCGAAGTATCCGCGGGCCAGGCCGGCGCCCGCGAGATACAGTTCACCGGCCACGCCGGGCGGCACCGGCCGCAGCCGGTCGTCGAGCACATACACCCGCATGTTGGCGAGGGGGGTCCCGATGGGAACCTGCCGGGCGTCCTCGGCGAGCGGCGCGCTCATCGTGGCTCCGACGGTCGCCTCGGTCGGACCGTAGCCGTTGAGCACCGTGCGGCCCGCCGCCCACCGTCCGACCAGTCCCGGCGACACCGACTCGCCGCCGACGAGAACGCAGTCCAGGCTGGGCATGCCGTCCTCGGGCAGGGTCGCCAGCACGGTCGGCGGCAGTGTGGCGTAGGTGACGCCGCGCCGGTCGATGAACGCGGCCAGTTCGTCGCCCGCCATCCCGCTGTCCGGCAGTTCCAGCCGGGCACCGGAGGTCAGGGCCATCAGGATCTCCCACACCGTGATGTCGAAGCTCAGTGAGGCGAACTGGAGCACCCGGGCGCCCGGCCCGGCCCCGCACCGCTGCGCGGCCGAGGCGGCGAGGCTGGGCAGACCTCCATGGGTGACCACCACGCCCTTGGGCCGACCGGTGGTGCCGGAGGTGTAGATGACGTAGGCGGCGGTGGCCGGGGTCAGCGGGGCCGTGCGGTCGGTGTCGGCGAGGTCGTGGGACGGCAGGGCGGCCACCGCGGCGCGCAGGTCCGGGTCGTCGAGCCGGAGGACGGGCACCTGGGGCAGACCGGCCACCGCGTCCCCGGCGGTCACCAGGCAGACCGGACGGATCTCCTCGGCGATGAGGCGGATCCGCTCCGCGGGCAGGTCGGGGTCGATCGGCACATAGGCGGCACCGGACTTGAGTACGGCGAGCAGCGCCACGATCATGTCCGCCGACCGGGGGACGGCCAGCGCCACGAACCGCTCCGGACCCGCGCCCCGGCCTGCCAGATGGCGGGCCAGCCGGTTCGCGCGGAGGTTCAGCTCGGCATAGGTGACGGTCTCCTCCTCGAAGGCGACGGCCACCGCGTCCGGCGTACGGCGGACCTGACGCTCGAACAGCCCCGGGGCGGGCACGTCGGGTAGGGCGAGCGAGGTGTCGTTCCACTCCTCCAGCAGGCGGATCCGCTCGTCTCCACCGAGGATGTCGATCGCGCCGATACGGGTGCGCGGGTCCGTGACCGCCGCGTCCAGGAACCGTACCCAGCGCTCCAGCAGCGACTCGACGGTGACGGCGTCGTAGAGATCGGTGCGGTACTCCACCCAGCCCCTGATCCCCTGCGCGTCGCCGTCGCCGGGGCGTTCCCGAAGGCTGAAGGTGAGGTCGAACCGTGCGTCGTTGGCGGTCGCCGCCGCTTCCCGGGTCACCCGGACCCCCGGCAGCTCCGGGGTGGCCTCCGCGGCGTTCTGGAGCACCAGCAGGATCTGGAAGAGCGGATGGTGCGACAGCGAGCGGCGAGGGCTGAGGGCGTCCACCAGCCGCTCGAACGGTACGTCCTGGTGGGCGTACCCCGACAACGCCGTCTCGCGTACCCGGTCCAGCAGTTCGGCGAAGGTCGGGTCGCCGGAGGTGTCCGTGCGCAGCACCAGCGTGTTGACGAAGAAACCGACGAGATCGTCCAAGGCCTCGTCCGTACGGCCCGCCACCGGCGCCCCGATCGGGATGTCCGTGCCCGCGCCCAGCCGGGTCAGCACGCCCGCCAGCGTGGCCTGCAGCACCATGAACACGCTGACGCCCGCGGTCCGCGCCGTGCGCAGCAACCCGGCGTGCGTCTCGGGACCGATCTCGAAGGCCTTACCCGCGCCCTGCGAGGAGGCCGACGCGGGCCGCGGCCGGTCGCCGGGCAGCCCGACCTGCTCGGGCAGTTCGGCCAGCGCCCGCTTCCAGTAGGCGAGTTGCGCGGTGACCGGACTGTGCGGGTCGTCCAGCGCGCCGAGCAGGTCGCGCTGCCAGAGCGCGTAGTCCGCGTACTGCACGGGCAGCGGGGCCCAGGCCGGCGGTTCCCCGGCGGCCCGCGCAGCATAGGCGCGGGACAGGTCGCGCAGCAGCGGCCGCGTGGACCAGCCGTCATGGGCGACGTGGTGGACGACGACGCTCAGGACCCGGGTCCCCGAGTCGGTCACCCGCAGCAGTGCCGCCCTGAGCGGCAGGTCGGTGGCCAGGTCGAAGCCCTGTTCGGCGACGCCGGCCAGCGCGTCGGACAGGCTCGCCTCGGTCACCTCCGTCACGGGCAGCGGCACGTTTACGCCGGCGGGCAGGATCGTCTGCACCGGTGTGCCGTCGATCTCGGTGAAGACCGTCCGCAGTGCCTCGTGCCGGGCGACGACATCGGCCAGGGCCGCACGCAACGCGTCCTCGTCCAGTTCTCCGGTGAGCCGGAACACCATCGGAACGCCGGTGGCGGGGGTCTCGCCGTCCATGCGGTTCATGAACCACATACGCTGCTGGGCGAAGGAGACCGGCACGCGCTCCGGCCGCTCCGCGGGCACCAGTGCGGGCCGGGTCGCGTCCGATGCCGCCGTGGCACGTCGTACGAGGGCCGCGACCGTGGGTGCCTCGAAGACCGCCCGGACCGAGACCTCGGCGCGCAGCGCCGTGCGGATCCGGGAGACCAGACGGGTCGCCAGCAGGGAGTGCCCGCCCAGCTCGAAGAAGTTGTCGTCCGGGCCGACCGCGGGAAGTCCCAGCACGTCGGCGAACAACTCGCACATCACCTCTTCCGGGCCGGTGCGCGCGACCGTGCTCGTCCCCGCCATGGCCGCGTAGTCCGGTGCGGGAAGCGCCCCGTGGTCGACCTTGCCGTTGGGGGTGAGGGGCATCTCGGTGACGGCCACGACGGCGGCGGGCACCAGGTAGTCCGGCAGGCGCTCGCGCAGGAAGTCCCGCAGCACACGCACCGGATCGTCCTGGGCCACGGCCGGGACGACGTACGCGACCAGGCGGTGGTCGCCCGGGCGGTCCTCCCGCACCGTGACGACGGCCCGGGCGACCCGCTCGTGGCCGGACAGTACGGCCTCGACCTCGCCGGGCTCGATCCGGAACCCGCGGATCTTCACCTGGTCGTCCGCGCGGCCGACGAACTCCAGGTCGCCGTCCCGCCGCCACCGTACGACGTCTCCGGTGCGGTACATGCGCTCGCCCGCCGATCCGAACGGGCAGGCCACGAACCGGTTCGCGGTCAGCGCGGCACGCCCCAGGTAGCCCCTGGCCAGGCCGCGGCTCGTGACGTACATCTCGCCCGCCACGCCCGGGGCGACAGGCCGCAGCCGGCTGTCGAGGACGTACACCCTGGTGTTGTCCAGGGGGCGTCCGATCGACACGGGTCCGTCCGTGGCACCGAGGGTTCCGCTCAGCGTGGCGCCGACGGTGGTCTCGGTGGGCCCGTATCCGTTGAGGATCCGGGTGCCGACCGACCACCGGGACACCAGTCCCGGCGGCGCCGCTTCGCCGAACAGGACGACGCACTCCAGGTCCGGCAGGTCGTCGGGCGCCAGCGTGGACAGCACGGACGGCGGCAGGGTCACGTGGGTGACCCGGTGTCCGACCAGCAGATCGGCCAACTCGGCACCGGTCAGGCCGCTGTCCGGCAGCACCAGGCAGGCACCGGACAGCAGGGCCAGGAAGGTCTCCGCGATCGCGGCGTCGAAACTCGGCGAGGCGAGCTGTGCCACCCGGCTGCCCGCGGTGACGTGGGCCCGTCGCGCGAGTGTCTGTACGAAGTTCGGCAGACCGCGGTGGGACACCACGACCCCCTTGGGCATGCCGCTGGTCCCGGACGTGTAAATGACGTAGGCCGCGTGGTCGGCCGTGACGGCAGGCGGGGCGAGGTCGCCGCCCGCGAGGTCCGGCATCGCGGTCCCGTCGCCCTCCTCGTCGAGGAGGAACACCGGGGTGCCGCCGATGTCGGCCGCCGGTGGGCGGGCGTTCGCGGTGGTGACCAGGCAGCAGGGTCCGCTGTTCTCGATCATGAACCGGATGCGCTCGGCCGGGTAGTCGGGATCGAACGGAACATAGGCCGCCCCTGTCTTGAGCACGGCCAGCAGGGCGACGATCAGGTCGGCCGAGCGCGGCAGCGCGACACCGACGAAGCGTTCGGGTCCGGCGCCGTACCCGGTCAGCGCACGGGCCAGCCGGTTCGCCCGTGCGTCGAGTTCGGCGTAGGTGACCGACTCGCCGCCGGATGCCACCGCCACGGCGTACGGCGTCCGGGCCGCCTGCTGTTCGAAGAGCGTGGCGACGGAGGTGTCGGGAAGGTCGCGCGCGGTGTCGTTGCGCACGGTGAGGATCTCGTGCCGTTCCTCGGCGGTGAGCAGGTCGATCGCGCCTAGCCGGCGGCCGGGCAGAGCGGCGGCCTCGTCCAGGAATCGCGTCCAGCGCCGGACGAGCGTGGTGACGGTGTCCTCGTCGTACAGGTCCGTGGTGTATTCGACCCAGCCGGTGATGCCCTGCGGGGCTCCGTCGGAGCCGCGCTGTTCCCGGAGGCTGAAGGTCAGGTCGAAGCGGGCCCGTTCGCCGGGTATCCGTTCGCGGGTGGTGTCGATGCCGGGCAGGTCGAGGACGGCCTCCGCGTTGTTCTGGAGCACCAGCATGATCTGGAACAACGGATGATGCGCCAGCGACCGGGTGGGGCTGAGTACCTCCACCAGCCGTTCGAACGGAATGTCCTGATGCGCGTACGCGGACAACGCCCGCTCCCGCACCCGCTCCAGCAACTCGGCGAACGTCGGATCCCCCGACGTGTCCGTACGCAACACCAGCGTGTTCACGAAGAACCCGACCAGATCATCCAGCGCCTCATCCGTACGACCCGCCACCGGCGACCCGATCGGAACATCCGACCCCGCACCCAACCGCGTCAACAGACCCGCCAGAGCCGCCTGCAACACCATGAAGACACTCGCACCCCCCGAACGCGCCGCCTCCACCACCCGCACATGCGTCCCCACCGGAATCTCGAAAGCAACCCCCGCACCCCGCCGCGAAGCAACCGCCGGACGCGGACGGTCACCCGGCACACCCACCTGCTCCGGCAACCCCGCCAACGCCTCCCGCCAATAACCGATCTGCGCCGCCAGAGCACTGCCCGGATCACCCGGATCACCCAGCAACTCCCGCTGCCACACCGCGTAATCCCCGTACTGCACCGGCAACGGAGCCCACCCCGGCACCCGCCCCACCACCCGCGCCGCATACGCACACGACAGATCCCGCAACAACGGCCGCATCGACCAGCCATCACCCGCCACGTGATGCACCACCAACACCAACACCCACACCACACCACCCACACCAACCCCGACATCGGAATCGGAATCGGCATCGGCATCGGCACCGGACACCCGCAGCAACACCCCACGGACCGGAATCTCACCCGCCAGATCGAACGGACGCCGCGCAACCCCCGACAACGCCCCACCAACCGCACCCGGCACCACATCCACCACCGGCAGCGGCACCTCCCGACCGGGGGCGAGAATGGTCTGCACCGGGGCACCGTCGACCTCGGTCAGCACCGTCCGCAACGCCTCATGGCGGTCGATGACGTCGTTGAACGCCGCGCTCAGCGCGTCAGGATCGACGTCGCCTGTCAGCCGCAGCGCGATGGGGAGGTTGTACAGCGAGCCGACGTCCTCAAGCTGGTGCAGGAACCACAGCCGCTGCTGGGCGAACGACGCGGGGGCCCCGTCCGGGCGCGGGACGGGCGTCGGCGCGGGCCGCCCGACACCCGAGGTGCGCTCGATCCGCCGGGCCAGACCGGCGACCGTGGGTGCCTCGAAGACGGCCCGGACCGAGAGCTCGGCACCCAGTACGGCGCGGATCCGGGAGACCAGGCGGGTTGCCAGCAGCGAGTGCCCGCCCAGATCGAAGAAGCTGTCGCCGACCCCCACCTCGTGCAGGTGCAGGATGTCGGCGAACAGGGCGCAGAGCAGTTCCTCCTGCGGAGTGCGAGGAGCCCGGTCCGTCCCCCGCACGGCGGAGAATTCCGGTGCGGGCAGTGCACGCCGGTCCACCTTGCCGTTGCGGGTCAGCGGCAGAGCGTCCAGGACCACCACCGCCGCCGGCACCAGATGATCCGGCAGCCGGTCGCGCAGGAACTCCCGCACCTCACGCTCGGCCGCCTGTCCGGGAGCCGCGGGCACGACATAGGCCACGAGCTGGGCCGCCCCGTCACGGTCGGCCTTCGCCAGCACGACGGCCTTCGAGACCGCCGGATGTTCGGCGAGCACGGCCTGGACCTCGGTGGGCTCGACCCGGAAACCGCGGATCTTCACCTGGTCGTCGGCCCGCCCGAGGAACTCCAGAGCGCCGTCACGGCGCCACAGCGCCAGGTCGCCGGTCCGGTACATGCGCTCGCCCCGAGTGCCGAACGGGCATGCCACGAACCGCCCCGCCGTCAGCCCGGGCCGCCCCAGATACCCCCTGGCCAGACCGGCCCCGGACAGGTACAACTCACCCGCGACACCCGGCGGAACCGGACACAGACGGTCGTCGAGCACATAGACCCGCGTGTTCGCGATCGGCGCGCCGATCGGCACCCGCTCGGGCCACTCCGACACGTCGTCGGGCAGCGCGAACGCGGTGACGACATGCGTCTCGGCGGGTCCGTAGTGGTTGGTCAGGCGCACGTCCCCCGCTCGGAAGAACTCGCGCAGCCGGGTACCGACGACGAGGGCCTCACCCGCCTGCACCACCTGGCGCAGGGCCGGCAACGGCTGCCGGTCCGTCTCGGCGGCCTCGCACAGCGCGTCGACGACCGGAGTGGGGGCGTAGAGCTCCCCCACGTCGTTGGTCCGCAGCCACGCCACGAACGCGGTCATGTCCCGCCGGGTCTCCTCGTCCGGCACGCACAGGGTCCGGCCCGTCAGCAGGGCGGAGAGGATCTCCTGCGCCGAGACGTCGAAACTCAGTGAGGTGAACTGGGCCGTGCGGACGGCGGCGGGCTCCGCGTGGGCGTCCGCGATCAGGTTCGCCAGCGCACCGTGGGGCATGGCGACGGCCTTGGGCCTGCCGCTGGTTCCGGAGGTGTGGATGACGTACGCGGGATGTGCGGGCGTCAGCGGTGCGTCACGGTCGGCGTCGGTGACGTCATGTGCGTCGTACGCGTCGAGCACGCCTGCCAGTCCGGGGTCGCCGAGCGGCAGCGCCACCTCGCCGCCGAGCGTGCCGGCGGTGCTGATCAGGCGGACCGGCCGGGCGTCGTCCAGCAGGAACCTGATCCGCTCCGCGGGATATCCGGGATCGACCGGCAGGTAGGCGGCCCCGGACTTGAGGACGGCCAGCACAGCCACGATCATGTCGACCGAGCGGGGCAGGGCCAGTGCCACGACTCGTTCGGGTCCGGCGCCGAGCTGGATCAGATGCCGGGCGAGGCGATTCGCCCTGGCGTTGAGCCCGGCATAGCTCACGGACTCGTCGCCGAAGACCACCGCCACCGCGTCGGGGGTCCGCACGACCTGCTGTTCGAACAGGGTGGGCAGCGTCGCCACGGGAAGGTGGCGCGCGGTGTCGTTCCACTTCACCAGCAGTTGACGGCGTTCGGCTCCGGTGAGCAGGTCCACGGCGCTCAGCCGGTGTCCCGGGTCGGCGGTGACGGCGTCGATCAGCCGCACCCAGCGGGACAGCAGGGCTTCCGCGGTGGCCGGATCGTAGAGGTCGCTGCTGTATTCCAGCTGCACCGTGATGCCCCGCGGAGCACCGTCCGCGCCGCGGGTCTCGCGCAGCCCGAAGGTCAGATCGAATCGGGAACCGCGGCCGGCGACCTGCTCGCGGGACACCGTCGCCCCGGGCAGCTCGACGGATGCCTCGGTGGTGTTCTGGAGCACCAGCATGATCTGGAACAACGGGTGGTGCGCCAGCGAACGGGTGGGGCTGAGTATCTCCACCAGCCGTTCGAACGGCACGTCCTGGTTGGTGTAGGCGGACAGCGCGGTCGTGCGTACCCGGGAGAGAAGCTCCTCGAAGGTGGGATCGCCGGAGGTGTCGGTGCGCAGCACCAGGGTGTTGACGAAGAACCCGACGACGTCGTCCAGTGCCTCGTCCGTGCGACCGGCCACCGGCGACCCGATAGGGATGTCCGTGCCCGCGCCCAGCCGGGTCAGCAGGCCGGCCAGCGCTGCCTGCGCCACCATGAACACACTCGCCCCCGACGCCCGGGCGAGACCCACGATCCGGGCGTGGACGTCCTCAGGGATCTCGGTCCCGGCGACCGCTCCGCGGCGGGACGCCACGGCGGGACGCGGCCGGTCCCCGCGCAGGCTCACCTGCTCGGGCAGTTCCTGAAGCTCCCCCACCCAGTACGCGACCTGAGCGGCGACGGCGCTGTCCGGGTCGTCGAGGTCGCCCAGCAGGTCCCGCTGCCACACCGCGTAGTCCGCGTAACGCACCGGCAGCGGCGTCCAGGCCGGCGATCGGCCCGCGGCCCGCGCGGCGTAGGCGCGGGACAGGTCCCGCAACAGCGGAGCCATCGACGAACCGTCCGTGGCGATGTGGTGCGCCACGAGTGCGAGCACCCATTCGCCGGTGTCGGTGACCCGCAGCAGCGAGACGCGCAGCGGGATCTCGCACGCCAGGTCGAAGGCGTACCCGGCAGCCCGCTCGACGGCCGTCCGCACCTCGGTGGACTCCAGCTCGGCCACGGACAGCGGCACGTCCACGTCGACAGGCAGGACCGTCTGCACCGGCGTGCCGTCGATCTCGGTGTACACCGTCCGCAGCACCTCGTGCCTGCCCACGACGTCGGCGAGCGCGGCCCGCAGCGTGTCCACGTCGAGCTCGCCTGCCAGCCGCAGCACGACGGGCACGTTGTAGACGGGGTTCGCGCCTTCCAACTGGTCCAGGAACCAGAGCCGTTGCTGCGCGAACGACAACGGCACCCGCTCGGGCAGGGGCGAGAGCCGCAGGGCGGGACGCGTCTGCCCGGAGGCCTGCCGTACGAGCCGGGCCAGCTCGCCGACGGTCGGCGCCTCGAACACGGCACGTACGGACAGTTCGACGCCCAGCGTCGTGCGGATGCGGGAGATGAGGCGGGTCGCCAGCAGCGAGTGGCCGCCCAGGTCGAAGAAACCGTCGTGCACCCCGACCGCGGGCAGGCCGAGCACCTCGGCGAACAGGTCGCACAGCAGTTCTTCCTGCGGAGTGCGCGGCGCACCGTCACCAGGAGTGAGGTCCGGGACGGGCAGAGCCGACCGGTCGAGCTTGCCGTTGGGGGTCAGCGGGATCTCGTCGAGGAACAGCAGCGCCGCGGGGACGAGATGGTCCGGCAGGCGCTCCCGCAGGAAGTCCCGCAACGCGGTCGCGTCGGTGTCCCCGGTTGCGGCGACGACGTACGCCACCAGGCGGACGTCACCGGGCCGGTCCTCGCGGGCGACCACCACGGCCCGGGACACCCCTGGGTGGCCCGCCAACACGGCCTCGGCCTCGCCGGGCTCCACCCGGAAGCCTCGGATCTTCACCTGGTCATCGGTCCGCCCGAGATACTCCAGGTTGCCGTCGGCCCGCCACCGCGCGAGGTCTCCGGTCCGGTACATACGGGTACCGGCCGGACCGAACGGGCAGGCCACGAACCGCCCCGCCGTGAGCACGGAGCGGCCCAGGTAGCCCCGGGCGACACCGGCGCCGGCCATGTACAACTCCCCCGGCACCCCCGGCGGCACCGGACACAACCGGTCGTCGAGCACGTAGGCCCGGATGTTGGTCATCGGCTTTCCGATGGGCACCGGGCCCGTCGTCAGATCCGCGTCCGGCGGGACGACGTAGTCGGTGCACCCGACGGTCACCTCGGTCGGACCGTAGTGGTTGACGATCGAGACGCCCGGACGACGGGCACGCCATGTCCGCAGTTCGTGGCCGGCGACGGCGGCGCCGCCCACCATGAGCTGCTGCGTGGGCCAGAAATCGTCCGGGAACTCGCTCATCGCGAACGAGAGGTGCGCCGGGGTCATCTTCAGGAAGTCGTACGACAGCCCCTCGCTCCGTGTCCGCTCGGGAAGCGTGCCGTCGAACGCTGCGACGTGGATGCGGCCCCCGTGGACCAGCGCGCCGTACAGGCCGGTCACGATCGCGTCGAAGGCGAGGGAGGCGTGCACCAGAGTGGTACCGGCGAGGCCGGGGTAGGCCCGCGGACAGCGCAGCACGTAGTTCGTCAGCGAGCGGTGCTCGACGACGACGCCCTTGGGGCGTCCCGTCGTGCCCGAGGTGTAGATGACATAGGCGGGGACCTCGGGTGTCAACGCCGCGATCCGGTCGGCGTCGGTGAGGTTCCCCGGCGGGTACGCCCGGACCGACTCGGCCGTCCCGGGGTCGTCCAGGACGATGACGGGCCGTCGGCTCACGGGCAGGGACGCCAGCACACCGGCGGTGGTGACCACGCAGACCGGCCCGGTGTCGTCGAGCATGAACCGGATCCGCTCGGCCGGATACTCGGCTTCGACCGGCAGGTATCCCGCGCCCGTCTTGAGCACCGCCAGCAGCGCCACCACCATGTCGGCCGAGCGCGGCAGCGCGAGCGCCACGAAGCGCTCGGGGCCGGCGCCGTACCCGATCAGCGCACGGGCCAGCCGGTTCGCCCGTGCGTCGAGTTCGGCGTAGGTGACCGACTCTCCCTCGGCCACCACCGCCACGGCGTCCGGCGTCCGGGCCGCCTGGCGTTCGACGAGCACCGGCACGGGAGCGGCTGCCGGGTCCTCGGCGGCGGTGTCGTTCCACGTGACGAGCAACCGGTGCCTCTCGGCGTCGCCGAGCAGGTCGATCGCGCCTAGCCGGCGGCCGGGCAGAGCGGCAGCCTCGTCCAGGAACCACGTCCAGCGCCGGACGAGCGTGGTGACGGTGTCCTCGTCGTACAGATCCGTGTCGTACGTGATCCAGCCGGTCATGCCCTGCGGGGTCCCGTCGGAGCCGCGCTGTTCCCGCAAACTGAAGGAAAGATCGAAACGTGAGTGGACGATGTCGAGGTCTTCGCGGGTGGTGTCGATGCCGGGCAGGTCGAGGACGGCCTCCGCGTTGTTCTGGAGCACCAGCATGATCTGGAACAACGGATGATGCGCCAGCGACCGGGTGGGGCTGAGTACCTCCACCAGCCGTTCGAACGGAATGTCCTGATGCGCGTACGCGGACAACGCCCGCTCCCGCACCCGCTCCAGCAACTCGGCGAACGTCGGATCCCCCGACGTGTCCGTACGCAACACCAGCGTGTTCACGAAGAACCCGACCAGATCATCCAGCGCCTCATCCGTACGACCCGCCACCGGCGACCCGATCGGAACATCCGACCCCGCACCCAACCGCGTCAACAGACCCGCCAGAGCCGCCTGCAACACCATGAAGACACTCGCACCCCCCGAACGCGCCGCCTCCACCACCCGCACATGCGTCCCCACCGGAATCTCGAAAGCAACCCCCGCACCCCGCCGCGAAGCAACCGCCGGACGCGGACGGTCACCCGGCACACCCACCTGCTCCGGCAACCCCGCCAACGCCTCCCGCCAATAACCGATCTGCGCCGCCAGAGCACTGCCCGGATCACCCGGATCACCCAGCAACTCCCGCTGCCACACCGCGTAATCGCCGTACTGCACCGGCAACGGAGCCCACCCCGGCACCCGCCCCACCACCCGCGCCGCATACGCACACGACAGATCCCGCAACAACGGCCGCATCGACCAGCCATCACCCGCCACGTGATGCACCACCAACACCAACACCCACACCACACCACCGACCTCGGCATCGGCACCAGCACCGGCACCGGCACCGACATCGGCATCCGCATCCGCATCCGCATCGGCGCCACCCGACACCCGCAACAACACCCCACGGACCGGAATCTCACCCGCCAGATCGAACGGACGCCGCGCAACCCCCGACAACGCCCCACCAACCGCACCCGGCACCACATCCACCACCGGCAGCGGCACCTCGACGTCCTCCGGCAGGACCGTCTGCACCGGGGCACCGTCGACCTCGGTCAGCACCGTCCGCAGCGCCTCGTGCCTGCGCACCACGTCCCCCACGGCGGCCCGCAACGCGTCCGGATCCACGTCTCCGGCCAGCCGGAAGGCGATCGGGAGGTTGTACGCGGCAGTCCGGCCCTCAAGCTGGTGCAGGAACCACAGCCGCTGCTGGGCCAGCGACGCCGGAACACGCTCCGGTCGTGCCTGCGGCACCACGGCGGGACGGACCGCCCCGCCGGCCGCCCGCACCCGCCGGGCCAGGCCCGCGACGGTGGGGGTCTCGAAGACCGCGCGGACCGAGAGTTCGGCACCCAGTACGGTGCGGATCCGCGCCAGCAGCCGGGTCGCCAGCAGCGAGTGCCCGCCCAGCTCGAAGAAGTCGTCGTCGACCCCTACCCGGCGAACGCCGAGGATCTCGGCGAACAGCGTGCAGAGCAGTTCCTCCTGCGGATCGCGGGCGAGGCCGCCCCGCCCCGCGACGTCGGCGAAGTCCGGTGTGGGCAGTGCCCGCCGGTCCACCTTGCCGTTGCGGGTCAGCGGCAGAGCGTCCAGGACCACCACCGCCGCCGGCACCAGATGATCCGGCAGCCGGTCGCGCAGATACCCCCGCAGCACGAGCGGGGCGGCGTCGGCCGACACGGCGTAGGCGACCAGGCCGGGCTCGCCCGCCGCGTCCGCGCGGACGGTCACGACGGCCTGGGTCACCTGCGGGTGGCGGACCAGTGCGGCTTCGACCTCGGCGGGCTCGACCCGGAAACCGCGGATCTTCACCTGGTCGTCGGCCCGCCCGAGGAACTCCAGGTTCCCGTCGGCCCGCCACCGTACGATGTCGCCGGTCCGGTACATGCGCTCGCTCGGGTCCCCGAACGGGCACGCCACGAACCGCCCCGCCGTCAGCCCGGGCCGCCCCAGATACCCCCTGGCCAGACCGGCCCCGGACAGGTACAACTCACCCGCGACACCCGGCGGAACCGGACACAGACGGTCGTCGAGCACATAGACCCGCGTGTTCGCGATCGGCGCGCCGATGGGTGGCGGGGACGCGCCGTCCGCCGTCCCCGGCAGGCACTCCCACGCCGTCACGTCGATCGACGCCTCGGTCGGGCCGTAGAGGTTGTGCAGCCCCGCCCCGCACCGCTCGTGGAACTCCTGCACGGCGTCGCCGGACAGGGCCTCGCCGCTGCTGATCACCTGCCGCAGCCCGGCCAGTTGCGCCGGTTGCGCCTCGCCGAGCAGCGAGCGCAGCATCGAGGGCACGAAGTGCGCGACCGTGACGCGCTCGCGCCGGATCAGCTCGGCGACGCGGCCGGCGTCCCGGTGCTCACCGGGAGGCACCACCACGAGGGTGGCGCCCGCGAGCAGGGTGGCGAAGAACTCCCAGACCGACACGTCGAATCCGTAGGGCGTCTTCTGCGCCACGCGGTCCTCGGCGGACAGTCCGTACCGCTCGATCATCCACGCCAGCCGGTTGACCACACCCGCGTGCGGGACCACCACGCCCTTCGGCGTGCCCGTCGTCCCCGAGGTGTGGAGGACGTAGGCGGGGCTGGCAGTCCGCAGCGGCGAGTGGCGCTCGCAGTCGTCGACGTCCGTGCCGGGGTAGCCGGCCAGCACCTGGTCCAGAGCGGGGCCGAAGGTCAGGACGGCCGGTGTCGGACCGGTGGGGATGCGGACGTCGTCCGCGGCGACCGCGCACACCGGGCGGGTGTCGTCCAGCAGGAACCGTATCCGCTCGGCCGGGTGGTCGGGGTCGATGGGAACGTACGCCGCCCCGGCCTTGAGCACGGCCAGCAGGGCCACCACCAGCTCCACCGAGCGCGGCAGCAGCAGGGCCACCGCCCGCTCGGGTCCGGCGCCGTGCGCGATCAGGTGCCGCGCCAGCCGGTTCGCCCGCGCGTTGAGTTCCGCGTAGCTCACCGCCAGGTCACCGTCGACGACGGCGCTCGCCGCGGGTGTCCGCGCGACCTGCGCCTCGAAGAGGTCCGGGAGCGGCCGGGTGGGCAGGGGCCGTGCGGTGTCGTTCCACTCGTCGAGCACCTGCCGGCGCTCCGCCGCGGACAGGATGTCGATGTCGCCGATCCGCCGGTCCGGGTCCGCGACCGCCGTCTCCAGGAGGCGGATCCACCGGTGGATCACGGTGTCGACCGTCCGGGGGTCGTAGAGGTCCGTGCTGTACTCCGCGCGCCCCCTCATCCCGGAGGGCGTGCCGTCGGGGCCCCGGTGTTCACGCAGCGAGAGGGTGAGGTCCAGCCGTGCGCCGGCCGACGGCACGGTCTCCTCGGTGACCTGCACGCCCGGCAGGTCGAGCGTGCCCTCCGCGGTGTTCTGCAGCACCAGCATGATCTGGAACAACGGGTGGTGCGCCAGCGAGCGGTGCGGACGGAGCGTGTCCACCAGTCGCTCGAACGGCACGTCCTGGTTCGCGTAGGCCGTCAGGGCCGCTTCCCTGGACGAGGCAAGCACGTCGGCGAAGGTGGGGTCGCCGGAGGTGTCGACCCGCAGGACGAGGGTGTTCAGGAAGAGGCCCACGAGGTCGTCCACCGCGTCATCGGTGCGCCCGGCGACAGGCGTGCCGATCGGGATGTCGGTTCCCGCGCCCAGCCTGGTCAGCACCGTCGCCAACGCGGCGTGCAGCACCATGAACACGCTGGCGCCCGCGGCGCGCGCGGTGTCCGCGACACGGGCGTGCAGGTCGGGACCGATGTCGAAGCCCGTGCTCGCGCCGCGGAAGGAGGACACCGCCGGGCGCGGCCGGTCGGCCGGCACGCCGACCTGCTCCGGCAGGCCGTCCAGCGCCTCCGTCCAGTACCGCACCTGCCGGCCGATCGCGCTGTCGGGGTCGTCCGCCGTGTCGAGCAGCGCGCGCTGCCACATCGCGAAGTCCGCGTACCGCACCGGAAGCCGGGGCAGGGACGGCGCCGCACCGGCCGCCCGGGCGGTGTACGCCTGGGACAGGTCGCGCAGGAGCGGGGCCAGCGACCAGCCGTCGGCGGCGATGTGGTGCACGACCAGCACCAGCACGTACGTCCCGTCGCCCGCGATCCGCAGCACCCTGGCGCGGACGGGGATCTCGGTGGCGAGGTCGAAACCGTACGCCGCGGCCTCGGCGACCGCCGCCGACAGCCCTTCGGGCTCCACCTCGACGATGGGCACCGGGACGGTCACGTCCTCGGGGAGGATCCGCTGGACCGGCTCTCCGTCCGTTTCGGGGAACACGGTGCGCAGCGGTTCATGGCGGCCCACGACGTCCCCGAGGGCGCTCCGCAGCGCGTCCAGGTCCACGTCGCCGTCCAGCCGCAGCGCGAGCGGGATGTTGTACACCGGCCCGGGGCCCTCCAGCCGGTGCAGGAACCACAGCCGCTGCTGGCCGAAGGAGACCGGGGCCCGGTCCGCGGGCGCCACGGGCACGAGCGGCGGGCGCACCGTTCCGTCCGCCCGCTGGATGCTGCGCGCCAGGCCCGCCACCGAGGGCGCGTCGAACACCGACCGGACCGACAGTTCCACGTCCAGTTCCGCACGTACGCGTGCCACCAGCCGCATCGCCAGCAGCGAGTGCCCGCCCAGGTCGAAGAAGTCGTCCTCGACGCCGACGTGGGGCAGCCCGAGTACCTCGGCGAACAGTCCGCACAGCAGCTCTTCGCGCGGGTCGCGCGGTGCGCCGGTGCCCGTGGCCGACCGGGCGAAGTCGGGTACGGGCAGGGCCCGGTGATCGATCTTCCCGTTCGCCGTCAGCGGGATCCGGTCGATGGGCAGCAGCGCCGCGGGGACCAGATGGTCCGGCAGCCGCTCCCGCAGGAACTGCCGCAGCGTGCGCGGCAGGTCGGCGGTCCCCCGGCCGGGGGCGGCGACGACATGAGCGACGAGGCGGACGCCGTCCGGCTGCTCGCCCTGCGCGCTCACGACGGCGGTGGCCACGGCGGGGTGTTCCGCCAGGACGGATTCGACCTCGCCGGGCTCGCTGCGGTAGCCGCGGATCTTGACCTGGTCGTCACCCCGGCCGAGGAATTCGAGGGTGCCGTCGGTGCGCAGGCGGACGAGGTCGCCGGTGCGGTACATGCGCTCGCCCGCCCCGCCGAAGGGGCTGGCGACGAAGCGGCTCGCGGTCTGCGCCGGGCGTCGTAGATAGCCGCGTGCCAGGCCGGCACCGCTGAGGTGGAGCTCTCCCGGTGTGCCGGCCGGTACCGGTCGCAGCCACTCGTCGAGGACGTGGACGCGGACGCCGGACAGGGGGGTGCCGATGGGGATCCGGTCGGGCACCGGGGCGGTGAGACGGTGACAGGTCGCGAAGGTGGTGGTCTCGGTGGGCCCGTAGCCGTCGACGACGACCAGATCGGGGCAGGCGGCCAGCACGCGGCGGACGGCCGCGGCCGGGACGACCGCCCCGCCGGTCCACACCTCGCGCAGTGCGGCGAAGCAGTGGGGTGCCTCGTCGGCGAAGACCTGGAAGAGCCCGGCGGTCAGCCACATGGCGGTGACCTGGTGCCGGACGGTCAGTGCCCGGAGCAGCCCGGGGTCGAGGTCCGCGGGTGCGAGGACGACGCTCCCGCCGGAGAGCAGCGGAACCCACAGCTCGTAGGTGGAGGCGTCGAACGCCGAGGGCGAGTGGGCCAGTACCCGCCGGTGGGCTCCCGTGGCGAAGCAGGACGCCCCGGCCAGGGCGACGATGTCGGCGTGGGTGACGACGACGCCCTTGGGCAGGCCGGTGGAGCCGGAGGTGTACATCACGTAGGCCGGGTGTGCGGCCCGGGACGGGGCGAGCCGTTCGGCGTCCGTGAGGTCATCGGCGGACCGGTCGGCGTCGCCGTCCTCCCGTACGGGGATCAGGGGCAGGCCGGTGAGCTCGCGCGGCCAGGTGTCCTGCGGGGCGACGACGCAGACAGCCTGGGCGTCGTCGAGCATCAGCCGCACGCGGTGTGCGGGGTGGTCGGGGTCGACGGGCAGGTACCCCGCGCCCGTCTTGAGGACGGCGAGGAGGGCGACGATCTGCTCGGCCGAGCGGGGCAGGGCGAGGGCGACGAGGCGTTCGGGGCCCGCGCCCGCCTCGATCAGACGGCGTGCCAGGCGGTTGGCCCGGGTGTTGAGTTCGTGATAGGTCAGCTGCTCGTCCCGCCAGATGACGGCGGTGGCGTCGGGGGTGCGGGCGGCCTGACGCTCGAACACGGCGGGGACCGGTTCGGCGGAGGCGGTCAGCGGGGCGCCGGTCCCGAGGGCGGACAGGACGTGGTGTTCCTCCGCCGTGAGCAGGTCGATCGCACCGATCGCGCGGCCGGGGTCGGCCGTGGCGGCGTCAAGCAGCCGGATCAGGCGACCGCCCAGCGCCTCGGCGGTCTCCCGGTCGTAGAGATCGGTGCGGTACTCCACCTTGCAGGCGATCCCGGCGGGCTCGCCGTCGGGCCCCTGTGTCTCGCGCATGCTGAACGTG
This sequence comes from Streptomyces sp. NBC_00414, assembly GCF_036038375.1. Taxonomy (NCBI): domain Bacteria; kingdom Bacillati; phylum Actinomycetota; class Actinomycetes; order Kitasatosporales; family Streptomycetaceae; genus Streptomyces; species Streptomyces sp. NBC_00414. The sequence continues at coordinate 116,090 of NZ_CP107935.1, forward strand.
AGGTCGAACCGGGCGTGCGGGCCGGCGGCGTACTCGCGGCTCGCCTCGACTCCGGGGAGCTCCAGGGTGCCTTCCGCGTTGTTCTGGAGCACCAGCATGATCTGGAACAGCGGATGATGCGCCCGGGAGCGGCGCGGGTTGAGTACGTCCACCAGCCGCTCGAACGGCACGTCCTGGTTCGCGTAGGCCGACAGAGCCCGCTCCCGCACCCGGTGCACCAGGTCGGTGAAGCTCGGGTCGCCGCTGGTGTCGGTGCGCAGTACGAGGGTGTTGACGAAGAACCCGACGAGTTCGTCCAGCGCGTCGTCGGTGCGGCCGGCCACCGGGGTGCCGATCGGGATGTCGTTCCCCGCACCCAGCCGGGTCAACAGGGCGGCGAGAGCGGCCTGAGCGACGATGAACACGGTGGCGCCCGTCGACCGGGCCATGTCGAGGACGCGGGCGTGGAGGTCCTGTCCGATGTCGAAGGTCACGGTCGCACCGGACAGCGATTCCACGGCGGGTCGGGGCCCGCCCGGCAGACCGACCTGTTCGGGCAGACCGGCGAGCGCCTCGGCCCAGTAGTCGGTCTGTCGCGCGATCGGACTCCGCGGATCGTCGATCTCGCCCAGCATCCGCCGCTGCCAGACGCTGTAGTCCGCGTACTGCACGGGCAGTCGGGGCCAGTCGGGTTCGGTGCGGGCCAGCCGGGCCGCGTAGGCGCGTGACAGGTCCCGCAGCAGCGGGGTGATCGACCAGCCGTCACCGGCGATGTGATGCATCACCAGTACCAGCAGCCACTCCTCGTCCGCGACGCGCAGCAGGGAGGCGCGGAAGGGGATCTCGGCGGCCAGATCGAATCGGTGGCCGATCGCCTCCTGGACCGCGGCGGCCTCGTCACCGGGACCCACGTCGGTGACGGACAGGGCGAAGGGCTCGTCCGCGGGGAGGATGAGCTGGCGCGGGGTCCCCTCGACCTCGGTGAGGACCGTCCGCAGTGACTCGTGTCTGCCGACGACGTCCGTCAGCGCGTCCCGCAGCGCCGCCACGTCGAGGCCGCCGGTCAGCCGCAGGACGACCGGGATGTTGTACACCGCGCTCTGCCCGTCCAGCTGCCACAGGAACCACAGGCGCTGCTGGGCGAACGACACCGGCATGTGCGGCACGCGGGAGACCGGCCGCAGTCCGGGCTGCACCCGGTCGGCGGCCGAGACCGTCCGACGGGCCAGGCCCGCCACCGTGGGAGCCTCGAACACCGACCGGACCGACAGCTCGACGCCCATCACCGTACGTACGCGGGCCACCAACCGTGTCGCGAGCAGCGAGTGTCCGCCGAGGTCGAAGAAGCCGTCGTCGACGCCGACGCTGCCCTTGGACAGCCCGAGGACCTCGGCGACCAGCTCGCGCAGCTGTTCCTCCCGCCTGGTGCGCGGAGCCCCGCCGGCGCCCGCCGCGGCGGCGTAGTCCGGTGCGGGAAGGGCCTTGCGGTCCGCTTTGCCGCTCGGGGTCAGAGGGATCGCGTCCAGCCGCACCAGGGCCGCGGGCACCAGGTGCTCCGGCAGGCGTGTGCGCAGGAACTCCCGCAGTGCGGCGGGCAGTTCGTCGTCGGCCTCCGCGGTCACGACGTAGGCCACGAGGCGGGGATCGCCGGGCTGGTCCTCACGGGAGAGGACCAGCGCCTCGGTCACGGCGGGATGGGCGGCCAGTTCGGCCTCCACCTCACCGGGCTCGACCCGGAATCCGCGGATCTTCACCTGGTGGTCGGCGCGGCCGAGGTACTCCAGGTTGCCGTCCGCCCGCCACCGGACGATGTCGCCGGTGCGGTACATGCGCTCGCCCGCCCCGCCGAACGGGCAGGCGACGAAGCGGTCCGCCGTCAGTACGGGGCGTCCGAGATAACCACGGGTCACGCAGACGCCCGCCAGGTACAGCTCGCCCGCCACCCCCGGGGGCACCGGGTGCAGCGTGTCGTCGAGCACGTACACCCGGACATTGGTGATCGGCGCGCCGATGGGCGGCGCGCCGTCGGGGGCGGCGCGGCGACAGTCCCATGCCGTGACCTCGATCGATGCCTCGGTCGGGCCGTAGAAGTTGTGCAGGCTCGCGGAGAGGGTCGCGTGGAACTGCGTCTGGAGGTCGGCGGTCAGTGCCTCGCCGCTGCAGAAGACCGCGCGCAGGCTCGGGAGGTCCTCGGGCGCGGACCGGTTGAGGAACGAACGCAGCATCGACGGCACGAAGTGGGCCACGGTGACCCGTTCGCGCCGGATGAGCCCGGCGACGTACTCCGGATCGCGGTGCCCTCCGGGACGGGCCACGACGAGGGTCGCGCCGGAGGCCAGCGTGCAGAAGAACTCCCAGGCCGAGACGTCGAAACCGTAGGGCGTCTTCTGGAGGACGCGGTCCTGCGGGGACAGCCCGTACCGCTCGATCATCCACAAGAGCCGGTTGGTCACACCGCGGTGCGGCACCACGGTTCCCTTGGGCCTGCCGGTGGTGCCCGAGGTGTAGCTGACGTAGGCGGGATGCGCCGGGGTCAGGGCGGCCGTCCGCTCGGCGTCGACGACGTCGTGCCCGGCGTACGGGCGCAGCGAGTCGGCGGTCAGGGGGTCGTCCAGCACCAGCCGGGGAGTACCCTCCGTGTCCTGGTGCGCTGCCGCCGCCTCGGACAGGGTGAGCAGGCAGACCGGACCGGCGTCGTCCAGCATGTACCGGACCCGGTCGTCGGGGAACTCGGGGTCGATCGGGAGGTAGGCGGCGCCGGACTTCATGACGGCCAGCAGGGCGACGACCATCTCCACCGACCGGGGCAACGTCAGCGCGACGATCCGCTCCGGGCCCGCGCCCAGTTCGACGAGCCGCCGCGCCAGCCGGTTCGCACCGGCGTTCAGCTCTGCGTAGGTCACGGCCCGGTCCTCGAACACCACCGCCACGGCGTCCGGTGTCCGCGCGGCCTGTCGCTCGAACAGGACGTGCACCGGGGCGTCCGGCACGGTGGCCGACGTGTCGTTCCACCGTGTGAGGACCTGGAGCCGCTCGTCGGGTGACAGCAGATCGATCTCGCCCAGCCTGCGGTCGGGGTCGGCGGCGCCCGCGTCGACCAGGCGCACCCAGCGTCCGATCAGGTTCTCGATCGTGGACCGGTCGTACAGGTCGGTGCTGTACTCGACCCGGCAGCGGATGCCGTCGGGGGCGCCGTCCGGCGTGTGCCTCTCCAGCAGACTGACCGTGATGTCGAAACGGGCGGTGGTGCGGGGCGGGAGTTCCCTCACCGCGTCGAGGCCGGGAAGGTCCAGTCCGGCCTCGACGTCCTTCTGCAGTACCAGCATGATCTGGAACAGCGGGTGGCGTGCCAGTGAGCGGGTCGGGTTGAGCGCCTCCACCAGCTGCTCGAACGGTACGTCCTGGTTGACGTACGCCGACAGCGCGGTCTCGCGCACCCGGCCCAGTAACTCGCCGAAGGCCGGGTCGCCGGAGGTGTCGGTCCGCAGGACCAGCGTGTTGACGAAGAACCCGATCGACTCGTCCAGCGCCTCGTCGGCACGGCCGGCCACCGGGGAACCGATCGGGATGTCGGTGCCCGCGCCCAGCCGGGTCAGCACTCCGGCGAGCGCGGCGTGGAACATCATGAACACGCTCACGCCCGCGGCGCGCGCCGCGGCCACGATCCGTTCGTGGGTCCGCGGACCGATCGGTACGTCGATGGTGGCGCCGGCGCGCGATGCGATCGCGGGCCGGGGCCGGTCGCCCGGCAGTCCGACCTGGTCGGGCAGTCCGGCGAGCGCGTCCTTCCAGTAACGCGTCTGGGTCGCGAGCGGGCTGTCCGGGTCGCCGGGATCCCCGAGGAGTTCGCGCTGCCACACCGCGTAGTCCGCGTACTGCACCGGCAGTTCCGGCAGCGCCGGGGCGTCGCCGCCCACGCGCGCGGCGTAGGCCCGGGACAGGTCGCGCAGCAATGGACCCAGGGACCAGCCGTCGCTGGCGATGTGGTGGATCACCAGCACGAGCACCGACACGGGGTCCTCAGGAGTGTCGGCGCGGCGCAGCAGCCACGCGGCCACGGGGATCCGGGCGGTCAGGTCGAACCGGTGGTCGACGGCCGTGCCCACCGCTGCCTCCAGCCGGTCGGCGGGCACGTCGAGCGCGGTGAACGGCACCGGGGTGCCGGGGGGCAGCACCGTCTGAACGGGAGTCCCGTCGGCCTCCGTGAACACCGTCCGCAAGGACTCGTGCCTGGCGACCACGTCCCCGAGCGCGAGGCGCAGCGCGACCGGATCCGGCTCGCCCGTCAGCCGCAGGACCGTCGGGATGTTGTAGACCGGGCTCGCGTCCTCCAGCTGGTGCAGGAACCACAGGCGCTGCTGCGCGAAGGACAGCGGCATCCGCTCCGAGCGGGGTACACGCCGCAGTGCGGGGTGCCCGGGGTCCGCCGCCTCGCGGATCTCGCGCACCAGGTCGGCGATGGTCGGCGCCTCGAACACCGTCAGCACCGACAGTTCCACTCCGAGCAGGGCGCCCACCCTGGCGGTCAGACGGGCGGCCAGGAGGGAGTCGCCGCCGAGGTCGATGAAGTCGGCCCCGAGGTCCACGGGTCGCCCCAGCACGTCGGTGATCAGATCGCGCACCAGCTGGTCTCGCGGATCGTCTTCGGCAGTCCGGTTCATGTGTCGTACCCCCGTGGTGGTTACGTGCTGTGCGGGTTCCTCGGGTAGCCGTGGCAACTGGGCACTTCGTCCAGGGCACCGCGGCGTGTCCGCCTGCCCTCGGCGAACGGTGGCTGCGTGGCATCCATGACGGCCGGGCGCGCGGCCAGGAGGGGCGGCGCGTGGTCCAGCAGGACTCCGGCCCCGGACGGGACTCAGTTGGTGTTGCTCTTGATGCGGGTGTGGGCGGGAAGGTGGGTGCGGGTCAGGACATCAAGGGACTCGGCCTCGGAGTTCGTGGAGCGGCCAGAACAGGTGGGAGGACCTGTCGGCACCGCCCGTTCCCGTTCCGGAGCCCGCGACGCGTTCCGTCGTCCCGGGTGCGTGTCCGGCGGGATCGGCGCCCGTCCGGCTCGCGGCGCCCTCGCCGGGAGCCACGAACGACTTGATCCGACGATCACCCATGTCTCGTCCCCTCCCGAGCCGACGGCGAAGCCGGGTGCTGTGGGCACCGACTCGGGGGCATGACTGCAGATCCGCCCAACGACAACGTTGGCAGACAGCTGAACCCCCGTTGGTGACCGGTGAAACGCATGAGATCTGCGTGACATCGGGCCACTCACCGCCTGATGCTTCCCCAGGGCCGGACGAGGGTCAACCGTCTTTCCTGGCCACAGGAATGAGTTCTGGCCAGACGTGTTCGGAGCGTAGTAGGCGAGCAACCGGCGGGGCAGGATGTGGCTCGCGCGTCTCATGAGGCGGCCAGGAGAGGTGTCCCGGGCCGCCCCGGCGCACAAGGGACAGTCGGGCCGCTTCACAGCGTGCCTGGTCACGGGGAGGAAGAAGATGAGCAACCCGTTCGACGACGTTGAGGGACGCTTCCTGGTCCTGGTCAACGACGAGCGCCAGTACTCGCTCTGGCCGAGCTTCGCCGAGGTTCCCGAGGGCTGGTCCGTCGAACTCGAAGAGAGCGATCACCAGACCTGCGTCGAGCACATCGAGCGGAACTGGACGGACATGCGGCCGAAGAGCCTCGTGGACGCCATGGAGGCGGACGCCGCGGAGCGGTCCCGTACCACCTGACCTCGGCCTGCTCCGTGACCGCCCGACGGGTGGCCTCGGAGCGGGAACCTCTCATCCCACCGCGGCGGCACACCGTCCGCGCACCCTCATGCCCCACGGGCCGGTACGGCTGCTGCCGGACGCCGGTGACGTCGGCATGTCCGTCGGCCGCCGATGGACGCCCGGCCGGAGAACCCGGCCTGCGTCCTGCCCGCACGGAACACGTGCGCCATCACATCACGGGGGACCCCTGTGCCCAGCGAGGCACCTCTGCACGCACCGCACCACAACCTGCTCTGTCCGGTGTGCGCTCGGCGAACGACCGATGACGGTCTGCTGCTCGAATGCCCGGCGGACCACGAACGGGCCCTCCTGCGCGTCGAGTACGCGGCGAAGGGCTTCACGCCCGACCTCGCCCGGACGGGACTGTTCCGCTATCGCGACTGGCTGCCGGTCCGGCGGGAGTTGCCCGGGGCGGGCGGAACAGTCATGTACCGCAGCATCGGACTCGCCGAATTCCTCGGCCTGCGCAACCTGTGGATCGCGTTCAACGGATATTGGCCGGAACGTGGTTGCACCCTCGAAACGGGCACGTTCAAGGAGTTGGAGGCGTTCAGCGTCCTGGCACGGCTGCCGGACGATCCGCCGACACTGGTGGTGTCCTCGGCCGGCAACACGGCCGTGGCCTTTGCCGTTCTGGCCTCCCGGTGTCACGTGCCGTGTGTCATCGTCGTTCCCGAGGGGGGCCTCGGCGCGCTCATGCTGCGCGAGCCGCCGGCGCCCTGGGTACGGTTGATCGCGCTCGAACAGGCCGACTACTCCGACGCGATCGTTTTCGCCGACTCCCTCTCCCGGGCACTCGGCGGCCGGCTCGAAGGCGGGACCAGGAATGTCGCCCGCAGGGCCGGACTGGCCACGGTGCTGCTGTCGGCGATCGAGGCGTTACCGGGGATGCCGGACTTCTACTTCCAGGCCGTCGGCAGCGGCGCGGGCGCGATCGGCGTCCACGAGGCCGCGCGCAGACTGGTGGAGGCAGGTGTCGGAGAGACCCCGCCACGGCTCATGCTGTGTCAGAACGCAGCCATGGCACCCCTGTACGACGCCTGGCGCGGCACCAGGACCCGGCAGGCCCCCCTGTCCGCGCCACCCCAGGTCTTCGCACCCGAGCTGACCAACCGGCACCCCCCGTACGGGACGCGGGGCGGCGTGCGCGACTGCCTCGTCGAGAGCGCGGGCGACATGCTGGTCGCCGATCGCACGACGGCCGACGCCGCCAGGGCCCTGTTCGCCGACGTCGAACACATCGACATCGAACCCGCCGCCGCGGTCGCCGTCGCCTGCCTGCGTCAGTCGGTGGCCGACCAAACCGTGCCCCGGGACGCGACGGTTCTCCTCAACATCACCGGGGGCGGCCGGCGCAGGATCGCCGAGCAGGCCCTGCTCTCCCCCGCCGCACCGGTGAGCGTCGTCCCGGCCGCCGACTGGCGCTCCGGGGAGCCTCCCGTGGGCCTGTTGCGCAACTGCGCGGTGCTTCAGTGACCTTGTACGTCGCACCACCGTCCTCCCGGCATCCGTTCTCCGTGCTCCGCGGCGGCTCGCCCGCCTCGTTGCGGAAGCGGCGACGGTGCCCCTCCACAGGCTCGCCGAGGCCCGGCGGCGCACTGCCGGGAACCCGTCCGGGCGTGTGATCAGCTGTGGTTAACTGAGCCAGGCGCGACCATCGAGTGACCGCTCGGACCACCTGTGCAGCATGCTCGGCGCGCGGTGTCACCGAGGGGAGAGGACCGGGTGTGAAGCTGCGCGACATCGGCAAACGCTACGGACGACAGACATGGGTCCTCGCCCATGTGCAGGTGGATCTGCCCCCCGGCGAGCTGATCGCGTTCAGTGGCGGCAACGGATCGGGAAAGTCCACACTTCTGAGAATCGTGGTCGGCGTGACGCGGCCGACCACGGGCCGGGTGACGGACCGTCCGGCCCTGATCGGCTACGTGCCCGACCGGTTTCCGCCCGACGAGCGGATGTCGGCACTCGACTACCTGACCCACATGGGCCGGGTCAGCGGCCTGCGGAGCGCGGCGGCCGGACGGCGTGCCGAGTCGTTACTCGAACGACTCGCCCTGGTCGGCGGCGCCGACACGGCTCTGCGCGCACTGTCCAAGGGAAACGCACAGAAGGTCGCCCTGGCACAGGCGCTGATGGTCCCCCCGCAACTGCTCGTTCTGGACGAGCCCTGGTCCGGACTGGACAGCTCGGCGCACGGTGTCCTGGCGGAGATCATGAACGAGATCACGCGAGCGGGCGGCACCCTCGTGTTCACCGACCACCGCGAGTCGGTGGTCCAGGCGAACGCGACCCGGATCTACCGTGTCGCCGGGGGAAGCGTGACCCTCGACGAGAACCCCACCCGCGTGGCACGGCCGACTGAGACCCGGCTGGTCCTCAGGGCACCGGTGAACGAGTACGGGATTCCCCGCACCGCGGACTGGCGGTCCCGCGCCGGCGTGGTCACCGCGCACGACAACGGCGCGCACACCACGATCCATGTCACCAGCGCGTACGCGGACGAACTGATCCTGGCCGCCCTGCACGAAGGATGGTCGATGGTGGAAGCGGGCACGGTGAACACCCCCCAGGTCTCCGTCCACGGCGGTGCTTCATGATCGCGCTGTGCCGCTACACCATGGCGGTCATGCTGCACTCGCAGCGCTACATGCATCCGATGCTGCTGTTCGTCGCCGTCGCCGTCATCTTCACCGGAAGTTCCGACTCGGTACCGGTGGCTGCGATCTACGGGCCCGTCTCGGGCGTGCTGTTCGTCTGCTCGGCCTGGCTGACCGCCGCCCTGGTGAACGTCGAGGATCCGGTACGGCGCGTCATCTCCGTGGTCCACGCCGGCCGATCGCGTTCCGTGCTCCTCGCGACCGTGCTGGTGGCCCTGGCCATGAGTCTCCTCGTCTCCGGCGTGCTGCTCTTCTCACCGCTGGTGATAGGCGACCACTCGATCACCCCCGACGACCTCATGGTCGGTGTGCTGGCCCAGTTGACGGGTGCGAGCACCGGGGTGGCGATCGGTCTGATCGTGTCCCGCCTGGTGATCCGCCGCACCGGCTACGCGCTGGTCACGGCTCTGGTGCTCATGGCGGCCCTCAGTTTCACGCAGGGCCTTCCGCCGATCAACCGACTGATCCGTCTCCTGGCGTACACGCCCGACGCCCCCGGCCTGCTACCGGCGACGGCGGGATGCGCGGCCGTCGCGGTGGCACTGTTGGCGGCAAGCACGCTCTTCACCGATTTCATCGCCGCCCGCCGGGACTGAGGCCCGCACCCGTCCGTACCCCCGCAGGTCCGGACGGGTATCGAGCGCAGGTCCGGACGGGTATCGAGCACGACTTCCCCAGCCCTCGACGCCGCCCATACCGTCGTGCGCGCCGACCCTGATCGGGCGGGCAGCTTCTTTCCGTCAATCGTCCGGCTGCGCGCCAGGGCGGGGCCGTTTCCCGTCTCCCCATGGGAGACAGATGGGAGGAAGATCTTCCCGATCGAGGCCGGCCAGGGCGAGCGAAAGCCGAGTAGGGCTAGGTAGCGGAACCGGATGGAAGCCGGTAGGAACGCTGACCGGGCTTTGCGTCGGCGCAACCGTTGATCCGGACGATGCCTGACAGCTTCGGGTGACCATCTCGCAGAACAGCAACACCAAACTTCGCGACGTGGCCCAAGCGGTGGTCGCTGCGACCACCCGGCAGGAACCGCTGCCCGAGAAGTTCCAACGGCACCCGGCGGCGGCACTGGCCGCCCATCCGTAGAGATAGACCTACATCGATCAGGCTGGCGTGAATCAGACGAACCAGCCTGTCTGTACCAGGCGCGCGATCCGACGACCGCGTACGGGCGTGGCGCCCCTCGCCAAGCTCGCGGCGGACTTGAAGCTGTTCGCCAAGGCTCCGCAGGGCTTCAGGAACGGATTCCGTACTGCGCCGATTCCAGGGCCACCGCACGCCAACTGCCGGACTCTCAGAAGCTGCAGCTGAAGAATCCGCCTCGTATCAGTGGGCGCGGCGGCGACATTCCCGGAAGCACCGGCGCGGTTCTGCCCTACTCCAGCCCGCGCTTGCCCGGTGCCCAGAACGGCTTCGTGAGTACCGCCCGTCGGTCCCAGCCGGCCTCTCGCACGAGCACCTGCCGCACGTGCTGCACGGTCCGCGCCTCCCCGGCGACGTACGCGATCCCGCCCGCCTCGGGGGCAAGGCGTCGCACCGCATCCGGAAGCGAAGTACCACTCCTGATGATCCAGTCGAGGCGGTGCGAGTACGGCAGGGGGAGCCGGTCGGCAGCCGTCTCCGTTTCGATGCAGCCGGAGATCCGCGCCCCGTCAGGCAGTGCGCCCAGCATCGCGCCGAAGGCGACCGACGCCGTCTCCTCCCCGACGAACACGTGGTGCGCGGCGTCGGGCCGCAGCACGAACGCCCCTTCCGGCTTGCGCATGCGGACCCGGTCGCCGACTGTCACGCTGCTCCCCCACCGTGCTCCGGGGCCACCCCCGGGGTGATCCAGCACGCACAACTCGACTGCGCCCGACGGGTCGTAGCGCCAGATCGAGTACGTGCGCAGAGTCAGCCCGTCGCCGACCATGACCCTCACCTGCTGTCCGGGACGGACGGTCAGCCCGGACAGGGCCTCGCCCTCGATACGCAGGCGACGGAGCCGGGCGGCGACAGGTTCGGTCTCGGTGACCGTGCCCTGAAGCGTCAGCAGGTCCAGGAGGGGGGAGAGCAGGGCAGCCATGGGACTCCTCGAAAACTCGTCGATGCGGTGGGGCACTGAAGGCCAACATCAAACCGAACGCGACACTATCGCGTTTCTTTCAAAACGCGATAGTACTCGTCTGTGTGTGTGTCTGGTTCGGCTACGCCGGGGTCCTTCGCGCCACGATCAGTAGACCGACTTGGCGAGGGTCGGGGCCTTGGCATATGCGGAGCTGAGACGGACAGTTGGGGGCCCTGCTGGTAACGGCGACACCGGGGTCGCGCCGCCGTGCACCTGATGCGCCCAGCCCAGATCCAGCTTCGCCTGGAAGCGCGGGGAGGGTATTGACCCGGCCGGACCGGCCTGGACAGGTGAGCGCCGATCAATCCCGGCAACAACCCACACGGCGCCTCGCTGCCCGGCGGGACGCCACCACGCACCTGCAGGATTTCGCCGACCAACTCGAACCGCACCTGGCGAGCGACGACCACCGCGCGTGGGTGCTCATCACCGCCACCTGCTCCGTACCCAGCCCACACGACACCGCACCACCGGTGAACCCTCACGCAGCAGACCCGGGCATGACCGACAGACACCCTCTGGCTCACCGAGACGACGTGCGGCGAGACGACATGCGGCACCACTTCACCACAACCGCGTCCTGCTCCTGTGCGTCCTACTGCTGAACGCCGGCAGAAGGCGGCTACCCCGGGGGATCGAGACGCGAGTCATGCAAAAGCACGCAATTGTCCGGCACATCACACGGCTCTTCCGGCCGCCGCGTGATGCAAGACGGCCGCCCACGTTCGCCCGGCAACTGGTGGGGCTCTGGCTGTTCGCGCTTGCCTTCGGGGCCGGGCTCACCGTGATCGGCTGGGACGCCGAGTTCGGGATGGGACTGCTGCTCCTCTTCTATGGCGACATCATCGACGGGGTGCGGTACCGCTGGACGGCCGCACTGGCAGCGGTGACAGTCCTGTTGGCTGCCAGCCGGCTCACAAAGGCCGTCCTGCCCGGCTCCCTCGACGACGCCTGGGCGCAGAGCATTGGCTCCGCTGCCGGTATCACACTCGGGCTGGCAGTGAGCGCCGCGATCACACGGCTTCCAGAGCGCCGACCGCATCGGCCCGCCGGGGGACACGACTCCGGGTCCGGCGGTCAAGACTCCCGGTAAAGGGAAAGGGCCGCCGACCTCGGTGACAACAAACTTGCCTTTGTGACACCTATCTCGCTTCAGCTCAGTAGACTGATTTATAGGAGTCATGAACTCGGGGTGGCTAAAACCGAAGCCCCGATTGTCGCGGTCGCTTGCGAAGCCGCGGTCTCCCCTGCAGCCGAAGACGGCCAGAAATCGTTCACTTGAGCCGTGCGGCGTCTTCGATCGGCGCTTGATACGTTCGGCGTGGGAAACGCCTACGCCGCTGAGGCTGCGCCGGCCGAGCCGGCTTTCGGCTTACAGGCCGTCGAGCTGCCGGGATTGGCGGCGTCTGCAGGAATGCTCACGGCTCTGTCCGCGTTCGAGGTCTCTCGTCACAGAAGACCGGTAGATCCTGCTCTGCGGACAGGATTCAGCCGGTGGACCAGGCACGCAGTTGTGCGGCGATCTCCTGCACACCTGCCCCCTTGTGTTTGGCGCGCATAACCAGTGCGAGGGCCCCTTCCGGCTCGTAGTGCAGGACATGCCTGTTGGTGTTCAGGAACACCTCGGCGGCCATCCAGGCGAAGAAGAGGTTCTTGTCTTCCAGGGGCTCGTGCAGGGCGATCGACTCGATCATTGCGGCCCCTTTGAGCCAGTCGCTGGCATAGACATCCCGCCCCATGTAGTGCGCTTGCACACGGGCGCAGACGCCGTCCAGAACTCCGAGATCCAGGCAGGCGGGATCGCCAGGCAGGGTCTGGGCGATCTGTAGCAGTTCCTGCGGGGTGAGGTACCGGGTCACGCGGCGTGGCCGTGGCGCTGAACGTCGTGCAGGTCGCGGCTGCTCATCGGTGCCGGGTCCGGCCAGGCGGTGTGGTCCTCGCCGGTGGTGTGGGTGTCCTGGGTGTCGAAGACCTGCGCCAGGCGGCGGGCGCGGTCTCCGGCGTCGCTGAGAGCCTTGAGGAACGGATCGGCGGCGGCAGCGAGTGCGGCGTCCCGTACGAACGCCTCGGGTGTCTTGCCGACGAGGCGTGCGGCCTTCTCCAGGCGGGCGTACTCGTCCGCGTCGAAGGGCGGCGGGCCCTGGAATCCGTTCTGATCCATGACAGGCACGGTACCAGCGAGCCCGGCCCCGGCCGAGGCCGTTCGGACAAGCAGCACTTTCCACGGGTGCGGGACAAGCAGCGCTTTCCACGGGTGCGGGACAAGCCGCACGAGACGGCTGTGCGGCACGGCCCGGCCGCCCTGCTCCGGAGTTCCGCGTGCTGACTGTGTTGGCGGTCCCCCGGTTCCGCACGTCCCGCAGGTCTGTCCCGGCGCGGGGGTACACGTACCGCTTGACGCGTGAGCGGGTGCGGTGGCCGGCCGTGGTGGACCGGGCCAGGCAGATTGTGGTGCAAGCACGCGTCGTTGAACGTCACGCTGCGACAGGTGATGTACCGGCTGGTCTCCGAGGGTGTCTTGCCGCGCACGGCCCCGACGTACCGCCCGCCTGTCCGCGCACCTGGCGCAGGCACGGCGGGAGGGCCGTTTCCCCCTGGTCGACACCGTCCGTGGAGTCCACGTCCCGCCGGTCTGGCCCGACGCGACCGCTTTGCCAAGGCCGAGCGTCTCTGGGGCGCGCGGCGGCCGCAAGCATTCGATCGGCTGGGCCGTGCAGCCGCCGCACGGCCCAGCGTGTCGATTCACCGATCAGTCGACAACCCAGTTCCGGTCACTACGGTTCGAAGGCTCGCAGGGTGTCGTCGCCGTCGGTCCATGAGACCCCGAGCCGCTGCCGGGCCAAGAGCCATCTGTCCCCGTCACGGCGGAACTCCCAGTCGTAGGGACCGCCCATGGAGTAGGGGGCAGAGGTCTTCCCCGGAGCGGTGACGGCGACGAACCACATGTACCCGATGCCGGTCGCCCGGTCACCCGCCACGTCCACGTGCATGTTGAGGATGTGGTGCTGGATGCTCGTGTAAGGCGACTCGGCCTCCTCCACCTTCGCGCGGATGGCCTTCCTTCCCTGGATTCGCTGCCAGGGCCCGAACTCCAGCACGGCGTCTTCGGCCCAGCAGGCGGACCAGGTCCGCCAGTCCTTGCGGTCCAGTGCCCGCCAGCCGCGGATCATGAGGGCGTGCAGGGCGTCCCGGTCCTCCAGGTCCCGCACTCTGCGCGTCAGGTCGTCGAGAGCGGGGGTGTGCAGCATTCCGGTTCCTTCCGTCACTGGGCGCTCGCCGCAGGTCGTACGACGATCTCGTTCACGTCGACGTGCGCCGGCTGGGAGATCGCGTAGGCGACGGCGTCCGCGATCGCGGACGCCGGCAGGGCCACGGCGCGGTAGGTCCGCATGGCCGCCCGGGCGGCCGGGTCCGCGATACCGTCGGCGAGTTCGGACTGCGTGACGCCCGGCGAGACCAGCGTGACCCGGACGTCGCCGGCGGACTCCTGACGCAGGCCCTCGGAGATCGCACGGACCGCGAACTTGGTGGCGCAGTACACCGCAGCGGTGGGAGAGACCTCGTGTGCGCCGACGGAGGCGATGTTCACGATGTGCCCGCCACCTTGGGCGCGCATCACGGGCAAGACGGCGGAGATACCGTGCAGGACACCCCGCATGTTCACGTCGATCATGCGGTCCCACTCCTCCGTCCTGAGCGCCTCCAGCGGCGACAGCGGCATCACCCCGGCGTTGTTGACCATCACGTCCACGCGGCCGTATCGCTCTTCGGCCGCTGTCACGAAGTCCCGCACGTCGGCGGCCCCGGTCACGTCCAGCCGCTGGGTCGCCGCCGTGCCGCCCGCGGCGGTGATCTCCGTGACGATTTGGTCCAGGCGATCGGTGCGCCGTGCTCCCAGGAACAGGCGGTGGCCGTCGGCGGCGAGCCGGCGGGCGGTCGCCTCGCCGATCCCACTGCTGGCACCTGTGATCGCTACGACCTTGATTGTCCGGTCCGGCATGACTGCCCCTTATCTCTTTGGTAGGGCACCGAGTCTGGGCGAGGTGTTCCAGGCGGCCCAGGCCGTGTGCTGCCTGGGTGCGGTACACCCAGGCAGCACACCGGGCCCGCGGCCTAGCCTGGGCACATGACCGACAACCAGCTGGGTGAATTCCTGCGGGCGCGCCGTGCGGCCGTGCGGCCGGACGAGGTGGGGATGCCGAGCCATGGCGTGCGGAGGGTCGCCGGGCTGCGCCGCGAAGAGGTCGCCGTACTGGCAGGGGTGAACGCGGACTACTACACCCGGCTGGAACAGGGCCGCGAGCGCCACCCGTCCGCGCAGGTGGTGGATGCGCTCAGCCGCGCGCTGCTACTGGATACCGACGCACAGGCGCACCTTCACCAACTGTCCGGAACCGCACCGTCCCAGCAGCCCGTCGCCGCCACCGGCCAGGTCGCCCCCGCCCTGCGCGTCCTGCTGGACGGCTACCCCAGCACTCCGGCGTTCGTCATCAACCCGGTCCTGGACATCCTGGCCGCCAACGCCCTGGCCGAGGCCCTGTACTCCCCCTTCGAAGCGATGGACAACCTGGCCCGCATGGTCTTCCTCGACCCGGCAGGTCGGCCCTTCCACCCCCGATGGGACTGGACAGCCGAGACGGTGGTAGGGCACCTGCGCCAGGCGTCCGGCGTCGACCCGGGCAGTCCGCGCCTACGGGCTCTCGTAGGCGAACTCAGCACGCGCAGCACGGACTTCACCCGGCTGTGGAACACCCACACCGTGCGCGGCAAGACCCGGGAAAACAAGCACCTCCACCACCCGGACGTCGGCGGCATGACCCTCACCCACCACGCATTCGACGTGCGGGACGCCCCCGGCCAGCAGTTGATCATCTACCATGCCGAACACGGCAGCCCCAGCGCCGAGGCACTCAGCCTGCTCGGCTCCGTGCACGCGACGGCGACCGGCCTGACGGGGGCGCCCACGTCCGGTGGGCCTGGACCGACGGCGGGGCGCCGCTCGGCGACGCCATCGACCGGGCCGCACTGACCGCCGGGTACGACAGCTCCGACTGGTTTCACACCGGCAACCGCCACCTCACCAAGCACACCAGGGGCTGAACCGTTTCGCTCAGATCGGGACGCCCTTTCCAAGGGAGTGTCACTTTCACGGAGTTACCGTTGCATCGCCCCGGCTATGGCTCCACTCATGACCCGTCAGCAGTTTTGTCAGGGGACGTCCTGGCCGATCGCCCGGATCACGTCGGCAAGCCACACCAAGTGGTGACCCACGGCCTGGTCCTGGCGAGCAAGCAGATCCTCAAGATGCTGCCATGACTCCGAAAGCTGTCCGATCGTAAGGTCCTGGGGTTCGCTGCCGACGTCGTAGAGCTCGTCGACCGGGACAGACCAGAAGAGGTCTTCCTTGAGTGTCACGGTGGGCCCGGCCGACACTTCGATGTGCCGTGGCGCCACGTCCAAAGCGCGACGGAGTTGATCGATCGGGATCTGCACGGGTTCGCTGACCATGGGCACCATCTTTGCTCAGTCACGGCCCTGACCCATCGGACAAGCCCTAACCCGCCGACGGGTGACTACAGCGTGAGGCGGTCCGCTTCGGCCAGCAGCAGATCACCAAAGGGCTGAAAGCCAATACTGCAGGCATAGACGCCGCTGACGACTCGGTGGATAGTTCCCCATTCCCAGATGGCGGTGATATCCACGCCTGTGCGAGAAGCCAGTTGCTCGGTCCGCGTCCAGAGGTCATCGCCGAGATCTGGGTTGCAGCGCACGATTGTGCCGAGATCACACGCCGGTTCGGCCCTCAGCCCGGCTGGATCGATGAGCTTGTAGCTGCCGTCGCGCGCCCGCAGGGCGTTCATCTCGTGGATATCACCGTGGACCAGAACCGCGGACCGATCGTCGTGGGCAAGGCGACGACGATTCATGCAATTCAGCGCGTCCGCCACAGTGGCCGGCGAACACGGTCGCCCCGCCTGTTCCCATAGTTCTGGCAGCCGATCGGCGTACTGCTCAGCCAACTTCGCGCCGGTGGGGAGGTCAATGTCGGGACCGATCGGATGCCACAGCCGAACCGCCACGTCGCACAGCAAGTTGTGGCGGTTCGCAGGGTCGACGACGATGTCGTACATCGGAGGGCCCAGGCGCTCCAGCAGAAGGGCTCGTCGACCCACGTCTTCGCCCAACAGCTTGGCGCATCCCCCTCCGTTCGCCAGGCGCAACACCGTGGCCTCCTGTCGGATGTCCCGGCCCGGCACACCGATCTTGAGGACCGCCGGGGTTCGGTCGGCAAGGGTCGCCTCGACGGCCAGGGCGGCGTGACCGCCTGCGAAGCTGAAGCCGATCATCAGAGACCACTCCTGGGCCAGCGAGTCGACTAGGCCTGGCAGCTCGTCCAGCCAGGATTCGTTCCCGTCGGCTATGACCGTCTTGCGCACCTGGTCAGGAATGTCGAGGGTCATGCCGCCAGCCTAGAGCCGTGATCGTTTTGGTTCGCCGGACTGGTTCAAGCTGCTGCCTTGAGCGGCCCTCGCCCCAGCGAAAGCGGTCGGATCGGATGTCACCGCACATTCCAACCGCCGCGACGGCCAGCCCGGCGAACCTATGCGGCCGCAGCAACGGCCGGTGGAATCCAGTCTCTGCCGCCTCGGGCCTGGCGGTCCAGGAACTCAATCAGCCGTGGGAGTCCGATGCACCGCTCGAACATCGAGGACTCGGGCGGATGGAATCGGTACTGGTACGAGCGGACGGGCGTTCCGCAGGCGGCACAGATCCGTGGCGTGACCTCTCAGATGGGGTGCTTCACAGAGTTGTAGGCGGCCCGTACGGTCATTCGACGCGAATTGCCGAACGGACCGTATGGACAACTCCTGCACTCCACCCGTGCAGGGCGACTCGTTACGAATGTCGGACGAGGTTCGCGCGCAGCACCTCTTCGATGTCCAACTCCACCTCTCGCGTATGAGCCCCGGCCGCGAGTGCTGCCCGGGCAAGCTCTCCAGACGCGGGGGTGAACGTTTCTCCGAGCAGGCGGTCCTCCGCGCGCAGTGCGTCCTCAAGCGTGCCGTCGGCCGCGTCGATTGCTTCGGTGGCCGCGGCGCGGACACCGTCGGGCAGAGTCGCGATGGTCAGTGCGACCCACTCGACATATTCGTCCAGTTCTGCGGCGGGGAGAGCTCGGTTCACCCATCCCCACCGCTCGGCAGTCGCCGCGTTGACGAGCCCGCCCGTCAGCACGATCTCAAGGGCGCGAGCGCGACCCACGAGGCGGGGCAGGTGGGCAGTTGCACCGGCTCCAGGAACGATGCCCATCAGTGTCTCGAACTGGCCGAACGCCGCAGTCTCCAGGGCCGCGAAGCGCAGATCCAGGCTGGAGACCAGCTCGGATCCACCGCCACGGACGAGTCCCGCGACTTTGGCGATGGTGGTCTGAGGCAGACGCCGCCAGCGTTCATGAAGCCGCATCATCGGGCCCGTCCCGACAAGCGTCTCCTCCGCGATCGGGAGGGCGGCATAGGTCGCGGGGTCCTCCACGAACGACAGGTCGCCGTGTGCCAGGAAGAACTCCGAATTGGCGCTCTGGACCACGATGACGTGCAGCTCGGGATCGTTCTCGGCCGATGCAGCGACGGCGTCCAGGTCGAGCATGAGCTGCGCCGTCATCAGGTTGACGGGCGGAACATCAATCGAGACCCACAGCACTCCGTCCTGGCGCTTGAGCTTGAGGCTGGGCAGGGACTGTTCGGTCATGAGATTCCTTTGACTTGAAGGTATCTCTGGTATACCTGGCACATGAAAGGCACTTCAACGCAACCTGGTATCCGCGAAGATCGGGCCGGTCACGAGACCATCGTCGGCCCGCAGCGCGAGCTCCTGGATCAGTTGCTGGACAAGTGGGGTCACCTGCTGCTGGCGGCGTTGTGCCGGCAACCGCGACGCTTCAACGAGCTCAAGAGAGAGCTCGATGGGGTCACTCAAAAGTCGCTGACTCAGGCACTACGACGGTTGGAACGCAACGGCCTCGTCGAGCGCCGGGTGCTGACGCAGCGCCCCGTTGCCGTGGAGTACCGGATCACGCCGCTGGGTCGCACGCTTGAGGAGCCCTTCGCGATCCTGCGCGCCTGGACCGCCGACCACCTCCCCGAAGTCGAACGGCACAGGAATGCATTCGACGAAGGCGCGGACACCCTTTAGCTGGCGGCTCTCGCGCCAGCAGTCGGCCAGGCAAGGTCGAGCGTACGCACGGGGGTTACGTGTCTGCGCGTCGGGAGAGCCATGTCAGGAGGTCGCTGGTGACTCCTCCAGGCCCTCGCGCTCCCCCGCCGGCTCAAAGGCTGCCGCAGAGTCCGGATTGCTGCCGCATGGAAGTTGAACCGCGCAGCGTTTGCCAGGATCAGTGCGGGATTCCACTCGTCCCAGTGGGGACAGGTCGCGCCGACCTGCCCTTGAGCCGTGATCACGTCCCGCTTTGCAACGAAGGCGTCCCCCCATGGCCCGTACCGCGAAGTCGATCCGATGCGGACCCAAGAGCTAACCCGTTCGAGATCCCCGCGGACGGCACGCCACGCTTCCCCCAGCAGACAGCTTGCCGTCTCAGCCGGGTCTTCAAGTGCGTGGTCTTGCTGGTACTCATGTACCCGCAACTCCCATGACTGCTGCACCCCGTGCAAGCTCTCCACCCACATGTCCCACGTGCGCTGTTTGTCGAGCACAACCTGGCCGCGCCGCTGACGCTGTGCCCACCGACCACCGACGCGGCCATTTTCCGTGCAATGACTGGCGTGGACGGCGGCCGGGCTGGAGGGTCTGTCTGCGCTTCGTCGACCTCGCCGGGAACGTGCGGGGTGGCACGGCCGGACAGATGCCTCACCTCGGGGTGTGCCCGCGGACCGTTTCGCGGAAGGCGATCGGGGTCCGGCCGGTGCGCTGGTGGAAGTATTTGCTGAAGTGGGTGGCGCTGGAGAAGCCGAGGCGGTCGGCGATTCGGGCGGCACTCTGATCGCTGTGGGCCAGGAGGCGCTTGGCTTCGAGGACGACACGGCGGTCGATGAACTCCTTGGCGCCCAGGCCGACTGAGCCGAGGGTGGCGCGCGCCAGGGTGCGGGCCGAGTAGCCGAGCGCGTCGGCGTAGTCCTCGACCCGGCGGGTGCGGGCGAAGTTCTTCTCCACCGCGTCACGGAAGCGCAGGTAGGTGGTGTCGGGTTCGGGGGCGGGGCTGCCGACCGGCTCGGTGAGGTGGGCCATTCGCAGGACGAGGACGGCCAGCAGGTGGCGCAGGGCCGCGGTGTGGATCTCCAGGGGCAGGCGACCGAGGGCGTGGAACTCGGCGGCGAGATGGTCGGCTGCCAGGCGAAGGGCTCGGGCGTCCTCGGGAAGGGGCCGGCGCAGGATCGGCGCGTGCGGGTCCTCTACATGGGCGCCGGTGGTGGTGGCCGGGTCGAGGAAGTCCTGGCGGAACAGGATCAGGGTGCCCTCGGCGTGGGTGAGGTCGCCCCACTGCTGCACCTGGCCGGGGCGGACCCACAGCCATGAGCCGGGTTCGAGGGCGTAGGCGGTGAAGTCGACCGTGTGCCAGAGGGTTCCGCCGGTGAGGGTGATCAGGTGGTGGAAGTCCGGACGCTGGGGGGCCGTGAGCCGCTCGACCGTTACGCGGTGGCGCAGGTCGTTGAGGGGCAGCACTTCGACGCCGGCGGGGGTGCCGGCGGGCGCCGCGAATGAGATCTCCTTGATCCCGCGGTCGGCATCATGTCGGTTTTTGACCATCATCAGTCGCCAGCGTATCCGATTCTGCCTGTTCAGCGACCCTAGCGTAGAGCTGTCAGCTCATCCGGCAGCGTCGATGTCGGAAAGCAGTAAGAGCGCGGTAGGAGAGGAGGAGCGTGATGCTTTCGTCGGAGCGGGCCTGCCTGACGTACGCCTTCGACGCGTACTGCGCCTGGTGCTACGGCTTCGGCCCCGTTCTGCGCGCCTTCGCCGAGGACAACGCGCACCGCATCCGACTCAGCGTCGTGTCGGCCGGCCTCTACACCGGCGCCCGGGCGCTGCCGGTGGCGGCCTATCCGCACCTGCCGGCCGAATGCGGCACCATCACGCGGCTGACCGGGGTCGCCTTCGGCACGGGTTACGAACGCGCCGTGTCGCGGGGGACGACCGTGCTCGACTCCACCGACGCGGCGGCGGGGCTGGCCGCGCTGCGCGAGCAGCCCGGAATCAGCGAACTGGACGCGGCCGAGGCCATGCAGCGGGCGTGGTTCGTCGACGGCCGCAGCCTGTCCGACGTCAAGGTCTACCGGGGCATAGCCGGCGAGCTCGGCCTGGACGCGGACGCCGTGACCGCGGCATACAACTCCCCGGCCGGCCGGGTGCAGGCCCGCGCCGACTTCCGCACGCTGCGTCGCCTGCGCGTCCTCTGCTACCCGACGCTGCTGCTGGACACCGAGCACGGCGCCGACCAGATGGGTGGCGCAGCCTCCACCGCCGCCTCCCTGACCTCCGCACTCGACCAGCGGCTGACCACGCCCATCCCCCAAGTCCCCATCCATGAACTGCCCTTGCGAGGAGAACCATCATGAGTAACGCCAAGAACACCGTCCTGACCGCGGCCGGCGAGCTGTTCGGCCAGAAGGACCCGAGCGCGGTGGACCGCTGGGTCGCCGCCGACTACACCCAGCACAGCACCCTGGCCGCCGACGGCCCCGAGGCCCTGCGCCGGCTGGTCGCAGGCCTGCCGGAAGGCTTCCGCTACGAAGGCGCCCGGGTGATCGCCGACGGCGACCTGGTCGCCCTGCACGGCACGTATCACGGTTTCGGGCCCGACCCGCTGGTCGCCTTCGACATCTTCCGCGTCGACGCCGACGGCAAGCTCGCCGAGCACTGGGACGCGCTGACCCCGATGGTCTCCGACACCGCCTCCGGGCGCTCGCAGACCGATGGCCCCACCGAGGTCACCGCGCCCGAACAGACCGAGGCCAACCGAGCCCTGGTCGCCGAGTTCGCGCAGAAGGTCCTGGTCGGCGCCGACTACTCGGTGCTCACCGGCTACATCTCCACCGAGACGTACAACCAGCACAACCCGGAGGCCGCCGACGGCCTCGACGGCTTCGGCGCCGCCGCCGCGAAGTGGGCCGAGCAGGGCAAGAACCTCGTCTACAAGACCGTCCACAAGGTCATCGCCGAGGGTGAGTTCGTTCTGCTCCAGTCCGAGGGCGAGTTCGGCGTCCCCGTCGCGTACTACGACCTCTTCCGCGTCCACTGCGGCAAGATCGCCGAGCACTGGGACGTCATCTCCCCCATCCCGGCCGAGCTGCCCCACGGCAACGATCTGTTCTGAGAGCCGCGCACCACCCTCCACCACGAGACCCTCGAAGGCCCGGCCAAAGGCACCGAGGAGACCGTCACCCTCCACACCGCCGAGGTGGCCCCCAGCCTGTTCATGCTCGGCCGGGCCGAGAAGTCCGGCATGACGGTCACCCACCTCAGGAACCTCAACGCCCGGACCATTCACGCCTTCTGGGCCTACGAGACGGGCGACGGCCGCGTCGCCGAACTGCACACCGGAACCCTCGAACCCGCCTGACGGGCCCTCACCTGTCGCCGTGCCCCCGCCACCCTGCGGGTGAGGGCACGGCGGCGTGCCGTTCAGCAGAGCTGTCTCACCTTCGACCCACCACGTACCCACTGTCCGGAGGGCCACCGTGTATCCGACCCCGACCCCGACCTCGCTGCCGCTCCCCGCCTACCGCGCAGCCATCGCCTTGGACGAGCCGTTCCGGCCCGACGTCGGCCACGACATGGACGACCGTCGGGCAGCCGTCCTGGTCCGCGAGGCACTCGGCCTGTTGGGCGACGACCCGACGGCAGCGAGGGCCGGTCTGCGTCCCGGCGCAGCCGACCGGATCGACGACGACGCCGCCCGGCGGCTCCTGCGCGCCGTGCTGACGGTCCGGCAACCGGCCCCGCTGCCCATTCGGGCCGCCCGCGTCCTGGACGCGCTTTTGGCCGCCGAACGCCTGGCGCGCGACACCACCGACGCGGCCTCGCTGCCCACCGTCCGCGACACGCTCCCCCACGCCGCGTACCGGGCCGCCGACCGTACGGTGCTGTGGCAGGGCGACCTCACCACCCTCCGCGCGGACGCCGTCGTGAACGCCGCCAACAGTGCCCTGCTCGGATGCTTCCGGCCGATGCACCCGTGCATCGACAACGCCCTCCACACCGCGGCCGGCCCCCGCCTGCGCGACGACTGCCACGCGATCATGTCCCTGCAGGGCCATCCGGAGCCGACCGGCACCGCCAAGATCACCCGCGGCTACCACCTGCCCGCCCGCTACGTCCTGCACACCGTCGGCCCGATCGTCGACGGTCCCGTGCTCCCGCAGCACCAGCAGGCGCTGGCGGCCTCCTACCGTGCCTGCCTCGACCTCGCCGCCGAAGTGGACGGCATACGCGACGTCGCGTTCTGCGGCATCAGCACCGGCGTCTTCGGCTACCCCAAGTCGCCCGCCGCCCGCATCGCCCTGGACACCGTGGCCGAATGGCTCGACCTGCACCCCGAGCGGCTCGACCGCGTGATCTTCAACGTGTACGCGGACGACGATCTCGCCGCCTACGTCCAGGCACTGACCGAAGGAACCCAGCCCCGATGACCCAGCCCGCCTTCGACCTGGAAGCCGCCGCCGAAACGATACGCACCTGGCTCGGCGAGGCCGACCGCGTCCTGATCACCGCCGGAGCCGGACTCAGCGCCGCCGCCGGATACGACTACGGCGACGAAGACCGCTTCCGGGAACTCTTCCCCGCCCTGCACCGCCTCGGCCTGCGCTCCCGCTACCTCGTCGGCGTCCCCCTGCCGCCCGAGCTGTGGTGGGGCTACTGGGCCGTCCACATCGACGACATCCGCTTCTCCCCGGAACCCAACCCCCTCTACCAGCAGCTGAGGTCCCTCGTCGGCGACAAGGACCACTGGGTGATGACGTCCAACGTGGACGCCCTCTTCGCCCGGGGCGGCTTCGCCCCCGACCGGATCTTCACCCCGCAGGGCGACTACGGCCGATACCAGTGCACGACCCCCTGCACCCCGACCACCTTCGACAGCCGCCCCCTCGTCGCACAGCTCCTCGCCACGTACGACCCTGCCACCGGCGCCGTCACCGGTCCCCTGCCCAGCTGCCCGAACTGTGGCGGCGAGGTCGAGATCAACGTCCGCATCGGCCCCGAGTTCATCGACGACCCCCATCTCCCGTCGGGCCGCCGCCTCCAGGACTGGCTGACGACCGCGGCCGACACCCGCCTGCTCATCCTTGAGTTCGGCGCCGGATTCAACACCCCTGGTGTCATCCGATGGCCGGGCGAGAACCTCACCCGGCAGATCCCCCACGCACGCCTCATACGCGTCAACCCCACCCACCCCGAAACCCCCGCCGACCTCACCGGCCGGACCCTGTCCGTCCCGGCCGAGGCCGACCAACTGCTCGACCGACTCATCGACCGACTCACCGTGCCACACCCGGCACCCGACCCTACGGCGGCATCATGAGCGACCCGGAGAAGAACAAGACCACGGCTCAGGCCTTCTACGACATGATGTTCAACCAGTGCCGCCCCGCCGAGGCCATCAACCAGTACGCGGGCGACACCTACATCCAGCACAACCCCCATGTCGGCGACGGCAAGCAGGCGTTCATCGACTACTTCGAGCGCATGGCCGCCGAACACCCCGGCAAGCGGGTCGAGGTCAAGCGCGCCTTCGCCGAAGGCGACCACGTGATCCTGCACTGCCACCAGATCTGGCCCGACGAGGAGTACGCCGGCATCGACATCTTCCGCTTCGACGCAGACGGCAAGATCGTCGAACACTGGGACGTCCTCCAGGTGATCCCACCCACCGCCAAGAACACCAACACCATGTTCTGACCCTCGCCCCGCCCGCACTGCACTGCAACGCTCACACGCAACCACCAACGCCCCCACACGGGGGCAGAACGCCAGCCGACCGCATCAATCGTCACGCTGCACAGCGCAGGTTCAAAACACTGCCTCTTCACCAGTAGAACTGCGGAAATCCGAGATCAGGGTGGCCCGTGAGCACCTGACCGAGTTCCACTGTCTGCGGACACGGAAGACGGCGCGGTGCTTCTCGAACTTCGCGGCGAGCACCTCGGGGGCGCTCCATGCAGTTGTCGACCTCCATGAACAGCACCGGCAGGCCGGCCTGGCGGGTTTGGAGGACCGCGTCCGCACGCGGTCCCGCCCATCTGCTCGGCCGGCCTGTCGAGGACTTCCGCAGCCCGCGCCAGCCCGTGGGGGTCAGGGTCAGCGACCACAGCTTGTTGCCGTCCCGGCTGTGGCCTCCGAGACAGTCACCGGTGGGCGGTTCGAAGGCGTATCCGTACGGATCCCCGAGCGCGGTGCGCGCACACGTGCTGACCGCGCTCGGGGTGCTGAAGGCAGCGAGCGCCGACCAGATCCACCGGCTGACGGCACCCGGACACAAGGACAACAAAGCGTTCCGCAACGCGCCGCTGGATCTGGCCCGGCACGGCCTGACTCTGCCTCTCGCCGTATTCCTGCGATGCCCCACCGGGCACCGCACGACCGACCGGACCCGCCCTGCGCGCGACACCGACGAGGGCACCCAGGTCCCCGGCTGCGTCCGCGCCGCCTGTTCCTGCCCTCCCCTCGCCTCCCCTCCTACAACTCCGGCCAGGGCATGGGCACAAGCGGTCGCAACGGGGATGTCCGCAGTCCGACCATGCCCGTACAGCGGGGTGACCTGCACCAATGCGACGGCGACGGCGACGCTCGCACAGGAGACGGCGCGAAGATCGACGCAGGAGAAGAACGTCCGACGCGGAAGACGGCACGGCACCCGCACAGGCGGCGTCCGTGATGAACGCCGGCCGATCAGGGGCCCCAGCGCGCTGACCTGCCATCGTCGGGCTCATGGTCGGCGCGTCTCCGGCCGTGGCCGGCCAGCGAGCCGAACCTACTGAGTGGCGTGGCCGGGGTCGGGGACCTGGGGCGGGAAGTAGCGTTCCAGGATCTGCGCCCACCGGTGCAGGACCACGAAGCCGGTCGTGTCGGCCTGCGCTTGGACCAGCCCGCTCAGCGCATCGACGAACGGCCGGGGGCCAGGCGCTGAAGAACGAAGCCACCTGTCCCTCCACCATGGCACATGAAGATCGTTCCGCGAGGACTTCTCAGCCGGGTACGTCCATACGCTGTGTGCCGATGACCGACAGCAGCCGTAGTGCCTGCTCTGCGGGAGAGCCGGGCTCGACCGTGAAGAGCACGACCTGTTGGTCCTGGTCGGTGATGTCGAGGAGGTCGCAGTTGAGGGTGATGGGGCCGATCAGGGGGTGGTTGACGGTCTTGAGCAGGGTGGGCTCGGGGCGCACGTCGTGAGCGGCCCACAGACGGGCGAACTCCGCGCTGCCGGACAGGAGGTCACCGACCAGGGTGACTACCTCGGGGTCGTCGGGGTGGCGGGCGGCGGCGGCACGCAGGCGCCGCGCCGCGGCGCGGGCGAACGCCTCCGCGTCGAACGGGTCGTACAGCGGCCGCTCTCGCGACGGCGGTGCGAGGTAGGCACGGCGCAGGAGGTTGCGCTCGCGCCGGGTCAGAGGGGAGAAGTCCTCCAGGAGCGCGGCGGCCAGATCGTTCCAGGCGATCACCTCGTAGGTCGCGGAGAGCACGATCGCCGCGGTGTGCGGCAACCGCCGCAGCAGGTCGAGGATGCTGCGCGGCACTTCGCGTGAGGGACCGGTCGGCGGACCCGGCGGGGCGCCGGCGAGGTGGTGCAGGTGGTCGCGCTCGGCGTTCGACAGGCGCAGGGCCCGGGCCAGGCCGGCGAGGACCTCGCGCGACGGGCGCGGGCCGCGGGCCTGCTCAAGGCGCGTGTAGTACTCGGTCGAGATGAACGCCAGCTGCGCCACCTCCTCGCGGCGCAGCCCCGGGGTGCGGCGGCGCGGCCCGGCGGGCAGCCCCACGTCGGCAGGGGCGATGCGCTCGCGCCTGCCGCGCAGGAAGCCGGCCAACTCACGTCTGTCCATACCTCCAGTGTGCGTCCGGCCGCACGGCCGAGCCAGGTACCGCGGGTGCCTGGATCAGCCGTGCGGCCAGCCGCAGGCTTGCTGCCGCGGACAACGCGCAGCTCACCAACACTGCCGTCCCCGCCGCCGGGAGCCTGCCTTCAACGGTGGTACGCACCCGGCCGGTCCCGGCGCGCGTACCGGCGCATTCCCCGGCTGGTGATAGCAGGCCGGCGAATCATCACGCATCGAACAGAAACGGACTGGCATCATGATCAAGATGGTCATCACGTTGAAGCGTCGCGAGGGCATGACTCATGACGAGTTCACCCACTACCAGCGGAACATCCACAGGCCGCTCCTCATGTCCATCCCGGAGGCGGGGCAGTACATCCGCCGCTTCGTGGTGTCGTATCCCGTCCCCGCACCGAACTATCCCGAACCGGACTACGACTCGGTGGTCGAGGCGTGGTTCGACACGATGGACGACCTCAACGCGCTCTTCTTCTGCGAGAACTTCATGAAGATCGTCGACCCGGACCACGAGAACTTCATCGACCTGAACACCTTTGGACGCATCATCTCCGAAGAGGAGGTCATCGTCGGCTGAGGGCCCGACGTAGGTCTCCTGCCAGTGGGAGCGCGGGGCGCGGGCGGCATTGCCGCGTCCTGACGCAGGTGCGTTGCGGTAGGCGTCGTAGCACTCCTGCTTGGCGAGAAGGCGGGCGTAGGACATGGTGCGGTCGATCTCCACGAACACGCTGGAACCGTCGGCCAGGAGCACCACGCCGTCGGGCAGGAGGTTCCCGGCCGGGGTGGGATGGGCGCCTGCCACCTGCCAGCCCGCATGGTCGGGCACCTGCGCCTGGTGGAAGGCGACGAAGGTGTCGACCAGCGCGAGGCCGTGTTCCCGAAGGCCCGTCTTGCCGGCGGGGCGATGCGTTTACCGGTGGTCCGCCCGGCCGTCGGTGCGAACTCACCGGAGGCGACGGCTTCGGCGAGACCCGCCGGGGTGCAGGTACGGCCACTCACCCGACCACGCTCTCGTGAAGCGTGACCATGAGCTTCTGATCAGTCGTCCCGCCGGCCTTCGACGCAGAACCGGTTGCCCTCCGGGTCGGCCAGCACGGCGTACGGCCGTTCAGCAGGTGCTGGGTTCTCCGGGTAGTGCCGCCAGTCGACATGCTGAGCACCCAGCGCCACCAGACGGGCGACTTCCTCGTCCAGGGCACGCTCTCCCGCGTCGAGGTCGAAGTGGATACGGGGAAACTCCACCGCAGGGCTCTCGCTCACGTCCATCGCGATCGGGATACCGGGCACACCGGTGGGAGGCTCCAGAACGATCCAGTCGTCACCCTCGAAACGCGGAGGCCGCCGCACATAGCCCATGGCCTGACGCCAGAACTCACCTGCTCTCACGTCATCGATCACGCCCAGCGAGACCTGCCTGATCGTCGTCATGTCGCCAGCTTAGATATGCCATCCCAACCGGACTGTCGTTTTCCGGCCTGCAGTCCCTCCGTCACCAAGTGCGATGGATCAGGGGATTGGGCACAGCTACTGACCTTGTTGCTCATGCTCGGCGGTCACGTTCGGTGAGGGTCGCGGGGCGTTTGAGGGTCTTGCCTACGTCGTGGTGGGTGGCGGGGTGCCGGTTTCTGGTGCCGGTGGTCGTCCTGGGCCGGGCGGCTGGGTTTCGGTGCACGGGCCGGACACACAAGGTGCGGACGGTTGTGTCGGAACCCGCGCCGGACGTGAGTCGGTGGCAGTGTCTGGCCGGGACGCGTGGTCTTCTCCCAAGGCTTACGCCGGTCAAGCAGACCGGTGGGGCGTCCCGGTCACCGGACAGGTGATCGACGTTGAGCCGGATCAACGCGCCCTCGATGAAGGGGAGTTCACTGTCGTGGTCGATCCACGCGGATCGCTGCTGCAGCTTGTGATGCATCCGGTCCCAGGCGAGGGTCTCGGCCTTGCCGTAGCGGGCCGTGTCGTTCACCGTGACTACAGAGGGCCCGGGGCCAGGAGGCGGGCCTGGCCAAGCTGAACTCCTTGCCATGCCTGGGCGGCCGCCCACCTCGGGGACAGGACTGGGCGTACTCCTTGAGCGAGGGCGCAGGCCGTCGCAGGACACGGTCCGAACGCAGCCGCCCGACCAACTCGACCGGCAGGTCGCGCAGCACCCAGGCCAGGCACACGTCGTAGCCCGCGTCCATCACGGCCAGGATGTTCCGGTCACCTCTCTGCCACTGGCCGGCCGCGACCAAGCGCTCGACCACGTCCCGCAGCCGGCCTGTGGTGACGGCCGCGGCATCGTCCACCGGCCCGAGCCGGACCGCGTCCCGGACCTGCGTCCACGACGTACGGTCCGAGGTGAACACGGCAACGAACGAGTACGGCCAGCCCGGCACCACATGGCCCGAAGAGCGGCCGTTACGGCCGTGGACCAGGCAGAACAGCACGGCCTCAGGAGCACACCTTGTCTCTGCTGTTCCCGGGCCCCGCAGCAGACCTTTGCGAACCGCGCCGTTCACCGCAGGGCGGGTCAGCGCGCTGACGATCTCAAGAGAGTCGCTACTATGCTCGGCTTACTTGCCTAAAGCGAACCGGCGCGACAGTTCGATCTCTCTGGAAGAGCATGCGATCTGCCGTTGCATGAAGACCGCGTGATGCGGCAGCCGCGCATCGCATACTTTGGCTGCACTCCCGCCTTCAGCCAAAGCATTCTCCACTTCCGCGGACGCCGACGCGTCACTTCACGCGCATCATTCTGCCCGTCGGGAGGTGTCAGACTTTAATTCCGAACAGTTTTTCCGCATTTCGGAACGCAATTTTTTCCTTGGCTTCGCGTGGCAGATCGACTCCGCGGAACCAGTCGGTCTGCTCCTTTATGTCCGCGAACGGGTAGTCGGTTGCGAACATCACCCGATCCACGCTTATGTACTTCAGCAGGAGATCGAGCAGTTCGGTCTGGGGGAACGCGCTCGTCGTGACCCAGAAGTTGTCCTGGAAGTATTGCCCGATGAGCTTCTCAAGCGAGTCTTCGGTCGGCTCGCCCATGTCATTGACGATCCGCTCGTAGTAGAAGGGAAGGCCTTCGCCCATGTGGCCGATGATGACTTTCAGTTTGGGGAATCTGTCGAAAACTCCGTACGTGATCATACGAATGCATTGAGTCAGCACCTCCTGGTGCCAGCCATATCCAGACCCACTGAAAATGTAGTCTTGGTACTCTTCCTTGTATTTGGACCGTGTGGTGCTGTAGTAGATCTTGAAGACGTCGTCAGCTGGATAGCCCGGATGCAGGTAGATCGGCACATCGAGAGCAACGGCACGTGCCAGCACAGGCTCGAAATCGGGATGGTCGAGATACTTCTTCGCGATGTGTCCGTTGGTCAGTGCACCCAAGAAGCCATCTTCCCGAACCGAGCGTTCCAGTTCGTCCGCCGCCGCCTCCGGGCTCCGCAAGGGCAAGGTGGCGAAAGCCTTGAAGCGGCCCGGGTATTTGGCGATTGGCCCGTCTACAAGTTGCCGGTTAAGACGATGGGCAAGGTCGATACCCCTTTGCCCAGGGACATTTTGCACGGAGGGGGTATGAGCGGAGAGGATTTGAACGTTGAGTCCCCCCGCATCCATATCACCAATGCGGCGTTGACCTAGATCCGCAAGACCAATTCCCTCAAGGAACGCTATGTGATCCTGATTGATGGAGTTCAGCTTCAACAGCGTGGGAGTCGAAAAGGTCTCCTCCGTGCCGATGAAGGGCAGGTCCCGGTCTCGCAATGCAATGTCCGGAGTCTTGTCCGGAGTCTTGTTCCCGTCCGCTGCCGAAACGGCGGCATACGCGGACAAGCCGGCACCAGCGCCAAGTGCCGTGGAAGCGGCTAGAAAGCCGCGACGTCCCATAGGCTTCATGTCAGTCTCTCCTGAGGTATTTGTGTGGTGTGGTATCCGTGCGGCATCCGTCTGCGAGACACGACGGGTTACGTCGCTTATCCGGATGCCTACTTCCTACCGAGCGAACCTGAGACGAACGTTAATGCGGCCGCTCAGGCCGGTGAGCCGAGCCAGGTGCCCAGCGCACGCACCGGCGTGGTGGCGTCGAGGTCCTGCCCGGTGGGCACGGGCAAGGCCCGGGCGACGCAGCCGTCGGGCAGGATCAGCAAGGCGTCGACGTCCACCCGGTTCCGTGCGGGCGGTGACGGTGTCGACCCGTCCGGTCCACGCAGCCTCGCCGGCGTGAGGTCGATCGCCCACTTCACCGGCTCACCGCCGCTCAACTCCAGCACGTCGCTGATCAGTTCGAGCAATGCATGCTCGCCGTTGACCACACGCTGCGACAGCTCCCGCGTGCCGTCAGCACCGAGCACCACGCAGTGGTGTCGGCCTTGCCTGCATCCACACCAGCCCACAGTTGGGCACGGCCGCCTCCGAAGTCGTTTCTCTGTCTGTCGCAGGACGACCTCGCCAGCGTGTCCTCACCAAGCGATCTTTGCCGCGCATCCCAATGAGTGGCCGGGTCGTCGCGGGATGCCGGGCGGCCAATCGTTTGAAGCCACCACCGGGCTGGAGACACGATCCTCACCGCGGCCGGTACTTCAAGCCTCAGCGCCTACACGCAGACAGAGCTTACGATCGCGCCGACCTGCGCCGACCTGCGCAGATGGCTCCGACGGCTCCGACGGCTCCGACGGCTCCGACGGCTCCGACGGCAACGTAACGGAGTTCGCATCGCCCGGGCGGGAATCGAATCCAGCGAGTGATCAAGGCGTCGGAGGTGGGTGATCCAGCGCACGATGTCGTGGCTGGCCGGTTACCGCAGACTCAGTCCCCGCTACGAGCGCCGACCCCGCAACTGCCTGGCGTTTCTCGGACTTGCCGCCGCCCTCTGCTGTTACAAACGCCTCGTCCGCCTCACCACGTAGGACACGATCTTCGGCGTCCGTAAGAGCACGGCCCGCGGGCACCACAGCGGCGATGCTCTAATCCTGACCTCAGGTTGATCGGGGACAATGAGCGGAAAAAGCAATCGACTGGAAGGGGGGCGGGCCGGCGTGCGGATCATGATCGCGGATGACGAGGCGGCCATCCGTGAGTCGCTGGAGCGGGTGCTCCAGGTCGAGGGTTACGACACCAGCACCGTCGCCAACGGTTTCGCCGTGCTCGACGGGGTCGGTGGTGACGCGCCGGATCTGCTGCTCCTCGACGTGATGATGCCCCGCCTCGGCGGGTTGGAGACCTGCCGGCGGTTGCGGGCCGCGGGCCGGGATCTGCCGGTGCTGATGCTGACCGCCCGTGACCAGGTCTCCGACCGGGTCGCGGGGCTGGACGCGGGCGCCGACGACTACCTGCCCAAGCCGTTCGCCACCGAGGAGTTGCTGGCCCGGGTGCGGGCCCTGCTGCGGCGGCGCACGCCGGCCGACGAGGAGTCGCAGATCCTGTCGTTCGCCGACGTCCGGCTCGATCCCGACAGGTTCGAGGCGTGGCGGGGCGCGCGGCCGCTGCGTCTGACCCGGACCGAGTTCTCCCTCCTGCAGGTCCTCGTGAGCAACGCGACCCGGGTCGTGACCCGCGACGCGCTGTTCGAGGCGATCTGGGGCTTCGGCATGAGCTCCACCGCCAACAACCTCCAGGTGTACGTGAGTTACCTGCGCCGCAAGATGGAGGCCGAGGGTGAGCCGCGATTGATCTACACGCTGCGCGGCCTGGGATACACGTTGCGGGAGACCCCTCCGTGAGCAGGCACGCCGGCCGGGAACCGCGCCGGCTGACCCGATGGTGGCGCCGGCGGTCCCTGCGGGCCAGGCTGACGGTGATCGCGGCGACGGCCATCGCGGTCAGTGTGTTCGCGGCCTTCCAGGTGGCCAGCGAGCTACTGGACTGGGAGCTGAAGGACACCGCCGAGAACGAGCTGCGCGCCGACTCCCGCGTCCTGGCGACGAACGCGGAGCGCGCCGGTCTGGCGCGGGTCGAGCTACCGCCGTATCCCGGATCCGGTCGGCTGGTGCGGGTCATCCTGCCCGACGGCTCGATCCGCAAGCCGGCCGGCCAACCCGCGCTGCCCCCGGTCAGCGAGGACGCCGGGCGCGTGGCGCAGGGCGCGTCGGCCGACCTGATGGAGTCGAACGACAGCGACGAGGACGGCTACGTCATCTACACGCTGCGGGCGGGCGACGGCGCGGTCCAGGTGGCCCGCGTCGTCGACGACAGCCCGATCAACCAGTTCGGGTTCGGCATGCTGCTGATCGGGCTGCTCTGCGTGGCCGGCGGCGCCCTTGTCGGGCGGACCGTGGCGCGGACCGGGCTGGCACCGATCGACCGGCTGACCGCCGCCGCGGTACACGTCGCGCACACCCGGGATCTCGACGCCGACATCCCGGATGAGGGCGGTGGGGAGATCCGGCGGCTGATCCAGTCGATCAACGACATGCTCGCCGCGCTCCGGGACTCCCGGCGGGCCCAGCGGCTGCTCGCCGAGGACGCCGCCCACGAGCTCAAGACCCCGCTCACCAGCCTGCGCCTCAACGCCGAGCTGCTGATCCGACTCGATCGGCGCGGCACCCTGGACAGCGCGCTGCCGGCGGAGAGCCGGACCCGGCTGCTCAACGATCTCGGCGCCCAGGTGACCGAGTTGAGCACCCTCGTCGCCGAGCTGACCGACCTGGCGCGCGGTGACGTCAGCGACGAGAGCACCGAGGTGCTCGACCTCGCCGACGTGGTGGTGGCCGCCGCGACCCGGGCGGGTTCCCGCGTGCCCGACATCGAGGTGGCGCTCGACGTGACCTCTGTGTGGGTGAGCGGGCGTCCCGCCGCGCTTGAGCGGGCGGTGCTCAACCTCATCGACAACGCCGGTAAGTGGTCCCCCGCGGACCAGCCGGTCCAGGTCCGGCTCAGGGCCGAGGGCGCGTCGGCGGTGCTTGAGGTCGACGACGCCGGGCCGGGCATCGACGCCGCCGACGTACCGCGGGTTTTCGACCGGTTCTACCGTGCCGACAGCGCCCGGGCGTTGCCGGGATCCGGTCTGGGGCTGTCGATCGTGCAGCGGGTCGTCGACGCCCACGGCGGCCGGGCCACCGTCGCCCGCTCCGCACGCGGTGGCGCGCTGCTTCGGGTCGACCTTCCGGCAGCGGCCCCGCCCTCCCCGGTCGCGCGCGGCGCCACCGGGGAGGACACCTCGGTGCGCTGACCCGCCCCGGCGGCGCGGCGCGGGACAAAGGGCGGCGGCCCTCGCGCATGGCCCCGCGCGCCTCACCGTCGGGGCAGGACACCGTGATGCGCCGATCCTGGCCCCGGCGTGTGGCGTAGGACCACAGGGCGGCGACCGGCGGGCAACGGCCCGCGCGGCCCACCACCGGGCACGACACCGAGACGTACCGACCCCGGCCCCGGCGTGTGACACAGGACCACAGGGCGGCGACCGGCGGGCCCATGAAAAAGATCCGGGACGGGCCTGGGGGCCCGTCCCGGATCTCGTCCGTGCCGCCGCGCTCACCGTTGCAGAGCGGGCTCCTGCTCCTCCTCGTCGGCGAGCGGCTGTTGACCGTCCGGCAGCTCCGCCGCTGGACGGGACAGCCGGCTCGGCCACCAGATCCGGCGGCCGATCAGCAAGGTGAGGGCGGGTACCAGGACCGACCGCACCAGCAGGGCGTCGAGCAGCACGCCGAAGGCGACCAGGAACCCGACCTCGATCAGCATCACCAGCGGAAGGGTGGCAAGGACCGCGAACGTGGCCGCCAGGACCAGGCCTGCCGAGGTGATGACGCCACCGGTGGCGGAGAGGGCTTTGAGCATGCCCTCTCTGGTGCCGAGACGCACGGTCTCCTCCCGGGCCCGGCTGGTCAGGAAGATGTTGTAGTCGACGCCGAGTGCCACCAGGAACAGGAACGCCAGCAGCGGCACCGAATAGTCGATCCCCTTGAACCCGAGGATCGTGTCGAAGACGAACACGCTGCCGCCGAAGGCTGCGGCGAATGAGACGATCACGGTGGCCATCAGGACCAGCGGGGCCAGGACCGCACGCAGCAGCAGCCCGAGGACGATCAGCACGACGGCGAGCACCAGCGGGATCACCAGCTTCTCGTCGCGCTTGGTGGTCACCTCGGTGTCGAGGTTCTCCGCACTCGGCCCGCCGACGATCGCCTCCGCCCCGCTCACCGCGTGCACGGCGGTGCGCACCCGCTTGATCGTGTCGTACTCCGCGACGGTGTCCGGCGCGTCCTTCGGGAACACGGAGATGTTGGCCCAGCCACGGCTGGTCTGCTCCGGGACGGCCTGGGCCACACCGCGAGTGCCCTTGACGATGTCGAGCACCTGCTTCTGGTGCGCCGGCCGCGTGAAGATCGTCATCGGCTGACCGCCGAGTTCAGGGAAGTGCTCGCGGAGAACGGTGAAGCCGGTGACCGACTCCGGCGCGGACATGAACTGGTCCTGCTCCCGCAGGGCGCCGGTGTTGCCCGCCAGCCCGAGGGCGAGCACGCCTAGGACTCCGAGCGAGCCGAGCGTCGCCACCCACCGGCGGCGGCTGATGGCGGTGCCGAGCCGTCCCCACAGCCCCGGCTTCTCCTCCACGGCCATGCTGAGCCGCGGGACGGCCGGCCAGAAGATCCGCCTGCCGAGCACCACGAGCACCGCCGGGAACAGCGTCAGCATGGCCACCAGCGCGCACAGGATGCCGGCCGCACCGATCGGGCCCAACCCGCTGGTGCTGTTCAGGTCCGCGACGAGCAGGCAGAGCAGGCCGGCGACCACGGTGGCCGCGGACGCGACGATGGCCGGCGCCGCGCCGCGGAGCGCGTGGACCATCGCGACCCGGACGTTCTCATGGTGGTGCAGTGCCTCTCGATATCGAGCGATGAGCAACAGCGCGTAGTCCGTGCCGACGCCGAATACCAGGATCGTCAGCAGCGCCGAATTCTGGTCGTTGACCACGATGCCGAAGCCCTTGACGAGCAGGTAGACGGTCCCCATCGAGGTCAGTGCGGCCGCGCCGACGGCCACCAGCGGGATGATCCACAACACCGGGCTGCGGTAGGTGAGGATGAGCAGGAGCGTGACGACGACGATGGTGGTGAGAAGTACCTGTACGTCGATGCCGTCGAAGACGGCATCCATGTCGCCGTCGATCGCGCCCGGGCCGGTCACGTCGAGTTCCAGGCCGGAGGGGCGGTCCTTCGCGGCGTCACGCAACGGGCCGACGAGGTCCTCCGGTGCGCCGTAGGCCGTGCTCACATCGAGGGTGAACATCATCGCCTCGCGGTCGGTGGAGGGGCTCGTCGGTGAGCTCTCGTCGTCCTCGTCGGCTGCCGTCTTCGCCTTTGGCGGGTACTGCTTGGCAAGGGTGTCGTAGTGGCGCTCGACCGTCGCGCGGTCGGCGTCGGTCATGCCGCCGGCGCGGTGGTACACGAAGACGAACGTGCTGTTGTCACCGCCGGGGAGACTGTCGTCCAGCACCGCCACCTTGGTGGACTCGGCACTGGCCGGCAGGGTGTCTACGGCGCTGTCGGTGGTGACCGAGCTCAACTTTCCGCTCAGCGGCACCATGCCCGCTGCCAGCACCAGCCACAAGCCAATCACCAACCATGGCACCCACCGGCCTGCCAACCGACCGGCCGGCGCTTCCCCGGACGGCGCTGCGTTGACTGCCATCACTAGCCTCCTACATACGGGTCACATCGCTT
The DNA here is from genome assembly GCF_036038375.1 of Streptomyces sp. NBC_00414. Taxonomy (NCBI): domain Bacteria; kingdom Bacillati; phylum Actinomycetota; class Actinomycetes; order Kitasatosporales; family Streptomycetaceae; genus Streptomyces; species Streptomyces sp. NBC_00414. The sequence goes on from NZ_CP107935.1 coordinate 152,300, forward strand.
GTCTGGACGCCTACTTCGTACCGAGCGAACCTGAGACGACTGTTAATACGGTGCTCAGGCCGGTTGGCCGAACCAGGCGCCCAGCGCATGCACCGGGGCGTGGTGGAGTCGAGGCCCTGCCCGGTGGGTAAGGCCCGGGCGACACAGCCGTCGGGCCGGATCAGCAACGCGTCGACGTCCACCCGGTCCGTGCGGGCGTTGACGGTGTTGACCCGTCCGGTCCACGCGGTGACGACGTCCGGGTCGGGCCGCTCCAGCGTCAACTTCATGTCCGGGCACAGGGTGCCGACGGGCCGGTGGTCGTCGCCCAGGTCCATCAGATCGGAGAACATGTCCCACAGCGCGCTCGTCTGCGGGGCGGGTCGTAGCGGGTTGGGAAAGTGTGGTCGGCTGCCGGAGTACTCCGTATCGCCGCTAGGACCCGTGAGTTGACAGTGGGGTGTCCGGACTGCGGGTGCGAGTCGTCGCGGGCGCACAGCGGTGTTCCCGCACGCTGTCCGATGTCGCCGCTGGTGGCCGCCCGGTGCTGATCACTCTGACGGTGCGACGGTTGTTCTGTGACGGACCGAGCTGTGGCCGGTGGACGTCTGCCGAGCAGGTCGAAGAACTGGCTGTGCGCTACCAGCGCCGCAGTCCCGTGTGTCGTTCCAGTTGACGCATATGCGGATCCATGACCGATCCGATTCGCGGTGGTCGCGCTCGTGGCAAGGCAGCCTCAGCCGGACCACCTGACACATGTGGCCACTAACTGAGGACCTGCCGACGTTTCAGGTCCGCGCGGAGCCGACCCGCATCTACCGGCCGCCCTCAGTGGTTTGGGCTGATCCACTCGTTGTCGAGGGTTGCGAGGGTGTTCCGTGCACGGCCGAACCGGCAGATGAGGGCCATCCTGCGAAGTCACGTGGATGAGCTGCGATCGAGGGGCGAACTCGGCTTACCTCGCACGCCGCGACGTCACGCCGGGGACTCCACGCGGGGTGAGGTGTGAACGACCTGGCGGGGCCCTCTGAGCTGTGGGTAGGTGATCACCCGAAAGCCGAGTGCACGTCTTCCGTCCTTGCGCGGGCCCCTCACCGCGCGAGGACGAGGCGTGTCAGAGGACGACCTCCCGGTGGGACTCGACCAACTCTCCTATTCGGCGGTCGACCTCGGCGGGAACATCGTTCTCGTTCTTGATGAGAGCGGCGATGAGCCGGCCGAGCTCCGCGCATTCCTCGACGGTGAATCCCAGTCGCGTGATCTCGGAGACCCCGAGGCGAAGAAATCCGTCCACGTTGATGCGATGACATCCGAGATGGTCACGGAGCCTGCGGGCTTCGTCCAGAGGAACGTCCACGAGGATCTGGTGGCAGTAGGTCAGTTCGGCGAAATTCCTCGCAGCCGTTCCGCGGAGCGGGATACCCGCGTCCAGCAGCGCTACGGCGACACTTCGCGCGTTGTCCACGACCCGCTTCGCGTAGTCCGTCCAGGAGGTCTCCTCAAGGACGATACCGAGGGAGGCGACGCGTGCGAGGTGCGGGTTGCAGATGAGGGTCGGACCGCTCAGCGGGCGGAAGTTCGACAGAGTCTCGACCCGTTCGTGGATCTCCTTGTCGTTGGTGAGGACCAGGCCGCCCTGCGGTCCGGGGAACGTCTTGTGCGTCGACCCGAGCAGCAGATCGGCACCTTCGCGCAACGGGTCCTGGTACTGGCCGCCGGCGATCAGGCCCAGCGTGTGCGATCCGTCGTACGCGACCAGGCCGCCGTAGGCGTGGACGATCTCACTGATCTCCCGCACCGGCATCGGGTACGTGACGATCGACGAGCCCAGAACCACCAGGGGCGGCTTGACCTCGTTGAGGAGGGAGACCGTCGCGTCCAGATCGACCTGCCAGTTCTCGTCCGAGAAGGGCAGCGGCAGCGGCCGGCGGTCGAACACGGCGTAGTCGAGCGGGTAGCCGCCCCCCGGGAAGAAGGGAGGTATGCGGCCGATGTGGTCTCCGGTGCCGGACAGGGCGAACACGACGGCGAGCAGGCTCATGTTTCCCGAGATCGGCGACAGATTCACATACCGCGCCTCGAACGTCTCGGACGCGAGTTTGGTCACGTATTCGGTCAGTTGCCGGGCGGGTGCCGTTCCGTGGTAGAAGTCCGCAGCATAGCGCTGGGATATGTCGGAGGCTAATGGAGCTCTCGCCCTTTCGCTCATCCGATTCTCACTCACTATGAGATTCAGTGAGTCGAGGCGTGCATTTTCATGCAGCTTCAGTATGGTGTCGACGGATTCCATCGAAGAAACTCCTTGACGCTGGTTCATCACAGGTCGTGCATGGCGCGAGACACGCCGACGCGCCGCGCGGGAATGCAGTCCCACACGGCGCGCCGGTTTGCATTCGACTGACCGAACAGCGCCCGGATCAGGCCTTGGGGATTTCCGGACGGTCGATGATCCGCAGCCAGGTGCCATCCGCCTGACGCTGCGCGACTTGCACCCGGCCGCCCGTGTCGTCGGCGTCCCGAGTCGAGGTGAGGGCCAGGTCACCGTATTGGACCGTGGGCAGGGGCTCTTCCACGGGGAACGGCAACGGCACGTTTTCCAGCATCCGCTCGTACACGGCCTGGATGGCCGCCCTGCCGACGGTCGACTTCCCCGGCGGGTAGGCCAGCACCGCCTCGGGCGCGTACAGCTTGGACAGCCCTTCGGCGTCGCGGGCGTTGGCACGCTCCACGAACAGTCGGGCCAGGTCTTCAGGGGTCTTAGCGACCCCGTTTTCCGTGGACATAATATTTTCCTTTCAGAAAGTGGGGTTCGCCCTCAAGCTCCGAGCGCGGCGCATTCCCACGCGACACCTCTGCGGGGCTCGCCAGGAGCGGAGACGAGCTGCCTGCCGCCTGCCGCCGCGTTCCACGTATCGGTCTCCGCCGGACGACACCGTCCGGCAACCCGCTGTTCCTCGACGGCCAACACCCGTTCATCTCCCTCTCCGCGGATCGGATCGACAACGGCCCGGCTGTCTGAGCACGTGAAACGCCTGTCTCCCTCACGATCACTGTTGTGCAGCGCGCACAGGAAGTCCAAGAGTTGTGAGGTATCGATGCCAGAACCGATGGTTATGGAACCGGAACAGTGGTGTCCGGCTCTCTAACTCACGGGGCTATTCGGAGGCCGGACCGCCGGCCGTGGACGTTCGCGACGCGGCCGACACCGGCCTTTGGGACCCGGACGGCAGTGCGTCACCGAGCGAACAGTCTCCGGATGCCCCTTAGGTAGAGCAACGGCGCAAGAAGGACAATTCCACCCTGCCTCTTGCTGTACCCATGAAGGCGTGATGAAGTTTGTTGAATTGCGTTCGCTGCTCCGCGTGGCAACGTTATCATTAACACGTGCAAAACCGGAAAACATTGCCTCCGTGTGCTCCCGGAACATGCTTGCCCCGGCCAATGCGAGCTCTCCGTCAACACATACCCAAAAAGGAGAATCGGATGGAAATTCGCATCCTGGGGCCCGTCGAAATCATATCCAAAGGGCGATTCGTACCGCTTGGCGGAAGCAAACCGAAGACCATCCTGGCGGCCCTCCTCCTGGCCGACGGTAAAGCAATATCCAACACTGAAATCAGTGAGGCATTATGGGGGCTCACTCCGCCCGCCACCCGTCAGGCCCAGATCCACACCTATGTTTCTCGCCTTCGAAAGGCACTCGATCCGCACGCGAAGATCGTACGTCGGGCGGCCAGCTACCTGTTATCGACCGATGCCGTGAAAGTCGACTACAAGGAATTCATCAGGCTCGCGGACAACGGGCGGGAGAAACTACTCAAGCAACGGTACGCGGAAGCTTCCGGGTTCTACTCCCAAGCGCTGGCTCATTGGCGCGGACCGGCACTCGACGGCGTCACACAGAACTTGTCCGACCTTGAATTACCACGCATCAACGAGTTACGGACGGCCGCCATAGAAGAAAAGGCGGAAGCGGATCTGGGTCTTGGGCGGCACGGTCAGCTGGTCGCGGAACTGACAGCGTTGGTGGAAGCGTTCCCCGTACGCGAGCGACTGCGCGCCCTGCTGATGACCGCCCTGTACCGCAGCGGCCGGCAGGCGGACGCGCTCGACGTCTACCACGCCGGGCGGACAGCCCTCGTCGAAACCCTCGGTGTCGACCCCAGCGCTTCGCTGAGAGCGGTCTTTCACTCCATCCTCAACGGTGACCCGGCGCTCGACTTCCCCCGCCCACGGCTGGAGGCGATACCCCGCAGGCATGTCGACGTGCCGTCCATGCTCCCGCCCAGCATCGCCGACTTCACCGGCCGCGAAACGCAGATGCGGGAACTGTCGGAGCGACTGCGGCCGACAAGCACCCCCCAGCCCCTGGTGATCGGCGGAATGGCCGGAACGGGAAAGAGCGTGTTGGCCGTGCGGCTGGCGCACAAGAAGGCCGCCAGTTTTCCTGACGGCCAGTTGTACGCCAGACTGTCGTGCGGCGAATACAGTCCCAGGAAAGTCTACGATGTGCTCGGCGATTTCATCAAGGCAGTGGACCCGGAGGAAACCATACCCGAATCGCCGGTCGAACGGGCCTGGATGTACCGAACCATCCTCAGCAACAAGAAAATGCTGATCCTGCTCGATGACATGCTGGACGAAAAGCAGATCGACCTGCTGCTCCCTGGTGTCGGTGAATCACGTGTCATCGTGACCGGGCAAGGCTACCTGGATACTCTGGAAGGCGCGCACGTCACTCAGATCGGCGAATTCGAGCACGCCGAGGCCATCGCACTCGTACGCCGGATCGTCGGCGACAAGAGGGTGAACAGAGAGCCGGGTGCCGCCGACGCACTGGTGGAACTGTGCGACTGCCTGCCACTGGCCGTACGCACGGCCGCGACGAGGCTGGCAGGGAAACCCCACTGGAGCATCGCGCACCTCGTGCAGCGAATGACCGACACCTCACGGAATCGCCTCGACGAGCTCCGGTTGGCGAATCTTGACGTCCGGGGATCATTGTTCAGAAGTTTCAACCGGCTACCTCATGACATACGAGGGATGCTCGGGAGGCTGACCCTGCTGTCGAGCAGCAGAATATCCACCAAACTGACCGCGGCCATCCTTGATACGACCGAAGCAAAAGCAGAGGATTTTCTGGAGTTCCTGGTCGAGCAGAATCTGCTGAGAAGCCGCGGAACGGACGACCGGGGCAACCTGATCTACTCCTCCTCAAGTCTGGTCATGATGGCCGTCGCGGAGTTCTCCGAGCAGCTGGTGTCATGAACCCGCGCCGTGACCGGCCCCTCTGCCGCTTGAGCACAACGCCCGACCGGCCGCACCCGGGGCGGTCCCACACTCAGCACCGGCCGCGCGGTCCCCTGTCGGCGGCGTCCCCACTCGTCCCGGTTCGCGCGGCGGCCAGGAGTGCGCGCCGCGCGGGTGTGCTGAGTACCAACCGAGTGCCGACCAACTGATTCCTGTCAAATTGACAGCACGGAAACGCCGTTCATACCGTCATCGAGAACTGTCGGACGAGCCAAGCACCCACACGGGAGTGCGATATGACGGATCAGGGTCAGGCCACCGGATCGGAGACGGTCTCAAAGACCGCGTCCGGGCTCCCGAACACGTCGACATCGGTTCGGGCCATCACCCTGAGCATCTTCTCACTTCTCACCCAGCGGCTTTCTTCCCCGGCCGATCCGTGTTCCGGCTGTTCCCTCAGACAGCAGAAGCTGTCCGGCCCGCAGACTCTTTGACCGACAGCCATCCTCAAGCCCCACCACGACGACTGCCGAACCCGGCTCAGGAGCGTATTCCACGCTTTCCTGCCTGAACTGCGAGTTCCCTGACCGCAGCGTGCGGTGCGGTTCCAGAAGAAACGCCGCGGAGCCATCCTTCTCGGCACACATCCGTGTGCGGACGCCTCGCACACCCATCAGACGCACCCGAAAGTTCCGACTCGGTCCAAACGCATGCCCGGCACTGCCCGACGGACCGGAAAGAGAGTGACCGCCATGAGTGCTCAGGGGTATTCCAGTTCCAGCCACGAGATACCCATCGCCATCATCGGAATGGCCTGCCGTCTCCCCATGGACATCAACTCCCCAGAACAGTTCTGGCAGTTCCTGAAGGAGGGCCGGGAAGCCGTCTCCGAGCTCCCCGCCGCGCGCTGGGAAGGCTACGCGTCGAACCCCGAGAACAGCCGGGCGCTGAAGAACACCACGAAGGCAGGACATTTCCTGTCGGACATCGCGGGATTCGACGCGGAGTTCTTCGGCATCACGCCGCGTGAAGCCGCGGAGATGGACCCGCAGCAGCGCATCACGCTTGAGGTGGCGTGGGAGGCACTGGAGCACGCCGGCATCCCGCCACGCGACCTGGCCGGTGGCGACACCGGCGTCTTCATCGGCGTGGGCACCGACGACTACGGTCGCCGGCTCCTGGAGGACCTCCCCCGCATCCAGGCCTGGACGGGAATCGGTTCCTCCCTCTGCGCGGTGCCGAACCGGATCTCGTACACCCTCGATCTGAGGGGACCGAGTCTGGCGATCGACACCGCCTGCTCGTCCTCCCTGGCCGCCGTCCACCTCGCCTGTGCCAGTCTGCGGAGCGGCGAGGCGCCGGTGGCCCTGGCCGGTGGTGTCATGCTCATGGCTGGACCTGGACTGACCATGGTCCTCGACAAGGCGGGCGCCATCTCCCCCGACGGGCGGTCCAAGGCGTTCAGCGCCGACGCCGACGGCTACGGACGGGGCGAGGGATGCGGCGTCCTGGTGCTGAAGCGGCTGGACGACGCGGAGAACGACGGCGACCGTGTCCTGGCGGTGATCCGGGGCAGCGGCGTGCACCAGGACGGCAAGACCAACGGGATCATGGCTCCGAGCGGCGAGGCCCAGGCCCATCTGCTGCGTCGTACCTGGGAGCGCAGCGGCCTGGATCCGGCGACCGTCGACTACGTCGAGGCGCACGGCACCGGCACGCCCACGGGCGATCCGATGGAGGCGAGCGCCCTGGCATCGGTGTTCGGAGCCGGACGCGCGGCGGGCGACGAGTGCCTCATCGGCTCGGTCAAGACCAACATCGGGCACCTGGAGGCCGGTTCCGGAGTCGCCGGAATGATCAAGGCGATCCTCGCCCTGGGTAAGGGTCTCATCCCGGCCAGCCTCCACGCCTCCGTCCCCAACCCCGCCATCCCCTGGGCCACGTCCGGTCTGCGCGTGGTCGACACGCAGACACCGTGGCCGGACCGGCACGGCACACCGCGCCGTGCCGGTGTCTCCGGCTACGGATACGGCGGCACCATCGCCCACGTCATCCTGGAGGCGGCCCCCGAGCCGTCCGGGACGGCGCCGGGCGCCGTCCGGGACGAGTACACGCCGCCCGCTTCCGAGACCTCGACACCCCGTCTCCTGCCGCTCAGCGGCAGTTCGCCCGACGGGCTGCGCACCGGTGCCGAACGGCTGCTGGCCTGGCTCTCGGACGGGAACAGGACCGTACGGTCGGCCGACATCGGGCACACGCTCGCCCACCGTCGCGCTCATCTCGCCCATCGCGCGACGGTCGTGGCCACGGACCGCGAGAGCCTCGTCGCCGGACTCCGCCAACTCACGGAGGCCGCGCCCCACTCGTCGCCCCAGTCGAACGGACCCGTGTGGGTGTTCTCCGGGCACGGCTCCCAGTGGACCGGCATGGGTCGCGGACTGCTGCGTGACGAACCCGCGTTCGCCGCCGCCCTCGACGAGATCACACCGGTGTTCGAGGAGGAGATGAAGCTCTCCCCCCGGCAGGTGCTGATCGAGGGCGACTTCGAGTCCACGGACCGCATCCAGGCGATGATCTTCGCCGTGCAGATCGGCCTCGCCGCGGTACTGCGGTCCTACGGCGTCACACCTGCCGCCGTCATCGGGCACTCGGTGGGCGAGATCGCGGCATCGGTGGCCGCGGGCGCACTGTCGCCCCAGGACGGTGCCCGGCTCGCCTGCCGGCGCTCCCTGCTGCTGCGGGAGGTCGCCGGGCAGGGCTCGATGGCGATGGTGAACCTGCCCTTCGCGGAGGTCGAACGGACGCTGGGCGACCGGAGGGACGTCGTCGCCGCCATCTCCGCCTCGCCGGAGAGCACCGTCGTCTCCGGGGACCCCGACGCGATCGACGCCCTGTTCGCGCGGTGGGAGCGGGAGCAGGTGCGCGTCCGCCGCGTCAACAGCGACGTGGCCTTCCACAGCACCCACATGGACGGGCTCACCCGGGTCCTCGCGGACGCCTGCCACGACCTGTCGCCCCGTACGCCGACGGTGCCGCTGTACTCCACCGCGCTGTCCGACCCGCGGGACACCGCACCGCGCGACGGCGCCTACTGGGCGGCCAACCTCCGTAATCCGGTGCGGTTCTCGGACGCGGCGCGCGCCGCGCTGTCCGACGGCCACCGGCTGTTCGTCGAGATCTCCGCCCATCCCGTCATCACTCACTCGCTGGTGGAGACGTTCCTCGCCGACGACGTCGCGGACGCCTCGGCGACCTTCCTGCTCCGCCGCGACACGGAGGAGCTGGCGTCGCTCCTGAAGGGGGTCGGCGAACTGTACCGGCACGGGACGGAGGTCGACTGGACAAGGCTCCAACCGGACGGTGAACTGGCCGACCTGCCGGTCACCGGCTGGCAGCACGAGCGGCACTGGCGCGAGCACGACACCACGCACGCCGGTGACCATTCGGGCCACGACACCGGCGACCACGCGCTGCTGGGCGCCCGGTCGACCGTCTGGTCCAGCACGCCGCTGCACGCCTGGCGCACCCGGCTGGACTTCGACAACCGGCCCTACCCGGGCGACCACCCGGTACGCGGTACCGAGATCATCCCGGCGGCCGTGCTGCTGAACACCTTCCTGCGCGCCTCGGCCGACACGGGTGAGTACGGTGCCCGGCCGGCCCTCACCGACGTGGCACTGCGGGTACCGGTCGCGGTCGTCGGGCGGCGCGAGCTCCAGGTCGTGCACCAGGACGGCGGACTGAGGCTGGCCGGCCGTGTCCTGGACGAGGACACCACCGACGACTTCGGTGCCTGGCTCACCCACACCACGTCCTCGACGGAAGAGGGCGGCGCCCTCGAACAGGTCTCACTCGGCGGATTCCGGCAGCGGTGCGCCGAGGAGGCCGACCCGGACTCCCCCGTCACCCGCCTCGCCGGTGTGGGGGTCGCCGCGATGGGCTTCCCCTGGGTGGTGCGCGAACTGCGCCTGGGCGACGGGGAACTGCTCGCCCTCGTCTCGGTGCCGGACGAGGAGGGCGCCGATCCCGGCTCCTGGGCTCCCGCGTTCGACGCGGCCCTGTCCATCGCCTCGACCGTGTTCCCCGGGCCCCAGGTGCTGCGCATGCCGGCTCGTATCGCCCGGGTGGACGCCGTGGACACCCCGCCGTCCGACGTGTGGATCGCCGTCCGCGCGACGGACGAGCCCGACACCGCGGACGTGCACCTGCTCGACGCGTCCGGCCGCGCCCTGGCCACGCTGGGTGGACTGGCCTTCGGACGGATCGACGCCGATCCCACCGCCTCCGCCCACCCCCGGCGTCTGGTGCACGAAAGCGTGTGGCGTCCCGCCGAGACCGGCAAGGACCGGCCCGTCACCCGTGCCCTGTTCGTCGCCCCGCAGGGACGGCTCGGTGACCGGCTCGCCGACCGCTGGCGGGAACTGGGCGTGCACTGCCGGGTCATCGGTGACGTCGTCGACCTCGACGGCGCGGCCGGGGCCGACACCGTGGTCTTCGTCGCGCCACGCGGCCCGGCCGAGGAGTCGGTGTGGGCGCTCGCCTCGGTCGTACGCGCGCTGGGCGAGGACAGGGCCGCCGGTGCGGTCCGCGTGTGGTGCGTGACGGAGGGCGTGAGCGAGTCGGTGGCCGAGCACACGGTGGCGCAGTCCGCGCTGTGGGGCCTCGGGCGCATAGCCGCGACCGAACACCCCGACGTGTGGGGCGGCGTCGTCGACCTGCCGTCGGGTACCGCGCAGGACGACACCGCGCAGGACGACACTACGGAGCACACGGCGGCGCTCCTGCTGTCGGCCGTCCGTTCGGCGCCGCTCGGTGAGGTCGTCGCGCTCCGGGACGGCACTCTGCTGGTCGAACGCCTCGCACGGGTCCAGCAGGAGGCCGTGCGGGGGCCCTTGCGGCTCCACCAGGCCGGCACCTACCTCATCACCGGGGGCTTCGGCGCCCTGGGACTGGAGGTCGCCCGCTGGCTCGCCGGCCAGGGCGCGCGGCGGATCGTGCTGGCCGGCCGCAGTGGTCTGCCGCCCCGCGCCGAATGGGCTCGGGTGTCGGATCCCTCGGTACGGCGCCGGATCGAGGCCGTGACCGAGCTGGAGGCGCTCGGTGTGACCGTGCACGCCGTACAGGTGGACATCACCGACCTCGAACAGGCGCGGCGGGCACTGGACGCGGACGCGCTGGGCCTGCCGCGGTTCCGGGGTGTCGTCCACGCGGCCGGAGTGCTCGACAGCGCCTTCCTCACGGATCTCACCCGGGAGTCCCTGCGGACGGTCCTGGCGCCGAAGGTCCAGGGAGCCCAGGTGCTGCACGAGTTGTTCCCCGCGGGGAGCCTGGACTTCCTGGCCCTGTTCTCGTCGGCGGGCCTGCTCCTGGGGCTTCCGGGCCAGGCCAGTTACGCGGCCGGCAACGCGCTGCTCGACGGGCTCGCCCGGCACCGCCGGGCCCTGGGCTCCACGGACACCGTCAGCCTGGCCTGGACGTCCTGGCGCGGTCTGGGCATGTCGACGTCGTCGGCGGTCATCGACCTGGAGCTGGCGGCACGGGGCACCGCCGACATCACGGCGGACGAGGCCTTCCACGCCTGGGACTTCGCGTACCGGCACGCCCTGCCGTACGCCGCCGTCCTGCGCACCCTGCCGGCCGAGCCGGGTGTGACGCGCCCGCTGATCCTGGAGGGCCTCCCCGCGGACGAGGCTCTCGGCGCCGTCGCCGACCAGAGCGCCGGCTCCGACTGGGAGGCGGTGCCCGCCGACGAGTTGGAGGCGTACGTGATCTCGGAAGTGGCCGACCGGGTGGCGGAACAGATGAATCTGCCCGTCGCCGCCGTGGATCCGCACCGGCCGCTCGCCGAGATGGGACTCGACTCGATCATGTCGGTGGTCATCCGTCGCGGGCTCGAACGGCGGTTCCGGCTGAGTCTGCCCTCGACCCTGTTGTGGAACCAGCCGACGGTCACCGCGATCGGCCGGCTCCTCACGCGGCTGCTCACCGAGGACGACGACGCCCCGAGCGCCGACGACCAGGTGCCCGCCACCGCCTGAACCGCCCCCGGCCGACAGAACGGCCGACGGACATGAGTGGCGGCCCCCGCCGTTGGGCGGGGGCCGCCACTCATGTGCTCGGGGGAAGGGCTTCTCACGCCTTCGCGGCGGGCGCGATGTTGTGGTTGAAGCGGAACAGGTTGGCCGGGTCGTGGACGGCCTTGATCTCGGAGAGCCGCCGGAGATCCTCGGGCGAATAGACGAGGCCCGTCTGGTCCGGTGTGGCCTCGTCGGCGTAGATGAAGTTGAGGTTGCGGCCGACCGTCCACGGCCGCACCGCCTCGTAGAGCCGCTCGTGCACGGGGCGGGCGGTGTCCACGTCGCAGATCGCCAGCGGTGTCAGGACACGCAGGATGTACTCGCCCTCCCGGCTGCCGATCGCGCTGGGGACGGCGGGCGGCCGGGAGAAGGCGCCGCCGAGATGGCGCACGTCCACGATGCAGGGGGCCGCCGCTGTCGGGCCGGCGAGATCGAGGACGGCCTCGGCCACCGAGGATCCCGCCTCGCCCAGCATGACGTTGTTCCCGTAGTAGGCGTGCGGGAAGGCCGGGTCGTTGTAGATGGTGCCGCTCGCGGTGTACGGCATCTCGTCGATGCTGTCGATGAGGCGCGGGCCGATCGCCCGCAGGGGCTCGACCAGTTGCCTGCCCGACTCCGCGTCGCCGGTGTACGCGACGCGGATGTGGGCGGTGTAGCGGCCCTTGAGGGGCGCCGGGATCGGCGGGAGGTCCGGGTAGCGCATCAGCGAGATCGAGGAGGTCAGCTCCTCCGGCACCGTAGTGGTCCATCGAAGGTAGGTGGCCAGCGCCTCCGGGACCAGATCGGCGTCGAAGTACAGCCCGCCGCCGTAGATCCGGCTCAGAGGGACCAGCGCGACCTCCAGGCTGGTCACGATGCCGAAGTTGTCCCGTCCACCGCGCAGCGCCCAGAACAGGTCGGGGTCGCTGTCTGCGGTCACATGGCGCAGAGCGCCGTCGGCCGTGACGACGTCGATGCTGCGTACGTGGTCGGCCGTGTAACCGAACTGACGGCCCAGTACGCCGACGCCGCCGCCGAGTGTGTAGGCGACGGCCCCCACGTGCGGGGCGGAGCCGTTCAGCGGCGCGAGTCCATGCGTCGCCGCCTCCTCGATGACCTGCTCCCAGCGCACCCCGGCCTCGACCCGAACGGTCCGGTTCCGCGGGTCGATCCGGACATCGGTCATCCGGGCGGTGCTGATCAGGACCCCCTCTCCCTGCGCGGCCGCCGACAGACCGTGTCCGGTGGCCTGCACGGCCACCGGGAGCCCTCCGGCGGCGGCGAACTTGACGGCGGCGCTCACGTCTTCAGGTCCGGTCGCGCCCACGATCACCGCCGGTCGATGCCGGAAAGCTGTCTGGAACCCGGACCGTTCGTCGTCGTAGCCGGAACTGCCCGGCGTGAACACCGGTCCCTGCACCCGTTCAACGAGCTCTTCGAATTCCGCCGGGACATCGCTCATCGCTGCCGTGTTTCCTTCCCAGTCCGCCGAGCTCGACCGGACCCGACGAGGGGTGCCGGCGAGCCAGTACACCGTCACACTGGTTCATCGACATCCAGAAGTCCAAGATCTGAAATCTCTTCTTGCTAGCATGATTGGTTATGGAACTGAGGCAGTTGGAGTACTTCGTAGCCGTGGTCGAGGAAGCGAGTTTCACGAAGGCGGCCGCCCGGCTGCATGTCGCGCAGCCAGGGGTGAGCGCTCAGATCCGCCGGCTGGAGCGCAAGCTCGGCCAGGAGTTGCTGGACCGCTCCGGACGCCTGGTGCGGGTGACCGAGGTGGGCGCGGCCGTGCTCCCCTACGCGCGTGCCGCGCTCGCGGCGATCACCGACACACGGCTGGTCGTCGATGAACTGACCGGCCTCGTCCGCGGACACGTCGCGGTGGGGATGGTGCCGTCCTGCGGAGGTTTCAGCCTGCCCGCCCTGCTCGCCGGTTTCCATGAGGAGCACACGTCGGTGGAGATCACCCTCTCCGAGGCGAACTCGGAGGAACTGGTCCATTCGCTGCGGGCCGGCCGGCTCGACGCGGCGTTCATCGCCCTGTCGGGCGGCGAGGTACCCGTCGGCCTGGCGACCCACGTGATGGTGGACGAGCCGCTCGTCGCGGCCGTGAGTCCCGGCGACCCGCTGGCCACGCGCGAGGCGATCACCCTGGACGACATCCGGGACCGGGCCCTGATCAGTCTTCCGCCGGGCACCGGCATGCGCAAAAGCCTCGACGCCGTCTGCGCCGAGGCCGGCCTCACTCCGCGGATCAGCTTCGAAGCCGGGAACCCGGGCATCCTCGCGGAGTTGGCGAGCCGGGGCCTGGGACTGGCCATCCTTCCGCAGTCCCTCGTCAGGTCGCACCCGGCACGGCTGTGCGCGATCCCCTTCTCGTACCCCGAACTGCGCGGTCAGGTCGCCCTCGCCTGGCGCGTCGACGGCCCCGTCAGCCCGGCCGCCCGGGCGTTCGTCGACCGCGTCCGCAGCACCACGCGGCAGCCCGACACGGTCGGAGCCGGTCAGATCACTCCGGTGGCGCCTTCGGGCTGACGCGCCGCCAGACCAGCACGCGGCGCTGCCTCGGGCCGATGAGCGAGTCACCGTGGAGCGTGAGGGTGGCACCGTCCAGACTCAGGTCACGGACCTGGTCGGTGCCGATCCAGCCCGGCTCCGGAGCGAGCGTGAGCGTGTGGACGACCTGGTCCCCGGACCGCCGCCACGTGCCCGAATAGCTCATGTAGTTCTGGGGCGGCCTCTCCCCTGGCCCACCGCCGGGCGCCGAAGGCCCCGTGCGCATCATGTGCACGGACACGTGCCCCTCCACCGAGTAGAAGAGCAGCCCTTCGGGTTCGGGGCCCAGCGGCCCCTCTCTCCTGTTCCCGTCCTCGTCGACGTCGTGGAACGACGCCAGCCTCCACACCCCGACGAGCTCACTCACCGTCATGTCCCGGCGCGCCTTCCCTATGTCCCTGTGCTTCTGTGTCCTCTGTCCGCACGGTCCCGCACCGGATCCGGTCCCGCCTCAGGGGAGCGCGATGCCCGGAACGCGTACGCGTGCGGGGTCACCACCGAGCACCCGCCCGCGGGCCGCGGCGCTCACCTCATGGGGCGAGCCGAGTGCCACGGCACTGGCCTCGTCCAGCCGGGCGAGCTGCTCGCCGGTGAGCTCGACGTCGAGAGCCGCCAGGTAGTCGTCGAGCTGAGCCACCGTGCGCGGGCCGATGACGGGCACGAAGGCGGCGGCGCGCCGGGCCCTCTCCCGTACCCAGGCGACGGACACCTGCGAGGCGGGCACCCCGGTCTCCGCCGCGACCGCGCACACGGCGTCGACGACGGCGGTCCGCTGGCTGGTGCTCTCGGTACGGATCACCCGGCCCTTCCAGTCGGTGAGCCGCCCCTCGGCGCCGGTGCGGTACTTGCCCGTCAGCAGCCCGCCGCCCAGCGGTGACCACAGGCCGACGCCGAGGCCGAGGCTCTCCGCCATCGGCAGCAGCTCGCGCTCGGCGGTGCGGTCGGCCAGGCTGTACTCGGTCTGGATGGCGGTGACCGGTGCCAGGTGCCGGAGCTCCGCGATCGTCACGGCCCGGGAGACCTGCCACGCCGGGAAGTTCGACAGGCCCGCGTGCAGGATCTTGCCGGCCCGCACCAGGTCATCCAGGGCGCCGAGGATCTCCTCCAGGGGAGTGACCGTGTCGGGGAAGTGCGCCCAGTACAGGTCGATGTAGTCGGTGGACAGCCGCTCCAGGCTCGCCTCCACCGACCGGACGATGTTCTTGCGGCTGTTGCCGGTGCCGGAGATCCGCGACTCCGGCGTGGAGCCGTAGCCGAACTTGGTCGCCAGCACGAAGTGGTCGCGGTCGGCGGCGAGGAAGTCACCCAGGAGTTCCTCCGCCTGTCCGAACTGGTAGCAGTCGGCGGTGTCGATCAACGTACCGCCGGCGTCGGCGAACCGGTCGAACACCTTGCGGGCCTCGTCGGGTTCGGCTCCGCCGCCCCACCGTGTTCCGAAGTTGACCGTGCCCAGTCCGTACTCCGACACCCGCAGGCCCGTGCCGCGGCCGAAGGTCGTGTACTGCATGTCGACTCCTGTCACCCTGTAGCTCCTGTCACCGCTGTCCTCGGGGCGACTCGGCTCCCGGCATCGCTTCGCCCACCCTGCGTAGCAGTTCCTGCCGCTCCGCGCGGAGGTAGAAGTGCCCGCCGGGCAGAAAGCCCAGATCAAAAGCGGCGCTGGTGTGCGCCTTCCAGCCCTCGATGTGCAGAGTGTCCGCCTCCTCGGTGCCGGCGAAGGCCGTGATCGGGCGGTCGAGCGGCTCACCGGGGAGGTGGTCGTACGTTTCGAACACCTCGATGTCGGCCCGGTAGTAGGCGAGCACGATCTCCAGGAGCGCGGGGTTGGCCCGGACCGGTTCCGGCAAGGCCCCGAACCGGCGCTCCAGCGCGGGCAGCAGTTCCGCGCCGGAGAGCTGGTGCAGCGGTGCTTCGCCGTGCACGAGGGGAGGTGGCGGGGACGAGGACAGGAACAGCCGCTCCGGCTGCTCCCGGCCGCGCTCGCGCAGCGCACGGGCCACCTCGTAGGCGACCAGTCCCCCGAGGCTGTGCCCGAAGAAGGCGAACGGCTCCTCGAAGACCACCTTGTCCAGCAGTGCGTCGACCAGCGGACGCATCCTGGTGAAGGCGGGTTCGGCCCGGCGGGAGGCCCGGCCGGGCAGTTGCATCGCCCACACCTGGACGTCCGGCAGATCGTCGGACCAGCGGACGTACTCGCCGGGCGAACCGCCGGCGTGGGTGAAGCAGTACAGGGACGAGGCGGCTTCCGGGCGACGCTCGCGGCGCACCAGCCAGGGGCCTTCCGGCGCCGTGCGGGGCGCGCCGGCCCCGGTTCGGGTGTTGTCCACCATGACGACTCCTCAGGAGAGGGCGGGCCGCGGACTGTCGTGACCGCCCGTCGGCGGGTCGACGAGTGCGGCGAACTCGGTCACCGTCTCGGCCTCGTACAGCCCCAGGACGTCGACCTCCACGCCGAAGATCTCGCGGGCACGGGACAGGAGCTGGACGGCTATGAGCGAGTCACCGCCGAGGGAGAAGAAACTGTCCTCGGCGCCGACGTCCGGCAGACCGAGGATCTCCGCGAAGAGCCGGGCGACCCGGCCCACGGTGTCCTCCTTCTCCAGCCCGTTGCGCTCCGGCCCATCATGTTCCAGCCCGCTGGGCTCCGGCCCGTTCCCGTCCGCGGTCCCGGCGGACGCGGCGGCGGTCTCCCCTTCGGCGGCCTCCACCACGTGGCGCTGCCGCTCGAACGGATACGTCGGCAGGGGGACCCGCAGCCTCCGGCCTCCGTGGACCTCCGCCCAGGAGATCGCGACGCCCGCCAGCCACAGTTCACCCAGCGCGGCGAGCAGCGGGGGCGGCCCTTCGGACGCGGTGCCGTGCTCTTCGCCCGGCAGGGCGGTCACGAGCAGGTGGTCCGCCGTGCGCCCGGGATGCCGACGGGCGGCAGAGGTCAGGGTCAGGCCCGCGCCGAGCTCCACGAGCACGGCGGAGGAGTCCTCGAACAACGGGTCGAAGGCGGTGTGCGGCAGGGTCTTGCCGCGCAGATGCGCGGACCAGAACCCGGGGTCCACCGCGTCGTCCGGGGAGAGCGGCCGGGCCGACGTCCCGCCGACGACGGGGACGCGCGGGACCCGGGGGCCGGCCTCACGGACCAGCTCCTCGAAGCGGGCCGCGGCATCCGCTCCGTCCGACGTGTCGCCGCCGCCTGCCGGGGCCAGCAGTCGGGCCCGGGCAGCCACCAGCCGTGCCGCGTCGTCCAGGGAGAACACGCCGGCCACCGCGGCGGCCGTCAGCACTCCCACGCCCGTTCCCAGTAGCGAGGCCGGCCGCACACCCCACGCGGCCAGCGTCCGCGACAGCGCGTACTCCTCGGCGAAGGCGAGCAGGTCCGCCGTGGCCGGGTCGTCGCTCTTCGAGCCGGGCCGGAAGCCCTGCGCGCCGGACCCGTCGACCACGTCGAGACCGCGCACCGCGGCGTGGCAGGCGTCGAACGCGCGGCGGAACGCCCGCTGTTCCGCGTACAGCCGGGCCGCTTCGCCTGCCGCCCCGGTACCGGGGAACAGGAACGTCACCGACCGGGGCCGGGGCGGGCCGCCGGTGCCGACCGGACTGCCGTCCGCGCCGGACAGGGTCCGTACGGCGTCCCGGGTCCTGCCGACGACCGCGTACCTGCGGTGGTCGTGCTCCCGGCGGCCGACCTGGAGCGTCCAGGCCACGTCGGCGATCGACAGCTCCGGACGGGCGTTCAGGTAGCCGGCCAGATTCTCCGTCGCCGCGTCGAGGGCGGCCGGGGTGCGCGCCGAGAGGACCAGCAGCTGCCAGGGGGCGGGCGGCGCCATCGGCGGGGGCGCGGGGGCCTCCTCCAGGACGACGTGGGCGTTGGTCCCGCCGATGCCGAAGGAGTTCACTCCCGCGCGCCGGGGCGTGCCCCGCGTGGGCCACTCCTGAGCCCGGTCGGCCACCCGGAACGGGGTCGCGGCGAAGTCGATCCGCGGGTTCGGTTCGCTGAAGTGCAGGCTCGGCGGAATGACGCCGTGTTCCAGGGCAAGGACCGTCTTGATCAGTCCGGCCGCGCCGGCGGCCGCGTCGGTGTGCCCGATGTTCGTCTTGACCGACCCGATCCGGCAGAACCCGCTGAGGTCGGTGCCGTCCCGGAACGCCTTGGTCAACGCGGCCACCTCGATGGGGTCACCGAGCGGCGTGGCGGTGCCGTGGGCCTCCACGTAGGTGACGGTGGCGGGGTCCACCCGGGCCACCGCCTGCGCGTCCCGGATCACGGCGGCCTGCCCCTCGACACTGGGCGCGGTGAAACCGATCCGGTCGGAGCCGTCGTTGTTCACCGCTGTTCCCCGCAGCACGGCGTGGATGCGATCGCCGTCGGAAACGGCCTCGGCGAACCGCTTGAGCACCACCAGGCCCCCGCCGTCGCCGCCCACGGTGCCGCCCGCGGCGGCGTCGAAGGCCCGGCAGACCCCGTCCGCGGACAGGATCCCGCCCTCCACGTACGGACTGTTCCGGGCCGGTACGTGCACGGCGACGCCGCCTGCAAGGGCCATGTCGCAGTCACCGGACAGCAGGGCCTGGACGGCGGTGTGGACGGCCACCAGGGATGTGGCGCACGCGGCCTGCACCGTGACGGCCGGGCCGCGCAGCCCCAGTTTGTAGGCGATCCGGGTGACCAGGTAGTCGGTCGCGTTGCCCAGCAGGATCTCCATGTCGGACACGCCCGAGCCCCGGTCCGACTCCGACCGCGCGAGGTGGGCGTAGGAGGTGTCGGTGCCGCCGCCGTAGACGCCGATGGCGCCGGAGTACCGCGCCGGGTCGTAGCCGGCGTGTTCCAGGGCCTGCACCGCGCACTCCAGGAGGACGCGGTGCTGGGGGTCGATGATCCGGGCCTCACGGGGCGAGTAGCCGAAGTAGCCCGCGTCGAACGACTCCGGGTCCGCAAGCAGGCCACGGGCCGGTACGTACGCGCGCTCGGCGCCGCCGCCGGGAACCGGGCGCGGGGCCGAGCGGGTCACCGTGTCCAGGCCCTCGGTCAGGTTCCGCCAGAACTGGTCGACGTCCTCGGCACCGGGGAACCGGGCGGCCATCCCGATGACGGCGATGTGTTCGGCGTCGTCCGCCTGCTCGACATCGTCCGCCTGCTCGTCGGGGCTGTCGTCACTCACGTGTCTCACCCCGCTCCCGGGTGCCCGGCCGGCTCCGCTGGGCACGCCGGCGCTGAAGCCGCGCGCGGCCCCCGGCCCGCTCCGCCCCGCTGTGGGACCGGGTGGACTCGTCCGTACCGCCGTCGAGGTGCCGGGCCAGCGCCCGGACCGTCGTGTACGTGAACAGGTCGACCAGGTCCGGTTCCGTGCCCAGTTCCTCGCCGATCCGGTCCTGGACCATGTGCAGCAGCACCGAATGCCCGCCGAGATCGAAGAAATTGTCCTCGGCGCCCACCCGGCGCCCCTCCAGAACCTCCGACCAGATTTCGGCGATCACCCGCTCCGTATCCGTGGCCGACGGCCGGGAGACTTCTTTTCCAGAAGGGGCGGGTAAGGAATCCTGCGGCTCCGGTTGCGAGTCCACTCTTTCCTCCCATGACTTTTCGCTGCGTGCCAGGACTTTTTAATTGCCCGCCCCCGAGCATGTCAACGAAGCCCCTTGGACAGTCCGGGCGCGTGGACGGCCGCCCGGCTGTCCAACCGGAGAAAGTCCCCGGTTGGTGGCCGTCGGCACCCGCGCCGTCCGACGGCCGGGCTTCGTTCCGCAACGCCCCCGGCGTTCAGTGGCCTCGGGCGCGAACTGAGTAGATGGCACTCATGGCCCGGTCCGCCGGACCCGTGGTGTTCTCGTTCGGCCCCCGACTGCCTCGTGCCGGCCGGCGGCGGACACGACGGTACGGGCTGACGGACTTCTCGCGTGCCGCCGGCTCCGGCGGCACGCGAAACCACCCGCGGAAAGAAGGATCCGTCACCTGGTGGATCACAGAAGAACGGGCCGCCACAGGAAAAAGAAATCCTCGAATCCATGAATCCATTCCTGACACAAGGAAGCGAAGGCACGAAATGCGCTCATTCCTGAAGGGCAGTCCCATGGTTTCGTGGAACACCTCGACCCAGGACCCACTGCGCGCGTATCCGGCCGCTCAGCAGCCGGACTGGCCCGACCGTTCGGCCCTCGACGCCGTCACGAGGGAACTGGAGACCCTTCCGCCGCTCGTCTTCGCCGACGAGTGCGACCTGCTGAAGAACCGGCTTGCCGCCGTGGCCCGCGGCGAGGCGTTCCTGCTGCAGGGCGGTGACTGCGCGGAGACCTTCGACGCGGTCCGGACGGACACCACGCGGGACAAGCTCAGCACCCTGCTGCAGATGGCGGTGGTGCTGACCTACGCCGGCTCGGTTCCCGTCGTGAAGGTCGGCCGGCTCGCCGGGCAGTACGCCAAGCCGCGCTCGAAGGCGACCGAGACCCGGGACGGGCGCGTGCTGCCGGTCTACCGGGGCGACGCGGTGAACGGTTTCGACTTCACGGAGGCCGCCCGGGTCCCGGACCCGGCCCGGCTGCTGACGATGTACCAGGCATCGGTGACCACGCTGAACCTGGTCCGCGCCTTCAGCGCGGGCCGGCACGCCAACCTGCGTCAGATCCACAACCTGAACCGGGACTTCGTCTCCGGATCGCCCTCCGGACACCGCTACGAGTCCATCGCCGACGAGATCGACCGGGCGCTGCGCTTCATGCACGCCACCGGCAGCGGGCCGGACGCGGCGGACGCCGAAGAGTTCTTCGTCTCCCACGAGGGGCTGCTCCTGGACTACGAGACGGCCCTCACCCGCGTCGACACCTCCAGCGGGCTGCCCTACGCGACCTCGGGGCACCTGCTGTGGATCGGCGAGCGGACCCGGGATCCCTCGGGTGCGCATGTCGAGTACTTCTCGCGGATCAACAATCCGGTGGCGGTGAAGCTGGGCCCGACGGCCACCTCCGACTCCGTGTTGCGGCTCATCGACCGGCTGGATCCGAAGCGTGAACCGGGCCGGCTGACGCTCATCGTCCGGATGGGCGCCGGCAAGGTGCAGGAGATGCTGCCGCCGCTGGTGGAGAAGGTCACCGCCTCGGGAGCGCAGGTCGCCTGGGTGTGCGACCCCATGCACGGGAACACGGTGGAGGCCCCCTCCGGGCACAAGACCAGGCGTTTCGACGACGTGCTCGACGAGATCCGGGGCTTCTTCGACGTCCACCACGCCCTGGGCACGCATCCCGGGGGCATTCATGTGGAGTTCACCGGCAACCACGTCACCGAGTGCGTGGGCGGCGGGCACGAGGTCCTGTTCAAGGACCTCGCCTCACGCTACGAGTCGGTGTGCGACCCGCGGCTGAACCGCAGCCAGTCCCTCGACCTCGCGTTCCTGGTCTCCGAGTTCCTGGGCCCGCGTGATCGCCGTCCGGCACGGCCGCTGTCCGCAACGAGCGGCCCGGTGCTCTGATCCGCGCCCGAACCGCTGTCGAACCCGTGAGGAGAGCGTCGTTGAGCAGCTTGCGTTGGCTGACGGCCGGGGAGTCGCACGGCCCCGCACTCGTCGCGACCCTGGAGGGGCTGCCCTCCGGTGTCCCGGTGACGAAGGAGATGGTGAGTGACGCGCTGGCGCGGCGCCGGCTGGGGTACGGCCGCGGCGCCCGGATGAGTTTCGAGCGCGACGAGCTCACCTTCCTCGGCGGTGTACGCCACGGACTGACCCTGGGCTCCCCCGTCGCCGTCATGATCGCGAACACCGAGTGGCCCAAGTGGCAGCAGGTCATGGCGGCCGATCCGGTGGCCCCGGACGTTCTGGTCGGCCTGGCGCGCAACGCCCCGCTCACCCGGCCCCGCCCGGGCCACGCCGATCTGGCGGGGATGCAGAAGTACGGCTTCCCCGAGGCACGGCCCGTGCTGGAACGGGCCAGCGCCCGGGAGACCGCGGCCAGGGTCGCGCTGGGCGCGGTGGCGCGGTCGTACCTCAGGGAGGCCGTCGGCATCGAGATCGTCTCGCACGTGGTGGAACTGGCGGGGGTCGGTGTCCCGTACGGTCTGCTGCCCGTGCCCGAGGACACCGGGCGGCTGGACGCGGACCCGGTGCGCTGTCTGGATCCGGACACGAGCGCGCGCATGGTCGCCGAGATCGACAAGGCCCGTGCCGACGGCGACACCCTCGGCGGTGTGGTGGAGGTACTGGCCCACGGAATGCCCGTCGGTCTCGGCAGCCATGTGCACTGGGACCGGCGGCTCGACGCGCGGCTGGCGGCGGCGTTGATGGGCATCCAGGCCATCAAGGCCGTCGAGGTCGGCGACGGGATCGAACTGGCCCGGGTGCCGGGCTCCCGGGCGCACGACGAGATCGTCCCCTCCGCCGACGGTCTCCGCCGTGCCTCCGGGCGTGCGGGAGGCACCGAGGGCGGCCTGAGTACCGGCGCACCGCTCAGAGTGCGGGCGGCGATGAAGCCGATCGCCACCGTGCCCCGCGCGCTGGCCACCGTCGACGTCACCACCGGCGAGGTCGCCCGCGCGCACCACCAGCGCTCCGACGTGTGCGCCGTCCCGGCCGCCGGGATCGTCGCCGAGGCGATGGTCGCCCTGGTCCTCGCCGACGCCGTCGCTGAGAAGTTCGGCGGTGACTCGGTGGCGGAGACCCGTCGCAACGTCACCGGGTTCCTCGACCACCTGGTCGTCCGGTGACGGGCCGCCCGCCGGGCCCGGCGGTGGTCCTGGTCGGCCCGATGGGGGTGGGCAAGACAACGGTCGGCGGGCTGATCGCGGACCGGCTCGGCCTGGCCCGCAGGGACACGGACGCCGACATCGTCGCCGCGCAGGCCAGGTCGATCGCCGACATCTTCGCCGCCGAGGGCGAGGCCCGCTTCCGGGACCTGGAACGGGCCGCGGTCCGTGCCGCCCTGGCCGAGCACAGGGGTGTCCTGGCGCTGGGCGGTGGGGCGGTGCTGGACGCCCGGACCCGCGGGCTGCTGGCCGGGGGCCCGGTGGCCTTCCTCGACATGGAGTGGCACGACGCCGCCCAGCGCGTCGGCGCGGACTCCGTGCGCCCGCTGCTGGCGGTCGATGCCGAGGCGGCCTGGCGTCGGACGAGACAGGTCCGCCGGCCTCTGTACCTGGAGGTCGCCCGCGTCGTGGTCGACACCGGCGGACGCACTCCGCGGGACGTCGCCGTCGCCGTGCTGGAGGCACTGGCCCTCGCCCCGGCGCCGGGGCGCTGAGTAGCGGCTACTCAGGAATCCGCCGTGGTCACCGTGCTCTGCTGAGCCCGGCTCGCCCACAGAAGACGACATACGCAGGGAGAGGCAGTACCGCGATGAAGCTTGAGAACATCTACCTGGCCGGGGTGGGCACCTACATACCCGAGCTGGTACCGGTCGAGCAGGCAGTGAAGGACGGCCTCTACAGCGAGGCGGAGCACGAGGCCTCCGGCATGGAGTCGGTGGCCGTCGAGGACACCCTCGGCGCACCGGACATGGCGATCCGGGCCGCCGAGGTCGCGATACGGCGATCGGGGCACCACCCCGACGACTTCGCCGCACTGCTGCACAGCACCACGTTCCTGCAGGGCCCGCACGACGGCTGGTCGCCCTCGCACTACATCCTGCTGAACGCGCTGGACCGGCCGATCAGCGCCGCCGTGATCCAGCAGGGCTGCAACGGGCTGATGACCGGGATCGAGATGGCCGCTCACCGGCTCATCGCGGCCGACGACAAGGACGCCGTCCTGGTGACGGGCGCGGACAACTTCAACACCCCGATGGTGGACCGCTGGCGTGGCTCCGGGCTGTTCTTCATGGCGGACAGCGGCTCGGCCATCGTGGTGTCCCGGCGGGGCGGATTCGCCAAGGTGCTCGCGGTCGCTTCGGTCTCCGACCCGAAGCTGGAGTGGCGGCACCGCGCCGAGGGATCCCTGATGCCGCCGCGCGAACCGTCGCACAAGCTCCTGGACTTCGAGACCCGGGTCAAGTTCTGGCAGCGCAAGTGGGCCGACGGCACCCCTCCCCCCGGCGGCAACTTCATCGACCTGCTCTCGGGTGTCGCGGAAGCCACGCTGGCCGAGGTCGGCCTGACGATGGACGACGTCGCCAGGGTCACGCACGTCGGGTTCCACCGGGACACGCTCCACGCCCTGTACCTGGAGCCGCTCGGCATCGACGCCGACCGCGGCACCTGGGAGCGCAGCCGGCAGATCGGCCACGCCAGCATGTCCGACGTCGTCATCGGGCTCGAACACCTGTGGCTCACCCGCCAGGTGAACCCGGGCGACCGGGTGCTGATGATCGGCACCACCCCCGGCATGGAGGTCGGCTGCGCGGTCGTCGAGATCACCGAGGGGCCGGACGGTACGTGACCGCGCCCCCGGCGTTGGGCGCGCCGTGTCCGGTCCGGCGCCCCTTCCTCCCGTACCGCCCCGCTTCACCGCACACCCACGATCTGACGAAGGAGACATCCCGTGCTCGACGGATGCACGCCATGGCCGGATGAGTATGCCGAGCGGTACCGCGCAGAGGGTTACTGGGCCGGCGAGACCCTGATCGACGTGCTGGAGTCCTCGGCCGCGCGCCACGGCTCCGCGACCGCGCTGGTCCAGGGGGATCTACGGGTCTCCTACGAGGAACTCGTGCTGCGCTCCCGCCGGGCGGCGGTCGGGTTCCGGGAGCTGGGCATCGCCCCGGACGACCGGGTGGTGGTGCAACTGCCCAACGTCGTCGAGTTCGTGGTGGTCTGCTTCGCCCTGTTCCGGCTCGGCGCCAAACCCGTGTTCGCGCTCCCCTCCCACCGGGCCAGCGAGATCCGGCACCTCCTGGAGATCTCCGGTGCGGCCGGCTACGTCCTGCCCGGTGTGCACCGCGGCTTCGACCACCCGGCGCTCGGCCGCCGGATGCGCGAAGAAGTCGGCACGCTGCGGCATCTGTTCACCCTCGACGAAGCGGCGGAGGGCGACGACCTGGTCACCCTCGCGGCCGTGGAGGCCGCGGGTGCCGCCGCCGATCCGTCCGGCACCGTCCCGCTCCCCGCCCCTGACCCCACCGATGTGGCGTTCTTCCTGCTGTCCGGCGGGACCACCGCACTGCCCAAGCTGATCTCCCGTACCCACGACGACTACGTGTACATGATGCGCGCGGCGGTCGAGGCGATCCGTCTCACCGGGGACGACGTGTATCTCGCGGTGCTGCCGGTCGAGTTCAACTTCACCTTCGGCTGTCCCGGTGTGATCGGCACCCTGTTGTCCGGCGGTACGGCGGTGCTCGCGGCGGACGCCACGCCGGAGCGCTGCTTCCCGGTCATCGAACAGGAGAGGGTCACCGTCACCTCGGTGGGCCCGAGCGTCGTCCAGCTCTGGCTGGACGCCGCGGAGTGGATGAAGCCGGACCTGTCCTCCGTACGCGCCCTGCAGATCGGTGGTTCCAAACTCCACCGGGACCTCGCGGCACGAGTCCGGCCCGAACTCGGCTGTGGGATACAGCAGGTCTTCGGCATGGCCGAGGGGCTGATCTGCTTCACCCGGGACGACGACCCCGAGGAGGCCCTGCTCACCACCCAGGGACGCCCGATCTCCCCGGCCGACGAGATGCGGATCGTCGACGACAAGGACCAGGACGTTCCGCCCGACACGATCGGCGAGCTGCTGACCCGGGGGCCCTACACGCCACGCGGCTACTACCGGTCCCCCGAGCACAACGCGCGGGCCTTCACCGAGGACGGCTTCTACCGCAGCGGGGACCTGGCACGGCTGACACCCGACGGGCGGCTGGTGATCGAGGGCCGCATCAAGGACCTCATCAACCGCGGCGGCGAGAAGGTGTCCGCCGGCGAGGTCGAGGGTCATCTGGAGACTCTGCCCGCGATCGCCCGTGCGGCGGTCGTCCCGGTGCCGGACGACTATCTCGGCGAGCGCATGTACGCCTTCATCGTCACCGTCGGCGCTGCGCCGACGCTGCCGGAGATCAAGGCCGCGCTGACCGAACGCGGGCTGGCCGCCTACAAGCTGCCGGACCGGGTGGAGGTGGTGGACGAACTGCCTCACACCGGTCTCGGCAAGATCGACAAGAAGATCCTGGCGGCCCGGGCCCGGGGCGAGACCACGCCCACCGCGGCGGTCTTCTTCAGCCCCCTCTCCGGAGGCACGGGCACGGACCGCCCCGCGCGCTGACACAGAGCCACGACAGACACAGAAGGGCACCACCATGGCCGACGAGCCGGTCTCCACCCCTGATCAGGTACGCAGCGCCGTCGCGGCGCTGATCGGCACCGCCCCGCAGGACATCCCGGGAGACGCCAACCTCGTGTTCCTAGGGCTCGGTTCCCTGGACGTCATGCGGCTGAGCAGCCGCTGGCGCCGCGAGGGCCTGCCGGTGGAGTTCGAGGTCCTGACCGCCGACCCGACGATCGACAACTGGGTGCGCCACCTCGACTCCCTGCGTCCGCACTCCGACTGACCACCTGCTGAAAAGGAGAGCAGTCATGGCAGCTCCGGCCATTCCCGAGATCTCGTCGTACCCCATGCCGACCGCCGCCGAACTGCCGGAGAACACGGCGAACTGGACGGTCGACCCGCAGCGCGCCGTGCTCCTCGTGCACGACATGCAGCACTTCTTCCTCCGGCCCTTCCCTGCCGGACGGCCGCCGGTGACCGACCTGGTCGGCAACGTCACCCGGCTCCGGGAAGCCGCCGCGGCGGCCGGCGTCCCGGTGGCGTACACCGCTCAGCCGGGCGACATGACCGACGAACAACGCGGTCTGCTCAAGGACTTCTGGGGTCCGGGAATGAGCGGCGATCCCGCGCAGCGGGGCGTACCCGATCAGTTGGCGCCCGGCCCGGACGACACCGTCCTGGTCAAGTGGCGGCCGAGCGCGTTCTTCCGGACACCGCTGCTGGACCTGCTGCGTGAGCGAGGGCGGGACCAGCTGGTGCTGTGCGGCGTCTACGCCCATGTGGGCATCCTCCAGACCGCCTGCGAGGCGTTCGCGCACGACATCCAGACGTTCCTGGTCGCCGACGCCGTCGCCGACTTCTCCGCCGCGGACCACCGGATGGCCGTCGGCTACGCGGCCGGCCGCTGCTCCATGGTGGTGCCGACCGCGACCGTGTCGAACGCCCTGGGGGCCATAGTCACGGGAGGGGCGCGGTGACCGGCGGCGACACCGGCGGCAGTCTGCTGGGCAGGCTGACGGGCGGGGCGCCGCCACCCTCGTTCGCCCTGCTGCACCGGCCGGAGGCGTCGGGCGCGGGCCTGATCGACCTGCTCGTCGGTGATGTGTCCGAGGTCGGTTCGACGGCGGACCTCCCGCTGTCGCCGGAGAGCGGCAACAGCCGGCACGACCTTCTGGCCCTGCTGCCGTTCCGGCAGATCTCGGAGCGCGGCTACGAGCACAACGACGACGGCGAACCACTGCTCGTCATGCAGCTCACCGAGCAGGCCGCCGTGCCGGCCGACGAGGTGCTGACGGGGCTCCCGGACCTGCCCATCGAGGTGGGCGACGGCGGTTTCGACACCGACGACGACGAGTACGCCGACGTGGTACGGCAGATCATCACCGACGAGATCGGCGCCGGTACCGGCGCCAACTTCGTCATCAAGCGCACGTTCGTCGCGCAGATCGCGAACTGGTCGGCGCAGACCGCGCTGACGTTGTTCGGCCGGCTGCTGCGCCACACCTCCGGCGCCTACTGGACGTTCCTGATCCGGGTGGGCGGTCGCACCTTCATCGGCGCGAGTCCGGAGCGCCACCTCACGCTGGACCGGGGCACGGCGGTCATGAACCCCATCAGCGGCACGTACCGCTACCCGGGTTCCGGTCCCTCCCTCGAAGGGGCGCTGGAGTTCCTGGCCGACCGCAAGGAGGCCAACGAGCTCTACATGGTCGTGGACGAGGAACTCAAGATGATGTGCCGGGTGTGCGACGGCGGCGCCCGAGTGATCGGACCCCGGCTGCGCGAGATGCCCCACCTCGCGCACACCGAGTACTTCATCGAGGGGCAGGTCACCCGGGACGTCCGCGAGGTCGTCCGAGAGACGCTGTTCGCGCCGACCGTCACGGGCAGCCCGCTGGAGAGCGCCTGCCGCGTCATCGCGAAGTACGAGAACGGCGGGCGGGGCTACTACGCGGGCGTGGTCGCCCTGCTGGGCCGGGACTCCGAGGGAGGACAGCGGCTGGACTCGGCCATTCTCATCCGGACCGCCGACATCGACCAGGCCGGGCGGCTGCGTCTGGGCGTGGGCTCGACCCTGGTGCGCGACTCCGATCCCCGGGCCGAGGCGGACGAGACCCGCGCCAAGGCGTCGGGCCTGCTCGCCGCCCTGTACGCGGATCCCGCCGCGACCGCGGACACGGCGCGGTCACCGGCCGAGATGCCCGGGCTGAGTGCCCTGCCGGAGGTGGTCAGCGCGCTGGCCGCACGGAACGCCCCGATGGCCGGCTTCTGGCGGCGGCCCCCGGGGTTCCGGGGCGCCCGGTCGTCACTGTTGTCCGGACGCAGGGCCCTGCTCATCGACGCGGAGGACACCTTCACCGCGATGGGCGCGGCGATGATGTCCGACCTCGGCCTGGACGTGACCGTGCGCCGTTTCGACGAGGAGTACCGCTTCGAGGGCCACGACCTGGTCGTCGTGGGGCCCGGTCCCGGGGATCCGCGCGACACCAACCACCCGAAGAACGCGCATCTGCGGGAGGTGACGCGACGCCTGCTGGACACGGACACGCCGTTCCTCTCGGTCTGCCTGGGGCACCAGGCACTGAGCGGTGTCCTCGGGCTGGAACTGGTCCGCAGATCCGTGCCCAACCAGGGGGCGCAGCGGGAGATCGACTTCTTCGGGCGCAAGGAGGCCGTGTACTTCTACAACACCTTCGCCGCCGTCAGCCCGTGGGAGTCCTTCCCAGGCCCGCCGGCCCGGCCGGGCCCCGTCGAGGTGTCCCGGGACCCCGAGGACAACGAGGTGCACGGCCTGCGCGGCCAGGGGTTCTCCTCGGTCCAGTTCCATCCGGCGTCAGTGATGACGCGCGACGGCTCGGCCATCCTCGACCGGATGCTCTCGGACCTGCTGCGTACGGTATGACCCCCCGGCCCCGGCCGTCGGACGGCCGGGGCCGCTCCTGGGTCCGGGCAGCCGCATGGCGTGCCCTTTCGGGCACGCCATGTGCCTGCTCGGCCGCACCGCGCGGGACCCGTCTCAGGCCTCGTCCGCCCCGACCCGCCCGGAGCGCCTCCCCACCGCGGCGAGTCCCGGGAGGTCGGCACGAGGCTGCGCCGGGCCGGCGTCCGGGACTCGCCGCATCGGTCCACGGGCCGGTGCCGGGCCGTTCCCGAAGCCGTCCGCCGACAGCCTGGTGTCGAGACGCTGTGCGAGATCGGCCCGCATGGTGACCCCGAGCTTGCCGTAGGCGCGATGCAGATGGTTCTCCACCGTGCGCACCGATACGCCCAGCCGGTCGGCGACGTCCTGGTTGGAGAGCCCGGAAGCGGCGAGCGCCGCCACCTCCCGCTCCCGGCCGGTGAGTTCGGCCGACGGTTCCGATCCCTGTTTGTCCAGCGCGGCCCACACCGGCAGCGTGCCCCCGAAGCGCTGCAGCAGTTCCTGGCACTCGGTCCGGGTGGCCCGGCTCCTGCGGTGCCGCCCCGCCGCACGGTGGGCCCGGCACGCCTGCGCCGACGCCTCGGCGGCCAGCGGCAGCAGGCCCATGGCCTCGAACCGCTCGGCAAGCGCGGAGAGCGCGTCCCCGTCAGCGTCGGCCAGCGCCCGTACGTGCTCGGCCTGCAGTTCGGCGAGGCCGGAGTCGAGGTGCTCGGCCAGGGCGGAGGCCCGCTCGACGACCGCGCGGGCCTCTCCGATGCGGGCCACCAGGTGCAGCGCCGTCAGTGCCTGGAAGGCGCGGCCGGCGGCGGCCGCGCGCTCGCCGAGTTCCAGTGCGCCGTGCAGCGCGCCGGTGAGGTCTCCGACGTGGGCGAGGACCAGCGCCCGCTCCATGGCAACCCCGTCCGCGGCGAGCGGGTACCGCACGGTGCCGCTCTCCTCGGAACGGACCTCGACGAGGACACGCATCGCCTCTGCGTGCTCGCCCGCCTCGGCCAGCGCGCCGGCCATCTGAGCCAACCGCCACGCCTTGGTGGTGAGCCAGTCACGCGTGTCCGGCGGCGCGCTGACCTGGCGCAGCAGACCGATGCCCTCGGCGTACCGGCCGGAGCTGCGGTACAGCCGTGCCCGTACCGACGCGGTCCACAGGGCGCCGGGCCGGTCGTCGTCCGGGGCCGCGGGCAGGCCGTCCAGGATCGCGCCCGCCACCGCCACCGCACCGGTCTGGAGCGCGGCGCAGGCCGCGACCAGTTGGTGGGACAGCCGGGCCTCGTCGCTCCAGATACCCGGTTCGGGACGGCACCGCTGGAGGAGGGCGAGCGCACCGACCGCGTCGCCCAGTTCGTTGCGGGCGAAGGCGGCGGGTGGCAGTACCCGCTGGACCACGGCCGGATCGCGGGGTTCGGCGAGCACCGTCTCCCCCATGGCGGCGGCCTCCTCCAGCCGGTCGCCCAACAGCATCATGACGGTCTGGGCGCCCTGCAGCAGCCCTCGGCCGGTCTCGGGAGCGGCCGTGACCGCCTCGTCGAGGACGGCCTCGGCATCCTGGACGAGGCGCAGTCCCCAGGCCAGGTTCTCCGAGCGTGCCTGCACGGCCTCCGCCCATACCGCGGTGGTGGTCGGGCCCTCCTCGGCGGACATGCCGGCGAACAGCGTCTCGGCCTCGACATGACGCCCCTGGCCCTCCAGCGCCCGGCCGCGCAGCAGCATGAGCGTGGGGATGTCGGCGTCGGGCAGCGGAAGGGCGAGCAGGCACAGCCGCTCGGTGAGCGCGAAGTCCAGATGGCGCAGCGCGGTCCTCGCGGCGGACTGGAGCTGGTCGGCGCACGGCAGTTGTCCGGCATCGATCCGCAGGACGACCATGCGCAGTACGTCGTCGTCCCGACGCAGGCCGGTGTCCTCCAGCGCGTCGGCGAGTCTGCGCCGCAGCCGCAGGCCGGTCAGTTCGGGCAGGCTGGAGACGAGGACGGGCCGGTAGAGAGGGTAGGCCAGCCGCAGGCGCAGTCGCAGGCCGCTGAGTTCGGCGGTGATGAGGCCCCGTCTGTCGAGCGTCTCCACGGCGTGGGTCAGTTCCGCGACGGCGGACAGCTCCGCTTCGAGCGGTTCGGCGAGGGCGATCATCTGTACGAGCCGGCGCTCGTCCGGCGAGAGGTGGCCGAGCCGCAGGTGCACCAGGTCCGCCAGGCGCGCCGCGGGTCTGCCGTTCAGGCCGCCCCACAGCCAGGTGCCGTCCTCGCTGTGGAGGCTGCCGTCGGCGAGCGCGGAGTCGGCGAGTTCCGTCAGGAGGAGGGCGTTCCCCTGGGTGAAGGACCACAACCGTTCCAGCGCCGCCGCGGCGACATGTCCGCCGAGCTTCGCGTGGACGACGTCGGCCGCCGCCGACCGGTCGAGTTCCGCGATCTCCATCCGCTCCACCAGCCGCTCCACCCAGAGCCTGTTGACGCCGTCGGGCGCGGGGACGCCGGCCCGGACGGTGGCCACCAGGGTCAGCCGCCCCTCGGCGACACCTGCCCGCAGTCGTGCCGCGAACGCCGGAGCCAGGCAGTGCGCGTCGTCGAGTCCGAGGACGAACCGCCCCTGGAGACCGTCCGCGGCAGGTGTCCGGCGGCCGGGGAAGGCGTCGTCGAGGAGGTGCCGGGCGACGGCGTTCTGCTCGCCGCCCTGTCCGCTCGCCCATCCGGTGAACAGCAAGGACACGTCCGCCCCGCAGATTCCCGCCCCGCTGACCAGCCTGACCTCGGCGCCCTTCTCCGCGGCGCGCCGCAACGAGGCGCGCAGCAGCCGGCTCTTGCCGACGCCGGGCTCCCCGGTCAGCAGGGCGCCGTGCCCGCGGGCGACCGCCGCCTCGATCCTGTCCAGTTCGGTGTTGCGGCCGGCCATGGGCCACTCGGTCACCGTGTCTTCCGACATCACTCAGTGCCGCCCGTCCCGTTCAGGTCTCTGTCCGTCACACCGGCTCCCCGTGGGCGTCATACGTGGATGACTCCCTGGGCGACGACGACGGCGGCCCCGCCCACCTCGATGGAGGTGATCCGGTCCGCGGTGCCCTCGGCCCTGGCGATCATCGTCGACGGGCGGCCCATCTCGACGCCCTGGAGGATCTCGATCTCGCGGCCGAACTTGCTGAGGCCGTGCCGTGCGACGTGGACCGCCAGCGGTCCGGCGGCCGATCCGGTCGCCGCGTCCTCGGCCACACCGTACGCGGGCGAGAACATCCGGCTCCGCCAGTGCCCGTCCCCCGGGGCGAAGCAGTTCGCCGCCATGTCGGGAAAGCGGGCGAGCACACGGAGGTCGGGCCGGACGGCGGACAGGGCGGCCACGTTCTCCAGCCCCACGAAAACGTGCCGCGGCCCGTTCCGGTAGGCCTCCACCGGCAGGGTGGACGACGTCAGACCGAGCCCCTCCAGCAGTTCGTCGGCGTGCTCGTACGGTTCCCAGGTGGGAATCGGCTGCTGCATGCGGACGGAGGTGACCCTGTCGCCCTCACGGTCGAGGTCGAAGGGGATCGTGCCCATGGCGGTCTCCAGCAGCAGCCGATCGCCCTTGAACGTCCGGCCGAGGACGACGGCGGTGCCCAGCATCGGGTGGCCCGCGAACGGCAGTTCGTTCACCGGAGTAAAGATTCGGATGCGCGCGTCACCGCCCTTCTCGGCGGGGAGCACAAAGGTGACCTCGGAGAGGTTCATCTCTCTGGCAATTCTTTGCATACGCACGTCAGGAATGTCGTGCGCGTCGAAGAAAACGGCGACCGGATTTCCTTCCAGTGGCGTGTCCGTGAAGGCGTCCGCGACTACGTAACTATGCATATCGGTGAAGCTACCAGCGCCGTCGCCCTACCGACAGCTTTCACCCCCACAGCACCGGCCGAACACCTCCGGCTGTGAGCGACATATAGAAAAAATATAGCCTCCGCTCTCTCAAATATAGCCTTGAATTACATGCTGACAGCTCGATACCGTCAGTGGGTACGAAATGCCAAGGAGGGATTTCGGTGACCCGTAGCAGTAGAATCGGCACCTCAGAATCCTTACCCGAAAATCCAGAGAATGCCGTCGAAGCGTCTTTCGAGGAGAT
The DNA here is from genome assembly GCF_036038375.1 of Streptomyces sp. NBC_00414. Classification (NCBI taxonomy): domain Bacteria; kingdom Bacillati; phylum Actinomycetota; class Actinomycetes; order Kitasatosporales; family Streptomycetaceae; genus Streptomyces; species Streptomyces sp. NBC_00414. Next base: position 185,287 of record NZ_CP107935.1, read on the forward strand.
CGAGACGGCGCCGGTGAGTGCACTGATCCCGGGGTACTCCCCACGCATCGGCGGCGAGATCACCAGCCATGTGCAGGCGCTCGCCGAGACGGAGGGGACGCTCCCTCCCATCACCGTCCACCGGCCCAGCATGCGGGTCATCGACGGGATGCACCGGGTGCGCTCCGCGATCCTCCGGGGCCAGCAGACGATCCGGGTCCGGTACTTCGACGGCACCGAACAGGATGCCTTCGTCCTCGCCGTCCGGCTGAACGTCACACACGGCCTGCCGCTCACCCTCACGGAGCGCCGAAGAGCCGCCGCGCGCATCGTGGTGTCGCACGCGCAACTGTCGGACCGGGCCATCGCCTCCCTCACCGGGCTGTCCGGCAAGACGGTGGGCGAGATCCGCAAACGCACCGCCGAGGGAGCACCCCAGCCACTCGCCAGAGTCGGCCGGGACGGACGCACCCGGCCGCTGAACACCGAGCTCGGCCGACGGCTGGCCGCCGAGTACCTCAGCGCCAACCCGGGCGGCTCACTGCGGGAGGTCGCCAGAGTGGCCGGCATCTCGCCGGAGACCGTGCGTGACGTCCGGGACAAGCTCAGCCGCGGCGAGGACCCCATACCCGTGCGGCAGCGCTTCTCCCCGGCGGCGGAGGCCGCGAAGGACCGGACCCCACCGGCGAAGGACGGGACTCAGGGCCCCCGGCGCTTCGGCTCCCCCGCGACCGTCCACCGGATGCCGACCGACGGCCGGTCCGCCCTGGCCGCCCTGCGCAAGGACCCCTCACTGCGGTTCACGGAGGCCGGCCGGATCCTGCTGCGTCTCCTGGACCCCCACATCATGTTCGCCGACCGCCGTGAGCAACTGATCAAGGACCTTCCCGAGCACACCCTGGGCATGCTCTCGAAAGCCGCGCAGCAGTATGCCGCCTCATGGAGCGAGATCGCGGTCGTACTTGAGGAGCGGGCCCGGCAGGCGGCCCTCAACCCGCAGTCGTCCACAGAGATACGCATCAGCTGACAAGGAGTCACCATGCCGCGAGAGGCCAATCCGGTCCTGGAACTGCCGTTCGACGTCCGGCCCGACCCGGACGAGTTCATCCAGGCCGCGATGGACTGGCACTTCAGTCCGGAGACCGGATCCCCCTACTGGCTGGAGCGCGCCAAGAAGCTCGACTTCGACCCGCGGGCCGACGTCAAGGGCTTCGACGACCTCAAGCTCTTCCCGAACATCGTCAACGAACTGCGGGACACCCCCGCCCAGGATCTCGTACCGCGGGGCTACGGCGACGCCCCCGACATCGTGGGCGTCTACGAGAGCGGCGGCACCACCGGCGCCCCGAAACGGGTTGTGTGCCTGGCCGACTGGATGGACCGTCTGGTGGCCTGGAGCCTGGTCAATCTGGACGCGCACGGCTTTCCGCGCGGTGCGAACTGGCTCGGGGTCACCCCCACCGGTCCGCACATCGTCGGCGAACTGTTCTCCCGCTCGGCAGCCGCCCACGGTTCCCTGAGCTTCCCGGTCGACCTCGATCCGCGCTGGGTGAAGCGACTCATCGCCGCGGGCCGGACCGACCAGGCGGACGCCTACGCCGAACACGTCATCGACCAGGCCGCGTTCGTGCTGCGCACCCAGGACATCGGCGTCATGGCCATCACTCCACCGCTCCTGGAACGACTGGCCCGCCGGGACGAACTCGTCGACCTGGTCAACCAGAAGGTACGGGCGATCAGGTGGGGCGGCACGCAGATGGACGCGGACTCCCGCTACCTCTACCGCACCGAGGTCTTCCCCGACACGCTGCTCTACGGCCACTACGGCAGCACCATGATCCTGGGGATCGCCGGACAGCGTCCCGGCCTCGGCGACGACGGTCCCTGCGTCTTCGACACGTTCTCGCCCTACGTCACCTTCTCGGTCGTCAACCCCGAGACCAGAAGGACCGTTCCCTACGGGGAGCGCGGCCAGGTGGTGATGAACCACATCAGCAAGTCGCTGTTCCTGCCCAACAATCTCGAACGCGACCTGGCGACCCGGATCGAGCCGCTGCCCGGGCAGATCGGTGACGCGGTGGCCGACATCGCCCCCGTCACGCACTTCGAGGACGAGGCCGTCATCGAGGGGGTCTACTGATGACACGGTCGCCCGCCGACATCGTCACACTGGACGCACTGGGCCCCGCCGGCGCTTATGCCTCGCGCGGTCACCAGGAGATCAAGGACGTGGCCGGCAACCCGGTCGCCCGACTGGGTCTCGTACCGACGCTCTTCGTGACCCGTGCCATGACCGCCCTCCACAAGTCGGCCCGGCTGCCGGTGGACGACCGGATCGCCGCCATCACCCGCGCCGGCGAGCTGTTCGCCACCGCCACGCTCGGCGGCCTGTCGGTGGCCGAGTACGAGTACCGGGTCAGCCGGGTCTCCGGGCTGCCCCTCTCGGTGGTCCGGGCGGCCACCCGCACCGCCGCGCACCGTGCCGCACACGTGCACGAAAGCGTGCAGTACGCCCGGCCCGCCGGATCGGTCGGTGACTGGCGCGACCCCCTCACCCGCTCCGGCCGCGCCGTGTGGAGCCGGCGCGGGGAGGTGCTCGCCGTCCATGTGTCCGGCGTGCACCCGGGGGCGCACAGCCTCTGGCTGGAGGCGCTGGCGCTGGGCTTCAAGGTGGCGGTACGGCCCACCCGACGGGAACCGTTCACCGCGCACCGGCTCGTCACGGCGTTGTGGGAGGCGGGGTTCGACACCGACCACGTCATTCTCCTGCCGACCGAGCAGGAGGCAGGCGAGGCCGTCCTGCGCGGTGCCGACCTGGCGTACGGCGGCGACGACGTGATCCGCAGGTTCGCCGGGGAGAGCACCGTGCTGCCTCAGACGCCGGGCCGCTCGAAGGTCCTGCTGACCGCCGGCACCGACTGGCGTACCCATCTGGACATGATCGTCGACTCGGTCGCCCATCACGGCGGAACCGGCTGCGTGAACGCCACCGCCGTACTGGTCGAGGGCGACCCCGCCCCGGTGGCCGAGGCCATCGCCGCGCGGTTGGGGGCCCTTCCCAGTCTGCCCCCCGAGGACGAGAAGGCGGTCCTTCCGGTCCAGGCCCGGATGCCCGCCAGGGCCCTCGAACGGTACGTTCTGAACAACGCGGCCGGAACCCGCGCCTGGCTGGGCGGTGACGGTTTCATCGACGAACTGGAGGACGGCAGCGCGGTCGTGCGGCCCACCGTCCACCAGCTCGACAGCCCCACCGCGCCGCAGGCCGACCTCGAACTGCCCTTCCCCTGCGTCTGGGTGGCGCCCTGGACACCCGAGGCGGGGCTGGAACCGCTGCGGGACACGCTGGTCCTCACCGCTGTCACCGACGACGCGCGGCTCATCGACGACCTGGTGAACGAGCCGACGATCGGCAATCTCTACATCGGTGAGCACCCCACCCACTGGACCGACATCGGCATGCCCCACGACGGGTACCTCTCCGATTTCCTCATGCGCACGAAAACCGTGATCCGAGGCTGAACGCGTCTGCGAAGGACCTGAGGACGCCGGTGGGCGCCGCCCCGGGAAGGGGTGGCGCCCACCGGCGTCCGTGTGCCGCCTCAGGGCTGGAGGCGGGAAACGCTCCAGCCGTCGGCGGTCCGGGTGTAGAGCAGCCGTTTGTGCAGACGGTCCTTGCTGGCGTGCCAGAACTCCACGGCTTCCGGCGCCAGGTGGTAGCCGGCGAAGGTCGCCGGCCGGGGCAGCGGACCTTCGAGACCGGTGAGCCGCTCGATCTCCGCGCGCAGCGCCGGCATGTCGTCGAGCGGGTCGCTCTGCCGCGAGGCGGACGTCACCACCTTCGCGTCGGCCGGCCGTACCGCCCACAGCGCGTCGGACTCCGCGTCGGTGAGCCGCGTGATGGGGCCGCTGAGGACGATCTGCTGGTCGGTCTCCCGCCAGTACAGGACGGCCGAGCCCCAGGCGGTGACTTCTATGTCACGACCCTTGGGGCTTCCGACGTGCGTGGTGAACACGAAACCGTCGGAGGTCAGCCGGCCGAGTTGGATGATCCGGTTCGACGCGCGTCCCCGGGCGTCGGCGGTGGCCAGAGCCAGCGCGCCCGGCTCCCGTACGTCGTTCTCCGCCGCGTCGGCCAGCCAGGTACGGAACAGGTCCAGCGGGTCATCGGGCGGTGTTCCGGAGTCCGACAGCGCGTCGGCGGACAGCGGAACGGTCTTCTGGTGCGTCACAGCCATGCAGGTCTCCGTATGTCCGGCCGTTCACTTCTCCAGGGCCAGTCCCAGCCCGGCGAGGGCGGGCAGGGAATGGCCGCCCTCCGCCACGGCCTCGATGTCGAACCAGGCCCGGAACGTGGGCGGGTATCCGATGAGTTCGGCGGCACTCCTCGGATGGGGCGGGGCTGCGGCCTCCGCCGACTCCCACACCAGTACCGCTCCCCAGCGGTTGTTCTCCCGGTCGGCGATCCAGAGCTTCAGTGGCAGGCCCCGCACCGAGGTCCACGCCTCCACGGCCTCGTCCCGCAGGAAGTCCCGCATCGAGTCGATGGTCTGGTCGGAATCGTCGAGATCCCACCAGGCGATCATGGTTCTCACAATGCCCGCACCTCTCCCCTTCGTCACGTCACGCGGCATTTCACCACGTCAGGTGGGAATTCCCTCGCGCTTGATCTCCGGTACCGGAATGCTCAGGGCCCGCAGCTGCTCGAAGGGGTTCATGAACTCCCGGTTCTGCACGACCTTCCCCTCCGACAGCAGGAACGAGTGCAGGAAATGATTCTGGTAATATCCCTCGGGATATCCGGGAAAGAGAATCTTCCCCTTGCCGTCGCATTCGACCCAGAATCGGTTCGGGTCCTGCGTCTCGAAGACCTCGATGTTGTACCAGACCCAGTCGGGGAAGCATTGCAGGGACCATACGGCGTGCTCGCCCAGCCGGTCCCGGCCCCGGATGACGATCGGCTCGCCGGTGTCGGTGGTCCACAGCCCGCCGCTGCCGTCCTCGGTGAAGAGCAGATGCCGTGCGAGCCGGTCCTGCCCCGTGGTGTGCATGTACTTCTCAACCGTTTCCCGGTTGATTCGCCGGAGTTCGGCGTCGTCGTCGAATCCCTGCCGCTTGGCATCAGACATGGATGATGCTCCCAAAGGTAGCCATCACGGAACGTCGTCCTCGCCATCCTGGCGTCGGCGGCTATATCCGAGGCCATGCGGGCCATTATTTTTCTATACACCACGACGTGCCGACCGAAGTCGCGCGTTCGCACCGCCGGCCTGCGCACTTCACGACGTGCGTCCCGTCAATGCCTCCGACGAAGCCTCTGGTGCTTGACCAGGAGGCCGGGGCCGTACCGCGGGCGCCGCTGGGGCCGGGTCCGACGCGGCGACGGCCAACGAGGGGCATTACTCGGCGCTGGGTGAGGTCAGTGCGTGCGCCTGGGATGTTCCGGGGGTCGGATACTCGTGCGTGTGCTTGACGTCTTTGGCGGTGTCGCCCCCGGCGTGGTGCTGTATGTCGGTCAGCCGGTTGCCTGCCTTGTCATAGGTGTACGACTGCCAGTACGGGGCGGGGCGGGCGAGCTTGGTGGCGGAGGGGGCGGTTTCCGCCAAGCCGCGCTGGGACCTGGCCGTCGACGAAGGGGAGCGCGAGCACTGTCTGCCGCGTCACCGGGTACTGCACATTCCGACCCGGGCTCCAGCACAACGAATACCGCGCATGCCGAAGGACGCTCCCCGCCAACTACGGCTTGGCCGACGAGGTGATCGGCGATCCGGCCGGGGACGCAGAGTCCGGCACCCCCGTGTAGTCGGGCAGCTCGACACCGTTGATCGCGCGCCCGACCAGCTCGGTGAACCATTCGCCGGCGAAATCGGGGAGCGGTTCGGCGTCCGGCCCGGGGACGGCACGGCTGCGGGCGTTCAGCCGGCCGATCTCCTGGTTGGCCTCGACGAACGGGCGCATCCGTGCCTCGTAACGGGCGAACCCGGTGTCGGGGTCCCATCCGGCAGCGGCCAGCTCACCTGCCAGCAGGTAGGCACCGACCAGGGCCAGCCCGGTGCCCTGCCCGGACATCGGCGACGAGCTGAACGCCGCGTCCCCGAGCAGCCCCACCCGGCCCTTCGACCAGCGGTCCATCACCACTTGGGCGACCTGGTCGAGGTAGAAGTCCGGAGTGTCGTCCAGGTGCGCGAGGATGTCCGGGGTCAGCCAGCCCAGGCCCGCCATCCGCTTGACCAGCAGGGCCTTCTGGGCTGCGACGTCACGGTGGTCGACGTCGAAGTCGGCCGAGGCGAAGGAGAAGATGGCCATCGCCCGGGTGGCATCCTGGATGGGCCGCAGGAGGGCGGCGCGCCCGGACTCCTGATCCTGGTACTCCAGCAGCCAGCGGTCCAGCCCGAACGCGTTGGGCACACTGCAGAAGGCCAGCACGTGGCCCAGGTGGCGGAGGAACCGCTCATGCGGTCCGAAGACCCTCGCCCGCAGCTCCGAGTGCACCCCGTCCGCCCCGACCACCAAGTCGAAGCGCCGCCGGCTACCGCCCGCGAAGACCACGTCGACCCCGTCCGCGTCCTGGGCGAGCCCGGCGATTCGGTCACCGAAGACGTACTCGACGCCGTCGCGGGTGTCGTCGTAGAGCACCTGGGACAGGTCCCCGCGCAGGATCTCGATGTCCGCGATGAACCCGTCGCCCCCGTCGTCGTCGGCACGGAAGGTCTCCAGCACCTGCCCGTCCGCGTCCACGGTGTGCGCGCCGGCGGTGTCGGTGCACGCCGCGCGCACCGCCGCGTCCAGCCCCATACGCCCGATGACCTCCCTGGCGACCCCGCGCGCATCCACCGCCTGTCCGCCGGGACGCAGCCCGGGAGCCCACTCCACCACGGTCACCTCAGCTCCCCGCCGGCGCAGCCAGTGGGCCAGCGCGGGTCCCGCGACACTCGCCCCCGCCACCAGCACCCTGGGACCGCTCACTCGCGCCTCCTGCCTGCCCGTGCGGATCGCGTGCCCCGGGTGGGAGTCCTCGACGCTCATCACAGCCTCCATCTGCTTCCTTCCACACCGGAACGTCCCCAGCGCAGACCCACCGCTGTCGGTGCATCCAGCCGTACCGACCACGGATCCGCACAGAACTCATCGGTCACAGCAGACATTGATGAGAAACGCCAACTCCCATGACGGTCACGTCAACCCAGACTGCCGCAAACCAGCCTGTCAGGATCATGCACGTGGTCCGACGACCGTGAACGTGCGGCCCCACCGACCTGGCGGCGGGCTGCGGGCGTACCCGGACGGGTGAGTTGGTGCCCGGTGAGAGCCTCGCCGGGTGCGAACACGTGCTGACAGATGTGGGTCCCATTCAGGCAACTCATCCGTCCGAACCCGGCCTGCTCGTCCTCGTCGTGGCCGGCCAGGACGACGCCACCGTGAACGCGTTCCAGAGAGCGCTCGCCCGCACCTGGGCCGCGACCGTCGACCATCCCACCCGCGACGGCGGGCCGGACCGGCGTACGCCTGCGCACGCACGTCGATGTCCGACAGCCCCGCACTTCGAACCCGCCCGAACAGACGCTGGAGGCCCGGTCCGTCACTACGGGGGGAACGCCGGGCTCGGGGCCAGGTCGAGCAGAATCCTTCGCTGCCGCGGCACACGACTCGGGGTAGCCAAATTTGGCTAACACACCCGAGGCGGAGTACGTTTCCCGCAGTAGACAAATTTGGCTACCCAGGCGGAAGGGGTTGGATGAAGCCGCTAAGACTTCTGGTCCTGGGAGCGCTGCGCAGGCGCGGTCGCGCACACGGCTATCAGATCCGCGCGGATCTGGAGTCCTGGGGCGCACATGAGTGGTCCACCGCCACATCGGGTTCGGTGTATCACGCGCTCAGGAGCATGGCCGGACAGGGCCTGCTGGCGGCGACGTTCGATGGGGATCCCTCGGTCGCCGCGGGCCCACCGAGAATCGAGTACGAACTGACGGAAAAGGGTGAGCAGGAGTACCTCGGCCTCCTGCGCCGGGCCTTGGCCGACCGCGAGCCGAGGCTGGACGTCCTGTGTGCCGCGGTGGGCCTGATCGAGGACCTGCCCCGGGGGCAGGCTCTGCAGGTCCTGCGCACCCGGGCCGACGCGATGCGCGACTGGCGCACCGGCATCACCGCACACCTGCCCGCGGACACGGAGCTGGACACCTGGGGCCCGGTGGGCGAGGTCATCTCGCTGTGGCTGGCGACCGCCGATACCGGCGCCCAGTGGACCCGGCGGCTGATCCGCCGCCTGGAAGAGGGCGATTTCAGCATGGCCGGTGAGCCCGGTTCCCCCACCCGCCACCCCGCGCAGCCGGCCGAGTAGCGAACGCGAGCATCGACGAAACCTTCCCTTCGAGACGGAGCAATGTCATGGCCCACGAGATAACCGTCCCGCTGCTTCCGTGCGGATCCATCGACGAGATCGTCGAGTTCTACACCATGCTCGGCTTCACCCGGACCTACTACCAGGTCCGCCCGAACCCGTGTGTGGGCCTGCAACGAGAAGACCTCCAGCTGCAGTTCTTCGGCATGCCAGGCTTCAGGCCCGAGGACTCCTACGGCAGTTGTGTGGTCGTCGTGCCCGACACCCAGCAGCTCTTCGAAGCATTCGCCGCGGGCATGCGCACGGTCCACGGCAAGCTCCTGGTCTCCGGGATCCCGCGGATGACCCGCCCGCGGAAACGCAAGAACGCCGACCACCAGTCCGGGTTCACGGTCATCGACCCCGGCGGGAACTGGATCCGGATCTTCCCCTCCCCGGGTACCGGCGCCACCGGTGCGCCCGCGGTAGGCAAGCTGGCCAAGGCGCTGGAGAACGCCGTCGTGCTCGGCGACTCCAAGGGCGACAATCAGCAGGCGGCGAAGATCCTGGACGTCACGCTGGCTCGGGAGCAGGACGGCGCACCCGCCGCCGAACTGATCGAGGCGTTGGTCTACCGCGCCGAACTCGCCATCCGCGCCGACGACACCACCGCCGCAGTCGATGCCCTCACCCGCGCCCGCGCCATCCCCCTCACCACAGCCGAACGCAGCGAACTCACCGCGCACCTGGCCGGCCTCGAAGACCTGGAGGCCGTCGTCGGACTCACGCCCTAGTGTCCTGCGTCAGGAATTCTTGGTTCAGATATCCGGCGGGACATTCAAGGATCTCGTTTGCGCTCTTCGTCCTGGGCGCCTCGGCAACGGCACCAGCCTCACCGGAGCCACCCGTGCACAGAAGACTGCTCGACGCCGCGGGCGACCAGCTCAGCAGCGTCCCCGGCGGTTTCATCAACCGCCCGGATTGCCTATGACGGTGACGTGCGCTCTCCTCGGTCGACCATGCCGAGCGCACGCGGCCGAGCCGCCGGCGCGGCCTCCAGTTCAGGCTGCTGCTCAAGCAGAGCCGTCCACTCGTCATCCGTGAGCGCGGCCCCGCCGCCGGCAGCGAGGTCGCCACGACCAGAGCCGGGGCCACGATCGTGTCGGTGGTGGTCATGAAACAGGATGGAATGCATGCCACCGTCTGCTCGCGGCTCCGACCGCGCGCCGGGCCCTCGTGGCCGTGCCGCCGTCTGCAGCGGGGAAGTGCCGTCGCGCACCCCGCAGAAGACCGGCGCACTCTGTGGACATGAGCGCAAACAGACCTCTGGGCCCACCACCGGGACCGACGTCGGATCACACGCAGCCCCCTGCCGTGAGTGCCTCATCCCGCCGCGGACGGCTCACGCACACCGTGGCCGCTCTCGGCGGACTACTGGTGGGAGTCCTGATCGGCATCGTCGGGTCGACAGGCGGCAAGGACTCTCCTTCCGCGACAGCAACCGTGACCGCCACGGCAACGGCGACGGGCGCACAGGCGAGTGCCGCTTCCCCCAAAACCACCACCGGGTCGCGGCAGGAGGCCGCGTCCAAGGAAGGGATTCCCGGCGATGGAACCTTCCTGGTGGGCAAAGACATCGAGGCCGGCACCTACCGCAGCGAGGGTAAGAAGGCGTACGGCTGCTACTGGGCGCGCCTGAGCGACACAACCGGCGAAACGGGCGCCATCATCGCCAACGGCAACGCCCAGGGCCCGGCTATCGTCAAAGTCGCCGCAGGCGACCAGGCGTTCCAGACCACCGACTGCAAGCCCTGGAAGAAGGTCGGCTAGCCACCGGCCGACGGAGCTCCGCTCCCGGGCCCTCACTCGAACTGGGCACGCGCGGGCGCCTGTACCGCCACGCTGTTCAGTCGAGCGCGTCGGGCGAGGCAGTATCCGCGTGACCTGCCCCCAGACTGCGCCGGGCTCTCGGTGGCGTGGGGCGAAGGCTCCCCACGACCCCACGGGCCCGCAACGCATCGAGGTCTGCGATGCGGGCACCGGGCAGCGCGTCAAGAAGGTCGGCCTGGGTGGCGCGGACGCCCGGGGCAGGAGCCTCGGGGCCGGCGCCCAGCGTGCGGCGGGTGATCACAACGATCATCGTACGGGCGCGTCGGGTCCGGATTCAGCGGGTTGCCTCGGTCTTGGGATCAACGGCGGTGCAGCATTCGGAGCGTCGGCATCTGCGGGGCGTGCAGCGACCGTTCCCGCACAGGACGAGGTCCCGCGAGGGTGCGGGACATCGTCGCTGAACGCCAGCCTGGAGGCTGAGACGAGGCCGGTCGTCAGACACTACCGACGGCTCTGGGCACCGACGGCAATGCCATCCTGCCGAGCGCCTGACTCACTTCGGCCCAGGCCGAGGACCTGCCCCACCTGTACGCCTTGACCAAGCCTGAGGTGGTCACCCGCAGCGCCTCCACGCCCGCCGCGAGCATCACCCTCTCCCGGTCGGCGGGCCTCGACGCTGTCTCTCCCGGAGCCGATGTTCAGCACATCGACCGGTTGCTCACAAAGGAGTACTCATGCAAGAGTAGTCGTATGTCATCGATCAGGTTGTTCATCCTCGACACGTTCGCGAGGAACGGCGAGATGCACGGGCACAAGGTGCGCCTCCAAGCCGAGCGGGAACATCTACACCTGTGGACGGACGTGTCCGTGGGCAGCCTGTACCAGGCGATCAAGCGCCTGCTGACCGAGGGCTTGCTCGAAGAGGTCAGGACCGAGAAGGAGGGCAACCTGCCCGAACGCCAGGTGTACGGCATCACCGGTGAAGGACGGCTGCGTCTCAAGGAACTCCAGTCCGAGAGTCTGCGCCACATCTGGATGAAGCCGGACCCGTTCGACCTGGCCCTCACCCGCCTGGACCCGGAGAAGCTGGACGGACTCCACACGGTGATCGCATCCCGGCTGGATGAACTCGCCTCCATGCTCTCGGACACCGAGGCGCTGAATGCCAACGCCATTGACGGCGGCTACCTGACGGTGAGCGAGGCACTGGCGGTCAGTCACAGTGCGCACAGGCTGCGCGCCGAGATCGCCTGGCTCCAGGAGGTCCTGGACGCGGTGCCCGAGATTGTCACCGATGAACGGACCCGTCAGCCCGACACCCTCTGAACCACCGGATTCCGCCCCTCTTGAACCGACCCGCGGCACAGTCAGCGCGGCATCGCCCGGTAAGGAGCACCCCCCCCCATGTCCGAACACATCGAACCCTTCACCCTGTCCGTGCCGGAGGAACAGCTGACCGACCTGCGTGAGCGGCTATCCCGCACCCGGTGGCCCGATCCAGAGACCGTCCTGGACACCAGCCAGGGACCGCAGCTGGCGAAACTCCGCACGCTGCACGACTACTGGCTCAACACCTACGACTGGCGGCGGTGCGAGAAGACCCTCAACGGCTTCGGCCAGTCCCGCACCGTCATCGACGGTCTGGGCATTCACTTTCTCCATGTGCGCTCGCCCGAGCCGGACGCCCTGCCGCTGGTCATGACCCACGGATGGCCCAGCTCCGTCCTGGATTTCCACAAGGTCATCGGCCCCCTGACCGATCCCGCGGCCCACGGCGGTGACCCACGGGACGCCTTCCATCTTGTGGTGCCGTCGCTGCCGGGATTCGGGTTCTCCGACCGACCTACGGAACCCGGCTGGGGATTCCCCCGGGTCGCCGATGCCTGGATCACGCTGATGGACCGGCTCGGCTACCGGCGGTGGGGCGCCCAGGGCGGCGATCTCGGATGCGCGGTCACCGACGAGATCGGTCGCAAGGCCCCCGAGGGATGCGTCGGGCTGCACCTCAACTTCGCCATGTTCCCGCCAACGCCCGACGAGATCCGGGACGCCACCGAGCATGAGCAGGCAATGCTCGACAGCGCCGCCTACTTCTGGGAGAACCTCTCGGGCTACGCCAAGGAGCAGGCAACCCGCCCTCAGACCATCGGCTACTCCCTCGCGGAGTCCCCCATCGGCCTGGCTGCCTGGATCTACGCGATGTTCCAGGACACCTGCGGCACACCGGGGGACGCGGAAGCGTCATTCACCCTGGACGAGCTGCTCGACGACATCATGCTCTATTGGCTCCCCAACACCGGGACGTCCTCTGCGCGGACCTACTGGGAAATGGCACGGTCGGCACGGCCCTCCGCGCCGAACACCGCCGCACCGATCGCGCTGCCTACCGGATTCAGCATGTTCCCGAAGGAGCACGTCCGGAAGTCCCAGCGCTGGGTGGAACGCCGCTACAGCAACGTCGTCCACTTCAACGAGCTCGAGGCGGGCGGGCACTTCGCAGCCCTGGAACAACCGGCACTCTTCGTTGACGAGGTCCGTACCACCTTCCGTTCCTTGCGCTGAGCGCACCGGCGGCACGGCACCTCCCACGACACCTCCCCCAAGAAGGGCGACACCTCATGACACCCCTGCCCGACGAACTCCTCAAATTGCTGAACCGTCCCAGCCCCTGCTTCATCGCCACCACCATGCCGGACGGCTCGCCCCAGCTCACCCAGACCTGGGTCGGCACCGATGGTGAACACATCCTCATCAACACCGTCGTGGGATACCGCAAAGCCAAGAACGTTCAACGCGACCCCCGTGTGGCTGTCAGCATCGCCGACCCCGATGACACCTCCCGCTACTTCTCCGTACGGGGACGCGTCACCAGCGCCACGACCGACGGCGCCGCCGAGAGCATCGAACACCTCGCCCAGAAGTACACAGGCCACTCCTACGCCGCGTACGGCGGCCCAGGACAGACCCGGCTCCTGCTGACCATCACCGTCGACTCCGTCATCCATTCCCCCAGGCCCTGATAGAACATCTCATTTGCCCAGCTTGACTTGTGGTGTGTCGAAGATCGTTGAGCGGCTGGTGCCCGACGAGTTGTGGGAGCTGTTCCAGCGGGTGGTTCCGGAGGCGCCGTTGCGGCCTCAAGGCGGCGGCCGGAGTCGGCATGGCGACCGTGAAGTCCTGGCGGCGATCGCCTTCGTGGCGACCTCGTGCTGCACTTGGCATCAGGTGCCGACCGCGTCGTTCGGCCCGTCGGGTGCGACTGCCGGGGCTCAGCGAGACAGGATACGGGGAGCTGTTGCCCCCCGGCCCCAAGGAGACTTCCGGGTCTCTGCGACAACTGTCTACTGGTAGCAGGGGGGTCCGCACAGCACGGTGAGCGTGCCACTGCCGCTGGTTGCCGTGGCGGGAACCTGGTGGAGTGTGGTCGTGGGGGTCTTGCTGGTTTCCCAGGGCATGGGAACAGCCACGGCCTGGGGGGCGAGGGCAGTGAAGGCTGCGGTGGTCACGAAGACGGCGGCTACCGCCCGCTTGCGCAGACGCATGGGGACTCCTCGATCAGTGATCGGCCAATGGGATCCGGCGGCCGGCACGTTCTTGGTCAGGCCGCCACGACTGGCTGCCAGTCTTTCTGCGATTCCGACGGCCCGACAACAGATTTCAGTGACGCCCAAATCCTTGGACATCGATCTCGGAACTGTGCCCTGAACACTTCGCGTCGCCGGGCGCTGCCGGTTTCTCTTCGCGATGCGATCGGCGAGCACGACGTCGTACACTCCCCCGAGCTGCCGCCCTCCTGGCTTTCCCGCTTGCCGCCACACCCGTCTCCGTCACGAGGCGCGCGCGGAGTTGCTGCCGCTGACCGACGCCGGCCAACTCCCGCCCACCGCAGCCGAGTCCCATGACGGACATCAGCTCACCGGTCTCCCGCCGACGTGCCTCAGCACGCCGAGCTGCCACGGCCGAACCCGTGGTCCCCTGGCCGAGAGATACGGACCGCCGCGGTCGGGGCAGAGGGACATGCCTCAGCCGGGCCGTTGCCCGCAGGCGGTGCGTCGGGTACCCGTCGAGGCTGCCCGGAACGGGGATGAGGTGGCCGATCCGGCACCGTGGCGCGGCCGGCGATGGCCGTGCTCGGGTGGCGTGAACTGCTCGAACGCTTGGGAGCCGCTGTTGTACTGCGGAGGTGACAGACCAAAAGCAGTGCACAGTAGTACGAACCGGCAGCTACCAGGGTGTTCAGGGCGGCACTTTCGCCACCGGCATCAGCGCCCAGTCCGCCGGCGCCCAGGCTCTGTGCCTCCACCAGCTGGTGATGCCCGCCGGCAGCAGGGGCCGCCCTCACCTGCACGAGGGACACGAGTCGGCCATCTTCATCCAGTCCGGACACGTCGAGGTCTGGCACGGCCCGGACCTCACCGAACACGTCACCCTGCACGCCGGCGACTACATCCACATCCCTGCCGACACCCCGCACCTGCCGGTCAACACCGGCGACCAGGACATGACCTGCCTGGTCGCCCGAACCGACCCACAGGAACAGGAAGGCGTCCGCCTCCTGGACCTTCCCGCCTGGCTGGCCACCCACATCGGCCCCCTGACCATCGGAAACGGCTAAGGTTCCTCGCTTCCAGCGCAGATCAGGCCGGTGTGGTCGGTGGGGGGGGCAGGAGGCGCGACGGAAGGCGGCAGCCGGGCCGATCGCACCGGGCCCGAACTTCGTACGGATGCGGTCGCTGACGGCCCCCGCGGTCAGCCGGTCCTCGCGCGCCTGGTCCAGGCTGGCCTGCTCCGCGACCTGGTCGGCGCCGGCCAGGTCCTCCCCCTTGAGGGCGAGCCCTGACAGGCGGTCGCGCCGCAGGCCCGCGGCATCGATCAGCCGGTAGGCAAGCGTGCACAGGTCATCGTCGTGCGCGGACGCCTCCGGCAGCCGGCGGGTCTTCTCCCACGACGTGCCACCGGCGAACCGCAGGGACAACGTCAGGCCGCGCGTCACCTGGCCTCGTCGGCGCAGCTGGAGTCCGAACTGCACAACCAGGTCGAGCAGGGCGCCGCGGACCGCGGCGCAGCGGCCTGCTTCGGGCTGGTGCCGTACAGAGCTTCCACCGGCAGCGGAGCCAGCCAGCCACCTGGTCGAGGTCGACAGCCAGCCAGGACACCGCCAGGAGCATCGATCCGGCTGGGAGCACACCTGGCCTGACGCCCGTACAGGAGACACCCCGCACGTGCCATGTCACCGCGGTGACATGGCACGTGCGGGGTGTCTCCGGCCATCTCACGGCACGCGCAATGTCTGGACGATCACGCGCGGGGCGCGGCTCGTTTGCTGCACGGCATCCCGATGCCGACGACGGCGCGGTGAGAACAAAAAGCCGGTCCGCAGACCACAGCTTGGTGGGCGGGCGCCACAGGTCTCTGCGGCGTCCGCCCACTTCACAGTCACCTCCTACGGACTCAAGAGCTCTCGCGAATCGCCGGTGTGCGCCAAATGCGGTCCAGCCACCCGCGGTAGTGCTCGACGCACAGCAACCCAAGATTCGCTGCGGCACCTGCACCGACTATGGCCGTGGCAGGCGCCAGGAGACCGGAGAGCGCGTAACAACCGATCCATGCCCCCAGGAACGCCCCGCAGACCGCGGCCACCAACCCAGCGCGCCGCGTCTGGGACGAGCGCTCATCACGGGTCCAGGCCAGATAGGCGCCGAGGCCTACCATCAGGCCCGTCCCGGGCACGATCACAGTCGCGCTGGCCACGAAGTCGTCGGGACCTACCGTCCAGATCAGCAAAACCCCCAGCAGCCACCCGCCAAGACCGAGCGGGATCACGGTCACGGTCCGTACCCAGACACTCGCGCGGGGGCCGATGCCACCGCGCTTGCGTGACCAACGTGCGATCACTGCGAGCAGACCGAGGCCGAGGGTTGCGCCGGCCAGGGTGACTGCGATCAGTAGCTTGGCCACCGTGGACATGCTCAACGGAACTGCTTCGAAGTCGACGGGCCGCTTGTCGAATTGGGACCTGTCGGCCTTGCCGGTCTCGAAGAAGGTGGTCAGTAGACGTTTTCCGGCTTCGGGACGGTGCTCCCAGAAGTCGGCGGTGTGGCCCAGCCCGGGAAGGATCACCTGCTGTCCCCGGGACAGGGCGGGCAGCAGTTCGTCGGTGGCTAGTTGCGCCGGGGTGGAGAAGTCGACCTCGCCGCTGACGAGGAGGGTTTCGACGTCGCTGGGCCGCATCTCACGGTACTTGGCGTTGTCGGGGCTGTCCGGCCACACCGTGGACAGACCCGACTCGCCGGCCCACAGGAAGTCGGTTGAGGCGTTGCCCAGGGTCGAGCCCGGATCGCCACCGCTGTCGTAGTAGCGCTGGGCTGCTGGTCCATCGATCATGGCGAAGGAAGCGAACTCGCCCCAGACGATGGAATCGGGCAGGGTGAGGTCGCTGAGGACAGACATGGCCCACATGGCGCCGGTGTCCCCGCTGAGGTAGGCGTCGATGACGGTCGGGGCGTTGTTCGGTGCCGAGGCCGGACCGTTGTGATGCATGGCGTACTGGCTCAGAACTCGTACGTTGGTGTCCTTGATGCGAAAGGGCCCCCAGCGTTCAGGTATCTCGTCGGCGGTCTTCCGGATCGATTCGGCGAGGTCGGAGGTACGTACGGCGCAGGCGTCGTCCTCGTCGCACAGCCGTGTGTACTGGGCGAACTGCGCATCGGTGATGCGCGGGTCCCAGAAGAAGTGGCCGGGCGGATTGACCGAGACCATCGCGGAGCGGTGCAGCACCTGCGGGTGCCGCCAGGAGTAGATCATGGCGGTGCGTGTTCCAGCGCTGGAACTGAGGAGGTTGATCTGTGAGTAGCCCAGGGCGGTACGGGCCGCTTCCAGGTCCTCCACCCGCTGGAGGGCGGAGTAGCCGGTGAGGTCGATCCCGTCGTCGGTGAGGCGGTCCGCACACAGTTCGAACGCCTTGGTCGTGGCAGGCAGTGTCTTTGATCCGGCGATTCCATCGGCGGACTGCATGACCGCGGTGACCTCGGGGCAGTCCAGACGGCGTGATCCGTCGATCCCCCGGTAACCGACCAGGACCACATCGTGTCGGTCGGTGAGTCGGCTTGCCTGCGGGAAGTCCATGTTCGTTCTTCCGGGGCCGCCACCCAGTCGGAAGATCGGTTCCGCCGGGTCCGCTGAAGTGGCCCGTACGCGAGTGACCGGAAGTGCTGTCAGCTCGGACTTGGGGTCACGCCGGTTCTCCGGGACGGCGAGGGTGCCGCAGTCGGCGGCGACGGTTCCGGCTTCGGTGTCGTAGTCGCAGGGGCGCATGGTGAGCGACCCGGAGGCGGCCCCCTCGGGTACGGACAGGAGAGGTTCCGGCCGCAGCGCCGAGTAGCAGAGCGACACCAGGAGTCCGCCGGTGACCACGAAGGCGAGCAGGGGCCGCCATGACCTGAGAAGTGTCATTTCGTTTCCGTATGAGTGCGCGCGGGCCCGAGCTTTCCCCAGGAGAGGTACGACGGGCATGGGCGTGTGAGGTCGTGTCAGGTGGTTCGGACCGTCGGGGAGACCTGTCAGCCTCGTTCCCACAGCGGCAACCGGAACATGGCGTAGGTGAACTTGCCGCTGATACGCCCTGAGGTGTCGAAGTGGAACACGTCCACGCCGTGCCACTGCATGCGGCCGCCGTAGCGCGCACGGGCGAACAGGCGCAGCGGCAACGGCACATGACGGCCGGACTCTCCGCCCATGTCGAGCCGGCAGGCCCAGCGGATCGTGGCGCGCCGGTTCGGCTCGTCGACGATCTTGTCGTACACGGCGAAGTGCATGGCGCCGTAGCGTCCGGCGAAGTGCGGCTCGAACTCTTTGCGGATCGCCGCGATGCCACGTCGCTCCGGGAGGTGGCCGGGCAGGTACACGGCGTCGTCGGCGAAGAAGGACATGACCTTGTCGAGATCGGGGCTCGGCTCGTTGAAGGCGGCAACGAAGTCGTCGATGGTCTGACTGAGGTCGGTCGAGGTGGCGGAGATGGTCGTTCACTCCCGGAGCGCGAGGGGGTTGTCGGATGCCGGGACATTAACAGAACACCCGTCCCTTAACAAGAGACGGGTGTTCTGTTAGATCTGGACTAGGATGAACGGTCATGTCAGCGCCATTCCAGCGGGCTCGACGCCCTGATCAGAAGGACCAGCGCCGTGAGGCGATCCTCACCGCCGCTCGGGAGCTCGCCGAGCGCTCCGGCGTGGCCAGGGTCAGCCTGCAGGACATCGCCACCGCGGTCGGACTCGCCAAGTCCAACGTGTTGCGCTACTTCGGCACGCGTGAGGAGATCTACCTGCACCTGCTGATGAGCGCGGGCTCCGAGTGGGCGAGCGCGGTAAGTGCCCGGTTGCAGGAAGTGAGTGGGACCGAGGCCACAGCGGGCGTTCTCGCGGATGCCTTCGTGGACCGGCCGCTCTACTGCGATCTGACCACGCACGCGGAGACGATGCTTGAGCACAACGTGTCCGTGGAGGTACTGAAGATCTTCAAAAGGTGGGCCATCGACACCTACTGGGCGATCGGCCAGCGCATCTCAGCCGCCTGCCCGGAACTGACCCCCGCCGATGGCGCCGCACTCGTGATGACAGCCAGCGCTTTCGTGGCGAAGCTGTTTCCCATCACCCGCCCGCCCGAGGCACTGCGTGAACTGTACGCGCGCGAGCCTGAGATCGCGGGGGCGTTCCCGCCGTTCCGCCCGACACTCACGCGCATGGTGGCGGCCACCGCAGCCGGGCTGCCCCTGGTGGCGCGTAAGGCACTGCCCTGACGGTCACGACCAGAGCCAAGCCGTCAGCGCCGCAGCGGCGACCGTGCCGAGGAAGACGCGGACGCGCTTGATGCCTCTATGAATGTCAACTCGCGGACTGTCGTGTTGCGGATCGCCTTCTGGATGTGAGGAGGGCTGGTAGATCTCCCGAGCGACGTTGCGTTTGCGGCAGCGGATGGCTTCGCGTCGTGTCTTGCCCTCGGTGACTCGTCGTTCCACGTAGGAACGGGTGCGCGTGTCCCATCGCAGGTTGGCGATGACGATGGTGCAGAGCGCCGAACGTCCGCCGCTTCCAGCCCGTGGTCACACCGCCGAGCACCGGCGATCCGGGCGGTCGGCCGCTCCCGAATCTGTGGGCGAGACACACACAGCAGTGGACGGACCGGACCCGGCAACCCTGACCACGCGACGCTTCGGCAACAGGGCTACTTGCTTCCCGCTGGGCTCGACTACCGCGAGCCACCAAGAGGCCCCTCTTCCATACCTGCCGACCGGCCGACTCACCGAAATCAGCACGCTGTTCGAACCCGCCGACCACGCGAGCGGATGGCGGACGCCCAGTTCATGGCGCTATCTCGACAGGCGTCCGGGATGGGCGCCGCGGCCCAGTGCGAGCACGACGTGGACGCGGTCGGGAACCTCCAGTTTGGCCAGGATGCTGGAGACGTGCGCCTTGACCGTGTAGCGGCTGATGCGCAGCCGGCCGGCGATGTCGTCGTTGGAGAGGCCTTGTCCGACCAGCTCACAGACTTCGCGTTCGCGGGGGGAAAGGTGGCGCAGGGCGGCCTGTAGACGGCGGTCCTCCGCCGTCGGCAGAGCCGGATGGAAGGTCTCAAGCATCCGAGCGGTCGCTTCCGGTGCCAGGACGGCATGGCCGGAGGCAACGACTCGGATGCCGTCGCGCAGTCGTTCACCGGGGGCGTCCTTGAGCAGGAAACCGCTGGCTCCGGCGGAGATCGCGGCATAGACGTAGCTGTCCAGGTCGTACGTGGTCAAGATGAGCACGCGAGGTGGGCGGCGGGCGCCAACGATGCGGCGGGTCGCCTCGATGCCGTCCATCCTCGGCATCCGGATGTCCATCAGCACCACATCAGGGGCGAGCCGTCCGGCCGCTGACACAGCGTCGGCGCCGTCCACCGCTGTGCCTGCTGTCTCCAGGTCCGGGGCAGCCCCGACCAGCCGGGTGAGTGCCTCGCGCAGCAGTTGCTCGTCGTCAGCCACCAGGACGCGGATCGGCCGGTCGGTGGTCATTTGTCACTCCTCATCGGGAAGGTCGCCCTGACCTCGAAACCGCCGCCGGCGCAGGGCCCGGCGGAGAGCGTCCCGCCGACGAGTTCGACACGTTCACGCATGCCGATCAGCCCGAGGCCACCGCCACAGGTCTTCACGTCGGCGAAGAGCGGTGGGGCATTGACCACTCGTACGGTGAGAGCCTCGATCGCGTACGCCAACGAGACCATGGTGTCGACCGGTCCGGCGTGCTTGCCCACGTTGGTGAGCGACTCCTGGACCACCCGGTAGGCCGCCTGCCCGACGCTGGCGTCGACATGGCGGACAGCTCCATGCCGTTCCAGCCGTACCCGTGGCCCGCCCTCGCCGAAGGAGCTCAGCAGCGCGCCGACTTCGTTCAGCCCGGGCAGGACGGCGAGCGGATCGTGCAGGATCGAGTCGGGGGCCATCCGCAGTACTCCGAGAAGGCGGCGCAGCTCGGCCAGGGACTGGCGGCCGGTACCGGCCAGACGGCGCAGTGCCTCTCGCAGCTCAGCTTCGTCACCGGTCTCGGAGGTGGCGTCGGCGTCCAGCACCATCGCGGTGAGCGTGTGGTTGAGGATGTCATGTAATTCCCGGGCCAGCAGGACACGTTCCCGTTCGGCCGCGCGCTGCTCGGCGCATGCCCGTTCCTCCTCCAGCCGCCGGGAATACCGCAGGTGGTGAGCGCTCAGTCGGCCCACTCCCCAGAACCCGGCGAACAGCACGATGAGCGCGATGCTCCCGGCTGCTGCTGACGCGGGATCAGCGTCGCCGGTGCCGACTGAAACCGCCACCAGCACCACGATGACGCCCACGGTGAGGGCCAGGCCAACCCACTGCCGTCGGCGACCGGCCCACGCGCCCAGACCGCACGCGGCGGCGAGGAAGCCGACCAGTAGCTCCATGTTCGCGGCCACCAGCACCGTTTCGAGTGTGGTGACGACGATCAGCACGGTCAACGGGAACCGGCGGCACCACAGCAGCGCCAGCGACTGCGCGAAGACCACGCTGATCAGCAGCCAGACCGGTCCGCCCGTCCGCGTGTCCAGCACGGTGACCAGAGCAGCGAGCAGGGGCAGGCCGACGATCAGGACGCTGCTCGTCCACTCCAGTCGGAGGCGATTCGCCGCCGCACGAGCCTGCTCCTGCGCCAGAGGTACGCCAGCAGCGGCACCGCGAGTACCCAGGGCAGCAGGCCGACCGTCCAGCTCACTGTCGGTGATGGGCCGGGTCGAGGTCCCACCGGCAACGCCAGGGTCCCGGTCGACGTACCCTCCGGACCCTGCACGGTGAACTCGAACCGCCACGTTCCCTCCTCTGGCAGGGCAACAGCGTCCAGGCCCCACACGTTGTAGTCGCGGGGATGCCGGGGCAGCGTCATCTCGTTCCCGCCGGCCAGTCGGGCCGCGATGCCCAGCAAGGCCGACTCGCCGTTCGGCGCGAGCACCTTGAGCTTGCCGACATGACTCTCGATGCCGCCGGCCGGTTCGAAAGTGAAGTCCAGTGATCGGTCCGCGCGCAGCGGCCAGTCGGTGAACGAGGCGGTCAGCGTCGTTGCGCCCATGTCGACCGGCTCACTGTGGACCAGCTCCGGCGGCGGCACCGCCGAGACCGGCGAGGCTGTGACCAGCAAGGTGAACGCGGCGGCAGCAACAGCTGCAGCGCGTGGGAATCGACGGTTCATCGGGCCGCCTCCGGCTGTGGCGCGCGAAGCAGGGCCGCGTTCTGCCAGCCGAACCAGCACAGACCGGCGCCGGCCGCCACCGTCAGGAGGAGAGGGAGGAGGGGCGTGCCTTCGGCGGAACGGCCGAAGAGGGCCGACTGCACCGCGACCGCGGGCGCGGCCACCGCGCCGACCAGGAGCATCGCCTGGCGGGGCGTGAGGTCACGCCGGCGGGCCATCCACACCGCACCGGCGGCGCACACGAAGATCACCGGAAGGTAGTACGGCAGCGCTGTGCCCACGATGGATTCGTTGACAGCGTTGTCGCGCAGGCGCAGGTCGATCGCGTCGGCGTAGACCCGCGTCGCGAACGGCGGGAAGACCAAGGTCGCGCCGAGCAAGAGCAGGAACGCCGCGCCGGTGGCGGTCAGCCACCGCCGGCTGAGACCGGCGCCCACAACGATGCCGATCACCCACGCTGTGGCCCCGCCCACGCCGAGGAGGCTCACCGGGATGCCCAGTACCTCGCCGTCGAAGCTGATCTCGGCGCTCGCCATGAACAGGGCACCCGCACCGGCCAGCCCCCACCGCCCGGCCGGCTGCTCCCGCAGCGAGAGAAGGGCCAGCACCACGCCGGCCGACTCGGTTTGCATCGCAAGCTGGAGTCCGATGTGCGAGGGGGTCAACTCCAAGATGTCGAAGCCGTAGACGGTGTGCCACCACAGGTCGGTCGCGCCGTATATCAGGTGCCCGGCCGCGCCGAGGCCACTGACCAGGAACGCGACCGGTGCCCGGAACGGGGCGATGTGGACGATCCGGTCGCCCGGTGTCTCGCCGCGACGGGTGGTGGTGAGCACCACGGCCAGCGAGGTGAGCCCGATCAGACCGGATCCGGCGTAGAACATCAGGTGCGGCGCCGTGAAAAACGTGTCCGGGCCGACGTCAACGTGCCACTGTCCGTCCCAGGCGACCCCGAGCCACAGAAGCGTCATACCCATCAGAAGTAGCCAAGCGCCTCTTGTCACGGTCACAATCAACTCCCTTCTATTCGACCGGGACCTCGATGCCGATGACATCGGTCCCGGATGCGGTATCCACACGGATGTCCAACTGCCACGTACCGGGCATGGAGAAGAGCTCCCCGCGTACGCGATAGCGGTCCACACCGGCCGATCGGGCCGGAATCTCGGGTGCCACGTGTCCCATGGCCGGCATGACGCCGCTGACCGCGACAGCCCGTACGTCACCGGCCGCCGAGCCGTCACGCCGCCGCAGGCCGATCTCCACCTCGATGACGCCAGTGGCCGCCCGGCTCAGCTCAGCGGTGGCCAGGAACTGCCGCCCGGAACCGGTGAGGTTGACCGGCTCCGGGCCGCCGGACCGCGCCACGGTCACCCCAGCCAGCCCTGACAACGCGGCCAGTACAACCACCACCCATCCGACGATGCGCGGCCTCATGCCGTTTCTGCCTGGACGTCCACCACATAAGGGGTCGTGGTGATCCGCAGATCGCGGGCGTACTGCACCCAGACGAAGTAGCGGCCCGGTTCTGGGAAGGTGAAGGCAAAACGCAACGTCGGGGCGTACGCGTGGACTGTGTCGTCCGGTGGCGGCGCGGTAGTCGTCATCGAACCCAGTTCGTGTGCGTGCCCCAGGAAGCCGCCCTGCCGGTCGCGAACGATCAGGTGACCGGCCATGCCCAGCCACGGCTGCACCCGGCCGGGCCCGGCTTTGATGGTGATGCTCACCGGCCGGGTCGCGACCGCCTGACGCGGCGTCGTCGGCAGCCTGGCCGGGGCGGCCATCCGTACGGGAGTGGACTGCCCGGCGACCTCGAACCGGCCGGAAGCCAGCTGACTACCGGCACCGTCCCGCTCGAACTCGACGGACACCAGGTACGCGCCGGGTTCGGGCACGGCCAGACGTGCCTCCAACCGGCCGGACGCCGTGCGCCGCGGATGCAGGTGTCGGAACGTGGCCCCGTCGGCCGAGGTCACCACGAGGTGCGCCAGCGCCTGATGATGAGGGACCAGGTCGTCCAGTGGCCGCCCGGTCGCCCCGTCGACCAGCAGGATCCGTAGCGTGAAGGTTTCACCTGCTACCGGATGCGGGGCGCTCAGGACGATCTTCGATTGGGCGTACGGACGACCGACCGGAACGGTGGCGGCCGTGAGCGGGGTAGTGCCCGGCATCATCCTCGGCGATACCGCCGCGAGGGTCACTCCGACGACCAGTGCCACCCCGGCGGCGCTGCCGAGGACCACGGCGATCGCGCGAGAGTTCAGGGCAGCCACACCGAACGCCGTGAACATCAGCACCGCCGCCGCCCCGAAGGCCCAGCTCACCCAGCGCTCCGAGGGTGCTGCCCGGGGCAGCTTCACCTGGAACGGCAGTTGGGAGAACTCGCCGTCGGCGTGCAACTCCAGCCAGTGCGGTCCCGTCTCGCGGACGGACAGGAGCAGGGGGTATGTCCGTGCCATGTCCCGGTCGAACCGGACGCTGTCCGCCGCTACGGTCGATGAGTTGTGCGACCGGACCGTCACCTTGATCGGCACGGCCCGCACCGGGGTGTGCGGAATGAGGTCCACCCGCAGGGGTCCGGGCACCTGCCCGGTGCGTCTGACTGCCAGCGTCACCTCCATACCGGCGATCGTCTGCGCCAGCACGGTGTCCGCATCCGGAGCGGGCGCATGCGCGATGGCCGACCCTCCACCCGCCACCACCGCGGCCGTCGTCAGCACTGTCAGGAAATCCCTCATGAATAATCGAATTGGCACGCCGAAAACCTTAGGAAATCAAGCAGCCATACGCGTAGAGCGCAGGAACTAACCGGTCTCGTTCCCAGGAACTATCCCGGCTGCAATATGCCGATCATCAAGATGTGCTGTTCGTCTGCATATGGATAAGTGACAGCTGTGCCAGTGTGAAACCCGTCTGTGGCACGGCGGACAGCAGGCAGCGAGTACCCTTCCGGACGCACTCGTCAATTGAGGCATTCCCCTCGCCCGGCAACATGCGACCGGGAATCGGCAGACGGACCCTGGCCCCGCCGGTCAGCGGCTGCTCAGCCTCGTGCAGAACCAAGTACGTGCTCCAGCCAAGCTCACTGTGTCGCCCTCATGGCGCGCAGGATGATCTGCGTCATTCCGCGCTGTCCGCGAGCGTTGGGGTGTACGGGTGCCGCCGGGCTACCGGGGATCAATGGCTCGATCCATCGTGTGTCCTGGGCTGAGCAGGCGCTGTGCTCCCGGGACTCGGTTTCGGTGTCCACATAGGTGGCGTCGGCTGTTCGGGCCTGTCGGCGCAGCACCTTGTTGAGCTGGTCCTCCCTCTCCCTCAGGTAGGCGATATCGCCGGGAGCGAGGGGAAGGGCGCGTCCGCATCCCGTGCCGCCGGGCGGCAGGATCGCGGGATAGCCGACGATGTAGAGGTGCGCCCTGGGCGCACGCCGCCTGATCTCTCGCATCAGGTCGGACAGTACTGTTCTCAGCGCTGTCATCCGCTGCTGCGTACTGTCGGTGCCGTCCTTGACGTAGTGCTCTCGACAGGGAGCGTCGACCGGGACGTCCTTGTTGCGCGTGATGAGCTTGTACGCCGCTCCTGTGGTGAGGCAGCGGGTCAGCATGCTGCTGAAGCCGATGTCGTTGCCTCCGATACCGACGGTCACGAGCCGGGTTCGACGGGAAAGCGCGGAGAGCTGTGCGGGATTGCGGCCGTTGTCGGTCGACTGAGGCGAGGTGAAGTCCGCTGTCGTCGCGCCGCTGCAGCTCATGTCGCGGAACATGCCCGGTTTGAGCTTGAGCCGGGCGGCGAGCAGCGCCGGGTAGTTGTGGTCGGAGCGGTCGCAGCCGGCGGGTTTGCCGCTCCGAGACGGTATGCGTGGACCGGAAGTGTAGGAGTCACCGAGGGCGACGTAAGGGCCTTGCAGGCCACTGTCTCCAGCAGAGTCGCTGTCCTGACGGGTCTCGGCGACGGCGACGGTCAGGACCATGACGGACAGGAGGATTCCGGTCAGGACGACGCGCAGGTGAGTCACGATGCTTTTTGTCCCGTCTTCTGGGTGGGCTTGATCGGTCAGAGACAGGGCGTGCCCGGGTCTGTGAGTGCGGCAGTCCGGACAAGGGAAGGCAGCCCTGTTGCGGCGTGCAGGGGCGGACACGGCGAGGTCTCGGGCGACTTGGCAGCATCCCTGGGGGCGGCGAAACGCACCGGTCGCCTCGTCTGTCACCGCGGCGGTCGCATCAGGCCGGCCTGGTAGGCGAAGGCGACGAGCTGTGCACGATCACGGGCGCCCGTCTTGGTTTTGGCCCGCTGGACGTGGGTGCGGACGGTCAGGGGGCTGAGGAAGAGTGCGTCGGCGATCTCGTCGTTGGATTTGCCCTCTGCGACCACGGCCAGCACCTCGCGCTCTCGCGGAGTAAGGCTGCTGAATCGCTCGGGGGCGGCGTCGACGGAGTTGGGCACGGGCAGGGCGAGGAAGCGGCTGATCAGTGAGCGGGTGGCGACGGGCGACAGCAGGGCGTCACCGGCGGCGACCGTGCGGATGCCGTCGAGGAAGGCGTCGGCAGTGGTGCTCTTGCCGAGGAATCCGCTCGCACCCAGGTGCAGCGCCTGGGCGACGTGCTCGTCGGTCTGGAACGTGGTGAGGATGAGGACGCGTGTGTCCTGCAGCTCGCTCCGGTCGCAGATGGCGGCGGTCGCGGCCAGTCCGTCGGTGCCGGGCATTCGGATGTCCATCAGAACGACGTCCGGGCGGTGGAGGCCGGCCAGCGTGATGGCCTGCTGCCCCTCGGCGGCCTCGGCGACGACCTCCATGTCGTCACAGGAGTCGATCAGCACCCGGAAGGTTGCTCGCAGCAGGGCCTGGTCGTCGGCAATCAGTACGCGGATCGTCATGGGACGTACTCCCTGGTCAGGGGCTGATGGGAAGTTCGGCTGTGACGGCGAAGCCGCCTTCCGGGCAACGCCCCGCACGAAGGCTGCCCCCGGCGGACTGAGCGCGTTCTCGCATGCTGATGAGACCGAAGCCTCCGCCGGGCGCCCGTGGGGGCGTGATCGGACTTCTGTCATTGCTCACGGTGATCGTCAACTGTCCCTGGCCGTAGACGAGGTGGACATGTGCCGTGTTCACCGCGGCGTGTTTGGCAACGTTGGTGAGCGCTTCCTGCACTATCCGGAAGGCGGTCAGGTCCACCCCGGCCGACAGGGCCTTCACGGGGCCTTCGACAGCGATCGTGATGTGCAGTGCAGCGGCGGCGAAGGCGGCGACCAGGTCGGGGAGCCGGTCGAGTCCAGGTGCGGGGTTCAGTGATTCCTCGGCAGTCTCAGGCCGGCGCAACAGGCCCACGGTTGCCTCAAGTTCGCGCAGCGCCGCCGTGGTCGTGCCGGTGAGTTCGGTGAGGATGCGGCCGGTCTGTGCGGGACGAGTGGAAAACAGGTGGGCGGCTGTGTTGGCCTGGGCGTTGGCGAGGGCCATGTGGTGGGCCACTACATCGTGCAGTTCCCGGGCGATACGGACGCGTTCTTCGATGACGCGGCGTTGTGCTTCCTCATGGCGGGTGCGTTCGGCGTCCTCGGCGCGGGTACGGACGGTGTCCATGTACGCGCGGCGCGCTCGCACGGCCAATCCATGCAGGATGGGCAGCAGGATCCAGAAGGCCAGACTCACTGCCTCGTTCGCCCAGGGTTCGTCCTCCGCACCCCAGTGCAGGGCGGTGGGCACGAGGACGACAGCAACCAGAAGACCGTGGATACGGATGGCTTGCTGGGAGACCTGGAGGGTCAGCTCGTACAGGGCGACGATGACCGGGAGCAGCAACAGGGGGCCGAAGCTACTGCCCTGGACACCTGCGACGGCGGTGCCGAGGGTGGTGAGGACGACAACGGCGCCGGGGCGCCGGCGGCGCGCCAGCAGGCTCGTACAGGTGACTGCCGCGAGGGCGAAGCCCGGCCACCACAGGGTGTCATCCCCGGCCCGGCGGTACTGGTTACTGGTGGCCGCATAGATCAACAGGAGGAAGGCCGCTTCGACCAGGCGGGGATGGCGATCGACACGGCGTCGCAGGCGGGTGACCATGGTTTCTCCGAGCAGTACCGTGACCGCGGGCTGAGGAAGTGGGCAGAGTGGAGGCCGGTCCGGGCCGCTCCGGGACTGAGGTGGAGCGGCCCGGTCGGCACGTGCGTCAGACCGTCACGGAGGCCCGTGGATCGTCGGCGGGCAGATCTTTCGGCGCGGAGACATGCTGGGTGAGTGCTTCGCCCTCGACGTCGACGCGGGGCATCAGCCGGTCCAGCCTGCGCGGCAGCCACCATGCCCGCTTGCCGAGGAGCGCCAGGACCGCGGGCACGAAGGCCATACGGACGACGAAGGCGTCGAAGAAGACGGCACTGGCCAGTCCGAAGCCGACCATCTTGACCAGGGATTCGCCGCCCGTCATGAACCCGCCGAACACCGCCATCATGATCAGCGCTGCTGCCCCCACGACCTGGGCGCTGTGCCGGAATCCGGTGACGATGGCCTGGCCGGGCCCTTCTCCGTGGATGTGCGCCTCCCGGATCCGGGATACGAGGAAGACCTGGTAGTCCATGGCGAGGCCGAAGACGATGCCCACCAGGAAGATGGGCATGGTGCTCATGATCGGGCCGGTTTCGTCGACGCCGAAGAGACCGGCTCCGTGGCCCTGTTGGAAGACGGTGACGATCGCGCCGAGGGCCGCGCCGACGGACAGCAGGAAGCCGAGCGCGGCCTTGAGCGGCACCAGGATCGAGCGGAAGACCAGGGCCAGGAGAAGGAAGGCGAGACCGACGACCACCGCGAGGTAGGGAATGAGGGCGTCCTGCATCTTCTGGCCCACGTCGATGTTCAGGGCGGTGGTACCGGTGACCTTGAAGTCGGCGCCGGTGGAGGACTCCACCGCACTGCGCTCGCTGCGGATGGTGTGCACCAGGTCCTGCGTCTGCCGGCTGGTGGGTGCGGTTGAGGGGACAGCGACGATCACCGCTGCGTCTTTGGCCTCGTTGAACCGCGCCGGGGAGACGGAGACGACTCCCTTGGTGCCGGTGAGCTCGTGGGAGACCGCTGTCACGGCCGCCTGCGGATCCTTGGCCTCCTTGACGTCGACCACCACGGTCAGCGGGCCGTTGAAGCCCGGGCCGAAGCCCTCGGCGAGCGCGTCGTAGGCGCGGCGCTCGGTGGTCGCGGTCGACTTGGCCTCATCGCCAGGCATGCCCATCCGCAGGTCCAGCGACGGCACCGCGAGCGCCCCGAGGCCGATCACCGACAGGAGCAGGACGGGCAGCGGGCGGCGCACCACGAACTGCGCCCAGCGAACACCCCGGGGGGCCTTCGTGGTGGTGCCGGCCGTTCTGATCCTGCCGCCGAGACCGAGGATCTTGGTACGGGAGCGGCGTCCGCCCTTGCCGTCACGGCGCGAGAGCACCGCATTCGGCCAGAAGCCCAGGAGTGCCGGCACTGCGGTCAGGGCGATCAGGACTCCGACCATGACAGCGCCTGCCGAGCCGATACCCATCTTGCTGAGCATCGGGACACCGATGACGGACAGCCCCAGCAAAGCGATGACGACGGTGAGTCCGGCGAAAACGACCGCGCTTCCGGCCGTGCCCACGGCCAGGGCCGCCGCCTCCTGCGGCTGGTGTCCCTTGGCCCGCTCCTCCCGGTAGCGCGAGACCACGAACAGGGAATAGTCGATGCCGACGGCGAGGCCGAGCATCATGGCCAGTTCACCGACCGTCGAGGAGAATCCGAAGGCACTGCTCAACGCGGTGATTCCGGCCAGGCTGATGCTGACGCCGAGGACGGCGGTGAGCAGGGGGAGGCCGGCGGCCGCGAGTGAGCCGAAGGTGATCAGCAGAACCACTGCGGCGACGAGCACGCCGAGTACTTCACCCAAGCCCTGCGCGGCTTCGGTCTCCAGCGCGGAGCCGCCGACCTCGACGGTCAGGCCCGCGTCCCGGGCCTGCTCGACCGCCTTGGTGAGGTCCGTCTTGCTGGCGTCGGTGAGATCGTCGCCGGCGACCTTGTAGGTGACGGTGGCGTACGCGGTCGACTGGTCCTTGCTGACCGCGTTCGTGTCGAAGGGGCTGGCCGCGTCGGCGACCTGCGGCCCGTCGGCCACCGCTGTGACGAGTTCACCGATGGCCGACCGGCCGGCGGCGGAGGTGACCTGCCGGCCGTGTGTCGCGACGAACACGATGCGGGCCTCCGCACCGTCCGCTTCGGCGCCCGGGAACCGCTCGTTGATCAGGTCGAATGCCTGCTGGGACTCGATGCCGGGCAGGGAGGACGAGTCCTGAGTTGCCTCGGATGCGCTGGAAGCCCCGAGGAATGCAGCAGCCAGAACGGCCACCCAGGCCAGCACCACGGTGCGGCGCCTTCGGAAGGCCCAGCGGCCCACCCGATGCAAGAAAGTCGCCATGAAAGACATCTCCATATCTGGATATCGGGAACGTCATTCACCCTGCCGGGCCGGCCGTATTTGTGTCGTCGGCCGTATCGACGATCCCCTGTACTCAAAAACAAGTAGGGCTCGGCGGGGGTGTGATATCCCGCCGGTAGTCCTCCCGCGATGAACAGCAGGAGGCCGCGCAGAACAGGACGGCGGCACACTTGGCGGAGCACGCCATCGGTTCTTTTGAAAGTGCTCGGTGTGTCGGTTACCGCCCGCCGCCCGCGACAGCGGACCGACGGGCTCGGGCGATCCTCAGGAATTGCCGACGGAGCTGTCGGAATACAACGGCAGCAGGACGCGGAACGTGGTGCCCTCCCCAGGCCGAGAGCACACCTCGACACGGCCTTGGTGAGCACTCACCAGGGAGCGGACGATGGACAGACCGAGTCCGGCACCGCCGGTCTGTGTGCGGCCACGTGCGGTGTCGGCACGGTAGAAGCGGTCGAAGACGTGAGTGACCTGTTCGGCTGTCATCCCTGGCCCCTCATCACGGAGTTCGAGGATGGCCCGGTCCTGCACAGTGCCGACTCCGATGCGTACCGGCGTGCCGGGCGGGGTGTGGGCGATGGCGTTGCCGACGAGGTTGGAGGTGACCTGTCGCAAGCGCGACTCGTCGCCCAGAACCGGGGCGCCACCGGGCGGGCCGCCGCCCGGGCCGGTCAGGGTGACCGGGCGGTCGGGTGCCATGGCCCGCAGGTCGTGCAGGGCGTCGGCGGCCAGGGTGCGCAGATCCATGGGAGTCCGACGAAGGGTCAGATGCGCATCAGCGGTGGCGTCTTCGTCGAGCCGGGCGAGCAGCAGCAGTTCCTCGACGATGCGGACCAGGCGGGCTGCTTCACGTTCGATGCGGCTCATGGCAGCGTCGACGTCCGCACGCTGCGGCATGCCGCCCATCCGGTACAGCTCGGTGAAGCCCTTGATCCCGAACAGTGGGGTACGCAGTTCGTGGCTGGCGTCCGCGATGAAGGTACGCATGCGCGCGTTGGTGGCCCCGCGGGCGGCGTCGCCGGCTTCGATGCGGTCCAGCATGCCGTTGAGGGCGGCGGACAACCGGCCCAGTTCTGTGCGCAGGGTGGCCGGCTGCGGAACTCGGCTGGACAGGTCCCCGCCCGCGATGGCAGCTGCCGTCTTCTCCATGCGCCGCAACGGCCGCAAGCCGGTCCGCACCGCGAACCAGGCGACGACGCCCAATCCGATGAGCACCACCGCGTCGATCACCAGCATCCACACGCCCAGGTGCCGGATCGTCGTATGGACCGGGGCCAGGGAACCGGCCACGACGACGCTGCCGCCCTTGGCCGCCTCGACGTCCTGACCCGTGGCCAAAGGAGTAGCGATGACCCGCCACTCTTCGCCGTCGCCCTTGGCCGCCACCTGGAAAGGCTGCTGTTCGCGGGCGGCGACCGCCGCTGGGTCAAGGACGGGAAGACGTGGGGCGCTGTGCGTAGCCGGCCGCAGCGTACGCAGCAGTTGCCCCTCGGAATCGAGGTAGACCACGTAGACGTCGCCCGTCAGGTCGCGCTCCACTGCCTCACGCAGCTCCGGTGCCGTCTCACCAGGCACGTCTTCCAGGTTCGACAGCCGCGCCGCCGTCGCGGCAGCGGCGCGCAGCCGGTCTTCCAGCTGGTGCACCAGTTGCCGCTCCAGCAGGGTGACGAGTACGGCGTTGCTGGCCAGCAGGGCGGTGACGACGAGCAACAGCGTGATGGCCACGACCCGCCCGCGCAGCGACATCCGGCTGATCGGCCCGCGCATGGAGGCGGTACTCATGCGCGGGACCTGCGCAGAACGTAGCCGGTCCCCCGCACCGTGTGGATCAGCTTCGGTTCTGCGATGTCGATCTTGCGGCGCAGGTAGCTGATGTAGGACGCAACGATGGAGTCGTCACCGTCGAAGTCGTAGTGCCAGACCTGGTCCAGAAGCTGATGCCTGGACAGGACCTGGCCGGCGTTCTCCATCAGCACGCGCAGCAGACTGAACTCGGTCGGAGACAATTGCACCGGCCGTCCGCCGCGGGTCACCTGGTGGCTGTCGGGATCGAGCTCCAGGTCGTCCACCACCAGGAGCCCATCGGGCCGACGGCCGCTGGTTCGGCGCAGCACGGCCTGGATGCGCAGGACGAGTTCCTCAAGGTTGAAGGGCTTGGTGACGTAGTCGTCCCCGCCTGCCCGCAGACCGCTGATGCGGTCCTCCGCCGCGTCCCGGGCGGTCAGAAAGAGAATCGGCGGCTGCCCGATTCCTCGATCGGAGGGGTCTTCACGCAGACGACGTGCCACCTCGAAGCCGTCGAGGTCGGGCAACATCACATCCAGGACGATCAGGTCGGGTCGGTCGTCGCGGACCGCTTCCAGGGCCTGGCCGCCCGTCTGGACCGGAGTCACCTCGAAGCCGGCCAGCCGCAAGCTGGCGGACAGCAGCTCACACAGCGTGGGCTCGTCCTCGACCAGCAGCAGTCGTTGTGTCGTCGCCATGGCACCTGTCCTCGACCGATGATCTTCCGTCTTCACTGTCCCGCCCCGCTACGCGTCACGCTTGCGGAAGACCATGAATGCCGCCACCATCAGAACCGCCACGGACCCCACCATGACACCCACTCCGGCCCAGGGACTCAGCAAGTCGGGGTCCTGATAGCTGGTGACGATCTGCCCGCCTGCGATCGGCGGCCAGTACTTGGACACCCAGGCCCCCAGCTCTCCGGGCAGGGCCGGGGCGAACGCCTGAACAATCAGCATCACCCCGAACAGTGTGGTCACCGTTGCCGTCGTGGAGCGGATCACCGTGCCCAGAGCCAGTCCGAAGAGCCCGGCCAGCGCCAGGTACAAGCCACCACCAAAGATGCCGCGCGACGCCACGCCGTCGGAGAGCGCCAGGTGCGGAGCGCCCGCCCCGGACAGCGACGCCTGCCCGACCAGAAACCCGGCCAGCGACACCGCGATCCCGACCGGGAGCGCCACGCCCACCAGCACCACAGCCTTGGATGCCAGCACCCGCGCCCGGTGCGGAACCCCGATCAGAGTGGGGACGATCGTTCGCGCGCCGTACTCAGAAGTGATGACCAGACCGCCCAGCAGACCGAGCGCGATCTGCGCGAGCAGGTAACCGCGCAGACTGGTGGCCAGCGGGTCGAACGACGCCTGGTCCGCGGGGCTCAGGTCCGCGAACTCGCTGCCCGCGGACGAACCGTTCAGCGCGGCGAGTCCGAGGCAGAACGCCAGGGTGCCCAGGATCAGGTACAACGTCGACCGCATCGTACGAATCTTGA
The DNA here is from genome assembly GCF_036038375.1 of Streptomyces sp. NBC_00414. NCBI lineage: Bacteria > Bacillati > Actinomycetota > Actinomycetes > Kitasatosporales > Streptomycetaceae > Streptomyces > Streptomyces sp. NBC_00414. The sequence continues at coordinate 218,848 of NZ_CP107935.1, forward strand.
TCCACTCGGCGTGCAGGCAGTGCCAGAAGGTCACCCTCCCGTCCCTGGCACGACGCGGTCGCGGCTGAAGACGGAGCACGAGCGGGCGCCGGCGGGCTTTCGTCGCCCTGATAAGGGTCTGCGTGGTCGAACGTGTCATCGGCTCGTCTCCTTCTCCGACTGGTATTCCACCGCATCCCGGGTCAGATCCATGAACGCTCTTTCCAGCGACACCTGGCGCGGAGCAAGCTCATGCAGCTCCACTCCGCCGGCCGACGCCAGCGCGCCGATCTCGGCGGCGTCCATTCCCGTCACCACCAGAGCGTCGCTGCTCTCGGGCCGTACCCCAACGGCTGAACCGAGCATGCCGCGCAGTTCCTCGGCCTGGGGGCTGCGGACAAAGACCTCACGTTCGGAGTGAGCCTCGATGAAGTCCTTCATCGAGGTGTCGGCGATCAGCCGTCCTCTGCCGATGACGATGAGGTGGTCGGCAGTCAGCTCCATCTCGCTCATCAGATGGCTCGACATCAGAACCGCGCGTCCTTCCGCCGCCATCCTCCGCATCAGCGAGCGGATCCACACGATGCCCTCCGGGTCCAGCCCGTTGAGCGGCTCGTCGAAGACCAGCACCGGAGGGTCACCCAGCAGGGCCGCCGCGATTCCCAGCCGCTGACGCATGCCGAGGGAGAACGTTCCCGCACGTCGGCGGCTCACGTGCTCCAAGCCGACTTCCGCCAGCACCGCCTCGACCCGACTGCTCGGGATCCCGTTGCCGGCCGCCAGCGCCAGCAGATGGTGATAGGCGGTGCGGCTCGGCAGCAACGCGCCCGGATCCAGGAGCGCCCCGACTTCCTTCAGTGGCGTGGATTGCGCGACGTACGGCCGCCCACCCACGGTCGCAGTCCCGGAACTGGCGGCGTCCAGGCCCACGAGCATCCGCAGGGTCGTCGACTTGCCGGCACCATTGGGCCCCAGGAACCCCGTCACTTCCTCGGGCCGGACAGCAAACGTCAGATCGTCCACGGCCAGGACCTCGCCATAACGTTTTGACAGGCCACGTACTTCGATCATCGAGACTCCAGATGCGGTGGTGCACGCGACCCTCGCGTGCACCACTCACTGTCCGCCGCCGCCGTGAACCGGATCTGGACGAACATGAACGTCACATGGGAATGCCAAGCCCGTGACCTGGGAAGACTCGGCAGGCTGCACCGGGGAGCCCTCTGACTCACATAAAACTCACATGCTGGCCTCCGGCCGGCAGCCATTCATGGCCATCTCCGCGCAACGGGCAGAGGCCCTGCTGGAAGAGTCCGGCGCTGCCCGGCCACGGAACGCGGGTGGCCCTGCTGACCGGCGACACGACGGGACCACCCCTGGTCGTCGTCCCGCTGATCACCGAGTGGACCGGTCTGCCCGTCTCCGTCAGGATATCCGGCGCCGATGTTCACGACGGCCAGGCCCTGATTCCGCTGGTGAAGGGCATACCTCCGATCCGGTCCCGCCGAGGACCTCGCCGCCGCAAGCCCGGCATACTCGACGCCTACAAGGGTTACGACCACCGCCACCTGCGGCAAAGGCCCTCCGGCCGAGGCATCCGACACCGTATCGCCCGCAAGGCATCGAGACCTCACAGCGCCTCGGCCGCAGCACCGTGAGTGTCTCCACCCACACCCGCTCAGCCCTCAACACCCCAGCCTCACCGGTTGGCCGCGAGGAAGTCCTCCAGGACTTCGACAAGCCGCGTCGGCTGCTCCTCGGCCGGGTAGTGGCCGCAGTCGTCGAGAACGACCCCCGTGACGTCGTCGGCTGCCAGCCGCATCGTCTGAGCGGCATTCGAGCCGCTCCACAGCGCGCCACCGACGGCGAGCACCGGGAGCGTCAGCCGGATCTTGCTGCGCTGCTCGTTCTGCGCGATCGTCTCGTCCAGCGCCCGGTAGTACGCGAAGCTCGCCCGCAGCGCGCGAGGATCCGCGGTGATCGCGTCGACGTAGGCGTCGACGGCGTACGCGGGGATCGCGGTCGGCGTGGCGGCCTTGGTGGCGAACTGCCAGCCGAAGAAGAGCTGTTCCCGTCCCCGGACCAGTTCCTCGTTGAGGTCGGTGAGTCGGTTGAAGCCGAACTGCCAGAGCCTCAGGTTGGCCGCGGCCGGGCCGAAGAACGGCGGGGACGGCGTGAGACCGGGGATCACCGCTTCGAGGATGGCGAGTCGGCCCACCCGCTCGGGGTCATCGGCGGCGAGGGCGTATCCGGTCCACGTGCCGATGTCGTGGCCGACCACGTCGAACCGGTCATGCCCCAGCGCGGCCATCAACGCGACCAGATCGGCGGCCAGCGTACCGGCGTCGTACCCGTCGTCGGGCTTGTCCGAGAGCCCGGCCCCGCGCGAGTCGACGGCGACGACGGTGTGCCGACGGGCGAGCGCGGGCATCACCTCCCGCCAGGCGTACCAGGTCTGGGGCCACCCGCCGATCAGCAGCAGCGCCGGGCCCTCCCCACCAGTGACCGCGTGCAGCCGCAGTCCGTTCACCTCCACGAGCCGGCTGGTGAAGACGTCGAGGAATCCGTCAGGCAGTCGCAGCGAACTCAAGTTGGTCATGCCGACGACCCTACCCATCTTTGAACGATCGGTACAAGATGTGTAGAGTGACGGACCATGGCAGGCCGCAAGCAATTCGACGTGGACGAGGCGCTACGACGTGCGATGCACGTCTTCTGGCGCTGGGGTTATTCGGAGGCTTCGATCGATCGCCTGACCGAGGGCACGGGCCTGGGCCGGGGCTCGCTCTACGGCACCTTCGGCGACAAGAGCGCCCTCTTCCGCAAAAGCCTCCAGCGGTACGCGCAGACCTACCACCCGCTGTACGAGCAGGCACTGTCTGGCCCTCACCCGAACCCGAGCGGCGTTGTGGCCGCCTACCTGCAGGTCGCCCTGAACCGCATCGCCGACCCGACGGTCCCGGACGGCTGCCTGCTCACGGTGTCGGCAACGCAGATCCCGGCCCTTGACGCGGAGGGACAGGCGATGGTCCGCGCCATGATCGACGGTTTGCGGGCGTTGCTGGAGCAGGCGTTGCTGGCGGCGGGGGCCGGTGAGCAGGAGGCGGCGGAGCTGGCGTTGTGCACGCTGGCAACGAACAAATCTCTGGCCGTGCTGAGCCGCGCCGGCTTCTCGGGCGAAGACCTGGCAACCGTCGCGGCAGCGGCCGCGAAGAGTGCCAAGGTTCCGCCGAACCGGCCGGCCGAACCGTCGGGGCCCTGACAGGCGGGAACGACCCCGTCGCCGATGGATCTGCAGAGACCTTGCTTGGGGCAGTCGGCGGCTCGGCAAGAAGTGACTCGGCCCAGCCCTGATAGGGGCTGAGCCGACCCTGGCAACGAAATCGTCCCACCCGGGGGGAAAGAAGCTGACCTGAGCCGCCTCTGCATTCGGGCACTTGAACCTCGCAACAGGATCACGGGTGGGCCCTCTTGAGGCGTCGCCAGCCGATGAGGCTGCATGCCAGGGAGACGAAGGCGTCGTGGAGTTCGAGGCGTCGTTCCCATCGGATGGCTGAGGGCTGTCCCGTTACTCGCTGAGGGGGCATCATGACGGTCATGACCACATATCGAAAGGCTGATGCCGCGTAGACGGCCTGGCGCCGTGCGCGCCGAGCAGCATGGTTCTCGCGTCCGGGTGCATCTCCCGCCGACCCGGATCCGCGGGCTCTCGGGCCGCACCAGCTTGGCGATACATCGCGTGGAGAGACTGTCGGGCGACTACTGGGTCTACCCCGGTGCCACCGACCGCGCGCTGCGGCGGTATCGAGCGTTTCTCGAACCACCGGGGCGTCGGCCCCTCTATCCGCAGGACGCGGAGTGCTCGTGCCGCGGCTGCTCCTTCGACGACGTGAGGTACGCCCGAGACGTACTGGAGGAAGTCCTGCAACTTTTGCCTTCCCCGGCCCGCGCCGAGCTGAAGCGCCAAGTGAGCTCCCTGGACGCGGTGTACCTCAAGCGCACTCTGCCTGATCCATTTGCCGATCGCCGGCAGTGGCGCCCCGACCGCTGGTGGCGTCGTCGCCTCGCGGGTGGCAGAGAGGACGGATGATGCCGGCGGTGCGGTGCGACGGCAGTGAATCATCACAACGCGGCTGGTCCGATCACGACTGCGGCAAGCCGTGGAAAACTCCTCAATATGGGAGACCCAGTCGAGATCATGCCTTACGACCCTGCTTGGCCGGCAATGTTCGCCAAGTGGGGCGCGGGCCTGCGTGCAGCCCTTGGTGATGCTGCGGCTCGTATCGACCACATCGGGTCAACCTCGGTGCCGGGGCTGGCGGCCAAGCCGGTGATCGACATCCAGATCTCCGTAACATCGCTGGAAGCGACGGATTCGTTCCTGGGCCCGCTGACAGGTACAGGGCTCGTGTACCGGGCGGACAATCCCGAACGGACGAAGCGCTACTTCCGGGAACCTCCAGGTCAGCGCCGGACACACGTGCACGTGCGGCAACTGGGCAGCTTCTCTCAGCAGTTCCCCCTGCTGTTTCGCGACTACCTCCGGTGCCACTTGGCTGCCGCGAACGAGTACGCAGCAGCCAAACAGCACTGCGCGGCCAAGTTCCGCAACGACCGTCCCGGCTACGTCCAATCAAAGGATGCCTTCGTATGGGACATCGTCCGACGTGCTGACGCCTGGGCCCAGCACACCGGCTGGGCCCCCGGTCCCAGTGACGCCTGACCACGCCTCCCGATCACAGATGAAGCCAAGATCATTGGAGTTACGGGACAGCCTTTGGGCATCTGGACTGGTGTCGACGAGGGCAAGAGTCTGCGTGATGTCGTTGACGCTCGCCACAGTCGTGATGACATGAAGCGGGAGTGCCCTCCTCGTCGCAGATCAGATGGTGTCTGCTGCCGGTCCGTCGCCGGTCGACCGGCGACGGACCTGTCACGTCTCCCCTTTTTGGCGCGGACGTGGGAGCCGTCCACGCACGGGCGGGGTTCGCCGGCCGCGTTCAGCTCCGCGAGCAGGATGCGGTGCAACCTGTCGAAGACGCCTGCCTGCTGCCGGCGGTCCAGGCGCCGCCAGCAGACACCTCACGATGCCAACGGGCCAAGCGGCGGCGGCCAGTTCGGTGGACAATGCGGTGTGTTCGTCGAACAGTTGGCGGCGCTGGAGCCAGTGGTAGAACTGACCAATCATGCGGCTGAAAAGGACCTGCCGTCGACGTGCCGGTGTGGCGGTGTGGCGGTGTGGCGGTGTGGCAGTGCAAGTTCAGCCGACCTCGTTGCGGACGGCGGTGTCGAGGTCGGTGGCGGTCAGGCCGAAGGTCTCGGCGGTCTCCGTCGCGTCCATGTGGAACGGCGCGTACCACTGGTAGTCCATCTCGGCCATCTCGCGGGCGATCGGCACGATCAGCCCGGCCGTACGCGTCACGGAGCGCGGTATCCGGATCAGTTTGACCGGTGGTCGGCCTGCCGCGACGGCATAGCGCCGCGCCAGTTCGCGAATGGTGACGGCCGGCGGGGACGGCACGTGCCAGGGTCTGCCCCACGCGCGCTCTTCCGAGGCCAGCGTGATGAGGGCCTGTGCCATGTCGCCGTTGAAGGTGAAGGTGTGCGGCATGTCCAGATGGCCGGTGATCCAGGCCGCTTTTCCCTTCTGCAGGGCCGACTTGATGAGCAGGGAGTAGATGCCGTTGGCGTCCTTGCCGATGTAGTCGGAGCCGCGGACCTCGACGGTGCGGATTCCCGCGGCGAGTGCCTGTTCCCACATGCGTCTGCGCAGGCGGCCCTTGTGCCCGGTGGCGGCCATGGGGGTGTGTTCGTTCATCCGGCCACCGGGCTGCGGACCGTAGGCGTAGAGGCTGCCGGTCAGCGCGAGGACGGCGTCGTTCGCCTTGGCGGCGGTGATGGCCGCCGTCTGCAGAGGCGGCAACAGGCGCTCCCACACCGTGTATGAGGGTGGATTGGCGCAGTGGTAGATCACTTCCGCGCCGCGGGACAGCTCGGTCAGGCGGGACGGGTCGGACGCGTCCGCGGCGACCCGGTCGACCAGCGGGTGCTCGGGGCCGGAGCCGCTGCGGGTGACGATCCGGACGCTCTCGCCGCGCTCGGCGAGCAGACGAGCGACGTTGGTACCGATGGAACCGGCACCGATGATGACGTGCTTGGCCATGACGGTTTCTCCTTCTCCGGGGTATCGGTCAGTCGTCCACGCCGGAGCCGGTATAGGTGGGCACGTCTGTGAGCAGGCCGGCGATCTGCGGGTTGAGCTCGTTGCGGCGCCGGTGCAGTTCCTGGATCTTGGCGTTCAGGTCAGGGTCGTCATCGTCACTGACGTCGAAGATCTCCAGCCGTTCGACCAGGTGCAGCCCGAGGTGGTCGGTCCGGTAGGTGGTCGGGTGCGTCAGGTAGGCGAAGAGCCCATCGAGATGTTCGACGACGAACACCGCGCCGTACGTGTGGTCGCCGCCGTGGTCACGGCCCACGACGAAGGACTTGATGGCGGGGTTCGAGCGGCCCTGATTGCGCCAGCTCTCCAGCACCGCCTCGATCTGCTCAGGCGTTGCAGTGGCCTTCATCGTGACCCTGTTGATGTGGTAAATCATGACTTACGATCCGTTCCTAACGTTGTTAGATTTCCTAACGCCGTTAACTATGACGTGCGTCGTCGGCACGGTCAAGGCGGTGACTAGTGTTCGGGGACACCATCGAAGCGAAGTGACGGACCATGTCGACCAGCACGAGACGGGCCCGTGAACGGGCGAACACCCGGGAGCGGATCATCGAGGCCGCGCTGCACGTTCTGGAGACCGAGGGCGTCGCGGCTCTGACGATCCGGCGCATCGCCACCGACGTCGAATATTCCGCGCCCGTCGTCTACCAGCACTTCGCCAACAAGGACGCGCTCGTACTGGAGCTGGTCGCGTACGGTCACCGCCTGATGCTGAGCGAGTTCCACCGAGCCGCACAGGAGCCCGATGCGGACCGGCGCATGACGCGCGTCGCGTCGCAGTACGTCCGGTTCGCCGGCGAGCACCCCCACCTCTTCCAGGTCATGAACGACCCGGTGGTCGACGCGGACGAACGCCGGCGCGTCGCGGAACCGGCCATCGACATCCTCAAGGAGCTGCTCACCTCCTGGTCTGCCGCACACGGCGTGGTCCTGGCCGATCTCGACCAGGCCTGCGAGATCCTCTGGGGCACGCTGTACGGCATCGCGTCACTCAGTCACCTCGGCAACGTAGGCAGCGATCGCGCCCACCACCTCGCCGAACAGGCGCTCCACGCGATCCTTCTCGGCTGGCGAACCGAGGCGGCGGCGGACGGTCGACCCGCGAGCAGCCAGGTGCTCTGACACTGCGGTTCGCCGGGTTCAGAGGGAGGACCGGAGTGTTCGTCGAGATCGTCTTCGCGGGGTTGCCGATCGATCGTGACGACGCCGAGGAGGCACTCAAGACGGCGTTCGAGCTTGACGGCGAAGTCAGCGGCGCGGGCATCGGCATGGGCCGTTGTGATCTTGACCTTGAAAGCGCGGAGGGCCGGTCACGGCCGCGGCCCTGGAGCGGATCCCGGCCGGCGCTGTCCGAACTGGAGTCGCGGACTGCGCGACGTTGAACATCAGCGGCTGGTCAAGCCGCCGCCCTCGCTCGTCCGCCCTATCGGATGCCCTTCTCACTGCGACCGCGGGCGTGCCCTCGACGTTGGACGGCAAGGACGTCGGGGTGGCGCGTGTTGGCGTTGCGCCACAGCATTCCGGGTGGTTTCAGCGGAACCACACGCTCGCCTTTCCGGCAGGGCTGGAACGATGAGTCAGGAGACGCGTGGCAGTGCGGCGGCCGGGCCGATCGCGCTGGTGGACCACGGCGCCGTCCAGGGTGTGTTCGACGAATGCGTGCCGCGTGCTGGCTGACGCGGGCAGCGCGCGGACGACGGAGCGGGGGTCGACGCCGCGGGCCCGGTCCGCGAGCCCGGTCTGCGGCCAGCCGTCCGGCTTGGCCACCGAGCAGGCGCTGCATCGTGATCGGCGGGAGTGCGGCGAGCAGGCCGACGCTGTGCAGGCCGTTCTCGCGCAGCGTAGCGGCCTGCTTCGGCCCGATGCCGTGCAGTGCCTCCACCGGCAGCGGCCCAAGCCAGCCGACCACCTGGCCGGGACTGAGGGCCAGAACACTGCCAGGGGCGTCGATCCGACCGGAGGCGGTCTCGGCGACGGTGATGGTGGGGCCGATGCCGACGCGTACGTCGATGCCGAGCCGCGGCAGGGTCCGCACCCGCAGCACCTCACCCAGGCGCCGGGCGTCGGCGCCGCGATAACGCAGCGCACCCTTCAACTAGACCAGAGCTGCGGACGGTGGCAGGGCCTGGAGGGTCGGGGAGAGTTCCGCGCACCTGTTCCAACATCTGCCGGAACACGTCGTCCGGCAGCCGGTCCGGGCCGCGCACATGCATCACACTCGACATCCACACCTGCTCCCGTGCTGCCGCCATGGCACCCCACCTCCTCCGGACGTAGAGTTTCGAACTGATATTCGAATACGCGCGTGACGGGCCGATCGGTCCACACATCCAGGGACGAGATCATGTTCGATTACCTAGCCGCTGACCTGCCAAGACCGCATGCACTGCGTGTCTGGCATGCCATGAGGCTGACACGCATCGACGCCAAAAGCTTCGCCGTGCAGAAGCGGGAAACCGAGCAGGAACACGGCCTGCTCGCCCGGCTGCCGGAGCCGGAATGGGTCGTCGAACTGGGCACCGGCGACGACCGCCCACCCGTCGAGGTACACGTGGGCCACCGCTACGCCATCGGCCAACGACGGCGCCCCGTCAGCCGTGACAAAGCCCGCCGGCTCCTCGATGCCGGACTGCGCGCGTGCAGCCACTGCACCCCAGACACCCTGCTCGACATCCCCTTATCCAGCCGCCCGGCCCTTGCCGCCGCGGCGCACTGACGGCTTCCCGCACCTTCACGGCCTGCCACGCTGCACCGCGGTGTCCACCCACACCCCCACCCCCGGACAGGACACCCCCCGCGATGACCAGCACTCCCCCGCCACCGATCAGCGAACCCGACCCCTCCACCTTCAAAACTTCCAGCAGCTACATCGGCCCCTGCTCCGGTTGCCAACGCGCCACGCACAAGTACGGCAGCGGCGGACTGCCCCTGTGCCACTGGTGCCTCGCAGCCGCCCGCGACAACTGGGGACCAGCCGTCCAGTTCAACAACACCCGCCAGTAGTCCGGCTTCAGCTGTGATTCAGGCTGTCGCCTTACAGCTACGCAAGAGCGCAAGGTCACGAACGTCAGAAGGCTTCCTCAGTTCAGGCAGAGACAGAAAGGGTGACCTGCCGGGTCCAGGAAGACTCGGTAGGACGTACCCGGCTGCTCCTGGTGCTTGGTCGCACCGAGATCGATCACTGCCACCTCGGCAGCATCAAGGTCGTCAACGATCACATCGAGGTGCATCTGCTGGGGCCGGTCCTGGGTGGGCCACATCGGCGGGGCATAACCAGCCACCTTATGAAAGGAGATGCACCGGCCGTCTCCGGCACAGACCGCAGCCCGATCAGTGGAGACGTCGATCTTCCAATCCAACATCGCACCGTAGAACCTCGCGAGTGCGCCAGGATCCGGACAGTCGATGACGACGAGGGGCAAGCGAGCGATAGCCATGCCAGCCACGCTATCGACGATCACGGTCGGTACACGTCCGCTTTCCGCAGAGACGCAGCGGCGTTACCACGGGCACTACGGGGCTCTGCATAGTCGAATGCTGAAACTCCGAATCGCACGGTTGAGTGGCCCTTGGTGGCCCCACGGCGTAGGCATACCGGGAACGCCCTTCTCATTCGCACGGCAAACACGTTGCACGTTCACCCGGCAAACACGTTGCACGCGCAGGCCGCCGTCCTCCAGGCTCGGACCATGCGGATCACCAGCAGTGACGGACTGACGATCGGGTTCGAGACCGTGGGCCGCGGACATCCACTGGTACTGCTGCACGGTTTTTTCGGAGACCGCACCACCTGGCACTCCGCCGGTCACGTCGAAGCACTCACCGAGGACTTTCGTCTCGTCCTGATCGACGCTCGCGGGCACGGCGAAAGCGAAGCGCCCCATGACTCAGGCAGCTATGCGATCAGCCGTCAGGTCGACGACGTCCTCTCCGTGCTCGACACACTCGACATCGGCCAAGCGGCCATGTGGGGCGCCTCGATGGGCGGCATCATCGGCCTGCATCTCCTCGCCAGTCACCCCGAGCGGCTGACCACTCTCATCGTGGGCGGTGCCCACGCCGGCCCGATCACCGTCGAGCAGGCTGCCGCCGAGGCGGAAGCCGCCGTGTTCCGGACCCAGGGCACCGCACCGTTCATTGAGGCGCTGGACCGTCAGGGACCGCTCCCCGCATGGATGCGCACCGTGATGCAAGCCGCCGACCCCAATGCCCTGGCAGCATTGACCCTCGCTCTGGACAACCGCGACAGCGTCCTGGACGCGCTGGCTTCCTCCGCCGTCCCGCTGCTCCTGCTCGCCGGAGACCGTGACCCCCGACTTCCTGCGATTCGGGAGACCGCCGACCGAATACGCAGCTCTACCTTCGCGGAACTGCCCGGCTGCGGGCATCTGGACACTTTCCTGAGGACGGATCTCACCTTGCCCGTGGTCCGGGCGTTCCTTACCGCCCAAAAGGCTCTCTGAACTCCGCTTCGATGAGGCGCGACCAATTCAACGGGCCGAGACACCGGTAGTGATGAACAAGCTGAGAGTTTGCAGCATGACGCCTCAGCGGCCCGGCCCCGGCTGACCACACGTGCGTAAGAATCAGTCAAACCTGGAGGACGTTCACCGCCGTGAGCCAGGCCCGCCTCCGGGTAGGCGTAGCAGTCGACTGCGGTGTCCCGGCCGCGGCCATGAATGCGCCCACGAAACCGCACCCGCACCCGGCAATGCCGTCGGTCTTGGCGCCCTGCCGAGCGGAGGCGAAGGGGTACCGGCAGGTTCTGGCTGTTCTGCAGGTACACAGCTGTCGTCGCATAGTCCATCTGCTCAACTCGTTCGGCGGGGGAACAGGTCGAGCACACCACCAAAGCAGCAGGACTGCGTGACTACGACTTCGCGATCGGCAGTGCTACCCGAGTACGCCTTCAGGGAGGGGAAATGGGTGATGGCGCGATCCGCGTCCGGTGCGCGGCCCGTCCTCTCCCCTCGGCTTGGTACCTTTCACAGGACACGTAAATCGATCGGATGTTCGTTTGCTGGGATCTCCGAGACGTCCGTTGTCGGCAGTAGGCGCTCACGTCCTCCGACGTGCGGCATGCCACTCAATCGGACCGGGTGAAAGCTCATGGCAGGTACGGACCACGAAAAGGCGCTGGACACGGCGCTCGCACAGATCGAGCGGAAATTCGGCAGGGGTGCTGTGATGCGCCTCGGCGAGCGGCCCAATGAACCCATCGAGGTGATTCCCACCGGCTCGACGGCACTCGACGTCGCACTCGGTGTCGGCGGCCTGCCGCGTGGCCGGGTGGTGGAGGTGTACGGGCCGGAGTCCTCCGGCAAGACGACCCTGACCCTGCACGCCGTGGCGAACGCGCAGAAGGCCGGCGGCTCGGTGGCGTTCGTCGACGCGGAGCACGCTCTGGACCCGGAGTACGCGAAGAAGCTCGGCGTCGACATCGACAACCTCATCCTGTCGCAGCCGGACAACGGGGAACAGGCACTGGAGATCGTCGACATCCTGATCCGCTCCGGCGCGCTCGACCTCATCGTCATCGACTCCGTCGCCGCTCTGGTCCCACGGGCCGAGATCGAGGGCGAGATGGGCGACTCCCACATGGGTCTGCAGGCCCGCCTGATGAGCCAGGCGCTCCGCAAGATCGCTGGTGCGCTCAACCAGTCGAAGACCACCGCGATCTTCATCAACCAGCTCCGCGAGAAGATCGGTGTGATGTTCGGCTCGCCGGAGACCACGACCGGTGGCCGGGCGCTGAAGTTCTACGCCTCGGTGCGCCTCGACATCCGTCGTATCGAGACCCTGAAGGACGGCACCGACGCGGTCGGCAACCGCACCCGCGTGAAGGTCGTCAAGAACAAGGTCGCACCGCCCTTCAAGCAGGCCGAGTTCGACATCCTCTACGGGCAGGGCATCAGCCGTGAGGGCGGCCTGATCGACATGGGCGTGGAGAACGGCTTCGTCCGCAAGGCCGGCGCCTGGTACACGTACGAGGGCGACCAGCTCGGCCAGGGCAAGGAGAACGCGCGCAACTTCCTGAAGGACAACCCCGACCTGGCCAACGAGATCGAGAAGAAGATCCTGGAGAAGCTCGGAATCCGGACACCGGCGAAGGCCGTGGTCGCCGAGGACACAGGCGCCGTCCCGGTCCCCGATGCCACCCGGACCCCGGCGGGAAACGCCATCTGACGGGCACAGGCGCGGCCCGGTCGGGAGGGCTGGGAGGGGCCGACTTCCGGGCTTACGACATGTTCGGTATCGCGGCATGTTCCACGGCCCCTGTTCGTTCGCTTGCCTGTTTCTTGCCGAGAACCTGCTGACCTCACCGTCCGTGCCGCGGCTTTCCGTGCGCCGACGTCGCGTCCTGACTCTCGCCAGCATCGATCGCTCGGAAATTCTTGAGGCGGTTGATGGGACATTCGACTTCGTTGCGGCGGCGGTAGTTCGTCATGTCGAACCATGCGGGGCGGCCGCCCCGGCTGCCGCGGCGTCGGCGGGCGGCTCGCTGGTCCCTCGGCTCGGGGATCATGTGCCTGATCTGGCGTCTGCGCAGGTGACGCCGGTTTCGGCTGCGCGGCGCCTCCCCCACTGGCCGGGCGTGATGACAAACCCGAGCCGGCGGCACCCACCTTGCCCGGTGAGGTAGATCTTGCATGTGGGCCGCCCCGCGAGCGCCCGAGAGCCTCATCGGAGCGGTGGCGTGCCGGGCTCTTCCGCCGCCCCGAGATCTTCGGGTCATGAGTGGGGGCGCCTGCCGCGTGCTGATGAGCGCGGGTGGTCGTGGAATCAACGCTGGCCATGCTCCAGTCGATCCGGCCTTCCGCATCGGCGTCGACTCATCAGTTCCTCGCTTTCGGAACCCACTTCGATGCCCCGGCGTCCAACTCCATGACGGACAGCTGCGGATCACCCAGGAGAACGCATGGCGAAGAAGGACCAGACGACGGACGCGGCGCGGGAGAAGGACCGCGAGAAGTGGATGGCACGTTTCCAGGTACGGCTGGCCATGCAGCCGGGCGTTGACCGGGCAGTCGTCCTCCAGGCGGTCAAGGAGGTCACGACGCACTGCGCGGATACGGGAGAGCACCCGCGGACTGCCTTCGGCGACCCGGACGACTACGCCGTGCAGACCGCGGCGCGGCTGGTGCCGGCGGACCGGGCAGCGCGCGCGAGACGGCACGACGGCGTGGTGGACAAGCTGGGCTCCGCTCTGAAAAGGGCCGGGGACGTCGCCGGTCTGTGACCGGTTTAAGAAGCGGAGGCTGAACAGTTGGCGCGCAGGGTCTACCTCGGCCTGCGCGCGGGTTCGCTCGACCCACAGGACGTGGTCGGCCTCGCCTGCGAACCGCTCGACTGGTTCCACTGCGCCGACGCCTTCCTGGAGGTTGTCGAGCGGAACCCGGCCGAGGTGCCGCGGGCGGAGATGACTGCCCTGGCCTGGCGCGCCCTGGACAACGTCGGCTTCGATCCCGGCTTCGACCTCGGCCCCCGAGCGTGTGGGAGACGTTGCGCCCCGTGCTGCGGATCATCGCTCGCGATCTGCCCACACAGCGGACACATCCTGGCACCCGTGGGTGAACTCGCGCATGCTCTCGGCCGCCTCCCCAGGTAAGACCGACGGTGCGGCACGGTGTGAAGACCGGCGGCACGCGGCGGCACGGATCACGAAGGCGGAACATGGCAGCAAACGAGGACACACCCTCGCTCGACTGGGCGACGGCCTGGATGTGCGTCACCTTCACCCGGGACCTGACCGCCGAGGAGGTGTTCACCCGGTACGGGGCCGACGCGTCCCGCTCCCGTCTCCTCGACGCGGACCAGGCGTCCGAACTGCCCACGGGTCAACTCGCCGACAGGGCGGTCTCACTGCAGCGGTCCGGCAGTCTCGGCGACTGGACCTTCTGCTTCGAGGAGGACGGCGTCATCGGCTCCTGGGCCGAACCGCTCGCAGCACTGTCCCGGGGCACCGAGACATACAGCATGCTGACCACCGACGGTCTTGATGTCTTCCAGCACTGGCGCGACGGCGAGTGTGTCGAGAACTTCGAGCCGGGCATGCCGGACACCGAGCCCACCGGCCCCTGGCAGGACCGGGTCGAGACGGCAGTCGCCGCGCACGAGGGCGAGAGCGCCGGGATGGCACCAGTGGTGGCCCTCGTACTCGACCACCTCGGCATCACCCTGGACGACGACGCCGTCGCCGGCCCCTGGCCCAGCCTGACCCTCTCCGAAGACGATGCACCGTCGGCCCCGCGCGGCCACACCTACGCGGGTGAGGGCCCGGTCCCACCCCAATCTCCGACCGGGAACTGAGCACGGTGCAGGTCGCCTACACCCGTGTACCGGTATGGTCCGCGACCGCCCGCCGTTGCCTCACCACTCGACCAGGCCTCAACCGCACACTCGCCGACCGCGTAACTGCCGTCCCTGGAGGGACCGCCACGGTGTATGTGCGAAACGGTGCCGTGCTGTACGGCCTTCGGCTGGACGCTGAGAAGGCTTGCGGCCAACTCCCCATCCCATACGTCAGTGCCTTGTGAGGACAGGTGCGACTTTCCTGCCGGTGGCCTACCACCAGGGGGTGCACGTGATGCTGGTCTGTGTGGCGATACTGGTCAACTGCGCGCAGACACGGAAGGCCCGGCTTGCCGAACTGCTGGTCGGGTAGGCCGGGGTCGTGATCCTGACTCCGGCCGAACTCACTGGGAAGGGGCCGCACTGGATCCACGACTGCTTGTTGTCGTTGGTGACATCCATCCAGAGCCATCCCGTTGCAGTGGGGCCAAAAATGCTGGCGCTGGTGCTCAGGACGCCCCACCCCATCGATGTGCCGCCGACGTTGCCGGTCTGCATCGCGTACGAGACGACGGCGGGGGGAGTGCTTATCGACAGCGCTCCTGCCCCCGCCACCCCCTGGCCGCTGAGGCTGTCGGGGATGTCGGTGAAACCGGCCCTGCCTTCGATGCAGTCCGACGCCGCCGCCTGAGCCGTGCCGGAAGACCCGGCCATAAGCCCTGCCCCGAGGATGAGTGCGGCCGCTCCCATACTGAACTTCCGGCGGTTACTGTGCATGTCTTCTCCTTGGTCGAAGGGCTGACGACTCCCGCGGGTCGGCGACCGCGAGCTGACGCAGCCCGGGGTTGGTCTGGCCTTTTTGCTGACGGGTGCCTTTTAGGGCTGGCCGGGCGGCATACCGCAGCAGGCAACGGTCTGGTTTTGGTCGGAGTTGGCAAGCGGTGCTGCAGCGAGCACGGCTGCCAGGGCTACAAACAGTCCAAGTACGGCTTTGCGCATAGCTGTCTCCTGGCGGGGGCGAGATCGGGTGACGTTCGAAGCGGTGTCTGGTTCACGCGCGTGGCAAGGGAAGTCAGAACCGGTGTTCTTGATTTCCTTGTCTGGTGGGCCGGCGGTACTCCTGCACGTTGAGCGGTGCCCGGGACGAAGCTGTGTGTCCGGGGCTGGGACGCGAAGGCCGGGACATCCACGTTCTGTGGTGAGGTAAGGCCCCTTCGAGTGTGGTTGAGGTACGTGATCCGCCAGGCATCCAGCTCGACGCGCAGGGACCCGCGCCCGACGGGTGCTACGTGCTACCCGCGCCTGTCCGGGCGTGAGTGGGCGCAGCGGACGTCATCGCGGTCAGAACGGTCTGCGAACCCGCCAGGACGAGACTGCGTCGGGTCATCAGGGTCCCGGCTCCGCTGTGCTTTCGGCTCTCGTCTTTCCGCAGGAACATGCTGTGCCTTTCGGGGCCCCTGGGCCGGGAGGAAGATCATGTGTGGCGGTCCGTCGACTATCACACGGCCCGCGCGGGGATGTCATCGATCCGAGGACGCGTGATGCCTGCTGGTTGATAACTTCCTTGTTATCGCAGCAGGTCGAACGATGGATGGGGGATTCTTTCGTGGGGGCGTCCGTATCGAGGGAACCGAGCATTCATCAGCTTCGGCTCTATCTCACGCTGTGCGAGGAACTCCATTTCGGACGCGCCGCCGCACGCTTGTTCATCACGCAGCCGGCACTGAGTCAGCAGATCAGAGAGCTGGAGAAACGCCTGGGGGTGCGCGTGGTGGAACGCCAGGGCCGGACCATCACACTGACCGAGGCAGGGCAGGCATTGCTGACCGAAGCCCGAGCGGCGGTCGCGGCGATCGACCGGCTGCGGCGCGTCGCCGACGCACAGCTGCGGCAGGAATCCGGACGACTTGTCGTGGGAACCATGGGAGCCGAAGCGTCCATGGCACACACCCGTGCCGTACTCGGACTGCTGCAAGACCGGCACCCCGGGACGACCGTGCAACTGGTCAACCTCGGCTTCGGCGATCACATGGCCGCCCTGGCGCAACAGGAGGCCGACGTGGTCTTCCTGCGCCCGCCGGTGACGGACGACATCGAACTGCACCACCTGGCCACCGAGCCGCGAGTGGCCTGCCTCTGCGCCGATCACCCCTTGGCGAGTCGACCCCAACTCACCCTGGCCCAGCTCTCCGGCATCCCGGTGGTCGACATGCCCACGCAGGTTCCGCGGCTGTGGTGGGACTTCTGGGCGGCTGATCCCCGCCCCGACGGCAGCCGCGTTCGCTACGGGCCGGTCGTCACCGACATGGAGTCGTTGCTGCACACGGTGGCCGCCGGCGAAGCGATGTGCTTTCTGCCGACGGCCGCCCGCGAGTACTTTCCACGCCCGGGCATCAGATACATCGATGTGGTCGACCTCAGCCCCTCCACGTCCGCCCTCGCCTGGTTGCGGCGCAGACGTTCCGAAGCCACCATCCAAGCCATCCGGCACGCCGCACGTGAAGCCACGAGCCGAGACTTCGGCGTCGCGATGTGACGTATCCGGGGTTCTCGCGTCGGGGTGGCGCGACTTCTGCAGATGGGTGCGGTTCGTTCGATGGATGGCATGCGGCACCCCGACGGGAGTGGTCTGTGGCTGCGCGGACGAATCCTTGGCGGTGAAGTGTGCACGGCCCGATGACGCACATTTGGTCAGGCGCGGCCGGCTTCCGTCTGATCACCGTTCCGAATGAGAAGAAGGGCCCGCCAACGAGTGGACTGACGGGCCCTACTACAAGATTGAGCTAGCGAGGTGCCCTTTACGGGTGGCCGGGCATGCCGCCGCAGCAGGCGATGGTCTGGGTCTGGTCTGCGTTGGCGAGCGGTGCCACTGCAAGTACCGCCGCTAGTGCAATGAGCAGTCCGAGCACGGTTTTGCGCATGTCGTCTCCTTCGGGAGAGGGGGCGGGTCCGGCTCTATCGCTGGCGGGTGCCTCTTACGGCTGGCCGGGCGTACCACCGCAGCAAGCGGCGGTCTCGGTCTGGCCGGCGGTTGCGAGCGGTGCTACCGCGAGCACGACCGCCAAGGCGACGAACAGACCCATCAGGGCTTTGCGCACTGTCTCCTCCCTTCCTCTATTCCTCTATGTGACGCGGTCCGGTCCCGCTTGATGCGGTCACTGGTTCAGCGGTCCTCGGCGCGGACGCGGTCGGCGATGCCCTGTGTCAGCTCCTCCGCCTGGTCCTCCAGGTTCCACTTGCCGTCCTGGTAGGCGTGGTTGCTCACCCAGAAGGCCAGGACGCCGTCGCGCAGCGACCTGGTGAGATAGGCCAGCGACCAGTCGTTGCCGCCGTTGTGCCAGACGGTCCGTCCGTCGGGGGTTTCGCGGACGGCCCAGCCGTATCCGTACGAGCCGTCCAGCCCGGGTACCCGTACGCGCGGTGCGAACAGTTTCTGCCTGGCCTGCTCCGGCAGCACCTCGTCGCCGGAGAGGGCCCGGTGCCAGCGGAGCATGTCCCCGGCGGTGGAGAGCATGCCGCCGTTGCCCCGCAGGTGCCAGTACGGTCCGTCGGCGGCCCAGGGGTGGTCGACGGGTCTGCCCTGGCTGCGCCCCTCGCTGTCGTACTCGACCGCGATCAGGTTCCGCGGCCACCTGGGGAGGACGTATCCCGTGTGTTTCATGCCTACCGGGGTGAACAGGTGCCGGGCCAGGAACGGTTCGTATCCCTCCCCGGACGCCTCCTCGACGATCGCGGCGAGCAGGCTGTACCCGGTGTTCGAGTAGTGGAACTCCTCCCCCGGGGCCGACCGCGGCTTCGATGCCAGTGCCTGCCGCACCAGTTCGTCGCGCGAGACGGGCTGGTAGTCGTCGCCGAGCGCCTCCACGAGACCCGAGGTGTGCGTGAGCAGCTGGTCGATCGTGATGTCGCGCTTGCTCTCGGGCACCGGCCCCAGGAAGCGGCTGATCCGGTCGCTCACCCGCAGTCGTCCCATCACCTCCAGCTTCAGGATCGCGGCGGCGGTGAACTGTTTCGTGATCGACATGACGTCGTACACGGTGCGGCAGCTCGCGGGAGTGCCCAAGGCGCGGTCCGCTGCCCCGAACCCTCCGCAGTACGCGAGTTCGTCGCCGCGTGCGGCGATCACGGTGCCGCCCGTCCCGGCGGGGAGGACACGGTGGAGGAAGTCGGCGACCGACTCCCCGTCGCGTGCCTTCGAGGCAGCCGCCGCGGACCCGGTGGCCGGCCGGCCGGCATCGCCCTCCTCGGCGCACGCGCCCAGCATCATCAGGGCGACCAGAGCGGTGGCGGTGGTACGGGTGCGACGGCAGCGGGGCAGACCCATATGACCTGTGACCTCCAACATCGGGAATCCGCAACGAGGTTGACGGTCGCCACTGCCGTTCTTCAAGCTGTCAGGGTGTTCGAGCTTGTGCGAGCCCGTGTACGTCCAGCTCATCAGGGGGATCACCGTCATGACCGTCGCGCCGCCCACACCGCCGGACACCGACGCGGCCGCCTTCGTGGCAGCGCTGCGTCGGCTCAAGGACTGGTCGGGGCTGAGCTACCGCCGACTGGAACGCCACGCGGCGGACGCGGGCCACTGTCTGCCGTACTCCACGGCGGCGACCATGCTCGGCAGGCAACGGCTTCCCCGTGAGGAACTCGTCGCGGCGTTCGTCGCGGCTTGCGGGATCCAGGGCGACGAGGCGCAGGCATGGCTGGACGCCCGCACCTACATCGCGTGCGGTCCCGCGCCCGCGTCCGCCACGCCTGTGGACGCCGCGCCCACGAACATCGCACCCGTGGTCGCCGCACCGGCGCGCACCAGGCCCTGGCGGACGCGGTGGGCACTCGTCGGCGCGGCGGCACTCGTCACCGCACTCCTCGGCGGGGCGACGGCGTCCGGTGTTTTCACCGACGACGAAGAAGTGGTGCTGGAGACGCCGACGTCGGCCCGCCTGTGACACGTCGCGCGCGAACACACGCGAACCGGCGGCCTGGCCTCGTCGAGGGCGTACGGGACTGTCCGCCCGAGCCTCTCTGCCGCCCGGCGTGGCAACGGCGCAGCTGCGGGAGGGGCCTCGTCCGAGGCCGACCATCACCTCCTTGCCAAGCACCGATCCACGGCGCGTCAACACTTCCCTTCCCGTCACAAGACACAAACCACCATCCAGGCGTAGGCGCCGTTGCATTCGGTGCTGGTGGCGAACCAATCGAGACCGTCAGGGCCTGAGCTTGTTCAGCTGAGGATCGAAGCAGATCAGGCCCATGGACCGCGCAAGGTCAGCTGCGAGGGCGGAGGCCTCTTCAGCCATGCTCCAGCGCATCGGGAAGTAGATCAGTGGGCCACGAGCCTCGCAGATCGACCCGGGACCAAACACGAACCCCAGGTTCAGACGCCCAGTCAGCGCCGATCAGGCTCCGCCACCCGTGACTCCCGCCGTCGCTGCGCCGGCGTCGTGGCGCCGAGGGGACCGTCCTGCTCGTCCGGGCGCAGGCACTCGATCAGATAGTCGCCGGTGTCGGGAGCACGGGTCACCCCGTGCGTCTCGCTGCCGAAGCCGGGGAAGTGACGGTCGAAGTACTCCAGGGCGCCGAGGTAGCGGAGCAGAGGGCCGTCTACCTCTCCGATGCTTTCGCCCGGCATGAGGACCGGGATACCGGGCGGCGTCACCGTGACCATCGCCGCGGCCACCCGGCCGGACGCGTCCGCCAGGGGGATGCGGTCCGTGCCGCCGCGGATCAGGCGCTCGTAGCACAGCTGGGGCGGGGTGACCGGCTCCGGGAGTTGCTGGAAGGCCATGTCGAGCAGTTCGACCAGGCGGGCGTCGCGCAAGTGGGCGTGCATCTCCTGGCACAGGTCGCGCAGGCTCCGTCCTGCGTACCGCCGCGGATGCTCGGCAACCAGGGCCGGCAGCACCCTCTCCAGCGGGATGTCACCGTCGTAGAGGTCCTTGAAGTCCATCAGTGCGTCCAGCAGTGTGCCCCACTTGCCCTTGGTGATGCCCATGGAGAACAGCACCAGCGTGGTGTAGCTGTCGGTCTTCTCCACGACGATGCCGCGCGTGCTCAGATAGGCGGTGAGGATCCGTGCCGGGATGCCCCAGTCGGACATCACACCGGTCGCGTCGACTCCCGGGCAGGTCAGGGTGACCTTGATCGGGTCGAGCATGCAGTAGCCGTCGGCCAAGCCGGAAAAGCCGTGCCAGTCCGCGTCGGGTTCAAGGTGCCAGCAGGACGCCTCGGTCCGCAGCAACTCCGCCGAAGCCTCAGCGAACGGAAGCCGCGTCCCGTTCGCGGGGTCGGTCACCTCGTCCGGCTGCCACACCCCGAAGAACCAGGGCGGCCGGTCCCCGGCGGCCTCGATCCGCCGCCCGATCCGTACCATCTCCTGGCGGAACCGGACCGCTTCCGTCACCGCCTCGTCGACCAGCCACTCCCCTTGCGGACCGTCCATCATCGCCGTGGCCACGTCCAGCGAGGCGATCATCGGATACGACGGCGATGTCGTCCCGTGCATCATCAAGGCCTCGTTGAACCGGTCGTGCTCCACCGGCGCCCGTGGGGCGGGCCGGACGTGCACCATGGCCGACTGTGACAGCGCCGCCAGCAACTTGTGCGTGGACTGGGTCGCGAAGACCGTCGGCCGGTCGGGGCCGGGGAACGCCTCCTCGTCCACGGACATGCCGTAGCGCCCCGCATAGAGCCGATGGAAGCGCGCGTACGCGAACCACGCCTCGTCGAAGTGCAGCCGGGGAGTACTGGCCCCGAAGGCCCGGGCCGCCGCCGACGCGTCGTAACACAGGCCGTCGTACGTCGAGTTGGTGAACACCGCGTACTGGGCACGCGACGACACCGCGCCCGCCGAGAGAGGGTTCCTCGCGATTCTCGCCGCAACCGAGTCCGCCGCGATCTCGGCGGGCGGCAGCGGCCCGGCGAGCCCGTAGCCGTTGCGGGTCGGGACCAGGTACACCGGTCGGGCGCCGGAGACGACCAGGCCGTGCAGGACCGACTTGTGACAGTTGCGGTCCACCAGGGCGATCTCGTCACGCGTCACACTGAAGTGGCCCACCAGACGGTTGCAGGTGGAATCACCGTGCAGGACGAAGTACGTACGGTCGGCGCCGAAGACCCGCGCGGCGTTGCGTTCCGCCTCACCGATCGGCCCGGTGTGCTCGAACAGTGAGCCGAGCTCCTCCACCGAGATCGACAGGTCGCTGCGCAGCAGCCGCTCCCCGAAGTAGTCGTGGAAGGCCCGGCCCACGGGCGACTTGAGGAAGGCGACGCCGCCGGAGTGCGCCGGGGTGTGCCATGAGTACTCGTGCGCGTCGTCGAAGCGCCGCAGCGCTTTGAAGAACGGCGGGAGCAGGGCGTCCTGGTAGGCACGCGCGGCGGTGGTGATCCGCCCCGCGATGAACGCCGGCGTGTCCTCCAGGGGCCACACGTAGCCCACCACCGACTGCGACACCCACAGCGGCAGCTCGCCCAGCCCTTCGTCCGCCATGACCAGGAACACCGGCAGATTCTGGAACCGGCGTCCGATCCTGTGCAGAACGGTCGCGCCACCCGGCCCTTCCTCGGCCCCGGGCGGAAGATCCCAGGCCACCACCGCGGCGGCGAGACCGGCCTCCGTCCTGAGCACCGCCTCGGCGTCCGAGACGCTCACCACCCACCGGACCTGAAGGCCACTCGCCCGGATCCCCTCGGCGATGCGCGTCAACTGCCCGGCGGCAGCGCACCTGTCCTCCGGATGTTCCGTCACCGCCACCAGAACCGTGCCCTCAGCCATGCCGCCCCCTGCCCGATGACCCCGCGCCACCTGCCACCAGTGTTCGCGGCCCGCGTGCGCGAGATTGGGCAACGGCCGGTCAAACGACTCCAAGAGGTGGCAGCGCGGGCCGCTCATTGACGTGTCACCATGGCGGGTCCAGTAGTGCGGTGGAATGGCGTCCCGATGGCTTACCTGGTCAACAGCCTTGGCAGGCACGCGAAGCTGCGAGGCTGCCGCCCGCATCGTGGAGCGCTTGCGCTGGCTAAGGAGCGATTTGCGGCCGTGCGATGAACGACGCGGACGCGCGTCCCGACCCGCCGGCCACAGGCACTTCCCAGGGCCCACTCATCTCGACGACGGACAGTCGATGTCCCGGTCACCGCACCGGACGGCGCGAACCTCACGGGCAGCCAGGAACCTCGCCGCGTTCCCGCACATCGGTCGACAGGGCGTCGCCTTCGGATCGTTGCGTCTCGCAGCCCTTGAGCCGCAGCCGAGGCGTGTGGGAGCACCCGACGGCCTCCGCGGATGCACCCACCCTGCGCTGTGGAAACGGGCGCGAAGAACGTCCGCCGCCACGTCCGTCCACCACTCTGTCTCACGTGAACGGCGCCGCGGATCCGCCCCGCCTTCAACCGCAACCGCCGGCACAGCCGTTGACCGGGACGGACGCCGAACTCGACCGCGACCTCGGCATTCACGGAACGGCGGTCAGGGCCCTGAATCTCCCCGCACGGTGCTCGGGATGTCCTCAGAGTTGCTCGGTTTGATTCCCCGGGTAGGCCCGCGCCAGCCAGTCAGCGGGCAGGCGGCGCAACGGGGATCCCGCTCCAGCGCCATGTCGGCGCCGGATCTCCGCCCCGGATCACTAGGCGGAAATCTTGTGGACGGTGGTGTCGTCGGGGTTCAGCCGTTGCCCGTCCGCAGACAGCACTTCCAGCGGGCGCAGGCGCTGCCCCTGCCGGCGGTCGACCAACTGTGAGTGGGGTTCGCCGGGGGCGAAGAAGTTCTGTTCGCCCCACTGCCGCAGCGCCACGATGACAGGGAAGAGCGCCTTGCCCTTCGGAGTCAGTACGTACTCGCGGTAGGCGCTGCCGTCCGAGGCGGGGACGGATTCAAGAACACCGCCGGCGACCAGAGTGCGCAGTCGCGTGGCGAGGATGTTCTTCGCCACGCCGAGGCTGCGCTGGAACTCCCCGAAGCGCCGGCTTCCGTCGAAGGCGTCCCGCACGATCAGCAGGGACCACCAGTCGCCGATCGCGTCCACCGACCGGGCTACGGGACATTCACTGTCGTCGAAACGCGTCCTGGTCACCATGGCGTCCCTCTTCCTCAGTGGTTGCAACATGCTACCAAAATAGTTACGGTCGCCGCTGGTAGCAACATAAAACCAAATGTGCGGAGGAGCGCTGATGCCCGGCAAAGCCAAGGCCGTGACACAACGGATCGATCACCGAAGCGGGGAAGGTTCCGAGGTCGTCCTGTCCCGCGGCGTCGTCGTACTGTTCGCCGTCGCCTGCGGGGCCGCAGTGGCCAACGTCTACCTCTCCCAGCCGCTCCTGGTGACCATGGGCCACGACCTGGCCATGAGCCCGGCGCTCGTCGGCAGCGTGGTCACCTTCACGCAGGTCGGATACGGGCTGGGACTCTTCTTCCTCGTGCCGCTGGGCGACGTGGCCGACCGCAGGCGGCTCATCGTCGCCCAGCTACTGCTCCTCGTGGCGGCCCTGGCCGTGGTGGCCGCCGCCCACACGGCGGCGATCCTGCTCGCGGGCATGGCCGCGGTGGGAGTTCTGGCGGTCGTCACGCAAGCTCTGGTGGCTTTCGCTGCTTCACTGGCCTCTCCCGCCGAGCGCGGACGGGTCGTCGGTCTGGTCACCAGCGGCGTGGTCATCGGAATCCTGCTCGCCCGCACCGTATCCGGCCTCCTGGCCGATCTCGCGGGCTGGCGCTCCGTCTACCTCGTCTCAGCGTCGCTCACCGCTCTGCTCGCCCTGGTCCTGTACCGGGTACTGCCACACCACAGTGACGCTCCGCCGACGAGCCTGCGCTACAGACAGCTCCTGCGCTCCACGATCACTCTGTTCGCGACAGAACGGCTGCTGCGGCTCCGAGCCCTGTTCGGTTTGCTGATCTTCGCCGCCTTCAGCACTCTGTGGAGCAGCATCGCGCTGCCCCTCAGCGAGGCTCCGTACTTCCTGTCCCACAGCGCGATCGGAGCACTGGGCCTGATCGGTGTCGTCGGCGCCCTGGCCGCGACCGCGGCGGGCCGCCTGAACGACCGCGGACTCTCCCGGCGGACCACCGGCATCGCCCTGGCACTGCTCACCGCCTCGTGGCTCCCCTTGTCCTTCACCCGCGACTCGCTCTGGGCCCTGATCGTCGGGGGGGATCCTTCTCGACCTCGCCGTGCAGGCGGTCCACGTCACCAACCAGACCCTGATCTACGCGCTGCACCCGGACGCGGGCAGCCGACTGATCGGCGGATACATGGTCTTCTACTCGATCGGCAGCGCCACCGGCGCCATTGCCGCGACCTTCCTCTACACGCTGGCCGGCTGGGGCGCGGTATGCGCACTGGGCTCGGCGTTCAGCTGTCTCGGGCTCGCGCTGTGGGCCTTCACTCGACACACCGTCCCGGACCCCGCTGTCGCGGACGCCTCTCGCGGCAACGACCCGCATGCCACCAAGTGAGCGATGCGGCAAGTACCTGACGGACTACCTCGAACAGGGCTCTCCTCAGCTGACTCGCCGATGCCCCGACCCCGACCGGGCCGGCACCCCCGGGCAGGTCACGGCACAGCCCGGCTCCTACCGGTCGCCGGCACCCTACAGGGCATGCAGTGCAAGCTTGACCAATCTGATTCCACAGAAGAGTCGTTCACCTGGCAGGCCTGTTCTCAGGGCCCGGGACCGACTACGTGCCGGAGGACCCCCGGTCGGCCCGAGCGGGGATGGTCGCCGTGCCCTCCGTGCCGGGGTGCTGCACTGCGTCTACCGGTGCGTGCGGAGTCCGTCGAGGATGAGCGCGAGCATGTGGGGTGCCCGGTCCTCGGGGTCGGCCGCGGCGCGCCACAACGCGCCGGTGAGCTGGAGGAAGTCGCCCGGGTCGGCGTCCGGGCGGACGCTTCCGTCTCTCTTGCCGGCGTCGAGGAGTTCCGTGATCGCGGCGATGACCGGCCCGTAGCTCTGCTCACTGATCGCCTGGTGCGCGCCCGGGCCGAGGGCGTCGCCGAGGCCGTGCTTTTTACGCATGCCCTCGACGAGGTCGGTCGTCCAGTGACGGAGTGCTTCCAGCGGCGGCATTCCGGCCAGCAGGTCGGGCACGGAGTCGGTGATACGTGCGACTTCGTCCTGGTAGACGGCCAGGACCAGCGACTCGCGGGTGGGGAAGTTGCGGTACAGGGTGCCCGCGCCGACCCCCGCGCGCTGGGAGATCTGGTTCATCGACGTGCTGCCGTCCGCCGCGAGCGCTTCGCGTGCGGCGGCGAGGATGCGCGCCCTGTTCTCACGGGCGTCCGAGCGGACCACGAGACCTCACCTTGCTAAGTGGAGAACTCTCCACTACGTTATGCGGAGAGCTCTCCACATACTTTAAGGAGCGTCATGCATTACATCAAACTCGGCACGACCGGACTCGACGTATCCCCGATCGCGATCGGCGCGATGACCTACGGCGAGCCCGACCGCGGACACCCCGTCTGGTCCAAGGGCGAACAGGACGCGCGACCGCTCATCAAGCACGCGCTGGAAGCGGGAATCAACTTCTTCGACACCGCGAACATGTACTCCAACGGCTCCAGCGAGGAAATCCTCGGCCGGGCCCTCAAGGACTTCGCCGACCGCGATGCCGTCGTGATCGCCACGAAGCTGCGCCACCCGATGCGGCTGGGACCCAACGGACGGGGACTGTCACGCAAGGCGATCATGACCGAGGTCGACCACTCGCTGCGCCGCCTGGGCACCGACTACATCGACCTTTATCAGGTGCACCGCAACGACCACTCCACCCCGTGGGAGGAGACCCTCGAAGCTCTCAGCGACCTCGTCACGGCAGGCAAGGTGCGCTACCTCGGCGCCTCATCCATGCACGCCTGGGAGTTCGCGAAGGCGCTGCACCTGCAGAGGCTGAACGGCTGGGCGCGGTTCGTGTCGATGCAGGACCATTACAACCTCCTCGCCCGTGAGGAGGAGCGGGAGATGATCCCGCTGTGCCTGGACGAGGGCGTCGGCACGATCATCTGGTCGCCCCTGGCCCGCGGCCGCCTCACCCGCGCGTGGGACGACGCCCGTTCGACGGTGCGCTCCGAGACGGACGGCGCCTACGCGGACCTGCTCTACTCACCCGCCGAGGAGGCATCCAACCACGCGATCATCGACGCGGTCGGGCAGACCGCGGACGCCCACGGCGTCACCCGCGCACAGGTCGCGCTCGCCTGGCTGCGACGCCGGCCGGTGGTCACCGCACCGCTGGTCGGCGCCGGTTCGCTCCGGCAGATCGACGAGGCGGTGGCCTCTCTCGACATCGAGCTCACCGACGATGAGGTGCGCGCCCTGGAAACCCCGTACACCCCCCGGTACGACTGGCAGGGCGTCTCGGACGAAGCCGAGCTGGAGGCCATCCGCAGGCGCGTGCCCGGCATGGCTCTCGCATGAACCCCATCGTCCGCTCCGGCGCCGCTGCCCGCGCCGGAGCCCTCCTCATCCTTCTGGGACCGCTCGTGTCCTGGGTCACCGAGTTCATCACCGCCGCCGCATGGCAGGACCCGCCGTACTCACCCCTGTACAACTGGGTCAGTCACCTCGGCCTGACCGGTCCCCCGCAGACCGCGTTCGGGCAGGTCGCCAACTCCCCCCTCGGTGCCGTCATGGACGCCGGCTGGGTGATCTACGGCAGCCTCTTGATCATCGGCGCATTCCTCGTGTTCGATCCGCGCAAGGGCTCCCGCCCGATCATCATCATGATCCTCGCCGTCCTCGCCGGCGCCGGGGTGTCACTGGTCGGCATCTTCCAGGGCTCCAACGCCAACGTCGACAACGGCCTGATCTCCTTCCACACATTCGGCGCGCAGGGCGTCATGCTCGCCGGCAACATCATGGCGATCGCCGTCGGCGCCGGCGGGACCGGCATCGGTCTCACCAAGGGCCGGTCGATCGCGAGCATCGTTCTCGGCACCGTCGGACTGATCGCGTTCCCCCTGTTCATGACCGACGCCCTCACCGGCTGGATGTGGAACATCGGCCTGTTCGAGCGCGCCGTGATCTACCCGATCATGATCGGCCACGCCCTCCTCGGAAGCAGTGTGGCCGCCGCCCAGCGGCACCGAGCGACGCACCCGCCGGCACCCCTTACCGCACCAGTCGTGAGCTGAGGAGAGACAGATGACCCAAGTACTGGTCACCGGAGGAACCGGATTCGTCGGAAGCTGGTGCATCCAGGCACTGCTCGACGCCGGGCACACCGTACGCACCACGGTCCGCGATCTGCGGCGCGAGCCGGCACTGCGCTCCTGGCTGCACGCGGCCACACCGTTCGACGACGACCGTCTCACCGTCGTGCGCGCCGACCTCGAACACCCCGACGGCTGGGACGCCGCCGTCGCCGACTGCGACTTCGTCCTCCACGTCGCCTCGCCGACGCTGCGCCATACGCCGACGAACGACGACGATCTGGTGGTCCCAGCACGCGAGGGCGTCCTGCGGGTGCTGCGCGCGGCCCGCGACGCCCGCGTGCGCCGGGTCGTCCTGACCAGTGCCTTCGGCGCCGTCGGGATCGGGCACCCCCCGCGCTCGACCCCCTTCACCGAGGAGGACTGGACCGACGTCGACAGCGACATCCCGCCCTACCAGCGGTCAAAGACACTCGCCGAACGCGCGGCCTGGCAGTTCATCCAGGACGAAGGCGGTGGTCTGGAACTGGCAGCGGTCCATCCCGTGGGGGTCCTCGGCCCTCTGCTCGGCCTGGACGACCCGCCATCCCTGCGTCTGGTCCGCCGAATGATCGAGGGGCAGGTTCCTGCATGCCCTCCCTTCGGAATGGGCTTCGTCGACGTGCGCGACGTCGCGGATCTGCACCTGCGCGCGATGACCGATCCGGCAGCCGCCGGCGAACGCTTCCTGGCAATCGCCGGTCACAGCCTGCGTGTCATAGACATCGCGCGCGTTCTGCGTGACCGCCTGGGAGAGCGGGCCGCGAAGGCCCCGACCCGTGAACTGCCCGTGTGGCTCGCCCGCGCACTGGGCAGCGTGAACCCGGAACTGCGACTGCTCAAGCACCAGCTCGGCCGGGATCTCGACGCCACGAGCAGCAAGGCGGAGAAGCTACTCGGATGGCGAGCGCGTCCCATCGAGGACACCATCGCGGAGACCGCCGAGAGTCTCCTCGCCCACGGCATCGGGACAAAGACCGGCTCGTAACCCTCCGACGCGGCAGCCCTACGAGCCGAAGAGGCGCCGGACCGGTGGCGCGGTGCCCCAGGTGTCGCCGGCCCCGGACCCGCTCGGCGTTCGGTCCGGGGCCGCCCGTTCCCCTTCGTATCAGGCTCCGGGGGACCGCTGTCGCTGGGAGCCATCGGCCGCGAGCGGGAGACTGCGCAGCGACAGTGTGCTCGGCGCCGGCAGCGCTCCGTGGGCCGCCTCGGCGCGGAACGACTGGAGCAAGTACGCCACAAGGCGCCGGGACGCCGCACGGTCACCCGGCAATGCGGTGACCAGACCGCAGTGGGACAACAGGGCCACGGCAAAGTCGGAGGGGTGGAAGTCGGCCCGCAGCGCGCCCGCTGCCTGAGCCCTGCGGACCAGGGTCATGAAGTCCCGCTCGGCCTGTTCGCGTACAGACGCGTGTTCTCGCGTACTGTCCGGAAAGGTTGCGACGAACGCGGCCGGGAAGCCCCGTTCCTCCCGTTGCAGTTCGCAGACCGTCTCGACCAGCCGCTGGAAGCCCTGCCACGGATCGGGGTCGGCAAGCGCCTCGGTGAGCGCCCGAGCACAGATGTCCATCTGGTGCGCGAACGCGGCCCGCACCAGGGCGTCCCGCGTCGGGAAACGCCGGTACAGCGTCGCCACGCCGACCCCCGCCCGCCGGGCCACGGTCGCCATGGGCGCGTCGATGCCGTGCTCGGCGAAGACCACGCGGGCAGCCGAGAGGATGCGCCGCCGGTTGCGCCGGGCGTCCGCCCGCAGACTGTCCTGCCCCGCGATCCGAGAGGATTCCCCCACCGCTGTCTCTCACCTCCGCTCAAGTGGACGATCTCGTCCGTTTGCCAGCCTACGCTCGCCGCCAAGGTCCCCTGCACGGCCACTGGTGGCGAAGGTGAGAACGCAACGATGGACGACCGCACGATGAAAGCCGTACTGTTCGACCGCTTCGGCGGCCCCGATGTGCTGTATGTGGGCCGGGTACCGCGTCCCGGGCCGGCACCCGGCGAGGTCCTCGTGCGCGTGCGCGCGTTCAGTGTGAACGGCGGCGAACTGGCGGCCCGTTCCGGTCGGGCCCGCCTCCTCACCGGCCGGAAGTTCCCGCAGCGCATCGGGCTGGACTTCACCGGCGAGATCGCCGCGCTCGGCACCGGTGCGACCGGCGTAGCGGTCGGCGACCGGGTGTGGGGCGTCCTGGGCCGCAGCTCCGGATTCGGCAGCGCCGCCGAGTACGTGACGGTACGGCCTGAGCGGCTCGGCCGGCTCCCTGACGGGCTGGACCTCGTGGCCGCCGCCGCGCTGCCCGTGGCCACCACGGCCGTCACGGCCCTCCGCGACAAGGCCGCACTGCGCCCCGGCGAACGGCTGCTCGTACGGGGCGCGGCGGGCGGCGTCGGAAACGCCGCCGTCCAGCTCGGACAGGCGCACGGCGCCGAGGTCACGGCTCTGGCCCGCGCTGCCAACCTCGACTTCGTCCGCACGCTCGGTGCCCACCACGCCATCGACCACCGGACCGTATCCCCCGCGGAACTGGGACTGTTCGACGTGGTCCTCGACACGGCGGGCACCGACCTGCGTACCGTACGGCGGACGCTGAAGCCTGGCGGACGCATGGTCACCATCGCCTTCGACCTGACTCGACCCGCCGCCTCGCTGGGCTACATCGCGGCCAGCGCCGTCCACGGACGCCGCCGGGTGCGCTTCTTCAGCGGCAACCCCAAACGTGCGCTCTTCGACGACCTCGCCCGCCAGGTGACGGAGGGGAAGCTGCGGCCGGCGGTGGACACGGTCTTCCCGCTGGAGGAGACAGCGGCGGCACACCGGGCGCTGGAGGCGGGCGGGGTGCGGGGCAAGTACGTGGTCAGGGTCGACTAGGGTTTGTTGGGAAGGTGCTGGTCACAGCCACTCGTCGCGGATCGCGACCGACACGGACGCCTCGCGGTGGACGGCGGGTTTCTCGTATCTCGTGGCCACGGCCCGGTGGCGCTTGAGGCGGTTGATCCCGCGCTCGACGGCATGCCGCTCGCGGTAGCCGGCTGCCCCGGGAGCGTCCGGGACCGTGGTCGGCCGGCTCGACGGCAATGCCGCCGGACGGTTCCTTTACAGATCCCCTTTTTCGAGTCCCCGGCAGCGTGCTGGTGGGCCCGGCAGACGGTGGAGTCGACATTCACGTCCCAGGTGATCAGGCCCTTCGCGTCCGCCTGAGCTTGGAACTGACGGAGTCCTATGGCTGAAGGCCTGAGCGGCCGACTCCACCGCTTTGATCGCTTCACCGTACGCTTTGGAGGAATCCCGGTCGTACCCGTACACACTCTTCCAGGCCGTCGCCACATGGCCGGAAGCAGATCTGCTGCTCGGCGTACGTGACATGACGTGGCGAGCGCGCCGCGTCCGCCCTTGCGAGCCGGGCCATCGGATCCCACCCCGACTGCCGCCGTGTCGGCCCGCGGGATCCGGAGGCCGTCAGACCGCGACGAGTTCGTCCGCCAGGAACTCCTCCACGAACTTCCGTGCCCGCCGGTCGAAATCGCTGTACTGCGCCTCCCGCTCGGCGCCGGCGACCGCTTCGCCGACCAGCAGAACGCCCTCGGCGTCGATGCGCTGCGGCCGCTCCTCCGCGTCCAGGAGCAGGCCTACGGTGGAGCGGGAGAAGCCGCAGTAGTAGGCGATCCCGTCGCTCAGGTTGGCTTCGAGGACGGACTGCATCGACTCCACGATGGGGTCGTCGGCGGTGGCGCCGGCCAGGGCCAGCCACAGCATGCGCCTGCCCGCCAGGCGGGGCTTGCTGCGGCCGTAGGCGAACCCGTAGTTCCATACGCGGTCGATCCAGCCCTTGAGGATGGCGGGCACGCTCTGCCAGTACACCGGGAAGACGGCCACGACGACATCGGCGGCCAGGATCCGCCGCATGTGGGCGCGCGTCTCGTCCGAGTACGGCTTCTCCCGGTTGCCCCAGTCCGGCTGGTCCTCCGCGTTCATCCGCGGATCGAACCCCTCGGCGTGCAGGTCGAGCAGGTCGATGCGGTATCCGGCGGCCTCGATCTGGGCGGCCGCGCGGCGGGCGGTGTGGGCGGTGAGGGAATCGCTGCGGTGGTGCGCGACGACCACGAGGGCTGTCCTGGTGTCACTGCTGTGCTGCGGCACGGTGTCTCCCGAGGGCTCGATCTGTGCAGTGAGTCCAGTACAACCGCGGCACCGTAGATGATCCATGGGAGAAACTCTCCCGGACATAGGAGATCGTCTACGATTACGCTGTGGATCCTCTGAGTTCACTGCTGAGCGGCATCCGGGCCGAGGGCTCGGTCGTCAGCCATGCCGTCCTGACCGCACCCTGGAGCATCACCTTCGCCGACGCCGCTCCGCTCACCATGGTCAGCGTGCTGCGCGGTGGCGGCACGCTGCTGCTGTCCGACGGTACCGAGCGGGCGATCGGCGCGGGCGACACCGCCCTCGTCCGGGGCCCCGCACGGTTCCACCTCGCGGACGAGCCTGCCACCGTCCACCGCCCCCATACCGCGTACGAGATCAACTGCTTCGCCCCGGACGCCGCGTGCACCGACCAGGAACTCGACGGCATCCACTGGGGCACGGGCCCGGAGGGAGCGACCGCGCTGATCGTGGGCGCCTACCGCGCCTCGGGGCACCGCCACGAACGGCTCCTGCGCGCCCTGCCGCCCGTCCTGGTCGTCGCCGAGGACGCCGAGGTCTGCGCCTGGCTGGAGAGCTCCGCCGCCGACGCCGCCCGGCTCTCCGCCGGTTCGCAGGCGCTGATGGACCGGCTGCTCGACTGGGCTCTGGTCTGCACGTTGCGCACCTGGTTCGACCGGGCGGGCGCCGACGCGCCCGGCTGGTACCGCGGCCTCGCCGACCCGGTCCTGGCCCCCGCCCTGCACGCCTTCCACGGGCGGCCCGCCGAGAGCTGGACGGTCGCGTCGCTGGCCGCTCAAGCCGGCGTCTCCCGGGCACTGTTCGCCCGGCGCTTCACCGAGCTGATGGGTCGTCCGCCCCTCACCTACCTCACCGAGTGCCGCATGGACGACGCCGTGGCGCTCCTGGCCGACACCGACCTCAGCATCGCCCAGATCGCCAGGACCGTCGGCTACGCCGACGCCTTCGGCTTCAGCGCCGCCTTCAAACGCCACAAGGGCCTCAGCCCCAGCACGTTCCGCACCACGGCGGCGTGAGTCACGGCACGCGGTCGCGGAGACACGTTCCCACGCTCCGGATCGCGGCATGGCGCCGAGACGTCGTGCCGGAGGAACGCGGGGCGCTGACGGCGTACGTCGACGAGCGGGCCGGCAGCGCGCCGGAGGCGATGGCCGAGATGCGCTCGTGCGTCGAGGAGCCGGTGACCGGGCGGATGCGGTGGACCGGACGGATGCGGTGGACCGGGAGATGGCCATGCGCTTGTTACCCGATATGACCCGGGGTGCGCTGAGTCGCTGGTGGAGCAAGCCGGCGGCGCGGCTGGTGCACGGGACGCCGGGCTCGCACACGGTCCACTACTCCCCCCCCCGCCAGTCCTGTGGTGCCGTCGCCATCGGGATCCGCGACCCTCACCGGTCCGCGTCCCTTCGGCGCAGGCCCTCAAGGACGACGTTCATCAGAGGCCGGGCTGTTGTTCCCCATGCGTCTCGGTCCAGTCGGCCGAGGTAGGCGATGAGCAGGAGGACCCCGGGGGCGCCCACGTCCGTGCGGATGGAACCGGCTGCCTTCCCGGCGTCCAGCAGGTGGCCGAGGGCGTCTTCGATGGGGTTCTGGCTGTGGGTGACAAGGTCTTGCCACGCTGCCGGTTCGAGCGCCGCCAGGACGCCGTATTTGACCTCGGCGTAGTCGATCACTCGGTCGAGCCAGTGGCGCAGGGCTTCGACGGGCTCGTGTTCCGCCAGCAGGGTGGAGGCGGCGGTCACGAGTTCATCGACGTCGCGCCGGTAGACCTCGGTGAGCAGCGCTTCACGGTTGGGAAAGTTCCGGTAGAGCGTTCCCTGTCCCACACCGGCGCGCTTGGCGATCTCCTTGAGATGGACGTGGTCGGACTCGGCGAGGGCCGCGCGGGCGGCCTCCACGATGCGGGTCCGGTTGTGTGCCGCGTCCGGACGGCGTGCCGGTGTGCTCATAGGCGTCTCCTGACGATCCATCCATCACAAGTGGACACGAGTCCGGTAGGGTGGGTCATGCACCGGACACGTGTCCACTTTATCTGGAGGCAGCAATGCTCTCTCTTCACGACAAGATCGTCGCGGTCACCGGAGCAAGCGGCGGCATCGGTGAAGCCACCGCCCGTCTCCTCGCCCAGCGCGGCGCCGCAGTCGTCCTCGCGGCGCGCCGCAGTGAGCGCATCGAGGCCATAGCGCAGGACATCCGGGAGGAGGGGGGCCGTGCCGCCACGTGCGTCGTCGACGTCACCCGGGCCGAGGACCTGCAGCGTCTGGTCGCCACCACCATCGATCGCTACGGCCGCATCGACGTCCTGGTGAACAACGCCGGCATCGCCCCGATCAGTCCGCTGGCCGACCTCGACACCGAGAGCTGGTCGGCCATGATCGACGTCAACCTCCGCGGCACACTCAACGGCATCGCCGCCGCGCTGCCCGCCTTCCGCGAGCAGGGGTCGGGCCACCTCGTGAGCATCATCTCCGTGGCCGGCTTGCACGGCGTGTCCCCCACCATGGCCGTCTACGCCGCGACCAAGAACGCGGTGCGCACCGTCCACGAAGGGCTGCGCACGGAGTCCACCGACGGGGTGGTGCGCACGACGGCCATCTCACCGGGATACATCCGCACCGATCTCGCCGACTCCATGGCCGACCCGAACATCCGCGAGCGGACGCGCAAGAACATGGACGCAGTGGGCATCCCTTCGGCGGCGGTCGCCCGCGCGGTGGCCTTCGCCATCGAGCAGCCCAGCGACGTCGAGATCGGCGAGATCAACGTTCGCCCCACCGTCCAGGCATGACACTCGCCGTCACCGGTCAAGTCAACGGCGGATCCCCGCATGACGGATCACCGCACACTGATCGACCTTCCCTCTGGGTACTGCCGTCTGCGATACGGGCAAAGGCGGGGCAGCCACGTGCGGTACGACCATTGCCCTCCCCCAGGGTGATGTCGTGGACGGGGTGTCGGGTTACGCCTGCCGAGGGCCGGCCACGGCACTGCGCAGCCTGCGCCGCGCGCTGAAAGCAGCCTGTGCCGCGCGCTGAAACGTGAACGCGTGATCTTCCGCAACCCCGCACGGGACCTCCCGGTCGGCGACATCGAGGGCATCCCGAAGTCCATCCCCTCCGACATCCTGATGGAGCTGCTCGATCAGGCGGCGACATCGCTCGGCAGGCCGCAGCAAGTGACGGTCTAGGTCTGGTCGGCGCCGGAGAGCGGTGCTACGGCGAGCACAGCCGCCGGCCAGCGCCACGAACAAACCCAACTCGCCTTTTGAAGGGCCCGTAGGCCTGGGGCCGGGCTCCAATTCGCCGTCCAGAAGGCTTTGATGATCGTGTGCGTAGTAGGCGACAGGCGGAGACTCACCCTCCACTCCGACCGGAGGACGTTATCCACTCGCCGGCTTCGACGCTCACCCTTCACATACAGTCATTAGGTGATCTCCGCCGACCTTCAAGGGCGAGCCCTTACCGAGCGAGACCAGTCGGGAGACTTTCCCTCTACACCCGGCACAGTGATTGGGATGGCGAACAGGGACGCGCAGCGGACGTCCTCGTTGCGGGCAGTCAGGCTTCGGCCCTGCAGACGCATGAGGTAGGAAGACATCCGTGACTGAACCGCCCCAGACCGCCACCCAGCACGCGTTTATCGCCCTCGCGCCGCCCGACGATGCGAAGAACGAGCTGGCGCACGCGCTGAGCCCGGCCTACGCCGCCTGTCCCGACCTGCGTTGGAACCGCATCGAGGACTGGCACATCACCCTGGCTTTCCTGGGCGAGCTGCCGGTGCAGGCCGTCCAGCGGCTTCGTTCGCCCCTCGCCGACCTGGCGGCTGCCTGCTCCTCTCTCGAACTGGCGCTGCTCGGTGGTGGGCACTTCGACGAGCGAGTGCTGTGGAGCGGCATCGAGGGTGATCTCGACGGACTGCACGAGCTGGCCGAAGCAGTCCGGGCTCAGGTCAGGGACTGCGGCATCTCCTTCGCCGAACGTCCTCTGCGCCCTCACCTCACACTGGCCCGCGCTCGCCGCTACGACAACACGGCCGTAACAACGGCAGCCGCCTGCCTCGACGGCTTCATCGGGCGCCCTTGGCGGACCGAACGCCTCCACCTGGTCGGCAGCACGGTAAGCGGCCACCCAGGCCCGCGGCGCTACCAGGACATCGCCTCATGGGCCCTGGCCACCTACTCCAGCCGTAGATCGTGATCTTCATGCTTGAGCGGCTTGTCGTCGGTAGCGGCTGGTCTGGGATCGGGCCTGGTGGCAGCGTCGCCAGACGGACCCGCCAAGTCGGTGGCTGGTGCTCGTCCAAGGCCGCCAAGCCCTTGCCTGACTCGAAAAACTCCTCGCCCCCACCTTGGTCCAGCGACGCGCACCAGGGTGGTCAGCGGCCCTGCGGCCGGCAAGTAGCAGCGGTAGTACGCGACTTCGAACGCCTCCTGCCAGTGGGCAGGGTTTACGCTGTGACCTGCGGCCAACGCGTGATCTTCAGTCTTCGCACACCGATGATCAACGGTGGCCGCACCCATCTCCACAGCGCGTCAGGCTCGCGCAGCGTCTGTCCGCCGTCCTGTGTCCGGAGGACTTGTGCAACGAGGCGAAGTCTGGTGGGTCCAGTTCGACGAGCGAAGGTTGGTCGTACTGCTGTCGGGAGACGACGCGTCCGGGATCCGGGTGATGCAGGTCGTCGCTCCGGCGGGCGTCGACATCAGCGGTCTGGGCATCGAAGTGATGGTGGGCGCCGGTGAAGGAGTGCCGCTCGAAGGCGTGCTGCGGCTCGCGTTCCCGCGTCCAGGCTTCACCCCTTGTACGTGGCTGACCACTGTGTCAAGGGACGACCTGATAGAGCGGGCGGCCGTCCTGTCCTCGGCGAAGCTCAGCGAGATTGACGATGCGCTCCGACTCGCTGAGCAAGCGCAGGAGCAGACCCCGGCGACGACCGCGAAGCTCAGCGAGATGAGGGACGCCCTCCGTCTCGGTGAACTCGGGTAGTGGGAGAAGGAGCCGACGACATGGGCGGTCTCGACCAGATGGTCGACGCTGTCCGACTGTCACCTCGGCGCCCCTCACCGTCGAGATCACGATCTACGGCTGCTGGAGTATTAGCCACGTTTGCCGTGTCGCCGTGGTCGGCCACCAGCCGAGCCACGGCTTGGGCACCGTCCCCGCCTCCTCCCGCCTCCCGCCTCCCGCCTCCCGGCCAGACCGTCGTCCAAGGGGACCTCGACGTCGGGGAAATGTTGGAAGCAGCCTGAGACGCCTTCGTTGCGGGCGGCCGTGGCGTCGTACATACGTCCAGGTCGCAGGGCATCAGTGCGTAATGCGCGGCCCCGCCACCCGGTCGCCGAACACCAGCTGGTGGCGGGCTCCGGCGCCCTCGGCCTGCTTGCGGATTCCGCCCCGCGCAGCATGACGGCGGCCTTCGAGGCCAGCCTGCCACGGTGCTGCCAACTCCTCGATCAGGCAAGCGAGATGACGTCGAGAAGTCCCACTGAACAACTGATGCGCCAGCACCATCGCCTGGTTGACCATGCTCGCGCCAGTCGGATTGCCACCGGCTCCGCACGAAGCCTCACCCGCTACCACGCACCATTCGTCAGCGGAGCAAGGGCAAGCTATTTGGCCTGGGTTGAAAGGAGTTGCTCGTACACCAAGCCGACCACAGGATGAAGCCAGATCCGGTCTACAACGGACCGGAACCGTGCTTCTGATTACTTGTGGGGGACCAATGTTAAAGAAGATCATGCAGACGGCAGCTACGTTGGCGCTTGCCGCCAGCGCTGTCACCGGTGCCGCTGCGACCGCGCAAGCCGGCGAACACGCGTCGCGGCAGGCGCCCTCCAGGGCGAGCGCCGGCATCCAGAGCCTGCAGTGGCAGGGGCCGTTCGGCACCTACTCCTCCTGCTTGACCGTTCAGAACGAGTTCCGGCGCTACTACGACATCACAGTCGCGTGCAAGTACTTCGCGTCCTCCGGCTACTACTTCCAGTACGACAACGGCCGTTGAGAGCCCTGTACACGGTAATGCGGTAGCTCTGTGGGCCAGGCCTTCGCGGACCTGGCCGCAGGGCCAACGACAAGTGGCTGACACGGGCCAGCATATGAACTCTCCTGAGCCAGGCATCGAGCAGATCGAGCAAGAGGCCACCGACCGTCTCCTTGTCCAACGATCCGCACTGCGACGTGAGCGTGGATCTGACCGACCACTGGCGGACGGGATGACCCCCCGTCGCGGGCAAATGCTGTCGCTCGACGCCGACCTGGCGACGGGTTGCCGCTGTACGACAGACCCCTCGTCTTCCCGGCGATGTCAGTGCGTCGTGCCAGGCTGACGGTGCCCGGCGGTGTCCATCACCTCGAAGCCGATGCTGCCGCCGGGCACCCCTCGTCCGGCGGCGCGCAGATAGATGACCCTCCCGAGGGCTAGTACACGTCGGCCTAGTCCGCCGCGGAGCGACCGCCGAGGTGGTGGACTTGCCTGCGAAGGAGGGCGGAAGTATCCGTCCGCCGTGGCCTTCGTCATCGTCTTCAGGATCCTCGACGAGCCGACCGGCGAGATGGACCCGCGAGGCGAGCACCGGGTCTTCCACCAGCTCCGGGAGCGCAAACAGGACCGGATCACGGTCTGTCTGGCGTGGTGCGCCGGCGGCCCGAGCCGAGGCACCCGATGCGTTCCATGACCGGCTCGAACTGCGTGCAGTCCGCCCGCTGGCCTGCCGTCAGCAACATTGAAAGCACGCGGCAACGCCCGTCTGCGCTCAGGTGAATCTTGGTGGTGAAGCCTCCTCGGGAGCGACCGAGCGCCTCACCTCCTGAACCACTTCCGCCAGGCGAGCGCACAGTCGCACCCACGGTCTTCCACGGCCCGTAGCGTTCAGGCGGTCACGCCACTGCACCCCGGTTCGCACCCGGTGCAGGATGTCGTTGACAGCCTGACGGTGATCGCGCCACCGCCCGCAGAGATTGTTGCCTGTGGGTAGAAGAGGCTCCAGACGTCGCCACCCCGCCTCTGTCAGATCCCCCCGCCCAGTCACGTAAGAGTCAACGAACCAGTGGGGCACATGGGTACGGTCAGCACCTGCGATGCCACCACGCCGACTCCGGGTCCTCCGTCGGCTCGTGATGCGTTCGCCCGAGGAGCACCGTGTCCAGGCGCTCGACCTGCACACGGAGTTCGCTGGCAGCCCTTGGCGGAAGCATGAACAGGGCGTCCTGCAGCTTGTCCCGGGCCCAGCCCTCGCCGCAGCAGGAGCAGGTGAACCCCGCCTCCCATTGCCCCCACCGGCGCCCCGTGCCGTGGACGCGCACGGACCACACTCTCAGCGCCACCGCCACGATGCCCGGAGACAATCGCTCTCGTTCAAGGACACGGACAGCGGCATTCGCCGCTCCCGACAGGCCTGGGACATCGCGATACCGAATCCAAGGTCTACCCCAGCCGCGTTCCCGCGATCGAAGTGCAGCAGGTGTTCTACGAGGCACGGCCCCTTCGAATGCAAGTCATGGGCGAAAACCTCCCACAGCCCAAGATCGGCCGGACAGAATCTAGGGCTTGCCCAACGTGCCATACGCCATCGCTCTGTCCCTGTCCCGAAAGACTTGGAAGGCGTCCCCCGCTGGCGGGAGCATCGTCCGTGAGTAGCTCGCCGGTCGCCGGTAGAACAGTTGAAAGGGCCCAGTCGAGCGTTCGGGAGATGTGGGAGATCACCTGGACGCGCCAGGGATCATCCGGCCCAGGTCGGCACCAGATGTCGTGAACGCCGAGGGGCGGCACCTCACCCGACGCCCAAGGGCGCAAGCTCCCCGGCGGTCCGCCGCCCACCATTGCCAGCGTGCCAGAACCTGCTGGGCCACGAGCTGGTCACGCCGCAACAGCAGGACGTCCATGTCACCGTGGCTCCGGAAGGGGTGGCCCACCACAAACTCGATCGCGAAGCCTCCGGCTACCCCCCAGTGGGATTCCGGACCGGAGAACATCGCGACCAATTCGCTCAGCGAGGCGGGGTCCCACCTGCCGAACGGATCCCGGAGACGCGGAGCACCGCTCATTCCCTATCGGAACTTCTTCGATTTCCTGTGGGTTCGCGGCAAGAACTGGGATGAGGCAACCGCCAGTCACCTGTGGGACTTTGAAAAACTGGCGATCGGGCAGCGGATCACCCGGATGCTCGCAGAAGGCTCTGAAAGCGGGCCGTGAGGGACAGAGCCTCGCAGGCTGTGGTCCTCAACACCCTGCAGCCCAGGCGGGGAGCGTGGTCCGAGTCGAGAAACTGCGACTTCCGTGAGCGACGACAGTGCCATCATGCTCAGACAACCGGCCGCACCCCTCACCCAAGAGGTTCAGATGCTCTACCAGAGCCCTGCCGACTTCTGCGCCGAGTACGCCAAGGCACACAACCGCAACAAAACCGATGAGTTCGGAGCCGAGTCCACACTGGAAAAAGTGACCGTAGTCAGCCAGACCCCGGACACGGCGCGGGTCGAGGCGCTCTGGTTCACATGCGGCCACGAACCGGATGCCGGGTACTACGACGTTTTTGAGCGCACCGCCTTCGTCCTGGTCAAGCGGCACGACGGGTGGCACCTGCACTCCGAAGAACATCTCGGCTACGAGTGACAACACTCGGTCCCCTCCTCGTACCGAAAAGAAGGGCCCCCAGATGACGGGACTTGCATTCCGGGGAGCCTCGGGCATCTGGTGGGCGATCTGGGCAGAAGGCCAGTTCATCGCTACTCGTCACTGTTCTGGTCATGCCTCTGCCCCGGCTCGGGACAACAATCGGAACCACAGTGGCCGCAGCCGGGGATCCGCTGGGCGTCTGCACCACACCAGCCGCACCACCACCTTGCCCCGCACGGCCGGCCGCACCGTCACCGGTCTGCTCACCCCGACAGACCCCGGGCATCCGTTGACGGGCTGGTCGTTCTCCGCGGGGTGGGGCGCCCGCGAGACGCTGGACGTCACCCTGGTCCGGCCCGAACTGGTGGGCTCCCGCTGGGGCTACCGGGCGTCGCGCCGTCGACGTGCGCGCTCGAACTCGGCGACATCCGATATCCAGGGACCGTGCCGTTCGAGTGCGGCGTAGCCACTGCGGACGAAGACACTCACCAGGTTCCGGTACCCGCTGATCCCGTCGACCAGGCTGTACTCGACCCGGTACTCCGGGTCCGACCCGCCTTCGCCTTGGCGCAGCGTCGTGATCCGGGCGATGGAGTCCGCGTAGAAGTGGAGCTGGATCCCTTCGCCCATCTCCTCGTCCTCGATGGTGAACACTTCGTTGTCGGCGGCAGAGCGATTGCCGACGAACTCCCAGAACTCCGCGGCGGCCGTGCGGGGACTGTCCCGTTGCCACTTCTTCTCGACGCCCTTGTCGTCGGTGAACGACAGGACCGTCTTGCTCGCACTCCCGCCGAAGTCGGAGTGGTGGTCGGCAGTCTCCTCGTCCTCCTCCATGGGTGTGCTCCTGGAGCGGTTCGCCGCTTCCGAGCACATCAGGAAGCTCACGGTACGCACCGCGTCATCGACGAGTTCAGGGTGTGCACGGCGCACGGCCGCTTCGACCGTCGTCTCCATCCGATGCCAGTCGCGCTTGTCCGTGGCGCGGTTTCCCCGTCGCGGATCGCGGCCGATCCGCATCCCGGCGCAAGCCTGCTCCGCCGTGGCAATCACCCGCATGGCCTCGGGCAGCAGCGCGGGGTCGACGGCATCGGGCATCCGCCCCGGAACCGTCGCGCCATGCAGATACTGGCCCGTGTACCTCAGAATCGCGGCGTCGAGTGGACCGAGTACTGCTCCGCGCTCGGCGCGACGGCGGTTCGCCTGGTACTCCTGAGCTCGTTTGCCGTCTGACGTCTCTGTCGCAGCGCGCATCGCCGCGCATACCTGACCGCGTTCAAGCAGACCGATGTCGGCCCCGTGGGCGATGAGCCGGCTCCTGTCCCACCGGATGCGCTGGAAGAGCGCGTCGACGTCCGCGGGCGCGGCGAGGAGGATCGGGTCCAGGAGCGCGGCGGCAGCGTCTTCGTCGAGCCGGCCTCGGGTTCCGGCGGCGTCGCACAGCGGGAGGACCGCACTCCACAGCAGCAGGTGTCTGGTCAGGTCCTCCCGGATCACCGCAAGATGGGCTTCGCTGATCGAGAACGTGAACGTGCGAGGGTCGTGGTTGGCGTCGGCCCCGGCACCGAGCGTCAGCTTCAGCTCGCCGTCCTCTCGGATCACGTTCGGGATCCAGCCGCTCGTGCGCGTGAAAATGATGTCGCTCATAGGACTCAGTCTTTCCTGGAACGGCACGGGCCGGCAGCACTGCGATGTTGCAGCCCAACCCCGCACCATCTGTTCACGACCACCGTACGAACTCGGCGTCGAGGCGCGTGTCGCTACGCACCCGGACTTCGCCACGAGGGAGCCGGAACCGCTTCTGTAACCTCCCGGCCCGCCTCGGTATCGAAAATGGATCCTGGCCTTCATGGGCCGAGCAGGCGCGGTGGGGTATCGAGGAGCCGGCCGGAAGGGTTTCAGCCGGCAGGGGTGCCGCCGATGAGAGGCAGTAGGACCTGGTCCACCAGGCGGGCTATTCCCTCATTGTCGAGAACGTCACCGAGCAGTTCCTTCTGCAGAACCGTCACCCCGATGGCTGCGGCGATCTCCATCCTGCCCGGCGCCAGCAGAAACTCAACCCTCTCCGCGGTGATCTCGCCGCGCTCTTGAGCGCGGCGAAGACAGGCGGCGATCTCCTCGCGCTGCCCGGCGATGGACCGCTCACGAAGGGTGTCGGCGATCTGAGGATGAGAGACGGTGGCGGCGGCCAGCACGGCTGAGAAACGACGCGCTTGAGGCTGTAGGCACACGGAACTGTGGGCCAGCGTGG
The DNA here is from genome assembly GCF_036038375.1 of Streptomyces sp. NBC_00414. Classification (NCBI taxonomy): domain Bacteria; kingdom Bacillati; phylum Actinomycetota; class Actinomycetes; order Kitasatosporales; family Streptomycetaceae; genus Streptomyces; species Streptomyces sp. NBC_00414. The sequence continues at coordinate 261,538 of NZ_CP107935.1, forward strand.
CGATGAGGTCCTCGCGCAGTGTCCCGGCGGCAGTCACCTCGCCCGGGACAGCAGCGGGGAGCATGAGGCTTTCGAGAGCGTCGGCGACCAGGTCCTCGCGCGAGGCCCAGCGACGGTAGACGGTGGCCTTGGCCACCCCCGCGCGCGCGGCCACCGCGGCCATGGTGAGATCCGCGTAGCCGCTCTCGACGATCAGGTCCAGGACCGCTTCGATGATGCGGGTATTCCGCGTCTCGTCGCGGACGGGCCCGAAGGCACCACTGGGGCGCTGACGTCCGGCAGGGCGGGTCGACCTGGTCATACGCACGACGGTACTGCATTCCCTTCCCCCGCCATCGGGCCCTCCCGGCCTGTCCACGGGAGGCCGCGGACCGGGTCATGGCGCCGTCTGCATACACCGCGGCGTTGAGCAGGGCCCCTCATCCCGCCACCCCGACTCTTGCCGCTCGTGATCCGCGGGCTACCGGTCGACCTCTGCTCGGCCAAGCCATCAACTAGATACACCTAAGACTCGATACTGTACGGTCTCTAGTTGACGGGCCTTCGTGCCCGTAACCGGCAAGACATGACCAACCCAAGGCAAGGCGTGCTATGACACACAACGGCAAGGCGAAAGTGCTGGTCACCGGGGCAACGGGGATGCAGGGCGGCGCCGCCACCCGGGCACTCCTGCGCGCAGGGCACCCCGTGACCGCGTTCGTGCGCAATCCGTCCTCCGCGGCCGCCCAGGCGCTCGCCCGGCAGGGCGTCACCCTCGCGACCGGAGACATGGACGACCTCGCATCCCTTGAGGTGGCCTCCGCCGGACACGACGCGGTCTTCTCCGTGCAGTTGGCGGGCGTCGACCCGGCCGACCCAGGCGCGGAGCAGCGCAAGGCCCGCAATATCGCCACCGCGGCCCAGCGGGCCGGTATCTCTCAGATCATCCACACGTCCGTGTCGGGGACCGGGTGGCGCAGCCAGCACCCGGGCTACGAGCACTCCGACCTGTGGAAGGCGTACTGGGACGAGAAGGAGGCCGCGGAGGACGCCATCCGTCAGGCGGGCCTCGACCACTGGACCATTTTCAAGCCCGCCTTCTACATGGACAACTTCCTCCCGGCCAAGCAAGACCCCATGTTCCCCGCCCTGCCTCAGGGCAAGCTCGTCACCGCCACGAGCCCGCAGACCAAGTTGGCGCTCATCAACTCGGACGACTTCGGAGCAGCCGTTGCCGCCGCCGTGGCCGCGCCCGAAAAGTTCCACGAAGCCGAGATCGAGTTCGCGGGCGACGCGCTGACGCACCCCGAAATCGCAGACACCCTCTCCAAGGCATCCGGCCGCGAGATCACCGCAGTCTCCGTCTCCTGGGAGGAGCAGGAGCAGCGCCTCGGCGCACCCACGGCAGACAGCCAGATCTGGAACAACCTCGTCGGCTACCCCGCACGCCCCCACCACGCCGCCCGCTACGGCCTGACCACGACCACCTTCGAGCAGTGGGCAGCGCAACAGGACTGGACCCTCCCGGCCGCCTGACATCAGGCAGCCCTCCAGCCTCACCAGCGCAGCGGTGAGGCTGGAGTCGTCCTCGCACGGGAACACCGTCTCCCACGCGAGGGCGATCGTGTCCCTACCGGCAGCCCTACCCGCAGCGTGACCTCGAACTGCAGCGAGTCCCCACGCTGCCCTGCAGTCACCACCAATGACATGGGCTTCAGCCAATCTCGGCGCCAACCACGGTTCGAGTGATCTCCGGGGCCGACATCGGTGCCGTTGACCTCCGAGTGGTTGAAGGGACCGCGCAGCCACTGAACACCATGCCGTCGATGGTGACCGTATCGACGAGCTCAAGTCCCCGCAGGAACCGGGAACAGACCCACGAGAACCTGGTTCCGCGGAACGCCGCGTGCCGCTGCATTCGACCGTGCCGAGGAAGTGGGTGCAGCAGGAGGTGGTCGCGGATTACGCGAACGGTCCAGAGGGCCTCGCGCGCCCGGCGTTGTGGTTAGGTCGGGGCCCCGGGGTATCGGGGTCACAGCCTCGGGAAGAGGTAGAGCGCCGTCCGCACCGCCAGGCCGACCCCTCACGCCTCCTCGACCTAAAGGGTGTTGCACAATGCTGCGAACTGGGCACTTCCTCGGCATGGCTGGGGTGTTGAGTGCTGAACGGGTGTGGGTGGAGACGTTCACGGGGCTGCGGTTGACGCCAGTTTTCGCGGTTGCTCAAAGCAGTGCGGGAGCGCGGTGGCAACGGCACGATGCAGGGGCGCCCGTGGAGCCTGCCGCTGGCCGAGCGGGTACTGATCGTCGCGGTCTACTACCGGACGAACCTGACCATGCGGCAACTGGGACCGCTGTTCGGGGTTTCCTCGTCCACCGTGTGCCGGGTGATCCAACGGCTGGGGCCGCTGCTGGTGCTTGAGCCCCTCTCGCGTCCGACCGACGCCGCGGACCGGTTGTGGATCGTGGACGGCACGCTGGTCCCGGTCCGCGACCGCACGATCGGAGCGTCCAGCCGCAACTACCGCTTCTCCGCGAACGTGCAGGTCATCGTCGACGCCGACACCCGCCTCATGATCGCAGCGGCCCGACCGACACTGTGCACCACCGCCGACGCCCACGCCTGGCGTGCCTCCGTACTCGCCGAACACTGTCAGGACGTGACCGTCCTGGGTGACGGCGCCTACCTCAACTGCGGGATGGTCGTGCCGCACCGCAAACGCCCGCGCCGACCCCTGCTGGCCGGCGAGGAAGCCGACAATGCCGCCCACCGCACGGTGCGCGCCCGGGTGGAGCATGTGATCGGCCGCATGAAAGCCCAGACCGAACTGCAGGCCTGGAAGCAGAAACACAACCACTCCCACAAACGAGTCCGCGCCCGCATCGAGCACACCTTCGCCCCGCACGAAGGGTTGGAAGATCATGAAGTGGACGTCATTCGACTACGTCAACACCTTGAGGGCTGTTGCAGAACAACTTCCGGCCTTGATCTTGGTAAGGCAGGCCGTCTCGCAAGGTCATCGAGTGGAAGGGCGCTTTGACGTTCACGAGTTGTCTTCCAACGGCTCCCTGGGCCCCTCAGGGTTCGACCGGGTCCGGCGCATGCGTTCTCGGCGCTTTCCCAGGCCGAGAACGAGAAGTAACGCCGCTTCAGATGGTCGGGGTGTCGTCAACAACCGGCTTGTGAATCTCAACGACCGGCTTCCACCCCGCGGAGAACTCGATGAAGTCCGCACGGGTGGGGTAGGTGTCGATCGCGCGACGGTCACGCTTGGGGGTGTCGCCTCCCTTGCGCCCCCGGGGAATCTGCTCCTCGAAGATGTCGACCTTAACGTCGGGAACCTCCTTGAGGCCCTGGCGCCAGATCTGCACAACATCGGCGCCGAACGCCTGCCGGGCCGCAGCGTAAAGGGCCGTCAGAGCCCCCTTGTCCCCACCAGGGACGAAAAGGGCCAGGTCCAGGACGACACCGGCGGACTGGAGGACCTCGATGGCCACCGAGCCCTTTTCTTCAGCCACGTAGATTCCGGCTTCGTTCTCATCGTCAGGAAGGCAGGAAACCTCTTCCTGGAATACGGTTCTCGCCGTTACCGAGCCGCCCTCAAAATCCTCACCGGACCTGGTCAGAAAAGCAGGGACATAGCAGTCGGGAATCTTGAGTTCTGCCGTGTCGGCAGAAACGAAGATCCTGTCCTTCACGCCAAGCTTCGTCACCTCCTCCAGCGAGAGGCGGCGAGCGGCGATCTTCTCCGTGTTCACGATTTCCCTTTCAGGTTGCACTGTCCCTCCGACCAAGGACGCTACCACGAAACCCTGAGGTCAACTGCCCAGTCAGATCTGGGCACATGACCTCCGATGGCCTGCACGGAAGGATACCGAAGCGAGTGCGAATCGGTTGGGAACGCACATCCGCCAGGCAGTGGCCCTCGCCATGCTGTAGGGGGATCAACCGACGGTTTCATTTCGGTGCGTTGGGTAGCACAGAGGAACTAAAAAAAGTTTACGGTAGATATCACCCATATCCCCTTCAGGGAGGTGGCGGCGCGGTAAGGCGAACCATTCGTCGTGCATCTCGAAGAGCGCAGCGGAAACCAGCCGGGTGGTTCGACAACGCAACAACGGAGACCCTCACCGGCGACAACTGGATAAAGTGCGAACCGGAAGTCGCGCACTGCCGCGCCCTCTTCGGCTGATGCCGGTCCGACACGTCTGCCCTTGACCGCGGGCACCGAGCGGCGTTGCCTGCAACATGGGAAGTGACCGTCAGGCGGAGTCGGCACTCCCGGTAGCGTGTCCATCTGCCGCATGGGTGCCATGTGTCCGGACAGCCCCGTACGGAGGGCATTCGGCAGCGAGCGATGAGGGTGCAATGAGTGGACTGACGAAGCCCGAGGTCGACGTTCCGGAGGGTGACGCGCCTACCGAGTTGACCATCCAGGACATGGTCGTCGGGGACGGGGCCGAGGTGAAGTCGGGCATGGTGGTCAGGGTCCACTACGTCGGCGTGGTCTTCGAGTCCGGGAAGGAGTTCGATGCCTCCTGGGACCGGGGCCAGCCGTTCAAGTTTGCCCTGGGCAGTGGCAGGGTCATCAAGGGCTGGGACCGGGGGGTGAAGGGGATGAAGGTCGGCGGTCGACGCGAGATCATCATTCCCCCACGTCTCGGCTACGGTAATCAGTCGCCATCACCGTTGATCCCGGCGGGCTCAACCCTCCTCTTCGTGGTGGACCTGCTGGACTTGTACTCCAGCACAGCCGGGTGGAGCAACGCCTAGCGCCCACGCGCCCCGGTGCCCCTGCGCACCTGCGCACCTGCGCACCTGCGCACCTGCGCACCTGCGCAAGACTGTGGCATCGATGGCGTCTGGCACTTCGTGAACAGCGTTTTGCCTCTCTTCGCGGCAGTCTGCCTCGGCCTCACCAGCACGGAAGAGACCGTCGATTCCTTCTCGGACGCTCCTTTAGAACCCGCCGAGAGTGGCCGCGCCTGACGGCATGATGCCGAGGTATGTCGCAGCTCTCCGCCATCCCCCGGTTCAGCAGGCCCACCCAGCTGCTGCTGCCAGGCGTGACACCCTGGATGGAACCCACATCGCAGTCGAAGAGGGACACCACCACAGCCGACGCCCCCGTCCACTCAACAGGGCTCACCAGGCCGCGCGGTCCGGCCTCGGCGAAGTCGGTGACCTGCCAGCCGTCCGTCAACACCTTCGTGTCGTCGATGCCGTGAACCGGGTGCCCGCATGGGCTGGTGCACTTCCCCCGTGTACCGGGCCGTCAATGATCCGAGAACGCGGCTCACCGACTCGAAGTTCTTCGATTCCCGCGCCTGTTCCACTCCGCGCACCCCAGCACGGATACCGGGAAACGCACAGGCCCGCCACCCCCGACAGATGAATGACGTCCGTGCGATCCGGACTCACGGACTGCGATGAGCGCAGGACGGGGCGGCCCGGAGCCCCGATACTCCGGACGCTTCCGAAGATAGAACGATCACATACTTTCAATACATATTACCCAGCTGCAATTTCGCTCAACTGTGCATATGCAGCCCCTTCTGACGGTCCTGCTCCTAGCGTGGCTGGCGCAACGGGGCGGGAACAGCCCGGCCCGGCCTGCGAACGGAGAAGAGCCATGGCCGATGTGGACGTCTCGCTCAAAGAGCTGATGGCCGGCGTGGAAGGTGCCTTGGGGGCCGCCGTCGTGGACTACACAAGCGGCCTGGCGCTCGGCGTGCTCGGCGGCGGTAAGGACCTGGACCTCGAGGTGGCCGCCGCCGGCAACACGGATGTCGTCCGCGCACAGATGCGGACCCTGGAGCATCTCGGCCTGGCCAGCCAGATCGAGGACATCCTGATCACTCTCGACCGGCATTACCACGTCATCCGGCTGATGAACGAACGAGGCGGCAACGGCCTCTTCCTGTACCTGGTGCTGGACAAAGCGCGGTCGAATCTGGCGATGGCGCGTCACCAGCTCAAACGAGTGGAGGAAAACCTCGCTGTCTGACCTTCAATTTCGCATGCCCTCGATGTGAAGAGTTCTGCAACTCGCAACATCCACACATGTCCATTCCGCAGATCCCGGCGGGACGAGGTGCGACACACTGATAGCCCGGACGGGAGCCCCGAGCCCCACCCGGCCTCATCGCCCGCGCGTAGGGAGCCAACGGCTATGCAAGTGCCCCTCTACCAGGCCAAAGCCGAATTCTTCCGCATGCTGGGACATCCCGTACGCATCAGGGTTCTCGAACTGCTGCAGCACGGACCGGTCGCGGTCCGGGATCTGCTCGCCGACATCGAGATCGAACCGTCGAGCCTGTCCCAGCAGTTGGGGGTACTGCGCCGGGCGGGCATCATCGTCTCCACCCGCCAGGGCTCCACCGTCATCTACGCCCTCGCCGGAGGTGACATCGCCGACCTTCTGAAGGCCGCGCGCCGCATCCTCACCGAACTCCTCGCCGGCCAGTACGCGATCCTGACCGAGGCCCACGAAACCGAACCCTCTGCCGGTCCCGTACCGGCAGGCACGGAGACCTGACATCGCCTCTCCGAACGAACCCCGTCCGACTGGGACTTACGCGCAAGCGCCTCCCGAACCGGTTCCACGCAGGACGCGAACAGCCGTTGCCCAAGGGAACTCTGCCGGCCTCCAGACGGTCGTTGTGTGTCAGAGGGATTGGGGGTGAGCAAGTGTGTGCTTCAGCTCCACCCTGAGCGTGTGTCCGGCCGTCTCCGCGTCTCCTCTGGCCACGGCGTCCACGAGGGCGGCGTGGGCGTCGTCGCCGTGGTTCGGGTCGGCCGCGCGCAGGTCGAGCAACTCGACCAGGTCGCGCAGTTTTTGCTGCAGGACGGGTACGAACTCGGTGAACAGGCCCGTGAGTACGGGATTGTGCGCGGCGGCGACCACGGCCTCGTGCAGGGCGATGTCGGCGTCGACGAACGCGGCGTCGCTCCCGAGCGCGGCGTCGCGGCGCTTGGCCAGGGCGGCGTGGAGGGCAACGAGGTCGTCGTCCGATGGGGTTCAAGGAGATCGAAGTCGGCTACCCCTCCGCCAGCCAGACCGACTTCGACTTCGTACGACACCTGGCGCACAGCGGTGCGGTGCCCGAGGACGTGACCATCTCGCTCTTCACGGCGGCCCGCCAGGATCTGATCGACCGAACCCTCGCCGCCGCCGAAGGATTGGACCGCGTTGTCGTCCACCTCTACACCGCGACCGCTCCCACCTGGCGCAACGTGGTCCTGGGACGCTCCCGCGCCGAAGTCCACAACCGCGTCCGGGACGCCGCCGCCCACCTGATGCGGCGAGCCGAGGAGCAGCCCGGTACCGACATCCGGTTCGAGTTCTCCCCCGAGGTCTTCAACCTCGCGGAGCCGGACTTCGTGCTGGAGGTGTGCAACAGCCTGACCGAGCTGTGGGACGCGAGCCCGGACCGGCCGGTGATCCACAATCTGCCGGCCACGGTGGAGATCGCCACCTCGAACATGTACGCCGACCAGATCGAGTACATGGACCGGCATCTCGCACGCCGTGAGTACGTGATCCTTTCCGTACATCCGCACAACGACCGCGGGACCGGAGTCGCATGCGCCGAACTCGCCGTCATGGCGGGGGCGCAGCGCGTGGAGGGCTGCCTGTTCGGCAACGGCGAGCGGACCGGGAATGTCGATCTGGTCACTCTGGCCCTCAACCTCTACGCGCAGGGCGTGAACCCGATGATCGACTTCTCGGACATCGACGCGGTGCGCGAGGTGGTCGAGCACTGCAACCGGCTGCCGGTGCACCCACGGCACCCCTACGGCGGCGACCTCGTCCACACCGCCTTCTCCGGCACCCATCAGGACGCCATCGCCAAGGGCCTGGCCCAGCACACCAGGACAGCCGCCGAACTGGGGGGCCAGCCTGCCGTGGCAAAGCCTGCACGCCCGCCTGGTGGAGGTGGTGCGGGAGGTGGGGGCCTTGGCCGCTCGCGCGGCGGCTTCACTACAAAAATCCACCTGAGCGCGGACGGCCGTTGCCGCCCACTTTCCTTGATCGTCACACCCGGTCAGCGGGCGGACTGCACGCGGTTCAGACCGGTGCTGGAGAAGATCCGCGTCCCGAGGTTCGGTCCGGGCAGGCCCCGCAAGAAGTCGGACAGCGTCGCTGCCGACAAGGCATACAGCAACGGACCGTGCCGCGAGTACCTGCGACACCGGGGCATCCGGCACACGATCCCGGAGAAGACCGACAGCCAGGCCGCCCGCCTGCGCAAAGGCTCACACGGCGGGAGGCCACCTGGCTTCGATGAGAGGCGGTACAAGAAACGAAACACCGTCGAACGGGCTATCAACCGGTTGAAGCAGCATCGGGCGGTAGCCACCCGCTACGACAAGCGCCATTACGTCTACCTCGGCACCGCCACTGCGGCAGCTCTCACGATCTGGCTCCGCACATGATCAACGGGAATGCTCCGTATCACTGATCCGGCAAGGTTCCGCGCTGCCGTAGTCGAGGGTCTGTACCTCACAACAGCGATCGAACCGCCGCTATGCGGGGCGGAGAACAGGATCAATCTCTGCCAGGCTCTCGTGCAGCCGACGGGCCCCCTGGGCAACACGATCGTCGGTGTCGCCCGACATCTCGTCGCAGATCCGTAGCGCCTCGTCCAGATCGTCCGAGAAGATGCTGAAGACATCGACGATCGCGGTGTGGATGTAATCGGCGTGGTTGTCGTTGGCGACTGCCAGTGCGGACGCGACTATCGTCAGTCCGACCCTGTCCTTTCGCCGAAGCAAGCCCTCCGCGGTCCGCCGGGTGACGAAGGTGTCACCACGGTCGAGCACAAGGCCCAGCAGTATCTCTACGGCCTCTGGCATCTCGGCGAACCCTGCCAGGCTGTGACCGGCATCCGCCCGGTCACGCCAGTCATCGCTCCGCCCGAGTTCGCCAAGCGTCACGACCACAGCACGCCGCAGGTCACTGTCCACGCATTCGCCCGCTCCTTCCCACAATTCCGGTCAAAGTATCACCGAGGCGTCTTACCAGATGATCGCCAGGACAGGTCCTAGCTGGTGCGCGGGTTTCCGTCTCCACTCATCCTGGATTCTGCGAACCGCGCGCTTCCGCGTTCGACGCGCTGCGCCCACACCCACACCCACACCCACACCCACACCCACACCCACACCCACACCCACAGCATGGGCGTACGAGCGGCACCGGCCCGTACGTGAGGGACTGTTATGTGAGCACCGCGGCTCGAACGCCCTCAGTACCGGCCCGGAACCCTCGACGGCTTGATTGCGGGCGCTGGCCTGGTTCTCGACGAGGCGGCGTCACTTTGACGAGCCCTAGTCCATGAAGAACTTATCGACGCGCGAGACGAACCACTCCGGTTGTGCCAGGTGCGGATAGTGCGTGCGCGTCGGTGCCTGCTCGGCCACGGCGCCGGGGATGCGGTCGGCCAGCCAGTCGGCGTAGTCATCACCGGGGTCCGTTCCGTGCACAGACAGGTACGGGACACCAGGCGGGAGACTCGTTGTCCGTCGGGACCACGCTGCCAGGGTGTCGGCGTCCCAATCGAGCAACGGGGTCCAAAACCCGCTGAACACGTCCTGGTCGAGGGTGCGGCGGCGCTCGATGTCGGCCACGAGCACGGGGTCCAACTCGCCGTACAGCGAGGCGAAAACAGTGCGGACGAAGTCCGCGAAACCCTCTCCCCGCACAGCGGTGGCTATCTCCGCGGGCAGCGGGCCGACCCGTAGCGACTGGTCGACGTTCACCACACCACGGGTCGGATAACGAGCCGCATAGGCAGTCGCGATCACCCCACCAAGGGAATGGCCGACGATGTACGGGGACTGATCCCCGGTCAGGTCCTCGCCCAGGGAGTCGATCAGGTGGTGGATGTCCTCCACCGACTGGTCGATCCCGAACGGCGAGGTCCGAGGCGAGTCCCCGTGGCCACGCAGGTCGACGCGGAGCACGCGGAAGTGCTGCCGCAGGCAGACAGGATCCCAGAAGCTTCGGTTCTCAGTGATGCCGTGGACCGCCACGAGCAGCGGTCCCGTGCCGTTGAGGTCGTGGGCCAACTGATTGCGTTCCTGGCTCATGGGGTGCTCCTGAGTCGATCGAAGTGGATCTGTGGCTTGTCGAAATTTACGTTCATGCAGCGGGACTTGAATCTGTTGACCGTGCTGGACGCCCTGCTCGAAGAGGGCAGCGTATTGGGCGCGGCCGAGCGGCTGCGCCGTCCTCGCCCGCGGTCAGCCGTTACCCGCAGCCGCATGTGGTGATTCGCCGGTGGCGACGATCCACTGCAACTGGCACCAGCGCTACGATTCCGACCCCGCCCACGCCTGGCTCCGCGAGCAGGCCCGGGCCTCGATCGAGGAGATCACCGGCGGCTGACCGCACCGGCCGACTACTGCGCCAGCGGCAGGGCCACGGCGCCGGGACGGCGGGGCGTCTCGGCCTCGTCGAGCATGGCCGCGGCGACCGTCTCCCGGCTGACCTTCGCGCCCAGGTCGAAGGGCGGCCCGGCCTCCAGGCCGACCGTGCGCCGGTGGGGGCTTTCCGGTCCGTCGGCGAGCATCCCGGCGTGGAAGACGGTGCCGCCGGCGGCGAGGACGGTGTCGTCGGCCTCGACCTTGTCCGCGAGCCGGTCGCCCAGCGCCCTGGCGAGCATGTCCGCGCCCTCCCCGGCGACCGCGGCCGATCTGCCGGTGCCGTAGGCGCCGAGCCAGATGACGCGCCGCGGGCCGGCGGCGACCACGGCCCGGGCGCCGGTCAGCAGGATTCCGGCCCGGTCCGTGCCGAGCGCGGACAGGACCACGGAGTCCTTGTCCACGACGGCGGCGATGCCTGCCGCGTCGGTCACGTCGCCCGCCACCTTGCGCAGGTTCGGGGAGTCGGGAAGGTCGATCCGCTCGGGGTCACGCGCGACGGCGGTCACGGTGTGGCCGCGTTCCAGCGCCTGTCGGGTGAGGGCGATTCCGGTCCGGCCGGAGGCCGCGAGGACGGTGAGGTTCATGCCGAGAACGCTAGAGAGTCACCCACTTAACATCAAGTGCAAGTATCTGACTTGATGAGTTACCCAGACGCAATCGACTCGGGAGTGAGGCCCAGAGTAGGCAGTGGGGAACCATCGAGCGCCCAACTTCCGCCTGTCGCCGAGGTTGCAGAACATCGGCAGTATCCGCCTGTACCGCCCGGACGACGCCCCGCCCGACTGACCCCCGGAGGCCCCAAGCACCTCACCGACCAGGCTCTCGAAGAACTCGGCCGCGCCGTGCGGACCATCTTCGCCTGCGACCACCTCGCCGGCCCGGGCCCACACAGGGAGATCCACGGCGGCCTCCAGGTTGCGGAGAACCGGAACAGCGCAAACACCCTGCTGCATTACGGCAAGGACGCCGCCCTGACCGGCCCAGCCCGGCCCGGCTAAGGGACACGTGGAGACCTCGACGCTCGCCCTGCACCTGCACCACTCCGCGCCCATCCACGTCAACGCCCTCCTGGTACAACAGATCCTGGCCGAACCGACCTGGGCGAAGACGCTCAGCGACGAGGACCGGCGCGGCCTGACCGCCCTGTTCTGACGTCGAGATCCCCGAACACCCTCCGCAGGCACTCCCGCCTCGGTCAGCGGTCTCCGATCCTTTACGAGATCGGCTTCCAAGCGGCAGCAACACCCTTGTCCGGAGCCGCATGGAGGTGTTCAGGATCCAGGGTCAAGATTCAGCCGCGGCCGCCCGCTACCCGAACAGGCGCCGCTGGATCTCCCGCCGGTAGTCCTGGAGCGTCCTGTCGAGATGTGCCGACGTGGCCTCGGCCGCCTGATCGGGCCGGCCGTCGCGGATGGCTCGATAGATCGTCCCGTGTTCCTGAACGGCCGACGCAGTGTTCTCGCCAAGCGTGTCGTGGATCCCGATCGCGCTCGACTGCCGCTGAAGCCGTCGTGCGTCGCGCACGGCGCTGACGAGGAAGGTGTTGTGCGAGGGCCGCCGCCACAGCCATGTGAAAGTCCTCGTCCGCCTGGTTGAACTCCTCGACCTGACAGTGGACAAAGCCGTGCCGACACTGCTGCATGGCGACCTCGATGGTCCGCAGCTCGGCGGGCGTGGCGCGGGTTGCCGCCAGACTGCTGGCGGCCATCTCGTGAACCCTGCGGAACTCGAACAGCATCAGTACGTGGTCGATGCCGACGGGACGGAAGAAGCCTCCCCACCGGCTGGTGATGAGCATGCCCTCGTCGTCCGCGACGAACAAATGGCGGGCTTTGCCTGCGGATTTTCCACCATGGGAGACGGTTTACGGGTTCTTCTGGAGGTGGCACCGGGCTGGGGTCGTCACCTACATCCGTGACCAGCTCCGCCGGAGAATCCGTACTGGCAAGGGCCGCTGCCCGCACCCGGTGACGCTGATCGTGGACTCCCAGTCTGTCAAAGGAGCCTCCACCGTCGGCCGGGGCTACGATGCCGCCAAAAACAACGGCCACAAGCGACATATCACCGTGGACACGCTAGGCCTGCCCGTGATGATCACGGTGACGCCCGCCGACATCCAGGACCGCGACGCCGCCCGCGACGTGTTCTGGCGCCTGCGTCTCACCCAGCCGCAGATCACCCAGGTCTGGGCGGACCGTGGCTATGCCGGCGAACTCGTTGATTGGGCCCGCGACCGCCTCTGGCTCACCCTGCGCATCGTCTCCCGGCCCAAAGGCACCAAGGGCTTCGTCGTCCTGCCCCGCCGCTGGAAAGTCGAGCGCACGATCGGCTGGTGCATGAACGCCCGCCGCAACGCACACGACTACGAGCGTCTGCCCCAGCACTCCGAAGCACACCTGAACTGGGCCCTCATCACCATGATGACTCGACGCCTCACCCGCAAGAGCCCCCGCACCAGCCAGTGGACGAGGAACACTCGTGCCTGATCGGCAGCAGTTACGTCACGTGACTGAAAGGCATCGGCCCAGTCGTGGCTCGGTGCATCTCCGCGCAAAGTACTGAACCGAGTCGAGTACATCCGGGATCATGAACCATGCTTCCGGACACCTGGACCCTCACCGAAGACATCGAGGACTTCCTCGCTCGCGCCAGAGACTTTCTCCGTTCGCACCCAGCTCTGCACAACACGCCGCTCACCAGGCTGGAAAAGTGGCGGACCCAACCGGGCGCGTTCACCCCAGGTTCCGTCCTCTTCGGCCGGCTGGAGTCGGCGGGCGAGACCCAAGCGATCTTCTACCGTCCGCCGACCCGTCGGCTGACCCTCACCCCCCTCTCCTCCGAACGGGCCGACGCCCTCGCCCTCCATCTGGCCGGCCTCGGCCACACCCTCGCCGGCGTCACCGCGGACCACGACACCGCCACCGCATTCGCCGAAGCCTGGCGGCGGTACACCGGCGCGACGCCCACACTCCGCGTCCGGATGCACCTCTACCGCCTCGACACCCTCACCCCGCCGAACCCGCACCCAGACGGCCACGGCCGCCCGGTGGGTGAGCAGGACCACGACCACCTCATGCGCTGGTGCCGTGAACTCGCCGTCGACCTCGGCGAGACCGTCACCATCGACGCCGCCTCCTGGGCCAGCACCCGCTTTGCCGAGAAGACCTACACCTTCTGGGAGACGCCCGACGGCACCCCCGTCTCCATGGCAGGTGTGAACCCGATGATCGCAGGCATGGTTCGGGTGGACCCCGTCTACACCCCAGCCGACCTCCGCGGACGCGGCTACGCGGCCGCCGTCACCGCAGAGGTGAGCCGGGCCGCGCGTGCCGCAGGAGCCACAGAGGTCGTGCTCTTCACGGACGCGGGCAACCCCACCAGCAATGCCCTCTACCAACGCCTCGGATACCGCCGGATCGCCGACTGGGCTCCGTACGACTTCGTTTACGCCGCAGCAGAAGCCAGTTGAGAAGCGGGAGCGCGACAGCTACAGACGACACCACACCATCCCCGGACTTCGCACCCAGCCCTGCCGACCTTCCGCGTTCCGTGGGATAGGTAGAAAAACACCTACTGAGAGGGCGTTTTGGCGTCTTTGGCTAGTTGATGGGGTGAATTCTGGCGAGTGTCTGCAGAGTTAGACGCGGCGTTTTGCTGCTTGAGCGGTGGCTGGGGCGAGCGCCTGGTTGTTGCGCCCGCACTGCTCCTGTTTCGTCGCAATGTGCTCCGCTTGGCTCCCAATGCCCCGGGCGACCGGTCCCGCGCCCTGACCGATGCTCCGGCTGCTGGGCTACCCCGGAGACATGAGCGACCGACGCCGCTACCCCAGCGACCTGTCCGACGCCCGCTGGGCGTTGATCGAGCCACTGCTGACCAGCTGGCGGACCGAGCAGGCCCGGCACGGCCTGAACATCGGACATCCACCCCGCCACGACCTGCGCGACATCCTCGACGCCGTGCTCTACGTGGCCCGCACCGGCATTCCCTGGCGCTACCTCCCGCATGACTACCCGCACTGGAACACCGTTTACCAGTACTTCGGCCGCTGGGAGCAGGCCGGCCTCTTCGAGCACCTCAACGATCTGCTGCGGCGCCGCGTCCGAGAGAACGAGGGCCGCCGACCCGAACCGACCGCCATGGTGATCGACGCACAGAGCGTCAAGACCTCCACCAACGTTCCTGCCTCCGACCAGGGCGTCGACGTCGGCAAGAAGATCGTGGGCCGCAAGCGCAGCATCGTGATCGACACGACCGGCCTGCTGCTGACAGCCCTCGTGACCGCGGCGAGCATCCAGGACTCCACCGCGGGCGAGACCCTGATCAACCGGATCGCCTCGGCCCACCCCACCATCCGCAAAGGATGGGCGGACCGCGGCTATCGCGAGTACCTCGTCGACCACGCCGCCCGACTCGGCATCGACCTTGAGATCGTCCGCCGTTCTCCCGGCACTCGGGGCTTTGTCGTGCAACCACGCAGGTGGGCGGTGGAAAGAACGCTCGGCTGGCTCATGCTCCACCGCCGCCTGGCCCGCGACTACGAAGCCCTCCCGGCCCGTTCCACCGCCATGATCTACATTGCGATGATCTCTCTGATGGCCCGCCGCCTCACCAAAGAATCCACTCCCACCTGGCGAGGACTCTGATACCGCATCAAAGCCACATCCCGGGATGAAACATTGAGGGAAAACGCTCTCTCAGCCAGCCCCAGTGGCTCGACGTCGTACTCGGGGCCGGTCCAGGGCGGCCGAGGAAGGTCGCGAAGCGGCTGAAGAAGGGTGACGGACCTGCCCTACCGGGACTCCCCCGCCCCGTCATCGCTGAAGGGCCGCCGCGGAGTGTGAACGCCCGGTACGCCGACCAGCCGGGAGCGGCGATACCGCCCGCGCGGTCCTGGAGCCATCGGTGCCGGTATCGGTTCACTTCGAGGGCGGGTCACCGTCATTGTCTTGGAGGGTGTGACGACGTTCCTGTTCGCGCTTGGAGTAGGCCGCGGCCCGGATCGCCTCGTCGCTCTCCAAGCCTGAGCCCAGCGCGCCGCCCACGGTGGCGACCGAAGCGACGAACCAGGACAACGTCCAGTACTCCGCGGCGTGCAGCGGGGTTCGTGTCGTAGCGGCGAACACTCGGTCGTTGAGGATGAACAGGGCCCACACCAAGTTGATGACCATCAGACCCACGTAGCAGACGAGCACTCCGATTCCCACGGTCACGACCGTCGAGGCGTTGTAGAGCCGCGCCCTCTGCCTCGCCTCCAGCGAGCCCTCTGTTGATCGATGCCACAGCTGCGCGTCCACGATCAGCCAGCCGATCATGATGCCGACCGATCCGACCATGGCGATGACGAGGCGTGGCGCGCTCAGCGCCTCGGCCAGGATCCAGACGGTGGAGTTGACGGTGGCGACTGCTCCCGTGGCGAGTGCGGCCGCCAGGGCTTTGGACAAGCCCGGTACCAACCGCCACGGCCGGTTGGCGCGGACCATGCCGAAGAGCACCCGCAGGTAACCGCGCGGCCCGCTGGTGACGTACCGGAGGTCAGGGGTCTCCTCCTCACCGACCGGGCCCGGCTGGGTGGGCGTGAGGCGACGGGCGAAGGGCCCCAGCAGCGACCGGCTCTGCGGAGATTCTTCAGTTCCGTTGGCCGACAGTCCCGCCAGGCCGAGCACGGCTTCTTCCACGGCCTGCCGGGCCCTCGTCTGCAGCCGCAAGCCCCCCAGGGAAGGAAGAGACAGCAGCGCCAAGCCGTGTTCGTG
Organism: Streptomyces sp. NBC_00414; assembly: GCF_036038375.1. Taxonomy (NCBI): domain Bacteria; kingdom Bacillati; phylum Actinomycetota; class Actinomycetes; order Kitasatosporales; family Streptomycetaceae; genus Streptomyces; species Streptomyces sp. NBC_00414. Next base: position 277,695 of record NZ_CP107935.1, read on the forward strand.
ATTCAGATCCACAACGAGCTTGCGGCCGTGCAGATGCAGCGGAAGGTCGGTGAGGGCCACGACGATGTCCCAGTTCTCCGCACTTCCACGGTCCATGATCCGGCGCATCAGGGTGGGCGGGTCCTCGGCCCCCGCGGTGAACGGCTCACTGATCACCTCGATGTCGAACCGTCGCTCCTGGCCCGACTTGTGGGCGAGCCGAGCAGGAAGTGTCCGGGCCATGCGCTGCGCGATTTCCGTCGGCGCGTCCGGATCCGCCAGGAGAGCCACGACCGTAACGCCCTGAGACGACACCCGCATGAATGGACCTCCTTGTGGCTGCCCCGCGATCCCCAGCGCCCGCAGATGCCACTGAGGGAACGTTGGGCTTCGCAGTCAGCCTGTCCGAAAACGCGGCGCGAACGCATGCGCATGTCGGGCCCGATCGGCCTCCCTGTATTGCCCTGCCAGGCTCAGGCGTCCCACTGCTCCTGGGGAGTCGGACGGGCGCGTGGATCAGCGGCAGGGTGGACACCGCGTCACGGAGTGGCCCCACGCGACGGGTGACCCCGGACGCCGCTGCCCGTGAGGCCGAACGGCGTGGTGGCGAACATGCCTGGAACCGGGAGTCGCCCCGGCGCCCGCAGCCGGAGACTGCCGTCTTGGCCCGGACCCGTGACCTACCCATCACGATAGGCGTGCGGGAGAGCATGCACCACTTCCGGAAGATCGATCAGGAAGCAGAACTCAAGCCGATCCCGGAACAGCTCGCCCCCGCCCCGCCCTGGAACGCACGCCCGGCTGGGAGATCGGGGCGGCCGGTCCGGACACCACCGGCGAACCCGGGCTGGCCCTTGCCCAGAGCTTCGAGATCCTCCGCATCGACCTCGGAATCGTCCAACGCACCCCAGAGTCCAGGGGATTCACGGTAAAGGTCCGGGCCGGCGCCGACTCCGGCCCGGACCTTTACCAATGTCGGTCAGCACACCGCGGCGGGGTCCAGGCCACATGTGCGCTGCCGACCCGTCCGCGGCTGTTGGGGGGTGCCGACGGACGGTGACCGGCCCGACGGAGCGGAGATGGGCCGGCCGATGTCCGCGCGGCGGACCGAACCGGGGAACGCGCGAACACCAGAACCCTAGGGCGCAGGCGTCGTCGCGCACGATCCACTGAGCGCGGCCGTTGTCCGCACAGCGCGGGGCGATGGCGTGGCCAGCCGATCCGCCGCCGCGCGGGCGCCGCGCGTTCACCCGAGGCCGGGGTCACCACGCACAGCGCGGGGCGATGGCGTGGGCCATGGTCACCCGGAACGCAGTGTCTGCGAGGGCAGCTCGCCGAAGCGCGCCCGGTAACGGGACGCGAACCGGCCCAGGTGACCGAAGCTCCAACGATGGGCGACCTCGCTCACGTTCACTTCGCCCGGTGTGCCGCGGCGCAGTTCGTCGTGGGCGCGGGTGAGACGGACGTCGGTGAGGTAGGCCAGCGGGGTCATGCCGACGTACTGCTGGAAGGCTTCTTGCAGTCGCCGCACGCTCACCCCGGCGAGCACGGCCAACTCCCCGACCGTGAAGGGGTGTTGCGGCATGCTGTGCATGGCCTCGACGGCACGCTTGACGGGGCCCGGGCGCAGGGCGGGTTTCGGTCGGTCGAGCTCGTCGCGGTAGCGGTGGCCGGTGGCGAGGAGAAGCCCGGTCAGCAGTGCCTCCTGGATCGGGCGGGCGACCATCGGCCGGGCCAGCAGCCCGCCGGTCTGCATCCCGTCGAACACGGCGCGGATCATCCGTACCCAGCTCTGACCCGCTCCGTGCGCGACGTCGAGTTCGGGCGTGAGGGCGACGGGGGTGCGCAGCGGTCGGCCGAGAAGGCGTTCGAGTTGATCGTTGAGGGCCTTCGAGTCGATCTTCACGGCCAGCATGGAGCAGTCGGTGCTCACTCGCTCCAGGGTCGTGTCGCCGTGCGGCTGGAAGACGGCGGCGTTCGCTGTGGTCGCCACCGCATGGGTGTGCCTTCCTTGACGCCAGGCCAGGTGGCCGTCCAGGGGGATGTCCACGTGGTAGGAGCCGAGTTCCCCGAACTGTATGCGCACCTCCGCGCCGAAAGAGAGCCGTCCGAGTGTGAGCGGGCCGAGTGCGGCGATGTCGTACCGGGCCATGAACTCACTGCTGCCGTCGGGTACGTCGATGAAGTTGGCGTAGAAGCGTTCGTGGATGACCTGCCGGGCCTCGTCCACATCCGTCGTCCGGAACTTCAGCAAATCCTGGCCCTGGTCGGGCGAGTGGTGCATACCGCGATCTCCTGCGCCTTTGGGCCGTACGAGGGATGGTGCAGATCATCGTCACCCATTGTCCGCTGCCACACCCCTGTTTTTCCTTGTCCCGGCTGATCGGGTGGGAACGGGACGTCGCCTCAGGCCGATCTCGTCGCCTGCTGGGTGTCACGCGAGCCAAGCGGACTCTTGGGGACGGGTGTGCGGTGAGGTGTCGGTACCGCCGGGCGTGGCCGTGCGACCCAGGTAGCGGTGCACGAAGTGGATGCTCATCGCGCCCTCGCCGACCGCGGAGGCCACGCGCTTCACCGAGCCGCTGCGGACGTCGCCGACGGCGAAGACGCCGGGCAGACTGGTCTCCAGCGTCAGGCAGTCGCGGCCCAGGCTCCGCCACAGCTCGGGAACGGAGCAGGCTTGAGCCTCCGCTCCGGTGAGCACGTAGCCCCGTGCGTCGAGGGCGAGCGCGCCGGACAGCCACTCGGTGTGAGGGTCGGCGCCGGTGAAGACGAACAGGGCCCGTACCGCGAGGTGGCGGTGCTCGCCCGTACGGTGGTCGACCACGTCGACCGCCTTGAGCGCCTGCTCGCCGAGTACCTCCGTCATCTCGGTGTGCAGCATCACGCGCACCTTCGGGTGGCGCTCGATCTGATCGATCAGGTAGCGGGACATGTGCGCCTCGATGCTCGGCCCACGGATGAGCAGATACACCTGTGGCGCGTACCCGGCCAGGAAGAGCACGGCCTGGCCGGCGGAGTTGCCACCTCCGACCACCGCCACCGGGTCGGCACGGCACTGCTGGGCCTCGTAGAGGGTCGCCGAGTAGTGGACGCTCGTGCCCTCCAACGGCTCGATGCCGGGCACCTGGAGGCGACGGTAGCGGGCGCCGGTGGCCAGGACGACGGTACGGGCGGTGATCTCGCTGCCGTCGGCGAACCCGACGGCGTAGTGGCCGTCCCGCCGTTCGAGCCGGGCCGCCTCCGCGGGGACGCTGATCCGGGCGCCGAACTTTTCCGCCTGCAGCACGGCGCGCTCGGTGAGTTCGGCGCCGGAGATGCCGGCGGGGAAGCCGAAACAGTTCTCGATGCGGGACGATGTCCCGGCCTGGCCGCCGGTCGCCATCGACTCGGCCACGGTCGTGCCGAGGCCCTCCGAGGCGGCGTTCACCGCGGCGGCGAGTCCGGCCGGGCCGGAGCCGACGATCAGGAGATCGTCGCGGCCGTTGCCCGACGGCAGGGGCGGCAAGCCGATCAACCGGGCCAGTTCGGCGTTGCTCGGATTGCGCAGCAGGGTCGTGTCCCGCCAGATCACCAGCGGCGTCTGCTCCGGACCGACCGCGAAGCGGCGCAGCAGCGCCTCGGCCTCCTTGTCCGTCTCCAGATCGATCCAGCGGTGCGGCAGCCGGTTGCGGGCGGCGAACTCGCGCAGCCGCCGGGTGTCGGGCGAGTAGCGCGAGCCGATGATGCGGAAACCGGCGCCCTGCCCGACGAGCAGGGCACGGCGGCCCAGGCAGGCGCGCAGCACCACATCAGCGAGGAGGGAGTCCCGGGTCACCAGGTCACGCAGCTGATCCATGGGCAGGGCGAGGACCTCGCCGGGGTCCCTGACCACGGCGGCGTAGAAGGCCACCTGTCCGTTCAGGAGGCCGAGTTCGCCGATGAAGCGGCCGGGGCCGTGCACCCGCAGCAGGCGTTCATCGGGTGTGCCGTAGCCCTCGACGATGGCGATCGAGCCACTGAGGACGACGTAGAACGTCTCGCACCGCTCCCCCTCCCGGATCAGCACGTCACCGGCGTCGACCGCGCGCCGCCAGCCGTGCTGCGCCAGGCGGGCCGTCTGGTCGTCCGACAGGCGGGGATAGGCGCCGTAGATGTCGGGGGTCTCGAAGGGGACGCTCTCTACCGTCTCGTCCGCCACCGGCGCCGAGCCCGGCCGCGTCTCGTCGCCGGCCATCACACGAGCGCCTCGTGGACGAAGCACCATCGCCAGTCCTCGCCGGGCTCCAGTGACGCCACGATCGGATGGCCGTCGGCGGCGGCGTGACGGCGGGCGTGCCGGTTCGGCGACGAATCGCAGCAGCCGACGTGGCCGCAGGTCAGGCAGAGCCTGAGGTGGACCCAGGGGGAGTTCGTGGCCAGGCATTCCTCGCATCCCGGGGCGCGCGGGGTGACGGGGCGTACGAGGGCGAGGTGGGGGTCGGTCCGTACGGTCATGGCCGTTCATCCTTTCCAGCCGGTTCGCGGCCGGCGATCGACTGCTCCACCCACCGCCGCAGGGCAGGGGCAGGTGCGGCACCCGCCTGTCGGGCGATGGTCCGTCCTTTGTCGAGGATCAGCAGCGTCGGTACGGCCTGGACCTCGAACCGCCGCGCCAGGCCGGGGTTCTTGTCGATATCGACCTTGACCAGCTTGATCGTTCCCGCGAGATCGGCGGCGACCTTCTCCAGCGCGGGGCTCACCATGCGACAGGGGCCGCACCAGGTGGCCCACAGGTCCACGACGACGGGCACGGTGGCCTGCTCGACGACCTCGGTGAAGTCGTCGTCGCCCGCGTCGGCCGTCCACGGCAGCGGCTCCTTGCAGTTGCCGCACCTGGGTCGGCCCCCGGCGGCCGCGGGTACCCGGTTGGCGCGCCCGCAGTGCGGGCAGGTGACGGTGGTGGCCCGCACGGTACTCATGCCGCCTTCGCCCCCTCCACGTCCTCGGGCAGGTCGTAGGCGACCACCAGTTCTCCGTGCTGGGCGTCGACGCGAACCCTCGCGCCCTCCTGGACGTCACCGCGCAGCAGGGCGCGCCCGACCAGAGTCTCGACCTCGTGGGAGATGTAGCGCCGTAGCGGCCGGGCCCCGTACACCGGGTCGTAGCCCTGGTGGGCGATCAGCTCCCGGGCCGCGTCGGTGAGTTCGACGGTGATGCGGCGTTCGGCGAGGCGGCGGCGCAGTTCATCGAACTGCAGTTCCACGATCCGCTCGATCTGCCGCTCTCCGAGCGGCTTGAACAGCACGATGTCGTCGACGCGGTTGAGGAACTCCGGCCGGAAGTGCCCGCGCAGCTCACCCATCACCAGGGCGCGGGCCTCCGGCTTGATCTCCCCCTCCGCGGTGGCTCCGTCGAGGAGGTGGTGCGAGCCGATGTTGGACGTCATGATGATCACGGTGCTGCGGAAGTCGACCGTGCGGCCCTGGGCGTCGGTGACGCGGCCGTCGTCGAGGACCTGCAGCAGGGTGTTGAAGACGTCGGTGTGCGCCTTCTCGATCTCGTCGAACAGCACGACCGAGTACGGCTTGCGGCGCACCGCCTCGGTGAGCTGGCCGCCCTCCTCGTAACCGATGTATCCGGGCGGGGCCCCGAGCAGCCGGCTGACGGTGTGCCGCTCCTGGTACTCACTCATGTCGAGGCGGATCATGTTGTCCTCGGAGTCGAACAGTGCTGCCGCGAGCGTCTTGGCCAGCTCGGTCTTTCCCACGCCGGTAGGGCCGAGGAAGATGAACGAGCCGATGGGCCGGCGCGGGTCGCGGATGCCGGAGCGGGCCCGGATGACGGCGTCGGCCACCAGCTGGACCGCCTCGTCCTGGCCGATGACCCGCTCGCGCAGGATCTCGTCCAGCCGCAGCAGTTTCTCGCGCTCTCCCTCCTGGAGGCGGGCGACGGGGATGCCGGTCCAGGCGGCGACGATCTCGGAGATCTCCTCTTCGGTGACGACTTCCCGCAGCAGCCGGTTCTGGCCCTGTCTGGCGGTCAGTTGCTCCTCCTCGGCGGCCAGTCGGCGCTCAAGGTCCTGCAGCCGGCCGTAGCGCAGTTCGGCCGCGCGGTTGAGGTCGTAGCTGCGCTCGGCCTCCTCCGCCTCGTGACGGACCTGCTCCAGTTCCTTCCGCAGCTCCTGTACGCGCCGAATGCCCTGCCGTTCCGCCTCCCACTGGGCGTGTTTGGCGTCGGCCTCGCCGCGCAGGTCGGCCAGTTCCCTGCGCAGTTCCTCCAGGCGGGCCTTGCTGGCGGGGTCGCTCTCCTTGGACAGGGCCGCCTCCTCGATCTCCAGGCGGGTGACGCGGCGGGTGATCTCGTCGAGTTCGGCGGGCATGGAGTCGATCTCGGTACGCAGCCGGGCGCAGGCCTCGTCGACGAGGTCGATGGCCTTGTCGGGCAGGAAACGGTCGGCTATGTAGCGGTGGGCGAGCGTTGCCGCCGCGACCAGCGAGGTGTCCTGGATCTTGACGCCGTGGAAGACTTCGAGGCGCTCACGCAGGCCGCGCAGGATGGAGATGGTGTCCTCCACGCTGGGTTCGTCGACCACCACCTGCTGGAAGCGGCGTTCGAGGGCGGCGTCCTTCTCGATGTGCATCCGGTACTCGTCCAGGGTGGTCGCACCGATCATGTGCAGCTCGCCGCGCGCCAGCATGGGCTTGAGCATGTTGCCCGCGTCCATGGCTCCCTCGGCGGCGCCCGCTCCGACGACGGTGTGCAACTCGTCGACGAAGAGCAGGATCCGCCCCTCGGCGGCCTTGACCTCGCTCAACACGGCCTTGAGGCGTTCCTCGAACTCGCCGCGGTACTTGGCGCCCGCCACGAGTGAGCCCATGTCGAGGGCGAACACCGTCTTGTCGCGCAGGCCCTCGGGAACGTCACCGCGCACGATGCGCTGGGCCAGGCCCTCCACGATGGCGGTCTTGCCGACGCCGGGGTCGCCGATCAGGACGGGGTTGTTCTTGGTCTTGCGGCTGAGGATCTGGGTGACGCGGCGGATCTCGGCATCCCGGCCGATGACGGGGTCGAGCCGCCCGGACCTGGCCTCGGCGACGAGATCGCGGCCGTACTTCTCCAGGGCCTCGTAGGCCACCTCGGGGTTGGCGGAGGTCACGCGCTGGTTGCCGCGGACCTGGGTGAGCGCGCCGAGGAAGGACTCCCGGGTCACGCCGTGCTCCTTCAGCAGGCGCCCGGCGGCGGTCGCCGAGCCCTCCTCGGCGAGGGCCAGCAGCAGGTGCTCCACGGACACGTACTCGTCCTTGAGGCGTTTGGCCTCACGCTCGGCCGCGTCCAGTAGCCGGGACAGGCGCTGGGTGACGAAGACCTGGCCCGGCGAAGCTCCCGGGCCGGTCACCTTGGGCCGGCGGGAGAGCTCCTCGCGTACGGCCGCGCGCAGCTCCTTGGGCTCGGTGCCCGCCTGCTGCAGCAGGCGCGGGATCAGGCCCTCCTCCTGGTCGAGGAGGGCGAGCAGCAGATGCTCGCCGTCGACCTCGGTGTGGCCCAGGTGGCCGGCGGCACTCTGGGCCTCCTGCATGGCTTCCTGGGACTTCTGGGTCAGGCGGTTCATGTCCATGGTGGAAGATCACTCCTCACGCCCGCACGCCGCAGCGCGGCTTCGAGCAGGCTGATGCGGTCGAGCAGGTCGAGCACCAGACCGATGGATGCGTAGTTCAGGCACAGCCCGGTGCGCAACCGCTGGACGCGAGCCAGGGCGGCCGGGGCGTCGGGGGCGAACACCGGCCGTCCGGAAATGTCACGGCCGGCGTCCACGAGCCCGAGGGTGACGAACTGACGGATGAGGTCGGGATGGAGGCCCGTGCGGCGGGCCACGGTCTCCAGGGAGAGCGCGGGCACGGGCACGATCGCGTACCGGACGCCCACCTCGGTCGTGTGGGCGGGGGACGGGCGGGCCTCGGCCGGTCTGTCGTTCATCAGGTCCTCCTGGGATCGAACGAGGAGACGGCGGCAAGTTCCTCCAGCAGCTCGCGCTCCCGGTCGCTCAGCCGGGGCGGCACCATGATCCGCAGCTCCGCGTACAGGTCTCCGTTCGCGCCGCGCGGATTCGGCATGCCCTCCCCGCGCAGCCGCAGGCGCCGTCCGCTGGAGGATCCGGCGGGCACGGTCACCTTCGCCGTGTCCCCGCCCGGAGTGGGCACCGGCACCGTCGCGCCGAGCGCCGCCTCCCACGGGGTGACCGGGAGCCGCACGTGGACGTCCCGGCCGTCGAGGCGGAACTCGGGGTGCGGCTGGATCCGCACCCTCAGGTACAGGTCCCCGGCGGGGGCGTCGTGTCCGCTCCCGCGGCCGCCCTCCCCGGCCAGCCGGATGCGCTGCCCGTCGGTGGTGCCGGGCGGTACGTCGACCTGGTAGCGCCGCTGCCCGGCCGGCCCGGCGAGGGTGACGGTACGGCGGCCGCCCCGATAGGCCTCGTCGACGGTGAGCGGCAGTTCGGCCTCCTGGTCGGCGCCGGGAACGCGCATACGCCCGGCGCCGCCGAACATCGAGCCGAACAGATCTTCGACGTCGACCCCCTCGCCGTCGAAGCCTGCCGTGGAGTAGCGCACCCGGGGACCGCCGCCGGTGGCCCACCGGAAGCCGCTGCCTGCTCCGGCTCCGGCCCCTGCTCCTGCTCCTGCTCCTGCTCCGACCCGCTCCTCCCAGTCCTCCGGGATCTTCCGGAAGTCCTCGCCGAAGCGGTCGTACTTGGCTCGCTGCTCCGGATCGGACAGGACACTGAAGGCCTCGTTGATCTCCTTGAACCGCTCCTCCGCCTGGGGGTCCTTGTTGACGTCGGGGTGGTGCTTGCGGGCCAGGGTGCGATAGGCCCGTTGAATCTCGTCCCGGTCGGCGGTGCGCGAAACTCCGAGCACCTCGTAGAAGTCGCGTGCCATGGCCGCTCACTCCCGCTTGGCGACGGTCACGGCGGCAGGCCGCAGCTGCCGGTCGGCCTCCCCGTAACCGGGTCGCAGTACCTGGACCACGGTGTTCGGAGCGGCGTCCGGATCCTGGATCACGCCGACCACCTCGTGCCGGGCCGGGTCGAACGACACGCCCCTCTCCGCGTGGCGCGGGTAGCCCAGCTGCTCCAGGACGTTCACGGCCTGGTCACGCACGGCCCGGACGCCTTCGACAATCGCGTCGGGGTCGGCGGCCGCGTGGCTCAGGGCGAGTTCCAGGTTGTCGATGACGGGCAGGAAGGCCGCAGCCGTACGGGCGCGTTCGGCCGCGGCCTCCCGCTGCAGCTCCCTGGCGTGGCGTTTTCGCAGGTTGTCGAGGTCGGCCAGGGCGCGGCGCCAGCGGTCCTCGGCCTCTCGCAGCGCGACGGCGTATTCGTCGTCGGGTGCGGGGGCACCGGTTGCGGCGTCGGGCCCCGGCTCGGCCTCCTCGGTCGGCGGTGGCTGCGCAAGGTCCCCGCGCGGCGGCTGTACGGCGCCTTCCGGCGGCGGGTCGGGCTCCGGGCCCCGGGGTGGGATGGACATGGCCGGCACCTCAGCCCTTGTCGAACTCGGCGTCGATGACATCGTCGTCGCCTCCGTCGCCGCCCGGTGCGGCCCCGCCGGGCGGTGGTCCGTCCGGTGAGCCGGTGCCCGCCGGACCGCCCGCGGCGGCTCCCGCCTCGTGGGCCGCGAGACCCGCGAAGATCTGCTGGAGTTCGGATGTCAGGGGCCGGACCTTGTCCACCCCGGCCTCGTTCTTGACCGCGTCGCGGGCCTCGGCCACCAGCATCTCGGCGCGGGCCTTCTCGTGCGCGGGCGCGGCGTCCCCGAGCTCGCCCAGACGCTTTTCGACCTGGTAGGCGACGGCGTCCAGTTCGTTGCGGGCGTCGACCGCCTCACGCAGGGCCTGGTCCTTGTCTCGGTTGCTGTCGGCCTCCTGGACCATCCGCTCGATCTCGCCGCGGTCGAGGTTGGAGCTCTCGCTGATGGTGATGCTCTGCTCCTTGCCGGTGTCCTTGTCCCGCGCGGTGACGTTGAGGATGCCGTTGGCGTCGACGTCGAAGATGACCTCGACCTGCGGCTCGCCGCGCGGCGCGGGGCGGATGTCGGTGAGCTGGAAGCGACCGAGGACCCGGTTGTCGGCGGCCAGCTCCCGCTCGCCCTGCAGGACGACGACATCGACGGCGGGCTGGTTGTCCTCGGCGGTGGAGAAGGTCTCGGTGCGGCGCACCGGGATGGTGGTGTTCCGCTCGATGATCTTTGTCATCACCCCGCCGCGTGTCTCCACGCCCAGTGACAACGGGGTGACATCGAGCAGCAGGACATCCTTGACCTCGCCCTTGAGGACCCCGGCCTGGATCGCGGCGCCCATCGCCACGACCTCGTCGGGGTTGACGCTCATGTTGGGTTCCTTGCCGCCGGTCAGCTTCCGCACCAGCGCCTGGACGGCGGGAATGCGGGTGGAGCCGCCGACGAGGATGACCTCGTCGATGTCGTTGTCACTGACCTTGGCGTCGTCCATGGTCTGCCGCACCGGGCCGAGGCAGCGCTCCACCAGGTCGCCGGTGATCTGCTCGAACGTGGACCGCATGATCGTCGTGGTCAGGTGCTTGGGCCCGGAGCCGTCGGCCGTGATGAACGGCAGGTTGACCTGCGTCTGGGTCACCGAGCTGAGCTCGGTCTTGGCCTTCTCGCTGGCCTCGAACAGACGTTGCAGGGCCTGCGCGTCCTGACGCAGGTCGATGCCGTTCTCCTTCTGGAAGCCGTCGGCGAGGTGGTCGACCAGTCGGCGGTCGAAGTCGTCGCCGCCCAGATGGCTGTCGCCCGCCGTGGACCGTACCTCCACCACGCCGTCGCCGACGTCGAGGATGCTGACGTCGAAGGTGCCGCCGCCCAGGTCGAAGACGAGCACGGTTTCGTGCTCCTTCTTGTCCATGCCATAGGCCAGAGCGGCCGCGGTCGGCTCGTTGATGATCCGCAGCACTTCCAGGCCGGCGATCCGTCCGGCGTCCTTGGTGGCGGTGCGCTGGGCGTCGTTGAAGTAGGCGGGCACCGTGATGACGGCCTCCGTGACCCGCTCTCCCAATTGCTTGGAGGCATCGTCGGCGAGCTTGCGCAGCACCTGCGCGCTGATCTCCTCCGGCGCGTAGAGCTTGTCGCGCACCTCGAAGCGGGCGGCGCCGCCGTCTCCCTCGACCACGTCGTACGTGACGGCCTTGGCTTCTTCGGAGATCTCGTCGAAGTGCCGGCCGATGAACCGCTTGGCCGAGTAGATGGTGCCCTTGGGGTTGAGGATCGCCTGGCGGCGGGCCAGCTGGCCCACCAGGCGTTCGCCGGTGTCGGTGAAGGCCACCACGGACGGCGTCGTACGGTTGCCCTCGCTGTTGGGTACGACCGTCGGCTCGCCGCCCTCCCAGACGGCGATCACCGAGTTCGTGGTACCCAGGTCGATGCCTACTGCTCTGGCCATGAGGAACTCCTTCCGCGTCGAGCGGTTCCTGTTCGCTCTCGGAGCCGCGCCCGGTATTCCGCACTCGCTCAGATGACTACGGGACCGCCAGGCGGGCACTGTCCTTCCGAGCCTCGCCGCCGGTGCCGGCGCGGGGCCTGCTGCGCAGCCCGGGCGACATCCGGTCCCGCTCGCCGCGCCTTGGGCCTGCTCGTTCGTCAGCCGGTCCCTACTGCCACGGCCACCGGTGCGTCGGTGATTCCCGACGAGCCCACAGTGGCAAGAGAGCAGCGTGCTCCGCCTGCGCCTGGCAGGTCGGAAGTCGGCGCCGTCGGTCGGTCCACGAGAACAAGGCTCAAATACAGACAAGACGGATGTTCCTGCCTAGGCTGGTGCTCACAGGGCTCACCCAGGCGTGGATCCCTCCATTTGATCGATCACCTCGGACGACCGCAGACCGCAGGAACGGAGTGGCCCCTATGGCCCGCCATCCGTCACAGGCGCTGTCCCCCAACGTCTCCGACCAGGAAGTGACCCGTCGTCCGAGCAGCCCCGCGGGCACCGAACGGCCCGATCCCCGTCCGTTCGCGGCGCTGGACCCACACGGGCTGCTGGAGCTGTCCCACACCCTGTTCACCTGCGCGGAGCCGAGGGAGATCCTGCGGTTGGCCATGCGGCACGTCAGTGCCCTCGGTCCCTACCGCGCCGAGGCCGGATACCTCGCCACGGTCGACGGTTTGTCCCGCGTCCCCGGCCACGACGCGGGAGCGCCGACGGTCGACGACGCACGGATGAAGGACCTGGGCGAGGCCGACGGCTCCGTATCCCTTCCGGAGCGGTCCTGGAACTGGGCGTTCGGCCTGCGCCGGGTCGGCTGTCTGCTCGGCTACATCGTGGTCTCCTCCGCCTCCGGGCCCGATGAGCAGGGGTGCTTCCTCCTGTCGACCCTCGTGGGGCTCACATCGGCGGCCCTGCCACTGGCCGCCACGCTCCCCGCACGCCACGACAGCGCCGGCGAACTGCGCCGATCCCGTACCGAACGGGACACCGCACTGCGGCAGTTGGACACCATGCGCTCCGAGCTGTACCAGCAGCAGACCGTGCACGAGACACTCGCCCGTGTCGCCGACCGGGGCGGGGGCGAGAACGCCATCACCCAAGCGCTGTACGAGCTCACCGGGTTGTCGGCGCTCATCGAGGACCGGTTCGGCAACCTGAGGTCCTGGGCCGGTCCCGACCGGCCCGACCCTTATCCGGTGCGGTCCTCGACCCACCAGGAAGAGATGCTGCGGCAGGTCGCGCGCTCGGCGGACCCCGTCAGAGTCAAGGGCCGGCTGATCACCCTGGCCCGTCCGCACGGCGACCTCCTCGGTGTACTGGCCCTCGACGACCCCGAGGCGACGGCCGACGCGCACACCGTGTTCGCCCTGGATCACGCCCAGCGGTTGCTCGCCCAGGAACTCATGCACCTGCGCGAACTCACCGAGGTCGGACTGGGGCTGCGCCGTCGGCTGATCGACGACCTGTTGGAGGGCACTGACGAGACGAGTGCCTACGCCCGGGCCGAGGCCGTCGGCCACGACCTGCGCCGTACCCAGTACGTGGTCGTGGTGTGCTGGCCGTCCAACGCCCCTGACAGCTCCTTCGCCCGTGCCGTCGAGCAAGCGGCGACCGCCACGGTGACCCGTCCTCTGATCACCCGTCGCGGCGACCGGGTGGTCCTGCTGACCGAAGCAAGGCCCAACGACCACGCCGTGCACGCGGCGCTGGCCCATGAGCTCGGGACGCCCGACGGAGCGATCGGGGTGAGCACCCGCTGCGACTCCCCGGACGGCGTTCCCCGCTGCTATCAGGAGGCAGTGCGGGCTCTGGAGGTGCGGCAGAACTCCCGCCGGCACAGCGGGACGACGTTCTTCGACGAACTCGGGCTGTACCGGATCCTGGGGCCCGGCAACGATCTCCGGGAGCTCGAAGGCTTCGTGCGGGAGTGGCTCGGTCAGCTGATCGACTACGACGCGGGGCACGACACGGAGTTGGTCGAGACCCTCTCGCGTTACTTCGACTGCGGAGGCAACTACGACGATGCGGCCGCCGCGCTGACGGTCCACCGCAGCACTCTGCGCTACCGGCTGCAGCGCATCCGTGAGATCAGCGACCACGATCTGACGGATGTGGACACCCGGCTCAATCTGCAGGTGGCAACGCGCGTCTGGAAGATCATCCTGGGCGGGCGGCGCTGACCGCGGCCGCTCGGAGGGCCGGCGCGGAGGGTCGGCCCGGCACTCCGACAGGTCGCCTTCGGCATCTCCGGGCGCCTCGAACCGGTGGAAGTCGATGTCCAACATCCTCGCCCACGCCAAGGGCACCGAACGCTTCCATCACCAAGTCGTCGGCGACCTCACCCTCGACCACGTGGTCCTGACCGTGAAAGCGGGGCCAGCTTCAGTGACGTGGTCCAGCTGGCCAGGAGGCTGATGGCCTCGGCGGAGGGGGAGGCGGGTTCGGAGGTTGGATGACGAAGGTCCGTTCGGGCGCGAACGCGCCGAAGCGCGCGGCGTCAGGCACGGATGCGCCTTACGGGCCACGGAGAAGGTTTCGGGTCTCGTGGTCGATCTGCTGGGCCTCTCCGGTGGGTACGACCACGACCGGGATGTCCGCCCCCGGTCCGCTGACGATCGCGGGACGGCTCACGTCGTCGGGCGTGCGCAGGCCGCCGGTCAGGCCGAGGGTGGTGAGCCGGGTACACACCTCTTCGCGGACCTCGGGCTGGTCCTCGCCGATCTCCCCGGTGAAGACCAGGGCGTCGAGCCGGTCGAGGGACGCGGCCATCGCGGCGATGCCACGGCGACAGTGATGAGTGAAGACGTCCAGGGCGAGAGCGGCGCGCTCGTCGCCCGCTGCCCGGCTGCGGACGAGGTCGCGGGTGTCGTCAAAGGTGCCGGAAAGGCCGAGCAGACCGGAACGGTGATTCAGCACGTCCTCGATTTCGTCAGCGGACAGACGGTGCCGCGTCTGCAGCCAGGTCAGGGCGCCGGGGTCCACACTTCCGCTGCGGCGGCACATCACCAACCCCTCCAGCGGCGTGAAGCCCATGGTGGTGTCGACGCTGGTCCCGTTGCGCACCGCACTGGCGGAGCAGCCGCCACCGAGGTGGGCGATCACCAGGTGGAGCTGCTGGGGGCGCCGACCGAGCAGCTCGGCCGTCCGGCCGAGTGCCCAGGCGTAGGACAGCCCGTGGAAGCCGTAGCGGCGCAACCCGTAGTCCTCGCGCCAGGTGGCGGGCACCGCGTACTCACGGGCGGCGGCGGGCAGGCCGGCGTGGAAGACGGTGTCGAAGCAGGCCGCGTGCGGGATGTCGGGCAGCAGGTTCCGGACGGTGTCCAGGACAGCGAGGGCCGGAGGGACGTGCAGCGGTGCCAGGTCGGCCACGTCCCCGAGGACGGCCCGGACCTCGTCGTCGACCAGGACGTGGCTGCGCAGTGCGGCTCCGCCGTGGACGATGCGGTGACCCACGGCATCGGGCGATGGCGCTTGGGCCAGCAGTTGCCGCAGAGCTTCGGACACGTCTTCGCCGGGTGCGGAGGCGCTGTGGTGTTCGGCCAGGACCTGCCCGTCGTCGCCGAACACGGTCAGCCTCAGGCTGGACGAGCCTGCGTCGGCCACCAGGACTGGGCCGATGTCTCCTGCCGACACGGTGCTCCTTCCCCGCGGTCCCGGACCGCGTCGCACGACTGTGCCCACAACGCCCGCAACGGCTCGGCGTGCGTACCGGGGTCGGACGGGTACCCGTCCGACCTCGCAGGAAACGAAAACACGCACCGGCTGAGCTCGGCATACCGGGAAGGTTCGGTGTACCGGCGGGCGGCCGCCACGTGGCCGCATCAGTGATCTTCCTGCGCGGCGACGTGCTGCTACCGGAGCCGCTGCGGCCGGAACACATCAAGCCGAGGCGCTCGGCCGCTGGGGCTCATGCCCGGGCACCGGCGTACGCGGGCCGACCTCGTGTACCTGCGGAGGCACGGCACGCTCGCGCGGATCGCCGCGCGTCGAGCAGCATCACTCCCCTCCCCGCACGGGCCACGCCTCCCGCCTGCGACGGTGCAGCCGCCTGGTGCCCGTCTCGCTGCGTAAACTGTCGGCTCGCATGCCCGTCTGTGATGGTTGCGCGCGCACTGACGGTTCCCCTCGACCCGAAGGACCGAGCCGTGCCCGACCGACCCGAGATTGTCTGTATCTGCGGCTCTACCCGGTTCGTGGACGAGATGAGTGCGGCGAACCGTGATCTGACCTTCGCAGGTGTCATCGTCGTCGCGCCGGGCGTCTTCCTGCGCGCCGGGGATCACGAAGCAGACGAGTCGATCACCGACGAGCAGAAGAGCGCGCTGAACGCTCTCCACCTGCGCAAGATCGACCTGGCCGACCGGATTCTGGTCGTCAACCCAGGCGGGTACATCGGCGAGTCCACGAGCAGGGAGATCGCATACGCGCACGCCACCGGCAAGCCGGTCTCGTTCACCGATCCCTTCTGACCAGTGGACGCTTCGTGGTGTGCGCGGGCAACGAGTCCCGGTCAGCCATGGAGCGTGTTGCTGGAGGGTCGTCGAATTCGTCGGCGCGGCCTTGTACTTGTGTCGCGTGACGTGATCTCGGATGAGACGTGGGTCGTGCTCGGGCCGTTGTCCCCGGGCGTGAAGGCCACGGGCCGTCCGCCAAGGGCCGGACTTGATCGGCGTCTCCCGGCTCTGCCGGGCGGACTCAGGCCTCGCCGCAGTCTTGCGGGCACTCACGTGTGCAGCAAGGCTTCAAGCAACACACCCTAGGTCAGGACCAACCAGCGCCGGTCATCGATGAGTTCTCGTGCCGCATCGAGATGCCCGGCGTGGCATGCGGTCTCAGTGATGACGTGCGACAGGACGTCCCGCAGGGTGTGCAGATGCGGTTCGCCGAACAGGTCGTGAGGCCACCGACCCAGGACGCCGTCGGCAGGAGTACTGGTGATGACGGCGTCGGAGAGCGCTGCCTCCTGCCGGTATCCGTCCAGCACGTCGACGGCCAACGTTTTCGGAGCCACGTTCCAAGCTTCGTCGCCGCTCGTCAGGCCGCGGATGATCTCCTCGTCCCCGGCGACGACAGCACGGAACCAGAAACGCTCAACGTCCAGGGCAAGGTGCTGGACCAGCCCGAGGCAGTGCCATCCGGATGGCAGCACCGGCCGTCGCAGAGCCTCCGCGTCGAGCCCGTCAAGGACGCCGAGAACAGGTCTGCGCTGCCCGGCCAGGACCCGAAGAAGCGCGCTGACCTCAGTTCACCTCCGGAGTGGGGCCGGCGCCTGGGACGACGACATGCAGACCGACCGCGAGTGCGGTCAGGAGCAGCTTCAGCCGGGGGGCGAAGTCGAACGCGACGTGCCCCCACTCGGGCACTTGCTTGTAGAGCGCGGCGAGGGTGGGCGTCGGGTGTGACACCTGCCAACCGGCCGATGCCAGCGCGAGGGTGGCCGCGAGGAGTCCGCGCAGCTGGTCCGGGGTCATCGAGCTCACGCGGTCGAGATGGTCCACGATCGCGTCGTACGCGGCGAACGACGCGGTCTTGTACCGGCGTGCGCGTTCCATGTCGACGTCGCCCTCCAGCGTCAGCGTGACGTGGGTGAGGAGGTCGCAGAACACCGGCAGCGTGGTGATCGTGTCCGTGACGACGCCGGCGACGTCCTCCGGTCCGAGGCCTGCGCGCGGGGCCACCACCTCGGAGACCGCGGCCCGCCACTGACTCCATCCGCGCTCTGCGAGCTCAAGCAACAGCTCTTCCCGGTTCGCGTAGTACCGGCGTACGCCAGTGCGGTGCAGGCCCGCCCGCTCGGTGACTGCCTGCACGGTGATGAACCGGACGCCGCCTAGTTCCGTCGCCAGTGCCTCGGCGGCACGCAGCAGATCCTCCGACCGTTGCGCCTTGTCCCGCGCGGACCGTGCTCGCTCCTTCATGACAGGAACTATAACGCGCACCGTGATGCGCTAAACGGGTGGCCGTGCTACGTTCGCCGTAACACATCACAAGGTGCGTTAAACCACCAGGCGACAGCCATCCACTGGAGAAGGAAGATCCATGCAGGCAGTACAGGCCACGCAGTTCGGTGACCCGGCCACTCTCGAACTCGTCACCGGTCTCCCGGACCCGACCCCGGGCCCGGAGAGATCGCGATCGACGTCTCGCACTCCGCGGTCGGCCTGATCGACGTGTTCTTCAGGCAGGGCCGGTACAAGGACCAACCCGGCACGCCACAGCCGCCGTTCGTCCCCGGACTTGAAGTCGCCGGTACGGTCCGCGCGCTCGGCGACGGCGTGGTCGGGCCGGCCGTCGGGGAGCAGGTGGTCGCTCTGTCCGCGGGCACCGGCACCGGCGGGTACGCCTCCGTCTACATCGCCCAGGCAGCGCTGACCGTCTCGATCGAGGGGCGCGGTATCGACCCCGCCCTCGCCGTATCGGTGATACCGAATGCCGCCATGGCGCACGTGGCGCTGACGCGGGTCGCGCATCTGGTCGACGGTGAGAGGGTCCTCGTGCATGGCGCTCTCGGCGGCCTGTCCGCAGGTTTCCCGGGCGTCGCGAAGCGGCTCGGCGCGTCCCGCGTCGTCGGCACGGTCCGGCCGGGCAAACTCGCCGCCGCCGAGGCGACGAAGCTTCCCTACGACCGGATCGTGGACTCCACAGACCTGCACGGCGCGCTCGGTGACGAGAAGTTCGACGTGGTCATCGACCCCGTCGGCGGAACACTCCGCACCCAGAGCCTCGACGTGATGGTCCCGGGCGGCCGTCTCATCGCCGCGGGCAACGCGTCCGACGACTGGGGCCACCGAGTGGACACCAACCAGCTCTGGTTCCGCAGTGTCACCGTCAGCGGCTACAACGCCGGCGCGTTCCTGCCCACCCATCCCCAGGTGGTTCCCGCCGCCCTCGCCGCGGCCGTCGAGGCGACCGCCGCCGGCCTGGCGAACACCGACGTCACAGTCCTGCCGTTCGGTCAGGCCGTCACCGCCCACCGGCGTATGGAGAGCCGCGCCCTCGACGGCCGCATCGCGCTCACCCCGGAGGCCTGACCATGACCGCGATCGGACGCCTCGCGGCACGCATGGCCCCGCTCCCGCCCGCGACCTCGCGCCGGGTCCAGGTCGAACGCGGCCTGAAGATACCGATGGACGACGGCGCCACGCTCGTCGCCGACCACAGGGCCCCGCGCGACACCGTGCGGGACGTACTCGGCCCCCGCCATGACGTCGGGTTCCTGAAGGGCCTCGTCTGCACAGGCCGGACGGCGCGGCGGCGCCGCGCCGTCCGGCCTGTGGGCACGCGGATACCGGCCGAGGAAGCCAGGCACCGCACGGCGGGGCTATTTCGCAAGGCATGAACCGTGCCCCCTCCCCCACGGCGGACGGCCCGTTCAATTGGCCCCGCCAGCCGACGACGCTTTACGAGTTGGTGCGTGATAGCGGGTGAGGTGTCGTGCCTGGCTGGTGGCATGATCCGACTGTGGCGATCATGGTCAATCGGGCGGTGCTGGCGCATCAGCTGTTCACGGGGATCTCGCAGGATCATCTGGCCTGTCTGATCGAGGAGTTGGCGGCGCCGTGGCAGGCTGGTCTTGACGGTCGCCGTCATGTTGCGCGGGGCGGGGCCAGGAAGCGGGCCGAGGGCGCTGGCGCCCGCCATCAGCTGGTGTTCGTCGACCGACTGGTGGCCACGCTGATTCATCTACGCCACGACCTGCCGCACGCCGTGCTCGGCCTACTGTTCGGCGTCGACCGCTCCACCATCACCCGCGCGATCACAGAGATACGACCTCTCCTGGCCGCGCGGGGGTGTGCGGTCCCCGACCGTCCCGGTCTGCGGCTGCGGACACTGACAGATGTTTTCGCCTACGCCCAGGCCGAGGGAATCGAGCTGCGGCTGGACGCCACCGAGATCCAGGTTCGCCGGCCACCAGCCGGCCGCAGCGGCCGGCGTGCATTCGTGTCGGGCAAGAAGAAACAGAACACCATGAAAGCCACCGTCATCGCGGACTGGCAGGGTCGCACGTTATGGACCGATGCCCTGCGACCTGGACGGATGCACGACGCCACGGCCGCCCGCAACGAAGGCATCGCCGACTGCTTCCAGCACTTTCCCGACGTCGAGGTTCTCTTGGACGACGGCTACCTCGGCCTGAGCCGCGACCACCGCGGACAAGCCATCACCCCGCCCAGAAAACCGCGTCCCGGAGCACCGCCCAGCAGGGTTGAGCAGTGGGAACGGGACCGTCACTGGCACTCATCCGATCGCATCACCGTCGAACACGCCCTGGCTGATCACAAACGCTGGAAGCAACTGACGCGCTGGACCCACCGCCGTGACCGCCTGCCCGACACCTACCGCGCCATCGCCGGCCTCGTCTCCGACCGCACCAGCACCATCTGAAAATAAGCCATGAGCAGGCCAAACACGCCTCGCCCGCTATCACGCACCAACTCGTTAGAAGTCATCTCATTTGGTGAGTCTGCGGTAGCAAATCAAGGTGCAGGCGATGCTGGTGAAGGCGAGGAAGTGGTCGGCTTTGCGTTCGTAGCGACGGTGCAGGCGTCGGCATCCGGCGAGCCAGGACATCGTGCGCTCCACGGTCCAGCGGTGGCAGCCCAGGCGGGCCGAGGACTCGATGCCCCTGCGGGCGATGCGGTGCCGGATTCCTCGGCTGGATAACCATCGTCGCAGGTGGTTGTAGTCGTAGCCCTTGTCGGCGTGGAGTTTGTGGGGTCTGCGTCGCCGGGGTCCCCGGCGGGAGCGGATCGGCGGTATGCCTTTCACCAGTGGGATCAGTGCCTGGCTGTCATGCGTGTTGGCGCCCGAGATGCCGATGGACAGGGGCAGTCCGGTCCGCTCTGTGATCAAGTGGATCTTTGACCCGTACTTGCCCCGGTCTACAGGATTCGGGCCTGTCAGTTCCCCCTTTTCAGGGCCCGCATGTTGACCGAGTCGATCGCGCACCGGGACCAGTCCAGCTCGCCACGGGATCCGAGCTCGTCGAGGACCAGGCGGTGGAGTTTGGCCCACACCCGGGCCTTCGTCCACTCGGTGAAGCGCCGATGGGCCGTCGCGCCGGACGGGCCGAACGACGCGGTCGGCACCTGCTGCCACGTGCAGCCCGAGGTCGCCACGAAGACGATCGCGGCCAGCACTTCACGGTCGCCGTGCCGACGCCGGCCACCGCCCTGGGGCCGCGACGGTGCGTCGGGCACCACCCGTTGGAACAGCTCCCACAACTCGTCCGGCACCAGCCGCTCAACGATCTTTGACACGCCACAAGTCTAGTCACCCAAATGAGATGGCGTCTTATCCCCCGGCAGACATCCGCACCCTGCTCCGGCTGCTGAGCGCCGGCCGCCATAATGAGGCCGTGGCAGTCAGTCGGCAGTCCTCGCCGCCCGGACCGGACAGGGCAAAGGATCTTGCGCTCTGCCAGGAGAACTTCCGGCGGCGTCTTCCCACCACCCTGGAGGACCTGCACGGACCGGTGACCGGTGTGGTCGAACTCCCCATGCAGGGCGCCTTCCCGGTGCTGGCCGTCCGGGGCCGGTCGGCCGTGTGACGGACATGCCTCAAAGGAGACCTTCCGAGGGCTCAGCCCCCCACACACCGTGTACGGACCCGTACTCGCCTATGAACGACGCCCTGCGCGCCCGGGCCGTCCAACGGGCAGACAGCCTCGCAGCCCGTCTCCTCGAAGGCACCAGCAGTCCGACGCCGACCGACCCGGCCGCCGGCACGACCCGCCCGGCCGAGGCCTCCTTCTTCCTTCTCCTGCCCGCAGAAGCAGGGACACGACGGGTACAACTGGTCCGTACGCAGGACGGCTCCGCCAACGCACCCGCGGCCGCCCGCAAGCAATGACCAACAGCGCTGCACAACTCGTCGTCGGAGCAGAGAACAAGGAGACCAGGCGTGACGCGCATGGAACTACGACCGCATCAGGTCGAAGCCGTCGACGCCGTCCTGCGGCACCTGTCAGCACCTCCCGGTGGCCGCATGCCTCCCGACGGCCTGAGGACTCAGGTAATCGCGGCTACCGGCTCCGGCAAAACCCTGATCGGCGCGGAGTCCGCGCGCCGTCTTGCGGCCCGGCGTGTGCTGGTGTTGGTGCCGACGCTGGATCTGCTGACGCAGATGGCCGCCGCCTGGCGCGGGGCGGGCCGTTCCGGGGCGATGGTCGGGGTGTGCTCGCTGCGGGCGGAGGAGAGCCAGGGGCTGCCGTGCACGACCGACCCGGATGAGCTGGTCGCCTGGATGGCGGGGCTGGAAACAGTCACGGTGTTCGCCACGTACGCGGCTGTCGGCATGGGCGTCTTGCAGCGCGCGCACGTCGCGGGCTTGAGCGTGTGGAGCCTGATGGTCGTGGACGAGGCGCACCGGACCAGCGGCGACGGCTTGAAACCGTGGGCGGCCGTGCACGACCAGGCGCAGTTGCCTGCCGAGCGCCGTCTGTACATGACGGCGACCGCGCGGGTGTGGGAGGCCGAGGGTGAGCGGCCACGGTTGGTGGCGTCCATGGAGGACGGCTCGCCGGTGTTCGGGCCCGTGGCGTATCGGCTGACGCTGTCCGAGGCGATCGGTCGGGGCATCGTGGCGCCGTACCAGGTGCTGTGTCTCGACATCCGCGATCCCGACCTGTACGCGGCGCTGGCCACAGAGGCCACGGGGTCGGACGCGGTGCGTGGGGCGCGGCTCGCGGCCGTGCAGACGGGGCTGATGCACGCGGCCGTGGAAGAGCGGTTCCGTCGGGTGCTGTCGTTCCACAGCCGCGTCAGCGAGGCCGAGGCGATGGCCGTGTCGGTGCCGGCGGTCGCGGCCCGTCTTGCCGAGGACGCCCCCGGCACCTATCCGCCCGCGGAGCAGGTGTGGGCGGACTGGCTCTACGGCGAACACGCCCCCGGACACCGCCGTCAGGTGCTCGATGAATTCGCTTCCGATTTCCTCACGGGGACCGAATTCGAAGGCCGTTCTGTGCGCGCCGAGTTGCGTGTTCTTTCATCGGTTCGGGTTCTCGGTGAGGGTGTCGATACTGCCGAGTGTGACGCGGTGCTTTTCTCGGATGCGCGTGGCTCGATGGTGGACATTGTGCAGATGGTCGGGCGTGCTCTGCGGTTGAAGCCTGATCAGGGGAAACTCGCCACGCTGGTCGTTCCGGTGTTCCTCGGCCCGGGTGAGGATCCGAATGAGTTGCTCACCTCGGATGCCTATACGACCTTGAGCAAGATCCTCACAGCCCTGCGGGCACACGACTCGGACACGATCGACGCGCTCGCGGACCCTCGGCTGCGCAACAGCCCACCCACCACCGACGACGGCAGCGGCGACGACGACGGCCCGCTGGACGATGACGACCACGACCAGGACGACGTCGACCGGGAAGCGGCGCGAATCTCCGAACGAGCCGCAGGAGTGCTGCGGTTCAGCGAGGAACGCGACCCCGCCGCGCTCACGCGTTTCGTGCAGCTGCGCGTCATCGACCCCGAGGGCGCCTACTGGCGGCGCGGCATCGAGGTCGCCACCCGCTGGCTGCGCGAGACCGGTGCCGACGAACTGCGGGTGCCGTTCACCTACGTCACCCCGGACGACTGGGGATCCGCCGGCTCGCATCCCCTGGGGGTCTGGACGGCCGATCAGCGCCGGTACTACACAGCCGGAACACTGGAAGCCTCGCGCGTCGCGGAACTCGAACGGCTGGGCATGGTGTGGTCGGTCCACGCGTCCGCGTGGGACGCCGGCCTCGAAGTAGCCCGCTCGTACGCGGCCGTGCACGGGCACTGCCTGCCCGCCGCGTCGGTCGTCTGGGAGTCGTTTCCGCTGGGGACCTGGATGAAGAATCAACGCGGGGCGGCCCGAAAAGCGGCGGAGAACTCCGCACGGCGCGACGCCGGGGAAACGGGTATCCCTTACGCCGGAGAGTTGTCCGAGGCCCGGCAGGAGGCACTGGCGGAGGTCGATCCGGGATGGTGTCCGGCGTGGGAGATCGGCTGGCAGCGCTGCTACCGGCTCGCCCTCGCCCACGTGAAGGCCGACGGCGCCCTACCTGCCGGGTCGGGCGAGCTGGTCGTGCAGGGCGAGGACCTCGGAACCTGGATCGCCGGGCAGCGCGCCGGATGGGATCGGCTGATGCCCGCGCAGCAGTATCTGCTGGAGACCCTCGGCATCGAACCGCCCGCGGACGGCGAGACGCCAGGGCCGGTACGGCGATCGCAGGACGAGCGGTGGACTGCCAACCTCGCAGCCGCCCGCCAGTTCCACGCGCGGGAGGGGCACCTACGCCCGGCCCGCCAGCACCTCGAACTCGTGAACGGCGAGCCGATCAAACTCGGAGCCTTCCTCGACAACACCCGTCGCCGGGCCGCCAAGCTCGGCCCGGCACGGCGAGCGGCGCTCGATGAGTTGGGGATGCGCTGGTAGCCCTGTCAGTGGTCCTCAGCAATCCTCGCCGGAGTCGTCCAGCAGGGCGATGCGGGCGGTGATGCGTTTGCCGACCGGCTCCTGCTGTATCTCAAAATCCTGGGCGACGGCTTTGACGATCTCCAGGCCGTGCTGCCCGACTCTGCCCGCATCAGCGGCCCGGGCCACCGGCAGGACCGGATCGCTGTCCCACACGGCCACTTCCACCAGATTCCCGGCGATGCGCAGTTGCATCCTGACCGGGCCCGGGGCGTACTTGTATGCGTTGGTGACCAGTTCGCTGACAACCAGCTGGGTCAGGTCCATCGTGCGCGCGGACACCGACAGACCGTGCTCGCCCTGGACGCGGGCAAGGAAGTCGGCCGCGCGGTGACGTGCCTCAGCGATGACGGGCCCTTCGCCGCCCAGGAGGACCGTCTCCTGCATCGGACCGTCGCCGGGCACCGGCATCACGCCGCCCTCCCCCTCTGGTCCCGCAGGCTCCACCATGTGCTCCCTCATCCTCACAGCGCGCGTACCCCGCGCCCTCCCTCGCATGTTCTCTGGGACGCCAACCAAAGGCGAACGGTTGTACCCCACAGCACCTGGGCAGATTCGCGACGCTCTATCGTGTCGATGCCCGACTCCTCAGCGAACGCAGGTGAGAGACCCTTGACAGAGATCCACGGCACAGCGCCGTCCGGCCGACTGTCGATCGACCACGACAGCGTCAACGGCATCCGGGTGGTCACCCTCCACGGCGAGATCGACCACCCCGTCACCCACCGGCTCAGCGACGCCCTGGCCTTCCCCGACGACGCGACGCCGCTGCGGATCGTGGTCGACCTCGGCGATGTCACCTTCATGGACTCAAGCGGCATCAACATCCTCATCACGACCTATCAACGGGCGAACGACACACAGGGATGGCTGCGCATCGCCGGCGCCCAGGAAGCCGTCCAGCGCGTCCTGCACATCGTCGGCGTCGACGAACTCATCGACAGCCACCCCACCCTCGAACAAGCCCTCCACGACTGACCACCCGGCACCTGGCCGTTCAGCCACTCGCCCCGGCGCGTTCTGGAAGAGTGAGCCGCATGGACGATGGAGCCCTCCCGATACTTCACGTCACGGATGCGCCCGGTGCGGTCGCGCGGTACGGCCGGCTGGGTTCCACCAAGCATGCGCAGAGATACGTGATTGTCCTTCTGGTTGTTCCGTTGCTGCTCGTATCCGGGTGCAAGGGCAGATACCAGCAGCAGTACGAGGAGGGCTACGAAGTCGGCCAACACGAATCAACGGTGTGCGTGGAGTACGAGACACGGGACGGAAGGCAACCGTCCCGGCACTGGATGGCAGGCTGTGACGACGCCGCAGCGGGCCGGCCGGCCGATCCACCGAAATCTCGGTGAGGCCGCACCGGGCGACACGATCTTCGCCTTCCGGCGTTCGACAGGCTGCCGAACGCGGCCCGGCACCGTGGCCGGCCGGACAGCAACATCGGTACCCCCCAGACTCCGGACTGTCAGGAAGGCAATTCGAGGTCTTACGCGCCCCTGCACCACGAAGGTGGTCGCCCGTGCTTCGGACGTACCCGACCCTCACGCAGTGCGGTGTGTGCGAAACGACCCGGTAGTTCGAGGATCGGTCAACTTGCAGCCCGCGGTCTTACGTCGTGTGGGTTACGGAGCTTCCGGCCGTCGCGGCGATGCGCTGGCCGCGGGACGCCATGTGCCCGGGGCATGGTCCGGAGTCAAACGACGATTTTCGGATCATTTGCCTATCCTGTTGACTTTCCGTCCCGTTTGATGCCCTTCGGTAGTCGCCAAGTAGCCGGGTGACAGTTCCGAGCGGAAGGACAACAGACATGGCTGACTGGAAGAACATCTCGGGTGGTCTCGCAGCGATCTCCGTGGGCTCCAGAACCCACGTGTGGGGCGTCAACTCGCTGGGACAGATCTATCGATACACCGGCCACGACGCGAATCCGTGGATCGGGATCCCCGGCAAGGCCGTCGACATCGGCGTAGCCGCCGACGGCACGGTCTGGCACGTCAACTCGGGCGGCGGAATCTTCCGCTACACCGGCGACCAGGGCTCCACCGACTGGGTCAGCGTCGCCGGCGGCCTGACCCGCATCTCCGTCGGCTCCAGAACCCACGTGTGGGGCGTCAACTCGCTGGGACAGATCTACCGTTACACCGGCCACGACGCGAATCCGTGGATCGGGATCCCCGGCAAGGCCGTCGACATCGGCGTAGCCGCCGACGGCACGGTCTGGCACGTCAACTCGGGCGGCGGAATCTTCCGCTACACCGGCGACCAGGGCTCCACCGACTGGGTCAGCGTCGCCGGCGGCCTGACCCGCATCTCCGTCGGCTCCCGGACGAACGTCTGGGGTGTCAACGCCTCCGACCAGATCTACCGTTACACCGGCCACGACGCCAACCCCTGGATTGGCATTCCCGGTGCCGCGGTCGACGTCGGCGCGGCTGCGGACGGCACCGTGTGGGTCGTCAACGCCGCGGGCGGCATCTACCGGTACACGGGAGACCAGCCCAGCTGAGTCTCCGCCGTACGGCTGCACGAGCTGCCCCGCTCACTGGGCGGGCGGCACGCGCAGGTACCCCGCACCCACCAGCACGGGTGCGGGGTAACCGCTTGCGGGTGTGCCGACGTCGGCCGCCAAGTGGGCGCTCGAACAACTGCCGCAGTGCTGTCAGGTCACTCGGGGTCCTGAGTTCTGGATGGTGGTGGGTGGTGGCGCTGTGGGGCAGCCCCGTGCGGCCTGAGTCACACGGGGCTGCCCGGTCCGCCTCAGCCGAGTTGTGCTCCTCGGCGATAGGCGGTGATGCTCCGGGCGACCCAGTCGCTGAAGGGACGCGGAGCGCGACCGAGGACTCGTTCCACGTCCGGGCTGATCCGCAGTTCGTCGGGGTTCGGGGCGGAGATGATGTCCAAGGTGTCGTCGGCGAGCTCCGGCGGCACGAACTGGGTCATCGCGGCCTTGGCCTCCTCGCGGGTGAGTTCGTGGAACCGCACCGGTGAGCCGAGCGCCGCGGCGATGACCTCGGCCTGCTGACGGGGTGTGATCACCTCGGGTCCGGTCAGCTCGAAGATTCCGCCGGTGTACCGGTCGTCCAGCAGGCAGGCCGCCGCGACCTCGGCGATGTCCGCCGGGTCCACGATCGGAACCCCGACATCCCCGAAGGGTGCGGCGACCGTCCCTTGCGTGCGGACGGACTCCGCCCACGCCAGGGCGTTGGAGGTGAAGCCGCCGGGTCGCAGGACAGCCCAGTCCAGGCCGGACCCCCTCAACGCGTCCTCCACCGCGCGCATCACGATCCGCGACGGGCCGACCGGCCTGGTCGCCACGCCCTGCGAG
This sequence comes from Streptomyces sp. NBC_00414, assembly GCF_036038375.1. Taxonomy (NCBI): domain Bacteria; kingdom Bacillati; phylum Actinomycetota; class Actinomycetes; order Kitasatosporales; family Streptomycetaceae; genus Streptomyces; species Streptomyces sp. NBC_00414. Next base: position 304,891 of record NZ_CP107935.1, read on the forward strand.
GACAGCAGGACGACTCGGCGGACCCCGCCGGCAGCGGCCAGGTCGATGACGTCCGTCGGCCTGGCCTCGGAGGCGTGCAGGTCGCCGGACAGCAGGATGAACAGCGCCTTCGCCCCGTCCAAAGCAGGGGTGAGGCCCTGCGGATCGGCCAGGTCGGCCGACACGTGCCGGACGCCGTCCGGCACTGCCGCCGCGTGCCGTGACACCGCCGTCACCTGCTCGCCCGCATCGGCCAGAGCCTGCGTCAAAGGCCGGCCCACATTCCCGGTAGCCCCGGTCACCACGATCATGTTCAGCTCCTAGTCCGTTGTGCACTGCGGTAATTGACACTAGGAGGTGGGCTTACTTTTCGTAAGAACATACCTAGAGGTAAGCTCCGGACATGAGGGAAGGTACGCAGCTGACGCAGGCCGAGGCCGGCAATCGCTATGAGGTGTTTCACACCGACTGCCCTGCGCGTGACATGGTCGACCACGTGACCAGCAGGTGGGGTATCTGGGTGCTGATCGCCTTGCGGAGCACCGACCTTCGGTTCTACGAGCTGCGCGACAGCATCCAGGGCATCAGCGAGAAAATGCTCGCTCAGACACTGCGCGCCCTGGTCCAGGACGACCTGCTCTGGCGGAAGGTCGAGCCGACGACGCCGCCCCAAGTCACCTATGGGCTGACTGAGTTCGGCCAGGACGTCGGTGAGCCGCTGACGGACTTGTTCGACCGGATCACACAGCGGCTGGCAGCCGACGGGACGTCCGCCAGGGAGCGGCTGAGCGCACCAGGTCAAGCGAGGCAGCTGACCACCCCAGGCCGTCAACAGCTTCATCATCCCGTCGACGAACAGCGACCGTGACCGTAGAAAGGTCCATGCGTACCCCCAGCACGGACCCGAGGCAGAAAGGCCGCGCCACCAGGACACTGCCCATAGAGGCCCTGCCCGACCTGTGACTCAGTCCAGCGAGCCAACGGCAGCGAAAGCCTGCCGTCATGACCGACGAGGGCGTTGGTGAGGCCGGAACTCCGGGGCTCTCGATCGAGGTCTGCGGCTCACCCGCTCCCGCGCGGTGCGGGGCGTGGGAACTCCGGCGTGGCCGGGGCGCTTCGGGTCCGGCGGTGCGTGCCCAGCCGTGTGCACGCGTGGTCTCTGTCTCCCGTCCTCGAACAGCTGAGGCAGGATGCCCGGCTCGCGGTCGGGGTCGCGGTGCCGGTCGAGGAAGACGCGGGCGCGCAGCCCGCGAGGCACCGCAGGCGGGTTGTCCTGGTGGTGCAGGAGCCGCAGCGCGCTGCAATCCCTCGCGGGCTGTGGCGCGGGGCCAGTTCCTCCACGTGCGTGAAGGGCTGACCACTGAGGAGGGCTTCGGCGCCGGTGTCATCGCTCAGGGTGCCCAGGCCCAGGTGCAGGGAGGTGGGCCGGGACAGTCCGCGGGGCCTGTCTTCAAATTTCCGACCAAATCCTGGGGCCCGAAACCACTATGGTCCCGGGCCCACGCAGATTCGCGCTTGCCGAGGCTGTTACGGCCTGCGCTCACGCTTCCTTGAGCTTGGTCACGATCCACTCTCCGAGTTCCTGGGTCATGACGGTGTGACCTTCGTTGGCGGTGGCGCAGAGGAAGTCGTGGAGTTGGCTCTCCTCCCGGTCGACCTTGCTGTACAGGGTGTCGTGGTTGTCGATGTCGCCTGCCGCGACGGCGCTGACGGTGGGGACGAAGGTGGAGGCGTTGTACGTGGGTTGCGTCGCGGCACTGTTGATGAGGTTGGCCAGCAGGGCGGCCACGCCGAAGTTGGAGGCGCCGCCGAGGAGTTCCGGGAAGAGGCCGCCCGGAGCGCCGTCGAGTTCGGGGAAGCCGGTGGTGTTGATCGTGATCTCGGTCTGCTCCGGTTGCCGCATCCGGGCGACAGTCCCGCTTCCCCGGCCCTGGGTGCGCAGTTCCGCAGCCACCTTCGGCCCGGAGGCTTCCAGCGCGGGTGTGTCGGCGGGGATGTTGTTTCCGGCGCCGGTTCCCGTTCCGTTGGAGACGCCGAGCAAGCGGGGGATCTGCGGCCAGTCGCCCATCCGCTCCAGTGCGTCCAGGAAGTCGGTCCGCGCCTGGTCCTGGCCGGCGGCGACGTCGAGGGTGGTGTCGGCTCCGGTCGCGAGGTGCCAGCGCAGCATCTGGCGGGCGGCGGGGCTGTTGATCAGGTCGGAGTAGAGGTTGTAGAGCGGCTTTCCTTCTCCTCCCCAGTGGTCTTTAACGTAGTGGGCGAAGGCCTGGACCCCCAGGGGCAGCCACGCGCCGCGATGCGGAGTGTCGTAGGAGAGGTAGGTGGCGGTCTCGTGCTGCATCCGCTGGCGCTCCAGCTTGGCCAGGGCGTAGCGCGTGACCAGCCCTCCCATACTGAAGCCGCCCACTGTCAGCGGGGCGTTGCCGTCGCGGTCGGCGATCGTCCGCATGATGCACTCGATCGCGACTTCGGCGTTGTCGGGGATGGCCGCGCTGCGGTCGTCGTAACCCAGCAGGATGACGTCGAAGCCGCTGTCACGCAGCGTGGAGACGAACGGGTAGGCCCCGTTCTCCAGGGCGTCGTACAGCAGGTCGACGTTGGTCCCTCCGGGGGAGAAGCCGTCGGATAGGATCACCGGCCGCTTGACGTGCTCCTGGTCGGATGAGCTGTGGAAGACCCAGGCGGTCCCGTTGCGCAGATCCCACGTGATGTCCGAAGGGGCGGCTTGCGTGGCTGCGGAGCCACTCCCCGGCGGGGTACCCCAGATACTGACGACAGGCTTGGACATACTTCGACGTCTCCTTCGTGCCGCGGCGATCATGCCGAACACAGCCATCGTCCCGACGCGAGCCCTCATGTTCCGCCCAAATCAGGTGAGGTCACCCTTACGGGGACACACGGTTCTTTTCGCTCCCTCGTGCGCGCCTCTCGTGAACGGACACGCCCCCCGACTCAATGGGATGACCACTCGACAGACCTGCGATCAGAGCCTGGCTGTCGTGAGGTTCGCACCCGAGACTCTGTCGATCGCGCAACGGAAAGCGCTACGACGGCTGCTCCCACCTGCGGCGAGGGTTGCGCGAGCGTGGCATTACGCACCGCATCGCACGCAAGGGCGTCGAGTCCTCGCAGCGGCTGGGCAGGCGCCGCTGGACCATCGAACGCACCATGTCCTGGCTCGCCGGCTGCCACCGACCGCACCGACGCTACGAACGAAAGGCCGAGCACTTCCCGGCATTCACAGCCACCACCTGCACGTTCATCCCCCTGCGCCGTCCTGCCTGCTGATGTGTCGGCGCAACAGCTCTGCCGCCAGGGTGTGGTCGTACTCCTCGGCTATGTGTATGGGCGTGTGACCGTCGGGATCCGCGAGCTGTGGGTCGGCGCCGAAGGCCAGCAGGATGGCCGTGGTGTGCACGGTCAGCGGGCGCCCAATCTGCAACGTGCTGTCTCCCTCGACGTCGATGGCGTGCGTCAAGAGCGTCGAGTTGCCCTGCACCTCGTTGGGATCTGTACCGGCGGCCAGCAGGCGCGCCAAGGTCTCGGCATCCTCGTGCTCCACCGCGAAATGGGCGGGCGTCCAGTAGTCGCTCACCTGGCCATTCAACCCACTTCACCCGCATCCGCCAACGAGTTTCGTCCTGCGCACACTGCCAGTTGGATGACGTCCAACAGACAGGTTGAGTGCCTGTTCCTGATCCGGACACGTCGTCTCGGACACGCGTCAGGGCAGGCAAGCGGGCAGGCGGAGAGTGAAATGGGCGCCGCGGGCACTCGGCGTGATCTCAAGGGTGCCGCGGTGGGCGATGGCGATGCGCTGGGCGATGGCCAGGCCGAGGCCGGCACCACCGGTGTCCTGCGCGCGGGCGTCGTCGAGGCGGGTGAAGCGTTCGAAGATCCGCTGGTGGTCCTCGGGTGGGACGCCAGGGCCGTCGTCGAAGATGTCGATGACCGCTACGCCGTGGTGGGTGTCGTGGGTCAGACAGACGGCGATCGTGCTGGTCGCGTAGCGTTCGGCGTTGTCGAGAAGATTACCGATGACGCGGGCCAGCAGAGCCGGGTGGCCCTGCACGGCGACAGGGCCGGGCCCTGTGTGCAAGTCGATGTCAAGGCCGTTCGGCGGTCGGCGACGGACGGTTTCCTCCCGTACGACGTCGGTGAGGTCGACGGTTCGCCGCGGTTGCCGGTCGCCGTGCTCGGCGTCCAGGCGGGCCAGAAGCAGCAGGTCCTCGGTCAGTTCCTGTACGCGGATGGTGTCTTCGTGGGCCGCGTGGACGACCTGGGGCCAGTCGGCGGCGTCAGGCCGGTTGAGGGCAAGCTCGAGTTCGGTGCGCAGACAGGCGAGCGGAGTGCGCAGTTCGTGCGAGGCGTCCGCGGTGAACTGCCGCTGCCGGTCGACGGCGGTCTGCAGCCGGTGCAGGGTGGTGTTCATCGTTGTGGCGAGACGCGCGATTTCGTTGCCCGCTCGGGGAACGGGAACGCGCCGGTCGAGATGACGCGCGCTGAGTTCGGCGAACTCGGCACGGATGGCCTCGACCGGGCGCAGTACCCGGCCGACCACGAACCATGTGCCGCCCGCGATCAGGGCTACGAGTGCCAGTGTTCCGCCGGCCAGGGACCACACGATGGTGTTCAGCCGGGCCTGTTCGACTTCGAGCGAATAGATCAGCACGACGTAACCGGGGAATTCGGGATAGGCGTTGGGCCGCTGTATGGGTACCGCGGAAGTCCAGGGTTGGAGGGACAGCGCTCCCTGGTTGTCGAGGGCGTCGTACATCGCTTCGTGACCGGACGGTCCGGGCCGGCCGGAACTCAAGTCGTAGGGCTTCCTGCAGAAACTGATGCGCTGATGGCTCTGGGAGGCGTGTGCGGCGGAGCGGCATCGCGGTACTTGTTTGCCGTTGTCGGTCGCCTGATCACGTTTCACCTGTATGCGCAGCCAGTGGTCGGGCTCCGCGCTGCGCTGCTGGGCGTTCTGCAGGATCGAGGCCTGTACCGCGAGCGCCGTACCGGTGGCGGCCGCGGCCAGGGGCACCGCGGCGAGCACTGCGGCCAGGAGGGTCAGCCTCATGCGGATGGTGGCGGGGCACAGCCGCCGCAGCAGGGCCATCAGGCGTATCCATTTCATTGTGGTGTGCCTTCGCCTGCGTCCAGTCGGTAGCCGGAGCCCCGGACGGTGCGGATCGAGCGCTGCTGGAAGGGAGTGTCGAGTTTGCGGCGCAGGGCGCTGATGTAGACCTCGACGATGTTGACGTCGCCGTCAAAACGGTCGTCCCAGACATGTTCGAGGACCTCGCACTTGGACACCGTCTGGCCCTTGCGGCCGGCCAGATACTCCAGAACGGCGAACTCACGGGCGGTCAGCGCCATTTCGCGGCCCCCGCGTCGGCAGTGGCGGCCGGCCGGGTCGATCTCCAGGTCTCCGATCCGGATCACGCTGGGCCGCTCGGGACGGCCTCGGCGGATCAGGGCACGCAGCCGGGCCGCGAGCGCCACAAAGGAGAACGGCTTGGTGACGTAGTCGTCCGCGCCGGTGTCCAGGCCCTCGGCCTGGTCGTACTCGCCGTCCTTGGCGGTGAGCATCAGGACCGGCGTCCACACTCCCTCCTGACGCAGTTGTGCGCACAGCCGCAAGCCGTTCAGACGAGGCAGCATCACGTCCAGTACGAGCACGTCGTACTCGTTCTCCAGCGCCAACTCCAGGCCGCGCGGGCCGTCATGGGCCATATCGACGGCGTACCCCTCGCCGACCAGGCCCCGGCACAGCAGCTCCGCCAACCGCCGGTCGTCCTCGACCACCAGTATCCGCATGCCTCCCAGCATGACCGCTCGGTCCTGTGGGGAACCTGAAGGGCCTTCAGAAACCTTCAGGTTCCCCACAGTCCTGTCATGCCACTGTCTCTTCACGGCCCGCCGAGGAGGGGGATCCACGGATTCGGGACGAGGGGAAACAGGGTTCCGGAAGCCCGGGACTCAGGTGGGAAGGGGCCGGCCGGGCGGACTACCGGCCCGGTCCCGGGAGGACGGTCGGCCTCGGCGCCGTCCGTGATCCGCCCGTGGTACGTCCTGCCACGAAGTCGGCAGGGAGACGAGAGGGGACCCACGGGTGTGGGCCGAGGGGTGCAGGTCTCCGGAGGGGGGCCGGACCTGCACCCCTCGGCCTCTCCGCACCCGGTCCCAAGCGCACGCGGTGACGCTGCCTACGGAGTGACGGTGAGACTTCAGTAGGCACGGTCAAGGGAATCTGCCCCGGGCGGGCAGCGCGAGGGAGGGCCGGTCAGCCCAGTACCTCGCGCAGCAGTCGCGCGTTCTTCACCACCTGGCTCGATCCGGTGCGTCCCGCGGCATTCGTGACCTCGGGTATCTCGCCCTTCGCCGCGCAGCGGGAGGCGCAGTCGACACCGAGGGCGAGCAGCGCTCCGGCGCTCCGGACGACGGGGTCACGCAGCAGGTGGGGCAGGAGGGCTTCCAGCACGGACCAGACGGTGGCGTACGCGCCCGTGTCGGCCGCAGACCGCAGGGAGGCAGTCACACGGCTCGCCTCGATCCGCCTGCCGCGCAGCATCAGGGTGAGTTGTCGTCCGAGCAGGTCGGTGTCCAGCTGTCCCCGCGCGGCGAGCACGAGCAGCGCGTCCACCGCCGCGTCGCGTTCGCCCTGCTGGTCGTAGGCAAGGGTGTACGCCAGTGCCAGATGCAGCGCGAATCCCGCCGGGCCGCCCGATTCCGCGGCGAACGGCAGAGCGTGGGCCCAGCCCCTGTCGGACACGCGGTACCCGAAGTAGTCGCGGACCATCACGAGTTCGCGGTGGTGCGGCAACTGGGCCAGCCAGAAGGGGACCATCGGGTGGTGGAGGACCTCCTCGTGCGGCTCGACCAGGGTCGCGGCGGCCGGGAGCAGTGCGGGACCCGGGGCCGGCTCGGGGGGCAGGTGGCTCAGCCAATCCGTCGGGTGCTTGCGCCAGTGGGCGTCGGGCCAGCCGGCCGGCATGGAGTCCCGGTGCGGCAGGCCGCCCCCGCGCAGCCACCGCGTGAGCCGATGCCCGGCGTCGGATCCGAGCTGCCCGGCCGCGGCCAGCACCCTCTCGTCGGCGGTCGGGGTGACGCGCAGCAGCGCTTGGGCCAGGTCGACCGGCGCGGGTGTGATGCCGAGCCCGTCGAGCACCGCGAGCCGCTGCACGAGTACGGCAGCCGCCAGCGCACCCGTGGCATCGGTCGGCACGGAGAGCAGGAACGGCTGCGCGTCGGTGTCGATGATGTCGATCGCCTCGGCCAGGCGCGCCCGCAGCAGCTCCCCCGCCGGGGAGGGGGCGTTGTGCCTGAGGCGGGCGGTGAAGTGGGACTTCCTCGGCTCGTCGCCCCGCAGCGCCCTGGCCACGTCGTACACGTCGGACTGGGTGAAGTCGAGGACCTCACGGGGTTCCTTGCGCATGACCGGCTTCAACGCCCGGGCCAGCGCTTCCCGGTCGAGGCGGGCGTGGCGGACCAGCCCGTCCAGGGCACGTTCGAACGCCACCACGTCCTTGTCGTTCGCGACGACCGCGGCAAGCTCCTCGGCGACCTCGACGACCGTCTCGATGGGACCCGGCACCGGGCGGGGTTCGGGCACGGCGGGCAGCAAGTCGGCGTACCGGCCGGTGAGTCGGTCCGATTCCTCGGTGAACTGGTTCGATTCGTCGGTGAACTGAGCCTGCGCGTCGGCGAGTTGGTCCGGCGCGGTGCCAAGGAGTTCCGCGGCCCGTGCCGCGAGACCGGGGCTGATCCGTGCGGCGGCCGTGCGCAGCTCCGGCAGTACGGAGTAGCCCGCGGCCTTGAGATGCCGGGCGATCACGTCGAGGGCCTGTTCCTGGAGGCCGACGTCCTGGTGGCCGAGGGCCGCGGACGCGTGGAGAACGGTCCGGGCGGCGCGCGCGGGGTCCTTGCGCGCCGCCCGGTCGAGCCGTACGAGCTGGTTGCGGACCAGTTTCTTCTCCGGGCGGAGCAGGACCCTCTCGCACACCTCGGTGAACACGTCGGACTCCAGCAACCCGGCCTCGTCCAGGCCGATCATGACCTCCTGGGCGTAGGAGGCCACCGGCGACGACAGGTCGAGCAGTGCCACATGGTCCCGGAGGGCGAGCGCGCTCTCGGCCGGGGTGAGAGCGAGGGCGCGCAGATACGCGAGCGGCGGCGCGGTCTGTGAACGTGTGCCGTTCTGGAGCAGCCGCGCGAGCAACGGCTCGGCCAGCGCTACGCGTTCGCGAGTCAGGGAGGCGTGCTCCGCCGGTGTGAGGGCGAGTTCTGTCAGTATCGCCGCGGATTTCCACGCCCATGATTCGGAGTCGGTCAGGTCGGTGAAGACGCGCCGGATCAGCGCGGCACGGTCGACCAGCCCCTCCTCACCGAGACTGATGAGGGCGCCCAGCATGGTGTCTTCCCTGACGTACGACCGGCCTCTGGTGGTGAGCAGGCTGTGGAACGATTCCGCGCCGAGGTACACGCCCGGTCGTTCCAGCGCCAGCGGGAGGAGCGTCGGTGACAGGTCGTCCGTGCGCAGCCGTTCCAGGATGGTGGCGCCCGGCCGGGGACCGCCGCGCAGGTGTGCCGGATGCTCCCAGGTGTTGTCGCGCCAGCGCAGCCAGCTCTGGATGAACCCGTCGGACGTCGGGACGGGACAGCCGGTGTCGTGGACGAGGTGTTCGACGAGGTCCGACCTGACGGTCCTCCCGGGCGTCGACCGGTCGGCGAGGTGTGCGGCGAGCTCGGCCCGCCAGGCGACGGGGTGGAGGTTCACCGCGTCGAGCATCCAGGCGCCGCCGAGGGGCAGAAAGAGCAAGTGGCCGCCGTTCTCGGGCCGCAGGATCCAGTCGGCCGCGGTCGCGGGATCGGTCCGGCAGCCGAGTTCGGCGGCGAGCTGGGCGGCCTTTTCCTCGTCGGACAGGGAAGGCCAGCCGGCCTGCACCGTCGCGCGCCGGGCCGCAAGGTCCTCGGTCTGGGCCGCGCGCGCGTCCGGCGTCAACGCGCCGAGTTCCCGGAGCACTCCTTCGACGTCGGCGGCTTCCGCGAGTTGAACCAACTTCATCGTGCCGCCTCCGATCGTGCCGGGTCCCCGACCGCTTCGGCCCTCGTGTCGTCGTCACTGTCGAGCCGGGCGTACACCCCGCAGCAGCCGGAGAAGAACTCGAAGCGCGGCCGGTCCCCGTCGGCCGTCACGACCGGGTCGAGCGAGGCCCCCGCGTTCGACCGGTAGGAGCGGGCCGCCGCCACATCGGCGACCGCCGGCAGAGCCGTCGCGGCGGCGGCCGACGCGCTGGTCGGTGCGGTCAGAAACCCGGCGGTGGGTCCACGCACGGCCGAGGGGTGTAAGTGGGAGTAGGACTGCACGAGTTGGGTCACGCACACACGCTACGACCAAGGACTGACACCGGAGATCAGCGACCACGGTTCGTCCGACACGATCCACGACCGCGACTGACGCCTCCACCTCTCCCAGACCAACGGTTCGGACGGGCAGTCCCGCATCCTGCCGGTCCTGAACTCCTACAGAAGGGTCGGCGCCATCCACGACGCCGGAGTTCCGGGGCAGGGTGGGGTCGGCCGTGACGGCGTCGAGGTCGCGCGGGAGGTGCTGAGCAAAGTGGCGGAGGCTGGGCAGTTCGGCGGTGACGCTGTCTGCTTCGATCCCCGCACCAACTGGGTACGGCCCCGCCGTCCCCCACGCCGCCGATCTCTGTCCGTTGTGCCCGCCGGCAGTGAGCGCTCTTGGAGCATGCGGGAGGAGGGACGCTCGATGGTCCACCGGTCGATGCGCAAGACGATCCGACGCCCCGGGGTGGGACGCCTCGTCCTGGACTGCGTCACGCTGCTGCTCTACGGGCTAACGTCATCGACGCTTACCTCAGCCGGGACACCGATGGCTTGTGGGCCTTGTCCCTCCTCGGCCACCCGACGCTTCCGCGCTGACATCGGCCGCTCACCCGGCCGGCTCCTCACCCGACCGGTGGCTGACCCGACCGGTGGCTCACCCAACAGCGCATCGGGCGAGCCCACGCCCTTCCTGGACCGCACCGACCTGCCCACCGACGAGGTCGCCTCCACCGCAGCTTCGGCACGGTCGGCTCACTGCGATTCGCCTACCCGCCGAACTGGGAGTCTCCCCTCGCCACCCGCCCGCGCGACTCGACGTGCGCTGGAGCGGCAGCTGATGAACAGTCGTACCAAGTTCCCCACCAGAAGGAGATCCTCATGCTTCGGCGTATCTCACTCGTTGTAGCCGGTGTGCTCGCGGTCGGCTTCATGGCCGCGGCCCCTGCCGCCGCTCACCCCTCGGACATTGAAGGCTGCTGGGCGTCCGGCGGCTTTGTGAAGGTCGACGACGTCAAGGTCGCGGACTTCGACGCCACCTGCTGGTCCGTCGACTGACAACGAGCCACAGACGGACCGGTGACCAGCCGTATGCGCAACTGCGCATGGCACGCGTCCCGGCCGTCCGCCGCCGGAGACGTCGTACGGGCCGCTGACCGCGGCCCGTACGACGTCGACGCGGCGGCCCTCACCGAGCAGTGGGCGGTGCGGCACAGCTTGTGTGGCGCGCCGAGGGCGGACCCGGGACCGACTGGCAATCCGGCGTCCGCTACGAAAGCGCGAACCCGCCCAGCGCACCCGCCCGCGGACGCGTGACTCGAACGTCGCCCGGCAGCCGTGGGACGAAAGCGAGCACGTGCCGGCGCTCCCCCAGGGACAGTCGCTACCGGTTTGGGCCGACACTCCGCCGCTCACGCGCGCGGCGCCTGGAAGCCGAGAGCTCGTCCGCCTCGCGCCTGTCCTACGGCGGCGCCGATGTCTCCTCCACGCGTCACGCTGCCGGGAACCCGTACTACGCCGCGCAGCGGGGAGCCCTCGGGTCTCGCCGCCCAGGTCGAAGCGAGTGCGGTCACCACACCTCATGACGGGGAGCGAACCACATGCGGGTCGGGTCGAGCCCACGCCTGTCGTTCCTGGCCGTGAGGGTCGTCGATCTGGGTCCACTCCGTGTCGATACGCATGGTGGTCCGGCGCTCGGGGTCGTAAGGGTCCCAGCCCGCATCACCCGTCGATGCGAACCGGATCCATGTCTCGTGCATGCGAGTGGCAAGGTCGGCGGGCGGCCCGTCGGGGCCGAGCAGAGCACGGGCACCGCGCAACCGGGGCAGCCGGGCGAGATCAAAGACGAAAGGCAACTCCACCGCGTGGGCGGCACCGAGCTGACCGTCCAGAGCGTGGGAACGCCACGCGAACTCATAGCCGAACGTGGCGGCCCCGGACCGGCCGGCGTGTGCGTCTGCCAGGGCCCGGCTGCCCGCACCGAACAGCGCGTCGCCCATGATGGCCGACCGCAGCTCGCCGAAGGCCGCTCCCGGGCGGGCCCTGCGGTACGTGTCCACGAGCCGGGCCGGATCGGGATGAGCACGTACCGCGACGGCTTCCACGTCCTGGCTCGTCGAGGTGGCGTAGGTGCCCACCGGGACCAGGTAGAGGTTTCCCTCCTCCGTGTTCGTCCCGATGAGCAGGTCGACGTCGGCACCGAGGCCCGCCACGACGGTATCGGCGGGCTGGGTGTCCAGGACCAGGCTGAAGGGGCTGAGCCCGACCAGCGGGTCGTGGTGGGTCGCTGTCCGCAGGTCGATGCCGGCGAGTGCGGAGGCCGCTTCGACCAGGCGGTCGTCCGGGATCCTCGCGAAGGCGTCGACGTGCGGCTCGATGCCCAGGTGCCGTGCGGCAGCCCCGGTGACACGGGCCGCCTGCTCGGTCGTGAACGCGCCCAGGCCGTTGCCGCTCTGGACGATCGCCCGGCGGAAGAGGCCCGCGGCCTCCGGAGTCGCCAGAATCCCGCCGACGACGGTCGCCCCCGCGGACTGACCGAAGAGAGTGACATTGTGCGGGGCCCCGCCGAAGGCGGCGATGTTGTCCCGCACCCAGCGCAGCGCGGCCACGACGTCGAGCAGGCCGCGGTTCGCGGGCGCCCCGGGAATGTCGAGGAACCCCCCTATACCCAGGCGGTAGTTGAGGGTCACGAGGACGACACCGTCACGGGCGAAGGCAGAACCGTCGTACAGCGCGGACCGCGTCGACCCGGCGACGAATCCACCGCCGTGGACGAACACCATGACGGGCAGGTCGCCGTCCGCGTGGGCGGGTGTCCAGACGTTGACCGTGAGGTAGTCCTCCCCATGGCTCCAACCGGTCCCGAAGTAGGGGGACATGTCCACGCTGCCGAGGCTGCGTTCGGACTGCGGCGCGTTGGGTCCCCGCGCCGTGGCGTCCCGGACCCCGTCCCACGGTTCGTGCGGTTGCGGCGCCGCGAAGCGGCCGGCGCCACGGGGCGGAGCGGCGTAGGGGATGTTCAGGAAAGCCGTGGTGCCGCCCTGGCTCAGGCCGCGGACGGATCCCCTCGTCGTGGTCACGACAGGGTCGGTGTGATCGTTCACTGATGTGCCTCTCCGCAGGGCTCAGCCCTGCTCGGTGTACGGGGCGAAGGCGGCCCAGCCTGTGATGGCGAACCTGCTGCCGTCGCGCACAACTTCCGCGGCGCCGTGGCCGCCCAGGTGCGCGGGAACGACGAGGGCGTTGTTGTCCGCCGCCCAGCCCAGCACCTTGCGGCGGGTGGCGCGCGCCTGCGCGGGGTCCTCGCAGAAGCAACTGTTGGAGTCCGGTTCGAGGATCTGCACAGGACTGTGCAGCAGGTCGCCGACGAGGACCGCTCGGTCCGACCCGGAGGTGAGGGTGAGTACGCAGGATCCGGGGGTGTGTCCCGGGGCGGTGTCCAGACGCAGACCGGCGTCGATCTGGTGGCTGTCCTCCCACAGCAGCGTCTGGCCGGCCTGGTGAACCGGGGCGACACTGTCCTCGAACACGTTCTGGTTGCCGCGTCCGAGTACGGTCCTGTGGCCGTTGTCCGGGTGCCAGAAGTCGAAGTCGTCCTTCGGCATGAGGTAGGTGGCGTTGGGAAAGGTGGGGACCCAAGTACGCCCGTCGAGGTAGGTGTTCCAGCCGACGTGATCGATGTGCAGGTGCGTGTTGATCACGATGTCCACGTCCTCGGGACGGACACCGGCGCGGGCGAGGTTGTCGAGGAAAGCGGTGTCCATCCGGCTCCACACAGGCGCGTACGGGCGCTCCTTGTGATTGCCCACGCCGGTGTCGACGAGGATGGTCCTGCCCTCACTGCGCAGCAGCCAGGTCTGGATCGCCGAGTTGACGATCCGGGTGTCGTCGTCCAGGAAGTCCGGAACCAGCATTCCACGGTTCTCTTCCCATGCCTTCGCGGGGCTTTCCGGAAAGAACGTCTCGGGCGTCATGTCCACGGGCCCGGAGTACTCCCAGACGCGGGTGAGTGAGATGTTCCCCAAGGTAATGGTGTTCATGGCCGGTCTCCACTGTGTCGTCTCATCAGGTGTCTTGCCTCATCGGGTGTGTCGTCTCATCGGGTCGGTCCGTCCGGCGGGACGGCTGCTGTCGGTGACGCGGCGGGAAGGGCGACGCCGGTGGCCATGTGGTCGCGGAGTGCGTCGCGGCGCGTGCGGCCGAGCACCGGGTCCAGGCTCTGGTGAACGTGTGCTCGGCCGTCTCGGACCCGGGGGCGGAGCCGGTCCGGCGGGTGGTGTTGTGCAAGAAATGCTCCTGGATCGGACGGACGGCGGACGGCGGACGGCCGATCGGGTAAGGGCTGAGGGCCGACCGGGCCGGGGAGCCGCCCAGGGCTCAGGCCCACTGCCGACACGGCCGACGGGCGGCCGGGACGGGGTCGCCGGGGGTGAACGGTGCTGAACCCATGTCAGCGGCATCGCGGCGGCCCAGCCAGACCAGGCCGTGCCTATCCCTGGCCGGGGCAGGCTGCCGTTCGGCGGGGCTCGCATACTGGACCCCATGCGCGGACAGCGAGAACTCGGGAACTTCCTGCAGATCCGGCGGGCTCGGCTCCACCCCGAGGACGTCGGCCTGCCGGACTACGGCGACCGCCGCCGCGTACCCGGCCTGCGACGTGAGGAACTGGCACTGCTGGCCGGCGTGAGTGCCTCGTACTACACGCGTCTCGAGCAGGGCCAGTCCGTGGGCGCCTCACCGGAGGTCCTCGACGCCATCGCCCGGGCGCTGCACCTGGACGACGCCGAGCAGCGTCACCTCCACGACCTGGCGGGCAGCATGAAACGACGTGCGGTCGTCCACCACCCGCCCGCCGAACACGTCGACGCGACGACCTTCAACCTGCTGGAGGCCCTCGGTGACGTTCCGGCGCTGGTCAGCGGACGGCGCAGCGACGTGCTCGCATGGAACCGGATGGGGCACGCACTGTTCGCCTCTCACATCGACCCGGCCGCCCCGGCGGATCCCGGCAACCGCCCCAACCTGGCCCGCCTGATCTTCCTCGACCCCCACACCCGCGCCCTCTACGCCGACTGGCCGAGCAAGGCGAGGGCTGTCGTCGAGAACCTTCGTATGACGGCCGGCCGGCACCCCGACGACGCGCTGCTCACCTCTCTCGTCGGCGAGTTGACCATAATGAGTCCGGAGTTCGCCGCCATGTGGGCCGACCACGGTGTCAGCCCCTGCGACTCCGCCGTGTACGAGATGCACCACCCGCTGGTCGGCAGCCTCACCGTGACGCAGCAGAGCCTGCGGCCTCCGCAGGACGAGGAACGGCACATCGTGCTCGCCGTCGCCGAACCCGGCTGCGCGTCGCAGGCCGCGCTCCACCTGCTCGCCCAGGCGACAGCCCCGTCGGCCCGTCTGGAACGCCCTACGGACCACATCTGACCGGGCCACCACGACACGACCGGTTTCGTTGACCAGCCGCTGCACGCTCAACGGTCCGGGCCGGTCCGCCGGGCGGGAGAGGGGACGGTGTGTCGCCTCGTAGACCTGGAGAAACTGCCAGGCCTTGCCATGACCCCCTAGCTCTGCCGAGTCGTGTGGTCGGCTTGCGTGGAGGCGGTGTCGTAGTGCCAGAACGGCCGGACGAGCAGCGCTCCGCCGAGGACGACGACGAGGCACAGCAGCGAACTGCCGCTCCATGCGAGGCCGAGACCGGTGGCCGAGGCCATTGCACCGGCACGCAGGTCGCCGAGCCGGGGCCCGCCCGCGACGACGACGGTGAAGACACCCTGCAGACGACCGCGCAGGGCATCGGGAGTGCAGGTCTGCAGGATCGTCTGGCGGTAGACCGCGCTGACCAGGTCCGCCGCCCCGGCCGCCGCCAGCAGGACCACGGCGGCCAAAAGATGGTCGACCATGCCCGCGAGCGCGACGGCCGCCGACCAGACGGCCACCGCGAGAGCCAGCGCCCGCCCCTGACGGCGTACCCGGCCGATCCATCCGCTGAGGAGTCCGGCTGCGACCGAGCCGATCGCGATGGCCGAGTACAGCAGGCCCGCTCCTCCGTGGAACCGCAGCGCTGCGGCTTCCGGGAAGAGGGCGGTCGGCATCGCCAGTGTCATGGCCGCGATGTCGACCGCGAAGGACATCCACAGCACGGGGGCGGCCGCGATGAAGCGCAGCCCGTCCAGGACCGGACGCAGTCCGCCGGCGCGGATCCGCGTACCGGTCGGCTTGACCGGAGGGAGGCGGAAGGCTGAGTACAGCAGGAGGGAGAACAGCAGAGCGTCGGCACCGTAGGCCCAGCAGTAGCCGTTCGGCAGGGCGATCAGGGCGCCGGCCACCAGCGGTCCGGCGATCTGCCCGACGTTGCCCGCGGTGAAGTACAAGGTGTTCGCGGCGGGCACCAGGTGGGTGGGGACGACCCGGGGGATGATCGCGCCCCGGGCCGCGGACGACATGGCGAACGCACCGGCCTGGACGGCCACGAGAACCAGGATCAGCGGTACCGATCGCACCGCCGCGACGGCCTGGAACAGCAGCGCCAGCGTCGTCGCCCATGTGACGAGCGCCGACGCCAGGTACAGCACGCGGCGGTCGAACCGGTCGGCGACGACGCCTCCGTACAGCCCGAAGACCACGAGCGGCACGAGTCCGGCCAGTCCTGTCAGGCCCACGGACAGGGACGACCGCGACAGCGCGTAGACCTGCACGGGGATGGTGACTCCCGTGACCATGGTCCCGATGTACGCCGCGCTCTGCCCGATCAGCAGGCGTCGGAAGACGGGATGCGCCAGTGGGCGGGTGTCGAGCGCGGCGCCACGCAGACCGGAGGTGATCCGTGATTTCAAAGGGTGAGGGGCGACGGAAGGTCGGTGGTCGGAGGGCGGGATCTGCGGCGTCGTGGGCATGGTCGTCACGCTCGCAGGGCCGTGCAGTGTGCCGCTTCCGTTATTCTGCCGTCATATGTCGGAAAACGGTCAGGCAGCAGGGACGGACAGGGAGCCCAGGGACTCCACCCACGCACATCTCGCGGGTGAGGTCATCGGGCGTCATCAGCACGGCTATCACCAGCTCCTGTACGTCAGCGCCGGTGTCCTGGCGGTCCAGACGGGCGAGGCGTCCTGGGTGGCGTCCAGTGCCCGCGGTATGTGGATCCCGGCGGGGACCTGGCACCAGCACCGGGTGCACGGACACAGTTCCGTGCACACCCTCGGATTCCCCGTCCACGACGTTCTGCTCGACTCCGTGACGCCGGTCGTCGTGGCCGTCGACGCCCTGGTCCGCGAACTGATCATCGCGTGCAGTGAACCGTCCCTCCCGATACCGGAGGCGAACCGCCTCCGTGCCGTCCTGCGGGACCGGTTGCGGCGCGCGCTCATCGAGCCGTTGACGCTGCCCGTGCCCGGGAGCCCTCTCCTGAAGCAGGCCTGTGCGCTGGTGGCCGACGATCTGCAACACCCGCGCACCGCAGTCTGGTTGGCGAAGCGTATCGGGGTGAGCGAGCGCACCCTGGCCCGGCTGTTCAGGACCGAGCTGGGCATGACGTATCCGCAGTGGAGGACCAATGTGCGGGTCTTCCACGCCATGGTGCTGTTGGCGGAGGGCGCCAACGTCAGCGAGACGGGACGGCGATGCGGCTGGGCGACGACCAGCGCCTTCATCGACACGTTCAACCGCACCATGGGACAGACGCCGGGGACCTACCGTGCCCGATCCGGCGCGTGAGGCACATGAGATGAAGGAACGAATGCCGGCCTTCCAAAGGGCCGTTGCGGTCTGTGCCGGAGGACGTGGCGAAGGAGTACCCCCCCCCACCCAGGCTGACGGCGTGCGTGTACGCGGTGGCACCGCCGCATTCTCGACCGCGGGCTTCGGGACCCCCGGCATCTGCGGGGGTACAGGAGTCCGCACCGCACTGTGGAGGCCGACAGACGGGTGCGGCGCCGGGGAGGTCGATCGAGCAGGTCAGCGCAGTGAGTTGACCGCGTAGAGCGTGCCGAGCGCGGCGGCCAGGATGCCGAGCAGGAGGCGTAGGTACATCTCGGGCAGGCGCGGCTGGAGGCGGGCGCCGACGTAGCCGCCGATGAGACCTCCCAGGCCGCAGACCAGGCCGAGGAACCAATCGGGTGCGACGCTGCCGCTGCCGGCCAGGGACAGCAGGGCGTAGGTCGAGGCGCCGACCACAGAGGTGGCGAAGGTGGAAGCGAGCGCGGCCGGGGCGACCTTGGCCACGGGAACGCCGCGCCCGACGAGGACGGGGCCGAGGATCGAGCCGCCACCGATGCCGTAGATGCCGCCCACCACACCGACCGCGAGCGCCAGGGCGGTGACCGTGCGGGGCGAAGGCCCGGAACGTCGAATCTCCGCAGGCACAGATCGCAGAGTCCGGGCGATGAGCCAGATGCCGAGCGGCAGCATCAACGCAGCGACCAGGAGGCGGAAGACGCCCGGGCCGGGAAGGGCGAATACGCGGATGACTGCCCCGAGGACTACGCCGGGCAGGGTGCCCAGCACGAGGTGGCGTACGAGTGGCCCGGTCAGGACGCCGTCGCGCCGGTAGCGCAGCAGGGCACCTGGCCCCGCGACTACGTTGTAGAGGAGGTTGGTAGGCGTGACGGCCGGGTTGGGCACGGCGAAGACGCTGAGCTGCACCGGGAGCAGGAACACCGCCCCGGACACTCCGACCGGCGCGGTCACCACGGCTATCAGCATTCCGACCGCGAGGCCGGCCGCTCCCAGCTCCCATCCCACCCAGTGCCCCCATGTCGCCGTGCCCCCGTGTCGCCGTCGGCTGATGCCGGCCTGTATCGCTCGTCCTGCCGCGACAGCCTAGATCGCTCGCGTCTCGCTGCCTCAGCACGCTCCACGCCCCCGCGATCGAGGTGTGACGGCACACGCGGACACCCTTCGCTGCGACAGGGCAGAGGCAGCCGTATCCGATGGCTACGAGAACCGCGTTGGACGGGTGACCGTCACGCGGCGACGCCTACGGCATCCGTCGGCCGGAAGGGTTCGGGCCACGGTCATGGTTTCGCGGCGTATCCCCCATGTCCTCGTGCGGCACGTCGGCGAGCAGCACACCGTCGTGGCGCTTCGCCCGTCGCCAGTGCCGGCTCCGGCACGTCGTGTCGAAGTACCGCCGACGAGCGCCCGCACACGTTTCGAAGGCACCTGAGGCCGTGTGGGGTGACGATCCGGATGCTTCTCCTGTTGAAGGCCCAGGTGGCAGCCGAGAGCATCAGGTGTTCGCGTTCAGGAGATGATCGCCTCATGAGCTTCGCCGGTTGTGCCGAACGCGTTCGTGACCGAAGCCTTCCCCACGGGCGGCGCCACACCGCCCTGCGGTGCGCTGTCGGCCACTATTGCCCACTCGGATTCAAGGCGACGTGGTCGTACCTGAGCACGGCCGGCAGCCTCAGGCACGACGAAGCGGCCCTACTGCGGGCCCTGGACATGCTGGAGCTGAGCCGAAACGTGTGGCTCACCGAGTTGGAGGCTTTCGCCGACCGGCGCCGCACGGAGAAACGTCAGAATCGACGAATACCCTCGGCGACGGATCTCCTCCATGTGCACGGCCGGCGGTGGCCCGGCCCTCAAGGGCATCACGCGATGTTCCGGGAGGTCGAACTCTTCTGGGCCGCGCACGCCAAGATTCCGTTCCCTGAAGTACCACATGCTGACAAACCTGACCTTGTCCACCTGGACTCATCGATTGCCGGATGCATCTCGACCTACCTTGGCAATGGTGGGTCGGCAGGACCGGGCCACCGAGACATCCTCCTGAACTGTCTGCCCGAACTCGACAGACGTTGTGCTCAATTGGGATACCCGACGACCTTCACCGAGGCCTTCGCCTACTTCCGCCGCCTGGGGAAGGCGGCCGAGCTGGTAGTCAACGACAGGCCATGAGAGCGGCAGCAACAGCGGACCTACCGTCGGCACAGGACCACCCCCGCACAGACCGGCGGCTCGGTCGTGGCGAGACCGGGCTGTCCCGGGGCGACGGCCTCCAGCCATATCGCGCCCGCCGACAATCTGGCCGAACAAGTCGTCGCCCTATAGATGCCCCAGGCATCTAATGAAGGTCTGTACGTCGCACCCTTCGTCTGCGAGGTCTTCCATGACAGAAGCGGAACCTGTCGCCTTCCCCCAGGACCGGACCTGCCCGTACCACCCGCCCGCCGCCTACGCCCCTCTGCGGGCGACCCGCCCACTGTCCCGGGTCACCCTCTACGACGGTCGTCCGGCCTGGCTGGTCACCGGACGAGACACCGCCCGCGCCCTGCTCGCCGATCCTCGCCTGTCCTCCGACCGCGCCCGCGACGGTTTCCCGGCGCCCACGGCTCGGTTCGCGGCGATCAAGAACCGGAAGACCGCCCTGCTGGGCTTCGACGACCCGGAGCATCGCGTCCAGCGACGCATGGCCGTTCCCGGTTTCACGCTCCGGCGGGCCGGCGAGATGCGCCCGCGCATCCAGCGGATCGTGGACGAACGCATCGACGCGATGACCGCCCAGGGGCCGCCCGTCGAGCTGGTAGGCGCTTTCGCGCTGCCGGTCCCCTCGACCGTGATCTGTGCCCTGCTCGGCGTGCCGTACACCGACCACGACTTCTTCGAAGGACAGTCCAGGCGGTTGCTGCGCGGCCCGAAGACCGAGGACGTCATGGACGCCCGAGATCAACTGGAGGAATACTTCGATGAGTTGATCGACCGCAAACGCAATCAGCCTGAGCCGGGCGACGGCATGCTCGACGAACTCGTGCAACGACAGCTGCGGGACGGGGAGCTGAACCGTGAGGAACTGATCGCCCTGGCGATCATCCTGCTGGTCGCCGGCCACGAGACGACCGCCAACATGATCTCACTCGGCACCTACACTCTCCTCCAACACCCGGACCGGCTGGCGGAGTTGCGCACCGATCCCGCGTTGATTCCGGACGCGGTCGGGGAACTCATGCGGATGCTGTCGATCGCCGACGGGCTGCTGCGGATGGCGCTGGAGGACATCCAGGTGGCCGGGACGACCATCAGGGCGGGCGACGGCGTCGTCTTCTCCACCTCGGTCATCAACCGCGACGAGGACGTCTACGCCGACCCGGACACCCTGGACTGGCACCGGCCCGCCCGCCATCACGTCGCGTTCGGCTTCGGCATCCACCAGTGCCTCGGCCAGAATCTCGCCCGCGCCGAACTGGAGATCGCCCTGCGCACCCTCTTCGACCGGCTGCCCACTCTCCGCCTCGCTGCCCCCGCGGACGAGATCCCCTTCAAACCCGGCGACACGATCCAAGGGATGCTGGAACTCCCCGTGACGTGGTAGGGGCGCCGTTCCATGTCTGATGACATCGAGATCGACCGCGACGTCTGCATCGGTGCGGGTCAGTGCGCCCTGACCGCCCCAGGTGTCTTCACCCAGGACGACGACGGCTTCAGCACGCTTCTGCCCGGCCGGGAGGATGGCGGCGGCCCCCTGGTCCGGGAGGCCGCCCGGGCCTGCCCCGTCTCCGCCATCACGGTGTCCGGGACGGCCGGCTGACCGCCTGGTGACCCGCGCGAAACGAAGAGCGCGGCCTTCTCCGCAAGGCGGCCCGGATATTGCGCGGCGGAGACGCCGAGTCCGCGTCAGTCGTCGCCGGTGTCTGTCCGTGTGGTCCTGGCCTGCTCCTGATCAGCCGGTCGTGCCGGGGACGACCCAGTCGAGTGCGGATCCAAGGAGGACATGGAGGTCTCGCCCGGTTCGGAGGTCTCGGTGGCCGGGACGGTTGTCACCGCTGCCGAGGTCCACGAAGTCGAGTCCGGTCGAGACCCGCTCCTGGCTGTCGGGTGGGACATCTGGAAGGCCAGGCGCTCATCGGCCTGGTCACCGATGCGGGTGAGCACACTGTCCAGTTCGAGGAACTCTTCCCAGACCGGCCTTCCGCTCGTCGCCGCGAGTCCGGCGACCACAAGGTCCTCAAGTTCCGGGACCCGCTGGTTTTTCCAGATCTTGTCGGCCAAGCTGACCAGGCGGTCTTCCATCCCGGCCCCTTCGGTGGTCCAAGCGGCGTGTGTCGCTGCGAAGCGTGCCCTGGCGGGATCGACGCCTCGGGCCGAAAGCAGCTCACGGCCGGCTTCTTCGTGCTGTGAGCCGGCGGCAGACAACTCGGCGGGGTGCAAAGTCTTGCCGATGTCGTGGGTGGCCGCCCCGAAGAGAACGGCCTGCGGGCTGATGCCCAGATCGAGATCGCGGGTGTCGATCCATTCGAGGAGCTGCCCCGCAACGTCGTGGACTGCTCGCAGATGCGCGACCAGCCGCGGCGGAGCGTCCACACTGTGCAGCAGTTCGGCTGCTTCGAGCGGCAGTGGACGCAGCGGAGGTCGGCCGGTGTCCTGGAGGGCGATCGACAGTACTCGCGAGAGCGTCATCGCGACAGGTTAGCCGCCACGGGTGGACGGGCTGGTCGTCCAGTGCCGGGTGAGGGGCGCCCGGGAGACGCTGGACGTCACGCTGTGGCGGCGCATTGAAAGCCTGTCGAACGCCGCGTCGTTGAGACGGGCAGGCGGAAGCGGTCGGCAACGCCGCTTCCGCCTCCGCCGCAGTGCGCTCTACGCACTGCTACAACGGGCGACCGGCAGATGTACGCCGAACGACGGCCTCCGTCGGTGGGGTCGGGGACAGGTGGCCGGGGGTTGGTCAGCTGTTGCCGGGACTCCGACGGTCAGCGCTGGTCGATCGCGAGCCCGCGTGCCGCGAGTTCGGTCAGGACTGGATCGCGTCGGCCCTGCAGTATCTGCGCGTTCATCTGCAGGGACTTGTTGAGCCGTCGCAACGACTTCATGTCGAGCAACGGTCCGAACTCGGTGAGGGAATGCAGGCCACCGAGGAAGAGTTCGGCGAGGTCGGGCAGATCGGCCAACGTACTGATGTCCGCCACTTCGTCCAAGTAGCCCATGCGCAGGGACTGGAGCGATGCGAGGCCGGCCAGGGGCGAAAGATCCCTCCACGGCAGGTGGGACAGATAGAGCCGGGTCAGGGAGCCGAGGGCAGGGAAGTCGATCAGCCGCGGGACCCGTTCCACGCTCAGTACGCGCAGGTCGGGGCAGGTCTCCAGGATGCCGAGCGAGTCGAGGCTCGTGACCGTGTCGAGTGTGAGGTGGGTGACCGGGACGCCGGCCAGCCCGCTGATGTCCTTGAGCGCACGACAGTCCCGCACACTGACCTCGGTGAGGGCGGTCAGGCCGTCGAGGTGCCCGAGGTCGGTGAGCAACGGAAGACCGCTGAACTCCAGTTCACGCAAAGTCGGCAGATCTCCCAGGTCACCCGGGCTGCTCAGGCTGTCCGTACGGCTGACGGACAGTTCCTCCAGTGCGCGATGGGAGCCGAGGCCGGTGAGGTCCAGAAGCCCGGGACATCTGTCGAGACTGAGTCCGCGGAGACCGGGGAGGGACGCGAACGGGGAGAGGTCCCGGATCAGGCCCAGCCCGTCCAGGTGAAGCCTGAACGCCGCGGCGAGGCCCGCCAGGTGCTCGAAGTCCGCCAGCGCGGGGCAGTTTTCGAAGGTGATCTTTTCCAGGGAACGCAGGGACCCGACTCCCGCGACGGAGGCGAACCGTTCGCTGTCCACGATCCGCAGTTCCGTCAGGTTCGTCAGCGCGGAGACTCCGCGCAGGTCGACCAGTTCCGGGCAGCCCTTGATCTCCAGCCTCGTCAGCCGAGGGTGGTGGCCAAAACCGGTGAGGGACTGGAAGCGAGGGCAATCCTCGATGACCAGTTCGGAGAGGTCCGTTGCCGTGGCGATGCCGGTCAGGTCACGAAGCTGCTTGCAGCTCGCCAGGCGCAGGGAGACGAGCGCGGGCACGTTGGTCAGACCGGTCAGGTCGCGGACGGCCGTCCAGCCGAGATCGAGGTGGGTGAGACGGGTCAGGCCGGAGAGCTGCGCGGGGGATTTGAATGACCGGCAGCCGCGCAGGTTCAGGTGCCGAAGCTGGGGAAACGCAGCTGCGAAATCAGTCACGGAAGCGACCCTGGTGATGCTCAGGTCGAGGTGGTGCAGTTGGCTGAGGGACAGCAGCGGCTTGACGTCGGACACCGGACGGCAGCGGTGCAGGCTCAGCCAGGTGAGCTGTGCAAGGCCGCTGAGAGGGGCCAGGTCCTCGACTCCCGCGCAGCCGTTCAGGTCTAGATGGCGCAGGTCGGTGAGCGCGCCGAGTTCCGTGAGGTCGGTTATCTCCTTGCAGCGGTCCACCGTCAGCGTGCGCAGCATGGTGAGGTGCCGCAAGCCCGACAGTGAGGTCACGCGCTTCAAGGTCAGCTCCGTACGGCCTTCACGGTGAAAGGCCGGCGCCAGCAGCGCCTCGGCGAATCCGTCCGGATCGGCGGCCGTCGGCCACAGCCGCAGCAGCGTGTCCAGGGCGAGGTCCGCGACCGGCGCGAAACGGGCGGCCAGCTTCAGCGCGGCGCCGTCGTCGGCGACCACCGTCAACTCGCGCACCGCCTTGCGAGCCTGAGCAGGCTTCGCCGTTGAGAGCAGGACGGAGTAGGCCACGACGAGTTCGTCCGGGCTTCCGCCACCGGTGATCGAAGTCATGCCCGAACCCTACAACTCCGTTTCCACCGGCCCCTGAACACCGATTTCTGAACTCGTCGGAGGGCTCGGGTTCGACGTGGCGCACGGCCCGGGCGAGCATCATCGCGTCGACCATTTCGCTGAGCAGGCGCGTGGCTCTGTGACGGGGCTCGCCCGGGCGGCACGTTTCCGCACGATGTCGGTCGCGAGTTGCTCGTACGCGGCCCGCGCCGGCGCGATCCGATGGGGCCGGCGATGATCGGTCCATGGCCACCAGGACACGGGCCGTGGTGATCGGGGCGCGTATGAGCGGCCTGCTGACGGCTGGGGCGCTCAGCGATTCGCTTGATCACGTCGTCGTGGTCGAACGGAGCCGCTTGCCGACCGGGCCCGGTCACCGCCGGGCCGTATTGGCCCGCAAGGCCGAGGGCGACGCCGGCCTCAGGTACAGAGGTCGGCATCGGCACATCGCGTCGGCTAGAACCCGGTGTCGAGGCAGGCGATATAGGTACCGCCCGGGGTATACAGCGGCCACCGCATCTCTCCACGGGTCGCCGGCCCGTAGACGCCGTCGGCGGTCACGCCGAGGCGGTTGGCCTGGAGCCACTCGACGGCATCCACCGTGCCGGTTCCGTAGACCCCGTCCGCCCCTCCGGTGTTGATGATCCGATTGGCGGCATAGGTGCCGGGGTAGCAGGAAACGATGGCTCTCTGCAGCGCCGTCACGGCGTTCGAGCTGCCCGTCTGATATTGCATGTAACAGCTCAGACCGTTGCCGGTGCGCGCGGGGACCGTGAAGTGGTTGCCGGAGCCGTTCAACCCGTCGGTGCGCTTCACCGTCGTGTTGCACGGACCGTAGGCGGCGTGGGCCGGCGCGGTCATCACCGGGCTGGCCGTCAGGCCGGCGGCGAGGAGAAGAGCCAAAGCCCCCACCGCTCCGACGCGCATGCGGAGCGTCGTCGATACTCGTTGCACGATGCAATCCTTCCGGTCGTTGACGTCGTCTCGGTGACGGCCTCGACCATGGACCTTAGGGACGCCGTGACCTTCGGACTTTGTCATCCGTGCAAGGAAATGTGTCAGTAGCGCACCACCCCACGCTGACGCCACATCAGGCGAGGGAAGCCTGAACACGCCGGTCGAAGCCGTTGCACGGCGAGATCGAATCCTGCCAAGCTGAAACCGGGAACTGTCCGTGTCGGGGGGCGCTTGTGGGGGAACGGGCCGAGGTACGGCCAGGCCGGATGCATGACCGACGCGGACGAGGGTCTGCTTCATGAGCCCGGTTCTGGACACCGCGTTCATACCGCCGCGCGACCGGGAGGAAGTGGTCCGGCACGCCGTGTGGGAATCCGTGGTGGCGGTCGACATCGATCACCGTCCGCCCCCTCAGGACCTCTCCGTCCGTATAGGGCTCGGCACCGTCGGACCCCTGAGGATCCTCTCGGCGCGGGCCACCGCGGTCACGATCCGTCGTACGCGACAGCTGACCCGGCAGGACGAGGAGCCTGCCGTCTTCCTCGGCCTTCAGGTGACGGGCACCAGCCTGGTGGCGCAGAACGGACGCGAGTGCGTGCTGGGACCGGGGGAATTCGCCGTCTACGAATCGATCGCTCCCTACACACTTCTCTTCGACGAGGGAGTCGACCACCACTTCCTGCGTTTCCCCCGCGCCGCACTCGCGCTCCCCGACCGGCTGTTACGAGACACCAGCTCAGTCACCCTGGGACCCGACAACCCCATTGCGCGTCTTGCCTCCACCTACTTCTCCCAACTGGCCGGCAGCGACGAGCTGCACCAGGGTGCGCACGCGGACGCCGCCGTGGAACCCAGCGTCGAACTCCTGCGGGCCGTGCTGACGACCCAGTACGGCAACTCCGGCCTTGCCAAGGATCCGTTGGAGGCAACACTCAGCCTGCGGATCACTCAGTACATCCGCGCGCACCTGGCTGAGCCGGATCTGTCGGCGGCACGGATCGCCGCCGCACACGACATCTCCGTACGTCATCTCTACGCCGTGCTCTCCCGGTCCGGCATCAGCCTCGGAGACTGGATCCGCACGCACCGTCTGGCGGAGTGCAGGCGCGAGTTGGCCGGCCCGGGCGGCCGGCTGCGGACCATCGCGGCCATAGGACGAAGGTGGGGCTTCGTGGACGCGACCCACTTCAGCAAGGTGTTCAGACAGGCATACGGGCTCTCGCCCCGGGCCTGGCGCGACCAGCACACCCCCCGCTCCCCCGCGTGACGGTCTCCGCGCGGACAAGTTTCGCGTGACCGACCTCGGAAAGAACCCGACCTTGGAAAGAACTCCCCCGCTCAGTCCTCCGCGTCGCGGATCAGGAGCGCGATCTGCACCCGGTTCTCGACCGCCAGCTTGGCGAACAGGCTGCCGGTGTGGGCCTTGACCGTCGCAACCGTGATGCCCAGCCGTTCGGCGATCTGCGCATTGCCCAGTCCGTCCGCGACGCCCCGGGCGGTCTCCCGTTCCCGTTCGGTCAGCGTCGACAGCCGTTCGCGCGCGGCAGCGCGGGAGTGGTCACGGGTGTGCGCGGAGTCCGGGCCGGTGGCCGCGGCGATCACCCGTGCGGTGGCCGCCGGGGACAGCACCGGCTTGCCGTCCGCGACGGTCCGCACCGCGTCGAGGATGCGTGCGGGCGGGGTGTCCTTGAGGACGAAGCCGAGCGCTCCGACGCGCAACGCCCCGAGCACCAGGTCGTCGGAGTCGAAGGTGGTCAGCATCAGCACCCGGGGCGGCGCCGGCCGGGTGAGCAGCTCCCGGGTCGTGTCCAGACCGTCCCGGCCCGGCATCCGTACGTCCATCAGCACGACGTCGGGCCGCTGCTCGTCCACCACGGCGAGCGCGGCGTTCCCGTCGGCCGCCTCCGCAACGACGGTCAGGTCCGGTTCGCCGTCGATGACGAGCCGCAGGGCCATACGCACCAGCTCCTCGTCATCGACGATGACGACCCGCACGGGATCGTGTCTGCTCTCCGGCGATGTGCTCCTGTCGTGGCTCATGCGCTCTTTTCGTGACTGTGGGCGGGGCCGTCCGGCCAGGGCAGTCGTGCGGTGAGAACGTACCCGCCATCGGGCGTGGAACGGTGGTCGAGTTCGCCGCCGACCAGGGTGATCCGCTCGCCGACTCCCAACAGGCCGAAGCCGGAAGCGGGTGGCCGTGTGGTGTGCAGGGGGGCCGGTCCGTTGCGGACGCCGATGTCGAGGGTGCCGCCCTCGGTGCCGTCGAGGGTGACCTCCACGACCGCGCCCGGGGCGTGCTTGGTGGCGTTGGTCAGCGCTTCCTGGACGATCCGGTAGCAGGTCCGTCCCAGGCCGCCGGGCGGAGTCGCGGCCACGGTGTCGGTCAGCCGGACATCGAGCCCCGAGGCGCGGGCGTCTGCCACCAGGTCGGGGATCCGGTCGAGTGAGGGCTGCGGCGGTTCCGGGCGGCCGGGGTCGGCGCGGAGGACACCGAGCACCTCCCGCAGCTCTTCGAGTGCCTGGTGGGAGCCCTCGGCGATACCACGGACCAAGAGACGGTTCTCGTCGGCCGAGAGGTCGCGGCGGTGGTCGAGCACCCCGGCCTGCATGGCGACCAGAGAGATGCGGTGCGCGAGGACGTCGTGCATCTCGCGGGCGATCCGGTTGCGCTCCATGGCCCGTGCCTGTGCCGCCCGCGCGCTCTGCTCCCGCTCCGCGCTCTCCGCCCGCTCCCGCAGGGACCGCACCTCGACCCGCCGCGCCCCGACGGCCATGCCCGCGGCCACCGCGATCCCCGCTGTCAGCGCCGGCACCACGACCTGGACCCACCACTGCACGTCGGCCGAGCCCTGCATCGGGAACATCCCGACGGCGATCTGCGACGCGATGACGTAGGCCAGGACGACGGC
This sequence comes from Streptomyces sp. NBC_00414, assembly GCF_036038375.1. Taxonomy (NCBI): domain Bacteria; kingdom Bacillati; phylum Actinomycetota; class Actinomycetes; order Kitasatosporales; family Streptomycetaceae; genus Streptomyces; species Streptomyces sp. NBC_00414. The sequence continues at coordinate 332,630 of NZ_CP107935.1, forward strand.
CCCGATCTCCACCGGACGGCGGCGGGTGGCGACCGAGCACAGTGCAAGCAGGGCCGCGCCGGTGGCGAGGGCCGAAGCGGTCGAGGCGACCGTGACCGCCAGGGCCACCGTGAGGGGCCACCGCCGCCGCCACAGGAGCACCGTCAGGCAGCCCAGGGCGACCAGCGGATCACCGAAGAGGATCCAGGTGTCCGGGCCGCCGGGCTGCTTCCGCATCAGCGCGAGGGTCGTCAGCCAGATCGGCACGCTCACGACCGCGGCCACCATCAGCCGCCAGGCCTGCTGCCACACCCCGAGCCGCGGCATCACGTCCGTGTTCACCAGGCCATTGTCGCCACATCGGGCGACCCGCGGATCACGCCCAGGGCCGATGCGCCTACGACCCAGGTCTAACCGGCTCCTCTCCCCCGGTCCAGGCCGGGTCGGTCCGTCGGGCCGATGTGCCGGCCGTTCCTGATCAACAGACTCGTCGGCGTGCCGGTAGAACCCCCACAGGAGGACACCTCATGCGCAGAAGTCTGTCCCTCGCCCTCACCGCCGCAGCGTTGGCGGTGACCGCATTTCCGGCGTCGGCGTCCGCACCGACATCTTCAGCATCCGCGACGACACCATCGTCCGGCGCCCTGCGGTGGGGCCCGTGCCCCCAGGGAGCCTCCGCGCCCCGTCTGGAGTGCTCGACGCTCGAAGTCCCGCTGGACCACCGCCATCCGGACGGCCGGCAGATCGATGTCGCCGTCTCCCGGCTGGCGAGCGAGAAGCCGTCGCAGCGACGCGGCATCCTGCTGACCAACCCGGGCGGCCCAGGCGGTTCCGGCCTGATCTACCCGGCCGTCCTCGCCGCGTCGGGGCTGCCGCAGGAGGTGCTCGACTCCTACGACATCATCGGCTTCGACCCACGCGGGGTGGGCCGTAGCACTCCGGTGACCTGCGACCTGACGAAGGACCAGCAGTGGCGCGGCAACTTCCCGCCGTACGCGCACACCGCGGCCGACGTGGCGCGGGAAGCGGGGTACGCGCGAAAGATCGCCGGGCAGTGCGGGAACTCACGGACGGCGTGGATGCTGCCGCACACCACCACCGCCAACACCGCACGCGACATGGACCGCCTTCGCATCGCACTGGGCGAGCCGAAACTGTCGTATCTCGGCGCCTCCTACGGCAGTTACCTCGGCGCGGTCTACACGACGTTGTTCCCGCGGCGGGGCGACCGGATCGTGCTCGACAGCAACCTGGGTCCCGGCGGCTACGACGTCACGGCCATGCGGTCGTTCGCCCGGGGGCTGGAGGACCGCTTCCCCGACTTCGCCGCGTTCGCCGCCGGACACCCCGAGTACGGTCTGGGTTCCACGCCGAAGCAGGTCACCGCCACGTTCTACGAGCTCGCGTCCCGGCTGGACGCGAAGCCGGTCCAGGGCGTCAACGGGACCGCGTTCCGCGCGTTCACCTTCGAGCAGTTGTACGCCGACAGCTCCATGCCCCTGCTCGCCGAGTTCTGGCAGGCGGTGGACACGGGCGGGAAACTGCCGCTCCCGGAGCCGCCCGCCGACCTGGAGAATCTCCTGGCCTCCCGTTTCGCCGTGGTCTGCGGTGACTCGCGCTGGCCGGGAACGGTCCGGGAGTACCAGCGCAATGTCGCCGTCGACCGGCTGAAGTACCCGATGCTGGGCGGCTCCACGGCAAGCATCAACCCCTGCGCGTTCTGGCCGCGGGGGCGGACCGAACCGCCGGTGCGCATCACCGGCCGGGGTCCCTCGAACGTGCTGATGATGCAGAACGAGCGCGACCCGGGCACGCCACTGGCCGGCGCCCGCGAGCTGCGGCGGGCCTTCGGCGGGCGGGCCACGATGGTGACGGTCGACCAGGGCGGCCACGGTGTCTACCCGTACGGCGGCAACACGTGCGCCGACGATGCCGCGACGACGTTCCTGACCACCGGTGAACGCCCCGCACGGGACCTCGCCTGCGCGGCTCAGCCCGGTGACGCGGCGCACCCCGGCACAGTGAGCGACTGAGGGGCGCCGGAGATGTTCAAGGAGACGCGAAGCCGCCGGGCCGCCCGGCGGATCACCCCCGGGGACGGACGGCCGCTGAAGCGGTTCCGCTGGTGGCAGCTGCCCTACCGCTCCCTCTTCTACCTGCCGCTGCCCGGCGGTGACGGCGGGAAGGCGGTCTACGCCGTGGACGTCAGACGCGGTCAGGACCAGACGTCCTCGAAGGCCGGGGCCGACCTGTACCTCGACGGCAGGCACCACGCACGGTCGATGCTTCCCGCCGCCTTCCCGGTCCCCGGCGGCACCGTCGAGGTACGGCTGAGCAACTTCGGGCTGCGGCGCTGTCACTACGTCACGGCCGGGGGCACCGCACATCTACTCGTCCCGGACCGCGACTCCGCCGAGGGACGCCGTGCCCACCTCGACCGCGCGCATCCGGCACTGAGCCGCTGGATCGGCACCGTCTCACTGACGGTGCTCGTCGTCGCCCTGGTCATGCTGGGCACGCAGCTCGCCGAACAGGTCGCCGAGGTACCCGCGGTGGCCGCGCGCGTCGGAGCCTTCACCGCGCCGTTCCATCCACCGGCCTGGTGCAACGTCGCCCTGACCCTGGTCACCCTGGCGGCCAGTACCGAGCGGGCGCTGCGGCTGCGGTACAGCCGCCTGCTCGACGGCGTGGCGGGCTGACACCGCGGGGCGGCCCGAGCCGCCGCACAGCCGGACACGGCCGTCTGGAAGCCAGAGAGGGAGTTCGAGTCCGGCGGGGTCGGGGTCGTCCCCAGTGACCCGGTGACCCGGTGACCCGGTGATGACGTTCTCGAACCGCGTGTCGGCGTCGCCGTCGGTGGTCTTGGCATCGACCCGTGTACGGGACGACGGAGCCGGTGAGCTTGATCGGGTCGCCGCCGCCCTGTCCGACGGGGGAGGCAACGCCCTCGGCGCCGGAGCCGACGGACAGGCTGCGGGTGGTGGCAATCAGCCCCAGGTGAGCGGGTCGAGGTGGAGGTAGAACCGCCGGCGGTCGTGGTCGAGGGTGATGCCGTACCTCTCGGCGAAGGCCATGTCCGCATCCCGAGCCTGCTCCTCGTCCGTCCACGTTTCTCGCGCGTTGGCGAGCAGCAGCGACAGGTCGGCGTAACGGTCGGCCAGTCCGAGGCGGCCCAAGTCGATGAAGCCCGACACGTCCAGGGTCTGCGGATCGAGGATGATGTTGGGCAGGCACAGGTCCCCGTGGCAGACGACCATGTCGACGGCTTCCTGCTCCCGTCGGCGTGCGACCTGCCGGGTGAGGCGGTCCAGCAGCTCCGTGGCGGGCGTCTGCCGCTGGTCGGCAGGGAGGAACTCGGGATTTACGGCGTCACGCGCCACGACGTCGCGCGCCACGGTGACCATGGCGTCCACACCCCAGCGAAAAGGGCACTGGGACACAGGCGTCTCGTGCAGTCGGCGGACCGCGTCCGCGATACGTTCCCAGGCGACCCGCAGTTCCTCAGCGGGCACCTGATCAGCGGGCACGCCGGAGACAGCACTCGTCACCAGACAGACGCCGTCGTCACCGGACCGCCAGTCGAGCACTCGTGGACCGGGTACACCCTGCTCGCTCAGCCATGTGCCCCGATCACGCTCGGCTTCCAGTTCGGCTGCATCCGCGGCAGGCACGCACTTGGCATACCGAGTGCCGTCCGCGCTGCGAAAGACAGCCGCTCCCGACTCGCCCGCGGTGACAGGCGACCAGCCGCCGTCATCCACGCCGAGCAGCACCGGTGACACGGTCCGAGTTCCAGGGCGATCACTCATGACTGGGACTCTAGTCAGCCTGGCATGGGGACTTGCACCGCAGATCTCCGCCCCAGCCACGGACATCTGCCTGTGTCCGGCCCAACCACTCGTCTGAGGCGTCGGCCCCGCAAGCGGTGCCTTACGAACCGCACGAATTTGGGCTGCCCGGGGCCGATACACAGTACCGATGACCATGGGGCTTCCCTGGTGGTCATGGTGACCGCGACGTCAAGTACCGGTGTTTCTACGGGAATCGCGGGCAACCGTACCGTGGCTGATCCATGTGGGGATCGAGTCTGAGTGCGATCACTCGAAGGAGAGACAGATGACCACGCAGTATGGCGACCGACCGACCGGGCAGCAGCCCCACGGTGCACCGCAGGGCACGGCGACCGGCAACGTGCTGAGCATCATCGCGATGGTGCTGGGTGTGATCTCGTTGCTCTTCTTTCCGATCGTCTTCGGTGTGATCGGCCTGATACTGGCCATCATTGCCAAGACCGTCCGGCATGAGCGACTCGCCGTGCCCGCCCTCGTGGTCAGCGCTGTCGGCCTGATCGGCGGGCTGCTCCTCGGTGCTCTGCTGGCTTAGGACGTCACGCTTCCTCGGGATCGTGTCGGACAGGGCCGCGGTGTCCGGTTAGGTGGGTCGCAAGGCGGAGTACGACCCCTGTACGAATGCGCTCGGATCGTGCGGCACCGCCGCGAGACACCTTGCCGGGCGCCATGGACTGGGGCTGATCCAGAAGAACGCCCCAACGACCGCGTGCACGACAAGCGGTGAGGCGTCGAGAGATCTCGGTGGGAATGTCACCACCCGGCCGCCCGTCCGAGGGCCCTGGCCCTGACGGTCGGCGCCTGCGCCTGCGTCGGTGTCTGCGTTCAGACGTGTACCTCATGGCGCGGCACTCATCTTGAGAAGTCAGTCACCGGCTCACGCCGAGCCCTTCGACCCGCCGTGCTTCCTCCCACGGCTTCGACGAGGACACCCGAAACGTGGTACCGGCTGTCGGTAGGCCGTCGTGCGCAGGTCGTCCCCGTGCGCGGACGCCTCAGGCAAGCGAGGCGTCTCCTCCCCCACCGTCCCGCTCGCGGGCCTTGGACGCACTCCAAACAGGCCTTACTCCGAACCGGACTTGCTCCGCGCGGGATGTGCCCGGTCGGCTCCTGGCTGTCCGTTGACGATCGACATCAATGCTGCGGTGAAGGGCGCGGGGTCCAGGTCGCCGCGGATGGCCAGTTGCTGGCTGTAGCTGATGCAGACGGCCGTGAACCCTTCGGCAATCTGCTCGGCGTGCCGTCTCCGCCGATCGGGGACCAGTTCGGCCACGGCGGCCCTCATGGCGGCAAGCTGCTGTCCCACCACGGCCGCCAGCTGCGGCGACACCGATGCTTCGGCGTAGATCTGGGCTACCAGCCTGGCGTGACCCGTCTCACGCGCACGGACACGTACGTGTTCGAGGAAGCCCGCGACAGCCTCGACGGTGAGCGCCTTCGGCAGTACCTCACTTCCCTGTTCGCAGACTGCGACGACGATCTCGTCCTTGCTGGTGAAGTGCCGGTAGATGGCCCCGTTGGAGAGCCCGGACTCGGTGACGATGTCGGCCATGGACGTGCGGGCGAAGCCGTGACTGGCGAACCGGGCCCGCGCGGCGTCCACGATCTGCCGACGGCGGGCGTCCATGTGTTCCTGGCTTACCTTCGGCATAAAAAAGAGTGACCCCTCGTTTTTCTTTGTTACGGTGGGCGAGCCTACCGCACCACCACATCCCAGGAGCTGCCATGCGTTACCGGACCTTCGGCCGACTGACCGGACTGCGCGTGTCGGAGTACGCGCTCGGGACAGCCAATTTCGGCATGTCGGACACCGGCGCAGGCCCCGAGGGCTCTCGCCAGATCTTCGAGGCCTTCGTCGCCGCCGGCGGCACCACGTTCGACACCTCCAACCTCTACCAGGACGGACAGGCCGAAACCGTGCTGGGCGGGCTGCTCGGCGACCGGCGCGACGACTTCGTCGTCATCACCAAGTACAGCGGAACGCGGCGGCAACATCCCCGGCCCGGCACCACCGGCAACAGCCGCAAGACCATGGTCCGCGCCCTGGAGGCGAGCCTCCGTCGCCTCGACACCGACTACGTGGATGTCTTCATGCCGCACTTCCCCGACGGAACCACCCCGATCGAGGAGATCCTGGCCGGGTTCGACGACCTGATCCGCTCCGGCAAGATCCTCCACGGCGCCCTGTCCAACTTCCCCGCCTGGCGGGTCGCCGGCGCGGCGGTGCGGGCGGACCTGCACGGCCTGGCTCCACTGGTCGGTATCCAGACCGAGTACAGCCTGGCCGAACGCTCCGCCGACCGGGAACTGCTGCCGATGGCGCAGGCACACGGCTTGGGCGCGTTCCTCTACTCCCCGCTCGCCGGAGGGCTGCTCACCGGCAAGTACCGACAGGGCGGACAGGGCCGGTTGAGCGCTCGCGGCGACACCGTCGAGGGCACCGTACAGCGCACCGCCGTCGTGGACGCCGTACTCGCCATAGCCGACGAGAACGACGCAAGCCCCGTCCAGGTCGCCCTGGCCTGGCTCCGCCGCCGGGCCGCACAGGCCCACACCGCCCTGATCCCGGTCGTCGGCCCGCGCACCCTGACGCAGTGGGAGGACTACCTGCGCTCGCTCCAGGTCGAACTCAGCGACCAGCAGTATCAGCATCTGGACCGGATCAGCGCAGTCCGCATGGGCACCCCGCACGAGGACGTCGCCGCCGCCCTGGAACACGGCTTCGACGGCGATCGCACACTCCTCGAACCTCTCACCGTTCCCGTCGCGTGACACCGACGGCTCAGAGGGTGCCGGTGAGGTAGCGCTCGCGCACCCCACTGGACCACGACCTGAACGCCGCCATCGCGCCGCCGTCAATGAGATGACCGTACGACGGCAAGTCAGACCTGTTGCTCGCGTCCACCGGAGCCGACCTGGCCGACCTCACCTCACTCGCCGATCGCCCATCCCTAGCGAGTCCTGAAGAAACAGAGCGTCCGGCCGTTCTCATCCGGCGTAGCGTCCGCGCACGCCGACCGCCATCCCTCGGGGAGCGACGGTGTCGGGACGGGCTCTTCCCTCCCGTGTCGCTGCGGCTCCGCCGAGTCCTGCGAGTCCTGCAACCACAAGGTCAGGCCGCCTGCGGCTGCCACGAGGATCAGCCATACCGCCACGGCCCACCGCCATGCCCAGCGACGGCCCGTCACCACCACGGCTCCCTCTCGACCACCGCGTCCATTGCGTCCATTGCGTCCATTGCGTCCACCGGGATCGGGCCGCACACGTACCGGTACTTCTCAGCCGCGGGTTCCCGCGCTTCGTATCGCATCAGCGCATCCAGTCCAACGGGGCGCATGTCGAGCGCCACCTGTGCGTCGGGGCCCTCTGAGAAGTCGTACAGGGCCGCAGCGGAGGGGAGTTGAGCGAGCGTCCCACAGTGGAGGGAGGCCTTCCTGCTCAACGGTGCGGCCGCGTGTCGACCTGCGATACGCGCCGTACCGGCGAGCCATGTCCCGCTGGACGTACGCTGCGAGGTGGAGTGTGTGGTGCGTTCGGACATGAACCCACGCTACGACCTCGGCCGCGTCCACCGTCACAACCGCCTTGCCCTGGGCAGCTGTTGTGGTGGTCCCACAAGGTGTGCCGTTCGTCGAGGACTCCACAGAAAGCGGGCCGAGGGTACGTGGCGAGCCGTCACGCCGTACCGCTCGGCGGCATCGCGGTACCCCGCTCGGTGGGCGGAGTGAGGGGCGGACGCGTCGGATCGTGACGCAGGGCGTCGAGGACGACGCGGACGGCCGCGCGGGTGGGGGTACCGCGACGGACGGCGGCGGTGATGGTGCGGGTGACCGGGGTGGCGAGTCCGCGCGTGGTCACGTCGTAGCGGCTGTGGGCGACAGCGAGGGCCGGGAGAAGGGAGATCGACAGTCCGGCCTCGACATGCTGCAGCGCCATCATGTAGTTGCTGAAACGGCACACGACCCGTGGTTCGAAGCGGGCCTGCCGGCACAGCCGCCGGGCGAGGTTGGCCATGTAGGACTGGGGCATGTCGAAGGACCAGGCCTCGTGCGCGAAGGCGGCCAGGTCGGCGGGGCCGCGTCCGGCGGAGTGGCCGGGAGGCAGGACCAGCAGCACCGGGTCCTCGGCCAGCGGCACCAGTCCGAGGTCCGGGCCCAGCGGAAGTTCGTCGAAGTCGGTCGTGGTGATGACGATGTCCGCGTCGGCCATGCGCAGGGCGGGCATGCTCGCGTGCGGTTCCAGTTCGAGGATCTCGACGTCCAGGTGCGGGTGGACGGCCGCGAGCCGAGTCACCGCCGGGACGGCCAGCGTGTGGATGGCGCTCTGGAAGGCTCCCAGCCGCACCAGCCCCGAAGGCTCCTCACCGAAACCGCGCAACTCGCTCTCGACGCTGTCCATGTGGTCGAGGATCGCGCGGGCCCGCTGAGCGAGGATCAGCCCGGCGGACGTCAGCCGTACCCGCCGCCCCGTGCGTTCCAGCAGCTTGGTGCCGGTCTCGGCCTCCAGAACGGCGAGTTGCTGGGAGACGCTCGACGGGCTGAGATGGCCGGCCTGCGCCACCGCGCGCACCGTACCGAGCGTGTCCAGCCGGCTGAGCAGCCTCAGCCTCCACGGGTTCATCATCCAGGGGATTCTTGTACGGTTCTTCCGCACAGGAAAGCCGACATCGTGTGATGGACGCGAACCTCTACCTGTCCCTACCGTCGACGTCATGGCAGACGACACGACCGGCACGGACCGCGACGCACAGTTCTGGCACGACGCACGGCGCCATCTGCTGCGCTACGGCGTCGCCTTCACCCCCGAGATCATCGAGCGCGCGAGCGGCAGCTTCGTGTACGCCGCCGGTGGCCGCCGGATCCTCGACTTCACCTCCGGCCAGATGAGCGCGATCCTGGGGCACAGTCATCCACGCATCGTGGAGTGCGTCCAGCGGCAGATCGCCGGCCTCGACCACCTCTTCAGCGGCATGCTCAGCCGCCCCGTCATCGACCTCGCGCGGCGGCTGGCCGGCACGCTGCCCGACCCGCTCGACAAGGTACTGCTGCTCACCACGGGCGCGGAGTCGAACGAGGCAGCGGTACGGATGGCGAAACTCGTGACCGGCCGCCACGAGATCGTGTCGTTCGCCCGGTCCTGGCACGGCATGACCCAGGCCGCCGCGTCGGCGACCTACAGCGCGGGACGCAAAGGCTACGGACCGGGCGCGCCGGGCAACTTCGCCATCCCCGTGCCCCACTCCCACCGCCCCGACATCACTCACCCCGACGGGACCCTCGACTGGCAGCGCCAGCTGGACCTCGCCTTCGACCTCATCGACGCCCAGTCCACCGGCAGCCTGGCCGCGTGCCTGGTCGAGCCGATCCTCAGCTCCGGCGGGGTGATAGAGCCGCCCGCCGGCTACTTCGCCGCCCTGCGCCACAAGTGCCGGGAACGCGGGATGCTGCTGATCCTCGACGAGGCGCAGACCGGCCTGTGCCGCACGGGCACCTGGTACGCCTTCGAACGCGACGGGGTCGTCCCCGACATCCTCACCCTGTCCAAGACACTCGGCGCGGGGCTCCCGCTCGCCGCGGTGATCACCAGCGCGGAGATCGAGGAGCGGGCCCACGAACGCGGCTTCCTGTTCTTCACCACCCATGTCTCCGACCCGCTCGTCGCGGCGGTCGGCAACACGGTCCTCGACGTTCTCGAAACCGACCACCTCGACGAACAGGCCCGTAGCCGCGGGGAGTTCCTGCGCAAAGGACTCGACGAACTCGCCGCACGCCACCCGGTGATCGGCGACGTACGCGGCAGGGGTCTGCTCCTCGGCGTCGAGTTCGCCACGGGCGACACCGACACATCGGCCGGGGACGCTCTGGGTGCGCGTGTCACCGGCCGCTGCCTCGAACTGGGCCTGCACATGAACATCGTGCAGCTGCCGGGCATGGGCGGCACCCTGCGCATCGCCCCGCCCCTGACCGCCACCGAGGAGGAACTGACCCTCGGCCTGGAGATCCTGGACCAGGCCCTCACGGAGGCGGCCCGCACGGCGTGAGCCCTCGCTCCTCCCCCGCCGGTTCCCGCGGCCACCGGGGCCTCCGGCGGGTTCGGGTGGGCGCGATCACGCTTCATGCAGCGAGCTGGATCACGGGAGCGTGATGAAGGCGATGCTGTCTGTCTGCGCGATGGCCAGCCGGGTGCCGTCGGGGTGGAGGGCGGCCACGGGAGAGGGGACGTGGGTGACGCCGAAGCATGTGGTCTTGGCCGGTACGCCGACCTCGGGCCATTCCGCGACGAGGCGCCCGGTAGCGGTGTCGAGCAGTCTTGGGTGGCCGAGGAGAGAGATCACGTGATCGCCGCGGGGCAGGAGCAGGACACCCGGCTCGGCATCGGCGATCGGGTTGCGGTGGAGCCACCGTCTCTCGGACACCGACCACACACCGAGGTGGCGAGCCGGAAGCGTGGAGTCCTCTTCGCCGCTCGCTGCTTCGCCCCCTGTCGCCAGCACCAGCCGATCGCCGTCGAGCCAGCAGCCCGCTGTCACCTCGCCGTTCATGACCGCCGCCGCAGGCAGCAGACCCTCGCCGTCCAGAGTTGCGGGGTCGGCGAGCGCGAGCGCCGTGTCGTAGACCATGGCGACCCCGAAGGGATGCCAGAACCATCCGACCGCGAGCAGGTACCGGCCGTCCGGACTCAGGCTGAGCCTGGAGTGGAAGACGTCCCTCGGCTCACGGCTGCCGACGGTCAGCCGCTCGCCGCTCGCCGCATCATCGATCTCAAGCACGTTGTACTCGTCGGGGCAGTGCACGACGACCTCGCGCCCGTCACCCAATGCGCCCAGGGCGAGCGGGTAGTCGTAGTTCTCCGCCTGGTAGTCGCTGCGGTTCAGCTCCCGCACGACGCGTGCTCGTTCGAGCAACACCCCCTCGACGCCGCGTTCCTGGTACACGGCGGAGTACGGCCCTGAGACCGAGGTGACCCCGGCGTCAAACGGAAAGCTCCACGCGAAGTCCACCTTCCGTTCCACCCCGTCGCGACCCCAGCGCCGACCGCATCCGGAGACCAGTTCGTCGCCTTGCCACACCAGCGCTCTCGGCGCGGCCTCTACCGGTATCGACTCCACGGTCATGGACGACCACCCCATTCCGAGAACCCTGGACAGGCCCATCGCCAGGAATCTACGGGACTCCCTCGGCGGGACAGCGGCCGGGATCACACGAATTGCTCACTTGCAAAGTGTCGGGGACCTCGACGCGAAGTTGGAAAGGGCTCAGTGGCCAACTGAAACTGGAAGATCGCGGGCGAACTCGCCGCCCGGTACCCCAAGACCCGTGTCGAACCCGACGCCATCTACGTACGTGACGGCACTGTGTACACCTCCGTGGGTGTCACCGCGGGTATCGACCTCGCGCTGGCCCTCGTCGAGGAGGATCACGGCCCCGACATCAGCCGGTTGGTGGCCCGCGCTCTGGTGGTCTACCTGCACCGGGAGGGCGGTCAGTCACAGTTCTCCGCTCCCCTGCAAGGGCCGCCGCCCCGGTCCCCCGCCCTGCGCAGGGTGGTCGACCTGGTCACGGCGGAGCCCGCCGGTGACTACTCCCTCGCCGGACTGGCCGCGCACCTCAGCGTCAGCACGCGTCATCTCACGAGGCTTTTCCGACAGGAGCTGGGTACCACGCCTGCCCGGTACGTCGAGTCGATGCGGTTCGGCATCGCGAAGTCGCTGCTCGACCAGGGGCACACCGCGACGCACGCGGCGTCGTTGGCCGGGTTCCCGAGCTACGAGAGTCTTCGCCGGGTCTTCGCGCGGGAGATGTCCATCAGCCCTGCCGCCTACCAGCGGCGCTTCACCACCGCACGCCGTCCTGAGTAGCGGTCTGCCGGATCGCGCCCCGGGTCTGCTTCCGCGGTCTCGGCTTCCGCTGCAAGGCAAGCCGGAGACCGGGATCCAACACCTTCCGCCGGCCGGCTGGAACCGGGGATCCAACACCTTCCGCCGGCCGGCTAGAAGACGCGGGCGCGCATCTGCAGTGCGGAGTTTTCGAGGATCTCGCGCAGCCACGGACTACGAACGGCCGGCAGCCGGACCAGGGTGTGGCGGAACGCTTCCGGGTCGGTCCGGAACAGATGACCGGGGTGCGGCGCGGGCGGGTCGTCGCGAAGGACACCGTCGGGCATGCCGCCCGAGGCGGGGACGGGCAGGTACTGCTCGGGGAGGGCAAGCCACAGCCATACCCCGAAGGGCAGCGGCACCGGGTAGGCCGAGGCGGCCGGGCCGGCCGGGGTCCAGGTCTTCCCCGTCTGCGGATGGACTGGCACGAGGAGGATGTCGGCGTCCGTGTCGGGGGCGTCCTGTCCCGGTCCTGCCAGGATGGCCCGCCGCGCCGGCGGACCTGCGGGCAGCAGGGCGTCGAGGGCGCGTTGGAACACTTCCGCGGTCAGGCCGTCCGGGACCGTCACCGGGCGGCCCTCCGAGGCAACCAGCAGGTGGGCGAGCGCCCGGCCCGCCGCGGCCTCCCACTGCGGACTCCAGGACCACCAGTGGTCCGGGCCCACCCGCGATCCCCATCTGTCGACCGGCTCGAACGGGGGCGTGCCCTTCCCCTCCGCCGGCAACTCCGCCCAGGAGAGCGGCACGGTGTCGGCGTCATCGACACGGTGGCGACGTACGGCGTTCGGGGCGAGCCACACCGCCTGCCAGAGCGAGCAGTCGTCGATCCGGCTCGCCACGGGCAGGCCACACGTCGCACAGGCCATGTTGGGGCCATCGGCCCCGCTGAGGCCGCAGCAGCAGCCGCTGCCTCTCATCTCCGGCACCAGCACGGTGCCGCGGGTGTCTCCGGGTGCGATGACGATCGCGCCGGGCGGCCCGTCGGACAGGGCGTGGACCGGCGCGTGGATGCCGCGGGCCGCCGCCTCGTCCGGATCGGTCTCTTCCCACCTCCGTCGCGGCGGCCCCCAGGGCTCGGGATCCACCGCGAACGTCCCCGGCTCCATGAGCACCGGGAGCTGAATCCCGTTTCCCCACGTCTGATGGGCATGAACCGGCAGGACGACCTGGGACAGCGAGGTGGTCAGACCGGCACCGCACCTCGCACACACGAAAACGAACAACAATCCTCCGCTGGGAAACCAGCAGCATCGTCGCAGTTCGCCGGTGGCCTGCCAACGCGTTTTCGTCCACCGCCGCCGACCCGCGCCACCCGAGGGCGGGCCGTCCTGCTCGGCCTCGATGCCGGCGGGGTCCGGGCCGGGTGCTGGGAGCGACCGACAGGCCCCCTTCCGACCTGCGCGTCACCGAAGAGGGCGTCCGTTCCAGGAACATTGGCCTTTGTCTCCTGGAACGGACGCCCTCTCACGTGTCAGGCAGGAGCCCGGTCAGGCGGAAACGCTCCGGACGGCTTCACGGATCAGATCCGCGACCTTCTTGGGGTGCGCGAGCATGACCAGGTGGGAGGAGTCGACCTCGGTCGTGGTCATGCCGGCACGCTCATAGCCGAAGCGCTCGACGTCGGGGTTGATGGTGTGGTCCGACGACGACACCAGGCCCCAGGACGGCTTGGTCTTCCAGGCCGCGACCGGCGCCGCCTCGGCGAATGCCGCGCCGGCCAGCGGACGCTGGGAGACGGCGAGCACCCTGGCCAGGCCCGGGTCCACGTCGGCGGCGAAGATGGCGGGGAACTTGTCGGTCTCGACGGTCACATCGGTGCCGGGCTCGTCCGAGCCGTCGACCGGGAACGGCGTGTACACCAGGGCCGAGGCAAGGTCGGAGTCCGGGAAGCGACCCTGCAGCTCGCCGAGGCTCTCGCCCTCCTCCAGCGCGTAACCGGCAAGGAAGACCAGGGCCTTCACGTTGTCCTCGACGCCCGCGACGGTGATGACGGCACCGCCGTAGGAGTGCCCCACCAGGACGACGGGGCCGGGGACGGCGCGGACGACCGAGGCGATGTAGGCGGCGTCGCCGGTCAGACTGCGGTTGGGCACGGCCGGGACGAGCACCTTCAAGCCGTCGGCCAGCAGCTCCGGGACGACCCGGGCGAAGCTGGACGCGTCGGCGAAGGCACCGTGCACCAGGACGACGGTGGGCGTGGAGTCACTCATGGGATTTCCTTGTCGGTTGTGTGTGGTCCGCGTCGGACGTGTGCGGTCCGACGGACGCCGGTACGCGTGGCCCGTCGTGCGCGGACGGTTCGTTCGTGGTGAGGCCGTCGCCGGTTCAGTTCGTGTGCAGGGCCGCGTGCAGCGTGCGTACGGCCAGGGTGATGGCGGTGTCGGCGGCGTGCGTCTCGCGCAGGGCGTTGAGCATCACGAAGTCGTGGATGACGCCCTGGAATCGGACGGCGGTGACGGGCACGCCGGCCTCGCGCAGCTTGTTGGCGTAGGCCTCGCCCTCGTCGCGCAGCACGTCGGCCTCACCGGTGATCACCAGGGCCGCGGGCAGACCCGTGAGCTGCTCGGTGGTGGCGCGCAGCGGGGAGGCCGTGATCTGGGCGCGCTCGGTCTCGTCGGTCGTGTACTGGTCCCAGAACCACTGCATGCCGTCGCGGCGCAGGAAGTAGCCGGTGGCGAACTGGTGGTAGGAGTTGGTGTCGAAGCTCGCGTCGGTCACCGGGTAGAACAGCACCTGCTGGACCAGCGGTACACCGCCGCGCTCCTTCGCCATCAGGGTGAGGGCGGCGGCCATGTTGCCGCCGACCGAGTCACCGGTGACCGCGATCCGGCTGGGGTCCAGGTCCTTGGTCGCGCCCTGTTCCACGACCCAGCGCGCCACGGTCCAGTTCTGCTCGATGGCGACCGGGTAGCGCGCCTCGGGCGAGAGGTCGTACTCGGGGAAGACGACCGCGGCATTGGCGCCGACGGCGAGTTCCCGCACCAGGCGGTCGTGGGTGTGGGCGTTGCCGAAGACCCAGCCGGCGCCGTGGATGTAGATGATGACCGGCAGGGTGCCCGTGGCACCGGCGGGCTTCACGATGCGTGCCCGGACGGTGCCCGTGGGGCCGCCCGACACCGTGATCCACTCCTCGTCGACCGCCGGCTTGGCGATCTCGCCGGACTGCACCTCGTCGACGGCCTTGCGGCCGTCCGCCGGCGCGAGGTCGAAGAGGTAGGGCGGGTTGGCGGTGGCCTCGGCGAAGGCCTGGGCGGCGGGTTCGAGCACCGGCTCGACGGGAGTGAAGGCTTCGGACATGTGCGTCTCCTGGGGCTGAGTGGGGCACCCCGGTCGGTCCGGCGCCCTTGAGGCCCACCGTAGAAGCGCTGTGCGCCGGACAGTTGTCCCCGAGCGCACTGGCATCGGCCCCGCAGCGCACGTACGGCCATGGTGCGCACGTACGTAAGGCCGTGGTGCATTGCGGAGTCGGTGCGCTGCGGGGTCCGTGCGCTGCGGGGTCGATGCCGGTGCGCGCACGGAACACACCGCGGCCGGGACCGGACCTACCGTGACGGCTCGGCGGGCGACGGCCCCGCCCGGACCCACACGGGAGCATCATGAACAGCGCCACCACCGACTCCCCCTGGGCGCCGCTCGCGGCACGTGTCTTCCGGGCGCTGTGGATCGCCCAGTTGGTCTCCAACATCGGCACCTGGATGCAGACGGTGGGCGCCCAGTGGCTCCTCGTCGGGGACAGTGCCGCGCTGATGACGCTGGTGCAGACGGCCGCCGGCCTGCCGGTCGTCCTGCTGGCGCTGCCCTCCGGGGTGATCGCCGACCGGTTCGACCGGCGGGTGGTGCTGGTGACCGCGCAGTTCGCGATGCTGGCGGTGTCCGGGGCGCTGGCCGTACTCGCGTTCCTGGACGCCCTCTCACCGACGGTCCTGCTGCTCCTGACGTTCCTGCTGGGCTGCGGCACCGCGCTGATGGGCCCGGCCTGGCAGGCGATCCAGCCCGAGCTGGTGGAGCGGGAGCGGCTCGGTCAGGCGGCGGCGCTCGGCGCGGTGAACATGAACCTGGCCCGTGCCGTCGGCCCGGCGCTCGGCGGGGCGGTGGTCGCGGCGGCGGGCGCGGGCTGGGTGTTCGCCTTCAACGCCGCGTCCTATCTGGGCATCGCGACCGTCCTCTTGCTGTGGCGGCGCCCCGCCGTCGCGACCGCGCCGCGCGCCGGGAACGAAGGACTGCTGGCCGCCCTGCACGCAGGCCGCCGCTACGTCTGGAACGCACCCGGCGTCCGACGGGTCCTGCTGCGCACGCTGCTGTTCATACCCGGTGGCGCCGCCTTGTGGGCCCTGCTGCCGCTGACCGCGAGCCGCTCCCTCGGCCTCGGCTCCGGCGGTTACGGACTGCTCCTCGCGGCGGTGGGCGTCGGTGCGGTGGGCGGCGCCTTCCTGCTGCCCCGGGCCCATCGGCTGCTGGGCGCCAACGGCACCCTCACGGTCGGCGCCCTGATGTTCGCCGGGGTGCTCGCGGTGCTGGCCACGGTCCGCATCCCGTGGGTGGTCGCGCTCGCCCTGCTGCCCGCGGGCCTCGCCTGGATCGCCGTCCTGTCCACGCTCAACGCGGCCGTGCAGACCCGGCTCCCCGGCTGGGTCCGAGCCCGCGGCCTCTCCGTCTACCTCCTGGTCTTCCAGGGCGGACAGGCACTGGCCGCACCCCTGTGGGGCTCGGTGGCCGACTGGCTCGGGCTGAGCGCCTGTCTGCTGATCGCCGGCGCCGTCATGCTGCTGAGCGCGGCCAGCGTACGGCGGTGGCCGCTGCGTGACGCCGAAGGCATCAACCCCACGCCGTCCGACCACTGGCCGGCTCCTCCCCTGGTGTTCGCGCCCGGGGAGGCCGACGGCCCGGTGGGCCCGGTCCTGGTCTCCGTCGTCTACCGGGTCCCGGCGGAGCAGTGGGCCGAGTTCACGGACCGTATGCACCGGGTGGCCCGCTCCCGGCGCCGTACCGGAGCCCTGTCCTGGGGTCTCTTCCAGGACGGCCACGTCCCGGAGCGTTTCGTCGAGAACTACCTCGTCTCCTCCTGGGCAGAGCACCTGGCCCAGCACCACGTCCGGCTGACCGCCACCGACCGGCGGTTCGAGGAGGAGGCCCGGGCGCTGCTCACCCCGGGCACCGCGCCCGAGGTGACGCACGCCTTCGACACCTCGGCGGGACCGCCGGTACGGCCCTGAGCCCCGAGGGGCCCTGACGCCCGAGGGCGGGCAGGTCAGAAGCCGTCGGCCTCGGGGATCACGTGCATCGCGGCCTCCTCCGCCGAGGCCCCGGCGCCGTCCAGGCCGCGGTCGGAGGCGAACAGATCGGACTCGGTGACCTCGTGCGTGCCCTCGTCCGGCGCGAGGAGCCGTCCGGCACGGGTGTCGCCGACCTCCTCGTCGAGGAGTTCGCCGTCCGTGTCCGGGGTGTCGCCGAGGTCGTCACCCTCCGGGACGCCGATGTCCGGCACTTCCTCGGCCAGACGCTCGTCCAGGGTCTCCCCGCGCCGCGCCTCCGCCGCCGTCACGCCCGTGTGCTCCACGGCCCAGGGCCGCTCCGGCGGCGAGTAGCCCTCGTCCAGGGCTTCCTCGCCGGCCCGGTAGTCCAGGGTGTCCGAGGCGTCCAGCAGACCCGCGTCGTCCTGCACCTCCGAACCGTCCGGCTGGTAGACCTCGTCACCCATCGCCTCGTCACTCATGTGCGCTCCATCGTTGTTCGGGCCGTCAGTTCGGCTCGTCGGTTCGGGCCGTCAGTGCAATCCGGCCGTCGACCGGAAAGGGTAAAGGTTGCACGCGTACTCGTAGTTGCGCTCGCAGTCGCGGTCACCGGCGCGGTCCGGGGAAGGCGGCCGGCAGACAGTCGCCGGTGTCAGTCCGCCCGGTCCGCGCCCGCCGCCCCGCGCCACTGCGCCGGCGACATCCCGTACATGTCGCGGAACGCCCGGCTGAAGTGGGAGGGGCTGGTGAACCCCCAGCGGGTGGCCACCGCGGCCACGGAACGGTGGGCCGTCGCGGGATGGACGAGTTCCTCGTGGGCCGCTTCCAGTCGCCGGGTGCGTACCCAGGCGACGACGGTGGTGTCGTGACGCTGGAAGAGCTGGTGCAGATAGCGCAGCGAGATGCCGTGCCGGTCGGCGATGGTCCGGGGGCCGAGGCCGGGTTCGCCCAGCCGGGTGCGGACGGACTCGGTGATCCGTTCCCACAGGTCCGCCGGTCCGTGCGGTCGGCCGGCCTGTTCGAGGGCCACTGTCGCCAGGATGTCCACGACGGTACGGGCGAGTTGCTCACGCCGGGCGGGGCCGGCCCGCGCGACCTCGTCGACGAGTCCGTCGAGCAGCGGCAGCAGCAGGCCGGCCGCGCCTTCCGCGGACTCGTCCACCACCGTGGCCGTGAGGGCGTGCAGTTGCCGTTCCTCCAGGCGCAGCAGGGCCCGGGGCACCATGAGGATCCGTGCTCGCTGCCGCTCGGGGAGCACGATCCGAAAGGGCCGCCGGGCATCGAGGAAGGCCAGGTCACCGGGGTGGAGTTCGGCGGTGCGGCCGTCCTGGAGCAGTCGGGCGGTGCCTTCCAGCTGACGGCGGACCAGGAGGTGGGTCCGCGGGTCGGCGGCCACCGAGCGGGCGCCGCGCAGCACGGTGCCGGGGCCGAACTCCTGGGTGGCGATCTGGAGCACACCGAGTCGGTCGGCGGTCAGTTCGCCGTCCCACGGACGGTCCTGCTCCACGGTGACCTCGACGTCCACGAAGGTCCGTGAGAGGGCGCGCTGCCAGGAGGGGAGGCGGTCGCCGGGCACCAGGTCCCGGGTGGAACAGGACACCCAGGGGGCATGGCCGGTCAGCATGACGCCGTTCCTGCCCATACGCGGTCCCGCCAGTCCGTAGGTGACAGCCCGAAGGAGCTGCGGAAGGCCTTGCCGAGGCCGGCCGGGCCGGTGAACCCCCAGCGCCGGGCGACCTGGCCCAGGCTGACGGAGCCCGGCGGCTGCGCGGCGAGCTCCTTGCGGCACTCCTGCAGTCGCTGCTCGCGGATCCACTGGCACACGGTGCTGTCCTCGGCCTCGAACAGCCGGTGCAGACAGCGGACCGAGATGCCGTGCGCGTCGGCGATGACGGACGGGGTCAGGCCGGGGTCCGACAGGTGCCAGCGGATGTACGTCCGGATGCGCAGCAGCAGGACGCCGTCGGCGCCCGGCAGTTCGGCGGGATCCGCCCCCAACTGGTCCGCCGCGGTCGCCGCCATCAGGTCGATGACGCTCTCGGCCAGCCGAGCGGCCGTCGGCGTCGCATACGAGGCTGAGGTGTCCGCCAGCCGGTCCAGCGTCGGCGCGAGCAGGGCGGGGAGCCCGCCGCCCGGGCGTATCGAGCGGCCGGTGAGCTCCCGCAGGACGGCGTCGGGGAGTTGCAGCAGCGCGCGCGGGACCGCGAAGATCTTCATCCGGAAGCGTTCCGGGTAGACGGTCCGGAAGGGCCGGCCGGTCTCGAAGAACCCGATGTCCCCGGTCCGCAGTTCGGTGGTGCGGCCGTCCTGTTCGACCTGGGCCCGGCCGGGTCCCTGAACGGCCACGAAGACCTGGCGTCCGTCGCCGCGGGCGATGGAACGCGGCGACCGGTGGACCTGGCCGGGGTCGCACTCCACCGTGGTGATCTGCAGGTTCCCCAGGTGATCCGTCCGCATGGTGGCGTCGTAGGTGCGGCCCTCGGTGGTGATGTCCATCCCCACCAGGGTGTCGAGCACGACGTCGTGCCAGTAGTCCAGGCTCTCGCCCGGCGCGACCGAGCGGGTGGTCAGCACGGTGCCTCGCCCACTCTCCGGTACGGCCGGGCGCAGGCGTCTCTCCTCGTGGGAGTCGATCGCGGTTGGCATACCGTCAGCATGTCGCGGGGGTACCGGTCCACGCATCAGTCGGCCGACTGCTCTGTGGCCGTCGCACTGTTCGCGCTGTTCAGTCGCTCGAACGAGCACGCAGGAAGGCGCATCCGGTCAGGATCGCCGTCCGGGTGGGCTCGCTGTCGGCCAGGGCGTGCAGCGCCACGAAGTCGTGGATCGTCCCGAGGAACCGCAGGGACGCCGCCTCGACCCCGGCCTCGGACAGCCGGACCGCGTACTGCTCGCCCTCGTCGCGGGCCACGTCCGCCTCGGCGGTGACGACCAGGGCCGGCGGCAGCCCCGCCAGTTCCTCCGGTCGTGCCCGCAGCGGTGCCGCGGTGGGTTCGCTCCGCAGGGCGGGGTCGGCGACGTACCGCGTCCAGTAGGCGCGCAGCGCCTGGCGTGTGAGGAGGTAGCCGGTGGCGAACCGCCGTTGTGAGGCACTGTCGCAGCGGTCGTCGGTGAGCGGGTAGTAGAGCAGCTGCGCACCGATCCGCGGACCGTTCCGGTTCTTCGCCAGCATGGTCACGGCGGCGGCCAGCGTGGCCCCGGCGCAGTCCCCCGCCACTGCCAGGCGGTCCGGATCCAGGGCAAGTTCGTCGGCTTGGGCAACCGCCCAGGTCAGCAGGGAGTAGCACTCCTCCAGGGCCACCGGGTAGCGGACCTCGGGGGCGCGGCTGTACTCCGGGACCACGGCGCACATCCCCGTACCGGTGACGAGTTCGCTGATGAGACGGGCGTGGGTCTGTGCGTCGCCGAGCGTCCATCGGCCGCCGTGCAGATACAGGAGGGCCGGCAGGGGGCCGTACACCCCGGCCGGGCGGACGGTCCAGAAGCCGAGCAGTCCGGACGGGCCGACCGGTGCCACGCGGAAGACCGCGTCCACGTCGAAGTCCTCGAACCGGTCGGGCTGGGTCTCCCGCAGTGCCCGCCGCGCCGTGTCCGGGCCGAGGTCGTCGAGGGAGGGCGGGGTGGCGGAGGCGGTGATCAGGCGCTGCACCACGTGGTCGAGGATGACGGCCCCACCCGGTTCTCCGGGGCTCATGGACTCTCCTCCGACCGTTCTGCCGCCGCCGCTCTCACCGGTCCTGTACCAGGTCACGGAGCTGATGACGGCTGCTGATGCCGAGCTTGGGATACACGTTGTACAGGTGCGAGCCTACGGTGCGCGGCGAGAGGAAGAGCCGCTCCCCGATCTCACGGTTCGACAGACCGCTCGCGGCGAACTGGACGATCTGCCGCTGCTGTGCCGTCAGCTCCTCCAGCGGGCCCACGCTCGTGGGGTCCGGCGCGGCGCCGCTGGCGCGCAACTCGATCCGCGCGGCGGCCGCGAGGGCACCGGCACCGAGGCGTTCGGCGGTCTCCAGGACCGTGGTCAGCTGCCGGCGCGCCTCCAGGGTCCGGCGCCGACGGCGCAGCCGGATGGCGTAGTCGAAGCGGACCTGACCGCGTTCCCACGGCCACCGGGCGGCCCCGTGATTGACGAGGGCGAGCTGGAAGTGCTCATCGGCCTCGTCTTCCGGGCCGACCATGGCGGCGGCGTGGTGCAGAAGGAGCGTCATCCTGGTGCTCGGCCGCTCCCCCTGTTCCGCGCGGACCCGTTCCAGGATCGGCAGTGTCTCGGCGGACCGTCCGGTGCGCTGGGCGGCGACCGCGAGTTCGGCGATGCTCCGCGCGGACAGATGGGGGTGCAGGGGCGCTCCGTCGTCGGTGAACAGGTCGCGCAGCTGCCGCCAGGCTCCTTCCACGTCGCCTTGCGCGAGGGCGGCGAGTCCGCGGGCGCGCAGCAGTCGGGCGTGTGTGGCCCGGTTCTCGTCCAGGCAGACGGCCCGCCAGACGGCGGGGGTGAGCCGGGGCGCTTCCGTGAGGGTTCCGCGCAGCGCCTTCACGGTGAGGGCCTGTGCCTCCAGATCGGCCTGGAGGCGGGGCAGTCGCAGCACCTCGGCCTCGGTCAGGGCGTCCTGGATGACGGTTTCGGCCTCCGGGAACCGCCCGATGGCCAGGAGGGTGTCGACGAGCGGGAGGACCGACCAGCCGCGCAGTCCGAAGGCCCGGGCGGTCCGCAGCCGGTCGTCGGCCGTACGCGACTGCCCCAGGTCCACGTCCGCCTCGTCCGCGTGGCGGGCCACCGCGGCGAGGACCGTCCGGGCGGCGGGCGCGTCCGGTCCGGCGGGCGGCACGTCCCGTCGGGCGCGCGGGGCGTCCGGGCCGACGGACAGGACGTCCGGACCGGCGGCCGGGACGCCGTGCGGCCGGGCGAGGCCGGAGTGTGAGCCGGTGGCGGACTCCGGCCGGGCCACCGCGGTGACCAGCGCCTCCAGGGCCCGCCGCGCATGCGGTGTGTCCAGGCGGACCAGTGGCCCGGCCGCGGCGAGATGCCACCGCTCGGACTCGTGGGCCTGCCGGGCGCGGTCGAGCAGTGTGGACAGGGCCGCCGTGTGCTCCGGCAGCCCGGACTGGTCGGCGATGGCCGCCGCCAGGCCCGCGAGCGCGAGCGCGTGGGTCCGGTCGATCGCCGGAAAGTGTTCCGCGACGTCGGCCAGCACCTCGAAGGCCTCGCGCTGGGCGGACTCCTGGGAGAGGACGGAGGCGAGGGCACCCGCAGCGGCACAGACGAGTGCCGGGTCGGTGGACTCCTGGACGAGCCGTGCGTACAGCTCCCGTACCCAGCCGGGATCGCCCACCATGTGCGCCGCCGTCAGAGCCTCGGCCAGCCGACGCGCCCGTTCCGGCTGTTGTGGGCTGAGCCGGGCCGCCTGCTCCAGGGCGGTGGCGGCCGCCACCGCGTCCCCGCGCCGCCAGGCGGAGTCCGCCAGCAGCGCGGCGACGAACGCGTTGGGTCCCACGGTGGTGGCGGCCAGGTGACGGGCCCTGGCCTCGGGCAGTACGGCGATCTTGGCGAGGTCACGGTGCGCCTGCTGCCGCTCTCCGGCCGGACGCCTCAGATACGCGGCCGACCGTGCCAGCGGATGCCGGAAGTCCAGCCGGTCCTCGACCAGTACGACCAGAGCGGCCGCCTCCGCCGGCGCCCACACCGCCAGGTCGTCGGTGCCAAGGGCGGCCATGACGGCGCCGACGGTCTCGCCCGGCCCGGCGGCCGCCGCGTACAGCAGGGCCCGGCGTGTCCGCGCGGGCAGCGCGTCGAGTCGTACGCCGAAGACGTGCTCCGCGGGCGGGTGCCGCGTCACTCCGGTGGGTCCCGGCACACCGCGGCTCAGTTCCATGAGGGCCAGCGGGTTCCCCTCGGCCTGCGCCAGGGTCTCCAGCCGGTGCCGGCCCGTGGGCGCCGTCGGCTGCCGGTCGAGGAGTGCGGCGGCCGGGGCGTCGCCCAGCGGGCCGAGGCGCAGGGTCTCGGAGCCGGGCGGCGGGCCGGGCAGATCCGCTTCATGGCGTGCGGCGAGCAGCACCGTCAGCGCGCGGCCGGGCAGCAGCCGGGCCGCGGTGAACAGCGCCTCCAGGAAGGTGCGGTCGCACAGGTCGGCGTCGTCCACGCACACCAGCACCGGCCGGTCCACGGCGAGCCGGTCGAGAAGCGCCGTCACCGCCGTGTGCAGCTCCGCCCTGTCCCCGTCGTCCGCTCCCGGGACGGCCGTCAGCACCCGTTGCTGCGCGGCGGGCAAGGCGGCTATCTCGCCCCGCGCCTGCGGTGTCAGCAACTGCCGCAGACAGGCTTGCGCATGTCCCG
This sequence comes from Streptomyces sp. NBC_00414, assembly GCF_036038375.1. Lineage (NCBI taxonomy): Bacteria > Bacillati > Actinomycetota > Actinomycetes > Kitasatosporales > Streptomycetaceae > Streptomyces > Streptomyces sp. NBC_00414. The sequence goes on from NZ_CP107935.1 coordinate 355,898, forward strand.
GGTCCTCGCTCCAGCCTTGTGCGGACAGCACGAGTACGCCGCTGTCAGCGGCCCGCTCCCGGACGTTCCGGAGCACGGTCGTCCGCCCGATCCCCTCCCCGCCGAGGAGCAGCACGGTCTGAGGGGTGCCGGGCTCGCGTGTCACGCACCGCAGGATCCGCTCGATCTCGTCGTCCCGGCCCAGGACGGTGGCCTCGTGGCCGGTCATGGGCTGCTGGGGCGGTCGGACCGTCATGCACGTACTCCTGGGGCGGTGCGTTTTCCCTGACCAGGGGATTGTCGCCGAGACCGGGGCGACACCGCTTCTGTCACGTGACTGGTCACCAGGCCGGTGACTGGTCACCGGGCCCCGTCGTCGGGCCGCCTCGACCGCGCCGAGTCTTTGTCCGGGTTCTGACCGAGCGCGACATGAGCGTCGGCCGGGCTCTGTTCGTGCTGGTCACTCCGGCCGGCATGCACGACAGCGCCGCCGCTCGGTCGAGTCAACGCACCGACCACGGGCCGACCGGGCGAGGCGGCAGTCTGCCTGGGTCAGGCCCTCAGATCCTCCCTCACGGGCAGACACTCGGCGAGCAGGTCGACGACGTCGCGCCAGGCTCGCCGCGCGTGCCGCGGGTGGTAGCCGACGCCGGGGACGACGGGGTGGTCGACCGGCGGATGGTGGAAGGCGTGCAAGGCGCCGCCGTAGACCGTGAGGCGCCAGTCGACGCCCGCGGCCTGCATCTCAGCGGTGAACGCACCGCGTTGCGCGGGCGGCATGATCGGGTCCTCCGACCCGACCCCGGCCCACACCGGGCACCGAATGCGCGCTGCCTCGCCCGGTCGGCCCGTGGTCAGTGCGTTGACCGTCCCGATCGCGCGCAGGTTGACGCCGTCGCGCCCGAGTTCCAGCCCTACGGCGCCCCCGGTGCCGTAGCCGACGGCGGCGATCCGGTCGGAATCGGTCCGCGGTTCGTTGCGCAACACGTCGAGCGCCGCATGACCGATGCTCCGCATCCGGTCGGGATCAGCGAGCAGTGGCATGCAACGGGCCAGCATCTCCTCGGGGTCGCCCAGATAGCGCCCGCCGTGAAGGTCGAAGGCCAGCGCTGCATATCCCAGCTCGGCGAGAGCATCGGCCCGGCGGCGCTCGACGTCGCTGAGCCCCATGCCCTCCGGTCCGACCAGCACCGCGGGCCGGCGGTCGACACCGGCCGGGAGCGCGAGGTGCCCGATCATCGTCAGACCGTCGGCCGGATACTCGACCGTACGCGTCGTAATCGTCGTCATGAGACCGGACTGTAGTGATCGTGGAGCCCGGCCCGGCCGCTGTTCTGCCACTGGCAGAGCGGCTCGGGCCTCCCCCTGAAATACAACCCGTATCTCGGTAGGGCCTCTCACCGGTTTGAAGAAGGGGTCTCAGGCGCCGGTCCCTTCCTGTCCCGGGGTGACAACGGTCAACGTGGTGGGGGCTGTTCGAGCGCGCCGCCCCGATGAGGTGTCGGAATGTAGCCCTTCGCCCCAGGTGGCAGCGCGTCGAGGCACGCCTGGGAGCAGGCGTTGACCAAGAGCGGCAGGACGTCGGTCGCCACCACCTGTGAGAGCCACGCCTGGTGAGGGCCTGTCACCGGGATCGGCCCGGTGCAGACACTGCAGGTGCGGGCCGCGGTGGTGCCCCAGCGGGAGGGAGCCAGGCTGTCGAGGTCCAGGACCGTGTCGCCGGGCGGAAGGAGCTGCGGAAAGGGCGGCCGGTACTTGTGGTTGCCGTAGATCGAGCGCGTGCTCACCGTGCTGTCCGCCAGCCGAGCGCACCGCGTGATTTCGTACGGGAACCAGTGCAGGCGTCGCGACGTGTACGGGCTGAACTCCTCCAGGCTCGTCATGTCGCCGATCTCCGGAGGTATCCGCACCAGGTTGCTCCCGTACAGCACAAGGGTCCGCACCGCCGTCAGTCGCGCGATCGACGGCGGCAGTGTCACGATCTGCCGCCGCTCCTCAGGGCTGAGTTCCGGCAGCGGGCGGAATTCCTCGCGTCCGTCGGCCGCCGCCTCTTCGATCAGCTCCAGCAACCGGAGCCAGCCCGGAGCGTTGGTGTCCTGGACATCGGCGTGGAAGGACGGAGCCGCGTCGAGGGAACTCACCCGGATCGGGCTGAAGCAGTGACAGCGGTCCTGCGGCACCCCTGGCCGGGAGTCCACCGCCTCGGGAAAACGGTTCGGGTAGACCTGCGCGGGGAGTTGTTCGTCCGTCATGGCGCAACGATAGGGACGCGGCGTCCGGTACGGCACCTCTGTGGTGGCGCTCCTCGACAACGGTGTTGTTCTCGTCGGAGAGTTCGAGGCTGTACTGCCGGCCGAGGCCGGCAAGGAGCGTGGCCAGGTCGTCGATCCGTCTAGGGTCGATCACGCCATCGATCAGGGTTGTCCCGTCGTCGGTCTGATCGATCTCGATGCGGCACCAAGCGGTTTCGGCTTCGACGGATGCGGATCGTCGGGGCGGCGCTCGCGGGCGGCGGCCGGCAGTTCGTCGAGGTCAGAGGAAGAGAAGCGCGACGTCTTTCTCGATGCAGAGGCGTAGGACGAGCGCCAGTTGTCGGGCGTCTTCGATGTGCCGCTGGAGCACGAGGTCGGCGGCCTGCTCCTGCCATTCGCCGGTGATCGCTTCCAGTCGGGTCAAGATCGCGTTGCACTCGGCAGACGAGAGTTCACCGCCCCCGTCGTCCGGACGGTCGAGGAAGCACTCCAGCGTGGTGGAGACATCGCCCCAGCGACGCTCTCCGCCGAAGCCCCACATCTCGTCGAGCACGAAGCCTTCCGCTTGTGCCAAGCGGCGGCGGAACGCGCTGAAGCCGGTGCAGGACCAGGCGGCGTCCGGGCTGGCGGTGTCCCCGTCGCCCGGGAACAGAATCAGCCCCATGCCGTCCTCCTCATCAGTCGAGTACACAGGCTCGGCTGGAGAGAGCCACCCGTGCAACTGATATGCCTGCGTCGTCTCACCTGCCGACGTGCCGTCGCAGCGGCTCGACCGCCAGGTCGTGGCCGTAGTGAACGGCAAGGTTCAGGGGTGTCTGCCCGTCGGGTCCGGGGAGCTGCGATCGGCACCGAAGGGCAGCAGCACCGCGGTGGTGCTTGTCAGGGAGCGCTCGTGGTCGCCCAGGTACGGGACAGTGTGAGGACCTCGGTGAGGTTTCCGGGGCCGCACGCGGCGTGGAAGGTCCTCTCGGCGGAACCCGACCACAGACGGGCAGGGCACCAGATCACTCACCCGGGCCTTCACCAGGGAGCGGGTGACGAGAAGCGAACTGGCACTGTCAGCTCGGAAGACGGCCTATCAGCGCGGGAGGGTGGCCGAACTCTCACGGCGTCACTGGACTCCGTCGGCGGCCGTCTTCCAGATGGCTGTGAGCCGCCGTAGCTGGAGCTTGTCAGCGGTGGGCAGCGACTGGGCGTAGGCGCGTCGCAGGGCCAGGACGGTGGAGGGAACGTGGGCTTCGGCGCCGCACTCGCCGTCCGCCACCGCGACGGCGATCTCCCGGTCACGTAGAGCAGTGGTGACGCCCTGCGCGCGGTAAGCAGCCTTCAGCTGATCATAGGCCGTGTCGGGGGACGCATAGGTGTATCCCTCACCGCGCATGCATGTCCGCCAGTCGTTCATGGCGTTGCGGTACTTCGGGGACTTCTCCACGCGGGGAGTGAGCTCGCTGTTGAGATTCTGCGGGAAGTAGGAAATGGCTACCCAGTCGTCCAGGTTCCCGTAAAGAGACGTACGACTCTGTGCCTCGCAGCCACGCGCCGAGAAGGTGATGTTCCGACCACCCTCGAACCTCATCTCACGGAAGTCGGTGGCTTTTCCTCGCAGGGCTGCATTGTATGCGTCGGCGTTCTTCTTCGAAAGCCCTGCTACATAGGCGTCGTTGGTCGCGGTGCCGGCCGCTTCCTTTTCGTCGCCGTACTGAGCGGCGAGACCATAACCCCGTTCGTGGCGCTCCTTGATGTTCAGAGAACGTTCCTCATCGGATTCGTCCGTCGGGGCGGACGTCTCGGCGCGATAGCGGAATCCCTTCGCTGTCATGCATGCCGATATGAGCTCGGATTCCGCGTTCGCGAGATCGACGTTGGTCCGGGTGAAGGAACCGGAACGGGTGAGGAGGTCGAGTTCGAGCCTGGTGAGTTCAGCACTGGTGACGTCACCGTCGGTGGCGGAGGTCCCGCAGGCGCTCAGTGTGAGAACGCCCACCACCGCGCAGGCGAGCGGAGCAAGTCGCATGGTGCCCGGACCCTCTCGGTCGTTGAGTGAAAGGCGGGGGGGGAGAGAGGTGCGGTGTCCGCGGGGCGCTCACCCGCGGACACCTTGGAGCCACCTTGGAGCCACCTTGGAGCCGCCTTGGAGCGGCCTTGGAGCCGCCTTGGAGCGGCCTTGGAGCGGTAGAAGCTTTTCGAGCGCCGGGGCTACGGCACAGGGCCGCCGCATGCCGAGCTCGTACCGCCGGAAGCAGTGCTCCAACTGTTCGAGGAGACCGCGTTGTTGAACGTGGAGTTGAAGTCTCCACCGGTACCGCGATACACGATGCCTGCGCTGCCCGAGTAGGACTTCCCGGTCCAGACGATGGCTTCGCAGCTGTTTCCGTTGTTGTAGTCCGAGGACGCGCAGTTGTCCCAGTTGCCGTTGGGACAGGCGCTGCGGCTGAAGACGGACCAGTCGGCGTTCCTGCCCGAGAGTTCACCCGGATTACCCGCCGGCGAGTAACCGGCGTTCGGCCAGAAGCAGAAATTACCCGAACCGCATCCGGAAGGTGCCGCGGCGACCTTTACCGACTTGAATGCCGGCGCGGCCACCTGATTCTGCTCCTCGGAACTGTTTGCCGAGCTGTTCGCCGAACTGGCCGCCGAGGTGCCGGCCATAGCACCGAGCAGGAGAACCACTCCCGCGATCATGGCCAATATGCGTCTCATCTTTCCCCCTTACTGCTCGATTTGGTCGCCATCACTATTGCCACCGCCCGTCCTGCCTGGCCATGCTGTGTCGCCAGGAGGAAAAAGCCGTGGTCGCAAGGGGGAACGGCGTGCTCCGAATTCACTTTACAGATGCCGACCTGGCGAGAACCCGGATGGCCACAGCACCTGACGCGCTCTGGGAGGTGGCCGCGAGTCTGCACCGCTTTCAGACCCGCGCGGGCCGTTGGGCATACGCCGGGTGGTACCGCACCACCCACGCCCGACTACGTGAGCAGAGACTCGACCGCGTCGTGCGCGAAGTCCTTCTGCCACTGTTTCCGAGAGCCCGGTACTTTCCTGATTTCCTGACGCCCGACCAGTCGAGTTGTACCGACGAGGGACTGGACGCCGCACTCGACGCCATCGTGTCCACACCCTCCGGCCGGGTGAGCCGTGAACTGGCCGTGCTCTATCGGCACGTCCGAGTTCCGGCCTGGGTGCGACGGCTGACCGACACGCAGGAACGCCGGGACTTCGTCGCCACGATCCGCTCGTACCACGAGGTTGCCGTACGCCCGTTCGCCGACCAGATCCATGCCCATCTGGAAGCGGGGCGGTCGTCGTCCTGCCGCGAACTGCTCCATGGAGGTGTCCAGGGGATGCTGGCCGGACTCGGACCGGCCATGCGCTGGCAGCCCCCGGTCCTCCATGTCCGCTACGCCGTGGACCGGGACCTGCACCTGGGCGGCCGGGGCATCCGGCTCGTACCGTCCTACTTCTGTTGGGACAACCCGGTCAGCCTGGCCGACCCCCGGCTACCGCCCGTGCTGATCTACCCCTTGCTGCACGAACCGGCCGCGGCGACCCCGTCCACCTCGCCCACCCCGTTGACCGCACTGCTCGGACGTACCCGGACGACCGTGCTGCGCGTCGCGGCGTCGGGAGCGGGCGCCACCACCGGGGAGATCGCCCGCGCGGCGGGGATCTCCCCGTCCTCCGTCAGCAAACACACCGGGGTACTACGCGGCGCGGGCCTGCTGATCAGCAGCCGGCACGGCGGAAACGTCCTGCACACTCTCACCCCGGCCGGCGCGTCCATGCTCCGCACCGACATCTGAGCCTCAGCGTCCGTCCATCGCGACTCAGGTCAGTCGCGGGGCAGCACGCCCAGGAGGGCTGCGGACAGGGCCAGCTTCAAGGAGTCCTTCAGCTCCAGGTGGAAACGGGCCAGCTCGGGCTCGGCCTGGTAGGCCGCCCGCAGGCTGGGTGGGGGTGTGCTGTACGCCGACAGCGCGCCGGCCATGACCATGGTCTGCAGGCTGAACAGTGTCGCGTTCTCGCCCAGCTCCGGCAGGTACTTCTGGATCAGGACGGTCATGGTTGTCAGCCGGTCCAGGGAGGCGCGCTTGTAGCGCGCCACGACCTCGACGGAGACGTTGTGTTCCAGGACGCCGCCCTGTGCGCCGAAGAGGTCGCACAGCACCACTCGGCCGGACAATGAGCCGCTGAGGATCTCGGCCACCGCCGCCGCTCGCTCGGCCATGGGCAGTTTCTCGTCGACGCCGGCGGCCAACTCTCCCGCCAGTGCCGCCAGCCACTCCTGCAGGAAGCGGTCCAGCAGTTCCAGCAGCACCGCCTCGCGGGACTCGAAGTAGCGCAGCACGTTCGGCTTCGCCAGGCCAACCCGGCGGCTGAGTTCGTTCAAGGTGACCGCGGCCACGGGCATCTCGTCGAGCATCGCCGACGCCATGTCGAGGATTGCCCGTCGGCGGATCTCCCGCTGCTCTTCGGTCCGCGCCCGCTGGAAAGTCACGATCACCAGCCTAACTTAAGTACCTGCGGTACGTTGACAACGTACCGGAAGTACTTTAACGTCGAAGGCACAAGATACCTTCGGTACGTTAAATAGTCAGGAGCCTGGACATGAGCGACAAGTGGACGACGGCGAACATCCCGGACCAGCGCGGGCGGGTGGCCGTGGTGACCGGGGCCAACACCGGACTGGGGTACGAGACCGCCAAGGCGCTCGCCGAGCGCGGGGCGTCCGTGGTGCTCGCCGTGCGCAATGTGAAGAAGGGCGAGCAGGCAGCCGCCCGCATGACCGGCGACGTGAGCGTGCAGGCCCTGGACCTGACCTCGCTCGAATCCGTCCGGACCGCGGCGGCGGCGCTGAGGTCCCGGCTCGACCGGATCGACCTGTTGATCAACAACGCCGGCGTGATGTACACCCCGAAGCAGACCACCCGGGACGGCTTCGAGATGCAGTTCGGCACCAACCACCTCGGCCACTTCGCGCTCACCGGGCTGCTGCTGGACCTGATGCTGCCGGTGCCCGGCTCGCGCGTGGTGACGGTCAGCAGCACCGGCCACCGCATCCGGGCCGCGATCCACTTCGACGACCTGCGGTGGGAGCGGTCGTACAGCAGGGTCGCCGCGTACGGCCAGTCCAAGCTGGCCAACCTGATGTTCACGTACGAGCTGCAGCGCCGGCTCGCCTCGCACGGCACCACCGTCGCGGTGGCCGCGCACCCCGGCCTGTCCAGCACCGAACTCGCCCGCAACACCCCAGCGGCCCTCCGGCTCCCCCTCACCTGGCTCGCGCCGCTGATCACCCAGACTCCGGCGATGGGCGCACTGCCGACCCTGCGCGCCGCCACCGACCCCGCCGCACTCGGTGGCCAGTACTACGGCCCCGGCGGACGCTACGAGGTCAAGGGCCACCCCCGACCGGTCACCTCCAGCCCGGAGTCGTACGAGGCAGCCGTCCAGCAGCGCCTGTGGACCGTCTCCGAGGACCTCACGGCGGTGACGTTCCCCGTCACGCGGTCCGAGCAGACCTCGTTCCCCTCCGGATCGGCCACCACGACGGCCCCGACGGGCGGATCCCACGGGTGACGCCCAGGCAGCGAGCGCGACGCCTCAAGTAGAGCGCGCCCGGCGAGCCGATGGGTTCAGTCCGCAAGGGGCCGCAACCTACTCCTCACCGCCCAGTACCGTCAGAAGATCGGCGAACTCCGGCCAGCGGGATCGCGGCAGCGCGGCGAACAGGTCTTCGGCGGCAGCCTCGTAGGCCTGCAGCCACGCATCCGCCTGCCGCGCGCCCTCCGAGGTGGCGAGGACCTTGGTCACGCGGCGATCGGCGGGATCCTGCGCTCGCGCCACGAGCCCGTCCCGGACCAGCGCCTCAAGCAACGTCGAGGCCGTCCCCTGCGCGATGCCGACCGCGGCGGCAACATCCGTCACGCGTATGGGGCCCAGTCGTGCGACCTCCACCAAGACACGTGACCGAGGGAGAGATGCGCCGCTTCCGTCGAGTCGTTCCTCGAACTTGCGGGCCAACACCTTGGCCGCGCGGCTGAACACGTCGGCGAGTTCCGCGGCCGTGAGTCCCCCGGCGGCACCATCCGCTCGATCTTCCATCCCTGCGGAACCCCTCATCCCCAGTCGCCTTGACGCGAATATACATTGATGCCAATGTATTCACATCAATGTATCTACGTCGATGCATCCAGGCGATGCAGCGCCTGACCATGAGGAGTCTTTCATGCGCGTCTTTCTGACCGGCGGTAGCGGTTTCGTCGGGCAACATCTGATCCGCCAGTTGCGAGCCGAGGGGCACACCGTCCTTGCCCTGGCCCGCTCGACCGGGAGTGCGCGGGCAGCGGCGGACGCCGGCGCCCAGCCCGTACGCGGCGACCTGGCACAGCTGTCCGGTCGGAGTGATCCGGCGGTCCGCCCGACATGGCTGGAGCACCTGCGCGAAGCCGATGCCGTCATCCACGCGGCGGCCCGCATGGCGTTCTGGGGCACCGATGCCGGATTCCGCGCCGACAACCACGAGCCGACGGTGGCCCTGCATGCCGCGGCCGTCGAAGCGGGGGTGTCCCGCTTCGTGCTCGTGAGCGCCGCAAGCGTCTCCACCGGCAGCCAGCGCGCCGCCGTCGTGGACGAGAACTCCGACGACGGCAGGCCCAACATCGCCTACTCCCGAGTCAAACTCGCGACGGAGCATGCTCTGCGCGGCTCGGATTCCCCCGGAATGACCTTGATCATCCTGCGCCCTCCTTTCATCTGGGGTCAGGGAATGACCACCCTCGCCGAGGCGGTCGAGACGGCTCGCAAGGGACGATTCGCGTGGATAGACAACGGTCGCCACATCATGGACTTCGTCCATGTCGAAAACCTCGCCGATTCTGTCGTGCTGGCCCTGTCGCACGGGCGCCATGGCGTGCCCTACTACGTCACTGACGGCAGTCCCATGCCGATCCGCGGCTTCTTCACCGCCCTGCTGGCAAGCCACGGCATCGATGTCTCCGGAAGTCGCAGCGTGCCGTTGGCTGTGGCATCCCCGATGGCGGCGGTCATGGACAGCGCCGCCCGCCTGCTCCGCAGGCGCACCGCGCCACCCCTGAACAACTGGCTGGTGTCCTTCATGGGCCGCGACCGCTCCTACGACATCAGTGCGGCCCGCACCGATCTTCGCTACGAGCCGCGCGTCAGCCTCGACACCGGCCTGCTCGAAATGACGCGATGACACCCATGCTGGGTCATGTGACTCGGGCGAGATTCTCGTAGGCGTCGTCCACGTCTAGGCGTGGTCCACGTCAGCGAACAGCCCTCTCCGTGATGGTGTCGTCCTTGATCAGGGCGGCCCGCGCGTGGGCGAGTGGTTGCGCCTCATAAGTGATGCGGACGACTCCGTCGGCGTGCCGTTCGGTGCTCGCCCGTACTCCGAAGACGTCTCCGAGGATGTCGGGGGTCAGCACATCGAGGACCGGTCCCGCGGCGACCACAACTCCCTCGTGCAGGACGACCAGGTGGTCGCAGAGCCGTGCGGCCAGGTCGAGGTCGTGCAGGACCGCCAGGGTGGTGATCCCGGTGGCACGGATCAGGTCCAGGAGCTCGAACCGGGCCCGGATGTCGAGGTGGTTGGTGAGCTCGTCGAGAACCAGGAGCTGGGCGCTCTGAGCCAATGCCCTTGCCAGCAGCACGCGTTGCCGCTCCCCGCCGGACAGTGAGGCGTAGTCGCGGTGCGCGTACGGTCGTACGCCGCAGTGCTCGATGGCCTCCTCCACGGTGCGGTGGTCCTCGGCGCCGTCGCGTCCCAGCAGACCGTGGTGCGGGGACCGGCCCAGGGCGACGATCTCGGCGACGGTCAGGCCGGTGGTGTTGCCTCCGGCGTCCTGGAGGACCGCGGCGGTGCGGCGGGCCGCGGCGCGGGCGGACAGCGCCCACACGTCGTCGTCCCCGACCCTGACGACTCCCCCGGCCGGGCGCAGGGAACGGTAGACGGCGCGCAGCAGGGTCGACTTGCCGCTGCCGTTGGGGCCGACGAGGCCGACGATGTCGCCCTTGTGGGCCTCCAGGCTCACGTCGCGCAGGATCGGCGTACGGTCCAGGGTGACGTGGAGTTGGTCGACGGTGAGTTTCATTCAATCAGTCCAGGCCCTTGTTGTGGCGCAGCAGCCACAGGAAGAAGGGGGCGCCGAGGAGGGCGGTGAGGATGCCCAGCGGTAGTTCGTTGGGGCGGTTGACGGTGCGGGAGAGCAGGTCGACGAGGACCAGGTAGACCGCGCCCAGCAGGGCCGTCAGGGGCAGGAGCCGGCGGTGGTCGGCGCCCGTGGTGAGACGGACGAGGTGCGGGATCATCAGGCCGACGAAGCCTATGCTGCCGGCGACGGCGATGACGGTCCCGGTCAGCAGCGCGCTGAGCACCAGGAGCACGGCGCGCAGCCGGTTGACGTTGACACCCAGCGCGGTGGCGGACTCGTCGCCGGCCAGCAGGACGTTGAGCCGCCGCCCGAAGAGGGCAAGGAGCACGGTGGTGACGAGCACGACGACGGTGACGGTGGGGATCTGGTCCCACTGGGCGCCGGCCACGCTGCCGAGCATCCAGAACATGACCGTGCGCAACTCGGTCGGGGTGGCCTGGAGTTGGACGAAGCTGGTCGCCGAGAGGAAGACGTAGCCGACGGCGACGCCGGCCAGCACCAGCCGGGTCGGGGCCAGTCGTCCGCGTCGCTGCCCGAGGGCGAACACCAGCGCCCCTGCGAGCACCGCGCCGACGAACGCCGCCGCCGACACCCCGAGCCCGGCCAGCGCCGCTCCCCCGCCCAGGGTGATGACCAGGACCGCGCCGAGCGTGGCGCCGTAGGAGAAGCCCAGCACGATGGGGTCGGCGAGCGGGTTGGACACCACGGTCTGCAGAACCGCGCCCGACACGGCCAGGGCCGCGCCGACCAGGGCGGCCAGGACCACGCGCGGGGTGCGGAACTTCCAGACGATCTGGTCGAGCGCGACATCGGTCGGTGGCGTTCCCGCGCCGGTGACGTGGTGCAGGACGATCGCCCACACGTCGCCGAGCGGAATGGTGACCGCCCCGATGCTGATCGCCACGATCATCGTGACGACCAGCGCGACGGGCAGCAGGGCGAACGCGAGAGCGGCCTTCAGCGACCCGGGCTTGTTCAGAAGGCGTCGGGGTGCAGCATCTTGGCGATCTTCTCCACGGCGAGGTCGTTGCTCGGGCCGATGTACATCGAGTCCGACAGCGTCACGTACGTGTTGTTCCTGGCGGCCGGCCACTGGGGGAACTCCTTGAGCAGTTTCTTGGCGTAGGCCGCCGGGTTCGGGTCGTTGTACGCGACGACGACGAGGGCGTCGACGTCGGTGGCGGCCACCTTCTCCTTGCTCAGATCGGCGAAGGAGGTCTTGGAGGCGTTCTCGAAGGGGTTGGTGCCGCCGGCCTTGGCGAGGATGTCGTTGTAGATGCCCTTGGCGACGACCGAGCTGAAGTCGTTGCTGCCCATGGACATGTTGGAGAACAGCACCATGACCTTCGGTGTCTTCTTCCCCTTCACCTTCGCCGAGACGGCGTCGATGTTCTTCTTCGAGGCGGCGATCACCTCCTCGGCCTTGTCACCGACGTTGAAGACCCTGCCCATGTCGCGCAGCAGTGTGTAACTGTCGGCGATGGTCATCTTCGAGTTGTCCTGGCCGCAGCCCTCCGGGGAGATGTAGCTGTTCGCGGCGACGTCGCTCAGCTGGTCCCGGGTGGCGAAGCCGTTCTTGCCGTCGAAGCCGTACGAGGTGGTGGACAGCACCAGGTCGGGGCGCAGCCCGAGCATGGCCTCGCGGGGGATGTCGAAGGCGTCGTTGGGCTTCACGTCACCGGTCGGCAGGGCCTTGATGGCAGCGGCACGGCCTTTCACCTCGGACATCCCGTAGCTCTGCTGGTTGGCGACGATCCGGTCCTGGACGCCGAGGGCGAGGAGGGTGGAAACCTCCCCGACGGAGGCTCCGTTCATGACGACGACCCGGCTGGGGGCCTTCTCGAACGTCGTCTTCCGACCACAGTTCTCCAGCGTCACCGGGTAGCCGGATCTCGCGTTCGCGGCTTCGGTCGTCCTCGCGCTCGCCGTGTCGTTGTCCGAGGAGTCGCCGCATGCCGCTGTGAGCAGACACAGGGCTGCGGCCAGGGCGGTGACGACCGGCCGGTTCATCGACATGCGGGCTCCTTGCATACGGAAATGCGCTGGTGGCTGAGGGGTTCTGTTGCAGTAGTCGGGGCGGCGCGGCCGCGAGTTCCCGGCAAGTCACGGTTATTTTCGGGACGTTGCGTGCGAGGGCCGGCGGCCGGCCGGAGCGGGCAGCACTCCTGCGGCGACGCAGTGGTCCAGGTATCCGAAGAGCAGGTCGCGGTCCAGGGGCGGGGCGGTGATGTCGCCGCCTTCCAGGCCCGCGCGGACGTTGTCGGCGCGAACGTGGCCCAGCCGCAGGTCGGTTGCGGCGGCTTGTTCGGTGGAGTCGAAGAAGGCCAGGGTCGTGGCGGCGGCATCGGCCGAGCGGGGCAACTGCTCCCGCCACCGGGCCAGCGGCAGTCGCCGTATCGGATAGCCGTACTCCTCCACCCAGGTGTAGACGTCGGCGAGCCGTACCCGGGGCAGGGTCGCGTGATTGAAGACGGGACCGGTGGCCCGGGGGTCGGCGGTGAGACAGAGACGGACCAGGGAGCGGGCCACGAAGTCCACGGGCGTCCAGACCTCGTCCTCGAACAGGTCCGGGACGATTCCTGCGGGGACACCGGCCCGCAGCACGCTCCACAGGAAGTCCCGCTCGTTGACGTATCCCGTGCCGGACGGGCCGACCACCCGGCCCAAGCGGTGCACCGTGACCGGCAGACCACGCTCGGCGGCTTGTTCGAGCAGACGTTCGGAGGCCCATTTCGACTGCTGGTAGCCGTACCGCAGTCCCTTGTGCGGCGGTAGGAACGTCTCCGGTACCTCCCGGCTGTGGCTCGCGGGTGGAGCCACGGACAGCGTGGACACGTAGTGCAGAGGCGTCGTGCGTACGGCGGCCAGGTGCAGCAGGTGACGGGTGGACTCGGTGTTGACGGCGCGCAGGGTGGCGTAGTCACGCATGATGCTGACCGTCGCCGCGTTGTGGAAGATCGCGTCGCAGGTCGTGGCCAGATCCGCGAGTGTGTCCCGGGGCAGCGCGAAGTCGGGCCGGGCAAGGTCGGCGGCAAGGGCGACGACTCGGCGGAAGTCCCGTTCGTCCAGGGCGATGGCGTGCCGGTCGAGGGCCTGGCGGGTACGTGCGGTGGCCTCGGCCCGGTCGCGGGCGCGCACGGTGCAGACGATCTCGGCGGACGTGTTGGCCAGGAGTTCCGCCAGCAGGTGGACGCCGACGAAGCCGGTCGCGCCGGTGAGCAGGATGCGGCGGGGCACGTCGTGGGGGTCGCGGCTGATGCCGGGCCGTATGCCCGGGGCCAGGGGGGCATCGGTGAGGACGGTCGGTGGCAGCCCTGTCGGTGCTGTCAGGGGCTGGGCGTCGTCTCCCAGGAAGCGGGCCAGTCCGGCAGCGGTGGGGTACTGGAAGAGCCAGGCGACCCGGATGTCGCGGCCGAGTCGGGCGCCCAGCCGGTTGGCGGCCTGGATGGCCTGGAGGGACTGGGCTCCGAGGTCGAACACGTCGTCGTCGACGGTGAGGGTGTCCGTGCCGAGGATCTGCCGCCAGACACCGGTGACGGCCTGTTCGAGGACGTTGCCGGTCGTGGATGCCTGTGGCGCGGACGTGCGGCTCAGGACAGCCCGGTCGATCTTGCCGGAGCCCGTGCGGGGCAGCCGGTCGAGGAGCTCGATCCCGGAGGGGACCATCGCCGCGGGCAGCAGCGTACGCAGATGTGCTCTGGCCTCGGACGCGGTCGGTGCGGGGGGCGTTGTGACCAGGTGGGCGACCAGGCGCCGGGTTCCGTCGGCGAGGGTCTGTCCCACTACGGCGGCCTCCCGGATACGGGGATGGGTGAGCAGCGCGCTCTCGACCTCGGCGGGCCGGACACGGTGGCCGCTGATCTTGAATTCGTCGTCCGCCCGGCCCAGGAAGCGCAGTTGTCCGTCCTCGCCGACACTCACCAGGTCCCCGGTGCGGTAGGCGCGGGGTGTGCCGGGAAGCGCGGCGAGGGGGGCGAAGCGGGAGCTGTCCGGGAGATCGCCGCGATAGCCGCGCGCAAGGGTGTCGCCGAGCAGGTACAGCTCGCCGTCGACGACAGCGGCCCGGGTGCCGGCCAGCGGCAGGCCGATGGGAACGTCGCCGGGGGCGAGCGTGGGGTCGTGCAGGTCGGCGACGGTGGCGACCACGGTGGCCTCGGTGGGGCCGTAGGTGTTCAGCAGCCGCACCGAGGGGCCGGCGGCCTCGCGCCAGCGGTCGACCCGTTCGGGCAGGGCCGCCTCGCCGCCGACGATGACGGTCCGGACGGTCTCGGGAAGCGTGGCGGTGCCGGTCGAGATCGCGTAGGACACCTCGTGCCAGTAGGCGGTGGGCAGGTCCAGCACACTCACGCGCAGGCGGGCCGCCTCATCGAGGAAGTGAGGTATCGACTCGGTCATGTCGTCGGCGCGGATGACGAGGGTGCCGCCGGCGCACAGGGTGAGGAACAGCTCTTCCACGCTGGTGTCGAAGTGCAGCGGGGCGAACTGCAGCACACGGTCCCGCTGTTGGATCCCGTAGCGGTGAGTGGCGGCTGCGACGAAGTGTGCCAGGGCGCTGTGGCCGATCTCGACGCCCTTGGGACGGCCGGTGGATCCCGAGGTGTGGAGCACGTAGGCCAGGTCGGCCCGGCCGGGCGCCCACGACGCGGTACGCGCGGCGGGCCCGGATTCCGGCTGGCCGAGCTGGCCGAGCTGGCCGGGATCGTCGAACTGGTCGAGCTGGCGGGGATGGTCAAGCTGGTCGAGCAGAAGTACCGTCCGGTCCGGGAAGTCGGCTCCGCGGTCGCTGGTGGTGACGACGAGCGCGGGAAGGGCGTCGGCCAGGAGATGCGCCGTGCGGTCGGCGGGTGCTTGCAGGTCGAGTGGGCAGTAGGCGGCGCCCGACAGCAGGACGCCGAGGATGCTGGTGACGGCGTCGACACCGCGAGGCAGGGCCACCGCCACCACATCGCCCTCGCCGACTCCATGGGCGGTCAGGCCGCGCGCGATGTTCCGTGCGGCGCCGAAGAGTTCGGCATATGTGCTGGTGATTCCGGCGTGCTCCACGGCGATGGCGCCGCCCCGTCGTGCGGCATGGTCGGCGATCAGGCTGAGCACCGGGTGTACGGGGCCCGGCAGCGGTCCCCCGTCCAAAACCGTCGGCAGGGGCACGAGGGCGGGGCCAGGTACGGGGGCGGGACCGGGCACGAGGGCGGGACCGCCAGGAAGTTTCCGCAGCGGCAGATCGGGGGTGCTGACCGCCCCGTCGAGGAGGCTGAGCAGGCCTTCCTGGAAGTCGGCCACCTCGCTCGTCGTGTACAGCTCGGGGTTGGCGTCGACGGCGATGCGCAGGCCGGTGCCGTCGGAGCGGTCATAGACGTTGACGGCCAGGTCGTCGACGGGTCCCGCGGATACGTTGTGGACGGTGCTGTGGTGTCCGGCGAACCGCAGGTCGTACTCGAACGGCATGATGTTCACGCCGGGGCCGGACAGTCGGCGCCGGCCGCCGACCAGTTTCAGGTCGCGGCGCATCTGCTCGTAGCGGTAGCGCTGATGGGGCAGCCCGGCGCGCAGTTCGCGCGAGACCCGGGCGGTGAGGTCGCGCAGGGTGTCGTCGGGAGTGACGGGCACCCGCAGGGGCAGGATGTTGCGGACCATGGCCGGTACGCGCAGGGACACGGAACCTAGGCGGCCCATCGCGGGCAGGCTCAGGACGATCTCCGGCGCGCCGGTGATCCGGTGCAGGTGAGCGGCGGTCACCGCGAGCATCGCCTCGGACCACGTCGCTGACAGGTCGCGCGCGACGGCGCGCAATGTGGTGGACCAGGCCGCGTCGAGGTCGCTGACGTGGCGGTGGAAGGTGCGGGCGGGCAGGGCGGAGTGGCCGGCCGGGCCGGCCACCGGGGGCCGGTCGGCGTACCGGCCGCTCCAGTAGGCGCGGTCCTCGGTGTGGCGGTCGGACCGCTGGTAGGCCCGTTCTTCGGCCCGGACGGATTCCAGGGTGCCGAAGCCTGCCGCGGGGACGGCTTCACCGGTCGCGAGGGCGGTGTAGACCTCGGCCACGCGGCGGGCCACGAGGGAGAGGCCGAAGCCGTCCAGGGCTATGTGGTGGACCCGGTGGTACCAGAGGTACTGGTCCGGCCCGGTTCTGAGCAGGGCGTGTCCGAAGACGGGGCCGCGGGTGAGGTCGACGGGGCGGGCCATGTCCTGGTCCATCCAGGCCAGGGCCGCGGCGTGCGGGTCGGGGTCGGTGGTGAGGTCGGCGATGTGGGTGTGCCACTCGCCGGCCGGGGTGCCGAGTTGCCAGGGGCGGCCGGTGTCGTCGGTGACGAAGGTGACGTTGAGGGCTTCGGTCTCGGCGACCACCTGGTGCAGGGCGGTGTCGAAGACCGTGGTGTCGATGGGTCCGTCGATGCGGACGTATTCGGCGGTGTTGTAGGCGGGGCTGTCCGCGTCGAGCTGCTGGCCGGTCCAGATGCCCTCCTGGGCGGCCAGCAACGGGTGACGCCCGCCCGTCGGCGTACGGTCAGGTGTCGGCACGGGCCGCTGCCTTCCGGCGTTGCTCCAGCAGCTGCCACCACTGGGCGAAGGATGTGCGCTCGGCGAGGTCGACGAAGCTCACGTCCACGCCGGTGGCCTGCCATCGCTCCACAAGGGTCACGATGCGCAGGGAGTCCAGGCCCGCGTCCAACGGGCTCTCCGCGAGGTCGACTTCGTCGGGCCGGAGGTGGAGAAATTCCGCGAGGTCGGCGCGGAAGGTGTCCTGGGTGAGGGGTTCGGGCATGCGGGTTCTCTCTCGGAAGCTCGACGACGGCGTGCGGGATGGTGCGTGCGGTGTCCGGTGCGTCAGTTGACCTTGCGGTCGGTGTCGGTCCAAAAGCGGTCGCGCAGTTCCCGGCGCAGGATCTTGCCGCTGGGGTTGCGCGGGACGCTGTCGATGAACTCGTAGCGGGCGGGGAGCTTGAAGCTCGCCAGCTGCGGCACCAGGTGCGTGTGCAGGTCACGGAGCGTGGGTTCCTCCCCGGAGGCGGGGACGACGAAGGCGTGCACGTACTCGCCCCAGCGTTCGTCGGGAGCGCCGACGACGACCGCCTCGGCCACACCTGGATGACTCTCCAGGACGTTCTCGATCTCGGCGGGGTAGACGTTCTCCCCGGCGACGAGGATCGCGTCCTTGATGCGGTCGCGGATGAAGACGTAACCGTCCTCGTCGACGTAGCCGGCGTCCCCGGTGTGGATCCACCCGTCGACCAGGGTCTCCGCGGTCTTCTCGGGCAGTCTCCAGTACTCGACCATGCGGGCCGGGGTGGCCAGGCAGATCTCTCCGACGGCGCCCGGCGGCAGTTCACGGCCCTCGCCGTCGATCGCCTTGGCGCGCACACCGGGATAGGGGCGGCCTGCTGCCTGCATGCGCGGGCCGCCGGGGACATGGTCGGCGGGTGGCAGGCAGACCGCGGTGTTGCCGGTCTCGGTGAGGCCGTAGATCTGGGCGAACTCACAGTCCAGGACGGCGAGGCTCTCCTCAAGGAGTGCCTCGGAGATCGGGGAGCCGCCGTAGACCGTCTTGCGCAGGGTGGTGAAGTCCTCGGCCGCGACGCCGGGTTCGGTCAGCATCATGCGCAGCATGGCCGGCACGACACAGGCGGTGGTGATGCCCAGGTCCCGGATGAGGTCGACGGCGCTGCGGGCGGCGAAGGCGCGCATGGCGACCACGGTCGTACCCGCGTTGAAGTTCTGCGTGGCCCACCACAGCCCTCCGACGTGGAAGCCGGGGATGCCGATCAGGGCGATGTCGCCGGTGCGCCAGTCGATCCAGTCCAGCCCTTCGCTCGCCAGGGCGTCCCGGATCGCGAAGAAGCTGCGGTGGGCGAGAACGACGCCCTTGGGCAGTCCCGTGGTGCCGCTGGTGTAGAGCTCGGCGACCGGAGTGTCCGGGGTGGCCTCGAACGGTGGCTCGGCGTCGGAGTGACCGGCTTTCCAGTCCGCGCAGCCGTCCGTCCCGGTGAGGGCGACGACTGTCTCCGGCGGCGTACTCCGTATGGCGTCGACGATCGACGCGAACTCGTCCTCCACGAAGAGGAGTCGGGTGCCGGAGTCCTCAAGGACGTGGCTGACCTCGGGTGCGGTGAGGCGCCAGTTGACGGGCACGAGGACGGTGCCGCTCTTGGCACAGCCGAAGAGGATCTCGTAGTAGTGCTCGGACTCCTTGCCGAGGTAGGCGACCCGGTCGCCCTCCTTGAGCCCGGCGGCGCGCATCGCGTGGGCGACCTGGTTGGCCCCCTGGTGCAGTGCCGCGTACGTGAGGGTGCGCCCTTCGCAGAGCACTGCGGCCTGCTCGGGGCGATGCTCTGCGTGGAAGCGGGCGCTGTGCACGAGGGTGCTCAGTTCGGGATGGTGGATACGGTCGGTGGCCGGCGGTGGTGTCGCCGTGGATGACCCCATGGGCGGTCCTTCGGAGATCGGGGAGGCCGGTCAGGGAATGTTGACGAAGGCCAGGGTCGCCTCGCCGTCGCAGCGGCCACGATCGGCGTCCCGGTACCGGTACGACGTCTCGGCGTGCAGGAACGGGCTGCCGCCGCCCACGGAGCGCCGGGTGACGGACCGGAACCGCATCTCCCCGTGGAAGGAGCGGGGGTCGACCGGGCGGCGGAAGTTACTGGCGAAGCGGGCGATGAGGACGTCGGGGAGCTGGTGACGCCAGAAGTCGTCCAGGGTCCAGGTCTCGAACCCGGCCAGCAGTCCTTCCTTCACGGACTTGGCGACCAGGTAATACATCATCTGGTTGTAGGCGATGTTGACCTCGACCGCGTTCAGGTGGCCGGTGTCGTCGATGTAGCAGGACTCCGGGATGGCGAACTCGCAGCGCACCGAGGCGAGTCCGGCCTCGGCCGTGACCACGCCGGTCCTGAGGTATTTGCAGTGCGCCTTGTAGGGCATGAGGACGCGGGCCAGCAGTTCCTCGTCCGTGGAGTAGGAGCGGTCCGGCGGCGCCTCGGTGCGGTCGGCGGGCGGCGCGGTCACGCGGTCCGGATCCCGTCGTGCAGGGGGTGCTCGTCGTGGACGGTGACGCGGTACGAGACGGTCGGCTCCGGAGTGACGGTGTGCCGGGCACGGTGGATGAGGCTGCGGTTGTCCCAGACCAGCAGGTCGCCCTTCTCGAAGCTCTGCAGGTGGATGTCGTCGTGCTCGAAGGCCTCGTCGAGCTGGCCCGTGGCGTCGAACAGCCGCTTGAGGAGCTCGTCGTCGAGGGGGTTGCCGTCCGCGTCCTCCATGCCGACGGTGAAGCCCTCGCTGATGTAGAGCACGGTCTCGCCGGTGAGGGGGTGGGTGAAGGTGGTGGGCTGCCGGACGGCGGGGGTCCTGGTCTCGACCTCGTCGATGATCTCGGAGATGGGCCGGTAGACGTCGTGCGGACGGATCTTGAAGTACTTGCGGACGGAGTGCTTGCAGAAGGTCCCCTGAATCTCCCGCTTCAGCTCGGTGGGCAGCTTCGCGTAGGCACGGCCCATGTCGATGAAGTACGTGCCACGGTTCTTCTCCGGCACGACCTGGGGGTGGATGAGGGTGATGCCGAAGGGGTCGGGCATGAACTGGTAGTCGGCGTGCCAGAACTTGCCGGTCTTCGGCACGCCTATCTGCTTGCCGTTCTCGGGGACGTTGGAGGAGACGAACACCTCCGGAACCTCGGGGTGTCGGTACATGGGCTCGTAGTAGGTCTCGGGACGGCCGAGCCGTTCACCGAGCGCCAGGAACTGCTGCGGGGAGAGGTCCTGGTGCTTGAGGACCGCGATCTTCTTCGTGTAGACGGTCTGCTTCAGCGTGGCGATGTCGTCGTCGGAGGCGGTGGTGTGGTCGAAGCCCTCGACGCTCGCGCCGAGATACGAGCCGGACTGATCGGTGATCTGCATAGCGGTGATCTTCAAAGCGGTTGCCTTCTGTGCGTCGGGTTGCGGAACTCGGGTTTGTGCAGGCGGGGTTGTTCAGGCGGCCTGTCCGGCGTCGATCAGCTCGGCCACCCCGGCGATCGTGAGCGTGGGCCGCAACTCGCTGTCGTGGACGGTGACTCCGAGGTCGCGTTCGATACGGATGCTGATGTCGACCAAGGTCAGCGAGTCGACGTCGAGGTCGGCGAAGGTCGCCTCGGGCGTGACCCGTTCGGCCGGGATGTCGTGGAGTTTCGCGACGATCTCCACCAGTCGGTCGTAGGTGGTGGTGCTCATGACGGGCTGTCCTCTCCGGTGCCGTGCGGGACGAGGGGGGCGTAGGGGTGAGGGGGCGGTGACAGTTCCGGCCAGGTCAGCAGGCAGGAGCCCCAGGTGAGCCCGCCGCCGAAAGCGGTGAGCAGGAGCCGGTCGCCGGGGCGGACCACTCGCTGTGCGGCGGCGTCGGCGAGGGCGAGCGGGATGGAGGCGGCACCGGTGTTGCCCACTGCGTCGACGTTGGCGACGCAGCGTTCCCGGGGCAGACCGAGGTCGTCCGCGACGGAGTGCAGAATGCGCAGGTTGGCCTGGTGGGGTACGAAGTGGTCTACGTCGTCGGTCTTCCAGCCGGCTGCGGTCAGGGTGGCGCGGGCGGATGCGGCCATGCGGGTGAGCGCATGGCGGTAGACCTCGTTGCCGCGCATCGCGAAGTACCGCTCCGCGCGGGCGAGTTCGGGACCGACCCCGGCTTCGGTCCCAGCGCCAGCCCCGGCCCCGGCCCCGGCCCCGGCCCCGGCCCCGGCAGAGCGTCGGCGTGAGCCGCCCGCGGCCACCATGATCAGGTCCTCGTGCGTGCCGTCGCTGCCGAGGTCGAAGTGGCCGACCGCGCCCGGCTCGTCGGGGTGTCCGCCGCGCAGGACGACGGCTCCGGCGCCGTCTCCGAAGATGATCGCGTTGGCCCGGTCGAGGGGGTCCACGATGGTGGAGTAGGTGTCGGCTCCGATCAGCAGGACCCGCTGTGCGACGCCTGCCGCTATCAGTCCGGCGGCGGTGGCGAGTCCGTAGACGAACCCGGTGCACACCGCTCCGACGTCGAAGGCCGCCACCCGGTCCAGGCCGAGCCGTGCGGCGACCGCGGGTGCGGTGGCCGGGCAGGGCCGGTCCGGGGTCGTGGTGGTGACGATCACCGTGTCGACCGGGCTCTTGCCGACGGTCGGCGATCCGGCCGGGGCGAGTCCGGCGCTGTGCAGAGCCAGCCGCCCCGCTTCGACCGCCAGGTCCGAGGTGGCCTGGCCGGGTCCGGCGACATGCCTGCGGCGGATACCCGTGCGGGTGCGGATCCAGGTGTCGTCGGTGTCCAGCCGCTGTGCCAGCTCGTCGTTCGTGACCACACGGGGTGGCACCCAGCCGGCCACCGCGCACAGAACGGCCGCGGGAGCCTGCCGGCTCGGGGTGGGTACGGGCACAGCGGTCCTCCTGAAGGTGCGGTACGGGTACGGGTGGCGAAGGGCCAAGCGGCCACGACGAAGTCGACGGTTCGGCTTCGGCTTCGGGCTCGAGCTCGGGCTCGGGCTCGGCTCCGGCTCCGGCTCCGGCTCCGGCTCCGGGCTACACGGGCACGGCCGCTCCGCGCAGGTTGGACGTCAGCAGCACACCGCAGCCCATGCCGGCCGCGATCGCGAACACCGCGACCCGGATCCCGGCCAGTTCGCCCGACGGCCCCTGCACCACTGCGCCCGCGAGGGCCACGAGCAGGGCGAGGCCCACCGCTCCGCCCACCTGGAGGCTGGTGGAGGCCATTCCGGATGCCACGCCCTGGTCCTCGGGGGCCACGCCGGAGGCGGCCACGATCCACATGCCGGTCCACGTGGCGCCTTGTCCGAGCCCCAGCAGCACGATCCCGGGCAGCAGCAGCGGGTACGGGCCTCCCGCGCTGAGGGCGAGTCCCAGGCAGGCGGCTCCGGTCGCGCCCAGTGCCATGCCCCCGGCCAGCATGCGGCGTACGCCGACCGCGGCCACTGCCCGTTCGCCGATCTGGGTGCCGATGGCCGTCACGACGGCGGGCAGGAGGAAGGCCAGGCCGGTCGTCCATGCGCTGTAGCCGCGCACGGTCTGGAAGTAGAGCGTCAGGAAGTAGGGAAGCGAGCTGAAGGTGGCGCTGTAGAGCGCGGTGACGGCCATCGCGAAAACGAGACCGCGATGGGCGAACAGCCGTAGCGGTACCAGGGGGTTGAGGGAGCGCTTCTCGACAGCGGCGAACAGGGTGAGGAAGACCAGTGACAGGACGGCGCTCGCCATGGTGAGCGGGCTGGTCCAGCCGGCTTCGGGTGCGTTCACCAGCAGGAACACCAGCAGGGTGACCCCTGCGGTCGCGGCCAGGGCGCCGGTCACGTCGAACTGCCTGGTGCCGGTCCGCCGCGGGTCCGGGGGGAACAGCTTCCATCCCGCCCAGGCGATCCCCGCCGCGACGGGCACGTTGACCAGGAACACGGAGTGCCAGCCGAACGCTTCCACCAGCACGCCACCGAGCAGGGAGCCGAAGCACAGGCCACCGGCGCCTGCCGCGCCCCACACCGCCAGAGCCCGGTTCCGGGCGGCGCCTTCCGCGTAGATCGTGTTGATCAGGGAGAGGGTGGCCGGGAACAGGAGCGATCCGCCGATGCCCTGGAGAGCCCGGACCGCGATGAGCGCTCCGGGTGATTCCGCGAACCCGCCCACCAGCGAGGAACCGGCGTAGACGAGCGCTGCGGCGGCGAATGTCCGACGGCGGCCGAGCAGATCCGCCGCCCGCCCACCCAGCAGCAGGAAGCCTCCCGTCGTCACGACGTAGGCGCTCACCACCCATTGCAGGTCGTGGGCGGCGAAGCCGAGGTCTGCGCCTATCTCGGGCAGTGCCACGTAGACGATGTTGTAGTCGAGCGCGATGACCAACTGGGCGAGGGCCAGGACGAGCAGGGAAAGCCGGGCGTGCATGAGTCGATCCCTCCTCCACGCGTGAACGAGAAACGCAGACGGATATGGAATCCGTCGAGCAATTTCGGCCACGATAACAGTTCGAAGAAGCCTTGAGAATGCACGTATGAGAAAGTTGAAATCGAGCGAGAATTGGGCTTTCGGGCAGCCCTCGGAACCGACAGTGCGAAACCGCCGGTTCCTTTCACCGAGTGTTTCAGGTGCCTCCTAATCCCCCATCAGGCGCCGTATCTCTTCGATGAGGACGGTCAGCGCCTGCCGCTCGGGGGGCGTTGTTTCTGGATGCCAGAGGTCTATGAGCAGACAGGTCCGTGGTCGGTTTCCGTCATTGCGCGCCGCATGCTCGAAGGAATAGTCGAAGAGCAGGCAGCACCCCTCCTGCCAGGAGCGGGTCTCCCCCGCGACCGTAAGAGTGCATCCGTCCGGAATGTCGACGGCGAGGTGCAGATTGATGCTGAAGTTCCACAGATCACAATGCGGAGCGATCGAGGCTCCGGGCAGCAGTGTGGAGAAATGAGACTCCAGCAGAGGGCAGATCTTCTCGGTGTCTACGGCGAACTCTTTGAGCACTTTGTGCGCCGTCGGCACCGTGTCGGCCGCTTCCTCGACCAGACGTCCGCCCCGGTAGAGGTAGAGGGCTTTCCAGTTCTCCTGGCGCGCAAGATAGTGCTCGTAGTCGGAGAACGCCTCGCGCTGAACCGTCCACGCGGATTCCAGTTCTTCCTTGATGGCTGAATGAGCTGATTCCAGGGCCTCGACCACCGGGACCAGCTCGGGGTGGGCATAGGAGTCGTGCCAGGGAGTCGGGGACAGTCCCGGCAGGATCCACTTGGCGCCCTTCTGGAGTGGGTGCCGCGGCCCGCCTCCGCCAGGCTCCAGCATCCGCTCCACACGGCCGATCGAGTCCGCGCCGTGGTCTCTTCTGATCGCCGCGAAGGCGTCCTCTATCTCTGGCGTCATACGGGCCTCCTGACTGGTGCCGCGACCGGGCGCGGGGCCGAGCCGTCGCACCAGTAGTCGGACGTGGGGGGCGATGAGTTCCCGCCATGTGGCATCAACTTGCCTATGAACAAAGCGAGTTGACGAATGTCGGCCCGGCGCGGCTACTGGAACGAGATGTTTCCAGCGGACTGGACGACGGCGAGCACCGTGACCGGGTCGGCGTACCGGAACTCGAAGGTGAAGTTGACGACGTCGCCCGCACGCCACTTTCCCGAGACTGTGGAGACGGTGAGGTCCACTCCGTTCGGTGTCATGG
This sequence comes from Streptomyces sp. NBC_00414, assembly GCF_036038375.1. Lineage (NCBI taxonomy): Bacteria > Bacillati > Actinomycetota > Actinomycetes > Kitasatosporales > Streptomycetaceae > Streptomyces > Streptomyces sp. NBC_00414. Next base: position 380,430 of record NZ_CP107935.1, read on the forward strand.
CGAGGCTGCCTCCCGCCGGAACGGTGAGGGAGTCGATCGTGGACCGGGAGGCACCGTTGTTGTCGTTCATCCGGTGCCGGGTGAGCGTGATGCCGCCGGGGGCCTTGGGCGAGGTGATCCTCGTCAGGCGGTCGGCCGAGCCGCCCTCGTTGGCGAGGCGGAAGAACGCCGCCGTCTCCGGCACCCCCGCGGAAGGCAGCAGGACGCGTCCGTCCGTGACCTGTATACGCGCCGGGGTGCCGGCTCTTCCGGTTCCGGTCCAGGTGGTCAGGCCGGCAAGGGCCACACTGCACGCCGCGAGGGGCACGAGCACGGTCAGTGCGGTGTCCCGCAGCCGCCCCCGGTCGCCGAGCCGGGACCTCGTACGGGCCAGGGACTGTCTCATCGAGCACCGGCTTTCCCGGACCGCGGTACGCGTCCTCGTGCGGAGGAAGGCTGCCAGGCGCGCAGCCGCAGACTGTTGCAGACCACGAGCACGGAGCTGGCGGACATCGCGGCGGCGGCGACCATGGGGTTGAGCAGGCCGACCATGGCGAGGGGCACGGTCACGGCGTTGTAGCCGAAGGCCCATATCAGGTTGACGCGGATCGTCCTGAGGGTTCGCCGGGCCAGCAGGGCGGCGTCGGCGAGTGCCTCGATGTCCCCGCGGACCAGGGTCAGGTCGGCGGCTCCGATGGCCACGTCCGTGCCGCTGCCCATGGCGATCCCCAGGTCGGCACCGGCGAGCGCGGCGGCGTCGTTCACGCCGTCGCCGACGACCGCGACCCGGTGACCGTCCTCCCGCAACTGGCTTACGAGGTCAGCTTTGTCCTCGGGTGAGCAGCGGGCGCGCACCTCCTCGATGCCGAGAGCATCGGCCACCGCCTGGGCGGGGGCCCGTCGGTCACCGGTGGCGAGCACGGGGCGGATACCGAGCCGGCGCAGCCGGTCCACGGCCCGGTAGCTGCCCGGCCGTACGAGGTCTCCGACGGCGATCAGCGCCTCGGCCCGGCCGTGCACCCGCACCAGGACGGGCGTGTGCGCGGCGCTTTCCGCGGCATCCAGGGCGTCCGCCAGTACGCGCGGCAGCTGCCCCTCCGGCGAGATCGCTTCGACCGTGCGTCCGTCCACGTTCCCGCTGACTCCGCTCCCCGGAGTGGCGGTGAAGTCCCGCACGGGGGGCAGCGGTTCCTTGGGCAGCGTTCGGCGTGCGTACGCGGTGATGGCCCGTCCGAGCGGATGTTCCGAGCCCTGCTCCACCGCTCCCACCAGCCGCAGTACCTCCTCCTGCCCGAGCGTTTCCGACAGGGTGGTCATCCGCGCCACGCTCATGTGACCGGTGGTCAGCGTGCCGGTCTTGTCCAGGACGACCGTGTCCACGTGCTGCAGCGCCTCCAGCGTCTGCGGACCGCTGACCAGCACTCCGAGCTGGGCACCGCGTCCGGTCGCGGCCATCAGCGCGGTCGGGGTGGCCAGCCCCAGGGCGCACGGACAGGCCACGACCAGGACGGCGACACAGGCGGTGAGCGCGGACTGCGGATCGGCTCCGGCGCCGAGCCAGAACCCGAGGACGGTCACCGCGATGGTCAGGACGACGGGCACGAACACGCCGGCCACCGCGTCGGCCAGCCGCTGTGCCCGCGCCTTTCCTGCCTGCGCGTCGGTGACCAGCCGGGTGATACGGGCCAGTTGGGTGTCGGCGCCGACAGCGGTGGCGCGCACCAGCAGCAGCCCGCCGGCGTTGACGGCACCGCCGACCAGCGCGGAACCGGGGCTCACCTCCACGGGGTCGCTCTCCCCGGTGACCAGGGACAGGTCCACGGCGGAACTGCCCTCCGTCACCCGCCCGTCGGTGGCGACCCGCTCACCCGGCCGCACCACGAAGATCTCTCCCACACGCAGCTTTTCGATGGGGATGGAACGCTCCCCGTGCTCGTCGCGGACCGACACCTCCCTGGCGGCCAGTTCAGCCAGCGACCTCAGCGCCGCGCCGGTACCGCGTCGTGCGCGCGCTTCCAGGAACCGGCCCGTGAGCACGAACAGCGGTACGCTCACCGCCGCTTCGAGGTAGATGTGCGCCGTTCCGTCCGACGCGGACGGCAGGAGGCTGAACGGCATCCGCATCCCGGGATCGCCCGCGCCCCCGAGGAACAGCGCGTAGGCCGACCAGAGGAAGGACGCGACCACGCCCAGGGAGACGAGCGTGTCCATGGTGGCCGTGGAATGACGCAGGTTCCGTACCGCCCGCTCGTGGAAGGGCCAGGCGCTCCACACCGCCACCGGGACGGTCAGCGCGAAGCACAGCCACTGCCAGTTGCGGAACTGCAGCGCCGGCACCATCGACAGGACCAGGACCGGCACCGAGAGCAGCACGGTCACAAGGAGCCGTTCGAGCTCCTTTCCGGCAGCGGTTCGAGTTTCGTTTGTGCCGTCGGTCGCCCTCTGCTCGTCCTCGCGTACGGGCGGCGCGGGCAGGGCCGCCTGATAGCCGGCCTGCTCGACAGCCGTGACCAGGTCCTGGGGTGCGACCTCCGCCGGATGACTGACCCGGGCAAGTCCCGTGGCCAGGTTCACCGTCGCCGTGACGCCGTCCAGTTTGGCGAGCTTCTTCTCCACCCGGCGGACACAGGCCGCGCAGGTCATCCCGCCGACCGTGATGTCCGTGACCACCAGGCTCATCGCCGGTTCGGCCGCCATCACTCACCGCTCCCGTGCATCCCGGGCATGTCCTGCGTGCTGTCGCCGCCGTCGTCCTCTCCCCCGCCGTCCGTCCCGGCGTTCCCGGTGCCGTGCATGCCGGGCGCCACCGGCCCGGAGACTGACCCGACGGCGTAGGACATGGAGAACACCAGAGCGAGCAGCAGCAGGAATCCGCAGAGCGCGGGCGGCGGCAGCAGCCTGCGGGCAAGCCCGTCCGGGAGAGGGGAAGTTTGTCGGGACTCGGCCATGCTCGGCCTTCCTGGTCGCGTCGAACCGTCCTGGAGGACACGGCACTTGCAGCCGTACCGCTTCAGGAGTCGGCCGCGCACGGCACCGAGTTCCGGCCCATGGTCATGACGTGGGTCACATCGAGCGCGAGTGCCCCTCTCGTCCAGTACCGGCCGGGGCGGTCGAGGCGCCGGAAGGCCCAGCATGACGGCACAGTTGAGCGCGCCGGGCCGAAGAAGCCCGGCGCGCTCAAGAGTGATGACGTGTCCTGGGATAGGGAGTTCGACCGCTGCGGCTCAGGCCGAGCCGGTACGGCGTTTCCGCGCCCACCAGACTCCGCCGCCGAGCAGGAGCAGCACCACTGCGATTCCGACGGGCACGGCGAGGGACATACCGTCGTCCTCCTCCGTGGTGTCCGCCGCGGGATCGGCCGACGGCGTCGACGCTTCTGTGCTCGGCTTCGCGGACGAGGAAGCTTCGGTCGTGGGCTCGGCCGAAGGGCTGGGGCTCACGAGCTTCGCGCCCGGGGCCGCGGCCTTCAGCGCCAGGCGCGGAGCGGGATGTCCGTGCCCGTGGTCGTCGCCGCCGGTGTCCTCCAGTTCGATCCATCGGTCGACCTTGCCGTCGCTGTAGGTCTGCAGGGTCTTGAAGACCAGCGAGGTGGCATCGGGCAACTGCCGTACGGTGACGACGTACTCGACGTCCTCACCCACGGGCAGCTTCGGTCCTGAGACGGTGTAGCCCTGGTCCGCTGGGGCGAACTTCCAGCCTTTGGGGCCCTCTTCGTAGGTGATGTCACTCGTGGCGATCCCTTTGGGAAGGACCACCTCCAGTTTCGTGATGCCGGCCGAGCCGGACTCCGATTCAGCGGAGAACGTCAGTGCCACGTTCTGGTCGAGCGCCCTAGCGCCCTCCGCTTCGACCTCCGCGTGGGCCCACGCGGGCCCTGCGGTGGCGACAGCGATCGCCAATGCGGCGGCTGAAAGAGCGCAGGCGTGGCGCAGTCGACGTGCCGGGATCAGGCGATACACGGAAGGCTCCCTGGTTTTGACGGCATGAGGTTTCGATGGCGTGGGCGTGGGGCGTTGTGATGGGTGGGGTGCTGCGTCCGCCGCCGCTCGCTGTGGCTCACGGCGGCCGTCTTGTCGGTCATCCGGGGGCGGCGTTCAGGCTGCGGCACCTTGTACGGTTCGTGTCACCTCGTAGCCCGCCTCGACGATCGCCGCACGTACGGCGTCGTCGTCCATCGATTCTCCTCGTACGGTCACCAGGCCGGCCGGGACGTCGATGTCGATGTCGGTGACACCGGGCACTTCCTCCACCTCTTCGGTGATGCTCGCCGCGCAGTGGCCGCAGCTCATACCTTTGACGGTGTAGGTCTTCTCAGCCATCTTCAGTGCTCCTGCTTCCTTGTTTTCCCGAAGCCGCGCTTCGAGGAGTTCATGAGTGGGAGGCCGCGTGACACGGGATACGGCACGAGACCTCCGGTCTTCAGCAACCCTGCCGGGCCGCTGCCGTCCGGGAACACCCCTGACGGCAGCGGCCCACGGCCCGTCAGGCCGCGGCAGCCGTCGGTACGCGGCGCTCTGCGCTGTCCAGCGCCTCGCTCAGTGAGCTCAGGGCGCGGGCGACGCGTGACCGCACGGTTCCGGCGGCGCGGTCGCTGATGCCCGCTGCCTCATGTACCGCGACCCCGGCCCCTTGGTGAGGACGAAGGTGTCCTGGGTCAGGTCCTCGGCACCCTGATGGTCGGCGCCGAGGAATCGCACATGACGGCGGACGTCCGGGTGCAGAGCACGGACGAAGAGGTCGAAGGCGTCGGAGTCGCCACCGCGGGCGGCGAGTGCCCAGCCCGTGATCAAGTCGTCTCTCGACTCGTCGCGCACGGCAGGCAGAACGGAAGTGATCACCTGGTGTTGCTCCTTCTCGGGAATCCAGGAGGACCGGCGTCCGTGCCTGCCCGCGCTCAATGACGGGGCGGCACGGCGAAACCGGTGAGGAAGGGACGGCGGCGTCCGGAGACACGCGGCCGCTGCCCGAGGCGAGGGAGCCGATGGCTCCACCATCGCAGCGTCGGGAAACAGGCTGTCGTCAGGCGACAGCGGTCCCTTCGGGCGGTCCCCGAGAAGTGAGCGTATGAGTGAGAAGGAGTTGCCGCAGCACGCGGACCGTGTGACCCCGCCGAACCCGCGGGCGCGGCCGGTGCGGTGGCGCGGGCAGCCGCAGGATCAACCGCAGCGGCACCACGGCCCATCCGGCGAGAGCCCGCAGGATGCGGAAGGCAGCCCGCTCCCCGTGCGCGAGCCACAGGCCACACAGCAGTGCGGCCACCAAGTGGGCGGCGAGCATGCCGGTCGTGGAGAAGCCGCCCATGTCGTGGTGCAGGGAATCCATGGCCCCCATGTGGCCCGTCGACCCCATGGAGTGCATGGCGTCCATCCCGTGATCCATGGAGCCCATGGACGTCGACATGGTGGCGTGTTCCGAGCCCGGCGCCGAGGGCGAACCGCACAGCAGCAGGTCCACCCATCGCTGGACGAGCGAACCGCTGCCCGATGTTTCCGGTTGCGCGAGCGCCTGGGTGAGCGAGAACGACGAGTGCAGTACGGCCTGGGCCGCGACCACTACGGAGCCGACCAGCACCGGTCCTCGCTCCCGGCTCGCCAGCCCCCACGCCGCGCCGCCGGTCACCAGCGCTCCCGCGGCCATGGCCCACCAGGGAACCGCGGTGCCCGACATCATGACGTGCCCCAGGGAGGCGAGCAGCACGCAGACGGCCGCGAACACGGCGGCCCTAAGCGCGCGAGAACACCACCCAGCAGTCATGGCCGCCTCATCCTCGCAGTCCGGGAATCACGCGTCACGAGAGGGTACGGAAACGACCCCGGTACGCCACTCAAGACACGCTCCGTGATCCACGCCACACCGGGCGCCGGGAGGGCGCCCGGGTGCTCACCACACGGCGCACCGGGCGCCCTTCTCGCCCTGCGCGCCGAGTTTTGATCAGACTGACGGCTGAACCGCCGTACGCCACGAAGCGCACCGCCATCAGTCCCCGGTGCTCTGCCTTTCTGGTACCGCGAGGGGCTGACGTGTGCCTCCCCCTGCCGCTTCCGCCGAGTGGGAAACCGTGCCGTCCCATCGGGCGCCCTTGGCCACGTTCCGCGCTAACGTCCCGACATGGAGGCCCGGAGCGACCGGCTCAGCGGTTCTCACGTTCGCTGCGGCGGCCCACGGGGTCCCGGCCCGCCTACGCACGCCTTCCCGCATACGCACGCCTTTCGGAGATGTCATGCTCCAGACCCGTGAACTGCTGGACAGCCTGTCCGCGAAAGCGCCCCTGAGCGGTGAGACCCTCGCCTTCACCATCGACGTCCTCTCCGTCTGCGAGGAGGCGGTCACCGCCTGCGCGGCGGGAATGACGGCAGAGCACAGCAACCCGTCGATGGCCTCAGCCATCACTCTCGACCTGGACTGCGGCGACGTGGTGCTGGCCACGCGACGGGTGCTGACCGGGGCGACGGGCACTGACGCCGGTCTGCTCGCGGCGCAGTTGGAGGCGTGCATGATCGCCTGTCAGCTCAGTCACGACGCGTGCGGCCTGCACGCGGCACACCATGAGCACTGCCGCCTGTGCGCGGAGGCCACCCAGCAGGCGGCAGACGCCTGCCGCACGGCGCTGGCCGGCCTACGCGGCTGAGTCGCTCACGCAAGAACACTCAGCTCGGCGCAACCAACCGGCACAGCCTTGAGCGGGACCTGGCCGCTCCTCGACCGGCACCTCCGGGTGGGCGAGCGGGCAACGAGCTGTCTCGGCCGCCATCAGGAGTGGATCGACAATCGTGTTGCGTACGTGCGCACAAGAGGTGCACCAGGGCCAGGATTCACTCACAAGGCGTTCTTGAACCAGGTGAACAGGCACCGGCATCCGGACTGTTCGGAGCGCATAGAACTCGCTGTCCTCAGGACACGGCGCTATGTCAAAATCCGGCGCATGGCTGTTCGATACCCGTCCCCCCTGCGCCCCGGTGACCGCGTTGGTGTCACCTCTCCGTCGAGCGGAGTCGCGAAGGAACTGCGCGAGCGCCTCAATGTCGCCGTTCGTGACGTTCAGGACCGTGGGTACGAGGTCGCCATCGGCCGGTGCATGGACGGCTCCGGGCACGTCAGCGCTTCGGCCGCTGACCGCGCGAGCGAGCTGATGTCGATGCTGATCGACCCCGCTGTCAGGGCCATCGTGCCGCCGTGGGGCGGAGAGACAGCGATTGACCTGCTACCGCTGCTCGACTGGGACAGGCTGCGGGAGGCGGAGCCAACCTGGCTTGTCGGTTTCTCCGACATGTCGACTCTGATCACGCCGATGACTCTGCTGACCGGGACGGCGACCGTCCATGGCAACAACCTCATGGACACGCCCTACCGAGTGCCCGAAGGACTGCGATCGTGGCTCGACATCGTCGCGGCGCCCCAGGGGCACCCGTTCACCCAGACCCCGCCCGGTCGCCACCGGACCACCGGCTTCGACGACTTCGCCGCCTGCCCCGACATTCGCGAGTACACGCTCGACTCCGCGGGCTCCTGGACCCGGCTCGACGGCGGCGGTGACATGGAGGCCGAGGGAAGACTGATCGGCGGCTGCATCGACACCCTGTGCAATCTCGCGGGGACGGCCTACCTCGACGCCTCGGCCTTCGCTCGCCACGAGTCCCCGGATGGGCTCCTCGTGTATGTGGAAGCAGCCGACGACAATGCCTTCACCATCTGCCGGAACCTGCACGGCATGAGGCTCGCCGGGTTCTTCGACCGGGCGAACGCCGTTCTCGTCGGCCGGACCAACGCACCCGACAACCGTTCCCTCAGTCAGCACGAGGCCGTCCTCGACGCCCTCGGTTCGCTCAATGTGCCGATCATCGCCGACATCGAGTGCGGCCACGTCCCGCCCTACATGCCGATCGTCAACGGAGCGTACGGCCGTATCGTTCACACACGGAGCCGGAGCGAACTGACGCAGACCTTGAACTGACGTTTCGGTCGATTGCATCAGCCGGCGAGGCTCAGTCCCGGGCCTTCACACGGACTCGGCCTTCCTCGCGGCGATGTTCGGGTATCACGGCGCCGGCACCCCTTGATGTCGTCGGTGTCGGCCAGGGCGTCGGTGGGGGTCTCCCACTGGCGGTGTCCGCACCGCCACCGGCGGGGGTGCCCCTCCCTCCGGGTGAGCGGGTACAGAGTGCGCCACGCGGGAGGTTCGCGGCCTGGTGGTTCCTTGCCTTCTGGCGAAAGCGCAAGAAGCGGCGGTAGCAAGAGAGCCGGTGTCCGATCCATCGGTAGGGCAACGATGACCTGTCCCCGCGCTCCCCGCTCGGCAGGACCGAGCGTCTGCCGTTCGCTCCACCAGCACCCGTACGCGGGCAGGCCGACGGACTGCCGGACAGCCGCCTCGCGCTCATGCCCCGCAAAGGAATCGAACGCTTCCGCGTGCGAGGGAACAGCCAAGCGACACCACGGACACCTGACCCGTTACGGAAAATCGGAGCCGCCGGGCAAGGGCTCGGAGAGCGTGGGCCGGGGGCGCACGCGGAGCTGGAAACCGCTTTCACGCTGATCTTCGGCTGTGGGTGCGGTGGGCACCCAACTGCCTCCAGCGGTCTGTAAGTTGGTTGAGAGTTACATCCGACAGTCACTGAAATGTCCGCATACGGCAACACCGAGCAGGACGCCTGCCGTGACTGGCGGGATGTGGCCAAGCTGTGGGTCCTCGGCACTCGCCGGGAACGCACACTGCCCTCGGTGGCCGGTCAGGGCCGGCCGCCGGGACGCGCACCATTGGGGGATTTTCGTGTCGTCACGCTCTACCCGCCGAATCGCCGCCGCGGTCCTCGCCGCCGGCGCAGCCCTCGGCGCCACCGCCCTGCCCGCCACCGCGGCGGACAGCGACCGCCAGCAGGCCCGCCGCTCGCACGTCGAGATCAGCGCCGTGCAGTACGACTCGCCCGGCTACGACAACGGCTCCAACCGCTCCCTGAACAAGGAGTGGGTCGAGATCACCAACGACGGCCGTCGCGCCGTCAACCTGGAGGGCTGGACACTGGCCGACGAGGACGGCAACACCTTCACCTTCCGCCACTACCGCCTGCGCGGCCACGAGAGTGTCCGCGTCCACACCGGCGAGGGCCGCGACCGCGACGGGCACCTCTTCCAGGACCGCGACGAGTACGTGTGGGACAACCGCTCCGACACCGCCACCCTGCGCAACGACCACGACCGCCGGGTCGACCGCGAGTCCTGGGGCCGCGGCCACGGTGGTGGCCACGGCGGTGGCGGCCACCACCGCCGCTGATCCTCACCCACCCCGGCCCGAGCCAAGACCCTGAAGTAGCGGATTCCAGTACGGCTTGACCCACAGCGGCATCCCCAACGGCTTGATCAACCGCCGGGGATGCCGCTGCTCACGTGGGCCGGCACGCTGACGCCTGACGACTTGGGGCCACCCTGCCGGGACTTCGGCGTTTGCGGTTTTTCGCCACAACCACGAACAGGACCACAGCAACGAAGACGACGCCCAAAATGATGCTGATCACCGTGCTGCCGCTACTCGCACCACCGCCCGGCGGAACGAAGGGAACCTGCGCTGCCCGAGATTGGGCCGGTGTCGTGCGGCTGCCGGACGCCACGGCCCTGGACAGCGTTGTGAGATCTGTACGGGGGTCTCGGCTCTGGCTCACTTCTCATCGAGGGCTGACCGACCGTAATGTCGGCCTCCTGTGACCAGCGGTGAAAGGCTGATGTGAGCCAGTACTACGACTTGGGCGACCAAACCCTGTGGAACCCGTCCAACGGGGCGTCCCGGCTGTTCATGAGCCAAGTCATGGTCTGTCAAGCCGCAGTGGGTCTGCCGTCCGGCATCGGCCCCATGGAATCCGATGAGTGTCAGATCGACCCCATCGCATTCGCAGTGTTCGTCGACGCCCTGCTCGCCTGGCATGGCAGAACTAGACACGCCATCATGGCCACGCTGTCCGAAGGGTTCGTTGCCACGGTGCTGGCCCTGGCCGAGAAAGCGAACATCGAGGTGAACTGGCAGGCCGCCGAGCGCGCCGAGAGCCACTGCCTCAAGACGGCTTCGGACCCCCATGCAAAGGAGTGGGCAGCCGCACTGCAGCAGAAGTCGAGGGAGCTCGTCCGACACATGTCGTCCTGAGCTTCATCTGCGGTTCGTTGTCATGGCTTGCGCGTGGATCTCCGGTCGCGCAAGAGTTCGGCCAACTACGGAGTTCAAGGTGTCTTGCGGCAGGACGGGGACAGGCAAGGTGTGCAGTACGGATCTGGCAGCCAAGGAGACGGCGATAGCTCGGTTCCTCCAGGAGTACCCGCGGGCGGTTGAAGCGGGCCGTGGCCATCCCGCCCTCCACGGGTGTGAAGATGTCCGCTGGTCCGAGTTCCCGGAGTGCCCGGCGGCGATCCCGGTCCTGCTGCACGGTCTTCTCGATCAGGCTGCCGCGCCAGAGGCCGAGCGCGTACTCACCAACTCCATTCTCAACAGCGTCAGGGAGATGAACCTGGCCATGCCGACAGTGCTGCCGTTCCTGCTTCGCCTTGCCAGCGACCCGCAGGTTCCTGTGCAGTCCGACCTGCTGCATCTCCTGGTCTCGATCGCCGGCTTCTCCGAACCGATCGACGGACGCAACGAAGCTATGGTGCACTGGTTCGGCAGTGACAGCGATCATCCCGAGCGTGAACAGTGCCGGGCCGTGTTCGCGGAGAACGCGAGCGTAGTAACGCTGCTGGCGGAGGAATTGACCCGTCCTGACGATCGAGCGCGGCTTCGACAGGCTGCCGGGCTCATGTGAGTTCCCGCGTTCAGACCGCTTCCATGACCGCGGGCGGGGTTGGGGTGGTCAAGGAGGGGCCCAGAGGTGGCCGACGGCGTACAGACGGTCGTTCTTCACCCACTGGGGTCTTCCTCACCCGGCCCGCGCTTCTCCCTGGACGTGGGCCGGCCATCTGCCGCGGTGCGTGCCACGCCGCGTGCGTGCTGACCAGCCGTGGTCGGGGCAGGCGCGGCACGAGGGGGCCCGTGGAAGGAGCACCTCGACAGCGCCGACCGCCTGTGAAACAGCGAGGCTGCGGACGATGTGGACGACGTCGCAGCACCGGTGCCCCCCACTCCGATCCCGGTGGGGCATAGCCATCAGCCTCGGCGAAGGTGCTATTCACCTGCCGGTGGTGAGGCTGTCACGGCCTGCCGGATTTCATTCAACTCCTCGTCGAACAGGGCCCGGGCGCGGGTGAACCAGTCCGTCAGCACGGCGATCTCATCGGCTTCGTAGTCACCGAAGAGCAGGGCCAGACGCTGGTAGAAGGGACCGTACACCTCAAGGATGCGTCCCTGAGCCGTCTCCTCCATGACCACGTACACGCGCCGACGATCGCCCGGGTCGGCGGTACGCCGGATGTAGCCGGCCTTCTCCAGACGGTTCAGTACTCCCGTGACGGCGCCCGTGGTCAGTCTGGCCCGTTCCGCGAGATCGCCGGCGACCAGCGACTCGCCTGCCGTGGACGCCTCGATGAGGAAGCCCAGACAGGTGAGGTCCGTGACATTGAGACCGAGCCGTCGGGCGATGTCCTGTTGCCCGAACTGAGCGGTGGCGATCATCCGGTCCATGGCGTAGAGCGCCTGGTCGGCCGTCGCGGCCGGGCGCGCCTTGCGATCGCTCACAATATCCCCTTACCATCTAAGTAACTTAGCTCGCGAGATAAAATATAGCTGGCGGCTGCTTCGGTTCATCCTCACAGCTCTCAAGGAGTGATCATGTTCATCCACGGTGACGACGACTACGACATGGGCCACACAGTCGCAGGCTGGACCGGCATGGGCACCGCGTCACTGGGTTTCGGACTGTGCGGCCTAGGAGTGATAGCGGCATCAGGACTCCTCCTGCTTGCGGGTGCGGCAGCGCTCGTCCTGGCGCTGCTGGCCACTTGGATGCTTCACCTGACGGGCTGGGGCAAGCCGAGCGGCCCCCGCCCGGTCGCTCAGGGGGACTGGCGAGTCAGAGACCTCAGCGCCCGCAGCGACCACCCCGACTGCCTCGGCTGCCGCCTCGCGGGGCGGCAGGCAACTCACCAGCCAGCCGGAGACCGTCCGGTGGAGCCCGCCCTTGCAGACGCCTGAGGGAGAACCACCACCTGACCGAGGGGTCGCGCCGACGCGGCGGACGGATCGGCGGCCAGAATCCATCCGTGCGGCTCGTGCGATCTCGTACACGCGCCACGGTGGAGAACTCACGTCAGCGCGGAACCCCGATCCGAGGTCAGTCATGCGCCGCCCCGTCCCTCTGGCCATAGCCACGAGCCCACCCAGGGTCTGGTCGGGTCGCGTCACGCACTCTCAAAGCGACTCGGACCGTAAAGCACAAGCTCAGCCCGGGGGCAGGACGTGACTGCGCCGGCGAAACTGGCGTGGAGAGACGCCGTAGACGCTGCGAAACGCCTGGCTGAAATACGCGGGGTTGGTGAAGCCCCACCGACTGGCGATCGCGTGGATCGGGCGGGCCGCCAGCCGGGGGTCGGCAAGGTCGCGCCGACACCGCTCCAAGCGGCACTCACGGATCCAGCCGGCGACGGTGCGTCCGTCCTGCTGGAACAGCTTGTGCAGGTAGCGCAGGGAGATGTGGTGGGCCGCGGCGATCGTGGCCGGGCCGAGCTCCGGCCTGTGGAGGTTGTTCCGGACAAAAGCATGGACCTGGGCCATGAGCGCTCGCTGCCGGGTATGGGGCGGCACCGTGGACTGCGTGTCCAGCGCATCGGCGAGTGCCGTGGCCAGCACATCGAGGATGAGGGTGGAGAGCCGGGAAGTCCGGGACGGACTGAGCACGGGCAGTTGCTGGGCGAGTTGCACCAGGAACTGGGACGACAGCGCACCGATGCCTTGGGTTCCGGGGATACGCATACCGCTCAGGCGGCGCAGGTCCCGGTCGGGCAGTGACAACAGGGAGCGCGGGAAGTGCAGCAGCATCACTTGGCTCCCCCGCGCGTACGGCGCATGCTCGACCTGATACGGACGCGAGGTGTCGACCAGGACCATATCCCCTGCGCCTTGCTCCGCGCGCTGACCGTTGTGTGTCACGGTGGCGGCCCCGCGCACGGTGCACGCCAGCTCGAACACCTCGGGGTCTGCCTGACGGATGAGTTGGTGGGTGCGGTGCGCAGAATGGGGGGTCACGGTTACCAGGCTTGCCCGCACGGGGCCGAAGGCACTGAAACCGACATGCGCCCGAAACGCGCTCTGCATCTGCGCGTCGCACCGTAACTCGAAGGGCACATGGAGCTTCGTGTTCATCTCGCGCCAGAAGGCGAACCGCTCATGCGCCGGGATCTGGTCAGTGCTGACGACGTCCATGGGCTCAGTATTGTCGCGGCGGGTCGCAGCGGCAGCATGCGAATGAGTCAAACGGTTGAGGTTTGTCCATAGGAACACCTAGATCTTTGGCCCAGGATTTCTGGGTTGGCCACCCATCCTGTGGTCGTCCCAGTCGATACCGTCGTCGTGCTCCTTGCTTCCTGCGAGTCCGAGGAACCCCAGAAGGGGCAGCAGAATGAGGACAATCCCGCATATGGCGCCTACAGCGACGTATGCCATGGCTGCGGCGATGACCCAGAACGTGACGTCACACGAGAGGCGAGCCCATCGCGGGAACGGTGAACGCCACGCATGGTAGCGGCGATACGTGCGCCTGATCCGGCCAAGCCTCACCCGGCCTGCAGCCTTGCTCATGAAATTAGCGTGTCCTTTCGAGACGGTCGACGGAGTCATAATGCACTTGTTCGTCGTTTCTTGCGTGGATCAGAAATATGCCCAGGCAGCCGCGCACCCTCGACAAAGAGCACCGCCGCGTCCATCCGGCTGTCGAAGCACACTTCACTAACTCGTCACCAAGAAGAGCAGGAAAGCCAAACACCACGGAGGCTCACGAGTCAAATTCTAAGAAATCACCATGAAAGAAACCTCAAGGGGAACCATTCTCGATCAACCCGCAACACTCATCAGTCACAGAGGAAGCAATTTGAGAATCGACTCACCAAACAGGTACACCTGAATCGTTTCCCGCCGTCAATCGCTCAACCCGCGAAAGGTTCGATCAATGACCGAGTAGCTCGTGCTGCTGACGGTTGAGTGCCCGGGACGGCTTCCCGGCGCCGGGTCAGCCCAGCTTCTCGTGGGCCGCGTCGAGGAAGGTGTTCATGGGTCCGCGTATGTGGTTCCACGCGGCCTCGGACCCACCGAGGTCCTCCCACAGGACGTGATGCACGGCGCCCGCGTAGTCCCAGGCGAGTTGGTAGAGCTTCGGGCCGATCAGGACGAGGATCATCCGCTCGCAGATCCAGAGGCGTTCGATGAGTGCCCGCTCGGCGGCGAGCCACTCGGGTGTGCGGCCGGAGGACCAGTCGGAGGCCTCGTAGCGTTCTTCTGCGAGGCGTACGCCTTGCTGCGTGAGCTGGATGAACTCCCTCATCACGTCGAGCCGTTCGGTTCGGCGGGCCTCGGCCAGTTGCGTGGCCTGGCGCTTGTCCTCGGTGCGGGCGGCCTGGCGTGCGGTGGTGAGTTGGGCCAGGTAGGACATGCCGCCGCCAAGTACGACACCGATCAACGACGCCCAGAGCTGATTCACTCGTACACGTTAGCCTCAGGGCTGATGTTGTTACCTCCGATGCGCCGTTGAACATGTGAGGGCGGTCTCGTCGAACCGCACCTCGCCACCATCCAACCCTCAGATCCGGGACACGGTCTCAACTCTGCCCTCCATGGACGCAGCCCACGGATGCCGCCGATCAAGGCGTCAACCAAGACGCCATCCGCTTGTCGGGTACGGAGCTGACCCGGTCGAACAGGGGTCCTGAGCGAGTGATCGTGTGAGGGTCGGCTCGTGGCGACGGGGCCTGTTGGTGGTTCCGAGGTGCAATCACCCACCGAGTACCGAAAGCCTCCGCCACGCCGCTCGTACGCACTCGGTTCGTCGCGGCAGGATGCGACGTCGCCGGAACCTGTTTGGAGCGATGAACCAATTTGGTTCGGCGCTCCACATATGTCAGGGTGGACGCATGCCGACTGCAAGCGGCCGCCCCGGGCGGCGTAACCAGGTGCTTTCCCGAGAGCTGATCATCGAGACCGCTGTGGAGCTGCTCGATGCGGGCGGTGAGGGCGCGCTGACGACTCGGGCGCTGACCGAGCGTCTGGCCACCGGGTCCGGGGCGATCTACTACCGCGTGGGAACCCGCGACGAGTTGCTGGCCAGCGCGACGGAATCGGTCGTCATTGCCGCGCTGGCCGCCGTACCGGCCGGAGCCGCGGCCACGCCCTCGGAGGAGATCCGTACCGTCGCGCTGGCTCTGTTCGATGCGATCGCCGAACACCCGTGGCTGGCGACGCTGTTGACCCTGCAGATCGTCCGCAATCCGGTCGGCCCTGTGACAGTGGAGATCTTCGAGCGGATCGGTCGGCAGGTGGGTGCGCTGGAGGTGCCACAGGTCTCTTGGTTCGACGCGACCTCGACGCTCGTGCATTTCATTCTCGGAGCGATCAGCCAGAACGCCCGCATCGAGGGAGACACCTCCGGCGTCGAGCCCGATCGCGAGGACTTCATCGATGCGACGGCGACGGCGTGGCGGGAGCTGGACCCCGTCGACCACCCGTTCATGCACGCCGTCGTCGGCCAGATGAGCGAGCACGACGACCGCGAGCAGTTCCTCGCCGGGATCGCCATCGTCCTCGCCGGTCTCCCCCGCCTTCACTGACCCGCCGACACCGGCCGGGCGCGCCCCGTGTGTTCGTATCGGAAGGGAATCTCTCATGCACGACGTAGTGATCGCGGGCGGCGGCCCGGTCGGCCTGTTCCTGGCCGGCGAGCTCGCCCTGAAGGGCTGTTCCGTTCTGGTCCTGGAGCGCGATGAGAAGCTCAGCTCGCCGTGGAAGGCGCTTCCCCTGGGCATGCGCGGTCTGAGCACCGGATCCGCCGAGACGTTGTACCGGCGCGGACTGCTCGACGCGGTGATCAGCGCTTCAGGCGCAGATGTGACGAAGGTCGGCGCCGCCCCCGACGCGGTCGAGACACCGGACCCCCGCGACGTGAGTCACTTTGCGGGCATGGGCCTCAACGCGGCCGACATAGACGTCGGTGCCCTTCCGTTCCGGCTGCCCGGTCCGGCGATGGAAGGCTTCATGACCAGCCTCGAAGCCGTCAGCACGGTCCTGGCCGAGCGCGCCGGTGCCCTCGGCGTCCGGATCGTCCGGAGTTCCGCCGTCACGGCCGTGGCCCAGGACGACGACAGCGTCGTCGCCACGGCGGGCGGTCAGGAGTACCGGGCGCGCTGGTTGGTGGGATGCGACGGCGGCCGCAGCAGCGTACGTGTGCTGGCCGGCTTCGACTTCGTCGGTACCGAGCCTCTGTTCACCGGCTACGTCGCGAAGGTCACGTTCGCCGACCCAGAGAAGTTGTCGCTCGGATTCAACCTGACGCCCAACGGCATGTACCTGCGCACACCCTTCGACGGGCACCTGGGCATGATGGACTTCGACGGCGGCACGTTCGACCGTTCCCTGCCGCTGACCCGCGAGCACCTCCAAGAGGTACTGCGGCGTATCTCCGGCACCGATGTGACACTGCCCGAGGTTCATCAGGCGTCCACCTTCACCGACCGTGCGATGCAGGTGACGTCCTACCGCAAGGGACGCGTACTGCTGGCCGGCGACGCCGCGCACATCCACTCTCCGCTGGGCGGACAGGGCCTCAACCTGGGCCTCGGCGATGCCATGAACCTCGGCTGGAAGCTCGCGGCCACCGTGCACGGCAGCGCTCCCGAGACACTGCTCGACACCTACCACAGTGAGCGCCACCCCGTCGGCGCCGAGATCCTCGACTGGTCACGCGCCCAGGTGGCGACCATGAAGCCGGGCCCCAACGCCCCCGCGCTGCGCCAGTTGGTCCACGACCTGATGCGGACCACCGACGGAACGACCCACGTCTACCGAAGGACATCGGGACTGTTCCATCGCTACGACCTGGGCAGCACGCACCCGCTCGTCGGCAGCACCGCTCCCGACTTCCGCTTCGAGGACGGTCTCCGTCTCGGCGAACTCCTGCGTGAGGGGCAGGGCGTAGTGCTCGACTTCGGCAGCGACCACGCCCTGCGGACCGCGGCCAAAAGGTGGCAGGGCCGTATCGTCTACGCGGCCGGCCCGGCACGCAATGACCTCGGGTTCGATGCCCTGCTCATACGCCCGGACGGCGTCGTCGCCTGGACCGGTGGGCCCACTCTCGACTGCGAAGCGTTCGAGCAGGCCGCCACCTGCTGGTTCGCCGGCCCGGAGAGCTAGAGCCACCAGACCGCCGCCAGACCTGCTGTGCCGGGCACCGCAGCAGGTGCCGCTTCGCCGTCGCGTCCGGGAACGGGACCTGCTGCACAGCAGGACAACGCAACGAGTGGCTCCGGGCGCACGACATATGCGTCGAAGCTCCGGCCGGCGCAGGCGACTTGATCGGTCGCCTGCGCCAACCGGAGCTTCGCTTCGTACGTGGTGGGTCGCCGGCGCGATATCGGGATCCGCTACCAAGCGGCCACGTCCAGCCAGTTGATGGACCCGCCCAGCCCGTTGTCGGCGCTCTGACTTTCCGGAGTCACTTACGGATCGGTCCGCCGGCTCTCAGCAGTGCCGCGGGCCGTGCGTGCTTGGATCGGCATCGAACGAGCCCGTCGTGTGCACCCGGTCCGCCGGAACACAGCCCCGCCCGTCGTGGTCATGATGGACCCGATCGGCGGCGGTTCTCGATCTCAGTCGAAAGACGCCGTGGGACGGTCCGGCTCTTTTCCGTACTGTCCCTGCCTGGGCTAGCAGTCACGCACCGGGTTCGTCTCGCTGTAGATGGCGGTGTCCTTCATCCAGCCCAGACGCCCGTTGTCGGCGACGGTCATGAGCCAGCGCGTCGGGTGGGGTCCGCCCACGTAGGCCTGTCCGTCGAGCTTGCAGTAGAACCAACTCGGGTTCGAAAACATGGTTCCGACCACGTCGTTGGGATTGGGATACAGGTGATTGTTGCCTATCGAGCCGTAGACCGCGGCGCCGGAGACGTTCGCGCACCAGTGCCTGATGCCGTCACCGTCCTGCCAACAGCCGTCAGCAGCAGACGCGGACGGCGCTGCAACGGTTGCGCCGAGTGCTGCGGCAATGCCGGCAGCGGCGACCATCAGCTGTCGAAATCGCACGTGGGTGTTCCTCTTCTTTCCAGGGCATGTGTTCACGCCGGGCATGAAGGACCGAGGGGCGCTGTCCGAGGGTCCCGGGAGTCACCGTTCACTTCGACACAGTGGGACGCCGGGCAGTTGATTGTCCGGACTGCTGATGTAGATGTTGCTGACATAGCCTCCGTACTGAGGCAGGTAGGCCCACCACTGGTTGGTGTACGGGGGGACCGAGACGGTCTGGCCCTCCTTCTGGCAGCCGACCAGCACCTCGACCCCCGCGGGGAGTTGGGTGAGCGCGTCGTTGCCGGTCGTGGCACCGGGGCGGACGTTGACGCCGGAGCTCCAGGTGCCGAACCACGTGCCTGTCGGGCGCACTGCGCCCGGAACGTTCAGTGAACGGGTCAGCCTGCCGATGTCGGTGTAGGCCTTGCCGTAGGAGGTGCCGGTGGGGTGCAGGGTGAAAGCGACCACGATGGAGCGGTCCCCGGAGCCCACCGTCCCGGTCGTGTGCAGCGCGGGGTGCGTCACGTCGACGTCAGCCGCCTCGGTGCCGCGGGCCGACGTGTCGGAGGGACACGTACCGTCGTCGCGG
Source organism: Streptomyces sp. NBC_00414 (assembly GCF_036038375.1). Lineage (NCBI taxonomy): Bacteria > Bacillati > Actinomycetota > Actinomycetes > Kitasatosporales > Streptomycetaceae > Streptomyces > Streptomyces sp. NBC_00414. The sequence goes on from NZ_CP107935.1 coordinate 399,169, forward strand.
TCGCCGAAGCCCGACCAGCCCTGCTTCACCGCCCAGGGGCGGTCGAAGGCGCCCGCGATACCGAAGTGCTGGTCGAAGAGGTCGGTGGTGGAGCAGCGGGTGGACTGCCTCAGCTGGCCCATGATCAGTTCGCGTACGGTGGCGGGCGCCGTGTCGAGCAGGTAGCGGTAGACCTTCACGGTGTCGGCGGCCGTCGTGGCCGAGTAGCCCCACATACCGTCCTGGCCGTCCGGTGGCCGGGTCGTGTTGTCGAGCTTCAGCTCGCGGGACATCCGGTCGACGATCGCGCCGCCGCCGTTACGCACCCAGAAGTCACTGGCCGCGTCGTCGTCGCTGCTGCGGAGCATGGAGTTGAACTGGGCCCGGTCGCCGGCGGGGATCTCGTAGGCCGGGCCGCGCTTCCACAGATAGTCCAGCGCGATCAGGAGTTTGACCACGGAGGCCGATCTGAACTGCATGGTCGTGTTCAGTTGCTCGGTGAAAGTGCCGGTCTGCCGGTCGAAGACGGCGACTCCTGCCGTCACCCCCGCCGGCACCGTGACGGTGGCCGCGGCGCGCGGCGCGGGCGATGCCGTGTCCGCTGCCGCCACTGCCGTCGGGCTCAGCATGGCCGTCATCACTGCCATGGCCACTGCACACCATGCCGCTACGAGACGAGGGCTGCTCCATCGGGGCATGGGCTCAGTACCAGTTCGTGCGGTCGAGGACGCCGCCGTCGCACACCAGCGCCGCGCGGGACACCCGCCCGTTGAGGTTGTTGCCGATCTTGGTGTACGCGTAGGTGAGTCCGGCCTCGACCGGTTCGGACGTGTTCACCCAGCTGCTACCGCCGTCGTCCGAACGGTCCAGGTAGGCCGAGCAGTTGCTGGGGGCGTTCTCGATCCGGGCGAAGGAACCGCAGCCACCGTTGTAGAAGTACTTCAGCGTGATGGTGCGACCGCCGTAGCTGACGGTGCGGTTCGCGACCGGGGAGTAGTAGGAGCCGGAGCACGACGTGGACTCCGGATAGAGGCCCTCGTTCGCGTAGGAGCCGTAGCCCTGGCTGGCCGCGTGGGCCGCGCCCGGCGTGGTGAGCAGCAGTCCGCCCGCCGCCGCGGCGGCACCGAGTAACCGCAGTGAAGGTGAGGTGCGCATGGTGGTCTTCCCGTCCCGAGTGGTGACTCGGCCGTGTGTGCCGAGCCTGCGGGGAGGAGCGTCGCCCGGATCGCGCTCTCGGAGCAATCTGTTCGACGTATATCGAAAGGCCCTCGCGGAGAGATTCGATGTGCAGGTCGCTGGCTACGGAGCCCGCTCAGCCCTTTCCGGGCAGCCGCGGCGGCGCCCAACGGCGTGACGTGGTGAATGACCGCACCGCCACTCGTCGGCGCCGGAAGTCGAGCAGTCGTGCCTCGCGGAGGATCCCGGCGTGGTGGCTCGCACTGACCGAGGAGACGCCTGAGCGGCTTGGCCAGATCCGTGGTCGTACAGCTGTTGGCGGTGGTCCGAAGGATCATGGCCCGTGTCGTGCCCATCAGCGCGCCGAACACGATCTCTGGGGCGCCCGGCGGCGCGCCGGCGTCTCCCGCCAGCCAGAGCGGATCATGTTCGATCGCGTGCACGAGCCCCGGAGTCAGCGCCGGGTCCTTGAAGCTTCCGCTCCACCGAAACGCCCTCAACTACGGATCAGGTCCACCGGGTTGTCGGCTGGGACGGTTGGCTCGGTGCGCTCTCGTCGCCGTACGGGCCCGGTCATCAGGCTGAGCGCGGCGGCAGTCGCTCCGCGCCTACGGCCGCGGCGTGCTGTCCCAGCGCCATGTGGTGAGACGAGGGTGCCCGGGCAGTTCCGTGCGCCCGGTGGCCCACAACAGCGTGAGCCAGGGATCCGCGCTGCCCGGGGCTTCAGGGAACAGACGGGCGAGTACTCGCGAGCAGAGAGCGGATGGCGGGGTCCAGGTAAGCCCGAAGCCTTCCGCCAGATCGTGCGTGTGAACCAGTGTCTCCACTACCCCCATGGCCGCGAAGCCCTCGGGGTCCGACACCCCGCTGGCGTGGTGGGCGCGGACCTGGGGCGACGTCGTACGCACCATGGCGACCAGCAGCGCGCCGCTCGCCTCCAGCACCTGAAGCAGGCCGGCCGGGCCCGCGTCGCGGTCCGCGAAGAGGAAGTTCCAAGGTCCGCCCGGCCTCTTCTGGGTCAGCGCGATGGGCACATGGGTGTCCAACGGCGGGCTCTGCGGCCCCAGTTGGACGGCGTAGTAGAACAGGTCGTCGGCGAGGTGTTCGAGGGTCTCCCAGCAGTCCCACTCCAGCGAACCGGCCTTGCCGTCCCACCCCGTTGCGGGTGCCTCACGAAGGACGCCCACGGCGAGCCGTACGGCAAGGTCGATGTCGTCCGCGGTGACGGGAGACAACACTGATCCGGTTTCGCCTGATCGTGACATGCCAGCACCGTATCGCGATGGGAGCGGGCAGCCCTTTCCAACTGGTCACTTCGGGAACCGAGATCGTCACACCGACCCGGCCCACCACCACGGACGACGCACTAGCTGGTGGGTGATTCAGCGGGCAGTAGAGGCACGGTGATGGTGAGGTGTTCGTCGGTGGTCGGCAGGGCGGTGGCAAGAGCGTTCATACGAGTTGCGAGGTGGCCGATCACCCGGCTGGTCAGTTCCTCGTCCCATACCGCTGTGCCTTCCGGTGGCAGGCGCATCTCCTCCCTGACAGGTGGGTTGTCACCGAGATAACGTGCGGTGTCCTTGTTGACGACCCAACAGGCCAGTGCGATCTTCACCTGCCCGGGTGCCGCCCACTGCGCCCGTACGTGGGCGCACATACTGAAGTCGTCCCCGCCGAATGTGACCGTCGTGGAGAACGCCCTGCCACGGGGATACTGCCGTAACAGCTTGAGCACTGTTGGTTCCACAACGGCTCGCGCCATCGGTTCCGTGTACACCGTCCGCCCCCCCTGTCGAGCCTGGCCTTCAGCATCCCAGACGGGGCCTGCGACGGACAGATCGGCCGCCGCCCAGCCGTTTCCCCCTCCAGGCAAACGCTGTGTACCTCGTGAGCATGCGAACGGCGCCGCACCCTGGGGGTGCTGATCGCCGATTCGGTAAATGTCGCGCCTTTCGGCATCGGACGCTCGCAGCGCGGCCCGGCCTACGCGAAACCCTGACCGTCACGGTCCGTTGAACAAGCTCGGGCGGCCGCCGTCAGCTCCTGAACCGCGTCGATCACGCTGCCCACCACCTCGGGCAGCGGCCTGGACGCGTCGACGACCGTCGCCCCACGGCCTTCATAGAGCGACCGCATCAGAGGATTCCACTTCAGGGCCGCCGCGAGCTCTTCGGGATGGCGGCCGAAAGTGTTCGTGGTGCGGGTCGCGAGCCGGTGGCGGAGGGTGTCTTCGTCGATCAACAGGCACACAGTCATGTCGAAGAGATCGAGGACGTCTGCCTCGTTCTCCGCCGACCCGCACAAGAACGCGATCCGGGAACGTGACTCCTCGGCAAGGGCCTCAACGCGCTCGCGCACGATCGCCCACCCGTATCGATCGAGCCAGCCCCCGGGAACCGGATCCGGAGGATCCACCACGACCTCGCCCGTGGCCCGGTCGATCCAGCGACTGAAACCGTCGTCGTCGGCGTCGAGCGCGACGTAGCCGCGGGCTCTCAACACCCCGCCGACCGTGGATTTTCCAGTGCCCGAGTTGCCCGTCACCCACACCAGAGTCATGCCGCCAGCGTAGACATGACCATCCCGGACCGGCGACGCTTTCGCCGCAATCAGGCACGGCATGGCTTCGGCCGAGTGACTGCTTCCGAGACGATCGGTGGATGGCCGGGGTTCCAGCTCAAACCGGCCGCCCACTTGCGGACGCCTGGACGGTGAACGTGCGACAACTCTGACCCGGCAGGCAAGGGCCGGAACTGTCTATGCGGCTCTACTCCGTTTCGCCCGAAGGCTCGGGGTGCTTCCACTTCCGCGGACTCACCGCGGCCGACCGTCATGGACCAGCACACCGATGAGGGGCCATGGACCGAGACTGTGCCCTTCTTCTCCACCCCGGCGACGCCGACCTCGTTGTAGATGGCGCTCTCTTCGCTGTCGACGCACCTCAGGGGGAAGCCGACGTTCACCGGCTTCACGGAGACCTTGATCTGCCCCTTGCCCCGGCAAAGGACGGCGACAATCAGGGCATCGCCCTTCTTGCCCGCACCGAGCGGGGTCCATCGGTCATGTCGCCCCCGTTCGCAGTCGCTTGATCTTGCAGCACGTCCCATCAGCGAACAAGATCTCCGCGAAAACCCTGAGCGGGACATGAGCTTTCCTTTCATGTCCGGAAGCGCAGTGCTGTACCCGTCCCGGCACGCAGTGCTGCACTCTTCCCGGCGCGAGGACCGGTTCACCGTCGGGCTCACGGGCGGGCCCACGGGCGGGCTCAGCGAGCTCGCGAGTGGCACGGCCGGAGTCGCGGCCGATGCGGCTGCCGCTCCGCACCTCTTGACGCCGTTGGTTCAGACCTTTACGTTCTTCCGCACACCGCATGTTCACAGGTGAACTCATTGTTCACTGACATGAACGAGCCTCCCCCACCGTCTGCTTCTGACGAAAGGCTGCGATCACCCCCATGACCGTACGAATCCGTACTCGTTCCCACGCCCTGCGCGCCGGACTCGCCCTGGCGGCCCTGCCCCTGACGGCGGGTCTCCTCGCCGCCCCGCACGCCGATGCCGCCCCGGCGGCGACCTCGCCAGCCGTCGCCCCGTACCTCTACAACGGCTGGGGCAACCCGCCCAGTCCGACGACGATCACCCAGGCCACCGGCGTGAAGTCGTTCACCCTCGCCTTCATCCTCAGCAACGGCTACTGCAACCCGCAGTGGGACGGCAGCCGTCCGCTCACCGGCGGCGTCGACCAGCGCACCATCACCACGATCCGCAACGGCGGCGGCGACGCCATCCCGTCGTTCGGCGGATACAGCGGCAACAAGCTGGAGAGCTCCTGCTCCAGCGCGGGCGAACTCGCCACCGCCTACCAGAAGGTCATCGACGCCTACGCGCTCAAGGTCATCGACATCGACATCGAGGCCGCCGCGTACGACAGTCCCGCCGTGCAGCAGCGCACCGTCGACGCGCTGAAGACCGTCAAGTCCCGCAACCCGGGCCTGAAGGTGCACATCACCATCGGCACCGGCCAGAGCGGCCCCGACACCAGCCTGATCAAGCGCGCCGCCACGTCGGGCCTCACGGCCGACAGCTGGACCATCATGCCCTTCGACTTCGACGGCGGCAGCCAGAACATGGGCACCCTGACCCTGCGCGCCGCCGAGGGTCTGAAGACCGCACTGAAGCAGGCGTACGGCTACAGCGACGACCAGGCCTATCGGACCATGGGCATCTCCTCCATGAACGGGGTCACCGACCAGAACGAGAAGGTCACCGTCGCCGACTTCCGCACCATCCTCGGCTACGCCCAGCAGCACCATCTGGCCCGGCTCACCTTCTGGTCCGCCAACCGCGACCGGCCCTGCACCGGCGGCGACTCCGAGAGCTGCTCCGGCGTCGGCCAGGCCGCCTGGGACTACACCCGTGTACTCGCCCAGTACACGGGCTGACCCCCACCGTCCCTCCTCGTCGCCGAAGGACCTCACATGATGCGCTTCAAAGCCCTGGCCACCGCCACCGTCGCGGGCCTCGTCGGTACGATCGCCGTCCTGAGCACCGGCAGCGCCGCCGCGGCCGACCCGAACAAGGCTCCGGGCGGCAACTTCGACCTCTCCGTATGGCAGTTGCAGGAGCCGGTCGGCTCGCCCGGCTCACCGACCACCATCTCCTCGTCCCGGCTCCAGGGAGCAAACGGCTTCCAGGACTCGTACTTCTACACCGACACCCGGGACGGAGCGATGACCTTCTGGGCGCCCGAGAAGGGCGTCACCACTCCCAACTCCAAGTACGCCCGCTCCGAACTGCGGGAGATGAACCGCAACGGCGGCGCCGCCGACTGGTCGCTCAGCGGCAGTCACCGTATGAACGCGACCCTGCGTGTGGTGTCGGTGACCTCCAACGTGTGCGTGGGCCAGATCCACCTCGGCTCCGGAGGGTCCTCCACCAAGCCGCTCATCGAGCTGTACTACCGCGCTAACGGCGACATCGTGGCCGGTATCGAGAACTCACCCGCCGGCGGCCAGACCCCGCACACCGTCGGCCACGTCTCGCTCGGCAAGACCTGGACGTACTCCATAGCCGTCTCCGGCGGCCGGACGATCGACCTGACCGTCAACGGAAGCACCACGCATTACACGATCCCGACCTCGTTCGACCCGTACAAGCAGTACTTCAAGGCCGGTTCCTACAACCAGTCCTCATCGGACAGCACCACCAAGGGGGCCCGTGTCGCCTTCTACGGCCTGACGGTCTCGCACAGTTGAGCCTGGGGGTGCGCACCCCTGCCATGGTGCGCACCCCGGTCAACTCAGCTGTGGGGCACCCGGGACGGCCGCTGTCCCCGTCGTCTCACCAACTCCTCACCAGGTCACGGCGCCGGGCACGGCGCCACTCCTCCCGAACGCCGGAGTACGACACGGAAACACCCCCAGGAGTGTGATCGGTCTCCACACCTTCCTGACAGAGGATCCCCATGGGCGACAACGGAGGCTCGGGACCTCGTCTTGGCGGGAAACCACGGGGTGCACACGCGGCGCTGCGTGGGGCCCGTCCGCGGGCGCCCACTGTGCTCCACTCGATCCGGCCCTCGGCGTCGGCCTGGATCGCCACGTTCCCTGACCGGCGAGCCGGTGGCCCCCGTAAGCGGCCACGCGGGGCACGCTCGGGAAGAATATGGGCGCCACTGTCGATCCAGCCCTCTGTCGTTCGACGTCGTGATGTAGGACGCATCACCAGAGGATGCGACAGGACCTGATGAGGGAAGACATGGCACAGCTGCTGCGCGTACAGAATTTCAGCATCTCCAGCGACGGTGTCGCCGCCGGCGAGGACCAGAGCCTGGAGCGGCCTTTCGGCCATCACATCGATCCGGGCAAGCTCTTCGCCTGGGCCGGCGCCACGGCGAGCTGGCCCAACCGCACCGAGCCCGGGGGAAGCCGGGGCCTGGACGACTACTTCACCCGGGATTTCAGTCACAACATCGGCGCCGAGATCATGGGCCGCAACAAGTTCGGACCCCAGCGCGGCCCCTGGCAGAACCATGAGTGGTGCGGCTGGTGGGGTGACGAGCCGCCCTTCCACACGCCGGTGTTCGTCCTGACCCACCACCCGCGTCCATCCATCACGCTCTCCGACACCACGTTCCATTTCGTGGACGCTGACCCGGCCACCGTCCTCGCCCAGGCACAGGAGGCCGCGCAGGGCAAGGACGTCCGGCTCGGCGGCGGCGTGAGCACCGTCCGGGAGTTCCTCGACGCCGACCTCGTCGACACCCTGCACGTGGCCGTCGCACCGGTGAAACTCGGCTCCGGACTACGCCTGTGGGAATCCCCCGACCAACTGCGGGACCGCTTCCACCTGGAAGTCGTGCCCAGCCCCAGCGGCGTCACCCACCACCTCTTCTGGCGCAAGTAGGCAGGAGAGGCAGCCCGGGAACCTCGGCACGGGTGACGGGAGTCGGTAAGGGCTCCCTGTAGCGTCCTGCGGGATCTGTAGCAGCTCGCACTGGGCCTCAAGGCCGCCTGGCAGGCGTGGCAGGACCACCGTAACGGCGAGGACGAGGAGGAGACGCAAGCCAAGGAGGGCGGACCGAGCCCGCTGGAGGTCGCGGCGGTCACCTTCGCCAACGGCGGCGACAACATCGGCGTCTACGTGCCCGTCTTCGCCACCGCCGGCGTCGGTGGGATGAGCGTGTACGCCGTGGTGTTCCTGCTGCTGGTGGCAGTGTGGTGCTTCGCCGGCCGGTTCTTCGCCACCCGACCCGTCATCGCCGAGGCACTCGCCCGCTGGGGCCACATCCTGCTCCCCGTGGTCCTGATCGCGATCGGCCTGCTCATCCTCGTCCAGGGCGGCGCCTTCGGCCTGTGACGCCTCCCTCGCCTGAGAGACGACCGAGGCCAGGCACGTGCAGCAGTGGTGTTCCTCCGCTCACGCCGCCGCTCGGGACATACAACACATGCTCCCGGGCACACGTCGTGCCGCGCGCCTCACGTGCGGAGGTGCGTCATGTGCAGAAGTGCGTCAGGTGCGAAGGTGCGTCATGTGCGGAGGCGCGTCATTTCTCGGCTGGAGTGGAGGCTCGGGGAAGGCGTAGCTGGAAGCATGCCCCGAGGGTCCGGGGGGTGAGTGTGAGGGTGCCTCGGTGGCGGTGGGCCAGGTCACGGGCGATGGCCAGGCCCAGGCCGGTGCCGCCCTGGTCGCGGGAACGGGCGTCGTCGAGCCGGACGAAGCGTTCGAAGATGCGCTCGGCGTCCTCGGTGGGCACACCAGGTCCGTCGTCGTGCACCGTGAGGACGACCCAGTCGTCCTGGTTCCGGATGGTGATCTGAATGCGGTGAGCGGCGTGGCGGGCGGCGTTGTCGACGAGGTTGCGCAGCAGCCTTTCGTATTCCTCGGGGTCTCCGTGTGCGTGTGCGGGGGCGGTGCTGTCGCAGGTGAGGGTCAACGGCCTTTCGGTGAGGGGGTATTGCTCGGCCAGCCGGGAGGCGAGGGCTGTCACGTCGACGGTTTCGGGCTCGGCTGTGGGGCTGCGGGTGTCGAGGCGGGCGAGGAGCAGCAGGTCCTCGGCGAGGGCCTGGAGGCGGCGGGTCTGTCGTGCGGCGGTGGTGACCGCGGTGGGCCAGTCGGTGCGTTCCGGGTAGGCGAGCGCGACTTCCAGGCTGGCCAGCAGTGTGGTGAGGGGACTGCGTAGTTCGTGGGCGGCGTCCGCGACGAAGCGGCGTTGCCGGGTGGCGGCGCTGTCGAGACGTTGGAGGGTGGTGTTGATGGTGGTGGCCAGGGCGGTGATCTCGTGTCCTGCGGCGGGTACGGTGACACGTTCGCGAGGGTCGCTCGCGGTGACCGAGGCGGTGAGGACACGGATGGCTTCGACCGGTCGCAGCGCGGTGCGGACGGCGAAGTAGACGGCGGCGGCGATCAGTACGAGGCCGACGAGCCCGGCCCGCAGCAGCACGCCGTCCGTGATCTTGGTGTTTTCGTCGGCCGTGTACGGGAGCACCACCACATAGACCCGCAGCTTGGCATCGGCGGCGACGCCCAGAGCGGCGATCTTGTCGCTGCTCAGTTCATCGGCCTTGATATCGGCCGACATGACTCGATGTGTCCCGCCGGCCACATCGCCTCTGAGTCCGGAGTTGTAGTCGCGGTTCACGGGCAGGCGCACGAAATTGGGCGCCCCTTGTCCGACCGGAGTGGGCATCACGTGGTGGGTGCCGGGATCGAAGTCGTCCATGCCTCCGCCGTAGGCGACAGCGGTGCGCCGGCCGGTGGCGACGACCTCGTACGGTACGGCGCTCCTGCGAGGGGGAACCACACCTTCCTTCAACTGGTCGACGAGAGTCCCGAGTTGGTCCAGGGCTTGTTCTTGGGCGATCTGCGTGTTCTGGCGGTGGACGTCACGGTGGATCCACCAGCCGATGCCGGCCAGGATGACGGCGGCGGTCGAGGCGGCGGCCAGGGCCGCGACGGCTCGTACCGAACGCGGCCACCACCAGCGGCGTCGTGACTCAGTCGCGTTCACGGTCGTCCACCAGTCGGTAGCCGGTACCCCGTACGGTCTGCAGGGACTGCCGGTGGAACGCCGCGTCCACCTTCTTGCGGAGGGCGCTGACACGCGCCTCCACCAGGTTGGGATCCTCCGCTTCGTCGGGCCACGCGTGGTAGAGCAGATCAGATTTGGAGACCGCCTGGCCCGCCCGGCGGGCCAGCAGTTCCAGCACCGCGAACTCCCGGGGTGTGAGTTCCACTCGGGCTCCGGCCCGGCGGCAGACCCGGCCGGCGACATCCAGCGAGAGGTCGCCCACGGCGAGGACGGGCGGGGCGACCGCGGCGGCTCGTCTGACCAGGGCCCGCAGCCGTGCGACGAGCACCATGTAGGAGAAGGGTTTGGCCAGGTAGTCATCGGCCCCCGTGTCCAGTGCCTCCGCCTGGTCCCAGTCCCCGTCCTTGGCGGTGAGTACCAGGATGGGGGTCGCGTTGCCCTCCCTGCGCAACTGGGCGCAGACCTTGTAGCCGTTGAGTCCGGGCAGCATCAAGTCCAGTACGACAAGGGCGTATTCGCCGGTACGGGCCATCCACAGTCCCTGCCGGCCGTCATGGGCGAGGTCGACGCTGTAGCCCTCTGCGGTCAGACCGGTGTGCAGGGTGTGGGCAAGGTCCACCTCGTCTTCGACCACCAGGATGCGCATGGGGTGCAGCCTCGCACAGCGTCGGGCCGCCTTCCTGATCGGCCGGTCAGGTTGGGTCAGCAACCGGTCAACGAGGTCCGGGCACGCTGGCGGAACGTCTTCGCCACTGCTGAAGGGCCCTGCCGCCGATGTCCCTTGACGAGCTCGAAATCATCGATGATACGGAGACTGCTCCTCAGGGACGCTCTCCAAGAGTTTCCTTGCTCTCACGTCGAGGATTCCTCGCTCCTCTGCTCCTGCCCGTTCTACTGGCCACCCTCCTCGGCGTATGGAGGATTCGCAGAGATGGAACCTTGTGGCATGACGAGGCGGTGACTCTCGATCTGGCTTCCCGCAGCCTGCCGGACCTGTGGCAGACGCTGGGCAACATAGACGCCGTGCATGGAGCGTATTACCTTCTCATGCATGCGGTGTTCGGCCTCTTCGGGACTGACCTCCTGGTGCTGCGCCTCCCCTCTGTTCTCGCCGGTGCGCTGGCGGCGGCAGGAGTCACGGCGCTCGGGGTCCGATTGTCGGGGACGCGAGCCGGCATACTGGCAGGCCTTTCCTTCGCTCTGCTCCCGGATGTTCAAAGATATTCGCAGGAGGGCCGCTCGTACTCATTGGTCTGCGCTCTTGTGGTCTGGGCCATGTATTTTCTTGTGAGTGCGGTACTCGGCTGCCGAGTCCCGGTGATCACCGGGCGTAGAAGTTCGGTGGTGCCGTGGATCGCCTACGGCACCCTCATGCTGATGGCGTGCATTCTGCATCAGTTTGCCGCCCTCGCCCTGGTGGCACACGCGTTCGCCCTGCCGGCTCATGCGCGGCGCCCTTGGGTGTACACCGCGCTTTTGGTCGCGGCGGGAGTCGCGCCCCTTGCGGCTCTGGGCATGTCGCAATCCGGGCAGGTCGCGTGGATCGACGGTGTCACCGGCGGCGAATACCAGCGCTTCGCGCTACTGGCTCTTTTCGCGATCGCGCTGTCCTGCTTCGCTTCACCGGGGAGCGTCGGAAAAGTTTCCCCGGAAGCGCCTTTCAGCCTACGGGCGATCGCCCTGCCCCTGTTCGTGGTCCCCACCGCACTCCTCATGCTGGTTTCTCTCTACCAGCATTTCTATGTGGAGAGGTACGTGCTCTACGGACTCGTCGGCCTTGCGCTCCTTCTGGGGGCGGTACTTGATCGCATGCTGGCACTAGGAATCGGTCTGCGAGCAACCGCAACGGTTGCTGTCGTGCTGGCGATCACCCTGCTCGTACCCGAGTCCTTTAAGCTGCGAACGCCGGAAAGCCGATCGGACAACGTCACCGATCTGGCCATAGTTTTGTCCAGGGAATACGCTCCTGGCGACGGGATTCTCTACCTGTCCGTGAAGAGGCGCGCATGGTCGCTGGCCTACCCATCGGTGAACAAAGGGATGTCCGACCTTGCCCAGGAGCTCACTCCGGCAGCATCGCACGACCTTTACGGGACCGAACTTCCTTCCGCCCAGATTCGCGCACGCATGCGCAACAGCGCACGAATTCTCGTAGTGGCGGAACCGAAAGGCGTTCGCGCCGAAAGCAACGGGACCGAGGTGGTGAAGAAGAGGGTGCTGGCAGAGTATTTCACCAAGGAAGCCACCATACGAATCGACGGGGCTCAAGTCACTATTTACGAGGCCCGCACAGCGGCTGCCGCGGCTGAACGCGTGGGGTCGTAGGAGCTGACGGCGGGCAGGAGTGGTGGGTCATGCCGAGGCACAACCGCTGGCTGGTCTCGCCGACGTCACCGGCCCGACCAGCACGTCGCGAACTACTCGGCGCACTCGTGATCGATGAACGCGGTCAACGCGTCCACGGTTGCCTCGGGCTGCTCGTCGGGAATGAAGTGTCCGGCCTGTGCGATCAAGACGCCGGTCGCGTTCTCCGCCCACGGGCCGAGGGAGGCGGCCATGTCGGGGATCGAGCCATGGGAGCTGGAGATTCCCAGGACCGGAACGGTCAAGTGTCCTCGTTCGAGGGCGTCATGATTCTTGCGCGCTGATTCCGCGGCGTCGCGGTAGTAGGCGAGTGACGCCGAAAGACCTCCCTCGGCCGCGAGGGCGGCGGCGTAGTGGTCGATCTCGACGCTGTCGAAGGTGTCCGGGGACAGCGTCTTGGCCTTCAAGAACCAGTCGACGTAGTCGCGCTCGCGGCCGGTGAGCAGCGTCTCGGGCAGTTCGGACACCAGGTGGAAGGCGAAGTGCCAGGTCTTCCAGGCCCGGTCGGGATCCGTCGGGATGGAGTCCGGGAGGGTGATTCCGGGAATGCCGGCGTCCAGCAGAGCGACACCGTGCAGGCGCTCCTCGTACTTCAGGGCCAGCGAGAAGGCGACCCAGGCCCCGATGTCATGGGCGACGACCCAGTACTTCGGCACGTTGAGCGCGGTCAGCGCGGCCTGGACACGCGAAGCGACGGTGTGTGTGTCGTAGCCCCTTCGAGGGCGGTCGGAATGGCCCTGCCCCGGCAGGTCGATCGCGATCACGTGGAATCGCTCGGCAAGGCCCGGCATCACCTTTCGCCAAGCCCACCAGGTCTGCGGAAATCCGGCGAGCAGGACGACGGCGGGACCGTCCGGCCGACCGCCTTCCACGGCGTGCAGTCGGATTCCTTCGGCGTCGACCCAGCGGTGAGTGAAACCCGCAAGGTCGTACAGCGGCAACCCGGGCACCGGGTTCCGGTCGCGGAAGCGGTTCGGGGCTACGGCGTCGTCGGTCATGTCCTGAGCGTACTGCATCTTGAACTGGTTGGTTCAAGATAGGATGGGCGGTGCCACAACGGCTGGTCCGAGAACGAGGTGCATGCGTGATGGCCGGGAAGAAGCAGTTCGACGTGGACATCGCGCTCGACGCGGCGATGGTCCAGTTCTGGCGGGCCGGATACGCCGACACGTCCCTCGACGACCTCTCCAGGACGACCGGACTGAACCGCAGTTCCATCTACTCCTCGTTCGGCGACAAGGACGCGCTCTACCTGCGCTGCCTGGACCGCTACGCCGCGCGGTACGGAAACAGGTACGACCAGGCGCTTTCCTGCGCGTCCGAGGAACCGCTGCAGGCGGTACGGGCGTTCTTCGAGGTCACCCTGCAGCGCATCGCCGACCCTGACGTACCTGATGGATGCCTGATCGCCCAGACCGCGATGGCGGCACCGGTGCTCAGCCCCGCCATCGCCGCACGCGCGACGGAAGCTCTGGGCTTTCAGCATGCGCGGCTGCGGACCGCCCTGAACGCCGCGCAGTTGACCGAAGGCGATGCCGACGACTTCGCGGTTCACCTGACGGCCGTCAACCAGTCGCTGGCCGTGATGAGCAGGACCAGGGCGAGCCAGCAGCAGCTCCGCACGGTCATCGACATCAGCATGAGCACGCTCTCGCACGCCTTGCGTGCCCGGAGCTAGCCTCGCCGTTTCGCCTGGGTACGGTGACCGTGAGGCTCCCCATGGCTCCCCACCGCCTCACCGCACCGCACCGCCTCGTCCCGTCCCGTCCGCCCGAGCAGTGAAAACACCCCGCCCACAGGACGGCTGACGATCAACGGCACCTCATCGCCCCAGTCGAAACAGCGGGGCTGGAGGTGATGGTTCAGTTCCCGGAGCCGACGATCGCGGTGACGCGGATCTCCACGCGCATGGCGGCCAGGCCGAGAACCGTGACGCCCGTCTCGGTCCAGATCGGCGCGCGGCCGTCGAGGCGGCGGCGGAACTGCTCGGCCATGACCGTGTTGTGGTCGTCGCCGATGGCGTCATCTCCCGGTGCGACCTTGTGGTACGAGTTGACGTGGATGACGTCCTTCCAGGTCGCGCCGACCGTGGCGAGCGTGCGCTCCACGTTGTCGAAAGCCTGGATGATCTCTTCCTCCAGCGAGTCGGGGATGACCAGGTCGTCATCCACCCCGGCCTGACCGGAGGTCTCGACCCGGTCGCCGACGCGGACGGCCGCGCTGTAGCCGAGAGCCTCGTGCAGCTTCTCGCCGTAGCCCGGAGTGATGCCGAAGGTGACGGTGCTCATGATGCTCCCTCTTCCAGTGCACAGGGGTGCGTCTCCTCACCGATGAGTTCACGCGTAAAGTGAAACTAACACGCAACGACTTCAAGCGTAAAGTAATGGCGGACTTCGGCGGAGAGGCGGGAAGATCCATGACCAGCACGGGAGAGCCCTTGAGCGGGACCGGCGAACACGAGGACGACGAGGAGCTGCGATGGCTCGACGAGCAGGAGAAGGCGGCGTGGACGGGGATGATCTCCCTTGTCCTGCTGCTGCCGGGCAAGCTGGAGTCGCCGCTGCGGCAGGAACACGGCCTCACTCTGTTCGAGTACCTCGTGCTCAGTCACCTCTCCGAGGCCCCGCAGCGCAGGCTGCGGATGGGAGAACTCGCCTTCCTCGCCAGCGGGTCGCTCTCCCGCCTGTCCAACGTCACCAAACGCTGCGAACAGCGCGGCTGGGTCGTACGGACACCTGACCCGGCCGACGGCCGCTACACCCTCGCCGAACTCACCGACGCAGGCTTCGACATCGTGCACCAGGCAGCGCCCACACACCTGCGCGCCGTACGCCGCATGGTCCTCGACTCGCTCAATACCACCGACCTGAAGGCGCTCGCCCGCATCGCACAAAAACTCCGCATCGTCCCCGACGACTTCGGCTGACAGCCGTCCCACACGACGATCCGAGACGAGTAGGCGCCGATATGAGAGTCAGCATGCGACAGCACGGCATGAACCGCGGGGCGCCGTCGCGTTGTTCGGGAATTGTTTGTTCGGCGCCCGTACCCCGAACGCGAACAACGGCGGGGTCTCTACACCTGGAGGGGATGTTCCGGCCGCGACAGTCACGTTGCGGCCTGTTCGGGAGGAGAGAGCACATGAACATGGTGAGGACATACCGCCGCCGGGCAGCGATCCTGGCGGCGACCGTGCTTGCTGCCGGCGCGCTGCCGTTGGGCGCCGGCGCCGCGGCCTCGACCGCGGTAGCCCGGGACACGGCCTCCGACCAGGCCGCGGCTCTGGAATGCGGTACGGGGCAGGTGTTCCTCGACGGCATCAGGGCCATCGACGTCCTCGAAGAAGGCGAGGCCGACGAGGTGTACATCGTGAACGACGCCGGCGCGAAGATCTGGCCGGTGACCGCGTCCTACATTCCGATGGTCGAGGGGGCGCGGGCCGAGGTGGACAAGTGTGTCGCGGTCGGCGAGACACTCAGGCTCTGGGATGACGATGGCGCCCTCAATCCCAACGACTTCATGGGCATCATCTACATCCTCACCGAGGAGACCCTCGACAAGTACTTCGACAACGGCTCCAGCAGGTACAGGCTCGGGATCATCGCCTGATCCAGCCCGTCGCACACCCCGTCCGCGGCTGCTCCTGCTCGCGGACGAGGCGCGGGTCCGCTCAACTCGTCGGCAGGGGGACGAGATCCAGGGTGCGTGCCGTGTGTTCGTAGACTCTCGACGCCAGCGCCGCGTCCCGCGCCGGTCCGGGTCTGGTCGCGGCTGCCTTCTTGGCGAAGAATCCGCCGTTCGGAGCCGGAGGTGTAGGGGCCGAGGCGAGGAGGACCGGGGTGCCGGCCGCCTTCTCCGGCGTCTGGGCGAACACGCCGACCAGTGACGCGGCCTTCAGCAGTCCGCCGGACTTGCTGTTGAACGCCGTTCTGACGACGCCGGGGTTGGCGCTGTAGGCGTGCATTCCAGCGGGCAGCCTGGTCGCGAGCGCGGCGGTCGCGAGCACGCCGGCGAGCTTGGCCGTGCCGTACACGGCGATCTGCGAGAAATGGTCGCGCCAGGAGACTCCGGTGACGTCAGGGGCGTCGGTATCGATGCGTCCGCGGGTCACGAGGTCGCTGGAGATGTTGATGACGCGGGCCTCGGGTGCGAACAGCGCGTCGGCGAGCAGCAGATGGGTCAGCTGGAACGGCGCCAGGTGGTTCAGCGCGTGGGTGCGCTCCACGCCCTCGGCGGTCTCCGCGTAGCGCGAGAAGGCCGCGCCCGCGTTGTTGACGAGTACGTCGACCTGGGCGACGGTGCCGCGCAGTCGAGTGACGAGCGCTCGGATGGCGGCGCGGTCCATGAGGTCCGCGTGCAGGGCGTGGACGGTGCGCTCCGGCGCATGTGCCGCCAGCGTGTGCAGAGTTGTCTGCGCGCTGGACGCATCGCGGGTCACGGCCACGACATCGAATCCGGCGGCCAGCAGTTGTCGGGCCGTGGCCTGTCCGAGGCCGCCGGCCGCGCCTGTGATGACGGCAGTTGGGGTGTTCACGGCAGTGCTCCTCGTTCAGGTACGGACTTGCAGGGTGACGTCGGCCTGGTGGCCGTCCGCGGTCGGCCGTACGGTCGGCCAGCTTCCGGGCGAGCCCTTGGCCAGCCGGATCTCGACATCGTTGGTGTTGACGAACGGGCTGCGCCCGCGGTCGGCGTAGGGCGGCAGCGACTGTATGTGCGCGGCGAAGTCGTCGGAGAAGTACAGCTCGGTCGTCAGCAGGGGCTTGTCGGCACGGCTGACCCGGACATGGATGTGGACGGTGCGTGGGGTGTACCAGCCGGGCACGATGGTCTGGAACTCGGCCTGACCGTTCCCGTCGGTGGTCTGCTCGCCCCGCAGGAAGGTCGCACTGTCCGTCGGCCGGAACCGGCGCAGCGTCAACGACACGAGGGCGGGGAACTTGTCCGCGCCGTAGCGCTGGTAGCCCGAGTAGACCCCGTGCGCGTCGCAGTGCCAGACCTCGACGGTCGCGTCCGGCAGCGGCGCCAGCGTGCCCACCTCGACGGCACGGATGCGCAGCAGCAGTGGGGCGCCGTCGAGGCCTTCCCGGATGTCACGCCGGTGCGGTGAGCCGCTTACGTAGTACGGCCCGTTGCCCGAGTTCGCGGTGCTCCGGTGGGCGTCGATGGTGGTCGCGTGCCGCATGTACGCCTGGTTGTCGATCCGGCCCAGTACGGCGGTCAGGACCCGTCGACGCACTCGGTCGCGCATCGTCCGCGGCCGTTCCCCGGTCACGTTCATGACCGTCCCTCCACACATGTATTGCTTGGACGCTCCAAGCATTGCTCCGTCATCCTGCTGACTAAAGCTTGGAGTTGTCAAGCATTGGAGTGTCCAAGTAGTGTGCTGGAATGGACGGTGAGGCTTTGACGTATCAACTGCTGCGGCTCGTACACGCCATGGACGGGGCGACGAACACCGCGATCCGTGACGTGATGGCCGAACTCGGCCTGACCCACCCCCTGGCCGACGCGCTGTGGCAGCTGGATCCGGACGCGCCCGCCCCGTCCATGCGTCAGATGGCCGCCAGGCTGCACTGCGATCCGTCGACCGTGACGTTTCTCGCCGACCGGCTGGAGCAGTTGGCCTACGTCAGCCGTGCTCCGGCCCTCAATGACCGGAGGACCAAGGTGCTCCACCTCACGGAGCAGGGGCGCACGGCGAGGCGACAGCTCGTCCACGCCGCCTCCACGCGCACGCCCATCACCCACTTGACCCTTGCCGAGCAGCGTCAGCTGCACCGGCTGATGACCAAGGCGATGGCCGACGAGAACGCACGCGACGACGACGGCCGCTGAATTTAATTTCGGCTCGGCATGCCCGACGGCACGTGGACGGGGCATCGGGAGCGTCGGCGGTGAGCCCGCGCAGCGGAACAGCCGCCGGGGCCACTCCGAGCGAAACGGGCGGCCCGGCCCGGGCCGGGCCGCCCGTCGTGGGGCCTGGGTACCACCAGCGGGCTGAACCCGTGTGGTGCACCTGCCGGTCGCTTCGCTCACCGGCCCGGCGGGCGGCACGCGTGCCGGGCGGCGGCAGACCGAGCGCAGCGGCCCGGCGCGCGGCAACGGGCGCCTTCCCCCACCGCCCGCCTCTGCGCATGTGGGTGTCGGCCTACCCGGTTGACCGCCCGCACAGGCAGAGCCGCCGAGCAGCCGTCAGGTGAGCGTCAGACGCCCGGCTTCCGGGGCGCCCGACGCTCGATCGACTCGTCAGGGCGCCCACGGGCCGAGCGCGGTCTTCATCGCATCCGTCATCGCGAACTGCAGCAGCGGGCCGTAGGTGATCCGGCCGACGCCGAGGCGGCGGAAGCGCTCAAGATCGTGCTTGACGGGATGGGCCGTGGAGTTCACGGGAACGGCCACGGCACCGGTCACCGCCGCGAGCAGGTCGTCGTTGTCCTGAATGGCCACCGGATAGACACTGTCGGCCCCGGCCTGCTCCATGGCCCGCAGCCGCTCGACCGCCTCGTCGAGGACACCCGCGGCGTCCTTCGCGTGCAGGAAGAGGTCGGTGCGCCCGTTGACCCAGACCGGGACCCCCGCGTCGTCAGCAGCCGCGCGCAGGCCGGCGATGTAGCTCGCGTGCTCCTGTGTGCTGCGCACACGTCCGCCGTCCGAGTGGACGGTGTCCTCGATGTTGAGACCCACGCCGCCGACCTCGATGAGTCCGGCGACAAGGTCCGCGGGCTTCTGTCCGTACCCGGCCTCCAGGTCCACGGACACGGGGACGTCGACCGCCGCGATGATCGGCCTCACCGCGGCCAGTACCTCCTCGAAGGTCTGCCCCTCGTTGTCCTCGGCCCCCCGGGAGTCGGCGAGCGGATGGCTGCCGATCGTCAGCGCGGGGAACCCGGCGCCGACCGCCGTCCTCGCCGACCACGCGTCCCAGACGGTCGGCAGCACGAGCGGCTTGTACTCGGCATGCAGCTGCTTCAGGCGCTCAGCGCGCTCAACTGTGGTGCGAAAGTCCATGTCGAGAACGCTACCCCCGGATCGCCGACAACGTGCCGACGGGACGTGACCCGGTGATGAAGAGGTGCGGCCCGGTCCCCCTCACGGCCTCCGGGGCACGGTGTGGTTCACGCCAAAGGCGCGGACGGGTCCGGAGAAGGGCGGGACCACAGGGGGCGGGTCCCGAGGCCGGCGACGTCCAGGGCGAGTTCCGCGTACATCGCGTTGGCCCAGGAGAACCAGTGGCGGGTGAACCGGTGCGGATCGTCCTTGTGGAAGGACTCGTGCATGGCGCCGGTGCCCGCGTCGGTGTCCGTCAGCGTGCGTAGCGCCGCGTGTCGCGCCGCGTCGTCGTCGCCGGTCAGACCCTCCACCGCGATGGCGATCGGCCAGATGTGTTCGTCCGGGGTGTGCGGGCTGCCCACTCCCTCGGCCGCGGTTCCCCGGTACCAGGTCGGGTTGGCCGGGGAGAGGACGAACTCGCGCGTGGCGCGGTACAGCGGGTCGGCGGCGGACACGTTCGCGACCAGGGGCAGGGAGAGGAGGCTCGGCATGTTGGCGTCGTCCATCAAAAGGGCGTTGCCGAGTCCGTCGACTTCGTAGGCGTAGATCGTGCCGTGGTCGGGGTGGTCGACCGTTCCGTGGCGTGCGACCCCTTCGCGCAGTTCGGCCGCCAGTGCGGTGGCGTCCTCGGCCAGTGCCGTGTCCCCGGCGCGGTGTGCCATCTCGGCCGTTGCGTCGAGGGCGGCGGCCGCGCACAGGTTCGCGGGCACGTTGTACCCGTACGTACAGGCGTCGTCGCTCGGTCTGAATCCGCTCCAGGTCATTCCGGTCCGGGCGACGGGCGTTCCCCTGCCCGCGTTGGGCAGCGTGTCGCTCGCCGGGCCGGACGACCGGGAGAAACGGTAGGAGGACAGGTGCTCGTGGTCCTGCTCGGTACGCCATACGGCGAGCACGGCGTGGGCGGCGCTCACCGCCCGGCCGAGGTGGTCGGTGCGGCCGGTGGCCCGCCAGAAGCGGTGGGCGAGCAGGAGCGGGAAGGCCAGGGAGTCGACCTCGTACTTCTCCTCCCACACCCAGGGGTCCTCGCACAGGTCGTCGCCGTCGTGGGCGCGTCCCGACGGTTCCGGGTTGAAGGCGTTCGCGTACGGGTCGCACATGATCTGGTCGAACTGGCGCTCCAGCACGGCCACCACCAGATCCTGCAGGCCCTTGTCGTCCTTCAGGAGCGCGAGGTAGGGCATCAGCTGGGTCGACGAATCCCGCAGCCACATGGCGGGGATGTCGCCGGTCACCACGAACGCGCTGCCGTCGGGCATGGGCCGGACCGTACGCGCGAGGGTGTCGTCCAGGCAGCGCACCAGCAGCTGTCCGTAGCGCGGGTCACCGAGGGCGTCGAGGCGTCGCACCGCGCGCTGAACCAGCGGATGGTCCTCGACACTCGTGGGGAACTGCATCATCGACCCTTCTTCTCAAGTGACTTGACGCGTGTCCTGCTACGTGTCCTGATGCGTGTCTCGTTACGAGTCGGCGTGCGGTGTGCCGAGGGGGCGTTCACCGGTGTGGACGCCGTGGCGGACGACGCGCGTGGGGATCGTGACGCGGCGGGGAGCGGGCTGCTCCGCGTCCTTGTGGCCCAGGCGGTCGATGAGCAGGCGTGCGGCTTCCCGGCCGATCTCGTCGGCGTCGTAGGAGACGAGGGTCAGCGGCAGGCCGAGGACGTCGGACAGGTCGAAGTCGTCGAAGCCCGCCAGGGGCAGGGTGACTCCCGACTTGTGCAGGGCTCGGATGGCGCCCTGGCTGATGCGGTTGTTGGTGCAGAACAGCGCCGCGGGGGCGTCGGCCCGGCCCAGCAGTTCGAGGGTCACCGCCTCCGCTGTCGCGGCGTCGACGAGGCCCTGCCGGATGAGCGCGTTGTCGGGCTCGACGCCGGCCTCGTCATGTGCCGCCCAGAAACCGCGCAGCCGCTCGGCCCCGGTGTAGAGCGAGGGCGGATTGCCCAGGAAGGCGATGCGGGTGTGCCCGTCGGCCAGCAGGCAGGCGGTGGCCTCGCGGGCCCCGTGGAAGTCCTCGACCAGCACGCAGTCGGTGTCGAGTCCCGCGGGCGGCCGTGCGGCGAGTACGACGGGTACGTGGCGCATGGCGGCGGCCAGGTGCTGCTGGCGACTGCCGGCGGGGACGACGATGAGCCCTTCGACCTGGTGGTCGATGAGACCGTCGACGAGGCCGGGTTCCCGGTCGGCCTGCTCGGCGGAGTTGCTGAGCACCATCCGGAAGCCGTACTCGGTGGCGACTTCCTGGACGCCGAGCGCGAGACGCGAGTAGAACGGGTTGGCGAGGTTGGTGACGACGAGGCCGATCATCCCGCTGCCGCCGAGCCGCAGGCTGCGCGCGGTCTCGTTGCGGCGGTAACCCAGCCGGTCCACCGCGGCGAAGACGCGTTCGCGGGTCGCTTCGGACACACCGGGGTCGTTCTTCAGTACGCGGGAGACGGTCATGGCGCTGACCTGCGCGAGTTTCCCGACGTCATGCATGGTCGGCCCGCCGGCTCGACGAGCGGTCATGCCCGTTCCCCCTTCTCCGTCGGCCCGCGGCGGCGACCTCGCCCCGGTCCGATCCTCATGAAGTGCCCGCCGTGCTCCGGACCCAGTGCGCGGCCCCGATCAGCGGTGCCGACGCGGGCTGCCGGGCCGGCAGAACGAGTACGCCCGCCCTTTCGGCCTGAGCCAGTCCCCGGACGAAGGTGGGATGGATCAGGTCCCACGACTGCGCCATGGAACCGCCGACGACGACCGCGGTGGCCTCGAAGCGGTCGATCCACGGGGCCAGGGCCCTGCCGAGGGCGTCGAAAGCGTAGCGGAAGGCCTCCGCGGCGGCGGTGTCGCCCTGCTCGGCCGCCATGGCGAGCTCATGGACGTCCGGCAGGGCCGACTCGTGGCGCGGGTCCGGCTCCCGGTGCGGAGCCGCGAGCCGGGCGTGGTGGAGGCGGATGGCGCGGCGCGAGACCGTCTCCTCCAGCGGACGGCCGTCGATGTCCAGCCGGTGCACGTGACCGCCGGGCGGCACGTCGGGGCCGTCGTGCACGGGCCGCCCGGTCCGCAGGAAGGACGAGCCGATGCCCGTGCCGAGCGTCAGGCAGACCACGCGGTCGTGTCCTTCGGCGGCCCCGGCCCGGTGCTCGCCGAGGGCGAAGGCGTCGGCGTCGTTGAGGAAGCACAGCCGCTCGGCCCGGTCGAGCAGCCGCCGGCGCAGCCCGGCGCCCACGTCCACGCCGGACAGGGACTCGAACTTGCCGATACCCGTGAAACGGCCGATCCCGGTGTCGTAGTCGAAGGGTCCGGGCATCGCCACGCCCCAGGACGGGCCGTGTCCGACGGGCAATTGGAGCGCGGTGAGGGCGATGTCGTCGAGGATGCCGTCCGCGGCCGCGTGCGAACCGAGCGGCCTGCGGATCACCGAGGACGGTACGGGAGTGCCGGTCGCGGGGTCGACGAGCGCGGCGGTGACGTGCGTACCGCCGACGTCGAGGACGGGGACCGGCACGGCCGACCTCCCCGTGGGGACCACGGTCACGGCTCGACCACCAGCGCCTTCACGATCCGCACCTCGTCGCCGCCCACGGAACGCACCCGGTAGGAGCCCACCGCGGCGGGGACCGTGAGGGTCTCCGCGAAGGCCAGGAAGTGGCTGCGCCCGTCCTGGGTCTCGACGACGGCGCCCTGGCCGGCGGCGACGTTGAGGATGTGGAAGCGCCCCGCGGTGTCGTCGGGGATGCCGGCCCCCGGCGCGACGACCAGCCGGTGGACCGCGTAGAACATCTCGGGCAGCGCGCCGATGACCTCCTCCCGCCAGCCCTCGCCGGTGCGCAGGGTACGCGGCTGCTGGATCAGGTCCTTCACCACGTCCTCCCCGCGCCGGGCCGTGTCCAGGTTGGCGAAGCCGTGCTCGTAGGGCAACGGCCGGGACGCGCCGGCGGCGTCCTTGCGCAGCCAGTCGTACAGGCGCAGCGAGTACAGGTACGGGGTCGCGCTCACCTCAAGCACCAGGTTGCCCGCGCCGGAGGCGTGCGGGGTGCCCGCCGGGATCATGAACAGCTGGCCCTCGACCGACGGGTGCGTCTGGATGTGGTCCTGGACGGGCAGCGGGGTGCCGTCGGCGATGGCCTCCTCCACCTGGCAGCGCATGGCGTCGGGGTCCGCGTCCTCGGTGAGTCCGAGCAGCACGCGGGCGCCCTCCTCGCTCGCGGTGACGTAGTACGTCTCGTGCTGGGTGTACGGCCAGCCGAACACCTCCCGCATGTACTGCTCCCGCGGGTGGAGGTGCAGGGAGAGGTTGCCGCCGCCCATCGTGTCGAGGTAGTCGAAGCGGATCGGGAAGGAGGTGCCGAACCGGCGGTGCACCTCCTCGCCGAGCATGGCCTCGGGGTGCTCGACGCACAGCAGCTGGAACGGGATCTCGACCTGCGCTCCGCCCCTCTCGCCGACGAGCACACCCGCCTCGGGGGCGATCAGTTCGTAGCCGAGGGCGGTGTTGCCGGCCTGCGGGGTGAAGCCCAGTTCGCTCGCCGCCCACTGGCCGCCCCAGGGCGTGGAGTTGAAGTACGGACGGGTGCGGACGGGCCCGTGGGCCAGGTGGCGCAGCGTGCCGCGCAGCGCGGTGCCGTCCAGGGACGCGGGAGCCGCCGGGTCCTGCGTGTCGATCCACCGGTCGATCCGGCCGACGATCGCGTCGCGGTGGCGGTCCACCACGGGCCAGTCGGTGTAGAACAACCGCACCAGGTCGCCCGGTTCGCCGGGGCGCCCCAGGTTGGCGCCGACCGGCAGCTCCCCCTTGCTCACGGCGGCTTCGGCGTACCGCTTCGGCAGGTCGGCGTACCAGAGCGCGTCCGGTTCGCAGAGCGCCGCGCCGGGTCCGAAGACCAGCAGCACACCGTCGCCCGCGGGCGTTTCCGGCCGGGGCACGGAGTCGAAGAGGTCCGCGGCCCGCGCCTGCGACAGCGGGGCGAAGAACGGGTCGTCGGCGGGGTGGGGCGGGGCCGCGATCCGTTCGGCGGCGGACGGTGCGTAGTGATCGCGTACGTCCGACCGCTGTGCCTCCCGCCCCGCGAGGCGCAGCGCCGCCGTGAGGCCGTCGGCCAGGGCGTCCCAGTCCAGCGCGGCAGGACCGTCCACGGCCAGGACGAGCGGACCGGGCGGCAGCGCGGCGACCGCGGCCGGCCACCCCTCGGTCACCTGCCCGTCGACCGGTTCGTAACTGGGGTGGGGGTCGTACGAACGAGACGCGGACTGCACATCTGCTCCTCAGTAGGCTCTGTCGGTGCGTTAACGATAACAACGCATGTCCGAGAGAGTCCATCCTCGATCGGTGGTCAATTTTTCCGACACAGGCTTCTACGAACTGGCCTTTTGGCAGGCCATGAGTCCGTTCCCGCTTCTTCCGTCCGACAGACCCTTGCCACTGCGGAGATGTTGTCGTTAACTTCCACGCAACAACCACTCGGCAGCCCCGGGCGTTCCGGGACACAGTTGCGCCCTGTGGTCCATATCCGGCCATGCACATGGCTCGCTTCCGTGAAGGTGATCAATGTCAGCATCGGGCAGGACCCGAAGTGCGGCCGTGCCGCTCGCCCGGCGCCGCCTTCTTGCCGGGATGGCCGCGGGCGCGGCCACGCTCGCCGCAGGGGGCTGCGCTCGCGGAGACAGCACGTCGGCGCAGCCGGGGACCACGAGCATCTCCAACGACAACGCGACCTGGGACGACGGCTACCGGGCGGCCGGGCGTGAACTGGAGAAGATCACCGGGTACGCGCTGCGGCCGCTGTCGAACCCCTCGGTGACGTCGTACCAGCAGGTCGTGCAGATGACGCTACAGACGTCGAAGGCCACCGACCTGGTCAAGTGGGCCTCTGGCTACCAGCTCAAGCGGCTGGCCCGGGCCGGCGGCCTCACGGATCTGTCGGGTGTGTGGCGGAAGTACCAGGCCAAGAAGTGGGTGCGCGGCGCCTCGCGGGACGCGGTGTCGTACCGGGGGAAGGTGTACGGCATCCCGCTGTACGAGTCGTACTACGTGCTCTTCTACAGCAAGCCGGTGTTCAAGAAACTCGGGCTGTCCGAGCCGAAGACCTGGGACGAGCTGCTGCACTGCGCCGAGGTCCTCAAGCGCAACAAGATCACGCCGTTCCTGGCCAGTCAGGTCGGCGGCTGGCCCGCGATCGAGTGGTTCCAGGAGCTGGTGACCAAGGTCGACCCGCGGTTCTACCAGAAACTGGTGACCGGGGAGGCCTCGTACACCGACGACGCGGCCCGCGAGGCGATGGACATCTGGCACGACTTCATGCGCAAGGGCTGGATGACGTCGCCCGACTTCGACCAGGCGCGGGGCCCCGGGGCGCTGAAGGCCGGGACGGTCGGCATGTTCCTGCACGGCACCTGGCAGGCCCAGGGAATGACCGCGGCGGGCATGAAGCCGGGCGTGGACTACGGGGCGTTCATCCTGCCCACGGTGCGGTCCGCCACGCCGAAGAGTGTGATCGCCGAGTCGGGCGTCTTCACGGTGCCAGCCCGGGCCTCCTCGCACGACGCCGCCATGGCCAACGTCGGCCAGTGGCTTGCTCCGCCCGTCCAGCGGGTGTGGAGCGACTTCCTTCAGGACAGCTCCGCCAATCCGACGGTCCGGTCGGACAACCCGGTCGTGGCCGAGCTGCAGCGTGACGTCGCCAAGGAGCGCCGGATCCCGCTGATCCGCTACTGGGAGGCCAGCCCGCCGAGCCTCATCCAGGGCAACACCAACGACCTGGGCGGGTTCATGGCCGGGCAGACCTCGCCGGCGACCACGCTGCGCCGGATGCAGGAGCGTGCACAAGACGAATGGGCAGCCTGGAGGCGCGACGAGGCATGAGCACTTCTACGACCGACCGACCCGCCACCGGCGGGAGCAGACGGACACCGCCCGTCGGCGGGGAACCGCGTCCCGCGCAGCGGCACGCCTGGATCAGCACACGCGAGCGCCTGGCGGCCGGGGGGTTCATGGCGCCGGCCGTGCTCCTGGTCTCGCTGTTCCTGCTCGCCCCGTTCGTGTGGACCATCCACCGCAGCTTCTTCGCCGACACCAGGACCTCCTCCTTCAGCTGGTTCGACAACTACACCCGGTTCGCCTCCGACCCGGCGCTGACCCGCTCGATCCAGAACACGCTGCTGTGGGTGGTGGGCACGGTCGTGCTCCCCTTCGTGCTCGGGCTGGCCATCGCCTGCATGACCGACGCCACCCGCTTCTCGCGCCTCGCCCGGCTGTGTGTCGTCCTTCCCTACGCGCTGTCGGGCTCCGCGGTGGCGGTGGTCTGGAACTTCATGCTCACCACCGACGGCGCCGTCAACCAGGTACTGACCACGGTGGGCCTGGACTCGTTCGCCCAGGGGTGGCTGCTGACCTGGCCGGGCAACACCCTCGTGATGATCCTCGCCAACGCCTGGCAGGCGACCGGTGTGGCCGTCATCCTCTTCCTGGTCGGACTGCAGTCCATCCCACCGGAGACCCTCGAAGCAGGCTCCCTGGACGGGGCGGGCAGCTGGCAGCAGTTCCGCCACATCGTCCTGCCGCAGCTCAGGCCCGTGTCGATCATCGTGATCGGCATGAGCCTGGTGAACGGCCTCAAGTCGTTCGACCTGATCTGGGTGCTCACCCAGGGCGGCCCGGGAAGGGCCACGGAGACCCTCGCGGTGTCCATGTACAACGAGACCTTCCTGGAGCTGCGGCCCGGCGCGGGAGCGGCGATCGCCGTCGTCCTGACCGTCATCGTCCTGGCGGCCTCCTGGCTCTACCTGCGCCGTCAGCTCGACGTGAAAGGCGAATGACCATGTCCCTCGGCCGCGTCCTGCGCACCGGCACCGTCACGGTGCTCGCCCTGCTCTGGCTGGTCCCGACCTGGCTCCTGGTGGTCAACGCCCTGGTGCCGGCCGAAAGCTACTCGGGCAGCCCGCACTGGCTCCCGACGGAGTTCGGGCTGTTCGACAACATGTCCCAGGCCTGGGACCGGGCCAACCTCGGGCCGGCGTTCGGCAACAGTCTCCTGTACTCCGTCGTCAGCGCGCTGGCCTCCGCCGTGCTGGCCGCGGGCGCCGCCTTCGCCACGATCATCATGCCCGTGAAGCACCGGGCGCTGTGGTTCTGGGTGATCTACTCCGGCACTCTGCTGCCCCTCCAGGTCTTCATCCGCCCGCTGTTCCTGTCGTACGCGGAATCGTCCCTGTACGACACCCAGTTCGGGCTCGTCCTGATCTACACGGCGATCGCGATCCCCTTCGCGTTCTTCGTCATGCGCAACTACGCCCTCACCCTGCCGAAGGAGGTCGTGGAGGCCGCGCGCATGGACGGCGCGTCCTGGTGGCGGCTGTTCTGGCAGATCCATGTGCCGCTCACCCGGTCCGCCATGGTCGCCGTGTTCGTGTTCCAGTTCGTGGCCGTGTGGAACGACCTGATGTTCGGCATCACGCTGACCACGAGCCGCAACATCCGGCCGGTCATGGCCGCGCTCGCCGATCTGCAGGGCAACTACTCCAACGTCGGTCCCCCGGTCGTGCTGGCCGGCGCCCTCCTCGTCTCCCTGCCGACCCTGGTGCTGTTCTTCTCCGCACAGCGCTTCTTCATCAGCAGCCTCAAGATCCACCGCTGACGTCTGTACGCCGCCTCCTTCCTCCTCTTCGCGAAGGGTGAACCATGCCGCGATCGCTGCTCCGCCGTGCCACCGTGACCACCGTCTGCGCGGGCCTGCTCTGGACCGCCGTCCCCGCCCATGCCGGGTCCGCTCACCCCGTCCGGCCCCACCCCGTCCCGCAGTCCCTGTGGGCCGACCGCGCCACCGACGCCTACCGGTCCCTGCAGACCCATCTCTACGAGGGCGCGGACCAGCACGGTCTGTACCTGGAGCACACGCCGCGGCAGGCGGCCGACCCGGCGCACTCCTACCTGTGGCCGTTCCGCGAGGCCGCGGCGGCGGCCGTCGACATGCAGGAACTCCCACGCGTCGGAGGGGACTTCCGCCAGGACGCGGCGGAGCGCTTCGACACGGTCGAGCTGTACTTCGCCGGCGGCGACCGACCGGGCTACCAGTCGTATCTGCCCGCGCCGCTCGGTTCGGGCGGCGACGTCTACTACGACGACAACGCCGTGGTCGCCCTGAGCCAGCTCGACCAGTACGAATCCACCGGCGACCGCACGTTCCTGCGACGGGCCGAGCAGGTCATACCGGTCGTCACCCGCGCCTGGGACGGCGACACCGCCAAGGCTTGTCCGGGCGGCATGGACTGGGTCGACTCCCCCAACAACAACGTCCGGGCCACCAACGTCACCTCGCTCTCGGCGCAGCTCGCCGCCCGCCTCTACGAGCACACCCACAAGCGCGCCTATCTCGAAAAGGCCGAGCAGTGGTACGGCTGGGTGTCCTCGTGCATGCGCAAGGCTCCGGGGCTGTACGTCAACGACCGGGGCGACGACGGCTCCACCAACGAGACGCTGTGGACGTACAACTCGGGCGCCATGATCGGCACGGCCACCGCGCTCTACCGTGGAACCGGCAAGGCAGGCTGGCTGACCAAGGCCGTCACCGACGCCGACGCCTCTCTCGCGTACTGGGGGCAGGGCACCCGTCTGCACGACCAGCCGGCCGTGTTCAACGCCTTCTACTTCAAGGACCTGCTCGACCTGGACGCCGTCCGCCCCGACTCCGCCTACCGGCAGGCCATGAGCGGCTACGCGGACAGCACGTACAGGACCAACAGGGACAGCTCCACCGGACTGTTCCGCTTCCAGCCGTCGAACGGCGGCGACTACGACCCGCAGGCACCGGCCGCGACCCTCAACCAGTCGGCCATGGTGCAGATCTTCGCCACCTTGGCCCGGGGCGACCAGCGCGGTCACGGCGACGGCCACGGGCCGAACTAGGGTCGCCGTCCCGCAGCAGTAGCGAGCCGCACCCGGCCCCGTACCGCCCACTCCTGACCCTGACTCCGACACGAAGGACGATCACGCACCATGCCCAAGCCACCGCTGACCCGGCCGTCCTGGTGGGACTCCGACATCGCGCGCGACATCCTGCGCGACCGCGTGGTCACCACCACCGTCGGCGTGGGTGACCTGCAGGTACGCCTGTCGGGTGAACCCCTGCTGCGCCACGACGGCTCCGGCGGACTGCTGCAGTCCATCCGGGTGCGGCTGCACCGCGAGGGCGCGGCGGCCGGCACCGGGGCGCCGCGTGTCACGAGGGTCCGGGTCACCACCGGCGGTGGCACACCGGTCCGCAGCGAACTCCTCTCCGGCCCCGGGACGGACCTCCGCGTCCTGGTGCCGGAGGTGGACGCGCCGACTCCCCTGCGGATCGAACTCCCCGACCTGGCCGAAGGCACCTGGCTCGACTTCGAGGCCCGCCCGCAGCGCCACTGGACGCTGCACCTGGTGCAGCACTCCCACCTCGACATCGGCTACACCGATCCGCAGGGCCGGGTCATGGCCGAGTCCCGCGCCTACCTCGACTCGCTCCTCGAACTGTGCCGGGACACCGACGACTGGCCGGAGCCCGCCCGGTTCCGCTGGGCCGTCGAAGGGTTCCACTCCTTCCAGGACTGGAGCGCCAACAGGCCCGCGCGCCAGGTCGGGAACTTCCTGGACCGGGTGCGCGAGGGACGCGTCGAGCTGACGGCGATGCCGTTCAACCTCCATACGGAGACCTGTTCCACGGACGAACTGCACGAACTCCTGCGGCCGATCACGGAGTTGCGCGACCGCCACGGCATCGACATCACCACGGCCATGCAGACCGACGTGCCCGGGCAGGTGGTCGGCCTGCCCGACGTCCTGGCGGACAACGGCATCCGCTACCTGTCCGTCGCGCACAACTGGGCCGGACGGGCCGTACCGCACCTCGTCGGCGGGGCACACCTGCCGCGGCTGTTCCGCTGGCAGACGCCCAGCGGCAACAACGTCCTGGTGTGGCGTACGGACACACCGCACGGTCTGGCGTACATGGAGGGCTCGATCCTCGGTTTCGACGAGTCCTACGACAGTGTCGACGACCTGTTGCCCGCCTACCTCTCCGCCCTGGCCCGGTTCCCCCATCCGCACGAGGGCCGCGGGATTCCCGGCTTCCCCGTACTCGACCAGACCTCCGCGGCCATCGCCGACGTCGACCCCTATCCGTGGGACGTCCTGCACCTGCGCGTGCTGGGCAAGTTCGCGGACAACGGCCCGCCGCGCCGGATCATCTCCGACACGGTGCGCCGCTGGAACGAGCAGTGGGCCTACCCGCAGCTGCGGGCCTCCCGCAACGAGGACTTCTTCGCCGACGCCGAGCAGCGCGTCGGGGACCGCCTGGAGACCTACCGGGGCGACTGGAGCGACTGGTGGGTCGACGGGGTCGGCGCCGGAGCGGTCCCCCTCGCCGCCACGCGCCGCGGTCAGGCGGCGCTCGCCGAGGCCCAGACCGTGGCCGGGTACGCGCACCTGCTGGGCGTACCCGGCAGCACGGCGGTCACGGCGAAGGCGCCGGCCGTCTACCGGTTGGCTTCGCTGTTCAACGAGCACACCTGGGGTGCCGGTGATCCGTGGACGCACGGGGATCACGGTCACGGGTCCGGGGAGCAGCAGTGGCACTGGAAGTACTCGCAGGCCATGCGTGCCCATGACGACGCGGAGACGCTCCTGGACGCCGCGTCCGCGCTGCTCGGGGAGGCGTTCGCCGCGCCCGCCGACGCGCTGGCGTCCTTCCACGTCGTCAACACGTGCAGTTGGCCGCGGACGGAGACGGCACGGCTGTTCCTGCCGGAGAGCACGGTCGCGCTGAGCGACGCGGTCCAGGTCCTGGACGCCCGCACCGGTGCCTCCCTGCCGTTCGTGGAGGAGGCCCAGAGCAACGACCGCCACCGGGCGGCCGGCCGGTTCCTGCACGTGCCCGTCGCCGACGTACCGGCCTGCGGCTCGCTGCGCCTGGACATCGTCCCCGGCACCGCCTCTGACCCCGCGCCGGGGGACGACGACCGAGCGGGTACGTCCCTGGCGGACACGTCCGCGGATCCGGTCGTCCTGGAGAACGACCACCTGCGGGTCACCGTCGACCTGCGCGAGGCGTGCATCGGCTCCGTCGTCGACAAGCGCACCGGACGCGAACTGGTCCGGCAGGACGCCGTCATCGGCTTCAACGGCTATGTGTACGACGAGTACGCCACGGCCGGCGCGTTCAACCACCAGTCCAGCAAGACGGTCGCCGACGACTCGATGCACCTGCTCGCCTCGCGCAGCACGGCGCCGCCCGCGGCACTCGTCGACCGCACCTCGGACTCCACCGGCCAGACCCTCGTCTACGAGTGTGCCCCGGCCGGAACGCGCCGGCTCCGGGTGACCGTGCGCCTGCCGCACGACGCGGCCCGTATCGACGTGGAGAACCGCATCGACAAGACGGCGACGCTCACCAAGGAGAGCGCCTTCTTCGCCTTCCCGTTCGCCCTGGACCACCCCACCGTGCGTACGGAGGCCACCGGCGGCGTGCTCGGCACCGACCGGGAGACCGTGCCGGGGTCCGCCACCCACATGCGCGCGATCCGCCGCTGGATCAGCCTGAGCGACGCGACCCACCACGCCGCCCTGGCGACGGCCGACGCCCCGCTCGTGCAGCTCGGCGGTATCGCGGTCCCGTACGCGCCCTATCCGCAGTCGCTGCCGCAGGAGGAGCCGGGCACGGTCTTCTCCTGGGTGCACAACAACATCTGGGACACGAACTTCCCCTCCCAGCAGGCGTTCCACCACACGTTCCGCTACAGCGTCGCCTTCGCCGGGGCCGACGACAACTTCGAAGGGTTCGGCGAGCAACTGGCCGTGCGCACCGCGGCCGTCACCAGCCATCCTCTGGTACCGGTCCGCGCCCGCGCCGGAGTCCGCGTCGGAGCCGAGGCCGAACTTCCGCCGCAGACAAGGTTCCTGACCCTGGACGACCCCCGGGTACGGCTCGTCGGGCTCACCGTCCCCGGTGAGGGACAGCTCATGATCCGCCTGCAGTCCCTGGCGGACGCTCCGGTCACCTGCCGCGTCACCGCCCCGCTCGCCGTCGGGCGGGCGTTCCGCACCAACTACCTCGGCCTGGCCCCGCGCCCCATCGACGTGGAACCGGAGGGAACCGTCCCGGTCACCGTGCCGGCACTCGGAACGGCGGCGGTCGTCCTCCACCTGCACCCGTCCGCCGAGTGACGCCGAGTGACGCCGACGGGAGGCCGTACAGGTAGCGGAGAGTTGCGCCGGCGGAAACGGGCGCGGCAGGGGATTGCCTGGGTCGCGGGGCCGGTCAGGCGGTGGCCTTCTCGTGTGTCTCGCGCTTCCAGAAGCCGGAGAAGGTGATGCGTGACTTCGGCAGCCCCGAGCGGTGCAGGTGCCGTCTGCCCTCGGTGGCCAGTGTCGACTCCCCCACGACGAAGGCGTAACCCGCCGGACCGGCCGGCACGTGCCGGCGCAGCTCCGCGAGTGCGGCGGCGCCGGGAACCGCGAACGGGTCGTCGCGCACCACCCAGGTGATGCTCATTCCGTCCGGGGCGTCCAGGTCGCGGCGGTCGCCCGCGGTCGGGATCTCCTGGATGACCCGGCCGACCGCTTCACGCGGGAGGGAGCGCAGGATGCCGGCCGTCGCGGGCAGACCACTCTCGTCGGCGACGAGCAGTACCTCGGAGGCGTCGTCGGGGCAGTCGAACAGCAATCCCTGGTCGAGGAGGGCGAGTTCTTCGCCGGGGGTCACCCCGCAGGCCCAGATCGCCGCGGCGCCCTCCGGATCACCGCCCGGACCGCAGTGCACGACGAAGTCGATGTCGAGTTCCGCCGTGTCCGGACGGAAGTCCGCCACGGTGTAGTTCGCGCAGTGCGCCCGCTCCTCCTCCGGTACGGCGAGGAACGGCTTCCACCAGGTCGGCCCGGAGATCTCCGGGAGGACGAACTCCTGTTGGTGCGGTTTGCGCAGGAACAGCCGAAACCACTGGTCGTAGCCCTGCCACGGGAACGAGGAGAGGTCCGGCCCGGTCACCGTGACCCGCTGCATCGAGGACGTGTAGCGCTCACTGCGCACGACGTGACAATGGAACAGCCGGGGCTGCCGGGGCATCAACTTCGGGGTCTTCGACACCTGGTAAGGGTAGCCTCAGCTTACTTGGATGCCAATCCTGGCCTCATGCCTCATGCCTCATGCCTCATGCCTCATGTCTGATGACCTCCTGACCTCATAGCCTCGTACGACGGCGAGTGCGAGGCCCGGCCGGCTCACGCAGCACGAGGAGGACCCCATGAGGATCGTCATCACCGGTGGCTTCGGCTTCCTGGGACAACAGGTCACCGACGTCCTGCTCGCACGGCGGACCTTGTGCGGGGCGCCCGTCGACGGGCTGCTGATCGTCGACCGGCACGTGCCGACCGCGGCGCCGGTGGCGGACCATCCGCTGGTGGACGTCGTCCAGGGCGATGTGAGCGAGCGCCTGGACGACATCTTCAGGCAGCCCGTGGACACCCTCATCCACCTCGCGTCGGCCGTATCGGCCGAGTGCGAGAGCGACTTCGACCTGGGGATGTCGGCCAACCTGGACACGACACGCGCGTTGCTCGACGCCGCCCGCGCACAGTCGGCCGCCGGCGGGCCGACACCCCGGGTCGTGTTCTCCAGCAGTGTCGCGGTGTACGGCTCCGACCCGGCGGCACCCCTGCCGCCCGTGGTCGACGAGTGGACGCTGCCGACGCCGCAGTCGAGTTACGGAGCGCAGAAGCGCGTCTGTGAGCAGTTGATCGCCGAATACACGCGCCGGGGCTTCATCGACGGACGCGTGGCGCGCCTCATGACCGTCGCGGTTCGGGCGGGCGCACCGAACGCGGCCGCCTCCGGCTTTCTGTCCGGCATCATCCGCGAGCCCCTGTCCGGGCTCCCGGCCGTCTGCCCGGTCGATCCCGGCCTGCAGGTCGCGCTGGCCTCACCGCGGCGCACCGTCGAGGGCATCCTCCGCATCACCGAGGCCGGACGCGACAGGGGCCCCGGGTCCCTCGAAGGCGGGCTTCCGGTCAATCTGCCGGCGCTCACGGTCACGGTCGCCGAGATGCTCGACGCGCTGCGCCGGGTGGCCGGCGACGCCGTCGCCGACCTGGTGACCGTCGCGCCCGATCCCGCCATTGAGGCGATCGTCGGTTCATGGCCCGCCTCGTTCGACAACGCACGCGCCGCGGCGCTCGGCCTGCGCCCCGACGATGGCTTCGAGTCGATCGTCACGGCGTACATCAAGGACCACCCCGACGCCGTCACCGTCGGAACGAGCCGTCCCTGAGGGGGAGTTGCCGACGAGCGGCGTACGGGACTCGACGTGTGCGGGTCTGGACGTGCACGGGGACTGGACGTGCACGGGGACTGGACGTCTGCGGCGAAGAGGCACACCACGAGACGGGCCGGGCCGGGCTGTCGCGCGACACGGCGGCTAGCGCTTCCCGGCCCGCCGTTGCTCCGGAGCGCCGTTGGCCGACACGACAGTCAAGGCGGTGGTCCTGCCGTCGGGGGCAATACGGAGGACGGGGATCACCTTGATCACCGGAGCGCCGTCGTTCCCGAGGCGTCGTCGGGCTCCGTGTCGGAGGGGCGGACCCGGAAGCGGTCGGCGGAGCCGGAGAAGGCGATTTTGGGCCCGGACCGCTTTGTCAGCCCTGTCAGCCCTGGGCCAGCTCCGCCACCGGCTGCCACTTCTCCCATGTCGCCAGGCGTCCCTCGTAGTCGGCCCTGGCGATGCCCAGCGGTGCCGTGCCGAAGAAGCAGCGCAGCGGCGGCTCCTCGGCGTCCACGATCTCCATCACGGCGGCGGCGGACGCGTTCGGGTCTCCGGGGGTGCCGACACGCTTGCGGCGCTGCTCCTGCACCTGCTTGTGGAACTCGGCGTACGCCGGCAGGGGCTCGGACGTGCTCGACGAGGAGCCGGCCCAGTCGGTGGCGAAGCCGCCGGGCTCGATCAGGGTGACCTTGATCCCGAACGGCGCGACCTCCTGGGCGAGCGCCTGGCTGATCCCCTCAAGCGCCCACTTCGACGCGTGGTAGATGCCGACCAGCGGGAACGCGCTGATCCCGCCGATCGAGGAGACCTGCAGGATGTGACCGCTGCCCTGCTCACGCAGGAACGGCAGGGCCGCCTGGGTGACCCACAGGGCCCCGAACAGGTTGGTCTCCAGCTGCGCGCGGGCCTCCGCCTCGGAGATCTCTTCCACCATGCCGAAGTGGCCGTAGCCGGCGTTGTTGACCACCACGTCGAGCCGGCCGAACCGCTCGTGCGCCTGCCGTACGGCGGCGAAGTCCGCCTCGCGGTCCGTGACATCGAGTTGCAGGGGCAGGAACCGCTCGCCGTAGGTCGCGACGAGTTCGTCCAACGTAGAGAGGTCGCGTGCCGTCGCGGCCACGAGGTCGCCGCGGTCCAGCGCGGCGATCGCCCACTCGCGCCCGAAGCCGCGGGAGGCACCGGTGATGAACCAGATCTTCTGTGTCATGACGTGCTCCTCAGGAAACTCATTGGCCGCCCAGTCATGCCGCAACGCATGGCGGAGCGGGGCCCATGGCTCCAGCGAACACCTTCGAGTGCGCTCCAGCGCAAGTCGAGAACCTGTAACGCGAGTGCTCGCCGCAGATCCCGACCGACCGCGCAAGACCCGTCCGGGCCACGTCCATGTCGTCACCGGCGCCTCGGAGGCCCGACCGAACCCCATACGGACGTACCTCAAACCCATTTCGAAGTGATCTACAACACGTTACCGGGGGTATCTGAAACAAGGTGTCGCAGGTAAGTTGCCGGTAGCGCGCTGAAGTCGCACCACCCTTCTGAGTACCCGTCAGTGCCCGAACGCGGGCCCCTCCCCCCTGTCTCTCCCCGGGGGCCCGCGAGCCAGAGTGAGGACCCTGCAATGGAGCAGCAGCACGTCGACGTCCTGGTCATCGGTGCCGGCATATCCGGCGTCAGCGCCGCATGCCACGTACTGCGTGCCGTTCCCGGTGCTTCGCTGGTCGTACTCGAACGCCGCACACGTGTCGGTGGCACCTGGGACCTCTTCCGGTACCCCGGTATCCGCTCCGACTCCGACATGCACACCTTCGGATTCGGATTCCGCCCGTGGCACGATGCCCGCATCCTCGCCGACGGCGCGAAGATCCAGCAGTACGTCGAGGACACCGCGGCCGACGACGGCGTGCTGGAGCGCGTCCGCTTCCGGCGACGGGCGATCAGTGCCGACTTCTCGCATGCCACCGGCCGGTGGACCGTCGAGGTCGAGGACGAGAGCACCGACGAGCGCGAGTCGTACAGTGCCCGCTACCTCATCGGATCGACCGGGTACTACGACTACGACACCCCCTATCGCCCTCAGTTCCCCGGCGAGGCGGACTTCCGGGGCACCCTGGTGCATCCGCAGCGCTGGCCGGAGGATCTCGACCACACCGGCCGGAACGTGGTCGTCATCGGTTCAGGGGCCACCGCCATCACCTTGCTGCCCGCGATGGCCGACGACGCAGCTCACGTCACCATGCTGCAACGCTCCCCCACCTACGTCCTCGGGCTGCCCGAGGTCGACCCGCTCACCCGCGTCCTGCAGCTACTGCGCGCCCCGGCCCGGCTGACGCACAAGATCGTCCGCGCTCGCAACATCGCCCTTCAGCGCGGGAGTTACGCCTTCTGCCGCAAGTACCCCCGCCTCGCCCGCAGGATCCTCCTCGGCCTCGTACGAGCCAGGGTCGGCAAAGACGTCGACATGCGCCACTTCAGTCCGAACTACAAGCCCTGGGACCAGCGACTGTGTGTCGTCCCCGGCGGCGACCTGTTCAAGGTGCTCAAGAGCGGCAAGGCGTCGATCACCACCGACCGCATCGACACCTTCACCGCCGACGGCATCCGTCTGAAGTCCGGCGAGGAACTGAAGGCAGACATCGTCATCACCGCCACGGGCCTGACCGTCCAGCTCATGGGCGGCATGGCACTCACCGTCGACGGCCGGCCGGTGGACGTCACGAACCGTGTCCTCTACAAGGCCGTCCTGCTGGAGGGCGTCCCCAACATGTCCCTCGTCATCGGCTACACCAACGCCTCCTGGACCCTGAAGGCGGATCTGGCGGCCGACTACACCGCCCGTCTGCTCGCTCACATGCGGCGCCACGGGCATGACATCGCCACCCCGCTGGCCTCCCCCGGCGACCGCTCGGAGTTCTCCGTCATGGGCGAGGCGCTGACCTCCGGCTACATCGCCCGGGCCAACGAGGTCATGCCGCGCCAGGGCACCCGCGACCCGTGGCGGCTGTGGAACAACTACTACCGCGACCGCGCGCTGCTCCGGGACGCCCCCATCGACGACGGTCCCCTGCGCTTCGACAAGGCGGGGACGCCGACCTCCGCGCGCACGTTCCCCGCGGACACCGCGGACACCGCGGCTGGCTCGGCTGACGAGGCCGACTCGGCTGACGCGGCCGGCGCCCAGGAAGCACCGCGCGTCGCCTGACCGTCCGGCCCGCACAACCAGCCCCGCACCACCGCACCACCGCGCCATCGCGCGACTGCACCATCGCACCGCTGCACCACCGCACCGGCCCGCGCACCCGCCTCCCCCTGGCGGCCGAGCAGACAACCGAGGACGAAGATGCCCGCGAACTTGACCAGGAAGCTCTACGACGAGCGCCTGCGGACCCTGTCCGAGGGCTCCGTGAACGTCAACTTCAACGCCTTCATCGACATCAAATGGGACGACCCCGAGTTCGCCGTGCACACCGACGACCCGCGCTGGGTCCTCACCAGCGCGGACGCCCTGGGCGCCCACCCCTGGTACCAGGAGCAGCCGCTCGAAGCCCAGATCCGTATCGGGATCTGGCGCTGGGCGGTCATCGCCAAGGTGGGGATGCAGTTCGAGAACCTCCTCATGCGCGGAGCCCTGGACTACATCTACCAACTGGGCAACCAGAACCAGGAGTTCAGGTATCTCACCCACGAGATCACCGAGGAGACCCACCACACCCAGATGTTCCAGGAGCTGGTCAACCGCACCGGCGTGGACACCGCCGGCGGCAAGCGCTGGTTCCGCCAACTCAGCCGTGTCCTGCCGCTGGCCGGTTCCCTCTACCCCGAGGCGTTCTTCACCGGCATCCTGGCCGGCGAGGAGCCCATCGACCACCTGCAGAAGGGAGCCCTGCGCAGCGGCGAGCCCGTGCACCCCCTCCCGCAGCGGATCATGCAGATCCACATCGCCGAGGAAGCCCGCCACATCTCCTTCGCCCACGAGTTCCTGCGCCTGCGCGTCCCGCGCTTCGGCAAGGTCCGCCGCGGCGCCCTGTCCGTCCTCTTCCCGCTGATCATGCGGTCCCTGTGCGACGTCATCATGATCCCCGACCGGAAGTCCGCCGCGCAGGTCGGCATCCCTGCCTGGGTGATCAAGGACGTCTTCTGGAAGTCCGAGGCCGGCCAGAGGATGCTCCACGAACTCTTCTCCGACGTGCGGATGCTCGCGCAGGACATCGGCCTGATGAACAAGGTGTCCCGCCCGCTGTGGAAGGCCCTGCGCATCGACGGACGCCCGGCGCGCTTCCGCGGCGAGCCCGCCCTGCACACCGACTGAGCTCCCGCCGGCTCCACACCGCCTTTCCCCGAACGGAGACCAGCCCGCCGTGCCGTACGTCGTCACCCGATCCTGCTGCGCCGACGCCTCCTGCGTGCTGGCCTGCCCGGTCAACTGCATCCACCCCGCGCCCGGGGAGCCCGGCTTCGGGACCACCGAGATGCTGTACGTCGACCCACGCACCTGTGTGGACTGCGGCGCCTGCACCACGGCCTGCCCGGTTGACGCACTCAAGCCCCATACGGCCCTCGGCGAGGGCGAGTTGCCGTTCCTGGAACTGAACGCCGCCTACTACAAGCAGAACCCGCACGACGACCGTACGCCCATGTACGTCGTACCCAGACAACGCAGCCTCCCCGCAGGCGAGTTGTCCGTCGCCGTCATCGGCGCCGGCCCCGCCGGCCTCTTCGCCGCCGACGAACTCCTGCGCCACCCAGGCGTGCGCGTCACCGTCTACGACCGGCTCCCGACCCCGTACGGCCTCGCACGGGCCGGCGTCGCACCGGACCACCAGGACACCAAGCAGGTCACCGAGCTCTTCCGGACCATCGAGTCCCAGCCCGGCTTCACCTACCGACTCGGCGTCGAGGTCGGCACCCACCTCACCCATACCGACCTCCTGCGCGAGCATCACGCGGTGATCTACGCCGTCGGCGCCGCGACCGACAAGCGCCTCGGCATCGAGGGCGAGGAGCTGCGAGGCAGCGTCTCCGCGACGGACTTCGTCGGCTGGTACAACGGTCACCCCGACCGCGCGCACGACGACCACACCCTGGACACCGAGCGAGCCGTCGTCATCGGCAACGGCAACGTCGCCCTCGACGTCGCCCGCATCCTCACCGCCGACCCCGATGTCCTGGCCCGTACCGACATCTCCGACCGCGCGCTCGCCGCCCTCCGCAGCAGCAAGATCCGGGAGGTCGTCCTCCTGGGCCGGCGCGGCCCCGCCCAAGCGGCGTTCACCCTGCCCGAACTCCTCGCGCTCTCCACCCTCAAGGACGTGGACGTGAGCGTCGAAGGCTGGCCCGAAGACCTGCAGCCCGAAGCCACCGACAAGACCCGGCTGCTGGCACAACTGGCCGCGCGATCACCGGTACACGGCCGCCGCCGTATCGTGCTGCGTTTCCTGGCCAGTCCGGCACGGCTCACCGGCGAGGCCTCCGTACGAGCCATCGAGATCACCACCACCGCCCTGCACACCGACGAGGACGGCACCGTACGCGCCCTGCCCACCGGCGACACACAGACCCTCGAAACCGGGCTGGTCCTGCGCTCCGTCGGCTACCGCGCCCGGCCCGTCCCCGGCCTGCCCTTCGACGAGGACAGCGCGACCGTCCCCCACGAGGGCGGCAGGGTCGAACCCGGCGTCTATGTCGCGGGCTGGATCAAGCGCGGACCCACCGGCTTCATAGGTACGAACAAAACCTGCGCCCACGAGACGGTCGAGTCCCTTCTGGACGACTTCGCCGCCGGTCGCCTCACGCAGCCGGTAAGCGGCGTCGGCATGACGGCGGGCGCTCTGGGAGTGGACGCCTGGTATGCGATAGACCGCGCGGAACGAGCGGCGGGCGAGGAGCAGGGCCGCCCGCGCGTCAAGTTCACGGACACCGAGTCGTTGCGCCGAGCCGGGCAAGCCGCTTCGGCGGTACGCGGCTGACAACCACGAGGCCCGGGACCCAGGGCCCGGGGAGCACGCTCGAGCCTTCTACAGATCCGCCACCCGCTGCTGGGGCGACAGTTCGAGGCCCAGGTCTCGCAGTGTCGCGTCCAAGACCGCCCAGACCGAGCGGCAGAGCATCTCGCGCAGCTCGTCCTCGGACAGCTCGCGCTGGTCATCGCGTACCCACTGGTTAACGCAGGTGTCCACGAGGCCCACGACACCGACCGCCACCGAACGGATC
Organism: Streptomyces sp. NBC_00414; assembly: GCF_036038375.1. Classification (NCBI taxonomy): domain Bacteria; kingdom Bacillati; phylum Actinomycetota; class Actinomycetes; order Kitasatosporales; family Streptomycetaceae; genus Streptomyces; species Streptomyces sp. NBC_00414. Next base: position 439,728 of record NZ_CP107935.1, read on the forward strand.
GGCGCCTCCGGCACCCCGAGTGCTTTGAGTACGTCCCCGAACCGCTCGCCGAGCATCAGCGCGATGGCGGTCTTGGTGTCCGCCACCAGCGATCCGTCCCCCATCGCATGTTCACCGACACCCATGTAGGCGTACAAGCGCGGATGCTGGGCCACCCAGTCCAGGTGCGCGCCCACCACACGTCGCACGGCTTCTTCGATGGTCCCTTCGAAGAGGAGAGTGGGCTCTATGCGCCGCATGAACGACTCCACGACCCGCCGGCGGATCAACTCGTCAAGCGTGGCCCGGTCCTTGAAGTGCCGGTAGAGCACCGACCGCGGCAGCCCCACACGCTCTGCCAGCCGCTGCAGCCCGAAACGCGTGCCCTCCTCCTCGATGAGGGTCACCGCCGCGTCCACCAGGTCGACCTGTCGTTGCGCCTTGTGGTCGTCCCAGCGGGTGGAGCGCCCGTCGATCTGCGGCTCGCCGTCCGTTCTGTCAGCCATCTCGCCACAATATCGGCGTCGCGGACGGACACGGCGCCCGAGTGGCCGGCTTCGAGCACGGCACCGTCCTGCGCGTCTTCCGCCACGTCGTCGGCCGTGCGTGATGTGACCGTCAGCGCCGTAGGCATGGCTGTCACAAATCGATGGCCTCGCGAGTGCTCAGCCAGCAGAATCACCGCCCATGGAACCCGTATCCCTGACGACACGGCGTCTGCTGTTGCGCCCCCATGATCTCAGCGACGAGGACGCGGTGTTTGCCGCGTGCCAGGATCCGGAAATCCAGCGGTGGACGGACCTTCCGACGCCTTACGAACGCCGGCACGCCGCCTTCTACCTGGGAGAGCTGGTGCCGCGTGGCTGGCGCGACGACACGATGTACCACTTCGCGGTCGAGAAACGGGATGCCAACCGGGACGGTGCGGCCCTGGTGGCGTCCGTCAACATCCACCGGCACGCCGAGACATGGGGAATCGGGTACTGGACGGTGGCTCAGCACCGAGGAGAAGGCTATGCCACCGAGGCTGTACTCGCCCTGGCGAGGTGGTCCTTCGCCGACCGCGGTGTCCAGCGTCTGGAGTGGCGGGCGGAGGCGGGCAACCGCGGCTCGTGGGCTGTGGCGCACAAGGCCGGCTTCGTCATGGAGGGCATCCTGCGTGCGGCGCAGACCAGCGACAAGACCCTGCGGGATACGTGGGTCGGTGCTCTGCTGCCTGGGGACCTCGGACTGCCGTCCGCGCTCCCGTACCACCCCGCACGGGACGGTCTTCTCACCACCTCGTCCGCTAGGAGTTGTCCGCCTGATCATGTGACCTGCTGATTGCTGGCTCGTTGTCTCAGGCGTGGGGCGGGGTGACTTGATGGATGCCGAGTGGGAACGGCTGCGTCCGTTCCTGCCGGTCAGTAACGGACGTTGTGGCCGATGGCGGGATCATCGGCAGGTGATCGACGGGATTCTGCACCGAGTTGGGACGGAGTGCAGTGGCGGGATCTTCCCGAGCGGTTCGGCCCCTGGAAGACCGTCTACGAACGCCACCGGCTGTGGTCGGCCGACGGCACGTGGGAACGTCTGCTGCAGCAGGCCCAGGCCGCCGCCGACGCAGCTGGCGAGATCGACTGGGACGTCGCGGTCGACTCCACCATCGTGCGGGCTCACCAGCACGCGGCCGGTGCCCGCATCGATCCGCCACCGGCACCCGCGTCAAAGGGGGCCGAAGCAGCAGAACACCAGGGCGAAACTCCCTGGCGAAGCCTTCTTTCCCGCCTGGTGGAGGTGGTGCAGGAGGTGAGGGCCTGGGCCGTTCGCGGGGCGGGTTCACCAGCAAGCTCCACCTGAGCGCCGACGGCCGCTGTCGCCCGCTATCCCTGGTTGTCACTGCGGGGCAGCGGGCAGATTGCACTCAGTTCCAGACAGTGCTCGCAAAGATCCGCGTTCCGCGGGTCGGTCCGGGCCCGCCTCACACGAAGCCCGACAGCATCACGGCCGACAAGGGCTACAGCAACGGCCCGTGCCGCGAGTACCTGAGGCGCCGGGACATCCGGCACACGATCCCGGAGAAGAGCGACAGCCAGGCCGCCCGCCTGCGCAAAGGTTCACGCGGTGGACGGCCACCCGGCTTCGATGAAGAGCGTTACAAGAAACGCAACACGGTGGAACGGGCGATCAACCGACTCAAGCAGTCGCGAGCGGTGGCCACGCGGTACGACAAACGCGGTTACGTCTTCCTTGGCACCGTCACCGTAGCGTCACTTGCAATATGGCTCCGGTCCTGATAACTGCGAGGCAGGTCAAAACCGCTCGGCCCGTCTGTGAGTGCCGTCTTATGGTTCCGGGATGAGTAACTCTGCTGCGGCTGCTGTCCTCACAACCGCCGACCTGCCTGAAGCGATACGTGCGGTGCGCGCCTTGCTGGACATCGCAGACATCGGTCAGGGAGAGGTCGACCTCGAAGCCGTGATCAGGTCGCCGGATGTCCTGGCACAAGTACGTCACGTACTGCCCGACCTCGAATGGTGGGCGTCGGCTGGCAAGGAGCACGGCTCGTCGGAGGCCGGCGACAACCCTGCAGACTGCCTGCCGATCCAAGTGTTCGACTGGGGTCGTCCGCTAGACCTCGCCGAGCCCTTCATCGCCGCTCTGGGGTCAGATCCCGCGGCTGTTCGGTGGGATCTAGACGCGTGGCCTGCGGTTCCCGAAGCGGGCCTGGAGGCGATCTCGCAGAAGTACGCATACCTCACGCTGACAGTGAATTCCCGGGACTTCTACCAGGATGAGCCGTCGCAGGACCACACCGTCCACGTGCACGCCCGGAACCGGAACGGTGACCAGACAGCCCGCGTCCATTGGCTCGCCAATCAAGTAGGCGGCCGGTTCACAGGCAGGGTGGAGTCGGCGTACCTGTAACCCCTCCGCAAACAGGCAATACCGCCGTCTCTATCTGCCTCTGTCACATGATCGGCCGGACAACTCCTAGTCGACAAGTCTTTCAGTGCACCTGAAGGGCGTGTGTCACCACGCGATCGCCCGATAGGCCAAAGCCTGATCGACCACCTCGTCGGCAGAGAGCTCGCGCTCTGGCGGCCAGAAGATCAGGCCACTGACGTGGCCGGACGGGCAGGCCAGGGCTCTGTCAAGCCTGTCCAGCCACCCGTCCACCTCATCCTCGGATGCATGGTCCGCATCCATGATCCGCTGCACCAGCGTGACGGCTTCAGCCCGGCTCATCTCTACGGCACTCATCACACCCTCCCTCGGCACCAGCGTAATGAACAGCATGAGCCGGGGTGCTGGCGATCTACCTGAGCGCAGTCTGCGATTTACGGGCTACAGGCTACGGTCTGCGCGCTGACAGCAGATGGACCAAGTTCGGTCGAGCAGGCATCATGCCTCGGTGAGCATCATCATCAAGTTCTTCGTGGCACCGAGTCACAGAGCAGCGGCCGCGGTCGTGGATGGCGGCCCCGACGGGACTTTCGAGTCGCTGTCGTTCGGCAACTTCGACGTCGAAGAGGCGTTGATCGAGTGGGAAGGCATCTTCACCGGTCGGAGCTTCGATGAGCTCATCGCTGTTGATGAGCCCGAAGTCGTCGCAGATCCTGACGATGGCGAGGGCCCGGTGCTCCTCGTCGCCTCTACAGCCCTTCAGGACGCACTTGCCGCTGCCGACCGGTCCCGGATCATCGAAGTCAGCCAGTTGTGGGTACGGGAGCGAGCGGCGGACGGCGAAGTGTTCGCCCCGGAGATCGCGACCCAGATCCTGAACGATCTGGCCGGGCTTGCTCACGGCTTCCGCGGGCGGGAGCACCGCCTGTACTGCTGGACGGCGTAGGCGGGCCACGGCGTAGGCCTTGGGGACGATGAGAAAGGGCAGCTCACGGCCGGAGGCATTCTCCTTGCGGGTCGAAGCAGACAAGTCCGTGCTCGCGAGCCAGCGCAGCCGCGTACTCGGACACTTCCTCAGCATGGCCGTAGGACATGGGCAGGTACACGATCGGGCCCGATGCCTCCTCCATGACCGGCGGGGACGCCCATACGACACTGCTGTCGGGATCGTCCGGGTACCGCGCGACGAGAGCGTCCACGTAGGCCACGACGCGCGGAGCCGGAGGCACGACGACATCTTCCGACTCCAGATAGCGCTCGTACAGCTCGTCGTAGACGGAGCCCGCTTGGTCGTTGTCGGCTGGACGGTCGCCGTCCCACACAGCAAGGTCGTAACTCACAGGCGAATCGTCGCAGGCAGCAGCACGGCCGACGCCGGCAGGTTCTGAGATCAGCGGCTGCTTCGAGTGACTGCGGCCCGGCTGGTGATGTCACAGCCGGGCCGCAGCAGTCGCTCAACTCGTCATTCCGGCCCTTTCACCCTCACGTACTCGGGTGACCGGATGACCCGATGACCGGGTGGGACTCTACAGGTTGCGGCAGAGGGAATTGGTCTTCGCCAGACCCCGGATCTCGTAATTGATGCCGCTGGAAAGCGGTTCGGTCTTTGGTCCCTGCACGATCCTGGGATCAGAAGTACCCCCACCGCTCAACACGCGACGAATCCGCAGGCAGTGGTCCGGTCCGACGTAGACACCCCCGGTGAACGGGTACCCCGAGTACTGCCCGGGGGGAATCAGATCGTCGTAGGGGCGCCCGGGAGGAGGAGAAGTCACGTTCCTGAGTGCGCCGATGGAGATAGTGCCCGTGTTCAGGACGGTGTTGGTCGGCGCCGCTGCCGCTGTTCCGGCGCTTGACAGCGGCAGCACACCGGCGGCTATCACCGTCGCCGCTAAGAGTGCCGCACGGTGAGGCCATTTCCTTGCTTGATTCATGATTTCTCCTTGAATGCGATGCGATGGCTGACAGGGATCGTGTTTGCGGCGGGCCTCGTCCCGCCACGCCGATCAGTGCCTCGCCGCGGGCTGTTGCCCCCTCGATGCCCTTGAGCAGAAGGCGCGGTGGCAGAGATTTCCCTCCACAACGGCTGAGGACCATGACCTGAACGGTCCTCGCCGTCCTTTGGCATCGCCAAAGCAGCGTTCCATTCGCCGTTCCCGCTTAGAGAATGCGCGCCGCCACCGGGATCTGTCGTTATGGATCCGTGCACAGACGTTCAGTCAGCGTGCACTCTCGCGCGCCGCCACTGGCCGCCGACGCCTCGACGTCCTCTGAGCCATGATCCGCGACAGCACCTCTCCGGACTCCGGCCTCCAAGCCCGACCGCCGCTCGGCGACGGCTATGGGGAAGTTCTTCTTCAACCTCTTGACCAGTCAGCCATCCTCACAACAGGGCCGCCACTCGGTCAGATGAAGGCCCGGCAGGAGGCGGTGGCCTGTTCGGTGACGCCAGGCAGTTCAGCGCGCTCCTGCACCGCGATGGCCGCGATGGCCGCGTTGGCGTCGTGCAGGCTTCGCAGCAGGCTCCACCTGGATCGTCTGCCCCGGAAGCAGGTCCGCGTGGATTCGAACTCCGCCGCGAGCGAGCCCTGTTGGCGTGAGCCGACGCCGACGCGCCACAGGAAGTGGACTGCAACTCATGGATCCCCACGTCCGCGCCTCGCGAACCAGTGATTGGTCGACTCCCCCTGGATGAGCAGCTGGACGTCCTGCGGACGGTCCTCTCCCGCAATGAGGTCCTGACGGATGTGCTGGCCAGAACCGCGACGCTGGACCTGCCCGGTTGGTACGTGACCGCCAAGGCACTGCGGTGGAGGAGCCAGTGGCCTGGGCTCTCCGTGCTGCCATGGCCGAGCTGATGTCCGGTCGATGAGCCCGCCCTACTGAGCGTCCGCCATGACGGGCCAGCAGATTTCGGTGGTCGAGGGGCTGGCGCCGTCCATCGACATGTAGTGCTCGCGGACCGGCCCCGACACACCGATGTGCCGCTCCGTGACGTAGCTGCCCAGGGCGCCGCACGTCACGTCCGAGCCGGCGCGGTCACCGCTGTGCACCGCGATGGCGTAGCGGGCGGTCGGCAGGTGGCTCTCCACCAGCCGGGTGCCGGCCGGCACCGGCAGGTCCGTGGGGACGAAGAGCGTAGCCCTGCCCGTGTCGTCGGTGAACAGCTCTCGCGTGGTGAGCCCGCCCAGCGGGCCGAGCGGGGCCTGTCCGACACGGGCCAGGGCCGCACGGATCTCCTGCAGAGCGTCGGCGTACCACGTGTAGTAGTCGCTCAGCTCGATCATCTCGGTCATGGCCCACACCCGTGCGCGGGGCAGTGTGCGGAACTCGACATCGATGTCCGTGGTCTTCTCGGTCAGGAGTTCACGCAGTGTCTGGACGGCTCTGCTGGTCTCGCGGAGCTGGTCCTCCATGCGTGTCAGATGCGCGGCGACGATCGCGTTTCGGTCCTCCGTGCTCTCGGCCCCCAGCACCGCCTTCACGTCCGGCAACGGCATGTCCAGCCCACGGTAGCACCGGATGATCTGTGCCTGGGCGACCTGGTCGGTGCCGTAGTGCCGGTATCCGGTGTGCGGGTCGGTATGAGCCGGCTCCAGCAGGCCGACCTCGTGGTAGTACCGCAGCGCCTTCTTGCTCAGATGCGTCATGAAGGCGAACTCCCCGATGGTGAGGCGTGCCGTCACGTCTTCTCCTTCGCGAACATCCTGCGGAACTCGGGGACCCAAGGGTAAGGGCGGCGCGCCCTGGCCCGAGGCAGTGACCGGAGTGACCGATCCAGGTCTGTTGCGTCACGGTCACCGGGCCAAGATTTGACCTTCCCCCTACAGGAAGGTCAACCGTCGGATGAAGCGGGACCGCCTCACGGCGATCCATCTGTTCGGTCCATTCAGGAGAAGAGCTTCATGCGCTACACGACATTCGGGCGACGATCGGGCCTGCGGGTCTCCGAGTACGCCCTCGGTACGGGGAACTTCGGGACGACCTGGGCCAGCGGGACGAACGGCGCCGACGCCCGCGTGATCTTCGACCGCTTCGCCGAGGCCGGCGGCACGTTCCTCGACACGGCGGGCATGTACCAGGCGGGAGAGTCCGAGGCGATCCTCGGTGAGCTGCTGGGTACCGATCGCGAACACTTCGTCGTCTCGACGAAGTACGGCGCGAGCGACGCCGCTCAGCCGCATGTCTCGCTGACGGGCAGCGGCCGGAAGAACCTCGTCTCGTCGGTGGAGGCGAGCCTGAAGCGGCTGCGCACGGACTACCTGGACCTGCTGTGGGTCCACTTCCCCGACGGCGTCACACCGATCGACGAGATTGTGCGCGGGATGGACGACCTGGTGAGCTCCGGGAAGGTCCATCACGTCGCGCTCTCGAACTTCCCGGCGTGGCAGGTCTCGGCCGCGGCGACCCTGGCTGATCTGCGCGGCTGGGCGCCGATCGTCGGTATCCAGACGGAGTACAGCCTCGTCGAGCGGACCGCCGAGCGCGAGCTGCTGCCGATGGCCGAAGCGCTCGGGCTGGCCGTGAACCTGTGGTCACCGCTGTCCGGCGGACTGCTGACCGGCAAGTACCGCACCGGAGGCGAGGGCCGGGCGACCGACCCCAGCCGGTTCGTGACCCCGGAATCCACCCATCAGCGCACCGCTGTCATCGACGCCGTCCTGGCGGTGGCCGAGGAGACGGGCGCGAACGCCGCACAGGTGTCCATGGCCTGGCTGCGTGAACGGGGTACGCGATCCGCCGCGACCCTCATCCCGATCGTCGGGCCACGCACCCTGGCCCAGTTGGACGACTACCTCGGCGCCCTCGACGTGACGCTCACCGATGAGCAGTACACCAGGCTCGACCAGGTCAGCGCCGTCGAACCGGGCGTCCCCCACGGGATCAACAACATGATCCGCGAAAGCCTCCTGGGCGGTGACGCGAGCCGGTTCACCGGCCCCCTCACCCCGATCGCCTGATCACCTGATCGTGATCACCTGAAGGCCTGATCACCGGACGCGTCGGCAGCGCTCGACCGTCCGGTCACGCCCCACGAAGTCTGTTCCCGTACGACAGGGCTAGGGGGTGTAGCGCACTCCCCTTCGCACGGCCTTCCTGCTCCCTCCCTCAGGACGAAGACTCATCTCGTCGGCACAGGCCGGCGAAAGATTCTTCTGAGGAAGGCCCTTCATGAACGCCTCTGTCACCCGTACCAACCGCAAGATCGTTCTGATCACCGGGGCGTCCAGCGGGATCGGCGAGGCCACGGCCCGCCACCTGGCCGCCGCCGGCCATCACGTGGTTCTCGGCGCCCGCCGGACAGACCGATTGGCCCTGCTCGTCAACGAGTTGGAGGCGGCCGGATACAGCGCCGAGTACACGGAACTGGACGTCACGGACCGCGCGAGCATGACCCGCTTCACGGAAGGCGCCCTCGCGCGGCACGAACGCATCGACGTGCTGGTCAACCACGCGGGCGTGATGCCGCTCGCGCCGATGTCGGCGCTGCACGTGGCCGAGTGGGACCAGATGATCGACGTGAACCTGCGGGGTGTGCTGCACGGGATCGCCGCGGTACTGCCGTCGATGCTGGAGCGCGCGAGCGGGCACATCGTCAACATCGCCTCCACGTCGGCGCTGCGGGTGGACCCGTCGGCCGCCGTGTACTGCGCCACCAAGTACGCCGTACGCGCCCTGTCGGAGGGACTGCGGCAGGAGAACTCCGACGTCCGCGTCACCGTCGTCTGCCCCGGTTTCACCCAGTCGGAGCTGGCCGACCACGGCGGGGCCGCCGAGGTGCAGGACGCGGTACGTGCCGCAACGCAACAGATCGGTCTGCCGGCCTCCGCGAGCGCCGAGGCGGTCGGCTACGCCATCGCGCAGCCCGCGAGCGTGGACGTGAGCGAGATCGTGGTGCGCCCCACCGCACAGAATTGACCCCCGGTGGTCCGACGTCCGCATATTCGCTGTGAGGGTTCACGACACCGTCCGTATCTTGGCGCCATGACGGATGAGGGAGCGCCGCAGCCCCACGTGAACCGCTGGGGCGACACGTCGGGCCAAGCGGCGGGTGCGGGAGGGCACCCGAGGGCGGACGCATGCTCGTGCTTCGACCAGTCCAGGCCGCGCCCGCGGGCCCGGGTCGGGTTCCACTCCGAACGGCAGGACACCTCCGCGCCAGGCTGGCAGCACCTGCTGGACCTGGTCGAGGAGGCCGCGGCCGACGGACGCGAAGAGTTCCGCCCTCTGGTCGAGCTCAGCCCCCAAGAGCGGCGACAGATCGTCACCCTGCCGCCGAGCATCGCCAGGCTCACCACCGTCAAGCACCTGGTGCTCTACGGCAGCAACCTGGTCCGGATCCCGCCCGAGATCGGGGCCATGAGCAGTCTGGAGGAGTTCACCCCTTACACCTCCTACCGGCTGCACTGGTTCCCCTACGAGATCACTCGATGCCGCAAGCTGAACCGCAGCACGGTGAGCACGCGCGCGTTGTTCGGCAACTACAAGCTGCGACCATTCTTCCCGCGGCTTCCAACGGCCTCGGGCCCCGTCGCGGGACTCGACCCGGGAAACCTGGATCCGCGGCGCTGGGGCGCTACGGCCATCCACAGGTGCAGCGTCTGCGACCGCCCGGTCGCACCGGGCGGACTGCATCAAGTGTGGATGTCACTGCGTGTGGCCACCGATGTGCTCCCTCTGCTGGTCAACGCCTGTTCGACGGAGTGTGTCACCGCACTGCCCGTCGGCTCCCAGGGCTCCATCCCCACGCCGCACCAGGGTGGCCGGGTCGAGCAGCCGGAGTCCGACTGGGATTGACCCAGCCGGTATGTCGCAGCGTGATGGGCGGTCGCCCCTGGACCCGGCCTTTCGCATGTCGGCGAGCGATCTGATCGCTTTTCCCCGGGCCGGTGGGCGCGGTCCCGCGTTGGCGCGTCGGCGCGCAGGTCGAGGGATGGGAACGTCTCTGACCTGCGCGGCGGGCGTGTGGGGGGCCCTGTCACACCACTGAACGCCGCTCCCCTGCACAACTCGCCCTGCCACCTGGTGCGGAAACGCGCGAGGCTCGGTAGCTGTCAGCACCAAGCCTTCCCCCGTCCAGGAGACAACCCCTTGTCCACGTCCGCCCTGCCCGCATCGGTCCAGTCCGGTGTGGTCGGCCCGCCGCGGTGGAGGCGGTCGCGGATCTGCTCGCGATGGTGGCGGTGCCCACCGACGCGCCGGTGTGGCTGTCGGTGGTGCTGATGGTGTCTGTCAGCGCCGGTAGCGCGGTGGCGGTGACCGCGATGACGGCACTGCTGCTGGAGAAGACGCCCGCCGAGCGGACCGGCGTCGCCGGTGGTGTGCTGAGTGCGTCCCGTCAGCTCGGTGGTGCCCTGGCCGTCGCCGTCTTCGGAGCGTTGGTCGCCGACCGGGCCCGATGCGTCTCCGGCCCGCGCACCAGTTCGCTGATCGCCGCGGTGCCCGTGGCGGTGAGCGTCCTGGCCATCGTGCTGTTGCGTACGCCGGTCACTGCGCAGACCCGGCGTCCGGAGCCGACACCCGAGCCACCGAGGGGAGCCCCCGGCCCACCGCCCGCTGACCGACCGCCCGCTGATCGGTCACCCGCTCGCCCTCCCCGTTCGTCCCACCCCGCACCAAAGGAAGACCTCATGCAGACCGTCACCCTCAACAACGGCGTCGAGATGCCGATCCTCGGATTCGGCGTCTACCAGATCCCGCCGGAGCAGACCGAGCGGGCCGTCACCGAGGCCCTGGCCGCCGGATACCGGCTGCTCGACACGGCCGCCGCGTACCAGAACGAGGAAGCCGTCGGCCACGCGATCAAGAACAGCGGCATTCCGCGGACGGATCTGTTCGTCACCACCAAGCTGTACGTCCAGGGCGCTCCCGCCGAGGAGAACACGAAGCGCGCCTTCGACACGTCGCTGAACAAGCTCGGCCTGGACTACGTCGACCTGTACCTGATGCACCAGCCCTACGGGGACGTGTACGGCCAGTGGCGTGCCATGGAGGCGCTGCACCGCGAGGGCCGGAGCAAGGCGATCGGAGTCGCCAACTTCTACCCCGACCGGCTCCTCGACCTCGTCATCAACAACGAGGTCACTCCCGCGGTCAACCAGATCGAGACGCACCCCTTCTTCCAGCGGACCGCCGACCAGGAACTGATGCGCGAGCACGGGGTTCAGATCCAGTCGTGGGGCGGGTTCGCCGAGGGCAAGAACAACATCTTCACCCACCCCGTCCTGAGCGGTATCGGCGAGAAGCACGGGAAGTCCGTGGCACAGGTCGTGCTCCGCTGGCTGACCCAGCGCGAGGTCGTCGCGATCCCCAAGTCCGTCCGTGCCGAGCGCATGGCGGAGAACCTCGACATCTTCGACTTCGAACTCACCGACGACCAGATGGCGGCCATCGCCACCCTGGACACCGGGAGGACGCTGTTCTTCGACCACCACGACCCGGAGATGGTCAGCTGGCTCAGCGCGCGGCGCCTCGACGGCTGACCCGGCGGACGACACCCACTTCACGGACCGGGGTCCGATCATGTCCCAGAACCACCACATCACCGATGCACTCGTGGTCGGCGCGACCGGCGGATCCCGACGCCGTCCGTTCCCTTCACGGGAGCGGCGGGTGACAACCGGTGCGCTCGGCACCGGGGAGGGCAGCCCCGTGCCTCCGGGACGACGTTCAGTCCTTGGCGGCGTACTTCTGGGAGGAGTGGCTTTCATGACCGGTGCCCAGATCAGCGGCTGCTCGCCGTCGCAGTCGGACGGGGCGGGGCCGACTCCGAAGTCCAGCGGGCGACCGGCCGCGACGGCCTCCCCCGGGAAGCGCGTCCTGCTGGCCTACTTCTCCCGGCCCGGCGAGAACTATTACTACGGCGGGCGCAGGAATCTCAGGACCGGGAACACCGAAGTGCTCGCCGGGATGATCAGCGAGCGCATCGCGTGCGACGTACACCGCATCGAGGCCGTCGATCCGTATTCCGACGACTACGACGAGACGGTCGCGCGCAATGTCCGCGAGCAGGAGGCCGACGCGCGGCCGGCCGTCGTCGATCCCCCGTCCTCGATCGACCGTTACGACACCGTGCTGCTGGCCGGCCCGATCTGGAACCTGCGAGCCCCCATGATCATGTCGACCTTCGCCGAGAGGTACGACTTCCGCGGCAGGACAATCCACCCGGTCACGACCTACGCGATGAGCGGGCTGGGCACCACCGAGCGCGACTACGCGCGGTCCTGCCCGGGCGCGACCATCGGGGAAGGGCTCGCGGTGCAGGGCGAGAAGGTCCGGGAGGCCGATGCCGAGGTCCGGTCCTGGCTGCGGCGCATCGGCGCTCTCCGGGACTGACCCGCTCAGCACTGCGGAACCGGCCCGCTCCGCACTGCGCAGGTGACCCGCTCAGCGCTGCGGAAGTGATCCGTTCAGCGCTGCGGGACCGATCCGCTCAAACGATCCAGTCTGGCAGCGCCGTGGCCCGTGGGACAGGTGAGAGAGGGGCCCTGTCACAACCTGGCTGGCTGTTCCGCGGCACAACCCGCCCTCCCACAGGGCCAGTTGACCCACCAGGCTGGACGAACGCCACCTGCCCCACGGGCCACGGTGTATCTCCGTCCTGAGCTCACGCCGATCAGCAAGTCCCCCACATTCCTCGTGTCGAGAGAGTGAGCATGTCTACCGAAACTCCCGAGTCGGCCGCGCCTCCTCCCACCACCAGGCCCCCGTCGGCACCGTCGCGCCGTACCTTCATCGCCACCACCACCGCGGCCGGCGGGGTCATCGCGGCAGGTGGCCTGGTCGCCGGTCCGGGGCTGCTCGGTGCCGAGGAGGCCGCTGCCGCCGAGGCATCGCCCAGCAGCCGCGTCTCGTTGACCGTCAACGGCGAGCGGCGCACCGTCACGGTCGACAACCGCACCTCGCTCCTCGACCTGCTGCGCGAGCACCTCGGCCTGACGGGCTCGAAGAAGGGCTGCAACGCCGGCGCCTGCGGGGCGTGCACGGTCCTGGTCGACGGGCTCCGGGTCAACTCCTGCCTCACTCTGGCCGTACGCCTGGACGGAGCCGAGGTCACCACCATCGAAGGGCTGGCCAGGGGCGAGCGCCTGCATCCGCTGCAGCAGGCGTTCATCGACCAGGACGCCTTCCAGTGCGGCTACTGCACCCCCGGTCAGATCATGTCCGGCGTCGGCTGCGTCAAGGAAGGACACACCGGCTCCGCGGCGGAGATCCGCGAATCGATGAGCGGCAACATCTGCCGCTGCGGCTGTTACGTGAAGATCGTGCGCGCGGTCCAGCAGGCCACGGGCCGGAAGTGAGTGGCGATGTATCCCTTCTCCTTCACCACGGCGCCCAGCACACGTGAGGCTCTTGAAGCCGGTCGGCGCGGCGGGCGTTACATCGCCGGCGGCACGACGCTGGTCGACCTCATGCGTGAGACCGTCGAACGCCCCGACACCCTGGTCGACATCAGTCGCCTGCCCCTGCGGGAGGTCACCGTCACCGAGCGCGGCGGGCTGCGCGTCGGCGCGTTGGTGACCATGACCGACGCCGCCGCCCACCGCAAGGTGCGCACCCTGTACCCGGTCGTCGCACAGGCCCTGGAGCTGAGCGCTTCCGCCCAGCTGCGGAACATGGCCACCATCGGCGGCAACATCATGCAGCGCACCCGCTGCACGTATTTCCGTGATGTGACCGCCGCCTGCAACAAGCGGCAACCGGGCACGGGTTGCGCGGCCCGGGAAGGCTTCAACCGCACCCACGCGATCCTGGGAACCTCCGACGACTGTGTGGCCGCCCACCCCTCCGACGTGGCCGTCGCCTTCGCCGCCCTGGAAGCCCACGTGCGTCTGCTGGGCCCGGACGGGCAGCGAGCGGTGCCCTTCGCGGACTTCCTGCTCCGGCCCGGAGACTCGCCGAACCGCGAACAGGCCCTGCGACAGGGCGAATTGATCACCGCTGTGGAAATACCCGCGTACCCGCGCCCGCTGAAGTCCGGCTACCTCAAGGTCCGTGACCGCCAGTCCTACGAGTTCGCCCTCACCTCCGCCGCTGTCGCCCTGCACGTCCGCGGCGGCGTGATCCGCGAGGCCAAGGTGGCCGCCGGAGGAGTGGGCACCGTCCCGTGGAAACTGCCCGCCGTCGAGGAAGTCCTCATCGGTGAGCGCCCCTCCGACCGGCTCTGGGCCCGGGCCGCCGCGTCGGCCACGGAGGGGGCGCGCCCTCTCACGCACAACCGCTTCAAGGTCGAACTGCTCCAGCGGACCGTCGAACGCCAGCTGCGCATCGTAGGAGACATCGCATGAGCCCTCAGCCGCAGGCAGCCGTCGGCGCACCGCTCTCCCGGGTGGACGGACGCCTGAAGGTGACCGGCCAGGCGAAGTACGCCGCCGACCAGGAGCCCGACGGCCCCGAGGGGGTGGTGCACGCCGTCGTGGTCGACAGCAGCATCGCCCGTGGCCGGATCACCGGCATCGGCACCGCCGCCGCCGAGGCACACCCCGGCGTGCTGAAGGTGATCCACCACCGCAACGCCCCCAGGCTGCCGTACGGGCCCAATCCGGGCTCACTGAACCTGCCGGGTGAGCGGCTGCGCGTCTTCCAGGACGACCAGGTCCGCTTCCACGGCCAGCCCGTCGCCGTCGTCGTCGCCACCACCCTGGAGGCCGCGCAGCACGCGGCGGGTCTGGTGGACATCGACTACGACGTGGAGCCGTCCGCGACGGACCTGAGCGACGCCCCGGCGACGGGCGAACCCGTCACCTACACGCGCGGCGACGCCGAGGCCGCTCTCCGATCGGCCGCCGTACGGCTGGAGATGACCTACCGGCCCGCCCGCAACCACCACAACGCGATGGAGCTGCACGCCACCGTCGCCCGATGGGAGGGCGACCGGCTCACCCTGTGGGACAAGACCCAGTGGGTGCAGAGCCCGCGGGCCGAACTCGCCGCCAACTTCGGCATACCCGCGGAGTCCGTCCGAGTCATCTCCCCCTTCGTCGGCGGCGCGTTCGGCAACGCCGCCCGGGCCTGGCCGCACATCACCATCGCGGCCCTCGCCGCCCGCGAGGCGGGCCGCCCCGTCAAACTCGTCCTGACGCGGCGGCAGTTGTACTTCGGGGTGGGCTACCGGCCGACGTACGAGTACAAGGTGCGCCTCGGCAGCGACCGGCGCGGGCGGCTCACCGCGATGACCCACGACCTGCGCGGCGAGACCTCCCGCTACGAGAGGTTCTCGGAGCGCGGCGTCCTCGCCCCCGGACAGATGCTCTACACCACGCCCAACGTCTCCCAGACGTACCGGACGGTGGCGCTGGACGTGAACACCCCGACCCCGATGCGCGGCCCGGGATATTCCACCGCCGCCTTCCCCATCGAGAGCGCGATGGACGAACTCGCCCACGAGCTGGGCATCGACCCGATCGAGCTGCGCCGACTCAACGAGCCCGAGAACGACCAGGCCGGCGGGCGGCCGTTCTCCACCCGCAGGCTGCGCGAGTGCTACACGGTCGGCGCCCGCGAGTTCGGCTGGAGCGGCCGCGATCCCCGGCCCCGCTCCACCCGCGAGGGCGACTGGCTCGTCGGCACCGGCATGGCCACCGCGGTCTACGACACCCTGCGGGCCCCCGGTCAGGCCAGTGTCCGGCTGGACGCCGACGGCACCGCCCTGATCGAGTCCTCGACGAGCGACATGGGGCCCGGCACGTACACCTCCATGACCCAGGTCGCCGCCGACGCCCTGGGCCTCACGGTCCGCAACGTGACCTTCCGGCTCGGCGACACGGACATGCCCACGGCACCCCTCCACGGTGGCTCGTTGACCATGGCCAGCGTCGGTTCCATCGTCCAGAACGGCTGCGGCACAGTGCGGCAGCAGGCGATCCGGCTGGCCGTCGAGGACGAGGACTCCCCCCTGTCCGGCGCCGACCCGGCCGCCGTCGTCGTACGAGGAGGACGCCTGCACCTGCGGGACGACCCCGCGCGAGGCGAGACCTACCGGCAGCTCCTCACCCGCAACGACCGTACCCGTCTCGAAGCCCTCGGCTCGTGGACTCCGGGGCAGTCCCGGTCGTCCATGTACGCCTACGGCGCGGTGTTCGCCGAGGTGGCCGTCGACGCCCTTCTCGGTCTGGTCCGGGTGCGGCGGATGCTCGGTGTCTTCGACGCGGGCCGCATCATCAGCCCCACGCTGGCCGACAGCCAGGCCATCGGAGCCATGGTCGGCGGTATCGGTATGGCCCTGCTGGAGCACACGGTCACCGACCACCGCGACGGACGGATCGTCAACGCCAACCTGGCCGACTATCTGGTCCCGGTCAACGCCGACGTCGTCGATCTCAAGGCGCTCTATGTCGACGGCCGGGACGACGAGGCCGATCCTCTCGGCGTCAAGGGCCTCGGCGAGGTCGTCCTGGTCGGTGTGGCACCCGCCATCGCCAACGCGGTCTTCCACGCCACCGGCCGACGGGTCCGCGACCTGCCCATCACCGCCGAGTCACTGCTCTGAGCCTCGCCCCGGGCTGCGGGGCACCGCCGCGCCGCGGGCGGATCGACCCGGACACGAACGGTACGGTCGGCCCGCCGGCCCGCCGGCCTTACGCACCTATCGGCCGCGGTCCGTCTCGTCTGCCTGGCCCGTCCGGTCCGTCCGGTCCGCCTGCTCCGTCCGGTCGAGGAGGACCAGTGCGTCGTAATCGGGAGTGCCGGGCAAGGCGTAGTACGTCACCATGCGGTGTCCCGGGGTGCCTTCGATCAGCATGGACTGGAAGCGGAGCGTGAGAAGGCCGACCGCAGGGTGCTGCAGGGTCTTGCTCCCCTGGGCGAACGCGTTCACGTCGTAGGACTCCCACAGCTGTGCGAACTCCGTGCTCTTGAGGAGCAGTTCGTCGACGAGCTCGGCGAGGTCGGGGGCGTCGGGGTCGATGCCCGTGAGAGCACGCAACCGGGCGACACAGCCACGCGTCACCTCTTCCCGGTCCGGGAACAGCTCACGGGCCGTGGGGTGGAGGAAGACGTACCTCGCGATGTTGCGCTGCTCGATGGGCCAGCCTTCGATTCCGGCCAACGTCCGTAGACCGCCCGGGTTGCAGGCGAGCAGGTCCAGGGTGCGGCTGAGCACACGAGAGGGGAAGGGACGCAGCTGCTCCAGCAGCAGTTCGGTACCGGGATCCACGGTGCGGCTGGGCACACTCCGGTTCGCCGGCGGTCTGCGGGCGGCACTCACACCAAGGTCGTGCAGGTGCCTGTGCTCGGCTTCCCCGAGGCGCAACGCACGTGCCAGGGCATCCAGGACGGCAGGGCTGGGGTGGCTCTCCCTGCCACGCTCCAAGCGGGCGTAGTAGTCGATGCTCACCCCGGCGAGGGTGGCCAGCTCCTCCCGCCGCAGCCCCGGCGTCCGGCGCAGTCCCGGGCCCGCCTTGAGGCCTGCCTCTTCCGGGGTGACCTCCGTTCGGCGGGCGCGCAGAAAGCGCCCCAGTTCGGTTCCGCTGCTTCTTTCCTGCTGCTCGCTCGCCACACCCCTCAGTGTGACAGCCACCGCCCACAACCGGCCTGTACGGGATCGGCCGGCTGCACCGACAGCCAGGCCACCCGCCTGCGCGAACGATCACGCGGCGGGCGGCCACCCGGCTTCGACAAGCGTCGTTACGTCTGCCTCGGCGGCGCCACCGCCGCGGCCCTCACCCTCTGGCTCCGTACATGATCGGCCGGACAGGCCTAGTCGGTGGCCAGCAGGCCGGCGCGGAGCTTGCCGAGGACGCGGGTGATCAGCCGCGACACGTGCATCTGCGAGTAGCCCAGTTCGTCGGCGATCTGCTGCTGGGTGAGCTCGTCGACGAAGCGGAGGTGGATCAGCCTGCGGTCACGCTCGTCGAGTCCGGCGACCAGCGGGGCCAGAGAGTGGAAGTTGTCGATGAGGTCGTAGGAGTTCTCCTCGAAGCCGATGAAGTCGGCGAGCGCGGTCTCGGACTCCTCGTCCTGGTTCATCACGGCGGCGTCCAGCGAGGCGGCGTTGTAGCCGTTGGACGCCATCTGCGCCTGGGCGACCTCGGAGGGCTCCAGCTGCATCAGCTCCGCGAGCTCCGCCGTCGAGGGAGACCGCCCCAGACGGGTGCGCAACTCCTCGGTGGCCTTGGACAGTTCCAGCCGTGCTTCCTGAAGGCGGCGCGGAACGTGTACGGCCCAGCTCGTGTCGCGGAAGAACCGCTTGATCTCGCCGGTGATGTAGGGAACGGCGAAGGACGTGAACTCGACCTCGCGGGACAGTTCGAAGCGGTCGATCGCCTTGATCAGGCCGATGGTGCCGACCTGGACGATGTCCTCCATCTCCTGCGGGCCGCGGTGCTTGAACCGCGAGGCCGCGTACTGCACGAGGGAGAGGTTCATCTCTATCAGGCAGTTGCGCACGTACTGGTACTCGTGCGTGCCCTCTTCGAGCTGCGTGAGACGGTCGAAGAACCGCTTGCCTACTTCCCTCGCGTCCCTGGGCGCGATGGAGGAAGGGGCCGCGTACGCGCGCTCGACGAGGTCCTGCTCCACCCGGGTGGCCCGGACGCCGGACCGGGTCTGTTCCTGCGCCGTCACGATGGTCATGGGTCTCGCTCCTTGTGCCTTGAGCCTGGTTGTCCTGGTGCGTTCAGCCCGGCTGCCGTTTCGATCCTGCCCGTGCGTACCCAGGGAACGGACTCGTACACCCGCGGTCTTCACCCGAGTACCGGTAAGGGCGACGAGGCTACGACGCGGGCCGTTGCCGGTCCCGCTCCCCGCTCGGCCGCGACCTGCGAAGGTCAGGCGGCCTGGATGAGTTCCGCGCGCCCGAAGAGCAGCGCGTATCCGGGCGGGAGCTGGGCGAGGACGCGGTCCAGGAGGACGGGACCGGCGAGGTCTCCGACGGCGGCGAGGACGGCTCCGGTGTCCCAGCGTGTGGTGGCCGGCGTGCCTCCCGTGCGGCCGGCGAGATCCTTGACGAAGCCCCAGCCCGTGAGCGGTCGGGGGTCGGGGTCCTGGCCGGTGAGGACGAGGGCCGCCTCGGCCGGGAGGCAGGCGGCGAGTTGGGTTCGCTCCTCGCCGGTGAGCTGACGGCCCAGCGCCGCCAGCACGGCATGCGTGACTTCCTCAGCCCGCTCCCTGGTCGGGTACGCGCCCTCGTACCGGATCCTCTCCAGCATCCGGTGAAACGTCGTGCCGGGCCGAGCGGGAGCCGGTTCACGCAGCTGAATCATCGGAGAATGTCGCCTTTCTCGCCCGTCGGGCGTTGTGCCGGTGGGGTGGGCCGACCTGGTGGGCCCTGGTCGGCCCCGCTGTTCTTCGAAGGTCCCTCAGCCGCGGATCTGCTGGTGCCCGGACCCTCCGCCGATCGCGACCTTGCGCGGCTTGGCGCGCTCGGCGATCGGGATGCGCAGGGTCAGCACCCCTGCCTCGTAGTCGGCTGTGATGCGCTCGGTGTCGAGGGTGTCCGCCAGCACCAGCTGACGCGAGTAGACGCCGACGGGCCGCTCGGAGAGCTCCATCTGTACGTCCTCGGCCCCCACGACCGGGCGGCGCTCGGCCTTGACTGTGAGCATGTTCCGCTCGACATCGACCTCGACCGCGTCCTTCGCCACACCGGGCAGGTCGAGAGCGATCACGTACTCCTCACCCTCCCTGTAGGCGTCCATCGGCATCACCGAGGGCCTGGACCAGGTGCCCGTGACACCCGTCAGCTGCTGAGCGAGCCGGTCGAGTTCGCGGAACGGGTCAGTGCGCATCAACATCGCGAAAACACCTCCACAGGTCTGGCAGTAACTGCCAATGCGCTTCGTCTGACACCGTTGTAGCATGTCATCCAAACGATGACAACTGGAGTGTCATCCACAGGGCGACATTGGAGATGTCATCCCAAGGATGACGGCCGAGAGGATGCTCATGCCCCCTTCCCCCGACTCCCGTGACCCCGCCGCGTTCCTCGCCGCCAGGGCAGCACTCGACGCGATCGAGGAGGCCGTCCGGACCTCGCGGACGGAGCCGCTGCCGGAGGACACTCAGCCCGGCGCCGACCAGGCCTTGGCCGCGCTCCTGCTGTTGCGTGAACTGCGCGAGCAGCTCGCAGGATGGGAGCCGGGGCTGATCGAGGCAGCCCGTGCCGCGGGCTCCAGCTGGGCGGACCTCGCCCACCCCCTCGGCGTCGCCAGCCGCCAGGCAGCCGAGCGCCGCTACCTGCGTGTACGACCCGGGACGCCCGGTTCCACCGGCGAACAGCGCGTACAGGCGACCCGGGACCACCGCGCCGCCGACCGCACCGTCTCCGCCTGGGCCCGGACCAACGCGACCGAACTACGCCAGCTCGCGGGCCAGATCACCGCCCTCACGGACCTTCCCGCCCAGGCGAGCGCTCCTCTGGCCCGCCTCGCCGACGCCCTCGCGGCCGACGACGCCACCCACCTCATCGGCCCTCTGACCGAAACGCACACACATCTCAGAGCCGATCACCCCGACCTCGCGGACCGTATCGACGCCATCACGCACAACACCACCCGGCTCCGCCGGGCCCGCAGCGACCGCCCTGGCACCACCTCCTGACAGCCGAAGCCGACAGGGCAACCGCGGCAGGGTGACGACACGCATGGCGTAGTGCGCAGGGAACGACTCTGTGCTCAGCGGCAGCGGTCACAGCCGCGGCCTCGGTCGCGCCGCGGAGGGATCGCGGCTGACACGAGCTGTGCCGCACCCACCGACCGGCCCCCGCCGAACCGCAGGATCTCCGCTCTCACCAGCGCACCCGTCCCGCCAGGCATTCGTCCGGGAAGAGCGGGAACATGGGCTGTATGACAAAGCCTGATGACGACTCGCACACGCCCCACGCGCCCGGATCCCAGCCGAGCGTCAGCCCCGGTTCCGACACACCGCAGACGGTCCCGGTGCCGACACCGCCCGTCGCGTGGGACAGCGAACCCACGGACCCGGCTGACGTGACCGACGAAGAGGACAAGCCGGAGCAGCCCGCCGCGCACGAAAAGCGGAAGACAACGTCACAGGAAGACTGACCCCTGTCGGGGATGCCGCCCGCAGGCGGCAGGTGACGAGCCGGGCCGGAGCTCCGAGCGGGCTCCGGTCCGATGCCCCTACCTGCGGCCACCTGCGGAGACGACTTCCGATGCATCTGCGTCCGGGCGAGACCGAGGCCGTCGGCTGGCGGGTGGCGACCGTGCTCGACGTCGTCCGGCAACTGCGCGACGCATCCCCCGAAGCCACCGGACGTCCGCGGGTGATCGCGATCGACGGCCGCGGCGGCGCCGGCAAGACGACCCTGGCCGAGCGGCTGCGCCAGGCGGTGCCCGACTCCGCCATCGTGCACACCGACGACATCGCCTGGAACCACGCCTGCTTCGACTGGGGCGAAGTACTCGCCGAGAACGTTCTGCGCCCTCTGCACCTAGGTGAGGCGGTGGACTTCCGCCCCGGCGCGTGGGTCACTCACGACCGGCCCGGATCGATCACCGCCCCCGCCGGCGCCGACTTCATCTGGGTCGAGGGCACCGGCATCATCCGCGAAGAGCTTGCCCCCTGGCTGGACGCCTCGATCTGGATGCAGGGTGACCTCCACGAGCAAGAACGCCTGCTGACCGCCCGCGACGGTGACTCCCCCGAGCAGCTGAAGCACGTGGCGAACTGGCTGCTGGAGGAACTGCCGTTCATGCTGCGCGAACAGCCATGGGCCCGAGCCACCATGATCGTCGCCGGCCCTCCGCAGATCGACCACGCCCCTGACACGGAGCTGGTCGTCGCCCCGCCGACCAGCCACTGTTCATGATCCGGCTCACCTCAGCCAGGGAGACGCCGGGGAAAGTCATAGCCGATGCCGTCCGGAGGCACGTCGCGTACCGTGGGAGGCCCGCCGCTGACCGTGTTGAGGGCCCACGATCGCAGGTGGGTGGGCCCTCTCCCGGCGTGGCAACCTGGTCGGCCGTTCGCCTGCCTGCCTCCCTGTCCGCCTACCGGCAGAAGGTCAGGCGGCGAAACCGATGTTGGTGACGTACTCGTACTGGCCCCACTGCGAGCCGAGGTCGACGACCTGGTCCACCCACGCCTCGTCCAGTTCCCGCTCGTCGTCGGCCGCCCACGCGGCGACGATACGGTCCCAGCGGCGGACGTTCATGGTCCGGAACTCCACCGCGCGCTGGCGGGGCCGCTCGACCTGGGACTGGTTGAGCGGGTGGATCTCCACGCGGGTGCCGCGGCCCTGACGGTTGAGGCGGGCGGTCAGGTAGCGGGCGACGTTCTCCCGCCGCACGGTGCGATACGCCTGCTCGATGCGTTCGAGGTTCTTGCGTGAGGGCGCTCGGGTGCCGGCCAGCCAGGCGCGCAGGGTGCGGTCCGTGACGGTCAGTCCGGCCGCACGGGCCGCCTGGCGGGCGTGGATGCTGCGAGTGAGGTAGTGCAGGCGGGCCGTCAGACCGCGGCGGGCGGTGACGGGGGTGGCGATGTAACCGGCGAGGTCGTCCAGCTGACGGGCGACGGCCTCGTGACCCTTGAGGCCGCGAGCACCGTACTTACCGAACTCGATGTTCCGCTCAGGCATCGTCTCTTCCGAATCCCTCGGGTTGCTGGATCACTGTACGGGCCGTGGGCACCGTTCTGCCGCCCCGGCGGGGAGGCGTTTGACGCCGGGAGGAAGGACGGCGCTAGGAAGCGTCTTCTGAGGGTTCGTGGGCGACGTCAGGGTCGGTGCCGACGGTGTAGATGTCCTTGACCTTCACCTCGGTGACACCGCGACCCTCCGGGAAGACGGCTCGCCAGTCGCCGGCCACGTGGAGTTCGTCGGTGCCCATGGCGCGAACGACCACGAGGCCTTCGTCGTAGGCGCGGTGGGCTTTCCACCACAGGTTGGCGAAGGCCTGCGAGCGGATGAGGTGCATCCAGTCGGTGCGGTAGAGCTCCCGGTTGTAGTTCGACTCCCCCAGTGTCGAGACGAACTTCGAGTACATCGCCTTCACGTACTCCAGGGTGACCGTGTCGTCCTCGCCGATGGCCCGGTCGCGGGCGTCCTTCAGCGCGATGCGGAACTTCTCCAACAGCCCTTCGGTCGCCCCGGACGTCCACGACTCGTGGATCTGCGGCGGGTCGCACAGCCCGTACTTCGGACCCGACACCCGCAACAGGAGACGCAGGGTCGGTTCGGTCACCCACAGAGGGCCGGGCTCGTCCCGGTCGCCGATCGGATCCGGCAGGTAGGCGCCGTGCTCCCAGACCGCAGGAGTGATCAGGTGCAGGCCGGCACGCCGCCGGTCGTGATGGTCGCCCGTGGAGTGTTCCAGCTGGCCGATCGGCAGATGCGTCTTCAACGCCGACAGATAGGCGCCGTTGATGTCCAGCGCGGTGATCTCATGCTCGCCCGCGGGCAGTTCCGGCCGGGTCCATTTGGGGCGGGCCTCCCACACCTGGTCGGCGCCGCGGGCACTCTGCTTGCGCAGGATGTCGGGCAGCCACGGGTGGGCGACCACGTCGTAACGCCCGCCCTTACGCGTGTGATCCAGCAGCGCCATCGCGTCCGGGATCGCCCGCTTCACCAGCGCGGCCGTGGCCGCTTCGACGTCACCGGTGTGTTCGGCGAGCGCGGCCGTGACCGCGGAGCCGATCCGGTCGGGGGTGTCGGCGGTCTGCAGTCGACGGCCGACCGGCACCACCTTCACACCGGACGCCGCGGGGCGCGGCTTCCCGGCGGGCGCCGACTGCCGCGGAGCCGTGCGGACCGCGGGCTCGGGCTTCTCCGGCTGCGCGGGTACAGGTACTGCCGGGGCCGGGGCGCACTCGGCTGGGTCCAGGTGCTGGGGGAATCCTTCGACCTGGTGGCGGGCCGGCTGTCCGCACAGCACACACGGCTGCGCGACGGCCAGCACGTCGCCGCCACCGTCCTCGTCGTGCGGTTCGGCGGGCGGCTCGACTTCCGTCGGCTCGACTTCCATCGACTCGTCGTCGCTGGGCTCCACAACGGTCGCAGTAGCGGCGTCCAGCTTGGTGCGGGCACCCTCAAGGAAGTACGCGTATTTCTCCCGCACCTCCCCGCTCGGGTCCCGCCCGGCCTCCCAGCCGCCAACCGTGGACGGACCGACTCCCAGGACCTGCGCGAGCTGCGCGCGCGAGAGGTACAGGCCCTCGCGCAGTCGACGCCGCTCCTCGGCGGACGGCAGCGGCGTCCGCTCCGACGACGCGGTGGCGAGCAGGGCGTCGATCGCCTTGAAGTCCGCCATCAGATCTTCCCCTCCACGGGCGCGGAGCGAGCACCGGCAGCCGGGCGGCCGGGCACCCGGCGGCGCTCCGCAGGGAGTGCCTCGACGGCCCGGGTCGGGCCGGCCAGGAGGTCGTGCGCGGTGATGCCGTAGTGCGCGGCCACCGCTTCGCAGTCGGCCAGACTCCACGCTGCGGTCCCGGACTGACGACGGCTCACCTGCGCCTGACTCACCCCCAGTGCAGCGGCGAGCTCGGTCTGCGACTCGCCCGCCGCATGAAGGAGCGCGGCGACCGCGGAACGCATCCGCTCCTCAAGGCTCATACTCACGCCGACACCTTACCACGTAAAGCCCACGAAATATTCGTAATCTGCATCAATAATGCGTACGGGTACGCCGATCGAATGCGAAGCGATTGCCGATGTCGCGCCGGGGACCGGGGTGTCGGCCACGCTCCGCCTCCGGCCGCCGTCCCGTCTGTGGAACGCCTGGGGACCGCGGGTGCGCTCGGTGCGAATTCCGGTGGTGCCGGACCAGGCGTCGCGAAGCCCTTGCGCGGTCGGGCAGGTGCAGAGCATCAGGTGACGCGCCGTCTTGGGGACGGCGGCGGGGCTGTAGCGTTCCCACAGGTGACGTCCCGTCTGTTTCCGACTGACCGAGGCCCCGTGCGACGACTCCTTGCCCGCCTCTGGCGGCTCCTGCGCCCCGTTCAGAACCGCATCGTGTGGTCCCTGAACGCCAAGTTCGTGGTCGGCGTGATCGGTGTCGTTCGCGACGACGACGGCCAGGTCCTGCTGCTCCGGCACCGTATGTGGCCGCCGAACCGCCAATGGGGCCTGCCGAGCGGTTTCGCGCACAAGGGTGAGGACTTCCGGCAGACCGTGGTCCGCGAGGTCAGGGAGGAGACCGGTCTCGATGTGGAGGTGGGCCGCCTGGTCATGCTGAACAGCGGCTTCCGCACCCGCATGGAAGTGGCCTACGAGGCACGTCTCCTCGGCGGTGAACTGCGCCTCGACCCTTTCGAGATCCTGGAAGCCCGCTGGTGCCGCCCCGACGACCTCCCTCAGGGCATCCAGCCCGTGTGCCTGCCCCTGGTACGCGGCGAGACGATCCCCTGAGCGCGTCGCGGGACGCCGGGGCGGACGTCGGCGTATTCCGCGACCACGCTCTGCGGGTGGATGTCTGATCGTCTGCTGCTCGCAGCGGCTGACCGGCTCCGCCGCCGCGCTCTCAGCAGATGCGGGGCGCCAGGAGAATCTGCGGATGCGCGCACACGTGATCTGCGTGAGCCTGAAGTCATGACGGATCCGCGCGTACCCCCAGAGGAGACGCCCCCGGCCGAGGGCTCGATCGCCGAGGCACACGAGGAACGCGCTGATGGAGGAATCTGGGAACACCCCGGCGTCTGGGTCTGGCTGATTGTCTTCGGCGCCGTGATCGTGGCGGCCTTCTTCATCGCCCGTATCTTCGCCCTCTAACCCTGTCCTTCAACCTCTGGGGTCGGCGCGCTCGATGATGCTCTCGGGCGCCTGGTCGCTTTCCCGACGTCACGTGGGTCGTGGGGCGGCGGTTCCTCGAACCAGGCGGCTCTGTCGGCCGGTGTCGAGACTTTGCCGGGCCCTGGTGCGCGAGGTGGTGGCCGCGCAGGCTAGTTTGCTCGGGTGAGTCTCCTTGATGATGTGGCCAAGCGCGACGGCTGGCTGTGCTGGGTATGTGACGAACCGGTCGACCCCGACGAGTCGGTGAACGACGCGCGGGGCCCCAGCGTCGACAGCCGGACCGCCGACCGGAAGGCCAAGGTCGCCGAGCGGCTCGCGCACCGCGGGTGCAACACCCGCAAGGGTGCGGTCAAGGTGGTCATCGCCTGGCCGGACCGCCTGTACGTGGTCGAACCCGCGCCGCTGATCACGGTTGCCGGGAGGCTGGAGCGCAAGGGCGGCCGCGAGATGGTGGGCCGTTGTCCGACCAGGCGGGACGCCCAGGAGGCGGCGGATTGGCTGGTGGACCGGTTCTCCCGACTGGTGCCGGGGCTGCCGGTGACCGCCGACATCGAGCCGGGCGGCGGCCAGTTCCTCGTCATCCTGTCCACCGGCCGCCGCTGACCGGACATCACCGGCGCACACTCGCGTCGAGTCGACCGGGCCGCCCACCCGGCTCCAGAAATCGGCGTCCCGACACTCGCTACGACGTCGGCTCAGTCCTCGCCACCGGGCAACCCCACCGACGACCGACCCACCACCTGTACAGGCCGATGTAGGCCTACGGTTGACCCGGGCCGGGGTGGATTTGCCCGGTGGGGCTGGGCCTTCCCTCGATTCCCGCTTTGGGTGACCGGGTTCGAGTGACCAGCTTCGAGTGACCGAGTAACCGAGTGACCATTCGACCGACCGACATGCACACCGGCGTCAGGCGTGACCGGGAGAGAATCAGGTCATGGGGATCGACCTGCAGTTGCATGACAGTCGCCCGCACTGGCCCAACCGACGCTCGAAGCGCAAGCCGACGTTGATGCACCAGTCGCACGAGCACGGTGAGGCGTTGGCTCAGCTGATCGTCAAGCTCCCCCTCAACACGTCGGGGAAGCTCTGGACCGTCGACCCGTACAACGACACGGTCCTCAACGAGCAAGAAGCCGAGGCGGCGCTCCGCGAGATTCCAGCTCTTCTGGGCCTTTGCACTGACGAAGCCCAGACAGAAGCCGTCCGCGACCTCGCCGTATACCTGAAGGACTGTGCTGCCACTCCCGGGAGCTACCTCGTCTTCGTCGGAGACTGACTGGCGGGAGGAGGGTCATGGACGGCCGTCCGCGGCCCGGGACGTCGTGCAGGACGCGTCCTACCGCTTCGCGGGGGTGCAGCATGGCTTCGTCGGGCCGGCGCCGCCGGAACCGGGCGCCCGCCGCCCACCGCACGCCGACTCGCACCCCTCGGCGCACTGCCCGGGAGCCGCGTTCCAGGCCTGGGCTGGCCTGGGCTGGCCTGGGCTGGCCTGGGCTGGCCTGGGCTGGCCTGGGCTGGCCTGGGCTGGCCTGGGCTGGCCTGGGCTGGCCTGGGCTGGCCGCACCAGGTATTCATAAAGGTAGTCATGGGTGCATACTCAGGGCATGGCTGATACCACCGTGAAGATCGACACCGAGACCCGGGACCGCCTCAACGCGATCGCCGCCGCCCGCAAGACAAGCGTGCGCGCCCTGCTCGCCGAGCTGGCCGTGGAGCAGGAGAACCAGCTCAAGCTGGGCGTGGCGACGGACGCGTTCCGTGAAGCCGTCTCCCAGCCGGGCATCGCAGAAGCCTTCGACCGTGACTTCGGCGGACTGCCCCGGCCCACCCGCACCGCGCGCCGGGCGGCCTGACCTTGGACCTGCACATCGACATCCGCTGGCTCCTGGACCGACAGGAGGAACTGCTCGGCAAGGATCTGGGCGTACTGGACTACTCCGCGCTCGTGGCCGCCGTGGCACGCCACCGGGTGAACACCCCGCAGCTGGCGGAGGGCTCGCCGGACGCGTACTGGCGGGCGGCCGCACTCATGGAGCAGATCGTGCTGCTGCGGCCGCTGCCCGCCCGCAACGAGTTCTTCGCCTACGGCGTCGCCGTCGCCTACCTCAAGGCGTCCGGGGCGAACGCCGACACCTCCGCGTACGAACCCTGGCACGACCTGATCACCGACATCCGCGCGCTGCGCCTGACCGTGTACGACATCGCCGACCGGCTGCGCTCCCTGAGCCCGCCCGCCTGAGCGTCGGTCCGTCCGTAGGCTTCGGTCGTCGGCGTGGCGGTTTTGCCGGATGATGTAGCGGCGGATCATGCCGCCCTGCTCTTTGTGGTCGGCGTGCTCGGTGCCGCCGAGGGTGAAGTGGCGCAGGGCAGTGAACCGGGCTTCGATGCGCCCACCCGCGCGGCGGACCGTCACGAGCCAAACGTTGTCAGCGCGCGGGTCGGTTCGGCGTCGTACTGATCGGCGTCGAAGTGAAAAGCCGGAGGGCGCGCACCGTCAACGGGTACCTGCCAGTCGGACCACTCCACGATCCCACCGTGACGCTGCACGAACACGGACAGGTAGCCACAGCATCCGCCCGTGCACTCGGGCTCACCCAGTACTGCGCGACACCCCTCGGCCGTCGCCCACAGTGGCCCCTGGCCCTCGACCGGCAACGCCTCCTCGGCAAACGGGCCGCGGCCTCCCTCCCCGGTCGCCGCAGCCACCACTTCCTCGCCGTCGATCCGGATGGACAGCTGGGCAGCCCATCGGGGTCCCGGTGGCACACGCTGACCTCAAGCCGATTGAACACCCAGGCACTTTAAGTGAGTACGGGCCGGCCTGGTTCCGTTCCTACGACTGGGTGCGGGTGTCTGGCCGACGGCGGGCGACGCCCGAACGGGAACAGAACCTGACATCCACCGCGAGGCGAACCCCGTTCGGGACCAACCTGGAAAGAGGTGCCCCGGCGCGTCTCCGTGGTCGTTGGTTGCAGGGACAACTACCTTGTGTGGACGCCTACTTGGCGACGGGTGCCCGGTGACCAGAGCCGGTCGCTCGACCGTTCCGGGCATCCGCCGGCCCGCCCGGCCGTGCCTCAGCAAGGAAAGACAGAACATGAAGATCGGCTTCGCGCTTCCGCAGTTCCACAAGCAGGCTTTCGGCATCTCCCGCATCGCCCGGTTCGCCCGTGAGGTCGAGCAGGCGGGCGCCGCGAGCGTGTGGGTCGGCGACCGCAACCTGGCCGCGGTGTCCCCGAAGATCGGTTACGGCGGCCAGGGCGACACCATCCCGGCCGAACTCAACCCGGCCGCCGACCCCTTCGTCCTGCTGGGTGCGGCCGCGAGCGTCACCGAGCGCGTTCAGCTGGGTATGCACGTACTGATCGCGCCGCTGTACCCGCCGGTCCAGCTCGCCCGTTCGCTGACGACCCTCGACCTGGTGAGCGAAGGACGCCTGCTGCCCGGGTTCGGCATCGGCTGGTCCCCGGAGGAGTACGAGGCGGCCGGACTCGACTTCCACAAGCGCGGCGCGCGCATGGAGGAGCTGCTCGACGCCCTCGACGCCATATGGACCACCGACCCGGCCGAGTACAAGGGCACCCACATCACCGTGCCGCTGCACCACGCCCCGCTCAAGCCCCGGCAGAGCCCCCGTCCGCCCCTCTACCTGGGAGCCATGTCCGAGCGCGCCCTGCGCCGGGTGGCCCTGCGAGGCGACGGCTGGCTGCCGTTGTGCGTGGTGCCCAGCTATGTCGACATCGACGGACTCGTCGCCCAGCGCGCCCTCATCGACAGCCAGGCCCACGAGGCCGGCCGCGACCCGGAGAACATCGACACGGTTCTGCGCGTCAACATCGACGCCGGTACGCCGACCTCGGTCGTCGTCGACACCGTCAAGTCCGTGCACGAGCGCACCGGGATCGCTCACTTCATGGTCGACTCCCTCTACACCGCCGACACCGTCGAGGACTCGATCGAACTGGCCGCCGAGATCCTCACCCTGGTGAAGGAAGGCTGAGAGGCCGAGCCAGGCCCTGCCCACCGCTATACGCACCGCCCGGCCCCCGCCCTCTCCCCCGCCCTCCCTCTCCCTCTCCCTCTCCCCTGACGATCCCAGCCTGCAACCGGTCTGAGGCCCACCCCAGTTCGATCAGCAGCACGTCTGTCCACTGCAGGATCGACAGTGTCACGGTGCCGTTGTCCCTCACCGCCGCTCGGTGGTGCGAGACAACGGCACCGCGCCGTCACGGGCCGTACCCGCGCGCATCTGCCGCCTGCGCACACCGAGCCGCAGCAACCGTTCCGTCGCAGCTCATACGCCCCCGAACGCCCCCGGCTTGAGGCACCTCCGCGTCAACGCCCTGCCGGGGGAGGAGTTCGGGCCCCGTTCGCCGCCACGCAGCCACGCAGCCACCCCCATGCGCCGCCACTCCCCGGCCCCTGCCGCGCCCCGCCCCCGCCCCCGCCCAACCGCACGAAGTCTCCGGACTCATGAGGCGCAAGAGGCGGTGAGCTCACCGCGTTGTGGCAGCGTCACCTAATTGTTATGGCGGATGACAAATAGCGCTTCCCACGGTCTGGGCACAGGGTCCGGAGCGCCGTAAGTTCCCGCTCACAACATTCAGCCCGGGCGGATCAACCGACACCCGGCATTTCCCCCGAGGGCACGCTTCTCGGCTCCTTCCCGCCACCCTCGTACGTCCGGTCGTCCGGCCGTAACACCAGAAAGGACCCTGCCCATGCGCAAGGGACTCGTCCTCACTGCCGCCTCGGTGGCACTGGTCAGCTCACTCACCGCCTGCGGCGACTCCTCGTCCGGCGACGGTGATTCCGGCTCCGACGCCAAGCCGAAGATCGGCGTGATCCTCCCGGACAGCAAGTCCTCGGCCCGCTGGGAGACCGCGGACCGCAAGTACCTCTCCGAGGCGTTCAAGGCGGCGGGCGTCGAGTACGACATCCAGAACGCGCAGAACGACAAGCAGGAGTTCCAGACCATCGCGGACCAGATGATCACCAGCGGTGTGAACGTCCTGGTGATCGTGAACCTGGACAGCGGCACGGGCAAGGCGGTTCTGGACAAGGCCAAGGGGCAGGGCGTCGCCACGATCGACTACGACCGGCTCACCCTCGGCGGCTCCGCCCAGTACTACGTGAGCTTCGACAACGTCGCGGTCGGCAAGCTGCAGGGCGAGGGCCTCAGCAAGTGCCTGACGGACATGAAGGCCAAGAAGCCCATCATCGCCACCCTCAACGGCTCACCGACGGACAACAACGCCACTCTCTTCGCCGAGGGCTACAACAGTGTCCTCGATCCGAAGTACAAGTCGGGCGAGTACGTGAAGGGCCCGGACCAGTCCGTCCCGGACTGGGACAGCGCCCAGGCCAGCACCATCTTCGAGCAGATGCTCACCAGCCAGCCCAGGATCGGCGGCGTGCTCGCCGCCAACGACACTCTCGGCAACGCGGCCATCGCCGTCCTGCGCAAGCAGAACCGCAACGGTGAGGTGCCGGTCACCGGTCAGGACGCCGGCGTGCAGGGCCTGCAGAACGTCCTTGCGGGCGACCAGTGCATGACCGTGTACAAGGCGGTCAAGAAGGAGGCGGACGCCACGGCCAGGCTCGCCGTCTCCCTCGCCAAGGGCGAGAAGGGCGAGACGAACGCGACCGTCGAGGACCCCGAGGGCAAGCGCAAGGTCCCGTCCGTGCTGGAGACGCCGGTGGCCATCTACAAGGAGGACGTCCAGGACGTCGTGGACGACGGCTTCGTCGCCAAGAAGGACCTGTGCAAGGGCAAGTACGCCGCCCTGTGCACCGAGGCCGGCATCAAGTAGCCCTGCACCGGCCGGCCGGACCGTTGCCCCCCGGTCCGGCCGGCCGGCCGCGGGTCCCGGGGCTCCCGCTTCCCCGGGACCCGCGACCTAACGACCCTAAGGAGCCGTCTTCCATGACAGCGACCCCGATCCTGCGACTGCGCGGGATCGACAAGAGCTTCGGCGCCGTGCAGGTCCTGCACGACGTGTCCTTCGACGTCCGTCCGGGGGAGGTGACCGCCCTCGTCGGAGACAACGGCGCGGGCAAGTCCACCCTGGTCAAGTGCATCGGCGGGATCCACCCGTTCGACGGCGGCGAGTACTGGTTCGAGGGTGAGCAGGTGCAGGTGCACAGCCCGCGCGAGGCGGCGACCCTGGGCGTCGAGATCGTGTACCAGGACCTGGCGCTCTGCGACAACCTCGACATCGTGCAGAACATGTTCCTCGGCCGCGAGAAGCGCCGGGGGCTCGTCCTGGACGACGCGACGATGGAGGAGATGGCCGCCCAGACTCTCGAAGGGCTGTCGGTGCGCACCGTCAAGTCCATTCGCCAGCAGGTCTCCAGTCTCTCCGGCGGCCAGCGGCAGACCGTGGCCATCGCCAAGGCCGTGCTGTGGAACAGCAAGGTCGTCGTCCTGGACGAGCCGACCGCCTCGCTCGGTGTCGCCCAGACGGCACAAGTCCTCGAACTGGTCCGGCGAATGGCCGACAACGGTCTCGCCGTGGTCCTGATCTCGCACAACATGAACGACGTCTTCGCGGTGTCCGACCGGATCGCCGCCCTCTACCTGGGACGGATGGCCGCCCAGGTCAGCACGTCGGACGTGACGCACTCCCAGGTCGTCGAACTCATCACCTCGGGCCGCAGCGGGGACCTCGGCCTCGCCCACAGCAACGGAGTCACCGCATGACCGCCGCAGTCGCCCCCGAGAAGCCGGAACTGCCGCGCGGTTCCGGTACGCCGAAGAAGAACGGAGCGCCCGGACCCGCGAGTCTGCGCTCGGTCGCCCGGAACTACGTCGATCGGGTACGGGGCGGCGAGTTGGGCGCCCTCCCCGCCGTACTCGGTCTGATCGTCCTGTGCGTGTTCTTCGCCGCCCTGCGCCCGGTCTTCCTGTCCGAGCTGAATTTCGCCAACCTGCTGACGCAGGGCGCGGGCAGCATAGCCATCGCCATGGGGCTGGTCTTCGTCCTCCTCCTCGGCGAGATCGACCTGTCCGCGGGGTACGCCAGCGGGGTCTGCGCCGCCGTCCTCGCCATCCTGCTCACCGACCACGGATGGCCCTGGTACGGCGCGGCCGGCGCGGCGATCCTCACCGGCACGGTCATCGGTCTGGTGCTCGGCCTGCTGGTGGCGAAGGTCGGCATCCCCTCGTTCGTGGTCACGCTGGCCGCCTTCCTGGGGTTCCAGGGCATCGTGCTGATGCTGCTGAAGGAAGGCACCAACATCTCGATCCGGGACGACACGATCCTGGCCGTCGCGAACAACAACCTCTCTCCCGCGCTGGGTTGGGTACTGCTCGCCGTCAGTGTCGGGGCGTACGCGGCGATCCAGTTCCGGCAGAGCAGGAACCGCAGGCGGCGCGGGCTCGCCCCCGCTCCACTCGCCCTGCTCGCGGTCAGGATCGGCGGCATGGCGGTGCTCGGCGCCATCGCCGTCCACCTGCTCAACCAGGAGCGCAGCCGCAATGTCATCGTCGACTCGCTCAAGGGCGTGCCGATCGTGGTGCCGGTCATCGCCGTCCTGCTCATCGCCGGTACGTTCCTGCTCCAGCGCACCTCGTTCGGCCTGCACATCTACGCGGTGGGCGGTAACGCCGAGGCGGCCCGCCGGGCCGGCATCAACGTGGCGGCCATCCGGATCTCCGCGTTCGTCATCTGCTCCTCGCTGGCCGCGGTCGGCGGCATCATCGCCGCGTCCCGGGGCAACTCGGTCGACCCCAACACAGGCGGCAGCAACGTGCTGCTGCTGGCGGTCGGCGCCGCCGTGATCGGCGGGACGAGCCTGTTCGGCGGGCGGGGCAGGGTCGTCGACGCCGTGCTCGGCGGCATGGTGGTCGCGGTCATCCAGAACGGCATGGGCCTCATGGGGTACAGCTCAGGGGTCAAGTACGCTGTCACGGGTTCGGTTCTGCTGGTGGCCGCAGGCGTGGACGCCCTGTCCCGTCGCCGGGCCGTACAACGATGACGTCTGGGGTTCCATGAAAGCCGGTCCCTCGCAGGAGGAGATTCGCCGGCACAACCTCGGCACGGTGCTCCGTCATGTGCACATCGGCGGATCCATGTCGCGGGCCGTCCTGGCGGAGCGCATGGGGCTCAACCGCAGCACCATCCTGGGTCTGGTGAGCGAGCTGGGCTCGGCCGGCCTGGTCCGCGAGGAACTGCCCCGTGACACCGGCAGGGCCGGCCGGCCGTCCCTGGTCGTACGGCCCGAGTCCGACCGTGTGTACGTCCTCGCCTTCGACGTGGGTGTGGACCGGGTGGCAGCCGCCCGCATCGGCCTGGGCGGGGTCTTCCTCGACCGCAGGGAGATCGCCGTCGGTCCCGACCGTCGCGACGCCGGCAAGGTGGCCGAGGTCCTCGCCTGCTCCGCGCTGGACATGGTGGGCACAGCACGGCCCGACACCTACTGCGTCGGCGTGGCCGCCGCCGTCCGCGGGATGGTGCGCCGATCCGACGGCCTCGTCCGCGCCGCCCCCTACCTCGGCTGGCAGGACGAGGAGTTCGGCGAGGACCTCATGCTCCGGCTGGGTCTCGGCCTTCCCGTCTCGGTGGGCAACGAGGCCAGTCTCGGCGCGCTCGCTGAGCACCTGCGCGGTGCCGGAACCGGCTGCCAGGACCTCGTGTACCTGCACGGCGACATCGGCATCGGCGGCGGTGTCATCACCGGTGGCCAGCTGCTGGGCGGCGACGCGGGATACGGCGGCGAGATCGGGCACATGATCGTCAACCCGCGCAACGGCAGGCCCTGCGGCTGCGGGGCGCGCGGCTGCCTCGAAGCCGAGGCGGGGGAACGCGCCCTGCTGGAGGCCGCGCGGCGCGACCCGTCGGCCACCGGCCGGGAGGCCGTGCACGCCGTCGTCGAGGCGGCCGACCGGGGCGACATCACCGCCCGCGCCGCCCTGCACGACGTCGGTGACTGGCTCGGCATCGGCGTCGCCAACCTGGTCAATGTGCTCAACCCGCGCACGGTCGTCTTCGGCGGGACGCTCCGCGAGGTGTTCCTCGGCTCGGCCGCTCAGATCCGCAGCCGTATCAACCGTCTCGCCCTCACGGCCTCCCGCGAGCACCTGCGGCTGCGCGTGGGGGAACTCGGTGACGACGCGGTGCTCATCGGAGCCGCCGAACTCGCCTTCTCCGAGATCCTGGTGGGCCCTCTGGAGATGCTGGCCCGCGCCGGCGCGTAACCGGTACGGCGACGCGGCCGGCCCGAAGCCCGGACCGGGGGTCAGAGCCGGGGCCGGGGCAGGGGCAGGGGCAGGCAGCGGAGCGAAGTGGTCGTCCCTGGCACCGCAGGTCGCACGTCGGGTCGCAGGTCGCGGCCGTGACAGGTCAAACGGCATCGTTCGGCAGTCCGGGTGACTGGGCGATCTCCTGTTCGGCGGCTTTGATGATGGCGAGTACGGCGGTCGCCGCGGCCTCGGGATCGCGGGCCTCGACGGCCCGCACGACGGCGCGGTGCCCCGGCAGCGAGGCTTCCACCGCGCCGGGCGTCCGGGTGCTGACGAGGAAGCTGTGTTCCAGCGCGATGTCGACAGCGCGGCCCAGTGAGCCGAGGAGACGGTTGCCGCTGGCGTCGAACAGGGCCCGGTGGAAGGCGATGTCGGCCTCCACGTAGCCGCCGCGGCCGGGTTCCGCCGCCGCGGCCTCCATCGCCGCCAGGGCGTCGTACAGGACTCGTACGTCGTCGGGTCCGGCCCGGTCGGCTGCGAGGCGGGCCGCCTCGGGCTCGACGATCCGGCGCAGTTCGCCCGTGTCGTGCAGCAGAGCTGTGGCGTCCTCGGACTGCTTCCAGCGCAGCACGTCACGGTCCAGGTGGTTCCAGTGCTCCGGGGGCAGCACGCGCGTGCCGGTACGCGGGCGTACACGCAGCATCCCCTTGGCCACCAGCGCCTTCACCGCCTCCCGCAACACCCCTCGGCTGACGCCGGCCTCGGCCGCGAGCGCGTCCTCGACCGGCAGCGGGTCCCCCGGCTCCCACGCGCCCCCCACGATGCGCCGCCCGAGCTCGTCGACCACGCGCTGGTGCATGGTCAGAAAGTGCACCACGATCTCCGCCCACCCCCTGGACGCCATTCATCGAATCATTTAATGATTGAGTCACAGAGTACGGCCTGCGGATCCTCACCCGACAACGCCCAGCGCGAAGCCGACGACCCCACAGCCGGGAGTGCCTACATGACCGACGGTCAGAAGACGAGTCGCCGCAGCCAGGCATGGTTCGGCGCAACGGGCCGCAGCGGGATGGTGTACCGCTCCTGGATGCGCAACCAGGGGTTCGGGCACGAGGTGTTCGACGGGCGTCCCGTCATCGGCATCGCGACCAGTGCCTCCGAACTCGCCCCGTGCAACGCCCATCTGACGCGTGTCGCCGAAGCCGTCAAGCGCGGCGTGTGGCAGGCGGGCGGCCTGCCGCTCCAGTTCCCCACCATGGCCACCGGCGAGACCCTGATGCGTCCCACCGCCATGCTGTACCGCAACCTCATGGCCATGGAGGTCGAGGAGCTGATCCGGGCCAATCCGCTCGACGGTGTCGTGCTGCTGTCCGGCTGCGACAAGACGACCCCCGCCATGCTCATGGGCGCCGCCAGCGTCGACCTGCCCGCCGTCATGGTCACCGGCGGACCCATGCTCAACGGCAAGTACCGGGGCCAGGACGTGGGATCCGGCACCCACGTGTGGAAGTTCGAGGAGGACCTGAAGACCGGCCGGATGACCGAGGAGGAGTGCTTCTTCGCGGAAGGCTGCATGGCCCGTTCCAACGGGCACTGCATGACGATGGGGACCGCCTCGACGATGGCCTGCATGGCCGAGGCGCTCGGCATGCAGCTGCCGGGCTCGGCGGCCTGGCCCGCGGTCGATGCCCGGCGGATGGAGACCGCGCAGACGGCCGGGCAGCGCATCGTACGGATGGTGGAGGAGGAGCTGCGCCCCTCGCGGATCCTCACCCGGAAGGCCTTCGAGAACGCCGTCCGGGTCAACGCGGCCATCGGCGGCTCCACGAACGCCGTCATCCATCTGACCGCCATCGCCGGACGTGTCGGCGTCGACCTGAACCTGCGGGACTTCGACGACCTGGTCCGCGCGGTGCCGACCCTGGTCAACTTGATGCCCAGCGGCAAATACCTCATGGAGGACTTCTGCTACGCGGGCGGCCTGCCCGCCGTCATGGCCGAACTGCTCGGCGGCAAGCTGCTGCACGGTGAACAGATCACGGTCAACGGGCACACCATCGCCGAGAACACCGAGAACGCCGAACGGTTCGGCTCCGACGTCATCACCGGCCTCGACGCCCCCTTCCAGCCGGCCGGCACCGGTATCGCCGTCCTCCGCGGCAACCTGTGCCCCGACGGCGCTGTGATCAAGCAGTCCGCCGCGTCACCGCACCTGCTCACCCACCAGGGCCCCGCGCGCGTCTTCGACTCCCCCGAGGCATATCACGAGGTGTCCGACGACCCGGACATCGACATCGACGAGAACACCGTCATCGTCATCCGCAACGCCGGACCCAAGGGCTACCCCGGCATGCCCGAGGTGGCCAACGTCCCACTGCCCGCCAAACTGCTGAAGGCCGGCGTCAAGGACATGGTGCGCGTCTGCGACGGCCGGATGAGCGGTACCGGGTACGGGACGGTGGTCCTGCACGTGGCGCCCGAGGCCGCCGTCGGCGGGCCGCTCGCCCTGGTGCGCGACGGGGACCTCGTCGTCCTGGACGTCCCGAACCGCACCCTGCGCCTGGACGTGGACGACGCCGAGCTCACGCGACGCCGGCAGGCATGGAGGGCACCCGCCCAGCGGCACGCCGGCGGCTACGCCTGGCTCTACACCGACAACGTGGAACAGGCCGACCGGGGCGCCGACTTCGGCTTCCTGCGCGGAAGCCGTGGACACGAGATCCCCCGCGACTCGCACTGAGTCCCCGGGCGACCGCACCCCCTCGAATCTCGAATCCAGGAGAGCATCGATCGTGGAATCGGCAGCAGCGCTCCCTCGTCCGGTCCTCACCGCCGGCTCCGTCCTGCCCGCGGACGCCGGCCGAGCCGCCCTCGTCGCGCGCGTCCACGACCCGGAGTGCGACGGACCGTGTGTGGCCGCGGTCCGCGGCGAGCGGGTCGTCGACCTGACAGGCGTCGCACCCACCGTCGCCGACCTGATGGAACGCGACGACGCTGCGGCAGTCGTCCGCGAGGCCGACGGCGGACAGGTCTGGCGCCTGGACGAACTGCTGGAGGCACCGGCCGGCCACCGGGACGTTCCGCATCTGCTCGCCCCGATCGACCTGCAAGTGATCAAAGCCGCGGGCGTCACCTTCGCCGGGAGTCTGCTGGAACGCGTCATCGAAGAGCGCACGGGCGGCGACCCGGCGCAGGCCGCGCGCGTGCGCTCCCGCGTCACGCGGGTGGTGGGCGGCACGCTCGACGGCATCCGTCCCGGATCACCGGAAGCGGACAAGGCCAAGGAACTGCTCGTCTCCGAAGGACTGTGGTCGCAGTACCTGGAGGTCGGCATCGGGCCGGACCCGGAAGTGTTCACCAAGGCCCCGGTACTGTCCGCGGTCGGCACCGGCGCCGACATCGGAGTGCTCGGCGCCTCGGTGTGGAACAACCCCGAGCCCGAGGTCGTCCTCGTCGTGGACTCGCGCGGCCGGGTACGCGGCGCGACGCTCGGCAACGACGTCAACCTCCGCGACATCGAGGGACGCAGCGCCCTGCTGCTGTCCCGCGCGAAGGACAACAACGCCTCCTGCGCGATCGGCCCTTTCCTGCGCCTGCTCGACGAGGGCTTCGACCTCGACACCGTACGCGGGCTCGACATCGGCCTGCGGATCGACGGCACGGACGGCTACGTACTGCACGGCAGCAGTTCCATGCGCGAGATCAGCCGCGACGTACTGGACCTGGTGGCCGCCACGCACGGTCCGCACCATCAGTACCCGGACGGCTTCGTGCTGTTCACCGGCACCCTGTTCGCCCCCACCGAGGACCGACAGGCACCCGGCGCGGGCTTCACCCACGAGTACGGTGACGTCGTGCGGATCTCCAGCCCGCGACTCGGCGCGCTGGTCAACACCGTCGTCCCCAGCGAGCAGGCCGCACCGTGGACGTACGGCGTACGAGCGCTGATGCACAACCTCGCCCGGCGCGGCGTGTTGTGACATCACGAGGATCCGTACGGCCATGACGGAGCCGCTCGCCCCGTGTGCGCGGCGCTGTCACTCCGTGCGCCGCGCACACCCGGTTCATGCCCGGACGGCAGGCTCCTGTTCGATCGTGGCGTGCAAGCGCCGCGTGTGATCGACATGGCGCTCGGCGCCGGTCAACGTGACCCTGGCCGTCAGGCGCGGATCCGCGCTGGAGGCGGCCAGCCGCACCTCCAGCTCGCCCGGTTCGACGACGCGCCGGCCGTCGCGTCCGGTGAAGGAGGCGAGGTCGGCCGGGAGCGTGACACGAAGGCGCCGGGCCTCACCCGGTTCCAGTTCGACCCGGGTGTAGCCGACCAGGCGCTGCACCGGCTGGACGACGGAGGCGACCGGGTCGTGCAGATAGAGCTGGACGACCTCGGTCCCGGACCGCCCGCCTGTGTTGCGGACGGTGAGGGCGAAGGTGAACTCCCCGTCCGTGGCGGCCTCCTGGACGTCCACGGTCAGGTCTGTCCAGTCGAACCGCGTGTAGGACAGGCCGTGACCGAAGGCGAACGCCGGGGTCGGGTCGATGTTGGACACCGCGCTGTCGTGAGCGAGCCGCGCCCCGAGGTACGTGGCCGGCTGGGAGCCCGGCCCGCGCGGCACGCTGACCGGGAGTCGTCCGGAGGGATTGGTACGGCCGCTGAGCACCCCGGCGATCGCGTGCGTGCCCTCCTCACCCGGGAAGAAGGACTGCACGATCGCGGCGGACTCCTGCACGGCGCGGCCGAGGGCGTACGGTCGTCCCGCGAGCAGCACGGTGACCACGGGTGTCTCCAGGTCGAGCAGGGCGTCGAGCAGTTGCTGCTGCGCGCCGGGCAGTTGCAGCGTCTCGACGTCGCATCCCTCGCCGCTGGTGCCCCGCCCGAAGAGCCCGGCGCGGTCACCGAGCACCACCAGGGCGATGTCGGCCTCGCGTGCCACCCGGGCGGCCTCGCGGATGCCGGAGAGGTCTCCGTCGTCGATCCCGGTGCCGCGGGCGACCGTGATCTCGGCGTCGGGGAACTCGGCGGCGAGAGTGTCGCGCAGCGTGGGCAACTCGATGCCGAGCGGGGTACCGGGGTGGCGGACGCCGATGTGCTGGGGGAACGAGTAGCAGCCCAGTACGGCGACGGGCTCGTCGGCGTTGGGACCGAGCAGGGCGATGCGGCGCGGCCTCTTGAGCGGCAGGGTGCCGTCGTTGCTCAGCAGCACGACCGCTTCCTCGGCGACCGTGCGGGCCAGCGCGCGGTTCTCCGGGCTGTCCAGGTCGATCCGGCCGCGCAGAGCGGTCGGATCGGCCAGGTCCGCCCCGTCGAGCGCTGCCGGCACGGGGTCCCAGTCCGGGTCGAGCAGGCCGAGCGTCGCCTTCTGGGTGAGGATCCGGCGCAGGGCGCGATCGACCAGCGCCTCCGGTACGCGGCCGTCGGTGACGGCCTCGGTCAGGGGCACGCCGTAGGTCTTGACGTTGGGCAGTTCGACGTCGACGCCCGCCCGCAGCGCCGTTCCGGCGGCACCGGCCCAGTCGGCCGCGATGCCGTGCAGGGTCTTCAGGAAGGCGATGGCGAAGTAGTCGGCGACGACGGTGCCGTCGAAGCCCCAGGTGTCGCGCAACAGCCCGGTGAGCAGGTCCTCGTCGGCCGCGGAGGGAATGCCGTCGGTGTCGGTGTAGGCGTTCATCACCGACCGGGCGCCGCCTTCACGGATCGCCATCTCGAAGGGGGGCAGCAGCACGTCGGCGCGCTCGCGCGGGCCCACCGAGGAGGGAGCGAGGTTGCGGCCGGCGCGGGAGGCCGAGTAGCCGGCGAAGTGCTTGAGGGTGGCGACGATTCCCGCGGACTCAAGGCCTCGCACATATGCCGTCCCGATGGTGCCGACGAGGTACGGGTCTTCGCCGATGGTCTCCTCGACCCGGCCCCAGCGGGCGTCGCGCACGACGTCCAGGACGGGCGCGAGTCCTTGGTGGACGCCGACGGCCCGCATGTCGCGCCCGATGGCGGCGGCCATGCGCCGCACCGTGTCCGGATCGAAGGTGGCGCCCCAGGACAGCGGAACGGGGTAGGCCGTCGCCCCCCAGGCGGCGAAACCGGCCAGACACTCGTCGTGCGCGAGAGCGGGAATGCCGAACCGGTTCATGGCGGCGATACGGGTCTGGGTGCGGGCCAGGGAGAGCGCGCCCAGGGCTGGGTCGACCGGGACCGTGCCGAAGGGCCGGGTCAGCTGGCCCAGTCCGGTGGGCAGCAGCGCGTCGAGATCGACGGCCTCCTCCATGTCGTGCTGGTGAGGCGCCACTTCACCGCCCTGATCGGAGGCGCCCACCCACACCCCGTACAGCTGGGCGGTCTTCTCCTGAAGGGTCATCGCGCCGATCAGGGCGTCGACTCTCGCCGTGACGGGAACGGTGGGGTCGTTCCAGAGGGAGATTCCAGGGGTGTTCTCTACAGCCACGTCGGCGTTCACTTTCCTCCTACGCTTGGCGGACCCTTGACCAGGGCGCGACGGGCGAATTGTCGGACCGAAGGTCGGCCATCGGCCCCAGCGTCGGCGTCGGCGTCGGCGTCGGCGTCGGTCAACGGCTGAATCCGGCGGTCAGGCCGCTCAGCAACTGGCGGCGGCCGAACGCGTACAGCACCAGGACGGGCAGGGTGGTGAGGACGACGGCGGCGAGAACGGCGGGGACATTGACTCCGTACTGGCCCTGGAAGGTCCACAGTGCGAGCGGCAGGGTTCGCTGGTCGGGGCTCTGGGTGAGGATCAGGGGCAGCAGGAACCCGTTCCAGATGGTCAGTGCGTTGAAGATGGTGACGGTGAGGATGGCCGGACGGGTGAGGGGTGCCGCCAGGCGCCACAGTGTCGTCCATTCGGTGGCGCCGTCGACCCGCATCGAGTCGAACAGCTCTTTGGGCACGTCGCGGATGAAGTTGGTGAGCACCAGCACGGACAGCGGGATGGCGAAGGCGATCGACGGGAGGATCAGCGCCAGCAGGCTGTCGTACAGCTGCAGTTTGATGATGATCAGATAGACCGGGATCACCGTCGCCTGCAACGGGATGGCCAGGCCCATGAGGAACAGCCCGTTCATCGCGCGAAGCACCCGCATGCGCCGACCGCGGACGATCGCGTAGGCGGCCATGAAGGAGAACAGGACCGCCGGCACCACGGCACCGGCGGTGACCACGACGCTGTTCACGAAGTAGCGAAGGAAGTCGGACTCGACGACCAGCCGGTAGTTCTCCAGCGTCGGGTCGTCCGAGGGCACCAGCGGGTTGCTCGCGTAGTAGCGGTTCTGTGCCTTGAAGCTGGTGATGAGGGTCCAGTACAGGGGTACGGCGACGACGACGAGCCAGAGCCATCCGGCCAGGCCGCCGGGCCAGTTGCGTCGGCGGTCGGCCCGACGGGAGCGGTGTGGCCGCTCGCGGTGGGTGTCCTTCTGCGGTCGTCGCGGCTCGGTCAGCGTGGTGGTCACGTCAGGCCCCCTCAAGTTGGCTCGCGCCGGCGTCCCGGCCCCCGAGCCGGCGGAGCAGCAGGGCGAGGGCCAGCCCCACCAGGACCAGGATGACCGCGATCGCGCTGGCCGGGCCCATCAGGCTGGCCTGGAAGCCACGCTTGTACATGTCCAGTGCGAGGACCCGGGTGGCGTCGCCGGGGCCGCCCTCGGTCAGGACGTAGATGAGGTCGAAGAAGGTCAGCGACCCGACGACCATCAGCGTGGACGAGGTGATGATGGTGTATTTCAGCTGGGGCAACGTGATGCTGAAGAACTGCCGGATGCGTCCGGCTCCGTCCAACTCCGCCGCCTCGTAGAGGGACTTCGGAATCTGCTGGACGCCACCCTGGTAGATCAGGGAGTGGAACGGGATGAACTGCCAGGAGACGACGAAGACGACGACCCCGAACGCGAGCCCTGGCCGCCCCAGCCAGTCCTGACTGAGCGCCCGGATCTTCAGCCCGGCACCCAGCCCGAAGTTGGGGTCCAGCAGAGCCTTGTACGCGATCGCGATCGCGGCGGAGCTGAGCATCAGCGGGATGAAGTACACCACGCCCAGCACCGCCCGGTAGCGCTGGCTGCCGGCCAGGAACGTGCCGAGCAGAATACTCAGCGGTGTCTGGACGGCCCAGGACACGGCCATCACCATGAACGTCACCCCGAGGGCGTGCGGCAGCCCGGGGTCGGTGAGCACCGCACGCCAACTGGTCAGCCCCGAAGGGTGGATGTCGCCGATCCCGTCCCAGGTGGCGAAGCTCAGCGCGAAGACACCGACGAGCGGGATCACGGCGAAGCCGACGAAGACCACCAGCGCCGGCGCCGCCAGCCACGGCAGTATGCTGCGCGGTCCGCGACGCGGTGGATGGCCGGTGAGTGAGGTCATGTGCCGGTGACCGCGTTGAGGTTGCGGGCGAACTCCTTGGGTGTGACGGACAGTTGGAACAACTTGACGATGTTGTCCAGCAGGGTCTCCGCAGCCGTCGGACTGAGCGCCTGGTCCCAGGACTGGGCGAACACCTTGGCCTTGGTGGCGATGTCATAGGTGAACTGCAGGAAGTCGGCGCTCTTGGAGGCGGCCAGGAGCTTCTCCGTGCCCAGCCGGATCGGCACCGATCCGTTGCCGATCCACTTCTCCACCTCCTCGTCCTGGAGGACGCCTGTGGCGAAGAAGTCCTTGGCGACCTTCTTCTGCTCGGCGCTGGCCTTCGAGGAGATGGACAGGTACTGGGCGGGATTGCCGACCGTGTCGCTCGGATCCCCCTTGCCGCCCTCCACGGGCGGGAAGGTCATGTAGCCCAGGTCGCCGCTGGAGACGAAGTCCCCGCCCCGTTCCTGCTGGATGCCGTACGACCACGCGCCGTGCAGCATCATCGCGGCCCTGCCGGTGTAGAGCAGCGCCTGGTCGGCGTTGGAGTCCGCGGTAATCGAGGAGAAGCCCTTGATGAACCCGCCGGCTTCGACCAGCTCTTGCACCTTGGTCAGCGCGGCGATGGAGTCCGGGTTGGACCAGGCGTTCTTCTCGCCGTCGATGATGGCCTGGAACACCTCGGGACCGCCGATGCGGTCGAACAGGAACTCCAGCCACATCATGTTCGTCCACCGGGACTGGCCACCGAGGGAGAACGGCGCTATACCCTTCGCGTTGAACTTGGGCACCAGCGCCATGATGTCGCCCCAGGACTCCGGTGGTTTCACACCGACCTGAGCGAAGACCTTTTTGTTGTAGTAGAGGATGATCGGCTGCACGGTCTCGCCCGGCATCGCGTAGATCTTGCCGTCGACGGTCGCCGCTGCGAACGAGGACTGGAGCAGCCGCTTCTTGACCTCGGGGTGCTCGTCGAACCACGAGGTGAGGTCCTCGACCTGGCCCGCTTTCGCATAGGTGCGCAGTGTCCCGCCGCCCCAGCCCCAGATGATGGTGGGCGCCTTCCCGGCGCCGATGGAGGTCTTGATCTTCGTCTTGTACGCGTCGTTCTGGAAGGTGGTGTCCTTGATCTGCTCCTTGGGGTGGGCCTTGTTGAACGCGTCCACCGCGCCGGCTCTGACGCCTTCCTGCGGCTGGCCGTTCAGATACCAGTAGGTGGCCCCACCGCCGCTGTCGCCGGGGCCGGACGAGCCGCAGGCCGCCAGCGCCGCCGAGACCGGCACGCCGGCGGCCAGACCGAGGAGAGTACGTCGGGAGAGCGCCATGTTCTTCTCCGCACCCGAGAGCCATCGGCTTCTCGTGAGTGATGGTGAAAGGTTTTCGAAACGGTCTTCCTCTTGCTCTGTTCGTGCAAATTAGGTTTCGGGCTGACGCCCTGTCAAGGCGTGTGCACACACATTATGGGGACGCGGACATCCCCGTAACAGCAAGGCAG
The DNA here is from genome assembly GCF_036038375.1 of Streptomyces sp. NBC_00414. Taxonomy (NCBI): domain Bacteria; kingdom Bacillati; phylum Actinomycetota; class Actinomycetes; order Kitasatosporales; family Streptomycetaceae; genus Streptomyces; species Streptomyces sp. NBC_00414. The sequence continues at coordinate 484,297 of NZ_CP107935.1, forward strand.
AATGATCCTCCGGGAGTGCATGACAGACGCCGAAAACATTTCGAAAAGTGCTGGGTGCGATGGACGATCGAAGTGGCGGATGCGGCTGACACACCGTTGTTGCAGGTCATGCCGTGTCGGCAAAGCCTGGCGCCGCTCGTGCCGGGCCGGGTCGACGAACTCCCGGCTGAGATGGCGGTGACGGGCAAGGCCGGGCCCGGACGGGCCCGGTGCCGGGGTTGCCGTACGGTTGACCGGTTCCACCCGCGTTGCCGGCCCGACCGGCAGCTCACCACACCGGTGGACGTACAGCTGGGAGGAACCGATGCGACCGAACGCCAGGCGCACCACTTTGGCGGACATCGCCCAAGCGGCCGGGGTCTCCGTCGCGACCGTGTCCAAAGTGGTCAACGGTCGTGGTGACGTGGCGCCGCACACCCGTGTCCGAGTGCAGGAACTGCTGCATCAGCACCACTATCTCGCGCCCGTGTTCCGGCACACCGAAACCGTCCAGAGCCCGACCATCGAGGTGCAGTTCAAGGGCGGCCTCAAGCCGTACGTGGCGGAGACCCTGGAGGGCATCATCGACTCCGCCGCCGAACTGGGGGCCTCGGTGGTGATCAGCAAGGCGACCAGTGCCCCGCACTGGGCCCGCGACCTGGTCTCGGCCGGGCGCCGCGCCGTCATCGCGGTCACCAGCGTGTACACCACTGCGCACCTGAACGAACTGGCCCGGTCCGGGCTGCCGTTGGTCGTGCTGGACCCGCTGCACCTGCCGGACAGCCGGGTCCACAGCGTCGGGGCGACCAACTTCGCCGGCGGCCTGGCCGCGACCCAGCACCTGCTCTCCCTCGGCCACCGCCGCATCGCCTATCTCGGCGGCCCGACCATGGCTGTGTGCAACCAGGCACGCATGCACGGCTATCGCGCCGCCATGGAGGCGCAGGGAGCGCAGGTACCCGAGGCCTACGTCCGGCCCGGTGAGTTCACGTACGAGACCGGGTTGCTCGGCGCCACCGCGCTACTGGGCCTGCAGGAGCCACCGACAGCGATCTTCGCGGGCAACGACGAGATCGCCGTCGGGGTCATCGAGGCCGCCCGCGCCCGAGGCCTGCGCACCCCCGAGGATCTGAGCGTGGTCGGCTACGACGACACGAGCCTCGCCCAGATGGCCTCACCGCCGCTGACCACCGTGCGCCAGCCCCTACGGGAGATGGGTGGTGCCGCCCTGCGCACCGCACTCCGACTGGCCAACAGCGAGAAGGTCGAGTCCCACCACATCGAACTCGCCACCGAACTGGTGGTACGCGCTTCAACGGCGCCGTCCCGCTGAGAGGTTTGGACAAGACCATCGAGTCCTACGACGCCGCTGTCACCCTCGCATCACTCCTGGTGCGGGCGTGACATCTGCCAAGTGGACCAACTCTTCGCCGTCGGCACGGTTCTTCAAGTACCGCTCGCCGTACCGCTGATGACGGGCCAGTCCTGGCCGGCTGTCGCCTCGCGTGCGATGCGGCGCCACTCGTTGTCCCCGCCGGGCAGGGGCCAGGCCCAGGTGGGCTGTTCCGCGGTGTCCAGGTCCTGGATGAGGCGGGCGAGTTGTGGGCCGGCGGTGGCCGCGCCGTCCGGGACGGTGGGACCGTGGACGGCTCGGAGTTCGGCGAAGCGTGCCAGTTCACCCTCGTAGAAGCCCACGGCCTCGTCGACGCGCGCAGCCAGGTCGTCGCGTGGCACCGTGCGGTGCACCTGCAGCAGCGGAGGCTCGACGGACTCGGCGATCGCCGCGGCGAGCCGCGCGTGACCGTCCAGGATCAGATGGCAGTCCAGGCCACTGACCCACCACAACAGGACGGGTGGCAGCGTGCCCTCACGAGCCTGCTTGCGGTACGCCTTGACCCGGCTGTCGTCGGCATCGGGCATCGGCCGCAGCGGAAGGACCTCCCACGAACCGGAGTGGACGAACCAGTCGATGTATCCGTCCGGATGACCGTCGACGAGCATCGATCTCCAGTACTCGGCATGCGAAGTGCCGGGGTGGCGCCAACGCCGGAACGGACTCTCACCCGAGAGCAGCCAACGGCCCTCGTGCAACGGGCTGTCCGGAGAGTCGACGAGGTACCGCGCGAAGCGGTGGGCCCACCGTTCCGCACTGCCCGCCAGGGCGCGTGCCGCATCGGCACGCAGCGGCGGGACAAACGAGCGGTACGCGCCGGTGCGCCAGAAGTCCACGCCCTGGAGCGGCTCTTCGACGGCGGCGAGCAGCACAGGCCGTGACTGCTGGGCGATCAGCAATCGGGGCCCGGCGCTGAACACGCACAGTCCCGGCCGGGGCCTGACCTGGACGTCCAACGCCAGTCCCACCCATGTGCCGTCGTCCCGCGTGACATTGCTGCGCCGCATATCAAGAGAGCGTAGACGGCCACCGCATGGCAGGATGACGGCCGTCGACCCGAGAGGTCGACCTCGGGCAGGCATGCCAAGGGGCGGCGCGCGAAGCTGACGGGGCGGAGAGCTGAGGCATGGTCGCTTTCCACTCCTCCGCCCTGGACGGAGTCGCCGCCAACCCGGCCCTCCCCGCACCACTGCTGTTGCGACTGCTCGCCTTCGACGGCGAGGGCCACGGCCCGCCCTTCCAGGCCCTCCACCGGCCCGGGCTGCCCGAGTCGGCCGTGGCGGTTGTCCTCACCCATCCGGTCCCGGACACGCGAATGCAGTTCGCGACGAGCGGCCAGGCGGAGCCGGAACAGCGCGCTCGTCTCGCGGACGACCTCTCGCCGAGGGCGTGCATCTGGCCGAGCTGGCCGGCAATCCGTCCCTGCCGCCCGACCTGGTGGACCGGCTCGCCGTCGACCCCGACGTGTGGTGCGGCTCGCTGTCTCCCTCCGGCCCGAGCTGACCGAGGACCGGCGCAGGGCGATCGACTTCACGGTGGCCCCGCACGCACGGGGCGACGTGGACTGGGTGGCGGCCGGTATCGCCGATCAAGGCGTGCTGCGGAGGGCGGCGACCTCCGCCCATCCTCTGCTGCGCCGCGCCGTGGCCCGCAGCCCTCATCTACCGCCCGATCTCCTGCGGATTCTGTCCGCGGACACGGACGCCGTCGTGCGCACCCACCTGGCCGTACATCACCCCGACACCTCGGAGGAGGTCCTGCTGAGCGTGTACGCACGGCTCGGCGGGACGTTCTCCGCCTGGATGGCGACCGGCCACCCGCGCTTTCCCCGCGAGGGACTCGCCGCCCGTTACGCGGACCACGCGGAGGGGATCCACCGACAACTGGCAGTCCGCGATCCCCACGCCGGCCCCGAGCTGATCGAGCGGCTCAGCCACGACCCGGACGTCCGGACGCGCCAGGCGGCGGCCCGCGACCCGCGCCTGCCGCTCCCCCGGCTCCTCGCGGCCCTCACCCAGCCCGAACTGGCCTCCAACGCGGGCGCCAACCCGGCACTTCCACCGGGTGAGACGGCTGCGGTCATGGACGGGGCCGGGGTACCCGCCTGACGGGCACCACAGTGTGAGAGGCAGGCAATGCAGGACAACTACCCAAGCTTCTCCGGGTTCGAGAATGTCAGCCTGGAGGACAGCTACGTACTGGACATCGTGGTCCGTCCGACTGTCCTGACCCTCAAGCTCGATGCGTTGCTCCTGCCCGGTCATCCTGAGCACCGGGCCCCCGCACCCGGAGAACGCGCCTGCTTCCGCCAAGCCACCGTCGTCTTCTCAGCCATCCGTGACCTGCGCTGGACGGACCAGAGTGTCGTCAAGCCTGCGATCGACGCGAGCGGGACTGCCGACTACGGATCAGTCGACTCCCTGACCAGGGACGGCAACAGCTACAAGATCCTGGGCGACTGGGGCGAAATCAACCTGCGGTCGGACGCCCCGTCGTTGTCCATCGATCCGGCTCCCGTCCTGGATCCAAACGGAGCCTGTCCACGGTTTCACGGCGCCTCTTCCGGATCACCTGACCACCCGGATGCGGGTGCGACGCTAGTCTCGGGACCATGGGACTTGAATGGGAGCAGCTCGTCATCGACGCCGCCGACCCGGTGGCCCTGGGCCGCTGGTGGCAGGAGGCGCTCGGCTGGACCGTGGTGAACGACTCGCCCGAGGAGTACGAGATCAGGGCGGAGCCCGACCGGCTGCCCGGCCTGCTCTTCGGGTCGGTTCCGGAGGGGAAGACCGTCAAGAACCGTCTCCACCTGGACTTCCGCCCTGACGACCGGGACGCGGAAGTCGAGCGCTTCCTGGCCCTCGGCGCCCGCCACGCGGACGTCGGGCAGCGCGGGGACGAGCCGTGGGTGGTGCTCGCGGACCCTGAAGGAAATGAGTTCTGCGTGCTGGGGGAACGCTCCGGCGGCTGACTCTTGGGCTGCGGCGCCCGAGAGCTCCGGCCGACGCCCGCGTGCCGACACCTCCCGCCCCGGGGCTATGGCTTCGCCCTGACCAGCCCGGCGTCGTACGCCATGATCACGGCCTGGATCCGGTCTCGCGCCCCGATCTTGGCGAGGACCCGCCCGACGTGCTTCTTCACGGTGGACTCGGTGAGGACGAGCCGTTCCGCGTTCCCGCTCCGAGCCCTACGGGCGGACGTGCCGTGGTGTCTGTCCTCGAAGCTACGAGCGCCGCAGGCCGGGACGCTTGGACCCGAGGGGAATCTTCGGCGCCCGAGTCGTACCGCGGTACCACCTTCACTGTCACCGGCCGAAGCTGCGGCAACTCCTCAGCGTCGCCCGGCCAGGGCCTGGTCGGCGTTGGCCAGTTGCGCGCGCATGTCCTTCTTGACGGCGGCGAACTCCCGCTGTTTCTCAGCCATCGCTCGCCGCTGGTACGCCGCGTCGACCGACGACCAGACGCCGATGACGTTCGTCTCCCGTTTGCAGGCCACGTCCGCGCTCGCGAGCGCGAGTTCGGCCCGGCCTGCCTTCGGACCGCCGAACTCGGGGTCCTTGCCGGGCGCTCGGGTCGGGTCCGCGTACGTGTAGTCCTGGTTCTGCCGCTCCATACACCGTGACCAGGCACGGAAGACCGCCACGACACGAGGATCGCGTTGTGAGTCACGGTAACTGCCGATGTTGATCGCGCCGACGAGTTCAAGGTTCCCCAGCTTCTGCGGGTCCCCCGACAGCGCCTTGGTGGCCTCGCCCTGGCAACCGCCCGCAGGCAGGCGGCGACCGCGTGAGTCGGCGTCCGCTGGTGTGCCGTCCTTCTTCAACCCACGCAGGACGAGCATTGCCTCCGGCCCCGGCTGTGGCCCCGGCTGTGGTCTCGTGGGCTTGTTCTTGCCCTGCGGCGGCACCGAGCCGGGAATCGGGTGATAGCCGTAGCGTGCCGCCTTGGCCGCGTCGGTGATGCCGTACCGGTGCGCCGTGTTGGCCGGGTTCAACGTGCCCGTCTCCGGGATGGGACCGGTGGGGGCGGGCAAGGAATGACCGAAGCGCCGCATACACGCCTCGGTCAGCACCGCCTTGGCCCGGAACAGGCGGCCGACCTGGCGATCGGTGAACAGGTAGGGCTCGATGGGAAGTACCAGGGAACTGACATCGAGCATCTTCGGCACCGCGACGGCGGGAAGCGGCCCTGATGCCGTCAGTGTGCCGGACGCGGTGACAGCCGGTGTGGGGTCTACCCCCTGCGCGCATCCCGCCGTGACGGCGAGCAGGATGACGGCCGCCCCGAGACGCCTGGCCCTGTGGAGTTTTCGCGCCGTCATGCTGTCGTATCCCTTCCGGGGCGCGGGTGCGGGTGCGGGTAGTCGGTGCGGTCCGGCCCGCCCGCCGTGTGCGGGCGGGCCGGACCGGCATCAGCCGGCGTAGTACCAACCGAGCGAGGCGTTGTTGTTCTGTACGCCGGAGTTCAGCGGGCGGGACTCTCCGGGCCAGATGTCGTCGTAGGGGGCGTCGCCGCTGGCGTTCTTGTTCTCGTTGTAGAAGATGCGGGCCCTGAAGCTCGGATCGTTGTTCCAGGCTCGGTACACGTTGTTCTTCACGTTCTGGCCGTGGCCCTCGCCGCCGGCCGCGAAGGTGTGCCCCGCGAAGTCGTCGACCCCGGTGCCGTACTTGCTCCAGGAGCTGTTGCTCGACTCGCTGTAGTAGAGGTAGACGTTGTTGTCCCAACTGGCCGGCTGGGCCTGGGCGGGCGCTGCCGCGGGTTCCCCCTTCGCGGCAGCCGGCGCGGTGGCCAGGACGGTGCTGCCGGCGATCAGTGCTGCGGTGACCGCGATGGATCCCCACACACGACGTGCAGTTGTCACGATGCTCCTCCGTCGGCGTACGGAACGGGGAGAGGCCTCCTCAGCAGTCGGCCGCCTGCGCGAGCCTCCCCCGTGTTGATCGGCCCCGAGACTAGGCCGGGCGCGCCACCTCCCGGTCCTGACAGATGTCAGGACCGGGCAGCTGCCGGGACCGTGTCCGATGCGACAGCGTCCTTGCGGAAAAGACTCGTCGTGGCGGGTGCCGTGATGGCAGGCTGAGAGACATGGCCAAGAGAATCGAGTCTTCCGTCCGCCTGTGAGCGAGACGCCCGGGCCCGCGCTGCCCGGACCCACGACCACACTGTTCGACCATGCGCTCGGGCTGCACCGCCTGACGCCGGACCAACCCCTGCCGCGCCAGGGGGCGTTGCCCGATGCGGTACGACGCCGACGCAGGGCACGGTCGACACGCCTGCCCGACCACGGGCGCGTCGGTATGGACGCCGCTGCCGTCCTCGACGGGTTCTTCGCCGAACCGAGCACCTCACCGCGCGAGTTGGCTGCCAGGCTTCACGGTGTCCACGTGCCGGTCCGCAGCAACGAGCACGTCGGTGCCGCCGTCCTGAGAGCACCGGCGGCCAGGGCCCGGGAGACCGGACGGTGGCTGATACGACACGGGAGAGACCCTGATGCCGTGGCCCTCGGACTGGCTCTGCTTGCCGAGGTCGCCACGGTGGACGACATCCCCGCAATCCAGACGATCGGCCTCTTCTCCAACGACTTCGGACCGCTCGCCGTGCAGGCCCTTGAACGCCTGCCGGGCAGTGCCGAGGCGCTGATCTGGCTCGCGGAGCGGGTGACCGCCTAGGGCCGGGTCCATGCCGTGGAGACGCTGTGCCGACACGTGGACGACCACCCGGCCGTCCGGCCATGGCTGCTGCGGCGAGCCGCCGACGGCGACTTCCTCAACAGCTACTTCGCCCACCTCATCGCCCGAACCGTCGGACTCCCCGATGCCATCGCGGAGTCCGGGGCTGACGCCGCACTCGTGGACCACACAGGACGCATCCTCCACGTCATGACGTATTGCGAGGGCATGGGCACATCCCTGCGCCACTACCCGCAGGCGGTCGACGTGCTGGAGGCTCACGTGCAGCACCTCGGGCATCTCGACCCGACATCCGAGCGCTGTTTCGTCGCAGCGACAGTCGCCGCCTATCTGGCCAGGGAGACGCCGCTGTGGTCCGACGATGTCGAACTCACGGCGCGTTGGCACCGGGTCGGGACGTCGTACCTCGCGCTGGCCCGCCACGCCGCCTGGTGTCACGTCATACGGGAGGGCCTCGTGGCAGGAGACAGCCGGATGACGTGGCTCGCGGACCACGTGGCGGCGGACCTCAGCCTACGGATCCTCTCCGACCACGAGTCGGGAGAAGAGGAATAGCCCGAACAGTGCACTCGCCGCCTTCGGCAGGGCGACAGCTGAGGTGCTCCGGTTCGGGCGGGCGGCCGCGAGATTCCCGACCGTCTCCTCTCAGACGGGGGCGAAGCGGGGCCTGTCGCGTGTTATGCGGCCTGGATGGCGGGTACCCGCCTGCCCGGCAATGAGCAGGGTCGGCAATGGACAGGGCGGGGGCCGGAGGAAAGGGAACCGTCGGTCCGGGCGGAGCATGAATCCGATTCGTGGATCGGGCGGCCGGCAGGACGACGTGTGGCGACCGGCTGGACCTGCGGTGACACTGGGGCGAGCGGCGCCTGACGATGGGTGGACCATGTATTTCGTTGAGGAAACGATCGAGGTCGCGGTCCCGGTGCGGGCCGCGTACAACCAGTGGACCCAGTTCGAGAGCTTTCCCCGGTTCATGACCGTGGTGAAGAAGGTCGAGCAGGTCCGGCCGGCCCTCGTCACCTGGACGCTCGCGGTCGGGCCACTGCGGCGCGAGTTCCAGGCCGAGATCGTGGAACAGGAGCCCGACTCCTATCTGACCTGGCGAAGCCTTGAGCGGCACACCGTTCATAGGGGCGAAGTGTCGTTCCGGCCCACCTCGGCGGACGGTACGGCCGTCACCGTCCGGATCGAGGTCGATTCGCCCGGCGCCACCGGTCTGCTCGGCGGTCTGCCCAGGCTGGTCGGCCGGGTCGTGCAGAGGGAGCTGCGGCATTTCAAGGCATACATCGAGGGGCTCGGCGCGGAGAGCGGGGCCTGGCGGGGAACCATCCGCGACGGACGCGTACGGCCCGAAGAACCGAAGCCTCCCAGGAGCCGGGTGGCCCACTGGCCCGTCGGCTGATGCCGCGGGCCACAGCAGCGTAGGTGAAAGGCAAACTGATGAAGAAGGCGCCCGGCGAGGAACCGAACGAGGCTCTGCGCGTCACCCCGCCGAAGAAGTGGGCCGCGGGCGTACCCGCGGTGATGCACGCATTGGAGTACTCCCTTGAGGAGACTTCCCTCCGGCGCACCGGCGAGACACTGCTGACCATGAACCAGGTGGGCGGCATCGACTGTCCCGGGTGCGCGTGGGCGGATCCCTCGCCGGGCCACCGGCATCGCAACGAGTACTGCGAGAACGGCGCCAAGCACATCAACGACGAGGCGACGTCGCGGCGCGTCACCGCCGACTTCTTCCGCGAGCACACGGTCTCCGAGCTGGGCCGGCGCTCCGACAAATGGCTGAACCAGCAGGGACGGCTCACCGAGCCGATGGTCAAGCGGCCCGGCTCCGACTCGTACGAGCCGATCAGCTGGCACGACGCCTTCGACCTGCTGGCTTCGGAGCTGAAGTCGCTCACCTCCCCCGACGAGGCGGTGTTCTACACCTCGGGCAGGGCCAGCAACGAGGCCGCGTTCATGCTGCAGCTGTTCGCCAGGGCGCTGGGGACCAACAATCTGCCCGACTGCAGCAACATGTGCCACGAGTCCAGCGGCTACGCGCTGCACGAGACGCTGGGTACGGGCAAGGGGACGGTCAGCCTCGACGACCTGCACCATGCCGACCTGATCTTCGTGGTGGGGCAGAATCCCGGGACCAACCACCCGCGCCAGCTGTCGGCCCTTGAGCAGGCCAAACGGAACGGCGCCCGCATCATCGCGGTGAACCCCCTGCCCGAAGCCGGGCTGCTGAGGTTCAAGAACCCGCAGAACCCCCGCGGGGTCATCGGACAGGGCACCGAGATCGCCGACCGGTTCCTGCACATCCGCAACGGTGGCGACCTCGCGCTGTTCCAGGGGATCAACCGGCTGCTGCTGGAGGCCGAGGACGCCCGGCCGGGCCAGGTGCTCGCCCGTGACTTCATCGACAGCGACACCAAGGGTTTCGAGGAGTTCGCCGAGCACGCCCGCACCATCGAGTGGAACGACATCCTCGCCGCGACCGACCTGACGCGCGAGGAGATCGAGCAGGTACGGGACGAGGTGCTGCGCAGCAAACGCGTCATCGTCTGCTGGGCGATGGGAATCACCCAGCACAAGCACGCCGTCCCCACCATCCGGGAGATCGTCAACTTCCTTCTGCTGCGCGGGAATGTCGGCCGGGCAGGCACCGGCGCCTGCCCGGTTCGCGGGCACAGCAATGTGCAGGGCGACCGCACGATGGGCATCTGGGAGCAGATGCCGGACGATTTCCTCGACTCGCTCCAGGAGGAATTCGGTTTCGATCCGCCGCGCGAGCACGGCCTCGACTCCGTGAACGCGATCAGGGCGATGCGTGAAGGCCGCGTCAAGTTCTTCCTCGCGCTGGCCGGCAACTTCGTCCGGGCCGCTCCGGACAGCGAGATCACCGAAGAGGCCGTGCGCAACTGCCGTCTGACGGCCCACATCTCCACCAAGCTGAACCGGTCCCACACCGTGTGCGGCGAGACCGCGCTCATCCTGCCCACCCTCGGCCGCACGGAAGTGGACGTCCAGGTCGACGGGGAGCAGTTCGTGACCGTCGAGAACTCGATGAGCGAGGTGCACACCTCTCAGGGCCGGCTGCAGCCGGCCTCGCCGCTCCTGCTGAGCGAGATCTCCATTCTGTGCCGGCTCGCCCGCCGCACCCTCGACGGCACGGCCGCCGGCATCCCGTGGGAGGAGTTCGAAGCGGACTACGGCGCGATCCGTGACCGCATCGCCCACATCGTCCCCGGACTGCACGACTTCAACCGGCGCGTGACCCGTCCCGGCGGTATCCAGCTGCCGAACGCGGTCAACGAGGGCGTCTACCACAACGACGTCGGCAAGGCGCTGTTCACCGCCAACGACTTCGCGATGCTGCGGGCCCCCGAAGGGCACCTGTTGCTGCAGACTTTGCGCTCCCACGACCAGTGGAACACCGTCCCGTACACGTCCAACGACCGCTACCGGGGTATTCACGGAAGCCGCAAGGTGGTGCTCGTCAACCCGGAGGACGTGGCCGGACTGGGCCTCTCCGAGGGGCAGCACGTCGACCTCGTCAGTGTGTGGACCGACGACGTCGAGCGGCGCGCCGAGGACTTCCGCGTGGTCCCCTACCCCACCACCCGGGGCTGTGCCGCCGCCTACTACCCCGAGACCAACGTCCTGGTGCCGCTGGACAGCGTGGCCGACAAGAGCAACCAGCCGACGTCGAAGGGGATCGTGGTCCGCCTGGAGCCCGTCGCGGCCCGGGTGGCCGCGTCACCGAGGTGAACCCTGCTGGTTGACAGCACTGGCCTGACGGCAGGACTCGCTGCGAGTCTCGGTGACAGTTGCCGTCAGGTCGCCTCCGTGGTGGGGATGACGACCATCCGGGTCACCGTGCCGTCCTCGCCCACCACGTCACGTACGTGCCGGAAGCCCAGCCGTCGGCACAGGGCGAGGCTCGCCTCGTTCTGGGCGCCCACCATGCCGTACGCCTCCTTCAGGCCGAGGTTGTCGGAGGCATGGCGCAGCAGGCCGTGGACGGCCTCGGTGCCCATGCCACGCCCCCAGTAGTCGGGGGCGAGGGCGAGGATGAGTTCGTGGCCGTCGACGTTGCCGGTCTTCTTCACCTCGGCGTGGCCGATGTACGTCCCCTGCCACCACACCCCCCACACGTCGAACCGCTGTGTGGGGTAGACGTCGTCGAGGATCTCCCGGAACGCCGTGCGCAGGTCGGCCTCGGGCACCATGTCCTGGCCCATCCAGTGGCACACCTCCTCGTTGCGCAGCAGGGCGACGAAGTGGTTCTCGTCCTCGGGGCGGTAGGCCGTGAACTCCAGCCGCTCGGTCTTCAGGGTGGGTGTCATCGGTGGGCTCCTGAGGGGTGGGGCGGTGGCAGGGGGCGTCGATCGCCGCCCCCTGCGCCCGTGGCTCGGCTTCGTGGGCGGGTCAGGCCTCCGCGTTGTCCATCCGCTCGCGCAGGCTGCGCGGACGCATGTCGGTCCACACCTCGTCGACGTAGGCGGAGCACTCCTCTTCGGTGCCCTCCTTTCCGACGGGCTGCCAACCGGCGGGCACCTCTACGTCGACCGGCCAGAGGGAGTACTGGTCCTCGTCGTTGCGCAGCACCTGGTGGCGGGTGTTCTCGTCCATGTCGTTCTCTCCTGTCGTGGGTCGGGGCGTGCACAGGGTCGTGAATGGGCTGGTGGTTGGGGTTCGTCCGTGGGTGTGGGGTGCCGGGGCACCGGGGCGGTGTGCGGTCACAGGCTCTCCCTGGCGTGCCGGGCGATGTGGCTCAGCGCTTCGGCGAACTCCCCCGCGACACGGCGCACGGTCGCCGGGTCGTGTGTGCCGGGGTGGTGGTGCCAGGTGAAGGCGAAGCGCCCGTCCCGTACCGCGCCGACCACCTCCAGCGGATGCGAACCGCTGTCCCTGGGGTCGTGGTCCTGGCCGAAGGAGCCGTGTTCGGTACGCACCAGGCCGCTGCCGGATGCGGCGGGGCGGGCGTCCCACTGGCCGAGGTAGTTGAAGACCACCTGCCCGTGTGCCGCGGCGCCGAGCCGTTCGCGCACCTCGGGCGGTCCGAAGGTGCGCAGGGCGCCGAAGCCCAGTCCGTTGCCGGGTACGGAGCGCAGCTGGCGGCGCACCGACTTCACCAGGGCACGCCAGTTCCGGGCGGAGCCGGGGCGGTCCGGTTCGGGCACCTGGAGGGCGACCGGGTGGATGGTGGTGAACCAGCCGACCGTGCGGGAGAGGTCCACGTCGTCCAGCAGGTCCTCGCGGCCGTGCCCTTCGAGGTCCAGGCGGACGCGGTCGCTCCCGGTCCAACGGGCCAGGGCCAGGGCCAGCGCGGCCAGCAGGACGTCGTTGACACGGGTGCGGTAGGCGGCCGGTGCGGCACGCAGGAGCACCGCCGTGTCCTCCTCCCCCAGTTCGAGGGTGAACGTACCGGCCTCCTCCGCGGCCGGGTCTGGGGTGGCTGTGGTTGAGGTTTCGGTTGCGGCCGGGAGTTGTTCGGCGGTCACGGCCTCCTCCCAGTAGGGCAGTTCGTGGTCCAGGCCGCCGTCGGCGACGTACCCGGCGAGCTTGTGGGCCCAGTCGCGGAACGAGGTGGTGCGCTCCCCCAGGCTCACGGGTTCGCCGCGCACGGCCTGCCGGTAGGCGGCCTCCAGGTCGTCGGCGAGGATCCGCCAGGACACGGCGTCCACGACCAGGTGATGGCCGACCAGGAGGAGAAAGGCCCGGCTGCCATCGTCGTTGCCCTTGTCCTTGCCGCCGCCATCGCCATCGCCCGCCGAGGCTTCGCCCAACGGGACGTCGCACGACTGGACTTCGCCTGACGGGGCTTCGTCCGCTGAGCCCTCCTCTGTCCGGGCCGCGTCCACGCCGGTGAACAGGGCCGCTCGCAGCAGCGGGCCCCGGCCGAGGTCGAAACCGGTGTGCAGATCGTCGGCGGCCTTCTTCATGGCCGCGTCGGCCTCCTCCGCCGACAGGTCCGACAGGTCGTACCGCACGAGGAACTCGTCCTTCTCGCCCCTCCTGCTCCCCTCGCCCTTCTCACCCGGCGGCGGGTTGAACTGATGCCAGCCTTCGGCGTCCTGGGTGAAACGCATGCGCAGCGCGTCATGGTGTTCCAGCAGGGCGTTCAGACCGCTCTCCAGGGCGGCGGGGTCGGGCTCGCCGTCGAGTTCCAGCAGCGCCGACTGGTTGAAGTGGGTGTGGTCGGCGCGCGGGGTCGTCAGGAACCACTCCTGGATCGGGGTGAGGGGCACCGCGCCGGTCGCCGGGCCGTCGCCGGTGTGCTGGGGAGCGGTGCCGACGACGGTGGCCAGTTCGGCGACGGTCTGGTGGGTGAACAGGTCCCGGGTGGCCAGGTGCAGCCCCTCGCGCCGCAGCCGGGAGACCACCTGCATGCTCAGGATGGAGTCACCGCCGAGGTGGAAGAAGTTGTCGTCCACGCCGATGTCCGCCACGCCGAGGACGTCCGTCCAGACGCCGGCGATACGGCGTTCGGTGTCGGTACGGGGTGCGGTACGCGGGCCCGTGGCGGCGCCGGTGTGCGCGGGGCCGGGGGCGGGCAGGGCCCGCCGGTCCGTCTTGCCGTTGGCGGTCAGCGGCAGCCGCTCCAGCGGCACGAACACGGCTGGGACCATGTGCGGCGGCAGCAGGGCGGCGAGGTGCTCGCGCAGTGCGGCGACCGGCAGGCCGTCCGCGCCGCCGCCGACGTCGCCGTTGGCACCGGCACTGTCACTGGCCAAGGAGTCGCCGTCGGCACTGGCATCGGCGCGGGCGGGGACGACGTACGCCACCAGCCGTCCGGGGCCGTCGGACGGCTGTCCGTCCGGGCCGTCGCTGCGTACGACGACCACCGCGTCGCGCACATGCGGGCTGCGGCGCAGCGCGCTCTCCGTCTCTCCCGGCTCGATGCGGAAACCGCGCAGCTTGATCTGGTCGTCCGCGCGGCCGACGAAGCGCAGTTCGCCGTCGGCGCCGCGACGCACCAGGTCGCCGGTGCGGTACATGCGTTCTCCCGCCGCGCCGGACGGGTCCGCGACGAACCGCCGGGCGGTCAGACCCGGTCGGTGGAGGTAGCCGCGGGCCAGTCCCGGACCGGCCACGTACAGTTCCCCGGTCACGCAGGGCGGGACGGGGCGCAGGGCGGCGTCGAGGACGTACACGCGGGTGGCGCCCGCCGGGCGGCCGATCGGCGGAGGGCCGCCCGCCGGGCTCAGCGGGCCGGTCCAGGTGGCGACGACGGTGGCCTCGGTGGGTCCGTAGGAGTTGATCATCCGGCGGCCGGGCGCCCATCGCTCCACGAGATCGGCGGGGCAGGCTTCGGCGCCGACGATCAGGGTGCGCAGGTGCGGCAGGTTCCCGGCGGTCTCCGGCGCCACGGTGGCCAGCGCGGCCGGCGGGATGAGGGTGTGGCTGATGCGGCGCTCGGCGAGCACCTGCGCCAGCCGTTCACCGATCAGCGGCCCCTCCTCCCCCGTGATCAGGGTGGCGCCGCTGAGCAGGGACACGCACAGTTCGAGGACGGAGGCGTCGAAGCTGGGCGAGGCGAACTGCAGCACCCGGTCGCCGGGGCCCGCCGCGTACCGTTCGGCGGCGGCCTCCACGAACCCTGCCAGACCCCGGTGCGTGACCGTGACTCCCTTCGGCGTCCCGGTGGACCCGGAGGTGTAGATGACGTACGCCGGATGGTCGGGGGTGAGGGCGGTGGTGCGGTCGGCGTCGGTGGGCGCGGTGTCCGGGCCGTCCGGCAGCCCCGTCGCCCGGCCGTCCGGCACCCCCGTCGCCGCGCCGTCCGCCGCCCATATCTCCGCCGGATCGTCGATGACCACCCGGGCGCCCGCATCACGGATCATGAACTCCCTTCGCTGCTCCGGGTAGTTGGGGTCGACGGGCAGGAACGCGGCGCCCGCCTTGGCGACGGCGAGCTGCGCCACCACCGTCTCGGCGCCCCGGGGCAGGGCGAGGGCCACGACATCCTCCGGGCCGACCCCACGGGCGATGAGCCGGTGGGCGAACCGGCCGGCGGCGCGGCCGAGTTCGGCGTACGTCAGCTGCCGTCCCGCGTCCTCCAGCGCAACCGCGTCGGGGGTTCCGGCCACCTGCCGCTCGAAGAGATCCGGCAGTGTGGCCACCGGTACCGGACGGGGCGTGCCCCGCCCTTGGTCCAGAAGGGCTTTCAGGTCCTCGTCGGAGGCGAGCGGCAGGGCGCCGAGCGGGCGGTGCGGGTCGTCGGCCACGGCGGTCAGCAGTGTGGCGAGCTGGTCGGCCAGGTGCCCTGCCGTGGCCTCGTCGAACAGGTCGGTGTTGTAGGTGAGCAGGCCGTGCAGCGCGCCGGAGTCCGCTTCGGCGAACTCCAGGGTGAGGTCGAACGCGGCGTGCTGGAGCTCCGTCTCCACGCCGGACACCGTGAGGCCCGGCAGATCGAGGTCGGCGGCCGGGGTGTTCTGCAGGACGACCATCACCTGGAACAGCGGGGTGCGGCTGGTGTCGCGCACCGGGCCGACCTCGTCCACCACCTGCTCGAACGGCACCTCCTGGTGGGCGAAGGCGTCCAGGACGGTCCGTCGGACGTCGTCGAGGAACTCGGCGAACGGACGCTCGGGCTCGACCTCGGAGCGCAGCACCAGGGTGTTGACGAAGAAGCCGATCAGCTGCTGGATCTCGGCCTGCTCGCGGCCGGAGGTGACGGTGCCGACCGCGATGTCCCGGCTGCCGCAGAGCCGGGCCAGGAAGGTCTGGGCGGCGGCGACCAGTGTGGTGAAGAGGGTGGCTCCCCGGTCCCGGCCCACCTGCCCGAGACGGCGCGCGGTGCGGGGCGGCAGCGACAGCCGGGCACTCGCACCCGAGCGGGTACGGATCGCCGGGCGGGGCCGGTCGGTGGGCAGGTCCAGCGGCTCGATGTCCGCCAACTGCTCCTTCCAGTAGTCCAGTTGCCGGTCGTGCCCGCTCACGGTGCGCTGCCAGTGGGCGTAGTCGGCGTACTGCACCGGCAGCGGCGGCAACGGCTCGGTGGCCGGGTCCAGTTCGGCCCGGTAGAGGTGGGCGAGATCGCCGGTGAGGACGGCGGTCGACCAGCCGTCGGTGATGATGTGGTGGAGCGTGAGCGTCAGGACGTGCTCGTCGCCGGCCAGCCGGATCAGGCCGGCCCGCAGCAGGGGGCCCTCGCGCAGGTCGAAGGGGAGGGCGCGGTCGGCCGCGAGCCGCTTCTCCAGGCGGACCGTGCGGTCGCCCTCGGGCAGCCCCGAGAGGTCGTCGAGCGGCAGCGGCACCTCCATCGGCGGCCCGACGACCTGCACTCCCCGGCCGTCCACGGTGTCGAAGGTGGTACGCAGCGACTCGTGCCGGGTCACCAGCTTCCTCAGTGCCGCCGCGAGGGCGCGCGTGTCGAGCCGGCCGCGCAGGCGCAGCGCCAGGGCGGTGACGTACTCGGTGCCGCCGGGCGCGAACTCCTCCAGGAACCACAGGCGCTGCTGCGCGTACGACATCGGTGCCGCCGCGTCCCGGTCCACCGGACCGATGACGGGACGCCCCTGGTCCGCGGTCCGGTCGCCGGTGAGCAGTTCGGCGAGCGCGGCGGGCGTCGGGTGGGTGAACACGACACGCGGCGAGAGGGTGGTGCCGAACTCCTCGGCCAGGCGGGAGGCGAGGCGGATGCTGAGGATGGAGTCGCCGCCCAGCGCGAAGAAGTCGTCCTCCACGCCCGGCGGTCGCCCGCCCAGCACGTCCGCGAAGACCTCGACGGTACGGCGTTCGGCGTCGGTGCGCGGTTCGCTCCGCCTGCCCCGTCCCGGGCCGGTGTCCGCCTCCGGGGCCGGGAGGGCGGCGTGGTCCACCTTGCCGTTGCCGCTCAGCGGGAGGGCCGTCAGCGCGACGAACGCGGTGGGCACCAGGTAGTCGGGCAGCGTGCGGCCGGCGTATGCGCGCAAGTCCTCCGTGTCGTGTCCGGCCGGGCCGACGACGTAGGCGACCAGGCGGCGGGCGCCGGGCCGGTCCTCGCGGGCCACGACCGCCACGTCGGCGACGCCCGGGTGGGCCGCCAGTACGGCCGCCACCTCGCCGGGCTCCACCCGGAAGCCACGGATCTTCACCTGGTCGTCGGCGCGGCCCAGGAACTCGACCGTGCCGTCCGGGAGGCGCCGGGCCAGGTCGCCCGTGCGGTACATCCGGGTGCCGTGCGGCCCGAGGGGGTCCGCGAGGAAGCGGCGTGCGCTCTCGCCGGGGCGGCCCAGGTAGCCGCGTGCCACGCCCTCACCGGCCACGTACAGCTCGCCCGCGCAGCCCGGCGGGACGGGGCGCATCCGCGCGTCCAGGACGTGGACCCGCTTGTCGTCCAGCGGTCGGCCGACGGGGACGGTGTCGGGGACGGCCGCCGCGTCGTCGAGGGCGTGCGACGTGGCGAAGGTCGTGGTCTCGGTCGGTCCGTAGCCGTCCACCACGGTCAGGCCGGGGCAGGCGGCCAGTACGCGTCGTACGGCCGCGGCGGGGACCACGTCGCCGCCGGTCCACACCTGGCGCAGGCCCGCGAAGCAGTCCGGCGCGTCCTGCGCCAGAAGCCGGAAGAGCCCGGCCGTCAGCCACAGGGAGGTCAGGCCTGCGTCGGCGGAGTGCCCGGCGTCCCGGGCTCGCCCGCCCTCACCGACTGGGCCGCCCGGCCCGCCCGGTTCGTCGCCCCCGGCTCGTACGCTCCTGCCGATCAGTCGGCGCAGCAGGTCCGCGTCCACCGTCCGGCCGGGGGTCACGACCACGCAGCCGCCGGTCAGCAGGGGTGCCCACGCCTCGAAGGTGGCGGCGTCGAACGCGACCGGTGAGTGCAGCAGCACACGGGCGCACATCCCGTCGGCGAAACGGCTGTCGGTGGCCAGCGACGCCACGTCGCGGTGGCGCACCGCCACGGCCTTCGGCAGGCCGGTGGATCCGGAGGTGAACATGACGTAGGCCAGCCGGTCGGGATCCGCCGCCACGGCGGCCGTTCGCACCGGGGGATCGTGGCGGGCCGCGGTGACGTCCTCGGCGGTGAGCCGGGCCCTGACCCCCGCCTGGGCCAGCATCATCCGCCGCCGCTCCTCGGGGGCACGGGCGTCGACGGGCACGTACGCGCCGCCGGCCTTGAGGACGGCGAGCTGGGCGACGACGAGTTCGGCGCCGCGGTCCATGAGCAGCGCCACTCCGTCCTCGGCGGCCAGTCCGTCCGCGAGCAGGCGTGCGGCCACGCGGTCGGACCAGTCGGCGAGTTCGCGGTAGGTCACCCGCCGGTCGCCGTCGTCCAGGGCCGGGGCGTCCGGGGTACGGCGGGCCTGCTCCGCGAACAGGCCGACCGGGCTGCGCGGCTCCGTCCGGCGGGCGGTGGTGTTCCACTCCTCCAGCAGCCGCCTGTCCTCGGTGGTGAGCGGATCGAGGTCGCGTACGTCCGCGTCGATGCCGTCGGCGAGTCGGGTGAACAGGGTCGCCAGACGAGCCGTCGCCTGTTCCATCGTGCCGCGGTCGAAGAAGGCGGGGTCGTAGGCCAGGTCGAAGCCGAGCCGGTCGCTCAGGTGGGCGCGCAGGCACAGCGGGAAAGTGGTGGCGTCGTCGGCGCGCACCTCGGCGACTCCCACTCCCGTCCGGGCGGCGGCCGACTCGTCGACCGGATAGTTCTCGAACACCACCATGCTGTCGAACAGGGCCTGCCCAAAGGGGACTTCGGTCAGTGTCTGGATACGGGCGAGGGAGAGGAAGTCGAAACGCCGGTCCTCGCTCTGCGCCTCCTGAAGACCGCGCAGCCAGCCCAGGACGCCGTCGTTCCGGACCCGTATCCGGGTGGGCACGGTGTTGATGAACATGCCGATCATCGTGTCGACGCCCGGCAGTTCGGCGGGCCGTCCGGAGACGGTCGTACCGAACACGATGTCGTCGCGTCCGCTGTAGCGGGCCAGCAGCAGGGCCCAGGCTGCCTGCACCACGGTGTTGACGGTCAGTCCGGCGCGGGCCGCCGTCTCCCGCAGCCGCCGCGACACGTCCGCGTCGAGCGCGTGGTGGACGGACTCGGCGGAGCGGGCCCGGTGGGCCTCGGCGGGGGTGCGGTCGTAGGGCAGCGGGGTGCGTTCGGCGAATCCGGCGAGGGCATCAGCCCAGTGGCGTTCGGCCGCGTCCTCGTCCTGCTCGCGCAGCCAGCGTACGAAGTCCGCGAACGGCCGCCGTACGGGCGGCGCGGTGTCCTGGCCGCCGGTGAGCGCGGCGTACCGCTCGCACACCTCGGTGAGCAGCTGTCCGGTGCTCCAGCCGTCGAGGATGAGGTGGTGCGAGGACCACAGCAGCAGGACCTCGTCGCCGGGCAGGGCGGCCAGGGTGATCCGGGTGAGCGGCGCGGCGGTCAGTTCCATGCCCGCCGCACGGTCCTCGGCGAGCAGCCGTTCCGTCGCCTCCGCCCGCTGCCCGGGCGTCAGTTCGCGCCAGTCCAGGTGGGTCACGGGCAGTTCCACACGGTGGTGGACGACCTGCACGGGGTGCGGCAGGCCCTGCCAGTGGACGCCGGTGCGCAGGACCGGGGTGCGGTCGGCGACCTGCTGCCAGGCCGCCGCGAACGCCCTCGGGTCGGCAACTCCGGTCAGCCGTACGGCCGTACGGTCGAAGTAGGCGCCGGCCGTGTCGACCAGCCCGTGGAAGAGCATGCCGGACTGCAGGGGTGTCAGCGGCAGGACGTCCGCCACGTGCCGACCGTCGCCCACCAGCCGGTCGAGCTGCTGCTGGGAGAGGTCGGCGAGGGGGAAGTCGGAGGGGGTGCGGCCGCCCGCGTCCGGGTCGGCGCAGTGCGTCGCGATGTCGCGGAGCGCCGCGCACATCTCCTCGGCGAGGTGCCGCACGGTGGACTCGTCGTAGACGGCCGGCGGGTAGGTCCAGCCGAGTTCGAGCCGGCCGTCCTGGACCACGCCTGTGATGTCCAGCAGGTAGGGGCGGGGTTCGTCCGGGTCGCTGTCGCGGCCGGCCGGCGGGAGCGCCGCCCGGTACAGGCCGTCCTCGGCGGCGCTCCCCGCGTCCCAGCGCCCGTGGTAGTTGAACCCGACCTGAGGGTGCGGGGTGTGGGCGAGCGGACTGTCCGGCGGCAGGTGGCGCAGGGCGCCGTGGCTGAGGCCGTGCAGCGGCACCGCGCGCAGTTGCTCCTTGACCGAGCGCAGGGTGGCCCGCCAGCCGGCGTCCGGCGCGACGGTCAGCGCGAGGGGGAACTCGGCGGTGAACCAGCCGACGGTCCGGGACAGGTCCACGTCGTCGAACAGGTCCTCACGACCGTGCCCCTCCACCCCGACGAGAACGGTGTCGCGGTCGCACCAGCGGGCCAGCGTGCGGCCGAGCGCGCTGAGCAGCACGTCGTTGACCTGGGTGCGGTAGACGTCGGGGACCCGGCGCAGCAGCGCCCCGGTCTCCTCGGGTGCCAGCGTCACGGTGACGGTGGCGGCGGTGCCGTGGGTGTTGGGGCCGGGTCGCCCGGCGGGCAGGTCGGCCGGGGCCGCGGCGGTGCGGGTCCAGTGCGCGAGGTCGGCGTCCAGGGCACCGGCTCGTGTGTGCTGCTCCAGCCGCGCCGCCCAGCGCCCGTACGCGGTGCCCGTCGGGGGAAGTTCGACGGGCCGACCGGCAGCGGCGGCGCGGTGAGCGGCCTCCAGGTCGCCGAGCAGGATGCGCCAGGAGACGCCGTCGACGACCAAGTGGTGGACGATGAACAGTAGTTGGGCGGGGCGCTCCGGACCGCGGTCGAAGAGCAGGACGCGTACGACGCGGCCCTCGGTGGGATCGAGCGCCCGCTGTGCGGCGTCCGCCGCGCGCTGCACCTGTGCATCCAGCTCCGGTGCGTCCAGGTGGGCCATGTCGTGGCGCGTGAGGACGCCGTGCGGCGCTTGCGGCAGCACCCGCTGGCGCCAGCCGTCGTCGGTGTGCCGGAAGAGGGTCCGCAGGGCCGGGTGATGGCCCACGAGGACGTCTACCGCTTGCTCCAGCGCCGACAGGTCGGTGCCGACGGCGAGTTCCAGCCGCTGGGTCATGGTGAAGCGCAACGCGTCACCGGGACGCCGGTGGTCGAGGTACCAGCGCTGGATCGGCGTCAGCGGGGACTCAGCAGGCGGGGATTCATCCGTGTCGGCCGTCGGCCGGGGCGCCGACTCGGACACGCGCAGGGCGAGTTCGGCGACACTCTGGTGGCGGAAGACGTCCTTGGTGGTCAGGGCGAGGCCCGCCCGGCGGGCGCGGGAGACGATCTGGATGCTGAGGATGGAGTCGCCGCCGAGCGCGAAGAAGTTGTCGCGGGCGCCGACCCGCTCCACGCCCAGCACCTCCGCCCAGATGGCCGCCAGCCGCTCCTCCGTGCCGGGGCGGGGTGCCACGTACGGGGTGCCGCTGTCGGGCTGTGCCAGTGGCGCGGGCAGCGCGCGGCGGTCGGTCTTGCCGCCGCTGGTGCGCGGTATGCGGGTCAGCGGCACGAACGCGGTGGGCACCATGTGGTCCGGCAGCGTCCGCCGCAGCCGCACGCGCAGGTCTTCGGCGGAAGCGGGTCGGTCACCGGTGGGCACGACGTAGGCCACGAGCATCGTGCGTCCGCCGTGCTCGCGGGCGGCCACGGCGGCGTCGGTGACGTCCGGCAGCGCGAGCAGGGCGGCCTCCACCTCGCCGGGCTCGATTCGGAACCCACGGATCTTGACCTGCTCGTCGGCCCGGCCCAGGAACTCCAGTTGCCCGGACGCGTCCCAGCGGGCGCGGTCGCCGGTGCGGTACATCCGCTCCCCCGGCGCCCCGAACGGGTCGGCGAGGAAGCGGGCGGCGGTCAGGCCGGGCCGGTTCAAGTAGCCGCGGGCCACCTGCGCCCCGGCGAGGTACAGCTCGCCCGGTACGCCGGGCGGGACCGGACGCAGGGCGCGATCGAGGACGTGGGCCCGCAGGTTGCGGCCCGGGCGGCCGATGACCGGGCGGGCGCGATGGTCGGCGCAGCGGCCGTAGACGGCGTCGACGGTGGTCTCGGTGGGGCCGTACATGTTGTACGCGGTGACACCGAAGTCGGCCTGTGCCGCGCACAGTTCGGCCCAGGTGTCGGGTCCGACCGCCTCGCCGCCCACCAGCAGCAGGCGCGGGTGGTGGCGGCCGGGGGCGAGGAGTCCGGCGGCGGTGAGTTCACGGAGGAAGGACGGGGTGACGTTCACCAGGTCCAGTTCCCGCTCGTCGACCTGGGCGCAGAACGCCTCCGGGTCCAGGCGTACGTCCTCGTCGACGAGGTGGACCTCCTGGCCGAGGGCGAGCAGCAGCGGCCCCTCCCACGAGGTGTCGAAGGAGAAGGAGGCACTGAGCGCGGCCTTGAGCCGTCGCCCGTCGGCGGTGTGCGGGGCGACGAGCCCTTCCTGGTGGTCGTGGCAGAGGTTGACCAGGTGGCGGTGTTCCACGGTCACACCCTTGGGGCGGCCGGTGGAGCCGGAGGTGTAGATGATGTAGGCGGCGTTGTCCGGGTGCAGCGGGGCCAGCCGGTCGCCGTCGGTGGGGTCGTGGGCGGGCAGTCGGTCCCAGGGCATCGCGTGCAGGGTGTCGGCCGTCAGGACCGTGTGCGGCGCCGCGTCCGCGAGGAGGAACGCGACGCGCTCCTCGGGCAGGTCCGGGTCGACGCAGAGCAGGGTGCCGCCCGCCTTGAGCACGGCGAACACGGCCACCACCAGCTCCGGGGTGCGCGGCAGCCGTACGGCGACCACGCGCTCCGGGCCGACGCCCTGGGTGATCAGCTGGTGGGCCAGCCGGTTCGCCCGCTCGTTCAGGTCAGCGAAGGTCAGCGTCTCGTCGGCCGGCGTTTCATAGTTCAGCGTCTCATCGTTCAGCGTTTCGCCTCGGGCCACGAGGGCGGTCGCGTACGGCGTGCGCGCGGCCTGTGCCTCGAACAGGGCGGGGAAGTGGGTGTCAGGCGTGGCCAGTCGTCCGCCCTGCCACTCGTCGAGCACCTGCCGCTGTTCGTCGGCCGTCAGCAGTGGCAGCGCGTGGGCGTCCCGGTGCGGTTCCTCGACCGCCGCCTCCAGCAGCATTCGCAGCCGTACGGCGAGGCGTTCGGCGGTGTGCGCGTCGAACAGGCCGGTGTCGTACTCCAGGTAGCCGGTGACACCGCCGTCGTTCTCGACGAAGTCGAAGGCCAGGTCGAAGGCGGCGTGCCGGACGGGCGGCGTGAGCGGTTCCACGTCCAGGCCCGGCAGATCGAGTGTCTCGGCGCCCAGGTTGTGCAGCGCCACCATGACCTGGAACAGCGGGGTGCGGCTGGTGTCGCGTTCGGGCCGGAGTGCGTCCACCAGCTTCTCGAACGGCACGTCCTGGTGGGCGAACGCGTCCAGGACGGTGGCGCGGACCCGCTCAAGCAGCGCGCGGAACGACAGTCCGGGCTCCACCCGGTTGCGCAGCACCAGGGTGTTGACGAACATGCCGACCACGTCGTGGAGTTCGGACCGTTCCCGGCCCGCCGTGACCGTACCGACGGCGATGTCCTCCTGGTCCGCCCAGCGCGAGAGCAGGACCGTGCAGGCCGTCAGGAGGGTCATGTAGAGGGTGGCGTCGGCCTCGCGGCCCGTCGCGCGCAGCCGTTCGGTGAGCGCGGCGGGGAGGGTGAAGGTCACCAGGGCGCCGTCCCGGTCGCGCACGGCGGGGCGCGGCCGGTCGGTGGGCGGTTCGAAGGGAGCGACTCCGTCCAACGTAGCCCGCCAGTAGGCGAGTTGCTCGTCCTCCTGGTCGGTGCGGGCGCGCTGCCAGGCGGCGAAGTCCGCGTACCGCACGGGCAGGTGCGGCAGCCGGGGCGTACGGCTCTCGATGGCGGCCGTGTACAGCTCGCCCAGGTCCCGGCCGAGCACGCCGACCGACCAGCCGTCGGTGACGATGTGGTGGACGGCCAGGACGAGGACGTGCTCGTCCTCGGCGAGGCGTGCGAGCCGGGCGCGCAGGAGAGGTCCGGCGCCCAGGTCGAAGGGGACGGACGCCTCGCGTTCGACGAGGGCGTCCAGAGCCTGTACGGCATCCAGGGAGTGCAGGCGGTCGCGGGCGCCGGTGAGGTCGTCCAGCGGCAGGTCCACCGGGTACGGCGGGTGGGCCACCTGCCGGGCCTGGCCGTCCTGCCCGGCTCCGGCTCCAGGTCCGGGGCCGGGGCCGTATCCGGGGCCGTATCCCCGTCCGGGTCCGGCTTCGGCGAAGGTGGTGCGCAGCGCCTCGTGGCGGGCCACCAATCCGTCGAGGGCGGCCCGCAGGGCGTCGATGTCGAGCGGGCCGCGCAGGCGCAGCACGGACAGGGTCGTGTACTCGGTGCTGCCCGGCTCGAAGCGGTCGAGGAACCACAGCCGCTGCTGCGCGTACGACAGCGGCGCCGGGGTGCCCGGGTCCACGGCCGGGATGACGTCGACCGGCGGGGTGTCGTCATCAGCCAAGTCGCCGAGGGCGGCGGCCAGGGCGGACAGCGTCGGATGGGTGAACAGCAGTCGGGGCGAGACCTCCTCGCCGAAGGCGGCGCGCAGCCGTGAGACGACCCGGACGGCGAGGATCGAGTCGCCGCCGAGGGCGAAGAAGTCGTCGTCGGCACCCACCTCGTCGGTGTCGAGGACGTCCGCCCAGGCGGCGGCGACCGCACGCTCGGCGGGTGTACGCGGCGCGACACGCTCGGTGTCCGTGGCGAAGCCGTCCGGTCCGGGCGCGGGCAGCGCGCGCCTATCGAGCTTGCCGTTGACGGTCAGCGGCAGGGCCGTCAACGGTACGTAGGCGGCGGGCACCATGTGCGCGGGGAGGAGCCGCTCCAGGTGAGAGCGGAGGTCGGCGGCGGGCGGTGGTTCGGCCCCGCCCCGCCCGACGACGTGGGCCACCAGCCGGCGGGTCCCCGAGCCGTCCTCGTACACGCCCACCGCCGCCGCGCCGACGCCCGGGTGGGTGTGCACGGCGGCCTCGATCTCGCCGGGTTCGATGCGGTAGCCGCGGATCTTCACCTGCTGGTCGGCGCGGCCCAGGTATTCCAGCGTGCCGTCGGCCCGGCGGCGGGCCCGGTCGCCGGTGCGGTACATCCGCTCCCCCGGCACTGCGAACGGATCGGCGAGGAAGCGCGTCGCGGTCAGGCCGGGCCTTCTCAGGTAGCCGCGGGCCAGGCCCTCCCCCGCCACGTACATCTCGCCCACGGCTCCCGGCGGTACGGGGGCCAGGTCGTCGTCGAGGACGTGGACGCGCAGGTCGGGTATGCCGGTGCCGATGGGGCTCGCGGCACCCGTGCGGGATGTCGTGCGGTCCAGCGGCTCGTATGTGACGTGCACGGTGGTCTCGGTGATGCCGTACATGTTGACCAGGCGTGGCGCGGTGTCGGGGTGGCGTGTGTACCAGTCGGCGAGCCGGTCGACGTCCAGGGCCTCGCCGCCGAACACCACCGTTCGCAGGGCGAGTTGGGCGCCGAGTTCGGGGTGTTCGGCGTCGGCGCGGGCCAACTGGTGGAAGGCGGACGGGGTCTGGTTGAGGACGGTGACCCGCTCCTCGGCGAGCAGGCGCAGGAAGTCCTCCGGGGAGCGTGCGGTGTCGTCGGGGACGACGACGAGCCGGCCGCCGTGCAGCAGGGCGCCCCACAGCTCCCACACGGAGAAGTCGAAGGCGTAGGAGTGGAACAGCGTCCACACGTCCGTCCCGTCGAAGCCGAACCAGTGGCGGGTGCGGGTGAACAGGCGCACGACGTTGGAGTGCGGGACGACCACGCCCTTGGGCCGGCCGGTGGAGCCGGAGGTGTAGATGGCGTAGGCGGGGCTCTGCGGCAGAGGGCGGCGGGGGTGGTCCGGGCCGGTGGCGGGGCGGCGGGCGAGGTCGGACAGTACGTCGGGGGCATCCAGTACGAGGAGCGGGACGGCGGTGCCCCGCGTGCGTTCGGCGGCCTCGGTGGTGGTCACCAGGATCACGGGGGTGGCGTCGTCCAGCAGGTGGGTGACGCGTTCGGCGGGCAGGTTCGGGTCGATGGGCAGATAGGCGGCGCCCGTCTTCAGTACGGCCAGGATCGCCACGACGAGGTCCGCCGAGCGGGGCAGGGCGAGGGCCACGAACCGCTCGGGTCCGGCGCCGGCCGCGGCCAGCCGGTGGGCGAGACGGCCGGCGGCGGCGTCGAGCGTGGCGTAGTCGAGGTGGTCACTGCCGCAGGTGACGGCGGTGGCGTCGGGGGTGCGGGCGGCCTGGGCCTCGAAGAGGTCCACCAGGGTGTCCGCCGGCCGGCCGCGCTCGGTGCCGTTGAAGTCGACGAGCATCCGCCGCCGTTCCTCGGCGGTCGTCCAGGCCAGGGCTCGCAGCGGCCGGTCGGGGTTCTCCGCGATCTCGGTGAGGAGAAGGCGGAGGCGTCCGGCGAGCGCCCGGACGGTACCGGCGTCGAACAGGTCGGGGTCGTAGGCAAGGTCGAAGCCGAGCCGCTCCCCCTGGTAGGCGCGCAGCACGAGGGGGTAGTTGGTGGCGTCCCGGGAGGTGACGTCCACCAGACGTACTCCGGAGCCGGAGGTACGGGCCGCGTCGAAGGGGTAGTTCTCGAAGGCGACCATGCTGTGGAAGAGCGGGGTGCCGGACGGCACGTCGCTGAGGGCGGTCAGTTCCGCGAGGGAGGCGGCCGCGAAGCGCCTCGACTCGGCCTGTACGTCCTGGAGTTCGCGCAGCCAGTCGGCGGCCGGGCGGTGGCCTTCGACCCGGACGCGGGTGGGCACGGTGTTGATGAACATGCCCACCATCGACTCCACGCCGGGCAGTTCGTCGGGGCGCCCGGAGACGGTGGTGCCGAACACCACGTCCCGTTCGGCGCTGTGGCGGGACAGCAGCAGCGCCCAGGCACCCTGGACCACGGTGTTCACGGTCAGCCCCGCCTCGCGCGCGGTGCGGGCCAGCGTCGCGGACACCGCGTCGGACAGCTCGGCCGTGTGGACGTCCGCCGACCGGCTCTCGTGCGCGCCGGTCAGGGGTCGGTCGACGGGCAGCGGTGTCGGAGTCGCGAACCCGCCGAGCGTCTCACGCCAGTGCGCACGCGCGGCCTCGGAGTCCTGGTCGGCCAGCCAGCGCACGTAGTCGGCGAAGGACCGGCGCACGGGCGGGCTCGGCGCGCCGCCGACTGTGAGCGCCGCGTACTCCTCGAACACCTCCGTCAGCACCTGGGCCAGGCTCCAGCCGTCGAGTATGAGGTGGTGGGAGGTCCACAGCAGGTGCAGCCGGGCGTCGGGCAGCCGGACGAGGGTGAGCCGCATCAACGGTGCCGAGGCGAGGTCGATGCCCTGCGCGAGGTCGTCGGCCCGGAGCCGGTCGAAGCGGTCGGCGCGCTCCCGCGGCTCCGTCTCCCGCCAGTCGTGATGGGTGACCGGTACGCGTACGTCCCGGTGGACGACCTGGAGCGGCACGGGCACGTCCTGCCACACCACCGAGGTCCGCAGCGCGGGTGTGCGGTCGGTGACCCGCTGCCAGGCCGCCGCGAAGCCGTGCGGGTCGGATACGCCGTCCAGGAGCAGGGCGGCCTGGTCCACGTACACGTCGTCGGGGCCGCCGACCAGGCGGTGGAAGAGCATGCCCTCCTGGAGCGGGGTGAGCGGGAGCAGGTCCTCCACCGCGCGGCCGTCGCCGACGAGGCGGTCCACGGCGGCCTGGTCCAGGCGGGCGAGGGGGAAGTCGGACGGGGTCCGGCCACCTGTGCCGGGGCGCGCGCAGTGTTCGGCGATCGCGGCCAGCGCCGCCGTCATGCCCTGCGCCAACTCCCTTACCGTGTCGGCCTCGTGGGCCTGGTCGCTGTAGTGCCAGGTGATCTCCAGCTCGCCGTCGGCGACCACGGCGGAGATGTCGAGCAGATGGTCGAGGGGTTCGTCGGCCGCCATGTCGAGGCCGGGCACGTCGGCGGCCGGTGCGAAGTCCGTTCCGGCGGTGGTGTCCCACTGCCCGTGGTAGTTGAAGCACACCTGGGGCAGCGGCACGTCCCGCAGGGCGCGGGCAGCCGGGTCGGGCGAACCAAGGCGGGCCAGCGCCTCGTAACTCAGTCCGCGCCGGGGCACGGCCCGCAGCCGCTCCTTCACGGCCTTCAGCGTGCCGCCCCAGTCGGGTGCGTCCGGCAGTCCGCCCGGAGTGAGGGTGACAGGGTACTGGGAGGTGAACCAGCCCACCGTGCGGGACAGGTCCGGCCCCTGGCCGAGGTCCTGTCCCCCGCCCACGGCCAGTTCCTCGCGTCCGTGGCCCTCCAGTGCGACGGTCACCCGCTCGGTGCCGGTCCAGTCGGCGAGGACCCTGCCCAGCGCGCCGAGCAGGACGTCGTTGACCTGTGTGCGGTAGGCGGCGGGAACCCGGCGGAGCAACGCCTCGGTGGTGGCGCGGTCCACCCGGGTGCGGACGGTGTGCACGGTTCCGGCGAGTGGGACGCCGGGGCGGTCCACGGGCAGCGGAGTACGCGGCTGGGTGGCCTCGGCCGTCCAGTACGGCAGGTCGTCGTCCAGGTCGCCTGCCCGTACTCGGCGGGAGAGGTGTGCGGCCCAGTCGGTGAACGGCGTGGCGACGGGCTCCAGTTGGATCGTCTCGCCCGCCGACGCCTGCCGGTAGGCCTGCTCCAGGTCGGTCAGGAGAATCCGCCAGGACACGCTGTCCACGGCCAAGTGGTGCGCTGTGACGAACAGTTGGGGGCGCCGGCCGGGCGGGGGCAGGAGCAGGGCGGCGCGCAGCAGGGCACCGTTCGCCGGGTCGAGGGCGGCGCGGGCGGAGTCTGCTGCCGCACGGCGGGCATCGGCGAGGTCCAAGTCCGCGACACGGAACAGGTCATGACGGTCCATCAGCTTGGAGGCCGGGCCTTCGCCGGGGTGCTGACGCCAGGTGTCACCGGCACCATCGGTGTCACGGGTGTCGCCGGAAGCACCGATGCCGCCGGTGCGGGCGAAGCGCGTACGCAGCGCCGGATGGTGGACGGCCAGCGCCTCCACGGCGCGCTCCAGGGCGGGCTCGTCGACGTCGTACGGCAGGTCGAGCAGCATCGACATGCTGAAGTGCCGTGGGTTGCCCTGCGGGTCGGTGTGTGTGGCGAGGTACCACTCCTGGACCGGGGTCAGCGGCGCGGGCCCGTCCTCGCTCGGCCGTCGGGGTGCGGGCACCTCGGCGGTGCGCAGGGACGCGGCGGCGACGAGGTCGGCGACGGTCTGGTGGCGGAAGACGTCCCGCGAGGTCAGGCGCAGACCGGCCGCGCGGGCGCGGGAGACGGCCTGGATGCTGAGGATGGAGTCGCCGCCGAGTTCGAAGAAGTTGTCGGTGACGCCCACGCGCGTGACGCCCAGCGCCTCCGCCCAGATAGCGGCCAGCTTCTCCTCGTCAGGGGTGCGCGGTGCGACGAACTCCCTTTCGCGCAGGACCGCTTCGAGGTCGGGGGCGGGCAGGGCACGGCGGTCCAGTTTGCCGCTGGTGGTCAGCGGCAGCGCGTCCAGGACGGTGAACGTGGACGGAACCATGTGGTCGGGCAGGACGTGCCGGCAGGCGGCCCGCAGCTCCGCGGGGGCGGGCGGTTCCGTGCCCGGGCCGGGTACGACGTAGGCGGCCAGGCGCAGGTGGCCGTGCGTGTCGGCGACCGCGACGACCGCCGCGCCGGTGAGGTCCGGCAGGTCGAGGAGGGCCGCCTCGACTTCGCCCGGCTCGATGCGGTGGCCGCGTACCTTCACCTGGTCGTCGGCGCGACCGAGGTAGTCGAGACGTCCGTCGGGGGTCCAGCGGGCCAGGTCGCCCGTGCGGTACATGCGGGTCCCGGGCGGACCGTACGGGTCGGCGAGGAAGCGCCGGGCGGTGAGCCCTGGCCGTCCCGCGTACCCGCGGGCCACCTGCTCGCCCGCCAGATACAGCTCGCCGCCGACGCCGGGCGGCACCGGCCGGAGGCGGTCGTCGAGAATGTACGCGCGGACGTTGGGCAGCGGACGGCCCACCAGAGGGCGCCCGTCGCCCTCGATGCGGCAGGCCAGGGCGTCGACCGTGCATTCGGTGGGCCCGTAGAAGTTGTACGCGGCCACGTCCCGGTGGCCGGCCAGCTCGCGCCACAGGCCGGGGCCGATGGCCTCGCCGCCGAGCATCAGGACGCGCGGGTGGTGGCGCGGGTCGGTGAGCAGTCCGGCGGGCAGCAGCTGGCGCAGGTAGGAGGGGGTGAGATCGAGGAAGTCGACGCGGTGCTCGACGACGTACTCGACCAGGGCGGCGGCGTCGAGCCGGGTCCTCTCGTCGACCAGGTGCAGCGGGTGGCCGTCGGCCATCAGCAGCACGCCCTCCAGCGAGGTGTCGAAGGAGAACGACGCGGTCAGCGCCACCCTCAGCGGGCCGCCGCCCGCGTCGGCGACGAAGCCCTCGCGATGCCCGGCCAGCAGGTGGGCGAGCGAGCGGTGGGTCACGGCGACACCCTTGGGCCGGCCGGTGGAGCCGGAGGTGTAGATGACGTACGCGGTGGTGTCCGGGTCCAAGGGAACGGCCGGGTCGGTATCCCGATCCGGGGCGGCCGGGCCCGTCTCCGGGTCTGGAGCGGACGAACCTGCCTCCGGGTCCGGAGCTGTTCCCCCGCCGATCCCCGCCCCGGTCGCCCCCGCGGACCCGAACAGCTCGCGCAGTACCGCCTCGTCCAGCACCAGCGTGGGCCGCGCGTCGTCCAGGAGGAAGCTCACGCGCTCCTCGGGCAGGGCGAGGTCGAGGGGCAGATAGCCGGCGCCGGACTTCCAGACGGCGAGCATCGCCACGATCATGTCGGCGGTACGCGGCAGACGCAGCGCCACCAGGCGTTCGGGGCCCGCGCCTTGGGCGATGAGGTGGTGGGCGAGCCGGTTGGCGCGCGTGTTGAGCGTCGCGTAGTCGAGGCGGTCGTCCCCGGCGACCAGGGCGGTGGCGTGCGGGGTGCGATGCGCCTGCCGGGCGAAGAGTTCCGGGCAGGTGACGGCGGGGACGGGCAGCGCGGTGCCGTTCCACTCCTCAGTGATCCAGCGGGCCTCGTCGGGGCCGAGCAGGGGCAGCGAACCCAGCGGGCGGTCCGGCGCGGTGGCCGCACCCTCCAGGGTGCGCAGCAGTTGGTCGGCCATCCGATGGGCGGTGCCCGTGTCGAACAGGTCGGTGCGGTACTCCAGCAGGCCGGTCAGCCCGTCGCCGTCGGGGACGAACTCGACGCTGAGGTCGAAGGTGGCCGCCTGCCGGGGCACGGGGACCGGGGTGGCGGTCAGTTCGCGCAGGGCGGGGGCCGTGGGCGGCGCCGGGTGGAGAAGGACCATCACGTCGAACAGGGGGTTGCGGCCCGCCTCACGGTGTACGCCCACGGCCTCCACCAGCCGCTCGAACGGCGTGTCGCCGTGTGCGAAGGCGTCGTTGACGGTGGTGGCGGCGGCCCCGAGCAGGTCGCGGAAGGAGCCGTCCGTGTCCACGGGGGTGCTCAGGACGACGGTGTTGGCGAAGAAGCCGACGGTTCGTTCCAGGTCCGTGCGGGAGCGGCCCGGAGTCAGGGAGCCGACGGTGATGTCGTCCTGTCCGGACCAGCGGGCCAGCAGGGACTGGCAGCCGGCGACCAGGGAGGTGAACAGGGTGGTGTGCTGCTCGGCCGCCAGCTTCCGCAGCCGTGCGGTGGTGTCCGCGGGCACGGTGAAGGTGTGCACGGCGCCCGCACCGGACTCCTCGCCGTCGCGGGGGTGGTCCAGCGGCAGCCGCGTCGGAGCGGCGCCCGACAACTTGTCCGTCCAGTAATCGAGTTGGCGCTCCATGCGAGGGCCGGACAGCTGTTCGCGCTGCCAGGCCGCGAAGTCCGGGTACTGCGTCGCCACCGGCTCCGGCGCGGGCGCCGCGCCCCGGGCGCGGGCGTCGTAGGCGGCGCACAGTTCGTCCAGCACGATCCCCATCGACCAGCCGTCGGTGATGATGTGATGGGCCGTCAGTAGCAAGGTGTGCGCGGTGTCCGACTCGCGCAGGAGCAGGGCACGCAGCAGCGGACCGGTGCCCAGGTCGAAGGGCCGGTCGTACTCCGCGAGCAGGGCCGCCTCCAGGGCGTACGACGGCGTGTCGGTCACCGGCAGTGGCACCGGGGCCGCCGGTCGTACCGTCTGCGCGGGGCGCCCGTCGCTCTCCTCGAAGGTGGTGCGCAGCGCCTCGTGCCGCTCGACGACGGTGTCCAGGGCGCGGGAGAGGGCGGTGCGGTCGAGCGGGCCGGTCAGCCGCAGGGCGACGGCGCTGTTGTAGCGGGAGTCGCCCGGGCGCAGCCGGTCCAGGAACCACAGCCGCTGCTGGGCGAAGGACAGGGGCAGCGGCCGGGTGCGGTCGGCGTGCGGGATGCCCCGGCGGGCGGCGGCTGCCCGGCCGGCGAGCCGGCGGCGCATCGCCTCCTGGAGGTCCTCGGGCAGGGCCTCGGTGCGGTTTCGCTTCGAAGACGTCATGGTCTGCCGGTCCTCACCGTTCGTCGTGGTCGCTGTCGCCGCGTGCGGCGTCTTCGAGTTCGAGTTCGTTGAGCACCTGTTCCTCCACCAGGTCGGCCAGGGCGGCGACCGTGCGGTGGACCAGGACGTCGCGGGGTGTGAGGTCCACGCCGAAGACGTCGTTGGCCCGCGAGGCGATGAGCAGGGCGCGCAGGGAGTCGCCGCCGAGGTCGAAGTAGTCGTCCTCGACGCCGACTTGGGTGAGCAGTGCCTCCGCCCAGAAGTCGGCCAGGATCTCCTCGGTGGGGGTGCGCGGAGCGATGTGTTCCGCTGTCCGTGGCGCCTGCGGTGCGGGCGCGGGCAGAGCGGCCCGGTCGGTCTTGCCGTTCTCGGTGAGCGGGAAGTGCTCCAGTACGACGTACGCCGTGGGCACCATGGGGCCGGGCAGGCTCGCGGCGGCCAGCGCCCGCAGTTCGGCGGCGGTGGGTGCTTCGGCGCCGGGTGCGCGCAGCAGGTGGGCGACCAGCCGCGGCAGGCCCGGTTCGTCCTCCCGTACGCCCACCACGGCGTCCAGCACGGCCGGGTGGCGCGCGAGTGTCGTCTCGACCTCGCCCGCCTCGATGCGGTGGCCGCGCAGTTTGAGCTGGTGGTCGGTGCGGCCCAGGTAGTGCAGTTCCCCGTGGGCGTCGCGCCGTACGAGGTCGCCGGTGCGGTACATGCGGGTGCCGGGCGGCCCGAACGGGTCGGCGGTGAACCGGCTCGCGGTCAGGCCGGGCCTGCCGAGGTAGCCGCGGGCCAGCGCCGGTCCGCTCAGCCACAGTTCGCCCGCCACTCCGTCGGGGACCGGGCGCCGTCGGGTGTCCAGGACGTAGGCGCCGGTGGCGGGCAGCGGGCGGCCGATGGGCGGTGCGGTGCCGTCCGCCTCCAGGGTGTCCGACCAGGTGGCGACGACGGTGGCCTCGGTCGGCCCGTAGGAGTTGACCAGTCGGTGATGCGGGGCCCAGCGGGCGACCAGGTCGGCGCCGCACGCGTCGGCGCCGACGGTCAGGGTCAACAGGTCGGGCAGGGTGCCGGGGGTGTCCGGCGGCAGGGTGGCGAGGGCGGCCGGGGGCAGCAGGGTGTGGGTGATGCGTTCGTCGCGCAGCACGTCGGCGAGTGCGGTCCCGAGCAGCGGGCCGGGGCGGGGTACGACCAGGCGGGCGCCCCGCGGCAGGGACATGCACAGTTCCAGCACGGAGGCGTCGAAGCTGGGCGTGGCGAACGCCAGTACCCGGTCGCCCGGCGCCACCTGGTAGTGCGCGGCCTCGGCGGCGGCGAAGCCGGCCAGACCCCGGTGGGTGACGACGACGCCCTTGGGGGTGCCGGTGGAGCCGGAGGTGTAGATGACGTAGGCCGGATCGTCCAGGTCCAGCGGGCGGTGGCGGTCGGCGTCGGTGGGCCGATGGCAGGGCGTGCCGGTTGGCCGGGCCGGCCAACCCAGCTCGTCCGTCCCGTCCTGCCCGTCCCGTGCATCCCGTCCGTCCGACCCGTCCGCGAGCAGCGCGGACACCTCGGTGGCGTCGAGGGTGACGGCGGGCGCCGCGTCCCGCAGCATGAACTCGACCCGCTCCCGCGGGTAGTCGGGGTCCACCGGCAGGAAGGCGGCACCGGCCTTGGTGACCGCCAGCTGGGCGAGGACCATGTCGGCCGAGCGCGGCAGGACCAGGGCGACGAGGCTGCCCGGCCCCGCGCCGCGCGCGATGAGCCGGTGCGCCAGCCGGTTGGCCCGCGCTTCCGTCTCGGCGAAGGTCAGCGACAGGCCGGGCGCGCTCAGTGCCGTGGCCGTCGGACTGCGGTCCGTCCCCGCCTCGATGAGAGCGGGGAGGGTCGCCGGGGTCACCGGTGCGAGCCGCGGGCGGGCGGGGCCGCGCAGCAGTCGGGCCCGTTCCGCGGCGGGCAGGATGTCGATCGCGTCCAGGCGGTCGGCTTCCTCGGCGGCCGCCAGTTCGGCCAGCGTGTGCAGGAACTGGGCGGCCAGCGAACGGGCGGTGGCCTCGTCGAAGTGGCGCGGGTCGTAGCCGAGTTCGACGCCGAGCCGTTCGCCGGGCGAGATGACCACGGTGAGGGGGTAGTTGGTTGCCTCCCGGGCGTCGAGGTCGCGCACGTGGACGCCGTGGGCGCCGGCCGTGGCGTCGCCGACCGGATAGTTCTCGAAGACCAGGAGACTGTCGAACATCGGTGTCCCGGCGGGCAGGCCGCTCCACGCCTGGAGGTCGGTCAGCGGTACGTGGTCGAAGCGGCGGTCCTCGGCCCGCGCGGCCTGGGTGTCCCGCAGCCAGGTGCCGCAGGCCCTGCCGCCGTCCACGGTGACCCGGGCGGGCAGGGTGGTGATGAAGAGGCCGGTGATGGTGTCGGCGCCGGGCAGGTCGGCGGGGCGCCCGGAGACGGTGGTGCCGAAGCACACCTCCTGTTCGCCGCTCCACCGTGACAGCAGCAGCGCCCAGGCGCCCTGCGCGACGGTGTTGAGCGTCAGGCGGTTGCGGCGGGCGAAGTCCTCCAGCCGTTTGGTCTCCTCCGTCCCCAGCCACTGGGACAGCCAGGTGTCGGAGCGGGCCGCGCTGCTCCGGGCGGGCCTGCGGTCGTACGGCAGCGGTGTGGGGGCGGTGAGCTCGGTGAGGACGCTCCTCCAGTGCTCCTCGGCCGGCGCGGTGTCCCGGGCGGCCAGCCAGGCGGCGTAGTCGGCGAACGGGCGGCGGTCCGGCAGCCGGGGTTCCTCGCCCCGGACGAGCGCCGCGTGCGCGGCCAGTGCGTCGGCCAGGACGTGGAAGACGCTCCAGCCGTCCAGGAGGACGTGGTGGAAGGTCCATACGACCCGCACCTGGTCCGGGCCGAGCCGGATCAGGGCGAGGCGCAGCAGCGGTGCGTGGTCCAGGGGAAGGCCGCGGGCCTTGTCCTCGGTGAGCAGCCGTTCCAGTGCCGTGTCCCGCGCGTCCGGGCTCAGGGCGCTCCAGTCGTGCTCGGTGACCGGCAGCGCGGCGGTGCGGTGCACGGCCTGGAGCGGGACGGGGACTCCGCTCAGCACCACGGTGGTGCGCAGGACGGGTGTGCGGTCGACGACGTGCTGCCACGCGGCGGCGAGCAGGCGCGGGTCGCGCACTCCGTCCACGACGAACGTGATCTGTTCGACGTACATGCCCGTGCCGGGCTCGTCCAGCCCGTGCACGACCATGCCGGTCTGGGTGGGGGTGAGCGGGTAGAGGTCCGCGATGTCGCGGCCGGTGCCCACCAGCTCGTCCACCGCCGTCCGGTCCAGCGGCACCAGCGGGAAGTCCGACGGAGTGCGGCCTCCGGCGCCGGGCTCGGCGCAGTGCCGCACGATGTGCCGCAGCTCGTCGGCCAGTTCGGCGGCCAGCCGGGCCACCGTGTCCCGCCGGTGCACCTCGCGGGAGTACGACCAGGTGAACTCCAGCCGCTTGTCGACGACTTGGCCGAGGACGTCGAGGAGGTGCGGCCGGTCCGCCGTGCGGTCGATGCCGCCGGCGAGTCCGGCGTACGGCGCGTGCAGCAGGCCGTCCGCGGTGGCGTTCCAGTCCTGCCTGCCCAGGTAGTTGAAGCCGACCTGCGGCAGTTCCGGCAGGCCGAGCCGGTCGCGTTCGGGGTGCAGGTGGCGCAGGGCCCCGTAACCCAGTCCGCTCCTCGGTACGGCTCGCAGGCCCTCCTTGACGGACTTCAGTGCGGCCCCGGTGCCGGTGTCCCTGGGGACGTCCAGTGCGACGGGGAACATGGTGGTGAACCAGCCGACGGTCCGGGCCAGGTCGACGTCGTCGAAGAGTTCCTCGCGGCCGTGGCCCTCCAGTGCCACGGTGACCCGGTCCTGTCCGGTCCAGCGGCCCAGTACGCGGCCCAGGGCGCACAGCAGGACGTCGTTGACGCGGGTGCGGTAGACGTCCGGTACGTCCTGGAGCAGTCGCCGGGTGTCCTCGTCGTCCAGGCTCACGGTCACCGTCTCCTCGCAGGCGGCGGTGTTGAGGCCGGGGAGGTCGGTCGGCAGGGGTGCGGCGTCGGCGGACAGGGCCTGCCAGTGGGCGAGTTCGTCGTCGAAGCCGCCGGCGGCGGTGTGGGCGGCCAGCCGCTGGGCCCAGGCCCGGAAGGAGGTGCTCTTCGGTCCGAGGTCGGCCCGCTCGCCGGCGCGCAGTGCCCGGTAGGCGCTCTCCAGGTCCTCCAGGATCACCCGCCAGGACACGGCGTCCACGACCAGGTGGTGGGCGGCCAGCAGCAGGACCGGCGGCCGGTCGTCGCCGGTCCGGCACAGGGCGGCCCGGAGCAGAGGCCCGTCGGCGAGGTCGAACCCGGCGCACAGCCGGTCGGCCAGGACACGTATCGCCGCGTCGGAGGTCTCGGGCGGCTCGCCCGCGGTCGAGGTGATGCCGCCGGGAAGGTCGTGGACCTCCAGGTTCGGCGCCTCCCCGGGGGCGGTGCCGTGTTGCCGCCACCGTCCCTCGCCGGTCGGCTCGAAGCGCAGGCGCAGGGCGTCGTGGTGCTCCAGGACGGCGGCCAGGGCGGCCCGCAGCAGGGTTTCGTCGGTGTCGGCGGCCAGGTGGAAGGAGACCGCCTGGGTGAGGTGCGCGGGGTCGCCGGTGAGGATGTCGAACAGCCAGTGCTGGACGGGGGTCAGCGGTGCGTCCCCGACGATCGGGCCCTGTTCCGCCGTGGTCCGCGGGGCCGTCGGTTCCTCGGCGGCGGCGGCCAGTTCGGCGACGGTCTGGTGGCGGAACAGGTGCCGGGGTGTCAGGGCGAGTCCGGCCCGGCGGGCGGCGGAGACGATCTGGATGCCGAGGACGGAGTCGCCGCCGAGCGCGAAGTAGTTGTCCCGCGCGCCCACTTCGGGCACGCCCAGCACCTCGGACCAGATCGTGGCGAGGACCCGTTCGGCGTCGGTGCGCGGCGGGCGGTCGCCGGTCCCGCGGGGCGCCGACCACACGGGGTCGGGCAGCGCGCGCCGGTCCAGCTTTCCGGTGGCCCCGAGCGGCAGCCGCTCCAGCGGTACGACGAGTGCGGGGACCAGGTGGTCGGGGAGCGTACGCGCGAGGAAGGCCCGCAGGTCGGCGGGCTCGGGCAGTGCGGTGCCGTCGGGGACCGCGTAGCCGACCAGGCGTTTGTGGCCGTCGTGTTCGACCACGCGGGCGGCTGCCGCGGACACCCGGGGGTGCCGGGTCAGCGCGGCCTCGACCTCGCCCAGTTCGATGCGGAAGCCGCGGACCTTGACCTGGTCGTCCGAGCGGCCGAGATAGACCAGGTCGCCGTCGGCGGTCCACCGTACGAGGTCTCCGGTGCGGTACATACGGCTCCCGGGCGGCCCGAACGGATCGGCGGCGAAGCGTGACGCGGTCAGCCCCGGCCGGTTCAGGTAGCCGCGGGCCACCCCGGTCCCGGCCAGGTACAACTCCCCCGGCACCCCGGTGGGCACCGGGCGCAGCCGGGTGTCCAGGACGTAGGCGCGGGCGCCCCCGACGGGCCTGCCGATGGGCGGTACGCGGTCGGGTTCGGCCGGGTCGCAGGTGAAGGCGGTGGCGTAGACGGTGGCCTCGGTGGGGCCGTAGATGTTCATCACCCGGCAGCCGGGGACCGCCGAGCGCACCTGGCGCACGGTCCGTACGGGCAGGGCCTCCCCGGCGAGGACGACGGTGTCGGCGCGGACCTGGACGGTGTCCTCCGCCAGCAGCCGCCCGAGCGCGGAGGGCACCGCGCTGAGCAGTCCCGCCTGCCAGGGCTCTTCGCGTTCGGCGAGGGCCAGCAGGTCGTGGACGATCTCGACGCGGCCGCCCGCCAGCAGCGGCGAGAAGATCTCGAAGACCGACACGTCGAAGTTGAGCGAGGTGGAGGCCACCACGTGCTCCAGGCCGTGCCCGCCGAACTCGGCGGCGGCCCAGTCGGTCAGGGCCAGGACCGAGGCCTGGGCGACGACGACACCCTTGGGCCTGCCGGTCGAGCCGGAGGTGTGGATGACGTAGGCGGGGTGGTCGGGCAGCAGCCGTCCGTGCCGTTCGTCGTCGGTGAGGTCGCCGCCGGGCAGGGCGGCCAGGCGCGCGGCGCAGGCGGGGTCGTCGAGGGCGATCCGCGTGAACTGCCCGTCGGGCAGCCGGTCGCCCGTCTGCGCGCAGGTGACGACCGCTTCGGGCCGCACGTCGTCGAAGAGGAACGCGATGCGCTCGGCCGGGTAGCCAGGATCGACGGGCAGGTAGGCGGCGCCGCTCTTGAGGACCGCCAGCAGGGCCACGATCAGGTCCGGGGTGCGCGGCAGGGCGAGCGCGACGAACCGTTCGGGCCCGGCCCCGGCCTCGACGAGCAGCCGGGCCAACCGGTTGGCGCGCTCGTCGAGCTGCCGGTACGTGAGCTGTTCCCTGCCCCCGACCATGGCGTCCTTGAGCACGGCGTCTCCGAGCACGGCCGGGGCGTCGGGGGTGCGCGCGGCCTGGGCGCGGAACGCCTCGGGCAGCGTCCGGTACGGGGCCTCGGTCACCGGGCCGCCGAAGCGGTCCAGCAGCTCGCGGCCCTCTTGGACGGACACCAGCGGCAGTCCGGCGAGTTCACGGTCCGGGTCGGTGGCCATCTCGGTCAGCAGGGTGCGCAGGCTCGCGCCGATACCGTCGACGGTGGCCGCGTCGAAAGCGGCGGGGTCGTAGTCGAGGGTGACCGTCAGGATGTCGCCGGGCGCGACCACCACGCTGAGCGGGTAGTTGGTCGGCTCCACGTCGCGTTCCTGCTCCATGGCCAGGCCGTGCCGGGCCAGGGCGTCCGCGTCGAACGGATAGTTCTCGAAGACCACGATGCTGTCGAACAGGGCCGTGCCGCCCGGTGTCTCGCTCCAGGTCTGGAGCTGGGCGAGGGACACGAACTCGTGGCGCCGGGACTCCGACTGGGCGGCCTGGAGCTCGCCCAGCCAGTCCAGCAGCCGACTCGCGGCGTCGATCCGTACCCGGGTCGGCAGGGTGTTGATGAACAGGCCGACCATGGAGGTCACGCCCGGCAGGTCGGCCGGACGCCCGGAGACGGTGGTGCCGAACACCACGTCGTCCCCGCCGCCGTACCGGGACAGCAGCAGCGCCCAGGCGCCCTGGACAACGGTGTTGAGGGTCAGACCGGCCGCCTGTGCCGTCTCGCGCAGCCGCGCGGACACGTCGGCGTCGAGCGTCACCCGCACCGACCCCGAGGAGGAGGTGCGGTGCGCCTCGGCGGGCCGCCGGTCGCGCGGCAGTTCGGTGGCGACGGGGAAACCGGCCAGCGCCTTACGCCAGTGGCGTTCCGCCTGTTCGGTGTCCTGCCGGGCCAGCCAGCCCAGGTAGTCGCCGAAGGGGGCACGGTCGGGCACGGTCGGCGGGCGTCCGGCGACGAGCGCCGCGTACCGCTCGCACACCTCGTCGAAGACCTGGGCCGCGCTCCACCCGTCGAGCAGCAGGTGGTGGAACGTCCACAGCAGCCGCACCCGTTCGGGCGAGAGCCGGATCAGCGCCAGGCGCATCAGCGGGGCCGTCTCCAGGTCGATACCGGTCTGCCGGTCCTCGTCGACCAGCCGCGCGAGTTCCGTCTCGCACCGCTCGGCGGACCACCCGGACCAGTCGTGGTGGGTGACGGGCACGGTCGCCCGTCGCCGCACGGCCTGGAGGGGTTCGGCGGTCTCCTGCCAGAGCGGGCGGACGCGCAGCATCGCGTTGGCGTCCACCGTCCGCTGCCACGCCTCGGCGAGGGCTCGCGGGTCGGTGACGCCGGACAGCACCAACTGCACCTGGTTGACGTAGGTGCGGCTGTCGGGGTCCATGAGGCTGTGGAACAGCATGCCCGCCTGCATGGGCGTCAGCGGGTACAGGTCGGCGACCGTACGGCCGTCGCCGACGACGCGGTCCACTGCCGCCTGGTCGATCCGGACCAGCGGGAAGTCCGACGGCGTACGGCCGCCCGCCGCCGGGTCGGCACAGTGGGCGACGATGTCCTCCAGGGCCCGCAGCATGCCGGACGCGAGGCCTGCGACGGTCTCCTCGCGGTGCAGGTGCCGGCCGTAGTGCCAGGTGATCTCCAGTTCGCCGTCCTGGACGCGCGCGACCACGTCCAGCAGGTGCGGGCGTACCGACTCGGGTGCCTCGGCGCCGTCCAGGCCGCCCGGTACGGAACGCACCAGCGCGCCGCCCCCGGCGGACCAGTCGAAGCGGCCCAGGTAGTTGAAGCTGACGCCCGGCATCGGCGCGTCGGCCGGAGCCGTGCCGGACGCCGGCCCCTCGCCGGACCCCAGACGCTCGTCGGACGCCGGACCTTCGTCGGACGCCAGATGGCGCAGGGCGCCGTGGCCGAGGCCGCGTCCGGGCACGGCCCGCAGCTGCTCCTTGACGGACTTCAGGGCGGCCCCCCAGTCCCCGGTCCCGTCCCGGTCCCCGTCCGGGAGGTCGAGGGCGACGGGGAACAGGGTGGTGAACCAGCCGACCGTACGGGACAGGTCCACGTCGTCGAAGAGCTGGTCCTCGCGGCCGTGGCCCTCCAGTCCGACGGTGACGGTCCGCCGTCCGGTCCACCCGGCGAGCACCCGGCCGAGCGCGGTCAGCAGAACGTCGTCGACGCGGGTGCGGTAGCTGCCGGGCACCTTCCGCAGCAGGTCGTCGGTGCGGCGCCGGTCCAGGCGTACGGTCACCGCGGCCACGTCGGCCATGGTGTTGGTGCCGACGCCGTCCACCGGCAGGGGTGCGGCGCAGTGCTCTGCCACCGCCTCCCAGTGCTCGCGCTGCGCGGTGAAACCGCCCGACACGGTGTGCGCGTGCAGGCGTCGCGCCCACTCCTGGACGGAGGTGGTCCGCTCCGGCAGGCGTATCGGTTCCTCTGCTCGCGCCTGTCCGTAGGCGGTCTCCAGGTCCTCC
This sequence comes from Streptomyces sp. NBC_00414, assembly GCF_036038375.1. NCBI lineage: Bacteria > Bacillati > Actinomycetota > Actinomycetes > Kitasatosporales > Streptomycetaceae > Streptomyces > Streptomyces sp. NBC_00414. Next base: position 525,556 of record NZ_CP107935.1, read on the forward strand.
AGCAGGACGCGCCAGGAGACACCGTCGACGACCAGGTGGTGCACGACGAGAAGCAGACGGGAGCCGGTCGCGCCGGATGCACGCAGGGAGTCGGGCGTGCCGGTGAACAAACGCGCGGTGAGCGGCGGGCCGCTCGCGAGGCGGAAGGAGGCGTGCGCCTCTGCCGTGACGCGGGCCCGCGTCTCGTCGGCCACCGCGGGCTCCGCTCCGCTGAGGTCGCAGACCTCCAGCAGTTCGGGGGGCTGCTCGTCGGCCCCCGGGCAGTCCTGGTGCCAGGAGCCGTCGGCGGAGCGGACGAAACGGCAGCGCAGGGCGTCGTGGTGGGCGTACACGGCCACCAGGGCGCGGCGCAGGGCGGCAGGGTCGACGTCGTCGGGTGTCTCCACGACGACGGACTGGTTGAAGAACTCCGGCCGCCGCGGCCCGGGATCGAGGAACCAGTGCTGGATCGGGGTGAGCGGGACCTCGCCGCTCACCGGGCCGGTCCCCGCGACGGGCGCGGCGTCGCCGGTGGCCGCCGCGGCGGCCAGGGCCGCGACCGTCGGGTGCCGGAACAGGTCCCTCGGGGTGAGCGCGAGTCCGGCGGCGCGGGCCCGGGAGACGACCTGGATGCTGAGGATCGAGTCGCCGCCCAGCATGAAGAAGTTGGCGTCGGCGCCGACCCGTTCCACTCCGAGCAGTTCCGCCCAGATCCCGGCGAGCATCCGTTCGGCCTCGGTACGCGGCGCGCGGTACTCGGCGTCGCCGGCGGCTGTCCAGTCGGGGGCGGGCAGCCGGCGCCGGTCGACCTTGCCGTTGGCCGTCAGGGGCAGCTCGGCCAGGGTGACGAAGGCGGCGGGCACCATGTAGTCGGGCAGTTCGGCGACGACGTGTGCGCGCAGCTCGCTCGCGGAGGGCACGGCGGCCGAGGGTACGGGCACGAGGTGGGCGGCCAGCCGCTTGCGTCCGGCGTGCTCGTACACCGAGACCACTGCCTCGGCCACGGCCGGGTGGGCGGTGAGCCGGGCCTCGATCTCGGTGGGTTCGACGCGGAATCCCCGGATCTTGACCTGGTCGTCCGCGCGTCCCACGAAGTGCAGTTCACCGTCGGCGCTCCACCGCACGATGTCTCCGGTGCGGTACATCCGGCCGCCGGGCGGGCCGAACGGATCGGCGAGATAGCGTGCGGCGCTCGCGCCGGGCCGCCCCGCGTAGCCACGGGCCAGTCCGGCACCCGCGATGTGCAACTCCCCCGGCACACCGGGTGGTTGCGGCTGAAGAGCGTCGTCCAGGACGTACACGCGGGTGTTGTCGAGCGGTCGCCCGATGGGCAGCACCGGCGGCAGCGGGTCCCCGGCGCGGAAAACCCGGCGGGTCGCGAAGGTGGTGGTCTCGGTCGGTCCGTAGCCGTCGACCACGGTGAGGCCGGGGCAGGCGTCGAGCACCCGGCCCACCACCGCGCCCGGTACGGCCTCGCCGCCGGTCCACACCTCACGGGCGCCGCGCAGGCAGGTGGGATCCTCCTGGGCGAGCAGCCGGAACAGACCTGCGGTCAGCCACAGGCAGCGCACCCCCTGCTCGGTGATCGCGTGACGGACGACGGCGGCGTCCACGTCGGCCGACGGGGCGAGTACGGCCGTTCCGCCGTGCAGCAGCGGCACCCACACCTCGTAGGTGGCGGCGTCGAAGGCGTGCGGGGAGTGCACGAGGACCCGGTCGTGCCCGGCGAAGTTGCGGTCGAGGGCGAGCGCGGCGACGTCCCGCTGGCGTACCGCGACGCCCTTGGGGATGCCGGTGGAGCCGGACGTGAACATCAGGTACTGGACGTTGTCGGGGTGCACCGCGCGCAGGGCCGGGGCCTCGCCCGCCAAGTCGGCGTCCTCGCCCGGGATCTCGGCGGCGAGGAGGTCGGCCACGCGCAGGACGGTGCCGTCGGGCAGCGCCTCCCCCGCGGCGGCCTGCCGGCCCGAGTCGGTGAGCAGCAGTCGCGCGTCCGCCTCGGCGAGCATCCTGCGCAGCCGCTCGTGCGGCGCCCTGCCGTCCAGCGGCACGAACACTCCGCCGGTACGGACCAGGGCGAGCTGTACGACGACGAGGTCGGCCGAGCGGTCCATCAGCACGCCCACCGGAACCTCGGGCGCCACGCCGAGCGCGGTGAGCCTGTCCGCCAACAGGGCTGCCCGGGCGTCGAGTTGCCGGTAGGTGAGCCGCTCCTCGTCCGTCTCCAGGGCCACGGCGTCCGGCGTGCGCCGCACCTGCGCGGCGAACAGCTCCGCGACGGTGGCCTCGGTACTGCCGGTGGCCGTGTCGTTCCACTCCTCGACCACCTGTCGGCGGCGGGCGGGCGAGAGCAACGGCACGCGCGCCGGGGCGAGTCGGGGCGTGGCGGCCATGTTCGTCAGCAGGACGGTGAGGTACTCGACCATGCGCCCGACGGTGTCCGCGTCGAACAACTGCGGGTCGTAGCCGAGCCGCAGACCCAGTTCGGCGCCCGGATAGGCCACCAGGCTCAGCGGGTAGTTGGTGGTCTCGATGCCGTCCAGGCCGTTGAGCCGCAGTCCGTGGGCGGCTGCCAGGCCGTCGTCGACCGGGTAGTTCTCGAAGACGACGATGCTGTCGAACAGGGCGACGCGCTCGGGGAGTTCGGTGAATCCCTTCATCCGGGTGAGCGGCACGTGATCGAAGCGGCGGTCCTCGCTCTGCTCCTGCTGGAGGTCGCGCAGCCAGTCGAGCAGGGGCCTGTCGTGCGGCACGGTGACCCGGGTGGGCAGGGTCGTGATGAACAGGCCGGTCATGGTGTCGGCGCCCGGCAGCTCGGGGGGCCGTCCGGACACGGTCGTGCCGAACACGACGTCGCTCCGGCGGGCCTGACGGCTCAGCAGCAGCGCCCAGGCTCCCTGCACGAGGGTGTTGAGGGTCAGCCCCGCCGTCCTGGCCAGCTCCTCCAGTGCCCGGGTGGTGGCCGTGTCCACGGTGCCACGGACGGCGGCCACGGACTCGGCGCGGTGGCTCTCGCGCGGCTCCCGGTCGTACGGCAGCGCGGTGGCCTCGGCCAGGTCGGCCAGGCGGCGGCGCCAGTGCCGTTCGGCCTCCGCCCCGTCGCGGTCGCGCAGCCAGGCCACGTAGTCCCGGAAGGGGCGCCGGTCGGGCAGCGGTTCCCGCCCGGCCGTGGCATGTCCGGCGAAGACGTCGGACAGCACCTGGAACAGGCTCCAGCCGTCCAGGACGAGGTGGTGGAACGACCACACCACCCGCACGCCGCTGTCGGAGATGCGGGCGAGCACCAACCGCTGGAGCGGGGCCCTGTCCAGGTCGATGCCCTGCGCCCGGTCCCGGTCCAGCAGGTCCCGCAGCCGTCGCTCGCGCTCCTCCTCGCTCAGGCCGCGCCAGTCCAGGTGCGTCACGGGTAGGGCCGTGTGGCGCTGCACCACCAGCAGCGGTTCGGGTACGTCCTGCCAGACGACTCGGCCGCGCAGCACGGGCGTGTGGTCCGTGACGCGCTGCCAGGCCGCCGCGAGCGCGGCCGGGTCGGGCACGCCCTCCAGGTCGAAGGTCAGCTGCTGGAAGTAGACGCCCCGGTCGTCCTGGGAGAGCCGGTGGAAGAGCATGCCGGTCTGGGTGGGGGTGAGCGGGTGGATGTCCTCCACCGCGCCCGGGTCGTCCCCGACGATCCGGTCCACGGCCGCCTGGTCGAGCCGGGCCAGGGGGAAGTCCGAGGGGGTGCGTCCGCCGCTGCCGGGCCGGCCGGCGTGCCGTGCGATGCCGGTCAGCGCGTCGGCGAAGTGTGCGGCCAGTTCGGTGACGGTCGCCCTCGCGTGCAGTTCCTCGGAGTAGAACCAGGTGAACTCCAGCGCGTCGCCGTCCAGTCGGCCCACGACCTCCAGCGGGTGGGGGCGCGCGGCACCGGGGTCGGCGTCGAGTTCCAGCGTTCGGAACTGGCCCTCGTACAGGCCTCCGGTGGTGTCCGGGAGTCCGAACCTGCCCAGGTAGTTGAAGCTGACCTGCGCCTCCGGTGCTCCGGCCAGGGCCCGGGGGTGGGCGAGGTACCGCAGGACGTCGTGCCCGACACCGTGCCGGGGCACCGCCCGCAGTTGTTCCTTGACCTGCTTGAGCACGACGTCCCAGTCGGCGTCGGGGGGGACGGCGAGGGCGACGGGGTGGCGGGTGGTGAACCAGCCGACGGTACGGCTGGTGTCCACGTCGGCGAACAGGTCCTCGCGGCCGTGTCCCTCGACGTCCACGAGCACCCGCTCGTGCCCGGTCCACGCGCACAGCACCCGGCCGAGCGCGCTCAGCAGCACGTCGTTGACCCGGGTGCGGTAGGTGTCCGGCAGGGTGCGCAGCAGGGCGGAGGTGTCCTCGGGCGTGAGGCGGACGGTCACCGAGCGCGCGGAGGCGTAGGTGTTGGCGCCCTCGCCGTCACCTCCACGGCCGTCGGTGTCGCTGTCGCTGTCGATGGGGAGGTCCGCCGAGGCTCCGGCGACGGCGTCGGCCCAGTACCCGGCCTCGTCGTCGAAGCCGCCGTCGGCCGCGTGCGCGGACAGGCGCCGGGCCCAGTGCCGCAGCGGTGAGGATTTCGGGGGAAGCGCCGTCCGCCCGTCCCGGCCTTCCCGGCGGGCGCGGTAGGCGCGGTCGAGGTCCTCCAGGAGTACGCGCCAGGACACGCCGTCGACGACGAGGTGGTGGACGGCCAGGTGCAGCACGCGGGACCGTCCGGGGCCCCGGTCGTGCAGCACTGCGCGCAGCAGCGGGCCGTGGCGCAGGTCGAAGGCGCCGTGGTGGGGCGTGTCGGTGTCCGGGCCGGCGTGACGGGCCAGGTGGACACGGGGTGTGCGGTCCTCGATGCGCCAGGCGGCGAGGGGTTCCGCGTTCGAGGTCACGTCCGAGGTCTCGTCCGTGAGGAAACGCGAGCGCAGGGCGTCGTGATGGGTGACGAGGTCGTTGAGGGCCTCCTCCAGCGCGTTCGCGTCCAGGTCGTCGGGGACGTGGAACGACAGGGTCTGGGCGAAACGGCCCGCGCGTCGGTCGGCGCTGTCGAACAGCCAGCGCTGGATGGGCGTCAACGGCGCGTCGCCGGTGGCGGGGACCGGAGCCGGTGCGGCGGGCACGCGGTCGCCCGCCGCGTCGGCGCAGCGGGCGAGGGCGGCGATCGTCTGGTGGCGGTAGACGTCCCGGGAGGTCAGCGTGAGGCCCGCCTGCCGGGCCTGGGCCACCACCTGGATGCTGAGGATGGAGTCGCCGCCCAGCATGAAGAAGTTGTCGTCCACGCCGATACGGTCCACGCGCAGGATGTCCGCCCAGACGGTGGCGAGGATCCGCTCGGTGGGCGTGCGCGGGGCCACTCGGTACGAGCCGCTGCGGGTGGGCCCCGGGTCCGGAAGGCGGTCCCTGTCCAGCTTGCCGTTGGGGTTGAGGGGCAGGTCGGCCAGGACCATGACGGCCGTCGGCACCATGTAGTCGGGCATGCTGCGGCCGAGGGTCCGGCGCACCTCCTCCGGCTCGACGCGCGCGTCCGGAGCGGGCACGACATAGCCGACCAGCCGACGGTGGCCCTCGCTCTCCCGGACGGTGGCCGCAGCCTCCGCCACACCGTCGAGACGGCGCAACGCCTCCTCCACCTCGCCCAGTTCGATGCGGAAGCCGCGTACCTTGACCTGCTGGTCGGTGCGGCCCAGGTACTCCAGTTCGCCGTCCGTGTTCCACCGCACCAGGTCACCGGTGCGGTACATGCGGCCACCCGGTCCGCCGTAGGGGTCGGCGACGAAGCGGGACGCGGTCAGCCCCGGGCGCCCCAGGTATCCGCGTGCCAGACCCTCGCCGCCCAGGTACAGCTCTCCCGTCACACCGGGCGGCTGGGGGCACAGCAACCGGTCCAGGACATAGGCCCTCGTACGGGCCACGGGTTTGCCGATCGGCGGCGCCTGGTCCGGGTCCGCGTCGCCCGCGAACCACGCGGTGGCGTAGACCGTGGCCTCGGTGGGGCCGTAGATGTTGGCGATCGCGCAGCCCGGCATGGCCCGCCGCAGGTCGTGCACGGTCTGCGCGGGAAGCGCCTCGCCGGCCAGGACGACGGTGTCCGCCCGCACGGGCGCGCCGCCCTCGGCGAGCATCCGGGAGATCACCGACGGTACGCCGCTGACAAGTCCGGCCCGCCGGATCTCCGTGGCGTCCGCGGAACTCCCGGTGTCTGCGGTGTCCACGAGAGCCGGAAGGTCCGCGACCACCTCGATGCCGCCGCCCACGAGCAGGGGGCAGAGCATCTCGAAGACCGACACGTCGAAGTTGAGCGAGGTGGAGGCCACCACGTGGGCCAACTGCCGCGCCTCGAAGTGCTGTCCGACCCACGCGGCGAGTGCCGCGACACTGCGATGGGTGACCACGACGCCCTTGGGACGCCCGGTCGAACCCGAGGTGTAGATGACGTAGGCGGGATGCTCCGGGTGGAGTGGGCGCACCCGGTCTGCGTCGGTGAGGTCTGTGCCGGTGAGGTCGCCGTCGGAAAGATCGCCTGTCCTGAGGCCGCTGTCCCCGAGTTGGCTGTTCCTGGGGTCGCTGTCGGCGGTGGCTTCCCGCGCTAGGCAGTCCTCCAGGAGCAGCGGCACGCAGTCCTCGGGCAGCGCTCCGGCGGTCTCGCGGGTGGCCAGGACCAGGGCGGGAGCGGCGTCGGCGAGCATGAAGCGGATGCGCTCGACCGGGTAGCCGGGGTCCACCGGAAGGTAACCCGCGCCCGCCTTGAGCACGGCCCACAGCACCGGCAGCAGGTCCGCCGTCCGCGGCAGGCACAGGGCGACCAGCGTCTCGGGCCCGGCGCCGCGGGCGGCCAGCAGCCGTGCCAGCCGGTTGGCACGCCGGTTGACCTCGGCGTAGTCCAGGCGTTCGGGTCCGCAGACCACGGCGGTCAGGCCGGGCGTCCGGGCCACCTGTTCCTCGAACAGCGCGGGCAGCGTAGAGACCGGCGCGTGGTCGGCGTCCGCCGGCCGGGGGTTCCACGACTCCAGCAGCGTGTGCCGTTCGTCCCGGGACAGCAGGGCCAGCTCGCCCACCGTACGGTGCGGCCCGTCGGCCATGCCCTCCAGCAGTCGTCGCAGCTGGCGGGCCATCCGCGCCACCGTCCGCGCTTCGAACAGGCCGGTGTTGTACTCGACCGTCAGCTCGCAGCCGCCGTCGGCACCCGGTACGAATTCCAGCACCAGGTCGAACCGCGCGGCAGGCCGGGGCAGCGGCTGCTGCTCGATCCGTACCCCGCCGGCCTGCGGCAGGTCGCCCGGGGCGGTCTGCTGCACCACGAGCACCTGCACCAGCGGGGTGCGGCTCGGGTCCCGGGTCGGGGCCAGCTCCTCCACCACCCGGTCGAACGGCACCGATTCATGGGCGAAGGCGTCAAGAACCGTCGCCCGCATGCTCTCCACGAACCGGTCGACGGTCATGGCCTCGTCCACCTCGCCGCGCAGCACCACGGTGTTGGCGAAGAACCCCGTCACCTCCTCCAGCTCGCGGCGCCCCCGCCCGGTGGTGACGGTGCCGAAGGCGATGTCCCGCTGCCCGGAGTACCGGGAGAACAGCACCGCCGCGGCCCCGGCGAACAGGGTGAAGACAGTCGTGCCGCGGCCCCCGGCCAGGTACCGCAGCCGTGAGACCAGTTCGGCCGGGAGATGCTGCCGGTGGGCGTCGCCGTCGGTGGTGCGCACCGCCGGGCGGGGCCGGTCGGTCGGCAGTTCCAGTTGAGGCATGCCGCTCAGGTGCCGCTTCCAGTACGCCAGGTCCGAGGCGTCGTCGTCCCCGGTGCGCCGCTGCCGCTCCCACACGGCGAAGTCCGGGTACTGCACACCGGGTACGGGCAGGCCGTCCGGCGTGCCGGACGTCTCGGCGCGGTACAGCGCGGCCAGGTCGCGGGTCAGGATGCCCACGGACCAGCCGTCGGTGACGATGTGGTGCTGGGCCAGCAGCAGCACATGGTCGTCGTTTCCGCGGCGGACGAGCAGAGCCCGGGTGAGCGGGCCGGTCGCGAGGTCGAAGGAGCGGCCCAGTTCCTCGGTGAGCTGCCGTTCGACGGCCTCGTCGCGCCGGGCGGCGGGCAGGTGGGTCACGTCGGCGGTGCGCAGGGGCAGTTCCACGTGCGCGTGGACGCGTTGCACTCCCTGGCCGTCCGCCGTGGCGAAGGTCGTGCGCAGGGAGTCGTGGCGGGCGGCCAGCCGGTCCAGGGCGCGGCGCAGCGCCCCGGCATCCAGCTCGCCGCGCAGCCGCAGCGCGAGGCCGGTGTTGTACTCGGTGCCGCCCGGCGTGAGGTCGTCCAGGAACCACAGGCGTCGCTGGGCGCTGGAGAGCGGAAGCGGCCGGTCGCGCGGGACGGCCGGGATCGGGTCCGGGGGTGCCGCGAGGGTCGACTCGCCCAGCAGCCGGGCCAGGGCGGCGACGGTGCGCGCGGTGAACACGTCCCGGATCGACAGCCGGGCGCCGAGTTCCTCGCGGATACGGGCGAGGGCGCGGGCGGCGAGGATCGAGTCGCCGCCCAGGTCGAAGAAGTCCTCCTCGACTCCGACGGCGTCGGCCCCCAGGACGTCCGCCCAGACGTCGGCGAGCACCCGCTCCTGCGAGGTACGCGGCGCCACCTGGCCCGGGGCTGCCGCGCGGACGGGTGCGGGCAGCGCGCGCCGGTCGATCTTGTTCTGCGGGGTGAGCGGCAGGGCGTCCAGGACGACGACGGCGGAGGGCACCATGTGCGGCGGCAGAGCGGCGGCGGTGATCGCCCTCAAGTCCTGCGGGTCCGGGGCGTGTCCGGGGTCGGCGGGGGTGACGTACCCGACGAGTTGCCGGCGTCCGGGCTCGTCCTCGCGCACCACGACCACGGCGTCGCGCACGCCGTTGTGGCGCCGCAGAGCCGACTCGATCTCGCCGGGTTCGATGCGGAAGCCGCGTACCTTCACCTGCCGGTCGACGCGGCCCAGGTACTCCAGTTCGCCGTCGGTGTTCCGGCGTGCCCGGTCGCCCGTGCGGTAGAGCCGGGCTCCCGGCGGGCCGAAGGGGCTGGCGACGAAGCGTCCGGCGGTGAGTCCCGGCCGGTCGAGGTATCCGCGGGCCACTCCGGCACCGCCGACGTACAGTTCGCCGTCGGTTCCCTGTGGCACCGGGCGCAGGGCCGCGTCGAGCACGTGCGTCTCGGTGCCGGTGAGGGGTCGGCCGATGCTCGGTGTGCCGCCGCCCGCGGACAGCGGTCCGGTCCAGGAGGCCACGATGGTCGTCTCGGTGGGACCGTAGGAGTTGATCATCCGGCGGCCGGGCGCCCAGAGGTCGACGAGTGCGGCGGGGCACGCCTCGGCTCCCACGATCAGCGTGCTCAGCCGGCCCGGGTCGAGCCGTGCGGGGTCTGGCAGGGTGGCCAGGGCGGCCGGTGGGATCAGTGCGTGGGTGATGCGGTGCTCGTTCACCACCGAGGCGAGTTCGTCGCCGAGCCACGGGCCGTCGGGCGGTACGACGAGGGTGGCGCCGGACAGGACGGAGATGAACAACTCCAGTACGGAGGCGTCGAAGCTGGGTGAGGAGAACTGCAGGACCCGGCCGCCCGGGCCCACGGCGTACTGCCGGGCGGCGCCCGCGGTGAAGGCGGCGATGCCCCGGTGGGTGACGGTCACTCCCTTGGGTGTTCCTGTCGAACCCGAGGTGTAGATGACGTACGCGGCCTGGTCGGGGGCGACCCGCGGGCCCGGCCCCTGGGCGGGCCCGGCGGTCTCCATGACGGCGCGCAGGTCGGCCGGATCGTCGAGGACGACGGCCGGTGCCGCGTCCTCCAGCATCAACACGCGCCTCTCGCGCGGGTATCGGGGATCCACGGGCAGGAAGGCGGCACCCGCTCGGGCCACGGCCAGTTCGGCGGCGATCAGCTCCAGTGAGCGCGGCAGGACCAGGGCCACCGTCCGATCCGGGCCGGCTCCGCGCCGTACGAGCTCGGCGGCCAGCCGCCCGGTCCGCTCCGCCAGTTCCCGGTAGGACCACGTCCGCCGGCCGTCGGTCACCGCCGGCGCGTCCGGCGTACGGCTCACCCATGCCTCGAACAGTTCACCGAGCGGCAGCGGCTCCTCCGCGCTGCCCGTACCGCCTCCGTCAGGAGCGACGGCGGTGGCGGTGGCGTCGTCCGCCCGGACCGGAAGGGACGTCGACGCAGGCTCGTTGTGCAGGTCCGTCATGAGGGGGGTCCTTCGAAAGCGGTGGCAATGCGGGTGGGCGCGGGCACGGGGAGCCGCCCGGGCGCGCCGGGGCCGTGGGGCGGCCACCGGCACGGGAGAGGTTCGGCGGACGGGCGCGGGGTCAGCTGGTGCCGACGCGGCGGGCCGTACGGCCGGAGATCTGTACGCGGTCGACGCTTCCGTCGACGGGATCACGGTGGAAGTGTCCGCCGGGTTCCCGGTGGCCGGTGGCCGGGTCGACCAGATCGCAGCTCAGGTCGGGGTAACAGATCAGGGGCAGTGACAGGTCGCCGTCGATGGACAGCGCGGGAAGGCCGTCGCTGTCGAGGCTGATCCGGTACTCGCTCGTCCCGTTGCGATAGGTCCCCGCACACTGGGGGAAGGCGATGGGACCGCCCCGGTCCGGGCGCGCGGGAGCCGTCGGCACTCGCATGCCGGTGAGCCGGGTGAGCTGGTCGGCCAGATCTCGCCACAGGGCGGTGGCGCCGCCGGCGTTGCCGGTGAAGGCGACCACGACGCCGCTGCGCGGCTCGGCGCGCAGATGGCAGGAGGTGCCCTGGGCGTTGCCGTCATGACCGCACCACCAGCGGTCGTCCTGTTGGTAGAGGGCCACGCCCAGGCCCCAGGCGTCCGCCAGGGCACCGGCTTCGGTGCCGTCCTCGGGGCGCCGCATCAGCGCGGCGGTACCGGACGGGAGGACAGCCGACCGGCCGATCAGGGTTCTGCCCAGGGCCAGCAGATCCGGGGCGCTCGCCAGGAGAGCGCCGGCCGGCGCCTCGACGGGGGCCAGGCTCTGCTGGGCCGGCCGCACGGCGCCCGTCGCCGTGTTCAGCGCGTGTCCGCCGGCGGTCGGCCGGCCGGGGGCGCTGTCGCCGAGGAAGGCGGGCGTGATGTCCAGCGGTTCCAGCAACAGGACGCGGACGGCTTCGTGCCATGTCATGCCCGTCACGGCTTCGATCAGCCGCCCCGCCGCCACGTAACCGGCGTTGGAGTAGGAGAAGTCCGTCCCGGGGTCGAACAGCGCGTCCTCGGCGGTGCAGACCGCCGAGAGATAGCGGGAGGCGGTCATGCCTGCCGCGGTGTCCGAGTCGAGGCCGGTGGGGAGGCCGGCCGTGTGGGAGAGGAGGTGACGCACGGTCACCTTGGGTAAGTCCTGGAATTCCGGCAGGACGTCGGCGACGGCCTCGTCCAGATCGAGATCCTCATCGTCGATCAGGAGCATGACAGTGGCGGCCGTGTACGTCTTGGTGACGCTGCCCAGCGGCACGGCCGTATCGGCCGTGAAGGCGGTGCCTCGGACGGCGTCGGCCGTGCCGGTGTGCACGCTGACGATCTCCGTCCCGGTGTCGACGGCCAGATGGGCGCCGGGCACACGGCGGGTTCGCGCGAGGGCGTCAAGGGTGTCCTGCAACGTTCGGCGTAAGGGGGACGGTTGCGGGGCGACTGGAGCGGAGGTGGGGTAGGGCATGTGAAGGGGACTCCCAGTGATGCGTTCTGTGACGGTGACTTGAGGGGCCGATGGGGAAGAGCGGAACGGCCCCCGCGTCGGTGCGGGTGATGCGTTCTTGCTTGCCGGTGCTTGCCGGTCAAGGCTTGCTCGCTAAGGCCTTTTGACCTCGATCGGCAGATGGCGTACGCCGACGATGACGGCCGGGTTCTGGAAGGTGACCTCGTCGTAGGCGGGGACGTTCAGGTCGGAGAAACGTTCAAGCAGCATCCGTAGCGCGATACGCGCCTCCAGCCGGGCCAGCGGTGCGCCGAAGCAGAAGTGGATGCCGTGACCGAAGGTCAGGTGGGGATTGGGGCTGCGGGACGGATCGAAGACGTCCGGCGCCTCGAAGCGGGCGGGATCGCGGTTGGCGGCGGCCAGATGGGCCACCACCATCGCGCCGGCGGGAATGTCCTGCTCGCCGATCACCACGGGTCGCGTGGTGCGTCGGCCGAGTTCCGCGAAGGGAGGCAGCCAGCGCAGTACCTCCTCGATGGCGTCCGGGAGCCGGTCGGTGTCGGCTCGCAGCGCCTGGAGGGTGCCGGGGTGCCGGTCGAACGTGACGACGGCGCTGCCCAGCAGCGCCGTGGTGGTGATGTGCCCGGCGACGAGCAGCAGGGCGACGAACCCGACGATCTCCTGGTCGTCCAGACGGACCCCGTCCACCTCGGCGGCCAGCAGTTTGCTGGTGAGATCGTTCCCCGGATTCGCTCGGCAGCGCCGGATATGGTCGAGGACGTAACCGTTCATCTCTCGTACGGTCGGGGCGATGGCATTCAGCGCGCGTTCGAGGTCGTCCATGCTGGGCATCTCGCCGAGTTCGTCACCGCCGAAGAGGGTGGCCGCCCACTCCTGGAAAAGCGTGTGGTCGGATGCCGGTATGCCCAGCAGTTCGGCGATGACGATGATCGGCAGCGGGTAGGCGAGTGTGTCGACCAGATCGAACCGGTCATGGTCGGCGACGCCGTCCAGCAGCCGGGCGCACACGCTCTCGATGCGTGGTTGCAATCCGCTCACCACACGGGGTGTGAATGCCTGGCTCACGAGAGTTCGGAGCTTGCGGTGCTCCGGAGGATCCATACCGACGAAATTGCCCTGCCGGAAGACCTCGAAGTCCTCCTGGGTGGGCCCGACGGACGAAAAGTCGGACGAATACGTCGCCGGGTCCGCGAGAATCGCGGCCACCGACTGGTGATCCACCACCTGCCAGGCGTCCTGCTGTTCTTCGTAATGCACAGGTCTCATTGCACGTAAGGACTTCCATCGATCACTCAGCGCGTCGAAGGGTAAGTACTCCTGATTCGATGCGTTGCCGGTCACCTATTCTCCTTCGTGCGGAACGCGGGGACAGCGAAACCACAAGCGGGATAGTTGACTTCGAGCCCCAGGCGCGGACGTGGATCCCGGGCGTGACCTGGTGCGCTCCCGACGCGCGGCAGCCCTGAGCGGACGCGGAGCGGCTCGGTCGAAGTTCCTGATCACATGTCTCGATCACCGGCGTGGCCCGCGCCGGCCCGTACGGCAAAGTGCCGCGGATCATCGGTTCCGGTCGTACGCGTCAACATATGCGGCGTGGACCGTATCGGTGCCACGCCCGTCCGCGAACAACCCGCGGCATGCGTCGTGTGCACCAGGTCGGCGTCGCTGACATCACACGTCTCCAATGAGTGAGCGTACCGCGCAGCGGCCGCGCGGCGATTTCTCCTTGCCTTTGCCTCACGTATGCCGGGCCTTTGGATGGGGCCGGTCGTGCTGACGACATACGCGAGGCCGCACATACCCGCCGGGTGGGGCGGATCGCACTCGGAACAAATATTCTCGGCCCGATCGAACCGGCGTCAGTCTTCATGGTGGGTCAATCGAGGGCAACCCCCTGCAGTTGAATGGAGGGTATACCGGCTAGCCATCTCGCATTGTCTCCGAACAGCCAGAACTAAACCCATCGACCATGGTCCTGGCTTGCTTCACCGCCACCACGCGTGCCCCGGAAGCAGATGGCTAAACAGCCGATTGTGCAGAACCTGAAATTCCCCTTGAGCACACACGGGCCGCAACTCCTCCCACCTGCGCAGAGATTGCCCGAGAGAGTCCCGCAAGCGTGGGCGTAAAAAAGCGGAACACCCCATTCGAAGCCGACCCGAACGCTTGGGGCGTTCGCCGCCGTGCCCGGCGACCGGCTCCCCGTCCCTTCGGACACCGGGCCGGTAAGCCACCAACTTCGGCCGAATCCCGCCCGGAGCACGCGGGGCGCACTCCCCCGGCGTGTACGCGGGTACGCGCCTTGAGGTCCATGGCGGGGCCGAGGTGCGCGTCAGAAGGCGCGCGGCACGAACCGCGCCCAGGCCACCAGCGCGGCTGGGATGAACAGCACCAGGTTCAGCGCCATGTACGAGAACTCGCGGCGCCGCGCGTGCACCACCATCGCGCCGGCCATCGTGACCACCAGACCTGTCGCGGCGAGCGGCACCAGGATCGGGGCGACGCCGGTCGCCACCGGGAGGATCAGTCCGATCGCGGCCAGCACCTCAAGGACGCCGAGCGCCTTGATCACCCCGGGCGGCCGGCCCTCGTACAGGCCAAGGCCGGAAGCGATCAACTGCTCCCGTGACTGCGGCAGTTTCGTCGCGCCGGAGAACAGGAACACGGCAGCGAGCAGCCCGGCTGTCCTCGCCAGCCTGTCCGAGGCCCCGGAGCGCGGGTTGCGGACGAGCGTGCCGGCCCTGCTCTCCGAGGGCTCGCTCCCCCGCCTCTCGCAGGCCGTCGGCCGCCTGGAGAAGCGCGGCTGGGTACGCCGCACGCCGGACCCGACCGACGGCCGCTACACGCTCGCGATCCTCACCGACGAGGGCCGGGACAAGATCGTCGAAACGGCGCCGGGCCACGTCGCCGAGGTCCGCCGTCTGGTCTTCGACCCGATGACCAGGACGCAGGCGAAACAGCTGCGCGAGATCGGCGCGCGGGTGCTGCGCGCCGTGGACCCGGACGGCCCGCGCCCGGGAACCCACCCCTTCTGACCGACACACCACCGTGCTCCAGGGCGCTTGGGCGGCCCTGAAGACGAGGAGTTACGCGGCGGGTGTCAGGTGTTCAGGGCCGCGAGCACCATGGACCTGGCCTCCTCCTGGATCTGCCGCAGGTGCTCCGGCCCGCTGAAGGACTCCGCGTAGATCTTGTAGACGTCCTCGGTGCCCGAAGGGCGGGCCGCGAACCAGGCGTTGGCGGTGGAGACCTTGACCCCGCCGAGGGCGGCGCCGTTGCCGGGGGCCTCGGTGAGGACCGAGGTGACCGGCTCGCCCGCCAGGGTGTCGGCGGTGACCTGACGCGGCGACAGCTTCGCGAGCAGCGCCTTCTCCTCGCGGGAGGCCGGGGCGTCGATGCGCGCGTAGGCGGGGGCACCGAAACGGTCGGTGAGCTGCGCGTAGTGCTGCGAGGGCGTCTTGCCGGTGACGGCCGTGATCTCGGAGGCGAGCAGGGCCAGGATGATGCCGTCCTTGTCGGTGGTCCACACCGAGCCGTCGCGGCGCAGGAACGACGCTCCCGCCGATTCCTCGCCGCCGAAGCCGAGCGTCCCGTCGGACAGGCCGTCCACGAACCACTTGAATCCGACCGGGACTTCGACCAGTTTCCGGCCGACGTCCGCCGCGACCCGGTCGATCATGCCGGACGACACCAGGGTCTTGCCGATCCCGGCCTCGGCGGGCCACTCCTTGCGGTGCGAGAACAGGTAGGAGATCGCCACGGCCAGGTAGTGATTGGGGTTCAGCAGGCCGCCGTCAGGGGTGACGATGCCGTGCCGGTCCGCGTCGGCGTCGTTGCCGGTGGCGATGTCGAACCGGTCGCGCTGCTCGATGAGCGAGGCCATGGCGTACGGCGAGGAGCAGTCCATCCGGATCTTGCCGTCCCAGTCGAGCGTCATGAAACGCCAGGTGGGGTCGGCGAGGGGGTTGACCACCGTCAGATCGAGCCGGTGCTGTTCGGCGATCCGGCCCCAGTAGGCGACCGAGGCGCCGCCCAGCGGATCGGCGCCGATCCGTACGCCGGCGGACCGGATCGCGTCCAGGTCCAGCACGTTCGGCAGGTCTGCCACGTACGTGCCCAGGAAGTCGTGGCGCCCGGTGCCGGGCGCGGCCAGGGCGCGGGTGTAGGGGATGCGCCGTACGTCCTTCATGCCCGCGGTGATGATCTCGTTGGCGCGGTCCTGGATCCAGGAGGTCGCCTCGGAGCCGGCCGGTCCGCCGTTCGGGGGGTTGTACTTGAAGCCGCCGTCGGCGGGCGGGTTGTGCGAGGGGGTGACCACCACACCGTCGGCGAGGCCGGAGGTGCGGCCCAGGTTGTGGGTGAGGATGGCGTGCGAGACAGCCGGGGTGGGCGTGTAGCCGTCGGCCTGGTCGATGAGGACGCTCACGTCGTTGGCGGCGAACACCTCCAGTGCCGTGACCCGCGCGGGCTCGGACAGGGCGTGGGTGTCGGCGCCCAGGAAGAGAGGGCCGTCGGTGCCCTGCGCGCTGCGGTACTCGCAGATGGCCTGGCTGGTGGCCGCGATGTGGTCCTCGTTGAACGCCGTCGTGAGGGACGAGCCGCGGTGTCCCGAGGTGCCGAACGCCACCCGCTGCCCGGGCTCGGCCGGGTCGGGGTGCAGCGCGTAGTACGCCGTGACCAGGCGTGCCACGTCGACGAGATCCCCGGGTCCTGCGACCTGCCCTGCTCGCGCGTCCTGCATGTCCCGCTCCTCCGCAAGGTCGACCGTTGGGTACCGGCTCATTCTCCCCTGCCCGGCCTGCGGGAACGCACACCGCGCGGGGCGTGCCGGTGAGGGCCCGGCTGCCTTCTCGGAGTGCCGGGCCCTCGCACCGTCTGTTCGACGTCCGTCTGCTTGGCGTCCCCCTGCTTGCTACTTGTCCTGGAGGACGGCGGTGAGGGTGTCCTCGTTCATGGTGTCGGGGACGTGCACGCCGGAAGGGAGCTTGTAGCCCTGGCCGCGCACGGCGCCGCCGGGGAACTCGCCGGTGTGGATGTTGAAGTACCAGTTCCCGGGATTGGCCTTGATGCCTTCCAGCAAGTCCTTGTCAGCCACGGTGACCGTGCCGTAGACGAACTTCTTGCCGTCCTCCAGCTTCTTCGTGAAGAACGGGATCTTCACATCGCCGTTGACACCCTTGACGCCCTTGTGGAGGTGGCCCAGGGTCGGCGTCTGGATTCCGGTGAAGGTGAACGCGTAGGAGACCTGGTCTCCCTGGATCCGCATCAGGGCCAGCGCGTGCCCGTCCTTGTCCCCCACCGCCGGACCGCCCTCGACCGGGACCTCGTCGGCACCGGTGAGGACCGAGCCGAAGAAGGCCGCGTCCCCCTTGTTCTTCTCCCACCGGCCCACGCCCTGCGCACCTCCGCCCTCGGCGCCGGCGTGCTCCGTACCGGAAGACGCGTGCCCGCTGCCCGCCTCGGCGCCGGCGCTGGTCGCGGCGTCCTCGCCGTTGCAGGCGGTCAGCAGAAGCGCACCGGCGACGGCGGATACGGCGATCATCCCAAAACGCTTGCTCTTCATGAGAGTTATGCCTTTCAAGTGCTGCGACCACGGCTGTCGCGTGGTCCGTCACCCACAACACGAACTGCCCCGACGGCACGCCTCACCCGATGACAGGCCTGAGACATTCCTGAGACGACTCCCGATCACTCGCAACGCGACCCGGACACCACGCCCAGCGGGCAAGATCCCCAACTCCCGGAAAACGACCAGCGGTTGGGATCTCGGAGCCGGTGGACCTGGGTGGCAGCTACTGGTGGTCCGCGCTCGCCTGCGGAAGCGGCCGGCTCTACGCCCAGAACCACGACGGCGTGCTGACCGCGTTCGACCCGGCCACCGGGAAGAAGATCTGGACCGTCGAGCTGCCTGGGCAGTACTCCTTCACCTCGCCGCCCACCTTCGCCGCCGGCGTGGTGTACACGGGCGGCGCCGGCTCGGGCGGCACCTTGTACGCGGTGGACGCTGCCAGCGGTGCGGTGCTCTGGACCCGGTCGGTCGCGAACGGGGACAACAGCTCGCCCGCCGTCACGGCCAACGGGGTCTACGTCTCGTACGCCTGCGAGCAGACGTATGCCTTCGGTCCCGAGTCGGGCGACCCGATCTGGCACCACGACACGGAGTGCTCCGGCGGCGGGGGCCGTACCCCCGTTGTCGCCGACGGCGGTGTCTGGGTTCGCGACGATGCCGGGATGACCCCCACGGTCCTCGACGCCACCGACGGTGCGGTACGCGGCACCTACGAGGCCGCGAACTGGTCGCCCGCGCCGGCCTTCGACGGCCGGCAGGGCTACTTCGTCGACGACGGTGTCCTTCAGGAGCGGCACAGCCGCACTCTGGCCACCCGCTGGAAGTTCGAGGGCGACGGCCGGATCAGCACGGCGCCGATCGTCGTCAACGGCTACGTCTACGTCGGCTCGCTCAGCGGTCGGCTGTGGGCGCTCAACGGCGCCACCGGCCAGTCCGTCTGGTCCACCGACGTCGGCGCGCCGATCAACGAGCCCGACGAGCACAACGTGTCCGAGCCGCTGACCGGTCTCGGTGCGGGCGGCGGGCTGGTGGTGGTTCCGGCCACCGACCTGCTGGTCGCGTACGGGCAGTGACGTGCGGGCAGTGACGCACGGACAGTGAGCGGTGGGGTGGCCGCCGGGGCAGGGCGGCCACCCCTTGCCCCGGCGGACGTCGACCGCTCCGGCGTCTACCCCTCCCGCCGCGCCCGTTCCTGGATCCGGTTGCGGAGGCGGTCCAGGGCGCGGGACCGGCTGCGGGCGACCGTCCCGCGGTGCACCCCGAGGATGCGGGCCGCCTGGTCCAGGGTGTGCCCGTCGAGGTCCACCAGGATCACCGATCCCGCCTGCCTCGGGGTCAGCTCCGTCAGGAGTTCCAGCACGTCCAGCTCCGCCGCCCGCCGCTCCACTCCGCCGTCCCACCCCGCGGCACCGGACGGGTCGACCTCGGCCGTCGGTACGAGCCTGCGCTCGCGCCGCCCGCGGTCGCGGATGACACTGAGCAGCGCGCGGAACGCGTAGGCGTACGGCTCCGGATGGTCCAGGAAGGCCCGCGGGCGGGCGGACAGTTTGAGATAGGTGTCGTGAACGGCGTCCTCGGCGGCCTGCGTGCTGCCGCCCGTCAGCTGCGAGGACCTCCGGTACAGGCGGGGCAGCAGTTCGCTGAACGCCGCGTCGAAACCCTCGTCCGTGCGCGCGGTGCCGGCCGGGATCGGTGTGCTCATGTCCGGTGACTCTCCTGCTGGTCGTGGGGCTACGGTGGCTGCCGGGGTGTGGGTCAGACGGGTCCCAGGCCCCGGACGCGGAACTGCATGACCCGGTAGGGCCAGCCCTTCGCGGTGTTCCACTGGCTCACCGCGAGGTGGAGGTCGTCGAGCGTGGACCCCGGGACGACATAACCGCCGTACAGCTGGGCCACGTGGGTGTCGTCCTCCTTGCCCCACTCGGTCCCCCACAGCAGCGTGCGGCGGTGGGCGCCGCGCAGGTCCGCCGCCGGGTGGTCGGCCACGAGACCGTCGATGCGGTAGCCGCCCTGGTCGAACCAGGTCAGCACCCACCGGCCGCCGAGCGGGCGCAGGCACATCTCGCCGAACCGACCGTCGAGGACGGGCGCGGGCGGGTTGCCCCACGCCCAGCCGCCGCCGGAGTACCCCCACGGCTCGTACGCGGCCGGGTCCGTCAGCCGGGACGCGCGGACCCGGTGCAGGATGACCGGCTTGTCGCGCTGGAAGCCCGTCGACAGCACGTAGACATACCCGTCCTCGCCGAGAGCCCAGGTGAGGAGCTGGAACATGCCGCCGTGCAGCCCCGGCGGGAACACCGCGCCGGTACGGGTCCAGCTCGACCCCGAGTCGTCCGAGCGCCAGATCTCGGTGCGCACCACGTTCCCGAGCCCTTTGTTCACCATGACGTGCAGGTACACGGTGCCGCCGATGGTGATCGCGTCGGACGGCAGCACGGTGGTGTACTCGGGGCCGTCGTGGTCGTACGGCCACAGCTGGCGGGCGTGCCGTCCACCGACGGCCCCCGTCCAGACCACCCGGCCGCCCGGCCCGCCGAAGCGCCCGTAGAGCGCCGTGGGCGAGCGCCACCAGCCGCCGCCGACCCGGCCCTCCTCGAAGGTGTCGCCGAACACGAACATCAGCCTGCCGTCGGGCACCCGGACCGGCACACCCAGGTCGGTGGCCTCCATCCGGAACCGTGTGGTGATGCCCGGGCCGGTGAGATCGGCGACCTTGGTGACCTGGAGGGGTCCGGTTCCGTAGACCGGGCGCGGCCGACCCGTTGCGGGCCCCGGCTCCGTCGCGTACGCGCTCCGGCCTAGCAGGGAGGCGCCGGCGAGGTCGGCCGCGCCCACGGTGCTGGCTCTGAGGAACGTGGCCCGGCTCAGGTGCACCGGACGGGGCACTGCCGTCCGAGGGGTGTGGGGGGAGTCGGGGGTGTGGGGGCTGCCGTCGGATACGCCGTCGTGCATGAGTACTCCTGGGTGCGTGGGTGATCGGTGCGTGGGTGGTGGAGGGGCGCAGGGCGTGAGGTCCTGTGGGGCGGGAGGTCGTGGGGTCGTGGGAGTGGGGCCGGGGGCCGTTCGTCAACTTCTGTCTTTCGTCGCGGTTCCTCTTTTCTGCTGGTCTTCGACGGCTTCTCAGGTGCCTGCCGCGAAACCTGATGCACCGTTTGTAGCGGCGGCGCGTTGTTCACGATCGGCGCGCCGGAACTGAACAAACGCATGCTGAACAATGCGGTGACCTGGGAGGACGGGCGCGCGTGCCACGAGGAGAACGGCCCCTGGACGCGGCGGGCGGCCCGCTGCCGGAATTCGCGGGAAAACTGCGGAAGCTGCGCGAGGAGGCGGGCGGCCCCACTTATCGGATCCTCGCGGAGCGCGCCCACTACTCGATCGCGGCGCTCTCCGGCGCGGCGGGCGGCCGCCAGTTGCCAACGCTGGCGGTGACGCTCGCCTATGTCCGCGCCTGCGGCGGCGACGAGCGGGAATGGGAGCGGATCTGGCGCAGGACGGCAGCCGACTGCGCCACGCCGGCCGAGGAGGAGTCACCCGGCTCCCGGCCCTTGGCGGCGTCCGCGCCCTACGTCGGTCTGGCCGCCTTCCAGCAGGCGGACGCCGACGCGTTCTTCGGCCGCGAGAAGCTCACCGGCCGCCTGGTCGGGCATCTCGCCGAGAAGAGGATGCTCGTGCTGTTCGGTCCTTCGGGTTCCGGAAAGTCCTCGGTCCTGCGCGCCGGTCTGTTACCCCGGTTCCCCGGCCGGCCGGTCCTGTTGATGACTCCGGGCGCGCACCCACTGGAGGAATGCGCGATCCACCTCGCGGCCCGCACCCGTACACCTGCTGGAGCGCTCGTCGCCGACCTCACGGCCGACCCCCGCAATCTCCACCGGACCCTGCGTCAGGTCCTCGTAAGTCCCCCGCGTTCGACGGACTCATCGCATCCGCACGGGGCGGATTCATCACGCCGGACGGATCCACCCCTCCCGAACCCACCCCTCCCACCGGACCCCGAGGGCGAACTCCTCCTCGTCGTGGACCAGTTCGAGGAGGTGTTCACCCTGTGCGCGAGCCCCGGGGAGAGGGATGCCTTCATCGCCTCGCTGCTGCACGTCGCGCAGGTCCCGGAAAGCCGCTGCCGTGTGGTCCTCGCCGTACGGTCCGACTTCTACACGCACTGTGCGCAGTACCCGGACCTCGTCGAGAGGCTGGCCGAGGCTCATGTCCCGGTCGGTCCCATGACCACCGACGAGCTGCGCGCGGCGATCGTCCGGCCCGCCGCGCGTGGCGGGCTGACCGTCGAGGGCGCCCTCGTCACCACGCTCACCGCCGACGCGCAAGGCCGGCCGGGTGCGTTGCCCCTGCTCTCCCACGCCCTCCTGGAGACCTGGCACCGCCGGCGTGGCAACGCCCTCACCCTCGCCGGGTTCCGGGCGGCCGGCGGGTTCGAGGGCGCCCTCGCCCAGACCGCGGAGGAGTTCCACACGCGTCTGAGCGACAGCCAGCAGGAGCTCGCCCGGCGGCTCTTCCTCCGGCTCGTCGCCCTCGGTGAGGGCACCGAGGACACCCGGCGCCGCGTGCCCCGCACCGAGCTCGACGCCGGCCCCGACTCGGGGTTCGTCCTCGAACAGGCCACCCGGGCGCGTCTGTTGACCGTCGACCGGGACCACGTCGAG
The DNA here is from genome assembly GCF_036038375.1 of Streptomyces sp. NBC_00414. Lineage (NCBI taxonomy): Bacteria > Bacillati > Actinomycetota > Actinomycetes > Kitasatosporales > Streptomycetaceae > Streptomyces > Streptomyces sp. NBC_00414. The sequence goes on from NZ_CP107935.1 coordinate 547,408, forward strand.
CTCACCCACGAGGTCCTGATCGGCTGCTGGCCCCGCCTCGGGCACTGGCTGCACGAGGACCGGGACCGGTTACGGCTCCAGCGCAGGCTCACCGAGGCCACCGCCCTCTGGGAGTCGCTGGACCGCGATCCCGACACGCTCTACCGCGGCCTCCGTCTGGCCGTCGCGAGGGAACTGCCGAGGGATGCGCTGACCGCCCCGGAACGCGCCTTCCTCGACGCAGGCGAGGACGCCGAGCGGGAGCAGGCCCTGCGGGTGCGCCGCCGGGTGCGCCGGCTGCGGCGACTGGTCGCGGCGCTCGTGGTGCTGCTGGTCTGCGCGGTCACCGCCGTCGGCCTCGCGCTCGACGCCCGTCTGACGATCACCGCACAGCGCAACCACGCCCTGGCCCTCCAGGCGGCCGACGCCTCGGTGGACCTGCGTACCCGTGACCGGTCCCTGGCGGTGCAGGTCGCCCTGGCCGCGTACCGGCTGGCACCGGCCGCGGGCACCCGGGACGGTCTGCTCAGCGCGCTGACCGTCCGGCTGGCCGACCGCTCGGATCCGAAGGACGCGCCCGGGCCGGACGGCCCCTCCCCGGCGGTGCACGCCCTGGCGGTCACCCCCGACGGCCGTACTCTCGCGACCTCCGACTCCCGGCGCAGGATCGTGCTCTGGGACATGCGGGACCCGCGGCGGCCGGTCCGGCTGTCCTCCGTCGGCGGCCTCGTCGACCACGCCCACTCGCTGGTCTTCGGCCCCGGTGGCCGCACTCTCCTGGGCATCGGCGCCGAGCCCGTGATCCATGTGTGGGACACCAGTGATCCCCGAGACCCCGAGTTCGTGTCGCGGACCGCGACGGGGCATCGCGACTTCGTCTACGCCCTCGCTGTCGGACCGGGCGGCCGGCTGGCCGCCACCGGCAGCTACGACGGCACCGTCCGCCTGTGGAACGTCGCCGACCCGGGCCGCCCCCGCTTGAGGTCCGAACTGACCGGCCACTCCCGCAACGTCAAACCGGTGGCCTTCAGCCCGGACGGCCGCGTGCTCGCCTCGGGCTCCGACGACCGGACCGTACGTCTGTGGGACGTCACCGACCCGGACCATGTCACCCTGATCTGCGGCTTCGAGGCCCACCGCAACTTCGTCGACACCCTCGCCTACAGTCCCGACGGCCGCACGCTCGTCACCGGAAGCGACGACCGCACGGCACGCCTGTGGGACGTGACCGACCCCCGCCGCCCGCGTCCTCTGGCACAGCTCACCGGCCATATCGACGTGGTGAACAGCGTGACCTTCGCACCCGACGGACGGACGGTCGTCACGGCCGCGGAGGACGGGGCGGTACAGCAGTGGGACGTGAGCGACCCCTCCCACCCACATCTGCTGGCCCAGCTGACCAGTCCGGCGGGCGCGGTCACCGTCGTACGCCATCTCGCGGCACGCGGCGCGCTGGTCACGGCGGGCGTCGACCGTACGGCCCACGTCTGGAACACCGACCTGTCCTCCGCGCTCGTCGACGCCTGCGCACGGGTGCAGGGGGTGATCGGCCGGGCCCGGTGGTCCCACCACTTTCCGGGACTGGAGTACCTGCCGCCCTGCGCCGAGGGCACGTGAAACGGGGGCGGGCCCGGCGCCGAAGCACCGGGCCCGCCCGCGGTCACCGCTCGGTCACCGCTCACTCGGCTGCCGGCCGACCGCCGGTCAGCGGTTGGTCCACAGCACCCACTTGAGGTCGCCGTTGGCGCACTGGAACTCGTCCCAGTGCCGCCGCTGGACCCCGTCCTGCCCGGCCTCCAGGCAGCCCCCGCGCGTCCAGTACTTGTCGCGCAGGATCCAGCCGGGCGGAGCGGCCATCGCCTGCGCCCCGGCGGCGACCTGCCGGGGAGTCTCGGCGGAGAGGGCTGTCGCCTGGGTGGTTCCGAGGCCCAGGGTTCCCGCGAGGACGGCGGCGGTGAGCAGACCGGATGCGAAACGCTTGCGCATTTGTACCAACTCCTACTGGTATAGGCGGCATTGCATCCTTCACACGTCCCGGGCGCCTCTCCCGTATGACCCAGAGCGATGTGACGTGCGTCACCCTGCGGGCGCGACGGCCACATTGTCGAAGCTGGCCGCGGTGTCGAAGACCCGCACGCCGTTCGCGCCGCTGCGGTAGGTGCCGTCACTGACGGAGATCTTGGGTGTCGTCATGTCGCCGACGTACACCTTGATCGAGGAGCCGACGGCGGTGACTCGCATCCGGTAGGTCGAGCCGGAGCTGACGGCCGTGCGGGCACTCGCCAGCTCGGTCCAGGAGCCGTTCGCCCGGCCGAGGACCACCTTGCCGCTCGGGCTGATGCCCGCGTAGTAGCCCGCATAGCTGTCCCAGCCGACCGACGGCCCGCTCACCCTGAACGTCAGCCCCGCGTCCCCGCCGCCCGAGGTGACGCTGACGTCGGCGTCGTAGGTGAAGTCGGCGAAGTTCGTGTCGAGCAGCGCCTTGCCACCCAGGTCGCGCCCCACCCGGTACCGTCCGCCGCTGGCGGACCACGTCCCGCCGTACGTCTTCCAGCCCAGCGCGTTGTCGTCGGCGAAGTTGTCCTTCACCTGCATCGCGACACGCCGAATGGTGCCGTCAGCGTTGAAGTACAGGCGGTCGTAGGCCAGTTGGCGATGGTTGCCGTCGGTCTCACCGAGCGGACGACGGTGGTAGACGATGTACCAGATGTCGGTGCCCGGCACGTTGACGACGGAGTTGTGGCCGGAGCCCTTGGCGACCGCCGGATCCTGGGCGAGTACTTTGTCGATCTTCCTGAAGGGTCCGGTCGGCGAGTCGGACATCGCGTACGACACCGAGTAGTCGGGGCCGGTCCAGCCGCCCTCCGACCACATGAAGTAGTACTTGCCGTTGCGCTTGAACATGTAGGAGCCCTCGGTGAAGTTCTCGGGGGTGATCTCCTTGTAGGTGGTTCCGTCGTCGAACGTGCCCAGACTGGTCATGTCCGGGTTGAGCTTGACGACGTTGGAGTGGTGCCAGCCGCCGTAGTACATGTACGCCTGGCCGTCGTCGTCGATGAAGACGTCCTGGTCGATCGGCTGGGCCCCGTTGTGGAACTGCGAGATCAGCGGCTTGCCGAGGGCGTCCTTGTAGGGGCCCTCGGGGCGGTCGGCGACGGCCACGCCGATCCCGCCGAGCTCGGAGTTGTTCTGGATGTCGTTCGCGGCGAAGTACAGGTAGTACTTGCCGTTCCGTTCGACCGGCGCCGGGGCCCAGACCGCGTACTTGGCCCAGGAGACGTCCGCCGTCTTCAGGACGTTGCTGTGCTTGGTCCAGTGCACCAGGTCGGTGGAGGAGAACGCGTCGAGGTAGGTCTGCTCGGCGTAGGTCTTCGACGCCGTGGGATAGACCCAGTACTTGCCGTCGTAGACCGCGACGTCGGGGTCCGCGTACCAGCCGTCGACGAAGGGGTTGCCCGCCTCGGCGGTCGGGTAGTCGGGCGCCGCGACGGCGGTCGAGGGCGAGAACATCGCCACGAGGCCGCCGACCAGCAGCGTGGCCCAGGACTTGGCCCAGAAATTGGCGACGTACCCGGTCGATCGGACAGTCACGAGAACCTCCGTGGGGGGTGAGGCTGCCGGCGGCAGACAACGTTGTCCAGAACTCGCTGCACTCGCTGTACTTGATGCACTTGACGCGATCGCTGTACTTGATGGCTTGATGCACTCGATGCCGAGAAGTGGCTCGTGAGATCGCTGCAAGCAGGTGTTTACATCGTTGCAAGGGGGGCTGTAAACCCTTTGCACACGGATCGTCAGCGGCCGGGTCGTCTCTGGAGGGCACATCAACTGGGCGGCCCGCGCCATCAGATGAGGGACAGACCGCGCCTGGACCGACTCGACGATCATGACGAGCGGTCACATCTGACCGGGTGCCCGCATCCGGGGCCCTGCCCGCCCGGCGCAATGGAGGCGCCTCACGCCCCCGGATGGTTCAGGGTGCGCACGAACTGCTCCGCGAGCAGTTCGGTGTCGATGCCGTCCGCGCTGCGCCCGGACAGGATGTGGAAGAAGGGCGGGCCGATCAGGAGTGCCGTCGCCTGTTCGAGCGAGAGGGTGGTGCCGCTCGACTTCCGCGCCGCCTCAACCACCTCCGCGGCGCTCTCGCCCAGGATGTCGCGGGAGGCGAGCAGCGCGGCGACGTCCGCGTCGTGCTGCGCCTCCCCCATGAGGGCACGGTAGGCCGTGCCCGCGTCGGAGCGGGACAAGAAGGTGACGAGGGCGTCGAGGTACGCCTTGAGGTCCTTGCGGGGGTCGTCGCCGAGGGACACGGACAGCTCGTGCCGGGCGTCGATGGCGCTGGCCTCGTATAGGACCTCCGCCTTGTTCGACCACCATCGGTACACGGTCTGACGGCCCACACCCGCCCGCTCGGCGATGCCCTTCATCGTCAGGGCCGCGTACCCGACCTCGACCAGGAGGTCGTCGACGGCGTGCAGCACGGCGGCGCGTGCGCTTTCACTGCGGGGCCGTCCGCGGCCGCTTCCATCCACCATGCCGCCACTGTATACGAGGCACGGCGTCTCGCATGTGTTACGTTAACGGTGCACGGTGACTCGTAAATGAGTGCCCGGCTTTCCCTCGCCCTGTCCGGGACGAGCCTGCCGGGCGGTGTCGTCCGGCCGTGCTTCGTGCGACGCAACCCCGCAATCCCCCAAGGAATCGAGAGCAATGGCTCCCACACTGGAAGTCACCCTACGCCCGACGCAGCGGTCGGGCCCGGTGCTCGCCTGCGTGAGTGTGTGCACTGCCCTGGTCGTCGGATTCGTCGCGGCGATCAACCTGGCAGTACCGCAACTGGCCGCGAGTTCACTGCGGCCGACCTCGTCGAACCTGCTGTGGATCGTCGACGCCTATGTCGTGATCTTCGCCTGCCTGGTCATCCCTGCCGGTGCGGCGGGGGACAAGCTCGGCCGCAAGGGCGTCCTCATGGCGGGGCTCGGCATATTCGCGTTCGGCGCCGTCGTGTCGGCCGTGGCGCCGAACGTCGCGATCATGCTGGTCGGGCGCGCCGTCACGGGCCTCGGCGCCGCGTGCGTCCTGCCCAACTGCGTGGGCATCCTGCTGTACGCGACCGCCCCCGAGCGGCGCCCTCACGCGCTGGCCGTCTGGGCTGCGGCCACCGGCATCGGCGGCGTCGTCGGCAACGTCGGAGGCGGCGCGGTGCTGAGCACCGGCTCCTGGCGCGCGCTGTTCGTGGCGGTCGCCCTCATCGCGGCCTGCTGCCTGGCGTGGGCCGCACGGTCCGCGCCACGCGGTGTTCGCCTCGATCGCACCCTCGACCTGCCCGGCACGCTGCTGTCCGTGGCAGCCGTCGTGGCACTGCTGATCGCAATCATCGAAGGGCCCGAACAGGGCTGGGGCAGCACGGTCGTCCTCACGGCCTTCGCCTGCAGCGTCCTGCTGAGCCTGTGGTGGGTGCGTGTCGAACTGCGCGCCTCCCATCCCATGCTCGACCCGCGGCTGTTCCGCGATCCGGCCCTCAGCAGCGCCTGCCTGGGCATGACCATCACGTTCTTCGGGAACTTCGGACTCTTCTACGTCAACGCCTCACTCCTGCAGTACGGGCGCGGCTTCTCCGTCCTGCAGGCAGGGCTCGGGATCATCCCGCTGACCGTCCCGCTCCTGCTGGGCACCCGCTACGTACCCGGGCTCATCCACCGCATCGGCATACCCGCGACGCTCTCCGCGGCCTTCGCCCTCACCGGCTCCGGCCTGCTCGGCCTCTCCTACGCCTCGACCATGGCCTACCCCGTGTACGCGGCCGGTCTGTTCGTCATCGGGCTAGGCATCATGCTGGCCGCGCCCTGTCTGACCGCTCAGATCGCTTCGGCCCTGCCCGTGGAGAGGGCGGGTGTCGCCGGAGGCCTGCAGTCCGCGACCCGCGAACTGGGCAGCGCTCTGGGGGTGGCCGTCGTGGGCACCATCCTCACAGCCGGGTTCACACGCCATCTGCCCGCCGACCTGAGCCGGCACACGCCGCTCCCACGGACGGTGCGGGAAGCGCTCACGCTGGCTCCGGCCGACCATGGCGCCGTCACCGAAGCGTTCATCCACGGCGCCAACACCGCGCTGCGGGCCGCGGCCCTCGTCGTACTCCTGACCGGGGCCCTCGTCGTCGCCGGCAGCCGCCGCACCCAACGGACCGGCGTGCCCGCCCCGCGGTAGCAGCGGGGCCACACGCCACCTGACTCGGCATCGGCATCGGTATCGGTATCGGTATCGGTATCGGTATCGGCGCCAACGCAGACGCCGCGGTCAGGGCACTCCCCTCCCTCCCCATGACCCACTTTCCATCTCCCATCTCCCATCTCCCATCTCCCATCTCCATCATTCGCATGCCCTTTTCAGGGCGAAGGAGGTCACGCTCATGCGTGCATTTGTCACTGGAGCCACCGGTTGGATCGGATCCGCCGTTGTCGACGAACTCGTCTCGGTGGGCCACCAGGTCATCGGCCTGGCCCGATCCGACCAGGCCGAGCAGGCTCTCGCGGCCAAGGGCGTCGGCGTCGTCCGCGGCGACCTGGACGATCTCGCCTCGCTACAGCGAGGTGCCGCCCGGGCGGACGCGGTCATCCACATGGCCAACAAGCACGACTGGGGCAACCCCGCCGAGTCCGACCGCTCGGAACGCGCCGCGATCCGGACCCTCGGCGACGTCCTGGCCGGCACCGACCGCCCGTTCGTTGTCGCCGCGCCGCTCTCCGGCCTCGTCGAGGGCCGGCCCGCCACGGAGGACGACGTCTCCCCGGCCGTCGGCCCGGACTCCAACCGGGGCGGCAGCGAGAACCTCGCCCTGGACTACGTGGCCCAGGGCGTGAGGACCGTGATCACCCGGTTCGCACCGAGCGTGCACGGCCGCGGCGACTGGGGGTTCGTCAACTTCCTGACCGCTGCTGCCCGCAAGCAGGGAGTCTCCGGTTACGTCGGCGACGGCTCCGCTGCCTGGTCGGCGGTGCACCGCGACGACGCGGCCCGGCTCATCCGCCTCGGCATGGAGCGGGCACCCGCAGGGACGCGCCTGCACGCCGTCGCCGAGGAGGCCGTCACGACCAAAGCGATCGCCGAGGCGATCGGCCACAGCCTCGGCCTGCCGGTGAGCTCCGTCGCCCCGCAGGACGCCGGAGCCCATTTCGGTTTCGTCGGCAGCTTCTTCGCCTCCACCATGACCGCGTCCAGCGACGCGACCAGGCAACTTCTCTCCTGGGAGCCCACCGGGTTGCCCTTGCTCGCGGACATTGCTGCGGGTGCCTACACGCCCTGACGAGACGGCCCGGCCGGGCCGAGTCCGGCCGGCCCAAGTCCGACCGGGCCGAGCGGGGGAGGACGGACCGTAGCGCCTCCCTCCCCCGCCCCCCCACTCCCACCTGTCACATGTGTCTGTCCTGTCACATGTGTCTGTCTGATCCGCTGTCTAACTGATCCGCTGTCCGTCTGATCCGCCTGGAGGAGCCAGCACCGTGCCCAAGCATCCGTACACCCTCGCGGAACCACGTGTTTCCGCCACCCTGACCCGTATGTTCGAAGCCGCCGCCCGTGACGATGAGACCGCGGCACGGCTGCGGAGCCTCCAGCCCTCCCACCGGGAGTCACTGACGGCTCAGCAACTCGCCGACGCGGCGCAGGAGATCTACATGCCGGTCTCCGCCGACGGCGGCAGACTCCTCTACAACCTCGTCCGCGCCACCAGGCCGACCAATGTCGTCGAGTTCGGCACGTCGTACGGCATCTCCACCCTGCACCTGGCCGCCGCCGTGCGCGACAACGGCGCGGGCCAGGTCATCACCACGGAGATGAGCCGGACCAAGGCGGCCGCCGCCCGCGAGACCTTCGCGGCCACCGGCCTCGACGACGTGATCAGCGTGTGGGAGGGCAACGCCCTGGAGACGCTCGCCGAGATCCGGCAGCCGGTCGGCTTCTTGTTCCTGGACGGGTGGAAGGATCTCTGCCTGCCCGTCCTGCGGCTCCTTGAGCCGCACATCGCACCCGGCACCCTTGTCGTCGCCGACGACGTGGACCTCCCGGACCTCGGCCCCTACCTCGACCACGTCCGCGACACCGCCAACGGCTACCACAGCGTCACGTTCCCCGTCGAGGACGGCCTCGAAATCAGCTGCCGCCTCTGATCACCCCCTCCGGACAGCTTCGGCTGCCCGGAGGGGACCTCAGCCCGTCGTGCCGGGCAGAGGCAGACCACGGGCATGCCCCGCAAGAAGGAGATGTGGCCGTTCGCGGGGCACCTCCCAGCCGCGCAAGTCCGTCTCAAGTGCCGGTAACTCCGTCGATCTGTTCGCGGACGAGATCGGCGTGGCCGTTGTGACGTGCGTACTCCTCGATCATATGCACCATGATCCAGCGCAGTGAGATTCCCTGATCGCCGCCGACGTGACCCGCATCCTCTTCAGACAGGTGTCCCGAGTCATCCAACGACGCGTCAGCGATCACCTCACGGCCGCGCGCGACCTCCGCCTGCCAGGCAGCCGTCGCCTCGTCGAGTCCGCGGTCCGAATCCAGGGCAAAGCCGTCGGGATTGTTCTCGCCGAAGACCGGTGCCACGTCCTGACCTGCGAATACCCTCTGGAACCAGTTTCGCTCCACTTCAGCCATGTGCTGAACGAGACCGAGCAGTGTTATCGACGAGGGTGGCGCCGCGGCAAGTCGTAACTGCTCGTCCTTCACACCCGAACACTTCAGCACGAGAGTCGCGCGGTGAAAGTCCAGCCAGGCTTCCAACATGGTGCGCTCGTCGGCATGCGCGGGCGGGACGGGCCGTCCATCCGGTGTCGTAGTCATGGCCCCACCCTGGCGACAGCGGCCGGGACCCACGACCGTCTTCGCCGACGACGAACACGCCCGCCCCGCACCGTTCCCGACGATCGCGCCCTGGGCGAACCGGCGTCCGCCGGGGGCGCGGCTCCCAACTCAGCGATCCGACCGCCCACCCTGTGATCGTCGGCGGCCCAGCTGAGCAGCCTCACCCGGGAACCCTGGAACGCACCCCGTCAGGGCGTTTCGGGCTTGCGGGCCAGGAGGCAGGCGTGCGGTCTGTTCACGCGTACGCCGGGCTCCTGTTGCAGTCTCGCGGTGACGACGAGTCCGGCCTGCTCCAGCAGGTCGACCATGCGGGCCAGGGGCAGGAGGTACGACTCGTAGGACACCGGACGGCCATAGCTGTGGGTCGGCCGGAGCCGCTCATCGCCGACGTAGTCTCCCCAGAGCAGGTAGCCGCCGGGCGCGAGCGTCCGGTGGAATTCGGCGAACACGTCCGGTAGCCACCGCGGGGGCGTGTGGTGGGTGGAGTACCAGGCCAGGATGCCGCCGAGCTCGTCGTCCCTCATCTCCAGCGCGGTCATCGAGCCCTCGGTGAACCGCAGGTCCGGATAGGCGTGCCGGGCCAGCCCGACCATCTTCGGCGACAGATCGACGCCGAGGACGGACACGCCCAGCCCTGCCAGGTGCGCCGTCACGCGGCCGGGGCCGCACCCCAGGTCCGCGACCGCCCCCAGACCGGCCGTCCGCACCAGTTCGGCGAATCCCGCCAGCATCGCGCGTGACAAAGGGTCCAACTCGGCTGGATGCGGGACGCGTTCGAGGTAATCGGCGGCGACCGTGTCGTACGACTCGCGGACGGCGGTCAGAAAGGAGGGCTCAGCCATGCGGGCGACCCTAGACCGGGCAACCGACAGACCACGGCACGCCCTTCAGCCGAGCTGCACGACATCCACCGCTGCCGACGCCCAGCCGTCACACCCGGCCCGGTGATCACCGTGGGCACGGCACTGGCCGCAGCTCCCAGCTGCCACCAGCGGCTGATGCCGAAGACTCAAGTCTGGAGATCGACGCGTCGGGGACGGGCATCCTCCCGGTCGGTGTCAGAAGTCTTGACAACGATGTCAGACGCGTGATCTAGTCCGCTTCCATCCAGCCAGGTGCCGCTGATTGCGCTGCGAAGGGGGCTCACCGCGATGACCTGCACACCGCCTCCCTCCCGTGCATGAGACACGTAGACGCCCGAGCGCCTCGCCCGGTCGCCCACGGACGACGTCTTCGTCGACGGGCTGTCACCGGCGACGCGGAGGCGTGCGCGGCCGGGCGTCTGCGAACCCGTCTCGCTCGCCTGGGCCGTGGAGGAGCCGTATGCCCGGCGAACACGGCGACCACCTGCGCACAGGCCCGTCAGCCAGACCTCAACTGCCCGAGCCCCGCCCGTGTGACCGATCGAACGTGGCCACTCCGCCCGCCACTCGGAAATCACCTCTCATGTCGTCCCGCACATGACGGATGAGGAACAGGAGACCGCTTCCATGCACAGACCCCTCCACCGATTGCGTAACCGCGCATCGACCGTCCTCGCCGCACTGCTCGTCGCCGGCGGTGCCCTGGTCCCGGTTCCGGCCATCGCCCAGGGCCCCGCCGCCGCTCCCCAACTCACCTCCCTGGTCAACCCGTTCATCGGCACGCAGAACTTCGGCAACACCTTTCCCGGCGCGAGTGCCCCCTTCGGCATGGTCCAGGTCAGTCCGGACACCGGTGGCCAGGGCGGCTACGACTACCAGCAGGACAAGATCCTCGGCTTCAGCCAGACCCACCTCTCCGGCGTCGGCTGCTCCGTCATGGGCGAGCTGCCGATCATGCCGACGACCGGAGCGGTCGACAACGTCGACCCCGATGCCTACCGCTCGACCTACTCGCACGACGACGAGGACGCCGAACCCGGCTACTACCGCGTCGGGTTGAAGACGTACGGCATCGACGCCGAGCTGACCGCCACCCCCCGCACGGGATGGCAGCGCTACACCTTCCCCTCGACCGACCGCGCCAACGTCCTGTTCAACACGGGCAGGGCCAACCAGAAGGTGTTCGGCTCGGAGGTACACGTCGTCGGCGACCGGACGGTCGAGGGCCGTGTCGAGGCCGGCAACTTCTGTGCGGGCAAGGACAAGCACACCATCTACTTCACGGCGACCTTCGACAGGCCGTTCACCTCGCACGGCACCTGGCGCGGCAGCACTCCCACCCCCGGTGAGCGGGACGCGGCCGGCGAGGGCGGGAACGGCGGCTGGGTGACCTTCGACGCCGGCACCGATCGTGACGTCGTCGTCAAGGTGGGACTCTCCTACACGGGTGCCGAGGGCGCCCGGCAGAACCTGAAGGCGGAGACGGACGACTCGTACGACTTCGACGCCACTCGCGCGGCGGCGCATACGACCTGGGAGCAGCAGCTCGCCGCCGTCAAGATCGACGGTGGGTCGACCGAACGGCGGCGCGCCTTCTACTCGGCCCTCTATCACGCGCAGTTGCACCCGAACCTCGCCGGAGACGTCGACGGCCGCTACGCGGGCTTCGACGGAAAGACCCATGTCGCCTCGGGGTTCACGCCGTATCAGAACCTGTCACTGTGGGACACCCACCGGCCCCAGAATCAGCTGCTCCAGATGCTGCAGCCGAAGGTCGCCCGTGACGTCGCGTTGTCGGTCGTCGCGATCGGACGGGACGGCGGCTGGCTGCCCCGCTGGTCGCTCGCCAACAGCGAGACCAACATTATGACCGGCGACCCGGTGACCCCCTTCCTCGTCGAGGCATGGTCCAAGGGCCTGCTGGCCGGCCACGAGAAGGAAGCGTACGCACTTCTCAGGAAGAACGCCCTCAGTACGCCGCCGGACGACTCCCCCTACAACGGCCGTGCGGGAGTCGACGAGTACCAGAAGCGCGGTTACATACCCAGCGGGCTGGAACCGGGGAAGGACTGCCCGGACAAGGGCGGCGACAACGACTGCCGTCATCCCGCTTCGGCGACCATGGAGTACGCGGCGGCCGACGCGTCACTGGCACTGATGGCCAAGGGACTTGGGCACACCGCGGACGCCCGCGTGTTCGCGGCACGCGGCCAGTGGTACCGGAACCTGTGGGACTCCTCCATCAAGCAGTTCCGGCCGCGCACGACCGACGGCACCTGGCTGACTCCGTACGATCCCGTCGAGGCGGGCCACCAGTTCCATGAGGGCGGCGCCTACCAGTACCAGTGGCTGGTCCCGCAGGACCCGGCCGGGCTCGTCTCCCTGATGGGCGGCAAGCGGGAGACCGAGAAGCGGCTCGACTCCTTCTTCGCCTACGACAAGCTCCTCGCCGACCCCGCCAAGACCGCCCGCGAGGACTGGATCTCGGCACCGTACGACTACTACGGGAAGCCGACCTACAACCCGAACAACGAGCCCGATCTGCACTCCCCGTACATGTACTTGTGGGCCGGCGCACCCGCCAAGACCGCCACCGTGGTCCGTGCCGCGATGACGCTCTTCACGGACGGGCCCGACGGTATGACCGGTAACGACGACCTGGGCACCATGTCGGCCTGGTACGTCTTCTCGTCCCTGGGCATCTACCCGACGACGAACGGCGGCGACTTCCTCGCCGTCTCCAGCCCGCAGTTCCCGTCGGCGGTCATTCGCATCGGCGCGTACGGGAAGAAGCAGGGCGGCACCCTGACCGTCAAGGCTCCGGGCACGAGCGACACCCAACGCTATGTGAAGCGGGCGAAGTTCGGCGGGAAGAACCTGAGCGCGACCTGGCTGGACTGGGACGCGGTCGCCAAGGGAGGGAACCTCTCCTTCGAGATGGGCGACAAGCCGTCGGCATGGGGTACGGGCAAGGGCGCCGAGCCGCCGTCCGTGAACCGCGCGGCGGCCGATTCCCGCCGGCACCTCGACGCGTCGCTCCGCACCAGCTCCGACGTCCTGCCCACGGCTGACAGCGCGCAGAGTGTCCGTCTCAAGCTGGACGTGCTGGGCCAGTCCCCCGGCACACTGCGAGTGACCGTCGGCGCGAAGGCTCCCAGCGGCTGGACCGCGAAGACCTCCGAGCCCTTCTCCCTCGCGTCCCACCGGCTTCCGGTCCAGCGGACCGCGGCGGTGGACGTGAACGTGCCTGCCGGGACCGCGCCGGGTTCGTACACCGTGCGGATCACGGCGACCGCGAAGGGCGTGAAGAGCGTGGAACGCGTCGCGACCATCGAGGTGCGCGCCGCGGCCCGCTGCGCGGCGGACACCGAGGAGCAGTGTGCCGTCGAGCTCGGCAAGGAGGCGAACCACGACGGAACCGCGACCGTCGCGGCCTCCGACGCGGGCGACTTCGACGGAGGCGGGTGGAGCTACGACGGTGATCTGCTGCCCGCGGCGGGTCCGGTCGTCTGGGACGGCGTGACCTACGACGCTCCCGATCCGTCCGGGACGGCGGCGAACTTCGTCGAGGCGCGCGGTCAGGCCATGCTGCTCCCGGCCGGGTCGTACGGCGCGCTGCGTCTCGTCGCCGCGTCGCACCACGGCCCGGTGACGACCATGCTCACCGTCCGCTACACCGACGGGACCACCGCCGAAGTGCCGGTCACCGTGGGCGACTGGGCGGGATCGACACCGCAGGGCAGCACCGTGGCGCTGGAGATGCCGCACCGGATCAAGCGCGGGCAGGGCGTGGACGGCCCACCGGTGCGTCTGTTCGGTTCCTCGGCGGACCTGGACTCGTCGAAGACGGTGCGGTCTGTCGGCCTGCAGAACGATCCTCGGGTGCAGGTCTACGCGATCACGCTCAAGTAGCACCCGTTCGTTCGTAACTCGCGCGTGGCGCCTCGCGTCTCTCGCCTCTCGATCGGGATCGGGAGAGCGTCGGTGGCAGCGTGACCATGACGGTCACGCTGCCACCTTGGTGTGGGGTACCGCGAACGACGACAGCGGCTTCACACTCTTCCGAATCCATCGCGTCATGCCCGAGCGGTGGAGCCCGGCCGGGCCGCGGACACCGCCGTCCGGTTCGTCCGCGGCTGCCGTCACAGACTCAGCAACAGGTCCCGGACCGCAGCGGGCCGGGACAGGAACGGGTGGTGACCGGCGTCGAGTTCGACGACGCTGCCGGCCCGGCGGGCGAACTCGCGTTGCAGGCGCGCCGGGGTGCCACGGTCCTGGGCGCACACGAGGTACGTCGAGGGCACCTTCTGCCATGCGGCCGCCCCGACCGGCTGCCCGGTCACCCGCACGCTCTGCCGGGCGAGATGGTCCGCCGCATGTGCCTGCACCCCGGGATCGCAGTCCTGCAGGAACGTGGTTACGAGCAGCTCGGGCCGGACCCCGAAGGTACCGGCGGCGGGGTCCACGTCGAGGAACGGGGCGGGACCGCCGTCCCCGAACTCCGACAGGCTCTGCCCGACCTCGGGCAGGTAGCTGGAGACCAGCAGCAGGTGGCGTACCGAGTCGATTCCCGCGGCGGCTTCCGCGGTGACGATGCCGCCGTAGCTGTGGGCGACCACGACGGTCGGCTCGTCCCCGGCCTGCAGCACCTCCCGCACCGCGGCGACGTCCTCGGGCAGCCCCGGACCGCCGGCGCCGCCGGGCAGGCCCGCCTCGCCGCAGCTCGGCAGCGCCGGGGCCACGCTCGACACACCCCGCTCCTCCAACAGTTCAGCGGTGCGGTGCCACCACCACGCCCCGTCCCGCACGCATGCCCCGTGCACGAACACAACTCTCATCGCCACCTCCACGTCGGCCTCGACTGCCTCCCTGTCGACGATAGACGTAATGGCTGTTACGTGAAAAAGTAGGGCGATGGGCAGACGGCCACAACCACACATCAAGGAGAGGCTGCTCGACGCCTGCGCCGATCACGCCCTGGCACACGGCCTCCCCGACCGGCTCGAACCGCTGGCCACCGCCACCGGTACCTCAGCCCGCATGCTGATCTATCACTTCGGCACCCGCGACGACCTCCTGCGGGCCGTCCTCGGGCGCGCGCGGCAACGTCAGCTCGACACCTTCGGCGACCTCCTGCGGGCGCGACCCGACGAGTTGTACACGGCCACCCTGAGCCGCGCCTGGACCTCCATCACCGGCCCGGACGGGCAGCCGTACCTGCGGATGTTCGGCCGGCTGCGCGAGAGTGCGGAGCAGCAGTTGTGGCCCGACTTCCGGCGCACCGCGACAACCGACTGGCTCAAGCCGCTCGAGGACGGCCTGCGCAGCATCGGCCGGCCGGATCTCGCGACGCTCGTTCTCGCCGTCATCCGTGGCCTCCTCATGGACCTGGACGCCACCGGTGACACCGCCCGCACCGGCCAGGCGTTCCGCGACTTCCTCGGCTCAGTCGACCACCTGGCCGGCGGTGATCACCCAACCGTCCACCGCTCGCGGGGGCACGCCGGCAACAGCACGAGCAGCCCCGACGCGGCCCCCCTTCCCGGGAAACCACCAAGCGTCTGATCATGTGCTTCAAGTATCACAGCGCTGTTATATTAGCGCTGTGACATCTTCAGATCCCACCGCCGTACCCGATCCCTGGCACTCCCTGCACGCGCTTCTGGCAGCCATGGACGCCGAGATCGAGCAGGTCTACGTCGAGCGGGGCATCGAGGGGGTGCGGCCTCGGTTCGCCTATCCGCTGATCCGGCTCGCCCACACCGGACCCCTGACCATTCGCGAGCTTGCGAAATCCCTGGACCGCTCGCACTCCGCGATCAGCCAGACCGTCGCCGCCATGCGCAAGGAGGACCTGGTCACCTCCGAGCCGGGGCCCGACGCCCGCACCCGGCGGATCGAGCTGACCGAGCGCGGCAGGTCGCTGGTGCCGTTCCTGGAGGCGGAGTGGCGCGCCACCCATGAGACGGTCGCCGAGCTGGACGGTGAGGTCCCGTACGCGATGACCGCCGTGGTCGAGGAGGTGCGGCGGGCGCTGGAACGCCGGTCGATGCGGCAGCGGATCCTCCACCACCTCGTCGAGCCACCGCGATGAAAGGGCGCCTCCGCGTCCGGTTCCTCGACATCCGCCCGCTGCGTGGCAGTAGGTCGTTCCGCGGCCTGTGGATCGGCACCTCGGTCTCTCAACTCGGCAGCCAGATAGCCAACATGGCGGTACTGGCCCAGGTCTGGGACCTGACCGGCAGCCCGGTGGGCACCGGTGCCATCGGGCTCGCCACCGGCCTGCCGATGGTGCTCTTCGGGCTGCTCGGCGGCACATTGGCCGACACCGTCGACCGCCGTGCGCTGGTGCGGGCCACCACCGCCGGCCAACTGCTGGCCGCCGCGGGGCTGTGCGCCCAGGCCCTGGCGCACAACCGCGACGTGCTGCTCCTGCTCGTTCTCGTCGCCGTGGGGACGAGTTTCAGCGCTCTGGGCGCTCCCGCCCGGCGCACCTTCCCCGTCCGGCTGTTGCCGGGGGACCAGGTCGCGGCCGGGCTCGCGCTGACCAACGTCTCCTTCCAGGCGGCGATGCTGACAGGTCCCGCCGTGGCCGGGCTGATCATCGCCCGCTGGGATTTCCCTGCCGCGTACGCGACCCAGGCAGCGGCCGTGGCGGTCTCGATGCTCGCGGTGATCCGCCTGCCCGCCATGCGGCCCGAAAGCGCCATGGCAGGCGGCAGACGACGGCCGGAGCGCGGCGGTTGGCGGATCCTCCTGCGCCGTCCGACGCTGTGGGGTTCGATGGCCACCGACCTGTCCGCAACACTGCTCGCCATGCCCATCGCGCTCTTCCCGCTCGTCAACGAGGTCCGCTTCGGGGGAAATCCGCAGACCCTCGGGCTGTTCCTCTCCGCCGTCGCGGTCGGCGGGATCACGGCCGGTCTACTCTCCGGAACAGTCACGCGCCGGCGTCGCGGCGGTCTCGTACAGCTGTCCGCGGCCGGTGTCTGGAGTCTGGCGCTGGCCTGTTTCGGTCTGGCGGGGCCGTTGTGGACGGCGCTCGCCTGCCTGGCCGTGGCGGGCGCCGCCGACACCGTGTCCGTCGTCACCCGCAGTGCCCTGGTCCAGATGGAGACCCCGGACGCGTACCGGGGACGGGTCTCCTCGGTGGAACACGTCATCGGTGTCGCGGGCCCCGAACTCGGCAACTTCCGTGGTGGCCTGCTGGCTTCGGCGACCTCCGCCTCCTTCTCCCTGGTCTTCGGCGGACTGTCCGCCATGCTGGCGATCGCCGCCGTGGCCGCGACCAACGCCCCGCTTCGCGCCTACCGCACGCCGCCTGCTGCCGCGACCCCGAAGGCTTCCGGGCCCGTCGACACGGCGGCGGCACCAGCAGCGGCGGCTGCCGACTAGCTGTATCGATCCGCGGTGCTGCTGATTCGAGTGACCGGGCGGACGTGACCATCGGACAAACCGAGGTGCGGTTGCGCCTGCCGTCCGGGCACACTCTGCGTATGGAAGCTGACTTGGCCGTGTCGCTTCAGGAGAGGGCCCTGCGGCATGTCGCCGCTTCGCCCAGGGGAGGGCCGCTCGCTCCTGACCTGCGGGTGACGATGCACTTCCATCCCGATCGTGTCGCGGGGAGCCGCCCCATCCTGGTCCAGATGGCGAAAGACGGTGTCTACCGGTCGCAGTTCGCGACGGGCACGAGCAACGGTGGCCTGACCGCTCATCCTGGTGGGGACCGGTGGCGCTGGGAGAGTCGCATCTTCGCCGGCGCGTACGACGGCGCGGCTGCTGAACAGCGCCCTGTGTACGGCGCGTTGAACTACCGTCGTGATCCCTTCGGTGGCGCACCGCGGTTCGGCTCCTCGTACTTCAGACTCAGCCACGGGGCCGGTACGCGCGCTACGTTCTGCTACCCCGACAGTTCCGCCGAGCCTTCTTCCTTCGGTGTCGCCGACCGCTGCTCGCTCGTCGAGATGGCCGAGGCGGATGATGTGGACGCCTTGGACCGTCACATCGAGGCACAGATTCACGGGCCTGTCAGGTTCGAACTCGATTTAGAGGCACTGGTGTTGGATCCCAGCTATCGCGGCACGGAGGTCGAGTCCGACGCTCGCCGCCTGTCATGCCCGATCGAATGGCATCCAGGTTTTCGGCTGAACGTGGATGAACTGCGACGCCACCCGACCTACCGCGGACAGGAATACGTCGACTTGGGAGTCGAGATCGCCGTGGACGGCCGGCTCGACCCCAGAATCATCGGAGACGCCGCCCGCACGGGCCGATACGCCCTCCAGGACCTCAAGAAGGTCTGGCACTGCCTGGCGCGCTTCGGCAATGACTCGGCTTGAGATCCAACCCGTAGGAGTCCTCGGTTCATGGGGCACGGGTGGGTGTGGGCCCACGACTTGGAACACCTGGACCTGATCGGACGATTCGTGCAGGCGCCGCTGCGTGAGGAGATCCCCTGGTACGACCACGGCCGAAGGATGACCGTGGTGGCCCGCCTGCCCGCATGGATACAGCAAGCCAGGAACCGTGACGAGGCGCTGCGGGCCATCGCTCGGATCCGCGCTTCACTGCTGTGCACCTGAGCCAGGAACATCGGGTCTGTCGCTGGTGGCGTCCCCGTCGCCGAGCCCTCTTCGGGACAGCCGCCCCTTCTTCGGGCCGGCCGTCCCCTCTTCGGGCTGCTTGCCTCCCAGGGGCCCGCTCCAGGGCCCGCCCCGTTCAGGCCAGCAGGACGTCGTCGCCCATGGTCCCGGGGACGACCAGCTCTGCCGACGGGGCCTCGGCCTCCACCGGCGTGCCGAAGTCCGACAGTGTCATCGTCGTCTCGGCCTTCATACCGCCGAAGTAGGACAGTCGGGCCTGGACGGCGCGTCCCTTCCCGTCGACCCACACGTCCGCGTAGACGGGCACGTCGTCGCCCAGTTCCTCGCGCACGCCGTCCAGCGCCTGCTTCGTCTTCGTCGTCATCCGGAGCGTCGCGGTGGCATGGTCGATCGTGCCCCGGTAGTGCACCGCAGGGGCGTCGTTCACCTGCTCCTTGCCCTCCTTCGACACCTGCCGCATCGCCTTCATCTGGCGGAGCAGGTGCTCCGGGTCGTTCAGCGGCGCCCGCAGGAAATAGCGGGTCAGGGCCTCGCTCCGGACGACCGAGGCCCACTTGCCCTCGCCGACCGCCCGCATGCCCTTCACATAGACGGTGTCGCCGACGAAGCGCTCCTCGACGGGGTCCATGCCGCTGCCCGTCAGGTCCACCGTGAGCCGGCCCCTGTCACCCGCCAGGTCGAAGGCGCCCTCGATCGTGAACGCGTACGTGGTGGGGCTGTCGGTGGACCGCATCTCGATCTTCTCGTCCACGCGGACGCTGTCCGCGCTCGTCCTCTCTATCGCGGCGCGCACGGCCGCCCCGTGGTCCACGGCCTTCTTCGCGCTCTCCCCCGAGTCACCGTCCAAACCGCCGGAACATGCCGTGCAGAGCAGGAGGACGGCGGCCGAGAAGAAGCGGGCACGGCGCATGGGCTCTCCGAGGAATCGTCGCTGCGGTGGGGTGGAGCCCGACAGGGCCCGTAGATCTTCGCACGAAACCGGTGAGGGGGCCCGAGAGTTTCGGCCGTGCGGCCCCGCCCCTCGGCTTACCGCCGGCTTGCCCCCGGCTCGGCGTCCACCTCCGCGTCGGTCACGAAGTTGTTCGCTTCCGTACGCCCTTCCTCTACGATCGAACGAAGTCAGCAACTACCGCATGACATCTGCCCGGTGACGGAGTCGGCGTGGGGTGCGCGTCCCCGCTCCACGCCACCATTGGACGGCTTCAGGCGCAGCCATGGGTCGGTGTTCCGGACGCCGGCGACCCCGTGTGGCGCGTCCCGCCGGGCGGCGAAAGGGATGCGTCGTGCCTTCGGCTTCGGCGAACTACCGTACTCTGCTGCGCACTTCCGGTGCTGCGGCCTTCTTCCTGCCCGCGGCTGTCGGGCGTCTGGGCATCGCCATGACGGGGATCGGTATCGTCTGGCTGGTGCACGCCCGCACCGGGTCGTACGGCGCCGCGGGTCTCGTCACCGGCGGGTTCGCTGTCGCGGATGCCGTCGCCGGGCCACAGATCGGGCGGCTTGTGGACCGGTTCGGGCAGACGCGGGTGCTTCCCTGCGCGCTGGGCGCACACGCCGGGGCTGTGGCGCTGCTGCTCGCCGACGCGGTTCCGGACCTCGTCGCCGGAGTGCTCGTCGGGGCAACACTCCCCCAGCTCAGCGCCCTGTCCGCCGCCCGCTGGTCGGCACTGCTGTCCGGCGAACGGGCCGCCGCGCTGCCCACGGCGTTCGCCCTGGAGGCCCTCGCCAACGGCATGTCGTACCTGGCCGGTCCGGCCCTGATGAGCGCTCTCGGTGCGGCGGGCCACCCGGGCGCCGGGGTGCTGCTCGCCGCCGCGCTCGTCGTCGGCGGCGGGCTTGCCCTCGCCATTCAGCGCCGCACCGTGCCGCCCCTGACCGGCCACGCCGAACGCCTGCACGCCGGACGCGCCCTGCTCCGTTCCGCGTTCCTGCGGCAGGCCGCTCTCGGCCTCGCGCTGGGCGTGTTCTTCGGTGCGACGCAGGTGTCCGTCGCCGCTTACGCCGTCGGACGTGGCACTCCGGACATGGCAGCACTGCTCTACATCGCCTCCAACTGCACCAACCTGGTAGGTGGTTGGGCGTACGGAGCCTGGCGCCACGGCGGTTCACCCCGGCGCCGCCAGGCGGCGGCCACCGCCTGCCTCATGCTCGCGAGCCTTCCGCTGACCTTCATCGACGCACCTCTCGCGGTCGGCGCCACCCTCGCGTCGACCGGTCTCGCCGTGCCGGTCCTGCTGATCCTCTCCTCCGTCCTCACCGAGTCGTCGGTCCCCCGCGCCGTCCTCACCCAGGCGTTCACCTGGGGCAACTCCGCAAGCGCGGCAGGAACAGCAGGCGCCGCGGCGATCGCGGGTCGGGTGGTGGACACGGGCGGTGCGCACGGCGGTTTCGGTGTGGCGGCGGGAGCCGCGGTGGTGATGACGCTCCTGACGCTCGGCGGCCTGCGGGCCTCAACACCGGACGAGCCGAAGCGGACCGCAACCGCTGCCGCGCCCGTGGAAAGGACGGCGCCACCCCCGCCGCCCGCACGGCGGGATTCGTCCACGAACCGCGGGTCCCCCTGAGCTCCATGACCCGCGCTCCGCGACCCGCGACGTGCGCCCAGCCTTTGCCGTACGTCGCCACTGCTGTCGCGCCGGTCTCGGCGGGGCGTGGTCACGTCGGGCGGATGGCGTACCGGGTGACACATCGACACGTCGAGATGCCTGTCCGCCTGGGCAAGGACTCGTTGGGGTAGAACGTTCGGAAACCAACGAAAGGGGCGCGCCAAGTGGACGCCGGCGTCGCAGCGATACTTGGCGCAGCGATCGGTGCTGCCGGCGGTGTGGGCGGCGGACTGCTCACCCTCAGCACGCAGCTCCGGAGTCTCGACGCTCAGCATCGCGCAGAGGAGAAGCGTTGGCTAGCGGATGTGCGCCGCGAGACCTATACAGGCTTCGCCGCCTGCGCGAAGCAGCTTTCCAATGCCGTCTGGAAGGCGTCCGATCTGCTTCACGGTGCAGGCGGTGTCGAGGACTGGGAGAGCGCCCGCTCCGACGTGCACGACGCCTGGACTGAGTTCAGTGCCGCGGCAGCGGCGGTCACGATGGCCGGCCCGCACACTGCGGCTGCGGCCGCTGAGGATCTGCGAGAAGCTCTGCGGCAGTGGGAGCTGGTGACCGGCACCTGGATTCGAGCCGCGATCCAGCAGGGTACTGGCCATCTAGCGGAGTACGACCGGCAATTCATGGCTGGGTTCGAGGCCAAGAAGCCTCTGGAGGTCGCGTTCCAGGTCGCCGCACGGCGGGCGTTGGGAACCGACACCTGAAGCGCCAGTTTCCGCGCTGCCACGCGGGCTTCCCCGCCCAGCCGTGTCCTGCGGAATTCGATGGCAGTCGCTAGTGTCGGCCCATGTCCAGCCCTGGAGATGTGCCGCCGGAGACCCTGAACCGGTTGCGGTCGATCTGTCGGCAGCTGCCCGAGTCGTACGAGGAATCGGCCTGGATCGGGGTGCGATGGCGTATTCGTACGCGGACGTTCGCCCATGTCTACGCGCCGGACGTGGATCGCCACCCGGTCTACGCCTCGTACGTACCCGCGGATCAGGAGCCGGTCGTGATGACCTTTCGGGCGCCCGTCGACGACCTGCTCGGCCTGACCGCCGGTGGGTTCCCGTTCTTCCGTGCCGACTGGGGTCACAACGTCGTCGTCGCCGTTCTGGGTGACCACACCGACTGGACCGAGCTTGCCGAGCTCATCACCGACAGCTACCGCGAGATGGCCCCGAAGTTCCTCGCCGCGCGGGTCCCCCTGCCGCCACCGATCAGCTGACCGGCGGGGGTACCGCACCGGCCCGTCCGCGCCGGTACCGGTGGGAACAGCGGTGCGTCGATGCGGAACTGCGCCGCGGAGCCGCCTGAAGGCACGTAGCGGGTGAGTCCGGTGCAGCCGGGGATCACATGAGGGTGGCAGTGGCGGCTTCGGCGGGCGCTGCCACGCGGCGGGAAGCCGGTGATGGGCTCACTCGGTGGGCCGGTTCATGCGGATCAGGGTCTGCTGGCCGTTGGCGACCAGCTTCCGGACACCGTCGCCGTGGACGCCGTACACCTCGAACTGGCAGACGGTCAGGGTGCGTCCGGACTTCAGCACGGTGCCGACCGCCTGCAGGTGGTCGCCCGTCGCGGGCGCGATGAGGTTGATCTTGTACTCGACGGTGACGACGTCCGAGTCCTCGTCGAACAGGGTGAGCGCCGCGTAGCCGCCGGCGCTGTCCGCGATGGCACTGGTGGCGCCGGCGTGAACGTAGCCGTGCTGCTGGGTCACCTCGGGGCGGGCCGGGAGCACGATGTGCACGCGGCCGGGGCCGATATGGGCGAGGCGTGCGCCGAGGTGCCCCATCAATCCCTGCCGGTCGAAACTGTCCTGGATCCGCTTCTGGACCGAAGGGCTCGCCTGCTCCAGCTGCGCCTGGTCTTCCACGTACATGTTCTCCTTCGTGTCCGTGCCGGGTGGAGCGGAGCGCGTTCCTCGGCAGGCCAGGCGTTCCGCCAACGGGAACCCGCCGATGGCGAGCATCATGGCACCGCTGGTCCGGATGACGGCCCGGGCGGCCGAGGGCCGTCCGCCGCCCGCGTCAGCGTCTACGTCCGCGTCCGCATCTGCGTCTGCGTCTGCGTCTGCGTCTGCGTCTGCGTCTGCGTGAAGTCGTGCAGCAGGGACCACGCCCGATCGATGTCCACGACGAAGTCGCCCGTGAACGCGGCGAGGTCGTCCATGATCGGGACTTCGACCTCGGTATCCGAAGGTACGGTGCCGTCTCCTGCGAGCAGCGACATCCGCTCGGTGTCGCTCATCAGGTGGACGACCGCGTGCTCCTCCCGGAAGGCCAGGAGCAGCACCGGGAACTCCCTGTTCGGCGACCGGACCTCGATGTACCCCTGGCCACGGGTCCGCAGTTCGTCGAAGCGGTCCGACAGATCCTGCACCTCTGAGTGTCTCTCGACCGGATGGAAGAGTCCCGATTCCGGCGACGTCGCCGCCCACACCGCGCTCATACAGCGCCCTCTTCCGCCGAGTGAGGTTCCTGTCCGCTCCGGGGAAGCGTGATCGTGAAGGTCGCGCCGCGTCCGGGCGTGCTCCCAGTCGACAGCATGCCGCCATGCGCTTCGGTGAGTTTTCGGGCGATGGACAGGCCCAGACCGCTGCCGCCTGTCCTGCGGTTGCGGGACTTCTCCGATCGCCAGAATCGTTCGAAGACGTAAGGCAGGTCCTCCTCCGCGATACCGGCGCCGGTGTCGGTCACCTCGATGACGGCCGTGGCATCGTCCCCGCTCGCCCGGATGGTGACCCGGCCGCCGGGCGGCGTGTGGCGGACGGCGTTGGAGACGAGGTTGCCGACGATCTGACGCAGCCGCAGCGGGTCGGCCCACAGGTCCGGTCGGCCCGCGCTGTCGACCAGCAGCGTGACCCCCGCCTTCTCCGCCGCGGCACGGTGGGCGGCCACAACGTGCCGCAGTACGGCCTCGGCCAGGATCTGTTCCGCGTACAGCCGCAAGGTGCCCGCGTCGGCGGCGGCGAGGTCCTGCAGGTCGTCGATGACGTGCTGAAGCAGCAGGACCTCTTCGAGGAGGGAGTCCGTCAGGTGCTGGTCCGCCTCGATGACGCCGTCCTGGGTCGCCTCCAGGGCGCTGCGGATGGTGCTCAGCGGAGTGCGCAGCTCGTGGGCGATGTCGCTGACCATGACCTTGCGTTGCTGTTCGGTGCGTGCCCGGTGCTCGGAGAGTTCGTTGAACGCCGCCGTGAGCCGGCCGATCTCGTCGTGCCGGGCGACCGGTACCGGAGGCAGGTGTTCGTCGCGGCCCTGCGCCGCCCTGGTCAGGGCTCGCAACGGGCGGACCAGGTGGATGCCGGTCACGACGGTGACGAACACGGCGATCAGCAGGACCACCGCGGTGACGACGAGTGTCCGCGGGGCGTTGGCCGGCGAGAGGTCGAAGGGCGCGGCGGCCGAGCCGGAGGTGTCGCTGACGTACAGGAGCGCCGAGGGGGCGACGTAGGGGGCATGTCCACCGACTCCTCGGGCAGGAGTAGCTGCCCGACACGGTCGATCCCGGCCTGCCGGGCGTGATCATGGTCAGCCGCCCCTCGGACGCCCTCACCGCGAAACGCGACACCCAGACCACCTTCTCCGCCCTCTTCCTCGGCCTTGCCGGAGTGGCCTTGGTGGTCGGCGGGGTCGGCGTGGCCAACACCATGGTCGTCTCGGTGCTCGAACGGCGGCGCGAGATCGGTCTGCGGCGGGCCCTCGGCGCCACTCGCGGCCACATCCGGCTGCAGTTCCTCACCGAATCCGTCGCCCTGTCCACGCTCGGCGGCCTGGCCGGCACCCTGCTCGGCGTCCTGACCACCGTCGCCTACGCCGCGTACCAGCACTGGCCCCTGGTCATCCCGCCGACCGCGGTGTTCGGCGGCGTCGCGGGGACCGTCCTGGTGGGAGTGATCGCCGGGCTGTACCCCTCCCTGCGCGCCGCACGCCTGTCCCCGACCGAGGCACTCGCCTCGGCATGAAGCCCGGACGGACCCCATGATCCCGGCTCACCCCCGCTCCCGGCCCCCTTCCGATGCCTCGCCCCCGCTCCCGGCCCCCTTCCATTGCCCCTGCCCTCGCAGAGAAACCAGGAGACATGAATCCTCACCGCTTCCAGCCCGACACCCGGCCACGGCCCCGGATCCGGCGGGTACCGGTCCTCCTCGTACCGGCCACGGCGGTGCTCGCGCTCGCCACCCTCACCGCGTGCGGCGGTGACGCCGACTCCGGCACGGACGTGGCATCCGTCATCGAGACGGGGACCGCATCGTCCGCGAAAGCGCGGGAGAAGCAGGCCCAGGACCCCGAGGCCGGACGGCCCCAACTTCGCCTGGACACGAGCGAAGAGGAGGAGACCCGCCTGTTCAACGTCTGGTCGGCCTGCGTCCATGAGCACGGTGTGCCCCAGCAGAGCATCGTCAAGGACGGCAAGAACGTCCCCGACCAGTCCCACCGCGCCTTTCCCAAGGCGTCCAAGGCGTGCATCAGCAAGCTGCCTCTCGGTCCGCCCGAGCTGGACCGCGCGAAGAACCCGCACTACATGGACGACTTCCGGGCCGAGATCGCCTGCATGCACAAGGCCGGTGTCAAGGTGAAGCCGATGGCCGACGGAGAGGGCTACAGCTGGCCCGCGGGCGAGATCGACGTGCCCAACCTGCCGGAACTGGAGAAGCGCTGCCGCATCGAGGCGTTCAGCGACAAGGACGAGTGACGAGCCCGAGCCGCTCACGGCGCCATGCCTCGTGACACGGGCTTGGCGCCCCCGGCGACCCGCCGTCGTTCAGTCCTGTCCCCGTACCGGTGTCGGTGCCGATGCCAGTCCCCGGCGCCAGAGTTCGGTGACATGCGTCCGTAGCCGTTCCGTGTCGACGCGGCTGGGGTCGATCAGCCGTTGCATGCCGATCCCGCGGAGTTGCGCGACGACGGCGATCGCTGTCTCGTCGGGTGCCACGCCAGGGTGAATCGTGCCGTCGGCGATCCCGGCGACGAGATCCTCGTACAGGTCCGCGTGGAACGCCTCGTTGCGCTCACGAAAGAGCTGAGTCAGTTCCGATGCGGTCGCGGACTCGGCCCACAGTTTGAGGAAGACCCTGTTCAGCACACCCATACGGCCGAGTCCGCCGATGTATCCGTCGATCAGCCGCAGGAGGCGGTCCAGTCCGGGCGGCAGGCCTTCCAGTCCGGGTACGAATCCGGCCTGGGCCGAGCGTGCCAGGCGTTCGACGAGCGCCTGCTTCGACCCGAAGTGGTGGGTCGCGAGCCCGCGGCTGTAACCGGCGCGCTCCCCCACGCCGGCCAGCGTCAGCGCGCGGACTCCCTGCTCGTCGACCAACTCGGCGGCAGCCGTGAGCAGAGCGGCTTCGGCCTCTTCACGGCGTTGCTTCTGGGTGCGGGGGGCGGTGGTCATGGAGCGGACTCTACAAGAAACTTGTCATACGACCAACAAGTGCATAAGAATGGCGGCGTCGGCGGCCCGAAGGCAGGCAGGCCGCAGACCGGAACGGAAGGCATCGGATGATGCGAACCCCTCGACGCGCGCCGCGATCCGACGCTCTGGAGAACCGCGCCCGCATCATCGAGACCGCGCACGCCGCCTTCACCGGCGACCCCTCGGCAAGCCTCCAGGCGATCGCCAGGGCGGCCGGAGTCGGCCAGGGAACCATGTACCGGCACTTCCCCGACCGCGAGGCCCTGCTACTGGCCGTCTACCGCGAGGAGTTGGAAGTGCTCGCCGCCGCCGCTCCGCTCCTGCTGGACGAGTACGGGCCGGTGGAAGCCCTCCGTCTCTGGTTCGAGCGCCTTGGCGCGGACGGTCGCCCCACCGGCGGAACGTCCTTGGCGGTGGAGGCCGCCACCCGCGCCGGCCGGCTCCACCCGCCGATCATCGCCGCCCTGGACCTGCTGCTCAACGCGGGGAAGGCGGCGCGGCAGGTGCGAGCGGACGCCGAAGCGGAAGAGGTCCTGCTCCTGGGGTCCTTCCTCTGGAGGGCCGACTGCGGACCTTCCTGCCCGGAACGCAGCCGGCGGATGCTCACCGTGATCATCGACGGTCTGCGCGCCGACGCGCACCGCTGAGGCCGCTCCCTACGGGGTGACCTCGTCCTACGAAGTGACCTGGCCCTACGGGCCGACCCGGTCGGAGGCCGGCCAGAGGTAGGGCAGGTCGTCGGGAACGTCCGGGAAGAACGGCGTATACGCCTCCGGCGCCTTGCGCACCAGCGCCGACTGGTGGCTGCGATGGAAAACGGGGTCCCCCAGCCAGGGCGGCAGCTCCCCGTCGTCGGCGAGCTGCTCCTGGACACGTACGGCGGCCCCGGGTCGGAACGACGCGAAGTCGGTGGCGAGCGTGGTGGCGCAGGTGTCCGCGCGGCCCTCCGCCACCCACATGGCGCACACGTCCAGGCCGTAGCGGACCAGTGCCTCCTCGTAGCCGATCCACATACGGACCGCCGGATGGTGCCGCCATCCGTAGCCGGGCACGGTCAGGCCGCGAAGCACCTGAAGGGCCTCGACCCGCTGCTTGCCCAGGCGTGCCTGGTCCAGGACGGCCGCGGACCGCGTGAAGTCGGGGTACGGAAGAAAAGTCTGCACGCCCCATGCCTACCGCGGCCGCCCCCTTCCCATACTGGTTCCAAACGGGCGATTGCCTCGCCCGAGCCGGTGAGCCCGACGCGAAGATCGGTTGTGGAATCCGTGTACGCGGGTACCGGGGGTAGGCGGCGTCGGGGTGGCAGCGACGGTCACGTCGGCGGGTCCCGTGCGGCACGTCGCACACCGCTCGCCGCGTGTCCGTACTTCGAGCGCCACATGTCGCGTAACGCATTCGTATGTCGCATGTCTAACAGGGAGAGTGCCCATGCCCGCTACTCGCGGTGGACCGGATGTCCTGGTGGTCGGCGGGGGCCTCGCCGGGCTGGCCTGCGCTCGCGATCTGGTGGATGTCGGTCTCGACGTGAAAGTGCTGGAGGCGTCCGACGAGGTGGGCGGGCGCATGCGGTCGGACCGGCATGAGGGCTTCGTCGTCGATCGCGGCTTCCAGGTCTTCAACACCGCCTACCCGCAGGTCCGCCGTCGGCTGCCGCTGCGGGAACTGCGGCTGAGGCCCTTCACCCCGGGCGTCCTCGTGCACACCGACGACGGGCCGCTGCGCTTCAGCGACCCGACCCGCAGGCCGCACAGGCCGTCCGAGCCGTCCAGGTCCCGCAGCCTTCGCGACCTGCGTCCCGGACACCTCGCGGGCACCCGCGACCTCATCGCGCTGGGCGCCCTGTCGGCCCGGGACATGTTCGCGCCCGTCCGGCTGCTCAAACGCGAACGCGCCGAGGAGCGCACCACCCGGACCGCGCTCGCTGCGGCCGGTTTCTCCGAGGAGTTCGTGGAGCGCTTCTTCCGGCCCTTCCTCTCCGGCGTCTTCCTGGAGGACGAGCTGGAGACCTCGGAGCGCGTCTTCCACCTCGTCTGGCGCAGCATGCTGCGCGGCACGCTGTGTCTGCCGGGCGAGGGCATCGGAGCGGTGCCGCGCGCGCTCGCCGCGGCGCTCCCCCGGGCGACCGTCCGTCTGGGCACCCCGGTCGCCCGGCTCACGGACAACGGCGTCGAACTGGACACGGGCGCCGAACTCCCGGCCCGCGCCGTGGTGGTGGCCACCGGCCCCGGTCCGGCCGCCCGTCTGCTGCCGGGGCTGGACGTGCCCGAGTACCGCGTGGTGACGACGTACTACCACGCCGCGACACGGTCCCCGCTCGCCGAGCCCACCCTTCTCACCGACACCCGAAGGCGTTTCCTGAACTCCTGTGTCCTCAGCGAGGTCGTCCCCTCCTACGCACCCGTGGGCATGTCCCTGATCGCCACCTCGGTGCTCGGTGAGGACGGGGAGGGCCGCGAACCGGAGGTCCGGAAGGCACTGGCCGACGCGTACGGCGTCGACACCGGCGGCTGGGACCTGGTGACCGTGCGTACCGTGCCCGACGCACTGCCCGTCATGGCGCCCCCGCAGCCTCTCAGCCGTGCCGCCCGGGTCGCACCCGGACGGTACGTGTGCGGGGACCACCGGGCCACCGGATCGGTGCAGGGAGCACTGGCGTCGGGCTCCCGCGCGGCCCGCGCGGTGGCCCGGGACCTCGGCCGGTAGCCCGTCGTCGCACAGCCACCCGCGGCGCCCCGCGCAACCGCTCGCCGAAGCGTCCCTCAGCCGGTTCTTTCCAGGAGCTCCTTGAGCACCGACTCGGGGTCACGGAGCACCGAGTCGAGCAGGGCCTTGTCGTACGCGGAGTCACCCAGCAGGGATCTGGCCATCGACTCGTACTGCTCCCGTACGGGCCCGAGTTCCGGGGTGCCGCGCTGCGGATGGCCGACGGCGGCCCAGTAGTTCTCGCCGGCGCCGTACGCGGCGACCGCGTGCTCTCCGGCGCCCTGTGCGGCGAGCGCCGAGGCGAGCAGGTCCAGGCCGAGGGCGATGCCGAAGCTGTCGCCGATGCGGCGCTTGCCGTCGAGCATGGAGGCCGCGTGTCCGACGGCGTCCTCGGCACGG
This sequence comes from Streptomyces sp. NBC_00414, assembly GCF_036038375.1. NCBI lineage: Bacteria > Bacillati > Actinomycetota > Actinomycetes > Kitasatosporales > Streptomycetaceae > Streptomyces > Streptomyces sp. NBC_00414. The sequence goes on from NZ_CP107935.1 coordinate 576,802, forward strand.
TCCTCGAACAGCGAGAGCAGCGCCAACTGGTAGTCGGCGTACGACCGGGCCCACCACTCGCCGCGCACGGTGCAGCCCCGGTGCAGCTCACCGGCCTCGCGGCGGGCCTCCTCGCGCAGTCCCCCGGCCGTCAGGGCGAAGACCCGGATCAGACGGCACAGCACGCGGCCCTCGGAGGCGAAGGGCCCGCCTTCCGCGCTTCCCAGGGCCGCGTCGACCACGAACCGCGCGGCCATCGGCCGGCCCCGCAGCAGATGGACCAGCCCCAGCAGATAGGCGGCGTGCAGCGCGCCTTCGGCCTCCTCCTGCGCCGCGGCCTGCCGCTCGCACGCGAGGGCGAGCCGCTGCGCCGCGTCGTGTTCGCCGCACAGCACCCGGGCGACGCCCAGGGACCACAGGGCCCGCGTACGCACCGCCCCCGGCTCCTCCGTCAGCGCCAGGGCCTCCTCCAGATAGCCGGTGGCCTCCCGCAGATGACCGCAGCAGCTCCAGAAGAAGCCCAGCAGCCCGGCCATTTCGAGCGCCTGCTGCGGCCGGGTGGCGAGGAAGTGGTCTAGCGCGGCGCACAGGTCGGAGTGGGCCGCGGAGACCCACCGGTACGCGTCGATCTGTGTCGGGCCGAGCCAGTCCGCGTGGGCCCGCCGGGTGCGGCGCAGGAAGTACGCCGCGTGCCGCTCCGACAGCACCGTGGTCTCGCCCAGCTCCCCGAGCCACATACGGCCGTACTCGCGCACGGTGTCGAGCATCCGGAAGCGGCCCTCCGCGCGGGACACCACGGACCTGCGCTCCAGCCCCGCCAGCGCCCGCTCGACGTCCGAGGCGCGCAGGGCTTCGTCGGCGCACACCGCGCGCACCGCGTCGGCGTCCACGGCGTCCCGGAACACCGAGAACCTGGCCCACAGCAGACGCTCCGCGGGCTCGCACAGCTCGTGGCTCCAGCCGATCGTGGTGCGCAGCGTCCGATGGCGGAAATGGCCGGGGCCCGGGTTCCGCGCGGAGAGGTCCAGGCGTGAACGCAGACGTTCCTCGACCTCGCCGAGCGTGCGGTGGGCCAGCTGACCGGCCGCCAGCTCCAGCGCGAGCGGGATCCCTTCCAGTTTCCGGCACAGGCGGGCGGCGATCCTGATGTCCTCCGGGCCCATCGGGCCGGTTCCGGTCGCGGCCGCGCGACGGCGGAAGAGTTCCACGGCGTCGGACGCCGGGGGCAGCGGTTCCACGATCACGCGGTGCTCGCCGTCGACCCCCAACGGCTCCCGGCTGGTGGCCAGCACGGTCACTCCCGGGCAGTCGTCGAGGAGCCGGGCGAGCAGTTCACGGCAGGCCGCCGAGAGGTGCTCGCACGAGTCCAGCACCAGCAGGACCTCCTTGCCCGCCAGCCATGCGCACAGCGCGTCCAGCGGTTCGGCCGTCGCGTGATCGGCGAAGTCGAGGGCGTCGGCGACCGTGGCGAGCAGCAGGCGGGCGTTGGTCAGCGGCCACAGGTCGGCCCAGGCCACTCCTCGGGTGCCGGCGCTCATCACCTGCTCCGCCGCGTGCAGCGCGAGCCGGCTCTTGCCCACGCCGCCCACGCCGGTGAGGACGACCAGGCGGTGCCGGTCCAGGGCGTCGGCGACATGTGCCAGTTCCCGGTGTCGTCCGACGAGGTCGTCCGGGGGTTCGGGCAGGTTTCTCAGCACGGTGATCGTCTCTCGTCGGCATGGCTCGGACAGTGCCCGCCGTGGGGTCGGGCGCGCTTCCCACCCTTGATTCCGGACCACCGGGTCTTTCGGACGCACCCCCGTCCGCGAAACCCGGGGCGCGGGCTCCCGATAGCGTGCCGACATGCGCGAGTCACTGTCCGAACCGCCCCCGCCCGCCGCCGCCCGCAGAGCCCATGAGCTGGGTCTCTCCGTCGGGGGCCTGCCCACGGGAACGCACAACGCCCTGACCGATGTGCCCGGTGTCCGCGTCGGGCACACGACGCTGGTCCGGCCGCCGCTCGTACACAGCGGTGTCACCGCGATCGTGCCGGACGGGGTGGGCCCCGGCAGCCCGCTGCCCGCCGGGGTGTTCGCGGGCAACGGCTACGGCAAACTGCTCGGCACCACTCAGCTCGCCGAACTGGGCGCGCTGGAGACGCCGGTGCTGCTCACCTCGACCCTGTCCGCCTTCCGGGTCGCGGACGCCCTGGTCGGCTGGGTCCTGGAGCGGCCCGAGGGGGCGTCCGCGCGGAGCCTGAACCCGGTCGTGGGGGAATGCAACGACGGGCTGCTGTCCGACATCCGCTCGCGTCCGGTCCGTGAGGAACACGTCCGGGCCGCGCTCGACACCGCGTGCGGCGGGCCGGTCGCCGAGGGCAGTGTCGGGGCGGGCACCGGGATGACCGCGCTGGGGTTCAAGGCCGGCATCGGCACCTCGTCACGGCGTGTGCCGCTGGCCGGCCGTGAGGTGACGCTCGGGGTTCTCGTCCAGGCCAACTTCGGCGGCACGCTGCGGGTGTCGGGCCGTGTCGTCACACCGGCCGACGTCGGCGTCCCCACCACGGACCCGGACGTCGGCCCGAACACCTACTCCGACAACGGCCCGGAAGCCACCCGGGAGGCCGGTTCCTGCATGATCGTGGTCGCCACCGACGCGCCGCTGGACGCCCGCCAGTTGACCCGTCTCGCCCGGCGCGCCGTCTTCGGGCTCGCCAGGGCCGGAGCCGCGTACGGCCACGGCAGCGGCGACTACGGCCTCGCCTTCGGCACCTCTCCCCTGGGCACGCCCGCCGGGCCCGCCGTGGTGCCCGACGACCGGCTGGACCCGCTCTTCGTCGCCGTCCTCGACGCCGTGGAGGAAGCGGTTCTCAACTCGCTGCTCACCGCCACCACGACCACGGGCCCGTACGGCCACACCCGGCGTCCCCTGCCCGCGGCACCGCTCCTCGCCCTGCTGAACCGCAGGGATCCGGGCGCCGCGGGGAGCCTCAGCGGTACTCGTTCTCCTTGAACTCGATCACCCGGGCTCCTTGAACTCGGTCACCCGGGCACGGCGTTCACCGAACTCTCAGGGCTGGTGGCTGGGTACCGCGTCCTGGGGCCCGGAGTCGGGACCCGCCAAGCGTGGGTCCGCGGGGCGGGGGGCGTAGATGGGAGCGTCGGCCTGGTAGAAGAGGTCGATGTCGGCCTCCTCGCCGCCGACGATCAGGGTGTCCCACGCACCGCTCTCCTGGAGCGTCCGCAGGGTCGACGGCGCGAGCGTGGCGAGGTGTTCACGCAGTTCCTCGTCGCTCGGCATGCCGGGAAGCCGGGTCTCAAGCCGGTCGCGTATCGCGCGCATCCGTTCGAGCAGCGCGCCCAGGTCGGGCTGTTCTGCCTTGGATTCGGCCTCGGCGGAGCCGGTGGCCCGAGCCGGGACCGCGACGGGCGGCGCCTGGTCCTGCTCCATGCTGCGGGCGATGATGTCCTTGATGGCGCGGGTGGCACCCTGCTCGTCGGTGGTGACCATGGCGTTCCACGCGCGGCTCTTGTGCCGGTACTGCAGCATGGACATCGCCGCCTCGTGCCGGATGAAGTCGGCGTCGCGCAACGGCCGGCCCTGCCAGGTGCGGCTGAGCGAGCGGGCGAGGGACACGGCGGAGGCGAGACCGCTGTTGAGACCGCGCCCCGGCCAGAAGTGGATGGCGTTGGCGGCATCGCCCAGCAGGAAGCCGTACGTTCCCGGGGTCGTCGCGGTGGCGCGGGTGAGCTGTGCCGTGAACCTGGGGCGCTGCACCATGTCGAGCCGGAACGAGGTGATGGCGCTGAGGTCGTCCTCGGCCACGCCGAACAGCTTCAGGCCCTCCCGGATCCGCTTCCACAGATGCGAGCCGCGCAGCAGGGCGGGCAGGAAGAGGGTGCCGTGGGTGGGACAGACGAACTCGTTGTCCTCGTGGCGGCTCATGACGCAGGGGCGGGCGGCGATGCACTCCTCGAAGACCTGGCGGACGGGATCGATGCCGATCACGGCCTTGGTCTCGTCACGGGTGAGCCGCATGTTCAGGAAGCCCTCGCCGCGCAGCGAGTTGAGCAGGAACCTGTTCTGCGACACGGTCAGCAGGACGCTCATCTGGTCCGTGAGCGGCGACTTGACCCGCAGCCCCAGCACCACGTCCTGGAGGTGTTCGCCGTCGAGGGAGTAGATGGACGCGTCGGCCGCGCCGAAACGGTCGGCGTAGTGCTCGCGGGTGCGGGAACGTCCGCCGTCGCAGATCGCCAGAACATGGTCGTTGGCGACCCGGTGCGCGTGCTCCGTGGGGTCGAAGCGCTTGGGCACGAGCCGGATCGCCGACTTGCTGTTGGCCAGTTCCAGCAGCTGGTCCTCGACGTAGGCGATCCGGATGTTGCGGGGAGGCCGGCCTTCGACGGAGTCCGGCCCGACGGGCCACATCTCGGAGAACTGCCCGGAGCCGAACAGCGCGGACTGCATCTCCTCGGTCAGGGCGAGGTACTGCCGGCTCTGGATGGTGACGACCTGCTGGCGGCGTACGTTCCCCTGTGTCTCGTCCTTCCAGGCCACCGTGGAGCCGGTCTTTACCCACCGTCCCTCGTAGACGGTGATGAACACGCGTCCCTGCAGGGCGTTCTCCAGCAGCAGCGCGAAGGCGAGGCCGACCGGGCCGCCGCCTGCGATCGTGACGCGGAGGGCGCTGGGGTTCGCCAGGGCCGTGGGGCGCGGCACATCGAGCTGGGAGAGGTCCATGACCGTCTCCAGAGCCTCCTGCGTCTCGAACAGGAAGGTCTCGTCGCCGATCCGGATGACATCGCCCGGGGCCAGCGCGTGCCGTGTGACGCGCTGTTCGTTGACGTAGGTGCCGTTCCTGCTGTTGCGGTCGTGGAGGACGAACGTGTCGTCCTCCACGACGATCTCGGCGTGCAGCCGGGAAGCGCTGGTGCTGACGATGATCACATCGTTGTCGCTCTTACGACCGAACCGCAGGGGCGCGGTGCCCAGCACCACGCTCTGACCGCTGAAGGGACCCGTGCGTCCCACGATGACCGACGACACTCAAACTCCTTGCAGACACGCCCCGTTGCCGGAACGGGACCGCGCCGGGGCGGCCGATCCGGCACAAGAGCCAACTGGACAGACTGAAATAACTGAACCGACCGGACCGACCGCACCGACGGGCCTGTCCGGACCGCGTGGACCGACTGGACCGACTCGGCCGTCACGAAAAGGGAACCCGGGTGCGACGGACACACCGGGTTCCTGGTCCCGGAACGGTACGGGCCGCATCGAGCCGGTCCGGTCAGTGGGCGGCGGCGGGCCGCGGGCTAATGGCCACCGCCCGGACCGTCACTCGCATGTCAGTGTGAACGGCACCGTGTCGGAGATCGTCTGCTGCGACGACTTGATCTCCACGCCCATCGCGCTCGCCAGCGTCCCCTGCTGCGCGTACGTCGTCACACGTATCGTCTCCTGGTGGGTGCGGGGGCCGCCCTCCGAGAACGACAGCGCCCGCCAGGTCTTGTCGACCACCGAGCCTTCCGCCGAGACCCATCGGTAGGTGAACCGCACCGGCAGCTCCGTCACCTCGAAGGTGGCCGTGAACGCGGGTGCCTCCCCCTGCGGTGGCGGGCAGCTTCCCGCGTAGGTCGTGTTCGTGCCCTTGACCGACACGTTCACCGGCGGCTGCCCCGCGGGGGCCGGGCTCTCGCCTCCCGCGGAAGGGGAGCCGTCCTGTGCCTGCTGTGCGGGCGAACTCTCCTTCGCCGTGGCTCCCTTGCCGTCCGCCTTGTCGCCGTCGCGCGTCAGGGCGTACCCCAGTCCTCCCACGAGCAGGGCGCCCACGACCGTCAGCGCCGCCAGCATGTACGTCTTGCGCCGACCGCGCCGCGACTGGAGGGGGGCGCTCGTCTCTGTGGTGACCGGGTCTGTGGTGACCGGGCCGGTCACCGTCGGGAGCGAGTCCGGAGACAGAGCCTGCGGGGGTGTGACGGGAGTCGCCGGGTGCGCGAGAGGTGCTGCCTGGTGTGTCGGGGCTTCGGACGTTCCGGCGGCGGCGTTCACGGTGTCGTCCGAGGACACGGATCGTGAAGGGGCGGGGTGTGTATCGCCGGCGGCCGTCGCCGAGGTGCCGGAGGAGGTCTGCCCCGGAACGGCGGGCGTGCCGCCTGTGTCCGTCGCCGTGGCGTCGAAGGACGCGGCCTGCGGTGAGTGGGGCGCTGATCCGGTGGGCGCGTCGGCGGTGGTCGCCGCCGTGGTGTCCGCGTAGGAGGACTGCGCCGTCGCGATGCGTGGGTCGGCGGTCCGCTCGGAGCCGGTCGCCGTCGGTGCGCCTTCCGCCGTCGTGACGTCGGAGGACGAGGTCCGCGTCGAGGAGTCCGCCTCCCCGGTGGGCGCGTCGGCGGTGGTCGCCGCCGTGGTCTCGGCGAAGGGGGACTGCGCCGTCGCGATACGTGGATCGGCGGTCCGCGCGGAGACGGTCACCGTCGGTGTGGACTCCGTCGCCGTGGAGTCGGCGTCGGGCGTGCCACCGGCGGCTATGAGCCGCAGGTCCCGTGCCGTCTGTTCGGCGGAGGCCCGCTCGGCGGGGTCCTTGCGCAGGAGGCCGTCGATGACGGAGGCCAGCGGACCGGCCCGGTGCGGGGCCGGCGGGTCGTCGTCGACGACGGCGCGCAGGGTCCCGAGGGCACTGTCCTGCCGGAAGGGCGAACGGCCCTGGACGGCGGTGTGCAGCAGGACGCCGAGGGACCACAGGTCCGTCGCGGGACCCAGAGCGCGGCCCAGTGCCTGTTCCGGCGCGAGGTACTCGGGGGAACCGACGACCTCGCCGGTCATGGTGAGCGCGGTGTCGCCCACCACCATGGCGATGCCGAAGTCGGTGAGGATCACTCTCTGGCCGTCGTCGGCGAGCAGGACGTTGGCCGGCTTCACGTCGCGGTGCAGCACATCGGCGGCGTGCGCGGCGCGCAGTGCGCCCAGGACCTCCGCGCCGATCCGCGCGGTCTCCTGCGGGCTCAACGCACCCTGTGTCGCGATCAGTTCCGCGAGCGAGCGGCCCCGCACCAGCTCCATCACGATCCAGGGGCGGTCGCCGTCGGTGACCACGTCGTGAACGGTGATCACGCTGGGGGCGGTGATACGTGCCGCGGCCCACGCCTCCCGCTCCAGCCGGGTGTACATGCGCTGGATCTTGTCGGCGGACAGCCCGGAGGGGGCGCGCACCTCCTTGATGGCGACCTCGCGGCGCAGCACCTCGTCACGAGCACGCCACACGGTTCCCATGCCGCCCTCCCCGAGGGTGGACAGCAGACGGTAGCGATCAGCGACCAGCCGCTCAGGGCTCGCATCCGGAGACACTGTGTCCTGGTGGTCCATCGGGGAGGATCTCCCTTGTCTTCTAGGTGTGAATGAGCGCCCGGACGTTGTGCGTCCGATCGGCACCTCTCGCCACCCCGGTGCTCTTGACTACCAACTACGTGCAAGGCAGGGGCCGTTCGGTTGCTGCAGTCTAGCCCTGCCGTCAGTCGCATTCGGACAACGTCAGTCGTAAATTGTCCGTATCTGTTCAGACCACACCGGTTGGCACTTCGGATTGCGCGTGGGGTGGGGACCGGGGCCACCGGATGGCTGCCCACTGGGCTTTCGCGCCGCGCATCGCGCCTGGTGACGCGCCCCAACCGGCCGCTGTCCCGGCAGGTGGACCACGTACATGAACGGGTCAGACCGCGCAGGCGGCGCATCGGGGAGCCCTGCCGTCCGGTTCCGCGCGTTCGGCGCGTTCGGCGCGTTCGGCGCGTTCGGCGCGTTCGACCGGCGAGTCTTGCCGCCCGGGTTCGACCTGTGCACGACAAAAAGCTTGCATACGGCAACAACGCCGGAATCCTGGACCAGATGCCTCTTATAGGCTTGGCCTGTTCTGGGGCTGCCGGGCAATGGTGCTCAGCGCGACGGACCAGGGACCAGGGGGACTGGAGATGCCCCCGGGCCCGGCCTCGCCTCCCATTGCCGGACCACCGTCTTTGAAAGGTCTCCCGCACCATGCCCCTGGCCCTGCTGGCCCTTGCCGTCGTCGCGTTCGGCATCGGCACCACCGAGTTCGCCACCATGGGGCTGCTGCCCCAGATCGCCGACGGGGTCGGAGTGTCCGTGCCGCACGCCGGCAACCTCGTCTCCGCCTACGCGCTCGGGGTCGTCGTCGGCGCCCCCGTCCTCACGGGCATCGGTGCGCGCATACCCCACAAGCGGCTGCTGCTGCTCCTGACCGGGCTGTTCATCCTCGGCAACGCCGCGTCCGCACTCGCCCCCAACTACGGTCTGCTGTTCGCCGCCCGCTTTCTGGCGGGCCTGCCGCACGGAGCGCTGTTCGGTGTGGGAGCGGTCGTCGCCTCCCGGCTGGTGGCTCCCGATCGGGCGGCCCGCGCCGTCTCGAAGATGTTCCTCGGGCTGACCGTCGCGAACATCGTCGGCGTCCCGGCCAGCACGGCGCTCGGGCAGCAGCTCGGCTGGCGCTCGGCCTACTGGGCGGTCGCCGTCATCGGCCTCCTCGCCTTTGTCGCGCTGGCCTTCTTCGTCCCTCATCAACCGCGCGCGCAGCAGTCGGGCATCCGGCACGAGCTGCGGGCGATGGGCAACAAGCAGGTCGCGATCGGCCTGGCCACGGCCGTCGTCGGATTCGGTGGCTTCTTCGCCGTCTACAGCTACCTCGTGCCCATGCTGACGAACCTGACGGGCATCTCCGACACATCGACCACCCTGGTGCTCGCGCTCTACGGCGTCGGCATGACCGCCGGCACGCTGATCGCGGGCCCGCTCACGGACCGTGCCCTGCGGCCGACGCTGTACGTGGGACTCGCCCTGCTCGCCGCGGCACTGGTGGTGTTCTACTTCACCGTCCACAGCACCGTGCCCGCCCTGATCACGATCACCTTCATCGGCGCGATGGGTTCCCTCATCACCACGCCCGTCCAGATGCTCCTCATGGCCAAGGCGAAGAACGCTCCGACCATGGCGGCGGCCTCCAACCACTCCGCCTTCAATCTGGCCAACGCCGGCGGTGCCTGGCTCGGCGGCCTGGTCATCTCGGCGGGCTGGGGCTGGGCCGCGCCCAACCTGGTCGGCGCGGCCCTCGCCGTCGCAGGCCTCGGCCTCGCCTTCACCGGGGGCCTCATGGACCGGGGCGGCCCCCGCTCCGAGACGATCACTTCGTCCGTCGGGAAAGCGGAGGTCACGACGGTGGGAGAGGGTACGGAGTCCCGGCGTACGTAGCCCCACGGCTCAGGTGGCTCCGCACAGGGCCCGGGGATGCGGACGATCTCTCCACGGAGCGACTCACGTGGGAGCCCGCTCGGCGGAATAAATGCAGGGCGTGTGCGGGGCCTGCTTTGCGATGCTTGTCGCCGGGTCGGGGTTTCGGTCCCGGCTCGGGTTCGGGCCGTTGTCCCCGGACGTGTACGTGTACTCAGAGGCGAGGGGAGAACGGCATGGAGCCGGCAGAGCTCCGCCGCGCGATCGCGGCAGGCCGCACGGCCGCTGCGGAGCTGGGCCTTCAGGTCGACGACGCGATCGTCGTCCAGAACTCGGACCGCCTCGCGCTGCGCCTGATCCCCTGCGATGTTCTGGCTCGGGTCGCCCCATCGGGGCATCTGACGGGATCCGAGTTCGAGGTGGAGGTTGCTCGGCGCCTCACCGATGTCGACGCTCCGGTGGCCGAGCTCGATCCCCGGGTCGAGCCCCGGGTCCATGTGCGTGACACCTTCGCCGTCTCGCTCTGGACCTACTACGAGCCGGTGGGGCCGCCAGAGATCGCACCGGCCGACTACGCCGACGTATTCCTGCGGCATCATGCCGCCCTGCGTCGGATCGAGCTGGACGCACCTCATTGCACCGATCGAGTCGCCATGGCGCTGAAAGCGGTGAACGACCGGGAGCAGTCCCCCGAGCTGCCCGACCACGACCGGGACTTCCTCAGCAGCACGCTCAGTGGACTGGGTGCCGCGATCGGCATCGACGGAGCCGGCGACCAGTTGCTGCACGGCGAGCCCCATCCGGGCAACCTCCTGAACACGCGAAAAGGGCCGCTTTTCGTAGACCTCGGCACGGCCTGCCGTGGGCCGATCGAGTTCGACCTCGCCCACGCGCCCGAAGAAGTGGGCGAGCACTATGCGGGGGCCGACCACGGCCTGATCCACCGGTGCCGCGCCCTGAACTGGGCGATGTTCTCGGCCTGGCGGTGGCGCCGAGACGACCAACTGCCTGACCGGGCCCACTGGCGAGTCGAGGGCCTCAGGCGGGTCGGTGCCGCACTCGATCGCTGCGGACCGAACTGATATCGCGACGGAGGGACCGGCTGACCGACAGCGGGCCGACCGACCCTCGGTCCACCGTCTCGACGCCGATGTGACGCGCACCACTCTCCGGGCGCTTCGGGTGGAGCATGCACGATCATGATCCGAATGGACGCTCGTTTCGTCGGCATCGCCGACCTGGCCGAAGCCCCCTCCGTGGCGGTCGTGGTCGACGTCATGCGTGCTTTCACCGTGGCGGCCTGGGCATTCGCCCAGGGCGCGGAAAAGATCGTTCTCGCCGAGTCGCTGGACGAAGCCCTGGCACTCAGGGCTCGCCACCCGGATTGGGCGGCGCTCAAGGACGGTCCACCCGCGCCCGGATTCGACATGGTCAACTCACCGGGCCTGCTGCGGTCTGTCGACCTCGGCGGACGGACCGTCGTGCAGAAGACGACGGCAGGGACGGTCGGCGCCCTTGCGGTCAAGGAGGCGGCGCTGGTGCTGTGCGCCGGCTTCGTGGTGGCGGAGGCAACGGCTCAGCTGTTGCGGACACGCAAGAGCGACAGTGTCACGTTCGTGGTCACCGGCGAGGACGGGCAGGCCGAGGAAGACCTGGCGTGCTCCCAGTACATCGCTCGCAGGGCCACCGGCGCTCGGACGGACCCTGCCGAGTTCCTCCGCCGTGCCGCCGAGTCACGTGCCGCCGCCGAACTGGCGGCGGGGGTGCGTCAAGGGGTCCACCCTGATGACGTTGCGCTCTGCCTTGAGGTCGACCGGTTCCCCTTCGCCATGGTGGCGGCCTTGGAAGACTCACTCATGGTCCTGCGTCCGCACGGCAGGACGTGACGGTGGGGCGGCGCTCGTCCGCCCCACCACACCCCCGCTGTACGGCTCGGTCGGTCAGCGCAGGTTCGCGCCGAAGTGCGCGTCCGTGCTGGGCGCGCCGAGGTCGTCGGCGCCGAACGCGAAGGACGAGGTGGCGGTGAGGCCGCTCGCCGTGCCGTTGAGCACCCAGACCGCGCCGTTCTCGCTGTTCTCGGCCGTGGAACCGGCCGCGAGGTCGCGGTGACCGTCGCCGTTGATGTCCAGCAGGGCGCTGCTCACGCCGAACCGGTCGTTGTTCTCGGCCACTCCGGGCACCTCGGCGGTGTTCTGGTGGAAGGTCTGCGTACCGGCGCCCGTGACGCCGGTGGCGCTGCCGTGGACCAGGGCGATCGAGCCCGCGTCGGTGAGGTCGCCGATGTCCTCGCCCGGGATACCGAGGGCGATGTCGGCGTAGCCGTCACCCGTGACGTCCGCGACCGACACCGTGGAGCCGAGGCCGTCGCCCTCCTCCTCCACGCCGGGGAAGCCGGGCAGGTCCTGGTCGAAGGACTGCACGTTGCTCTCGGACAGGCCGGAGGCCGAGCCGAAGGCGATCTGGACCTTGGTGCTCCAGCCGCCGCCCGTCACCACGTCGTCGAAGCCGTCCCCGTTCACGTCCCCGATGCCCGTGCCCGCGCCGTTGTCGGTGCCGTCCTGGGGCACCCAGTCTCCTCTGGTGAAGCCCGTGCTGCCGCCGCCGAGCAGCAGACGGTTGCCCCAGCTACCGTCGCCCGAGTAGGCCAACTGGACGATGTCGTCCTTGCCGTCGCCGTTGACGTCGCCGACCTGTCCGTTGACGACGGGGCCGGTGATCGAGGTCGGACCGTTCTCACAGCCACCGCCGGTGGCGCAGGACTCGTCGTCCTCGCTGTAACCCCACCACAGGGACTTGTCCAGGATGGGCAGGGTGGCGGCGGGCGTGCCGGCCCGTGACACCGGGCCCTTCCACACAGCGGCCGGAGCGCCGGAGGGGTCGTCGCCGCTGACGGACTGGGCGGAGAACAGGGCAAGGTCCGTCTTGCCGTCACCGTCGAAGTCACCCGTCTGCGGTGAGGCCCCGTAGCCCGCGAGGTCCGTACCGCCGGTGAGCCCGGTGGCGGAGCCCCAGAGGATGACCGATCCGGCCTTGCCGCCCGCGATCACGAGGTCGCTGAAGCCGTCACCGTCGAGGTCGCCCTTGGCGAAGGTCGCCCCGAAGTGCTGGTTCGCGGTGGCGGAGCCGGGAACGCCGCTGGTGGAGCGGCTGATGAGCTTCTTGTCGGAGGCGGAGACGCCACTGGCGGAGCCGTACGTGACAGCGACGTAGCCCGCCTTGGCCTTGCTCGAAATCGTGGCGTCCGGGGCCGCCACGACCAGGTCGGCGTAGCCGTCGCCGTTGAAGTCGTCCTGCGCGTCCGCGGAGGCGGTGGCCGCCTGCGCCGAGGCCCCGGTGAGGGCCATGGCGCCGAATCCCCCGGCGAGCAGCACCGCGGCTGCCAGGGGTGCGGTGAGCGCGGTACGAGTTCTGCGGTGTGCTCGGGACATACATGAGCCTTTCGAGTCGGTCGTCCGTCGTCGCATTCCGCTCCTGTGCGCGGAATGCCGCGTTCACTGAGTCCGACTCGATCAGGGCACCCCCAGTTGTACGTCCCAATGTCATGGATTCGTAACCGAGGAGACAGGTGTGACCGTGAACTCCCTTCTGATGAAGGGGAGTTCAGCGTGCGGCACCGACCTCTCCGCTGACGACGGGGTCCACGTTTCGCGGTGACTGCAATGCACGGACGGCGGCAACGTGACCGCCGTGATGTCATGTACGAGGTCAGGCAAGGCCGAGATCCGATCGGGGCCAGGGCGTGGGCCGAGCCGTAGGCCGATCGCGTGGAACGCTTCGACGGCGATCCGTTCCGTCCGGGCGGAGAATGACCGGTGGGCGCGACAAGGATCACGAGGAGAGGAACAGCGATGAAGCACGTCGAACTGCGTGACCTGGACGTTGCCCGTATCGGTCTGGGTGCGATGGGCATGTCCCACGGCTACACCGGCGCCGGGGCCGACGACGCCGAGTCCGTCCGTACCATCCACCGCGCCCTGGAACTGGGCGTCACCCTCATCGACACCGCCGAGGTCTACGGGCCGTACACCAACGAGGAACTCGTCGGCCGTGCCCTGAAGGGCCGCCGGGACCAGGTCGTGTTGGCGACCAAGTTCGGCCTGATCTCCCACACCGGCCGCCAAGGCGGCACCGACAGCAGCCCGGCGAACGTCCGCGCCGCCGTAGAGGGCTCCCTCAAGCGCCTCGGCACCGATCACATCGACTTGTACTACCAGCACCGCGTCGACGCCGGCACCCCGATCGAGGACACCGTCGGGTGTTTGGCCGAGCTGGTCGCCGAGGGCAAGATCGGGCACATCGGTCTCTCCGAGGCCGGACCCGACACCATCCGTCGCGCCCACGCCGTGCATCCGGTGACCGCTGTCCAGTCCGAGTACTCGCTGTTCACCCGCGACCCCGAGGCCCGCGTGCTGCCGGTACTGCGCGAACTGAACATCGGCTTCGTCCCCTTCTCCCCCCTCGGGCGCGGCTTCCTTACCGGCGCGATCCGCTCCACCGATCAGTTCGACCCCACCGACTTCCGGGCGGACAACCCCCGGTTCACCGACGAGAACTTCCAGCACAACCTGCGCCTGGCCGACGAGGTCGCCGCCGTCGCGGCCCGGATCGGCGCCACCCCGGCCCAGGTCGCCCTTGCCTGGCTGCTGGCGCAGGGCGACGACATCGCGCCCATCCCCGGCACCCGCCGCGTGAACCGCGTCGAGGAGAACACCGCCGCCGACGCCGTGCACCTCACGGACGAGCAACTCGCCCAGCTCACCAGCCTTCCCCCGGCCGCCGGTGACACCCACACCGAGGCCCAGATGCGGATGATGGAGCGCTGACCCCGCTCGTTGCCAATACCAAGGGTTGGCGGGTACCTGGGGGTCGGCAGGTACCTGGGCGCTCTGAGGCCAGTTCACGCGGCGGCCGCGCAGAGGCTACAAAATGCGGTGGCCCCCGGAACAGGAGTTCCGGGGGCCACCGATGTCCGACGAGAACGTCAGGCGGGCGTGATGTTCTCCGCCTGCGGGCCCTTCTGGCCCTGCGTGACGTCGAAGTTCACGACCTGGCCCTCCTGCAGCTCACGGAAGCCGGAGGCGTTGATGTTGGAGTAGTGCGCGAACACGTCCGGCCCGCCACCCTCCTGCTCGATGAAGCCGAAGCCCTTTTCGGCGTTGAACCACTTGACAGTTCCCTTGGCCATGCTCGTGCCTTCCAGTCGATATCGGACCCGCACAACACGAGCCCGGAGGTGATCGCCCTGGTCCTGCACTGCACAGCAAAATGCCCGCACCGGAGCGCGGGCAGGTACTGCGAACCACGACATCTGACGATGACGCTACACGGAGAAACCGCCCACCACCAGGGAACAACGGCCATGATCCGAACCGCGTCGCGCAGGCTGCCCCGCGGCCCTTCGCGCGACGCCGTGTCAGATGCCCGAGAGCACCGATCGGAAAAGGGCCGGGCCCGGATGGTCGACCGACGTACAACCCGTCGCTTTGAGAACCGACACCGCTCCGGCGCCCGCCCCGGGGTCCGGTCTCACGCTGATGTTCTTGCAGGTCCAGCCGCCGGTACCGTTGAAATACCGGACCCTTCCGGGCCCGTCGTACGTGGTGGGCTGCCCGCAGTCGTAGCCCTCCACTGATGCACCGTCACCGATAACGTAGATCATCTGGCAGTCGAACGTCCGCCCGTCGTCGGCGCGTGCGGTATCGGCAACGGCATCGGCGCGTGCGGTATCGGAAAGCAGCAGCAGCCCTCCCCCGGCAAGAGCGACAGCACCGAACAGGGACGCAGCCTTCGTGACCAATGGAACGCGCATGGGGAGAGACCTTTCGTGCAGGAGCGGCCGGTCCGCTCGGGGACCGGGACACGGGAAGTACCGCGCACTCTGTCTACCGGCAGCCGGGCCGCGCCACGCCTGCCGACGGCGGCACCACCCACACGGCCCTGCACCCCTGACTCCGGCGCGGCGGCCCTCTCCTGAGTCGGCCTCACCCCTGCACGGGCCCGAAGAGTTGTTGAGTCAGCGGGCCCGTGAGTGGCTGGACCTCAGGGAGCGTCCAGACTCACACCCGAGAGCCTGCGCATCGCCCGTAGGAAGTCGGGAACGTCTGTGAGCTCGTTCAGTCCCTCCTCGTACGCCTCGATGCGGCGGCCATGGTCCGCTGTCAGGTCAGCGAGCCGAGGCATCAACCCCACCGGTGAGGCCACGATGAGCGAGTCGTAGTAGCCCAGGTCGCATCCGATCGTCAGGTCGACGAAGACGCCATCGTCACCGAGGACTTCGGCCGGCGTGGGACGAGTCGGGCCGCGCAACGCCGATGCCAGTCGGGTGAAACGCTCAGGGCCGGGAGCGACAGCGAACACGCTGATCTCCGCAGAGGCGTCGCACAGCACGGCGTGCAGGGCGGCCACCAGATCCCGCGGCGTCTCCAGCGGGAACACGCCCGCGCGAGCGGCGTTCTCCGCCTGCCATGGGGTGGGGTTCGGGCCCTTCGTGATCGCCGAACGCCCAGGAACGAAGCCCCGGTCTCTCAGCGCGGCGGTTGTCTGTTCGGCGTCGACCTCATACTCCCAGTCCACCAACGCGGGCGCCCGCCCCAGCAGCCGTTCGGCCTCTTCCCGGTAGTACGTCGGGATCGCATAACGGGCCAGCCCAGCCGTCAGACGCCAGACGAAGCCGAGATAGACGGCGACCTCTTCCATGTTGTTGTTGTTCACCGCCCACTCGGTGAACGGAGTCCTGTCCTGAGGCCAGGCCTCGAACAGCCCTGGCCAGTGCCGACTCACGGCCGTGTTGTCGCCCGGGAGGTAGCGGTGGACATGGACGCCCTCAGTCTCGTCGGCCTCGAAGGCGATCGGATGCACGGCGCCAACCTAACCGCCGCCGCATCGCCGACGCTCAAGGTTTTACGCCCCCCCCGTCGCGCCTCCCCTGACCGCCTTCCGGACTCAAGCGGTCACTCGGGAGCCGAACATGCCTGTCTGCGGGAGAGAGTCAGTCTGCGTCGCTCCCGGTCGATTTCCGTGACGACGACCGTGACCTCGTCACCGGCCTGGACGGCGTCCGCCGGACTCTCCACATGTGTCCATGTGAGTTCCGTCAGATGGACCAATCCCTCGATCCCGTCGGCGACCTGGACGAAGACACCGAACGGGACCAGCTTGGTGATCCGCCCCCGCAGCGTCTGCCCCACCGTGATGGCGTCGAGGAACGTGTGGAACGGGTCGGGCTGCCCTGCCCGCAAGGACAGTCTTGCCTCTCCGTTGCATGTGTCGAACTGCAGGAACTCGCACGCGACGCGCTGTCCCACCTGAACGACGTCCGAAGCTGCCTCGAAGCGCCGCCAGGACAGTTCGGCCATGCTGATGAACCCGACACCGGGGAAGACCGGGTGTGCGGGGCCGTCGTCCAACGCCACGAACACACCGAACCGTTCGATCGACGTGACGGTGCCCGCAAGCATCCCGCCGCGCGGGAGCGATTTCAGGAACGCCCAGAGCTCCGGGTTCTCCGTGGCGGCCATGGACAGCCGGACTCGGCCCTGGTCCGGATCGATGGAGGTCACCTCGGCGGTGATCCGCCGGCCGACCTCCACCGCCGCGTCGGCCGCCTGACGCCAGGACAGGTCCAACGGCCCGACAAACCCCAGCGGACGTGCGGGGAACCCGTCAAGGGTCACCGAGGCCCCTCGAAACACCTCTGCCACGGTCCCACCACAGATGTCACCGACCTGAAGAGCGGCCAGGAACCGCCGTGAAGCCTCATCGCCCACCGCTCCACCCATACGGTCCAGCCTCTCACGCAGGCGGTGACACACCCACCTGGTCAAATCGACCCGATTGGTCACCGTGCCGCTGCTCGCCGCACTGCCTGAAGACCGGTTGCGCGCGCTGTGGTCGGACTCGCTGCCGCCGCCACCGCGGCGGAGAGGTGCTGCGCAGGGTCGCCGTGATCGACGGCCGAGGGCACACGGCCACCCTCACCGGGCCTCAATTCCCCACGCCGAGGCCGGACATGAACGCCGAGGGGTATCGGTCGCCGCGTGCCGCGCCCGGTGGAACCGCCTTCTCGATCTCGGCGAGGTCGTCCGCGGTGAGGCGTACCTCCAGCGCCGGGAGCGCCTCGGCCAGCCGCTCCCGGGTGCGGGCGCCGACCAGCGGCACGATGTCCTCGCCCTGAGCGGCCACCCAGGCGATGGCCAGTTGGGCGACGGTGCACCCCTTCGCCTCCGCGATCCGGCGCAGGGCCTCCACGAGGGTGAGGTTGTGCTCCACATTGCCGTCGGAGAACCGCGGACTGAAGCCACGGGCGTCACCGGGACCCGCGGCACGGCCGGCGGACCAGTGCCCGGAGATCAGGCCGCGACTGAGCACGCCGTACGCGGTCAGGCCGATGCCGAGTTCGCGCAGTGTGGGCAGCACGTCCGTCTCCACCGCGCGGGAGATCAGCGAGTACTCGATCTGCAGATCGGCGACGGGATGCACGGCGTGCGCCCGGCGGATCGTGGCGGCGTCGACCTCCGAGAGGCCGAGGCGCCGCACATGTCCGGCGTCGATCATTTCCTTGATCGCGCCCACCGTCTCCTCGATGGGCACCGCGGGGTCCAGCCGGGCCGGACGGTAGATGTCGATGTGGTCGGTGCCGAGCCGGGCCAGTGAATAGGCCAGGAAGTTCTTCACCGCTTCGGGACGGCCGTCGTGCCCGCCGAACCCGGGGCCCGGTTCCCGCAGCATGCCGAATTTGACGCTCAGCCGGTAACTGTCCCGATCCCGGCCGCGCAGCGCCTCGGCGAGCAGCATCTCGTTGTGGCCCATCGCGTAGAAGTCGGCGGTGTCGATCAACGTGACTCCGGCCTCCAGCGCGGCGTGCACGGTGGCGATGCTCTCCGCGCGGTCGGCCGCACCGTAGGCGCCCGACATCGCCATCGCGCCCAGGCCCAGCGCGGAGACGGCCGGACCGGTGCTGCCCAGGGTTCGTGTCTGCATCGTCATTGCGTTCTCCCTCGTCCTCGTCGTCGGTCTGCCACCCACTGTGGGTCCGCGCCGCGGCGGACGGGAGCGGAGCGTTCATCATGGGAGTGCCGCTCCCTGGCTCGGCTCGCCCGCGCGAGGGACCATGGAGTCATGGAACGTGACCAGCTCGCGCACTTCCTGCGCCGCCGCCGGGAGGCGATCCGGCCGGCCGAGGTCGGCATCACCGACGGCCCCCGCCGCCGCACCACCGGCCTGCGCCGGGAAGAGGTGGCGATGCTCGCCGGTATGTCCGTGGACTACGTCGTACGCCTCGAACAGGGGCGCAGCAGTCAGCCGTCGGCCCAGCTCCTGGTCGCTCTGGCCCGGGCGTTGCGTCTCTCGGACGATGAGCGCGATCACTTGTTCCACTTGGCAGGACACCGGCCCCCGCCCGCCGACGGGGTGGCACGGCTGGCCCGTGCGGGGCTGATCCGCATGCTCGACCTGCTCGGCGACACCCCGGCCCTGGTCCTGTCCGACCTGGGCGAGGTCCTCGCCCAGAACCGGGCCGCCCTCCTGCTGTCGGGCGGCCACACCGACCACACCGGCGACCGGCGCTATGTCGTGTACCGCTGGTTCACCGACCCCGCCGCCCGCGCCGTCTGCCCGCCCGAGGAGCGGGAGCACCACGCCCGCCAGCTGGTGGCAGACCTGCGCGCGGCAGCCGGACGCCGGTCCGGCGACCCCACGGTCACCGGACTCGTCGACCGGCTGCAGGCCGCGAGCCCCGACTTCCGCAAGCTCTGGGCCGAGCACGAGGTGGCGGTCCGGCGTGCCGACCGCAAGACCTTCCAGCACCCGAGGGTGGGTCGCCTGCAGATGGACTGCGAGACCCTGGTCACCCCCGACCAGGGCCAGCAACTGCTGGTGCTCACTCCGGCGAACGCCGAGGCCCGCGAGCGGCTGGACCTGCTGCTCGTACTCGGCAGCCAGGAATTCCCCACCGGGCCCACCGCCCCGCCCGTACGGTGAAGCGGCCGATACCGGGCTGCCTGCCGGCGCACGGACGGCGTCACCGAGGACCGCACAACGGAACCACCGCTCGGCGCCGCAGACCTCGACTGTCCACGACATAGCAGGCCTCGTTGAGATGGTCCGGCGGAGTGACTATCTTCGTGGGGTGAGTGAGCGTGTGATGCAAGAGCCGACCTTGATGGTGCTGACAGCCCTCGCGGACGCACCGCGACATGGATACGCCATCGCCCAGGAGGTCAAGGCGATGACCGGCGGTCGCGTCGTGCTGCGTACGGGCGCCCTGTACGGGGCCCTGGACCGTCTGCTCGCCGACGGTCTGATCGACATCGAACGCGAGGAGGTCGCCGATGGCCGGGCCCGGCGGATCTTCACTTTGTCCGCGTCGGGACGCGAGCGGCTGACGGTGGAGGCCGAGCGCCTGGCCGCGGCGGCGAAGGAGGCCACTCGCCGCCTGTCCGTCACACGGCCGTCGGCGGCGACCACTTGATCGAGCGTGTGCTGCGGCTGTATCCCGCCGCCTACCGGCGGGCTCACGGCGGGGAGATCGCCGCGACCTACCGCGAGATGACCGCGGGCGAACCGCTGGGCTCGCGGCTGCGAGAAGGCGCAAGCCTGGCAGCGCACGCGATGAGGATGCGAACGGGCCTGGTGTCGGCCGCTCGCGCCTCGAAGGTTCTCGCTCCGGCGTATCCCTTCGCCCTGGCCGGTGCGGCCGCCGTCTGCGGCCTGCACCTTCTGCGTTGGTACGCCGGTCTGGTCATTTCGCCCACTCCGCTGTGGGTGCAGCTTCGAGTGGACCTGTCGGGAGCGTGGGGTGCGCTGCTGGTCTCGTCGCTGATCGGGTTCGCAGGAGCGGCGTCGGCGCTGGCCGGTCGGTGGCGCGCAGGGGTGCCCTGCACGGTGGTCGGACTGCTTTCCTTCGCGATGGCCGCGGTGGTCAGCGGGCCGGCCTTCGGTGACCCGGTCGTCACCCCGGCCGCACTGGTCCTGACGGCGGCCGTGGTGCTCGCCTGCCCGCCGGACCGACGCGTGGAGAGCATGGCGGCGGGCCGGGCGGGCATGGCAGGCGCGGTGATCGCGCTCGTCGTCGTACCGCGGGCGGCCGTCGACGCGCACGTCGTGCCGTGGGTCAGCACCGATTACGGGTGCTGGCCGCTGCTCGTCCTCGCCGCGGCCGGTGTCGCGCTGACCTGGCGCAGTGGATCACGAGGCGGCCTTGAGCTGGGAGCGATGGTCCTGGCATCCCCGCCCCTGCTCGCCCACGCCTACACCACGGCGTGGGGTGAGCCGAGCGCTGTCACGGGCCTGGCAGCCATACTTGCGGCCGCCGTCGTGGTCGCCGCGCTGGCCGGTCACCTGAGACGCCCCGAACGCACCCTCCCCTGAGCGGCCCGCCGCGCCCGGCCACCGGCCCGAACGGAGCCAGTGGCGTCCGCTCACTCACCACCCACTCGCCGGACACTCGTCAGCCTTCAATAGTCCGCTTGACGTAGCATTCCGTTCAACGGACTATTGGGTCCGTGTGAGAGGACGCTCATGCCGTTCACCCTGTCCCACCCCGCGGCCGTACTGCCGTTGATGCGACGCCCCTTCAGCCGGGCCGCCCTGGTCGCCGGAGCAGTCGCACCGGACATGCCCTACTTCGTCGTCACCACGGGCCTGCCCGTCAGCGCACAGTCCTGGTACGAACCGTTCACCAACGCCACGACCTCGCACACCGCTCTCGGCGCCGTCACCGTCTCCCTGCCGTACGCCCTCACACTGTGGGCCTTGCTCCGAGCCGGCCGCCGCCCTCTGGAGTCGCTCCTGTCGGCCCCCGCCGTGCCGTCGCCGCCCCGAACGACCGCCGCACTGACACGTCGAGCCGGGTGGGTCGTCCTGTCCGCCCTGATCGGCATCGCCACACACGTGGTCTGGGACGCCTTCACCCACCACGACGGCTTCTTCGTCACCCACGCGCCCTGGCTCACCTCCACACTGGCAGGCAGCCTCACTTGGGCGCGAGCACTGCAACACGTGAGCACGATCGGCGGCCTGGCGACCATCGCGGTGTACGTGTGGCGCGGGCGGCCCCGCCCTCTCGCCGACAGGGTCCACCCCGACCCCGGTAACGCGACGCTGCGCCCAGCCCTCCTCGCAACCACCCTGCTCGCGGCCGTCGGAGCCGTCACCCACGCCTGGTGGCTCACCGACCGCCCGACGGCGACACCCGGACCACCCCTCAGCGTCGTGATCGAAGGGACGCTGTCCGACGCGGCGAAAGGCGCGGGCGCCACCCTCATCGGCACCGCGGTCCTCTACGTCACCGCATGGTGGACCCGGCACGCCGTCACAACAGCCCGCGACGGCAGCGGAAGCAACTCCGTGCGCGACGACGCCGCACGGACGAACACCACCGTTTGACCCACCTCACCAGCAGCAGCGGCAGGCACTGAGCGGCTGATCGCGGACGCGTAGCCGCCGCGCCAAGGACGTACCGCTACTGAACTCCTCCACATTTCACGCACAATGAACACTTTAAGTTCACATTGGATATGCTCCAACAGCTCCATTCGCACCACTGAGGGGGATTCCCGCATGCGCATACGCTTCGTGCTGACCGCAGTTGCCACACTCGGCACCGTCGCCGCGCTCTCCACCGGCACCGCCCAGGCCGCCGAATACTCGTCCGCACTGAAGGTCAAGGGCGTCCAGTACGACGCACCCGGGACCGACTCCAACCGGTGCTCCGGGGGGAACACCAAGGACGAGTACCTGACCATCAAGAACTACTCCCGCACCGCGACGGTCAACCTCAAGGGCTACGTCGTCAAGGACGCCACGGGAAACAAGTTCACCTTCACGGCCAGCCACAAGCTGGAGCCCGGTGACTACGTGAAGCTGCGCGGCGGACGCAACACCGACTCCGACGCCGGCAACGTCGTGTACCGCCAGAACTGCAACTTCATCTGGAACAACGACAAGGACACCATCTACCTGTACAAGCCGAGCGGCTCCAGGGCGGACGTCCACTCCTACACCAAGAGTGCGAACGACCGCGACGGCAACGGCTACATCACGTACCACGGCTGACGCACCGCTTCCGCGCCCTCCTGCCGAACCTGCCGCAGGAGGGCGCTCGGGGGTGTGCAGTGATCACATCGCGAGACAGCCTTGCATCATGCCCCTGACCAGGCGTTGTCTCGCACGGTGAGTACCGAACGACCCCCACACCACGACAGCGACATCACAGGCGATCGCTCCGCGCGCCGTGCCGTCACCATCTTCCCCGTCCTCGTGCTGGCCGCAGGCGCCACGGGGCTGCTGCTCCCGGGCAGCTTCGTCGGCTGGGGCGAGTCGGTGCCCTACCTGCTGGGCGTGGTGATGTTCTGCATGGGCATCACGATGACACCGCAGGACTTCCGCGGTGTCGCCAAACGGCCCTGGGCGGTAGCCCTCGGACTCGTCGCGCACTACGTCATCATGCCGGGACTCGGCTGGGCCATCGCCCACCTCCTCCAACTCCCGCCGCAGCTCGCGGCGGGCGTCATCCTCGTCGGCTGCGCCCCCAGCGGCACCGCCTCGAACGTGGTGACGTATCTGGCGCGCGGTGACGTCGCACTGTCCGTCTCCGTGGCCACCGTCTCCACACTCGTGGCCCCGCTGGTCACCCCGCCTCTGACGCTGCTGCTGGCGGGCGAGTACCTGCCCGTCGACGCCGGATCCATGGTCGTCGACATCCTCAAGACCGTACTGCTGCCCGTCCTCGCGGGGCTCGCCGTGCGGCTCCTGGCAGGCCGCTACGTGCAACGAGCCCTGCCGGTACTGCCCTGGCTGTCCGCCCTGACCATCGCGGTGATCGTGACCGTGGTCGTGGCGGGCAGCGCCGACGCCATCAAGTCGGCCGCGCTGCTGGTGTTCGTCGCCGTCGTGCTCCACAACGGTCTCGGTCTGGCACTGGGTTACGGCGCGGGACGGCTCAGCAGGATGGGCGAACCGGCGAGCCGTGCCATGGCCTTCGAGGTCGGCATGCAGAACTCGGGACTGGCGGCTTCGCTGGCCACCGCCCACTTCAGCCCACTGGCAGCGCTGCCCGCCGCTGTCTTCTCCGTCTGGCACAACATCTCCGGCGCCCTCGCCGCCGCCTGGCTGTCACGCCGACGGGACTGACGTGCGGCGCACGCCTTGACCGTGGGAGTCGGAACGGCTTTCTGACCTCGCTGCCTGCAGAGTGCCTGGGGATGGCCGGTTCCCTCACTTGGTTGTCCAAATGTGCGTTTGTTGCAGAGGGCCGGACAGATGAGCATGTTGGCGTGAGCTGGGACAGGAGTGGGAGTGGGCCGTTCGATCCGCGAGGCGTACGTGACACCGCCGCCCTCGTTGTCCTCTTGCGCGATCTGAAGGAGCGATCCGGCCTGACCCTGCGCGAGTTGGAGGGGCGGGCCCAGGAACGGGGAGAGTTGCTGGCCCGCAGCACGGTCAGCGACATGCTCCGCGGAACCCGTCTGCCAGGCCCCGAGACGCTGGCCGCGTACGTCCGGGCCTGCGGTGCGGCCGAGGCGGACGTGCCCGCCTGGCTGGAGGCCAGGCAACGAGCCGAGGAGGGCGCGGACGGGCGGTCGCCGAACCTCGACCCCAGCCGCAGTTCCATTCCCACCCCGCCTCCCAGTCCCAGTCCCACTCGCAGTCCTGATCCTGATCCTGATGCCGGTCCCGAGCTCGGTGCAGCTCCCGATCCCGGCTCCGATCCCAGTCCTGGCCCCGGTCCCGGTCCCGCTCCCGCTCCCGCAGAGGTCGACAGCTCGGCGCCGCGGACGCGCCCGTGGGTGGCGGCCGTGCGGCTCGGCCGACTGCGGCGGCGGACGAGGCAGTGGGTCCTGGCCGGAGTGGTCGCGGCGGGCCTGGCCGCCGTCTTTGTGTGGACGCTCTCGACGGCCACGGGCTCCTCCCCCTCGGACGCGGACCCGCCCGCCGCCTCCGCCAGTCCGGAGACGGCGGCCACCAAGCCCCTGCGGGGTTTCGCGGAGATCCGCCCCGCCCGCTCGCCCCATCTGTGTCTCACCGAGGGGCGGGACACCCGGGGCGAATACCTGAACGCGGTCGCGGCGCAACTGCCCTGCGAAGAGGCCAGGCCTCCTCACACGTACCTCAGGCCCGTCGACCCCGCCGCGTCGCGGACGACGTACTTCATCGAGTGGCAGCACCCACAGCACGGCCCCGGCTGTCTCACTCTGCGCCGCGAGGGGCCGGGCCGGAACCTGCTGGAACCCTGGCCGTGGAAGAGCTGCGACGCCTCGCGGTCCTACCAGCACTTCAACATCGAGCCCGTCGGCCGAACCGCCTCCCGCTACCTCCTCCGTCTGGAGGGCACCCGTCGCTGCGTGGGCCTGCGGGACGACTCCACCAAGGCCGGAGCCGACGTCACGGTGGAGCCCTGTGACGGAACGGCGGACCAGGAGTTCCTGATCAGCTCGGCCGCCTGAGGCGGGCACCGACAGTCCATGATCGCCCTCCCCAGGTGCGACCGTCACCGTCGAGGGTTTGCTCTTCTGCAGCAGGTAGGCAGCAGGAGCAGGTAGGTGGCAGGCAGGTCTCGCCACGACCGCATCGGACTACTAATTGACATCTGTCGAATAGTGGTAACGTCGAGAGTCGCACCGGGTGACTGCCGGGCGTACCGGCCGAGCACGGGCCGACCTCTTCAACGGGAGTTTCCTGATGACTTCGCAAGCCACATCCAGTCCCGTGGTCCGCTACCTGGCTGTCACCTTCGACTGTCCTGATCCAGCCGCGTTGGCGCATTTCTACAGCGAGGCTCTCAGCGTGCCCGTCACCGTGTCCACGGACGACTTCGTACTGATCGGCCGTGAGGGTTCCCCCGGGCTGGGCTTCTACCGTCTGGACGACTACCGGGCGCCCACCTGGCCGGACTCGTCCGTCCAGAAGCAGGCTCATCTTGAGTTGGGCGTGGACGACCTGGACGCGGCCCAGGCCCGGCTCATCGCGCTCGGAGCTGCCGTGGCCGACGTACAACCGCTGCCCCAGCGACGCCGGATCCTGCTGGACCCCGCAGGTCACCCGTTCTGCATCACCCTCTGAGTGGTCGGCGGTTCGCGGCTTGTCAGTGGCTGGTGGCACGATCTCGGGCATGACATCGACCGACGAGCAGTTCGTTCACGAGACGGCCGCCAAGTACGGCGTTCCGGGCCCCGTCGCACAGGAGTTGACGGCCGGGTCCCGGCCGTGTCTCTATCTGGTGCCGCACAGCCGACTGCCTGCGTCTCGGCAGGAGGACACCCGTCCGGCCGCGCGAACGGGCGGGCTCCCCTCCTTGCCGGACGGGGTGGACTGGCCCGAGGGGAGAGAGCCGCTCGTACTGAGCGTCGACTGCGCGGCTCTGCCCCACGGTGCTCTGGACATCGAACTGCCCGCCGACGGCCACCTGTTGTTCTTCACCGAGATCGAGTACCCGCCGGAGTCGTCCTCGGTGCTCCATGTCCCTGCCGGATCACCCACCACCGAGCGCGCCGCGACGTACGACTTCGACGGTGAACCCATGCAGGTCAGGGTCTATGAACCACAAACCCTCTACCCCCTGCCCGGGCTGACCCTCGACGAGGACAGGCGAGACGCTCCGGCAACCCGCGCTTTCCTGGACGCCGACGGAAACGGCGACGTGCTGGACAGTTTCGAGGAAGCCGTCCTCGACGCGGTCTCCGGCGGAACGCGCCCCGGCGTCTGCGTGCAGATAGGCGGGTTCTCGAACTCGTGGGACGAGGCCCCTGACGAGGGTGACCTCGTACTCCTCGCGCAGATGGCCGGACAGGCGATCGACTACAACGTCTACACGATGAACCTGATCGTGGGCACCCGTCAGGACATCGCCGCCCGGGAGTACGGCAACCTCCAGTACGAGCAGCAGTGCTGAGCCGGTCCCTCGTCACGGGCCCGGGAGCGCCCCGCCCGTCACCGAATTCGGCGTGGGCGGCGACGCGTACGACGCCGCGTCCCGCACCGGTCGTACATCGGGTGGCATGATCCGTGTTCTTGCGGGCACTCGGGGCTCGTGCCACATGTACCTGCGGAGCTCGTTTCGCAAGTGAGGTTTGCTCTGGTTCAGGCCGGCTTCCAGGTGCTGAGCGACACGGAGCTCGGTGTCCCGGGATTGCGGGTGACCGAGGTGTCCGCGGGCGCTCTGGTCAGCTGGACGGCCTCGGAAGAATTCGCCTCGCTGGCTCGTGAGCGAGGTGGCTGTGCCGCGAGTGACGACAGCATACGGGTGATAGTGAAGGTCGCCGTGTCAGGGCTGCTGCTCCGGCTCGGGCACAGCGTCGCCGAAACGGTCGCCGAAGGCGATCTGCTGGTGCTGTCCGGCACGATCAACGCGCCGGACAGCGGTGATCGGAAGTAGCCGATGGGTGGAGATGGCCGACCGTATCGACGGCCTCGGCCCCTCCCCCGGCGCCGGTGTCACGTCCTGGGCTCGGCGCGACCGTGCTGAGGCCGGTGTCCACGGACTGAGTTTTCTCGGGAACGCCGTGGTGAGGGCGTGGAGGGCGAATGCGTCGGTCCGGTGTGCGGACATGTCGCGCCGACGGTGGGACGCTGGTCGTGTCCGGCCGTCGACGCGCGGATGTGCGGCAACGGCCGGAAAGCGCGAGGGACCCAGGTTTCCCCGGACCGGACCTCGCGCGAGGCGCCCTCCTGGCAGTGCGAGACGGCGGGAGTCGCCTCTCTGGGCGCGCCCGGAGAGCGGAGGCCGGAGCCGCGTAGTCGGCGATGCGGCTCCGGCCGACCTCGACAATCCGAAGCCGCCCAGGGACCGGGGGCCCGCGGTGCGGGCCACAGCCGCCTCGAATCGATCTGCACGGACACATCAGTCGTGTGTCCATGGACACGGCCGGTTTCCTCTGCCGGTCACCGGGCACCCGGTTCATGATCGGCCGTACAGCGGCAAGCCAGATCCGGCGCACCGCGCCGGATGAGAACGGAGGACCACCGTGTTGAAGGCAATCGCAGACGTTCTTCGCTCCATCGGCGGGGCCATCGCCACCGTCGTCACCCTGCCGTTTCGGGCCGTGGCACGACTGTTCGGCGGCGCCTCAAGCTCCGCCCACGGCCACCACTGACGGACCGGCTACGCGGCGACGTGGTAACGCGCCGACACCGCTGAAGTCCATGCCCGGTTGGACCCCCGTCCAACCGGGCATGCGCATGTCCGGACGAAGCCGGGGTGCGGCTGCATCCGACCAGGTCGGGTCTTGGACGCAATCTCCGTTCGCGCGGCGCAGAACGGAGGCCCGCAGGATCCCGACGGCCGCGGTTCCGCAAGTGAAGTGCGGGTCGGCAGCCGGTTCAGCAGCTGATCGCCACTCCGCTCACGAGCCTTCGCACGCGGCGCGGACCTCGTCCAACAGGACTTGATAGTCCTCGCCGTAGGTGGCCACCGCCGCGTACACCGCGTCCAGGGCCGCTTGGAGCGGGTCGGCCTCTGCCGCGCCTGTCACCATGTGCGGCTGCGACATCCGCAGGGATGGATCCGGCGGGCCCGACGTGACCGACACGATGCACTCGACCGGTCCGTCGACGGGCGGGCCCGGCAGCTGTGAAAGCCCCGGCAGAACCTGCAGCTCCGACACCTTCGTCAGGCCCGGCCGGGCCGGTGAACCGGGTGCGGTGGCCGCCGGGCCTGTCACGGGAGGCCGTGACACCCACTTCGGCCGGGGTGCGGGTCTGGATACTGCTGCGGGTGATCCGGGGATCGCGGGCGCGTCGAACGGAGGTCGCGCCGGAGGGACGGCTTCCCCGACGGTCCGGGCGGGGACGCTCGGATCACGGCTCAAGGTCTCCCACATATGTGCGGAGTCGTCGAAGGGCGGCGGCAGCGGACGCCGCTCGGCCAGGGCGGTGAGCGCCGCCGCAACCCAGTCCAGGCCGTCGAGTCCCGCCGCCGCGCACGCGCGCCGGGCCGCCAACAGCGCCACGCTGCGCTGGACTTCGGGGCCCGCGGTATCCAGCGCGTGCACAAGGGCGGCGTCGAAGCGGAGCAGGCCGCGGACGTTGCCGCCCACGGTGCGGAGCGCCTCGCTGGGCAACCGGCCGCCCCACCGCCACTGTTCGACGGCACGCAGCCGTTCCCGCTCGGCCTTCTCCCGCGCCTCTCGGGCCTGGCGCTCTGCCTCGGCGCGCTGTTCGGGCGTGGGGGGTGGTGGTTGCTTGCGGGCGTAGTCGTGCCAGTAGGCGGCGACCTCCGCAGTCTGCCGGATCACCTGGTCCGGGCCGGGCGGGGCGGGCCACAGCTGCAGGAGGTAGGAGTCCACCTGCGGCTCCTCGGACATGCGGGTGTCCTTGTTCCGGCCCTGGTCCATGCCCCGCGCGCAGTAGCGCACCCGGTAGCTGATCTCGGCCAGATCCAGCTCCCAAGTGTCCTCCGCCGCCCACTGCATGAGGGTGCTGCGCTCGGACACCGGGTGGAAGGAGACCTCCACCACGTCTTCCCACACCGGATCCACCGGTGGGGCGTCGTCATGGACCTCGACGGCGAAGCCGACCCGGCCCGTGTGCAGGCCGGTGGACAGCCACAGCGCACCGGGGATGGCGGCCCCGCACAGCCCCGCCGTCTGGCCCGCGAACGCTTCGGTCAGATCAGGGCCGAAGCTGTCGGGGTCGCTCTCGACATAGATCTGGCTGTAGTGCACGTACACCTCGCCCTCAACGGGTCTGCGCACCACTACGACCACCTCCACGCCGACGCCGGCCGACAGCGGCCTCTCCGGCCCCTCCGTAAGCGAATGATCATCGAGCCGAGGACGGGGGGACCGAGATCGCCCCCGGGAGACGCGTGCGGGCGCGTCCAGCGGTAATCCATGTCCAGCAGCCTAGAGACCACCACTGACAGTGCCGTTCCCTTGATGTCAGGAGGCGACCGCCGCCGGCTTCTCGTGAAGAGCCGACTGCGGCAGCGGCAGTCGGGCCGCCACCCGGAAGCCGCCGCAGGGTCGCGCCCCGGCGGTGAACTCCCCGTGCAGCAGGGCGACCCGCTCGCGCATGCCGACGAGGCCGTAACCGGCGCCGGACGCGCTGCCCGGCCCGCGGCCGGTATCGGTGATCTCCAGTGTCAACTCCGCGTCCCGGTGGTCGACGCGCACCAGGCAGGAGCGGGCGCCTGCGTGTCTCACCACGTTGGTCACCGCCTCCTGGACGATGCGGTACGCGGACAGGTCGATGTCCGGCGGCAGTGGCCGCCGCCGCCCATGCCACTCCACGACGACCCGGACCCCTGCCGCCGTGGTGGCCGCGGCCAGCCCGTCGACGTCCGACAGGTTCGGCGCTTCGTGCGGCCGGGCGCCCACGGGATCCGCCTGGCGCAGTGCGCCGAGCATCCGGCGCAGCCCGGACAGCGTCACCCGGCTGGCGTTCTCCACCTCGCCGAGCGCCTCCCGTGCCCGGGCCGGCTGCGTGTCGATGACTCGGCGGGCGGCGCCCGCCTGCAAGGCGACGATGCCCATGGTGTGCGCCACGATGTCGTGCAACTCGCGTGCTATGCGCAGGCGTTCGGCGGTGGTGGCCTGAATGGTGGCCTGGGCCTCGGACTGCTCGGCGTGGAGCCGGGACTGCCGGGCGGAGTTGCCGATGAGCCAGGCGACGAGCACCGTGAGGGCCACGGCGAGCTGGGCCGCGGTGTTCATGCTGCCGCCCTGGGACAGCCGTACCGTCAACGGGATCATCAGTACGGTGAGTGCCATCGCGGCCGCGCAGGCCGAAGTCCGTCGCGTTGCGGTGGCCGCGACGAAGTACAGGGCGACGTCCGGTGCCAGGAACTGCACCAGCGGGAACTCGTCGGCCTGGCCGAGCAGCGACGCCCCGAAGACCGAGCCGAGCAGCAGGAGGAGGTAGGCCAGGAGTGGTCGACGCCGCAGGAGCCGACAAGCGGTCAGCACGAGGGCTGCGGCACCCAGCAGGATCGGCCCGCTGATGTACGTCAGGGCGAAGTCGGGGGTGATCTGGTTGTCGCCGACGTAGTCGCCCGGCAGAAGCCAGAACTCGTCGATGTACGCGAAGCCCATGGCACCGCCCCAGACGACCGCCGTCCAGTGGCCGGGCGACAGACGCCTGAGCAGCGGCAGATGACCGGAATGCGCTGACATGGCACGAGCATAGGTGTGCCCGCGCTCCAGGTCATCGGCCCGTGGGCGTACGACCACGGATGACAGACAGCGTTCCCGTTCCTGCCTCAGGTCGACGCGACGGTGGTTCCTGCCTCAGGTCGACGCGACGGTGGCGGCCCGACGGGAGACTCGCGCCATGACGGCACTGCCCGTCGTGGCGGCGGGGACGGACGCCATGCTGCTCGTACCGCGGCCGACCTGCCTTGGCAACGGCGGCCCTCGACATCGCGGTGGTCAGCGCGTCGGTTCGACGACTTCCTGAGTGCCGATGACCGCGAGCAGGTCGAGCAGGTCCGCGCTGTCGGTGCCGACGGCCGGGGCGAACCAGAGCAGCCGCTGTCGGCCGTCCTCACTGAACAGGGTGAGGCAGTTGACCTCGATGAGGCCCAGCGTGCGGTGGTTGAGCCGTTTGCGGTCGTCCCGCCGGAACGCCACATCGTGCACGGCCCACAGGGCGGCGAATTCGGTGGAGGTGTCGAGCAGCGAGCTGATCATCGAGCTGGCTTCGACGTCCTTCTTGTCCCGTCTGGCCGCGGCTGCCCGCAGATCGGCGACGAACGCGCGGGACTGCGCCTCATGGTCGGCTTCCGGGTACAGACGCCGGGTGTCGGGGTCGGAGAACCACCGATGGACAAGGCTGGCCCGGGCACCTCGGAAGCCTGAGTGGTCGCCGAGCAGCGCCACCGCGAGCGGGTTCTGTACGAGGGTGACGTGCAGGTCGGTGATGACCTGCGCGGGTGTCGACGTCAGGCGGTTCAGCAGATCGAGCATGCCGGGATGGACGTGCGAGGAAGGTCCGCCGGGCACGGGCACCGGCCGGTCGGCCAGGTGGTAGAGATAGTCCCGCTCGTCAGCGGTCAGGCGCAGAGCTCTGGCCAGCGCGGCGAGCATCTGCTCGGACGGCTGGGATCCCGCTCCGCGCTCCAGTTCGTTGTAGTAGTCCACCGATGCGCCCGCGAGCTGGGCGACCTCGTCACGGCGAAGCCCCGGCACCCGGCGCCGGGGTCCGGAGGGGAATCCGACGTCGGTCGGGCGGATGCGCTCACGCCGCGAACGCAGAAACGCCCCGAGCTCGGTGTACTTCGCAGAACCCATGTCATCCATTGTGGGCCCGGCCAGGTCACCGACCCAGGGGATGACATCCCCTGGCTCCGCCGGTCGGTGTCGCCCATCGTTGAGGGCATGACCACGAACCACCGGTAGGCCCGGACGCGGCTGCCGTCGAGGAGACAGTGGCGGCGACCGAATGCCTCCGGACCCGCGGACGCGGACATCAGTAATTATCAAGGAGCCAACCATGCCTTTTGCCAACTTCAAGGTTCTCGCCGGCACCATGTCCGCCGAGGACAAGAAGAAGATCGTCGAGCGCACCACCGACCTGTACGCGGAGATCTACGGTGAGCGGGCCCGCGCCACCACCGTCGTCCTCATCGACGAAGTCGTCGACGGCGGCTGGGGCGTCGGCGGCAACGTCCTGACCGCCGCCATGATCAACAGCGACGCCTGACATCGATCACCCGTGTGGGGCCCGGCACTGCGGTGCCGGGCCCCACACGGGCTTGCAGGCGTCCGCCGCAGCGCCTCAGCGCTCAGCCTTCAGCCCTCAGCTCTGCGTGCTGCGTGCTGCGTGCTGCGTGCTCAGTCTTCAGCGCTCCCGCACAGGCCGACGCTGTTCACAGACGGACAAGTTCCAGCGCCTGCTGCAAGTTGTGCTCGGCTATGCCTGCCATGAATTCTGTGCCGGGGAAGTCCCCTTCGAGCAGCCTCAGCGGGCCCGCCGTCAGCGAGAGCCGCTGCGCGAGCGTGTAGAGCGCGAGCCTGTCCTGGTCCAGTCCGTCCGCTCCCAGCGATCCGTACGAGTCGCCGAAGCGGATCCGCAGAAAGACGTGCTCCCACTCGACGTCGAAGTACATCGCACCCTCGATGTCGATCAGAACAGGTCTCCCGTCCGCGTCCACCAGCACATGGTCGGGACCCAACTCGCCGTGCACGATCGCGTACTCCGACCGTGACCGCACCGCTCCTGACAGTTCCCGCAGCCGCTCTTCCAGCAGACCGTGGGCTTCGTCGATCCTCGGATCGCGTGACGCCGCCTCGGCGAGGTCCCGCAGCGCACGTACCAGGACGACCCCCTCGCACGATGTCCCGTGCGACGTTCCCCCTGCGTCCACCACCGCGACTTTGCCGTACGTGAGAGACCGATGGTGCCGCATCGCCTCCAGCGTTTCGCCGAGCCGCCGCATCACCGGAACAGCCGCGCTCGGGTCCCGGGCGAGCAGTGCCTCCAGGCTCTCACCGGGGAGATCCTCGACGATCACGAGACCGGCCGGGCAGTGGGTGCTGTCCCGGTCGATGAGTCGGATCTCCGGAACTCGGGTTCCGAGCGCGTCCAGCCGTATGTGTGCGGCCTCGAACAGATCGAGGCCGAGGCCGGGCGAGAACGGGTCGGCGAGGTCGTCGTCCTCGGCCGCCGGCCAGTAGTTCTCGTCGTTCGCCCACAGGTAGGCGATCGCGGTCGTCGCGTCGTCCATCACCAGGCGATAGACCCCCTTCTTGCTGCCGCCCGCGACCCGCTCGATCCCTGCCAATCTGCGCCCGCCGCCGAGCGCGGCCCGCGCCGCCCCCGCCAGCCGCTCCCGCTTCATCGTGGTGAGGGCCACTTCCTGAACCGCCTTTCCGCCGCGACAACCCGCGCCCCCAGGAAAACACCGTCGTGTTGACTGTCCACGCGTGACGGTTGTCCAGACTTCACGGCTGTTCAGACGTCACGGCTGTTCGTGGGAGCCGCGGGACTCAAGGGCTGTCACCGGACCAGTCGAAACGGCTCGGGTCTCCCGCGCGCGGGTCGTACAGGGCGCGCCCGCCGGCACCGAACCGGCCGAGTTCGGTGGACAGTGCGGCGCCCGCGGCGATCTGATCCGGCGTCCAGTCGGTGACGTCCAGGAGGAGTCCGTCCAAGGGGCCGCCGACCAGGGCGACGTAGGAGCGGCCCGGGCGTGGGCCCGGGTCGGGGTCGTCGTGGTCGTGGCCGTATATCCGGCCGCGCAGCAGCTGCTCGTCGCCATTCACAACATCCAGCTTTCCATCCGCCACTGACAATGGGGCCCCGCCGACCGCCTCAGGGGCGCGGTTCAGCTTTGCGGGCGGGCCGTGCGGCCTTGACGGCCTCGGCTCATCTGAGGACTCTCGGTGGTAGGTGACGGCCCATCAGGTCGATGAACGGATCGAGTCGCGCACACATGAGGGAGGAGCCCAGGAGTGCCGGAGGCCGAGATGCCCCACGATGAGACGACGTTCCCCTTCCCGCCGGGCCCTCACGGCGGCCCGCCCCACGCCTACACCAGTCGGCGAAGCGCCTGCCCGCTGGCCCCCGTGGTCCTGCCCAGCGGTGACGAAGTGCTGCTGGCCACTGCCTACGACGACGTGAAGGCAGTTCTCGGAGACCCGCGTTTCAGTCGGAATCTGCGCTATGCGGGCGCCCCGCGCATGCTGCCGGACGCCGATTTCACCGACGATCCGGACGCCCTGGTCAACATGGACCCGCCCGAACACACGCGATTACGGCGCATCGCGCAGGCGGCCTTCACACCCCGGCAGGCCGAGAGCCGACGGGCTCGCATTCAAGCCGTGGCGGACGAGCTGCTGGCGGAGATGCGAGCCGGCGGGCCTCCGGCAGACCTCATGGTCACCTTCGCCTTTCCGTTGCCGATCAACATCATCTGCGATCTGCTCGGGGTGCCGACTCGGGACAGCCCTCAGTTCCGCCACTGGTCGGACATGTTCTTGTCCACGAGCGCCGCCGCGGCGCCGGAACGCCGCAAGGTCGGCGCGGAGTTCGCCGCGTACGTCGACGGCCTCATCGCCGCCCGCCGCCGCGACCCCGGTGAGGACCTGCTCGACGAACTCATCAACGCTCACGACGAGGACGACCGGCTGAGCGCGGTCGAGTTGGCCCGCATCGTCCGGGGGCTGATCATCGCGGGACATGAGACCACCGGCAACGTCATCGGCCGCGGCATCATCACTCTCCTGCGGCACCCGGAGCAGCTTGCCGCGCTTCGCGAGCATCCGGCACTCCTGCCCAGTGCCGTCGAAGAGATCCTCCGTACGGAGGTGCCGGGCCACGGAGGGCTGCTCCGCGTGGCCACCGATGCGCTCTCGCTCCCCTCAGGGGGCACCGTCGCCCGGGGCCAAGGTGTGCTCGCCCCTGTCGTGGCCGCGAACTACGATCCCGAGCGCTTCCCGGCCCCGGACACGTTCGACGTCCGGCGCGCCGACAACAAGCACGTCACCTTCGGCCACGGCCCTCACTTCTGCCTGGGCGCCAACCTCGCGCGCGTCGAGCTGCAGGTCGCCATCGGTTCGCTGGTCCGGGAGCTCCCCGACCTCGCGCTCGCCGGCAGCGCGCAGGACCTCACGTGGATCGGCGGAAGCCGGGTCTGCGGCGTTTCACAGCTTCCCGTCACGTGGTGAACGCCGTACTTGGGCGCACATGGCCGCCGACGGTGGCGCCATCGCCGTCATCGTGCTGGTGGTCTGGCTGCTGGGCTTCGTGATCCGGCCCGCCGGTCACGGCGGCCGCAAGGGCCGTTGGTACCGCTGGTAGAGAGCACCCCTCCCGAAGAGCCCCGTCGACCATCGTCGACGGGGCCTTTCGGCGTACCCCCGCGGTGCGCGTGTGCCGGGAATTCCATGGTTGACCAATAGAGGCGGATTTGCGGGAAAGAGTATCGATGCGGCCGGAGCGGGCGGCGTTCCACAGGGAACCTTGCGCCTCCAGCGCCACCCGCTCCGGCCGCTTTTCCGTACCCATTCCTTGCGCCCTTTTCCGGACCCCGCCCCCAGTGGCCATTTCAGGGCTCGGAGGGCACGGCGAGCGGGAACGGAGCGCCTGGCCGCGCGGCAGCACGCGGACACCCCTGCGCCGGGTCGGCGTCGCTCAGGCCGCACATCTTCCGTGAACGAAGCACAACCCTTCTCATACCTCGCGTGTCACATCAGGCAGGAGCAACAGACCGCAAAGATCACAAGGGGGAAATATGCGATTGAACCGCTCTGCCCTGACTTTCGTCGCTTTCGCAGCTCTGTCCGTGGGAGCCACGGCCGCCACGGCGGCGCCGGCCTCCGCCGCGCCCAACACCACGCCGCAGAAGGTCTGCGGAAGCGCCTACAAGACCGTGAACTCGGCTCCCGTCGGCTCACTGGGCACCGTGTACCTGACGTACAACGCGTCCAACGGCGAGAACTGTGTCGCGACCATCCGCAAGAACCCGGGCACGGCCGTGGACATGTCCACCTGGGTCTACATCCCCGACACCGACGAGGGCGACGAGGACTACGGGCGGTACACGTCGTACGCGGGACCGGCGTACGTGTACGGCAAGGGCCACTGCGTCGACTGGGGCGGCCACATCAACAACGTGTACGTGCAGGTGACCGGCTCCAACTGCGCCGCCCTCAAGGAGCACCGGGTCACCTCCACCCGCTGACCCGACACTCCTGGCGGCCGTCACATGACCGCTGGAACCCGGGTCAGGCCGCCAGGGTGCCGCTCAGGGCGTCGAGTCCCTCGGTGTAGATGGCGTGGAAGATGCTCTCGGCCTCCGCGTCCGTGACGCCCGCCGGGGTGAACGTACCGCTCCACTCCACACGCGACGTGCCGGGTGCACCCGGCACGTCGCGCACCGCCAGCGTGGACAGGTAGCCCGTCACGGGGAACGGGGCACGCTCAATGGCGTACGAGTAGGAACGGCCCACGTGGTCGAAGGCCATGAGGCGCTCGATGATGACTCCGCCGTCCTGGTTGGTCAGCCGGCGCACGCGGCCGCCCTCGGTCAGCTCACTGTGCGGAATGTAGGGCAGCCAGTCGGGCAGGGAGTCGA
Source organism: Streptomyces sp. NBC_00414 (assembly GCF_036038375.1). NCBI lineage: Bacteria > Bacillati > Actinomycetota > Actinomycetes > Kitasatosporales > Streptomycetaceae > Streptomyces > Streptomyces sp. NBC_00414. The sequence goes on from NZ_CP107935.1 coordinate 613,004, forward strand.
AGCCGCCGATGAGGCGCCAGACGACGTCCGGGGTCCGAGGGATGTCGAGGGTGGCACTGGTGGTCGCCATGGTGCATCTCCAGAGAAGAGGTGGTGTTGGTCAGACGGTGGGAACCGGTGCGTCGGAGGCGATGAGCTGTTCGGCGCGCATCGCGGTCCAGAACGCGGCGGGAATCTGCTCGCCGAGCGCGGCCACGTCCTCGGCGATACGGCTGGGGCGGGTGGCGCCGGGTATGACGGCGGCCGTGGCGGGATGGGCGAGAGCGAACTGCAGCGCCGCGGCCTTGACGCTCACCTGGTGCTCGGCGGCGAGCTTCTTGATGCGCTCCACCTTGGCGATGATCCCGGCCGGTGCCTTCTGGTACTCGAAGTGCTGCCCCCCGGCGAGAATGCCGGAGCTGTAGGGTCCGCCGACCACCATGTCGACACCCTGGGCGGTGGCGGCCGGCAGCAGGCGCTGCAGGGCGCGGCCGTGGTCCAGGAGCGTGTAGCGCCCGGCCAGGAGGAAGGCGTCGGGCCGAGGCTCGTCGAGGTCGAGTGTGAGCTCGACCGGCTCCACCCGGTTGACACCCAGACCCCAGGCCTTGATCACGCCTTCCTCGCGCAGACGCCGAAGCGCGCGAAACGCTCCGGTCCGTGCGGTGTCGAAGACCTCAAGCCACCGGTCGCCGTGGAAGTCCTGGGCGACGTCGTGGACCCAGACGAAGTCGAGGCGGTCCGTCCTGAGCCGCTTGAGGCTGTCCTCGATGGACCGCAGCGTGGCATCGGCGGTGTAGACGTCGATCATCTTGTTGGGGCGGCCGTGCTCGAACAGTCCGCCCTTCTCGCCCAGGTCGCGCGCGGCCGGATCCTCGACCTCGTCGAGGATGACGCGGCCGACCTTGCTGCTCAGTACGTATTCGTCGCGCGGCTTGTCGGCCAGCGCGTCGCCGAGCCGGATCTCGGCCAGGCCCGCCCCGTAGAACGGAGCGGTGTCGAAGTAGCGGACTCCCTGGTCCCAGGCGGCCTCGACAGTGGCCCGGGCCTCGTCCTCGGGAAGGCTGCGGAACATGTTGCCGAGCGGTGCGGTCCCGAATCCGAGCCGACCCGGAAGAAGCGGCTTGATACCCATGATGAAGATCCTTCTCCAGAAGAGATGTGCACGGAATGGTTTGGTTCACACCACTCCGCGGCTCTTGCTCCACCGAGGTTAGGATCAGAGGGTCAGACTGTCCAAGACTCGCTTGGACATACTTAAGTCCCTTGAGGTCTCACATGCTTGACCTGCGACAACTTCGCTATTTCCTTGCCGTCGCCGAAGAGGAGCACGTGGGGCGGGCCGCCGAGCGGCTGCACATCTCGCAGTCGCCGCTGAGCCGCCAGATCGCCCAGCTGGAGAAGAACCTCGGGCTCGCCCTCTTCGAGCGCAGCCAGCAGCGCTTGCGCCTCACGTCGGACGGTCGCGTCTTCCTGTCCGAGGCCCGGGCGCTGCTGCGGCACGCGGACCGGCTGGAGAACCTCGGCCGCCGTCTGGGCCGCGGTGAGGAAGGCGGCCTGTGCGTGGGGTACGTCGCCGACGCCATGCACACCGGGCTCCTGCCTCAGGCGCTGCGGGATCTGCAGGCACAGCGCCCGGGCATCCATGTCGCGCTCTACGCACTGCCCACGGCGCAGCAGTTCGAGGGCCTGCGCCAGCGCAGTCTGGACATCGCTCTCACGCCGGAACCGCCCACCGAGGACGATCCGGATCTGCGCGGCTCGCTGCTGTTCGAGGACCCTCTGCTGCTGGCCGTCCCGAACGGCTCCCCGCTCGCCGACCGGGCCGACATCACTCCCGAGGACCTCGCCGACCAGCGGTGGATCGCCGTGGAGGGCACCGACGAGTCCTGGCGGGACGATTTCGTCGCCTCCTGCGTGGCCGTCGGCTTCCGCCCGGACATCCGGCTGGAGGCCCCCGACCCGCTCACGGCCATCGGTCTCGTCGCCTCGGGGCTGGGCATGGCGCTGGTGCAGGAGAGCATGCTTCCCGGCAGGACCGCGGGCGTCACCACCCGGCCCCTCGCCTGGCTCGGGCAGTCGGTCCACCTCTGGGCCGCCTGGCATCACGTCGACCTGCGTCCCGTGGTCGCGTCGTTCAGGGAAACCGTGCTGCGGACAGGCGCCGCCCACGCCGCTCCCCACTGACACGGATCCCGCCCGACACGGATCCCGCGGTCTGCCGGTCGGGCACCGCCCGGATCCGGGCGGGTCGGTGGGCGGCTCCCGTTATCGGATGGGTCGGTTGCCTGCGCGCCGGGACCAGCGCACGGCGGTGAGGGCCAGGGCGACCACGAGTACCGCGATGCCGATCGCCAGCAGGTAGCCCAGCCCCTCCGCGGCCACCCCGATGATGCCGAGCACGAGGGCGATCAGGACGAGAAACAGGAAGAGAGCCATGACAGAACCTTCTGACTGAGTAGGGGGTCAGCGACGCGCGAGTTGCCTCTCTCCACCTGCGCCCGTCTTGTAGGCCATGTCGTAGTGCTGGAAGATCGCTTCCTCCTCCTCCGCGGGAAGAATGTCGTCCATGCCCACCGAGGGTGCCTTCTTCACCAATGCCTTCGCATAGGCGACCTTGACGTAGTCGGGCCCGAGGACCGCTTCGTCGAGCGGCACGAAAGCCAGCCGCTGGCGAGTGGGCAGCCCGATACGGACCGTGGCGATGGCGGACTCGTCGGTTGCGGTGTTCACGTAGATCGATTCGAGCACACCGATCTTGTGCCCCTTGAGGTCGACGACATCGCGATTGCGCCATTCGCGTATGTCGGCCGCGTGGATCATGCTCATGTTGCGCCTCCTGAGCCACTGATCCAGAACGAGTTCCCCCGCTGCCGGACCTGACACCGCAACGACACGCACCGGCTGCGAGCCGTGCGCCTTCACCAGGCGTCATCGGCCACGGGCCTGGCCGCGTCGAAGGTACCGCCGTCCTCGGCTGTCAGTGGCCGGTCGTACTCTCCGGCGGGTGAGAGACCCCATAGAGGCACGCATCCTTGAAGCCGCGATGCGCGACGCGCGGCTGGCTCTGACCGACCACGACGGCACGTCGGAGTGGCTGCTCCGCCCCGATGCGTCCTCGGGAGGCCCACTCGCCGCCGAGGTGTGGGTGTTCGACACCGCGTCGACCCATGTGCTGCTGGTGCGTCACCGTTGGCGAGGGTGGGTGCCGCCGGGCGGCAAGGTGGATCCCGGGGAGACACCGCGAGAGGCCGCTCGTCGGGAACTGTTCGAGGAGACCGGCGTACGGGCCGAACTGCATGCCGTGCCGGCCGCCGCCACAGTGCGGTCGTATCACCCCGACTGGGCGGCCACCGCGGGCATTTCCTACGTGGCGGTCGTCGACCGACGGACGCCGTTGGTGGCCGAGGTCGGGCAGCCGGCTGCCTGGCACCGGCTGGACGAGCCGTGGCAGGGGTGGTTCTCCGGCGATCGTCCTCGGATGCGGCAGTGCGCCCTGCAGCTCGGAGACGGCCCGTGAGGCAGCGCGCGGCGGCTCGGAGATGCCCCCCTGAGGCGGCACGCGGCCGCTCGGAGGCGGCCCCTGAGGCAGCAGACGTACGCAGGACGCAATAGTCCACACACGGCACGTCATTGTCCACATCCGTCGCTCTAGTCTCACAGCGAGCCGACCGCGCGGCCCCGGCGCAGCACCCGCACAGGCACGTCACTTCTCCAAAACCCCACGGACGGAGATCCACATGCGCAGGACGAGCGCACGGTTCACCCTGACCGGAGCCGCGGCCGCGAGTGCCGTCGCACTGGCTGTGATCGGAGCCAACACGGCGAGCAGTTCCACCGCCTCCCAGCTGGAGCCGGCGGTCGCCGCAGCCGCCGCTCCCATCGGCTTCGGAGCCGGCACCACCGGCGGCGCCGGCGGCAGCACGGTGACCGTCACCACCGCCTCCGCCTTCAAGACTGCGGTGCAGAGCAGCGCGACCCAGATCGTCCGGGTCAACGGAACCATCGCGCTGACGGAGATGACGAAGGTCGCGTCGAACAAGACGATCGTCGGCGTCGGCACCGCAGGCAAGATCACCGGCAGCGGACTCAACGTCGCGAACGTGAACAACGTGATCATCCAGAACCTCTCGTTCTCCGGGTCCAACGACGACGCCATCAACGTCCAGTACTCGACGAAGGTCCACATCGACCACAACGACATCTCCGGCGCGTACGACGGGGCCGTCGACATCAAGCGTTCCTCGACGAACATCACGGTGTCCTGGAACCGCACCCACAACCAGGACAAGAACATGTTGCTCGGTCACTCCGACGACAACTCCAGCGAGGACACCGGCAAGCTGAAGGTGACCTACGACCACAACTGGTTCGACGGCACCAACCAGCGCAACCCGCGCGTCCGGTTCGGCAACCCGGTGCACGTGCTGAACAACTACTTCAGCAACGTCGGCTCCTACGGCGTGGCGTCCACCGAGAACGCGGGTGTCCTCGTGGAGGGCAACTACTTCGAGAACACCGACGACCCCTACCACCTCGGTGAGGGTTCCTCCGACGCGGGCTCGCTCGTGGCCAGGAACAACCACTTCGTGAACTCCGGCTCCGGCCAGACCGGTGGCTCCGTGGCCTCGATCCCGTACAGCTACACCGCGCAGTCGGCGTCCAGCGTCAAGGCGAGCGTCACCGCGGGTGCGGGCGTCGGCAAGATCTGATCCCCAACTCCGCACCGCACAGGGCAGGGCCGGTGACCGACGCGTCACCGGCCTTGCCTCGCGTCACCGCCTCCCTTACGTTGCCCAGGGCCTCGTCGGCACCGCGGCTCTCGGGGCACCCCGACGGAGGCCGATCGAGGGGGCGCCGATGGACCCGGGTCCGTACACCACGGGTGGTACGTCGCTCGGGCCGAACCGGCCGCTGACGGTCGGCCTGCTCACCGCCAACATCCACCTGGGCGTCGGAGCCACCCTCTGGTCGGGGGCCCGGGCCGCCGCCGAACGCAACGACGTCAACCTGATCTGCTTCCCGGGCGGGAACCTGCGGCACGGGGACGTGGCCCGCAGCGAGTTGTACGAACTCGTCGGCCCCGCGCGGCTCGACGGCGTCGTCTGCTGGAGCTCGACGCTGGGACTGCCCTCCGCCGGGCCCAGGGCCCGCCGCCTGCTGCGCCGGCTGGCCCATCTGCCGCTGATCAGTCTCAACCAGCCGCTCAGCGACCAGACCGACGTGCTGTCGATCGACTCCCACGCGGGCATGCGCAAACTGGTCGGGCACCTCGTCGTCCAGCACGGCCGCAGACGGCCGGCCTGTATCCACGGCCCACTCGCCAACCCGGTCTCCGAGGAGCGTTACCGCGCCTGTGTCGACGCGCTGCGCCACCACGGCATCCGGAACGAACACGTGGGCGCCGCGGTCGACTTCGCCGCGGCGGCCGGCGCCTCCGCGATGCAGGTGCTCCTGGAGGCCCGCGGACTCACACCCGGCGTCGACTTCGACGTGGTGCTCGCCTGCAGCGACGTCCTGGCCGCGGGAGCCCTGCGCTATCTCACCGAACGCGGCATACGGGTACCGGAGGATGTGGCCGTGGTCGGCTTCAACGACTCGCCCGAAGCCCGCCTCGGCGATCCGCCCCTCACCTCCGTGGCCCTGCCCTTCGAGGAACTGGGCGCGCTTTCCGTGGACACCCTGGTCGCCCGGCTGCGCGGCACCCGCCCGCCGGACCGCACCACCATCCCCGCCACCCTGGTGCCGCGCCGCTCCTGCGGCTGCCCCTACCCGACCTCGTACCGGCCCTCGCCCGTCACCCCGGCACCGGCCGCCGCGCGGCGCCCCGCGGGATGGGACGCGGTGGACGGCGTGCTGCCCTCCGTCGGTCCGCGCCTGGCCTCGGCCTTCCGTGCCGAACTCGCGCGCGGCGACGGCGAGTCGTACACCCTGGCGAGCGGCGACGGCCGAGGCGCCGCCGACGGCGAAGTCCGGCCCGGGGACTTCCTCTCCCTGGTCGAGCGGCTGTTGCGCAGCAACGCCGGGACACAGGCCGAGGTGGACAGGTGGCACCAGGCGTTGGAGAGCGCCCGGCGCGGTGTCGTCGACACACTGCCGGACGCCCTGCGGCGGGCCGGTGAGGTGCTGTTCGGGCAGGCCCGGCTCGTCGTGGCGGAGCGATCGCGTGCGCTCCTTGAGTACGAGCGCTGGTCGCAGACGCAACGCGCGCGCAGACTGCGGGAGTTCGGGACCGCGCTGACCACGGTCGTGGACCTGGAGGGGCTCTCGGACGTGCTGGAGCGCCATCTGGGCCAGTCGGGCGTCCCGCACTGCCGGATCGTCCTGTACGACCGCGACGCCGAGGCCTCCGGTCCCGCGGCTCTGGGCATGGCGCGTCCCCTGCTCGCCCGTGCGGAGGCGGGCCGGGCAGCGCCCCGCGACGCGGGCCGGGAATCCGCGTCCGCCGGTCCGCTCGGCAGCCCCGCGTTCTCTCCTGCCCTGTTGCTGCCCGACTCCCTGCTGCCTCTCGACGACCGGTTCACGCTGGTGCTCGAACCCCTGCACATCGGCGAGGAGCACCTCGGCGTGGCCGTGTTCGAGGCGACCTCGACCCGTGCCGCGTACCACGACGGAGCCGACGGGGCGCTCTACCGTGAACTGGGCGACCAGATCAGTGCCGCGCTGAAGGGCATCGGGCTCTTCGACGAGGTGCGCCGGGCACGGGACGCCGCCGAGCAGGCGAGCAGGTTCCAGACGCGGCTGCTCACGCATGTCAGCGACGAGTTACGCACTCCGGTGGAGGCCATGCTGCACCGGTCCGGCGACCCCGGAGCGGCCCTCGTGGAGGTCCGCCGGGACGCCGCGCGCGTGCTGCACCTCATGGAGAACCTCCTCGACCTCGCGCGTTCGGAGGCCGGTGATCTCCTGCTGACCCGGCGGCTCATGGACCCGCTTCCCGTGCTCTCGCAGGCGTGCGAGGCGGCGGCCTCCGCGCTGCCCGCCGCCGGCCCCGGGTGGCGGCTCGATCTGCCCGTGCGGCTGCCCTCGGTGTGGGTGGACGAGACGAGGTTCCGGCAGATCCTGCACAACGTGCTGATCTCGGCGGCCGCGCGCGCGAAGGACGCGCCACCGCGGGTGGCCGCTGCCCTCGGCCCGGCGGGTGTGCGGATCACCGTCGACGTCACGGACGCCCGCACGTCGGTCGCGCGGCCCGGGCAGCTCCTGGACGTGGGGGTGACCACGGCCCGGCGGCTGGCCATGATGCACGGCGGGGCGCTGACCGTCTCCGACAGCACCGGCTCCGACAGCGCGGGCCGCACGCAGTACGTCCTTGAGTTTCCCCTGCCCTCTCCCGACGGGCAGGCGCACCTGGCCGATGCGGGTGACGCCCCGCTGCTCGTCGTGACTCCCGGGGAGCTCGGCGCGGACCTGATCGAGCACGCCGCCCGGCACGGCCTGGAGGTGTGCAGGCCCGACACCGCGCACGACCCCATGCCGTCGGTCGCGCGGCGCACTCCCGGAGCCGTCGTGTGGGACGCGCTGCCCGACCGGCCCCAGGAGTGGCGTGCGGTGCAGCGGCTGCACGACCATCCGGCGCTGCGCCACACGCCGTTCGTGCTGTTCGGCGCCGACGGCACCGATCTGCCGCAGGCCCTGCGCGCGCTGCGGCCCAACGGATTCGCCGAACCGGTCATCGTCGCGGGCGGCTCGCAGGAGTCCCGGGAGACACTGCGCAGGCTGGCGGAGGCGGCGCTGCCGGACCATCCGGCGCGGGTCTCCACGGACGCGACGACGTTGCTCGCGCTGGTCGCGGAGGAGACCCCGCGGCTGGTGGTGCTGGAGCGGGCCCTGCCCGACCTGCAGGCGCTGGACGTGGTGGACCGGCTGCACGACGGCTCGGGCCGGGCCCTGTGTCCCGTCGTCATCGCCGACCACGAGGGCATGACGGCGGCGGACGCGCGGCGCGGGCGCCAGCACCCGGCGCTGCTCATGCTGGACATGGACGTGTTCGCGCCGGACGAGGCGGCGGCGCTCGTACGCGAACTGGCCGGCCAGCACTCCCGGTTGCCGCCGCGCACCAGGGACGTCCTGGACGAGGCGCTGGTCTTCCTCTACGAGCACTGGCGGCGGCCGATCTCCCGCTGGCAGGTCGCACAGGCCGCCGGTGTCAGCCCGGATCACCTCGGCAAACTCTTCCAGCAGCGGTACGGCCTGACGGTGTGGGAGTACCTGACCCGGCTGCGGATCCGGCGGGCGGCGGAGCGCCTGCGGTCGAGCAACGACAGCGTGCAGAGCGTCGCCCGGGCGGTGGGTTTCCGCGACCGCGCGTACTTCAGCCGGGTGTTCCGCAGGGTCACGGGCGCCGCCCCGCACCACTACCGCGAGAAAACCGCCTCCGGAGAGGGTGTACGGGACATGTCTGTCGGCCCGGGCCGCCACTGAACCGCCGCCGAATCCCCACCGGATATCGCGGAAGCAAGCACCCCCGGTCCGTCAAGTCTCATTAAAAAATGACCCTCTCCGGTTTATTGGCTGCGGACATTTATTGCCCCTTGGGCCGGTTGCCGACTTCTCGGCCAGAACGCGGAGCACACCTGGAAGACCTCCCGATATGGGGCGATCTTTGCAGCTCCGAACGCCTCCACTTCCCGAAAAACCGGTTGCTTAGGTAGCTTTTCGGGCGTTCGGCTCCGCCCACCCGGAGACCGTTGACAGGCTCTGGTCCACTGATCAATTATCGCCGTGCGTCCAGGTGTTCCCAATCGGTACATCAGTCGGACGACGTCTCCGCACCCGTGGGACGCCGTGAGCCAGAAAGCTGGTGGGCAGAATGCCGCACAACGAAGGCGTGAAGTCGTCGCCGTTATCACCTGGCAACGTTGTCGCAATGAATTGCCGCATCACCGGACCTCGCGGACTCCACGCATCGGCTTCCCGGTCCGGGCGCCCCGCCGCCGCTTCGCCCGCCGCCCCCATGAACCACCGACCCGCCGGCCGCCCCGACTTCGCAGCTCCGCCCGGCACCCGGACGTAGAGCAGCATCGGCGGCCCGCCGCACGGGTGGCCGAACTCCCAGCGTGACTCTCGGAACCAGTAATCCTGACGACGGGAAGAACCAGTTTTGTCCGTGCATCAGACCCCCCACGTTCCGTCTCCCCGACAGCACCCCGCCGACCTCCCCCAAACGGGGCACCCGGCCGCCACCGCCCTCGCCCCGGCTTCCTCCGCCCAGCAGCGCCTGTGGTTCCTCGGCCAGCTCCCGGGCGGGAACGAGGCGTACAACGAACCTGTCGCCTACACCCTTCGCGGCCCCCTCGACACGGACGTCCTGCGGCGCGCCCTCGACGCGCTCGTCGTCAGGCAGCAGGCACTGCGCACCAGGCTCGTGGCCGTCGACGGCGAGGTGTACCAGCACATCGGTCCGCCGGAGACCGGGTTCGCCCTCACGGCGGACGATCTCACCGGGCTGCCGGACTCCGCGGCCCGCCTCCTCGACCTGCGTCTCCAGGAAGCCTCGGCCCCGTTCGACCTGGCGCGCGGCCCCCTCTGCCGCGGCCGTCTCATCGCCTTGGCCGAGGACCACCACGTCCTGCTGCTGACGATCCATCACACCATTTTCGACGGCTGGTCCATGGCCGTGCTGCTGCGCGAACTCGGCGTTCTCTACTCGGCTTTTCTGCATGGTGAGCCCTCACCGCTGGCGCCGCTCCCGAGGCAGTACGCCGACCACGCCCGCGCCCAACGGGAGAGTGTCCTGGCGGGCGAGCTCGCCGAGAAGGCCGACTTCTGGCGCGGGCAACTGGCCGACGCCCCGCCGCTGTCCGGCCCCCTCACCGACCGGCCGCGCCCCGCCCAGCAGGATCTGCGGGGCGGCCGGGTGGAGTTCAGCCTCGACGCCGAACTCACGGCGAACCTCAAGGCGTTGGCCCGACTGCACGGCGGCTCGCTGTTCGCCTCCGTCCTCACCGGCTGGTCGCTGTTGATGTCCCGGCTCAGCGGCCGTACCGACGTGGTCGTGGGTACACCCACGGCGAACCGGCGCCACGAGGACGTGTCGGACATCATCGGCTTCTTCGTCAACACCCTGCCCCTGCGGACCGACTTCTCCCGCACGGCGACGGCCGGCGAGGCCCTCGCGCACGTGCGAGGCGTACTGCGCGACGCACTCCACCATCAGGACGTGCCCTTCGAGCGCATCGTCGAACTCGTCAACCCGGTCCGCAGCGCCGCCCACACGCCGCTGTTCCAGACGATGTGCGCCTGGGTGCCCGAGCGGTCCGGACTGCTGGAACTGACCGGCCTGGACGTCACCGCGCTCGACATTCCGCACGCTCCGGCGAAGTTCGACCTCGCGCTGGCGCTGACCGAGTCCGGGGGCCGTGTCGTCGGCGAGGTGGACTACGCGTCGGCACTGTTCGACGAGGACACCGTGCGGCGGTACGTGCGTCAGCTGCGGCATCTGCTCACCGACATGGTGGCCCGGCCCGAGGCGCCCGTCGGCTCGCTGAGGCTGATGGACGACGAGGAACGGCGGCTGCTGCTCACCGACCTCGCCACCGGCGAACCGCTCCCGGGCGAGGCCTCGTCCCGTACGGGCGGACTGATCGGCCGGTTCGACGAGCAGGTCGCGGCCCGCCCCACGCGGACCGCCCTGGTGTGCGGCGACGAGCGGCTCGACTACGCCACCCTGGCCGGGCGGGCGGGTCGTCTCGCCCGTGCGCTCGCCGACCAGGGCGTGGGCCCCGGCGCCGTCGTCGGACTGCACACCGGGCGTTCCGTCGAGCTCGTGGTGGGCGTCCTGGGCATCCTGAGGACGGGGGCCGCGTATCTGCCGCTCGACCCGGCCCAGCCGCCCGCACGGCTCGCCGCGATGGTCGAGGACGCGGCCCCCGCCCTGGTGCTGAGCGATCTGCCCGGCTCCGAGAGGCCTGCCGCGTGGCTCTTTCTGGCGACGGTCGAGGCGTCGGCGGACAACGATGTCCCGCCCGTGCCGGTCCCGGACGACGAGCGGGTGGCCTACGTGCTCTACACGTCCGGCTCGACCGGCCGCCCCAAGGGCGTGGCCGTCACCCAGCGCAGTGTCCTCAACCTGTTCGACAACTGGGTGGCGCGGATGGGCTCGACGCCGGGAGAGGCCACCTCCGCGTGGTCGAGCGTCGGCTTCGACGCCTCCGTCCACGAGTTGCTGCTGCCGCTGACGACGGGCGCCGAACTCCATCTCGTACCGGAGGAGTTGCGCGGTGACCCGGAGGAACTGATGGGGTGGATGCGTCAGCACCGCGTCGTGCAGGCGTTCCTGCCGCCCTCCTACATTCGCTGGATCGACGAGGAGCCCGCCAAGCGGCTCGACGGGCTCGCGCTGCGCCAGCTGCTGACCGGTGTGGAGTCCCTGCCGGAGGCCGCGCTGCACCGCATGCGGGAGCACCTGCCGGGTCTCAAGGTCTGCTTCGGCTACGGGCCGACCGAGGCCACCCTGTACAGCACGGCGTACTACGACCCGCAGCCGCTCGACCGGCAGTGCCCCATCGGACGCCCCCTCGCCGGCACCCGGATGTACCTCCTCGACGAGCGGATGGAGCCGGTCCCGGTCGGTGTCGCCGGAGAGGTGTACCTCGGCGGCGCGAGCCTCGCGGCCGGCTACCTGCACCGCCCCGACCTGACCACCGAGCGGTTCCTGCCCGACCCGTTCCTCCCCGGCGAACGCGTCTACCGCACGGGGGACCTCGCCAAGCGGCTGCCCGACGGCAACGCCGTCTACGTGGGGCGCGTCGACGACCAGGTGAAACTGCGCGGCTTCCGTATCGAACCGGCCGAGATCGAGGCCGCGTTGCTCGCCCGGCCGGGGGTGCGCGAGGCGGCCGTGGTGGCCGACCGGGACACCGGCCCCGAACCCCGGCTGGTGGCGGCGGTGGCCGTCGGCGACGCGCCCGCCCGGCCCTCGCACGAGTGGCGCGCCGCCCTGGCGGACCGGCTGCCGGACTACATGATCCCCGCGGTCGTCGTCGAGCTGCCCGTCCTGCCGCTGAGCCGTAACGGGAAACTGGACCGCGCGGCCCTGCTCCGCGAGGCGGCGGAGACCGACACCGGCCAGGTGAACACCCACAGTCCGCGCGACCACATAGAGTTGACGCTCCATCAGATATGGCGGGGCATTCTCCTCGGCCCCGACTTCGGCATCCGGGACAGCTTCTTCGACATCGGGGGCACCAGTCTGTCGGCCATCAAGATGGCCCACGGCATCCGCGAATCACTCGGCGCCACGCTCCCCGTCCGCGATCTCATGCTCCACCCGACGATCGAAGGGCTCGGCGGCCTCATCCGCCAGGGCCGTTCGGGGACACCGCCGAGCAACCTCATCGAGTTCCGGCAGGGCGGCACCGGCGGAAACGTCGTGTGTGTACACCCCGCGGGCGGCACCGCGTTCTGCTACCTCCCCCTGGCCGGAACACTGCCCACGGACGTCGGCCTGTACGGGATCCAGTCCCCCGGGGTCAATCCCGGCGAGGCGTTCCTGCCCGGCGTCGAGGCGATGGCCGAGGCCTATCTGCGGCTCATCGAACCGTTCGACGACGGCCCGCTCGTCCTCACCGGGCTCTCCTACGGCGGACTGGTCGCGCACGAGATGGGCCGCCGGCTGGCGGACGCGGGCCGCACCGATGTGAGTGTCGTGCTGCTGGACACCCAGGCCACCGAGGACGACGCCGTGCGCGCCGCTGCCACCGAGCCGGTGGACCGTGCCGAGTTCCGGGACAAGCTCGTGAAGTTCAACGGCATGTATCCGGGGATCGACGACGAGCAGATCGAGCAGTACTTCCGGATCTACAACCACAACCGTATGACGGCCGGTGACCACCTGCCGGCGTCTTCGGCGGCCCGCCTCGTCCTGGTCCAGGCCGTGGGCGGTACCACCACCGACCCGGCGTCCCTGCCCGAGGTACGCGACTTCTGGCGGCGCCGAGCGAAGGGCGGCTACCGGGTCGAACCGCTGGACTGCGACCACTGGGAGGTGCTGGAGAGCGGCACTTCGCCGCGGGTGTCCGCCGTCCTCGCGGCCGAACTCGCCGCGCTCTCCGCTGCGCCCGCCCCCGCCGTCACCGAGGAGGCGTGATGTCCGACTCCCCCGTGTCCGGCCCGCTGCTGGCCGATGCCGTCCTCGGCCGTGCCCGTCTGACCCCCGACGCCCTCGCCGTGCTGGACGGTGATCACAGCCTCGACTACGCGGCGCTCGACGCCGCCTCCCTCCGCGTGGCACAAGGTCTGCGGGCACACGGAATCCGTGCCGGGCAGGCCGTCGCGGTCTGCCTGCCGCGGTCCTGGCAGCTGGTGTGCGTCATGCTCGGCATCCGTCGCGCCGGAGCCACCGTGGTCCCTCTCGACGCACAGAGCCCCGCCGAACGCCGCCGCCACATCCTCGACGACTCGGCCGCCGTGGCCCTGGTCCACGACGGCACGGGGACCGCGCTCGGCGACGGCCCCGGCCTCCTGCTGGACGCCGCCGACCTCCTCGCCGCCCCACTCGAAGAGGACGCACGCCCGGACACGAGCCCGAACTCGGATCCGAACTCGGATCCGAACTCGGTTACGGACACGAACTCGGGCATGGGGCCCCTCGGCGAGATCACGCCCGCGACGGACGCGGCGACTTCGTTCCTCTTCTACACCTCGGGCACCACGGGCCGCCCCAAGGGCGTCGAGGTCAAGGACGCCGGGATCCTGCGTCTGGCCGACCCCGGCTTCCTCTCCCCCACCGCGGGCGCACGGTACGCGAGCCTCTCCAACCCGGCCTTCGACGCCCTGAGTTACGAGGTCTGGGTACCGCTGCTGACCGGCGGGACCTGTGTCGTCCTGAGCGACGAACAGGTCCAGAGCCCTCACTTGCTCGCCGAGGTTCTGCGGACCCGGCGGATCGACGCCCTGTTCGTCACCGCGGCGCTGTTCAACGCCGTCACCGACAGCGCGCCGCACTGCTTCGACTCCGTCGGCCATGTCCTGATCGGCGGCGAGCAGCTCAACGCCACCCGCATCAGACGCTGGTACCTGGACAACCCCGACACCACGACGCGCCTGGTCAACGCCTACGGGCCCACCGAGTCCTCGACCTTCGCCCTGCACCACCCCGTGCCCCGTGACTTCGACGGCGACACCGTTCCCGTGGGCCGCCCCCTGCCCGCCACCGACGCTCTGCTGGTCGCCGACGGCTCACGTGCCACGGAGGCGGAGGAGATCGGTGAACTGTATCTGTCCGGGGCCGGATTGGCGACGGGCTACCGTAACCTGCCCGAGGAGACGGCACACCGCTTCGTGACGCTGCCGTGGCACGACTCGGGCCGCGCCGTCTGGTACCGCACCGGTGACCTCGCCCGTCGTGACACCGCGGGACTTCTCACCTTCGTCGGACGGGCGGACCGCCAGGTGAAGGTGCGCGGCTTCCGCATCGAGCCCGGCGAGGTCGAGCAGCAGCTCACCACGCACCCCGCCGTCCGCCAGGCCCGCGTCAGCACCCTGCGCGACGTGGACGGCGCCCATGAGCTCCTGGCCTACCTGGTGCTGGGTGCCGACCTCGCGTACGACGAGTACGAACGCCATCTGACGGCCACCCTGCCTTCGTACATGCGCCCGCACCGCACCCACCTCGTGGACGCCTTGCCGCTCAACGCCAACGGCAAGGTCGACGACGCCGCCCTGCTGGCCTCCGCGACACCGGCGTGGCGCCGTGCCCCGGCCCCGGCCCCGGCCTTGGACTCGGCGTCGGCGTCGGCGTCGGCGTCGGACGCGGTCGTCGAGGTGACCGACGCGCAGCGCGAGGTGCTGGAGATGGCCGGAAGCATCCTGGGGGTGCCCGGTCTGCGGCCCGACGACCACTGGATCCCCAACGGCGGCGACTCCCTCAAAGCGCTTCGCCTACGCTTTCTGATCCGGCGCCGCTGGAACGTGGAGGTGCCGCAGACACTCGTACTGCGGCAGGACTTCGCCGCCCTGACCGAAGCCATCGTCTCCGGCTCCTCCGGCGCAGGGCAGGCGTCGCCGATCCACCCGCCGGTGCCCGAGCCGAGCGGACACCGATCCGCGCCGGCCACGTCCGAGCAGCAGCGCCTGTGGCTCCTCGACCGGAGCGACCCGGACAGCCGCGCGTACGACGTTCCGCTCGCCTTCCATCTCGAAGGAACCGTCGACGAGGGCGCCCTGCGCGCCGCACTCACCCGCCTGGTGGCCGAACATCCCGCGCTGCGCACCGCGTTCCGGTCCACCGTGGAGGGTCTTCTCCAGGAGGTCGGCGCCCCCTTCGACCCCTGGGAGCCGACCGACATCCTCGACGGTGAGGGCTGGGAGCCGGCGGCGCGGCGGTTCTTCGCCACGCCCTTCGACCTCGCCGCGGCGCGGATGCTGCGGGCAGGCCTGCTGCGCACGTCCGAGGGTCCGGTCCTCCTGCTCCACCTGCACCACATCGCCGTCGACGGCTGGTCCCTGAACGTCCTCTTCCGCGGCCTCGCCGGATTCACCGCACAAGCGGCCGACGCCGGTCAGGAGGAGGGTCCACGGCTCACACCGGCCGATTTCGCCCTGTGGCAGCGGCGTTGGCACCTGGAACCCTCCTACGACGAGCAGCGATCGGCACTGCGCCGCCACTACGCGGCCCTGGGTCCGTCCTCACCCCCGCCCGCCCCGGCGGGCACCACCGACAACGGGGCCCGGCTGCTCACCGCGTCCGTCGACCTCGTACGACGCTCCCGTCTCGACCGCCTCGGGGCGGAACTCGGGCTCACCCGTTTCCAGCTCCTCCTGGCCGCCTTCTCCTGGAGCCTGTACGGCGTGACGGGACAGACCCGGCCACTCGTCGCCAGTCCCGTCTCGGGCCGGCCGGTCGGCGAATTCGCCTCCACCGTCGGCATGTTCGCCAACACCGTGCTGCTGCCGCTGCGGCTCCAGCCAGGTGACGGCCTGCGCCGGCAGCTCGGCCGGCAGGCCCCCGAGGTCCAGCAGATCCTGGACCGGCAGGACGTGACGCTCGCCGACGTGCTGACCGACCACGACTTCGGTGGCGGCCCGCTCTTCGACTTCATGTTCGTCCTGGAGAACACGGACTTCGGCGCGCTGTCGCTGCCGGGATGCCGGGTGCGCCCCGCCTGGCCGCAACCCGTCCACACCAAGTGCGCGCTCACGCTCTCCGTCGTCGAGCGGGACTCCGGCTTCGACTGCCTGTGGGAGTACGAGGCCGGGCGCTTCGACGCCGAGGTGGTGGAGTCCGCACATCAGCTCTTCGAGCGAGCGATCGATCTGCTCACCGGTGAGGAGGCCGAAGACGGGGGCGAGGACGGAGGTGAGGACGGGATCGGG
The DNA here is from genome assembly GCF_036038375.1 of Streptomyces sp. NBC_00414. Lineage (NCBI taxonomy): Bacteria > Bacillati > Actinomycetota > Actinomycetes > Kitasatosporales > Streptomycetaceae > Streptomyces > Streptomyces sp. NBC_00414. The sequence goes on from NZ_CP107935.1 coordinate 629,297, forward strand.
AGCCAGGTCCAAGGCGAGGACCGGGTCGAAGGGCGGGGCGAGGACCGGTTCAAGGGGCAGGACGAGGTCCGGGCCGAGGGCCGGAGCGAGCGCACCCTTGCGGCCCTCGTGGCGCCCTATCGCCGCACGCTCCCCGACCCTGGACAAGGGCTGCGGAGCACGCCCGCGTTCACCACCGTGGCCGAGGGCTTCGCCCAGCAGGTGCGCCGAACTCCGCACGCACCGGCCCTGACCACGGACGGCCGCACCTTCACGTACGAGCAACTGGACCTCCAGGCACGGGCGTTGGCGGCCGAGTTGGCGGCCCGGCACCCGTTGCCGTCCGATCCCGGGGCGCCCGCCCGGGTCGCGCTGCACCTCACGCCGTCGGCGGAGCACGTGGTGGCTCTCCTCGCCGCCGCTCAGCTCAACCTCACCGTCGTACCACTCGATCCCGCCTACCCGCCCGCCCTGCTGCGCCGAGTCCTGCGCGATGCCGCCCCGTTGTGCGTCCTGACCGCGGCCGGGGCGGCGGCGGACGTGGACGCGATCGCGCCGCCGGAGCTGCCCCGGCACCCGATCGACCTGTCCGCCGCCGCGCCCGACGCGCAGCGACCGGCTCCCCACGCGGGACTGCGGTCGCTCTACACGCTGTTCACCTCGGGCTCGACCGGCACGCCCAAGGGTGTCGACGTGCCGGACCTGACTCTGTGCAACCTGCTGCACTGGCAGACCGAGTCAGGCGGTCTCGGCGAGGCCGCGGTCACCCAGCAGTTCTCGATGCTGTCCTTCGACGTCTCCTTCCAGGAAATCTTCACCACGCTGTGCTCGGGCGGGCGCCTGCACCTCGTACGCCCCGAGTGGCGGCAGGATCTGCCGGCCCTGCTCGACCAACTGGAGCAGGAAGGCGTCGAGCGGCTGTTCCTGCCCTGCGTGGCGCTGCAGCTGCTGGCCGAGCACGCCGTCCACCTGGGGCGGTTCCCCTCCCGGCTGCGTGAGGTGGTCACCGCCGGCGAGCAGCTCATGTGCACCGACGCCATCCGCCGCTGGTTCACCGGTCTGACGGACGCCCGTCTGTTCAACCACTACGGGCCCACGGAGACCCATGTCGTCAGCGGCCTGTGCCTCGACGGCGACCCGATGCTGTGGCCCACGCGCCCGGCCATCGGGCACCCGGTCGCCAACGCGGTCCTGCGTGTGGTCGACGGCGGCGACGAACCGCTCCCGCCGGGCGCTGTCGGCCAACTGCTGATCGGCGGCCGGATGGCCTCGCCCTGCTATCTCGGGAACGAGGAGCTCAACCGTTCCAGGTTCACCGAGCTGCCCGGTCAGGGAACGTTCTACCGCAGCGGCGACCTGGCGCACTTCGACGCCGACGGGCTGCTGCACTTCGACGGCAGGGACGACGACCAGGTCAAGATCAGCGGTCACCGGCTGGAGCTGGGCCACCTGGAGGCCGCCCTTCTGCGTCACCCTTCGGTCATCGGCGCCTTGGTGGCCCGCGACGGCGATTCCCTCGTCGCCCTGCTGCAGTGCCGTGGTGACGACCCGGATCTGCACGACCTCAACGCGCATCTCGCCGGGCAGTTGCCGCCCTTCGCCCGCATTCGCACCTTCCGCAGGGTGGAGGCGCTGCCGCGCACCCCGAGCGGCAAGCTCGACCGCCGCGCGGTCGCCGCACAGGGGCGTGAACTCGGGCGTGAAGTCGCGCGTGAACGAGGGGCTGAGCTGAGGTCCGAGCCGAGGCCCGAGCTGGGGCGTGAGCTGCGGGGTCCGGAGGTCACGGGACCCGCCGTGTCCGTACGCGAAGCCCGGTTGTGCGAGCTGTTCGCCGAGGTCACGGGCAAGAGGGTGCTGCCGGACCAGCGGTTCTTCGACGCGGGCGCCGGCAGTCTGGATCTGATGCGCTTCCAGTTGCGCTGCGGTGTCGACCTGGGTCTCTCCTTCACGGTCGCGGACCTCTTCGAGCACGTGACCGTGCGCAGCCTGAGCCGGTTCCTCGACTCGTCCGGCCCGGTTGCGGCGGCCACCGCACATGCCCCGGCCGAGCGGAGCAGCGGCGCGGCCCGGCGGGACAGCGGCCCGGACGAACCGATCGCCGTCATCGGGATGGCCGTACGGCTGCCCGGCGCCCCGGACCTGGCGTCGTTCTGGCGCATGGTCGAGGCAGGAGAGCGCGGCATCGAGCACTTCCCGGCGCCCGAGGGACGCGTGGGCGCCCGCAGTCAGATGGACGGCCTGCTGGCCTTCGACCCCCACCACTTCGGCATCAGCCCGCAGGAAGCACGGCTGATGGACCCCCAGCAGCGGCACCTGCTGATGAGCTGTGTCGAGGCGCTGGCCCACGCGGGCATCGCCGACCCCGCCGACAGCCGCGTCGGCCTGATAGCGGGCTGCGGCGAGAACACGTACTTCCAGTCCATGCTGCGCGAGGCGGACCCCGCCGCGCTCCCGGACGGCTTCCGTCTGGCCCTGCACCACGACAAGGACTTCCTCGCCACCAAGGCGGCGTACCACCTGAATCTGACCGGACCCGCCTTCACCGTCCAGGCGGCCTGTGCCAGCTCCCTCGTGGGGGTGCACATCGCTGCCGGACTGCTGCGGCAGGGCGAGGCCGATGTCATGCTCGCCGGTGGAGTGCTGGTCGACACGCTGCTGACGGACGGGTACACCTACCGGCCGCAGCACATCTTCTCGCCGGACGGCCACTGCCGGCCCTTCAGCGACGACGCCGCGGGGACCGTCGGGGCGAGTGGTGTCGGTGTCGTGGTGCTCAAGCCGTTGAGCCTCGCCGAGCGCGACGGCGACACCGTCTACGCGGTCATCACCGGGTCCGCCCTCAACAACGACGGCGCGGCGAAGCTCGGTTACAGCGCGCCTTCCGTGTCCGGGCAGCGCGAGGTCATCCGCACCGCGCTGCGCCGCAGCGGCCGCACGGGCAACGACATCGGATACGTCGAGGCGCACGGCACCGGCACCCGCCTGGGCGACCCCGTGGAGGTCGGCGCACTGCGGCAGGCTCTCGACCTGCCCGACTCCGCCTCGTGCGCCCTGTCGTCCGTGAAGAGCCAGATCGGTCATCTGGGTGCCGCCGCGGGCATCGTCGGCCTCGTCCGCGCGGCACTCGCCGTCCACCACGGGGTGATCCCGCCGAACGTCGACTTCCGGCGTCCCAATCCGGAGTTCGGCGCCGATCTGGGGCCCTTCCGCATACCGACGAGCGCGCAGCCCTGGCCGACGACGGGTCCGCGCGTCGCCGCCGTCAGCAGTTTCGGCATCGGCGGCACCAACGCCCACCTGATTCTGGAGCACCACGCGGGCACCGCACCGGCGCGGACCCCGTCGCACACGGATCGGAGCGTCCACACCGGCCGCCTGGTGCTGTCCGGCAGCAGCGAGCAAGCCCTGCGTACGGACGCCCGTCGAGTCGCCGACCACCTGACCGCCGCCCCGCAGAGCTACGCACAGGTCCTTCGCCATCTTCAGGTCGGGCGGCCGACACGGACGCACCGGGTCGCTGCCGTCTGCCCGGACGCCCGGACGGCCGTGGCATGGCTGCGCACCGTCGCGGACGGGACGGAGCGTGCGACGGCCGCCGCATCCGGTGCGGGCGCCACACCGGAACCGGAAAGGGCACTGTCCGAGCAGGCGGTGTCCGGGCAGTCACTGCCTGAGTCGGCTCTGCGCGAGCCGGCCGGTCCGGGCGGCGATCCGCTGCCGGGTCCGCACTCCGCTCCCCCTCCCTGGGACTTCCCGCCGCCCGCCTTCGCCCTCACCGACCACGACTTTCCCCGCGCCGCCCGGCAGCCCGAGCGCGGTACGGCAGTCGGCTCCGCCGCCGGCACACCATCGGTACGGGTGCCGGTGCGGATGCCGGAGGACGAGTGGCTGCATCAGACCGAGTGGACTCGCATGCGACGGGCCGTCCCGTACACGGGGTCCCTGTCCGGGCGCCCGGTCGTGGTCGTCACCGACGGGGCCTCGACCCCGGTCGACTGGAAGGCCCTGCACTCCGCGCACAGCCGGGTCGTCCACGTGACGACCGGGACCGCGTACGCCAGGTCGGGCACCGACCGGTACGAGGTCGATCCCGGCGACCCCGCCTCGCTGACCCGTCTGCTCCAGGACGTCGGTCACGACGCTCCCGACGGATTCGAGTGGCTCCACGCGCTCCCTCTCACCGTCGAAGGCACCGTCGGCGAAAGGTCGTTGGAGGCCGCGCGACGCGTCTGCCTCGACCACACGGCCGCTCTGTGCCAGGCCGTGGCGGGCCTGCCGTCCGGCGCGCGTCCGCGCGTATGGTGGCTGTCCCACGGTGCGCAACCCGTGACGGGCGATGTATCACGCCCCGAACTGGGCCTGCTGGCCGCCGCGGTGGAGGTGCCGCGTCAGGAACTCGGCCTGGACACACACTGGATCGACCTGCCGGACGCCGACCCGTCCGACTGGGCCTCTCTGCTGCCGCTCGTCCTCGCCGAACCGCCCACGGCGACCGCCCCGGAACGCCGTATCGCCCTGCGCCGGGGCTACTGGTGGCGGCCGGTCGCCCGGCCCGTACCGCGCCCCCTCCCCCATGCCTCGGCCGGGCTCATGGAGGGGGACGGCACCCACCTCGTCCTCGGTGGCACCGGTGGAATCGGAACCGGCATCGCCACCTGGCTGCTCGAACACACCGACGGGCGGGTGGTGTTGCTCGCCCGCCACCCCCAACTGCCGGCCGCGCTCGCCCAGTGGTCCGACCGTGTGACCCTCGTGGCGGCCGACCTCGCCGAGGAACCCGTCGACGGCCTCGTGGAACGCCTCGCACCCCATACCGGCCGCCTCCACGGTGTCGTGCACGCCCTGGGCAGCGCGTCCGGGGCCCTCCTGATCCGCCGCGACAGTGAGACCATGCGCGACGCCGGCCGGGCGAAACTGAACGCCGCCCTGCTCACCGAGCGGCTGATCGCCCGCCACCGACCTCGCTACGCCGTCTACTGCTCCTCCCTGTCGGCCCTCTTCGGCGGAGTCGGCCAGTTCGACTATGCGGCCGCGAACGGTGTGCTCGACGCCTTCGCCCAGCACACCGGCGAGGCGTCCTCGGCGACCGTACGGCTCAGCGTCGGCTGGGACGTGTGGCGGGACGCCGGCATGGCTCGCGGCGCCCTCGTGACCGACGCACGCCATCAGGCACATCTGCGGACGGGACTGTCGACAGCCGAGGGACTGCGCGTCTTCGCCGACGCCGTGGAACTCCAGTTGCCGCACGTGCTCGTGTCCACCACACCGCTGGAGACCTCCCGGTACTTCTACGAGCCCGATCCCGCGCTCCATCCCCAGCCCCAGGCCACCCGGGAACCGGTCGGCGCCGCGGAGCCGTCCGGCGTCACGACGGCGTCCCCCGACGTCACCGAACTGGTGGAGGCGGCAAGGGAGTTGCTCGGCACGGAGACACTGGACCCGGCGGCGTCCCTGTACGACCTGGGCGCGGACTCCCTCACTCTGCTCGACCTGCTCTCAGAGGTGAAGCGGCAGTACGGGGTCGACATCGAACTCTCCCGCCTCAGCCACCAGGTGAGCGTCAACGATCTCCTCGCGCACATCGACCGCCCCACGCAGGCCGAGGAACCCGCCGACGACCCGGTGACCATCGAGACCTGGCAGACCGGCGACGACCAGGACGTCCTGTGCGTGATCCACCCGGTCGGCGGCGACATCCAGGCCTACCGGCCGCTGGTCTCCGCGCTGGACGCGCACACCACGGTCTGCCTCGTCCCCGACCCCGCCCTGCACGATCCCCACCTGCCGCAGTGGTCGGTCGCCGAGCGCGCCGACCGCTACCTGGCCGCGCTGCGCGCCCGTTTTCCGGGACCGAAGACCCGGCTGAGGCTCGCGGGCTGGTCGTTCGGCGCGCTGGTCGCCCACTCCATGGCCGCGACCGCCGAAGCTGCGGGCCGCCCGGTGGACCGGCTGTACCTCCTGGACCCGCCCGCGCCGCACACCCCGCCGCTGTCCGACAGCCTTGGCTCGGACGGTTCAGATGGTTCGGACAGTTCGCACGAGCTGGACGAGAACGCCCTGCGCGCCGTCTTCGAGCACGAGCTGCGAGGCAACAAGAACCAGTCAGCAGCCCAATCACCATCGCCATCCCCGTCCACAGTTACAGCTACAGCTACAGCTACAGCTACAGCTACAGCTACAGCTACAGCTACAGCTACAGGACAGACCTACGCCGAGCGGCTCGCCCACTGCTGCCGGGCCAACATCTGCGCGATGACCGACCACACCGCACCCCGGCTGACCCGCACGCCCACCGCCCTGTGGCTGGCCACCGAGGTCACCGCCGGCCTGCCCCTCGCCCCGCCCGCGCCGACAGCCGCCGAGGAGTGGACGGCGCTGCTCCCGCGTCCCGCCCGCGTGCACCACGTACAGGCCACGCACTACGACATCGTCACCGGACGGCACGTCCAGGACATCGCCCGCGTGATCGACGCCGACCGGTGAAGCCGACCGGTGAACGGGAGCGCGAGGCCGTCACCGTCACGGACCGTTCCCCGCCCCCTCCCCGCCCACTCCGCGCAGTCCGCCCCTCACATCGGAGACACCCATGGACCAGTTCACCCTGGACGCCGTCGAACGCATCACGACAGCGCCCCGTGACACGTACGACAGCTTCACCGTCGATCCGCTGACACCGCTTCTCGGTGCGGAGATATCCGGCCTCGACCTCTCCGAGGAACTGACTCCGGTCCAGCAGAAGGACGTCCGTACGGCCTTCCTGACCCATCACGTCCTCGTCTTCCGCGACCAGCACCTCACCCCTGAGGACCACAAGCGGTTCGCCGCCCTGTTCGGGCCGCTGCACCTGGACTCCCTGCCCGAGGAGGGGGCCGACCCGTACATCCTCAAGGTCAGTGCGAACAAGGACTCCAAGGCCGTCGTCGGCAACGGCTGGCACGCCGACGGGACCGCCGACGCCGAGCCCTCCCTCGGCTCGATGCTCTACGTGACGGAGGTTCCGGAGATCGGCAGCGGAGGCGACACGCTCTTCGCCAACATGCACCTCGCCTACGACATGCTGTCCCCGGCGATGAAGACGTTCCTGGACGGACTGACCGCACTCCACGACGGGGCGCGCCCCTGGCTCACGACGGGGCAGATGCCCCCGGCGGAGTACGACGTGCCGCGCAACGAGCACCCGGTCGTGGTGCGCCACCCCGACACCGGACGCAAGCTCCTGTTCGTGAACGGCCCGTACACCTCGCAGATCACGCAGCTGGCCGCCACCGAGAGCAAGGCCGTCCTGGAGATGCTGTACGACCACGTCGCCCGGACGAACCTGCTGCACTGCCGGGTCCGCTGGCAGGCGAACACCCTGGTGTTCTGGGACAACCGCTGCGTCCAGCACCACGCCACCTGGGACTACTTCCCGTACTCCCGCTACGGGCAGCGCGTCGCCATCGACGGGACCCGGCCCGTGGCATGACCGGGGCGAGCACGTGCCAGGTCCGGAGACATCCCGCTCGTCTCCGGACCTGGCACGCGTACTCGGCGTACGCGGTATCAGGGCGCCCACGTCAGGGCGCCACATCAGGACACCGCGTCAAGACACCGCGTCAGGACACCACTGTCAGGGGCGCAGGTACCGGGTCAGCTGTTCCAGCAGGCGGGCGGCGTCCTGGAGGTTTCGGGCGGTGTCCGAGAAGTCCACGGCGAGCAGTTCCCCGGCGTCGGCGCCCCCTTCCTCGTCCGCCCCGGACAGGGGAGCGGGGATCCTCAGCCCTCGGTATCCCACCGGCTCCGCGTCCGCGCCCTGATGGTGGCCGACGAAGTCGCAGACGCCGGGAGCGGCGGTCGTGGCACCTCCGTCGAAGAAGCGCACCTCCTGCAACTGGGTCTCGTCCGCACCGTGGTTGTCGGTGATCCGCAGGCGGTAGTGCCGGTGGGCCTCGGAGCGGGCGAGCACGAACTCCCTGCTCCGGTAGCGCCCTTGGAAGGTCTCACCCTCGCGGGAGTCCAGCAGCGTCCAGGACCGGCCGTCGGGGGAACCCTCCAGGACCCAGTCCTCCGGGTCCCGTTCGGGGACGTCGTTGGCGGAGGTCAGGCTGTACGCGCTCAGCGCGACCGGAAGGTCGAAGGTGAAGCTCAGCTCAGGGTCCTGCTCGTGAGCGAGCCACTTGCCGCCCGACCTGATCAGGTTCTGCGCCACCTCGCCGAAGTCCGTGAACTCGTCGCTGGCCCACACCTGCGAGACCAGCTCGGTGACGTCACGCCGCTCGCCGGGTCCCGAGGGCCGTCCTGCCGCGACCGGGACCAGTACGGAGAGCGAGGTGGTCGCGCCACTGCGGTCGCTCCACGTCACGCGGTCCACCGGAGCGCCGCCGTCGTCGAGCAGCAGCCGGAGCCGGCCGGCGGGGCTCCACACACCGTCGTGCTCCTCCTCGGTGGTGAAGTGCTGCGCGGCGGATCCGGCGACGCGCCCGGTCTGGGGCAGCGGGCCGGTGAGGGTGCCGCGCAGTTCACCGAGGGAGCCGTCGGCGTCCCTGAAGTGGCCGTGGAACCCTGACAGATCCGAGCGGAACGCCACGGAGGACTCAGCCCCCGTGGTCCCGCGCCACGCCAGCCGGGTGACGGGGTGCCACTCCCCCGCCTTCTCCCGGGTCTCACTCCGGTCGATCCGGAAGCGCAGATCCGCCGCCGGCTGCCAGGCGGAGGCGCCGAGGCGGCGGCGCTCGGTGGCGAAGATCCAGCCGGATCGTTCACCGGCCCCGTACCCGGAAGCGCGCCGAGCCCGGCCGTCGTGCTGGGCGGAGTCCAGCGTGACGGTCCGCAGCCGGACCACGCCGTCGTCCTCGTCCTCGTCCTCGTCGGCGTTGTGTATCGCCAGGACGTTGGCGCCGGGCCGCAGCGCCGTGCCGGGTACGGTCAGCACGTACTCCCGTACGGTGTCGGGGCCTTCGTCGGTGGGCAGCTGGAAGCCCTTGACCACCGGTTCCCCGTTCACCGCGGCGTCGATCGGCGCGGCGGCGCCGAGCACCGACAGGCGCAGTACGGCTTCGGTGATCTCCTCCCCGTCCGGCACCATGAAGTCGACGTCGAGTCGACCACCGGACGCCACCACCACGTAGGACGGGGCGATCACGCATCGGTGCTGGCGGGCGACGGCGTTCGACAGCTTGGCGGGCCGGGTGGCGAAATCGGCGAAGACAGGGTCCATTGTGGTTCCTCACGATCGTCCAGGACACCGCGTCCGGCCGGGCGGCCGGGCAGTGCTCCATGTCGTTCCGGAGACTAGCGGCCGGCACTGACAACGAGCCCTGACCACAAGGCAGTTGGGGGCCACAGTGAGTGTCCGGGCCGTCACGGGACGGGCGGTGGCGGGGACCGCCGGAAGCGGTCCCCGCACGCCTTCGTCAGGAGGTGACCTGCTGCGTCAGCTTGCCTCTGCGCAGGGTGAGAACGCGGTCGGACTGAGCGGTCAGTTGCGCGGAGTGAGTGACGACGATCACGCACTTGCCCTGTTCGTGGGCGAGTTCGCGGAAGGTGTCGATGATGCCCTGGGCGGTGTCCTCGTCGAGGTTCCCTGTCGGTTCGTCGGCGAAGAGGATGTCGACGTCACAGGCGACCGCGCGGGCGATGGCGACGCGCTGCCGCTGTCCGCCGGAGAGCTGGAGGACGTTGCGGGTGGCCATGGCCTTGTCCAGGCCGACGTGCTCAAGGAGTTGCAGGGCCCGTGCCCTGCGGCTTCCTGTCGTGGGTTTGACTCCGGTGATCTCCATGGCTGTGGTGACGTTCTGGAGCGCGGTCATGTAGGTGAGGAGGTTGTACTCCTGGAAGATCGTGGCGGCGTGCTTGTTGCGGTAGCGGCCCAGGCCGAGCTTCGTCAGGTCCTGGCCGTCGAAGGTGACGGTGCCCTTGGTGGGTGTGTCCAGGCCGCTGGCGAGGCTGAGCAGGGTGGTCTTGCCGCTGCCCGAGGGGCCCAGGATCGTGTAGAACACGCCGCGTTCGAAGGAGCAGTCGATGTTCTTCAGGACGGTGGTCATGCGGCGCTGGCCGGAGTAGGTGTGGCTGATGCCGTCGAGTCGCAGGACGGGACCGGTCGCGGTGACGTGGCTCATGGCGGGGTCACTTGCCCTTCGTGAGGATGGAGCGGGGGCTGAGCCGCAGTACGGAGGCGGCGGGAACGGCGGTGGCCAGCAGGGCGATCCCGAGTCCGACGCCGCCGACCGCGGCGAGGTCGGCCCGGTCGAGCCGGACGGTGATCCTGTCGATGGGGTCGGCGTTGTCCACGGGCCTGTCGTCCGGGTCGATGCCCTCGTCGAGACCGGTGCGGCCGGGAGCCGGAGGCTGCCAGGAGTCGATCCGCTGCTGGGCCTCGGTGGCTTCCCTGCCGAGGAGTGCCTGACCGGCGCTCTGCGTCAGGTTCTGGGCGAACAGGGAACTCAGGCCGACGGCGAGAACCGCGACGGCGACGATCTCCACGGCCTGTTGGGCGATGAGCCTGCCCTTGTGTTCGCCCATGGCCAGCAGCACGCCGTACTCCTTCCGGCGCTGCTTCATGGCCAGATCGACCAGGAGGGCGAGGACGGCGGCGCCCGCGACGATGAGCAGCCACATGGCGAGGGTGGCGGTGGAGCGGATGCTCCTGAGGGGTCCCGTCATCTGCTCGATGGCCTTGTCGTTGGTGTCCAGCGCGAATCCGTCGAGTTCGGAGCCCGCGGCCCGTCGGGCCTCGTCCTTGAAACGGCGCAGGTCGTCGGCGTCCCGAAGCAGGAAGGTCGCCTTGCCCACTTGCAGGGGCCCGCCGGTACCGGAGTTGAGGTGGGCGAGGCCGCCCACTGTCCCGTACAGCATGTTGGCCGGGTTCATGCCGTACTCCGGTTCCGCTTCGGAGCCGGGGCGTGGGTCACGGTAGACGCCCGTCACGGTGAACTTCGCCGTGGCCTTGCCCTCGTTGGCGCCCAGGGTGATCGTGGAGCCGACTTCGAGACCGTTCTTCCTGGCCAGTCGCTCCTCGATCAGCAGCCGCTTGTCGTTCTTGTCGGCGGCTGTCAGATGCCGGCCGGACAGGAGGGTGAACCTGCCGCTGCGGAAGTCGGACAGCAGACCGGTGTCGAGAACGCCGATGCCGGCGGTGCCGCCGGGTCCCATGGTGTTCGCCACTCCGTCGGTGACGAGTTCGGTGCCCTTCTTGAGGATCGCGCGGTCCCACATGGAGTAGGTGTACTTCTGGACCTGTGGCAGGGCGCCGAGCCTGTCGACGGTCGAGGCGGCGATCTGCGGTGCCTGGATGCCACCACCACCGCCGCCGCCCAACTGGCCCATGTCGATGGCCAGGGTGACCTCGGCGCCCACGGAGCGCTTGGCCTTCTGCTCGGCCCGGGCCGTCGCGTCGTCGATCAGTACGCCGGCCAGCACCATGAGGGTGATGACGAGGAAGGCGGCGAGGGTGATCAGTGTCCGGCCCTTGCGGGCCCACAGGCTGAGCCCCGCGCGTTTGACGAAGTTCATGAGGTCGGCTTTCTCGGTCGGTGCCGGGGGGCTATTCGTTGTGGGTGAGGATGGAGCGGGGGTGCAGGCGGAGGATCCCGATGCCGGGGACGGCGGTGGAGACCAGCGAGATGCCCAGGCCGATGCCGGCGACCTTGCCGAGGACCACGGGCCCGATGTCCATCGCGGGCGGGCCGACCGCCGCACGGGGTGTCCCGGCCGCCACGGGCTCGCGCTGCCGTTGGCCCGGAGTCACGTCGCCCTGCCGGTGGTCCAGCAGCGCGTCGCCCAGTTCCTGGCCTGCGAGCTGACCCGCGAGGGCCGCGACGGCGACGGCGGGCAGGGCCACGGCCGCCACCTCCACGAGGTGCTGGCCGATGAGCTTCCGCTTCTTCTCGCCCATCGCCAGCAGCACCCCGAGTTCGTCGCGACGCTCCCGGACCTGCAGCATCACGATCAGGGCCAGGATCAGCGCGCCCGCCAGGGCGATGACCCACACGATCAGCCCGGCGAACGTACCGACCTGCTGAATCGGGCGGACCTGGTCCCTGTACGCCCTGTCGTTGACGCGGAAGTCGAAGGTTCCCGCGCCAAGCAGCCGTTCGGCCTCGGCGTGCAGGCGCTCGGCCTGTTCCGGTGAGCCGATCCTGAACACCGCTTCGCTGAGGACCGCCGCCGCGTCGGAGCCCAGTTCCTGAGCGACGCGCACCGGGGTGTAGAGCGTGTTGCCGGGCAGCTCGTGCGACGGTGTCCAGCGCGGCGGATCCGGTGTCGGGTCCCGGAACACTCCGACAATTGTCAGCGGCACCGTGCGCCGGTGGTCGGCCGACCGGACCCGGACGGTGTCGCCCACCTTGAGGCTGTTCCTCTCGGCCAGGCGTCGCTCGACGACGGCGACCTGTCCGCCGCTGTCCTCGGGGGTGATTCCGCGCCCTGCCGTGATCCTGGCCGACCCGTAGGAGAAGGGCAGGAGCATGCTGGAGTCCCGCACGCCGCTCACCGCCAGGAAGTGCCGGGCGCGGTCCCCGGTCCGGGTGCCCGGGGGCTTCGGCCCGTCGGACTCCAGCGGTTGTGCGCCGCGCGCCTCGGCCTTGAGGGGAAGCACCGGGTTGTACCGGTTCACCGGCGCCGACCTCCCGAGTCGGTCCGCGACGGCCGGTCCGAGCCCCTTCCCCCTGACCGTCACGTCGACGCCGATCGTGCGTCGCGCGTCCGCCTCCTGGCGTGCGGCGGCGGCCTGCAGCAGGAAACCGCCCAGCAGCAGGGTGCAGATGACGACGAAGATCCCCGACAACACGACGGTTCTGGCTTTCCTGGCACGCAGGCTGGTCCCGGCGCGCTTCACGAAGTTCATGGCCATGAGAAGAGCAGGCCGCGCTTTGCAGCCGGATAAGGCTGTTACGGCGGTATAAGGTCCGCCGCGGCGCGTGGCGCGAAGGCGCGGCTCCGGAGCCTTATGCCCTTGCAATCCCGGTCTTGCTTTCATGTGGCGATGAGAGTTCTGGTAGCCGAGGACCATCGCGTACTCGCCCGTACGATCGCCACCGGTCTGCGGCGGCAGGCGATGGCCGTCGACATCGCGGTCACGGGGGACGAGGCCGAGCGAAGATGTCTGCTCACCGACTACGACGTGCTGATCCTCGACCGCGATCTGCCCGTCATGAGCGGCGACGAGGTGTGCCGGCGGCTGCGCGAGCTGGCGGACCCACCGCGCATCCTGATGCTCACCGCGGCCGGTGAGATCACCGACAAGGTGTACGGACTGACCACGCTCGGCGCGGACGACTACCTGGCCAAGCCCTTCGACTTCGCGGAACTGGTCGCCCGGACACGGGCTTTGAGCCGCAGGGCGCACCAGCCGCCCCGCACCGTCCTGCGGCAGGGCGGCATCGCTCTGGACCGGGCGCGGCGTGAGGCGTCGGTGGACGGCCGCCGGCTGGAACTGACACCGAAGGAGTTCGCGGTCCTGCAGTTGCTGCTGCAGGCCTCCGGAGAGGCGGTGCCGCACCGCGAGATCGTCCGCACCCTCTGGGACGAGAACCTCGACCCGCGCACCAGCGCGGTCCGGGCCACCGTCAGCCGGCTGCGCGGAAAGCTCGGGGACCCCGGGCTCATCACGGCCGACAAGGGGCAGGGATACCGCCTGTGCGACTGAATCCGCGCGCGCTCCTCGGCAGGCTGCCCTTCCGAGCCCGCCTGGCCGCGGCCATCTCCACCCTCTTCCTGTTCACGGGCGTGGCACTGCTGGCCTTCGTGGTGCTCCTCGCGCGGCACGGAACGGCCCAGCAGGTCGAGGGCATCGCCATCGCCTACGGGAACACGTCGACCGAGGCCCGGCCGTCCTACTCCCCCGTGCACCCCACCGGGCCCCAGGCCACCCGGGGCAGGGGCGACGGCGACTTCGCCATGATCCAGAAGATCGACTGGACCATCCAGGCCGTCCAGGACACCGCGCTGCGCCAGACCGTGCTCTGGTCGGGAGTCGGGCTGCTGATCATGGCACTGCTGGCCGGGCTGATCGGCTGGTGGCTGGCCGGACGAGCGCTGCGTCCCGTCGCCTCGATGACCGAGGCGGCCCGGCGGATCAGCGAGGAGAATCTGCACCAGCGGCTGGCGCTCACCGGACCCGACGACGAACTCCACCGCCTCGCGGACACCTTCGACACGATGCTCGAACGGCTGGAGAAGTCCTTCGAGAGTCAGCGACGCTTCATCGCCAACGCCTCCCACGAACTCAGAACACCCCTTGCCGTCCAGCGCACCAGTCTGCAGGTCGGCCTCGCCGATCCGCTGCCCGAGGGCCTCGCCGAAGTCCGCGAGGACCTGCTCGCCGCCAACCGCGAGGCCGAGCAGCTGGTCAACGCCCTCCTCCTGCTCGCCCGCAGCGACCGTGGCCTGGAGGAGCCCGTCGACGTGGACCTGTCGGCCACCGCGCGGACCGTGACCGCGGAACTCGCTCCGCAGGCCGCGAACGAGCGCGTAGACGTCGCCCTGACGGCGAAAGCCCCGCTGCCCGTCCTCGGCGACCCGCTGCTGCTACGGCATCTGCTGACCAACCTCGTGCGCAACGCGGTCCAGTACAACCGTCCGGGCGGCCATGTCCGCGTACGGCTCGAAGGCCGCACGGTGACCGTGACCAATACCGGCCCCCACGTGCCCGCCGAACGGATCCCCTACCTCTTCGAGCCCTTCCGCCGCCTCGACCGCGACCGCACCGGCGCCGGCGGCCACGGCCTCGGTCTCTCCATCGCCAGTTCCATCGCGGAGGCCCACGGCGCCGAGCTGACGGCCGAACCCGGGGACGACGGCGGATTCAGCATCGCCTTGCGTTTCCCGTGACCACGGCCAGGAACGCCCGGACGGGCAACCCGGTGCCCCTGACCCCCAACGGCCTTTCAGACGGGCCGGTTCACCGAGGCCCGGAACCGGTGAGGACAGCTGTCGTGCCGTCCGCTCTGGGGTCGCTCGCCGCGTCGACCTCCTCCCCGCGCAGCCGTGCCGTCTGTACGTGGCCCGCCTCGTCGTGCGGTCCTGACGTCCGGGCCACCTCCAGGCCCAGGCGATGCGCGACGGCGGTCAGGTGCTCGGCGTCCGGGGTGCCGGGTTCCAGGACGAGGGTGGGGTGCGGGCGGTTCAGGTCTCGGGAGCCGATGACCCAGCGGGGGCGGGCCAGCACGGCTTCCGGGGCCGGGGCGTCGAGCAGGTCCTCGGCCACCTGGGACAGGATCCACGCCTGGGCCCTGCCGCCCTGACAGCCCAGGGCCACCACGCGTCCCGGGGCGGTGGCGAGCGCCGGGCACAGCGTGTGCGGAGGCCGTGCCCCGGGCCGCAGCGCCCCGGGGTGCGCCGGGTCCAGGCCGAACGCCGAGCCGCGGTTGTGGAGCACGATGCCGGTGGCCGGGTCGGCGATGCCCGATCCGAAGCTCTGGAACACGCTCTGGATCAGGGAGACCGCGTTGCCCTGGTCGTCGACGGCGGTGACGGCGACCGTGTCCCCGGCCGGTCTGGGGCCGGCGGGCAGCGCGGCGACGTCACGCTCCGCGCGCAGCAGCAGGCCGTCGATGTCCACGGCGCCGGACCGGGGGTCGCCGAGGAGCGCGTCCCGGCTCAGTTCCGCCTGCCGGGCCGCGGTCAGCGGATCGGTCGGTGGATCGCCCCGGCGTCCGAGGACGGCCAGCAGCGAGGCGCCCTGGCTGGGCGGCGGGGCCGCCCACCAGGTGACGCCGTGCACGGTCGCGCTCAGCGCCGCGGTGTTCTCCGCGCGGTGCCCGGCGAAGTCCTTCGCGTCGAGCAGGCTGCCGCGTTCAGGAAGGCCCGCGACCAGGCGGCGGGCGGTCGGTCCGGTGTAGAAGTGGCGCCAGTCGTCGGCGAGTTCCCGCAGGGTCGCGGCGAGTGCCGGCTGGACGAGGGCGGCTCCGACGGGCAACGGTTCCCCTGCCTCGTCCAGCAGCAGCGCCGACAGCCCCGGGTCGGCCCGTACGGCGTCGAGGCGGTTGCGGATAGCCCGGGCCAGAGCTTCACTCACCGGGACACCCCCGTCGGCCAGGGCGACGGCCGGCGCGAGGCTCCGGGCGAGCGGCAGGCGGGCGCCCAGGCGGGCGAGTTCCGCCCACCCGGCGACCGCGCCGGGGACCGTCACCGTGTGCGGGCCGCCGGGCGGCATCCTGTCTCCCGCCGCGCGCAGCGGTACGGGGTCGGTGGCCGCCGCGGCTGCTCCCGCCGAGAGCACCGAGCGGACGGTGCCGTGTGCGCCGTCGCGGACGAGGGCGACGAGGTCGCCGCCGATGGAGCACTGGTGCGGGTAGGCGACCGTGAGCGCTGCGGCGGCGGCGAGCGCGGCGTCGATCAGACCGCCGCCCGCGGCGGTCACCTGGCGTGCCGCCTCGACGGCGGCGGGATGGGGTGCGGCGATCGCGATCGTGGCCACGGTCAGTCCCGGGTGCTGAGGATGGCGCGGGCGAAGGAGCCGTCGGCGCCGACCAGTTTGGTGGGCAGGCAGGTCAAGTCGTAGGTACCGCCGGGTACTTCGTCGAGGTCGGCGTTCTCCAGGATGAGGACCCCGGCGCCCAGCAGGGAGTGGTGGACGTCCCAGGTGTCGGTGCGGTGGTGGCTCTCGATGGTGAGGTAGTCGATGCCGATGAGTTCGACCCGGTGCTCGATCAGCCAGTCGGCCGCTTTCGGGGAGAGGCCCACCCACTGCGGGGCGCGCTCGGTCTCCTTGAGGGCGCCGGCGGAGTTGGAGGTCTTGAGCAGGACGCGGGTGTGCCCGGCCGCCGGGAGCCGCGGCACGGGCTTCTCCGGTCTCAGTGCCGCAGCACCAACTCCGTTACGAGGTGGGCGACTTGGTTGCACGAGTCACCACCGCCGTAATGCCTGCGTCAGGGCGGCCCGAGCATGACGGCCGTGGCGGTGACCATGAGCGCGCCGCCCGCCTCTCCCAGCAGAAGCGCGCGCCTGCCCGGAGAGACCGTGGCGATCCGGGGCGGCCAGGCCAGCCGGACGAGCACCACACCCGCCCGGGACACGCTCCAGACGGCGACGGAGAACAACACCGTCCAAAGCGCGAGGCCGGAGGGCGCGAGATCGGCCGACATGGCCGGCACGGTCGGCACGAGGCCGTCGGCGGAGCCTGCCCCGCCATGGTGACTTTGTCCTACAACCGCGGCGGCCGCCGTCAGCAGTGCCATCGCGGCCAGGTTCACCGACTCGGCGGCTCTGCGGAACGCGCACCCCGCGCGCATCTCCCACAGACAGGCACCGACGAGCGCGGCAGCCCCCGCCACCAACAGCCCAGGGCCTGCGGCTCCGGGAGTCATCGCCGCCATACGGGCCAGCGCAATCCCGTGCGGCAGCCACTGCCGCACGGGCGACGGCAGATGACCGGCGAGGCACAGCACCCCGCCCACCAGCCCCGTCACCCACAGCACCTCATGCATGGGGCGCGCACCGGGCGGAGTGGTCCACCTCCGGGAGGACATTGACGGTGTCGACGGTAGGGATCAGTTGGGGTGACGTGCTCACGGTCCTCCTGATGTCACTCGCGATGTCACTCGCGCGGGCCGACGCCCTCGCAGATACGGACAAACCTGAGCGATACATGTTTCTTAGCCGACCGCCTCCTGTTTCCCAGCAGTAACAGCTGTAGGCCGCGTCGACCCCCGTGTCTCCGCACGTACGGGGTCGGCTCGCGTGTCATCAGTACGCCACTGGCGTGCGGCGTCGCCCCGTCGGCCGGTCGGTCACTTCGCCTCGGCGAGCCGGACCGCGTCGGGCCCCGCGGGGAAGCGCAGTCGGCCGGTCGTGTCGTGCACGGCCCGCCACACCGTCTCGGCGACATCGCTCTCCTTGGTGAACAGGTCCTGCCCGGTGAAGTCCCCCATGACCTTCTCCGCCCACGGCGCGTAGGGCGCGGGGATCAGCTCGTCCAGTGCCCCGCCGCTCGTCGCCCTGGCCGCGAAGTTCGTCGTCAGGCAGGCTCCCGGCTCGACCGTCTTCGCCCGCACGCCGAAGGGTGCGAGTTCGAGCGCGAGGGACGCGGTGAATCCCTCGACGGCCGCCTTGCTCGCCTTGTAGACGGCCGAGAGGGGCATATGGCCGAGCACGACGCTGGAGGTCACGTTGACCACCACGCCGGAGCCGCGCTCGCGGAACTGCGGCAGCACCGCCTGCGTCGTCGCCATCACCCCGAAGGTGTTGGTCTCGAAGACCTCACGCACGCGGGCCATGGGGGTGCCCTCGAAGACGCTGATCAGAGGGATACCCGCGTTGTTGACCAGTACGTCGACGGTCCCCGCGGTCTCCAGCGCGGCGGTGATGGTCTCCGGCTCGGTCACGTCGAGCTCGACGACACGGAGGCGGTCCGACTCGGGCAGGACGCCCGCACGCGGGGTACGCATCGTGGCGATGACGTTCCACCCCTGCGAGTGGAAGTGGAGGGCCGTCTCCCGCCCGTAGCCGGATGAGACACCGGTGATCAGAACTGTCTTCATGCTGTTCTCCTCGCGATGCGGTGGGAGTGATGACCTCCGCGGGAGGCAGGCATTTTCCTACTCCGCGGAAGAACTGGTACTCCCATTGAATCGCCGTGGGCTGCGACGAAAGTAGAGCTATCCTCGTCCCCCCTTGCACAATCCTCCCGATCAACCCGATCAACCCGATCCATCCGGCCCAGCTGTCCACCCGTGCCCCTCAGGGCATGACGCCCGCCGGACTTCGTACGGTGTCCCGGAGGCGGGCCGCGTCCCGGCTCGGGGGTGCTCCGAACTGACGGCGGTACTCGCGGCTGAACTGCGACGGGTTGTCGTAACCCACGCGTTGGCCGACTCCGGTGACATCGCCCGGGTGGGTGGCGAGCAGCAGCCGGGCCTCCTGCAGCCGGATCTGTTTCTGGAACTGGATGGGGCTCATCGCGGTCACCGCCTGGAAGTTGCGGTAGAAGGCGGAGACGCTCATGCCGGACATCCTCGCCACGTCCTCGACCAGGAACGCTTCCGCGTAGTGCTCGCGGATCCAGCCCACGGCCCGGGAGACATGGCTCAAGCTGCTGTCGGCGAGGCCGAGTTGACGGACCGTCGCACCCTGCTCGCCGGTGATCACGCGCCACAGGATCTCGCGTTTCACGAGCGGGGCGAGTACGACCCGGTCACGTGGTTCGTCGAGCAGGCGCAGCAGCCGGACCACCGCGTCGAGCAGCCCGGGTGAAGCGTCGCTGACGGCGATCGCCGACGGCGCGCCTCCGCCCGGGCGGGGGTTGCCTCCGGGGCCTGCCTGCAACAGCAGTTCGGCGACGGCCGACGGTTCCAGTGCGAGACCGAAGCCGAGGGCCGGCTGCTCGGGTTCGACCTGGACGAACTGTCCGGTGACGGGGAGGTCGACGGACGCGACGAGGTACTGCCCGGAGCCGTACTCGTAGACCCGGTCGCCCAGCGCGAGGCGTTTGGCGCCCTGGGCGATGACGGCGAGCACCGTGCCCGACATCGAGGGTGCCGGTGGATCCGGCCGGTCGACCTTCGAGATCAGGACGCCGTCGACGGCGGTGGTCCAGTCGGGCCGGGCGTGCCGGGCCAGCAGGGTCCGCAGCTCTTCGAGATACATGCGTCCATTGCAGCACCATTCGGCATCCTCGCTCCGGCAGCCGCGAGGATCGTGCAAGTGGCGGAGAGCATCGCTCTATCGTTTACGCAGGTCAGCTCGGTTGAATGGAATCACCGCACTCCATCGACCGAGAAGAAGGCCCCAATGATCGCCACGTATGGTTTCAACGCCACGCTGACCGCGAAGCCCGGAATGGGTGACCGGCTGGTCGAGTTGCTGCTGACCGGTCTGGACGAGGGCAGCCCCGGCGCGAGCGAACACTGCGTCGTCTATCTCGTCTCCCGTTCCGCGTCCGACCCCGACGTCGTCCACGTCACCGAGGGGTGGAGCAGCGAGGAGGACCATCACCGGATCTTCGCCGGCGAGGCCGCGCAGGCCATCGTGGCCGAGATCGACGGGCTTCTGGCCCAGGAGTCCACGTACACGGACTACGTCCCGGTCCGTGGAAAGGCCGCTTTCTGAACCCCGGCCCGCTCCCCCGACCATCCACCTGCAGCCCCCAGCCCACGAAAGGCAACCACCATGACCGCAGCACGCCCCGACCTGGACCCCCAACTGCGTGCGCTGCTCGCCGACATGCCGCAGATGCCACCGCTCAGCCCGGAAGTACTCGCGCAGTTGCGCCGGCTCCCGTCGACGCCCGTCGAGTCCCTGCTCGCCGACCGGCGGGTCGACCGGCGTGAGGTCACCGTCCCCGCCAAGGACGGCGCCTCGATCCCCTTGTCGGTCTTCAGCCCCGCCAACCCTGATCGCTCAACTGCCGCGCCCGCACTCACGCCCGCACCCTGCGTCTACTGGATGCACGGTGGCGGCATGATCATGGGTGATCGCTTCTCGCAGATCGACATCCCGCTGGAGTGGCTCGACGAGTTCGGCGCGGTCGTGGTCTCCGTGGACTACCGGCTCGCGCCGGAGGCCACCGGCACCACCCTGGTCGACGACTGCTACCAGGGACTGCTCTGGGTCGTCGAACACGCCGGCGAACTGGGCATCGACCCCGCCCGAATCATCGTCGCCGGTGCCAGCGCGGGCGGCGGCCTCGCGGCCGGTGTCGCTCTGCTGGCCCGCGACCTCGGCACCCCGGCGATCGCCGCGCAGATACTGATCTGCCCCATGCTGGACCATCGCAACACCAGCGCCTCCAGCCTGCAGTACTCCGGCGGTCCCGGCGTGTGGACCCGCGAGATGAACGAGTTCGGCTGGCGTGCCGTCCTGGGCGACCACAACAGCAGGGACCACAACGGCAGGAACCACAGCAGCGGGGACCACCACCACGAGAACCCCGACGGCCACGAGGTATCCCCTTACGTCTCGCCCGCACTGGCCACCGACCTCTCGAACCTGCCGACCGCCTACATCGACACCGGCTCGGCGGAGGTCTTCCGCGACGAGGACACCGACTACGCGACTCGCATCTGGGCCGTCGGCGGCCAAGCCGAACTCCACGTCTGGGCGGGCGGCTTCCACGGATTCGACGCCTTGTACCCACAGGCACACATCTCGGTCACGGCCCGCCGAACCCGTACCGACTGGCTCGCCCGGCACCTGCGCCGCGACCGCACGGCATGACCGTCGGCGGCCCTGAGCAACACAACGTCGGCGCCCCGGGCGACCGCGGCCGAAAACATGTGCCGCCGGTGCTGAACCCGCAGCAAGCAATGGTCAATTCAAGCCGTTGTCTTGTCACATCCATGACAACCCTGTGCATCAGATGTCACTCTGCTGGCGAACGTTCACCCTTCGTTCACACCCTCACACCCCCCACTCATACATCCCCCGTACCCCCACGTCTCACGCGCCGCCGAGTTCTCCGGCGCCTCCGTGTGCACCTCGTGCTGCGCTTCTTCCCGCTCCACCCCGTTCCGTGCCGGGCCGGCCGTACCCCGTCGGCCCGCTCACCGCCGGCTCCCACCAGGCGCCGGCCGTCGCAGGAGGAGAAGACATTGTCCGGGCCCCATCGCTTCACCCACCGGCGCAGACGCGCCGCAGCCCTCGCCCTCACGACCGCGAGCTCGCTGCTCGCCCTCGGCGTCCAGGGCGGACCCGCGTCCGCCGTACCCGCCGACCCCAGCCCTTCGAAGATCGTCGCCATGCCTCGCGCCGGCGCCGCCCAGCCCACCCTGTCACCCGCCGCGCGTGCCTCGCTGATCAAGAGCGCCACGGCCAGGACGGGTGACACGGCGAAGGAACTCGGCCTCGGCTCCCGGGAGAAGCTCGTCGTCAAGGACGTCGTCAAGGACGCCGACGGCACCACCCACACCCGGTACGAGCGCACGTACGCGGGGCTTCCGGTCCTCGGCGGCGACCTCGTGCTGCACCTGAAGAACGGCCGGAGCACCACCTCCAAGGCCACCCGCGCCACCATCAAGGTGCCCACCACCACGCCGAAGATCTCCGCGGACAGCGCCGCCGACAAGGCACTGTCCGTCGGCAAGGCGGCCGACGTCGAGAAGTCCGAGATCGAGGGCAAGCCCCGGCTCGTGGTGTGGGCCGCCGGGTCCTCCAAGCCGGTCCTGGCCTGGGAGTCCGTCGTCGAGGGGTTCCAGGACGACGGCACCCCCAGCGAACTGCACGTAGTCACCGACGCGAGCACCGGCAAGGTCGCCATCGAGTACGAGGGCGTGCACACCGGAGCGGGCCACGGCCAGTACAACGGCGAGGTCTCCGTGGGCAGCACGCTGTCCGGTTCCTCGTACCAGCTCGTCGACCCCGACCGGGCCGGGCAGCGTACGTACGACCTGAATCAGGGCACCTCGGGCACCGGGACCCTCTTCTCGGATGACAACGATGTCTGGGGCGACGGCACCCAGAGCAACCGGCAGACGGCCGGCGTCGACGTCGCCTACGGCGCGGCGGCCACCTGGGACTACTACAAGGACACCTACGGCCGCAACGGCATCCGTAACGACGGTGTGGCCGCGTACAGCCGCGCCCACTACGGCAACAACTACGTCAACGCCTTCTGGCAGGACGCCTGCTTCTGCATGACGTACGGGGACGGCTCGGGCAACGCCAACCCGCTGACCTCGCTCGACGTGGCGGCGCACGAGATGACCCACGGTGTCACCAGTGCCACCGCCAACCTGACGTACTCGGGAGAGTCTGGCGGTCTCAACGAGGCCACCTCGGACATCTTCGCCGCCGCGGTGGAGTTCCACTCCGACCTGGACGCGGACGTCCCCGACTACCTGGTCGGCGAGAAGATCGACATCAACGGCGACGGCACCCCGCTGCGCTACATGGACAAGCCCTCCAAGGACGGCGCCTCCCGCGACTACTGGGACGCCTCGCTGGGCAGCATCGACGTCCACTACTCCTCCGGTCCGGCGAACCACCTCTTCTACCTGCTGTCCGAGGGCAGCGGAGCGAAGACCGTCAACGGGGTGGCCTACGACAGCCCGACCTACGACGACGTCCCCGTGACGGGCATCGGCGTCGAGAACGCGTCCCGCATCTGGTACCGCGCGCTGACGACGTACATGACCTCGTCGACCAACTACGCGGGTGCCAGGACCGCGACCCTGCAGGCCGCGACCGACCTCTTCGGGGCCTACAGCGACACCTACCTCGCCGTGGCCGCCGCCTGGGCGGGCATCAACGTCGGTGACCGCATCGCGATCGGTACGAACCTGTCCCCGATCGACGACCAGCTCTCCGGCGTCGGCCAGGACGTGTCCCTGCAGATCGAGGCCTACACCACCAACGCGGACTCGCCCCTGACCTACGAGGTCACCGGCCTGCCCGACGGCCTGACCGCGAGCGCCGGCGGGCTGATCTCCGGCGTTCCGACCACCACCGGGACCAGCGAGGTGACCGTGACGGTCACCGACAGCACGGGCTCGACCGCGTCGGACACCTTCGAGTGGCGCGTGGCGAACATCTACGGCAGCTCCACCCGTGTCGACATCCCCGACAACGGCGCGGCGGTCGAGTCGCCCATCACCATCACCGGCCGCCCGGGCAACGCCTCGGCGACGACCGAGGTGTACGTCAACATCGTCCACACCTACCGGGGCGACCTGACGGTCGACCTGGTGGGCCCCGACGGGACCGTGTACTCGCTGCTGAACCGCAGCGGGGGTTCGGCGGACAACGTGAACCAGACCTTCACGGTGAACGCCTCGGCACAGCCCGTCGACGGCACCTGGAAGCTGCGGGTGCGTGACGTGGCGGCGATCGACGTGGGTTACATCCAGCAGTGGCGGATCACTCCCTGACGCACTGCCTGCCCCGCATGACCGCCCGCCCGGACCGTGCCATGGTCCGGGCGCGCGGTGCGTGCTCATGGCATCGGCGGGAGAAGGACATCACCCGACTGCGGCAAACCCGGTCGCCTCTCGGGGCAAACCAGGACCGAGTCCGTCCGGATCTGGATCTAGCGTCGTTGAGGACACCGAGTTCTTCGGAGAACTCGGGTTCTTCAGCGGAAGGCAGACTCAGATGCACGGGACGCCCGCACACGACGACAGGTCCGGACTCGCCGAGGCCAAGGACAGGGCGCTGACGGTCCGGTCCCAGTACGAACGGATCGAACAGCACGTACTGGGCAGGACGTGGACGCTGCCGGAGCTCGCGCTCGGCTTCACCAACGACGCCGCCTACGTCGGACGTCTGGTGCTCGCCGCCGAGCGCACCTGGGGCATCGACGGCGACGTGGACGCCGAGTTGCGGCACAAGCTGGCCGAATGCCTGTGGTGGGTCTTCGTGCTCGCCGACAGGCTGGACGTCGACATGCCGGAAGCCTACGCGGCCACGATGGACCGCATCGGCGCGGGCCTGCAGCAAACCCTGGGCGGCGCGGACGCCTGAGGGACGATCACATCCGGCAGGGTGACATCGGTGATGACCTGGACCCGACTCCTACCGACACCACCCGAACCGTTCCGGCGCGGTCGTGTAGTGGAGGCCGTCGAGCGGGAGGTCGGTGAGGAAGCGCAGGACCAGATCGGCGTACTCGGCTTCCCGTTCGAGGTGCACCATGTGGTCGGCGTCGCGGACCAGGAGGAAGGTCGAGTCGGCGATGGCGGCTGCCACGGCACGGTTCTCGTCCGGCGTGCTGACGTCGTCGTGCTCGCCGGTGAACACCAGCGCGCGCACGGCGTCGATGCTCTCGGACGGGAGCGGATCCGAGGCGAGCAGCCGCTGGTGGCAGACGGCGTGACGGCGGGCCGCGGCCGGTGTGATGCGGGCGAACTGCCGGTGCAACATCCTTGCCACGGTGGCCGCCTGGGAGACCTGGCCCTGGAGGGTGGTGTTGAGCAGCGTGGCGACGGCACGGTCCGCGATCTCGTGCGAGCCGGCGTCCGACAGCGTCCCGTCGATGTCGTCCGCGAGCGCGGCACGGGCACGCCACACCTGCTCGCAGTCGGACACCAGCCGCGGGTTCATCCGGTGCGTGGCGCCGGCCAGGACCAGCCGTGCGACCCGCTCCGGCCTGCTGAGGGCGGCGCGGTAGGCGATCGGCGCGCCGTACGAGGCGCCCAGGAGGTTGATCCGGTCGAACCCGAGCCGGTCGGTGACCACCAGGGCGGCTTCGGCGAGCGCGTCGAAGCCCTGCTCGGCGGGCAGGTCGTCGGCCGTTCCGACGCCGGGCAGGTCGACGAAGACCAGGGGCATGTGGGCGCTGAGTCTGCGCTCAAGCCGGGGCCACGCGTACATGTCCTGGAGGGCGCCGCCGAGCAGGAGCAGGGGTTCGGTGACCGGAGGCCGGTCCGAGGTGATGACACGGCAGGTGTAGCGAAGGCCGCGCCATTCCAGTGGCACGAGCTCCTCTCTCGTCTCCTCGGGCGCGTTCCACTCGGGCGGGTTCCACACGGAGGGCGCGATCGACATCAGTGGTTCCCGGCGGCTCGGCTCGCGATGAGGTCGGCCAGGGCGTTGACGGTGGGGGCGCACGAGAGTTCGTCCTCGGTGAGGAACAGGCCCATGCGGTCCTCCAGTTGCATGGACAGCACGGTCACGGCCATGGAGTCGATGCCGGCGTCGGCCAGGGTCGCGTCGGCGGTGATGGGCGCGGGGGGCAGTCCCGCCTGCGCCGTGAGGATGCCTTTGAGTTCTTCCAGCACGTGCTTCGTTTCCTTACGTTCCTGGGCAGATGGATCTCTACAGCTCCGCGGTGACGCCGGGCGGCCACACCAGGGTGGTGGCGGCCCAGGCGAGCCCGCTGCCGAAAGCGACAACGAGCACACGGTGCCCAGGTTTCAACTGGCCCTCGTCCGCGGCGTGGGCGAGCAGCAGCGGGATGGAGGCCGCCGCGGTGTTGCCGACGTGGGCGATGTTGGAGGGCGTGCGCTCGGGCGGGATGCCGAGTGCGTCGGCCACGGAGGCGGCGATGCGCCCGTTGGCCTGGTGGACGATCAGCCGGTCGACCTCGTCGAGCGTCCACCCGGCGGCCTGTGCCGCGTCCCGGGCGGCCTGGCTCATACGGCGCACCGCGTGTCGGAAGACCTCGTTTCCGCGCATGTGAACGAAGAAGTCACCCGGAGGCGCGGTGTCCCGCCGGTCACGCTCCCGGGCCCCGCCGGCCGGGATGACGATGGCGTCGGCGAGCGAGCCGTCGCTTCCCCAACTGAAGGGTCCGAGGCAGCCGTCCTGCCCACCGAGCCCGGCCTCCAGGACGACGGCTCCCGCGCCGTCGCCGAAGAGAGGGGCCGTGGAGCGGTCGTCGGAGTCGATGATCGCGGACATCGTCTCCGCGCCCACGACGAGGACCTTCCGGGCGCTGCCCGCGTGGATGAGTCCGGCGGCGACGGCCGACGCGTACACGAACCCCGCGCATCCGGCGGTGACATCGAAGGCGATCACGTCGCGCAGGCCGAGCCGGTGGGCGACCGCGGGCGCGGTGGCCGGGCAGTGGTGGTCCGGGGTGGTGGTGGCCAGGACGACGGCGTCGACGTCCGTCACGCCGGCCGACCGCATGGCCCGGCGCCCGGCTTCCACGGCAAGATCCCCGGTGGACACCGACGTGTCCGCGCGGCGACGCTCCTCGATGCCGATTCTCTCCCGGATCCATGCGTCGGTGCTGTCCAGCCGAGAGCACAGCTCGTCGTTGGTCACGCGACGGGGTGGAAGATGGGAACCCACACCCGTCACCACTGCGGCCGGCCCCTGCGCATCACGGAGTCCCGCACTCGAAACATTCATTCACTAAGCGTACTTGAGTGAAACCGGAGAGTTACCGGTGAGCCTGGATCCCGTTGGGGCGCGATGCGTTCGGGGGAGTTCGAACCGTCACGAACAGGTTCATATAGGCTGCGTACGCTGCCCTTTGTAGCCTTGTCCTTCCCCAGGAGAGTCTCCCAGTGACCGTAGTGACCGCTCAAACCGAACCGGCCGTTCCGCCCGCCGACCAGGTGCCCGGACAGGCGACTTCAGAAACCGGGGAGTTCTGGGTCGAGCCCGCGACGTCCGTCGACGGGAGCCCTGCGGCAGGGGCGCGCGCCGAGGTTCCGGCCGCCGGGGCGCACGACGAGGCGCTGACGGATGAGGCGCACGACGACGTCGCGGTCGCGCAGGACGACGCGCACGCCGGTCCCGCGCCGGACGACGCGCACGACGACCTCACGGCGGACGACGTGCACGACGATGTCGCGCGGGACGCCCAGGACTTCGGGGCGTACGTGCGGGCGGGCGGCTGGGCGTTCGCGCTGAAGGTCGCGCGCAGCGTGCGGCCCGGCGGAGAGACGGCGGGCGAAACGCCGAAGGTCTCCGCGAAGGCCTTCGCCGGGCTGGCCGGGTGCTCGCCCGAGCGGGTCATGCGCTACTACAAGGCGTGGGACAAGGCGGCCGACGACGGTCTCGTCCCGTACTTCGAGGCGCTGGCGCCGGGCCAGGAGGTGGAACTGCCGGACTCCGACGTGTGGCACTCGTACTACGTCTCGCGGTCCAGCGCCTCCTCCGAGCGCGGCACGGCGATCGCGGCGGCGGCCGAGGCCGAGGGCATCCGGCCGACTAAGGCCCTGGAGGTCGCCGAGAATCCCACCGCGCTGCGGGCGGCGATCCTCGCCGACCCCTCCACCGCGAAGGCGGCCCGGGCGGCGCTCCTCGACCGGATCCAGGAGGATCCGGCGCTGCAGACGGAGATGGCCCGTGACATCGCCCGCACCGACGACCTGAAGAAGGCGGTCGCCTCCGAGACGCAGGCGGCGAGCCGCATCGGCTACGTCCGCCAGATCGTGGAGAACGGCCAGGTGAAGACCCCCGCCGGGCAGACCATCGACGCTCCCGCGGAGCTGCGCGCCGAAGCCGAGCGCCACCTGTCGCTCATCGACGAGCTGGACGAGAACGAGGACACCAGCGAGTGGGCCTCCGAGGCGTTCGACTCGATGAAGGACATCGTCGCCCAGACCATCCAGGCGGACCCCGAACTCCGCCTCCAGGAACGCCGTACGAAGTTCTACAGCAGCCTGCAGAAGGCGACCAAGGTCTTCGAGGAGCTGACCTTCGACGACGTGGACGACCTCGACACCATCTACGAGGACGACATGCTGCAGCGCCTGGAGGAGCTCCAGGCGGCCATCACCACCTGCATCACCGCCCTGCGGAAGGCGGCACCGGGCGAGTGAGTGTCGTGCCCCGGCGGGGGCGGGGTGCCGCCGGCGGCCGTCACTCCTCGAAAGGCGCCGCGAACAGTAGATCCTCCACCGTGGGCACCGGGAATTCGGGGATGTGACGGCGGCCGACTTCGGCGAAGGGGTGCGTCAGCACCGACATGGGCTTGGTGCGGCACAGCGAAAGTATGTTGTCGAGCGCGTCCTGCTTGAATCCTTCCCTGGGGAATACGGCCAGTATTTCCTCAAGGGCGTCGGACGGAATTCTCCGCAGTTCGTTCCCCGTGAAATCCAGTCCCGATCCCACGGAGATCATCGCGATCTCCGGACGCTTCCGGGTCGCGATACCGGCGTTGGTGTGCAGGGCGATCGCATCCCAGACGACCGCCACGCGCTCGGCCGGCATGCGCTGTGCCCGCAGGAACCGCTGTGCGGCGTCGGCGCCGTCGACCTCGAAGCGCTCGGTCGGTGTCCGGTACGCCTCGACCAGCCCGAGGTCGTGCAGGGCCGCGGCGACGAACGCGAGTTCACGGTCGTAGCGGACGCCCTGTCGGTCGAGCAGCAGAGCGCCGAAGAGATACGTCCTCATGACGTGGTTGAAGAGAGTCCCTGAGGACACGCTCCGCACGAACCGCGCGGTGCTGCGGGCCAGTTCGCTGGTGGGGATGCGGACTCCGGCCACTGTTCCGGGCAGCTCGTCGGCGGTGCGGCCCGAAGCGTTGCCGGGCGATGCCGCCGCTCCTGTCGCCGCGGCGGCGGGCGGACCGGACACCGCGGTGGCGAGCGCGGAGGTGGCGCCCATCGCGGCGATGCCGGCACCACGTCCGAGCGCCGCGCGCCTGGTGACGCCTCTCACCGCGTCACCCTTGCCGGAATCGCTCTTACCGAAATCGCTCTTGTCGAACATGTGAAGAGAGCCTTCTCGTCGGCGGTTGTTGCCAAGAGCTTAGGAATGGCACCGAACAGCAAACAGTGGCGAAAGTGCCGATAAACTCCGGATTCTCGCCACTGCGGCGGTCAACGGGCCTGTTCCGCCGGCGGAATCCTGCTGTGGATGTCCTGGATCGTGTTCCGCATCCCCATGCGGAAGATCTCGGCCTGGTGTTCACCGAGGAACGCGGTGTGCCCGAACACCTCCAGGACGACCAGACCGTGCATGTGCCCCCACGCGCTCATGACGAGAGCGGTCACGGCAGTCGGCAGAACCTGTTGGCCTGTCGGTGGCAACTGGCCCAGATATGCGAGGAACTCGGGCGACAGGCCCGGGGTCTCGGTCGCGGCCAGTTGTGCCGGGGTGAACCCGCCGAACAGCTCGTGCTCGAAGATCGCGCTCATCCGGCGCACCGCCTGGGTGGTCGCGCCCTCAACTGGCGCCTCGTAGTACCGCAACGGCGTTCCGTATAGGAGCTGGAACAGCTCGGGATGGTCGATGGCCCACCGCCGGTACCCCTCGGCCGCGATCACCACACGCTCCAGCGGCGAGCCCTCCGGCGTGGTGTCGACGGCGGCCTGGACGGCGTCGGCCAGGGCGTCGTACGACTTGGCGACGAGCGCCGTGACCAGCTCGTCCCGGCTCGGGAAGTAGTGGTAGAGCGCCTGCACGGTCATGCCCAGGTCCCGGGCGACCGCGCGCAGGGACAGGGCCGCGGGACCGTTCTCGGCGATCTGGCGCTCGGCCGCTTCGAGGATCTCCTGAGTGGCGGCCGCTCGGCGCCGCTGGCGCAGGGTGGGCGGGGCGGCTACGTGTTCGTCAACGGGCATGAGGCGACCGTACGACGCCGACTCCGTGCCCGTACGGAGAAGTTGCGAACCGTCAGAAAAATCTAACACTGCCAAATCTTCCTTCTTCTCACTAACGTCGTGGCCGCGACGACACGCGTGTCATTCCCTCGCATCGGCCCCTGCCTGCCGGGGTGAGAACCGATCGCGGGGACCGTGTTGGGCCCCCCTGACAGCGCCTGCTGCTCGACGTCGCTTCCACGTAGGGAAACAAAGGGGATTGTCCGTGTTTGAACGCATAGCCGAGCTGGCGATTCGCCGGGCCCGGCTGATACTCGTCGTCACCGTCGTGGCGGTGGCTCTCATGGGTGTCGCGGGTGCCGGCGCGTTCGGCAAGCTGCTGGGCGGCGGCTACGACGACCCCGCCTCGCAGTCCAGCCGTGCCGGGAAGGTCATCGACGAGAAGTTCGGCGGGGAGTCGAACCTGGTCCTGCTGGTCCGTGCCTCCGAGGGCCGCGCCGACGACCAGAAGGCCCGGGAGAGCGGCCGGACCCTGGTGGCCGACCTCAGGAAAGAGGAACACCTCAAGAACGTGATCTCGTACTGGGACACGGACAGTCCCAGCCTCCTCTCCAAGGACGGCCGGGAGGCCGTGGTGCTCGCCCACGTGGAGGGCGAGGGCACGGAGCGGGACGAGAACGCCAAGAGTGTCATCGACGCCTACGCCGGTCCGTACGAGGACGCGTTCACGATCGAGGCCGGTGGCGGCGCCGCGGTGAACAGCGAGATGGGCAAGCAGTCGGGCGAGGACCTCGTCCTGGCCGAGACCATCGCCGTGCCGCTCACCCTGCTGCTGCTCCTGGTCGTCTTCGGCAGTCTGGTCGCGGCCCTGCTGCCGCTGGTGATCGGGATCGTCGCCATCGTCGGTACGTTCGCGGAGCTCTACCTCCTCGGCAGCATCACCGATGTCTCCGTCTTCGCGATCAACCTGACCACGGCGCTGGGCCTCGGTCTCGGTATCGACTACGCCCTGCTGATGGTCAGCCGGTTCAGGGAACAGCTCGCGGCGGGGGCGAGCGTGGACGACGCCGTCCGGCAGACCATGAGCACGGCGGGCCGTACGATCGCGTTCTCCGCGGCGACGGTGGCTGCCGCGCTCGGGGCGCTCATGGTGTTCCCGCAGTACTTCCTCCGCTCGTTCGGCTACGCCGGGGTCGGTGTCGTCGCCATCGCAGCCCTCAGCACCCTGTTCGTCATGCCGGCCCTGTTCGTCGTCCTGGGAGACCGCGTCAACAGCGGGCGTCTGCCGTGGGCGAAGCGCGGCCGCACCTCGACCCGGGAGCCGATGTGGGGGCGGCTCGCCCGCACCGTCATGCGGCGGCCCGCCCTCACCGCCCTGCCCGTACTCGCCGTACTGCTGCTGGCAGCGGGCCCGTTGCTGGGCATCACCTTCGGCACACCGGACGAGCGCGTGCTGCCCGAGGACGCCGACAGCCGCCAGGTCTCCGCGGTACTGCAGAAGAACTTCGCCGGCAACGACGACGCGGCCCTGCACGTCGTCCTCGGCCGGTCCGTGGACAAGGCCCCGCTGCGGTCGTACGCGGTGGCACTGTCCGAACTCGACGGTGTGGTCCGCGTCGAGGCCAGCACGGGAACGTACGCCGACGGAAGCTCCACCGCGACCGGGCCCGGCAATCCGGCCCTGGGCCGCGCCGACGCGCAGCAGATCAATGTGGTGAGCGCTCTGGCGCCGAAGTCGGACCAGGCACAGGACCTGGTGGACGAGGTGCGGGCGCTCACCCCGCCCGCGGGGGCGGACCCGCTGGTGGGCGGAACCGACGCGGTACTGGTCGACTCGAAGGACTCCATCGCCGGCCGGCTGCCGCTCGCGGTGGCGCTGGTCGCCCTCACCACCTTCGTCCTGCTCTTCCTGTTCACCGGCAGTGTCGTGCAGCCGGTGCGTGCGCTGGTCCTCAACATGATCAGCCTGGGAGCGACTCTCGGCGTCATGACCTGGATCTTCCAGGACGGCCACCTCTCCTCGCTCCTCGGCTTCACCGCGCAGCCGATGGACGTTTCGATGACCGTGCTGATGTTCTGCATCGCCTTCGGTCTGTCGATGGACTACGAGGTGTTCGTCACCAGCCGCATCAAGGAACTCCATGAGGCGGGCGAGGACAACGAGTCCGCCGTGGCCAACGGTCTCGGGCACACCGGGCGCATCGTCAGTGCGGCGGCCTGCCTGCTCGCGGTGAGCTTCTTCGCCTTCGGGACGGCCAAGCTCAGCTTCATGCAGATGTTCGGCCTGGGCAGCGGGCTGGCCATCCTCATCGACGCCGTCGCCGTACGTGGGGTCCTCGTACCCGCCGCGATGCGTCTGCTCGGCCGCTCGGCCTGGTACGCGCCGCCCTTCCTGCGGGCGTTCCACGGACGGTACGGCCTCAGCGAAGGCGGCCCCCGGAGCGCGACGGCACCGAGTCCCGCGGCCGAGCCGGTGCGGGAGAAGAGCCCGACCGAAGTCTGACCGAACGAGCCCGAGTCCCGCTGTACGCGGCCCTGTCGGAGCCCTCCCCGAGTCGCAGGGGGAGGGCTCCTGGCGCTTCACACGCCCTCGTCCACGCCGCTCATTCACCCCTCATGTGTCGCGCAGTTCCATGTGAAGTCTGGCGGCCTGTCGTGTGAGGTGGTCCCGTTCGGGGATGCTGGGCGCCGATCGGGCGGCTTCGACGTAGAGCCGTGCCGCGGTCGTCCGGTCTCCGTCGCGCTCGTGCAGGTATGCCGCGACGGCAGCGTGGCGGGGCAGCGAGGCGTCGAGTTGCGCCAGGGCGGCCAGGCCGGCCCGCGGACCGTCGGCCTCGCCCACCGCCACGGCCCGGTTGAGGCGGGCCACCGGGTTGCCGGTGAGACGTACCAGCTCGTCGTACCACTCGACGATCTGCACCCAGTCGGTCTCCGCGGCACACGGGGCGTCGGCGTGCAGCGCGGCGATGGCGGCCTGGGCCTGGAACTCGCCCAGGCGGTCGCGGGCGAGGGCCGCCTGGAGCACGTCGACACCTTCGGCGATCAGCCGGGTGTTCCACAGACCGCGGTCCTGCTCGGGCAGGGGTACGAGGCTGCCGTCGGGGCCGGTCCGTGCCGGGCGCCGTGCGTGATGGAGCAGCATGAGCGCCAGCAGGCCCGCGACCTCCTCGTGATGGGTCCTGGCCGCGAGGTGGCGGGTGAGCCGGATGGCCTCGGCGGCGAGGTCGACGTCGCCGGAGTAGCCCTCGTTGAAGACGAGGTAGAGCACGCGCAGCACCGTGGCCACGTCACCGGACCGGTTGAACCGGACGCCCGAGACGGTCCGCTTGGCCCGGCTGATCCGCTGGGCCATGGTGGCCTCCGGCACGAGGTAGGCCTGCGCGATCTGCCGCGTGGTCAGGCCGCCGACCGCGCGCAGCGTGAGTGCGACGGCCGAGGCAGGTGTCAGGGAGGGGTGCGCGCACAGGAAGTACAGCTGGAGCGTGTCGTCGGTGGCCTCGCCCGGGCCGGGCACCGGCTCGCGGTCGACGCGTACCTCACGGTGCCGTCGGGAGGTGTCGGCGCGGGCGGCGTCGAGGAACTTGCGCCAGGCCACGGTGACCAGCCAGCCCTTGGGGTCCCGCGGGGCGTCGTCCGGCCACCTGCGCACGGCCTCGATCAGGGCCTCCTGCACGGCGTCCTCGGCCGCCGCGAAGTCGGCTCCGCGGCGGACGAGGACGGCGAGCACGGTGGGGGTGAGGGTCCGCAGCAGGGACTCGTCCACCATGTGTCAGTCCGTGGTGCACGGGTGCGCGGACAGGAACGGGCGTACCTCCAGCCACTCGTGGATCGGCTTCCCGCCCGCGCCCGGAGCCGCCGACAGCTCACCGGCCAGTTCGAGCGCCCGCTCGTAGGTCTCGACGTCGATCACGATCCAGCCGGCGATCAGGTCCTTGGTCTCCGCGAACGGGCCGTCGGTGACCGGCGGCCGTCCCTCGCCGTCGTGGCGCACGAAGGTGCCCTGCGACGAGAGTCCCTGGCTCTCGACGAACTCGCCGGTGCCTTCGAGCCGCGCCGCGAAGTCCTTCATGTACTGCACGTGCGCCGAGACCTCGTCCGGCGTCCACCGGTCCATCGGCACGTCGTTGACCGCTGCCGGCGCGCCCCGGTAGTGCTTGAGCAGCAGGTACTTGGCCATCATGTTCTCCCTGGTGCGGTACGGCCCCTTGTGGCCGTGTTCACTGCGGGGACGGAGCCACGCGCGGGTTCTCGACATTCCCCGAGGATCCTTTTCCTGCCGGATTCCGTCGGGCTTCGGGAAAGCATTGCGACCATACCCGTGCCGGTGCATCCGACAGTCCGCTTCGTACGGAATGCTGGGCATCTGGCAATGACCGGCGAGGGGCTTCATGCACGACACGCAGATCGCCATCGTGGGTGCCGGTGCCGCGGGGCTCTCGCTCGCCTACCACCTGACCCTCGGCGCACCCGGGCGCCGTCCGCCGTCGGTGGTGCTGGTCGACGCTCCGGAGGGTCCGCTGAGACCGGCCGAGCGGACCTGGTGCTTCTGGGAAAAGCCGGACGGGGAGTTCGACGAGGCCGTGTCCGCGGTGTGGGACACCCTGCGGGTGCAGGGCCCTCGCGGTTTCGGCGTGGCCGCGCCGGTCGCGCCGTTGCGCTACAAGATGCTTCGCTCCGGCGACTTCGAGTCGTTCGTCGGCCACCGCCTTGCCGCCGAGCCGAAGGTGACACGGCTCGAAGCCGTGGTCCACGACGTTCGCGAACTCGGCCGTGGTGCCGAGATCCGCGCGCTCGCCCCGGACGGGCGGCCTCGGACGCTGCGCGCCCGGTGGGTGTTCGACTCACGGCCCCCGCGCGTTCTGCCGCCCAGCCGTACCACCTTGTTGCAGCACTTCCGCGGATGGTTCGTCACGACCGAGCGCCCGGCCTTCGATCCGCGGGTGGCGGACCTGATGGACTTCCGTACCCCTCAGCCCGCACAGGGCCTCTCCTTCGCCTACGTCCTGCCCTCCTCCGCCCACCAGGCCCTGGTCGAGTACACGGAATTCTCCCCCCGGACCCTGGACGACGCCGGCTACTCGGACGCGCTGCGCCGGTATCTGACACACGAACTGGCCCTGGAGCACTTCAAGGTGAACCGGGTCGAGAACGGTGTGATCCCCATGACCGACGCGCGCTTCCCGCGCCGCGTCAGCCCGTCCGTCTTCCGCATCGGTACGGCGGGCGGAGCGACCCGGCCCTCCACCGGGTACACCTTCGCCGCCGTGCAGCGGCAGGCGCGTGCCATCGCCACGGCCGTACACCAGGGCCGGACCCCCGAGCCTCCGCCCGTCCACTCGGCGCGGTCGCTGGCCATGGACGCCGTCCTGCTGCGGGCACTGCACACCGGGCGTGTGTCGGGTTCGGACTTCTTCACGGGCCTCTTCCGTCAGGTCCCCATGGAACGCCTGCTGCGCTTCCTCGACGGGCGGACCAGCCGGCGCGAGGACCTGCTCATCGGTCTGCGCACCCCGGTGGGCCCGATGCTGCGCACGGCGGCCGAACTGCCCTGGCTCCCCAGGCGCCGGGTGAACCTCAAGGAGATGCGATGACCCTGCTGCGCGACGAAACGCTGTCCGCCGCGTTCGACCATGCCGCCCGCACCTACGACCGGCTGGTCGCCGTGAATCCCGGCTACCACTCCCACCTGCGGCGTTCCGCCCGGCGGCTTGGGCTGCCGGGAGGCGGTGCCGGGCTGCGGCTGCTCGACCTGGGGTGCGGAACCGGTGCGTCCACCGCGGCCCTGCTCCACGTGGCCCCGCTGGCCGAGATCGTCGCGGTCGACGCCTCACCGGGCATGCTGGCACAAGCCGCGGCGAAGCCCTGGCCCCCCGGCGTCACCTTCGTGCACGCCTCCGCCGAGCACCTGGAACAGGCGGGCGTGCGCGGCCCGTTCGACGCGGTCTTCGCGGCCTACCTGTTCCGCAACCTCGCCGACCCGGACGCCGTGCTCTCCGCGGTGCGCGCACTCCTCGCCCCGCACGGGCGGCTGGCGGTGCACGAGTACACCCTCAGCGGGCGACGGGCCGACAGCCTCGTGTGGTGGGCGGTCTGCAAGGCGGTGGTGCAGCCGGCGGGCACCCTGGCCGGCGACGCGGCGCTCTACGACCACCTGTTCCACAGCGTCACCCGCTTCGACACGGCGGAGCAGTTCGCCGCGCGAACACGACGGGCGGGATTCTCCGGCGTACGGGTCCTGCCGCTGCCCGGCTGGCAGACCGGCATCGTGCACACCGTGCTGGCCTCGGCCGGCCCGGACGAGGAGGCCGGGCGATGATCCCACGCGCCACCTCGACGGACGGGCGGGCCGGGCGCGGACGTGACCGCCGCGCGAAGGTGTTGCAGGCTCCGCCCGGTCTGCCACGCGTCCCCCAGGGGCGGACGCCGACGACAGCCGTCATCGGCGGCGGGCTGGCCGGGCTCGCCGCCGCGACCGCGCTGGCGGAACGGGGTGTACGGGTCACGCTCTACGAGCGCGAACACCAGTTGGGCGGCCGCCTGGCGGGCTGGCCCGTGGAACTGTCCGACGGCTCCACGGCGACCATGACCCGCGGCTTCCACGCCTTCTTCCGTCAGTACTACAACCTGCGCGGCCTGTTGTGCCGGGTGGATCCCCGCCTCGGCATGCTGACCGGCCTGCCCGACTATCCGCTGCGGCACAGTTCCAGCCTCCAGGACAGTTTCGCCAAGGTGCCGCGCACACCGCCGTGGAGCGCACTCGGCTTCGCCGCGCGAAGTCCCACCTTCGGCGGGCGCGACCTGACCCGGATGAACCCACGTGCCGCGCTGCCCCTGATGGACGTACGGGTGCCCGAGGTCTACGAGCGGCTCGACACGGTCAGCGCACAGGAGTTGCTGGAACGGATCCGGTTTCCCGAGGCGGCCCACCACTTGGCGTTCGAGGTCTTCTCCCGCAGCTTCTTCGCCGACCCCCGCCAGCTCTCGGCGGCCGAACTGGCCGTCATGTTCCACATCTACTTCCTCGGCTCCAGCGAAGGCCTGCTCTTCGACGTACCGCGAGAACCCTTCCCGGCGGCGATGTGGCATCCGCTGGCCGCCTACCTGACCGGGCACGGCACGGACATCCGTACGGGGCACGCGGTCGAGAACGTGGAGCCCTCGCCGACGGGCGGATTCCGCGTCACAGCCCAGGACGACGGGCGGCAGTACGACAGCGTGGTGCTGGCCCTGGACACGACCGGTCTGCAGTATGTCGTCGCCCGCTCGCCCCGGTTGGGCGACCGGGGCTGGCGCGAGCAGATCATGCGGCTGCGCACGGCACCGGCCTTCCTCGTCTCGCGGTTCTGGCTGGACCGCCCGGTGGCCCGCGATCGTGCCGGGTTCCTCGGCACCAGCGGGTACGGCTCGCTGGACAACGTGAGCGTCCTGGAACGCTGGGAGGGCGAGGCGCAGCGCCGGCGTGCCCGCACGGGCGGCTCGGTGGTCGAACTGCACGCCTACGCCGTGGAGTCGGGAGCGGACCGGACGGCGGAGCAGGAGCGTCTGCTGGCCCAACTGCACCGCGTGTACCCGGAGACCCGCGCCGCCGAGGTCCTCGACGAGCGTCACGAGTGGCGGGCCGACTGTCCGTTGTTCGCGGTGGGCGGCTACCGCGACCGGCCCACGGTGCGGACCGCGGACCCGGCCCTGACCGTGGCGGGCGACCTGGTGCGCACCGGTCTGCCGGTGGCTCTGATGGAACGGGCCGTGACCTCGGGATTCCTCGCCGCGAACGCCCTGTTGGAGCGGTGGGGCGTGCGCGGCCAGACACTGTGGACCGTCCCGGACCGCGGCAGAGTGCGCGCCCTGCGCACGCTGAACCGGCTGCTGGGTGAGTGAGCCGGCCGAAAGCGACCGGCGTCGTCCTGCGGGTGGTCAGCCGGGGAAGCGGCCCGTGCTGCGCAGTTTCCAGCGGCGTTCCGCGTAGGCGATGTCGTCGCGCCACAGGCGTGCGGCCGCCGCGCGCATGAGCGGCCGCAGCGCCGGTGCCGCGGCCCTCGCGGCGAGGAAGCCCGGGCGCCCGGACGTGGCGATCACCGCTTCGACGACCGCCGTGCGCGGCTGCCCGGCGTCGTCGGTGCCCAGCGGCGTCGCGTGCGTCTCCACGACGGAGCCCGCTCCTTCACCGTGGGTGATGTGCATGACGACGGTGCGGGGTTCGGGCGCGGTGAAGACCGCGCGCACGGGGACCACCACGGTTCCCGCCAGCTTGAAGGAAACGTCCACGGTGAAGGCGTCCTCGTCCTCTTCCACGTCCTCCTTCCCGGTGAGGGGAGCGACGGTCAGGTCGACGAACGAGTAGGGGTGGAACCAGGCTCCGTGCCAGGGGTCGAGCCGATTGGCGACCACGTCCTCGGGTTCGCAGCGTCCGCTGGTCGTGTAGACCGTCGCCACGCTCGCGGCCCGGGCGGGGCGGGAAGGGACGACCGGCCTGTCCAGGGGCGCCTCGCCGCCGACCTCGTCGAGCCTGACCCACGTCAGCACACCGTCGTCGAACACCGGGTAGGGGGTCCAGTCCCCCACGGCCCGTCCGTCGAGGGCGAGCCCGTGCCAGTGACAGATCAGCGTGCCGCAGCGCACCGGGCTGTCCTTGAGCGGGGCTCCCAGGTGCGGGCAGACGCCGGGTCCTGCCCGTAGGACTCCTCGGGTGTCGCGCCAGACGACGACCTCCAGGCCGGCCACGGTGCGGCCCAGCGGACGGTCGTCCTTGATCTCGTGGGTGGCGCCCAGTACGTACCAGTTGCCCGAGGGCCGGCTCTGGGCGCGCTTCAGCGCGGCGGCGATCACCGCGGGTCGTGCCTCCCGCCACGTAGGACGCTGGCGCTCCCAGGCCACGAGCCGACGGCGCAGCCGCAGGGGGTAGCGGCCGGTTCGGGGTGAACGGTCGCCGCTCACACAGGTTCCTTCCGGTGCAGAGGGACACGGGTGCCTTCGGAGGCGTGCGCCGACGCGTGCACGGACCGTCCGGCCGTCGGCGTCGGGGCACCTGTCCCGCGGTGGCGCAGCCGGGCGGCGGCCAGTCGGATCAGGCCGTCGCAGGCGAGGGCGGCCCGGCGGCGGTTCGCGACGACGGCCCGGCGGTGCAGGACCGCGTATCCGTCGTCGGCGACGGCGTCGAGGATGGCGCCGTACAGGACGAACGCGGTACGCATGCAGGGGCGGGACACGGGGTCGAGCATGGCGAGGCCCGGTGCCGCAGTGCGGTACACGTCGCGGGTGACGGCGGCGGCGGCCGTCAGCGCCGAGGTGATGCGGTGGTCCCGGCGGCCGGTGGCGCGGCTCCACTCCAGCAGTGCGCGGTCGACCCCGTGCGCGGCGAGCAGTTCCTGGGGAAGGTAGATCCGGCCGCGGTCGAGGTCCTCCCCCACGTCCCGGAGGAAGTTGGTCAGTTGGAAGGCGACACCCAGTGCGGCGGCGTGCGGGGCGGCCTCTTCGCGGGGGACGACGGTCCCCAGTACGGGCAGCATCTGCAGCCCGATGACGGCGGCCGAGCCGTGCATGTACCGCTCGAGATCCTCGTACGTGGGGTACTGGGTGACGTCGAGATCCTGGCGCATGGATGTCATGAAGTCCGTGAAGTGCCGGGGGTCGATGTCATAGCGGCGGGCGGTGTCGGCCAGGGCCGCGACGACGGGCTCCGGGCTGGTGCCCGT
The DNA here is from genome assembly GCF_036038375.1 of Streptomyces sp. NBC_00414. Taxonomy (NCBI): domain Bacteria; kingdom Bacillati; phylum Actinomycetota; class Actinomycetes; order Kitasatosporales; family Streptomycetaceae; genus Streptomyces; species Streptomyces sp. NBC_00414. Next base: position 668,820 of record NZ_CP107935.1, read on the forward strand.
GCGCAGTCCGTGGTCCAGCTGGTGTTGGAGCCGGTGCAGGGCCGTGGCCCGCTCGGCCGGTGCGGCCGTGGACTCCAGGTCGTCGACGATGTCGTCGGCCCACCGTGCGAACCCGTAGAGGGCGTGGACGGCCGGCCGGCGCTCGACGGGCAGCAGCCGCGTGGCCAGGAAGTACGTCTTTCCGTGGCGGGCGTTGAGGCGTCGGCAGTGGCTGTAGGCGGCGCGCAGCGCCGGATCGGTGACGGCCGCCGCGTCCAGTTCCCGGGCGCTCATCGTGTTCCTCTCGTGCCGGTGCGCGATCTCGCGGTGGTGGACGGGGCGGGGCGCGGGCCGGTGATGCGTGCGGCGGCGAGCCTGCCGGAGATGAGCACGGTGGGCACACCGACTCCGGGGGTGGTGCCGCAGCCTGCGAGCACCGCGTTCTCGGTGCCCCGCACCAGGTTGCGGGGCCGGAAGGGGCCGGTCTGCGCGAAGGTGTGGGCGGCGGAGAACGGTGTGCCGGCGGCGTGTCCCTGCGCCGTCCAGTCCGCAGGAGTCACCAGGCACTCCTCCTCGATGGACGAGCCGATGCCGTCCAGCCCGCGCTTTTCGAGCTCGGTGAGGATGCTGTCGCGGTAGCGGGGGGCCAGGTCCCGCCAGTCCTGCGCGCCGGGGCCGATGTCCGTGTTGGGGCAGGGGGCGAGGATGTAGTGCAGGTGCCGGCCGGCCGGCGCCAGGCCGGGGTCGCTGGTCGTGGGCCGGGTGATGAGCAGGGAGGGGTCGGTCATGAGGCGCCCGGTGTGGGTCAGTTCGTCGAAGGTGCCCTTCCAGGCGGCCCCGAAGGAGATGGTGTGGTGCGCCAGTTGCGGCCAGGTCCGGTCGCCGCCGAGGTGCAGGACGACGGCGGAGGGTGAGTGCCGCAGCGGTTTCGCACGCCGTGGGGCGCGGCCGAGGAGTTCGTAGGCGATGGGCAGGTCGGGGGTCAGGACCACCGCGTCGCAGGCGATGCGGCCCTGTTCGGTGATGACGGCGGTGATGCGGGAACCGCTCCGCTCCAGGCGCTGGACGTCGTGCCCGTAGCGGATGTCGGCGCCTGCCCGCGAGGCGGCGTCGGCCATGGCCCGGGGCACGGCGTGCATGCCGCCGCGCGGGAAGTGGACGCCCGCGACGGTGTCCATGTAGGCGATGACCGCGTAGGCGGCCAGGGCCCGGGCCGGGGGCACTCCCGCGTACAGCGCCTGGAAGGTGAAGACGCGCCGCAGCCGCTCGTCGGAGATGAAGGAGGCGATACGCGCGTCAAGGCGTCCGAAGCCCCCGAGTGCGGCCAGCCGGGCCAGGTCGGGAGTGAGCAGGGCGAACGGGGAGTCGAAGTTGGTGTCGATGAACCGGCGCATCTGAAGCTGGTAGAGCTGGTGCAGCCAGGCCCGCAGCCGCCGGTATCCCTGCACCTGACCGGGGCCGGCGAAGCGTTCGATCTCGGCTTCCATCGCCTCGGGGCGGGTGTGGACGTCCAGACTGCTTCCGTCGGCGAACCGGGCTCGGTAGGCGGGGTGCAGAGGGATGAGGTCCAGCCGGTCGCCGAGGTTCTCCCCCACCGCGGCGAGGGCGTCCTCGACGAGTTCGGGCATGGTCAGGACGGTGGGGCCGGTGTCGATCCGGTAGCCCCCTCGTTCGAGGAGTCCGGCTCGGCCGCCCGGGTGCGCGGCCCGTTCGACCAGGGTCACGGCGCGTCCGGAACCCAGCAGGTACAGCGCCGCCGACAGGCCCGCGAGCCCCGCGCCGACCACCACCACGTGGTCGGTGGCCCCTGGGATCGTCCTCACTGGATGCCGCCTTTCGCGAAGGGATCCTGGCCGGCGGGCGGCGGGGCTGCTCCGTCGGCCGACGGCAGCGCCGCGACACGGTGGAAGAGTCCTCGCAGTCTTCGTTCGGCGTGGGGCGCGAACGTGCCGGTGGTGAGATGCCGGCTCGCCTGCCGGGCCAGACGCCGGATTCTCTCCTCGACGATCGCGCGGGCCCCCGTCGTCTCGAACGCCTCGCGCACCTTGCGTACGCCGTCCTCGCCCAGCTCCGCCTTGCCGACGCACGCGGCCAGGAGGGCGAGCGCGTCGCGGTCTCCCGTGGCCTCCGCCCGGTCCGTGGCCACCGCCAGCAGGTAGGTGGCCTTGCCTTCCCGGATGTCGTCCCCGGAGGGTTTGCCGGTCGCCGCGGGCTCACCGAACGCTCCGAGGAGATCGTCGCGCAGTTGGAAGGCCAGACCGGCGCAGCGGCCCGCCCAGCACAGTGCCCGGGTCGCGCCCTCGTCCGCTCCGGCGAGGGCCGCGCCCAGACCCAGTGGGCGTTCCACCGAGTACAAGGCGCTCTTGAGGGATGCCGTGCGGACCGCGCGGGCCATCGACCGGGAACCGGTGGCCTGCCCCTGGAGGTCCAGATACTGGCCGGCCACCATCTCCTGCCGCATGGCCTGCCAGAGATCGCGCACCCGGCTCGCCGTCGGCGGGAGGAGGTCGGCCGAGGCCATCACGTCGTCGGCCCAGCTGAGCGCCAGATCGCCCACCAGGATGGCTGCGGCCCTGCCGAACGACTGGCCCGAGTCGTCCGCGGCGTACTGGTGCCGCAGGTCCACGTGCACGGCGGCCCTGCCACGGCGCAGCGGTGACCCGTCCATGACGTCGTCGTGGACCAGCGCGCACGTCTGGATGAGTTCGAGGCCTGCCGCCAGCCGGAGCGCGGCTTCCGTCTGTCCGGTGTCGGAGCCTCCCTCGCAGGCCCGCAGACCCCACCAGAGAAACTGTGAACGAAGGCGCTTGCCGCCCCGCAGGGTGAACTGGGCGACCCGCTCCGCGATGTCCTCGGCGAACACGGTGTCGATGGCGCGGGCGTCCTTCACCCGCTCCCGCAGGATGTGCTCAAGGGTGCGTCCCACCGCGGCGGCGACGTCGGCGTCGACGGCGGCGGCTGTCTCGGGGGCCGGGCTCTCGGGATCCGGGTTGTCGTGCGCCGGTACCTCCGAGGTGCCCGATCGGCACCCGTGCGCGAAGGACTTTCCGGTAACCGGTCCGTTGTGGTCGGTGGTGAAGGGGAGTGCTTCTGTCCGGGGGCGCACTGCACGTCCTCTCGGCCATTCGTTCAGATCGGTCGACATGGATTACCGGACGATTCGGCTCCGGAGTGCCGCCCGGATGCACCTGGGAATGATCGCCGGACGAGGGGGCCCGCGGGCGGAGGCTCACCGGCCGTCTGACCTGGCCGGACCAACGACTCGACCCTTGTGGCTGTCCCGGCCGCGCGGCGGCACCCGGTGGTGGGGGCCCGGTGCAACGGCGGTGAGGACCGGCGGATTGCGGGTGGGGCCCGGCTGAACTGCGCCACCTGCACGGCGGTGGGCGACCGCTCGGGTGAAGCTCCGCCTTCCCTGGGCCGACCGCCGCGTCGCCTTCAGCAGAAGGGGTACTTGGCATCAGCGGATCTCAGGCGACCCCATTCCTCGTGACGGACAGAGTCGTTCCGCGCTTCCCTCAGAGATCGGAACGCTGTGAGCACCAAGAAGAAGAATCCTGTGAAAGCGGCCAAGGGCAAGGTGGCCAAGAAGGTCCAGGAGGTCGTGCATCCCGGCAACGAGATCCCGGGGGCGCCCGGGCCGGTGGCACCGCCGCTCGACGAACCGACCGAGCCGGCCGCACCGCTGCCGCCAAAGCCGGACCAGCGCGGCCCCGACACGTTCAGCCCCACCGGGCAGGCGACGGACGTCCCGCAGGAGAAGGTGGCGCAGGGCGGCGAGTTCCTGACCACCGCGCAGGGCACGCGGCTGTACGAGACCGACCACTCCCTGAAGGCAGGCCCGCGCGGGCCCGTGCTGCTGCAGGACCATCACCTGCGGGAGAAGATCACCCACTTCGACCACGAGCGCATCCCGGAGCGGGTGGTGCACGCCCGCGGCGCCGCGGCGCACGGCGTCTTCCAGGGGTACGGAACCGCCGGGCAGATCACCAAGGCCACGTTCCTCGGCAAGGGCGTGGAGACCCCCGTCTTCGTGCGCTTCTCCACCGTGCTGGGCTCGCGCGGCTCGGCCGACACCGTCCGCGACACCCGGGGCTTCGCGACGAAGTTCTACACCGACGAGGGCGTCTTCGACCTGGTCGGAAACAACATCCCGGTGTTCTTCATCCAGGACGCGATCAAATTCCCCGACGTGATCCACGCGGGCAAGCCGCACCCGGACCGGGAGATCCCGCAGGCGCAGAGCGCCCACGACTCGTTCTGGGACTTCGTCACCCTGCACACCGAGGCCACCCACCACACGCTGTGGAACATGTCCGACCGCGGCATCCCGCGCTCGTACCGGATGATGGAGGGTTTCGGCGTCCACACCTTCCGGTTCGTGAACGCCGAGGGCGCGACGACGCTGGTGAAGTTCCACTGGAAGCCGAAACTCGGTGTGCACTCGCTGGTCTGGGAAGAGGCGCAGATCACCGCGGGCGTGGACCCCGACTTCCACCGCCGCGACCTCGCCGACGCGATCGAGTCCGGCGCCTTCCCGCAGTGGGAACTCGGCGTCCAGACGTTCCCCGACACCGACGACCAGCTGTTCGAGGGCATCGACCTGCTGGACCCGACCAAGATCGTGCCGGAGGAGCTGGCCCCGGTCCGGCCGATCGGCCTGCTGACGCTGAACGCCAATCCCTCGAACTACTTCGCCGAGACCGAGCAGGTCGCCTTCCATCTGGGCCATCTCGTCCCCGGTATCGACGTCACCAACGACCCACTGCTCCAGGGCCGGCTGTTCTCCTACCTCGACACCCAGATCAGCCGGCTCGGCGGCCCCAACTTCGGTCAGCTGCCGATCAACCGTACCCACGCGCCGGTCAACGACATGCTGCGTGACGGCATGCACCAGACCGCGGTCCACCGCGGTGCGGCCCCGTATCACCCCAACTCCCTCGACGGCGGCTGCCCCTTCCTCGCCGGCGAGGACACCGGCGCGTACATCGAGGTCCCCGAGGCGGTGCCCGCCACCCGCAAGGTCCGTGACGCGGCGGCCTCCTTCGACGATCACTTCAGTCAGGCCCGCCTGTTCTGGCTGAGCATGACTGCCACCGAGCGGGAGCACATCGTCGCCGCGTACACCTTCGAGCTCAGCAAGTGCTGGGAGACGACGATCAAGGAACGGGCGCTGCTGGTCCTGGCCAACATCGACCCCGAGCTGTGCGCCGAGGTCGCGATCGGACTCGGGCTGCCGACCCCCGCGCCCACCGTGAAACTGGCCGAGCCCGACCCCAGCCCGGCGCTGTCCCAGCTCGGCGCCACCTGGCCGCTGGACGGCCGGATCGTCGGCATCGTCACCGTGGGCGACCAGGATCTGGACGGCGTACGGTCGATCCGTCAGGCGGTCCTGGACGCGGGCATGGTGCCCCTCGTCATCGCCCCGGCCGGCGGTGTGCTCGACGCCGACGGCGAGCCCGTCACCGTGCAGCGCACCTTCGCCAACGCCCGCTCCACGGAGTTCGACGCCATCCTGCTGGCCGGTGCTCCCGCGCCGGGCGCCGACGCCTTCGGGGCCCGCGACGCCAAGGTGGACGACGTCGCGGTGGCCTCGGGTATCGATCCCCGTCTGCTGCTCATGCTCTCGGAGGCGTTCCGCCACGGCAAGGCGCTCGGTGCCTGGTCCGACGGGACGGAGGCGCTGGAAGCGGCCGGTGTCGCACTCGACGCCCCCGGCGTGGTGAGCGCGGACTCGGCCGACGCGGTACTGGAACGCGTCACCGGACTGCTGGCGGGTCACCGTGCGTGGGACCGCTTCACCCAGCCCGTCTGAGCCCTGGCCCTGACGCAATCCGCCCCGCGGTCCCTGCCTTGTCGGGCAGGGACCGCGGGGCGGAGCGGGCGGTGGAGCCGGGATACCGCGGTACGGGGCTCAGGAGCCGGCCAGGACCTCGGCGACGGCGCCCACGAAGTCGTCGAGGTCCTTCGGCGTCCGGGATGTGATCAGGGTGTAGCCGTTCGCGCTGTCGGTCACGACAGCCTCGTCCACCCAGTCCTTGGCGCCCGCGTTGCGGATGTCGGTGCGCACGGAGGCGAAGGACGTCAGCGTCTTGCCGTTCAGGACGTCGGCCTCCACCAGGGCCCAGGGGCCGTGACAGATCGCGGCGATCGGCCGGCCCGTCGCCGCGAACGCCTTGACCGTCTCAAGCGCCTTGGACTGCAGGCGGAGCTGGTCGGCGTTGATGGTGCCGCCGGGGATCAGCAGCAGCTCGTACACGCCCGGGTCCAGCGCATCGAGCGTCGTGGTGGGCTCCACCGTCTCCCCGGGGTCCTTGTCGCCCACCAGAGTCCGGATGGGATCCGAGGTCACGGCTGCGACGGTGACGTCCGCTCCGCTCTCCCGAAGTCGGCGGACCGGCACCACCAACTCGTCCTGCTCAACTCCGTAGTTGGTGACGAGCACCAGTACCCGGTGGTCGTTGAGCGGCTTGTCGGACATGATGGTGAGCCTTTCTCTCGTTGCGAAGGTGGCGTGGTCGTGTCCGTCAGGACTTGGCGGCCTTCTTGGCGGCGCCCTTCTCCGTGGTGGCGTCGGCCGTGGTGAGGGTGCCGCCGGAGGTCTCCAGGTGGGCCCGCACGAACCACTGGAACTGCTCCAGGTCACGCAGCTGCTCGATCAGCAGGTCCTCGGTGGCCGGGTCGATGTCGCCCGCCTTCTCGACCGCGGCACGAACGTCCTCCAGCAGGCCGGTATACACGACGTCGAGCGCTCCGAGGTGGGCGATGGCGTCGGCGCGGCCCACGCTGTAGTCCTTCCACGTGCGCTCCTCGACCAGCGCGCCCGGCGTGCCGTACGCGACGCCGCCCAGGGCCGCGAGGCGCTCCGCGACGTCGTCGGCCATGTCGCGGACACGGTCCACCTGCGGGTCGAGCATTTCGTGCACGGCGATGAAGTGCGGTCCCACCACGTTCCAGTGCACGTGCTTGAGCGTGAGGTGGAGATCGTTGAGGGCGTGCAGACGCTGCTGCAGCATGTCGATGAGCGAGCCTGCGTCCTTCACCGTGAGGCCCGGGACGGTGTAGCGGGGGGTGGCCTGAGAAGCCATGACGGTGTCTCCTGTCTCGTACGCCTTGTACGTTGCCGTGCGTCTTGTGCGTCGCTGTGCGTAGCTGTGCGTCTTGTGCGTCGCTCTACGTGGTGTGTGCTTGCCTTACGTCTTGTGCGTCTCGTACAGATCCATCTCGTACTGATTTGCCCCCTCCCGGTACCCCTGGTGTGCGAACGCAATCCACCGCAGCCCCATCCGAACCAGTCAGCGGAGGATGCGCCGCCCCGCTGGTTCACGGGTGAGGGGCGGCCCCGTGGCGGGGTGCAGGGAGGCGAGGAGGTCGGCGAGGCCGCCGGGGGCCCGGCCGTGCAGCCGGGCGGCGGTGTGCACGGGGTTCCGGTCGGTGCGGGCTATGCGATGGCCGGTCGCGGCCAGCCGGGCCGCGAGGTCTCTGTCCTCGCCGGTGGGCAGGGGCGCGAAGCCGCCCACGCGCCCGTAGGCCGCGGCGGACACACCCAGGTTCGCGCCGTGGACGTGAGGGTGCTCCCATGCTCCGTCCGTCCCGCGGAACCGGCGGGTGCGGAAGTAGTCGGCGTCGTGCCGGGCCACCACGAGGGCATTGGCGGTGATGGGGGCGAGACGGATGGTGCCGAGGACCGCGTCGTGGCCTTGCCGCGCCCGGGCGACCTGGTGGGTGAGCCAGGCCACGGGCACGGTGGTGTCGGCGTCCGTCATGGCCAGCCACGCGTCCGGGCCGGCCTCGGCGAGCAGTTCGAGTGCGCGGTCGACGCCGGCGGCCCGCGCGACTCCGACATTGCGACTGCCGACTTCCACCACGTGGGCTCCCCCGCGCGCGGCCAGCGTCGCCGTGGCGTCCGTGCAGGCGTCCGCCACCACCACGATCACCACGGGCAGCGGTGCCACGTGAGCTGCGGCCGCCCGCAGACTGCGCAGACAGGCTTCGACGCGGTGTTCCTCGTTGTGCGCGGGGACGACGACGGCCACGGCCGAGGGCTCGGCGGGAGCCCTCGTACCGGACCTCACTCCAGACCTCACGCCAGGCCTTCCGCGCGGGCCGGAGAGAGCACCGGTCCCCGACCCTGGCCGCGCTCGTGGACGGAGAGGGTGAAGTCCGGGTCGTCGTAGCGCGCCAGCCGTCTCAAGCCGCTCAGGGTGTCGAGGTGGTCGGCGATGTCACGGCCCGTGCAGGTGTGCTCGGCGACCGGATGGTTCCAGTGCACCGTGACCAGGTGACCGCCCTCGCCCAGGCTCTCCACACTCCGGTGGAGAAGTCGCGTACGGGTGCCGGTGTCGAAGTAGTAGAGGAGTTCCGACAGCACCACCAGGTCGAAGGGTTCCTCGGGCCACTCCTCGGGCACCGTCATCCGTCGGACCGTGACGTTGTCCAGGCCGACGGTGCGCCGAGCCGTGGTTTCGACGGCTGAGGCGACGCGGTCGGTGGAGAGCAGACGGTCGCAGCGGGCGGCCAGGAGTTCGGTCAGCACGCCCACCGAACAGCCCGGCTCGAAGGCCCGCGGGTAGCGGGGGCGGGGCAGGGCCGCCACGGTCAGGGTGTACTTGCGTCGGTCGTACCACCGCTCGCCGAGCTGCCAGGGATCGGCGGCGCGGGCGTACTGGTCGTCGAAGTACCGTGCGGGGGTGTTCAACGCATCACCGTCTCGAAGGCGCGGGTGTGGTGGGCGATCTCCGGCGCGGGCAGCACCGGCCCGACACCCGCACCCCGTGGCTCCAGCTGGCTGATGAACCGGGCCAGCGCCGACTTCTTGCGGTCGACCACCGCTTCGGGAAGAGGGAGAACAGCGGCCCGGTGCCACGGCACGCGGGGGTCGTGGGGGCGGGCCCAGTGCCACATCCACACCGGGTAGGACCACAGCGGCGTGGAGCGGTCGCGGCCCGCGCGCCGGGCGGCTCGACCGGCCGCCTCGTGGTCGCTGTGCAGGTCGTTCTCCCACGGCGCCACGCACAGGGTCGCTCCGACGGCGTCAAGGAGCTCGCCGATCACAGCTCGGGCCTCGTTCTCGTGCTCGTCGAGGGCGGTGTCGGGCAGCCCGGCACACACGGGGGCGGGCAGTTCGCCGAGCTCGCCCAGCGCCGCGGTCAGTTCGTCCCGGCGCCGGGCGGCCAGATGCGCCCGCGCGGACGGCGTCGTCGGCCCGTGGGAGGCTTCCCCGTCGGTCAGGCACACGGTGTGCACGGCCACACCGGCGTCGACGAGGGCGGCGATGGTTCCCCCGAATCCCAGGACCTCGTCGTCGGGGTGGGCGGCCACCACTACGACGGGACCCGTCGGAAGGACCAGGTGCGGCAGGCGGTCCGGCAGGCGCGCCTCCTGCCATGCGGCCTCGTCGGTGCCCTGCGCGTCTATCGCCGCGGCGGCCGCCTGCCTCGTACCCCCGGCGGGCCTCTCGCCCACAGCCTTCGGCGTGCTCATCGCGCCGCCTCCGTGGGGGCGCTCGCGGCGGTGGAGTTCGCGCAGGCGACGGGGTCGGTGGAGCCCGAGGTGGCCAGGCGGCCCAGTTCGGCGAGGTTCGCCTCGGCGTGGTGCTGGCGCACGTAGACCGTCAGGTCCGCGACCGCGCGGGCGTGCCGTTCGTCACGGCACAGCGGCCCGGCGCCCGTGGCCCGGCCGACGTGCTCCAGGACCTCGGTGCACACCTTTTCGGCCAGAGCCCGTACGCGCAGACTGCGCACCCGCGCTTCCTCCCGTACGTCGAGGGGGTCGGCGTCGATGTCGTCGCCCGCCTGGCGCAGCACGGTGTCGGCGGTGTGCAGCAGCACGTCGACCGCTCCGAGGTGAGCGGCCGCGTGCCCGTTCAGCTGCCCCGCCGCCGCTCGCCCGTACAACGGCGCGGCCACCGCGTGCGCGCCGCCGAGCCAGCAGGCCGCCACCCCGATTCCCCCGTGCTGGAAACCGGGTCGCCGGACATACCCGTCCACCCCGCCGACAGCTCGCGCGGGGACATCGGTGAACGACATGTCCAGGCTGTCGCTGCCCGCCATCCCGATCGCCGGCCACGTTCCTTCCACGGGCTGTGCGCCCGGGCGGTCCAGGGCGACGGCGAACAGGCGGTAGCCGTCGTCGGCGTCCGCCGTCACCAGGGCATGGGTGCAGCTGCGGGCACCGGAGCAGTAGGGCTTGACCCCGCTGATCCGCCACCCCTGATCACCGCGTGTGGCGTGCACGCCGGGCCCGGGCGGGCGCGCGGCCCACACTCCCCAGCGCTCCCCGTGAGCGGGCGGAGCCTCGTCCAGTTCGTGCAGGATCGCCGCGGCGTCCAGGTGTCCCTCCGCGAGCCGCGCCAGGGACAGGTCCCGGCGTCCCAGAGCGCTCAGGACGGCGAACCGGTGCGCCGTCGACCGTCCCGGCAGGGGCACGCCGGAGGCCTCGCGCTCGACGAAGTGGGCGAACAGCTCCGCCGCCCGCCGCTCCGGGGAGCGAAGGCGGTCGGACACTTCGGGGGGCGTGGTGTTCACGCGGGCCTCCTGCGTACATCGTCCATCTCAAGCACTTCGTCCCGATTGCCCAGCACATCTGCCGACAAACGGCCAAAAGACGACTGGACGGGGCGTACAGGTGGCCTGTAGAGCCCAGCATCAGGCAGCACCCGGACCCCCGCCACTTCGCGGGGTCCGAGGTGTTTCCGTCGGCGTCCCGGGCTTCCCCCGGCTCCGCGAAGGCCGCAACGATCGGCTTCCCCGGGTGCCGTAGCCTCGAACAAAGATCACTTCTTGAGGGGGACCGGGTGGAAGAGGCGGAGTCCGGGAGCTGCTGCGCGCCCTCGGTCGACCGGGGTACGACGGGACTCTCCCTGGGGCCCACTGTCCGCGCCCACGCGGATGACACCGTGGACGAGGTGCGAGACCGGCACCTCGATGGGCACGGGGACCGGGACCGTGCCGCGAGCGTGCCGCTGGACGGCGGCTCCTTCCTGATGGGGACCCGGGACACGGACGGCTTTCCCGACGACGGTGAGGGGCCGGTGCGCGAGGTCGTCCTCTCGCCCTTCCGGATCGACGCCTGCGCGGTGACCAACGACCGGTTCGCCCGGTTCGTCGAGGCGACCGGCCATCTCACCGAGGCGGAGCGCTTCGGCTGGTCGTTCGTCTTCGCCGGGTTCCTGCCCGCCGCTCTGCGGCGCGGCGCGGCCCGGCCACCACAGACTCCCTGGTGGTGCGGGGTCGAGGGTGCGACCTGGCGGACCCCGCAGGGCCCGGGCAGTTCGGTGACCGGCCGCGGCGACCACCCCGTGGTGCATCTGTCGTGGAACGACGCCGCCGCGTACTGCCGTTGGGCCGGGGCGCGGCTGCCCACCGAGGCCGAGTGGGAGTACGCCGCGCGGGGCGGCCTGGTACAGCGCCGCTATCCGTGGGGGGACGAGCTGACGCCGGGGGGCGAGCACCGCTGCAACATCTGGCAGGGGCACTTCCCGACCAAGAACACCGCCGAGGACGGCTACCGGGGTACGGCACCGGTGGACACGTACGAGCCCAATGGCTACGGGCTCTACAACATGTCCGGCAACGTGTGGGAGTGGTGCGCGGACCGGTGGGGCACCCAGCACTCCGACCGGCCCCGCACCGATCCGAAGGGCCCGTCTCAGGGCACGTCGAAGGGCGCATCGAAGAGCACGTCCCGTGTCATGCGGGGCGGTTCCTACCTCTGCCACAGCTCTTACTGCAACCGCTACCGCGTCGCCGCCCGCACGGCCAACACCCCCGACAGCAGCACCGGCAATCTCGGTTTCCGCTGCGCCTGGGACGCCTGAGCGCCCCCTCCCCGCGCGGGCGGCCTTCGGCCGGCGACCGGAACATTGCAGCCTCATGAAACGTAACCGGCTCGCGCGGCGATCCTCACCACCACTCTGACCTGCGTTTTCTTGCCCCAACAGGGCTTGGTCCCGGGGTCTTTGATTTATTCCGGACTGTTGACGTAAAAGCTTCCCGGTCCGCATCCTGTGCCCCATGGCACACGACCACGAGGGTCCCCTGGCGCGGCTTCGCCGGGGTCACGAGGAACTCGTCCTGCGGCAACTGCGCACGCACGGCCCGCTCAGCAGGGGCGAGTTGGGGCGGCTGACAGGGCTGTCCCGGACGACCCTGTACGACATCGTGGCCGCCCTGATCGACGGTGGTGCCGTCGTGGCCGCGGTGCCCGCCGCCGCCGAACGACGCCGTGGCCGGCCCGTCGAGACCCTGAGCCTGCACCCGGGTGCGGGCCAGGCCATCGGCATCGACTTCGCGCGGCGCGCGGTGCACGTCGCCGCGGTCAACGTCGCCCACGAGGTGATCGGTTCCGCGAGCGCCCCGCACGGTGCGGGACTGACCTGGGGGAAGCGTGTCGACCTCGCCGCACGGCTGGTCGGCGGACTCGCCGGGGGCACCCTGCGCCTCGGGTCGCTCAGCGGCATCGGCGTGGGCGTGGTCGGACCGGTGCACGACGCCCCCACCACCGATGCCTCCACCCCTGACACCCCCGCCCCTGGCACTTCCGGCGCCGAGCGGGCCGACTCCCTCGAGGGGGCGTCGCGACCCCACGAGGACCTGCCGGTGCTGCTGCGCAAGCGCTTCGGCGTACCCGTACTGCTCGACAACAACACCCGGCTCGCGGCGCTGGCCGAGGCGACCTGGGGAGCGGCGGCCGGCGTCCAGGACGTGCTCTATCTGCGCCTGTCGCACGGCGTCGGCGGAGGTCTGGTCGTGGGCGGCGCCCTGCACCGGGGTGCTCATGGGCTGTCCGGCGAGTTCGGCCACATCACGGCCGAACCCGGCGGGCGGCGATGTTCGTGCGGCAAGGACGGCTGTCTGGAGACGGTCGCGTCGATCGGTGCCGTGCTCGACGCCCATCCCGCCGCCGGCGACCTCGCCGGTTTCCTCGCGGCGTTGCCCGTGGACCCGGCCGCGCGCCGCGTGCTGGATGACGTCGGCACCCGGGTGGGCACCGTCCTCGCGGCCGTGTGCAACGCGGTCGGCCCGCACGTCACGGTGCTCGGCGGCGAACTCGCCGAGGCCGGACCCGCGCTCTTCGAGCCCGTCGAACGCGCCCTGTCCGCACACCTGATGCCGGTCTCCCGGCCGGGCATCGACCTGCGGCCGGCCACGCTCGGCGAGGTGGGCGGCGCGCTCGGCGCCATCGCACTGGTCCTGCACGACTCCCCCCTGCTCACCCGCTATCAGACACCGAATTCCGTGGAGTGACCGTGACCGTCCCCGTACCGCCGAGGTCGCCATGACCGTGCTCACCGCACCGGACAAGACGCCCGCTCCGGCCGCCCCGCGACGCCGGCCCCGGAGCGTGCCCCCGCTCGTGCTCAACCTGGCGGCGCTCACCCTGGGCATCGCCGTGTGGGCGATCGCCACCTCGACCCGTCTGGTCGACGTGCCGGGCCCCTTGTCGGTCGGCTCCCGCGCCCTGGACATGGCGGGCGACGGCACGCTGGGCGAGGACGCCCTCGCCAGCCTGCGCCGGGTCTTCCTCGGCTTCGCGCTGGGCACCCTGCTCGCCGTGCCCGTCGGCTTCCTCATGGGCTGGTATCCGCTGGCCCGCGGTCTGCTCGAACCGTACGTACAGTTCTTCCGGACCGTGCCACCGCTGGCGATCATCCCCCTCGCGATCGTGACGATGGGCATCGGTGAGACACCCAAGGTCTTCGTGATCTTCCTGGCCGCGTTCCTGTCCAGCGTGGTCGCCGCGTTCCAGGGGGTGATCGGCGTGGACAGCACGCTCGTCGACGCGGCCCGGGTACTGGGCGCCCGGGATCGCGTGATCTTCCTCAAGGTGGTCATCCCGGCCGCCACCCCGTTCCTGCTCGTCGGCATGCGGATCGGACTCGGGGCCTCCTGGGCCACGGTCGTCGCCGCCGAACTCATCGCCGCGGACAAGGGCCTCGGCTACGAGATGATGCACGCGCAGACCTACTACGACCTGCCGACCATCTTCGTCGGGCTGATCAGCATCGGTGTGATCGGCCTGGTCATGGACCGCCTGCTGCTGCGGGCCGAACGCCGCCTCACGGCCTGGCAGGAGCGACGATGAAGCCCGTATCCGGTGCGGCACCGGTCCCATCCAAAGAGTCTGCCGCTTCCGACGCACCTGGCACGTCGGGCGCATCCATCGCGTCGGCCGCATCCGGCGCCAAGATCTCCTTCCGGCGGGCCGGCAAGACATTCCCGTTGAAACAAGGGGAGTTCACCGCCCTCGACGAGGTGTCGCTGGACATCGCCGACCGCGAGTTCGTCACGGTCGTGGGCCCCTCGGGCTGCGGCAAGTCGACGCTGCTGAACCTGGCGGCCGGCCTGGCCGAGCCGACCACCGGCCAGGTCCTGGTCGACGGCGCCGTCGTGGCGGGCCCCGGGCCCGAGCGCGGTGTCATCTTCCAGCAGTACGCGCTCTTCCCCTGGCTCACCGTGCGCGGCAACGTCGAGTTCGGTCTCAAGCTCACCTCCCTGTCCGCCGCCGAGCGTCGCCGCAAGGCCGACCACGCCATCGAGCTCGTCGGACTCACCGAGTTCGCCGACACGCTGCCCAAGACGCTGTCCGGCGGCATGAAGCAGCGCTGCGCGATCGCCCGGGCCTACGCGGTCGATCCCGAAGTCCTGCTGATGGACGAGCCGTTCGGTGCCCTGGACGCGCTCACGCGGGTGCAGTTGCAGGATCAGCTGCTCCACACCTGGACCCAGGAGCGGCGGACCGTCCTCTTCGTCACCCACGACGTCGACGAGGCCGTCTATCTGGCGCGGCGTGTGGTCGTGATGGCTGCCCGGCCGGGGCGTGTTCACCGGGTCATCGATGTGGATCTGCCCTATCCGCGGACGGAGGAGCTGCGGTTGTCTGCCGAGTTCGCGCGGATCCGCAATGAGGTCTGGCACTCGGTGTACCACCAGGAGCCGGTGCCTCCGGCGGTCCGGTGACCTGACCGCGCGGTCGGCTGCAGATCTTCTCGCCCCCGCCGCCCCTACCCTCCCCGTCACTTCATGAGGGCTGCGCCCCCTCGCCCCCTATCGCGCTTCGCGCTCGTCCTCAGACGCCGGACGGGCTTCCAAGAGAAAGGCTCAGCCTCATGAGCATGTCCCGTCGCACCCTCCTCACCTCACTTTCCGCCACCGCCCTCGCACTGTCCGTGTCCGCCTGCTCCTCCGATGACGACGGCGGCGACAGCGGTGGGGCGACAAAGATTCGCTTCGGTTACATCGCCGACTACAACGGGGCCAGTCTCCTGGCCATCGCCGACAAGCAGGGCCTGTGGAAGAAGCACGGGCTGTCCGCCTCGTACAAGACGTTCGTCAATGGGCCCATCCAGATCCAGGCGTTGGGCAGTGGGGATCTCGACTACGGCTACATCGGTCCGGGCGCGCTGTGGCTGCCCGCCTCGGGCAAGGCCCGGGTGGTCGCGATCGACACCCTCACCTATGCCGACCGCGTGATCGCCAAGCCGGGCATCACCTCGATCGCCGGGCTGAAGGGCAAGAAGGTCGGTGTGCCGGAAGGGACCTCCGGCGAGATGATCCTTCAACTCGCGCTGCGCGAGGCGGGGATGACGATGGACGACATCAAGAAGGTCGCGATGGACGCGCCGACCATCGTCTCGGCCTTCTCCTCCGGGCAGATCGACGGGGCCGGCATCAACTATCCGCTCATCGACACCATCAAGCAGAAGGTGCCCGATCTGGTCGAGGTAGCGAGCACCAAGGACATCGGCGGCTCCTTCCCCACCGCGTTCGTCACCGGCGGGAAGAAGGGTCCCGCCGAGGCGAAGGTCGTCAAGGTGCTCCAGGAGGCCAACGACTGGCGCGCGGCTCACCCCGAGGAGTCCGTCAGGCTCACCGCAGCGCTGCTGAAGGTGCCGGAGGACAAGGTGACGGCGGACGCGAGTCATGTCGAGACGCTGACGACCGCCGAACTCGTCGCCAGGACGAAGGACGGCACGGTCGGCGAGTGGCTCGACGGCATGAGCGACTTCTTCGTGAGCACCGGACAGCTGAAGAAGGCACCGGCCGCGACCTCCTTCTACGCGGGCGACGTCTACACGAAGGCCGCCGCGTGAACCTCCTCTTCCTGATGACCGACCAGCACCGCGTGGACACGCTGGGCTGTTACGGCAATCCGCATGTGGCCACCCCGAACCTGGACCGGCTCGCCGCCACCGGGACCCGTTTCGACCGCTTCTACACGCCCACCGCCATCTGCACCCCGGCCCGGGCCAGTCTGCTCACCGGTCAGGCCCCCTTCCGGCACCGGCTGCTCGCCAACCATGAGCGCAACGTCGGCTATCTGGAGGACCTGGCCGAGGACGCCTTCACCTTCCCCGCCGCACTGGCCGAACGCGACTACCAGCTGGGCCTGATCGGCAAGTGGCACGTCGGCACCCACCGCAACGCCGCCTCCTACGGCTTCGAAGGGCCCGACCTGCCGGGCTGGCACAACCCCGTCGACCACCCCGACTACCTCGCGTATCTCAAGGAACGGGACCTGCCGCCGTACCGCATCACCGATCTCGTGCGCGGCACCACGCCCAACGGCAATCCGGGCAACCTCCTCGCCGCGCGCCTCCAGCAGCCGGTGGAGGCGACGTTCGAGTGCTACCTCGCGACCCGTGCCATCGAGTTGCTGGAGAAGTACGCCGCCGACGGCCGCCCCTTCTACCTGGCCACCCACTTCTTCGGCCCGCACCTGCCCTACCTGCTGCCGGACTCCTACTACGACCTCTACGATCCCGAACTCGTCGAACTGCCCGCCTCGATCGCGGAGACCTTCGAGGGCAAACCACCCGTGCAGCGCAACTACAGCGCGCACTGGACCTTCGACACCATGCCGCTGGAGGACACCCGCAAACTCATCGCCGTGTACTGGGGTTACGTCACCCTCGTCGACGAGCAGATCGGGCGCATCCTCACACGGCTCGACGAACTCGGCCTGGAGGACGACACCTCGGTCTTCTTCACCGCCGACCACGGCGAGTTCACCGGCGCCCACCGGCTGCACGACAAGGGTCCCGCGATGTACGAGGACATCTACCGCATCCCCGGAATCGTCCGCGTGCCGGGTCAACCCCCGCAGGAGCGGCGGGAGTTCGTCAGCCTCACCGACTGTACGGCGACCATCCTCGAACTGGCGGGCTGCGACCCGGAGCCCGCCACCGACAGCCGCAGTCTGCTGCCGCTGATTCGGGGCGAACAGTCGCAGTGGCCCGAGGAGTTGCTCGCCGAGTTCCACGGCCACCACTTCCCGTACCCCCAGCGCATGCTGCGTGACAACCGCTACAAGCTGGTCGTCAATCCCGACTCGGTCAACGAGCTGTACGACCTCGACACCGACCCGCACGAGCTGACCAACCGCTACCCCGACCCCGAACTGGAGTCTGTGCGACTGCGCCTGATGCGGCGTCTGTACGACCTGCTCCGGGATCGCGGCGACAACTTCCACCACTGGATGACGTCCATGTACGACATCGGCGCCTCCGACCACGACCCGACCCTGAGCTCGTTCGAGGCTCCTTCGAGCAGTGAGGTCTCACCCCCGTGAACCGAGTGGATCGAACCAACCGAAGAACACGTCGTACCGCGCAGGTCGTCGTCGCGCTCGCCGGCCTCCTCCTCGCGGTCCTCCCGCCCGCCCGGACCGCCGCCGCCTCCCCCGCCCGGGCGGCCACGTACACCAACCCGGTGACCGCGGGCACCGTCGACACGTTCCCCGACCCGGCGGTGATCCGCGGGAAGGACGGCTACTGGTACGCCTACGGCACCCAGAACCCCGTGTTCCAGAGTCGGGGCGAGACCGGCGAACGCATGCTGCCGATCCTGAAGTCGGCCGATCTCACTCATTGGACGTACGCGGGCCAGGTGTTCACGCCCGGGACCCAGCCGGCCTGGCACAGCGGCTCCCGGCTGTGGGCGCCCGACATCCGGTACACGAACGGCCACTACAACCTCTTCTACTCGGTGCCGGACAAGGACACCGTCGGTGTGGCCACCGCGCCCACGCCGACCGGCCCCTGGACCGACGCGGGTGCCGTACTACCGGCCGACAGCGGCTGCGCCACCGGTGACATCGACCAGGCGCAGTTCACCGACGTGGGCGGACAGCCGTACCTGTACTGGGGCAGCTACGACGCGATCTGCGTGGCCCGCATGAACGGCGACCGCACCCGCGTCGAGGGCACGGTCACCGAGGTCGCGCAGGGCCGGCGCATGGAGGGCGGTTTCGTCGTCCGCCGCGACGGCTCCTACTACCTCTTCTACTCGGACGCGGGCTGCTGCGACGGCGCGTACAGCGGCTATCAGGTCAAGGTCGGCCGCTCCACCAGCCCGACCGGGCCCTTCACCGACGACCGCGGTGTCGACCTGATGTCCCCGGTCAGCAAGGGCGGCATCGTCGTCGGATCGAGCGACCGCTGGATCGGGCCCGGGCACAACGCGCTGCAGACCGACCTGTCCGGTCAGGACTGGCTCGTCTACCACGCGATCCCCGCCGACGACCCCGACCTCGGCCTCCTGCCGGGCATCGACCGCACCCTCAGCAGGCGTCCGATGCTGGTCGACCGGCTGGACTGGACAGACGGCTGGCCCGTCGTCCGGGCCGGCGCGGGCCCCTCCTCGGACGGCAGTGAGGTGCCCGTCACCACCTGGAAGGAAGGCGGCACCTTCAACGACGGCTCGCTGCGCGGCTGGCAGGCCCAGGGCTCCGGTACGGCTGCCTGGGCGACGGCCACCGAGCAGGACCCCGGCACCTTCGTCACCCACACCGGCGACGCGACCGACCCGGCCTTCCTCGTCACCTCCGGCAACGCCCCCTCCGAGGTGCGTGCCGAGGCCGACCTCCGGGTCACCGCGGCGGGCGGGTCGGCCGGTCTGGTCCTCGCCTACAAGAACCCCGCGAACCATGTCGTGGCCTGGCTGGACCGGGCCCGCAACGCCCTGGTCACCGATGTCCGGGTGAAAGGTGTCAGCGCCGGGCAGCACGTGACCGCGCTCCCGTCCGGCTACCAGTGGGACGCCTGGCGCAACGTGGCTGCCGAGCTGCGCGGCAACCGCCTCACCGTCGAGGTGAGCGCCGACCGGCTGCGCGACGCCGTGGCCATCCAGACCCGTACCGTGCCCGCGGTGGCCGTCCGGGCCGGGAAGGTGGGCACGGCCGCCCTCGGTGGTGGAGCGGCCGCCGACAACGTGGGTGCCGTGAAGCTGTACGAGCCGGTCACGCGGCGCGTCGCGGACCCGCGGCCCGGTGCGCCGCTGCCCGCCTACAGCGACGAGTTCGACTCCGACTCCCTGTCCTCCGACTGGAGTTGGGTCAGGGGTCCGGCCGCCGGTACCGCGACCGACGAGGGCGTCCTGTCCTGGCCGACCCAGAACGCCGAACTGCATCTGGGCACCAACAGCGCGCCGGTCCTCACCCGGGCCGCGCCGGCAGGTGACTTCACCGTGGAGACCAAGCTCGACCTGGCGAACGGTCCGGGCAACCAGCAGGCCGGGCTGGTCCTGTACGGAGGTGACGACCGGTACTTCAAGCTGGTGCACGCGGTGCTGCCGGTGAGCCACACCGACGGGAAGGTCACCCACGTCACCGAGTTCGCCAAGGAGGGCGCCCGGCCCACGACCACACCGCCGACCGCCGTGGCGTACGGTCCGATGTTCGGCGGGCCGCCCGCGCGGACGCTCTGGATGCGGCTGGCGTATCACGCCGACGAAGTGGGCGGGGAGCACGAGGTGCGGGCCGCGACCAGCACCGACGGGGTGCACTGGACGTGGACGGGCGTGTGGACCCTGCCGAAGGAGCAGGCACTGCGGATCGGCCTGGTGTCCCTCAACACGGCCGGCTCGACGGCCCGCTTCGCCTACGTCCGTACGTATCGCGGCTGATCCGGGGCCGGAGAGGGTTCCGAGGTGGTCCGCATCCCGGGGGTGCGGACCACCTCTTTCACACGCGACTAGACGACCGGTCTAATCATGCGCTACGGTTACCGACATGCCAGCCACCGCACGCACCGCCGACACCCGTCGGAACATCCTCGACGCCGCCCAGCGGATCATGGCCCACAAGGGCTACTCCGCGGTCGGCATCAACGAGGTGCTCGCGGAGGCCGGCGTACCGAAGGGCTCCTTCTATCACTACTTCGCCTCGAAGGACGCCTTCGGAGAAGCACTGCTGAGGCGGTACTTCGAGGAGTACGTCGCCGACATGGATCGCGTCTTCTCGCGGTCCGGCGAGTCGGCCGCCGAGCGACTCACGGCCTACTGGCAGCAGTGGCGCGAGACGCAGAGCCTCGACGACTGTCAGGGCAAGTGCCTCGCCGTCAAACTCGGCGCCGAGGTGTCCGACCTGTCGGAACCGATGCGACTGGCCCTGAAGGAAGGCACGGACGCTGTCGTCGACCGCCTCGAGCGGACGATCGCCGAGGGCCTCACCGACGAGTCGGTCGCCATCGACAGCGATCCCCGCAGCACGGCGCAGGTGCTCTACGACATGTGGCTCGGCGCCAGCGTCATGGCGAAGATCCACCGCAGTCTCGCACCACTCGACACCACCATGGCGATGACCGGCCGACTCCTGCACCTGTAGTCCCGGCCCCGCGTTTTCCACCCCATTACCCAACGGCGTTTCCCGCACGACCGGCAGTACCGGGTTTCTTCCGCCCATTTCTAGACGACCGGTCTACTCATCATCCGTTCACTCGACTCTGGAGCAAGCAGACATGAAGGTTCTTGTCGTTCTCACCTCACACGACGAACTCGGCGACACCGGCCGCAAGACCGGTTTCTGGCTGGAGGAGCTGGCCGCGCCGTACTACCGGTTCCAGGAGGCCGGGTGGGAGATCGTGCTCGCCTCCCCCAAGGGCGGCCGCCCGCCGCTGGACCCGAAGAGCAACGAGCCCGACTTCCAGACCGATCTGACACGCCGGTTCGAGGCCGACGCGCAGGCGACCGCGGCGCTGGCGGACACCGTGCGCCTGGACTCGGTCTCGGCCGAGGACTTCGACACGGTCTTCTACCCCGGCGGCCACGGCCCGCTGTGGGACCTGGCCGAGGACGCCCACTCCGCGCGGCTGATCGAGACGACCCTGCGCTCGGGCAAGCCCCTCGCGGTGGTCTGCCACGCCCCCGGCGTCCTGCGCCACGCGGTCGACGAGGACGGTACGCCGCTGGTGCAGGGCAAGAGGGTCACCGGGTTCACCAACTCCGAGGAGGAGGGAGTGGCCCTCACCGAGGTCGTCCCCTTCCTGGTCGAGGACGAGCTGAAGCGCCTGGGCGGCATCTACTCCAAGGGCGACGACTGGGCACCGTACGTCGTGCGGGACGGCCTGCTGATCACCGGGCAGAACCCGGCCTCCTCCGGCCCGGCCGCCGATGCTCTCGTCGAGCTGGTCGAGAAGGCGGGCGCGTGACGGCGTAAGCACCGTCTCGCGGCGTAACCCGATCCGCCGCGGCGTCCGATGCGGCACCGAAGCCGGTGGTGGCCCGTCAGATGGCCGGCACCGGCTTCGGTGGAACGGGACGCGTCAGCGCTTGATCTCCTTGATCTTCAGCATCCGCGTGATGACCTTGTCGAGCTCGTCGTCCTCGAAGACCTTCTTCCAGTCGTCGCGCACGATGGACTCACGGCCGTAGTCCATGGCGATCAGGCAGGCGTCCGAGAACGGGTTGGAACCCTTGAGGGTGTTCGCCAGGGCGACCTGGGTGTGGCCCAGGAGCATCGCGCGGGCCGCCTTCTCCGGGACGCCGACGGTGTGGACCGTCTCGTGCAGCGCCTCGGTGAGAAGGGCGCCGACCATGCAGGCGATCGTCTCGACGAGGGTCGGCTCCAGGACGGCGAGCTGCTTGACGGTGACCCAGTGGACGTCGACCACGGGCGCGTACATCACGCGGATGACCGAGTCGGCCAGTTCCTGCTTGGCCTCGTCGCCGCCCTCGTACGCGGCGACGACCTCCTGCGGCGCTGCGATGCCACCGAAGGTGTCCTGCCACTCCTCCTTGGTGGTGCGCTCCAGGAACACCGACGGGTGGCAGGGGTGGGCACACGCGTAGTGGATGTCGGCGCGGGAGAAGAGGAGGCCCGCGTAGGCGGCGGCCGGGTCGAGGGTGAGCACGACCGTCTCCGGCTTCATCAGCGGGACGAGCTCCTCGGAGACCTTGCCGAGGACGACGTCCGGAACGGCGAGGATGACCACGTCGGCCTCGGCGACCGCGTCGGCGGACTCGGTCAGTTCACGGCCGAGGTCGCGGATCAGTTCCTGGCCCTTGGGCGAGGCCTCGCTGAAGAGCACCCGGAAGTCGCTCTCGACCAAGTTGTTGGAGACACGCTGGCCCATCTTGCCGGCGGCCCCAATGACGGCGACGGTCTTGACGTCGACCCGGGTCTGGATCTCGGTGGCCATTACTCGCTCCTCAGAAGGGTGTTGATGCTGTGCTGCGTCCACTGGTCTTCGAGCCGGGCGGTGGCGTCGAAGCCCTCGTCCTGCCACGGGAGCCAGTGCTCCACGATCTGGTTGACGCCGTCCGCGTCCGGCCGGGCGGCCCGCACGGCGGCGATCATGGCGTCGTGGTCGAGGAGGCCCTCGCCGAGAGGGCAGCCCGCGTAGGTGAAACCCACCCAGCCGTCCCGCCGGGTGAACGCGAAGTCCTTGACGTGGATGTTGACCACGTAGGGGGCTGTGGCGGTCACGACGTCCGCCGGGCGTTCCAGGCGGGCGACGCTGTTGCCCGGGTCCAGGACGACGCCGAGCCGCTCGCTGTCGACCCCGCGTACGACAGCCAGCAGGTCGTCGGTCGACACCTGCTCGTAGGTCTCCAGGCCGAGGGTCACCCCGGCGTCCTCGTAGCGGGGCACCGCCTCCTCGAGGAGGGACACGGCCTCGGAGGTGTCCGGTCGGTGGTCCGCCGTGTTGAGCATGGAGCGGACCAGGGTGACGTCCAACTGCCGTGCCATGTCGAGGTACTTGAGCAGGTGGGCGGACCGGACGCCGCGGGTTCCCAGCTCCAGTCGGAGTCCGAGGTCGTGTGCCGTGGCCCGTACGTCGGCGAGTTGTGCGGAGTCGTACGACTCGACGGGTGCGTAGTCGCAGATCTGGAAGACCTGGCCGCCCAGTTCGGCGGTGTCGCGCAGCATCTCGGGGAGCGTCATCGGCCGGGGTGCCCGCTCGGAGAAGCGCCAGAAGTACGCGTACGTGCTGATTCCGTAGGCCATCACGCCACCACCGCGTCGGCCGGGGCGCGGATCTCGTCGAGGATCGCGCGGACGTTGTCCGGGTCGTGGGCGAAGCGGCCGAGAAAGAGGCCGTCCGCCGTTCCCGCGAGGCGGGTGAGCAGGCCGGGGCCCGCGCTGCCGCCGTAGATGACCTGCGAACCGGCGTACTGGGGGCGGGTGTTCAGCCAGTCCCGCAGGGCCGTGCAGACCGTGGCGATGTGGTCGGCCGAGGCCGGTTCCGGTGCTCCGATGGCCCACTGGGGTTCGTAGGCGAGGACGACGGTGCCGTCGAGGCCGTGGAGCAGGCGGGCGGCCTCGGCGACCGTGCGTTCGGCCGCCTCCTGGGGTGTCCCCCGGTCGAGTTCGCCGACGCACAGCACCGGGGTGAGGCCGTTGCGCAGGGCGGCGGCCGTCTTGGCGGCGACGACCGTGTCGCCCTCGCCGTACAGGCGGCGACGTTCGGCGTGGCCGACCTCGGCGTAGCGGCAGCCGATCTCCCCGAGAAGGGGGCCGCCGACCTCGCCGGTGTACGGGCCGGTGTCCTCGGTGGCGATGTCCTGGGCGCCGAGGGCGATGCCGGACGGCACGAGGATTCCGGCGGCGGGGATCAGGGTCGGGAAGGCCGGCAGGACGAAGAGGCGGGCCTCGCCGGAGGTCACGGCGGGGTGCTCGTCGGCCAGAGCGGCTATTTTCCGGGCCCAGTCGAGGGTCTGGTGGTGGCCGAAGTACATCTTCAGGCTCACCCCCAGCAGGAGGGGCCGGCGGGCCGGGGCGGGCATCAGGCGGCCGCCCCGGAATCGGCGGCGGAGGTGTCCTCGTAGTCGCACATGAGCTGGACCTTCGCCGCGGACGCGGACGTCTCGTCGAAGCGGTAGGTGAGCCATTCGGCGGCGAGTCGGCGGGCGAGTTCGATGCCCACGACGCGCTGGCCGAAGGTCAGGATCTGCGCGTTGTTGGAGAGGACCGCACGCTCGACGGAGAAGGAGTCGTGGGCGGTGACGGCGCGGATGCCCTTGACCTTGTTGGCCGCGATGGCCACGCCGAGTCCGGTGCCGCACACCAGCAGGGCGCGGTCGGCCTCGCCGCGGGCGACCATCTCGGCGGCGGCGATGGCGACCTTGGGGTAGGCGGTGTGTCCGTCGGCGTCGACGCCGACGTCGGTGACCTCGGCGACCAGCGCACTGCCCAGCAGGTCCTGCTTGAGGGCTTCCTTGTACTGGTGGCCTGCGTCGTCGGATCCGACGACGATACGGAGCTTGTCGGTCATGGCGGCTTTTCCTCAGTGCTGGTCGAGCGGGTGGTCGGGAAGGACGCCGAGTACGGCGCGGGTGATGAGGGCGAGCGAGTGGGCGCCCGCGTCGGCGGTGCCCAGGGACTTCTCGGCGTGGGGCCGGGCGCGGCCCTTGCGGGGCAGCAGGTCGGCCGTGGCCGCGGCGGCCTTCTCGGCGGTGACGGCGGCGCGCTGCCACGCCTCGGTGAGCGGCAGGCCCTCGCCCGCGCTCTCGGCGAGGGTGTCGGCGAAGGGCACGAGGACGTCGACCATCGTCTTGTCGCCGACCTCGGCCCCGCCCAGGCGGCGTACGGCGTCGGAGGCGTCCACGACTCCCCGGGCGACCGCGGTGGCGGTCGGGGCGTCCTGGTCGCCGAGGCGCGTACCGAGGGAGCGCAGGATGGTGCCCCACAGGGCGCCGGAGGTGCCGCCGGCCCGGTCGGCCCAGGCGTCCCCGGCGTGCACGAGGACGGTTCCGGCGCCCGCGCCGAGGTCGTGGGCGCGAACCGCCGCCTCCAGAGCGGCCGTTGTGCCGCGCTGCATGCCGATGCCGTGGTCGCCGTCCCCGGCCACCGCGTCGATGCGGCCGAGCTCCACGGCGTGCGTGTCGACGATGTCGGCCACGGCGTTCAGGGCCGCCAGGACATGGGCGGCCGAGTCGCGGGACTCCTCGGTGGCGTCCGGGACGAGGCTGTCGTCCGTGTCCTCGACGAGGGGCGTCGACTCGGCCGCCGGCTCCTGCGCGGCGGGTGCGCCCTTGCGGTAGGCGGGTGTGTCGGCCGGAGCGCGCCACAGCTGCTCAAGCCGGTCGTCGAGCCAGGTCAGCGTGAGGGAGACGCCTGCCATGTCGAAGCTGGTGACGAGTTCGCCCACCTCCGGGTCGACGATGTCCACGCCCGCCTCGCCGAGCAGGGCCGCGACCTTGCGGTAGACGACGAACAGCTCCTCGTACTTGACCGAGCCCAGGCCGTTGAGTATCACGGCGGCGCGCTGCCCGGCGGGTGTGTCGATGTCCTCAGGGAGTTCCTTCAGGAGGGCGGCGACCATGAGTCGTGCCGCCTCGTCGGCGGTCGGCAGGGACTCCTCGCCGATGCCGGGCTCCCCGTGGATGCCGAGGCCGACGGCCATCCGGGCCTCGGGGACGCTGAACAGGGGCTGGTCGGCGCCGGGCAGGGTGCAGCCGGAGAAGGCGATGCCGAAGGAGCGGGTGCGGGCGTTGGCGTGTTCGGCGGCGCGCAGTACCTCGGCCAGTGGCAGGCCCTCCTCGGCAGCGGCCGCGGCGGCCTTGAAGACGGGCAGGTCGCCCGCGATACCGCGGCGCTTGGCCGACTCCTCCGGCGCGGCGGAGGAGATGTCGTCCGTGACGGCGAAGGTACGGGCCTCGATGCCGTCGCCCGCCAGGCGTTCGGCGGCCTGCCCGAAGTGGAGTACGTCGCCCGCGTAGTTGCCGTACATCAGCAGGACGCCCGCGCCGCCGTGGGCGGACCGTGCCACGGAACGGATCTGCTGCGCGGAGGGCGAGGCGAAGACGTTGCCGACGGCGGCGCCGTGCGCGAGGCCCCTGCCGACCAGTCCGGAGAAGGCCGGGTAGTGGCCCGATCCGCCGCCGACGACGACGGCGACCTGCCCCGCCGGAGTACCGGCGGCGCGGACGACGCCTCCCGTGACGGGCCGTACCCAGCCGCGGTGGGCGGCTGCGAAGCCTTCGAGGGCCTCGTCGGCGAAGGCGGCGGGGTCGTTGAAGAGCCGGGTCATCGCAGGGCCTCCATGGGCTTGTGCTCTGCCGCGGGGGCCGCTTCACCGGTACCGCCCCGGGCGGAGAGCCAGATCATCAGGGCGGCGGACAGGAGCATGAAGAAGCCGACCAGGTAGAGCGGCACGTAGTAGTCGCCGGTCCAGTCCTTGAGCCAGCCGGTGATGTAGCTGGACGCGAATCCGGCGACGTTGCCCGCGGTGTTGATCAGGGCGATACCGGCGGCTGCCGCCGCTCCGGTCAGGAAGCGGGAGGGCACGGACCAGAAGACGGGCAGGGCGGCGAAGATGGAACACGCGGTCACGGTGATCACCGCGACCGTGGCGGTCGGGGAGCCCATGTAGAGGGCGAGCGGGATGGAGACACCGCCGACCACGGCCGGTCCGGCCACGTGCCAGACGCGGGTGCCGTGCTTGGTGGCGTGGCGCGTCCAGAAGAACAGGACGATCGCGGCGGGCAGGTAGGGGATCGCGGTGATCCAGGCCTTGTCCATCACGCTGAAGGTGGTGCCGTACTGCTCCTGGAAGCCGTCGATGATCGTCGGCAGGAAGAACGCGAGCGCGTACAGGCCGTAGACGAAGCCGAAGTAGACCATGGCCAGCACCCAGACGCGGCCGCTGGTGAAGGCCTTCTTGAGATCGCCCTTGGCGTGCTTGTCGTCGTGGCCCGTCTTCCGCGCGTTCTCCGCGGCGAGTTCCTCGGTCAGCCAGGTGCGCTCGGCGGGCGTGAGCCATTTGGCGTCGGCGGGCTTGTCGATCAGGTAGAACCACGCGACGACGCCCAGGAGGATGGCGGGAATCGAGACGAACAGGAACATCACACGCCAGCCCTCAAGGCCGAACAGGCCGTGGTGGCCGATGAGCCAGCCGGCCAGCGGGGCACCGAGGACGGTGGTCAGCGGCTGCGCCAGGTAGAAGAGCCCGAGGATCTTGGTGCGGTGTCGTGAGGGCACCCACTGGCTGAGGAAGAGGATCGCTCCGGGGAAGAAGCCCGCTTCCGCCACGCCGAGCAGGAAGCGCAGCGTGTAGAGCTGGCCCGTGCTGTCCACCCAGGTGAACAGGAGGGAGACGATGCCCCAGGTCACCATGATCCGGGCCAGCCAGCGGCGGGCACCGAAGCGGTGCAGGGCCATGTTGCTGGGGACCTCAAGCACGATGTAACCGAGGAAGAAGATCCCGGACGCGAAGCCGAACTGGGCCGCGGTGAGGGCCAGATCCTGCCCCATGCCGTTCGGTTCGGCGAAGGAGACGGCTGTGCGGTCCAGGTAGTTCACGAAGAACATCAGTGCCACGAACGGCACGAGGCGGACTGAGACCTTCTTGATGGCAGTTCTTTCGACTGCCGCGGATGGCGCGTCGGCAACCATGGCGACTCCTCGGCTCGCCCGGACAGCTCCGTCCGGGGTGGGTCGGGCCGGGCGGCTCGCCGCACAGGCGGCCGACCGGAACGGTTTCACGCTATGCCGACGACTCAAATTGGTCACCAATTTACCAATGTGAGGACGGTCTCACATTCGACCCTCTCGCAACTCTTGACAAATCCGGCCTGCGGCACGATCTCCGCACGCCTGAGTCGGTTCTTCGACGCCGAGGAACCTGCTGGTCAGCCCTCTGGGGGCCGTATCTGGTTGACTGGTGACCGTGACCAGTCAGCCCGACGATCAGACCTCCGGGGCCGCCCCCGACCTCGCCCGACTCCTGCGCCCCGTGGTGCGCGAGTCCTCCGTCAGCGAGGTCGCCAAGCGGCTCCTCGACCACCTGTCGGCGGGCGACATCAAGCCCGGCACCCGGCTGCCCGCCGAGCGTCAGCTCGCCGAGGCCCTCGGGGTGGCCCGCTCCAGCGTCCGTGGCGCGCTGTCCGCCCTGGATGTGCTCGGCATCATCGAGATCCGCCCCGGCTCCGGCTCGTACGTGCGCGACGGCACCTCGGAGTTCCTGCCCAAGGCGATCAACTGGGGGCTGATGCTGGGTCAGCGGCGCACCCAGGACCTGGTGGAGGTGCGCACGTATCTGGAGGCCGTGTCCGCCCGGCTGGCCGCCGAGCGTGCGACGGACGAGGACCTGGAACGTATGGAGGAGCATCTGCGGCACATGCGCGCGGCCGGCGGCGATGCCAAGACCTTCATCGACGCCGACATCGACTTCCATCTGGAGCTGGCCCGCATCGCGCGCAACAGCGTGCTCAGCGACATCCTGCACAGCATCCGGGCGCTGCTTCAGGTGTGGATGGAACGGGTCAGTGACATCGAGGGCACGGTCAGTGGCACGTTGTGTGAGCATGACGCGGTGCTGGCGGCTTTGCGGGCGAGGGATCCCGAGGCTGCGGATCGGGCCATGGCGGAACACATGGTGATGGCCAGCCGCCGGCTGCGCGAGTCTGTCGACAACGAGGCCCTGTAGTCGGCCGCGGCCCGGCGGCGGCGAAAGCCAAAGGATTGCGCCGTTCCCCGCGCCCCGAAAAACAATGGGGCTGGGGCCCGCCGGCCACGCTGGGCCGGCGGACGGAAGCCGGTCTGTCGGTCCCCTCCGGTCACGGAAGGACGCGGCGCTCCTTCGCGGCGGCGACCGCGCCCGCCCGCGTGTCCACGCCGAGCTTGTCGTAGATGCGGCCCAGATGCGTCTTCACCGTCGCCTCGCTGATGAACAGCGCCCGGGCGATGTCCCGGTTCCCGAGCCCCCGGGCGAGCTGCCCGAGGATGTCCCGCTCGCGCCCGGTCAACGCGGGCGGCGGCGTGCGCATATTGGCCATGACCCGGCCGGCCACGGGCGGCGACAGCGTCGTACGCCCCCGCGCCGCCGCGTGGATCGCGGCGAACAGCTCTTCCGGCCGCTCGGCCTTCAGGAGGTACCCGGTCGCTCCGGCCTCGATGGCCCGCGTGATGTCCGCGTCGGTGTCGTACGTGGTCAGGACGAGGACGTGCGGGGAGCCCGAAGCGGTGACCGAGGCGGCGGCCGGCGCGGTGGTCAGGCGGCGGGTCGTCTCCACGCCGTCGATGCCCTCGCCGAGTTGCAGGTCCATCAGCACCACGTCGGGTGCGAGGCGTGCGGCGAGCGCGAGCGCCTCCTCACCGGTGCCCGCCTGGCCGACCACCTCGATGCCGGGCTCGCTGTCGAGAAGGGCGAGCAGCCCGGCGCGTACGACGGCGTGGTCGTCGCAGACCAGGAGGCGCACGGGGCGCCGCTCGGCGGGCGGATCGGTCATCGTGGTGTCTCCTCGGTGTGCCGGTCGGCCGGGACGGTGGCGGTCAGTACGGCGCCCTCCCCCGGCGTCGACTCGATGGTCAGGGTGCCGCCCAACTGACGTACCCGGGCCTGCATCGCCCGGATCCCATGCCCGCGCCCACCACCGGACGGTTCGTCGCCGACGGTGGCAGGGTCGAAGCCCCGTCCGTTGTCGGCGACGTCGAGGACCACCCGGTCGTCGAGCCCGGTGAGGGTGAGCGTGGTGACCGTCGCTCCCGAATGCTCCCGGACGTTGGCCAGCGCGCCCTGGGCGATCCGCAGGAGCGCGGACTCGGCGCGGTCGGTCGGCGCGGACGTCCGTCCGCCGTCGTCGATGTGGACGCGGACGGTGAGGCCGGAGCCGGACTCGCGTCCCGCGAGGGTGCGCAGCGCGGCTTCGAGGCTGCCGCCGCCGGCGAGGTCGGCGGGTGCCAGGTCGTGCACGAAACGGCGGGCCTCGGCGAGGTTGTGCTCGGTGACGGACGTGGCGGTCCCTACGTGGTCGCGGGCCTTGTCCGGGTCGGTGTCCCAGGTCCGCAGCGCCGCCTGCAGCAGCATCTGCTGACTGGACAGCCCTTGGGCGAGGGTGTCGTGGATCTCCATGGACAGCCGCTGACGCTCGGCGAGGACACCCTCGCGGCGTTCGGTGGCCGCCAGTTCCCGGCGGGTGCCGATCAGGTCGTCGATGAGGGCGCGCTGGCGCACCGCCTGCCGCCGCATGTGCGCGAAGACCGCGGTGGCGAGGGTGGCGACGGCCGCGGGACCGACGACCAGGTCGAGGCTGAACCGCGGTGCCAGCGCGAGCTGCGCGAAGACGACGAGGAGCGTGAGGAACCCGACGAGGAGGTACGCGGCCATGGGCGGCAGGGCGCGCAGCGCGGCGTAGAACAGAGGCACCGCCGCCCACGCGAAGCTCGGTGCGGCGACCACGAGGACCGCCCAGGTGGCGACGACCGCGCCGAGCCGGATCAGCCGTGGAGCGGGTGGCCAGGTGCCCCTGCCGCGCGACGGAGACGTCTCGTCGGTCAGGACCGTGTCGATCGCGTAGAGAACCGCCAGCGCGACGGCCAGAGCGATCACCCAGGGGGCACGGGGCTCGGCCGCGTGGCGCTGGACGAAGCGGGTCAGGCAGGTGGCCAGCAGCACGAAGAAGACGATGTGCATGACCAGAGCCAGTCGGCGCTCGTCCGGATCGCCCACCCGAGGTGCGCTCTCGGGGCCCGCGGGCGACGGCGGGACCCGGCGCGAGGGCGCACCGCTGTGATCGGACCGCACGCACACCTCCTGAACTGGGTGAACACCTCCATTGTCGCCCAGTGGGGCGGCCCGGGCATCAACCGATCGGTTGATGCCCGTGTCGACCGTTCCGCATCCCGCGTGCAGCCGATGCGCCGACCGCCGGGCGCCCTCCCCGGACCCACGATGGATGACAGAGCGGGGCGGTCCGCACAGCCGGAGTCCGCCGCCTCCCTCCGTACACAGTCATCCGCACACCTTGAGGAATGGGCAGCCATGAAGCACGTCAAGAACGTCTCCCGCCGTACCCGTGTCGTCACCGGTGGCGCCCTTGTGGCCGCCGTCGCCCTCGGCGGCTTCGGCGCCTACTCGGCGAGCGCCACCTCGTCGGTGCCCGCGGCCCGGGCGGCGGTGAAGGCCGACGCCTCGAACAAGAACCTGACGCAGTCCACGCATCTGACGGTGGACGCCGCGGGCCGGGCCGCGCAGGCGGCGCTCGACGCGGCGCGCAAGGACGACCAGCGCGTCTCCGTCGCCGTCGTCGACCGCAACGGCAACACCGTGGTGACCCTGCGCGGCGACGGCGCGGGCCCGCAGTCGTACGAGTCGGCCGTGAAGAAGGCGTACACGGCGGTGTCGTGGAACGCGCCCACCTCCGAGCTGGCCAAGCGCCTGGAGCAGTCCCCGAACCTCAAGGACA
This sequence comes from Streptomyces sp. NBC_00414, assembly GCF_036038375.1. NCBI lineage: Bacteria > Bacillati > Actinomycetota > Actinomycetes > Kitasatosporales > Streptomycetaceae > Streptomyces > Streptomyces sp. NBC_00414. The sequence continues at coordinate 700,205 of NZ_CP107935.1, forward strand.
TCCCCGGCACGCTGTTCCTCGCGGGCGGCGCCCCGGTCACCGCCAAGAACGCGCCCGTCGCGGGCATCGGTGTGGCGGGCGCGCCCTCGGGCGACCTCGACGAGAAGTACGCCCAGGTGGGTGTGGCGGCCCTGAACAAGTAGGTCGGGGGGCCACCCTCAAACCACTCGCCCACCCGGTCGTCGTACGGCTACCGTGCTCGCGTGATGACCGCTGACGACGTGCTGTCCGTGCTCGCCGTGCTGCGTGCGGCAGCCACCGACGTCTGGGTGGGCGGGGGTTGGGGCATCGACGCGCTCGTCGGGGAGCAGACGCGTCGGCACCGTGACCTGGACCTGATGCACCGCAAGGACCAGGAGCAGGCGGTCGTGGCGGCGCTCGCGGAGGCCGGGTTCGTCGAGACGCTCGACTGGCGTCCCGTGCGGTTCGTGGTCACGGACCCGCGCGGCCGTGAGATCGACCTGCACCCGTTGGTCTTCGCGGCGGACGGGTCCGCGGTGCAGGCCTCCCTCGACCCGCACCGCCCGTTCGTCTATCCCGCCCCGAGTTTCGTCGGTGGCACGATCCAGGGAATCGCCGTCCCGTGTCTGTCGGCCGAACAGCAGGTCCATTTCCACCAGGGGTACGAACCGGCCGACCGCGATCGTCATGACATGGCTCAGCTACGGCGGGTCTTCGGCGTCGCCACGCACTTCTGACCGGGTGCCGGCCGGTGTGCCCTCAACTGCGCAGCCACACCGCCGTGTCGGAGGGCAGCCTGTCGTCGGTGTCCAGTGGGCCGCTGGAGAGGAGGATCTCCGTGTGGTCCGGCAGGACGGCCGGGGTGTCTGCCAGGTTCACCACGCAGGTGAGGTCCGGGGAGCGGCGAAAGGTGAGGACGCCGTCGGAGGACGGCAGCCACTGCAAGGGGCCGCCGTCGCCGAGGGCGGGGTCGGCTCGGCGCAGTTCCAGTGCGGTGCGGTAGAGGTTGAGCATGGAGTCGGGGTCGTCGGCCTGGCGGTCGGCGGCGTAGGCGGGCCAGCCGTCGGGCTGCGGCAGCCAGGGTTCGGTGGCCGAGCCGAAACCGGCGTACGGGGCGTCGGCCGTCCAGGGCAGGGGGACACGGCAGCCGTCGCGGCCCGGGTCGGTGCCGCCGGAGCGGAAGTGCATCGGGTCCTGGATGCGGTCGCGGGGGATCTCCGCCTCGGGCAGGCCCAGTTCCTCGCCCTGGTAGAGGTAGACGGAGCCGGGCAGGGCGAGGGTGAGCAGGGCGGCGGCGCGGGCCCGGCGGGTGCCGAGCCGCAGGTCGGTCGGGGTGTTGTAGGTCTTGGTGGCGAAGTCGAAGCCGGTGTCCTGTCGCCCGTAGCGGGTGACCGTGCGGGTGACGTCGTGGTTGCACAGCACCCAGGTGGCGGGCGCGCCGACCGGGGCGTGTTCGGCGAGGGTGTCGTCGATGGCCGCGCGCAGCCGGGTCGCGTCCCAAGGGCAGGACAGGAAGCTGAAGTTGAACGCGGTGTGCAGTTCGTCGGGGCGCAGGTAGCGGGCGAAGCGTTCGGAGTCCGGCAGCCAGACCTCACCGACGAAGACACCTCCGTACTCGTCGGCGATGCGCCGCCAGGAGCGGTAGATCTCGTGCAGGTCGTCCCGGTCGATGTACGGGTGCGGGTCGCGGCCCTCCACGAACTCGGGCAGGTCGGGGTCCTTGGCGGGCAGTGCGGCGGAGTCGATGCGCACGCCGGCCGCTCCGCGCTCGAACCAGAACCGCAGTACCTCCTCGTGCTCCTCGCGCACCGCGGGGTGGGCCCAGTTGAGGTCGGGCTGCTGCGGGGTGAACAGGTGCAGGTACCACTCGCCGTCCTCGACGCGGGTCCAGGTCTGGCCGGAGAACTGCGACGGCCAGTCGTTGGGCGGGAGTTCGCCGTGTTCACCGCGGCCGGGGCGGAAGTGGAAGAGCTTGCGCTCGGGGCTGCCGGGGCCCGCGGCGAGCGCGGCCTTGAACCACGCGTGCTGGTCGGAGACATGGTTGGGCACGATGTCCACAATGGTGCGGATGCCCAGCTCGCGGGCCTCGGCGATCAGCCGTTCGGCCTCGGCCAGGTCTCCGAAGGCGGGGTCGATGGTGCGGTAGTCGGCGACGTCGTAACCGCCGTCGGCGAGCGGGGACAGGTACCAGGGGGTGAACCAGATCGCGTCGACGCCCAGTTCGGCGAGGTAGGGCAATCTCGACCGGACGCCCGCGAGGTCCCCGGTGCCGTCACCGTCGCCGTCGGCGAAGCTGCGCGGGTACACCTGGTAGATGGCGGCACCGCGCCACCAGTCGTCGGTGTGTCCGGGGGTCGTACCGGGCTGAGGGGCTGCCACGTGTCGGTCCTTTCGGGGCAGGAGTGGTTCTCCGCCGCCGCCCCGGACAGCGAGGCGTCGGGAACGGGACGGCGGCGGAGGATCGGTGGGGGCGCCTGCGTGATGTTCGCTGCGGGAGGTGCCCGGACTGCGCGGGTGGTGCCCGGACTGCGGGTGCTCGGTCAGCCCTTGAGGCCGCCCGCCGTCAGTCCGCTCATGATGTTGCGCTGGAAGATGAGGAAGAGGATGAGCGTGGGCAGGGACGCGATGGTCAGTGAGGCGATCAGGACGTTCTCGGGCACGCTGGTCGCCAGGGAGTAGATGCCGACGGCGAGGGTCTGCTTCGACGGGTCGGGCAGGACCAGCATCGGCCAGAGGAAGTCCTTCCAGACGCCGACGACGGCGAAGATGGACACGACACCGAGGATGGGCCGGGAGACCGGCAGGACGATGGACCACAGGACGCGCAGGGGGCCCGCGCCGTCCATCGAGGCCGCGTCGAGCAGCTCTCTGGGGATCGAGTCGAAGAACCGCTTGAGGAGGAAGATGTTGAAGGCGTTGGTGACCGACGGGAGCCAGATCGCCCAGGGCGAGTTGAGCAGGTTGCGTTCGACGATCGGCACGTCCAGCGCCGTGAGGTACTGGGGTACGACGAGGACGGTCGCCGGGATCATCAGCGTGGCCAGCATCAGGCCCAGGATCACCTTGCCGAGCACGGGCCGCAGCTTGGACAGCGAGTAGGCGGCGGCGACGTCGAGGACCAGTTGGAAGGCGAGCGCCCCGAAGGCGTAGTAGAGGGTGTTCATCAGGAGTTTGGCCAGGTCCATCACCTCCCAGGCACGCTTGTAGTTCTCCGCGTGGACGGAGCCCGGCACCCAGGTGGGCGGGGTCTGGACGGCTTCCTGGGTGGTCTTGAGGCCGCTGGTCACCATCCAGTACAGCGGGCCGAGGAAGGCCAGCGTGAACAGGACGACGACGAGCGCGAAGCACACCCAGTACAGGGCCTTGCCGCGGGGGCGGGCCAGTTGGGCGGGTGAGATGAGCGTGCGAGTGGACATGTCCGTGTCTCCCCCGGGTCCTAGTCCTGCTCGGCGCGGTTGAGCCTGGTGTACACGGCCGAGAAGCCGGCCAGGAGTACGAGCAGGAGCAGGCCGAGTGCCGCCGCGGCGCCGTAGTTGTTGAAGTTGAAGGCGTACTGGTAGATCAGGTACACGACGGTGGTGGTGGACCCCTCGGGTCCCGCGCCGCCGGTGAGCAGGAACGGCTCGATGAACACCTGCATGGTGGCGATGATCTGCATGAGGAGCATCAGCAGCAGGATGAGCCGGGTCTGCGGGACGGTGACGTGCCAGACCTTGCGGAACAGTCCCGCGCCGTCGAGTTCGGCGGCCTCGTACAGCTCGCCGGGTACGCCCTGGAGTGCGGCGAGGTAGATGAGGGTGGCGCCGCCCATGTTCATCCAGGTCGAGGCGACCACCACGGAGAGCATCGCGGTGTCCGGGTCCTGGAGCCACTGCTGGGCGGGGACGCCGAACACGCCGAGTATCTCGTTGAACATGCCGTACCCGGGGTCGTACAGGTACTTGAAGAGCAGGACCGAGGCGGTCGGCGGGAGCATCACCGGCAGGTAGACCAGCAGCCTCAAGTAGCCCTGGCCGTGCCGGAACTCGTTGATGATCAGGGCGGTGACGAACGGTACGACGAAGCCGAGGACCAGCGCCAGCACGGTGAACCAAAGGGTGTTGCGCCAGGCCTGGCCGAAGGCCGGGTCGTTCCAGACGGTGACGAAGTTGTCCCAGCCCACCCAGCTGACGCGGCCGTCCTCGGTCTTCTGGAAGGCGAGAAGGAACTCCCGGACGATCGGATACCAGGAGAAGAAGGCGAAGCAGAGCACCGCTCCGATGAGGAAGCCGTGCGCGGTGATGTTGCGGCGCAGGGTCTTGCCGAATCCGCCGTCCGGGCGGTGCGGGGCACCGGCGCGGGGTCTGCGGGGACGGCGGTCCTTGACCGCCGGGTCCTTGGTGAGGGTGGGGGCCGACATGCTCGCTCCTTGACGTGCTGCGGCGGCGCGCGGGCGGGCCGGGCGGTGGTGGCACCGCCCGGCCGCCGCGTGGTCACTGGGTGGCGAGGACCTGGTTTACCTGGGACTCGGCTGTGGACAGGAGCTTGTCGATGTCGGCGTCCTTGTTGGTGAGGATGCCCGACATGACGTTGTCGAGGACCTTGTAGATCTCCTGGGCCTTCGGCGGTTCGGCCTTGCCCGGGACCGGGTTGTCGGTGAACGCCTTGAAGTTCTCCACCGGCATGGTGGCGAACTCCTTGCGGCCGGCGTCGTCCTTGGTCTTGGAGCCGTTCAGCCACAGGTTCGGCTGCGGGAGCCCCACGGGCAGGTCGTCCGCCTTGGAGCGCTTCCAGTCGTACTGCCCCTTGCCGACCGTGGTGAACTTGAAGTTCAGCCAGGCGACGGCGGCCTTGACCTTGTCGGACGAAATACCCTGCTTGATCATGTAGTTGTTGCCGCCGGCGAGGGTGTTCTCACCGCCCGGGATCGGCCCCATGCCGAAGTTCTCGTACTTGGCGCCGAGTTGCTGGACCATGTACGTGACGTCGTCGGGCGCGGCGAGGAACATGCCCAGCTTGTCGGTGGCGATCTGCTTCTGCAGGTCGCCCCACTTGAGCAGCTGGGTCTTGCCCATGGAGTCGTCGTCCCAGCGCATGGCGTGGAGGTTCTCCGCGACCTGCTTGCCGGTCTCGTCGTTGAAGGCGGCCTTCTTCCCGCTCGCGTCGACGACATCGCCGCCGAGGCTGTACATCTGCGCGGTGAAGTGCCAGCCACCGGTGTTGGCCGCGCTGTACTCGCCGAATCCGGCGACCCCGCCGCCGATCCCCGCTATCTTCTTGGCCGCGGTGCGGACGTCCTCCCAGGTGGCGGGCGGGGCGTCCGGGTCGAGGCCGGCCTCCTTGAAGAGCTTGCGGTTGATGAGCAGGCCCATGCGGTAGTTGCTGGTGGGCAGGCCGTAGAGCTTGTCGTCCTTCTTCAGCGAGCCGAGGACGTCGGGGTCGATGTCCTTCAGCAGCGGGACGCTCTTGTCGTTGACGTACGCGGTGATGTCCTGGGCGCCGTCGTTGTCCAGGACCTGCGGCAGGTCGGTGAAGTAGGTGTAGAACACGTCGGGTTGGGACTTGGCCTTGAGCATCGCGGTGAAGCGCGGCGGCTCCAGACACTGGCCCGGGGTGGAACGCCCGTTGATGGTGACGTTCGGGTACTTCTTGTTGAACTCCTTGACGTCCTCGTTCCACTGCCTGAGCTCGGCCGCCTTCGCCGCGGGGGGCATGCAGTCGATGGAGATGGACACCTTCGTCTTCGGGTCCAGCGGTGCGGCGGGATCGGCTTTCGCGCCGTTGCCGGAGCCGTTGTCGCCGTCGTCGCCGCTGCTGCTCGTACCGCAGGCGGCGAGTGCCGTCAGCGTGAGCGCGGAAGCGAGGGTGACCGCGCCGGCGCGGCGGGTGCGGCGGAACCGAGCTCTTCTCATGGGTGGTCCCCTTCGGGCATGAACGTGGAAGGCGCCCTCATCGCCGGTGCGATGTGGGGCGCCGCACACTCAACCACCGCGAACAGATGACCGCAATATCTCGCGCAGCTTTCGTAAATGTTTGACAGAAGGATGGATACGGCTGATCTCGGAGAGCCTCACGGGAGGAGTGCGCGCGCAAGCAGAAGCGCGGTGGGGCCGGGGTCTGCCTCACCGCGCTTCGGTCGTACGTCCGGCTCGGAGTCCTGCGGTCTAGTCCCGGGGAGCCTGCGTCGTGGAGCCGCGGACCACCAGCTCCGGCTCGAACAGGAGCTCACCGGGCTGGACCTCGGCGCCCTGGATCTGGGCGCACAGGAGGTCCACTGCGGCCCGCCCCATGGCCTCGACGGGCTGGCGCACCGTGGTCAGCGGGGGCTCGGTGCAGTTCATGAAGGCGGAGTCGTCGTAGCCGACGACCGACACCTGTTCGGGCACCGCGAGGCCACGCCTGCGGGCCGCGCGGATGGCTCCGAGGGCGAGCGGGTCACTGGCGCAGACGACGCCGGTGACACCGCGCTCCAGGAGGCGGTTGGCCGCCGACTGGCCGCCCTCCAGGGAGAACATCGAGCGCTCCACGTACGCGTCGGGCAGGGAGCCGCCGGCCGCCTCCGCGGCGATCCGGGCGGCGGCCAGCTTGCGCCGGGAGGGGATGTGGTCGGCCGGTCCCAGGACCAGGCCGATGCGCTCGTGCCCCAGCAGGGTGAGGTGGCGCCAGGCCTGCTCGACCGCGACGGCGTCGTCGCAGGAGACGCACGGGAAGTCGAGCCCCTCGATGGCGGCGTTGATCAGCACGACCGGGATGCGCCGTTCTGCGAGCTGCCGGTAGTGGTCGTGCGGCGCGTCCGCCTGGGCGAACAGGCCGCCGCCGGCGAACACCACACCGGAGACGTGCTGCTGGAGCAGCAGCTCGACGTAGTCCGCCTCGGAGACGCCGCCCTTGGTCTGGGTGCACAACACCGGGGTGAGGCCCTGCTGGGCCAGCGCGCCGCCGATGACCTCGGCGAACAGGGGGAAGATCGGGTTCTGCAGTTCGGGCAGGACGAGCCCGACCAGACGCGCGCGCTCGCCGCGCAGCTGGGTGGGACGCTCGTAGCCCAGAACGTCCAGCGCGGTCAGCACGGACTGCCGGGTGCTGTCCGACACTCCGGGCTTGCCGTTGAGGACCCGGCTGACCGTGGCCTCGCTGACTCCAACCTTCTTGGCTACCTGAGCAAGTCGTCGCGTCATGAGCGCAAGGCTAGCGCAAGCCGCGCAAACGGCTTGCGCCAACCTTGTGGCCTCCCTTCGGTCGGCTTCTCCTAACCCGACGGGGGTCCCGTGAGGAGTCCCGTCAGGGCTCCCGTCAGGGGTTGATGTTGATCTTGAAGGTGGAGGTGGTGTTGCGGACGTCCACGGCGTTGCCGCTGAAGCGCAGGCCGTTGAAGGTGACCTCACCGACCGCCGGACCCTGCCCCTGTTCGGGCAGCTCGTTGGCCCACAGCCCGAACCCGGACTTCGCGTCGTAGGCGTCCCCGCTCTTGCGGGCGCCCGTGATCGAGATGTCGGTGAGGATCGTGTCCTTGATCGGGTTGATCGGCCGCCCGCCCGCGTCGTACTGGGTCTGGAACATGATCCCGCTGTAGGTCGGGTCCACGATGTCCACGTCGTTGACGCGGATGCCCTGGAAGACCTTCGAGGCGGAGAACAGCCAGATGCCGGGGAAGGTCTGGTTGCCCCAGAAGTGGCCGCCCGAGCGGACCACCGACACGTTCTCCACGGTCGTCGGCTCGGTACCGAACCCGTTCATCGGATAGCCGAAGTCCAGCGAGCTGATCGTGATGCCCGAGTAGACCAGGGTGTCGGCGATGTGGATGTTGCGGAAGGTGTTGTCGTAGCCGCCGTAGACGGCGATGCCGGCGGCCCGCCAGGTGAGGATCGAGGTCAGGTTCTCGTAGAGGTTGTCCTTCATGTCGGCGCCACCCGCGTCGATCGCGGAGAACAGCGCGAAGCTGTCGTCGCCGGAGGCCCGGGACTCGTTGTTGACCACGTGGTTGTCCGTCGAACCGTTGGTCATGTTGATGGCGTCGGCGAACGTGTTGCGGATGCGCGCGTTGCTGATCGTCACCTTGTCGGTGTTGGCGCCCCAGTAGAGGCAGATCATGTGCTCGGTCCAGGTGTTGTCGATGACCATGTCCGAGACGTTCGCGAAGTCGAACACCTTGCCAGGCCCGTCGATGCGGGAGGTGTAGTTGCCGAAGTAGGCGAAGTTCCTGAACGAGGACCCCTTCGCGGAGTTCTCCGCCCGGAAGCCGATATCGGTGTTGTCCTGGCCCGACGGGGCGTGGAACTGCGTGTACCAGGGCCCGGCGCCGACCACCTGCACGGCCTTGCCGTACACCTGGAACTTGCTGGACGTCTGGTAGTCGCCCGGCGGGAGGTAGACCCCGGTGAGCTTGCCCGTGGTGTCCATCCGCACCCGGTCCAGGGCGTTCTGCACGTCCTGGTGACCGAAGCCGGTCGGCACGGCGTACGCGGCCGGGTCCGGGTTGGCGACCGGCGCCACCTTCTCCAGGCTGACGAAGTCGATCGCGTACCGGGAGGTGTTGGCCGTGTCCTTCTGCAGCCGGATCTTCGCACCCTCCGGGACGGTCTCGCCCAGCATCAGGTGTGCCTCGTCGTAGATGTGGCGAGGGGCTCCCGCGGAGGGGGAGTTGCCCGGACCTGCCTCGGCCCCGTACAGCCAGGCGTACTTCGAGGTGAGCGGCAGCGCCTTGCGGAAGGTGCCGTCGACGTAGACGTTGAGGGTGGCGTCGATGCCGCCGCCGCCCGCGGAGTCCGGGATGGAGAAGCGGGTGACCAGGGTGTTCGTGGCCGCCTTGGTGGTGAACTCCACGTACTCACCGGTGCTGTCGAGGGTGACGGCCTTGCGACCGGAGGCCTCGCCCGCGAGGTCGCCGACGGTCCGGTTGGGTCCGACGGTCGCCGCTCCGCCGCCGGTGGTGCCGTCCTCCGCCTCGTACATGTCGTAGGGCATGTTGGCGCCGCGTCCGACGAACAGGGACTGGGTGGCGCTGTTGTTCTCCCGCTTCACGGGGAGTTCGTTGGCGTCGGCGGCGACGGTGGTACGTACCGTGTACGAGCCGTTGGCGGCCGTCCAGGTGCCCAGCGTGACCGCGCCCGTGGTGGCTCCGGCGGCGATCGTGCCGTCGTAGGAGCCGGTCAGGGTCTTCACGGTGGCGCCCTTGGAGTCGACCAGCGCGACGGTGAGGCCGTGCGCGCCGCCCGCCGAGGCGGTGGTGCCCTGGTTGCGTACGGCGGCCTTGAAGGTGACGGTGTCGCCGTCCGCCGGGCCGGACGGTGTGGTGGTCAGGACCGGCACGAGGTCGGAGCTGCTGACCGGGCGTACGACCAGTGAAGTGGGGCTGGTGTAGGTGTTGTTGGTCTCGTTCTGCTCGATGACGGCGCCGGCGTCGTCGGCGACGGCGCTGAGCTGGTAGGTGCCTGCGTCCCGTGCCCCGATGGAGGCACTGACGGTGCGCGTCGCGCCGGCCGCGAGGGCGGCGACGGAGGCGGTGGCGACCTTGGTGCCGCCCAGCCGCAGCGCGACGGCGCTGGCGGGCGCGGCGGCCTCGCCGCTGTTGCGGACGGTGGCGGTGAGGGTGATCTCGTCGGACTCGACCGGCGAGGCGGGCGAGGCGGTCAGCCCGGTGACCTCCAGATCCGGGTTGGGCGCCGCGGTGCCGATCACCTGGAACTCGGCGATCTGCCCGGCCGGGGCACCCGTGTTGGAGGTGAAGCGCAGCTGTACGTCGGCCACGCGCGCCGTGACGGGCACGGTGACGCTGTTACCGCTGGACGGGTTGAAGGCGTAGTCCTTCGCCGCGACCAGGCTGGTGTACCCGGTGGCGTCCTGCTCGCGGCCGAGGACCTGGATGTTCTGGGTGCGGGCGCCCCAGGCGCTGTCCGGGTTGAGCTTGAGGACGAGCGAGGAGACGTCGGCGTTGGCACCGAGCTTCACGGTGAGGGTGGCGGGGTGGCCGGAGCCCTCCCAGTAGGTGGAGGTGCTGTTGTCGTTGGCGTTCTCCGCGACGAAGGTGTGCACGGTCGAGGAGGCCGTGATCGGCTTGCCGACCGCGAGGTTGGAGCCGGGGCCCGAAGTACCGTTGCGGGTCACGGTGTTGCTGTTGCCGGAGACGTTCCCGGCCGCGTCCTTGGCCCGCACGAAGTACGAGACCGTGGCACTCGCGGAACGGTTGTCGGTGTACGTGGTGACCGAGCCGCCGACTGTCGTGAGCAGGCTGTTGTTGGCGTACACCTCGTAGCCGGTGACGCCGGTGTTGTCGCTGGAGGCGTTCCAGGCGAGCCGGATCTGCCCGGCGGCCGGTTCGGTGAGGGCCAGGTTCGCGGGCGCGGTGGGCGCCTGGGTGTCACCGCTCTCGCCTCTGCGGGTGACGGTGTTGCTGTTGCCCGAGACGTTCCCGGCCGCGTCCTTGGCCCGCACAAAGTAGGAGACCGTGGCGCTGCCGGGACGGGTGTCGGTGTACGTGGTGACCGAGCCCGCGACGCTGGTGAGCAGCTCGTTGTTGGCGTACACGTCGTAGCCGGTGACACCCGTGTTGTCGTCGGACGCCTTCCAGGTCAGCCGGATCTGGCCGGTGGCGGGCTCGGTGTAGGCGAGGTCCGCGGGCGCGCTCGGCGCCTGGGTGTCGCCGGTCGCCGGGCCGTAGACCTCCAGCTCGGACAACTGGCCAGCGTTCTGCACGGTGTTGGCGGTGACCAGGACCCGCACGTACCGGGTGGTGGTCGCGTCGAAGGAGATCGTCACCGAGTTGCCCTCGCCCGGCGCGAACGCGTACGCCTTGGAGGCGGTCAGGTCGGAGAAGTCGGTGCCGTTGGCGCTGCCCTGGATCTTCAGGGTCTGACTGCGGGCGCCCCAGCCGTCGGGCAGGCGCAGCACGACCCGGTTGACGCGCACGGAGGAAGCCAGGTCCACCTGGATCCACTGCGGCAGGTCGTTGTTGCGGCTCTCCCAGTAGCTGGCCTTGTTGCCGTCGGCCGCGTTGGCCGGCAGATAGGTCTCGTTGTGGCTGGCGGCGGTGAGGGTGCGGCCGCGAGCCAGGTTCGCCGAGGAGTCACCGGCCTCGCGGACCTCCAGCTCGGAGAGCTGGGCGGCCTGCCACCCGGTGTTGGCGGTGATCTCGATCCGGATGTGGCGGGCCTGGGCGGCGGGGAAGGTCACCGTCACCGTGTTGGCGCTGCCGGGGCTGAAGGCGTAGGACGCGGAGGTCTTCAGCGTGGTGAAGCTCGTGCCGTCCGCGCTGCCCTGGACGGACAGCGTCTGATTGCGGCTCTCCCAGCCGGCCGGCAGCTTCAGCACCACCTCGTCCACGCGCGCGGCGGCACCGAGGTCCGTCTGGACCCACTGGGGAAGGCTGCTCCCGGCGCTCTGCCAGTACGTTCCCTGATTGCCGTCGGTGATGTTGTTCGCGGCGTATTCGGCGTGGGCGCTGCTGGCGGTGGCGGGCCGTCCGGCGGCGAGGTTGGGTCCGGCGGCCGCCGCGGCGGCGGTCAGCGACGGCCAGCCCAGCAGGAGCAGTGCGGTCGAGAGAACGGCGGCTATCCCCCGCCATCCCCGGCGTTGCGGTCTCATGTGTCCCCGATCTCCGTCCCGGTCCGGATGTGGGCGGCCCCGGGGCGGCTGTGTGGGTGGGTGTCCGTGGGGGTCGGTGCATCGCGCTTCAATGTGCGGTGAAGAGCACTGTCTTTTGCGTCGATCGATCAGAGAGTTGCAGACGCCTGACGGTACGTCTATGGCGTGAGCATGTCCGAAACACAACCCCGCAGCCATCCCTCACCTGCCATGGCGCCGGGCCAGCGGCTTTCGTGTGGAGTGTCGGAAAACGCAAGTGGGACCGCAAGTCACGCAAGCCGCTTCCACGTCAACTACCGGTGTCACCGGGACCGTTGACAAAGTGGAGACGGGCTAGAAACCTGTGGGCGTAGTTTCCGCAAAGAATCGACTGAGCAGCTCAATTTACGCGCAAGGCCGGTGCATTCCTCGTCGGACACTCCTCTCCCGCTCCGCACTCCCCCGTGCCTGCCCCGGCGTGCCCGGCCCGACTGCCGTGCTCCCGCTCCCCCCGAAGCTTCCCCACGGAACAACGGAACAGAGGACCCCATGAGATGGAGACCCCTCGGCCGCCGGTCACTGACCGGCGCCGTCATAGCCGCGCTCATGACGACCGGGCTGCTGCCGCTGGCCCTCACATCGAGCGCCCGTGCGGCCACCGCCCCGGTCGGCGGCGAGCGGGCGAAGGCCGCGGCCGACGTCAACCTCGCACTCGGCCGGCCGGCCACCGCGGGTGGCACCAACGGCTCGTACGTGGCCGGGAACGTCACCGACGGTTCCCAGGCGTCCTACTGGGAGGGGCCGGCCGGCTCGTTCCCGCAGTGGGTCCAGGTCGACCTCGGCGCGACCCGCACCGTCGACCAGGTGGTGCTCAAGCTGCCCGCCGCCTGGGAGAGCCGCAGTCAGACGCTGTCCGTCCAGGGCAGCACCGACGGCTCCAGCTTCAGCGCCCTCTCCGCCTCGGCCGGCCGGGCGTTCAACCCCGCGCAGGCCAACACCGTCCCCGTCACCCTGGCCTCCCCCGCCACGGCACGCTATGTCCGGGTGAACATCACCGGGAACACCGGCTGGAACGCCGCTCAGCTCTCCGAGCTGGAGGTGATCGGCGACGACGGCGGCACCAGCGAGCCGCCCACCGGCACCAACCTGGCCCGCAACAAGCCGGTCGAGGCCACCTCGTCGGTCCAGTCGTACGTCGCCGCGAACGCCACCGACGACTCCGTCTCCACCTACTGGGAGGCGGCGGGCCACCCCTCCGACCTCACCGTGAAGCTCGGCGCCGACGCGGACATCACCGCCGTGGTGGTCAAGCTCAACCCGGACCAGGCGTGGGGAGCCCGGACCCAGGGCATCCAGGTGTTCGGCCGGCAGAACTCGGCGAGCGGCTTCACCTCGCTGCGTGACCGCGCCGACTACGCCTTCAGCCCCTCCCGGGACAACAACTCGGTGACCCTCCCGGTCAGCGGCCGCTGGTCCGACGTCCGGCTGCGGTTCTTCTCCAACACCGGCGCGCCCGGCGGCCAGGTCGCCGAGTTCCAGGTCGTCGGGACCGCGGCACCCGCACCCGACCTGACCGTCACCGGGCTCGACTGGACGCCCGCCTCCCCCTCTGAGCGGGACGCGGTGACCGTCAACGCCACCGTCCGCAACGCGGGCACGGCACGCTCGGCCGCCACGACCGTCGAGGCCAGCCTGGAGGGCACGGTCGCCGGCAGCGGCACCGTACCCGCGCTCGACGCGGGCGCGTCCGCAACCGTGGCCGTCTCGGCGGGCACCCGCCCGGCCGGCAGCTACGGCGTGTCCGCCGTGGTCGACCCGCGCAACACGGTCGCCGAGCTCGACGACTCCAACAACAGCCGCACCGCCGCGACCCGGCTGGTCGTCGGCCAGGCACCCGGCCCCGACCTCGAAGTCAGCGGCATCACCACCAACCCGGCCAACCCGGCCGTCGGCTCGTCCGTCTCCTTCACCGTCGCCGTGCACAACCGCGGTACCACCGCCGCGGCGGCCGGTTCGGTGACCAGGCTCCAGGTCGGATCCACCACGCTCAACGGCACGACCGCCCAGGTGGCGTCCGGCGCCACCGTGAACGTGGCGATCAACGGGACGTGGACGGCGACCAGCGGCGGGGCCACCCTCACCGCGACCGCCGACGCCACCGGAGTGGTCACCGAGACCAGCGAGAACAACAACGCGCTCGCCAAGTCCCTCGTCGTCGGCCGGGGCGCCGCCGTCCCGTACACCGAACTGGAGGCGGAGGACGGCCGCTACCAGGGCACCCTGCTCACCGCCGACGCCAAGCGGACCTTCGGACACACCAACTTCGCCACCGAGTCCTCGGGCCGCAAGGCCGTCCGGCTCGGCTCCACCGGCCAGTTCGTCGAGTTCACCTCGACCGCGCCCTCCAACTCGATCGTGGTGCGCAACTCGGTCCCGGACTCCGCGAGCGGTGGCGGAGCTTCGGCCACGATCAGTCTGTACGCCGGCGACACCTTCGTACAGAAGCTGGATCTGTCGTCCAAGCACAGCTGGCTGTACGGGACCACCGACGACCCCGAGGGGCTGACCAACACCCCCGGCAGTGACGCCCGGCGGCTCTTCGACGAGTCGCACGCGCTGCTGTCGCAGACCTACCCGGTGGGCACCAAGTTCCGGCTGCAGCGGGACGCGGGCGACACGGCCGCGTTCTACGTCATCGACCTGATCGACCTGGAGCAGGTCGCCCCCGCGTCCGCCAAACCGGCCAACTGCACCTCGATCACCGAGTACGGGGCCGTCCCGAACGACGGCCTCGACGACACCGACGCCATCCAGCGGGCTGTCACCGCCGACCAGAACGGCCAGATCCCCTGCGTGTGGATCCCCTCCGGGCAGTGGCGCCAGGAGCAGAAGATCCTCACCGACGACCCGCTGAACCGCGGCCAGTACAACCAGGTCGGCATCCGGGACGTCACCATCAAGGGTGCGGGCATGTGGCACTCCCAGCTCTACACGCTCACCCCGCCCCACCAGGCCGGCGGCATCAACCACCCGCACGAGGGCAACTTCGGCTTCGACATCGACCACAACACCCAGATCTCCGACATCGCCATCTTCGGCTCGGGCACCATCCGCGGCGGCGACGGCAACGCCGAGGGTGGCGTGGGTCTCAACGGCCGCTTCGGCAAGGGCACGAAGATCACCAACGTGTGGATCGAGCACGCCAACGTCGGCGTGTGGGCCGGCCGCGACTACTCCAACATCCCCGAACTGTGGGGACCGGGCGACGGATTGGAGTTCACCGGCGTACGCATCCGCAACACCTACGCCGACGGCATCAACTTCGCCAACGGCACCCGTAACTCCACCGTCTACAACTCGTCCTTCCGCAACACCGGTGACGACGCACTCGCCGTCTGGTCGAGCAAGTACGTGAAGGACACCTCGGTGGACATCGGCCACGACAACCACTTCCGCAACAACACGATCCAGCTGCCGTGGCGCGCCAACGGCATCGCGGTGTACGGCGGTTACGGCAACACCATCGAGAACAACGTCATCGCCGACACGATGAACTACCCCGGCATCATGCTCGCCACCGACCACGACCCGCTCCCGTTCACCGGGCAGACCCTCATCGCGGGCAACGCCCTGCACCGGACGGGCGGCGCGTTCTGGAACGAGGACCAGGAGTTCGGCGCCATCACGCTCTTCGCGCAGGGTCAGGACATCCCGGGCGTGACGATCCGTGACACCGAGATCCACGACTCGACGTACGACGGCATCCAGTTCAAGACGGGTGGCGGCTCGATGCCGGGCGTGAAGATCACCGACGTGAAGATCGACGGGTCGAAGAACGGCTCCGGCATCCTCGCGATGAGCGGGGCCCGCGGCAGCGCCGCCCTGACGAACGTCACGATCACCGACTCCGCCGAAGGGAGCGTACTCATCGAGCCGGGCTCGCAGTTCACCATCACCGGCGCACCGGTCGGAGCATCGGCCGCCCGCCTGAACCGCTGACCGGTCGAGCGACCTGAACGGCTGAACGGCTGAATCAAGGGTCTCCGGCTCCTGTCACAGGGGCCGGAGACCCGCGGCGTATCCGCCCTCGCCGTGGCCTACATCGAGGCATCGGGGGTAACCGTCCCGAACCCCGCAGTGGCGAGGGGTGTGGTTGCCACGGGACATCACATGAGGGATTGTTGCCCTGAGGCAATGTTTCTTCGAGTTGGTGAGGTGAGGGATTCGCCCAGCGGGTCCTCTATTTTTGGTCTCCACCCAAGCGCAAACCGGTGCCGGCACACAGCAGGACTCGCTCTGGGGTGACGCCCCCTACCCCGCCCTGGTCGCCGACGCCCAGGGCGCGGTCGTGCTGCGCAACCGTGCCGCGGACGTGCTGCTGCCCGGGATCCGTCCCGGGACACTCTTCGCGGACGCCGTCCCGGCCTGGCTGTCGGCGGCGCACGACGCCTTGCGGACACCCGGCTCGCGTACCGCCCAGGAGGCGGGCACCCCTGTGACGGGAGTGATCGGCGAGCGCACCTTCGAGGCCCACTCCAGCGTGCGGGACGACGGCACGGTGGCCTGGTGGCTCGTCGACGACACCGATCACCTGCTGGCACAGAAGGCCCTGCGCATGGAGCGGAAGCGGACCGCGTTCCTGTCCGAGGCGTCCAGCACGCTGCTGTCCTCGCTCAACCTGGGGCGCTGCATGGATGTGACCGCCGAGCTGGCCGCGGAGCATCTCGCCGACGCGGCCCTGGTGATCGCGCCGACGCACGGGCGTCGGCTGCCGGTGGTGACCTGCCTGCGCGGCGGCAGCCCCGTGCTGTCCCACGAATCGGTGGATCCCAACGACGTGCCGGGGCTCGGCGAGGCACTGCGCGGGTTCCCCCCGGTGCCCTCACGGTGGATCGATCCGTCCGCCGCGCCGGTCTGGATGGTGCCCGAGGGTTTCGGCCCGGTCGGCTCGATAGTCATCACCCCGCTGCCCGGTCACGGCGTCCCGGCCGGTGCCCTCGTCCTGCTGCGCCGGTCGGGCGGAGCGGCGTTCACCGACAGTGAGGAAGTCTTCGCCCGGCTGTTCGCCGCGCGGGCCGGGGCGGCCATGTCGGCCGCCCGCCTGTACGCGGAGCAGACCTCGATCACCGACGTGCTGATGCGCGAGCTGCTGCCGCCCTCGCTGCACCAGATCTCGGGAGTGGACTACGCGGGCGGCTACCGGCCCTCCGCGGACCACGAACGGATCGGCGGCGACTTCTACGACGTGCACCCGGCCGCGGTCGAGGGCGAGGCGTCACTGGTCACGCTCGGGGACGTGTGCGGCAAGGGCCTCGAAGCGGCCGTACTGACCGGGAAGATCCGCAACACGCTGCACGCGCTGCTGCCCCTGGCCGACGACCACCAGCGGATGATCACTCTGCTGAACACCGCGCTGCTCAACTCCCACCACACCCGGTTCGCGACCCTGGTCCTGGCCTCCGCCGTACGGGAGGGCAACGCGGTGAACCTGCGGCTGACCAGCGCCGGACATCTGACCCCGCTCATCGTCCGGACGAACGGCGCGGTGGAGGAGGCGCAGACCCGCGGCACCCTGGTGGGCGCCATGCCGGACGCCCCCGCCCGCACCACCGCCCTCACGCTCGCGCCCGGGGAATCCTGCGTGCTCTACACCGATGGCATCACGGAGGCGGAGGGCGGGCCGATGGGCGGCGTCCAGTTCGGCGAGGAACGGCTCAAGCGCGTCCTGTCGGAGTGCGTGGGCATGCCGTCCGAGAGCATCGTGGAGCGCGTCCAGATGCTCGCCTCGCAGTGGGTCGGCAAGGGGCGCCACGACGACATGGCCGTCGTCGTGATCTCCGCGCCCCGCACCCACCACCTCAGCGCGGTGAACGGCCACACCCGGGGCAGGTTCACCGCATGAGCATCCGTACCCCGCACCGCCCTCCCGTCGGTGAGACCGCCGACGGGACCGCCGGCCGGACCGTCGTCCATCAGCTGGCCGACGAACTGTGGAACGCCGTCTCGGCGGCCGACGAGTACACGGCTGTCGAGGTGGTGCTCGGCGCACTGGAGCGCGGTGTCGATCCGGAGAGCGTGCTGCTGGACGTCATCGCCCGCGTTCAGGGCAAGGTGGGCGAGGAGTGGGCCGCCAACCGGCTCAGCGTGACCCAGGAACACGCGGCGACCGCCATCAACGAACGGGCCGTCGCCGCCCTCTCCCTGCACCCCGCCGCACACACCACCCCCACCCGCGGCAGGATCACGGTGGCCTGCGTCGACGGCGAGTGGCACGCGCTGCCCGCCCGCCTCCTCGCCGAGGTCCTGACCCTGCGCGGCTGGCAGGTGGACTACCTCGGCGCCCAGGTGCCCGCTCCGCACCTCATCGCCCACCTGCACCGCACCGACTCCGACGCGGTCGCCCTCTCCAGCTCGATCGCCACCCGACTGCCCACCGCGCACGCCGCGATCACCGCCTGCCAGGCCGTCGGCGTTCCCGTACTCGTCGGAGGCGCCGCCTTCGGACCCGACGGGCGCTACGCCTCGCTGCTCGACGCCGACGCCTGGGCGCCCGACGCCCGCACCGCGGCCGACCGGCTCGCCCTCGGCCCGCTGCCCCGCCCGCGGGCCGACCACCAGCAGCTGGACGACCTGCCCCACCTGGCCGACCAGGAATACACCCTGATCACCCGCAACAGCGCCTCGCTGGTGCGCAGTGTCTTCACCGCTCTGGAAGACGCGTTCCCCGCCATGCGGACGTACAGCGAACTGCAGCGTGAGCACACGGCCGAAGACCTCGCGCACATCGTGGACTTCCTCGGCACCTCCCTGTACCTCGGCGACGAGGATCTCTTCGCCGGCTTCCTCACCTGGACCGCCCAGATCCTCACCGCCCGCGGGGTGCCCGCGCGCAGCCTGCCGCCGACCCTGGCCATCCTGGCCCGTGAGCTCAAGGACTTCCCGCGGGCCGTCCGCATCCTCGAACACGGCGCCGATGCCCTCGCCCCTGTAGACCACCGCACCGCCGAGAGCCGTTCATGACCACGTTGCCCCCCGCCCACCTGCGTCTCACCACGGTCGACACCGAGGACACGGTCCGCATAGAGCTCCACGGAGATCTGGACTACGACACCGCCGACAGCCTCCTGGCCGCCGTCACCGTCACCCTCACCGCACACCCGCGCCTGGGCGATCTGCATCTGCACTGTGCCGAGCTCGGCACCGTCGACTCCATGGGCCTGTCCATCCTGCTGATGATCCGCCGCCGCACCGATCAGGCCGGTGTCCGTCTTCATCTGGACGACCGCCCGGTGACTCTGGAACGGCTGCTGACCATCACCGGTAGCCTGGACTACCTCACGACGAGCCCCACCGACACCGCGAACTCACCCCTCGGTACGGGGCAGGATCCCCTCACGAGCGGAAAACCGATGACGGCCCGCCCCACCGGACCGGACGGCACCACCTGACGCCACGCCCTCGCCGACGACCCACGGCGCGGAAGCCGGACCCACCGACGGGGAGCTCATGGCAGCACAGGACTTCGCCTCGCGCAGGTTCTCCCGCGAGGCCGCCCGGTCCGCCGGCGGCATCACCGAACTCCTCGACGTGATGTGGGAGAAGGCCAGACAGGCCACCGCCACCTCCACCGCTCCCGCCTCCCCCTCCCAACTGCGCCTGATGTACCTCGTCGAGGCGGAGGAAGGGGTTCGGATGCGGGTGGTGTGCGAACAGCTCGGCGCCGCGCCTCCTTCCGTCAGCCGGCTGTGCGACCGTCTGCAGGCCATCGGCTTCCTGGAGCGGCTGCCGTGTCCCGACAGCGGACGGGAAGTCGTCCTCCGGCTGACCTCGGCGGGGAGAACGCATCTGCGACGCATCCGTGAGCAGCGCGAGACCATGCTCCACCAGGCCATCGACGCCATGCCCGACGCCGAACGGCGCGCACTGGCAGAAGGGTTGGCGGGGCTGCACGCCCGGCTCACCGCGGCCGACGGCGAAGGCGGCAAGCCCGGCAGCGCTTCCGTTGCCTGAGCCCCTGCGCCTTCGTGGCCCGGGTCCCCGCACGTCCGTGGCCCGAGTCCGCAAGCGGTTCAGGCTTCGATGAGGCCGACGCGGATCGCGTAGCGGGTGAGTTCCAGCCGGTCGCGCAGGCCGAGCTTGTGCAGCACGTTCGACCGGTGCCGGTGGACGGTCTTGATGCTGATGAACAGCATCTCGGCGATCTCCTTGGAGGAGTGGCCCTCGGCGACGAGTTTGAGGACCTCCTCCTCGCGTGCGCTCAGCACCTGGTCGGGCGGCTCCTCGCCGTGGCGGACCCGGTCGAGGTAGTTGCGGATCAGCGCGGTGACCGCGCCCGGATACAGGAAGGGCTCGTCACGCATGGCGGCCCGGCAGGCGGCCACCAGATCGCGGTCGGCCACGGACTTCAGTACGTATCCGCTGGCGCCCGCCTTCAGCGCCTGGAAGAAGTACTGCTCGTTGTCGTGCATCGTCAGCATCAGCACCCGCACGCCGGGCTTCAGCGCGGCCAGCTCGCGGGCGGCCTGCAGACCCGTCATGCGGGGCATGGCGATGTCCAGTACCGCCAGGTCGACCTCATGGGTGCGGGCCAGCTCGACGGCCTGCGCGCCGTCCCCGGCCTCCGCGACGACTTCGAGGTCGGGTTCCCGGTCGAGGATGAGCCGCACTCCACGACGTACCAGCGCGTGGTCGTCGGCGAGGAGGATTCGGATCACGGGTGTGGCGGGCGTGGTCATGGCTGCTTCCTGGGAACGGGCACGGTCAGCCGGACCTGCGTACCGGCATCCGGCTCTGAGGTGACGTCCAGCATGGCCCCGATCAGCAGGGCGCGCTCACGCATTCCGCGGATGCCCGCCCCTTCGCGGGCGACGCCGGAGCCGCAGCCGTCGTCGCTGACGGCCAGCACCACGGTCCCGGCGATGTGGTGCAGGCTCACCTCGACCCGCTCGGCCTCGGCGTGGCGGGCCGTGTTGGTCAGGGCCTCCTGTGCGACGCGGTACAGCACCAGTTCCGTCTGCTGGTCCAGCGCGGGGAGGCCCGAGTCGAAACGCCGCACCACGCGCAGGCCGGCGTGGGTGGCGAACTCGGTGGTCAGCGAGGTCAGCGCGCTGATGAGACCGAGGTCCTCCAGCACGCCCGGCCGCAGTCGGCGCACCACACGGCGTACCTCGTCCAGGCTCCCCCGGGTGATCTCCTGCACCTGCCGCAGTTCACCGCGCAGGGGCTCGTCGGCGTCGTCCGCCGCGCGTTCGAGGACCAGCAGGATCGCCGTCATGCTCTGGCCGACCTCGTCGTGCAGTTCCTGGGCGATACGGCGCCGCTCCGCCTCCTGCCCGACCAGGACGCGGGCGCTGCTGGTGGCCCGCTCGTGTTCGAGGCGCTCGACCATCGCGTTGAAGGTACGGATCAGTTCGGCGGTCTCGCCCCGGCCCTGTTCCGGCAGCCGCTGCCCGGGGCGCAGCAGGTCGACGGTGGTCATCAGCCGGGTGAGCCGGTCCAGCGGGGCCAGGCCGATCCGCAGCAGGGCCGCGTTGGCGACGAGCATGACGACCAGGCCGGCCACGAGGATGACCGCCTCGGTCAGCACCACCGGCACGGAGACGGTCACCGGAGCCCACAGCAGCAGCGCGGTGGCGATCCCGAGCACCACCGCGTTGAGCGCGAAGATCCGCCAGAACAGGGACACCGGGACGACACCTCTCTCTGTGTGACACGGCTCTGTCGCCGTGACACGGCACTGTCTCCACTGTCGGTCACCGCGTGTCCCGAGAGTGAGCTTCGGCCTCTGGTGTCGGCCGGTCTTCCGCCCAGCCTGCCTGTTCGCGGTTCCGGCGTCGATGGGCACCGATGCCCATTTCCCGGCCCTGGCCTGCCCATTCCGCGATGGGCCCCGCTACGGGCCGCGGATGGGTATCGCGCCCGATGGGTTTCGTACGGCGTACCGGCCAGGGTGGGGGGCATGGGTCGGCCCTCCTGGTTCCCGCCCTTCGTCCCTCTAGGTTCCCGGCCCTCGTCGCCCGGGACGACAGCGCGACGACTCCCCCGCCCGCCATGACCAGACCCGCCCCACTGGAAGAAGGACCCACCATGTCACTCGACACGCCCCGGACCGGGACCCCCCTTGAGCGGCTGACCCACCACGAGGCCCTCCAACGCCTCGAACACGAACGCAACTCCCGCCTCACACAACTGCGGGCCATCGACGAGGCGGGCACGGACGCGGAGGAACAGGTGATGTCCGCGCAGAAAGACACCATCCGGCGGGTACTCGCCGAGGTCGAGGCCGCCTTCGCCCGCATCCGGGACGGCAGTTACGGCATCTGCCGCGCCTGCGCGAAGCCCATTCCTGTCGAGCGCCTGGAGATCCTGCCCTACGCGAAGCTCTGTGTGCCCTGCCGTCGCGACACCGCCTGACGACAGCCTGTCCGCCCCCGGATACCCGCCCTGCCAGAGGGGTGAAGTGGTGAACCACCGAACCATCGAAGACCGCGACTCGACCCAGCCGATCCCGTCGGTCCAGCCGCTCCCGTCGACCCGGCCGCTCCCGTCGGTCCAGCCGACCCGGCCGACCCGGCCGACCCAGTCGGTCCTGTCGGTCGAGGACCTCGCCGCGCTGCGCGAGAACCTGCACGAACAACGCCTGTTCCGCCGGGAACAGCTCCAACACCTCTCGGCCTCCGCCACGCCCCGTACCGACGCACCCCGTACCGACGCGTCGCGCGACCGCAGGGCCACTCCCCAGGCCGAGGTCCGCGGCAAGCTCGCCGCCTCTGCCCGGATGGTCCTCGCCGACGTCGAAGCCGCGCTGATCCGCATGGACGAGGGCAGCTACGGCATCTGCCACCTGTGCCGGGAACCCATCGACCGCGAACGCCTCACCGTCGTGCCGCAGTGCCGCTTCTGCACGCCGTGTCAGCAGGTCAAGGAGGGCGGCCGATGATCACGGCACGCGGCCCCCGCCCCCTCATCGGCCGGCATCTTTCCTGGCCCTGGTGCCGGCACTGCTCCGGCATCGCCCTCGACCTGGGCAGCGCCCGCACCCGAGCCTGGACGAGCGGGCGACGGATGATCCTCGACGTGCCCACGGTGACCTTCCCGGGCGGCGGCGCCACGTACCCCATCCAGCGAGGCACCATCGTCGACACCCCCGGAACCTCCCGGATGCTCGACCGGCTGCTCGGTCACCGGCTGCCCCGCTTCGGCCGCCCGCTCCTCATCCTCACGACACCCGTGCTCGGCGGTGTCGCCTACCGGGCCGAGGCCCGCGCCGCGGTCGAGGTCCTGCGCCCGCGCACCGTACTGACGGTTCCCACCGCACGCGCCGTGGCCATGGCCGTGGACGCCGATCCGATCCGCCCGTTGCTCGTCGTGGACATCGGCGCCCATCTCACCGAGGTCACGTTGCTCGCCGACGGCGCGGTGGTCGACGCGCACCACACCGCGCTGGGCACCGGCGATCTGGACAGCCGTACCCCACCCGCGCGGATAGCGGACGCGATCGTCGCCATGGTGACCACGACGCTGGAACAGGACGGCACGTCCGAGGCACTCGACGCCCTCCGACGGGGTGCGCTCCTCGCCGGCGGGGGCGCTCTGCGCCCCGACATCACCTACCGTCTGGGCGCACGGCTCCACACTCCCGCGCGGCCCGTGCCCGCCCCGCACACCGCGGCGGTCCGCGGCGCCGCGAAACTCCTCCGGGCGGCCCATGCCCATCCCGCGGTGTCACTCTCCTGCGGAAGCGCCGGAAGTGGGGACCTCGTGGCCCGCGTCATGCCCCCGGTACCACCGGTCGTGGACGGTCGGCCCGGGTCAGAGTGAGGGCCAGGACGCGGTGGGTCGCGCATCCGCAGCGACCGCGGACTGCGGCTCCTGGTCGGGGGCGGACTGGACGGGTTCGTTGCCGATCAACATGTCGGGGTCGAACATGACGATCACGGCCGCCACGGCCAGTACGAGAACCGGTCCCCCCACCATCGGGATGAGGGAGAAGAGGAGATCCATCGAGGACTGGCCCTGTACCGCGGAGCCCGCGTCGACGTGGACACTCATGGCGGCCATGCCGGTGTAGTGCATACCTGTCACGGCGACACCCATGATGACGCTCGCTGCCGCGGCGGAGGCCAGGGTGTGCAGCGACACGGCTGCCCACAGTGCGGCGGTGGCCGCCGTGACGGCTATCAGCACGGACAGGCCGACCGTCACGGGATCGAAGGTCATGTGCCCGGCGAACTGCATTCCGTGCATGCCGATGTAGTGCATCGCGGCGACGCCCGCGCCGGTGATCACACCGGCGACTCCCAGGTTGAGCGGCGAGGCGCCGCGGTAGCCCACGATGAACACGCCGAGGAAGACCACGGCCACCGCGACGCCCAGGCTGAGGAACGTGAGGGTCGGGTCGTACCGGATCGAGGCGCCGTCGATGGTGAATCCGATCATGGCGATGAAGTGCATCGTCCAGATGCCTGATCCGATACAGATCGCGCCCAGCGTGAGCCAGGCGGCTCTGCGGCCCTGGACGCCCATGCGTACCGACCGTGTCGTGCAGCGCAGACCGAGCGCCGAACCGGCGCAGGCCATCAGGAACGCGACGACAGGAGTGACCATTCCATAGTTGAACTGACTGACTGTGCTGTTCACCGAACGCCTTTCGGACCGCAGGTCCCCTCTCGGGAACCGCGCTGAAGAAACCTTTCCGCAGAACCGTCCGGGTACGCAGACAAGCCGAGTTCACCGGCACCTGTGTCTGACGCGTCCCGGAACCGACCCTGGGGGCGGACGGTGACCCAACGCATGACGTTCCGTCATACACCGGTCTCGGGGGGTGAGCGGGAGCCCAATGCTAGGTAGGCGCACCCTGCTTGTCACTTCCAGGTCCACGACGCAACCAAATCGAGACTTGTGGCGTCATATTCCTCCTGCATGCCATCACGCGCATAGTCCCCATATGCCCCTTCGGTGATATCCGGCTCTCCGAAATCGGCGGCCTCGCACGGTGAGAGATTCCTCGAGTGCCGGTCCTCGCTACTGGTCCGCTCCCGTCGGCACGACCGCCTGACCGTCGGCGCGGGTGTTCCGCCGCCCGTTCTCGCGGCGTGGCAGCAGCAGCGGGGTGGCCAGGAGGAGGACTCCGGCGACCGCGATCGCGGTGCGGGGGCCGATGAGGACGGCCAGCAGACCCCACGCGGCGGTCAGGGCCGCGATGGCGGCGCTGCTGCTGACCGACCAGGCGGTGAGCGTGCGGGCGACCCGGCCGGGGCCGGTGTGGTCGAGCCGAGAGGTGGCGAGCACCGGGTTGAACACGCCGCAGCAGGTCACCAGGCCCAGTTGGACGACGATGACGAGGACGATCCCGGGGATTCCCGGCTGGACGAACGCCAGGCCGAGAGGCCAGCACGCCCGCAGTGTCCCGGCGACACGGATCACCTTGTACTGTCCGAACCGCGCCACGAGCCGGTGCGCGAGGCGTGCCCCGACGAGGCCGCCGATACAGGGCGCCGCGAACACCAGACCGTACTGCCAGGGGGCGAACCCGAGGTCGTCCAGCAGGAGTACGGCGAGCAGCGGTTCGGAGGCCATGATCAGGCCGTTGACCACGATCGCGTTGAGGAACAGCGGGCGCAGCGCGGGGTGGGCGAGGATGTGGCGCCAGCCTTCGAGCAGATCGCGTGCCCGCAGTCGCGACGCGGCCTTCCGCGCCGGGAGCGGCTCGCCGCCGCCGATGGCACGGATGCCCAGCGCCGAGAGCAGGAAGCTGACGGCGTTGGCCATCAGGGCCGTCACCGGGCCGAACAGCCCGATCGCGTATCCGCCGAGCGGTGGTCCGACCATGGTCGCGGTCCATGTCGTGGACTCGAACCGGCTGTTCGCGACGAGCAGGTCCGCCGGCGGCAGGAGCCCTTTCAGGTACGCCCCGCCGGCGGCCTTGAACGCGATGTCGGCCGTGGCGACCACGACGGAGACGACGAGGAGCTGGACGAAGCCGAGCCGGCCGAGCGCGAACGCGGCGGGGACGCTCATCAGCGCCGCGAACCGGATCAGGTCCATCGCCACCATGACCGGCCGTTTACGGCGGAACTCCACCCACGGGCCGAGCGGCACCGCCACCACGGCCCCCACGGCTCGTCCGGCGGCGGCCAGCGCCGCCACCTCGGCGGGCCCGGAGTGCAGCACCAGCACCGCGATCAGGGGAGACGCGCCGAACCCGATCCCCGTACCGTACGAGCTGACGGCGAACGCCGCCCACAACCAGCCGAACCGGCGCCCCAGCTTCCGCCCACCCGCCATCCCCGATGCACCCCTCGCCGATCCGAACGGCCACACACTGGCCATCGGCATCAAAGCGAGTAGCAGATCACGAGATCAAACAACCGAACGACCGCGACCGCACAACCGATCGTTGTGACGGTCGTGCGATCGTCGTGGCAGTAGTGGTGCCGCTATGGTCGTCGGCGTGGATCTCGATGCCGTGCGCACCTTCGTGGCCGCCGCGGACGCGGGGCGCTTCCGGGACGCCGCCGACGAACTGGGAATCACCCAGCAGGCCGTCTCCAAACGCGTCGCCGCGCTGGAGAAGAGCATCGGGGTGCGGTTGTTCACGCGCACCGCGCGCGGTGCGCGGCCGACCGTCGACGGGCAGGCGTTCCTGCCTCATGCCCGTGATCTCCTGCGGGCCGAGGAGCGGGCACTGAACTCTGTTCGGCCGGGCAGGCGTGCGCTGCGCGTCGATGTCATCGGCCGCCGGCTCGCGCCCGCCGATCTGCTGCGCGACTTCCATCGCGCGCGCCCCGGGATCGAACTCGACGTCGTGACCCTCTTCGACGCGGACGCGGCGGTCGACGCGATCCTGTCCGGCGTGATCGACGCGTCCTTCCGTGCCGTCCCCGGATCCGGCGGGCAGCTCCCGGACGGCATAGGGGCGGCCCGGGCCTTCGACGAGCGCGTCCAGCTCCTCGTCGGGCCGGGTCACCTGCTCGCCGCCGCCGGGGCGGTCACGCCCGCCGAGCTGGTCGGGCACCGGATCTGGATGCCCGGCATCGTGCCCGGCACCGAATGGGCCGCCTACTACGGCGATCTCGCCGCCGCGTTCGGGCTCACCATCGAGGTCACCGGCCCCGACTTCGGCGTCGAGCCGCTGCTGGACACCATCGCCGAGTCGCCGTCACTGGCCACCCTCGTCGGCGAGCAGACAGGTTTCAGCTGGCCCGCGGACCATGATCTGCGGCGCATACCGGTGCGGGACCCGACTCCGGTCTACCCGCACTCACTGCTGTGGCACCGCGACAACGCGCACCCGGCACTGGCCGCGCTCCGCGACCACCACCGCTCCGGCCCGCGTGCGCACTCGGGCGCCGAGACCTGGACCCCGGCATGGGCCTAGCGGTCCGGACATGAGGGGGCTCCGGAACTCCGACCGGAGTTCCGGAGCCGCCTCATGTCCGACGGGCGTCAGGCCTGGACCGCGGCCTGTTCGGAGGCGTCCTGCCGGTCCGTCGTGGCGCTGTCGGCCGCGACGGGGCGGGCGGCCGGGATGACGGCCGCGATGACGGCGGCCACCAGGGCGACGGCGCCGCCGATGATCAGGGCGGTACGGAAGCCGTCCTCGGAGGTGATGCTGAAGCCGCCCATGGTGACGGTCATCTGGGAGAGGACCACGCCGACGACGGCGGCGCCCACGGACGTGCCGAGGGAGCGCATGAGGGTGTTGAAGCCGTTGGCGGCGGCGGTCTCGGAGAGCGGGACCGAGCTCATGATGAGTGCGGGCATCGCCCCGTAGGCGAGGCCCACACCACTGCTGGTGATCATGAGGACCAGCATCAGGCCCCAGGCGGAGCCCAGCAGCGCCAGGGACACGCCGTAACCGGCGGCGATGACGAGGATGCCGGAGATCAGCGTGAACTTCGGGCCGCGTGCGTCGGTGAGCTTTCCGCCGAGCGGGGAGACGACCATCATCATGATGCCGCCGGGGGCCATCCACAGGCCGGCCGCGAGCATCGACTGGCCCAGGCCGTAGCCGGTCGCCTCGGGGAACTGCAGCAGCTGCGGAACGATCAGCATGCCGGCGTACATGCCGAAGCCGACGAAGAGCGAGGCGAGGTTGGTGAGCAGGACCCGGGGGCGGGCCGTGGTGCGCAGGTCGACCAGCGGGTCCCGGGTGCGGGTCTCCCACACGCCCCAGGCCAGCAGCACCACGACGGCGGCGGCGAACAGGCCGAGGGTCGTCGCCGAACCCCAGCCCCACTCCGCGCCCTTGGAGACCGCGAGCAGCAGGCAGACCAGGCCGACGCCGAGTCCGATCGCGCCGGGCGCGTCGAAGCGCTGACCCTTGGCTCCGGCGGGGACGTCCGGGATCAGGAACCAGATCAGGACGGCGATCGCCACGGCCAGGACGGCGGAGCCCCAGAACAGCACGCGCCAGTTCGCGTACTGGGCGACCGCGGCGGCGATCGGCAGGCCGAGTCCGCCTCCGATGCCCATGGACGCGCTGACGAGCGCGATCGAGGAGCTGAGCTTCTCGGCCGGCACCACGTCACGCAGGAGCGCGATACCCAGCGGCACCATGCCCATGCCCATGCCCTGCAGACCGCGGCCGACGATCATCGGGACGACGGACGACGACAGCGCGCACACCACCGAGCCCACGATGAGGGGGACGGAGCAGGCGAGGAGCATCCGCCGCTTGCCCAGCAGGTCGCCCAGGCGTCCGGTGACGGGCACACAGACAGCCGCCACCAACAGGGTGACCGTGATCACCCACGCGGTGTTCGAGGACGAGCTGTGCAGGATCTGGGGCAGATCCGCGATGAGCGGCGTGACCAGGGTCTGCATGATCGCCGCCGTGGTGCCCGCGAAGGCCAGCGTGGCGATCACGCCGTTGGTGTGGCGGGGTATCGGTGGGGTTCCCATCAAGGGACTCCTCGCATCTCTTTCGGGCTACTGAGGATGCAGTGTACATACCTTGTGCATCATGCATGACATGTGCTCATTGCATAGCCTGTGCAAAGATGGCAGCCGGGACCACCGCAGAACGAGCCGCGTCGGTCCCGTCGCGAAAGTGGGAGGCAGTGGCGCATGGGCAGGCCGACGTACGAGGTCGAGTACGAGCAGATGCTGCTCGGCAGGCACGCGCTCGCAGCGCACGGCGGGCGCAGCAAGGAGAGCGTGCTGGAGCGGAGCTCCTACATTTTGCTCAGCCGCATCCGCGTACAGGGGCCCATGTCGATCGGTGAGCCGAGCGACGCGTTCGGCCTCGACGCCTCCACGCTCAACCGGCAGACCGCCTCGGCCATGCGCGCCGGACTCGCGGAGCGCATCCCCGACCCCGACGGCGGACTGGCCCGCAAGTTCCGCATCACGGACAAGGGGGCCCGGATTCTCGACGAGGAGCGCGAGCGGACCGTCGGCTCCCTCGACCGGGTCATGGCCGACTGGTCCGACGAGGACATCGCGGAGTTCGCCGGCTACCTGCGGCGCTTCAACACCGGCATCGAGCGGCTCGGCGGACGCCCCTGGCCACGCCCGTGACGGCGGCCGTCGTGAGCGGGATCGCCGACACCTCGACCCAACTCCCGGTGTACGCACGGCAGTAGAGGCAAGGAGGGGTTCGGCGGGAGGCGCGGTGACGGGTTCGCGGAGCCCGCGGAGGGGTACTCATGAGCCCTATGAGGGAGACCGGAAGATACCAGGCGCGGGGGCCCTGCGGCCCAGCAAGTGCCGCGGAGACCGAAAGCCCTTGCCCCTGAGGCACCGATCGACCCTCGCGGGGCCTCACCCGTCCCCTCACCCACACCCCTCACCGAGTGACCGGCCCGGCGTCCGAGGCCGGCACCACTGATACGCACGAACGAGCCAGATCGACCAAAAGGCCTCGCTTCACGGTCTCGCCGAATAGCGTGCGAGAAATCGAACACCTCTCCCCACCTCCCTGCGGTCCGTGCACGTGACGGACCCCTGCCGCGCTAGGAGAACCGGGATGTCCGACGACCCCTCGGATGCGTACGCCGCTCAGCCCCACCCAGCCAGGCACCCCACAGCCACACCCGCCTGGGCCACCACAGAAGAGCACTTACCCGAGCGCATCGCGCGCCCCTCCACGCCCGGACACCACAGGGATCTGCGCATCCTGCGCCGGGCCTACCGCCGACAGCGCCGAGTCGCCACCTTCACCGCTCTCGGCTACTTCACGATCTTCCTGATCCTCTCCGTCCGCGCCCCGTCGTTCATGACGGAGCCCGTCACCGGCGGCCTCTCCACCGGCATGGTGCTCGGCCTGGTCCAACTCCCCGTCACCTGGCTCGCGATCGTGCTCTTCGAGTACACGGCCAGCCGGTACGTCGACCCTCTCGCGCGCCGTATGCGGCAACGCACGGCCCTGCTCGCCGAGCGGGAGCCCGGACAATGACGGAGTTCAGCGGCACCGCGCAGACGTGGTCCCTGGTCGCCTTCTGCACCGTCGTCACCGTGACCCTGCTGCTCTGCGTCATCGCGGGCCCCGACCGCGACGACCTCGACGAGTTCTACACCGGGTACCGCTCGCTGTCCCCGATGCGCAACGGTCTCGCCATCGCGGGCGACTACATCTCCGCGGCCACCGTCCTCACCATCGGAGGCGTCATCGCGCTGTGCGGCTACGACGGTGTCGTGCTCGCCCTCAGCACCCTGCTGTCCCTGCTGCTCCTGATGTTCCTGCTGGCCGAACCCCTGCGGAACACCGGCCGGTTCACTCCGGGGGACGCCATCGCCAGGCGCATGCCCGGACGCGCCGTGCGCATCACGACGTGCGTCGTGACCATCGCCTCTCTGATGCCGATGATGCTGGTCCAGCTCGCCAGCACCGGCCAGCTGCTCGCCTTCATCCTCGGTTTCAGCAGCGCCACCATGAAGACCGGATGTGTCATCGGGGTGGGCGGGCTGATGATCACCTACGCGGCCATCGGCGGGATGAAGGGCACCGCCCTCATCCAGATCCTGAAGATGGTCATGCTCCTCGGCTCGGGCGCCGTGGTCGCGGTCCTGATGCTCCGCGCGTTCGCCTGGGACCCGGGAGAGCTGTTCCGCAGAGCCGCCGAACGCAGCGGCGCGGGCTCGGCGTTCCTGCGCTCCGGCCTGCAGTTCGCCGGAGGTCCGCACGCGGGCCTGGACATGGTCAGCACCCAGTTCGCCATCGTGCTCGGCGGCGCCTGTCTCCCCCATGTCACCATGCGCATGTTCACGGCGGACAGCGCACGGCAGGTCCGCCGCTCGATGTCCTGGGCGGTGTCGTCGGTGGCCCTGTTCATGCTGGTCATCACCATCGTCGCGACCGGGGCGACCGCGCTCCTCGGCCGGTCCGGGATCACCGCGGCCGACCCGCGCGGCAACACGGCCTACCTCGTGGGCTCCCGCGCGGTGTTCGGGACGCACGTCACGCGGGCCGAGACCTTCCTGTTCACCACCGTCACGGCGGCGATCTTCCTGACCCTGCTCGCGTCGGTCGCGAGCATGATCCTGGCCTGCGCCAACTCCCTGGCCCACGACGTCTACGCGAGCCGCGCCACCCGTCATTCACCGGTACGGGAAATGACCGTCGCCCGAATCTCCGCGCTCGCCGTCGGAATACCGACGATCGTGCTCGCCGGTCTCATCCAGCACCGCAGTCTCCAGCCCCTGGCGACGCTGTCCTTCTGTCTGGCCGCCTCGGCCATCGCCCCCGCGCTGATCTACAGCCTGTTCTGGCGCCGCTACACCCGTACCGGTCTGCTGAGCACGCTCATCGGCGGCTCGCTCACCGTCCTCGTCCTGATGCCCGGCACCCGGCTGGTCTCCGGGACACCCATGGCGGCCTTCCCTCAGGCCGACTTCAACTGGTTCCCGTTCACCACGACCGGGCTGGTGTCCATCCCCGTGGGCTTCGCGTTCGGCTGGCTCGGCACGATGTTCTCGGGACGCCGTGAGACACAGCGGCGAAAGAGGGACTACGAGCGGATCGAGGCCAGAATCCTGGCCGGCCCGGAGCCCAGGCCGAGATGACATCGCCCGCCCAGGGCCTGTCGAACTGGGCCTAGTTGCAGGCAGCACGTTTCCTGATGTTAGGTTTGGCTTACCTTACTGAACGGAACTCGCTGTTCCGTAACTCTGCGCTGCCCCCGAGCGGGCGGACAAGGACGACCTCCAGTGCGCTTCGACCCGTCGCCGTTCGCCCGCGGCACGCACCCTCGGACACGCGTCGCGTGACCGTCTCCCCGCCGAAACCCGCCGACGCCACACGCGTCCGCCGCCGTCACGGCAGGCCCGCACTGAGTGCGGGCCTGCTCGCCGCGGCCCTGGTACTGGCCGCCGTGAGCGTGCTCAGCCTCGCCGTGGGTTCCGGCGACGTGGCTCTGCACGACGTGGTCGCCGGGGTCTTCAGCCCCGACCGTTCCGTCCACGGCCAGATGGTCGTCCAGGAGGTCCGCCTCCCGCGCACGTTCGCCGGGCTGCTCGCCGGATCGGCGCTCGGCGTCGCCGGTGCCCTGATGCAGGGCGTCGCCCGCAACCCCCTGGCGGATCCCGGTCTGTTGGGCGTCAACGCGGGTGCCTCCGTCACCGTCGTCTTCGCCATCAGCGTCCTGTCGCTGACCGAACCCGCGCAGTACATCTGGTTCGGCTTTCTCGGAGCGTGCGTGGCCGCCGTACTCGTCCACGGCATCGGCAGTCTGGGCCGCGAGGGCGCCACACCGGTGAAACTGGCCCTCGCCGGAGCGGCCACCACCGCTGTACTCGGCTCCCTGACCAGCGCCATGCTGCTCAGGGACAGCCGGACCTTCGACCAGTTCCGGTTCTGGCAGGTGGGCGCGCTCAACGGCCGTGACATCGATGTCCTGTGGCAGGCGCTGCCCTTCGTCGCCGTCGGCGGAGTGCCGGCCCTGCTCCTCGGTCCCTCCCTCAACGCCCTCGCACTCGGCGACGACATCGCGCGCGGCCTGGGACAGCGCATCGTCGCGATGCGGCTGGCCGGCGCCGCGAGTGTCGTCCTGCTCTGCGGTGCCGCGACGGCGATCGCGGGGCCGATCGGCTTCCTCGGCCTGGCGGTTCCGCACGCGGCACGCCTGATCACCGGCCCCGACTACAAGTGGATCCTCCCCTACAGCGCACTGCTGGCACCGGCTCTGCTGCTCTTCGCGGACGTCGTGGGGCGACTGATCGCGCGCCCCGGTGAGGTGCAGGTCGGTGTGATCACCGCCGCGCTGGGCGCCGTCCCCTTCGTCCTCCTCGTCCGCCGCCGGAACGTGGTCGAACTGTGAACCGTACGACGCCCTCCGGGGCAGCCGGGGCGCCCTCCGGACACTGCGCGCCGACCGGCACGACCGCTGTGGCCGGTACAGCCCACGTGGCCGGTACCACCCCCACGGCCGGTACGGCCGACACGAGGGGCACGCCCGGCTCGACAGGCGGCCCGGCCGGTACGAGTGACACGTCCGGCCGGCTCTCCCCCGCCGCCACGCACGACGCCGTGGCCCGGCTCGTGCGCGTCAGGCGCCGCGGGCAGGCCCGCCGCACCCTCGTGAGCGGCGTCCTGCTGGCCGTCGTCCTCGCGGCGCTCGCCCTGTCCCTCACCACCGGCGACTTCGTCATCCCGCTCGCCGACGTCCTCGCCACCCTGGCCGGGGGCGGTGACGGGGGAACGCAGTTCGTCGTCCTCGAACTGCGCCTGCCGCGAGCCCTGCTGGCACTCCTGGTCGGCATCTGCTTCGGCCTCTCGGGAGCGGTGTTCCAGGGTCTGCTGCGCAACCCGCTGGCCAGCCCCGACGTCATCGGCGTCAGCGCCGGGGCCAGCGCGGCGGCCGTCCTGGCGAGCATGGTCCTCGACCTGAGCGGGATCGCCCTGTCGGCGGTCGCCCTGGTGGGCGCGCTGCTGACCGGCGCCGCCGTGTATCTGCTGGCCTGGCGCAAGGGTGTCTCCGGCTACCGCCTGGTCCTCGTCGGCATCGGCATCGGTACGGGCCTGTCGAGCGTCGTCTCGTACGTCATGACGCGGTCGGACGTCACCGAGGCCCAGAACGCCTTCCTCTGGCTGACCGGCAGTCTCAACGGCCGTTCCTGGACCCACTTCTGGCCCCTGTTCGGCGGCGCGGTCCTGCTGCTGCCCCTGGCCCTGGTGGCCGCGCGGGCCCTCCCGGCGCTGCAGCTGGGCGACGAGGCCGCCGGGGGTCTGGGGGCGCGCGTCGAGCACAGCCGACTCGCCATGCTGGCCTGCGCGACCGCCCTCGCCGGGCTGGCGACGGCGGCCGCCGGGCCCGTCGGCTTCGTCGCCTTCGTGTCCCCGCCCATCGCCCGGCGCCTGCTCCCCGGTCAGGGCGCGGCCCTGGTGCCCGCTGCCCTGGTCGGCGCCGCGCTGGTCCTCCTCTCCGACTACGCGGCCCGACACCTCATCCCCGGTACGCAGTTGCCGGTGGGGATCGTGACCAGCCTCGTCGGTGCGCCGTACCTGCTGTGGCTGCTCGCGCGCGCCAACCGCGTGGGCAGGGGCGGCTGACCGTGACACGACCCTCAGACGAAGGTTCCGGCGAGGTCCGTGAACCGCTCGGCACCCTCAAGGAGACGACGGTGACCTCCCCGCACGCCCCGCACACCCTCCAGGCCCGGGACCTCACGCTCGGATACGGAGAGCGCGAGATCATCTCCGGGCTCGACGTCGACCTGCCACCAGGCCGGATCACCTGCGTCGTGGGCCCCAACGCCTGTGGCAAGTCCACGCTGTTGCGCTCGATGGCACGGCTGCTGGTGCCGTCGGCGGGGGCCGTTCTCCTCGACGGGCGCAGCATCCAGGAGCTGCCCACCCGCCAGGTGGCCGCGACCCTGGGCGTCCTGCCGCAGTCCCCGGTGGCGCCCGAGGCCATCACCGTCGCCGATCTGGTCGGCCGGGGCCGTTATCCGCACCAGGGGTGGTTCCGGCGCTGGACGACGTCCGACTCCGAGGCCGTCGCCGCCGCCATGCTCGCCACCGACGTCCTCGACCTCGCCGACCGGCCCCTGGACGAGCTCTCCGGCGGGCAGCGCCAGCGCGTCTGGATCGCCATGGCCCTGGCCCAGGAGACCGACATCCTGCTGCTGGACGAGCCCACCACCTATCTCGACATCAGCCACCAGCTGGATGTGCTGGACCTGCTGACCGACCTCAACCGGCAGCGCGGTGTCACCCTCGCCGTCGTCCTGCACGATCTCAACCTCGCGTGCCGGTACGCCGACCACCTCATCGCGATGAAGGACGGCCGCGTCGTCGCGGAGGGCACCCCGACCGCGATCGTCACCGAGGAACTGGTGCACGAGGTGTTCGGGCTGCGCAGCGCGGTCGTCCCGGACCCGGCGTCGGCCACACCCCTGATCGTTCCGATGGGGCGGCACCACATCACGGCGCCGCAGCAGGCCGGCGGCGTCCCACTCGCCTCGTCCTCCTGAACCTCCGTCCCCCTGAACTCACCTTTTCCTGAACCCAGTTCTCCGAATCCACGTCAGCCTCCACCCCCCGTCCCTCCTGCCCTGTCGAGCACTCCTGTGCGCCTCCCGGAAAGAGCACCCACCATGTCCCCTCGCCCCGCCGACTCCGGCTCCCGACGCCGCACCGGCCCTCTGCGCCTGCTGACCGGCGCCCTCGCGCTCACCCTGATGGGCGCGCTGGCCGCCTGCGGTTCGTCCGACGACTCCGGCACCCAGGACAGCGCCGCCCAGAAGTCCGACGGCTCGTTCCCCGCGAAGGTGGCCACCAAGTTCGGGACGGTCACCGTGGACGAAGCGCCCAAGCGCGTGGTGGCGCTCGGGTGGGGAGACGCCGAGGCCGCACTCTCGCTCGGGGTGCAGCCGGTCGGGGCCAGCGACTGGCTCGCCTTCGGCGGCGAGGGCGTCGGCCCGTGGGCCAAGGGCCTCTACGACAAGAGCCCGCAGAAGATAGGCACGCTGGAGCCCGAGTACGAGAAGATCGCGGCCCTCAGGCCCGACCTGATCCTGGACACCAAGTCCAGCGGCGACCAGACGCGTTACGACACCCTGAGCAAGATCGCACCGACGGTCGGGGTGCCGAAGGGCGGCGACCAGTACAAGATCTCCTGGGAGAAGCAGACCACCATGGTCGCCCAGGCTCTCGGCCGCAGCGACGAAGGCAAGCAGCTGATCACCGAGACGGAGCAGAAGTTCACCGACGCCGCCGAGGCGCACCCCGAGTTCGAGGACAAGACGATCACGCTCGGTTCACGGACCGCCTCCGCCTGGGGCGCGTACGTGCGCGGCACCGGCCGGGTCGACTTCGTGGAGCGGCTCGGGTTCCGCAACAACCCGGCCGTCGAGGCCAAGGCCGGGTCCGCGTTCTCCGTGCCCGTCTCTGAGGAGAACCTCCAGCTCCTCGACGCCGGCCTCACCGTCATGGCGCCCATCGGCGTCACCGCGAAGAAGATCAGCTCGGATCCCCTCTTCAAGGCCGTGCCGTCCGTGAAGAAGGGCCACTCCGTCGTCTTCGACGACCAGAACATCAGCTCGGCCTTCGCGATGGACTCCGTACTGTCGGTCGACTACGCGCTGGAGAAGGTCGTTCCGCTGTTCTCGAAGGCGCTGAAGTAGCGCCTGGTCAGGCCTGGTCGGTCTCGGGCGCCCACACCCGGTCCGCGTAGTCGGCGAAGTTGCGTCCGAGGATCTTCTCGATGCGTTCGGAGCGGTATCCGCGCCGCTCCAGAAGACGGATCAGCTCCCGGAACTGGTCCACCCCGCGCAGGTCGAGTACGAAGGGGAGCGTGTCGGCGCGCTCCCCCGCCGCGCCGACCCCGGCCTCGCGGCGCAGTGCCACGTGCTCGGCGAGATCCGCGCGGTAGGCGTCGAGGTCGTCGATCGCGGTGACGGGCCCGTCGGTGCCGATGCCGACATGGTCCTCACCGCACACGTTCACGGCGTGGTCGATGTGCTCGACGACGTCCGCGGCCGTCGCATGACCGGAGAGGTCGAGGAACGGCATGAAGTAGATGCCCACGAACCCCCCGCGCGAGGCGACCAGCCGCAGTTCCTCGTCGGTCTTGTTGCGCGGCAGGTCGGCGAGCGCCCGGCAGCCGGTGTGGTTGATCGACACGGGCGTACGGGAGAGAGCCGCGGCCTCCAGGCAGGTGCGCTCCCCGCTGTGCGAGAGGTCGACCATCAGGTGGTGTTCGCCGAGCGCCTCGACGACGGAACGGCCGAAGTCGCTCAGGCCCCGGTTGGCCGGCGCCATGGAACCGTCGCCGATGTGGTTGGCCTGGTTGTAGGTGAGTTGCACGACGCGCACGCCCAGTTCGGCGAACGTGGCGACGCGACCGGTGTCCTCGCCGACCGCGACGGCGTTCTGGAAGCCGTAGATGACACCGATCCGGCCCGACTCCCGTGCCCGGTGGAGGTCGGCGGCCGTGCGGACCTCCATCAGGTCCGCCGCGTGGTCCCGCACGATCCCGTCCCAGACGGCGATCTCGTGGAGCGTGTGCTCGTACGGAGGCAGATCGCCCATGGTGTAGCCGAGGGTGATGTTGACCGCGGTGAGACCCGAGGCGTGGGCGTCCGCCAAGGTGCGCGCGTCGATGGTGAGTTGCTCACTGCTGGGGTTGAGTTGTGCGGCGGCCTCGGCCGACCGGGGCGCGTTCGGGTTGTCGAGCTGCCCGAGCGCGTTGATGATCATGGGGGTGGAGGTCATCGGGCTTCCTCGTGCTCGGCGCGGGCGGGCTCTGCGGCACTGGACCGTGCGTCCTGCGGCCGTGCCGCCCGGGAGTGGGCCGCGTCGTACGCGGCGCGCTCGTAGCGTCGGCCGCGCTTGACGGTCAGGGTGACGCTGCGCAGGTGGTCGATGTCGAGCAGCGGATTCTCGTCCAGGACGACGAAGTTGGCGAGCTTGCCGGGCTCGACACTGCCCATGAGGTCCTCGGCGCCGGCGCTCCGGGCACCGATCAGCGTAGCCGAGCGCAGCACCTCCTCGGGCGGCATGCCGCAGCGGCGCACCAGGAACGCCAGCTCCTCGAACAACGCGGGGAACGGCTCCCCGGGATCGGTCTCGTAGTCGGTGCCCGTCGAGAGGTCCACACCGGCGCGGTACGCCTGAGCCGTGACGTGCGCGGCGAGCCTCGAGTTGGCACGCGCGCGTGCGGCGTCCTCGGGCCCCTCCCCCGCCGGCTCGTCGCTCTCCCACATACCGGCGGTCGCGTCGAGAACGGTTCCGCGGCGGCACATCAGCGCGAAGAGTTCGTCGAGGTGCGGATCGTCCTCGGCGGCGAACCGCCGGTGGTCGACCTTCGGTTTGTTCTTGTACGTGGTCAAGGGCTCGTCGGCGCCCTCGAAGGCGAGCAGCGTGACATGGGAGACGCTGTCGACACCGGCCTCGACGACCTGTCGGGGTGTCGCGGGGAAGACGGCCGCGTGGGCCCAGACTGGGATGCCCTGGCGGTGCGCCTCGGCGGTGATCGCGGCGACCGTGCGGTGGTCGAGGTCGGCGTAGACCTTGATGGCGGCGGCGTGCGTGCCGCGCGCCAGAGCCACCGCCACACGCAGGTCCGTGTCCGGTGTGACGGCCTGCATCCACGGCACGGCGCCCGGGATCTCCCCCTGGGAGACCTGGTGGGTGCGCGGGTCGTCGAAGAAGCCCGGCCCCGCCATCAGCGCGGCGTAGCGGATGTCCGGCCCCGGGATCTCGCCGACGAGGGTGGCCCGCGCGAGGTCGCCCACCTGCCGCAGGTCGTCGGCCATGTCGCGGATCGCCGTGACGCCGCTGTGCACGAGGCGGTCCAGCACCGCCTCGGCGACGGGCCGGTCGGGCGGGGTCGCGATGTGCTGGTGGGAGTCGATCAGGCCCGGCATGACGAAGCGTCCGCCGAGGTCGTGGACGCGCGCGTCGGCGGGCAGGGAGGCGGCGATGTCGACGTCGTCACCGACCGCCCTGATCGTCGCGCCGTCGACGACGATCGACGTCGAGGGCCGGGGCGCCCGTCCGGTTCCGTCGAAGAGCGTGGCGCCGCGATACACGGTCACCGTGCCCTCGGGCGGCGGGGCGTGCGGGGTCGGCGCTCCCGGAGCCTCGTTCGTCATCGTCACCTCTCGCTCAGCCTTGCCACGCAGGTTGTTACGCTCTACGCAACACATGTAACGTCTCTTGCAACATGCGTCACCGTACGCCGCCGTACCCCGACGCCACAAGGAGTGGTCGGACTTGCCCGAAGCACCCCGAACCGCGGTGGACAAGGCCCTGGACCTGGTCGAGGCCGTCTCGCGGTCCCCGCGTCCACCGCGCCTGACCGACCTGGCCGAGGAGGTCGGACTGCACCGCGCGACCGCCTACCGCGTCCTCCTCGATCTCGTACGCCGCGGATGGGTGCTGCGAGCCGGTGACCGCTATCTGCCCGGCACCGCGGTGCTCCAGATGTCGTCGTCCGCGGCCAGGAACTCGCTGTCCGCCATCGCCCGGCCGGTGCTCATCGAGCTGTCCGCGCGCACCGGCATGATGGCCAACCTCCAGGTCCTGGAGGACGACCGGTCGCGCGTGATCGATGCCGTGCGGCCCGAACGGCTCGCGATGATCACCGACCTGATGGGCGAGGGTCTGCCCGTCCACCGGTTCGCGGGCCCGCTCGCCCTGGTCGCCGCCCTCTCCACCGCCGCCCGCGCCCCCTACCTCCGCCCCGCCGAGGCGGCCGGACACCCGCTGGAGGGTCCCGACGGACTGCTGGCCGACATCGAACGCGCCGAACGCACCGGGTTCGCCGTCGAGCACGGCCGCAACGAACAGCCCGTCGCCTCGCTCGCCCGCGCCGTCTCCCCGACGTCCGGTTCGCCGGTCTGCGCGGTGACGGTCGTCGGTCTGGACGCCGAGTTCACCCCCTCCCGTCTCACGGAACTGCGCGAGCACCTGCGCGAGGCCACCGACACGCTGCGACGGCTCCTGACCGCCCCCGGCACAGCCGGAGGACCCTCCGACCCCGCGAACGGACCGGCATGAGTGACGTCCTCGTTCTCGACCGCGCCCAGACCCGCGCGGCACTCGACCCGCACCGGGTCATGGACGCCGTGGGACAGGCGCTGATCTCCGTCAGCCGGGGCGAGGCGTCCGCACCACCGCGCGTCGCCGCCCGCGCCCCCGGCGGACTGCTGGGCGTCATGCCCGGTTACGTCCCCGGGCTCGGGCTCGCCGCCAAGCTCGTCTCCGTGTTCGCGGACCCGGCGGGGGCCGGACGGAGCAGCCACCGTGGCATCGTCGCCCTCTTCGACCCCGAGGACGGCCGCCCGCTGGCGCTCCTCGACGCCGAGTCCCTCACCGAGATACGTACGGCGGCGGCAGCCACCCACAGTGCCCTCGCCCTGGCGGCGCCCCGCCCCGGCCGCGTCGCCGTCCTCGGTGCCGGGGCCCAGGCGCGGGCCCAGCTCAACCTGCTCGCGCTCCTCGATCCCACGACGCCCGTCGCCGTCGCCGGGCGGAACCCGGAACGTGTCCGCGCCGCCGCCGCTCTGCACCCCGCGGCCGAGCCGGCGCCGAGCGCCGAAGCGGCCGTACGAGATGCCAACGTGGTGTTCTGCTGCACCGGCGCCGACCGCCCGGTGATCCGCCGCGCCTGGCTCGCTCCCGGCACCCATGTCAGCTCGGTGGGCGGCTCCCACGGTCCCGAGGTGGACGCCGACACCGTCCGGGACGCCCTCCTCTTCACGGAGTGGCCCGGTGCCTACGCCTCCGCACCCCCGGCGGGCGCACACGAGTTGCAGGACCTGCCCGAGGGGAAGGTCGTCACTCTCCTCGGTTCCGTCCTTTCCGGCCTGCACCCCGGCCGCCGGGACGAGACCGGACTGACCCTGTTCAAGTCCACCGGCCACGCCGCCCTGGACGTGGCCGCGGCGCATGTCGCACACGCTGTCGCCGTGGGCGCGGGCTGGGGCACGGTCGTCGACCTGTGAGCTGCGCTCCGGCTGCCGACCCCCTGTCCCGCCTACCGACCCCCTGTCGGTAGGCGGGGAGCGGCGGTGGCGCGGAGCGGCGGTGCGGTGTCGGTCATGCGTCGAGGGCTGTCGGTCCGGTGTCGGTGGCTTGTCGGCGCGGGCTGAAACCTTGCTGGAGATCCCGCCGGGCGCACATCCGGCAGGCGTACGACAGGCAAGGAAGCACCATGACCACTCACGTCACGATCATCGGCGCCGGACTCGGCGGACTCACCCTGGCCCGCGTCCTGCACATCCACGGCATCCCGGCCACCGTCTACGAGGCGGAGGCGTCGGCGACGGCACGTTCGCAGGGCGGAATGCTCGACATCCACGACTACAACGGCCAGCTCGCCCTGGAGGCGGCCGGCCTGACCGACGAGTTCCGCAGCCTCATCCTGGAGGGCCGGGAGGCGATACGGGTCCTCGATCC
The DNA here is from genome assembly GCF_036038375.1 of Streptomyces sp. NBC_00414. Lineage (NCBI taxonomy): Bacteria > Bacillati > Actinomycetota > Actinomycetes > Kitasatosporales > Streptomycetaceae > Streptomyces > Streptomyces sp. NBC_00414. Next base: position 741,051 of record NZ_CP107935.1, read on the forward strand.
GGACGGAACCGTCCTGTTCGAGAAGGCCGACGACGGCACCGGCGTACGCCCCGAGGTGCTGCGCGGCGAACTGCGGCAGATGCTGCTCGACTCGCTTCCGGCCGGCACCGTCCGGTGGGGGCACAAGGCCGGCGGCACCCGTGCCCTCGGCGAGGGGCGCCACGAGGTGACCTTCGCCGACGGCACCACCGTCGAAACGAACCTGCTGGTCGGCGCGGACGGCGCATGGTCCCGGGTCAGGCCGCTGCTCTCCGCCTCGGCACCCGAGTACATCGGCATGTCGTTCATCGAGACCTACCTGTTCGACAGCGACACCCGGCACCCGGCCGCCGCCAAAGCGGTCGGCGGCGGATCGCTGTTCGCGCTCACGCCGGGCAAGGGGATCCTCGCCCACCGGGAGAGCGGCGGCACCCTCCACACCTACGTGATGCTCACCAGGTCGCAGGAGTGGTTCGCGGGCATCGACTTCACCGATTCCGCCGCGACCGTCGCGCGGGTCTCCCAGGAGTTCGACGGCTGGGCGCCGGAGCTCACCGCCCTGATCACCGACGGTGAGACCGCACCGGTCCTGCGCCCCCTCAACGCCCTGCCCGTCGGGCACCGGTGGGACCGGGTGCCGGGGGTGACCCTGCTGGGCGACGCCGCCCACCTCTCCGTCCCGAACGGCGAAGGCGCCAACCTGGCCATGTACGACGGCTCGGAGCTCGGCAGGGCCCTCGCCGCCCACCCCGACGACGTCGAAGCCGCCCTCACCGAGTACGAGCAGGCCATGTTCACGCGCGGCGCCGAAGCCGCCGCCGACGGAACCCAGCTCCACGAACTCCTGTACGGCGACAAGACACCCCACAGCCTGATCGACATGTTCACCGAACCCGAGCCGACGCCGTGACCGCAGGGCGATCACCGCGCTGAGGGAAGTGGCGGGCACGGGCGGCCCTCGTACACCGTCAGGGCCCTCATGGGCTGTCCGGGCCGTCGTGGGCTGTCGGGCCCTCATGCAACGTGAGGGCTCATGACGCCATACGGGCACTCGTGACGTCGAACGTGCATACGTGTCCGCAGTTCGCGGGCATGCGCCAAGGCATGAACCAACCGAACGACGGTCCCGACCACGCCCATCGGCGTCCCCCGGGCGTCAGTGACGAGACCGTGGAAGCGCTCGGTGCTCTGTCCAAGGCGCTGGAGACCACCGAGCGGGCCCGGGGGCACCTGTACTCCTTCCACCAACTGACCGGAGGAGCCGACCTGGAGCTGGACCGCGCGGTCCGGCTCCTCCGCGAGGCGGGCCACACCGAGTACGCCGACCGCGTGGAGCGCGAGGTCCTGGGCCGCAACGTGATCCCCGGCCACTGGACGTTCCAGATCGTCGAGGCCTACGACGAGACCTACTACCAGCCGTTCAGAGACCTGGAGCGAAGCGCGCTGCGCGACCTCGTCGACGGACGCGACCATCTTTTCGAAGCCGAGATGAAGGAGGACCGGCGCACGACGGGCCACCGCGATCACACCGCCCGCCCCGACAGCCCGGACACTCCGTCCTAGCCCGGCCACGGCCCCTGTCCCGGCTCAGGGAGGTGTGCCGAGGAAGTCGGTGACTCCCTGGTACTCGCCCGTGGATGCCTGGCCCGTTGTCGCGTATTCGAGGAGCAGCAGGCCGGTCGGTGTCGCTTCGTGGTGGACGAGTCGGAGGCCGGACGGGGTGCCCGGGCCGGTCAGCAGTCGTCGGCCGGTCCGCAGCACCGTGGGCGCGACGACGAGACGGAGCGTGTCGATCAGGCCCGCCGCGAGCAGTGCCTCGCCCAGACGGGCGCTGCCGTGGATCTGGAGTTCCCGTCCCGGTCGCGTCTTCAGCTCGGCGACCGTCCGGACCGGGTCGCCCTTGAGCACGGTCGTGGGGTGCCAGGTCCCCTCGGCGAGGGTGTTCGACACGACGTACTTCGGCAGCGCGTTCATCCGCCCGGTGAACGGATCGGCCGGGTCGGTGATCTTCGGCCAGTCGCGGGCGAACGCCTCGTAGGTGCGGCGGCCGAGCAGCAGGCCGTCGGCGAGGTCGAGCCAGTCGGAGACCCGCTGGACGAACGCCCCGTCGATGTGGGGCACGAGCCAGCCGCCCCGGGTGAACCCGTCGCTGGTGTCCTCGTCCGGCGAGCCGGGACCCTGGCTGACCCCGTCGAGCGTGACGAACTCGGTGAGGGTGATCCTCATCGCGGGGCCATGCTCTCGGCGAGCGCGGCCAGCTGACCGGCGACCGTTCCCCAGCCCTCGGCGAAGCCGAGCTTGTCGTGACGAGCACGGGACTCCGGGTCCCCGTGCCGGACGAGCATCCGGTAGTCCGTGCCGTCCGGGTGGTCGAGCAGCGTGATGGTGGCGGTCATCGTGACCGGGGCGGGATTGGCCGGACGCCACGTGCTGTCGATCGCGTTGGTGAACACGATCCGATGGAGTTCGTCGACGGCGAGGAAACACGCGTCCAGGTGGGGGACGAACTCGCTGCCGTCCTCGCTCATCCGGGTCACGAACGCCCCGCCGGGCCGCGCTTCCAGACGGTCCACCCGACAGCGCATCGGGGCCGGCAGCCACCACTTCTCAAGCCGGGACGGGTCGGTCCAGGCGCTCCACACGGTCGCACGCGGGGCGCGGATGATCCGCTCCAGGCCGAGGTCGAGGTCGGGATTCACTGTCTGTTCTCCTCCGGGTCGGTGACGAACTGTTCGAGGCGGTCGGTGCGCTCCTCCCATATCCGGCGCTGCTCCGCGAGCCAGTCGTCGACGAGAGCGAGCCGCTCGCGGTTGAGCACACAGGTGCGCACCCGGCCCGACTTGACCGTGCGGATGAGCCCGTTCGCTTCGAGCGTCCGCACGTGCTTCATGAACGAGGGGAGGGTCATGGGGAACTCGCGGGCGAGTTCCCCGACGCTCGTTGAGCCGCGGCCGAGACGCCGGACCACGGCGCGCCGCGTCGGGTCGGCGAGGGCGACGAACACGCCATCCAGTTGCGCCGAATACTGTGCCATGCGGCTAAGTATTGCGAGCTGCGGCAGTCAGCGCAAGGGAACACAACACAGGGCTCAGGCGGCTTCGGCGGGACCTTCCGTCCGCGACTCGGCCGGTTCCTCGCTTTTGTTCAGCCCGCTCAGCTCGGCGGTGAACTGCGCACCGGCGAGCAGGGCGAGGTTGGAGAGCCACAGCCAGATGAGGAAGACCACCGCGCCCGCGAGGGAGCCGTAGAGCCTGCTGTAGGTGCCGAGTGCTGAGGCGTACAGGGCGAACCCGCCGGAGACGATGAGCCACAGGCCGGCTGCCAGGATGCCGCCGGGGACGCTGTGCTTCCGGCGGCGGGCCGGTACGGGTCCGGTGTGGAAGACGATGACGACGAGCAGCGCCACGAGGCACAGCAGGAGGGGCCAGCGCAGCAGGTCCCAGGTCCACGCGGCCATCGCGTCGAGGCCGAGGAGGTGGCCGGTGGTCTCGGCGATCGGCCCGGTCAGCAGCAGGAGGAGTGCGCTGACGAGCAGCAGCCCCAGGAGGGCGAGGGCGGTGAGCAGGATGCGCGGGGCCGTGTGCCAGGGCGACCGGTGGTCGGCCTTGTGGTGCATACGGTGCAGGGCGCGGCGGAAGACGGCGAGGTAGCTGGACGCGGACCACAGGGCACTCACGGTGCCGCCGGCCAGCAGCGTCCAGGCGGCGGAGCCGTCCTTCAACGTATGGGTCAGCACGTTGTGCAGCTGGGTGCCCGACTGGTCCGGGGCGTAGGCGGTGACGTGGGCGATGAAGTCCTCGGCGGTGCCCGGGCTGATCATGCTGAAGGCGATGACGGTGACGAACAGGGAGGGCAGGACGGCCAGGATCGCGTAGTAGGTGAGGGCGGCCGCGTAGTCGGAGACGTCGTCGCGCCACATCGACACCGGTGTGCGGCGCAGCGCGACCCCCCAGGCCGCGGGGGTCCGGCCGGCACGCCATACCGGCTTCAGCACGTGTGGCCCGCCGCCGGTGACGGCGGGCCGTGGCTCAGCGGACATGAGGCCTACCGTGCGAGCGTGCGGAGAAGTGGACGCGCGTCCGCACGGTGTACGGGGTGAGTGAGGTCTCCGTCCGGTCGGCCAGCTCTGCGAGGGCGGGCAGGACGGCGGCCGGGGCCACGTCGGGCCGGAGCCAGACGTGCAGCTGTACCTGCAGTTGCTTCTGCCGTGCGAGCACTCGGGTGCGGCAGCGGGTGACGCCGCCGATCCCGGCCGCGTGCCGGGTCACGGCGTCCTCCAGGGCCCGGGTCCGCAGGGTTCCGCCGGGTGTCGGCAGGGGCACCGACGGGCGGACCCCGCTGCGCAGCAGACGGAAGCACCACAGGGCGAACAGTGCGGTCGCCGCGATCGACACAGCCATGACGAAGGGCGTCCACCAGCCCGTCGTGCGCAGTTCGGCGAGTCCCGACCGGTCCACCAGTACGGTGCCGGGACCGGCGTCGGGCCACCAGGCCGGGAGGCGCGTGGCCCAGGACGCCCCGGTGAGGGCGAGCCAGACACCACCGAGGAGAAACACCAGGCCGACAACGGCGAGGGCGGTCCGGTTCAGGACCGTACGGGAACGTTGCATCAGGGGGTTGCTCCTTCGAGGGCCGTGTTGTCGGCACCGGCCGTGAGCGTACGCTGCGCTCCCCTGCCGTCCTTGACCGTCGTCCCTGGATCCCAGGTGGGCTCGGGCCTGACTCTGACGCGCAGTCGCGGTACGCGCCGCAGACTGCAGCCCTCCAGCACCCGGCGGGCCGCTTGCCGCGCTTCGTCGAGTGCGAGGGCACGGTCACCGAAGGCCAGGCCGGCCCGGACGGTGGCACGGCGGCGGCGCACCCGCACCTTCACGGCGCCGATCCCCTGCGTCTCTCCCACGGCTTCCCTCACCATCGCGGCGACCGCCGTACGATCCAGGGCCGCGCGCAGGTGCGGAGCGGGCGCGGTGACCGTGAGGAGTCCGCGATGTCCCGGGGCGAGGGCCAGGACGATCATCAGCAGGCCCAGCAGTGCGACCGCGCCGGAGCAGGCCATGACGGTCGGATCGCCCGGGCCGTGCTGCGAGAGCCATCGCAGCGCTTCGGTGCGCCAGGCCGCGGCCGGGCGGTCGGCGGTGTGCACCAGGATCAGGTCGACCGCCAGTGCGCCGCAGGTCACGGTGGCCGCCAGGGCGAGCACCAGGGCCGGCAGCCGCCGCCCGGACCACCACCGCAGGGGCGTCCGTGAGTCGGGGAGCTCCGGTGCGGGCGGGTCCACCGGAGGCTTGTCCAGCGACACGCTGCTCTCCCCGGCGGGTGCCGGGACCAGAGCGGTGACACCGACACGGGCTCTGGTGATGTCCAGGCCCGTCAGCTGACCTGTACGGGCGGTGACATGGTCCTGGAGTCGGCGCACCGACTCCGGGAGGGGAGCCGGGTAGGGCAGGGTGACGTCGACACTCACGTCCGCCCGGCGGCCGTGCACGCCAGCCGAGCCTTTCACGGCGCGGGCCTGGACTCCGGCGCCCGTCCCCGGGCCGGGCACGGCCTCGGTGGCCGCCCGTTCGGCGATCTTGCGGACCGCCTTGTCCGAGACGGTCGTGGTGCCGCGTCGGCCCGCGGTGGTCATCGACGGCTCCGCTCGAAGCCGTCGCGCAGATCCTGGACGCGTCCCCCGTGGTCGAACCAGTGGCCCGCGGCCCACCCCAGGCCGCCCAGTGCGGCCACGAGAAGGAACGCCCCGAAGCCTCCGAAGAAACCGGCGAAGGCCAGCGCCATCCCTGCGATCATTCCGACGAATGCTCTGGTCACGTCCATGTCCTGTCCTCTTTCACCAACCGGGCGCCCTCTGGTGTGTGGCAGCCGCTCACTCCACGCGGGAGTCCGTCGTCGGCGCCTCGCCGTCCTCCTCGGGCAGATGCACGTCATTGACCGTGACGTTCACCTCCACGACGTCCAGGCCGGTGACGCGCTCGACCGCGGAGATCACGTTCTCCCGCACGTCGCGCGCCACGTCCGTGATGGGGACGCCGTACTCCACGACCAGGTCGAGATCGATGGCCGTCTGCCGCTCGCCGACCTCGACCTTCACTCCGCGCCCGACGTTCGGCCGGCCGCCCGGCACCCGGTCGCGCACGGCGCCGATGGTGCGGGACAGGCCGCCGCCCATGTCGTACACCCCCGGGATCTCCCGGGCCGCGATGCCCGCGACCTTCACCACGACGACATCGGCGATCGACGTCCGCCCACGGTCCGCGGCCGGCTGGTCGGCCCCGGTGACACCGCCGGACAACGCCGTCGTCGACTGTGTCGTCTTGTTGCCCTGCGGGACCGATACGTCCTTCACGGTCGGTGCGGTCTGCGTGGTCATGGCTGTCCTTCTTCCTGTAGCCGGTCAGCTGCTCTCACTTCGATAGACCCGCCGCGGCCACGCCTGTGACGCGGATACCCGGAAAATCTCCGCTCAGCTGTCGAGACCCGCACCCGTACCGCGACCCGCAGCCGCCGGCCCCACCGACGTGTCGTACGGGAATCCCCAGCCGGACGCGAGCCATCCGCAGACGCCCGGGGAACGGATCACTGCGAGGACACTCCTGTCCCACGGGCCGCTGCACGAGATCGCGCGCAACAAAATGCGGCACACGCGTAACAAGAGACGGCGCCGACGTGTCCAACCTGCAGAACCGGACGAGAGGAGCCGCCCAGTGGCGGGGGCCCGCAAAGAGACCGCACCACCGGACATCGAGGGCGAGATCGACGACGCCCTGCTGACGGTCCGGGCCGCGGAAGGGGACGAGGACGCCTTCGCCGTTCTCGTACAGCGCCATGCCCCGGCACTCATCCGGCTGGCCACGCGCCTGCTCGGTGGGCGGGCGGAAGCGGAGGACGCCGTGCAGGACGCGTTCATCAACGCCTGGAGACGGCTGCCGGAGTTCCACAACCGGTCGTCCTTCGGCACATGGATATACCGGATCGTCACGAACCGCTGCCTGAACGTACTGCGCTCCCGCAAACCGGTGGCGCCGCTGGAGGCCGCGGGTGACCTAGCGGCGCCCGAGCACTCGGCCTCCCCGGCCAGGATCGCCGAGGCGCGCGGCGCGGTGAGTGCGCTGGGCGAAGCTCTGGACCTGCTGTCGGTCGAGCAGCGCGCCTGCTGGGTGCTGCGAGAATTGGACGGTCAGTCCTACGAATTCATCGCGGACGCGGTCGGTATCAGCCAGGAGGCTGTGCGCGCCCGTGTCTTCCGCGCACGACGCTGCCTGACACAAGCAATGGGGGCCTGGCGATGACCGCTCACACCGACCCGCCCAACCCGACCACCGGCAGCGTCAGCGACGACGAGCAACTGCCGTGCGGCAGACTGCTCTCCCGGGTCTGGGACGACTGGGAACAGCAGACCGACGCCCCGCACCGGCAGACCTGCCCGCACTGCAGGCAGGCCGTGCTCGATCTCGACGAGCTGGAGTCCGCGGTCCGCGACCTGCGTGACGAGACGGCGGACACCGCCGCCTACGACGCGACGACGCTGACACAGCGCGTCATGGACGTCGTGCGCCTCGAACTGCGTCCCGGCCGCCCCCTGTCCCTCGGCGAACCCGTCGAGGACCTGTGGATCATGGAAGCGGTCGCTGCCCGCACGCTGCGTGCGGCGGCCGAGACCGTGTCCGGTGTACGGGCCGGTTCCTGCCGCCTCCTTCCCCTCACCCTCCCGGTCACCGACACCGACACCGACACCGACGAAAGGCCGGTCTCCGACACCTTCGCAGGGCTGGTCGAGGTCCGCCTCGCCATTCACGCTCCGGCCGGTGTCTCGCTGCCGGAGCTCGCCGAAGAGGTTCGCGGACGGGTCCGGGAGGCGGCTGACCACCAGTTGGGCATGGCCATAGCGGCGGTGGACGTCCGTGTCACCGACCTGATCGACACGATCGACATCACGGGCGGCAACGCCGACAGCGCCGACAGCGCCGACAGCCAGGAAGGTCGTACCTGATGTCTCGCGACACCGCACGCACGGCAAGCACCGATCCCACCGCGCACACCGCACAACCGTCGTTGGCGGAGGAGATCGCCCGGGTCGTGGAGAGCGTGCCAGGGGTGGCTTTCCTGCGGCCCGGGGTGGCCGGGCGGCTGCGCTCCACCCTGGCCCGGCCGTCGCGGCAGCAGGGCAAGAGCGGGCCGTCGGCAGCCGGAGTCCGGCTGACCGGGCCGGACGGCACCGGGCGCCGGAACGTCGAGATACACCTTGTCGTGCTCAGGCAGGCGCGGGCATTGGATGTCGCCCGCGCCGCACGTCGTGGTGTGGAGCTTCATCTGGTCGAGAAGTTCCCTGCGGAGGCCGCACCGGCGCGGGTCACTGTGACGGTCACCGGTCAGGTTTGAGGCAGATCGGGTCTGGCGTCGGGCGGGTTTGAGGCCGATCGGGTCTGGCACCGGCAGGCCTGACGGCGGTCCGGTCGAGCACCGGGCAGGCCTGACGACGGTCCGGAGGCTCGTTGCCGAGACCTTGGGGGCTTGCTTGGTCATGCGGGGAGGCTCAGCAGGGCGAGCGGGGTGGAGGTCGGTTCCTCGGAGCCGCCCTCCGGCTCGACGGTGACCCCCATACCCGAAGCCCCGTCGACGGCGCCTCGCATCAAGACGGCCTGACTGGTGCGTGCGGGGTCCATCAGACCGGCGGAACGCATGGTGCCACCGTCATCGAACCACAGCTGGTAGACCTTGCCCCGAGGCGGCTCGGTCATCCCGGAAGCCATGAAGACTGCCCTGTCACGGCTGTCGGAGACGACGACGGTGCCGGTGGCGCCGCCGGCCAGTTTCACGGTGCGGCTCCTGGCGTCCGGGGCCGTGAGTACGGCCGCGATGCCGGTTGCTCCCCGGTCGGCCCGCCGCGCCTGCTCCAAGGCGTCCTCGGCACGTTCGTGCTGCCACACCGCGGTACCGCCGAGCGCGGCGGCCGCCGCGAGGCAAGCGGCCAGTGCCCAGCGCGACACCGGACGTCCGCGCCGCTTCGCACGTGCGCGGCGCGGCAGGGTCGGGCCGCCGGATGCCTCCTGCCTGACGGTGGTGATCTGCTGGAGTACGCGTTCCCGCACGACGGGGCGGGGCGTCACGGAGACGGCGAGTCCCAGACGCGCGGCAGTGGCGGACAGCTCGGCGGTCTCCTGCGCGCACGGCTCGCACTCCCTGAGGTGTCGCTCGAATGCCTCGCGCTCCTCGTCGGACAGGGCGTGCAGCGCGTAGGCACCGGTCAGTGTGTGCAGATCCGCGGTGCTCACGCGGTCACCCCCAGGCAGTCGCGCAGCCGTATGAGGCCGTCCCTCAGACGGGTCTTGACCGTTCCCAGCGGAAGAGCCAGGACTTCGGCCACCTCCCGGTAGGTCAGCCCCCGGTAGTACGCGAGATCGACGGACTGGCGCTGGATGTCGGTCAGGGTGCGCAGACAGCGGCGCACCTGCTCCCGCTCCAGCCGTGCCTCCACCTGCTCGGTCACCTCGTCGTACTCGGACTTGGGTTCCAGTCGGGCCGCCTTTTGGTCCCGGGCCACCGCGGCCTCCACCGAGCGCACACGGTCGACCGCCCTCTGGTGGGCCATCGTGAGAACCCAGTTGATCACCGTGCCACGGTCGGAACGAAAGCGCGGGGCGGTGCGCCACACCTCCACCAGCACCTCCTGGGCCACTTCCTCCGACTGGGCCCGGTCACGCAGGACCGCGCGGACCACGCCCAGGACCGGGCCCACCACAGCGTCGTACACGGAGGCGAACGCCTGCTCGTCACCCAGGGCCACACGCCCCATCAGCTCCTGCAGATCAGGTTCGGCCGAGTGGTGCCTGCCGATCTGGGCGACTTCGTTCACCGGGGCCCTCCCTCGCTAGGACATGTGTCGAAGGACATCCGTAAAGACATCTCCGGACGTAATCCGATGCCGGGGTCCCTGCGGATTGGTCCCGCCCATCCATGAAATCGCAGGTGAAGCCCGACGGCGCGGGCAGGCGGACGAGAGTGTGAACGGGCGCGTGTGTGAACGGGCGTCCCCTCGGCCTGCCGACCAAGCCGGCGGCCGGTCGGCAACGAATGACCAGTGAGACGCGTTCAGTGAGCGATGGATACGGCGGATGCGGTGGATGCAGCAGCCGGTCTCGACGCGAGCAACGAGAACACGACAGCTCGACAGGCGACAGGCGACAGGCGACAGGCAGGAGTAGGGATGACAGTGCACGAGCAGGCTTCCACCGCTGATCCGGCGGGCGCGCACGCTCCCGCGCTGGCGGTGCGGCATCTCCCGCGCTCACCTCGTGCCGCCGTCGTGTTCCTGCACGGCGGCAGGGCCGACAGCCGGGCCCGGTCCCGTCCCTGGCACCTCGCGGCCCTGCGTATGAAGCCCGTCGTGCGAGCCGTCGCCCATGCGATACCCGACGACGACGTCCTGCTGGCAGAGGTGCGCTACCGCGTACGGGGGTGGAACGGGGGTGACGCGGACTCCCTGCGGGACGCGCGGCGGGCGCTCGATGAACTCCGCCGCATCGCTCCGGATGTCCCGGTCGTCCTCGTCGGCCACTCGATGGGCGGCCGGGCCGCCCTGCGTGCCGCGGGCGCACCGCAGGTCCGCGGCGTCCTGGCGTTGGCTCCCTGGTGCCCCGACGGCGAGCCGGTTGCGCAACTGCGGGACAAGGAGGTCGTCGTGCTGCACGGGGACCGCGACCGCGTCACGGACCCCCGGCTGTCCAAGGCGTTCGTGCACCGTGCCCGTGCCGTGGGCTGCCGGGCGTCGTTCGTGGGCATGGCGGGCGGTGACCACGCGATGCTCCGCCACACCGGGGAGTGGCACCGCGTCGCGGCCTCCACCGCCCTGGAGATGCTGCCGCCCGCTACCGGGGCGTCAGCACACGGAACTCGTTGCCGTCCGGATCGGCCATCGCCACGCCGCTGATGTCACCCGTGATCTCGCCGCTTATCTCACCCGTGATCTCGCCGCTTGTCTCGCCCTGACCCGTGTCGATGCGCTTCGCCCCGAGGGAGAGCAGGCGGTCGACCTCTGCCTCCCGGTCGCCGTGGACGGCCGGAGCGAGGTCGAAGCGCAACCGGTCCCTGCCTGTCCTCGGCAGCAGCGGCGGGCCGCCCCACGTGATCTTCGGTCCGCCGTGCGGGGAGCGGATCGCGGTCTCCTGGTCCTGGTCCCAGACCAGGGGCCACCCGAGTGCTTCGCTCCAGAAGTACCCGACTTCCTGCGAGCCGTCGCAGGCCAGCGCTCCGATGAAGCCGCAGTCGGCGAGGAAGTTGTTGCCGGGCTCGATGACGCAGAACTCGTTGCCTTCGGGATCGGCGAGCACCACATGTTTCTCTTCCGGCAGCTGGCCGATGTCGATGTGTTGTGCGCCCAGTCCCAGCGCCCGCTCCACCGTCTGCCGCTGATCCTCCAGGGACGTACTCGTCAGATCGAAGTGCATCCGGTTCTGGCCGACCTTCTCCTCCTGGGACGGCAGGAAACGGAGTCGGAACCCGGTGTCGTCGCTGGGCAGGAGCGCGATGCCGTCGTGTGGCTCGTCGACCGTCTCCCAGCCGAGAACTCCTGACCAGAACCGCGCGAGGCTCGCGGGCCGACTCGCGTCGAAGCTGAGCGCGAACAGGTGACAACTCGTCGTTCGGTCCATTTCCGGTCCCCCTGACTACCGCTGGCGGCGGGCACGTCGTCAGCCCCTCTCACAGGAGCCTAGGGGCGCGCCTCCGTCACCCGCATCCAGGTTTCGCGGGCGATCAGACCGAAGGACGGGAGGTCGAGCCGACATCGGAGCCAGGACCGGAGCCCGGTTCAGAGCCTGAGCCCGGTTCAGAGCCAGAACCAGGGCCGGAGTCGGAGTCGGAGTCGGAGTCGGAGTCGGAGTCGGAGTCGGAGTCGGTCGAGTGTGCGGCGCGGTCGGGCCAGATGCCCACATGGTCCGGTTCCGCTGTCAGGCGGACGCGGCCGCGCAGACCGTAACGCTCCACGTGGTCCCGGGGCAGTTGGAGGCGCCCGGCGCGGTCCAGGACGGTGTACTCCTCGGCACCCCCGCCGCCGGGCCCGCGCAGTGTCTCCGTCGACGTACGGCCGTCACGGATGCGGACCGTGCGGCGGACCTGCCCGGAGACCAGGGGGTCATGGGTGACGACGAGGACGGTGGCACCGAGTTCCTCGTTGGCGCGGCGCAGTGCCGCGAAGACCTCCTCGCCGCTCGCGGTGTCGAGTTCGCCGGTGGGTTCGTCGGCGAGCAGCACCCGCGGCGCGTTGGCCGTGGCGACCGCGACGGCGACGCGCTGCTGTTCGCCCCCGGAGAGTTCGGCCGGGCGACGGTCGCGGCAGTACGCGACGCCGAGTACGTCGAGGAGTTCGGCGGCGCGCGCGGCACGCTTGCGGCGCGGTACCCGCAGGTACTTCATCGGCAGCGCCACGTTCTCCAGCGCCGTCAGATACGGCAGCAGGTTGCGTCCCGTCTGCTGCCACACGAATCCGACCGTGTGCCGGCGGTAGCCGAGCCGCTCGCGCCGTCGCAGGGCGAGCAGGTCGTGCCCGGCGACCCGGGCGCGGCCCGCCGTGGGCAGATCGAGGCCGGAGAGGATGGACAGCAGGGTCGACTTGCCGGATCCGGAGGCGCCGACGAGCGCCATGCACTCGCCCTCCTCGACGACGAGGTCGAGGCCTTGGAGAGCCTGTACCTCGACCTCGTCGGTGCGGTAGACGCGGACCAGGTTGTCGCAGACGACGAGCGCGTCGTCCGCGTCCGCGTGCGTGCGCCGGGCGTCGCGGGCGCGCTCCTCCAGCCGCCGCAGATCGTTCACCTGCCGCAGATCGCCGAGTTGCCGCAGACCGCCCTCGTACGGGCTCTCGTGCGGTGGATTCCCGTGCGGGTCAGTCACCGTTTCTCCCCAGTCGCAGGACCGCGCCGAGCCCGCGGCGCCGTCCGATCCAGGTCTCCACGCCGACCGCCGCGAACACCAGCGCTCCCACCCCCGCGCCCAGGGCGGCGGTCAGCAACAGGTCGGGGTGGGGTGTGGGGGCGGCGGGCCCGCCCGTGAACTCCCGCAGGTCCAGGGCCGGTCCGAGCAGCGCGGGCAGCGTCAGCCCCAGTGCGATGCCGCCCGTCACGGCCGCCAGCACCATCGGCAGCAGTTGCAGCAGGTGCAGCCCCGAGGTGGCCCGGTCGCCCAGGCCGAGGGTGCGCAGATACGCGGTGGTGCGGCCGCGTGCCGGTGCGGACAGCAGCAGTTCGAGAACCAGCGCCAGCAGGGCGAGGAGTACGGCGAGGGCGGTGCACGTGGTGTGCGCGGCCCGCAGGACGTCGATCATGCCGTCGGCCGCGGCGTCGGCCTGTTCCTCGGAGCGGATGCGCAGTTCGCCGACCGCGGCGTCGTCGGTGACGCGCGGCACCAGGGACCGCAGGGTCCGCACGTCCAGGCCCGGGCCGTACAGCAGCAGTGAGGTTCCCTCGAAGTCGTCGGCCCCGATGGCCGCGAGGTCGCGGTTGTCGGTGAGCAGGAGTCGTTCACGGGGCGGGGTCGTGCCGCGGACGGGGCCGAGCGCCGCGTCCTGGCGTACGTCCTCGGGGAGTCCGCCGACGACACGCAGGCGCAGTTCTCTGCCGTGGGAGGTGATGGTGAGCAGGTCGCCGGTGCGGGCTCCGGTGGCCAGGACCCGGATGTCCTTGCCGGTCCGTGGGCCGGTGAGTCCGGCGGTGTCGAGCGCGCGTGCCGCCGGTGAGTCGGGGGCCGCCGCCCGGAGTCGGGCGCCGTCGACGCCGACGAGGCTCGCGACGCCGTACCGGTTGCCGCTGGTCGCGCTCGTCGGGTCGACGCGCAACTGCCGTACGTCGACCGTGTGGTCCACCCCTCGCACCTGGGCGAGCCGCTCGGCGATGTCGGGGTTGCGGCCCGCGCCGAGGTAGGAGGCGTCGGCTCCGACCTGCCACGCGGCGGCGGTCCGGCGCCCGTCCGCCAGGGTCCCGGCCACCAGGCCGCCGAAGACCGCTCCGGCCAGCGTCACCACCAGGACCAGCAGCGCGAGTGCCCGGGCGGGCGCCTCCTTCGCGGCCCGGGAGAGCGCGACGAGTGTCACGACACCGCGCCGCCTTGCCGACCAGCGCGCCAGGATCCGTACGGGCAGCGGATAGCAGCGCACCAGGACGGCGACGGTGGCCAGTCCCAGGAGCGCGGGCACGGCGGCGAGCAGCGGGTCGGGACCGGCGTCGCCGGCCGTACCCCGGGTCCGCAGCGCGAACACACCGGCCGCGGCGAGAAGCAGTACCGCCGCCTCGGCGACGAGGCGGCGCCCTGCCGCGTACGGGGTCGGGTCGTGCCCGGTGCGGACGGCGCGCTCGCGCAGGGCGTGCCAGGTGAGGGCGGGCAGCAGCAGCCAGACGAGTGCGGCGACCAGCAGTCCTTGCCGGTACGCGGGTGCGGGGTCCGGCAGCGATCGTGCGGCGGCGATGCCCGTCACGACTCCGAGCAGCACGGCCGGCGCGGTCTGTGCCGCCCTCGCCAGCGCGAGACCTGTCGCGGAGGCGCCGCGAGCCCGCTGCAGACGGTGGGCGTCGAGGCCGCGGCGTACCGCGAGCAGCGCGGTGACGGCGGCGGCGAGCAGGCCGACGACGAGCAGCGACGCGAGCGCGAAGGAGATCACGACGCGGCCCTGACGCCATTGCCGGCCGAAGTCGGTGAGGGTCTCGGGCAGGTGTGTGCTGTCCCGCAGTGTGGAGGCGGGGTGCGGGCCGATCTCGCAGTACATACCGCCGAAGTCGGCGATGTCACCGCAGAAGACGGACCGTGCGTCGTCCGGGTAGGTGGTGAGCAGTCGCTGGAGTTCGCGCTGTCCCTGGTCGTCGGCGAACCGCGCGGCGGTGCCGGTGTCGAGGTCCAGGCGCATCCCCCAGGTGGCGGTGAGCGGGGCGCCGGACTGTGCCTGGAGATCGGTGACGGTACCGGGCGCGACCAGGGCGCGGGCCTCCCAGTCGAGTCCGGCGGCGCCGCGCGGCGGATGCCGGGCAGCGCGTGTCAGCGCGGGCTGTTCGCGCCACAGCCGGTCGCTGCCCGACGCGTCGGCGCCCTCCGTCGTGAAGAAGCCGACGACTACGGCGGTGGCCTGCACGTTCTCCAACGCGCCGGGGCTGAGCGGGAGTTGTTGTCCGAGCCGCAGTCTCAGCGCGTCACGGGTGCGGGTGGAGAGGGCGATCTCGACGCGCTGCTCGTCGTGCGGGGCGGGCGGTCGCCCCTCGGTGTAGGCCCGGCGCCCCGGCGCGTCGGAGGCGTACACCAGGCCGAGTCCCACCTTCCCGGCGGCCGTCACGGTGTCGAGGGTCGGCAGGGCGACGCGGGTCGAGTCGTGTACGAGGCCACCGTTCAGGGTGTCGGGGGCCGCGTCGGCGAGTACCTCGGTGACCGGGAGCAGGTCTTCGTCCAGTTCGGTCGCCCAGGCCTCGGAGTCCGTGCTCGTCGCGGGCTCGAACTGCGCACTGAGCTGGATTCCGGGCTCGGCCCGTTGCTCCAGCTCCAGCCGGGAGGCGAGTGCGCGCCCGGCGAGCCGGTCGAGGAGCGTGGGGCCGGCGGCGGCGACCGCGGTGAGCAGCGCCACCAGCACGGCGAGGCAGACCAGCAGCGGCAGGTCGGCGCGTACCTCGCGCACGGTGACGGAGCGGAGCGCTTCGGAGGGGCGTTTCCCCGGTCCGCCCCCGCCGCGCGCTACGACGGAGCGGAGCGCTCGGGAGGCACGGGGGTCCCGTGAGGAGCGGAGGGCTCGGGAGGGGCGGGAGCGTGTCACCGGTCCTCCCCCGCCCGCAGCACCCGTGCCAGGTCGACCCGTCCCAGGAAGCGGGCCGCGACCGTCACCACCGCGCAGATCACGAGGGTCGTCGCGCCCGCGGTGAGCGACACGCGCGCCCACGGCACAGCGGTGAGCAGCCCCGGGTAGACGGGGCTGCCGGCGTCGTCGACGGTGACCACCGGCATGATCGTGGCGGCCAGCAGGGTGCCCAGCAGCGTGCCGAGGACCGCCGCCACCGAGGCCAGCGCGAGTTGCTCCGTCCACAGATACGCGGCGAGCTGTCCGCGCCGTACACCGAGCGCGCGCAGCAACGCGAACTCCCGTGTCCTGGCCCGCGCCGAGAGGGCGGTGTGCAGGGTGAAGCCGACGACGGCGAACGCCGGGGCGAGGACGAAACACAGCGTGAGCGCTCCGCGTGCGCCCTGCCGCAGGGGATCGGCGGCCAGCAGGGCCCGCATCCGCGGCACGTCGATGGCTGTGCCCAGGCGGGGATCGGCGCGGACGGCGTTCAGGGCCGCTGTCGCGTCCCCGTGGTCGGTGGCCACCCACCAGGCGGACTCGGCGGCGGGCAGGGTTCCGGCGAGTACGAACTGGGCGGCCATGGCCCGGGAGTCGGCGAGCAGACGTGGCCGGTCGCGGTCGGCGCCCGGTACGGCATCGATCTCTCCGACGATCCTGATGCGGGCGGTGCCGCCACCGGCGCGCTGCATCGTGATCGTGTCTCCCACGCGGGCCACGCCGGAGGCGAGCAGTCCGCGGTCGGCGAGTGCGGGCAGGGCCGCGCGTCCCTTGGCGCGGTCGGTGCCGAGCCGCATGCTCCAGGTCGGGTACTTGAGTTCGGTGTCCGGGCCGCGCAGCACCGCATCCAGGAGTGTGCCGGGCGCCGGGCGGTCGGAGCAGAGCACGGGGCCCGGGGCGCTCCCGGGCGGTCGGCGCGACGGGGCGCCGGGGCATCCGCCGATCTTCCGGTCGGGGGTGTCGGCGCGCAGGTCGCGCCAGTCGGCGGGGCGGGTGAGGCCCGGCACGCGGTCGACGGAGAGCCGGTAGGTACGGCGGACCGTTTCGCCGGTCATGCTCAGGCCGAGCTGGACGATACGTGCGCCTTCACCGCCGACCGGCACCTTCAGGCGTACGGTACGGGGCTTGCCGCCGGTGTCTTCGAGGACGGCCTCGCTCGCGCGGGTGAGTCCGTCGGCGTCCACGAAGTGCACGGTGAGGGTGACCGGCACAGGGGTGCCGGGCCCGTCGGCGGACAGCCTCACCCGCAAGGGGAGTTCACGCGCCGAACCGCTGAGCGGCAGTCCGTACGCGGGGATGTTCCGGTCGAGCGGGGCGACGAGTTCGGACACCGGCCGGTCGCCGAGGTCGGGGCGCAGGGTGGGTGCCGGGCCGCGTGCGGTGTTGATGCCGGTGACGGTCGTCCAGCTCTGGCCGAGATAGCCGTTCGCGTCGACGACGGGGGTGACGGCCCGGGCGCCGGGCAACGCGGTGTAGGCGGCGCGGCGTTCGGCGGTGGCGAGTTGCCGGCCGGGGTCGATCCGCAGGTCGGCGCCGACCTGGAACACCGCCTGGTCGTGGTCGCCGCGGTCCAGGATGGCGAGTGCGGTGCTGCTGAGCGCGGCGACGGCCAGGGCGAGGGTCACCAGCAGCGCGGGACCGGCGTGCCGCGCCGCTCGCCGGGCGATCTGCCAGCCGCCCAGGGGCAGTACGAGTCCGGTGCCGCGCCGGGCGAGGGGGTCGGTGATCCGGGCGGCCAGGGGCAGCGCCCGCAGTACGAGCAAGGCCGCCGCGCAGGTCATCGCGACGGGTGCGAGCACCAGCACCGGGTCGACGCCTCCGCCGGTGACCGGTGAGCGGTACTGCCGCAGTTGCAGCCAGCCGACCACGGCGACGGCGGCGAGCGCCAGGTCGGCGCCGAGCCGCTGCGCCCCCGCGAACCGGCCGAGGCGCAGCCGGAGTCCGCGCACCGCTTGCCGGTCCCGGACCGTCCGTACGGTGGGCAGCAGCAGGGCGGCGCCGTGCACGGCGACGGCGAGCAGCGCGGCCACCCAGCCCGCTGTGAGGGCCGCCGTCCCAGGTACGTCGCCGGGGATCAGCCCGGCCCGGTCGAGGAGGCGCAGCAGCGGCCCGGCGAGGAAGGGTGCGGCCAGTCCCGCCGGCAGCGCGACTGCCGCCCACTGCAACGCCGTTGCCGAGACCAGCCGGGTGGTTCCGGCGCCTCGGGCGGCGAGCAGCGCGAGTTCGGGCCGGCGGTGCTCGGCGAGCTGGCGCGCGGTGAGCACGAGGGCGGCGGCCGCGAGGGCGGCGAGCAGTGTCGCCGGGATGTAGAGACCTGCGCGGGCCACGGCGATGGGGGTGGTCAGGTCGTCGAGGGCGTTGTCGAGGGTGGCCCTGACGTCGAGGTCGGTCGTGACGGGCGCGCCACGGAACACGGAGAGCGAGACGTCGCTGCCGCTGAAGGCGTCGGTGCGCCGTTGCAGCGGTCCGATGTCGCCGAGCCGGAGTCCGCCGGTGTCCGGCACTCCCAGCCACAGCGCGTCGGCGTCCTTCGCCAGCCCCGGGGTCGCCGCGAGGGTCTGCCGTGGCACCAGCACCAAGGAGTCGGGCGTGGCGAAGGTGGGGCTCAGTTCCGCCCAGACGGCCGGGCTGCGGCCGCCCGTCCGGTACAGCCCGGCCACGCGCAGCCGGACCTGCCGCCCGCTGTCCGGCTGCACCCGCAGTTCGTCGCCCGGCCGCACCGCCAACTCCGCGGCGAACACATCGGTCAGCGCGGCCTCGACGGCCCCCGAACCGGCTGCCCGCGGCCAGCGCCCCGCCACCAACTCGGCGTGCCGCCCCGTCTCCTGGAGCGCGACGAGAGTGGCGAGGGTGTCGTCGCGCCGACGGCCGTCGGCCTCCGTCACGCTGAGCGCGGAGGAGCGGCCGGCCGGGACCCGTAACGCGGACCAGGTGTGATGCGGTACGCCGTCGAAGGCACGGCCGACGGCTGCGCGTACGAGGCCGTCGACTTCACCCGCCCCATCTGGCCGGTACGCTCCGGAGACCTCGACGACCGCTTCCGGGTCGCGGGCGAGCCGCTGCTGTATTCCGCCTTCGACGGCCTTCTCGGTGAGCGCCGCGAGCGCGGCCAGGACGGTGGCGGCGAGCAGCACGGCGAGTGCCGCGGCACCCAGCACCAGTCCGTGGTGCGCGGTTCCACGCACTGCCGTGGGCACACGTCTCCCGCTCAACTCGCCGGCCTCCCCCCGTACGGCCAGCCACAGTATGGGACTGTCGGTACGGGGCCCGCAATCGTCAGGATCATCCTGGCGAGATGAGATCCGTACCGGGTGTGGCCTGAACCATCCGCCGGTACCGGCTTTCCCGACGCCATTGCCGGCGTGGGGCGTTGCGGTGCTCCGGGCGCCGTCGTCGCTGCCGGATCCCGGCTATTCCGGGAGTTCGAGCATGGGTTCGCCGCAGGACTGGCACTCGGCGTAGACGTCGAGCTCGTTGAGTATCTCCGCGTAGTCGGGGTGTCCTTTGAGGGCCGCCATGGCGGCGAGCAGATAGCGGGTCGTGATCTGGTCGTGCTCCCCCGCAGCCAGCGTCTCGGCCAGGAGACCCAGGGCGTCGGGGAGGGCCTGCCGGTAGGCGTCCGCGATGTCGTCGGGCAGGTCGTCGGGCACGTACCCGAGTTCGCCGGAACAGATGGCCACGAGGCCGACGACGTAGAGGTAGTCGTCGCGCTCGGGACCGGCCGGAGGAAGGCCGCGCGCGATGGTGACGAGGTGGGGCACGGCGGCATAGGCGGCCGGCCAGGCGGTTCCCTCGGAACACAGGTAGGGCCACAGGTCGGTGAAACGCTCACCGTCCGTGGGATCCGCCACCAGGTGCCGCAGCTCGTCCGGGACGAAGGGCGCGTCCGGCGCACCCTGCCCTTCGGACCAGCCGCGGTGGTCGAGGGCGGGCCAGCGCGGGTCGTCCAGAGAGATCATGGGCGAGAGTGTAAACGGCGTGCAACTGGCGTGCTTACAAGGGTTTTTGGCACACCAGAAGGGCTCAGCCCGGGGTGGGGACCGAGCTTCCCGCCGGGCTGTCCCTGGAGGACAACCGGCGGGTCGCGCGGTTCCGGGCATCAGGCCGCGGCCGCCGACTTCACCGCGTGGGCGACCTGCGCGCGCAGGTCGACGAACTCACGGGACTCGCGCAACTCGTCCGCGTCGACAGCGCCCCGCGGAAGCGTGATCGGCAGGTCCAGGGCGACGGTCCCGGGGCTCTTCGTCAGCACCACGATGCGGGAGCCGAGGAACACCGCCTCGTCCGCGGAGTGGGTGACGAACACCGTGGTCCGTCCCGTCTCGGCGGTCACCTGCCGTACGTCCTCCTGGAGCCGCTCCCGGGTCAGCGCGTCCAGCGCCGCGAAGGGTTCGTCGAGCAGGAACAGCGGGTTCTCGGCCGCGAGGGCGCGGGCGATGGCGACGCGCTGCTGCTGACCGCCGGAGATCTCCCAGACGCGTCGCCTCCCCGTTCCTTCGAGACCGACGCGCGCCAGCAACTGCGCCCGCCGCTCGGGCCATTGGGACCGGTCGACCCCCGCGTACCGCAGTGCCAGGTCGACGTTCCCCTGCACCGTCCGCCAGGGGAACAGGCGAGGTGTCTGGAACACCACTCCGGCGGTCTCGCCCGGCCGGGGTGCGGCGCCGGAGACACGTACCGAACCGTGGGTGGGCTGCTCGAAACCGGCGATCAGCCGCAGCAGCGTGCTCTTGCCGCAGCCGGACGCGCCGACGAGAACCAGGAACTCGCCGGCGGGGACGGTCAGATCGACCGGTCCGACGGCCGTGACGGTCTCGCCGCCCCGGCCGTACCGGTGGGTGACGTGGTCGAGCCGGACGGATCCGGCCCGTTCGGCGTCCCGCGCCTCAACTCCCTTGCTGACTGTTTCACTTGAGGACATCGGGCAGTCCCTTCAGATAGAAGGCCTTGCGAACGGCGTCCGCGGACGGCGCGGCGTCGATCTGCTTCTGGTCGGCCAGGAACTGCGCGGTGTCGGTGACATAGGTCAGCAGTTCGCCCGGACTCCCCTCTGTGCCCAGCCAGTCGGCGGAGGCGACCTCGTCCGGGGTGAGGAACACCCCTTGTGCGAGCTGGGCCTTGGCGTCCGCCGTGCTGATGCTCAGCTCGGCGGCGACGGCCTTGACCGAGCCGTCCGGGTCGGACTTGAGAAGGCTCAGGGCCTGCGCCTCCACCTTCCGCCAGGTGTCGATCGCCTTCGGGTCCCTGGCGATGAGTTCGTCGGACACGACGGCCAGGTCGAGGGTCGGTTTGCCCGCCGCGCCGATCTCCTTGCTGCTGGTGAGCTGCGTACCGGTCTTGCGCAGCTCGTCCAGGGTTGGCAGCCACACGTATGCGGCGTCGATGTCCCCCCGCTGCCAGGCGGCGATGATCGCCTGCGGTTGCAGGTCGACCAGCTTGACGTCGGACGCCTTGAGGCCGGCCTTCTCCAGCGCCGCCAGCAGGCTGTAGTGCGAGGTCGAGGCGAAGGGGGTGGCGATCGTCTTCCCCTTGAGCCCGGCGACGTCGGATATACCGGCGTCCTTGCGGGCCACCAGAGCCTCGTTCTCGCCCGCCACGTCGAGAACGAACGCGACCTTGTACGGGATCGGTGAACTCCCGGAGATCCCGCGGGCGAACGGGCTGGAGCCCAGTGCGGCGATGTCGAGCGACTTGCCCAGGAAGGCCTGGTTGACGCTGGCGCCGGAGTCGAACTTGATCCAGGTGATCTTGTAGTCCGGAAGCTCCTTCTCCAGCAGCTTCTTGTTCTTCACGAGCAGGTCGCCGCTGGGGAAGGCGAAGTAGCCGATGCGCAGCCGCTTGGAGCCGCCGGACGAGGATGCCTCGCTGTCGGAGGAGCAGCCGGTGACGGCCGCGGACACCGCTGCCAGGGCGCCGGCGAGCAGCAGGCGTCGGGATGGGCCTTGAGGGAGGGAGCGAGACATGGTGAGGCCGTTTCTGTTCAGGGGAGCGGAGTTCCTGCAAGGTGACGGAGGCTGCTCAGGGACGAGAGGGGCGGGACCTAGACGTGCCCGCGCCAGGGCACGACGGCGCGCTCCAGCCGGAGCAGCAGACCGTCGATGACAAGCCCTGAGATCCCGATGGCGATGATGCCGACGAGTACCACCGGGGTGTTGTTGTAGTTGGCGGCGTCCTTGACCATGCCGCCGATACCGGGCAGTCCGTTGACCAGCTCGGCGGCGACGAGGGAGGAGTAGGCGACGCCCACGGCCAGTCGGATGCCGGTGAGTGTCTCCGGCAGGGCGGACGGCACGATGACGTCCTTGACGACGTCCCACCGGGACCCGCCGAGGGCGCGTGCGGCCTCGATCAGGCTCTGCGACACGGCGGTCACCGCGGTGGTGGTGGACACCGCCACCGGCGGGAAGGCGGCCACGGCCAGCAGGGTGATCTTGGGTTCCTCGTTGATGCCCAGCCAGATGATGAGCAGTGAGAAGTACGCCAGCGGCGGCAGCGTACGCAGGAAGGTGATCCAGGGCTCGAAGAGCGAACGGACCCAGCCGACGGTGCCCATGACGAGGCCGAAGACCACCCCGAGGGCGATGCCGATGCCGGCGCCGAGTGCGATGCGCCGCAGGCTGATGCCCAGGTGCTCGATGAGGGTGGTGCCGTTGTAGCCCCGTACTCCGTCGTGGGTCGTGGACACGTCGATGAACGCGCTCCAGACCTTGGCCGGGGGCGGGACCAGCGTCTCGCTCCACGTTCCGCTCGCCGCCAGCAGTTGCCACAGGAGGAGGAAGAGCAGGAGTGAGCCGAAGGGCAGAGCGATGTGGCGGACGCGCGCTGTGCCGCGGCGACGTCGCCGCACCGGCGGCTGGCCGGACGGCGGAGTGAGGTCGGTCTGTGGCAGGGAGGGGATGGTGGACATGGGGACAGGGCCTCCATGGGCGCCGGAAGACGATCGGTTGAGGCCGGCGGGGGCCGGGAAACTCGGAGAACGCACCGAGGTGCGAGAAGGGGTGCGGGAGAAGAGGTGGCCGCCGGGCACATCACCGGACGGCGGAGCGCGTCAGAAAAGCGCGGTCAACAAGACGAACAACAACACGAAACGGGGCATCGGCACAGGTCGATGACCAGGCGTCGCACCAGCGGTTCGTGATTCATGGGGCCCATTTGTACAGCAGCCACGGCGCTTCACCAAGTGGTGTCCCACAACCTGGGACCAAGTACCGCCGCGGGTACGGCCGCAGCGCCGCGGAGGCATGTCGGTCAGTGGGGCTGGTGGGTTCCCGGGGTGGGCCCGAAGATGCGGCGGAAGACGTCGATGAAGGCGCTGGCGGACGACCAGCCGCAGTGGTGGGCCACGACCGTCACGGGGGTGTTCCCGGCCAGCAGGATCAGCGCGTGGTACAGGCGCAGTTGGGTGCGCCACTGGGGAAAGCTCATGCCGAGATCCGCCTTGAAGAGCGGGAGAGGGTGCGGCTGCCCGCCCTGAGCTGGCTGCTGTTCCGCACCCTGCCGGAGCCCACCGCACCGAAGCCCGCGACGGCGAGGACGACGGCCTGAACGCCGTTACACAGCCGCCATACGGTTGTCATGTACGAGCCGGAATGACGGGCGTGAGACCGCCCGTTGCCGTGTATATGACCATCGGAGCAGCACTCTCCCCTCAGAACCGGATCGACAGTACGGTGCGACTCGCGCGAGAGGCTCACGAGGCCGGACTGCACTCCGCGTGGTTCGGGCAGACCTTCGGCTACGACTCCCCCTCGCTCGCCGCGATCGTCGGCCGCGAAGTGCCGGGGCTCCAGGTCGGGACCGCCGCTGTCCCGGTCTTCGGCCGTCACCCGCTGCTCGTCTCCAGCCAGGCACAGACGGCCCAGGCCGCGACCGGAGGCCGCTACCACCTGGGTCTCGCGCTCGGCACGAAACAGCTGACCGAGGCAGCCTTCGGCATCCCGTACGAGCGCCCCATCGGCCGGCTCCGTGAATTCCTCACCGCTCTGCGCCCATTGCTGGAAACGGGCAGTGCCGACTTCCACGGCGAGCTGCTGAACGCCACCACGCCTCTGTCGGCGCGAGTGCCGGGGGCCGAGCCGCCGGTACCGCTGCTGGTGGCCGCCATGGGTCCGCAGTCGCTGCGTGTCTCGGGTGAACTCGCCGACGGCATCCTGCCGTTGCTGGCCGGGCCGCGCGCGCTCGCCGAGCACATCGTCCCGGCCGTCACCGCGGCGGCCGAGGCCGCGGGCCGTCCGTCGCCCCGGATCGTGGCCTTCGTGCCCGGCGTGGTCACCGCCGACGTGGAGGCGGTACGGGAGACCGCGACCGAGTCGCTCGCCTTCTACGAGCAGTTCCCCTCCTACCAGCGAGTCATCGAGCTCTCCGGTGGCACCCGCGCCGTCGACCTGGCGGTCATCGGCGACGAGGAGACCGTCGCCGCCGAGGTGCGCCGGTATCGCGAGGCCGGGGCGACGGAGGTGGTGTTCACGGCGACGGACCTGGGCGGCGAGGCGGACCGGCGGCGTACCTGGAAGCTGCTCGGGGAGCTGGCGACCGCCTGAGACACGTCCGTAGCGGTGAGTCTGTGACTGTTCGTCCCGGCCGTGCGTTCGCCCGCAGCCGTCGGTTCGTGCGCGACCGTCCGTTCGTCCACGGCCGTCCGTTCGTACCCGTTCGCCATAGGGAGCGATGACCAGGAGCGCGTTGGGGCGATACGCCGAGATCCGCAAGATCCCCGGACTCGCGTCGCTGCTCGTGGCGGGAGCCGTCGCACGGCTCGGCAGCGGCATGACGCCGCTCGCACTGCTGCTGCTGCTGCTCGCCGAACGTGCGACCGGGCGGTACGCGTACGCCAGCCTCGCGGTCGGCCTGTACGCCCTGGCCGGTGTGTCGGTCAGTCCGGTGATCGGGCGGCTCGCCGACCGGCTGGGGCCCTCCCCGGTCCTTCTCGTCGCCGCGGTCGCCCATGCCACCGCTCTCGCCGGACTGGTGCTCGCGGCCGACGGGGGCAGCGCGCTGTCCCTGATCTGCGCGACGGCCGCTGCCGCCGGGGCGACCTATCCACCGCTCACCCCTGCCGTCCGCGGAGCATGCGACCGGCTGACCGAGCCGAGTACCGGTTCAGGTGGACTGCGGGGGACCGTGCTGGCCGCGGACACGGCGTTGTACGAGTTCGTCTTCGTCATCGGTCCCCTGCTGGTGGGGCTGTCCGGGATCGTCGCCACCCCGGCCGCGGCGATCGCCGCGGCCGCCGGTGTCACGCCGGCCGGAACGGTCGCGGTGGCCTGCGGAACCGTGATGCGGGCCCGGCGCCCCCGCCCCTCCCACGTCAGGACGAACGGCCTGGGCCCCCTGCGCCTCTCCGGCTTCACCGTGCTCCTGGGATGCGTGGGCGCACTGGGGGCGGGCTTCGGCGCCGTCAGCGTGGCAGTGCCCTCCTACGCCACCGAGCAGTCGGGCCACGACTCCGCCGCACTGGCCGGACTGCTGCTCGGGGTGTGGGGCCTGGGGTCCGCACTGGGCGGCCTCTGGTACGGAGCCCGGCCACCGCGCTCTCCCCTGTCCCGCCAACTCGCGTGGCTGCTCGGCTGCGTGGCCGTGAGCCTTGCGGCGCTCGCCGTCATGCCGGGTCCGGCGGCGCTGGGTGCCGCACTCGCACTCGGCGGCGGCGTCATCGCCCCCTCCCTCACGGTCTACATCTCCCTCGTGGGCCGGATCGTACCGCCGGGCATGCTCACGGAGGCACACACCTGGATCGCCGCCGTCCCCGTCGCGGCCAACGCGGTCGGCGGGGCGGTGGCGGGCACCGTCGTGGACAGACCGGGCGGCGTGACCTGGGCGTTCGTCATGGCAGGGACGATCGTGGCCGTCGCGGCGATGACGACCGCATGGCCGTCCGGACCGATCACCCGGGCGGACAGCCGAGCCGAGAACTCGCGAGCCTGTCGTCGAGGTCGTGCTTCTCCGTCATCCGGCGACCCTTCAGCAGCCTGGCCCGGCGGCCGCCCTCACTGAGTGCGATGCCTGCGTCGTGCGGACAGGTTGGCTGCCAGAAGTGCCACCCACAGCAGAACCTGGCACGCCGACACCGCGACGCTTCCGGTACCGGCTCCGTCGGCCACCCGCCACACGAGGTATCCGATGCTTGTGCAGAGCATCGGCCCGTAGAGTCACGGTCCCCACCGAGTGCCGGGCCTGGCCCACGACGGTACGGCTTCCGGACCTGAACGGTGTGGCATAGCGTCCCCCTGGCTCTTGGCCGGCCTCGGAGCACAGAGAGGGAAATCCCTCAGTCGGCTGCTCGGCCGGCGGCCTCACCTGCCGTACGCCCCAGTTCAGGCGTTGGCGTGACTGCCAGCGGGTGCCCTGCGCGGAGCGGCGTGATGCGCGGGCTTGTCCGCGCCCGTGCCCTGAAGGCGCCGCAGCCACAGGGATGTCACGGCCAGCAGGCCCATGAAGACCAGCGTGAAGAGAGCGGACACCCACATCTGGCGACTGCCGGGATGTTCCCAGCCCACCCAGGCGGCCGACGCCGCCCACAGCAGGACGGCGGCCGCGTAGAAGGTGCGCATCCGGTGCAACTGCCGCACGGCCCTCAGGGACATGGAGTGATCTTTCTTCGGTGCCATGCCGAGCCGTGTACCCCCGATACTCCGCGATTCACTGGTCATGCGCTCTCCTCCCCGAGAGTCCGGGACCCACCACCTGATCGCGGCTGACCGTCACGGCCTTCGAAGGCGCGTCGGACCGCGGCGCCCTCGTCCTCGACCAGCCCGGACGGATCCGGGAGTTCGAGCACGGCTCTGCAGTGCTCGCACACCGTTTCGTTCGCGGCGGGCCTGCTGCCGCACGCCTTGCAACGACGTCCCGTTTCCCGGTCGTCACCGCTGTCACTGTCAATGCCGCTGTCGCTGTCGTTCGTCGTCATGACATCTCCCGCTCGAAAATGGGTCCGCCGGCACTCGTGCGGCTGCCGGGTTCCCTGGCAGCGGGTCATGACTCCTTCGACGTCGTGTTTCGGAGGCGGCCTCGGAACCGTCCGCGCGGCGGGCTACTTGGACTCGACGCGCCCGACCGGGTCCGGGCCCGTCGTCAGCGCGTCACTCGTCGTCTGCCACGCGTCGTCACCGGGCTGGAACCTGGTGCGCAGGTAGGCCGCGGCGAGCCGTCCCACCGCGGCGACCCGCTCGGGGTTCTCGTCCGTGGTCTCGGCGACGTCGTAGCCGGCGATCCCACCGAGCCCGTGCTCGGCGTCGAACAGGGTGAGCAGGGTCTTGGGGCCGGGCGCGAGGCTGTACGGGTCCGCGTGCCAGTCCGGACCCATGTCCGTGAAGTGCCGCGAGTCGTCCTTGTCCCCGGCGACGACCAGAGCCGGTGTGGTCATCGTGGAGAAGTCGACGACCTTGAAGAACGGGATCTCCTTGGCCATGAAGCCGTTCAGTACGTCACCGCCCCTGCCGGGCGCGGCCAGCAGCACACCCGCCTTGATACGGGGCTCGGCGAGGTCCACCACCTCCCCGCTGTCGGGGTCGGTGACGCGGGCTCCCAACAGGAGACCGGCGGTGAAGCCGCCCAGCGAGTGACCCGCGACAGCGACACTCCCGTGGTCGATCCGCCCGGCGAGCTGCGGCACGGCGGCTACGATCACGTCGAGCCGGTCGAGGATGTGCGTCATGTCCTCGGCACGTGAGCGCCAGAAGAAGGGCCCGCCGGGAGCGTCTACGAGCACGCGGCTCAGCGTCCTGGAGCTGAGGTGGGTGGGCTGGAGGACGACGAACCCGTGTGCCGCCCAGAAGTCGGCGAGCGGCGCGTATCCGTGCAGCGAGGAGAGGTGGTTCGAGCCGCCGTGGCCGTGGGACAGGAGGATCACGGGCAGATCGGTGCCGGTCGCCGGTACGGAGACGCGCACCCGCAGGTCCACGGGACGTCCGGGCACGGACAGGACGACGGGGCTGTACGACAGGACGGGAACGGGCGGGCCGAGGACCGCGGCAGCATCGGTGCCAGTGCCGGTGTCGGTGAATGCGCTCATGAGGAACGGTTCCCTTCTGGGGGCCGTGCCGTCACCGGCTCCGGATCGGGCCGGACGACGGGAGGCAGTCGGGCAAGCAGGTGGCCAGACACGCCCGGTCTCGGCTAACCTGAACCGGAACGTTGCTCCACATATTATTCGGAACAGCGCTCCGCTTTGTCAACCGTGGCCGGAAGGAAACCTGGTGTCCACCGAGAGCCCCGCCGGGAAGGCGTCGGCCCGAAGCAAGCGGGCCGACGCGGTGCGCAACCAGCAGACGCTGCTCGCCGCCGCCGCCGAGGTCTTCGTCACCTCGGGCGTCGACGCGCCGATCCGCCAGATCGCCGCCAAGGCGGGTGTCGGGATGGGGACGATCTACCGTCACTTCCCGACCCGGGCGGATCTCGTCACCGCCGTCTACCGCCACCAGATCGAGGAGTGCGCGGAGGCGGGCCCACGACTGCTGGCCGAGGCCGACTCCCCCTTCGAGGCCCTCCGTCAGTGGATCGACCTCTTCGTCGACTTCCTGGTCACCAAGCACGGACTCGCCGACGCCCTCCAGTCGGACAGCAGCCGCTTCACCGCGCTGCACACCTACTTCCTCGACCGCCTGGGCCCCGTCTGCACACAACTGCTCGACGCCGCCGTCGAGTCTGGGGACATCAGGTCCGACACACAGCCCTACGAGCTGATGCGCGGTATCGGCAACCTCTGCATCGGACGCGACAGCGACCCGCGTTACGACCCGCGGCGCCTGATCGAACTACTCCTCCAAGGGCTGCGCCACCCCCGGCCGGCCTGAGCCGGACGGTCCCGTACCCCGCGACCGGACGAACCCGACCGGAGAATCCGGTGAGGTCCCGCACCCGTAACCGCGCCGGTAAGACGTCACGGCACTCCCCGGGACGTGTCACCACATCCCAAATCCCTCTGGACACAACGGAGTTGGGACCTCACCATGGTGCCGACATCGTGGCGCCCGCATCGCGGTGTCGGCGATGCGGTGGGACGACGATGCGGTGACGACAGGTCGGGCGAGCCGGACCGGGGGTGGCTGTGGGATACGAACGATTGCCGCGCGAGTACCGGATGAAGCGGTCCCGAATGCACGCCTTCCTCTGGGTGATCGCCGTCGGCACAGTGGGCATGGTGCTGCCCCTGTGGACCGCCGACGACCTGCCCGCCTCGTTCCGGTACCCCTTCCTCGCGGCGTGGGTGGCTCTCATGGGGTGGCTCTTCCACGCCACGCTGCGCTGCTCGACCGCCGCCGACATCAAGGCGATCCATGTGCGCGGCATGGTCAAGCGCAGACGGCTTGCCTGGGAGGACATCCAGGACATCCGGGCGGAGCTCAATCCGGCCTCGGCGGTCCAGAGCGGTGCCGCCAATGTCCTGGTGCACGCCTACGGCCGGGACGGCAGCAAGGTGTTGCTGCCGTTCGTCGACGACCTCCATGTGAACATCGAGCGTGAACTGGAGCTGCTGATCGGCGCGTGGGAGGAGCTGCGCGGTGAGGACTGGGCTCCCGACCCGCAGGCCGCCTTCCTCATCGACCGGCGTGATGCCCGCCAGGCGGCCCTCATGATGGGGTTCGCCGCCGTGATGCTGGCGTTCATCCCGTTGACCGTACTGATGCTGCTGCCGCTGTTCGTCGACCTGCCGGAGTGGCTCGAGCCGGCCCTGACGCCGCTCATGGTGATGGGAGTGGGGGCGCCCTTGATCTTCCTGCTGGCCGCGACGGCCTCGTACCGCAGCCGCTGGAGCAGCGGCGGCGGAGACCGGCGCCACCGCTGAGGCGACCGACCGCCGAGCGGAGCGATCAGCTGGTCGCGGGCATCGGGAAGAGCAGGCAGCTGCTGGTGGCGTGGGCGAGCAGTCGGTCGGTGGAGTCGAAGAGTTCGGCCTGCGCGAGGGCGGTGCGGCGGCCGCTGTTCAGGACGGTGCCGACAGCACGGACCTTGCCCGTGTCCACGGTGATCGGGCGCAGGAACTTCAACGAGAGGTCGAGCGAGGTGTACGCCGTGCCCTGGGGCAGCACCGACTGAACGGCGCAGCCGGCCGCCGAGTCGAGCAGCGTGGCGTAGACACCGCCGTGGACGCTTCCGATCGGGTTGTAGTGCTCCTCCCCCGGAGCCAGCACGAAGACGGCCCGGCCGTGCTCGACCTCCTCCAGGCTGAAGCCCAGGGCAGACGCGATGGGCGGGGCGGGAAGGCGTCCGGCGACGATGTCGCGCAGGAAGTCCAGGCCCGTGGCCTTTCCCACGGCTCCCGCCGAAACAGCCGGATCCTCCCAGGTGAACGTTCGCGATCTGTCCATGACTCCCTTTTCGCCTCATCCTCGCCAGCTGACTATATTTATCAAAGTTAGATAGTCCCGTTGCTGGCTGTCAATGGTGAAGCTGGCCTAGGGTCGTGACATGGAGTGGGTTGAAGTCAGTACCGAGAACTGCACCGTCCGGCGCACACTGGATGTGATCGGCGAGAAGTGGTCGCTTCTCGTGCTCCGGGACGCCATGAACGGAGTCCGGCGCTTCGACGACTTCCGGCGGCACATCGGCCTTTCGGACGCGATACTCGCGGACCGGCTGCGCAAGTTGGTCGGGGCGGGGATCCTGGACACCGTTCCCTATCAGGAGTCCGGGCGGCGTACCCGGCACGAGTACCGGCTCACGAAGAAGGGCTGGGACCTGTGGCCCGTGATGCTCGCCCTCAAGGGATGGGGAGACAGGTACACCGCCGACCCGGAGGGTCCACCGCTCGACGTCTACCACGCGGACTGCGGCGAACCGGTCCGTACGGTGGTCACCTGCGCCGACAGCCACGGCCCGCTGCGCCCCCAGGAGGCACGCACTCGGCCGGGGCCTTCCGCACAGCCGTTGTCCTGAGCCGCGGGCACAGCCTCAAGTGCGGGCTCAGGCACGGCCTCTGATACTGCCTCAGGCGCGACCTCTGGTACTGCCTCAGGCACGGCGCCTACGTCTCGCTCACGTCTCGCCGATGTCGATGGTGACCGCCGAGCGTGGGCGGCCGACACAGGCCAGGGTGTAGCCCTCGGCCTGTTGCTGTCGGGTGAGGCAGTTCGGCCGGCCCACGTCGACCTGTCCCTCGCGGAGTCTGACCAGGCACTCGCCGCAGTTGCCGACGGTGCACGAGTACGGCATCGGCAGTCCCGCGTCCAGGCCGGCGCCGAGCAACGTCTCACCCGGTTCCACGACCACGGTGCCGATCCGCTGCCCGTTCTCTTCGACGGACATCCGGTG
Organism: Streptomyces sp. NBC_00414; assembly: GCF_036038375.1. Lineage (NCBI taxonomy): Bacteria > Bacillati > Actinomycetota > Actinomycetes > Kitasatosporales > Streptomycetaceae > Streptomyces > Streptomyces sp. NBC_00414. The sequence goes on from NZ_CP107935.1 coordinate 772,081, forward strand.
GGGGCCTGTTGCCGTGGCCCCGGAGTCGGTGTGGGCACTGGTGTAGCTCTCGACGTGGGTCCGGCTCTCGGGGACGCCCCATTCCTTCAGGACCTCGAGGGCCGTGTCGGCGACGGCATCGGGACCGCACACGAAGTAGCGGGCACGCAGGGAGGGCGCCAACTCCTTGAGCCAGTGACGGATCGCGTCGGCTTCGAGGCGGCCACGGTCGCCGGTCCACGCCGGTGAGGGGCGGGTGAGTCGGTGTGTGACCGTCAGACGGTCCGGGTGCTGTCGCTGCAGGCGGTCCAACTCCCTCGCGAAGATGGCCTCTTCCTCTGTGCGGTTGCCGTAGAGCAGGGCCAGCCGAGTATCCGTCCGAGCGGCCAGGACCGTACGGATGATGCTCATCATCGGGGTCACCCCACTGCCTGCCGCGATCAGCACCAACTCCCCGTCGGCCGACCGCTGCTGGTCGACGCAGAAGGTGCCCGAGGGTCCGCGGATCTCCAGGGAGTCTCCCGTCTTCAGGTTTTCATGGACATGGTTCGAGAACAGCCCGTCCGAGACGCGCTTGACGGTGACCTCCAGTCGGGGCGAGCCGGGCACCGAGGAGGCCGAGTAGGCGCGCCGGACAGTCCGCCCGGCGACGTCGGTGACAAGGGTGAAGAACTGTCCGGGCCGGAAGTGCACAGGACTGCCGGGACCGACCGCGTCCTCCAACGTGACCGTGAGGGCGCTCGGCGTCTCCCGGCGCACCGCCGTGACCCGCATCCGCCGCTTCGCACCCTCCTGCCCGAGACCCGTGCCGGTGCCCGTGCCGGTGCCGGTGGCGCGCGGGGTGGATCCGGGACGCGGCGAGGAGTCCCCGTAGCCCTCCTTCTCCAGCGCCTTTCGGTATCCGAGGTCCATCAGCCATCGTGTGAATCGGGGGAAGGCGGCGAGCGGCTTGGCCAGGAAGGCGGGCGGGCCGCCCTTGACCTTCGTCGGATTGGCCGCCGCGTGCCGGGAGGCCAGAGCTATCAGGTCCGGCACCGCTCCGCGTTCCACGTGCGCGGCGGGGCTCCACAACTGCGCGCGCTCCACGACCGGGCTGGTGCGCAGGGCTGCGTCGCGGACCCTGATGACGAGTGCCGCCTGCGGTGGCGCCCCGCGCAGGGACATGGTCTCCAGCAGTGCGGGGTCGTCGGTGACGTGGGCGGTGCCGTGCAGGTGCAGCACCTCCGTACGGCCCGGGACGAGGGCGGCGAGAGCGATGCGTTCGTCCTGGAGGAGGTTGTGGAGGGTGTCGGCGCGCTGGTTGCCCTTGCGGTCGGGAAGGACGAGGGTGTGTCCGTCGAGAGCGCGGGCGAACCCGGGCTGGTCTCCGCGAGGGCTGGTGTCACCGCCTCCGGAGCTGTCACCGCTGGACAGGACCAGGAAGGGCGCGCTCCGCAGGAACTGGGCGATGCCCGGCCTGTGCAGCGGCGCCCCGGCCGTCTCCGAGGCCGGACCCGTACCGACGGCCATGTCCCTGGACGAGACCGGACCCGTACCGGCTGTGTCCCGCGCCGAGGCCGGACCCGTACCGGCCGCGGAGGCAGTTGGTGTCAAGGCCGGGGCACCGGCGTGCTGCTGCTGCCAAAGGCGTGAGCGCAGGACGGCCCGCGCGCAGTGCACGTACGCCTCCTGGACGTCGACGACCAGGAAGGCGCCGTCGTACGCGGCCAGGTTCCCGTTGAGCCGCAGCGTCTCGCCGACGCCCGGCAGCAGGAACACGAAGGAGACTCCGCTGTGCGGCGCCGGCCGCTCCGGGCGGTCTGCGGTGGCGAAGGGGACGGCGATGCGGGTCGCGGAGTCCACACGTGCGAAGCCGGGTGCGCCACCGACGAAGGTGGTCCGGCGGTCGCCGCGGCTGTCCTCGTAGCCGAGGCCCGCTATCGGGGCACGCCGGATCACCGTCGTACAGCCCTCGTCGAGCCGGTCGATCTGCTTCTTCATCACCATGGGAGAGGCACGTCCCACGGCCGCCACGACTTCCTCGACCGTCGTCATCCGGCTGATCGACGCCGGTGAGGGCGGGCCGGCGGCAGGACTGCTGTCCGGTGGGGGTGTGGAGGGCATGCGGGCTCCTTGTCACGGCTCACGCTGGCTGGGCACTGCACCGAAGACCCCGCGCCCCAGTGCCTACGCAAGGGGTAAAGGTGCAGCTCATGGCACTATTGTGAGTTCCGGCTCATGTTCTTGGCTACTCGCTTTTCGCACCCCGAAGGAGTCCCGCCGTGCCTCCCGACCACCGGCGTGTCGACCCACGTCGCAAGCCCCGTCAGGTGCGTGCCGAGCTGACTCGCGGCCGCATCCTCGCTGCCGCTGCTCACGTTTTCGCCGAGTACGGATACGCCGCCGGCACGACCAACCGCATCGCCGAGGAGGCCCGGGTCTCCATCGGCTCGCTCTACCAGTACTTCCCCAACAAGGACGCGATCCTCGCCGAGTTGCTGGTGCAGCACATCGGGGGCGGTACCACCGGCGGAACTGCCGACGGTGGCGGCGAGGACATACTCGCCATGAGCCTTCAGGACGCCCTGCGCACGCTCGTCCGCGCGACCATCGACAACCACCGGGGCGACCCGCACCTGCTGCGCATCATGCTCGAACAGGCTCCGCGTTCCTCCGGGCTCGCGGAGAAGCTGGCACGGTACGAGAAGGAGCGCGTGGCGCAGATCCGCGAGCTTCTGGAGAAGCATCCGGACGCCCACGTGCGCGACGTCGACACAGCCGCGGTGCTGATCGTGTCCACCATCGAGTTCGTCACGCACAATCTGATGTCGGAACCCCGACCGGTCGAGGCCCGGCGGCTCGAAGACGAACTCGTGACCATGCTGAGCCGCTACCTCGCCCCGTAGGACCCCGTCAGGTCTGTGGACTCCCTCGGATCTGGACTCCCTCGGATCCGCGGACTCCGTCAGGTCTGTCCGACCGGCGCCGGGCGCCTGGTCCGACAGGCGGTGGACGGCCGGTCGTACACTCGCCGCATGGGACGGACCAGCGACGCCAGGGAGAAGATCCTCGCCGCCGCGCAGTCGCTCATCGAGCTGCGTGGTTACTCGGCTCTGGGTGTGGCCGAGATCTGCAAGGCGGCCGGTGTGCCCAAGGGCAGCTTCTACTATTTCTTCGATTCCAAGGAAGCTCTCGCGCTGGCCGTGATCGACGAGCACTGGGCCGGCCAGAAGGACACCTGGGAACACATCCTCGGCACAGACACGGAACCACTGGACCGGCTGCGTCGGCTGTTCGAGGAGGCGGAGGCCGCACAGTTCGCCGGGCAGGAGAGCTGTGGCAGCGTCTCGGGGTGCCTGTTCGGGAACCTCACCCTGGAGATGAGCAATCAGACCGAGTCGGTCCGCACGCGGTTGCAGGAGATCTTCGAGGCCCAGGTCGACATGGTCGACTCGGTCGTCGCCGAGGCCCTCGGACGTCAGGAGGTCACCGTGACCGATACCCGGGAGGCCGCACGCGCGGTGGTGGCTCAGCTGGAGGGCCAGGTCCTGTTCGCCAAGCTCTACAACAACACGCGGCGGCTCGGCTCCCTGTGGGCGAACTGCCTGGCCCTGCTCGGCGCCCGCACGGTGCGTGAGGTCGCGGCCGGCGTCTGACCACCCGTGGACGGTCCGCGCGGGATCGTCTCCCACCGGCCGGCGCGGGGCCGGAACAGAGCCAGGACGGGGCCGGGGCAGCCACCCGGGCCCGGGTCACTTCACTGGCCGCGCCAGATGTTGTCGAAGGCCGCGTTCTCGATGCTCCGCCGCTGCCGTACGGCCTCCAGTTCCCGTACCGCCTCGTTGACGGCGGCCAGTACGGTCACGACCCTGTCGTCGACGAGGTTCGCGACCTCTTCGGCCGGCTCGTCGTGGACGCCGACGGCCGCCGCGAGGTAGGCGAGAACGGGCTCGCCCGACGCCCAGCGGTCGGCCGCGCGACGGCGGGCCGGTGAGTCGGTCAACCTGGTCGCCTCGCTCCGGAACGGGATCCACTGGTGGCGTGGCTCAGTGGCTTCTCCTTCCGCGCTCAGGGCGGCGAGGTAGACCGAGGACAGGCCGCGGCCCCGGCGCCACAGCCAGTCCTCGACGGACTCGTACGGTGCCTCACGGGTGAGCGCCGATGCCGCCTCGTCCAGCAGACGATCGCCATGAGTCCCCTGCGGGCCGGGCACGATGCGGTCGTCGTCCAGGGTGAGTGCCCGGGCGTCGCCGAGGTCGATCAGTTCGGCGCCCGCAAGAGCCAGCGACAGGTCGCCCTGCCCGACGGGACTGCCGGACGCCACGTCCATGGTGATGATCAGCAGGTCGCGCGGTGTGGTCATGACGGACTCCATGTCAGAGGCATCGGTGTCGGAAGCATCGGTGGTGATACGTCGTCGGGATCCAGCTTGACACCGGCGCGAGGCCGAACGCCGCAGCCGTCGCCACCACCGGCTCCCTTCACTGGGAGGCGTGGCCTCTCACCGACGTAGCATGACGAGCATGGAGCTGCGCCAACTGCGGTACTTCGTCGCGGTCGCCGAGGAGCTGAACTTCGGCCGGGCCGCCGAGCGCCTGCTGATCGCGGGGCCCTCCCTGTCACAGCAGATCAAGGCCCTCGAACGCGACCTGGGCGTGCGGCTGTTCGATCGCGACCGCCGCTCGGTGTCCCTCACCCAGGCGGGTGCGGCGCTGCTCCCCCACACCCGCGCCCTGCTGGAACGAGCCGGTGACCTCCAGCGGCGCGCGGGCCGGCTGGCCGGATCTGAACCGGTACGGCTGGGCTACGTCAACTGGCTCCCACCCGATCTCACCACCCGCGCCGCCGCGGTGGCCCAACTCCACATCGACGCGTGGATCGCGCCCTCGCACACGCAGGCCGCCCGGGTCGCCGACGGCAGCCTGGATCTCGCCGTGTGCTGGGTGCGGACCGAGGACCTGGAACAGCGCGGCCTGCACGCCCGGCTCATCGGCGCCGACCGGCTCTACGCCGTCGCGACCGGCGAGGACACGAGCAGCGTGGCAGCCCGCGACACCGCCGCTCTCCTCGACGACGACACCACCTCCTGGTCGTCCTGGAACGCCTACGCCGAACTATTGGCACGGGACACCGGGGCCCGCGCGGTACGCGTCTCCGACGGCGGCATCACCGGCCCGGCGTTCTTCGACCACGTCCGCCGCAGCAGCCGGCCCGTCATCAACTCGCCCAAGGGCCAGACCACTCCCCTGCCGCCCGACCTGGTCCGACGCCCGGTCGTCGCACCGGAGATCCACTGGACCTGGTCCCTGGTCAGGCGCGCGGGCGAAGAGCGTCCCGCGGTCCTCGCCCTCGTGGACGCCCTCTGCGACAGCGTGGGCGACCTCGGCATCCACGCCCCGGACGCCTGGCTGCCCGAGAGCGACCCGCACCGGTAGCCGGCGCTCCTCCCTGATGCCCCGCCGCACCCCTGACGTGGGCTGGAAGGCTGCGCCTACCACCAGGGAGAAAGCCGGTCCTGGCCGGAGCCCTGTTGACCTTTGACTCCCCTGGTGGAGGCGCCTACATTCCAGATAGTCGACCGGTCGGCTTTTAGATCGGTCAAGCAGCCACCTCACCCCGAAGAAGGTCATCATGAGCTCCAAGGACCAGACCCAGGACCAGAAGGTCGCCGTCATCACCGGTGCTTCGCAGGGCATCGGCGCCGGCCTCGTCGACGCCTACCGCAAGCTCGGTTACGCCGTCGTCGCCACCTCACGCACGATCGCACCCTCCGCCGACGCGGGAGTCCTCACCGTCCAGGGTGACATCGCCGACCCCGCCACCGCCGAGCGCGTGATCGCCGCCGGTGTCGAGGAGTTCGGACGTATCGACACCCTGGTCAACAACGCCGGTCTCTTCGTCGCCAAGCCCTTCACCGACTACACCGCCGACGACTACGCCGCGGTGACCGGTGTGAACCTGGCCGGCTTCTTCCGCATCACCCAGCTGGCCATCGGGCAGATGCTCGCCCAGGGCGGCGGTCACATCGTCAACATCACCACCAGCCTGGTCGACAACGCGGACTCCGACGTCCCCTCCGTGCTCGCCTCACTGACCAAGGGCGGTCTGCAGTCCGCCACGAAGTCCCTCGCCATCGAGTACGCCACCCGCGGGATCCGTACCAACGCGGTCTCCCCGGGCACCATCAGGACCCCGATGCACCCCGCGGAGACCCACGAGGCCCTCGCGGCCCTGCAGCCGGTCGGCCGGCTGGGCGAGGAGAGCGACATCGTCGACGCGGTGATCTACCTGGAGAACGCCCCGTTCGTCACCGGCGAGATCCTGCACGTCGACGGCGGCATGAGCGCGGGCCACTGACCCACCCCGCCCGTCGTGAGCCCGGCCCCCGTCCCAGTGAACAGGAGAAGCCTGATGAACAGCACGACGACCAGTGAGGCGATCCTGCGCGGTGTCCTCGACCGGTGGAAGGCCGGTGTCGACGCACATGAACCGCAGCGGGTGGCCGCTCAGTTCACCGAGGACGCGATCTTCCAGGGACTGCACCCCTACAGCGTCGGCAGGCCCGGAATCGCCGCCTACTACGACTCCCAGCCCATCGGACTGAAGGCCGACTACCGGATCCTCGAAACCCGACGGCCCGCCGACGACGTGGTGCTCGGCTACCTGGAAGTCGACTTCTCGTTCACCGACCGACCCACACTCGGCGTCAACCTCGGTGTGCTGGTGAAGCGCGAGGAGGAGGACTGGTACATCAGCTACTACCAGGTCTCCCGGCCCAGTTGAGTCGGCCTCGGTCGATTCGGCCGCAGTCGACTCAGCCACGGCTGACTCGGCTGTCGGCGCGCAGCAGCAACCTGGCGGCCACCGCCGCCCCGTCGGTACGGACCCTGCCGGCGACGGCGGTGGCGCTCGCGCGTGTCTCGGGGGTCAGGGCCGTCCTGAGCGCGGCCGACAGGGACTCGAAGGCCGGAGTCGGACCGTCGTGTGCCGCGCCGATGCCCAGGTCTGCCACACGGGAGGCGAAGTACGGCTGGTCGCCCCCTTGGGGCACCACCACCTGAGGCGCGCCGGACCAGGTGGCCGTCGTGGTCGTGCCCGCGCCGCCGTGATGCACGACGGCGGCCACCCGGCTGAACAGTGCCTGATGGTTGGCCTCACCGACGACGAAGCAGTCGTCCTGGCCGTCGATCAGGGCCAGTTCGGCCCAGCCGTGGGAGACGATCACGCGACGACCCTGAGCGCGTACCGCCTCGATGGACACCCGGGCCACGTCCTCGGGATCGCGCATGGGAATGCTGCCGAAGCCCACGTAGACCGGTGGTGTTCCGGCGTCCAGGAACGCCGACAGCCCGGCAGGGAGCGGGCGTTCGTCCGGTACGAGCCACGCTCCGGTCTGCACGACCTCCAGATCCGCCGGCCGCTGCCACGGGGCCAGGACCGGGTCGGAGGCCAGCCAGGGGCGGTCGGTGAAGACGTGGTCGCGGACGTTGTCCACGGGTGGCAGGCCGATCGACACCCGGTGGGTGTTGATCGCCTCGCCGAACACCTCTTGTGCGTCACGGGCGTCCTGGTCCCACAGCACCTGGTTGTCGGTCACGTCCGGCGCGAGGGGCCGGCCCGGTCGCGGGATCGGCGGGTGGTGCGGCGACGGCAGGCTGACCGGCTGGTGGCTGACATACACGTAGCGGATGCCCAGCTTCTCGGCCACCGACCGCACACCTGCCACGGCCGGTACCAGGCCGGTCGCGACCAGCACATCGCAGCCCTCGGCCTGCGCCATGACGTTGTCGTGGAAGGCGGCGACCAACTCGGCCGCGCGCCGGGGCACGCCGCCCGCCGTCGGTGGTGTCCTACCGGTCACCAACCGGCGCACCGACCGGCCGGTCGGCACCATCTCCACACCGATCCCGGCCAGCCGCTTCGCGAACTCCTCGTCGGGCGGCGCGCACACCCGCACCTCCGCGCCCAGTTCCCGCAGTCGCACCGCGAGTCCCACCAGTGGTTCGACGCCGCCGCGCGAGTCATAGGCCGACAACACCACACGCATTCAGTACCCCTGTTTCCGCGAATTCCGGCTTCAGCGGGAGATTCTGCGGCACCCCCGGGGCCTTGCCGCAAGCCCCCTGGTGCGCTATACGTTGAGAGTGGAAAGAGGTGATCACTCCCCTTTCCCTGAATCCCTCGGTCCTCTCAGCACGCTCGGTCCTCTCAGCACGCTCGGATCGCTCGTCGCTCGGATCGCTCGAAGTCCCCGGAGCGTCCGCCCCGCCGACCGGTCGGCGGGGTGCCACCGGCGTGTCTCCAACCCCTGATTACTCACGAGTGCTGTGTCACACCTGTGTGCGACTATCGCCTCAACGACCGATGACCCAGGGGGGTTTCATGTTGGACGGCAACTTCCGCCTGTCCGCGAGACGCAGACGGGCGGCCGCGTCACCGGCCGTGTTCGCCGCTCTCGTCGCACTGTTCGCCTCACTGTTGATCCTGCCCGGAGCCGGCACCGCCGTGGCCGCCGGTGCGGTGGCACCTGATGCCGCTGCCGCAGACGAGGAGTGCGCACCGCTCGCGCTCGCGCCCTTCGGCGATCCGGGCAACGCCGTCGGCAAGGCGAGCGTCGCACCCGATTCGAGCGTCTGTTACACCGTCACCATCGAGGCTGCCGGCCTCTATCTGGCCCCGGCGGTCGACGCCGGCGGCAACAAGATGACCAGGGAACTGCTCGCCGCCGACGGCAGTCAGGTCGACTGCCATGGCGACAGCTACACCACGAACGACATGTGCGCGGTGCCCGCCGCCGGCACCTACACGCTGAAGGTGCTGAACACCGGCTGGGAGGACGAGACCACCTCGGTCACCTTGGTACCGCTCGGCTCGACGCGGGGCTGCGCGGACAAGGTCGGCACCGACTGGGACCAGCCGGAAGCCGGCCGTACGACCGTGAGCCCGGTCGAGGTCGACTGCCAGCCCTTCGAAGGGAAGCGCGGCGACCGGGTCCGGCTCACGCACGGCTCCAAGTCGTCCGGCGAATCACTCGCCTGGATCACCGACGGGACCGGTGCCCGCATCTGCGAACGCTTTCCGGAGGACGACGAGGACAGCTGCGTCCTTCCCGGCGACGGCCCCTATCGCGCGATCTCCACCGTCCGGCAGGCGTCGGGCGGCTTCCCCGCCGAGTACGCGGTGAAGGTGCGCCGGCTCAGTGACCCGCGGGGCTGCACCGCGGCCCCGGTCCGCCCTTACGGCCCGCTGGAACAGCAGGACTTCGTCGTCAACCCGTGCTTCACGTTCACGGCCGACGCGGCAGGCCCGTACACCGTGCACTCCGTGGACGAGGAGCGTGAGGTCGGCGTGGCCCGGGTGTACGACGCGGCCGGGCTGAGTGTGTGCCGGTACGGGGCCGACCCGTGCACGGTCAAGACGCCGGGCACCTACACGGCCGTCCTCGACGGCACCTACCCCTTCCGCACCGCCCGTGCCGACCTGATCGTCCTCGACCGGGCTTCCGACGCCGGTTGCCTGTCGGCCGGAACAGGCCTGTACGAGGGCGAGTTGACCACGGCGGGGCAGTACGACTGTCTGACGCTGGACGTTCCGCAGGGCGCCAGGATCGCCGCGCTGACCGCGCTCTCCTCCACCGGAGTGGACGCCGACGTGGAGGTCCTCGACCGGGCCGGAAAGAGCCAGTGCGGCGCGAGCGACCTGGCCGGCGGCTACTGCGCGCTGACCGGTGCGGCGCCCTACCGGGCACTGATGCACACCACGGACAACGGTGACGACGCGACGGGCCCGTACGCGGTGGCGTTCCATCGCACCGACGCGGCGAACGACTGCCCCGTACTGCCCGCGGGCAGCTTCTCGGCCGACGGCGCCAAGGCCACGCTGACCACCGGCGACGGCACCTTCTCGCACTGCCTGAGTGTTCCGGCGGGCGCACACACGAAGTCCGAGCTGTTCCAACTGACCGCCGCCTCGGGCGATGTGGCGGCGAAGTTCTCGGTACTGGACGACACCGGCAAGAAGGTCTGCGAGCGCGCTGCCGGCACCGACGTCTGGACGCTGTGCCCGCTGACCCCGGGCGCGGCCCACACCGTGCTCGTCACCGGCCGCGACCAGGCCGCCACCTACACGCTGGCCAGGCGTGACGTCACCTCGACCGCCTCCTCGGCGGGCTGTGCGAAAACCGGTGCCTCGAAGGTCGGCGGCCCGTCCGTCCTCGGTTCCTACGGCGCCCCCGGCACCCTGAACTGCCACCAGGTCACCACCGACGCGGCCACCGACGTCCTGCACCTCGACGTACGGGACGCTCTGGGCACCGCCAACATCGTCGTCTTCGGCGGTGACGGCGCCGCCGAGTGCTCGTTCCGCAACCGCTCCTGCGCGGCCACCGGCTCCACCACCCACCAGGTCGTGGTGCAGACTCCGGCCACGCTGAAGGCGGCACCCGAGTACCACCTGGACGCCCTGCGTATCGCGACCGCGGACGGCCCGGCACCCGAGTGCGCCAAGGTCCCGTCCGTGTCGTACGGCTACGGGCCCGTCACCGGCACGCTCGACGAGTCGCACAGCGCGGTGTGCGCGGTCCTGCCCACCGCGGGTCTCGACCGCTTCAGCGCCGAGATCACGGACACCACCGGCGCCACCACCACCGCGGTGCCGGCCCTGTACGACAGCGCCTGGAACAACGGCTGCACGCAGTCGTCCTCCGGCAGTCAGTGCTCGGTGGGCGGTTCGTCCTCGGCCGCAAGCCCGACCGTGTTCGTGCTCGGGCTGCCGGAGAAGGCGTCCAGCACCGCCTACAGCGCCAAACTGGTCTGCTCCTACACGCTGTGCGGCCCGGACAGGGTGAGTGTCACGGCGGTCGGCCCTGCCACCGGGGCCACCGGCGGCAAGGTCACGCTCACGGTGACGGGCACCGCGCTGCCCGCGAGCGCCACGGTACGGCTGACCCAGAGCGGCAGGACGCTCACCGCCACGACGCAGTCGGTCTCCGCCGACAACCGGACACTGACCGCGGCCCTCGATCTGACAGGCGCCGCGACCGGCGTCTGGAACGTCAGTGTGTTCGCGGGCTGCTGCGAGTTCCAGCGCGGCACGTTCACGGTCACGGCGGCCGCTAAGTGACCTGACGCGGCTGAGCCGACGGAGGAGGGGGTGGCACCGGGCCGCCCCCTCCTTCTGTTCACACCACAGGCTCCGCCTGTGAACCAGCGCTTCCGTGGCTGCCGCCCATCAGTCGGTACATGCCGATCGAGTCATGTGTGGCGGTGTCGGCGAAGCCGAACTTCTCGTAGAGGAAGCGCGCGGGTCCGTCCGCGATCAGTGAGACGTAGGCGGTGGCGGGTGCCCGGCGTTCCAGTTCCTCGGTGAGCGCGGCCATGATGCGTCTGCCGAGGCCGCGCCCCTGATGTGCCGGGTGCACGCAGATGTCGACGATCTGGAACGCCGTACCGCCGTCGCCGATGACGCGCCCCATACCAATGGGCTCCCCCGCATGCTCCAGGACGACTCCGTACCAGGTATTGGGCAGCGCGAGCGCAACCGCTTCCGGGTCCTTGTCCGAGAGGCCGGCGTCGGTGCGCAGGCGGCGGAAGACCTCGACGGAGGGCACACCCGCACACACCTCGTAAGGGTTACTATCGGTAGTCATGCATTACATGCTAGCGCTCCCCCCACGTGCGCGAGCAGCCTCGAACAGAGCGGGATCGTGGGCGCACACCACCATGAGCCGCCCCTCGCCCCCTTCGCCTTCGCCTTCGCGGAGTGCGGCGAGGCGGGCCTGGTTGGCTCGCAGCGCCTTGATGTCGTGCGCGACGAGGCGCTCCTGGATCCGCAGCGAGGCCGGGACGCGGGAGGCGGCGTCGAGGGTGCCCGGGTGGTAGAACGCGTCTCCGCAGTGCAGGACCCAGTGGTCGCCGGCGTCGACCGCGACGGCGGCGTGACCTCTGGTGTGGCCCGGCATCGGCACCAGCACGATGCCGTCGTCGATCGCGGTGAGCTGCTCGGCGGCGGCGAACCCCCGCCACTGTTCTCCGGTCGCGTCGTGCCGGACCAGTTTCGGATGGTGGGACAGCTGCGTGCGCCTGTACCGACTCTTCTCCAGTGATGTGGCCGGCGACAGGGCCCCACGTGCTTCCGCCGCCGTGACGTGCACCTGTGCGTCCGGGAAGTCCGCGAGTCCGCCGATGTGGTCCAGGTCGAAGTGGGTCACCACGATGTGGGTGACGTCTTCCGCGCGGAAGCCGAGCTGTCCGATCTGGTGCAGCGCCGTCTCGTGGGGGTCGAGAGCCGGGCGGACGACATGGCGCACACCGCCGAGGCGTCGGGCCGGTTCGGCGATGTCCTTCGTCCCGAAGCCGGAGTCGACGAGGACCAGCCCTCTGCCGGTCTCGACCAGGAGGACGTGGCAGACGAGCGGGGCGCCGGGCAGTCGCATCGTCCCGCAGTTGAGGTGATGGACCTTCACCCGAGAGCCTCCTTGCCGAATGCCGCGGGGCGGATCACTTGACGAAGTCCGGCGGGGTGGTGTCGAGAAGCCGCGGATCGGGTGCGCCGCCCGCCATGGACAGGACTCCCTTGACGATGCGGGCCAGCTTGAGCAGGCCGCTCGGCTTGCGTCTGTCGACACCTGCGAGCAGTTGTTTGAGGATGGTCAGCTGGTCGAAGTAGATCCGCTCGGTGACGAGGTTCTCGTTCTCGTCGAAGATGAAGTACGCGTTCATGCGGGTGCGGTGTTCGGCGCCGGTGGGCGGGATCTTGCCGAGGGGTCCGAGGTGTGTCCCCAGCAGCCAGAACTCGACGATGACGGCGTCGGCACTGTGACGGAACGCGATGATCTCGTGGTGCTGGTCGGGAAAGGCGACCCGTGTGTCGTCGTAGTACGCGCGCACGTCCGAGTCGCCGTCGTGCACCTTCATCAGCGCGATGAGTTCGTAGTGCGGGTGCGGGAAGGTGGACAGGGCGGCGTCCCAGTCCTGGGCCACCTCGTCGCGGAAGTGGTCGAGGACGAGTGCCTCCCGGGCGCGGAGCACGGACTCGTCGGGCAGAACGAAGCGGTTCATGTGCGGGGCTCGCTAACGGGTGTGGGTGATGGCGTGATGGCTGAAGGTCGGTTTCGTGCCGGGGTTCGTCCAGGCGCCCGTCAGCTCGCTGGACGGAAAGAACTGCAGGAAGCGCGGGTCCTGTTGGCTCGGGTCGGCGAGCGTCTTCTCCAGGACGACCGAGTTGTACTGGTCGGCCGTGGTCTCGATGGTGTTGGCGTTGAGGACGGCCTCGTACTCCCACTCGCGGCTCCACCTGGCCACCCCCGGGAGCTTCGAGTGTTCCGGCGTCAGGCACTCGGCGGCGATGACGTTCTCGCTGCTGACCCAGATGCCGGTGGAGGTGTTGACGACCAGGCTCTGGTTGCCGAACACATGGCCCGGTGTCTTCACGACGGCGACCCCGGGGCCGAGGACGACGGAGCCCTCGATCGGGAGGAACGCCTCCGGCGGGACGTCCCGGTAGGCGGCGGGCTGGTACCAGGGCCTCTGCAGCGGATGCAGCTCGGCCATGCCCGCGAGCTCGTCACGCTGCACGATGACCTTGGCGTTCGGGAAAGCCGCTTCCGGCCGGCCGCCGAGGTCGTCCTGGTACGTCGTCGTGCCCACCCAGCGCCGTAGATCCTGCGTGTGGAGATGGTCGAAGAGCAGGTAGTCGACGTCCTGCGGCGCGATGCCCAGCCTGGCGAGATGCTCCGGGACCGTGGCGTGCCGGGTCAGCATCAGGCGGGCGACCGCGGCCGGTGTCCGCCGGGCGAGCCGGTCGAAGTACGGGGTGTACTGGCCCAGTTGTACGTCACTGGGCTCGAACAGCAGCACCCGGGCCCGGCCGTCGGTCTCCCGCCAGCGGATGACGAGCATGCGGTTGGTGATCGACAGGAACGGCGCGACGGCTCGGGAGGCCCGGAAGAGACCGAACCGCGTCGGGTAGGGCAGCGTGACCAGATCGCAGGTGGTGATGCTGTCGGGCGTACCCGTCGTCGCGAACTCGCGCTTGAACCTGGCTCCCTCGACGCGGGCCGCGGCCAGCCGTGCTCCCGGCCCTCCGGGTGTCCGGCTCTGGTCGGTGAGCGAGTCGACCGGGGTGCCGATGCCCGGCAGGTCGGCCACGTTCGTCGTGTTCCACGGGAAGGCCCGCATGCCGGTCTCCATCGGTCGCCATCGTCCTGCATCTGCCTGCTTCGGCCTGCACTGGTTAATCCCACGTCGTGGGTATAGCGCAACACGGTTATAGTCCACACCGTGGGTTTACGCAAGAATGAGGCATGATGGAGTCGTGACAACTCGGACGGCACCCGCCGACAGCCAGCCTGGAACCCCGCCCCGGCGCGGCCGGCCCCGCAAGGGCTCCTCCACGCTGACCAGGGACGCCGTCGTCGCGGCCGCGATCTCCGTCATCGACGACGAGGGCGTCGAGGGCGTCAGCATGCGCACGGTGGCCCGGCGTCTGGGGGTCGACCCGAAGAGCCTCTACAACTACGTCGACGGCAAGGACAACCTCCTCGACGCGGTCGCCGAGCACATCCTGGTCGGGGTGGCGCTCCCGGAGCCGACGGGGGCGCTCGACGCGGACCTGCGCGCCATCGGAAGGACGTTCCGAGCCGCCACCCTCGCGCACCCCCGCGCCGGAGCCCTCGTACTGACCCGGCAGCTGTCGTCCTCGGCCGGCCTGCAGCCCGTCGCCACGGTGCTGTCGGTGCTGCGCACCGCCGGCTGCGGACCGGAGGAGGCGGTGCACCTGCTCAGGACACTGCTGGCCTCGGTCATCGGGACCCTGCTGCGCGAGGTCGCCGCGGGTCCGACCTTCGGGGTGGTCGGCCCCGAGGCCACGGCGACCCGGCAGCGCGACCTTGAGGCCTCACAGCTGCCCGTGCTCGTCGAAGCCGCTCCTCATCTGGCCCGGTTCCGTCACGACGAGGAGTTCGAGTACGCGCTCGATCTGATCGTCACCGCCGTCACGAGGAAGGTCGACGAGGGCCACCTCCGATGAACTCTCGCGCGCGTCACGGGTGACGACCGGATCGCGAGTCAGATTCGGGGCGCGAGCCAGGATCGGGGCACGGGTCAGGATCGGGGCACGGGTCAGGACCGGGTCCACGCGTCAGGGCGGGGTCACGCGTGGGGATTCGGACGCGGTGTCACCAGGCCGCCCTGGTGGGCGATGACGACGAGTTGCCCGGTCATGGGCATGGAGGCATGGCCCGCTGGATGTGGCTGCGCATGGTCAGCGGGCTCAGGACGAGCTGTTCGGCGATCTCCGTGTCGGAGTTGCCGTGCGCGGCCGGGGCGGTGACCTCGCGTTCGCGTTCGGTCAGGGCCTTGAGGATGTCGGGGAGAGCCGGGAGGGCGTCGGCGTGCGGGGCTGCCAGGAAGCGGATGATGAGCGACCGCGTGGCGGCGGGCGAGAGCAGGGCCTCCCCGGCGGCCACGGTGCGGATGCCGGACAGCAGGACCTCGGGGCTGACGCCCTTGCCGAGGAAGCCGCCGGCACCGGCGCGCAGGGCCTTGGCGACGTTCTCGTCGTTCTCGTCGCTCTCGTCGTTCTCGTCGCTCTCGTCGTTCTCGTCGCTCTCGAAAGTGGTGAGCACGAGGATGCGGGTCGCGGACAGCTCCGGCCGCGCGCAGATGGCCGCGGTGGCCGACACCCCGTCCACGTTCGGCATGCGGATGTCCATGATGACCACGTCGGGGCGATGGGTCACCGCGAGGTCGACGGCCTCCTGTCCGTCGGCGGCCTCCGCCACGACGGTCATGTCGGCGACCGACTCGATGGTGTCGCGCTCGTCGGTCGCGGTCACCTTCCGGCCGTCGGGCGCGATGAACACGATCTGCGCGGTGGCGCCGTCGGCGGACGAGCCGGGGAAGCGCTCGCCGATCGGCTCGAAGGCCTTCTGCGCCTCGATGCCGGGCATGAAGGAGGTGGTGTCCTCGGATGCCGCGGGAGCCGTGACGGCTCCGGCTCCGGCGGCGCCGACGATCGCCACCCACAGAAGGGTCACCAGCCGGCGCCGCCGAAAGGCGGTCCGGCCCAGCCGACAGAGCAAGGTAGCCACGAGAAACGGGTCTCCGGGTCTGGGTTCGAGTAGGTGACCGGCCTGGTGTGCGGGGGTGCGGCGCGGCATCGTGCGACTGCCGGCGATGCCATCTGGTGGCCAGGCATCAGATGCCGCGTCCGTCTCCTCCTTCAGTAGGAGGGGGCGCTGCTCCACGAGCGTGACCGCGTCCCGCGCCGACGCCGCACAGGGCGCTTTGCGCACATGTGCCGGGGAAAGCGTTTTCATCCGTCGTGGTTCTTCGCGATTCGTCCTTCGTGGGGGCACTTCCGGGGAACTACTGCCGCGCTCCCGGCGTCAAACGTATCGGGCTTGCCACCCCGGCGCATTGCGCCGGATTCTGACGACACCTGAGCACGCCGCGCATTCGCCCTCCCTGCACCGTGCGACGAATGCCCGTTGAGCCGCTGACCATTTGGGGACTATTCGCAGTGACCACCGTAATTGTGCAGCTTTCCGACGCCGTCGTCCGCCACTCCGACGGCCCCCGGCCCGAGCCGCGTCTGGTCCGCCTGAGCCCGGGTCAGAGCGCCGAGTTCGGGCGTGGGAGGCCCGGGACACCGCTGCCGATACCCTTGCGCGACCCCGCGGTGTCGCGGTGCGCCGGACAGGTCACCGCCGTGGAGGACTACTGGCGTCTTTCCAATTACAGTGCTGAGGCCACGTATGTCGTGGAGAACCTCGAAGGGGCAGGGGAACACATCCGCGTCGCACCGGGACGTATTGGTGCACCCGTCCCGTTCGAGCTGTCCCGGGTAATTCTGCCCGCCGTCGAAACTCCCATGGAATTCAAGGTGTTCGCGCCCCAGCACGCGTATGCGGAAGCCGGGTGCGAGACCCCTGCCGGAGAACCGACCACGAGCCCCTTCTCGCTGAACCCCACGTCCAAGTATTTCCTGGTGCTGCTGGCCCTGTGCGAACCGCGGCTGCGCTCCTCGTCGAGCGCGGCCGTCCCCGGCGTGGGCGAGGTTCTCGAACGGCTGCGACCGCTGCCGAGTTGCCAAGAGCTGACCCGCTCCGCGCTCAATTACCACATCGACTATCTCGCCGACACCAAGCTGCGGCTGCGGGAGGGCCCGGGAGGCTCCTACGGCGAGGCGGGTGGCAAGCGCGAACGGCTGGTCAGCCTCGCACTGCGCTTCAATCTGGTCCGCGAAGAGCACTTGGCTCTGCTCCCTCCAGCCGTCAGACGCTGAACCGAAAGGCTCGCCCAGGATGAACCACTCGCACACCACTCCCCCGCTCGACCCGGCGCCGGGGTACCGCATCGCGGACTGGGAGATCACCGCCCTCATAGGCTCGGGCAGTTGGGGCAGCGTGTACGCGGCGAAGAAGGTCGTCGAAACCGCCGTCGGCGGCACCGCCGTCGCCATCAAGCTGCTGCGCACCGACCTGCTGACCCCGGGACAGCGTGCGTCGATGGAGGAACTGGCCCACAAGGAGGCGCAGTTCAGCACGGAAGCGGACCACCCCCACCTCGTACGCACCCACGCGGTCGTGACCCTGAGGGATCCGGAGCGGCCCGAGCTGGACGGCATGACGGCACTGGTGATGGACCGTGCCGAAGGCAGCCTCCAGGATCTCCTCGCGGCGGGCGGGACAGGACGGCCGCTGCCGGAGGCCGAGCGGATCCTCAGCGGGGTGGCCGCCGGGCTGGCACACATGCACACGCACGGCTGGATCCACGCGGACCTCAAACCGGCGAACATCCTCCTCGGGCCCGAAGGAGCGGTGTGGCTCGCGGACTTCGGGCTCACCGTGGAGCTGGAGGGCACGCACGCGTACGTTCCGCCCCTGGGCTCGCTCGACCACGTACCCCCGGAGTGGTGGTCGGAGCGGACCGGTGTCCACGGCACGACCGTGCGGAAGACGGCGGACATCTGGGCCTTCGGTGTGCTGGCGCACCAGGTGCTGACGGGCGGCCTCCATCCGTTCCCCGGCAGTACGGCACGGGCCCGCTCCCTGGCCGCGCAGGCCTACGCCAACGGTTCGGCTCCGCTCCGCCTCGACGACTCCCTGGAGCCGGAGTGGCGGAAGCTGATCGTCGAATGCCTGGCCCCGGACCACGCCTCCCGAGCGGCCCTGGACGCGGCTGAACTGTCGCGCAGGGTCGGCGCGTTGCATGTGGAGCGGCTCCCCAGGCCCCTGTACCGGCGTCCGGCGGTCGTGCTCGCCGCCGGCCTCACCGCCTGTGCGACGGTCGCCGCCTCATTAGTGGCCTTCGCGCCCTCGGACGGCAAGGACACCCCCGAGAAGTCGAAGTCCTCGGCGACCGGGACCGCGCTCGCCGACACCGCCCTGCCCGGGGCCATTCCCGCCGACTCCGATGTGCCCGTCCCGCTGCGGCGGATCATCACGGATGCCGCGAAGCGGTGCACGGACGCGGAGGTCACTCCGGCGTTGCTGGCCGCGATGCTCAAGGCCGAGAGCGGTTTCGACCCGAAGGCGTCCCGGGCCGCCACCGGGGAGCACGGCATCGCGATGTGGACGCCGGCGGTGTTCAAGGCGTGGGCCGTGGACGGCGACAAGGACGGCGACAAGGACTACATGTCGCCTCCCGACGCCATCGCGACCATGTCCGTGTTCACCTGCTGGCTCGACCAGCGTTTCAAGCAGAACGACCTGCGGGAGAACCTGCCCGGGCTGATAGCCGCCGGCTATCGCACGAGCGACCGGACCGTCATCGAGGCCGGTGGTGTACCGAAGGCCGTGCAGCCCTACGTGGACGAGGTCCTCGCCAACCTCAAGGACTACACGCCCTGACACACCGGGCCCGGGGCCGCTCCTGACACACGTCAGGAGCGGCCCCGGGCCACCCCCGCCTAGCGTCGCGGATCATTCCGTCACCGCACGCAACAGGGGGCACATGATCATGCGGCATCTCTCATCCATCCGCAGCGGGCCGAAGGCGGCGCGGCGGGCACTGCTCTCCGTGAGTGCCCTGCTGCTCTGTCTGGCGACAGCGGCCACCACCGCGACCGCCGCTCCGGGCGGCGCGACAGCCGACGCCGAGGGCACGGTGTCCGCCGCGGCAGCCCAGGTGCAGGTCCCGGCCGATGTCACCGCCGGGGTCGCGGTGTACGACCGGCAGACAGGGACCTTCACCGACCAGCTCAACGCGAGCATGCGGTTCCGCTCGGCGTCCGTCGTCAAGCTGCTGCTGGTGCTCGACTTCCTCTGGAACCGCGGTCCCGACTACACCATCCCCGCCGCCGACCGCGCCCTGCTGGAGCCGATGCTCCGCAGCAGTGACGACGACGCGGCAAGTCACTACTGGGAGGTCAACGGCGGCCCGGCGATCGTCACCCGCATGGTCCGCGAACTCGTTCTGAGCGACACCGCCGGTCCACCCGCCGGGTACGAGGGCTACTGGGGTTACACGGCCGTCTCGGCCCGCGACACGGTCAAGATCTACCGCTACATCCTGGAACAGGCACCGGCTCCCGTACGGGAGTTCATCATGTCCAACCTGCGGCAGTCGACCCGCTGCGCCTCCGACTCCTTCGACCAGCACTTCGGCATTCCCGGTGCCTTCGACCGGCCCTGGGCCGTCAAGCAGGGCTGGTCGGGCGACTACGAGGCCGGCACCTGCGGTCCCGGTAACACGAAGAAGACGGAGCCGTCGTCCGCGTCGAAGTCCACGGGACCGAAGGCCGCCGGGTCGAGGGCCGCGGAACCGGTGAATCTGTCCCGGCCGGCCCTGCACACCACCGGCACGGTCGGCGCGGGCGACCGGACCATCGTCGCCGTCCTCACCCTGCACCCGATCGGCACCGGCTACGGCAAGGCCTACACCGACATCGGCAGGCTGACCCGCAGCCTCGACGTGCCCGGCGCGACGAGGCCCACGGGAAAGTGGTACGGCACCTGGGGAACGCGGGTCGGCGTCCGTGACGCGGCGACCACCGCCTCGGGCGTCCGGACGCGCCTGCCCGCCGGTGCGGAGGTCCTCATCAGCTGCCAGAAGCAGGGCGAGACCGTCTCCGTGCCGCCGTACACCAACAACTGGTGGGCGTACCTGCCCCAGTACGGCGGCTACATGTCCAACATCTACGTCAGCTCACCGGACGACAAGCTGCCCGACGTACCGGTCTGCGTCTCCTGACCCTGAGTGGTTCGGCGCCAAAGGGGCGAACGGGCAAGGACTTTGAACACTCACAGTACAAAGTATGGACATGCCAAGTGAAAGCCCCTTAGGTTGGCGGCGCACCGCAGCCACGTCAGAAAGACCGGAACGCAATCCGGCACGGTCCGGTCCCGCTTCATGGAGGACCGTTGTCCCACCATCAGTTCCTGCGTGCCCGAAGACTCCTCACCTCCCTACTGACCGGGGCCGTTCTGACCGGCGGCCTCCTGGCCGCCCCCGCGTCCTCGGCCGCCTCGGACGTCTCGGCGGCGGACATCCCGCCGCAGGAGCCCGGGGTCACGCTGCGCGTGTTCGACGTGCAGACACCGCTGAGCAAGCTCTGCACCCTCAAACCCGGACAGACCCCCAACCACGACGCGCTCAAGTCGACCGTGGACTGGTCCACGACCGATGACTTCGGCGGCTTCTCCGACCGTTTCGTCTCGGAAGTGACCGGCTATCTGGTCGTACCGAGCGACGGCACCTACGGGTTGCGCCTCACCAGCGACGACGGCTCCCGGCTGAGCATCGACGGCGCCGCTGTCATCGACCACGACGGACTCCACGGCGCGGAGCCCAAGGACGCCTCCGTCCAGCTCACCGCGGGCTCGCACCCGCTGCGCATCGACCACTTCGAGCGTGACGGCGGACAGGAACTGCGCCTCGCCTGGCAGCCGCCGGGCGCGAGCGACTTCAGCACCGTGCCGCGCGAGGCGCTGAGCACGGATGCCGGCGTCGTGCGGGTCACGGCACCCGGCCGCAAGGAGTGCGAGGCGAGCGGCGACACCCCCGGTGACGGCCTCCCGCTCACCGACGTACGCCCCGACCTGACCCTCACCGACCTGCGCCCCGACGGCTTCGAACCGCAGGTCACCGGAATGGACTGGCTGCCCGACGGACGGCTGGCGATCAGCACCTGGGGCGGCTCCGACAACGTTGCCGGTGAGGTGTACCTGCTGGACAACGTGACCGGCGCGACCAGCAAGGACAAGGTCACCGTCAAGAAGATCGCCGACGGGCTGCGGGAGCCCATGGGCATCAAGTACGTGGACGGTTCGCTGTACGTCTCGCAGAAACACGAGCTGACCCGGCTCGTCGACAAGAACCGCGACGACGTGGCCGACGAGTACCGCACCGTCGCGACCTGGCCGTACGGAAAGAACTTCCACGAGTTCGCCTTCGGACTCCTGTACCGCGACGGCCACTTCTACGTGAACCTGTCCGTCTCCATCAACCTCGGTGGCGCGACCACGGTTCCGCAGCCCGCGCCGGGCCGCGGGACCACGTACAAGGTCAGCAAGAAGACCGGGAAGATCAGCCCTGTCGCGGGCGGGCTGCGCACTCCGAACGGGATCGGCTGGGGACCCGAGGGCGAGATCTTCGCCACCGACAACCAGGGCGGCTGGCTTCCCTCGTCGAAGCTCATCCACGTCAAGAAGGGCCGCTTCTTCAACCACTACACCGAGCCGTCCGGCCCCTTCGACGCGGCCGAGCCCACCAATCCGGTGCTGTGGCTGCCGCAGAACGAGATCGCGAACTCGCCCTCCACACCCCTGTATCTGAAGAAGGGGCAGTTCGCGGGTCAGATGCTGATCGGCGACGTGACCTACGGCGGCCTGCAGCGCGCGTACCTGGAGAAGGTGAAGGGCGAGTACCAGGGCGCCGTCTTCCGCTACACGCAGGGCCTTGAGGCCGGGGTCAACCGCCTCTCCCTCGGTCCCGACGGCTCGCTCTACGCCGGTGGTCTGGGCGCCGACGGCAACTGGGGTCAGGAGGGCAAGCTCAAGTTCGGCCTGCAGAAGCTCACTCCCAACGGCGGCAACACCTTCGACGTCAAGACGATGCGCGCCGTGCCGGGCGGCTTCGACCTGACGTACACCAAGCCGGTGTCCGCGAAGACGGCCGAGGAGCTGGCCAAGCACTACAAGGCCGAGCAGTGGCGGTACACACCGACCAGCGACTACGGCGGCCCGAAGATCGCCGAAGAGGTGCTCCCCGTGCGGTCGGCCGAGCTGTCGAAGGACAAGCGCACCGTGAAGCTGCGCCTGGACAACCTGAAGCCCGGCCGGGTCGTGCACCTGCGCTCCCCGCGCCCCTTCACCTCCGAGTCCGGTGAGTCGCTGTGGAACACCGAGGCCTGGTACACGCTCAACGCCATGCCCGGCAAGCAGCCGCCCGCCGCCACGCAGTACGAGGCCGAGGAGGCCCGGCTGACGGGCACGGCCGGTATCGCCACGGACCACCCCGGCTACTCCGGCAGCGGCTTCGTCGCCCGCTACAACACGGAGGGCAAGGTCGGCACCACCTTCGACGTGCAGGTCAAGAAGTCGGGCACCTACGACGTCAACCTGCGCTACTCCAACGGCCCGAACCCGTTCCAGGGAACCAAGTCGCTCTCCCTGTACGCCAACGGGAAGAAGCTGCGGCAGGTGAAGCTCGCCTCCACCAGTGACTGGAACTCATGGTCCACCCAGACCGAACCGGTGAAGCTGCGCAAGGGCGACAACACCATCTCCTACCGCTACGAAGCCGGGGACACCGGCCATGTCAACCTCGACCTGATCACCGTCCGCCCCCAGGGCGCGTCCCTCGCGCTCTTCGACGGGACCGCGGCCTCGCAGTCGCAGTGGCAGCACACGGACGGCCGGCGGCTGGAGTGGCCGCTCGCCGACGAGGGCTCGATGGAGGTGTGCTGCGGTGACATCCGGACCATCGACGCGTACCAGGACTTCAAGCTGCACGCCGAGTTCCGGGTCCCGCTGCTGCCCGACGACGTCACCGGGCAGAACCGCGGGAACAGCGGGATCTTCATCCAGGACCGCTACGAGCTGCAGATCCTCGATTCCTACGGCGACACCACGCTGGACACCAACGAGGCCGGAGCCATCTATCTGAAGAAGGCTCCCGACGTGAACGCGGCCAAGGCGCCGGAGACCTGGCAGACGTACGACATCGTCTTCCGCGCCGCCCGCTACGACGACACCGGCAAGAAGACCGCGGATGCCCGGCTGACCGTGGTGTGGAACGGCCGGAAGGTGCACGACGACATCACCCTCGACAGCCCCACCGCCTCGGGCCGGGCCGAGACACCGTCGACGGGAGCGATCCGACTGCAGGACCACGGGAACAAGGTCCGGTTCCGCAACATCACGCTGGAGCCTCTCACGTGACCGAGGTGAGGTGACCCGAAGCGATGTGAGGTGAAGTGACCTGAGGCCGGGTCCGGTTGACGCCGGGCCCGGCTCTCGTACCTGGGGCCTGCCGGGGGCCGGGGGTAGTGCCTGCGGTACCTCGGGGTGGGCAGCGTATGGGTTCGTGACGACCCCGGTGCGCACGGGAATCTATAGCCATGACGCGACGCAAGGCAGTAATCATTCCCTCGGTCCTCCTCACCCTCGGCGCCGTGGCGGTCGCCACCCCCGCCATCGCGGACGCGGTGAAGGGCTCACCCACTCCGGCTCCGGTCCCGGCATCGACCACACTCTCCCGGTCCGCGGCCTCCGGACAGAGCCTGGAGAGTGTGGTCGACGCCATCGAGCGCAGTGCCCGCCCTTTGAGGAGCACCGATCCCGAAGGCGGTCTGCGGGATCTGGACGCGCTGGGACGCATGGTCGGGGACGCCGACGTGGTGGGCCTGGGTGAAGCCACCCACGGTTCGCAGGACTTCTTCCAGATGAAGCACCGGCTGTTCCGCTACCTGGTCGAGAAGAAGGGCTTCCGGACCTTCTCACTGGAGCTGGCCTGGAGCAGCGGCGTGCGGGTCGACGAGTATGTGCTGTACGGCAAGGGCGACTTGAAGGACATAGCCCGCGAGGAGTTCCAGGGCGCGTACCGGATCTGGAACAACCAGGACTACATCGACCTCATCGAGTGGATGCGCGACTACAACCGCACTCACCCGAAGGACCCGGTGCGGTTCATGGGCAATGACATGGGCTACGCGGGGCCGGAGTCGTACGAGCGGGTGACGGACCATGTGGCCCGTGAACACCCTCAGCTACTGGACCAGGTCACCGAGCTCTACCGCGGGCTGGCCCCCACCACCGACGCCGGCACCTACAGCGACGCGTACCTCAAACTGCCGCTCGCCGAGCGCGCGGAGCGGGCCGAGCGGACCCGGAAGGTGTACGAGCTGCTGCGGGACCGGCGTCCGGCGCGCGGCGACAAGCAGGCGCACCTGTGGGCCGTGCAGCACGCCAGGGCCATCCATCAGATGGCCGAGGGTTACTCCCTCGACGTCACCGACGAGGCCGAGGTGACGAAGATGATGAGGATGCGCGACGAGGTGATGGCCGAGAACGTGGCGTGGTGGCGCAAGCACACCGGCGACAGGATCCTCCTGTCGGCGCACAACACCCATGTGTCCTACGACTCGTTCGACGAGCGGTACCCCAAGACCCAAGGGTCCTTCCTGCACGACTCGTTGGGCAAGGAGTACGTCAGCATCGGCTCCAGCTTCCACCAGGGCGCCTTCAAGGCGTTCGGCACCGACGACAACGTGATGCGCACCTACCGGGTGGGTGCCGCGAAGCCCGGCTCCAACGAGGACACCCTGGACAAGGTCCGACAGGAGGACTACATCCTCGACATGCGTACGGCTCCGAACGCCGCCCGTGCCTGGCTGGCGAAGCCGCGCGTCACCTACAACATCGGCGCGGGATGGCCCGACCCCATGACGTACAGGATCGGCCTCGGCAAGGCACACGACATCCTCATCCACCTGAACGAGGTCGAGGCCACCGAGTACCTGGGCACTCCCTGACTCACGATCACACCACCCAGCACCACACTAGTGTCGCCAGAAACTAGCTGTGTATCTTCACCGCACCCCTTGTAGGCCCAGAAGTGTCGACAGTACCGTGCAGTCGAACCTCGCCTGCAGGCCTTCTCCATGGGTTCGCCCGCCGTCCTCGCCGGCGCCGTTCGCGGCGCCGGCGACGGTCGGCCATGCCCGAATGCACTGGAAGACAAGGGAGTTCACAGTGGTACGCAGAAGCAGCACAGGTGCGGACCGGCCGGCCGGGGCGTCCGTGATGGACCAGGACGTCACCTACCGGGCCCGCCCCCGCGCTCTCCTCGTGGCGATCGCCGGTCTCGCGGTCACCCCCGCGCTGACCACCCCGGCCGCGGCACATTCCACGAAGCACACCGCCGCACACGTCACGAAGGGCGGCAGGACCCTCACCGTCGGCTCCGGGGAGACCTTGGAACTCACCGCGACCACCACGGTGAGCACGCTCACCATCAAGGAGGGCGGGGTCATCGCCGCCCCGGAGGGGTACCGCCTCACCCTCACCGTCAACGGCGTGGAGACGGGCGGAAGACTGAGCGAACTCACCGACGGTCACGGCGGGTTGGCCACCGCCGTCGCCCCCGGCACCTACCGGGGCAAGGTGGTCCTGGACGTCGCCGTGGCCAACGACGTCACCTTCAGCGACCTCAGCTTCCCGATCCGGCAGGCCCTCTACGTCGACGCGGGCGGTGTCGACGAGGGCAGGTCGGTTCCTTCCGACGTGCGCGGCGGCACCGTCACCGACACCGCGGCGCGCGACGTCACCCTGCTGTCCGACGGCGAGTCCTTCAACGGCGTGTACGTCACGGGCGGCGGCTCCTACACCCTGACCCGGCCGAAGATCGCCTTCGACGGCAACGGCCGCTGCGACTTCATCGGTTACGGCGCCTCCGTCGTCGGCACCGGAGAGGGCACCAACCTCGTCGTGGACGGGGCCGTCATCAAGAACGAGGGCGTGGTCCGCACCGCGGTCATCGCCGACGCCACCGCCAACGTCGTCGTCAAGAACTCCACACTCCACTGCGCCGACGGCAGCCACGTACCCGCCGAGTACCCGGAGACCGGCACCGGCGACACCCGGTACATGATCACCGTGCCGTGGATGCTGGGCCTGTCGGGCAACGTCCGCACCACCAACCTGCTCGGCGCGAGCACCCGGGCGTCGTACGTCAACTCCTCGATCACCTCGGAGAAATGGGGCGCCCTGTCCGTCGACGGCGGCAGCAAGTGCACCCTCACCGCGATCAACAGCCACATCGGAAACACCAAGGGCCAGGGTTACGGTTCCTACGCCATCGGCAGTGTCACCGAGCACTTCCTCGGCTGCACCTTCGACGTCGGTGACTACGCCCTCATCCACTGGGGTGCCTCGGCCCACTACGGCGACAGCACGAAGGAGGCCGTGGCGGCACTGAACGACTCACTGGAAATCGGCCTCACCAAGGCCGAGTTGAGGAAACTCCCGGTCCGCCCGACCGTCATCGACGCGGGCCGCTTCATGGTTCTCTGGTACGCGGCCGGCTCGGTCACCGTCGACGGCGGCACCCGGGTCAGGACCGGCAGGACCACCTTCATGTGCAAGGCCGTCGCGGCCGAGGTCACCGTCGACGGCTCCGAGGGCGCCACCCTCAACCCGGGCAACGGCGTCATCTTCCAGCTGATGGACACCGACCGGCCCAGCAGCGTCCCGGTCACCGGCAAGCCCTGGAAGACCGAGATGACCGGCACCTACACGGAGCCCACCGGCTCCCCCGCCAAGTCGTCGACGTGGGTCACCACCAGCGCCCAGGCCACCGACGCGACCGCCTCCTTCACCGACATCGACCTGAGCGGCGACTTCTACAACGCCGTCCGGGGCGGCGGCAACGCGAGCCTCCAGGGACAGAACCTGGTCCTGGACTTCACCCGCTCCACCCTCAAGGGCGTCATCTCGGCCACCACCACGAAGCACCGGGTCCCCACCATCACCATCGCCGAGTACCGGGAGATCAGCGAGGTCACCAACACCGTGTCCCCGGTCGTCAACAACGGTGTCGTGGTGACCCTGGGCAGCGGCTCCACGTGGACGGTCACCGGCACGTCCCACCTGAGCGCGCTGACCCTGGCCGCCGACGCCGCCGTCAAGGCCCCGCGGGGCAGGACCGTGACGCTGACGGTCGACGGCGCACCCACCGCCATCGAGGCGGGCCACTCCTACACGGGGGCACTCACACTGACGGTCGCGTGAACCGGATGTGACCGGGCGTGCCCGGACGTGAACCGGCCCCCGGGATGTCACCGCATCCCGGGGGCCGGAGTCCGTTGCCCCGCTCCTATCGGCGTCGGCCGTTCTTCTTCAGGAACGCGACCAGCAGACGGTTCCAGGCGGCAGGCTGTTCCCAGTGCGGGTTGTGGCCGGCCTCGTCCACCACATGGGTCCGCGCCCTGCGCAGATACCGGGCGTTCAGGCGCATGATCGACGGCGGGCTGTACAGGTCGCCGTCGCCGGTGATCAGCTGGACGGGCAGTGTCAGTGTCCCCAGTGCCGCCCAGGTGATGGTGTGCGCGAGGGACTGCGCGAAGGCGTCGGCAGTCCGGGCCCGCGCGTTGACGGCCAGCCAGGCCGCCACCCCGTCGAGGTCTCTGCCCCGGTAGGAGGGCCCGAGTTCCTTGACGGCCACGGGCAGGTCCCCGAACGGGTCCGGCTGCAGCCCCTCGGTCAGCTCCAGGTACTCGGCGTCCTGCACGCCCATGATGCTGCCGGAGACGGTGAGGCTGAGCAGCCGGTCCTCGTGCGAGAGCGCGTAGTCGATGGCCACAGGGCCCCCGGCGGCCGCACCGGAGAGGTGGAAGCGGTCGAGCCCGAGATGGCCGGCGAGCGTGTCGAGGTCCCCGGACGCGGTGTCGGCCTCCGCCTTGGTGCCCGCCACGGAGCGGTACGCACCCCGCCGCGAGTAGCCGATGACGCGGTAACCGGCCGCGGCGAGGACGGGCTGCTGGTACGGCCAGCTCTCCCCGCTGCCCGAACCGGGGTGCAGCAGCACGACCGGTTCACCGCTCCCGCCGGTGTCCCAGCACCACAGACCGCCGCCGCCCGCGACGGGCACCTGGTACTCGGTGACGGGCCGCTGGGCGGGCACCGGAACCGGCTCCCACGGAGGACCGCCGCCGGATGTGCCGTCGGCGGTGCCGGACGCGGCACGGGCGGTTCCCGCTCCGGCGCCGGTCGCCGTCAGCGCGGCCAGGACGGTGGCGCCGCCGACCACGGCCCGTCTGCTGAGGGCCGAGGCGGGTGATGGAGTCCTGCTGTCGTTCTCCACTCTTTTCCTCCCATAGGATTCGTACGGTTCGACTGTTTTTCCGTGCAGGTGTCGACAGGGGGTACCTGATCGCCGCCGGAAGTGATCTCCGTATGCGGTAGTGTCGACACCGTTGAGCCACCTTTGAGATCTCCCGACTGAGATCTCTGGACCCGAAACAGGGGGACACGGCGCATGTCGGATCAGGACACGCACCTGGTGCTGGAGCGGCTGCTGCGGCTACGGGACCGACGGGAACCGCTGGTGGCGCAGATCGCCGAGTGGGTCGGCGCGGGCATCATCGAGGGCCGGCTGCAGCCGGGTCAGGACCTCAACAGCGTCGAGCTGTCCCGCCGCTTCGACACCAGCCGCACCCCGGTGCGCGAGGCGCTGATGCTCCTCGAACAGGAGGGCCTGGTCGAGATGAAGGCGAGGCGCCGCCCCCGCGTGGCCGCCCCCTCCCTCACGGACATCAAGGACATCTACCAGGTACGCCGGCAGCTGCTGTCGATGCTGGCGGGCCTGCTGGTCCAACGGGCCACCGACACCGAACTGACCGAGTTGCGCACCCGGGTGGAGGCGATGCGCGAACTCGCCGACGCCGCCGACGTGGACGCGTACTTCTGGAGTCATGTCCTGCTCCAGGAGCGGATGACCGAGATCGTCGGCAACACCACCCTCAAGCAGATCCTGGACTCGCTC
This sequence comes from Streptomyces sp. NBC_00414, assembly GCF_036038375.1. NCBI lineage: Bacteria > Bacillati > Actinomycetota > Actinomycetes > Kitasatosporales > Streptomycetaceae > Streptomyces > Streptomyces sp. NBC_00414. The sequence goes on from NZ_CP107935.1 coordinate 801,027, forward strand.
GCCCTGCGGACCCTGATGCTGCGGCACCTGAGCCTGACCCGCCCCGGCCGGCTGGCCTACAGCGTGGACGACCAGGAACGGCTCATCCAGGCCTGTGAGGAACGGGACGGGGAGCTCGCCTCGGCGCTGATCGCCGGTGCGACCGTGCGGGCGCTGCGGGCCGTGGAGGAGCAGATCGAGCAGGACACCCCCGGCAGCGGCAAGGCCACCCGCAAGCGCCGCTCGGCCGACTGACCTGCCCGGCCCCTCACTTGGCGAGCACTCCGCCGTCCACGGGGAAGTTCCCGCCCGTCACCCAGGTCGACTCGTCGGAGAGCAGATAGACCGCGCACCAGGCGATGTCCTCGGGCCTGCCGACCCGGCCCAGCGGGATGCGGGCGAGGAGTGCCTCCTGGGCCGCGCCCTCGTGGGCGCCCGCCGACTCGGTGGCGGGGGTGCGGACCATGCCCGGCGAGATGGTGTTGGCTCGGATGCCCAAGGGCCCGCCCTCCACTGCCAGTTGACGGGTCAGTCCGAGTACGGCGGCCTTGCCCGCACAGTGTGCGACCATCCCGAAGGTGCCGCTGCCCCGGAAGGCGTTGACCGAGGCGAAGTTGACGATCGAACCGCCCCCGGACGCCTCCAGGTGCGGCCAGGCGGCCTGCACCGGCAGGAAGACGACGTCGACCTCGCCCCGCATGGTCGGGGTCCACTGCGTGTCGAAGTCCATCTCGGCCGCGGTGGCCATGTGCGGGGCGATGGCACCGGCGGTGACCAGGGCGTCCACCCGGCCGTGCAGTGCGAACACCTCGTCGGCGAACCGCCGGGCGTCGGCCGGGTCGGTCATGTCCAGAGAGGCGAGCACCTCGACGGCGAGACCGCGGTCGGCGGCGAGCTTGCGGGTGCGCTCGGCGGCGGCCGGATCCACGTCGCAGCCGACCACGGTGGCACCCTGCTCGGCGAAGAGCAGCGCACATCCCTGGCCGATGCCGGCACCGGCGCCGGTGACCAGGGCGACCTTGCCGTGCAGCCGGCCGGTACCGGGCTCTGCCGTGGACCCGGGGCGGGGAACGGTCACGTTGTCCTCCTGAGAACGACATGCGAAAGGGAGTGGGGGAAGGGCGGTGGTGGCGGTCATCCGCCGGTGCCGACCGGCAGTTCCACCTCCAGCGCGACCAGAAAACGGGAGACCATGCTGTACGCGGCTGCCGTGACGGTCAGTTCGACCAGCTCGGCCGGGCCGAAGTGCGCGCGCAGGGCGTCGAAGACGTCTGCGGGGACGTGCACGTCCCGGGTCATGGCGTCGGTGTAGGCGACGACCCGGCGTTGGCGTTCGTCGAGTTCGGGACGGGTGGCGGCGTCCTCGGCGCGGAGCGCGTCGAGGTGCCGGTCGTCGAGCCCGGCGGCGCGCGCCTCGCCTTCGTGGGCGGCCCATTCATAGGGGGCCCGGTTGAGTACGGCGATGCGCAGAACGACGAGTTCGCGGATGTCGGCGGGCAGGGTCATACGTTGCCGGACCGCGCCCAGCAGGCTGTTCCAGCCGTCCGCCACCTGCGGACTGTGCAGCAGCATCCGGTCGAGGGGGCGCAGTGTGCCGCCGCGCCGCTCGCGGATGCGCTCCGCGATGTCACCGGCTCCGTCGGTACCCGGGAGTCGAGCCACGGGCCGTTCCCTTCTGAAGTCTCCAGGTCCGTCCGGTGAGTGACGGACCGTCACGCGGGCGGCGCCGGCCGGCGCAGGACGTCCTGGCGCACGGTGTCGCCGAAGAACATGGCCGGTGAGGTGTCGGGTCCGGTGAACCGCGGCCAGGGCGGCAGACCCGGACCGCCCGGATCGCCCGTGGCGACGAACCGCGCCCAGGTGTCGGCCATCAGCGCGGCCAGTCGCCGGTCGGTGTCCTCCCAGGGCCAGCCGGGCCGCCGGTCGAGATTGTCGAGTACGTACGGGAGTTCAGCGGTGTGGTAGACGCCCAGGTCGGGCCGGTCGGGCGCGTCGGCCGGGCCAGGCGGCAGCGGGGGCCGCCGGTCGAACCGGTAGAGCCAGGTCGGCGTCCCCGTGGCGGCGTGCGATCGCGCCCACTGCCAGACGGGTCCCACGAACCGGGCGTCGCCCACGGCCTCGGCGCTGTCGACATCGAGGGCTGCACCAGGGGCTGCGGAGGCGGCGTACACCGTGCCCTCGTCGCGGTTGGTTCCCACCAGCAGCGGGACGCGGTGCTGGCGGCCGGTGTCGAAGACGGCGTCGGTCGGTTCGGTGAGGATCCTGCCGTCGACGACGGGCCCGAAGTGGCCCCGCACGATCAGTTCGACGCCGGAGATCCTGCGCAGCGTCTCGACGTCCCGGCCGCCGAACTCCTCCGCGTAGGCCAGCCCTCGCTTCTGTGCCTCGGCCTGGCCGGGCAGCGGGCCCTCCGCCCGGCCCACACCCGAGGCGCTCTGGCCGAGGGCCGCCCTGAAGTGGGGACGGGCCGCCGGTGCGGCCATCAGGTGGCAGATGTGGGCGGCGCCCGCGGAGTTGCCCGCGAGGGTGACCCGGTCGGGGTCGCCGCCGAAGGCCGCGATGTGGGCCCGGACCCAGGTGAGGGCGGCGGCGATGTCGAGGAGACCGTAGTTGCCGGAGGCGTCGAGGTCGTCCTCGGCGGCCAGGCCGGGGTGGGCGAGGAAACCGAGGGCGCCGAGCCGGTGGTTGAGGGTGACCACCACCAGGCCGCGGGTGGCCAGGGCGCGGCCGTCGTGGATGTCCTGGGAGCCGTGTCCGTAGCGGTTGCCGCCGCCGTGGATCCAGACCATGACGGGCAGGCCCGCGCCCGGGGCGGGATCGGGTGTCCACACGTTGAGGTACAGGCAGTCCTCGCTCATCACCAGCGCGCGCCGGTCGGCGAAGTTGGTCCGGTACATGACCGAGTCGCTCGGTGGCTGCGGCTGCAGCGGTGCCGGACCGAACCGCTCGGCCCTGCGTTCGCCGTCCCAGCGGGCGGCGGGCCGGGGTGGCCGCCAGCGCAGGTCGCCGACCGGGGGTTCGGCGAAGGGGATGCCTCGGAACACGCCGACCGGGCCGTCCCACTCCCCCACCAGCCGCCCGGCACCGGTGCGCGCCCTGGGAGCGCCGGCGCCCCCGGCCCGTACTCGCGGGCCGCCCGCTGCGGTCCCGTTCGGTCCGGGACCGTTCGCGGGGAGGCTGTTCCCGCGAGGGCCGCTCATGCCGGGGCCGGTCACGCCGGTGCCTTGTGCAGCGAGCCGTTCTTCATGATCGCCACGAGTCGGTCGCGGTCCTGGAGAATGCTGATGTCGTCCAGCGGGTCGCCGTCGACGAGGACCAGGTCGGCGAGGAAGCCCTCCCGGATCAGGCCCAGTTCGTCGCCCATGCCCATCACCTGGCCGCCGTACCCGGTGGCGGCGCGCAGGGCCTCGGCCGGGGTGAAGCCGAACCAGTCGACGAACAGTTCCAGGTCGCGGGCGTTGCGGCCGACCGGGTTCCAGGCGAAGCCGTAGTCACCGCCCGGGACGACACGGATGCCGCGCCGGACGAGTTCGGGGACGACCTCGCGGACCGCCTTCTGGGTGGCCTCGACCTCCATGCCGGGCTCGGGCTCGCTGTCGGCCTCGTGCAGGTTGGCGTAGATGATGCCGGGGGTCGGCGCCACGAACAGCCGGTCGCGCGCGGCCTCCAGCAGGTCGAGGGCCTCCTCGTCGGCGAAGGTGCAGTGGTAGACCGCGCGGATGCCATGGCGTACGGCCATCTTGATCGACTCGGCGGCGTGGGCGTGGGCCGTCAGCCAGACGCCGCGTTCACGGGCCACCGCCGCTGCCGCCGCGACCTCCTCCTCGGTGAACTGCACGATCCGTGAGGTGCCCTGCACCACCGCGCTCTCGCCCGACAGCGACAGCTTGACGATGTCGACACCCAGGTCCGCCATCTCACCGACGAAACGGCTCACCGACCCGGGGTCGGAGGCCCGGCCGTCGATGCCCGGGAAGTCGTACACCCCCGGTTCGACCATGCCCGCGGTGCCCTCCCAGGAGGCCGCCTTGAAGCGCGGGCCCGGCATCCATCCCTCGTCGAACGCCTTGCGGGCGGCCGTCTCGGTACGGGGCAGGCGGTTGCCCCCGGAGTAGGCGCTGGTGAAGCCCTGGTCCAGCAGGACACGGCCCGCGTGGGCCACCAGCAGGGCCTTCTCCTCGTCGGGCTCGTCCCGGCGGCGGGACCGGTGCTCGACGGTGGATCCGAAGCCGAGGTGGGTGTGGGAGTCGACCAGGCCGGGGATCAGGGTGCCGCCTCCGCCGTCCACGACCCGGGCCCCGGACAGGCCGGTGGCCGGGATCCGGGCGGCGACGGCGGTGATGCGCCCGCCCTCGACCAGGACCTCGGCGGGGAAGGGATCCCGTCCCGTCCCGTCGAAGACCCGGACTCCGGTGAAGACGGTCCTGCCGCTGCTCCTGTCGCCGGTCCTGACACTCGTCCTGTCGTCGCTCATCGTGCGCTCCTGAAGGTGTGCCGCATCTCGCCCAGGTCTCCGATCCTGCTGACGAGGGTGTCACCGGTCCCTATGAAGCGCTGGGGGGTGCGGCGGTTGCCGACTCCCGCGGGGGTGCCGGTGAAGATCAGGTCGCCGGGGCGCAGCGGGCAGATCGCGCTGAGGTGGGCGACGAGCCGCGGCACCGGGAAGATCATGTTCGAGGTGCGGTCGTGCTGGACGGTCTCCCCGTTGAGTTCACAGGTCAGTTCCAGGTCGTCGCGGTCGGCCGGTTCGTCGACACTGACCAGGGCGGGCCCCACGGGGCCGAACCCGGGGAAGGACTTGCCGAGCGAGAACTGGGCCGGGCGGCCCGCGAGCTGGACGGTCCGTTCGGACAGATCCTGTCCCACGGTGAGCGCGACGACCGGTCCCCAGCCGTCCTCCTCCGGCACCCGGTAGGCGTCGCGGCCGATGACGGCGACCATCTCCAGTTCCCAGTCGACATGACCGGGCGGCAGGTCGATGGTGTCGTAGGGGCCGGCGAGGCAGCTGGGGAACTTGGTGAAGACCAGCGGCTCGGCCGGCTCCTCGTGACCCGCCTCCGTGGTGTGCGGGCGGTAGTTGAGGGCGACGGCGAAGATCTGGCGCGGCTCGGGGACGGGCGCGCGCAGGTCGGAGTCCTTGTACGGGACGGCCGTCGCCGGGTCGACGGCGGCGGACCAGCGCAGCAGAGCCTCCCACTGGCCGAAGACCGCGTCCGGGTCGGCGTCGAAACCGCCGTGGGACACGTCCACGGCGCCGTCGCCGGTCAACAGGGCCAGGCGGCCGGCGAGATTGACGATCCGCATGCCTCTACACCCACTGTTCGGCGGGCGGTTCGGGTGTGCCGTGCGCGTCCTGCCAGGAGACGACTCGGTTGCGCAGTACGCCGAGCTTCTCGATCTCGGCCTCGACGACGTCACCGGGCTTGAGGTAGTTGGCGAAGGGGTCCTCGGTGCTCGCCGCGACACCGGCGATGGTGCCGGTGGTGATGATGTCGCCCGCGCTGTAGGTCTGCGGGGAGTGGTAGGCGACCAGTTGAGGAATCGACACCGACATACGGGCGGTGTTCGACTTCTGCCGTACGTCGCCGTTGACGCGCAGTTCCATGTCGAGGTCGTGCGGGTCGTCGATCTCGTCCGCGGTCACGATGTAGGGGCCGATCGGGCAGAAGGTGTCGATGGCCTTGGAGAAGGAGAAGACACCCGACTCCATCTCCTTGCGCTGGATGTCGCGCGCGGTGATGTCGTTGAAGACCAGGTAGCCGCCGATGTGCTCGACGGCCTGCTCGGCGGTGAAGAACTTGCCGGGCCTGCCGATGACCACGGCGAGTTCGAGTTCGTAGTCCATCTCCCGGGTCAGGTTGGCCGGGTACACGATCGGCTCGTCGTGGCCGATGATCGCGTCCACGTTCTGGAAGAACACGATGCCCTTGTTGACCGGGTGCGACCAGTCGACCCGTACCAGGTCCTCGTGGTGCTCGCGGAAGTTGCCGGCCGTGTGGAAGAACTTCTTGGGCTCGATCGGCGCGCGCAGCCGGACGTCGGCGAGCGGGAACGTCCGCCCGGTCTCGGCGACCTGACCGTCGCTCTCGAAGAACACCCGGGTCGACGGAACGTCCAGCTCGATCACCGTGTCGCCGTCCAGGCGGCCCACGAGCCCGTCGTCGAACGTCACCAGTTTCATCTGACCTCCTCGTAACTGTCGACACTCAGCCTCCATGGTTCCGGTATTCACGTCAAGAGTAGCGTCAAGTGTGGACACATTGCGCCGAGGTCGATTACGGTCCGGAGCATGAGGACGACCATGAGAACGACATGGAACTTCACCGGCACACGCGCGCTCGTGGCCGGTGCGGGCGGAATCGGATCCGCCGTGACCGAGGCCCTGGCGGACGCCGGAGCGGACGTGGTCGTCCTGGACCGCGACGCCGGACCACTGGCCGAACTCACCCGCACGGCCAGTACGGGCGGTGACGGCGATTCAGGTGGCACCGGCGGCACGGTGCGCGGCCTGAGTGTGGACCTCACCTCCGCCGACGCCTGCCACGACGCGGTCACGGACGCCGTCGGAGCCCTCGGCGGTCTGGACGTCTTCGTGCACGCGGTCGGCACCAACGACCGCAGGCCCGTCCTGGAGACGCCCGACGAGGTCTGGGAACGCATCGTCGCCATCAACCTCAGCAGCGGCTTCTGGCTGGGCCGGGCGGTGGGCAACGTCATGGTCCCCGGCGGCTACGGCCGCGTCGTCTACCTGTCGTCCGTCTCCGGGCTCCTCGCCCACCGCGACCACGCGCCGTACGCGGCGACCAAGGGCGGCATCAACCAGCTCATGCGGGTCATGGCCCGGGAATGGGCGCCCCACGGCGTCACCGTCAACGCGGTCGCCCCCGGCTACACCGAGACCGACCTCACCCGCACCTACCTCGCCAAGCCGGGCATGCGTGCCTCGATGGAGGCGCTGGTGCCCGCCGGACGGCTCGGCCGACCCGCCGATCTGGTCGGCCCCACCCTGTTCCTCTCCTCCGCCGAGGCCGCTTTCATCACCGGACAGGTGCTGTACGCCGACGGTGGCCGGACCCTCGTCTGACCGCCGTCCCGCCCGCACGCGTAAGACCGTGATGCCTGATCCGACACCCCTCCGACCTCGTCCCGACCCCTCAAGGAGCCGTCATGACCAACTCCCAGCGCTTCACCGACAAGACCGTGCTCGTCACCGGCGCCGGTACCGGGTTCGGTGCCGAGATCGCCGTACGGGCCGCCCAGGAGGGTGCCGACGTCGCGATCCACTACCGCACCTCGCGTGCGGGCGCGGCGGCCACCGCCGAGCGGGTGACAGCGCTGGGCCGCAAGGCGCTGCTGGTCCAGGCCGACATAGCCGAGCACGACCAGATCCGGCGCATGGCGGACGAGGTGTGGGCCGCGTTCGGCCGGCTCGACGTGGCGGTCAACAACGTCGGCGACGTGGCCCGCGAGCAGATGTCCTGGCGGGACCTCACCGAGGAGTCCGTGGACCACGTCCTCGCGGTCGACATCAAGGGCACCCTGTTGTGCACGCACGAGTTCGGCGCGCGGATGCTGGAGCAGGAGGGGGGCGGCGCGATCGTCAACATCGGCTCGACGGTGGTGGCCCGGGGCAGCGCGCGGGCACCGCAGTACGCCGCCGCCAAGTACGGGATCATCGGCCTGACCAAGTCGTACGCGCACGCTTTCGCGCCCGCCGTCCGGGTCAACGTCTTCGCGCCCGGGTTCATCGAGACGACCGCGACGCTGGGCCGGGAGGACTGGAAGAACGGGCGCGGGGAGCAGCTGCGCCAGGCGACTCCGATGGGGCGCATCCCGGGGCCGGAGGAGCTGGCGGGGGCCGCGCTGTTCCTGGCCACGGAGGACGCGCACCACATCACCGGCGGCTTCCTCATCGCCGACGGCGGCTACAACATGATCGGCGCGTGACGGGAGGGCGACGCTTCTCCGCCGCCGCCCTCCCGGAACGGTTCACCGCTGACGGTGCACTACTCCACCGTGCGGATCAGCTTCTTGTTGACGAACTCCTCGATGCCCGGCCGGCCCAGTTCGCGTCCGAAGCCCGAGCGCTTGATGCCGCCGAAGGGCAGCTCGGCACCCTCGGCGCCGACACCGTTGACGAAGACCATGCCGGCCTCGATCCGGTCCGCGACGCGCTCCGCCTGGGCCGGGTCGGTGGTGAAGACGTAGGAGCCGAGTCCGTACGGGGTGTCGTTGGCGATGCGTACGGCGTCGTCCTCGTCGGCGGCCTGGAAGACCATGGCGACCGGCCCGAACAGTTCCTGCCGGGCGGCGGTGTCCTCGGTGGTGAGCCCGGTGAGGACCCCCGCCGGGAAGTGGGCCCCCTCGCGCCGGCCGGTGCTGTGCAGGGTCGCGCCCTCGGCGACGGCCGCGTCGACCTGGCGGCCGAGGTTCTCGGCGGCGGCCACGGACGACAGGGGCGCGCCCGTCTCCCCGGCGAGGAGCCGGGCGCTGAACTTCTCGACGAACTGCTCGTACAGGCCCTCGACGACCACGAAACGCTTGGCCGCGTTGCAGGCCTGACCGGTGTTGTCGAGGCGCGCGGCGACGGCGGAGTCGACGACCGCGTCCAGGTCGTCGGTGGACAGGACGACGAACGGGTCGGAGCCGCCGAGTTCGAGGACGACCTTCTTCAGGTGGCGGCCGGCGATCTCGGCGACGGCGGAACCGGCCCGCTCCGAGCCGGTGAGCGAGACACCCTGGACGCGCGGGTCGGCGATCACGTCGGCGATCTGCTCGTTGGTGGCGTACACGTTGACGTACGCCCCGGCCGGGAAGCCCGCCTCGGCGAACAGCTTCTCCAGCAGGGCGGCGGTGGCGGGGCACTGCGGGGCGTGCTTGAGCACGATGGTGTTGCCGATCGCGAGGTTCGGGGCGGCGAACCGGGCGACCTGATAGGCGGGGAAGTTCCACGGCATGATGCCGAGCAGCACGCCCACCGGGCTGCGTCGGATGACGGCGCTGCCCGGCCCTGAGGTGACGTCGAGCGGTTCGTCGGCGAGGAACTTCTCGGCGTGGTCGGCGTAGTAGTGGTAGATCTCGGTGCAGAAGCCGACCTCGCCCTCCGCCTCGGCGAGGGGCTTGCCCATTTCGCGGACGATGCTCGCGGCCAGTTCGTCCTGGTGCTCCGCGTGCAGGTCGCCGAGCCTGCGCAGCAGCGCGGCCCGCTCGGTGACCGAACTGGAGCGGCCCCACGCGGCAGCGGTGTGAGCGGTGTCGACAGCCGCGGTGACCTGGGAGTCGGTGGCGGTCGGGTAGGTCTCGACGACCTCAGCGGTGGCCGGGTCGGTGACGGCGTACATACGAACTCCAGATTGCTGCGTTGCGGTCGGGCGGGGTGCTGCCGGACGGTCCGGGCGGTGGTCCGGTCGGGGTGCTGCTCGGCGGTCCGGTCGGCTGCCGTGCGGCTCTCTCCTCACCGTACGGGCCGGCCGTGCGGTCATGGTTCGAGGATCGTCCGCACTCCGGTGTTCGACCGGAGGTCGTCGAAGGCGAGCGGTGCCTCCGCCAGCGGGCGGACCTTCCCGACCAGGTCGTCCAGCGGCAGGCGTCCGGCGAGGTAGAGGCGGGCCAGCTTCGGGATGTCGAGCTCGCCGACACTGGAACCATAGTTGCAGCCGAGGATACGTTTTCCCTGGTCGGCGAGGTCGAAGAGGTCGAACGAGCCGGTGGCGCCGCTGGCGGCCATGCCGACGAGGACGGCCGCGCCGCCGGAGGTGAGCATGGCGGGGAGCGTCTCGACGACCTTCGGGCTGCCGATCGCCTCGAAGGCGTAGTCCACTCCCCCGAGTGCGTCCTGGCACCAGGCGGCCACGTCGTCGCGCGCCCCGTCGAGGGTGTGGGTGGCGCCGAACCGTTTCGCCGCGGCGAGGCGTTCGGGAGAGAGGTCGACGGCGACGACGGGATCGGCGCCGACCAGGGACAGGCCCATCACCACGGAGAGCCCGACTCCACCGGTGCCGATGACGACCGCGGACTCCCCGGGCCGTACTCCGGCGGTGTTCACGACCGCGCCGATACCGGTGGTGATGGAGCAGCCGAGCAACGCGCCGATAGCGAAGGGCAGTTCGTCGGGCACCTGCACCGCGGCCGTCTCCGGGACGACCAGTCGGCCGGTGAAGGCGCCGAGCCCCAGGTAGGGCCAGATCTCCTCGCCGTCGGCACCGGTGAAGGGGGTCGTGCCGTCGGGGAGGGTGTTGGCGACGGCCTTGGTGCCGGTGCACAGCCAGCCCTGGCCGGCCACGCACTTGCGACAGCGGCGGCACGGCGCGAACCAGGACAGCACCACATGGTCGCCGGGCCGGACCGAGGTGACACCGGGGCCGACTCCGGTGACAACGCCCGCGGCCTCGTGCCCGAGGACGAGCGGGCGGTCGGTGGGCCAGTCGCCGGACACGATGTGCAGGTCCGAGTGGCACACGCCGGCGGCGCGGACCTCGATCTCGACCTCGCCCGGACCGGCGGGGCGCAGGGTGACCTCGCGCGTGCCGAGGCCTGCCTCGGGGTCGAAGACGATGGCTGGGGAGGGCTTCGACGACATCAGTGCGCCTTCTCTTCCTGCGTGGTCGGGCCCTCTGTGGTCGAGGCGTACGGGGTCCGGGATTCCGCGGCCGGACTCGTGGCGGGCAGCTTGGTGTGGGGCCTGGCGACCACGACGTACACGAGGCCGATGACGAAGAGCGCGGAGAAGACCAGGATCACGGCCCAGACCTGCATCCAGCTGCCGCCGACGGGGGCGAGCTCCGCGCGCGGCCAGGCGATGTTGACCGCTTCGAACAGCAGCCACAGCACGGCGAGCACGTTGACGACGAGCCCGGTGCGGCCGAGCCGCAGCTGTCCGGCTGCGGGGTTCCAGCGTCCGGAGAGCCGGGCGACGAGGGCCACGACCGCGACGGCCAGGAAGACGAAGTAGAACCCGCCGGAGCCGAACGCGATCAGGGTGGCCGCCGCGTTGCCGTTCAGCCCCAGCAGCAGGCCGAGCCCGGCGAGGACGGCGGTCGCGATGAGGGAGACGTACGGGATCTGGCGGGGGCCGATGGTCGCGAGGGTCGCGGAGAAGGGCAGCTGGCGGTCGCGGGCGAAGGCGTAGACGGCGCGGCCGATGTAGGTCTGGATGGAGATGGCGCACGCGAAGAACGCGATCAGGACGACGACGATGAACGGCTTCTCGCTCCAGCCGCCGAGCCCCTGGGTCACGGCCTCGAAGACCGGGTCGACGGTCGCACCGGAGACGGCGTCCTCGGGGCGGCGCAGCGCGAGGGTCACGGCGAGGCCGGTCAGCAGGACGGTGAAGGCGACGAAGAGGTAGGCACGCAGCAGGGCGCGCGGGACGCTGCGGCGGGGCTGCTCGGTCTCCTCGGCCACCTGTGTGGTCGCGTCGAAGCCGAGGAACGCCCAGCCCGCGACGGCGAGGCAGGTCAGCAGGCCGGCCGTCACCGAACCGCCCGAGACGTCCTGTGCGCCGAGGGTCTCGAAGAGGATCCCGAAGCCGTTGTGCCGGACGAAGAGGAGGAGGATCAGGCTCACCGCGATGGAGGCGACACCCTCGGCGATGATGCCCGCGTTCAGGAAGTGCTTCACGGGGTTGACCCCGAGCAGGTTGATCCCGAGAGCCACGGCGACGAAGACCACGCCGAGGAGTACGTGGAGGGCGGCCGACGGAACGCCGTCGCCGGCCAGCATGTACAGCCAGGTCGCCCCCAGGTAGGCCACCGTGGTCAGTGAGGCGACGGCCGCGGCGAGGTAGATCCAGCCCACCAGCCAGCCCAGGCGCGGGCCGCCCAGTCTGCGCACCCATTGGTAGACGCCTCCCGTGATCGGGAACTGGGAGGACAGCTCGGCGTAGACCACGGCGACCAGCAGCTGGCCGAGGAAGGCCACGACGACAGCCCAGATCCAGGTGGGGCCCGCGAAGACGAAGCCGAGCTGGACGACGGCGTAGATGCCGACCACGGGCGAGATCGTCGCGAACCCGATCGCGAAGACGGCCCACGCGGACAGGGTCCGTTTCAGCTCCTGCTGATAGCCGTACTCGGCGAGTTCACCGGCATCGGTGCGGGGGTCGTCCACGTTCGTCTCCTGACGCTTCCTGACACTTGCTGACGCTTGCTGGCAGCGATGCGTGTGCGGCCGTCCCGCCGGTGAGGGGCTCGACGAGGGGCGGTTCTCGGACCGCGGCCGACCGTATTCGGACAGCAACGCTTATTGGTCGCATGACCAATTGCTTATTGGTCGCATACTCAATAACATTCGCGGCATGACGTCAAGAGGTCCGGAGAAGCGGGTCCGCAAGGCTCCTGCCGAGCGCCGGCACGAGATCGTCGCCACCGCCGCGCAGGTCGGCCTCGTCGAGGGGCTGGAGTGCATCACCCTGCGCAGGGTCGCGGACGAGCTCGGCGTCCGGCCCGGACTCGTCGGCCACTACTTTCCGGCGGCCGACACCCTGGTGGCCGAGGCCTTCACGGCCGCCACCATGGCCGACCTGGACACACTGCTGCCCGAGCGGCCGGACGGCTCCGGTGACGACTCCCCGCGAGCGGCCCTTCGGCGGTTCTTCACGCTGATGTCCAGTACCGAGTTCGACAACGTGAGTCGGCTCTGGCTCAACGCACGGCACCTCTCGCGCTACCGCCCCGGACTGCGTGACCACGTCGTGGCGCAGGAACTGCTGTGGTGCACGCGCATAGAGGAGACGATCACCGCCGGTACGGCATCAGGGGACTTCACCTGCGCCGACCCACGGGCGGCGGCCGTGCGGATCCTGGTGGCGATCGACGGGGCCAGCGCCTACATCAACACCAGCGCCGGCCGGCGCGGGGCTCCGATCGACCACTTGGCCAGGACCGTCGCGGAGGCTGAACTGGGGCTCGGTGCGGGGGCGTTGGAGGCGGCCTGAAATGGGTGGCTGACGCGGGAAGTTGACGCGGGGCGGTTGACGTGGGCACCTCCGGGCGGGCGGGTGCGGCCCGGAGGGCACGGACGGGCGTGATCACGCGGCCGGCGTGAGGCCGGCCGCGTGATCGTGTACGCAGCGCGGTCAGCGGGACTGTTCGGCCACCGGACCGGTGACAGGGCGCGCGCCGCTCTCGCGGCGGGTCAGCGCGGCGAGGGAGAAGGCGCCCGGGCCGAAGAACACGATGAGCAGGAATCCCCAGCAGAAGAGCACCGGGGCCAGTCCGCCGTTCTGCAGGGGGAAGAGGCCGTCCTGCTGGTGCTCCGTGAAGTACGCGAAGGCCATGATCCCCGAGCTGAGGAACGCCGCGCCACGGGTGGCGACCCCGAGGAGAACGAGGGCGCCGCACACCAGCTCGATCACTCCGGCGTACCAGAAGGGCCAGTCGCCCGCCTCACTGGCCTTGCGGTCCAGCACCCCGAAGACCGTGGCGGCGCCCTCGGTGGTGAACAGCAGACCAAGAACCATACGGAACAGGCCCAGAACGAGGGGCTGGCGCGTCGTCAGCCAGTCGTCGAGGCGCGCAGTGGTCATCGATACTCCTCAAAAATGTCATCACTGATCAGAACTGACCAGACGGAACGAGACGGAATCTGACAGATCGAGGGAGACGTGGACCGCGGAGCGCAGGTCTCAGCCCTCAGATGACCGTACGTGTGCGGGGCACTCCGGGTTCAACGGACTTCTAGGTATTTGTCCCTCCGGCTCGGAGCCCCGGGCATGAGAGCCGCATCACCGGCATGTCGAGTTGACTTCGAGCGCTTCAAGTATCGGAGGCTGTTCGCATGTCAGCGACCGGACGGCAAACAGCGGATCTGACCATTCAGGAGATGGCGCGACGCTCGGGTTTCGCCGAGTCCACGCTCCGCTACTACGAGAAGATCGGCCTGCTGGGCGAGGTCGCCCGCGACGAGTCCAGCGGCCATCGCCGGTACGGGCCCGCGACCGCGGATCGCGTCGAGGCGCTGTCCTGTCTGCGCTCGGCCGGGATGACGGTCAGCGGGATGCGGCGCTATCTGGACCTGCTCGCCCGGGGGGACTCCGCGGCGGCCGAACAGCGGGACCTGTTCGCCGGGCAGGCGGAGGTGCTGGCCGCCGACATCGAACAGCTTCGGCTGCGCCTGACGTATCTGCGGCGCAAGGCGGACCTCTGGGACGCCCGGGTCCGCGGGGACACCACCGCCGAGAAGCAGGCCACCGAGGAGGTCCTGCACGTGATGGACCGATTCCGATTCTGAAGAACCGTCCGAAGAACTGAAGGACTGAGGAACATGAGCGCAGAAGACCGCAATGCCGTCCCCCGGGACCTCGGCACAGTACTCGTCACGGGCGGTACGGGACTCGTCGGCAGCCACTCGGTGGCCCGCCTGCTGCGGGAGGGGTACCGGACCCGTGTGACGGTTCGGGCCTCCGGGCAGGAGGCCGGGGTGCTGGCGGCACTGCGCCGGGCCGGGGTCGATCCGGCGGGCCGGCTGGAGTTCGCCGTCGCGGACCTCGGCTCGGACGGCGGCTGGGGAGCGGCCCTGGACGGGGTCGGCCACGTACTGCACCACGCGTCGCCCTTTCCGGTCAGGCCGCCGGAGACGGAGGACGAACTCGTGCGGCCCGCCCGCGAGGGCGCGCTGCGTGTCATCGCGGCGGCCCGGGAGGCCGGTGTGCCGCGGGTCGTGATGACGTCCTCCTACGCCGCGGTCGGGTACACGGCGAAGCCCGGCGACCACTACTCGGAGACGGACTGGACCGATCCCGACACCGAGGGCCTGCCCGCCTACCACAGGTCGAAGGTGCTCGCCGAGCGTGCGGCCTGGGACCACGTCCACACCCACGGCGACATCGAACTGACGGTCATCAATCCCACGGGTATCTTCGGGCCCCCGCTGGGCGACCGGCCCTCCGGCTCCGTCGGCCTGGTCAAGGGCATGCTGACCGGGCGGATGCCGGTGGTACCGATCATGTACTTCGGCGTCGTGGACGTACGGGACGTCGTGGATCTGCATCTGCGCGCGATGCTGCACCCGAAGGCGGCGGGAGAACGCTTCATCGCCGTCAGTGGGTCGTCGGTCAGCTTCTTCGACATGGCGGGGATCCTGCGCCGGCACTTCCCCGCCGCGGCCGGTCTGCTGCCCGCCGCGGAGCTGACCGTCGAGCAGGTAATCGAGGGGGCGAAGACCGATCCGGCGCTGCGGGACGCCGCGACCCTGCGGGGCCGGATCCCCGTCATCAGCAACGAGAAGGCCCGTTCGGTCCTGGACTGGCGGCCGAGGGACGTCACGGAGACGATCGTGGCGACGGCGGACGCCCTGATCCGGGACGGCCTGACCCTGCCGACGGGCGACGGGCCCCGTGCCTGACCCTCCCCTCGGGGGCCGTGACCGGCCCTCGGGGGCCGTGACCGGGCCAAGGCCCGTGCGCCGGCAGCGGCTTCCGGCTGAACCCTCCTCACCTCTCGTGCCGGGAACAACCGTTGCCCACTTTCCTTCGCTCCTGGCTCGGTTGTCCCGATTGCCGTGGTGACCCGGCTAGCCTGGGGGTTTCGCCATCGAGAGGAGCCGCCATGCCGGAGGAACCGACACCAGGGGGCCCATTGGGCACAGCGATGCGAAAGGTGACGTTCCCGGACGGGTCGCGCGGGATCATCCTGGTGAAGGCGGGCACCTCGCAGGAGGACGCGGATCTGCAGGCCGCCCGGGTGTGGGCGGAACGTGCGAAGCAGGGTTCGGCGGACCAGTAGCGCGGGCGGCTCAGTCCAGTGACGGCCGGTCGAGGAATCGCTGCAGGACGGCGCGGTCGCCGTCCGTGCGCAGGCCGTCCGGGGGGAGACGGCCGTGGAGAGTGAGGAGCACGCCGCTCGCCGAGCCGTGCAGGCGCTCGTCGACCGCTGCCGAACTCGCGAGGGGGCGGGCACCGGTGGGCGAGAGGCCGAGCAGCCAAGTCGTGCCTTCGGTGGTGCACAGAGGCGATCCGGGCGGAGTCGTGCGGCCAGGCACCGTTGGTGCTGTGGGCCACGCCGATGAATTCCGCGATGCGTTCAGTGCGACGGCAGTAAGGAAGACGTCCGAGTCACCATCACGTCCTAGCAGCCGCCTCTGACATGACGGGCCGCGCCCGGCAGCTCCAGTAGTGGCGCACCGGGCGCTACCGGGCTTCCGGTGTCTCCCGTACGCGGGCCTGATGGCGACGGGCCTTGAGCCGGTTTCCGCAGGTCTTCATCGAGCACCACCGCGCGGTGTTGGCACGGCTGCGGTCCAGGAGGAAGAGGCGGCACTCGGGGTTCTCGCACGGCCGCAGACGGTCGGGCATGCGCTCTCCGACCTCCGCCCACGCGAGCACGAGTTCCACGGCGAGTCTTCGTTCCGCCGGCGCCTCCAAGTCCCATTCGATGCCCGACGTGCTGGGGCGCGGGACTCTGTGGACGCCTGCGAGGACTCGGCTCAGACCGGATTCCGCCGGCTCGCCCGCCGTGACCGCCTGGAGAGCGTCGCGGGCGGTACGAAGCCACCGGCGCTCCTCGTCGCCGCCGAGACCCCCGTGCTCCCGCGCCCACCTGTCCACCTCGTGGTCGTCACTCCACAGGTCCTGGCGTCCGCCGTCCACGACAGGGGTGCTGTTCAGCGCCTGCATCAGTGCTTGGTCGTCCAGCATGGGCCCCACCTCACCAACTAACTCCATCGAGACGTTTGACAGGTTACTCCAACAGCGCTCTACTGGACATCGAAAGGTAACCACCATGAGGCACTTAAGGGGTTAGTCATGGTCGAGATCCGCCACCAGTACGCGACAGTGCGGGGACATCGTGTCTTCTACCGAGAGGCAGGGCCCCGCGAGGCACCCACGCTCGTCCTCCTGCACGGGTTCCCCTCAAGTTCGCGCATGTTCCGCCACCTCATTCCGGCGCTGGCCGATCGTTTCCACGTCATCGCCCCCGACCACCTCGGTTTCGGCAACTCCGACACCCCGCCCGTGGACGCGTTCACCTACACCTTCGACGCGCTGACCGACGTCACCGAAGCGCTCCTGGCCCAGCTCGGCGTCACGCGCTACGCCCTGTACGTCCAGGACTACGGCGCACCCGTCGGCTGGCGGCTGGCCCTGCGCAATCCGGATGCGATCACCGCCGTGATCACGCAGAACGGCAACGCCTACGAGGACGGCTTCGTACCGGATTTCTGGAAGCCAGTGTGGGCGTACTGCGAGAATCCGGGTCCCGAGACCGAGCCCGGCGTCCGCGCCGCCCTCTCGCTCGAAGCCATCCGATGGCAGTACCTGCACGGAGTGGACCGGCCCGAACTGGTCGACCCCGACACCTGGGCCGCCGACCACCGTGAGGTCAACCGGCCGGGCAACGACCTCGTACAGCTCTCCCTGTTCCACGACTACGCGAGCAATCCGCCCCTGTATCCCCAGGTGCACGCCTACTTCCGGGAGCGCCGGGTGCCGCTCCTCGCCGTCTGGGGCGCGGGCGACGAGATCTTCGGCCCGGACGGAGCGCGCGCCTTCGCGAGGGACCTGCCGGACGCGGAGATCCACCTCGTCCCCGGAGGCGGCCATTTCCTGCTCGAAAGCCACCTGGACACCGTGGCCGGGTACATCCGCGGTTTCCTGACCGCCAACGGCTGAGGGCGGCCCCCGGGAGGACCGCCCTCAGGAGGACGGGCTGCGGAGGGACTGGCCCCCTAGATCGAGAACCGCTCCTTCGCCAGCAGCGGGCGCACCCTGGAGCCGAAGCCCTTCGTGCGGAACGGCGTCTGGAGCAGGCCGGGGCGCAGGTGCTGGGCGATGGCCGCGGTGATCATGCCCTGGTCCAGGGCGAGTACATGGTCGCTCACGCGGCCGGTCGTCACGTCGACCGAGTCACGGAAGCCGTAGCGGTCGTCGTAGGCACCGAAGGCGCGGTCCAGGCCGCGGAGGTTGGCGAGCGCCTCCTTCGGGGCCTGGGGCAGGGCGAGGAAGGAGGCGTGCGGGGTGACGACGCCCAGGGAGTTGTAGCCGTCCTCCTGCATACCGATGGCGTCGACGCCGTACTCCCGATAGCCCCCTGCGGGGATGGAGGCCGGGGAGAATCCCCAGTAGCCCAAGTCCTCCTCGACCAGGCCGTGTTCGATCTGGCTGCGGACGTAACGCCGGTGGGTGGTGCCCCAGGAGCGGGGCGACCACTCGGACTCGGGCACGAACAGCGGGACCATCAACGCCTCGAACATGGAACCGCCCCAGGTGGGGACGAGCTTCCGGCCGCGGTAGGTGTAGTGGCCCTCCCAGACGCGCACGCCGTCGATCTCGATGTACTCGCCCTGCGGTTCCTGCTCCTGGCCCATGCCGGGCAGCATGGTGCGCAGCAGGTGCCAGTAGTGCTCGCCGGGCAGTGAGCCGTCGGCGATGCCGAGGTAACTGGCCATACGGGGCTCGGTGTTGAGGGCGCCGTAGTGGTGGCCCGTGGGTTCGCCCTTGCCGGGCCTGTCCGGCCAGAAGCCGCCCCGCAGCTGCCCGGGGCCCGCGACCGGGTCCGCCGGGTCGTACGGGGTGTAGTAGTACGACCAGTCGGCGTCGGCGAGGAGGGCGGCGACCCGGGGGCGCAGTTCCGGGGCGGCGTCCGCGGCGATACGCAGTCCTGTCACCAGCCACGCGTTGTCGACGCTGGACAGGAACGGCCGTACCGGGTCGCCGGTCTCCGGCCAGGCCGTCAGCAGTGAACCGTCGTGCGCGTCGTACCAGTTGAACCAGAAACCGTGGGCGCGCTCCAGGCGTTCCACGGCGGCGACCGTGCGCGTCAGCCGGCGACGCATGGTGGCGCCGGAGATGACTCCGAGTCCGGCGGCCGCGACGGTGGACCACAGTCCGCAGCCGATGTTGGTCGGTGAGGTCTGCGCGGACGGCACCGGCGTACCGCTGCCGCTGACGTCTGTCTTGTCCGCGGCCAGGCCGAGTTCGGTCGTCATGGCCTCCATCGAACGGTGGGTCGCCACGAACCAGTCGCGCAGCAGGCGGCGTTCCGTGTCGGTCCGGACGGCCGGGGCGGCGGTGGCCGTCCCGGTGAGGGACGTGGCGCAGGTGGCGGCGGCGGTGGTGGCTGCGGCGGTCAGGAAACTACGACGGTTCATGCGGCTCTGGCTCCTCTGCGGTGAGCAGGCAGGCGGAAGGGTGCGTGTCCGTGGTGCGTGTCCGTGCGTGGGGCGTCGGCGCGGGGGTGGGGCGGGAGCCGGCCGGTGTCAGGTGCCGGCCGGCTCCCGGTCTGGGGGTGCGGTCAGGCGGCGGTGCGCGGCAGAGCCCGGTCCCGGCCGAGACTGCCGAGCCACACGGCGGACGGCTTCGCCGTGCGCTCGAAGGTGTCCGGGTCCACGGCGATGAGCCCGAAGGTCGGCTTGAAGGAGCCCCATTCGTAGTTGTCCAGGGCGCTCCACGCAAGGTAGCCCTGGACGTTCAGGCCGTCCTCGATCGCGGCGGCGACCTCGCCGAGGGCGCCGGTGTAGTAGTCGACGCGACGGCTGTCGTCCGAGGCCGCGATGCCGTTCTCGGTGACGATCAGGGCCGTGCCGTCGCCGATGACCTCGGCGGTGTGGCGCAGGGCGTGACCGACGGCGACCGGGTAGTACTCCCACTGCGTGAGGGTGCGTTCGACGTCGTCGGGCGCCGGTACGGGACCGGTCTCGGCGATCTTGGTACGGGTGTAGGACTGCACGCCGATCCAGTCGTCGCCGCGGGCGGCCTCGATGAAGACGTCCTCGCGGGGGTGACGGTAGTCGGCGGTGACCTGCTCGGCGCCGGGGAGGGCCTGGTAGACCTGGTTGGCGATGGTCCAGCCGACCTGGATGTCGGGGTGACCGGCACGGATGACCTTGACGGCCGCGTGGTGGGCCGCGACGACCGCGCGGGTGGTCTTCTCGTCCGGGGTGGGCAGGCCTGCGGGCGGGAAGCCCTGATCGCCGGTCTTCGCGAGGCCCGCCATGACGGCGATCATGTTCGGCTCGTTGATGGTGCACACGTGCCGGACGCCGTCGGCGATGACGGGCGCGCACTCCTCGACGTACCGCGCGAAGAGTTCGACGGCGCCGTCGGCGGTCCAGCCGCCGAAGTCCTCGAACCACTGCGGGACGGTGAAGTGGTGGAGGGTGACCATGGGCCGCAGTCCGCGGTCGAGGGCGCCCTCGACCATCCGGCGGTAGTGGGCGATCTCGGCGCGCGAGAAGGTGCCGCGGACCGGCTCGATGCGGGCCCACTCGATGCTGAACCGGTAGTCGGTGAAGCCCAGTTCGGCGAGCAGGTCCATGTCCTGCTCCCAGCGGTGGTAACTGTCGCAGGCGTCCAGGCTGGGCTCGGCGATCCCGGCCGCCGGATCGTGCTCCTTGCGCCACCAGTCGCTGTTGACGTTGTTGCCCTCGATCTGGTGGGCGGCGGTGGAGGCGCCCCACAGGAAGCCGTCGGGGAAGGGGGTGGTCGAGTGCGTCATCGTCCGTTTCTGTCTTTCTGGTGTGGGGGTGGTGGCATGGCGACCCGGCCCGGGGGTCGGCGGTGCGGGAGGCCCGGAGCAGTGGGGCCGGGACCGGTGGCGGCCGGGGAAGGGAGCCCGGTGGGGCTACTTCAGTCCCGCGGTGGCGATCCCCTGGGTGAAGTGCCGTTGCAGGACGGCGAAGACGGCCAGGACCGGCAGTACGACGAGGAGGGAGCCGGCCATCAGCATGCCGTTGCCGCCGCCCACCGTGCGGTTGGGATCGTTGGCGAAGGTCGCGAGCGCCACGGGCAGCGTGTACTTGTCCGGGTCGTTGGTGGCGATCAGGGGCCAGATGAAGTTGTTCCAGGAACCGAGGAAGGTGAAGATCGTCAGCGTCGCGAGGGCGGGCTTGACCAGCGGGATCACGATCCGCCAGAAGATGTACCACTCCCCCGCGCCGTCGAGGCGGGCCGCCTCCAGCAGTTCGTCGGGCACGGACAGCGTGAACTGCCGCATCAGGAACACCCCGAACGCGCCCGCCGCGAAGGGCAGCACCAGTCCGGCGTACGTGTCGATGAGGCCGAGGCCGTTCATCAGCACGTACAGCGGCAGGATCATGAGGTTGCCGGGGACCATCAGGGCGGCGAGCACGACCGCGAAGACCTTGGAGCGCCCGGTGAAGTCGAGCTTGGCCAGGGCGTAGCCGAGCATGGAGCAGAACAGCAGGTTGCTGACGGTCACCAGGACGGCGACGATCAGCGAGTTCAGGAAGTACTGCGGCATGTCGAGCTGGTCGAGCAGGGACGTGAAGTTGTCCAGCGTCCAGCGGGAGGGGATCCACACGGGCGGGCTCGCCGTGAGGTCCTGCTTCGTCTTGAACGCGGACAGCGCCATCCACAGGAACGGGGCGGCCATCACCAGCAGGGCGACCGAGGCGATCACGTACAGCAGAGGGGTGCGCGCCCGTCCGGTACGGCGGGGAGCCCGGGCATTGGCGGCCGTCCCGGCCGTCCCGGCTGTCTTGGCCGTCTCGGTGGTCTCGTCCGTCTTGGCGGTCATCGGGTGTTGTCCTTCAGCAGTCGGAGCTGGAGCACCGTGATGCCCATGATCACGACGAACAGGACGTACGCCATGGCGCTGGCATAGCCCATGTGGAAGAAGTTGAAGCCCTCGCGGTACATGTCGAGCGACACGGTCAGCGTGGAGTCGGAGGGCCCGCCCTGCGTCATCACGAAGGGCTCCTCGAAGACGTTGAGGTAGCCGATGGTGGTGATGACCGTGGCGTACAGCAGGGTGGGCCGCAGCAGCGGGACGGTGATGCCGCGCAGCTCCTGCCAGACACCGGCGCCGTCGAGGCGGGCCGCCTCGCGGACCTCGGCGGGGATCGCCTGGAGTCCCGCGATGCACAGCACCATCACGGTGCCGAGGTTGCGCCACACGGCCATGGCGATCAGGGACGGCATCGCCCAGGTCTCCGAGCCGAGGAAGTCCGGTGCGGTCAGGCCCACTTCGGAGGCGAGCGAGGCGATCAGCCCGTCGGAGGGGTCGAGCACGAAGCGCCAGACGACGGCCACGGCGACGATGGTCGTGACGACCGGTGCGTAGAAGCCGACCCGGAACAGGGTGCGGGCCCGGTCGATGCCGTTGTTCAGCAGGATCGCCGCGAGCAGACCGAGGAGGATGGTCGCGGGTACGCCGACGACCACGAAGTAGCCGGTGTTGAACAGGGCCTTGAGGAACTTGTCGTCCTGGAACAGCTGTGTGTAGTTGTCCAGGCCGACGAACTCCGCCTCCAGCGGGCGGGTGACGTTCCGGGCACCGAAGTCGGTGAAGCTCATCAGGAGCGTGGCGACGATCGGGAAGAGCATGAAGACGCCGAACAGCACCAGGAACGGCGTGGAGAACAGCCAGCCGGTCAGGTTGTGCCTGCTGAGCGACCGGTTGCCGCGGCGGGTGCGACCTGACTTCCCGCCGCCGTGGGGGCTCTTGTCGACGGCCGCCGCCTGCGGGGCGGCCGGTCCTGTGGTGAGGGACATGAGGGGACGCTCTCCTACTGCCTTCTACTGAACGAGGCCTTCGATCTCGGACTGGGCCTTGTCCAGCGCTTCCTTGGCGGAGGACTTGCCCTGGGTGACCGACTCGATGGCGGTGTCCACCTTGGAGGTGATCTCGGTCAGCTTGGGCTGGGAGGGGGTGGCGCGGGCGGTGTCCATCTGCTTCCGCCACACCTGCATGGTGGGGTCGGTGGCGAGGTCACCGGTCTTCCAGGCCGCCTTGTTGGCGGGCAGGTCGTTGGTCCGCTCGAACCAGTCGGCCTGGCCCTTGGCGCCGGTGAGGTGGGCGACGAGTTCCTTGGCGGCGGCCTTGTGGTCGCTGTCCGCGGAGACGGCCAGGCTGGAGCCGCCGGCCATGGACACGGACGCCTCGTCGGCGGGTACGGGGGCGATGGCCCACTTGCCCTTGAGGTCGGGATAGTTCTCGTCGATGAGGTTCGTGAGCCAGGGGCCGCCGAAGAACATGGGCACGGCGCCGGTGTTGAAGTCCTTGGTGACGTCGTAGCCGGGGCGTACGGACTTCTCGCTCAGACCCTTGTCGAAGTAACTGCCGTAGTTCTCCAGCGCCTTGACGGCCGCGGCGGAGTTGACGGCGGCCTTGCCGTCGTCGTCGATGATGGTGCCGCCGGCGGAGTACAGGAACTGGTAGAAGCTCTGCACCGTGTCGAGGCCGCCCGGCTGGATGGACAGGCCCCACTTGGTGTCGGCCTTCTTCTGGTACGCCTCCGCGGCGCTCCGCAGTTCGGCCATGGTGGCCGGGGCCGCCTCGACGCCTGCCTTCTTGGCCAGGTCGGTGCGGTAGAAGAGCACGCGGGTGTCGACGTACCAGGGGACGCCGTAGGTCTTGCCGTCGTAGGAACCCTGCTGCCAGGCGGCGGGGAAGTAGTCGTCCTCCTGGACGGTCTTGGTGTCGACGGGCTCCAGGACGCCCATGTCGGCGAACTCGCCCAGGTAGCTTCCGCCCATCTGTACGACGTCGGGCAGCTTTCCGGCGGCAGCGGCGGCGACCAGCTTCTGGTGGGCCACGTCCCAGCCGATCGGGGTGACCTTGACCGTGAGGTGGGAGTGGGACTTCTCGTACTCCTCGGCGACGTCGCCGAGCTTCTCCCCCTCGGTGCCCATCGCCCATACGGTCAGGGTCTGCTCGGCGTCCGCTGCTACGCCCGCGCCACCCGAGCCGCCACAGGCGGTGAGGGTGAGCGCAGACGCGAGGGTGAGTGCGATCGACCCGGTTGCGACGGCGCGGTTCATGGGCGGCTCCTCCTTGAGCTTCACGACTTCGGTGTGCGACTTCGGTGTTCGGCTGCTTTGTGCGGCTGCTTTGTGCGGCTGAGTTTCGCGATGTATGCGCTACCTGTAAGCGCATACATCACTCTGTGGCAGGGGTTCCGGGGCTGGCAAGAGGGGGCTTGGTCACACTCCCGTAACGAGCGGGACATTTGGCGGGCGGGGTTGCCTTTCGGCAGCTGGGGCGCTCCGGACAGTTTGTACGGGAGCCATGCAAAACGGATCATTGCATGGCTAATGTGCGGCGGTTGTGGGGGCTGGTGTTGCGCGGTTCCTCGCGCCCCTGGGTGGGGGTGGCCGGGCCGGGTGTGGGGTGCGGGCCGTGAGGGTTGAGCGCGCCGTTCCCCGCGACCCTGAGGGGCGGGGCGGGTGGGGTGGTGGGGTGGTTACAGTCGCGGGATGTCGTTCATCGGTCACCCCTTCGCTTTTGATCCCGCCCATGGTTACGGGCTTGAGGGGCTGTTGGGTGTGGGGGCGCCGGGTGGGCCGCCGGACTTCGACGGGTTCTGGCGTGGACGACGGGCCGCGGCGGCGCTCGTGGAACCGCGTCCACTGCTGGGCGACGTGGTGGAGGAGCGTGACGGCTTCCGCGTCCACGAGGTTTCCTACGACGCGCTCGGCGGCAGGTGCGGCGCTCTGCTGGCGCTACCGTGCGACGGGCCCGTACGCCACGGGTTCGTGATCGGGCACGGATACGGCGGACGTCACGAAGCCGGCGCCGACCTGCCGCTCCCGCTGCCGGAGTCCGCGGCGATCCTGCCGATCGCGCCCGGACTTCCCGCTCTCGGGCTGCGGCCGGAGGTGCCCTCCACCCCGGACGGGCACGTGCTGCACGGCATCGGCTCGCGGGACACCTACCTCATCGGCGTCTGCGTCGCCGGGCTGTGGGGCGCCGCCTCGGCCCTGCTCGAACTGGTTCCCTCGCCGACGCTCGACGGCAGGCGCCTGGGGTATCTCGGCGAGAGCTTCGGCGGCGGGATCGGCGCGCTGGCCCTGCCGTGGGACGACCGGTTCGCCGCGGCCGGGCTGACCGTGCCGACCTTCGGCAACCACCCGCTGCGGTACACCCTGCCCTGCACCGGCAGCGGCGAGTCCGTGCGCGCCCACCTCCGCGAGCATCCGGAGGCCGCGGAGGTTCTCGCGTACTTCGACGCGGCGACCGCGGCAGCGCGTCTGCGTATCCCGGTGCTGTCCGCCTGCGCCCTGTTCGACCCGGCGGTGCCGCCGCCGGGTCAGCTCGCGGTGCACAACGCGCTCGCCGGTCCACGCCGGCTGGAGGTACTGGAGGCCGGGCACTTTCCCTACCCGGGCGAGGCGGAGGAACGGCGACGTCTGCGGCGGATCACCTCGGAGTTCTTCGGACGATGGATGGGTGGATGAGGGACGAGGGATGGGGGGAGACTCCGGGTCACGGGTTCCAGAAGACGGAGGCGAACGCTCGGTCGAAGCGCCGCGCGGCCAGGTCCGTACGCTGGATCACCCAGTGGACGGTGGCACTCTCCCAGCCGTCCACGTCCATACCGGCCCACCAGTCGGCCAGCAGCACCCAGTCCGACACGTCGCCCGAGACCGGCCCCTCCCACCGGCCCGCTGCCGCCGCCCGCACGGCCCTCGACACGGCATCGACGACCGGATCGGTGTAGATGGCCTCCTCGTCGGCGTACCCCCCGATCTGCAGCGACCCCTCAGGGGCGGCGTCACGCGTGTTCTCCCAGACCTCTACGAGTTCCTCCGCGCGGGGGTGCCCGGGGAGTGGTCCGCTCCCCGGCTTCTCGGGGATCTCGGCCGCGTAGTGGTAGGGCAGCGACACCTCGGTGGTCGCCCGCAGCGGTCCTTGCGGGAACTCCGCGAACATCGCCTCGTAGTCGTCGATGTCGTAGGGGTTCCAGGCGTGTCTGTCGCGTTCCGCCACGGCCGTGCCGACGGGGACGTACACCACGCTGCCCATGGACTCGTAGTCGTCCGCGGTCTCGGGGAAGGCGAACAACAGCAGGTGACCGTCGGGAGGCAGCGGGAGGTCCGTCGCGTCGGCGGGCAGGGCCGCGAGGTCGATGGAGGCGACGAAGGGGTGGGCGGGGTCCGGTATGCCGGCCGGGAGCAGGAGAGGGCCGCCGAACCGGCCCACGACCGGCCCGTCCCCGGCGCCGTCGCACGTCAGCGTCGCGCACGGGCGGGCCGTGGCCGTCCATCGCTCGACGTCCTCGGCCGGGATGCCCCGCGTGCTCGCCTCGGCGCGGAACAGCTGTAACCGGTCCTGCGTCTCGGAAGTCATGGCAGCAGTCATGGGTGAACCGTAGAGGCAGGCACTGACACCGCGGCGGGGGGCCGGTCGTCGACGACGCGGCCCTCAGGCGACCGTCGGCATCACCGTTGTCCCGTCGCAACCGCAGCTCGCCCGGCGGGCCACGGTGACGGGGAGCATCAAGGAGACCGGTTCCTGCGGAGGTTGCCCGCTCAGCCGTCGTACGAGCAGGTCGACGGCCTCCTCCCCCATGCGCACCATCGGCTGGCGCACGGTGGTCAGCGCGGGGCGCACCAGGCGGCTCAGCGGGATGCCGTCGAAGCCGGTCACCACGACGTCCTCGGGTACGCGCAGGCCCCGGCGTTCGAGCGCCTGGAGCGCGCCCACCGCCATCTGGTCGTTGGCGAACACGAACGCCTCGGGCCGCTCACCGCTTCCCTCGCACAGCAGGCGAGCGGCGCGGGCGCCCTCGGCCTGGGTCATCATCGGCATGCGCAGCGTCGGAGCGGCGCCCACCTCGACCCCTGCCTCGACCTGGGCTTCGGGCCCGGCTTCGATCCCTGCCTCGGTCCCGGCTCCTGTCCCCGTCCCGATACCCGCCTCGACGCAGGCCCGGCGGAAGCCGCGGAAACGCGCCTCGACGTCCGGTGAGTCGTCCAGGAGTCCCACGTAGGCGAGGCGGCGCAGACCGTGGTCGTGGATCAGGTGCCGGGTCAGCTCGTACTGGCCGTCCTCGTTGGCGACCTCGACGTGGTCGAGGTGGTCGAGCGAGGGGTCCTTCGCACGGGGGCCGGCCAGCATCACCACGGGCCGGCGCCGGGAGATCGCTTCGAGCTCCTCCGTCGGCACCGTGCGGGCCATCACGGCGAAACCGTCCACCCGGCCGGCCACCTGGGCCACAAGACTCTCCGGGCCCCCTTCGAGGGAGGCCGCGATCAGCAGGGCGTACCCGTGTCGGCGGGCCGCGCGTTCCATGCCCCGGATGATCTGGTCCGAGTAGAGCATCGCGGCGTCGTCGTCCTCGGCGCCGACCGTGTCGGGGTCGGAGTAGTCCGGGAAGCACAGGCCGAGGACGCCGGTCGAACGGCTGGCGAGACCACGGGCGTTGCCGCTCGGCACGTATCCCAGTTCGTTCGCCGCCGCCAGCACTCGCTCGCGGGTGGCGGCGCGTACGGAGTCGGGGCTGCGGTACACCCGGGACACCGTGGCGATGGACACTCCGGAGCGTTCTGCCACGTCGTACACCGTGGGAATCGCGTTCACCGTGCGGCGCCGTTCATGGGTCGGGCCCCCGTCTCGTCTTGGTGCATGCATGTGGATGAAAGCGCATTCACCCTAGGGGCGGGCAGGTCCGTGAGGCAACCGGAGGGAGCAGGGGTGACAGGTCAATGGCCGCGGAGCTTCGACGCGTGGCCGAAGCCGAGCGCCTCAGTGAACGCGGAACGGTTCTGCGTTCGGCGGTTCGGGGGCGGGGTGGTCTCAGTCGCGGTCCAGCAGTTCGATGAGGTTGCCGTAGGGGTCGGTGACGAAGGCCATGCTGGCTCCGGGACGTGGGGCCGGCCGCGGGGGCATGCTCACCCCGGCGCCGGCCTCGACGAGTCGTGCGAACTCCGCCGCCACGTCCTCCACGCACAGGCACATGTGGCCGAAGCCGTGGGTGCCCGCAGCGTCGAGGGCGCTGCCCGGTGCCGGGCCCGGGCGGGCCGAGGGCCGGTGCAGCAGTTCGATGCGGTAGCCGCTGTCGTGCAGGAGCATGACGCCGCGCAGGTCGGTGCCGGGGACGGCGAACACCGGGGCCGCGGTGAGGTCCAGGGCGTCGCAGTACCAGGAGGTGGCGGCCTCCAGGTCGGGCACTGAGATGCCCACGTGGTCGAAGCGGGTCATCGTCAGCGCACCGCCCTTACGGTCTTCTCCCGGGTCGGGCCGCCGTCCCCGGTACCGCCGGTGTCCTCCGAGGGCCGATCGTGGGCCGGTTCCTCGTGCTCGGGTTCTTCGGACGTCGGTTCCTCGGGCGTCGGCTCTTCAGCCGTCGGCCCGGTGCGCGCCGCCGTCTGCGCGGTCGGCGCCTGTGCCTCGCGGATCATGGTCAGGACCCGGGTCCGCAGGTCGGTGAAGCGGTGGTCGGCGCGGGTGGTGATCTGATCGCGGTCGGTGCCCAGGTCGACCTGGAGGTTGTCGACGACCGTGGTGGGACGGCCGCCGATGACGACCACGCGGTCGCCGAGGTAGACGGCCTCGTCGATGTCGTGGGTGACGAGGACGACGGTGATGCCGAGGTCGGCGCGGAGCGAGAGAGTCAGGTCCTCCAGGTCGAAGCGGGACTGGGCGTCGACCGATCCGAAGGGCTCGTCCATCAGCAGTACGGGCGCCTCGTAGGCGAGGCCGCGGGCGATGGCCACGCGCTGCTGCATGCCGCCCGAGAGCTGCCAGGGGTACTTGTCGCCGACGCCCGCCAGGCCGACGGCGTCGAGGCATTCCTCGGCCCGCCGGTTGCGTTCGGCGCGCTTGACCCCCATCCCCTCCAGGGGGAAGGCCACGTTGTCCCGTACCCGCATCCACGGCAGCAGGGAGCCGCGGTAGTCCTGGAAGACGACCGCGATGTCGGAGTGCGGGCGGGTGAGGGGTTCGTCGCCGTAGCGGATCGTGCCCGAGGTGGGCCGGATCAGACCGGACAGACAGCGCAGCAGGGTGGTCTTGCCCGCGCCTGACGGGCCGACGACGCAGACGAATTCGCCGGGGTCGACCCGCAGCGACAGACCCTCGATCACCCGGTGCTCGTCCGCGCCGTGGCCGAACGTCTTGCCGACGTCCTGCACGATCAGGCTGGAGCCGCCCGTGCCCGTCTTCATGTGTCGCTGCGTCATGTCTTGACCTCGCTTCGGGACATGGTCCGCCGGACGCGCGGCGGACGCTGGTGGTACCAGCCGAGCAGCACGTACTCGGCTGCCAGGAGGAGCACGCTCAGGCCGTAGCCGAGGATGCCGATCAGCACGGTGCCGGCCCACGTCTCGGGGACGGCGAAGCCGGAGCCGCTCTGCAGGATGAAGTTGCCGAGGCCCACCGGCGATCCGTAGATCTCGCTGACGACCATCAGGACCACCGCGATGGAGAGGGCCACGCGGATGCCGGCGAAGATCTGCGGAAGGGCTCCGGGGAGCACCACTTTCAGCAGCCGCAGCCGCCAGGGGATGCGGTAGCCGCGGGCGGTCTCGTGCACGGCCGGGTTGATGCCGTGCACGCCGCTGATGGTGTTGAGCAGGATCGGCCAGAGCGACCCGAGGGCGATGAGGAAGATCTTCGGGCCGGAGCCGATGCCCAGGGTCAGGATGATGACGGGGACGAACGCCACCGTCGGGGTGGCCCGGGCGAAGTCCAGCAGCGGACCGGTCGCCTGCCGCAGCAGTTCGACCTCGCCGATGACGAGTCCGGCGCCGACTCCGAGGACCGTGGCGAGGCCCAGTCCGAGTGCGATGTTGCGCAGGGAGAACAGCAGGTCCTCGACGAGACCGCCGTGCAGGAGCTCCCGCCACAGGGTGGCGAGCACGTCGGTGGCCGGTGGGAAGTAGAAGCTGGTGCTGCCCGCGGTGGCGATCAGCAGCACGGCGACGCACAGGACCGGCAGCCACAACTGCTTGAGCAGGGACTGCCACAGGGCGCCCGGGGGACGCGTGGACATGGTGCCTCCCCTCGTCAGTCGGTGTGGGCCGGCGGACGCCAGCGCAGCAGGCGTCGTTCGGCGAACTGGGACAGCAGGTTGATCGAGTAGCCGATCGCGCCCGCGGTGATGATGTAGGCGTACGCCTGTGCCGCCGCCCCGCCCTGCTGTGCCTGGACGACCTCGTGGCCGATCCCCGGCAGTGTGGTGAGCACCTCGACGCCGATGGCCACGAGCACGGAGGTCGTCGCCGCCAGCCGCAGCCCGGTCATGACCGAGGGGGTGGCGCTGGGCAGGATCACCTTGCGGAAGCGCAGGCGCCGGGGGATGCGGTAGCTGTCCATGGTCTCCGAGATCATCGGGGTCACGGACCGGGCGCCGTACTGGGCCTGGAGGAAGACGGGGAAGACGCAGGCGAGGAGGACGACGGTGGTCTTCATCGTCGGCGTGGACCCCAGCACCAGCAGGAACACCGGGAGCAGGGCGATGACCGGGAAGGACCGCAGGACGTCGACGAGCAGCCGGGACGACTGCTCGGCCGCCGCGTAGGTGCCCGTGACCAGGCCCAGCGGTACGCCGATCACGGCGGCGGCGACGAAGCCGGTCACGGCTCCGTTCAGGGTGTCCCCGACCGCCTGCCAGTAGGCGGAGGTGCCGAACAGCTCGGGGAACCGACCGAACACCGACACGGGTCCGGGCAGCGCGGTGGCGCTCACGGGTCCGGCCGCCGCGAGCACCGCCCAGATGACGAGGACGGCGGCGACGGCGGACAGTTGCAGCATCAGGAGCCCGCGCCGCCCCGGGGTCCCGGCCCGGGTGCGGCGGGCCGGGCGCTTTCGGGCCGGGGCCACCGGGCGCCGGTCCGTGGTGGAAATGGCCATGGTGTACCTCTGCCGTCGTCAGCTGCCGGCGGTGACCGTCGGAGCCTTGTCCCAGTAGATGGCGTCGTCCTTCGGGGTGCTGCTGAGCAGGTCGTAGTCGTGCATCTTCGTGATGACGGTGCGCATCACGGTGGTGTCGATCTTCTTGTCGTAGTAGGCGATCTGCGACTTCTCGATGTAGTCGGCGGGCAGCTGGGTGTACTTCTTGTCGATCGCCTTGACCGCGTCGGGGTGCGCGTTGGCGTAGGTGATCGCCTTGGCGACGGCGTCGGTGAACTTCTTCGCGGTGCCGGCGTTCGAGGACAGGTACTTCTGGGTGGAGAAGAGCACGCCTTGGGCGATGCCGGGCAGGTCGTTCATGCCGTTGCCGACGGAGCGCAGGCCCGCCTGCCTGCCGGCCGCGTAGAAGGCGCCGAAGGAGAAGACGGCGTCCGTCTTGCCGGTGGTGGCCGCGTCGGTGAGGGAGGTGGTCGGCAGGGAGACGAACTTGACCTTGCTCGGGTCGCCGCCGTCCTTCTCGACGAGGTACTCGACGATGAACTGGATGGAGCCGCCGAGCGCGGAGAGTCCGACGGTCTTGCCCTCCAGGTCGGCGAAGCCGTCGATGGAACTGCTCTTCTTGACCAGGAGGCCGTCGGTGGGGTCGGTCTTCGTGGTGGCGGACACCAGGCCGGTGGCGATGCGGATCGGCATGTTCTTCGCGGCCCCCTTGAGGAAGCCGGAGCTGTCGGTCATCGCGAACTGGGCTTCGCCGTTGAGGAGGGACGGAGCGTTCTGCGAGGTGTCCTGGGCGCCGGCCTTGATGGTGACGTCGAGGCCCGCGTCCTCGAAGTAGCCCTGCTGCTCGGCGATGTAGAGCGGCTCGAACAGCGCGCCGTTGGAACGGAGCACGGTGATCTTCGCCGACCCGTCGCTGCCGGCCGACGTGGCGTCGCCCGAACCGCAGGCGGTGAGCGGGGCGGCGACGGCGAGCGTCACCAGGCCGACGGCGAGGCGGCCGAACGGGTTTCTCGTG
This sequence comes from Streptomyces sp. NBC_00414, assembly GCF_036038375.1. Classification (NCBI taxonomy): domain Bacteria; kingdom Bacillati; phylum Actinomycetota; class Actinomycetes; order Kitasatosporales; family Streptomycetaceae; genus Streptomyces; species Streptomyces sp. NBC_00414. The sequence goes on from NZ_CP107935.1 coordinate 832,554, forward strand.
CTTGTGCTGCTCTTCGGCATGAGGGTGTGCTCCTTTGCACGGTTGCGGCGGCCCGTGGATACGGCCCCACGGGCGAATGCGGCTCTCCGGGCGACGCGGTCGCCCGGACGGACAGGTCGCCGCGCGGGCCGTCCGGCGCCCGCACGGGTGCGTACGGCGTTGCGTGCGGCGTTCCTACGGAGGTGCGGGCGGCGTTCGTTACGGCGTTACGCGCGGCCTGCGACCGCGTAGGCGGTGGTCGACTCGGCCGGGGTCATGTAGGTGCGGAAGAGCCCGTCGGGGTCGTGGACCGCGCGGATCTCCTCCAGCCGTGCGGCGTTCTCGGCGCTGAGGCCTAGGTCGAAGCGGTCGGCGAGGTTGTTGTCGGAGAACTGCAGGCCCCGGGACAGGTGCTGCACGGCGGACAGTGAGCCGTGCACCCAGTTCTCGTGCGCGAGGTCCTCTGCCGGGTCGTGCCAGCCGGCGTTGGGCGAGAGGTAGGCCTTGGCCTGGGCCGACCAGCAGGCGTTCGGGCGCGGCGGGTAGTGGCCCCACAGCATCCACAGCACGAAACTGGTCCCGCCGGGGACGGTGTCCAGCACCGGCCGGGCGGCATCGACGATCTCCTCGGCCGTGCCCTGCGCCCACACACCGTCCACGGCCCAGCGCAGACCCTCCGGGTTGAGGCGGTCGGCGATGTCGTACAGCTCTTCGATGGTGGTCGGCTCGCCGACCACCGCTCGCAGGGCCTGGTCGCGGAAGGGTGCGTCCTCCAGCGGGTCCAGGACGTCGGGGCCGTGTGCCGGGGTGCAGAAGGCGGTGGCGGTCAGGGAGATCGCCGGGACGCCGAGGCCCGGGGTGAAGCCGACCTTGGCGGAGAACTCCACGCTGGTGGGCAGTCGTTCCAGGAGGTCGTAGGACCAGGCGAGCACCTCGTCGCGCAGGGCGAGGGGGTAGCTGTGCACGGTCCGCCGGATCTCGGTGGGCCGTTCGTGGACGTCCAGGTGGAAGCGGGTGACGACGCCGAAGAAGCCGGGGCCGCTGCCGCGCGCCGCCCACAGGAGGTCGGGGTGGGTCTCGTCGGTGGCGTGCACCAGGGTGCCGTCGGCGAGGACCACGTCGATCGCCCGGATGCTCAGACAGGCCGGTCCGAGGTGGCGGGAGTTCCAGCCGTAGCCGCCGCCGAGGATGAAGCCTCCGATGCCGACGGTGGGTGCGTGACCGGTCGGGAAGAACAGTCCGTGCGGGGCGAGGGCCCGCTGGATCGCCGGCCCTTTGGCCGACGGCTGGACGGAGGCGGTACGGCGGTGCGGGTCGACACCGATCCCCTGGAGGCGGGAGAGGTCGATCAGCAGTCCGCCCTCCCGTACCCCGTTGCCGACCCAGCTGTGGCCGCCGGAGCGGACGGAGACGCGCAGTCCTTCGGCCCGGGCGAGCCGTACGGCCTCGACGACGTCGGCCTCGTCCTCGGCGACGACGATGATGTCGGGGAACCGGTCCGGCTTGCGCGCGTTCCACACGGCGTCGAGGCGGGTCTTCTCGTAACGCGCGTCGCCACGGCGGACGAGAGCGGCGCCGAGAGCTCCGCCGGCCGTTCCGCGCGGGGACGGGGCAGGATGGGGATCGGACGTCCTGGACAAGTGTGGCTCCTTGGGTGGTGCAGACATTCCGAACGGTACTGTCGACACAAAATGGAGGTCAAGGGGCTGTACGCCGATAATTTCGGCTTTCTGTCGACACTAGTGGTCGCTCAGTCGCGAACACCGCCGTGGCGCCGATGCATGGCCAGGGCGGTGGTGGACTCGTCGGGCGACAGATACGTACGGAACAGTCCCTGGGGGTCGTACCGGCGCCGCAGTTCCTCCAGCCGTGCGGTCTGCTCCGGTTCCAGCCCGTGGTCGGGCCGGTCGGCGGGATTGGCGTCGGCGAACTGGGTGCCGTGCGCGACCGGGGCCATGGCCCGCAGCCCGTCATGGGCCCAGGTCTCGTTGCGCAGGTCGTCGGCGGGGTCGTGCCATACGGCGTTCGGGGAGAAGTACAGCCGGGCCTGAGTGGACCAGCAGGCGTTCTCCCGGAGCGCCTGGCCGCCCCAGAGCATCCAGAGCAGGAAGCTGTCCTGGCCCGGGAGCCCGTCCAGCACGTCACGGCCGGCGTCGAGCACGTCCTGGACCGGCGCGTCCGTCCACACTCCGTCGACCGCGTACCGCCTGCCCTGCGGAGTCAGACCGTCCGAGAGGGCGTACAGGTCGTCCAGGGTCGACGGCACCCGCTCGATCCTGCGCAGCGCGTGGCGCAGGAAGGGTGCCCTCTCCAAGGGCTCCAGCATCTCCGGGCCCTCCCCCGGTGCGCAGAAAGCTGCCGCCGTGATCATCGTGGTGGGCCACGCCGACCCTGCGGTGTGGGCGACCTTGGCGGACATCTCCAGGGAATCGGAGATCCCGGGCACGGCCTCGTACGTCCAGGCCAGCACCTCGTCGCGCAGCTCGTGCGGGAACACGTACGCGCTGCGCAGGATCTGGTCGTACGCCGGATACACTCGCAGGTGGAAGCGTGTCACCACCGCGAAGAAGCCCGGTCCCGAGCCGCGCACGGCCCACATGAGGTCGGGGTGGGTCTCGTCGGTGGCGTGCACCAGGGTGCCGTCGGCCAGGACGGCGTCGACCGCCTCCACGCTGAAGCAGGCGGGCCCCAGCGCCCGGGAGTTCCAGCCGTAGCCGCCGCCGATCAGGAATCCGCCCACTCCCACGGAGGGGCAGTGTCCGCTGGGGAAGACCAGCCCCTCGGCGGCGAGCAGCGCGTTGAAGCGGCTGCCCCGGACGGCGGGGCGGACGGTGGCCCGGCGTCGGGGCGCGTCGATGATGACCTCGTCCAGGGCGGAGAGGTCGATCAGCAGACCGCCGTCCCGTATCCCGGTGCCGATCCAGCTGTGCCCGCCGGAGCGGACGGAGACACGCAGTCCGCGAGCCGTGGCCCAGCGCACACCTTTCTGGACGTCTCGGTCACCGGCGGCCACGAGAATGGCGTCGGGACGGCGGTCGGGCTTGCGCAGGTTCCAGACGGCACCGAGCCGCGCCTCCTCGTATCCGGGGGCACCCCGGGTGAGAAGGGTGCCGTCGAAGTCGCTCGTATCTGCTTCGCGGCTCACGTCTGTTCCACGGCTCATGTCTGCTCCACGGGCGGGTCGGGCGGGTCGGGTGGGTCCGGCGGGTCGGTGAGGGCGATCGGATCCGTCAGGTCGGTCGGGAAGTCGAAGAGTCCGGCCGCGTTGTCGACCATGAGCCGGCGCAGCAGCACGGGGTCGGGGGCGATGTCGGCGAGCAGGTCCACCAGCAGACCGTCGTCCGGAGCGGAGCCCCGGATGTTCACATGCGGGTAGTCGGTGCCCCACACGACGCGGTCGGGCGCCTGCCGCACGAAGGACGCGGCCAGCGCCACGGCGTCCGCGTAGGGCGGCCCCTGCCGGGAGACCCGGTCCACGCCGCTGAGCTTCAGCCAGACGTCGCCGGAGTCGAGGAGGAGGCGCAGGCTCCGCAGGGCGGGGCTGTGCGGTCCGTCGCCGAGGTCGACGCGCGCGAGGTGGTCGATCACCACACGGCCGGGCAGGGAACGGATGAGGGTTTCGTGGTCGGCGACCTCGGCACCGGTGAGGTGGAGTTCGGCCGCCCAGCCGAGACCGTCGACACGTTCCAGCACGGAGTCGATCTCCTCGCGGGTGGGCGCTTGGCGCAGGTGCGGCAGGAAGTTGAGCCGGAACGCGCGGACTCCGGCCCGGTGGAGCTCCTCGATCTCCCCTCGCGTGGTCCGTTCGCCGATGAGGGCGACTCCGCGCAGCGTGCCACGGCCGGCTGTGAGGGCGTCCAGGAGCGTGCGGTGGTCGCTGCCGTTGCAGGACGACTGGACGACGACCGCCCGGGAGAGCCCCAGGTGGGCGTGGAGGGCCGCGACCTGTTCCTTGGGTGCGTCGACGGGGGTGAAGGTGCGCTCGGGCGCGTAGGGGAAGACCGCGGCGGGGCCGAGGATGTGGCAGTGCGCGTCGCAACTGCCGGGCGGCAGCACGAGGGTGGGTCTGCGGGGGGCCGGGTGCGGGGGCGGGCAGCCCGGCGAGGGCGCCGGGTGCGTCGCGTGGAGGGCGGGCTCAGTCACAGCGCGCCGTCATTCCGCCGTCGACGACGATCTCGGTGCCGGTGACGAAACGGGCCTCGTCGGACGCCAGGAAGAGCGCCGCGTACGCCGTGTCCCGGCCGTCGCCCATGAATCCGAGCGGGATACGGGCCTGCCGCTGGGCGAGGAGCTTGTCCACGTCGCCGTCGGCACGCTGATGGGCCAGGCGCGCCTCGACCATCGGGGTGTGCAGCTGGCCGGGGACCACGGTGTTCACGCGGATGCTGTCGGGCGCGTACTGCACGGCCGTCACGCGGGAGAGCTGGATGACGGCGGCCTTGGCCGCCGCGTAGCCCACCTGAGCGGCGCCGGTCCAGCGCAGTCCGGACGCCGAGGCGGTGTTGACGATCGAGCCACCGCCGCCGCGCCGCATGATCGGGACGACGTGCTTGCAGGCCAGGAAGGCGCTCGTGAGGTTGACGCGCAGCTGGCTGTCCCAGTCGTCGAGGGACAGTTCGGCCGCTCCGCCGGCGCGGGAGCCGCCGACGTTGTTGACCACGATGTCGATGCGTCCCGCCTGCCGTTCCGTCTCCTGGAAGTACGCCTCGACGGCCTCCGGTTCGGTCACGTCGAGGAGGTGGGTGTGCGCGGTGCCGCCCTCCTCGCGAACACGCTCCGCGGTGACGTCGAGGGCGTCCTTGTCCCGGTCGGTGAGGTACACGGTGGCGCCCTCGCGGGCGAAGATCACGGCGGTGGCACGGCCGTTGCCCCAGCCGGGGCCGACACTGCCGGCGCCGCTGATGACGGCAACCCGCCCGGCCAGGCGGCCGGGCCGTGCGGAGGGCACGTCCTGGGTCACGGAGGTCTCCCTTGGTTCGAGCCCGGTCCGGGCGTGAGGTGGAACGCCGGCCCGGGCGTGGGTCGAATGGCGTGCGGCCGGCTTTCGCCCCGGGCGGGTGCGGTGAGCGGCACGGAACGCCTCCGGAGAAGCTGCCGACTGTCCGGCAGTCTCACCTAGTGTCGACAGAAAGTAAACAGAGGTGCGGATATGCGCAGCCCAGCACCCATGATCAATGCATTAGTGTCGACAGACAATGGCGAGCGATGCTTGAATGGCACGCAGCCAGACCCGTTCCCGTACGTTTCCGGAGGGATCCATGGACAAGCCGGCCGTCTTCACCGACGAGGAGATCACCCGCTTCCGTGCGGAACTGGCCGACAAGCGCTCGCCGGGCGCGTACGAACCGGGCCGCTGGTCGGTGAGTCCGCTCACCCGCCGTCCCGACGTACGGGGTCCGATGCCCGGGTCGGTGCGGCTGCGGGACGCCACGTTGCGATCGGTGGAGACGCTGCCCGGTGTCGTCGCGTCCACCGAGGCGAAGGAGGCGTATCTGCGCCGGCTCGCCGGGGCAGGGGTCCACGAGGTGGTCACGGCCGGTCTGGCCGGGCGTGACGACAACGCGCTGCGCGCCGAGGTCGAGGTCATCAAGGGCGAGAACCCCCACTGCCGGGCGGTGCTGCCCCTGCTGCGCAGCACCGCGGACATCGACCGCGCCGCCGACGCGGGCTACGACGCCGTGCAGATCTGGGTCCAGGGCCTCGGCGAGGCGTCGCTCATCTACAACCCGGCCGTCTACCAGCAGGCTTGGCGGGGCGAGGACTGGCGCAACCCCGCCACGCCCCACGGACGTGCCGACGTTCTCGCCCGTGCGATGCCCCTCGTCCGGCACGCCCGCTCCCGTGGACTCGGCGCCGTCGTACCGATGTTGATGGTCTCCTACCTCACCGACGAGATCCTCGACGAATCGGTCATCGCGCTGACGGGCGCGGGCGCGACCGAGCTGACCCTCTTCGACGGCCCCGGAGCCATGAGCCCCGAGGCGTACGCCCATCTGGTCGGCCGCACCAAGGAACTCGCCCCCGGTGTCGAGGTCGGCCTGCATCCGCACAACACGTTCGGACTGGCCGTGGCCTGCGCCGTCGCCGCCGTCCGGGCCGGCGCCGATGTCGTCGAACTGTCGGTCAACGGCTACTGCGGCGGCCCCGGCAACGCCGATCTGGCCGCCACCGCAATGGCCTTCGAGGCCCTGTACGGGGTGCACACCGGGATCAGGACCGAGCGCCTCACCGAACTGGCGCGCGCGGGCGAGGAGTTGACGGGCTATCACCTGGCCTGGAACCACCCGGTGACCGGCACCAGCGCCTTCTCCTGGGGCGGGATGGACCTCATCACCCAGGAGACCGCGGTCGATCCCCTGCTGCACAACTGCCTGGAGCCCGCTCTCGTCGGCAACGCGCGCAAGGTCCCCTTCACCCCCGACAGCGGCCCCTACACGCTCGCCGACAAACTCGCCGCGCTGGGTGTCGACACCACGGTCGCCCAGGTCGACGAGATCCTGCGCAGGGCCCGCGACGTCATGACGCGGGAGGCCAGACTGCTCACCGATACCGACCTCGCGGCACTCGCGCACGAGGTGGCCGAGGCGTCCCAGGTGGCCGAGGCACCCGGGCCGGCCGAGGCGCCTGCGGTGGTTGAGGCGCCTGAGGCCGCAGAGCCCCCGGCTCGTACGGAGCGATGACGATGCCCGCGACCCCGCCCGGCAGCCCCGCTCGGCTCCCCCTCCTGCACCCCGACCGCCTCTCCCCCGGCCAACGGCTCCTGTACGAGGAGATCACCGGCGGTCCACGCTCCGACGGCCCCCAGCTGTTCGCCCTCACCGACACCGAGGGACGCCTCAACGGCCCCTTCAACGCGATGCTGTTCAGCCCAGGACTGGGCCGCGACCTACAGGGCCTGGGCGCGGCGATCCGCTACCGCACGGACCTGTCGCCCCGGGTGCGCGAGACGGCCGTCCTCGTCGTGGCCGCCGTCTGGGACAGCGACTTCGAGCGGTACGCCCATGAACCACTGGCCAGGGCCGCCGGGCTCACCGAGGCGGACGTGCGCGCCCTGCGCGAGGGAGCCGATCCGGGTTTCACCGACCCGTTCGAACGCGCCGCGTGGTCGGCCACCCGTGCCCTCGCCACCTCCTCGGACCCGCTCGACGACGACTGGTACGCGGAAGCCCGCACGGCCCTGGGCGAGAGCGCCCTCTTCGAACTCTCCACGCTCGTCGGCTACTACGCCACGCTCGCCCTTCAACTACGCCTGTTCCGCGTGCCGGTACCGGATCCTTCCGGCGAACCGGCACCGCCAAAAGGGGAGTTCCGTCCGTCTACAGGGGAGTTCCGTCCGTGAAGGAGTTCCGTCCGTGAACAAGGTTCACCCGACCGCCGCCGAGGCGGTCCACGACATCTCCGACGGGTCGTCCCTCGCAGTCGGCGGGTTCGGTTTGAGCGGAGTTCCGGACGTGGTGATCGCCGCGCTGCACGAGCGGGGCACCACCGGACTGTCCGTCGTGTCCAACAACTGCGGTGTCGACGGCGCGGGGCTCGGCATCCTCCTCGCCGCCGGCCGCATCACCCGGGTGACCGGCTCGTACGTGGGCGAGAACAAGGAGTTCGCGAGGCAGTACCTCTCCGGCGAGCTGGAGGTCGAGCTGGTGCCCCAGGGCACGCTCGCCGAACGGCTGCGGGCCGGGGGCGCGGGCATCCCGGCGTTCTACACCCCGGCCGGTGTCGGCACCCAGGTCGCCGACGGCGGCCTGCCGTGGCGGTACGCGACCGACGGGTCGGTGGCCGTCTCCTCCCCCGTGAAGGAGACCCGGACCTTCGCCGGGCGGGCACACGTCCTCGAACACGGCATCACCACCGACTTCGCCCTCGTACGCGCCTGGCGCGGGGACGCCCACGGCAATCTGGTCTTCCGCAGGGCCGCCGCCAACTTCAACCCGCTGGCCGCCATGGCCGGCCGCGTCACCGTCGCGGAGGTGGAGGAACTCGTCGAGCCGGGAGACATCGCTCCCGACGAGGTGCACCTGCCCGGCGTGTTCGTCCAGCGGGTCGTGCCCCTGACCACTGAACAGGCCACCGCCAAAGGGATCGAGAAGAGGACGGTACGCGCCTGATGGCCTGGACCCGTGAGCAGATGGCGGCCCGTGCCGCCACTGAGCTGACCGACGGCTCGTACGTCAATCTGGGCATAGGGCTGCCCACGACGATCCCGGACCACCTGCCCCCGGACGTGCGGGTGACCCTGCACTCGGAGAACGGCGTCCTCGGCACCGGCCCGTACCCGTCCGAGGCGGAGGTGGACCCGGATCTCATCAATGCGGGCAAGGAGACGGTGACCGTCCTGCCCGGCGCCTCCTTCTTCGACTCGGCGCTGTCCTTCGGCATGATCAGGGGCGGTCACATCGACACCGCCGTCCTGGGTGCCATGCAGGTGTCCTCGGCGGGCGACCTGGCCAACTGGAGCATCCCGGGGAAAATGATCAAGGGGATGGGGGGTGCCATGGACCTGGTCCACGGCGCCCGCCGGGTGATCGTGCTGATGGAGCACACCGCCAAGGACGGAGCGCCGAAGCTCGTCGACGCGTGCACGCTGCCGCTCACCGGCCGCGCCTGCGTGCATCGCGTCATCACCGATCTGGGCGTCTTCGACATCACGCCGGAGGGGCTGGCCGTCGTCGAGCGGGCGCCCGGTGTGACGGCCCGGGAGGTCGCGGCGCGCACCGGAGCGCCGGTGCGGGGCTGACTCCTGACAACCGGGTTCCGTCGAGTTCCGTACGGGATGGGTTCCGAGACCGGTTCCGGGATGGGTTCCGGGCCCGGCGGTAGCATTCGCCACCATGGACATGCTCAGCGAGGTGGCGCGGGTGGGCGGCACATGACCCACCGCGTCACCCTCGTCTCGCCCGCCACGAGTGCGTCACTGCGTCAGGCGCGCTTCGACGACGGGGGTTCGATCGACGCCGGTGGGGAAGCGCGGGCCCGTGCCGCGGCCGGGTTCCTGCCTGTGGCCACCCGCGTCATTGCCTCCCCCTCCGTGCGTTGCCGGGAGACGGCGGCCGCGCTCGGTCTCGAAGCAGTTCGGACAGCGGAGTTGGCGGGTCTTGACGTGGGGCGCTGGCGGGGTCGTACCCTCGCCGAAGTCGGTGCCGTCGAGCCGGAGGCGGTGGGCCGATGGCTCGCGGACCCCGCGTCCGCGCCGCACGGCGGGGAGTCCGTTGAGGACATCCGCGGAAGGGTGGCGCGCTGGCTGGAGGCCTGCCGGGACTCGGGCGGCCGTACGCTCGCCGTGGTCGAGCCGGAAGTCGTGCGGGCCGCGGTGACGCATGTGCTGGGAGTGCCTTCCGCGGCTTTCTGGCGGCTCGATGTCCCGCCGCTGACGTCCACCACGATCAGCGGACGCAGCGGCCGGTGGAACCTACGCCTCGGGCAACCGCTCGACTCGGCCGGAGCAGCCGCGGACCGGTGAGTCAGGGCGAGTCGGGCCGACCGCCTCGCGGCTCCGGTCTCAGCGCGGGGCAGGTGTCGTCGTGCCCGTGGAGACAGTCGGGGGTTTCGGGTGGAGCAGTCGTTCGGCGAGTTCACCGAAGACGAGACCGAAGGCTCCCCACAGCGTGATCTGCATGGCGAGGGCGGAGAGCCTGAACCGCCACAGCAGGGCTGCCGGGAAGTCGCCGGGAACCTCGTTGACGGTGGGCAGGAACGCGTACGCCGACCCGATCACGACGACGAAGCCGAGGACGGCGACGACGGTGGCGTACCAGGTGCCCAGTCTCGGCGCGAGCCGCTTGCCGACGAGCACCGCCGCGACCGCGAGGAGCACGCTCAGCACCGTCATGAGGAGGTACAGGGTGGTCCGTTCGCCGATGGTGCCGGGGTCGCCGACCGCGGGTGGGTTGGCCGGGTACTTCAGGAACGGCACGACATAGACGGTGAGCAGTGCGACCCCCGAGAGCAGGAGTGCCGTGGCCCGGGGGCCGAAACGGCCGATACGGCCGAGGGCGAAGCAGTAGACGAGGGCGGTGATGCCGCCGAAGGCCACACCGTAGATCAGTACGCCGGTGGCGAGACCGGCGGTGGACTGCAGGCTGCGGGAGACCAGTTCGACCTCGTGCTCGTGGCCGGAGGCGCGGGCTTCCTCGAAGCCGATGGCACTGTCGACGTTCGGTTCACCGAGGAAGTAGGCGACGGCCAGGGCGAGCACGCCGGCGGCCAGGCCGGCGAGCATGCCCCGCACGAGCAGGTTTCTTACCGTTGCGGAGTTCATGGGTGTACGGCGTCCGTCGTCAGTGGCAGGGGAAGCCGAGCAGGTGGCGTGCGTCGTGCACCCACTCGTGGACGTTCTCGCCTGAGACGACGGAGGTGGCGCCCTGTTCGGCGCCGACGAAGTACAGCAGGACCAGCATCAGGATGCCGATGAACACCGCCCAGGGAGCGATGTCCTTCAGCGGCAGCTTGGCGGGCACGACGGTGGTCGTGGTCGGCGGGGCGGCATGCTGCGCCATGGAAGGGCCTCCTCCGGGAACTCGCGTCCCGTCTCGGTGGTGCGGATGACAACGGCCCCGGGTCTGACTCACGCCGCGCTCCCTTCAGGGGAGGCGCACCGTTCACAGTGGCGCGACCGTGCCGGATTCCCACCGGCTTCCGTGCTGCCGTCGTCGATATCAGAGTGACGGTACCCCTCGGCGGGTGCGTGCCCAAGACCGCCGGTGGGCAAGAACCCGCCGACGTCAGAGTCCGAGTCCGCTCTCCCGCCCACCCAGTGGCTCGAAGAAGCGTTCCACGTCGGTGCCGGTGACCTCGGCGAGGCCGGCCGGTGACCAGCGCGGGTCGCGGTCCTTGTCGATGACCTGGGCGCGGATGCCCTCGACCAGGTCGGGCATGGACAGGGCCGCGAGGGAGACCCGGTACTCCTGCTCAAGCACCTGCTCCAGAGAGCCGAGCCGCCGGGCGCGGCGCAGAGCGGCCAGGGTGACCTTCAGCGCGGTGGGCGACCTGGAGAGCAGGGTCTCCGCGGTCTCCTTCGCCGCCGGGTCACCGTGGTCGAGCAGCCGGCGGACGATCTCCTCGACCGTGTCGGCGGCGAAACAGGAGTCGATCCACTCCCGCCGACCGGCGAACTCCCCCTCCGGCGCGGGCCGCATGTGCCGGTCCAGCGCCTCCCGTACGGGCAGTTCGGCGAGGTCGTCGACGAGGCGCGCAAGCGCGTCGGACGGTACGTAGTGGTCGGCGAGCCCACACAGCACGGCGTCCCCCGCGCCGACCGCCGCGCCCGTCAGGGCGAGATACGTGCCCAGCTCGCCCGGCGCGCGGGACAGCAGGTAGGTGCCGCCGACGTCGGGCACGAAGCCGATGCCGGTCTCCGGCATGGCGATCCTGGACCGTTCGGTGACGACCCGGACGTCGCCGTGCGCGGAGACGCCGACGCCCCCGCCCATGACGATGCCGTCCATGACGGCGACGTAGGGCTTGGACCAGCGGGCGATACGGGCGTTGAGCCGGTACTCGTCGCGCCAGAACGCGGCCGAGGCGGTGCCGTCCCCGTCACGGGCGTCGTCGTGAATGGCGCGGATGTCGCCGCCCGCGCACAGGCCGCGCTCCCCCGCCCCGGTGATGACGACCGTCTCCACGGCCGGGTCGCGCTCCCACGCGGTGAGTGCCTCGTCGATGCGCCGCACCATGGCGTGGTTGAGGGCGTTGATGGCCCTGGGGCGGTTGAGGGTGATGTGGGCGGAGCGGCCGGCCGTGTGCAGCAGGACGGGCTCTTCACTGCCGGTCATCCGCACACCTCCGTCGGGCCGCGGGTCACGAGGACGTGCATGGTCTCGTCGGTTCCTTCCAGGATCCGGTGGGCGCGCGGGCCGGGATCCGCTGGACGCACGGGGCAGGACCCGTCGGTCGCCCAGGTCACACGCGATCTTCTCAATGCCGCCCGCGGGCCGGACGGTCCGGGGCAGCGCGACGGCCCCGGGACTCTTCGAGAGTCCCGGGGCCGTCGCGTCGTTCAGAGCTGGTCCGGCTCAGATGTGCGGGCCGCCGCTGCCGTAGTAGGTGCCCAGATCGTCGCGGTAGCCCTGGTCGCCCAGGTGCTTGTCGCGGTCGAACTCCGGAGCATCCTTGATCTGCTGCTTGGTGCGGTCCACGACGATCTTCTGCTCACCCTGGTCGATGCTGACGACCGTGCTGGCGGGGAGCAGAACCTCCTTGCCGAAGATCCACACACCGGTGTCGACCACCAGGTAAGCGTCACCGACCTCGTCGGAGTGCTTGTCGACCTTACCGATACTGCCGTCCGTGGCCTCGACCTTGTAACCCGTAAGGTCTACGCCCGCGAGACGGCCCGCGGTCGACTTGTAACCCCATACATTTTCAGTCACGCGAAAACAACTCCTCCGGTAAACAGAGGACAGCGGGGATCCCCCACTTGTCCTCCCTTTTTCCGTACGTCGTGCACAGCGATTTTCGATAACCACTGACTTTGCTGCGAGTGCCCCGCACCCAGAGCTTCACGCACCCGATTCGAGCCGGGATTCCCTGCGGCTCCCCGGAGGGCGGAACGCTCTTGCGCCGACGCCGGACATCCGTCCGGGCACTCGCCGCCAGACACAGTCTGAACTGGGCCGATGTGTGGTCGGCTACCAGCGGTACCAGCGACCGCTGCCACCCTTCGGGCGGGCGACGAAGCCGATCAGCCACAGGACCAGTACGACGATCGCGACCCACCACAGAATTTTCAGCGCGAAACCCGCGCCAAAGAGGATCAGGGCCAGCAAGAGAACAAGAAGCAGGGGAATCATGTTTGTTAACCTCCGAAACACCGTGTGCCCGGTTGATCTCTGTCCACACACACGAATTCACGAGACACCCACATTTACCTGTGGGCACATGAGTCCCGCGGCACCGCTCAGTTCCCTCGCGGCCCGACTCAGTCGTGGGCGCCGACGAGTCCCACCCGGTGGGCCAGCACGACCGCCTGGACCCGGTCGCGCAGATCGAGTTTGGTCAGGATGCGCGACACATACGTCTTGACGGTCTCGCGGCTGATGACCATCCGGTCCGCAATCTCGGTGTTGGACAGGCCCTCGGCGATCAGTTTCAGCACTTCCGTCTCGCGCGGTGCCAGGGCGGCCAACGCCTGTGCAGCGGGGTGCCGTTGGGGTCGGCGGAGCCGGTCGGCGAACTTGCCGACGAGTTGCCGCGTGACGGCGGGTGCCAGCAGTGACTCTCCCGCGGCGACCGTCCGGATGCCGTTCACCAGGTCGCGCGGGGGTGAGTCCTTGAGTAGGAAGCCGCTCGCGCCGGCCCGCAGCGCCTCGTACACGTACTCGTCGAGGTTGAAGGTGGTGACCACCAGGATCTTCATCGGTTCGACGACGCCGGGGCCGGCGAGCAGCCGGGTCGCCTCGATGCCGTCCAGCAGGGGCATGCGAATGTCCATCACCACGACGTCCGGGCGCAGCCGTCGCGCGGTCTCCACCGCCGTGCGGCCGTCCCCGGCCTCCCCCACGACCTCGATGTCCGGCTGTGCCGTGAAGATGGTGACGTAACCGGTCCTCACGAGTTCCTGGTCGTCGCAGACCAGGACCCTGATCGGTGCCGGGGAACCGAGCCCGGTCATGCCTCTCCCCCGTGTACCGCGGCTCCCCCATGTACTGCGGCTTCCTCGTTGCCCGATGTTCCCTCGTGTCCCGGGTCTCCCTCGTGTCCCGGCGAGGGTATGCGGGCGTGGACGCTGAAGCCGCCGTCCGGCCGGGCTCCGGCCAGGAGTTCACCGCCGAACACGCTCACCCGCTCGCGCAGCCCGATCAGGCCGTGCCCGCCGCCCCTGCCCAGCGGCTTGCGCCGCTGGGCGCTCGCTGTGGCGGGCGTCCCCTCCGTGGTCACCTCGACCTCCACCTCGTGGCGGCCGTAGTGGACCTGGACGAGTGTCCGGTGGCCCGGGGCGTGCTTGAGCGCGTTGGTCAGCGCTTCCTGCACCACGCGGTACGCGGCCAGGTCCACCGCCGTGGCGGGCTCCCGCCGCTCGCCCCGCTCCGCCAGCTCCACGGGCTGTCCGGCGGTCCGGGTCTGTTCGACCAGGTCGCTCAGCCTGCCCGGCTCCGGCGTACGGTCCGCCGCGGTCGCCGTGCTTCCGGGCCCGCCGGTCGCCGTGTCCTCGGACGTGCCACCGGACGCCTTGAGTACACCCAGGAGGTGCTGGAGGTCGGTGAGCGCGTGCCGCCCGGAGTCGCTGATCGCGCCGAGCCCGGTCTCCACCCGCTCGGGCGCGTCGGCGAGCAGGAACTGGGCCGCGTCCGCCTGGACCACCATGGCGGTGACGTGGTGCGTCACCACGTCGTGCAACTCCCTTGCGATACGGGCCCGTTCGCGCGCCATCGCCGCCTCCACGCTAAGCCGTCGCCGGTCCGCCTCCCCTTCCTGCCGCGCCCGTACCGTCCTGCCCACGGCCCAGCACACCACCAGGATCACGTACATGAGGACGAAGTCGGGCACACCCTGGGGCGACCCCCTGTGGTGCAGCCCGAGCGCGAACAGCGCGAACGCCGTGGTCGTGACGGCGACCGCGAGGGCGCGGCGCACGCCCTCGGCGCGGCTTCCGTGGGCTCCCATGCTGTAGAGCGCGACATACAGGCCCAGGCTCGCGCAGGTCTGCGGATAGCCGACCAGTTGATGAACGGCGAACGCGGCCGCGACCAGCGCGAGGCACACACCGGGCCACCGGCGCCGGATCACCAGGGGCAGCCAGAGAGCGGCCGTCACCAGGACGCCCGGCAGGCCGGACGAGTGTTCCGGCAGGTCACCGAACTGTGCGCCGATCGGGGCCGTCACGGGTGCGAACACCACCGGGGCGAGCAGCACGGTGAACACCGCGTCCCGGCTCACCACGCCCAGCGCACCCCAGCGCGCCGCGAGAACAGGCGTGTTCTTCCTCAGAGTTGACCCCGCTGATCCGAGCACAGGCAGAGCCTAGCCTCCCGCCGGCCCCCGGTTGATCCGGCCTCGGAGCCTTACTCGAACAGTGCGGTGATCAGGGCGATGTCATCGTCCTTGTTCTGCCCGAAACGCGCGAGGAGCAGGTCGCTCATCTCCTCCAGATCGGTCGGCCCGTCCGCCACGGCCTCGCGGAACTCGGAGAGTGTGGCGTCCAGGTGCGCGGCCCGTACCTCGACGAGACCGTCCGTCACCATGAGCAGACGGGTGCCGGGCGGGGCGTCCACCACGGTGGGCGGCGGATGCGGGAGACCCAGGCCGATCAGCGGACCGTGGGGGTCGTGGAACCGCGGCCCCTTCTCCGGGTCGATCACCAGGGGCGGGATGTGGCCCGCGTTGGCTATGTGCAGTCGGCGTTCGTCCAGTTCGACCAGTACGAGGCAGAGCGTGACGGTGAGGCCGGGCTGGGACTGGCCCAGCAGCGTTTCCAGGCGGTCCAGTATGTGGTGCGGGGCGTGCCCTTCGACGGCGTAGGCCCGCAGCGCGTGGCGCACCTCGCCCATGACGGTCGCGGCCGTCACCGAGTGCCCGACGACGTCCCCGATGGCGAGCAGCAGGCCGTTGACCGTCTGCACCGCTTCGTAGAAGTCTCCCCCGATCTCCGCGTGTTCGGAGGCCGGGAGGTAGCGGAAGGCCAGCTGGACACCCGGGACGGTCGGCAGTTCCTTGGGCAGGAAGGAACGTTGCAGCGCCAGGCCCAGGGCGTGCTCCTCGTTGTAGGTCCGCAGGGCTTCGAGGGCCAGGGCGCTCGCGTTGGCCAGTTGCTGCAGGAGCTGCTCGTCGTCGGCGCTCCGCAGGGCGTCCGCGGGGACGGCCAGGCAGACAGGGGGACGGCCGCGCTTGGTGCGGGACACCGCGAGTGCGACGTCGCCGCAGAGGTGGTCGCCCGGCAGCATGGCCCGCCACTGTCCGTGCGGGACACGGACGATCGTGACGCCGGTGTCCTGGTTCAGGCTCTGGGCCGCCAGCTGCTTGAGCAGGCCCGGATGTGCGGGATGGATCCGTACGGGGCCCCGCGGGTCGTCGGTCATGCTGTGGACGGCCTGCGTCTGGGGCGAGAGGAACACCGCGCTGGCCGGGCTGTCCAGGACGGCGGCCGCGCCGCCGGTGGCCGCCGACGCGAAGGAGTGGAAGCCGACGGCACTGTAGACGTCCAGTGTCGCCTGGTTCAGCGCTATGAGGCGTTGCGCGAGCTTTTCGGCGCGCTGCCGGGCTCTGGCGTAGCGCAGGGTGGCGGTGACGGTGGCGAGGAGCTCGCCGGGGTCGATGGGCTGGTCGAGGTAGGCGTCCGCTCCCCGTCTCAGCCCTTCCGCGTGGTCGTCGGGGGTGATGGCGGCGGCGGAGATCTGGATGATCGGCAGATGAGCGGTGCGCGGGTTGCTCTTGACCCGCTCGCTGACCTCGAACCCGCTCATGTCGGGGAGCCGGACGTCGATGATCGCGATGTCCGGGAGCTCGCCCGGTTCGCTGTGCAGCCGGGCGAGGCCCTGTTCTCCCGTACCGGCGCTGATGACGCAGTGCCCCGCGCGCTGCAGCCAGCTGGTGAGGACGTAGAGGTTCGTCTCGTTGTCGTCGACGACCAGGACGGTCGCGGGCAGACGCTCCTGGGCACTGTCGGTCACGGCCCGGCCTTTCGGTTCTGCGATCGCTGCGTGTACTCGTGGCCGAGATCCGGCAGGCGGACCTCCACACGAGTGCCGACACCCACGGTACTGGTGAGGGTCAGGGAGCCCCCGAGCAGTTCGGCGAGCGTACGGGCGTAGGGCAGGCCCAGGCCGGTGCCCGGCCTGCCGCTCTGGTGAGGGCCGCGGACCTGGTAGAACGCCTCGAAGACCCGGCCGAGCTCTTCGGGCGGGATGCCGATCCCCGTGTCCGTGACGGTGAACAGCACGGCGGGGGCCGAGGGTTCGGGGTCGACCTCGATGTCGAGGCGCACCTCGCCCCGCTCGGTGAACTTGAGGGCGTTGGAGACGAGGTTGCGCAGGATGCGGACCAGCAGCGTCTCGTCGGTCACCAGGGACGGCTGCTGTTCGGCCCGAGGCGTGACGAGGGTCACCCGGTCGTGGCCGTGGCTGCTGAGGATGAGGCCCCTGAGGTGGGCGACCAGCAGACGCAGATCCACCGGTTCCGTATGGATGTCGAGGTGACCCGCCTCGGCCTTCGCGACGTCCAGCAGGTCGCTCACGAGGGACAGGAGCGTATGACCGGACGAACCGATGAGTTCGACCTGTTCCCGCTGCTCGTTGCTGAGAGCGGGGGAACTGGGGGCCAGCAGCAGGGTGGACAGGGCCACCACGGAGTTGACCGGGGTACGCAGTTCGTGGCTGATGTTCGTCCAGAACCGGGTCTTGGCCTCGCTCGCCTCCTGCAGCTGGTGGCGCTTGTCCTCCAGTTCGGTGTGCAGCGCGAGAACACCGCTGTTGGTGGCCTCCAGTTCCTGCGTCAGCTCGGTGTAGAGCGCGAGGACACCGCGGTTGGTCTCCTCCAGCTCTTCGTTGAGCCGGCGCAGTTCCTCCCGCTGGGCGCGGGTCTCCTCCAGGGTGGCGATGAGGTCGCGCGTCTGGGCGCGGAGGTCGTCCGCCTCGGTCGACCGGGTGCCGCCCTTGAGGACTTCCGCCAGGCGGGCGTGCCGCTCGGCCGTGCTCACGCCTTCCGCGGCGAACGGCTGCGTGACGACGATGCGGCCGCCTGCCCGGCCCATCTCGTGGTCGACCCGTACGAGCTTCGCGGCCAGGTCGAGCGTCTCCTTCGCCGGGGGCCGACCGCCGCTCCAGGTGAAGGTGACGAGGAGGGACGTCGACCTGCCGGGCGGTGCCAGGCTGAAGGAGACCTCCAGCCCGCGGCAGCCGAGCCGGTCCCGACCCAGTTCGCTCAGCGCGGTCGCCAGCCGGACCTGGTCCTGCCGGTCCAGCGACACCGCTGCCGCCGCCTGCTGAGCACTTCGCCGCAGACCGAACACGTCCTGGGCGGAGGACAGGACGAACGACGCCACCGGGTCGGCGGACCTGGCGGCGGGCGGATGGTCGTCGTGGGGCGTGCCACCGCGAGGGCCGGGGTCAGACGTCACGCTCGTCCCGCCCCTCGCTGATCACCAGGCCCCCTTGATCACGACGACACTGGCGTCGTCCCGCCGCACTCCTGCCTCTCGCAGCAGCTGACCTGCCATGACGAGCGGTGCGTGGCGCAGCAGACCGGGCATGGATCCATGGTCCCACCGTTCGGTCAGACCGTCGGAGTGCATCACCAGGGCACTGTGGGGCTGGAGGGGTTCCTCGAACGTCCGCAGCCGCCGCATGTGCGCGCCGACGATACCGGGAGCCGACAGCAGGGCCCTGCGTCCGTCGTCGCTCACGAGGAAGCCGCTGACGTTGCCGATTCCGCAGTACCGCACCCGTCCGGCGGCCGGTTCGATCCGTGCCACGGCGACCGCGCCGCCACGGGTCCCCCGCAGGGCGAGGTGCACCGCGCCGAGGATGCCCTCCGGGCTCAGATCACGTGAGGCGTGGAACGCTCTGACCGCTGCCTGACTGGCACGCGCCGCGAGGGGCCCGTGGCCCAGACCGTCACACAGCATGACCAGGATCGCGGGACTGTTCCCGGCCTCGTCCCCGCCGACGGTCCGCACGGCCCACGCGTCGCCGCACACGGTCTCACCGCTGATGGGCCTGGTCACGCCGCCGGCCGGGAAGGAACCCGGGGAGTCGACGACGGCTCTGCCGTCCGCGGTGCGCGGCCAGAACTGCGCGGTCATGACCGTCCCGCGGCCCGGGACGGAGTGCAGGTCGAAGTGGTCCGCGAGACGGGAGACCGCGCCCAGGCCGATACCCAGGGTGCCGGCACTTGATTTTCCGTCGACCAGGGCGGCGGGGACATCCGCTATTCCGGGCCCCGAGTCGACGGTGAGGAACTCGACACCGGCCAGTTCCCCGGACCGCACCGCACGCAGCAGCACGGCGCCGTCGACGGCGTGCCGTTGCAGGTTCGTGGCGCCCTCGGTGACGGCGATGGCTATCTCGGCGGACCGGTGGCTGCTTAGCCCGAGGCGCCTGGCCAGTGTGGCGGCGGCGCTACGAGCGGTCACGGGCAGCGACTCACCGTCCCGGAACCACACCCCGTCCTCGCTGTCGAGGGTGACGGCGGTCTTCACCGCACCCACTTGATGATGGTCACGGTCGTGCCCTCGCCGGGCGCGGTGACCAACTGGAAGTCGTCGACGAGGCGCCGGGCGCCGCTGAGGCCGAGCCCCAGCCCGCCGCCGGACGTCCAGCCGTCCGTCATGGCCTGCTCGACATCGGCGATGCCCGGGCCGGAGTCCTCGAAGACGGCGGCCACTCCGCGCTTGCCGTTCAGGCTGACCAGTCCGGAGCTGACCGTGCCACCGCCGCCGTAGATCAAGGTGTTGCGCGCGAGCTCACTGGCCGCGGTGATCATCTTCGTCTGGTCGACCAGGGACAGTCGGCACTGCTGGGACAGCGCCCGGATGGCCTGCCGGATGTGGACGAGGTCGCCGCTGCGCGCGATGGGGTAGACCTGCGGCGTTTCCCCCGCGGTCCAGGGCGCGGTCACCGCAAGACCGAACTGGTGGGCTGCCGCAGCTTCGCCAGCCCCTTCTCCAAGTCCAGGGCCGTGTCGACGCCACCGAGGGAGAGGCCCAGCTCGACCAGGGTGATGGCCACGGCGGGACGCATGCCCACCACCACCGTCCGGGCGTCGAGCACACGCGATATGGCGGCCACGGTCGCGAGCATGCGCCCCACGAAGGAGTCGACGATCTCCAGAGCGCTGATGTCGATGATGACGCCCTGGGCCGATTTGGCCACGATCTGCTCGGCGAGATCCTCCTGGAGGTTCAGCACCATCTGGTCCTCCAGATCGAACTGGACGGACACCAGAAGGGTGTCTCCGATCCGCAGGATCGGGATGCGCTCGCTCATCGCTGTCCGCCCTGCTGGGCGACGACGTCCACGCCGGACCGGCGCAGCGCCAGCTTGAGGGCGTCGGCGAGGCTGGCCTTCGTCACGATGTCGTCGAACTCGATGCCCAGCGCGACGATGGTCTGCGCGATCTGCGGGCTGATGCCGGAGACGGTGCATTCGGCGCCCATGAGCCGGGCGGCGACGATGGTCTTGAGCAGGTGCTGGGCGACCTGGGTGTCCACCGCGGGGACGCCCGTGATGTCGATGATCGCCTGCTCCGAGCCCGTGTCCACGAGGGCCTGCAGAAGCTTCTCCATCACCACCTGGGTCCGTGCCGAGTCCAGCGTGCCGACCAGTGGCACGGCGATGACGCCGTCCCACAGCCGCACCACCGGGGTGGACAGCTCCAGGAGCTGCTCCGCCTGCGAGGTGATGATCTCGTCCCTCGTCTGTGTGTAGGTCTCGATCACGAAGAGGCCCAGACCGTCCAGGACGCGGCCGAGTTCCAGGTACGCACGGACCTCGTCGGCGGAACCGTCCTGCAGGACGGGTTCGAGGACCCGCTTCAGCGCGAAGACACTGATCGCGGTCTCACTCGGCGAGAACCCCTGCCGGGCCCGGTTCCTCGACAGCTCCGTCAGCAGGGCACGGATCTCCGACATCTGCTCCGAGTGGACGTCGACGGCCCCCTGGCGCAGCGCGTCCACCAGGGCGTCGTACACCTCCCGGAGCTCGCGGTCGAGTTCCGCAGTACCGACCCGCCCGCCCAGCGACCCCGAGACCTCCCGCGCCCACGCCGCGGCCAGGTCCTGACCCTCGACCGACAAGAGCCCGACCATGTCCACAGCGCTGTCTCGCTTCGCCATTCCGGCGCTCCTTCGATGTTCACATTTACGTGTCAGGGATGACCTGCGAAGCCTACGGCACTTCCCCTCGCGGACAGGCGCGGCCCCGAAACCGCCCCGGACGGCGAACGGGAGCCGAATCTCCCTGTCAGGAGCGGTTGCGCCGAGGAGGACGTCCCACCTACGGCGGCCCGCGCCCTGCCCGGGGCGGCTCCGTCTGTCACCATGTCCCCAGCTCGGCTTGCCGACGCGGCCCGGGCCGGAATCTGCGCCCGAAGCCCGTCCCGACGGCTCGGGCCGCCGTGCCCGGTCGAGCGGTCGATCCGGGCAGGAGCAGCATGTGTCGCGCCAGGCAGGGTAACCGCGCACGGACAACGGGAACGAAGGTGGACAAAAAGTGGAGTCAGTCGGCAGAGACGGCGCGGGGCCGTCGGGGGCCTCTGCGATAACCGCCGCCGTCTCCCTGAACGGAGGCGGCACCTGCATCGCCGAAGCACGGCGCTTCGCGTCCGACTTTCTCGACGGCGCCCGTACGGACCATGGCCTGTCCGTCTCCGCCCGCGCGATGGACCTCACCCAGCTGGTGGTCAGCGAGCTGGTCACCAACGCGCACAAATACGCCCCCGGCCCCCTGCTGATGGAGCTGCGCATCGCGGACGCCGTGGTGGCGGTGACCGTGCACGACAGCGTCAGCGTGCGGCCCGAGGCGCGCTCCGTCGACCCGCGCAGAATCGGCCAGCACGGCCTGGAGATCGTCATGGCCGTCGCCCAGGACTTCCAGGTCGACCTCGAACCGGACGGCAAGCGCGTCACCGCCTCCATCGCCCTGACGCCGTGAACCGGACGCCGGCGTCCGCGCGGATCCGGCTCCCACGCCCTGACACCGTGAACCGGACGCCGGCGTCCGCGCGGATCCGGCTCCCACGCCCTGACTGATCCGCTTACCGGCGCCAGCCGCCGGTGACGCGCTCGCTCAGACCGCCGACGGCGCCGAGGTGCTCCCGCGGACGACGAGGCGCGGCGTCATGGTCGTCTGCACGGCGTGTTCGCGGTGGCCCTCCACCCGCTCGATGAGCAGCCGTGCGGCCGTGGCCCCCATGTTGTGCCCGGCCTGGTCGACGCTGGTGAGCTGCACGGTGGCGAGGTCCGCGATGGCGGTGTTGTTGTAGCCCACGAGCGAGACGTCCTCCGGGACCCGCAGTCCCAGTTCGTGGGCCGCCCGCCAGACGCCGAGCGCGGCCACGTCGGCTCCCGTCATGATCGCGGTGGGCCGGTCCCCCGCGGTCAGCAGGCTCATACCGGCCTTGTGACCGCCTTCGTCTGAGTACGACGTCCGGCAGATCTGTGTGTGCTCCGCCAGCTGGTTGCGGCCCATCGCCTCGGCGTACCCGTTGCTCAGGACGATCTCAGGCGTACGGGCCCACTTGCTCGACCGGGTGCCGGGAGAGGAGACCAGCGCGATGTTGCGGTGCCCGAGGGACACCAGGTGGTCGACGACGAGCCCGGCTCCGGAGCCGTCGGCGTCGACGACGGAGTCATGCAGGTCGGAGGCGTCGTGGTGGCCGATGACGACGGTGGGCGTGGACTGGGCGGTGGACAGCACTTCGGAGCGCTGCGTGCTGGGGGCGATCAGGACGAGGCCGTCCATCTGCCGGTCGACCATGGACCGGATGGTCTTGCCCTGGGTCTCGGCGTCGAAGCCCGCGGCGCCGATGAGCACGGTGTACTCGCTGTCCCGCAGTTCGTCGCGGATGCCGTCGAGGATGTCGGCGAAGAAGGTGTTGCGGATGTTGTCCAGCAGGATGCCGATGGTGTATGTCCGGCCGCGCATTCCACGTGCCGCGGCATGGGGCCGGTAGTCCAGCTCCGCCATGGCGGTCCTGACCTTCTCCTGCATGGCCGCGCTGACCCCGTACGCGTTGCGCATGACCTTGGAGACCGCCGCAGTGGACACCCCCGCGTGACGCGCGACATCCGTGATCGTCACGCGCTTCTTCCGCTGTGATCCCTGCTGCATGCCCACTGCCCCCTGGGGTGCTGTCCTACTGAGGACAACGTTCTACAGGATGAACCAGTTCGGGCGCCAGATGTAGTCGGTTTTCCGGTGGCGTTGCGGCGCGATGTCTTGACGAGGGCTTTGACGGCGTGCACTGTGGTGCGCACTTCGACGTAGAGAACGTTATACACAACTCTCGTCCCGAGACTTTTCGCAGGCCTTCGCCGTGCGCCTCCGTTCAACGATGACAGGGAGCCATGCCGTGACCACCTCCACGACCTCCGCCAGAAGGGCCCGCCTCGCCGGCCTGACCGCGAGCGCCGCCGCCATGGGCGTCCTCGTGTCCGCCTGCGGAGGAACGGGCGGAGGCTCGTCCTCGTCGCCCGAGAACTTCAGCTACCTGAGCGTCACGGAGAACACCACCGTCAAGACGGCGCTGACCACCCTGTCCAAGGGTGAGTGCAGGACCGCCGACGACGCCCTGCCGCTCAAGGTGGAGACCGTGCCGCAGGCGAGCCTGGACCAGAAGCTGCAGTTGCTGGCGGGGCAGGACGCGCTGCCGGTCCAGTTCGCGGCGGGCAACGCCCCGGCGCTGACGCAGCAGTTGTACAGGTCCGGCAAGGTCGCCGACCTGGAGGCCGAGCTCAAGTCACTCGGCGTCTACGACCAGTTGGAGCCCGCCGCCGTCTCCACCGTCAAGGCGCTGTACGGCGGCAAGGTGGAGGTCCTGCCGTACGAGTACAACATCGAGGGGATCTTCTACAACAAGAAGATCTTCAGCGCCAACGGACTGACCGTGCCCGGCACCTGGACCGAACTGGTCGCGGCTGCCGGGAAGTTGGAGGCCAAGGGCATCCAGCCGTTCTCCGCCTCGGGCCAGCAGGGGTGGCCGTTGACCCGTCTCATCAGCGGCTATCTCTACCGCAGCCTGGGACCTGACGCCCTGCAGGCCGTGGCCGACGGCAAGGCCGAGCTGACGGACCCCGCATACGTCAAGGCCGCCCAGGAAGTGGCCGACCTGGGCAAGAAGGGCTACTTCGGCAAGGGTGTCGGCTCAATCGACTACGACACCTCCATGAACGAGTTCCTCAACGGCAAGGCCGGCATGCTCTACATGGGCAGCTGGGCGCTGGCGAACATCGCCGACGAGAAGCAGAACAAGGTGGGGGCCGAGAACGTCGGCTTCATGCCCTTCCCGGCCGTCGAGGGCGGCAAGGGTTCGATCGAGCAGTACCCCTCCAACGTCGGCCTGGGGATCACGCTCGGCGCCAAGTCCTTCGACAGGAAGACCGGCGCCTGGGTGTCCTGCATCGCCGAGAACTACGGCAGCACCGCCCTGAAGGACCAGGGGGCCATCTCCGGCTTCAAGGTCAACACCCCGGTGGAGGACGGCAACGAGGTCACCGGTCAGGTCCGCGAGACCATCAGCGCGTCGAAGCGGAACGTGCTCTGGTTCGAGGCCCTGTTCTCCACCAAGGCGACCACGGTCAGCCAGAGCAACGCGGCCGGCCTGGTCGCGGGCAGCCTGAGCCCCGAGAAGTTCATGCGGACCGTGCAGGACGCCCTGGCCGAGAAGTGAGGCGGACGGGCCCGGTGACCGGGCCCCGCCGACGACAGCCTGACACCTCATGAACTGGACACCCCTCCATGCACCGCGTACTCGGTGACCGCAAGGCGGTCCTGATCCTCCTCGGTCCCGCCCTGCTCGTCTACTCCCTGATCATGCTGGTCCCCATGGTGTGGTCCTTCGGGTACTCGTTCACCAAGGGCAACACCATCGAGGGGTTCACCGGCAACGGCCTGGGCAACTTCGAGCGCCTGTTCTCCGACCCCGCCGTGCGGGACGCCCTGTGGTTCACCGCCAAGTACGCGGTCGTCGTGACCGTCGGCCAGGTCGTCGCCGGCTATCTGCTGGCCCTGCTGTACGTGTTCTTCCTCAAGCGGGCCTCCGCGCTCGTCCGCACCCTGGTGTTCTTCCCCGTCGTCCTGCCCACGGTGGCCGTCGGCCTGCTCTTCCAGAAGTTCTTCCAGGTGGCCCCGCAGACCGGCCCGGTCAACTCCCTGCTCAACGCCGTCGGCCTGGACTCGGTCGACTGGTTCGGCAGCGCGGGACACGCCTTCTGGGTCCTGATCGTCATGGACATCTGGCGCTCCATGGGCTTCTACGCCGTGCTGCTCTTCGCCGGCCTGGTGGACATCCCCGAGGAGGTGCTGGAGTCCGCCCGCCTCGACGGGGCGTCCGGCCTGCGCCTGGTGCGCCACATCGTCCTGCCGATGTCGTTCCCGGTGCTGATGTCGTCGGTCATCTTCAGCGTCAACGGCACGCTCAAGGTCTTCGACTCCATCGTCGCGCTGACGGGCGGCGGCCCCGGCAGCGGGACCACACCACTGACCCTGTACATGTTCCAGACGTCGTTCACCTACGGCGACTACGGCTACGGCAGCACGATCGCGCTGCTGCTGACCGTCGTCTGTCTCCTGGTGACCCTGGTCGTCTTCCGCGTCTCGCGGCGCGACCTCACGGAGGGCTGAACCCATGGCCATCGACACGCCTCTCAAGACATCGGCGGGCCGAGGCGCCGGCCGGGGCTCCACCGGCGGGTCGGCACGTCCTGCCGGACGCCGGGGCCCGGGCCGCCGCCTGTGGGTGAAATCCGTCGTCGCACTGCTGCTGGTCGTCGAGGTCTGTCCGCTGGTCTGGATGTTCCTGACCTCGCTGAAGTCCAACGACGACTACCTCAACAACTCCACCTGGTCGCTGCCCACCACATGGGAGTGGGGCAACTACACCGACGCCTGGACCACCGGGCACATCGGCCTGTACGTGCAGAACAGCCTGCTCGCCGTCCTGCCGGCGCTCGTGCTGATCCTGCTGCTGGGCACCGCGGCCGGGTTCGCCCTCCAGGTCATGGTGTGGAAGGGCCGCAGTCTGACCCTGCTGGTCTTCCTCACAGGCATGATGGTCCCCGCGCAGATGATCCTGCTGCCCCTGTTCACGGTGTACTTCCAGGCCGGTCTGTCCGGCACGCTGTGGCCGCTGATCCTGACCTACACGGGCACCGGTCTGCCGCTGACGGTGTTCATGATGGCCACCTACTACAAGACCGTCCCGCGCGAGCTGTTCGAGGCGGCCACCATCGACGGCGCGGGCATCCTGCGCGCCTTCTGGACCATCAGCCTGCCCATGGTCCGCAACGCGATCCTGACCGTCGGCCTGGTGCAGTTCTTCTTCATCTGGAACGACCTGCTGATCGCGCTGACCTTCACCAACAGCCAGGACCTGCGCACCATCCAGGTCGGCCTGCTCAACTTCACCGGCGACTTCGGGGCCACCCGGTACGGCCCGCTGTTCGCCGCCATCTGCATCAACGTCTTCGGCACCCTGGTGATCTACCTCTTCCTCAACCAGAAGGTGATGAAGGGCCTCACCTCGGGAGCCGTCAAGGGTTGACGGCCGCGCCCCTCCGCACCGGCCCGGCGCCGGCCGTCCACGCCCACATCCATGGAAGGTCCCCCGCCCATGTCCTCTCAGCCTGCCCCGGATCAGCCTGCCCCGGTCACCTTCGAGCACCTGCCGGACGCCCTCGGTATCGGCGTCGCCCGGCCACGCCTGACCTGGCGTCTGCCGCACGGCTCGGTCGTCCAGGACGCCTACGAGGTGGAACTCGACCGAGGCGGAGTCGTCCACCGCACCGGCCGGACGGCCCACCCGGATCAGGTGCTCGTACCCTGGCCCGGCCGGCCTCTCGGCTCCCGCGAACGGGTCGACGTACGCGTACGGGTGTGGGTGGACGGTTCCCCGGAGCCGACCGGCTGGAGCGAGCCCGGAACGGTCGAGGCAGGGCTCCTGAACGCGGCCGACTGGAGTGCCGTACCGGTCGGAGCGGCCTGGACCGAGGACCCCGACAGCGACCGGCGGCCCGCCCGCGTCCGCAGGAGTTTCACCCTCGACGCCCCGGTGCGCCGCGCCCGGCTGTACGTCACCGCCCATGGTGTGTACGAGGCCGAGATCAACGGCCGCCGGGTCGGCGACGACATCCTCTCCCCGGGGTGGACCGTGTACGGCGAGCGCCTGCGCTACTACACCCATGACGTCACCGAGCACCTCGTGCCGGGCTCCAACACCATCGGAGCCTGGCTCGGGGACGGCTGGTACCGCGGCCACATCGGCTTCGACGGCGGCTACCGGAACCTGTACGGCAGCGACCAGTCCCTCCTCGCCCAGCTCGAAGTCACCCTCGCCGACGGCACCACGACGGTCGTCGCCACCGACGGCTCCTGGCAGGCCGCGCCCGGCCCGATCCTCTTCAGCGGCCTCTACGAGGGCGAGACCTTCGACGCACGCCTGCACGACCCCGCCTGGTCCACCCCTCAACACGGCTCCGAGGAGGCCGAGTCGTGGACGGCGGTGGCGACCCGTACCCGCGACCCGCACACCCTGGTCGCTCCCAAGGGCGCCCCCGTCCGCCGCACCCAGGAACTCCCGCCCGCCACCGTCACCCCCAAGGGCGACGGCCGCCACGTCCTGGACTTCGGCCAGAACCTCGTCGGCCGGCTGCGCATCACCGTCGACGGGCCCGAAGGCACGACCGTCACCCTGCGCCACGCCGAGGTCCTCCAGGACGGCGAACTCGCCACCCGCCCCCTGCGCGGGGCGGCGTCCACCGACACCTACGTCCTCGACGGCTCCGGCTCGCAGACCTGGGAACCGCGCTTCACCCTGCACGGCTTCCGTTACGCCGAAGTCACCGGCTGGCCCGGCGAGTTGACCGCGAACGACGTGACGGCCCGGGTGTACCACACCGACATGACCCGGACCGGCTGGTTCGAGTGCAGCGACCCCATGGTCAACCGGCTGCACGAGAACGTCGTGTGGAGCATGCGCGGCAACTTCGTCGACATCCCCACCGACTGCCCCCAGCGCGACGAACGCCTCGGCTGGACCGGCGACATCCAGGTCTTCGCCCCCACCGCGTCCTTCCTGTTCGACTGCGCCGGCATGCTCGACTCCTGGCTGGACGACGTCGCCGTGGAACAACTGCCCGACGGAACGATCCCCTGGTACGTGCCGGTCATCCCCGGCGGACCGCAGTGGACGCCGATCCAGCCGGGCGCCGCCTGGGGCGATGTCGCCACCCTCACCCCATGGGTGCTCCACCAGCGCTTCGGCGACCTGGAACTGCTGCGCCGGCACTTCCCCATGGGCCGCGCCTGGGTGGACCTCATGGACCGGCTGGCGGGTGAGAGCCGCCTGTGGGACTCCGGGCACCAACTCGGCGACTGGCTCGACCCGATCGCCCCGCCGGACGACCCGGCGGGCGCCCGCACCGACCGCTACCTGGTGGCGACCGCGTACTTCGCCCACTCGGCCCGCCACCTCCAGTGGTCGGCCCGGGAACTCGGCCGCACGGACCTGGCCGAGCGGTACGGGCGGCTCGCGGACGAAGTCACCCTCGCCTTCAGAGCCCGCTATGTGCGAGCGGACGGCCGTATGACCAGTGACGCCCCGACCGCGTACTCGGTGGCTCTGGTCTTCGGTCTGCTGGACGACGCCCAGCAGCGCCGACGGGCGGGTGACCGCCTCGCGGAACTGGTGCTCCGGGACGACGCCCGGATCGCCACCGGCTTCGTCGGCACCCCGCTGATCTGCGACGCGCTGACCGACACCGGGCACTTGGACGTGGCCTACCGGCTGCTGACCCAGACCCAGTGCCCGTCATGGCTCTACACGGTGTCCATGGGCGCGACCACCATCTGGGAGCGCTGGGACAGCCTCCTCCCGGACGGCACCCTCAACTCCGGCGGCATGACCTCCTTCAACCACTACGCGCTGGGTGCCGTCGCCGACTGGCTGCACCGGGTCGTCGCCGGCCTCGACCTCGCCTCCCCCGGCTACCGCACACTGCGTTTCGCACCGCGGCCGGGTGGTGGCATCACCTGGGCCAGGGCCCGCCACGAGACGCCCTACGGCCGGGCCGCCATCTCCTGGGAACTGACCGCCTCGGGCATGACCGCGGAGATCACGGTCCCCGACGGCTGCCGGGGCCTGGTCGAACTGCCCGGCCACACTCCGCTGACCGTGGGCCCCGGCCGACACCGTCTCGACACCCGCGACCTCCAACGCGGCGCCGCCTGACCCCGCCCGCGCCGCCCGGCGGGCCGACGCCCGTTCGGCGTTTGTCGAAGACCGGTGATATTGCCGATGGCCGCGCCCTCTGAGCGGCCCGACAGTGGCACGGCCGGCCACCGGTCGGCGCCGTCGGCAGAGCTGCCGGACGTGGCACGCGGGTTCTCCCCGTGCCACGTCCGGTCCGGCGGTTCGTCACGGCCGAGAGGACGACTTCGTCGTGCAGCAGCACTCGCAGAACAGCTCACCCACCCCCGGGACGGTCCCGCCCGTGTCCGCCGTCCGCAGCCCTCGCGGCCGCGGAGGGCAGGCCGCGAAGCGGATCACCGGCGCCGTCGCGGCGCTCGCCGCCGTCGTGGGCCTCAGTTCCCTGGCGACTCCGGGGGCCCATGCCGCGGACAACCCCTACGAGCGCGGCCCCGCCCCCACCACGTCGAGCATCGAGGCGGCACGCGGCTCGTACAGCGTGTCCCAGACGAGCGTCTCGTCGCTGTCGGTCACCGGTTTCGGCGGCGGGACCGTGTACTACCCGACGAGCACCAGCGACGGGACGTTCGGCGCGGTGGCCATCTCGCCCGGGTACACCGGAACCCAGTCCTCGATCTCGTGGCTGGGCCCACGGCTGGCCTCCCAGGGCTTCGTGGTGTTCACCATCGACACCCTGACGACCCTGGACCAGCCCGACTCGCGCGGCCGCCAACTGCTGGCCGCGCTGGACTACCTCACCGGGCGCAGCAGTGTGCGTACCCGGATCGACAGCAGCCGGCTCGCGGTGGCGGGGCACTCGATGGGAGGCGGCGGCAGCCTCGAAGCCGCCAAGTCCCGCCCCGCCCTCCAGGCGGCGATCCCGCTGACCCCGTGGAACACCGACAAGTCCTGGCCGGAGGTCACCACACCCACCCTGATCTTCGGAGCGGACGGCGACACGATCGCCCCCGTCGCCTCGCACGCGGAGCCGTTCTACGGAAGCCTGCCGTCGTCGACCGACAAGGCGTACCTGGAGCTCAACGGCGCGACGCACTTCACGCCGAACTCGTCCGACACGACGATCGCGAAGTACAGCATTTCCTGGCTCAAGCGGTTCGTGGACAACGACACCCGCTACGAGCAGTTCCTCTGCCCGCTGCCGCGGCCGAGCCTGACCATCGAGGAGTACCGGGGCAACTGCCCCCACACTTCCTGAGGTCGGCAGACACACGAGCACGGCGGCACGGACGAGAGCAGCCGGTGGGCGGTCGCGCGGGGAACGCGGCCGTCCACCGGCGCTGTGCGGGCACACAGAACTGCGGGGGCGCCGCTGGGCAGGCGCACACGGGAGCTCCCGGCCAAGGCCGCGTCGGCGCAGGTGGGAGGGGGAAATCGCGCGACAGGAGGCGGCGGACGGACAGCTTCCGCCCCTGGCCCCGCGAAAGTAACGTCACAGGGATGACCGGACGGACGAACGTGCCCCAGTCTCCCCCACCGCGGTCCTCGCCACAGCGCCCTCGCCCACTGCACGGCCGAAGCGGGGAACTCGCGGCCCTGACAGCCCTGTTGGACCGGCCCGGTGCGAACGCGCCCGTACTCGTACTGACCGGGGATCCGGGCCTCGGCCGTACCGCGCTGGTCGACCGGGCGGCCCACTCCTTCGAGGCGGGGCCCGTGCTGCGGGTGCGGGCCAGTCGCGCGGAGTCCGGACTGCCCCACAGCGGAGTGCACGCGTTGCGGTGCGCCGCGGGCGCTCTGCCGGGTGGACAGGCCGTCGGCGTTCCGGAGGCAGGGGCGGCACCGGAGTGGCTGCTCCAGTTGCTGACCGCCATCGCCGCCGGCGCGCCGCTGCTGGTGTGCGTGGACGACGCGCATCTGTGGGACGCCCCCTCGCGAGCCGCCCTGGGTTTCGCCGCTCGGCGGCTGCCCGCGGCCGGACCGGTGCGGCTGCTCCTGACGGTCGCCGGGCAGCACGCGGTCGACCCCGACTTCGCGGCGCTGCCCGTCCTGACGCTCGCACCGCTGACCTCGTCCGCCGCGGACGCGCTGCTCGACGAGTTGCTGGAAGGCACGACGTGCGGGCCCGTCGACCCGGCCGTCCGCAGAGAGCTGTCGGAAGAGGCCCGGGGCAACCCGGCCCTGCTGCGCGCGCTGGTGGCCCGGCTGTCCCCCGCCGAGCTGTCCGGCGAACACCGCCTGCCCTGGCCGCTGGCCGACGCCGACACGCTGCGGAATGTGGTCGGCGGGCATCTGGCGGGGCTCTCCGCCGACGCGGGCGAACTCCTCCTGCTGGTGGCCGCCGCACACGAACACGATCCCGAGAGCGGCGGCGCCGATGCCGAACTGGTCCGCGCGGCGGCCGCACGGCTCGACCGCGCGCGGACCGTACCCGGCCCGGAGCGGATCCCTGACCTCCTCGTGCTCTCCGACGGCCGGTTGCGCTTCACCAGCCCCGTGATCCGCAGAGCCGTGCACCTCTGCGCGCGTCCCGACCGGCGGCGCGCCGCGCACCGGGCGCTCGCCGCCGTTCTGGAGAGTGAGGGGCACGGGCTCGTCGCGCTGCTCCACCGGGCCTGGTCGATCGCCGGGCACGCCCCGCCGATGGCGGATCAGCTGGCCGCCGCCGCGGCCGACCCGTGCGTCGCCGCTTCCGGCGCTCAGCGTTCGGCGGCGTACGCCCGGGCCGCCGAACTGACGGCGGACGGACGGGAACGGGCGGAGCACCTGACCGCGGCGGCCGAGCAGGCGCTGCTCGCGGGCCGGGCGCGGACGGCCCGCCGCTTGACCGGCCGGGCCGGCGACAGCGCCCTGCCCCCCGTCGTGCGGGGCCGCTCGGCCTGGGTGCGGGGAATCCTGGCGCTGCGTGACGGCCCGGCTGCCGACGCCGGTGAGGCGCTGCTGCTCGCCCGGTCCCTGCTCGCCGCCGACGATCCCGCGCGCGCCCTGCTCGCGGGGCTCGCCGCCGCGGAGGCCGCCTGGGCCACGGGAGACGCCGTCGCCTGTCTGCACGCCCTGAACGCGGCGGACCGTACCGTCACGACGGCTGTGCACGACCGTGCGGGCACGTCTCCCGGGCGGGTGCCCACGCTCGTCGCCACGGCGCAGGCCGCTGTCACCCGCTCAGGGGTCCCGCCTTCGGCGGCTCCCGGCCCGGAGCCGGGCGACGGACTGCCGCGGGACTACCTGCACGGCATGCGGGCGATGCTGGAGCGGGACTTCGGCCGGGCCATCCCGTGGCTGCGCCGCGTGGTCGAGCACGCCTGGGAGGAGGACGGGCCCGAGCGGCTGCTGTGGTCGGGCGCGGCCGCCCTCCTGCTGGGGGACGTGCCCGCCGCCTGCCGGATCGGCGCACGGACCCTCGCGGCGGCCCGGTCCCGGGGACCCGAGTCGTCCGTGCCGCGGGCCCTGGAGCTGCTGGCCTACGCGGAGTTGCGGACGGGCCGGCACGCACGGGCCCGGGCGCACGCCGAGGAGGGACTGCGTACCGCGCACCGGTACGGGCAGAGCAACGTGGCGGCCCACCACCACGCCGTACTGGCCCTGGCGGCGTCGATCTCGGACGAGTCGACGCTGGTCGCCCACCACGCGGCCGCCGCGCTGGCGACCGCACGGCGCCATGGGCTCCTGCAGGCCGCGACACTCGCCGAGTGGGCTTCGGGCCGCGCCGACCTGGGGCGCGGGCGTCCTTTCGAAGCGGCTGCCCGGCTCGGCCCGCTGGTCCGACCGGGCCCGGACGGCGGTCACTTCGCCGTACGCATGCTGGCCATGCCCTGCTATGTGGAGGCCGCGGTACAGGCCGGGCAGCGGGACGAGGCACGAGCCGTCGTCGAGGAGTTCGCGCTGTGGGCGCACTTCGGAGCCGACGCGCAGGCTCCCGCCCAACTCGCCCGGTGCCGGGCACTGGTGGCCGACGCGGACCGGGCCGACGCGTTGTACGCGGACGCCCTGTCCCGGCACGCACGGGCGGGCGGTGACTTCGAGCCGGCACGTACGCGGCTGCTGTACGGCAAGTGGCTGCGCAGGCGGCGCAGACTCCGGGAGGCGCGCGCCTGTCTGCGGGACGCGCTGGTCGCGTTCGAGCGCTGCGGAGCCCGCATCTGGGCGGACCAGACGCGCGCCGAACTGAGGGCGAACGGGGCGGCTCCGCCCGCGGCGAGGACCGGTGCGGCCGCGGCGAGGGCCGGTGCGCTGGACGGTCTCACGCCGCAGCAGCTGCGGATCGCCCGCTGTGTCGCCGAAGGTGCCACGAACCGGGAGGTGGCCCTGCACCTGGCCGTGAGCACCCGCACGGTCGACTACCACCTGCGGAAGGTCTTCGCCGTGCTCGGGGTGCGCTCCCGGGTCGAACTGTCACGGATGGTCGAGCGGACGGCCGGGAACGGGACGCGTCCCGCCTGAGAGGCAGTCCGCGTCACAGCAGGACGACGTCACGGAAAGACGGCGTCACGGCAGGATGGAGTCGACGTATCCGCCGTCGACTCGCAGCGCGCCCCCGGTGGTGGCCGACGCCTGGTCGGAGCTCAGGTAGACGACCATGTTCGCGATCTCCTCCGGCTCGATCAGCCGCTGCAGCAGGGACTGCGGCCGGTGCTCCTTCATGAAGGCACGCTGGGCCTCGTCCCACGGAAGGTCACGGTCGACGAGCCCGTACACGAAGTCCTCCACGCGCCCGTGTGGGTGGGTCCTGCGATGACCGAGTTCACCGTGACGCCGGTGCCTGCGGCCTGTTTCGCGAATCCGCGGCCGACCGCGAGCAGGGCGGTCTTCGACATGCCGTAGTGGATCATCTCGGCGGGGATGACGACCGCCGAGTCGCTGGCGATGTTCTGGATCCGCCCCCAGCCCCGCTCCGTCATACCGGGCAGGTACGAGCGGATCAGTCGCACGGCGGCCAGGACGTTGACCTCGAAGTAGCGGCGCCATTCGTCGTCGGTGATCTCCAGCGGGTCGGCGGACCCGAAGATCCCGAGGTTGTTGACGAGGATGTCCACCTGCGGCAGGGCGTCCATCACCTGCGCCGCGCCTTCTTCGGTGGTGACGTCCGCCGCCACGGGTACCACGTCCGCTCCGGGGACGTCCTTGGCGAGCTGCGCCGCGCTCTCCTCGGCGCGCTGCTCGCTTCGGCCGTTCACGGCGACACGGGCGCCGGCCCGGGCGAGGCCGGTGGCGATCGCCGCCCCGATCCCCTGGGTGGACCCGGTGACCAGTGCCGTCCGGCCGGTCAGATCGATGCGCATCTCACACGTCCCTTCTTGTGCGTTCGCGGGCTGGGTACCCATTCAGCCACTCCTGCAACGAAGGACGCCTGCTCAGAACCCCCAGATGGTCGGTTCGGCGAAGACCGGCGGCTCGGCCGTGGCGCGAGTCGCCCTCCTGACGGCCGGACGGGACGGCGGGAGTTGCCCCGTCGACGCGCCAGGAGGGCGGCGGTTGGAGCCTTGTCGTCGGCGATGGGCTCCAGCCGGTCTCGGCGGTTCGGTCACGACTCGGGGGCTGGGAGCCTGCGGTGCGGGCGAGAGCCCAACTGCACCTGCTCCGAGCGTAGATGAAGAGCGACGGTGATCGGAAGCCGAGCGGGCCGTGCCCGCCTCCCTGGGACCCGCCGTACCGGCGCGGCACTCCCACCGGTACCTCTCACCGGGCGTGGCGGTCCGCCGCGGCCGGATGCCGCTGAGAAGATGCGCTGTGGGATCGACAAAAGCATGGAATACGTCTGATGACGGCGGCGCTCCGGACACCGACGTGGTGGAACTCGTGACCTGCCTGGTCCGGATTCTGCTCGCCTCCTCCGGGGAGGGTGCCCATCGGATCGAGCGCACGGTCCACAGGGCCGCCGAGGCCTTCGGATGCCGGACGTCGCTCGTACTGGTCCCCGACGGTGCGGTCGTCACCGTCACCGGGGGTCCGGGCAGGGTGACGACGGTGACCGTACGGGCCGTGCCGGAGGTGTTCCGTCTCGACCAGGTCGTCGCGCTCAAGCCGCTGATCGCGGACGTCTGCGGCGGCCGGCTCCCGGTGGCGCAGGCCCGCGAACGGCTGCGGGGCATCGAGGAACAGGCCGCTCCCTACCGGTGGTGGTGGAAGCTGACGGGCATCGTGCTGTTCGCCCTGGGGTTCGCGCCCCTGATGCAGCCGACCTGGTACGAGATCGGTTCCACGGCGGTTCTGGCCGTGCCGGCCGCCGCGCTCGCCGTGGCGGCGGACCGGTCGCCCCGGCTGGCTCCGCTGCTGCCGCTGGTCGCCGCCACGACGGTCTCCGTGGTGACGCTGGAGGTCTTCGCCCGGGACGGCGCGCACGGCGGCCCGGTCCTGCTCATGCTGCCGGCGCTGTTCTTCTTCGTACCCGGTGACTATCTGAGTGCCGCGGCGGCCGAGCTGGGCGCCGGATTGATGACGACCGGTGCGATCCGGCTGGTCTATGCCGTGTTCCTGCTCGTGCAGCTGTACGTCGGGGTCCTGCTGGGTGTCGCGGTCACGGGTTCGTCGACGCGGCGGCTCTTCGACGTGGCCGCGGTCTCGGACCTGCCGCGCTGGGCGCTGTTCTGCGGCTGGATCGTCTTCACGGTCGGCACCGTGCTCGCCTTCGCGATCCCCCTGCGCCTGCTGCCGGTGCTGTTGCTGCTGGTGTACGTCACGGTCGGGGTGCAGTCGCTGGTGACGAAGGCGGCGGGAGAGACGACGGGCACGTTCACCGCGGCTGTGGTGCTGGCCGCGGTCACCACCATCCTGGACCGCCGCCCCTCGATGCCCGCACGGCTGGTCCTCCTGCTGCCCGGCTTCTTCACCCTGACCGTGGGCTCGCTGGGCATGCGCGGGCTGACCACCCTGGCCGGGGGCCATGTCATCGCCGGATTCACCGATCTGCTCAAGCTGGTCACCATCGTCACCGCCATCGCGCTGGGTCTGATGGTCGGCGCGACCCTGACCGCTCGCGGGAACGACCTCGTCCGGGACGGCGCGTAAGGCCCCTGCTCGCCCTGTCCTCGCGGCCTTGCCACGGTGTTGCTCCGGGGCGCCGTGCGACGACGGCGCCGCTTCTGCGGGCCCCTCGGATGTCACCCGTTCGGCCGTCCCGCGCTGCCTCTCCACCCCGGGCGGCCGACGCTGTCAGCGTGTGGGCGTCGCCGATCACGGCCGCGTCGTTCGCCTGTGACGGGAGGGTGTTGGTGAGTTCCATGGACATGCCGGCGGAGGTACCGCGGGCACGGGCCACGGCCCGGGAGAAGGCGGTGGGCCGCACGGCCACACCGCTGATCAGCTGGGTGACCCTGGCGATGATGACGACGGCCTCGGTGGCCAGCCTCAGGGCCGCGCCGACCATGGCCGTCTACGGCCTGGCGTGCGTGTTCCTGTACCTGATCCCGGCGATCGTGTTTTTGCTGCCGACCGCGCTGGTCTCCGCCGAGCTGGCGTCGGGGTGGAACGGCGGCGTCTACCGGTGGGTGAGCGAGGGCCTGTCGAAGCCGCTCGGGTTCCTGGCGGTGTGGTGCCAGTTCGCGATGACGATCTTCTACTACCCGAGCCTGCTGGCCTTCGTGGCCAGCACCATCGCGTACGTCATCGATCCCGCCCTGGCCTCCAGCGGCCTCTACACGGCCATCGTGATCATGGTGCTCTACTGGACCGGCGTATGGGTCTCCTCCCGCGGCACCAAGGCCCTGGCCGGCCTGTCCTCCTGGGGGCTCGTCATCGGCACGCTGGTGCCCGGCACGGTCCTGGTCGTCCTCGGCATGGTGTTCCTCGGCCAGGGCAACGCCTCGGCCGCCCCGATGACGGCCAGTCACCTGATGCCGCAGTGGGCCGGCCTCGCCAGCCTCGTACTGATCGTGAACAACTTCCTGTCCTACTCGGGCATGGAGATGAACGCCGTCCACGTGTCCTCGCTCAAGGACCCCGGCCGTGAGTACCCGAAGTCGATGTTCCTCGCGATGGGCCTGGTCCTGCTCATCTTCATCCTGCCGGCACTGGCCATCAGCTGGGTCGTCCCGTCCGACCAGTTGAGCCTGACCGCGGGTGTCATGCAGGCCTTCGAGGCCTTCTTCGGCCACTTCCACGTCGGCTGGCTGACCCCGATCGCCGCGGTCATGCTGGTGGCCGCCGCGCTCGGCGGCATGCTCACCTGGCTCGCCGGGCCCTCCAAGGGACTGCTGGAGATCTCCCGCAGCGAGGGCTATCTGCCCCCGTACCTGCAGAAGTTGAACAAGAACGGCATCCAGCAGAACATCCTGGTCACCCAGGGCATCGTCACCACGGTCATCGCCCTGATGTACGCGCTGATCCCGAACGTCTCCAATGTCTACTGGATCTTCTCGACCATCACCACGCAGGTGTACCTGATCGTCTATCTGCTGATGTTCGCCGCCGCGGTCCGGCTGCGGAAGACACAGCCCGACCACCCCCGCGGCTACCGGGCCCCGGCCCTCGGCCTGCTGTGCGGAGTCGGCCTGGCGGCCTCTCTGGCCGCCCTCGCGATCGGGTTCGTGCCGCCCTCCCAGTTCGGCGGCGGCAGTGTCCTGGCCTACGTCGGCATCATCACCGCCGGCCTGGTGATCCTCGGCCTGCTCATCCCGTGGGCCTTCCTGAAACTGCGCAAACCCGGCTGGCGGACCCACACCGCCGACGCCCCGGCGGACGGTCGGGGAGGTGCCGCATGAGTCCCACCCGTTTCGCCTCCGAGCACAGGTGGCTCTATGCCGGGGCAGTCGTCCTGCTGGTCGTCCTCGCCGTCATCGGAGTCGTCCA
This sequence comes from Streptomyces sp. NBC_00414, assembly GCF_036038375.1. Taxonomy (NCBI): domain Bacteria; kingdom Bacillati; phylum Actinomycetota; class Actinomycetes; order Kitasatosporales; family Streptomycetaceae; genus Streptomyces; species Streptomyces sp. NBC_00414. The sequence continues at coordinate 870,108 of NZ_CP107935.1, forward strand.
GTACGACAAGGTCAAGACCGGCAACGTGGCTTCCGAGAAGGCCAACAAGCTCGCGGACGCCGCCGTCGCGGCCGGTTATCCCCGCCCGGACACCGGCACGATCAAGCGCACCCTGGGCACGGACGGCGGCAACGTGTGCGACGACCCGGCCAGCGCCCTGAAGTCCGCCCTGTGGAAGACCAACGTCTCCAACGGGGCCGCGTTCGTCGGTCAGCGTCCCGTCATCGGCGACGGGCGGTCGATCCGCGCCGAGGCCAAGATCCTCGAAATCTACTGCCCGGACAAACTGCACAAGATCCAGGACAGGATCGACGACCTCAAGACCGACACCACGGTCAGGCGGTAGGCCATGGACGACACCGATCTCGCGGCCCGTGTCGCCGGGCTCATGCCCCGGGCCAAGGCCGACCTCACCGAACTCGTCGCGATCCCCTCGGTCGCCGACCCCCGCCAGTACCCGCCCGAGAAGTGCCGGGAGGCCGCCCAGTGGGTCGCCGACGCCTTCACCGAGGCGGGTCTGGAAGACGTCCACCTCGCGCGGACCCCGGACGGCAGTCACGCCGTGCTCGGCCACCGGCCGCCCCCGCCCGGCGCACCCACCGTCCTTCTCTACTGCCACTACGACGTCCAGCCCCCGCTCGACGAAGCCGCCTGGACCACCGAGCCCTTCGCACTCACCGAACGCGACGGACGCTGGTACGGGCGCGGCACCGCGGACTGCAAGGGCAACATCGTCATGCACCTCACCGCGCTGCGGGCACTCGGCGACGACCTCCCCGTCGGCATCCGGTTCGTCGCGGAAGGCTCCGAGGAACAGGGCACCGGCGGCCTGGAGCAGTACGTCGAGCAGCATCCCGAGCAGTTCACGGCGGACGCTCTCCTGGTGTGCGACACGGGCAACGCGGCCGTCGGCGTCGGCACGGCGACCATCACGCTGCGCGGCCTGGTCAATGTCGTCGTCACCTTCAGCAGCCTGCGGGGCGAGGTCCACTCCGGCATGTTCGGAGGACCCGCGCCCGATGCCCTGGCCGCCCTGATCCAGACCCTGTCGACACTGCGCGACCCGGAGACCGGCGCCACGCGCGTGCAGGGGATGGACTGCGAGGGCACCTGGGAGGGCGTCGGCTACGACGAGCAGCGGTTCCGTGCCGACGCCGGTGTCCTGAACGGTGTGCAGCTGACCGGGACCGGAAGCGTCGCCGACCGGCTGTGGGCCCGTCCGGCCCTCACCGTCCTCGGCATCGACTGCCCGCCCGTCGTCGGATCGGCCGCCGCGGTGCCGCACACCGCACGCGCGCGCGTCAGCCTGCGCATCCCGCCGGGCACCGACCCGTCGGCCGCCCTCGACGCCCTGACCCGGCACCTCACCGAGGAGACACCCTGGGGCGTGCAGGTCTCCATCGAGACCGAGGGCACGGGCTCCCCGTTCCGCGCCGACACGGACGGCCCCGCGTACACGGCCCTGGACACCGCCGTGCGGCAGGTCTACGGCAAGCCCCTGGCCCACCTGGGCCAGGGCGGATCCATCCCGCTGTGCAACGTCCTCGCCGACACCTGCCCCGGGGCGGAGATCATCCTCATGGGCGTCGAGGAACCGAAGTGCCTCATCCACGCGCCCGACGAGAGCGTCGACCCCACGGAGATCCAGAACATGGCCCATGTCGAAGCCGCGTTCCTCCTTGCCTACGCGGGCACGCCCTCGTCCGGTTTGGGGGCGTCCTGAGGGGAAACCCGGTAAGGGGCCCGCTCCGGCGGGAACCGCGTGGAGAGTGAGGCCCATATGGTCGGCGACCCGTGGCCCGCTGAAGCGGTGGTCCGGGCAGCCACCGGGCCGGACCTGGAGCGCGGAACGGCCCAGCGGGTGGCCGAGGCCCTGTGCGCGGAGCTGCCGGTGGACGCGGTCACGCTGGCGCTGTGGACGGACACACCGGAGAGGCGGATGCTGTTCGCCACGAGCCCGGCGGCCCAGCGCCTGGAGGAGCTGCAGTTCGAGGTGGGCGAAGGCCCGTGCGTGACGGCCGCGACGACCGGTCGGCCGCTCATGGTCGAGGACCTCCAGGGAACCGTGACCCAGTGGCCGCTGTTCGGCCCTCTGGCGCGGGAGCAGCTGCCCACGGTGGGGGCCATCTACGCGTTTCCGCTGGTGGAGGGCGACGCCCATCTCGGATCGGCCGACATGCTGCGGTTCGAGGCCGGTCCGCTGGGGGCCGAGGCGGAGGCGGCCGCGACACTGGCCGTACGGGCCGCGGCGCTCATCCTGCTCACGGCGAAGGTGAGTCCCGCGCTGGACATCCACTGGCGGCGTACCCATGTGGCGACGGGCGTGATGGCCGAACGGCTGGGCATCACACCCGCCGAAGCGCTGGCGCGGCTGCGGTCCATGGCCCTGGGAACGGGGCGCCCACTGCCCGACCTGACCGAAGACGTGCTGGCCCGCAGCGGCTAGCGAACCCCTGGACCGGCCACCACGAACACCGCCGTGGGGCAACCTGGCTTTTCCCCTGAGGAAACGGTCATGTCAGGCCGGCCGTGCCAAGCGTCCCGGCATACGCGCGGCGAGGTGCTCGATCAGTTCGGTCACCCGGCGGGGAACATGTCCGTCGTCTTCGAGCAGGGCATAGATGTCGGCCGCGGGTGTCGGGACGTTCGGCAGTACACGGACCAGGTCCCCGCGCTCCATGTGAGGGCGGACGTGCCACTCCGAGCGCATGACGACGCCACGGCCCTCCAGCGCCCAACCGGTCACGATGTCCCCGTCGTTGCTCTGCAGCGGACCGCGCACCCGCACATGTCGCGGATCGCCGACGTCGCCGAACCGCCAGAGCGCGTAGTCCCCCTCGTTCTCGCGCAGCACGATGCAGTCGTGCCGTGCGAGATCCTCGACGCAGGTGGGCGCGCCGCGTCGCTCCAGGTACGAGGGCGCCGCGCAGGGCACGCGACGGTTCTCCGCCAGCCTGCGCATCCGCAGCGAGGAGTCGGGCGGGCTTCCCACGTGGACGGCCACGTCGAACTTCCGCCGGTGCGGTCGCAGAGGCAGCGCCGAGGTGTCCAGCTGCACCTGGAGCTGAGGATGCGACGCCGCGAACTCCGCAAGCAGCGGGGCGACATGCGCGCGTCCGAGGCCCAGGGTCGCCTGGACGACCAGGGAGCCACGCAGTTCCCCGGACCGTTCGGTCACCAGGTCCTCCAGCTCCCGGAGCCGATCGAGGATCGAGTCGAGTCCGCTCGCGTACAGGGCACCCTCCGAGGTCAGCACCAGTCGACGCGTGCCCCGCTGGACGAGTCGTACGTCGAGACGGCTTTCGAGTGCGCTCAGCCGCTTGCTGACCACCGGAAGCGACCAGCCGAGTTGGCGGGACGCCGCCGTGAGCGTCTCGCTGGCTGCCACGACCTGGAAGAACTTCAGGTCGTCGACGGTCATCTTCATACGGTCTCCCGTCCGGTACGACTTTCCGTTGGGGAAAGCATAAGTTGCCCGGACTGCTGTTGTGGCAGGTCACCCCGGTGCCCACAGTGGAAAGCCACATGAGCCTGGACGAGGAGCAGCCGTCGTGCCACAGCGTTACCGCATCGCCGCCGTACCCGGGGACGGCATCGGCCGGGAAGTCGTTCCCGAAGGGCTGCGGTGCCTGCGCGCCGCCGCCGACGCGTACGGCTTCGTACTCGACGTGGAGGAGTTCGACTTCGCGAGCGCCGACTACTGGACGCGCCACGGGGAGATGATGCCGAAGGACTGGCGCGACGTGCTGGGGGGCTTCGACGCGATCTTCTTCGGCGCGGTCGGCTGGCCCGAGGTCGTGCCCGACCATGTGTCGCTGTGGGGAAGCCTGCTGCAGATACGGCGAGGGTTCGACCAGTACGTCAATCTGCGGCCGGTCCGCCTGCTGCGGGGTGTGCGCGGTCCCCTGCGCGACCACGGTCCGGGAGACATCGACTTCTACGTGGTGCGCGAGAACACCGAGGGCGAGTACTCCAGCATCGGCGGGCGGATCTTCGAGGGCACCGAGCGCGAGACCGTGCTGCAGGAGACCGTGATGACCCGGGTCGGCGTCGACCGCGTACTGCGTTACGCCTTCGAGCTCGCCGACTCGCGACCGCGCAGGCACCTGACCTGGGCGACCAAGAGCAACGGGATCTCGATCTCCATGCCCTACTGGGACGAGCGGGCGAGCGAGATGGCCGGGCGCTACCCGCGGGTGACCGCCGACAAGGACCACATCGACATCCTGGCGGCCAAGTTCGTGCTGCGGCCCGACCGGTACGACGTCGTCGTCGCGAGCAACCTGTTCGGTGACATCCTCTCCGACCTGGGCCCGGCCTGTACCGGCACGATCGGGATAGCTCCGAGCGCGAACATCAACCCGGAACGCGACCGTCCGAGCCTGTTCGAGCCCGTGCACGGGTCGGCTCCCGACATCGCGGGGCGCGGCATCGCCAACCCGGTCGGGCAGATCTGGAGCGGAGCGATGATGCTGGAGCACCTGGGCGAGGCCGCGGCCGCGGCGGGCACCGTCGCCGCCATCGAGTCGGTCCTGGAGCGGCAGCCCGCCGTGCTCACGCCCGACCTCGGCGGGAACGGGACGACGGCGGCGCTGGGATCGGCCGTCGCAGAGCAGATCGGCCTTGGGGCCGGACTCCTGAAGGAAGAGGAAGAGCGTGCCGCGCGTCCTGATCACCACTGACTATCTGCGTCCCGGCGACGAGGTGGACGAGTACTTCCGGGCCGCCGGTCTTGAGACGCGCCACGCTCCGATGGTCGGACGGCGCGATCCGGAGGACCTCGTGTCGGCGCTCGCCGGGATCGACGCGGCGCTCGTCGCGAACGAGCCCCTGAGCGCCGATGTGCTCGCCCGCGCCCCGCGACTGCGGGTGGTGGTGCGTACGGGGGTCGGCCACGACTCCGTCGACATCGAGGCCGCGGGCCGACTCGGTGTCAGCGTGAGCAACCTGCCCGGGATCAACGCGAACGCCGTCGCCGAGTACACGCTCGGCCTGCTGCTCGCCTCGGCGCGCCGTCTGGTCCACAGTGCCGCGGGCGTGCGCGAGGGAGGGTGGCCGCGCGAGGACGGTCACGAGCTCCGCGGGGCGACACTCGGCCTCGTCGGTTACGGCGCGGCCGCTCGCGCCGTCGTACCGCTGGCCCTTGCGTTCGGCATGGACGTGGTGTGCGCCACCGGTGTCCCCGAGGCTCGACGCGGTGACCTCGCGGTGCGGTTCGTTCCCTTCGACGAACTGCTGGCCGTCTCCGACTACGTGTCGATCCACACCGCGCTGACCGACAGGACCCGGGGGCTGTTCGACGCCTCCGCCTTCGCACGGATGAAGGCGGAGGCCGTACTCGTCAACACCGCCCGCGGAGCCGTCGTCGACGAACAGGCGCTCGCCGACGCGGTCCGCACGGGCGGCATCGCGGGTGCGGCACTCGACGTGGTGACACAGGAACCACTCCCTGCGGGGAGTCCCCTGCGCGGCGTCGAGGGAATCACCGTCTACTCCCATCTCGCGGGCCAGACCGCGCAGGCCCGCCGGGCGGCGGGCCTCGCGGGTGCCGCCGAACTCGTGGCCGCCCTGGAGGGGCGGCCACGGTTCGCCGTCAACTAGCGTCTGCGGGCCCTAGTCGAAGAGGTCAGGGTCCGTGCGGGAGATCTGGTCGAAGAGGGGCTGGAACTGGAACCAGCCAGCCAGATCGAAGCCCACCTGCCCGTAGGTGAACTTGGCCTCTTCGTGCGGGATCTGGATCGTCGGTCCCGCCGCCTTGGCGGCGAGCTGGGCCTGGGCCGATCGTTCCATGGTGATGAACCAGTACGCGGCGGCGTCGACCGAGCCCGCCGCGGTGAGCAGTCCGTGGTTCCGCAGGATGACCGCCTTGTGGCCGCCGAGCGCCTCGGCGATACGCCGGCCCTCCGCGGGGTCGTCGGCCACACCCGAGTAGTTCTCGTAGCAGCCGTGGTCCTCGTAGAACGCGCAGGCGTCCTGGGTGAGCGGTTCGAGCCGCTGGCCCGTCGCCGACAGGGCCTTGCCGTACACGGAGTGGCTGTGGGCGGCGCCGACCGCGTCGGGTCGTGCCGCGTGGACGGCCGCGTGGATGGCGAAGGCGGCCCGGTTCACCCGGTGACGGCCCTGGACGACCTCACCCTGGTGGTTGACGAGCAGCAGGTCACTGACCTTCACGTGCTTGAAGGACACACCGAACGGGTTGACCCAGAAGTGATCCGGGAACTCCGGGTCGCGTGCGGTGATGTGTCCGGCGACGCCTTCCTCGAACCCGAACCGGCCGAAGAGGCGCAGTGCGCCGGCCAGCCGTTCCTTGCGATGGCGTCGCTCGACGGCCGGATCGGTGAACGGGGTGGGAAGCCGGAAGATCAGTTCTTCTTCCGGGATCGGCACCAGGTCCTGCCGGCTCAGCGGGTCGGCGACGGGATCGTTCGCCCTCGCTGCTGCCCTGCTCGCTCCCTGCGTCGCAGCGCTCACCGCGAGGTGCCGGTCGGGCACCCGCAAGGCGGCCAGCGGGACGTGGTGCTGGCCGGCGTGGATGTCCCGGTCCCGGAGACCGGCCTGCGGGACGGGACGCGGGAAGGAGATCTTCACGACGTTCAGTGCGGGGATCCGGAAGATCTGGACCTGCGCCGCGTCCACCCGGTACAGGTCGGCGACGACTGCCTCGTCGAGGAAGGACTCGTCGGCCGCGATGGCGTATCCGGCGCCGTCCTTCATGAACGTTTCCATGGTGACCCAGAAGGGGCCGGCGTTCTTGGAGCGGATCTCGGTCGCGTAGTCACCGAGCGTGGGCGGAAGGTTGGGGTGCTCAGGCACGGGAGACCTCGCGGGAGTGATGGGTGCGGAACATGCCGGTGGGTGAGTCGACGTCGACGACGTGGTTGAGGACGAACGCGTAGGCCGCCCCGCGTTGGGTCTCCGCCGGTGAGGTGGCGAAGGCGAAGCTGGGCAGGTACTCCATCTCCGGCAGGGGGAGGTGCAGCATGAGGGGGTTGGCGACCTTGGCGATCGCTGTCGCGGTGGCCTGCGAGGGCGCGTTGACGAGGAGCATCACGCCGACCTCCCGGGGTGCGCCGGAGTCGGGGTCGATGTCTTCGAGAATGGCGTTGTGGCCGTAGAGGCGGATGTCCAGGCCGTAGTCGTCGTCGGTCAGTCCGAGGGTCTGGCTGACGCGCTCGGTGAGAATGACGCGCAGCAGTGCGGCCCAGCGGTCGATGTTGGCGACGATGTAGGGGTCGCGGATGCCGGAGAACGAAACGGTCTCGTAGCCGGTGACCCGGGCGCCTTCGAGTTTGATGGTGTGCTGCTCGGCGGGCTCGAAGCGGGATCCCTCGACGCGTACGCGGCGCTCGTCGAGTGCTGTGTAGGTGGCGTCGGAGACGTCCAGGGTGCCTGCCGGTTCACGCATCCGGTAGGGGTTGGCGGTCTCGTACAGCATGTGTGCCGCCACCGAGATCGGGGTGCAGGCGTTGGCCGGATCGAGGGGCTCTATGACGAAGCCGCTGTGGTCGATGGTGGCGAAGACACCTCCGGCCCGTGGGTCGGTGGTGCACTGCCCGCCGCATTCGACGATCTTGGCGGCGTGCCAGGCGGGTCCGGCCGGCATCCCCAGCATCAGGGGTACCGCGGCGGCCAGCGCGGTGTCGGTGGCCCTGCCCGCCAGGACGACCTGCGCGCCTGCCCGGATGGCGTCGACGAAGGGTTCGTGGCCCATCATGCCGACGATGTGCGTGCAGCTTTCGAGCGTCTCCGGATCGAGGGGGCCGTGCGGGGCCAGGGGGTGGATCCGCCCGGCGTCGAGCTCCTCCTTGAGGAAGGTGGCTTCCTGCTCGCTGTAGATCCGGGCGACCTTGAGATCGAGGCCTTCCTCGGCCATGATCTGCTCCGCGATTCCGGCGATCCAGTCGACTCCGGAGTCGGTGCCGCTGGTGCCGCAGGAGCCCACGATGAGGGGGATGTCCGCGGTGGCGGCCGCCTTGAGGAGGATGCGCAGGTCGCGGCCGACCGCGGCGGCGGTGGTCTTCGCGACCCCGGCGCCGAGGTAGTGGGGGCCGGAGTCGGTGGAGCCGCCGTCGACCGCGATGACGTCGGGGCCGAGTGTCAGGCCGCGTTCGATGCTCTCCGGGGTGAAGCCGGCACCGAGCATGCCGGACGGTGTCAGGATTCCGACCCGCGCGACGGCGTCAGTGGACGGGGGCATGATGGTTCTCCTCGTTGGAATCGGTGTCCTCGTGGAAGATGCGGATGTCTTCCGGCGGCAGGCTGACGGTGAGTTCACCGGCGGCGGCCGGGCGCGTGGTGGTCACGATGACCGGGGTGGCGCCGATGCGGAGGGTGTAGCGGTAGTGGTCGCCGAGGTAGGCCTGGTTGTCGACCTTCGCCGTCAATGTGCCGGGCGGGCGATTCGCATCGCCGGCGCCGCGGTGGATCCGGATGTTCTCCGGCCGGATACAGATCCGCACCGGGCCCAGGCGTCTGTCCGTGTGCGGCACCTTCAGCGGTTCGCCGACGCCGTCGACGCGGATCACCGCATGGGTGCCGTCCGCCTGGACCACCGTGGCGGCGAGGATGTCGGCGGTTCCGACGAAGTCGGCGACGAACAGGTCGGCGGGGTGTTCGTAGATCTCGGTGGGGGTGCCGACCTGGCGTACCTTTCCCTGGTCCATGACGGCGACGCGGTCGCTGACGGACAGGGCCTCGTCCTGGTCGTGGGTCACGAAGACGGTGGTGACGCCGACCTGCGACTGGAGTGTCTTGAGCCACAGCCGGGACCGGTCGCGGAGTTTGGCGTCCAGGTTCGAGAAGGGTTCGTCCAGGAGCAGCATGTCGGGCGGGTGGGCCAGGGCCCGTGCCAGGGCGACCCGCTGCTGCTGGCCGCCGGACAGCTCGTGGGGGTAGCGGCCCGCGTGGGGGCCCAGTTCGACGAGTTCGAGTACTTCCCGTACGCGGCGGTCGCGTTCCGCCTTGGCGGTCTTGCGGAGCCTGAGCGGATAGCCCACGTTCTGCGCGACCGACATGTGCGGCCAGATGGCGTAGGACTGGAACACGACGCCGCAATTGCGGTGTTCGGGTTCGACGTTGACGCGCCCGTGGTCGAAGACGACTCGGTCACCGAAGGTGATGCTGCCGGAGTCGGGCCGGTGCAGGCCGGCGATCGACCACAGGGTGGTGGATTTACCGCAGCCGCTGGGCCCCAGCAGGGTGAATATCTCACCGTCCCGGACGGTGAGTGACACATCGTGCAGAGCGGTGTGCCGGGTGAACTGCTTGGTGATTCCGTTCAGATGAAGACTAGGCACGAGGGAACACCCCCAACAGGGCGCGTCCCGCGCCCAGGACGACCAAGGTGATGACCATCTGGATGACTCCCAACGCGGCGACGGTCCCGCCGATACTTGTTGCCGCGAGTTGCAGCATGGTGAGGCCGAGTACGGGCGTTTCGTCGGTGACGAGGAAGACCGCCGGTTCGGCGTCGTTGAGCATGGCCACGAAAAGCAGCACGAACGAAGCGCCCATGGCGGGTGCGACGAGCCGGAGGACAATGGTTCGCATCGCCGTCCACCAGGTGGCACCGGATGTACGGGCGGCATTGTCGAGGTCGGCCCCTATCCCGGCGAGCGCCGGATAGAAGGCGCTGTAGCCGAGAGCGAGACTTCTGACGGCGAAGGCGATGCCTATGCCCCACAGGCTGGCGCGAATGGCCCCGGACCTGTCGAGGAGCGCGAAGCTCCAGAAGAACGCCATTCCGGTGATGAGCGCCGGCATCATGCGCGGCCAGAGCATGCCCTGCTGCAGGGAACCGCGGAAGCGGAAACGGGAGCGGTGCGCGATCACCGACAGAACCGCGATGGCGACGGTCGTCAGCGCTCCGCCGACGGCCGCGATGAGAAGGCTGTTGACGATCGAGTTGGTGTAGAGCGGGTTCTCGAACACGGCGGAGAAGTTGCTGAAGGTCAGCACACTCCACGGGGAGATGAAGGGCGACAGGATGGAGGTGAAGGCGGCCAGGACGACTCCGGCCAGCGGTACGACCACGAAGACGAGGAGGAAGAAGGTGATCGCGGCCGTGATGAACCAGCGTGCGGGGCCCAGCTTGAGTATGCGGACGCCGGTGGGTTTCCCGGTGGTCGTGGTGAAGCGGGCGGTGTCCCCCACGAGCCTGTTCCGGAGCACGAGGAGCCCGGAGACCGCGACGAGCAGGAACACCGCTCCCGCGGACACCAGCCCTTGCTGCGCTTCGTTGACCCAGTGGTCGTAGAGGTACGTCGAGATCAGACTGATCTTGTTCGAGAATCCCAGGATGAGCGGCAGCCCGAGGACTTCCATCGAGAGGGCGAAGACCAGCAGTGCCGCGTTCGTGATCGCGGGCCGCATCAGGGGCAGGCTGACGGAGAGCAGGCTGCGCAGGGGGCCGGCTCCCGCAGTTCGGGCGGCGTCCTCCAGGGACGGGTCGATGGCCAGCAGGGTGCCGCGGCACAGCAGGAAGACCGTGGGCGAGGCCACGCTCATCGCCACCATGGCCATGCCGGGAATGCTGTAGAGGTCGACCGGCATGCTGAGGAAGGTGTTGGTCTCCAGCCAGGAGGACGCGAATCCCGCCGGGGTCCACATGGCCGCCCAGCCGATGATGAGTACGAGTCCGGGCAGCGCGATGGGAACGAGCAGGAACGTCGTCAGTACGCGGCGGCCGGGAATGTCGGTGCGGGTGAGGAACAACGCGCACGTCACGCCGATCAGAATCGATCCGACGGTGTTGAGGGCGGCGAACAGTATCGAGTTGGTGACCGCGGTCCACCAACCGCTGTCGGTGAGCAGTTGGTGGAAGTTGTCCCAGGTCGGATGCCCGCCCGATTCGTAGAGCGGGGTCGACCACACCGCGGCGGCCACGACCGGGACGACCGATCCGACGATGACCAGCAGCGCGAGTGCCCAGAGAACGTAGTGACTCGCGTTGGTCGAGAGCCACCGCCGTCGGGATCGTTCCTGAATCGGCGGGGTACGGGCCGGTGGCGGCCGGAGCTGCGTGGTGCTCATCGGCCGTACGCCTTCTTCCAACGATCGACGATCGCCGGCTTGTTCTTCACGATGTCCTTGGGATAACCGCCGAGCATCATGTTGTCGGCGCCGACGACCTTTTCCACCGCCGGGAGCCCGTAGGCACACTTGACGCCGTCGCGGTACGGAGTGAATCCGCCCTCGCAGGCGGCTTCCTGGCCTTCGACCGACAGCAGGAAGTTCACGAAGACCTTCCCCGCGTCGGGCGACTTCGCCTTCTTCGTGACGGCGACGGCCCTCGGCAGAAGCGGCGTCCCGTCCGTGAGATACGTGTAGTTGAGGATCTTCGCCGCCTCCTCGCCCTCGATCAGCGCCCTGACCGATCCGGCCACGAAATACGTGGCCTGGTACTGCCCCTGGGCCAGTTTCTGCATCAGGTTGCCGTTGCCCGACTCGACGCCGGTGTTCGGGCCCAGGGCTTCGATGTTCTTCCACCCGGCGTCGCCGCGCTTGGTGGTGTAACTGCTCACGGCGCCGAAGGAATGGGGGTTGCTTATGTCCGTCGTCCCGATTTTCCCCTTGAGGGTCTTGGACAGCTTCGCGAGGCCCGCGAGGTCTTTGGGCTGCTTTTCCTTGGGAATGAGCGCGGTGTTGTACACGGCGACGAGCGGGTCCTCCGACATGGAGACCACACCGGGGGCGAGCCGCGCGTAAGCGGGGAGATGCCTGAGGTTGGGATCCTCGTAGTCGAGGACATCGCCCTTTCCGACGAACTTCAGCACCTCGACCGCGTCCGTGGCCATCACGACGTCCGCGGTGCGCACACCGGTGGCGGATTCGGTGGCGTAACGCTGGAAGGTCTGCGTGTCGTTCATGTTCAGCACACGCACCTTGATGCCGGTGTACTTCGCCTCGAAGGCTTTGGTGAGCGGCGCCATCTGGTCGGCGTCCGCGTTCGTGTAGAGGAGGACCGAACCCTGCTTCTCGGCCCTGGCCACCGTCGCCGCGTCGAGCGGGGTGGCGGGCGCCGCCTTGCCCACATCGACCGTGGACGTGGGCGTTGCCGACCCGTCCGTGCCCGTGGAACCTCCGCACGCGGTGAGAACGACCGCGCAGGCGGCTGCCAGGGCGCAAGCTCTGGGGAGCGAGATCATCATTGATCCTCCACTATTTGCTATAGCACTAGTGCTGTAGGAGAACGGGGTCACGTGTGTACGGGATGGGGTGGAGTCAGCGCGCCACGCAGGCGATATACAGGGCGACGTGCCGCAGCAGGACTGCGCGTGCGCGGCTTTCGACAGGAACTACGTCTCCCGCGAAAGATGGTATTTGCTACAGCAGGATTGTCAACCAGTTGAGCTGAACGAACGCGCTTGGAGCAGGAGCCCTTCCCGCAGGCCGGGCAGAAGTCTCAGGACGCTTCGGGCAGCTGGTCGACGAGGGGACTCACCGGCGTCCCGCCCGGCACCACGACACCGCTCTCGTAGGCGAAGGCGATGAGGTGACCGCGCCGGCGGACGCCGATCTTGGTGAACATGTTCGCTATGTGGGTCTTCACGGTGAGCGGGCTGATGCTGAGGGCGTCCGCGATCGAAGAGCTCTCCTGTCCGCCGGCCAGCATGGCGAGGATCTCCCGCTCCCGTCCGGACAGCGTCGGTGCCGTCGCGGGACTCGCTCCCCGGCGCTGGTGCGCCGTGACCACGGGAGCGGTTCCCAGGACGACGACCAGGCCACCGCGGAGCACCGTCTCCATGGCCGCGACGAGTTGCGCCGCCGTGATGTCGGCGGCGAGGACTCCCGTCGCGCCGGCTCTCAGACACGCGTCGGACTCCTGGGCGTCGGGGACACCGAAGACGATCGTGCGGGCGGTCGCGGAAGCGGCGCCGACCATCTCCGTGAACTCGCCGATGTCCTCGCACCGGATGCTGCGGTCGAGCAGAATCACGTCCGGCCCCGCGTCCGCCTGGAGCAGTTCACGCAGCCGGGTGCCGTCGGCGGCCTGCCCGACGACGGTCAGGCCATGACTCCGGCCGATGACCTCGGCCATGGCCGCGCGCACAAGTGTCGGGCCGCCGGCGAGAAATACCGTATTCATGAGTGGCCTCTCTTCTCGGGCGGTTGCGGGTGTTCGCAGGCGGTTGCCGGTCTCGGGCGGCCGTCGCGGCCGTCGCGGCCTTCGCGGGCGGTCGCGGGTTTGTGAGTCCGTGACGGCCCGGTCAGGCCCCGTGGAATGCACGAGGGAGCCGGATCGTGACGGTGGTGCCGACTCCCACCTCCGACTCGACGTGCACCTGCCCCTGGTGCGCGTGCACGATGGCTTCCACGATGGCCAGGCCGAGACCCGAACCTCCGTAGGCGCGGCTGCGGCTGGCCTCGGCTCGCCAGAAGCGTTCGAAGACGCGGGGCAGGTCCTGCGGGGAGATACCGGGACCGTTGTCGATGACGCGCAGTTCCACGTCCTTGCGGTCCTGGGTGATCTCGACGCGTACGGCGGTCTGTTCGGGGGTGTGCTGGACGGCGTTGCCGACCAGGTTGCGCAGGACCTGTTGCAGTCGGCCGGCCTCGCCGACGACCGGAGCGCGTGGCGCGGACGCCATGGTGATGCCGCGCCGGGGATAGATGATCTGGGCGTCCTCGACGACGCCGGCGGCCAGCTCCGTGAGGTCGACGTCGTGCCGCTCGACCGGGCGGCCGGCGTCCAGCCGTGCGAGCAGGGCGAGGTCCTCGACCAGCAGGCGCATCCGTCCCACCTCGTTCTCGATGTGTTCGAGCGCCGTCTCCAGGCCCGGTCCCGAGACGCCGCCCTGGCGGTGCAGGTCGAGCCAGCCGGAGATCGTGGAGAGCGGGGTGCGCAGTTCGTGGGAGGTGTCGGCCGCCAGGGACCGCACGGTCGCCTCCGCGCGGGCCTGGGCGTCGAAGGCCCGGTTGACCGCTTCGGCGAGCTGGTCGGCCTCGCTGCCGTTCCGCGTGGTCGGCAGCCGTTCCGTGAGGTGGCCCTCGGCGATGGCGTCGGCGGTACGGGCCATACGGGCCAGCGGGCGCAGGCCGAGCCGCAGGACGACGACCGCGAGCCCCAGCAGGATCAGCAACGCGGCGCCGATCAGCATGAGTTGACGTCTGATGAGTGCGGCGACGGTGGAGTCGTCGACGGAGGTGTCGATGGTGAGGACGAGAGCGGCGGGCTCGATGGCTCCTTGGTCGATGGTGAGTCCGGGGCTGGGAATGCGGATCACCGCGAGACCGTCCTGCTCGTCGTGTCCGTCGTAGTTGACGATGGTGCCGGCCGGCACGGTCGTGCTGAGTTCGGCGACCTGACGGGCCGCCGCGGTCGCGGAGCCGGTGCTCGTCAGGACCTTGCCGTCGTCGTCCACGGCGACGAGGCCCAGTGGGGGTCCGAGGAGGGTGGCGAACTGGTCGGCGTCGGCTGTCTGCGGCCCTCGGGCGATGACGTCGGTGAGCCGGTGGGCGCTGGTTTCGAGGGTCTGCTCGTAGCGGTGGTCCAGGTAGTCCTCCAGGAGGAAGCCGGTGATGACGGCGCTGGCAGTCAGGCCGCACACGAGGAGGACGGCCAGGCCGGCGAGCAGACGCAGGCGGACGCTGGAGAAGGACCATGTTCGACGGTCGCGGAGCTTCACTTGTGGGCCTGCTCCCGGAGGGTGTAGCCGACGCCTCGGACGGTGTGCAGCAGTGGCGGGTGGCCGTGGTCGATCTTGCGTCGGAGGTTGGAGACGAAGCGTTCGACGACGACGGTGTCTCCGCCGAAGTCGTACTGCCAGACGGCTTCGAGGATCTGGGCGCGGGACAGGACCTGGCCCTGGTGACTCAGGAGGTAGTGCAGCAGGCGGTATTCGGTGGGTGAGAGTTCGAGGAGCCGGCCTGCCCTGCGGACCTCGTGACGGGGGTCGTCCATCGCGAGGTCCGCGCAGTTCAGGGGTGTCTCCTCGGGGGCGGGTGCTCCGCTGCGGGCGCGGCGGAGCAGTGCCTGGAGGCGGGCGCCGACCTCGACGACGCTGAAGGGTTTGGTGACGTAGTCGTCGCCTCCCAGGCGCAGTCCTCGTACGCGGTCCTCGATCGCGTCGCGTGCCGTGAGGAAGAGGACCGGTACGTCGATGCCGCGGTCGCGCAGCAGTTGGAGGATCTCGAAGCCGTCGGCGCCGGGGAGCATGACGTCGAGAACGATGACGTCGGGGGTCCGGCGGGCGACCTGGCCGAGAGCTTCGGTCAGGTCGCCCGCCACGTCGACCTCGAATCCGGCGAATCCGAGGGCCGAGATCAACAGGCGCCTGATACCGGGGTCGTCATCGATGACAAGCACCCGGTCGGCGGCGCCCGGTGCGTCGATGGCGTTCATACGTGCTCCTTGTACGGGCGGGGTGGGCTTCCCGAAGTCCACCACTTCCACCGCCTCGGTCGTCTCCACCGACATGGCGGACGCGAGGTGTGCCCCGGTATCGGCTTGGCGGCTCATCGCGTCACAGGCCCACTGAAGCGGTCTGCTTGCCGGAGTCGCCGGGGACCTGGGCGGTGGCGTCGGGTGTGTGGAGGTTCTCACCCTCGACATCGAGCCGGGGCAGGAGACGGTCGAGGCGCCGGGGCAGCCACCAGGCCCGGTCACCGAGGAGGGCCAGTACCGCCGGCACGAGGGTCATACGGACCAGGAAGGCGTCCACCATGACTCCGAAGGCCAGGGCGAAGGCGATCGGCATGATGTCGGCGTCGTGCGAGAACAGGAAGCTGATGAAGACCGAGATCATGATGAGGGCGGCGGAGGTGACCACGCGGGCGGCGTTGCGGGCTCCGGTGACGATGGCGGCGCGGGCGTTGCGGTGGTGGACGTAGTCCTCCCGCATGGCGGACACGAGGAACACTTCGTAGTCCATGGCGAGTCCGAAGAGGACGGCCATGACGATGATGGGCATGAAACTGGCCACCGGGCCCTCGCTCGCCACCCCCAGCGGACCGGCCAGCCACCCCCATTGGAAGACCGCGACGGTGGCTCCGAACGCGGCTCCGACGGACAGCAGAAACCCGATGGTGGCCTTGACGGGTATGGCGACGGACCGGAAGGCGATCATCAGGAGGAGCAGGGAGAGGCCGACCACGACGACCGCGAAGGGGACCAGCGCGCCGCTGAGTTTGTCGGACACGTCGATGCTGACGGCGGTCAGACCGGTGACGGCGACATAGCTGCCGCTCGACCTGGCCAGGGGTTGCATCTCGATCCGCAGGTGCGAGACGAGTTCGCTGGTCGCCTGGGTACGGGGCCCGGTGTCGGGGATGATCTGGATGCGTGCGGCCGATCCGTCCTCGGCCACGTCGATGCCGCTGACGTCCGCGATGCCCCCGACGTCACGCAGCTTGTCCTCGACCGCGGTGGCCGTCGACTCGACGGCGGTCGGGTCCTTGTCCTCGACGAGGATGACGAGCGGGCCGTTCGCGCCGGGCCCGAAGGCGTCACCGACCATGTCGTAGGCCTGGCGACTCGACGCCGTGGTGGGGCTGTTGCCCTCGTCGGTGACGGCGAGCTTGAGCTGCAGGGCGGGCAGGGCGAGCGCGACGAGGGCCACGGTTCCGAGGATCAGGGTACGCACCGGCCGGCGCAGCACCCCTTCGGTCCAGCGCACACCCATGGAGGTCCTGCCCTGACGTGCCGTCCGCCGGCCCGAGCGAGGACGGGCACCGGGTACGAGTCTGCGGCCGGCCATTCCCAGCAGCGCGGGGAGCAGTCCGAGCGCCAGGACGACGGCGGCGGCGACTGCTCCGGCGGACGCGAGTCCCATGGAGGTCAGCATCGGGACACCGGCCACCGACAGCCCGGCGAGCGCGATGACCACGGTGGCACCGGCGAAGACGACGGCGCTGCCCGCGGTCGCGTTGGCCCTGGCGACGGACTCGACGACGGGCATGCCGGTGGCGAGCTGGGCCCGGTGACGCGAGACGATGAACAGGGCGTAGTCGATGCCCACGGCGAGCCCCAGCATGATGGCCAGGGTCGGTGCGCTGTCGGTCACTCCGAGCACGGTGGCCGCGCCCATCATGGCCGCCATGGTGCCGACGACACCGAGGATCGCGGTGAGGAGCGGCAGTCCGGCGGCGAGCAGCGAGCCGAACGTGATGACGAGGATGACCAGGGCCACGCCGAGCCCGACCATCTCGGGGGGTCCGAAGGGTGAGGTCGAGGGGGCGTAGGCGTCACCGCCGTAGACGGTCTTGAGACCTGCCTGCCTGGCCTGCTCCCCCGCGGCCTGCACCGCGTCGAGCGTGCCGGCGGGTACGTCCTCGTCCTTCTTGGTGGTGAAGGTGACCTGCGCGACCGCGGTGCGCCCGTCCTTGGAGACGGTGTCGTCCTCGACCGGGTCACCGACCTCGGCCACTCCGCGTACGTCGCCCATCGCGGCGATGCCGGATGCCAGCGACTTCCGCAGTTCGGCGTCGGTCACCCTGCGGCCTGGCGGGGCCTGGAACACGACATCCGCGGACTGGACGTCCGGGGAGGGGAAGTGACGGTCCATCTTGGTCAGCGCCGTCTGCGCCGGTGACCCGGGGATGGAGCTGCTGTCCTCGAAGGAGCCGGCGAAAGAGAAGCCGAGGCCGATCACCGCGCCGAGCGCCAGAAGCCATCCGACCAACATCGTTCGCCACCGTCGAGCGCCGAAAGCGCCCAGCCGGTACAAGAGCGTAGCCATGCCTGCATCCCTCATCGGTAGGTGGTTGAGGTGCCGATCCTGCTCGGCGGACTTGACGGCCGCCCCACACCGAACCTGAGGGTTTCTTGACGGTCGGATCGGCCCGAGGCGGCGGCGGGCCCGGCCCCGACCGCAGGTTGACATTCATGCTGTAGCAAATACCATGTTCTTCATGGCTCTGCTCCCCCAGCTCTCGTCACCGGTCACTCTCGGCGATCAGGCGTACGCCGCCATCCGCGAAGCCATCGTCACCGGATCTCTGAAGCGCGGGGAGAAGGTCACGGAGCGGGGCCTGGCGGAGTCCCTGAGCATCAGCGCGACCCCCGTCCGCGAGGCGCTGCGGCGCCTGGAGCAGGACCGGCTGGTGGAGCGGACGGGGCCGAGGTCGGTCCGTATCGCGCAGTTCGGCAAGGAGGAACTGCGCGAGTTCACGATGATGGAGGACGCGCTCCGGGCGCTCGCCGCCCGGCTGGCCGCGGAGAAGTCGACGGCGGCCCAGCGTCGCGAGATGTCCGACTGCCTGGATGAGGCGGACGCCCTGCGCGGCGAGCTGCGCGAGGTGTCCCCGGGGACCGACGCGGAGCGGGACCTGGTGCTCCGGATCCAGGGACTCATGCGTCACTTCCACACGATCGTGGACCAGGCCAGCGGCAACGCGACACTGGTTCAGATGTTGCGCACCGTCGACGCGTTCGGCTCGGAGGAGCGGCGGGACAGCATCCTGTCGGAGGTGCGCGGCGAACACTCGAAGGTGGTCGACGAGCGGTACCGGCAGCACCGGGTCATCTACGAGGCCATCGCCGCCGGCAACGGGGAGCGGGCCGAGGAGCTGATGAGGGCGCACAGCCACACCTCGAACATCTCCCGGATCGCGACGCGCTTCCCGAGCTGACGAGGCGGCCGGGTTCTCCCTGACCCCGGCCCGCGGACACCCGCCGGGGCTACGGGATCAGCACGATCCTGCCGAAGACCTCACCGGCGTCCATCTTCTGGTGTGCCAGCACGGCCCGGTCCAGCGGCAGCAGTTCGTGCACGACCGTCTCGAACTCACCACGGCTCGCGGCAGCGAACTGTTCGCCCCGTACGGCATGCCGGTCGGCCCGGGAGACCGTGTCCGCGCTGAAGGTGGCGAAGGACAGCGACTTCTGGAACGCGGCCATCATCTTCGTACCGAAGTCCGCCGGTGGCTGACCGGCCACGACGCCGACGACGACCATGCGGCCGTTCGGGGCGAGCCTGTCGAGGAACGACGGCATGTCGTCACCGGCGACGATGTCGATGATGACGTCGTAGCCCGCGGGAGCGTCCTGTCCGCCGTTTCCGGAGCGGTCCAGTACATGGTTCGCGCCCAACCGGCGCAGGCGCGCGCCGCGTTCGGCCGAGGACGTGGTGACCGCCACCGCGGTGGCACCGCCCCGGGCCGCCAGCTGGACCGTCATGATGCCGATGCTGCCGGCCGCGCCGCGCACCAGAACCGTCTCGCCGGGGGCGAAACGGGCGTGCGCGAGTGCGTGGTGGGCCACGACTCCGGAGCTGCCGAGCGTCACCGCGTCGACGGCGGACAGGTCACCCGGAAGGGGAAGGATCTCCTGGACCGGGACGACGGCCTGTTCGACATAACCGCCGCCCGTGCCGGTGAATCCCCACACCCGTCGGCCGAGCCATGATGTGTCGACGCCGTCGCCCACCGAGGTGACGGTGCCGGCCACCTCGCTCCCGGGGACATGCCCCTCCTTGAAGCCGTAGGCGGCCAGAGCGCCGCTTCGGATCACGGTGTCGACACCGCCGACGCCCACCGCCTCCGCGGTGATCACCACCTGCCCGGCAGCGGGTGCGGGGGCCGGCAGGTCGACCACGGCCAGACCTTCAGGGCCCCCGAACGTCCGGATCACAATTGCCTTCATCGTCGTCTCCACGTTCTCGGATCGGCGTGCCGCGCCCCGATGGTCCCGGCGACCGCCTCTCCCTTCCGGACCGTAACGGACACCCCCGTCCGCTTAGGTAAAGTGAGAGCCGTGACCGATCGTTTGCCTCACACGCTGCGTTCCGACGCCCTGGACAACCGCGACCGCATCCTCGACGCGGCCCGGACCTTGTTCGCGGCCGACGGCCTGGACGTGCCGATGCGGGAGATCGCCCGGCGCGCCGCGGTGGGGCCCGCCACTCTGTACCGCCGCTTCCCGACCAAGCAGACGCTGGTCACCGCCGTCTTCGCGGACCAGGTGCGCGCGTGCCGTGACATCGTCGACGAGGGGTGCGCCGATCCCGATCCGTGGCGGGGCTTCTGCCGGGTGATCGAGAAGGTCTGTGAGCTGCACGCACACGACCGGGGCTTCACCGAAGCCTTCATGTCCACGTTCCCGGGCGCGGCGGATGTGGCCGCGGGCCGTGAGTACACGGTGAAGGCAGTCGCCGGACTGGCCAGGCGGGCCCAGGATGCCGGGCGGCTGCGTTCCGACTTCGTCCTGGACGACCTCATCCTCATGCTCATGGCCAACAAGGGGATCCACACCGCTTCGACCGCCGTGCAGGTCGCGGCCTCCCGGCGCTTCGCGGGGTTCGTGATCCAGGCGTTCGAGGCCCGTCCCCGGCACGCACCGCTGCCGCCGGCGGCACGGCTGGCCGCCACGGCACCTGACAGAGCCTGACCGCCTGCTCCCGAACGCAACCGCCGCCGCGATGGGTGACCACCGGCCACCGCTGCCGGCGCTCTTGGCTGTCCGCTCAAGGTGTGTCCGGCGCCGTCAGTTCGAAGTCGGCGCGGGGTGACTCGACTCCGTTGATCTGCAGGGAGATCGCGTGCTGCCCGGGATGGTAGCGGCGCGTCGTGATCGGCCGGAACGAATGCTCCCGTGCGAGGTGGATCCGCTCGTCCGGTGCGAGGGTGCGGGTGGTGAGTTTGAAGGTCTTGCCGGTCTGGCCTCCGTTGGCCTTGCGATGGTGCACGACGTAGTCGATCGTGAGCCGCGCCGGAGTGTCACCGGCGTTGCGGATCGAAGCGGTGAAGCGGACGGTACCGCCGAACGGGACGGTGTCCGAGTCCAGTTGAGGTCCGTCGACGTCCAGGACAGCGGGGGCGAAGCCGAGCAGTTCCAGGGCGCCGGGGTGGCCCCGCTTGACCAGGGTGCGCAGCCCGTGGCGTACCAGGCGCCCGGTGGTGGCGTCGGGACTGTCCAGCCAGCGGCGGGCGGTGTCGACGACGACCTCGGGGTGGTCGCGGCTGAGGTCGTTGAGGTGGTTGGCGACCGAGCGGCGTACGTACTCGCTCTCGTCCCGGTAGAGGGCGTCGAGGATGGGCACGGTCACCGCGGGACGGGCCATGATGTCCGGCACCCGTACCGCCCAGGGGAGGTAGGGGCGGGTGCCTTCGGAGGCGAGCCTGCGCACGTCGGCGTCGGGCGATCCGGTCCAGCCGCCGACGATGACGGTGAGGGCCCGGTCGAGGTCGTGCCGCAGGAGTGTCCTGATGGCGAACTCCGAGGACAGGCGCCCGGTGAGGCTCGCGAGGAGGTCCATCGCGTCGTCGAAGGGGGCGGCCCCGCCTTCCTGGACGGCGCGGGTGGCGAGAGCGCTGGTGACGGGCCAGATCAGCCAGCCGGTGAAGTGCGGTGCGTCGTCGCGGGCGATGCGTACGGTCCTGGCCAGCGCGGCGTAGTCGCCCGGCAGGTCCGTCAGCAGTGCGTCGCGCAGCAGGTCGGCGCGCTCCCGCAGGGACAGCGGGTCGAGCTGCCCGGGCGCCGCGCGCAGTGCCGTGAGGTCGGCGTCCGGGGCGGCGGCCCCGATCGCCCGGGTGAGGCTCTGCACGGTGTGGTGGCCGATGAGTTCGTCGGCGAACGGCATGGTGGTCTCTCCGTCACGCGAGGGTCGTGGTCGGGTCATGAGTCATGGCCATGAGTCATGGGTCAATGGGTCGGAAGTCACGGGCCATAAGTCACGGGTCATGGGGTGGTGCAGGGGCGGCGGACGGAGTCCCGACGGCGTCTACAGGTCCTTGATCTGCGTATCGGCGACGGCGAGCGCCAGTTCGGAGCCGTAGGCGGAGGACGGCGACTGGAATCCCGGTGTGAAGGATCCTGCCAGCACCCGGCGGGCGATCTCCACGGACGACAGTTGCGTGAACCGGTACCCCGTCGGTGTGTCGATCATGGAGCGGGCCACGCTGCCGTCCCGGCCGGTGACCTCGGCGACGATCCTGCTGCGCCCGATCTGCCGCTCCCGGGCGGTCGGTCCGTCGGGCAGCGCCGAGAGGTCCAGGTCGATGGGGAGCGGCTGACCGATCTGTACGTACACCTCGATCGAGGGGATGCCCGTGGCGTAGTGACTGGTGATCAGGTCGCCCATGGACGCGGAGACGCACTCCTGCGGGCCGTCGTCGCCGAAGTCGAACGAGGCGACCCTGGGCTCGGGCAGGGTGACGATGTCCCCGTCGGTACGCACCAGTACACCCAGGTCGCCGATGCCTTCGGTGGCGCTGACGATGGATCCGCGGGAGAACAGGTTCAGGCCCTCGGCCTCCTCGGGGGTGGCGCTGAGGAGCTTGAGCGCGAGACGCAGACCGACGGGGTCGGCGACGCGCGCCGCGGTGTGGGCGGCGACGCAGTCGCTGGGCACGACGTCCCAGCCGACGCCGGACATGACCATCACACCGGCCGCCGCGGCCTCGGTGTGCCGGGAGCGTGCCGTGGCGAACACGTCGTACTCGGCGGTGGTGTCGAGGTAGTGCACGCCGTTGTCGACGCAGGCGTCCATCAGCGGGCGGGCGGTGTCGCGGAAGGGGCCGGCCACGTTCAGGACCACGGTGATGTCCCGGAGCGCGGTGCGCAGGATCTCCGGGTCCCCGACCGTGAAGGCCCGGCTCTCCACGCCGAGTTCCTCGCCGAGCGCTGCGACGCGTTCCTGGTTCCGGCCCGCCACGACGATGTCGAGGCCCGACTGCCTGGCGTGCTCCGCGACGAGCTTTCCGGTGTATCCGGTGGCTCCGTAGACCAGCAGGCGGGGGGTGGCTGCCATGGTGTGCTCCTGTACGCAGAACGAGGGCGGGGAAAGGGCCGGCAGGCCCGGCCCGAACGGCTACGCGCTCGGTGGTCCGGGCCTCGCATCCAGGCTAGGAGCAGATCAGGACAGGTACGGTCCTGGTCTCTCACCGGCCGGTACCGGCCCCCGCCCGGACCTCACTCCTGCGCCTCGGTAGGCGGTCGAGGAGCCTCGTTGCTGCGGTACATGGCGTCGAGGCGGCCGATCAGTGCCTCGCGGACGGACTCCGGTGACAGGATCTCCAGCGGTGTGCGCAGGCTCAGGAGGTAGCCGGCGAGCTGGTCGGGGTCGGATCCGCCGATGGTGATGATCGTCGCGTCCGGTCCTTCGGCCTCATGGGTGGCGACGATGGGTGCCACCAGCCGGCGGGCGTCGTCGTAGGACAGCGGGAGCCGGACGCGCGCGAAGAAGGGGTAGCCGGTACGGGTGATGGTGTCGGCGACCAGCTGCGCGGCGTCCGGCGCGTCGGACAGTTCGACCACCTCTCCGGTGGACCGCGCCTCGACCACGCGGTCGACACGGAACGTCCGCCAGGCCTCCCGGTCGACGTCGCGGGCCACGAAGTACCAGTGCACGCCGGTGTGGACGAGGCGGTGCGGATCGACGCTCCGGACGGTGGTGATGCCACGCATGTCGCGGTACGTGAGTGTGGTGCGCTCGGACGCCCGGCAGACAGAAGCCAGCAACAACAGCACATCGGCTGACGCCTGGGGTGGCTCGCAGCGCGGGGTGTGCTCGACGGTGGCGTCCAGGCCGGCCAGGCGCTTCGCCATCCTGGTGGGCAGGATCTGCCGCAGTTTCAGCAGGGCCGACAGCGCTGCCGGGTCGGCGCCGAGTGCCGCACCGTGCGCGGCTTCCCTGAGCGCCACGGCCACGGCGAAGACCTCGTCGTCGTCCAGGTTCAGCGGGGGCATACGGTTGCCCGCGCCGAAGCGGTAGCCGCCGCCTGGTCCCGGGACGGACTCGACCCCGTATCCCAGCTCGCGCAGCCGGTCGATGTCCCGGCGCACGGTGCGCTCGGTGACGTCCAGTTGCCGTGCCAGGTCCGCGTTCGACCAGGTGGGCCTGCTCGACAGGAGCGACACCAGCCGCAACAGCCGGGCAGAGGTAGCGATCATGGAACGACCCTAGCGAGGTGTGGCCCCGGTCGGCGTCTCGCTCGGGGTCTCCGCCGG
This sequence comes from Streptomyces sp. NBC_00414, assembly GCF_036038375.1. NCBI lineage: Bacteria > Bacillati > Actinomycetota > Actinomycetes > Kitasatosporales > Streptomycetaceae > Streptomyces > Streptomyces sp. NBC_00414. The sequence goes on from NZ_CP107935.1 coordinate 893,995, forward strand.
GACCGTGAGGGAGGCGATCGCTTCGGCGCTCGGGCTGCCGGGCCGGGGAACTCCGACCAGGAGCTGCTGCCCGGGAGCGTCGTGGACGTCGAAGGTCTGGTACGTCAGCTCGATGCGGCCGATCCCGGGCAGGACGAAGACCTTGAACGCCCGGGTCATGTTCTCGACCTCGTTCTCCTGCCACAGGCGCTGGAACTCCGGCGACTCCTCCAGCATCTCGGACACGAGGTCGGTGATGCCGGGGTCGTTCGCGAACCGGGCCGCGTGCAGACGCAGCGCGTGCACCGTGGCGCGCGCCACCACGGGCCACTCGACGAAGACCTCCTTCGCACGGGGGTGCTGGAACAGCACCCGGACCATGTTCGGGGTGCCCTCGAAGGGCGCGAGCAGGGCGCCGGCGACGGCGTTCTTCGCGAGGACGTCGAAGGCAGGGCCGAGCACGTAGGCGGCGGCCGCGGGGAAGGCGTCCAGCAGATGCAGCAGGGAGGGGTGGACCAGGTCGCTGCTGGGGGCCCCGGTGAGCGCGGGATGCAGGCCGGCCAGCCGGAAGAGGTGGGTCCGTGCGTCGGGTGTCAGCCGCATCGCCCGGCCCACCGCGTCGACGACCTGCGGTGAGGGGTTGCGCTCACGCCCCTGTTCCAGCCGGGCGTAGTAGTCGGCGCTCACACCGGCGAGTACGGCCACCTCTTCCCGGCGCAGCCCTTTCACTCTGCGGCTGCCGCCACCGGCCGGCAGGCCCACGTCGGTCGGTTCGGTACGGGCACGGTTCGCTCGCAGGAAAGCGCCGAGTTCGGTCCGGGGCTGCTGCATTTTCCAACCTGTCGACTGGGGCGTACGGCGGGCGGTGACGGCGAGGAGCGCCGGCGCCCCGCTCCCTGGTCCTGCTCCTGGTCCTGCTCCTGGCCCTGCTCCTGGTCCTGGTCTTGAATCAGGTCCTGAATCAGGTCCTGGGTCTAGTCCTACCGGGCTTTCCGCCCGTCGGCGATGACCGAGCGGGCGGTGCGCATCAGATGCTCACGCACCGAGGCGGGATCGTCCAGGTCTCCCCCGGCCATCGCGCCGTCCCGCAGGAGCACCAGAGCGGCGGTGGTGTGTTCGCTGTCGGAGCAGCCCGCGGCGGTCACGAGGTTCAGGACCGTCTGCCGGAACCAGGTCCGGTGTGCCTGGACCGCCAGCCGGACGGGGTGCTCGGGGTCGGGGTACTCGGCAGCCGCGTTGATGAACGGGCAGCCGCGGAAATCGGGGCCGCAGATCTCCTCCCCGATACCGGCCATAATCATGACGAGAAGCGCCTCGGGGTCGGTGCTGGCCCGGAACGCCTCCGTCACCAGTGCCCTGATCTGCTGGTCGCGCTGCTCCACATGGGCGAGCACGAGGTCTTCCTTGCTGGGGAAGTGCCGGTAGAAGGTGGCCCTGGTGACCTGGGCCTCGGCGACGATGCGGTCCACGCCGACATGGCGGATGCCGTCGGCGTAGAAGATGGCGGAGGCCGTCTCCAGGAGCCGGGCGCGGGCCGGAGACGGTGTTCCAGAAGCTTGGGGCGAGATCACGTCCCCCACCCTACAGGAACGACCGTTCTCTCCGCAGGCCAGTCGGGCGCCGCGGATGACCGCCTTCCGACCCCCTCCCGATCGGCCTTCATCACCCCACCATCACCAGGCAGTTAATGCCCGGAACGCACCAGCCACACCGGCCGCCGGTGACTCATCCCTTACGTTGACCCCCACGAGAGCGCGCGCTACCTTCCAGGGAGACAGAACATTCTGTCTCCCTGGAGGCCGGATCTCCGGTCTCCCCTGCCCTTCATGAGACGAGGCACGACATGTCCCGACGTCACAGCCCCACCGCAGACCGATCACGCCGCGCGGTACTCGCGGTCGTCGGCGCCACCGCCCTGGCCGCCGCTGCCGTACCGGCCGTCGCCTTCGGCGCCTCGGGCGAGACGAGGAAGACCACCTCGGCCGCCACCGCCGCCTCGCACTCCACGCACTCCACGCCGAAGCCGACCGTGCTGCTCGTGCACGGGGCCTGGGCCGACTCCTCCAGCTGGAGCCCGGTGGTCGACCGGCTGCAGGCCCAGGGATATCCCGTACAGGCGGTCGCAAACCCCCTGCGTGGGCTCGCCTCGGACGCGGCGTACGTGCGGAGCCGGATCGAGAGCGTCCAGGGCCCTGTCGTCCTGGTCGGCCACTCCTACGGCGGCGCGGTCATCAGCAAGGCGGCCGCGGACGAGCCCCAGGTGAAGGCACTCGTCTATGTGGCGGCCTTCGCCCCCGCCGAGGGCGAGTCGCTCGGCGCGCTGGCCGCCAGGAATCCGGGCTCCCACGCCACTCCTGACGCGCTGAACCCCGTCCCCTTCGACCTGGGCGACGGCGCGAACGGCGTGGACCTCTACATCAAGCCCGACAAGTACCGTGACGTGTTCGCGGGTTCGCTGTCCGCGAGCCGGGCCAACAGCCTGGCCGCCGTCCAACGGCCCATCAGCGCCGCGACTCTGGAGGAGACCGCGACGAGTGCCGCCTGGAAGGACATCCCCTCCTGGTACCTGGTGACCCGCCAGGACCATGCCCTGCCCCCGGCCACCCAGCGCTTCATGGCCGAACGTGCCCACGCGCACACCACCGAGGTCGACGCGCCCCACGCCGTGATGCTCACCCGCCCGGACACCGTGGCCGGTCTGATCCGTCACGCCGCGACGGCCACCCGCTGAACGACGCCGACCGCTGAGCGACGCCGACGCTTCCGAAGACGGCGGCGGGCTTCAGCCGGTGATGTCGTTGATGCCGGCGGCTCCGGTGCTGCCGGTGGCGCCGTTCGCGGGGGTGTCGGACAGGGCGATGCGGGCCGTTATGCGCTTGCCGACCGGCTCTCGCTGGATCCTCAGGTCCTGGGCCACGGCCTTCACGATCTCCAGGCCGTGCTGGCCGACCCTGCCCGCGTCGGCGGCATGGGCCTCGGGGACCGTCGGGTCGCTGTCCCACACGATGACGTCCACGGTCTCAAGGGTGACGCGCAGCTCCATCAGGACGGGGCCGGGGGCGTATTTGCAGGCGTTGGTGACCAGTTCACTGACCACCAGCTGGGTCAGATCCATCACACGGGCGGTCATGGACGCCTGGCGCTCGGCGCGAACCCTTTCGAGGAAGGCGGTGGCGTGGTGGCGGGCATCGGCGATGCATCCGTCATCGCCGCCTATGGCGTAGCCGGTCTGCATCAGCTGTCTGTCCGACCCTGTACAGCCGTCACCGTCGTCGTGGGGTCCCACCGGCATCGCCCTCATTCTCCGTTCACAGGCGCTCCGCTACCCGTCGTCCGGTCTTTCATGCATCGTACAAATGTGCTCTCCGGCACAGTTGTGTGGGTGCAGGAGGTGACGCGTTCGGGCAGAATGGGCGCGCACCTCATGGCCCGGGGCAAGTCCGGGCACACAACCGCAGTCGAGGAGACGGTGACCCCCATTCAGAGCGTGGATCAGCCAGACCAGCTCTCCGTCGAGCACTCCGCGATCGACGGCATCCGTGTCGTGACCGTGCGGGGCGAGATCGACCACACCGTCAAGGACACGCTCAGCGAGGCCCTGCTGTCGTCCGACAGCGCGACGTACCCGCGGACGGTGGTCGACCTCAGCGGAGTGACCTTCATGGACTCCAGCGGGATCAGCGTCTTCATCAGTGCCTACCAGGCCGTGAGTGACACCGAGGGCTGGCTGCGGATCGCCGGCGCCCAGGAATCCGTGCTGCGGATCCTGCAGATCGTCGGCATGGACACCCTCATCAGCTGCCACCCCACCGTCGAACAGGCTCTGAACGCCTGAGCACCCCCGCGCGCGGTCCGCCGCCGACCATGCCTTTCCCGACTGGTCGGCAAGGCCGACTGGTCGGCAAGGCCGACTGGTCGGCAGGTGGGCGGGCAGCGCCGCGTAGCATGCGTGCCATGTCGGACGTATCGCCTCAGCCGGAGCCGTTCACCCCGCAGGCCGAGCCCGCGGCACTCGAGGATCTCCGCACACGGCTGCGCGCCACACGCTGGCCGGACGCCCCCGAGGACGCCGGGTGGTCCCTCGGAACCGATGTCGGCTACCTCCGTGAACTCGTCGCCCACTGGGCGGACAAGTTCGACTGGCGAGCGCAGGAGGCCGCGCTCGCCCGGCTCCCCCGCTTCCGCGTCCGGGTCGGCGGGCTGGGCATCCACTTCGTGCACGCCCGGGCCGTCGCGCCGACCGGCCCCGTGCTGCCGCTGGTCCTGAGCCACGGCTGGCCGGACTCGTTCTGGCGCTATTCGAAGGTCGTCCCGCTGCTGACCGATCCCGGTGCGCACGGCGCCGATCCCGCCGACGCGTTCGACGTGGTCGTGCCCGACATGCCGGGCTACGGGTACTCGGACCGTCCCGCCGGCCCGCCGCTCGACTCCATCGACGTCGCCGGTCTGTGGGCCGAACTCATGGACGTCCTCGGCTACGCGCGCTTCGGCGCGGCGGGCGGTGACGTAGGCAGCCACGTGAGCCGCTATCTCGCGCTCGACCACCCCGAGCGGGTCGTGGCCGTCCACCGGATGGACGGAGGTCTGCCCGTCTTCACCGGCGACCCGGCCGAGCTGACACCGCAGGAGCGCGCCTGGTTCGAGAACGCCGCGGCGTGGGGCGCGAGCGAGGGCGCGTACGGCGCGGTCCACCGCACGCGGCCCCAGACCGCCGCCGCCGGGCTCAACGACTCGCCCGCCGGGCTGGCCGCGTGGATCGTCGAGAAGCTGCGGGCGTGGAGCGACTGCGGCGGCGACATCGAGCGGAGCTTCACGAAGGACGAGATCCTGACGAACATCACGCTCTACTGGCTCACCGGGACGATCGGTTCGTCCATGCGCATGTACAACGCGAACAGCGCGATCCCGTCCGAGCAGCTCACCCGCCGGGTCGACGTCCCGTCCGGTTTCTCGCTCTTCCAGGGCGACATCGTCCGCCCGCCGAAGGCGTGGCTGGAGCGCACGACCAATGCCGTGTACGTGACCGAGCCCGCGCGCGGTGGGCACTTCGCGCCGTTCGAGGAGCCCGAGCTCTACGCGGAGGAACTGCGCGCCTTCTTCCGTCCCTACCGGGCGGCGGCGACAGGCTGAGGACACTGCCGCAGACGCCGCAGATGTCGCGGACGCCGTAGACGTGGACACCGTGGACGTGGGCATCGTGGACGTCGTGGGTGCCGTCAGTCGGCCCACCGGCCGTCGGCCCGGGGGACCTTGCGGGCGACGACCGTGTTCCGGCGCGCCGGTCGCAGGGCGAACAGCCGGGTGAGCGGGTGGAAGCGGTAGCGGCCCGGGGCCCGGGACTCCAGGAGTTGCACGTCGACCAGCTGCTCCAGGATCAGCTCGGTCGCCGGCACCGCTCTGCTGGTCGTCGCAGCCGCCTCCTCGACCGTGAACTCGCCCTGCTCCGCGGCCAGGAGAGGGAGTGCGAGAGCCGCCGTGCGGCCGGTGGGACCGCGGGCCGCCAGCTCACGGTGACCGGTCTCCAGGGCCGCGTGCATGTCGAGATCCGCGAAGGACAGTTCCGCGAGGCGGCGCGCGGGATCGGCGAGCCGGTCGGCGAGTTCCCGTACCGGCCACCGGGGGCGTGCCGCCAGGCGGGCGCCCGCGATGCGCAGCGCCAGGGGGAGGTGACCGCAGTGGTGGGCGATCAGCTCGGCGGCGCCGCGTTCGGCGGACAGCCGCCCCGGTCCCGCCCAGAGGCCGAGCACCTCGATGGACGCCGGGGGCGAGAGCGGTGAGAGGTGGAGATGCACTGCGGTGTTCAGGGTGGCGAGGACCCCCAGACTGGTGACGAGCACCGCGCAGCCGTGTGCCGCGGGCAGGAGCGGACGTACCTGGGCCGCGTCCATGGCGTTGTCGAGGACGATCAGCATCCGTCGCTCGGTGAGCAGGGTGCGGTAGGCAGCCGCCGCGTCCGCCTCGCTGCCCGGGCAGAGCCTCGGCTCGCCCAGCGCGCAGAGGAACCGCCTGAGGACGGCGGCGGGCGGCACGGGACGCTCGTCACGGTGCGAGCCGCGCAGGTCGGCGTAGAGCTGGCCGTCGGGGAACCGCTCACCGAGGCGATGGGCCGCGTGCACCGCCAGCGCCGACTTGCCGACGCCTCCGGGGCCGTCGAGCGCGACGACGACGGGGCCGCTCCCCCGTTGCCCCGGTCGGAGCACGTCGAGCGCGGCCAGTTCGTCGATCCGGCCGGGGAGTTCGGAGATGTCCGCGGGCAACTGGCGTGGGACGGGCGACACCGTACCGGCGTGGTCCGTGCCGGGCGGGCCCGGGCGGCCGTTGACGGTCATGCGGGCGCGGCGGGCCTCCTCCACCCGGTCTCGGGCGGTCGCCAGCTGCCGCAGCTCGCGGCCGGTGGCACCGAGCAGTTGGACCAGAGTGTCGAAACGGTCGGTCGGCGGCAGCGTCTTGCCGGCGAAATAGTCGCCGATCACCCCGTGCGCCCAGCCCGTTCGTGCCGACAGCTGCCGGTAGGTGGGCTGTGCGCCGCCGTCCCTGCGCGCGGCGCGCCTGCGTAACTGCCGCAGCAGCGCGGCCAGCGCCTCGGTGGTGTCCACGGCGTCGACCGGGCCGATGCCCGCTGCCGCCTCCCTCGGTTCTCCGTCCGTCGGATGTCCCGCCGCCCCCGGTCCGCCTGACATTCGTTCGCATCCTCCGCACCGGCGCGGGCCGGGCGACCGCCGTGGGCGCCGCCTGGCCGAGGCCATCCGAACCTGTCCGGTGCTGCCCGATTTCGCGAACCGCTCCCCGGGACGCGGGCGAGCATCCATCTACCGCTCGGATCCCGCGATTCGGCGACCGGGTACCGCACCGGCTGTCACTACGGCATTCGTGGAGTGCCGCCCGCCGGTTTGGTACGGCTTCCCGTCGAATTCGGACGACGAGCGTCGAACAACGCACGACCGACATCGGACAACGAAGGAGACACGACCTCTATGAGTAGGGTCTGCAACAAATCTCCCAACCTGCCTGACGGCAACGCGGCCGAACGGTCCCTCTACGAGCGGGTGGACGGTCCCATCGCCACCGGTTCGGCCCACTTCATGCGGGCGGGCGGTGAGCTGCACCTGATGCACTCCGACCTGGAGCTGAACGACCAGCGCCAGGCCGCTCTGCGGGTGCGCTGTGCCGCCGCCGCCGTCCGGGCCGCGCTGGTCGAGTACCGCGCCTCGCACCGCATCGCCCAGGAGCTGGGCTTCTATCCGGTCCACGACGAGCGGCTGCGGGTCGCGGGCGGCGGGACCGCCCCGGTGCGCGAGACGCTCGACGCCGCCCGGAAGGCGAACCTGGTCCAGCTGGACCGGTCCGCCATCGAGACGATCGCGCTGCGCTACGAAGAGGGCGGGGACGAGGCCGCGTACAGCTACTTCGTGGCCGAGCTGACCATGTTCTCGGCGGACCTCGACGGCTTCGCGACGGGTGCCGCGGAAGCGCCCGCGGCCGACTGGCAGCGCCTGGCCTGGCAGTTCCTCACCGCGTTCGACCGCATCCGGATCTACGGTCAGGCACTGGCCGTCATCAACATCCTCGGTATGACCCCCAGCGCCGTCGCCGGCGCGTGACACGGACGGAGGAACAGGACATGAGCGCAGTCTGCAACAAGGCCCTCAGCCTCGGCGAGGAGGACCTGCGCGGCAAGAAGGAGCTCGCGCAGACAGCGGGTGTCGAGGTGACCGCCGCGACCAGTGAGCTGTGCCGGGCCCTCGAACTCGCGGAGCACGGCGACGGGGTGGCCGGCGCCGCGGTGTACGCCGCGGCCGCACAGGACCGCCTCGGCGGTGCCGCCCGGATGCTGGGCGAGGTGGCCGAGATCCTCGCGAGGGGCAGCCTCACCGAGGAGACGGCCGAGTGGTACACCCGGCTCGACTACGACCGGCTCTACCGCTCGGGCACCAGCCTCGGCGAGGTGCCGCACGCGGCCGAACTGTGGCAGGACTTCGCCCGGCAGGCCGCGACCGGCGGCCCGCTCGGCATCTGCCATGACATGCGCGACCGTACTCTCGCCGTGGCCTCGCTGATCGGGAACTGGCTGGAGCGGATCGACGCCCCGGGTGCGGACGCCGCGCTGCCGCGGATCCAGTCCGCGATGGCCGACCTGGCCGCGTACACCCAGCTCGTGGCCTTCGCCAACAAGGTGGAGCCCCGCGACCCGGCGTGGCTGACGCCGCAGAACGCCGCCGCCTAGCCGTCGGGACACAGGACAGGGAGGAGCGCCGGCCCGTGCCGGCGCTCCTTCCGCGTGCCCCGCCTTCAGCACGCCCCGCCTTCAGCGGTAGGCGCGTGCCTGGAGTCCGTACATCTGTGCGTAGAGGCCGTGTCGTGCCAGCAGTTCTTCGTGGCTGCCCGTCTCGGCGACCCGCCCGTGGTCGAGTACGACGATGAGGTCGGCGCCGCGTACGGTCGAGAAGCGGTGCGAGACCAGCAGCGTGACCGTGCCCGGGTCGGCGCCGTCCGGCCAGGGGCGGCGGGCGGCCTCCATGTACCGCTCGAAGAGGGCGTGTTCGGTCTCCGCGTCCAGGGAAGCGGTCGGCTCGTCCAGGATGCGCAGCAGGGGTGCCGGGCGCATCAGGGCCCGCGCGAGAGCCAGTTTCTGCCACTGGCCCGTGGACAGGTCGATCCCGTGCTCCCAGCGGCTGCCGAGCTGGGTGTCGAGTCCGCGCGGCAGCGTACCGGCCAGGTCGGCGGTGCCGGCCCGGGCGAGCGCGTCGGTGACCGCCCGTGGGTCGTCCAGGCGCGGCAGGTCCCCTACGCCGACCGTCTCGTGGACCGCGAACTCGAAGCGTACGAAGTCCTCGAAGGCGGCGCCGAGCCGCTCGCGCCACTGTTCCGGGGCGAGTGCGTCGAGGCGGTTACCGTCGACCGTGATCCGGCCGGACGTCGGCTCGTACATCCGGCACAGCAACTTGGCCAGGGTGGACTTCCCGGAGCCGTTCTCGCCGACCAGGGCCACCACTCCCCCGGCCGGGAGCCGCAGTTCGACGTCGTGCAGGGCGGGAAGCGCGGTGCCCGGATAGCGGAAGGACAGCTTCTCGAAGGCGATGCCCTGCCGCAGCCCCGACGGCAGCGCCGGCCAGGTCCTGTCCGGGGCGTGCGCGGGGGAAGCGGTGGTGGTCCGCACCGGTGTGGGGCTCGCCTGCTCCGCGTACGTCCGCAGCCAGCGCAACCGCTCGGCACTCTGCAGGAGTTCGACGACGGCGCCCGTCGTCTGTACGAGTCCGCCGACGTGCCCGGTGAACCGTCCGGCCAGGACGACGGCGAGCAGTACCGCGCCGAGTCCGGTGCGACCGGTCACCGCGAGATGCACGACAAAGGCGACCGCGCCGATCAGGCCGAGCGAGTTCAGCAGCCCTGCCCCGCAGCCGATCGCGGCCACCCGCCACTGGGCCCGGCCCGTCGTGCGGTCCGCGCGGCTCCTCGACTCGCGGACCTTGGACCACAGTTCGGGCCCGGCTTCGTAGACGCGCAGTTCCTTGCCCGCGTCCGGCGAGGTGGCGAGGCGGGCCAGTCGCACGGCGAGCCGGTAGTCGGCCGCGGTGGCGTCCTGGGCGCGGGCGAGGACACCGCGGGCGAGGATCTGCAGGCGCAGCGCGATCGCCCCGATGAGCGGCAGGACCAGCAGGGCGGGGTGGACGGCGGCGAGGAGCGCGGCGGTCACCAGGAAGCCGCCGAGTTGTTCGAGCAGGTTGAGCACCCAGTTGAGCAGAGCGCCGATGGCGAGGGTGCGGTCGCGCAGCAGATGGAGCTTGTCCTGGAACGCGGGCGACTCCTGGTGGCGTAACCCGGGTATGCCCGCGGCGAGCCGGGCCAGCAGTCGGTCGAAGGCGAAACCCACCCGCTCGCTGAGCCCGATCCTGGCCCCCACGGCCGCCAGTTCGACCGTCTCCCACACGCCGAGGCTCACCACTAGCAGGAGTGCCGCCGTCGCCGTCGGCTCCAGAAGCCCCTGTTGGGCTCCTTCGGCCATGGAACGCAGCCACAGCGCCTGCAGGGCCGCGAGTCCGGCCGCGGCCGGTACGAGCAGCAGCCCGAGGACGGCGAGCTTCCAGGACTCCCGGAAGGATCCGACGACGAGGGTGCGCAGCGAGTCGAGCACGCCGTGCCGGCCGTGTTCGGACGCCACGGGAGGCTCCGCCTCGCCGGGACCTTCCGGCGCCTCGACCGGGCCAAGGTCGGGGCCGACCTCCGGGGCGAGTTCGGGGCCGACGCCCGGGTCGAGTTCGGGGCCGACGCCCGGATCGAGATCCAGGTCCCGGTCCCGGTCCTGGTCCCGGTCAAAGTCGGGGTCGGGGTCGAAGTCGAGGTCGGGGTCGGGGTAGGGGTCGCCGTCCGCGAAGCGCTCCGCCTGCAGCCGGTACATCCGGGCGTACCTGCCGCCGAGCGCCATCAGCTCGTCGTGCGTGCCGCTCTCCACGATCCTCCCGGCGTCCATGACATGGATGAGGTCGGCCTTGCGTACGCCCGAGAAGCGGTGCGAGACCAGGATCGTGGTGGCGCCCCCGCTCACCGTGAGGAACCGGTCGAAGAAGGCGGCCTCCGCCCGCGCGTCGAGATGCGCCGTGGGTTCGTCCAGTACGAGCAGGGCTCCCGTGCGTGCGGCCAGGAGCGCGCGGGCGAGTGCGACGCGCTGCCACTGACCGGCGGACAGGTCGGCGCCGCCCGCGAACTGCCGGGAGAGCACGGTGTCCCAGCCCGCGCCGAGCGTACGGAGCAGTCCGGCGCCGCCCGCCAGGTCCAGGACCCTCTCCAGTTCGCCCTGGTCGGCGCCCAGGTCGGGGTCACCGATCGCCACGTTGTCGCGCAGTGTCAGCGGATACTTCACGAAGTCCTGGAAGACGACGGAGATCCCTCGGCGCCACTGCCGCGCCTCACGCTCTCGGACGTCAGCGCCGTCCGCCGTGATGCGCCCGGCGTCGGGCTCGTACAGCCGCGCGAGGAGTTTGATCAGCGTCGTCTTGCCTGAGCCGTTCGCCCCGACCAGTGCTACGGAGGCTCCGGCCGGGATGCTCAGGTCGAGCCCGCGCAGCACGGGCTCCGCAGTGCCGGGGTAGGTGAAGTCCACGGACTCGAAGGCGATGCCACGGCGGACGACCGGAGCCCGGCCGTTCACGTCGTCGCTCATGTCAGCCCTGAGGTCAGTCCTCGTGCCGTCGGCCGTGCCATCGCTCACGCCACCGCTCTCGGCGCTGCTCCGGCCGCCGGCGTGGTTACGCCGCTCCAGCGTGGCGAGCGACCGCAGTCCCAGCAGCGCGTCCCGCACCATGAGGTCGTCGTCGCCGACCCAGCCGAGTGCGGGCAGGGCGAGCGCCGCCTGGACGCTGATCACGAGCCGGGTGAGCCCGAGGTCGCCGTGCGCGGCGGCGACGGCCGCGTACCCCAGGACCGCGCCCTCCGCGAGCACCACGAACCCCACCGCGCCGCAGGCCCGCCGTGCGGCGGTCCTCCTGGTGGCCCAGACCTTCCCCATGCCCGACTGCCAGACGGCCGTCATCCGGTCCGCGAGCCAGTCGCCGAGCCCGAAGACCCGTACCTCCTTGGCGGGTTCGGGATCCAGGGCCAGGGACCGCAGATAGCCGGCCCTTCGGATCACCGCGCTCGCCGACTCCATGCTGCCGTGCACCTGACGTGCCAGCCGCAGATATGAGCGGTAGGTCAGTACCGCGGCGAGCCCGAGCAGCGGCGGCGCCCACCAGGCCAGCGGCGCCAGCAGAACGAGCAGGCCGATCCCTTCGAGCCGGGGGCGGACGATCTCGGGGAGCAGCACGGCGAGTTGGTCCGGCCGGGTGCCCTGCTCGGTGACCAGGCGCAGTGTGTCGGCGTATCCCGGCTCTTCGAGGTGTCCGATGCCGTCCGGTCCGGTCGCGGCCGCGATGGCCCGGTTCTCCACCTCGCCGGCCGCCCGCAGCCGCAGCACGGCGGCGAGTCCGCTCTCCAGGGCGCGCAAGCCCGTGCGTACGAGGGTCAGCGCGCCGAACGCGGTGAGGGCGACCAGTGCGCGCCGGGCCTCGGCCGACCCGGCGCCCGCTGTCACGGCTCCGGGCAGCGCGCCCACGAGCCGTCCGGTCTGCACCACGATGAGCGGGCCGGTGAGTGCCCCGCAGACCACGGTCAGGGCGAGGGCGGCCGTGTGCCGGGGGCCCGCTCGCCACAACAGCCGTACCGCCGCCGTCCGTTCTTGCCACGTACGCATGCGGGCCTCCTGAGCAGCGCGCCACCGTCGAAGGCTCGATGCTCACAGAGGAGCCGGGCCGCCCGGTGACGGTCCCGGGCGCGACCGGACGCTGCCGGTCGCCTGCCGGTGCCGTGACGGCGCAGGGGCAGGCCGCCGGCACGGGCCGCGGGTAGGGTCGGCCGTTATGACCGTCGCTCGTTCCGTCGCCCTGTTCGTCGTCGCCGCCCTTTTCGAGATCGGCGGCGCCTGGCTGGTGTGGCAGGGCGTTCGCGAGCACAAGGGCTGGATCTGGATCGGCGCCGGCGTCATCGCTCTCGGTCTGTACGGAGTGGTGGCCACCTTCCAGTCCGACGACAACTTCGGGCGCATCCTGGCGGCTTACGGCGGGATCTTCGTCGCGGGATCGATCGCCTGGGGCATGGTCGCGGACGGCTACCGCCCCGACCGCTACGACATCGTCGGGGCCCTGGTCTGCCTCACCGGCATGGCTGTGATCATGTACGCCCCGCGCTCACACTGACCGCGCGGCATCCCTCACGTTCCGTGGCCGGTCCGCGGTACGGGCGTTCTGGCCGGCGTGCGGCAACGACCATGACCACGAAGGCGATCAGGACGAGTGCTGAGCCGACGTGGAGCGGGGCGGTGTGGCCGAGGCCCGCGGTGATGGCCAGGCCCCCGAGCCAGGCGCCGAGCGCGTTGCCGATGTTGGACGCCGACACGTTGGCACCGGCCGCCAGTGCCGCCCCGTGGGCGTGGTCGGTGACGCGGGTGATCATGCCGGGCACACTCGCGAACCCGAACACCCCCATCAGGAACACCAGGACCACCGACGCGACGGCGCTCTCGGCCAGCAGACCGAACACGGCCAGGGTGACGGCGAGTCCGAGCAGGGCGAGGACCAGGGTGCGGTCGCGGTCCCGGTCGGCGGCCCGCCCGCCGACGATGTTGCCGACGACCAGACCCACGCCGTACACCATCAGCAGCCAGGCGACGTCCGACGAGGAGAAGCCGCCGACCTCGGTGAACGTGTAGGCGATGTAGGTGAACGCGCCGAACATGCCGCCGTAGCCGAGCGCCGTGGCCGTCAGGGTCAGCCAGACCTGCCAGGACCGGAACGCGCGGAGCTGGGCCCGCAGGCCGCTGGGCGGAACGGGCGCAATGGGCTCCGAGCCGCCCCGCACCGCATCCGGCCGCGCTTGTCCCGCGGCGCCGGGGACGAGGGCGGCGATGCCCGCCAGCGCGAGTACGCCGATCGCGGTGACCGCCCAGAAGGCGGCTCGCCAGCCCCAGCGTTCGCCGACCAGGGCGCCGAACGGCACACCCAGCACGTTCGCGAGGGTCAGACCGCCGAACATGACGGCCACCGCGCGGGACTTCTTCTCCGGCGCGACCAGACCGCGGGCGACCAGCGAGCCGATGCCGAAGAACGAGCCGTGGCACAACGCCGCGACGATCCGTCCCAGCATCATCACCTGATAGCCGGTCGCGACGGCGGACAGCAGGTTGCCGATGACGAACAACGCCACCAGGCCGACCAGGACCTCCTTGCGGGGCAGTCGCGCCGTCGCGGCGGTCAGCGCCACCGCACCGACGGCGACACTCAGCGCGTACCCGGAGATCAGCCGGCCGGCCGCCGCCTCGGACACCGCGAAACTCGATGCCACCTGCGGCAGCAGGCCGGCGATCAGGAACTCGGTGAGGCCGATGCCGAACCCGCCGAGCGCCAGCGCGACGAGTCCGGCCGGCATCCTCCGCCCGGCCGGCCGCAAACCCGGGCCCTTGGCGTCAGTCGCCCTGGCTTGGGTGCCCCTGACCACGGATCGGCTCATGGCCTCACCCTGGCCCGCTGGTGGCGGGCCGGTCCATGGACAAAGGTTCGTGACACCAGGACGCAGGTGAGGCCAGGACTCGGGACCTGGGACTCGGGACTCGGGGTGAGGCGGGGATCAGGCCCCTGTACTGGCTCCGGTCGTGTCCTTGTCCAGGTGGGCCGGGTCCCCCGAACCCTCCTTGGCGAGAGCCTTGTTGCGGCGCACGGAGGACAGGAAGGACCAGCCGATCAGGATCACTCCGATGAGGCCGGTGATCACCTCGTTGATCTCGTACTGGATGGTGACGAGGAGGATGACGGACAGGGCGCCGATCGCGTAGTGGGCGCCGTGCTCCAGGTAGACGTAGTCGTCGAGGGTGCCCTGGCGGACCAGGTAGACGGTGAGCGAACGGACGTACATCGCGCCGGTGCCCAGGCCCAGTGCCATCACGACGATGTCGTTGGTGATGGCGAAGGCGCCGATCACGCCGTCGAAGGAGAAGGACGCGTCCAGGACTTCGAGGTACAGGAACATGAAGAACGCGGCCTTGCCGGCCAGGGCGACCGCCGACCGGGGCCTGCCGGTGCGTTCGGCCTCGCCCTGCTCCTCCAGCTCGCGTTCCTCGTCCTCTTCGATCCGGTTCTCGAAGTGGCCCGAGAGACCGCCCACGATCATGTAGGTGACCAGTCCCGCGATACCGGAGAGAAGGACCGTCTCCGCCTTGTCGGCGTGCACGCCACCGTGCTGGTGGGCATGGGCCGCGAAGGTCAGGGAGGAGATCAGCAGCACGATCAGGGCGATGCAGACCGACAGCATGTCGACCTTGCCGAGCTTGGCGAGCGGGCGCTCCAGCCAGCCGAGCCACTTGATGTCCCGGTCCTCGAAGATGAAGTCGAGGAAGATCATCAGCAGGAAGATGCCACCGAAGGCGGCGATCGACGGGTGGGCGTCGGTCACCAGTTGCTGGTAGCGGTCCTTGTCCGTGAGGGCGAGGTCGACGGCCTCGATCGGGCCCATGGAGGCGCTGACCGCCACGATGACGACGGGGAAGACCAGTCGCATGCCGAACACGGCGATGAGGACACCCACGGTGAGGAAGATCTTCTGCCAGAAGGCATTCATCTTCTTCAGGATTCCGGCGTTGACCACCGCGTTGTCGAACGACAGGGAAATCTCAAGGACGGCGAGGATCGCCACGAGGCCGAAGGCGGTCCACCCCCCGTAGAAGACCGCTGCGACCAGGGCGAGCGCGGTGACCGCGAACGACCAGCCGAAGGTTTTCAGAAGCACTGGTTACCCCATCGTGTGGTGGGGGCCCTGGGCCCCCGTGGTGCAGTCGTGTGGTTGGCGGTGTCCGTGTGGTGCGTGGGAGGTGACGGCCACGTCGATGGTACCCACGGAGTCTTGCCGCTCCTGCGGAGATTCGTGTCCGGAGCTGTGTTGCCGTGATCCTGAGTCCTGTCGCTGTGATCCGGAGCCCTGCCGGTGTGATGGTGGTCGTCCAGGGCGGCGCCGTCGCGGACGGCGCCGCCCTGGACGAGGCCACGGTTCAGGCCCGGTGCCGGTCGACGACGACCCTTTCCGGATCGTCCGCCGGGGTGCCGACGCGCAGCCACCGGTATCCGTAGGCGGGAAGTGCGACACGGAACAGGCCGTCGTCGGGCACGGTGAGACCGTCGTGCCCCTCGTCGAGCAGATCCGTCAGCCTCCCGCCGGGCCCGGCCTCGGACAGCCGCAGCCGTACGGTGACCGGCTCGTCGGCGAAGTTGTGCACGGCCAGGACCGTTCCGTCAGCGGTGCGGCCGACGTGCGCGAGGACCGCCCGCTCCCCTGTCTCCACCAGGCGGTGGTCGCCCCAGGCCAGCTCGGGGGCCTCCCGGTAGCGCTCGGCGAACAGCCGCATACGGCTCAGGAGTGAGCCCGGGTCGCGGCTCTGCTCGTACACGTTGACTTCCTGGCAGCCGAACGCGCCGTCCACCAGCGGGTTGGGGAACGTTTCCGGCCCGGCGACGGAGAAGCCCGCTCCCGCCTCCGGAGTCCACTGCATGGGTGTGCGTACGGCCTGGCGTCCCTCGGCCGCCAGGTTCTCGCCCATCCCGATCTCCTCGCCGTAGAAGAGCACGGGGGTGCCCGGCAGGGTGAACAGGAGGCTGTAGGCGAGTTCGACGCGGCGCCGGTCGCCGTCGACCATGGGCGGCAGCCTGCGGCGCAGCCCCCGGTCGTACAGCTGCATGTCCTTCTCGGGGCCGAAGGCCGCGAAGACCTCGGCCCGTTCGGCGTCGCTGAGCTTGTCGAGGGTCAGCTCGTCGTGGTTGCGCACGAACGTGGCCCACTGGGCGTCCCGCGGTGCGGCCGGGCGCTCCCCCAGCGCGGCGGCCAGCGGTCCGGCGTCCCCGCGCGCCATCGACAGGTACATCTGCTGCATCCCGACGAAGTCGAAGCACATGGTGAGTTCGTCGCCGCGGTCCGAGTCGGGGTCGCCGAAGAACCGGGCGAGGCCGTCGTAGGGCAGGTTGACCTCGCCGAGCAGCACCGACTCGCCGTTGCGGCGGCCGAGGAAGGCGCGCAGGTCGGCGAGGTACTCGTGCGGGTCGGGCAGCGCCTGCGCGTCGGCCTGTCCGTCGGTCTCCAGCAGGAAGGGCACGGCGTCGACCCGGAAGCCGGACAGTCCGAGCTGCGTCCAGAAGCCCATGACGCGGGCTATCTCGTCGCGGACCGCGGGGTTGGCGACGTTGAGGTCGGGCTGCTGCTTGTAGAAGCGGTGCAGGTAGTACTGGCCGCTGCCCTTGTCGTACTCCCACAGGCTGTCCTCCGCGTCGGGGAAGACCACGCCCTCGGGGCCGTCCTCGGGCGGCTCGTCGGCCCAGACGTACCAGTCGCGGTGGGCGGAGTCCCGGCCGGAGCGGGCGTCCTTGAACCACGGGTGGTCCTCGGAGGTGTGGTTGACGACGAGGTCGGCGATCACCCGGATGCCGCGGTCCCGGGCGGTGCGGACGAACTCGGTGAAGTCGCCGAGGGTGCCCAGGCGCGGGTCGACGCCGTAGAAGTCGGTGATGTCGTATCCGTCGTCGCGTTCGCGGGTCGGATAGAACGGCATGAGCCACACGCAGGTGACTCCGAGGCGCACCAGGTGGTCGATCCGCTGGGTGAGTCCCGCGAAGTCGCCGATGCCGTCGCCGTTCCCGTCCTGGTAGGTCTCGACGTCCAGGCAGTACACGACGGCGTTCTTCCACCACAGGTCGGAGGTACGGGTCAGACGCATCGGAACTCCTTCGCCGTGGCGGGCAGGGGGCGCGTGACGTCGAGCCGGGGCAGCACCTCGGCCGCGAACGCGTCGATGAACGGGCCCTGCGCACGGCCCACGTGGTGGAGCATCACGGCGTCGAAGCCCAGCTCTGCGTACTCCTGCAGCCAGGCGGTGTGCCGGCCCAGGTCGGAGGAGATGTTGACGCTGTCCGCCACCCGGTCGAGGGTGACGTGCTCACTGACGGTGTCGAAGAGTTCCGCCGAGTCCAGGTCCCAACTGGCCGGGGGCCCGTGCACGTTGGTGCGCCACTGGTCGTGCGCCAGCGCGGCGGCCTCTTCCTCGCTGGGGGCCCAGCTCAGATGTACCTGGAGGTGCAGCGGGCCGCGGCCGCCCGCGTCGCGGTACGCGCCGACGATCTCGCGCAGTTGTTCCCGCGGGGCGTTGACCGTGATCAGGCCGTCCGCCCACTCGGCGCACCAGGCGGCGGTGGCCGTGCTGCAGGCGGCTCCGATCAGCGGCGGGACCTCGGGCGGCAGCGTCCACAGCCGGGCCCGGTCGACGGTCACCAGGCCGTCGTGGCTCACTTCCTCCCCCTGGAGGAGTGCGCGGATGATGTCGACGCACTCCCGCAGCCGCGCGTTGCGGAGGTCCTTTCGGGGCCAGCGCGCTCCGGTGATGTGCTCGTTGGAGGCCTCTCCGCTGCCGAGCGCCACCCAGAACCTGGCCGGGAACATGGCGGCGAGACTGGAGACGGCCTGGGCGACGATCGCGGGGTGGTAGCGCTGGCCCGGCGCGTTCACGACGCCGAACGGCACCTGGTCGGTGGCCTGGAGGGCGGCTCCGAGCCACGACCAGGCGAATCCGGACTCGCCCTGGCGGACGCTCCAAGGGGAGAAGTGGTCCGAGCACATGGCGGCGGTGAAGCCCGCCCGTTCCGCGTGCACGACGGCGTCGAGCAGGTCCGCGGGTGGGACCTGCTCGTGCGAGGCGTGTAATCCATAGACAGTCATGCCACGCCGGGTACCCCTCGGACGCTCCCTCAGCGGAGAACAACCGGACGCATCCGACGAATTGGCATGCCCCGCACCGCGGTTACGTCTCGCGAGCGCCCGAGTTCTGCGTCAGATCCTCCTCGTCAGCGACCTCGGGGTGAGCGCCTCACCGGCCTCGGTACGGCCGTCACCCGGCCTCGGTGCGCTCCCGGATCTGCTCCTGGATCTGCTCCGGGGTCAGATACGCGTTCGTGTACTCGAAGTCCCGCAGCGTCGCGGGCGTACGCGACTGGAACCCGGTGCGTACGAAATCGTCGCCGGCCAGCGAGTTCAGCAGCCAGTTCGTCGCCACCCGGGCCTTCGCCACATTGGTACGCAGCGCCGCCCAGTGGTATCCGCGGGCGGCGACCAGGGCGGGCACGCCGCGCAGCTCGATGCCGAGCGGCTTGGACACGGCGTCGAAGCCGCCCAGGTCGACGACGAGTCCCAGATCCTTGTGGACGTACGGCGTCATCGGCTGCCCGCGCAGCGACGCGATGACGTTGTCGGCGACGTGCTTGCCCTGGCGCATCGCGTGCTGGGCGGTGGGCGGGCAGACGGCGCCCTCCACGTCCTTGGCCTCGTCCGGGACGGCGGCGGCGTCGCCGAGCGCGAAGACGCCGTCGTGGCCGCGCAGGGACATCTCCGAGCTGACCGCGAGGCGCCCCTTGATCGTCTCGGCGCCCAGGGTCGCGATGAGCGGGCTGGCCGCGACGCCGGCGGTCCAGATCAGTGTGTGGGTCGGGATGACCCGGCCGTCGGTGAAGGTGACCTCTTCGGGGCCCGCCTTCTCGATGGACACGCCCAGCGAGACGTCGATGCCCCGCCTGCGCAGGATCTGCAGGGCGCTGTCGCCGAGTTTGTCGCCCAGTTCGGGCATCAGCTTCGGTGCGATGTCGATCAGATGCCACTTGATCAGCTTCGGGTCGAGCCTCGGGTAGCGCTTGACGGCGTTGTGCGTCAGGCGCTGCAGGCACGCGGCGGTCTCCGTACCCGCGTAGCCGCCGCCGACCACCACGAACTGGAGCCGGGCCGCGCGCTCGGCCTCGTCGTGGCTGGCGTCGGCGATGTCGAGCTGCGAGATCACGTGGTCACGGATGTACGCGGCCTCGGCGAGCGTCTTCATCCCGCGGGCGTTGTCGGCGAGGCCCGGGATGTCGAAGGTGCGGGTGACGCTGCCCGGGGCCAGCACGATCTGGTCGTACCGCTCGTTGACGATCTCGCCCGTGATCTTGCGGACGACGCAGACCTTGGCCTTCACGTCCACCCCGATGGCACCGCCGGGAATGATGCGGGTGCGGTACCTGCGGCTGCGGCGCAGGGACACGGCGATCGACTGGGGGGTGAGCACCCCCGAGGCGACCTGCGGCAGCAGTGGCAGGTAGAGCTGGTACGAGAATGGTGTCACCAGCGCCAGGTCGGCCTCGTCGGGTCCCAGTTTGCGCTCCAGGCGGCGGACGCACTCCACTCCCGCGAAGCCCGCTCCCACCACCAAGATCTTCGGTCGTACCACGATGTTCATCCCTTTCACCGGCCGCGTACTGTCGGGCTTCCCCCACTCCCCTGTGCCCCCGAGTCTCCTCATCGCACATGGTGATCCCTCAACGAGACGAGCCGACGTACCTCCTCCGACCGGCGAGTCGGCCCCCGGAGGAGGAAGCGAGCCGGTTTCCGGGACGGGAAACCGGGACGTGGGTCAGTGGCCGTGGCCCTTGCGCAGCTGCTTCAGCACGGCGCCGGCCATGGCCTCCTCGCCCTTGGCGTTGGGGTGTGCCGGGGCCGCGGGCGAGGCCGGCCGCAGCGGTTCGATCCAGCGGACCGACGGGGCCTTGCACATGTCGTGCCCGATCGTGGGCCCGTACGTGTCGACGTACTCTGCGCCGTTCAGCCGGGCCACCACGCGCATCATGAGGTTGAGGCGCTTGCCGGTGTCGCGCAGATAGGGGAAGTCCTTGGCCGCGAACGGTACGGAGGGGTAGCAGCCGCTGCCGTCGTCCGGCAGGAGATCCGGATAGCCGACGACGAGCACGCGCGCGTGCGGCGCCCTGGCGTGCACGGCCCGCAGTACGCGGGTGATCTTGGGGGCGGTTTCGAGGATCTTCAGCGTCAGCTGATCGGCGCCGGACGAGGTCGTGTAGTGGCGCTGGCACGGGTTCCCCGCGAGGTCCTGCGAACTCAGCTGCGCGCAGGTGCCGATGATGGAACTGAACCCGATGTCGTTGCCGCCGATCTGGACCGTCACCAGGTCGGTGCCCCGCTGCAGGGCGTTGAGTTGCGGAGGGTTGGTCCCCTGGGCCTTCCACATGTGCTCGGTCGTGGCGCCGCCGCAGCTCACGTCCTTGAACGTGGACACTCTGCGCTCCGCTGCGACGAGTGAGGGGTAGTTGTGGTCGGAGCGCGCGCAGTTCGCGTCCACCTGCTTCGGGATGAGCGGTCCCGAGGTGTAGGAGTCGCCCAGGGCGGCGTAGTCCGTGCCCTTGCCGTGTCCGCCGCCGTGCCCGCCGCCGTGTGCCGCGACGGGTGCGCCGGAGGCGATGACGAGGGCGCAGCCGCTGACCGCCGCGGCCATGGCTCTGACCCGGCGGCGGTTCGACGTCTGCCTGTCGTACTGGGGCCGGGTGCGACGGTTCATCGAAGTTCCCCCTGGGTCCGGGACGGCGCGTGACTGCCCTTGTATACCGGCCAGTTCACCCCGGGGACCAGAGGCGGGAAGCTCCCGTGTTGCCGTCGGCGGCGCCGTCGTGGCTGGTCGCGCAGTTCCCCGCGCCCCTTGGGGACGAATAGCTGGGGCGCAGCCCCGTTCTTCAGGGGCGCGGGGAACTGCGCGCTCGGCCACGACGGCGCCGCGGCCGAAACACGACCGAGCGGCGGCGGACCCGGCAGGGTCCGTCAGACGCCGAACTCCGTGGGCGAAAGCCCAAGCGCCACGCAGGCCTCACGAATGACCTGCTGCTCGGACGCCTCGAACTGCCCGTCGGCACCGGCGACCACCATGCCGGTCTGGACGACCGCGCGGGCCTCCGCCGGCTTCTTGGCCGCCTTGGCGATCTCCTTCAGCGCTTCGGCCTTGCCCTGTTCGAAGTTGGCCGTGAACCGGTCCACGTGCTGGGCGAAGCGCTGACGGAGCTGGTCCGCCGGGAAGTTCTGCAGGACCTCGTTCGAGACGATCAGCTCCTCCACGCGCTGCCTCTCCGCCGGGTCCACATGCCCGTCGGCCGCGGCCACCAGCGCGCACATCGCCATGCTGGCGTCCCGGTAGGCGCCACTCTTCAGCTCGGCCTTCACCGACGCGAGCTGGGACTTGAACAGCCCGACCAGCTGAGCCTTGGAGCCACCGGAGGAACCGCCGGACGAGCCGGGCGCATGGCCGCCCCGCTGCCCCTGCCCCGCCCCTCCCGTGCCGCTCCGGGACTGCTGGAGGTTCTTGGCCTGGTCCTTGAGCCGGTCAAACATCGCCACTACTGCCACCTCGGCTTCTGCTGATACCTGTGCACGGTCCGTCGGATGAACGACTGCCGCGTCCGGAGAGGTTCCCGATTGGCAAAGGTAACGTAAAAAGATCATGTGCAGGGCCGAGTTGGGCCAACCCGGTCTACCCCACCCGCGCCAGTACCGTCGTGCGGCCGCCCAGCGCCGCGGAGAACTGGTCCGTCACCTGGGCCAGTGCCTCGGCCGCGCCCGGAGCGACGGTCAGGGTGCCGTCCTCCCCGGCGGTGATGTCCTTGTCGAGCGTGAACCAGCCCTGGACGATGTGCGCGGCCCCCATGGAACTCAGGACCGGGCGCAGCGCGTAGTCGATGGCCAGGACGTGGGCCGTGCTGCCGCCGGTGGCGAGCGGCAGTACGGTCTTGCCGGCCAGCGCGTACTGCGGGAGCAGGTCCAGCAGGGACTTCAGCAGTCCCGAGTAGGCGGCCTTGTAGACGGGAGTGCCGATCACGACGCCGTCCACCTGGTCGAACAGTGCCGTGGCCTCGACGACGGCCGGGTGCCGGAAGTCGGCACCGAGCAGCGCCTCGGCGGGCAGCGTACGCACTTCCAGGGAGATGACGTCGTGGCCCTGTTCCCGGAGCCGGTCGTCCAGGTGACGCAGGAGTCGCGTGGTGCGGGAGGTGGCCGAAGGACTTCCGGAGACGGACAGGATCGCGGCCATGAGGGGACCTTTCGGGATTCGGGGTTCAGGGTTCGGACGGGTCGGGCGGCGGGCGACGGGCAGCAGGCGGCGCCCAGCTCACCAGGCGCTGGTCTCCACGGTGACCAGAGGCACCAGTTCGTTGCGCAGGGTCTCCAGGAAGGTGACGATCTCGGCCGCCACCGAGCGGTGCTGCAGGTCGTTCAGCACGTCGTGGTGGGCGCCGCGGACGGTCGACAGGCGGGCGCGGGGAAGGGACTTGGCCGTGCGGACGAGCGCCTCGTGGTCCGCGAGCGGATCGGTGTCGCCGACGAGGATCAGCGCCGGGACGTCGGCCTCGCTGTCGTAGGCCGCCGACAGCAGGGCCTCCGGCACAGCCTCGCCGAGTGCGCCTCGGCGTACCTGGGCGTCGTCGGTGAGCCTGCCCCGGTGCGCGGGGCAGGCCGTGCGTACGTCGAGTTCGTCGTCCCAGGTACCGGCGACACCCACGGTGCCGGCGGTGTGGCCGGGTAGCCCGGCGAGTACGACGGCGTCCGGTCGCAGAGCGGTGGTGTCCACTGTGCCGAGGAGCGCGGCGACGGCGAGGGCCCCGGTGTCCGCGCCCACCAGCACGACCGGGCGGACGACGCCGTCCTCGGCCGCGGTCCCGTCAGCGGCGGCGGCCAGCCGGGCGCCGAGATCGGCCAGTTGACCGGCCAGGCCGGCGCCGTCGGCGTCGATGGCGGTGTCGATGCCGGTCCCGATGTCCGGGGCGTCGACGACACGGACGCGGTAGGCGTCGGCGGCGAGTCGCCTGCCCAGCCGGGTGTAGGTCTCGCGGGTCTCCCCCCTGCCGGGTACGACGATGACGGTGCCGCGCGTACGCAGGCCCTCGGGGCCGTGGTGGTCGGTGTATTCGGTCATTTCAGACTCCTGCGAGTGCGGGCTCGGTCGCGGGCTGCCAGCCCAGGGCGGGTGCCACCTCGGTCGCGATGAGTTCGAGGGCGCGGACGGCGGTGTCGTGGTCGAGGACGGCGGGGTTGAACTGGGTGATCAGGTCGGTCGCGAGGGGCAGCACCTTCTCCTGCCGGAGTTCCGCGACGATCTCCTCGGTCGAGCCGTGGAAGCAGTGGAAGCGGCGCAACGCCTCTTCCGGAGTCAGGCCCTTGGGAAAGGCGCCGCTCTCGGCCATCCGCAGCGCCGCCCGGTGGACGTCGTCACCGATGTGCCGGAGCGCCGTGCGCCGGTCCTTCGCCGGGAACACGAAGCGGGACAGCCCGATCCGCGGGCGGCGGGGCCGGTCCCAGGCGTCCAGGTACGCGTCGGCCCAGGGCCGCTGTATCTCGTCGGTGGGTGCGTCGAACCCGTACGCCGCCCGGTTGAGGAGCAGGTTCGAGCCAACGGCGGCGGCATGTTGTGCGCCGGGCCCGCTGAAGACGCCCTGCCAGATCCGGTCGGAGAAGTCCCCGGGCTCGGGCTGGACGCGGAATCCGGGTGTACGTACCTCTTCGCCGGCCAGGGCGCTGCGCAGCACGCTGAGGTTCTCGGTGGTCAACTCGCGCTTGCGGGCGGGGTCCTGGCCGAACGCGGCGTACTCCACCTCGCTGTAGCCGCTGCCGACGCCGACCTCGACACGGCCGCCGCTGAGGGTGTCGACAACGGCGACATCCTCGGCGAGGCGGACCGGGTCCTCCAGCGGCAGGACCGTGATGGCCGTACCGAGGCGGATGCGTGTGGTCCTCGCCGCGGCGTGGGCGAGGAACGTCCAGGGCGAGGAGAGGCCGCCACCGCTGCCGGGGACATGGTGCTGGGCGACCCAGCCGACGTCGAAGCCGAGTTCGTCGGCGACGACGAAGAGTTCCTGGGCGTTGCGATAGGTCTGGGCCAGGTCGGTGCCCCGGCCCTGCACGTGGGTGAGGAAGCCGAGTCTGAAGCGCGGCGTCTGAGTGGTCATGGGGTGCTTGCCTTTCGAAGTCGCTCGCTGCGCCGTCGAGTTGCCGAAACGATCACAATTCGGCTCCGTGCTCGACTCCGCGTATGGCTCCGTGTACGGCGCCGTGTCCGGCTCCGCCGACCGCGACCGGTCCCGGGGTGCCGGTGTCGGTCTCCTGGCTGCCACCGACACCCAGCACCCGGTCGAGGACCGCGCCCGCGCCCGCGTCGGGAAGTTCCGTGCCGCGCCAGGCGACGTGCTGGTCGGGGCGTACGAGGACGTTGCCGGTGCCGTAGACCGCGCGTGCCTCGGGGTGGGTCAGGTGGATCACGGCGAAGGGCAGCGCGCGGGCGGCGGCCTCCGCGACGAAGGCCTCCTCCACGTCACGGTCCTCGGTGAGGACGAGCAGGGCGAGTGAGCCGCCGAGACGGTCGTGGAGTGTGCCGCCGTACGGGTCGACGTGTCCGTCGGGGGCGCGGTGGCCCGGTCGCGGGTCGTCCTCGTAGACGTCGGCGCGCCAGCGGGGTTCGGAGTCGAGCTGGCCGGGTTCGTACCAGATGGCGCTCGACGCGTCGTAGCGCTCGTCGAAGGTGACACCCGCCGCCGGGTTCCGGTCCTGACTCAGCCGTTCGCCGATCTCCTGTCGGCGCCGGGCGGCCTCGGGACCGAGGTCGGCGTCGTCGGGGATGCCGCCGCGGCGGATCTCGGCGAGGGTCGCCTGGGTGCGGCGGGCCCGCTGGAGGGAGTGGTCGGCGATCCGCCAGTTGTGTCTGCGGCGCTCCTCGTCGTAGGAGGTGAGCAGCGAGCGGGGCGCGTGACCTCCGATCACCGCGGCCAGTTTCCAGCCGAGGTTGACCACGTCTCCGAAGCCCTCGCCGAGGTTGCCGCCGGGTGTGCGCACATGGGCGGCGTCGCCGGCCAGCAGGACCCGGCCGCGGTGGAACGTCTCGGCGATGCGGGTGGCGTGGTAGAAGGTCGTCGCCGAGACCAGTTCGAGGTCCAGGTCGAACCCGAACGCGGCCCGGCCGATCTCCAGCAGTTCCTCCTCGGTGGGTTCGTGGGCCAGCGGGTACGGCCCGGCGTACACCCGCCATTCGCGGGTGCTCACGGCCGCGAGGAAGCCGGACGCCTTCTGGTTGACGACGATGTTGCTGCCGCTGGGCGCGGCTCCGACCCGGTCGCTGATGTCGCCGGTGCGGACGATGAGCCGCAGCCGCTTCTCGGTGGCGTGCTCGCCCTCGCGGTCGATACCGGCCAGCCGCCGGGTGGTGCTGCTCCCTCCGTCGGTGCCCAGTACGTAGGCGGCGCGGACGGTGCGGCGCTCGGCGGAGTCGACGCCGACGACCTCGGCTTCGATGCCGTCTGCGTGCTCGCGCAGCGCCCGGAGCTCCCAACCGCCCGCGACGCTCACGCCCTGCTCCCGCAGGCGGTCGAGGAAGACCTGCTGGAGCACGGTCTGCGGCCGTCGCAGGGCCTCCTCCGACGCGTACGAGGTGGTGGTGGTCCGGGGACTGAACGAGGGGCGCGGCTGGGGGACCAGCTCGTGGCCGGCCAGGGAGGTGACCAGCCTGGTGCCCTGGTTCCACTCCGGTGGGTAGGTCCAGGCGTCCCGGATGCGCTGGAGCAGCCCCCAGCGGCGGAAGTGCTCCACCACGCGCGGGGTGTGTCCCATCGCCCCGGCCCGCACCAGTGTCGCGGTGCGGGCGCGGTCCACGACGGCGACGTGGAGACCGCGTCCGGCCAGCTCGACCGCCGCGGAGAGGCCGACGGGGCCCGCGCCGACGATCAGCACGTCCACCGTGTCCGGCGGGGTGGCGGCCGGGAACCGGACCGTGTGGACGTCGCGCCCGCCCGTCACCGACAGTTCGCTCATGTCGCAGCCCTCAGTGGTCCGCGAGGCTGGGCTCGCGGGTGTTGCGGTTGGCGGGGACCGGCAGGCCGAGGTTGCCGCGCAGGGTGTCGGCCTCGTACTCGGTGCGGAACAGGCCGCGCTTCTGGAGGATCGGAACGACGCCGTCGACGAAGAGTTCCAGGTCGGCGTTGTTGCGGAAGGCGAGGTTGATGCCGTCGAAGGTGCCGGCGTCGAACCACTTCTCGATGGTGTCGGCGACGGTGCCGGGCGCTCCGACGAACGGGGAGCGGCGGAACTCACTGACGGACTGGGCGACTTGACGCAGTGTCAGGTTCTCCGCCTTGGCCCGCTCGATCAGCTTGGCCGCGCCGGTGCGGCCGCCCTTCTCGGCGAGGTGCGCCACGTCCGGGAACGGTGCGTCCAGATCGTGTGCGCTGAAGTCGTACGCGCCGAAGGAGCGGCCCAGGAGCGCGAGGTTGCCCTTGAAGTCGTTGTCCTCCTCGAAGATCTCCCGCTCGCGGCGCTCGGCGGCCTCGTCGGTGGCGGCGACGATCGGCCCGCCGTGGATGAAGATCTTGATGTGCTCGGGGTCGCGGCCGTACGAGGCGGTGCGCTTCTTGATGTCGGCGTAGTAGTCCCGCGCTTGCTGGAGTGAGCCACCCGGCGCGTAGATGCCTTCGGCGACCTGGGCGGCGAGGTCGCGGCCCTCCTCGGAGACGCCGGCCTGGAAGATGACCGGCTGGCCCTGCGGCGAACGGGAGAGGTTGAGCGGCCCGGCGACCTTGAAGTGCTCGCCCTCGTGGTTGAGTTCGTGCAGCTTGGCGGGGTCGAGGAAGACATCCCGCTCGACGTCGGCGGGGAACGCGTCGTCCTCGTAGGAGTCCCACAGACCGCGGGCGACCTGGACGAACTCCAGGGCCCGGCCGTAGCGGGTGGCGTAGTCGAGGTGCTCGTCGAGCCCGTAGTTCCGGGACGTGCCGGTGTCGAAGCTGGTCACGACGTTCCAGCCGGCCCGGCCGCCGCTGATGTGGTCGAGGGAGGCGAACCGGCGGGCGAGGTTGAACGGCGAGTTGTACGTCGAGCTGGCCGTGCCGACCAGGCCGATGTGCCGGGTGTGGGTGGCGACCGCCGACAGCAGGGTCAGCGGTTCGAGCCGGTTCAGGTAGTGCGACGGGTAGGTGGAGTTGATGAACTGGCTGTCGACGACGAACAGCGCGTCGAAGAGGGCGTGTTCGGCCGCCTGGGCCTGCTTTATGTAGTAGTTGATGTCGATGCTGGCGTTCTTCGCGACACTCGGGTCCTTCCAGAGACCGTGCTGGCCGGGGCCGCCGACGCCGTAGGGATGCAGCGCGAGGTGGATCGTGCGGGACATGCGGATTCCTCTCGGTGGAGCAGAAGTTGACGAGTTCAGGGGTTCAGGGGTTCGCCGGAGCACTCAGGCGTGCGTTCTCGGGCGTGCGTTCTCAGGCGTGCAACAGGGCACGCAGGCGGTCGCGTTCGGCCCGGTCGGCCGATGCCGTCCGCAGGGTGGGCGCGGAGCCGACGAGCAGGCGGGTGTAGACGTGCCGGGGATCGGTGATGACGTCACGGGCGGCGCCGACCTCGACGAGTTCGCCCTGGTAGAGCACGGCGATGCGGTCGGCGATCCCGGCGACGGACCCCAGGTCGTGGGAGATGAAGACGAGGGCCACGCCCGCGGCGCGCAGGTCCTTGAGGATCTGCAGGATCTGCACGCGGTTGGCGGAGTCGAGGGCGCTGACCGGCTCGTCGAGGATGATCAGCTTCGGCTCGGTGACCAGCGCCCGGGCCACCGCGACCCGCTGGCGCTGGCCGCCGGACAGCTCCCCCGGCAGCCGGTCGAGCAGTTCCTCGGAGAGCTGGACGCGGGCGAGGAACGTACGGGCCCGGTCGCCCGCCTCCTGCCGTGGGACGCCCTGGACGAGCAATGGCTCGATGAGGGACTCCTCGACTGTGAGATCGGGGTCGAGGCTGCGCAGCGGGTCCTGGAAGACGTACTGGACGACACCGCGGCGGCGCAGGCCGCGCCACTGACGGCTGCCGTACGCCCCGACGTCCTCGCCGCCGATGACGATCCGGCCCGCGGAGGCGCGCACGAGACCCAGGACGGTGCGGGCGAAGGTGGACTTGCCCGATCCCGTCTCGCCGATGATGCCGACGGTTTCACCGGGCGCGACGCTCAGTGAGACGTCGTGCAGGGCGCGGCGGCGCTGTCGGCGCGGTCCGTAGTGCACTTCGAGCCCGGTGACCTCCAGGACCGCACTCTCGTCCGCCGTGGCGTCGGTGGGCTGTTCCCGCACGTGTTCGGTGGTCACGATGTCTCCTGGGGCGTGAGGAACTTCTCCAGGCCGTAGCTCTCGTGTTCGGCGATGAGCAGCCGGGTGTACTCGTGGCGGGGGTGGTGGAGCACCTCGCTCGTCGTGCCCTGTTCCACCACCTCGCCCTCGCGCATGACGAGGACCTCGTCGCACAGCTGGGCGACGACGGCCAGGTCGTGGGAGACGACCACCAGGGCGAGACCGGCGCTTTCGCGCAGTTCGGCGAGCAGGTCGAGGATCTCGGCCTGGACCGTGACGTCGAGCGCGGTCGTCGCCTCGTCGGCGATGAGGATCCGCGGGTCGGCGGCGATCGCGGCGGCGATCAGGACCCGCTGGAGCATGCCGCCCGAGAGCTCGTGGGTGTACTGGCCGTAGACCAGCTCCGGATCGCGCAGCTGGACGGCCTGGAGCAGTTCGACGGCACGGTGACGTGCTGCGCGCCGCTTCAGACCCGTCTTGACCCGGACGACCTCGGCGATCTGCGCGCCCACCCGGATCGAGGGGTTGAGGTAGGACGCCGGGTCCTGGAAGACCGCGCTGATCGTGGCGCCGCGCAGGGCCGTCCACTGCTGGGGTGTCAGGGTCGCGATGTCGGTGCCGGCGATCTCGATGGACCCGGCGGTGACCTCGAAGTGCGGAGGCAGGATGCCCAGCGTGGCGCGGCAGGTGAGGGTCTTGCCGCTGCCGGACTCGCCGACGATGCCGACCGTCTTCCCCGGGGTGAGTTCGAAGCTCACCCCGTGCACGATCTCGCGGTCGGTGACCTGGTCACTGATGCGTACCTCGCGCACGGCGAGCACGGGTGCGGCCGTCGCGACAGCCGTACGGGACTCGGTGCCGGGCCCGTCGTGAGGCCTGGTGCCGGGCTTGGTGGCACTCAGGGTGGTGCCGGGGGCGGCCTTCTCGGACAGCGTGGTCATCACGCACCTCCGGTGGATACGGGGTCGGTCTTGTCGAGGCGATTGGCGCGGGCCTTGCGGGTGTTGACGAAGGCCCGGCCCGCTTCGCCGGAGACGTCGCGGATCGCGTCGGCGAGCAGGTTGCTGGCCCAGACGGTGATCATGATCAGCACCGCGGGGGCGAGCGGCGCCCACGGCTGGTAGCTGAGGTAGCCGAGGTCGGAGGCGAGCAGGCCGCCCCAGGTGGGCGCGGGCGGCTGGACGCCGATGCCGAGGAAGGTCAGGCTGGAGACGATGATGAAGCCGACGCCGATGGTCTGGGCGAGCGCGACGGCGATCGGAGGCAGCACCTTGACCCAGACATGGCGGCGGACGATCCAGCCGACCGAGGCACCCGAGATGAGCGCGGCCTCCACGTACGGGGAGCGGGCGACGGCCAGGGTGGCGGCGCGGGACACCCGGTAGAAGAGCGGGGAGACCAACGCGCCGGTGACGAGCATGGCTTGGGTGATGCCGTTGCCGAGCAGCGCGATGACGGCGACCGCGAACAGCAGGAACGGCAGGGCCACCAGCGTGTCGGCCAGCCGCAGGGTGATCCATTCGAAGGTGCGGCCGAGGTAGACCGACAGGATGCCCGGGATCGCGCCGACGACCAGTGCCATCAGGGCCACTTCGAGGGAGCCGAGCACGCTGACACGGGAGCCGTCCAGGAGTCGGCTGAAGGTGTCCCGGCCGAGGTAGTCGGTGCCGAGCCAGTGGGATCCCGAGGCCGCGGCGAGGGTGTTGTCGCTGGTGGCGAGGGGGTTCTGCGGGGCGAGCAGCGGGCCGAGGACGGCCAGCAGCGCGATCGCGGCGAGGACGGCCACGGCGATCCGGCCGGATGTCAGGGTGAGGACGCGGCGCACCATGGTCATACCCCCCGCTGGGATGCCGGCGTGACACGTGCCAGCACCAGGTTGACGATCAGGTTGAAGAGGACGACCAGGACGATCGACACCACGAGGACGCCCTGCACGGCCGGTACGTCGCCGGCCTGGGCGGAGTCGTTGGCGAACCTGCCGAAGCCCTGGAGGCCGAAGATCCACTCGGTGACGACGGAGGCGCCGACGAGTGCGGGGAACTTCAGGCCGAGGGTGGCGAGGGCCGGCCCGATGCCGTTGCGGAGCACATGGCTCAGGAAGATCCGACGGGGACTCAGACCCCGTACCACCGCGCCCGTCACGTAGTTCTCCCGGTAGGCCGCGACGAGACTGCCGCGGAGCTGGCGGGCCACGTCCGCGACGACGTCGAAGCTGAGCGCGAGCGCCGGGAGCGTGATGTGCGCGAGCCAGGGGCCGAACCCCTGTTCCGCCGGGATGTATCCGGCGGAGGGGAACAGGTGGAGCCCGACGGCGAAGACCGCGACCAGCACGATGCCGACGACGAACGCGGGCATCACCGAGATCAGGGTGACGAAGCCCGTGATGGCACGGTCGATCCAGGTGGTGCGCTTCAGCGCGGCGACCGTACCGAGGACGAATCCGAGGACCACGCCGATGATCAGCGCGAACGTCGCGACGGACAGGCTCACTCCCAGGCCCAGGCCGATGAGTGTGGAGATGTCGGCGCCGTTGGTCCAGCTGGTGCCGAGCTGTCCGTGCAGGACACCGGTGAACCAGTCCCAGTACTGGACCAGGAAGGGCCGGTCGAGACCCCACTGGGCCTCGACCCGTGCGATCGCCTCGGGTGTCGCCTCCTCGCCCAACTGGATCCGTGCCGGGCTGAGTCCGCTCATCGACCGCAGCGCGAAGGTCACGAACGTCGCGACCAGGAAGACGGGCACGAAGATCGCGACCGACCGGGCCAGGGTGACCAGGAGGCGGCCGAGCGTGTGCCGCACCCTGGTCACGACGACCCCGCGACGGCGGGCAGGCGGGGCCTGTTCCGCGGTCGTCGTCATGGGGTTGCCCCTCTCTGTGTGGTGGGTTGTGCAGTGAGTTCTGTACGGGCGTTCTGTACGGGAGTTCCGCGGTCGGGGTGGGGCGGGTGTCAGTTGGCGCCGTCGATGGTCACGCCGGTCCAGTCGATGTGGGCCGGGTTCTTCGGCAGGTCCGAGATCGACTTGCTCTTGGCGATGAGGTTCGGCTGGGAGTAGGTGAAGACCAGCGCCTTGCTCTCAAGGCCCGCCCGGGTCGCCGCCTGGAGCACCTTCGTGTAGTCGGGGGCGTCCAGCGGGGTCTCGCGCACCTTGGCGATGGCGGCCTCGAAGCCGTCCGGCTCGTAGGGCGTGCTCAGGTTCAGCGGGCCGTTGGGGCCGAAGTGGGCGGTGAGGGTCTGCGCCGCGGAGTCACGGCCGGTGGTCCCGTACAGCGAGAACGTCAGGTCCTTGGCGAAGAACGGGGTGGCCCAGTTCTTGTCGATCTTGATGGTGACCTTGATGCCGACCTTGGCCAGCTGCGACTGGACGATCTCCGCCTGGGGGTCCTCCGCGGGGATGACCAGGTTCAGCTTGATGTCGCCCCACTTGTATCCCGCGTCGGCGAGGAGCTTCTTCGACTTCGCCGGGTCGTACGGGTAGGCGTCCTCCGACTCGGGGTCGTAGGCCTCGTATCCCTTCGGGAACGGCTGGTCGGTCACCTCGCCGTAGCCGAAGGTCAGCTTGTCGACGAACTCCTTGCGGTTGACCGCGTGGCGTACGGCGTCGACGACCTTGTCGTTGTCGAAGGGTGCCTTGTTGACGTTGAGGCTGAGGTTGGAGGCGTTGAAGCCCGGCTGTACGAAGACGTCCAGGCCGGCCTTCTTGGCGGCGGACGCCTGACTCGGGTCCAGGTCGGCGAAGTTGTAGACGCCGGTCTGCAGTCCGGAGACGACGGTGGAGGCGTCGGGTGCGGAGGTCAGCTCGACGTTGTCGATGTGGATGTTCTTCGCGTCCCAGTAGTCCGGGTTCTTCTTCAGGAGCGCCTTGGTGCCCGGGATCACCTGGGTGACGACGAACGGGCCCGCGCCGACCGGGTTCTGGTCCAGCTTCTCGGGGTTCTTCGCCGCCTTGGGGCTGGCGATCTGCAGCACGCGCTGACCGAGCAACTGGGGTATCTGGTAGTCGACCTGGGTGAGGTGCAGGACCGCGTCCAGGCCGTCGGCGTCCACCGACTTGATGGAGGTCAGGTCGCCGAAGAGCGCCGAGTTCTTCTGCTTCTGCGCCCGCTCGATGGCCGCCTTGACCGCGGCGGCGTCGACCGGCTCGCCGTCGCTGAACTTCAGGCCGGAGCGCAGGCGGAAGGTGATCTCGTCACCCTTGTCGTTGTACTCCCAGCTCTTGGCGAGGTCGGGAACGGCCTTGCCGCTCTCGTCCGTCCGGGTCAACGAGGCGTAGGCGAGGGCGAGTTCACGGAACTGCGCGCCGCTGCCCCCGACGACCGGGTCCCAGTGGGTCGGGAAGTACGAGGAGGTCCACTTCAGCGTGGAGCCGCCGCCCGACGCGGCGGAGTCACCGCCGCAGGCGCTCAGCACGGGAGTGAGCACGGCGACGAAGGCGGTTCCGAGGGCTGCGGCCCGCAGGCGGCCTGCACCTCTGGACGAACGGCGGTCCGGTCCGGGGCGGCGGGTGATGAGGTGAGCGGGCATCTCGTTCTTCCTGTGGCGGGCTCCGGCCGGAGCCGGGGCAGCTGGAGCAAGGCAGAAGGACCGGCCCCTCCCCGTACGGAACGTCGACTCGGCCACGGACGGGCTGCACGGACATGCCGGGCAAAGTGCCGGCGCGCACTCGGGGCGCGGCCGGCGCTCAGGGCAGGAGCGCGCAGGCTTGCGGGTCAGCGGAGCTGGAGGAGTCGACGGGCACGCGCAGGGGAGCGGGCCAGAAGGCGAAGAAGGCGTGCGACGGGGCACGGAGAGGAAGACGCAGAGGCGAGCACGGCTCGGTCGAGCACTGGACAGCCAGTGCTGCAGGCAGCGGTCAGGCGTCTGCGGGCCGGGGGCGGCGAAGGGTCAGCGACAGAGTGCGCTGCTGGTGCGCCGCAGGTCCACGTAGCGGCACACCACACCGGGGTGCGTCGTGAGCATGGTGCTCATCCTGGGGTCTGCCGCAACCGACTGTCAATGGACACCAATTGGTGTCTCATTGGGCGGGACGGCGTTCGCCGCAGATCACAGCCGTGCCCGTCTCGGCTCGGCATCGGCTCAGCGGGCTGCGGGGTGCACCGCGGCCTCATCGGGGTGCAGCCACAGGGGCCCGTTGCCCGTGTCCACCCGCACCGCGCCCGGGGGCGGCCAGTGGCCGTCCGTCAGCAGCAGCCGCTCCGGATCGGTCAGGCTGCGGTAGTGCTCCAGCGCGTCCGCCGCAGGGAGCGGCGTGGGGGTCGTCAGCAGTCCGGGGCTCAGTTCCCCGACGGCAGCCGCGTACTGCTCGAAGGGCCGCCAGCCGGGTACGACGCGGTACTCGCCCTGTTCCCCCGGCGTCCGGACGAGCAGGGTCGGCAGCGCGTACCGGTAGCCGCCCTCGGTGGTCTCCTTGGCCGCGCCGGGGTGCGGCGACCCGTCCTGCGCGCCCCGCGCACCCTCCGTGCCCTGCGCACCCTTCGCCGAGAGCACCTCGGCCACCGGGCGGCGCGCCTCCAGCCGGTCGCCCCGCACCTGCTCCAGTACCGCCCCGGAGGCGGCGTCGACCGCCAGCCGCCGCGGATCCAGGCCGGGTACGCCCCGAACCGCGGCCAGCGCCGACTCGGTGGTGTCGGCCGGTTCCCCGAGCACGAAGACACTCTCCCGCAGCCGGCGCAGCACTCGCTCGGCCACCTCCACCCCTTGCGGTTCGGCGGCCTTGGCCACGAGTGCGGCGGGCCAGGAGTCGGCCGGCATGCGGCTGAGCCGTACCGCCCGGGGAGCCTGGCTGTGCGAGCTGATCTCCTCGACGTACCGCGCGTACCAGGCGGTCTCCGCCGCTGGGTCGGGCGGCGGATCGTCGTCGTGGTCGAAGAGGATCGCGTACGCCCGCCGCCAGCGGACCCGGCCGGCCAGCGCCGCCCGCAACCTGCGGAAAACGGGCTCCGACCCCCAGGCCCAGGGGCACAACGGGTCGGTGTACTCGACGACTTCGACCGATGCCGACGACGGTGGCGGCGGCGGCGAGGGTTTCAGCTGCGGCTGCCACTGCGGGGCGTCCGTCACGCGGCGCCCCTCCGGGCCAGCCCTTCTGCCGCTCCCATCGCCCCCATTGCTCCCGTCGCTCTCGTCGCTCCGGTTGCGCCGGCTGCGCCTCTGGCGAGCAGCGAGGTCAGGGTCACTCCGCCCAGGACGGCCGCGGCCCCGGCCTCGACCTCTCGCCACACGTCGGGCAGCCCGGCGGCGGGGCCCGGATAGTCGAGGCCGGCCAGCGGCTCGCCGCGCAGAGTGATCAACTCGCCGTCCACGGCACGCGTGACGTCCAGCAGGGTGATCTCCTCGGCGGATCTGCCGAGCCAGTAACCGCCCTCGCAGCCACGCTGGCTGCGCACCAGGCCGGCTCTGCGCAGTTCACCCACCACGGACTTCAGGAAGCGGAACGGGATCTCCTGCGAGGAGGCGATGGCTTCACAGGTGAGCGGACGGGAAGGTTCGCGGGCGAGCTCCAGCAGCGCCCTCATGGCGTAGTCCGCCTTCGCGGAAATATGCATGCGCACATCATGCCTGAGGAGCGGGTCGGCACGAGGGTCTTCGGCCGCTTGTTTCCAACATTGCGGGAACATTGCCGCAGGTGAAAGCCAAAGGACACCTCTTGACATCCTTTTCAGGACCGCTCTAGCGTCGCGCCATGAGCGAGCCGCTGACGACCCCCGGTGAGGGCTTCCACCCTCACCTCCACGACACTCCGGACCACCCGGCCGCATCGCTGCGCAGCCGTCTGCACCACATCCGCGCCGACTCCCTTGACGGTG
The DNA here is from genome assembly GCF_036038375.1 of Streptomyces sp. NBC_00414. Lineage (NCBI taxonomy): Bacteria > Bacillati > Actinomycetota > Actinomycetes > Kitasatosporales > Streptomycetaceae > Streptomyces > Streptomyces sp. NBC_00414. The sequence goes on from NZ_CP107935.1 coordinate 929,284, forward strand.
ACACCGCGCAGAGCGGCGGCATGCGCAGGTTCGCGGCCGTCAGCGGCAAGAACGTCGGCTCCGAGAAGCTGTGGATGGGCCAGACCCATGTGGCGCCCTCGACGGCTTCCTCCGACCACCATCACGGTGAGTCCGAGACCGCCATCTACGTGGTGAGCGGGCACCCGGAGTTCGTCTTCATCGACGCCTCGGGCGACAGCGAGGAACCGCAGGAGGTACGGCTGCGCACCTCACCCGGCGACTACGTCTTCGTCCCGCCGTTCGTCCCGCACCGGGAGGAGAACCCGGACCCGGACGACGAGGCGGTGGTCGTCATCGCCCGCAGCACCCAGGAGGCGATCGTGGTCAACCTCCCCCAGCTGTACGCGCTTTCGCCGGACGAGGCCTGAGTCGGCCAGCGGGTGAGCGGAACGGCGTGAGGGTCTGGGTGCCTGGGCCGAGTCAGGCGACCAGCGTGAGTCGGGTGACCGGGGTAAGTCAGGTGACGGGGCCGGACGGTCGGGCGCCCGCGGCGAGCAGCAGGTCGATCGTTTCCGGGTAGGGCCCGGCCGTGGCCCACTCCAGCGGGGTACGGCCCGTGCCGTGGTCCTCGCGGAGACGGGGATCGGCGCCGTGGGCCAGAAGTGCGCGAACCGTCTCGGTGTGGCCCCAGCATGCGGCCCCGCACAGAGGTGTGCCTTCCGTGCCGTGTCCGCTCTCGGTGTCGGGCCGGGCCCCGGCTGCCAGCAGGCACAGGACGTTCCCGGTGGCACCGTGGACCGAGGCGGCGTAAAGGGGCGTGGTGCCTTCGGTGTTGCTCGCGCCGGGGTCGGCCCCGGCTCGCAGGAGAGCACGGATCTCGCCGCTGTCGCCGAAGGTCGCCGCGCTGACGAGACGTCGGGACAGTTTCTTCTGCTGCCGCCTGTTCACAGTTCTCCAGAGCGACCGGTGAGTGGACGGGGGAATCGGAAGAGCCTCTTCGGCTCAGCGGAACTCATGGACCACCTGGATCCTGCCGACGATGTGCGCGTTGAAGTCGTCGAGTTCCCCGGCCGGTACCCACAGCTCAAGGATCGTCCGCCCGCCCGCCTGCTGGACCGGGTACCTGCGTACGAAGTCGGAGTCGACCTCGAAGCGGGTGACGAAGCCGGCACCGTCGTGCTTGACGTTCCAGTCGCGCGCGATCCTGACGGCGTAGTCCTCGTTCAGGACCGGGTAGAAGATCGGCTGCTCGGGAAGCCGGGGCGGCCACGCGCGCCACTCCGACTCCCGTACCAGTTCCAGCTCCTTGGGGCCGGTGGGACGCCACAAGGTCGTCGTCGCTCGGAGGCGGGTCACTGGAATCACTCTCCGCACGAGGCGAGGCAACCGCTGCCGCGGTCCGCCGGGAGCCCGACGGTATCGACAGCCCCGGTGGGACGGCCACCGAGTTTCCCCCTTCTCAGGCGGCCGGTTCCCCAGGTGACCGGCCTCTCAGACGGCCGGCTTCTTGTCGGCGGCCGACTCGTTGCGGTGGCGTACGAAGACAGCCGTGGGTATCACCATCACGAGCAGGGCGATGCCGCCGACGAGCAGTCCGAGGTGGACGGCGTCGGTGAAGGCGCGGGCGGCGGAGTCCGCGACCGTGCGGGCGAGAGCCGGCGGCAGCCCTGCCGTCGAGCCGCCGTGCACCGCGCCGTCGGTGATGCGCGCGGCTTCTGGGCCCGGAACGCCCGCGGAGGACAACCGGTCCTCCAGATAGGGAGGGAACCGGGTGGTGACGATCGTTCCCAGCACGCTGGGGCCGAGAACCGCGCCCAGTTGCCGGAACATGTTGACCGATGAACTGGCCATGCCCGCCTGGAGCCGCGGAACGCTGTTGACCGCGGCGGCGGTGGACGGCGCCGTCAGCAGCGCCGATCCGACCCCCGCGACGAGCAGGCCGGGCCACATCGCGCCGTAGCCGGTGAAAGGCCCCGTGCGCAGCAGCATCAGGGCTCCGCCGCCCAGGACGACGAGGCCCCCGGCCAGCGTGAGCTTGAATCCGATCCGCTGGACGAGGCGCCCCGCGAACGCGCTGACCACGATGTAGGTGGCGAACATCGTCAGCAGCCGGACACCGGTGCCGAGGGCCGACACGTGCTGCACCCGCTGCATGTACAGCACGGAGAGCAGCGCGATGCCGACGAAGCCGAACATGGTCGCCGTCGCCACACCCATCACGGTGGCGTACGACCGACTGCGGAACAGCCGCAGATCCAGCATGGGGTCGTGATGGCGGGCCTCGGCGAACAGGAACAGCGCCAACGACACCGCGAAGACGAGGTACGCCCCGATGATCCGGCCGGATGTGTATCCGGCCGAGGCGCCCTCGATGATCGCGTACGTGCCCGATGCGAGCGCCACGGTCGACAACGGGACGCCGATCAGGTCGAGTTGCCGCGTCGGGTGCTTGGACTCGGTCACCAGCAGCGGCGTCAGGACCATGGCCACGGCACCGATCACGACGTTGATCAGGTACACCGAGTGCCAGGAGAAGTCGGCCAGGAGCAGGCCCGCGCCGAGCGGACCGACGGCCAGGCCGAGTCCGGAGCAACTGGCCCACGCGCCGATCGCCTTGGTCCGCTCCTGCGGATCGGTGAACGAGTGGCTGACGATCGAGAGGCTGGCCGGGAGCACGGCCGCGCCGCCGATGCCCATCACCGCTTGTGCCGTGATCAGCAGGCCCGAGCTGTCCGAGGCGAACGCCAGCAGGCTGCCGGCCGTGAACACCGCGGCCCCGCCGAAGAAGACCGCGCGACGCCCCACCAGGTCGGCGAGCGTTCCGGCGGACATCACCAGGGTGACGACGACCAGGGAGTACACGCTCGTCACCCAGACCAGCGCGCTCGTCGACGGCTGCAGATCCCGCTGGATCGACGCCAGCGCGGAGATCGTGGACGAGACGTTGACGAAGGCCATCATCACGCCGAGGCACACGGTGAGAACGCCCGGCCAGGGGCGGGAGGGGGTGCCCGCGGACCCGGACCCGGACGTGGGCCGGGGCCCGGCGGAGGCGGCAGTGGAGGCGGAGACGTGCGGGGCGTCCGGGCTTCTGGTCGCGGCGCTCCCACCGGAAGGCTGACTAGTGCTTTGCATAGCCAGGGACGGTAGCACCCTGACTTCTGAAAACGCTAGCCAGGCTAGAATGGCCTCATGAGCATCGACGGCCTGAGTGACGACGACACCGTGTTCACCCTCGCGGGAGACTTCGCCGACCGGGACGCCTGGACCGCGACCGGATGGTGCGCCGTCGAACGGTCGCTGGAGTCGATCGGCACCCGGTCGGCGATGATGCTGGTGCGGGAGGCCTTCTACGGGGGGCGCCGCTTCGACGAACTGGTCCGGCGCACCGGACTCGCGGAGACCGTGGCCTCCAAGCGGCTGCGGCAACTGGTGACCGACGGGCTGATGGAACGGCGGCCCTACCGCGAGCCCGGCACCCGCACCCGCCACGAGTACGTGCTGACCGACCGGGGCAGGGCCCTGTTCCCGCTCTTCGTGGCGTTGATGCGGTGGGGACAGACGGCCGACGGTGAGCAACGCGGGGTGGACCTGGTGCACGCCGACTGCGGCGCCCTGCTCGTCCCGAGCGTCCACTGCGAGGCCGGCCACGACGTACCCATCGAGGAGACGGTGGTGCGACTGGTCCGTGACCTCGCGCCGAAGTCCGGGGCCACGGACTCCGAGTAGTCCACGAGCCGCACGGCCGCCTTCGACCGGCCTACCCACCCGATCCCGCCCCGGGCCTCGCGGTCCACGCAGCCGCGACGAGGCGAAAACGTCCGCCACGTGCGCACGCCATGCTTCTACGGCCCACGGCCGCCAGTGGCGGTGCGCGGTGGCCGCCTCCGGCGCCGGGTTCGGCAGCGCTTCGGGAGGAGTGACGCGAGAGGGCCCGGATCAGAAAGATCCGGGCCCTCTTCGACAGTAGCGGGGACAGGATTTGAACCTGCGACCTCTGGGTTATGAGCCCAGCGAGCTACCGAGCTGCTCCACCCCGCGTCGACATCGCCTACCGTACGCCATCGTCGCGGGCTCCGATGACCACCCACCGCGACCGCGGGGCGCGGGCACGGCGAAGCCGACCCGTGCGGAGATCCGCAACGGCGCCCGGACCGGCTGTGAATCGGTTGCGAACGCGGGTAGTTGAGGAAAGCACCCGGCATGTTCGGGTGCGGCGGCCGCCGTCTTCTGTCTGCGATGACGGCGGCCGCCGGCGCGAGGACTCGCGTCGTCCCCTGATGCGAGTCCTCACGCAGGATCGTCCCCACGGCATTCGGGGCGCGCGGGAGTGCGCCCCAACTCGAAAAGCCGGGAGGACGAGGGACCGGGGTCCGCGCTGAGCATCGCGGGATGCGGACTCCGGTTTCCCTGTTGGCGTGGTGGTCTCTCCGGGCCCGGGGGCTGGGGGCCAGACGCACGGGCCCGCTGCGGCGGGCCGGCCGGCTGCCCGTGAAGGAGCCGGTGCTTCTGTCCGAGATCTTAGAACGTCGCTGGTACGAGGCAAGAACGCGTTTCGGCCCCGACGGGCGGGGCGTGCCGGATCGTGTGAGGTCGGCGGTGGGTCGGCGGGATCCGTGCCGCGAAGGCTGATGGCTGGGTCCGGTGTGCCGTGCGCGCACCTCTGCTGCGGAACCGCGGACCCGCGTCCGGATCTTGACCTGCGCTACGACGCCACCGCGGGGCCGTCGATAATCGCCTCAGGGTGACACCCCGCGAGGCGCGGGCACCATGATCGGAAGGACGGCAGGCGATGGTCTCGTACGTCATCATCCCCGGGATCGACGGCTCGGACGAGCGGCACTGGCAGAGCTTGTGGGAGAAGCGGTGGGAAGGCTCGGCTGTCCGCATCGCGCCGGCCTCCTGGAGCAGGCCCGAGCTGCCGGACTGGGTCGACGCGCTGCAGGCCGCCTACGAGACCGCAGCACGTCGTGACAGCCAGGTCGTGCTGGTGGCCCACAGCCTCGGCTGCTGGACGGCCGCCGAGTGGTTGGACCGGGTGCGGCCCGCCGGGGTCACGGCGTTCCTGGTCGCGCCTCCGAATCTTCGGGGTCCGACGTTCCCGAGCCGGGAGGCGTCCACGTTCGCGGACCTGACCGCTCGCCCCCTGCCGTGCCGGAGTCTGCTGGTGGCCGGCGGCGACGACCCGTACTGCGATCCGACGACGTCCGCCGCGATCGCGCGCGACTGGCAGGCGGAGTCGCATTTCTTCGAGAACGTCGGTCACATCAACTCAGGCAGCGGTCTCGGCGACTGGCCCGCCGGACTGAAGCTCCTCGGCATGCTGGGAGAGCAGGGCCGGACCTCGACCCGCTGACCGGATCGGTCCGCTTCCGGACCCGATGCGGCATGTCGCGACCCCGCTCGCGTGGCTCAGACTCTGGGCATGACCCGAGCACTGATCGTCATCGATGTCCAGGAGTCCTTCCGCGCCCGCCCGCTGTGGGCGACGATCTCCGACCCGAAGATCGCCGACCAGGTGAACCGGCTGGTCCGGCTCGCCCGGCAGGCCGGGGATCCCGTGGTGTGGGTACTGCACTGCGAACCCGGCAGCGGCGATGTCTTCGACCCGGCCCTCGGCCATGTCCGGCTCATGGAGGAACTGGAACAGGCGGACGGTGAGCCGCTGATCCACAAGACCTCGCACAACGCCTTCACCACCACCAACCTCCAGCAGTTGCTCACCGAACGCGGTGTCCGCGAACTCGTCGTCTGCGGCATCCGCACCGAGCAGTGCGTGGAGACCACCACCCGCGTCGCGAGCGACCTCGGTTACCAGGTCACGTTCGTCACCGACGCGACCGCGACCAACCCCATCCCGCACCGCGACGCCCCCGACGATCAGAGCGTCGCGGACCTGCTGGCCGACCCCCGTACGCTGTCCGCCGACGAGGTCATCGAGCGCACCGTGTACGCCCTCGCGGGACGCTTCGCCACCATCGCGACGGTCGATGAGCTGGAGGCCGCGGCGGGACATCAGGCATGATGACCGGATCGTGAGTCACATCGTCTTCTTCCTCGTGCCCGGGGTCCATCTGCTGGATCTGGCCGGCCCCGCGCAGGTCTTCTCCACGGCCGCCGACTTCGGGCACCCGTACACCCTCTCCTACGTCGCCGAGCGGCCCGAGGTCCTCACCGCGCAGGGGCTGCCGCTGGTGGCCGGGCTCGACTGGCCCGAACTGGGGCCCGAGGACCTGATCGTGGTGCCCGGTTGGCGGGCAGGCACGCTGGCCGACAGCCCCGCCATCGGTGCGGCCTCCCTGCAGGCCCTCCGGGACCACCACACCAGGGGCGGGACGGTAGCCAGCGTCTGCGCCGGGGCCGAGGCGCTCGGCCGGGCCGGCCTGCTGGACGGCCGTCACTGCACGACCCACCACGACGTACAGGACGAGTTGGCGCTGCGCCATCCCCGGGCGCTGGTCGTCCGGGACGTCCTGTTCACCACGGACGACCGGGTGGTGACCTCGGCCGGCATCGCCAGTGGCATCGATCTCGCCCTGCACCTGATCGCGACCCGGCACGGTCCGGCCGTCGCCGCCCAGGTGGCCCGGGACATGGTCGTCTACACCCGGCGCAACGGCCATGAACCGCAGTCGAGCATGATGCTCCGGCACCGTTCCCACCTCGACGACACCGTGCACCGGGCCCAGGACCTCATCGACGCCCGTTTCGACCAACCGCTCCCCCTGCCCGCCCTGGCCTCCGCCGTGGGCGTCAGCGAACGCACCCTCACCCGTCTCTTCAGCGGCGCCACGGGGCTCACTCCCCTGCGCTATCAGCAGACCCTCCGCCTTGAGCGCGCCCAGCACCTCATCAGCCACGGCGCGACCATGGACGCCGCTGCCCGCTCCGTGGGCTTCGAGGACCCCCGTATGCTGCGGCGCCTGCGCGCCCGCACGACCTGATCCCGGCGGTCAGGTCAGGGAGCCCCGCACCTGCGGGTAGGTCACGTCGTCGGGCAGTCGGTGGCCGAGAGCGGTCAGGCGTGACGCGACGTCCGCCGGGCTCCTCCCTGTCAGGCTCGCGCTGCGCAGGACGTGCTCCAGGTGCACGTCGTCCAGGAACGATCGGTCGACCGTCGCCAGCAGCCGGATGTCCGCCTCGTCGGCGACCGCCGGAAGCTTCGCGTTCCCGTGCAGCCAGTGCCCCAGCTCCGCGAGCCGCCCGGCGACGTCCGAGGGACTTCGTCCCGTGGCCAGGGCCGCGCGCAGGATGTGGGCCACCGACAGCCCGACGACCGTGTTCTTCACCAACCAGGGTCTGCGGCCGTCCAGTTGCTCGCTGAGGATGGTGAGGTCGTCGGCCTCCGGGGAGTCGGGGACGACCGATCGGACGCAGCCCAGTTCCTCCAGCCGGGCGGCGATCTCCACCGGAGGGCGCCCCAGCTCCTGTGCGACAGCGAGAATGTGCCCGAGAGGTGGTTCCCAGTACAGCCAGCGCGCCCCGTGTTCTCCGGAGGACCTGAGGAGCAGTTCGTCCAAGGGGTCAGGGGTGAACGGCAGCCGGATGCCGAGGGCCACGAGCCGCATCGCGGCGGCGTACGGACTGCACGCCAACTCCCTTGCCGATCCCAGCACTTGGTGCGCCCGTATCTCGTCGCCCCAGTCGAGCCACTTCCCGTGGCTGCCGCGGCCGGTGCTGATCAGTACCGGGTCGCCGCGATGGGGGGACTCGGGCAGCGGCCGGTCACCGCCACCGAGCCGGTAGCCGAGAGCGGTCAGGCGTCGTGCGACGTCGGCGGGGCCCCGGTCGGCCTGTCCCGCCGATTCGAGTACCTGGCGCAGGGACACCGGCCTGTCCACATCGAGCCAGGTGACTCCGTACTCCGCGCTCGTGTCCCTGATCAGCGGTACGTCGTCCGGGTCGACGGCGTCCGGCAGGGGAGCTTCGGGGTGCTGGATGTCGGTGTGTCCCAGGGCGGTCAGCCGTGTCACGACAGCCGTGGGCTTGCATCTCAGCACGGCGGCCGCGTGCAGCACATGCCCGTACGGCACCTGTTCGTCAGGGCTCAACCAGGGGACGCGGCCATTGAGTTGCCGACTGGCGACCCGGAGGTCGTCCGGGTCCTGGGACTCGGGTGCGCGGTACATCGTGCGGCCTTTCTACGGCGGTGGACAGGACGGCGGGACGAGACAGAGGAGAGGAGGTGGGGTCGGCTGCCGCGGTCACTCGCCGACCGCGATGTATCTCCCGTGCTCCTGCCCCCATTCCTCATCGCCGCCGTCGTCCTCCTGCCGGGCGGTCAGGTCCACCCGGACGCCCTTCGGCTCCAGCTCCGTCCAGAGCCGCAGCATCATGGCGTGGCTGAGGAAGTGGTGGGAGAGGTCCAGTTCCCGCAGGTGGGTGAGCGGCTGGCCCTGCAACAGGGATGCCGCGCCTTCGTCGGTGAGCATGCCCAGTGCCAGACTCAGAGACGTGAGCCGGGGCACGACGGGCGCGGAGGCCAGGGCGGCGGCCAGCTCGTCCTGGATCGGACTGTTCTGCAGCCCGAGGTGACGCAGCGCGGGCTTCCTCTCACCCCTGAGCAGGGGAGCCAGGTCCTCGGCCGTCGTCCCACCGCCGTAGTTGTCGTCGCCCAGCCAGAGGTCCAGGCGCTGGAGCGAAGGCAGATCGGCAGCGGCGATCTGCGCCGCCGCCTCAGGGGGCAGCCCGCCGGACTCGACGCGCAGCGTACGGAGTTGCGCGTGGCCCGTCTCGGGAAACTCCAGGCCCTCTCCACCGCGCAGGGCCAGCTCCCGAAGGCCGGGGAACGCCTCCAGGACGGGCGCGACCGACCCCAGGAAGATGCTGGAGATCATCGCCTGCTCGTCCTCCAGATCCCCGAGGAAGAGCGCTTCGAGCCCCGTCAGCCGGGACCGGAGGCCGAGCAGGGCGTCGTCGGAGAGACCGCCGTCACCGTCGTACCAGGGTTGGCCGAATACCAGTGCCCGCACCTTCTCCAGCTCCACCGACTCGGTGAAGCGCTCCCAGTAGACATTCACACGCGTCCCGTAGTCGGCCTCGCGAGACAACTCCCCACACTCAAGGCGCCAGGCGACCGAACCCGGGTCGGGCAGATCCGCCGGATCCACGTACGGCGAGAACGTGTGGGCCGGCAGTCCGTAGAACTGCTCGACGTGGTGCACATACGACAAGACGTGGCTCCAGTCACTCCGAACCCGGCAACGGTTCACTGTGTTCTATCAGCCACCTCTGACAACCTTCTCCGGCAACCACCTCTCACCACCACCTTCGGCGACCGCATGTGACAACCACCCCGGAAGGCCATCCCGGAAACCAGGTAAAGTTGCGGCCGTGCTTGGGAAATAGGCACGCGTCCTCCATGACCTTCACACGTTCCACGTGAGGCTCATGCGAGTGTTCCGTCGCACCCAAGCCGCTGTAAGGAAGACCGTGCCGTGAGTCAGGAATCCCCTCACCCACTCCCCCGCAACACCTCTCGTTCCGCCGTCTCACCGCAGACGGGTGAGACGCTGGGGCAGCGCAACCGACGTCTGGCACACATCGGTGTCGCCCACGCTCAGCGAGTACTGACCGACCGTTACCACCTCGCCTCACAGCAGGAGGCGTTCGAACTGCTGCGTCAGACCTCACAGCAGTTCAACATCAAGCTCCACACACTGGCCGATGCCGTACTGCACACCGCGGGCCCCGACACGGGCGCCGAGCTGTGGTTCCCCCACCGCACCCGCTACAGTCCGCCGCCGCTCCCGAACCTGGCCGTGGACGAGTCGAGCCGTACCAGCCACGGAGCGGTGCTGAACAGCGCGATGCGGCGCGTACTGCACGTCGCCGAGACCACCATGGGCAATGTGCAGCTGTCGGAGCAGGGGATGCTGCGTCTGGAGAAACACACCGGGCTGAACCAGGAGTTCACCGAGTTCTTCGCCTTCGTTCGGGATTCCACGACGTCCTGCGCGAAGGCCGCCGAACAGGGCCAGCAGATCACGGTGAAGGACGTGGCGGTCGCGGACATCTTCGACGACCAGTCCCGGCACACGATCCTGCAGGCGGGCAGCCGGGCCACCCACAGCCTGCCGCTGGTCAGCCGCGGGAGCCGGGTCGTGGGCATCATCTCGACCCATCACGAACTGCCCCTGACCGACTTCTCCCGTGCGCGGCTCGCCGCCTTGGAATCCGTCGGCACACAAGTGGGCCGCTGGCTGCTCTGGCACCGGCACACCATGGTCCTGGACGCCCTGGAACACCTCCATGCCGCCGCGACCGCCACCGCTCGGGGCGACCAGCCGGATTGACCGGACCGACTGAACCGACCCGCGCACCTGCCGCCCTGCCGACCCGCGGTCATGTCAGCCCGGCGACCAGTTCGTCCAGGCTGTCCGACCGCAGGTCGAAGGTGTCGGTCGCGTTCGGTGGGTCCCCGACCGGTCGCCGGACATAGGCGGTTCGCATTCCCACCGCCTGTGCTCCGCGGAGATCCCACGCGTGGGCGGCGACCATCAGCACACGCTCCGCCGGACAGCCCGCCGCGTCGAGCGCGAGCCGGTAGACCTCCGGTGCGGGCTTGCAGGCCCGGGCATCCTCCGCCGACAGGGCCTGGTGCCAGCGCAGTCCGGCGTACGCGTTGAGGCGGAGCAGAGTCGCGCGGCCCGCGTTGGAGAGTCCCAGTACGGGAAAGCGACGCGCGAGGCGCGCGAGTCCGGCGAGGGAGTCTTCCCAGGGCTTCGAGCGTCGGCTCGCGGTGGCCAGTCGCTCGAAGGCCGCGGGGTCGGTGAGCCCGAGCCGGTCGGCAACGCGTCGAGCGGCCTCACGGTCGATGATCTCGCTGTTGGCGTACGCCCGGTCCTTCTCCGCGATGCGCCGCTGCTCGTGCTCGACGTGCTCCTGCCATACGGCGAGCAGTTGGTCGACCGTGACGTCATCGACCGTCACGTCGTCGACCGTCATGTCTCCGACCGCGGACGCCGCCTCGCGGATGGCCGCCCGAATTCCGCCGGGCTCGTCGACCATCGTCCCGAGGACGTCGAAGACGACAACCTCGATGTCGTATGCCTCAGCCATCTGCTGCCCCCATCTACTGCCTCTGTCATCTGCGCTCCCGGTTTTCGAGGATTGTCGTCCGGCATTTCGTCACCGGTCAAGCCAGTGACGTACGCCTCGGCGAGCAAAGAACATGTTCGTGACGAACTTGTTTGCTACGAACATGTTCGTTACGCTTGAAGCATGACAGAGCGCCCCAGGACATCGACCAGCAGGCGGGAGCGTCCGGCGAAACCGGCGCTGACCCGCGACGGGATCGTCGCGACGGCAGTCGCCCTGATGCGGGCGGAGGGTCTGGAGAAGGTCACCATGCGGCGCCTTGCGCAGGAGTTGGACACCGGCCCGGCCTCGCTGTACGTGTACGTGGCCAACACCGCCGAACTGCACGCGGCCGTACTGGACGAGCTGCTCGGAGAGGTCGAGCTGAACCCCGCCGAGGTGGACAAGGGCGCAGGCGGGGGCGACTGGGCCGCGAGGCTCGTGCGGGTGCTCACCTCCTACACCGGCGTCCTGTTCGAGCACCCGGGCCTGGCCCGCTCGGCCCTGACCGCACGCCCCAGCGGCGAGCACTACCTGCGACTGCTGGAACGGCTGCTGGCGATCCTGGACGAGGGTGGCGTTCCGCGTACGCAGGCCGCCTGGGGCGTGGACGTACTGCTGCAGTTCGCCACCGCCACGGCCGCCGAGCACTCGACCCGCTCCCAGTCCCCCGACACCGCGGACGAGTGGGACGCGCTGACCCGCGCCGTCCACGGTGCCCCCGCGCGAACCCACCCCCACCTGCACACCCTGGCGGGAAGCCTCCTGTCCGGGTCACCCGAGGACCGCATGGCGTGGTGCTTCCGGATGCTCATCAACGGCATCACCCACACCCCCACCCCGACATCGGACACCGACCGCGCCGACAGCGCCGACAGCTGAGGTCCCCACCTCCTCGGCCCCGAGCACAAGGAGCAGCCATGACCGACACCATCCCCACCCGCCCCACCCGCCCCACCCCGCACCACCCGATCGCGATCATCGGCGGCGGCCTCGGCGGTCTCACTCTGGCCCGGGTGCTGCACGTCGGCGGCATCGAGGCGGCCGTCTTCGATCTGGAGGCCTCCGCCACGGTCCGCGGCCAGGGCGGCATGCTCGACATCCACGAGGGATCCGGCCAGGCCGCGCTTCGGACCGCCGGCCTGTACGAGGAGTTCCGCGCCCTGATCCATCCCGGTGGTGAGGCGATGCGCCTGGTCGACCCGCAGGGCACGGTGCGTCTGGCGGAGGCGGACGACGGCAGTGGCGCCCGCCCCGAAGTGGACCGCGGGCAGTTGCGCGACCTGCTGCTGAACTCGCTTCCGGCGGACACGATCCGCTGGGGGAAGCGGGCGACCGGCGCCCGGGCGCTGGGCAGCGGCCGTCACGAGGTGGCCTTCGCGGACGGCACGACGATCACCACCGACCTGCTCGTCGGCGCGGACGGCGCCTGGTCGCGCATCCGCCCCCTCGTCTCGGACGCCCTGCCCGCCTACACGGGGATCTCCTTCATCGAGACCGATCTGCACCAGGCCGCAACCCGCCACCCGGCCTGCGCGCAGCTGATCGGCAGTGGGTTCTTCATGTGCCTCGGCGACCACAAGGCCTTCCTCGCCCACAACGAGGCCGACGGCAGCATTCACGTCTACACCGCGCTCAAGACGGCCGAGAGCTGGCTCGACAGCATCGACTTCACCGACCCGGAGGCGACGAAGAAGGCAGTCCTCACCCACTTCGACGGCTGGCACGAGGACCTGCGCGCGCTGGTCGCCGACGCGGACGAGCCCCCGGTGCCGCGCCGTATCCACGCCCTGCCGGTGGGCCACCGCTGGGACCACCGCACCGGCGTCACCCTGCTGGGCGATGCCGCGCACCTGATGTCCCCCTTCGCGGGTGAGGGCGCCAACCTCGCCATGCTCGACGGCGCCCGGCTCGGCCAGGAGATCACCGACCGGGCCGGCGACACCGAGTCCGCCCTCGGCGCGTACGAGGAGGAACTGTTCCCCCGCAGCGAGGCGTCCGCAGTCGAGTCGGCCGCTGGCCTGGAGCTGATGTTCGGCGACAACGCCTTGCAGGGCCTGCTCGACCAGTTCGCCTCACACCCGCACGCCGCAGGCTGAGGTCGCCGCGCGGCTCGCGGCGCGGCTCACGGCCCGGCTCAGGCGACCGGCCCTGCGGGCTCCGTGGGCCCCATGGGCTCTGTGGGCTCTGTGGGCTCCGTAGGCTCCGTAGGCTGCGTGGGCTGCGTGGGCTGCGTGGGCTGCGTGGGCTGCGTGGGCTCCTGGCGTTCCTGCTCCCCCGCCGCCTCGGCGCGGCGCAACCCGCTGTAGCGTTCCCACAGTTCAGGTCGCGTATCGTCCATGTACCAGGCACGCAGGAAGAGTTCCAGGAAGGCGCTCTCCGTCTCGTCGCCGCCGCGGCGGTAGAACTCGGGGTCCGACTCGACCCATGCGGCCACCGGACGCCACCCGGCCGGATCCTCGGACACGGTCACCCGGAAAACGGCACCGCCGGTCCAACTCCGGTGCAGCAGCAGCTGGTCGCCCTCCAGATACGCGTCCCACTTCTCGTCCATGTTCAGTGACCGCACGCCGTGCCGCACGCGCTGCCACTGCCCGGGCGTCCACACCAGCTTCGGGGCCGGAATGCTCTCGGGCCTGCGCAACGGTGTCACGCCATCGCCCAGTGCGGTACGGGTGAGGTCCTCGCCCAGTTCGCCTTCCGCGACCCACTCCGGCAGCGCCTCGGTCGCGGCCCGCCACGCGGCGGGGATGCCCTCCGTGCCCACGCGCGCGGCGATGATCCCACCGACGATCGCGCACGTGGTGTCCACGTCCCCGCCCACCGACGCGCACGCCCACAACGCCTCCTCGAAGTCCTCCAGGTGCCGGGCCGCGCACCACAGGGCGAAGGGCACCGTGTCCGCCGCGCTCACCCGCCGCCCGTTGCCCAGCCGATGCGCCGCGTAGTCGGCATGCGGCTGGCTCAGCAGCTCCCGCGCCTCGGCCACGCCCGACCGGATCCGGCCCTCCGGTGTCAGTTCCTCCACCGTGGCCAGCAACTGGGCCCCGGTCACCGGCCGTACCCGCCCGCGCGCCGCACAGGCCGCGGCCACCGCGATCGCGACGGCTCCGGCCACGGCCTCCGGGTGCGTGTGCGTCACCCGCGCCTGCCGGCCTGCCTGCGCGGCAGCCTCGGCCGGGTCCACGGCGAACCAGGCCCCCAGGGGCGCCACCCGCATCGCGGCCCCGTTGCCCCACGACCCCTGACCGTCGAACAGTCCCGCGGCCAGTTCCTGCCAGCTTCCGCCCTCCCGGACCAGGCGCAGCAGCCGGTTCATCGCCGGGCCGTAACCGCGGTCGAAGTCGTGCCTGCGGGCGAAACTCTGCGCGAGGTCGTACTGGTCCACGCTGCCGCGCAGGCGCAGTACCTCGAAGACCGAGCAGGCCATCTCCGTGTCGTCCGTCCACGGCCACTCCGCGGCGGCCAACCGGCGCTCCCGCAGGCCGGGGAGATTCTCCGGCACGAAGAACTGGGCCCCGAAGGCGTCACCCACCGCCAGACCGCGCAGGGCATCACGGGCGGCGGAGCGGTGACCGAAGGATCCGGACAGACCGGAGAGACCGGGGGCGGAAAGATCGGAGCGATCGGAGATGGACGACGAAGCGGCGGAAGCTGCGGAAGCGGACGAAGTGGCGGAACGGGCGGCGGAAGGGTCGAGGAAGGGGAGATCGGTGGACATCCGGCTCATCCTGCCAAGTACGCCTGCCGCGGCGCCACATCCATTGCCGGCGCCGCGCGAGGTTAACTCCCCGAAAACTCATCGGACGAGACGGTGAAAATCTTCGTAGTTGTCATTGACATGTCAGCGTCTACGCGCGTCATCATGGGAGGCATGAGATTCCCCCCACGGATCACTCGCATCGGCGCCGCAGCCGCCGTTCTGTCCGCTCTTCTCGTCGGCGGCACCGCGACCGCCGACGCCGCGGGCACGTCCGCCTCGGCGGTCGGCAGCATCTGCTACGGCAGTCTGCCGTCCCAGGCACACGACACGCTGGACCTGATCGAGCAGGGCGGTCCTTACCCCTACTCGCAGGACGGCAGCGTCTTCCAGAACCGGGAAGGCATCCTGCCCGGCCAGTCGACCGGCTACTACCACGAGTACACGGTGATCACGCCCGGCTCCTCCACGCGCGGTGCCCGTCGCATCGTCACCGGTGAGAAAGTCCGGGAGGACTACTACACGTCCGACCACTACGCCTCGTTCAGGCTGGTCAACTACAGCTGCTGACCCCGGATCCACCTTCGTACGAGAACCCTCGCCCCGCGGACCCCCCACACCCATCGGCCGCGGGGCGAGGTGCGTCCGGCAGCGCACCACGGGGCCCCCGTCGCCCGGCCCTCCCCACCCTGTCCATGGCGGGTGAGGCGGAGGTCACCGGAGTCACGAGGGCAAGGTCACAGGCCTGGCCTCTGCTGTGACTCAAGGAATCTGCCCTAGCATCCGAGCATGACGGTCCTGCCCAACGACGGGCTCTCGCTGGCCGCCGAGTTTCCTTCCGCGACACATGAACAGTGGCGACGCCTCGTGGCGGGCGTGCTGAGCAAGTCGGGCAAGGTTGTCTCGGACGAGACGGCGGAGACAGCCCTGTCCACCGCGCTGGAGGACGGGCTCACCACCCGTCCTCTGTACACGGCGCACGACGACGCTCCCGATCCCGGCTTCCCCGGCTTCGCGCCCTTCGTACGAGGCGCCCGGCCCGACGGGAACACCGTCGGCGGCTGGGGCGTACGCCAGCGGCACACGACGGCCGACGGCGCCGCGGTCCTCGCGGACCTGGAGAACGGCGTCTCCTCGCTCTGGCTGGTCGTCGGCGAGGGCGGTTTCCCCGTGTCGTCGCTCGCCCAGGTCCTGGAAGGTGTCTACCTCGACCTGGCACCCGTCGTCCTCGACGCGGGACGCGACGTCGAGCCGGCCGCGCGGGAGCTGCTGCGGCTGTACGAGGAGCGGGGAGTCGCCAAGGACGCGGTACGCGGCAGTCTCGGCGCGGACCCGCTGGGCCACGAGGCGCGCAGCGGCGAGGCGTTGGACTTCGCACCGGCCGCCGCTCTCGCACAGCGGTGCGCCGAGGAGTACCCGGGGCTGCGGGCCCTGACCGTGGACGCGTTGCCGTACCACGAGGCGGGCGGCTCCGCCGCGCAGGAGCTGGGCGCTTCCCTGGCGACCGGTGTCGCGTATCTGCGGGAGCTGACCGAGGCGGGACTCTCCGCCGAACAGGCCTGCGGACAGCTGGAGTTCCGATACGCGGCCACCGCCGACCAGTTCCTCACCATCGCCAAGCTGCGCGCCGCCCGCCGGCTCTGGGCGCGGGTCGCCGAGGTGTGCGGGGCGCCGGCGGCGGGGGCACAGGTGCAGCACGCCGTGACCTCGCCGGTGATGATGTCGCGCCGCGATCCGTGGGTGAACATGCTGCGCACGACCATCGCCACGCTCGCCGCCGGAGTGGGCGGCGCCGACGCCGTCACCGTGCTCCCCTTCGACCACGCCCTCGGGCTGCCGGACGCGTTCGCCCGCCGGATCGCCCGCAACACCTCGACGATCCTGGTCGAGGAGTCGCATCTGGCACGGGTGATCGACCCGGCGGGCGGCTCCTGGTACGTGGAGCGGCTGACCGACGAACTCGCCCACGCGGGCTGGGAGTTCTTCCAGCACATCGAGGGCCTCGGCGGTCAGGCGGCCGCCCTGCGCTCGAGCCGGCTCGGCCAGGACCTGGCGGAGACCTGGGCTGCGCGCAGCGCGAAGCTCGCCGAGCGGCGTGAACCCATCACCGGGGTCAGCGAGTTCCCGAACCTCACCGAGCGCGTCCCCGAGCGCCGGCCCGTACCGGAGCCGTCGTCCGGCGGGCTCCCGAGGGTGCGCCGCGACGAGGCGTACGAGGTGTTGCGGGCCCGTTCCGACGCGCATCTCGCCGCCACCGGAACCCGGCCGCGCGTCTACCTGGCCACCATCGGCCCCGCCGCCGCGCACACCGCCCGGACCTCCTTCGTCTCGAACCTCTTCCAGGCCGGCGGCATCGAGCCCGTCACCGAGGGTTCCTTCGAGGACAGCGGAGCCACCGAGGCGTGTCTGTGTTCCAGTGACGCGCTGTACGAGGAGCAGGCCGCGAGCACGGCCCGGGCCCTGCGAGCGGCAGGCGCCAGGCACGTGTTCCTCGCCGGCCGGCCCGGGCAGTACACGGATGTCGACGCGTACGTCTTCGCGGGCTGCGACGCCGTCGCCGTGCTCTCCGCCACCCTCGACCGCATGGGAGTGTCCTGATGGGAATCCCCGACTTCTCCGGGATCCAGCTGGGGACCCCGACCACCGGCTCCGGCATCGACGCCGGTGCCGACGACTGGCGCAGGGCCGTCAAGAAGGCGACCGGCGACGACGAGGCGTTCTGGGAGACCCCGGAGGGCATCGCGGTCAAGCCGCTGTACACCGGCCGTGACCTGGAGGGCCTGGACTTCCTGGGGACCTATCCGGGCGTCGCGCCGTACCTGCGCGGGCCGTACCCCACGATGTACGTCAATCAGCCCTGGACGATCCGTCAGTACGCGGGGTTCTCGACGGCCGAGGAGTCCAACGCCTTCTACCGCCGCAACCTGGCCGCCGGTCAGAAGGGTCTGTCGGTCGCCTTCGACCTGCCGACCCACCGCGGCTACGACAGCGACCACCCGCGGGTGACGGGTGACGTCGGCATGGCGGGCGTGGCCATCGACTCCATCCTCGACATGCGTCAGCTGTTCGACGGCATCCCGCTGGACAAGATGTCCGTCTCGATGACGATGAACGGCGCCGTGCTGCCCGTGCTCGCGCTGTACATCGTGGCGGCGGAGGAGCAGGGCGTACCGCCGGAGAAGCTGGCCGGGACCATCCAGAACGACATCCTCAAGGAGTTCATGGTCCGCAACACCTACATCTATCCGCCGAAGCCGTCGATGCGGATCATCTCCGACATCTTCGCCTTCACCTCGCAGCGGATGCCCCGCTACAACTCCATCTCCATCTCCGGCTATCACATCCAGGAAGCCGGGGCGACGGCCGACCTGGAGCTGGCGTACACCCTCGCCGACGGCGTCGAGTACATCCGGGCGGGCCGCGAAGTGGGCCTGGACGTCGACGCGTTCGCGCCGCGGCTGTCCTTCTTCTGGGCGATCGGCATGAACTTCTTCATGGAGGTCGCCAAGTTGCGGGCGGCGCGCCTGCTGTGGGCGAAGCTGGTCAGGCAGTTCGACCCGCAGAACGCCAAGTCCCTCTCCCTGCGCACCCATTCGCAGACCTCCGGGTGGTCGCTCACCGCGCAGGACGTGTTCAACAACGTGACACGCACATGTGTCGAGGCGATGGCGGCGACGCAGGGCCACACCCAGTCGCTGCACACCAACGCCCTCGACGAGGCGCTCGCCCTGCCCACCGACTTCTCCGCGCGCATCGCCCGCAACACCCAGCTGCTGATCCAGCAGGAGTCGGGCACCACCCGGGTCATCGACCCGTGGGGCGGCAGCGCGTACGTCGAGAAGCTCACGTACGACCTGGCCCGGCGGGCCTGGCAGCACATCGAGGAGGTCGAGGCGGCGGGCGGTATGGCCAAGGCCATCGACGCGGGCATCCCCAAGCTGCGCATTGAGGAGGCGGCGGCCCGCACCCAGGCCCGGATCGACTCCGGCCGCCAGCCGGTGATCGGCGTCAACAAGTACCGCGTCGAGACCGACGAGCAGATCGACGTCCTCACCGTCGACAACTCCTCCGTACGCACCCAGCAGATCGAGAAGCTGCGGCGGCTGCGGGCGGAGCGGGACGAGACGGCGTGCCAGGACTCCCTCGACGCCCTGACCCGGGCGGCCGGCGGCGAGGGCAACCTCCTCGAACTGGCGGTGAACGCGGCACGCGCCAAGGCGACCGTCGGGGAGATCTCCGACGCCCTGGAGAAGGTGTACGGGCGGCACGCGGGCCAGATCCGTACGATCTCCGGTGTGTACCGCAACGAAGCAGGGGAGTCCCCGTCCGTGGACCGCACCCGGTCGCTCGTCGACTCCTTCGAGGAGGCCGAGGGCCGTCGCCCGCGCATCCTGGTCGCCAAGATGGGCCAGGACGGGCACGACCGCGGCCAGAAGGTGATCGCCACGGCCTTCGCCGACCTCGGCTTCGACGTGGACGTCGGCCCGCTGTTCCAGACCCCGGGCGAGGTGGCCCGCCAGGCGGTGGAGGCGGACGTGCACATCGTGGGCGTCTCCTCGCTTGCCGCCGGGCACCTCACCCTCGTACCGGCGCTGCGGGAGGAGCTGGCCGCGGAGGGCCGCGACGACATCATGGTCGTCGTCGGCGGGGTGATTCCGCCGCAGGACGTGCCGACCCTGCTGGAGATGGGCGCGGCGGCCGTGTTCCCGCCCGGGACGGTGATCCCGGAGGCGGCCTACGACCTCGTGCGGCGGCTGTCGACCGGTCTCGGGCACGACCTGTGATCGAACTCGACACCTACGTCAAGGGTGTTCTCGACGGGAAGCGGGCGCTGGTCGCGCGCGCCATCACGCTCGTCGAGTCCACCCGGCCGCAGCACCGTTCGCTGGCGCAGGAGTTGCTGACCGAGCTGCTCCCGCACAGCGGGCGGGCCCGGCGGATCGGCGTCAGCGGTGTCCCGGGTGTCGGCAAGTCGACGTTCATCGACGCGTTCGGCACGATGCTGACCGGGCTGGGTCACCGGGTGGCGGTGCTGGCCGTGGACCCCTCGTCCAGCCGTACGGGCGGCTCGATCCTGGGCGACAAGACCCGGATGGAACGCCTTGCCGTCGACCCGGCGGCCTTCATCCGCCCCTCCCCCACCGCGGGAACCCTCGGCGGGGTGGCCAAGGCGACCCGCGAGTCGATCGTCGTCATGGAGGCGGCGGGCTACGACGTGGTGCTGGTGGAGACGGTCGGCGTCGGCCAGTCGGAGACCGCGGTCGCGAACATGGTCGACACCTTCCTGCTGCTGACACTGGCCCGCACCGGCGACCAGCTCCAGGGCATCAAGAAGGGCGTCCTTGAACTGGCGGACGTCATCGCCGTCAACAAGGCGGACGGCCCGCACGAGCGCGACGCGCAGGCCGCCGCACGGGAGCTGGCGGGCGCCCTGCGGCTGATGCACGGCAAGGACGCGGCCTGGACCCCGCCCGTGCTGAGCTGCAGTGCCCGCGACGGGGTCGGCCTCGACACCGTCTGGGAACGCCTCGAACAGCACCGCACGCTGCTCGACTCGACCGGCCGGCTCGCCGCCAAGCGCCGCGACCAGCAGGTCGACTGGACCTGGACCATGGTCCGCGACGAGCTGCTCGGCCGCCTGCACGCCGATCCGGCCGTACGAGCGCTCGCGCCCGCGCTCGAAGAACAGGTGCGCGACGGCGAGTTGACGGCCACGCTCGCCGCCGAGCGGATTCTGCGGACGTTCGGCGAACCGGGGCGCTGAACGTCCGGCGGCGGTCGGTGGGTCAGTCGGTCACGAGGTGCTGTCCCGGACATCGAGGTGGGCCCACGGGTCGTCGACCTGCTGCGCCCCGGCCGCTTCCTCCTGGGCTGCCGCCTCGGCGGCCGCCGCCTTGGCCCGCTTCTTGAAAGCCACGGTCCGACGGGCCTTGGCGATGACCTCGTCGTGGTCCCACCCGAACGTCGCCATGTCGAGCCGGGCGTCGAAAGCGGTCAGCAGTTCGGGGCTGATCTCCGCGAGTGCGGTGCGCAGCTCGGCGAGCGTCTGCGGACCTTCGGCGAACTCGAACTCGTACGGGTCCGAGGATGCCTCTGAGCTCGGCTCGTGCGGTAGCGCGGACATGTGTGTGACCTCCGGTCGTGATGTCACCACGGTACGCGGTGGAGGTGGCGGCCGTGCACGGAGGACCGCACACCGACGGGCGGGCACTCCTGGGGCCCGGTGACGACCGCATCACGATGCGGCGCACGGGCGTAGCCGGTCGCGGGGCCCCTCGTTGAACGTGGCATGACGACATGTGACGAGGACGGGCGTTCGACGGTCTTCGCCGCACGAGTGCCGGGCGGGTCCCGGCTCGACGACGAGAGCGACTGCCGTTGGTGCAGGATCCTCCTGGGTCCCGGCTTCCCGGGTTCCGGCTCCGTCGCGGGAACCGTCCGGGCGGAACCCGAGTCCGTGTGGCGCACCGGGCACTGCACCAGGCGTGTGCGCGCCTGGCTGGGCACCGTGGGCTTGCGCGTGTGGCTGGACACCCTGGGCGTGCGCGCGTGGCTGGAGCGGACGCGGACGGTGATGCTCCCGGTGGCCGCGATCACCGTACTGGCCGCGCTGACGCTGGTGACCATGGCCTGATCCGGTGCCGTCGCCCCGGTCCGCGAACTGCCACGAAATGCCCGGCCGTTGTGGAGAGACGAAGTCCGGACCGTCCTGGGAGGGTGAACGCGCGGCCGCCGCCATGGTCGGCGATGGCGGCGGCCCTCAGCGGGTGCGCGTCAATCGCTTCGACCGGGCGCTCCGTGAACGTTATGGTCACGCGCATGTGGGCGGACGTGGGCGGGGTCGACTGGGCGGCACTCAAGCACAACTACGGGTCGGCCGAGGACGTGCCCGGCCTGTTGGAACGGTGCGCGGGGCCCCGGGCCGACGACGCGGACGCCGCGGCGGACGAACTGCTCAACCTGCTGTTCCATCAGGGCGGCTGGATCTGTTCCGCGGTCCCCGCGGCGCTGCCGTTCCTGATCCGGCTGGCCACCATGCCCGCTGTGCCGAGCCGCAGAGCGGTACTGGACCTCCTGGCCATGCTCGCCTCGGAAGCGACCGAGGTCCGCGAGCGGTTCCTCGATCCGGCCTGGCAGCCGGCGTGGGCACGGGCCCTGCCCGATGTGCTGGCGCTGCTGGACGATCCCGAACCACGGATCCGGCGCTCGGCGGCCGAGATCGTCGGCGTCTGCGAGAGCTCCGGTGAACTGACGCTGCCCGCGCTGTTGCGACGCCTGCGCGCGGAGGACGATCCGGCAGCCCGTCTGGAACTGGTCCTCGCGCTCGGCCAGGCGGTGCGCCGAGAGCCGGCCGGTGACCGTGCCTCTGAGGTCGTGTTCCTGCTGGGAGAGCTGGTCGAAGCGCCCGAGGCACAGGTGCGTCTGGCAGCGGTGCACGCGCTGACTCCCGGTGCGCCGGACCTCCCGGCAGAACGCCTGGATCTGCTGCTCGAAGCGGTCCGGGACCCGAGTGTCGGTGTGTGGCGCCGGACAAGTTCGCTCGAGGCCCGGCCGGAGGGCGTCCAGCAGTGGACGGCCGGGCTGCTCCCCGGCCCCGATCCGTCCTTCGCACTCGGCCTGCTGGCCTGGCATCCCGACGAAGAGCAGCGGATCGGCGCGCTGGGCCAGGCGGGCAGGTCGCTGTGCCGGTGACGCTCCCCCACGACCGCGCTCCTGCCTGCCGTCGCCGACCGGTTGGCCGATCCTGTCGTCGAGGTCCGCTTCCGTGCGGCGGAGCTGATGGCCTGCCTCGGACCGGCTGCCGCGGTGCACGCCGACGGCGTGGCCGCGCTACTCGGCGACACCGGAGCCCGTACGACGCGTCAGCGGGAGACGGTCGGCGAAGCGGCCCTGTGGGCGCTGGCCCGGATGAACGATCCCCGCTGTCTGCCCGGCCTGGTAGAGCTGATCGCCGGAGGGCCGTCCGGCTTCGCGTCGAACTCCGCCCATCGCCCCGCGTCCGACTGGCATCGTCCGGTCCTCCCCGCACCGTACGAGGCACTGCTGTGCCTGCCGGAGCACGCCGACGTCCTCATGCCGGCGATCCGCGACCGGCTCCACCCCGCCACGCGACAGGACCTCCTCAGGAGCCTCTGCGAGGTGCTCGCGCACTGGGGCGCCGCCGCCGAGCCGGCTGTCCCGCACCTGGTGAACCTGCTGGACGACGACGCGACCTGGGTTCCGGCGGCAACGGCCCTGTCAGGAATCGGTACGGCTGGATTCGGTACGACAGGAGTCAGTACTGCAGGAGGCAGTACTGCAGGAGGCAGTACTGCGGGAGTCGGTACGCCAGGGATCGGTACGGGAGGCGGCGGTGCGGCAGGCACCAGGGTCCTCGACACGCTGGCCGGCCGATTCGGTTCCGGCGGCAACGAGGCGGAGCTCGCGGCCTGGACGTACTGGCGGGTCGGCGGCGATCCCGAACCCGCTCTGGACCTGCTCGGAGCCGCGATCACCGCGGACCGTTTCGTACACACCGCCTTGCGCAGGCTCGCCGACCTCGGTCCGCGTGCCGCGTGCCTCACCGATCGCCTCAGGGTTCTGGCGGCGAGCACCGATTCCTGGACCGGCGTCGAGGCGGCGCACGCGCTCTGGGCCACGACCGGTGACACCGGGACCGCCGTCCCCGTGCTGACGAAGGCCGTCCAGGCCCTGCCCGGCGGCACCTACCTGCCGGTCATGCTCCCGGCGGTACGCCACCTGACGCGCATCGGCGTCGCGGCCCGCCCGGCCGCCTCCCTGCTGGCGGACGTCGACGGCCTCGATCAACGTCTCCGTAACAGCGGAGGCCGGCGGGGCTTCACCCAGGACGAGAGCATCCGTACCGCCATCGACGAGCTGCTCGTCGCGACCGCCGGAATCACCCGGAACGGCTGACCCGACGAGGCGCTCCGCCTCCGCACGGCGGCCGTTCCGTTTGCGGCCCGGCGCGTCCGCACGGCAGGGTTCGGGGGTGGCTACCTTGCTGATCGTGCACCACACCCCCTCACCCAACTGCCAGGCGATGTTCGAGGCCGTCGTCTCCGGCGCGAACGACCCGGAGATCGAAGGCGTACGCGTCGTCCGGCGGGCGGCCCTGTCCGCCACGGCCGCCGACGTGCTGGCCGCCGACGGATACCTGCTCGGTACTCCGGCGAACCTGGGCTACATGTCCGGTGCCCTGAAGCACTTCTTCGACCAGATCTACTACCCCTGCCTCGACGAGACCCAGGGCAGGCCCTTCGGCTACTACGTGCACGGCGGCAACGACGTCACCGGAGCGGTGCGAGGCATCGAGTCGATCACCAAGGGCCTGGGCTGGCGACGCTCGGCGGAGGCCGTGACCGTGACGGGCGAGCCCGACAAGGCCGACATCCAGGCGTGTTGGGAGCTGGGTGCCACCGTCGCCGCGGGGCTGATGAGCTGACCGCGCCCGGTCGGGCGGCCGGGCGGCACACTGGCAGCGTGCGCGTACACCGCTTTCGGCCCCCTCCCCGCTGGGGCCGTCTCCGCGGTGAGCGGTACGGCGGCCTGCGTCGCGGAGTTGCTCGCGACCCCGGGCCTTGAGGCACACGCGGTCACGGCAACCACCGCGGTCGGCTGAGCGGGCAGGGCTCCGAGCGGACGCGGCTACGGCGTCACAGCATTCTCACCGCGCCGACGGCTCTCGCGTCCCGCTCACGTCGCTCACGGCGCGAGCAGCAGGCTGTCGCCGCGCTCCTTGGCGGCGGCGTAACGCCTCGCCACGTCCTGCCAGTTGACGACGGCCCACATGGCGTCGATGAAGTCGACCTTCTGGTTCCTGTACTGGAGGTAGAAGGCGTGCTCCCAGGCGTCGAAGACCAGGATCGGGGTCGAGCCCTGGCCGACGTTGCCCTGGTGGTCGTAGACCTGCTCGACGATCAGACGGCCGCTGAGCGGCTCGTAGGCGAGGACGCCCCAGCCCGAACCCTGCGTGGTCGCGGACGCCTTGGTGAGCTGCGCCTTGAACTTGGCGAAGGAGCCGAAGGACTCGGCGATCGCGTCCGCAAGGTCGCCCACGCCGTCCTTGTCGAGGGGCTCGCCGCCGCCGTCGCCGGTCATGTTGTGCCAGTAGATGGAGTGCAGGATGTGGCCGGAGAGGTGGAAGGCGAGGTTCTTCTCCAGGCCGTTGATCGAGCCCCACGCCTCCTTGTCACGGGCCTCCGCGAGCTGCTCCAGGGTGTCGTTCGCGCCCTTCACGTACGCCGCGTGGTGCTTGTCGTGATGCAGCTCGACGATCTGGGGGTTGATGACCGGTTCGAGCGCCGCGTAGTCGTACGGAAGCTCCGGGAGTGTGTAAACCGCCATGTCCAACATCCTTCGAACTTGTTATTGCAACTAATGTGCAGTTGCACGCTAGCAGCAGAAGAAGCGGGACGCCCGTCATCAACACAGCAAGGGCCGGAGGGGTTTCCCCTCCGGCCCTTGCTGTCGCCCGCTGCCGACTGCTGTCGACTCAGTACGTGGGCGTCACTCCTCGCCCTCCAGGTCCCCTTCCGTCTCCAGGTACACCTGGCGCAGCGCTTCCAGCACCGCCGGGTCCGGCTTCTCCCACATCCCGCGCGACTCCGCTTCGAGCAGCCGCTCGGCGATGCCGTGCAGGGCCCAGGGATTGGCCTGCTGGAGGAACTCACGGTTGGTCGGGTCCAGGACGTACGTCTCGGTGAGCTTGTCGTACATCCAGTCGGCGATCACACCCGTGGTGGCGTCGTAACCGAAGAGGTAGTCGACGGTGGCGGCGAGTTCGAAGGCGCCCTTGTAACCGTGGCGGCGCATCGCCTCGATCCACTTGGGGTTGACGACCCGGGCACGGAAGACCCGGGAGGTCTCCTCGACGAGCGTGCGGGTGCGGACGGTCTCGGGGCGGGTGGAGTCGCCGATGTACGCCTCGGGGGCGGTGCCGCGCAGGGCACGGACGGTGGCGACCATGCCGCCGTGGTACTGGAAGTAGTCGTCCGAGTCCGCGATGTCGTGCTCGCGGGTGTCCGTGTTCTTGGCGGCGACCGCGATGCGCTTGTACGCGGTCTCCATCTCGTCCCGGGCCGGGCGGCCGTCGAGTTCACGGCCGTAGGCGTAGCCGCCCCACACCGTGTAGACCTCGGCGAGGTCGGCGTCGGTGCGCCAGTCGCGGGAGTCGATGAGCTGGAGGATCCCGGCCCCGTACGTCCCCGGGCGGGAGCCGAAGATACGGGTGGTGGCGCGGCGTTCGTCGCCGTGTTCGGCCAGGTCGGCCTGGGTGTGGGCGCGTACGAAGTTGGCCTCGGCCGGTTCGTCGAGGGAGGCGGCCAGGCGTACGGCGTCGTCGAGCAGGCCGATCGTGTGCGGGAAGGCGTCGCGGAAGAAGCCCGAGATGCGCAGCGTCACGTCGACGCGGGGGCGGCCCAACTCCTCGTACGGGATGGCCTCCAGGCCGGTGACCCGGCGTGAGGCGTCGTCCCAGACGGGGCGGATACCGAGCAGGGCGAGCGCCTCGGCCACGTCGTCGCCCGCCGTGCGCATCGCGCTCGTGCCCCACAGGGAGAGGCCGACGGAGGTGGGCCAGTCGCCGTTGTCGGTGCGGTAGCGCTCCAGGAGGGAGTCGGCGAGGGCCTGGCCGGTCTCCCAGGCGAGCCGGGACGGGACGGCCTTGGGGTCGACCGAGTAGAAGTTCCGGCCGGTCGGCAGGACGTTGACCAGGCCGCGCAGGGGCGATCCGGAGGGGCCCGCGGGGACGAAGCCGCCGTTCAGGGCGTGCACGGTGTGGTCGAGTTCGGCGGTGGTCCCGGCGAGGCGCGGGACGACCTCTCGGGCGGCGAACTCCAGGATGGCGGCGACCTGTTCGCCCTGGTCTGTGGGGACGGCGGCCGGGTCCCAGTCGGCGTCGTCCATCGCCTGGACCAGGGCGCGGGCCTTGGCCTCGGCCTCGTCGGCGGTGGTGCGGGTCGCGGCCGACTCGTCCAGGCCGAGGGCCTCACGCAGGCCGGGCAGGGCGGAGGAGCCGCCCCAGATCTGGCGGGCGCGGAGGATGGCGAGGACGAGGTTGACGCGGTCCGCGCCCTTCGGCGGGTTGCCGAGGACGTGCAGGCCGTCGCGGATCTGGGCGTCCTTGATCTCGCACAGCCAGCCGTCGACATGGAGCAGGAAGTCGTCGAAGCCGTCGTCCTCGGGGCGGTCCTCCAGGCCGAGGTCGTGGTCGAGCTTGGCGGCCTGGATGAGGGTCCAGATCTGGGCGCGGATCGCGGGCAGCTTCGCCGGGTCCATGGCGGCGATCTGGGCGTGCTCGTCGAGCAGTTGCTCCAGGCGCGCGATGTCCCCGTAGGACTCGGCGCGGGCCATCGGCGGGACCAGGTGGTCGACGAGCGTGGCGTGCACGCGGCGCTTGGCCTGCGTGCCCTCACCCGGGTCGTTCACGAGGAACGGGTACACGAGGGGGATGTCCCCCAGCGCGGCGTCGGGACCGCAGGCGGCGGACAGGCCCGCGTTCTTGCCGGGCAGCCATTCCAGGTTGCCGTGCTTGCCGAGGTGGATCATCGCGTCCGCGCCGAAGCCGCCGTCCGCGTGTGCGGCGGCGATCCAGCGGTACGCGGCGAGGTAGTGGTGCGAGGGCGGCAGATCGGGGTCGTGGTAGATCGCGATCGGGTTCTCGCCGAAGCCGCGCGGCGGCTGGATGAGGATCAGCAGGTTCCCGCGGCGCAGGGCCGCGAGCACGATGTCGCCCTCCGGGTTGCCGCTGCGGTCGACGAACATCTCGCCGGGCGCCGGTCCCCAGTGCTGCTCGACGGCGGTGCGCAGGGAGGCGGGCAGGGTCGCGTACCAGCGCTTGTAGTCGGCGGCCGGGATACGGACCGGGTTGCGCGCCAGTTGCTCCTCGGTGAGCCAGTCCTGGTCGTGGCCGCCCGCCTCGATGAGCGCGCGGATCAGCTCGTCGCCGTCCCCGGAGACCAGTCCGGGGATGTCCTGCGCGGGCCCGAAGTCGTAGCCCTCGTCGAGGAGTCGGCGCAGGATCGCGACGGCGCTGGCGGGGGTGTCGAGGCCGACGGCGTTCCCGATCCGGGAGTGCTTGGTCGGGTACGCGGACAGGACCAGGGCCAGGCGCTTCTCGGCGGCCGGGATGTGCCTGAGGCGGGCGTGGCGTACGGCGATCCCGGCCACCCGGGCCGCGCGCTCGGGGTCGGCGACGTACGCCGGGAGGCCGTCCTCGTCGATCTCCTTGAAGGAGAACGGCACGGTGATCAGGCGGCCGTCGAACTCCGGCACCGCGATCTGGCTCGCCGCGTCCAGCGGTGAGACGCCCTCGTCGCTCTCCTCCCAGGCGGTCCGTGAGCCGGTCAGGCACAGGGCCTGGAGGATCGGGATGTCCAGGCCGGTGAGGGCGCCCGCGTCCCAGGACTCGTCGTCGCCGCCCGCGGAGGCCTCGGCGGGCTTGGTGCCGCCGGCCGCGAGAACGGTGGTGACGATCGCGTCGGCCGCCCGCAGCTCCTCGATCAGCTCCGGCTCGGGAGCGCGCAGCGAGGCGACGTACAGAGGGAGGGGACGGCCGCCCGCGTCCTCGACGGCGTCGCACAGGGCTCCGATGAACGCCGTGTTGCCGCTCATGTGGTGGGCCCGGTAGTAGAGCACGGCAATCGTCGGGGCGCCGTCGGCCGCACGGCCCGCGCGCTCCAGCGGGCCCCAGGTCGGTGCGGGCGCGGGCGGATCGAAGCCGTGGCCGGTCAGCAGGACCGTGTCGGAGAGGAAGCGGGCAAGCTGGTCGAGGTTGGCCGGGCCGCCGTGGGCGAGGTAGGCGTGGGCCTCGGCGGCGATACCGATGGGCACGGTGGAGGCGGCCATCAGCTGGGCGTCGGGGGCCTGTTCGCCGGTGAGGACGACGACCGGGCGGCCGTCGGCGAGCAGCAGGTCGAGGCCGTCCTCCCAGGCGCGCAGACCGCCGAGGAGACGTACGACGACCAGGTCGACGCCGTCCAGGAGGGCGGGGAGGCCGTCGATGTCGAGGCGGGACGGGTTGGCGAACCGGTAGGACACCGGACCATCGGCCGCGCGAGCGCTGAGCAGGTCGGTGTCGGACGTCGACAGCAGAAGGATCATGTGGCGTCGGGCCTTCCTCGGGGTCCGCGCCCCGGGCGGTGGTGGACATGGGTCTCCCCGTGCTCACGCGCGAACTCGTGAGCTGGGGAAAGGGAGTTCCTGGCTCACCCGGATTCTCTGGCCGGGCTCACAGTGGCGGGACCGCGCCGGCTTCGCACCGGCTTCCTCCCCTGCCGCCGTTGTGGCGGTGGCGGATCGGATGATCCACCGATAGAGATAGTAAGGGCCGGGGGAAAAGGGCGGGGCATACAGCCTGCGGGAACGTAGGTATGCTCGCCGCCATGTCCTCGGCTGCCCTCCGTCCATCGTCCCAGGCCACAGCGGTCTCACGGGACCGCGGTGACGCCTGCCCGGGGACCCTGCGGCTGCACGCGGCGGACGACGGGGCGCTGGCCCGGGTCCGGATTCCGGGCGGTGTGCTGACTCTCAGCCAGGCCGAGGCGCTCGCCGACGCCACTCAGCGGCTGGGCGACGGTGACTTGCATCTCACCTCGCGCGGCAACGTACAGGTGCGCGGGCTGGCTGACGGATGCGGAGCCGAACTGGCCGAGTTGCTGACCTCCGCCGGGCTGCTGCCCTCACGGGGACACGAGCGGGTGCGCAACATCGTCGCCTCCCCGCTGTCAGGTCTCGACGGAGGAGGCATGGACGGACGGGGTCTGGACGGACAAGGGCCGGACGGACGGGGGCTGCGGGACATACGGCCGTGGCTGTCGGCCCTCGACGCCGTGTTGTGTGCGAGCGAGGCGGCGCAGGCACTGTCGGGACGGTTCCTGTTCGCGCTCGACGACGGGCGCGGGGACCTCGCCGGACTCGACGCCGACGTGACGCTCCGGGCGGTGGCGGACGGCGGTGCGCAGCTCGGTCTCGGGGCGTCCGACCTGGCCCTTCACGTGTCCGCCGAGGACGCGCCGCGGGCCGCCATGGCGGCTGCGGAAGCGTTTCTGGAGGCTGAGCGGGCGAGTGGGGCACGCGCCTGGCGGGTGGCCGAGCTGGCGCTCGCCGACGACGAGTTGACCGCGGCGGTCGGTCGTCGTCTCACAGCGGAGAACATCAGCCACGAGAGGCAGGTGCGGGAAACAGCCCGCACCGAGGGCCCGCTGCCGGGAGCGGTCGGCGACGCGCTGTCCGTGCACATTCCGCTGGGCCGCCTCTCGGCTCCCCAGTGGCGGGAGTTGACGCGGACCACCACCTGTGAGCTGCGGCTGACCCCGTGGCGCGGTGTGGTTCTTCCCACTCCGGGAGCGAGCGCCGCGCAGGGGGCCGAGTCGCTGGCCCGCCTCGCCGCCGTCGGCCTCGTCACCGACCCCGACTCGCCCTGGCTGCGTGTCGGCGCCTGCATCGGCCGGCCGGGCTGCGCCAAGTCCCGGGCCGACGTACGGGCGGACGCGACCGGCACGCTCGGTGCGGTCGGCCCCCGCGGCCTCCCTCTGTACTGGTCCGGATGCGAGCGCCGTTGCGGGCACCCCCGAGGCGAGCGGATCGATGTCGTCGCCGCCCCGGAGGGCGGCTACCGGCTGTCCGTCGAGGTACCCGGCGGCGAACCGCGCACGGTCCCCCTGGACGACCCTTCCCAGCTCGCCGCCGCCCTGACGGCGATCACTCCATGAGCCTGAGCACGAATACGAGCACAAGCACGAATACGAGCACGAGCACGAACCTGCGTATGAGCCTGAGCCTGAGCCGTATGACGACCGAGAGCAGTGAGAGAACACCGTGACCACGTACGACTACGAGAAGGACGGCGCGGCGATCTACCGCCGGTCCTTCGCAACGATCCGCGCGGAGGCGGACCTCGCGGCGCTGCCCGCCGACGTCAGCCAGGTCGCCGTCCGGATGATCCACGCCTGCGGAATGGTCGACCTCGTACGCGACCTCGCCTTCACGCCGGACGTGGTGGCGCGGGCCCGCGAGGCCCTGCGCGCCGGTGCGCCGATCTTCTGCGACGTCCAGATGGTGGCGTCCGGTGTGACCCGCAAGCGGCTGCCCGCCGACAACGACGTGCTCTGCACGCTGTCCGACCCGGCCGTTCCCGAGCTGGCGGCGAAGCTGGGCACCACGCGCAGCGCCGCCGCGCTGGAACTGTGGCGCGACCGTCTTGAGGGTTCCGTGGTCGCCATCGGCAACGCCCCGACCGCGCTCTTCCGCCTCCTGGAGATGATCGAGGAGGGTGCGCCCCGTCCCGCCGCGATCATCGGCGTCCCGGTCGGCTTCATCGGCGCGGCCGAGTCCAAGGACGCACTGGCCGAGCACCCGTCCGGTCTGGAACACCTGGTCGTACGCGGCCGTCGCGGGGGCAGCGCCCTGGCCGCCTCCGCTCTCAACGCGATCGCGAGCGAGGAAGAGTGAACGGCGAGAACGGCGAAAACGGCAAGAGCGCCAGGAGCGGCAAGCTGTACGGGGTCGGTCTCGGCCCCGGTGACCCGTCCCTGATGACCGTGCGGGCCGTACAGGTCATCGGCGAGTCGGACGTGATCGCCTTCCACAGTGCCCGGCACGGGCGGTCCATCGCCCGCTCGATCGCGGCCGAGCACATACGTGCCGACCACATCGAGGAGCCGCTGGTCTACCCGCTGACGGTGGAGACCACCGATCACCCGGGCGGCTACCAGGGCGCCATGGACGAGTTCTACGCCGAGGCGTCGGCCAGGCTCGCCGCGCATCTGGACGCGGGGCGCACGGTCGCGGTCCTCGCCGAGGGCGACCCGATGTTCTACGGCTCGTACATGCACATGCACAAGCGGCTCGTCGACCGTTACGACACCGAGGTCGTCCCCGGTGTCACGTCCGTGTCCGCCGCCGCGGCCCGGCTCGGTACCCCGCTCGCCGAGGGCGAGGAGGTGCTGACCATCCTGCCGGGCACACTGCCCGAGGAGGAGCTGACCGCGCGGCTCGCCGCGACGGACGTGGCCGTGGTGATGAAGCTGGGCCGCACGTTCCCCAAGGTGCGGCGCGCGCTGGAGAGTTCGGGACGGCTGGGCGAGGCCCGGTACGTCGAGCGGGCCACCATGAACGGGGAGCGCGTCGCCGAACTTGCCGACGTGGACCCGGAGTCGGTGCCGTACTTCTCGGTGGCCGTACTGCCCAGCCGGGTCGACGCCGAGCGGCCGGCGCGGGAGCAGGGCGAGGTGGTCGTGGTCGGCACCGGGCCCGCCGGACCGCTGTGGCTGACCCCGGAGACGCGGGGCGCCCTCGCCGCCGCGGACGACCTGGTCGGCTACACCACGTACCTCGACCGGGTGCCGCGGCGGGCCGGGCAGCTCCGGCACGGCTCGGACAACCGGGTGGAGGCCGAGCGCGCCGAGTTCGCGCTCCAACTGGCGCAGCGGGGACGGCGGGTGGCCGTCGTCTCCGGTGGCGACCCCGGCGTCTTCGCGATGGCGACGGCCGTGCTGGAGGCCGCCTCGCAGAAGGAGTACGCGGACGTGCCGGTGCGGGTGCTGCCGGGGGTGACCGCGGCCAACGCCGCCGCCGCCCGCGCGGGTGCTCCGCTCGGCCACGACTACGCGACCATCTCCCTGTCCGACCGGCTCAAGCCGTGGGAGGTCATCGCCGAACGGCTGCGCGCGGCGGCCTCGGCGGATCTGGTGCTGGCCCTCTACAACCCCGGTTCACAGAGCCGCACCTGGCAGGTGGGCAAGGCGCGCGAGCTGCTGCTTGAGCACCGGGCCCCGGACACGCCGGTCGTGGTCGCACGGGACGTGGGCGGTGCGGGTGAGCGTGTACGGGTCGTGCGGCTCGGCGATCTCGATCCGGCCGAGGTCGACATGCGTACGGTTCTGCTGGTCGGGTCCTCGCAGACGCGGGTCGCCGTGCGGCGGGGTGGTGACGAGGAGATCGTCTGGACGCCTCGGCGGTATCCGGAGGAGTGAGCCGTGCGGCGGCGCCACCGGCTGAGTGCGGTGTGTTGGCCGCGGGTGCGTCGTGGCTGGGTGCGCAGTTCCCCGCGCCCCTTACGAGGCGTGCCTCCTCGTGATCCAGTGGGCCGCCGACTCCGGGTCGGCGGCCACGGGGATGCCCTGCGGGGTTGGTGGTCTGCGGATCACGAGCACCGGAATGCCCGCCTCCCGGGCGGCCGTCAGTTTCGGTGCCGTGGCGACGCCTCCGCTGTCCTTGGTCACGACGACGTCGATGTGGTGGCGGCGCAGTAGTTCGCGTTCGCCGTCGAGGGTGAAGGGGCCCCGGTCGAGCAGCACCTCCATGCGGGCCGGGCACGGGGGCTCGGGCACGTCGACCGACCGTACGAGGAACCACAGGGCGTCCAGGTGCGCGAACGCGGACAGGCCCATGCGGCCGGTGGTGAGGAACACCCGTTGCCCGAGAGCGGGCAGCAGCTCCGCGGCCTCCGCCAGGGAGCCGGTCCCGTGCCAGACGTCGCCCTCGACCGGGACCCAGCCGGGGCGGCGCAGCGCGAGCAGGGGAACATGGGCGGTGGTGGCCGCGTCCGCCGCGTTGAAGCTGATCGTTCCGGCGAAGGGGTGGGTGGCGTCGATGAGCACGTCCACCGCGTGCTCGCGCAGCCACGCGGTCATCCCGTCCACCCCGCCGAATCCGCCGACGCGGACCTCACCCGGAGGCAGCCGGGGGCTGGCGACCCGCCCGGCCAGGGAACTCGTCAGTGTCAGGCCGGGGGTACCGTGCAGTAGCCCGGCGAGCTGCCGGGCTTCGGTCGTTCCGCCGAGAATCAGTACGTGCATGGAGATCCGGGTCCGTTCATGAACAGCGAAGTGCAGGGTGCCGGCGAGGCTGGACGCGAGGCCGTGTCGCCGGGCGACGGCGAGGCGAAGGGTGGCCGCGGCGCCCAACTCAAGCACACCGGGCTGCGGCCCGGCTGGACCACCGGTGCCTGTGCGACCGCGGCCACCACGGCCGCGTACACCGCGCTGCTGACCGGGGAGTTTCCCGACCCGGTGACCATCACGCTGCCCAGGGGGCAGACACCGTCGTTCGCGCTCGCGGCCGAGGAGCTGACGGACGCGTACGCGATGGTGGGGATCGTGAAGGACGCGGGCGACGACCCCGATGTCACGCACGGCGCGCTGATCCGGGCCACGGTCCGGCGGCTGCCGGCGGGCGCGGGAGTCGTCTTCAAGGCGGGTTCGGGTGTGGGCACGGTCACCCGCCCCGGTCTGCCGCTGGCCGTCGGCGAACCCGCCGTCAACCCGGTCCCCCGGCGGATGATGAGCGAACACGTGGCCGAGGTGGCGGACCGGCACGGCGGTACAGGCGATGTCGAGATCACCGTCTCCGTCGACCACGGCGAGGAGATCGCCCGCTCCACCTGGAACCCGCGGCTCGGCATCCTCGGCGGTCTGTCCATCCTCGGCACCACCGGCATCGTGGTGCCGTACTCGTGCTCGGCGTGGATCGACTCGATCCGGCGGGGCGTGGACGTGGCCCGGGCGGCGGGGCGTACGCATGTCGCCGGGTGCACCGGGTCGACGTCGGAGAAGACGGTCGTCGCCGAGTACCGGCTCCCCGAGGACGCGCTGCTCGACATGGGTGACTTCGCGGGCGCGGTGCTGAAGTACGTACGCCGGCATCCCGTCGACCGGCTGACCATCTGCGGCGGCTTCGCCAAACTGTCCAAGCTGGCCGCGGGACACCTGGACCTGCACTCGGGCCGCTCCCAGGTCGACAAGGTGTTCCTCGCCGAACTCGCGCGGCGCGGCGGAGCGGGCGAGGAGCTGGCCGCCGAGGTGGCCGGGGCCAACACCGGCCTGGCCGCGCTCCAGTTGTGCATGGCGGCCGGGGTGCCGCTGGGCGAACTGGTCGCGACGACGGCCCGCGACGAGGCACTGGCCGTGCTGCGCGGGGCGCCGGTCGCGGTCGACGTGATCTGCATCGACCGGGCGGGCAACGTGGTGGGGCGCAGCACGGTGGCCTGACCTCCGCACACCGTGCTGGCGCACAGCACGGTGGCGTGAGCACGCACAACAGCCGCTGGTGAGCCCGGCCGCCGACGCCCTCTCAGCAGACATCAGCAGACATCAGCAGGCGTCAGCAGACATGGCGGTCCCGCTCGGTCGAGTACAGGTGGCTGTCGCGGAACTGCTCCGCGCCCAGGGTCCGCCCGACCATGATCACGGCGGTTCGCAGCACTCCGGACTCCTTCACCTTCCCGGCGATCTCGTCGAGGGTGCCGCGGATGATCAGCTCGTCGGGCCGGGAGGCGTAGGCGACGACCGCCACGGGGCAGTCGGCGCCGTAGTGCGGAAGCAGCTCGTCGACCACGCGGTCCACGTACCTGACGGCGAGGTGCAGCACGATGAGCGCGCCGCTGCGGCCGAGGGTGGCCAGGTCCTCCCCCTCCGGCATGGCGGTGGCGCTGTGGGCGACGCGGGTGAGGACGACCGTCTGGCCGACGGTCGGCACGGTCAGCTCCCGCTTCAGGGCGGCGGCCGCGGCGGCGAAGGCGGGGACACCGGGGACGACCTCGTAGGGCACCCCGGCCGCGTCCAGCCGCCGCATCTGCTCGGCCATCGCGCTGAACACCGACGGGTCCCCGGAGTGCAGCCGGGCCACGTCGTGGCCCTCCTCGTGCGCGCGGAGCGTCTCGGCGGTGATCTCGTCCAGGTTGAGCTGCGCGGTGTCGATCAGGCGCGCGTCAGGCGGGCATTCGGCCAGCAGTTCGCGCGGGACCAGGCTGCCCGCGTACAGGCAGACGTGGCAGGCGGCGAGTGTGCGGGCGCCGCGCACCGTGATCAGATCGGCGGCACCGGGGCCGGCGCCGATGAAGTACACGGTCATCTGTCTGCTCCTGGAAGGGGGTTGACGGTCTTCTGTACGGCCCACTGGGTGACCGGCATCGCCTGCCGCCACCCGGTGAAACCGCCCACCGGCACGGCGTGCGCCACCGCGAGCCGCACCAACTCCCCGCCGTGGCGCCGGTATGCGTCGGCGAGCAGTGCCTCGGACTCCAGGGTCACGGTGTTGGCGACCAGCCGTCCGCCGACGGGCAGTGCCTCCCAGCACGCGTCGAGGAGTCCGGGCGCGGTGAGCCCGCCGCCGATGAACACGGCGTCGGGCGGCGGGAGTTCGGCCAGGACGGCGGGCGCGGCGCCGGTGACGACCCGCAGTCCGGGCACGCCGAGCCGGTCGGCGTTGCGGACGATGCGCTCGGCCCGCACGGGGACGCGCTCGACGGTGACCGCCCGGCACGAGGGGTGCGTACGCATCCACTCGACGGCGATCGAACCCGAGCCGCCGCCGATGTCCCACAGCAGTTCGCCGGGGGCGGGGGCGAGCGCGCCGAGCGTGGCGGCGCGGATGTGCCGCTTGGTGAGCTGTCCGTCGTGCTCGTACGCCTCGTCCGGCAGCCCCGGTACGGCGCCGAGCCGCAGGGCGTCCGGGGCGCGGCGGCATTCGACGGCGACGATATTGAGGGGGTCGCCGGGCGGATGCGCCCAGTCGTCGGCGGTGGCCTCCCCGGTCGTACGTTCCTTCGCGCCGCCGAGTTGTTCCAGCACCCGCATCCGGCTGGGGCCGAAGCCGCGGTCGCGCAGGAGGGCGGCGACCTCGGCGGGGGTGGTGGCGTCCGCGCTGAGCACGAGGAGCCGTCGGCCGTCGTGCAGGGCGGCGGCGAGGCGGGCGGTGGGCCGGCCGACGAGGGTGACGGCCTCGACGTCCTCCAGGGGCCAGCCGAGGCGCGCGGCGGCGTGGGAGACGGAGGAGGGGTGCGGCAGGACGCGCAGTTCGCCGCCGAGGTGTTCGGTGAGGGCGCGTCCGATGCCGTAGAACATCGGGTCGCCGCTGGCCAGTACGGCGATCCGGCGGCCGGCGTGCGCCGCGAGGAGGCCGGGGACGGCGGGGCGCAGGGGCGAGGGCCAGGTGATCCGTTCTCCGGCGCACTCCGGCGGCAGCAGGTCCAGCTGGCGTGCTCCCCCGATCAGGACCTCGGCTTCGAGAAGCGCCGCGCGGGAGGGTCCTGGCAGGCCTTCCCAGCCGTCGGCCCCGATCCCGACGACGGTGACGGCGGGCGGCGGTCCGGAGCGGGCGGGGGTCACGGCTCGGTACCTCGGGATTCGGGAGGGGGTTTCCCGAGCGGGGCTCGGGAGGGGCGACAGGAGTCCGGGAGGGCGGACAGGAGTCTCGGGAAGGGCAGCAGAAACGCACTTTACTGGGCGCCGACCTGCGGACCTGCGCTCGGGTGCACATCTCCGGCTTCCGTATCGGATGCTGCTTTCCGCACCTTGTGCGGTGCGGCTGCCGATATCTCAGCTCCGTCCGGTCGACCCGCGCCATGGCCCTCCCCACCATCAGGGCTGGACCCAGGCCATCCACCCCACCGGGCCGAAGGGAGTCAGCATGAGCTGGACCATCGAGCGGCGTGGCCGTGTTGCCGTCGTGACGATGACGACCAACCCGGTCAACGCGCAGAACCGCGCCTTCTTCGCCGACCTGCACGACGCGTTCGACCGGCTCGAACGTGATCACGCGGAGTCCCCCGTCGTACTGACCGGCACCGGCGCCCGTTTCTCCGCCGGCCTCGATCTGGGCGAGCACTTCCCGCTCTTCGCCGGCGCTCCGGAAGCCGTCGCGTCCTGGTTCCAGGACTACCGGGCCACGAACATGCGGCTGTTCACCTACCCGCGCCCCACGGTCGCCGCGGTCAACGGCCACGCCTTCGCCGGCGGACTGATCACCGCCGCCGCCTGCGACCACCGGGTGGCGGTGGCCGAGGGGGCCCGCTTCGGACTCAACGAGGTGCCGATCGGCATCCCCATGCCCGCGGTGTACGTACGCATCCTCGCCCACGCCTGGGGCGATCCCGTCGCGTCCCGCGCCTGCCGGCGCGGGGAGATCTTCACCCCGGACCAGGCGCACGCCCTGGGCATGGTGCACGAGTTGGCGCCGGCCGAGGAGTTGCTGGACCGGGCCGTCGCCGTCGCCGAGGAGACGCCCGAGGACTGCGCCGAGCAGTACGCGTTCACGAAGCGGGCCTGCCAGGCCGTCACCCTGCGCGACATCGCCGAACTCGCCGCCCCGCTCGACACCGAGCTGCCCGGCCTCATCACGAACGAGCGCGCCCGGCACGCCCACCGCCGGTACTGGCAGCGGCTCAAGGGGCGCCCGGCACCGTGGTGAGGGCCGTCGGGCCCCGGTTTCCGCCCAGGCCCTAAGCTCCAGGTCATGCGCGTACTGGTCTTGGAGGACGATCCCGATCTGGGGCCCGTCGTCGCAGCCCGACTTCGTGGCGCGGGGTTCGCGGTGGACCTCGCGCGGACGCTGGCCGAGGCGGATCTCAAGCTCTCGGTCAACAGCTACGACTGTGTCGTGGCCGACCGCTCGGTGCCGGACGGCGACTCGCTCACCCTGCTCGCCGAACACCGGCGGACGGGATCGGCCCTGCCCTTTCTGCTGCTGACGGCGCTGGACACGGTGAGCGACCGCGTGGCCGGCTTCGAACACGGGGCGGACGACTACCTGGTCAAGCCCTTCGCCTTCGCCGAACTGGTCGTACGGGTGCGGGCGCTGTGCCGCAGGGAGCAGCCCGCGCGGCTGCCGGTCCTGCGGGCGGGTGACCTGGAGGTCGACCTGCCGCGGCGCCGCGTGTCCAGGGCAGGGGTACTGCTGAGCCTGTCGGCCAAGGAGTTCTCGGTGCTGGAGGTGCTGATGCTGCGCGCCGGCGAGGTGGTGACACGCACCGAGCTGATCGAGCGCTGCTGGGACGAGGCGGGCGAGCCGATGTCCAACGTGGTGGACGTCCTGATCGGCCAGCTGCGACGGCGGCTCGGGCCGCCGGACCCGATCGGGACGGTGCGCGGTGTCGGCTACCGGCTGGGCGGCGCCGACCAGAACCCGGCCGCCGGGGCGCGGCCATGATCCGCCTCCGTCGCCCGGCGGTCGTGCCCTCCAAGTCACCCGCGGCAGCCGGGCCCGCCATGTCGCCGGCCGTCGCCCGGCTGCGGCGCACCCGTCGGACGATGACGCTCCTGTTCGCCTCGACGACCGCGGCCTGTCTTGTCGTACTCGCCACGGTCGCCGTCCGCATCGATTCCGATTCCCGTCGGTCGGGCCTCGACCACGAGGTCGGCAGCCGTGCCGTCGGCCTGTCCCGGGCGGTCTGGTTCGACGAGGGGGCACTGCACCTGGAACCGCTGCGTGAGGACGAACTCGCCCGGAGCGCCGAGGTGTTGGCGGTCCTGCAGACGGCTCCGGGAGAGTCGCCGTCGGTGTGGAACGTCGTTCCCGCCCGTTCGGCACTGCCCGAGGAGGACTGGCTCGACCATGTCTGGCGGAGCGTCCTGGAGGAGCAGGAGACCGTCGTCCTCAGCGCCCCCTCCGAGAAGGGCGGGCGGCTGAGGTGGGCGGCGGCTCCCGTCTGGGACGGCGACCGGATCGGTGCGGCCGTGCTGGTCGGTACGGCACTGGCGCGCAGCGAACACGATCACGACCTCCTCGTCCGCTGGCTGGCACTCGGCTGCACGGCCCTGGTCTGCTGTGCGGCGGCCGTCGGGCACCTGTTGTCCGGCCGGGCCATGCGTCCCGCTCTGCTCGGGCTGGGGCAGCAGGAGCAGTTCCTGGCCGAGGCCGCGCACGAGCTGCGTACACCGCTGGCGACACTCCGGCTCGTGGTGGAGCGGGACGGTTCATCCGCCGAGACCCTGCGGCTGGTGGACCGGCTGAGCCGACTGGTCACCGGGCTGCTGACCAGGGCCCGCACGGAGGCCGGCACCCAGCGGGTCGAACTGGTGCCCCTGCGCCTCGACCAGCTGGTGGAGACCACGGTCGAGGAGTTGCCGGACCACGAGTACGTCACGGTGAGCTCCGAGCCGGTGGTGGTGCTCGGGGATCCCGACCTGCTGGCCCAGGCCGTACGGAACCTGGTGGAGAACGCCCAACGGCACGGCGGCCCGGCCGGCTCGCCCGTGGAGGTCACGGTCACACCCGGCCTCGTCACGGTCCGGGACCACGGATCGGGCGTACCGCCCGCGGACCGGGAGCGGGTGTTCGCCCGGGGGGTCACGGGGGGATCCGGAGCGGCCTCGGGGGCGACGGCCGTCTCTGGGGCAGCAGCCGTCTCGGGTCCCTCTGCCGTCTCTGGGGCAGCAGCAGCCCCGGAAGCGGGGACAGGCGCGGGGCTCGCCATCGTCCGCTGGGTCGCCGAGTTGCACCACGGCAGCGCCCGCCTCACGGGCGCTCCCGGCGGGGGCCTGCTCGCCGAGCTGCGGCTGCCGGGGCACCCCGCAGCCCGGACGCCCTCATCGTCATCTCATGAAAGCTCCGGCACCGTAGGCGCATGAACCCTCCGCGCACACCCAGGCTGTTGGTCACCGCAGCCGCGGGACTCGGCACCCTGCTCATCGCCGCGGGCCTGCACGGCCTGCCCTTCGGCGGCGGTGCCGGGTCTCCGACCGAGGTGGCGGTGCGGGTCGACCAGGTCGGCTACGTGCGCGGCGAGACGAAGCGGGCCTACGTCATGGGGCCCACGGCGGCACTCGCGGGAGCCCGCTACAAGGTCGTCGACGCCAAGAACGCGGTGGTGACGGCGGGGCGGCTCGGAGCCGTCACCGGCCGCTGGAACGCCAAGTACCCCTCGGTCCGTACCGTCGACCTCTCCGCGCTGGACACCCCCGGCACGTACCGCATCGTCCTGGCCGGGACCGCGGCCGGCCGCTCGCCCGCCTTCCGGATCGCCGGGGCCCGCGCGCTGATGACCCCGCTCGTACGCGACAACGTCCGCTTCCTTCAGGCGCAACGCGACGGCGCCGACGTGATCGCCGACGGCCCCCGGCACATGCTGCGGCACGGGCCCTCCCATCTGGCCGACCGGGAAGCGACCGTCTACGCCCCGCCCGAGTACGACGAGGAGGGCACCGAGCTGCTCGACGAGGAGCTGACCCCGACCGGCGAACAGGTCGACGTCTCGGGCGGCTGGTTCGACGCGGGGGATTTCCTCAAGTTCACCGGCACCACCTCCTATTCGGTCGCCGAACTCCTGCTCGCGCAGCGCGACCTGCCCGGTATGACGGAGCTGTCCGCCGAGGCCTCGCACGGACTGGCCTGGCTGGACAGGATGTGGGACGGGGACAGCGAGACCCTCTACGTACAGGTCGGCATCGGTGCGGGCAACGAGGCCGTACGGACGGATCACGACGTGTGGCGGCTGCCTGAGGCCGACGACCGGCTCGACGTGTCACCCGGTGACCCGGACTACACCATCAAGCACCGGCCGGTCTTCCGCGCGGCCGAGCCGGGCGAGGCGATCAGCCCCAGCCTGGCGGGACGGGTGGCCGCCGCCTTCGCCCTCGCCGCCCAGCGCGCGGCCGACACGGATCCGGAGAAGGCCCGGGACTGGCTGGACAAGGCCGCCGCCGTCTACGACCTGGCCGAGACCGAGCCCGACCCCGACGAGCCGCCCCTCACCGCGATCCCGGGCACCTTCTATCCCGAGGACTCCTGGCAGGACGACATGGAGTTCGGCGGCGCCGAACTGGCCCTGGCCGCACGGGAGCTGGGGGACGACCGGGAGAACGACTGGGCCGACGCCGCGGCCGGCTGGGCCGGGAACTACCTGGACTCCGACGTCAAGGGCACCCTCAACGTGGCCGACGTCAGCGCCCTGGCCCACGTGGACCTGGCCACCGTCCTGGACGGCTCCCGGATCAACGGGATCGGGGCCGCGGACCTGTACGAGGATCTGCGCCGCCAGTTGGAGGACGGTGTCGCCCGCGCCGGGCACGACCCGTTCGGCGCAGGCGCCGTCTACGACGACTTCGACGCCGTCCCGCACACCTTCGGCCTTGTGGCCACCGCCCGCCTCTACGCCAAGGCCACCGGGGACACCCGCTACGCGGCTTTCGCCGGCCGGCAGCGGGGGTGGGCCCTCGGCGCCAACCCCTGGGGGACCAGCTTCGTGATCGGCGCGGGTGAGGTCTACCCGCACTGCCCGGAACACCAGTTGGCCAACCTCGCGGGCAGCCATGACGGGACGGGCGCCATCCTGCGGGGCGCCGTGGTCAACGGCCCCAACGCCGCTGCGAAACTGGAGGAGTTGAACAGCTTTCCCACGATGAGGAAATGCGCGGCCGCCCCGCCCTCCGGAGCCTGGACCGACTTCGACGGCAAGGGTTCGCGGTACCTGGACGACGTGGGTGCCTGGCAGACCGTGGAGCCCTCGCTGGACTTCACCACGACGGCACTGCTGGCCTTCGCGCTCACCGCACAGAGCGCGCAGGCCACACAGGCCGTCGACCAATAGACGGCTGCGCGGTCGTTGTCGAGGACGACGAGCGTTTACCGGTCGTCGTGCGTGGTCTCGCCGTCGAACCACATGCGCGTGACCGAGATCAGCTGCCCGTCCGGAGACCGGTCGACGCCGCACACGGACCGACGACCACCGCGTCCTCGGCGGACTCTGCGGCACGACCGAGCCACGGACCGGCCGCAGACCGGCCGCAGACCGGCCAGGCACCCAGCCATGGAATCATCGGTCCGCCGGATCGGAACCCGACCTTCGCTAGGAGCGACAGCGGACATGACCACCGACTGGGAGTGGGACGACACGCTGTTCCTGGGCTCGGCCGCCTACTACAAGCGCGGGAGGCTCCCCTACGCCCCCGGGCTGGCGGACGCGCTCGCCGAAGTCCTGGAACTCGACGGGCGGGGACGCCTCATGGACGTGGGTTGCGGACCCGGCACCGTGGCCCTGAGCCTGGCGCACCTGTTCAGCGAGATCGTCGGCGTGGACCCGGACCGCGGCATGATCGCCGAAGCCACCCGTGAGGCCGCCGAGCGCGAGGTGAGCGGCAAGTCGCGGTGGGTGCGGGCGCGGGCCGAGGAACTGCCCGCCGGTCTCGGAACGTTCACCGTCGCCACCTTCGCCCAGTCCTTCCACTGGATGGACCGCGACCTGGTGGCGGCGACCGTCAGGAACATGCTCCGGCCGGGCGGGGCACTGGTGCACGTCTCCGACGTGAAAACGGATGTGCGGACGGATGCACGGACGCAGACCCGAACCGCCGACGGTCTTCCGCATCCGGCGCCGCCCCGTACGGCTCTGAAGGAGTTGGTCGGTCGCTACCTGGGGCCGGTACGTCGGGCCGGTCAGGGGGTGCTGCCGCACGGCACGCCCGGCAACGAGGCGGCGGTGTTCGCCCGGGCGGGATTCACCGGTCCGCAGCGGCACGTCGTCCCCGGCGGACAGTCCCTGGAGCGCACGACGGACGACGTCGTCGCGGAGGTCTTCTCGATGTCGTCCTCGGCCCCTCACCTGTTCGGCACCCGCCGGGACGAATTCGAGGCAGACGTACGGCTACTGCTGCGCGAGGTCTCCCCCACGGGCCGCTTCTCCGAACGCCGGCCGGGCACCGAGCTCTCCGTCTGGTGGAGAGACCCTCACTGAGGCACCCTCCACACCGGCACCGTCCACAGCGACGCTCTGCACACCGGCACCCTCCACAGCGACGCCTTGCACACCGGCACCCTCCACACAGCCGCCCTGCCCACCGGCGCCCTCACCCAGCCGCCCTTCACCCCGCGGGCGGATCCGCCCGCGTGCTCTCGCGTACGACCAGTTCGTACCCCGCGATGAGTCGCGTGTGGGGGGCCTCCGCGTCGGTGGTGATCCGGTGCAGCACGGCGTCCACCGCCAGTTCGGCGATCTCCCGCTTGTCCGGTGACACCGTGGTCAGCGACGGCACGCTGTAGCGGGTCTCCTGGATGTCGTCGAAGCCCACGACCGCCAGGTCCCGCGGCACCCGCAGACCGTGTTCGTGCGCCGCGCGCACCGCGCCGGAGGCGAGCAGGTCGCTGAAGCAGAAGACCGCGTCCGGCGGGTCGTCCAGAGCGAGCAGGACCCGCATGGCGGCGGCTCCGTCGGCGCGGGTGAACTCCCCGGTGTCCGGGACGAGCCGGGGGTCGTGCGGCACACCCGCGGCGTGCAGGGCGGTCAGGAAGCCGTGCATGCGCTGCACCGTCGTGGCGTGGGCCCGGTCCGAGGGCTGGCCGATGACGCCGATGCGCCGCCGGCCGAGCTGGAGCAGGTGCTCGGTCGCCTCGCGCGCCGCCGCGGAGTTGTCGATCAGTACGTGGTCGGCCGGGATCTTGTACGACTGCTCGCCCAGGAGGACGAGCGGTACGCGGCGCTCGCGGTTGGCGAGCATCGTCTCGTCGAGGCAGAGCGGGCTGAGCAGGACTCCGTCGATGAGCGGGTCGCTGAGTCCGCAGGCGATGCGCAGTTCCTCGGCGGGGTCTCCGCCGGTGTCCTCGATGAGGACCGTGCAGCCGCGCTTCTTGGCGGCCGCGATGACCTCGGCGGCGAGTTCCGCGAAGTACGGTGCGACCAGTTCGGGCACGGCCAGCGCGATGATGCCGCTGCGGCCCGTGCGCAGATGGCGGGCGGAGGCGTTGGGCTGGTAGTCGAGTTCGGCTATGGCGCGCAGTACCCGTTCCCGGGTCTGTTCCGCGACGCGGACCTCGCCCCGGACGACGTTCGAGACCGTCTTGATCGATACGCCCGCACGCTCGGCGACGTCCTTGAGGCGTGCACCTGCCATGGTGGTCGCCCCTCCCTCCCCCGACTTCCTTCCGGCCGGCAGCCGACGACGAACAGCGACGACAGACAGCCGACGCCCGACGACCGACGGCTGACAGTCGACAGCCGCCCTCCGCGCCGATTCGTCACGCGTACCGGTCCGGTGTGCTGCTCAGCGTAAGCCATGTTCCAACGTTGTAATAGCTTCGCTTCCCAGTTGGGCGATATGGGCCGTTATCGCATCGACGGCCCGTCGAACAGGAAGTTCGTGCAGAAGTGTTGACGCCACATTTCCCCGGGGATACAACGTTGTAACCGCCTCAGCCCAGCGACCGAGCGGATCAGTCCGGTCGCACATTCCAACGTTGTACTTACCTGAGTTTTCCTGCCGTGGAAGGACGCATGCCCATGCGGGACCGCACGCCGCACACCTCCCCGCCCGCTCC
This sequence comes from Streptomyces sp. NBC_00414, assembly GCF_036038375.1. Lineage (NCBI taxonomy): Bacteria > Bacillati > Actinomycetota > Actinomycetes > Kitasatosporales > Streptomycetaceae > Streptomyces > Streptomyces sp. NBC_00414. Next base: position 974,051 of record NZ_CP107935.1, read on the forward strand.
GTCCCGGCGCCGCGTGCTGCGCGGCACCCTGTCGCTCGGAGCCGTCGCGGCCTCCGCCGCGGCCCTCGGCGGCTGTGACAGCACCCTCGCTCAGGGATTCACCGGCGGGTCGCCCTCCCCGTCACGGCTGAACTTCTGGAATCCCTTCACCGGTGGTGACGGCGAGCGCCTGCTCGCGATGCAGGCCGCCTACCGGTCCCGGCACCGGGCGACGGACCTGAAGTCGGCGACCTTCGTGTGGGGCAACCCCTACTACACCAAGCTCACGCTGGCGACGCTCGGCGACCGGCCGCCGCAGGTCGCCATCAGCCACCTGTCGAAGGTGCCCACGCTCGCCGAGGCGGGCCTGCTCACCGAGATCCAGCCGGCCGATCTGGCCCGGCACGGACTGACCGAGGACAAGTTCGATCCGCGGCCTTGGAAGAAGTCCCAGCTGGACGGCAAGCTGTACGCCATCCCGCTCGACACCCACCCCTTCGTCCTCTACTTCCGTACCGACATCGCCGAGAAGGCCGGACTGCTCGACGGCAAGGGACGGTTGACGGACGTGGACGGGCCCGACGCGTTCATCGACGCCCTGCGCGCCGCGAAGGAAGTGACCGGCGAGTGGGGCGGTTCGATCGCCTCGGTGAAGGACGCCTCGACGCAGTTCCGGCTCTTCTGGTCCTTCTACCGGCAGATCAGCGGTGGCGATCTCGTCGCCGACCAGGGCAAGAAGGTCGTCATCGACACGGAGGCCGCGGCCGAGGCCCTCGCGTACATCCGCCGCCTCACCCAGGAGAAGGTGGTGCCCACGACCACCGACAGCCCGGGTGCCATCACCATGCTCACCACCGGCAAGGCCGGCTTCCTGATGGACGGTGTCTGGCAGGTCCTCACGGTCCAGGGCTCGAAGGTGAAGTTCGACATGCGGCCCCTGCCGCGGATCTTCGACGACGCGCCCTACGCCTGCGCCGCCGACTCGCACTCCCTGGTCCTGCCCAAGGCACCCTCCGCCTCGGCCCAGCGTCTCGATCTCTCCCTCGGGTTCGTCGCCTCCCTGCTCGCTTCCAGCGAGATGTGGGCGGAGGGCGGACACATCCCCGCCTGGCTGCCGACCCAGCGGTCGGCCTCCTACAAGGCCCTCGAACCGCAGTCGCACTACGCCGCTGCCGCCGACGGGGCCGCCTACGACCCGGCCGCCTGGTACGGCGGCGCGGGCAGCAGCCTGCAGATCGTCATCGGCGACGCCGTGACCTCCGTGTTCACCGGCGCCACCAGCCCCACGGCCGGCGCCGCCCGGATGAAGCGCGAACTGCGCGAACTGGCCGACCGGCCTTCACCGGTGTAGCCCGCCACGCTCGGCTCCGCCGACTGCTGCCGCCGCTGACCGGTCGGCTGCCAACTGCTTCGATCCCGGCCCTCATCGGGCCCCCGTACGTCGTGAGATCCCGTATGTCCTGACTGAAAGGGCCGTCCCATGGCCACGACAACCGCACCGACCAAGGCCCGAGGCAGAGGTGACCGCTGGGCCGGTCCGGGGATGCTGTTGCCCTTCTCCCTGTTCTACCTGCTCTTCCTGGTGGGGCCGCTGATCTACACCGTCGTGGCCGGCTTCTTCGAGACCAGCCTGCTCAAGTCGGGGCTCGGTGACTTCGCCGGTCTCTCCAACTACGCGGCCGTGCTGGGCGACAGCGAGTTCTGGCGCACGCTCAAGAACACGCTGTGGTTCACCGTGCTGACCACCGTCCCGCTGGTGCTGCTCAGTCTGGTCCTCGCGATCCTCGCCGACCGCTTCGTCCGCGGCCGCTGGTTCTTCCGCTTCGCCTTCTTCGCGCCGTTCGTGCTGCCCTCGGCGGTCGTCGCGCTCATGTTCACCTTCATCTACGCGGACCAGGTGGGCCTCGCCCAGCAGGCCGCGAAGCTCGTCGGCGTGGACACCCCGCCGTCCTGGCTCGGCGATCCGGACTGGGCGATGATCTCCATCGCCGCCGCCACCGTGTGGTGGACGCTCGGCTTCAACTTCGTCCTGTACCTGGCCGGTCTGCAGGACATCCCGCGTTCCGTGCACGAGGCCGCGGCCATCGACGGAGCCGGGCCCTGGCAGCGCATCCGCCATGTGGTCGTGCCGATGCTCGGCCGCACCACGACCCTCGTCACGGTCCTCCAGGTGGTCGCCTCCCTGAAGGTCTTCGACCAGATCTACATGCTGACCAACGGCGGCCCCGACGGAAGCACCAGGCCGTCCCTGCAGCTCATCTACGACACGGGCTTCGTCGAAGGCCGCGTCGGCTACGCGTCGACGGTCTCGCTGCTGCTCTTCGTGGTGATCCTGCTGGTCTCGCTCGTCTGGTTCGCTCTCGTCCGCCGCGCCGAGAAGGAGCGCTGATCATGACCGCCACCGCCACACCTCCCGTGACCGAGCAGCGGACACCCGCGGCCGAGCCGCGTCGGAAGTACGACGCCGAGCGCCTGTTCAACCGGGTGGCCCTCGGAGTCCTCGTCGCCTTCTCGCTGCTGTGGCTGGTGCCGCTCGCCTGGGCGCTCGCCACCTCGATCAGGCCCTCGCAGGAGGTCATCACCGACCCCACCAGCTGGTTCACCGCCCACCCCACCCTCGCGGCGTACGGGGACCTGTTCGACGCGGGGAAGCTGCCCTACTGGTACGCGAACAGCTTCATCACCTCGATCCTGACGACCGTGCTCACGGTGCTGGCCGGGTCGCTCGCCGCCTTCGCGCTCTCGCAGACCCGTTTCAGGGCGCGCCGCGCCGCGTTCGTGATGCTCCTCGCCGGGATCATGATCCCGGGACAGGTCCTCATGATCCCGCAGTTCCTGGCGCTCCAGTCGGCTGGCCTGCTCAACACGTACTGGGGAGTGGTACTTCCCCAGGTACCCAACGTCGTCGCCGTGTTCGTCTTCAAGCAGTTCTTCGACGGCATCCCCAGGGAACTCATCGACGCGGCACGCGCGGACGGCGCGTCCTGGCTGCGCACGTACCGGCAGATCGTCATGCCCATCTCGCGTCCGGTGATCTCCGCCGTCACGATCTTCGTGTTCGTCGGCGTCTGGAACAACTTCCTGTGGCCCCTCCTGGTCGTCACCGACCCGGAGATGATGACCCTCCCCGTCGGGCTGACCTCCGTCCAGGACGTGTTCGGCGTCCCCTACGCCCAGTTGATGGCCTCCGCCGTGCTCGGTGCCATCCCGCTGCTCGCCGTGTTCGCGCTGTTCCAGCGGCGCATCGTCGAGGGCATCGCCGGGACCGGCCTCAAGTAGCCCCACCAGCACATCAGTTCACACCCCCTGAGAAAGGCTCCAGCATGCCGCACACCGCACGGTTCACCGTCGACCCCGAGTTCACCGTCGGGGAGGTGGACCCGCGCCTGTACGGATCCTTCGTCGAGCACATGGGCCGCTGCGTCTACACCGGCATCTACGAGCCGGAGCACCCCTCGGCGGACGCCGCCGGCTTCCGTACGGACGTCGCCGACCTGGTACGGGAACTCGGTACGGGCCTGGTCCGCTATCCCGGAGGCAACTTCGTCTCCGGCTACCACTGGGAGGACGGCGTCGGCCCGGCCTCCGAGCGGCCGCGCCGGCTCGACCTGGCCTGGCGCTCCATCGAGACCAACCAGGTGGGCACCAACGAGTTCCTCACCTGGGCCAAGCAGCACGGTCTCGACCCGATGATGGCGGTCAACCTCGGCACCCGCGGCATCGACGCGGCCCGCGCCCTGGTGGAGTACTGCAACCAGCCCGGCGGCACCGCCTGGTCCGATCTGCGGATCAAGCACGGCTACTCCGAACCCCATGACGTCAAGCTGTGGTGCCTGGGCAACGAGATGGACGGTCCCTGGCAGACCGGCCACAAGACGGCCACCGAGTACGGCAGGCTCGCGGCCGAGACCGGCAAGGCGATGCGCCAGGTCGACCCGTCCATCGAGCTGGTCGCCTGCGGCAGCTCGAACGCGGCCATGCCGACCTTCGGCACCTGGGAGCGCGAGGTCCTGGAGCAGACGTACGACGAGGTCGACTACCTCTCCCTGCACGCCTATTACGAGGAGTTCGACGGCGACCGCGCCAGCTTCCTGGCCTCCGGGGCGCACATGGACCAGTACATCCGCGACGTGGTCGCCACCGCGGACCACGTACGGGCCGCGCGCGGGGCCAAGAAGCACATCAGGCTCTCGTTCGACGAGTGGAACGTCTGGTACGCCGCCCGCTTCGTCGGCGAGCGCAATCTGGAGACCGCCGAGACACCCCGGCTGATCGAGGACACCTACAGCGTGACCGACGCCGTCGTCGTCGGCTCGCTGCTCATCACGCTCCTGCGCAACGCCGACCGGGTGGCCATCGCCTGCCTGGCCCAGCTGGTCAACGTCATCGCCCCGATCCGCAGCGAGCCGGGCGGCCCGAGCTGGCGGCAGACCATCTTCCACCCCTTCGCCCAGGCTGCCCGGTTCGCCACCGGCAGGGTGCTGCGCACCGAGGTCACCGGGTCCCGTATCGACACCCCGCGGCACGGCGACGTGTCGGCGCTCGACACGGTGGTGACGTACGACGAGGAGAGCGGCGCGGTGACCGTCCTCGCCGTCAACCGCGGTCAGGAGCAGTCCCTGAACCTGCGGGCCGAGCTGCGCGGTCCGCTGGCCGGCTACCGGGTCCTTGAGCACCTAGTCCTGGCCGACCAGGACCCGGACGCCGTGAACACCCAGGCGGACCCGAACCGCGTGACCCCGCGCGCCGACGGCGGAGCCGAGGTCTCGGCCGACGGCGCACTGGAGGCGGAGCTGGCCCCGGTGTCCTGGAACGTCATCCGCCTGACACCTGCTGCCTGACGCGTGACCCCTGCGTACGCCCCCGCCGTGTGACGTCATCCCGACGTCATCGACCGAACAGATCCGACCCCCACCCCATCGGGAGAATCTGATGTCGGCAAGACCCCGTACCCCCATACCCCCACTGCGCCTGGCCGCTCTCGTCTCCGCGCTGCTGGCGCTTCTGGCGGCCCTGCTCACCGCACAGACCGGGACGGCCGGCGCGGCGACCGGCACCGTACTGCGCAACGACACCGGCCTGTATCCCCGGGCCATCCGTCTCGCGCACAACGGGAGCGCCAACGGCCGCGTCCTGTCGTCGGTGGTCACGTTCTCCGGGAACAACGGACTCGGGACCGTCTACGAGAGCACCGACTCCGGCACGTCCTTCCGCCAGGTCGGCGCGGTCGCCGACCCGGAGGCGGCGGGCGGGCAGGGACTCTGCTGCTCCACGCTCTTCGAACTCCCGCGGGCCATCGGCAGCCTGCCCGCCGGCACCCTGCTGTGGGCGGCCTCGGTCGGCCAGGACGAGACGAACCGGCGCATGGCCTTGCGCGTCTTCAAGAGCAACGACGTGGGACGCAGCTGGAGTTACCTGTCCACCATCGCCACCGCGGGCAGCACCGGGGGTCTGTGGGAGCCCGAGTTCTCCGTCGACGCCTCCGGGCAGCTGGTCGCCCACTATTCGGACGAGACCGACTCGGCCCACAGCCAGAAGCTGATGGCCGCGCGCACCTCGAACGGTACGACCTGGACCGGACACCGCGCCACCGTCGTCAGCCCCGTCGTCTCCGACCGCCCCGGGATGGCGGTCGTCCGCAAGCTCGGCAACGGCACCTACTTCATGTCGTACGAGATCTGCTCGGCCCCCGGGCAGTACCAGTGCGTGGTGCACTACCGGACCTCGGCCGACGGCTGGGACTGGTCGAGCGGGCCGTTCCTCGGCATCCGGCCCGAGACGGCCGACGGCAAGTACTTCAAGCACGCCCCGACCGTCGCCTGGGCCCCTCAGGCCGGTAATCCACTGGGCCGGCTCTTCCTGATCGGCCAGGTCCTGTACAACAAGGACGGCAGCGTGGCCGCCGGCAACAACAAGACCGTCTGGGTCAACAGCGCGGGCGGCAGCGGAACTTGGCGGGAGATCCCGGCGCCCGTCACCGTCGAGTCGACCGTCGTCGACTACTGCCCCAACTACAGCTCGGCCCTGCTGCCGTCGGCGGACGGCAACAGCCTGCTGGAGATTGCCACCGACTGGTCCAATGGCATATGCAAACCGTACTTCGCCACGAAGTCCGTACCGTCGTCCTGAGCCTTTGACCGCATGGCCTGTGGGCCGACCGCGACAACGCGTAGCGGTCGGCCCACAGCTGTTCTGTGCCCGGGCCTGCTCCCCTACCCCGCTCCACCGTCCGTCACGCGTGGTAAAGACCACTCGACGTTCCGGAATGCAATCGCGCCCGAGATGGGCATGAATATACGCGCCCGTGAACGTTGTGAAGGAGCACTGATCCCCGTGACGGTCGCCACGCCTCCCCCCATTCCCAGAGCGGCGGGATCCCTCCCGCTGCTGGGCCACGCGATACAGCTCATGCGCGACAACCTCGGCTTCATCGCCTCACTCCGCGAGACGTACGGTCCCGTGGTCGAGATAACCCTTCAGCCCGGCACCCGCACCCTCATCGTCCAGGACCCCGCACTGATCCGCACCATGCTCGTGGACCTCGGCCCCAGCCTCGACAAGGGCCGCTTCTTCGAGAAGATGGGCCAGCTCCTGGGCGACAGCGTGGTCACCGCGGCCGGCCAGGAACACGTGCGCAAACGCCGCCAGTTGCAGCCGGCGTTCACCCACACCGAGATCGCCCGGTACGTCGACATCATGCGCGACGAGGCGAGCGAGGCCGTCTCCCTCTGGAGACCCGGCCAGGTCGTCGACATCCGCGAGGCGATGGTCAAGCTCTCCCTCGACATGCTCACCAAGACCGTCTTCTCGGGCAGCCTCGACGAGGAAACGTTCCTGCGACTGCGCGGGGATCTGTCCGTGGTCATGAACGGCGTCGGGGCGCGCGTCATGCTGCCCGACTGGGCCGAGCGGCTGCCCCTGCCGTTCAACCGCCGCTTCGCCGAGGCCCGCGACGGCGTCCGCGCCACCGTCGACGCGGCGCTCGACCGGCTGCGGGCCTCCGGTCACGACACCGGTGACATGCTGTCGATGCTGCTGCGCGCCCAGGACGACGAGACCGGTGAGCACCTGACCGGGGACCAGATCTGCTCCGAGATCCTCACGCTCGCCGTGGCCGGCACCGAGACCACGGCGTCCGTACTGTCATGGGTGCTGTACGAACTCGCCCGCGACCACGACATCGAGGCCCGGGTCCAGGCCGAACTCGCGGAGGTACTGGGCGGTCGGCCGGTCACCTTCGACGACGTCATGCGGCTCCCCTACCTCAACCGCGTCATCACCGAGGCCCTGCGGCTGCATCACACGGGATGGCTCGTCACGCGCCGCACCGTCACGGACACCCGCCTCGGGGAGTGGACCGTGCCGGCCGGTACGGAACTGGCCTACTGCCAGCACGCCCTGCACCGCGACCCCGAACTCTTCGCCGACCCCCTCGACTTCAACCCCGACCGCTGGCTGGACGACGCGCAGGCCCGGCTGCCCGCAGGGGCGTTCCTCCCCTTCGGGGCGGGCAGACACAAGTGCATCGGCGACCGGTTCGCACTCACCGAGCTGATCACCGCGATCGCGACGATCACCCGCGAGGTACGGTTCGAGCTCGCGCCCGGCCAGATCGTCCGGCCCGTCGCCCGGGCCACCGTACGACCCAGGACCCTGCTGATGACCGTCAGCCCCCGGGAGGACGCCGGGCCCGAGCGGACCGATCCCGCCGGACCGTGAACTCCGTGACGAACATCCGCTTCCCACAGGGACGTTGGCGGGCCTCCCGTCATGTGACGGATCGAGTGGTTTGAGCTCCTCGTACGTGTGAATGCCCTGGTTCCTCGTCGGCCGTGCGCCAAGCATGATCACGTGAGTACACACGGCAAGAACACACCGGACGTGACCAGTTCAGACCCGAGCATCCCGGGCAGCCCGAACAGGAGGAGCACGGACGCGTCGAGCGGACAGCAACGCACGTCAGACGCTGCGGACAACTCGCCTCCCTCACCCCGATCGCACGGCGCGCCGCCGACTCGGCGCGCCGTGGTCACCGTGACCGGCGCCACGGCTCTCGCCGCCGGTCTCACCGCCGCCACCGCCGTTCCCGCCACCGCGCTGAGTCCTGCCGCCGTACCGTCGGCGGCACCGGCCGCGGCGCCACCCGGCACCGATCCCGCGTCGTACACCACGGTCGCCCGGGCCATCGTGGTCTTCGACAAGGACGACAAGTCCCTTGTCCCGACCTACCTGAAGGCCATCGAGAGCGGTCTGCCGCCGAGCGGGGCCAAGGCGTCAAAGCGGATCCTGATCGTCGGGGCCGGACCGGCCGGTCTGCTCGCCGCCGATCTCCTCAACCGGGTCGGCCACGACGTCGTCGTCATCGAGGCCAACGACAACCGCGTCGGCGGCCGGATCAAGACCTTCCGCAAGGGCGGCCACGAGAACGGGGAACAGCCCTTCGCCGACCCGCTGCAGTACGCCGAGGCCGGGGCGATGCGGCTGCCCGAGAGCCATCCGCTGCTCATGGCGCTGATCAAGAAGTTCGACCTCGCGCGACAGGAGTTCCTGCTGGTCGACGTGGAGGTCGACAACCCGACCAAGCGGGCCAACCGCACCTGGATGCACATCAACGGCGTCCACATGCGCCGCGCCGAGTACGAAGAGGACCCGGCGAAGATCAACGACACCTTCGGTGTCACGGGCCCCAACCGTACGAGGACGGCCGCCGCCATCCTCGCGGACGCCCTCGAACCCGCGCACACCCTCATCCGCGGCAAGGAGGGATCGGAGCTCGTCGACGGGTGGGTCAAGGTCCTCAAGCGGTACGGCCACTGGTCCATGTACCGGTACCTCACCGAGGTCGCCGCACTGGACACCAGGACCATCGACCTCGTCGGCACCGTCCAGAACCTGACCTCACGGCTCCATCTCTCCTTTCTGCACAGCTTCCTGGGCAGCGCGTTGATCGACCCCAAGACCAAGTTCTGGGAGCTGAAGGGCGGCACCGCGAAGCTCGTCGACGCGCTGTACGCGCCGGTGAAGGGCAAGGTGCGGCTCGACAGGCGTGCCGTCCGCATCGAACGCGGCGACGGCAAGGTGCGGGTGCACACCGTGTCCGAGGACTGCCAGACCGGCAAGGGCGGTGCCACGGAGGTCTTCGAGGGCGACGAGGTGATCGTCACCGTGCCCTTCTCCGGCTTGCGTCACGTGGCCTTCGACCCGCCGCTGACCTACGGCAAGCGCCGGGCCATCACGGAACTGCACTACGACGCCGCGACCAAGGTGCTGCTCGAGTTCTCCCAGCGCTGGTGGGAGTTCACCGAGGAGCAGTGGGAGGAGGAGCTGAACACCGTCGAGGACGGCCTTTACACCAAGTACAAGAGGGGCCGGGTCGAGGACGGCAGACACCTCGGCGCACACCGGAGCGTGCGGGATCTGGGGGTGACCGTGCCCGGCGAACTCAAGGAGTGCTTCAGCGCTTTCCGGCCCGCCGTGCACAGCGACCCCGAAGCAGCGCATGTCCGCGGCGGCGGCTCCGTGAGCGACAACGCCAACCGTTTCATGTTCTTCGAGCACGCCCATCCGATGGAGGGCAGCGACGGAGGCATCATTCTCGCCTCCTACAGCTGGTCCGACGACGCGCTGAAGTGGGACGCGTACGCCGACGAGGAGCGGTATCTGCGGGCGCTCGCCGGAGTGCAGGCCGTCTTCGGGCGGCGCTGCGAGGTGTTCTTCACGACCAAGTGCAAGACCCAGTCGTGGATGCGCGACCACTACGCCTACGGGGAGGCCTCGGTGCTCTTTCCGGGCCAGCACACCGAACTGTTCCCGGACATCCCCACCTCGGAGGGGCCCATTCATTTCGCGGGGTGCCACACGTCCATCAAGCCCGCCTGGATCGAGGGCGCCCTCGAATCCGCCGTGCGGACGGCGTTGAAGGTCCACACGGGCTGACGGGACCCGGTCCGGTGTTCCGCGCGTTCACCCGCCGGAACACCGGGGCGGGGTTCCGCCGCCGGGCCGGTGTCGCCGGCTCACGGTGTGAGGCAGGCCTGCAGGGCGGGTGCGTACCGTTCGACGACCACGTCGAGCGGTGTCGCGCGCAGTTCTCCGCCCCGTGCGATGCCGTACATCACGCCGAGGCCGAGCAGCATGCTCAGGGCGAGTTCGGCGCGCAGGCCCGCGTCGGGGCCGTCGAGGCGCAGGACGAGCCGGTCGCTCACCTGGGTGCGGAAGTTGGTGCGGAGCGTGTCTCCCTGGTTTCCGTGGAGCGGGGCGAAGACGATCCGCAGCAGCGGGTCGGCGCCGCGTTCGCTCTGGCTGACGAGGACGTGGCGGACCATGTGACGTCCGAGGTCTTCCAGAGGCGCGTCCAGCAGTGCGGTGGCGTCCTCCTCGAAGGACATCACCTGCGCGAAGAGCGCTTCCTTGTTGCCGAAGTACTTCATGATCAGAGGGGGGCTGACACCGGCCCGTTCGGCCACGGCCTTCAGCGTGATGTCCCCGTGGGCGTGCCGCGCGAGGAGGTGGCGGGCGGCGCGGAGGATCGCCGCTTTGGTGGCTTCGGCGTCCCGGCGGTTCGGGCCGCCGTCCGGGGCCGTCCCGGTCGTAGCCGTCACCGTCGCGGTCTTCGAGGACCTCATGATTCTCCTGCTCCCTCCAGCGACCTGGCCGCGGCCCGTCCGCCGCGCCGCCGGCGTGACGACCGGCCGATCTTCTCCGGCGTGCTGCTCCCCGGTATCGCCAGGGCCATCGCACACCCGGCCAGTGCGACCGCCCCGGCCATCGCGAAGGCCAGCAGATAGCCCCGCAGGCTGGGCAGGAGCAGTCCGCCGACCGGGCTGATGTGATGCACCAGTATGGCGGCCACGGCGGCACTGCACACGGCCTGGCCGATGGTTCGCATCAGCACGTTGACACCGCTCGCCGAACCGGTCTGCGCGGCGGGTACGGCGCCCAGGATCAGCGTGGGAAGGGCCGAGTAGGCGAGAGCCGTACCCGCCGACACGATGGCGCCGCCCAGGATGATCACCCACAGGTCGCGGCTGTCCAGGATCCGTATGCCGTACCCGCACGCGATGACGACGGCCCCCAGGGCGAGTGTCACGCGGGGGCCGCGCGACAACGAGATACGGGCGGAGACCGGGGACAGGAACAGCATGATGACGCCGCTGGGCAGCAGGCACAGCCCGGCGCCGACGATCGACAGGCCCAGCCCGTATCCGGTGCCTTTGGGCGCCTGTACGAGCTGGGCCGTGACCAGGGAGTTGGCGTAGAAGGAGAATCCGACGAGGAGCGCGGTCAGGTGCGGCAGCGCGACGCGTGGTTGGGCGGCCAGCCTGAGGTCGACCAACGGCCGTTCGGCGCGCAGTTGCTGCCACCACCACAGGGCCAGGGAGAGCGCGAAGCCCGCGAACAGCACGATCACCGGCACGCTGGCCCACCCCCATTCACCGCCCTGCGAAACCGCCAGGAGCAGGCAGACGAGCACCGTGGCCAGGCCGAGCGCGCCGAGCGTGTCGAACCGGCCCGGGTGCCGTACGGCCGACTCGTCCACCGCCCACCAGGCGAGGGCGATCCCCGCCGCGCCCAGCGCGGCCGACACCCAGAACATGGTGTGCCAGTCCGCGTACTGCACGATGAGTGCCGCGAGCGGCAGGCCCAGCGCGGCGCCGATGCCGACCGTGGAACTCATCAGGGCGACGGCGGAGACGGTGCGCTCGGGCGGCAGTACGTCACGGAGGATGCTGATCGACAGGGGCACCACGGCCGCCGCGGCGCCCTGGAGCGCCCGCGCCGCGATGAGCACCCGGATGTCCGAGGTCAGCGCGCACAGCACCGACCCGGCCGTCATCAGCGAGAGGGCCATGATGAGGACGCGCTTCTTGCCGTACATGTCCCCGGCCCGGCCGAGCACCGGCGTCAGCACGGCGCCCGCGAGGAGCGTCGCGGTGACGGTCCACGACACGGCGGCCGCGGAGGATCCGGTCAGCCTCGGCAGGTCGGGGAGCAGCGGTACGACGGCGGTCTGCATGACCGCCATCAGGATTCCGCCGTACGCGAGGACGGGAACCGTCAGTCGGGCCCGGAGCCCCTCCGGGGACGCGGACTTCCTGGTTCGGGAAGGCTCCTTGGGTGTCGGATCCTGCATGGCACTTCCCCGAACGCGAGACACGGCATGGTGAACAGCCATTCACCTTAGTTCATGAATGGCTGTTCACCAACTGCCCGGAGGCATTCGGAACGGTTTGAAATCTCTGGTGAATTTCCATTCACCCAATATCGCGATCAATGTGGGCCGCCCCTGTTCCCCTGTTCGCCCCGCGTCCGTTCTCGCTAGGACGCCTTCGGGCCGGGCGGGCCGGGGGCCGCCGTGCCTGCGGCGTCCAGGTCCTCGATGGTCCCGCCGACCTTCGCGCGCAGCGTCGCGAGCGTCTTCGGCTTCGCGCTGATGGCCCACTGCGGGCCGACCAGGTACTTGCCTCCGTAGAGGGAGGCGCTGTCGAGCCAGGTCAGCTTGTACTTCTCCGCGGGGAAGGTCGTGATGAGGTATTCGCCCTCGGCGGTGTCGCAGACGCCCTCGCGCAGTTCGTCCGCGTCGGTCCGGATCTTGACCTTGCAGCCGGTCAGGTCGGCGATCACCTCGACCTTCGCCGGTGCCACCACACCGGCGGAGGGGGCGGACATCGCGGAGGTCTCCGCCTGACTGCCCTTGGCGTCGCCGTCCTCGTCCCCGCCGCAGGCCGTGGCCAGCGGCAGCAGAGCCAGACCGCCGACCAGGGCGACGGCGCGCACTGCGCGGGCGACAAGGGCGCGGCCGGTACGTCCTCGCTGTGGCTGCTGTGGCACGTGCCTCTCCGTATCCGTGCTGGTCCCGCGCGAGCGGGCAGTGTCCACCAGGGATACGGAAGAGGCGTTCGGGCCGTTCACCGACCGTGCCCGGCTCTGCCGGTCCGCTCAGCTGAACGGGTCGAGCGTGATGTACGCCGTCTGCGGGTTGCCGTCGTTGACCAGCGACTCATGGGCGCCGACGTCGTCGAAGGCGAAGCCGTAGGCCTTGCCGTCGGCCATCTGCTCGTGGATCTTCTTGGAGTAGTGGTTGGTCACCGCGTCCTGGTAGAAACCGGCCGAACTGCTGTCGGGCTGGTTGGGGTTGGTGAGGAGCGTGGAGCGGTTGTAGCCCGCGCACAGGGTGCGGGAGATCGGGCCGCGGACGAGGTCGTTGGGCGCGTCCAGGTACTTGTAGCAGCCGAAGACACTGTCCGAGTCCGGCTTCTGGAAGGTGGTGACGACGGCGCCGGAGCTGTTGGTGAAGTTCATGACGTTGCCGGAGACCCTGCCGAAGTACTTGGTGCCGGGTTGGTCCTTGAACGGTGTCACCGTCAGGGTGGAGCCGGCGTACTTGGTCCACACCCGGTTGATGTAGTCGTTCATGACGGTGCTCGGCAGAGCGCCCGCCTCGATGCCGTGGCCCGGCGCGAGGGCTCGCAGGACGGTGCCGTCCGAACGGGTCCTGATGAGGTTGGCCCAGCCGCCGGACTGACTCCGCAGGGAGTTGAAGAAGGCGTTGTAACCGCCCGCCTTCAGGTGCCCGGTGGTCTTGACCGTCCCCGCGGCGGTCTTGACGCCGACCGCGTACGGGGCCGAGAACATGTCGACCTGAGTGCTGTTGATCCACAGCCCTCCGTCGTTCAGGGTGTACTCGGTCCAGTTGAAGAGGATGTTCGCGTTCGGGTCGCTCGGGTTCTGCACCGCGGGCTGCACGAGACCGCCGGTGGTCAGCTTGAAGACCAGCTTCTGGCCGTACGAGAAGTAGACCCGGCCGGAGAACTTCGGCATGCGGATCGTCTTGGTCTGGCCGTTGGCCGGTCCGGCGATCGAGGCGTCGGGCGCGGGGGTCGGCGGGTTGCCGCCCGCGGGCCAGGCGTGGAAGGTGCCGTTCGCGTCGGCCCAGCCCTGCTGGCCGGTCGAGAGCAGGGTTCCGATGACGTAGACGTAGACCTGGTCGCCGCGCCCGGAGTTGTTCTTGAGTTCGAGCGGGATGGTCGTCGGCACCGCCGCCTCGGCATGGGACACGGGGCCCAGCGCCGTGATTCCCGTGCCGACGGCCGCCGCGGCGACCAGGGCCACCAGCGTTTTTCTTAGGGCAAGCACGCTCGTCCTCCTGCCATGTGGAAGCGGATCATTCTGTTCCTATGAGAGCGCTCTCAGAGTGCTCCGATGAGGAGGACACGTCAAGGTCTAGACCAACATCGGTTTCCGCCGCTTCGCGGAGCGAGCGGCCCGCGCACGAGCGCGGCCCGGCAGCGCCGACTCATTGGCACTGCCGGGCGATGCCTGGCGGGTACGCGCGGCTGGTGCGGCCCGTCAGCCGCGGGCCATCGCGATGGAACCGGCGAGCCGCTCCCCCGCCTCGTAGATCATGTACGGGACGCCACCGTCCGTACCGAACGACGGGGCGGCTGCGCGGCCGTTCTCCGGCGCCGCGCTCCGGGAGTTGTAGAAGACCCCGAGGTGCGTGCGCTTGCTGAAGTCGTTGCCGACCTCGGTGATCATGATGTCGCCGCCGCTCGACTTGTCCTTGTTGTAGACGACGTACGTGCTGTTGTTGCGGTACAGCAGGTGAGGGCCGCCGACGTTCACGGCGCCGACGTCCGTGTGCCGGACGAGCGGCTGCTGGTCGAAGGTCCAGTTGCGCCCGTCGGCCGACCAGCCCCAGTGGATGTCGCGGTGGTTGGTGGTGTTGTTCAGCATGAAGACCATCACGAAGTGGGCGCCGCGGGACGGCAGTTCGTGCGCGAAGACGCGGGCGTACGACGTCTCGGTGGTGCCGCTGGGCAGCATGGACGTGGACAGGACGACCTTGTCGTAGGTGAAGTTGATGCCGTCCTTGGAGCGGGCCAGACGTGTCGTCGTGTTCTCCCCGTGGAAGTACATCCACATTTCCTTGGAGCTCTCGATCCACATCACGTGTGCGGACGCGACATGGCTGACGTTGTAGTGCGGCGCCCAGTTGTTGGAGACGATCGGGTTGTTCGGGTACTCCGTGAAGGGGCCCTCAAGGGAGTCCCCGTAGGCCAGGCAGATGCCGCCGGGCGCGTCGTGCGGCCCGTAGTACAGGTAGTACTTGCCCAGGGGGTTGGAGAGGCGGCCGGCCGTGCCCCGGATGCACGGGAAGATGATCTCGCCCGTCGGGTTGTACTTCAGCTGGGACGGTGTGAGCAGGGTGCGTACGTACTTGTAGTCGGGGAAGCCGCCGGGCGCCGCGGCTACTGCCGGGGCGGCGGTCCCGTCCGCGGTGAGGGCGGACGCGGCCGGGGCGGCGGTCCCGTCCGTGGTGAGGGCGGACGCGGCCGGGGCGGCGGTCCCGTCCGCGGTGAGGGCGGACGCGGCCGGGGCGGTGAGCCCGCCCACGGTCAGGGCGGCGCCGGTGGCGGCACCGGCACGCAGGAACAGACGACGGCCGGGACGCGGCTCGTTCATGGTCGACTCCAGGAAGAGAAGCGGGCGTGCTGACGGGAGTTGCGGTGCACAGGCCACGACCGGTCGTGGCCGCCGGTCAGAGGTAGGTGGCGGCGGTGACGCACAGCCCGCCCAGGGCGACGGCCCATACATAGGGCAAGGTGCGCACCATGACCTGCTGCGGGGTGACGCCGGCGTACTGGGCGGCCCACACCGTCTGGGTGCTGGTGGGGTCGGCGACGCCGAAGACCTGGTTGTACGAGGTGGCCATGCCGAGGACGACCGCGGCCGGGTAGATCCCGGTGGAGATGAGGACACCGGCGATACCGGCACCCAGTCCGAACACGTTCAGCGGCCCCCGGTACAGGCACAGCGGCACGAGCAGGGTGAAGACGCCCACGAACAGCACGGCGTTCTGCGGACTGACCGCCTTCACCAGTGGTTCGAGCGCCTCGACCGCGCCGGGAAGTTTCACCGCGGCCAGCAGGATGCCGATGGCGATGAACAGGGCGATCGGCGGGGCCGCCACCTCGAAACCGCCGTACAGGGTGCGCAGCAGCCGCTTGTTCATCTCCCGGGGGCGGGTGGTGGTGACCAGCGCGTACAGGACGCCCGCCAACAGGGAGGGGATGATGGCGAGTTCGAAGCCCAGGGCGAGGATCAGCGGCACCGCCGGGGTGAGCAGCGCGTACCAGGGGGCGTCACCCAGCCGCTGCCTGCGGCTCGGCGAACTCGGCTTTTCCTGGAGCGACTTGAGGGACCAGGTGTGCTCCACGCCCCGTCGGCGCGACTCGACGAACACGTACAGGAGCGCGGCCACCAGGGCGAACGGGAACAGCTTCACCATGAAGCCGCGGACGGTCGGCACGGGCAGTTCGAGAGCGGTGGAGAAGAACTGCCACAGCGGCAGCTCGAAGGGGATGCCCACCGCGATGCCCATGAGGATGGTTCCGGCCGCGGTCACCTTCGGGATGCCCACCGCGATCATGGCAGGGATGCCGATGAGCCCGGCGAGCATCGCGGCGGGAGCGGATCCGGTGACGGTGCCGACGAGCGCGGAGACCGCCAGCACACCGAGGGCCACGACGACCGGCCGGTCACCGCCGAACTCGACGATCTTGCGTACGAGGGTGGCGGCGACCCCCGTCTCCTCCAGGAGCTTGCCGAGCCACGACCCCAGCACGATGGCGATCATGGTGGCGGCCAGCGCGGGCGCGCCCTCCTGGAGCACCGTGTCGATGACGCTGTTCTTGCCGGTCAGCGGTGCGCCGGCGACGAAGGCGATGACGACGGCGAGGATGACGAGCGCGAACGCCGTGGGCAGTTTGCGGGTGAGCATGGCGGCGACTCCCGCGGCCATGACGAGCAGGATGAGGACACCCATGGCTCAGTTCTCTCTTCTTGGCGCGCCGACGGCGGCGGCGAGCGCGGCGGTCAGCAGGAGGGGGCTGCGGCCGAGTCCGCAGACGGTACGGGCGTAGGCGTGGGCGGCGATCTCCTCGGCCCCGGCGACATGGGCGAGGACGCGGAAGCGGCCGAGCCGCAGCGCGGTGTGCCCGATCGCCTCCTTGAGCGCGGCCCGCGTCTCCTTGTGGTGGAAGTGCTCGTGCGCGCTCTCGTGGGCGAGGGCCGCGGCGCGTACGGATCCCACCGGATACCAGGAGCGCCAGCCGAGTTCGTCGATGAGCCGCTCGGCCCGGTCGACGGTGTCGAGGCAGATCTCGACGGTGGCGGGCCGCGAGGTGTAGCGGGCGAGCAGCAACTCGTCGAGTCCGTCGTCGCGTTCCACGATCCGGGCGCGGCACGGCCCGGGTTCGAGGGCGGCGCCGAACGCGTCGGCCGCCTCGGCCCACCGGCGCAGCAGGGCGGGATCCCGTCCCTCGTGGGTGGGCGTGCCGGCGAGCAGGCGCACCGCGAGATCGAGGTCGTCGGTCTCGCCGGTGTCCTTCGGCTCGTGCGTGTCGTGCGTGGCCGGGTCGGCAACGGGTTCGTGGGTCTTCCCCGTCTCCGCCGTCGCGAGGGAGCGGTTCATGACCGCACCTCCACCACGGCCACCACGGGCTCGTCGGCCGCGCGGTCCCGCATCTCGCTGCGGGCCAGGGCGAGCAGCGGCTGCGGGTCGAGGACTCCGGAGAGGTCGGCGATACGGGAGCCGAGGAGGAGCCGCAACGCGGGGGCCCGGACTCCGCCGTCACCGTACGACGTCGCCTCGCGGACGAGGTTGCTGAGCAGTTCGGGCGCGGCGCCCACGGTGGTGGCGGCCACCTGTGCGTCGGAGGCGTGCAGGCGTACGACACCGTCGGCGTCCACGACGCGCACGGGGTGCCGGGAAGCCCGCAGCCGGCGGCGCACCTCGGTGCCGTAGACCGTGTGGGCGGGTGTGCCGGCGAGGACGCGGACCCGGTCAGGGTCGGTCTTGAGGCTGGCGGCCGCCGCGGCGAGGCGTTCGGTGTCGTCGGCACTGTGCGAGCGGTCCTGGGTACGCAGTTCGGTGGCGCCGGTGGCGATGGCGCGGACGGTGCTGGTCTGCGGGTCGACGGTCACCTCGACCTCGACTCCGTCGGCGGCGGCGCCCTGGGCGACGACGGCCCGCTCGGCCTCGGCGCGTACGGCGAGGATCTGTTCCTGGGTGGCGCCGGGGATGATCCGCTCGACCTGCTCGCGCACCAGGGCCAGGGCCACGCCGATCGGGCTGATGACCTCGTTGTTGCGGGCGATCCTGCCCTCCATGCCGGTGAGGGCCGCGAGGTGCGGGGTGACGGTGGCGGCTCCTCCCCCGCCGCCGACGAGGACCGCGGTGTCGGCGTCGAGGCGGTAGTCGCGCACGATCCTGTCCACCACCGACTTCACCTGCTCGGCGCCCGCGTCGAGGATGCGGGCCGCGGCCGTGGGCACGTCCACGCCCATCGCGGCGGCGAGCGGGGCGATCGCGGCCCGTGCCACCTGCTGGTCGCAGTGCGCGAAGTCGCCCTCGGGGACACGGCCGAGCGCGTTGGCGGCGCAGGTCATGGTGATGGCGTACCGGCCGCCCGCCGCGTCCAGGACGGCGTGGTCGGCCGGGTCGTCGGGCATCGGACGCACGGTGGCCAGGGTGGCGTCGCGCAGGTCGGCCGGATCGGCGAAGCAGGCGTAGGGCAGTCCCGCGATGTGGGCGCTGCGCGGTCCGACGGCCGTGACACGGGCCTGGTCGCCCCGGGTCAGGTCGACGCGGACCATCGAGCCGCCGCCGACACCGACGGTGCGGACGTCGAGTGCGTTGAGGTAGGAGCTCCTGCCGAGCATGGTGGCGTGCCGGACGGCGACCTTGCCGCGGCGGATGACGCTGATGTCGGTGGAGGTGCCGCCGGTTTCGAGGAAGACCCCCTCGCTGATCCGCTCCTGCATCAGGGCGCCGGCGACTCCGGCCGCCGGGCCCGAAAGGACGGTCAGCAGCGGCCGTCGGCGCATCTCGTCGAGCGCCATGACACCACCGTCGCAGCGCATGACCATGAGCGGCGCGGTGATGCCCGCCTTGGTGATGGACGCGTCGACGAGGTCGGCGGTGGCGAGCATCCGCGGCAGGATGGCCGCGTTGACGACGGCGGTACGGGTCCGCTTGTGCAGTCCGTACAGCGAGGTGATCTCGTGCGCGGCCGTCATCGGGAGCCCGGCGGGGCGGGCGGCCTCCAGTACCGACTGCTCGCCTTCCGGGCGGTCCACGGCGAACGGCTCGGTGGCTACGAGGACTTCGGCTCCGGCCGCCGTGACCTGCTCGACCGCGGCGCGTACGGCACTGGCGTCGTCCGGGTCGGGCACGTGGGCGTAGGCGAGCGGAAGCCGTTTGCCGGGGGCGAGTTCGAGTCGGCCGAGGGCCGCGAGCCGGCGGGTGAGGACGGCGCCTGGCCCGCTGCCGATGCCGATCAGGCCGACGGTGGCGACGTCGCCCTCCAGCAGGGCGTTGGTGGCCTGGGTGGTGCCGTGCGCCAGGAACGCGACGTCGGCGGGGTCGCGGCCGACCTGCTGGAGCAGTCGGTCCAGCGCCTCGACGATGCCGTGGGCGACACCGTCCTCGTGATGGTGGCTGGTGGGGACCTTGACCTGTCCCAGCAAGCTCAGTGTGGTGGCGTTCACGGCCACGGCGTCGGTGAAGGTTCCGCCGACGTCGATGCCGACGCGAATTCTGTGGGTGGTCATGTCTGGGCACCTCCTTGTGCTCTGTCAGTCATGCGCGGCGCCGGCCGGGCGGACAGACCGGCTGGTTCAGCAGCCGGTCCGCCCGGAGCGGGCACGCGGTACGGCGACCGGGGCCGCCGTGTGCACCGTTGTTCAGTGACCCCGTGGGTTCAGTGACCCCGTGGGTCCGATGTCTCCATGAGTCCGATGTCCCCGTGGGTTCAGTAGCCCCGTACGTCGGGCCAGTGGCGCTGCACTCCGGCACGGTCGAGCCCGCGTGCGAACTCCTCGAACCGCTTGTCCTCGGCCTGGACCTGGTGGGGTTCGACGTCCTCGGCCAGACAGTGGGCGGCCAGGGCGCCCGCGACCTCGCCGATGTTCCACTCCACCGGGTGGAGCCGGTAGCAGCCGTTGGTGATGTGCGTCGTGCCGATGTTCTTGCCGGCGGGCAGCAGGTTGCGGACCCGCCCGGGCACCAGCGCGCCGAGCGGGATCTCGAAGGGCACCGAGCCGATGTCGATGTAGTTGTCGCCGCCGGTCGAGGGGTGCAGGTCGATCCGGTAGTTGCCGACCCCGACCGAGTCGCGGTACTTGGTGCCGCCGTAGGGGCCGACCAGGTCGATCGCCACGTCGTGCTCGGTGACGGTGGTGACCGCCTTGATCCGGCGCGACTCCCGGACGTACGGCGCCTTCGCGAGGCCGTCCGGAGTGCCGGTCACGTCCGGGCGCGGGCGCAGACCCGGGAACCCGGTGCCGCCGTCCTGCCTGGGCGCCTCGGTCTGCAGCCAGTAGAGGACCGACAACGACAACTGCCGTGCTCCGGCGACCGCTTCGGCCCCTGTCCGCGCCCCCGCCCCGACGAGCGGCTTCAACCAGTAGTCGTTCAGCGGCCAGTTGACGAGGGTGATGTCGGAGTCGAAAGCGCCGGGCCGGTGCAGCTTGCGCGCCAGGATGCGGCGGAAGCCCCACAGTTCCTTGTCGCCCGCGTCCGCGCTCTGGTCGGCGCTCACGGCGAGCGGGTCGAGCTCCGGGTTGGGCTCGAAGGTACGCGGCACGGACTCCAGGGACCGCGGATCCGGCGCCTCGAAGCCCAGCAGGGGTCCGGGCCAGAAGTCGGGCCGGTACTCCCGCCAGAAGTCGTAGTCGGCGGGCCGCTCGATGGTGCGGTCCTGGCCCTCGTGGTGGGAGAGCGCGAAGCACACGGTGATGCCCTGCTGGTTGAGCGGCTGGGCCTCGTCAGGGGCGTGCGGTTCGTCGTACTCGGACCGCGCCTCGGCCCCGATGACGTGCTCGACGCCCGCGAGTTCGAGGAGTTCACCGGTCTCGGTGGCGTCGATGACGTAGCGGGCCGGGACGGTGACCCGCCGCCCGTCGTGGCGGTGCTCCAGGGTCACGGAGCGTACGACATCGTTGTCGGCCTCGGCCGCGACGGGCCGGTGGTCGGTGAGGACGGTCAGCCGGCCGGCGGCCCGGTGGGGCGCGAGCATCGCCTCGATGACGGCGAGTGCCACGCGCGGCTCGTGGCAGAGCTTGCTCACGCGCCCGGCGCCCGGGTTGAGGTCCGCGAGTGCCAGGGCCTCGGAGCGCAGCGGGTACCACTGTCGGTAGAACTGCCTTATGCCCTCCCGCAGTTGACGGTAGGTGGCGGTGGTGCCGAACTGTTCCACCCATGGGTGCTCGTCCGGTGGCACCGCCTGCGAGGTGAGCTGTCCGCCGAGCCAGTCGGTCTCCTCGGTGAGCACGACGCTGCGTCCGGCCCGGCAGGCAGCCAGCGCGGCGGCGACGCCGCCGAGTCCGCCGCCCACGATGAGGATGTCGGCCTTCGGTATCACGCTTCTCCTTGCTGATGGTTCTCGGTGATGACTGGCACCGGTGGTGCACGGTGGTTACTGGCGCCGGTGGGTCTTGCTGGTGCCAGTCACTGGTGGTGGCTGTCACTGGTGGTGGCTGGGCACTGGTGGTGCTCGGTGGTGACTGCCGCCGGTGGTGTTCGGCACCCGGCTCCCGCTGGGTGCCGTCACCGCTTCGGCGGGCCGCCGGTGGTCGCACCGGCCCTGAAGGCGCAGGCGACCAGGGGTTCTTCGGCCTCCTCCCCCGCCACGAGCGAGGCCAGCATCCGGACCGCGGCCGCGCCCAGCTGGTGGCGCGGTACGTCGAATCCGGTGGGTTGCGGATCTCCGGCGAGGTCGGGCGGAGGACTGCCCAGGAGCGCGAGGGAGAGGTCGGCCGGGCAGGTGAGGCCGGCCTCGTCGACGGCTGTTCGCAGGGCGCGCCAGGCGGCCCCGGTGTCGGTCTCCTCCGCGACGAAGGCGGTGACACCCTCGGCGATCCACCTCCGCAGCCGTTCGGGGGTGATGTCGCGCCGCGGGTCGGCGCTGCGGAAGACGGCCTCGGCCCCGCCGGGCAGTCCGGCGGCCTCCAGCCCTTCCAGGAAGCCCTGTTGGCGGTCCGTGGAGGCGGGCGCGTCGTCGTCCTCACGGACCAGGACGATCCGGCGGTGACCCGAGGACGCCAGGTGCCGGACCACTTCGCCGCTGGCGCTCACATAGTCGGCACCGACCCAGGACAGGCCCTCCAACTCCTCGCGGCGGCCGAGGTGCACGACCGGGAACCCGTCGGCGACCATCCGTTTCAGTTCGGCGATCGGCACGTGCCGGCCGAGGAACAGGCATCCGTCCGCGAGCCGGACCCGGTTCAGCGCCTCGGGCCCGGCCGCCCCGGCCCCGCCGGAACTGGACCCCGTGAACAGCACCAGGTCGTAACCGCGCGCGGCGGCCTCCCGCTCCACCCCGACGAGGAAGGGGTAGTACGAGTGCTCCACGTCCGTCGGGAAGGTGGCCGTGAAGCTGTAGACACCGAGCAGGTTGTTGCGGGCCGCCGCAAGACGCTGGGCCGCCGGGTCCGGTACGTAACCGAGGCTGCGGGCCGCGTCGAGCACCCGCTGCCGTGTCTCGTCCGAGATCGCCGACCCCTGAGCCTTGTCCGACAGCACGAGCGACACCGTGGCCTGGGACACTCCGGCCAGCCGGGCGACCTCGGCCTGCCGCGGCCGGGACGTACGTCCGGTTGTCGCGGGCGTCCGCCCTCGCCTGGGTCGCTTGCTGGGCTGTTCCACCGTGCTCCTCACCCGGCCGCCGAGGGCCGCACCAACTTGCTCGCACCGACTTGCTAATGCGTATAAGTAATGCGCATTAGCAGAACTGTGAGGTGCCTTCGCGGCAGCGGTCAAGAGGTGTGACACGACTTCTTCCGCCGGGTTCCGCCCCCGGAAGCCGTTGAACATTGATCCGGACCATTGACCTGTCAACCGGTTCCGGTTAGCGTCCACGCCGAGCCTTTCCAAGGACCAGCCCCTGTGCCCCACCGCAGTGTTCGGCAAGCCTTCGGGAGATCATCCATGCGCGTCAGACGATCGCCACTCGCAGCTCTCGCCCTCTCTCTGACAACGATGTCGGCCTTGTTGATCCAGGCCGCCCCGCCTTCCGCCGCGGCCCCTGACACAGCGGCGGCGACGGTGTGCAACAAGTACTGCGACGCACGGGATCCGGCCCTCAGCCCCCAGGACCGCAGACCCGTCACCGCCTCGCTCTTCTCGCGCACGTTCGAGCTGCACTTCGACGACGCCGACGCCATGGGCTGGGCCTCCGTCGGCAACGGCAGCCCCGGGGACGAGGTATGGCTGGACCGCTCCTTCGACGGCGGCCGTACCTGGTCCGCGAACAGCCGCCTCGGCGCCACGAAGATCCCGGCGGGCCAGAGCGGCTGGCGGACGTTGATGTACAACGTCGACGACTGGGCGGGCCACGGCGTCGGCGCCCTGCGCGCCTGCGGCAAGGCGGCCGACCGCCCCGACATCGCCTGCACACCGTGGGCCCGGACCACCTGGAACGCCGGCGACCGGCGCACCGCGGCGGCGACCGCGCAGATGCAGTTCTACAACTACGGCACCGGCCTCTTCGACACCACCGGCTGGTGGAACTCCGCCAACGCGCTGCACGCCGTCATCGACAACATCCGGGTCACCGGCATGCAGAGCTACCGCTACGCCATTGCCCGCACCTACGACCTCCAACTCACCTCGGCGGCGGGGCAGTTCCGCAACGACTACATCGACGACACCGGCTGGTGGGGCCTGACCTGGATCGCGGCGTACGACCTCACCGGCGACGCCCGCTATCTGGCCACGGCCCGCGCCGACGCGGACCACATGGCCTCCTACTGGGACAACACCTGTGGTGGCGGGGTGTGGTGGAGCACCGCGAAGACGGTGAAGAACGCCATACCCAACTCCCTCTACATCGAGCTGAACGCGGCCCTGCACAACCGTATCCCGGGCGACACCACCTACCTCCAGCGCGCGAAGGCGGACTGGAGCTGGTTCCAGGGCACCGGCATGATCAACGCCGACCAGACGGTCAGCGACGGCCTGAGCCTGAGCACCTGCAAGGTCGGCGACAGCACGGTCTGGTCGTACAACCAGGGCCAACTCATCGGCGGACTCACCGAGTTGCACAAGGCCACGGGTGACGCCTCGGTGCTCGCCACGGCCCGCCGGATCGCCGACGCCAACATCGTCTCCAGCAAGCTCAACACCTCGGCCGGCATCCTCAGGGACCCCTGCGAGTCGGGTGACTGCGGCGCCGACGGAGCATCCTTCAAGGGCGCCGACGTACGCGGCCTGGCGAAGCTGAACGCCGCCCTGTCCGACCGTCCCTACACGGCGTACCTCAACAGGCAGGCCACCCAGGCCCATGCCGCCGACCGCAACCCCCTCGACCAGTACGGCCTGCGCTGGTACGGCCCCGTGGACAAGACGGACGCCGCCCGCCAGCAGAGCGCCCTCGACCTGATGAACGCCGCGTCCTGAGAGTCACCGCGCCCACTGCTCGGCACCTCGGCCCAGGACGACACATCCGCATGACCCGCGCCGACGGTGGAACTCCACAGCCACGTGTGCCCGAGGGCCGGACGCACAGGACGGAGCGGGCTGATGTCGGTCGACCTGACTGGATTCCTTGCTGTGGTGGTACTGGCCTACCTGATTCCCCGGCCCGGACTTCCTGGTCATCGTGCGGGCGGCCGCTCGGCGCCCTGCCCTGGGCAGAGCGGCCGCTCTGGGCGCCCGGAGCGGGTTGTGCGTCCACATGGGCGCCGCCGCACTGGGGCTCTCCGTGATCGCCGCCTGCTCAGCGCTCGCCTTCACCGTGATCAAACTCGCCGGCGCCGCCTATCTGATCCACCTGGGCGTTCGAGCACTCCTGGACGCGCGCCGCCGCCACCGCGACACGTCCACCGCGCCGACAGGGGCGGTGGCGCACGAGTCCCGCCACGGACACGGCCTCCGCCACCGCGTCGGGGCGGCACGCCGGCCGACGTGGCGGTTTCCAGCACGACACTCTCCTGCGGAGCATTTCCCGGGCGGCCGGGGTCGACGGGGAGCGCTTCGGCATAAGCTCCCCCGAGCCCGCCCGGCCCCAGCCCAGGTCCGGTTCCAGCCCCAGCCCCAGCCCCAGCCCCAGCCCCAAGGAACCTTCCCAGGGGACTTCCCCGACCGCACTCCGCAGGGACGGAAATGACGTTCTTCGACAATCCCGTCATACCCGGCTTCAGCCCGGACCCCAGCATCTGCCGGGTCGGCGACGACTACTACCTGGCGACGTCCAGTTTCGAGTACGTACCGGGCGTACCCCTGTGGCACAGCCGCGACCTGGTGCACTGGCGGCTGATCGGGCATGCCCTGGACCGGCCGTCGCAGCTGGCACTGCCCGACACGGCCGCCGCCTCCACGGGGGTGTACGCGCCGACCCTGCGCCACCACGACGGACTGTTCTGGATGATCACGACCGTGGTCGCCGGGGCGGGCACCATCCTGGTGACCGCCGAGGACCCGGCGGGTCCCTGGTCGGATCCGGTACCGGTCGGCGTTCCGGGCATCGACCCGGATCTGGCCTGGGAAGAGGACGGAACCTGCTGGTGCGTCTTCTCGGCGGACGGGATCCGCGGGGTCCGCGTCGACCCGAAGTCCGGCCGGCCGCTGGGCGAGCCGGTGCCGATGTGGTCGGGCAGCGGACTGCAGTACCCCGAGGGCCCGCACCTCTACCGGATCGACGGCTGGTGGTACCTGCTGCTGTCGGAGGGCGGCACCGAACGCGGCCACGCCCTGTCGGTGGCCAGGTCCCGCACGCTGCCGGGTCCGTTCGAACCGCATCCGGCCAACCCCGTTCTGTCCCACCGCAGTACGAGCCATCCGGTGCAGAACACCGGCCATGGTGACCTCGTACAGGCGCGGGACGGCAGCTGGTGGATGGTGCTGCTCGGCACCAGGCCCCGCGGTGACACACCGATGTACCACGGCATGGGCCGCGAGACGTTCCTGGCACCGGTGCGGTGGGAGGACGGATGGCCCCTGCCCGGGCCGCTGGACCTGCGTGCGCAGGCTCCGGCGCTCACCCCGCACCCCTGGCCTCCGGAGCCGGACCGGGACGACTTCGACTCCCCCCGGCTCGCGCCGTGTTGGGTGTCCCCGCGGCGGAGCGACCCGGAGGCCGTACGGCTCGACGAACGGCCGGGGCACCTGGTCCTGCACGCCCGCGCGGACAGCCTCGACACACCGGGCGCGCTCCTCGTCGGACGACGGCAGCGCGACCCCGACTGCAGCGCGCGCACGCTGGTCGAGGTCTCCGACGGCGGCCGGGGCGGGCTCGCGGTACGCCTGGACGAGGCGCATCACTACGAGGTGGAGGTGGGCGACGGCACGGTCCGCGCGGTCGCCAGGATCGGCCCGCTGAGCCACGCGATCGCCGAACGGGCCGTACCCGCGGGCCCGTTGAGGCTGCGCGTCGACATCACGACCTCCGACGTCCTGCCGCCCACTGTCACCTCCCGCGACCCGGCGGCGCCTCCCCCGCCCGGCCTGCGCGGCGGCGGCCCCGACACACTTCCCCGGCATGTACGCCACTCGGGGCAGCGCGGCCTTCGACTGGTTCGAGTTGCGGCCCTCCTGACACCGACGCGACCGGGAGCGCCGAGCACCCCGCTCCCGGTCGCCTCCGTCGGCCTCTGTCAGTCGTCCGGCGTCAGTCGGCCGCGGCAGCTTCCTCGCTCCGCCGGTTGGCACGGTCGATCTCGGCCATGTGTTCCTCCGCCCAGGCACGGACCATGGCCAGCGGTCCTTCCAGCGAGAGGCCGAGCGGAGTGAGCCGGTAGTGCACCCGGGGCGGCACCGTCGGTTCCACCCGGCGGTCGACCAGGCCGTCCCTGGCCATGTTCTGCAGGGTGACCGACAGCATCTTCTGCGAGACCCCGGCCATCCTGCGCTGCAGCTCCGCGAAGCGGACCTCGCCCGGCGACGCCTCCGCAAGCACCTTGACGGCCATCGACGTCCACTTCGTGCCGATCCGGTCGAGCAGACGGCGGGTCGGGCACTGCGGAGAGAACAGGTCTCCGCGCCCACGCCCGGACTCTGACGAGGGGGTCACCTCGGGCTCACCACCTGTATAAGAAGTGCGGTCTTGGCCCTCCCACGGTACTTACCTATCGTTCTGTTGTCACCATTGGTAACTGCCTGAGAGGTCCATGTGCCTGCCACACCGAGCCGTACGTCGAGCCCTGCGTCAGGCCCTCCGGCCGGCCCCGCGTCCAGCCGCCACCGACCCGCCGTGGAACTCCGGCGGATCACGGCCGACGGCGCCGACCTCAACGTGGCCCTGGCCGGTGAGGGCCCGGCGGTCCTGCTGCTCCACGGCTTCCCGCACACCTGGCGGCTGTGGACCGATGTCCTGGACGGGCTCGCCGATCGCCACCGGGTGATCGCACCGGACCTGCGCGGATTCGGGGCGAGCGCTCGGGCGGCGGACGGGTACGACGCCGGCACGCTCGCCGCCGATGCCGAAGCCGTCCTCGACGCCCTCGGGGTGCGTTCCGCAGCGGTCGTCGGCATCGATGCGGGCACCCCGCCGGCCTTCCTGCTCGCCATGCGCCGCCCCGGACTCGTACGACGGCTCGTGGTCATGGAGTCACTGCTGGGCGGGCTGCCGGGCGCCGAGGAGTTCTTCGCGAACGGGGCGCCGTGGTGGTTCGGCTTCCACTCGGAACCCGGCCTCGCGGAATCCGTGCTCACCGGGCACGAGGCCGAGTACATCGACTGGTTCCTGAACGCCGGCACGCTCGGACAGGGCGTGCGACCCGAGGTCCGTGACGCCTTCGTCGACGCGTACACCGGCGGCGAGGCCCTGCGCTGCGCCTTCTCGTACTACCGGGCGCTGCCCACGAGTGCGCGGCAGCTGCGGGAAGCCGTGCGGACGAGCCGGTTGACCGTCCCCACCATGGCTGTCGGTGCCCGGCCGGTGGGCAGAGTGCTCGAACAGCAGCTACGGCCTGTGGCGGATCGTCTCGTGGGCCATGTCATCGAGGACTGCGGTCACATCATCCCGCTGCATCGCCCCGCCGAACTGCTCGGCCTGCTGGGGCCCTTCCTCGCCATGGACGAGGGGGGCAAGTAGGAACACCCACTCCTTGCCACTCTCAACTTATAGCGCACCGGGGGGCTTGCGGCAAGGCCCCCGTCGTACCGCACAATCGCTGGCCTGAGGCCGGTACCTGCGGAAATGAGGACTTACGAAGTGCGTGTTGCTGTCGGTTCACAACCTCCGGCGGGAGGCGGTGACATGGGCTCGCTGACCACGAGCGCGTTCAGTCTTCCCGAGCATCTCTCCCCCAAGGCCGACCCGCTGCTGATCGGCCGCGACGAGAAGCACTTCGCGGCCATCGCGGAGAGCCTCGATCAGACGATCACCGAACTGTCCGAGCGGCTCGCCGCCGCACGCCGGGCGCCCGGCGGCATCGGCCGGGAGGCGATGGAGCGGGACGCCGAGATCCACCGGCTGACCGGTCGGCTGCGTACCCTGCGCCGCTTCGGTCTCGATCTGTGCCTCGGGCACATCGTCGGCGCCGACGATCCCGAGCCGCTCTACATCGGACGGCTCGGTCTCACCGACAGCGGCGGGCGCCGACTGCTGATCGACTGGCGCTCCCCCGCGGCCGAGCCCTTCTTCGCGGCGACCCACGCCGATCCGATGGGGTTGACCAGCCGTCGCAGGTACCGCTGGACCGGCGGCCGGATCAGCGACTACTGGGACGAGGTGTTCACCGCCGAAGGGCTCGAAGGGCATGCCGCGCTCGACGACCACTCGGCGTTCGTCGCCAGCCTGGGCAGTACGCGGTCGGCCCGGATGCGGGACGTGCTGACGACCATCCAGGCCGACCAGGACGCGATCATCCGCGCGGGATCCCGCGGCGCGCTCGTCGTGGACGGCGGTCCGGGCACGGGCAAGACGGTCGTCGCACTGCACCGGGCCGCCTACCTCCTCTACTCCGACCCCCGTCTCGGCCACCGCCGGGGCGGAGTGCTGTTCGTCGGCCCGCACCAGCCCTATCTGGCGTACGTCGCCGATGTCCTGCCCAGCCTCGGAGAGGAGGGTGTGCAGACCTGCACCCTGCGGGACCTCGTCGCCGAGGGAGCCGGAGCGGTGGACGAGAGCGACGCGGAGGTGGCGTCCCTCAAGTCGTCCGCGGGCATGGTGAAGGCGATCGAGAAGGCGGTCGCGTTCTACGAGACGCCTCCCACCAAGGGGATGACGGTGTCGACCCCCTGGTCCGAGGTCTGGCTGAGCGCCGAGGACTGGGCCGAGGCGTTCGAGACACCGGGACCCGGTGTTCCGCACAACGAGGCACGTGACCAGATCTGGGAGACCCTGCTCACGATCCTGCTGGACAAGCACGACGTCGACGTCCCGCCCGAGCTGTTCCGCAGGTCGCTGCTGCACGACGAGGAGCTGACCGGGACCCTCGACCGCGCGTGGCCGCTGCTCGAAGCCACCGACCTCGTCGGGGACCTGTGGTCGGTGCCCGCCTACCTGCGGCTGTGCGCTCCCTGGCTCGGCCCCGACGACGTACGGAAGCTGCGGCGCGCGGACACCCAGGCGTGGACGGTGTCCGACCTGCCGATCCTGGACGCGGCACGGCAGCGGCTCGGCGACCCCGAGGCGGCCCGGCGGGGGCGCCGGCACGAGGCCGTTCTCGCCGCCCAGCGCGAGCGCATGACCCAGGTCGTCGACAACCTGATCGAGGCCGCGGCCGACTCGGGCGCCGACGGCGACGACGGCGAGGGCCTGGTGACGATGCTGCGCGGCGAGGACGCCAAGGTCAGCATGGTCGACGAGTCCGAACTGCCCACCGCCGAACCGGACCTGCTCGCCGGGCCCTTCGCGCACGTCGTCGTGGACGAGGCACAGGAACTGACCGACGCGCAGTGGCAGATGCTGCTGCTGCGCTGCCCGTCCCGGAGCTTCACCATCGTCGGGGACCGCGCCCAGGCCAGGCACGGGTTCACCGAGTCGTGGCGGGAGCGGCTGGAGCGGATCGGGCTCGACCGCATCGACGTGGCCTCCCTGAGCATCAACTACCGGACCCCCGAAGAGGTCATGGCGGAAGCCGCGCCGGTCATCAGGGCCGCGCTCCCGGACGCCAACGTGCCGACGTCCGTCCGCAGCACGGGCGTCCCCGTCGTCCACGGTTCCGTCGCGGAGCGGGACTCCGTGCTCGACACCTGGCTCGCCGCGCACACCGACGGGATCGCCTGCGTCATCGGCGATCCGACGTTCCGGGCGACGCCCCGCGTCCGGTCGCTGACCCCGGAGCTGTCGAAGGGCCTGGAGTTCGACCTGGTCGTCCTCGTCGACCCGCAGACGTACGGCACGGGTGTCGAAGGAGCGGTCGACCGCTATGTCGCGATGACCCGGGCGACCCAGCGACTGGTCGTCCTCACGAGCACCTGACACCGGCCGCCACCACCCGGGCGCGGGAGCGGCCCACGGGAGAGAATGGGAGACACGTCCGCGCCCGCCGGTCACCAGGAGGCGACCATGTCCGTCCGCCGGGTCATGCCCGACATCCGCTCGGAGGCCATGGAGGAGAGCCGGGACTTCTACGGGCTCCTGGGGTTCGAGGAGGTCATGAACCTCGGCTGGGTCATGACGCTGGCCTCTCCCGCCAACCCCACCGCTCAGGTCACCTTCATGAGTCAGGACAGGACGGCGCCGGTCGTGCCCGACATGAGCGTCGAGGTCGACGACGTGGACGCCGCCTACGCGGCGGTGCTCGCGAGCGGCGCGGAGATCGTGCACCCCTTGCAGGCCGAGGAGTGGGGAGTACGCCGCTTCTTCGTCCGCGACCCCAACGGGCGGGTGGTCAACGTGCTGAGCCACCGGTGACCCGCTCCTGGCCTCCTCCGGGTCGAGGTCGTCCGCTGCCCCGGTCGGCGGCCCCGTACGTGAGCCGGCGGTCCGTACCCGCTTGTCCGGCGCCGCGGTCCGGCATTACCGTGCCGCGGTGAATCTCTTCTCGCTCGCCTGGACCGCGTTGTGCACGGCGGTCGCCGAGGTTCCGGACGAGGACTTCGAGCAGCCGTCCGGCTGCACGGGGTGGCTCGTGCGGGATCTTGTGTGCCACCTGGTCATCGACGCCCAGGACGTCCTGATCACCCTCGTCACACCCGCCGACACCGAACCGACCGTGGACGCGGTCACCTACTGGCACCTCGCCGAGACCCCGGCCGGCGAGGATCCGCTGGAAG
Source organism: Streptomyces sp. NBC_00414 (assembly GCF_036038375.1). NCBI lineage: Bacteria > Bacillati > Actinomycetota > Actinomycetes > Kitasatosporales > Streptomycetaceae > Streptomyces > Streptomyces sp. NBC_00414. The sequence goes on from NZ_CP107935.1 coordinate 1,005,258, forward strand.
CGCTGATCCCCCGGCTGGCCGCCGCCTACGGCGAGCCGAAGTTGCTCAAGTTCCACTTCGACGACGTCGGTTCCGCCGCGGGCCGCGCCGCCGGACTCGCCGATCCCGGCGCCCTCGTCAGCACCCGCGACGAGGTACTGACCGTGGGCGAGTACCTGTCCGTGTACGTCCTCGAAGCGACCTTGCACCACCTCGACCTGATCGCGCGCCTGCCGTCGACCACCGAGCCGCCCGCCGAGACCCTGGCCGCCGCCCGCGCGTCGCTGGAGAGCATCGCCGGGACCCCGTTCCCCGCCTCGTTCTCCGACAGGACCGCCCTGCTGGTCGGCACCGGACGGCGGACACCGACCGAAGCGGAGAGGGCCGCACTGGGCGCTCTCGCCGAACGGCTGCCGCTGGTTCTGGGCTGAGCGGCCCAGGCTGGGCGACCCCCCGGGACACGTACACCCGGCTCCCGCGTGCCAAGCCCCTGACCTGGGCGCATTCGCCGCATGACTGAATCGCACCCCCGCCGGTCCGGTCCCGGGGGTGCCCTTCTAGGGTGCCGCCATGGACTCGCAGCGCTACCTCTCACAACTGTTCTCCCTGGAAGGCCGGGTCGCCCTGGTGACCGGTGGCAGCTCCGGCATCGGGCGCGGCATCGCCGAGGCCCTGGCCCGCGCCGGGGCGAGCGTCGTCGTGGTGGCCCGCAAGGAGGCGGAACTGACCGCGACGGTCGAGGAGTTGAGTGCGCTCGGCTGCCGCGCGGCCTGGGTCGGCGCGGACCTCGGTACCCGTGAGGGCGTACGCGGGGCCGCCGAGCGGGCGGTCGAGGCCTTCGGCGAGCCCGACATCCTCGTCAACTGTGCCGGGATCAACCTGCGGCCCCCGATGAGTGAGCTGAGCGACGAGGTCTGGGACACCACCATGGCCCTCAACCTGGACGCGCCCTTCCTGCTGGGCCGGCGTTTCGGCCCGGTCATGGCCGAGCGGGGCTTCGGGCGGATCATCCACATCACCTCGCAGCAGGCTCACCGCGCCTTCGTCCAGAGTGGCGCGTACGGGGTCTCCAAGGGCGCGCTGGAGTCGCTGGCCCGCTCGCAGGCGGAGGCCTGGTCGCCGTCCGGAGTCACCGTGAACACGCTGGTCCCGGGCTTCGTGATGACACCGCTGAACCGGCGCCTGTCCTCCGATCCGGAGAAGGTGACGGCCCTGGCGGCGCGCACGATGGTCGGCCGCAACGGCCTGCCCGACGACTTCGCGGGCGCGGCGGTCTTCCTGGCGAGCGCCGCCTCGGCGTACGTCACCGGGCAGTCGGTCCACATCGACGGCGGCTTTTCCGTGCACTGAACCGTGCACTGCTGAGTGCACCGAAAAAGTTTTCCATGACCGGGCTCCGCCCCTTAAGACGATGTCCTACGTGGTGAGGCGGACATAAAATCCGGTATGGGGCGGGGAACTTGGAGTTGGATCGTTCCGGATGGATTGTGGGAGATCGCGGAGCCGCTGATCCCACCTTCGAGGGTGCGACCGCAGGGCGGCGGGACGCCGGACACACCTGATGAGACGCTGTTTGCGGCCATCATCTATGTGCTAGTCAGTGGTTGCGCCTGGCGGGCCTTGCCGCCGCGCTTCGGCATATCGAAGTCCACCGCGCACCGCCGGTTCTTGATCTGGTCGAGAGCCGGTGTCTGGGGCCGGCTGCACCAGGCCGTGCTGCACCGGCTCGACGACGCCGGCCTCGTCGACGTCACCCGCGTCGTCCTCGACACCGCCCACGTCCGGGCAAAAAAGGGGGGCGAACACACAGGTCCGAGCCCCGTGGACCGGCGTAAGCCGGGTACCAAGATGCACATCTTGTCGGATGCGAACGGGCTGCCCCTCGTCGTTGGGATCTCGGCCGGCAACGTCCACGACAGCGAGGGCCTGAAGCCCATGATCGCGGGCCACCAAACGCAACACGACCCCTACCGCGGCCGGTACTTCAAGGCTCAGCGGCTGCACGCGGACAAGGCGTACGACTTGCCCCACCTGCGCAGATGGCTGTGGGGAAAGCACATCGGCGTGCGTATTGCCCGCAAGGGAATCGAGTCCAGCGAACGATTAGGACGCCGCCGCTGGGTCATCGAGCGCACCCTGTCCTGGCTGTCCGGCTACCACCGCCTCAGCCCTCGCTATGAGCGCAACCCCCGCAACTACCTGGCATTTCTTGGACTCGCCGCCGCCCTGTGCTGCTACAAGCGGCTTGTCCGCCTCACCACGTAGGACATCGTCCAAGGACCCACTCGCTAGCCTTTCACTCGCTCGACTTGGCCGAACATCAGCCGCAACACCGACCCGAGGGCGTCCACTCCCGACCGACGCGCGGACGGCGACCACTCGACGCCTGTTCATAGGTGTCAGCCGCCGGGAGGACGGAACAACGAGCCGTCGGACGCACCGCCGGGACGGGCCTCCTCCTCAAAGATCTCCACCGGGCGGCCGTCGGCGTGGCGGGGAGTCAGTGTCAACGTCACCTTGTGCGTGCGGGCCAGGGAGGCGCCCGCGTCGGCGTCCGCGGACACCACCCACACCCTGAAACCCACCTTGGCCCGGGCGTCCCGACGCAACTCGACGGTGAACTCCATGCCGATCGGGCCGACCTCGAAGCGAATGTCCTGGTCCGCGCCGTCAGTGGCCGCCCGCAGCAGATCGTTCCGGACAAGCCGTACAGCCTCGGAAAGTTCCCATACCTCTGCCACCGCGCTTCCCCCGATCCCGCCGCGCTTCCCACTAGGCGCTGATTCACGGTAGAGGGACCGCGTGCACCGCGCCAGCCTCGGGAACGGCGGCTCGGCCGAACCGGGCAAGCGCCGTCAGCCGACGGCACCCTCCGACCGGTGATGGTCCAACGGTCAGTGTCGGCCCGATCGCCTCCCGGGCCCTCGCGGGAGCACCGCACACCCCGGCAGCCCCACTCATCACGCACATCGCACCAAAGCGAGGGACATCACCGCCCAGGCAGTGGTTGATCGAGCCTTCGGGAGCCTGGGCCAGCCGGACCCGCCCTGCTCTTCGGCCTCGATGAAGCCTATGCGGCTGAGGAATCTCATGGTGGTCAGTGCTTCTTGGTCAGTGCTTGTGCTGGGGCCTGGCGGCTGGCGCGTGTTCGACGGAGGCTAGCTCGTCCAGCTCACAGCGCACGCCGTATGTGCGTGCGGCATCCAAGGCGGCGAGGTCCTGGTGCACGAGGTCGTCCGGCTTCGTCAGCCAGCGGACGAACACCCCGGTGTCGTCGATGCCGTTCAGCGAATGCCGGACGACAACACCGATGCTGCCGGGGACTGCGCCGAACTCGTACTCGAGGTATGCGCTGGCCTCGGCGAGGAGGACATAACTTCCGACGGCGGGCCGGACGCGCTGGCCGTGCCTGCCGTCGTGGTCCTTGGCCTTCGGACTCCGTCCGATCAGGTCCGGCAGAAGGAACGCGAGCCCGATAGTCGCCAGGGCCGCGGCGAAGACAATGAGGAGGATGGGCAGGTGCGGTCTGACGGCAACTCCGCACTTGCACGGCGTGGCCGACACGCCGACCTCGGGCGGTACGTGAAGGCTGACCGTTCCTCTGATGCCCCCACGGGCTGCCTCCGGACAGCGCGGCGCTGAAGGCCTTGCTGCAGTTGAACAGGTGAGGCTGCTGCTCCGCTTCCCAGCTATGCAACCGGGAAGCGGAGCCGACACGGTGTCAGCCGATGGCGATGCGAGTTTTCCAGTAGCTGGCGGGGGCGATGACCTCGGTGCCGGAGCCGGTGAGGACGGTTTTGCCGCCGGGGTAGAAGCGGACGGAGCCGTCGGAGCGTACGGTCCAGATATCGGGGACGGCGTCTCCGTTCACGTCGGGTGTTCCGATGAGCTGGGGAATACTGGTGCTGGACCAGCCGGCGGCTCCGTACTCGGTGTCGGCGCCTCCGGAGGAGGCGGCGCCGGATTTGAGGGAGTCCAGGTTGACGCCGCCGCCGCTGGCGGCGATTCCCTTGCGCAGCAGGAGGCGTTCGGTGACGTCGGTGCGGTAGATGAGGTCGGTGATGCCGTCGCCGCTGATGTCCTGGGCGGTGACAAGGTCCCGTTCGGTCCAGGTGGTGGCGGCCAGGCGGGCTGCCTGGTCGATGGTTGCTCCGTGGTAGCCGGTGAAGGCCCACAGTTCGTCGCCCGCGGTGGCGAAGAAGTCGGTGCGTCCGTCGCCGGTGGCATCCCCGGCGGAGATGATCTGGGTGAGACTGGCGGGGCTGGGGGCGCCGTCGGGCAGCAGGATCTCGCGGCGTTTGTCGACGTTGACGGCGCCGTAACCGTCGCCGGGGTAGACCCAGAGTTTGCCTTCGACGCGCACGACGAGGTCCTGGAGGCCGTCGCCGCCGTAGATGTCACCGTTGTGGGCGATCAGTGCGCCCTTGAAGTGCCCGGAGGGCGCGGCCACGAAGGGCGGCAGTGTGTCGCCGTTGGGGTCCTTGTCGGGGTTGGCGCGGTAGGCGCCGGACATGGAGTAGTCCAGGTCGCCGGAGCCCTTGGCGAGGTTGTCCGCGGTGGCCTGCGAGGGGTACAGGGAGAGGTTGCCGGCCTCGGTGACGGCCATCAGGTCGGCTAGTTTGTCACCGGTGAAGTCGCCGGGAGAATCTGCCTGGTCGCGGGGGGTGACGTAGAAGAAGTACTTCGTCGGCTGGGAGACGTTGTCCGCGCTGTCGACGGTCCTGACGTAGAGCACGTTGGGGCCGGCGGTGGGCGGTTTGGCGCCGTTGATGGCGGCGCTGACGTCGGTGGGTGTTCCCGGCGTGCGGGCCAGGCTGCCGGTGTAGGAGGCGGAGTTGAAGCCGTACTCGTAGCGTTTGACGTCGGTGTTGAGGGCGCGCACGGTGAAGGAGCCGGCGGTGCCGAACTTCAGGGTGCTCCAGGTGGCGTCCTCGGCGTCGTTGCCGAAGCCGTTCTCACTGCCGTCCGCGTTGGGGAAGTCGGCGGAGGAGACCTTGGGCGGTTTAGGCGCGACGGTGTCCAGGACGAACCGGCAGGGTGTCTTGGCCGGGGTGTAGCCGGAGGTGGAGTTGGCGTCGTCGACCGCCCGCACCCGCCAGGAATAGACGGTGTTGTTGGTGAGCGTGCTGGTGGAGAACTTGCCCGTGGTGCGCAGGGCGATGTCCTTGTCGCCGCCGACGGAGACCTTCCCGGTGGACTTCAGCAGGTCACCGGTAGTGTCCCACTTGCCCTTGGCCCACAGGTCGAAGTCGAGGTAGTCGAGGTTGTTGTCCTTGTCGGACGCGCGGGCGGTGAAGGTCAGATCGCCCAATCCCATGCGGACATATGGCTCGGTGGTGGTGCACTTGCCCTCGGGGCCGAGGTCGAGCGACTTGGAATCGACGGTCGGCTTGCGGTTGTAGACAAGTGTCAGGACGGGTGCGTCGTCTTGTCCGTTGGCCCGGAACTTCTTCCAGGCGTACTGGGAGTGCTCGTCGCGGGCCCGCATCCCGAACGTAATCATGTCTTTGCCCTGGTCGGCCAGCTTCTGCGCGGCCTTCTTCACGTCGAAGTCCTCGTAGGCGTCCCGGCAGCCGGACTTGTAGCCGTGCGCGAAACTCTTCGTCGCGAATTTGTTGCCGTCGTGCAGCTTGGGGGCGTTCTTCCAGTTGGTGTGCGAGTTGACTTCACCGGTGAGGTGGACGCTCATCGAGCGGGCACTGCACGACCAGGAGTACGTCTCCAGCACCTTCAGCTTCGCCTTGGTGATCTTCGTGCCCTTGAGGTCCTTGTCGAAGGCGATGTTGAAGTACGAGCGGGAGGTGCCCCAGGTGTCGGACTCGAAGCCGACGCGGGCCTCGTGCGTGCCGCCCTTGTTGAAGCCCTTGCCGTTGTAGAAGGTGGCGTTGGGGTGGCGGCTGTAGGCGGTGGTCCAGTCCTGGGTGTGCTTCTTCACCGACGGGTCGATGAACACCGGATAGGTGGTGGCCGAGTCCGTGAGGAACTCCTGGGCTGGGGTGATCAGCCAGTTCGCCCCGGACAGGTCGGTCCCGACGAGCTCGCCGCGCGAGTCGGGCGAGGGGCCGTCGAGCCCGGCCAGGCCAAGGGTGGCCGACGATCCGGTGGGTGAGGGGGCGGGGGTCGGCTCGGCCGGCGCGGTGGGCAGCGGGGACTCCGCCACGGTGGGCTCAGGGCCGTCGGTGGCCGCCGGCAGCGTCTCCGGGCTGGCGTCGGCCTGCTCGTCCGTCTCGATGAGCTCCTCGGCGGGGCTCGGAGTATCGCTCGGAGTGTCGGTGGCGGGATCGGTGGGGTCGGGGCTCTCCGGCGTGGTCGGCTGGGCGGTGGCACCGACCGTGCCGTCGGTGACGGCCGGGGCCCCGCTGCTGTCCCACATCAGCGGCGTCGGCGACATCGCCACCTCGTTGCCGTAGGCACTCTCGGCCACGACAATCCCGGATACCGGGTCGAGCCGGAAGGTCAGGTCTGGCGACGTGATGCCGTACGACAGCTGCTGCGCGCGCGGATCGGCGGCGGCCTGCCGGTTCTTGAGAACGACAAGCTGCCCGAAGCCCTCGTCGTCGGCGGTCAGGACCAGGTCGGCGCCCGGGAAGATCTCCGGGTACAACGCCCTCGAACCGTCGATGACCGGTGCGGGTACGGGCCCCGGCCAGGTGAGCTGGATGTCGTAGCCGTCAACGGTCAGCGTGACCAGGGGAGTCGAAGCCTCGGCTGCCGCAGCGCCCTTGATCCCCTTAACGAGGGAGACGCGGTGGGCCGTGCTGCGGGAGGAGCGCTGCTGCTCGTCGTCACGTGCCTGGGAGCCGGCCGAGAACACCATGCGCACGTTGGTGGCCCGGGGCTCGAAGCCGGCCTTGGTGCGGTGGAGGGTGTAGTCGATGTCCTTCCACTCGCCTCCGACCTTCGCCCGTACCGGGGTGGAGTACAGCTTCTTGGCGAGCAGACCGTCAGGACGGGCCCAGGTGGTGGAGCGGGCCGTGCGCAGCGCGGTGACCTCGACGGACCTGCCGGTCCTGGCCGCTCGTGTAGCGGCCGCCGCTTCGCTGACCGGCCCCGCCTTCCGGGCGCCGTCTGCGTTGCCGCGAGAGTCGGAATCGTCCAGGCTGACACTCACGAAGGCGATGCCGGTGGCAGCGAGAGCGGCCGCGAGAACCGCGGCGGCGGTGCGGCCCCCGGGTGCACGGCGCCAGCTGCGTCTGCTGCCCGTCCTGGTACGCGTCATCGGGTGAGTTCCCCTTCTCCCCTTGGAACCGGCACGTGACAGAGCGCTGCCGGGCCCGCCGATGATGACCTATGAACGCGCCCTCGTCACCCTTCGCATACGGAGGAGATGGGTGAGTCGATCGGCAGTCTGGTCCGTACTCATGAGCGTGTGAGCGGGTCGTCCATCGCTGCGTTGCGCGGACATCGTGACCGTGAACTGGCACATACGGCATCGCAATACCCCTACTTGCAGGGCTATTTGGTAGGGCGATTGCCAAATTATGCGTTTGATCATAAAAATCTGAAAGCGATCATGATCGACAGAAGAGTTCCACCCTGTCGCTACTGTCCGCCACCTTCCACTACGTAACGTGATGATGATCACATCCGCACAATTGATCTAGCGGAACGTCACAGAGCCGCCACAGAATCTGCGCATCTGATACGCCATCACGCGTGGTCCGAACCTGGCCCCGCTCCTAGTGGTCCGGGGGGACCCCACCGTGTTCGGTCGCATTTCGCCTGCCCGGCGCCGCCGTGTGCGCCGCCTGCGCACGGCACTCGTCCCCGCCCTCGGGGCAGCCCTACTGGTGGGCCTCCTGCCCGCCCAATCGTTCGCGCTGCCGCCCGACCCCGCCGCCGCGGAACAGGGCCGCGAAACGCTGGACCTTGAGGCACTCGACCAGGACAAACCCCTGTCGGGAGAGGCCTTCGAACGGGACCTGGAGACACTGAAGGTCGACGTCCCCGAGGACCTGGAACAAGCACCCGCTGGTACGGCGACACCACCACTGGGCCAGGCCGACACGGTCACCTTCGGCTCCACAACGAACGCGACCCCGGCGACAGCGCGCACCACTGCCTCCGCGACAACGGCACACGCGGGCGCGTCCGCGACAGCATCCCGCACGGGCACGGCCGCCCAACAGGTCGACCTCATCCCGGTCGGGGGCCTGCCCGTCAGCCTCGGGCAGGCCCCCGACCAGGCCGCACCCACCGGCACCTGGCAGGTTTCCGTCGCCGCCCGCACCGCCCCCGTGTCCCAGGGCGTCGACGGCGCCGTCCTGACCGTTCAGGCTCCGGCGACCGGCTCCGTACCGGTCTCGGTCAAGCTCGACTACGCCGAATTCAAGAACCTCTACGGCGCCGACTGGGCCTCCCGCCTGCGCTTTGTCCAGTTCCCCGAGTGCTACCTGACGACGCCAGACGACGAGGCCTGCCAGGCGTACGAGGAACTGGAAACTGCCAACGACAACGAGGCACAGTCGATCACGGCGACAGTCGACCCGGCTGCCGACGGGACGGTTACCGCGGCGTCAGAGAAGTCCGCACCCAACCGTAAGTCAGCTGTCCAGGCTGCTCATCGCACTTCTAACTCCCAGGCTGCCCCAGTCGCTGCGGCTGGCGATACTGCAGTCGTCGGCGCCATCGACTCGGGTGGCGGAGCAGGCGGCTCATTCAAGGCAACGCCGCTGGCCTCTAACGGAAAATGGTCGGCAGGCGGTTCCTCCGGCGCGTTCACCTGGTCGTACCCGCTTGCGATCCCTGCGGCCCCGGCAGGCCCGGTCCCGGGCATTGCTCTTGACTACAACTCCCAGAGCGTGGACGGCCGCACAGCCGTCTCCTCACCCCAAGCATCATGGATTGGTGAAGGCTGGGACTACGACCCCGGCCACATAGAGCGCCGCTACCGCAACTGCCAGGACGACCGCAAAGAGTTGAACTCCGGCACACCCAATAACACGGCGAAGAAAGACAAGTCCTCTGACCTGTGCTGGGCTTCATACAACGCCGTGATGTCACTCGGCGGCAGAACGACCGAACTAGTACGGGACGCTGCTGCAGGCAGCAATCCAGAGACCGACACCGAGGTGTACCGGCCGCAACAAGACGACGGAACGCGCGTCGAGCACCGGGCCGGCGGCAGCAACGGAGACAACAACGGCGAGTACTGGATCGTCACCACTTCGGACGGTACCAAGTACTTTTACGGCTTGAACCAGGTCGGCGGAGGTCATGCCGACACCGCATCGGTTTCCACGGTCCCCGTATTCGGCAACCATCCCGGCGAGCCCTGCCATGCGGGTGCTTTTGCCGACTCCCGCTGCGGCTCGGGCAAGAAGCAGGCTTGGCGTTGGGGGCTGGACAAGGTAGTCGATGTCCACGGCAACACCATGGTTGTCAGCTGGAAGCAGGAGACGAACTACTACGCTGTCAGGAAGAAGTTCAAGTCCCCCGAGCAGTACGACCGCTACGCCATGCCCACCGTCATTGAGTACGGCATGCGCTCCGACCTGACCAAGCCCTCGGCGACAGTCGAGTTCGGCGTGAAGCAGCGCTGCCTTAAATCGGAGGCTGCCTGTACCGCAGCCGAGTTCGCCAAGACGGACGACCCAGGAGCATATCGTGCCTGGTGGGACACTCCCGGAAACCTCAACTGCAAGTCGAACTCGAAGCTCTGCCCGATCTTCCCGTCCTTTTGGACGCAGATGCGCCTGGACACCGTAACGACGAAGGGCGCCCGTGCGGGCCAGAGCGGTCTCGGCAAGGTGGATACCTACGAGCTACACCAATCATTCCCCGAAGACTGGTATGACACGGCTCCGGGGCTCTGGCTGAACTCCATCACTCACCGTGGCTTCGCGCCTGGTGACACGACCGGCACCCTCCAGCACAAGGACGGCGTCAGCTTTGCCGAGTACTCGGTCGGCTCGACCTCTCCTCTGCGCACCCGTCTTCAGGACCGCCAGTTGCCGAACCTGGTCTCCAGCGGTGCGGACGACCAGCGTCCAGCGTTCACCAGGCCCCGCATCGGCACCGTTGCCACCGAGCACGGCGGTGACATCGAGGTGGAATACAAAGGTGGTTGCGCGAGCGAGCCGGCTGAGGACGAGGGTAAGGACAACGGCACCTGCTACCCGATCAGATGGTCGCCGGACGGTGACGAGAAGACGCCCGCGAAGTCCTGGTTCAACAAATATGTCGTCCACTCTGTGACCGAGACCGACAAAGTCACCACCCACGGCAGGCCAGTCCACACCACGTACACATACGCGGATCCCGCCTGGGCAAAGAGCGTCGACGAGTTCGTCCGCCCTGCCTTGCATACCTACAGCGACTGGCGCGGCTACCGTCAGGTAGCAGTCACCAAGGGCAGTAAATCGAGCTCTCAGCAGGGTGATCCGCAAGCCCAGTCGTACTCCGTCACCCGTTACTTCCAGGGGGTCGGCGGCGCGGTGAAGGACTCCACAGGCGCCTACACGCTAGTGGACGACGATGCCAACCAGTACGCAGGCCAAGCGGCGGAGAGCATCACGTACTTCAACTCCGACAAGCGTGTCCATAAGCGCACCCTGACCTTCCCCTGGTCGAAGGAGACCGCCTCACGCTCTCGCGACGTCGAGGTCGGCGGCGACACCGAGCCACTTCGTGCATACCGCGGCGGCATCAAGCGTTCCGACGAGATTCAGACAGTCGAATCCAGCTGGCAGGCTGTGCGAACTGTCAGCTCATTTGATGACACCTACGGTCTGCCCAACCAAGTGGAGACGATGGTAGTCAAGCCCAACGGCTCCGGCGGGGAGACCCTCTCCAACCAGACCTGCAGCAAGACGTCATACGTTCACAATACGGCGGCGTGGGTGATCGGCTCGCCCAAGGAACGCCGGACCACAGCCACGTCTTGCGCTGGCTACGACGCGGCGGATCCGGCTAAGCAACTCAAATCCGCAGTGCGATTCAACTACGACAAGCAGGCGTACGGGGCATCTCCGACAGACGGTCTGGTCACCTCAGCAGCCGAGATCGACGCAGCAGGCACGTCCTATGCGAAAGTCACCGAGATGACGTACGACGGACTGGGGCGCCAGCGCACCATCGCCAAACCCGGTGAGGGCATCTCCGAGACCCAGTACACCCCAGAGAGCGGCGGCCCGGTCACCGCCCTCAAGGCAATCAACGCCAAGGGGCACGCCACCACCACTACTTTCGACCCCGGCCGCAGCTTGGCGCTCACGGTCACCGACCCCAACGGCCGAATGACGAGAACCGAGTACGACGCTCTCGGCCGTTCCGTAAAGGGCTGGTCCGCGTCCCGCACCTCAGGCGGGAAGTCCCCTGACGTCCTGATCGAGTACCAGAATGCGATCGCCACCTCGGCGCAGACACGCCCGGCGTCGGTGACGGTCAAAACACTCAAGGACGACGGCACTTACACCAGTCAAGTCACGGTCTACGACGGCCTGATGCGCAAGGTCCAAACACAAGAGGACGCACACGGGCCGGGCCGGATCGTCTCCGATACCTCATACAACGATCACGGCCTTGTTGACGAGCAGACAGCCGGATACCTTGCCAAGGGCGGACCTGCCTCCGAACTCTTCACCCCGAAAACGACCACCTCCATCCCGAGCTGGACCAAGACCCGCTACGACGGCATGGAGCGGCCAGTCCGCCAGTCGACCTACTTCGACGGCGACTACCGATACGCCACATACACCACCTACAGCGACACCAGCACCTACATAAATCCAGCTGGCGGGACCGCTCCCCGGACCCGGACCTACACGGACGCCCTCGGCCGGGTCACCTCAATCCTTCACTACAGCCGCGACGACTCATCCAGCAGTAGCGGACGCTCGACCTCGTATGAGTATGACGATCGCGGCAACCTCAGCAAGGTCAGCGACCCGGCCGGCAATATCTGGTCCTACACGTACGACGCGCGCGGCCGGGTGACATCTACCACGGATCCGGACACCGGAAAGACGGAGACTTGGTACGACAACGCCGACCGGCCCTACAAGACGACCAACGCCCGCGGGAAGACGACATATACGGAATACGATGCCCTCGGCCGGGTTGTCAAGGTCCGCGAAGGCTCCGAAACCGCCACCCCGGCCAAGGAGTTCACCTACGACGACCTGCCCGGCGCTCTGGGTAAGCCTGTGGCCGCAACTCGGCACACCACAAACGGCGACTACATCAATCGAATCACGAACTACGACACTGAGTACCGGGTCACGAATCGTGAGACAGTCATCCCTGCCAGCACAATGACGGCTGGCGTCGCAGGCACTTACCCTTACTCCTACACGTACACACCAGTCACCGGAAAGCCGCAATCGGTCACACTGCCTGCCGTGGGCGGGCTGGGCGCAGAAAAGGTCATCACCCGCTACAACAGCGACGGCCTGGCCGAGTCCACATCCGGCCGTGCCTGGTACACCGCGGACGTCACGTACTCCCCCTACGGGGAAGCCCTACGCACGGTCTCCGGCTCCCAGCCATCCCGACTCTGGACCACCAATTTCGTCGACCCTCACACCGGACGTCTCCAGCGCACGATCGCCGACCGTGAGACCACAGCGCCGCACCGTGTCACCGAAAACTACTACTCGTACGACACCTCCGGCACCATCACCTCCACCGCCCGCAGCTCGTCCGACGTCTCCGGCAAAACCTGGGACAACCAGTGCTTCACATACGACGCCATGGGCGAGCTGCTGAACGCCTGGACATCCAAGATCATCCCTGATCGTACCGGGACCGGCTGCAAGGCATCTGACGGAACAACCTGGGGCTACCGCACCGACTACGAGGACTCGAGCGGGCCTGTAGCGGACGCACCCGACGCGGCAGCCGACACTTCCAGCCCAGACGCGTCACTGGCGTCCACCCTGGCAGCGGTCGCTCCCGACGTGACATCCGTGGCCACAGGAGCCACCGCCTACCGCCAGTCGTTCACCTTCGACTGGCTCGGCAACCGCGCCTCCATGACGGAGCATGATCTGGCAGACGCCACCAAGAACGTCAGCTACTCCTACAGCTACGGCGCTACAAAGCCGCACACTGTGGACTGGATCAGCTCTGCTCCGTCCGGCAGCGGTAGTTCCTACGCATATGACGCCGCTGGCAACACTGAGATTCGCGACCTGTCCAACACCACGCAGAACTTGACCTGGAACCAGGAGAACCGGCTCGACACAATCACGGCCGACGGCAAGAAGACGGCATACGTATACGACGCCGAGGGCAACCGGACCCTGGAGAAATCAGATTCGGGCTCTACCCTGTACCTGGGTGAGACCGAGGTGACCACGGACACCAACGGAACGATTATCAAGGCTGCGCGAGCGTACACCCAGGCCGGTGCTCCCACCGTGATACGCAGCACGGCAAACGGTGCGGCCACTGGACACAAGCTCAGCGTCATGATCGCCGACCATCTCGGCACTGCCCATACCACGGTCGACCTGTCCGAAACCCAGTCCGTAACGCGCCGAGCCCACAAGCCATACGGCGAACTCCGTGGAACCAAGCCGGCTAGTTGGCCCAACAAGCGGGGCTATCTCGGGGTCGGCATTGATGATGCGGCGACCGGACTAACACACGTCGGAGCCCGCGAATACGATCAAACGTCAGGCCGGTTCCTCTCTGCCGACCCGGTTATCGACATCACCGATCCGCTGCAAATGAACGGGTACGCATACAGCAACAACAGCCCGGTCAGCAACAGCGACCCGACCGGCTTGATCCTTGCTCCCATCGATGGAGGGGGCGGTTTCGGAAAGTCCAAACCCAAGCTGATCGAGAAGACCGTTGGCGACAAGCAGGTAATCTACGACGAATACGGAATCGGGCATGTCCTGGGCGAAACGCCGGACAATACCAATGCTACCCGTGTTCTCAAAATGCTTAACGATGATCTCCGCCTGGCGGGACTCCTGTATGGGGATTCCAACAAAAAGACCGGCGAGATTTACAAGGTGCAAGACGAAGAAGGGAGAATCGTCGAAAAAGGTACATTCACGGATAAGGATGGAAAGCTGCGCCTCAATGGAACTACGTCCGACTTCATCAAGGTCACATATGAGAATGGAAAGATAGTCGACGTGATCGACTTTGATGCGACCGGCACCAGTGATCCGAAGAAGTCAATTTCAGAAATCACTAGAGAAATCGACAGAAAAATGCGCCCCAAATCGGACAACAAGGGTAAGATGCAGACGAATAATGTGGTCTACATGGCGGCGGATGAAGCTCAAGCTAAGTTGATAGCTAACCACTATTCCAATGATCCACGTGTACGTGTGCTTCACGGGGAAGGGTTCGATACGGGCAGAGTGTTCAACTCGGTAACAGGAACGGCGAACGCCACGCGCGTCAGCCCTAGGATTCGTGGCCGCATTTTCGGTGTCGTGGGCTCTGCTATGCCTTTCGCTCAAGCTAATAGTTACGTCCGTAGCTTTGGTTTTGGAGATGGGTTCCTCGAAATGGGTAAAGATGTCATCGATCCACTTGGCGGTCACGAAATGGCGGAAGGTCCGCCAAGCGCGGGAGCTATTTGTGATCCGTCATCAGGGAACTGTGCCTAACGAGCTCGTGCACGGTAGGCCGTGGCGCGTCGAGATGTGTGGCGTGGTCGGTGTTCAGACTCGAAGGCTGCGGTCGAGGACGGCGGTCTGCTGATGTGAGAGGAGTCCGGCGACGGCTTGGACGATGTGACTCATGTGCTCGCGTCGGCCAAGGTGCCGGGTCAGGGCCCGCCAGTTCTTGAGGTGCGCGATGCCGTGCTCGACACGGATGCGCCGTGAGGAGTGCGCCCTGCGCTGCCGCTCGTGCCGCTCCTCGTACCAGACAGGTGCGTTCTTCTTGAACTTGCGATGCGGCGGTGTCACCACCCGGCCGCCGGTCTGCGCTCCCATGCCCTGGTAGCCGACATCCGCGAGGATCTCCATGAACGGGCCGCCGGCCCGGGAGCTGGACCAGGCCCAGCTCCCGGGCCTGGGTGATGTCAGCGCAACTGCCTGGCCGAACCGGGCTGCAGAACAGCATGCGCCCCTCGGCGTCCGTGAGGACCATGGACTTCACGGCGTTCTGCTTGGTCTTTCCGGAGACGAACTTGTCGCGGTCCTTGCGGCCTGCAGCTGGGCGTCGCACGCGGATCTCCGTGCCGTCGATGATGCCGGTCCGACCATCGACGCCCAGGTACTCGATGACCTCGGCGAGAGTACGCAGCCGGACGTCCGGTGCGATGGTGCACCCCCGCTGCGCCAGCAGGGGGTGCACCTCGCCGATGGCGCGGGTGATGGTGGAGCGCTCCACGCCGAACCAGCAGGCCAGCACGTCATGCGTGGTTCCATGGCGCAGACTCACCAGCGTGGCCAGCAGCCGGTCGACGAAGACGAACTGGTGCTTCGCCCCCGCTCCTACCGCCCGTTGCCGCGGCCGTGCCGTCAGGCGTGCCTGACGCCGTTCGTGCCACAACGGCCCTATCTCGGCGATGAGTTCAGCGATCCCAACCGGCGACAGCCCGGTGATCCTGTACTCCGCCACGATCAACTCTCGCGCCCCAGCCCCCATCATGCAGAGCCCAACGAGCCACCCGGCCACCGAGCCACGGCCTACCGTGCACGAGGTCGTTAAACGACAGGTTCCTGCTGTTGCTGGAACAAGTTCCGCCCCAGAGGTAGAGCCGCTCATTCGTCGGCAGGTCAGCCATGATCGCTGCAATTCTCGTGGAGGAAGTGGCGAAGATCGGCGACGAGAGCAAACATCTGCACCCGCCAGTTTCCCACTGCTGTCTCCACCCCTCGGACAGGGGTCCGGCGCTCGGGCGCGAGTCGAAGCTGTGTGAGCACGACGCGCGCCGTGCGGCACCGCGCCCCGGCCGTACCGGCGGCTTCGTGCGGCGGAGTGCGCCTCGGGCGGGGTGGGTCCCCGGCATGCTCGGCCCGTCCGCCACATCCTTCAGCAGTCCTCGGTCACCTCCCGTCACGAGCCGCCCGCACGTAGGTGGGCACCGAACGGGCCGTCAGCTCGGCGTACGGCAAGTGCCTACTACATTTTCAGCAGCTGTAACTGCCTGCAGGAGTACGACGACAGGATGGCCCGCGTCCGGAGAGGCTGGGCGGACCGACCAGCGCTAGCCGAGGGGCCTCCTGCCGTGGCTATATCCCTTGACCAAGTGGGCCGCCCTGAAATTTGGAATGAAAGATTTCCTAGACAGCCCGTGGCCGACAGAAATTCCACTGCTCCGGACCCGCTTTTCACATCGCCACTGAATCGGCCCTCTAAGGATATGTAATGCACCTCACAATTCTTGCGGCATCAGGTACTACTGGCCTCTCCTTGACGAGGCAGGCTCTGGAACGTGGGCACACCGTCACCGCCATAGCCCGCTCCCCGAAGCGCATCACTGTCCCAAACTCGCCGCGGCTGAAACGCGTCACTGCGGATGTTTTCGACGGCGACGCAATTTCCGATGCTCTGCAAGGTAGCGAGAATGTGCTATCTGCTCTCGGTTGGGTCAGGAGGGAAAAGAAGTCGGGGGTCCTGGTTTTAGGCGCCAGGGCCGTAATTGCAGCGCGCCCGAACCGTATAATCTGGCTCGGCTCCTACGGAACCGGCGCGTCAGCGCAAGCTGCGGGTCTATCTACTCGAATCATACTCAAAGGACTTGGCGCCGAGCTGGCGGATAAGGTCGCCGCAGATGGACTCGTACTTAAAGCTGGCGGTACTGTATTCCATGCCGGCCCATTATCCAATAAACCGCTCAATCCGTCCCGGAAAACCGTTGCTCTCGACGAGGCGCCCAAGCGTTTTTTCCCTGCCCGTATCAGCCGTGAAAACGTGGCCGCAGCTATGCTGGATGAGGTGGAGAATCCTCGCTACCTGGGTCGAATTGCTATTCCCCTGGAGCGATGACATCCACTGGCCTTGAGCTCATGGAGCCGTTGATGAGGGCCGGGTGCGTAGGACGGCAGTTGATAGACGGCTTGGCCGTCCTGCCGGGGAATGAACTGCCGCATCCCGTAGCTGCGAACAATCGCTCCGTCATGAGGCCGCGCGTACCTTGTCTCTCAGTTCCCGGCCCGGCGACGGCCCTGCAGACACTCTTCCCGTAGGACACCTTCCGAACGGGCGGAATCTCAGCAACCCGCCCTGCGGGCCAGGCCCAGGCCCGCGCAGCCGTGGGTCTCTGTCTGAAGTCGAGTTGGCAGGCGGTGGCGCGGTGGGGGCTGAAGGATCCGGGTTCGACCCGCTCCAGCGAGTCACAATTGGCAGATTCGTAAGGAGTTGGCGCTCGGGGAGCCCTTGGCCAGAGGGCACTCGCGGAGTCTTCGCGCTTCTTCAGCGTTGCCGCTCTAGCGTGAGGACAGCCTTGGTGATTGACGTCATGCGGTTGGGGCTGCATCGGGACCTGCGAAAGATCCGCCAGGACTTGAGCCTCGCGACACCTCGTTGGACGGGCGCTCGCGCTGCGGCCAGCGCCTGGTTGCGGACTTTTCCGTGGGGTGAGTTCCTGCAGGGGCCTGCGATCGATGCCGGTGGTCAGGCACGGGCCGGCGCCCTGGTAGGCGAGACCGGCCGGTATGGGGACGCCCTGGCGCTCGCAGATCCGGATGATCCGGTGGGTGCGGGCAGCGGTCAGGTCGTGGGTGTGGCCTGACTGGGCGGGGCAGAGCCACAGCGACCGGCCGCCGGGTTCGGTGACGACCTGCACGTTCACACCGTGGCGCCGGTGTTTGCGGGAGTAGTCGGCGCGGCCGTCGCCGACCCGGTCGCACTCGGCGAGGGTGCCGTCCAGCAGGACGAACCGGGGTTCGTGCTCGCGCGGCAGTTTCAGCAGACCCGGTGCACGTTCGGCGAGCAGGCCGACAACCGCGCCGGTGTAGGCGTGGGCCGTGGACTCGCTGATCCCGAACCCGGCGGCGATCTTCGCGAGTGTGGTGTGCTCGCGCAGGTACACCATTGCCACCATCGCGCGCTGAGACGGACGGAGCTTGCAGCGTCGCTCGCCCTCACAGGTGACGATCAGTATTCCGGTCCGGGAACACTCCGCCGCAAAGCCCTTAACCAGCGATAACCGCAGTTCTCAATCAGCAGCCGGAGCGTAGGTGCTGCTTCCTTGGGAACGGAGCGACGAGGGTGACGGAACGTCATGAGCGGGTCTGGGTGGGCATCGACGCCGGCAAGGACCATCACTGGGCCATGCTCAGCACACCCGGCCACCGCAGTCGGAGCGGATCCTGAGACTCTGCGTCGGCGTCGGGCGAAGCTCGTAGCTGCGCCCCGCAGCACGGTAAGCGCTCACAAGCAGCGTGGCTTCCTCGCCTGCTTTCGTGCCGCTCGGCAGGTGCCTACTACGTTCTCAGTAGCGGTAACTGCCAGCAGGCGTACGACGACAGGATGGCCCGCATCCGGAGAGGCTGGGCGGACCGACCAGCACCTACCGGGGGGACCTCCTGTCGTGGCCGTATTCCTTCACCAAGTTGGCCGTCTGGCCTTTCGACGACGCTGGTACGTCACTCTGATCTGGGCGGCCGTCCTGGCGCTGACCGGACTTGGTGCACTCAAGGCTCCGGAGGCGTCCGACAAAGGGCTCTCCATGCCAGGTATCGAGTCCCAGAAGGCGTTCGATCTGATGGAACGGAGTTTCCCCGGTGCCGCTGCCGACGGTGCGACCGCCCGGATCGTCTTCGTCGCGCCGCCCGGCGAGCAGATCACCGATCCTGGGAACAGACAGGCCGTCGAGAAGACCATGGCCTCCCTCGCCGGCGGCACGCAGGTCGCGAGCGTCTCCGACCCGTTCCGCTCGAAGACGCTGAGCAAGTACGGCCGGACCGCGTATGCGACCGTCACCTACGAGGTCGGGGCCAAGGAGCTCACCGATGCCAGCAGGAACCGGCTGGAGGAGGCCGTTCAAGGCGCCCGGGACGACGGGCTGACCGTCGAGGCCGGCGGAAAGGCCCTGGACGCGGGCGGCGGTCCGGGCGGTGCGGCCGAGCTGATCGGTGTCGTGCTGGCCGCCGTCGTCCTGCTGGCCACCTTCGGCTCGCTCGCTGCGGCCGGGCTGCCGCTGCTGACCGCTCTGATCGGAGTCGGAGTCAGCCTCGCCGCGATCCTGGCCCTGGCCCATGCGCTGGACCTGTCCGCGACGACGAGCATCCTGGCGATGATGCTGGGTCTCACGGTCGGCATCGACTACGCCCTGTTCGTGGTCTCCCGTTACCGCGAGGAGCGAGCCCGGGGCCGTACGCCCGAGGAGGCGGTGGGGTTCGCGGCCGGCACGGCCGGGTCCGCGGTGGTGTTCGCCGGGTCGACCGTGGTCATCGCGCTGGCCGGACTCGCGGTGGTCGGTGTCCCGATGCTCACCAAGATGGGCCTGGCCGCGGCCGGCGCGGTCACCGTCGCCGTGCTGATCGCCCTGACACTGGTCCCGGCGCTGCTCGGCTTCTGGCCCAACGCCGTGCTCACCCGGCGGGACCGCAAGGGCGGACGGATCGGGGAGCAGAGCACCCGGAACAACTGGGGCACCCGCTGGGCGCGCTTCGTGCTGCGGCGTCCGCTGCCCGTACTGCTGCTGGGTGTGACGGGGTTGGGTGCTCTCGCCCTGCCGGCCATGGACCTGCGGCTCGGCAATCCCGGGGACGAAGCCAAACCGGCCTCCACCACCGAGCGCCGGGCGTACGATGCGCTGGCCGAAGCCTTCGGGCCCGGCTTCAACGGACCTCTGACCATCGTCGTGGACGCACGGAACTCCACCGGCGCGAAAAGCGCCGTCCGGTCCGTCGCACAGCGGATCGGTGACACCAAGGGGGTCGTCTCCGTCTCTTCGCCCCGCTTCGACGCGACGGGGGACACGGCCGTCTTCCAGGCCGTGCCATCCACAGCGCCGACCGACGAGAAGACCAAGAGGCTGGTCGCGTCCATCCGGGACGACCGGCCCACGATCGAGTCCCGGACCGGGGCGACCTTCGCCGTCACCGGCACCACCGCCCTCGACATCGACATCGCCGAGAAGGTGCGGTCGGCCCTGGTCCCTTACCTGATCGTCGTTTTGGGCCTCGCGGTCGTACTGCTGCTGCTCGTCTTCCGGTCCCTGCTCGTCCCGCTGAAGGCGGCCCTCGGATACCTGCTGTCGGTCCTGGCCTCCCTGGGTGCGGTCGTCCTGGTCTTCCAACAGGGCCACGGCGCCGCACTGGCGGGAGCGGAGCACACCGGGCCGGTCATGAGCCTGATGCCGATCTTCCTGGTGGGCATCGTCTTCGGCCTGGCCATGGACTACGAGGTCTTCCTGGTCTCCCGGATGCGCGAGGCGTACGTCCACGGGGAATCGCCCGACCAGGCGGTGACCAGTGGGTTCCGGCACAGCGCCCGGGTCGTCGTGGCCGCCGCGCTGATCATGATCGCGGTGTTCGCCGGATTCATCGGCGAGAGCGACTCCATGATCAAGATGATCGGCTTCGGGCTGGCCTCCGCCGTCCTCTTCGACGCCTTCGTCGTCCGGATGGCGATCGTGCCCGCGGTCCTGGCCCTGCTCGGCCACAAGGCCTGGTGGCTGCCGGGCTGGCTCGACCGGCTGCTGCCCCGCGTCGACGTCGAGGGCCAGGCGCTCGACCGGCGGTCCGGCGTGGGGGACCCGCAGTCCATCGGGTCGACGGCCGCACGGGAGGTGTCCCGCACCTGACACCACTGCTTCTTTACTGCCGGGGCCTCCCTGTATTGGATGAAACGGGGCGGCCCCGGGGGCCATCCGTGGGAGACAGCGACGTATGCAGAGCAGCGACCGGAGAATGGTATGAGAACCGGCCCTGAGGGTTACACCGACCGTTTCGAGCAGTACGCCGACCGCCATCCCCGCGTCGTCGACGCGGTCATCGTGCTGGTGCTGATGGCCTGCGCGGTCGTGGGCAGTGGTCTCACCAGGCCCGGCGCCGCCCCGCCCCAGCGTGATGCCACCGTCCTGGTCGTCATGGGGGCCTCATGTCTCGCGCTGTTCGCACACCGAAGCCGTCCGCGGACCGTCACTGTCGTCAACGCGGTGTGCATCGTGGCCGTCACCGCGCTGGAGTACGTACTGACCCCTCTGCTGCTGGCTCCCGTCATGGCGGCGCTGTACTGGTTGACCACACACACCGGACTCAGGACCGCGCGCTTCTACAGCCTCACCACGGCAGCAGCTCTGATGACCACGTCAGCGGTCTTCGACCCCACGTACCCTTCCTCCCCCGTGCCACGGTCTATCGGCTACTGCTTCTGGCTGTTGCTGCCGCTCGCCGCCGGCAGCATGACCAGACTGCGGCGCGCCTACGTGGCGTCCGTACGGGCGCGCGCCGAACACGCCGAGCGGACCCGGGAGGAGGAGGCGCGGCTGCGGGCCACCGAGGAGCGCATGCGCATCGCCCGCGAACTGCACGACGTCGTCGCCCACCACCTGGCCCTCGCCAACGCCCAGGCAGGCACAGCAGCCCATTTCGCGCTCACCGATCCGCAGCGGACGAAGAAGATCCTCACCAGCTTGACCGACACCACGTCTTCCGCACTGCGCGACCTGAAAACCACGCTGGGACTGCTGCGCCACGACAGCACCCCGGCCTCGGAACCGCTGGAGCCCTCCCCCGGCCTCGCCCACCTGCCCCAGTTGGTTTCTACATGTGCCGCTGCAGGACTCACCGTCACGGTCACCACGACGGGAGAGGTCCGTCCGCTCACCTCCACAGTGGACCTGACGGCGTTCCGGATCGTGCAGGAGGCACTCACCAACGCCACCAAACACGCCGCCGCGAACTCGGCCGACGTGCAACTCATCTACAAGGACTGTCGCTTGCTGATCACGATCACCAACGGCGCGCCGTCAGACACCACCGACGCAGCTGCTGCCGTGTCGGGCCAGGGTTTCGGCATCATGGGCATGCGCGAACGAGCCCACACCGCCGGCGGTGAACTCCGCGCGGGCCCGCGACCAGGAGGCGGTTTCGAAGTCGCGACCAGTCTGCCGCTCCGGCCCACTGCGACCAAGGCGTCCTCGAAGACCGCAGACGATCCGGCAGGAGAAGCATGACCATCAGGGTGTTGCTCGCCGACGACCAGACCCTGCTGCGGGCCACCTTCCGCATGCTGATCGACTCCTGCGACGACATGACGGTGGTCGGCGAGGCCTCCGACGGTGCGGAGGCGATGGACCTGGCCCGCACCCACCACCCCGACATTGTTCTCATGGACATCCGCATGCCGGGCACGGACGGCCTCGCCGCCACGTCGGCCATCTGCGCGGACCCGGACCTGACCGCCACCCGCGTCTTGATCCTGACCACGTTCGAGACCGAGGACTACGTCGCCCAGGCACTGCGCGCGGGAGCCAGCGGCTTCCTGGGCAAAGACGTCACAACCGACACCCTGCTGGCAGGGGTGAGAACCGTGGCGTCCGGTGAAGCCCTCCTGTCCCCAACTGCCACCCGCACCCTCATCGCCACATTCCTCATGACACCCGACCCAGGGACCCAGCTCGCATCCCCAGGACACCTGGCGGAACTCACCGCTCGCGAACGCGAAACGATGGCCATGGCCGCCGAGGGGAAGTCGAACACCGAGATTGCCGAAGCACTCACACTCAGCCCACTGACCGTCCGCACCCACATCTACCGCGCGATGGCGAAACTTGGTGCCCGCGACCGCGCCCAACTGGTCGTCATTGCCTATCAGACGGGCTTGGCGCAGGTGACTCCGCCAACACGGTAAGGGCGCACACATACGCAGCAGGACACTCCCCCATGCCGTCGCCTTCCACGAACACCTGAGGGGTCACGGCGCGTACTGATCGGCAGGTCATGTGCAGCGTTCGGCAAGGTGGCCCCAAGATCACCTTTTACGCCCACACGGGCCGCTGCCCCCTTCACCGCGATGGTCGCCGACAGCGGCACCACCGCCTACTTGGCCTCTGGCTACCGTCGCCCGGTCAACGAACGAACGTTCTCCAGCAAGGCGTGCAGCAGAAACGGAGGCTCCGCGACAACCGCTCGGGTCGCCTCCAGGTATGAGGCCACGCCGATGACTCGCCCCGAATCCGCCCCGCCCCCGTCGCGCGCGCCGCACTCGACGACTTGCGTACCTGGCTGCGGGCCTACCGTCGGGTGCCCTCCCTCAGGGGTTCGGCTGGACGCGCGGCGTGCAGGGCGACCACCTCGCAGACCTGATCGTCCAGTGGGCCGACTCGTACGACTGGCGGGAGCACGAGGCTCGGATCCGCGGCCGGCAACGGGCCCTGGTCGTAGTGATGCACAAACTCGCCGTCGCGATCTGGCACATCCTCCACAACAAAACCCGCTACCAGGACCTCGGCACCGACTACTTCACCCGCCGCGCCCCCGAACGTGCCATGCGCCGCATGCCCAAGGAAGCCAACCGCATCGGCCTCACCGTCCGCTTCGAACCCATCACCGCGACGGCCTGACCAGCACTGACTCAACTTTTCGTGTCAGAGTCACGGCATTGTCCCTGAGTATTACCTCGGCCCTCAGAGCTCGTAAGGCGATCTTGCGCAAGTGTCCTGGTCGGTCGTGCCCGATGTGGCGATTCGATCGTTCAGAAGTGAGTACCCGGCTGGCCGTCGATCGTGAACGACGACTTGTGGGCGCTGATTGAGCCGCTGCTGTCGCCCTGGCCGGAAAGTCCCGCGGCCGGGGGCGGACCGGCTGTGTCTGCAGGTATCCTGCGTGTGCTCCACGACGACGTAGCCTGGCAACTGCTCTCCCAGGCGCCGCGGGGTTCGACACCGTGTGGACCTGTCGGCGCAGGCCGGAGCGGTGGCAGCAGGCGAGGGGTTTCGACCAGTTGCACCGCATCTTGCTCGCTGCATTCAGTGCGGCCGGCAAACTCGACCGGTCCGGGGCGTGCGTGGACGGCTCCCACATCCGCGCGAAGAAGAAGAAGAATGGGGAGCCGACACCGGTCCATAGCTGGTCGAGCGCCGGAAGACAGGCAGCAAACACCATCTGAGCTGCGATGGACGTGGCACCCCGCTCAAGGTCATTACCGCCGCGGCCCACGTTAGCTACGTCGCCCAGACCTTCACCCTCGCCGACCGCCTCCCGCACGTCGCAGGCTGTCCCGACCGGCCAGGCTGCCACCCCGACGCACTGGTTGAGAACAAGGGCCACGGCTCCAACCCCAACCATCGAGCGCTGTGCAAGCGCCGGATCCCGCCGGTCATCTCCCGCAAGGGCGCCCCGAACATCAAAGGGCTGGGTAAACCTCACTACGTCGTCGAGCAGGCCTTCTTCCTCCACCAGTGCAAGCGGGCTCGACGTGCGATAGGAACGCCGCACCGAACTCCACGACCCGTTAGTCTCCCTCGCCTGCAGACTCATCTGCTCGAGACAGCTCAAGAGGCACCGATCATGATCGTGTCACGAACTCTCAATGCGCCACAATCGGATGATGCCGACGGTGGCACATCGAGGCGCCGACAACTTCCTAGTCTGGCGCCATCACCAGGTCCCCGATGACGTGCAGGCCGACCTGAGCCGCCAGCCAAGGTGCACGCATGGCTTCGATCTGCTTGACGTGGACAAAGACCGTGTGATCTGGTGCGGGCTCCTTCAAATCGAGGTCGCGTACATTTACGCACAGGGTCACAAAGGCACCACGGGCCCCACCCCGGCCCAGACCGATTTCAGGAGCCTCCGGCCAAGCGTTGAAGTCCCATCTCACAGTGGCCGGACTGTCCGCCACTGCGGCCAGGAACGGCTCCACGGCCTCCGGCGTGTCAGTGCTGCGCAATACGATGGGAAGGTGTGCCGACGGATCGTCTCCATCTGCTGACGAGCCGTCCCTCTCGTCCTCTCGTGTCCACCACTCGGCATCTGGCAGCACCTTCTGCACCGACGCAAGGGTACAATTGGAAGAGATGATCGCCTCGAAGTCGACCTCAAGATTCTGCAGGTCGGCGATTCTCAACAGCTGCTCAACCACCTGCAAAGCCGCAGATAGGTCGGTCGTTCGCAGGATCGGCTGCGCATAGGAGTTTGACATAGTCGCCATTTTGGCACTGCCACGGATCTCACTGGTGAGCGGCCCTGCCTGACATGCACAACTTGCCATTGCTGAGCCTTTTCCAACCTCAGTTCGTGCAGGCCAGCAGCCGGGTGTTGATGGCTCAGACGGGGCACCAGGTCTCGGCCGTCGGCTCTCCCGGCGGGTCAGCTTCCCCTGTCATCTCCGCAGTTGTCGACGCGCTGGCCTGCGGCCACCCGACCGCCTGGTCGTGACGGGCTCGCATCCGGTCGATGGAGACATCGCCCCTGACTTGTTGAATCGACCCCAGACGCCCGGTCTGCAGCCGTAGCGTCCAGGGTGCCGGTCGGCACGGGCTCGCATTGCCCCATGCCGCCCTGCGGGGCTGACTCATGATTAGCGTGCCACCGCCGACCGGCACCCGCGCGGTGTGGCTCGACAGAGGCATGAACGTGTGAGACCGCACCTTCAAGTCAGGGTGTCCACCGCACACTTCTGCCCCACCGAGCACCTGGTCAGGACGCGCGTGATCACCATCGGAATCGACCCCCACAAGTCCTCTCACACCGCCTTCGCGATCGATGCCGCAGGCCACAAGATTGGCCAGCGGAAGTCCGTCGTCAACGCCGAAACCTTCGGTCAGCTGATGCGCTGGAGCGAGCAGTGGCCCGAGCGTCGCTTCGCCGTCGAAGGCGTCGTCGGGCTCGGGCGGACGCCCGCCCAGCAACTGGCCACTGCGGACGAGGACCTTGTCGATGTGCCCTCGGCCCTGTCTGCCAGGGCCCGTCTCCTGTCGACCGGCGATGACCGCAAGACCGACCCTGCCGACGCGCTGCACGTCGCTCAAGTCGCCCTTTTCAGAACCGACTTGCGCAAGGTCACCGCGGAGGACCAGTCCACGATCCTCCGACTGCTGACCGAGCGACACAATGACCTGGTCAACGAGCGCACCCGCACCACGAACCGCCTGCACGCCGTCCTGCGGGACCTGCTGCCTGGCGGCGCCCCGACCCGGCTCTCGGCGGACGGCCGCCACCTTGATGAAGGGCATCCGACCTCTCACGGCGACGGACAACTGCCGCCGCGACATCGCCCGCGATCTGCTGGCCGACCTGCGTCGCCTCGATCGCCAGGTCAAGGACAACGAGGCCCAGATGCGAGACGCCCTCGCCCCCTCCCGCACCAACCTGACGTCGTTGCCAGGCTTGGGCACCGTGCTGGCCGCGAAGGTCTTGGGCCACATCGGCGACATCAGTCGCTTCCCGACCGAGCACCACTTCGCCAGCTACGTGGGCAACGCGCCCTTGGGATGGCGACGGTGCTCACGACTGACAGTGCCAAGGATGTTGTTCATTGCCACATCCGGACCAGCTGCTCTGATCCCCTTCGTAGTGACATGAGGCTCAGCGAAAACGAAGATCCCCGGTGACAAAGCGGGTCAGGCTCCATCACATCCGTGCGATGCCGAGCATGGCGTGGGTGACGTCGTCGCCATTGAGGCGGCAGTCGCGGAGGATCTTCCAGCTCTTCATACGGGCGAAGACGTGCTCAACGCGGGCGCGGACCCGCTTGTGGGATTTGTTGTGGGCTTGTTTCCAGTCGGACAGTTCTTCCCCTTTACGGCGTCGGTGGGGCATCACGAGCCAGGTGCCTGGATAGCCGCCGTCGGCTATGGTCATGGTCGTGCCGACGGCTGCCTTCGCGCCGGACTCCTCCCACGCCTTGCAGTCGTTGCGGTTGCCGGGCAGGGGCTGGCCAACCACGACGATCAGGCGAGTGTCGGCGTCAATGACGACCTGGTGGTTGGTTGAGTAACCGTAGTTCTTGGACTGCTCGGCGATGGTGTGATCGCGGGTGGGCACCAGAGTGCCGTCGACGATCAGCACGGTTTCCTTTGTGAACCGCTTGCGGGGCTGGAAGACGAGCATAGGCCCGAGGTGATCGATGATCCGGTCCGCCGCCGACTTGGACACCCCGAACAGCAGGGCCAGTTGGCGCATAGTCAGGTTCGTGCGCCAGTAGGCCGCGACCAGTAGTGCCCGGTCCTCCAGTGCCAGGCTCCACGGCCAGCCCCTGCGGACAGCATCCGCACCCTCGCGCCGCAGAACTGTCACCAGCTTCTTGAACTGCCGCGGGACTAGTCCCGTGAACGGGGCTATCCAGAACGGCTCCGACGTCGTGATCACACCAGCCACCGCAGGATCGTTTCACGGTGCCCAGTGCAACGCGAGAATGCCCCTATGACTGAAGAGCTGGTGAGTTTCCTTGAGGCGCGACTGGATGAGGAGGCCGACTTGGCCCGGCGATGCGACGGTGACGGATGCGGTGAGTGGTCTGCCCATGGACACACCGTCGACTTCTGTCAGGTTGACCTCTCCGGCTTCCACCCCACGATTGCTCAGCACGTGGCTCTCCACGACCCGGCCCGCATCTTGCGAGAGATCGAGGCCAAGCGGCGCATCCTGGCCCGCCACGCCCGCGACCCCTGGCCCTGCCACGACTTGCGCGACCTTGCTTCGCCCTACGCCGGCCATCCGGACTTCCCCGCCCGGGCCTGAGCAGCACGAGCAGAGCCTCCGACGAAGATGGGTGCCTGAACCGAGTCCCGCCCACGGAGATCGTTTACGGGACAGCCCTTAGTCAATGGCATCTTTTGGTGTCCGGTGTGTGTCACTACTTGCCTGGTGGTCGATCGCAGATCGAACTCGTTTCGATCGCGACCGGACCGCCATACTTCATCGTTTGCGACGTGTCTGTGGTGCCTTTGCCTCACCTGATTGCCAAGAGAGCGAAGGTCGCTCTGCGCTGACGGTCCCGAAGGCCTCAGAGCCCCGCAACGGATGAGGTGTGGGACGGCTGGGCCGCGAGGAAGATCAGGCAACGCAGGACCGGTGCACGGGAACAGATGCTGGGGTGCGACGACCGACGGCGGGCAAAAGTGGGATGCGGAGACGTCTGCAGTGCACTGGTGTGGCGCTTCCCGGCCTTCGCTTGGCTGTTTCGGCACGCTCCTGCTGACCTTCCGGATTCTGGACGGCGGCTTCTCCATGCACTGAAAAGTTTTCCATGACCGGGCTCCGCCCCTTAGGGTGGCCGGTGCAGCTGGTTCGCCCCGTCCGCCAGGCGGGATGCGTCGCAAGAGGGAACCCGGTGGGAATCCGGGACTGCCCCGCAGCGGTGAGTGGGAACGACCGCCGTCACACGCACTGGGCCCGATCGGGTCTGGGAAGCGACGGCCAGTAGGTGTCCTCCGCAGGGAGGACGTGCCCGCGAGTCCGAAGACCTGCCAACTGCCCGTGCGCGAACCATTCGTGCGCGGAGATCCCGGTGACCTCGTGGGCGGGTCGGCGTACTTGATCCGGCGGAAGACCGCGCTCTGCGCGCGGCTCGGTTTCCGCCCGGTCCGTCACCCCTTCGCGTTCGCGTCCCGTCCCGGGATCCCAGGGAGATGTCTCGCGAAGGAGATTTCCGTGACAGCGCAGTCCGCAGCCGCGGCAGCACGGGCCACCGTGTACGGCTACCCCCGCCAGGGACAGAACCGGGAACTGAAGAAGGCGATCGAGGGCTACTGGAAGGGTCGTGTCGACGCCGACACCCTCCGGACCGTCACCGCAGAACTGCGCCGGACGAACTGGCGGCAGCTGGCCGGGGCCGGCATCCACGAGGTCCCCACCGGTGACTTCTCGTACTACGACCACGTCCCGGACGCCGGTGTCATGGTCGGCGCGATCCCCGAACGCCACCGCGCCGCCGTCGAGGCCGACGCCCTGGACGGCTACTTCGCCATGGCACGCGGCACCCAGGACGTGGCACCGCTGGAGATGACCAAGTGGTTCGACACGAACTACCACTACCTGGTGCCCGAGTTGGGCCCGGACACCGTCTTCACTGCCGACTCCACCAAGCAGGTCTCGGAGCTGAAGGAAGCCCTCGCACTCGGCCTCGCCGTACGGCCCGTCCTCGTCGGACCGGTCACCTACCTCCTGCTCGCCAAGCCCGCGCCGGGCGTGTCCGCCGACTTCGACCCGCTCACCCTCATCGACCGCCTGCTGCCCGTGTACGCCGAGGTCCTCGCCGATCTTCGCGCCGCGGGCGCAGAGTGGGTCCAGCTCGACGAACCGGCTCTGGTGCAGGACCGCACACCCGCCGAACTGAACGCCACCACCCGCGCCTACCGAGATCTCGGCGCGCTGACCGACCGGCCGAAGCTGCTGGTCGCGTCCTACTTCGACCGGCTCGGGGACGCCCTGCCGGTGCTGGCCAAGGCCCCGGTGGAAGGGCTGGCGCTGGACTTCACCGAGTCGGCCGCCGCCAACCTGGACGCGCTCGCCGCCGTGGGCGGACTGCCCGGCAAGCGGCTGATCGCCGGAGTCGTCGACGGCCGCAACATCTGGGTCAACGACCTGGGCAAGTCGCTCACCACGCTCGGCACCCTTCTGGGGCTGGCCGACCGGGTCGACGTGGCCGCCTCCTGCTCCCTCCTCCACGTCCCCCTCGACACCGCCGCCGAACGAGACATCGAACCGCAGATCCGCCGCTGGCTCGCCTTCGCCCGGCAGAAGACCGCGGAGATCGTCACCCTCGCCAAGGGCCTCGCGGGCGGCACCGGCACGATCGCCGCCGAACTCGCCGCCAACCGGGCCGACCTGGCGTCCCGCGCCGGCTCGGCGATCACCCGCGACCCCGCCGTACGGGCCCGGGCCGCCGCCGTGACGGAGGCCGACGCCCGCCGCCCGGAGCCGTACGCGGAGCGGGCCTCGGCCCAGCGCGCCCGCCTGGGCCTGCCGGTGCTGCCGACCACCACCATCGGCTCGTTCCCCCAGACCACGGAGCTGCGCACCGCACGGGCCGACCTGCGCGCCGGGCGGATCGACAGCGCCGGGTACGAGGAGCGCATCAGGGCCGAGATCGGCGAGGTGATCTCGTTCCAGGAGAAGACCGGCCTGGACGTGCTCGTGCACGGCGAGCCCGAACGCAACGACATGGTCCAGTACTTCGCCGAGCAGCTCACCGGATACCTTGCCACCCAGCACGGCTGGGTCCAGTCCTACGGCACCCGTTACGTCCGCCCGCCGATCCTGGCCGGTGACATCTCCCGCCCCGAGCCCATGACGGTGCGCTGGACGACGTACGCCAAGTCGCTCACCGCCAAGCCGGTCAAGGGCATGCTGACCGGTCCGGTCACCATGCTCGCCTGGTCCTTCGTCCGCGACGACCAGCCCCTCGGCGACACCGCCCGGCAGGTCGCCCTCGCCCTGCGCGACGAGGTGAACGACCTTGAGGCCGCCGGGACTTCGGTCATCCAGGTCGACGAACCCGCCCTGCGCGAAACGCTGCCGCTGCGCGCCGCGGACCATCCGGCGTATCTGGCGTGGGCCACCGAGGCGTTCCGCCTCAGCACCGGTGGCGTACGCCCGGACACCCAGGTCCACACCCACATGTGCTACGCCGAGTTCGGTGACATCGTCCAGGCCATCGACGACCTCGACGCCGACGTCATCAGCCTGGAGGCGGCACGCTCACACATGCAGGTCGCCCGGGAACTGGCCGGACACGGCTATCCGCGCGAGGCAGGGCCCGGTGTGTACGACATCCACTCGCCCCGCGTGCCGAGCACCGACGAGGCGGCGGCCCTGCTGCGCAAGGGACTTGAGGCCATCCCCGCCGACCGGCTCTGGGTCAACCCCGACTGCGGCCTGAAGACCCGCGCCTGGCCCGAGACCCGAGCGTCCCTGGAGAACCTGGTCGCCGCGGCCCGGGCGGTCCGCACGGAGCTGTCCACGTCCTGACGCATGACAGGAGCCGGGAGATGGGGCGCGGGCCCTGTCTCCCGGCTCCGGCTCCGGGTTACGGCTCCGGCTCCGGTTCTGGCTCCGAAAATCCGAACCTGGCCGGTCCCTGTGGTGCTACACCTGAAACGGACACGACCTCACGGGGGTGAGCCATGGACGTGGTCAGCACCGCGGAAGTCCCGCAGGAGGAGAGGTTCGGCTTCTGGCGCGAGGTGAGCTCGAAGCTCTGGGTGCCCTACGACACGCGTTGCGAACGGCAGGTGGAGAACACGTTCCGCGCCGAGGTCAGCATCAGTCAACTCGGCCCTGTGCAGGCGACGTTGATGACGACGATGCCGCACTCGGTCCACCGTACGCCCAAGCTCATCCGGCAGACGGATCCCGAGGTGTTCAAGCTGGGCTGCATCTTGCGCGGCTGCGGCAGGATCACGCAGGACGGCCGGTGCACGGATTTCGGAGTCGGGGACCTGATCCTGTTCGACACCTCCCGTCCCTACCTCTCCGGGTTCGCACCGGGTGTGCCGGGAAACCAGCAACTGCTGCTCCTGCGCTTCCCCCGCTCGTTGCTGCCGTTGCCTCCCCGGGACCTGCGGCGCCTGAGCGCGGTTCGCATCCCGGGCGCGCAGGGTGTGGGTGCGCTGTCCTCGCACTTCCTGATGCAGCTCGGCCGGCGCATGGAGGAACTCAGCCCCTCCGACACCGCCCGGTTGTCCACGCTCACCCTCGACGTGCTGACGGCGGCGCTGGCCACCGCGCTGGACGCCCAGAGCCTGGTGCCGCCCCACACCAGGCGGCGAGCGCTCATGGCCCGGATCCACGCCTTCATCCGGGACAACCTGGGCGACCCGAACCTGACCCCGGACACGATCGCGGCGGCCCACCACATCTCCCTGCGCTATCTGCACAAGCTGTTCCGCGAGGAGGGACACACCGTCGGCGGCTGGGTCCGTGAGCGCCGGCTTGAACAGTGCCGTCGCGACCTCGCCGACGCCCGGCTCACCGCCCGGCCGATCGGCGCGATCGCCGCCAGGTGGGGATTCGCCAGCCCCGCGCACTTCAGTCAGGTGTTCCGCGGCTCGTACGGGCTCTCCCCGCGCGAGTTCCGCAGACAGTGCACGCAGACCACAGACCTGTGCACGTACGCGTAAGGACAGGCCCGGTCGTTGCCCGCACCCTTTTCTGAGGGTCACGACTGGAGGTAGACATGCTCAGGAAATTCATTGCCACGGCTGCCGTGGTCACCGGAATCAGCCTCGCGGGGGCGGGCATCGCCACCGCGGTACCGTCCGGGGCCGCCGAGCGGATCACGCCGGCCGGCGGGGTATCGGCCGCCGCCGAATGGCACACGGTCGGCTCCTTCGAGAGGCTGTCGGAATGCCAGGCCGTGGGCAGGGCGTACGTCGCTCTGGGCCTTGCCAAGGCCTGGGCCTGCGACGACGTCGGCTACTGGCGTCTGCGCGTCCTGGACTGATCGCGTGGCCGGCCCGGCAGCCGACACGGCGGGCGGTTCCGATGGGTGCCGCACGCCGCTGGTCTCCGGAATCGGGGGTGCCGGGCCGGTCGCCACGAACAAGCCACCGGCTGCACGTATTTCGCGGATCGCCGCGCCAACTGCCCTTGCCTGCCTCTATGTTCACTGCGGCACGTCGCCGCGACAGTCACCCGAACCTGGAGGCCCCGCCCATGCGTACCTCGCTCCGCACCACGGTGGTCGGCGCGGTCGCCGCCGTCACCGTCCTGGCCGGGGGAACCGCCCACGCGACCCCGCCCGGCCCCGGAGTCACCGGCACACTGATCACGCAGAAGACCGTCGGCGGCACCGACTACGTCGTCCGGGAGATCACCGTGCCGCCCGGCCAGGCCACGGGCTGGCACTACCACGACGGCCCGCTCTACGCGTACGTGAAGCAGGGCACGCTCAGCCACTTCGACTCCACGTGCGCCTCGGACGGCGTGTACCCGAAGGGCAGCACAGTCCAGGAGCCGGCCGGGTCCGGCAACGTGCACATAGGCCGCAATCTGGGGGACACGCCGGTCGTGCTCACCGTGCTGTACGTACTGCCGCACGGCGCGCCCTTCTCCGAGGACGCCCCGAACCCGGGGTGCGCGTTCGAGTAGCGGCGGTATCCGGCTCAGGCCGTGGTGGCTCGGTCGCGATCCCGGTCCCGGCTCCGGTTCCGGTCCCGGTCCCGGTCGTGGTCCCGGTTCAGGCGCTTGCGGAGCGTCTGGGCGAACTCCTCCGCCTCCGCCAGCTGCCCGCGGAGCTTCTCCACCTGCCAGACGGCATGCTGCTCGTACTCGCGGACGCGCCTCAGCAGGGACTGCCGCTCGTACGCCGACAGGTCCTCGTCGGAGTCGAGGCGGTCGGTGACCGCGAGCAGGTCGCGCATCTGTTCCAGGGAGAAGTCGAGCGGCTGCATGCGGCGGATCGCCTTGAGCCGGGCGACGTCCTCCCTGGTGTAGAGGCGGAAGCCGCCCTGGGAGCAGGCGGAGGGGGCGACCAGGCCGGTCGCCTCGTAGTGCCGGATCGTGCGCAGTGCCAGCTCCGTGCGCGCGCCGACCTCGCCGATCTGCATGTGCTCACTGCTCATTCGGGCGCCCTACCTCGTCTGTCTCGTCTGGGTCCGCCGCCCGGGCCATGGGGCGGCCGACGTCGATCGCTACGGTGACGTCGAGGTGAAGTATGTGATCATCAGGCCGGTTCCTTGTCGTTCCCACTCCGTGGGACGGAGAAAAAGTTCCCGTGGTGCGGAAAACGGGTTCCCGTGGTCCCGACCGGCTCGGCGCGGCGCCCGGCGGCGTTCCTCAGCCCTTCACCGCCCCCGCCGTGAGGCCCTGGACGATGTGCCGGCTGGCGAAGGCGAACAGCACCATCGTGGGCAGGATGGTGAGGACCGCCGCCGCGGACATCGAGCCCCAGTCGATGTTGAAGCTGGAGATGAACCCGTTCAGCGCCGTGGGGACGGTCTTGTTGCTGTCGCTGTTCATCAGCGTCACGGACAGGAACAGCTCGTTCCAGCAGTTGACGAAGTTGAAGATGAACGCCGCGATGATCCCGGGCCGCATCACCGGCAGCAGCACCCGGAACAGCGCCCCGAACCGGGACAGGCCGTCGATCATCGCGGCCTCCTCCAGCGCGTCCGGGATGTTCTCGAAGAAGCCCCGGAGCATCACCGTGCAGAACGGGATGCAGACCGCGATGTAGACGAGGATGAGCCCGAGCCGGTTGTCGACCATCTTGAGGTCGGTCATCAGCAGGTACAGCGGCCCCAGCGCGATGAACGTCGGGATCATCTGGGTGACCAGGGCGGCCATCAGCAGCGCCGACTTCGTACGGAACTCGAAGCGGGCCAGTACGTACGCCGACAGCATCGAGATGACGGTGGCGATCGCGGCGGCGACGGTGGCCACGATGAGGCTGTTGGTGAGGTAGACGCCGAAGTCGGCCTTGCCGAACAGTCCGCTGTAGTTCTCCAGCGAGAAGTGCTCGGGCCAGTAGGCGATCGGGAAGGCGAAGATGTCGCCGGGCGCCTTGAGGGACGTGATGGTGATCCAGTAGAGGGGGAAGACGGTGAAGACCAGCCACAGCCCCAGGAAGGTGAACTTGGTGGCCCGGCCCGCCGTGGACTCCTTGCCGATCACGGCTTCACCTCTCGCTTCTCGCGCGTGGCCAGGAGGAAGAAGACCGCGAACACCAGCAGGGTGGCGACGACGATGAGGCCGAGCGCGGAGGCTCTGCCGTAGTCGCCCTGCTGAGTGATCTTGATCATCCAGGTGGTCACGATGTGCGTCTCGTTGTTCGGCCCGCCGCCGGTCATCCCGAAGATCAGGTCGGGGAAGTTGAAGATCCAGATGATGCGCAGCAGCACGGTCAGCGCGAGCGTGACCCTGATGTACGGAATGGTGATCTGGAAGAGCGTGCGCACCTTGCCGGCGCCGTCCAGCGCCGAGGCCTCGTACAGCTCCTCGGGGATGGACTGCAGCGCGGCCAGGATCATGATCGTGAAGAAGGTGACCCCGTACCAGATGTTGGCGACCACGACGGCGAACATCGCCGTCTTCGGGTCGGCCAGCCAGGCGACCGGCTCGTCGATCAGGCCGACCTTCTGGAGCAGGTCGTTGACGACGCCGAACTCGCTGTTGAACATCCAGCGGAACAGGATGCCGATGAGGAATCCGGAGATCGCCCACGGGAAGAAGATGAGCGCCTGGTAGAGCCCGCGGAAGCGGAATCTGCGGCGCAGCCACAGGGCGAGGGCGAAGCCGATGACCAGCTGGGGCACGATCGAGCCGAACACCCAGATCGCGGTGTTGCT
Source organism: Streptomyces sp. NBC_00414 (assembly GCF_036038375.1). Classification (NCBI taxonomy): domain Bacteria; kingdom Bacillati; phylum Actinomycetota; class Actinomycetes; order Kitasatosporales; family Streptomycetaceae; genus Streptomyces; species Streptomyces sp. NBC_00414. The sequence continues at coordinate 1,040,344 of NZ_CP107935.1, forward strand.
CAGCACGGTGCCCCAGGCGGGGTCGGCGAAGACGTCGCGGAAGTTCTGCAGGCCCACCCAGGAGGTGTCGGTCAGGTCCGTCAGGTTCCAGTGCCGGAAGGCCATCTGGCTGCCGGCGATCATCGGGTAGTACGTGAAGACCGCCACGAAGATCGCGGCCGGGGTCATGAAGAGGGTGATGAGGAAACCGCGCCGAGCGGTGAACTCCGGTTTACGGCGGCCTGGTTGCACCTTGCGGACGGGCCGGGCGCCCCCGTTGCCGGAGGCCCCCGCCGAAGCCGTCTTGGCCGTCTGCGTCGTTGACGTCGTTTCGGACGCGGTGGGCATGGCTAGTTCTCCTGCTGCCGCTTCTCGGTCCAGTACGTGTCCCAGCCGGCCAGCAGTTCCTTGGGCGTCGTCTTGCCGAGGACCATCTTCTGGATGTCGGCGTCGGCCTTCTGCTGCCACTCGGCCCACCAGGCGACACCGCGCGGCTGGCTGACGTTGAGGTAGGTGTCCGGGTTCTCCGTCATGGTGACGTAGCTGGACCAGGGGCCGGTCTTGTAGAACGGGTCCTCGGCGGCCGACTTGAGGATCGGCACCAGGCTGTTCTTCTTGGTGAAGCTCGTCGACGCCTTGCCCTCGGAGAGGAACTCGACCAGCTTGACCGCTTCCTTCTTGTGCTTGCTGCCCTTCGCGACGCCCCATCCGGCGGTGGCGAGCGGCTGTACGGTCTTGCCGCTGGGGCCTGCCACCAGCGGGGCGGTGCTCCACTGGTCCTTCTTGATGGACTTGGACTCCGAGACGGTGGCGATCACCTCGGGGTCCTGCAGCAGGAAGGCCGTGGAGCCGTTGGAGAAGCCCTCGACCATCTCCGGGTAGCCCCAGGAGACGGACGACTTCGGGGACGCCTCCTTGAAGAGCTTGAGGTAGGTCTGCATGGCGTCGAGCGCCTCGGGCGCGGAGAAGATCGTCTTGCCGTCCTTCAGCTTGAAGCCGTCGGCGGGGTCGATCTCGTCGGCGACGTACGCCTCGATGATGGCGGTCGCGTTGCCCTGTGCGTTGGCTCCGCCGCGGAAGGCGTACCCGTACTTGCGCTTGCCCGGGTCATGGATGGCCGAGGCCTGTTCAAGGAGTTCGTCCCAGCTGGCCGGCGGCTTGCTGAAGCCGGCCTCCTTGATCAGGTCGGTGCGGTAGAAGACGCTCAGGCCGTAGAAGCCGTAAGGGACGAAGTACGTCTTGCCCTTGGCGTCCTGGGATGCCTTGACGGCGTTCTCCGTCATCGCCTCCCAGCCCTTCCAGCCGGTGAGGTCCTTCTTCATGTCGTAGATCCAGCCGTTGTTCGACCAGGGTCCGACGGTGGTGTCCCGCACTTCGAGGGTGTCGACCCCGCTGCCGGACTGGAGCATCTGCTGGATCTTCTGGTCGGCCTGCTCGGTGGGCGGCGAGATCAGGTTGACCTTGATCTTGGGGTTCTGCTGCTGGAAGTCCGCTATGAGGCCCTTGATCAGGTCCGTGCGAGCGGGGTTGGTCAGGCTCTCCACCATGTTGAGGGTGACCGTGCCGTCGGCCTGCGAGCCGCTCATGCTGCTACAGCCGGTCAGGACCATCGTGGCGGCGGTGCCGAGGGCGAGAACTGCCGTCCTTCTTCTCATCGTGCCGACCTCTTTCTGTGCTGCTGTGCTGGGGACGGGGCGTTACGGAGAGCGCGGGGGCATGGTGCGGGTGCCGGGCCGCGCCTACGACACGCCGGGTTGTTCGCGGGCCGCGCGGGCCCATCGGCCGAGGAGGGGAACGCAGTCCTCGGCGAAGTACTCGTAGTCGGCCGCGGTGTTGTAGACGTGTGCGGACAGCCGCATGTAGCCGATGCCGTCGAAGCTGGTGAAGGCCGCCTCCACGCCGAGTTCGCGGGCGGCCCGGTCGCGCAGCGCGTCGGCCTCGACTCGGCTGCCCGCCAGGCCGTCCGGCAGCCGTACCAGCCGCATGCCCGGGACCGGCATGCCCACGTCGACGGTGCCGGTGACGCCGCTCAGTTCGGCGAAGGCGGCGCCGATGACGCGCTCGCCGTAGCCGGCCAGCTCGTCCATGTACCGGCGGGCGGTGTCCCAGCCCCAGGTGCCCTCGACGAAGTCCAGGGCCGTCGGTGCCGCGAGATAGCCGGTGGCGTCGATCGTGCCCTGCTGGTCGAAGCGGTCGGGATACGGGTCGGCGGCGCCCCACGAGTCGATCAGAGGGTAGAGCTCCTCGCGCAGCTCGCCTCGGGCGACCAGCGTGGCGGTGCCGCGTGGCGTGCAGCCCCACTTGTGCAGGTTGCCGACCCAGAAGTCGCAGGCCAGGCCCTCCAGCGGGGCCTCGATCAGACCGGGGGCGTGCGCGCCGTCCACCAGCAGGGGGATTCCGCGCCGCCTGGCCTCGGCGCCGATCAGCTCCACCGGGAGCCTGCGCGCGGTCGCGGAGGTGATCTGGTCGATGACGATCAGGTCCGTGTCCTCGTCGAGGGCGGCGACCACGGCCTCGTACGCCTGCTCCTCGCTCGCGTCCAGCGGTATGCGGGCCGTGCGCACCTCGCCGCCCCAGCGCCGGGCGAGGCGTTCGGCGCCCATGGTCACGGCGCCGTAGCCGTGATCGGTGACGACGATCCCGCCACCGCGGCGGCGCTGGAGGGAGGCGTACACGACGCTGATGCCGGCGCTCGCGTTCGGCACCAGGGCCACGTCGTCGGGGGCGACCCGCAGGAAGGCCGCGAGGTCGACCCTGGTGGCGGCGATCCGCTGCGGAAGGGCCGGAAACCACACCACCGGCGAGCTGTCCATCTCGGCGCGGAACTCGTTCTGCCGCTCCTGGGCCACCAGGGGGACCGCCCCGAACGAGCCGTGGTTCAGGTGCTTCATGACGGGGTCCAGCGACCACGCCCGGGCAGCGGGCCGACCGTCTGCCAGCAGCAACGGGCGCGGGGCTGTGGTGACCTCGGTCTCGCTCACATCACTCCACTTCTACCGAACCCGATGTCCGCCCGCATCAGACCGTAGACATCTGACGCTGGGCGGGACACGTATGATGACTCGGCATCCTGCACGGCATTTTTGCGCCACGCAAGGGGTCTGCAGCGATAGTCATCAGATGACTTTCGGTCGATACATCGGAGACATCTGACGACTTCGAGTCGCTAGAGTGCCCGGGGGCTACGGTGCCGCCACCGGCCCGCCACGGGAGGAAACGGATGTCCGCAGTCGACAGGGCGTTCCACGGCCTGCGTCACATGATCGCGACGGGGCGGCTCGGGCCGGGAGAACGCATTCCGCCCGAGGCCGAGCTCGGCGAGGAGCTCGGTGTCTCGCGGGGCCCGCTGCGGGAGGCCGTCCGGATGCTCTCGGCCCTGGGTGTGGTCGAGCCACGGCACGGCTCGGGGACCTACGTGTCCCAGCTCAGGCCGGAGGACATCATCGGCAGCCTCTCGCTGACCCTCGAACTCCTGCCGCTGGCGGGCCTGTTGGAGGTGTACGAGATCCGGCGGGTGCTGGAGGCGCATGTCGCGGCCAAGGCCGCCGCCCGGCGGACCCCGGAGACGGTGAAGTCGCTCTTCTCGCTCATCGAGGCCATGGAGGCCACCGAGGACCCCAGCGAGGCCTCGGACCTCGACCACCGCTTCCACGCCGAGATCGCTCGGGCCGCCGAGAATCCCACGCTGGCCTCGCTGCTCGCGGTCTTCCGGGCCCGGTCCCGCAAGTACCAGATCTTCACGCTGCCCGAGGGGCCTGAGCTGCGGCGCAAGAGCGACGCGGACCACCGGGTGCTGGCGACCGCGATCGCCGACCGCGACCCGGGCGCCGCGGCCGGGGCGGCCGAGGCGCATGTCGCGCAGACCGAGCGGTGGTTGCGGGCGTTCACTCCGCCCGTGGAGGAACGGGATGACGACGGGGTCGATGCCGGGGCCCTGCCGGGCTGAGGGCTGCAGGGCGGGTGCGCTGCCGGGGGGCTTGGGGCCCGGGGGGCCGCGGGTGCGTCGCGGTTGCTCGTGCCGTTCCCCGCGCCCCTGACGGGGCTGCCGCCCCGCAGGGGGCGCCCGCTCCGGGGTCGGGGCGGGATCAGGACTCGGTCATGTGTCTGCCGATCCGTGCCGCCGTGTCGCGCAGCCAGATGTGGGCCGCGTCGTGGGTGTGGACGGGATGCCACCACAGTGCCTCGCGCAGCGGCACCGCCTCGTACGGCGGGGTCACCACGCGTACGCCGGCGAGCGGGGCCAGGAGCCGGGCGAGGCGCGCCTGGACCAGCGCGACGCGCCGGGTGCCCGCGACCAGCAGCGGCAGCAACTGGAAGCTGTCGACGGAGACTTCGACGTGTGGCTCGATCCCGAGCATGCCGAGCTGGCGTACGGCCGGGGAGTCGTAGGTGCGCTGGTAGGTGACCCAGGGCAGCCGGGCCAGGTCCGCGCGGGTGAGCCGGTCGCCGACGCCGGGATGGTCCTCGGACACGATGAAGACCCAGCTGTCCCCGTACAGGTCGGTGGCCGGGAAGTCGCTGATGACGCCGTGCGGCATGAGCAGGCCGTCGGTGGCGCTGAGCAGGGTGGCGGTGTCGTCGACCACCGTGGGCGGTGTCTGGCTGAAGCGCAGCCGGATACCGGGGGCCTCCTCGTGCACGACACGGGCCAGTTCGGTGCCGAACACGGCGACGGCGTAGTCGGAGGCCAGGAGCCTGAACTCGCGGCTCTCCCTGGCCGGGTCGAAGTGGGCCTGGCTGGCGAAGAGGCGTTCCAGCAGGTCGTAGGCGGTGGAGGTGCGGTCGAGGAGGACCTGGCCGAGGGCGGTGAGTTCGTAGTGGGCGCCGACCCGGGCGAGCAGGTCGTCGTCGAAGTGACGGCGCAGCCGGGCCAGGGCCGCGCTCATGGCCGGCTGGCTCAGCCCGACGCGCTGCCCGGCGCGGGTGACGTTGCGTTCCTCCAGCAGGGCGCGCAGGGCTACGACGAGGTTGAGGTCGAGACGGGCCAGATTCACGGCGGTTCCTCCAGCTGCGCGGCGCTGACCTGGGGCGAATAAATCTCATGGATGGCGATCATCCACGGAATCTATTTCCCTGATCGTAGGTGGCGGGTCCAGATTGGTCACACCGCAATCAGGAGGACATGTCCGTGAAACCCGAAGCCGCGTCCGCTCTCTTCGCCGGACGCTTCGCCCTCGCCACCCTCTCGACCCCCGACGGGCCGGCCTTCCCCGCCCTCGTCACGGCCGACGCCCGGGTGCTCGACCTCAGGGCCGCCTTCGGCGACGAGCACCTGACCGTCCGCTCGCTCCTGGCGGACTGGGACACGGCGCTCGGGCGGCTGTCGGCGCTGGCCGCCGACGACGGCCCCGGGGACGGGCCGCTGGCGGACTTCCGGGTGCACGCCCCCGTCGAGCCGCGCCAGGTGTTCCAGTCCGGTGCCAACTACCGGCAGCACGTCATCGATCTGCATGTCGCGCACCTCGACCCGGCCGACGACCGCCCCGAGGAGGAGCGGCGCGCCGAAGCCGCCGAGATCATGGACCGGCGGGCGGCCGGGGACCTGCCGTACGTCTTCATCGGGCTGCCGAGCGCGATCACCGGCCCGTACGACGATGTCGTGCTGCCCGCATGGGCCGAGAAGCCGGACTGGGAGCTGGAGTTGGCTGCCGTGATCGGCCGGCCCGCCCATCGGGTGTCCGTCGAGGAGGCGCTGGACCACGTCGCCGGATACACGATCGCCAACGACCTCACCGACCGGGCCACCGTCTTCCGCCGGGACATGCCGCAGATCGGCACCGACTGGCTGCGCAGCAAGAACGCCCCCGGCTTCACCCCGCTCGGCCCCTGGCTCGTGCCCGCCGAGTCGGTCACGGACCCGGGCGACCTGCGTCTCGTACTCAGGCTGAACGGCGAGAGCATGCAGGACGAGTCCACCAAGGACATGATCTTCGACGTCGCGCGTCTGGTGTCGTACGCCTCCCAGTCCGCCGAACTCCTGCCCGGTGACCTGGTGTTGACCGGTTCCCCGGCGGGCAACGGCATGCACTGGGGGCGGCTGCTGCGCGACGGCGACGTCATGGACGCCTCCGTGACCGGCCTCGGCGCCCAGCGCACCCGCTGCGTGGCGGAGGTGACGCGATGACACCGCACGACCGCTCCGACCCCGGGGGCGCGATCGCGCGAGCCGCCAAGTCGTTTTCGAACTGGGGCCGTTGGGGCGAGGACGATGTGCTCGGCACACTGAACCATCTGGACGAGGCCAAGCGCCGCGAGGGTGCCGCGCTGGTGCGGCGGGGTGTCAGCTTCTCCCTCTCCCAGCGGTTCGACATGGACGGCCCGCAGAAGGGCTGGCGGCGGCGCACCAACCCGGTGCACACCATGCTGGACACCGGTACCGACGCCGCCCTCGGCAACCAGGGCTTCCCGCACGGCATCGGCGGCGCCGACGACGTGATCGCCATGCCGCTGCAGTGCTCCACCCAGTGGGACGGGCTCGGGCACATCTTCGACCACGGCAAGGCGTGGAACGGGCGCCCGGCGGAGAAGGTCGTGACCTCCGACGGCGACCTGGTGACCGGCATCGAGCACATGGCGTCGCACGTCGCCGGGCGGGGCGTACTCCTGGACGTCGGCCGCACGATCGGCAGAGCGGACTCAGGTCACGCGGACGGCGAGTTGCCCGACGGGTTCGCCGTCACCGAGGAGCACCTGGCCGCGACCGCCGAGGCCCAGGGGGTCGCGGTCGGCCGCGGCGACATCGTGCTCGTGCGCACCGGCCAGCTCGCCCGGGCCCGCCGCGACGGCTGGGGCGACTACGCCGGCGGTCCCGCGCCCGGCCTGTCCTTCACCACGGCCGGCTGGCTGCACGGCAGCGAGATCGCGGCGATCGCCACCGACACCTGGGGCTTCGAGGTACGGCCCAACGAGTTCGAGCACGCCTTCCAGCCGCTGCACCAGGTGGCCATCCCCCACATAGGCCTGCTGATCGGCGAGATGTGGGACCTGGACGCGCTCGCGAAGGACTGCGCGGCCGACGGCGTGTACGAGTTCTGGCTCACCGCAGCGCCCCTGCCCATCACCGGCGCGGTCGGCTCCCCCGTCAACCCGATCGCCGTCAAGTAGTCCGGCCGAACGGACCGGTCGAACGGACCGGTCGAGTGGTCCGGTCCAGCGGACCGATCAACAAGACTCAGGAACAAGGGAGTTCCCCCATGAGCAGAGCCCGTACGGTCCTGGTGATCGGCGGTGGCGCGGCCGGCAACGCCGTGACGATCCTGCTGCGCCGCGCCGGCCTCGCGGTGGACCTGATCGAGGCCAGGAACGACTGGAACGCCACCGCCGGTTCCGGCATCACCCTCCAGGGCAACGCCCTGCGCGTGCTGCGGGAGTTGGGTGTCTGGGAGGAGGTGGAGGCCGCCGGTTTCGGCTTCGGTTCGGTCGGCATCACCGCCCCCGACGGCACCGTCCTGCACGTGCAGGACGACCTGCGCACCGGCGGCGACGATCTGCCCGCCACCGTCGGTATGCAGCGGCCCCGGCTGCAGCGGATCCTGATCGGGGCCGTACGGGCCAGTGGCGCCGCGGTCCGCCTCGGCATCACCGCCGACATCGTGGACCAGGACGCGGACGGTGTCGGTGTCCGCTTCGACGACGGCTCCGAGGGCCGCTACGACCTGGTGATCGCCGCGGACGGCCTCGGCTCCGCCACCCGCGCCGCTATCGGCATCGCCGACAAGCCCGAACCGACCGGCATGGCCATCTGGCGGATCGCCGCCCCGCGCCCGGCGGGTCTGACCCGCACCGACCTCGCCTACGGCGGCCCGGCCCACATCGCCGGTTACTGCCCCACCAGCGACAGCACCCTGTACGCCTATGTCGTCGAGGCCAACCGCGAGCGCGCCTCGATACCGGCCGGGTCCCACGCCGACGAGATGCGGCGCCTGGCTTCCGCGTACGGCGGCTTCTGGCCGGAGATCACCGAGCACATCACGGATCCGGCGCAGGTCAACTACACCTGGTTCGAGCGGCTGTTGGTCGAGGGGTCCTGGCACCGTGGCCGGGTCGTGCTGATCGGCGACGCGGCGCACTGCTGTCCGCCCACCCTCGCGCAGGGCGCCGCACTGTCCCTGGAGGACGCGTGGGTGCTCGCGCAGTCGCTCACCGGGTCCGACGAGTGGGACGACGCGCTGTTCCAGGCGTACTACGAGCGGCGGATCGCCCGGGTGCGCCCGGTCGTGGAGGCCTCCGTGCAGATCGGCCGGTGGCAGCTCGACGGGGTGCGTGACGCCGATGTGCCCGGTCTGATGACCCGCACCATGACGATGCTGCGGGAGCTGCCGTGACCGCCCGCCCGTCGTCCGTCGGCCGCCCCGCGTCGGTCGCCGACGCCCGCCCCGTCCCGACCGTGGACGTGCACGCCCACGTCCTGCTGCCCGAGGTGGAGGCGCTGGTGGCCGGTCTGCCGGGGCTCGACGAGGCCAGGGCGCTGGACGCCCGCCGCAACGGCCCCGACGCCCTCGCGGTCAGCGGGCCGATGGTGCGCGAACGTGTCCCCAGGCTGACGGACCCTGCCGTGCGTCTGGCCGTGATGGACAGCCAGGGCGTGGACATCCAACTGGTCAGCCCCTCCCCCTCGCACTACCACTACTGGGCGGACGAGGAGACTGCCGAAAAGGTGTACCGGCTCGCCGACGAGGCGACGGCGGCGCACTGTTCGGCCGCACCCGACCGGCTGCGCGGCCTCGGGCTCGTACCGCTCCAGCATCCGGACCGCCTCGTGCCCGCTCTCGACCACGCCCTGGGACTGGGACTGGCCGGGGTGGAGATGTCAAGCCACGCCCCCGGGCGGGAGCTGTCCGATCCGGCGTACGAGCCCTTCTGGGCCCGGGCGGCGGAGACCGGCGCGGTCGTCTTCCTGCATCCCTTCGGGTGCACGCTCGACGAGCGCCTGGACCGGTGGTACCTGTCCAACACCGTGGGCCAGCCCACCGAGAACGCCGTCGCCCTCTCCCACCTGATCTTCTCCGGCGTACTGGACCGCCACCCCGGTCTGAAGGTGCTCGCGGCCCACGGCGGCGGCTACCTGCCCACCCATATCGGCCGCTCCGACCACGCCTGGGCGACCCGCTCCGACGCGGGCGCCGGCTGCGCGCGGCCGCCGAGCAGCTATCTGCGGCGGCTGTACTTCGACTCGCTGGTCCACGACCCGTACGTCCTGCGGGAGTTGGTCCGCGTCGCCGGGGCGGACCGGGTCCTGCTGGGCTCCGACTTCCCCTTCGACATGGGCACCGAGGACCCGGTCGCCGCCCTGCGCGCGGCACATCTGACCGAGGCCGACTTCGACGCCGTACGCGGTGCAAACGCCGCCGCCCTGCTCCACATCGCGCCCGCACACGACCCCGCCTGAACGCTCCGCCCGAGGAGGACTCATGAGCGCACGACCGCTCACCCATCTGCGGCACGTCGACCTCGCCGTGCCCGACTACGACAAGCAGCTCGACTTCTACTCCGGTGTCTGGGGCCTGACCACGGTCGCCGAGGACTCCGGTGTCTCCTTCCTGGCCGCCGAGGGCTCCCCGGAGCAGTACGTCGTGCGGCTGCGCAAGGCCGAGGAGAAGCGCCTCGACCTCGTCTCCTACGGGGCCGCGAGCCCGGCGGACGTCGACACCCTCGCCGAACGACTTCTCGCCGGTGGCGTGCGGTTGATAACCCGGCCGGGCAAGGTCGACACCCCCGGCGGCGGTTACGGCTTCCGCTTCTTCGACGTCGACGGCCGCACCATCGAGGTCTCCGCGGACGTCGAGGTGCGCCGGCACCGCCGTATCGAGGAGAAGGAGGCCATCCCCGTCAAGCTGTCGCACGTGGTCCTCAACTCCCCCGATCTCGACCGCACCCGGGAGTGGTACGAGCGCCACCTGGGCTTCCGGCTCTCCGACACGCTCAGCTCGCCGCACATGGGCGAGGTCATGCACTTCATGCGGATCAGCAACCAGCACCACTCCATGGCCCTGGCCAAGGGCCCGCACACCGCCCTGCACCACGTCTCCTTCGAGATGCGCGGCATCGACGAGTACATGCGCGGCTCGGGCCGTGTCATGCGGGCGGGCTTCCAGAAGATCTGGGGTCCGGGCAGGCACATGGCGGGGGACAACACCTTCACCTACTTCCTCGACCCGCACGGCAACACGGTCGAGTACACGACGGAGTTGGAGGTGCTGGACGAGGACAATTGGCATCCGCACGTCTACGACTTCTCGCGCCCCGAGGTGACCGACCAGTGGGGTACGGCCAACCCCATGAACGAGTTCGTCGCCAAGGAGTCCTTCAACGACCCCGACCGCGGCGTGTTCGTCGCCCCGCCCGTCTGAGGAGCCCGCCATGCGTTTCGCCACGTACAGGACCCGTGAGCAGCGACACCGCGGTCGCGTGGCCGTCGTGGAGGAGGACGGCACCCTCTTCCCGCTGCCCGGTGTCCACTCGCTGACCGCGCTGCTCGCGGAGACCGACGGCCTTCCCGGGCTGCTCGAAGCCGGCGCGGCGGCCCTCGACGTCCCGCCGGGCCCCCATGTCTCCCAGGTGCGGCTGCTGTCTCCCCTCCGGCCCGCATCCGTGAGGGACTTCGTCACCTTCGAGGAGCACGTCGAAGGTGTACGCCGCTCGGTCGACGGCGCCTCGGGCGTCCCCGGGCAGTGGTACGCGGCACCGACGTTCTACTTCACCAACCCCCATGCGGTGTACGGGCCCGGCGACGGCGTGCCCGTGCCGCCCGGGTCGGCCGCCCTGGACTTCGAACTCGAAGTGGGGGCCGTCGTCGGACGGGAGGGACAGGACCTCACGCCCGCGCAGGCCCGCGACCACATCGTCGGCTACACCGTCCTCGACGACTGGTCCGCCCGCGACCTGCAGTCCGCGGAGATGAGGGTCGGGCTCGGACCGTGCAAGGGCAAGGACACCGCGACCACCCTCGGCCCGTACCTCGTCACCGCCGACGAACTGGAGCGGTACCGGGACGACGAGGGCTTCCTGCGCCTGGCCCTGACCGCCGAGATCAACGGCAGGGTGGTCGGCGAGGACCTGCTGTCCAACATGAGCTGGACCTTCGAGGAGATGACCGCGTACGCCTCCCGCGGCACCCGGGTCGTACCGGGTGACGTCCTCGGCTCCGGGACCTGCGGCAACGGCGGCTGCCTCGCCGAACTGTGGGGCCTGCGCGGCGCACAGGACCCGCCACCGCTGAGGCCCGGGGACACGGTCACCCTCACCGTCGAGGGCATCGGCACGCTCACCAACACCGTCGTCCCGGGCGCCGATCCCGTACCCCTGCCGGCCGCTCGCCGACGAGGTCGGGAGCGGCCGGGGGCGGGCACGGTCACGCCCGTCGGTGGGAGAGGCGCCGCGCCAGCAGGGGAATGATCACGGCGGCGGCCACCACATGGGACACGGCGAGGACGACCTGCGTGGACGTGGCGGTGTGCGGGGCGACGGCGGGGCCCACCAGGGACAGCGCGGTCAGCGCGACGGTCGTCACCACGAACGTCCGCGCGGGCCGCTCGGCCCAGCGGGCGAGGGCCATGGCGAGGACGACCCCGACGACCGCCCAGAACAGCACGCCCCCGGCGAAGCCTCCCACCGGGATCTCGGCGGCCTCGGTGGCCCCCGGACTTGCCGCGTCCATCGGTACTCCGGAACCCCGTGCGGCGAGCGCGAAGGCTTCGGTCACGACGGCGCCCGCGAGGACCGCCACCACCCCGACCTGCCACACGGGACGCGTGGCGAGGGACCGGGCGGTGGTCTGGCTCTGAGGTGTGGTGGCGCTCATGGCTGGTTCTCCTGTCGGTCGTTCGTGGCTGATTGCCTTTCACAGAGTCAGACCGGGATACGGCCGGAAACTGAGCGGTCGTCGGGCAGACGTTTTCCGCCGTCGGAAGACGGCAGGTCCAGGCCCGTCCGCCGGCCGCGCGCACTTGCGTCCCACCCTCCGCCGTCCCACCCCTCCACGGCGGTTTGTTACGCTCCCGGGGCCTCCCGCGGGGGAAGTCCGGTGAGAGTCCGGCGCTGACCCGCAACGGTGTGCGTGGGGACCTGGTGGTCCCCGCGCGAGTCCGATCGCCCGTGGGTGGCGCGACCCGTCGACTGCTCGCCGTGGACTGCGAGAGGGGACCGCACGGCCGGTCACGGCTGTACGGGGCCGTCTCCTGATGGATGTTCACCAGGCGGCCCCATCCGAAGGACCGCCCGACCGTGCGCCGAAGTCCGACCAAGATCTCGCGTCCCGCCAAGACCTCCCGACCGGACCGGACCCGGACACCCGTGCCCTGGCTCGTTCTCGGGCTGGCCCTGCTGCTGCTCGTGTCGCTGGTGTGCGGCGTCGGGCTCGGGGCCGCCGGGATCGGCTGGGCGGACGTCTTCCGGTTCCTGTGGGCCGGGGTCACCGGCGGTGGCATCGGCACCCGCGACGTGGCCTCGTACACCATCGTGTGGGAGATCCGGCTGCCGCGTGTGGTGCTCGGCGCGGTCGTCGGGGCGGGGCTCGCCGCCGTCGGTGTGGCGGTGCAGGCGATGGTCCGCAACGCGCTCGCCGATCCCTTCGTGCTGGGCATCTCCTCGGGTGCCGCGGTGGGTGCCAACGCCGTGATCCTGCTGGGGGCGTTCGCGGGTCTCGGCGTGTGGGCGCTGTCGGTGTCGGCGTTCGCCTCGGCCCTCGCCGCGATGGCCCTCGTGTACGCGGCGGCCCGGTCGGCGCACGGACTCACTCCGCTGCGGCTGATCCTGACCGGCACGGCACTGGCGTACGGCTTCGAGGCGATCACCACGGTGATGGTGTTCGGCGCGGCCCGGGGCGAGGCCGCCCGCTCGGCGATGATGTGGCTGCTGGGGAGTCTGGGCGGGGCGACCTGGGCCCAGGTGCCACTGGCCGCCATGACCGTGGCGGCCGGGTGGGCGTGGCTGCGGTGGCGGGCCGAGTCGATCGACGCGCTCGCCATGGGTGACGAGACCTCCGCCGCGCTCGGAGTTCAACCGGGGCGGCTGCGCCGGGAGTTGTTCCTCGTCACCGCCGCCGTCACCGGGACGGTGGTGGCCGTCAGCGGGGCCATCGGGTTCGTCGGACTGATGGTGCCGCATGTCGTACGGATGATGGTGGGCGCCGATCACCGCCGGGTGCTGGCCGTGGCACCGCTCGCCGGAGCCGTTCTGCTGGTGTGGGCCGATCTGCTGTCCCGGCTGCTGCTCGCCCCCGCCGAACTGCCCGTCGGGGTGATCACCGCGGTCGTCGGGGTGCCCGCCTTCCTGCTGCTGATGCGCCGCGGCGGTTACGCGTTCGGGGGCCGCTGATGGCAACCGCCCTCTCCATTCCGCCGGGCACCGGGTCCGGCACCAGGAGGATTCATGCGGCTTGATCTGGAGGGTGTCACGGTCGAGATGGCCGGGACCCGGCTGGTCGACGACATCCAACTCGCCGTGGCGAGCGGGGCCTTCGTCGGGCTCGTCGGTCCGAACGGCAGCGGCAAGTCGACGCTGCTGCGCTGTGTGTACCGGGCGCTGCGCCCGGCCGGCGGTGTGGTGCGGCTCGACGGGGACGACGTACACGCCATGGACCCCAGGGCCACCGCGCGGGTGCTGGCCGCGCTGCCGCAGGAGTCGACGGCGGAGTTCGACTTCACGGTCACCGAGGTGATCGCCATGGGGCGGCTGCCCCACCGTGGCCGGACGGCCGCGGCGGACCGGGAGATCTGCGCCGACGCCATGGCGCGGACCGGGGTGGCCCACCTGGCCGACCGGGGCTTCCTCGCCCTGTCCGGCGGCGAGAGGCAGCGCGTGCTCATCGCCCGCGCCCTCGCCCAGCAGCCGCGAGTCCTCGTACTCGACGAACCCACCAACCACCTCGACATCGCGCACCAGTTGGACGTCCTGTCCCTGGTCCGGGGCAGCGGCCCGACCGTGCTGGCGGCCCTGCACGACCTCAACCTGGCCGCCTCCCACTGCGATCTGCTGTACGTGATCTCGCGGGGCCGGGTCATCGCCTCCGGGCCGCCCCACGACGTACTGCGGCCGGAGCTGCTCGCCGAGGTGTTCGGCGTCCGCGCGCACCCCGTACGGCATCCGGAGACCGGCGCCGTCCAGCTTCTCTTCGACCTCCTCCCGCCCACCGCGTGAGACCCACCCCGGTAGGACCCACCCCTGAAGGCCTCTCCCGTAAGGACGTTCATGCGCAAGCTGCTCTCCGCCGCCCTCTGCCTCGCCGCGACCGCCGCCCTCTCGGGCTGCGGCGCCACGGTCGAGAAGTCCGAGTCCGGGTCCCAAGGCACCAAGTCCTCCTCGGTCACGCTCACCAACTGCGGCCGGAAGGTCACGTACGAAAAGGTCCCCCGGCGGGTGGTCACCAACGACGTCGGTATCACCGAGCTGATGTTCGCGCTCGGTCTGGAGGACCGCATGGCCGGGTTCGCCATGCCCGACGACAAGGGCGATCTGACCTCCGTGCCGTGGAAGGACGGCTACGACGAGGTCAAGTGGATCTCGAAGGACCAGCTCACCAAGGAGAACGTCCTCGACGCACGCGCCGACCTCGTCTTCGCGGGCTGGAACTACGGCTTCCGCGAGGACGGCGGATTCACCCCCGACGCCCTGCGCAAGCTCGGTGTCCCCTCGTACGTCCTCACCGAGTCCTGCCGCAACGGCCGTACGGAGTCCTCGCGAGGCATCATGCCGCCGCTGGAGGCGCTCTACACCGACCTCACCAACCTCGGGAAGCTCTTCGGGGTGGAGAAGAGGGCGGCCACGCTGATCGCCGGTTTCCGCGAGCAGATCGCCGAGGTCGAGGACAAGGCCCCGAAGGAGAAGCCCGAGGTCTTCCTCTACGACAGCGGCCAGGACCAGCCCTTCACCTCCGGCCGTTACGCCGCCCCCGAGGAGATCATCGACAGGGCCGGCGGGGTCAATGTCACGCACGACATCGAGGACTCCTGGACCACCGTCGGCTGGGAGACCGTCGTCGAGCGTGACCCGGACGTCATCGTGATCTGCGACTACGGTGACGTGAGCGCCGAGCGGAAGAGGAAGTTCCTGCTCTCCTACGCTCCCCTGCGCAACGTCTCCGCCGTCAGGCACAAGCGGATCTTCGTCCTCGACTACGTCGACCTGGTCGAGAGCCCCCGCAACCCGTCGGCGATCGCCCGCCTGGGTACCTACCTGCGGACGGTGGCTCAGGACCAGGACTCATAGTGGACGCTCGGCTCAGGTCCCGGTGGCCTGGGCCGCCGCCCGTCCCGCCGCGCGGCCCGAGAAGAGGCAGCCGCCGAGGAACGTGCCCTCCAGGGAGCGGTATCCGTGGACGCCGCCGCCTCCGAACCCGGAGACCTCACCGGCCGCGTACAGGCCGGGCACCGGCGTACCGGTCGCGTTCAGGACCCGGCCGGAGAGGTCGGTCTGGAGGCCGCCGAGGGTCTTGCGGGTCAGGATGTTGAGGCGAACGGCGATGAGCGGCCCGGCACTCGAGTCCATGATCTTGTGGGCGGCGGCCGTGCGGCTGATGCTGTCCCCGGGGTAGGCGAGGGCGTTGCGGATGCCCATGACCTGGAGGTCCTTGGTGTACGGGTTGTCCATCTCCCGGTCACGGGCGTCGATCTGGCGTTGCAGGTCGGCCAGGTCGATCAGGCCGTCGCCGGTCAGCTTGTTCATGCCGCGGACGAGTTCCGACAGGGAGGTGGCGACGACGAAGTCCACGCCGTTCTTCTTGAACTTCTCGATCGGCTCGGGGGTCTGCCAGATGCGCGAGAGGAGCTTCCAGATGTTCTTCTCGGTGAGGTCCGGGTTCTGCTCGGAGCCGGAGAGCGCGAACTCCTTGGCGATGATCTTCTGGGTGGTGACGAACCACGAGTAGTCGTATCCGGAAGCGGTGATCGACTTGAGGGTGTGGAGGGTGTCGTAGCCGGGCATGTCGGGCGCGCCGAAGCGTTTGCCGGTGGCGTCGAACCACATGGACGACGGGCCCGGCAGGATGCGGATGCCGTGCCCCGGCCAGATGGGGTCGTAGTTCCTGAGGCCCTCGGTGTAGTGCCACATGCGGTCGGGGTTGACGATCCGGCCGCCGGCCTTCTCGGTGATCGCGAGCATCCGGCCGTCCACATGGGCCGGAACTCCGGTGATCATGGTCTTGGGCGGGGTGCCGAGCCGGGCCGGCCAGTTCTGCCGTACGAGGTCGTGGTTGGCGCCGATGCCGCCGGAGGTGACGATGACGACCGGGGCGCGCAGCTCGAACTCGCCGACGACCGTGCGGGAACTGGGCTTGCCCCGGGCCGCGTCGCTCGGCTCGAGAACGGCGCCCCGGACGCCGGTGACGGCTCCGCCGGTCGTGACGAGGCCGTCGACGCGGTGCCGGAACTTGAAGGTGACCTTCCCGTCCGCGACCGCGGCACGCACCTTCTTCTCGAACGGTTCGACGACCGCGGGACCCGTGCCCCAGGTGACGTGGAAGCGCGGCACCGAGTTGCCGTGTCCGTCCGCGAGGCCGCCGCCGCGCTCCGCCCAGCCGACGATCGGGAACCACTGCACGCCCAGACCCGCGAGCCAGGAGCGCTTCTCCCCGGAGGCGAAGTCGACGTACGCCTCGGCCCACTTGTAGGCCCAGTGGTCCTGGCCCGACCTGTCGGTGATGCCTCGGTCGAAGCCGGCCGTGCCCAGCCAGTCCTGCCAGGCCAGTTCCTGGGAGTCCTTGATGCCCATCAGCCGCTGCTCGTCGGAGTCGACGAGGAACAGGCCGCCGAAGGACCAGAACGCCTGGCCGCCGAGATTCGTCGCCGGTTCCTGGTCGAGGAGCAGTACCTTGCGGCCCGCCGCGGCCAGCTCCGCCGTGGCGACCAGGCCGGCGAGCCCGCCTCCGACGACGATCGCGTCCGCGTCCGAGGACGCGGCCGAGGCGGCGAAGGCAGGCGCCGTCGCCTGCGCGAGGGCGGTGGCGGCGAGTGCGCCGCCCGCCGCCGTCAGGGCGCGGCGCCGTGTGATCGCGGCCAGGGCTGGGGAGTTCTCCATGGACTGCCTTCCGGAGGAGACGGAGGAGATGCGAGGGGCGAACGGTGGAGGGAGCGGGAGACACCGGGGGTGTCGCTGGGGATGCCGCTGGGACAGCTGCGCTGTTACCGTCGGTAGCCCACAGGGAATCAGGTTGTCACATCAATGTGGTAGTGGCCGGACACCAACATGCGGGCGGCTTCGTTGTGTCCCGGCGACAGCGCGGACGGACAACGGCCCGCCAACGGCCGGATAGCGGACGGAGAACGGACTCATGACTGTCGTCCACGAACGCGAGCCGGTCACCGAGATCCTGCGGACGATGGCCGTCGACAACGATGTGTGCGGCGAGCTCGTCCGCGCGGCCCGGGCCCACTCCCCCGAGGTCGCCCGGCTCACCGAGGCGGAGAGCCGCTCCCACGTCACCGCCATGATCCGCGCCGCCGGTGAGTGGTTCGCCACCTTCGACCGGGTCGAGCAACAGGACTTCACGGCAGCCCTGTTGCTGGGGGCCGACCGCGCGGGCCAGGGTGTGGCGATGACCGCGGTGCTGCGAGGGGTTCAGGCCGGGCTGAGCCGGGCATTGGAGATCACCGTCGACCGCTGCCGGGCGGCGGGAGTGCCGGACAGCACGCTGCTCGGCGTCGTCCTGCGCCTCAACGAGTACGGCGCCGCGGTCGAACGCCATGTGATCAACGGCTACCGCGCCGCGGAGCGGGCCACCCCGCACGAGAGCGTCGAGGTCCGCACGAACGTGCTCCGGAGGCTGCTGGTCGGCGGAGTCGTCCCGTCCCCGCTGGAGATGGCCGGGGCCGGGATGCGGCCGGGCGGCGGACCGCACCACTGCGTCGTCGCGGACGCCGGCAACCCCGCGGCCGTGCGCCTTCTCACGGACCGGCTCTCCGGGCTCGGCGCGGTGTCCGGACTGATCGAGGGACGGCTGGCCGGCCTGAGCGGACGGATGCCCGGGATCGGGGAAGCGGGCGCGTCGGCGCTGGTCGTGGTCTCACCGGCCGCTCGACTGGAGGAGATCCGCCCGCTGTACCGGCTCTGTGTCCGGGCCGTGGACATCGGTGTACGGCAGGGGCGTCAGGGTCTGTACGAACTGACCGACCTCGCCGCCGAGATCGCCCTCGCCGACCAGCCGCTGCTGGGCGCGCATCTGAGCGCCCGACTCCTCGGCTCACTCGACGAGTCGGACGCCTTTCACCGCCAACTCGCGGTCACGGCGCTGACGTTCCTCGACAACGGCCGGCGTCTCGACCAGACCGCGACGGCCCTGTTCACTCACCCCAACACCGTCCGCTACCGGCTCGGCCGCCTCCAGCAGATCACCGGCCACGCACTGACCGACCTCGCGTCCGGGCCGCTCCCCGAACCACTGAGCACCCTGAACTGGTGGTGGGCCCTGACCACGTGGCTGCGACAGGACCCCGAGCCGCTGTGATCACCGGGCTCAGCCGTCGAGTTCGGGATCGCGGTCCCCCTTGCGGTCGCGGCGGGCCAGCAGGCGCTGGGCGCGGGTCAGGCCGTCGGGGAGGTTCCTGCGCAGCGCGGCGCGGGCGGCGTTGGAGCCCGGGGCCCCGTGCACACCGCCTCCCGGGTGCGCGGAGGCCGATGCCAGGTAGAGGTTCTTGACGGGTGTCTCCGGGCGTCCGGTGCCCGGCACGGGCCGGAAGAAGAGCTGCTGGTGCAGGGCCGTGGTGCCGCCGTTGATGGCACCCCCGTGCAGGTTGGCGTCGAGCGCCTGGAGGGTGGGCGGGGCCAGGATGCGCCGTGCCCTGATCAGGGCACGGAATCCGGGCGCGAAGCGCTCGACCTGGCGCTCGACCCGGTCGGCCATGAGCTCCTGCTCCTTCGCGTCCCAGGTACCGGTCAGTCCGTCGTCACCGGCGTCACCCTTGATGCGGTGCGGGACGTGGGTGTAGGCCCACGCCGACTCGGTGCCCTCGGGCGACCGGGTCGGATCGGCGGTCGTCATCTGCCCGAACAGCGCGAACGGCCGGTCCGGTACCTGCCCCATGGCGATCTGTGCCGCGAACCGGGTCAGCTCGTCGACGCCGTCCGCCAGGTGCACGGTGCCCGCGCCCGCGGCCTCGGGGGCCTGCCACGGTACGGAGCCGTCGAGGGCCCAGTCGACCTTGAAGGTGGCGAAGTCCCACTGGAACCGGCGCAGGTCGGCCAGCACCCGGGGCGGGAGATCGGCGCTGTCGACCAACTCGCCGTACAGGGCGGGGGCCGACACGTCCGCGAGTACGGCACGGCCGGCGGACACCGTCTCACCGGACGCCGTGCGCACCGCCACGGCCCGCCCCTGCCGGACGACGACGCGGCTCACCCGTTCCCCGCACCGCAGGACACCGCCGCGCTCCCGCAGCCGCCGTGTCAGCGCGTCGATGAGGGCACCCGAACCACCGACGGGAACGGGGAATCCGTACGTCTGGCCCAGCATCGACATCAGCCAGCCGAAGCCGCCGCTCCCCGCGGCCTCGGGAGCGAGGTCGGCGTGCAGCGCGTTGCCCGCCAGCAGCAGCCTGCCGCCCTCTCCGCGGAACTCCTCCTCGCCGAGGCGTCGTACCGGCAGCACCATCGAGCGGGCCAGGCGCAGCCCTCCTGCGGTCCGCAGGCGCAGGCCGAGGCGGGCGCCGGCACGCACCGGCGGGAAGGGCGTGAACAGCGCTTCCAGCAAATCGGGACGTAGCCGGTCCCAGATCCGGTGCAGCTCGCGCCAGGCGTCGCCGTCGCCGTCGGCGAAGACGTCCAGGGACGCGGCGGTGTCGTCGACGTTCCGTCCGAGCACGGCGCAGCGGCCGTCGGACAGCGGGTGGGCCAGCACGTGCGGCGCATGGCTCCACCGCAGCCCGTACCGCTCCAGGTGCAGTCCGGAAAGGACGGGCGAGGCGGCGGCCAGCGGATAGAACGAGCTGAAGAGGTCGTTCGTGAAGTCCGGGTCGACCCCGTGGTCGTGCCGGACGGCGCCGCCGGGCTCGTCCTGTTCCTCCAGGACCTCGACGCTCCAGCCCTCGTCGGCCAGGAGGTTGGCGGCGACCAGCCCGTTGGGGCCGGCTCCGATCACTACCGCGTCCGGCATGGCCGCCTCCCGTCCCGCCCGGTCACGCGGACCTCGTCTTCGTGCGGACGGGCTGTGACCGGCCCTGCCCGTTCTCCTCGCACACGTCGGCCAGCCGCTTGAGCATGGCCCGGTGCCGCAGCTGGATGAGTCCCTCGACGGCCACGTTGTGCATGACGCCGCCGGCGCCCTGCAGCGGATGCTCGTCGATGATCACGAGCGTGTACTCGCCCCAGGGCCGCAGTTCGATGGCGATACGAGCCGTGCCGAGGGGACCCGCGATCGCTTCCAGTTCCAGCTCGCGCCCCTCCACGCAGGCCCGTACGACCGACTCGTTGCGCAGGGTCCAGAACCCGGCCCGCACCTCGTAGCCGATGGCGGAGTCCACCTGCGGCCACTGACCGCGCACGGGGTACGAGGACGCGGTACCCACCACCCAGTCCGCGTACCGGGTGCCGTCGGCCAGGACGGCCCACACCTCGCGTGGACTCTTCTTGATGAGCCTGTGGCGTACGGCCACCGCTGCCTCCCTGGTCTCGCATGTGCTCGTGCGGAGTGATCGGTCCCGAGTCCCCCCGCATCGGGGGTTCAACCGAGTGACGCGCCTCAGGTGTCTCCGGGACCGTCCGCGCGGCCGCCCGCGCCGAGCAGACCGGTGGGGCGGAAGGGCTCCCGGGCGGCCAGCCGGGGCAGGGCCCGGCGTGACACGCGCATCACGACCGGCGGCAACGCGGCACGGCCCAGTTGGGCGGCGAGGAGCCAGCGGGGCACGTACACCGAGGTGCGGCGCCGCTCGACGGCCCGCGCGAGACGGGCCGCGACGTACTCCACCGGAAAGACGCGGCGGGCGGGCGGCGGCATGTGGCCCCGCAGTTCCCGCAGCACGGCGTGCTGGTCGGCGTCGCGGATCATGTCGGTGTCGGTCCAGTTGAGGTAGGCGATCCCCACCGCGACACCCTGATGCGCCACCTCGGCCCGCAGGGAGTGGGCGAAGGCCTCCACGCCCGCCTTGGAGGCGCAGTAGGCGCTCATCATCGGCGACGCGCCGATCGAGGCCAGCGAGGCGACCTGCAAGTAGTAGCCCGCCGTGTCCACCAGGTCCGGCAGGAAGGCGCGCGCGGTGATCGCGCTGCCGGTCAGATTGACGTCGATCACCCGGCGCCAGGACGCCGCGTCCGACTCGACGAAGGGGCCGCCCTCGGCGATGCCCGCGTTGGCGATCACCACGGACGGCTTTCCGAGCGTCCCGCGTACGTCCCGGGCGACGTCGGCCATACCGGCGTCGTCGGTGACGTCGACCTCCCAGCCGGCCGACGGGGTCGGCAGTTCGGCCGCCAGGGCGTCCAGGGCCGGTTTCTCGTGCCCCAGGAGCGCGAGCCGGGCGCCACGACGGGCCAGGTCCCGGGCCAGGGCGGCGCCCACTCCCCGGGCGGCCCCGGTCACCACCACAGTGCGGCCACGCAGCGGATCGTGTTCCACGGGTCTCCCTTCGTGCGGGCTCTTGCCGGCCCCGAGTCGTCGGGGACGATTCCCGGTGGCGGCGGTATCCGGATGCGGGCGGGGTCGCCCGTTTCCATCGGACCACGATTCGGTGAGGGGCACATCGTGGGCCGCCTCGGGGGCGATGCTCCCCCCGGCGTCCCGCCTTGTCGGGTCGTGTGTCGGCCGCGGGCCGGCCGTGGCTGATCGTGCGGTTCCCCGTGCCCCTTGCGCGGGCGGGCCGGTGTCGCAGTCCCGCGGTCGAGACGGGGCGCGGCGACATCAGGGAACTCAGTGGCCTCGTCAGAGTCATTGACGAGCTCCGGGCTGGACTCTAATTTCTGATCGATCTCCCGAACCGCGTTCGAAATATCGACCCACGGCATCCGCCGGGGTCCTTCGTCACGCCCGCACCCGCTTGGAGACCCCCATGAGCGCAAGACCCCAGCCGTCCCGACGCCTCTTCCTCGGCATGGCCGCCACCGCTCCACTGGCCGTGTCCGGCGTGCTGACCCTCGGCGCCGGTACCGCCCACGCTGCGGACTCGGCCTACGTGATGTGCTACTTCACCGAGTCGACCAGCCTCGGCCCCGGCACCGACTACGGGCTCCATCTCGCCGTCAGCACCGACGCGCTCAACTGGACGCCGCTCAACCAGAACAACCCCCTGGTCACCCCCACGGCGGGCGCCCTCGGTCTGCGCGACCCGTTCCTCATGCGCAAGCAGGACGGCACCTTCGTCGTCATCGCCACCGACCTCAAGGGCACCGACTGGAGCTACAACAGCCAGTACATCCATGTCTGGGACTCCGCCGACCTGCGCACCTTCACCGGCTACCGCCGCCTCAAGCTCCACGACATGACCACCCACAGCTGGGCACCCGAGGCGTTCTGGGACGCCGGCCGGGGTCAGTACGCGGTCATCTACTCCTCGGTCGACTCCAGCGGCCACAACGTGATCATGGTGAACTACACCGGCGACTTCGTGACCGCGTCCGCCCCGCAGGTGTTCTTCGACCCCGGCTACGACGTCATCGACGGTGACATGGCCGTCGGCGTGAACGGCTACAACTACCTCTTCTTCAAGAAGAACCAGACACTGGTGGCCGCGCGGTCCACCTCCCTCACCCCGGGCAGCTTCACCGAGTTCGGCGCGGGTGTCGCGCACGGCGGCACCGAGGCCCCGACCGTGGTCAAGTCACTGACGTCGAACACCTGGTACCTGTGGGGAGACACCTACACACCCAACGGTGTCTTCTACGCCTGGCAGTCCACCAACCTGGCTTCCGGCACCTGGACCGCGCTCGACCAGAAGACCTACACCCAGCCGGTCAACTCCAAGCACTGCGGCATCGCGACGATCACCACGACCGAGTACAACAACCTGCTCGCCAAGTGGGGCGCCCCGGCCTGGAACCGGCTCAAGTCGTACAACTACCCGGACCGTTACGTCCGGCACGCCAACTACGCCGCCCGCGTCGACGCCTACCCCTTCGACCTGTACACCGACTCGCAGTGGAAGCTCGTCCCGGGCCTGGCCGACAGCTCCGGTGTCTCCTTCCAGTCGGTCAGCCACCCCACCCGCTATCTGCGGCACTACAACTACGCGCTCCAACTCGACGTCAACGACGGCACGTCGACGTTCGCGGCCGACGCGACCTTCTACCGTACGGCGGGCCTCGCCGACTCCTCCTGGGCGTCGTTCCGCTCGTACAACAACCCCACGCGTCACATCCGGCACTCGAACTACGTGCTGCGCATCGATCCGGTCTCCACGGCCACGGAGCGGCAGGACGCGACGTTCCGCGCCGGGTACTGAGCCGGCGCGTCGGGTACTGAGCCGGCGGCGAGGCGGGTATCCACCACCCGGCGAGTCGCATACGAGCCGACGATGATCGCCTATCTTGGCGCGTATGCAGTCATACACGATCGGCCAGGCGGCGCGTCTGCTCGGGGTGAGCCCGGACACCGCGCGGCGCTGGGCGGACGCGGGCCGGATGGTCACGCACCGGGACGAGGGCGGGCGACGCCTCATCGACGGCAAGGATCTGGCCGCCTTCTCCGTCGAACTGGCCAAGGGCGGCGACGAGGAGGAGGCCTCGTACACCTCCGTCCGTAACGCCTTTCCCGGCATCGTCACGGCTGTGAAGCTCGGTGATGTCGCCGCCCAGGTGGAGATCCAGGCCGGGCCGCACCGGCTGGTGTCGCTGCTGACGCGGGAGGCCGTGGAGGAGCTGGGTCTTGAGGTCGGGGTGGAGGCCACCGCCCGGGTCAAGTCGACGAGCGTGCACATCGACCGGACCTGAGAGCGGGCCAGAGGGTCCAGTGGACCCAGGGGTCCCGGGGGTGGCCTCCGCCGGTCAGCCCCGGCGCGAGCGGTCCGAGCGATCCGTCACTTGGTGACCGAGTACGAGTGCGCGCCCGCTCCCGCCAGTGCGCCGCCGTCCACGATCAGGTACTCCTCGCGGATCGGGCGGCCCGCGAGCCAGGACTCCAGGATCTCGCGGGTGCCCGCCGCGTAGCGGGCCTGCGCGGAGAGCGAGGAGCCCGAGATGTGCGGGGTCATGCCGTGGTGCGGCATGGTGCGCCAAGGGTGGTCGGTGGGGGCGGGCTGCGGGTACCGGACATCGCCCGCGTAGCCGGCCAGCCTGCCGCTGCGCAGGGCCCGGTCGACGGCGTCCCGGTCGGCGATCTTCGCCCGTGCCGTGTTGACGAGGTACGCGCCGCGCTTCATTTGGCCCAGTAGCTCGTCTCCGAAGAGTCCTTCCGTCTCCGGGTGCAGCGGCGCGTTGATGGTGACGACGTCGCAGTGCGGGACCATGTCGGCCGCGCTCTCGTGGAAGGTCGGACCCAGCTCGCGTTCGACCGTGCCGGGGAGCCGGTGGCGGTCGGTGTGGTGCAGCAGCCGATCTGCCGGCTCGTGCCCGGACGGGCGGTGCCGCCCGCCGCCACGGCCGGCAGTCGCGCGCCGAGACACACACCGAGGACGAGGACCTCGGCGTCCAACGCGGCCCGCAGCAGCGACAGTTCGGCCGTGCGGGTCGCGAAGGCCGGGGAGTCGTAGTACGCGGCCATGGGCCCGCCCGTCACCACCGGCGCGGCCGGCCCGGCGGGTGACTCGGGCACCGGGTCCCCCGCCCAGGTCCGGCACACGCGCACCGGCAGCCCCACCGCCGCCAGCGCGGCACCGATGGCGTACGGGCCCTCGTGGGGCAGGTGCTGGACGACGAGGACGCCCGTCGGTTCGACCCAGCTCACAAGGTGTAGCCGCCGTCCACGCGGATCGCGCTGATGCCGCTGATGTGCCGGGCGCCGCAGCGGTCCTGAGGCAGCACCAGCTGTGGTCCCGTGGCGTCGAGCGGGCTGTCGTCCACGGTGGCCGCGAGCAGGACGGGTGCGCGGCCGAAGTCGGGGTCGATCTCCGCCCAGGTCAGCAGCGCGTGATGGCCGTCCCTGCCGGACACCGCGATCAGGAAGCGCAGGCGTTCCTTGCGGCGGGCGGGGTCGAATCCGGGACCGGCCGCCATCAGCACCTCGTGCAGCAGCGGTCCGGTGAAGCGATGGCGCTGGATGCCGCTGGTCGCGCACTCGAAGCTGACCGCGGCCTCGTGCTGGGGCCAGGCGAGCAGGTCGGGCACCGTCAGCCGGGCCGGACGGGTCAGATCTCCGGTGAGGGCGAGCTCCGCCACCGGGCCGGCGGCCGTACCGGTGACTGCGAAGGACTGACTCACGGGCTACCACCTCCCGGACAACCGTACCCGGACGCACCTCCCGTGCAAACGCACATGCCACCCTCGCCGATCACTGTTCCTGCTTGTGCGAAGCGACAGGAGCCTTTCCCCTCGCATCTGCGGCAGTATCATCTACGCGTGCACACCTACCGGATCGGGGACGCCGCCACCTTGCTCGGTGTCAGCGCCGACACCGTGCGGCGCCTTGTCGACGGCGGGCGGCTCACCGCCGAACGCGACGAGCAGGGCCGCCGGATCATTCCCGGTACGGCCCTCGCGGCCTATGCCCGGCAGGTTCACCGGGCGGAGCGGGAGCCGACCGGATCCTCGGCCCGCAACCGCCTCTCGGGCATCGTCACCGACGTGCTGCTCGGCGATGTGTCGGCGCAGGTGGAGATCCAGGCCGGGCCGTTCCGGGTGGTGGCGCTGGTCAGCCGTGAGTCGGCCGAGGAGTTGAGGCTGGAGCCCGGTGTCCCGGCGGTTGCCGTGATCAAGTCGACCGACTTGGTCGTCGAAAGACCGTAGACGGTCCGTCAGGACCACAGATGATTGTGTCCGTCAGGACCAGAGGGAGTGGACCGTGATGACCCGTACCGCGCGCCGGAGCCGTCGGACCCTGCAGGTGGCCGGCGCAGGCGCCGCCCTGCTGGCGCTGAGCGCCTGCTCGTCGTCGGACGACGACTCCTCGGCGAAGTCGGACTCCGCCAAGTCCTCCTCGTCGGACAGGCTGTCCGGCACGGTGACCGTGTTCGCCGCGGCCTCCCTCAAGGAGAGCTTCACGACGCTGGGCAAGGACTTCGAGAAAAAGCACCCGGGCACGAAGGTCACCTTCAGTTTCGGCGGCAGCGACTCGCTGGCCGCGAGCATCACGGGCGGCGCCCCCGCGGACGTGTTCGCCTCCGCCAGCCCCAAGACGATGAAGATCGTCACCGACGCCGGGGACGCGTCGGGGACGCCCGCCACCTTCGTGCGCAACCAGCTGGAGATCGCCACCCTGCCGGGCAACCCCGACAAGGTCTCCTCCCTGAAGGACCTCACCGGGTCCGACCTCAAGGTCGTGCTGTGCGACAAGGAGGTGCCCTGCGGCGCCGCCGCCCAGAAGGCCCTGGACGCGGCGAAGCTGAAGCTCACCCCGGTCTCCTACGAGCAGGACGTCAAGGCGGCGCTGACGAAGGTCGAGCTGAAGGAGGCCGACGCGGCGGTCGTCTACAAGACCGATGTGCACGCGGCGGGTGACAAGGTGGAGGGTGTGGAGTTCCCCGAGTCCGCCGACGCCATCAACGACTACCCGATCGCCTCGCTCAAGGACGCCCAGAACACCGAGGGCGCCAAGGCGTTCATCGCGCTGGTGCGATCCGCCGAGGGCCAGAAGGTCCTGACCGGGGCCGGGTTCCTCAAGCCGTGACCTCCTCGAACGACAAGTCCGGCGCCGCGGCCGACACCCTGCGAGGTGGGCCGCGGCGCCGGCGCGTCCGGACAGGCGACGGCGCCGGTGGCCGAGGGGTGCCGCTGCCTCTGCTGGTGCCCGCACTGATCGGCCTGGCGTTCCTGATCGTGCCGCTGATCGCCCTGCTCGTACGCGCCCCCTGGCGGAGCCTGCCGGACCTGCTGACCAGCGCCGAGGTGTGGCAGGCACTCCGGCTCTCCCTGGTCTGCGCCACGGCGGCGACCGCGGTGAGCCTGGTCATCGGCGTGCCGCTGGCCTGGCTGCTGGCCCGTGTCGAGTTCCCGGGGCGCGGCCTCGTACGAGCCCTGGTCACCCTCCCCCTCGTACTGCCGCCGGTCGTCGGCGGCGTGGCCCTGCTGATGGCCCTCGGCCGTAACGGCATCGTCGGGAAGTGGCTGGACTCCTCGTTCGGGATCACGCTGCCCTTCACCACCACCGGGGTCGTCATCGCCGAGGCGTTCGTCGCCATGCCGTTCCTCGTCATCAGCGTCGAGGGCACCCTGCGCGCCGCCGACCCGCGCTACGAGGAGGCCGCCGCCACGCTCGGCGCCTCCCGCTTCACGGCGTTCCGCCGGGTCACGCTCCCGTTGATCGCGCCCGGCATCGCGGCGGGCGCGGTCCTTGCGTGGGCGCGGGCGCTCGGCGAGTTCGGCGCGACGATCACCTTCGCGGGCAATTTCCCCGGCCGTACCCAGACCATGCCGCTGGCCGTGTATCTGGCCCTGCAGAGCGACCCGGAGGCCGCCATCGCCCTCAGTCTGGTCCTGCTGGCCGTGTCCGTCGCGGTGCTGGCGGGCCTGCGCGACCGTTGGATGACAGCAGGATGACCGAACCCCGATACGCCGCCGACGCCGACGCTGACGCCGAATCCAACGCGAACGCTGCTCACGGCGTACGCGCCGACGGCCTTGGTGCAGCCGGTACCTCCGGCACCTCCGACGTGGGCCTCGACGCCCGTCTCGTCGTCGAGCGCGGCACCTTCCGTCTCGATGTGGCGCTGCGCGTCGCACCGGGCGAGGTCGTCGCCCTGCTCGGCCCGAACGGCGCGGGCAAGACCACCGCCCTGCGCGCCCTCGCAGGCCTGACACCGCTCACCGGCGGCCGTCTGCGGCTGGACGGCACGGCGCTGGAGCGTACGCCGCCGGAGTCCCGCCCGGTCGGTGTCGTCTTCCAGGACTACCTGCTGTTCCCCCACCTGAGCGCCCTGGACAACGTGGCCTTCGGACCGCGCTGCCAGGGAGCGACCAAGGCGGAGGCACGCGCGCAGGCCGCCGAGTGGCTGGGGCGACTGGGGCTCGCGGACCATGCCGGGGCCAAGCCCCGCCGGCTCTCCGGCGGTCAGGCCCAGCGCGTCGCCCTGGCCCGCGCGCTCGCCACCCGTCCCCGGCTGCTCCTGCTCGACGAACCGCTCGCCGCGCTGGACGCCCGCACCCGTCTGGAGGTGCGCTCCCAGCTCCGCCGCCATCTGGCCGAGTTCGAGGCCGTCGCCGTCCTGGTCACCCACGATCCGCTGGACGCCATGGTGCTGGCCGACCGCCTGGTCGTCGTCGAGGACGGCCGGGTCGTCCAGGAGGGCGCCCCGTCCGACATCGCCCGCCGCCCCCGCACGGACTACATCGCCCAGTTGGTCGGCCTGAACCTCTACCGGGGCGACGCCGACGGCCATGCGGTGCTCCTCGACGTCGGCGCGCCCATCACCACCACGGAGGCCCTGTCAGGGCCGGTCTTCGTGGCGTTCCCGCCGAGCGCGGTCACCCTCTACCGCGACCGGCCCACCGGGGTCAGCGCCCGCAACCTCTGGGCCTGCGAGGTCGCGGGCCTGGAGACCCACGGAGACCAGATCCGCGCCGACCTCACCGGAGAGCTGCCGCTCGCCGCGGACCTGACCACGGTCGCCGCGGCCGAACTCGATCTGCACCCGGGCGCGGCGGTCTGGGCAGCGGTGAAGGCTGCGCAGACCCACGCCTATTCGGTCTGAGCAAACCCACGCCCATCCGTCCGAGCAGCACGCACACGCGAAGGACGCGCGCCGCTTTGACGCGGGCCACGGTCTGCGAGGTGCCGCCCGCGACACTCGTCGCAGATTCGAGGAGGTCGAAGCGGGTGCCGCCCGCGCCCGGCTACGGTGAGCCGCACCTGCACCACAAACGCGACAAAGCACCCCTTCTCATGTGAGGCGTTCCGTCATGAGCCTGAGCATCCGCAACCAGATCCCCGGCACCGTCACCTCCGTCACGTCCGGTGAGGCGATGTCGACGGTCAAGGTCCGCCTCGACGGCGGCCAGGTCCTCACCGCGGCGATCACGCTGGAGTCCGTCAAGGACCTCGGCCTCGCCGAGGGTTCCGCCGTCCGCGCGCTGGTCAAGGCGACGGAGGTCGCGGTGGCCACGGGCCCGGTGGAGGGCCTGTCCATCCGCAACCAACTGCCCGGCACGGTCACCGACATCACCACCGGCGGGGCCATGGCCTCCGTAAGGATCACCGTCGACGGGGGCGAACTGACCGCGGCGATCACCAAGGACGCCGTAACCGACCTCGGCCTGGAGACCGGCACCTCCGTGGTCGCCCTGATGAAGTCGACCGAGGTCTCGCTCGCGACCGCGTGAGGCGACGGGCGATTCGGGGCGGTCGCGTCAGGAACGGGCCACTCGGGAACGGTCGCCCCGGGGAGCCGATCCGATCCGGTGCCTCACCGCCGCCGTCATGATCGCGTCACGAAAGCGGGGGTGCGCGTCAAGCATCCGTCAGGGAGGCGGCTCGGCCCCCGGCCGACGGGCATAGCTTCGCTGGAGCGCCCGGCCGATCCGGCCGCGCGGCGCACGTCACGTCGCCTTCTGCGAGGAGCAGCCCGATGTCTGCGATCGATCACTCCGAGGACCCCGAGCCCTCCGAACTCGTCCCGGCCGGACTTCTCTTCGTCCCCGTCCGGTCGGGGCCCGCGGGCTGTACGGCCCGCTTCTTCCGCACTCCCCTCGGCGGCCGTACGGCCGTCGGATTCACCTCGGCGGCGAAGCTCACCGCCATGCTGGGCACCGAGCAGGCCCGCATCAGGCTCTCCGAACCCGCGCTGCGCGCCCTCGCCGCGCCGCTGGGCATCACGGCCCTCACGGTCGACCCGCGGCTCTCCGCTCCCCCGGCCGCGCCCGCGACCTCCCAGGCCGACGCCGCCGACGCCGACGCCGATGCCGATGCCGACGCCCATGGACCAGGGCACTGGTGGCACGACCGGCGCCCGCGGCACGCCACTGCCCTGCGCGTGACCGGTGCCGCTGCCGCTGTCGGCGTGACCGGTGCCGCTGCCGTCGTCGCGTACCTGAACCTGCTGATCGGCTGAGGAGGCGCCCACCATGACCGTTTCCCTGCACTCACCCCTCCCGTCCCCCCTCCCCTCGGACCTGCTCTCGGGCCCGCCCTCGGACCCCGGGGCCCCGTCCCGGCTCATCGGCGACGACACCGACGCCGACGCCGACGGCCTGTCGTCCGTCTGGCCCCGTTCCGCGCGCGCCGGGGCCGACGGAGACGTCTCCGTCGGCGGGGTCTCCCTCGCCGAGGCCGCCGACCGCTTCGGCACCCCCGTGTACGTACTCGACGAGCAGGAGGTCCGGGAGCGCTGCCGCGCCTGTCGCGCGGCGTTCCCGGAGGCCGACGTCGTGTACGCGGCGAAGGCGTTCCTGTGCCGCGCGGTGGCGCGCTGGGTGATGGAGGAGGGGCTGGGCCTGGATGTCTGCTCCGCCGGAGAGCTGACGCTCGCCGTCACCACGGGCTTCCCGCCGGAGAGGATCGTGCTGCACGGCAACGCCAAGAGCCCCGAGGACCTGCGCACCGCGCTGCGGCTCGGGGTCGGGCGCATCGTCGTGGAAAGCGTCTCCGAGATCGCCAGGCTGGCCGCGGCCACGCCCGCCGGCAGCCGCCGACAGGTGATGGTGAGGGTCGTGCCGGGCGTCGCCGCCGGTGGCCACGCCAAGGTGCGCACCGGCACCGACGACCAGAAGTTCGGCCTGTCCATCGCGGACGGCTCCGCGCAGCACGCGGTGGCGCGGATACTCGACCAGCCGCACCTGGAGTTCGTCGGTCTGCACTGCCACATCGGTTCGCAGATCGACTCCGTGAAGCCGTACGTGGCCGCGGTACGGCGCATGGTCGGGCTGATGGCCAGGATCCGGGACCAGCACGGCGTCGCCCTGCCGCAGCTGAACATCGGCGGCGGGCACGCCATCGCCTACCGCCCCGGCGAGGCGGCCCTCGACGTGGGAGCCCTGGCCGACCGCGTCCACGCAGAACTGGCGGACGGCTGTGCCCGGGCCCGTCTGCCCGTACCGCGGCTCACGCTGGAACCGGGGCGGGCAATCGTCGGGCCCGCCGGGATCGCGATCTACCACGTACTGGCGGTCAAACGCACCGGCGAGCGCACGTTCGTCGCCGTGGACGGTGGCATGAGCGACAACCCGAGGCCCGCGCTGTACGGGGTGCGGTACGCGCCCCGGCTCATCGGACGCCTGTCGTCGGCGCCGCCCCGCACCGTCACGGTCGTGGGCCGGCACTGCGAAGCGGGTGATGTCCTCGCGGACGAGGTGGCGCTCCCCGGTGACGTACGGCCCGGCGATCTCCTCGCCGTCCCGGCAGCCGGTGCCTACCACCTGTCCATGGCTTCCGGTTACAACCTGGTGGGCCGGCCCCCGGTCGTCGCGGTGTCGGACGGGATCGCACGCGTACTGGTACGCCGCGAATCACTGGACGACATGAGCCGACGCGACGTGGGCCTGTAGGACCGTGTTCCTCGCCCGGCCTCGGCCCGGTTCTCCGCCGAAACCCGGCCGCGGACCGGCGGGGTTCGGTTACGTGGGCGACGCGAGGCTGCCTTGCCGCACAGGCCGTGCCCCCGGCCCCGGCACCGGACATCGGCGTCGGCGGCACCGGGAGCTACGGGGGGCCGGCCTACGTGGGCCCGTACCGAGACGGAACGGTGCCCTCGGGCAGCGCGCGTCTACGGTTTCTACGGTGCGGAGTCCCACTCGTGCGGTCGTCCGCCACGCCATTCCACCCAGCTGGGATCGTCCAGCAGCTCGGCGGGGTTGGACAGTCCGGCAGCCTCCAGGAACACGATCAGATCGCTGTCGGAGTGGGCCAGCCCCAGGATCTCGGCCCGGCCGTCACGGTGCACACTCACTCGTCGGCCGCCGCTCGCGGCGGGCCGGTGCACAACGATCAGTGCGCTTTCCACGGCATCCAGAGTGTCTCCTCCCCTCAGGTCGACGCAGCCCGGTCCGGGCGCACGCGTCGCTGGTCACGGCAAGGCAGGACCGGCCGCGGGAGCGGTCAGCGGGCCCGG
This sequence comes from Streptomyces sp. NBC_00414, assembly GCF_036038375.1. Taxonomy (NCBI): domain Bacteria; kingdom Bacillati; phylum Actinomycetota; class Actinomycetes; order Kitasatosporales; family Streptomycetaceae; genus Streptomyces; species Streptomyces sp. NBC_00414. Next base: position 1,072,368 of record NZ_CP107935.1, read on the forward strand.
GGTGCCCCCCGTCGCCGCTGTGCCGGCGGGGGCGGAGGCGGCGAGAAGGTGTCCTCCTCATCGTCCAGTGGCGGCAGCTCGATGGTGTACTGCGGCTGGAGAAACAGATCGTGGTGCTGGGGCACGACGGACGAGGCCGCCGCGTCCTGAACGGGACGTGCAGGGTCGCGATGCGAAGAGGCAGGCATCCAAAACCATCCGGAGTCGGGAGTCGCGCGGATCAGAGGCGGAGCTGTCGACCGATGACCATCGGTACCTGCCTACCTCGCGCGCTACTGCCCATTAGATCCTATCGGCGCCCTGAGAACGAAAGGGCGCGGTGCGCGGAATGGTTTGGATGGGTGATCCACGTCTCCGCGCGCCCCCTCCCAACACCGCCGGACGGGGTGCGCGGTGACCGCCGAACGGACCGGGCAGCGACCGCCGGGCAGGATGAAAAGCCAGGGCGCGGCCCGGCTTTTCAGGGGCGCGGGGAACTGCGCGACCCGCCCTCGCCGGCCCGCAGACGGCCCGTGCTCCGGACGCGCCCTCGGCCGGTGCCGGCCCCCCTTATAAGCTGCCCCCGTGGATCGAATCCTCGTGGTGGGCGTGACAGGCGCAGGCAAGTCCACGCTGGCCAGAGCGGTCGGCCGGCGCCTGGCCGTGCCGTACCACGAGATGGACGCGCTGTACTTCACAGGCCCCGGCTGGGCCGCAAACGACAAATTGGCCGAAGAGGTCGCGCGGGTCACCTCCGAACCCCGCTGGATCATCGACTCGCTCGGCTATCCCGAGGTCCGGGACCTGCTCTGGGCGAGGGCCGACACCGTGCTCTGGCTCGACTACGGAAAGCGCGTAGTCATGCCCCGCGTCCTCCGCCGCTCCCTCTGGCGCACCGTCACCCGCGAGAGTCTCTTCGGCGGCAACAGAGAGACCTGGGCCGGCTGGCTGAGCAAGGAGCACCCGGCCTGGTGGGCCTGGTCCCAACACGCGGGCCGGCGCCAGGAGATCGAACACCGCACGCGAGATCCCCGTTTCGCACCCCTCGACACACTCCGGTTCTCCCGCCCCGACGACACCGCGGCCTGGCTGTCCTCCGTGTGACCTGGCCTGAGCGCCAAGGTGACCTGACCCGACCGGAACGTCAGTGTGGCCTCACCTCACCCGAGCGTCCGGGTGCCCTGATCCGACCTGACCCGAGGCAGGACACACCGAGGCCCTGACGACCGCACGCGGCGCCTCGTCCACCTCATGGACCGCTCACAGAATCACCTCCGCACCGCCGTCCGCAACCACCCTGACAACACCGGTCGATTGAAACCGTTCAATTGTCGACGTGCTCGCACGCGCCCGGCCACACCACAGCAACAACCCCACCCAACGTCCCGTCAAGAATGTGCTGCACGCTCATTGACCCTCGCCCCGCACGCCCCTACCTTCACCGGAGTGAATCGATTCATCCTTCCTACCTGAGGAGACGCAGTGATCAGCAGGAGGAACATTCTGGCGGGTACGGCAGCAGCGGTGGCCGTCACGGCCACCGCCGTCGGCACCGGATCCGCAGCGGCCGCACCCGCGTCCGCACCGGTCCAGGCAGGCACCCGTCGCAGTGCCCTGCGCGTCACCGCGCCGACCGTCGAGTACGTGCGACACCCCCTGGGCATCGACGCGCAACACCCCCGGCTGAGCTGGCCGATGGCCTCGGACAAGCCGGGGGCGCGCCAGAGCGGCTACCAGATCCGCGTCGCCTCCAGCGCCTCACGTCTCCCGAAGCCGGACGTCTGGGACAGCGGGAAGGTCGCGTCCAGCGAGTCGGTCCTCGTCCCGTACGCGGGCCCGCAACTCAAGCCGCGTACCCGTTACTTCTGGTCGGTGCGGGTGTGGGACGCCGACGGCGGCGCCTCCGCCTGGAGCGAGCCGTCGTGGTGGGAGACCGGGCTCCTGGACGCCGCGCAGTGGTCCGCGAAGTGGGTCTCCGCTCCCCCGGTGCTCACCGACGCGCCGTCCCTCGAAGGCAGTGCCTGGATCTGGTTCCCCGAGGGCGACCCGGCCAACAGCGCCCCGGCGGTCACCCGTTGGTTCCGCCGTACCCTCGATCTTCCGGACGCGGCCACGGCGGCGACACTGGCCATCAGCGCCGACAACGTGTACACCGTCTCCGTCAACGGCACCGAAGTGGCCCGCACCGACCTGGAGACGGACCGCGACGGCTGGCGCCGCCCCGCCGTCGTCGAGGTCCTCGCCCAGCTCCGTACGGGCAAGAACGTGATCGCGGTCTCCGCGACCAACGCGTCCGAGGGGCCCGCCGGGCTGGTCGCCGCCCTCACCCTGCAGACGGCCTCCGGCGAACAGCGGATCGTCACCGACGACTCGTGGAGATCGACCGACAAGGAGCCGGCCGCCGGCTGGCGCGGCCTCGACTTCGACGACAGTGCCTGGCCGGCGGCGAAGGAGGCCGCCGCGTGGGGAGCCGGACCGTGGGGGAAGGTCGTCCCCGCGTCGTACGCCGCCAATCAACTGCGGCACGAGTTCAGGCTCCCGCGCAAGAAGGTGTCGCGCGCCCGCCTGTACGCCACGGCCCTCGGTGTCTACGAGGCGCACCTCAACGGCCGCCGGGTCGGCCGCGACCAGCTCGCCCCCGGCTGGACGGACTACCACGAACGCGTCCACTACCAGACCTACGACGTCACCACGCTGGTGCGGTCCGGCGCCAACGCCATCGGCGCGTACGTGGCACCGGGCTGGTACGCGGGCAACGTCGGCATGTTCGGCCCCCACCAGTACGGCGAACGCCCGGCCCTGCTCGCACAGTTGGAGGTCGAGTACGCCGACGGGACGCGCGAGAGCATCATCTCGGACAGCAACTGGCGGGCCGCGTGCGGACCGATCGTCTCCGCCGACCTGCTGAGCGGCGAGACGTACGACGCGCGCAAGGAGACCGCCGGCTGGACCTCACCCGGCTTCGACGACAAGGGTTGGCTCGACGCGGTGCGTACCGCGGGCGAGGCCGTTCCGCCGCGGATCGAGGCGCAGGTGGACGGCCCGGTCCGGGTGGCCAAGGAACTCCCGGTCCAGAAGGTGACCCAGCCCAAGCCGGGTGTCTTCGTCTTCGACCTGGGCCAGAACATGGTCGGTTCGGTACGGCTGCGGGTCTCGGGCGCGGCCGGCACGACCGTGCGCCTGCGGCACGCCGAGGTCCTCAATTCCGACGGCACCCTCTACACGGCGAACCTGCGCACCGCCGCGGCGACCGACTCGTACACCCTCAAGGGCGGTGGCCGGGAGACGTACGAGCCGCGTTTCACCTTCCACGGGTTCCGCTACGTCGAGGTGACCGGGTTCCCCGGCACTCCCACGGCGGCGGCCCTGACCGGTCGTGTGATGCATACGTCCGCCCCCTTCACGTTCGACTTCGAGACCGATGTCCCGATGCTCAACACCCTGCACAGCAACATCACCTGGGGGCAGCGCGGCAACTTCCTCTCCATCCCGACGGACACGCCCGCGCGCGACGAACGCCTGGGGTGGACGGGTGACATCAACGTCTTCGCGCCGACGGCCGCCTACACGATGGAGTCCGCCCGCTTCCTCACCAAGTGGCTCGTGGACCTGCGCGACGGGCAGACCGCGGAGGGTGCCTTCACCGACGTGGCACCCATGGTCGGCACGGTCGGCAACGGAGTGGCGGGCTGGGGCGACGCGGGCGTCACCGTCCCCTGGTCCCTGTACCAGGCGTACGGCGACCGGCAGGTCCTGGAGGACGCGTGGTCGTCCGTCCAGGACTGGCTCAAGTACCTGGAGAAGAACAGCAGCGGGCTGCTGCGGCCGGCCGCCGGCTACGGCGACTGGCTGAACGTCGAGGACGAGACGCCGAAGGACGTCATCGCCACCGCGTACTTCGCCCACAGCGCCGACCTCGCGGCCCGTATCGCGAAGGAGCTGGACAAGGACCCCGCCCCCTACACCGACCTCTTCGGGCGGATACGCGCGGCGTTCCAGAAGGCCTACGTCAGCGCCGAGGGCAGGGTGAAGGGCGACACGCAGACGGCCTATGTGCTCGCCCTGTCGATGGACCTGCTGCCGGGCGAGCTGCGCAAGGCGTCCGCCGACCGGCTCGTCGCGCTGATCGAGGCCAGGGACTGGCATCTGTCGACGGGCTTCCTCGGTACGCCCCGGCTGCTGCCCGTCCTCACCGAGACCGGGCACACCGATGTCGCCTACCGGCTGCTCGCGCAGCGCTCCTACCCGAGCTGGGGATATCAGATCGACAAGGGCTCCACCACGATGTGGGAGCACTGGGACTCCATCCGGCCCGACGGCAGCTTCGAGGACCCGGGCATGAACTCCTTCAACCACTACGCCTACGGTTCGGTGGGCGAGTGGATGTACACGAACATCGCTGGCATCGCGGCGGGCCGGCCCGGCTACCGTGAGATCGTCGTCCGGCCGCGGCCGGGCGGGGGCGTCACCTCGGCCCGCGCCACGTTCGCCTCGGTGCACGGCCCCGTGTCCACCCAGTGGCGGCAGCGGTCGGGCAAGTTCGTCCTGACATGCTCCGTGCCGCCCAACACCACCGCCGAGGTGTGGGTCCCCGCGGACGCTCCGGCCGCGGTCACCCACACCACCGCGGCGTTCCTGCGCAGCGAGGACGGCTGCGCGGTGTACCGGGTCGGTTCGGGCACCCACCGCTTCGCTGTGTGACCCGGCCGTCACGCGGCGGTGTCCAACACGCCTTGGACACCGCCGCGTTGGCGGGGGTGCGCGGAAGCGCGTTGACGTGCCCATAAGGTGCTCGCATGCCTGCCTCGTTGAGTTCCGCCAGATCACGCGCCGCGCTGCGCGCGTCGGCGCGTATTTCCGTCGAATTGCTCCTGGTTCTGGTGACGACCTCGGTGGTCCTCTGGCTCCTTGGCCAGATGTGGTCCGTGGTCTGGCCGCTCATAGTGGGCCTGCTCCTGACCACGCTGACCTGGCCCATGGCCCGCTTCCTGCACCGGCGCGGGTGGCGTCCCGCTCTGGCGGCCTCCGTGGTGACCGTGCTGTTCCTGGTGCTCGCCTCGGCCGTGGTCGCGCTGATCGCGGTCCCGGTGGCCTCCCAGTCCGGCGAGCTGACCGACGGTGTCGTGGACGGCATCCACAAGGTGCGGGACTGGGCCGCGGGTCCGCCGCTGAACATCAGCGAGGCCCAGATCTCGGGCGCCACGGACGACGCGGTCGAACGCCTCCAGAAGGGTGCCGGCGACATGGTCGGTACCGTCGTCTCGGGGGTGAGCGCCGTGGTCGACGGTCTGGTCACCGCCGTCCTGGGGATCTTCCTGATGTTCTTCTTCCTCAAGGACGGACCGCGGTTCCTGCCGTGGCTCGCCCGTCAGCTGCCCGGCCGGCTCGCCGTCGACGTCCCGACGGTGGCCGCTCGCACCTGGGACACCCTGGGGTCGTTCGTCCGCTCGCAGGCGTTCGTCGGACTCATCGACGCCGTCCTCATCGGCATCGGCCTGTGGATCGTGGACGTGCCGCTGGTGCTCCCGCTGGCGGTGCTGACCTTCGTCTCCGCGTTCGTACCGATCGTGGGCGCCATGTTCGCCGGCTTCGTCGCGGTGCTCATCGCCCTGGTGTCGAACGGTCTGACGGACGCGCTGATCGTGCTGGCGATCATCCTCGTCGTGCAGCAGCTGGAGGGCAATGTCTTCCAGCCCATGATCCAGAGCCGCGGGCTCGGACTGCACGCGGCGGTGATCCTGCTGGCGGTGACGCTCGGCGGCAGCCTGGCGGGCGTCGTGGGCAGCCTGCTCGCCGTCCCGGTCGCCGCGATGGTCGCCGTGTTCTGGAACTACCTGCGCGAGCAGCTCAGCGAACCGTCGCAGGAACCGGACACCGGCGAGCCCCAGAACGGTGAGACCGTCACTTCCTGAGATTCCCGAAATCCCGGGGAGTGCGGGGAGTACGGGCGTCCCTGGAGCCCTGAAGGGGCCTGGGGGGTCTCACTCCCCCACCGCGATGTACCGGGGTTCGTCCTCGTCGGCCTCTTCCTGTCCGTCGAGGTTGACCTTCACCCCGAACGGCTCCAGTGCCTCACGCATGCGCCGCATCATCGGATCCGACAGGAAGTGGTGGTAGAGGTCCAGCTCCTGGAGGTGGGTGAGGGGCTGGCCACCGAGGAGGGCTTCGGCACCGACGTCGCCCAGGGTGCCGAGGCTGAGGTGCAGGGAGGTGAGGCGGGCGACGACGGGAGCACCGGCGAGGGCGACGGCGACCTCGTCGTGCATGTCGCAGTTCTGCAACCCGAGGTGCCGCAGAGCGGGCAGGCGGTCGCCGTCGAGCAGGGGAGCCAGGTCGGCGACGGTGGTGGTACGGCCGTGGTCCTCCTCGCCGAGCCACAGATCCAGGTGCCGCAGACCGGGCAGGTCTCCGGCGGCCAGGCCGCGGGCCACCTCGCCGGGCAGACCCCCGTTCTCCAGGCGGAGGACGCGCAGGTGTTCGTGACGCACGGGAGCCAGTCGCAGCCCCGGCTCGCCCTCGGAGCCTCCGCCCGAACCGCGTACGCCGAGTTCCCGCAGGTAGGGGTAGGCGGACAGGATCGGTGTCACATCGCCCTGGACGATCCAGGACAGCTCTCCCTCTTCGTACGAGAGGTCGGCGAGGTAGAGGGCTTCGAGCCCGGTGAGACGGTCGGCGGCGGCCACCAGTCGAGCGGCCGTCTCGGCCGGACTGTCCCCGTCCCCGTCCGCGTCGGTGCCGTAGGCGCCCGCACCCAAGACCAGAGCCCGGACCCGCGCGGAGTCCACCGTGTCGAGGAAGCGGTGCCAGCAGGTCTCGAAGGACTCCACGTCACCGAGTTCCTGATTGCGGGCGAGCCTCCAGGCGACCTCGCCCACCGGAGGTAACGGCCCGCTCTCTTCGCCGGCCTCGGGGAAGTTGTGGACGGGCAGACCGTGGAGCGTCGTCAGATAGTCGATCACAGCGAGAGCGTTCCACACTCGAACAGCCGTCGGCACAGAACGGTGTGAGCCGTCGGGCCGTACTACGGGTTGAGTACGACCTTGCCGGCGACGGTGCCCGACTCGGCCAGGCGCATGGCCTCGGCGGCCCGGGTGAGCGGGAGTTGGGCGGCGATCTCGGCGGTGACGTCTCCGCGCCGGAACGCCGCGAAGACCTGGGTCAGGTCGGTGCGCAGCCTGGCCCGGAAGCGGTTCCTGGCCAGGGCCCGACCGGCCCAGACGTTGAAGAAGTAGGCGCGGCGGCGGTTCGGCAGCGCGTTCCACAGCCACACCCGGCCGAGCAGTTTCAGCACGGGCCACTGCTTGGAACCCTCGTCGTCGCGGGTGGAGGCACTCCCGTAGGAAACGAGCGTCCCGCCGGGCGCGAGAAGGTGCCAGGAGTCGACGACGCTCCGGCCGCCGACGTGGTCGAAGACCGCGTCCACCCCGCCGGGGGCGAGTTCACGGACCCGTGTGACGACGTCCTCGGTGCGGTAGTCGACGGGGACGACACCCTTTTCGGCGAGCGCCTCGTGGTGGCGCGCGGATGCCGTGCCGATCACCTTCACGCCCGCGGCCCGTGCGAGCTGGACGAGTACCGAGCCGACCCCGCCGTTGGCGCCGTGCACCAGGACGGTCCCGCCCGCCCGGACACGGGCCTTGCGGTGCAGCATCTGCCAGGCGGTGATGCCGTTGACCACCAGGGTCTCCGCCTGCGCCGCACCGATCCCGTCGGGCACCTCCACCACGTCCGCCGCGTCCACGAGGACGTGACTGGCCCAGCCGCCGACCTTCAGCAGGGCGGCCACCCGGGTGCCGGTCAGGCCCGGCTGAACTCCCTCACCGGTGGCCAGCACCGTCCCGACCAGGTCGTAACCGGGGACGAAGGGGAAGGCCGGCTGGTCGTAGTAGCGGCCTCGGCGCATCTGCTGTTCGGCGAAGGAGACCCCGGTTGCCTCCATCCGGACCAGGACCTGGCCCGGACCCGCGGTGGGCACGGCTCCGTGCCTGATCCGGAGGCCTTCCGGCTCCACCTTGCCCGGCAGGACGACCTCGACCAGTCCTTCGACGAGTCCTTCGGCGTTCATGACGACCTCCATCGCGTTCCGCTTGAATTACCGCTTCTTGTGTTCGTTAGAAGTTGTAACGCACGAATGAAGGTGGAGTCAATAACGTTCGTGATAGCCTCTAACTAAATCTTGACGCTGTAGACATGCGGGCACATGCGGGTGCACGCAGCTCACGCAGGTGCGGATCAGGCAGATACGGAAGGCGGCAGGCCATGGCGGACACGGGCACCGGGACCCCGCGCGAGCGCTACCGCTCCCAGGTGCGTGCGGAGATCAAGGAGCACGCCTGGGAGCAGCTCGCCACGGCGGGAGCCTCCGCGCTCTCCCTCAACGCGATCGCCAAGCGGATGGGCATGAGCGGCCCCGCGCTCTACCGGTACTTCGGCAGCCGCGACGAACTGATCACCGAGCTCATCCGGGACGCCTACCGGAGCCTCGCCGACACCTTCCGCACAGCCGCCGCCTCCGGCCCCGACCTGCCCGCGCTGGCGCACGCCCTCCGCGCCTGGGCCCTCCAGGACCCGCACCGCTACTTCCTCGTCTACGGCACGCCCGTCCCCGGATACCACGCGCCCGACGACGTCACCGGGATCGTGCGCGAGATCATGGCGACCCTGCTCGACGCCTGCGCCGCACTGCCCTCGGACAGCCCCGCGAAGCCGTTCGCCACCCACCTCGAAGAGCACCGGCAGTGGGCGGGCGGCCACCCCGCCGAGCCCGCCGCCCTGCACCGCGCGCTGACCTTCTGGACCCGGCTGCACGGCGTCCTGTCCCTGGAACTCGCAGGCCACTTCACCGGGATGGGGTTCGACCCCGCGCTGTTCTTCGCGGCCGAACTGGACGAGCTGACCGGCCCGTCGGCGCACTGACCGCACCGCGCGCCGTCGCCCCGACTCCCGTGGACGGAAGGTCTGCCCGTTCGGGCAGGCCCGTGTGCCTCCGCGCCTCGTGATACCCGCGGGGCGGCGCGTTAGCGTTGTGCTGGTGAGCACCATGACCACATCGATCACCGCCGAACACACCGCGGTGCACGGGGAGTTCGCCGGTGATTGACGGCCGGCTGGACGAGACAGGGACAACCGCCTCCCAACCGGCGTCGGCCGGCGAGAGCGAAGCCGAAGAAGCAGATGTGGGCGCGGGCACAGGCGCGAAAGAAGAAACGGACGCAGCCGCAAGAGAAGTAGTGGCCGAGGAAGCACAGGAACAGAGCGCGAAGCGCGTCCGCCGCCGCCCGGGCCCGTTCACCCTGCTCGTTCTGCCGGGGCTGGTCGCCCTGGTGGGGGTGGCCGGCTTCCTGGCGTACACGGGCGGTCTCTCCGACGCCTGGCCGCAGGGTTCCGACCCCGACCCGACCGCCACGACCCGCGTCGACGCCGCGTACGTTCCCTGGCTGCGCAAGGCGGTCTCGGACTGCACGGTCATCAAGCCGTCGGTGCTCGCCGCCCAGATCGACCGGCTCTCCGGCTGGAACAACGACGCGGGAGAACTGTCGGGCGAGAAGGGCATCGCCGCGTTCACGGACGCCCGGTGGCGGACCTGGGGCAAGGACGACGACGGCAACGGACGCTCCTCGCCCCGCGATCCGGCGGACGCCTTGATGGCGCTCGGACGGCAGGACTGCTCCCTCGCCAAGAAGGTGACCGACCTCAGGACTGAGGGAGTCGTCACCGGGGACCTGGTGAACCTCACCCTGGCCGCGTACGCGTCGGGTACGGACGCCGTGGTGAAGGCGGGACGCGTACCCACCGACGCGGAGGCCTACATCGCCGAGGTGAAGTCGCTGTCCTCGCGCTACAGGTCGGTCGACCGGGAGAGTTCCGGCGGCGCCGTGAACCAGGTGCCGGGCGCCGTACTGGCCGCACCCGTGGGCAACCTCACCGTCACCTCGCCCTACGGCTCGCGCGAACATCCCCTGACCGGGGTGACGAAGCTCCACACCGGGGTCGACTTCGCCTCGCCCCAGGGCGCTCAGGTCTCCGCCGCCTCGAAGGGCCAGGTCGTGTTCGCGGCGATGACCAAGGCGTACGGCAACCGCGTGGTGATCAACCACGGCACCATCGACGGCAAGCGGCTGGAGACGACGTACAGCCATCTGCTGGCGCTCCAGGTCTCCGTCGGCCAGGCGGTGGACGCCGGGACGCCGGTCGGGCTGGTCGGCTCGACGGGTCTGTCCACCGGCCCCCACCTGCACTTCGAGGTGGTGCTCGACGGGTACTACACCGATCCCCTGCCGTGGCTCCGCCCCAGCACATGAGCCGGGCGGCGCCGGCTCGGGCACCCCTCACGGGTCGACTCCGCGGGCGGGTGGGCCGTCAGCCGTCGAAGTGGTTGCGGGACGCCTCGATGTGACCGAGGTACTGGTGCGTCCAGTCGCACATGCCGTCGACCGTCTTCTTCAGGGCCCGGCCGGGCTCGGTGAGGGTGTACTCGACCTTCGGTGGCACGGTGGGGTGCACCTCCCGCTCCACCAGGCCGTTGCGCTCCATCATGCGCAGGTTCTGGGTGAGCATCTTGTGGCTGATGCCGTCGATCTGGTCGCGCAACTCGCTGAAGCGCAGGGTGCGTCCACCGAGGACCTCGATGATCAGCAGCGCCCACTTGTTGGCGATGTCCGAGAAGAGCTCCCGCGCGAGCGAGTCCGCGCGCCTGAGGTCCGCCTCGTCGGGCGAACCCGTGAACTGCTTGGTCACCATGAGGTTCCCCAGTCACTGAAAAGTGCGTTCTTCCATGTCAGCGGTCACTCTCCTACGGTTCTCAAGTAACCACAAGAGAGCGAGTGCGTCCTGGTGCTGCCGCGAGCGGGCCCGGGGAATCGCGTCGCACGTCAAGGAGGCGGACAGTATGGCCATCACCCTGGTGAACCCCGAGGGACTGCCGGAGATCGACGTGTACCGGCAGGTGTCGGTCGCGACCGGGTCACGGCTGGTGTTCATCGCCGGGCAGGTCTCCTGGGACGCCGACGGAGTCACGGTCGGTGAGGGCGACCTCGCCGCTCAGGTCGAGCGGTCCTACCTCAATGTCGGCACCGCCCTGGCCGAGGTCGGCGCGACCTTCGACGACGTGGCGAAACTGACCGTCCACGTCGTCGACTGGACCCCCGACAAGATGCCCCTGCTCCTGGAGGGCATCGCCCGGGCGGCAGCGCGACTGGGGGTCACCCCGGTGGCACCTGGCACCCTGCTCGGCGTCGCGGCACTGGACGTGCCCGAGCACCTGGTCGAGGTCGAGGCCGTCGCGGTCCTCGACTGACCGCCCCGCGAGGCCGCCCTGCGCGACCTTTCCGCGTCCTCCGGCGCTGAGTACGCGTACTCAGGACGAACCTCGGCCTCCGCCGGACCATGAGGGCAGACCGAGTTCCGAGTCCTGGGGGAGGACTCATGAACCCGCGCACCGTCGCCCGTCCGACCTTCGCCAACCCCACGTCGGCGGTCTACCTGACTGTCGTGGGCGGTTCGATCGTGGTCGCCTCCGGCCTGTTCCAGTCGTTCGCCCTCGGCCTGCTCCACGAGTCCGTACGCACCCGGCTCCGGGGCAGGTTCCACCCGCACCGCGCCTGAACCGGCCCCGGAGGCGGGCCCTGCGCGGCGGGTCGCTCCGGTGCGTCACTCCGGCGCCTCGCCCGATGCCTCGCTCCGGCGTCTCACTCTGCGGCGGGCCGCCCGCCGAACCGCCAGTCGTGGATCTCGACGCTCCGGTACAGCCCGCCCCGGGCGTACGGTTCGTCCGCCATCATGGCTTCGGCGGCGGCCCGGTCCGGCAGTTCGACCAGCAGGGCCGTGCCCAGCCAGTCGACACCGTCCTGGGCGAGCAACGGGCCGTACGCGATGAGGCGTTCACGGTAGTGGCGATCGAGATGACGGTGGTGTGCCGTGTCCAGGGCCTCGCGGGCCGCGGTTCTACCGGGCTCGCCGTGCGCGATGACCAGGAACCGCCGGTGTCCGGCCGCCCCGCCCTCGTACTCCCACATCGTGCGGCCGAGGGTGTTCTTCCAGCGGCGCACCAGGACCTCGGTGTAGACACCGGCCTTGTAGTTGGGCTCGTCGAACGCGAACTCGTGCGCGGCGGCCGGACCGGGGAGGTCGACGATGTGCATGCTGCCGGTCGCCGTCTCGCCGTCGGCGGAGAGCGTGGGTCCGCGCGCGATCATCTCCTCGGCGTACCGGTCCATGAACGCCCAGTGCTCTTCGTTCAGTTCCCCGCGCAACGGCATGGAGCCCGGCCGGTCACGGCAGTAGAAGAAGTACTCCATGTCGCCCCTCCACGAGAACAGCGGGATGGCCGCGGCGGGCGGCAACGGATCGTACCAACGCTTGTTCCGCGCGGGACCGGAATCGCGGCGGGCCCGTTCGACCGGAGGCCGGAGCCGGAAGCCCTGACGCCCTGAGGTCCCGAGGTCCTGAGGTCCGAGGGCCGGAGCCTCGTTGCATGTTCATGCGATGTCATGCATAATCTTCCTATGTCTAAGGTCCTTACCTCCCTTCCTGCCGGCGAGCGCGTCGGAATCGCCTTCTCCGGCGGACTCGACACCTCGGTCGCGGTCGCCTGGATGCGCGACAAGGGCGCCGTCCCGTGCACCTACACCGCCGACATCGGCCAGTACGACGAGCCCGACATCGCCTCAGTGCCCGGCCGTGCGAAGGCCTACGGTGCCGAGCTCGCGCGCCTGGTCGACTGCCGTGCCGCGCTGGTCGAGGAGGGACTCGCCGCGCTGACCTGCGGGGCGTTCCACATCCGCTCGGGCGGGCGTGCCTACTTCAACACCACGCCGCTCGGCCGTGCCGTCACGGGCACCCTGCTGGTCCGGGCGATGCTCGAGGACGACGTCCAGATCTGGGGCGACGGCTCGACCTTCAAGGGCAACGACATCGAGCGGTTCTACCGGTACGGGCTGCTCGCCAACCCGCATCTGCGAATCTACAAGCCCTGGCTGGACGCGGACTTCGTGACGGAGCTCGGCGGCCGCAAGGAGATGTCGGAGTGGCTGGTCGCCCATGACCTGCCCTACCGCGACAGCACGGAGAAGGCGTACTCCACCGACGCCAACATCTGGGGCGCCACCCACGAGGCCAAGACCCTGGAGCACCTCGACACGGGTGTGGAGACCGTGGAGCCGATCATGGGCGTCCGGTTCTGGGACCCCGAGGTCGAGATCGCCACCGAGGACGTGACGATCGGCTTCGACCAGGGCCGTCCGGTCACGATCAACGGCAAGGAGTTCGCCTCCGCCGTCGACCTGGTGATGGAGGCCAACGCCATCGGCGGGCGCCACGGCATGGGCATGTCGGACCAGATCGAGAACCGGATCATCGAGGCCAAGAGCCGCGGCATCTACGAGGCGCCCGGCATGGCGCTGCTGCACGCAGCGTACGAGCGCCTGGTCAACGCGATCCACAACGAGGACACGATCGCCCAGTACTACAACGAGGGCCGGCGTCTCGGCCGGCTGATGTACGAGGGCCGCTGGCTGGACCCGCAGGCCCTGATGGTGCGCGAGTCGCTGCAGCGCTGGGTCGGCGCGGCCATCACCGGCGAGGTGACCCTGCGGCTGCGGCGCGGCGAGGACTACTCGATCCTCGACACCCGCGGCCCGGCGTTCAGCTACCACCCGGACAAGCTGTCGATGGAGCGTACCGAGGACTCGGCGTTCGGCCCGGTGGACCGGATCGGCCAGCTCACCATGCGCAACCTCGACATCGCGGACTCGCGCGCCAAGCTGGAGCAGTACGCCGGGCTCGGCCTGATCGGCACCGGCAGCCCCTCCATCGGTGCCGCCCAGGCGGCGTCGACCGGGCTGATCGGCAGCATGCCGGACATGCCGCAGGGCGGCGCCGAGGCCATCGCCTCCCGCGGCGAGGTCTCCGAGGACGACGAGCTGCTGGACCGCGCGGCGATGGAGTTCGGCACGGACTGATGTCCCGCCGCAGCGGGACGGATGAGTGATGGGCGGGCCCGGCGCAGTTGGCGCCGGGCCCGCCCATCGGTCGGTCCGGGCCCGCCGGTCGGCCGGGTCGGTCGGGCCGGCCGGACCGGTCGGGTCGGCCGGACCGGTCGGGTCGGTTCTTTCGCTCAGCGGGCTGCTCAGCGGACGGATCAGCGGGCGGCCGCCGTGATCCGGAAGCGGTCGCTGTCGCCGTCGGAGAGGAACGCGGCCAGTGCCTCGCCCTCGTCGGCGACGGCGGTGCGGTCGGTTCGGGAGAGGCTGTGCAAAGGGGTGACCGTCACGGTGTCGTCCTTGCCCACGGTCCAGGTCGCGGCGACCCGGCCGTCGACCAGGACCACGCGCTCCCCGGCGACCGACAGACCGCGGTGCGCGTCGTCGATGATCCGGCCGCGGTCGTGGTAGCCGAGGATCGCGTTGTCGAACGCCGGCAGGAACCGCACCGGGGCGGGCGTGCCGGGGTCGGGGCGCGGCGCGCCCGGCAGGTCCAGCAGCTCCCGGCCCCGCTCGTCACGGAACGCGATCAGTTCCCCGCGAACGGCGGTGACAGCGGCGGGCAGGCCCGCGAGGCCGCACCAGGCGCGCAGATCGGCCGAGGCGGCGGGGCCGAACGCGGCCAGATAGCGTCGGACCAGTGCCTGGCCCACGGGATCGGTGCCGTCGCGGTCCGGCGGATCGACCTCGCGCCCCAGCCAGGCGGAGAGCATGACATTGCGTACCCCCGCTCTCGTACGCCAGAGTCCGCGCGGCGGGATCTGCGCCATCGGGACGAGTGCGGCGATCAGCATCTCGCCGAGTGCCCTCGGCCCCGGGTCCGGCCAGCGTTCGCCGAGGGCCCGCGCCAGTTCGGTCATGGAGCGGGGCTCGCCGTCGGCCATGACGGCCCGGCCCGCCGCCGCGAGCTCGTCGAGGTCCACCCCGGCCAGCTCGCGGCGGTAGGTCCCGAGCACTCGTTGACACAGCATGGCCGTGTGGCGGCCCCGCCAGGCCAGCGCGTCGTCGGCGGTGACGAGGTGGACCGTGCGGCGCATGAGATGGGTCCGCACCACCTGCCGCCCGGTCAGCAGGTCCGAGAGCGCCGCCGGTCCGAACGCGCGCAGCCTGGACCAGAGCCCGGCGAACGGCTCCTGCGGCTCCTGTGCCTGCAGACCGCCGAGGTGCGCGACGGCGTCGAGGACCGGAACGTCGGCGCGGTCGAGCAGCAACTGCCGGGCCAGCGTCGCGCGGTTGAGCGCCCGGGTGTCGAGAACGGTCGTGGTGCTCACCGCTCAGGTCGACTTCTGGCCGTCGAGCGACTCGCGCAGGATGTCCGCGTGCCCGGCGTGCTGGGCGGTCTCGGCGATGACGTGCATCAGCACGCGGCGGGCGCTGTGCACCGCCCCCGGCTCGTTCCAGGGCGCCTCGGGCAGCGGATGCGTCACCGACAGGTCGGACAGGCCGGCGACGACCTCCTCGGTCCGGGCGGCGACCTGCTCGTACCGTTCGAGGATTCCCGCCAGCGTCTCGCCGGGCAGCATCCGGAAGTTGTTCTGGTGGTCGATCGCCCACTGCGGGAACTCGCGTGCGGTACCGGCCGCGAAGTCGGCCCAGGTGACACCGTCCGGCAGGGCGTAGCTCATCGCCGACGGGCCCTCGGTCACGAAGCGCAGCCAGCTCTCCTCGATGGCCGCGACATGCTTGACCAGCCCGCCCAGACAGAGCGCGCTGACCGTCGGGCTCTTGGCTGCCTGCTCGTCACCGAGGTCGCGGGTCGTGGTGATCAGGGCCGACCGGGCCGTCGCGAGCTCGGCGAGCAGATCGGTCCGCTCCGCGTCGAGAGCGGGGCGGGGAGTGGTCGTGGCGCTCATGGAGATCAGGTCCTTCGTGTCGTTGCCGTTGTTGTCGGGCACAGGTGGACAGTCGCAGGAGTAGCGGTCAGGTCGTGTCCGCTACTCGGGACACCATGGAGTCATGCCGAAAACTTCAGCGCGACTGCTGTCACTGCTCTCGTTGCTCCAGGCGCGCCGGGACTGGCCGGGGTCGCTGCTGGCCGAGCGGTTGGACATCAGTCCGCGCACCGTACGGCGCGACGTCGACCGCCTGCGCGAGCTCGGTTATCCCGTCGTGGCCTTCAAGGGGCCGGACGGCGGATACCGCCTCGACGCCGGTACGGATCTGCCGCCGCTGCTGTTCGACGACGAGCAGGCGGTCGCCCTCGCGGTCGCGCTCCAGGTCGTCACGGCCTCCGGTGCCGGCATCGGGGAGGCCGCGGTGCGCGCGCTGACCACGGTGCGGCAGGTCATGCCCGCGCGGCTGCGGCACCGGATCGACACCTTGCGGGTCACCCCCGTCGAGCGGCCCTCGTCCCGGCCGGAACCACAGGTCGACAGCAGCGTGCTCATCACGCTCAGCGCCGCCGTGCACGCCCGCGAGGTGCTGCGCTTCGACTACGCCCAGGCGTCCGCGTCGGGGGTCGGCGACGGCAGCCCCTCCACGGCCGCGGCACCGCCGCGCAGGGTCCAGCCCCACCACGTCGTCACCTGGGGCGGGCGCTGGTATCTCGTCGCCTGGGACCTGGACCGTGCGGACTGGCGGACCTTCCGCGCCGACCGGATCACGCCACGCATCCCCACGGGACCCCGCTTCACGCCGCGCGAACTCCCCGGAGGCGACGTGGCCGCTTTCGTGACCGGCAGATTCCGGGGTGCGGACGGCTCCGGCGACTGGCCCTGCCGCGGCGAGGTGATCCTCGATCTGCCCGCCTCCGCCGTCGCCCGGTACACGCAGGAGGGAGTCGTCGAGGCACTCGGACCGGAGCGTTGCCGGCTCACCCTGGGCTCGTGGTCCTGGGTCGGCCTGGCCGCCGGCATCGGCAGATTCGACGCCGACATCGAGGTCGTCGGCCCGGCCGAACTCAGGGACGCCTTCGCACAGTTGGCCCGCCGCTACTCCGACGCCGCCGTCCCGGCCTCAACCGCAAGCACAACCGCGACCGCACCCACAACCACAACCACAACCACGGTCGCAGCAAGCCGAGTTGGGCCGGTGCCGCCGCCGAACTGATGCGGCATCAAGCCAAAGTGCCCCGAGTGCTGTCGGCTGCCTTCCGGGATCGATGCGGCGCTCATATCCTCGTGCGCCAATGATCACCGGCGGTGAGGGGCAGCGATGAGCGGGACCACTCGCAGAGCGTTCCTGGGTACGACCGCGGCCGCGGCCGGTGGTGGTGCCGTCCTCGGAGTCCCCCACCATGCCTCGGCGCAGAGCGGCGCCGCCCCGCAGACCGTCGCCGTACTCGGCGGGGGCGTCGCCGGGCTCACGGCCGCGCACGAACTGGCCGAACGCGGCTTCCGGGTCACGGTCTACGAACGCAGGGCGCTGGGTGGCAAGGCCCGCAGCATGGACGTGCCGGACAGCGGCACGGGCGGGCGCGGCCCTCTGCCCGGGGAACACGGTTTCCGCTTCATCCCGGGCATCTACCACAACCTCCCCGACACGATGAGACGCATCCCCTTCCCCGGCAAGCCGGGCGGTGTCCACGACAACCTCGTCGCCCCCAAGGAGATGCTGTTCGCCCGCTCGGGCGGCCGCGAGGACATCCGGATCCCCCTCCCCTGGCCCGGCAACACCCCGGCCGAACTCACCCCCGACGAGATCCGCCGCGCCCTCGCCTCGGTCCTGGACACCGCCTTCAACCTCCCGCTCCACGAGGCCCTCTACTTCGCCAACCGCTTCCTCGTCTTCCTCACCAGCTGCGACGAACGCCGCGACCAGGACTGGGAGCGGACGCCGTGGTGGGAGTTCGTACGCGCCGAGCGGATGTCGTACGACTACCAGCGCATCCTCGCCGTCGGCATCACCCGCAACATCGTGGCCACCAAGGCGGAGGAGGCCAGCACCCGTACGGTCGGCTCCGTGCTGGAGGCCTTCGCCTTCAACCTCCTCGGGCGGGGCGCGGACGGACCGCTGGACCGGATCCTCGACGCGCCCACCAACGAGGCCTGGATCAACCCCTGGGTGACGTATCTGAAGTCGCTCGGGGTCGAGTTCGAGATCGGCTGGACCGTGCTGAACCTGCCCCTGGCGGCGGGCCGGATCGCCGGGGCGGTCGTCGAGGACGCGGCGGGTGTCCGCAGAACCGTCACCGCCGACCACTACATCTCCGCCATGCCGGTCGAGCACGCCCGCCGCACCTGGAACTCCGCCGTGCGCGCCGCCGATCCCCAACTCGCCGAGTGCGACCTGCTGGAGACGGACTGGATGACCGGCATCCAGTTCTATCTGACCGAACGTACGCCGATCGTCCACGGCCACCTGGACCTCATCGACTCCCCCTGGTCGCTGACCGCCATCGCCCAGGCCCAGCACTGGCCGGGCCATGACTTCCCCGCCGACTTCGGCGACGGCACGGTCGCGGACTGTCTCTCGGTGGACGTCTCCGAGTGGGACCGGCCGGGCATCCTGTACGGCAAGACCGCCAAGCAGTGCACCCGCGCGGAGGTCGCCCGTGAGGTGTGGGCGCAGTTGAAGGCGTCGCTCAACGACAGCGGCCGTACGGTCCTCAAGGACTCGGTGCTGCATTCCTGGTTCCTCGATCCGGCCGTCGACGGCCTCGGTACCCCGAACCCGGTCAACGACGAACAGTTGCTCATCCACCCCACGGGGACCTTCCACCATCGCCCGACGTCGGCCACGAAGATCCCCAACCTCTTCCTGGCCGGTGACTACGTGGCCGTTCCCATCGACCTGGCCACCATGGAAGGTGCCAACACCTCCGCCCGGCAGGCCGTCAACGCCCTGTTGGACCGGGTGGGTTCGGCCGCCGAGCGCTGCACCGTCACCCCGCTGTACCGGGCGCCCGAGTTCGAGCTGCTCAAACGCCACGACCGCACCCGCCACCTCCTCCGGCTGCCGAACCTCTTCGACGTCGGCTGACGCCGGCCGAGGTCTGCCGACATGGAACGGCTTCGGTGACCTCGGTCTTACGGACCGGTGACGTGATGCGCGTGCCCCTCTCCGGGGCGCGGGAGCGGACCTAGGGTTCGGCACATGCGTGTACTGGTCACCGGCGGTGCCGGGTTCATCGGGTCCCATGTCGTCGAGGCGCTGCGGGCGGGCGGTCACGAGCCCGTGGTCCTCGACGTACGAGGAGAGGCGGGCGGCGACGTCCGCGACCGCGGTGCGGTGTCGTCGGCCCTCACCGGTGTCGACGCGGTCTGTCACCAGGCGGCGATGGTCGGTCTGGGCAAAGGGGTCGCGGACGCGGCGGAGTACGTCTCCCACAACGACCTCGGTACCGCCGTGCTGCTGGCCGCGATGGCCGAGGCGGGGGTGCGGCGGCTCGTGCTGGCCGGGTCGATGGTCGTGTACGGGGAGGGCCGGTACTCCTGTGCGCGGCACGGTGTGGTGCGGCCCGGGCCACGGTCGGCCGCCGATCTGACGGCGGGGCGGTTCGAGCCGAGGTGCCCGTCCTGCGACGCGGACCTGGCCCCCGATCTGGTCGGCGAGGACGCTCCGGCCGACCCGCGCAACGTGTACGCGACGACCAAGCTCGCGCAGGAGCACCTGGCCGCCGCGTGGGCGCGGTCGACGGACGGTACGGCGGTGTCGTTGCGGTACCACAACGTGTACGGGCCCGGGATGCCACGCGACACCCCGTACGCCGGTGTGGCGTCCTTCTTCCGTTCGGCGCTCGCCCGCGGTGAGGCTCCCCGGGTCTTCGAGGACGGCGGTCAGCGACGGGACTTCGTGCACGTACGGGATGTGGCGGCGGCCAACGTGAGGGCGCTGGAGGCGGATTCGGCCGACGGCACGCTGACGGCGTACAACGTGGGGAGCGGGGAGCCGCACACCGTCGGCGAGATGGCGCGGGCGCTGGCCGGCGCGCACGGCGGGCCCGCCCCCGTGGTGACCGGCGAGTTCCGCCTGGGGGATGTACGGCACATCACCGCGGACTCGTCCCGGCTGCGGACCGGGTTGGGGTGGAAGCCCGAGGTCGGGTTCGAGGAGGGCATGCGGGAGTTCGCGGTGGCGCGTCTGCGAGACGTGTGAGCTCGGCGTCGAAGTGACGTCCGCGCGCGGTGAGTTGAGTCTGCTGCTCAAGTAGCTTTTGTGGTCGGGGAGTTGCGTTCCCGCACTCAGACACCGGCCGCGGGCAGGGTCACCTCGAAGCGGCAGCCGCCGGAGATGTTGCGTACGGTGGCGCGGCCCTGGTGGGCCTCCACGATGCCCTGGACGATGGCGAGCCCAAGGCCGGCTCCGGCCGGGGGCGTACGCGCGTCGGAGCCTCGCCAGCCCGTGTCGAAGACGCGCGGCAGATCCTGTTCGGGGATGCCGCCGCAGCCGTCGGTGACGGACAGGACGACACCGTCGGCCGAGCGTGCGGCGGCCACCGCGACCGTGCCGTCGGCCGGGGTGCGCCGGATCGCGTTGACCAGGAGGTTGCCGAGGACCCGGCTCATCTCCTTGCCGTCCACCTCGACCGGCACCGGCTCGACCAGGTCGCCCACCAGGCGAACGCCGTGCTGGCGGGCGAGCGGGTCCGCTCCGGCGAGGGCGTCGCTGACCAGGTCGTACAGCGACATGCGGGACGGGGACAGGACGAGCGTTCCGGCGTGTATGCGGGAGAGCTCGAAGAGGTCGCCGACCATGTCGTTGAGGTGGTCGACCTCGGTGCGGATCTGGCGCAGATAGCGCTGGGGGTCGGTGGCCACGCCGTCCTCCAGCGCCTCCGACATCGCGCGCAGCCCGGCGAGCGGGGTGCGCAGGTCGTGCGAGATCCAGGCGACGAGTTCGCGGCGGGAGGACTCCAGGGCGCGCTCGCGCATCCGGGACTCGGCGAGTCTGGCGCTGGTGGCCGCCAGTTCACGGCTGACCGCGGCGAGTTCGGCGGTCGCCGGGGCGTCGGGGGCGGTGAAGTCGCCGCCGTCGCCGAAGGACCGGGCGGCCACGACGAGCTCGTGGCTCCGGGCGACGACCCAGCGGCCGAGCAGCAGCGCGGTCGCCATGGAGACGACGGCCGCCATGGCGACCACCGTGGTGACGACGCTCAGATCGTGTGCGGACAGGAACATCGCCTGCGCCACGGCGAGCGTCCCGGCGAACATCGCGGTCACCGCCACGGCGGCCACCACGGCGATGGAGATGGTGAGGGAGCGGCGCCGGATCAGGCGCAGCGCAGCGGCTCCGGCCAGGCCCGCCGCCGCGGCGCCGGCGAAGGCGCACAGGGCGATCAGCAGCATGTCACGCACGGTCGATCCCTTCCTGATCGGCGTCGCCGCCGGTCCGGTCGCCGCCGGTGGGATCGAAGCCGGTGGGATCGAAGCCTGAAGGGCCGGAGCCCGTGGAGTCGAAGCCTGCGGGGTCGAAGCCCGTGGGGTCGAAGCGGTAGCCGACGCCCCACACGGTCTGGATCAGCCGGGGCCGTGCCGGATCGTCCTCGACCTTGCCGCGCAGCCGCCGGACGTGGACGGTCACGGTCGACAGGTCCCCGAAGTCCCAGCCCCACACCTCGCGCATCAGATCCTCCCGGGCGAACGCGCGGCCCGGGTGCCGCAGGAGGAAGGCGAGCAGGTCGAACTCCCGCAGGGTGAGGGCCAGTTCGACACCCTGCTTGGTGGCGCGGCGGGCGGCGGGGTCCACGGTCAGACCGGCCGCGCTCAGTGGCCGCGCGGCGGCGGCGGGCCGGGTGCGGCGCAGGACCGACTCCACCCGCAGCACCAGCTCGCGCGGGCTGAACGGCTTGGTCACGTAGTCGTCCGCGCCCACTTCGAGGCCCATGATGCGGTCGTCCTCGTCGCCGCGGGCGGTGAGCATGATGACGGGCACCGGTCCGTGGCCGCGCAGCCGCCGGCACACCTCCAAGCCGTCCATGCCGGGCAGCATCAGGTCGAGGACCACGAGGTCGGGCCAGTGCGCGGCGGCACGCGCGAGCGCGTCGGGGCCGTCGCCGGCCCGCTCGACGCGGTATCCGGCGCGGTCGAGGTATCCGGAGACCACCTCGGAGACGGTGGGGTCGTCGTCGACCACCAGGACCCGGGCGCCCCCGGCGGAGCGGGGTGCGGCGCTGGGACCCGGTGAAGCTTCGTGCGGCTGGTGCATGCGCCAAGCGTCGCACCGCACGGTCGGCCGTGCCGCCCCCGGACCCCGACGTCCCTGTTTCGTAAGGACCCGATGCCCGATATGCGCATTTCGCGTTCGTAGGGTGAATGGCGTGACAACCCCTCCCGCCTCTCCCCTTGTCGACGTGGTCCTCCCGTGCCTGAACGAGGCCGAGGCCCTGCCCTGGGTCCTCGCCCGGATCCCGCCCGGGTGGCGGGCCCTCGTCGTGGACAACGGCTCCACCGACGGCTCGGCCGAGGTCGCCCGCGCGCTCGGCGCGAGCGTCGTCCACGAGCCGCGCCGCGGATTCGGGGCCGCCTGCCACGCGGGGCTCGCCGCCGCCACCGCCGACATCGTCTGCTTCTGCGACTGCGACGCCTCGCTCGACCCGTCGCTCCTCATCCCCTTCGTACGTCAAGTGCTGGACGGCGGGGCCGACTTGGTACTGGGCAGACGCCGCCCGGAAGGACGGTCCGCCTGGCCCGTGCACGCCCGGGTCGGCAATCTCGCGCTCGCCCGGCTGCTGCGCCGCCGCACCGGGCTCCGGCTGCGCGACCTCGGTCCGCTGCGGGCCGCCCGCCGCGAGCCGCTGCTGGCTCTCGGGCTCACCGACCGGCGCAGCGGCTATCCGCTCCAGATGGTCGTCCGCGCCGCCGACGCGGGCTGGCGGATCGCCGAGCACGACGTGCCCTACCTGCCCCGCACCGGCACCTCCAAGGTGACCGGCACCTGGCGCGGCACCTGGCAGGCCGTCCGGGACATGAGCCAGGTCCTCGCCGAACCCGCTCCCCCGGCCACGCGGGGCACCGCGCAAGGAGGCATCCCCCGATGACCACGCCGACCACACCGACCACACGGCTCACACCGCTCACACCGCCCACACCGCCCACACCGCCCACTCTGCTCGTCATCGCCAAGGAGCCGCGGCCGGGGCGGGTCAAGACCCGGCTCACCCCGCCGTTCACGCCGGCGGAGGCCGCCGACCTCGCCGAGGCGGCGCTCGCCGACACCCTGCGCGCCGTGGCCGCCACCCCCGCCGCCCGCCGGGTCCTCGTCCTGGAAGGGGTGCCGGGTCCGTGGCTGCCGCCCGGCTTCGACGTCGTACCGCAGTGCGGTGGTGGTCTCGACGAGCGGCTGGCCGCGGCTTTCGCCGGGTGCGAGGGACCGGCGCTGCTCATCGGAATGGACACGCCTCAGGTGACGCCGGCCCTGCTCACCGTGGACTTCACCGGGTGCGACGCCGTCTTCGGGCCTGCCGAGGACGGCGGTTTCTGGGCGCTGGGGCTGGCCGAGCCCGACCCGCGGCTGCTGCGCGGAGTGCCGATGTCGGCGCCCGACACCGGTGCCGTGCAGCGCGCCCGGCTGGTCGACGCCGGGCTGCGCGTACGCGACCTGCCGCGGCTGCGGGACGTCGACACGGCCGCCGACGCCGGGGCGGTCGCCGCGATCGCGCCCCACGGCCGGTTCGCCGCCCGCCTCACCGCGCTCACGGCGGTCGCCGGCCGATGAACCGACCCGTCAGCGAACCCGTCATGAGCGAGCCCACCGTGCGTGAACCCCTCATGAGCGAGCCCACCATGCGTGAACCCCTCATGACCGAGCCCGCCGTGGGTGACCCCGCCCTGGGTGAACACGCCGCGAGCGAGCCCGCCCCACCGCAGGACCATCGCGCGTGGACCGGTGCCGACCCCTACAGCCGCGCGCTGCGTACCGGCCACGGGCCCCTCTTCCTGCGCCGGGCCGACGGCTGGCTGCTGCCGTTGGAGGTGGAGCGCTGGTGTGCCCGCGCCGACGCGGTGGACCTGGAGATCCTGGGCCGGTGCGAGGGCTCCGTGCTGGACATCGGCTGCGGGCCGGGCCGGCTCGTCGCGGAACTCGCCGGGCAGGGCCGGCGCGTCCTCGGCATCGACGTCAGCGCGGCGGCCGTCAGCCGGACCGCGCGGCTCGGCGGTCCCGCCCTGCGCCGATCCGTCTTCGAGCCGGTCCCCGCCGAGGGCCGGTGGGACACCGCGCTCCTGGCCGACGGGAACGTCGGCATCGGCGGTGACCCGCGCGCTCTCCTCGCCCGGCTGGCCGATCTGCTGGTCCCGAACGGGCTGCTGATCGCCGAGACCGTTCCGGTGGACGTCGACGAGCGCGTCCATGTCCACATCACGGACGCGATCACGGACACGCTCGCCGACGCCCACGGCACCCTCGGCACGTCGTTCCCCTGGGCCCGTATCGGGACACGCGCCCTCGTCCGGTACGCGACTCGCGAAGGCTGGACGGCCGTCGATCAGTGGACGACGGGCGGGCGGTCCTTCGTCGCCCTGCGCAGCCGCAGCAGCAGGAGGAGCGCCGAACCGGCGAAGAGGACAGCCGTGATCAGCAGCCAGCGGCCCAGGAAGCCGTCCGCCGGCGAACCGGTCGCCATCCGGTACCGCCGGTCCACCTGACCGCTGATCAGCGGGAACCAGACCAGCAGGAGCAACGCGGACAGTGCCGCCGGGACACGGACGTACATCGTCCGATCCCGGTGGCCGGCCGCGCCGAACACACGCACGACCCCGCGGTCCGCCGCCGCGTACAACGGCAGCAGCACCAGATCGTGCAGCAGAGCCGCCCCCACGAACCACAGGGCCACTCCGAGCCAGTCGTCGGCGAGCAGCCGCACGCCGGCATAGCCCGCGAGCGCGAACGAGCAGACGAGCAGCAGGAGCTGCAGCGGGCTTCCGACACCGGCGGGAATCCCGGGGGTTCCCGGGATTCCGAGGATCTTCCTCATCACAGGTCTCCGAACGTCATGCGGGCCACCCACTTGGTGTTGAGCACGCCCGGCGCGGCGGGCACGATGATCCGTGCCGGGTAGCCGTGGTCCGGGCTCAGGTCCTCGCCGTTGACCTGCAGGGCGAGCAGGGAGCGTGGGTCCGCCACCTGGTTGGCGCGCAGAGCCGCACGGCGGAAGGCGCCGTGCCGCTGGAGGGACTCGACGAGGACGTCCGGCGGACCGTCGTCGTGGCCGACGAGCGCCGCGAGGTCACGCAGCCGCACGCCGCGCCACCACTGGTCCGACGTCGACCAGCCCTCGACACAGGCGATGGGCAACGCCGCGCTGTGCAGCGGCATGTGGAGCAGTTCGGCCCGGCTCAGCCGGACCGTGCCCGTGCGCCCCGTGACGACCAGCCGCCACGCGTCCTCGTCCGTCTCCACCGCGGCGATGCCCGCGTAGGCGGCCGTCTTGTTGATCTGGAAGCCGTTCGGGCCGCTGCCCGGGTCGGCTCCGCCGTGCGGCGCGAGGAGGGCCGTGCGCCGCAGCGGCCCGTCGAAGCTCCGCCCCACTGTCGTGGCGAAGAGCAGCAGGGAGCCACCGCCGACGAACCACAGTGCCCCGCGCCGGGAGACGGTCGCGGCATCCGGTCGCGGAGACACCAAGTGCGTTTTTTCCGGGGTCTCCTGACTGCCTCTCATGCTTCGCAGGTTCCGTAGGGCGGTCGGCGTCTTCAGCACCGCGTGGGTGATGAACGCGGCGAAGAACACCCACGCGCCGTAGAAGTGCAGCGGATAGAAGGACCCCGGGAAGAGGTAGTCGAGCTGGACGTTGAGCACTCCGGTCACGAACTCGAACAGCGCGCCCCCGACCAGCAGCAGCAACGAGATCCGCTCCAGCGCGTGGGCGAGCGAGCGGGCCGGCGGCAGCGCGAACAGCTTCGGCACCACCGACCACAGCTTGGCCAGCAGCACGGGGATCAGGGTGACGCCCAGGGTGACATGGACACCCTGGGTGAGGCGGTACAGCCAGTGCGGGTCGGTGGGCCAGGCGAAGAGGTAGAAGCCGAGGATCCCCTTGTCCGGGGTCTTGTCGTTCACCGGTGACAGGCCGGGGTTGTAGGCGGCGTACGACGCAAGGCCCGTCACGAACAGCACGGTGATGCCGACGAGCAGGACGAGGCCGAGTACCGACGTGAACCGGGGACCGCGCAGCGGACTGCGCCAGAAACCGGGAGAGGTGGGAAGCCGTGGGGCATGGTCGCGCATGGCCCGACCGTAGGCAGGAAAGGGCCTCAGGAAGGGCCCGCGAACCATGACGAAACGCTGACGTCCGCGGGCGCGGCGGCCCGGAAAGGCTTCTGCCGCCCTAGCGTTCCCGTGTGATCCGCTCCCCTCTGCGCGACCTCGACCTGCGCGACCTCGTTCCACGCAAGCCGGCTCTGCGCGACCTGGCCGCAGCGTCGGCCGCCGTGTTCCTCGTCCTCGCCGCCGTGCTGATCGGCCGCCACATCGAGGAGACCGACCACACCCTCTTCGCCGACTGGCCGCCCCTGTGGGCGAGTTGGGGACCCCATACAGGCCCGGGCACCGTACCCGCGGTGGCCGTCGCACTCGGTGTCGTGGCGTACGGGCCCGTCCTCGCGGCGCGCCTGCCCTGGCGACCGCTGCTGGGCGCCTCCTGGGCCACCGCCATGGCCTGGATCTGGTCATTGGCCCTGATCGACGGATGGCACCGGGGCGTGGCCGTCCGGCTCACCACCCGCTACGAGTACCTCCAGGTCATCGACCGCTTCCACGACATCCCGGCCGCTCTGCGGGACTTCACCCAGCACATCCCGCTCGGCTCACCCGACCACTGGCCCCCTCATGTGGCCGGACATCCGCCCGCCGCTTCCCTCACCTTCGTCCTCCTCGACCGGATCGGGCTGAGCGGCGGCGGCTGGGCCGGGGTCTGGTGCATCACGGCCGGCGCCACCGCCTGCGTCGCCGTCCTGGTGACCGTGCGCAGGCTCGCCGACGAGGAACTGGCGCGGCGCGCGGCACCGTTCCTGGTGCTCGCGCCGGCCGCGGTGTGGCTGGGCACGTCGGCCGACGCGTACTTCGCCGCGGTCGCCGCCTGGTCGGTCGCGCTGTTCGCACTCGCCGTCACCGGACCGAGGGGCTCCCGCACCAGGCTCACGGCTTTCGGCTCCGGCCTGCTCTTCGGCCTGACCTGCTACCTCTCGTACGGACTGACGCTCGTCGCGGTGATCGGTGCGGGCGTGCTGTTCCTCGGACGGAGCCGTGTCCGGGCGCTCCCCTGCCTCGTCCACCGCCTCGCCTTCCTCGTCGCCGGTGTCGCTGTCGTCCCCGCGGTGTTCACGCTCGCCGGCTTCGACTGGTGGGAGGCGTACCGCCTGCTGGTCGATCGCTACTACGACGGCGCGGGCGGTATCCGGCCCTACGGCTACTGGGTGTGGGCGAACCTCGCGTGCACGGTCCTCATCACGGGCCTCGCGACGGCGGCCGGGCTCCGGCGGACCTGCGTCGCACTGGTCCGCGGACGCCACGGACTTCTGCCTCGCCGCGAGACCCGGAGGCCGGGGCACGGGGGCCGGCCGACCGACGCCGACCCCCCGAACACCGACACCGAGCACCCGAGGACGAGCCCCGAGATCCCTGGAACGGACCCAGAAACCCCGGGAGGGGACCCAGAGAACCCGAGGTCGAGCATCGGGATCCCCGGAACGGGCCCAGAGATCCCGGGAGCGGGCGCAGAGACCCCGAGGGCCGGCGCCGAGACCCGGCTCGCCCTGCTCGTGCTGTGCGGTCTGCTCGCTCTGCTCGCCGCCGACCTGTCCGGGATGAGCAAGGCCGAGACGGAGCGCATCTGGCTGCCCTTCGCGATGTGGCTGCTCCCCGCATGCGCGCTGCTCAGCCGCCCCCGGGCCTGGCTCTGCGCCCAGGCCGTCCTCGCCCTGCTCCTCAACCATCTGCTGCTCACGGGATGGTGACCGCGACGGCCCGGATCGTTCTTTTCCTCGCCTGCCGGCATCTTTTCCTTGCCTGCCGGGCAAAGAACCGCATTTTCAGGCGCGGGTGTGGCAGGTTGTACCTCAGCCGGGCCCGTCACTTCCCCCCGTAGTGGCGGGCCCGGCGTATGCGCGTCCGGCAGCGGGCTGAGGCCAGGTGACCGTGGTGCCGTCCACGAGCGGCCGTGTCAGGTCATTTCTCGTCGTGGTCCGGAGCGGGCGGCCAGGTGGGGCGGTGGGCCGCGGGCAGCTCCAGCAGGGCCAGTCCGACCGTACGGCGAACGGGCAACAGCTCTGTGCTGCCCGTCTGTACGAGCAGTTCCGAGAGCCTGCGGCCCGCTCCGGCCAGGATGAGCTTGCCGTCCAGACGTTTCAGCAGCCATCTGATCGCGAGCAGGCAGTTCAGCCCACGTGAATCGCAGAAGACGAGAGCTGTCACATCGAGTATCAGGTGCCGCCGCCCGGCATCGACGATGGCGGCGAGGGTGCCCAGGAAGTAGGCCTCACAGCTCTGGTCGAGTTCGCCGCTGATCCGCAGGACCGCGCAGTGGTCGCAGTCCGTCGTCTCGGTGATGGTCAGGCGGTGAGTCTGCGTGGACATCACACCTCCCGGTTCCGACGCCACGGGCGCCCTGTGGCGCTACACCCGTACGCGTGCGTGTGCCCCGCATTCGAGTGGGCAACGGCGTGAGGCGAAACTCTCCGCGAAGTGGATCACGACCGCCGTGGAGTGTTCTTGAGTCGGGTTCTCTGCCGTGATGTCCCGACGCCGGCCGCCGCGGCGGCGAGGAGACGGCGGAAGGTGGGGCATTCCGCGTGACTCGGCGCGGGACAGGCCGCGGCGTGCCGCAGCGAGTCCCGCAGGACGCCGAGTTCCCGGATCGTCCTGTCCAGCTCGTCCGCGCGGGCGACCAGCATCTGCCGGTCGACACGCGGTTGTCCGTCCGGCGCGAACATGCGGGCGATCTCGTCGAGCGAGAACCCGGCGGTGCGCCCCAGCGCGATCAGCGACAGACGCTCCAGTACGCCGGCGTCGTACTGGCGTCGCAGGCCCCGCCGGCCGGTCGGCGTGATCAGGCCCTTCTCCTCGTAGAACCGCAGGGTCGAGGCGGGAACGCCGGCGCGGTGCGCCACCTCGGTAATGTCCAGTTCCGTCATTCTCTTGACCTCAAGTCGACTTGAAGCAGCACGGTGTCATCCGCGTCCGGACGAGGCAAGCACAGGAGACGATCATGGACAGCACACGCGGGAACGACGACGAGCAGACGGCCCGCTGGAACGGGGCCTCCGGGAACGCCTGGGTCGAGGGCCGGACCGTGCTCGACGAGCTCTACAGGCCTTTCGAGGACCTTCTCCTCGAAGCGGTCGCCGCCGAGGGCGGGCGCCAGGTGCTCGACGTCGGCTGCGGTACCGGCAGCACCACGCTGGCCGTCGCACGGCGGCTCGGCGCGCAGGGGCGCTGCGTCGGTATCGATCTCTCCGAACCGATGGTCACGGTCGCCCGGGCGCGCGCCGAGCAGGAGAGCAGCCCTGCTTCGTTCGTTCTCGCCGACGCGCAGGACCACGCCTTCGAACCCGGCATCTTCGACATGGTGATCTCGCGCTTCGGTGTCATGTTCTTCAACGACTCGGTCAAGGCCTTCACCAATCTGCGGACCGCCGTGCGCGACGACGCCGGGCTCAGGGTCATCACATGGCGCGACCCCGCGGAGAATCCGTTCATGACGACGGCAGAACGCGCCGCGGCACCGTTCGTGCCGAACCTGCCCGCCCGCCGTCCCGACGAGCCCGGACAGTTCGCCTTCGCGGATCGGGACAGGGTCCGCCGCATCCTGGAGGAGAGCGGCTGGAGCGGGGTCGACATCCAACCGCTCGACGTCGTCTGCACCCTGCCCGAGAGCGAACTGGTCGACTTCTTCACCCGGTTCGGTCCGCTCGGCCTGGTCCTCGGCGAGGCGGACGAGCGGACCCGTGCGCACATCGTCGAGACGGTCCGCGCCGCGTTCGACCCGTACACGCAAGGTACGGAGGTCCGCTTCACCGCGGCCTGCTGGACGGTCGGCGCACGGGCGTAGGCCGTCGCTCCCACCTGGGTTCCGTATCGACCGCCACAGATGGGTCCACGACGATCCACAACTGGGCAACAGTCGTCCCGCTCGGTGGAATCACGGCGGTGAGGGGTGTGAGGCTGAAGCGCATGAAGTCTCGCAGCGCCTTGTCCGCTCTCGCCGTCTGCGCCGTCTGTGTCGTGCTCGCACCGCTCAGCGGATGCGGCGGCACCCCGAGCCGGGAGCCGTCGTCCTCCGACGGCGCGGCCGGCGGGACCTCGGCATCCGGAGTGCCCGGTGCGCCGGCGGAGAGCCGGCGACCGGTGTCCGGGAAGGGATCGAAGGACCCCGACGACATCAACGGGGACGGGTTCCGCGACCTCGTCGTGCCCGTCTCCGTCGGCGACGACCCGAACGATCCCGACGGCGACCAACGAGTCGCCGTCTTCTACGGATCGGCCAAGGGTCTCGATCCGTCGACCCGCACCGTCCACGGACGCCGTGACCTGGGCCTTCCCAAGTCCCCTGAGAGCCAGGTCGGCCCTGACAGTGTCTCCACCGAGTCGGTCGTCACCGCCGACCTGGACGGCGACGGCTTCCCGGACTTCGTCACGTCCGTCGCCGGCGAGACCGTGGACGACGGGCGGATCTCCGCCACGCGCACCGCCCCGTACGTGACCTGGGGCGGCCCCGACGGACCCGAGGCCAAGACCGGTGCGAGCGCGGTCCGGCTGCCGCAGAGCGTGTCGAAACTGGGCCTGGAGTCGGTCGTCCGCGGCGACTTCGACGGGGACGGGCACCACGACCTCGCGGCGCTCGCGTACAACCACTCGTCCCTGGTGCTGCTGTACGGCCCCTTCACGCGTGCCGGCGCACCTGCACGCACCGACACCGGCCTGCCGTGGAAGGAGGGCAACCTCTTCGCGGACGACATCGACCCGACGGGCGAGCCCCGCGCCACCTCCCTGCTGCTGCACGATCTGAGCGACGGTGAGCAGTCCGGCAACACCCTCTACCAGGCCCGCAGGGGCACGCCCCTCGCCGGGAGCGGAAAGCGGCTGCGCCCCGGCAACGCCCACGCGTTCGGTGACTTCGACGGCGACAGCCGACGTGACGTGGCGATCGGGGACGACGGCAGCCGCAACGACGAACCGGGTTTCGAGACCGAGGCGCCCGAGGTGGCCGGTTCCCTCGCGGTGTACCCCGGCAGCGGCGGCGCCCCTGTCGCGCACCAACTGCCCAAGATTCCAGAGGACTTGAGCACCTATTACGGGCCCGGCGGCTTCGCCTCGGCCGATCCGGACGGTGACGGCCGTGACGGCGTGCTGGTCGCCACGTACGAGGGGGCCACGCTCATCGACGGTGAGCGGCGCACGCCCGTGCTGCGCCGGGGTCCCGCGAAGGCGGACGGCGAGAAGACGCCCGCGAAGTGGCGGCACGCCCGGCCCTCCGGCGCCGCCGACTTCGACGCCGACGGCAAGGACGAGCTGATCCTCAACTGGGCGTCCGGCACGTTGTTCGGCCTCTACGGCCTGCACCCCACGCACTGGTGGATCACCGAAGGCACCACGTCCCGCGATCAGGCGACCTTCGCGACGACCGGCATCTAGGGCCTGTCGTCCGGTGCTACGTGCCGCGTTCGGCGGTCCAGGTGACGTGCGGGGGTACGATCCGGGCGCACAGGGGGCCGCCCTGGGCGTCGGTCAGGCCGAGGCGTGCCACCAGAACGCCCTCGCGGGCCGCCTCCGCGAGTACTTCCGCCGGGACCATGTCGAGCATGAGCTTGGCGCGGCGGAACATCGAGAAGACACCTGCCTCGTCGACCGTGCCCCAGGACAGGTAGACGAACCGCCGGCCCAGGCGGTCCTGCACGTAGGGGCCCTGCACATCGGTGCCGGTCGGCGTCTCCGTAGCGGTGCACTCCAGGGTCCAGGTCGCCGACTTGGCGTCCCCGGGGTGGGGTTCGAGCAGCTCCCCCGGCCGGTTGCGGCGCTGTACGGCCACACAGATGTCGCGGGGCTCTTCCGGGCCGTTGCGGCTGATGGGGACGGGGTGGGTACGGCCGGGGAGGTCGACGGCTTCGATACGGATGCGCATGGGGCCATCATGCCGCCGCCCACGGCGGCATGATGGCCCCCGGGCGTGCGGGCCATGGGGCCTGCGGGCCACCGGGCCTGCGGCCGCAACAGGACGGGCGGGCTCAGGTGTGTGTGGCGGTACGGGCTCGTCGTGGCTGGGCGCGCAGTTCCCCTCGCCCCCTCGGGGGCGCCGGTTCGGGGACGCCGGTTCGAGGGCGTCCCTTCACGTGGTGGGTGTCAGTTCATCGGGATGGCCAGGTACTGGTAGTCCAGGAACTCGTCGATGCCCACTCGGCCGCCCTCGCGGCCCAGGCCGGACTGTTTGACGCCGCCGAAGGGGGCCGCCGGGTTCGAGACCAGGCCGGTGTTGAGGCCGACCATGCCCACCTCCAGACGTTCACTGACCCGCAGGGCCCGGTCCAGGCCCTCGGTGAAGACGTAGCCGACCAGCCCCCAGGGCGTGTCGTTGGCCCGGCGGACCACCTCGTCCTCGTCGTCGAAGGTGAGGATGGCGGCGACCGGGCCGAAGATCTCCGTGTCCATCAGACGGCTGCCGCTGTCGACGTCGGCGAGCACGGTCGGCGGGTAGAAGCACCCCGGGCCCGCAGGGGTGCGGCCCCCGACGAGCACCCGGGCGCCGCGTTCCACCGCGTCGGCGACGAGGTCCTCGACCTTGGCCCGGCCCGCGCTGTCGATCAGCGGGCCCACGTCGACTCCGGCGCGCGTGCCGGGGCCGACCACAAGCGCTCCCATCCGCCGGGCGAGCCGCTGCCCGAACTCCTCGGCCACCGACCGGTGCACGAAGAAACGGTTGGCGGCGGTGCACGCCTCCCCCATGTTGCGCATCTTCGCGGTCATCGCGCCGTCCACGGCCTTGTCGAGGTCGGCGTCGTCGAAGACGACGAAGGGCGCGTTGCCGCCCAGCTCCATCGAGGTGCGGACGACAGCGTCCGCGCACTGCGCCAGCAGCAGCCGCCCGACCTGCGTGGAGCCGGTGAAGGACAGTTTGCGGATCCGCCCGCCACGCAGCAGCGGTTCGCAGACCTCGCCGGCGCGCGAGGTGGTGACGACGTTCAGGACGCCGTCCGGCAGCCCGGCCTCCTTGAGGATCGCGGCCAGCGCGAGGCTGGACAGCGGTGTCTGCGGCGCCGGCTTGAGCACCATCGTGCAGCCGGCCGCGATCGCCGGTCCGACCTTGCGGGCTCCCATGGCCAGCGGGAAGTTCCACGGGGTGATCAGCAGGCAGGGGCCGACCGGACGGCGGGAGAGCAGCATGCGGTTGCGCCCGTCGGGCAGCGTGCCGTAGCCGCCGTCGACGCGTACGGCCTCCTCGGAGAACCACCGGAAGAACTCGGCGGCGTACGCCACCTCTCCCCGGGCCTCGGCGAGCGGCTTGCCCATCTCGGCCGTCATCAGGTGCGCGAGCTCGTCGGTCCGTTCGAGGACGATCTCGTGCGCGCGGCGCAGGATCTCGCTGCGGGCCCGGGGTGCCGTACGGGCCCACGCCTCCTGTGCCCGGACGGCCGCGTCCTCGGCGAGCCTGGCCTCCTTGAGACCCGCGTCGGCGACATGGCAGAGGATCTCACCGGTCGCGGGGTCGTCGACGGGCATGGTGGCACCGTCCGCGGCGTCCACCCAGGCACCTCCGATGAACAACCGGTTCGGGGTGTCGGTCATGGTGTCACTCCTGGGTCGGTCGGCGGCGGGGTCGGACGGGCGACCGTACGGGTCTCGGTAGCGGGGCGGTCGGTCATCGGCCCGGAGCTCCCGCCGTACCCGCCTCCACCGCCGACTCCCAGGCACGCAGGCCCTCGTCCACCGCCGTCCCGTCGATCACGAGTGCCGGGATCATGCGCACGACCTGGTTCCAGGCACCGCACAGCAGCAGGAGCAGACCCTCGTCGACGGCGGCCCGCTGCACACGGGCGGCGGTCTCGGGGTCGGGGCCGCCGTCCTCGTCGACGAACTCGCTGGCCAGCATCAGTCCGAGGCCGCGGACGTCCCCGATGGCGGGCGTCCGGTCGGCCACCGCCTCAAGTCCCTGGCGCAGCCGTGCCCCCATGGCCTGCGAGTTCTCGACCAGCTTCTCGTCGCGTACGACGTCGAGGGTCGCGCAGGCCGCGGCGCACGCGACCGCGTTGGCGCCGTAGGTGCCGCCCTGCGAGCCGGGCCACGCCTTGGCCATCAGCTCCTCGGACGCGGCGATGCCGGACAGCGGGAACCCGCTGGCCAGCCCCTTGGCGGTGACCAGGATGTCGGGTGTGACACCGAAGTGGTCGTGCCCCCAGAACCGGCCGGTGCGGCCCACTCCCGTCTGCACCTCGTCCAGGATCAGCAGGAAGCCGTGCCGGTCGGCGCGTTCGCGCAGGCCTTCCATGAAGGCGCGGGTCGCGGGCACGTAGCCGCCCTCGCCGAGCACCGGCTCGACGATGACCGCGGCCGTGTCGGCGGGTGAGGAGATCGTCTGGAGCGTGTAGTCGAGCTCCTGGAGGGCGAAGCGGGTGGCCGCCTCCTCGTCCCAGCCGTACCGGTAGGCAGTCGGGAACGGCGTGACGACCACACCGCTCATCAACGGGGAGAACCCGGAACGGAATCGGGTGCCGGACGTCGTCATCGCGGCGGCGGCCACGGTCCGGCCGTGGAATCCGCCGTGGCAGACCAGCACGTTGGGGCGGCCGGTGGCCTGCCGGGCCAGCCGCAGCGCGGCCTCCACCGCCTCGCTCCCGGAGTTCGTGAAGAAAAGGCTGTCGAGGCCGGCGGGCAGCACCTCGCCGAGCTTGTCGACGAGCCGGCGCAGCGGTTGGTGCATGACCGTCGTGTACTGGCCGTGGACGAGCCTGCCCACCTGCTCCTGGGCGGCTTCGACCACCCTCGGGTGGCAGTGCCCGGTGCTGGTGACTCCGATGCCCGCGGTGAAGTCCAGATAGCGGCGGCCGTCCTCACCGAAGAGGTGGACGCCCTCGCCCCTGACGGCCACCACGGGAGTGGCCTGGCGAAGGTGCGGCGACAGTGCGGTCATGTTCGTCTCCCGGCCGTGCGTTGTCGGCTACGTCGTCCACCTCGGTGCTCCGGCATCTCGATGCTTCGAGACCGCGGTACCCCGGCGTTCCGAGCATCTCGACCGGGACGGGAGGCGACAACGCGTGAACTGTCCAACGCGGCCGTGGGGTTCGGACGTTGTGTCAACCGGCCGGGGTCCGGCGCGCCCTCCATGGCCTCCGCGACGGCCGTCGGCCCTCTGTCGCGCAGGTCAGCCACGCTTGTCACAGTGTCCGGGCGGGCAGGGACGCACCATGAGCGAGTACGCCGAAACGCCACGGCCGTCCACGGCCGGGGAGCCGGGCACCGCCCCCGCGGGCCGCGCGCTCACCGTCGCCGACGTCCTGGCCCTCCCCGTCCTGGCCGCGGGACAGCCGGAGGTGGTCGCCGGGGTGACCCGCCTCGACCGGCCGGTCCGCTGGGTCCACATCACCGAACTGACCGACCCCGCCTCCTTCCTCAAGGGCGGCGAACTCGTCCTCACCACCGGCATGCCCCTGCCCGAGGACCCGGCGGGCGTACGCCGATATGTCGACGAACTCGCCGACGTCGGGGCCGCGGCCCTGGTCATCGAACTCGTACGGCGCTACCACCGCCCGCCCGGCCCGCTCATCCAGGCGTGCCGCGCCCGTGGCCTGCCGCTCGTCACCCTGGCCAAGGACGTCAACTTCCTGGAGGTCACCCAGGTCGTCCACACCCTCATCCTCGGCAGTCAGGCGGACGCCGTGCGCCGGACCCAGCGCATCCACGAGGCGTTCACCGCCCTGACGCTGCGCGGCGCCGGACCCGAGGACGTCGTACGCGCGGCGGCGGAGATGAGCGGGCGCACGGTCGTCCTGGAGAACCTGGTGCACCAGGCGCTGATCTGCGAGCCGTCGGGCAGCACGGTGGACGAGGCGCTGACCGGCTGGGAACAGCGTTCCAGGGCGACCCGTCACGAGCCGTCCCTCCGGGCCGCCCACCCGGAGGTCGGCGGCCCGGAGGGCTGGCTCGTGGCCCCGGTGGAGTACCAGGGCGAACGCTGGGGACGCGTGGCCATGCTGCCGCCCCCGCCCGGCCTGCCGACCTCGACGGCCTCCACCACATCCACGGCTTCGGCAGGCTCGACGGCCTCAGTGGTGTCCGCCTCCACGACTTCCACGGCCTCGGCGGTGTTCGTGCCGGAGGACGTCACCGTCCTGGAGCGGACGGCGACGGCCCTCACGATCGCCCGCCTCATCCACGCCACGCCCTGGGAGCGCACGGCGCACCGAAGCGCGCTGCGCGACCTCGCCGAGCAGCGCCACCACTCCCCCGCGGACGCCCGCGCGCGCCTCGCCGCGCTGGGCCTGCCCACCGAGGGCGGTGTGTTCCTCGCTGTCCTCACGGTCCTGTCGGATGCCCGGGCCCCGGACGGCACCGCCGGCCTGGAGGCCCGCCTCTCCCACGAGTTGCGGGCGACGGGCGTTCCCGCGCTGGTCGGCACGCTGGCCCCCGCCCGTCTCGGCATCCTGCTGGCCCTG
The DNA here is from genome assembly GCF_036038375.1 of Streptomyces sp. NBC_00414. Lineage (NCBI taxonomy): Bacteria > Bacillati > Actinomycetota > Actinomycetes > Kitasatosporales > Streptomycetaceae > Streptomyces > Streptomyces sp. NBC_00414. Next base: position 1,108,840 of record NZ_CP107935.1, read on the forward strand.
CGCCCCTCCCAGCCCTGGCGGCCCACGGTCGAACAACTGGGCCGCATCGCGCTGGAGTCGGACCCGCATGCCGTCATGAGCACCGGTTCCGAGGTAACGGACCTGGCCCAGGCCGCCCGTTCGTTCCGCGAGGCGTCCCGCGTCGCCGAAGCCACCCCTCCGGGCCAGCCCCTGCCCGCGGGCAGGTCGTACCACGAGCTGTCCGACATCGGGCTGCGCCGCCTCCTGTACGCGCTGCGCGAGGACACCCGTATCCAGGAGTACACCGAGTGCCGGCTCGGCCGGCTCATCGACCACGACGCCCGGCACGGCACCGAACTCCTGACGACGCTGCGCCACTATCTGGACGCCGCCGGCAGCAAGACCGGCGCCGCCCGGCTCGGCGGGCTGTCCCGGGAGACCGTCTACCAGCGTCTGCGCACCATCGAGCGGCTGCTCGACTGCGACCTCGAATCCGGCGGGCGACGCACCGAACTGCACGTGGCCCTCACCGTCCTCGACGTCCTGCGGGACGGCGGAGAGGCGACCTGAGTCGCGGCTCCGCCGCCCCGCACCGCCTGGTTCTACTTGTGGCCGCGGAGTCGTGCGCGCAGCAGGTTGGGGTCGGTGGCCGTGGAGTAGGCGGCGCTGAGCACGTAGACCTCCTTGCCGCGCAGCGCCACGGAGCTGGGGTTCTGCAGTCCGTCGGCGGTGTCCAGGACGGTGGTCCGGGTGCCGTCGGTCCTGAGGAGCACGACCCTGTTGGTGGTGTTGAGCGTGGCCAGGACGTCGTCGCCGTGTCCGGTGAAGGCGAAGTCGTCGATTCCTACCAGGTCCGGGTTCGACGCCTTGACCTGCGGGGTGCCCGCGCGGTTTCCCGGGCGGATCGCAATGCGCAGGAGGGTGCCCCGGTCGAGGTTGGTCACCCAGAGCGCGCCGTCGTGCACCTTCGCTCCGTTGACTCCGAGGAAGCCGGTCGAGGCGAGTTCGGGTGCGGTGGACCAGGCGGTGGGGGTACCGCCGGTGACGGGGACGGTCCACACCGTGCCGAGCACCGAGTCGGTGATGTAGAGCCGCTTGCCGTGCTCGTCCAGTGCCAGCCCGTTGGGCAGACCGTCCGCGGGCAGTGCGGCGATGCGCTGCGGGGCCTGCCCCGGGCGCAGCCGCCACAGCCCTGTCAGGTCGGCGGTTCCCGTCGCGTACAGCACGTACAGGGTGCCGTCCGGGGTGCGGGCGATTCCGGTGGCCAGCGGGAAGCCGAGGGCAGGGGTGTGGACTCCGCCGTCGGCGGGTGCGGGCAGCGTCGCCAGGACGCGGGTCGCGCCCCGCGGGCTCACCTGGGCCACCTGACGGCTCGCGGCGAAGGTGACGGCCGCGGTGCCGTCGGGCGACAGGGCTATGTTCTCCGGCAGTTGTCCCGAGGACACGTCGAAGTGGGTGGCGATCCGCACGTCGGTCAGCGGTTCGCGGACGGGGTGGGTGGGCGTGGCCCCCGCCGGTACGGCCGAGGCGAGGGTGGCCGCGGCCACCGCGACGGCCGCCATGAGCGTCTTGATACGTCGGTTCGACATGGATCCTTCTCTGGTTTCTTCTCTGGTTTCTTCTCTGGTTCTTCTCTGGTTCTTCTCTGGTTCTTCGCTGGTTCTTGCTGATTTCGGGCATGCGGCAGCCGCGGGGCGGCGCCGGGGTCCACGGGGCGCCTCGAAGAGAGGTCGCGAGTCAGGCGGTGGTGGGTCGGGTGATGGAGTGTCAGACGGTGCGGGTCTCGGCGCCGTGGTGGGGCCGGACCTCTTCCCTCGGTGCGGTGGCATGGGCGAGCAGTGCCAGTGCCGCCGCGGCCGGGGAGTCCTGGTCGGCGGTGGCCACCACCAAGGACGGCCCGTCCCCCTGTGGGCTCTGCAGCGTCTGCTGGGTGACGGTCAGCGTCCCGACCAGGGGATGGCGCATCTCGTAGTCGGCGACATCGCAGGCCAGCACCCGGTGGTCGGCCCACATCGTGGCGAACTCCCGGCTGTGCACGGTCAGTTCACCGATCAGTGCAGCCAGCAGTGGATCGTCCGGGTGCCGCCCGGCCATCAGCCGCAGATTGCCCACGACGGCCCGGGCCTTGGCGGGCCAGTCGGCATACAGGTCGCGGGTGTGCGCGTCCAGGAACACCAGCCTGGCCATGTTCGGCCGCCGCCGCGGATCGTCGGGGCCGACCGGATCGAGATGGCCTGCGAACAGCCCGTGCCCCGGACGGTTCCAGGCCAGGACGTCACTGCGGCGGCCGACGACGAGGGCGGGGGTGCCGCCGACAGCTGCCAGCAGGGCCCTCGTCGCCGGGGTGATGCGCTCGGTACGCGACCGGGTGCCGGGTCCGCCGTGCCTGCGCGCACCGGCCAGGGTGTGCAGATGGGCCCGCTCGGAGTCGTCCAGTCGCAGGGCGCTCGCCACCGCGTCGAGCACCTCACGGGAGGCGTTGCGTGACTGGCCCTGCTCCAGGCGCGTGTAGTAGGGCGCGCTGATGCCCGCGAGCATCGCGAGTTCCTCCCGCCGCAGCCCCGGCACGCGGCGCCGCTCGCCGTAGGTCCGCAACCCCACGTCCTCGGGCCGCAGTTGACTCCGGCGTGCCTGGAGGAACTCGGCGAGGTGCCCGTCGTGCTTGTTCATGTCACCGAGTATGCGGACCGCCGCCGGTCGGCGCCTCACCCCGCTGGGGTAGGGATCGGCGGGGTCTGGCTACAGGCCCGCCAGCACCCGGTCCGGGGTCAGGGGCAGTTCGCGGTGGCGGACGCCCGTCGCGTGGTGGACGGCGTTGCCGATGGCGGCGGCCGTGCCCACGATGCCGATCTCGCCGATGCCCTTGCTGCCCATCGGGTTGAGATGGGGGTCGTCCTCGTCGATCCAGTGCGCCTCGATGTCCGGGACGTCGGCATGGGCCGGGACGTGATAGGCGGCGAGGTCGGACTCCACGAAGGCGCCGGACGCGGCGTCCATGGTGCTGCCCTCGGTCAGCGCCATGCCCAGGCCCATGGTCATGGCGCCGATGAACTGGGAGCGGGCGGTGCGGGCGTTGAGGATGCGTCCGGCGGCGTACACGCCCAGGAGGCGGCGTACGCGGACCTCCCCGGTCACCGTGTCGACGGTGACCTCGGCGAAGTGGGCGCCGAAGGCGTGCCGGGAGAAAGGGCTGTCGGCGTCGGCGGTGCCCGCCGTGTCGGCGTGCGCCCGGAGTCCCGAGTCCGGCAGGGGTCCCGTGTGTCCGGCCAGGCTCGCCGCCAGTCGCGTACACGCCTCGTGGACGGCCCAGCCCCAGGAGGCCGTACCCGACGAACCGCCGGCCAGTGGCGCGGAGGGCAGGTCGCTGTTGCCGACCTCGGCGTGTACGCGGTCCAGGGGGACGCCGAGTGTGTCGGCGGCGATCTGGGCGAGGACGGTGCGGGCGCCGGTGCCGATGTCCGTGGCGTTGATCCGGACGGTGAAGGTGCCGTCGGGACTCGCGTGAGCCGTCGCCTGCGCCGGGCTGGCCATCACCGGGTACGTGGCGGAGGCCACTCCCGTGCCGACGAGGAGCGGGCCCTCGCGGCGGGACCGGGGGCGGGGGTCGCGCCCGGCCCAGTCGAAGCGCCTAGCGCCTTCCCGCAGGCAGTCGACGAGGTGGCGGCTGCTGAACGGTTTGCCGCTGTCGGGTTCGGTGTCCGGCTCGTTGGTGACGCGCAGTTCCACGGGGTCCAGGCCGGCCTCGACGGCGAGTTCGTCCATGGCCGACTCCAGGGCGTACATGCCCGGTGCCTCGCCGGGCGCGCGCATCCAGGACGGGCTGGGCACGTCCAGCGGCACCACCCGGTGGGAGGTCAGCCGGTGGGGCGCCGCGTACATGATCCGGCCGGGTACGGCGGCCTGCTCCACGAACTCCTTGACGCGGGAGGTGTGGGTGGTGACCTCGTGGAGGAACGAGGTGAGGGTCCCGTCCGCGGTGGCGCCGAGGCGGAGCCGGTGCAGGGTGGGCGCCCGGTGGCCGACGACCTCGGCCATGAACCGCCGAGGCAGTGCGAGGGTGACGGGACGGCCGGTCTCCCGCGCCGCCATCACGGCGAGCACCACATGAGGGCGCGGGGTGCCCTTGGACCCGAAGCCGCCGCCGACGTGTTCGCTGATGACGGTGACGTCGTCCTCGGAGAGCCGGAACAGCGACGCCAGGGTGGCGCGTACGGTCGTGGCGCCCTGGCTGGAGTCGTGCACGACAAGTCTGCCGTCGGTCCAGCGGGCGGTGGCCGCGTGCGGCTCCATGGGGTGGTTGTGCAGCGGCGGGACACGGTAGTGACTGTCGACGCGCACCTCCGAGGCCGTGAACGCGCCCTCGGGGTCGCCCTGTTCGCGGTGTGCGGGGAAACCGCCGTTGGCCTCTTCGGGCGCGTAGGCCTCGGGGTGGTCGTCGGTCAGGGTGACGTCGTGTTCCTCGACGTCGTACTCGACACGGACCGCGGCGGCGCCCGCGCGGGCCGCCTCCAGTGTCTCGGCGACGACCAGGGCGACGAACCAGCCGTGGTGCGGCACACGCGCGTCCTGCAGGACGGAGAGCGTGGGGTCGTCCGCGGGGGCGAGCCGAGGGGCGTTGTCGTGGCTGAGCACCTTGAGGACCCCGGGCAGGGCCAGGGCGGCATTCGCGTCGACGGTACGGACCGTCCCGCGGGCGATCCCGGCGCGCACCGGCCAGGCATGGACGCGGCCGGGGTCGGTCTGTTCGGCGGCGTAGCGAGCGCTGCCGGTGACCTTGTCCCGGCCCTCCCGGCGCTCGGCGGGCGCGCCCAGCGCGGTGCCGGTGTCGGCCATGACTGCTCCTTCTGCTGGTGTCGTTCAGGCGCTGACTTGCCGGTGCCCGTTCAGGCGCCGGGTCGCAGGTGTCCGGTCAGGTGCTGGTGGGCGGCGCGAGCCGTTGCAGGGCGTCGACGGCGAGGTTGCGGGCCAGCCGGACCTTGTATCCGTTGTCGCGCAGCGGCTGGGCCGCGGCGAGTTCGAGGTCCGCGGCCCGCTCGAACGCCGCCGTCGTGGGGGCGGCCCCCAGCAGTGCCTCTTCCGCGAGCCGGGCCCGCCAGGGACGGTGGGCCAGCCCTCCGAAGGCGATGCCGACGTGCCGGACGACGCCGCCCTCCACACCGAGCACCGCGGCGACGGAGGCGAGGGCGAAGGCGTACGACGCCCGGTCACGTGCCTTGCGGTACAGCGAGGGCAGCCCGGCCGGGGCTCCCGGCACGACCACACCGGTGATCAGCTCACCGGGGCGGATCACCGTGTCCTGTTCGGGGCGGTCCCCGGGCAGCCGGTGGAACTCGGCGACGGGAACCGTCCGCGACCCGTCGGCCCCGTACAGCTCGACACGCGCGTCCAGGGCGGCCAGCGCCACGGCCATGTCCGACGGATGGGTGGCGATGCACTGCGGGGAGTACCCGAGCACCGCGTGGTCTCGGTGTACGCCGTCCCGGGCGCCGCAACCGGAGCCGGGAACACGCTTGTTGCAGGGCTGGTCCGTGTCCTGGAAGTAGGGGCAGCGGGTGCGCTGGAGCAGGTTGCCGCCGGTGGTGGCCGCGTTGCGGAGCTGTCCGGAGGCCCCGGCCAGGAGTGCCTGGGAGAGCGCCGGATACCGGTCGCGGACCATGGGGTGGGCGGCGAGGTCGCTGTTGCGGACCGTGGCGCCGATCCGCAGGGATCCGTCGGGCAGTTCGTCCACCGTGTCGAGGGGCAGCCTGCTGACGTCGACGAGGGTGGAAGGTTCCTCCACGCCGAGTTTCATCAGGTCCACGAGGTTGGTGCCGCCGCCGAGGTAGCGGGCGCCGGGGTGGGCCGCGTACAGCTCGGCCGCCTCCTCGACACTGGCGGCACGCGCGTAGCCGAAGGGCTTCACCGGATCACGTCCTCGACGGCTCGCACGATGTTCGGATAGGCGCCGCAGCGGCAGAGGTTGCCGCTGAGCCGCTCGCGGATCTCGTCGGGGCCCAGCGGGACGGGCCGCCCGGACGCTGCCGCTGGGTCCGTCACGTGGGAGGGGTGACCCGACTCGGCCTCGGCGATCGCGCCGACGGCGCTGCAGAGCTGTCCCGGCGTGCAGTAGCCGCACTGGAAGGCGTCGCGGTCGATGAAGGCCCGCTGCAGCGGGTGCGGCTCCTCGCCCTGTCCGCCGTCGCCGCCGTCACCGGCGGCGAGTCCCTCCACCGTCGTGATGTCGCACCCGTCCTGGGCCACCGCGGGCAGCAGACAGCCGTTGACCCGGCGGCCGTCCACCAGGACCGTGCAGGCTCCGCACTGGCCGTGGTCGCAGCCCTTCTTCGCTCCGGTGAGGTGGAGCTGCTCGCGCAGTACGTCCAGCAGGACGGAGCGGTGGTCGACGGTGAGCGTGTGCGGTGCGCCGTTCACCCGCAGCAGCACCTCGGAGTGGTGGCGGTCGGGTGGCCCGGGGGTGCCGCGCTCGGGGCTCGGAACTTCGCTGCTCATGTGTCCAGGCTGCGGCCCGCCACGCGTTCCCGCACGCCGGAGCCCGGCGGGACGGGCCGCCCGGACGCTGCCGCGGGGTCCGTCACGTGGGAAGGGTGACCCGACTCGGCCTCGGCGATCGCGCCCACTTCGTCAGCCGCCGGCGGCGGCCGTGACCGTCGCCGGGTCCTCGCCGGTCAGCTCCACGACGCGGTGCGGCGGTACGCCCGCGGCCAGTGCCCGCCCGATCAGGCCGTCCCGGCCGTCCGTGATGTCGCGATAGGACAGCAGCTGCTCCTCGATCCGCGCGATCGCCTCCGGGCCGGTCCGCCGGCGTACCCGGCTCAGTTCCTCGTCGCTCAGCGGCACCGGCAGCCGTTCCGCGCTCTCGGGCACGGAGCCCGTCTCCTCCGGCGGCAGCAGGCGCAGTTCCGGGGCGGTGGGTGTGCTGCCCTGCGCGTCCAGCCACGCTCGTACGGCGGGGGTCTCCATGCAGGCGAGTTCGCCGACGGCGGCCGGGGACACACCGAGCCGCACGGACGCGTCGTCGAGCAGGAACAGATAGGCGTCGTCGGTCATCCTCGGCTCCTTCTCAACGGGGTCCGGTCGGCGTCCCGCCGACCGGTCGGCATCCCTCTACCCCGCCGCGTCCGGATTACCGCCCGCTCCCCGGACCGACCGGCGAACCGGGAGATTCACGGTCGCGGTGTCAGGGCGCCCACGACCCACGGCATGTGTGCGCGGTGGGTGACGACCAGAACCGGTACGCCGTCGTCCTCGCACTCCAGGACCCGGGCCCCGCCCCGCAAGTCCGGCGGGGAGGGGTCCGACCAGTACGGGTGGCGGACGCGCAGCGGGGTCAGGGTGCGCGGCACCACGCGGCGGTGGGCCACGCCGCTGTGGCCCGCGGTCGTCGCCAGGTAGCCGTCGGCGGCCATCAGGTGGGTGCCGTGTTCGGCGTAGGGGACCTCGCCGAGGATCCGGCCCGGGAAGTGCTGCTCCTCCGTGGGCACGGAGGGTGTCACGTCGATGGTCTCGTCGCCGCGTCCGCGCCGCCGGAGGAACACGGCGGCCACCGCGCAGGCGCCCGCCACGACAGCGGTGGCCCGTCCGACCAGGAGGAGCGCCGCCCCCATGTCGTCGGTGGCCCACGGGGCGAATCCGCCGACGACGGTGAGGCCGACGCCCGCCACGAAGGGCAGGCCGATCTCCCACGGCCGCGCCCTCTTCGCCACCCGGGAGTGCAGCGTCATCCAGAACCAGCACCAGAGGAAGCCCGTGCCGTAGAGGCCGATGGCCAGGCCCGGGGCGGCCACGACCTTGTAGTCGTCCCGTGGGTCCGCGTGGGTGTACTTGCGCCCGCCGGCGAGGTCGACGTACCGGATCTGCCCCCGCCAGTAGGTGACCGCGACGTCCGCTCCGCGGGAGGCGACCGGACGCCGGGACGGATCGCCTCCGAGGGTGGCGCTGCCCTTGTCCCCGTCCGCCTCGACCACGTACAGCCGGTACGAGGGCGTCTTGCGGCCCTGTACGTGCTCGGTGCGGTCGACGCGGGCGCTCACGGTCCGCAGGCAGTCGCCGGACGCGGCGTCGTCGCCGGAGACTCCGTCGACAGAGACGTCGCCTTCCGAGGCGCAGCGGGACGCGTTCTTGAAGGCGTTCCCCTCGCCGATCGCTGCAGGCGTGCTGATGAGCAGCAGCCATGCCGCCGCCGACGCGCACACCGAGGCGACGGCCGCGGCGCCGATCCTCTGGCCACGGTTTCTCGGACGTGGCACTTCGGGCGCCACCGCACCCGGTCGTTCATCCGGTATCTCAGTCCGTGCGGGAGTCACCAGCGCATTCTGCTGCGGTGGCAGTCGAAAGAACATGGGCGAACTGGGCCCTGTGACGGGCTGGTTGTTGCCGGGATCCGGCATTTGGCCCGTGACGCGGGGGAACTTGAAAAACTAACAAACAAGACATACCCAACCTTCATGAATAAGTCTCCGCAAAACGGTCACCCGTACTTCGAGAACCGAGAACAACTTGTCTCTCGCAAAGGGGATGGTGGTATGTCTTCCACCGAATTTCTGACCGACGAGCTCACCGAGGTCCATGGCGTGGACGTCGAAGCGGCCCTCGACCCGGTCGAGGCCGACGGCTCGTACCGTGACAGCCGAGAGTGCGCGGCGCTCGCCCTGACGTCCGGGACGACAACGCTTCTGCTGTCGCCTCCGACTCCGCGGCCGAAGAAGGGCTGACGGGGGAGTCAGATGGAACAGTCAGGCACTTCGACCCGCTTGGCGGGTGCGGTGCAGGGCCTCACGTCGGAACTGGTCTCCGCTCTTCGGAGCGGGGGCCCGTTCCGGCTGGCCTGCAGCGTCACGGGGATCGACGAGCCCGAGGCCGCCGACTCCCTCGCCCTCGCCGCCGTACGGGTGGTGGGGGCCGACGCCACCCTGCCGAACGTCCTGCGCCGTACGCCTCCCGGGCCCGACGACCTCGCCCTGTTCAGCAGGGCCGTGCACGCCTACCCGCCTCCCCCGGACGCCTCGCCCACTTCGGCGTGGAGCCACTGGGCCATGAAACGAACACTTCTGCGACTGGACACCGGCCCGGGCGCGTCCCCCGACGGCACCCCAGGGGGCGATGGCACCCCGGGGGGCAACAGCGCGCCCGGACATGACGCGGAACCCCTGGCGGCCTGGCTCGACGGCGCCTCGTGGCAGTCGCTGACCCACCAACTCGCCGTACTCGCCCCCCTCGCCGTGCCCGGCGGGGACTGCGCGGTGACGCGCGCGGCCCGGAGCCGCCCTGTCGACGTCGCCCGGGGATTCGTCCGGGCGGTCCGTCGCCGCGACTGGCTCCAGGCGGCCGGGGCGGGCCGCTGGCTGGTCCTTCTCGACGGAGTGCCGGACACGCTCGGGCTGGAAGCCGGCCTCGCGTTCGTGGCACAGATGGGCTGCGACGATCCACGCGTGGCACTCCAGGTCGAGGCCGCGCGACTCATGCGCACCGAGGTGCGGGTGTGACGGCGCGCGATGTCCAGGGGGTCGCCGAAGCCGCGCTGACCTGGGTGTCCGCCCACCGCGGCGAGTTCGAGCTCGGCGACGACGCGCTCGCCGAGCACGCGAACGTGAACTTCACATGGAAGCCCCTCGGTGAGCTGGCCCAGGTGTGCGTCAGCATCCGCAGACACACCGACCCGGTCGGCCCGCTGCACGAGGCCGCTTCCGACCTGCTGGCCTTCGCCTGGCGGCAGACCGGGCAGGGCGCCCTCTTCCTCGAACTCCAGCGTCTCGAACCCTTCGCCACCTACCCGCTGGAGATCTACGCGGCGTTCGCGTCGGCCGGGCTGCGCCACGACGACTACGAGAGGGCCGTCGCGACGGTGGCCCGCACCCGCGGCTGGCGGATGACGGAGCAGGAACCCAACCGGCGCCTCAGCGTCCTCAACTCCGAACGCCGCAGCGGGATCCCGCAGCACGACGCCATGTCACGGGCACTGCCGCGCACCTGGCTGGGCGGCCTGCCGGAGCCATGGACGTTCGAACGCGCCGCCGGCTACACGCTCACCCATGTGGTCTTCCACCTCACCGACTGGGGCCTGACTCCCGGGGGCGTTCCCCCGGAGGTGGCCGGCTATCTCTCACAGTGGCTGCCGCCCTGGCTGGACACCTGCCTGGAGGACGAGCAGTGGGACCTGAGCTGCGAACTGCTGGCCGTGGCCGGCAGCCTGCCGGGCCCACCGGACATCCCCGTGCTGCGGGAGGCCTGGACGAAACTCGCCTCGGCGCAGGACACGTCAGGAGCCGTCCCGGAGACCGGCTCCGTACGGGACGGCCACCCGCCCGCGTACGACTTCGTCGGCTGCTACCACTCGACCCTGATGGCGGCCTTCGCCGCCGTGCTCACCGCCCACCGTCTGCGGACGGACAGCGACGACGGCGGAGTGCCGACGGAGAAGGTACGCGTCCTGGAGCACGCGGCGCGGTCCGGGCGCCCGACGCATCCGGGGCACGCGGTGCAACCGGGGCACGACGGGCAAGGAGTGTCGAGATGACCAGCACCCGCCTCATCCACACCGTCGGGACCGGCGCCCTGGAGTGGCTGCACGCCCACCGCGACGGGTTCCGTCTGGAGGAGGACGTCGACCCGGAAGTGGGCTTCCTGGAGCGCTTCAAACCGGTCGGCGAACTGGCCCTCATCTGCAAGGTGTTGTTCCGCGAAGGCGTGGCCGGCTCCCGACAGGCCCAGCTGGCACGGCAGTTGCTCGACCATGCCTGGCGCGACACGCTGGACGGCGGCCGGATGCTGGTCCGCGGCCAGCGCATCGAACCCCTCTCCCCCATCCCCTTCGAGGTCTATCTCCCGTTCAAGGAGCTGGGCCACAGCCACCCCGAGGCCGAACAGGCCTTCCGGCTCAACCAGGGTCTGGAGAGCTTCCACGCCTACGAGCTGCCGCCGACGCGCCGGCTCGGACTGTCCGCGTTCCAGCGCCGTTTCGGGCTGCCGGCCCGGCCGCCCGAGTCCGAGGTCGTCGGCAGGACCTGGCTCGGCCGCACCCCCGAACCCTGGACCGTCGAAGGGCACATCGCCTACGACATCACGCACACCGTCTTCCACCTCACCGACTGGGGAGAGAACCCCGACGGCATTCCGGCCCCCCTCGCCGACTACCTCGCCACCTGGCTGCCCGCCTGGATCGACGACTGGCTCGACCTGGAGCGCTGGGACCTGCTCGGCGAACTGCTCGTCGTCGACGCCTGTCTGCCGCACCCCACACTGGACGAGCGGGCCTGGCAGGCTTTCGCCGCCGCCCAGCAGAGCGACGGGGCGATGCCCGCCCTACGCACGATGCCCGAGGGCGACCCCGAGGAACTGTTCGACCTCGTCTACCACCCGACGCTGGTGGCCGCGTTCGCCTCCGTACTGGCCACATCCCGCGCCCTGACGCAGTTGGCGCACGCACCGGCATGACACGACGACCCGAACCCTGGCCGGGCATCCCCCTCGGCTCCACCGGCGCACCCCCGCCGAGTCACCCCTCGACGGGGTCGTACCCGGACGGCGAGCGGGTACGGGATCTGCTCGACGACGCCGTCGACGCCGTGGACGCACCCGACGTCGTCTTCGCCCTCTCCCGGGACGGTCACCGCACGGTGCGCTGCGGAGGCACCGGACCGCCCCCGCCCGTGCCCCGCGACCAGGTGCGCTACGAACTCGGCTCGGCCTCCAAGACGTTCACCGGGCTGCTCCTGGCCCAGCTGACGCAGTCGGGCGTCCTGTCCGCGGGCGAACCGGCCGCCACCTGTCTGGATCCGGCCCGGCCGGCAGGCCGGGACCCCGTCACCCTCGCGCACCTGATCACCCACACCTCCGGACTGCCCGCCCTGCCCGCCGACTTCTTCCTGCGGGCCCTGCCCACGTGGCACACCAACCCGTACGCCGGATATCCGGACCGGCGGGTGGTCGACGCCTTCCTGCGCCGTCGGCAGCACCGGCGGCCCGGCACCCGCTGGCACTACTCCAACTTCGGTGTCGCCGTGCTCGGTCACGCCCTGGCCGCGGCGACCGCGACACCCTGGGACGACCTGCTCGGCTGCCGGGTGCTGCGGCCTCTCGGGCTGAGCGGCACCGTACTTCGGCCCGGCGGCCCGGACACCGACGCCACCGGACACCGCGCCGACGGCACCACACCCACGCCCCCGCTGACCGTCGGCGGATTCCGGTCGGCCGGCGCCGTCCGGGCCACCCCGCCCGACCTGCTGACGTTCCTCGAAGCCCACCTGGATCCGGCGGGCCGGCAACTGGCCGACGCGCTGCGGGCGGTGCGCCGCCCGGTCCTGCGGCGCGGCCGGGGGCACCGGCATGTACACACGGTGTCCTGGTTCCAGCACCCCACCGGTCACGGCCCCATGTACTTCCACTCCGGCGCCACGCTCGGTCAGCAGGCCTTCCTGGGCTTCAGGCCCGACATCGGAACGGCACTGGCAGCCGTGTGCACCCGCCGCTTCCGGGCCCGCGACACCTTCGTGACGACGGCGTACGCGCTGCTGGCCGAGATGTGAGACACGGTGGAACCCAACAGGACCTCCGGGCGGGCACAGCGCAGCGGCGCGAGGTGCCGGGTCCGAGCACCGGCACCTCGCGCCGCTGAAACCGGGTGACCGTCAGACGCGCTGCCACAGCGCCGGCGTGAGGCGGGGCTGCCACGCTCCCTGCGCCTGATGCGTCTGCAGGCACTGGTACGAGACACCGTCGTACGTCACCCGGGTCCCGACCTCGTACACCTGGCCCGCGGTCCAGCCGGCCGTCTGGCCGTCCTCCGGGGCGGGGGTGCCGATCTGGCCCGTGGCGGTCTTGAGCGTCAGACCGTACGCGCTGAGCACCGGGTTGACGGGCTGGTGGAAGGTGATTCCGCCGGCCTTGCAGTCACCGGTGCCTCCGGAGGTGACCCCCTGGGCCTGGGTGCCGGAGATGTAGGAGCCACCGGAGTCACCCGGCTCGGCACACACCGTCGTACGCGTCACTCCGTTGATGTCGCCCTGGGCGTAGCTCACGGTGGTGCCGTGCTGTTCGATGGTTCCGCAGTGCCAGCCGGTGGTCGAGCCGGAGCGGCAGATCGCCGCGCCCACCAGTGCCTCCACCGAACCGGCGACCTGCACGTTCACGTCACCCTCGCCCTTGACGGTGGGCGTGGCGGTCCACTCGCTGTTGACGCTCACCCAGGACATGTCCTGGCCGGGGAAGACCGAGGCCTCGAACGTGCCTTGGGCGACCTTGTTGAAGCCGGCGGTCTTGGCACCCGCGTTCCCGCAGTGCCCGGCACTGGCGAACCCCTGCTGCTCCCCCTTCGTCACGGAGAACCCCACCGAGCAGCGGGCCTTGTCGTCGATGTAGTACGCGTCACCGCCCCGCACGTCGTACAGGGCGCGCGGCCGGTCCGGCGACACCTTGACGTCCACGAGCCGCCGGTCGATCCCGGCGGCCGCGATGAGCTTGTCGGCGGCGGCTCGGCTCGTCGCCTGCACCGTCACCCGGTTGGTCCGTACGTCGATGTAGCGGACCGGCGTGTCGAGGGCCCTGCCCACCGCGGCGGCGTCCAGCTTCGTCCGGGCGGTGTTCAGGTCCTTCAGCGCGTTCTTGACGACCTTGGCCTGTGCCCCGGCGGCCTCGATGGCGGCGACACCGGCGGCGTCGGTGGTCGCGACGGTCAGGCCGGCGGAGGTCGTGCCGTGCACCCAGGCGCCCGCGAAGTGCTTGCCCAGCACGTTCTGGAGCCGGCCCGCGCGCGTGCCCGCCTCCGCCTCGTTGACCAGCCGTGCCTTGGCCTGTGGGCCCGTCAGCCGCAGGTCGCGCTCCATCGCGCGCAGGACGGCCGCCGAGGGTTTGTCGGCGCCGAGCGTCTGCGCGGAGGAGGGCGCCGGCGCGGGGGGCTCGGCGGCCGCGGCCACGGGCAGCCCGGTGAGCACAAGTGCGCCGAGCACGGTCAGGGCGGTCCGGGCGGGTGCGCCGGCGTGTCTGTGGACCATCGGGTGACTCCTCGTTCTCGGGGTTCGGTGGCAGTGCGATACCAGCGGGGCGTCGGGAACCTAGGTTTTGCCGACATGGACTCGAAAAATGTCCACCCGTCCGCGGTTCGACGCTTCGGACGACATGAAGGACCCGCCCGGCGGAGTACCGCGCGCGGGTGCGCGCAGGAGGTGCGGAGGGCAGCCGCGGAGGCCGGGCGTCGTCAGACGGGCTTGAGGCCCGGGTCCCCCGCCTCGGTCACGAAGGACGCGGCGGTCGTGACCGGCGCGCCCGGCGTCGTCACCGCGGAGACCGTCCGGAAGTCGGCCCGCGCCTTCTGGCGGTCCAGCGCGACCCGCACATAGCCGCGCCGCCCGTTGTAGAACTTCAGGTGCGGGTTGGCCCTGAGGTAGGTGTCCCAGTTGCCGGGCTTCTCCGCGCCGTCCTTGCCGCTCGCGACCGAGGTCGCGACGATCTCCGTGCCCAGCGTTCTCGACGCCGGGTCGTCGAAGTCGTCCTTGATGTCGAAGGCGTAGCCGACGTGCACGTCCCCCGTCATCACCACCAGGTTGTCGACCCCCGCCGACTCCGCGCCGTCGAGGACCCGCCGGCGCGAGGCCCGGTAGCCGTCCCAGGCGTCCATGGACGTCCTCGCCTCGGCGCCGAGGTCGAACTTGCGCTGCGAGAAGCACACCTGTTGCGCCATGACGTTCCACAGGGGCTGCGAGGCACGCCAGCCGTCGAGGAGCCATCTCTCCTGCGCCGCCCCCGTGAGCGTGCGCGCCGGATCGTCCGTCTCGGGACCGGGTGCGTGCAGGGTGTCCCCGTACGCCTGGTCGGAGCGGTACTGGCGGGTGTCGAGGACGTCGAACTGGGCGAGGGTGCCCCACCTGAGCCGGCGGTAGAGCTGACTGTCCGGGCCGTTGGGCAGCTGCGCGTCGCGCAGGGGCTGGTTCTCCCAGTGCGCCCGGTAGGCCGCCGCGCGCCGCAGCAGGAAGTCCTGCGGCGGATCGTTGTTCTCGCTGATCGCGCCCGCGTAGTTGTTCTCGGTCTCGTGGTCGTCCCAGGTGACGACGAAGGGGTGCGTCGCGTGTGCCGCCCGCAGGTCCGGATCGCTCTTGTAGAGGGCGTAGCGCAGCCGGTAGTCGTCCAGGGTCCTGGTCTCACGGTTGAAGAGGTCGGGCAGTTTCCGGTCCGTGTAGTCGCGGGCGCCGCCCACCGAGTTCACCGCGTACTCGTAGAGGTAGTCGCCGAGGTGGAAGACCACGTCCACGTCGTCCTGGGCGAGATGGCGGTGCACCGTGAAGTACCCGTCGTGGTAGGCCTGGCAGGCCACGGCCGCGTAGGTGAGCTTCGAGGGAGCGGCCGTGACGGCCGGCGCCGTGCGGGTACGGCCGGTCTCGCTGATCCAGGTCCCGGTCCTGAACCGGTAGTAGTACACGCGGCCGGCTTCGAGGCCCTCCACGTCGATGTGCAGACTGTGGTTGTACTCGGGGAAGGCGATGGCGGTGCCCCTGCGGACGATCAGGGCGAAGCGCTCGTCGGTGGCCACCTCCCACTCCACGGCCACGTACTGCCCGGGCAGACCGCCACCAGGCTCGTACGGGGCGGGCGCGAGCCGGGTCCACAGCAGTACGGAACTGGGCAGCGGGTCTCCGGAGGCGACGCCGAGCATGAACGGATCAGTGGGGATCCTCGCCGCGTCGAGCTCCGTGGCGCCTGCCACTCCCCGGGCCGGCAGGTTGGTGGTGAAGGCGAGCGCGGCAGCCGCGGCGGTGACCGTGAAGAAACGACGGCGTCCGAAATGCCGTGCGGCGGCGCGCAGTTCGGGGTCGTGTCGTGACACGGTGTCCTGCGTCAGCGATCTGCGACGGCCTGCCGGGGCCATGGAGGCCTCCTCTCGCGGTTGACGGCACAACGGACCCACGAGCTGTGCGTGGCAGGGCCACAGGAAGTGGATCACTGCATGTTAAACAGATAAAGCTCACAAATACGGCAGGCGCGGGATGTGCGGGGCATCCGTGCCGCACGCTCGCGGAGCATCCCTGTCGCGCCCCGCGACCGGCGTCCGGCCACCGCCGTGGACGGGAGCGATGGCGGCCCGAAGGGGCCTGACCAGCCATCCGGACCTGCAACGTCCGTTTGCCGTGGACGACTTGACCGGTTGCACGTCACAGCCCGGGGTACGCGAAAGCACCGTACGACGTACGAGCACGGCAGAAGCAGCGCCGAGCGCGAGTGGACGTACGAGCACGAGCAGAAGGAGAGACGAGTCATGACACTGCGAGCCAGAGCACACAGAGCCCCTCGCTCGGCACCACAGCCGTCCGAGCTGGGCACCCTGGAGCGCGGCACCACGCAACGCGGGCAGTTGCGCGTCCGCCTCATGGACATCGCGTGGACCGCGCTGTGCACCGTCCTGGCCCTGTGGGCCGTATGGAGCATCTTCGGCGCCGCGAACGGCGCGACCGAGTGGGCCTACTGCGCCGTGGCCTGGATCCTCCTCGCCATCGCCCTGGCACTGCGCGTCGCGACCGTCCGCCGCCGGACACGGGTCTGACCCGGGAATCAGGGAGTGACAGACCGTGGAACGCATCAACACTTTCCTCAGCAAACACCTGTGGCTGCAGTTCGTGCTGTCGATCCTCTGCGCCAGCGCCTTGGTGGCTCTGCTGTTCCCGGGGCCCTCCATACTCTCCGTCGTGATCCGCACGGCCTTCATCTCGGTCGGCGGCATCGCCGTCGTGCTCGTCGCCCGGCGCAAGGAGAAGCGCGCCGCGGGCAGCACGGACAGCCTCATCGTGCTGGACCGGAAGCTGCGCAAGGGTGACGTCCCCGACGACCCGGCGGAACGCGACTCCATGCGCGAACTGGTCGGCCAACGCCTGCACCGCACACGTCACCGCGTGGCGGCCCTGGTCTTCCTCACGGTCCTCTTCTGCTCCGTCACCGTCCTGACGGCCGTGACCGGCGGGATGCGCCAGACCATCGGCTACTCGCTGCTCACCGTGGTCTTCATCAGCTGGAGCATCGCCAACAGCCGCGTCCAGCACCGCCGCCTGCGCACCATGGAAGCGGCTCTGAAGGGCGAGAGCCCGGCCCCGCAGCCACAGCGGTAGCGGTCGGGGCGGGGCGCGTCACCCGCTACTCCGAGGCCGGGTCCGAGACCTGGATCGGGCCCGGGGCCGCGGCCTCCAGGTCATCGACACTGCCGGACATGACGGTCCGGACATGCTCGCTGATGTGCTCGGCGGGCCAGTCCCACCAGGCGAGAGCCAGGAGGCGGGCGACGTCCTCGTCGGCGTACCGGCGGCGCAAAACCTTGGCCGGGTTGCCGCCGACGATGCCGTAGTCGGGCACGTCGTCGACCACGACGGCCCCGGAGGCGATGATCGCCCCGTGACCGATGCGGACCCCGGGCATCACCGTGGTCCGGTATCCGAACCAGACGTCGTTGCCGACCACGGTGTCACCCCTGCCGGGCAGACCGGTGATCAGATCGAAGTGCTCGGCCCAGTCGCCTCCCATGATCGGGAAGGGAAACGTCGAGGGGCCGTCCATCCGGTGGTTGGCACCGTTCATGATGAACCGCACCCCCTCGCCCAACGCGCAGAATCTACCGATCACCAGCTTCTCCGGCCCGTAGTGATACAGCACATTGCGGGTCTCGAAAGCGGTCGGATCATCCGGATCGTCGTAATAGGAGTACTCCCCCACCTCGATCAACGGCGAAGTGACCAGGGGGCGCAGCAGCACGACGCGGGGCTGCTCGGGCATCGGATGCAGCACGTTCGGGTCGGCGGGAACAGCCGGCATCACGGATCAACTCCTCATGGATGACGGGTCACATGATCGCAGCCGCCGACACCGCGAGGGCGGTTGCCCCGCTTTCTCCAAGTACGTGGTCCCGGCCGGGCCTTCGCCTCTATGCTTGAAGCCGCACCGGGGGACGGGGATTGAATGGTGGCACCTGAGGCGTCCCGGAACGCGGATCGGACGCAAGGCTCGACACGCGAAGAATTCGCACTGGAGCGCTACCGCTACATACTTCAGCAGATTCACGCGGTGAACGAGAATCTCCACCGTTTCCTGGCCATCTACCAGACGCTCGCGACCACATTGGTGACCGCCGTTCTCGCTCTTTTCGTGGGATACCGCGAATGGGGGGTGGATGCCGCGACAGCGCGGGGCGGAGTGGTCGGACTGCTCGTCCTCACCACCGTTGTCGCCGCATTCACCGCGACCTTGATCGTCGTCGGGGCCCTTTCATGGCTGGACTACCGCCATGAGGAGTGCGACCTCACGGACGAAATGGTCGCCCCGGACTTCCGCAAACGCCCGCGCACCCGCAACCTGTTGCGCTGGTACGAGACGTACGTCCTGGCATTCATCGTCGTCTCGGTACTGCTGATGTGGTTACTGGCCGTGCTCTTCCTGCTCCCTGCGATGAGGTGAAGCTTCCAGGTGCCGGAATTCGATTTCACCGCGACACCTCTTTGGCGGAAGACCCTGGCCGTACGACCGCGCGGGGACGATCACCGGGTTCAGCGCGAGCGTCTGCGTGCCTCCTATCTGGCCCTGCGTGAGAACGCGGCCCCGCTGCTGACGGAGAACGCCCGCAGCATGCCCGATTTCACGGTCCACGACATCACGCATGTCGACGCGCTGTGGGAGACGGCCGACATCATCTGCGGTGAACAGGTCACGCTGACACCGGCCGAGGCATACGTACTGGGGTGTGCCTTCGTTCTGCACGATGCGGCCATGGGGGCGGCGGCCTACTCCGTGAGCCTCCCCGACGCGCTGGGCGCACAGCGGTGGCGCGACCTCGTGTCGATCACCCACTTCCGCAAGAAAGGCTGCTGGCCGGACCCCGCGGAACTGGACACACCCCCGGCGGAGATCGCCGAGGAGTGCCGGGCGATCGCCATCCGGGAGGCTCACGCGGAACAGGCCCGACGACTGGTGGACCAGCCGTGGCGATCCAGCGCGGGCAACGAGATCCACCTCATCCAGGATCTGCAACTGCGCGAGTCGTACGGCCCGCTCATCGGCGACCTGGCGGCGAGCCACTGGTGGTCGGTCGACGCACTCGGCTCACAGTTCCGGCAGGCGAAGGGCTCGCTGACCTGGCAGCCGGTGGAATGGCTCATCGAGCCGCTCAAGCTGGCCTGCGTCCTGCGGCTCGCCGACGCCACCCAGATCGACAGCCGGCGCGCACCCACGTTCCTGTTCTCGCTCCGCAGGCCCGAGGGCCTCTCGCACGACCACTGGCGGTTCCAGGAACACGTCAGCCGCCCGCATCTGCAGGGCGACCGGGTCACGTACACCTCACTGCGGCCTTTCGCCCCGCAGGCCGCGCCCGCGTGGTGGCTGGCTCTGGACTATCTGCGCCAGGTGGACGACGAGTTGAAGAAGGTCGACGCCCTTCTCCACGATCTCGGGCGCGGACGGCTGGCCGCCCGCGCGGTGGCCGGGGTGGACTCCCCCGAGCGTTTCGCCGAGCTCTTCCCGGTGACCGACTGGCGGCCCGTCGACGCCGCCGTGAAGATCTCCAACGTGCCCTCCCTCGTCGAGACCCTCGGCGGTGAACAGCTCTACGGCAAAGAACCCGAGGTAGCCGTCCGTGAGTTGATCCAGAACGCCCAGGACGCCGTGCTCGCCCGCCAGGTGATCGACCCCGACTTCGCGGGTGCCCAGGTCGAGGTGCGCCTGACGCGGACACAGGGAGCCTGGTATCTGGAAGTACGCGACAACGGCATCGGCATGGACGAGGAAACCCTCGTCCACGGCCTGCTGGACTTCGGCACCAGCGGCTGGAGTTCCCCCCGGGTCCGTAACCGGCTGCCCGGACTCGCCAGCGGCGGATTCAAGCCGAGAGGCCGGTTCGGTATCGGCTTCTTCTCCGTCTTCATGCTCGGCCACGAGATCGAGCTGACCACCCGGCGCTTCGACGGCTCGACGGCGGACGCCCGCCGGCTCACCTTCGACGGATCAGCGCGGCGCCCCTTGCTCGCGGCGCTGCCGGCCTCCGTCCGGACGGCCCCTGGCACCCTGATACGCATCCGGCTCAAGGAGGATCCGTACAGCACCGAGGGCATCCTCCTGCCCACTGCCGACGACCACCTTATCCAGCTCGTGCGTCGGCTCGTCTTGGAGAACACGGTACCCATCCGCGTCTGGGAACCTGGAGCGACCACTGCAGACACAGTCGAGCCCTTCGCCCTGACCACTGGGTCGCCCGAAGCGGTTTTCGACCGCCTCTACCCCTCTCTACTCAACAGTTGGCAGGCTAATCAGGAGAAGCAACGCCTGCGACTGAGAGAAGCCTTCGTCGAACGCGCCACAGAACTTTTCGACGACGACCAGCAGCGCATCGGCCTGGCCGCTCTGGGATCCGACCTTCTTTACTGGAGCCAGCTGACTTACCGGGGCATCATCACCGTCAGCGGTTTCCTCGCCGACGAAGCAATGGGCTTCGCCGGGTACCTCGTCGGTCGGCCCGACCGCGCTTCGCGAGACCAGGCCAAGCCCGTCGCCGATCAGGAACAACTGCGCCGCTGGATACGCGAACAGGAACAGCGGCTGCGCAGCACAGGCAACTACACGGACTCGCTTCAGCTGGAACTCGCCTTCACCCAGTACCGGGCCCTCCACAGCCTTCCGGAGGACGCCGCCTTCGCCATGACCGCCGAAGGGCTTGTGCGGCCCGGCGACATCAGCCGGTGGGCCGCGCAACGGACCGAAGTATTCCTCGCCGAGGGGGGCCTGCCGCTAGGTTGGAGATCCCGCCCGCCGGGAACCTTCCACTATCTGTCCGGACGCGAGATATGTCTGGCCGAGAACTGCATCCTGATCTGCAGTCGTAGCCTGGACCCCAAACTCACCGATCTCTTCCCCGCAGCGTCATGTCGCGACAGCGCCTACGAGTTCGCTCGCCACGACACATCGCTCAGCTGGCAGAAGTTCTGGTGGCGCGTTTCCGGCAGGCCCCACGGGTACTTCCTCAACACCCTCTGCTCAGCCTGGTCCTGCACCATCGGGGACCTTCTCGCCCCCGTCGAACAACGAGGCTGGTCGGATGTCGCCTACTTGGAGGACGAGACCGTAGGACCCATCTGGGGCTACCACCTGCGCCGCCCGCACCCGGCAAGCCCGCCTTCGCCGCCGAACTCCTGAAACCCGGCCGCGTCCCGCCAAGCCCCGCCCTGCCCTGCCCTGCCCTCAGGACTCCCCCGGTGGCGGCTCGCGGCCCGTGTCCAGCGCTTGGAGCAGTTCGGTGGCCGCCTGGCGCAGGCGTGGGGAGGCGTCGGTGGTGAGGGCGGTGAGCCGGTCGTGGACCGCCCTGTCCAGCGAGGGCGACGCCCCGTTCGCCACCCAGCGGGTGAAGCCTTGAACCGCCTGGTAGCGGACTCCCTCGTCATCGTCGTCGAGGCCTCGCTCGAAGCGCCGTACGTCCTGCCGAGCGGTCGCGTCGTCCGCGTCCAGGAGCCACAGTGCGGCGGCCCGGATCTCTCCTGAGGGAGCCCCGTCCGCCAGGCGGCGGACGGCCGGGAGTGCCTCGTCGAGGCCGTCGAGCGCATTGCTCGTACGCCAGATCGCGTCCCTGCCGGATGCGAGACGGGCGGTGAGCGCGTCCGCGACGGGACGGCGTTCCCACCAGCGCAGGCCGTCGTGGACGAGTTCGCCCAGGCCGTCGACCGCGCCCGCCCGCACCTCGGCCTCGGGATCGTCGAGAAGCGGGAGCAGCAACCAGACCGTGTCCCATCTGCCCGCCTTGCCGACGGCCGCCGCGGCGGCTGCCCGGGTACTGCCCGGCATCGTCTCGTCCGCGAGGGCCTTGCGGAGGTGTTCCGCGGCCGTACCGGTGCCGATGTGTCCCAGCGCGGTCGCGGCCCACCGCCCGGCCCCGGGGTCGGTGAGCCAGCGCACCGCGGGGTCGGTCACGCGCCGCTCGCCCCGCCACCCGAGTCCGCTCAGCAGTGTCCCCGCCACCTCCGGGTCCCGCTCCGTCCGCAGTGCCTCGACCAGGGCGTCCCGCACCGAGAGCCGTTCCAGGCCCAACAGCCGCCGGGCCACCGCGTACCGCACCTCGGGGGACGGATCGCGCAGTCCGGTGAGCAGCGAATCGAGCAGCCGCTCGGTGCACTGTTTCGGCAGCATCTCCAGGGCCTCGGCTCGGGCGGCGCCCTCGCCCTCGCGAGCCGTACGGATCACCTCCGCCCGGACGGCCGGGTCGTCGCGGAACCGGTACAGCAGCATCCGGGCGCGTCCCCACACCGCGCCCTCCGGATCGCCGAGCAGCCGTGCCAGCGCCGGGACATCGCCTGTCACGCCCAGCGCGTACAGGCCGACCAGGGCGTTGATGCGCAGGTGGTGGTCGGGGTCGCCGAGCAGGACCGCGTATGCCCGCGTGACGGTCGGGCCCTGCAGCCCGAGTCTGATCGCGGCGACCGAGGCCCGGCGCCGCACCCATGGATCCGCGTCACGCATCAGGCCCGGCAGCACCGTGCCGGCCGCTTCCGGGACTCCGAGCCTGCCCAGTCCGAGAGCCGCCGCCGCGCGGACCGCCGGAACGGGGTCGCCGGCTGCCTCGACGAGGACTCCGGCGTGTTCGGGCCGCCCGATCCTGCCGAGGCCTTTCGCCGCCGCCGCGCGCCGCTCCGGATCCGCGTTCGGATCTGTCTTCGGGTCCGGGTCCGGGTCCGGATCCGCCTTCGGGTTTGGGTCCGGACCCGGATCGCGGTCCCGGTCCTCTCCCTGTCGCGCCAACGCCCGTAGGAAATACGCGATTTGCTGATCCGCCCCCATGGCACAGCACCCCCTGCAAGGAAGACTCACGAGATGCTGCGGGGTTGCGCTTCCTCCGCCCGGACCGGTTGCCCTCCGCCCGGCCCGGTTGCCCCCCGCCCGACTCAGCGCGCTGCGCGGGACTCGGTGCCCCGCGCCGGGCTCAGTGTCCGCGGAACGCCTCTTCGAGCCACCAGGACCCCCGGTCCCGGGTCACCTTCGCGTCGACGAGGAGAGGCACGGACCGGGGGCCGCCGACCCAGTCCTCGACGGCCTTGAGATCCGTCCGCGTGCGTACGGTCACCGCCTCGAAGCCGTAGCCCCGGGCCACCGCGGCGATGTCCGTCGGCGGGAACTCGACCGTGTCGAGGGGATGTCCGTCCGGTCCGAAGTGGTGCACCTCCGCCCCGTAGGCGTCGTCGTTGTACACGACCACGACCATCGGCAGTCCGAGCCGGCGCACCGTGTCGAGTTCCGCGGCGCCCATCATGGCTCCGCCGTCGCCGAGGGCCGCCACCGCGAGCCGGTCCGGCCGCGCCAGTGCCGCGCCGATCGCGGTCGCGAGGCCCAGGCCGATCGCCTGGAACGCCTGCGTGAAGCACATGCCGTTCTCGTCCGGCACCGACAGGTACATGCTCGGGTAGCCCATGAAGTTGCCGGAGTCCACGCCGATCACGCGCTCCGCGGGGAGGATGTCGTCGAGCGCGATGGTGAGCGTTCGCGGGTCGATCCGCTCACGACCGCTCGTGTCCTCGTACGGCACGTCCCGCAGGCGTACGCGCGCGGCGACGGCCCCGGCGACGTCGGCGGTCCGGTAGCCCTCCCGCGCCCCACCGCCGCTCGCCTCCAGGGCGCGGCGCGCGGTGAGTTCCACGTCGCCGGTGACCCCGAGCCATACCTCCCGGTGTGCGCCGAGCGCCGACGCGTCGTCGTCGACCTGCACCACGGTCGTGTCGGCGCCGATCAGCCGGCCGTGCCGCATCGTCCACATGTTCAGGGCGCAGCCCCAGCCCACGATCGTGTCCGCGGCCTCGATCAGTTCGGCCGTCAGGGGTGACGAGAAGCCTCCGGACACGTCGAGCGACCACGGGTTGCCGTGGAAGAGGCCGCGTGCCACGGCCGATGTCGCCAGCAGGGCTCCGTGGCGCTCGGCGAGCGCTTCGAGGGCGGCCCGTCCGCCCGGTGAGCGTGCGCCGCGGCCGGCCACGAAGAGCGGTCGCCGTGCCTGTCCGAGCACCCGCGCCAACGCCGTCACGTCGTCCGGCGACGGCTCGACCGGCGTCCGTTCCCGCGGTGGCGCCGCCTGTGCCAGGGCGCCCTCGGGCACGTCCAGGTCCTGCGTCCGCAAGGGGACGTTGAGCAGCACGGTCCGCCGCTCGTGCAGGGCCCGTTCGACCGCCGCGCAGGCCTGCTGCACCGCGTGCTCGCCCGACGTGATCCGCAGCGGGATCGCGCCCACCGCCCGGGCCAGCGCCTCCTGGTCGATGTGGAAGTTGGACCGCGGCTCGGTCACCTCGGCGGCCAGGACCAGCAGCGGGCTGCGGCTCTTGGCCGCCTCGGCGATTCCCGTCATGGCGTTCGTCAGGCCCGGTCCCTGATGGACGCTCAGCGCGGCCACGGTGCCGCTGACGCGGGCGTACGCGTCGGCCATCGTCGCCGCGCCGCCTTCGTGGCGGGCGGCGACGAAACGCGCTCCGGCCGCGACCATGGCGTTGGTCAGATGGAAGTTGCCCGAGCCGACGACGCCGAAGACCTGTCCGACCCCGGCCGCGTACAGCGCCCGTCCGACGGCCTCCGCGACCTTCATGAGCGCTCCACCAGTGCGAGCACCCGGGCGGGTGACCCGGAGCCCGAGACGATGGGGAGGGGTCCGGCGACGACGACGGAGCCGGTCGCGGGCAGTGCCGCCAGGTTCCGCAGCTGGGTCAGCCCGTACTTGTCACTGCCCATCAGGTACGAGTGGCACGGGAAGGCCGGTTCGAACGCGTGGCCGCGTCCGGCGTCGGTGCCGACCGTCTCGACGCCGAGGCCGATCACCGGTGACTCCTCGGCCACCCAGCGGGCGCACTCCGCCGACAGTCCGGGGGTGTGCGGGCCGTTCTCGTCCGCGTTCAGGAACGTCTCCTGCGAGTGCGAGCGGGCGTCCCACCCTGTCCGCAGCAACAGCCAGCCGCCGTCGGGCAGCGGTCCGTTCGCGGCTTCCCACGCCCGTACGTGTTCCACCTCGACGAGGAAGTCCGGGTCCTTCGCCGCCTCGGCGGTGAAGTCCAGCACCGCGGCCGGCGCGATCAGCCGCCCCGCGGGTACGGAGGCCACGTCCGCGAGGTCCTTGCCGGTCACCCAGTGGTTCGGGGCGTCGAAATGGGTACCGGTGTGCTCACCGGTACGGAAGTTGTTCCAGTACCAGGCCGGACCGCGGTCGTCGTACCTGCTGATCTCCTCCAGGGCGAACACCTGCGTCTGGCCGAACTCGGGCGGCAGTTGGAGCACCGGGGTCGACGACGACAAGGGCGACGTGAGGTCGACGACTTCGATGGATCCCCCTCGCAACCCGGCCACCAGCGCGGCGAGAACGGACGGCTCGGACATGCGGCCTCCTCGTACGACGGAAGAACTGACAGCATGGCAGCCGGTGACGACGGCCGCTCCGGTCCGACGAGTGGAAGACGGGTGGAGGCAGAGTGCGCGCGATGCCCAGGAGCACGAGGACGACGGCGGCCGTGTTCGCGGCCACCGTACTGATCCTGCTGGCGGGTTGTTCGACCGACGACGACGGGGACACGGCGAGCTCGCCGCCCCCTTCGCCGGCCACCACGCCATCCCCATCCCCCTCCGCCTCCACCTCCCCGTCGAGCGAACTCCCCACGCCCACCCCGCCCCCTCCCGCCACGGACGCGGCTTCCGCTTCGGCCTCCACGAGCCCGTCTCCGGTGCCCACCGCCGGACGGGATCGGAAGCTGGTGACCATGACCGTCAGCGGGGGCTTCGCGGGCGTTCAGCAGGAGGTGATCCTGCGCGGCGACGGCACCGTCCGCACCAGCGACAAGGGCCAGGCCGAGGTACGCCGTACCAGCGCGGCCCAGTTCACACGGTTGCGTACGCTGCTCGGGGACCCGGCACTGGACGACGTCCCCGGGTCCACCGTGGACAAGGGCGCGGCCGACATGTTCCAGTACACGCTCCGGTTCGACGGCCGCACGGTCGTCACCGACCGCTCAGCCGAGCACCCTCCACTCGACCACCTCATCGCCGCCCTCGAGAAGTGGCTACCGAGGTGACGGCAAGCGGATACGGAGTGTGCCTGCTCTCCTCCTTGAGCCTGCTCTCCTCGTGCCCGCTCTCCTCCTTGACCCTGCGGAAGGAATCCGTCCTCGCCGCTTAGCGAACGGCCGGAGGTCTCTCACGGCAGCCGTACGTACGGCTGTCTCTCACGGCGCCGTACATACGGCTGCCCGTCCGCGCCCAGGGTTGTACGCCGGGTGACAGCCGCGCGGATCGGTGGCCTCCAGCGCACGCCCCCCGCGCCCGCAAACGTGTTCGATGACACCCCCGTGATGACCTCCGACAAGTGAGGTCGGAGAAACCCGGGGCAGAAGGAACGAATTCCGATGGGAGGTTGACGTGGATGGTGGAGATTTGGAACTGGGCGAGCTGCTGGGCTCTGCGGAGGCCGCGCCGCCCGGGGAGTCGGTCGACGTGGTTGCCCGAAACCTGCAGAAGCGGTTCGGTGCGGAGCGCGTGTCCTTCCTGTTCGTCGACCTCATCGGTCACCGGCTCGTACGGCTGGCCGCGGCCGTCGAGGAGGATGCCACGGAGCAGAACGAGCCGATCGAGCCGATCGACCTGCAAGGCAGCGTCTACGGCAGGGTGCTGCAGAGCCAGCGCCAGCACGCGGAGACGGACGGGCAGGGAAGTCGGCGCATCATCACGCCCGTCTCCAACCGCGGGGACTGCATCGGCGTACTCGAAATGACCCTGCAGTACGCCGACGACACCGTGCTGAGACAGGTCCGGGAGGCGGCCCACGCGCTGGCCTACATCATCGTCACGGACCGCCGCTTCACCGACCTGTATCACCTGCGCCGGCGTACCACCACGGCCAGCCTGGCCGCGGAGATCCAGCATCAGCTGCTTCCCACGGCGTCCAGTTGCGAGGCGTCCCAGTTCGCCCTCGCCGCGGGGCTGGTCCCGGCCGACGACATCGGTGGCGACACGTACGACTACACGCTGGATCGCGACACCCTGCATCTGTCGATCACCGACGCCATGGGCCACGACACCGAATCCGCGCTGCTGGCCACCCTGCTGATCGGTGCGCTGCGCGGGGCCCGCCGCAGTGGCTGCGACCCGGTAAGACAGGCCCAGCAGGCCCACCAGGCCCTGCTGCAGCACAGCCGGGGCCTGGCCACCGGGCAACTGCTGTGCATCGAACTCGAATCAGGTGTCTGCCGACTGGTCAACGCCGGTCATCCCTGGCCGCTGCGTCTGCGCGACGGCACGGTCGAAGAGCTCCGGCTCGCCGTGAACATGCCGTTCGGTGTACCGGGTCCGATCCCGTACCGCGAGCAGGAACTGCGTCTGCGGGCCGGTGACAGGCTGATACTGCTCACCGACGGTATGCAGGACCGCGCTGCCGCCGCCGTCGATCTGGCCGGGCTCGTGCACGACACCCGCGCCCTGCATCCCAGGGAGGCCGTCCGGACGCTGACGGCCGCGGTGGCGGAGGCCTGCCAGGGCAACCTCAGCGACGACGCCACGGTCCTGATCCTGGACTGGCACGGCAATCGCCGTCCGCCCGGAGACACCGACCCGGCGCGGTGACGGCACACGCCCCCCGGACGGTCCCTGCCGCCGGCCCCACCCCCCTGGACGGAAACCCCTAGCCCCCGAGCAAGGACGCCTGCGGGATGTTCCGGTGGCCGCCCAGCAGTGCGCTCCCGAGCGTGGTGGCGCTGTGGTGGACACTCTGCCCGCAGCGCCGCGTCACGATGAGCCCCGAGTCGCGCAGCGCCGCGGCGTGCTGGGAGACCGACGCCGGGGAGACGACCAGCCGCCGGGCCAGATCGCTGGTCGATCCGCCCTGGTCGACGACAGCGGCCAGTACGTCGGCGCGGGTCCTCCCCAGCAGGGTGCCCAGCGCCTCCCGCGCCTCGTGACGCTTGCCGTCATCGGCCTGCGACCATCCGAGATCGTGGGCGATCGGGTAGACGACCACGGGAGGGAGGGCGGGATCGCGCAGCGTGATGGGGGCCCGCCAGCAGAAGAAGGAGGGCAGCAGGAGCAGACCGCGGCCGTCGAGACGGATGTCGCGATCGTAGGCGCTGGCCACGGACAGGACACCGGGCTGCCAGCTCAGGGCGGGATGCAGGTTGGACAGCATGCCCTCGGTGCCCCCGTCCAGGATCGCCCGCACCCGGACGGCGCGATCGGCCTCGATCGAGGTCCGCACCTGGGCCCAGTACGGCCGCAGCGCGACGTTGAAATAGCCGCGCAGGGCCGTGCCGAGAAAGCGCATCGCGTCGGAGCCCGCCTCGGCCAGCGACAGCGTTCGCGCCCCGAGGTGCCGGGCCGCGGCAAGACGAGCGATGTCGCGCCTCAGCCCCCCGCGCGAGGTGGACAGTACGGCGTCGATGCCCGTTTCGAGGCCGCCCCGATCAGGCATCGGGGTGAGGAAATCGGCTGAATACCCACGGGGCGGCGCCAGCTCGAACAGCAGCCGGGTACTGCCGGGCAGGCGGTTGCGGATGTGCCGTTTCCACGCCCCGAAGACGACCGATCCGTCGTTCCCGCCCAGCAGATGCAGGCTGAGTAACAGCTCCCACATGGGATCCGGACCGGTCGCCATCCGAATGCGGGCCATATCTACGTCCGTGAAGTGGAACTTGAGCATGGGTCCCCCGTGTGCCTTGCCTACCTGAAATCGTCCCCTCACCGGTTAAGAGCCGTCCGGCGAGACGGGAGTTGCGCGCGGGGCCGGAACCGGGCGCGCAATGGCCGAATCCGCTCGACCCGCCGTGATTGTCGGCGCCGCCCGGGTACTGGGCACACGAACATCCGGTACGGGCGACATCGACCGTTCCGCACGGTGCCGGACGGTCGGCCGCATGCCATTCTGGCGGGGGCGGGACTCGTACGCCGGTCCGTCGGCGGGAACGACCGCCCGGGCTACGAAGGGACCACCTGTGGCTGACCCTCTGAACGCGCCTGCCTCCGGCAGCGGAGAAGATCCCTCCGTCGAGCCGGAGTTGCTCGCCGGACTACTGGTGAACGAGGAACGGCCCGAGCAGCCCGTCCTCCTGGACGGCGAAGGCAAGCCCCTCGACACCTGGCGCGAGAACTACCCGTACGAGAAGAAGCTTCGCCGTCATTCCTACGAGCGGCAGAAGCGGATCCTGCAGATAGAACTCCTCAAGCTGCAGAAGTGGGTGCGGGAGACCGGCCGACGGGTCGTCGTGGTGTGCGAGGGGCGTGACGCGGCCGGCAAGGGCGGCACCATCAAGCGCTTCACCGAGCGTCTGAATCCGCGCGGTGCGCACGTGGTGGCACTGGACAAGCCCACCGAGAAGGAAGCCGGGCAGTGGTACTTCCAGCGTTACGTGCCGCATCTCCCGGGGGCCGGCGAGATCGTCTTCTTCGACCGGTCCTGGTACAACCGGGCCGGGGTCGAACGTGTCATGGGCTTCTGCACCCCGGCCGAGTACCGGCACTTCTACACACAGGCACCCATCTTCGAGAAGATGCTCACCGACGAGGGGATCCTGCTGATCAAGTTCTGGTTCTCGGTGTCGCGCGGTGAGCAGCGCACCCGGTTCGCCATCCGCCAGATCGACCCCGTCCGGCAGTGGAAACTGTCCCCCACCGACCTGGCCTCCCTCGACCTGTGGGACGCCTACACCGAGGCGAAGGTCGACATGTTCCGCGCGACGGACACGCCGTACGCGCCATGGACCGTGGTGAAGAGCAACGACAAGCGCCGTGGCCGCCTCGAAGCCATGCGTCATCTGCTGCTGTGCTGCGACTACACGGCGAAGGACAAGCAGGCCGTCGGAACGGCCGATCCGCGGATCATCGGTTCCGCCAACACCCTGCTGGAGAGCGGTGAGGTGCCGACGGACCTCTCCCCGACCCCCCTGTCCCCGCACGACGAG
Source organism: Streptomyces sp. NBC_00414 (assembly GCF_036038375.1). Classification (NCBI taxonomy): domain Bacteria; kingdom Bacillati; phylum Actinomycetota; class Actinomycetes; order Kitasatosporales; family Streptomycetaceae; genus Streptomyces; species Streptomyces sp. NBC_00414. The sequence goes on from NZ_CP107935.1 coordinate 1,138,704, forward strand.
GGCCCCGGCCTGCACCCTTAGGCACCCCGGACTCCTGCGCCCTTCGCGAAGAGTTCTTCGCAAACAAGTCTTTGCGAAGAACTCTTTGTGGTCTAGCGTGCTCGGTATGCCTGAACCCGACGCGACACCTCAGCACCCACATGCCGACCAGGACACCGTCGTTCTCGATGCCAAGGGGCTACGGGCCCTCGCGCACCCGATCCGGGTGCAGTTGGTGGGGCTGCTGCGAAAGCACGGCCCGTCGACGGCCACCCGGCTCGCCGAACGCCTGGACGTGAACTCCGGCACCGCCAGTTACCACCTGCGCCAGCTCGAAGGCGCGGGCCTCGTGGAGGAGGACACGGAACGCGGCAACGCACGCGAGCGCTGGTGGCGGTCGGTGCACAGCAGGACGTGGTTCAACGACCGCGAGCTGGCCGAGCGGGAGCCCGAGGCGACACTGGCCTACCTGCAGTCCGTCGCCGCCCGCCACACCGCTCACACGGAGCGGGCGCTGGGCGAACTCCAGACCCTGCCCCCCGCGTGGCGGGACACGTTCGACATGAGCGACTGGGCCCTGCGGATCACCCCCGAGGAGGCTTCCGGTCTCTACGAGGAGTTGCGGGGTGTCCTCAACCGCTATCGCCGGGACACGACGGAGGCGGCGGCGTCGGCGCCCGAGGGAGCCGAACGGTTCTCCGTGATCACGCTCCTGCTGCCCGAGCCGGACAGCTCCGCGCCCTCGGCGGATCCTTCCCGGGGAGACGGGGCCACCGCCCCGGAGAGGCCGTGACGGACACCGCCGCGGACACGGACCGCTTACCCGGGAAACGCGCGTTACGGCCGTTGGCCGGAGTGCTCACCGCGATGGCGGTCTCGCTGACCGGTACGCGGATCTCGGGCATCGCGCTGCCCTGGTTCGTGCTCGTCACGACCGGGAGCGCCACCAAGACCGGACTGGTCGCGTTTTTCGAGATGACTCCCTATGTGGTGGTCAAGGCACTCACCGGGCCGCTGGTGGACAGGGTGGGCCCACGCGTCGTCTCCTGGACCACCGACCTGGCCAGCGCGACCGCCGCCGCGGCCGTTCCGGTTCTCCACGGCTCGGGGCTGCTCTCGTTTCCCGTGCTCCTCGCCCTGGTGGTGCTCATCGGCGCGGCCCGGGGCCCCGGCGACCTGGCCAAGGAGGTCATGGTGCCCGAGGCGGCCGACCGCAGCCGGGTTCCCCTGGAGCGGGCGACGGGGTTGTCCGGCGTGATCGAGAGGCTCGCCTCCACCGTGGGCCCGGCGGCCGGCGGCGCCTTGATCGGGCTGGTCGGCCCGCTGGCGGGGCTGGCGGTCAACGCGGCCTGCTTCGCCGCCGGTTCGGTGATCATCGCGCTGGTGCTGCCCCGGAACATGGGACATGCCGCCGAGGAACCCCTGTCGCCGGACAGGTCACCGCATACGAAAGAGGGCCCGGGCTACTGGCAGCGGTTCGGCGAGGGCTGGACCTTCCTGCGCGGCGACCCGCTGCTCCTCGCCCTCATCGTGATGGTCGGCACGACCAATCTCCTGGACGCCGGTTTCTCCGCGGTGCTCGTTCCCGTCTGGGCCCAGGAATCCGGAAACGGGCCGACGGCGATCGGCCTCGCAAGCAGCGTCTCAGGAGCCATGGCGATCTGCGGGAGTCTCCTGGCGGCGGCGTTCGCACACCGGTTGCGGCGCCGGGCGGTGTTCTTCGTCGGCTTCCTTCTCGCCGGGGCACCGAAATTCCTGATACTCGCCTCCGGCGCGCCGATGGGCGCCGTACTGGCCGTCTTCGCCGTGAGCGGGCTCGGCGCGGGTTTCATCAACCCGATCATCGGCGCCGTCTTCTTCGAGCGAATACCTCGCCCGCTGCTGGGCCGGGTCAACGCGCTCGGCGACTCGCTGGCCTGGTCCGGCATCCCCCTCGGCGGGCTGGTCGCGGGAGCGGCCGTGGCCGCCACCGGGCTGGTACCGGTCTTGATGGTCGGCGGGATCGCGTACTTCCTCACCACCAGCCTGACCGGACTGCGGCCGGAGTGGCGCGCCATGGATCGGCCACGCCGGGACACACGCGGGCTCACGGGAGACTGACCCGCCGTCCAGTCCGGCGGTCCGCCACGCGGCCGGTCGGTCGCCCCAGCAGGCAGCCCGCTAGTCCGGCAGCCCACGGAAGGTCGCCAGGAAAGTCTTCAACGCCCGCTGGTTGGCAGCGGTCTCCCAGTCGGCGGCCGGGGTCGTCCAGCGAACCGAGAAACCCTCCCCGCCCCCGATGAGGAATCCACGGCCGAAGGTGCGTACCCGGGTGCCCCCGGTCCTCTCGACCCACTCCATGTCCGCGGCCTCACGGCCCTGGTAGGTCGTCGCGCGGATCGCGCCCAGCCTGTCGTAGCCGGAGTCCTGTCGCAGCGAGGGCTCCACGGTGTCCCGCCATACGGCGACCGGGTCGGAGCCGACGCGTGTGCTGTAGGTGACGGCCAGGTTCCGCGGATCGCCGTCGGCGCCGAAGACGACCCGGTAGGAGCGGTCCTCGGCACGGTCGGTGCTGAGTCGCTTCCAGCCCTTGGGGAGCGCGACGGTGAAGCCTTCCGACGCCGTGAAGACGCGGAAGCCCGCCGGAAGGCCCCCTCCGCCGGAGGATGAGGACGAGGGCGAAGGTGAGGAGGGCGAAGAGGATGGGGAAGGGGATGGGGAAGGGGTAGGGGTCGATGAGGGGGACGGGGACGCGGTGGGTGACGCGGTACCGGCTGACGGCGTACTCGCCCCGTTCCCGGCTCCGGTCGGGAGAACGGGACCGGTACGCGAGGCCGTCGCGTCGGAGGCCGAGACATCCGGCCCCGAACCGTCGCCGGTCGCGGCGAGAGCGGTCACCGTCACGGCGACGACAGCGGCGACCGCGGTCCCGATGAGCGTCGCGCGTCCGAGGTTCGCTCTGCCCCGGGCCATGCTCACGAGTCGGTGCACCGAGGGCCTCGGCTGCGCGACCGTCTCCGCCACGGCCTCGGGGTCCGCACTGAGGACACGGAGGAGGGCGTCGCGGACCACCGGACCGGTGAGCCGTTCGCGGAAGTCCTTGCGGAGCAGTCCCTGCAGGATCTGCGCGAGCGGACCGGCATGCCGCGGGCTGCGCAGCGGCAGCCTCACGATCGCCTTGAGGGTCGCCTCCGGCTGGCCGCGGTCACGGAAGGGCGGCCGTCCCTCGGTCATCGTGTAGAGCAGCGCGCCCAGCGCCCACAGGTCGGCCGGCGAACCGTAGGAGTCGCCACGGGCCTGCTCCGGGGACGCGTACGCCGGCGCGCCGAGCCGTGCGGCCGCACCGGCGCCCGCCAGACCGTACCCGGACACGACCACACCGCCGTGGTCGCGTACGAACACCTGGCCGAGACTCAGCTCCCCGTGGACGAGGCCCTCACCATGCGCGGCCTCCAGCACACCCAGGACGTCGAGCCCGATTCGGGCGGCCCGCGTGTAGTCGAGCGGGCCGTACTGGTCGAGGAACTCGCCCAGGGGCATGCCGTCGATCCATTCGACGACCGTCCACAGGCTGTCGGACTCCTCGACGACGTCGATGACGCTCGCCACGCCGCCCGGACACAGCAGTCCCATGACCTCGGACGCATGGCGGATCCGGGCGACCGTCCGCCCGACCGGATCCGCCATCGGGTCGGGCATCGGATCGGGCGGGAGAGGCGTCTGCGTCAGCAGTCGCGGACGTGCGTACTCGATGTCCTCGCCGTACCAGCAGACGCAGTTCACCTCGTGGTGGACGACCTCTTGCAGCCGGTACCTTCCGGCGACCAGCTCATTTGCAGCGGCACCCGCGTTGCCCATGCCCATCCCTCGCTGAAGCCTTGCTCCCAGTCACCAGGGATACGCAGTGGGCCATGTCCTGCGTTCAACGGATCCGCGATCGCCGGTACCCGATGTGACGGCCGGGCCTTGTTCCGGTGTCGCCCTCGGAAGAGACGCGGGGCAGAGAGCGGGCGCACGAGAATGGCGGGAAAGCGGTACGTGCGACCTCCCCAGGCTCCACGTCCCGCTTTCCCGCGACATGGGGCCACTACCCCCGCTCTCCGGGCTTACTCCACACTCGATCCCGGCAACCGATCTCGTCGGATCTTCCGTTTGACCCCGAATTGCCCGCCCGCTCAAATTTCGCCGACAGCAGATGCGTAGGTCCTCGAAGAGGGGGTACATGCGGGCAAGCACCGGGTGAGGCGGACTGCATGGAATCATTGATCAAGGGCGGAGGCCTTATGGCGCCGCAGCGTGGCCGCATAGAGACCACTGTTGCTCTGGAAGGCGATTCGCTCTGCATCGCCGAGGCCCGTCATCTCGCGACCGACTTCCTGTCGCAGGCCCAGGCCGAACACGGCCTGCCGGTGACGGAACGGGCCATGGGCCTGACCCAGCTGGTGGTGAGCGAGCTGGTCACCAACGCCCTGAAGTACGCGCCGGGGCCGGTCCTGCTCGATCTGCGGATCCTCGGCGGCACGCTTGAGGTGGCCGTCTGGGACAGCGATCCGATACTGCCGGTGGCCAGGGCCGCGGATCCCGGGCGGGTGGGCCAGCACGGCCTGGAGATCGTCATGGCCATCTGCGAGGGCTTCGAGGTCCAGAGCGAGCCGGTCGGCAAACACGTCACCGCCCGCATCGGCCTGCTCGCCAAGGCCGGCGCCGAGACCCCCTGACCCGCGGGCCGCGTGCTCGCCGGCCCGTCGGCAGGCCTGTCCGTTCCGCGCCGTCGGGGCAGTTGTCACCCGGACCGGACTCGTACGCCCCGGACCGCGACCCGCGTCCCGGGGCGTACGACCGCGTTCGGCGGGTCAGTCCACGATCGTGACCCCGACCGGCACCGCTCCGGCCGTCCGCGTGAGCGCACCGCCGAAGTTGCCCTCGACCTCGGCCTTCTCCGCCGCGTTCGGATAGGGGTTCGTGCAGGCGGTTCCCGCGCTGGAGCCGGACATCAGACTCGTGCACGGGCCGGGCTTACGGTCCGGCAGACCGAGGATGTGCCCCAGCTCATGGGCCGAGATGCGGATCGTGTTGTAGCCCTGATCGACCGCCTGGCGGCCGATGTAGACGGTGCCGTTGCCCAGCGAGGTGGTCAGAGCGCGGGGCCAGCCGTTGTCCGCGAGGACCCGGATGTTGGCACGCTGCCCGGATGCCACGGGCTGCAGTTCGACGGCGGCGACGCTCTCGTTCCAGATCGCGGCGCCCCGGTCCACGGCGGACCTGAACTCCGCGGAACCGCTCGCGTCGTAGGTGACGACCCGTGCGGCGGCGACGTGGTCCGCGACCGGGGCCGGAGCGGCCATGGCCTGGCCACCCAGCAGGGAAAAGGTCACCGCCAGAACAGCGGCGAGTCCACTTGTCAGCTTACGGACGTGCATGGTCGACCTCCTTGTGGGGGGAAGGTAGTCGTGCACATGACATGACATACCCTGGCTCCCTGCCCAGCAAGGACGGACGCCAATCCGTCAATCCGGCCGCACGCGAGTGCCCTGCGCGACCGGCGCACACGCGCGCCGCACACGACAAGGGCCCGGCCCCCTCTCCGGGGACCGGGCCCAGCAGCGTGCCCGCGACGCGTCAGCCCTGGCGGGCCTTGAAGCGCGGATCCTTCTTGTTGATCACGAAGACCACGCCCCGGCGGCGCACCACCTGCGCACCGGGCCTGGACTTCAGCGAGCGCAACGACTTGCGCACCTTCATGACGGTGTTCTCCTCCCGCTCTGGTTCCGGCCGGTCGTCAGCGGGTCGTCGACGCCGACACCGACGCCGTACGGCCGTACCGCCGCTCGAACCGCTCCACACGGCCCGCGCTGTCGACGACCCGCGCGGTCCCCGTGTAGAAGGGGTGGCCGGCCGACGAGACCTCCACGTCGATCAGCGGATACGTGTTGCCGTCCTCCCACTCGATCGTCGTCGCCGAGTGCGCGGTGGAGCGGATGAGGAACGTGGCGTCCGAGGCGCGGTCGCGAAAGACGACCGGGCGGGACACGGGATGAATACCGAGCTTCATGGGGTTTCCTTCCTTGCAGCCGTACGTCGATGGGCGACGGCCTGGTTCATCGCTCCTCGCGGAAGAGGACGTGCTCCCCCGCCACCCGGTCGTACTTGCGCAGGACCAGTCGGTCGGGGTCGTTCAGACGGCTCTTCCGCGTCACATAGGTCGCACCGGTTCCGGCCGTGGACTTCAACGTCACCACCGGACGCGTACCTCTGGCAGCCATGAACTCCTCCTCTCACACCCCCGGACACCCACCTCAATTGATGGGGCCATGTCATTCACGTGCGGTACAACCGGACCCCCGGTGGATGTATTCCCCTCGTCCACGAGTGCCTGGAACAGCCACTACCGAGCCGCTACTCGGCAGACGTGAGCCGGATCAGCAGCGCACCAGGCGTACGTGGAAGCCCGACCCGAACCCCGCCTCCGTCCCAGACCACCGAGCCGATGGACGGGCACGGGGACGCGGACGCCGAAGAGGACTGCGACGGCGAGGGTGCGGGTGACGGATGCAGGATCTCCGCGGTCACCGCCCGGCCCGCCAAGTGTTCGACGGGCACCCGGATGCCGCTCTCCCCACCCCGGCGCCAGACCGACAGGTACGCCGTACGGTCACCCGGCACCCGCATGCCCAGGGCCGTCCACTCGTCCGTCCACCCCGGCAGACCCAGCGGCCAGAACGGCAGTGCCTCGGCCAGGTCCCCGCGGACCGTCTTGTAGACGGCCACCGCGGCCCGTACGAGCGCGAGTTGGTGTTCCGGCATCCGGTCCAGGTGGCCCGAGAGATGGATCCGGCCGAGCAGCGCCCCGCCGAGGGTGAAGGTGATGAGGTCGTCGTCGAAGGCGGGCTGGGGGTAGGCCCAGACGGCACCCTGCTCCGGCGGGACCGCCGTGGGTGCGGCGGCTGCGATCGGCGGGCAGCGCAGCGGGTCCTGCTGGTCGCTGGTGGACTGGAGCTGGGTGACGGCCAGCGTGGCGCCGTCCATCCGCATCCCTCCGGACGCGCAGTTCTCGATCACCAGCCCCGGGTACCGTTCGAGCACTTCGGCGAGCCAGTCCAGGTACGCCTGGGCGTGCCCCAGCAGTCCGGCGCCGGGTGAGACGTCCCCGGGGCCGCAGGTGCCCGGGTCGACCAGGATGTTGTAGTCCAGTTTGAGGTAGCCCACTCCCCAGTCGCCGACGATCCGGTCGACCGTCCTGTCGAGGTGGGCCCGGGCGGCCGGGTGCCGCAGGTCCAGCTGGTGGCGTCCCTGCTCGACCAGGCGTACACCGTCCCGCTGGAAGAAGGCTTCCGGCGGAAGCTCGGCCGCGACCGGGCTGCGTACCCCAACGACCTCGGGCTCCAGCCACAGACCCGGCACCATGCCTCGCTCGCGGATCCGGTCCAGGACGGCTTGGATCCCGCCGTCGGGGAAGCGGCGCGACGAGGGCAGCCACTCGCCGACGCTGTCCCACCAGCCCTCCGTACTGTCGTCGTACCAGCCGGAGTCGACGCAGAAGTACTCCGATCCGGCCTCGGCCGCCGCGTCGATCAGCGGGAGCAGTCTCTCCGTCGTCGGATCGCCCATCAGCGTGTTCATGTAGTCGTTGAAGACGACGGGCAGTGCGGCATGGTCGGGGTGCGGACGGCGCACGGCTCGGCGGTACGAAGTCAGGGCGCCGAAGGCGTCGTCGAGCCCGGAGCCGGGTCCTGCGCGGGGTCCTGAGCCGAGCCCGGAGCCGAGGGCGATGACTCCCGGCACGGTGGTGAACTCGGAGCCGGGCTCCAGCCGGATCCGCCACTGGTGCTCGGCGTCCGTGGGCCCGTTCAGTGCCAGGTACGTACCGTGGTGGCGTTCGCCCAGGTCCCAGCGCCAGCCTGCCGGGGACTCCACCTGCCACAACCAGGCCCGGTCGCCGTCGCGTTCGGTGAGGGCGCCCATGGGCAGGTGTCCGCCGCTGGACCAGCTGCCGCGTCCGGTCAGGGTGAGTGCGGCCCTGCTGTCGTGCTGGTGGACGTCGACACTGATGTCGGCGACGGTGTCGCTCAGCGCCTCGGTGTACCAACGGCACTCCGCCAGCCAGTCGTTGCGGGCCCGGTGGACGTCGAGCCGGTCGGGCGGCGGGAGGGCGCCGAGCAGCAGACTGCTGACGGACTGCACGACGAGCGGCTCGTGTCCGTCGTTGCGCAGCCGGACGCGGGAGCGGAGCACGGGCAGACCGATGGGCGAGGACAGCTCGACGAAGGCGGTCAACCCGGTTCCGGGGTCGTGGAGTTCGACGGTCAGGCGGGTCCAGCCGTCGTGCTCCCCGAGGGTGTGCGCGCGGTGACGCAGACGCGGGCCCAGGGCCGTGCCGGTGAAGCGCGGGCCGGACCAGCCGCTTCCGTGGCCGAGGGCGGTGAGTTCGACGAGGTGGAGAGGGGCACCGGCACCGGACGCGGAAACCGGGTCGCCGGGGCGGGCCAGCCGGACCAGCCGCAGCTCTCCGTCGGGGCCGGTGGCGAACTCCGCCTCCAGCGCCCAGTGACCCCAGGCGATCGTCCGCCCGGTGTCCACGGGGGCCGCGCCCACCACATCCACCGCACCCGCCGTGTCCGACGTATCGGTCAACGTCTCCCCCTCCCGGTGACCGCCACCGGCCGCCGACTGCCACCGACCGCTACTCACGGCGGTCCGGGTCGGTCGCGTGAATCCATGGTTACGGTCTCTTGACGAGCTTTGTGTGACCGGTCACAATCCTGGCATGAATGTGACCGGTCACACAAAGCGCTCGGTGAGCATCAGGGACGTCGCCACCGCTGCCGGGGTCTCCTACCAGACCGTCTCCCGGGTGATCAACGGACATCCCAGCGTCAAGCCGTCCACCCGGGAGCGGGTCCTCGCGGCCATCGACGAGCTGGGCTTCCGGCGCAGCTCCACCGCGCTCGCCCTGGCCAGCGGCCGCAGCCGGACCGTGACCGTGCTCACCGCCGACACCACGCACTACGGCTACGCGTCGATCCTCCAGGGCATCGAGGAGGCCGCGCGCGCCTCGTCGTACTCGGTGGGCATCGGCGTCCTCGAATCACCCGACGAAGCCGACGAGGCCGATGTCGCCGCCCAGGTGCAGCGGGCGGCGGACACCGGCGGCGGCCTGATCGTGATCGCCTACGATCCGGCGGGGGTACGGGCCCTGGGTGCCGTACCCCCGGGGCTGCCGGTCGTCGGGGTGGTGGAGACCCCGGCCCGCCCGCCGGGCGGCGACCGCCCCTGGGTGTGGACCGACGACCGCGAAGCCGCCTACGAGGCGACCCGCCATCTGCTCTCCCTCGGTCACGCGACCGTGCACTACGTCGCCATCCCCTCCAGCACCCGGCGCACCAGCGCCCGTACCTCCGGCTGGCAGCAGGCGCTGAAGGAGGCCGGAGCCCCGCGACCCCGTCCCGTGCAGGGCAGTTGGGGTCCGGCGGGCGGCCACGCGGCAGGCCTGAAGTTCGCCGGGGACCGGGCGGTCACCGCGATCCTGTGCGGCAACGACGACCTCGCGCTCGGCGTGATCCGCGCCCTGCACGAGAAGGGCCGGTCGGTGCCCGACGACGTGAGCGTGGCCGGCTTCGACGACGCCCCGCACTCCGCCTTCCTCACCCCGTCGCTGACGACCGTGCGCCTGGACTTCACCGGCCTCGGGCGGTCCGCGTTCGGCCTCCTGCACACCGTGCTGGAGGAGTCCGCGCAGGTCGGCCCGCACCCCGTCTCCGTACCGGAGTTGGTGGTGCGCGAGAGCTCGGGGCCGCCGCCGGGGCGCGGCTGATCCCCTCCGCCGACTCCACTGGAGGTCCAACCGCGTGATCACCCCCACCCGAACACCCACTCGCCTTCCCACCCGCACGAGATCCCGTATCGGGTCCCGCACCCGAACCGCCCTGCTCACCGCCGTACTTGGAGTCAGCGCCATGGCAGGCACCCTCCCCGCGTCCGGGGCCACGACCGCCGGCGAACCGCAGCGCGTAGCCGTCGACCTCGCCGCCTCCGAAGGCCCGGTGATGCGCGGTGCCAACGGAACGCTGTACGGGCTCAGCGACGACGGCGTGCCCAGTGACGCCGCGCTGGCACCCCTGAAGATCACCAGTGTCTCGCAGAAGCCTGAGGGCGGCGCCCAGCATCCCAACGGGGACGCGCTCACGGTCTCCAAGTCGTTCTTCCGCAACGGCGGCGGCGAGATCAACGTCATGATGCAGGACATCTACGCCAAGTGGCCGTACGAGGATCTCGGCATCGACGACTACCTGCCCAAGGTCGACAAGATCGTGAAGGAGGTGGCGGCGGACCCGAACAGCGAGCGGTTCGTCTACATCCCGTTCAACGAACCCGACCAGATCTGGTACGACCTCGGCACCTCCGACCAGGCGCGGTACGAGGCCGACCGCGACCGGTTCTTCAAGGACTGGAAGACGGTGTACCAGCGGATACGGGCCGCCGACCCCGATGCCAGGATCGCCGGGCCGAACGAATCCTCGTACCACACACGCCTGTTGACCGATTTTCTCGCCTTCGCGAAGCGGGAGAACGTCCTCCCCCAGATCATGACCTGGCACGAGCTGGGCTCCGGCTCGCTGCGGGACTTCCAGGGGCACTACGACACCTACCGCTCGATCGAACGTGAACTCGGCGTCGCGCCACTCAAGATCAACATCGACGAGTACGCCAACCGCCGCGACCTGTCCGTGCCCGGGCAACTCGTGCAGTGGGTCTCGATGTTCGAGCGCAACAAGGTGTACGCCAACCAGGCCTACTGGGACGCGGCCGGCAACCTCGACGGCAACGTGGTGCGCTCGAACATCCCCAACGGCGGCTGGTGGTTCTTCCGTTGGTACGCGGGGCTGACCGGCGACACAGTCAAGGTGACTCCGCCACAGGCCGACACCATCGACACCCTCCAGGGCCTGGCGTCGTACGACAGGGAGCGGCGTCAGGCGCAGGTCCTGCTCGGTGGTTCCGCCGGTGACTCCGACGTCGTGGTCGAGAACGTGTCCCGGTCCGTCTTGGGCCGCACGGTCACCGCGACCGTCGCCGAGGCGGCCTGGTCCGGCTACGAGGGGCCGCACGCGGCGCCGCGTGTGCTCACGCGGACGAAGGTCCAGGTGGCGGCCGACGGCTCGGTGAGCGTACCGCTGCGCGGCACGCACAAGATGTCCGCCTACCGGATCGTCCTGACCCCGGGCGGTTCCGGCACCCCGTCCACCGCCGTCGTCCCGTGGACCGGCTCGTACGAGGCCGAGGACGCGGCCATCACCGGCGGTCAGATCTACACGCAGGGCACGGTCGCCAACGCCAACGGCTACGCGGCCTCCGGGACGAAGGACGTCGGCTCGCTCGACTCGGCGGCCAGCAAGGTCGACTTCACGGTGACGGTCCCGAGGACGGGGACGTACGACCTGGCGATCCTGTACGGCAACCAGTCCGGGACACCCGCCACGCAGAAGCTCATCGTCGACGGCGGGGACCCGGTCACGGTCGCCTACCCCTCCACCGAGAACTGGACCTACCGCGCCAAGAAGGACCTGTCCGTAGAGCTGTCCGCAGGCACCCATGTCCTGACACTGGCCAAGGGCGACGCCGAGGTCACCCTCGACCGCGTCGACCTGACCGCCCGTACCGCCGCCGAGCCCTCCGCCTCCTACGAGGCCACGCTGGCGGACATCAGCGGGAAGCCGGCCTTCGACTACTCCTCGTCGGCCGGTGTCGGCACGGGCTCACTGGTACTGCGCCCGGGTGACGAGGCTGTCTTCGACGTCTACGCGCCGCGTGACGGCTACTTCACGGTGTTCCCGCGTGCCTCGGCGGCGGTGCAGCTCGCCCTGCACGGAGAGACGGTGACGGCGGCGCCCGACCGGCCCCTGCGGCTGTATCTCGTGGCGGGCAACAACCGTGTCCGGGCGACGGCCGACCGCTCCGCCGTCCGCTCCCTCGACGTCTCGGGCGCCGGCTCGACCGCCGGCACGCTCTCCTACGAGGGCGCCTCGGCGACCCTGGCCGGCGGGGCCAGGCTCGTCGGCTCCGCGTACGCTTCCGCCGGTTCCTACATCGGGGAATTCGGCAACAGCGCCTCCAGCACCGCCGAGTTCACGGTGGACGCCCCCAGGGCCGGCCGCCATCTCCTGGTCGTCCACTACGCGCACAACGACCGGCGCGACAACGGCCACGCCTACAACACGGACATCATGTCCCGTACGGCGGACATCACGGTGGGTACCGCCGCTCCCCTCACGGCCACTTTCAAGAACACCTGGGGCTGGGACGACTACTGGACACTCAGTGTCCCCGTGGACCTGAAGAAGGGCTCCAACAGGGTGATCTTCGCAAACGCGAGCGCCTGGGCCCCGAACATCGACCGGATCGAGCTGGGCCGGGTCGTCGGCTGAGCGCTCCGCCGACGGCGCCGCCGGAAGCCCGGTGAGTCGGCTGCGGGTGCGTCGTGGCTTGTCGCGCAGTTCCCCGCGCCCCCGAAGGGGCTCGGCCCCGCCGGAACTGATCGTGAGGGTCCTGCGAAGCAGGGTTTCGACCGAGGTCGGAGCGTTAAGGTTCGCAACATGAACGCACGGCTGGATCTTCTCCGCACGGTGGCCCCCGGTGCCACGGAAAGCGAGGTCTTCCGGCTGGCACTTCAGCACGCGATGGGAGAACTGGGCGCGCTGGGTGGAGCGATTCACCTGCGCGGGCCCATGTCCGCCCTGAGACTGGTGTCGGCGGTCGGCCTGCCGTCCGCCCTCACCCGTTCATGGGAGATCGTCGACCAGGAGGGACCGTCGGCCCCGGCCCTCGCCCTCCACCAGGGCAGTGGCGTATGGGTCCCGACGGACTCCGAAGGGCCGGCAGGGGCCGCCCGGGAAGCCGCCGCCCGGTCTTCGGCGGAGCCGAGCGGCGCCTTCCGGCCCGGCTCCGGTCTCGCCGCCCTGCCGGTCTCCAGCGAGAACCGCCGCATCGGCGCGCTCACCCTCCTGACGGGCGACCGGGGCGAACCCACCTCCGGACAGTGGGACTTCCTGCGGGCCGTCGTCGCCTGGGCCGAGGAACGCATCCTGCAGGCGCCGCTGCCGTCCGGCCCCGTACACACCGAGCTGCACGGTGAACGCCTGCGGCAGGCGCTCAAGGAGGTCAGCGTCGGATCGTGGGACTGGGACATCCGTACCGGCGACCTGATCTGGGACGAGGCGGCGCTGGAGCTCTACGGCACCATGCCCGCCGACTTCACCGGCAGGATCGAGAACTGGATGAGGATCGTCCACCCCGACGATCTGGCACCCACACTCGCGGCGGCGCAGCGGGCCATCCACGGCCACACCGTGTTCGAGGCCGAGTACCGGGTGCGGCGGCTGGACGGCTCGTACGGCTGGACCCGGGCCCGCGGCAGGGCGACGTACGACGACCGGGGCGAGGCCCTGCGGATGATCGGCGTGGGCTGGGAGAGCAACGAGTCCCGCAGCGCCCGCGACGCCCTCAGCCGGGCCCTGCGCCATATGAGCGACGGCTTCCTCTCCGTGGACGAACAGTGGCGGATCACCTTCGCCAACCTGGAGGCGGAACGCACCCTGGGCTTCTCCGAGGAGGAGTTGTTCGGGCGCGTCCTGTGGGACCTGCCCTCCGCACGGCGGATCCCCGGCCTCGAGGCCCGCTGCCGAGAAGCCGCCGCCCAGGAGAAGCCCGTCGGTTTCGACGTCCGCACACCCCACACAGGCCGCCTCTTCCACCTGCGGCTGGTCCCCGGACCCGACGGCCGCACCCTGTACTTCACCGACGTGACCGACAAGCGGCGGCAGGCCGAGGAGCGCCGGTCGGCCGAACTGGCGGCCGCCGAGCGGGCGGCCCGGATCGCCGAGCTGACCGAGGAACTCGCCAGGGCGACGACCTCACAGGACGTGGTGGACGCGGTCGCCCGCCGGGTACTGCCGCCGTTCGCCGCCACCGGGCTGCTGATGCAGGTGGTCGAGGGCGACCGGCTGCACCGGGTCGGGTCCGTCGGCTACTCGGAGGAGTTCCTGGACGTGCTCGACCGCCGCCCCCGGGGTGTCGGCGACCCGGCCTGGGACCCGATCATGTCCGGCACGCCGCTGTTCCTGTCCTCCGTGGCGGAGTTCACCGCGCACTCGCCGGACCGCGCCGGCCTGCCCGCTCAGGCCGGCAAGCAGGCCTGGGCGTTCCTGCCGCTGGCCGCGTCCGGGCACACGTTCGGCGTATGCATCGTCTCCTTCGACCGGCCGCGCCTGCTCACCGACGAGGAACGCACCCTGCTGACCACCATCAGCGCGCTCGTCGCGCAGGCCCTGGAACGAGCCCGGCTCTACGACGCCGAACACGCCCGGTCCCGCGAACTCCAGCGCAGCCTGCTCCCCCAGGGGCTTCCCGAGCTGGCCGCGTGCACGACCGCCGCCCGGTATCTTCCCGCGGGCCAGGGCATGGACGTGGGCGGCGACTGGTACGACATCATCCCGCTGTCCGGCGGCCAGGTCGCCCTGGTCGTGGGCGATGTCATGGGTCACGGCCTGCCCGAGGCGGCCACCATGGGCCGCCTGCGCACCGCCGTGCACACCCTGGCCGACCTCGAACTGCCCCCCGACGAGATCATGAGCCACCTGAACGACCTCGTCGGCGGCATGAGCGAGGAGTCGTACGCCACCTGTCTGTACGCGCTCTACGACTCCACCACCCAGACCTGCTCCATCGCCCGTGCGGGACATCCGCCGCCGGCCCTGGTCCATCCCGACGGCAGCGTCCACTTCCCGGAGCCGGCCGCCGATCCGCCGCTGGGCGCGGCGAAGCCGCCGTTCGAGACGGTCGAGATCGCGGTGCCCGAGGGAAGTCTGCTCGTGCTCTACACCGACGGCCTGGTCGAGTCGGCGAAACGGGACATCGACACGGGCATGGCCGATCTGGCCCGGCTTCTGCACACCACCCACGAGGACGGCACCGGCGCCGACCTGGAGCGCCTCTGCGACACCCTGACGGCCGGTCTGCTGCCCACCGACCAGCAGGCGGCCGACGACGCGGCGTTCCTCGTCGCCCGCCTCCATGCCCTGCCCAAGGACAGGATGGCGGCCTGGCCCCTCCCCAGGGACCCGAAGGCGGCCGGCCAGGCCCGCCACCATGTCCGCGGGCAACTGGCCGACTGGGGCCTGGACGACCTGGCACCCACCACGGAACTGCTGGTCAGCGAGCTGGTGGGCAATGTCGTACGCCATGCCAAGGGCCCTGTCCGGCTGCGGCTGCTGTACGGCGCCGAGCTGATCTGTGAGGTCTTCGACGGCAGCCTGACGATGCCCCGGATCCGCCGCGCGACGGAGAGCGACGAGGGAGGCCGCGGACTGCAGTTGGTCAGGGCGCTCTCCGAGCGCTGGGGCGTGCGCTACACACAGACGGGCAAGTGCATCTGGACCGAGCAGGTGCTGCTCGGACCGGACGGCCACGAGGACGGCACGCCTGCGGGCCAGGACCCGACACTCGACCCGGACATGTTCGCCGCGGACCTGGAGGACCTCCTGTCCGAAGACACCGCGGACACCGCGGACACCGCGGACACCGACGACGCCACCGGAGAGGCCGGAGAGGCCGGAGGCAGGGAGTCGTAGGGGGCGCGCGGGACGGCCGGGCGAGAAGGGCCGCGGCGACCACTCCGCCGCTCCGGCACCGTCGCCGCGCCGGTGCCGCGTAGGACCAGGTGCGGGGTGAGTACGACCTCGCTGGACCCGGTGCGGCCGTGGTCGAGGCGTTCGACGGCGGACGTGACCGCGTGCCTGGCCTGCTCCTCGGCGCTCTGACTGACCGTGGTCAGGTCGAAGCAGCTCAGCCGGGACAGCGTGTCGTCGTAACCGACCACCGACACCTCGCCCGAGCCTCCTTCGACCAGCACCGGCCTGCCGAGTACCTCTTCGACGACGCGCAGCCCGAGGCCCGTACGCGCGGGGCCCGTCAGATCGTCGCGGGCCCTCGACTGCCGTACTTCGCGGGCGGGGTGCCGATGGAGGCGCCGGGCATGGGCACGTCCGCCCGGGTGTCACCGGCTGAGCTTCTCGCGTGCCTCCGGGGCCGAGGCGTGCTCCCACACAGCGGGCAGCTCCCGCTCCCTGTCCGCGGCGCGGGCCTGCTCGGTGCCGTACAGCAGGCCCCACGTGAAGCCCGCCTCGCCCGCGGTCTGGGCCGCCACGGCAAGGTCCCTGAGGGCGCCCCGGGCGACCACGCTGTCCTGGTGGTCGCCGAGGACCTTCTGCACCGCCTTGACCCGCTTGCCCAGGCTCTTGGCCGGCTTGCCGAGGGCCGGACGGGCCACCTCCGTGGCGTAGCGGACCTTCTTCGCCGCCTTGCGCGCCTCGTGGAGGGCCACATCGCGCTCGGGGCCCGGCGACAGTTCCAGGGCGTCGGTCATGCGCCCGGCCAGTCGCCCGTACTCCTTGAGGACGGCCTTGGCCATGACCTTGCCGGCGGGCGCGGTGGCCTTGCCCGCCTTGCCGGTACGCAGCGGGGGCCGCTCCAGCAGCGCGGCGAGGGAGTCCAGCAGGGCCAGGTAGCGAGGTGAGCCCAGGGCGTCGAGACTGCGCAGATGGGACTCCGTACTGTCGACGACGTTCCACACCCGCAGCCGTGCGGCGACGGGACCGAGGAGCAATTCCCGCGGCAGGGCCTCGATGTCCCCGCTGAGTCGCTCCATCAGTACTTCCTGATCGCGCTCGGCGCCCAGCTCGCCGGCCAGCCACTTCAGCTCGCCGCGGATCGCGTCGGTGACACGGCGGTCGAGAACGGACCGGTAGGACCGCAGACAGCTGCGCAGGCGGCGGCAGGCGACACGCATCCTGTGCACCGAGTCGGGCCGGTTGCGGCGCACGGCCGGGTCCAGGGCGGTCAGGGCACGGACCTGCTCCCGCACGTAGGCGAGGACCTGCGCGCCGGCCTGAGCGGGGTCCGGGGCGGCGGACTCGTCGGGTGCGCCGGCCGTGGCGGGCGCGGTCTCGTCCAGTGCCCGGGCCAGCTTGGACGGGGAGTGCGCCCTTGCGATCCCCTTCTTGCGCAGCTTCTTCTCCACTGCGTCGAGGAGGGCGGGATCGGCGTCCTCGGCCAGTTCCACCTCCATCTCGTTCCACGCGGCGCTCCTGCCCTCCGCGCGCAGGGACTCCGCGCGGACCGTGTCGACGCACACCTCGGCACGCATCGTGCCGTCGGCGTCGACGAGGTGGCGCACCTCGCGCGTCGAGCGGATACGGACCACCGGGGTCAGCTCCGCGCCGCGGGTACGGGACTTGGTCAGGTCGAGCAGCGCGTCCGGGACTGTGTCGGTGAGGGCGGACCGGATCTCCTCCCGGCTGTCGCCCGACAGCGGCAGCTTGAGGTGCCACCCGGCGTCGGCGCCACCGGTCCTGCGGCGCAGCGTGACCGAGGAGCCGGACAGGCGGAGATCGTCGGTGTCGTAGTAGACCGCGTCCAGTTCCTCGGGGCTTCGGTCGACGACCGCCGCGACACCCTCCACACGCTCCAACCCGGGCAGCCAGGAGGTGCCCGCGGACGAAGGGACTTCGTACTTTCGTTCTGTCTCTCGTATCGACTGGACCATGTAGTACCGGTAGACACAATCCGCCGAACGAAACACGAACTTGGACGTTGTCGGGCTTTCCGGGTGAGCGGGAGCGGTGGCGCAGGCCGCCACGGGTGCGTCATCCAGGGGCCGTTGCTCCGGTGCGGACGCCGTTGGCCCCGCGCGGCACGTCACCCCCGTACGGGCTGTGGACCCGGCGTGCCGTGCCGGTTCACCATGCGTGGAGGGGGCGCGCCGACCGGCGGGGCTCCGCGTGCCGTGCGGGAGGGTACTCATGGCCGAGGAGCGGGCGGCACCGGCGGCGGCACCTCGATCGCGGCCCTCCATGCCGTGGCGCGTACTGATCGTGTTCGCGGTCGCCGTCGGCCTCTTCTGGTTCGTCTTCCACGGGGCTCCGATCAGCCGTTCCTACGACCGTCCCACGCACGCCGTGCGGGCCATGCTGACCACCGCTCTCGTCGTCCCGGTGGTCCTGGTCGCGTGGCGGGTGACGGACCGCCGCCCCTGGGCCGAGCTGGGCCTGCCCGCGCCACGGGTGGCGGGACGGCATCTGCTGCTGGGGCTGGTCTATTGGGCGGCGCCCGCCGCGGTCGGCTTCGGGCTCTGCCTGGGACTCGGCTGGGTCGAGGTCACGCCACGGACCTCCGTCGCGGAGATCGTCGGAGTGACGGCTCTCCTCGTCGTGCTGGTCTTCCTCTACGAGGCGCTGCCCGAGGAACTCGTCTTCCGGGGCTACCTGCAGCGCAACCTCCTGGCCGCGCTGCCCCGTTGGCAGGCGGTCGCCGCACAGGCCGTGCTCTTCGCCCTCTTCGGTTTTCTGCTCAGGGTGGCCGTCACCCCGGACCGGCTCCTCGTCTTCTTCGCGTTCGCGCTCGTACTGGGGGTCTTCCGTGTCGCCACCGGCGACATCGCGGCCGGTATCGGATTCCATCTCGCCTTCCAGACCGTCGCGCAGCTCTTCGACAGCGAGGGCGCGGTCTTCGAGGTGTCAGGACAGGCCACCCTCGGAGTGCTCGCCCTGGGCGGTCTGCCCTTCACCGTGGGCTGGCTGGCCATGACACAGTTCCGCGGCGAACGCCCGGACTGGAACACTCCGCAGGGTTGGAGGCAGGTCTGAGGCCCGTCCCGTAACCGATCTTCGCCATGCCCGCGGTGCGGTCAGCGATGATCCGCTCGGCCGCCGACTTCCAGACACCGCGGAACCGGGCGAGTTGGCGCATCGTCAGGTGCGCGCCAGTTCAGGTGCGCGCGCCAGTACGGCCCAGGGGACCCGCTCCGGTGGCCGGAACCGGCTTTCCCCGGCGTTGTCGGAGGCATCGGGCAGACTGCGCCGTACGACCTCGGTGACCGCGCACGACTACGCCTGGATCCGAGGACGGTGAGCTCCGTACGACGTTCGAGGGCCCCTCGTCGCGCTACGGCAGCACCCCCGACGAACTGATCCCCCTGCTGCGCGAGGTCGGCTTCCCGCTGACCTCCGAGGGAGCGCACGACGAGAGCGCCCCGGACGTCGACCGGAAGGCGGCCGTCCTCGCCCTGGCCGAGAGACTCACCGGCATACGCGTCACCGAATCCCTCCTCCAGGACGCTGCCTACGAGCTGGGGCTCGTCCCCGAACAGCCCGCCGAGGAGTGGACCGGCGTGGTCACAGACATCACCGATGCCCACAGGGAGCGCTTCCACAGGGAATGGACCTACGAGGAGACAGCGGCGGCATCGGAGCGCGCACGGGCGGAGGCGAACGCACCGGTCGTCGTCACCTACAACGACCCGCCGACCGTGGATCGCTCGGAGGTCCGTTCGAAACACGAGACAGGCGAGGAGCGAGCGAGCGCGGGGAGGGTACCCCCGAGCGGGCGCGGAGCGAGCGCACCCGAGCGAGCGCGAATGGGCGCCCCGGTGTACTCGCCGCCGCGCTCAGCCGAACTTCCGCATGCCTTCGGCGAACGCGAGCGCCTCGGTGTGCCCGAACAGTCCGGGGAGACCGCCGGTGTGGACGAAGACGGTCCTGTCACCCGGGGCGATCTCGCCCCGCCGGGCCGCCGCGATGAGTCCGGCCATGGCCCGCCCGGTGTACGTGGGATCGAGGAGGACCCCCTCCAGCCCGGCGGTGAGGGTCATCGCCTCCTCGACGGTTTCGGCGAGGCTCGCGTAGCCGCTGCCGATGTGGTCGCGGTCGACGCGCAGATCGGCGGCGCGGACATCCGGCGCATGCGGGGCGGTGAACGCCTCGACCCGTTGGCGGGCGTCGTCCACGGCCCCCACCTCGACACCGAGGGTGCGCTCCGCACCCAGGCTGGCGACGAGACCGGCCATCGTGGCCCCGGACCCCAGCGCGACAACCGCGGTGCGCAGGCCGGGTACTTGGGTCACGAGTTCCTCGCCGCATCGCACGTAGCCGCGGGCCGACAGCGCGCTGGACCCACCGAACGGGAGGAGAGCGGGGCGCGCCCCTTCGGAACGCAGCCGGTCGCACACCCGTGAGGCGGCGTCCGCGAGCGCCGCCTGTCCCGTCACGCCGCTGAAGACGATCTCGGCGCCGAGGAACGCGTCCAGGGTGAGGTTGCCGGACCGGGCCGTCCCCCGTTCGCCCGGGAACACCAGTACGGCGCGCAGGCCGAGGCGTGCGGCGGCAGCGGCGGTGAGCCGGGCGTGGTTGCTCTGCGGAGCGCCGGTGGTGACGAGTGTGTCGGCGTCGTTCGCGAGCGCTTCGGCGACCGTCCATTCCAGCTTGCGGATCTTGTTCCCACCGCCACCGAGACCGGTGAGGTCGTCCCTCTTGACGAGCAGGTCGTCGCGGCCGAGACCGAGGGCGGCGGCCAGCCGGGGCATCGGCTCCACCGGTGTGGGCCAGGTGCCGAGCGAGAGCGGAATGATCGGTTCGGACATACCTGCGACTCCTGGAGGTCGACGTGCCGGGCTGCACGGTCCGTACGGGCTGAGCGGGCTGAGCGGGCTAGACGGTCTGGCCGGCCTGGCCGGTCTGCGTGACCGCTGGTCAGCCCCATAACAGCCTGATGAGCGCCGTGACGGCCACTCCGGCGACGATCGCGAGCAGCATCGGCGCACGCCACAGCCGTACGGCCGCCACCGTGGCGAGTCCGATCAGCAGGGCTCCGTCCAGCCCCGTCCACCGCGGGCCCGCCACGTCGACGACGAGCAGTCCGGCGAGGAGCACCGGTGCGAGCAGAGCGATGACGCCGCGCGCCGCCGTGGGAAGTTGCCGGTCGCCGAGCACCGCGGGCCCGGTCGCCTTGAAGGTGAAACTGATCAGCGCGACGCAGAGGATGGCCCACCACAGGTTCACGATCCGCTCGCCTCCTCCGTGGCGCGCGGAACGAGACCGGTACGCAGCCCGAGCAGGGCCGCCGCGCTCGCCCCCAGCAGCGCGAGACCGGCCGGCACCCAGATCACCAGCACCCCGGCGAGGCAGCCGCCCAGCGCCGCCGCGATGCGTGCCGCCCGCGATCCCCGCAGTTCGTCCAGCAGGAGCAGCAGGAAGAAGGCCGGGAAGACGAGATCGAGGCCGAGTGGCTCCACCAGGCTCTCCGGCGGGGCCACGACGACGCCCAGCGCGGTTCCCGCCACCCAGGCGGGCCACTGCACGGCGGTCGCGCCGAACAGTTTGTAGCGGTCGAACCGGCCACCGCCCAGATGCGCGGCGACCCAGGAACCGTCCACGACGGCCTGTCCCTCCAGCGCCCGGCGGATCCGGCCACCGCGCAGGTCCTTGGCCACGGCCACGCCCATCGGGACGAAGCGGCCGTTGATCAGCGCGGCCGCGGCGATGGCCGTCGGTACGCCCCCGCCGCCGGCCAGTGCGGTGGCGAGCGCGAACTGCGCCGACCCGGAGAACACGACAAGGGAGCAGACGATGGGGGCGAGGACTCCCCAGCCCTCCGTGCGGGCGAACGCTCCGAAGGTGACGGCCAGGACGAAAGCGGCCGCTGCCAGGCCCGTGCCCACCTTGAGGCCCGCGACGAAGCCCTGCCGGCGGGAGTCCCCGGCCACCCCCTGAGCCGCCGGGCCCTCGCCCGCCGGGCCCTGGGCCGCCAAGCCCTGGGCTGTCGATCCCTTGGCCGTCGGGCCCTCGGA
This sequence comes from Streptomyces sp. NBC_00414, assembly GCF_036038375.1. NCBI lineage: Bacteria > Bacillati > Actinomycetota > Actinomycetes > Kitasatosporales > Streptomycetaceae > Streptomyces > Streptomyces sp. NBC_00414. The sequence continues at coordinate 1,160,335 of NZ_CP107935.1, forward strand.
CGTCGGCCCCTCGGCTTGCGGAGATATCCGGTCCATACATCCGAGGCTAACAGTCATCAGACGCTATGAGTATTAGCATGACGTCATCGAGGCGAAAGCATGAAGGTGGCGGCATGAAGGTGACGGCATGGAGGTGACGGCGTCGGCCCTGATCGGCGGGCACGTGGTGCTGGACTTCGCCAACACGATCGCGTGGCGGCTCGACGAACGACGCACGGTCGACCGCGTGTCCGATCCCGCGGCCCTGCTCGCCTGGACGGGCGCGGCCGGCCTGCTGGACGCCGACCGGGTCGAATCGCTCCTGGCGGTCACCGAGGACGACCCGGACTCCGCCGCGGACATGCTGCGGGCGGCGCGGCGGCTGCGGGCGGCCCTGCACCACCTTCTCGACTCCGCGGTGGACGGCCGACCGCCCCGCCGCGAGGACCTGACCGAGGTGCGCCGCCGCTTCCTCGACGCTTGGCATCGGGCGGAGTTCGCGTCGGCCCTGCCACTGCGCCCGGCGTCGGACGTCACGGTGCCGGAGGACGTCGTACGGCTACTGGCACTGGAGGCCGCGGAGCTGCTGTCCGGGCCGCTGGCGAATCTCCGGCGCTGCCAGGGGCCGGGCTGCGGGTGGTTCTTCCTCGACCGCAGCCGCAGTCACACCCGGCAGTGGTGCCGCACCGGCGACTGCGGCAACCGTGAGCGGGTGCGGCGGCACTACGAGCGTTCCCGCGGCACCCGCGGCTGAAGGGCGACCGCCCGGCCGTCGTCGTCCCACCGGATCTCCAGCACGCGCTCGACGGCTTCCCGGTCGACGGGACCGTACAGGTGGGGGAAGAGGACGTCCGCGTCGACCCCGGGCGGCGGAGTGGGGTCCGCCGCTTCGAACTCCAGCCTGGCGGTGAGCCGGGTCTCGTCGAGGACCAGCGCGAGCAGTGGTCTCGGCGTGCTCCGGTAGAAGGCGTTGACGACGGCCAGGGTGGTCTCCTCGTCGGGAGCGCAGTGGATGAAACCGTCCTCCGCGAGGGAAGCGGGCGCGTACGGGACCTCCGGGCGGGCGCTCCAGTCACCGAGCGTCACAACGTGATAGATCATCATCCGGTTATACAACAGCGGGTGCGGTGCCTACGGCTCTCGGTCCGCGACCTTCGATCCGCCGTCCTCGGTCTTCCGCCAGCGGACCTCATGACATGGCGGCCCGAACTCACGCGATGGCCGGGAACTCACGCGATGGTCGACGAACTCATGGAACGGCTGTCCGAATCGAAAATCCGTAGGACCAAATTCTCTTAATCCGTTGCCCGAGGGTCTGCGGATTGGTCCGAAAAAGAATTGGCCCTGATCGGGTGATCGACCAATCCGTGCCTCTTTCAGGACCGGATTCCCCACGTGACGCAAGACGAGAAGCAAAGGCGAATTACCCGCAGCCCGGTGCGGCCGGCGCTGGGTGCGCTCAGTGGCCTGCTGGCGGGTTTCGCCGCGCTCGCCGTCGCCGAGCTGGTGGCCGCAGGGGTGCGCCCTCAGGCCGGTCCCGTCATCGCGGTCGGGGGTGCGGCGATCGACCGCACCCCCACAGCCGTGAAGGACTGGGCGATCCGGAATTTCGGCACCAACGACAAATTGGTCCTGCAACTCGGGATTCTCGCCGCACTGGTGCTGTTCGCTATCGCCCTGGGCCTGTTCGCACTGCGGTACCGGCGGAGCGGGGCCGCCGGAGTTCTGCTTTTCGGTGTGGTCGGGGCATCGGCGGCGCTCAGCCGGCCCGACTCGACCGGACTCACCGACGCGTTGCCCTCCGTGGTGGGCGCGGTGGTCGCCGCGGTGCTCCTGTTCTTTCTCGTCGGCAGGCTCCGGATCCGTACCCCGGCACCCCACGACGCCGGTTCGGCGGAGGCGGAAGCGCAGGAGGACTCGCCCCGTGAACCGGGGTGGGACCGCCGCGGCTTCGTCATCATGGCGACCGCTGCCGCCGCCGCGTCAGCCGGTACCGGACTGCTGGGCCGCGCCCTGAGCGGATCGAGCAGCCGCGAGGCGGTCGCCTCACGGGCGGACGTCGTACTGCCCGCCCCGGCCTCCCCAGCCGACGCGGTTCCCAAAGGCGCCCAGTTGCGGGTCCGCGACGTGAGTGCCTTCACCACCCCGAACAAGGACTTCTACCGCGTGGACACCGCACTCGTGGTGCCCAAGGTGGACGCGACCACCTGGAAGCTGCGGATCCACGGCAAGGGGGTCACCCGGCCGGTCACCCTCACCTTCGACGACCTGCTGCGGCGCGAACTGATCGAGCGCGACATCACGCTCACCTGCGTGTCCAACGAGGTCGGCGGCCCGTACGTGGGCAACGCCCGCTGGATCGGCGTACGACTGGCCGATCTGCTGGCCGAGTGCGGGGTCGAGCCGCCCTCCAAGGGCGGTCGCGCCGACCAGTTGGTGACCCGTTCCGTCGACGGCATGACCATCGGCAGCCCGGTCGAGGACGTCATGGACGGCCGCGACGCCCTCCTCGCCGTCGGTATGAACGGGGAACCGCTCCCCTTCGCACACGGCTTCCCGGTCCGGATGCTGGTGCCCGGCCTGTTCGGTTACGTGTCGGCCTGCAAGTGGATCCAGGACATCGAACTCACCTCGTTCGACGACTACGACGCCTACTGGGTCAAGCGGAAGTGGGCACGGCAGGCGCCCGTCAAGACCCAGTCCCGGATCGACACCCCCAAGCCGTTCGCCCGCCCCGAGGCCGGCTCGGTCATGGTCGCGGGGGTCGCCTGGGCGCAGCACCGCGGCATCGACAAGGTCGAGGTGCGTGTCGACGACGGCCCCTGGCAGGAGGCCCGGCTCGCCGCCGAGGACTCGCGCGACACCTGGCGTCAGTGGTCCTTCGACTGGCGGGCCACCAAGGGCGGTCACACCCTCACCGTGCGGGCCACGGACCGGACCGGTGAGGTGCAGACCGACAAGCGCACCGGCACCGTCCCCGACGGCGCCAGCGGCCGGCACTCGGTCGTGGTGACCGTCGAGTGAGACCACGGACCAACTCTCCCGAGCCACATTCCCCGAGCCATTTTTCCGACCCCCGAATGAACGCAGCTGCGACTGCGTCAACCCACAGGAGAAACACCATGAACACTCGCATCAGCCGTATCGCCGTGATCGTGGCCGCGGCCACCGTTCTCCCGCTGTCCCTCAGCGCCTGCTCCGACAGCGGCAGCGACTCCGCCAAGTCGGACTCCTCCAGCAAGGCATCGGCCGCCGCCACCGAGTCCGACGACAGCATGGGCAGCTCCGGCGACACCGCTTCGAAGGACGAGCCGTTCGGCCCGGGCTGTGCGTCCGTGCCCGCGAGCGGTTCCGGTTCGTTCGACGGCATGGCGAAGGACCCGGTCGCCACGGCCGCGTCCAACAACCCGGACCTGTCCACCCTGGTGACCGCCGTCAAGAAGGCCGGTCTGGTCGACACCCTGAACAACGCCAAGGACATCACGGTGTTCGCCCCGACCAACGACGCCTTCGCGAAGATCCCGAAGGCCGACCTGGACAAGGTCCTCGCCGACAAGGCCATGCTGACGAAGATCCTCACGTACCACGTCGTGGGTCAGAAGCTCGCCCCCAAGGACCTGGAGAACGGCTCCTACCCCACGCTGGAGAAGTCGAAGCTGACGACCTCGGGCTCGGGCGAGTCGTACAAGGTCAACGACTCCGCGAAGGTCGTCTGCGGCAACGTGAAGACCGCCAACGCCAACGTCTACATCATCGACACCGTCCTGATGCCCACCAGCTGACGGATCTGCTTCGGCCGCCGGCCGCCCGGAGGCGGACGGCGGCCGGCGCCCGGGCTCCCGTGACGGGGAGAAAAAAGGGGTGGCCGGGACCGTTCAGTCCCGGCCACCCCTTTCCTGTCCCGCCGACCCGGCCGACGCCTGCCGGACGGCAGGGTGAGACGGCTCCTCGGGCGGGCCGGGCCGCCGCGGGTACCCTGCCTGCATGACGCAGGAGCCGCCTTCGGAAACCGGGTCCGGTGACGCCGTCCCGGCCCCGGCGGCCGGTGCGGAGATCACCACGACGGACTGCCGCCAGTGCGGCGCCAAGGTGAGCGGGCTCAACAACCGGTACGCCTGCTCGTACTGCGGCTGGGTCAACCACTGGGTGGAGGGCTCCAACGTCCTGCCGTCGGCCGAGGACGACCCCGACCACCCCGGCCACTGAGAAGCGGCCCGGTCACGGGCGAACCACCGGACCCCTGGTCGCGGTCGACGCCCGTACCGGGCGGACCACCCTCGTGACAGGGAGGGCCGGTTCGTATGGGGCACACGGTCTATCGTGGGCCGTATGCACGCTCCCGAGCTGATCCGCATCGTCTCCCGCGACTCGCCCATGGCCCTGGCGCAGGTGGCGCGCGTAAGAGCCGAACTGGCCGCGCTCCATCCCGGGACACGCACCGAGGTCGTCCCCGTGAAGACGACCGGCGACAAGTGGATGGGCGACCTCGCCGCGGTGGAGGGCAAGGGGGCGTTCACCAAGGAGGTCGACGCCGCGCTCCTGGCGGGTGAGGCCGACCTGGCGGTGCACTGCGTCAAGGACGTGCCCGCCGACCGGCCGCTCCCGGCGGGCACGATGTTCGCCGCGTTCCTCAAGCGGGACGACATCCGTGACGCCCTCATCCATCCGGACGGGCTCACCCTCGACGAGTTGCCGCCCGGAACCCGGATCGGGACCTCCTCCGTACGCCGTGTCGCGCAGCTCGCCGCGTCCCGTCCGCATCTGCAGTGCGTGCCGTTCCGGGGCAACGCGAACCGGCGCCTGGCGAAGCTCGCGGCCGGTGAGGCGGACGCGCTGCTGCTCGCGGTCTCGGGCCTGGAGCGCATCGGACGCACCGATGTGATCACCGAGATCCTCTCCCCGGAGACGATGATGCCGCCGATCGGTGCGGGCATCCTCGCCCTCCAGTGCCGCGAGGGCGACACCACGGTCATCGACGCCGTCAGTGCGCTCGGAGATCCCGACACCCATCGCGAGGCCACCGCGGAACGCATGTTCCTCCACGTCCTCCAGGGCCACTGCAACTCACCGATCGCCGGTTACGCCACGGCCGGCCGGGGCGGTGAACTGTCGCTGCGCGCCTGCGTGTTCACCCCGGACGGAAAGACTCAGCTCAACGCCCACGAGTGGGCCGGCCGTCTCGACCCCGCCACCCTCGGCACCTCCGTGGCCGTCGCACTGCTGCGCCAGGGCGCCCGCGACCTGATCGACACCATCGCCCACTGACCGACGCTCGTCCTTCTCTTTCAGGGACGCGGGGAACTGCTCACCCAGCCCCCACCGGGTGCCGCCTGACAGCGAACCCCTCCCCACCTCCCAGAAAAACACCCCCTCCCTTCAAGGCGCGAGCATTTGCCTAAACCCTTTAGGCAAATGCATAATCGAGTCTGCCGAACAGGAGGAGCCCCATGGTCCGCGCAGGACTCACGACGGAGCGACTGATCCAGGCGGGCGCCGAACTCGCCGACGAGGTCGGCTTCGACCAGGTCACGGTCTCCGCGCTGGCCAGACGATTCGACGTCAAGGTCGCGAGCCTGTACTCGCACCTGAAGAACTCCCAGGACCTGAAGACCGGGATCGCCCTGCTCGCCCTGGAGGAACTGGCCGACCGCGGCGCCACCGCACTGGCCGGACGCGCCGGCAAGGACGCCCTCGTCGCCCTTGCGAACGTCTACCGCGACTACGCGGTCGAGCATCCCGGCCGCTACGCCGCAGCCCAGCTCAGGCTCACCCCGGAGGCGGCGGCAGCCAGCGCCGGCGGCAGGCACGCGCAGATGACACGGGCCATCCTGCGCGGCTACGACCTGACGGAACCGGACCAGACGCACGCGGTCCGCCTCCTCGGCAGCGTCTTCCACGGCTACGTCAGCCTGGAACTGGGCGGCGGGTTCAGCCACAGCGCCCCCGACTCGCAGGAGACCTGGACCCGGATCCTGGACGCCCTCGACGCGCTCCTCAGGAACTGGCCCGCCCGGTAGCCCGGCCCGGCAGCCCGCCCCCAGCAGTCCCGCCCAGTCAGCCACACCGAACCGACAAGGTCGAAGCCATGCGTACCGAGAACCGAACAGCCGACAGGGACGACTGGATCACCACGCCCATCACCGCGGACCTCCTGCGGGGGGCCATCGACGTGGAGCGGACCGAGCACGGCGTGCTGCCGCACCGGCTGCCCGCGTGGGTCCGCGCCCAGTACGCCGACGGACAACTGGCCATGGCCGAGTCCCAGCCGTCGGGCGTACGGCTGGCCTTCCGGACCAGGGCCACCACCGTCGAACTGGACACACTGCCCACCAAGCGGCTCTACGTGGGGGCCCCGCCCCGTCCGGACGGCCGGTACGAACTGCTGGTCGACGGGGTCCTGACCGGCCAGGGCAGTGTGCGGGGCGGCAACACCCTGACCATCGACATGACCACGGGGAGCGCCGAACTGCGGACCGGTCCGGTCGGCACCGTCCGCTTCACCGGCCTGCCCGAGGGCGCGGGCGACGGCGGCAAGGACGTCGAGATCTGGCTGCCGCACAACGAGACCACCGAGCTGGTCGCCCTGCGCACCGACGCCCCGGTCGAGCCCGCGCCGGACCGGGGCCGCAGGGTGTGGCTGCACCACGGCAGCTCCATCAGCCATGGTTCCGACGCCGCCGGGCCGACCACCATCTGGCCTGCCCTCGCCGCCTCCCTCGGGGGTGTGGAGCTGATCAACCTGGGGCTGGGCGGCAGCGCGCTGCTCGATCCGTTCACCGCCCGCACGCTCCGGGACACCCCCGCCGACCTGATCAGCGTCAAGATCGGCATCAACGTGGTCAACGCGGACGTGATGCGCATGCGCGCGTTCACCCCGGCCGTCCACGGTTTCCTCGACACCATCCGTGAGGGCCACCCCGACACACCGCTGCTGGTCGTCTCGCCGATCCTGTGCCCCATCCACGAGGACACGCCAGGTCCGAGCGCTCCGGACCTCGCCAACATGAGCGAGGGACAGCTGCGGTTCGTGGCCATGGGCGATCCGGCGGAGAAGGCCGCCGGGAAACTGACCCTGCGCGTCATCCGGGACGAGCTGGCCCGGATCGTCGCCCAGCGGGCGAAGGAGGACCCGAACCTCCACCACCTCGACGGGCTGCGCCTCTACGGCGAGGCCGACTTCGCCGAACTGCCGCTGCCCGACCAGCTCCACCCGGACGCGGCCACCCACCGCCGCATCGGCGAACGCTTCGCGGAGCAGGTCTTCAGCGCCGAAGGCGCCTTCGCGACCCGCGACGCCTGACGGACGCCGGGCGCCGCACCGACAGGTCGCCGTACCCGCAGCGGGCGCTGTACCGGCAGTTGGCGCCGCCCGGACGGCGGGCGCCGAGCGGGACTCAGCGGCCACCCATCGAGTGGCCGTCCCGCGAATCGGCGCCGGCCGGCCGGAAGCAGGCCGTCACCACCTTGCCGTGCCGCTGGCACCGCATCTCCCACTCGTCCGCGAGCATCCGTACGATCCCCACTCCGCGGCCGGACACCTCGCCGATCCCCGGGTCCCGCTGCCGCGGCAGCGTGGGGTCCTCGTCGTGGACGCTCACATGAAGACAGTCGCCGTCCCAGGTGAGCACGAGATGCGCGTCGCTGTGCGCGTGGACATGAGCGTTGGTGAGCAGCTCGGACACGGTCAGGACGATGGCGTCCACCTTGTCCGGCTCGGCCGCGGTCCACGACAGTGCCTCCAGATGCTCACGCGTCCATTCCCGCCCGGCGCGCACACCGCCCGACACCGGAAACGAATGCGCCCAGCCCATTGCCTTGACCCCCACCGACTCACTCCCGTTCCTGCGGTCCGTATCAGCATGTCCGCGAACCGGGTACCCGACAGTCGCGCACACAGGCATCAACGAGCCGTACAAGAGCGTCCGCCGGTGTTCAGCCGGTCGGCTCGGTGGCGCGGATGGCCGCGATGTCGAGCTGGAGGCGGACCTTGTCGCTCACCATGGCGCCGCCCTCGGCCAGCCTGGTGTTGTAGGTCAGGCCCCACTCGGAGCGGTTGATCGTGGTGGTGCCGTCGAAGCCGACACGCTCGTAGCCGAACGGGTCGGTGACGTAGCCGATGTAGGTGAGTTCGAGGACGACGGGTCGCGTCCTGTTCTTGATGGTGAGGTCGCCGGTCATCCGGTAGACGTCACTGCCGGCCAGTTGCACGGCGGTACTGAGGAAGCGCATGTGGGGGTAGGTGCCGGAGTCCAGGAAGTCACGGCCGGCCAGATGGCTGTCGCGCTGGTCCACGCCCGTCTCGACGCTGGCGGTGGACATGATGATCTCGGCCCCCGAGCGGGACGGGTCGCGGCCGTCGAAGAAGAGGCGGCTCTGGTAGTCCGTGAAGGCGCCCCGGACCGTCGTGACCATGGCGTGCCGTACGGAGAACCCGATCCTGCTGTGTGCGGGATCGATCATCCAGTTCCCGGTCAGGGATCTCAGGTCGGGTTCCGTCCGGCCTCCCTGGGAAAAGTCAGGTGGGCTGTCCGGCCGCTTCGGTTCGACGAGTGTGGTCGAGCGACGGGGAGAAGCACCTCGATTAAAAAGATTCACGACTCACCTAGCTATTTAGCAATAGATATTTCTGCAAGCCAGACCAAGGTCCATGAGTTTACCGGCTTGGTACCCGCCGACCGGCCCGGCATCCCCGCACGGCCGATGGGTCACAGAATCCACACACCCGTCACCGGGCCCCCAGAAGGCACTGCGTGCCTGACCTGCCCGGATCCGGGCCCTACCGCACGGGACACCTTCCACCGAACGCCGCAAAATGACATGAATTCCGCGCACCCGTAAGGGCGATATGCACGGGGCGCCAGAATTGCGCTGATACCGATCCGGGATAACCGTACGTACGCGACAGCCGTACGTTCCGTGGTGATGCCGTCAGTAACCGAAGCTCGTCGTGTAGGCGCACTCGGTGTAGATGTAGCCGGGTGAGAGTTTGGCGGTGTCCGATGCCGGGGACTTTCCGAGACCGCTCTTGGACTTGTGCACGAAGTACGTCGTGCCGGCGGGCAGCCGGATGGTCCGCTGCGGGTAGTTCTTGCCGCTGTCGCTGCACGGTTCGAAGCCGAGCGTCACCGTGCTGGCAAGGGAGTAGGAGGTGCACTTCCCGCAGGCCTTGAGAGTGAAACTGCCCGTCACGGGGCCCGTGTAGAGCACCGTGATGTCGTCGGGGCTGTCGTTCTTGACGGTGACGGAGATGCCGCCGCCGGAGGCCGTGGTCGGCAGGCGCTTGCCCGCGGCGGGCACGGTCTGGGCCACCTCGGCGGCGATGACGATCTTCTTCGCGCGGGCCCGGTTCTTGCCCTGCTCACTGTTCTTGACGTAGTCGTTCAAGGTCGTGACGGCTTCGGCGAAGCTCTTCTCCTTGTACTGGTCCACCCCGCAGGCGTACGTACCCGACTCCGCGTTCTTCTCCGCTCGGTCGGCGTTCTTGCCGAGCGCCTGGGTCAGACCGGCCCGCTCTCCCGACAGCCCGACGATCTGCGAGTTGAGGGTTTCGAGGCGCTCGACAGCCTTGCAGGGGTCGTCGCCGCGCACGGCCTTCACGGCCTTGTCGACCGCCGCCTCGACCGAGGGCTCGACCTTCGCGGTCTGCTCGGACCGCGGGAAGACCGTCAGGAGTTCGCCGTAGTGCGTGGCCCAATCCGCGGATCCGCCGGACAGCGCCCCCGAGCCGCACTCGTAGAGCGAGGTGGCCAGCCGGCCGTCGGGCCATTTCGCGAGCGTGCCCAGTTCCTTCTCGTCCATGGTGCGCGGGACCGTGCGCAGGTACTTCAGGGGCGCGACGGCGACGCAGTAGTTCCGCTCCTCGTACGCCGACGCGACGGTGGTGTAGTAGTCCTTGAGCCGGTCGGGGACCCGGTCGGCCGCCCGTGAGCCGGGGTGGTCGCTGCGAAGGTCGCGGTAGACGGTCAGGGCCCTGCGGTAGTCGGGCTCCGCCGTCGTGAACTGCTGCTTCCCCGCTGCCTGGACCATTTCGTCCGCGCGTTCCAGCCGGTCCAGGAGCATCTGTTCGGTGGCTTCGTCGCGTGCGCCGTCGTACAGGGCCACGCCTCCGGCGGGCACGGCCAGGAGCACGATCCCCATGACGACGGCGATCCAGGCCGCCGGCGGCCACGTCAGCCGGGTCCGCAGACCCACGACCGCGCCGTGGACGGCCGCCAGCCCGAGAAAGACCAGGTACGCGACGAGGGCTCCGCCGGAAACGCCGTCCGGGTCGGCGGGCAGCGCCACCAGGAGCAGCACCGCGGTCGCGACCCAGCAGGCCGCCATCAGCCACCAGCGGCGCACCAGTGCGTAACCGAGCCCGAGGCCGCAGAGGTTCAGCAGCGCCACCCCGGCCGCTCTCCAGCCGTCCGCGGGTGCGGGTGGCGGCGCGGTCGGCATCGGCGGTACGACGAATCCGTCGCGGAAGTCATTGTGGTCCCAGGACATGACGGCTCCCCCAGTCAATCACGTCCGAACTTCTATGACTTGTCAGCGTACGGTCAGCCATGAGACGACGACAAGAGGGAACGGCGGTCCTTCAGCAACAGCCGGTGTCGGAAGCTCCGTCGACGGGAACTCCGGTGTCCGGGACCGCGTCGAGACGGCAGAAGCACGACGCCTCGACCGGTACGTCCGCACCGGCCGCCGCGATCTTCAATTGCTGGGCCACGATCTGCGCCTCCCCCGCCCTGCCCAGCCGGACGAGGCACTCGTGGAACCCGTGCAGGGCCCAGACGTTGCCGGGATGGTGCAGCGCGCGGGGCAGCGTGTCGTCGAGCCCGAGGTCGGCCCGGTAGACCGCTTCCGCCTCGGCGACGCGCCCCTGTTCGAGGAGCAGGGCGCCGTACGCGTGCCGGGTGGGCTGCATCCACCCCCAGGGCTCGTCGTAGGGAAGGCCGTCGTCCAGTTCGATCGACCGCTCCAGTGCGGCGAAGGCGGCCTCGTGACGCCCCTTGCGGTACTCCAGTTCGCCGTCGAGCATCGCCGACGCGACGGCGAGGATGTCGGCGCAGGTGTTGTTGAACAGCATCCGGGTCTCCGGAACCCGCGTGACCGCTTCCCGGAAGAGTGCGCGCTCGGTCTCGGCCTCGGCGATCGCGCCGGTGGCCGAGTACGCGACCCCGCGGGCGTAGTGGAGCATCGCGGTCGTGACGCAGTACAGCCTCGGATCGGCGGGCAGCGGCAGGTCCAGGATGTCGGCCCAGCGGCCGAACCGGATCAGGACGTGCACCCGCATGGCGAGGAAGCCCTCCAGCCAGTCCGCCATGGGCGGGCTCTGCACCCGCAGCAGTTCTTCCGGGATGGAGGCCTCCAGCTGGGCGGCGGTCTCCAGGGCGGTCCTCGACTGTCCGAGGAACATCGCGCCGTAGATCCTGAAGTGGTAGTTGTGCGACCGGTACAGCGTGTAGAAGTTCATCGCCCCGGACCGCGCGAGGAACTTCTCGTCGGCGGCGATCGCCGTGCCGTTGTCGGCCACCACACGCCGGTAGTCGCCGCAGAGCACGTCCAGGTGGGTGGGCATGTGCTGGAGGTGTCCGGCGTCGGGCACCAGACCGCGCAGCCGGTCCGCCGCGGGCAGCGCGGTCTCGGGGGCCGAGGACATCTCCATCAGGTGGATGTACATGTGCAGGAGCCCCGGATGCCGTGCCCCCGCGTCGGTGGCGATCGCGCGCTCCAGCACCTCCTTGGCCGCCGCCGCGCGCGAGCCGTCGGCCGGCTCACCGGTGCGCAGGTCCCACAGCTGCCAGGGGGTGAGGTTCATCAGCGCGTCGGCGTAGAGCGTGGCCACGTCCAGGTCGTCCGGGGCGAGTTCGTACACGGCGCGCATGCTGATCGCGTACGGCTCGTTCCACACCGAGCAGTCCTCGACGGCCTTCGCCTGCGGATAGCGGGCGCGCAGGGCGTCGATCAGGGCCCGCTCGACGGGGGTGGCGCCGGCCGCCTTCTCCTGCGCGAGCTCCACGGCGGCGTGCGTACGGTCGACGGTACGGGCCAGTTCCTCGCCCTCGAAGAACTCCCAGGGTTTGTTGTAGTTGGGGCCGAGGGCGTAGGCGATGCCCCAGTGGGCCATGGCGCAGTCGGGGTCCGCCGCCGCGGCGGCCTCGAAGCAGGAGACGGCTTCCTCGTGGTGGAAGGCGTACGACCAGACCAGTCCGCGGTCGAACCACAGCTGGGCCTGGGGAGACGCCGTCGTCACGGCACGACCGTGGGTGCCGAGGTCGTAGTAGTCCATCCGCCGCTCCTACGCGTGTACGGCCGAAGCCCCGGAGTACGTACGACTCAGAGCCTAGAGGTGATGCGCGCGCATTTGTCCGGTGTTCGGCGAAGCGGCGGTCATCGCGGTTCGTGCTTGGCGAGAACCCTGCCGAGCAGACGGGTCAGGGTCCGCCGCTCCTCGGCCGACAGCGGTTCGAGCAGGTCGTCCTGCACCTGGTCGAGCACCCCGTCCATCCGCCGCAGCTGCCGGACACCGTCACTGGTGGGCGTCACCCTGTTGCGCCGGCCGTGGCTACCGGACGAACAGTCTGCGCACGGCGTGCACGGCCGTGCGGACCCCGGCGGGCCGGCGGTTCGACGCCATGCGCATCTCGCTGGTCCGGTCGGACGAGAAGTGACGGGCGGGCCGGGGCCGCACTCGGCCCCGGCCCGCCGGTGCTCGGACGGTCCGTCCCCCGCCCTGCCGGGGACGGACCGGAACCGGCTCCCCCGCCCTCAGAACTCGCGGTCGATGCCGGTCACGAACGCCGGGCCCAGCGGAGCGTCCCGCTCGGGAAAGCCGCTGTCGCGCAGGGCCCGGGAGACCAGCTGGACCGCCTCGGTCTCGGCGCTCGCCTGATCCGGCGCCTCGACCTCGATCCGGGCGGAGAACATGCCGCCGTCCTCGACCGTCAGCAGGCTCAGCTCCTCGCTCTCCCCCAGGTCCGTGTTCTTCGGGTCCCGGGGGCGGAGCCTGCGCTCGATGTCCGAGCGCGCGGCGTCCTCGACACCGTTGACGAACGTGCCGGGGACGGTGATGACGTACGTGGTCATGGGACTCCTTACGAGGCTGCGCCGGGTCGTCGGGTCATCGGGCGGTACGAGCCGCACGGGACACGGTCTGCGATTGTCCTGATCCCATGTGTGCTCACTCCCTCGACCGGATCTGCTCCGTGATCCGCTTCTCCCGGCTCGTATGTGATCCACGTTCCACGTTCCCCTCCTTCGCCCGGAAATGCGGACTCTCCCGCGCGACAGGTCGACAAGGCACCCGACCAGCCTCTTTTCCCCCCGCCCCGGACGTCCCGGCGCCGTGGGCGGCTGAACGGGGAAACAGCGGTCGCCACCGGACTCCCCCGGTTCGCGTACACCCCGGTAGCCTCATCGAATTCACGCGCGCAGTGCCTCTCCCGGGTGCAGGCGGAGGGCCTCGTGGCGCATTCTTGCTGTGTCAGCCACCCGGGCGGCGCACGGACGAGGTAGGGCCGATGACTGGGAGAGCCGAGCACGAGACCCGGGCTCCCGGACGCCTGGACTCGCTGCTCACCGGGATCACCACCGAGGCGATCAGCGCGGCCGGTGGTTTCGCGGGCGGCGTGTACCTGCGCTCCGGTACACCCGGTCTGTTGCGGCTCGCCGTGCTCTCCGGGCTGCCCGGACCGCTGTTCCGCCCCTGGTGGCGGCTGCATGTGGACCGCAGGTTCCCGGTGGCGGACGCCTTCCGGCTGGGCGTCCAGGTGGTCCTCCCGGACGCCACGGAAACGATGCGCCGCTACCCCCAGTTCGCGGCCGGCCTGCCGTTCCAGTTCGGATCCCTGTACGTGCCCGTCGTGGGCAAGTCGACGACGTACGGCGTGCTGACCATTCTGCGTCCCTCGGCGTCGGACGCCACCGAGGTGCTGCCCGACCGGGACCGCATGGCACAGCTGGCCGAGGATCTGGGACAGGCCCTGTGGAAGCTGGAGGAGGACGGCGGGCCCGACGTCGCCTGGGACGGCGAACCGCTCTGCGTGCGCCCGCCGGCCACGCACCCTCCCGCCGGGCGCATAGGACGCTTCACCTGGGACCCGGCGTCCGACGTCGTGACCGCTGACAGCCGTCTGCACGCCCTGCTCGGCGTGGCGCCCGGCAGGTCCACGGACACCCCGCAGGCGCTCGCGGAGGCCGTGGCCGCCGCCGACTCCCATCAGATCCTGACCGCGTTACGGGAGACCGCCGCCGGGAGACCGCCGCCCCTTCCCCTGCCGGTGCACGCCTCCGACGGCAGCCTGCGGCTGCTGGAACTCTGGAACCCCGAGGACCCGCCCGTATCGACGGAGCCTCGCGCCGTCCGGGGTCTCGTCCTCGATCCGGACATCGGGTCGGCGGCCGACGGCGCGGCCGATCTGCTCCCCCAGGGAGTGTTCTGCCTCGACCGGCTGGGACTCATCGTCTACGCGAACGAGCAGGCCGCCCGGCTCCTGGGGCGCCCGCGGACACGGCTCCTGGGCCGGCCCCTCGGTGAGGAGGCGCCCTGGCTGGAGCGGTCCGCCTACGAGGACCATCTGCGCGAAGCCCTGCTGTCCCTGGAACCGGTGCACTTCCACGTCGTACGACCCCTCCGGTACGGCGAGGACCCGCCCCCGGAACCGCACGGCGGTGGTGACTGGCTGGCGGTGTCCGTCTATCCCGGGGCCGACATCCTGACCTGCACCGTCGTGCCGGCCAACCGGATGGCCGACCCGGCACCCGGGCCGGCGCCCTCACCCGAGGGGCCCGAGGGGCCGGCCGCCGGAGTCACCTCCATGGCGCCGCTGTACCGGCCGATCGTCCTCGCGATCGCGCTGACCGAGGCCGTCACCGCGCGCCAGGTGTCCGCGGTCGTGATGCAGGAACTACTTCCCGCCTTCGGCGGCGGCCGGCTCGCCATCTACCTGCTCCAGGACCGGCACCTCTACCTGGCCTGGGAGACGGGCTTCCCCCAGGGGTTCCTCGCGCGGTTCGAAGGGGTCGGCCTCGACGCGCGGCTGCCGGGCGTGGAGACCCTCACCACCGGCCGCCCGATGTTCTTCGAGTCGATGCAGCAGCTCGCGGCGGCCTACCCGGGCGTGCCCCTCGACGCGACGGAGGGCTCCCGGGCGTTCCTGCCCCTCATCGCCTCCGGACGTCCGGTCGGCTCCTGCATCCTGGGCTTCGACCGCCCCAGGGGCTTCAGCACCGAGGAACGTACGGTGCTCACGGCCCTCGCCGGGCTGATCGCCCACGCCATGGAGAAGGCCCAGCGCTACGACACCGAGGCCGCCCTCGCCCGGGGCCTGCAGCAGGCACTCCTTCCCCGGCGCCTCTCCGCGCATCCGCAGCTGGAGACCGTCGGCCGCTATCTGCCGGGCACACAGGGGATGGACGTGGGCGGGGACTGGTACGACGTCGTCGAGTCGGGCGACGGCCTCGCGCTGGTCATCGGCGACGTCCAGGGGCACGGCGTCCAGGCGGCCGCCACGATGGGTCAACTGCGCAGTGCCGTCAGGGCTTTCGCGCTCGGTGACCGGCCGCCGGACGAGGTCATGAGCGGCACCAACCATCTCCTGATCGACCTCGACCCCGGTCTGTTCGCCAGTTGCTGCTACATCCGGCTGGATCCGCTCACCGGTGTGGCCCGGGTGGCGCGGGCAGGGCACCTGCCGCCGATCATCCGCTACCCGGACGGCCGTACCCACGTCCTGGACATCCCCGGCGGTGTGGTCCTCGGGGTCGATCCGCAGGCCCACTACCCGGTGACGGACCTGCAGCTGGACCCCGGCGCCATCCTCGCGCTCTACACGGACGGGCTGGTGGAGCGGCCCGGCGTCGACATCGACGAGGGCATCACCGCGCTGCGCGTCGCACTGGCCAGGGCCGGTTCCCCCGCCGGCCGCCCGGGGGGCCGCTCGCTCGCGGGGGTCGCGGACCGGCTCACCGCGAGGGCCAGACACGTGGCCAACCGCCCCGACGACATAGCGCTCCTGCTCGCCACACGCCGTTCGAAGCCCGGCCGGCCCCGCTGAGCGGACGTCCTCGCCCGTACGGCGGCCGTCCGCGTCCGTCTCACCCGCGCGGCGGGCCCGCCGTCGCGCGGCCGAGGCGCACGGGGACTCCCGGCGAGTACAGCACGCTCACCGGATCGCCGGTCGGCGCCGGCAGACCGGCCGCCCGGACGAGGTTCTCCTCGCACTCGACCAGCGTCGCGCGGTGCAGCGGCCAGCGCGGATGGTCGTTGGGCAGGAATCCCGCCTCACCGAGGAACGGCTTGTGCATGCCCCACCGGGCGGTCAGGAAGTGTTCGAGTCCGGTCGGCTCCGCGATGCGCTCCCCGGGCCTGACGACGAGACGGCTGTACGCGCCACGCGGACCCGGCAGGCGCCGCTCGCTGGTGTAGGCGACCGTGTCCTCGCCGGTCCGCACCGACATGCGGGACCACACGTACGGCAGGCGGAAACCGAGGCGGCCCATGACCACCGGCAGGAGCCGGGAGGCGTCCATGGACCGGAAGACCACACCCCGCCGCCCGTACTCGTCCACCGAGTACAGCCGCACGTTGGTCTCCGGGAAGGAGCCGAAGTAGGGCACGCCCGGCAGCCGCAGCCAGCCCACCCGGTGCATACGAAAGGCGACCAGGCCGACGAAGGTGACGCCGTCCAGGGTGTCAGGGGCGGTGCCGGCCGGCAGCAGCCCCGCCACGACCGCCGGATCCACGGCCCAGTGCACGAAGGCCAGGTCCAGCCACTGCTGGGTGAGCAGCGGACGGTGGAGTGCGACCGGGGCGTCGGGCGTGATGGGTTCCGGTACGGACGAGGTGATCGACACGGGCGCCAGCATCGCAGGGCCGTGCCCCGGACATGGCGAGAACCCGTGCCGTGTGACGCGTCTGGCACGGGTACGGGTACGGGGTCAGGCTCGCGACGCCTGGCACGCGAGGTCAGACATCGGTGGGCAGGCCGCTCACCTCGGCGATGCCGCGCAGTTCCTCGTCCTGGCGGTTGCGCTCACCGATGAAGTCGGCGATCTCCTGGCACCGGGCGGGATCGGCAGCGGTGCCGGAGTCCGTCACGACCCTGACGGGTCCGCCCTGCTCCGTCTCGATCTCGACGATCTGGTTGTCCATGCGCCCGGTGACGGCGACCGCCACCACGAGGGACGCCTCGTCACGGACCTCCTGCGAGACGCCCTCGCCCTCCTCGCCCTCCAGTTTCAGCTCGATGGGTCCAGCACGTTGCTCCTGCATCGCTTCGAGCACGGGCTCGACCATGCGGAGCAGTACCGCGTAGTCCGTGGGGTTCATACGGACACGCAGCAGATCGAGGTACAGGTCCACGGGGCGGCTTTCCGGCGGAAACTCTGAATCAGTCATGGGACTCGACTTCCCCAATGTGGGCAATGTGATCGCATCTGCGTCCAGAATGGTGGATCGCGGCGCTCACCGCCCCACGAAGCCCCCCGCCAGCACATACGTGCGATACACGTACGTGCGATTCAGGCGCCGCGGCGGATGCGGGCGGCCTTGCGGGCCTCCGCCGTCTGACGGGCCTCGGCCGTCCTGCGGGACTCGCCACCGGCCCTGCCCGGACGGGTGCCCATGCCCCGGAAGGGCGCGCCGCCGCGCTGCGGACGCTCGGCGGTCTGGCCGCTCCCGGCGATGGGCACACCGGAGGGCTTCTGCGCTCCGGTGATGCGGCTCAGCTCGGCCTCGCCGGAGCGGACCTGGGTGACCTGCGGCCTGATGCGGGCGTCCGACATCAGACGGGTCATGTCGCGGCGCTGGTTGGGCATGACCAGCGTGACGACACTGCCGGACTCACCGGCGCGGGCGGTACGGCCGCCGCGGTGGAGGTAGTCCTTGTGGTCGCCGGGCGGGTCGACGTTGACGACGAGGTCGAGGTCGTCGACGTGGATCCCGCGGGCCGCGACGTTGGTCGCCACCAGCACGGTGACCGCGCCGCTCTTGAACTGGGCCAGGGTGCGGTTGCGCTGGGGCTGCGACTTGCCGCCGTGCAGGGCCGCGGCCTTCACACCGCTGCCGAGCAGGTGCTTGGTGAACTGGTCGACGGCGTGCTTGGTGTCGAGGAACATGAGCACGCGCCCGTCGCGGGCGGCGATCTCCGTGGCCGTGGCGTACTTGTCGGTGCCGTGCACGTAGAGCACGTGGTGCTCCATCGTGGTGACGGTGCCCGCCGACGGGTCGACCGAGTGGACCACCGGGTCGTGGAGGTAGCCGCGGACCAGCAGGTCGATGTTGCGGTCCAGGGTGGCCGAGAACAGCATCCGCTGGCCGTCGGGCCTCACCAGGTCGAGGAGCGCCGTGACCTGCGGCATGAAGCCCATGTCGGCCATCTGGTCCGCCTCGTCCAGGACCGTGATGCCGACCCGGTCCAGGCGGCAGTCCCGGCGCTCGACGAGGTCCATGAGGCGGCCCGGGGTCGCGACGACGACCTCGGCGCCGGTGCGCAGCGCACCGGCCTGGCGGCCGATCGACATACCGCCGACCACGGTGGCCATGCGCAGCTTCAGGGAGCGGGCGTACGGGGTGAGCGCGTCGGTGACCTGCTGGGCCAGCTCACGGGTGGGGACGAGGATCAGCGCCAGCGGCTTCTTCGGCTCGGCACGCCGTCCGGCCGTGCGGGCCAGGAGCGCCAGGCCGAAGGCGAGTGTCTTGCCCGAGCCGGTGCGGCCACGGCCCAACACGTCGCGGCCCGCGAGGGAGTTGGGCAGCGTGGCGGCCTGGATCGGGAAGGGCTCCTCCACGCCGAGGCCGGTGAGCGTCTCCAGCAGCTCGGCGGGCAGGCCCAGTTCGGCGAAGGTCGACACCGCCGGAAGGGCGGGGGTGAGGGTGGCCGGCGGGGCGAACTCCCCCTGTACCGCGGCGGGACGCCGGCCGCCACCGGAGCGGCCGACGGGGCGGCCCTGGCCCTGCGAGGGGGACCGGCCGCCGCGGTCGGCGCCGCCGAAGCCGCCCTTGCGGTTGTTTGAGAAACGATCATTCGTACGAGCTGAGCGGTTCATGAAGAACCTTCCTCGATATGGCACGTATCGAGGAATCCTCGGCAGGTACGAGCCGAATGAATTGCAAGAACGAGCCGGATGTAAGACGAAAGCAGGCCTGCCCTGCCGACTCGGCACACCGGAAGAACGGTGTCGGGCGGCGGGAATCCCCGGAAATGGAAACCGGGGCGGATCGGAGGGCCGGGGCGGGGTCGCGGAGTGCGAAGTGAACCCGACCGGCCGTCGGCGGGCCGGGGTGATCCCCTAAACCCTTGAAAAAGCAACAAGCTGGGGCCCCACCGCGAAGTGGGACCCCAGCCGCCTTGCGCGCTACAGCATCAGGCAGGAGTGATGTTCTCCGCCTGCGGGCCCTTCTGGCCCTGCGTGACGTCGAAGGTCACCTTCTGGCCCTCCTGGAGCTCGCGGAAGCCCTGGGTGGCGATGTTCGAGTAGTGGGCGAAGACGTCGGGGCCGCCACCGTCCTGCTCGATAAAGCCGAAGCCCTTTTCAGAGTTGAACCACTTCACGGTTCCACTAGCCATGTCATATCCCTTTCGGGGCAGTACCCGGGGGCCCGCACTGTGTGGACCCCTGTGACGCCGCAATTGACCCCGTCCGGAATGGAACGCCGGAAATACAAAAGTGCCCGACGAATACGAATTCGCCTGCGGCACTTGAAGTGTGCGGGAACTACAACTGCAACTGGATCAAGACTATCACGGAGGGCCCGTCAGGCAACGGCACGGCCGCACCGCCGGAAAACCGTTACCTGGGGGCCTGGGCACCTCCGAAGCCCTCTCGCGAGCGCACCGCGCGAGGTCGGTGCGGGATCGGTGCAGGACTATGGAAACTGACGACTCGTCAGGTTACGCTCCGCACATGATTCCCACGGTGGTCTGGGGTACCGGCAACGTCGGCCGCGCCGCGATCCGTGCGGTCGAGGCGCACCCGGCGCTCGACCTCACGGCCGTGCTCGTCCACAGCCCCGACAAGGTAGGGCGCGACGCGGGCGAGCTCGGTGGTCTCGGCCGGGGCCTCGGCGTCACGGCGACCGACGACATCGACGCCGTACTGGCCGCCGGCCCCCGGGCCGTCGTGTACGCGGCGTCGGGCGACATCCGGCCCGACGAGGCGCTGGCCGACATCGGCAGGGCGATCCGCGGCGGCGCCGTGGTCGTCACTCCGTCGCTGTATCCGCTCTACGACCAGCGCAACGCGCCGCCCGAGTTCCGGGAGCCGGTGCTCGCCGCCGTCGCGGACGGCGGCGGGTCGCTGTTCGCCTCCGGCGTCGACCCCGGCTGGGGCAACGACGTGCTGCCCCTGCTGATGAGCGGCCTCGGCACGGTCGTCGACGGCATCCGCTGCCAGGAGATCTTCGACTACTCCACGTACGAGCAGGAGGAGTCGGTGCGGTATCTGGTCGGGATGGGGCAGCCGATGGACTACGAGCCGCTGATGCTCGCGCCGTCGATCCCGACCATGGTGTGGGGCGGGCAGATACGTCTGATGGCCAGGGCGCTGGGCGTCGAGCTCGACGAGATCCGCGAGACCGTGCGGCGCCGCCCGCTCGACGCCACCGTGGGCACCCGGACGATGGGCGAGTTCGAGGCCGGCACCCAGGGCGCGGTGCGCTTCGAGGTGCAGGGCATCGTCGAGGGTGAGCCCCGTATCGTCATCGAGCACGTCACCCGGATCCATCCGTCCTGCGCGCCGGACTGGCCCGTTCCGCCCAACGGCGACGGGGCCCATCGCGTGATCATCGAGGGCCGGCCGCGCATCGAGATCACCGTCGAGGCGACCGACGAGGGCGAGAACAGGTCCGCGGGCGGGAACGCCACGGCGGTCGGCCGGCTCGTCGGCGCCGTCGAATGGCTCGTGGCCGCGGAGCCCGGTCTGTACGACGCGCTCGACGTCCCGCTGCGGCCGGCGGTCGGAAGGCTCGGCAGGAAGTGACACCGCGCACGCGAAGGAGTCCCGGATGAACGTCGACATCCCCGAGGGCAAGAACCCGATCGAGTACGTGTGGGGCGACATGGTCCCCGGCATCGGGCCCGCCGCCGCGAACTTCTCACTGGCCGTCTACGCCCATACGACCCTGGGGCTCCGTGAGTTCGAGGCCGCGCGGCTTCGGATCGCGCAGATCAACGGCTGCCTGTTCTGCCTCGACTGGCGGACCGAGCGGGACGGCCTCAAGGTCGAGGAGGAGTTCGCCGACGCGGTGGCCCGGTGGCGCACGACCGACGCCTTCGACGAGCGCACCCGCCTGGCCGCCGAGTACGCGGAGCGGTACACCCTGGACCATCACGGCCTCGACGACGAGTTCTGGGAGCGGATGACCGCGCACTACGGCCAGGCCGAGATCGTGGAGCTGACCATGAGCCTCGGTTCCTGGCTGGCGTTCGGGCGGCTCAACCGCGTTCTGGGGCTCGACGCCATGTGCGTACTGCCGGGGCACTGAGTCGCGGCCACGCCGGTCCGGGGCCGTCCGTGGTCCGGGCGGCCCCGGTTCCGTACCCCTGTCGTCGTTGGGGACCTCTGGGCTGGAGACCCTGGTGGCGCTAGAGGTCCGCGGCGATGATCGCCTCGATGTTCCGTTCGGCGAGCGCCGTGATGGTGACGAACGGGTTGACGCTGGTGTTGCCCGGGACGAGTGCGCCGTCGATGACGTACAGACCCGGATGTCCGTGCAGGCGGCCGTAGTTGTCCGTCGCCTTGTTGAGCACCGCACCGCCGAGGGGGTGGTACGTGAGGTGGTCACCCCAGATCTTGTAGGTGCCGAACAGATCGGTCCGGTAGATCGTGCCCTCCTTGGCGTTGATCTTGTCGAAGATCGTCTTGGCCATGTCGATGGACGGCTGTTTCCAGGCGGTCTGCCAGTTCAGGTCGACGTTGCCCGTCCCCGCGTTCCACGAGAACTGGGCGCGGTTGGGGTTCTTGGTGATCGACAGATAGAACGAGGCATAGGTCTCGATGCCGGTGGGCAGTGGGGCCACCTCGGCGAAGGCGCCACCCGCGGCCCAGTTGTCGATGCCGGAGCACGGGATGGACGACTGCACGGAGCCGGTGGGGTCCCACAGGTGGTTGGCGCGGCCGCACATCACGTTGCCGTTGTCGCCCCAGCCCTTGCCCACCTCGCTGTTGAGGCCGGGCAGTGCGCCGGTGGCCTTGAGTCTGACCAGGAGCTTGCTGGTGCCGACGCTGCCCGCCGCGAAGAACACCCGGTCCGCGGTGACGGTCTTGGTGGCCGTGGTGCCGCCGGTCGTGTTGAGCTGGTCGATGACGACCCTGAAGCCGCCGCCGGTGGCCGGAGAGACCGAAGTGACCTTGTGGAGTGCTGAGATGGAGACCCGTCCGGTCGCTTTCGCCCTGGCGAGATAGGTCTTCTGCAGGGATTTCTTGCCGTAGTTGTTGCCATAGAGGATCTCGCCCGCGAGCGCGGACTTCGGTACGGTCCCGGCGGCCTCCTGCTCCATGTAGTCCCAGTCGTACACGTCGGGCACGAAGACGAACGGGAAGCCCGAACGCTCCGCGTGCTTACGGCCGACCCGCGCGTACTGGTAGCAGTCGGCGGTCTCGAACCAGGTCGGGTCGACCGTGCCGACCCCGAGACCCGCGTTGGCGCGCGGGTAGTAGACGGAGTACATCTGGGCGGCGTCGACCGACGGCAGGACGGCGGCGAAGTTCTCCCGCTTCGGAGTGACCGCCATGCCTCCGTTGACCAGCGAGCCGCCGCCGACACCGCGGCCCTGGTAGACGATGATGCCGCCCATCTCCTCGGCGTCCAGGATGCCGGTGTAGCGGGGGACGTCCTTGTCGATGGGGAAGCCGAGGAAGTTGCTGAGGGGCTGCTTCGTCCTGGTGCGCAGCCAGTAGGACCGGTAGTCGGGGCTCGTCGTGTTGGCGAAGATCTTGCCGTCCGACCCGGGGGTGTCCCAGGCCATGCCCATCTCGATCATGTGGACGTCGACGCCCGCCTGGGCCAGGCGCAGGGCGGCCACGGACCCGCCGTATCCGGTGCCGATCACTAGGGCGGGCACGTGCGCCCCCGGTTCGATGACCGCGGCCGCCGTGGCGGTGGCGGCGTGCGCCGGGAGTACCTGTCCGGCGAGCGCGGCCGACCCGAGAAGAGAACCAGTTCCAGTGATGAATCTTCGCCGGGACACGCCTCTCAGTCGCGTCCCACGTGGGGAATCATCGTTCATGTGCGGCTCCTCACTCTCCATAGAGTGAAACGGGTTCTACTGTCACCCGTATAAGAAGTCACGCCATACCCTGAGGTAACTTTCGAACGATCACATAGTGGGCATCCCGCATCGGACAGCACGCACGCCGCGCGCCGCACACCGCGCGGCCGGTGTCCGCTCAGTCACGCAGAAGGCTCAGTCGCGCAGAAGACGCCGGGCGGTCAGCGCGAGGCTGAACTCCACCATGTCGGCGGGGCGGGCGAGCGAACGCCCGGTCAGCTGCTCGCACCGCTTCAGCCGGTTGAGGACGGTGTTGCGATGGCAGTACAGGCGGACACTCGCCCGCTGCGCCGAGCCGTCGCAGTCCAGCCACGCAGCCAGCGTGTCCAGCAGGATGTCGCGGTCGGACGGCTCCAGACGCAGTAGCGGCCCGAGCACCTTCTCGGCCAGCGCGCCGCCCAGCTCCGGGCACGACATCACGAGGGCCGCGGGCAACTGCTCGGCCAGCCGTACGGTGCCTCCGTCGGCCGCGCACATGCTCAGGGCCATGTCCGCCAGCCTGCGGGCGTCGCCCACCGCGGCCAGCCCCGCCACGACGGGCCCGACACCGGCCCTCGTGCCCGCGGGGGCGGTCAGGCCCACCGTCGGCTCGGACAGGTCGCCGGCACCGTCGCCGTCGTCGATCAGGACGATGCAGTGGTCGACCTCGACTCCCGTGTGCCAGTGCACGCGCGCACCGGCCGGCACGACGGCGCCGGGAACGGAGGTGCGGCCCGCCTGCCGTCCGCCCGCGACGGCGATCACGGCGTACCGGCCCTGTTCCGGCAGGTCCAGCGCCTCGGCCGTCTCGGCGACGTCGGCGATACGGCTCGTACCGTCGAGCAGGGCCGCGGTCAGCAGCCGTACCCGGTGCTCCTGGCGCCAGGCGTGCTGCCGTTCCACCTTGCGGTAGACGTCCGCCACGAGGGTGCAGTGCTCGTCGACGAAGTTCCACACGTCGGCCGCCACATGAACGAGCAGGCGGACGTCCTCGGGGGCGGCCCGTGAGGTCTCCTCGACCAGCGTCTGCCAGATCAGGGATCCGCCGAGCCGGAAGGCGTGCAGCAACGCGTCCAGCGGCAGCCCCTGTTCGGCGCGCGAGGCACCGATCTTCGCCGAGCAGCGCAGTGCGGCGTCCCGGGCGCCGCGCGGGTCGAGCAGCGAACTGACACTGTGCCGCAGCGACCGGTGCACCTCCTGCCAGGTGCCGACGGGGTCGCTCTCCAGGGTGCTGCGGTAGGCGGGTTCCCGTTCCCGCAGCGCCGCGACGAGCCGGTCGGTCAGCTCCGGAAGGTTGTTCAGGAGCACCCGGGCCGACCGGTGCAGCACCCGAAGAGCGTCGGCGTCGATCAGCGAACGGACCTTCGGGGCACGCGCCGGCGCGGCGGACGGCGGTCCGTGGCCGAGCTCGGCTCGGGACCGTACGGCTTGATGCATCGCGTTCTCCCGGGGCGTCGGCTCCGTGGCGGTGCGCTCACAGCGGTCGGTACGCGGCCGACTGTCGGCCGCGGGTCCCCGCGATGGTCGGCACCTGGCTCGTCCTGCCCCGTAGAATGACATACCGTCCAGTCGGTCCCTAGGGTTCTGCGCCGTTCTTTTCCATCGGCACGGCCCGCTCCGAAGGTGACGCTCCGTCAGGGAAGCGTGAGCTCCCGAGCCGTGTGACACGGATCCACGTGACAGTCGTCCTGCGTGCCCCGGCGTTTCAGGGGCATCCGGAAGCCCAACGGGAGGAGAGGTGTCATGTATCTGGCACGTGGAGACTACGGGGACCCGGAAGGCTGGCTGTGGGCCCTCGGCGCGCTCGCCCTGTACGCGCTGATCAGCTACGCACTCGCGTACCGGGCACGCGCCCGGCGCGGCTCCGGGCATCCGGCCCACGACGCCCTGCACGACCTCAAGGACCGGGAGGAGCCGCAGCGGCCCCGGCAGCTCCTCGTGAGCCGCGCGATCATGCTGTGCGGAGGTCTCCTGACCGGCATGGTCGCCTTCGGCACCTCGGGTGCGGTGCGCGTGATGGCGGTCGCGGGAACCGCTGTGGTGGCGGTCGCGGCGTGGGCGTACTACGACCACCGGACCGACACCGCGGCGGCCCGGCGGCGCTGACCCTGGACGCGGCGGACCTGTGCCCGCCCCCGCGGGTTCAGGGGCCGGAGCCCGGGTCCGGTTCCACGGCGTCGGTGATCCCGGCCCGGGCGGCTTCCAGCTGGGCGGCGAAGGCCACGCCGAGGAAGAGCGCGACACCGGTGAGGTTGGCCCACAGCAGCAGGGCGACGAACGCTGTGAGCGGACCGTAGACGGCGCCGAACGATCCGCTCTTGGCCACGTAGAGCGCCAGCAGCCAGGTGGCCGCGACCCACAGCACCAGATGGACCGCCGAGCCGAAGGCGAGCCAGGTGTAGCCCGGCTGGTCCCGGCGAGGGGCCCAGCGGAAGATCACCGCGGAGGCGACCCACACCAGCACCACGCCCAGCGGCACTTCGAGCGGCCCCCACCAGTCGAGACTGTCCCGGGACCAGCCCAGGGCCTCCACCACCGACTCCCCCACCGCGTCACCGGCGACGAGGACGAGAAAACCCAGGACGAGGGGCATGCCCGCGGTGAGGGCGAGGAGCAGGGAACGGCCGTACTTGGTGAGGAACGGCCGGTCGCGTTCGATGCCGTATATCCGGTTGGCGCCCCGCTCGACCTGGCCCATCGCCGAGGCCAGGTTGAGTACGGCGAAGGCCAGGCCCAGCCACATCGCGAGGGCGCCCCAGATCCCGGACCCGGCACTGCGCGCCGTCTTGTCGAGCGCGTCCTCGACCAGATCGGCGCTGGCACCGGGCACGATCCGGCCGAGGGTGAGCTCGATGATGCGCCCGATGCTCTCGGTGTGGACGGTCGTGGCGACCCCCACCAGGGCGATGGTGAACGGCACCATGCCGAGCACCACCTGGAAGGCGAGGGAGCGCGCGTTGGTGAAGCCGTCGGCGTAGCGGAAGCGGGAGAACGCGTCCACCAGGAGGCGTCGGCCTCCGTAGCGGCGCAACGCGGCGAGTGCCTCGTCGCCGGAGAGTTCCTCCCCGATCATGTCCCGTGTCTGCGGGACGTGCACGGCGGTACCCATCGCGTATGTCTCCTCGTGTTCGTTCGTCCGGCGACCGGAGCCGGGCGGGAGATGATCGCACATGAGTTCAGCCATGTACGGGAGCGGACCGGTTCGCGGTCGTTCCCGTCATCATGGTTCGGACGCCCGTTATCCCGGCACGCGGTACGCCGCACAGCGCCCACAGCACAGCGGAGTCGGACACCCATGGCACCCAGCAACGTACCGGGCCGCGCTCCCTCGGAGTCGACTCCGTGAGCGCGGCCCGCATTCCCGGGCTGATCCTGCCCGTCGCCTTCTTCTGCGCCTTCGTGGCCGCCGGCTTCTGGTACTGGCGCCACCGCGGTGACTGAGGACTTCCGGCCTCGGTCAGGCGGCGTGCCGACGGATGTCGCGGAGCAGGTCGTCGATGGCCCGCGGGTCCGTCGCGAAGGAGGTGACGAAGCGGGCGACGCCGGGCGCCCAGCGGTCGTGGTAGAAGGCGTAGCCGTCGGACAGCAGTCCCTGGGTGACCTCCTGGGGCAGTCGGCAGAAGAGGATGTTGGCCTCCGCGGCACCGAGGAGGTCGACCTCCGGTATGGCCTTGAGGCCGTCCTGGAGCCGGGCGGCCATGGCGTTGGCATGGGTCGCGTTGCGCAGCCACAGGTCGTCCGTCAGGTACGCGTCGAGCTGGGCGGCGTGAAAGCGCATCTTGGAGGCGAGCTGGCCGGCCCGTTTGGCGCGGAAGCCGAGTTCGGGGGTGAGGGAGCGGTCGAAGACGACGATCGCCTCGGCCGTCATCGTGCCGTTCTTGGTGGCTCCGAACGACAGCAGGTCGACACCGGCCCGCCAGGTCAGCTCGGCGGGGGTGGCGTCGAGGGCCGCGACGGCTCCGGCGAAGCGCGCGCCGTCCATGTGGAAGCGCAGGCCCGGCTCCTTGATGACGGAGCCGAGGGTGCGGAGTTCGTCGAGGGAGTAGACGGAGCCGGTCTCGGTGGCCTGGGTGAGGCTCACCACGGAGGGCTGGACGCTGTGCACGTCCCCGGTCTTGTTCCGGACGGCCGCGCGGAGTTCGTCCGCGTCGATCTTGGCGTCGTCGCCACCGAGCGGGACGACCTTCGCGCCCGCGGTGTAGAACTCCGGCGCCCCGCACTCGTCGTTGTTGATGTGGCTGTCGCGGTGGCACAGGACGCTGCCCCAGGGCGGGGTGAGCGCGGCCAGGCTCAGGGCGTTCGCCGCGGAACCCGTGGAGACGATCAGCAGGTCGACGTCGCGCTCGAAGATCTCGGACAGTCTGCCGCGCACGCCGGCCGTGATGCTGTCCGACCCGTAGGGCGAGGCCGGTCCCGCGGCGGCCCGGACCACCGCCTCGACCATCTCCGGGGAGGCGCCGGCCGCGTTGTCGCTGCTGAACGCACGCGCGGCGGTGGTGTCGTTGCTCATGCCGTGGGTCCTGACTTTCTGTCGAATGGGGTGCGGGGGCGGCGGTCCGTCGGGCCCGGGCCGCGCTCACAGCGGGCCGTCGCCGGTGGCCGTACGCGCCGGGTCCGCGGCGGTGACGAGCTGGCGCAGGGCCCCGTAGTAGACCTCGTGGTCGGTCAGCACGGGCAGGATCGCCGCCACGTTGCCGGTCAGGGCCGGGTAGTCCGCCGGGTCGAGCGAGGCCAGTGCGGTGCGGGTGACCGTCTGTGTGGCGCGGGGGTCGCGGTGGTCCACGAAGCTCGCGCTGCCGAGGGTGAGCAGGTAGATCCGCCGGTAGACGGTGATCGCCTCCTCGGGGGTCATCCCGGCCGCGAGGCTGTCGGCGAGCTGCGGCTCGACGAGGCGGGCCAGCAGATGCGGGCCGAGCCAGGGGCGGGCGCCCCGCAGCGCGACCAGGCCGGGGTGCGCCGACAGCAGCCGGTACAGAGCGGTGAACCGCGTCTCGGTGGCCTCGGCCCAGCCGGTGCCCGGCTCGATCTCCGGCAGCCGGGCGGCCAGGTGGTCGGTGCACAGGTCCAGCAGTCCGGCCAGGTCGGTGCAGCGGCGCTGGAGGGAGGCGAGGGAGATGCCCAGCCGGGCGGCCAGCGCGCGGAAGGTCAGCGATTCGGGGCCGGCCTCGTCGACCAGCCGCAGGGCGGTCCCGGCGATCCGGTCGGGCGTCGCGCGGTCCAGAGACGGGGAGTTCCGAGGCATGCGTGTCAGTGTACGGTACGTTGTATCGGCGCACGGACTCCGGTCCTGGCCCCCCGCCCGTCGCCCTCGGGTGGAGATCTCTCTCCTCCCCTGGTCGGAGTTCGGGTCTCGACCGTGGGCCGATGACCGGGAGATCATCGCGTCCGAAGCTGCGGGTATGACTTCTTCACGCACATTCGCCCGGGACCCGGCGGTCATCAGGGTGCAGGGGCTGACCAAGCGTTACGGCCGCAGAACCGCGGTCGACGACCTGTCGTTCACGGTCGGGTCCGGGCGGGTGACGGGGTTCTTCGGCCCGAACGGGGCGGGCAAGACCACCGCGCTCAAAGCGGTCGTCGGACTGGCGCGGCCGACCGCGGGCCGGGCGTTCGTACGGGGTACGCCGGTCACGAGGATCAGGCCCGACGCCCGGCTGCTCGGTGTGCACATCGAGCCCTGCGGGGCCCATCCCGGCCGGACCGGCCGTGCGCACCTGCGGTCGCTGGCCGCGCTGGCCGGACTGCCCCGCCGCCGGGTCGGTGAGGTCCTGGAGCTCGTCAGCCTGGCGGAGGCGGCCCGGCTCAGGGTCGGGAAGTACTCGATGGGCATGCGGCAGCGGCTCGGGCTCGCCGCGGCGCTGCTGGGCGATCCGGAGATCCTGGTGCTCGACGAGCCGGTGAACGGCCTGGACCCGCAGGGCATCCGCTGGTTGCGCACGCTGCTGCGGGAACGCGCCGCGAACGGTGGCACGGTCCTGCTGTCCAGCCACATGCTGGGCGAGGCGGCCCGGACCGTCGACGACGTGATCATCATCGACCGGGGCCGGCTGGTCCACGAAGGTGCGATCCGGGATCTCGAACGGTCCGCGGAGAGCGTGGTCGTGGTGCGCACCGCCGAGACCGAGCGCCTGTCGGGGCTGGTGGTCGCGGCCGGTGGCTCCGCAGAGCCCGACGGCGGAGGCGGACTGCTGGTCGAGGGGCTCGACGTCACGGAGGTCGCGCGGCTGGCCCACCGCGACGACGTCCTGCTGGAGGAGATCGGCCGGCGGACCGCGTCGCTGGAGGACGTGTTCTTCGGTCTCACGGGAGGGGCGGACCGTTGAGTCATCTGGTGCGAGGTGAGCTGATCAAGACCGTGACCACCAGGACCGTGCTGGGCTTCGCGGTGGGCGGGGTCGCGTTCACGGTCGTCAACGTTCTGGCGGTCGCGGTGGCGTCGGGCACGCTGGACGAGGTGCCCGAGAAGGAGGAGGCTCTGTCGGGGTTACCGATCCTGCTGCTGCTCTGGGGACTGGTCGGCGCGGCCGGGGAGTACCGGCACCGGACGGCAGCTCCGGCGGCTCTTGTGGGCCGCCGTGACCGGGGGGTCGTGCTGTCGGCGAGAATTGCCGCCTACGCGCTGACCGGGCTCCTGCTCGGCACGCTGACGAGCCTGGTGTCGGTCGGGCTCGCGCTGCCGCTGCTGAGCGACCAGCCGGGCCCCGGTCTCACCTCGGGAGACGTCGGTGCCGTCGTGGCGGGCAACCTCGTGGCGTTCGTCCTGTCCGCGATCATGGGTGCCGCGCTCGGCGCCCTGATCCGTAGCCCGGTCCTGGGAGTGGTCGTCCTGCTGATCGTGAACTTCGCCGTGGTCCCCCTGCTGTCCGACGTCTCGGAGGCGGGGACCAACCTCACACCGTTCGGCGCGGCCGGGATCCTGAGCCGGATGACGCACCACACGACCCTGTCGGTGGTCGACGCCGGATGGGTACTGGCCGCGTGGACGGTCGCGGTCACGCTGGTCGCGGTCGTCGTCGAGCGACGGCGCGATCTGGCGTGAACCGGCTTCTTCGGCGGGCCCGGGCGGCGTACGACCTGCTGGTCGCGCGCCGCTCGGCGCTGTTCGACCTCGCGCTGGCGGTGATCACGACCGGCGTGGAGCTGGGGCAGCTCTTCGACGGCGAACCCCCGGTCGGTGTGGTCCGGGTCGGCGAGATCCCGGCCGGCGTGATCCCGGTCGTGGTGACGGTGCTGGTCGGCTCCGTCCTGCTCGTCCGCCGCCGGGCGCCCCTGGCGGTGCTCGTCGCGGCCTGTGCGGGGGCCGCGGTGCTCGTGGCGCTGGGCTGCTCGCCGGGCGGGGCGCCCGTCGTGGTCGCCCTCGCCTCGCTGGCCGACCTGCGTGACCGAAGGGTCTCGGTGGCGGCGCTGGTCCCGACAGCACTGTTCCTGCTTCTGGCGAGCATCTGCTCGCTGCCCGTCTCGATCGGCGCGTGGGCCATCGGCTCGTACCTGCAGACCCGGCGGCGCTACATCTGGGCGCTGGAGGACCGCGCGGCCACTCTTGAACGTGAGCGCGAGCAGCTCGACGAGATCGCGGCACAGCGGGAACGCACGTCGATCGCCCGCGAACTCCACGACATCGTCGCCCATTCGGTCACCGTCATGCTGATCGGCGTGCGCGGCGCCCGGGACGTCCTGCCGACCGAGCCCCAGGTCGCGGCTGAGACACTGGAAAGGGTCGAGGCCAGCGCGGAGCAGAGCCTGGCCGAGCTGCGCCGGATCCTCGGCCTGCTGCGCACGTCGGACAACGGCGCGCAGTGGCGACCGCAGCCGTCGCTCGACCAGCTCGCCGGACTGGTCTCCGGATACCGGACAGCCGGAATGCCGGTACGGCTGGAGCTCACGGGCCAGGCCCGGCCACTGGCCGGCGGCCTGGAGCTGTCGGTCTACCGCATCGTGGAGGAGGCGCTGACCAACGTGCTCAAACACACCGACCCCATCCAGGTCACGGTGACGCTCGACTACGGGCGGACGCGGCTGGACGTCACGGTCGAGGACGACGGCAGCGGCAGCGACGGTGGCAGTGGCAGTGGCAGTGGCAGGAACGATCCGGTCCCGTCTCCCGTCGGACACGGCATCCTCGGAATGCGGGAGCGCGCGGCGGTGGCGGGCGGCACTCTGGACGCCCGCCGTACCGACCGCGGATTCCTGGTGACCGCCCGGTTCCCCGTCGAGGACGCGGCATGACCATCCGTCTTCTGATCGTCGACGACCAGGAACTGATCCGCACCGGCTTCCGGCTCTTCCTGCAGACCCAGAACGACCTTGAGGTCGTCGGCGAGGCCGCCGACGGCCACGAGGCGCTCACCCAGGCCGCCGCGCTGCGCCCCGACGTGGTCCTGATGGACATCCGCATGCCGCGCATGGACGGCGTCGAGGCCACCTCCCGGCTGACCGCCTCCGGAACCTCGACCCGGGTCCTGGTCCTCACCACCTACGACCTGGACGAATACGTCTTCGGCGCGCTCCGGGCGGGCGCGTCGGGCTTCCTCCTCAAGGACGCCTCACGCGAGCGCCTGCTGGAGGCGATCCGCGTCGTGCACGCAGGCGAGGCCCTGCTGTCGCCGTCGATCACCCGCAGGCTGATCGAGGACTACGCCACCCGCACCGGACCGCTCCGGCCCCGGGCCAAACTGCTGACCGGTCTCACCCCCCGGGAACAGGAGATCCTCCTCCTGGTGGCCAGGGGCCTGTCGAACCCGGAGATCGCCGCGCACCTGGTCGTGACCGAGGCGACGGTGAAGAGCCACATCGGCAGCATGTTCGCCAAGCTCCATCTGCGTGACCGCGCCCAAGCGGTGGTGTTCGCGTACGAGAACGGCTTCGTCCTCCCGGGCACCTCGGGCTGAGCCCGCGTCACATCGCTCCCACTGCCCCGCACAAGTCCTCATGGGCCGTCCGGGCGCGACGGCTCTCACATGACCGAAAAAAGACCCCTTCATACGCCATGTGCCGCATTGACCCCACGACACCGGCACGGTTGCATTCTTGTGGTCCTCCGGCGGGGAGCCGGAGGAAGGACCGCGTCCTGTCGTCCTGGGGGGAATCTGATGGGAAATACGAACCGGCGCGCCACAAGACGGGTACGGGCAGCCGCGACCGCCACGGCCGTGGTCTGCGCGGTCACGGCGGGGCTGCCCGGAGCCGCTTCGGCCGACGCCATGACCTCGGCGGGCGTCGCGAGCGACGGCGGAGCCGGGGTCGAGCGGATCAGCGTCGCGACCGACGGCACCCAGGGCGACGGCGACTCCGTCGGTGCCACGATCACGGCCGACGGCCGGCACGTCGCCTTCTCGTCGTCGGCGACGAACCTCGCGTCCGGCCACACGCCGACCTACGAAAAGGTGTACGTCCGCGACCGACGGACGAGCCTGACCGCGCGGATGAGCACCAGCGCTCCCCCGATACAGCGCCCGGTGATCAGCGGTGACGGGCAGTACGTCGCCCACTGGGGGCTGATCCAGCGAGACACCAGGACATTCCTGTCCCAGCTGAGCTCGGAAGGCACGATCGGCATCAACTGCCCCGGCCTCAGCTGCAGCCA
Organism: Streptomyces sp. NBC_00414; assembly: GCF_036038375.1. Classification (NCBI taxonomy): domain Bacteria; kingdom Bacillati; phylum Actinomycetota; class Actinomycetes; order Kitasatosporales; family Streptomycetaceae; genus Streptomyces; species Streptomyces sp. NBC_00414. The sequence continues at coordinate 1,193,128 of NZ_CP107935.1, forward strand.
GCCGTCGCTGAGCACGGACGGCCGTTACATCGCCCAGGTCGCCACCTTCGGCCGGCCGCCGTCCGGACAGCGCATCGAGGTACGGGACTGGCTCACCGACACGGCGGAGACCGTCTTCGTGTTCGACCACACCGTCGCGGCCCGGCCGTCCATCAGCGGCGACGGCCGCTTCGTCGCCTACCAGGACGGCCGGGCGGAGGACGTCTTCGTGTGGGACCGGACCGACGACACCTCATCCGGCCCGATCGAGGGCCCGTCCACGGCGGCGACACTCGTCCAGCTCAGCAAGGACGGCGGCAAGGCCGTCTATCTCTCGGGCTCCGACACCTACGTCCACGACGAGAGCTCGGGCGGCGTCCAGTCGGTGCCGAACGTGCGGGGTGTGGCCATCGATCCCACCGGCCGCTATCTGCTGTACGCCCCGAACGACGCGACCGGCCCGTCGCTCACGCTGCGCGACCTGCTGACGGGCACCGACGAGGTCGTCTCGGACCGGCCCGCCTCGGCCGGGACCGACTCGGTCAGCGCCTACGGGCGCGACGTGGTGTTCCAGTCCACGGCGGACGACATCGTGCCGGGCGACACCAACGGCACGTCGGACGTCTTCGTCCGCCGCTTCCACTGATCGCGCACTTCCACCGATCACGCACTTCCACTGGTCGCACCGGCACGGGCCGTGCGGTTCACGGCCCGTGCCAGGTCCCCTTCAGCGCTTCCGCGGCGTCAGCGGTTCCGCGGCGGCGTCGTGAACGTTTCGTCGAAGTCCTCCTCACGGACCACGCTCAGGGCCCAGATGATGAAGCCCGAGAAGGCGATCATCACGATCGACCAGACCGGGTAGTACGGCATGGAGAGGAAGTTGCCGAGGATGATGAGGCCGCCGATGACCATGCCGGACACCCGCGCCCATGTCGACGCCTGGAAGAGACCGATACTGACGATCACGGCCGCCACGCCCAGCGCGAGATGGATCCAGCCCCATGAGGTGAGGTCGAACTCGAACACGTAATTGGGTGTGTTGACGAAGAGGTCGTCCTCGGCGATCGCCATGATCCCCCGGAGGATGTCGAGCACACCCGCGATCATGAGCATGATGGCCGCGAAGACCGTCAGGCCTTCTGCCCAGTGCCGCTTGGCCGAGTGCGTGTGCGTGTGGCCGGTGTGTGTCGCAGTCATACCGATGCCTCGATTCAGTGTCGTGCGATGCCGTCAGTGACCGGCCGCCGAATGGGTGGCGCCCGACCGTCCCGAGGCGCCGGAGCCGCTCAACACCAGCTCCTTCGCCCGGTGGAACTCCTCGTCCGTGATGTCACCGCGGGCCTTGATCTCGGACAGCCGGGCGAGTTCGTCGACACTGCTCGTCCGGTCCGCGCCCCGGGCCGTCTCCCGGACGTACGACTCGAAGGCCTCGTGCTGTGCGCGCGCCTGCGCCACCTCCCGGTGGCCCATGTTCTTGCCCCGCGCGATCACGTAGACGAAGACGCCGAGGAACGGCAGGAAAGTCACGAACACCAGCCAGCCGGCCTTGCCCCAGCCGCTCATGTCGTCGTCCCGGAAGATGTCGACGATGATCCGGAACAGCAGGACGAACCACATGATCCACAGGAAGAAGACCAGCATGGACCAGAAGACGCTCATGAGCGGATAGTCGTAGGCGAGGTACATGTCTTTCCTCCGTCCTGGGCGTTCGCCCAGCCTTTTTCCACCGTTTTCAGCGTGCCCCGGACAAAGACCCGGTGACCTCACCCGGAGCGGGTGAGAGCACCGTCCGGGGGTGGATCGGCGGCCGCGACGGCGACGAGTACCGCCACCGCGGCCAGCGCAGCCAGCACAAGGACGAGGACGAGCGCCACCGCTCCGACCGTCGGGTGGTTCCAGAGCACCAGGGCCAGGGCGCCCGCGCCGATCACGACGCCGGTGGCCCACGTCCGGCGGGCGGCCAGCCCGCGTCCCACGGGGCCGACGCGCATGCCCGCCCGGCTCAGCGCGCCGCCGGCCGCACCCGCGCCGCGCCGGGCCGCGTTCCGCACACCGACGGCCGCCCGCCCCGGGCCGTACAGATACGCGGCCAGTGCGGTGATCAGGGCGACGACGAGAAGCGTGCGCGTGCTGTCGCGCAGGAAGCGTACGAAGGTGTCGAAGATCGCCGCGGCGGCGTCCGGAGGCAGCGTGGCGGCCGGGACCGTGTCCAGGTACACCCGGCGCATGGCCGCCAGCGCGATGAGCAGCACCACCATCATCAGGCCGATGCCGAGAGCCGTGATCAGCAGCATCGACCGGTGTTTGGGAGCGGTCCACACCGCCAGGGCCGCGAGGGCGACGGTGAGCACGGGCAGCCATGTACCGACGATGTCCAGCACCCGCATCGTGCCCTGCGCCCTGTTCAGCTCCGCGGTCCGGAACAGGGTCACGGTCCGGTCGCTGTCCGGGATGGCGGCGGCCCGCTCGAAGCCCTGGTCGACGAGGCGTTGGCGCACCTGGTCGACCACGGATCCGATGTCCAGCTCGATGGCGTCCCCCGAGGCGCGGAGGGCGCCCTGCCGCTCCCCCGTGAGCATGCTCAGCACGGCGGCGTGCGCCCGTCGGTTCGACCCTTCCCACGCCTGCTGGAAGAGGTCGCTCGTGACCACCCGGTCGACGTTGCGCCGTACGACGGTCCGTACGGCGGAGGTCAGCGGGCCGGTCAGGGCCTCGGAACCGGCCACCACGCGCGGCGGTGCGCCGGAGTCCGCGAGCACCTTGGTGAGCGAGGCCGTCACCGCCTCGACGTCCACCTGCTCCACCACGCGGTCGGTCAGCCGGTCGGTCACCAGCTTCTGCACCGCGGGATCCGAGGCCAGGGGCGCGACCGTCGCTACGTACCGGTCGGTGTCGGACACGGTGTCGTGCACCCAGGCCGCGACGACCGCCAGGGGTGCGAGCAGGAGCGCCGCCAGGAGGAGGATCGTGGCGCCCAGCCGGCGCACCCGCCGGTGGCGCAGGGTGGCGGCCCCGCGCAGCCGCTCGTACTCCGCGTGTTCCTCGGCGCTCAGGAGACGACCGGCGTCGGTGGCTCCGCCGGAGTGGGACGGTACGGCACCGCTGTCCGGGACCATGGCTCCTCCTCGGAGGTGTGTGCCCGCGGCAGCGGCGTACCGCCGACGGGTTACGGGGGCTGTGGCGGCCCGGCGCCGAGGGGAGGCAGGCAGGTGTCAGCCGGTCCCGGCGGGGCCTGCGGGGTTCGCGGGGCCGGCCGGCTCGGTCGGGCCGGCCGGTGCACGCGCGCTCGCGACGCGCGTCCTGCCGAGCGCGGCCCGCCAGGCGAAGGCGATCGCCACCTCGACCAGGCCGAGCAGGACGAGCCACAGGCCGAGCAGCCTGGTCAGCGCCCGGGCCGACTCGGTGGGCAGTGCCAGCACCACGATCCCGGCGAGGATGCCGATCACCGCGGCTCCGAGCAGGAAGCCGCGGTGGGGCAGGTCCTTGGCGCCGATGGCCGTGTAGAGGGTGAGGATCCCGGACACCAGCCAGACGACCCCGACGATCAGCGAGAGCGCGGCGATCGTCTGCAGCGGGTTCCGCAGGCAGAGCACCCCTGCCAGGACGTACAGCACCGCGAGGAGCAGTCCGGGCAGCCGTTCGCCCAGGTCGTCGCTGGCGAAGGACGCGACGAACCGGAAGCCCCCGGTCACCAACAGGTACAGGCCGATCAGGACCGCGAGGACGTGCAGCGTCTCGTCCGGCCAGACCAGCACGAGGATGCCCGGCACGAGCGTGGCCACCGCCGAGCCGAGGATCCAGGTCCAGGAGTGCCCGAGCTTCGCCAGCAGTTCCGCCGGATCGCCCGACGCCCCCGGGGCCGCCCCGCCGGAGCGGTGGGCCGGTCCTGAACGCGGTGCCGGGTCAGGTGACACGGTCATGGCTCCTCCTCGCGCGGTCGACGCGGCCGGCGCGGTCGAACGGCACCGCGGGCGGACCGCCGACAGGGCGGTGTGTGGTGACCTCGACCGCCAGCGTCGCGCTCGCCGTCGGCTGCGGGATCACCCCCGGCGGGTGAGCCCGCCCCGTCGTGGGGGCGGTGAGGTGGGGGGCACAGACGTGCGCCGGCGTGCGGCGGAACGGACGGCACGAGTGCTCGGTCCAGGTGCGCGTGACAGGAGCTGTGCGGAAGAGGCGGTGCTTCTCCGCACGGGGACAGCGGTTCAGGAGGTTCACGCCATGGCCGTACCGATCGCGTTCACGCCCTCCCTGTCACCGGCCGAGAGGGCGGCGTACGGCAGGAGCGCCCGTAAACGCGCCTCCCGTTCGTGCCACGGCTGGTTCGAGGCGGAGCAGGAGCGGCCCGACCCGGTCGAGGTGATAGAGCGTCAGTCGCAGTCCCGGCTGACCGAGTTGGTGCCGATCCGCTACGGACGCATGCTGGAGTCCCCGTTCCGCTTCTACCGGGGCGCCGCGTCGATCATGGCCACGGACCTCGGGCCCGTCCCGAACTCCGGCCTGACCGTGCAGCTCTGCGGGGACGCGCATCTGCTCAACTTCCGGCTGCTGGCCTCGCCGGAGCGTCATCTGGTCTTCGACATCAACGACTTCGACGAGACCCTGGCGGGGCCGTTCGAATGGGACGTCAAACGGCTGGCGGCCAGCTTCGCGATCGCCGCCCGGGCCAACGGATTCTCCGTCAAGAAGCAGAACCGCGTGGTCCAGGCCTGTGTGCAGGCCTACCGGCGGCGGATGCGGGAGTTCGCCGGCCTGCCCACGCTCGACATCTGGTACGCGCAGGACGACGTCGACCGGATGCGGGAGCTGCTGGCCTCCTCGATGGACAAGCGGGCCAGGCGCCGTACCGCCGACGCGACCGCCCGGGCCAAGACGCGAACCCACCTCCAGGCGTTCGAGAAGCTCACCCGGGTCACGGCCGAGGGCAGGCGGATCACACCGGACCCCCCGCTGATCACTCCGCTCCGGGACCTGCTCACGGACTCCTCCGAGGCCGACGAGGAGAAGGAGCTGCGGACCGTCGTGGACGGGTACGCGCGGACCCTGTCCTCCGAGCGCCGGCACCTGCTGCGCCACTACCGGCTCGTGGACATGGCCCGGAAGGTGGTGGGCGTCGGCAGTGTCGGAACGCGCTGCTGGATCCTGCTGCTGCTCGGCAGGGACGACGGGGATCCCCTGCTGCTGCAGGCCAAGGAGGCACAGGAGTCGGTCCTCGCCGCGCACACGAACGGCAACCACTTCGACAACCAGGGTTGCCGTGTGGTGGCGGGCCAGCGGCTCATCCAGACGACCAGTGACATCTTCCTCGGCTGGACCAACGTCGTCGGTCTCGACGGCCGGGGCCGGGACTTCTACGTACGACAGCTGCGGGACTGGAAGGGCATCGCCCAGCCGGAGACCATGGGCCCCGGGCTTCTCCGTCTGTTCGGGCAGCTGTGCGGCGCGTGTCTGGCGCGGGCGCACGCCCGGTCCGGCGACCCCGTGGCCATCGCCGCCTATCTGGGCGGGAGCGACCGCTTCGACCGGGCGCTCACCGGATTCGCGCAGGCCTACGCCGACCAGAACGAGCGGGACTTCGAGACGCTGGGCGCCGCCGTCCGCGCCGGCAGGGTCCGCGCCGAGAGTCTCTGAGGACAGTCCTGGGGCACCCACGCACAGGCCGGCACTGAGGGCACACCCGCACAGGCCGGCGCGCGGCGTCACTCGGGGAGCTGGCGCATCTCCAGGACCCGGAGACCCAGCGACCGGCAGCGGGCCAGCAGTCCGAACAGGTGGGCCTCGTCGATCACGGGCCCGAACAGGACGGTCTGACCGGACATCACCACGTGGTCCAGCTCCGGGAAGGAACCGACCATCGTCTCCGACATGTTTCCGTCGACTCGGATCTCGTAGCGCATGAGCTGCTTCTCCCGATGACCTGGGACAGGCGGGCCGCGCCCCTCCTCACTCGCCCTTCTTCACGATCCTGCGTCTCACCGTGCCACCCGGCCTCACCCCGGAGAGGTGAAACGACGATCCGTCGGCGTGCGCGGCGGGGCGTCAGCACATGCGGCGGTGCGTCGGTGCGCCAACGCCTGCGGCGGTGCGTCGGTGCGTCACGCAGTGCTTGTCAGTGCGTCACGAAGAGCTTGAACGAGATGATCAGCAGGCCGAGCAGCAGATTCACCGCGGCGGTGACGGCCATCAGACGCCGGGAGGCGCCGCCCCGTCGTGCCGCGGCTGTCGACCAGCCCACCTGACCGGCCACGGCGACGGCGAGCGCCAGCCACAGGGTGCTCTCCATGCCCAGGCCCAGCAAGGGACTGACGGCCACGACGATCGCGGGCGGGACGGCCGCCTTGACGATCGGCCACTCGTCGCGGCACGCGCTCAGAACGGCCCGCCGGTCCGGGCTCTGCTGCATCAGCCGCGCGCCGAACACCTGGGCGTGGACGTGCGCGATCCAGAACGCCACTCCGGTGAGCAGCAACAGCAGCACCAGTTCCAGACGGGGGAACGAGCCGAGTGTGCCGGCTCCGATGATCACGGAGGCGGCGAGCATGGATCCGTAGACGCCACCGGTGCAGTCGGCCCGGGCCCTTCGCTCCGCGTTGCGCGCCGCCCTGGGGGTGGCATGCCCGGTTTCGGACATCTCGATCTCCCTTCGGGCTCGGCACACCGGGCCGAGCACGCCGAACCGGGCGCGCCGCACCGCATCGCGTCGCATGGAGCAGCGGAAGGAGTCGCTCCGGCGGGTCGGCCGTACCGGCCGTCCTGTCCCATGGCACGCGAAGAGACCGCACGGCGCCTCACCCGTCATGGGCGACCCTTGGCTCGCACGACCTGGGCGATCCCGGCCGGCCACGGTTGTGCCGTACTCGGGCCGTGGTCACAGCAACCGCAGTTCGCGCGCGCGGCGGACCGCGTCGCTGCGCCGGTTCACCGCCAGTTTCCGGTAGACGCTCTTGAGGTGGGTCTTGACCGTGTTCACCGACACGTACAGGTCGGCGGCGATCTCCTCCGTCGACATCATCTGGGCCAGCCGCCGGAGCACATCGCGCTCGCGTCCGCTCAGCGGCTCGACGACCAGCGGCGGAGGCCGGCCCTCCGCCGACCGGGCCGGCCCGGTCGGCGGAGGCGAACCGGGAGCCAGCCAGCCCGCGGCCAGAACGCGCAGGGGCGCCATGTCCAGCGAAGGCCTGATCCACGGACCGGCCTCGAGGAAGGGCCGCCGCAGACGCTCGCTCCGCGCCTCCCGCAGCGCCTGCGCGACAAGTCTGTGCGAGGCCGCGCGGTCGCCCGCCCCGTCCGCGGCCTCCGCTCTCACCAGCATGGCCCGTACGGTCACCGCGGGGCCGGTGGGGTCCTCGGGGCACAGCCCGTCGAGCAGGGCGATCGCCGCGTCGGGCCTGCCCGCGGCGAGCTGGGCGCGGGCAGCCCCCACGGCGCACGCCGCCTGGGCGTCGGGGGCCGTCTGCAGCACTTTGACGGCTGTCTCGGGGCGGCCTTCGGCCAGGTGTGCGGCGGAGGCGATCAGGGCCGTGTGCCCCTGGGCCCACGGCGAGGCGACGTCGGCGCGGACGGCGGTCTCCACCGCCGCGAGTGCGGCTCGCGGTCTGCCGCGGGCCAGGAGCAGACGCGCGGTGACGATCGCCCGGCCCGCCTCCGTCACCGGGTCGCGCGTCCCGCCGTCCTGGTGGGCCGCCTCGTGGAGCAGTGCCTGGGCCCGGCCGAGTTCGTTGCGGTCGACGGCCACCGCTGCCAGGACGAGCCGCCCGACGACCGAACCCGACGCATGCGCGGGGCCGGGCGGACCCGCGGGGTCGGACGGATGCGCGAGGCCGGACCCCTCCGTCCCGGATGTCGCCACCAGAACCCTGCGCTCCGCCCTGCCGAGCCAGCCGTGCAGGTAGTCGATCAGGGCCAGGCGGCCCAGGCAGTCCTCCCGCGCCGACGCCGTCGCGGCCGTGCCGGAGCTGTCGTCGGTCACCGTGGACAGCGCCGCGCGCGCGTCCTCGAAACGCCCGGCCCACAGCCGTGTGGAGCCCAGGTGGGTCTGCAGGAGGGCGGTGACCTCGGGATGCTTGTCCAGGAAGTGGGCGGGGACCTCCTCCTGGAGTCTCGCGGCGGCCCGCGCGGCCGTCTCCGCCCGCCCCGGCGAACCGGTCAGCCGTGCCGCCAGTGTTTCCAGCAGCGCGCAGCTCAGCCGGGCGGCGGCCTGCGCCGCTCCCCCGCCGGGCGGACCGTCCTCCCGGTCCAGGCTCTGCCGCGCCCGGCGCAGGCTGGGCAGGCCGTGTTCCAGGTCGCACCGGGCCAGCTCCCGGGCCGCGCGTACGAGGTCCGCGGCGGGGCTCGTGGCCTCGGGCCCCATCCCGGCGAACAGCGCGGTCAGGTCGTCGGAGCGCAGGCCCGTGAACAGTTCACCGATGGCGAGGTCGTCGACGAGCGCACCGGCGGTGAAGTCCCAGTCGCCCGCGGCGGCACCCTGCCCCAGCGTCTCGGCGAGAGAGCCGGAGCACCGCAGCCAGGCCGCCGCCCGCCGATGGAGTTCGGGCTCAAGGCCGGGTGAGCGCATCCGCAGATGGGCTCGGAGGATCTCGCCGAACAGCGGGTGGAGGCGGTACCAGGTGTGCCCGAGGTCCTCGACGAACGCGTTCTCGCGGTGCAGCCCCGCCAGGATGGGTTCGGCGTCGGCGCGTTCCGTCAGCGCGTTCGCCAGGGCGGGACTGAAACGGTCGAGGACGCTCACCCTCAGCAGGAGGTCCTGGGCCTCGGGCGTCTGCCGCTTGAGCACTTCCGCCAGGAGGAAGTCGGCGACCGTGGAGCGGCCTGCCTCGAACTCCTTGAGATACGTCTCCGGATTCGGGCTCTCCCGCGCGGCCAGGGCACACAGGCGCAGGCCCGCGGCCCATCCCCGGGTGCGTTCCACGAGTGCGCGAGCGGCGTGGACCGGAACACGCAGTCCGTGGGTCTCCAGGAGCACGGCCGCCTCCTCCGGGGTGAAGGCCAGCTCCGCGTCCCTGATCTCGGTCATGTCGCCGGCCGCCCGGTAGCGGTGCAGCGGCAGCAGCGGTTCGGTGCGGGTGACCAGGATCAGGCGCAGGCCCCGGCCCGCGTGGTGCAGGACGAACTCCAGCTGCTCCGCGATCTCCGGGTCGGTGACACGGTCGTACTGGTCGATCACCACGGTCACGGCCGCATCCCGGGCGCTCAGTTCGGCGGCCAGCCGGGCCAGGAGCGGGTGGTCCACACGGCCGACGTCGGCGGGGTCGCCGAGTTCGGCCGACCTCGGCACACCGGAGGCGCGCAGGGCCTGGAGGAAGTAGGCCCAGAACACTCCCGGCTGCTGGTCCGTCGCCTCGCTGGTCAGCCAGGCGAGGGGCCCGTCCCGCCCGGTGGCCCAGTCGGCGACCAGCAGGGTCTTGCCCGCGCCCGCGGCTCCGTTGACCAGGGTCAGCGGTGTCAGGAGGGACCGGTCGAGATGCCGTACCAGCCGGTCGCGCCGCAGGAACATCGCCGGACGTCCGGGCACGGCGAACCTCGTACGCAGAAACGGGTCACCCCGGGGATCGGCATGCGGTGCCGTCGGTACCGAACCGTTCGTCTCGCACCCGGCCATGGCGCTCACCACCACTGTTCTCAGGCCACACGGTCAGCGCTTCCTCCCCAGCATCCCAGGGTTCCCCGATACCTGCGCGTCGCGCGGGCGTCCCCGGGCGCGGACCGGTTCCGGTGGCCTCGAACTCCGCCCCGGCGCTCAGCCGAGGGCGTCCATCTCCTGGTCGAGGGAGAGGGCGGCCGTGATGAGCGCCAGGTGCGTGAACGCCTGCGGGAAGTTTCCGAGCTGCTCCCCCGTCGAGCCGATCTCCTCCGCGAACAGGCCCACGGGATTGGCGTAGGTGAGCATCTTGTCGAAGGCGTACCTGGCCGGGCCGAGCTGACCGGCCTGCGCCAGCGCGTCGACGTACAGGAAGCTGCACAGGGAGAACGTGCCCTCGCTGCCGCGCAGACCGTCCGGGGACGCCTGCGGGTCGTAGCGCTGGACGAGGCTGTCGGAGACGAGTTCCTGTTCCATCGCTTCGAGGGTGGACAGCCAGCGCGGGTCCTTCGGCGAGATGAAGCCGACGGAGGGCATGAGCAGCAGGGACGCGTCGAGGGTGGTGTCCTCGTAGTTCTGGACGAACGACTGGCGCTCGGTGCTCCAGCCGCGCTCCATCACCTGGCGAAGGATGTTGTCCCGGGCCGTGGTCCACTCCGGGATGTCGGCGGGCCGGGCGAAGTCACGGGCCATCCGGATGCCCCGGTCGAAGGCGACCCAGCACATGAGACGGCTGTAGGTGAAGTCCTTCTGCCCGCCGCGCGTCTCCCAGATCCCCTCGTCGGGCCGGTCCCAGGCCTTGACCAGCCAGTCCAGCACACCGGACAGCGCCTGCCAGCCGTCGTACGGCGGCGCGTTGCCGGCGCCCTGCACCGTATGGGACAGGGCGAACACCGCCTCGCCGTAGATGTCGAGCTGGAGCTGTCCCGCGGCGCCGTTGCCCGCGTACACCGGCGCCGATCCGCGGTAGCCCTCGAAGTGGTCGAGGGTCTCCTCCGGCAGTTCGGGGTCGCCGTCGACGCGGTACATGATCTGCAGGGGTTCGCCGCTGACCGTGCGGCCCGCCCTCAGCCGGTCGCCGAGCCAGGCGCGGAACGCGTGCGCCTCCTCGATGTGGCCGAGGCCCAGCAGGGCGCCGACCGACATCGAGCCGTCCCGCACCCAGGTGTAGCGGTAGTCCCAGTTGCGGCCGCCGCCGATCTGTTCGGGCAGCCCCATGGTGGGTGCCGCGACGGGCGCCCCGGTCGGCGCGTACGTGAGCAGTTTCAGGGTGATGGCCGCCCTGTTCACCATGTCCTGCCAGCGTCCGCGGTAGCTGCTGCGGCGTACCCACGCGTGCCAGAAGTCCCGGGTGCTCTCGAAGAGCGCCCGGACGTCCGAGGGTGTCAGTGGCGGTACGGCAGTGTCGTCGGCATCGCCGACCGTCAGGGCGAGGGCGGCGAAATCCCCCTCCTCCATGGTCAGTTCGCCGCGGATGTCATCGCCTTCCCTGTTCCACCGCACCGGGCCGACCGTCTGCACCACGGCCTGGGCGCCGGGGGCGTCGAAGCGCACGGTGTCCCCGCCGAGGTCGACGCGGTGCCCGGCGCGGCCGTAGTCGAAGCGCGGCCTGCACTCCAGTGAGAAGCGGACCAGGCCGCGGGTCACCCGCAGGATCCTGACGAGCCGGTGCCGGCCCACCGCGCGCTCGGGGCGCTCCACCGGCATGAAGTCGACCACTTCGCCGACGCCCGACTCCGTCAGGAACCGCGTCACCAGGATCGCGGTGTCCTGAAGGTAGATCTGCACCGGTGGCTGCGCCGTCTCGGCGGACACGGTGAAGTGACCACCGCGGTCGTGGTCGAGGAGCGAGGCGAACACGCTGGGCGAGTCGAACCTGGGCGCGCACAGCCAGTCGACCGTGCCGTCGGAGGAGACCAGTGCGGCGGTCTGGAGGTCACCGACCAGTCCGTGGTCGGCGATGGGGGGATAGCGTCGCATGGTCGGTGCTCCCTTCCGGCCGGAGCGCCCCCGGGCGTCGAATGCCCGGGCACCGTGTCACGCTCCACGACTGCCAACATCGCCGCGCAGCGCCGTGCGGGCCTCCCCCGCGACGGGTGAGATCGCCCGCCCCGACCGGAAACACAGGCTCCGCACGCCTTGCCGACGCGCCCCGAGGCGTCTTCCAGGAACGCGGACCTCAGGGGCGCGGGGAACTGCCCGACGGGAGTTCGGGGGCGGAGCCCCCGAGGCAGTGACGGGAGGCCCCGCCGCTCAGGAGAAGAGGGCGTCCACATCCGGCTGCTTGTCGCCGAAGAGTCCGTCCTGCTCACCGAGGGACGCCAGCTTCTCCAGGGAGGCCATGTCGACGTCCGGCGGCCAGTTCGGCAGGGTGAGCTTCTCCAGGACATCACCGCCGATCTTGGTGTACGTCGTCAGGACCTGGCGTGCCTCGTCGGGGTGGTCGGTGGCGTACTGGAGAGACTCGGTCATCGCCTCGGTGAACTTCTTCACCAGGCCGGGCTTCTGCTTCGCCAACTGGGCGGAGGTGAAGTACGTGGCCACGGTGAGCTTCGGGTCCGTCTCGGCGAACGGTGACGCCACGACGCGGGCGCCCTTCGCCTTGGCGATGGTCATCGCGGGCTCACCCATCCAGGCGGCGTCCACGCGCCCGTCGTCCAGTGCGGCCGGCATCTGGTCGAACGGGATCTCCACGAACTCGACCTCGGACGGGTCGCCGCCGGCGGCGCGGACCGACTCGCGCACCGTGGTGTCCCCGATGTTCTGCAGGGTGTTCACCGCGACCGTGTGTCCGGCGAGGTCCTCGGCCGACTTGATCGGGCTGTCCTTGCTGACGCCCACACCGGTGACGTCACCCCCGACCTTGCCGTTGGACGCCGCGCCGTTCACCACGGACTTGACCGGGACTCCTTTGACCTGCGCGACCATCAGCGACGTGGTGTTGCTGAAACCGAACTGGAACTGGCCGCTCACCACACCGGGGATGATCGCCGCGCCGCCCTGGGCACTCACCATGTCGAGCTGGATGCCGCGGCTGTCGAAGAATCCCTTCTTCTGTCCCAGGTAGAGCGGGGCCACGTCGACGATCGGGATGATGCCGACCTTGACCTTGGTGGTCCCGTCCCCGTTCGAGGACGACGAATCGCCGGACCCCGAGCCGGACGATCCGCATCCGGCCGTGGCGACGATCGTGGTCAGCACTGCGACAAGCCCGAGAACGCGCCTCTGCATGGGCTCCTCCTGCAGCTCGGTTTCACGGCCCGACTCATGTTGTGCATTTTCCTGACGGCAGAAATGTACAGACCCAGCTTGGCGCTGTCAGTACTCCTGACAGGGGTGGCTGCGCCCGTGCCGATCGCGCGGGCCACCACGACCGGCGCTCCGGTGTCGGCAGGCGGCTCGTCGACGCGCCGCGACAGGACGACACACAGCGAAGATCGTTTATGCGCGCCCTCCGATTTTCACGCGATCATCGCAACTTGATTTCGGAATCTACTTTCCCCGACGGGAGTGATCCGGCCGTTCGGAGGAACCACGTCGAATTCTCGGACGGCCGCGTTTGGAGCGGCTCTCGCCGGTCAGCCGTAACAGTAGATCGGACGGACAAGCATCAGTGAGGACGTGATCCGCAGTGGCCGAGAACGAGAAGGCGAAGGCGAAGACCGAGCAGGCCAAGGGCAAGGTCAAGAAGACCGTCGGCCAGGCCGTCGGCAACGAGCGCCTGACCGCCGAAGGCAAGGCGGAGCAGTCCAAGGGTGACGCCCGCCAGGCCAAGGAGAAGACCAAGGACGTATTCAAGCATTGAGGCTCATCCAATGCGGAGGGCCCGTCGCGCGCTCTTGCGGCGGGCCCGTTCCTTTTCAGGCGGAGGAGCGAGAAAAATGCTCAGGGAGCACCGAATGACCCCCACCGACGCGACGGCCGTACCGTCTCGGCCCGCCCCCTTCGGACCCCGCAGTCCGGCGGAGGTACGCGAGGAGGTGAGGTACGCGCTCGCGGAAGCGCGACGGTCCCGGCGGCGCGAGGCCCTCGGCGGTGACGACATCATCGGCGACGCCCTCCTCGTCGCCTCGGAGCTCACGACCAACGCGATGCTGCACGGCGGCGGTGTCACCAAGTTCGAGGTGACGCTGGACGACCAGGACGTACGTCTGTCGGTGAGCGACCGCAGCCAGGAGTTCCCCCGGCCGGCGCGGCACATGGGCGAGCGGGGAACGATGGGGCCCGGCGGCCACGGCTGGCCGATCGTCTGCCGTCTCGCCCGCGACATCACCATCTCGGAGCTGCGGACCGGCGGCAAGCGCATCACCGCCGTGGTGCCGCTCGCCCAGCGGTAGGGCTCGACCGACACCGGCCGGCGCACATCCCGGCAGCCCGCCCGGCACACACGTCGAACCGGCCGCACCCACAGGTACAGCCGGTCGTCGGACACCGAAAGCACTCGGCGGCAGGCACCTCCACAGGTCACCTGCACGCTTCTCAGTCACTCGCCGTCGCCGTAGTCACAGTCGCAGTCGCAGTCGCAGTCGCAGTCGGCCGAATCGAGCCGATCGCCTCGCCGTATCGCCACGCCTGCGTCGACCCGCCCGCGGGAATCAGTTCCGCAGGGATCAGTTCTCGATGATGTCGCGAACGTTGTCGACCGATCCGCAACCGGACCTCAGCCGGTGCGCCCGCTCCTTGAGGAATTCCGCGCCGAGCTCTTCGCGGCGCTCCATGGCGACGTTCTCGCGCGCCCCGTTGAGGATGGTGCGCTCCTCCTCGTCCGTGTGGTGCGCGATGGCCTCCACCAGTTCCTCAAGTTTCTCGTCCCAGTCCTCCGAGCCGACCTCGTCGACCTCCAGGAGGGCGAGCAGCGCCTTGTGGCCGTCCTCGTGCTCCGCCTCGCCGTGCTCGACCTCTTCGCTGTCGATGTCCTTGTAGCGCTTGAGGGCGGGGTAGACCTTGGTCTCCTCCGCGAGCGCGTGGGCTATCAGGAGGTCGGCGAATTCCTTCAGCGCGGTCGCCCTGTCCGCCTCGACGCTGCGCATCTGCCGGAAGAGGTCCTCCATCTTCCGGTGATCTTCAAGGATGAGTTCGACGACGTCTTGTGTCTCAGGCATGGTGTGGCGGGCCTTCCTCGGTGGAAATACAGTCCGCCGAGCCGGGTGCCCCGTAATCGGGGAGGAAAAGCACCCGCAACCGCCGCGGCCTCCCGCGATGTCAGGCCGTGAGTGCCTGCCGCGGCAGGTCGGCCCTCTGCCGGGGCAGCTCCGCCGCCGCCGCTGCGCCCCGCCCGACGGAACGCACGACCGGGCGCACCGGGTACGTCGTCTTGGCCGGATCCATCACCGGGTCGCCCAGCGCGATCCGGCCCGCCGCGTGCAGCGCGTCGCACTCGTCCGTGGGCAGGGCCACGTAACAGCCCCCGTACCCGGAGCCGGCCACCGCCGGCTGCCAGTAGCCGTACCGGCGGCGGCCGTTGGCGTGCACGGTCAGGCAGACGGGGACGCGCTGCACCGTGATCAGACGCAGCACCTCGGACCCGCCGGGGGCGAGGGGCGCCGGCGTACGCGGGACGGCTCGCAGCAGGGTCCGCGGAGCTCCGTCCGCGGCTCGCGGCACGGCACGGCGGTGGAGCATGGACGTCATGTGCGGGCGGCCTTTCGACGGACGGGTTCGATCACGGATCGCCTGGAGCGACAACGTTCTCGCTGCTCGGCATTGTTCCTCAGGGCACTGACAACGCGGGGTGGAGCCGCTCCGGGCCGCTCCCCGGAGCCTCTCGTCACCGCCGGTCGGGCGGAGGAGGCGCCCGGTGTGCGCGGCCTTCCAGCTCGCCCTGGACGAAGGGGTCGTCGGCGCTGTCGTACTCCCCGGCGTGATCGAAGAGAGCTTCGGTGATGCGCTCCCACTCCTCGACCTCCGCCTGTGCGATCAATGCCTCCCGGCCGCCGGGCGAACTCTCCTCGGCCGCCTTGCGGGCTTCCTCCGACGCGATCTTCGCCTCGTGGTGCCGCATTCCATATGCGGCGCGCCGCACCCGCGCCCAGGCGTCGCGCTCGCCGTCGGACGGCTCCGCCACCTCGTCGCTCGCGTCGTCGACGAGACCGGACGCTCGGTCCTGCTCCAGGCTCACTGATCACCTCGCTGGGGTACGGCGCTGAATACTGCCCTCAGCAGTCCCGCCTGCCCCCGTCGCGAGAGTCGACACCTGTCGCCGGTGACGAGCCGTTACTTCTGATGATCCGAGCCCGAAGTCCGCCGCTCGGAGCCCGGACGGGTCCGGAGTTCGAGGCCCCGGACCGGTTCCGGAACTCAAACCCGGGACGGTTCCGGAACTCGAGACCCCGGGCGGTGAGGCCCGCGTGCGTTCCGCACCACGGACATCACCTTGCGCGCTGACCACGCTACGCACTGTTGTCCCGGGAGGTACGGCTGCGGATGCGCCGCCGCAGGGTGCGCCGTTCGGCCTCGCTCCTGCCGCCCCAGACACCGATGCTCTGCCCCGTGTCGAGCGCCCAGTTCAGGCATTCCTCGCGCACCGGGCAGCGCTGACAGACGGACTTGGCGTCCTCGATCTGCACCAGCGCGGGGCCTGTGTTGCCGATGGGGAAGAAGAGATCGGGATCGACGGTGCGGCATTCTGCGTGCTCACGCCAGCCCTCCATGGGGGCCTCCTTCGGTCGCAAAGTGTTGTTCACGGGGTTCGGTCCCCCTCCGGGTCACCCCAGACCGCCCCGGTGAAACAGGAAGTCTTGTGGGACAACGCCGCTGGAACCCCCGAAGGACACCGCCGACCGCGCACGAGCCCGCCCTCCGGGAAGAGCTGGGCCGGCGCGACGCGGACGTACGGATGGCAAGATGGGCCTTCACGGAGCGCCGTCCCGGGACGCTCCATCGAGGGAGCAGATGACATGGCGCAGGTACCGGGCGAGGTATGGGAGCAGTTCGCGATCGCCGTGGCGGAGATGGCGCGTGACCTGTTGGCGCAGGATTCCGCCCAGGGCACCCTGGACCGCGTCGTGGAGCACGCGTCGGTTCTGATCAAGGGGTGCGACGAAGCCGGCATCCTCACCGTGCGCCAGGGGGAAGTGCATGCCCTGGCCGCGACGAGCGACCTGGTGCGGCGCTCGGACCGGATCCAGCAGGACCTGCAGGAGGGCCCCTGCTTCGACGCGGTGACCGACCGTCAGCAGATCTACGCCATCGAGGATCTACGGCAGCCGAGCAAGCAGTGGCCCCGTTTCGCCCCCGAGCTGAGGAAGCTCGGCATGGGAAGCATGATGGGTTTCCTGCTCTTCACCGAGGACGACAACCTCGGAGCCCTGAACCTGTACTCCCGCGAGCCGGCCAACTTCGACGAGACCGCTCGACGTTCCGGCTGGATCCTCGCCTCCCATGCCGCCGTGGCGTTCTCCGCGGCCCGTACGCACCAGCAGCTGAGCCACGCCATGGAGACCCGTCACGAGATCGGCGAGGCCATGGGCATCCTGATGGAGCGCTACGGCCTGGCCGAGGACACGGCGTTCAAGGTGCTCAAGAAGACGTCGCAGGACCGCAACGTCAAACTGCGTGAGATCGCCCGCCAGATCTGCCGGACCGGCGAAAAGCCCGCCTGACCGTCCCTGGCGTCGTCAGCGACGGCGCCGTTGCCACAGTGGTGGCAACGGCGCGGCAGAGGCGAACCCATTACGGGTTGTTCACCCCTTTTGAGATGTAATCGCTAGCCCATCAACACCGACAGGGCAAAGAACGTCAGGGGCCCCGTAGCGGCCACTACGAGCAGAACCAGGCAGAGACGTAAAGTCGTGTGCCAGTCCCTCATGGCTTCCCTGATCAGGCCAATCATTTCGTCGCGCATACACACCTCCTCTCGCGCAACGAGAGTCGGATGAACGCTATTAATTCTGGCATGCGCAAGGGTGAATACACTAGAAATATTTTGCAGACAAAAAGGAGGAAGCCGTTCCGCCGACTCTGCTGAGTCCGGTGGAACGGCTTGCAACCACTGGTGCGACCGATGGCCGTCGGCCGACCGCACTGCCCATGAAGAAGCGCAGCGATTACCCGTCCAGTATGGATGATGCATTCCAATGTGCCAAGTGTCTTTTTGAAGGATCTCTTGCCGACTGACGCCGGGCGGCCGCCTGCCGGCGGGACCTGTCGTGGCGACGTACGGCAAGCCGACAAGTAGCGGCCACCAATGGGGAACTGATGTTCGGTATCCGATCATCGGTGGCGGCCTCGGGCCCCTCGCCCACGCACCGCCCACACACCGGGGACGGCCAGGCAGGCGAACGGATACAGGATAGAGACACTCCGATGTCCATCGTGCTGTACGCGACTGCTATAAACAGCGCACAACCTGGATCGTCCGGTCGGTTCGGCGCTGCACACCATGCCGACCGGACGATCCTGTTCACTTTGCTCAAGGCATGGAGGGTCGCGCCAGTGCGCTCTGAAGCAGTACCTCTTGAATGGTTCAAGAGTTCGGCCAGCGGTTCGGAAAATTGCGTCGAAGTCGCCTTCACCGGTGACGTGCGGGTAAGGGACTCCAAGGACCCCGACCGCTCCACGCTGAAGTTCTCACACGCGTCATGGACTGCCTTCACCGGCCGCGCGACCGAGCACCCCCTACCGGACGGTGAATAGGCAAAGGATTGAAAGCGTGCCCTCGGCGAAACCGGTTGATGAGTACTTTATACGGACTCGTCACGGAAGCGGCCGAGGGCCCGGTCCACCATCCGCGGAGCGTCCTCCAGCGTCGCCAGCTGTTCCAGCTGCCAGAACTTCTCCAGGAAGCGCGCGGGCGAGTACACGCCCCGCTCCCCGGGTCCCTCGTTGGTGATGAACGTCTGATTCTTCGCCCGCTCGATGTACAGGACGGCTCCGTCGTCGGGGACGGGAAACTCGAAGATCACATACGCGAGGTCCCAGTAGGGATACACACCCGCGTCGAACGGAATGATCCGCAAGGTCACGTGGGGTAACGCGATCACTTCCTGCAGCATTCTCAGCTGCTGCCTCATGACGCGATTGTCACCGACCGTGCGAGTGATGACGTTCTCGTCGAGTATGAAGTGCAGTTCCTTCTCGCCGGTGCGGAAGATCTTCTCCTGTCGCTCCCTCCTCAGCTCCAGCAACCGCTGGGAGTGGGGCTCCGCGTAGTTGGCCAGGACCGCGGCGGCGTACTCCTCCGTCTGAAGCAGCCCGGGCACCATGAGCGGCTCGAAGTTGCGTATCTGCGACGCCGAGGACTCGTGGCCCAGGAATTCCTGGAACTGGGCCGAGATGGCCTCCCGGTAAGGACTCCACCAGCCGAGCTCCCGATAGGAGACGCGCGCCATCTCCACCAGCGAGGCGACGTCCTGCGCATCCGTGATGCCGTAGTACTGAAGAAGAATTTTCAGGTCGTTGACGGAAATGCCGACCGTCCCGGCCTCGATACGCAGAAGTTTGGAGAGCGACCAGTCCATCGCGACCGCCACGTCCTTCTGGCGCATGCCCGCGTGCTCACGTGCTTGCCGGAGCCGAATACGCAGCCTTCGCCGCTGATACATCGGGTCCCGCTCCACCATGCTGCCTCCCGGCACAGTCGTGCCCACGAGTACCGCCGCGCCACTGGTCTGCCGGGCACTTCGCCAGCAGCCACCTGGCGTCAGGCCGTGTGCACAACGCCACTTGGAAGATGAGGATCCAGCAAGGTTCTGCACCCAGCAAGAGTCAGTGCCTGAGGAGGTTGACCGGCAGACGCTCCCGGGCGCACGTTCGGACGGCTTCCGCGTCCGTGAGCCTTGCGTGCGCCCCCGGCGTGAGGGTCAGCCGGCCCGTCCGCCACAGGGGCCCGCGGACACGGCGGTCGTGGGGCGGCGGCTCACAGGAAGCGGCGGATGGGGATGACGGCTGCTTCTCGGGCTCGCTGCACGACGGAACGTCGCTTCCAGCGGCCCTTCTCGATCAGGGTGCTGACCGTCACGTCCTCGTCGAAGTGGCTGTCGAGCGTCGAGGTGAACTCCTCGTCGAGCACGGCGAGCATGATCTCCTCGTCGTGGTCGAGCGAGCGGCGGTTGAAGTTGGTCGAGCCGACCAGCGAGGCGACCCGGTCCACGGTGACGACCTTGGCGTGCATCATCGTCGGCTGGTACTGGTAGATCTTCACGCCGCAGGCGGTGAGCTCCTCGTAATGATGCTGGCCGGCCAGCTGGCAGACGCGCTTGTCCGTGTGCGGGCCGGGCAGCAGGATCTCCACCTCCACGCCCCGGCGGGCCGCGGCACACAGCAGGTCGACGAAGAACGCGTCCGGTGAGAAGTAGGCGGTGGCCAGCCGGAAACGCTCCTCGGCCGACTCCAGCATCACCCGGAGCAGGGTCTGCATGTCCTGCCAGCCGAAGCTGGCCGAGCCGCGCACCACCTGCACCACGGCCCCGCCCTCGGGACTGTGCGCGACGAACCGGTCACGGTCGTCGAAGAGTTCTTCGTGGCACTCGGCCCAGTTCTGGGCGAACGCGGCGGCGACACCGTCCACGGCCGGCCCGCGCAGTTCGACGTGGGTGTCGCGCCACTCGTGCTCGTCGCGCGCGTCGCCGCACCATTCCTCCGCGATGCCCACCCCGCCGGTGAACGCCGTCTGCTCGTCGACGACGAGGACCTTGCGGTGGCAGCGGTGGTTCTGCTTGAGCGGCGAGAGCGCGAGCGGTTTGCGGAACCACGCCACCTGCACACCGGCCTGCTCCATGGCCGACAGCAGGTCCTTCTCGATCAGCCTGCTGCCGAACCCGTCCAGCAGCAGCCGTACCCGCACACCGTCCCTGGCCCGCTCCGCGAGCGCCTGCGCGAAGTCGCGGGCGATGTCGCCCTTCCAGTATACGAAGGTCATCATGTCCACGGTGTGCTCCGCGGACCGGATGCCCGCCAGCATCGCGGCGAAGATCGCGTCGCCGTTGCGCAGAGCGGTGAGGGAGTTGCCCTCGGTCGCCGCGATGCCGATGAGTCTCTCCAGTCGGCGACGTATCCGTTCCGCGCGTTTCTCGTACTCCGGCGACGACCAGGTCCCCGCAGGGGTGGACATCGTCTCCGGCTGGTCCTGAGTACTCGTCATGGCATCACCTGGCCGGCACACAGAGGAAACAGGGGGACGCACGCAGCCCGGTCCGGCACGGGCGCGGCGAGCAGACTGTACTCCGGCTTTCCGGGCACTCGAAGCCGAGGGCGACGAACGCCACGGGACTTTCGCGTCTCCGAAATTGATCGGTCCTGAGCACACATGCTCTTGGGGATGCCGGGCAGGAGACGTCCGACTTGCTTTCTAGTTAAGGCGGCATCGTGACTACCTCCGTGAACACCCGCGAGGCATCTGACTGCAGCACGGGCGTGCAGGAGGCCGTGGGCGACCTGCCCTGGATCGAGGACGGGGGCAAGGTCGCTCCCAAGGACGCGCGGGTACTGTCCCGGCTGTTCCTCGACCGGCTGCAGGAGCTCGAAGAAGGCACCCGCGAATACCAGTACGCCCGCAACACACTGATCGAGATGAACCTGTCCCTGGTCAGCTTCGCGGCCCGCCGGTTCCGCAACCGGGGCAGCGGTGACATGGAGGACGTCATCCAGGTCGGCACGATCGGCCTGATCAAGGCCATCGACCGCTTCGACCTGTCGCGCGAGGTCGAGTTCACCTCCTTCGCGATCCCCTACATCGTCGGCGAGATCAAGCGCTTCTTCCGGGACACCACCTGGGCCGTGCACGTCCCGCGGCGTCTGCAGGAGCTGCGGGTCTCGCTCGCCAAGAGCAAGGAAGCCCTCGCCGCCACACTGAACCGCCCGCCGACGGTCAAGGAACTCGCCACTCATCTGGACCTGAGCGAGGAAGAGGTCATCGAGGGTCTGGTGGCCGCCAACGGTTATGTCGCCGGCTCCATCGACACCCCCGGTGGCGACGACGACTCCAGCGACGGCGGGCCGAAGTACGCGGACACCCTGGGCGAGGAAGACCCGGCGATGGACCTGTTCGAGGACCTGCACACGCTCGCGCCCCTCCTCCAGGAGCTCGACGACCGTGAGCGGACCATCATCGAGATGCGTTTCGGCCAGGAGATGACACAGGCGGAGATCGGCCGTGAACTGAATCTCTCCCAGATGCACATCTCCCGCCTGCTGACGCGCACGCTCGGTCGGCTGCGCGCGGGACTCCTCGCCGCGTGACGGCCGATTCAGGACCGACACATGTGACGGGATGGAAAGGACGAGCAAGGTCGTGAGTGACGAGCAGGACCCGCTGCGGGAGTCGGCCGCGCCGATCGTGACCGAACCCGTGCCGGATCTCCAGCTGCAGATGCTGGTACGGCTGGTCGGCCAGGACCCGCAGGCCGCTCTGCCGGTCACCTTGTTCATCGGGGGTGGTCTCCTCTACGGCGACCTCATCTCGCACAAGGCGTGGACGACCGGCTGGGCGCACAGCCTGCGCGGCATCGACGGACCCGGCGCGCAGCTGCTGGAGCGCTTCCCGGAGCAGGTGGACGAGGCGGTCGCCGACAAGCAGGGGCGCCCCGCCCCGCAGCGGCTGCCGCAGTGGATCCATCTGCGTGACGCCACCAGTGTCGCCGGGGCGGGCGGCCCCGTCGTGATGCCCCTGTGGCGGGGTCGGCTCACCGATGTCTCCGGATGGTCGCTGGGCAAGCCCGACAGCTCCCTCGGGGAATCGGAGGACACCCGCCTCTGACGAGCGGGGTGGGCCCCGGGCGCTGTCAGCGCTCTCGCGAGGCCGCCCTGCCCACGCCCGTGCTGCCGGAGGTGCGCAGGGCGCCGACCGTCTTCAGCAGCCGGTCCGCGGGATCCTTGAGTCCGGGATGGGCCAGAACCGTGTTGCGCAGGCCGCGCACCGGTCTGCGCCACAGCCGGTGTGCCGCCGCCACCGGGTGGCGACGGCTCGCGAAGCCCTCCCCCACACGCAGTTCCCGGGTCTTGAGCCAGTCCTTGTACTCCTTGTCGCCCCGGCCCAGATCCAGGATCCGTACGCCCCGCCGGCCCGCCGCCTCCGCCATCCTGAGGTGCATGACCAAGCCGGGTGAGTAGTAGCGCAGTTCGGGGTCGTACGCGGTGAACCAGGCCGCGAACACCGTGCGCGATCTCGGGCCGAAATGTGCGGCCACCGGCCGGTCGCCCGCGTACACCACGGAGAGGATGCCGGTGAAGTGCTCCTCACGGACGTGGAACAGGTGATCCACCGCGCTCACGATCCAGGGCCGCGCGAACCGGTCCATCCGTGACGTCCTGCGGTACTGGGCGGACTTCCACCGCATGAGCGTGCGCAGCATCGCGGGATCGCGCTCGTCGAAGACGAACCGCATCTCGCCCAGATCGCGCCCCAGGCGGCGCTCCTTCTTCAGCGTCGTCTTGGCCAGCCCGGGGTACGCGCCGCGCAGCCACTCCGCGTAGGTGCCGTCACCGACCTTGAGGTCGATCACCGGTGACGGATACGTCCCCGTGACATAGCGGCTGAACGGCTTCTGTTCCTCGACGAGGTGGTCGAACT
Source organism: Streptomyces sp. NBC_00414 (assembly GCF_036038375.1). Taxonomy (NCBI): domain Bacteria; kingdom Bacillati; phylum Actinomycetota; class Actinomycetes; order Kitasatosporales; family Streptomycetaceae; genus Streptomyces; species Streptomyces sp. NBC_00414. The sequence goes on from NZ_CP107935.1 coordinate 1,216,188, forward strand.
CGAAGACGGACAGCCCACAGGCACGCAGCAGTTCGCGGGTGTCCCAGGTGAATCCGGGCCGGTGCACGAGGGCCTGACAGTCCGACAGACCGAGACCGATGGCCCGCCCCACCCCGAAGGAGTTGCGCTCGTACGGGAAGAAGCCCACGGCCTCTCCCCCCTCGCGCAGGACCGCCACCCGCGCGCCGCCGCGGTGGGCGCCGATACCGGCCGCGAACTCCGGTGAGAGGAAGGGGTTGGCGTAGTCGGGTGACGCGTCCGCCGCTCGATGCCAGTCCCGGCGCAGGGCATCGCTCAGCGACTCGGGTCTGTGGATGTCTATGTCCACCTCACTGATTGACCGCATGGACGATCGCCCCCCATTTCCCCCTTGGACGCGGCGTCCGCGTCCCTGCGCTTCCTCGGCCGACTCCCCGTGCACGCCGACGAAGCGCACGTTCCCCGGCCTGCGACTCGACCGGAGTATTCGCGAGGCTCAAACGTCGCGAAACAGTACGCAGCCTGTCAAGGGTGTCGGCCGTAACGAAAGAGGTGCGGATCGGGTGCCCCGCCGACCACTGCGTCCGCCCCTCGCGTCCGACGACCGCGCCGACCGCGTCGACCTCGGCAAGAGGCCGGCAGAACCGGTCGGGCAGTTCGTACAGTCACCTTGAAGGTTGAATTCGAGACATGGCTTCACGCGAGTGGTCAGGTGTCTCTCGCACACCTCGCCGCCTGCGTCTTTGCGGCCCACAGCGGCATGTCAGGGGCCATGTGACGGCAAGGACGGTGCTGACAACTCCGGGATCATGGCCTGATGATGCGAGTAGCATCCGGCCCCAGCACCACACGATGACGAGGAAAGGTAACTGCCATGTCCGAAGTCGAATCGGCCGCCACGGAGCTCAAGACCCAGTACGCCGCCCAGGTGTCTGCGGACCTCGAACGCAACACCAAGGAGCAGGAACGTATCAGCGCCGAAGTGGCGGCGCTGCAGGAGCAGTTGAGTGCACTGGAGCACGACCAGACCCTGCTGGCGGAACTGCAGCGGGCATTGGGTGGTGACACCAAGGGCGGCTCGGCGTCCGCGCCTTCGGTACCGCGGCAGGCCACGGCGGGCGGCCGGAAGAAGGCCACCGCCACGAAGGCGGCCCCGAAGTCCGCGCCGAAGTCGATCGCCAGGCCCACCGGCGCGAAGGCCACCTCGACGGCCACCGCCAAGTCGGCCTCGAAGTCCGCCGTTTCGAAGCCCGCGGCCAAGCCCGCCGCCAAGTCCGCCGCGGTCAAGACCGATGCGGCCAAGGCCGACGCCTCGAAGCCGGCCGCGGTGAAGCCCACCCTGGTCGAGCTCATTCGTGAGCACCTCGGCCGGCAGTCCGAGCCGCGTTCGTCCGCGGAGGTCGCCACCGCGCTGGCGGAGGCCCACCCCGAGCGCGAGATCAAGCCCAAGGTCGTCCGCACGACAGTGGAAGGACTCGTCGCCAAGGGCCAGGTCCAGCGCACCAAGCAGGGGTCGTCCGTCTTCTACACGACGTCCAAGGCCGCTCCGGCCGACACCCCCGTGGAAGAGGCCGCTCCGGCCACCACCGCCTGACTGTCATCCGGCGCCCGCCCGGCCGACGGGGCGCGGTGACCCCGCCGGCCAGTGGTTGCCGGTCAGCGGCTTCCGATCGCTGAGTGTCTGTCAGGCGGTGGCGCAGGTGGCGCCGTTGAGGGTGAATGCGGTCGGGGCCGCGTTCACGGCACCCTTGTTGGCGGTGAAGCCGACGGTGACCGAGCCGCTCGCGGGGATGGTGGCGGTGTACGAGGCGTTGGCGACGCTCACCGTGGCACCGCTCTGGGTCGGTGTTCCGCCCCACATGTTGGAGACGGTCTGGCCGTCGGCGAAGGCGAAGACCAGCTTCCAGCCGCTGATCGCCGAGGTGCCCGTGTTGCGGACGGTGATCTCGCCCTGGAAGCCGCCCGGCCACTCGTTGGTCACCCGGTAGCCGACGGAGCAGCTCGTGCCGGGTGTGCTGCCGCCGTCGGCGGTGGTGACGTTCACCGTGGCCGAGCGGGGCGAGCGGTTCCCGGCCGCGTCACGTGCGTGGACGGCGAAGGTGTACGCCGTGTTCGCGGTGAGTCCGGTCACGGTGGTGGTGTTGGTGGTGGACGCGGCGACGGTGGTCTCGGTGCTTCCGCTGACGCGGACGATGTCGTAGGCGGTGACGCCGACGTTGTCGGTGGCGGCGGTCCAGGTGAGGGTCACCGACGTGGCCGCAACGGCGGAGGCCCTGGGGGTACCGGGAGCGGTCGGGGCCTGGGTGTCACCCGGGTTTCCGCCGCCGTAGACGGTGGCTTCCTCGGACGTCTGGGCTATGCCGTTGGCGCCGTTGAAGATGCGTTGGCCCCAGGAGCTGAGCTGTGTGGGGTCGAAGCCGATCGCGAGGTCCAGGATCGGGTCGGTGTTGCCGCTCCAGGACCAGGCGAGGTAGCCCAGCCTGAGCTGCTGCGCCGTGGCCATCATGGTGTCCTCGTCGGGGTCGCCCCACTGGTCGGCCGGGCCGCCGAACTCGCCGATGAGGATGGGCAGTCCGGCGTCGACGAAGGCGTTCAGGTAGTCGGTGATCTCCGCCGCGGTGTCGAAGACGCTGTACATGTGGATCGAGAAGATCAGGTTGCCGGTGGTGTCGGCGTCGTACACGGCCTGGGCGTTGGCACGCATGACTCCTTGCCAGTCCTGGCCCCAGTTGGGCGCGTCCACCATGATGGTGTGCTCGAACCCGGCGGCGCGCAGCTTCTTGACGGCGGCGATCGTGGGGTCGGTCCAGCCCGCGGGATCGGTGTTGCCCCAGGGCTCGTTGCCGATGTTGACGATGACGTAGTTCTCCTGGCCGGTGAGCACGCTCTTCAGGCCGATCCAGTAGTCGGCCGCATGGTCGAGCGTGCCGGCCGCGGCGTCCTCGCCGTAGCCGGTGGTGTCGTGCACCTCCAGTACGCAGATCAGCCGGTTGGCCTTGCACTGGGCGATGACGGCAGCCACGTCCTCCGGACTGTTCCTGCTCCACCGGTGGCCGTCGGAGAGGACGACCCGGACGGTGTTGGCGCCGAGCGCCTTGACGTCGGCCAGCGACTGCGTCTCACCCGGGTACCAGGTGTGGGCGTGGTTGACGCCGCGCATGACGAAGTCGTTGCCGTTGCCTTCGAGCAGGCGGCCGTCGTCGATATGGAGGCCGGTCGCGAGGGCGCCTGGCGATTCGCCGGGCAGTTGGGCATGCGCGGTGGTCGGCACCAGGGCACCGAGAACGACGAGCCCGAGAAAGGCGGCCAGCCCGGCCAGCAGCATGCTGACGTGGCTCTTTCGTGTCGTGCTTCTTGCTCTTCTCACTGCGACTCCAGGAAGTGAGCGCCAAGAAACGTGAGTTTCGGGAAAGTGGGAGCGCTCCCATAGAGTCATCTTGCCAGGAGCACGTCAAGACTTGGCGCACGCTCCGGCACGTACCGGATGTTCTGGAGGGGCCTCTGGGGCTTCCGGGGAAGCCCCTCCAGAGCCCGTCAGACCCCCATGGCTCCGGGCACCCCGGTGTCGAAGGGAACGGACGTGTGCTGGTGGACGATCAGCCAGCGGTCGCCCGTCAGGCGGTAGCCGGTGGTCACCCGCGCCGTGGTGTCCAGCGCGTCACCGCTGACCGGCGTGGCGCGGATCCGCACGAGCGCGTGGCTGAAGGCGATGCTCTCGTCGACCCGGACCTGGAATTCGAGCACCTCGCGCTCCACCGGTCCCGACAACGTCGAGAACCACACCTCCTCGGCCTTGCGGAGGGCATCGATCCCGCGCTGTTCCAGACCGCTCACCGGGTGGAACACCTCGACGTCCGGCGCGTAACAGGCCATCGCCCGGTCGAAGTCCCGCTCCCTCCCGGCAGTTGTCAGCTCCGCGTCGAGGCGGCGGATCTCCCCCTCCGCGTCCTCGTCGTCCCAGAACGCGCGCACCTCCATGGCCCCGAGGGCCGCCACCGGATGCTTCACGGCCGCCTCGACGGCCTCCTCCAGACTGTCGCACTCAAGGATGTCGAACCCGGCCACGTACTCCTTCGTCTCCGCGAACGGCCCGTCGCTGCGCAGCACTTCACCGCCGCGTACGCGCACGGTCACCGCGTCGGCCGGGGGGCGCAGCCGGTGGCCGTGCAGCCGTACACCGCGTCGCACGCTCAGCTCCTCCACCCATGGTTCGACGGGTGCCATGTCCGAGGCGTCGGCGGTGTCGTCGCCGCAGACCAGCAGCATGTACTTCATGTTTCCTCCCGGTGTTCCTGAGATCCCTGTACCCGACCGACGAACCGGGCGGAGCCGAATCGACACCCCCGCAGCATCTCTTGTGCATCCGTGGTCACAGAAGGCGGCGCCCGGGCGGGGCGCGGCCTCTTCCGGGAACTGCCGACCCGTGAACAGGGCGCCTGAACAGGCGCTCCCGTCGCTCCGGAGGAACCGGCGCGCGCTGCGTGAGCACTCTCACGCCCCCCGAGGGCCGCTTGTCACCACCCCGGTACGCGCACTACTGTCACGACGCCTTGGTGCTCGGGAAATCGGTGTGATGCCGGTGCGGCCCTCGCCACTGTGATCGGGAAGTCCGGCTCCGGCCCTCACGGGCAGCCACTGGGTCCTCGGACCCGGGAAGGCGGAGCACGGGTGGTGTTACCCGTAAGCCAGGAGACCGGCCAAGGCGCGTCAACCATCCACGAGGTGCTGGAGAGGGTCTGCTGAACCATGCACATAGCCGAGGGTTTCCTTCCTCCCGGCCACGCGGTCGCCTGGGGCGTCGCGTCGGCGCCGTTCGTCGTCCACGGAGTCCGGTCGCTCACCCGTGAGGTCCGTGAACACCCCGAGAGCACACTCCTCATCGGGGCGTCGGGTGCCTTCACCTTCGTTCTCTCCGCGCTGAAACTGCCGTCGGTGACCGGGAGCTGCTCGCACCCCACCGGCACCGGACTCGGCGCCATCCTGTTCCGGCCGCCGATCATGGCGGTCCTGGGCACCATCACCCTGCTCTTCCAGGCACTGCTGCTCGCGCACGGCGGGCTCACCACGCTCGGCGCCAACGTCTTCTCGATGGCGATCGTCGGGCCGTGGGCCGGCTACGCGGTCTACCGGCTGCTCCGGCGGTTCGACGTGCCGCTGATGGTCGCGGTGTTCTTCGCCGCGTTCGTCGCCGACCTGTCCACCTACTGCGTCACGAGCGTGCAGCTGGCGCTCGCGTTCCCCGACCCGAGCAGCGGATTCCTGGGCGCGCTCGGCAAGTTCGGCTCCATCTTCGCCGTCACCCAGATCCCGCTCGCGGTGAGCGAGGGGCTTCTCACGGTGTTCGTGATGCGGCTGCTGGTGCAGTCGAGCAAGGGCGAACTGACCCGGCTGGGCGTGTTCCTCGCCAAGGGGCAGTCCCGGACCGGGACGACCGGGACCACGGAGACGACCGAGGCGGTGGCCCGATGAGCCGTAACGCGAAGATCAACGCCCTGCTGCTGCTCGTCGTGGCCGCGCTCGCCGTACTGCCGCTGGCCTTCGGCATGGGCGATCACAAGAAGGAGCCGTTCACGGGCGCCGACGCGGAGGCGGAGACCGCGATCACCGAGATCGAGCCGGACTACGAGCCGTGGTTCTCACCCCTGTACGAGCCGCCGTCCGGTGAGATCGAGTCGGCGCTGTTCGCCCTCCAGGCAGCCCTCGGCGCGGGCGTCCTCGCCTACTACTTCGGCCTGCGCAGGGGCAGGCGCCAGGGCGAACTGCGTGTCCTGGCCCAGCGGGAGGACGGCCAGGACGCCGCGCCCGGAACGAGTCAGGATCCCGTGCCCGGCACAACCTCGGACGCAGACTCAGACGCGGCTGCGGGGAGCACGTCCGGCGGCACCGGTGGGTCCTCCGTCGGACGGACCTGAGTCTTCGTGCTGCCGATCGACGCGGCGGCGCACAGCAGTCGCTGGCGCCGCCGCCATCCCGTGGACAAAGCCGTGCTCGGTCTCGGCCTGACCGTACTGGCGATCTCTCTCCCGCCCTGGCCGGGCGCCGCTCTTGTCCTGGTCACCGCCCTCACCCTGCTGCTGGGCCCGGCCGCGGTACCCGGGCGCCGGCTCTGGCGCGCCTACCGGGTGCCGCTGGGCTTCTGCGTGACCGGAGCACTCCCCCTGCTCCTCCAGGTCGGCGGCCCCGAAGGGTTCGTGACCCTGGCCGACGGTGGGGCGGTGCGCGCCGGTGAACTGCTGCTGCGTACCTCCGCCGCCTCCCTCGGCGTCCTGCTGTTCGCGTTCACCACTCCGATGTCCGACCTGCTGCCCCGGCTGGTGAACGCCGGAGTGCCCGCACCGGTCGTGGACGTCGCGATGGTCACGTACCGGATGAGCTTCCTGCTTCTCGACTCCGTACGCCGTGTCCGGGAGGCGCAGGCCGCGCGGCTCGGGCACACCACGCGGGCCGCCACCTGGCGTTCGCTGGCCGGGCTCGGCGCCACCGCCTTCGTCCGGGCCTTCGACCGGGCGACCCGACTGCAGGCCGGGCTCGCCGGGCGCGGTTACGACGGCACCCTGCGCGTCCTGGTCCCGGAGGCCCGGATCTCCGCGCGCTTCACACTCGCCGCCGTCGCGCTGCTCGCGGCGGTGGCCGCACTCACCCTCGTACTGGAAAGGCCGCTGCGATGAGCGAGCCCGTGCTGGTCGCCCTGCGGGGCGCGTCCTACGCGTACGAGGACGGCCCGACCGTGCTCAGCGGCCTCGACTTCGAGGTGCGCGCGGGGCGTGCGCTCGCCCTGCTCGGCCGCAACGGCAGCGGCAAGACCACGCTGATGCGCCTGCTCAGCGGCGGACTGCGGCCGCACGTGGGGCAGTTGACCGTCGAGGACCGCCCGGTCCGGTACGACCGCAAAGGCCTGACCCTGCTGCGCACGACCGTCCAGCTGGTGGTCCAGGACCCGGACGACCAGCTCTTCGCCGCGTCCGTCGGCCAGGACGTGTCGTTCGGCCCGCTCAATCTCGGCCTGCCCGACACCGAGGTACGGGCCCGGGTGGACGAGGCGCTCGCCGCACTGGACATCACGGCCCTGGCCGACCGGCCCACCCATCTGCTCTCCTACGGGCAGCGCAAGCGGACCGCGATCGCGGGCGCCGTGGCGATGCGGCCACGTGTCCTGATCCTCGACGAACCGACCGCGGGGCTCGACCCGGACGGTCAGGAACGGCTGCTCGCGACCCTCGACGGGCTGCGCGAGAGCGGTACCACCGTGGTGATGGCGACGCACGACGTGGACCTCGCCCTGCGCTGGGCCGACGACGCGGCGCTCCTCACCCCGTCCGGAGCGGTCACCGGCCCCGCGGACACGACCCTGGCCCGCACCGACCTCCTGGCTCAGGCGGGACTGCGCCTGCCCTGGGGCGTCGCGGTGGCCGAACTCCTGGGTGCGCAGGGCCTGTTGACCGACCCGTCCGCCGGTCCGCGTACGGCGGACGAGCTGGCCGCCATGGTCTCGGCAGCACGGCACTCCGCTCCCCCGGTAGCAGCCGACAACTGACGCCAGACGCCAGACGGCTGACGGCTGACGGCTGACGGCCCGATCCGCCGTCAGTCGGCAGGCATCACCCGGGTCACCTTGCCGCGGATGTCGGCCTGCAGGTAGCCGCTCCTGCCGTACTCGTCGCTGAGGTAGACCGAGATCTCCGCCGGCCTGTCGAACACGTCGTTGGGCGACTTGACCAGCAGGTAGCGGCTGGTGGCCTTGTCGACGTTCAGCTTCTTCTCCGCCTCGGCGAGCAGGGCGGGGATCCGGTCCCAGTCGAAGCCGTCCAGGGTCATCGGCAGGGCTCCACCGGCCAACTGAGCCTTGATCGAGCTCTCTTGTACACCCCGGCCCACGTAGTAGGTGTAGCGGTCGTAGCTGGTTCGGCTGCCCTCGACCATCACTTCCGCGGAGAGGTAGTCGGGGTAGACCGTGATGCTGCCGTACCGGTCGCGGCCCGTCTCCTTCTCCAGGGCCTTGATCGCGGTGCGGACGCCGGCCGGTGTCAGCAGGTCGGTGGTCTTCGTCGACCCCGTCCGCCGGGGCGTGGGGCTCGCGTCGGCCTTGCCGCTCTCGTCGTCCTTGCCGTCCTTGCCGGTGGAGGAGGCGTGGGCCGACGGATTCGCCGTCGCTCCGTTCGTCGAGTCGCCCGAGGCCGACGATCCCGGCCCCTCCCCGTCGGGCAGGAGCGTCCACGCCAGCACGCCCACCAGCACCGTTCCCACGGCTGACAGGGCGACCGTGGTCCGGCGCCCTCGCCTCGCGGGCCCTGCAGGCTGTGTGGGCTGTACGGGCTGTATGGGCTGTGCAGATGCCGGGCCGGGTGGCCCGGGCACCGCGTCCCGCGGAGGCGTGAGCCGGTAGGACGTGGACTCCGTACGGTCCTCGGGTTCGGCACCCTTCTCCGCCACGGCCATCAGCATGCGGTCGAGCGTCCCGGCGTCCGGGCGGGCCTGCGGGTCCTTCACCAGCACCCGCATCAGCACGTCCGCCAGCGGACCGGCTCGTCCGGGCGGCGGCACGTCCTCGTAGAGAACGGCGGCGAGGGTGGCCATCGTCGTGCCGCGGCGCAGCGGATGCTCGCCCTCCACCGCGGCGTACAGCATCATCGCCAGCGACCACAGGTCCGACGCCGAACCGCCGTCGTCGCCCGCGATGCGCTCGGGGGCCATGTAGTCGGGCGTACCGATGATCGAACCGGTGGCGGTGAGGGCCGTCGACTCACGGATCGCGGCGATCCCGAAGTCCGTGAGCACGGGGCGGCCGTCGGGGCGCAGCAGGACGTTGGCGGGCTTGACGTCCCGGTGCTGGATACCGGCGTCGTGCGCCGCCCGCAGCGCCGCCAGAATCTCCCGGCCGATCCGTGCCGTCTCCACGGGGGTCATCGGGCCCCGCTCCAGGCGGTCGGCGAGCGAACCGCCGCCGACCAGTTCCATCACGATCCACGGATAGGTTCCCTCGCCGCCGTCGACGATGTGATGGATCGTCACGACGTTCGGGTGATCGATCCTCGCGAGCGCCCTGGCCTCGCGCAGCACCCGCTCGCGCAGCAGCCGCGCGCCGTCCGGGTCGTACTCGGCGAGGCCGATGTCCGGAGGCCGCACCTCCTTGACGGCCACGTTCCGGTGCAGGGCCAGGTCCGTGGCCCGCCAGACCGTGCCCATCCCGCCGCCGCCGAGCCGGGACTCCAGCCGGAACCGCCCGTCGATGACCCGTCTGCCGGAGTCCGCGTCGCTCATGCGCGGGAGCTTAGAGGACAGGTCCGACAGGGGTTCCCCCGGCCGTCGTTCTGCCCAGGTAGGTGAGGGGGCCGGGGTCGGGCACCGGGATCTCGTGGAAGCCGAGGCGGTCGTAGAACGCGCGCGCGGCGACGTTGGCGGTGACCATGCCCAGGTGGACGGCGGAGACTCCGCGGTCGTCCAGGGCGGCCAGGAAAGTCTCCATCAGGCCCCTTCCGAAGCCCCGTCGTTGCCATTCCGGCAGGAGGTCTATGTGCAGGTGTGCCGGATACGCCGCCAGGTCGGGCAGGATCATCCGCTCGGGAGTGTGCAGGAGGTGGATCATCTCCTCACTGGGTGTCCGGGGTTCCGCGGTGGGCTCGGGATAGCGATGGACGACCCGCGGGATCCAGGTCGTACGGAAGTTCTTGACGAAGTCCTCCGTGTCGGCGGCGCCGAGGATGTAGCCGACCGCGCGGCCCGATCCGTCGTCGAGGACGAAGGTGAGCTCCGGCTCCAGGTGGCAGTAGGGCGCGGCGAAGATGGACGGCATCAACTCCTCGTCGGGGTAGCGCTTCCGCGAATCCCCTCCTTCGAAGGCGGTTCTCACGCAGACGTCCGCGACCGCGGCCCGGTCTGCGAGTCGGTAGGGACGGATGGTCGGCTGTGGATGCATGTCGAGCATCCTGGCCGCCGCGGGAGCGCTCCCACAAGCGGGTAGCGGCTTCTCGTCGGACTTCAGGTCCCGGCGGTCGCCGCGATGTCCCGGGCCGCGATGTAGCCGAAGGTCATCGCGGGTCCGATCGTCGAGCCCGCGCCCGCGTAGCTGTGCCCCATGACGGCCGCGCTGGCGTTCCCGGCGGCGTACAGGCCGGGGATGACGGATCCGTCCGGGCGCAGTACTCGCGCCCGGGCATCCGTGCGCAGGCCGCCCTTGGTGCCCAGGTCGCCCGGGACGATCCTGAAGGCGTAGTAGGGGGCCAGCCACAGCGGTGCCAGGCAGGAGTTCGGGAGGATCGCGGGGTCGGTGTAGTAGTGGTCGTAGACGCTGTCGCCACGGTGGAAGTCGGTGTCGTTGCCGTTCTGGGCAAGGCTGTTGAAGCGGTTGACGGTGGTCCGCAGGGCGGCCGGCGGCACACCGATCCCCTGGGCCAGGGCGTCCAGCGTCCAGGCCTTGTGGGCGGCACCGGACTCGTACCACGCGTCGGGGAACACGGAGGTCGGAGCGACGTCCTTGAAGAGGTAGCGGTTGCGGTAGTTCTGGTCGACGATCAGCCAGGCCGGGATGTGCGGGGAGCTCGCGTTCTTGTCGTACATGGTGTGGACGACATCGCTGTAGGGGGCCGCCTCGTTGACGAAGCGCGCTCCTGCGGCGTTGACGAGGAGACCGCCGGGCAGGGTTCGTTCGGCGAGGCAGAAGTAGGGCTGTCCGGGCAGCGGGACGGCCGGGCCCCACCATGCGTCGTCCATCAGGTCGAGTGCGGCGCCGGCCCGTTGGCCCGCCCGGATGCCGTCGCCCGTGTTCTCCTTGGCGCCGACCGTCCACTCGGTGCCGATGGGCTGCCGCTGGTACTGGGCGCGCATGGCCGCGTTGTGCTCGAAGCCGCCCGAGCCGACGATCACCCCGCGCCGGGCCCTGACCAGTGCGGGTGTGCCGTTCTTGGTCACCACGGCTCCCGCGGTGGTGCCGTTCTCCGAGTACAGCTCGGTGAACGGGGTGTTCAGCCATACCGGGACCTGGGCCGCGAGCAGTCCGGCGCGCAGGCCCGCCGCCAGAGACTGGCCCATGGTGAGGGGCTTCTGGCCGAGGAGCGCCGCCCTGGTGCCGCGGGCCAGGCACTCGGTGGCGACGGCGGCGCCCTTCGCGCTGACCGCGGCGAGGGCGAGCCACTTGTAGTCGGCGCTGAAGACGACCATGCCGTTGGGAACCGGCAGGTACGGGGGGTTGAGCCGGGCGAGTTCGGCACCGAGGACGTTGCCGTCGAGCTGGGCGGGTTCGATGGAACGGCCGCCGGGCAGGCCTCCGGGCAGTTCCGGGTAGTAGTCGCTGTAGCCCTCCATCCAGCGGAAACGCAGCGGGCTGTTGGCCATGACGAAGGAGATCATGGCGGGCCCCTGTCCGAGGAAGGCCTGTCTGCGGTCCGCGGAGACGTCGGGGCCGACCACGGCGGCCAGATAGGTCGCCGCCTTCGCCGGGGTGTCGGGCACGCCCGCGGCCAGGATCACCGGGTTGTTCGGGACCCAGATTCCCGCGCCCGAGCGTGCCGCCGAACCGCCGAAGGTGGCGGCCTTCTCCACGACGACGCAGGTCAGTCCTTGCTTCGCGGCGGTGAGCGCGGCGGTCATCCCCGCCGCGCCGGACCCGATCACGACGACGTCGTACGTGCCGAGCAGGGGCAGGTCGGCCGCTCGGGCCGTACAAGGGACCCCGGCGGCGAGCGCGAGACCGGTTCCGGTCGCCGCGCCGAGCACCCGGCGCCTCGACGGGCCGGACGCGGAGGAGGGCGGAGAGGACGGGGAGGAGGGCGGGGAGAGCGGGGAGGACGGTAAGGGGGTGTCGGTGCGTCTCGCGGGGTCCGCGCTTGTGGCCATGACAGGGCGCTCCAACCGGACGAAGGAATGGGAGAGCGTGCTGTGCTCCGGGGGCCAACGGGCGTCCGGCGTCCCGGTTGTGCGGCGGAGTCAGGAATGTGGCGCGAGGGTCTTGGTAAGTCAAGGGTCACGTCGGCCCCTTCTGACCTGCCGGTCGGACCTTGCACGGGCAATCGTCACCTGCCAAGATGGTGACGTGAATGTGGATCATGTCTTCGTGTGCGGAAACCCGGCCCTGGACTTCGCCGCGACGCTCCGCGCCCGCCACACGCTCCGCTTCGAGATGCTCGTGTCGCCGGAGCGGCTGGACGCCTGGTATCTGGAGGCGGGAATCGTCGACGCCCTCTCCCCCGGCGGAGACTCCGACGTGGCGCGGGCGGTGACCGTACGGGAGGCCGTCTACGAGCTGGTCACCGCCCGTCGCCTCGGAGAGCCCTACGACGACAGGGCGCTCGACACGGTGAACGGCGCGGCTCGCAGGCCTCCCGCGACACCGCAGCTCACCGCGTCGGGGCGGTGGACGGAGGCCTCGCCGGAGGAAGCGCTGTCCACGGTCGCGCGGCTCGCCGTGGAGGTGCTCAGCGGTCCTGACGTGCCGCTGCTCAAGGAGTGCGGGAATCCCGAATGCACCCGCGTCTACATCGACCGGTCCCGCGGTATGCGCCGGCAGTGGTGCGGCATGGAGTCCTGCGGGAACAAGCTCAAGGCGGCGGCCTACCGCGCCCGCAAGAAGCAGGCGGGGGCACCCGCCGCGCACTGACGCGCGCCCGCTCGGGCCCGCAGCACCGGTAGCGCCGGTAGCGCTGCGAGCCGTCGACTGCGCGGGCCGTCAGGAGCGTGCGGACCTCAGGGGTTCACAGGTGTCGCGGGACCGCGAATACCGGCGGTCCGTAGGCGCCCGAAGTCCGCGGACGCCCTAAGCCGGCGGACATCGCAAGCCCCGCGAACGTCGCAAGCCCTGCGGAGTCACAAGCCCTCGAACGTCGCAAGTCCTGCGGAGTCACAAGCCCTCGAACGTCGCAAGCCCACGGAGTCACGAGCCCTCGTACGCCAAAAGGCCGTGGACGTCAGAAGGCCGTAGCCGTCAGATGCACGTGCGAACGAGCCACTCGTCGTCGTTGTACGCGTTCCGCGCGGGATCCACGACCGTGGCCGGCTTCTCCTCGACGGTGTCCGCGAGACGGATCCTCTCCGGCAGCGAACCGAACCGCGCACGGCGTGCCGCGTCAGCGACATCCGGGACCTGAACCATTTCCTCACGCGCCATCTCGGCCTCCTGCGTCTCGGAGCTGCACGACGTCACCTGTTCGACTGGTGATGATCCTCGCAGAGGGGGTCATCACCAGTCAAGGGGGTGACGAGGGCGGCGGAGGCCGTGATCCGCGCCCCGCGGCGGGGGTCAGGACATGACCCGCGCGAGGGTCAGGCCATGACCGCCGCGCGCTCGCGGTCCGTCAGCGGCGGGCCCGAGAGATGCGGCTTCTTGCGGCCGAAGCAGACCAGGGCGAGCATGTCGGGCCTGAGGAGCCGGGAAGGCGGCTTCTCCATGCTCATCACGTCCAGCAGGATGCGCAGGGCGCGAGGGTTCCGCGATCCCGCGTCGACGGCCCTGTCCACGAAAGCGGCCAGGGCCTTCTCCAGCCGGGTGGGGGGCTCGTCGCTGGCTCCCGGGTAGAACACGTCCTGCCCCACGGCCAGGCTCCAGGCGTTCTCGACCGGACGCGCCGCGCCTCTCTGGATGCGCCGGGCCGTGCCGGGCGCGCACAGGTCCTGCCGTTCCAGGATGTGCCGCAGTGCGACGACGCTCTGCGCGGCGGCGCTCAGCCCGTGTCCGTAGACGGGGTTGTAGCCGGCGACCGCCTCGCCGAGGACGGCGAAGCCGTCGGGCCAGCGGGCCGCCTTCTCGTAGTAGCGGCGCCTGTTGGCCGTGCTGCGGGTGGTGACGACGTCCGTCTCGGGCTCGGCGTCGGCGAGGAGTTCACCGATAACGGGATGCGGCAGACCGAGCGCGAAGGGCACGAACTCCGCGTTGTCGGCACTCGGTCGGCCTCCCCTGGTCCCGGCGAGCGTCACCAGCCAACGGCCGCCCTCGATGGGGGTGATGATGCCGCCCCTGCCGGGGTTCTGGCGGGGATCGGCCTGCACGTTGACGATCGGGAACCCGTCGGCGGTCGTACCGGGGGCGCGGTAGATCCTGCTGGCATAACCGAAGCCGGCGTCGACCGTGCGCTCCGCGACCGGCGGAAGCCCGAGGTCCCGGAGCCAGTCGGGGGCACGGCTGCCCCGTCCGCCGGCGTCGATCACCAGGTCGGCCGGGAGGGTGCTCTCGGTGTCCGCCGACCGTATTCGTACGCCGGACACCCGGCGGGCGCCGCCTTCCAGGGACAGCAGTTCGGTCTCCTGGCGCAGGGTGATGCGCGGGTCCGTCAGCACTCTGGCGCGGATCACCGCGTCGAGCAGGTCACGGCTGCACAGCAGGCTGACGTGGCCGGCGTGGGTGAAGCGCCGGAACCACTGCCCCGAGGGGGCCTTGGACACCAGGTCGGCCATGACGGGTGTTCTCCGGGCGCCACGGTCGGCGAGTTGGTCGACGATGCCCGGCAGGAGTTCGTCGAGGGCCTTGACCCCACCGGACCACAGCACGTGCGCGTGCCGGGCCTGTGGCAGGCCCTTTCGTGGCCGTGGGCCGTCAGGCAGCAGGTCCCGCTCGATGATCGTGACGTCCGCGTGGTCGGCGAGCACGGATGCGGCGAGCATGCCCGTCATACCCCCTCCGACGACGATCGCGCTGCGCCCGGGGGTGGAGTTCGTGTCAGGCATGGGTGGCCCTCTCTGTTGCCCGGCGCCACCCGGCGTCGGCGCATGGCTGCGGCACGCGGGGCGCGCGGGTACGGGTGATCGCTGTGCGGAGCGCGGGAACCGGGATCCTTCCCGGTCCGGCCGCCCGTTGATCGAACCATGCGCGCGCCGGAGAGCCACCTCGGGCCCGCTAAGCCCTGTCGTGATCGCGGTCGTTGTCGTGGTCGCGGTCGTGCCGTAGCTTCTGCTGGGCCGCCTGCTGACGGGCCGCCCACCGCCGGGCCTCCGCGACGGCGGGTGAGGACGACAGGGCCCGTGCGAGCTGCACCATCAGGTGGGGCTGTGCGACGGACCGCAACCGGCCTACGTCGGAGGGGAGTTCGGCGTCGGGGCCCGCACAGACGCGCACCCTGGCCGCCGCGAGCATGGCCGCCTCGGCGACGATCTCCGCGTGGTCCAGCGCCACCGCCCTGCGGACCTCGTCGTCGAGGTAGGGCGAGCACACCAGGACGCCGTCCAGGATCGTGATCTCCTGCTGGACCAGGCGCACCACGGGGAGATCCCACCAGTGGGTGTCGGCCACCGGTGCCCGCAGTTCGCGCAGCTCCAGCCAGAGCGGTCTGAGGAGGCGATACCGCCGCCAGGCGCGGAAGTTGTCCACGGTGGAGGGGCCGACGCGCGGCAGCGCGAAGCCGGCGGCGACGGTGACTCCCGCGACCGCCACGAGCGGCGGTGAGAGGCTCGTGGAGAGGAAGTCCCAGTCCCGGCCGCCCCAACGGGCGCCGATGGCAAGGTACTTGGCGATCTGGTACGACAGGTCGAAGAGCACGCCGACGACGATCAGCGTCAGACCCTTGCGGGTGAGGTCGCGCACCTTCCGCAGCCAGGCCAGACACATGCCCGCGAGGGCGGCGGTGGCCGCGGTGTGGGACACCAGGTACAGCAGGATCATCTCGCGCATGTACGGCGTCCTGGCGTAGTACGTGTCCAGGTCCCGGGTCCGCTCCACGGGCACGTCGGCCAGCGCGAAGAGGGCGACGATCCCGACGATCACCAGTCCGTAGACGCACACCACGGCACGGGAGGCGCGGGCCACCCGCTCGGGCTCGCCGCCTCTCCAGGCGATCATCAGCACGAGGTAGCAGGCGCTGAGCCCGGACATCCCCGAATAGACCAGCGGCGCCGAGAAGTTGGCGATGCCCATGAGGTCGTTGACGACTCCGATGGTGGGAGGCGCGGACAGGATGCACACGAGAGCGCCGATGAGCAGGACCGAGATGCTCGCGGCCATCAGGGGGTCGCGCCAGGCTCCCCGCATGGCGGGCAGGTTGAGGACGGCGGTGGCGAGAAGGATCACGCCAGGGATGTAGAAGACGACGTCCACGACTTCACCGGCCTTCCGTGGCCACGGAGGGCCGCGCCAGTGCGCGTGCTCGGACCGGTACGAGCAGGGGCCGGGGTGCCGGACGCGCGCTCGGGCAGGGCTGGGCGGCGGCACTGAGCGACGGTGCGAAGGTGCTTCATGTGGGGGACTTCTCGCCGTCGTCGACCGGGGAAGCGGTACGGCTCTCGCGGGCCGCCGCGACGATCGGCGACGTACGCAGCGCGGCCGATACACCCACGGGAGCGGTGCGCACCGCGCTGATCTCGGAGTGGTCGGGCAGGGCACCGGAGCCGACGGGCAGGCCCCGGTCGGCCGACCGGACCGCGGCGGCGACCATCGCCGCCTGTCCGATCCGGGCGGCCTCGTCGTCGGCGTGACCCGCGGCGACCGCCGCGGCCCTCGCCCGTGTACGGACCCCGATGTCGAACCACGGTGCCACGAGGCTCAGTCCGTCCTGGATGCCCGCCTCGCGCTGGGTGAGGCGGACCTGGGGCGACGAGTACCACGGGACGGGCCCGGCGAGCGGCGTCCGGGGTGAGGCGCCCCCGAGTTCGCGCCACAGCGGGCGGAGCTTGCGGTAGGTCCTCGCCGCCCGCCAGTTCCAGACCACCCAGGGGCCCACGAGGGGCAGCAGGAATCCGACGGTGGCGCAGGGCGCGGACATCGCGGAGAGGAGCGGCGCCAGGGTCGTACTGAGGGATCCCCAGTCCTGGCCCGCCCAACGTGCCGCCACCGCGGCCAGTTTGAGACCGCTGAAGGCGAGGTTCAGCAGCCAGCCGAGGACGAGGATCCACAGTCCGGCCCGCAGCCACCCGCTGACCTGGAGCGCCCAGCGCCAGCACAGCACCGTGGTGACGAGCGCGGCGGTCATGTGGGCGACCAGGTACAGCACGATCATCTCGCGGATGAACGGGGTCGTCGCGTAGTAGGTGTCGAAGTCGGTGTGGCGGTCCACCGGGGCGTCACCGAGCGCGAAGAGGACGACCAGCGCGACGACGACCAGGGCGTACCCGGCCTGCCAGCGCCGCGAGACACTGCGCACGTACGCCGGAGGGCCCCCGCGCCAGTGGACGATGAGCAGCAGGCAGGCGGCGCTGAAGGCGCTGATGATGCCGTACACCAGCGGGCTGGAGAAGTTGGCCGTGCCGGTGGCCTCGTTGACGGCGGTGATCGTGGGAGGAGCGGCGAAGAAGAAGCCCGCGCCGCCGAGAGCGATCACGAGGCAGACGGACCGGACGAGCGGGTCGCGCCAGTCCTTCACCAGGCCCGGCAGTTTGACGGCCAGGCCCAGCAGCGTGGCGACGGCCGGTATGTAGTAGTCGGAGGAGTCCACCGCTCAGACCTGTGGCCTGCGCTGTCCCAGGGACGCACCGATACGGCCGGCGATCCGGCCGCGGTCCATGGCCGCGCTGCCGGGCTCGCCCTCCAGCCAGACGCGGAGGCGGGTGACCGCCAGCAGTCCGAATCTCTCGGCGTCCGCCTCCTCGCGCCGGTCGAACTCGGTGCGGGCGGCCACCTTGCGTACGGGCTCCTGGAGTTCGGGGAGTTCGGTGCCGGTCGAGACCAGGCGGGCCGCCACCGCCTTGCCCACGACGTGGTTGCCGCAGTCCCCCTTGAGCATGTGCCACACCTCGTGGAAGAAGATCGCCAACTGGTGCAGGGACGTCGCCCGCTTGTCCACCACGATGAGATCGTAGGCGGGGAGGTCGAGCCACAGTCCGCTCGCGGTCCGGTGCGGGAACTCCTCCTTCACGAGCCGGACCTCGCGGCCCCTCAGCTCGCTCACCTTCGTGATCAGCGCGGCGAACAGCAGGTCGGGATCCGTGGGCACGGGCAGCGTCAGCCCGTCGACCAGCTGACCGATCAGATTCCGCATCTCTCTGGCTTTGCCTGTGCGCACCGCTCTCCCCGCGAACCTCAGCACGGGCACCGTCGCACGGCGTCCGCCGAATCCCACCCTGCCTGCCGTACATCCGGTCGAAGGCCTTCGGCGGTCGTGCGTGAGCCGGGCCCGGGGCGACGCCCTCGGTCCTGACCACCGGCACGGGCTTCAGCGCGCCCAACTCGGTAGGCAAATATGTCAAACGTGAGCCGTATCGGCCACACCGGACCGGAAGAAATGCCCGGAAGGAAGCGATCTGAAATACCGAACAAACGCGACATGCACTGGTCTGGTCCTGGCGCATCCGTTGCGCTCACATCGCCCTCCTGTCCGGCAGCGGGGCGTCCGCCGGTGGCCGTGCCCGCCCGGCCGCCGGGCACGGCCACCCGACGCGGCCGGCGTCCTGCCTGCGTACAGGGGGTGTTCTCCGGCTCGGTGCGATGCGTGGCGAGAGCTGTCCGTTCCCCCGGCGCTGTGGAGTCCACGCTTCTCCGCCCTTCAGGAAGGTCTTGATCCAGTCACTCATCGCAGCGTGTGCCGCAGCTCACGGAGCGCGTCGCCCCTCGCACGGAACAAGCGGGAGCGGTCGGCCGTTCTTCTGTACGTGGCTGCGGAGGGGACAGTGTCCCCGGGCCTCACCCAAAGCCCATGGGGAAGATCGTTCGGCTGAAGCCCCATGGAGCCATTCGCCGAGAGGCGACCGCCCTCCGCAGACACCGCACACGGCCCCGGCTGGTCTCCCCCGTCCAGCCGGGGCTTTCCGCTGCTCACGCACGGAGGGCGGCCGAGCCTGCCTGCGCAGGTCCGACCGCCCTCCGTGGTGTTGGAGCGGTGCCGTTACCTCGACCTGCTGCTGATACGGCGCAGGAGTACGAAGCCCGCGATCACCAGCAGTCCGCCGGCCGCGGCCGGCCACAGGCTCGTGCCGGTCTCCGCGAGTCCGCCCGTGACCGTCTGCGGTTCGGCCACTCCGCCCGCGTCCGAGGGTTCGGGGCCGGGCACGGCACTGCCGGCGTCCGCGCCGCCCGTCGAACCGGCATCGTCGCTCCGGGTCGCCGACGGTGACGTGGCGGCCTTCGGCGCCGCTTCGTCCTTGTCGCCGCCCTTGCCCTTGTCCGCGCCGCCCGCGGCTTCGGTCGCCTCGGTATTGCCGGCCGAGGGCTTCGCGGTGTTCTCGCCACCGTTGTCCGCGGGGGTCTCGCTCTGACCGTTGTCCCCGGGCTCGTCGTCGCCCGGCTGCTCGGTCCCCGGCTGCTCGGTCCCGGGCTGCTCGGTGCCCGGCTCGTCGTCGCCCGGCTGCTCGTTGCCCTCGGTCGGGTCCGGAGAAGCCGTCGGCGGGTCGGTCGGCTCCTCGCCGCCACCGCCGTTGCCGCCGCCGCCGTTGTTGCCGCCGTTACCGCCGCCGCCATTGCCGCCGCCGCCGTTGCCGCCGTCGTCCGGGCCGTCGCACTTACGGCCTTCGTTGATGCAGTCCACCATGTCGCCCATCAGCGCCTCGTCGAAGACGTTGATGAAGTCGCCGTGGTCGGTGACCGGCTTGTGGAGCTGCTCGGGGAAGGAGTCGACCGCGAAGAACGGCTTGGCCTTGCCGCCATCGGCCACGCTGGGCGCGTCGACGTCGTAGACGATGCGCTGCACCAGCTGCGGGATGGCCTTGAAGTCGTTCGCGCAGCTGCCGTCGGCGGCTGCGAACGCCACATGGGTACGGTGGTTGGCGCTGTCGATGTTCCGGCCGTCCCAGCAGCTCTGGAACTTGAAGGTGCGGACCACGTCACTGCCCTGGGGGCAGAGCGGGTACTTGTCCTTCAGCTGCCGGTCCTCGAAGCCGGTGCAGCTCCACGACGCGTTGGCGTTGGTCGGGCCGTTGACGAACGCCTTGGCGTCACCGGTGATGATGCGCAGCAGCTTCGGCATGGCCGTGACCTCGCCGCGCGGGCTGCCCTGGAAGGTCATCGTGGCCGCCTTGGGCCTGATGATCTTGCCGGCGTTGCCCTCGATGCCACCGCCCGGAGAGGCGGCGTCCTTCTCGTCGGCGCCGTTCTGCAGGCGCAGCACGGGCCAGAAGTACGAGGACTTGTCGCCCTCGTCCTCACAGGAGGTCTCGGCGTTCGCCAGGTCCTCGTCGCTCGCGAAGGCGTCGTTGGACTGGTTGCCGACGTAGTCGTGGAAGTGGTGGGCGCCGTTGCTGACACCGGGAGCCACGATGACGTTGTCGGAGTTGAACAGCCCGTTCTCGTTCACACCGCACTTGGTGGTGAAGGAGCCCTTGGAGGCGTTGCCCTGGGCGGCCGGCTTCGACACGTTGGGCTGGACGGTGGAGATGTCCACGAAGTCCGCTGCCACGGGGCCGTTCCCGGCCTGGCCGCCGTTGCCGGGAGGCTGCTCGCCCTGCCCCTGCCCGGCGCCCTGGTCCTGGTCCTGACCGGCACCCTGGTCCTGACCGGCGCCGTCATCGGCGTTGTCGCCCTGACCGTCGCCGTTCTGTTCGCCGTCCTGCCCGTTCTCCGGCTCGTCCTGGTTGCCGGAGGCGCGGAGTATGCAGGGCGCGAAGGCGTCCAGCCCCTCGGGGCGGTCACCCACGGCGTCGACGGCCGCCACGATCCGCTCGATCGTCGCCGCTCGCTTGTCCTTGAGCGGGTTCATGATCGAGTTGTTGGCGAAGGCGGCGTCCTGCTTGATCGCGTCCGCGGAACTCTGCAGCCGCTGATAGGCCTCGGCGATCTGCTTGTCCAGGAGGGCGAGTTCCTTGTCGACCTCCGTCTTGGCCCCTTCCGGAACCGCCGCCAGCTCACTGCCGACATCCGGGCAGTCGATCGTGGCGGCGCCCGAGGCAAGGACCTGGTCGGTCTGGCCCGAGGTGCTCTCGGAGGCCGTGGCGTAGACGTTCGCCGCTACCAGCCCACCTCCTCCCAGCATCAGCGCGACCGCCCCGATGGTCGCGCGTCGTGCGCCTGTTGGGCGTCTGCGCGTGTTGCGTACCAAGGATCTACTCCTACGCTTCGTTGCCGACCGGCATGGCAATCCCCCGCCTCATACGGAGATGAAGCCCCGAGTGTTCAGAGACAACTCGGATTCATAGAAACCTCTCATGAACCAGACGTTTGCGAGACCCGTGTCCGGGCAATCACGTTTTCCTGCGGTCTGGTTGGGGAAGGGTGATCCGATGCGCTCTGCGAGGGCGGGAGTGAGTCCGTTTCCGCCGGTTTGCAACAAGCAAGTCGCGGGTCGGGGCCAGGATTTCGGCGGCGGCGGAACGAATTCGTCATCACCTTCCGCGGCGCACGCTCCTGTTGCGGCGGCGGCCGGACCTAGGCCAGCGGCTCGGCGGAGGGTGGCAGGGGTGACTGGTAGCCGCCGCTGGCCAGCATCCGCACCTCGCCCGCCTGGCTGATCTCGGCACGCAGGATGCCGGTGGGGTCGCAGTAGACCGGACTGCCGCCGGGCCCGAGCGAGGTGGTGCGTTCCACGACCACCTCGTCCGTGGCGGCGTCGGCGCCCGATGGCCCATGGGTGAAGGTCAGCCGGTAACGGTCCGGGGTCTGCATGACGGCCTCCACGCACGCTCTTACCGCAAAAGTGGGCAGATGCATCCACTTCCATGATGCGGCCAGGTGGCACGGACGGCAGAGCGTGGCTGATCCCGGGTGATCGCGTCGGGCATCGGGCCGCACCGCACGGCCGCGCCCGACCGGCCGGCCGGTGCCGCCACCCCGGATCCGGTGCGATTCCGGTCCGCACCCGGTTCGGTTCCGGATCTGCGCCCAGCTCGGTTCCGGTCCGCGCCCGGTTCGGTTCCGGATCTGCGCCCAGCTCGGTTCCGGTCCGCACCCGGTTCGGTTCCGGATCTGCGCCCAGCTCGGTTCCGGTCCGCACCCGGTTCGGTTCCGGGCCTGCGCCCAGCTCGGTTCCGGTCCCCGCCCGGTTCGGTTGCGGCCCGTTTCCGGCCCGTGTCCGGCGCTTCCCTGCCCCACCTTCGGCCGGTTTCCGCCAAAGGTCTGAGCCACATGGGCCTGAGCTTCGTCCGTCACACCACGGGCGCCCCTCGCCTCCTGGCTCCCGGCAGTGTAGACATGAGCATATGGTCCGATTCTTGGGTCGATCCTGGGCCCGGTCGACCTCCCGCCTCAACGGCCTGCGCGCGCGCCGCAGACGTGACCGTCCCCGCCGAGCGCACGGGCAGCGGACACACCGGACGCCGCACCGGCCGCTCGGTCGGCAGGGGGCACAGACAGGCGGCTCCTCGCCCGGGTCCGCGGGGGTGCGGTCGGCGCTGAGCGGACGCAGCGTCGCGGGCCAGGTTTTCCTGCTGCAAGTGGTGATCGTGCTGCTGCTGGTCGTGGCCGCGGCGGTGGCGCTGGTCCTGCAGGTCCGCCACGACAGCACGGAGGAGGCGCGGAACCGCTCCCTGGCCGTCGCCGAGACGTTCGCCAACGCTCCGGGCACCCGCGAGGCGCTGAGCGCCCCCGATCCCACGGCCGTCCTCCAGCCGCGCGCCGAGGCGGCCCGCGTGGGGTCCAAGGTCGACTTCGTCGTGGTGATGAACACCGACGGTGTCCGCTACACCCACCCCAAGCCCGACCGGATCGGCAAGAAGTTCGTCGGGACCCTCGGCCCGGCGCTGGCCGGCAAGGCCTTCACCGAGGAGATCACGGGGACCATCGGACCGCTGGTGCAGGCCGTGGTGCCCGTCAAGGCGGACGACGGCAAGGTCGTCGGCCTGGTGTCGGCGGGCATCACGACCGAGAACGTGGGAGGCGTCGGGGACCGGCAGATGCCCCTCCTGCTGACCGCCGCAGGCGCGGCCCTCGCGCTGGCCCTCGGGGGCACGGCCCTGGTGAGCCGACGGCTGATGCGCCAGACCCACGGTCTGGGACCGTTCGAGATGACCCGGATGTACGAGCACCACGACGCGGTGCTGCACGCCGTCCGGGAGGGAGTGCTCATCGTCGGCGGCGAGGGCCGGCTGCTGCTCGCGAACGACGAGGCACACCGCCTGCTGGACCTCCCGGAGGACGCCGAGGGCCGCCATGTCCTCGAACTCGGCCTGGACACGGGCACCGCCGAACTGCTGGCCTCGGGCCACGTCGTCACGGACGAGGTACGCCTGGTCGGTGACCGGCTGCTGGCCATCAACCAGCGGCCCACGGATCTCAAGGGCGGCCCGGCGGGCAGTGTCGCCACGCTCCGCGACTCGACCGAGCTGCGCGCGCTGTCGGGCAGGGCCGAGGTGGCCCGGGAACACCTCAAGCTCCTGTACGACGCCGGAGTGGGCATCGGCACGACCCTGGACGTGACCCGCACCGCCGAGGAACTGGCGGAGGTGGCCGTCCCGCGCTTCGCGGACTTCGCCACGGTGGATCTGGCCGAGGCCGTGCTGAGCGGCGAGGAGCCGGACGCGGGCACCTCCCTGCGCCGTACGGCGCTCAGCGGGATCCGCAAGGACGCGCCCCTGTACCCGGTGGGCGAGCGGATCGGATTCGTCGCCTCCACACCGCAGGCGCACAGCCTCGGCACCGGCGAGGCCGTGGTGGCTCCCGCGCTCAAGGAGGCGCACGGCTGGCTCGCCCAGGACCTGGAGCGCACCGCACAGGTCGTGGAGTACGGGATCCACTCGCTGATCACGGTCCCCCTGCGGGCGGGGCACCTCGTCATGGGTGTGGCGAACTTCTGGCGCTCCGAGAAGCCCGAGCCGTTCGACGACGAGGAGCTGGCCCTCGCCGAGGAGCTGGTCGCCCGGGCCGCGGTCTCCATCGACAACGCGCGCCGCTACACACGCGAGCACACCATGGCCGAGACCCTGCAGCGCAGTCTGCTCCCCCGCAACCTGCCCGAGCAGAGCGCCCTGGACATCGCCTACCGCTACCTTCCCGCCCAGGCGGGGGTGGGCGGCGACTGGTTCGACGTGCTGCCGCTGTCCGGCGCCCGGGTCGCCCTGGTGGTCGGCGACGTGGTGGGCCACGGCCTGCACGCGGCGGCCACCATGGGACGGCTGCGTACCGCGGTCCACAACTTCTCCTCGCTGGACCTGCCGCCGGACGAACTGCTGGGGCTCCTGGACGAACTGGTCGGCCGTATCGACCAGGACGAGGCGACGGAGGACGGCAGCGCCGCGATCACCGGCGCCACCTGCCTGTACGCCGTCTACGACCCGACCACCCGGCAGTGCACCGTGGCCAGGGCCGGCCATCCGCCACCCGTGGTGATCCGCCCGGACGGCCAGGTCGACTTCCCCGAGGTGCCCGCCGGGCCGCCGCTCGGTCTGGGCGGTCTCCCCTTCGAGACGGCCGAGCTCAAGCTGGAGGAGGGCAGCAGGCTGGTCCTCTACACGGACGGGCTCGTCGAGGACCGGGAAAGGGACATCGACGTCGGCCTCGAACTCCTGCGGACCGCTCTCACCGGGGCCGACCGGTCCCCGGAGGACACCTGCCAGGCCGTCCTGGAGGCCCTGCTCCCGCCCCGCCCGAGCGACGACATCGCCCTGATCGTCGCGGGCACCCGCGCGCTCGGCGCCGACCGTATCGCCGAGTGGCGGGTGCCGTCCGACCCCGCGGCCGTCGGCGAGGTGCGCGCCTCGGTGACCCGGCAGCTGACGGAGTGGGGCCTGGACGAGATGGCGTTCACGACGGAGCTGATCCTCAGTGAGCTGGTCACCAACGCGATCCGGTACGGCAACGGCCCCATCGAGGTCCGTATGCTCCTCGACCGCAGTCTGATCTGCGAGGTCTTCGACGGCAGCAACACCTCACCGCATCTGCGGTACGCGGCCACGACGGACGAGGGCGGACGTGGTCTGTTCCTCGTCGCCCAGCTCACCGACCGCTGGGGCACCCGCTACACACCCGCGGGCAAGGTCATCTGGACCGAACAGCCGCTCTCCTGAGCCGAGTTCCCCCGGGGCCGAACGGGTGCTGGTGCCCGCCGTTCCCCGTCAGGCCTGCGCTCGCCGTTCCCTGTCCGGCTAGTGCTCGCCGTTCCCCTGGAGACGCTCCAGGTCGCCGGGGCGTACCTGGATGACGAGCAGTGCCACCAGGGCCGCCGCGACGGCGAAGATCGCTGCGACGACGAAGGCGCTCGAAATGCCCGACGTCAGCACCTGGTCGCTCCACGGAGACGGGAGTTCGCCGGTCCTGCGGAACTGGAGGCGCTGGGCGGGGGTCGCCTCCGCCATGAACTCGCGGACCTGGTCGGTGGCCTCGTTGCGACTGGCCGTGCCGAAGACGGTGACCAGTACGGACAGTCCGAGCGAACCGCCCACCTGCTGGGTGGCGTTGAGGATTCCGGAGGCCGCTCCCGCTTCCTGGGGCGCCACGCCCGACACCGCCATCAGCGTCAGCGACACGAAGTTCAGCCCCATGCCGAAGCCGAAGACCAGCATCGGTCCGAGGATGCTGCCCGCGTACGTGCTGTCGACCTCGGTCAGGGTCAGCCAGGCGAGTCCGACGGCCGACAGGATCGCGCCCACCGTCATGAACGGCTTGGGACCCCATCTGGGCAGCAGTTGCGAGGCGATTCCGGCGCCCAACGCGATGATGGCGCTGATCGGCAGGAAGGCGAGGCCGGCCCGCAGCGGGCTGAAGCCGAGGACGTTCTGCACGAAGAGCGTCAGGAAGAAGAACATGCCGAACATCGCCGCGGCCAGGCTCAGCATGATCGCGTAGACGCCGGCGCGGTTGCGGTCGCGGAACATCCACAGCGGGGTGATGGGCTGCTTCGACCGGCTCTCGACGAAGATGAACGCGGCGAGGAACACGACAGCCGCGATGAAGGCCCCGACGGTCAGCCCGTCGCTCCAGCCCTCCTCGGAGGCGCGGATGAACCCGTAGACGAGCAGCACCATGCCGATGGTGGAGGTGAGCGCGCCGAGGATGTCGAAGTGGCCCGGCATCCGTTCGGACTCCCGGATGTAGCGGGGCGTCGCGAGCGCGATCAGCAGGCCGATGGGGATGTTGACGTACAGGACCCAGCGCCAGTCGAGCCACTCCACGAGCAGACCACCCGCGAGCAGGCCGATCGCGCTGCCGCCGGCCGAGACCGCGGCGAACACTCCGAAGGCCCTGTTCCGCTCGGGGCCTTCGCGGAACGTCGTGGTGATCAGCGACAGGGCGGTCGGCGAGGCGATGGCACCGCCGACGCCCTGGAGGCAGCGCGCCGCGAGCAACTGCCAGGACTCCTGGGAGAGTCCGCCCAGCAGAGAGGCCAGCACGAAGAGCAGTACGCCGAAGACGAAGACTCTGCGGCGGCCGAGGATGTCGCCCAGCCGCCCGCCCAGCAGGAGCAGACCGCCGAACGTCAGTGTGTAGGCGTTGATCACCCACGACAGGTTCTCGGTCGAGAAGCCGAGGGAACTCTGGATGTGCGGGAGGGCGATGTTCACGATGGTGATGTCGAGGACCACCATCAACTGGCACGAGGCGATGACGAGGAGTGCGATTCCGCTGCCGTGGCCCCGCTCCGGGGACTTGGCAGTGTCGGAAGGTGTCGCGTGTGAACCCGTCATGGCTTTGGCCTGTGTCCTGGCGAGGTCTGGGGTCAGACGCTCGCTACACCGACGTTAGCTCCGGGTTCCCACCCCCACCAGTCGATCATCCCGCCCTCGGACGGCCCCGGGACGGCCGCCGTTGTTCGGTCCTTGCCGTCGGTCAGTCCTCGCCCCTGACGATGTTCCCCTCCGGTTCCGCCGAAGTGCGGCGGGAATCCCTGTCGGCCGTCGCCGAGAGGTGGATGCGCACGCCGCCCACCCGGCGCCGACGGGCCTGCGCCCAGCCGGTCTCGGGGCGACGAACGATGTCCTGCGTGCTGCCGTACGCGCTCACGACTCCTCACATTCCTTCTGCGCCCTGCCCCTTGGAGCAGGGTCCGCGTCATGTTGCCGCTGTTTGTCGCTGACGGGTGCCGGGTCCCCCGCGGCGGCACCCGGAAACCCTGCCGCGGCCCGTCCCCCGTACGGGTGGAACCGACGTCACTCGTCGGCGGAGGTGTCCTGCTCGTGGACGGAGGCCGGCTGCAGCGTCTGAGGTCTCACGTCGCGCTCCGTGTCGTGCTGGTCCAGCAGCGACAGCAGACCCGCGACGGTCAGACCGGCGTCGGCCGGGTGACGCAGGATCGTCCCCGGCTCGATCCGGTACTCGTTGGTGCGCCCCTGCCTGGTGTGAGTGAGATAACCACCCTGTTCCAGGTCGGAAATGATCTTCTGCACGGCACGCTCGGTCAGCCGGCAGCGCGCTGCGATGTCCCGGATGCGGGTGTTCTGGTCCTCGGCGATCGCGGCCAGCACCCGCGCGTGGTTGGTGAGGAACGTCCAGCCGGAATGTGTCTCAGGTACTTCACCCATGCCGCCCAGCATACGACCTGTCATTCACGCAAACCAAAGGGTGAAATATTTTTCATGTATCTATTGACGTGTGAAAGATCGGGGCGGAACCTGGAGGAGACAGTGACGGTGGATGTCCGGGGAGCGGCTGCCATGTCGGAACCCATGCTTTCTGCGCAGGTAGGGGACTCGCGCGGGGCCCACCGCGGAGGGCCGCCCGGTCCCACGCGAGGGCACAGCCCGACATCCCTGAAGATCGGGACACACCGCACCGGTGGGCGGATGACCGTCGTGGCGGCCGGCGAGATCGACATGGACACCTGCCAGGGGCTGCGGCACGCCCTGCGCGAGGCGCTCGCCGCCTCGGTGCGCGGTGTGGATCTCGACCTGGGCGGAGTCGACTTCTGCGACTGCTCCGGGCTCAACGTCCTGCTGCGCGTCCGTCGGCGCGCGCTGACGGACGGCAAGACGCTCGTCATACGGTCCGCGGGCCCCGCCGTCGAGCGGCTGCTCGCGCTCTCGGACACCTCGTCACTGTTCACGCCCGAGAGCGTTGCCGACCATGGCATCGCTCCCCGGAATCGAAACCCGCGCCCCGGCGCGGAACACGGCACCACGGAACCCAGCACCACGGAGGAGAAAGCGTTGTCCGGTGACGCCACCGACGCCGTCGGCACCGTCGACGCCGAGCGGGAACTGCGCGTCGAAGTGGTCCAGTTGAAGCGCGCCATGCAGACGCGGCCGGTCATCGATCTGGCCCGCGGTGTCCTGATGGCATCGTTCGGGCTGAGCCCCGAGGACGCGTGGAGCGTGTTGGTCACGGTCTCTCAGAACGCCAACATCAAGCTGCATCACCTCGCCGAGGGCACGGTGACCGCCGTCACGGGCGACCCGCTGCCCGAGGCCCTGCGGCAGCAACTGTCCGCGGCGGTGGCCGAGATCGCCGCACGCCGTACCGAACCGGCCACGGAGGAGACACCCCAGGAACCGCGGGACACGCCCCAGGAACCGCAGGACATGCGCCGGGAACCGCGGAACGCGACCCGGGAATCGGAGCCGTGAACTCCGGGGACGCCCCGGGATGCTCCCTCTGGAAACCCTGGCCGCCCTGGGCATCCCTGGCCCTTGGACATCCGTGCTCCTCGGACATCCCTGGCCTCTGGACATCCCTCGGCAAGGAGGAGCCGCGGACTCGTCGCCACCGGACAACCTCACAGCGCCGCCAGCACCTCGGCCCGGTAGTCGGTGTAGACGGCCCGCAGGGCCGGTGCCGGCCAGTGCGCCGGGAGGAGTTCGCCGGGCAGGACCGGATCGGTGACCAGGTGCCGTACGACGGCCGCGAAGGCGGCGAAGCGGTCGGCCGGGTGTGCGGTGCGGGCCACGTGCGCCAGCAGGGAGTCGGCGGTGTCGGCCCAGCCTTGGAGCGGCCAGAGGCTCCCGGCCAGGGCGCGCGGGTCCTGTTCAGGTTGCGCGGTGAACCGCTCGGTGAGGTCCGTCAGAGCGCCGGGCCACGGGCGTCGCAGGTTGGCCGGCCTGAGCCACACCCCCTCGCGCAGTTCCGCGAGGCGCAGGCCCGACAACGCGGTACGCAGTTCGGCTCGTTCGGCGGGGCCACGGCCGGTCGCGGTGACCACGACGGTCTCCCATGATCCGTCCCAGGCCCGGGTACTGGGGTGCACGGCCTCGTCCTGGCGGCGCTGCCGTTCCAGGAGCCGTTCGCTGAGCCGGTAGACGCCGTCGGCGCGCCGCAGATCGCCCGCCGTCACCATCCGGCTGAGGGCGGCCCGCAGGGTCGAGCCCGCGATGCCGAAGGGCGCCACGCCGTGGATCAGGTCCCGCACCGGAAGCTCGGGAGGGTGCACGGCCAGGAGGACGCTGAGGACGACCGATCGTGCGGACAGCGGGCGCAGTTCGGGGGCGGCCGACGGCCGGGGCCCGTTCATCCGCATGGACGTCATGGAGGTCATTGTGCCCGGTCCGTGATCCGGAGCGCAGTGTGCCGGTGCCGGGCCCGCAGGGCCGCGCCCCCCTCGCACGCAGGCGGCGCACCGGCCGAAAAGCTAGCCTGTTACGTCATTGCTGCGACCGCAGAAATAGTGCAACACTGCCGACATGGTCCCGATACTCGCGCCGGAACAGTCCGCCACGCACGACGTCACCAACCAGGCCCCCTTGCTGGCTCCGTACGACGCCGCCGACGACACGGCCCTGCTGGAGGGGCTCCGCCGCGAGGGCGCGGGCTGGGCCGAGGGGGATCTCCGCAGGCTGGGCCGCGTGGCGGGTGCCGAGGAGGCCCAGGAGTGGGGCGAGCAGGCCAACCGGCACGAGCCGGAGCTGCGTACGCACGACCGCTTCGGCAATCGGGTCGACGAGGTCGAGTTCCATCCGAGCTGGCACCGGCTGATGGGCACCGCGGTCGCCGAGGGCCTGGCCGCCGCGCCCTGGGCCGACGACCGGCCCGGCGCCCATGTGGTCCGCACGGCAGGCGGACTGGTCTGGGGCCACACGGAGGCCGGCCACGGCTGCCCCACCTCGATGACCTACGCGGCCGTACCCGCCCTGAGGAAGCAGCCCGAGCTGGCCGCGGTGTACGAACCCCTGCTGGTCAGCCGCGTCTACGACCCGGAACTGCGCGTCCCGGGCGAGAAGGGCGGGCTGCTGGCAGGCATGGGCATGACCGAGAAGCAGGGCGGCTCGGACGTCCGTACCAACACGACGGCCGCCTCGCCGACCACGGAGCCGGGCGTGTACACACTGCGCGGCCACAAGTGGTTCACGTCCGCCCCGATGTGCGACGTGTTCCTGGTCCTCGCCCGGGCGCCCGGCGGTCTGTCCTGCTTCCTCGTGCCGCGGATCCTGCCCGACGGCAGCCGCAACACGTTCCGCATCCAGCGGCTCAAGGACAAGCTGGGCAACCGCTCCAACGCGTCCTCGGAACCGGAGTTCGACAACACGGTCGCCTGGCTCGTCGGTCCCGAGGGACAGGGCGTCAAGACGATCATCGAGATGGTCAACTGCACCCGCCTCGACTGCGTGATGATGAGCGCGACGCTGATGCGCAAGACCCTCGTCGAGGCAGGCCATCACACGAAGCACCGGAGTGCCTTCGGCGCGCCGCTGATCGACCAGCCTCTCATGCGCAACGTACTGGCCGACCTCGCGCTGGAGTCGGAGGCCGCCACGACGCTCACCCTGCGGCTCGCGGGCGCGGCCGACCGCGCGATCCGCGGTGACGCCCAGGAGGCGGCCTTCCGCCGGATCGCCACCGCCGTCGGCAAGTACTGGGTCACCAAGCGGGGCCCTGCCTTCACCGCCGAGGCCCTGGAATGCCTCGGCGGAAACGGCTACGTGGAGGAGTCGGGCATGCCCCGCCACTACCGCGAGGCCCCCCTGCTCTCCATCTGGGAGGGATCGGGGAACGTCAACGCCCTCGATGTGCTGCGCGCTCTCGGCCGGTCGCCGGAGACCGCCGACGCCCTGTTCGCCGAGCTCGCCCTGGCAGACGGCGCCGACGCCCGGCTGGACGCCGCCGTCATCCGGCTCAAGGACCAGCTCCACGACCTGCGTGATCGGGGAGGCCTCGAAGCGGGCGCCCGCCGGCTGGTGGAACTGACGGCACTGACACTGCAGGGCTCCCTCCTGGTCCGGCACGCACCGGAGGCGGTCGCCGACGCCTTCTGCGCGACCCGGCTCGGCGGCGACTGGGGGCACTCCTTCGGCACACTCCCCGCCTCCGCCGACCTGACCGAGATCCTGAACCGCGCACTGCCGGACACGGCGGCACAGGGTTAGGTGCGGGCGCGCCGCGCCGGATGGGATCTTGCTGAACGCCTCCGTCGGCAGGCGCGTATGACTTCCCGGGACCGCTCCCACAGCATGTGCGCGCCGGGAAGAGACGAGGGATCAATGACCGAACAGCGTTACCACGTCGTGGGTATGACCTGTGGCCGCTGTGCCGACAAGGTCGGGTCCAAGGTCGGCGGAGTCCCCGGCGTGGACAGCGTGCGCATCGACATCGAGACCGGAGCGGTGACCGTGACGGGCGAGGCGTTCGACGGGTCGAAGATCTGCGCCGCCATCGCGGAAGCCGGTTTCGAGGTCGCCGCCGTCCTCTGACACCTGCCTGCGGCCACCTGCCTGGGCGCATCCGAGGTGCGGTCTGTCCAGCGGAAAAGATGCCTTTCATCCTAAAGAAGGGCACGTACGGACCGACCGGACGGGCAGGGTTCCTCGTCCACTAGCTTCCTTCTCCTGCACCCCAGGGACAGAGGAGCGACGTGGCCGGAGTGAGCCTCCCGGAACATCCGTACCACCGCACGGAGGCGACCCGGCTGCTGTGCGCCGGCACGTACCAGGACGTCGGCTTCCGGCGGCGGGTCATCGACGAACTGGTGGTGCACCAGGAGCGCCCCGTGGCCCCTCCGCTGGGGGTCGACGTGCTGCCCGTGCTGGCGCACGCCGTGCGGGCCACCCGGCAGGAGTCCCGTACCGCCGCGCTGATGCTGGCCGCCTGGCTCGGGTTCCTGCTGTCCGACGTGGTGATGTTCTGGGACAGCGTCGCCGACCGCTGGGGCGAAGGGGCCGATGTCGGCTTCGGTGACGTGTTCACCGCCTTCTACGCGGGCGACGACAGGCTGACCGCCGGGATGCCCATGCCGTGGTCGCAGTTCTACGCGTTCGTCGCCCTCGGCCTCTGGTTCGCCCACTCCGTGCGCACGCAGAGCGCCCAGGGCCGCCGGGAGGGCCTGCCCGATCCGGTGGCGCGGGCCACCGTCGGCTTCGGCCGCATGGTGACCGGGTGCGCCGCGCTGTTCGCCCTGTCCTACTGGTGCTGGTTCGTGGCCGGGGTGCTGGACGGCGACGTACAGACGCCCTACCCGTTGCTCTTTCCGCTGCTCATCGCCCTGATCGCCTGGTGGCACGAGACCACCCGGCGCAGGGCCCTGTGCCGCTGGCTGTCACGCTGGACGTTCCCGCGGACGACCCAGCCCGACCTGCCCGCGGGCCCGTTGTACGAGGACCTGGTCGCCAGTGTCAGCCGCGAGCAGAAGGCCGCGCTGACGCTCTACGAACCGGACAGTCCCTTCGTCGGGATGGGCGCGCCCCGCCGGGCCTGGTCCTTCGCGATGGAACTGCGCAGGCGCGCCGGGGCACCGGCCGGGCCCGGCGCCCCGGACGCCGGTTCCCCCTCCCCCGACGGCTCCCCGGTTCCGCACCAGAGCCGCGGCCCGCTCACCGCCGAGGGCGCCCTCGCCATGATCGAGCCGCAGCTGGTGCGGCTGCGCGAGGCCGCCGCGCTCACCGGGAAGGACCGGCTGCGCGAGCTGGAGATCGACCGATTCGTCTACCTGCCGGGCGGTGTCGGCCGCGACGAGGAACTGCACCTGGGCGGCAGCTCCGACGTGAACGCCGTACAGGCGGCCGGACAGCGGAACGGTGCGGGCCGGTCCGTCTACGACCCCGTCCAGGTCGCCGCCCATCTGGCGGAGGCCGTCGACGAGGGCGGCGAGGGACGACGCGTCTTCCTGCGGGTCCGTATCGGCGCCTGGCACGAACAGGTCGTGGTGACCGTCCTGGTCCGTGTGCACACCCAGGGCGGCATGCTCGTGCTGGAGGTCGTCCCGTACGTGCTCGGCCCGGTCCGCAAGGACTTCGGGGATGTGGACGCCCTCGTGGACAAGCTGCCCGAGACCTGGGCGGGCGGTGCCCTGCGTGCCCTGGGCAACGGTCCCGCGACCGGTGTGAGCACCGCTGTCGGCGCGCTCAGGACCATCGTCGGGGAGATCACCACCGGCTGGTCCGACCGCGAGACCACACCCGACGTGCCCCGCGTCTCGCTGCGTCAGCTGGCGAGCACGACCGGTCTTTCGCCCTTTCAGGAGATGGACGTCACCCGGTACGTCAAGACGGTCCAGGAGCGCATCGTGAACGGCATGCGCGAGGCGCTCCGGTCCCACGGCTACCGGACCGACCAGTTCGAACAGCACGTCTACCAGCTCAGCGGCGGAAGCGTCTTCGTCCAGGACATGTCCGGTGGCGCCGTCGCCACGGGCAGCCACGGCAACGCGACCGCGCACAACAACGCCCCCGCGCAGGCGAACGGCACAGCGCCGCGCACCGGCGCCTAGACACCGAACCCGGAGCCCACAGGCCGGCGCCCGGAAGCCGGCAGGCATAACCCCGAAGACCCGAAACCCGGCCAGCGGATCCCGAGGAACCAGCACATGAACGACACAGGACATCCCACCGGCGGCCGGCCCGCGCAGGACGGCGGTTCCGGCAGCGTGAACATCGGCTCCATGAGCGGCGGTTCGATCGCCACCGGCAGCCACGGACACGCGACGTCCGTCAACCGCACCGCGGCCGAAGCCGCCCCGCCGCACGAAGAGCTGCTCCAGGCCATTCGCGCCCTGCGCGAGGCCCTGCCCGTGCGGGAGCGCAGCGCCGAGGACATGTCCCTCGACGGAGAACTGGCCGACGCGGAGGGCGAGATCGTCCGCACCGGAGCGGCTCCCCCGGAGCGCCTCACCCGGCTGCTGGTGGGCGTCCGGGGCTGGCTCGGATCGCAGGGCGCGGCCGTGGGCGCGATCGCCTCGGCCACAGCCGTCGTCCAGGGCATCGCCCAGCTCCTCGGATGACCGGCGCGACGGCGACAGGGAGGACCGCGGCATGAGGGTGTTCGACACCGAGCGGCAGGAATGGGCCGGGGCCCGGCGCGAACGCCTCTTCCACGCCGACCAGTACCTCGACGTACGGCGCCAGAAGGCCATCCGGCAGCAGACGGCGATCGTGCTCGCGGTCGCCGGCCTCACCTTCGGCGTCTGGGCCCTGGCGTGGAAGGACGAGCCGGAGCCCTACCGGGACCCCGCCGCCACCCGTTCCGACACCGCGCAGGAGACCTCGGGCGGGGTCGCGGACGGCGTCCCACCGGATCAGTCCTCCGACTCGGACGCCGATTCCGATTCCGGCTCCGGCGAGGCCTCACTCGGGACGTCGGCGGCGTCGCTGCCCGCGGGCTACGAGTCCCAGCAGGACGTCGAGGGCTTCCGGGTGGCGCTGCCGGCGGGCTGGGAGCGTGACAGCAGGTCGTCGCGGTACGGCATCGACGTGGTCGACTACCGCAGTACGGACGGCACCCGGCGGCTCCAGGTGTTCCAGGTCCTGGAGACCTCCCCGTACGAGTCGTTGCAGGCGGCGCAGGCGGAGGCGAGGAAGCTCGACGGGTACGAGCCGGTCTCCCTCTCGGAGATCCCAGGCGACGAGGGGCGGGCCGCCGAACACGAGTACCGCACGGACGAGGTCGCGGGCGAGCAGGGCAGCGGTGGCGGCACCCGGCATGTGATCGACCACCGCTTCGAGGCCGCCGACGGCGAACGGTACGCGCTGGTCGCGTACGGCTCGGACGCCGACGGGCCGGACGACGAGCGGGAACTCGTGGACACGGCGCTGCTGTGGTTCTGCCCGCCGGGCGTGCGGTGCGACACGCCGGCCGGCTGAGACCGGTCGACGATCCGGGACCGGTCGACTGTCCAGGACCGGTCAGAAGACGCCCTGTCCCGGGGCGAGGACGCCGCGCGGGTCGTACCGCTTCCTCGCGGCGGCCAGCCGGGGCCAGGCAGTGCCGAAGTGCCGCCGCCAGGCGGCCTCGTCGAAGGGCACGGAGCCGGTCGGGTACCACGTGCCCCCGGCCTCGCGGACGAGCTCGTAGGCGGACCGGTTGGCGGCCAGCAGGCGTCGGACCGTCGCCGGGTCGCCGGGCGGTGCGGTCCGCAGGACGGCCAGCAGGTACGGCACCGGGTCGTCGGGCATCCGCAGAAGCGGGGTCCGCAGGCGCTCACGCACCAGCGGGTACAACAGCACCACGCCGCCCGGCCCCAGGTCCGCCGGGGTGAGCGCGTCCAGGATCCCGCCGGCGAGGTCGGCCGCCGCACGGCCGGGCAGCAGCACGTCGAGCCAGGGGTGCGCGTACGCCCACAGCCCGGCCTCCTTGAGCGCCGCGACGGCGGGCGCGAGCCGGTCGAGGAAGTCGTCGTACGCGAGATCGGTGATCTCCGCACCGGCCGGGTCGTGCCGCAGACCGCGCAGCAGCGCCGTGTCGTCGGGGGCGTCCCCCGCGGGCGGTCCGTAGGCGACGGCCTCGATGGCGTACCCGCGGAAGGCTCCGGAGGCGTCCTCGGTGACCAGGCCCTCGACGTAGTCGAAGCGCCGCTGCTCGGCGAGCAGGCGCTGGTCGTCGAGGAAGGTCCTCAGATCGGCGTACGGCAGGAGGTAGTGGCGTACGTTCTCGGGTGCCCGGACCAGCCGGACGGTCGCGCCGACGATCACGGCGCACTGGCCGAGTCCGGCGAGCACCGCGTGGAACAGGTCGCGGTGCCGGGTCGGCGAGCAGTGGGTCAGCTCCCCCGCGCCGGTGACGACCTCCAGTTCCAGGACGGTGTCGACCTGGGCTCCGAAGCGGTGGGTCTGACCGCCGAGGCCGCCCACGGACAGCGTGCCGCCGACGGAGAGTTCGAGGTAGTCGGTGAAGACGGGAGGTGTCAGGCCGTGCGCGAGTGTGGCCCTGGCGACCTCGCTCCATCTGGCCCCGGCTCCGACCCGCACGCTCGTGCTGCGTGGGCCGACGGGCCGGACGGTGGCGAGCGGTGTGGTCTCGACGACCAGGCCGCCTTCGGCCTGTGCCTGGCCGTTCGTGCCGTGCCCCTGTCCCCGGGGTGCGACCGGGACGCGGTGCCGGGCGCAGAACCGCACCATCTTCACGACGTCGTTCACGGAACCCGGTCGCAGCACCGCGGCCGGGCGGCGGTGCACGATGTGCCCGAAGTCGTCGGCGGCGGCGCTCAGCGAGGCCTCGTCGGTGTGGAGGCTTCCGTCCAGCTCGGGGACGTCGTGCAGCGGACGGTCCGACGCGGTGGCCGCCCAGCTCCGGGTGAGGGGGTCGAAGCCGATCACGGCGGTCCCGACGGCCGCCAGGCCACGCAGTGCGGCCCGCCGGGGCGGTGTGCGGGACATGCGCTCCTCCAGGGGGAAGGATCCGATGAACCGTGCAACAGGCGCCCACTCTAGGGCGGTTGGGGCGTACGTGACACCGCGCCGCTCCCGGTCCGCGCCCCTCGCTCTCAGCTGTGCCGCCGGTCCTGCGAGGGTGCCGCGGTCGTGCCGCGCACTTCGAGGACCGGTGTGCTGAGGACGACCTGGGCGGGGCGGGCGGGGTCGGTGATGCGGTCGAGCAGGCACTGGGCGGCGCGGCGGCCGACGTCGTGGCCCGCGCTGTCCACGGTGGTGAGCCAGAGGTGGCGCAGCCGGGCGAGGTAGGTGTTGTCGTAGCCGACCAGGGAGAGGTCCCGGGGCACCTGGAGGCCGAGTTCCTCGGCGGCCGACAGTGCGCCGACACAGGCGATGTCGTTGAAGGCGAACACGGCGGTGGGCCGCCGGGCGGCACTGAGCAGCCGGACCGTGGCCCGGTAGCCGCCCTCCTCGGTGAGGTCGCCCTGCTCCACGACGGCCGTGTCGGCCAGTCCGTGTTCGCGCATGACGGTTTCGAAGCTGCGGCGCCGTAGTTCGCCGACCATCCCCTGCCCGGCGATGTGGGCGATGCGCCGGTGGCCGAGCCCGATGAGGTGTTCGGTGGCGAGCCGGGCGCCGTACTCGTCGTCGTTGGCGACGATGTCCGCGCGGGGCAGCACCGGCTCGCGGGCGCCCGCGACGACGGTCGGCAGCCGCCCGGCCGCCGTACGCAGCATCCCTGGACCGGGCAGCGTGCCGACCGCGATGAGACCGTCGACCCGCAGGTCCGTGAACATCCGGGTGAGGTCCTCGCCGAGCCGCCGGTTCAGGTGGCCGTCGGCCAGCAGCATGTGCAGGCCGTGGGCGTCCAGGAGGGAGTTGAGTCCGTCCAGCAGCTCCACGAACCAGGGGTTGCGCATGTCGTTCAGGAGCACGCCCACCATGGGGGTGCCCCCGGACCGGGCGTGGTCGAGGGCCTGCGGGTGGGCGCGCCGCTCGCTGAGGCTGCGCGCGGCGGCGTTGGGCCGGTAGCCGAGCTCCTCGACGGCGGCCAGGACGGCCTGCCGCCTCTCGGGGCGCACCCGGTCGGAGCCGCGCAGTACGAGCGAGACCAGGGATTTCGACACTCCGGCCCGCTCGGCGACATCGCGGATCGTCGGTGGCCTCATGAAATAGACCGTTCCACAGGACGCGATGGAAAGTCAAAGGGGTTGACACCTGCTATGACGGCCTCCAGTGTGATCCGGAACGACCATGGACCGATCCAAAAGCAATCCAAAAACAATCACAAGAGCAGTCACAAGAGCAATCCGAAACCGATCCGAAGAGGGACAGTCATGGGGAGTACGCTCGGCGTCGCCGTCGTGGGGTTCGGCTGGATGGGGCGGGTGCACACCCAGGCGTACGCACGCGTGCCGCACCACTTCCCCGGTCTGTCCGTACGGCCCGAACTGATCGCCGTCGCCGACGAGGTGCCCGGCCGGGCCGAGGAGGCCGCCGAGCGGTACGGCTTCGCCACGGCGGCCCGGGACTGGCGGGAGGTGGCCGCCGATCCCCGGGTGCAGGCGGTGAGTGTCGCCGCCCCGAACTTCCTGCACCGCGAGATCGGTGTCGCCATGGCCGAGGCGGGCAAGCACCTCTGGATCGAGAAGCCGGTCGGCCTCACCGCCGGGGACGCGCGGGCCGTCGCGGGCGCGGTCGCCAAGGCGGGAGTCCAGGGCACGGTCGGCTTCAACTACCGCAACGCGCCTGCCGTCGCGGCCGCCCGCGAGCTGGTCGCCTCCGGCGAGATCGGCACCGTCACCCACGTCCGTATCCGCCTCTTCAGCGATTACGCCGCCCATCCCGAGGGCGCCCTGACCTGGCGGTACGAGCGTGAGCGCGGCGGCAGCGGAGTGCTGGGCGACCTCGCTTCGCACGGCGTGGACCTGGCCCGCTTCCTGCTGGGCGAGATCTCCTCGCTGACCGCCGACACGGCCGTCTTCGTCCCCGAGCGGGCCCGGCCCACGGGTGCCACCGCCGGCCATGCCCGTTCCACCGGGGGCGAGTTGGGGCCGGTGGAGAACGAGGACTACGTGTCCTGTCTGCTGCGCTTCGCCTCCGGCGCCCGCGGTGTCCTGGAGGCCTGCCGGGTCTCGGTCGGCGAGCAGAACAACTACGGCTTCGAGATCCATGGAACCAAGGGGGCGGTCTCCTGGGACTTCCGTCGTATGGGTGAACTGGGTGTCAGCCGCGGCACGTCGTTCCAGGACCAGCCGGTCAGCACGCTGTATGTCGGCCCGGGGCACGGCGAGTTCGGCGCTTTCCAGCCGGGCTCGGCCAACAGCATGGGGTACGACGACCTCAAGGTGATCGAGGCGTACAACTTCCTGCGCTCCATCGCCGAGGGCACGCCGTACGGCGCCACGCTGGAGGACGCCGTCCACAGCGCAACTGCCCTGGACGCCATGGCCCGTTCCGCCGAGCTGGGCACCTGGGTGAGTCCGGGGGACTGAGTCTGGCATAAGCCCGCGGTACGTGCCGCCACGCGCCGCGGGCCCACCGGTTCGTCAGTAGGATTGCCTGCTCATGGACACACGCCAGGTGAACGAGATGATCGCTGTCCCGCCGGGGCAGGTCACGCTGTCGGACCGGCGGACGCGGCGCAGTTGGTCGGTCGAGCTCGCGCCCTACCGGCTCGGGGCCTTCCCGGTCACGCAGGCGCTGTACGCGCGGGTCTCAGGCATGCGGCCGAGCACGGCCGACGGGGACCAGCTGCCCGTCGAGGGCGTCTCGTGGTGGGACGCGGTCCGGTTCTGCAACGCCCTGTCGCGGCGGGAGGGGCTCACCCCGGCCTACTCCTTCCACGCCGACGGCGAGGGCATCGACTGGGACACGGCGGCGGACGGCTACCGGCTGCCCACCGAGGCCGAGTGGGAGCACGGGTGCCGTGCCGGTACGCCGGGGCCCCGGTACGGGCCGCTCGACGAGATCGCCTGGTACCGCGACAACTCCCAGGAACGCGTCCACGACGTGGGCGGCAAGCGGCCCAATCAGTGGGGGCTGCACGACATGCTGGGCAATGTGTGGGACTGGTGCTGGGACGTCTACGACGCGGAGGTCTACGGCGGTTACCGGGTTCTGCGGGGCGGGGGCTGGTTCGACGAGCACTGGAGCTGCCGGGCGTCCGTCCGCCGCCGCAGCCACCCGGGCTACCAGGTCGACGACGTGGGCTTCCGCGTCGCACGCTCCGTCACACACTGACGTTCAGCGCTGACGCTCGGCCCTGACGCTCAGCCCTGACGGCTCGGCCGCGGTCGTCGCCGCACGGGCCGTCACGCACGGACGGATCGGTTGCGGTCGGCGCTGCACCGCGGGGCAGTAGGGGCTGAGCACGCGCGGTTCCCCGCGCCCCTAGGGGACGAGGGCGGACGAACCCTGCCCCCACCGGCCCGCCCTGCAGGGACGCGGGGAACTGCGCACAAGCCCCGCAGGGGCTTCCCAGGCGCGCGAGGAACTACGCGACCCCACCCCACCGGCCCGCCCTTCAGGGGCGCGGGGAACTGCGCACAAGCCCCGCAGGGGCTTCTGAGGGTCGCGGGGAACCGCGCACTCGCCCCGGCGGTCCGCAGCGCACACGCGACGGCTCCGCCCCTCCCCCGGCCCGGAGTGCAACTCACCCTTTCGGGGGACCGCCCCGGCTGACAGACTCTGCAGGTGCGCGACTTCGACTTGCTTGTCATCGGATCCGGCCCGGGCGGCCAGAAGGCCGCCATCGCCGCGGCCAAGCTCGGCCGCCGGGTCGCCGTCGTCGACCGCCCCGACATGGTCGGAGGGGTCTCCATCCACACCGGGACCATCCCCTCGAAGACCCTGCGCGAGGCGGTCCTCTATCTCACCGGTCTCACCCAGCGGGATCTCTACGGCCAGAGCTACCGGCTGAAGGAGGACATCACCGTCGCCGACCTGACCGCGCGCACCCAGCACGTGGTCGGCCGCGAGGTGGACGTCATCCGCAGTCAGCTGTCCCGCAACCACGTCTCCCTGTTCGCCGGCACCGGCCGCTTCGTGGACGACCACACCGTCGCCCTGCGCGAAGTGACCGGCAACGAGAAGCTGTTGACCGCGGACACCATCGTCATCGCGACCGGCACCAGGCCGGCCAGGCCCGCGACCGTCGAGTTCGACGAGCTGACGGTCCTGGACTCCGACAACGTTCTCAACCTGGAGCGGGTGCCCCGCTCCATGGTCATCGTCGGGGCCGGCGTGATCGGCATGGAGTACGCCTCCATGTTCGCCGCCCTCGGCAGCAAGATCACCGTGGTCGAACAGCGCCCCGGGATGCTCGACTTCTGCGAC
Source organism: Streptomyces sp. NBC_00414 (assembly GCF_036038375.1). Classification (NCBI taxonomy): domain Bacteria; kingdom Bacillati; phylum Actinomycetota; class Actinomycetes; order Kitasatosporales; family Streptomycetaceae; genus Streptomyces; species Streptomyces sp. NBC_00414. The sequence continues at coordinate 1,256,712 of NZ_CP107935.1, forward strand.
GTCGAGGTGATCGAGTCGCTCAAGTACCACCTCAGGGACCTCGCCGTCACCTTCCGCTTCGGCGAGACGGTCGCCGCGGTCGAGCGCCACGCGCGGGGCACGCTCACCGTCCTGGAGAGCGGCAAGAAGATCCCGGCGGACGCCGTGATGTACTCCGCGGGCCGGCAGGGCCTCACCGACGACCTCGACCTCGACAAGGCGGGCCTGTCCGCGGACAAGCGCGGCCGGATCAAGGTGGACGAGCACTACCGCACCGAGGTGCCGCACATCTACGCCGTCGGTGACGTCATCGGCTTCCCGGCACTGGCGGCGACCTCGATGGAACAGGGGCGTACGGCCGCGTACCACGCGTGCGGCGAGCCGGTGAACCGGATGCACGACCTCCAGCCGATCGGCATCTACACCATCCCCGAGATCAGTTTCATCGGGAAGACCGAGGACCAGCTCACCGAGGAGCGGGTGCCGTTCGAGGTGGGCATCTCCCGCTACCGCGAACTGGCCCGGGGCCAGATCATCGGCGACTCGCACGGCATGCTCAAGCTGCTCGTCTCCCCCGACGACCGGAAACTGCTCGGCGTGCACTGCTTCGGCACGGGCGCCACCGAGCTGATCCACATCGGGCAGTCGGTGATGGGCTGCGGTGGCACGGTCGACTACCTGGTCGACGCGGTCTTCAACTACCCGACGCTCGCGGAGTCGTACAAGGTCGCCGCGCTCGACGCCACGAACAAGATTCGGCAGATCGACCGGCTCAGGGACTGAGGCGGTCGATCCGCCCTGCGGGCGCCGGGTGCGGTTGTGTGTTCGGTGCCCGCAGGCGGGGGTTGCTCGCGCCCCGCGGCGCAGCCGCAAGTGTCACAGCCTCGCGCCCCTGGCAGGGCGCGGGCGCGAGGGGCATAAGCTCGGCGGGTGGCAAAGTACTTCGATGTTCATCCCGAGAATCCTCAAGCGCGGACCATCACCCAGGTCGCCGACTCCATCCGGGCAGGTGCGCTCGTCGTGTACCCCACGGACTCCTGCTTCGCGCTGGGGTGCCAGCTGGGCAGTCGTGACGGCATCGACCGGATCCGCTCCATCCGCCGGCTCGACGACCGGCACCACTTCACGCTCGTGTGCCAGAACTTCGCGCAGCTCGGCCAGTTCGTGCAGGTCGACAACGACGTGTTCCGTGCCATCAAGGCGTCCACGCCCGGCAGCTACACCTTCATCCTTCCCGCGACCAGGGAAGTCCCGCGCAAGCTGCTCCACCCGAAGAAGAAGACGGTCGGGGTCCGCATCCCCGACCATGTGGTGGCCCAGGCCCTGCTCGCCGAGCTCGGTGAGCCGCTTCTGTCCAGCACCCTCCTCCTGCCCGACGAGGAGGAGCCGATGACGCAGGGCTGGGAGATCAAGGAGCGCCTCGACCACTCGGTCGACGCGGTGATCGACTCCGGTGACTGCGGCACCGAGCCGACGACGGTCATCGACTTCTCCAGCGGCGAGGCCGAGATCGTCCGCAAGGGCGCCGGCGACGTCTCACGGTTCGAGTGACCGGTCGCCGGGCTGCGGTACGGCGCCGCTGCGCACCATGGTGCGGCGCCCGCCGAACTGTCGGCCCTCTAACGTCGGCTTCATGACCATCGATGCGGGGCGAGGCGACGCGTGACGCCGTGGGAGGCCGTCGCGGTGTTCGCCGCGGGCGTGGCAGCCGGCGGGGTCAACACGGTTGTCGGTTCCGGGACCCTGATCACCTTTCCCGTGCTGCTCGCCACCGGTCTGCCGCCTGTCACCGCGACCGTCTCCAACGCGCTGGGCCTGGTCCCCGGCGCCGTCAGCGGGGCCTTCGGCTACCGGAAGGAACTGCGCGGCCAGCAGCGGCGCATCCTGAAGCTGAGCGTCGGCGCCCTGATGGGCGGCTTCACGGGCGCCGTGCTGCTGCTGGCCCTGCCCGCGACGGCGTTCGAGAAGATCGTGCCGGTCGTGGTGGCGCTCGCCCTGGTCCTGGTCGCCTTCCAGCCGCTGATCACCAAGCGACTTCGGCGCCGCCGCACGGAGGCTCGTTCGTCGTCCGCGGGACCGCCGGGGCCGGTCGTGCAGTCCCCCGCGCCCCCGACGGGGCGCACCGACGGCGGCCCGCTGCTCTTCGTCGGCCTGACCCTCGCGAGCGTCTACGGCGGCTACTTCGCGGCGGCGCAGGGGATCATCTACATGTCGCTGATGGGCGTGCTCCTGGACGAGACGATGCAACGGCTCACCGCCGTCAAGAACGTCCTCGTCGCCGTCGTCAACACCGTCGCCGCGACCTTCTTCCTCTTCGTCGCGGACTTCGACTGGACGGCCGTCGCGCTGATCGCCGTCGGCTCCGCACTCGGCGGGCAGCTCGGAGCCGCGGTCGGCCGCCGCTTCAGCCCGCTGGTCCTGCGAGCCCTCATCGTGACGATCGGCACCGTCGCCCTCGTCCAGCTGCTGCTCCGCTGACCGCCTCACGCGTCTACGGGACGGCGGGACTCACTTGCTGAACGGTCCCTCCAGCGCCGCCCACTGCAGCAGCATGATGGTCTTCGCGTCGGCGATCTCGCCGCTACGGATCATGCCCAAGGCCTCCCTGAAGGGCAGTTCGACGGTCTCGATGTCCTCGCCCTCCTCGTCGAGGCCACCGCCCTCGTGGGTGCGGGTGGCCGGTCCGTAGGAGGCGGCGTAGAAGGTCACGCGCTCGGTGACCGAGCCCGGGCTCATATAGACGTCGAAGACCCGCTCGACCTCGCCGACCGTGTGCCCGGTCTCCTCGATGACCTCGCGTCGTACGGCGACCTCGGGGTGCTCGTCGTCATCGTCGAGGAGACCGCCCGGTGTCTCGACGAGCATGCCGTCGGGGTGTCCGTTCACGTACACGGGATAGCGGAACTGCCGGGTCAGCAGCACGGTCTCGCGTTCCGTGTCGTAGAGCAGGATCGTGGCGCCGTTGCCGCGGTCGTGCGTCTCGCGCTCCTGGGTGGACCAGGTGCCGTCGGCGAGCTGGAGGTCGAAGGTCGTGGTGCGCTCCACGTACCAGTGGCAGGACAGCAGGGTCACGTCCCGCACCTTGACGCGGGGGTTCCCCGTCAGGTCCAGGCCGACCCGGTCGAGTCCGGTACGGCCCCTGCGGTCGGGGGTGTCGATGCCCGCGGTCATCGTGCGCCGGCCGGGGAGGAGATGCGGGTGGAACAAGTGGTCATGTCCTGCTTCTACCATCCTGGTCCCGCCCCTGTCAGGCGCGTTATTGATCAGTCGAGGCGCCGGTGGTCAGCCGCACCACGTTCGACAGCGCGCCGTGGGTGAAGGCCCGGACCCGGTAGGACGCCCGTTTCTCGGTGGGCAGGGTGATCAGGCCCGCGGAATTGACGTCGGGTTCGAAGACCGCGACGGGCGCGTAACCGGAGGCCTCACCGGAGCCCTTGGAGATGCGGGACTCCAGAAGAAACCCCTTCTCGTCGGACGCGTGGTCCGTCCATGTGAACAGAATGCCGTTCGCATGCTTGACCACGGCTCTGAATCCGGTGGGTGCTCCGGCGCCTGTGGGCCGCAGGGGCAGACCGGGGGAAGTCCGCTCCGGGTCCGTGCGGGCGGGCAGCCAGTCGTGGCTGGAGTCCTCGTCCGCCGACGTCAGCTCCCCCGCCGGCAGGGTGACGCCCACCGGCTTCGAAGCGGGGCCGACAAAAGCACGCAGCCGGTAGTGGAAGGTCGTGTGCGGCATCAGATCGGGGTGCCGGTAACTCGTCACCTGAGGCGGCAGGTACTGCAGGACGGTGTACGGGCCGGACGCGTCCGTCGCGAATTCGAGCAGGTGGCCCGACGCATCCGAACCGCCGCCCTGCCAGCGCAGATCGATGTCCGTGGGCGAGGTGCGCTCGGCGCGCAGCACGACGCCCGAGGCGCCGCTGTCCGTGGCGGGACCGCCGCCGTCCGCCGCCGTGCGGGGTGTGTCGCAGGCCGACAGCGCCGGGCCGAGGACAAGGGCGAGACCCAGGACCAGGGCTGCCGGCGCCGCGCCGCGTACGGGAACTCTCATGTGCTCTTGGCTACTTGCGCCAGAAGTGGACGTTGCTCCACACGACGGTGGCCGGGCCGTTGCCGCTGTTGGTGCGGTAGGCGCCGAACTTGTCGTAGAAGCTGCCGCCGGGGCTGGCGTAGGTGTGCTTGAGTGAGCCGTTGATGTAGGTGCGGTGCGAACTGCCCACCTGGTGAACGGTGTTGACCCGGACGGTGGCGCCGACCGTGCCGGCGTTGGACAGGGTGTCGCCGCCGTGGACCGCGTACAGCCGCCCGCCCCGTTCGGCGGCGAGCATGAAGTAGGGGCCCGCCGCCGACTCGTTGAAGGTCTGCTTGAGGCTGATGCGGGTGCCGCTGAGGCTGCTGATCCGGAAGTAGCCCTCGAACTGGCGGGTGCCGCCGGTGTAGGTGGCGTACCGCCGCTCGGCCCGCTGATCTCCACTGGCGGTGGAGCAGGTGAGCTGGAAGGTCAGTCCGTCGACCTGTCCGCAGCCGCGCTCCTGCACGGTGTAGGTGGGCGAGACCGACGTCCAGCCGCCCGGCTCCACTTCGGCGAAGGCGGTGGGGGCGGCGGCCAGGAGGGATGAAGCGCACACCGCACCGGTCACGGTGAGCGCTTGGAAGCGCGTGAGCATGTCGGCTCCTTGAGTGGGGGGTCGCTGGCCGCTCGATTTCACATGTATGAACACTGGCTGTGTTTTTGAACGGCTGACTTGGAAGGTAGGACTAGACCAAGTGCGCGTCAAGAGGTGCGTACGTGCGGGCCGGTGGGGGCTGGCCACGCAGTTCCCCGCGCCCCTCACGGCACCCGCCGGGCCATCAGGTCATCCGTCCCGGACTCTTGACTCTCTTCACGGCAGTCGGGATTCTCGTCGCAGCGTTTGCACGAGTCATGACAAGTGGCGTGCCGTCGACCGAAGACGTGGGTGATGATCATGACCCGACAGCCTCTCCACCGGCGCAGGCCCTTCACGGTCCTGTCGCTGCTGCTCGTCGTGATGGCCATGGCGCTCGGCCCCACGCCCAGTTCCGCCGCCGGGACGGACTGGTGGAACCCGACCGCGCGGCCCGCGCCCGACTCGCAGATCAACGTCACCGGGGAGCCCTTCAAGGGCACGGACTCCCAGGGCGAGGTACGCGGATTCGTCGACGCGCACAACCACATCATGGCCAACGAGGCCTTCGGCGGCCGGCTCATCTGCGGCAAGCCGTTCTCGAAGGCGGGAGTCGCCGACGCCCTCAAGGACTGCCCCGAGCACTACCCCGACGGCTCGCTGGCCATCTTCGACTTCATCACCAACGGCGGTGACGGCAAGCACGACCCGGACGGCTGGCCAACGTTCGAGGACTGGCCCGCCCATGACTCGCTGACCCATCAGCAGAACTACTACGCCTGGGTCGAGCGGGCCTGGCGCGGCGGCCAGCGCGTCCTCGTCAACGACCTCGTCACCAACGGTGTGATCTGCTCGGTCTACCCCTTCAAGGACCGCAGCTGCGACGAGATGACCTCGATCCGGCTGCAGGCGAAGCTGACGTACGACATGCAGGACTACATCGACGCGATGTACGGCGGCCCGGGCAAGGGCTGGTTCAGGATCGTCACCGACAGCGCGCAGGCCCGCGAGGTCGCCCAGCAGGGCAAACTCGCCGTCGTCCTGGGCGTCGAGACGTCCGAACCCTTCGGCTGCAAGCAGATCCTGGACATCGCGCAGTGCGACAAGGCCGACATCGACGCCGGTCTCGACGAGTTGTACGACCTCGGGGTGCGCAGCATGTTCCTGTGCCACAAGTTCGACAACGCCCTGTGCGGGGTCCGTTTCGACGAGGGCGGCCTCGGTACGGCGATCAACGTCGGCCAGTTCCTGTCGACGGGCACCTTCTGGCAGACGGAGAAGTGCGCGGGCCCGCAGCACGACAACCCCATCGGGGGCGCGGCGGCACCGGGCGCGGAGAAGGAACTGCCGGCGGGCGTCGACGTACCGGCGTACGACGAGGACGCGCAGTGCAACAAGCGCGGGCTCACCGACCTCGGCGAGTACGCCGTGCGCGGGCTGATGAAGCGCAAGATGATGCTGGAGATCGACCACATGGGGGTGAAGGCCACCGGCCGGGCCCTCGACATCTTCGAGGCCGAGTCCTACCCCGGAGTCATCTCCTCGCACAGCTGGATGGACCTGAACTGGACCGAGCGGGTCTACCGGCTCGGCGGCTTCATCGCCCAGTACATGCACGGCTCCGAGCAGTTCGGCGCGGAGGCCGCGCGGACGAAGGCCCTGCGGGACAAGTACGACGTGGGCTACGGCTACGGCACCGACATGAACGGCGTCGGCGGCTGGCCCGCCCCGCGTGGCGCGGACGCCTCGAACCCGGTGCGGTATCCCTTCCGCAGCACCGACGGCACCGCCGTGCTCGACCGGCAGACCACCGGGCAGCGCACCTGGGACATCAACACCGACGGCGCCGCCCACTACGGGCTCGTCCCGGACTGGATCGAGGACATCCGCCTGGTCGCGGGGCAGGGAGTCGTGGACGACCTGTTCCGGGGCGCCGAGTCCTACCTCGACACCTGGGGCGCGACGGAGCGGCACAGGGCGGGGGTGAACCTCGCCAAGGGCGCGCCCGCGTCGGCCAGTTCGTCGGAGTCGAGCGTCTTCACCAGTTACGCGCCCGGCCGGGCCGTCGACGGCGACACCGGCACCCGCTGGGCCAGTGACTGGAGCGACGACCAGTGGCTGCGGATCGACCTCGACTCCACCAGCACGGTCAAGCGCGTCACCCTCGACTGGGAGCGCGCCTACGCGAAGTCGTACCGCGTGGAGGTCTCCGCCAATGGCACGGACTGGCAGTCCGTGTGGTCCACCACCACCGGGGACGGCGGCCTGGACACGGCCCTGTTCTCCGGTGTGACCGCCCGCTACGTTCGCGTCCACGGGGTGGAGCGCGGCACCGACTGGGGCTACTCCCTGAACGAGGTGGGCGTCCACAGCAGCTGACGCCCACCAGGAGAGAACAGCGCGAAAGGGATTCCATGGCACGGATGCCGTCGGCCCAGCGGCGGCGTCAGCTCACCGAAGCGGCCATACGCGCGATGACCCGGGACGGCGTCCCCAGGACGACGACCCGGTCCATCGCGGCCGAGGCGGGCGTGTCACTGAGCGTCTTCCACTACTGCTTCGACTCCAAGCAGGCGCTGATCGAGTCCGTCATCGAGACGATCACCGGTCACTCGGTCACGGTGGTGCGCGAGGCGATCCGGCCGAAGGCCACCCTGCGGGAGACCGTCGCGGCCGGTTTCCAGGCCTACTGGGACCATGTGGCCGCCCACCCGGGCGAGCACATGCTCACGTACGAGCTGACGCAGTACGCCCTGCGCCAGCCGGGTTTCGAGCATCTGGCGCGACGGCAGTACGAGCTGTACTCCGACACGTACGCCGAACTCATCGGGCAGCTCGGCCGGGAGATGGACTTCGCGCTGCGCGTGCCCGTGCCGGTGCTGGCCCGCTATCTGGCCGCCATGACCGACGGACTGACTCTCAACTTTCTCGTGCTCGGGGACGATTCGGCGTGGGCGGACATCCTCGACACGATCACCGACCACGTGGCGGGGCTCGTACGCGACACGGACGAGGTCTCTTGAGCCTGCGGGCCCGTGGGGGCTGCCCGCGCCCCCCGATCTGTACTGCTCAGCGACCGCGGGGCTTGCCTCGCTTGGCGCCCTTCGTGCCCTTCGTACCCGTCTTGCCGCCTGTCCTGGCCGCAGTGGGCTTGGGCTTGCGGCGGGGGGTGGTCTTCTCCGGGGCGCGGGCGGCCTTCGGCTCGGCCGCGGGCTGCGTGCGGCCGCGTGAGCTGTTGACGGTGCGGCCCCGGACGATGCCGATGAAGTCCTCCACGAGGTCCGTGGTCCGCTCCTCCGGCCACGACAGGGCGACCCGTGACTCGGGGGCGTCCGTCACCGGCCGGTAGGTGAGGTCCTTGCGGTGGTGGAGGCGGGCGATCGACTGCGGAACGACGAGGAGTCCCACTCCCGCCGCCACCAGGTCGACCGCGTCGGCCGTCGTGGCGGGGCGCTCGATCGCGGGGCGGCCCGGCAGACGCTCCCAGTCGAGGATGTCGTCCAGGGGATGCAGCACGATGTCGTCCGCCAGGTCCTCGGCACTCACCTCGTCCACCGCGGCCACGACGTGGTCCTTGGGGACGACGACCACGCTCGTCTCGGCGTAGAGGGGGATCGCGCTGAGATCCGTGCCGTCGACCGGCAGCCGGACCAGACCGGCGTCGGCGTCGCCGCCGCGCAGCGCGTCGAAGGACTCGCCGACGGACATCGCGAGGAGCTGCAGGGGAACGTCGGGCAGCCGCTCGTTCCAGATCCGCACCCATTTGCTGGGCGTCACTCCCGGGACATAAGCGAGCCGGAACGAAGGGGATTCTTCCGAGCCTGTCACCTGGCCAGGTTACCCGGCGTGGTCGGCGCTGGTTCACATGCTCGATACCCTTGCCGTTATGACGTCGCACGAGAACACCCAGACGATGAAGCCCGCGACCGCGGCGAAGAAGCTGGGTGTGTACCTAGAGGCCACACCCGCCGAGTTCCAGGAAGGTGTCGTCTCGCGCTCCGAGCTCACCGCGCTCCAGGCCGATCCGCCCGAGTGGCTGCAGGAGCTGCGGCGCACCGGACCGCACCCCCGGCCGGTGGTCGCCGCCAAGCTCGGCATCTCCATTTCCGGGCTCGCCCGCGGCGGGGTGACGGACGCCCTCACCACGGACGAGATCGAGGCGCTGAAGAAGGACTCCCCGGAGTGGCTCCAGAAGGAGCGCGCCACCCAGGCCGAGGTCCGCAAGGAGACGGCCCGCATCAAGGACCTCAAGGACAAGAAGGCCGAGCGGTAGCAGCCGAGCGGTAGCAGCCGAGCCGCAGTAGTCAGCAAGCAGCAGTCAGCAAGCAGAACTCGTGCCGGACGCCGGAGGAGCCCCGTGCCGCTGCCCTCACACCCGTTGCGGAAGCTGGGCTTCCTGACCATCGGCCTGTTCGACGAGGCCGATCCCCGCGCGGGCCACGAGTCCACGCTGGAGATCATCGAACTCGGTGAGCGGCTCGGCTTCGACAGCGCGTGGCTGCGCCACCGCCATCTCCAGTACGGGATCTCCTCCCCCGTGGCAGTCCTGGCGGCGGCCTCGCAGCGCACCTCCCGTATCGAGCTGGGCACCGCGGTCATCCCGCTGGGCTGGGAGAACCCGCTGCGGCTGGCCGAGGACCTGGCCACGGTCGACATCCTGTCCGGGGGCCGCCTCAATCCGGGCGTCAGCGTCGGACCGCCGATGCACTTCGACCAGGTCAAGGACGCCCTGTATCCGGACACCGCTGACACCGAGGACTTCGGTTACGAACGGGTGAGCCGCCTGCTGGACTTCGTACGCGGCAAGCCCGCGACCGACTTCAGCGGCGTCGAGGGCTTCGAGGTGTTCTCGGACCGCGTCCAGCCGCACGCCGCCGGGCTGGGCGGCCGGCTCTGGTACGGCGGCGGCAGCCTGCGGTCGGCCCGGTGGGCGGGTGAGCACGCCATGAACTTCCTGACCAGCAGTGTCGTGAAGGCGGAGGAGTCCGAGGACTTCGCCGAGATCCAGCTGTCCCACGTACGCGCCTTCCGCGCCCACCACCCCGACGGCGACCGCGCCCGCGTCTCCCAGGGACTCGTCGTCATCCCCACCGACAGTGCCACTGCCGAGCAGCGCGCGAAGTACGAGGCGTACGCCGAGAAGCGGACCCCGCGCACCGCGACGCCGCACGGTCCCGCGCGTCTGATGTTCGCGCCCGATCTCGTCGGGACCTCCGCCGAGATCGCCGAACGGCTGTACTCCCAGGCCGCGTTCCGGGAGATCGACGAGGTCGCGTTCGCGCTGCCCTTCACCTTCGAGCACGCGGACTACGTCCAGATCCTCACCGACATCGCCACCGGCCTCGGCCCGGCACTGGGCTGGCGGCCCTCGGCCGACCGCTGAGGGCGGTTCCCCGGATCCGACGCCCGATCCGACGCCCGATCCGGTGCCGAATCCCGCCGCTCAGACCCGGGCTCTCAGTCGCTGACGTTGCTGCGGGCCTGGTAGAGCAGGTCGCCGTACTCGGGGTGGCGGGCGATCCAACCGGCGTAGAAGGGGCAGGTGGCCAGCACCCGCAGGCCGGCGGCGCGCGCCTCGTCGAGGGAGACCCGGACCAGTGCGGAGCCGACGCCCTTGCCCTCGCACTGCGGGGTGACCTCGGTGTGGACGAACGCGATGAGTTCCGTCGTGCGGATGTAGTCCGCGAAGCCGGCGACCTCGGACGCTCCGTCGATCCGCGCCTCGTAGCGCCGCGCCTCGGGCGCGTCGCTCACTTCCACCGCCATGTCTCCTCCTTGCGTGACCTCGGTCGCCCCACGGTCGACCGAGGTCACGACCCTAACCCACGCGCGGTGGCCGAAAACCTTCCGGTGCACCCCCGTTGACCTGCCCGTACGCGGAGCCATCAGGTACCACGTGTGGTGGACGCGTCCGGCGGGGCGGGCCGCCGGCCGTGACCGAGCCCGCGCCTGCCTCTGCCTCCGCCCTCGATTCCTCCCATGCCGATGCCCGTGCCTCCGCGGGGCGCCCACGTATGGGTGACGAATGCGCGCCGACGGCACTTGCGGCACTGACCATGGCTTCAAGAGCGGCGTGGCCACGCGATCGTGGCCGGACCTCCCGCTCATGTGTCCATCACTTCTCCATCAGGGAGCAACCATGCGTGTGCGTACCATCCTTGCCGCCGGCGTCTTCGCCGCCACCGCGATCCTGGGCAGCGCCGGCACGGCCCTCGCCGACGGCCACCACGACGGCCGCGACGACGGCCGCAGCGACGGTCGTTACGAGGGCGACTTCCGCGCGTGCGGCGTGTTCGCCGGTGCCGGCGACGGCCATGCCTACTACGGCAACGGCTGCGCGGAGTCCCACTGGGAGGGCGACAACCAGCACTCGCAGTACGGCGGCGGCCACTCCTTCGGACGCTGACGCACCGTAGCGCTTCCGTTCGGGGAACGGCCGTCACGGCCGTTCCCCGATCCCGTCCTCATCCGTCGGCCGGCGCGCACGGCGACGGCACCGTCCGGTGATCGACCCCGGCAAAACTCGTCGCGGGCGCCGAGGAGGCGCGCTCGGACTCGTCGGTGAGGAACCCTGGCGAGGAGGCGCACGGCGTTCCGTGAGCTGATACGGCTCGGGCCCGCCGCCGTGCCCGCCGTCCGGCGAGGTCTGGCAGATGCGGGCCGGTGCTCTCGGTGCCGCCGGTGCTGTAGATGAAGGAGACGGCGCGCAGGTCGATGACGTACACGGATGCGCGCGGAGCGACCACCGCGTCCAGCCAGGTGCGTAGGCAAGCCGCGCAGGCCGGGTGGATGTCGGCGTGCGGTTCGACGAGGACCGGATCGTCCGCCCGCGGCCCCGTGGAGCGGGGTGTGTTCGACGGGCGGCGGCCACGAGGCCGTGGCGACGGGCGACAGGTCGAACACGCGCAAGCCGGTCCGCCCCGGGCCGCTGGCCCATGTTCCGGCCCGGGCCAGTGCGACGGTGTACGCTCCCCGCGCCGCACGGGCCCGTGCCGGAACTCCCCCCGTGTCGGCTCCCCCTTGAACCGCGGGTGCCTACTGTTCTACCTTCGCCACATGGTCGGGGCATCAACGCCCGCTCACCAGCGACACAACGAGCGGGCGGCAGTTGGGCCGGGTGGTGACGGTTGCGTCCACATCTCGCACTGATCGACGACGACCCCGACTTCGCACTGATGTGCCGTTCCTATCTGGAGCGTGAGGGCTTCACGGTCACCTGGGCCATGGACGCCCGGGCCGGCCGGGCCGTCATGTACGACGGCGGCGTGGATCTGGTCGTCCTGGACCTGGGGCTTCCCGACGGCAGCGGACTCGAAGTGCTGCGTGCCCTGCGGGCCACCAGCCGTCTGCCGGTCATCGTCGTCAGCGGGCGCGGCCACGAGACGGACCGGGTGGCCGGCCTGGAGATCGGTGCGGACGACTATCTCGTCAAGCCGTTCTCGCAGCGGGAGCTGGTGGCCCGGATCGGGGCCGTGCTGCGCAGGTCCCTGCCACCGGAGACCCCCGCCGTCCTCGACGTGGGGTCGCTGCGCGTCGACACCGCCGCGTGCCTGGCGAGCGGTACGGGCGTCGCGCTGACACTGCGGCCCAAGGAGTACGCCCTCCTGGAACTCCTCGCCCGCTCCCCCGGCCGCGTCTTCTCCGCCGAGCAGTTGCTGGAGCAGATCTGGGGAGCGTCCTGGCAGCAGTCCGCGACCGTGATCGAGCACGTGTACCGGCTGCGCGGAAAACTCGCCCGACTCCCGGTGCCCGCCCCGAGGATCACCACGGTGCGCGGCTACGGGTACCGCCTCGATCCCTGAGAGCCGCCGTGTCCACGACCAGTCCGTCGAGCAGCCCGTCGAACAGTCCGTCGAGTGATCCATCGGGCGGCCCCTACTCCGTCCCGGATTTCCGGCAGCTCTTCGAATGCGCGCTCTCCCCGTTGCTCATCCTGGCCCCGGACTTCGTCATCGTGGAGGTCAACCGCGCCTATCTCACGGCCACGGGCAGAGAGCGGGACATCGTAGGGCGCCTCATCTTCGACGTGTTCCCCGACAACCCGGACGACCCCTCGGCCGACGGCGTCGCCAACCTGCGCCGGTCGCTGGAGACGGTGGTGGGCACGGCCCGGACGGACACCATGGCGCTGCAGCGGTACGACATCCCGACGGGCGAGGACGCCGACGGCGGGACCGGTTTCGTCGAGCGCTGGTGGAGCCCGGTCAACACCCCGGTCCTCGACACCGAGGGCCGGGTGACGCACATCATCCACCGGGTCGAGGACGTCACCGAGTTCGTGCTGGTGCGACGGGCCGGACGTGAGAAGGAACGAGCCGCCGCCGAGGAACGGACCCGCGCGGAGGGCATGGAGATCGACCTGTTCGTCCGCGCGCGGGAGATCCGGGAGGTCAACGAGCAGTTGCGGCGGCTCAACGGCGACCTCGACGCGGCGGGACGCCGGCTGCGGGAGGAACAGCGCGCCAAGGACCGGTTCATCGCGACGCTCTCGCACGAACTGCGCAACCCCCTGGCCGCCGCCACCGCTGCGACCGAACTGCTGGCTCTCGACACACCCGGCGGCCATCCCGCCCTGGCCGTCCTGGAACGGCAGCTGGGCATCCTGGCCCGGATGAGCAACGACCTGCTGGACGGCACCCGCGCGGTGACCGGACGGCTGGAGCTGGTGCCCGAACGGATGGACCTGCGCTCGGCCGTCGAGAGTGCCTGCGCCGACATCCGGGGCCTGTTCGGACACGAGGGACGCGTGCTGGACGTGCGGCTGCCCGACGATCCGGTGCTCGTGGACGGCGACCGGCTGCGGCTGGCCCAGGTACTGACCAACCTCCTGTCCAACGCGCTCAAGTACACGCTGCCGGGCGGCCGTACGGCCATACACCTGTCGGCCGGGGAGGGGCAGGCGCGGCTCAGCGTCCAGGACGACGGGATCGGTTTCGAACCCGCGCAGGCCGAGGAACTGTTCGGGGTGTTCATGCGGGCCGCCCCCGCCGGGCCCCAGACCCCGGAGGGTCTCGGCCTAGGTCTCTCGGTGGTCCGCACCATCGTCGAACTCCACGGTGGCCGGATCTCCGCGCACAGTGACGGTCCCGGCACCGGTGCCTCGTTCACCGCCCTGCTGCCGCTGGCCGAACCCGGTGACGCTCCTCCGCCGGCCCGCCCCGTGACCGCCCGTCGTGGGCGGCGGCAGCTGGCCGTCCTGGTCGTGGAGGACAACACGGATCTCGCCGCGACCTACCGCACGCTGCTGGACCGCCAGGGGCATCACGTCACGGTCGTCCACACGGGCGCGGACGCCGTCACCGCCGCCGAGAGCCGGCTCTTCGACGTCGTCGTGTGCGATCTCGGACTGCCCGACATGGACGGCTACGAGGTGGCCCGTACCGTGCGGTCGCGCCCGCAAGGTGCCTCGCTGCGGCTCATCGCGGTCTCCGGCTTCAGCCGGGGCACCGACCGTGCGCGGTCCCGCGAGGCCGGATTCGACGCCCACCTGGCGAAACCCCTGCCGCTCGCGGACCTCCTGGACCTCCTGGAGCCCTGACCGCCCGAGTCACCCGGGTCGGAAGGGCTTGTGGGGGTACCCGTATCTCATGACTGACGTTGTGGACTCCGACGAACTCCTGCGCCGTATCCAGCGGGCCCGCTCCTGGGCCGTCCGGGAGGAGCAGACGTGGAAGGCGCGGAGCGAGGAGCTGAAGACCGGCGATCCGGACAGCTCTCGCGATGCCGAGCTGCGCGGACACACCTATGAGGCCGTACGCAAGGCGCTGGACGAGATCGTCACCCCGGGTGTGCACGACACGGACGGCTGAACCCGCTTCGCCGCTCCGTGCATGACCCGCCCGGCGCATGGAACCCGTCGTGGTCATGAGCACCACGCGACTCCCGTGCGCCGAACCCGTCACCACGGTCTTCACCTGGCAGGTACGTCCCGGCCGGGAAGCCGACTTCGAGGAGTGGACCCGAGGCGTCGCCGACTGCGTCTCCCGGTTCCCCGGCAGCCAGGGGGTGTCCTGGCTGCGCCCGGAACCCGGGCACCGGTTCCACGCGGTGCTCCGCTTCGCCGATCCGCAGCGGCTCACCGACTGGCTGATCTCGCCCGAGCGCGCGGAGTGGCACGCGCGGATCGAGGGCGTCGCCACCGAGGTCCGTGACGAACGCCAGTCGACGACCGGGATGGAGAGCTGGTTCCGGCTCCCCGGCACCACCGTGAAGGCCCCGCCGCGCTGGAAGATGGTCCTGACGACGTTCCTCGGCGCCTATCCGATGACGTTCCTGATCCAGTGGCTGGTGGCGCCCGGTACGGCCGCGTGGCCCCTTCCGCTGCGCGCCGCCGTCTTCCCCCTCGTGCTGCTGCCCGTGCTCACGTACGTGATCATGCCGGTGCTCAGTCGGATGCTGCGGTTGTGGCTGTACGGCACACCTGACGACTGATGCCGTGACAGGTCCGGCTCCGGCCCGCGTCACACGTGTGCCGCATCCCGTTGGCGGCGTTCGGCGCGGGCGCTTAGAAAGGTCGAACAGCAACTCTCGGGCCGCACGTCCGGGCCACGACAGCGACTGCACCCTTCGTAGGGAGCCGAGTATGACAACCCGTTCGCCTTTCGACGCCGATCGACCTGGCATATCACCCGAGAGCGCGGTCGACGCCCCCATGCCGCCGCCGCCCGTCTCCGCCCCCTGGCACGCCGTGCCGGACGAGGCGCCGGACAGAGCGGCGCGCAGAGCCGAGCGCCGGTACACCGACACGGGCGACCGCCGGTACGCCGGTCCGGCCGACGCCGTCGAGCACCGGTACGCCGACCCGGCCGACGAGATCGATCATCTGTACCCCGACCCGGCCGACGAGGTTGACCACCGGTACCCCGACGAGGCCGACAGGGCCCCCCGGCGCTACACCGCCCCGGTCGACCGGGCCGAGCACCGGTACGCGGAACACGCCGACCGGGCAGACCGGACCGAGCACCCGTACGAGGAGTCGGTCGAGGAGACCGACCCCCGGTACGCGGAGCCGGCCGAGGAGGCCCGCCGCCCGTACCCCGACCAGGTGGACCGGGCCGAGCACCGGTACGCGGAGCCGGCCGAAGAGGCCCGCCGTCCGCACCCCGACCCGGCCGACGAGACCCGCCACCAGCACCCCGACCCGGCGGACGAGGTCGACCGGCGGCGCCCCGACCCCGTCACCGAGTTCGACAGGAAGTACCCCGACCAGGCCGAGATCGAGGCCGATCCCGCGTACATCAACCCGGTCGACGGACTGGTGCACACCGCGGTGGCCGACCGGCCGCTTGAAGAGGTGATCGAGCTCATCGAACTGCTTGAGCAGTCACCGGAGTACGCGCGGGCCACGGTCGACGCGCTGCGGGCGGTCGGCACGGACCGGTCCGTGGAGGACGTGAGCCGGCTGGTGGCCCTGCTGACCCGGCCGCCGAGGAACGCCGACAGCGCCGACGAGGCGATCCGCGCGGCGGCCGAGGGCCGGCCCGTGGAGGACGTCACCCGGCTGATGGCACTGCTGCACCGGCCCCCGCTGGAGCCCCACTGCGGTGAGGCCGCGGTGCGGGCGGCGGCCACCACCCGGCCGGTCCAGGAGCTCGTGGAGCTGATCGGCCGCATGGCCCAGGAGCAGGGCGTACGCGAGGGCCGCCACCAGACGAAGCCGGCGACACGCGAAGAGGTGAAGGCGGCCGAGGCGGCGCGGGCGGCGTCGGGCAAGGACGGGGCCCCCTCCGGGGACCGGCTGCTCGCCGAGGGCGGCACCGTCGCCATCGGCCGTACGGCCCGGGCACGCCGGAACCCGCCTGCGAAGGGCGTCGACTCCCCCGCCTGGCCGCGGTGGGCCGCGCTCCTGATGCTCGTGGTCTGCGCACTGGCCCACTTCCCGCCGCACCGGGACGGAGCCTCCGCCGGCGCCTACGGATTCGTCCTCGGCTCCGCCGTTCTGTGCGCCCTGCTGGGTCTGGCTCTGGTCCGCCGGAGCACGGTGCCGGTGCTCGCGCTGGGCATCATGGTCCCGGCGGCGCTCGCCGTGGCCCAGCTCCTGGAGGGCCGTGTCGAGTCGCGCGGCCTGTCCAGGGCGCTGGACCTGACCCTCGCGCCGCAGTGGCTCGCCGGTCTCACGGCCGTGCTCGCCGCGCTGGCGGCCCTGACGGCGCTGGTCTCTCTCCTGGCCTCGTCGAGGCCCCGCCCGCGACCCGACGTACGACAGCTGGCCGGGCAGCCGGCCGGATCGGACCGGGTGGCGGACTGACCCGCCCCGAAGGCTCCGAGCCCGGTTTCCGGGCATGAGCGCAACGGCGGCTGTCCGGCACCCTCGGGTGCCGGACAGCCGCCGTTGCGTCAGCGGGCGTCGGGGAGCCGCAGGGTGAACACCGAGCCTGCTCCGACCTCGCTGGTGACCGTGACCGTACCGCCGTGGGCGGTGACGAGCTGGCGCACGATGGGCAGCCCCAGGCCGCTGCCGCCGGTGCGTCTGCTGCGGGACTTCTCCGCCCGCCAGAACCGGTCGAAGACGCTGCCCAGATCCTCCGGGGCGATCCCGCCGCCGGTGTCGGCCACCTGGAAGCGGACCTCGTCGCCGTGGCGTCCGGCGGAGAGGGTGACGGTGCCGTCGGCGGGGGTGTGCCGGATCGCGTTGGACACCAGGTTGCCGAGCGCCTGTCGCATCCGGAGCGGATCGGCGTCGAGCCAGCAGCCGCCGTCCACGGCCGCGCGCAGGCCGACACCCGCCGACCCGGCCGCGACGCGGTGCGCCGCGACGACCTGTTCGAGCAGTTCGTCGGCGCGGACCGGTTCGCGGTGCAGCACGAGCGTGCCCGCCTCGGCGGCCGCGAGGTCCTGGAGGTCGTCGATGACCCGCTGGAGCACCAGAGCCTCCTCGTGCAGGGACGCGAGCAGTTCGGGGTCCGGGTCGACGATGCCGTCGCGGGCCACCTCGAGCCAGCCGCGGATGTTGGTGAGCGGCGTGCGCAGTTCGTGGGCGATGTCGGCGACCATCGCCTTGCGCTGTTCCTCCATGCGTTCGCGGCGCTCGGTGAGGTCGTTGAACGCCACGGCCAGGATGCCCGTCTCGTCCTGCGTGGTCACGGGCACGCGTACGTGCTGCTCGGGCGGCTGCTGGGCGGCGTGCGTCAGGGCGCGCAGAGGTCGTACGAGCCGGCCCGCGACCAGGGCGGTCGCGGCCACCGTGAGGGCGAGGACGAGCCCGGCGACGCCCGTGACCTTGGCCTTGTTGGCGGCCGACATGTCGAAGTGCGGGACGGCGCCGTCGGCGTGGCCCAGGAACAGTTCGGCGGTCGGGGCCACATAGGGTGTGAGCTGCCGTCGGCGGGCGCTGTCGACGCACGTCTCGGCCTTGTCGGCGCTCTCCGCCCGTGCGGCGGCGGTGCGGTCCACCCCCTGCGTCAGGGACGCCTTGACGAGATAGCGGGCCATCACGGAGCGACTCGTGAAATCGACGGTGATGCCGAGGGGCGAGGTGAACTCGGCTCCGGCGCGGTCCAGGCAGTCCTCGGCGTAGGCCGTGAGTTCGGCCAGGGCCTTCTTCTCCGTCGCGGTCGGGGTGTTGAGCACGCCGTCGGCGCACGGTGTCGGCACCTGGCCCCCGTCGACGGCTCCGTCGGCGTCGGTGAGGACGGAACGGCCGCTGGGCAGCCTCGTGATGACGGTCTCGACGCCGTTGCCCGCGAAACAGATCCGCCGCTTCTCCGCCAGCAGTGCCACGTGCTCCCGCTCCGCGCGGGGGAGCCGGTACGGCCCCACCGCGCGCGGATCGATGCCGGTGACCTGCGCGCCGGGTTCGGTGAAGGTGTCGGTGCGCAGTGGGTCGACCGCGGCGGCGGCCCGGGGCGGCAGAGCCGTGTTCCGGGTCGCGGAGTCCGCGATCGGAGTACGGTCCGGGGTCGTCAGGGCGATGCGCCGGCCGGTCTCGTCGGAGAGCGTGCGGACGGTCCTGCGGACGCCCGACCAGTCGCGGTGGGTGGCCGCGTAGCCGCTCAGCTGCCGGAGGATGTCCATGTCCTCGGCCAGTACCTGGCCCTGTTCCTCCTGGATCGCCCGGGTCGTCGTCTCGACCGCCAGCCAGGCCGTCGCGGCGACGGAACAGATGGCGATCAGCACCGAAGTGATCAACAGCCGTACCAGCAGCCTCTTGCGCACCGGTATCCGCCGGCCCGTCCGGTTCACCCGGGGCCCCCGCCCGCCCCGTATCCGCTGAGTTTGTAGCCCACGCCGAAGACGGTCAGCAGCCGGACCGGTCTGCGCGGGTCCGCCTCGGTCTTCTTGCGCAGGTTCATGATGTGCACGTCGACGGCCCGCTCGGTCGACGCCCGGTCGATACCCCGTGTGCGGCGCAGCAGTTGCTGCCGGGAGAAGACCCGGTCCGGCTCGGCGGCCATGGCCAGCAGGATCTCGTACTCGGCGGGTGTGCAGTCCACCGGCGATCCGTCGCACACCACCTCGTGCCGTACGGGGTCCACGGCGATCCCCGCCGCCCGTACGACCGGGTCGTCGCGGTGCCCGGAGGTCTGCCGTCCGCTGCGGCGCAGGACGGTGCGGACACGGGCCATCAGTTCGCGCGGACTGTACGGCTTGGTCATGTAGTCGTCCGCGCCGAGTTCGAGGCCGAGCAGGACGTCCTCCTCCGTGGAGCGGGCGGTGAGCATGAGGACGGGGATGTCGTCGTCACGGCGCAGCGCCCGGCACACGCCGAAGCCGTCGATCACCGGCAGCATCAGGTCCAGGACGACCAGGTCGGGCCGGCGTTCCCTGGCCGCCGCGAGCGCGGCCCCGCCGTCGTGGACCACGGTGGCGGTGTGTCCTTCGCTGAGCAGGGACCGGCGTATCAGCTCGGCCTGCTTCTCGTCGTCCTCGGCAACCATCACGTATGCGCACACGAGGCCAGATGCTAGGCGCAGGCAGACGTGGCGCGGCCCTGTGCGCGGGGGTGTGAGGGGCTTCCCACGTCCTGACATCTTCCTCACAGGCGGCTGGTGGCGGCCCGGTCCCGTGCGCACGGGTGCGGGTGCGGGTGCGGGCGGCGGCAGCCGGGGGCGGTCTCCTTCAGCGTCCGAGCGCGGCCGCGTGGCCCATGACGATCACCGGACGGCGGGCCGGGTCCAAGGCTCTCAGCAGGGCCTTCATGTGTTTCTCCGCCAGGCTGACGCAGCCCTGGGTGGGGCCGCCGTGGTCGACGTGGACCCAGATACCGCCGCCCCGGCCGGCGCCGAGGGGCCGCGTCCAGTCCAGCGGTGTGGTGCCGGGCTCGCGGTTGTAGTCGATGGCGATCACATAGTCGAAGGAGCCGGCCAGGGGCTCGCCCTCGAAGCCCGTTCCGTCCACGGAGAAGCCGCCGGAGTGGTCGTACGGGAGCCGGGTGCCGGGGTCGCGGCGCAGGCCGCCCGCGTCCGTGAGCGTGTACACGCCGACGGGTGAGCGGAGATCTCCGATCACATGGTGGTCGGTCCAGCCCTTGAAGGCGTTGTGCGCGGGCCAGCGGGTCCCGGCGTGCCAGCCGGACGCCGTGCGCTCGTACAACACCGCCGTGGACACCGAGGAGTCGCGCCCCCGGCCCGTGACCACGAGCACCTGGCCCGACTTCGGCGGGATCTTGGCCGATGTCCTGGGGCCCAGGCCGGGCAGTCGCCGCGGTGCCGCGTCCAGGGAGAGCCGGGGTGCGGGTGCGGGCCTGGCCGCGCCGGACCCGGTCGTCTCCGCGCCCGGTGTGCGGTCCGTCGTCCTCGCCGCTCCGGCTCCGCAGCCGACGAGGAGGAGGGAGGCCGCCAGGACTGCGGCGGGACGGCGTCCGGCGCCGCGCTTGCTCGTGATCATGCGTCGACCCTGACCGACACATATGAGGAAGTTGTCAGGCGCGCGGGATCACTCACCCGTCGCGCTCCCACCCCGCTTCGAAACATTCGATCGACTTGACGATTATTCAGGGCAACATAGGCACAACACGGCTGCAGGGCAAGGGTCTCCGGGTGACACATGAGGCGGCCCCACCATCTTGAGCCAACCGGAATCCTTTGCGGCAAAGCCCGTTGACGACCTGTATGACCAGCCGTAAGGTCTCCGCAGCAATTCGGAAACATGCTCGAAACTTTCGATGCTCCAGAAGGGGACGACATGCTCACCCGTACGTTCACGGACCACACGGCCACGCCTCCGCCCCGCCGGTCCCGCACTCGAAGAGCCCTGGTGTTCGGCATGGCGAGCCTGCTCGCCGCGGCCGGCGTCACCGCTCTCGCGGGAACGGCCACGGCGGCCAGCACGCTCGGTGCCGCGGCGGCCGAGAAGGGCCGCTACTTCGGCACCGCGGTCGCGGCCAACCACCTGGGCGAGGCCGCGTACGCCTCGACGCTCGACACGGAGTTCAACTCCGTGACCCCGGAGAACGAGATGAAGTGGGACGCCGTCGAGCCCAGCCGCAACTCCTTCTCGTACGGATCCGCCGACCAGATCGTCAGCCGTGCCCAGAGCAAGGGCATGAAGGTCCGCGGGCACACCCTCGTCTGGCACTCCCAACTGCCCGGCTGGGTCGGGGGGCTGGGCGCCTCCGACCTCAGAACGGCGATGAACAACCACATCACCCAGGTCATGACCCACTACAAGGGCAAGATCCACTCCTGGGACGTCGTCAACGAGGCCTTCCAGGACGGCAGCAGCGGCGCCCGGCGCAGCTCGCCCTTCCAGGACAAGCTCGGCAACGGCTTCATCGAGGAGGCGTTCCGCACCGCACGGGCGACGGACCCGGCCGCCAAGCTCTGTTACAACGACTACAACACCGACGGGGTCAACGCGAAGAGCAACGCCGTCTACAACATGGTGAAGGACTTCAAGGCACGCGGTGTGCCGATCGACTGCGTGGGCTTCCAGTCCCACTTCAACAGCGCCTCCCCGGTGCCCGGCGACTACCGGACGAACCTGCAGCGCTTCGCCGACCTGGGCGTCGACGTGCAGATCACCGAGCTGGACATCGAGGGCTCCGGCTCGGCGCAGGCCACCAGCTACACCAACGTGGTGAACGCCTGCCTCGGCGTCTCCCGCTGCACGGGGATCACCGTCTGGGGCGTCACCGACAAGTACTCCTGGCGTGCGAGCGGCACACCGCTGCTGTTCGACGGCAACTACGGCAAGAAGGCCGCCTACACCGCCGTACTCACCGCGCTCGGCGGCTCGGGCGGCGGAGGCGGGGGTGGCAACGGCGCCTGCACGGTGTCGTACAGCAGGACGAACGAGTGGAGCGACCGGTTCAACGGCCAGGTGACGGTGACCGCGGGCAGTGCCGCCATCACGAGTTGGACGGTGAACGTCACGGTGACCTCTCCGCAGAAGATCTCCACGACCTGGAACGGCACGCCCAGCTGGGACTCCAGCGGCGACGTCATGACCATGAGGCCCAACGGCAACGGGAACCTCGCGGCCGGAGCGTCGACGAGCTTCGGGTTCACCGTCATGAAGAACGGCAACTCCGCCGCTCCCACGATCGGTTCGTGCAGCGCCTCCTGAACAGCCCCTGAACAGCCCCTGATGGTACGGAGAGCGTGGCGCGGCGGTTCCGGTCGCCGCGCCACGTCCGGCTTCCCGGAGTACCCCCCTGGGCGGCGGATACGCATGAGCCCGCGTGAGCCTGTCCGGACAGGATGGAATGCCCGGCGGTGTCACGGGCGTTCCCCAGCGCATGACCGATGACACCGGCCCAGGCCAGAACGCACTGCTCCGACTCCTCTGCGAGTACGACGGCGGGGTGCTGACGACCATCAGGCGCGACGGGCGCCCTCAGCTGTCGAACGTCAACCACGCGTACTACCCCGACGAACGGATCGTGCGCGTGTCGCTCACCGACGGCCGCGCCAAGACGCGCAATCTGCGCCGCGACCCGCGGGCCTCGTACCACGTGACCAGCACGGACCGCTGGGCCTACACCGTGGCCGAGGGCATCGCCGACCTGTCACCCGTGGCCGCCGGCCCCGGCGACGAGACGGTGGAGGAGCTGATCCGGCTCTACCGGGACGTGCAGGGCGAGCATCCCGACTGGGACGACTACCGCGCGGCCATGGTCCGGGACGCCCGTCTCGTCCTGAGGCTGCACGTGGAGCGCGCGTACGGCATTCCGCTCGCCCGCTGACCGCCCCACCCGCTGACACCTCGCCCGCCGACAACCCCTGTTTTTGGTCTGTACCTGACGATGGTCTGCCGCTAGGCTCTGCCCCGCATTCCATGAGAGCGCTCTCATAGTTCAGCTGTTCCGCCCCCACCTTGCTGGAACAACGAAGGGCTATCGCCTTGAGACGCACCACGACCCTGAGCACCGGCCTGGCCTCCCTCCTCCTCATCGGCTCCTGGGCAGCCGTCGGCACCGGATCCGCCTCGGCCGCCGCCGCCCCCGAAGCCGCCCCCACCTCGAAAGCCCCCGCCTCCGACGCCCTCATCGACGCCATGCGCCGGGACTTCGGCCTGACGAAGGCCGGAGCCGAGGCACGGCTCGCCGCCGAGAAGACGGCGACCGCCGCCGAACCGAAGGCCGAGCGCGCGGCCGGCGCCGCGTACGGCGGCTCCTGGTTCGACGCCGACAGCGGGAGGTTGACCGTCGCCGTCAAGAGCGGCGCGTCCGCCGCCACCCTCGACTCGGTACGCGCGACCGGGGCGAGCGTCCGCACCGTCAAGTACAGCGCACGGCAGCTCGACGCGGCCAAGACGCGCATCGACAAGCTGGCCGCGCCCGAGGGCGTCAGCAACTGGTACGTCGACGCCGAGTCGAGCTCGGTCGTCGTCGGCGTCGTCGCCGCGCAGCGGGCTGACAACGATGTCCGCAAGTTCCTCGCGAAGGCGCGGACCGCGGGTCCCGTCACCGTCGAGGAGACCAGCAAGGCACCCGAGACCTTCGCGGCCGGGACCGTCGGCGGCGACCCCTTCTACACCGGCAACGTCCGCTGTTCCATCGGCTTCTCGGTGCACGGCGGCTTCGTCACCGCCGGGCACTGCGGCGGGGCCGGGCAGGGTGTCAGCGGCTGGGACCGCTCGTACATAGGCAACATCCAGGGCTCGTCGTTCCCCGAGAACGACTACGCCTGGGTCAACGTCGGCAGCGGCTGGTGGACCGTGCCCGTCGTGCTCGGCTGGGGCACCGTCTCCGACCAGCTCGTGCGCGGCTCGAACGAGGCGCCGGTCGGTGCCTCCATCTGCCGGTCGGGGTCGACCACGCACTGGCACTGCGGCAATGTGCTGGCCAAGAACGAGACGGTCAACTACAGCCAGGGCGCTGTGCGTCAGATGACCAAGACCAGTGTCTGTGCGGAGCCGGGTGACTCGGGTGGCTCGTTCATCAGTGGTGACCAGGCTCAGGGTGTCACGTCGGGTGGGTGGGGCAACTGCTCCACCGGTGGTGAGACGTGGTACCAGCCGATCAATGAGATTCTCAACCGGTACGGGTTGACGCTGCACACGGCGTGATCCTGCCGGGTGGGCTCCGCCGCCGGCAGGTGGCGGGGCCCTTCCCCACCGGCCCTGTCCGTGCGGACCTCGGCGATGCGCGTCCGCGCGGGGTGATGACGTGCGCGGGTCGCTGGAGGCTGGGCGCGCCGTTCCCCGCGCCCCTTGCGGGGGCTCCGCGGGCCATGTGCTGCGGATTCACCGGCCGTTCACCAAGGTTGCCGCTTCCGTCGGTTCGCGGCGCGTCCCGGCGGCCTACGCTCGTCGGCGGCACTTCGTGGGGTCGGTCCGTCGTCCGGCGGCCGATCCCGCCGTCCGTTCTCACGGAAGGTCCCCTCGCACATGGTCCTCAGATCCACCGCCGTGTCGCGGCGGTTCGGCACGAGAGCCGCCGCTCTCACGCTGACCACCGCGCTCGCCGCCGCACTGCCCGGCCCGGTCTCCTCCGCGGCCGACGCGACCGCCACGCCGGCCCGCCCCACCGCGTACGTCGATCCGCTCATCGGCACGGCGAACGGAGGCAACACCTACCCGGGTGCCAACCTCCCCTACGGCATGATCGGCTGGTCGCCGACCAGTACCAGGGGCGACCAGACGAGCACCGGCGCGGCCAACGGCTACGAGTACGGCGCGACCCGGCTGCGCGGGCTGAGCCTCACCCACGTCAACGGCGCGGGCTGCAACCCGGGCGCCGCCGGCGACGTACCGATCATGCCGTTCGTCGGGGACGTCACGTCGTCGCCGTCGGCGGACACCAAGGACGCCGTCTACGCGGCGAACTTCTCGCACGCCGACGAGCGGGCCGTGCCGGGCCGCTACTCCGTGGGGCTCGATTCCGGGGCCCGCGCGGACCTCGCGGTGTCGCAGCGGGCCGGTGTCGCCGACTTCTCGTTCCCCGCCGACAAGCCCGCCAGCCTGCTCTTCCGGGTGTCCAACTCGCTCAACGGCAGCGAGGACGCCCAGGTCGAGATCGACCGGGCGAACCGCAAGGTGACCGGGTCGGTGCTGACGGGCGCGTTCTGCGGCCGGCGCGCCAACGGCGGTACCAACAACCGCAAGAGTTACTACCGGCTCTACTTCAGCGCCTCCTTCGACCGCGCCTTCTCGTCCGCGGGTACGTGGAAGGACGGCACCCTCTCCCCCGGTGCCACCACGGGCAGCGGCGGCGAAGGGTACGCCACCGGCGCCGATCGCGCGGGACGTGGTTCCGGCGGGTATGTCGGCTTCGACACCGGGTCCGACAACGATGTCCACATGCGGCTCGGCATCTCGTACGTGAGTCTCGCGGGAGCCGAGGCGAACCTCCGCGAGGAGATAGCGCCGAAGGCGAGCGTCGACCAGGTGGCGGCGGCCGGGAGCCGGGCCTGGGACCGTGAGCTGCGGTCCGTGCGGGTCGGGGGCGGCAGTGCGGCCCAGCGGACCGCCTTCTACACCGCGCTGTACCACTCCCTCCAGCAGCCCAACCTGGTCAGCGACACCGACGGCCGCTATCCGGGCATGGACGGCAAGGCGCACCGGATCACGCGCGGGCAGGGGGCGCAGTACAGCAACTTCTCGGGCTGGGACCAGTACCGGGCGCAGATCCAGCTGCTCGCCCTGCTGAAGCCGCGTATCGCCGGGGACTTCGCCCAGTCGCTCTACAACTTCGCGCGGCAGAACGGCGGGGTCTGGGACCGGTGGGTGCACATCAACGGCCCGACCCATGTGATGACCGGCGATCCCACGGCGGCCACGCTCGCCACCTTCTACGCCATGGGAGTGCGCAACTTCGACTACCGCGGCGCCTTCGACTCACTGGCGAAGCAGGCCACCGTGCCGCATCCGGACGGGCTCTCCGACGCGGGCTGCCCCGGCCAGTGCACCGGCCAACGGCCCAACCTGGCCCAGTACATGGCCTCCGGGTACGCGGCGCAGGACGTCTGCCACTGCTGGGGCGGCGCAGCCGAGACCCTGGAGGACTCGGTCGCCGACGACGCGCTCGGCCGCTGGGCGAAGCTGCTCGGCCGTGACGGGCAGGCCGCCGACTTCGCCGAGCGGGGTGGGTGGTGGCGCAACGTCTTCAACCCCGCCGCGACGGACGGGGCGGGCACCGACGGGTACATCCAGGCGCGCAACCTGGACGGTTCGTGGGTCACGCCGTTCAGTCCCGGCAGCGACCGCGGGTTCGCCCAGGGCACGAGTGCCACGTACACCTGGATGGTGCCTCAGGACGTGCAGGGGCTCGCCGAGGCGATGGGGGGACGTGAGGTGGCCGCGAGCCGGCTCGACGGCTTCTTCCACAAGGCCGACGGGTCCTGGTCGGTGAAGGGCGGCGACGCGCTGCGCTACGACCCGACCAACGAGCCCGGCATCCACGCCCCCTGGCTCTACAACGCGCTCGGTCAGCCGTGGAAGACCCAGGCGACCGTCCGGCAGATCGTCGACACCGTCTACGGCACGGGCCCGACGGGGCTGCCCGGCAACGACGACCTCGGCACCATGTCCGCCTGGTACGTCTTCTCGGCGCTCGGCGTCTACCCGCAGACGCCGGGCAGCGCCAACCTGCTGCTGGGCGCGCCGCTGTTCCCGCACGCGGTGGTCGACCGGCCCGGCCGCGACATCGTCATCGACGCCCCGGCGGCCGACGCCACACACGCGTACGTCGGCGGAGTCCGGCTGAACGGCCGTACCCACGACCGGTCCTGGACGGACGGCGGCCTCCTGCGGACGGGTGGCACGCTCAAGTTCACTCTGGCCACGGAGCCGAACACCCGGTGGGCGACCGCGCCCGCCGGACTGCCCCGCTGATCAGCTGCCCGACATGGGTGTGGCCCCGGATCCGGACGGATTCGGGGCCACACTCGTGTGCTGTCTCAGTTGTTCCGGTCAGACCTTGCGGTACCTGGCCATGGCGAACGAGAACACCCCGAAGAGCATCAGACCGACGGCTATGAGCACCAGCAGCCACGGCCCCACCGGGGTCTCGGTGAAGGAGCGCAGGGTGTCGTCCATGCCCTTGGCCTTGTCCGGCTCGTAGTCCCAGGCCGCGCGGACCGCGAAACCTCCGGCGACGGCGAACACCAGACCACGGGCCACACCACCACCGACGCCGGTCACGTCGACCGTCTGGCGCACCTTGCGTGACATCTCACCGAGCTTCATGTGCTTGTGGTACTTGCGGCGTGCGGCCTGCACGACCATCCAGACGCCCGCGCACAGGATCACCACGCCGGCTATGGCCACGAGCCACCGTCCGGCGGGCAGCTCCATGGCCTTGGCCGTCGCGTCCTTGGACTTGCCGTCGCTCGAACCGCTGCCGCCCGCTCCGGCGGCGAAGGAGATCACGGAGTAGGCGACGAAGCCGTAGAACACGGCCCGTGCCGCCGACGCCACCCTCTTCTTCGCCTTGTCACCGTCGGGGCCCGCGGCGCCGAAGACCGCCTCCGACAGGCGCCAGAGCGCCATGCCGACCAGTCCGACGCCCAGCGCCCAGAGCACCACCTCGCCGAAGGGCTTCCCGGCGACCTCCTGGAGCGCACCGCCCTGGTCCGCCTGCTTGCCGCTGCCGCCGAAGGCGATCTGCAGCGCCAAAAGGCCCACCAGCAAGTAGATGACACCGCGCGCGGTGAAACCCGCCCGCGCCGCCCCCTCTATCGCCGGGGCGGCCTTGCGCTTCCCCGCCCGGCTGCCTCGTGTCAACGTGCTTGCGTTCATCATTGCCTCCCGTCTCCGATTGCCCCGGCTCGGCCGTACGACACCCGGCGGGCCCCGCTGGGCGGTACGTCCCTTTTTCGAAGCGGATCGAAGGGATCGAACATACGATGGGCGTGCAACTGGAAGGGCGTCGCGCGCGGAGGTGCGCCAGGACGCCGACCTCGGGGTGGGAGACGTATGGCACAGGGCACAGACGCAGCACGGACCGTCATCCTGACCGTGGACGACGACCCGGGAGTCTCGCGTGCGGTGGCCCGTGACCTGCGGCGCCGCTACGGCGAGACGTACCGGATCGTGCGCGCGGAGTCCGGGGAGAGCGCGCTCGACGCGCTGCGCGAGCTGAAGCTGCGCGGTGATCTCGTCGCGGTGATCCTGGCGGACTACCGGATGCCGCAGATGAACGGGATCGAGTTCCTGGAGCAGGCCCTCGACGTGTACCCGAGCGCGCGCCGGGTGCTGCTGACGGCGTACGCGGACACGAACGCGGCGATCGACGCGATCAACGTGGTGGATCTGGACCACTACCTCCTCAAGCCCTGGGACCCGCCGGAGGAGAAGCTCTACCCCGTCCTGGACGACCTGCTGGCCGCCTGGCGGACCTCCGACCACCGGGCCGTCCCGATCACGAAGGTCGTCGGTCACCGCTGGTCCGCGCGGTCCTCGGACGTACGGGAGTTCCTGGCCCGCAACCAGGTGCCGTACCGCTGGTACTCGTCGGACGAGCCGGAGGGCAAGCGGCTGCTGGCCTGCGCGGAGCAGGACGGCGAGCGGCTGCCGCTCGTGGTCACCGCGGACGGGGCGGTGCTGGTGGAGCCCGACGATCAGCAGCTGGCCGCCCAGGTGGGCCTCGCCACGACGCCGACCGCCGAGTTCTACGACCTGGTCGTGATCGGCGGCGGCCCGGCCGGGCTCGGCGCGGCGGTGTACGGCGCCTCGGAGGGTCTGCGGACGGTACTCGTCGAGCGTTCCGCGACCGGCGGGCAGGCGGGCCAGAGCTCCCGTATCGAGAACTACCTCGGCTTCCCGGACGGCGTGTCCGGCGGGCAGCTCACCGACCGTGCGCGACGGCAGGCGACGAAGTTCGGCGCCGAGATCCTGACGGCACGCGAGGTGACAGGTCTGGAGGTCACCGGTGCCTCGCGCACCGTGCGCTTCGCGGACGGGTCGGCCATCTCCGCGCACTGCGTGATCCTGGCGACGGGCGTGTCCTACCGGCAGCTGGAGTCGCCGGGTGCCGACGACCTGACCGGGTGCGGG
This sequence comes from Streptomyces sp. NBC_00414, assembly GCF_036038375.1. Taxonomy (NCBI): domain Bacteria; kingdom Bacillati; phylum Actinomycetota; class Actinomycetes; order Kitasatosporales; family Streptomycetaceae; genus Streptomyces; species Streptomyces sp. NBC_00414. The sequence continues at coordinate 1,285,712 of NZ_CP107935.1, forward strand.
GTCTTCTACGGGTCGGCCCTGACCGAGGCCCCCGCGTGCCAGGGGCAGGACGTGTACATCGTCGGCGGGGCGAACTCCGCCGGACAGGCCGCCATGTATCTCGCCCGGGGTGCCAAGTCGGTCACCCTGCTGGTGCGGGGCTCGTCCCTGGCCGCGTCGATGTCCCACTATCTGATCGAGCAGATCGCGAACGCCCCGAACATCTCGGTGCGCACCGGGACGGTCGTCGACGCGGTGCACGGCTCCGACCACCTGGAACAGCTCACCCTGCGCGATCTGGCGAGCGGTCACACCGAACTCGTCGACGCCCAGTGGATGTTCGTGTTCATCGGCGCCGCGCCGCTCACCGACTGGCTGGACGGCACGGTCCTGCGGGACGAGCGCGGGTTCATCGTCGCCGGGCCCGACCTGGCGGTCGGCGGGGAGTCGCCGCCCGACTGGGAGCTGGACCGGCCGCCGTACCACCTGGAGACCAATGTGCCCGGGGTGTTCGTGGCGGGTGACGCGCGGGCCGAGTCCGCCAAGCGCGTCGCCTCCGCCGTAGGAGAGGGAGCCATGGCCGTGATGCTCGTCCACCGGTACCTGGAGCAGTCATGAGCGGGCGGCCGATGCCGTGCGACATCAAGGAACTCGGCACGCTGTTCCTGTTCGAGAAGCTGGACGCCGAGCAGCTGGGGCGGCTGTGCGCCGAGGGCCGGGTGGAGCTGTTCGAGCCCGGTTACGTCTACGAGGAGGGGGATCCGGCCACGTGCTTCTTCGTCCTCCTGGAGGGCACGCTCGTGATGTCGCGGCGGGTCGGCGGCGACGACGTGGAGATCAACCGCACCTCACAGCGAGGGGTGTACGCGGGCGCCATGCAGGCCTATCTGGCGGCCCCGGACGAGGCGCGCTACAAGGGCTCCCTGCGCGTCACCGAGCCCTCGCGGTTCTTCATCCTGCCCGCCGAGACGTTCTCCGCGGTCCTGCGGGAGTGGTTCCCCATGGCCGTGCACCTGCTGGAAGGGCTGTTCTTCGGCAGCCAGAACACCCAGCGGACCATCGGGCAGCGTGAGCGGCTGCTGGCGCTCGGCTCGCTGTCCGCCGGACTGACGCACGAGCTCAACAACCCGGCCGCGGCGGCGGTGCGGGCCACGTCCGCGCTGCGCGAGCGCGTGGCCGGGATGCGGCACAAGCTCGGCATGATCGCGACGGGCCCGTTCGCGCGCGACGCACTGGGGACACTCGTCGAGATCCAGGAACGTACCGCCGAGCAGGTCGCCAAGGCCACGCCGCTGAGCCCGCTGGAGGCCTCCGACCGGGAGGACGCGCTGGGCGACTGGTTCGACGACCACGGCATCTCGGGCGGCTGGGAACTGGCGCCGACGTTCGTGCAGGCGGGGCTCGACACCGACTGGCTGGACCAGGTGGCGGCGACCGTGGACGAGGGGACCCTCGAAGGCGCGGTCCGGTGGCTCAACTACACGGTGGAGACCGAGTTGTTGATGAACGAGATCGAGGACTCCACGACCCGGGTCTCGAACCTCGTGAACGCGGCCAAGCAGTACTCCCAGCTCGACCGGGCGCCCTATCAGGTCGCCGATGTGCACGAACTGCTCGACAGCACCCTGATGATGCTCGCCGGGAAGATCGGGTCCGGCGTCCGGATCGTCAAGGACTACGACCGCTCGCTGCCCCGGATCCCCGCCTACCCGGGCGAGTTGAACCAGGTGTGGACCAACCTCATCGACAACGCCGCCTCGGCGATGGGCGGCGAGGGCACGCTGACCGTGCGCACCGCGCTCGAACGGGAACAGGTGCTCGTCGAGTTCCGCGACACGGGGCCCGGGGTGCCGGAGGAGATCCGCGGCCGGATCTTCGACCCGTTCTTCACCACGAAGCCCGTGGGCGAGGGCACCGGTCTCGGCCTCGACATCTCCTGGCGCATCGTCGTGAACAAACACCACGGGCATCTGCAGGTGCGCTCCGAGCCCGGCGACACCCGTTTCCAGGTCTTCCTCCCTCTCACCGCGGCGGAATCCGACTCCGAACCCGATTCCCGACCCGACTCCGGACCCGACACGGAATCCTCCACGGGATCCGACAGCCCTCAGGAGGCGTCATGACCACCTCGGACACTGCCGGAATCGACCCGACCGTGCCGCCGAGCGGTACCGGTTGCGTGGAGTGCGAGGCCGCGCAGGGCTGGTGGTTCCATCTGCGGCGCTGCGCCCAGTGCGGTCACGTCGGCTGTTGCGACGACTCCCCCGCCAAGCACGCCACGGCCCACCACCAGAGCACGGGCCATCCCTTCATCCGCAGTTTCGAGCCGGGCGAGGCCTGGTTCTGGAACTTCGAGACGTCCGAGCTGTACGAGTCCGGGCCCGACCTCGCCCCGCCGCTCAGCCACCCGGCCGACCAGCCCGCGCCGGGTCCCGCGGGACGGGTGCCGGCGAACTGGGCGCAGACGCTCCGCTGACCCCGCCCGGTACCGGGCGGCCCGGTACCGGGGCCGGCCACCGACGGCCGGGAAGGCTGTCGGTGCCGCGTGCCAGGATGGATCCGTGTCGACCACCGCAGCCACCACACCGTTCATCGGGCCCTTCATCGGGCGTGAGGACGAACTCGCCCGCCTGACCCTGGTCCTGGACCGGGCCCGGGCGGGTGAGGCGCGGGCCGTGCTGGTCGCCGGGGACGCGGGAGTCGGCAAGACCCGGGTGCTCGCCGAGGCCGCCGGGCACGCCGAAGAGGCGGACACGACGGTGGTCACGGGGCACTGTGTCGACCTCGGTGACGTGGGTCTGCCGTATCTGCCGTTCACCGAGATCCTGGGTGTGCTGGCCGGGGACGAGCGGTTCTCGGGCGCGCTGGCCGCGCATCCCGTGGTCGACCGGCTGATCGGGGGCGGCGACGACGGGGCGCGGGAGGCGGGCGGGCGTCCGCAGCTGTTCGAGGGCATGGCCGCGCTCCTGGCCGAACTGACCGGAATCGCCCCGCTGTTGCTGGTCCTGGAAGACCTGCACTGGGCGGACCAGTCCTCTCGCGACCTGCTGCGCTTCCTGCTCAGCAGGGGCATCCTCAGAGGCGGCGGGAGTTCCGGCGGTTCGCCCGGTCAGCGGCTCGCCGTCTTCGCCTCGTACCGCGCCGACGATCTGCACCGCAGGCATCCCCTGCGGCCCCTGCTCGCCGAGCTGGTGCGGCTGCCCGCCGTCGAGCGGCTGGAGCTGCGGCCGATGCCCGACGGCGAGATGGCCCGCCTCGTCCGTTCCCAGCGGACCGACCCCGTGCCCGACGCCACGATCCGCCGCATCGTCGAGCGCGCCGAGGGAAACGCCTTCTACGCGGAGGAGCTGCTCGCCGCCACCTCGGAATCCGCGCCCGGGGCCGCCTCCGCCGTGCCCAGCGGACTGGCCGACGTCCTGCTGATCCGTTTCGAGCAACTGCCGCCGACCGCGCAGCAGGTGCTGCGCACCGCGGCGGTCGCCGGGCGCCGCGTCGAGCACGATCTGCTGCGCGACACCGTGCAACTGCCCGAGGAGGAGCTGGAGTCGGCGCTGCGCGAAGCCGTCGGACGGCAACTCCTCGTCTCCGGCGGGGACTCGGGCGGGGACAGCACCTACTCCTTCCGGCACGCCCTGATCCGCGAGGCGGTCTACGCCGATCTGCTGCCGGGTGAACGGGTGCGGCTGCACAGGTCGTTCGCCCAGGTGCTGGCCGCGCGGGGCCTGTCGGCCGAGTACGCCGCGGAGCGCGCCCACCACTCGCGCGAGAGCCACGATCTGCCCGACGCGCTGGCGGCCTCGCTGGAGGCCGCCGACCACGCCGCGCGGGTCCGCGCGCCCGCCGAGGAGCTGCGCCACCTGGAGGCCGCCCTCGACCTGTGGTCGGCGGTCCCCGCCGACGCGCGGCCCGACGGCTTCGACACCGTCACCCTGACGCTGCGCGCCTCGGCCGCCGCCGCGCACGCCGGTGAGACCCACCGCGCGGTCTCGCTCACCCGGGCCGCGCTCGCGCGCATGGGCTCGGACGAGGACTCCGAGCTGGCCGCCCGGGTCCGCTACACGCTCGCGGGCAACCTCATGCGGATCGACAGCCTGACGGCCGCGTTCACGTACAGCAGCGAGGCCCTCGCGATGATCCCCGCGGATCCGCCGTCCCGTACCTGGGTCTGGGCCGCGTCCACCCATGTCATGGCGGCGCGGTACGTGGGCGACGACGAGACCGCCCGCCGCGTGGCCCGCCGGGCCCTGGGCATCGCGGAGGAGCTGGACATTCCCGACGCCCGGGCGGACCTGATGATCTCCCTCGTCGGTCTGGAGGGGGCCGGCCGGACCACCCAGGAAGGACGGGCCCGGCTGCGGGAGGCACGAGAGGTGGCCCGGCGCGCGGGGAACACCTCCATCGAGATGCGCGCGCTGTTCAACCTCTCCATCGGCGCGTACGAGTCCGGTGACCTGGACGAGTGCCTGACCTGGCTCTCCGACGGGCTGGACCGCGCGGGCCGGGCCGGACTGCTCGCCTCGCCCTATCCGCTGGAGATGCGCTATCTGCGCTCCCTGGTGCTCTACTCCCTGGGCCAGTGGGACGAGTGCGTCCGCGCCGCGGAGAGCGATGCCGAGCGGCTGCCGGCGGCGGGCGGGTACGCGATCGGCCCGGCGCTGTCCGTGGCCCTGGCACGCGGTGACCTGGGAGTGGCCGACCGGGCCCGGTCGCTCCTCGACGGACCGTTCGACTGGATGGCCACTCTCGTGGCGGGCATCCTCCTGACCGACGCGGCGGTACTGCGCCACGATCCCGAGGGAGCCGTGGAACAGGTCCGTACGACCGTCGCGGCTCTCGTCGACGACTCGTGCACTGCGCCCGACGTGGTGGTGCGGCTCGCGGCGCTCGCCCTGGCCCCGGTCGCGGACGCGGCCGTCACCGCCCGCCTGGCCGGCGACGAGGAAGGCGTGCGCCGCTGGTCGGAGATCGGGACGGAGCTGGTGGGGATGGCCCGGGTCACGGCGGCCGAGGGCGAGGACGGTTCGCCGCAGGGACCCGAGGGACGGGCGTGGCTGGCGCGCGCCGAGGCCGAGTGGTCGCGTGGCGGCGCCGAACCGGACCCGCTGGCCCGGGAAACGACGGAGGCATGGGAGAGGGCGGTCGAGGCGTTCGGCTACGGGGACGTCTACGAGCAGGCCCGCTGCCGGCTCCGGTTCGCGGAGGCCCTGGTGGCGTCGGGACGCCGGGAGGAGGCCGCCGGACAGGCGCGGGCGGCGCGGGACACGGCCGTCCGGCTGGGTGCCGTGCCACTGCGCGAGGACGTGGAGCGGCTGATCCGTCGGGCCCGGCTCGCGGGGACTCCGGCGACGGAGGGCGTCCCCGCGCTGACCGCCCGGGAGAACGACGTCCTGCTGCTCCTCGCGCGTGGCCGCACCAACCGGCAGATCGGCGAGGAACTGTTCATCAGCGGCAAGACGGCGAGCGTGCACGTCTCCAACATCCTCGCGAAGCTGGGCGCCGCGAGCCGTACGGAGGCGGTGGCGATCGCGTACCGGGAGGGGCTGGTGCAGGCGGAGCCGTCCGCTTCCGGCTGACCGGTGAGCGGGCCGGTGCCCGGACCGATGACCGGACCGATGGCCGGACCGGTGGGTCGCCCCGGCCGCGGGGTGCGGGGTGCGCCGGATGGCGGTGTGATGGAGGCGGGCTCACGCGGGGCCCAGTCACCGTTTGTGTGCGGAGCAACCGGTTACACGAGCAGGTGGCGCGCATTCTCACAAGCAAAGGTGGCTGTTCATGACGTCCGGCACGCATCTCGCACTGACGCTCACTCTCACCGGCGGCACGGCCGCCGACGCGCGGGCCGTCGTCCACTCGCTCGAACCCGCCTTCGGATCGCCGGACACCATGCCCAGCGACTCGGACGCCACCGTCTACACGGCGACCTTCGACAACAACCCGCCGGCCGACGGCGGCGGGAAGCCGTCCGACTCCGCCGAGCTCTCCACGTCCGTCACCGTCACCCTGCAGGGCAGCCCGGAGGCGGTGCGCAAGGCCGACGAGTCCATCTCGGCGGCCTTCAACGTCCACGAGGAGGGTGCGGCCTCGGGCGACCAGGAGCAGGAGCGGGAGCTGCGTCTCGAACCGTAGGCCGCCGCCGCAGAGCCCGTACGTGCCGGTGGCCCGCGGCGCCGTCTCACCCGTCGGGCCCAACGGTCTCACCCGCTGAGGCGCAGAGTCCGCATCTGTTCGTCGAGGGGCGCGAGACCGACATCGCGACGCCGCTCGTCGACCGTCTCCGGCCTGCGGACCGGGTACGGGTGGAAGGTCGTGGGGTCGATACGGGTCCCGTAGAACTGCGGCTGGCCCAGTTCCACGGCGCAGTGGTCGGCGATGTACGCGTGATGCGGCGCCGGACAGCGTCCGTCCGCGACGGCCTGGGCTATCAGGTCGCGGCACGTGAGCTGGAAGTCGAGATCCGGGGCGTGCAGCAGGATCATCAGGGCCGCCGTCGAGGCGGGCGCGCCGACCAGGTCGGCGGTCGGCCAGGCATGGCGCCGGACGATCGTCCTGAGCGCCTCGGCGTTGCCCTCGCGGCACTTCGCGAGGCGGTGCCGCGCGGTCGGCGTGGGACTGCGGTGCGCCTCCCCCATCGCCCGGTGGTCCTCCTCCACCCGGCGGACCAGTTCGCGGGCGAGGGCCGCCGCGAGCGCCGGAAGCACGGCCGGGTGGCTCTCCCGCACTTCGTCGTGGGCGAGCCCCGTACGGTTCTGGCCGGTCGTCGCGTCGGACGCGTATCCCCTGTGCATCTCCCCCACCCCGCTGTGGGCCTCTTCCGCCCCGTACGGCGAATCCGTCCCGTACGCCTCGCCCGTCCCGCGCGCCGAATCCGTCCCGTGCGCCGCGCCAGTCCCGGACGCCGAATCCGTCCCGCACGGCGAATCGGCCCCGGACGGCGAATCCGTCCCGCACGGCGAGTGGCCGGCCCGGTCTCCGGGAGCCGTGTCGCCCGCGCGCGCCGTGGCCGTGCGCCGGTCCTGATCGACGCGCGCGAGGCCCGCGCCCCCGTCCCCTCGCGGCGCAGCGGACGCGAGGCGGGACGGGATGCGGGGACCGGTCATGGCACCTGCCGAATGTGCAACGAGAACCACACCCGCTTTCCGGTCTCACCGGGCTCGGCGGGTGCGATGCCCCAGTCGTCCGTCAGCGCGGCCACGATGGCGAGCCCGCGCCCCGACTCGTCGGAGATGCCCGCCGTGCGGTGGTACGGCAGATCGGTCGAGCGGTCGGCGACCGTGACACGTACCTCGTGGTCGCTGCACTCGACCATGACCGTGACCGTGTCGCCGCGGTGCGGACTGCCGTGTCTGACGGCGTTGGCGAACAACTCGTCCGTGGCGAGCACGGCGTTGTCCAGCAGGTCGGCGGGGAGCTGACGGCCCGACAGCTCTTCGACGACCATGCGGCGCACGCCGGAGGCGCGTGACGGCTGCGCGGCCACCACCGCGCGAAGCCCGCGCGGCGGATTCACCACGGCGGGGCGGCCCGGGGCCGCGGGGGCGACGGCCACGGTCCGGACGCTCTCGCCGATTCGCGTCCCGGCGGTGGGCGCGTCGAGGTCCGCGTCGTGCGGCAGTGAGGGTGACGGCCGGTGGTGGTGCGCACGGGATGCCGTCATCGTGCCTCCTTCGTCTGCAGCACGGGTGGGGGAGGTTCCGGTGGCTGCCCGTGCAGCCAACCCTCCGGACGGGTGGGGCGACCAGGGGGTGAAGGGGTTGTCCGGTTGCAGCCGCGTAGTGACGCGGCGGGTATGTTCGATCAGGTGACTGAAGTGAGTGAAGGCCGGGCCCTCGACCACGCGCAGGGTGTCCTCGGCCGGCCCGGTGTGAGCGGCAAGCGCGTCCTGGTCACCGGCGGCACACGCGGACTCGGCGAGCAGATCGTGCGCCTGCTGGCAGGCGCAGGCGCCCAGGTGGCGACGTGCGCGCGCACCGCGGGGGATCTTGAGTCGCTGCGGAGATCGCTGGCCGCCCGGAACCCCGGACAGCTGTTCACGCAGGCTCTGGACGTCACCGAACCCGAGCGTCTGGAAAGCTTCGTCGCCGCCTCGGCGAAACGTTTCAGCGGCCTCGACGGGGTGGTGGCGTCGGTCGGTGGTTCTCGCGGGCGAAGCCTCGAGCTGGCGGACGCCGAGGACTGGGCCGCGACCTGGGAGCTGAACGTGGGACACACCGCGCGGCTGGTACGGGCCGCAGTCCCGCATCTGCGGGCGGCCGGCGGCGGCTCGGTGGTGGTCATCTCGTCGATCTCCGGCTGGAAGCCGGGCCCCAACGCGCAGTACGGCAGCGCGAAGTCCGCCCAGATCCATCTGGCCGCCTCGCTGGCCCGCGAACTCGGTCCCGACGGGATCCGCGTGAACGCCGTCTCGCCGGGTTCGATGCTCATTCCGGGCCGCCGCTGGGACCGGATGCGCTCGGAGGACCCCGAGGCCTTCGCCGCCTTCGCGCGGGCGGAGCTGCCGGGCGGCGGGCCGGTCGCGCCGCACGAGGTGGCGCGGGTGGTGGCGTTCCTGCTGTCCGACTGGTCGAGCGGGATCTCCGGGGCCAACCTGCCCGTGGACCGCGCCCAGAACGCGCCTTCCCCGGACGGCTACTGAGCCGACACGAGAGTGCGGGGGCGGGGCGACCAGGCCCGCCGGGCCTGGGGCGGTGGCGGCCGGGCCGGCCTTCGTCATGCCGCCGCCCCCAGCACGGGGCGGGACTTGTACTCGAACTCCTGGACCAGCGGCTCATGGCGGCTGGGGGCCAGCCGGTCACGGAAGTCACGCAGCGCCTGGATGGACCGCTCGCTGTGCACCGACGCGAGCGTGCCCAGGGCTTCGGTCGCGCTGCCGATGGCCTCGTCGAGCCGGTTCTGCTGCAACTGCGCGGTCGCCAGCACGGAACGGCTGATGGCCTGTCGCCTGCGCCGCTCCGCGTTCGCGGCGACCGACTCCTCCGCCGTGCGCTCCGCCTGCGCGGCCAGGCCGAGATCCCTGAAGCACAGAGCGGATTCGGCCTGCAGATAGTGGTGGTCGAGGAACCGGACCCAGACGGACTCCTGCGCCGCTCCCCGGCTCGTGTCCAGCTGCCGCTCCGCCAGACGCAGGGCCTCGGTCGTCTCACCCGCGCGGTTCTGTGCCGCGTGGCCGCGCGCCGCCATGGCGTACAGCCGCATCAGGCCGAGCGGGCTGCCCGAGTCCTTCGCGGTGGCGATGCCCGCCCTGGCCAGCGCCACCCCCTCGTCCGGGCGGCCGAGGCTGGTGGCCAGATGGGAGAGGCCGGCCAGGATCTGCCCGCCCAGCACCCGGTCCCGGCCCTCCGCGCAGAGCCGCAGCGCCTGGGTCATGTAGCGCTGCGCCAGCCCGTACTCCCCCGCGTCGTACGAACTCCAGCCCGCCATCGCGGCGAGCCGGGCCGCGGCGGCGAACAGCAGTCGCTGCCGGTGCGGGGGTGTGCCACGGCGCTGCAGCATGGGGACGACCTCCGTGCACAGGTAGTGCACGATGCTGGTGCGCACTCCGCCGCCGCCGAAGTGGTTGTCCATCTGGTCGAACATGCCGATCATGGCGTGCACCTGCTCGACCGGGCCGCCGTCGGTCACCGGGCCGAGACGGGCGGCCTCCGGGGTCTCGACCAGCCAGAGCAGCCACTCCCGCTGAGGGCCCATCAGGGCGCCCGCGACGAAGGGGACCGTACCGAGGAGGCTACGGCGGGAGATGTCCGTGGAACCGAGTTCGGCCAGGGTGTGCAAGGTGTCCGCCAGGTCCTCGCGGTAGACGAGTGCCCTGCCCGCCACCGGACGCTGCTGCTCGGGCAGGAAACCGAGGTCCGTGGGCGAGACGGGCAGGCCGAGTCGCTCGGACAGGACGGCGGCGATCAACTCCGGTGTGCCCGCCCGCGGTTGCTGTCCGTTCAGCCAGCGGGTGACCGACGCCTTGTCGTAGTTGGAGGCCGTGCCCTGCCGGCGCCCCAGTTCGTTGACGCGAAGGGCGAGCGAGGCGTACGAGCAACCGGCGTCCCTGATGGCCACCGCCAGCGCCTTGTTGGCCCCGGCGGGGTTTCTGCCCGGGTTCCTCGGTTGTCCGTCGCTCACGGTGGCCATCCAGGTCTCGCATCTTGCCGCTTACGGGCTCACCCGACCCGTCGGCGTCAAGTGCGCGGCGGCCGAGCGCTGTTGTGCGCCGTAGCCGCCGGACTGTGCGACAGGTCACTCGGTCCCTATGATTGCGTACACACTCAACTCGCAACAAGCGTTCTGATAATTTCAGAACGATCCGCACGGCTCTGTCTGTGTCAGCCCCGGCGTGGCACACTGCTGGCTGTGACGGCCGTTCCGGGAGGTAGGACGTGAGCGACAACCGCTCCGGCGGCAGCGCGCCGACCGTCCTGCGGATGGTCCTCGGAAAGCGGCTGCGGCACCTGCGGGAGCAGGCCGGGATCTCCTTCGAGGAGGCCGCCCGGGCCATCGAGGTCACGCCTTTGACGGTCCGCCGGATAGAGAAGGCCGAGGTCGGCCTCCGTATCCCCTACGTGCGGGAGCTGCTGCACACCTACGGTGTCCCGTCGTCGGAGGTGGACGACTTCCTCTCGATGGCCAGGGAGGCCAACCGGCCCGGGTGGTGGTACTCCTACCGCGACGTGCTGCCGGACTGGTTCAGCGCGTACGTCAGCCTGGAGAGCGAAGCCAGCGTCATACGTCTCTACGAACCCCACTACGTGCCGGGCCTGTTGCAGACGCACGACTACGCGGCCGCGCTGATGCACGTCGGCTTCCCCAACGCGACCAAGGAGGACATCGCCCGCCGCGTCGACCTGCGGCTGCGGCGCCAGGACCTGCTCGCCAAGTCCGACGCCCCGGCCGTCTGGGCCGTCCTCGACGAGACCGTGCTGCGCCGCCCGGTGGGCGGGGCCGAGGTGATGCGGTCCCAGATCGACCGCCTGGACGAGGCCCTGGACATGCCGAAGGTCCGGATCCAGATACTGCGCTTCTCGGTGGGCGCGCACCCCGGCGCGTTCGGCCCCTTCCACTACTTCCGCTTCGGTTTCTCAGAACTTCCCGACGTCGTCTACACCGAAAGCCTCGTCGGCTCGGTCTATGTCGACCAGTCCGCCGACGTCGTGACGTACCTCGAAGTGCTGGACCGGATGTCCGTGCAGGCGGAGCCGGTCGCCCGGACCAGGAGCATCCTGGGTGAACTGCGTAAGGAGTTGTGAGCCATGACGTCCATGGACCCCATCTACAGCGGCATGCCCGCCGTCGAGCTGGGCACCGAGGGCTGGCACAAGCCCTGGAGCGGTACCAACGGCGGCAGTTGCGTCGAGGCGAAGCGGCTCCCCGACGGGAGCGTGGCCTTGCGCCAGTCCAGGGATCCGGACGGGCCCGCGCTCGTCTACACCCGGGACGAGATGATCTCGTTCCTGGAGGGCGCGAAGTCCGGCCAGGCCGACTTCCTCGTCGCCTGAGCCTCAACGCCCCCTCCGGCCCCTCCGGCCCCGTGTCAGGGGCTCCCGCTCGGACGCCCCCACCAGGGGGCGCGCCGGTTCGCCCGCACAAGCGTCCACCACTACGGCCGCACAACCGGACAACCCGCACGCGCACTCCCGCCGTGCGGGCCACCCGGCCAGACTGAGGAAGTCCGCCGTCCTGGAGGGAGTGGTATGCGCACACTCCATGAGGCCGTCGCCCAGTGCCGGACACTGGTCGTCGAGGGCCCCGACGACATCAGCAGGGCCGGGCTCCTCGCCGAGCTGGCCCGTGGCGGCTTCATGATCCGGCGCTCCCGGGGACACCTGCACCACTTGGACCCGACCCGTCCGTACCGCGAACTCCTGGCCGCTCCGGGCCTGTTGGCCGTCGACGGCGGCATCATCCACGAACTGGTCTACGGGCCACTGCGCCGCGGGCACTCCCGGGTGACCTGGATCCAGGCCCTCGACTTCGCGGAGTCCGTGGCCGAACGGGACGGCGCCCTGCTCCACCTGACGGACTCGGGCCGTCCGACGGCCCCGGCACCCCTGGCGGACACAGAGAGCGCCGAGGCGGCCGACGCCTACGCCCGCGCGTTCCGCACCCTCGCCCAGCACGTACCCGTCGTCACCCTCGACACCGGCGGACCCGGCCCGCCCATCCGCGCACCCGACGCCACTGCCTGTCAACCGAGCCGATACAGACGGAAGTTGACGGTACGTTAGTGACAGACCGGTGACGTACGGCAGGAGATCCCCATGGCAGAAGGCCAGCACACTCCCGACCAGGACGCCTTGTCCAAGATCGACACCACGGTGCCGCACTCGGCCCGCATCTGGAACTACTGGATGGGCGGCAAGGACAACTACGAGGTCGACCGGGAGGCGGGGGACGCCTATCGCCGGATCGCCCCGAACATCGAGACGATGGCCCGCGCCTCCCGCGGCTATCTGATCCGCACCGTGACGTTCGTCGCCGGTGAGCTGGGCATTCGCCAGTTCCTGGACATCGGCACCGGCCTGCCCACGTACGACAACACCCACCAGGTCGCCCAGCGCGTGGCGCCCGAGGCCCGGATCGTCTACGTGGACAACGACCCGCTCGTGCTGAGGCACGCCCAGGCGCTGCTCACCAGCACACCCGAGGGTGTCACCGACTACATCGACTCGGATCTGCACGAGCCCGACAGGATCATCGAGGCCGCGAGCAAGATCCTCGACTTCGACAAGCCCGTCGCGCTGATGCTGATGGGCATCCTGGGCCACATCCAGGACTACGACGAGGCCAGGTCGATAGCGCGCCGCCTCCAGGCCGCCCTGCCGTCGGGCAGCTACTTCGTGCACTACGACAGCACCGACACCGACGCCGAACTGAAGCGGGCGCAGGAGGGTTACGACGACACCGGCGCCGTCCCGTACGTGCTGCGCAGCCCGCGGCAGGTCGCCGCGTACTACGAGGGCCTGGAGCTGCTGGAGCCCGGCATCGTCTCCTGTCCGCTGTGGCGTCCCGAGCCGGGCCCCGATCCGCAGCCGACGGACGTGTACGGAGGCGTCGCCCGCAAGCCCTGACACCCCCCGTCGGTGTCAGGGCCCGTCTGCGGGCGGCCGGTCCGGCCCCCGGTCCGGTCGGTCCGGCCGATGGGTCCCGTGCGGCCGGACCGGTCACGTTCGACCGGCGGATCAGTCGCGTGCCGCCGGCTGGATGTTCTGGTTCAGCCGGAACAGGTTGCCCGGGTCGTAGTCGGCCTTGATCCGGGCCAGGCGTGCGTAGTTGTCGCGGTAGCTCGCGCGGACCCGCTCCTGCCCCTCGTCCATCATCATGTTCACGTAGGCGCCGCCCGCCGAGTACGGGTGCAGTGCCTCGAAGTAGTCGACGGTCCACTGCCTGATGAGGTCGGCGTTCGCCGGGTCGGGGTCCACCCCCGCGTACACCGAGGCCCAGCGCGCGTCCCGGTAGCTCCAGGCGGTGTCCGTCGGTGCGAGGTCGTGGACGGCGCCGTCGATCGGGTACAGGTGGAACGTCGACTTCAGGGTCGGCAGTTCGGCACCGAACTTGGCGTGCTGCTCGATCGCGTCACCGGGGATCTCGTTGACGAAGTCGGCGCGCCAGTACCACTGGTCGCCGGGCGGGTAGAGCCCGTCGAATGCCGACTGGATCGCGGGGTGCGGCATCGGCGCGGGCCCGTGCAGCAGCGGTTCGGGAAGCGCGTCGAGCAGCGGCGCCATCAGGCGGGCCGCCGCGTCCGCGTCGTCCCCGGTGTAGCACCACACGACACCGCAGGCCTTGCGGCCCTGGATCTCCTCGGGGAAGGGCGGGGCCGGCGGGACAGCGCCGAACAGGAAGAAGCCGTTGAGTTCACGGGGTGCGTGAGGGATGAAGTCCCGGTAGGCGGTGAGGACTTCGGCCGCCAGCTCGACGGGCCAGAAGGTGGGTCCCGCGACGACCGTGCTCACCTCGTGCAGCCGGAACCGGAACGAGGTGACGACTCCGAAGTTGCCTCCACCGCCGCGGATCGCCCAGTACAGGTCGGCGTTCTCGTCGGCGCTCGCGCGTACCTGCGTGCCGTCGGCCAGTACGAGTTCGGCCTCCAGGAGGTTGTCGATGGTCAGCCCGCACTTGCGGCTGAGATGGCCGAGGCCGCCGCCGAGGGTGAGTCCGCCGACTCCGGTGGTGGAGATGATGCCGCTCGGTGTGGCCAGCCCGTGCGCGTTGGTGGCGCGGTCCACCTCGCCCCAGACGCAGCCCGCGCCGGCGCGGACCGTCCTGGCCCCGGGATCGACCTCGATGTCCTTGAGCGGGGACAGGTCGACGACCACGCCGTCGTCGCATGTCCCCAGCCCCGCCCCGTGGTGCCCGCCGCCGCGGACGGCGAGCGGCAGGTCGTGACCGCGGGCGAAGCCGATGACGCCTGCCACGTCCTCGGCGCTGGTGCAGCGTGCCACCAGGGCGGGCCGCCGGTCGATCATCGCGTTGTAGACGGCGCGGGCCTCCTGGTAACCGGAGTCGTCCGGGCCGGTCAACTGCCCTTCGAACTGCGTGAGTTCTTGGCGGGCGGCTTGTGCGGGCGTGACGGACATGGCATCCCCCGATCCGGGGCCCCGTCGTCCGGGCCCCTCCGATGGGCCTGTTCTAGTCCGGCGGCCCGGGCTCGGACATCCGTCCCCACCACTCAGCTCGGCGTCCTCGCCTACCTATGTCTACCTGTGCCTGCCTCGGTCCGCCTGCATCCAACGTACCTCCACCTACGACTCACGGCTCGGCAGGATTCCGAGCTCCGTGGCACGGCCGGCGGCCTCGCGCCGGGTGCGGGCACCGAGCTTCTCCAGCACGGCGGCCACGTGGTTGTCGACGGTACGGACCGAGACGACGAGCCGCCCGGCGATCTCCGGGTTGGTGAGGCCCTGGGCCACCAGTCGCATGACCTGGAGCTGGCGCACGGTGAGGCCGGCGGGATTCTCCCGGGTGGCGGCGAGCGGCCCGCGCGGGATGCGGCGTACGCCGAGGTGTCGCAGCTCGGCGCGGACCAGACGGGCCAGGGGTTCGGCGCCGAGCGCGTCCAGCGTCGCGAGGGCGGCGAGCTTGTCGTCCGGGTCCGGGCTCTCGGCGAGGGCGGCGGCATGCTCGTACGGGCAGCCGGCCGCGTGCCACGCCCGGGCCGCCTCCCGCCGGCGGCCGGCGGTCTGGAGGGCGTACGGGTGGTCCGAGCCGTCCGCCGGTACGGGGTGCCCGGCCCTGGTGAGCCAGTGGCCGAGTTCGGCGCGGTGCGGGACGGCGTTCAGTCGGCGGGCCTGCTCGAAGGTGTCGCTGACCAGTTCGGCCACCGCCTGGTGATCGCCACGGAGCCAGGCGGCCTCGGCCCGGGCCGCGGCGACCGGTCCGGTGCGCTGCAGTTCACGGGTGCGTACGGCGATCTCCCAGGCCTCGTCGAGCAGTTCGTCGCCGCCGTCCCGGCCGCGCCGGATCCGGACCCGGGCGAGGACGGTCAGGGCCGGGCAGCGCGCGGGGACGAAGTCGTGGGCGCCGATCTCGGCGTGCCGCTCCGCCGCGTCCCAGGCGCCCGCGGCGAACTTCCGCAGCGCCATGGCCACGTGGAGGTAGCTGAGGAACCCGACGTGCTCCGCCCGGTCGGCCAGCTCCATACCGGGAGCGAGGAAACGGTCGGCCTCGGTGTGTTCGAGGCGTTCGAGCAGTGTCCAGATGAGGTTGGCGTACGAACGGCAGGCGTGCTCGACCTCCCCGGCGGCCAGCGCGACCCTCAGGCTCTCCTCCAACTGGGCGCGGCCCAGCAGGTCTCCGGCGCGCCAGCGGGCGGTGCCGACGTTGTTGAGGGCGTGCGCGAGGATCGCGTCGTCACCCGTACGGCGGGCCAGGGTGATGGCACGTTCGCCGAAGTCGATGGCCTGGGCGGTGCGTTCGGACAGCATGTGGAGCTGGGAGGTGTTGCTGAGCGCGAGCGCGAGGAGCCGCTCGTCGCCCGCCTCCTCCAGGACGGCGATGGCCTCCCGGGCGGCGCGCTGGGCGTCGTCGGCGTTCCCCGCCCACCAGTGGATGCGGGAGAGCCAGCGAAGGTCGGCGCCGAGTGCCTTGGTGTCGCCGAGGAACCTGCGCAGCGCGACCGCGTCCCGTTCGGCGTCCACGGCGGCCGCGGAATCGGCGATGGTGTAGCTCTCGATGGCGAACCGCTCCAGCAGATCGGCGAGTTCGGCCGCCTCGAAGCGGTCTCGCTGCCGCAGGACCAGCCGCAGGTGGGCCGCGGCCTCCCGGTGCGAGCCCGCGCCGGCGGCGTCCCGGGCGGCATCGGGCCCGTAGCGTGCGATCGCCTCCTGGTCACCGGCCTGTGCCGCGTGGTGGACGACACGGGCCGGGTCGGAGCCCGGTTTCTCGACGAGTGCGGCGAGGACCTGCCGGTTGAGTGCGATACGGCGTGCGGCGGGCAGCGAGTCGGCGACGGCCCGGCGGATCAACTCATGGCGGAATCCGGCCCGTTCGGGTGTCACGGTCAGCAGGCCGCGCTGTTCGGCGACCGCCAGCTCGGCCACACCGTCCGTCAGCAGCGCGTCCACGAGGGGGCGTTCGACCGCGGAGGGCACCACGGCGAGCTGTTCCAGGGCGTCCCGGGTGCGGTCGTCCAGGTCGCGCAGCCGGGCGAGGACCGCGTCGACCACTGTGGGCGGTACGGCTCCGGTGCCGCCGGCCGCCACCACCTCGGCGACGAAGAACGGGTTGCCCGAGGTGACCGCGTACACCTCCGCCGGGTCCAGACCGCTCACCGCGCTGAGCGTGTGCACGGCGCTCCGGGAGAGCCGGGACAGGGGCAGGCGGTGCACGCGTTCGGCTCGGGACACCTGGCCGAGGAGGTGGTGCAGGGGGTGGCGGCGGTCCAGTTCGTCGTCGCGGTAGGTCAGGACCAGTACGGCCGGCAGACGTTCGACCCGGTGCACCAGGAACCGCAGCGCGTCGAGCGAGGCCTCGTCGGCCCAGTGCACGTCCTCGACGACGAGGACGGCCGGGTGCGGGGCCGCGGTGAGTTCCGCCCGCAGCGCGTCGTACACCCGGGGCCGGTCGCCGCCCGCCGTGAGCGCCCGCGCCAGTTCCGCGCCGACGCCGCCGACGAGATCGCGGAATGGGCCGAGCGGCCGGCGCGTCGCGAGGTCGTCGCACTCCCCCACCAGGACGCGCGACGTGGCGGGCAGCACCCCCGGCATGGCCTTCACCAGGCTGGACTTGCCGATGCCCGCCTCCCCGTGGACGAGCGCGACGGAGCCGGCTCCGTCGGCCGCGTCCCTGGCTGCCGAGGCCAGCCGGTCCAGCTCGTGGTCTCGTTCGAGGATCCCCCAATCCACGGCGCCATGCTGGCACATGCACGCCTCTTGAAGCCCCACAGCGGCACCCATAGGATCGTTCAACAACAGGTTGAAACGTTTCAAGCAATCCCACGTCTCCCTTCCGCCCCTCACTGATTCACCCGCACCCCGCACCCGCGCACGTACGCAACCAAGGGACCTCACATGACCAAGGGCTGGAACCGCCGCGCCTTCCTCCGCAGCTCGGTCGCCGGAGCGAGCGCCTCCGCCGCCCTCGCCTCCGGCACCGCCGCCGCCTCCGCGTCGGCCCCCATGGGCGCCGACGCCTCGCGGCCGGGCAGGCTGCATGTCGAGCGCACGACCGTCGAGTACGCCGAGACCTTGCTCGGCACGGAGGTGGAACAGCCGCGGCTCACGTGGGAGTTGGCGGCCGACGGGCGCGGAGCCCGGCAGAGCGCCTATCACGTGAGAGTCGCACTCAGCGAGAAGGGCCTGCGCGAGGGGAAGCGGGCCGTCTGGGACTCCGGCCGGGTCACGTCGGACCGCAGCGTCGGTATCGCCTACGCGGGCCCCGCACTGAAGCCGCGCACCCGCTACCACTGGCAGGTCAGGGTCTGGGACGGCGAGGGCCGGCCGTCGGCGTGGAGTGCCCCGCGCTGGTGGGAGACAACGTTGTCCAAGGATGCCTGGCAGGGATTCTGGATCGGTGCGGCCGCCGCGCCCCAGCCGCCGACGTTCGACGGCGCGTCCTGGATCTGGTCGCCCGGCGCGACCTCCGGTGACGCGCCCAACGGCCCCCGCTGGTTCCGCGGCTCGCTGACGCCACCTGCGGGCGCGGAGATCCGGAGGGCAACCCTGCTCGCTACGGCCGACGACGACTTCACGCTGTATCTCGACGGCGTCCGGGTGACGCACCAGGCCGAACAGACCGACGCCTGGCGGCAGGGCCATCTCCTCGACGTCACGGCGGAGGTGAAGGCCGCGGGCTCCGGCCCCCTGGTGGTCGCCGCCCTCGCCACGAACCGCGGCAACGCGTCGGTCAACCCCGGCGGCCTGCTCGTACGGCTTCTCGTGGAGCACGGGACGGGAGCGCAGGCGGGCACAGTGGAGCTGGTCACGGGCGAGGGATGGCGGAGCTCCGAGACCGGGCAACAGGGCTGGGAGCAGCCCGAGTTCGATGATTCCGCGTGGCCCGGGGCGGCCGTGCTCGCCCCGTACGGGCAGGGTCCCTGGGGCAACGGCGTGTCGATCGCGGCACCCGAACAGCCGGCTCCGCTGCTGCGCCGCGAGTTCGACGTCGCGAAGCCCGTCACCCGCGCCCGCCTCTACATCAGCGGACTCGCCTACTACGACGCGGAGATCAACGGTCAGCGCGTCGGCCGCCAGGTCCTCGACCCCGGCTTCACGGACTACGACGAGACCGTGCTGTACGCGGTGCACGACGTGACGGACCACCTGCGCCGGGGCGCCAACGCCATCGGCGTGACCCTCGGCCGCGGCTTCTTCGGCATGACAACACCGAACGTCTGGAACTGGCACCGCCCGCCGTGGCACGGCGAGCCGCGGCTGCTCGGCCAGTTGGAGATCGACCACCCCGACGGCTCACGCACCACGGTCGCCACGGACGGCAGATGGCGGATCACCGAGGGCCCAACGCGCTCCAACTCCCTTTACGCGGGCGAAAGTTATGACGCCCGCAAGGCGCCCAGGGCCTGGACCCGCCCCGGTTTCGACGACAGCGGCTGGCAGGAGACGGAACGCCGGGAAGCCCCGAAGGGCACACTGCGCGCACAGCCGCACGACCCCATCCAGGTCATCGAGACCGTACGCCCTGTCGCCGTCAAGGAGTTGAGCGAGGGCGTGTACGTGGTCGACATGGGCCGCACGATGGCCGGCTGGACCCGGCTGACCGTACGCGCCGAGGCGGGGACGACAGTGAGCCTGATCCACGGCGAGAAGCTGAAGCCCGACGGAAGCGTGCACGCCGAGACCGGGCACGTACCGGGACGGTTCCAGACCGACGAATACGTGTGCGCGGGCGGCGGTGCCGACGAGGTGTGGGAGCCCAAGTTCTCGTACAAGGGCTTCCGGTACGTGCAGGTCAGCGGGCTGCCCTCGAAGCCTGACCCCTCGCAGCTGCTGGGGCGGGTCGTGCACACGCCGGTGGAGGCGACGGGTACGTTCGCCTGCTCCGTGCCGTTCTACCAGCAGCTGGAGCGCGCGATGCGGCGCACGCTCCTGAACAACCTGCACGGCATCCCGACGGACACTCCCATGTACGAGAAGAACGGCTGGACCGGTGACGCCCAGCTGGGTGCGCCGATCATGGCGTACGCCCTCGGTGTGCACCGCTTCCTCTCCAAGTGGCTCGGCGACCTGAAGGACAGTCAGAACCCGGACGGGCAGCTGCCGGTGATCGTGCCGAGCGGCGGCTGGGGGTACGGCGACCTCGGCCCGTCCCCCGAGTGGACGACGGTGTACCCGTTCCTGCTGCGGGAGATGTACCGCGTGTACGGGGACGAGCGGCTGGCCCGCGACCACTGGACGCCCCTCACCCGCTATCTGGACTGGGAGATCTCCCGGCTGAAGGACGGGCTCGCCGTGACCGCGCTCGGCGACTATCTGCCGCCCGGGTACGGAGGCAATCCGCCCGAGGACACCCGGCTCACCGCGACGGCGTATCTGCACCGGGCACTCACCGGCACGGCGGAACTCGCGGACCTGCTCCACGACACCGCGGTCGCGGATCGCTACCGCAGCGCCGCGGCCGGTCTCAAGGAGGCCTTCAACACCGCCTTCCTGGGCCCGGACGGCCACTACCGCACAGCGAAGGATCCCGACTACCGGCAGACGAACAACTGCATACCGCTCGCCTTCGGACTGGTCCCGGCGGGTGCGCGGGCCAGTGTCGTCGACTCGCTCCTCGCCGACATCGAGAAGCGCGGCAACCACCTGAACACCGGCGCACTGGGCACCAGTGTGCTGCTGCGCCAACTGTCCGCGCAGGGACACCCCGAGGTGGCCCACGCGATCGCCACGCAGCGTACGTACCCGAGTTGGGGCCACTGGTTCGAGAACGGCGCCGACACCATGTGGGAGATGTGGCCGCTCGACTCACGCTCCCGGGACCACTACTTCCAGGGCACGGTCGTGCAGTGGCTGTACGAGAACGTGGCCGGACTGCGGCCCGGAGACGCCGGGTACCGGACCTTCACGGTGCGCCCCGACGGCCGTACGGGGGTGGACTGGGCCCGCACCTCGGTCCGGACGGTCCGCGGGGAGGCCTCGGCGGCCTGGTCCGTCGTGGACGGCTCGGTCCGGCTCTCGGTGCGCGTGCCGGTGGGGTCCACGGCCGAGGTGCATGTACCGGCACCGGCACGGTCGGCGGTACGCGCCCCGGGCGGAGCGGAATACGTGCGGGTGGAGCCCGGGTTCGTCGTGTATGAAGTGACGCACGGGGGCTGGGAGTTCGTGGCCCGGCCGACCGGGTGACCGGGTGACCGGAGCGGGGGTGGGGGCGGGGCCGGTGTGACCGGATCGGGGTGGTTGACCGGCTCGGCGTGGAGAGAGCGAGCGAGGGAGCGGGGGAGCGACGTGCGGCTGAACACCCGTACCTGGGGATCCGGCGACAGGACGGCCCTGCTCGTCCACGGAATCATGTCGGACTCCCGCACCTGGCGCCGGGTCGGACCGGCCCTCGCCGAGCGCGGATACCGGGTGATCGCCGTCGATCTGCGCGGACACGGGGCGTCGTCCCGCGGCGAGTACGGTCCGGCGCTCTTCGCCCGGGATCTCGTGGACACGCTGCCGGAACGGGCCGACGTGGCGATCGGGCACTCACTGGGCGGGCTCGCGCTCGCGCTGGCGGTGGACCGACTGCGACCGGAAAGGGCGGTCTACAGCGATCCGGCGTGGGCGACGACCTCGCCCGACGGTCGGATCGACGCCCAGGCCCTCGTCGCGGGCGGGACCGCGACGAGGGAGGACATCGCCGCCCTCAATCCGCGCTGGGACGAGGCCGATGTCGACGTCGAACTCGCCACTCTCGCGGACTGGGATCCCGCCACGGCCCACTTCCTGGGCGACCGGCCACTGCTCGGGTTCCTCCCCACCCGCCCGGTGGTGCCCTCGCTGGTACAGCTGGCGGATCCCAGCTTCCTGATCGGCGCGGCGGCTGCCGCGCATCTGCGGAGAACCCATTTCGAGGTCCGTACGGTGCGCGGGGCCGGGCACACGATTCACCGGGACGACTTCGAGGGGTTCATGGGGTCGCTGGAGGGCTGGGTCTGACGGCCGTTCTCGTGTAGCGGTGGCTCCCTGACAACCAACGGCAGGGGCCGACCGGCGCAGGCCACCAGTGCGCTGCCGCCCTCGGTGAGGAAGAGCAGGGTGGTCCATGTCCGATCGGCGGCATCGATCTGCCCTGTGCGCACGGGCCGGCCGTGTTCGCGGATCAGGCGCACTGCTCGTTCCAGCCCCAGAGGTTCGAGTCCGTGCGCCCGCATGCGCTGAAGCCGGCGCGTGAAGACTCCGGCATGCCGGCCTGCGGGTTGTGCACGGTCTTCCACCCGGTAGGTGGCGCCGTCGCGGAGGTCGGCGAGAGCTCTCACGGACGCCTCGTCGTCACCGGCCAACAGCGACTCCAGCACATGCCGTTCCATGGTCACCCCCGTCTAAATCTTGCCGTACAGCAGCTGGGCGGCCAGACACCGCAAACCCCAGCAATCGCCCGCGTCCGATAGCGCCCTGCGGGGCTCGGCAGCGCGTGAGCCTTCTCGCGCATGGGACCGCTGGTGAGCGGCTCACATACGCCGAGGTACCCGTCCTGGCAGGTCACTTGCTCGGGCGGGTGATGGTGATGTCGATGGCGCCGGCGTCCGGCCCCGGCGAGTCCACTGCGACACGCACGCCGTATTCACCGCGGTCACCCACGCGGTGTACGAAATGGGTCAGTTGCTCGACATCACCGACCGCGATGCGGCCGTCGGGCAGCAGGAGAGACCCGTCGAAGACCGCGGTGAAATCCGGGTCGGGCCCTTCCGCTTCCGGCTCTTGGGGCTGTGTGAAGAGACGCACTTTGATGAGCCCCCTCTGAGGACGAACCCGAACAGCCACGTGGGTGTCGCAGCTGGCCGCGGGTGCAGAGTCCAAGACTAGGGAGACGGGAACCCAGCCAGTCGCCCCCAGGTGCAGCACGGGGTGGTTCACGTAGATGTCGACTCCGGCAGCCTGCACGGTGCTCCTCATGCTCGAAAGGTGCGGCCACTGTTGAGCACCGACACGTGCACGTACAGGCTAACGATCATGCGGTGGCCACAGCCACGGAGTAGACCCGGCCCATCGGCAGGAGGCGTTCGAGGCCCTTATGGGTCGCACAGCCAGGCCGGTTCGCCCGTGTTGAACCCCGGCGCCGGACCGGGCGGGCTGGTGCTCGGGCTGCCTGCAGACCTGCCGCGCAAGAACTGCTGGAGCACCGGCGAGTGGGCCGGGGAGAACAGCCCGCACGGCATGCGGCATCTGCCGTCCCGGGCCGTCTGGGACGCCGATGCCGTCCGCGACGACGTGCGGGAATATGCCGTCGAACACCACCACGACTCAGGAGCCCCTAGCTTCCCAAGCTGATAGCTCCCAGTTGCGGTCTCAGTGCTGCGGCCAGGCCGGCTGTCGTCGAGTAGTCACCCCCTTCCTCGGTTCGCGAAGCCATGGCTCAGCCGCCAGGTCACCCCGCTTCTCCCCTAGTGCGGTGCTGGTGTCCGGGCCTCAGGCGTCTGGCCGGTGAGTTCCTTGCCGTACCAGATCTCCATGTAGGGGCCCGTGCAGTAAGCAGGTATCTCGGCGTAGCCGTGGCGTAGGTACAGCGAGCGAGCCTCGATCAGGTCCAGGCGCGTATTGAGGACCATCCTGCGGGCGCCGAGCCTGCCTGCCTCTTCCTCCAGCACGTTGAGCATGAGGCTCGCGCCCCTACGGCCGCGGAAGGCGGGCCGCACGTAGACGCGGGTGAGTTCGGCACGCTCGGCGTCCAGCATGACCACCCCACCGCAGGCGGCAGCCTCGCCACCGTGGCGGCCGACGACGAACTGTCCCGTGGGCGGGGTGAGCATCTCGACTCCGTCTCCAGCCAGCCCCTGGTCGGTCTCCTCGGACGTCGCCGGCCGCTTCCAGTAGCGGCTCGCGACGTCGGCGTAGTAGTCACGCCGCAGACTCGCCGCGTCGCGCGAGTCGAAGTCTTCGGGGGCCATGATCCAAGTCATGCCTCAATGCAATACAGCGGCCACGTGGGCCCAGCAAGCGGTTTTTGGGCAGCCCGGCGTTGTAGCTGCGAGGAGGCAGCGGTATTGATGTGCGCCCACGCTGCCGGAAAGCGGAAACCGGGAGGTCTTTGCACGGTGCAGCACAACGCGGCCTCATACCTCTCGCCCCCAGGACGAGTGCATGCCCCTTCGAACGAATCACGGCAATGTTGCACTTACGGCCAGTTCGCCTCGCGTGCGACACAGGTCGCCTACGGTGATCGTCACGTGCAGCAAGCAGGGGGAACCGTGAGTACACCACCGTCGCCGCAGCGACCACCGCGCTCTGACGAAGTACTGGCCTTCCACAACGGCGACACGCTGGAGAACATCCCCGTCATCCGCCACGCCCCACCCCCTCGACCGCCGCGATTCCCCTGGAGGACGGCGATGATCGTGGGAGCCGTCGCGGCCGTTGTCGGCGTCTGCCTGGCTCTGGTACTGCATCAGGTGACGGGACCGGGCGACACATCGGACGGGAAGGCGCACCCTCAAGCGGCACGCACTGCCGCAGGTGCCGGACACGGAAGCAGCGGAGTCTCTCCGATGCCACTGACTGCGGCCTCGCCGTCGAGCGCCGCACCGTCCGGCTCGGTGGAAGCAGCGCCGTCCTGTCTGCCCGTGACCTACAAGTTGCCTGATGGCCCAGCCGGTTGTGAGCCGAAGGCCGAGATCTGTGCGGCCGGGGCGCCCTGGCATGTGGACGACATCGAGGGACTGTGCGGCGGCCCCGCGCCTCTCCAGGCCATCCACGTCATCTCGCAGCCTGCCACCGGCGGGGACCCCGGCGCCACCTACTGCCTTGCGTGGACGGGCAGCAGCAACGGCGCGGGCAAGGACGCCACACTCTTGATGAACGCGGCCGGTTACCAGTGTGGCGCCTACCTCGTCGGCCCGGACGGACAGATGATCCAGGCGGACGGCGCTTCGGTCTTCTCAGACAGTCCTCAGCCCTGCGAAGGGTCCTACCCGGGCACCAGGACGACCTACCCGGGCGTCCTGGATTTCCCGAACGAGGGCGGTGCGCAACCCCCCACGTACGTCTGTGTCGCTGAGAACTCGGGCGCATGACGCGGAGCAGCGATGAGCGGCCATGAGCAGTGATGAGGACAACGGCAGCCGCGCCGAGTCGAGGCGACTGCCGTTCCACTGGTCGCTCTCTGCGGAGCTGCGGAGCAGACAGTTGCGACCCCTGCCACGCTGCGAAGCGCCGGGATTCCTCGTCGCCGCGCGCCTCCTCAAGCTCCAGGTGGCCCGCCAGGTGCCGTGCGGGATTCGAGGTCCGTGCGGGTGTCGTTGCCGTACACGCCCGTCTCGTCTCCCCTGATGCCGTACCAGAGTTGGAAACGGGCCACCGCCGCCGTCAGCGTGGCGTCGTACACGCCGCTGGGTGCCCCCTGTTCGTACACGTCGGGGATGCGCAGCAGGCGTTCCTGGAGGTCGCTGACCGCGGGACCCCGGTCGCCCTCGCGCAGGGTGCCGGGGCCGTCGGGGTCGGCACCCGGCGGAGCGGGGACCGACGCGGGCGGCGCGGACGAGGCGGCGGCGGGAGGCGGCGTCCGCGCGGCGTCGTCGGTGTCCCTGTCCCAGGTGAGCAGCAGGGCCGCGCTGAATCCCCCCAGCGCGGCGACCACCGCGGCGGCGCCGAGCGCCGTGTTGCGGAAGAAGGTACTGCGGCCGTGGGCCGGCCCCTTCGCGGCCGGGCGGTCGCGCGGCACCGGTCTGGCGTCGCCCTCGGCCACGGGCGGCAGTTCCTGTGTGTCGTCCTCCGCGACCCAGGGCGGTGCGGCGTCCTCCGCCCCCGGTACGGCGACGACCTCGTAGCCCTCGTCCAGGTCGCGTTCCTTCTCCTGCACCTGCCGCAGCAGGTCCGCCAGCGACCCTGGCTGCCGACGGCGCAGCACGTGGGTCGGTTCCAGCGCTGAACGACGCGTCGGCTCTTCGGGGTCGAACGGTGTCGACAACCTGCTCTCCCTCCGGGGTACTGAGAAGGGATACGGGTCACTCCGCCCGGTGGTTCAACGACGCGGCGCCGAACCGGTGCGCGGTGCCGAGCCGAGTGAGCCCGTCGGTGCGCGCGTGCGCCCACCCGACCGGCACACCCGGCACGCGTCAGCGGTTCATCAACGCGAAAACGCCCCAGCCCAGATACTCGCGCTGGTACCGGACATGGCGCAGGGGCCCGGTCGCGAGCTCCTCACGCATCTCGTCGGCCAGTTCGTCGTCGGGGTGGGCGTCCAGCCAGCGCCGGGTGCTGAGCCACTGCGCGGCCACGTACCGGTCCCAGCTGTCCCGGTCGGCGAGAACCATCTCCACGACATCGCAGCCGAGGCCGCCGAACTGCTCGATCAGCTCCGGGAGCGACCGGAAGTCGTCCCTGCTGCCCGCGTGGCAGCCCTCGACGGTGGCCCGGTCCCGGGGTTCGCGGCGCCAGTACGGCTCGCCGACGAGCATGATCCCGCCGGGGGCGAGGCTCCGGCGCAGGAGTTCGACGGTGCCCGCCACCCCGTCGCCGATCCAGGTGGCACCGACGCACGCGGCGATATCGACGGGCTCGTCGGCGACATGGCCCGTGGCGTCCGCGTGCAGGAACGCGACGCGGTCGGCGACGCCGAGTTCCCCGGCGCGGGCGCGTGCCTTCGCCAGGAACACGGTGCTGATGTCCACCCCGGTGCCGGTCACCCCGTGGTCGCGCGCCCAGGTGCACAGCATCTCGCCGCTGCCGCAGGCGAGGTCGAGCACGCGGGTGCCCGGCGCCGGGTCGAGGGCCCGGCCCAGGGTGGCCAGTTTCTCGCTGGTGAACGGGTTGTGAATGCGGTGTCCGCTCTCGCGAACGGTGAAGCTACGTGGCAGATCCACTTCTGGGATTCCTTCGGTCCGAGGAGGTCATGCGCTCTGTCATGGGAGCTGGAGTACGCAGCCCGTCGTACGCGGCCGCGCTCGTCTGCACCGTCATCTCCCGCACCTCACTCGACAGGGACCATCACTCGGACACCTGGATGCCCATAGGCACCCGGACCTGACACCCGGACACCTGGGCGCTCGGACACCCGGGCACCCGGGGCACCCGGGCACCCGGAGCGGCCGAGGCTAGATCCGCGGTTCGCGCGTGTCCAACGGTTTTCGCCGACTCCGGACGCCCGACGCCCTGCCCGGCACCCGACGCCCGACGGATCGCGGTGAGCGGGGCACGTCGGGTCCAACTGTTTTTGCCGGGGCGGCAATAAAAACCTGCCACCAGATGACAATGAAAATGATTGTCGATAGCGTGTGCGTCGGCCACGTCGTCCGCACCCCCTCGTGGGGTGCCCCTGGCGTGCCCTGAAGCCCAACCGAAGTGCGCGAAAGGGGAGTTGTGGCTCATCTGTTGGTGGTCGAAAGCTGGGTCGGGTCGATGAGCAGACTGCTGCCGCGGGCGATCCGGGAGGGCGGGCACGAGTTCACCTTCCTCACCCGGGACCTGCACCACTATCTGCGCTCCGCACCGGAGGGCACGGCCCATCCCCTGCTCGCGGCCCGCAACGTACTGACCGCCGAGACGAACGACATCGAGTCCCTGCTCCCGGAGGTGGAGCGCCTGCGCGAGGCACTCGGGTTCGACGGGGTGGTCACGTCCTGCGACTACTACCTGCCCACCGTGGCGAGGATCGCCGCACGGCTGGGGCTCCCCGGGCCGACGCCCGAGGCCGTGGAGAACGCCTGCCGCAAGGACACCACCCGTCGCGTACTCGGTGAGGCCGGTGTCCCCGGCCCCCGGTTCGCCGTCTGCGCGGACCGGGCCGCGGCCGAGGAGGCCGCGCGGGAGCTGGGCTTCCCGCTGGTGGTCAAGCCCGTCGACCTCTGCGCGGGCATGTTCGTGCGGCGCGTGGACGACGAGGGCGAGCTCGCCGAGGCCTGCCGGGCGGTCGCCGACTTCCCGCTCAACGCCCGAGGTCAGCTGCGGGCGCCCGTGCTGCTCCTCGAAGAGCTTCTCGACGGCCCCGAAGTCAGCGTGGAGACCGTGTCGTTCGCCGGTTCGACCCATGTCGTGGGCGTGACCGACAAGAGCCTCGGCGGAGCGCCCGCCTTCATCGAGACCGGCCACATGTTCCCCGCCGACCTCGGCCCGGCGGACGTGGAGGCCGCCCAGGACACCGCGGTGCAGGCGATCAAGGCGCTCGGCCTGGACTCCGTCGTGGCCCACACCGAGATCAGACTGACCGCCGCCGGACCTCGCGTCGTCGAGGTCAACCCGCGCCCGGCCGGAAACCGCATCACCGAGCTCGTCCGGCACGTCACCGGCATCGACCTGGCCGCCGCCTGCGTGGACGTGGCTCTCGACCGCACCCCCGACCTACGACGACGGGCCACCGGGCTGCGGAGCGCGGCCGTGGGTTTCCTCGTGCCGGACATCGGGGGAACACTGGAGTCGATCGAGGGTTCCGGCCAAGTGCACTCGGCGCAGGACGTGTTGGAGGTCCAGCTCGCCGAGCCGGGCCGGGCGGTGAAGGTCGCCGGCAGCAACAACGAGTACCTCGGACATGTGATGGCGGGCGACGCCGAGGGCCTGGGAGCGCGAGCCCGCGTCGAGTCCCTGCTGTCCGGGCTGCGGCCCCGGGTGTCCACCCGATGAGGGCCCCGGCGCCAACACCAGCACCGGCATCCGGGTCCGGGTCCGGGTCCGGGTCCGGGTCCGGGTCCGGATCGACACTCACCCCCACACCAGCACCAGCACGAGCACCGGCACCGGCACCGGTCTCGTACGACGATCTCGTGCGGCGGGTTCTCGCCTGCGAGCTGGGTCCGGACCCTCAGGGCCTGCGCGTCGCGGTGGCGTTCACCACGAGTCAGGCCGTACGGCACGACGGGCGCCGCGGCGGCTATCGCAACGAGGTGCTCAGTCTGCGCCTCGGCCGGGCGGTCGGCTCGTGCGCGGTCGAGCCCGGCGCGCTGCCGGACGGCGCGGTGGACGACTGCGCCGGGGCCGACGTCGCGCGGCTGCTGGAGCATCCGCTCGCGTCGGTCCGCGTGGCCGCGCTGGACGCCTACCTGATGCATGTACGTCCGCACACGCCGGAGAACGGGGCACTTCCCTGTCCGCTGCCCGCCGGGAGTTCCCTGGAGAAGTCCCGGGCACGGGCGCGGGCCGTCGTGGAACTGCTGGACGTCGGACCAGGTCAGACCGTCCTCGTCGTCGGTGTCGTCAACTCCCTGCTGGAGGCGCTGCGTTCGCGCGGAATCCCCTACATACCGTGTGACCTCAAGGGCGGCACGACGGAGTGGGGCGAGCGGGTCGCGACCGACGCGCACGCCGAACTCGGCAGCTGTGACGCCGTGCTGGCCTCCGGCATGACCCTCGGCAACGGGTCCTTCGAGCCACTGCGGGAGCACGCCCTGCGCGGCGGGAAGCAGTTGGTGATGTTCGCGCAGACCGGCAGTGCCGTCCTGCCGCTCTTCCTCGGTGCCGGAGTCAGCGCGGTGTGCGCGGAGCCGTACCCCTTCTTCTGGCTCGACGGCGGTCCGGGTGTCATCCACCGTTACGGCCGTACGGAGGTCGCACTGTGACCACGGCCGCGCTGCGCCCCCTCGCAGCCAACCCCGATCTGCTCGCCCTGCTCGGCCGCACTCCACTGGCCAGGGTGACCACCGATCTGCCGTGCCCACAGCCCGGGTTCTGGGCCAAACTGGAAGGCCTCGCCGCCGGTGGCATGAAGGCGCGGGCCGCGGTGTCCATGCTGCTCGGCGCCCGCGACCGGGGTGAACTGCGGCCCGGCGCACCGGTGGTGGAGTCCACCTCCGGGACACTCGGCATCGGTCTCGCCTTCGCGGGTCAGGCGCTGGGGCACCCCATCGTGCTCGTGGGCGACACCGAACTCGAACCGTCCATGCGGCAGTTGCTGCGCGCTTACGGAGCCCGTCTCGAACTCGTCGACCGCCCGGCCGGTGTGGGCGGCTGGCAGGCGGCGCGGCTGGCCCGGCTGCGCGAGCTGCTCGGGTCGCTGCCGGACGCGTACTGGCCTGATCAGTACAACAATCCCGACAACATCGCCGGTTACGCCTCGCTCGCCGCCGAACTCGCTTGCCAGCTCGACCACTTGGACGTGCTGGTCTGCAGCGTCGGTACGGGTGGCCACAGTGCCGGGATCGCCGGGCCGCTGCGCAGGCACTGGCCGGGGCTGCGCCTGATCGGCGTGGACGCCACCGGTTCCACCATCTTCGGCCAGCCCGCCAGGCCCCGGCTGATGCGCGGCCTGGGCAGCAGCATCCATCCGCGCAACGTGGACTACGAGGCCTTCGACGAGGTGCACTGGGTGGGTCCGGCCGAGGCCGTGGACGCCTGTCGGCGGCTGGCCCGCGGCAGCTTCGTCAGTGGAGGCTGGAGTACGGGGGCGGTCGCGCTGGTCTCCGCGTGGGCGGCCCGGGTCCATCCTGGCGCCGTGGTCGCCACGGTCTTCCCCGACGGCCCCCACCGCTATCTCGGCTCGGTCTACGACGACGACTTCGCCGCGGCCCACGGCCTCGACCCGGCCACCGCCGCGACCCGCCCCGTCGAGATCCCTCATCCGCGCGCCGTCGAGGCCACCGGCTGGGTCCGCTGCACCACGGTGACCGACCCGGTCACGAGCCCGGTGGGGGCCAGCCGGCCGGTGACAAACCCCCTGCTCACCCTGGAAGGGAGCCCGTGAAGGCCACCCTGCGCACCGTACGGCTCGTACTCGCCGAGCCGCTGCGCATATCCCGTTCGACAATGGCCTCCCGCGACGCCGTCTGGCTGACGATCGAGCACGAAGGCCTGCACGGCCACGGCGAGGCCGTCACCAGCGTCTACTACGGCCTCGACGCCGACACCCTGCAATGGCAGCTGTACGAGTCCGGCCGCGACCTGGGCCGCTTTCCCGACCCCGAGAGCGCGCTGCGCGAGTGGTCCGCGGAGGACGGACCGCCGGACGGGCGGCCTCCCGCGGTGACCGCCGCCGTGGAGGCCGCGCTCCTCGACCTGTGCGGCAAGCGGGCCGGCGCCCCCGCGTACCAACTCCTCGGTACCGACAGCGGCATCACCGAAGGCGGCGGCACCAACAGCGGCGCCGAAGTCGCCCCGAGCGCCGCCACCGCCCGCACCATCGGCATCGTCCCGGCCCCGCACGCCGCCGCCCAGGCGCGCGCACTCGCCGACGCCGGCTTCGTCCTCATCAAGGTGAAGGCCGGCGCCCCGGACCCCGAGGAAGACCTCGACCGCGTACGCGCCATCCGTGCCGCAGCGCCCGGCGCCCGGCTCCTGCTCGACCCCAACGGCGCCTGGTCACCCGACCAGGCCCGCCAACTCATACCCCGGTACGCCGAGTTGGGCGTCGAGGCCATCGAACAGCCCGTCGCTCCCGGTGATCCGGAGGCCCTGGCGCGGCTCGCGGAGCGTTCACCGCTGCCGCTGATCGCCGACGAGGACGCAGTCTGCCTCGAAGACGTACGCCGTCTCGCGGGCCGGGTGCACGGGGTGAACGTCAAGCTCGCCAAGTGCGGTGGCCCCCGAGCGGCCGTCCGCATAGCCGAGTCGATCGCCGGGAGCGGCACCGAGCTGATGCTCGGCTGCCTCACCGCCAGCACGCTCGGCCTCGCCCCCGCGGTGCACCTCGCCGACCGCGCCCGCTGGGCCGACCTCGACGGGCATCTGCTGCTCGCCGACGACCCGTGGACCGGAATCGGCGGCGCCGACGGAGTCGTACGGGCGAGTGGCCTGCCCGGACTCGGCGTACGGGAGAGAGTCGCTCGGGCGAACGGCCCGCGGGAGTGGCACGCGGGATCGGCGGGCAGGCCGTGAAGACGCTGTACGAGATACGCGGCTTCTCGCCCGCGATCCGGCTCCTCCTCGTCAACCAGTTCGGCGTCAACACCGGCTTCTATCTGCTCATCCCCTATCTGGCCACGCATCTGGGCGAGGACCTGGGCATGTCGGCGGCCGTCGTCGGGATCGTGCTCGGGGTGCGCAACCTCAGCCAGCAGGGGCTGTTCCTCATCGGTGGTTCGGCCGCGGACCGGCTCGGGGCGCGCGGGGTGATCATCGCCGGCTGCGCAGTACGTACCGCGGGCTTCGCGTTGTTCGCGCTCGGCGACGGGCTCGTGGTGCTGCTGGCCGCGTCCGTGCTGAGCGGGCTCGCCGGGGCACTGTTCAACCCTGCCGTGCGGGCGTATCTCTCGCAGGAGGCGGGCGAGCGCAAGGCCGAGGCGTTCGCGCTGTTCAACGTCTTCGCGACCACCGGGGCGCTGGTCGGGCCGCTGCTCGGCAGCGTTCTGCTGCTGGTCGACTTCCGGGCGTCCGCGCTCACCGCCGCCGGGATCTTCGCGGTGCTCACCGTGGCGCAGGCGCTGGTACTGCCCGCGCGGGCCGTGCCGCCGAGTTCGGGCGGTGTGCTCGCGGACTGGCGCGAGGTGGTCGGCAACCGCGCGTTCCTCGCCTTCTCACTGGCCATGGTCGGCATGTTCACCCTGGAGAACCAGCTGTACCTGCTGCTGCCCGACGGGGCCCGCCGGGCGACCGGCTGGGACGGCGCGGCCGGACTGGTCTTCCTTGTCGGCACGCTCGCCAATCTCGCGCTGCAGATGCGGCTCACCCGGGCGCTGAAGGCGTACGGCAGACGCGCCATCGGGGTCGGACTGGCCCTGATGGGGCTGGCCTTCCTGCCGCCGATGCTGGTGTCGGGGGCCGGCTCCCCCGAGGTGTGGCACGTCGTGCCCGTCCTCGTGGGCGCCCTGCTCCTCTACGTCGGAGTCATGGTCGCCCAGCCCTTCGTGATGGAGCTGATCCCGGGCTTCGGCAGGCCGGAGCTGACCGGCACCTACTTCGGGATCTTCTACATGGTGTCGGGGGTCGCCGCGGCCGTGGGCAACACGGTCGTGGGCTGGGCCATGGACGCCGGGGACCGGCAGGACGCGGCCTGGCTGCCCTGGGCATGCTGTGTGGTGTTCGGGCTGGCCTCGGCGGCCGGGTTCACCTGGCTGCGGCGCCTTGGAGCACTGCCCGTACGCCCCGCCCCTGCCGTGGAGGCGACGGTATGACGAGCGGCAATCTGCTGACGGACAACCCGGAACTGTACGAGGCCAGGTTCCCCGATCCCGAGCGGCTGGCCGGGCGATGGGCCGAGGACTGTCTGCGCCGGTACGGGGCCGGGCCGAGGGTCCTGGACCTGGGATGCGGTACCGGACGCGACGCGGCCCGTCTGCACGGCTCGGGCCGGTCGGTGGTCGGCGCCGACCTCTCCGAGGAGATGCTGGCGTACGCCCGCGACCGGCACCCGGGCCCGCGCTATGTGCGCGCGGATCTGCGGGACTTCTCCCTGGGCCACGGGGAGTTCGACGCGGCGGTGTGCCTGGACAGTTCGCTCCTGTACTGCCACACCAACGACGACCTCGACGGTTTTCTCGCCTCCTGCCGCCGCAGTCTGGTTCCCGGCGGGCTCCTGGTCGCCGAGATGCGCAACGGCGCCTACTTCCTCGGCCGGAACGACCTGTTGAACACGCCGAGGCACAACACCCTTTCCTGGCAGGGCGTTTCCTACCGTTCGGCGACGACCCTGCGCATCGACCGCACCGCGCAACTCCTGCGCCGTACCCGCACGTGGACCGCCGACGACGGTTCGCCTCCCGTCGAACAGTTCTCGGCATGGCGGCTGCTGCTCCCGCAGGAACTGCGCCACTTCCTGACCTCGCACGGCTTCACCGTGCTGGCGCTGCACGACGGTCCGGGGCCGCGTACCGAACCGCCCTGGCAGGAGGGCGACCTGCCCGGGACGGCGGCCGACGCCGACCGGCTGCACGTGGTGGCACGCCTCGACGGCTGACCGCACCGCCCCCCATCTCACACCTGACACCCAACACCCAACACCTCACACCTCACACCTCACACCTCACACCTCACACCTCACACCTCACACAGCAAGGACATCCGCATGCAGGACCATCCCGGCCTCCGTCGCAGAGGCTTTCTCACGGCGGCCTCCGGTATCGGCGCCCTCGCTCTCGTCGGCTGCGGCGACTCGGACGACTCCGGATCGGGCGGCTCCGGCCAGGGAGGCGACAGCGGTGACGGGAAGCCGAGGCGCGGCGGGCGGCTCCGGGCCGCCTTCGCGGGCGGCGGCGCGAGCGAGACGCTCGATCCGCACCTGGCCAACCTGTTCGCCGACGTGGCCCGCGCCAAGGCGCTCTTCGACAAACTTGCCGACTACGGGGACGACCTCTCCGCCCAGCCCCGCCTGGCGTCCGGCTGGGAGCCGAACGCGGGGCTCGACCGCTGGAAGGTCACCCTGCGCAAGGCGGACTTCCACAGCGGGAAGCCCGTCACCGCCGAGGACGTCCTGTTCAGCTACCGCCGGATCGCGGACCCCGAGAAGGCGTTCCGTGCCAAGGCGTCCCTCGAACCCATCGATCTGAAGGCGAGCCGGGCCGTCGACGAGCGGACCGTGGAGTTCGTGCTCAAGCGGCCGACCGCCGAATTCCCCAACGTGCTGGCCGCGTTCGGCGCGTACATCGTTCCCGACGGGTCCTCGGCGGCCGACTTCGACAAGAAGCCGGTCGGTTCCGGACCCTTCCGCTTCGTGTCGTTCGCACCGGGCCGCTCGGCGGTCTTCCGCCGCAACGACGACCACTGGGACGGCGCCCCGCACCTCGACGAGGTGGAGTTCGTCGTCGCCAACGAGGAGTCCGCGCGGGTCAACGCACTGCTCGGCGGACAGGTCGAGTACGCCCACGAGCTGAACCCGACGACCGCCCGCGCCCACGAGGGCAAGGGCCAGATCGAGATCGTGCGGCTGCGGAACAGCGCCATGCAGGCCTTCGCCATGAAGACCGACCGGGCACCCTTCGACGACAAGCGGGTCCGCGAGGCGTTCTTCCTCATCGCCGACCGCCAGGAACTCGTCGACGGGGCACTCTCCGGGGCGGGTGTGGTCGGCAACGACCTCTTCGGCAAGGGGTACGAGTACTACGCCGACGGGCTGCCCCAGCGCGAGCAGGACCTCGACCGGGCCCGCTCCCTCCTGAAGAAGGCGGGCGCCGGGAAGCTGAAGGTCACCCTGGACACCTCGGCCGTCGCCGCCGGGTTCACCGAGGCGGCGAGCATCTTCCGCGACCAGGCCGCCCGGGCCGGCGTCACCGTCGACGTGAAGATGGGCAGCAAGGACTCGTACTGGGCCGACATCCTCGACTCCGGAACCCTGTGCTGCTACCGCTCGGGAGCCATGCCCATCGAGTCGCACATCTCCCAGCGGCTCCTGACCGGCTCCACCACCAACGCGACCAAGTGGCAGCACAAGGACTTCGACGCGCTCTACCAGCAGGCGCAGTCCACGAAGGACGAAAAGGAACGCGCCGCCGTGTTCGGGCGGATGCAGCGCAGGCTGTACGCCGAGGGCGGCTTCCTGGTGTGGGGGTTCGCCGACTGGATCATCGGAACCGCCAAGGGTGTCAAGGGAGTTGACCGCAAGGCACCCGCCAACACGCTCGACTGGGCGCGGTTCGACAAGGTCTGGCTGGCGTGAGCGGACTCGGTACCTGGGCCGCCCGGCGGCTGCTGCTCGGCGGTGCGCAGACCGTGGCCGTGGTGCTGCTGGTCTTCGCGCTCACCGAAGCGCTGCCGGGCGACGCGGCGGTGGCCCTCGCCGGAGACCAGCCGGACCCGGCGCGGATCGCCGCCATCCGTGAGGCGATGGACCTGGACCGCCCCGCGCACGAACGGCTCGGTGACTGGGCGAGCGGGCTCCTGCACGCGGACTTCGGCACCTCGCTGGCTTCGGGGCGGCCCGTCACCTCGTACATCTCCGGTGCCTTCGGGCCGACGCTGCTGCTCGCCTCGCTCACCGTGGTGCTGCTGGTGCCGCTCGGGGTCGGGCTCGGGGTGCTGGCCGCGCGGTTCGAGGGGCGGTTCGTGGACCGGCTGGTCAGCGCGGTGACGCTCGGGGTCTACGCGGTACCGGAGTTCGCGTTCGGGGTGCTGCTCGTGACGGTGTTCGCGCTGCGGCTCGACTGGCTGCCGCCGACGGCGGTCGGCTACGGCACGGATCTGCTCGCTCATCCGGCGGCCCTGGTCCTGCCGGTACTCGTCCTCCTCTCCCGCCCGGTGTGCTCGCTGTCCCGGCTGGTGCGCGCGGGGATGATCGACGCGCTCGCCTCGCCGTACGTCGCACAGGCCATGCGGTACGGGATTCCGGGCGCCCGGGTCCGGCACGCGCACGCCCTACCGAACGCGGTCGCGCCGGCCGCCCAGCAACTCGCCCGTACCGTCGACTGGTTGCTGTGCGGAGTGATCGTGGTCGAGGCCCTGTTCGTGATCCCCGGTCTGGGGACCGTGCTGATGAACGCCGTGGCCGAGCGGGATGTGCCCGTGGTGCAGGGACTCGCGGTGGTCTTCGGGGTAGTCACGGTGGTGCTGAACCTGGGGGCCGACCTCGTCGCCCACCGGTTCGCGCCGCGGGCGGAGGTGGCCGCGTGAGATCTGCTCGCAGGAGGCTGCCGCCGATGCGCTACGCGCTCGGGGCCGTCCTGATGTGTGTGCCGCTCGTTCTCGCCCTGTGCGGGCCGCTGATCGCGGGAGGGCCGGGACCTCGGGCCGCCTCGTTCACACTCGGCGACGGGCACTGGCTGGGCACGGACTTCGTGGGCCGGGACGTGTGGCGGCAGGTGCTGCTGGGCGGCCGGCCCGTGGTGGTCGTCGCGCTCACGGCGACGGCGCTGGCGTACCTCGTGGCGCTGCCGCTCGGGTTGATCAGCGCGCTGACCCACAGAACCTGGCTGGAGGAGACACTGATGCGGCCGCTGGACGTGCTGCTGGCCGTGCCCTCCCTGCTGATGATCCTGCTGGTGGCCTCCGTGTTCTCACCCGGGGCGACCGGGCTCGCGCTGCTGGTGGCGCTCGTGAACATCCCGGACGCCGCGCGGATCGTCCGGGCCGCCGCCGCGGACGTGGCCTCGCGGCCGGCGGTGGAGGCGCTTCGGATGCAGGGCGAGTCGTGGTGGCGTATCGCCGTGGGCCATGTCGGGCGGTCGATCCTGCGCCCGCTCGCCGCCGACGCGGGGGTACGGCTGACCGGTGTCCTGTATCTGGTGGCCACGGCCGCGTTCCTGGGCATCGGGGTGGCACCGGACGCGGCCGACTGGGCGGTGATGGTGGACCGCAACCGGACGGGGCTGTTCGTGCAGCCCTGGGCCGTGGTCGTCCCGGCGCTGCTGATCGTGGCACTGACGATGGGCTGCAATCTGCTCTTCGACGCGGTACTCGGAAAGGGGCCGCGTTCATGAGCGGGTCGAGCGGAACGAGTGGGCCGAGCAGGCTCATCGGAGCGGGCGGGCCGGACGCGGTCGCGGAGATCAAGGGGCTGACCGTGGAGGTCGGTGGCAGACGCATCGTCGACGGGGTGAGTCTGCGAGTGCTGCCCGGGAAGGTGACCGCGCTGGTCGGGGCCTCCGGCAGCGGGAAGACGACCACGGGGCGCGCGCTGCTGGGCGAGTTCCCGCCGGGCGCGGGCGTCACCGGCTCCGTACGGGTGGCGGAGGCGCTGGTCGGCTACGTCCCGCAGCATCCGGCGGCGGTGCTCAATCCGGCGCGGCGGGTCGGTGCGCTGCTGCACGACATCGCGCGCGGCCAGGTGCGCGAGGTGCCTCGCCGTGAGCGGCGCTCGGCGATACGGGAGCGTGTGCTGCAAGCATTGGAGGCGGCCCAGCTACCAGACGGCGCAGGGCTGTTGCGACGCTTTCCGCATCAGCTCTCGGGCGGCCAGCAGCAGCGTGTCGTGCTCGCCCAGGCGTTGTTGCTCGGGGCCCGGGTCGTCGTGGCGGATGAGCCCACCACCGGTCAGGACGCGCTCACGAAGCGCCGGGTCGTCGACGAGTTGAGGGCGGTCGCCGCGCGCGGGATCGGGGTCGTCCTGCTCAGCCACGACCTGGAGACGGTACGCGCGCTCGCCGACGAGGTACTGGTCGTGCGGGACGGCCGGGTCGTGGAGTCCGGCCCGACGGAGCGGGTGTGGTTGGCTCCCGTACATCCCTGGACGCGTCAACTGCTCGTGGAACAGACGTCGTTGTCGGAAGTAGCTCCGAGTGGGCCTCGCCCGGAGGCCGTGCTGCGGGTCCGAGGTCTCCGCGCCCGCCACCGGCCCGGCGTCGAGGTACTGCGCGTCCCGGAACTCGCCGTGCACCCGGGCGAATGCCTCGCCGTACTCGGCCGCTCGGGCAGCGGCAAGACGACCCTCGCCCGCTGTCTTGCCGGACTCCACCGCACGTACGAGGGAGAGGTGCTGCTCGACGGGGTCCCGCTCCCCCGCAGTCTGCGTGACCGGGGGCGGGAGCGGCTCGCGGCCGTGCAGTACGTCTTCCAGGACGCGCGCGCCTCCTTCGACGAGCACCGGCCGGTTCTCGACCAGGTGGCCCGGACGGCGGTACGGCTCCGTGGACTGTCCGCCTCGGACGCCCGGGCCGAGGCGTCGCACACGCTCAACAGCCTCGGCCTGACGGGCGAGTTGGCGGCCCGCACCGCTGCCCGGTTGTCCGGGGGCGAGCTCCAGCGGGCCGCGCTCGCCAGGGCGCTGCTCGCACGGCCGCGGGTCCTGGTGTGCGACGAGATCACCTCCGGGCTCGACACCGTCACCCGCCGGGGCATCCTCGACCTGCTCGCCGGGCTGCTCCGCGAGCGCGACGACCTCTCCCTCGTACTCATCACCCACGACCTCGACACGGCGAGGCTCGCCGCGAGGATCGCCGTGCTGGACGGCGGGGAGGTGGTCGAGCAGGGACCGGCCCGGGACATCCTCGTGGCGCCCACGCATCCGTTCACCGTGTCGTTGGTGGAGTCGTCGGCACGACCGGCGGGCCGGACCTGATC
The DNA here is from genome assembly GCF_036038375.1 of Streptomyces sp. NBC_00414. Taxonomy (NCBI): domain Bacteria; kingdom Bacillati; phylum Actinomycetota; class Actinomycetes; order Kitasatosporales; family Streptomycetaceae; genus Streptomyces; species Streptomyces sp. NBC_00414. Next base: position 1,324,111 of record NZ_CP107935.1, read on the forward strand.
CCGGGCGAGGTCCCGGTCCCGGCGTGGTCCTGCCCCTTGTACCGGTCCTGACCGTCGTCACGGTCAGGGTCGTGGGCATGGTCGTGGTCGTGGTCAGATCCAGCCCTGTTGCCAGGCGTGATGGGCGGCGGCGTGCCGGGTCGGTGCTCCCAGCTTCGACATGGCGGCGGAGAGGTAGTTGCGGACCGTGCCGGGGGCCAGGTGGACCGTGGCGGCGATCTCGACGACCGAGGCTCCGGTGCGGGCGGCGCGCAGGACCTCCAACTCGCGGTCGGTGAGGGGACAGTCGTCCTCGGTCAGCGCGGAGGCGGCGATGTCGGGGTCGACGTAACGGCGGCCCGCGGCGATGTCGCGGATGATTCCGGCGAGCACGGCCGCCGAGGTGGTCTTGGGGACGAACCCGCGGACGCCGACGGCCAGGGCGCGGCGCAGCACGGCGGGGCGGGCGTGCCGGGTGACCAGGACGATCTGCGTGGGCAGTTCGGCCCGGATCTCCTCGGCGGCACGCAGTCCGTCGGTGGGCGGCATCTCCAGGTCGAGGACCGCGATGTCGGGGCGGTGGTCACGGGCCAGCCGGACCGCGTCGGCGGAGGTGGCGGCCTCGGCGACCACGGTGAGGTCCTGTTCCAGTCCGAGCAGGGCCACCAGGGCGCTTCTGAGCAGGTCCTCGTCGTCGGCGATCAGCAGGCGGATCAACGTGCCGCTCCGTTCTCCGGTTTCGCCGGACCGGCCCCTGTGACCGGCCCCGTCGGCAGGACGGCCGTGACCGCGAAGTGTTCGCCGTCCCGGTCCCAGGTCAACTCGCCCTCGGCGGCCCGCAGTCGCTCTCGGAGTGAGTGCAGCCCGGTGCCCCGGGCGGTGTCCGGGGGCTGGTCGGCGCCGTCGTTTCCGACCCGCAGGCGGGCGAGTCCGCCGGTGACGCGGTAGTCGACCTCCGCGTGCCGGGCCCGGCTGTGCCTGAGCACGTTGGTGGTGGCCTCCCTCATCACCAGGCCCAGCAGATGGCGGGCGGGTTCGGCGAGTCCGGTGGCGGCCGTCGCCGGTTCGAAGGTCGTCCGCGCGTCGATGCCCGCGGCGGCCAGTACCCGGGTCGCGTTGGCGATCTCGTCGTCCAGGGTCGTCCGCCGGTAGCCCTGCACCACGGCCCGCGTGTCGCTCAGCGCGTCGGCGGCCAGCCGCCGCACCTCCCTCATCTCGGCGGCGGCGCGCCCCGGGTCGGCGGCCACCAGCCGGGCCGCCAACTCACTTTTCAGCGCGATGACTTGAAGGTGATGCCCCTGGATGTCGTGCAGGTCCGCGGCGAACCTGAGCCGCTCGTCCTTCACCGCGAGTTCCCCTTCCAGCCGCCGCGCCTCGTCGAGCCGCCGCGCGGTGTCCCAGGCCCACAGGGGGCCGAGCATGACCCAGGCGGTGAACGCGACCAGCCCGGCCGGGAAGAGCGTGGCGTGGGCCAACTCCCCGTCGCCGGCGGCCAGGCTGACGACGGCGCCGGGCAGGAGCGCGAAGAGCACGGCACCGGCGATCAGCGGCCGTCTGCCGTCCGGCGAGAGGTAGGTCGCGACGATCGCGACCACCGTGGCGGGCGCCACCGCCCACAGTCCGTAGTTGCGCACGGCGAGGGCGCACGTCGCCAGTACAGCCCCGGCCGCGCCCGCGGTGACCAGCCATCCCATGGGCGGTCCGGCGGGGCGCGCGCCCGCCTCGGGCAGCAGGGTCAGCCGCCGGGTGAGCAGCACCATGCTCGCCACCACCTCGACCGCGAGTGCGACGGCGGACGGGACCCGGGCCCGGAGCGCGACGTCCTGGTCGAGGACCCACTCCCCGACGAAGAGCAGCTGAACGGACACGGCCATGCCCGGCACGGTCCACCACGTATGGCGCCGGAGCCCGGTCAGCCCTGTCCCGTGAGCGTTCTCCCCGTCCCGCATCCGGCCATTGTCACCGAAGCCGGCCCGTGGGGCGGAGTGTCGTCACGGCCCGTCCCGGCATGACAGATGTCATCCGCGCGGGTGACAACTCCACGTGCCCGCATACGGGTTCGGCACTACTCGCGGTTTACGGACCGGCGGAGTGTGGAGTCGCCGGAAGCCCTCACACCTCCCGCGGTCCCATGACACGACCGTCCTCATGACCTGGAGTTGCCATGACTGCGACGACCGTCCCCACCGACCCGGACCCTGACACGGCTCCCGACAGCGCACCCGACAAGTCACCGGACGGTGCGGCCACGTGGTGGCGGCCCGTCGAACTGCTCAAGCCGCGCTGGCCGACGCTCCTGGCCGTCGCGCTCGTGATCCTCACGTCGGTCGGGGGCGGCTCGGGCGATCCGGCCGACAGTGTGAGTGCGTTCGGGGACGCGCTGCCCCTGCTGCCGCTGCTGTACGTGATCACCCACCAGATCGGGAGGCGGCGGGCGGCCTGGCCGGTGCTGGGTCTCGGCCTGGCCTTCATGGTGGCGCTGGGAGCGCAGGACCTGGTCTCGCAGCCCGTCGCCCTGATCACGCTCGCGCTGGCGGTCCTGGTGTGGGGCGCCGTTCGCGGGACTCCGCACGGGCGGGCCGCCTTCGGGATCCAGGCCGCGGGGACGCTCGCCTTCGGCGCGCTCGCTCTCGTGGGTCTGGCGGTCGACCCGGACCTGGGCCGCTACCTCGTGGCGGCCGGCTGGTTCTTCCACGGTGTCTGGGACTTCGTCCACATCAGGCACAGCAGGCTCAACAAGGTGGTCTCCCCCACGTTCGCCGAGTGGTGCGCGGTGGTGGACGTCCTGGTCGCCGTACAACTGCTCTTCCTGCTGTGACCCGGGATGCCCAGCACCCAGGACCCAGGACCCAGGATCACCGTGGCCGACCGGTGGCCGCGTGTGACCGCCCGTGGACTTCCGCTCAGCTCAGCGGAAGTCCACCTCCACCGGGTCCGCCACCACCTTCGTACGAGGCACGCGCGCGACGAGTGCCAGAAGTTCCTCCCGTGCGGCGCCGACGGGCACGCCGAAGCCACCGAGCCATTCCTCGGGCCGGGCGGCTTCGGTGTCGAGTGTGAGGGCGTAGCGGTAGCGGCCGGGCCGCCGGGGGGCGAAGTGCGCGAAGGTCATGAGGGGCAGGCAGCCCGCGCCGGAGACCGGGTCCCACGACTCGCCGGGTGCCAGCCTGCGCAGGTCCGTGGGCCGGAGGGGGCCGACGAGGGGGTCCTCGGCCGGAGCGGGGGACGCCACGACGGCGCCGTCCTCGTCTCCCCCGCCACTGGCCTCGGCACGCGTGACGGTCGGCAGATAGCGCGGAAGGCGCAGTCCGTTCTCGGAGCCGTCCAGCACTCCCGCGATCCAGAGGTCACGGTCGCCGGTGTTGCGGATCTCCACCCGCACGGTGGCCGGGCGGCCGAGGGGCTGAGGGCCGCCCGGCCCGTACAGGACGAGGTCGATCATCCGGCTGCTCCCTTCCCGTACCGCCGGCCCGTGACGCCGGCTCCCCGTCTCCCGGGGGCCGGGGCCGGTGCGCCCGATGCTGCCACAGTCGGCCGGGAAGGGCGCTCACGGGCAGAGGGGTGTCCCGTGAGTGCCCTTCCGGGTGCGGGTCAGCCGCCGAACTCCTCGGTGAGCCGCGCCTTCGTGGTGTCGACCTGGTCGCGCACCGCGTCCTTGACGTACGCCTTGAAGGCGGGTGTGTCGAAGTGCCGGACCAGCCGGTCGAGCGTGGAGTTGGCCTCTTCGAGGTCGCCCTGGCGGGCGTAGGCACGGGCCAGGCGCCGCGAGGCGAGGTTGAGCGTCAGGTTGTCGACGCCCTTTCCCTGCTGGGAGACCTTCACGACCTGGGTGAGCTGCTCGATCCCGGACTTGGGGTCCGGGGGCCTTACGGTCAGCTCGGTCTTGTCCGGGGTCAGGCTCTTGAACTCGTGCTCGAAGTTGAGCCCCTTGGCGAGGCGCGCGTACACGGCGAAGGGGTGTGTGCCGTGCCGCTCGATGACCTCCTGGAGCGCGTCGTTGCCGGACTGCAGTGACGGCGAGTCGGAGCCGCGCAGGGCGAGGATCTTGCCCTGTTCGTCGCCCATCATCAGCTCGGCGAGCCGGACGTCGGACTGGCTGACCGGGTGCCGTACGTCGAGCCGCAGCACCGGCGAGACGATCCGGGATCCGTCGGAGGCCAGATAGGCGGCGCGCAGCTGATAGGTGCCCGGCTGCTGGAAGTAGTGCCCGTCGCGGCCGTAGCCGATGTAGGCGCTGCTGTAGATCGCGGGCCGGCCCGCGTCCAGACGTACGGTCTGGTCCTGGTCGACGCAGCGGCGCAGCAGCGGCCGGTAGAGCACGGTGCGTCCGGAGGGCTGCCGGATCGCGATGCTGACGAGTTCGTCGTCGGGGTGGAGGTGGTTGTGCGTGGCCCGGCCGCGCAGGTCGGTCGTCTCCAACTTCAGTTCCACGACGACCGGTTCGCCGAACGACAGTCCGCTCTTGTCGGCGCGCAGGTCGAGGCGGAGGCCGGACTCGTCGGTGAGGGGCTCGTCGAAGAGCGCCGGTTCGATGTCGGCGGCACCGGTGGCGAACGCGTTGGCTCCCATGATGACGTCGCGGTAGAAGCCGTGCCGCAGATGTATCTGCTCGTTGTCGGTGAACTGGAAGGGGAAGGCGCCCCAGTAGGCCGCCGCACCGCCGTTCCCGTTCAACGGCTGGTAGTTCTGCGGGTAGTTCATCCAGGACAGGTCGGCGAAGCCGTTGTTCCCGCCGAGCGGGGCGGGTGGCGTGGCCAGGTTCTTCTGCCAGGAGTGCAGCAGGTTGAAGGAGTGGCCGAGTTCATGGACGTACGTGCGCAGCATGGCGCGTTGCGCTTCGGGGTCCGCGCCCTGGATCAGGTCGTAGAAGACCGCGCAGCCCTGTCGCTGGAAGGAGTCGGCGGCGTCGAACATGATGCCGCGTACGCCTGCCATGCCTTCGTAGCTGCTGGCGACCAGCAGCCACAGTTTCCACTGCGGGGCGTTGCGCCAGAGGCTGAAGTTGGTCTCCATGGCGCCGTGCAGTTCGGTGTTGGTCCAGCCGTTCTGGCTGTTCGCGATGACGTTCGCGGTGCCGGACACGAGCAGTTCGATTCCGGCCTCGGCGTAGGCCCGGGGCACGGTGAGGATCCGGGCCGGGCTGTTGGCGGGCTGCGGAAGCGATCCGGTGTCGTACGAGAGGAAGGGCACGGCCCCCGTCACGGAGTCCTGTTCCCACTCGACGGTGCGGAAGTACGGCGAGACGTACGGGCAGACGTAGGTGGCGCCCAGCTGGCCCGGCGGGCGCAGGAACTCGACGGTCGCGGCGCCCGGCCGCTGGTTCGTCCTGCTGCGCGGGACGGTGACCCGCACGAGCGTGTACGCGGTCTGCCAGGTGTACGTGGCGATGCCCCTGATGACGACCTGCGTCCCGCTCCAGGAGACGGTGGGCGCGTCCACGACGAACGAGCCGAAGTACGCCTTCGTACCGCCGGCCGTGCTGAAGAAGTCCCCGCTGACCTTCCTCAGGACCTTCGGGCCGCCGGGGACGCTGTCGACGTCCACGCGCAGGTCCAGTTCGTAGCCGCTGCTGCTGCCGCGGTAGCGGCCTCGGGTGGGGCGGTGGGCCGGGAGGGCGGCGCCGGACTCGGCGCGCGCGGCCGGGCCGCCGACGGACGCTTGCCGCTGTTCCGTCCCTCGTTCCGAACCGCGGTCCTTCCCTAGTTCCGTCCCGCTCGCTTCGGTGGCGCTTTCGCCCCAGCCGGACTCCTGACCGCTTTCCCACTCCTCGGGGACGGATGTGTCGGCCAGGGGCGCCGCCGAGAAGTCGGCCGTCCCCGTAGTCGGGTCTCCACTGGCTGTTGACATGGCGACAAGCCCTCCGTTCGCTCGATGCGCCGTGCAACGGGCGGCGTCCGGACGACGCCACCCCGGGTCCCGACCGGCCGGGAAGACTGGTGCGAGCACGTTGGCACCGCGCTACGGTCGCGTCAACGATCCTTTCCGTTGTCCCGCAGAAATACGACGTGGCCGTCCGACACCTGGTTCGGCAGGTGAAAGCGGTTCGTCAGGAGTTGCCTGCGCCCACCCGCAGGCTCCCGGGCATCGCCCGGAATCTCCTCGCGGAACGGAGCTGAACGGAATCGAACCGAACGGCGCGGAGGGGAGCGGGGAGAACGGAGCGGACAGCCGCGGGGCGACGACATGACGGCGGGGACTACATGACGACGATGTACGCCTGGGAAGTGGCCGAACCGGGGCCGGTCGAGAGCGGGCCGCTGCGGCTCGTCGAGAAGCCGGTCCCCGTGCCGGGGCCCGACGAACTCCTCGTCCGCGTCGGCGCCTGCGGTGTCTGCCGCACGGACCTGCACGTCAGCGAGGGTGATCTGCCGGTGCGCCGGGCACGGGTGACGCCGGGTCACGAGGTCGTCGGGCGGGTGGCGGGGATGGGCGCGAGGGTCACCGGACACACCGTCGGCGACCGGGTCGGGGTGGCGTGGCTGAGCCGTACCGACGGCACCTGCGCGTACTGCCTGCGCGGGGCGGAGAACCTCTGCCCGGCCTCCCGGTACACCGGCTGGGACACCGACGGCGGCTACGCCCAGTACACGACCGTGCCGGCCGCCTTCGCCCACCCGCTGCCCGGCGGCCTCGACGACATCGCCCTGGCGCCGCTGCTGTGCGCCGGGATCATCGGACACCGTGCGCTGCTCCGCGCGTCCCTGCCGCCCGGCGGACGCCTCGGCCTGTACGGCTTCGGGGGCAGCGCCCACCTCTGCGCCCAGGTGGCGCTCGCCCAGGGTGCGACCGTCCATGTACTGACCCGGGATCCTGCCGCCCGGCGGCTGGCCCTCGACCTGGGCGCCACGTCGGCGGCGGGGGCGTACGACGCGCCGCCGGAGCCGCTGGACAGCGCCGTGCTGTTCGCTCCCGTCGGCGATCTGGTGCCCGTGGCGCTACGGGCCCTGGACCGGGGCGGCATCCTCTCGATCGCGGGCATCCACCTCAGTGACGTGCCGCCGCTCGACTACGAACGTGAGCTGTTCTACGAGAAGGAGATCCGCAGCGTCACCTCCAACACCCGTGACGACGCACGGGAGTTCCTGGCCCTCGCGGAGCGCCACCGGGTGCGCGCCACGACCCACCCGTACCCGATGTCGCAGGCCCCGGAAGCGCTCAAGGACCTCAAGGCGGGCCGCTTCGACGGGGCAGCCGTGCTGGTCGACGACGGCGGGCCCTGGTACTGACCCCTGACACTGCCCCGGCTCTCTTTCCGCGAGGACGGACACCCACCATGCGTTTGCTCCCCTTCGACTCCACATACGCGGCCTCGGTGGCGAGTTGGCCCCGCTCTGCCACGGAGGTGCTGATGTGGTGCGGGCTGCGGGAGTTCCCCGTACCCGAGCGGGCCGTCGCCGCGTGGCAGGGCGAGCCGGATGTGGCGGCCCGTGTTCTCGTCGACGGTGAACAGCCTTTCGCGTACGGGGAGTTGTGGCTCGATGCCGCGGAGGACGAGGTCGAGCTCGCGCGGATCATCGTGGCGCCCGGGGCGCGTGGGCGGGGCCTTGGGCGCGCACTGGTGCGGGGTCTGCTCGCCGAGGCGCGGCTGTCCGGCCTCTCGGAGGTGTTCATGCGGGTCCACCCGGAGAACGCCGCCGCTCTGCGCTGCTACCGGGGAGCGGGATTCGCACCGGTCGGCGCCGAACTGGCCGAGGCCTGGAACGCCGGGCAGCCGGTCGACTACGTCTGGCTGCGGCACGCGGACGCCTGAGCGGCGGGCATGTGCACGGGCATGGGCGTGGACGTGGACGTCGGCGTCGGCGTGGGTGCGGGCATCTGCAGGCCGGCCGGTTCGCCACGCCCGACGACCGGGGCCCGACGACCGACGCCTGACGCCTGACGCCTGACGCCTGACGCACGACGTCCGACATGCGAGGCCCGGCCCCCGCTGTCCGACGTCTGAGGCCCCACGCCCGACGCGCGGGTCGGCGGCTCGTAGCCCGCGACGCGCGGGTCGCGGCTCGTGGCTTGCGGCCCGCGATGCGCGACACGCGGCACAAGCGCCGACGTCGGGGCTGTCGCCAGGGGTGTCTCGGGGGTCGGCGCGAGGGACCCGGCGCGTGTTGAATCCGCGGGTGTGTCGTGGCTGGTCGCGCGGTTCCCCGCGCCCCCTTCGCCGAGTGGGACGACAGGTGCGTTGGAGCGGCCGCGAGCCCCGAATCGTTGGTCCGGACGGGGGATCTCTGACGCTGTATCAGCGATGCGGCGCGTTTCCGGCGTCGGGATGTGAAAGGGAGTCGGGTGCAGAACCGATTTGTACGACAATCATTCCGCTCGGAGGACTTCGTATGCCCGCCTCACCGCTCACCCGCTCCGTCGGCGTCCGTACCGGCGCCGCAGCCCTCACCACGGTCGCCCTCGCCGGCACCGCCCTCCTCGGGGCATCGGCCGCCTACGCCGCCCCCGACAGCGGTGACGTCAAGATCCACTCGGAGACGACGTCCCCGACCGACCAGCGCGACGAGACGAAGGTCTGCAAGTTCTACCTGGCCGCCTTCAACTTCGAGGGTGTCGGCGTCACGGGGATCACCTACATCATCGAGCCACAGCCGGCGGCCTCGGCGGCGGCCACGCTCAACGGCACCCTCAACCTCCCCATCGGCACCGGCTACACGGACACGCTGGCGCTGCCCGACGGTGACTACAAGCTCACCTGGAAGCCCGTGGGCGGGGCGGGGGCGGGCAAGGAGAAGATGTTCAAGGTCGACTGCAAGCCGGCGGCCAAGCCGGACGCCAAGCCGCAGACCCCCAACGGCGCCGTGCCCGCGGGCGGTGGCGGTCTCGCCGAGACGCCCACCGTGTCGGCGGTCGCGACGGCCGGAGCGGTGGGCCTGGTAGGCGTGTCCGGCTTCGTCTACTTCCGGCAGCTGCGTCGCCGGAACAACGGTGCCGCGTAGGCGCGCGCCCAGGCCCTGGTACCGCACGCGTGCCTATCGCCTGACGAGAACGGCGGTCCTGGCGTTCTCTCTGGTGATGGGCGGCATCTGGTGGACCGAGGACGACGGCCGGCCCGCAGGGCCGGTCGCCGCCCCGGCGGTGGAGTCCGGGGACGCGAAGGCGTCCCCGGGTCCGCCCGCCGCCGCGACACCTGAGCCCCGGCGCACCCCCGCTCCCGTACAGCCCACCGTCCGCCGCCCCAATCCACCACCCCCGCCACCTCCGCGGTCCTCACCGCCCCCACCGCCCTCACCGTCCCCGTCGCCCCGGCCATCCCGGCCGCCGCACTCTCCTCCTCCACAGGCCCAGAAGCCCCAACGCCCCCAGCAGCCGCGGCAACCGCAACAGCCCCAACTGCTCTCCCGGTCCAAGCCCACGAGCCTGAACATCCCGTACCTCGGTCTGGAGGCCCCGGTCGTGGGGCTGGGCCTCGACCGGCGTCAGCAGCTCACCACCCCGCCGGTCGACAAGCCCAATCTGGCGGGCTGGTACGAGGGCGGGCCCTCACCGGGAGAGGCGGGCACCGCCGTGGTGGTCGGCCACCTCGACACCCGTACCGGGCCCGCGGTCTTCGCCGGCCTGAGCACACTGAAACCCGGCCGACTCGTCGAGGCCCGGCGCGCCGACGGACGTACCGCCGTCTACACGGTCGACGCCGTCCGCGTGTACGAGAAGTCGCGCTTCCCCAGCCAGGAGGTGTACGGCGCCAGAAAGCGTCCGGAGCTGCGGCTGATCACCTGTGGCGGGGTGTACGACCGGCAGTCCGGCTACAAGAGCAATGTCGTCGTCTTCGCACATCTGACGAAGACCCGGGAACCGTCGCGCCACACCTAGATCGTGTCCTGCGTGCCAGACTCCTGCGGTGACCTCGAAGCCGAACTACGCGACGGCAAAGGGGATTTGGGGACTCGGGAACAGGAACGGGGGGACGGCTTCGGTATGGGTGACAGCACGCTGTGGGTGGCCGCGCTGACCGCCGCGACCGCGGTGCTCGCGAGCTGGGTGACCAGCCGGGGCACCGCCCGCGCGGCCCGAATACAGGCGGACGCGGCCGCCGCGACCGTACAGGCGGACGGCCTCAGGGCCGCCCGCCGCGCGGCGTACGTCGACCTCATCGAACAGGCCCAGCGCATGGGTGACCTGTACTGGAAGGTGACCGACGCACACGAGATCGGCGACCCCGACGAACGTCTGGCCGCCCTGCGGGAGCTGCGGGTCCGACTGCGCGGCGAATACGCGGTGTTGCGCCAGCGGGTCTGGGTGGCGGATCTGGAGGGCCCGCCGGAGGTCGCCTCGGCCGCGGACCGGCTGCGCCGCTCCACCAGCGGCAACTACCGCGCGCTCGACGCGATGATCGCCGGCGAGGAGGACGCGGGCCGACGGTTCAACGACTGCTACGCCCCGTTCTGGGAGTCGGTCGTGCACTTCGTCGGCGTCGCGCGCACCGCCCTGCACGGAACGCGTGCGTAGGCGATACCGAGCAGGCGCACCCCGGGTCCGCCACGCCGCCCGCCGGTGTACGCGCCGCCCTACTGTGGGTACGAGGGCACACATGTGGCTCCGAGGACGGACCGTCCTGTTTCCGATCAGCGAGGAGCATCAGGCCGTGAAGGTCGAAGTCCAGCCGGACGTACGCGAATCCGCCGCCCGGCTCGGCGCGGACGCCCCCTACGCGCTGAAGGCCCTGACCGGCCAACTGGCCGACGACCCCGACATGGGACGCCCCTCGGGACTGCCCGGCATCCTGACGGTCACCGTGGACGGCGCCATGTTCGACGACTGCCCCGACCTGTCCGTCGGCTACATCCGCGAACCGGACCGGATCGAGATCCGATTCCTCGAAGCGGTCCCCTCCACCGAACCCTCCACCGGCATTCCGGAACAGAAGCAGGGGCAGAGACAAAGGCAGAGGCAGGAGCAACAGCAGCAGGGACAGGCGCAGGGGGTTGAGCTGGGGCGGGGGTCCGTCGAGGACCGACCCGGCGATCCGGTTCTCACCGCGGTCACCGTGCGGGAAGTCGCCGACGCCTGGCAGCGCATCACCACCTGGCTGAAGCACAACGCCCCCGACTCCTACGCCGCGCTCCGCCCCGGCGCCGACCCCGCCGCCGTCGCCGCCCTGGAACAGGACCTCGGCATCCCGGTACCCGTCGAGCTGCGCGTCCTGTGGATGCTGACCGCGGGCGACGACGGGGCCGACGGCTGGGGATGCCTTCCGGGCAACAGGGCTCTGATGAACTTCGACCAAGTGGTCGCCTGCTACCGGTTGAAGACCGACTCTCAGGCCCACCAGCACTCCTTGAACGCCGGCCGTCCCGAGGAGGAGCGGATCACCGTGTGGGAGGCGACCCGGATTCCGGTGATCGCGCTGGGCCCGGCCGACACCACCATGGGGCTGTACCTGGACACCGCGACCGGTTTCCTGGGCCGGTGGTCCCGCTACGACGAGGCCCCGGACGAGGTGTTGGACACACTGGTCACCTACTTGGAAGAGGCCGCCGACATGCTGGAAGCCCCGGCCCTGGCCGCGCGCGACAAGCCCGGCCTGATCGGCGGGACGCTGGTGTGGCTCGACAGTGTCGGCTCCGAACAGAAGGATCAGTGGCGGCCCCTGACCGGCTGACCGCCACCGTCACTGGTCACGGCGCTGCACCGGGGCCACGGTGACGACAGCCGCGACGACGGCCCAGACCGCGTAGACGGTCCACGCTCCGCCGACCGTCCACGGGTGGGCGACCTGTTGGTGACCGACGGCCGTCAGCCGGTTCCACGCACCGGTCGGCAGGGCATGCTCGACGACGGCCGCCCAGTGGCGGTCGGCGCTGAAGACCAGGGGCAGCAGCAGAAGGACCACCACGTTGGCCGTCATGGTGGCCGCGCTGTGCCGCAGGACGGTACCGAGGGCCAGACCGACGAGCGCGGAGAGCGGCGCGAGGAGTGCGGACGCCACGACCAGGCGCAGGGCACCGGGATGGCCGATCGCCACACCGGCGTCCCGGCCGGACAGGACGGCCTGGGTCAGCCCGAACGAGGCTACCGAGACAAGCGCCCCGAAAACCGTCGTGACGACGGTGACCACGCACACCTTCGCCGCCATCACCGAACGGCGGGCCGGTACGGCCGTGAACGTCGTGCGGATCAGTCCGGTCCGGTACTCGCCGACGATCACGGTGGATCCGATGGCGCTGAGAGCGAGCATGAGGAGCATGGCGGCGTTCGCGGAGAAGGCGATCGACAGGGGGATCCCGTCCCGGACGAAGTCCGCCCGCGACGCCGTGTCGCGCTCCGACCAGTAGCGGTACGTGTCATAGGCGATGCCCACGTTGAAGCCGATGACGGTCAGCGCCGTGGCCACCAGTGCCCAGCCGCTGGAGCGCAGCGACCACCACTTGGCCCACTCGGCGGCGACGAGGTCACGGAACCGGGCGCGGGGCTCGGCGACTCGGCCGCGGGCCAGCGTGGCCGTGGCCGTGGCATCCCTGGCCGCAGCAGTGGCCGTGTCGGCGGCACTGGCACCGGCCGTATGGGCGGCACTGCTCGTGTCGGTCATCGGGCTTCTCCTGCCGCGTGGTCGACGCTGTCGGCGGTGAGTTCCATGAATGCCTCCTCCAGGGAGGCGGCCCGGGTGGACAGTTCGGTGAGCAACACCCGCTGACGCAGCGCGAGTTCGCCGATCCGGTCCGCGCTCAGGCCGGTCACCGTCAGCGTGCCCGCCTCCTGGCGCACCCGCGCCCCCTCCCCCGTCAGCAGTCCCGTGAGTGCCGTGGTGTCAGGGGTCCGTACGGTCACGCTCGGGCGGGTGCCGCGGGCCGCGAATCCGGCCAGGCTCTCGGCGGCGATCAGCGAACCGCGGCCGATGACGACCAACTGGTCGGCGGTGTTCTCCATCTCCGACATCAGATGGCTGGAGACCAGCACGGTACGGCCCTCGCCGGCCAGCCGCCGGAACAGTCCCCGCAGCCACTTCACGCCCTCCGGGTCGAGCCCGTTGAGGGGTTCGTCGAAGAGCAGCACCGGCGGGTCGCCGAGCAGGGCAGCCGCGATGCCGAGCCGCTGCTTCATCCCGAGGGAGAACCCGCTGATCCGGCGTCGGCGCACGCCCGCGAGGCCGGCCTCCTCCAGCACCTCGTCCACCCTGCGGCGCGGGATGCGGTTGGCGCGGGCCAGTACGGACAGGTGGGCCGCCGCGGTGCGACCGCCGTGCACGTCGTGGGCGTCCAGCAGTGCGCCGACGTGACGCAGCCCGCGCGGCCGGTCCCGGAAGCGGTGGCCGTCGATGGTGACGGATCCGCCGGTGGGGTCGTTCAGGCCGAGGACGATCCGCAGCGTGGTGCTCTTCCCGGCGCCGTTCGGGCCGAGGAACCCGGTGACGTGTCCGGGCCGCACGCAAAAGCTCAGGCCGTCGACCGCGGTGGTGCCGCCGTATCGCTTCGTCAGTTCATTGACTTCGATCACATGCCCAACGGTGGCCGCAGGCAGGGCCGTTCGGCATCCGGCCGGCGCCGACAATCGCGCGGGCGGGTGTCGCCCGGGGGTGTACACCCACGGTCGGATGGCATGCGGGAGTCGGGTGGCTACGATCGGCGTATGCCCGTCACACCTCGTCCCGCGCTGCCCGCACCGGCGGGTGTGCGATGACCGTCCGCGTCGTACTCGCCGACGACCAGCCCCTCGTCCGGGCCGCGCTGCGCATGGTGATCGCCGACGAGTCCGGTCTGGAGGTCGTCGGGGAGGCCGGCACCGGCGCCGAGGCGGTGGCGCTCGCCGAGAAGGAGCACCCGGACGTCGTGGTGATGGACATCCGGATGCCCGGCATGGACGGCATGGAGGCGACCCGGCTGATCACGGGTGGGCAAGGCGGCACCCACGTCATCGTCCTCACCACCTTCGATGACGACGACTGTCTCTACGGGGCGCTGCGGGCGGGTGCCGCCGGGTTCCTCGTCAAGGACATGGCGCTGGAGGACATCCTCGACGCGATCCGGGTCGTCGCCACCGGGGACGGACTGCTCGCGCCGAGTGTCACCCGCCGTCTCATCAGGGATTTCGCCGACCGGCCCGTGTCGGCGGCCCCCTCCGCGCGCACGGTCGGCGGCATCACCGACCGGGAGCGCGAAGTCCTGGCGCTCGTCGGCGGCGGGCTGTCGAACACGGAGATCGCCGAGCGGCTGTCCATCAGCGTCGCCACCGCCAAGACCTATGTGTCCCGGCTGCTGGCCAAGCTGGACGCCCGGGACCGGGTGCGGCTCGTGATCATCGCGTACGAGTCGGGGCTTGTGGCGTCGGCCCGTTGACGGTCTCCAGCCAGTCGGTCAGGAGCCGGTTGACCTCGTCGGGGCGTTCCTGCTGGACCCAGTGGCCGCTGCCCTCGACGAGGTGTGAGGAGACCAGGCCGGGGAGGGTGCCGGGGAACGCCTTGATCGCGTCGGCCAACCAGGCGATGGAGGCGTCGAGTTCACCGGCGACGAAAAGCGAGGGCTGGGTGATGGGGGCGCCCTCCTGGCCGGCGAGGTCCTCCCAGTCGTGGTCCATGTTGCGGTAGCGGTTGAGGGCGCCCGTCAGGCCGGTCCGCTCGAACTCGGCCGCGCAGAAGTCGAGTTCCTCGTCCGTGAGCCAGGACGGGCGCTCCTTCACGAACCGGTCCGAGAGCTTGCCGCCCTTCGGGACGAAGAAGACCGCGCCCTCTCCCGACGCGGGCATCGTGTCCCCGGCCAGCGTGGCGTAGAAGCCGGCGAGCCATCCTCGTACGTCCGGCTCGATCTCCGCCTCCGCGCGGCCCGGCTCCTGGAAGTAACCGACGTAGAACTCCTCGTCCCCGCCGATCATGGCGAAGGCGTCGGTCGGCTTCATGCCGCCCCGGGGCGCGTACGGCACTCCGAGCAGTCCGACGGCGGTGAAGACGTCGGGCCTGAGCAGCGCGGAGTCGGCGGCGATGGTCGAGCCCCAGTCGTGGCCGACGATCACGGCGGTCTCCTCGCCGAGCGCGCGGACGACCGCCACGTTGTCCTCGACATGGGCCCCGATCCGGTACGCCTGCGGGTCGGCGGGCGTCGCGGAGCGCCCGTATCCGCGTACGTCGATGGCGGCCGCCCGGTAGCCCGCCGCGGCGAGCGCGGGGAGCTGGTGGCGCCACGAGTGCCAGAGCTCGGGAAAACCGTGGACCAGCAGGACCAGTGGGCCGGTGCCCTGTTCGACCAGGTGGATGCGGCCACCGGGAACGTCCACCAGCCGGTGCTGGGCGTCCGCCGGGGTGAGCGGGCTGACTTCCTGCGGCATTTGTCCTCCTCGGTCCGAGTTCCTCTGCCGCCGATCATGAGGGTGCTCTCGTCGAGCGGCGAGAGACCTTGCCGTTTCGGCAAAACGTGTCGGGCGGCGCGGCCCCCACGACAGGCGGGTTCCGGCCACTCCCAACGGCCGGGCGGCGCGGTGAACCGGACCGCGTGACGGCACGTACTGAAGGAGGGCGTTCACCTCACGGGTGCGCCCGAAGAAGTGACGCTGTGTCAGGACAGTCGCACGGGAGCCGTGAATGAGGCATGCACGACGGAATGTTCAGCGAATCGCACGGTTCGCCGCCATCGGCGGGCTGGCGTGCGGAGGGCTGATGGTCACGCAGGCCATGGCGAGCGAGACGTCGGGCGACACGAAGACCCCCAATGCCGAGACCCGGGCCGCCCGGACGGGCCAGGAACTGGTCTCCGAGCTGGGCGACTCGCGTACGGCGGGCAGCTGGATCGACGCCAAGGGGCGTCCGGTCGTCGCGGTGACCGACGAGAAGGCGGCGGCCGAGGTACGCGAGGAGGGCGCCGTCGCCAAGGTCGTCCGCCACACCATGCGGGATCTCAAGTCCGCCACCGAGGCGCTGAAGGACGCGCCCAAGGTGGCCGGTACCTCCTGGGCGATGGACTACAAGACCAACCAGGTGGTGGTCCGCGCCGACACCACTGTCTCCGCGGCCGAGTGGGCGCGGCTGACCGAGGTCGCCGAGGGCATCGGCGCGTCCGTGCGCATGGAGCGGACGGAGGGCACCTTCACCCCGCGGCTGAACGGCGCCGACGCGATGTTCGCCGGCTCGGGACGCTGTTCGGCGGGCTTCAACGTGACGAACGGGCAGAACAACTTCATCCTCACGGCCGGCCACTGCGGTCCTGTGGGCACGACGTGGTTCTCGGACCAGCAGGGCAGCAAGCAGGTCGGATCCACCGTGTCCGGCTCGTTCCCCGGCGGTGACTTCTCGCTCGTGCGGTACGCCCCGGGGACCACCCTGAGCGGCGCCGACATCGTGGCCGTGGGCGGCGGCCAGGGCATACGGATCGTCGGAGCCGCCGATCCGGCCGTCGGCCAGAAGGTCTTCCGCAGCGGCAGCACGACCGGTCTTCAGTCCGGCCAGGTGACCGGACTGAACGCGACGGTGAACTACCCGCAGGGCACGGT
Organism: Streptomyces sp. NBC_00414; assembly: GCF_036038375.1. Taxonomy (NCBI): domain Bacteria; kingdom Bacillati; phylum Actinomycetota; class Actinomycetes; order Kitasatosporales; family Streptomycetaceae; genus Streptomyces; species Streptomyces sp. NBC_00414. The sequence goes on from NZ_CP107935.1 coordinate 1,340,500, forward strand.
CACCGGACTCATCGAGACCACGGTGTGCGCCGAACCGGGCGACAGCGGCGGCCCGATGATCGCCGACGGACTGGCCATGGGCATCACCTCGGGCGGCAGCGGCGACTGCAAGGCCGGCGGCACGACGTTCTTCCAGCCGGTGACCAAGGCGCTGGACTCGCTCGGTGTGAAGCTGGCGACCGATCCCGGAGCGGCCGGTCAGGCCGCGCCCTCGTCCGGAAGCACCGGTGGCGCGGACAACGACGCGGCCGCCGCGGTGCCGCCCGGTACGGCCTCGACGGCCCCCGGCGGCGCGGTCCTGCCCGGGGCCATGGGCCCGGCGAGCACGGTTCCCGAGGGTCAGACCGACAACGCCGCCTCGGCGCTCGACCGGCTCGGGGAGTACCGGAACCTCGGCCCCGGGCTGTTCGTCATCGCGGGGAGTCTGCTCGCGCTGGTGGCCCTGCGGATCCGTTCGGAGCGGGGCCGCAAGCGCTACCGCAACCAGTACTCGCAGAGCTGGGGCTGACACACACCCGGCGACCCGGTGGTGGGAGTCCCTGTCACGGTGTGACCACCCGCTGCGGGCCGCAGGCAGTGGGCACGGGCGGTTTACTGGGGACATGACGCGCCCCAGTCACCACACCGGCCGAGCCCCCACCGACGCCGGCACCGGCACCGGCACCGGCACCGGCACCACAGACGTCGTCTCCGGCGCCGGGGACCCGGCCCCCGTCGTCGTCGGCACCCCGGGCTCCTTCGCCCGCAGTGTGCTGGACGAGCGGCACCCGGCCCTCATCGAGCGCGTCCGGCGGGCCACCCCGTACCCGCCCGCGCAGCAGCACGCGCTGGACGGTCTCCTCGACGAGACCACCAAGGGGTTCGCCGAGCGGCTGGACGACGCGGAGCCGGGCGCCGGGCTCTGGCGGGACGAGCCGTACTACGGGCAGCGCTGGGCGGACGTGCCGTTCCTCTGGGCGGAGAGCTTCTTCTACCGCAAACTCCTGGCGGCCCTGGGCCACTTCGCACCGGGCCCCTGGCTGGGAATCGACCCCTTCGCCCCCTTCAAGAACGCCGAACTCGCGGGCTCCAAGGTCGACGACGAGCTGTCCGCGCTCGACCGCCTCCCCGAACTCCCGCCGCACGAACGGGACCGTACGCTCCTGCTCTCCTCCCTCTGGGGCAACCGGGCCGACCTCGGCTTCCAACTGTCCGCGGGTGAGGCCGGGTTGGGCGACCGGGTCCAGGGCCTCGTCGCCGACGACTCGGACGCGCTGTGGGAGATCCTCGCGGCCGGCGGGTCCGGAAAATCTGGAGAGCCCGGCAAGGTCTGTCTGGTCGCCGACAACGCGGGGCCCGAGCTGCTGCCCGACCTCGTCCTCGCCGACCATCTGCTGGCCGGCGGGCGGGCCGCCTCCGTCGTCCTGCACCTCAAGCCGTACCCGTACTACGTCTCGGACGCCACCACCACCGACACGCTCGCCTGTCTCGACCGGCTGACCGGGGCGTCCGGCCACGCGGCGGCGGTCGGTGAACGGCTGCGGCAGGCCGTCGGCGACGGACGGCTGATCCTGCGCAGCCACCCGTTCTCCTGCGCGCCGCACTCCTACGACCGGATGCCCGCCGACCTCCGGGACGACTTCGCGTCCGCCACGCTCACCGTCATGAAGGGTGACCTCAACTACCGCCGTCTGGTGGGCGACCGGCACTGGCCCGCCACCACGCCGTTCGCCGAGGCCACCGCCTACTTCCCGGGCCCGGTGGCGGCCCTGCGCACCCTCAAGTGCGACGTCGTGACCGGCCTTACGCCCGGCACCCTCACGGAACTGGACGCGGGCGCCGAGTCCTGGCGTACGAGCGGAACGCACGCCCTGATCCAGGTCAAACCCTGACCGCCGGCCGTCCGTCGTCCGACGTGGCGGGCAGCCCGGTGGCCAGCAGCGCGCCGAGCGTGGCGACGGCGGCGAGGATGAGCAGTGCGATGCCGGTCGTCGAGACGTCGGCCGGTCTGAACACGGTGGCCAGGGCCACCCCGAGCATCGGTCCGACGTTCATCGCCGTCTGCTGGAGCCCGCCCGACACACCCGCGGCCGCCACGGACGACGCGCGGACGAGGACCGCGGTGGCGGTGACCATCACGGACACGAAACCGGCGCCGAGCAGCAGGAAACAGCAGCCGATCACCAGGGAGCCCGACGTCCGGTCGAGGCGGGACATCAGGAGGGTGGCGAGCGCGACGAGCGCCGCGCCCGACACGACGGTCCGGCGGGGGCCGAAGCGGCGGAACACTACGGTGGTCAGAGGTGCGCCGACCACCATCATGAGGGCGAGCGGCAGCGCGTGCAGGCTGCTCCGCAGAGGGTCGAGGCCCCGCACGTCCTGGAGGTAGTACGTGCCGAGGAACAGCGAGCCGAACATCGCCGCCGACACCGCCACCAGCACCCCGAGCGCCGAGGTGACCGTCGTCGAGCGGAACACGTCCGGCGGGATCAGCGGTCCGGCCGTACGGCGTTCGTGGCCGACGAAGGCGGCGCAGGCGACCGCCGTGCACAGGACGCCGAGAACGGTGGCCGCGGTCCCGCCGGAGCCCGGCAGACCGACCAGCGTGTGGACCAGGCAGATCAGCGTCACCGCCAGGAGGGCCGCCCCGGGCAGGTCCAGGGGTACGCCCGAGGTGTGCGCCGGTACCCGTACGGCGAGGGCGAGAGCGCCCGCCGCCAGCGCGGGTATCACGCTCAGGAAGAAGACCCACCGCCAGCCGAAGTGCGAGATCAGCGCGCCGCCGACGAGAGGGCCGAACGCGGCGGCCGCTCCGATCGCGCTCGTGCGCAGGGCGACGGGCATGCCGAGCCGGTCGGGTGGATACGCGGCGCGCAGCATGCCGAGGGTGGCCGGTTGCAGCAGCGCCCCGAAGACCCCCTGGGCGACGCGCAGGGCGATGACCCAGCCGATACCGGGCGCCAGACCGATGGCCGCCGAGGCCAGGGCGAAGCCGAACACGCCGAAGGCGAAGACCCGCCCGTGTCCGTAGCGGTCACCGAGTCGGCCGGCGAAGACGAGCAGACAGGCCACCGCGATGAGATAGCCGGTGCTGATCCACTGGACCTGCACGAACGAGGCGTCGAGGTCGTGGCGCAGGGTGGGCTGCGCGACGGTCGTCACGGTTCCGTCGAGGGCCACGACCGCGGCTCCAGTGACACCTGCGGCGAGCGTGAGGCGTTGCCGGAGCGCCGCGCTCACCGGGGCCCGGGCCCGAGGTGAGCGTCCAGAGCCGCCTGTACGAAGGGTTCGACGCCGTCCGCCCCCGTGGCGAGCCGGAGACTGCCCCAGCCCCACAGCTGCGCGACGCCGTGCAGGTTGGCCCAGAGCGCGCCCGCGACCTCCGGGGCCCGCACGTCGGGGCGGGCCCGGCCCACCAGGTCGGCCAGAATCCCGAAGAGCGGCAGGCTGGTCTCGCGCAGGCCCAGGCGGTTGCTCTCCAGCAGGTCGTGGCGGAACATCAGCTCGTACATCCCGCGGTGGGAGAGCGCGTAGCCGACGTAGATCCGTGCCAGCGCGGCGAGTTGGGCCCGCGGTGCCTTCTCGCCGCCGCGCAACTCCTCCGACACCTCGGCCCCCAGCTCGGCGAAGCCTTCCCGCGCGATCGCGGACAGCAGTTCCAGGTGGGTGGGGAAGTAGCGGCGCGGCGCGCCGTGCGAGACACCGGCCCGGCGGGCGATCTCCCGCAGGGACAGGGCCTGCGCCCCCTCCTGGGTCACCAGATCCACGCCGACGGCCACCAGCCGGGCGCGCAGCCCCGCTTCCTGTCCCGCATCTGCCTGTCCTGTATCTGACTGCCCTACATCTGGCCGTCCCGCTTCCCGTTCACTCATAGACACTGTCTACCAGTCGCGAGTAGACAGTGTCTACTCGCAAGAGTCTGTGAGTGCCCCGTCGTTCCGCGGGGTCCCGGAGCCGCTGTCACAGGCACCGCATAACATCACCGTGATGAGCAGCCGGATGTCACAGCGAGCGCGCCGCGTCACGCGGGACGCGGCGCTGTGCCCCGGCCCGGCCGTGCTGCTCGCGGTCCTGGTGGCCGTGCTGGTGGTGTGTTTGGGATACGTGCCGTCGCACAGCCGGGCGACACCGCTCTCCGTACCGGCGGCCACCGTCTCCGTCGACCACGAACGGCTGGGCTCCCCCGCCGAGCACGACCAGTGCTGCGGTCTGCCAACCCGGGAGGCGCGGGCCGTGCTGCCCGTGGGGGCCCACCCCCTCCCCGCGGTGGCGCCACGGATCCCGGCCATGACCCACGTGACCACGGCGGGGCGCGTCCCCGCGCTGCCGCCCGCGCGCGGGGCTCCCGACCTCCATGTCCTCCAGGTGCAGCGGATCTAGACCGACGTCCGTGCGACGACGTCCGTCCGACCCCTCACCCACCGCCGCCCGGACGATCCGGCGCGACGGGGACAAGGAACGCATTCCCATGAGCAGAACCAGCAAGAAGTCGGCTTCCACGGCCCGCAAGGCGCGTATCGAGGAGATGCGCCGCGCCGAGAAGGCCCGCGAGCGCAGGAACCGCATCCTGACCATCACGGTCAGCACGGTCATCGTCGCCGGGCTCGTCGGATTCGGCGCGTTCTACATCGACAGAGCGAACGACAAGGACGAGCAGCAGCAGGCGGCCGCGAAGAAGCCGGTCAAGGGCGAGAAGTCGTGGAACGCGAAGAAGCTCACCCAGAACCACGTCTCGAAGGCCGTGTCGTACCCGATGAACCCGCCGGTCGGCGGCGACCACGACCAGGCGTGGATGACGTGTGACGGCTCGGTCTACACCAAGGCGATACCGAACGAGAACGCGGTGCACTCGCTGGAGCACGGCGCGGTGTGGATCACGTACAACGACAAGGCTGCGGACGCCGACGTCAAGACGCTGGCGGACAAGGTCGGCAAGACGCCCTACACGCTGATGAGTCCGGTGAAGGACCAGGCCGGCGCCCTCATGCTGTCGGCGTGGGGCAAGCAGCTGACCGTCGACAAGGCGTCCGACCCGCGGGTCCAGCAGTTCCTCACGAAGTACGTGCAGGGCCCGCAGACCCCCGAGCCGGGCGCCGCCTGCACGAACGGGATCGACGCGGCCTGACATGCGTGACGCGGCGGCGCCGGACCCCACCGGGGAGCCCGGCGCCGCGCCGGATCCCGGGTGCCGCCGGCACCCGGGCGTCCAGGACCTGTCCTAGGCGGCCGCCGGGGACAGGAGCCAGGTCAGTACGAGCATGGTCTCCAGGTGGCGTTCGGGGTCCGGGCAGGTGCCGTCGGTGAGCTGGGTGATCTGGCGCAGGCGGTAGCGGACCGTCTGTTCGTGGACGTGCAGGCGGTCCGCGGTGAGGACCGCGTTGTCGCCGCACCGCAGGTAGACCAGCAGCGTTTCGAGGAGCGGTTCCCGGCGCCTGGGCGGGAGTTCGAGGAGCGGCCCGAGGATGTCCGCCGCGGCGGCCTCCAGGAGGTCGCCCGACCGGAACGCCGTCAGAGCGGCCAGGTGGTCGACGCAGCGCAGCGGGGCGCCGGCGGGTAGCAGGCCCCGCTCGACCAGTTCCAGACCGCGCCGCGCCCACCGCAACGACACCGCGCCCCGCTCGGGAGGCACGGCGGGCCCCAGCGCGGCCCCGATGGTCTTCGGCAGCCAACGCGGCCCCGGTGTACGGGGGTCGGGCAGGACGAGGTAGGGCGCGGCGGGGCTGCGGTCGGCGAGCACCTCGGGCGGCAGCACCCGGGTCTGCGGATGGTCGCCCGGTGGCAGGGCGAGAACGGCGACCGTGCCGGGCAGCCGCCAGTCGGCCGCCGCGGCCAGTTCGGCGAGCGGCCGGGTCCGGTCGTCGGGGTCGGCGACCAGGGCGTCCCGCAGCCGGTCCCGCTGGACGTCGAGCGGGGCCCGGTGGCACTCCTCGGCGTAGCCGCGCGAGGCGGCCGCGATGGCCGTCCCGATCAGGGTGAAGGTGTCCTCGGTGAGTGTGGCCAGCAGGGGCGCGGGCCAGTGCAGCCGGTACGCGTCCTGAATGAGCCGCCGGCACGCCACCCGCCCGGCCAGGTCGAGGGCGTCGCGCAGCACGTCGAGCGGGCAGCCGAGGAGACCGTGCCGGGCGCCGATGCGTTCGTACAGGGCGATGACCTCGGCCGTGGCGGCCGGTCCCGCCCTGGTGGCGTCGTGGATCGAGACGAAGCAGCTGACCGTGCGGTCGATGATCTGGCGCACCGAGTAGCCGTGCGTGCCCTCGACGGCGTGCGTGTAGTGCGGCAGGCCGGTGCGTACCGCCTCCTCCATCTCGTCGATCGCGGCAGGGATGTGCCGCAGCAGCATCCGGCGCGTGTCGCGCGGCAGCGGTACGGCGTCCTGTGGACCCAAGGCCTGTGCGTACGTGGGGGTCAAGGCACCTCCCGTGGGTTCCGGTGGGGCTGGGCAAGACTGCGGGGCCCGTGTGAGGTACGCCAGATTCCGTGCGTGAACCGACGGTGAAAGTGTCATGCGCCTTACACTCCGGACCACGACGACTCACCGTGCCGTGCTAGGTCGTGTCCGCTGTGCGCATGTGGTGAACCTGCGGGCCGGTGGGGGCTGGGCGCACAGTTCCCCGCGCCCCTTCCGGGGGCGCTCCTGGGCGTGGACCGTCAAGGGAGTTGGACGTGTCAGGTGTTGATCCGCTGTTACCCAGGCGTCCTTGGCACGATCTGCCTCCGGGACTCGCCCCGCTGTTGAGGGCCCGGCTTCCGGAGCTGACCACGGAGATGGTCCAGGCCATCCGCAGAGAGGTACGCGGCTACCGGCAGCCCCTCGGCTCCGCCGTCGCGCAGGATCTCGCCGAGGCCGTACGGCTGGCGGCCACCCAGTTCACCGAGCTGGTCGAGGAGCCGGACGGGCCGCAGCAGCACTATGTGCCGCGTTTCAGGCGGCTGGGCAGACTGGAGTATCTGAACGGGCGGGGCATGGACGGGCTGCAGGCCGCCTATCGCATCGGTGCCCGGGTCGCCTGCCGCCGCTATGTGGACGTGGCGCGGGAGGCCGCGTTCTCCGGCGAGATAGCCGTCCCGCTGAGCGAGGCCGTGCTCACCCACATCCACGCGCTGGCCGAGGAGTCGGTGACGGGCTTCGAGGAGGCACGGGCCGGCGCCGCCGACGAGGTGCTGCGCACCCGCCGTCTGCTGGCGGCACGGCTGCTGGAACGCCACCGCGATCCGCTCGCGGAACCCCTGCCCGACCTCGCCCGGCGGGCCGCCTGGCCGCTGCCGGAACGGGTCCGGTGCGCGGTCCTGCCCGCCGCCGCCGACGTGAGCGCGGTCGACGAGGAGGTGCTGCGGGTGAGCCGGGGCGGTGAGCTGCACCTGGTGCTGCCCGACGAACGACTGCTGAGCCCTCTTCAGGGGGCGGGGGCGGCGGTGGGCCCGAGCGTCGCGCTGGACGAGGCGTGGGTGTCGCTGCACTGCGCCCGGCTGGGACGGCGTCTCGGGCACCTGCGGGCCGAGGAGCATCTCGCGGAACTGCAGCTCCTGCACGGTGCGCCGATCGGGGCCCTCCTCTGCGACCAGGTGCTCGATCCGCTGCGTGCCCTGCCGCCGGGCAAGGCGGAGCGGCTCACGGACACACTCGAAGCGCTGCTCGCCTCCGGTGGACGCACGGCCCCGGAGGTGGCCGCCGCGCTGGGCATCCATCCGCAGACCGCCCGCAACCGGCTGCGCCAACTCACCGCCCTGTACGGCGAGAAGCTGGGCGATCCGGTGTTCCGGTTCGACGCGCAGCTCGCGCTGCGCACCAGGTCCGTGCGGCGTTCCGTGCTGCCCTGACAAACTTCGGTTCAGAATTCAGCAGTTGAACCAGAAGCGCCGCTGACCATCGGTCAGCATGCTCTGGCCGCATGAGACATGTGAGCACCCGCACCGCGAAACGCTTCGGCCTCCTGTCCGGCGCCGCCGCCCTGGCGGTGAGCGTGAGCGTCCTCCCCCAGGAGGCTCAGGCCGGACCCGGGGACTACCAACGGGGCCCCGACCCCACCGAACAGTCCGTCACCGCCGAACGCGGTCCCTTCGCCACCGCGCAGACCACGGTCGACGGGCCGAACTTCAAGCAGGGCACCGCCTACTACCCCACCGACACGAGTCAGGGCACGTTCGGGGCCGTCGTCGTCAGCCCCGGTTTCGTGACCCCGGAGGCGCTGATCAGCTGGTACGGCCCGCGCCTCGCGTCCCAGGGCTTCGTCGTCCTGACCCTGGACACCAACTCCGGTTTCGACCAGCCCGACGACCGCGCCACCCAGATGCTCAACGCACTCGACTACCTCGTCCAGTCCAGTTCCGTGCGGACCCGGATCGACCCCAACCGCCTTGCGGTGATGGGACATTCGATGGGCGGGGGCGGCTCGCTCAAGGCGTCCGAGTCGCGGCCCTCGCTGAAGGCGGCCGTGCCGCTGATGCCGTGGAACAACGACAAGACCTGGCAGACCGACCGGGTACCCACGATGATCATCGGCGCCGAGAACGACGTGATCGCCTCGCCCGGCTCGCACGCCGAGGTGTTCTACGACAGCCTCACCGCCGCACCCGAGAAGGCCTACCTGGAACTCAGGGGCGCCGACCACAACGTCGCGCTCAGCTCCAACGTGACGATCGCGAAGTACAGCATCGCCTGGCTGAAGCGCTTCGTCGACGAGGACGTCCGGTACGACAAGTTCCTGTGCCCGGCGCCCGCGACGAACACGCAGATCAGCGAGTACAGGAACACCTGCCCCACCGGCTCCTGATCACCCACCGGAGCACGGCCGTCAGGCGCCCACCCCCACCGCGGGGGTGGGCGCCGAGTCATGACAGCACCAGGTCATGACTCGGCACACATTGATGTTGTGCAAATTATTGACCACCGACGCAACCATGCCTAACTTCACTGGGGCCATCCAGTCCCCGCCCCCTCCCCCGCCCCGGAAGGGACCCCGTCATGAAACGCCGTCACCTCCTCCCGGTCGCCGTCCTGCTGCTGGCGACCGCGGCCCCGGCCCGCTCCGCCACCGCGGAGGCCGTGCCCGTGGAGAACGTCCATGTGGAGGGCACCCTGTCCTCCGGCGCGACGTACGTCATGGACGTCCCCGCCGGCTGGAACGGGACCGTGCTCCTCTTCAGTCACGGCTTCCGGCCCAAGGGCGCGCCCAACCCTGCCCAGAACGTCACGGACCCCGCCACCCGCGACCTCCTCCTGGGGGACGGCTACGCGCTCGTCGGTTCGTCGTACGCCACCACCGGGTGGGCGGTGGAACACGCGGTGCCGGACCAGTTGGCGACGCTCGACGCCTTCACCGAGCGGTTCGGGGCGGCCCGGCGGACCCTCGCCTGGGGCCAGTCGTACGGCGGCCTGGTCACCACGCGGATCGCCGAGCACCACGCGGACCGGGTCGACGGCACCCTGTCCGTCTGCGGGCTGGTCCACGGCGGCGTCGCCAACTGGAACAACACCCTCGACCCGGTCTTCGCCCTCAAGGCCCTCCTCGCCCCCGACGCTTCGATCCCCCTGGCCGACTTCCCGGACCAGGCGGCCGCCACGGCCGCCGCCGGCGCGCTGAGCGGTGTCGTCGCCGAGGCGCAGAACTCCGCGGACGGCCGCGCCCGCATCGCCCTCGCGGCGGCCCTGCACAACATCCCCGGCTGGAACGACCCCTCCCAGCCCCGCCCCGCGCCCGAGGACCGGACCGCCCAGCAGGCAAACCAGTACACGGCCGTCCGGGGTCTCCTCGCGACGGCGGCGTTCAGCTGGCGTCAGGACACGGAGACGCTGGCGGGCGGCAACTCGTCCTGGAACACAGGGGTCGACTACACGAAACTGCTGCGCGCGTCCTCGGCGTACGAGGAGGTCAAGGGGCTTTACAAGGCGGCCGGGCGCTCCCTCACGGACGACCTCCGGACGCTCAACAAGGCCCCGCGCGTCAAGGCCGACGAGGCCGCGGTCGACTGGATGAGCCGGAGCAGTGCCTTCACCGGAAAGCTGACGAAGCCTCAGCTCACCATCCACACCACCGGTGACGCCCTCGTCCCCGTACAGACGGAGAGCGCCTACCTGCGGGCCGCCACCGCGGGCGGCTCCCGGCCGCTGCTCCGTCAGGCGTACGTCGACAACGCGGGCCACTGCACCTTCAGTCCCGCCGAACAGCTCGCCGCGCTGGACACGCTGGAGCACCGGGTCGACACGGGCCGGTGGGGCGACACGGGAGCGGCGGCCCTCAACTCACGGGCCGCGCAGGCCGATCCGACCACTCCGGCCCGTTACACCGGCTACCGGCCCACCGCGTACCTGCGCCCGTACGACCTGGCCCATCCGGGCGACGCGTACCGCCCCTGACCGGTCCCACCCGGCGTGGGAACGGCCCTGCCACCGGGCGTTCCCGCATCCTCTCCTCGACGCACGCGACGACGCACGCGACCGGCGCCCGGCCGTTCACCGCCGCGAGCGCGAGGAGGAGGAATCCGTGCCGGTACGCCCCACATCCCGCAGAACCCCCTTGTTGCTGACCGCGGCGGCCGTACTGGCCGCCGCCGGCTGGACCGCGGTCGGACCACCGGCGGGGGCCGCGCCCCGGCACCGGGCACCTGAGCCGCCGCCCGCCACGACCGCTTCGACCGTCTGCTCCCCCGCGGGCACCCTGAAGGGGCCGGGCGGACAGCGGGCCTCCGTCAGTCTCTGCGCGAGCGGCGGAGGCGCGGGAACATCCCTGTCGGCCCCGGCCACCTGCCGGCGCACCGGCACCGGCGTCCGGTACGCCTGTCTGACCTCGGGCACCTGGACGCTGCGGCGGGACGGCCGGACCGTCGCCACGGGCCCGCTGCCCGGCGGCCGGGAGACCCCGGGTCCTGGTACGTACGAGGTCAGCGGCACCGTGCATGTGCGCTCGTCGCCCGCCGGTGTCGACCTGCGGGGGACGGTCCGCGCCACGCTGACCCTCACCGACCCGAAGCCCGTCGCCACCCATCGCGTCGAGGTCGACCGGCACACGCTGCGCCCGCGCTCGTCGGCCACGCTGACGTACACCGTCGCGCGCGACAGCGACGAGGGGGACGGGAGCGCCCGTTTCGGGCTCATCGGTGAGGAGTCCTCGGGGGTGGAACTGACCACGTCCGACGCCCGTTGCGTCAACCCGCTCACCGGCCGCCATCCGTCGACGACCCGCAGCATGTACGCCCTGGACTGCGCCCTCACCGACCTCCAGCCGGGCCGGCCCTCCACCGTGGTCGTCCACGCCAAGGTCGCGGACGCCTGCACGAGCGTCGTATCCAAGCTCGGGTACTGGATGCCACGGGGCCAGAGCCTCTACACCGGCGGCATGCTGGCGGGGCCCACGGTCAGCTGTCACTGAACGGGCCGGTCCCACGAGGGACCGGCCCGTTCAGCGGCGATGGGGTATGCCCCGTCGCCCGTGCTCGTTCGACCGCGGTGTCAGGTCCGCGGCGGGTTGTCGTCCTTGCCCGAACCGAACTGGTCCTTGAGCCTGTCCTGAGCGGTGTCGACATGACCGCTGTACTTGCCCTGGGTCTTGCCGTCGACGAAGTCACCGGTCTTGTCGATGCCCTTGCTCGTCTGCTCCGGGTGGCCCTTAAGCATGCCCTTGATCTTGTCCATAACGGACATGAGTCATCCTCCTGATCGGTTCACCCCTACGTATCAAGAGTCACCGCAGGTGCCGGATTCCGCATCCGGGAGGGACACGGGCCGGTCCCCGGGCGGGTGCGGGGCGGGTTCAGAGCAGGTTCGGGGCGGGCTCGGGACCGGTTCCGGAGCAGGTCATGGACCGCTCCTAGGCCTCCGTGCGGCACTCCGGGTGGCCCCAGCCGTCGGGGTTCTTCGCGATCGTCTCGCCCGCGGCGTACGAGCGTCCGCAGCGGCACCGGCCGGGGAACTTGGCCTTGAGCGTGCGCGAGGAGGAAGGGGACGAGGATGCAGCGGACCGTGCGGTCGAGGAGGACGTCGTCGAGGACGAGGGGCGCTTCTTCGCGGGCGCCGCCTTCTTGGCCGCCGAGGACTTCGGCGGCTCCGGGGAGCCCTGCTCGCTGCCCGCCGGCTTCTGGACCACCGCGGCCTGGCTCGCGGCCCGGTCGGCGAAGTCGTTGAGGGGGTCGCCGTCGACCTGGTGCGCGGGCACGTACCGGAACTCCACCGAGCGGCCGTCGAGCAGCTCGTCGATCCGCACGACGAGCTCCTGGTTGGCCACGGGCTTGCCCGCCGCCGTCTTCCAGCCCTTGCGCTTCCAGCCCGGGAGCCAGGTGGTGACCGCCTTCATCGCGTACTGGGAGTCCATCCGGATCTCCAGCGGCACGTCCGGGTCCACGGCTGTCAACAGCCGCTCCAGCGCCGTCAGTTCGGCGACGTTGTTGGTCGCGGTGCCGAGCGGGCCCGCCTCCCACTCGGTGGGCGTTCCCGTTCCGTCCCCGACGACCCAGGCCCAGCCTGCGGGGCCCGGATTTCCTTTCGACGCCCCGTCACATGCGGCGATCACGCGTTCAGCCATGCGCACGATCATGCCAGGGGTGGTGGTCGGGGAGGGGCAGTGGGTTGGGTGCGCGTGTATGTACGGGTGCGTCGTGGCTGGTCGCGCCGTTCCCCGCGCCCCTTGAGGCAAAGGATTGCGCCGTTCCCCGCGCCCCTCAACGACGAAAGACTGCGCCGTTCCCCGCGCCCCTCAAGGGCGAAGGAACTCGCCGTTCCCCGTGCCCCTGGGAGCGGGGACTGCCCGGTCCCCGGGGGGCTGAGGGCGAGTTGTCGGTTGTGGGGTGTGGGCTATGTTGAACCTCTGTGGGACACGAAGGAGGCGCACCGGTGCCATCGCCGCAGCAGGCCCGCGCGCAGGCGTCTGCGATCAGTTCGGGGAAACCGGTCACGGAGGCGGAGGCCGCGCCCACGACCCGGCTGCGAGCCCTGTTCGACGGCCCCCGGCTCTCCCCCGGGCAGCGACGCATCGCCCAGTACCTGATCGAGCACATCACCGAAGCGGCCTTCCTGTCGATCACGGATCTCGCGGAGCGCGTGGGCGTGAGCCAGCCCTCGGTGACCCGCTTCGCGACGGCCGTCGGCTTCAGCGGCTACCCCGCCCTGCGGGAACGCCTCCAGTCGATCGCGCTGAGCAAACTCGCCAGCACACCCGACGCCGCGGAAGAGGCCCGGCCCAACGAGTTGCAGGCCGCCGTCGACGCGGAGATCGACAACCTGGAGAACCTGCGCCGCGACTTCGCCGACCCGGAACAGGTCATCGAGACCGGCCGCGCGCTGTCGCGGTCGGCTCCGCTCACCGTCCTCGGACTGCGGATCTCCGGATCGCTGGCCGAATACTTCGCGTACGCCGCCCGGCGCGTCCACCCCGACGTCCGGCTGGTGACCCGGGGCGGCAGTGTCGCCTACGACGCCCTGCTGCAGTCGCGCGAGGCGGGCGGCACGTGGGTGCTGGCCTTCACCATGCCCCGGCACGCGCACGAGACACTGACGGCCATGCGGGTCGCCCGGCGGGCCGGTCTGCGCGTCGCCCTCGTCACCGATCTGGGCCTGGGACCACTGGCCGACGAGGCCGACGTCGTCTTCGCGACCGGCACCGGCTCACGGCTCGTCTTCGACTCCTACGCGGCACCCGCCGTACTCTCCGCGGCACTGCTGCAGGCCATGACCGACGCCGATCCCGAACGCACGCAGGCCCGCCTGGAGGACTACGAGCAGGTCGCGGACGAGCACGTCTTCTTCCTCAAGGACTGACCCAGGCCCTGCCCCAGGACGGGCCGGGGACGGCCCGGGGACGGCCCGGGGATGGGCCGGGGACTGGTCTCGCCGGGCCCGCCCGCATGGGAGGGCAGCATTCCGCAAGGTGAGATTCAGCCGTACAGGCACATGAATTTTTACATACCCTTGCTTACCAGACGGTATATATGAATACTTCTCGCTGATCGGGATCCGGTGGGGTCCTGGTCGGCCCGGGAACGGCGCACCCGCCTCGCACCGACCCGGGTGCATGAACGGGCCCCGCTCGCGCGAGCCCGTGGCGGCCCCGGTCAATCCCCTGGGCCGGGGCCGCCAAGAACGACCAGAACCGCCCGCCGGCCACCTCGGAAGCGATACCCATGTCCCTCACGTACTCGCCCATCAGCACGGACTGGCCCTGTCAGGTCAAGACGCCCGGCAGCCGTGACTGGGAACGATCGGCGGCCAAGTGGCTGCGTGAGCTGGTGCCGACCCGCTATGCCAGCTACCCCCTGCTGATCCGTCAGCCCGTCCTGCTCGCCCGCCACGCACAGATCCAGCTCCAGCAGGAGATCCGGGTCGTGCGCACCGCACTGCACAGCGCACGGGCCGAGCTGCCCGCCATGGGGATGCCCGAGTCCGTGATCGAGCACACGATCAAGCTGTACGCGGCGGAGCTCACGCAGTTGAACCACATCGCCCGGGGCGTCCGCGTCATCACCCAGGCCCTGGTGGAGAGCCACACCGCGCGCCAGGGCCACTGACCCGGCCGGCACCGGGTCGGCCCTGGTCCGCGGGCGCGATCCGCCAGGTGCCGCGGCGCACGTCCAGCGTCGCCGTGAGGTCGGCCCGCCGCGGGAACGAAACGGTCAGCCGCCACCGGGCCGGCAGGGCGGCCAGATCGATCGTCACCAGATCCTCGGTCACTTCGCCCAGGGTTCCGATCCAGTGGGGTGCGGTGGCCATCAGCCGCTCAGGCAGCCAGGACTCGGGCTCGGGAACACGCGAGGAGGGCCTCGCGGTGAGTTCGTTGAGGGCGGAGCCGGCGAGCAGGGTCAGCAGCCGCGCCAGGACCGCGGCCGGCAGGGCGGGGTCGCGGGTCTCCAGCAGCACGTAGCAGTCGTCGTGGCCCGAGAACCGGACCCGGGGCTCCCCCAGACACCTCAGGACCGACTCGTCGACGCCGATCGTGCCGAGCACGAGGGCGAGTTCGTCGAGCCGCTCCGGGGTCACGTCGGCGGGCACGTCGATCAGCGTCAGCTCGTACGGCGACCAGGTGCCGTCGAGGAACCGTGGCAGGAGGCCGCGGTCCATCACCAGGATTTCCTCCGCGAGCCGGTATGTGCCGGAGGCCCAGGATCCGAGCGGGTGGACCTTGCACGGCACGCCGAGGTCGGCCGCGATCAACGAGGGCCGCAGCGACTGCCAGTCCTCGTCCAGATAGGAGTTGGTCGCCAGCTGCACGACCGCGACCGCGTCGTTCACCCCCGCCACGAACAGGTCGGCCAACTCGCCCGCCCGGGCCGCGCCGGCGTTCACCTGCCACACCCCGTCGGCCTCACGGACGCCGAAGCTCAAGGGAAACGGCTGCCTCTCCATGCCGACACCGTTCACGCTGAACGCGCCGTGCTGCCCGACCTCGATCACTGCCCCACCCCCGAGAACCCGCCGGACGCCACCGCGGGGCCAGGACCCGTCGATCATCGCTGATCATCGCGATCGGCGGCGCGGTCGTGCGGCGGGCGGCCACCGCCGTCGAGGAGGGTCCGGCCCTGTCCTCGACGGCGGTGGCCCAGCCGATATCGCCTACCGGCAACCGCCTACCGTCCGCGGTCGGCCCGACCGCCCGGCCTCACTTCAGGTGGCGGTCGAAGAATCGGTTCCCGTCCTCCAACTCGAACCACGGGGTGCCGGTGTGCCCGCCAAGGTTGGCGTGCAGCGTCTTCTCCTTGGCGCCGAAGGCGTCGAAGAGATCCAGGGCGCGCTGCCTGGGGTTCCCCTCGTCGTCCCACTGCAGCAGGAGCAGCAGCGGGACGGTGACCTGCCGGGCCTCCTCGCGTTGGGCGCGGGGCACGTAACCTCCGGCGAAGAGACCGGCGGCCGCGATGCGCGGCTCGGTCGCCGCCAGCCGGATGCCGACGGCGGTCCACCCCGAGTACCCGACCGGGCCGCCGATCTCGGGCAGCGCCAGGAGGGCGTCCAGGGCGGTCCGCCAGTCCGGGGCCGCCTTCTCGACCAGCGGGCCGATGAAGGACTCGAAGATCTCGTCGACCGGTTCGCCGGCCCGCATCGCCCGACGGAGTTCGGCGCGGGCCTGCTCCTCGGCGGCGGTACGGGGCCGGTCACCGCACCCGGCGGCGTCGATGGAGGCCACCGCGTAGCCGCACGCCGCGGTGTACCGGGCCCGGGCCACCAGCCGGGGTTCGGCCTTGGGCAGGCCGTTGTTGTGGGCCATCAGGATCAGCGGAACGGGTGCGGCCCCGGAGGATCCGGCGGAACCGGGCGTCCACAGGGTGCCGGGGATCTCGCCGAGGGTGAACTCGCGTTCGAGGACACCGTCGTCGAGGCGTTGTTCAGAAGTGAATCGCATGGTCGTGCCTTTCGGGAGGGCTCTGGAACGGCGCTCCCGGACGACCTATCGCCCGACCGTGACCCCGGAGGAGAGCACCCATGTCGATACTGTGTTCACGGGTACCACCTCCTCGTTCTGTCGCACGGCCTCCGGAAAAGTAGCAGCGGTCCCCGCGGCCCGCCAACGGGTTTTCGCAGCACCCGACGCCTCCGGAAGCACGATGGCACTCAGTTCCCTGTTCGGAGCACACTGAGTGCCATCCGTCTCCCGTCCGGTGCTAGGTTCCCCACCATGAGCGAGGCACCCCGTCCCGACCAGGCGGCCGACGTGACCCACCCGAAGCCGCCGATGCGGGAGTCCCTGGTGGCGGCGGCGTTCCAGCTGTTCGTGGAGCGGGGGTACGAGCAGACCACCGTCGACGACATCGTGGCCCTCGCCGGTGTCGGACGCCGGTCCTTCTTCCGGTACTTCCCGTCCAAGGAGGACGTGGTCTTCCCGGACCACGAGGGCTGCCTGGCCGAGATGACCGCCTTCCTGCGCGACAGCGGCCCCACGCACGAACCGGTGGAACGGGTCTGCGACGCGGCGCGCCTGGTACTGCGCATGTACGCCGAGAACCCGGCGTTCTCCGTCCAGCGTTACCGGCTCACCAGAAAGGTCCCGGGGCTGCGGACGTACGAACTCTCGGTGGTCTGGCGGTACGAGCGGGCGCTGGCCGAGTATCTGCGCGGACGCTTCACGGGCCGGCCCGACGGGACGCTGCAGGCCGACGTCATCGCCGCGGCCGTGGTCGCCGCACACAACAACGGGCTGCGCTCCTGGCTGCGTTCGGACGGCCGGAGCGACGCGACCGCAGAGGTGGACCACGCCCTCGCCCACGTCCAGCGGGCGTTCGGGCCGGACAGCGCGACGCACGGCCCGGCGCGGGAGCCGGAGGCGCCGGACGGGGGCCGCGACGACGACGTGGTCGTCGTCGTCTCCAGGCGCGGCGCCCCGCTGTGGCGGGTCGTCCAGGAGATCGAGACCATGCTCGCCCGCGATCCCGACTGATTGAGGGTACTGAGTGCCTTTACCTGTGGCACTGCGTGCCATATTCTGAGGCTGTGCCCGGTGCCGCTCGCACCTCGCACGTCTTCGGATTCCGGCCAGGCGCAGGGAGATGACATCGTGTTCCACCGAGGAAGCGGGACCACGACGGGCCTACTCGACCCGACCACCGTCCCGGAGACGGCGACGGGAACGGCGACGGCGACGACCGCGGGACCTGTCGAAGAGGGGCTCCTCTACCAGCGCTGCCGCTGGTGCGGGACCAGCACGTTCCATCGGCTGCTCTGCCCGGTCTGCGCGGGCAGCGACCTGCGTACGGAGCGCAGCGCGGGCCTCGGCGTGATCCGCCACGCGACCGTCGTGCAGCGCAACACCCCCGGCGCCCGCAATGTGTCGCTCGTCGAGATGGCGGAGGGGTTCACGGTGCGGGGCCGGGTCTCGGGGCCGCTCGTCGCGATCCGCACCGGCGACCGGGTCCAGCTCACCACGGCGACGGATCCCGTGCGCCGCGAACCCGTGTTCAAGCTCTGCGACGAGCCGTTCTCCGGGTCGCACTTCGGCTCGTACTCCGGCTGGCACTGAGGCGTTCCGCGGCGCCGCGGGGGACACTGGCCGGGACGCATTTCCACGGAGCCCGGAGGGACCCATGCACGCCAAGGACGTTCTGGTCGAGGCCTACGGCCGCATCAAGGACGAGGTGCACGCCGCCGTCGTCGGCCTCTCCCCCGACGAGCTCAACGCCCGGCCCGGCGGCGGTGCCAACTCGATCACCTGGCTGATCTGGCATCTCACCCGCGTCCAGGACGACCACGTCGCCGACGCCTTCGGCCTGAAACAGGTCTGGCTGTCGGCAGGTTGGGCGGACCGCTTCGCGCTTCCCCTCACCAAGGACGACACGGGGTACGGCCATGACTCGCGGCAGGTCGGCGAGGTCCGGGTGGACTCGGCCGACCTGCTCACCGGCTACTACGACGCCGTGCACGAGCAGACCCTGCGGGCGCTGCGCGACCTGCGCGCCGAGGACCTGGACCGCATCGTCGACGAGAACTGGACCCCGGCCGTCACCCTGGGAGCCCGCCTGGTCAGCGTGCTCTCCGACGACCTCCAGCACGTGGGCCAGGCCGCCTACGCCCGAGGGCTGTCGCCCGCCGGCTGAGCGGCCCGCCGACCGTCCGCCCGGCCTCCTGACGCAGTGATGTACACCTCAGAGGCAACCCCGCCGCCGCGATCCTCGTCCTGATCCACAACGAGGTGGCGCGGCGGCGCCGGTGACCCGTCGAATCCAGGACAGCGATCCGAGGCGAAGAACCGGGGCACTATACACAGCACGTATACATACTGTGTATAGAGAGGTCCGCCGCGCCCACCGGAACCGGCGGACCGAAAGGCACCCATGTACGGCAAGGCATTCGCGCCCGAGTACCAAGGCGCGCTCACCACCCTGTCCGTGAACTCCTCCCTGGTCGACGTACTGGCCGCGGGCACCGAGCAGTTGCGGGCGGCCGAGCGCTCCGGAGCACAGGGCGAGGCGGCCCGCTCGGGTCTCGCGGTCGCGGAGGCACACCGGCGGCTCGGGCAGGTGGGCGACGCCGACCGGGCGTGGAAGGCGAGTTACCGCGCGGCCCGCGAGGCGAAGGACACGGCCGCGATGGCATGGGCCCTGTGGAGCGGCGGCACGCTGGCACGCCAGCGCGGGGCGCTCCCGCTGGCCTGGCGTCTGCTCGGGCTCGCCGCCGAACTCGGCGAACAGGGCGGCGACATCGTCGTACGCGGCTACTCGCTGGCCGGGATGGCGGAGACCGGCCGTATCCAGGGCGACTACGCGGCGGTCGGCGCGCTGCACGAGCAGCTGCTCGCGGAGGCCCGTAGGCGCGGCGAGGCGCGGCACACGGTGTGGGCGCTCGAGGGCATAGCGCAGATGCACCGCAACACCGGGTCGTACGACACCGCGTACGCGATGTTCGAGGAGGCCGCGGAGATCGCCGGCCGGGCCGAGGACCGGCGCGGTCACGCGTGGGCGCTGCGCGGCCTCGCCGACATCGTGTCCGTGCGCGACGGCGACGCCGACCGGGCGCTCGGCCTGCTCTCCGAGGCGGAGGTGACCTGCCGTGAGATGAACCTGTCGAGCGCGCTGGCCTACAACCACAAGATGCGGGGCAACGTCCTGTACCGCGCCGGGCGTTACGCGCAGGCGCGGGACCTCTACGAGCAGGCCCTGTCGGAGTTCCGCGCGATGAGCGAGCCCCGCGGGGAGGCCCTTTCCCGGCTCGGCCTGGCCAAGTCCCTCGCCCGCCTGGGCCGCGACCTGACCGAGACGGCGGCCGAACTGGCCGACCTGGCCTCGGTGTTGGAGCAGATCGGCCTCCGGCACGCACGTCGCATGGTGTCCCGGGCACAGACCGAACTCGGCATCGAGACGACCGCCCAGCCCGAGTCCGCCACCCTTGGCTCCGGTGCGGGCGCGAGCATCCCGCCCGCCGCCGCACCCCCGGCCGCCCGGGCCGACGCGGGGAGCCGACGATGACCACGATGTCCTCCGCGCTGTCCCCCTCCCGGCCCGCCGCAGGCACCGGCACCGGCACCGATGAGCGCGCATCCCATCTCCTGGAGCGCTGCCGCACCCTCGTGCGCCCCGCGCTGGCCGAAGCGGTCGGGCGGCTGCATCCGTGGGTGGGCGAGATGGCCGCCTACTCCTTCGGCTGGTGCGAGCCAGGCGGCGCGCCCGTGTCCGCGCCGGCGGGCGGCAAGGGTCTGCGGCAGGCCCTCGCCGTGCTGGGCGCGGAGGCGGCCGGGGCCCCGGAGAGCGCGGGGGTGACCGCGGCCGTCGCGGTGGAACTGGTGCACACCTTCTCCCTGCTCCACGACGACATCATGGACGGCGACCCGACCCGGCGCGGGCGTCCCACGGTCTGGAAGGCGTACGGCACGGGCCCTGCCGTCCTCGCGGGCGACGCGCTGTTCGCCCTGGCCGTGGAACGTCTCGCCGCCACACCCGGCACCGACATCCCGTCAGCCGTACGTCATCTGTCCTCCGCGCTCAACGACCTCGTACGCGGACAGGCCGACGACCTGCTCTTCGAGAGCCGCCCCTGGACGGGCCCGGAGGCGGTCCGCCCCGACGAGTACCGCGTGATGGCCGAGCACAAGACCGGTGCGCTGCTGGGCTGCGCGACCGCCCTGGGCGCCGTGCTCGCCGGTGCCCCGCGCGAGACGGTCGCCGCGCTCGACCGCGCCGGCCGTCATCTGGGCGTGGCCTTCCAGGTGGTCGACGACCTCCTGGGCGTCTGGGGCGACCCTGCCGTCACGGGCAAGCCGGTCCACGCGGACCTGCTCCGGGGCAAGAAGACGTTCCCGGTGCTGGCCGCGCTCGGCTCTCCGGCCGCCCGGCCGCTCGCCCGTCTCCTGAACTCCGCCGAGGCCCTCGACGCGACGGCCGCCGGATGTGCCGCCGCCCTGATCGAGGACGCCGGTGGCCGCGGGGCCGCCCTGGCGGAGGCCCGTCGGCACATCGCCGTCGTCGACGCCTGCCTCGACAGCCTCCCCTCGGCGTCGCGCGCCACCGACGACCTGCGGGCACTGCTCGATTTCCTCGTACGCCGCGAGATGTGACCGACTCCGGTGTCCCACACACCTCTTGACGCCGCAGAAAGCCCTTGCCACACTCACCGCGCCCCACCGTAGAAAACGCTTGCTACGACCTTGGGCCGGGCAGGCGGCGAACCCCCCACACCCCCACAAGACCATCCCCACACAGGAGAAGACGAGATGGGACGCAGAGCCGCACCTCACCTCACTCGCTCGACCCCACAGACTCCGGCCGACCGGGCGCGCGGAAGGCGCGCCGGTGTCGTCGCCGCGTGCGCCACGATCCTGGTCACGGCGGCGGCCCTGCTCACCGCTCCGGCGAGCGCGGCCCCGCAGACCCCGGCCCCACGGGCCCCGCAGGCCCCGCGCCAGGCGGCGGCAGCGTGCGGCGAGGGCTCGTACCAGGCCGATGCCACGCTCAGCGGCAGCACGTGGACCGCCCGGCGCGGCAGCGGTGTCGTCTACACCGGGACCGACATGCGGGCCGCGATACAGGCGGCCGTCAGCAGCCTCACCGCGGGGCGTACGTCGAAGGAACGCGTCGTCGTACGCGGCTCGGGCAGCATCAGCGCCGGAGCCAGGGTCTCCCTGCCCAGCTACACCGTGCTCGACGTGTGCGGCACCATCAACGTCACCGGTTCGGGCACCGGCGACCAGGCACCGGTCTACGCACGCGGCGTACGGGACATCGAGGTCCAGCACCTCAACGTCACCGGAGCACCGCTGTACGGCATCTTCATGCGCAACGTCACCAACGTGGTCCTCGGCCAGATCGACATGCGCCTGTCGGCCGGTCTGGGCGTACGCATCGACAACCGCGGCGACACCACCCAGTGGACCCGCAACGTCCGTATAGACAACGTGTACGTGTCCGGGGCGAGCAGCCACGCCGTGGAGACGTACGGGGTCGACGGCATCACCATCGGTACGGTCACCGCGCGCGACGTGGGCGAGTCGGGCCTGCTCCTGAACCAGACCGTCAACGCCACCGTCACGAAGGTGGACGCGGACGGCGCGGGCACCGGCACCGGGTACGCGGCCTTCCGGATGGCCAACCGCAACGGCCGGATCGGCAGCAGCTACGCGACCAACGTGCGGGTCGGCGAGGTCGTCGCGCGCGGGGGCGGCCGGGGCGTCTTCTGTGTCTCGGAGAGCGGCGGCGCGACCATCGACCGGGTCACCATCTCCAACACCGGCAACAACGCGATCCTGATCGAGAACTGCTACAACGTGAACCTCGCCGCGCAGAGCGGGAGCGTCACGGGTGGCGGGGAGATCCGGCTGGCCGCCCGCACGGAGTTCCCCAACAACTCGGACATCGTCGTCCAGAACCTGACGGTGACGAACTCCGTGATCAGGGAGAGCCCCTGCGGCGTCAACACGACGTTCCGCAACAACACCCTGGTCAACAGCACACAGAGCATCTGCTGACGACGTGGGCGTGTGCCTCTGTACGAGGCACACGCCCACGGTTTCGTCCGGTACTCGACTACTCGACTACTCGACGGCTCAGTACTCGATCGCCGGGAGCAGTCCGGTGACGGGGGCCGCCAGGTCGGTCACCTGGTGCAGCTGCTCCAGCTGGTAGAGGCCGTTCAGCTGGTTGAGGTTCTGGATCCCGTCGGAGATCTTCGGAATCTTGTTCCGGTGCTCGACGGGAAGGTCGCTCACGGCGATCGAGTCGAGCTCCGCGATCGGGTCCAGTTTTCCCGTCTCGGGGACCGTGGCGGCGCCCGCGGACGGTACGGCAAAACCCGTGACGCTGATGGCGAGGCCAACGGCGGCGACAATACGTCGTGTTGAGATCATGCTTTCAGCAACGGTGACAAGCTGCCTGCAGACACGGCCGCGCCCGGCCCCTCACCCGGGAGGCGCATCGGTACGGCTGCGCTTGCCGAGGTTCCCGTGCCGGAGGAGGCTGTGAGGAGGCCCTCTGCGGCCCGCTCCGCACCGCGGGCCGCGGCCTTCGCCAGTGGTCCACAAGGAGGTCCATCATGGGCACCGCGGCAGGCCCCGGCTTCGACACCGAAGCGTTGCGCCGGGGCATCGAAGGCCAGGACGCGACGGCACTGCTGTCGCTGTACGCGAACGACGCGGAGCTGCGCGTGGTCGACCGCGACACGCAGCCGAGCCACCCGATGGTCATGCACGGCCGCGAGCAGATCGGCAGGATGCTCGACGACGTCTACGGCCGCGACATGACGCACAAGCTGGATCAGTGCGTGGTCCAGGGAGATCACGTCGCCTTCCAGGAGTCCTGTCTGTACCCGGACGGCACCAGAGTGCTCGCGAACTCGATGATGTCGCTGCGCGACGGCAAGATCGTCGATCAGACCGTGCTCCAGGCGTGGGACGCCGAAGAGTGACACGAGGAAGCGCGCGGAAGAGTGGCACCGGAGAACAGGAAGCGGTGTGAGAGGTGATGCCCAAGGTCCAGATCACATCCCGTCTGACCTGGACCTTCTCGGCCCGGCTGAGCCCGGGTCGGGCTCCGTTCCGGTCCCCGCGCCCCCTGCGGCCCCGACCGGATCGTGGAGCGGGCAGGCGAGTGTCCACTTGTCTTCTCGGATCGGCTCTTCGGACGGCACTGCGGGCAGCGCGTCCTCGACGGTGATCCTCTTCCGACGCCCGGAGACGTAAGTGGCCCGACGTCCTGAAGTCGGGCAATAGTTTTCTTGTGGATAGTTTTTCTGATTACTACCTTCCTCGCCATGACAGAGACGAGTACGACCCACGCCGTCCTCCCGGTGGACGAGGTCGCCGCAGCGGCGCGTGAACTCGCCCGGGCCGGACGGTGGCAGCGCGCGTTATGCCTCCTCGACGCCACCGTCACGACCGAGCCGCGCGACCGGGCGGCGCTCGCGCTCGCCGGTGCCCAGATCGCCCTGGAACACGACTGGTTCGGCGGTACGGACACCGCGGGCGCCCGGATCGCCGCCGCGGACAGGGCGGTTGACGGACTCACCGAACCGGTCGGGCGCTGGGACCTGGACTTCGTACGGCTGCGGCACGTGTACTTCCGGCTGCTGCTCGGCGACGGGACGTTCCGGTTCGGTCCGGCGGGCAAGGATCCCGCCGAGCTGGCGGCACTGCGCAGGCGTGCCGAGGAGTTGTGCGAGCGGGCCGCCGACGACACGCGCCGGGGCTGGGCGCGGATGTATCTGGGGCTGATCGTCGACAACCTGTTCGCCGAGCGGGACGAGGCGCCCGCGCACTACGAACTCGCCCTGCGCGCCGGGGAGTCGGCCGACGACCTGCTGGCCCGCGAGGCACTGCGCCACCTCGGCGACCACGACCACGACAACCTCGACCACGACCGGGCGCGCGAGCGCTGGACCCGGGCGACCGCCCTCGGCGCCCGCGCGGGGAACGTCCCCGGCACCCTCTCCCAGCAGATGCTGCTGTCCGTCCTGGCCCGCGACGCGGGTGACGAGCCGGCCGCCACGGCCCTCGCCACCGAGGTGGCACGCTGGGCGGGCGCGATCGGGGCGGTCCGCGTCGAGGCCCAGGCAACCGCCTTCCTGACAGGCACCGACCCGACGACAGTCCCGGAGACCGAAGCCTGAAACCCGCGCCCCACCGCAAGGACACACCCCACAAGGAGCGCGAGGAACTACGCGGTCAGCCCCCACCGACCCACACCCACAGGGGCGCGAGGAACTGCGCGACCGCCCCCCAACGGCCCCCACCTTCAGGGGCGCGAGGAACTGCGCGGCCAACCCCCACCGACCCGCACAACAAATACGACACCCCCAGCGGAGCGTAAAGTGGCCGCAGGCCGTGACTGGCGCTGAGGTGGACCACCACCGGGGAGCGGCCCGACGAAACCGTCTGAGCCGCGCGCCTGGGCATCCTCCACGACGCTCAGGAGCGGCACATGTCCCAGGCCACACTCATGGACGGCACCGGTCTCGCCCGGCGGATCGTCGAGGAGACGGCGCAGCGCGCCGCCGACCTCACCGGACGCACCGGGGTGGCGCCCTGCCTCGCCACCGTACTGGTGGGCGAGGACCCCGCCTCCGTCACCTACGTACGCATGAAGCAGAACCGTTCCCGCAAGGCCGGGATCGCCTCACGGCACGTGAGCCTGCCCGCCGCGACGACGACGGCCGAACTGATCGGCACGCTCTCCGGGCTGTCCGCCGACCCCACCGTGCACGGCATCCTGCTCCAGCACCCGATGGGGCACCACATCGACGAGCGGGCGGCTTTCGAGGCGATCGCCCCGGAGAAGGACGTCGACGGGGTGACCCTGGCGTCCTTCTCCGCGATGAGCTTCGGACTCCCCGGCTTCGCCTCCTGCACCCCGGGCGGGATCATGCGGCTCCTCGACGCGTACGACGTCGACCCGGCGGGCAGGCGGGCCGTCGTGGTGGGCCGCAGCGCGATCCTCGGCAAGCCGGTGGGCATGCTGCTGCTCGGCCGCGACGCCACGGTGACGTACTGCCACTCGCGTACCGCGGACCTGTCGTCGGTCGTGCGGGAGGCGGACATCGTGGTGGCGGCGGTGGGCCGGCCCCGGCTGATCCGCGGGGAGGACATCAAGCCGGGCGCGGTCGTCGTCGACGCCGGTTACAACGCGGGCAACGTCGGTGACGTCGACTTCGACGGCGCCCGTGAGCGGGCCTCGCTGATCACTCCCGTACCCGGTGGGGTCGGTCCGATGACGATCGCCACGCTGCTGGCGCAGACCGTCGAGGCGGCCACCCGGCAGACCGGCGCCTGATCAAGCTGATCGGGGGGCGAGCGTCAGCGGATCCACGCGCTGTAGTCCATGACGTCGCCCGCCTCGACGCCGTACTCGGGCTCGTCGGCGGCGGCGGTGGCCTCCAGGCCGAGGACGGCACCGGTGGCCGGGTCCATGACCAGCATCCGGCGGTAACCGGTGCCGTCGTACACGTACGCCTGACCGGGCCGGCCGAGGCGGTCGGTCACCTGGCCGACCGGCCGCAGCCCTTTCGCGTCCGCCAGCAGCCGGGCGAGCGCCGCGTTCTCCCGGGCGCCGAGGGTCCAGGTGTCGAGCAGGACACCTGCCGCGTCCAGCAACTCGCTCGTGGTCAGCGGGGTGTCGCTGTGCTGCGCCTCCCGCAGATAGGCGCGCAGCCGCGTGGCGTCGCGCGGAGGCGGCGCCTGGGGCGGGGCGTCGCTCCAGCTCGGCGGGAAGGTCTGCTCGCTGATGACGTGCCCGTCGTCGACGAGGCGCGGACCGCCGTCCGCCTCGGACAGGACCGGCCGGCCGGGGTGGCGCGGGTCGGTGGCGACGACCAGTTCCGTGTGGCTGTCGTCCGCGTTCCAGCGCATGACGCGTTCCACGGGGAGTGTGATCGGCGGCTCGTCCTCCGACATGCCCACGCTCCACGACTGCACATGCGTGCCCTTGCGCAGCCCGGGCGACCCGTCCGCCGCATCCCGCTCGGCACGCTCGACCATCCGGTCCAGGGGTACGGGGGTGGAGTCGGCCCGGACCACCAGCGGGCGGGGCGCGGCCACGGCGGGGGTGGTGCTCGGACCCGCGACGAGGAGTGCGGCGGCGGTCACGGCCACCGCCGCGCTCGCCGCGAGCGCCCAGACGAAGCGCGTACGGCTGCGCGGCGGTCGGCGCTCGCCGCCCACGCCCGCGCCCGCGCCCGCGCCCGCGCCCGCCAGGAGGTGGTCGAGGTGGCTCTCGGCCTCGCGCCCCAGCGGGCCTTCGCCGAAGCGGGGGTCACCGGAGGGCACCGGGTTGGCGCGGCGCAGCAGTTCGAGTTCGTCAGCCATGGCCCTGCTCCTTCTGGGTCTCGACGCCGAGGGGCACTGTGATCCGCATGCGGTCGATCTCGGCTCTGAGGCGACGGCGGGCACGGTGCAGCCGCATCGCCGCGGCCCGGCTGCCGCAGCCCAGGGCCACGGCGACCTCGTCGACGCCGAGTTCCTCCCAGGCGGTGAGCCGCAGTATCTCCTGGTCGGAGGGGGAGAGCCGGGCCAGCGCGTCGTGCACCCAGGCGGCGGGCGGCTCGGAGTCGGGGCTGTCCACGATCTGTCTGCCGTGCGCGGTCTCGTCGTTCCCGAGCCGGTCCATCAGCCGCCGGCGGCGCCCATAGCCGCGTACCGCGTTCGAGAGGCAGTTGCGTGCCACGCCGTACAGCCAGGGAAGAGGGGTCGCGGGCAGGTCGGACCGGCGCCGCCAGGCGACGGTGAAGACCTCCGCCACCACTTCCTCGACTTCGCTCGTCCGGCCGTCCAGTCGCCGCGCAACATAGCGGCTGACCGCCCAGTAGTGCTCGCGATAGGCAGCGGCGAAGATCTCGTCGTTGCTCATGTCCCTTACGTGTCCGGCAGGTCCTCGATCGTCACACCTGTTCCGGTGATCCTTGTCGCTTCGCCCAAGTGTGACGTCGGGGCGGCTCTCGGACACAGGCGGGGCATGGAGAGCAACACTGTCATCGCGGCGCCCGCGCCCTCACGTACGGGCCGCCGCCCCGGGTTCGCCGCCGTCCGCTGGCTGACCACCACTGACCACAAGACGATCGGCACGATGTACCTGGTCACGTCGTTCGCGTTCTTCTGCGTCGGCGGCGTCATGGCGCTGCTGATGCGCGCCGAGCTGGCCCGTCCCGGCACGCAGATCATGTCGAACGAGCAGTTCAACCAAACGTTCACGATGCACGGCACGATCATGCTGCTGATGTTCGCCACCCCGTTGTTCGCGGGGTTCGCCAACTGGATCATGCCGCTGCAGATCGGCGCGCCCGACGTGGCGTTCCCGCGGCTGAACATGTTCGCCTACTGGCTGTACCTGTTCGGCTCGCTGATCGCGGTCGGTGGCTTCCTCACCCCGCAGGGCGCGGCCGACTTCGGCTGGTTCGCCTACAGCCCGCTGTCCGACGCGGTCCGCTCGCCGGGCATCGGCGCCGACATGTGGATCATGGGTCTGGCCTTCTCCGGCTTCGGCACGATCCTCGGCGCGGTCAACTTCATCACCACCATCATCTGCATGCGCGCGCCCGGCATGACGATGTTCCGTATGCCGATCTTCGTGTGGAACGTGCTGCTCACCGCGGTCCTGGTGCTGCTGGCCTTCCCCGTGCTCGCCGCCGCGCTGTTCGCGCTGGAGGCGGATCGGAAGTTCGGGGCTCATATCTTCGATGCCTCGAACGGTGGGGCGTTGCTGTGGCAGCACTTGTTCTGGTTCTTCGGGCATCCGGAGGTGTACATCATCGCGTTGCCGTTCTTCGGCATCATCAGCGAGGTCATCCCGGTCTTCTCCCGCAAGCCGATGTTCGGCTACATGGGCCTGATCGGCGCGACCATCGCCATCGCGGGTCTGTCCGTGACGGTGTGGGCGCACCACATGTACGTCACCGGCGGTGTGCTGCTGCCGTTCTTCTCCTTCATGACGTTCCTCATCGCCGTGCCGACGGGGGTGAAGTT
Source organism: Streptomyces sp. NBC_00414 (assembly GCF_036038375.1). Lineage (NCBI taxonomy): Bacteria > Bacillati > Actinomycetota > Actinomycetes > Kitasatosporales > Streptomycetaceae > Streptomyces > Streptomyces sp. NBC_00414. The sequence goes on from NZ_CP107935.1 coordinate 1,368,822, forward strand.
CTTCAACTGGATCGGCACCATGTGGCGGGGTTCTCTGTCCTTCGAGACGCCGATGCTGTGGGCCACCGGGTTTCTGATCACGTTCGTGTTCGGTGGTCTGACCGGTGTCATTCTGGCGTCGCCGCCGATGGACTTCCACGTGTCGGACTCGTACTTCGTGGTGGCGCACTTCCATTACGTGGTGTTCGGCACGGTCGTGTTCGCGATGTTCTCCGGCTTCCACTTCTGGTGGCCGAAGTTCACCGGCAAGATGCTCGACGAACGCCTCGGCAAGATCACCTTCTGGACGCTGTTCATCGGCTTCCACGGGACCTTCCTCGTCCAGCACTGGCTGGGCACGAACGGAATGCAACGCCGGATTCCCGACTATCTGGCGGTGGAAGGGCTCACGTTCCTCAACACTCTCTCCAGTATTTTCTCGTTCGTCCTCGGGTTGTCGCTGCTGCCGTTCTTCTACAACATCTGGAAGACGGCCAAGTACGGGGAGAAGGTCGAGGTCGACGACCCGTGGGGGTACGGGCGTTCGCTGGAGTGGGCGACTTCCTGCCCGCCGCCGCGGCACAACTTCGTCGTGCTGCCGCGGATCCGTTCCGAATCCCCGGCCTTCGATGTGCACCATCCGGAAATCGGTGCGGCGCAGAGGGTTCTGCGGTGACCGCGATGGATGGCCGGCCGGTCGATGCGGGTGCGCTGATCAATGAGGTGGAGGGGCATCTTCTGATCGAGGCCACGCTTGGTGACGGGCGGCTTGAGGCCGCGCGGTTCACTCGGCAGTTCGGGTGGCTCACCGAGGGGCAGCGGGCGGAGGTGGAGGAGAGGTTCGTGGGGGTGTACGTGGGGTTGGCGCGGGCCTCTTGGGAGCGGACGGAGCGGCGGGGGGTTCAGTTGCGGGGTGAGTACGAGGAGGTTTATCGGGGGTTGCGGCGGCGGCTGGTGTGGGGGTTTCTGGTCGGCGCGGCCACGGTGTTCTTTGCTGCGGTTCTTCTTTTCCCGGTTGCCCGGTGATTTCGGTCCCGCCCTCCCGTCGTTGGTCACCTGCGGCCCGGTGGGGGTTGGCCGCGCAGTTCCCCGCGCCCCTGCAAGATTGCGCCGTTCCCCGCGCCCCCCAAAAAGCCGCGCAGCCCCTCGCCGCCTCTCAAAGCCGCGCAGTTCCTCGCACCCCTAAAAGACTGCGCCGTTCCCCGCGCCCCTGAAAAGGGGACGGCCGAGGTGCGCCCTCCAGGGGCGCGAGGAACTGCGCGAACGCCCCCATCGGACCCGCACCCTCAAAGCACGGACACCCCCGCCCCTTCGGGGGCGCGGGGAACTGCGCGAACGGCCCCCGCCCGGTGGTCGGCCGCCACGGAACGAACAGGCCCCCGGCCCACCCCTCCAGGGACGCGGGAAACTGCGCGGACGGCCCCCACCGGCCCCCCTGGTCGGCCGGAGGCCGGTTGTCGGGCGTGGCGTTCAGATGCGTCACGCCACAGTGATGTGGACCGTCATCTCGTCCGCCCCCGCCGTCCCCACCGTCTCGACAGTGACCCCCGTCCACGTGCCGTCGGGCAAGTTCAGGGCAGGCGACGTCTTCTCGCCCACCGTGTTCCGGTCCTTGAACGGGTACAGGTCGTCGCTGTCACCCCGGTTCCCCCGCCCGAACATCCGCGAAAGGTCCCCCCGGCCGTCGGCCTGGAGGAGTTCTATCGCGAGGTTCTGCTCGTCGTTGACGTTGTCGATCGACTCGTCGACGACGTACACGGCGATCCCCTCGTCGGGCAGGAAGGCGTCCTGTCCACGCCGACGGCGGTACTCGACGAGGATGTACTGACTGTCGGTCATCGTCTCGGGGTTCTGGACGAACACGGCGCTCCCGTCCTCCGCGGCGGGCCGCAGCCTGATGTCACGGGTCGTCTTGTTGACCACCTGGGGCTCGATCCAGCCGTGGAACATCCGCAGCATGGCCGTCGGGAACACCGGCGTCAGCCCGCCGTTGCCCCATGAACCGCCCGCCATGAGGCAGTAGTTGCCGAGCCCGGCCGACCGGGTCAGCTGCTGCTGTCCGGTGTCGTAGTAGTCGGCCCAGCGCGCCGCGAGGTGGCCCCACTCATGGGCGCAGACCCCGACGGCGCAGTCCTCGGGCACGGTCAGGAACGTGCGGACCGACAGGCCCGGCGCGACCTCGACACCGCCGGGGATCGTCCACTTGAGGCTCCACAGGTCGCCGCGCTGGGTCGTCTGCTCGGCGCCGCGCCCGGCATGGATGACGAACAGGGCGGTGACGGCGCCCTCGTCGAGTGCGTCGAAGGAGGTGAAGTCGACCCCGGCGGCACGGGCCGCGAGTACGGCGTCACGCGCCAACCCCTGCGTGTTGCGGGGGAAGTTGGAGTTCATGCCCGAGTTGCCGTCGGCATAGAAGGACAGCGGCTGCGGCATCCGGAACCAGCCGTGCACCGCCCCCTGGATGTCTATGCCGGTGGTGGGCGAGGTGTCGAAGCCACTGACCTGGCGGTAGAAGGAACGCATGCTGCCGCTCGGGAACTCCTCCAGACCGAAGAGCATGCTGTCGTAGTGGCCGGGACCGTGGTCGGCCTCGTGCGGCTGGTCGGGGAAGTCGACGAGCAGCACCAGCGTCCGTACCGTGCCCCGGAGTTGCGCGGCGGGGCGGGTGATCAGCTGCTTGTCGGTGCTGGGCCCGGAGTCGATCGCCCCGTCGTCGAGACCGACGAGGTTCTCGCCCCTTCGGCCCGCGCGCCATACGGAGTAGTACTCCTCGAAGGTCGTGTTCTTGGGCAGGCGGCGTTCCTTGCGCAGTTCGAGATAGCGGGCGTAGAGCTGCGCGAGAGCCTGCGGCGACAGCGGTACGGGGCAGGCGGCGGAGCAGTCGTGCGCTGGTCGTACAGGGCTGAGCGTATGACGCATCAGGCACCCCCTTCAGGGGACGAACCCCTCTTTGCCGGATACGGAGGATCCAGAGGAAACCGGCCCTGATGAGGCCGTAAGCCCTCTCCTATCCGGGGGTGGCCTCGCTGTCAATGTCCGTCCGGGGCACAGCCGTTGGAGACCTCAAGCGGAACTCGGCCGTCAACCCATCGCCGTGGCGACCCAGTTCGCCAGCTCGGTCCGGGCGGCGTTCAGCAGCGCCGCCGACGGGGCGCTCGCGCCGTTGGTGACCAGGGCGTAGTGCAGGGTGCCCGTGTCCGCGGCGGTCAGCAGGAGCCTGCGGCTGCCCGTGCCGCCCGGTTCGCGTGCTGCCGCGATCGGTGTGGTCCTGGTGTACGCGGGCGGCGAGGCCGTCACCCCGAGGTCCGAGACGACCGTCGTGGAGGCGGTCGGGAAGGACGCCGGCAGGTGCAGTTCGGTGGGCTCGGCGCTGCCGTCCGAGCGCCACACCTGGAGCGCGTACTGGCCGGAGCCGACCAGTTCCGCCACCCGTGGCAGTGAGCTGGGGACCGGATTCCAGGTCAGGGTGGTGGAGCCGTCCCGTGAGCGGTCCTCGTAGGTGAAGGCGACCGTTCTGCCCGCCGTGGCGCTCGGGTAGACCCGGTCGAGGAGCCTGGCGTCCTGGCGCAGCACGGCCGTCCCGGAGTCGTCGAGGCGTACGGCGGAGAGGTCCTCGTCGTTCCAGGCGTCACCGGTGGTGAGCACCTTGTCGGGGTTGCCGTTCATCAGCTCGTGGTGCCGGCCGTTGTAGATGTCCCACTGCCACTGCGAGCCGGACAGGACGGGACCCGACTGGGTGGGAGTGGTCCACCAACTGCCGCCCTTCACACGGGAGTCGAGGGCCTGGTACATCGCCTTGAGGACGGTGGGCGCCTTGTCGGAGACGGTTCCGGCGAGGGGGTGGCCGAACTCGCTGACGACCGCCGCCGTGCCGGTGGCGGCGGCCCGGTCGCGCACGGTGCCGAAGTCGCCCACGTACTGGCCGTTCTCCGCCTTGCCCCACATGAAGACGCCCGAGATGGCCTTCTGGTCGTAGAAGTGGGTGTTGAAGACATAGCGCGGGCCGAGGGTGCCCGAGTCGAGGAGGCCGCCCTCCTGCTTCTGGAAGTCGATGTTGGCGTTCCAGAAGAGGTTCGGCTCCACGAAGGCGGGCTTGCCCTGCCAGCCCGCCGCGTCCATCCGCGCCCGGAACTTCACGTAGAACGGCCAGAGCACGTCCTTCTCCCACGCCCGGCTCGTCTGACCCGAGTCGTAGATGCCCGCGTGCGGCTCGTTGTACGGGTCGAAGCCGACGACGCCCGCGAACTGGGCGTCGCTCAGGTGCTGTTCGACGTAGGCCATGGTGGTCTGCGCGGTGGTGAGGAACGCGTCCTGGAGGCCGTACGCGTTGTGCCAGAAGTCGTACGTCGCCTCCGTGACGGCCGCGTTCGAGGTGATGTTCTGACCCCAGAAGGGGCAGATGCCGCAGTACTCGTCCGGGTAGTCGCCCGTGTCGACGGCCCACTTGGGGGCGCCGTCGCCCGTGTACCAGCTGTCGGGGTCGAAGAGGTGGCGCGAGTAGAGGTCCTGGTGGAAGTCGGGGTAGATCTTGATCCCGGCGTCCAGGAAGGCACTCATCTGGGCCGTGGCCGCGGCCAGGTACGCGGTGTCGACCTGGCCGCGCACCGGTTCGGCGTACGCCCACGAGAGCAGGAAGCGCACCGAGTTGCCGCCGCCGAGGGCGCGCAGCGCGGTCGCCGACTTCCTGGCGTCGGCGACCGAGGCGAACGGCAGGCCGTGGTTCTCCGCCAGCTTGGTCTCGCCGGAGACGTTGTAGCCGCGCAGCACGACCTCGCGGCCGAGACCGTCGGTGAAGCGGCCGTTCTGGACCGTGAGGGTCGCGGCGGCTGCCGGGTCGAACCACAGGTCGTCGGGGAGGGCGGTGGCGGGCTGGGCTCCCGCGGTCGTCAGCAGACCGGTCAGGAGGACGAGGACGCCGAGCAGATGCGCACGCAACTTCGACATGTTCACAACAGTCCCGTGCGCGTCTTTGGCCCGTCAAGCCTCCTGACTTGAGAGTAAGTCACCTTTCTTGAAAGGTTGTTGTGGAAATCGTCTGGTAACGAGCCAAGTCGCGTTCAGACCCGCCGGGCCACGTTGAGCAGGTACTCCTTGCGGTTGAGCGGGTTGTGATCGGTGCGCGGCCGCTCCGGGACCGGACCGCGGCCGACCGGCGCGTAGTGGTCGAAGGCGGCCTCCAGTTCACCCTCGCCGCGGGTCAGCCCCGGCAGCTGCCGCTCCAGTGCGTGAACGTGCGCCGCGGGGACCGACCACTCCAGCACGCACGTCCCGCCCCGGGTCTCCGTCACCCGCGGCACGGCCCGCAGCCCGGCGAGGACCGGCAGGAGCGCGCCCAGCGTGTCCGCGGGGGCTTCGAGTCGGATGCGGTGCATCGGCTCGTACACCTGGGTGCCGGCCCGGCGCAGGGCGTCCATGAGGACGAGCGGGGTGAGGCCGCGGAAGTCCGCGCCGGTGCTCGACATGCTCTTGTCGAAGCCCTGGTGCGCGTGGCTCTGCCGGGGCGAGTAGCCGGACCGCGTCATCGTGACCGTGCAGTCGGTGACCTGCCAGCCGTGGATCCCCTGGCCCAGCACCGCCTTCACGGTGTCCTCGACGGCCTTGAAGAAGGCGTACGGCATCCCGCCCAGCTCGACCTCCAGCCGGAACTTGACGCCTAAGCCGACCGGCGCCGGGTCGACGCGCAGTCCGACCGTGGCGAGGAACGGGTTGGCGTCCTCGCCGTTGCACTCGACCGCCTCCCCGCTGCCGACCGGACGCTCCACGCAGATCGTCGTCGTCTCGCGGAAGCCCACGTCGAGGCCGAACTCGTCGGCCAGGGTCGCCTGGACGACCTCCTTCTGCACCTCGCCGTAGAGGGACACGGAGATCTCCTGCCGGGTCTCGTCATGGCGCAGGTCGATCAGCGGGTCCTGCTCGGCGAGTTGGGTGAGGGCGGTGTGCAGGGCGCCCTTGTCGGCGGGCCGGCACGGGACGACGACCGTTTCGAGCGTGGGCGGGGAGAAGTAGTGCCGCCCCGCCGGCTCCGCGGGCCCCACCGACCCCGCCGACCCGACCGGCTCCCCCGTCCGCTCGCCGGACCGCTCACCCGGCACCCCGATGGTGTCGCCGATCCGGATGCCGGCGAGTCCCCGGAGGGTGCCGATCCGCCCGGCGGACACGGACGTCTCCCGCCTGGCCGCGCCCCGCTCGAAGACGCTGATCCCGGTGACCTTTCCCTGTCGGCGGACACCGCCACCGCCTCCACCACCGCCTGTGAAATCGCCGCCACCGTCGCCGAACGTCAGCGCGTCACGGACCCGCACGGTCCCCGAGAACATCCGCACGTACGCGATCTTCTCCCCCGCGGGCCCCCGCTCGACCTTGAAGACGGTTCCGGACACCGGGCCGTCGGCCCGGCCTCCGGCGGCCGGCAGCAGTTCCCTGATGCCGGAGATCAGGGCGTCCACGCCCGCGCCCGTCATGGCGGAGCCGAAGAACACCGGATGGACCCGCGCCCGCCCGGTCTGTTCTGCGAGCGCCGCGCCGAGTCGGCCGAAGGGGACCGTGCCGTCCGCCACGTACGAGGCGAGGAGTTCGTCGTCGTGCGCCGAGAGGACGTCGAGCATGCCGGTCGCGCCGGAGCCGGACCCCGTGTGCGGGATCGTCCGGGCGTCGCGCGTACCCAGGCCGTCGACCAGGGCCATCGGCACGATCGCCGGAGTGAGCCGTTCGGAGACGCTCCGCAGCACGCGGTCCGTGTCGGCGCCACGGCGGTCGATCTTGTTGACGAAGATCAGGGTCGGGATGCGCAGCCGTCGCAGTGTCCGCATGAGGACGCGGGTCTGCGCCTGGACGCCCTCCACGGCCGAGACCACGAGCACCGCGCCGTCGAGCACGCCCAGTACCCGCTCCACCTCGGCGATGAAGTCCGGGTGGCCGGGGGTGTCGATGAGATCGACCGTGACGTCGTCGATCTCGAAGGAGACGACGGCCGACTTGATGGTGATACCGCGCTGTCGTTCCAGCGCGAGGGAGTCGGTCTGTGTGCTGCCGTCGTCGACGCTGCCGATCTCGTCGATGATCCCGACGGTGTGCAGCAGCCGCTCGGTCAGGCTGGTCTTACCGGCGTCGACGTGGGCCAGAATGCCCAGGTTCAGTGCGTGCACCGCGTGTCATGTCCTTTGGAGTGAGGGGGATTCCTTCCTGGGCGGACATGAACGATGCGCGCATTGCTGCTCCTTGGTCCCGGACGACGACAGTGCCTTGCGGCTGATCCCCCGCAGTGCAGCAGGCGCCCGCACCCGGCCGCAACGGATTAACGCTCAACAAAGGCCTGTCACGGCACTCGCCCCTCCAGGAACACGGTCCTAGAGTGACGCCCATCACGTCCGGTGGCTGATTTCCCACGCACCCTCGCACGGTTCCCTGGGAGGGCACATGACCCGAATCTCGGTGACGGTGGACGGCACGAAGTACGAGGACGAGGTCGAACCCCGTCTTCTGCTGGTCCACTACCTGCGTGACCGGCTGGGCCTGACCGGCACGCCCGTCGGCTGCGACACCTCCAACTGCGGGGCCTGCACGGTCGACCTGGACGGAGTGACCGCCAAGAGCTGCTCGGTGCTCGCCGTCCAGGCAGACGGGAGCGAAGTGACCACCGTCCAGGGGCTCGCGGCGAACGGGGAGTGGCACCCCCTCCAGAAGGCGTTCCACGAGCGGCACGCCCTGCAGTGCGGATACTGCACCCCCGGGATGATCATGGCCGCGCGCGACCTCCTCAAGGAGAACCCGCGGCCGAGCGCCGACGAGGTGCGCCACGCCCTGGAGGGCAACCTCTGCCGGTGCACCGGCTACCAGAACATCGTGCGCGCGGTGCTCGCCGCCTCCGGAGCCGCCGCGGAGGCCGCCGAACCCTCCACCGAGGAGGTGGCGACATGAGCGAGTCCACGCAGGCGCGGACGGGAGAGCGGACCGGCGGGCGCGAGGTCGGCAGGTCCCGTCCCCGCAAGGAGGACGCCCGGCTCGTCACCGGACAGACCAACTGGACCGACAACATCGGGGTCACCGGCCTGCTGCACCTGGCGATCCTGCGCAGCCCGATGGCCCACGCCCGCGTGGAGCGGGTCGACGTCTCCCCCGCTCTCGAACGGCCCGGTGTCGTCGCCGCGTTCACCGGCCGCGACCTCGCCGGAGGCACGGCGTCGCTGCCGTGCGCGTGGCCGGTGACCGAGGACATCGTGCTGCCCGACCATCCGGCGATCGCGGTCGACGAGGTCAGGTACGCGGGCGACCCGGTGGCGGTCGTCGTGGCCCGCGACCGGTACACGGCCGCCGACGCGCTCGAAGCGATCGAGGTCGACTACGAGCCGCTGCCCCCGGTGCTCGACCTGGAGGCCGCGCTCGCGGAAGGCTCCCCGCTGGTCCACGCGGACAAGGGAACGAACCGGAGCTATGTCTGGCCGCTGGCCACCGGCGAGAGCTACGAGTCGGCCCGGCAGCGCGCCGACGTCGTCCTGCACCGCCGCTATCTCCAGCAGCGGCTCATCCCCAACGCCATGGAGCCGCGCTCGGTCGTCGTCACCCCGCTCGCCGCGTCCGGCGAGTACACCGTCCACTCGGCGACCCAGATCCCGCACGTCCTGCGCGTGATGCTGTCCATGGTCACCGGTATCCCCGAGCACAAGCTGCGCGTGATCGCCCCCGACGTCGGCGGCGGCTTCGGCTCCAAACTCCAGGTGTACGGCGAGGAGGTCATCGCCCTCGACATCGCGCGGCGGCTGGGCCGGCCGGTCAAGTGGACCGAGTCCCGCACCGAGGGCTACCTCGCCACCCACCACGGGCGCGGGCAGATCCAGGACATCGAGGTCGCCGCGACCAGCGAGGGCAGGCTGCTCGGCCTGAAGGTCGACCTGCTCGCCGACATGGGCGCGTATCTGATGCTCGTCACGCCGGGCATCCCGATCCTCGGTGCCTTCATGTATCCGGCGATCTACAAGATGGACGCGTACCGGTTCACCTGCACGGGTGTGTTCACGACGCGGACGCCGACGGACGCGTACCGGGGTGCCGGGCGCCCGGAGGCCACGTACGCCATCGAGCGGATCATGGACGAGCTGGCCGTCGAAGTGGGTCTGGATCCGGTGGAGTTGCGGCGCCGGAACTGGATCGGGCACGAGGAGTTCCCGTACACGTCGATCTCCGGTCTGACCTACGACAGCGGCAACTACGAGGCCGCCACCGACAAGGCCCTCGCCCTCTTCGGGTACGACGAGCTGCGGGCCGAGCAGGCCAAGCGCAACGAGAGCGGTGACCTGGTGCGGCTGGGCATCGGCGTGTCCACGTACACCGAGATGTGCGGGCTCGCGCCGAGCCGGGTGCTGCGGGATCTGCGGTACGCGGCCGGCGGCTGGGAGGCGGCGAGCATCCGGATGCTGCCCACCGGCAAGGTCGAGGTGGTCACCGGGACCAGTCCGCACGGGCAGGGGCACGAGACCTGCTGGAGCCAGATCGCCGCCGACGTGCTCGGGGTGCCCTTCGAGGACGTGGAGGTCGTGCACGGCGACACCAGGTCGGCGCCGCAGGGCATGGACACGTACGGGTCCCGGTCGCTGGTCGTCGGAGGCGCTGCCGTGCATCACGCGGCCGAGAAGGTGGTCGACAAGGCGCGGAAGGTGGCCGCCCATCTGCTGGAGGCCGACGAACGCGACCTCGACTTCACGGACGGCGTGTTCTCGGTGAAGGGGTCGCCCGAGGCACGCAGGACGATCCAGGAGGTCGCCTTCGAGACGTTCTCCTCGCACGACCTGCCCGACGGCATGGAACCGACCATCAACGCCGAGCACCTCGTCGACCCGGAGAACTTCTCCTACCCGCACGGCACCCATCTGTGCGCGGTCGAGATCGACACGGAGACCGGCCGGACCTCGATCCGTTCGTACGTCTGCGTGGACGACGTCGGCCGGGTCGTCAACCCGGTGATCGTCGAGGGCCAGGTGCACGGCGGGCTGGCCCAGGGCATCGCACAGGCACTGTACGAGGAGGCCGTGTACGACGACGAGGGCAACCTGGTGTCCGGCACCATGGCCGACTACCTGGTGCCCGGAGCGCCGGACCTCCCCGAGTTCACGACCGGCCGCACGGAGACGCCCGCCACCTCGAACGCCCTGGGGGTCAAGGGAGTCGGGGAGGCGGGGACGATCGCCTCGACACCCGCCGTCGTCAACGCGATCGTGGACGCGCTGCGACCGCTGGGCGTCCACGACGTGGAGATGCCCTGCTCACCGGGCCGGATCTGGCAGGCCCTGCAGTCCGCGCAGGCGCGGCGACCCGGGGAGGGGCGGTCATGATTCCTCCGGCATTCGAGTACACGCGGCCCACGAGCGTCGAAGACGCCGTACGCACGCTCGCCGACGCGGGCGAGGACGCGAAGGTCCTCGCCGGCGGACAGAGCCTGCTGCCGCTCCTGCGGCTACGGCTCGCCTTCCCCGAGCTGGTCGTCGACGTGGGCCGGATCCCCGGACTGCGCGGGGTCCGCGAGGAGGACGGCACGCTGGTCATCGGCGCGCTGACCACCCACCACGACGTCATCGCCGACCCGCTGGTACGCCGTCACGCGGGCCTCCTGGCCGCGGCGGCGGCGACGGTCGCCGACCCCGCCATACGCCATCGGGGCACCCTCGGCGGCTCGCTCGCCCACGCCGATCCGGGCGGCGACCTGCCCGCGGTGGCGCTCGCGCTGGACGCGGAACTGGTCACGGCGGGTCCGGAAGGCCAACGGGTCGTCCCCGCCCGGGAGTTCTTCGTCGACTTCCTCCAGACCGCGCTGCGTCCCGACGAGTTGCTGGTGGCGGTGCGGGTCCCGAAGACCGACGAGTCCGACGGATGGGGCTTCCACTACGAGAAGTTCAGCCGGGTGGCGCAGGCCTGGGCCATGGTCGGGGTCGCGGCGCTCGTGCGGCGCGAGGACGGGCACATCGCGGAGGCACGGATCGGACTCACCAACATGGGGTCCACTCCCCTGCGGGCCACCGCGACCGAGGAGGCGTTGGCGGGCGTGGGCGCGGACGGGGTGGCCCGGGCCGCGCAGTCGGCGGCGGACGGGACGCGGCCGGCCTCCGATCCCGCGGCCTCCGCCGAGTACCGGGCGCATCTGGCACGGGTGCTCACACGGCGCTCGGTGCTGACCGCCGCGGGGATGGGGTGAGGCCGATCGCACCCGAGGACGGGACCGGCACGCCGGCCGGGACGCAGGACTATTCGGCCGGCGGCGGGCCCGCCTGGCCCACCGGGCCCGACGACGTGCGGGACCGGCTCGAACAGAGCGGGTATCTCGTCGACGACGGGTTGGCGGTCGCCTGTTTCCTGGCCCTGCGGCTGCGCCGGCCGATCTTCTGCGAGGGCGACGCGGGCGTGGGGAAGACCGCGCTCGCGTCGGCCCTCGCCACCGCGCTCGACACTCCGCTGATCCGCCTCCAGTGCTACGAGGGCATCGACGCCTCGCAGGCTTTGTACGACTGGGACTTCCCGCGCCAGCTGCTGCATCTGCGGGCGGCCGAGGCGGCCGGTGTCACCGACGCGGACCGGCTGGAGGACGAGCTGTACGGGCGGCGGTTCCTGGTCGCCCGGCCGCTGTTGCGGGCGTTGGAGACCCGGTCGTGCGTCCTGCTCGTCGACGAGATCGACCGAGCCGACGACGAGTTCGAGGCCTTCCTCCTTGAGCTGCTGTCCGAGTACACGGTGACGATCCCCGAACTCGGCACCCTGCGCGCCGAGTCGCCGCCCGTCGTGGTGCTCACCTCCAACCGGACCCGTGAGGTGCACGACGCGCTGAAGCGGCGCTGTCTCTACCACTGGTTCGACCACCCCGGCTTCGCGCGCGAACTCGCCATCGTAAGACGGCGGTTGCCGGGTGCCTCGGCACGTCTCGCCGAGCAGGTGACCGCCCTGGCGCAGGCGCTGCGGGCGCAGGATCTGGTGAAGCCCCCGGGGGTCGCGGAGACCATCGACTGGGCGGAGGCGATGGCCGCGCTGGGCGCCACCGAGGTCGACGCGGAGCTGGCGGTGGCCACGCTGGGGTCGGTGCTGAAGTACCGGGAGGATCTGGAGCGGGCCCGTGGACTCGACCTGACGGCGGTGCTCTCGGTGCGCGGGGCATGAGCGCGCGGGGCATGCGTTCGCGAGGAGCGGCCGACACGCCCGCCGTGGCAGGTGTGGACGCGCCCGCCGTGCTGGTCGGTTTCGCCCGTGCCCTGCGCGCCGCCGGGGTCGACGCGGGACCCGACCGCGTACAGGCCCTGATCCGCGCCCTCGATGTGCTGCGGCCCGGGGTGCGGTCCGACGTGTACTGGGCGGGGCGGCTCACCCTGTGCGGGAGCCGGGACGATCTGGAGCGTTACGACCGGGTGTTCGCCGCGTACTTCGGGGGCGCGGAGCCCGGGGGCAGGGCGGTGCGCGGCGCTCCCGCCACCCGGCTGCGGGTGGCCGTCCGGGACGCGGGGTCCGCGCCCCGCACCGGGGGCGGGGGCGAGCGGGACGCCGTGCCCGCGGCGGTGCTCGCGAGTTCGGCCGAGGTGCTGCGGCACCGGGACTTCGCGGGGCTCACCGAGGCGGAGCGGGGTCAACTGCGGCGGCTGCTGGCCGTGTTCGCGCTGCGCGGCGAGCCCCGGCGGACCGCGCGACTGCGGCCGGCCAGGCGCGGGGTCGTCGATCCCCGGCGCACCGTGCGGGAGGTGCTGCGGCGGGGCGGGGAGCCCGCGCCGCCGCTGCGCAGGGCCCGGGCCGAGCGGCCACGGCGGGTGGTGCTGCTGGTGGACGTGAGCGGTTCGATGGCGGCGTACGCGGACGCGCTGCTGCGGTTCGCGCACACCGCCGCACACGGCGGCCGGGTGCGCACGGAGGTGTTCACCATCGGTACGCGGCTGACGAGAGTGACCCGTGAGCTGGCGCACCGCGATCCCGACACCGCGCTGGCGGCGGTCGCCGCCGCCGTGCCCGACTGGCGCGGCGGCACCCGGCTGGGTGAGCTGCTGCGTGCCTTCCTCGACCGGTGGGGGCAGCGCGGCATGGCACGCGGCGCGGTGGTCGTCGTGCTCTCCGACGGCTGGGAGCGTGGCGATCCGGAACCCCTCGCCGCCCAGATGCGACGCTTGCACCGGCTGGCGCACCGGGTGATCTGGGCCAATCCGCGCAAGGCCCGCCCGGGTTACGCGCCCCTGGCCGCCGGTATGGCGGCGGCACTGCCGAGCGTTGACGCGTTCGTCGAGGGCCACAGTCTGGCCGCGCTGGAACGTCTGGCCGCGGTGGTGAGAGGAGCGGACGATGCGTGAGATCCTCCCGGCGCTCGGCCGGTGGTACGCGGAGGGCTCCCCCTTCGGACTCGCCACCGTCGTCGCCGTCAGCCGGAGCGCGCCCCGGGACCCCGGCGCCTCCATGGCCGTCGGGCCCGATGACGAGGTCGTGGGCAGTGTCTCGGGCGGCTGTGTCGAGGGCGCGGTCTTCGAGCTGGCCCAGGAGGTCGTCGGGTCGGGCGAGGCCCGGCTTGAGACCTTCGGGTACAGCGACGAGGACGCGTTCGCCGTGGGCCTGACCTGCGGCGGGGAGATCACCCTCCTCGTACGGCCCGTGACGGCCGCCCTCGATCCGTCCTTCGGGGCGGTCGCGGAGTCGGTGGCCGCGGGCCGCCCGGTGACCGTGGCGACGGTGCTCGACGGCCCGGCGGAGCGCGGCGCGACCCTCGCCGTCTGGGCGGACGAGGTGTCCGGCACGCTCGGCACGACAGGCCTGGACGTGGCCGTGACCGCCGACGCGCGGGGCGAACTCGCCCTGGGTGCCACCGGCCGTCGGCACTACGGACCGCACGGGGAACGGCGCGAGGACGCGGTGACGGTCTTCCTGCACTCCTTCGCTCCCCCGCCGCGCATGCTGGTCTTCGGGGCGATCGACTACGCGGCGGCGGTGGCCCGCATCGGCGCGTTCCTCGGCTACCGGGTCACGGTGTGCGACGCGCGGCCCGTCTTCGCCACCCCGAAGCGCTTCCCGCGCGACGTCGAGGTCGTCGTCGAGTGGCCGCACCGCTTCCTTCAGGGGACGGACACCGACGAGCGCACGGTGATCTGCGTCCTCACCCACGACCCCAAGTTCGACGTGCCGCTCCTGGAGGAGGCGCTGCGCCGCCCGGCCGCGTACATCGGGGCGATGGGCAGCAGGCGTACGCACGACGACCGGATGAAACGGCTGCGGGACGGCGGGCTCGACGAGGCCGAACTGGCCCGGCTGCGCTCGCCGGTCGGCCTCGACCTCGGGGCGCGTACGCCCGAGGAGGTCGCGGTGTCCGTCGCCGCGGAGATCGTCGCGCTGCGCTGGGGCGGCAGCGGCGCCCCGCTGGCGGCGACGGACGGGGAGATCCACCCTCGCCGGCCGTGACGGCTCCTGCCAGGTTCTAGGTGCGCGGCGGCAGGCGGTGCAGTCGGACGTCGTCGAGCCCGCCGTCCTTCACCGTCGCGGTCATGTACGTGCAGTGCGGCCGGCGTCGGCGGTCGGTGGGCGAGCCCGGGTTGAGCAGCCGCAGTCCGGTGGCGGCCGTGGTGTCCCAGGGGATGTGGCTGTGGCCGAAGACCAGTACGTCGAGGTCGGGGAAGCGCTCCGCGCACCGGCGTTCGCGGCCCTGGGCGCCGCCGGTCTCGTGGACGACCCCGAGGCGCAGGCCGTCGAGTTCGGCGCGGGCGATCTCGGGGAGGCGGGCCCGCAGCTCGGGGCCGTCGTTGTTGCCGTACACGCCGATGAACCGGCGCGAGCGGCTTTCGAGGAGGTCGAGGGTCGCGGTGTCCACCCAGTCACCGGCGTGGATCACGACGTCGGCGCGCGGGAGTTCGGCGAGGAGTCGCGCGGGCAGTTCCCTGGCGCGCTTGGGGAGGTGGGTGTCGGACATGAGCAGGAGGCGCATAGAGGTGAGTCTCCTCGCTCGGTCTCATCGCCGGGTCTCTTCGCCGCCCGGTCTCTTCGCTCAGTCCCCGACGGGCTCGATCAGGGGGAGTTCGGCCCAGACCTGTTTGCCACCGCTGACCGGAACGGTTCCCCAGGTCGCGGAGAGGGCCTCGACGAGCAGTATGCCGCGCCCGCCGGTGGCCTCCCACCCGATGCTCGTGGGCTTGATCGGCGAACGCGGTGAGGAGTCGACGACGGCGACGCGCATGCGGTTGTTGATGAGGGTGAGGTCGAGACGGACCTGGCCCTCGGTGTGCACGAGGGCGTTGGTGACAAGTTCGGAGACCACCAGGAGGATCGCGTCGGGCTCGTCCCTGACGCCCCAGGCACGCAGGGAACGCCGGGTGAAGCGCCGGGCGTGCCGGACCGCCTCGGGGACGCGCCACACCGTCCAGCTCTCCCGCAGCGGTCGCAGGTCGAGGCCGTCGTAGCGCATGAGGAGCAGGGCCACGTCGTCGCCGCGGTTGGCGTCCGCGAGCAGGGCGTCCGCGACGAGTCCGAGGTGGGCGGGGTCGGCGGCGGCCAGCTGCCCGGCCAGCCGGTCCAGGCCGTCGTCCAGTTCGAGTTCGGCGGACTCGACCAGGCCGTCCGTGGTGAGGGCGATGAGGGTGCCGGGCTGGAGCGGCAGCGGGCTCATCGGGAAGTCGGCCTGGGTGATGACACCGAGGGGCGGTCCGCCCTCCGTGACGACGATCTCGGTCGTGCCGTCCGGGTGCCGAAGGACCGGCGGCAGATGCCCGGCCCGTACGCACCAGGCCGTGCCCTCCGCCATGTCCACGTCGACGTAGGAGCAGGTGGCGAACAGGTCGGTCTCCATGCCCATGAGCAGCCGGTTGGCGTGCGAGACGACCACGTCCGGGGGATGGCCCTCGACGGCGTACGCGCGCAGGGCGGTACGCATCTGGCCCATCAGGGTGGCGGCCTGGGCGTTGTGTCCCTGGACGTCGCCGATGACGAGGGCGACGTGGTTGTCGGGCAGCGGGATGACGTCGTACCAGTCGCCGCCGACCTCAAGGCCCGCCGTGGTGGGCAGATAGCGGGCGACGGCCTCGGCGCCGGGCAGGGGCGGCAGCCTGCGCGGGAGGAGGGTGCGCTGCAGCATGCCCACGAGTTCGTGTTCGGCGTCGAAGGAATGGGCGCGCATCAGGGCCTGTCCGGCGAGGCCCGCGGAGGCGGTGAGCAGGGCGCGCTCGTCGGGGCCGAAGTCGTGCGGGGTGTCCCAGCCGATGAGGCAGGCGCCCGCCATCCGGCCACCGGCCGGCAGCGGCAGGATGGCGAGGCCGCCGGGTCCGACGTCGGCGAGGGCGGGCTCCAGCGGGGTGCCCGCGGGCCAGATCGCCGCGCGGCCCTCGCGCAGGGCGGCCTCCAGGGTCGGCATGGAGCGCACGGGGGCGTCGGGCCACTCCGAGCGCCACTCGGTGCGCCACACCTCGGGCCAGGCCTCCGGCTCCGGCGGGTCCAGGACGGTGACGACGAGGCGGTCGCCCTCCAGCTCGGCCAGGGCGATGCGGTCGGCCTTCAGGGGGCGGCGCAGGGCGGTGACGACGGCCTGGCCTACGTCGCGGACGGTGCCCGCGGTGGCGAGGGCGGCGGCGAGACGCTGGACCCGGGCCACCTCGTTGCCGCCGGAGCGCAGCTTGGAGGCGTCGGCGACGGTGCCCACGAGCCGGGACGGACGTCCGTCGGCCGCGGGCAGCAGCCGGGCGCGCATCCTGAGCCACCGCTGGTCGCCGGAGGGCTGGAGGATGCGGAACTCCAGCTCCCGTTCGCCGATGGACATGTGGTCGGCCTCCACCACGGACATCAGGGTGGGCAGGTCCTCCGGCACGGTCATGCTCAGCAGGGTCTCGACCTTGCCGTCGAACTCGTCGGGGTCGAGTCCGAACAGCTCCAGCATCTCGTCGTCGACCTCGACCCGGCCCGAGTCCATGGCCAGGCTGAACGAGCTGCTGGGCAGCACCTCGGACTCGCCGGTCCCGGACGGGGGCGGCGGGAAGGAGACCGCCTCGGCGAACAGCTCCAGGCACTTGCGGTCCTCGGTGTCGAAGCCGCCCGGGTTCTCGCTCACGGCCACCAGACAGCCCCCGCCCCGCGGGTCGGGGGGCAGCGGCAGTGCGGCCAGCCAGAAGTCGCCCGCGGGCGCGGGCCGGGCGCCGGGGAGCAGGGCGAGCTCCGCGGGGCCGAGCCACAGGGGCCGCGCGGCGCGGTAGGCGTCGGCCGCGGGCGAGCCGCCCGAGAGCGGGTAGCTGTCGCGGACGCCGTACAGGGCCCGGGGGACGCCCGCGGACTCGATCAGGCACAGTTGGTCACCGCGGTCCCCCGGCGCGTACACGAGAGCGAGGGTCGCGCCGCCGTAGACGAGTGCCTGTTCGAGCACGCTCCGCAGCCGTTCGGGTGAGCCCAGGTCGGTGTGGAGCGCCTTGAGGGCAAGTTCGGCACGCACCGTTCTCGTGCCGCGTCCCGCATCGCCCTCACTGACCACGTCCGTCATTAGAGCGCTTCCGGGACGTGGGCGCAGCCCCTGTGAACGTCACGAAGTGGGGCGGCGTCCCGGCCGGGCGGGTACGGGGCCGTCCCCGTGGGCCCGTGGACGGTGTCACGGAGAGTTCTCAGCGCCTGCCGGGGATACCGCCGACAGGGGTCACGCTGCGTAGAACAGAGCCCGGAACGGTGCCCCGAGCGGCGCGCGGAACGGACGGTCGGGGACGCCTGCCGGAGGCGGGAGCGGGGTCCGCCTCCGTGACCGCCCAGGGGGCGGTTCCCGCGCTGCGGGCTGTCCGGGCACCCTCGCCGTGCGGGAACCGCGCCCGCGAGGCAGCCTTGACCTCTGGGCTCCTTCGCGTGTCCGAGGGATGAGGTGGTCGGCGTGTCCCACTGGCAGGCGTCCGGGCATCCGTCCCGGGCCGCACCGGCGCCGGTCGGCCGACCGCTGCTCTCGCTGACCCTGGCCGCCCTCATGGACGACGTGCACGCGCACTCGGGCGCGGTGTATCTGCTGGCCCCCGGCGAGCCGGTGCTGGAGATGGCGGTGATGGCCGGGCTGCCGAGGGCGTTCGCGGCCCCCTGGGAGCGGGTGGGGCTCAGCGCGCCGATCCCGGTGGCGGAGGCGGCGCGGCACCGGCGGCTCGTGTGGGTGGGCGGCGAGCAGGACATGGCCCGGTCCTATCCGCGGATCTCGGTGGTCCTGCCGTACCCGTTCGCGCTGGCCGCGCTGCCGGTGGCGACCGACCGTGCCACCTACGGGGCGGTCTTCGTGACCTGGCCGGGCGCGCATCCCGCGGAACTGTCCGACTGGGAGCGGGACCATCTCACGGCCGCCTGCGACCGGCTCGCGACGCGGCTGGAGCGCGCCCACGAGAGGGGCCAGCAGGTCCGGCCCGAGCCCGATCTGCTCTCCCCGGCGCCGATCGCGAGCGTGGCGGGGACACTCGGCACGGTGGAGGCCGCGCGGATGGTGGCGCGGCTGCCGTACGGGCTGTGCGCGCTGGATCTGCAGGGGCGGATCACCTTCGCCAACGCGGCGTCGGCCGAACTGCTGGGGCTGCCGGTGAGCGCGCTGCTGGGCACCCAGCTGTGGGCGTCGGTGCCCTGGCTGAACGACCCGGTCTACGAGGACCGCTACCGTGCCGCGCTGCTCAGCCAGCAGGTGACGTCGTTCGTGGCGCTGCGGCCGCCCTCCGACTGGCTGTCGTTCCGCCTCTATCCCAGTACGAACGGGCTGAGTGTGCGCATCACCCGGGCGCGGGCCGTGGCGCGGGAGGGCCGCGCGGCCTTCCAGCACGGGGAGACCGGCACCCGCCTCGTCTCCATCTCGCAGGTGCTGAGCCTGGCCGGGGCGCTCACGCAGGCGGTGGGTGTGCAGGACGTGGTCCAGCTGGTCGCCGACGAGATCGCCCCCGCCGTCGGCAGCCAGGGACTGGTGATGCTGGGCTCCGAGGCCGGCCGGCTGCATGTCCTGGGACAGCGCGGCTATCCGGACCCGCGGGAGCTGGAGCGGTTCGACGGGATGCCGCTCAGCGACCCCTCACCCGGTACGCACGCCCTGGTGAGCGGGGTGCCGGCCTTCTTCGCCTCCCGCCGGGAGCTGGCCCACGTCTATCCGGAGCAGCGGCCGGCCGGCGACATGGCGGCCTGGGCGTATCTGCCGCTCATCGCGTCCGGGCGGCCGGTCGGCACCTGTGTTCTCGCGTACGCCGAACCGCATCCCTTCCCGGCCGACGAGCGTGCCGTGCTGACCAGCCTCAGCGGGCTCGTCGCGCAGGCGCTGGACCGGGCCCGCCTGTACGACGCGAAGCACCGGCTGGCCCACGGGCTGCAGGCCGCGCTGCTGCCCCACTCGCTGCCGTCGCTGCCCGGTATCGAGGCGGCCGCCCGCTATCTGCCCGCCACCCAGGGGATGGAGATCGGCGGGGACTTCTACGACCTGGTCCCGACCGGCGCGCGGGCCGAGGCCGCGGCCGTGATCGGGGACGTGCAGGGGCACAACGTCACCGCGGCGGGCCTGATGGGACAGCTCCGTACCGCCGTGCGCGCGTACACGACCGTCGGCCAGCCGCCCGGGGAGGTCATGAGGAGCACCAACCGGCTGCTGATCGACCTGGGCACCGAACTCTTCGCGAGCTGTGTATATCTGCGGCTGGACCCGGCGCACGGGCAACTGGTGATGGCCCGCGCGGGGCACCCGCCGCCGCTGCTGAGGAGGCCGGACGGCAAGGTGCGGGTGCTCGACCTGGCCGGCGGGCCGCTGCTGGGCATCGACCCGGACGCCGTCTATCCGACGACCGACGTGGCGCTGCCGCCCGGCTCGCTGCTCGCCCTCTACACCGACGGGCTGATCGAGTCCCGCGGCGTCGACATCGAGGACGCGCTGGCCGGGCTCGCGGAACTCCTCGCCGAGATCGGCGACCGCCCCCTGGACGAGGTCGCCGACAGCCTCGTACGTCACAGCGGAACGGCGGACCAGCGAACGGACGACGTGGCCCTGCTGCTGCTCCGCGCCCGCCCGGCCCCCTGAGGGGCGCGGGGAACCGCGCGGCCCACCCCCACCGGCCCGCACCCGACGCACCGACCCGACGACCGCCCGTGCCCCCATGGCCCCGTACACACACGGAGCGGCCCGATCCTCCCGCCGGAGGACCGGGCCGCTCCGAACGGCTCCGCTACGGGATCAAGGTCGGATCACTGGTCGTGACCCGCACCATCACCCGCGGCGTCACCCGCCTGGTCACCGGCGTCGCCGGCCTGCTCCTCGCCACCGACGGCTTCGCCGCCGACCGCGTCCCCGCCGGCACCGGCTTCCTCACCGGCACCCGCTTCCTCACCGGCTCCGGCCTCTTCGCCCGCACCGGCCTCTTCACCGGCGCCCGCTTCCTCGCCCGCGCCCGCTTCCTCGCCTGCCGCGTCGCCCGCGCCGAGCGTCGCGCCCACCGCGGTCAGCGCGGTGGTCACCGGCTGGAAGAAGGTCTCGCCACCGACGGTGCAGTCGCCGCTGCCGCCCGAGGTCAGGCCGATCGCGCTGCCCTCCGCGGTGAACAGCGAGCCGCCGCTGTCGCCGGGCTCGGCACAGACGTTGGTCTGGATGAGGCCGGTGACCGTGCCCTCCGGGTAGTTCACGGTGGCGTCGAGGCCCGTGACCTCACCGTCGTTGAGACCGGTGGTGCTGCCCATCCGGATGACCGTCTCGCCGACCGCGGCGTCCGCGGCGGCCGTGATCTCGACGGTCTGCTCGCCGGTGTTCACCGTGCTGGGCGCCACGGTCGCCGGGTCGTCGTACTTGACCAGGGCGAAGTCACCGGCGCCGGGGAAGGTGGCGGTCTCGACCGTGCCGATCGGGGCGCCGTCCTGCGCGTCCGACCACTCGGCGGCGGCGACACCGCAGTGGCCCGCGGTCAGGAAGGCGGGGCTGCCGTCGTCGGCGACGACGTTGAACCCGAGCGAGCAGCGCGCGCCACCGCCGAAGATGGCGTCGCCGCCCTCGACGAAGGTCTTGAACTCACCGGCGGACTTCTTGATGGTCGCGACGCCCGCGCCGAGGGTCTGGACGGTCGACTCCAGCTGGTCCCACTTCGCACCTGTGACGGTGCTGTCGGCGGTGACCTGGATCTTGTTCGTCCGGGGGTCGACGGCCCAGGAGGTGCCGGGGATGGTCGCGTCGGCCTTCAGCGTCTGCGACGCCGTCTTGAGTTCGGCGGTGCTGTTCTCGACCTGCCGGACGACCGCGCCCTTCTTCTCCGCCAGGATGATGTTGTTGTTGTCGCCCACGACGTTGATGATGAGCTGCTGCTTGCCGGAGTCGTAGTACCCACCGGCATAGTCTTCACCGAGCAGTTCGGCCAGTTGAGAGGCGAGGTCAGACGCGTCCGCGGCCTTCAGCGTTCTGGGGGCGGCACCTTCCGTCGCGTCGGTCTGGGACGCCATGGCGTTGGGCAGGATGAGTGCCGCCGCGCCGAGCGCGACCACACCGCCTGCGGCTATGACGGCCTTGCGCTTGGGTATCCGCTTGTGACTCAACTTCATGACCTCCTGGGGACTGGGGGGTCCGAGCCGCCGACTGGCGGCTGACTGCGGGCGCCTGGATGGCTGTTGATACGCAAGCGGCGCCTGGGGTGTTCAACGTTCTTTCTCAACTTCCTTTGCGAAAGCACGAATCGGCCACGGCGCGGGTACGGCCCTGGACGGCGGGGAGCGACGGCCGCACGACGCTGACCACCGCCGATGCGGATCGGACGACCGGCCCGTGCGGGTGGCTCGCTGTCAGGTCGGGTCCTGATGGCTGCGGCCGACACGGTGACGGTGGTCGCGACGCCGACGGCACGGGTCGCTCGCGGACCCGGGACCGGATCGGGGCGGTCGTCACGAAATCCGGCAGGCCCACGGCTTCCGCGGACATCACTACGGCCGCGAGAAGACGACCGCGAGAACGCGGGAAAAACCGAAAAAAGCCCAAGAGATCGCGTCGGGCGAAAGCGACCGGAATACGGCCACATGGCTCTCGGACCGCATTGACCCATCAGTGCCTGTTTCCGTGATGCCACGGGAAATCCGACACCCCCGGTGGATTTCCCCATTGATCCCCATTGGAACTCCGTGTCCCGTCGGCCTACCTTCGAGACATGTCGAAGATTCTTTTCGTAGTGACAGGTGCCGATTCCTGGACTCTCGCGGACGGCACGAAGCACCCGACCGGATTCTGGGCGGAAGAGGCCGTCGCCCCGTACGAGGCCTTCAAGGCCGCGGGGCACGAGATCGTCGTGGCCACCCCGGGCGGCGTCACGCCGACCCTGGACAAGGGAAGCCTCGCCCCGGAGCTCAACGGCGGACAGGAGGGCGCCGACAAGGTCGCCGCCGCCCTCGCCTCGTTCGACGAGCTGCACCGTCCGATCCCGCTGACGGACGTGGACCTCGACGCGTACACGGCCGTCTACTACCCGGGCGGGCACGGGCCCATGGAGGATCTCGCGGTCGACGCCGACTCGGGCCGGCTCCTCGTCCGCGCCCTGGAGTCCGGCAAACCGCTCGGGGTCGTCTGCCACGCTCCGTCCGCGCTGCTGGCCGCCACCAGGGAGGACGGCGGCAACGCCTTCGCCGGCTACCGGCTGACCGGGTTCACCAACATCGAGGAGACCCAGGCGGGGTTCGCCGACAAGGCCAAGTGGCTGCTCCAGGACCGCCTGGTGGAGATCGGCGCCGACTTCCAGGAGGGCGAGCCGTGGGCCCCGTACGTGGTCGTCGACCGCAACCTCGTCACCGGCCAGAACCCCGCCTCCTCCGCGCCCCTCGCGGCCGAGCTCCTCAAGAAGCTCGGATGACGGCCGTCCGCTCGCACTCCGCCACCGCGCGGTGACAGATCGTTCACCTGTCGTAGCGGAATCCCGGCTTCAGGAAATCTGCACATCGAATACGCACCCGAGTCACGGCACGCGACGAATCCGCACAACGGATCGTCGCGTGCCGCGTCATTGGCGAGGTGTGCCCGATTCAGGTTCCACCGCGTGTTGCCGAGATGTGAATGACCCCGGGGGCATGTGAAGAAGTCGCCACCGCGCGGTGCGCAGGCCTGCACGGTTGAACCGATGCGGCTCTCAAATGCCCAGATCACATGGCCCGTTGATTGGATACGCGACACGGCGGCGTGCTTTGATCCATTGCACCGCGGGGGCCGCTCATCGGATTCCGGTAACGGGATCCGGGCGCTCGTGGTCGCGGCCGACCATCTGTCCCCAGAGGGGGCCGCTCCCCCCTTGTGAATATCAATAGGAAGGGAAGTTCATCATGAACTCCACCCCCCAGGTCCAGACCGCCGAGATCTCCGACGCCGACCTCGACAACGTCTCGGGCGGCCTCGCGCTGAACGCCCTCAGCACCGTCACCGGTGCCGTGAACGGCATCGCCCCGGTCTCCGGCCTGGTCGACACCGCCGTGGGCACCGTCGAGGGCGTGACCGGCCTGAACACCGCCCCGGTCACCGGCCTGGTCGCCGGTCTCTGATCACTTCTGTGATCGCCTAGCGTGCCGTGAGTCCCGGAACCATTCCCCGGTTCCGGGACTCACGGGTTCCGTGTCAGCCAGTTCCTCGCAGGTGAGGGAAGTCCCGTGCAGTTCCGCCAACAGGCCCTCGCCAAACTGCAGTCACCGGAGGAGCTCGACCTGCCGGTGCGGTTCGCCCGCCCCCAGGGCTGGCTCGTGCTGTCCGTGACGGTCGTCGTCATGGCGGCCGCGTCGGTCTGGGCCGTGACCGGCTCCGTGACGTCCACGGTGAGCGCGCCCGCGGTCCTCACGCACGGGCAGGGCAGTTACCTCCTGCAGAGCCCCGTCTCCGGCCAGGTCACCGCGGTCCTCACCGAGCAGGGCCGCCGGATCAAGGCGAACGCCCCCGTGCTCAAGGTCCGTACGGCGAAGGGCGAGACGGTCGTACGCAGCGTCGCCGCCGGCCGGGTCTCCGGGCTCGCCGCGACGATCGGCGCGATCATCAGCACCGGCGCGAACGTCGCCGCCGTCGAGAAGGTCGCCGACACCGACGACCCGCTCTACGCGACCGTCTACGTGCCCGCCGAGAACGCC
Source organism: Streptomyces sp. NBC_00414 (assembly GCF_036038375.1). Taxonomy (NCBI): domain Bacteria; kingdom Bacillati; phylum Actinomycetota; class Actinomycetes; order Kitasatosporales; family Streptomycetaceae; genus Streptomyces; species Streptomyces sp. NBC_00414. The sequence goes on from NZ_CP107935.1 coordinate 1,392,822, forward strand.
GCCGCGATCCCCACGGACGCCGCCGTCGACCTGACCGTCCAGTCCGTGCCCACCCAGGAGTACGGGGTGCTGCGCGGCCATGTGAAGTCGGTGGACCGGACGGCGCAGTCGTCCCAGCAGATCGCCGCCTTCCTCGGTGACAGCCGGCTGGCCGAGCAGTTCACCGAGAAGGGCAGGCCGGTGGCCGTCCTCGTCCGGCTCGACCGGTCGTCCGGCACGAAGTCCGGCTACAAGTGGTCGTCCGTCGAGGGACCGCCGTTCCGGCTCGACTCCATGGTCATGGCCTCCGGCTCGATCCGCCTGGACGACCAGCGCCCGATCGATTGGCTGCTGCCGTGACCGCACCCCAGGACACCTCGTCCCCCACGCACACCACGGGAACCGAACTGCCGCCGCCCGTACGGGGCCGCCGCCGCGCCGCGCCGCCCGAGCGCAAGGTCCCCAAGGGCCGGGGCGGACGGGTCCGTACGCCCACCGTCCTGCAGATGGAAGCCGTGGAGTGCGGCGCCGCCTCCCTCGCGATGGTCCTCGGTCACCACGGGCGGCACGTCCCGCTGGAGGAACTGCGTATCGCCTGCGGTGTCTCGCGCGACGGCTCGCGGGCCAGCAACCTGCTGAAGGCGGCCCGCAGTTACGGCCTGACGGCCAAGGGCATGCAGATGGACACGGCGGCGCTCGCCGAGGTGCACGCCCCGGCGATCCTGTTCTGGGAGTTCAACCACTACGTCGTCTTCGACGGGACGGGGCGCCGCCTCGGCCGGCGCGGGGTGCACATCAACGACCCCGGCAAGGGCCGTCGTTTCGTCCCCATGGAGGACTTCGACACCAGCTTCACCGGCGTCGTGCTCGTCCTGGAACCGGGTCCGGACTTCGAGAAGGGCGGCCGCAAGCCGGGTGTCATGGGCGCCATGCCGGCCCGGCTGCGCGGCACCTCGGGCACCATGCCCGCGGCCGTGCTGGCCAGCCTGCTGCTGGTGGCGGTCGGCGCGGCCGTGCCCGCGCTCAGCCGCACCTACATCGACATGTTCCTGATCGGCGGGCAGACCTCGCTGCTCGGGGTGCTGTTCGCCTCCATGGGCGCGAGTGTGCTGCTGACGGTGGTGCTGACCTGGCTGCAGCAGGCGAACCTGCTGCGCGGCCGGCTCATCTCCTCGACGCTCAGCAGCGCCAAGTTCCTCCGGCACCTGCTGCGTCTGCCGGTCACCTTCTTCTCCCAGCGCAGCCCTGCCGACCTGGTGCAGCGGCTGCAGTCCAACGACGCGGTGGCCGAGACGCTGGCCCGGGACCTCGCGGCGGCGGGCGTGGACGCGGTCGTCGTGGTCCTCTACGCCGTGCTGCTCTACACCTACGATCCGCAGCTCACAGCTGTGGGCATCGGGGTAGCCCTGCTCAACGTGGTGGCGATGCGGGTGGTGATCCGGCTGCGCGCGACCCGTACGGCGAAGCTGCGCGCCGACAACGCGCGGCTGACCAACACGGCGTACACCGGCCTGCAGTTGATCGAGACGATGAAGGCGACCGGCGGCGAGGACGCCTACTTCCGCAAGTGGGCGGGGCAGCACGCCACCACGCTGGAGGAGCAGCAGCGCCTCGGGGTGCCGAGCGCCTGGCTGGGTGTCGTGGCACCGACCCTGGCGACGCTCAACAGCGCCCTGATCCTGTGGATCGGCGGTATGCGGGCCGTGGAGGGGCACATATCAGTCGGTCTGCTCGTCGCGTTCCAGGCGCTGGTGACCCGCTTCACCGCGCCGATCACCCGCCTCAACGGTGTCGCCGGCCGTATCCAGGACTTCGCGGCCGACGTGGCCCGGCTGAAGGACGTGGAGAACTTCGCCGCGGACCCGCTCTACTCGCGGCGCGGCGCGAGCGACAGCACCCGCAGGCTGCAGGGGCATGTCGAGCTGGAGAACATCACCTTCGGCTACAGCCCGCTGGACAAGCCGCTGCTGTCCGGGTTCTCGCTGTCGGTCGGGCCGGGGCAGCAGGTGGCCCTCGTCGGCGGTTCCGGCAGCGGCAAGTCCACGGTGTCCAGGCTGATCTCGGGCCTGTACGCGCCCTGGGAGGGCGTGATCCGTATCGACGGGCAGTGGCTCGATGACATTCCGCGGGGCGCGCTCGCGTCCTCGGTGTCCTTCGTCGACCAGGACGTGTTCCTCTTCGAGGGCACGGTCCGCGACAACATCGCCCTGTGGGACCCGTCGGTCCCGGACGAGGCGGTGGTCGCCGCGCTGCGGGACGCGGCGCTGTACGACGTGGTGATGCGCCGCCCGGGCGGCCTCCAGAGCCGGGTCGAGCAGGACGGCCGCAACTTCTCCGGCGGTCAGCGCCAACGCCTTGAGATCGCGCGGGCGTTGGTGCGCAGGCCGAGCATCCTGGTGCTCGACGAGGTGACGAGCGCGCTGGACGCGGAGACCGAGCAGTTGGTGATGGACAACCTGCGCAAGCGCGGCTGTGCCTGCGTGGTCATCGCGCACCGGCTCAGCACCGTGCGCGACAGCGACGAGATCGTGGTGCTCCAGCACGGCACGATCGTGGAACGCGGGCGTCACGACGCCCTGGTGGCGGCGGGCGGCGCGTACGCCGAGCTGGTCAGGGAGCGATGAGATGACGTCCGCGTACCCGCAGAACGAGTACCAGCAGAACCAGTACCAGCAGAACGAGTACCCGCAGCCGCAACAGCCCGTCGCCGAGGGCGATTACGTGCTGGGCGCGCTCGGCGGCATGGGCAGCCCGGTCGACGGCTCGGGCCTCACGCGCCTGGGCCTCGAAGGGCCGCACGTCCTGTGGCTCGTCGCGGCCGGGGCCATGGACCTCTTCGCCGTCGACGCGGCCCAGCAGGGCCACTGGCACCACCTCGGCCGTCTCGAAGCGGGTTCACTGCTGCTCGGCCCGGTCGCCGGACCCCAGCACACGCTCGTCGGCAGGCCGCTGCGCGAGTGCGTCCTGCGCCGCGTCGAACTGCGCGAGCTGTATCAGCCCCCTCAGACCGAGACCTGGACCTACGACGCGTACGGCACCCCCCAGTACGTGCCCCCGTCGACCAGCCCCCTGGAGTACGCCCTCTCCCTCGGCGTCGGCCGGGGCCTCGCCATCCTCTTCGAGGCGCCGCTCGCCACCGAGCGCGGCGCGGCCCTGACCGACGAGGACATCCTGTGGACGCAGGTGCCGCCCGGCAGTGTGCAGTACGGCTCCCTGTACGGCGCCGAGGCCGCGGCGGACCTGCTGGTGGACCCGGCGCTGTGGCAGACGATGGTCGACCAGCAGTACCGCCTGCTGGCCACGCTCGACCGCTGGATCGAACAGCTGGAACGCACCCACGAGACCCGGACGGCCGCGGGCATCAAAGCGGGCGAGGCGGTCCGCGCGCAGGCCGACCGTACGCTGATCGCCTCCATCTCCAAGCGCTCGGGCCCGGGTCCGGGCGCGGCCGACGCCGATGCCACGTACGCGGCCTGCCGGCTCGTCGCCCGCGCGGCCGGGATCACCCTCGCGGACCCCGCGAAGGGCGGCACGGAGAGCGACCGCCTCGACCCGGTGGAGCGGATCGCGCTCGCCTCCCGGGTCCGGGCCCGTGCCGTACGTCTCGACGGGCGCTGGTGGCACGACGACGTCGGACCTCTGGTCGGGCACCGGGTCGCCTCGGGGGCGCCGGCCGCCCTGCTGTGGCGGCGCGGCGGATATGTGGCGGTGCATCCGTCGAGCGGCCGGGAGACACCGGTCGAGAAGGCCAACGCGGCGGAGTTCGAGCCGCGCGCGGTGATGTTCTACCGGCCGCTGCCCGAGCGCGGGCTGACCCCGCTGCGGCTCTTGCGGTTCAGTCTCCAGGGCACCGGCTCGGACATGCGCAACCTCGCGCTCAGCGGTCTGGTGACGGTGGCGCTCGGCGCGCTGGTGCCGATCGCGACGGGGAAGGTGCTGGGCGAGTTCGTACCGAAGGCCCAGGAGAGCCTGATCGTCCAGATCTGCCTGGCCATCATGATCGCCGGTGTGGTGTCGGCGGCTTTCACGCTGATGCAGAACCTCACCATGCTGCGCCTCGAGGGCCGGATCGAGGCCACGCTCCAGCCGGCCGTGTGGGACCGGCTGCTGCGGCTGCCCACGAAGTTCTTCACCTCGCGCTCCACCGGCGAACTGGCCAGCGCGGCCATGGGGATCAGCGCCATCCGTCGCATGATGGCGGGCCTGGGCCCGGTGGTGGTCCAGTCGGTCACGGTGGGCGCGATGAACCTCGCGCTGCTGTTCTGGTTCAGCGTTCCGATGGCGCTCGCCGCGATCGGCATGCTGGTGGTGATCGCCGGGGTGTTCCTCGGGCTCGGCCTGTGGCAGGTGCGCTGGCAGCGTCGGCTGATCGTGCTGAGCAACAAGCTCAACAACCAGGCGTTCCAGACCCTGCGCGGCCTGCCGAAGCTGCGGGTCGCGGCGGCGGAGAACTACGCGTACGCGGCCTGGGCGGGCGAGTTCGCGCGCAGCCGTGAGCTCCAGCAGCGGGTGGGCCGGATCAAGAACCTCACGACCGTCCTGGGCTCCGTCTATCTGCCGTTCTGCTCGCTCATCATGTTCATGCTGCTGGCGGGACCGGCGCGCGGATCGCTGTCGGCCGCCGCCTTCCTGACCTTCAACACCTCGATGACCATGCTGCTGACCTCGGTCACCCAGCTGACGGGTTCCGCCGTGTCGATGGTCGCCGCGCTGCCGATGTTCGAGGAGATCAAGCCGGTTCTCGACGCGGAGCCGGAGGTGCGGGTGGCGAGCACGCGCCCCGCCGAGCTGTCCGGTGCCATCGAGGCGAAGAAGCTGTCGTTCCGGTACACCGACGACGGGCCGCTGGTCCTCGACGACCTGTCCTTCGCGATCCGGCCCGGCGAGTTCGTGGCGGTCGTCGGCCCGAGCGGCTGCGGCAAGTCCACGCTGCTGCGGCTGCTCATCGGCTTCGACAAGCCGGTCACCGGCAGTGTGCTGTACGACGGCCAGGACCTGGCCGCGCTCGACCAGTCCGCCGTGCGCCGCCAGTGCGGTGTGGTGCTCCAGCACGCCCAGCCGTTCACCGGTTCGATCCTGGACGTCATCTGCGGCACGGAGCCCTACACGCCCGAGGAGGCGATGGCCGCCGCGGAGATGGCGGGGCTCGCCGACGACATCAGGCGCATGCCGATGGGGCTGCACACGCTCATCTCCGGCAGCGGCGCGGTCTCCGGCGGTCAGCGGCAGCGTCTGATGATCGCCCAGGCCCTGATCCGCCGCCCGCGCATCCTCTTCTTCGACGAGGCGACCAGCGCCCTCGACAACGAGACCCAGCGCACGGTCATCGAGAGCACCCGCGCGCTCAACGCCACCCGCGTGGTGATCGCGCACCGGCTGTCCACCGTCATGGACGCGGACCGCGTCATCGTGATGGAGGACGGCCGGATCGCCCAGCAGGGCTCGCCCGCGCAGCTGCTCGCGGACACGGGCGGCCGACTGCACGAGCTGGTGCGCCGGCAGATGCGGTAGGACTCGGGACCGGCCGTCCGGGTTGACCGCCGGGCATGTGACGTCCGTCTCGCTAGCGAAACTTTGTCGTTTCGATGAAAGTGGTCTAGCCTCGAAGAGTACGAAACAGTTTCGTTTACGTGCATCCAGTGCCGAGCGAACTTTCCCTGGAGTCCTCCCATGTCCAAGACACAGACCCTGTCCGAGGACGCCCGCAAGGGCGCCCAGGACGCACCCGGCGCGGCGCGCCCCGCGAACCGGTGGTGGATCCTCGCGATCATCGGCATAGCGCAGCTGATGGTGGTGCTGGACGCGACCATCGTGAACATCGCGCTGCCGTCCGCGCAGGCCGACCTCGGCTTCACCGACGGCAACCGCCAGTGGATCGTCACCGCGTACGCGCTGGCCTTCGCCTCACTGCTCCTGCTGGGCGGCCGCATCGCCGACCTCTTCGGGCGCAAGCCCGCCTTCCTCATCGGTGTCGCCGGATTCGCCGGAGCCTCCGTGCTCGGCGGCGCGGCCAACAGCTTCGGGATGCTGGTCGTCGCCCGCGCCCTCCAGGGTGTCTTCGGCGCCCTCCTCGCGCCCGCCGCGCTCTCCCTGCTGAACACGACGTTCACCGACGCCAAGGAACGCGCCAAGGCGTTCAGCGTGTACGGCGCCATCGCCGGTGCCGGTGGCGCGCTCGGGCTGCTGCTCGGCGGTGTACTGACGGACGCGCTGGACTGGCGCTGGACCCTGTACGTCAACGTCGTCTTCGCCGTCGCCGCCTTCGCGGGTGGCTGGGTGCTGCTGAACAACCACCGTGACGCCGCGAACTCCAAGCTGGACCTGCCGGGCGCGCTGCTGGTCTCCGCCGGTCTCTTCTCCGTGGTGTACGGCTTCTCCAACGCCGAGACGCACGACTGGGGCTCCCCGCTGACCTGGGGCTTCCTGGTGGCGGGCGGTGTGCTCCTGGCGGTGTTCGGCTGGTGGCAGACCCGTGCCGCGCACCCGCTGCTGCCGATGCGCGTGCTGCTTGACCGCACCCGTGCGGCCTCCTTCATCGCCGTCCTGGTGACCGGTGCGGGCATGTTCGGTGTCTTCCTCTTCCTCACCTACTACCTGCAGCTGAACCTGGGCTTCAGCCCGACCAGGACCGGTGTGGCCTTCCTGCCGATGATGGCCGCCCTGATGGTCATGGCCCAGGTGTCCACGACGATCCTGGTCCCGCGTATCGGCCCGAAGACCGTCATTCCGGCGGGCTTCGCGCTCGCCACGGTCGCGATGGTCTGGCTGACCGCGATCGACGTCGACTCCGCCTTCTCGACCGCCGTTCTGCCGCCGCTGCTCGTGATGGGCGCCGGACTCGGCATCGTGATGCCGCCCGCGATGGCCCTGGCCACGAGTGGGGTCGCCGCGGAGGACGCGGGGGTCGCCTCGGCCACCGTCAACACCATGCAGCAGGTGGGTGGTTCCATCGGTACCGCGCTCCTGAACACGCTCGCCGCGAGTGCCGCGGCCAGCTTCCTGGTCGGCAGGGACGCGACCGATCCGCTGGTCCGGGCGCAGTCCTCGATCGAGAGCTACACCACCGCGTTCTGGTGGTCGGCCGGGTTCTTCGCCGCCGGTGCGCTGATCACGTTCCTGCTGTTCCGGCCCGGGGTTCCGGAGCAGGATCCTGACGCGGCGCCTGTCGTCCACATGTGAGCCACCCGAACTGAGGGGCCGCCGTCTTCAGGGAGACGGCGGCCCCTCTTTGCCGCCCCCTTCGGGGAGGGCGGGGCGGTGTGGGCGGCTGGGCGGCGGCGTGGGGGCTGGGTGCGCCGGTCCCCCGCCCCTACCCAGCCGGGCTGCACCCCAGCTGTTCGCTTCAGCCGCGTCCAGGCTGAGCGCGCCGTTCCCCGCGCCCCTCAAGAGCGGGGCTTCGCCCCGGCTTCTGCGTCTGGTCGGCGGGGTAGGAGCACTGTCGCTGTTGCCGCGATCGTTGCCAGGAGCAGCCAGGGAACGGCCGGTGGCAAGGTCGTGTCCAGGAGGGAGCCGGTCGCCGCGCTGCCGATCAGGACCATGAGGCCGGAGACCGAGGAGAGGGCGCCCGTGTAAAGACCCAGTCTGCCGCTCTCGGCCAGGTCGGGGACCCAGGCGCGGGCCGCGGGTGCGACCAGCATCTGCCCCAGGGTGAGCAGGACGACGTAACCGGCCACGGGCAGGAGCCCCACGGTTCCCGTCCATCCGGCGGGCCGGGCCGCGGCCACGACCGCGAACCCGGCCGAGATGAGCAGCAGCCCCGTCGCCATGGACCGGCGCAGGTCGAGCCGGTCGCCCGCCCAGCGTGTGACGGGCAGCTGGGCCGTCACGACCAGCAGCGAGGAGAGCGCGAACAGCCAGGCCAGCGGCGCCTGTGAGCCCGCCGCGCGCTCCACCTCGACGGGCAGCAGCTGGTACAGCTGGTTGTACGCCAGCAGATAGGCGCCGTACGCGCAGCACAGGGCGAGGAAGCGCCGGATGCGCAGCAGGCGCCGGAGCCCGCCACGGGAACGTACGTGTGCCCTGCCGGGGATGCGTTGCGGCAGTAGCCACGCGTGTCCCGCCAGGACGAGCACGAAGACGCCCGCCCCGGCGAGGCAGACCGCGCGGAAGTCCACGGCAAGCAGCAGTGCCCCGATGAACGGGCCGAGGAACGCGCCGGCCTGGCCCGCCACCGTGAACAGCGCCAGCACGTGCGTCCGCGGACCCTCCCCCGCCCCCTCCCTGCACACCGCCTGCCGGGCCACCTCGGACTCGACCGCGGGTGAGAACAGCGCGGCGGCGAAACCGATCAGCAGTACGGCCGCGACGACCGTCCAGGTGGTCCGCGCGTAGCCGAGCCAGCCGAAGCCGGCGATCCGCAGGACGCATCCGGCGAGCACCACGGGACGCACCCCGTACCGGTCCGCCAGCGCGCCGCCCACCACGAACAGCCCCTGCTGGCTGAAGGTCCGCAGGCCCAGGACGAGGCCGACCAGCCAGCCCGCCATGCCGATCGCCGTGCCCAGGTGTTCGGCGAGGAAGGGCAGGACCGCGAAGAAGCCGATGTTGAAGGCGAGCTGGGTGAGGACGAGCAGGCGCAGCAGCGGTGAGAGGGAGGTGAAGGTGCGGAGGGAGCGGGAACGGAGGGAGCGGGTTCTCCGTGGAGGGTGGCCCGCGTCGGTGGCGCCGCCGCCCAGGTCCCGCGGAGGCGGTGGAGGTTGCGGCTCAGACATGGCGGCGCGGTACGCGCGGGGCCCGGGGCCACCGGACCCCGCCACCGGCCGTGACCGCGACGGCCCCCAGGAGGGCGAGCGCGGCGGCCGGTGCCAGTGACGCCCAGGGTGCCCGTTCCGCGTACGGCTGGTTCTCGGCGAGGAGCAGGCCCCACTCCGGGGACGGCGGCTGCGCGCCGAGGCCGAGGAAGCCGAGGGCCGCGAGGGACAGGGCCACCCCGGGCAGGCGCAGCAGCGCGTGGCGCAGGACGGGGGGCAGGACGGCCGGGAGGAGGTCGTGGCGGAGCAGTTGGAGCGAGGTGGCGCCGAGGCCCCGGGTCGCCGCGAGGTGCGTGGTGGCCCGCTCCTGCCGGAGCAGGGCCGAGGTGTGGGCGGCGAGGGGCGCCCAGGCGACGGCGGTGACCGCGAGGGCCGGGGTGGCGGGACCGCTGCCCGCGACCGCGGTGACCAGGAGTGCGGCGAGGACCGGCGGTACGGCGTTGACCGTGTCGGCGAGCGGTCCGGAGAACCGCGGCAGCAGCCCCAGGGTCGCGCCGAGGAGCAGCGCGGCGGCGCTGACGGCGGCGGCCAGGGCCAGGGTGTCCAGTGCTCCGTGGCCGACCCGGGCCAGTACATCGCGCCCCAGCGCGTCCGTGCCGAACGGGTGCGCCCGGGAAGGGGCCCTGAGCCGGGCCGTGGTGTCCAGGGCCAGCGGGTCCCGGGCGAGGCCCAGCGCGATGACGGCCAGCAGCAGTCCCCCGTACAGCAGGGGCTGTGGCGTGGGGCGGGACGGTGTCGGGCGGTGCAGTGAGGGCAGCGCGCCGTCGCGCAGGGCCGGGCCGATCAGGAGGCGCGCGCCGAGACGGGCGAGGCCGCCGACGGCCGCCGCCAGCACGACGAGGGCCAGGGTGCCGGCCTGGAGGACGGGCAGGTCCTGCGCCACGGCGGCCTGGAGCGAGAGCCGTCCGAGGCCCGGGATGTCGAAGATCTGCTCCACGGCGACCGCGCCGCCGGTCAAGCCGACGACGAACAGCCCCACGTTGGGCAGCAGTCCGGGCACACAGCGGCGCAGCGCCTGCCGTGCGACGGTCCGGCCGCGGACTCCGCGCGCGGCGGCGGCCGGCGCCCACGGTTCGGCGAACGCGCCCGGCAGGAGGTCGTCGAGCATCCGCCCGAGCAGCGCGCCCGCGGGCAGGCCGAGCGAGAGGGCGGGCAGCACCATCCACCGGGGGCCGTACCAGCCGAGGGCGGGCAGCCAGCCGAGCCGCACGCCGACGACGGAGGCGAGCACCGAGGCGGTCAGGAAGTCGGGCAGGGTGGCCAGGAGCGCCGAGCCGCTGCCCGCGGTACGCCGCTCGTCGAGTCGTCGGCCGGCCCCGAGACGCAGGGTCCGCGCGCACACGCCGGCCGCCGTGACGGCGGCGACGGCCAGTGCCCCGCCCATCAGCAGCAGCGAGGCCCCGAGCGCCTGGAGGACCGACGGGGTGACCTCGGCGCCGGAGATCCACGAGCGGCCCGCGTCACCGTGCAGCAGGCCGCCGAGCCAGTCGCCCAGCAGCCGCACCGGTCCGGCGTCCAGGCCGAGTTGCGCCCGGATCGCGTCCAGTACCTCGGGGGTCGCGGTGCGCTCGGCGGACCGCGCCCTGAGGACGGTGAGCGCCGGGTCCGTGCGCGAGAGCCACGGCAGCAGCCCGACGCCGCACAGCAGGGCGGCGACGAGGGCGGCGCGCCAGAGCAGCACCGGCGCCCCGCCTCGGAGAGCGGCTTTGAGCACGTGAGCCGTCCGCCCGTCAGCGCCGGGTGCCGACGCCGACGAGGCCTCGCTCGTACGGGTCGAGGAGCACCCCGCCGACCTCGGCGCCGACGCCCGTGATGATCCGCTGGTGGACCAGCGGCACGACGGCGTCCGTAGCGAGGATCGCCGCCTCGGCGGTCATCGCCGCGTCCTGCCGCTTCGCGGTGTCACTGATCGACTCGGCCTCGGAGACGGCCTTGTCGACCTTCTTGTCGCACAGGAGGGCCAGGTTGTAGCTGCCCTCGCAGGTGTAGTCGCTGGCGAGGATGGAGACGGGGTCGCCGGTGTCGAGCATGGTGTTGCGGGCGGACACGAACGCGTCGAACTTCCCGGCCAGCGCGTCGCTCTCCAGCCGCGAGTACTCGCGCACCTCCAGCCTCACCGTGAACCCGGCCTTCTCCAGCTGCTGCCTCAGCACCTGGGCGACCTCGGGCAGTTCGGGCCGGTTGTCGTACGTGGCCACGGTGAGCGTCTTCCCGGCGGCGCCCGCCGCGGCCCGGCCGGCCGGCTTCACACGCTTGTCGGCCGCCCAGGTCAGGGCGGGCCCGTAGACGCCGACGCCGGAGTCGGCGTGTCCCTCGTAGACGCCCTTGGCGAGGGCGGAGGTGTCGATCGCCGCACGGGCGGCGGCCCGCGTCCTCGCGTTCTTGAAGGCGCCCGACCTGGTGTTGAGCAGGAGGCTGGTGGTGCGGGTGGTGGCGGTCTCGCGGCGGGTCGCCTTGTCGAGGGAGGCCGCCTGCGAGACGGGTACGGCCTCGGCGATGTCGGCCTCGCCGGTGCGCAGCGCGTTCGTCCGGGCGGTGCCGTCGGCTATGAACTTCGCGTCGACGCCGGAGGCCTGGGCGCGGCCGCCCCAGTAGTCGTCGAAGCGGTCGAGGGTGGCCGCGGTGGTGCCGGTGACCTCGGTGAGTTCGAAGGGGCCGGTGGCGGTGCCGACGGGGCTGACCGCGTCCTTCTTCGCGTACGCCCCGGGCGAGAGGATCACCAGGCCGGGGCTGGACAGGCGCAGCGGCAGGGCCGGGTCGGGGTCGGCGGTGCTCACCCGTACCCGGCCGCCGTCCACGGCTTCGGCGGTGAGCTCGACTCCCGAGAGGGCGGCGGTCACGGGGTCGGCGCCCGCGGCACGGGTGAGGGCCGCGGCGACGGCCTTCGGGGTGACCTCGGTGCCGTCCTGGAAGCCGGCGTCCCGCAGGGTGAACAGCCAGCCGCGGTCGTTCTCGCGGGTCCACGACTCGGCGAGCGCGGGGGCGGCGGCGCCGTTGGCGTCGAGGCGGGTCAGTCCCTCGGTGACACCGAGCCTGGTGAGGAGGGTGGCGTCGGCACCGTACGGGGAGAAGTTCTCGGCGGGCGGGAAGGCGAGCGCGACCTTCAGCCGGGAGCCTTCCGGGCCGTCGGAGGACCCGCCGCCACCGCCGGCGGCGAAGCAGCCGGTGAGCAGGGGGGCGAGCAGCAGTCCGGCGGCGAACCTGCGACGGCGGGGAAGAGGAGGCATGGTCACTTTCGTTCAGGACGGGGGTGCCTTGTGCGGACGGGGCGCGCCTTCAGGGCAGGAGCACGTACGCCTTCAGGGCAGGGGAACTTCGAAGTGCACGATTCCCTGGCCCCCGCCGGGTTCCTCGCGCTCGTCGTGGACCGCCTTGCCCAGCGAACGCCAGAACGCCTCGGCTCCGGGCACCGCCGGATCGGTGTGCAGATAGACGGAGCGATAGCCGCCGTCGGCCGCCGCGAAGTCGAGCAGCCCCGACACGAGCTGTCGGGCCAGGCCCTGTCTGCGGTCCTCGGGGCGGACGTAGACCCGGCGCAGCTGGGCGGTCTCGCCGGAGGGGTAGCGCTCGGCCAGGTGGCGCGGGTTCGGCGGGTGGGCCGGGCCGCGGGAGTCGAGCGCGGCGGTCGCGGCCACCGTGCCGTCCCGCCGGTCGACCGCGACCAGCAGGGTGTGGCGGACGGGCGCGAGGTAGGTGCCGTGGAGGTCGACGATGTCCCGGTGCCAGCGAGGTACGTAGCCCGTGCCGAAGTCGCGGTACACGGTGTCGAGCATCACGGAGCGGGCGCCGTCGACGTCGTCGGGGGTCGCCGTTCTTATGCAGTAGTCACGCACTTGCGCATCATATGCATTAAGGATGTACGGCTCCGCCTGGGGGCGGGTGCGTCAAGACCGCACGGGCCCGGCCGGTGGACAGGCGCGTCAGGACCTCGCGGGCCGGCCCAGAAGGGGATGCATGTCGAGACCACGGGGGTCAGCCCGGTACGGGATGGCGGGTCAGGACTTCGCGGGGGCGCCCGGGGTCGGGCCGGTCCGGCGCCACGATCCCTTCCACACGACCCAGACATGTCCGTCGGGGCCGTGGTGCACGTTCAGTCCGTCGACGACGGCGAGCAGCGGCAGGTTCTTGGCACCGGCCGGGTCACCCGCGTCCAGCGAGACCGCCACGTCGTCGGTGGCCGCGACGGTGATGCCCGAAGGATCCGCGGTGAGAACGATCCGGCAGGTGTCGGCGGCGCTGCGCGCCAGCAGGCATCGGCTCGCGGAGCAGCCCGCGTCGAGGACCGGGGAGACGAACGACAGCGGGGCGTCGATCACCTGCGTCACCGCCACGGCGGCCGCCTGGGCCGCGAACTCCCCGTCCGCCCGCGCGAAATGGGCCGTGAACTCCATCTCCCGAACGGGCTCCATGAGCCCGTGCTCGGTGAGCAGCGCAGGTCCGTCCGAGGAAGCGCGTACCGGCGTTCCCACCGCCAACCCTCCTTGGCCAGACAGTCGTACGAGAAGTGGTGCGGCCAGGGGCTGGGGCAGCACGGCGACTGTACGTCCACAACACACGGGTGAACAGGGCGCGTTGAGCAAACATAAAGACCAAAAGTCAATCGCTATAGCTGAAATTCACCAGGTCGAGTGAACTAGATCTTGCATTGAGGACGGTATGGATGGTTCCGGCGCGTTACGGGTAGCAACCGAGATCGAATACGCCCGCCCCTGTACGAGGTGGAGCCGACATGCCACCCCAACCCCATGACCATGCCGCCGGGCCGCCCCCGGCGAATCCGTACGCCCGCAGCCACCCCGGCCCCGGGTTCACGGTCGTCGAAGTGCTGGGCGAGATCGACATGGCGACGGCCGGTGCCCTGAGCGAGCACCTGGACACCCTGACCGCGGACGGGACACCCCAGGTCGTGGTGGACCTGCGCGGGGTCGACTTCTTCGACTGCTCGGGCCTGCGGGTGCTGTGCCGGGCCGAGCGGCGGGCCAGAGAGCTGGGCGGTGCCCTCCGCCTGGTCTCCGACCAGTCCCGTATCCACCGCCTGTTACGCGCCTGCGGCCTCCTCGACCGCTTCCCGCCCCTGCCTCACCTTCCTCCCGGGCCCCCTCCGGGAAACGGCTGAGCGGATCCGCCGAAGAGCCGCACGACCGTGACGACCTTGGCGACTGGGTGAATCCGCCGGGGGGATCTACGGAACCGTCCTCCCGAGGCGTCCGAGATAGGCGTCGAGCGCGGCCGAGCCTCGCAGCCGGGTCAGGCTGCGGCGCCGCAACTCACGCTCACGACCGGCCAGTTCGGCCCGTACACGATCAGGGCTTCCGCCGGTACGCAGCTCGGTCAGGACCGAACCGATGGCGGTGAAGGGATGCTCGCCGCGCCGCAGGAGAGCGACGATCCGGGCCAGCCGGACCTCGGACGCGGAGTAGGTGCGGTAGCCGGTGGACTTCTCACGCGTGGGCCGCAGCAGTCCGCGGGCCTCCCACAGCCGCAGCACGGGGGTCCGTACGCCGACGGCGTCGGCCACCTCACCGATACGCAGACCACCACGATTCGTCGAGGTCGGCGTCGGCGTCGACGGGGTGTCGAGCGTGACCAGTGTGTCCAACATGCCAAGGACCTGGGCGAGTTCGCGCCGCTCCCGGTGGAGTTCGGCATGGCTCGCGTCGAGTACGGCGAGGGCGGTCTCCAGATCGTCGCCGTGCACCGCACGCATGATCGCGCCGGCCGTCGGCCAGCCGTGCCCGGCGGCGAGCGAACGGGCCGCCGTGAGCGCGTACGCGTGCACGTCCGTGAACACGCGGTAGCCGCTCTCCGTGCGCTCCACGGGCGGCAGCATGCCCGTCTCCACGTAGTTGCGGACCTGCTGGGTCGAGATACCGGCCGCCCGCGCGAGATCGACGGCCCGGAGCCGGTCACCCACTCCGTCTCCTCACGCTCGTCCCTTACCGCTGTTGAGGGTTTCACCGTACGACACCCGCTGGAACAGGCCGTTCGCCGGTCCAAGTCTCACAAAGCAATTCAATGGAACGATTGAAGACACACGGACCCCCGAAACCTCCGAAGTGGAGAGCGCCCGCATGAAGTTCACTCTCGAAGTCGACATGGGAGACACCGCCTGGGACGGGAACGCGGCCCAGGAGCTGGGGCGGATCCTGCGCTACTGGGGCGGGAACCTCCAGCACTACGAGCTGAGGCCCGGTGACGGGTCGGCCCTCTACGACTCCGCACATCGCGAGGTCGGGGCCTGGAACATCACCGCTCCGAGCGGCTCCGGCGTTCGGAAATGACGCCAGGGCCGGCGGAGACGGCCCCACTCCGTCTCCGCCGGCCCCTGTTGCGAGGTCGCGCGGCACTCCGCGACGGGACTCGCACTCCCCATCCGCATCTGCGGGCCTCCGTCGACGCACTCGGAAGACCGCGCGACCCCGGCCCCTCAGTACGTGAAGACGGCCATCCCGTAGGAGTTCTTCACGCACTCGTTGGAGAAGGTGCGCTCGTAGGAGACCCGCTTGCCCTGCCAGACACCGTCGACCGTGACGACGACGGGATCGTACTCACGGGTGCACAGGACCTCGGATCTGGTCGGCAGGGCGTCGAAGTCCCCGCCCGAAGCCCGCAGTTCGCCGCAGGCGGCCGCCGCGGCCGGGTGTGTCCCCGAGGCCGTCGGCGCGCAGTTCAGGGTGACCGCGCGTTCAGGTGTGGCTTCGGCCGCGATCTCACCGTGGCCCGTGGTGAACACCAGGGACGAGGGGGCGTAGAGCGCGGTCGGCGAAGGGTCGGCGAGGGCGGTCCCGGCAAGGGGACCGCAGACGGCGGTGGCCGTCAGGGTGATCGTCGCTGCCCAGCGCGCGGTGTTCGGCATTGTGTGCATCCTTCCGCTCGGTTGATCGCCGCACCGGATCGGTGTTGCCGGTGCGGCGAGCGCGAGTCTGCCGAGTCCACGGCGGAAACACACGTCGACCCCACGCGTTTCAGTAACATTGCGTATTGAATCAGTGGCGCGAAGTGACGGAAATCGAACACGTCACCCTTGGAACTGAGCGGGCGCCGGGTCGCCCCGAGAGCCCGCTGGCCGGATATCCCCTGCTCAGCAATAGGCCTGAAACATTCCGCTTGGGGCTGAGCGCCGCCCCCTTGCGTCGTGGGGGCAAGCGAGTAATCGTCATTACATGATTACAGCCGAACAGCACGAGACATTGCGCGGCTGGTTCGCCGGCCGTCTGCCCGACGACCTCTTCGAGAGCCTCGGCGAGGTCACGGTCGACCGTGAGGAGATCACCGTCGTCGGCCGGATCCCCGAACCCCGGCTCGCCGAGGGTCTCTCGGACGCCGAGCGGGAGGCCGCCGTCGGCTCCCGGATCCAGGAGTTCCGCGAGCGCACCCGTGACGCCCGCGTGGCCGTGGCCCAAGAGGCCGAGCACCGCTTCCGGAAGAAGGTCTCGTGGGGCGTCGAGTGCGGGGGCGAGCGCGCCCTCTTCACCCATGTCGCCGCACCCGTCATGACCCGGCTGCGCCAGCCCCAGCGCCAGGTGCTCGACACCCTGATCGCCGCCGGTGTCGCCCGCAGCCGCAGCGACGCCCTCGCCTGGTGCGTACGCCTCGTCGAGCGCCACACGGACGACTGGCTCACCGAGCTGCGGGACTCGTTGGAGCATGTGCGGCGGGTCCGCGCGCAGGGCCCCGACGGACCGGACCCCAGCCCCGAGGACAAGCCGGCCACCACCCCCGACGACAACTGACCGCACCGGGCACCGCCTCCAGCGGGTGGAGTATTCGTCCATTGCGGACCATGAAGACGGATGGTTCGTCCACTGGTGCGGCTCTCGGTCCGCCCCATAGTTTCGGCAGACCACCGCACCAAGGGACGGCTTCCCCACGCTGCGCGCACCCTCGCGACAGCGACACGCCGTCCGGCCCGTCGCGTCACCACGCGCTCCCCCGCCCAGCCCTTCGTGGCCGGTCCTCCGCTGGAGCCCCTCCTTGTCCCAGAACTCCCCCGCCACGCCACCGCCGTCGCTCACCGAGGTCGAGCCGTACGGTGTCGAGCGGATCCCCGACGCGGACCGCAGCGCGAGTCCGCTCGACCTCTTCCGGCTCGCCTTCGGCGGCGCCAACACCTTCTCCACCTGTGTGCTGGGCGCCTTTCCCATCCTCTTCGGGCTCTCCTTCTGGCAGGGGCTCGCGGCGACAGTCCTCGGAGTGGTCGCGGGCGCGCTGATCCTGTGCCCGATGGCGGTCTTCGGACCGGTCAACGGCACGAACAACGCCGTCTCCTCCTCCGCGCACCTGGGCGTGCACGGCCGGGTCGTCGGCTCGTTCCTGTCGCTGCTCACGGCGATCGCGTTCTTCTCCATCTCGGTGTGGAGCTCGGGCGACGCCCTGGTCGGCGGCGCGCACCGGCTCTTCGGCCTGGAGCGCAGCGACCTGTCGTACGTCGTCGCGTACGCGCTGTTCGCCGTCCTGGTCCTCGCGGTGTGCGTGTACGGGTTCCGCTTCATGCTGTTCGTCAACAAGATCGCGGTGGCCGCGGCGACCCTGCTGTTCCTGCTCGGCCTGGTGGCGTTCGCCGGGGACTTCGACGCCTCGTACGCGGGAGTCTTCACGGCGTCGGCCGACGCGGCGACGCGGGATCTGTTCTGGCCGTCGTTCATCGGCTCCGCGCTGATCGTGCTGTCGAACCCGGTGTCGTTCGGCGCGTTCCTCGGCGACTGGTCGCGCTACATCCCGGCCAGCACACCGCGCCGCAGGGTGGTCGGGGCGGCCTTCCTGTCGCAGATCGCGACGCTGCTGCCGTTCGTCTTCGGCCTGGCGACCGCGAGCATCATCGCCGCCAAGGCCCCGGAGTACGTGGATCCCGAGGCCCCGAACTTCGTCGGCGGGCTGCTGGCCATCTCGCCGAGCTGGTTCTTCCTGCCGGTGTGTCTGCTCGCGCTGATCGGCGGCATGGCGACGGGCACGACCGCGCTGTACGGCACGGGGCTCGACTTCTCCTCCGTGTTCCCCCGGCTGTCCCGGGTGCGGGCGACGGTGCTGGTGGGCGTGATGTCCATCGTGTTCATCTTCGTGGGCCGCTTCGGCTTCGACCTCGTCCAGAGCATCTCGACGTTCGCCACGATGATCATCACGTGTACGACGCCGTGGATGGTCGTGATGATGCTGGGCTTCCTCACCCGGCGCGGCTGGTACGACCCCGACGCGCTCCAGGTCTTCAACCGGCGCCAGCGCGGTGGCCGTTACTGGTTCGCGCACGGCTGGAACTGGCGTGGCATGACCGCCTGGTGGGTCTCCGCGCTGCTCGGTGTCCTCTTTACGAACATCCCCGGCCAGTTCGTGGGACCGCTCGGCGATCTGGCCGGCGGGGTCGACATCGGTCTGCCGATCTCGATGGCCGTCGCGGCCGTCCTGTTCCTGGGGCTGCTGTGGTTCTTCCCCGAGCCGAGGGCGGCGTACGGGCCCGAGGGTGCGCGGCTCGTCCGTACCGTCGACGTGCCGGTACCGCCGATCACCGGGCCGGGAAGCGGGACCGACGCCGGGGCGAGCGCGAAGGCGATGGCGGCCGACGGCTCCTGACGGCCGACGGCGCTCTGCCCCGTCCTCGAAGAACTCCCGCGGACCCCGACGGCGAAAACCGGACAGCTGCTGCGTCGGCAGGCTGTCCGGGAACGCGGTCTTCGTAGACTGCCCGGCCATGGGAGAGATCTACGGACTGGGCGAGATCACCTGTCCGTCCGGTGAGTTGGTGATCGTCGACGGCGGTCATCTGGGCATGTGGAGCGGGGAGGGTTCACCGGCGCTGGTGGACCCGGGAGCGTTCGGCGTCCAGGAACCCGCGGTCGCCGCCGATGTGAGCGCGGCGACCGACTTCGTGATCACCGGCCCCGACGCCGACAGCGCGGCCCACTCCTTCGACCGGCAGCCCGGCCGCACCCTCCACGACATCCCGGCGTCCGGGGTCGAGCGGCTGATCGAGCTCTTCGACCTGCACTGCCGGGAGCACGGCCTCGACGCCGTACTCGAAGCGTGTGCCGAGCGGGTGCCGCACCGGGAGCGGGTGCGGCGGTGCGTGGAGCGGGGCGGAGGGTGCTTCCTGATGCACGGCGTGCCGGTCGTGGCCCTCGGCGGAGTGCCCCGGGACCGTCCGCTGCCGGTGCTCGCGACGGGCAACGGCATCGTGGTCCCCGTCGACCCCTCCCCCGCCGTCAAGTCCGTCGAACTCGGGGAGATCCGCGTCGACTGGGCCCGGCTGTTCTTCGGGGACGCCGACGCGCTGAACGCCTGGCAACACGAGGACCCCGTCGACGGGCTGGCCGACGTCGCGTTCTGGGGAGCCGCCGAGGACGAGGCCGCCGCCGAGTTCGCGGTTCCGGACCTGGGCGAACCCGGCGAGGAGGGTGTGAAGGGCTGGAAGGGCCTGCCGATGCCGGATGCGATGCGACTGGCCGGCGCGCTCTTCGACTGGAAGGACGCGGATCTCCGCAGGCGGCTGATGGTGGACTTCCGCCCGCACTCCCACCACTGGCAGATCATGCGCGCGGTCCGCGCCTCCCCGCTGGAGGCCGGCACCGTGGAGGTCGGCGGCGCACACGTGCTGTGCGCGATGACCGGCCAGGGCGACGGCTGGTTCCCGGTCTCGGCGGACCTGGACCCGACGGGCCGGCTGGTTGCGGTACGGGTGTCGTTCCCGGCGTGACGCTCCGCCGGGGCCGGTCATTTGTCTGCGGGAGCGTTGTGGCCGAGCGCGCGGTTCCCCACGCCCTTTCGGGGCGCCCCTTCGGTGCGGCGCGTCAGGTTCGCGCCCGTGCTGGACGGATCTTGTCCGACTCGTCAGGATCGGTCGGGCGAGGACGGCACGGTCTCGACGACGGGATCCAGGGCGAGAGGCGGAACGTACGGATGACGAAGCACTGGGCGGACTTCCAGTACGAGATCTATCTGAACGGGATGACGGGAACGGTTCCCCGGCTGCCCACCGACCTGACCCGGCTTGAGGAGCTGACCGAGCAGCGGCTGGGGCCCGGCCCGGTGGGCTACGTGGCGGGCAGCGCGGGCAACGGCAGCACGGCCCGCGCCAACCGGGCCGCACTGGAGCGGCGCCGGATCGTGCCGCGCATGCTGCGTGACGTCCACGAACGCGACCTGTCCGTCGAGGTACTGGGCCGCCGGCTCCCCGCACCCCTCGCGCTCGCGCCGGTCGGTGTCCTGTCGATCATGCATCCGGACGCCGAACCGGCGGCGGCCCGGGCAGCCGCCGCGCAGGGCGTGCCGTACATCCTGTCGTCGGCGTCCAGTACGCCGATGGAGCAGGTCGCGGAGGCGATGGGCGACGGGGAGCGCTGGTTCCAGCTGTACTGGGCGAAGGACCGCGAGGTCACGAGGAGTTTCCTGGACCGGGCGAAGGCGTCCGGGTTCACCGCGCTGTTCGTCACGCTGGACACGCCCCTGCTGGCCTGGCGGCCGCGCGACCTGGACCAGGCGTACCTGCCGTTCCTGCACGGCGTGGGCACCGCCAACTACTTCTCCGACCCGGCGTTCCAGGCGGGTCTGGCCAAACCGGTCCACGAGGACCCGAACGCGGCGGTCATGCACTTCGTCGGGATGTTCGCGGATCCCGCGAAGACCTGGCCCGACCTGGAGTTCCTGCGGGACAACTGGGACGGCCCCATCGTCCTGAAGGGCGTCCTGCACCCCGACGACGCCCGGCGGGCCGTCAACGCCGGCATGGACGGCGTGGTCGTCTCCAACCACGGCGGACGCCAGGTGGCCGGCGCCGTCGCCGCGGCCGACGCGCTGCCCAGGGTGGTCGAAGCCGCCGGGGACCGACTGGCCGTCTTCTTCGACAGCGGGATCCGCACGGGCGACGACATCTTCAAGGCACTGGCGCTGGGCGCCGAGGCGGTGCTCGTCGGGCGTCCGTACGCCTACGGGCTCGGCCTCGACGGCCAGGCCGGCGTCGAGCACGTCATCCGCTGTCTGCTCGCCGAACTCGACCTGACCCTCGCCCTGTCGGGGCATGCGGGGCCGGGGGACCTCGGCGCCGACGACCTGGAGGAGGAGACCGCCTGACCGCCGAGTCGTCCCCCGCTGTCTCCGCCTCCGCCTCCTCCTCCCTGTCCCATCTCCCCCGCCTCCTCCCCGCCTTCGCCTTCGCGAGGAGCGTGCCGGTCAGAGACCGAGGACGGTGAGCGACTTCACCAGCAGCAGGGGCAGCGGTCCGGCGGGAGGCGGGCCGGAGTCGTCGACCGTCGTGGCCCGGCGCACCGACTCGGTGCGGGGACTCGACGTGGCGGGGCCCGACTCCGCCGACTCATCCGGTCCAGCCGGTTCGTTCCGGTAGTTCGGGTCGTTCCGGTCGTCCGGTCCGCCCGGTTCCGACGTCCCCGGCGCGGTGGCGCACGTCGGCTCGGCGCACTCGGCGTCCGAGCCGATCCGCGTGTCGGCGGCGGACGGATCGGCCGACGGCTCGCCGGACGGCGCGCCCGTTCCCGCTATCGACAGCGACTCGGGAGTCGCCTTGGTGCCGTCGGTGAGCCAGCGCTGTTCGTCGCTACGGTCACGGATCTTCACCACCACATCCGCCTCAGCCTCGTCGGCGGCGGGAGCGACGGCGAGCCCCGCCTGCCAGCGCGGCAGCAACTCGCCCTGCACGGTGAGGTCGTAGCGCACATCGTCGCCCCGCTTCGCGGACGCGGCGGCGCAGCGGCCCAGGACGACCACGCCGGCGTCCACATGGGAGTCCAGGCACAGTTCGGGATCGGCGGCGCTGCGCAGAAGCCCGTCCTTCTCGTACGACCACTTCTGTGTCCCCACCGCCGAGCACGCGTCCAGTTCGGCGCCGGCGCCGGCCGTCGCCCGGCCGCCCTTGATGTCGAGGCAGAGGTCGGCGGCGAGGTTGCGCAGCCGGGTCCGGATGGGCCCGGCGGGGAGCCCCGCCGAGCCTGGCGGGGACGACGACCTGGCGGGCGGTGCCTGCCCGCCGGGGCTGAGACCGGCGGACGCCCCGGCGGTGGCCGAGGGGTCGGCGCCGTCGTCGTCCTGCGACCGGAGGCCCGCGACCAGGCCGGTCGCGAGCAGGGCCACCGACACGAGGCCCGCTCCGGTGAGGACCGCCTTCGAGTGCCGCGGGCCGGGGGAGGAATGCCGCCCCTGCCTGGCGGAGAGCGGTGACAGCAGACGGGGACGACCGCCGCCGCCCGGACGTCTGCCGCTGTGACGGACGGTCCGGACTCCCGAATGACCCCGGCTCGGGCGCGATTCGAGATATCGACGCGCGCCCCAGCCGAGCACGCCTTCGGCGAGCAGTCCGCCGAGACCGCCCTCGAAATGGCTCAGCTGCTCGGCCGCATAACGGCAGAAACGGCACGCCAGGAGATGTTGCTGCACATCGGGGAGGAGGGCGCCGCCACGCCGAATCGGAACGTCCAGGAGACGGTTGTAGTAGCGGCAATCCTTGTTCGGCGCGAGTTCACGATGGGCCCGTACACACCCTTCACGGAATTTCTCGCGGGCCTGCTCAAGGGCCGCCGACGCGTTGTCGGCGTCCATGCCCAGCAGACCGGCCGGTACGGATATGTGTTCGGCCTCGACCTCGGTGTGCCAGAGCACGCACTGGGCGAGTCCGGGGAGAGCCTGGAAAGAACGTTCCGCGAGCTTGCGATTTTCCGGTGTCATGGACTTCGTGACACGCATACCGCGACCGCCGGCCGGTTTCCTGAGATCCGGAAGCACCTCGGATATCCGGTCCTCCGCGGACCACACCTTGATGATGTCCCGTACGGCCACCAGGAGCTGGGGGCGCAGCGCGGCGGCGGACCCGGCGCGCCTCAGGCGTTCCAGCACCTGCTGGAAGGCGGCCGCGGTGACCATCGAGGCGACGTTCGACGAGGAGGCGAGGCAGATGACCGCGTAGTCGTGTGTCGGCTGCCAGTGTCGCGCGAGCAGCAGCGCGACGGAGTGGGTGAGTTCGCCCTCCGGCTGCGCCCTGAGGAGGGCGGCGAGGCTCTCGTCGGATTCTCCGGGGGCGGCACCGGAGCCAGGCGGAAATGGCGGACGAGGCGGGTGGGGGGTGTGCACTGAGCGGTTTCCTTCCAAGGCACAAGGTGGCACACAGGAGTTCTGACCGCCGAAAAGGAGCTCCTGTTGGTGCGTACCTTTCGGGCTTGGCGCACGGAAAGCGGCCGGGACGTCGACCACGCGGCATCCGCCGGCCACGAGCCTTTTGGGCCCGACGGCACGATGAAATCCCGAGCGGTGAATCAGACCTGGCCATTGGCCATGTGCGAGGAAGTTCACCCTTGCACATAACGTTCATGCCCAACAAGGCGCTCGGGCCACTTCAGCAACATCCGCGCATTGACAGAAAGTCAGTGCCGCTCTCGGTCGACTCGTCCGGTCCATCTCGGTCAACTCATTGCGGGCGCGCGGTTTTCGACATGGTATTCGTTGCCATGCGCCCCGTGTGAAGCGCGCGCACGCGCCGGGGGCCCTCGCACGCTTCCGGCGCGAGGAAGTCCGGTAGTCCACTGGTACCGGCCCTTCTCGGAAGGCCCCGCGCGGGATGGCGGCTCTCCACGCGCGAAACGGGCCGCCGACCCCGATCTCCCGCCCTCGGTCGGCGGCCCCGAGGGCGGGTCGGACTGCGCGGCGGCGCAGGTCCGCAAGCAGGGCGGACGGTCGGCGGCCTCGCGGAGATCCACCCTCCCGCCGCGCCCGGCCTTCCCCCGCACCCGGCCTCCCGCCACGCCCGCCCCCCTGCGCCCGGCCCTCTCACAGCGCCCGGCGCCGCACGACCCTGAGACCTGTGTCACATTCCGCCGCGGGCTGTCACATCCCGGACCCCCGGAGCCCTCGCATGGGTGAGCGCGCTACGGGAGGCACAGGCATGTCCGAAAGTCCGGCACCGGAGACCCACGAGCAACTGCCCACGACCGGGCAACCGGTCACGCCCGAGCAACCGTCCACGGCGACGCGGCAGTTCATGGAGCACCGCGAGCTGCTGTTCGCGATCGTCTACAACATGCTCGGCGTCGTCGCCGACACCGAGGACGTGCTGCAGGACACCTGGCTGTCCTGGTCCGGCAGCCGCGCCCGGTCGCCGGAGCGGCGCATCGAGAACCCGCGCGCGTACCTGGTGCGCGTCGCGGTGAACCACGCGCTGACGCGCCGGGCCGTGATCAGCCGCCGCCGTGAGACGTACATCGGCCCGTGGCTGCCCGAGCCGCTGGTGGCCGCGTCCGCCGAGGGGGCGCCGGCGGACGCGGCCGAGCACGCCCTGCGTACCGAGTCGGTCTCCCTGGCGATGCTCGTCGTGCTGGAGTCGCTGACCCCGCTGGAGCGGGCGGTGTTCGTCCTCAACGAGGTGTTCGGGTACGCCCACACCGAGATCGCGGAGGTCCTCGACCGCAGCCCCGCGGCGGTGCGCCAGCTCGCGCACCGGGCCCGCCAGCATGTCCACGCCCGCCGTCCGCTGTACGAGGCGCATCCGCGGGTGCGCAGGGAGGCGACCGAGCGGTTCGTCGAGGCCGCGCTCGGCGGGGACATCGGCGCACTGCTGGAGATCCTCGCGCCGGACGTGACGGTGTGGACCGACGGCGGCGGCAAGCGGCGGCCGGCGGGGCTTCGGCCGGTGCACGGACGGGACAAGGCCATCCGCCTCCTCACCGCCGGTGCCTCACGGGGCGCCGGCCGGAAGCTGGACCTCCGCTACCGGCGGGTCAACGGCGACGACGCCGCGGTGCTGTTCGCGGGCGGCTCCCCGTACGCGGTCATCGTCCTGGACCTCACCCCGGAGGGCGACCGGGTGTCCGGCGTCTACGTGGTCACCAACCCCGACAAGCTCACGCACGTACGCCCCGCGGAGAGCCAGGGCCGGGACCAGCGGGACCGGAACCGGACGGAGGCGGACGCGTGACCACCACCGAACGACCGGCCGCCGGGTCGAGGGGGCCCGGGGCGTCCTCCGGCCAGCGGGTCGCCGACTGGTTCGACGGCCGACTCGGCACCCACACCCTCGGCAGGAAGTATCTGCGCAAGGTCTTCCCGGACCACTGGTCGTTCCTGCTCGGGGAGATCTGCCTCTACAGCTTCGTCATCCTGATCCTGACCGGTGTCTACCTCACCCTGTTCTTCCACCCGTCGATGAACGAGGTGACCTACCAGGGCAGTTACGTCCCGCTGAACGGCATCCGCATGTCGGAGGCGTACGCGTCCACGCTGGACATCAGCTTCGACGTGCGGGGCGGTCTGCTGATCCGGCAGATCCACCACTGGGCGGCGCTGGTCTTCATCGCCGGGATGCTCATGCACATGATGCGGCACTTCTTCACGGGCTCGTTCCGCAGGCCCCGTGAGGTCAACTGGCTGTTCGGCTGGACGCTGCTGCTCCTCGGGCTCTTCGAGGGGCTGTTCGGCTACTCGCTCCCCGACGATCTGCTGTCCGGCACCGGGATGCGGTTCGTGGACGGCGCCATCCTGTCCGTGCCGATCGTCGGAACGTATCTCTCGTTCTTCCTGTTCGGCGGCGAGTTCCCCGGGCACGACATCATCGCGCGCTTCTACTCGCTGCACATCCTGGTGATCCCCGGGATCATGGCGGCCCTGGTGGTCGCGCACCTGATCCTCGTCGTGTACCACAAACACACCCAGTTCCCCGGGCCCGGAAAGACCGAACGGAACGTCGTGGGCTCGCCGTTCATGCCGGTGTACCTGGCCAAGGCGGGCGGTTTCTTCTTCCTGGTGTTCGGGGTGATCGCGATCGTCTCGGCGGTCGCGTCCATCAACCCGGTCTGGTCGTACGGCCCCTACCGCGCCGACCAGGTGTCCACGGGGGCCCAGCCGGACTGGTACCTGGGCTTCGCGGAAGGGCTGGTACGCGTCATGCCGGGGTGGGAGATCACCGCGGCCGGGCACACCCTGGTCCTCGGGGTGCTGATCCCGATCGTGGTCTTCCCCCTGCTGCTGGTCTTCATCGGCGCCTATCCGTTCCTGGAGTCCTGGGTCACCGGCGACAAACGCGAGCACCATCTCCTGGACCGGCCCCGCAACCGACCGATCCGTACGTCCGTCGGCACCGCGTGGATCAGCGTCTATCTCATCCTGCTCGCGGGCGGCGGCAACGACATCGTGGCCACCCGCTTCCAGCTGTCCATCAACACGGTCACCTGGGCCGTCCGGATCGCCCTGTTCGTCGTCCCGGTGGCGGTCTTCGTGGCGACCCGGCGCATCTGCCTGGGCCTCCAACGCCGGGACAGGGAACTGGTGTTGCACGGCCGCGAGACCGGCGTGATCGAACGGCTCCCGCACGGCGAGTACGTCGAGCTGCACCGCCCCCTCTCCCCCGCCGAGCTGCACACCCTCACCCGGCACGAGCAGCCCCGGCCGCTGGAACCCGGCCCGGCGAAGGACGCGAACGGCGTGCCGGGCCCGAACGGGCGGGCGCTGAACCTGCGGGTCCGGCTCTCGCGCGCGCTGTACGGCGAGGGCGCCCAGGTGGCGAAGCCGACGGCCGAGGAGTACCGGGAGGCACATCGGCTCGGCGGGCATCGGACCGGCGGCCACGAGGTGAGCGAACCGGAGTCCGGCGATCGGCGGTCGGGCGAACTGCGGTCCGGGGAGCGTCAGGTCAGCGAGGCGGGACCTCCAGGCGACTGATCCGCAGGGCGCCCCGGGCCTCACCGGGGTGGCGGCTCCTCATGGTGACGCGGAGCCGGCTGCCGCGTACCGCGTCGAAGGTGATCGCTGTCGGCGCGTCGGACGCGGTGGCCCAGTCGACTTCAGTCCCCTTCACGGGCCGGTAGCGGTGACCGTCCCAGAAGGCGACCTCCAGATCGGTGGCGGGCAGGGAGTGCGTGGCGTCGACCGTGAAGGAGAGCTCGATCCGGTCGAAGGAACGGGCCCGGCCCCACTCGACGGATACCCAGTCCTCCGCACGGGCACCTTCGAAGGCGGGCAGCAGCGCCGTGGCCGCCTTGAAGAACGCGTTGGACCAGCCGGTGGCAGGGTCGCCGTCGAGCATGGCGGCGGGGAGGGTGTCCGGGCGGCCCGAGTAACTGGCGTCCGCCATCGGGTAGTTGGGCGCGCCGGGTCCCGGGTCGGGTGGGAACTCGGCTGCCGGGGTGACGACCTGCGGCCGTGCGGCGGTGGCGCGCACGCTCACGGTGGCCGTCCGCAGTCCGGCCGAGCGGGCCCGCAGCCTGATCCTGCCTTGCTCGGTGCCGGCGCGGACGATCGCCAGCGCCATGCCGTGGAAAGCCGTGCGGGTGCTCGCCTGGTAGCGCTCGGCGCTCTCCTCGCGTCCGTTGTCGACCCCGGCCAGTGATCCGCCGTCCACGTCGAAGGCGATGGAGTGGTCGGCGCCCGGCACCACCACACCACGGGCGTCGATCACCTCGGCGGTGACGAAGCACAGCGAACGGCCGTCGGCGGCGACGGACTCGCGGTCCGGGGTGAGACGCAGCGCGTGCGGCTCGCCCGCGGTACGCAGCACATCGGTGGCCACGGTCCGGCCGTCGCGCCTGGCCACCGCCTTCAGCTCACCCGGTGCGAACGGCACCCTCCAGGTGAGATGGAGCTTGCCCGCGCTGCCGTTCGGGCTGGTGTAACTCCCGGGCCAGGGCCCGCCGGTGACGGTCTTGTCGTCGCCCGTCGCCTCGGTGGTCTCCAGGTACGTACGGCCGTCGGTGGTCTTCTTCTCGTCGAACTTCCTTCTTCCCAGCGACTTTCCGTCGAGGAAGAGCTCGACCGTGTCGACGTTCGAGTAGGCCCAGACCTCCACGGTGTCGCCGGCGCGGTGGTCCGTCCAGTTCATGGGGAGCAGATGGACCATGGGTTCGTCGGTCCACTGGCTCTTGAAGAGGTGGTACATGTCCTTCGGGAAGCCGGCTGTGTCCACCGCGCCGAAGAAGGACGCCTTCACCGGGAACACGTCGTACGGCGTGGGCTCCCCGATGTAGTCGATGCCCGACCACAGGAACTCCCCCGTGAACCACTTGCGGTCCCGGTCCTTCTTGAGTCCGTACTCACCGCTCATCGTCCAGGAGGCGAGGTTGTTGTCGTACGAGGAGGTGTCGCGCCTGCCCGGCGTGTGGTTCTCGCCCGTGTTGAGGTGCTGCGGCTCCTGGTACGCACCCCGGGTGGAGGTCTCGGACGAGGACTCCGACTCGAAGAGGAACAGGTGCGGATAGCGGGCGTGCAGGGCGTCGACCGAGGCGGCGGTGTTGTAGTTGAGCCCGAGTCCGTCGATCTTGGCGAGCATCAGATCGGCCGGCGAGCCGACGGCGGGCAGGCTCCGGTACTTGTCGGAGCCGATGACGATCGGCCGGGTCGGATCGAGTCGCCGTACGTCGTCGATGAGCCGGTCCGCCATGGCGAGGCCGGCGGTCGAGGTCGAGTCGGGTATCTCGTTCCCGATGGACCACAGGACGACGGCGGGCGAGTTCCGGGCGGCCAGGACCATCTCCGCGATGTCCCGGTCGGACCACTCGTCGAAGAACCGGCCGTAGTCGTAGCGGTTCTTGCCGCGCCGCCAGCAGTCGAAGGCCTCGACCATCATCACGATGCCGAGCCGTTCGCAGGCCTCGATCACCTCGGGTGCCGGCGGGTTGTGCGAGGTGCGCAGGGCGTTGACGCCCATGCCTCGCATGATCCGCAGCTGGCGTTCCACGGCGTCCGCGCTGACGGCGGAGCCGAGTGCGCCGAGGTCGTGGTGGAGGTTGACGCCGCGGAGTTTGACGTGGGTGCCGTTCAGGGTCATTCCGTCGTCGGCGTCGAAGACGACGTGGCGGATGCCGAACGGGGTGCGGTAGGTGTCGGTGACCCGGCCGTCGACACGGAGTTCGGTGTGCAGGGTGTAGCGGCGCGGATGCTCGTACGACCACAACTGTGGTTCGCGGACCGTCAGTTGCTGGTCCGAGGTGCCCGTGTCCCCGACGTCGATCGTGCTCGTCCGCCGGGCCACCGTGCGGCCGTCGGGGTCGACGACCGCGGATCCGACCTCGACCCGTCTCGCCCTGCCGGACGCGTTCACCACGCTCGTGCGCACCCGTACGAGCGCGCGGTCGCCGTCGATCTCCGGGGTCGTCACGCAGGTGCCCCAGCGCTGGACGTGCACCGGCTCGGTGACGATCAGGCGCGCCTCGCGGTGGATGCCGCTCCCCGAGTACCAGCGGCTGCTGGGGAGTTGGTTCCTGACCTGGACCGCGATGACGTTGGAGGTGACGCCGTCCGTGTGCAGCAGGTCGGTGAGGTCGAGGGCGAACCCCGTATAGCCGTAGGGGTGTTGCCCGACGAGTTCGCCGTTGCAGTACACGGAGGAGTCCATGTACACGCCGTCGAACTCCACGGACATCCGTTGTCCGTCGTACGCGGGATGCAGCGTGAAGGCGATCCGGTACCAGGCGAGGCCGCCCGGCAGGAAGCCGGTGCCGCCGCTGGTGCCGTGCTCGGTGGTGGGGGTCAGCTCGATGCTCCAGTCGTGCGGCACCGATGTCCGCCGCCATCGCGAGTCGTCGTAGCCGGGCTCGGCGGCCCGGGCGTACTCGCCGGTGGGGCCGGTGGCGCCGACCGGGTCGACGAGGGCGAAGCGCCAGCCGTCCCGGAGCGGGACCGACCGCCCTCCCGTAGCGATCCGGGCCCGGGGCGCGGCCTCCTCGGCGGCCCAGGTGTCGGAGGTCCCGGAGAGGGCCACCGGAGCGGCTGTGCCTGCGATCAGTAGAGACCTGCGGGTGACCGTCACGGGTTTCCCTTTCGCCAAGGGCCCAGATCTGCTCACAACTACTCGCGGACTAACAGATTCTGACAGCGCGACACATGTGTCCGTCAAGGCTCCGGTAAGCGCGTTCTGTCCGTCCCGGCACATCGGCCTGATTCCCACGGTGGCGTGCAGGGCCCGACGGGGAGGCCGGTGCCCGTGTGCGGGAACCGCCGCGCCGTGTGCGGAGGACCCCGAAGCACTACCCTGGAACGCAAGTGATCCACCTGTTCACCGTGAGTGCGCGTACGGGAGTGGCGGCGATGTGAGGAGCCACAGCGAGACATCGGGCGACGGCCCGGACTATCCGTTCGACGAGACCCCCACGGCAAGGGCCGTCGTCGACGGTGACGGAATCGTCGTCGAGTGGAACGAGGGCGCCCGGCGCCTGCTCGGCCATGCGCCGGCCGATGTCGTGGGCCGGCCCGCCGCGAGGTTGCTGGCGCCCGACTCCGGGACACTGCGGCGTCCGACGGCCGACAACCGCTGGATCGGCACGCTCGCGCTGCGTCACCAGGACGGCCGCACGCTGCGCGTATGGATCCTCGCGCACCGGCGGCGCCCCGAGCTGGGCAACCGCAGCGACTGGCTCGTCGTGACCCCGCTGGAGAACAGCACCCTGGTGACGGAGGACGACTCCCTCTCCGCCACGTTCCTCGACCAGTCACCCTGCGCGACCGCGATCTTCGACGAGCGGCTGCGGCTGCGCAGGGTCAACGCGGTGATGGCCGAGTCGATGGGCCTCCCGGAGGAGCACATCCGCGGACTGCGGATCTCGGAGATCGGCGGCCGGCCGCAGAACGAGGAGCTTGAGGGGCACATGCTCCGGGTGCTCCTGACCGGGCGGCGCGAGGACGTGCAGACGTACCTGGGCACCGCGCCCCAGGGCCGCGCGCAGGCCTGGCTGGCGCGGATGGCGCCGCTGACCGACGCCGAGGGCCGGGTGCGCGGCATCTCTCTGTCCGCCCACGACTTCACCGAGCAGTACCTCGCCCGGGAGCGGCTGCAGCTCGTGAACGAGGCCAGCATCCGGATCGGCTCGACCCTCGACGTCACCCGTACGGCGCAGGAGCTGGCCGATGTCTGCGTGCCCTCGCTCGCGGACTTCGTCAGCGTCGACCTGGTGGATCCCCCGGACCGCGGCGGCGAACCGCACAACGGACCGGTCCTCGCCCCCGTGAGTCTGCGCCGCGCCGCCCACCGGTCGGTGAATCCCGGCGATCCGGAGTCGGTGGTCAAACTGGGCGAGCTGGACGTCTATCCCGCCGGTTCCCCGCAGGCCGACTCCCTCGTGGCCGGCCGGCCCATCGTGGCCGCCGATGCCGCGACCACGCTCTCCGAGTGGCTCGACTGGGATCCGGTGCGCGCCGACCGCGTCAGGGAGCACGGCGTCCACTCGACGATGTCCGTGCCCGTCCAGGCCCGCGGCGCGACCCTGGGCGTCGCCGTCTTCACCCGGTTCCGGCGGCCCGACCCCTTCACCGCCGACGACGTGCTGCTGGCCGAGGAGGTCACGGCCAGGGCGGCGGTCTGTATCGACAACGCCCGCCGGTTCTCCCGCGAACGCGAGACGGCGATCGCCCTGCAGCGCAGCCTGCTGCCCCGGTCACTGCCGCGCACGGCCGCCGTCGAGGCGGCCTCGCGCTACCTTCCCGCGGCACGGGCGGGGGTCGGCGGCGACTGGTTCGACGTGATCCCGCTGTCGGGAATGCGGGTCGCCATGGTCGTCGGGGACGTCGTCGGCCACGGACTGCAGGCATCGGCCACCATGGGCCGGCTGCGGACCGCCGTGCGCACCCTCGCCGACATCGACCTGGCACCGGACGAACTGCTCACCCACCTCGACGACCTGGTCGTCCGGCTCTCCGCGGAGGCGGGCAGCGAGGGGACCACGGGCGAGGTCGGCGCCACCTGCCTGTACGCGGTCTACGATCCGGTCACCCGGCGCTGCACGCTCGCCCGGGCCGGTCATCCGCCACCGGTGATGCTTCCGCCCGGCGGCCCGCCCCAGGAGATCGACGTACCGTCGGGGCCGCCGCTGGGCCTGGGCGGGCTGCCGTTCGAGTCGACCGAGCTGAGACTCGCCGAGGGCACCGTCCTCGCCCTCTACACCGACGGCCTGGTCGAGAGCCGCGACCGTGACCTCGACGAGAGCCGCGCGCTGCTGTCCCGGGCACTGGCACGGACCTCGGGTTCCCTCGACGAGACCTGCCACGACATCCTCCAGTCGCTGCTGCCGCCCGCCGGCGCCTCGGACGACGTGGCCCTGCTGCTCGCCCGCACGAAGGGGCTGCCGACCTCCCAGGTCGCGACCTGGGAGGTCCCGGCCGACCCCGCTCTCGTCGGCCCGATCCGCAAGCAGGTCGTCCAGCAGCTGGACGTCTGGGACGTGAGCGAGGCGGCGTTCACGACCGAGCTGGTGGTGAGCGAACTGGTCACCAACGCGATCCGCTACGGCGAACGCCCGATCCGGCTCCGGCTCATCCACAACGCCTCCACGCTGATCGTGGAGGTGTCGGACTCCAGCCACACCGCGCCGCATCTGCGCCGCGCCAAGACGTTCGACGAGGGCGGCCGCGGGCTGCTCCTGGTCGCCCAGCTCACTCAGCGCTGGGGCAGCCGCCACACCACCGAGGGCAAGACGATCTGGGCGGAGCTGGTGTTCGGCGAGGACGGCCAGGACGGCGGGGAGGGCGGGAACAGCGCGGTCGGCGAGGACGGCGAGCACTGAGACGCCCCACGACGGCGTCCGGATCGAGGGCGTCCAGGGCCCCCGGCCCAGGGAACGCGCCGCCGCGTCAGCGCCCGCCGCCGTAGCCTCCCCCGCCGTAGCCGCCGCCTCCGTAACCCCCACCGCCACCGCCGTAGCCACCCCCTCCGTAGCCGCCTCCTCCTCCTCCGTAACCGCCGTCGGATCCGTCGTCGTACCAGCAGTAGTAGCCGTAACACGTCCAGCCGGAGGCGGACGCTGTGGGCTGCGGGGTCGGGGACGCCTCGGAAGGCGCGGGCTTCGGCTCGGCGGGTGGCGGTGTGCGGCTGGGCTTCGGCCCGGTGGCCGCCGTGGGCTTCGGCTTCGCCGTGTCGCCGTCCGTGTACGAGGTGATCCACTCCATCTGGAGCGAGTCCACCGAGGTGTCGAACTCCCAGCGCTGGGCCGCTCCGTCGGTACGGGTCCTCAGGACCAGCCCCGTCGCGTCGTCCCCCGAGACGGGGGCCAGCGCGAGCGTCGGCCGCCCCAGCGGCACCAGGTTTCCCTCCAGGGTGAAGTCGTAGCGGGCGCTCACCCGGTTCTTCTCGCCGTCGCACGACCCGAGACGGACCGAGGAGGGGAGCCGGGAGTCGAGGCACAGATCCTTGACCGCCAGGCTCCGCAGCAGCCCGTCGCCCTCGTACGACCACTGCTGCCGCTCCGAGGAGGTGCAGGTGGCGAGGACGACCTCGGCGCCCACACCGACCTTGCCGTCCGCGACACCGGCGCAGTCGCCGCTGCCCTCGTTGCGCAGCCGCCCGCTGAGCTTGCCGGGGCCCGTGTCGCCTGCGCCGATCCTGGTCGGGACCTCGCTCGGCTCCTCCACCGTGCTCCCGGCGCCCGAGGAACGTGCGGGTTCGTCCCCGCCTGCGGCCCACAGGACCAGGGGCACGAGGACGCAGCCGCTGACGACGAGTACGGCCAGCGCGAGATCGCGGCGCCGCCGTGGGAAGCGCCGCTCGGTGTGGCCGGGACCCGCGTCCGCGTGCGGCGGAAGCCGCAGGGCGTGGCGGGGGCCCAGCCGCGGGGCACGGTCGCCGCCCAGGGACGCGTAGGCACGCAGGTACGAGCCGGTGCCCGCCTGAGCCCCGGCATCCGGGCCGGCAGCCGCGTCCGAATCCGCTCCGCCCGCGCCCTCTCCGCCCCCACGGCCGCCGGAAGCCGGCCGGGAGCCGGTTTCCCGGTGGGGAGTGGTCTTCCGCCTGGGACTCGCGCCCCAGACGGAGTCGGAATCCGCGTCGAGGCCGCCTGCGGAGTCAGGGACGTGACCGGGGCCGGCAACCGAACGTCGTGCGTCTCCCGGGCCACGCCCGGCGCCCGACCGTGGGCCGGGCCCCCGGTGGTAGCCCGTCCTCGGCCCGGCCCCGGGACCTTCGCCGAGACTCTCGCCCGGCCCCGGCCCGGCTTCGGTCCCTGCTCCGTCGCCCGGATGGGTCTCCGCACCCGGATACGACACCTCGGCCGAGAAGAAATCTGCTCCCGGGTGGCGGCCGGTGTCCCAGTCGGACCCGGCCCCCGGTGCCGTGGACACCACGGGCCCCGCCGTCGCCTCCTCGCCACCGGTCCGGCGCCCGGGCCTGGAGTCGAGGTAGTCCAGGGCCGCCCACCCCAGCACCCCCTCGGCCAGCAGGACGGCCGGCCGGTCCCCGGACTGGTTCAGCTGCTCGGCCGCGTGCGGGCAGTGGTCGCACGCGGCCAGGTGCTGTCGCAGGTCGGGGTCGACGCTGTTGCCGCCCCGCCGGAGCGAGACGTCCAGGAGCCGGCTGTAACGGCGGCACTCGTCGTCGGGGGCGAGTTCGCGATGGGCTTCGAGGCAGTACTGGCGCAGCAGTTCCCGTGCCCGGTCCAGTGCCTGGGAGGCATCCTGGACGGTGAGGCCGAGCAGCCGGGCCGGTACGGCGAGCTCCTCGGCCTCGACCTCCGCGTGCCACAGAACGCAGCGGGCGGCCTCGGGCAGCCGTTGGAACGCGAGGGCCACCATGCGCCGGTTGTTCGGCGGAAGGAGCCGCGCCGCGGCCGACCCCTTGTCGTCCGGGGCGGACTGCAACTCGGGGTGCAGCATCCCCCGGCGTTTGTCCGCGTCCCATTCGCCCGCTATTCGGCGCACGGCGACCAGCAACTCCGGCCGCCAAGCCGCTCTGGGTCCGACCTGTCGAACCGATTCCCCGAAGAGGCGGGTGAATGCGGCGGTGGTGAGCATTCCGGCGTACTGCACACCGTTCGTGCACAGCCGGGCGTACGAGAAGACGGGCACCCAGTGCCGGCCCAGCAGTTCCCCTGCGGGATAGCGGGCGGGCATCTTGCCCGAACCCTTCTTCAGCTCTGCCGCGAGCCGCTCGTCGGTCGTGTCGAACAGGCTGCCGGTCGCGGGGGAATTCGACGGGGTCGCGTCGTTCACGTGCGCTTTCCTCCAGGGCCTCTACGCAGAATTAGTCCATACCAACAGGTACGGAAAACGTTGTCTGCACGCTGACAAGCTGCACCTTGACACAGCGAACCCCCAGGTAACAAGGGAACTCCCGCAATCCCCTTTACCTATCCACGATTTGACGGAGACAAAGTGTCAACAGGGCGGCCTGGACAATGTATTTCCGAATGACAAACTCCAAGTTACTTGGAGTAAGTACCGGTTTGATGCCAGTGGCCCGCCGCAGCGCCCGCTATTCCGTTGGAATATGCAACGCAAGAACGAGCAGAAGGAACGGGTGGCGACACTCGCACCCCCGTTCACCTCCGCGACCTGTCGTCTGATTCGATTGACAGAACGAAACCGACAATCACTTTCCGAAGGACGAACCCTGAGCTCCACACTCGCGACCGCCCTTTCCGCCGTTCTGCTCGTGGCGGTACTGGCCGGTGCCGTGATCCGGCCGTTCGGCCTGCCGGAGGCCACCGTGGCCGTGCCGGCCGCCGCACTGGTGATGGCCACCGGCGCCATCTCCCTCGACCACGCCCGGGCCGAGGCCGAACTGCTCGGCCCGGTGGTGGGCTTTCTCGCCGCCGTGCTCGTGCTCGCCAAGCTCTGCGACGACGAGGGACTCTTCCGGGCCTGCGGCGCCTGGCTGGCCCGCACGTCGAAGGGGCGGCCGCAACGCCTGCTGGCCGCCAACTTCCTGCTCGCGTCGGTCATCACGGCCGTACTGAGCCTGGACGCCACGGTCGTCCTGCTCACCCCGGTGGTGTTCGCGACCGTGGCCCGCCTCGGTGCCCGCCCGGGGCCCCACGTGTACGCGTGCGCCCATCTGTCGAACACGGCGTCGCTGCTGCTGCCCGTCTCCAACCTCACCAACCTGCTCGCGTTCACGGCCAGCGGCCTGAGCTTCACCCGGTTCGCCCTGCTGATGGGCCCCGCGTGGGCCGTCGCCATCGCCGCCGAGTACCTGGTCTTCCGCCGCTTCTTCGCCGACGACCTGAAGGACCTGAACGAGGACCCCTCGCGACCGGCCGGAGCCGACGCCGCAGGCGGGAGCGAGGCCGACCCCGTCGACATGCCCGTGTTCGCGCTGGCCACGGTCGCCTGCACCCTCGCGGGCTTCGTCGTGACGTCCGCGCTCGGGGTCGAACCCGCCTGGGCGGCCTTCGCGGGCGCCCTCGTCCTGGCCGTCCGCGCGCTGGCCCGCGGGCTCACCACCCCGCTCGCCGTCGTACGGGCCACCTCGCTGCCCTTCCTCGCCTTCGTCCTGGCCCTGGGCATCGTGGTGCGCGCCGTGGTCGACAACGGCCTCTCGGACGCGCTCGGCCACCTGGTACCCGACTCGGCGAGCCTGCTCGCGCTGCTCGGCATCGCGGTCCTCGCCGCCGCGCTGGCGAACCTGATCAACAACCTGCCGGCGGTCCTGGTCCTGCTGCCCCTGGCCGCGATGGCGGGACCCGGGCCGATCCTCGCCGTCCTGCTCGGGGTGAACATCGGCCCGAACCTCACGTACGCCGGTTCGCTGGCGACCCTGCTGTGGCGGCGGATCGTCCACCAGCACGACCACAGCGTGGATCTCGGTGAGTTCACCCGCCTCGGCCTGCTCACCGTGCCCGCCACACTGATCCCCGCCGTGGCGGCCCTCTGGCTGTCACTGCGCGTCTTCGGGACCTGAGGGACGCGCACGGGCACACGCGGGCACACACAGAAACGCGTACAGACATACGCACAGGCACACGTACGGGCGAGGTCGCGCAGAGAGCATTGACGCTGTGACATGGCCATGCAATGCTCCGTTTTGGGAGCGCTCCCACCCTTTTGCCGTCCACGCCGGACGGTGTCCACGGACCCCTTTCCAGGCACCGGGAGACGCTCCATGCCCACGTTTCCGCACGTGCACCGCCGCCCGACGAGACGACGTACCGGAAGAGCCGGAAGTGCCGGAAGTGCGGGAAGACGCACGACGGCCGCCCTGCTGACGGCTGTCCTCCTGGCGGGCGGGCTGGCCCTCGCGCCCGGCGCGGGCGCGGCGCGGTCCGTCGCCGATCCCGCCGCGGCGACCACACCCGTGCGCGTCAACCAGGCGGGCTATCTGCCGGACGGCCCCAAGCGCGCCACGGTGGTCACCACGGCCGCCGAGCCGCTGACCTGGCAGTTGCGCAGCGCGTCGGGCTCCGTCGCCGCTTCGGGCCGGACCGTAGTACACGGCCCGGACGCGGCCTCGGGCGAGGCGACCCACGTGGCGGACTTCTCCGCGTACCGCAAGACGGGCGCGGGATACGTCCTGGTGGTCGACGGGTGGAGCAGCGCGCCCTTCGACATCCGCGCGAACCTCTACGACAGCCTGCGCACCGATTCGCTGGCCTTCTTCTACCACCAGCGCAGCGGCACGCCGATCGAGGCCTCACTGGTCGGCCCCGAGTACGCACGGCCCGCCGCGCATCTCGGGGTCGCCCCCAACCAGGGCGACACGAACGTGCCGTGCCAGGCCGGGGTGTGCGACTACACCCAGGACGTGCGGGGCGGCTGGTACGACGCGGGCGACCACGGCAAGTACGTAGTCAACGGCGGGATCTCCGTCTGGCTGCTCGTGGACTCCTTCGCGCGGGCCAAGAGGGCGGGAACCGCGTCCGCGCTCGGCGACTCGACCCAGCGGATCCCCGAGCGCGGCAACGGCGTACCGGACGTCCTGGACGAGGCCCGCTGGGAGCTCGACTTCCTGATGCGGATGCAGGTGCCCGAGGGCAAGCCCTATGCGGGCATGGCCTTCCACAAGATCCATGACGCGGCCTGGACGGGTATCCCGACCCGGCCCGAACTGGACCCGCAGCCGCGCGAGTTGCACCGTCCGTCCACCGCGGCCACGCTCAACCTCGCCGCGACGGCGGCCCAGTGCGCGCGGGTCTTCAGGCCGTACGACCCCGCGTACGCGAAGCGCTGTCTGAGCGTGGCCCGCACGGCGTGGACCGCGGCGAAGGCCAACCCCGCGCTCTACGCGCCGGATTCGGACAGCACGGGCGGCGGCCCCTACAACGACTCCCAGGTCACCGACGACTTCTACTGGGCGGCGACGGAGCTGTACGCGGCGACCGGTGAGCGTGCCTACCGGGACGCGGTCACCTCCTCGCCCTGGCACACCTCGGCCGACGCGCTCACGGCGACCGGCTTCAACTGGGCCGACACCGCGGCGCTCGGCCGGCTGACCCTGGCGACCGTGCCGAACGGGCTGCCCGCCTCCGACATCAGGCGCCTGAGGGCGTCCGTGACGGCCGCGGCCGACGGGCACCTCGCCACGATGGCCGGACAGGGTTACGCGGTGCCCATCCCGGCGAACGGATACGTGTGGGGCTCCAACAGCCAGGTCACCAACAACGCGATCGTCGTGGCCACCGCCTATGCGCTGACCGGTCGACAGCGTTACCGGGCCGGGGTGTTGGAGTCGATGGACTACCTGCTGGGCCGTAACACGCTGGATCTCTCCTACGTGACCGGCTACGGCGACAGGTACTCCCGGAACCAGCACCACCGGTTCTGGGCGCACCAGTACGACGCCTCGCTGCCGAACCCGCCGGCCGGTTCCCTGGCGGGCGGCCCCAACAGCGGTCTGCAGGACCCGGTGGCGCAGGAGCACCTGGCCGGCTGCTCGCCCGCGGCCTGCTACATCGACGACATCGGCTCGTACTCCACCAACGAGGTGACCATCAACTGGAACGCCCCGCTGGCCTGGCTGGCGGCCTTCAGCGCCGAACGCCACCGCGGATAGGCGGACAGGGGGCGTCGTCAGTGTCGGAGTCCCGTGCGGTACGCGCCGGGCGGGGCTCCGTAGCGCTGCCGGAAGACCCGGTTGAAGTGGAACGGGCTGGCGAAGCCGGCGGCCGCCGCGACCCGTTCCACCGGCAGGTCGGTGGCCTCCAGCAACCGTGCCGCGTGCAGCAGCCGGGCGGCGAGCAGCGCCCGCATCGGTGACTGTCCGAGCTGCTGGGTGAAGAGATGGGCGAAGCGGGAGGGCGAGAGCGACACTCCCGCGGCCAGGGTCTCCACCGTGTGCGGCGCTCCCGGGTCGGCGGCGATGCGCGCCTCCGCCCGGCGGATCCGCGCGTCCGTGCCGGAGCGGTCCGCCTCCTCGGGTGCGGTGGCGGTGGCGGTCGCGGTGGTGAGCAGGACGATCGACTCCAGTGAGCAGAGGGCGAGTTCGCGGGCGGCGGCGCCGTGGGCCACGGCGACCCGGCCGTCTCCGGACCCTCCGGGTTCCCCGGGCTCCCGGAACTCGCCGTGCTCTCGGAACTCGTCGGGCTGCGAGGCGGGCGGGGCGCCCTCCCCGGTCCATCGAGCGTCGGCGAGCATCCGCCGGAACGTCCGCTCCAGCCGGTCCCTCACACCGGCCGGTACCGGTGTGACGGCGTACAGCCGGTCACCGAGCAGGTGGGGCCGCAGCCGGTCCGTCCAGGTGGGCCTGGCCTGGCAGTGGGCCCACCAGAACGTCCACTGCCGTGCGTCCGGCGCGACGGCGTAGCGGTGGGGCGTGCCGGGGCCGAGGACGACCAGGTCGCCCGCGCCCGCCAGGGTCCCGGTGGTTCCCTGGGTCAGCCGTCCCGCACCGCCCGTGGTCCAGGTGAAGAGCCAGCTGTCGGCGCCGCGCGGCCTGCTGACGCTGTAGCCGGGGCGCTCGTCGAAGCGGCCGACGGTCACCAGGCCCGGCGGCGGGGCGGGCGCAGCAGCCTCGGACAACTCGTCAGCACGCACAGGCATCCTCCCGGAAAGCGCTTGTCCCTAGCGTGAGGCATACAGGACACGGGAGCGAAGGGGTGGTCGCATGGCAGTCACGGACAGGGGCCTCGTCCGGCACTTCGAGGAGGACGGCTTCACGGTGGCGCGCGGCTTGTTCGCCCCCGCGGAGATCGACGCGCTGTGCGCCGAGTTCACCGCGCTGCACGCGGCCGGGCCGGTCCCGGGGCACTTCCAGCCCCGCGCGACCGAGGCCGAGGGGGCCGACCCGCTGCACGTCTACCCAAGGGTCATGCAGCCGCACCGCATCAACGACCTGGCCCGGCGCTTCCTCCTCGAACCCCGGCTGCGCACGGTGCTCGAACTCCTGCTGGGCGAAGAGGTGTTGGCGGCGCAGAGCATGTTCTACTTCAAGCCGCCTGGCGCCCGCGGGCAGGCCCTGCACCAGGACAACTTCTATCTGCGGACCGAGCCGGGCACGTGTGTGGCCGCCTGGATCGCCTGCGACGCGATCGACCGGGGCAACGGCGGCCTGGAGGTCGTCCCGGGCACCCACCGCATGGACGTGTTCTGCCCCGAGGAGGCCGACGAGGGCCTGTCGTTCGCCCGCGAGTACGTGCCGCCGCCGCCCGGCCTGTCCGCCGTCCCGGTCGACATGGAATCGGGAGACGTCCTCTTCTTCAACGGGACCCTGGT
This sequence comes from Streptomyces sp. NBC_00414, assembly GCF_036038375.1. Lineage (NCBI taxonomy): Bacteria > Bacillati > Actinomycetota > Actinomycetes > Kitasatosporales > Streptomycetaceae > Streptomyces > Streptomyces sp. NBC_00414. The sequence continues at coordinate 1,432,871 of NZ_CP107935.1, forward strand.
GCACGGCTCCCCGCCCAACCGCAGCGCCGACCGCTTCCGCCGCTCGTTCATCGGCCACTACGTCGGCCGTTCCACGGAACGCATCGGCCGCCACTACCCCACCCTGACGATGAGCGGTGATCCCGTCCCGCTGCCGGAGAGCGAGGGTGCGGGCCCGTGCGGCACGGAGTTCGCACCGGCGGGACCGCACTGAACCGCAGGGCCCGCCGGGTCAGGAGCGCAGCAACTCCGCGGCGCCCAGGTCGAGTACGCCGTCGTGCCAGGTCAGGCCGCGCAGATCGCGTACGACGACCGGGGCGTCGGTGTCCAGGCCGCGCGGTCCGACGCCGATGACGTACGCACCGGCCGCACTCCCCGCCTCGGCGCCCGCGGCGGCGTCCTCCAGGACGACGGTCCGCGCGGGGTCCACGCCGAGCTTGCCGGCCGCCGCGAGGTAGCCGTCGGGGGCGGGTTTGCCGTGCGTGACGTCGTCCGCGGTGACGAGCACGGGCGGCAGGGGAAGGCCCGCGGCGGCGAGGCGGGCGCGGGCCAGGCCGGTGACTCCGGAGGTCACGACGGCCCAGCTGCCGTGCGGCAGGCTCATCAGGAGGTCGAGTGCCCCGGGCAGCGCCGTCGTGGTGGCGGCCGCCTCGATCTCCAGGCGGTCGATCTCGGCGAGGGCGGCCGTCCGCTCCCCCGGGTCCGGCACCAGGAGGGCGACGGTGTCGGCGGAGCGCCTTCCGTGCACCATCGCCGTGACCTTCTCGGCGGACAGTCCGCGGGCCCGCGCCCACCGGCTCCAGGCCTGGTCGACGCCGAGGTCGGAGTCGACCAGCACGCCGTCGTTGTCGAAGAGGAGTCCCTCGCAGGGAATCCTCGTGTCCGGGATCTTCATGTACGGGGTCCGGGCCTTTCAGGTGACGGGACGGTTGCGGTAGCGGCCGACGAGTTCACGGGCGGCGGCCTGCATCCGGGCGGGCGGCAGTCCCTGGGCCAGCAGGGTCAGGTCGTCGACGACCATGTCCCCGATGCTCAGGAAGGCGTCCGGGATGCCGCCCGCGCGGTGGGCGGAGAGCACCAGCCCCTCCAGGCCGCGGGCCGGGTCGCCGGCGGCGACGGGTTCGTCGGGCCAGACGTCGATCCCCGCGAGGAGGCGGCCCTCGGCGACCCGGGCGAGCAGCGCGGGGAAGTCCACGACGGGTGCCCGGCTGACGAGGATGAGCCGGGCGCCGTCGGGCAGCAGTTTCAGTTCGCGCTCGCCGAGCAGACGGCGGCTGTCGTCGGTGACGGTGGCGAGCACGAAGACGAACGTGCTGCGGGCCAGAGTCTCGTCGAGGGTGGCCGGCACCAGGCCCTGGTCGCGCAGGACGGCGGGCGGCAGCCAGGGGTCGTACACGCGCAGGGTCGGGCGGAAGGGGGCGAGGAGCGGGTGGAGGCTGCGACCGAGGTTCCCGAATCCGATCAGGCCGATGTCCGCGCCGCGCAGCAGTACGGAGTCGGCGGTGCCGTCGGACACGTACCGCTCCCGTCCGGCGCGGAAGGCGCGGTCCTCGCGGCTGATGCCGCGCGCCAGGTCGAGGGCGAGCCCGAGGGCGTACTCGGCGACGGCCTGGGCGTAGGCGGGTCCGCAGCCCAGGACGTGGATGCCGCGCCGGAAGCACTCCTCGTAGTCGACGTTCGGGAAGAAGTTGCCCTCGATGTTGAGCAGGGCCCTCAGCTCGCCCGCGCGGGCCAGGCGTTCGGCGGGCAGGTCGGGCTGGCCGACGACGGCGAAGGCGTCCGGCAGCACCTGGTCGAGGGCTTCCTCGGTGTCCGGCTCGACGACGGTGAACCGGTCGTGGAGCCGGGCCAGCGCGTCCGGGCGGAGGATGCGCTCCCTGGGGTGCGGGTCGGGGCGCAGGATCACGAGCGGCTTGTGCGGGGTGCTCACGGCTCTCCTTGCATCCGTCACGGTTCTCCCGGCCCCCGTACGCACGGTGGCCCGGCGCCGCCGGTGCGGCAGTACGGCCGGTCGCTACCCGCGCTCAGGCCTCGGGAACCTCCCGCAGCGAGTCGGGCAGCACGTCGCGCAGCTGGGCGCGGGCCGTGATGCCCAGCTTGGGGAAGATCCGGTAGAGGTGGAAGCCGACGGTGCGGGGCGACAGGAAGAGGCGTTCGCCGATCTCCCGGTTGGTCAGGCCCGCCGCGGCGAGCCGGGCGATCTGCAGTTGCTGCGGGGTGAGTTCGGACAGGTCCGTCTCCTGGCCGGGGGTGGGCGTGGCGTTGACGCCCGCCGCCCGCAGTTCCGCGAGGGTGCGTTCCGTCCAGGGGCGGGCGCCGAGGTTCTCGAAGACCTCCAGGGCGGCGGACAGCAGGGGCCGTGCCTCGGTGGCGCGTCGGCGGCGGCGCAGCCATTCCGCGTAGTCCAGCCGGGTCTGGGCGCGCTCGAAGGGCCACCGGTCGCCCGTCGGACGGGCGAGCGACCGCCGGAAGTGCCGTTCGGCGTCGTCCGGTTCGGCCAGCAGGGCGTGTGCCCGGTCGACGAGGGCGGCGAGACGCGGGGACACCTCGCCCTCGGCGTGCCGACGCCCGGCCGCGTCGAGGACCGCCCGCGCCTCCTCGGCGCGCCCGGTACGCACGGCGACGGCCGCGAGGTCGGCGAGGTGGTAGTCGGACGCGTGGAAGTGCAGGGGTTCGCCGTCCTGGGTGAAGACGGCACGGAAACGGTCGTACGCCGTCGCGTGGTCGCCCTCGGCCTGCGCCGCCGCGCCCAGCGCGTAGAGGGCGCGTACCCGCAGGCTGCGGCAGGTGGGCAGGTCCACGCCGTGGACGGCGCGCCGGACGGCGGTGCGCGCCGCCTCCGAGTCGCCGCGCAGGGCGAGCAGGGTGGCACCGAGGACGGGCGAGCCGGCGGCCACGTTCTCCAGGCCTCCCTCGGCCGCCGTGCGGTAGGCCTCGTCGAGGGAGGCGCGGGCCGCCGTCCACGCGCCGCTCTCGTACTGGGCGAGCGCGAGTGCCTGGGCCACGGTGGCGTTGGCTCCTGCCGTCGGCGAACGGCGCAGGTGCTCCATGGCGCCGCTCAGGAGCCGGACGGCCTCGCCGGTCTCGTCGAGGACCCAGGCGGCCGCACCCCAGCTGATCAGCTGGGAGAGCGGACGGTCCTCTACCGGGTCGCTCTGCTCGTCGGAGGACGGGCCGTCCCGGTCGGCGGCGTCGCGGTCGGTGCCGTCACGGTCGGTGCCGTCGCGGTCGGCGTGGAGCAGGGTGAGGGCCCGGGTCCGGTGGCGCAGGGGGTCCGTGCCCGCCAGGATCCACAGGCGGTCGGTGTCGTCCGCCGATGCGGGGACGCGCTCGGCGATGCGCAGGATCTTCTCGCGGTGTGCCGGTTCCCCGGAGTTGTACGCCGGTGTCGTGGCCGTCGCCAGGGCGTCCATCGCGAGGACGGGGTTCTGGTCGGTCACGGCCTCCGCGAGCGGCAGCAGATAGCCGAGCGAGCCCTCGAACTGGGTGGTGACCGCGAGCGCCCAGCCCGCACGGAGCGAGGCCTCGGCGAGAACGGCGGGGTCCTCGGTGAGCGCGGTGACCCGGGCGGTGATCTCGGCGACCCAGCGGGGGTGTCCGGCGTACATCGCCATGGTGGCGGCGCGGACCAGTCTGCGGGCCCGTTGGGCGGGGTCGGGGCTGAGCTGGGCCGCGCGTTCCAGGGCGGTGGCGGCGGCAGCGTATCCGCCGCGGCGCCGGGCCCGGCCCGCGCCTGCCTCCAGGCCCTCGGCGGCCTCCTCGTCCACGCCCTCGACCGCGGCGGCCCGGTGCCAGGCGCGGCGGTCCGGGTCGCCGGTGAAGACCTCGGCGAGGGACAGGTGGGCCGCGTGCCGCTGCGCGTAGGTCGCCGACTGGTAGACGGCCGAGCGGATCAGCGGGTGCCGGAACCGGAGGTGGCCGTCGTCGATGCGGATCAGTCCGGCCTGCTCGGCGGGGTGCCAGTCGGCGGGGGTCGTGTCGGGCGCCGCGGCCGAGAGGATGAGGGGCAGTTCGGCGGTCTCCGCGGCGGCTGCCAGGAGGAGCAGTTGCCGGGTGGCGGGCGGCAGCGCGGGCAGGTCCTGGGCGAAGATCGCCTCCAGGCGGTCGGTGAGGGGCAGCGAGTCGCGTGCTGCGAGCGGGTCGCGTGCCACCGCCCTGGCCAGCTCGACCAGTGCGAGGGGCACACCGGCGGCCTCGGCGAGGATGCGTGAGCGGGCCCGGCCCGCCGGGGCCTCCGGCTGGAGGTCGAGGAGGCGTCCGGCCGCCGGGGGGTCCAGCGGGTCGACGCCCAGCAGCGGGAACTCGCGGGCGAACTGCGCGGGTACGGACGTGTCACGGGCCGCCACCAGCATCGCGACGGGCTCGCCCTCCAGCCGCCGGGCCACGAAGGCCAGGGTGTCGAGCGTGCCCACGTCCAGCCAGTGGGCGTCGTCCACCACCAGCAGCACGGGGCCGCGCGCCGCGAGGTCGGAGAGGAGCGTGAGCGCGCCGAGGGAGGTCAGGAGGGGATTCCGGGCGTCGTACGGCTGCGTGCCTTCGTCCAGGCCGAACACGCCCAGCAGGGCTGCCCGTTGGCGTACGGGAAGCTCTTGCGCGAGGTCCAGGACGGGGCGCAGCAGCTGGTGCAGTCCGGCGAAGGGCAGCCCCGACTCGACCTCACAGCCGGTACAGCGCAGCACCCGTACGCCGGCTTCGCGGGCGAGCCGGCAGGTCTCGTCCAGGAGGACGCTCTTGCCCGAGCCCGGGCCACCGGTGACCACCAGCACTCCGGGGTGTTCGGCCGGGGTTCCCGAGGACAGCCCCCGGACGAGCCCGGTCAGCAGGGTCAGTTCGCGGCCCCTGCCGACGATCCAGGCGCCGTCGTCCGTCCCCGCCGCGTGCTCCACCCGTCTCCTTCCACCGATTCCACCGCTTCCCGGGTCACTGCTCCCCCGGCCTCGGTCCGTGACCTACGCCACTTCGGAGGAAATGCCCGACGGTCACACCATATGCACGATTATCACTTACGAGACTTACCCGACGTCACCGGGTGTCCCACGGCCCCACAGCGCCACTGCTCACAGGGAGGGGCGCCGCGTGCCGGGAAGTCGTGCGGCGAATTCCAGGATCACGTCGGCCACCGCACGAGGATTCTCCAGCAGCATCGCGTGGGTGCCGTCGATCCCGGCGACGGTCACCTCGGAGTGCCGCTCGGCCAGTTCGGCGAGGTCCTGGGCCAGCCCCGTCGCGCGGGCCGCCATCAGCTCGTCGAACCGGTCGATACCGGGGACGGGCGGCGCGGGCCGCAGCGCGCGGCCGAGCAGCAGCGGCCGGTCCATGCGGCGGAAGAGGCCGAGGAGATCGAGCGAGTGGATCTCGGCCTGCATCTCCAGGGCGTGCTCCCGTCCTGGCCGCAACTCCAGTCGGCCGTCGGCCCGTTCGTGGAGCGAGCGCCGCACACCGGCTTCCAGCAATTCATAGGGGATGCCCAACCGCCCGGACATCGCGCGCTGTTCGGCGAGCAGATCCGCCAGGCCGCCCCGCGGGAGGATCCGGCCGGACGTCTGCGAGGCCAACTCCCTCATCCGACTGAGCCACTCCTCCACGTCGGTGGGGTCGAGGCCGACGTACCGGTCGGGCCGTCCCCACCCGTATCCGTCCAGGTTCACCGCGGCGGGCGTGCGGTCCGGGTGGGCGAGGGCGTACCGGACGGCGAGCATCCCGCCGAGCGAGTGGCCGACGGGCAGCGCTTCCGGTATTCCGTGCCGGGCCAGAACCGCCTCGATGTCACCGAGCACCCCGGGCACGCTCCACGTCCCGTCCGGGGAGAGCCCGTGACCCCGCAGGTCCACGGCCAGCACCCGGTGGTGACGCGCGAGAAGCGGCGCGACGGCCGCCCAGTCCGCCAGGGTGCGGCCGGCGCCGTGCAGCAGCAACAGGGGCGTGCCCTCGCCGCCGTGGTCATGGACAGCTAGGGAGACCTGGTCTCGGATCATGATCCAACACTAGAACGTCCCTTTGGGCCGGGGTCGCGGAGTCGGCGAATCCCGGGGCCGACCACGGGGTCGGTGACGGGTGGTCGGGGCTGCGGCGGAGGGGCCTCACCGGGGCCGTCGCCGAAGCCGTCACCGGAAGCGGTTACCGGCCGTCGCCGGGGCCCTCGCCGAAGGCTGGGGACCGCCGGGGGCGGCGAGCGGGACGAGGTGCAAGGCTGCTGGGGCGCGCCGGTTGAGGCCCGTGGCAGGTGCCGGACCGGCGGCCCGGCGGATGCGTCGGCCGCGCGCGTGCCCGGCGCCCCGCCCGTTCCCCGACGCGAGTCGGACCCCACCGGCACCGCCCGCGCGAACTTGACGTGCGACTTTTCGCACGCTTTGATCCAGACGTGCCGAGGCGTACAGCCCGGCATTGAGAGGTGCGCCCAGCCGGTAGCGGACAAGTTCTCAGTCCGGCCAAAGTCGCCAGGACCGTCACGGAGTCCGAGGCGGGGTCGTACTCGCGATCGATGGAGCGGACATGCCCGCCAAGCGTGGCCCCCGCACGGGATTTCTCAGGGCAGCCGCCGCCCTGGTCGCCCTCGCGGCCCTGGCCTCCTGCACCTCGGACGGGGACGGCAAGGGCCCCGACGACACCACGGACACCACCGGCACCACGAAGCCGAGCTCCAAGGCCGTGCGGCCACCGCCCCCGCACGGCGGTTTCGACTACCAGATCGGCGGCGCCTACCCGCCGCCGTCCGGCGTCCGCATCGTCGCCCGAGACCGCGGCGCGGATCCCGCGCGCGGTCTCTACAACATCTGTTACGTCAACGCCTTCCAGGCCCAGCCCGACGAACAGGACGACTGGGCCGAGGACCTGCTGCTGCGGGACAGGAAGGGCAAGGTCGTCATCGACGCCGACTGGGACGAGGCGCTGCTCGACATCGGCACACCCGCCAAGCGCGAGCGGATCGCGGCCCGGGTCGACAAGTGGATCGACGGCTGCGCGGACAAGGGCTTCGACGCCGTGGAGCCGGACAACTACGACAGCTACACCCGCTCCCGCGGACTGCTGGACGCGGACGACGCCGTGTCCTTCATCAGGCTGCTCTCGGCGCACGCGCACGCCCGGGGGCTGGCCATCGCCCAGAAGAACACCGTGGAACTGTCCGACCGACGCTCCCGTGCCGGGCTGGACTTCGCCGTCGTCGAGGAGTGCGGGGCGTACGACGAGTGCGGTGAGTACGCGGACGCCTTCGACGACCGGGTCGTCGTCGTGGAGTACACGGACAAGGGCCTGAGGAAGGCTCTCGCGGACTACGGCGACCGGCTGAGCATCGTGCGCCGGGACGTGATGGTGTCGACGCCCGACAGCGACGACTACGTCCGCAAGACCCGCTGATCACTGGGCAGTGGGCCGGTGGCCGTCAGCGGTCCAGCAGATCCAGCGCCTGCTCCCAGCGGAATCCGCGTTGCTCCGGGCCGCCGAAGGCGTGTTCCCCGAACCGGACCCCCATCCCGCGCAGCCGTTTCAGGCTGTCCTGATAGGCGGGGTGGGCGGTCAACGCCTCGCTCACACAGGGCAGTACGGAGATCGGCACGCCCATCCCGTACGCCTCGCAGAGCGTGCCGAGGGCCAGCGTGTCGGAGATGCCGGCCGCCCACTTGTTGACGGTGTTGAAGGTCGCCGGCGCCACGGCGACGGCGTCCGGATCCGGGAACGGACGCGGATCGCCGGGCGAACGCCACGCGGACCTGACCGGGCGGCCGGTCTGCGCCTCGACCGCCGTGAGGTCGAAGAAACCCGTCGCCACCGGGGTCGCGATGACGCCGACCTCCCAGTCCCGCTCCTGCGCCAGGGAGATCAACTCGCCGACACCGTCGGCGACCCCGGCGGCACAGACGACGACGTAGAGAAAGGGCCTCGGGGTCTGTCCGGTCACCCGTGAACTCTAGGCGACTCCGGTCACCCGTGGACTCTAGGCGACCGGGAACGAGTCCCCGCGTTCCGAGTCCGGCCGCCGGCCGATGATCCGGCGCTCCTTCTCCTCGATCGGCACGTCGTTGATGCTGGCCTCGCGCCGCGTCATCAGACCGTGTTCGTCGAACTCCCACAGCTCGTTGCCGTACGAGCGCCACCACTGGCCGTCGGCGTCACGGCACTCGTACTGGAAGCGGACGGCGATGCGGTTGCCGTCGAAGGCCCAGAGGTCCTTGCGCAGGGCGTACTCCTCCTCGCGCCGCCACTTCGCCGTGAGCAGTTCCACGATCTCGGCGCGGCCGGTGACGAAGGTGTCGCGGTTGCGCCAGACCGAGTCCTGCGAGTAGGCGAGCGAGACCTTCAGCGGGTCGCGGGTGTTCCAGGCGTCCTCGGCCGCCTGGACCTTCAGGGCGGCGGTCTCACGGGTGAAGGGCGGCAGGGGCGGTCGGTCGGCCATGCGGGGTCCTCTCGTAAGGGGGGCTGGAGGGTGGGCAGGAGAGCGGCCTTGAGAACGGGCGTTCTCCGGGGTGGCTGCTAACGTAGAGAACGGTGGTTCTCACGTCAAGACGGCAAGGAGTGAGCCGGTACATGGAGAGCGCGGTCGCCAGGGAACAGGCCCTGGACGCGGCGGAGACCCTGTTCTACGGACGCGGCATACAGTCCGTCGGGATGGACGACATCCGGGGCGCCTCCGGGGTCTCGCTCAAGCGGCTCTACCAGCTGTTCCCCGCCAAGGAGCACCTGGTGGTGGCCTATCTGGAGCGGCGCGACATCCGCTGGCGGGGGCGGCTCGCCGAGTACGTGGCCGGTCACGAGGACGCCCGGCAGCGCCTCCTCGCGGTGTTCGACTGGCTGGGCCGGTGGTTCGGCGAGCCCGACTTCCGCGGCTGCGCCTGGATCAACTCGTACGGCGAGCTCGGCGCCACGTCGGAGCCGGTGGCCGACCAGGTCCGCGCCCACAAGCGGGCCTTCAGGGAGTATCTGGTCCGCCTGGTGGACGAGGCCGGACTGCCCTGCGAACTGGCCGGTCACCTGCACCTGCTGGCGGAGGGCGCCATGGTCACCGCCGCCGTCGAACAGAGCGCGGAACCCGCCGCCCGGGCCGGGCGGGCGGCGCGCACGCTGGTCGACTCGTACGGCGCGCGTACGGCCCGCCGGCCGGCCATTGACTGATGTCCCGGCGGGTTGCAGACTCCAATTGAATATTCAATGGACGATTGTTCACCAGACGAACGCGGGCGTTCCGTCGCGGAGCGCGTCGCGTTGCGTCGCCCGACGGGAAGAGCCGCGCATGACCCTCCATCGTGACCTGCTGATCGGCGGCAAGGACCAGCCCGCGGTCTCCGGCCGCACCGCCGAGGACGTCAATCCCTACAGCTCACAGGTGTACGCCACCGTCGCCGCGGCAGGCGTCGAGGACGTCACCCGGGCCGTGGACGCCGCGGACGCCGCCTTCGAGGGCTGGGCCGCGCTCGGCCCGGCGCAGCGGCGCAAGGTCTTCCTCGCCGCGGCCGACCTCCTGGAGGCCCGCACCGAGGACGCCGTACGGATCATGGCGGGCGAGGTGGGCGGCACCCGGCCGTGGGCCATGTTCAACGTCGGTCTCGCCGCGAACATCCTCCGTGAGGCCGCCGCCGCGGTCACCGCGCCGCGCGGAGAGGTGCTGAGCGCTCAGGAGGAGGGCGCGCTGGGGCTCGCGATCCGCGAACCCGTCGGCGTCGTGGCCGCCTTCTCGCCCTGGAACGCGCCGGTCATCCTGGGTGTACGGGCCGTCGCCGCGCCGCTCGCCGCGGGCAACACCGTGGTGATGAAGCCGAGCGAGGACGCGCCGATCGCCTGCGGTCTGTTCATCGCGGACATCCTGCGCGAGGCCGGCCTGCCCGACGGCGTCCTGAACGTGGTCACGAACGCTCCCGAGGACGCGGCCGCCGTCGCCGAGGCCCTGGTCGCCGACGAGCGCGTACGGGCCGTCAACTTCACCGGCTCCACGGGCGTCGGCCGGATCATCGGCGTGCACGCGGCCCGGCATCTGAAGCCCGCGGTCCTCGAACTCGGCGGCAAGAACTCGGTGATCGTGCTGGACGACGCCGACGTCGACTACGCGGTCGACGCGGCCGTCTTCTCCGTCTTCATGAACTCCGGCCAGATCTGCATGTCCGCCGACCGGATCCTCGTGCACGAGAGCCTGGCCGAGGAGTTCACCGCCAAGTTCACCGCGAAGACCGAGTCGCTCGCGTCCGGCGACCCGGCCGATCCGCACACCGTCGTCGGCCCGCTCGTCACCCCGGACGCCGCCCGCCGGGTCGCGGCGCTCGTGGCGGACGCCGTCGCCAAGGGCGCGACCGTCCTCACCGGTGGGGCCGCCCCCGAGGGAGCCGTGCATCCGGCGACCGTCCTCACCGACCTGCCGGAGGAGGCCGAGCTGTACCGGGGCGAGGCCTTCGGCCCGCTCGCCGTGATCAGCACGTTCACCACGGACGACGAGGCCGTCTCCTTCGCCAACGCCACGGAGCACGGGCTGACCTGCGGGATCATCACCGAGAACGGCACCCATGGGCTCAGGGTCGCCCGCCGGATCCGTACCGGCATCGTGCATGTCAACGATCAGTCGGTCGCCGACGAACCGAACGCGCCCTTCGGCGGGTTCAAGGGCAGCGGGTACGGGCGCTTCGGTGGACGCTGGGGCATCGAGGCGTTCAGCAACACCCGCTGGGTGACCCTGGCCACGCAGCAGGCGCACTTCCCGTTCTGACGGGGTCGGGGCCACGCTCGTACCGGGCCCGCACGACTCGTACGGCCGTACTCGGGCACGTGTGTGGGTGAACCGTCGCGCGGTCGTCCCGTGCGGGATGAAAAGGACGGGGCGAGCGTGTTGGAATCCGAGTCGGCACGGGCCGGCACCGGTCGGCACGGTTCGGCGACGCGTACGCAACGACGATCGATGGGATGGATGTCATGCCTCTTGAGGGTGAGTACGAGCCCAGCCCCACCCAGTGGGTGCGCGATCAGGTGGAGCTGTACGAGCGCTCCGGCGGTACCGAGGGAACGACGTTGCGCGAGACGGGACTTCCCGTGATCGTGCTGAGCACCCGGGGCGCCAAGAGCGGGAAGATCCGCAAGACGCCGCTGATGCGGGTCGAGCACGAGGGCCGCTACGCCGCCGTCGCCTCGCTGGGCGGCGCGCCCAAGCACCCCGTCTGGTACCACAACGTGGTCAGCGACCCCCATGTGGAACTGCAGGACGGCCCGACGCGCCAGGACATGACCGCGCGGGAGGTGACCGGCGAGGAGAAGGCCCAGTGGTGGGAGCGCGCGGTCGCCGCCTACCCGGACTACGCCGACTACCAGAAGAAGACCGACCGTGAGATCCCGGTCTTCGTGCTGGAGCCGACCGCCGCCGGCTGACCCGCCCGCAGCGGACCCGCTCGAAAAAAGTTGTGCATGATCCTCGGAGCGTCGGGCACCCGACGTTCAGGTCCCGCCGCGCTCCCCCGTCGCGGCGGGGCCATTTTCGAGTGCGGCCGCCCGGCGCGCGATGCGGGCGTCCGTCACGTCGAGGAAGATCTGGTCGACCTCCGGGACCAGGTTGGTGACGGACGCCTTGATGCGTACGGCGACGAGTTCGACCTCCTCGCTGTCCAGGCCGGGCGTCAGGTCGATACGGGCGGCCACCAGAGTCGAGTCGGGGCCGAGCTGCATGGTCAGCAGGGACTCCACGGAGTCGATCTCGGGCTGCGCCTCCAGCAGGGCACGGATGCGGTTGCTCGACTCCTCGTCGGTGGCCTGGCCGATCAGCTGGTCACGCGCGTCACGGCCCAGCCGGTACGCCACGTAGACCAGGAGTACGCCGATGGCGATCGAGGCCGAGGCCTCGTAGACGACCTGGCCGGTCACCATGTGCAGGGCCATGCCGGCGATCGCGAAGAGCACGCCCAGTACCGCGGTGCCGTCCTCGGCGATGACCGTACGCAGTGCCGGGTCACGGATCTCGGTGGAGAACCCGCCCTGCTTCTGCACCTGGCGCACCGCGCGCAGCAGGGACCCGCCCTCGGCGAATAGCGCCACGACCAGGACCACGAGTCCCGCCACATACCCGCTGTGGGACTCCGAGCTCTCGCTGCCCAGGGCTTCGAAGCCCTGGAAGAAGGAGAAGCAGCCACCCATCAGGAAGATGCCCACGGCGGCCAGCAGCGACCAGAAGAAGCGTTCCTTTCCGTACCCGAAGGGGTGACGGTTGTCGGCAGGGCGCCTGCTGCGGCGCAGGGCCGCCAGGAGGAACACCTCGTTCAGGCTGTCGGCCACCGAGTGGGCCGCCTCCGAGAGCAGCGCGGGCGATCCGGCGAAGAGACCGCCCACGGCCTTGGCGACGGCGATGACGAGGTTGGCGGCCAGCGCCACGAGCACGGTGACACGGGTGCGGCGGTCCGAAGACGAGGAAGGCTTACGGTTCACCTCCGCCGAATGCCCCACTCGCCCTGCCTCACACGAGGTGACGGCGGATTTCGGGGAACCCTGACGGCGGCGGACGTACGAGGCGGACGTACGAGAAGGAGATTCCTCATGAGTGACACCGAGGGCAACAGCGCGTACGGGAAGAAGTCCTTCAAGCGGTCGAAGAGCCATTTCTCGGACCGGGTGACGGCCGACGGACGCGACGGCTGGCCGGTCGGGGCCGGGCGCTACCGGCTGGTCGTCAGCCGGGCCTGCCCCTGGGCGAGCCGCGCGGTGATCTCCCGGCGGCTGCTGGGCCTGGAGGACGCCCTGCCGATGGCGGTCACCGACCCGATCCAGGACGACCGGAGCTGGCGCTTCACCCTGGACCCCGGCGGCCGCGACCCGGTCCTTGGCATCCGGTATCTGGCCGAGGCGTACGAGGCCCGGGAGCCGGGCCATCCGGGCGGCGTCAGCGTGCCCGCCGTGGTGGACGTGCCGAGCGGGCGGCTGGCGACCAACGACTACCAGCAGCTCACCCTGGATCTCGCCACCGAGTGGCGTGACCTGCACCGCGAAGGGGCGCCCGAGCTGTATCCGGAGGGGCTGCGCGACGAGATCGACCAGGTCATGGAGGAGGTGTACGAGGACGTCAACAACGGGGTGTACCGGGCCGGGTTCGCGACCGGCCAGGAGGAGTACGAGGCGGCCTACGAGGGTGTGTTCCGGCGGCTCGAACTGCTGTCGCGGCGGCTCGCCGGGCAGCGGTACCTGGTCGGGGACACGATCACCGAGGCGGACATCCGGCTGTTCACGACGCTGGTCCGCTTCGACGCCGTCTACCACGGCCATTTCAAGTGCAACCGCCGGAAGCTGACGGAGGACCGGGTGCTGTGGGCGTACGCCCGTGATCTGTACCAGACGCCCGGGTTCGGGGACACCGTCGACTTCGATCACATCAAGCGCCACTACTACCAGGTCCACGCGGGCATCAATCCGACCGGCATCGTGCCGGCCGGCCCCGACCTGTCCGGCTGGCTGTCGTCCCACGGCCGCGAGGAACTGGGCGGGCGCCCGTTCGGCGACGGGAGCGCGCCGGGTCCCGTACGCGAAGGCGAAGAGGTACCGGCGGCGGGCCGGCCCTGAAGGGTGCGTGACAGGGCCGCGTATTCGCCGCTGAACTGGACACTCGCCTGTTGTCCGCAACCACGAGCCGAAGGAGTGCCAGGTGCAGAAGAAGAAACTGCCCGTCGTCTACAAGCCCGTCGGGTTCCTGCTCGGCTGGACGAGCGGAACGCTCGCCGGGATGGCGTTCCAGAAGACCTGGAAGATGATCCGCCACGAGGACGACGCCCCCGACGCGCTGGACAAGAACCGCGGCTGGGGCGAGGTGCTGTTCGCCGCGGCCGTCCAGGGCGCGATCTTCGCGGTCGTCCGCAGCGCGGCGGACCGCGCGGGCGCGAAGGCCATCGAGCGGTCCACCGGAGTGTGGCCCGGCGATGACAAGGGGGGCCGCGACTGACGCCCCGTACCGTCCAGTACGGTTGGCCTTCCTACAGGTGGCCGACAGTCAGGGAGCCGGACGTGACGAACCAGGCAGCGGTGGGAGACACCGTTGACGACTTCACTCTCCCCGACGAGACGGGCACGCCCCGGCAGCTCTCGGAGCTGCTGGGCGAAGGCCCCGTCGTGCTGTTCTTCTATCCGGCGGCGCTCTCCGCGGGCTGCACCGCCGAGGCCTGCCACTTCCGCGACCTCGCGGCCGAGTTCACGGCCGCCGGAGCGCAGCCGGTGGGGATCAGCGGTGACTCGGTCGAGCGCCAGCAGGAGTTCATTCAGAAGCACACCCTCGGGTATCCGCTGCTGTCCGACCCGGACGGCGCGGTCCGCGAGCTGTTCGGGGTGAAGCGCGGTTTCTCGCTGGCGCCCACCAAGCGGGTCACCTTCGTGATCGCCGAGGACCGCAAGGTCCTTGAGGTGGTGCGCAGCGAACTGCGGATGAGCGCGCACGCGGACCGCGCCCTGGCGGCCCTGCGCGCACACCGCGCCTGAAGATCCGTGTCAGCCCTGCTTGGGTGCGGTCGCCGCTTCCATGCGCAGGGTGAACGAGTGGCCCGACGGGTCGGCGTAGCCCCGCTCCTCGTACGGGCCGCCCGCGTCCTTGGCCTCCAGCGCGCGCCCGCCGAGTCCGATGACCTTGCGCTCGGCCGCGTCGAGGTCGTCGACGTGGAAGTCCAGATGGGCCTGCAGCGAGTTCTCGGGACGCGGCCAGCTGGGCGGCGTCGCGTTCACGTCCCGCCGGAACGCCATCCGCATGCCGTCGGCACCCCGGATCTCCACCCGGTTCGCCGTCGCGTCGGTCTCCTCACCGTCGAGGAACTCCTTGTAGAACGCGGCGAGTTTCTCGGGTTCGGAACAGTCCAGGACCACGAAGCCTGCCACTACCAGTGCCATATCTCCTCCGAAGACGGGCCGAGCGCGAACGGCCGTCCGCCCACTGCTCGTTGACCGGGTACCCCGTACTGCGCACAACAGCCCGCGCAACCGGCCGAGCGTGGCCCGGAGGGGGCAAGGGTGCCCATTCGGCCACGGAGGCCGACAAATCGCCGAGGTCACGGAGCGGTGTAACGCAGGTCACGGTGAAGTCACCGAGGTCGTGGCATAGATCATTTACGATCAGGGCAGCCTCGTAGCGTAAATCGAGTCAACTTTCGCCTCGGGAAACGCAGTTCGAGTCAGTGGGCGTCGCTTTCGTGCGTCCGCGCGCAGGGGTGGGGGCCCTGTGAACCGTCTCAAGAGAGGACGCGAATGCCGCAGGACGTCAGGTTCGACCTCCCCTTCGCCACCCCGGTCAGCGAACACCTCGACTACGCCCAGGCCCGCCATCTGCGCTGGGTGTGGGACAAGGGCCTGGTGCGCAGCAACGCCGGCTTCGAGGAGTACCGGTCCTGGGATCTGCCCCAGGCGGCTGCCCGCACCTATCCCCACGCTTCCGCCGACGACATGGTCGTCCTGATGAACTGGTTCTCGCTGGCCTTCCTCTTCGACGACCAGTTCGACTCCGGCAGGCCCGACCGTGCCGACCGCATAGCCGAGGTGGCGCGGGAGCTCATCGTCACCCCCCTGCGGCCCGCGGGCATCACCCCCCGGGTGGTCTGTCCGATCACGGTGGCCTGGGCCGAGGTCTGGGCTCATCTTTCGGATGGCATGTCTCTGACATGGCGCACGCGCTTCGCGGCCTCCTGGGGCCGCTTCCTCGTGGCGCACACCGAGGAGGTCGACCTCGCCTCCCGCGGCCTGGCCGGCACGCTCGACCTTCAGGAGTACGCCGCGTTCCGTCGCCGTACGGTGGGCATCCACCACAGCATCGACGCCGGGGAGCGCAGCCGGGGCTTCGAGGTGCCCGCCGAGGCCGAGGCCCATCCGCTGATGGAGAGGATGCGGGACCTCGCCGCCGACACCATCGGCTTCATGAACGACATCCACTCCTTCGAGCGCGAGAAGCGCCGGGGCGACGGGCACAACCTGATAGCCGTCCTGCACCGCGAGCGCCGTTGCAGCTGGCAGGAGGCCGCCGACGAGGCCTTCCGGATGACCACGGACCGCCTCACCCAGTACCTCGAACTGGAGTCGCAGGTACCGCAGATGTGCGACGAGCTCGGACTGAACGAGGAGGAGCGCGGCAGGGTCCGGATGGGCGTCGAGGCCATCCAGCACTGGATCAACGGCAACTACGAGTGGGCCCTGACCTCGGGCCGCTACGCCGCCGACAAGGAGACCCCGGCCTCCCAGGCCGAACTGGCGGGCAAGGGCTCCCTGGACGACCTCCTGGCGGTCTGACAACGATTTCCTGACGGGCCCCTTCGGCACGGCCGCCGAAGGGGCCCGTCAGGGGCCTTTGCTCTTAGGAACGCGAGGAACTGCGACCCCGGCCACGGCGTTTCCGCACCCGACACACAACCCACAACAGGCCGAAGGCCCGCCCCCGGCGAACGGGTGGACGGGCCTACGGACGACGGGCCTACGAGGCGAACTGAACCGGCAACCGGTCCAGCCGTGCCTCCCACGTGGACGCGGTGGCGGTCAACTCCCCCGGAGTGACAGAGAGCCGCAACCCCGGCAACCGGTGCAGCAGGACATCAACGGCGGTCTCGATGATCGCCTGCCCGATGTTCTGCCCGGGGCACTCGTGCGGCCCCCCGCTGAACGCGAGATGCGACTGGTTGCCGTGCAGGGAGATGCCGACGTCGGGCCGGATCTCCGGATCGATGTTGCCGGCGGTCAGGCCGAGCACCAGCAGGTCGCCCTCCTGGACCTGATGCCCGCCGAGTTCGAGGTCGGCGGTCGCGAACCGGCCCGGGAGAACGGCCAGCGGCGGGGTGTTCCACATGACCTCCTCCACGACGGCGGAGATGTTCAGCTGCCCGCTGACCAGACCGGAGAGCCGGCCCGCGTCGGTGAGGACCAGCTGCAGCACCCGGGCCAGCAGATTGCTGGTGGTGGTGTGCGCGGTGATCAGCACCAGGCGCAGGTGGTTGACGATCTCGTCCTCGTCGAGGTCGGCGTGGTGTTCCAGCAGCCCGGTGGTGAAGTCGGAGCCGGGCTCCACCCGCTTGCGCTCGGTGAGTTCGCCGAGGATCTGCATGATGCGGTCGTTGTGGGCCAGCGCCTCGGCGCCGCCCTTGATGACCTGCGCGGACGACTCGGCCAGGCGCCGCCCCTCGCTCTCCGCGAGCCCGAACACCCTGGTCAGTACGAGCATCGGCAGGTACTCCGCGTACTCGGACACCAGGTCGGCGGTGCCCGCATCGGCGAAGGCGTCGATCTGCTTGTTGGCGAAGTGCGTGACATGCCGGCGGATGCCACGGCCCGAGACGGCCTGCAGATTGTCGGTGACCGCGCTGCGCAGCCTGCGGTGCGGCTCGCCGTCCTGCGAGACACAGTCGGGACGCCAGCCCACCATCTGCATCAGCGGAGAGGTGCTCTCGACGCGGCCCTCCTTCCAGTCCCGCCAGATCCGCGAATCCCGGCTGAACTGACGGGGGTTGTCGAGCACCCGCCGGTTCTCCCGGTAACCGAGCACCAGCCAGGCGGGCACGTCGCCCTCCAGCAGGACCGGGGCGACGGGCCCGTGCTCCTTGCGCAGCCGCCCGTAGATCCCGATCGGGTCGACGGCGGCCTCGGGCCCGTACAGACGGGTGAGGTCCTCTCCCCCGCCGTGCGCGACCGGGCAGCCGCGCGGGGCGTCGGAGCCGTTTAAGGACTGGTCGGTCATCGGGACTCCAGTGCGACTGCGGAGCGTTCCTTGAGGTGCCGTATCAGCGCGATGAGCACATCACGGCTGGAGGCCCGGTCGCGGGCGTCGCAGGCCACCACCGGTATGTCCGGGGAGATGTCCAGGGCGTCGCGGATCTCCTCGACCGGGTGGTCCTTGGAGTCCGGGAACACGTTCAGGGCGATCACGAAGGGGACGTCCTGCCGCTCCATCTCCTCGATGGCCCGGAAACTGGAGGCCAGTCGGCGTGTGTCGACCAGGACGACGGCTCCGAGCGCACCTTTGAACAGGCCGTTCCACAGGAACCAGAATCGTTCCTGCCCGGGGGTGCCGAACAGGTAGAGCATCAGCTGGTCGTTGATGCCGATCTTGCCGAAGTCCAGGCTGACCGTGGTCTCCTGCTTGTCCGCCACCCCGATCAGGTTGTCGACGTCGGCGCTGGCCTGCGTCAGTGTCTCCTCGGTGGTGAGCGGCTTGATGTCGCTGACGGAGCGGACCATGGTGGTCTTTCCGGTGCCGAATCCGCCGGCGATCATCACCTTCACCGAGCGGGCACCGGCCGCGCCGTCGGCCGGGTTGCGGTCGGGATGGTCAAAGCCTTTGAAGTCCACTGAGTACCTCCTCAAGGAGCGCGAGGTCGGGCCCGCGACCGGCGCCTGACGCCGGGATGGGATCACGGGCTTCAACGCGGCCTGCGTCCAGCAGATCGGCCAAGAGCACCGCGAGAATGTTGAAGGGCAGTCCGAGGTGGGCGCCGAGTTCGGCGACCGACAACGGATCACGGCAGCGCCGGAGGATCTCCTCGTGTTCGTGCTGCATGCCGGGGCCGGCCGCCGCACGGGAGGTGATGAGGGTCGCCACGTCTAGGCTCGACGACGAACCGCCCGGTCCGCTGCGGCCGCCCGTGAGGACGTAGTAGCGCTCAAGACCGGACGGGTCCGTGGGTCGACGGGGACCACTCATCCAG
This sequence comes from Streptomyces sp. NBC_00414, assembly GCF_036038375.1. Taxonomy (NCBI): domain Bacteria; kingdom Bacillati; phylum Actinomycetota; class Actinomycetes; order Kitasatosporales; family Streptomycetaceae; genus Streptomyces; species Streptomyces sp. NBC_00414. The sequence continues at coordinate 1,451,458 of NZ_CP107935.1, forward strand.
AGTGCTCCTCCAGGCGCGGAGTGGTGCCGAGGAGCTCACCCATCCTGCGGGCCAGGTCCCTCATCTGGTGGCCGAGGAGGCCCTGGTCGAGCCCTTCCCTGGCCAGGACGCCCAGGTATGTCTCCACACCCGCGCGCACCACGAAGAGGTGACCACCGTCGACCTCGATCATCGCCAGGCGCAGCTGCCCGGCGTATTTGGGGAACTGCTCGGCCACCGGCTGGGCCAGCGCCTGCAGGCCCGCCACCACGGCGGCGAAGCGATCCACGTCGTCGGGGTCGTCGGCGCCGTAGGAGGTGATGGCCTTTCCGTCGCTGGAGGCCACAAGGGCGAAGCGGATCTCCTGGATGCTCTCGACCAGATCGCGGAGCGCCCAGCTCACGTCGGTTCCCTGTTGCGTCATGAGGACTAGTCGCTCTCTTCAGTGCGGTGCTCTGTGGGCTCAGCGCCCGAGGTCGGCTCACGGTCGGCGATCGGCTCGCGCCCCGCTGTGGCGAAGGCGGCCAGGCCTGTGAAGGACGCGTCCGGCGGCACCGCGTGCGAGGCGGTGGAGCCGGACTCGTCTTCCCGTACGGCCGACTTGGGCCGCTCGGACTCGGCTCGCCTGCGGCGCCTGGGCAGACCGCCGGGCGTGGTGTCCCCGGTCTCCTCCGGCTCGGCCTGGTCCGGCGTCTCGGGCTCGGCGGCGGCCTCGGGGCCCGGCGCGGCCGGGACCTGGGCGGCCGGAGCCGGGGCCGTGGCCACGGCGGGCAGCTGGCTGAAGTACTTGTGAGGTACCACGATGACCACCGACGTGCCGAGCCACGGCGAGTCCGCGAACGTGACCCTGATGCCGTACCGGCGGGCCAGCACTCCCACCACCCGCAGACCGAGGTGCGCGTCCTCGGACACGCCGCCGATACCGGGGCCGGGGGCCGCGCCCTCAAGCGCCTGGAGTGCCTCTTGCTTCTTCTCCTCGTTCAGGCCCTTGCCGGAGTCCTGGATCTCGACGCCGACGCCGTTCGGAACCTCCTTGCCCGAGACGATCACGGGCTCGGTGGGCGGCGAGTAGCGTGCCGCGTTGTCCAGCAGGTGCGCGAAGATCAGCGTGAGGTGGTCCACCAGACCGCCGTCGACGCCGAGTTCGGGCAGGTGCTGCACCTGGACACGGTCGAAGTCCCTGATCCGGCCGATGCCGCCGCGCACCACGCTGAGCAGGCGCTGCGGCTCCTGCCACTGCCGGCCGGGACGGTCGGTGCCGCCGAGCACGCCGATGCTCGCGGCCAGGGAGTCGGCGGGTCCGAGCTCCTGGTCCAGCTCCATCAGCCCCTGGGCGACGGAGGGCAGTCTGCCGTGCTCGCCCTGCATCTCGTGCAGACGGCCGCGCAGCTTGCTGGTCAGTACGTGGATACGGCTGCCGATGCTGATGACGGCCTGCTCGGCGGAGGTGGAGCGGTCGAGCTCCTGCTCCACGCCCATGAGGGCGGTCCTGAGCGCCTTGCGCAGCGCGGTCTGCAGGTCGGCCCCGACCTCGGCGCCCTGGCCGACGGAGGGCAGCAGGTCGTCGATGGAGTCACCGGCCCGGAGCCGCTCCAGGGTGTCGGGCAGCTGGGTGTCGGCGAGCAGGGCGACCGCGGCGAGCTGTCGGTCCAGCTGTTCCTGCCAGGCCGCGTTCTGCTCGGCGATCCGCGCCTCGTAGGCCTTGGCCTGCTCGGCGAGCTGCGTGTCGTGGGCGGCGCGCTCGGCGGCGTGCTTCCGTTCGAGGCCGGCCACGTGCTGCTGCCACTGCTGGGAGTGTTCGGCCTGGGCGTTTCTGAACTCACCGGCGCTGCTGCGCAGTTGACGCTGGGAGCGGATCAGGAGTCGTACGACGGCGGCGCTCGCGGCCGTGACGACGACTCCGGAGACGATCGCGGGTATTCGGACCTGATCGGAGCCGACGACCGCGGCGACCACGGTGCCGGCCCCTAAGGCCAGTGGCAGCAGCCACCAGCTGTACCAGGGGACCGGTGCCCGCGCCGCCGGTGGCGGAGTGGCAAGTTCCATCTGCATCCTTCAAAGCAACACGATCGAACAGGGGGGAGAAGCTCGGGGGGGAGCACTCGTCACGAGGTGGTCGACCCCGTGACAGACATGCGTGGACAACGAGTGACAAACGATCGCTGTCGCGTCAACTCGCCGCACCTCAGGGAACCTTATCGGGTTTGATCTCCGGAGATTCACCCTCCCCGGCCCACCGCTGTGAAGCTTTCGTTACGCTCCCACCAGGGCTTATGAGTCGACAAATCCCTTAACACGGCACCATGATCGAACACGGGTGGGGTCAAATAGGTGCATACACCATGGACTACGCGGGCCGCACGGCTCACACGCCGCAGGCCCCGTCGTAGGTGACGGGGCCTGCGGCACGGGCGTGTCCGGGTTGGCCCGGCGGTGCGGTCACACCGGGCGGGTGACCAGCTCCCTGCGTGCGGGGTCGGTGACACCCAGGCCGGGCGCCGGGGCGAGGGAGAGGACACCGACCTTGCCCAGGTGGGTGTTGCTCTGGACCAGCCTGGCCGCCTCCGCCGTGTCGGTGAGGGGGTAGGTCTCGGTGAGCGCGGGGGCCAGATGGCCGAGGTCGAGCAGCCGGTTCACGGCGGCCTGCTCGTGGAGGTTGGATCCATGGCTGCCGATGACCCGCTTGAGACGCATCCACAGGTACCGGTTGTCGAACTCGTGCCGGTAGCCCGTGCTGGAGCCGCAGGTCACCACCGCGCCACCACGGCGTACGACGAAGACGGAGACACCGAAGGTGGCCCGGCCCACGTGCTCGAAGACGATGTGCGGGTCCTCCCCCGTCGCGGCACGGATCAGCTTGCCGAGGCGTTTGCCGACGACGGAGGGGTCCGCCGGTGCCTCGCTGCCGGAGAGTCCGATCTCCTCCCGGTTGATGACCACGTGACAGCCGAGGCGCCGGGCGTACTCGGCCTTGCGCTCACTGCTGACCACCCCCACGGCGATCCCGCCGCCGCCCCGGACGAGTTGGACCGCGTACGCGCCGAGGCCGCCGGCCGCTCCCCAGATCAGGACCACGTCGCCCTGGGTCATCCGGGCACCCCGGTCACTGACGAGCATGCGGTACGCCGTGCCCGCGCACAGGGGGTTGGAGGCGGCCTCCTCCCAGGTCAAGTGCGCAGGTTTGGGCAGGAGTTGGCTGGCCCGTGCGACGGCGTAGTGGGCGAGGCCGCCGTAGTTGGTCTCGAAACCCCACGCCAGCATGCCGTTGCCCAGCATGCCGTCGGCGTGGGTCGCCGGGTCCTCCTCGTCCACGTACACCGGGCTCACCACGACCTGGTCGCCGATCTGCCATCTGCGCACGCCCGAACCGGCGCGGACGACGACCCCGGACGCGTCCGAGCCGATCACGTGGAACGGCCGGTCGTGCCGGGCCGCCCACCGGTCCTGGCGGCCGAAGTGCTTCAGGAAGGAGAAGGTCGGGATGGGCTCGAACATCGCCGACCAGACGGTGTTGTAGTTGATGCCGCTCGCCATGACGGCCACCAGCACCTCGTTCGGAGCCAGTTCGGGCATCGGTACGTCACCGAGGTGGATCGACTTGCGGACGTCCTTGTCGGCGACTCCGGCGAAGCTGTCCACGTCCTCCGCGCGCAGGTGTGCGGCGGTGAAGCGGCCGGGGGTCGGGAGGTGCTCCAGTTCCGTGCGGTCGGCTCCCGCGACGACGGCCTGCGCCAGCGCGTCCATGGTGGTTCCTCCTTGAGGGGTCGGCTCGGGCCAGGGGGCTGAAGGCCGGGGCGGCGGGACGTCAGCTCAGGCCGAGGCCCGCCGCGAGCGTCGGCCAGGACGCCTTGAACTCCTGGCGCCAGTACGGCCAGGCGTGCGCTCCCCCGCTGTAGAAGTGCACCTGGGCCGGTATGCCCAGGGCGTCCAGCTGTTCGGTGAAACGGTGGGCCTGGGCCCAGAGCGTGCCTTCGAGCACCGCGCCTTCGAGGTCGCCGAAGTCCCCGCCCGCCAGGCCGCTGCCCTGGGAGACGTACAGTCCGGTGCCCTTGAGGGCGCGTGCCTGTGCGTAGGGGTTGTGCCGGGTCCAGTTGTCCCGGTGGAGCAGGAAGCTGCCCCAGAGGGTCAGGGGCAGCAACTGCTCCCGGGCGACGATGGCGTTGAGGACCGTCGGCATGCCGAGGGCCGTGGTGTCGAGGATCCCGCTGTACGAGGCGGCCGCGCCGAAGGTGCCGGGGTGGCGGGCGGCGAAGGCCAGGGCGCCGTAGCCGCCGGTGGACACCCCGGCGACGGCACGCTTCGTACCGGCCCGGAACCGCTGTTGCAGCAGGCCCATCAACTCGTGCACCTGGAAGGCCTCGTAGTCGGGTGCGCCGGCGCTTCCGTAGTTCCACCAGTCGGTCGGGATGCCGGTGGGCCCGGACGAGGGCATCACGGTGAGGACGTCCTGCCCGGCGAGGAAGTCGACGACGTCCGTCTCCCTGGTCCAGGACGTGTAGTCGTCGTGGGCGCCCTGGAGGAGATAGAGGACGGGCCAGGTGCGGTCCGCGTTCGCGGCGTACCCGGTCGGCAGGACGACGCGTACGGGCAGGGAGGCGCCGACGGCCGGGGAGGCGACCGTGAGGTCGACGGTCCGGGCGTCGAGCCACGTCTCGCGGACGACGGTGGCGCCCGCGGCGGCGGGTGCGGTGGCTTCCGCGGCGGGTGCGGCCGTGGTCGGCGGGGCGGTGAGCACGGCGCCTGTGCCGAGCAGGGCCGTCGTCACCGCGAGAGCGGCACATCTGCGCTTACGGGTCATGGAGCCAAGTCCCTTCAGGAGTCCCGCAGATCGCGTGTCAGCAGCCGGGCCAGGTCGTCGACGACCGGTGGGTCGAGCAGCGACAGATGGTGGCCGGGCAGCGGGACGACGGTCAGGTCGGTGCAGTGCGCGTCCCAGCCGAGCGTCGGGTCGCCGCGCTCGTAGCGGGGGTCCCGCACGGTGTGCGGGGCGGGTTCGCTCGCGCGGTAGAGCAGGGTGCGGCCCAAGTACCCGCCGGGACGGTGCCGTTCACCGCTGCGCAGGTCCAGGTAGGACGTCCGCTGGTGTTCCAGGACGGCTTCCGGCAGCTCGACGGTGTCCCTCAGCACCTTGACGACCAGGTCGATCCGTCCGGCGTCGTCGAGCCCGGCGAGCTCGTCGTACGGCAGGTCCGGCGCCGTGCCGTAGGTGCGTTCCACGTACGCGGCGAAGTCACGGAAGCGGCGGAGGGCGAGATCGGCGGGGGTGAGGCGGGTGGGCAGGGGCAGTACGGAGTCGAGCAGGACCAGGGCGGCGACTCTGCCGTGCGGGGCGAGGAGGCCGGCCGCCTCCTGGGCGACCAGGCCGCCGTAGGACCAACCGCCGATCACCCAGGGTCCGTTGGGGCGGGCCTGGATGATCTGCCGGGCGAACTCGGCGGCGCGGCCTGGCACGTCGTCGGGGTCCGGCCGGCGGTCGAAGCCGTACACCGGGCGGGTGCCGTCCAGTCGGGTTGCCAACCGGGCGTAGACGGCGGCGGATCCGCCTGCGGCGTGGGCCAGGAAGAGGGGGGTGTGGGGGCCGGTGGCGGGGAAGGTGCGCAGAGCGGTCCCGCCCGGGTCGCACCCGCCGCTCACGGGTGTGGGTGGGTATGGGTGGGGGTGTGGGTGCAGTTGCGTCTGCGGGTGCGTTGTGGCTGCTCGCGCCGTTCCTCGCGCCTCTAGGGGGGCGATTGGCTGCGGGTGCGTTGTGGTTGCTCGCGCCGTTCCTCGCGCCCCTGGTGGGGCGACTGGTTGCGGGGTCGGCTCTGCGGCGTGGGGCAGCAGGTCGGCGATTCCTCGTAGCGTGCCGCGTCCGAGGAGTGTGGACGGTTCCATGTCTACGTCGAACTCCCGTTGCACGACGGTCCGTATGCGCACGGCCGTGAGGGAGTCGAGGCCCAGTTCGGTCAACGGCACGTCGGGGTCCAGGTGTTCGGGCCCGTAGCCCATCACCCCGGCCACGCACCGCCGAAGCCGTTCGAGCGGGCCGGCAGCGGGCGCCGGCGACTCGGACCGGGGTGGTTCCTCGGGTGTCTTCTCCCCCGCCCAGAACCTGCGGTGCCGCCAGCGGGGTGGCGGGACGTCCGTGATGCGGCCCTCGGGGTGCAGCCCCTCCCTCGGCCGGGTCACCGGCACGCCGTGCACGAGCAGTGCGGCCAGCGAGGTGCGGAAGCTCATCGCGTCGTCGGTGCCGCGCCGCAGCGTGGGCACGACGAGCGCGTCCTCGGCTCCCGCGTCGCGCAGCGTCTCGCTGAGCGGATGCGACTGCGTGGCGTGCGGGGCGACTTCGACGAAGACCCGGTGTCCGTCCTCGGCCGCCGCGCGCACCGCCTGGGCGAAGCGGACGGGGTTACGCAGGTTGGCGGCCCAGTACGCCGTGTCGCAGAGCCCATCTCCTCGGGGATCGTCGAGCGCTGTCGAGTAGCGACGACAGCGGGGCGAGGAGGGGCGGATGCGGCCCAGCTCCCACGCGAACTCGGGTAGCAGCGGATCGACTTCGGGTGAGTGGCCGGCCGCGGACACACCGAGCGAGCGCGCGAAGCCGCCGCCCTCGGTCACCCGGGCGACCAGGCCGGCTACGTCCTCGGCCGAACCCGTGACCACACTCTGGGCGGGCGAGGCGTGCACGGCCACCCGCAGGGTCCTGAACTCCCGTGCGGACGAAGGGATCTCGGCGGCCGGGAGGTCCACCACCGCCATGGCTCCGCCGTTCAGGCGGGCCAGCAGCCGGGAGCGTACGGCGACGATGCGGGCGCCGGTGGCCTCGTCCAGTTCCCCGGACACGACGGCCGCCGCGATCTCGCCGAGCGAGTGACCGATGACGGCGGCGGGTTCGAGACCGTACGACCGCCACAGTTCCGCGAGGGCGACCTGCGTGCCGTACAGGACGGGCATGACGGTGGCGGGGGTGGACAGGTCGGCGTCGGGGTGGAGTCCGGCGCGCAGGGAGAGGCCCGCGTGCTCGCGCAGGAGCGGTTCAAGTCGGTCGACGGCCGCCTCGAACACGGCCTCCGTGGTGAGGAGTCGGCTGCCCATGCCCGGCCACTGGGACCCGTAGCCGGAGAAGACCCACACCACCGGTCCGGGCCCGTGCGGGGCTCCGTGGCCGGTGATCAGGTGGGGGGACGGGGTGCCGTCGGCGAGGTGGGTGAGCGCGGTGGCGGTCTCCGTGCGGTCCCGGGTGACGAGGGCCGCACGATGCCGCCCGCGGCCGACGCGGCCCGCGAGGGTACGGGCGAGGTCGGAGTCGCGTACGCGCCGGCTGTCGGCGGTGTCGAGCCAGGCGGCCAGTTCGCCCGCGTAGTCGCGCACGCGCTCGGCGGTCGGCCCGTCGAGCAGGAGCAGCGCGGGACGCTCCGACCGCTCCGGCAGTTCCGTCCGCTCGGAGGCTTTGGACGCCAAAGGCCCGATGGTGGGGCGGTGTTCGGTGAGGACGGCGTGGGCGTTCGTGCCGCCGAAGCCGAAGGCGGAGACGCCCGCGGTGGCGGTGCCCGAGTAGCGGGGCCAGGGTTCGGGCGAGGTGACGACACGCAGTCCGAGCGCGTCGAGGTCGGCGTGCGGGCCCGGACGCGTGAAGTGCAGCTGGCCGGGGATCTCCCCGTGGTGCAGGGCGAGCACGGTCTTGACCAGGCCCGCGATACCGGCGGCGGCCTCCAGATGGCCGAGGTTGGTCTTGGCGGAACCGATCAGCAGGGGCTGGTCCGGGGTGCGGTCACGGCCGAGGACCGCGCCGAGCGCGCTCGCCTCGATCGGGTCGCCGAGAGCGGTGCCCGTGCCGTGCGCCTCCACGTAGTCCACGGTCGCCGGATCGGTGTAAGCCTCGGCGAGGAGGGCGCGCTGGGCCTCGGCGTTGGGCGCCGTGAGCCCGTTGGAGCGGCCGTCGGAGTTGACGGCTGTCGCCCGGATCACCGCCAGGACGCGGTCGCCGTCGCGTTCTGCGTCCGCGAGCCGTTTCAGGACGACCACTCCGCAGCCCTCGCCGCGTACGATCCCGTCGGCCGCGATGTCGAAGGCCTTGCAGCGGCCGTCCGGTGCGAGGGCGCCCGCCCGCTGGAAGCCGAGCGTGACGGCGGGCGATAGAAGCAGGTTCGCTCCGGCGGCCAGGGCCGTTTCACTCTCGCCCGACATCAGACTGCGTACGGCGTGGTGCACCGCGACCAGCGACGACGAGCACGCCGTGTCCACGGACAGGCTGGGGCCGCGCAGGTCGAGCGCGTACGACAGGCGGCCCGCGGCGACGCTCAGGGCGGCGCCGGTGGCCGTCCAGGCGTCCACGGCACGGGGGTCGGCGGTGGTGAGGTGCGCGTACTCGTTGCCGCTGATGCCCACGAAGACACCGGTGCGGGTGCCCGCGAGCGCGGTGGCGGACAGGGCCGCGTGGTCGAGGGCCTCGCGGGTGACCTCCAGGAGCATGCGGTGCTGGGGGTCCATGGCGGTGGCCTCGTGCGCCGCGATTCCGAAGAACTCGGCGTCGAATCCGGCGACGGCGTCGAGCCCGCCGAGGAAGGCGCCGTGCCGGATCACGTCGTCCGGGAGCTGTCCCGGGTCCCGGACGAAGGGATCCCAGCGGCCGGCCGGGAGCGTGCCGACGGCGTCCCGGCCGCGGGTGAGCAGCCGCCAGTACGCGTCGGCGGAGGTGACACCGCCGGGGAAACGGCAGCCGACGCCCACTACGGCGACGGAGACCACGGGGGCGGGTACGGAGGAAGGGGCGGGGGCGGGAGCGAGGGCGGGAGCCGGTGACCCGGCACCCGCGTGCGGTGCGTTCGGTGCGTGTGCGGCCTCGGTCGCCGCCGGTTCGTCCTCGGTCAGCCGTTCCACCAGCGCGTCGATCGTCGGGGCGTCCCACAGCAGCGTGTCCGGCAGCCGCCGTCCCACCAGTTCGCTCAGCGCGGCCGTCAGGGCCAGCGCGTCCCGCGAGGTCAGCCCGGCCTCGGCCAGCGGACGGTCGTCGGGCAACTCGTCCGGCGGCAGCCCGTACCAGCCGTGCAGCCGTTCGGTGACCAGGCCGCGGACCGCCATGCGTGAGGCGCTCATCGCGGCCCGAACCCGCCGTCGAGGAACCGGGTGCGCGCGGCGGCGCGGGACACCTTGCCGCTGCTCGTGCGCGGGACGGAGCCGGGTGGCACGAGCAGCAGTGCGCCCAGGCGCAGCCCGTGCCGGGCCGAGACGGCGGCGCGTACGGCGCGTTCGGCGACGCGGACGTCCTGGGCCGTCGGGTCGGCGTCCCTGCGGTGCTCCGCGACCACGACGAGTTCCTCGGCCACGGCGTCGGGGCGGGTCACTCCGAAGGCGGCGAGATGGTCGCGGCGGACCAGCGGGACGACCGACTGAACGGTTTCCTCGATGTCCTGGGGGTAGTGGTTGCGCCCGTCCACGACGAGTACGTCCTTGAGGCGGCCGGTGACGAGCAGCCGTCCCTCGTGCAGGGCGCCGAGATCGCCGGTCCGCAGCCAGTCCTCCTGCGCTCCGAAGCCGAAGGTCTCGGCCGTGAGTCCGGCGCGCTTCCAGTAGCCGAGGCCGATGTTGGGCCCGCGCAGCTGGATCTCTCCGACGTGCCCTGCCGGCCGTACGGCGCCGTCGGCCCCGACGATCCGCAGCTCCTGCCCGACCGGGGTACCGCACGAGACCAGTACGGCTGTTCCCTCGTGCGTCGGCGCTGCCTCGTGCGCCGCTGTTCCCTCGTGGGGCGGCGTCTCCTCGATCCGCCCCTCCGCGAGCGCGTCGGCCTGGCAGGTGACGGTCGAGAGGGGTTCGTCCGGGGAGCTCGCGGTCACGAAGACGGTGGCCTCCGCCAGGCCGTACGCCGGGCAGTGCGTCGTGGGGTCGAGCCCCGCGGGCCCGAAGGCCGTGCGGAAGCGCTCAACCGTGCCGGCCCGTACCGGCTCGCTGCCGTTGATGAGCACCCGTACGCGGTCCAGCCGGAGTTCCTCGACGGCCTCGGGGGCCGTGCGGGCCACGCAGTAGTCGTACGCGAAGTTCGGGGCCGCGCTGATCGTGCACTCGTACGAGCCGAGGAGGCGCAGCCAGCGCGCGGGGTCGCGGAGGAAGTCTCCGGGGTCCATGAGGACGGACGGGAAGCCGCCCACGACGGGGGCGGCGATGCTGAGGACGAGGCCCATGTCGTGGAAGAGCGGCAGCCAGCCGACCGTCGTGGCCGTCCTCGGGTCGGCGACGAACGCGTCCAGTGCCTGGCGGGCGTTGGCGACGACGTTGGCGTGGCTGATCATCACGCCGGCCGGGCTGCGGGTCGATCCGGAGGTGTACTGGAGGTAGGCGATGTCGTCCGGCTCGGGTCTCGGTTCCGGTTCCTGACGGCTCGGGTCGTCGCCCGAGTCACCCGAAGCAACCGAGGCAACCGAGGCAACCGGATCGCCCCAGCTTCCCGAGCCGAATCCGCCGCGCCGGACGGGGAGTCGGTCGACCGGGATCACCGGAAGGTCCGGGAGCCGGTGGTCCCGTACGAAGTCGCTGATCGCGGGAGCCGAACCGGAGTCGGCGAGCAGACAGGCCGGTTCGCAGTCGGCGAGGACGGCCGCCAGTCTCCCTCCGTGGCCGGGGAGTTCGGGTCCGAAGAGGGGTACCGCGATGACACCGGCGTACAGGCAGCCGAGGAACCCGGCCACGTAGTCCAGGCCCTGGGGCAGGACGAGGGCGGCCCGTTCACCGGGGGACGCGACGGTGACGAGGCGGGCCGCCACCGCTCTGGCCCGGGCGTCGAGGGCCCGCCAGCCGAGGGTGCGGTGCAGTCCGCCGGAGGAGCCGTCGGGGAAGGCGACATGGCTGAACGCGCGTTGCTGCGGCCGGTGTTCGGCCCAGTGCCGGAGGTGGTCCGTGAGGGAGGCCTCGTCGGCGGCGGGGCCGGCGGAGGTCATGGCGGCTCCGGAGGTCATGGCGGCTCCAACTGGGTCGGCGGCGGAGCGGGGCGGGGGGCGAAGCGCTGCGGAGTGCGGGCGGAGCGGTGTCCGGTGGAGCGGCGCCGATCGGGCTGTGTCCGGTGCGGGCGGTGCCCGGTGGGGCGGGCACCGGCCTGGAGAGCGGGCACCGGTCGGGACGGGCACCGGCGTGGAGCGGTGACCCAGGTTCCGCCTCCGGGCCGCCGGTGGGTTAGAGGACGTGCTGACAGTTCGGCTCGCGCGTTCTGTCAGTTCACTGACAAAGGCGCGCAGCCGATTCCATGCCGTGGGCCAGAGCCCGGGCGCCGCTCCCCCGCCGACAATCCGTGCGGACGATCCGTGTGACGGCGGAAGGAGCGTCTCGTGGGACGTGCACGGCTGTTCGCGCTGTTCTGCCTGCTCACGCTGACCGGTTTCATCACGACGCTCGACAACACGGTCATCAACGTGGCCCTGCCGACCGTGCAGCGCGAACTGGGCCTGACGGTCCCGGACCTGGAGTGGGTGGCCGCCGGCTATGTGCTCAGTTTCGGCGCACTGCTGCTGCCCGGCGGGCGGCTGACCGATCTGTGCGGACGCCGGCCGGTGCTGGCCGCCGGGATCGTCGTCTTCACCGCCTCGTCGGCGGCCTGCGCCCTCGCGGACAGCGGGGGCGCGCTGATAGCGGCCCGTACGGTGCAGGGGGTCGGGGCCGCGCTGGTCATTCCGGCCTCGCTCGCCGTCATCGCGGTCGACCTGCCCGCGCGGCTGCGCTCGACGGCCGTGGGCCTGTGGACGGCGGCCCTGGCCGTGGCACTGGCGCTGGGTCCCGTGGTGGGCGGCTTCGTCACCCAACGGTGGGGCTGGGGCTGGGTGTTCGCGCTGAACGTCCCCTTCGGGCTGCTCGCGCTGCTGCTGATGCCGGCCGTGCCCGCCCGGTCCGCGCCCCGCCGGAGCGGTCTGGACGTGCCCGGCGCACTGCTGTCCGTACTCGCGCTCTATCTGCTCACGTACGGGCTCGTGCGCGGCCAGGAACACGGTTTCGGCACCTCGCCCGTACCGTTGTGCCTGGGTGTCTCGGCGGTCGCCGCCTGTGCGTTCGTCGTCGTGGAGGCCAGGACCGCCGCCCCTCTCGTCGAACTGCGGCTGCTGCGCGACCGGTTCCTCACCGGTGGGATCCTCGCGCAGGTGCTGTGGGGCATCGGGGTCAACGGGGTGTTCTTCTTCACGGCCCTCTATCTCCAGCGGGTGCTCGGCTTCTCGCCGACCGGGGCGGGGCTGGCCTTTCTGCCGCTGGCGGGCGCGTTGCTGCTCGGGACGCCGGTGGCCGAGCGGGCGGCCCGTGCGCTGGGCGCCCATGTCTCGATCGCGGGGGGACTCGGCCTGGTGGCGGTCGGTCTGCTGTACGTCTCGGGGACGGGTGCGGGCGCGGGCTTCTGGGATCTGCAGCCCGGGCTGCTGCTGATCGGCTGGGGTTCCGCGTTCACCACTCCCCTGACGGTGCGCTCTCTGCTCCGGGTGCCGGAGGACGGGGTGGGGATGGCGACGGGCCTGGTGAGCGCGGCCCGCGAGGTCTCCGGGGTGTTCGGGGTGGTCCTGGTGGGTGTGGTCCTCACCCGGCGCGAGCGTGCCGGACTGCGGACCGGCGCCGACCCGAACGACGCCTTCCTGGCGGGGTACGACCTGGGGCTGCGGATCGCGGCGTGCTGCGTGCTGGCGGGTGCGCTCGTCACGCTGCTGACGCTGCGCCGCCGGGGCCGCCACCGGCGGGTCGTCGCACGGTCCAGGATCCCCCTTGTCATGAAGTGACAAGTCCCGGGCGTACCTCTGTCAGCCGACGATGAAGCTGGGCAGAATCCGCGCGGGTAACGTCGGCGTGCCCCACTTCCCAGGTGCGGAAGGAGCCGCCGCGTGAACGGATTCCGTATGCCGGCGAGAGAGGCCGGGATCAGGGCCGTGACCGCCACCGCCGTCGTCGAGGCGGTGGACGGCCCGTTCAAGGCGTTCCCCTCGGGTCTGCACGACCAGCTCAGACCGTTCTTCGCCGACATCACCGAAGAGGTCGTACAGGCGATCAGAACCGAGATCCCCGAGTACGCGCGGCCGACGGACGACACGTACATGCAGGTCGTGCACCAGGGTGTTGAGCATGCCCTGCAGGGGTTCCTGGAGCGGATGGCCAAGCCCGACACCGACGGGGAGCCGGTGCGGGCGACGTATCAGCGCATCGGCCGGGGCGAGGCGGACGAAGGGCGCAGCCTCGACGCGTTCCAGTCGGCGCTGCGCCTGGGCGCGCGGGTGGCCTGGCGTCGGATCAACGCCCTGGTCGACGCCGATCTGCTGCCGCGTCATGTGCTGGCCGCGTTCGGGGAGGCGCTGTTCCTGCACCTGGACGAGATGGCGGCCGCGACGACGACCGGATACACGGAGGCGCGGCTGCACGCGGCCGGCGAGCTGCGGCAGCGGCGTACGCGGCTGATCGATCTGCTGATCGTGGATCCGCCCGCGTCGGTCGCGGCCATCACGGAGCTGGCGCACACCGCACAGTGGCCGGTGCCCCGTTCGCTGGCCGTGGTCGTCGTCGACCGCGGGTCGCGGGCCGCGGGGCCGCCGCCCATCGTGCCGCCGGAGTTCCTGGCACGGTTCGACGTGCGGCCCGCCGTGCTGGTGGTGCCCGACCCCGAGGGCCCCGGGCGGGCACGTGCCGTCGCGGGAGCGCTGCAGGGGTCGCGGGCCGCCATGGGCCCCAACGTCGCGCTCCAGGAAGGGGCGAGGTCGCTGCGGTGGGCCGCCGAGGCGCTGGACCTGGCCCGGCGGGGCGTCCTGCCCGACACGGAGCTGGTCCGCTGCCGGGACCATCTGGCCACGCTGCTGCTGTTCCGTGACGAGGCGCTGGTGGACGCGATGGCCGACCGGCATCTGCGTCCCCTGGACGGTGTCCGGCCGCCGCAGCGCGAGCGTCTCGCGGAGACGCTGCTCAGCTGGCTCCAGTGCGGACACAACGCGAGCGAGGTCGCCGCGCGGCTCGCCGTCCACCCGCAGACGGTCCGCTACCGCATGCGCCAGCTGGACGAACTGTTCGGGGACCGGCTCCACGACCCCACGGCCCAGTTCGAGATGCAACTGGCTCTGCGCGCCCTCGACCTCCGCCGGGTCGTCGAGCCCCGAGCCGCGGTCAGGGCCGACAACGAGGTGTGAGTTTCTGGACAGGTGTCCATGTATATTGGACACCTGTCCAGAAGAACGTCGCCCCTCGAAGGAGTTCACCCTGATGCAGACGCTCGCGAACGTGCTGGTCGGTCTTGTCGCCGCGCTGCACGCGTACATCCTGGTTCTGGAGATGTTCCTGTGGGAGCGGAAGCCGGGGCGCGGACTGCACGGGTTCGACCCCGAGATGGCGCGGGCCACCGCCCCGCTCGCCGCCAACCAGGGGCTCTACAACGGGTTCCTAGCGGCTGGCCTCGTCTGGGGTCTGGTCGCCGACGACCCGACGGGGTTCCACGCCCAGGTCTTCTTCCTGGTGTGCGTGGTCGTCGCGGGCGTGTACGGCGCGGCCACCGCGAACCGTCGCATCCTGTTCGCGCAGGCCCTGCCCGGCGCACTCGCCCTCGCCGCCGTCCTCGTCGCCCGGTGACCTCCGACCCCCGGGCCGAACGCACCCGCGCGAAGCTCCGCCGAGCCCTCCTCGACGAGTGCGCCCACCGGCCGCTCACGGAGGTCGGCGTCGCGGGACTGGTGCGCGCCGCCGGGGTCGGCCGGGCAACGTTCTACCTGCACTACGCCGACCTGGAGGCGCTGGCCGTCGACGCCTGCGCCGATGTCGTACGCGACGCGGTGGACGCCCTGCACGCGTGGCGGGGCAGGCCCGACCCCAGGTCGGCGCCCGACGCCCTGCTCGCGTTCTTCGCGGACCTGCCCCCGCACGCCCCGCTGTACCGCGCCCTGCTGTCCCCGGGCGGCGGCGGCCCGCTCGGCCGCGTCCTCCACCAGGACCTGCGCGCCCGCAGCCTCGCCGAACGCGAACTCGCCGGCGCACCCGAGTCCCCCCTCGTCGCCTCCGCCGTCGCCGCGACCTTCGCGGGCGTCCTCGCCGACTGGCTGCACGGGCTGGTCGAGGGCACACCGGAGGAGATCGCGCACAAGGTGTGGCGCCTGCTCGTGGCCCTGCACGCGGTCCCGTGGAACGGTTCCACGGGACGTCACTCGTCAGGAGCGTCAGGAGGCGGGGGCTAGGAAGCGAGTCCGGGAAGCGGGTCGGGGACGCAGGTCGGGGACGCGAGTCCGGGAGGTCATTCGCAGCCCGCCCCCTCCTTCACCGCCGGCCACGCCTCCACCCCGTCCGGCGTGCGGACGTACGCCTTCTTCCTGTCGGCCGTCAGCCAGAGCTGTCGCTCGCCGTGGCGGTAACCGGTGTCACGCGCCCCCTCGGGAAGCGTGGCGTCGCCGTCGTACGGGGCGGTGAGCAGGCCGGACAGCACGCCCTGCGGGTCGCGGGCATAGAGGGCGCCCTTCTTCCCTTCGCCGAGCGCGAGGAAGCGGGCCGACTGCCAGCCGCAGTGCTCGGATCCCTCGGAGCCGTGGACGGTGGTGACGGGCAGCCGGCGCCCGTGCCCGTCCGTCCAGATCTCCCATCCCAGGTCGTCGGTGAAGCTCGCGGGGAACTCCGCCGGGTCGCACGAGGCGGTCGTCTCCGGGCCCCAACCCGGCCTGTCCGGCTGGTCCTTCGCGACGACGACGGCGGCCTTGGTCCGGCCGTCGACGTCGTACGAGAACAGGACGCGCCCCTTCTCCTCGCGCTCCACCCGGTAGCCGGACCTCGGCACGTCCGGCTGCTCGATCTCGAAGTACGCCTCCAGTCCTTCGGCGGGGGTCGAACCGCCGTCGCCCGCACTCCAGTTGCCGCCGAACCCGCCCGCGAAGACGTCCCCGTCGCACTCCAGGGCCAGCCCCGCCGCCCCCGACTCGGCCCTGGTCGCCCGCGGGCTGTCCTCGTCGTACTCCTTGTGCGGTACTCGCAAGGGCCCGCTGTACGGCGTGGCCGGCGCAGGTCCGCCCGCGAGGAGCCCGCCGTCGGTGTGCCCCTGCTCGCTCTCCACCAGCACGGTCACCAGTGTCGCGACCGTCACGATTCCCGCCACCGCCAGTCCGCCCGCCTTGAACCCGCGCATCGCGCCCCCTACCCCTGCCGTCCGCCGTGTCTCTGCTCCGACGCGGGAGCAGCCCAGGACGTTCACGGCGGGTCCGGAGCCGACGCCGGAGCCGGGGCCGGTCAGGGGCGGCGGGTCGCCTGGAACGTACGCCGGTACGCCAGCGGCGACACCCCGATCGCCGCGTGCAGGTGCTGCCGCAGCGAGGAGCCGGTGGCGAAGCCGACCTCGCCGGCGATCTGGTCCACCGCCAGATCGCTGGATTCGAGCAACTGCCTTGCCCGGACCACGCGTTGCTGGATGAGCCACCGGCCGGGGCTCATCCCGACCTCGTCGTTGAACCGGCGGGCGAAGGTGCGCAGGCTCATCCGCGCGTGGTCGGCCAGTTCGGTCAGGGTCAGCGGCTCGCCGAGGCGCTCCAGCGCCCAGTGCCGGGTGGCCGCGGTGCTCGTCGCCGTGGGTTCGGGCACGGGCTGCTCGATGTACTGCGCCTGGCCGCCGTCACGCCAGGGCGGCACCACGCAGGAGCGCGCCACCCGGTTGGCCAGTTCGCTGCCGTGGTCCTTGCGCACGAGGTGCAGGCAGACGTCCACGCCGGAGGCCGCTCCCGCCGAGGTGAGCAGGGAGCCCTCGTCGACGAACAGCACATCGGCGTCCAGGTCCACGTCCGGGAACATCGTCCGGAACAGCCCGGCCAGCTGCCAGTGCGTGGTCGCCCGGCGGCCGGCCAGCATCCCGGCCGCCGCCAGCACGAAGGCGCCCGTGCAGATGGAGACGATCCGGGTGTCGGGGCGGATGGCCCTGAGCGCTTCGGCCACCTCGTCGGGGAGGTCGGCGATGACGTTCGACACCGCGAAGGGCGGGATGACCACGGTGTCGGCCGTACGCAGCACTTCGGGGCCGTGCTCGACGGTGATCGAGAAGTCCGAGTTGCTGCGGACCGGCTGCCCGTCGACCGTGCAGGTCAGCACCTCGTACCGGCCCTCGGCCGAGCCGAACACCCGGTTCGGGATGCCGAGTTCGAAGGGGTAGACCCCGTCGAGGGCGAGGACGACGACTCGCTCCACGTGTCCGTCGTACCCCCGGTCCTCCGGGTCCTCGGGCTGCTCGGAGTGTGCGGGGCGCTCCCCGCAGTACGTCTGCTGCATGGCACGATCCTATCGAACAATGGCAATCGTGCCATTTCCTGGACCTCCGAAGCCGGGCAGGCTGAGACACATGAGCACTGCTAACACGATGCGCGCGATCAGTCAGGACGTCCTCGGCGGTACCGAGGTTCTCAAGGAAGTGGAACTGGAGATCCCGAAGCCGGGACCGAGCGAGGTGCTGGTCAGGGTGCACGCGGCGGGCCTGAACCCGACCGACTGGAAGCACCGGGCCAACGGCGGATTCCTCAAGGAGCCACCGTTCGTTCTCGGCTGGGACGTCTCCGGGGTCGTCGAGGCCGTCGGTCTCGGCGTCGCCATCCACAAGCCCGGCGACGAGGTCTTCGGGATGCTGCCGTACCCGTACGGCGTAGGGGCGCACGCCGAATACGTCGTCGCTCCCGCTCGGGCCCTCGCCCGCAAGCCCGCCGAGGTGGACCACACACAGGCGGGAGCTCTACCGCTCGCCGCGCTGACCGCCTGGCAGGCGCTGGTCGACACGGCGGACCTCCGGCCGGGACAGCGGGTGCTGATCCATGCCGCGGCCGGCGGGGTGGGGCACCTGGCCGTCCAGATCGCCAAGGAACGCGGAGCCTATGTGATCGGTACGGCCAGCTCGGGGAAGCACGAGTTCCTGCGCGGGCTGGGCGCCGACGAACTGGTCGACTACCGGGAGACCGACTTCGCCGAGGCCGTGCGTGACGTCGACGTCGTCCTGGACACGATCGGGGGCGACTACCGCTCGCGCTCCCTGCGGACACTGCGCCCGGGCGGGCTGCTGGTGTCGATCCTGGTCTCCGGCACCACGGAGCTCGCCGAGGAGGCGGAAGGGCTCGGAGTGCGGGCGGCGGAGATGCTCGTCGAGGCCGATCAGGCCGGGATGACCGCGATCGCCGGACTCGTCGCCGCGGGGAAGCTGCGGGCCACGGTCGCGGAGGCGTTCCCGTTGGCCGACGCGGCGAAGGCGCACGCGCTGGGCGATACAGGGCGGACGGTGGGGAAGCTCGTCCTTCAGGTGCGGTAGGTCTTTCGGAGGTCATGGAAAGCCCCGCGACATCACCGGCGATGTCGCGGGGCTTCTCCGGTGCCGCGAACTTCACCGGCGATGCGGGCTCCACCGGCGGTGCGAGGCTTCAGCGGTGAGGTGACCTGCGGGCCGGTGGGGGCCGATCGCGCGGTTCCCCGCGCCCCCGAGGAGCGCGGCCAGGTTCCGGCAGGCGCTGTCCGCGCAACCGGGGGCGCACCACGGGGCGCATTGAAGGCTCAGCACATCTCCTAAATGACAGACATATGTCAATCGAACATGCTGAAATTACCTCGAACGAGGGTAACTTGCAGGGTGAGGGACAGTGGTGCGGTCTCAGGCCGTGCCATGTCGGCTCTATGCTCACGACACGACGTCACCCCGGTCCCCGGTGACCCTTCTGGAGGTGATGTCGTCGTGCGTAACAACCCCGGGCCGCACTCCCCGCACCTGCGCGTGCACCAGGACCGCGGACACATCGTGCTGGAGTTCCACGGCGAGATCGACATCCTCGCCTCGCTGGACATCATTCCGGTGCTGGACGCGGCGACGGGACGACCGGGCGCCCAGGTGGTCCTCGACCTCCGGCACATCGAGTTCTTCGACTGCTCGGGCCTGCGACTGCTGTACCGGGCCCGCCGCCGGGTCCTCGCCCAGGGCGGACAGGTGCACCTGGTCTGCACCCATCCCCTGACCCTGCGCATCCTGCGCGTGACCGAACTCGCCGCCGTCATGCCACCACTGTCGAGCATGGACGAAGCGCTGGGACACTCCGAGACCGCCTCGGAATACTCCTGAAACCGCCGACACCGCCGCCACTTACGGCTACAGCTAGGGCTACGGCTACGGCTACGGCTACTTGAGGATCTTGGTGACCTGGCCCGCGCCGACGGTCCGGCCGCCCTCCCTGATCGCGAACTTCAGCCCTTCCTCCATCGCGATCGGCTGGATCAGCTGGACGTGCATGGTCGTGTTGTCGCCAGGCATGACCATCTCCGTGCCCTTGGGCAGCGTCACGACCCCCGTGACGTCCGTCGTCCGGAAGTAGAACTGCGGGCGGTAGTTGTGGAAGAAGGGCGTGTGCCGGCCGCCCTCGTCCTTCGACAGGATGTACGCCGTCGCCTCGAACTCGGCGTGCGGCGCCACCGAGCCCGGCCTGATGACGACCTGCCCGCGCTCGACCTCCTCGCGCTTCACCCCTCGCAGGAGCAGCCCGACGTTCTCCCCCGCCCGGCCCTCGTCGAGCAGCTTGCGGAACATCTCGACGCCCGTGACCGTCGTCTTCGTCCTCTCCTCGTGGATGCCGATGATCTCGACCTCCTGGTTGATCTTCAGCACTCCGCGTTCGATGCGGCCGGTGACGACCGTCCCGCGGCCCGTGATGGTGAAGACGTCCTCGATCGGCATCAGGAAGGGCCGGTCCACGTCCCGCACCGGCTCGGGCACGAACTCGTCGACGGCGGCGAGGAGTTCGAGGACGGACTCGCTCCACTGCTCGTCGCCCTCCAGGGCCTTGAGCGCGGAGACCCGCACGACCGGCACGTCGTCGCCCGGGAACTCGTACTCGGTGAGCAGGTCGCGCACCTCCAGCTCGACCAGTTCGAGGATCTCCTCGTCGTCGACCATGTCCGTCTTGTTCAGCGCGACGACGATGTACGGGACGCCGACCTGCCGGGCCAGCAGGACATGCTCCTTGGTCTGCGGCATCGGCCCGTCGGTCGCGGCGACCACCAGGATCGCGCCGTCCATCTGGGCGGCTCCCGTGATCATGTTCTTGATGTAGTCGGCGTGCCCCGGGCAGTCGACGTGCGCGTAGTGCCGCCGCTCCGTCTGGTACTCGACATGCGCGATGGAGATCGTGATGCCGCGCTGCCGCTCCTCGGGCGCCTTGTCGATCTCGTCGAACGGCGTGTAAGGGTTGAGGTCGGGGAACCTGTCGTGCAAGACCTTCGTCACGGCCGCCGTGAGGGTCGTCTTGCCGTGGTCGATGTGACCGATGGTGCCGATGTTGACGTGCGGCTTGGTCCGCTCGAACTTCGCCTTGGCCACTGCAAGCCCTCCTGATCACCCGGTGACGCGAGCGTGCTCCGCCCGGTCCGCTCCGCTCGGTCCGCTCTCCTCGCCTGTGCGGTACTTACGAGTTGGTGCGTGATAGCGGGCGAGGCGTGTTTGGCCTGCTCATGGCTTATTTTCAGATGGTGCTGGTGCGGTCGGAGACGAGGCCGGCGATGGCGCGGTAGGTGTCGGGCAGGCGGTCACGGCGGTGGGTCCAGCGCGTCAGTTGCTTCCAGCGTTTGTGATCAGCCAGGGCGTGTTCGACGGTGATGCGATCGGATGAGTGCCAGTGACGGTCCCGTTCCCACTGCTCAACCCTGCTGGGCGGTGCTCCGGGACGCGGTTTTCTGGGCGGGGTGATGGCTTGTCCGCGGTGGTCGCGGCTCAGGCCGAGGTAGCCGTCGTCCAAGAGAACCTCGACGTCGGGAAAGTGCTGGAAGCAGTCGGCGATGCCTTCGTTGCGGGCGGCCGTGGCGTCGTGCATCCGTCCAGGTCGCAGGGCATCGGTCCATAACGTGCGACCCTGCCAGTCCGCGATGACGGTGGCTTTCATGGTGTTCTGTTTCTTCTTGCCCGACACGAATGCACGCCGGCCGCTGCGGCCGGCTGGTGGCCGGCGAACCTGGATCTCGGTGGCGTCCAGCCGCAGCTCGATTCCCTCGGCCTGGGCGTAGGCGAAAACATCTGTCAGTGTCCGCAGCCGCAGACCGGGACGGTCGGGGACCGCACACCCCCGCGCGGCCAGGAGAGGTCGTATCTCTGTGATCGCGCGGGTGATGGTGGAGCGGTCGACGCCGAACAGTAGGCCGAGCACGGCGTGCGGCAGGTCGTGGCGTAGATGAATCAGCGTGGCCACCAGTCGGTCGACGAACACCAGCTGATGGCGGGCGCCAGCGCCCTCGGCCCGCTTCCTGGCCCCGCCCCGCGCAACATGACGGCGACCGTCAAGACCAGCCTGCCACGGCGCCGCCAACTCCTCGATCAGACAGGCCAGATGATCCTGCGAGATCCCCGTGAACAGCTGATGCGCCAGCACCGCCCGATTGACCATGATCGCCACAGTCGGATCATGCCACCAGCCAGGCACGACACCTCACCCGCTATCACGCACCAACTCGTTAGAAGTCATCTCATTTGGTGAGTCTGCGGTAGCAAATCAAGGTGCAGGCGATGCTGGTGAAGGCGAGGAAGTGGTCGGCTTTGCGTTCGTAGCGACGGTGCAGGCGTCGGCATCCGGCGAGCCAGGACATCGTGCGCTCCACGGTCCAGCGGTGGCAGCCCAGGCGGGCCGAGGACTCGATGCCCCTGCGGGCGATGCGGTGCCGGATTCCTCGGCTGGATAACCATCGTCGCAGGTGGTTGTAGTCGTAGCCCTTGTCGGCGTGGAGTTTGTGGGGTCTGCGTCGCCGGGGTCCCCGGCGGGAGCGGATCGGCGGTATGCCTTTCACCAGTGGGATCAGTGCCTGGCTGTCATGCGTGTTGGCGCCCGAGATGCCGATGGACAGGGGCAGTCCGGTCCGCTCTGTGATCAAGTGGATCTTTGACCCGTACTTGCCCCGGTCTACAGGATTCGGGCCTGTCAGTTCCCCCTTTTCAGGGCCCGCATGTTGACCGAGTCGATCGCGCACCGGGACCAGTCCAGCTCGCCACGGGATCCGAGCTCGTCGAGGACCAGGCGGTGGAGTTTGGCCCACACCCGGGCCTTCGTCCACTCGGTGAAGCGCCGATGGGCCGTCGCGCCGGACGGGCCGAACGACGCGGTCGGCACCTGCTGCCACGTGCAGCCCGAGGTCGCCACGAAGACGATCGCGGCCAGCACTTCACGGTCGCCGTGCCGACGCCGGCCACCGCCCTGGGGCCGCGACGGTGCGTCGGGCACCACCCGTTGGAACAGCTCCCACAACTCGTCCGGCACCAGCCGCTCAACGATCTTTGACACGCCACAAGTCTAGTCACCCAAATGAGATGGCGTCTTACGAGTTGGTGCGTGATAGCGGGTGAGGTGTCGTGCCTGGCTGGTGGCATGATCCGACTGTGGCGATCATGGTCAATCGGGCGGTGCTGGCGCATCAGCTGTTCACGGGGATCTCGCAGGATCATCTGGCCTGTCTGATCGAGGAGTTGGCGGCGCCGTGGCAGGCTGGTCTTGACGGTCGCCGTCATGTTGCGCGGGGCGGGGCCAGGAAGCGGGCCGAGGGCGCTGGCGCCCGCCATCAGCTGGTGTTCGTCGACCGACTGGTGGCCACGCTGATTCATCTACGCCACGACCTGCCGCACGCCGTGCTCGGCCTACTGTTCGGCGTCGACCGCTCCACCATCACCCGCGCGATCACAGAGATACGACCTCTCCTGGCCGCGCGGGGGTGTGCGGTCCCCGACCGTCCCGGTCTGCGGCTGCGGACACTGACAGATGTTTTCGCCTACGCCCAGGCCGAGGGAATCGAGCTGCGGCTGGACGCCACCGAGATCCAGGTTCGCCGGCCACCAGCCGGCCGCAGCGGCCGGCGTGCATTCGTGTCGGGCAAGAAGAAACAGAACACCATGAAAGCCACCGTCATCGCGGACTGGCAGGGTCGCACGTTATGGACCGATGCCCTGCGACCTGGACGGATGCACGACGCCACGGCCGCCCGCAACGAAGGCATCGCCGACTGCTTCCAGCACTTTCCCGACGTCGAGGTTCTCTTGGACGACGGCTACCTCGGCCTGAGCCGCGACCACCGCGGACAAGCCATCACCCCGCCCAGAAAACCGCGTCCCGGAGCACCGCCCAGCAGGGTTGAGCAGTGGGAACGGGACCGTCACTGGCACTCATCCGATCGCATCACCGTCGAACACGCCCTGGCTGATCACAAACGCTGGAAGCAACTGACGCGCTGGACCCACCGCCGTGACCGCCTGCCCGACACCTACCGCGCCATCGCCGGCCTCGTCTCCGACCGCACCAGCACCATCTGAAAATAAGCCATGAGCAGGCCAAACACGCCTCGCCCGCTATCACGCACCAACTCGTTATTCGGTACTGCCGATCGCACGCCCTGTCCACG
Source organism: Streptomyces sp. NBC_00414 (assembly GCF_036038375.1). Classification (NCBI taxonomy): domain Bacteria; kingdom Bacillati; phylum Actinomycetota; class Actinomycetes; order Kitasatosporales; family Streptomycetaceae; genus Streptomyces; species Streptomyces sp. NBC_00414. The sequence goes on from NZ_CP107935.1 coordinate 1,474,768, forward strand.
AACGGGAAAATCGGTTGCGGCCGACCCACGTGAACGGGCCATGATGCCCAGGGACCACTGCCCGACCCCAGGAGCTCGAATGCGCCGATTCCTCGGAACCCCTCGCCCCCACCGGACGACCGTTCTTGAGGACTCGACCACGCATGCACTCCTGGAACACCCCGCGCCCCTCGCGCACCCTGAACATCGGCATCCTGGCCCACGTCGACGCGGGTAAGACCAGCCTCACCGAGCGGCTGCTCTTCGACTCCGGCGTCATCGACCGGCTCGGCAGCGTCGACGCCGGCGACACCCGCACGGACGACGGCGCGATCGAGCGGCAGCGCGGCATCACCATCCGTTCGGCCGTCGCGGCCTTCACCGCCGAAGACGTGACCGGGGACACGACCGGCGTGCAGATCAACCTGATCGACACACCCGGGCACTCCGACTTCATCGCGGAGGTCGAACGCGCCCTGGAGGTCCTCGACGGAGCGGTCCTGCTGCTGTCCGCCGTGGAGGGCGTACAGGCGCAGACCCGGGTGCTCATGAAGACCCTGCGCCGGCTCCGCCTGCCCACACTCGTCTTCGTGAACAAGATCGACCGCGCGGGCGCACGGGAGGAGGGCCTGCTCGACGACATCCGGCGCAGGCTGACCCCGCACATCGTCCCGCTCACGGGGGTACGCGACATCGGCACCGCGCACGCCCGGGTCGTACCGCGCGCCGTGGACGAGCCGCGTACAACGGAGACGCTCGCCGAGGCCGACCCCGGCATCCTGGCGGCGGTCGTCGACGGCCCGCCGCCGACTCGGGACGAACTGCGCGCCGCGCTCGCCGCGCGGACCGCCGACGGCACCCTGCATCCGGTCCTCTTCGGGTCGGCGCTCGGCGGCCAGGGCATCGCCGAACTCGTCGCGGCCCTCCCCCGGTTGATCCCGGGACCCGGCACGGTGGAAGCACCCGGCTCGGCGGACCCGCGCGGCACGGTCTTCGCCGTACGCACCCGGCCGGACGGCGAGCGGACCGCCTATCTCCGCCTGTTCGAGGGCGAGGTGGCGGAGCGTCAGCGCCTCACCTTCCTGCGGCGTGAGGCGGACGGGCGGGAGACGGAGGTACCGGGCCGCGCTCTCGGACTCGACGTGGTGGGCGGGCCCGGACCGCTCACCGCGGGCAACATCGCCGCGGTGAGCGGCCTGCGCGGGATCCGGGTCGGCGACCGCCTCGGCCGGGGCCCGGACCGCGCCCCGCAGTTCGCCGCCCCCACCCTGGAGACCCTGGTCCGTGCCCGGGAGGCCGGCCGCGCGGCACCGCTCCGCACCGCCCTGCTGGCCCTGGCCGACCAGGACCCGCTGCTCCACGCGCGGCCCGGACCGTCCGGCAGCACCGCGCTCCTCCTGTACGGAGAGGTGCAGAAGGAGGTCGTCGCCGCGACCCTCACACAGGACTTCGGGATCGAGGCCGAGTTCGAACCGAGCCGGATCCGGTGCCTGGAGCGCCCGGTGGGCACGGGCGAGGCGTACGAGGAGATCCAGCGGCACGGCCACACCGGGCTCTGGGCGACGGTCGGCCTCCGTGTCGAGCCCGGCCCGCCCGGCAGCGGCACGGTCTTCGCCTACGAGACCGAACTGGGCGCCCTGCCCCGCGCCTTCCACCAGGCCGTCGAGGACACGGTGTACGCCACGCTGCTCGACGGCGGGCCGCACGGCTGGCCGGTGACGGACTGCAGGGTCACGCTCGTCCGCTCCGGCTACGCCGCGCCACTCAGCACGGCGGGCGATTTCCGCGGGCTCACGCCGGTGGTGTTGCACCGCGCGTTGGAGCACGCGGGGACACGGGTGTACGAGCCGTACCACTCCTTCGAGGCCGAACTGCCCCTCGACGCGTTCGCCCCCGTCGCCGCCCGACTCGCCGCCTGTGGAGCGGAGTTCGGTGAGACGACCGGTGGCGGCGACTCCTGGCTGGTCACCGGCCGGGTGCCCGCCCGGCACGTGCGCGACATCGAGCTGCGGCTGCCCGGTCTGACGCGCGGCGAGGGCGTCTGGTGGTCACGGCCCTCGGGGGATCGTCCGGTCCGGTGACCGGGACCCCACGGGGCCGCCCGGGCCCGTGGGGTCCCACGCGACGGACGGGGGCGGAGGGCCGGAAGGTGCTCCCGTGACCGCCGGACGCTGCTGGAGCGCCCTGGTCGGCGGCTCGCGCCCCCCGCAGCCCGCCGAACTCCTTTCGATGTCAACCATTGGGCCAACACGGCTGTCTGGGACGGCATTTGGCGGGCACCAGGTAGGAGGAAGGAGGACGGTCCACATGACGACGTCTCTTAAGCGCATGCCCGGATGGGCGAAGATCGTGAGTGCCGTCGTGCTGGTTCTGGTGGTGCTCTTCGCCGGTCTGCGATGGACCCTGCTGCCAGGACTGGGCGACGTGTTCCGCGAGGACACCCACGATCGGACGGGGCCCACGCTCCTCAAGTCCATCCAGGACATCAGCCGTTACGACGCCGCCTCGGGCAACTTCCAGGTGGTGGTGGATCTGGAGAAGGACACCAAGTATCTGCCGGACGCGGTCCGGGGCACCCGCACCCTGTACGTGGGCGCGGGCACCGTCGACTCCTACGTCGACCTCGGAAAGATCCGCGACAAGGATGTGAAGGTCAACAAGGACCGCACCTCGGCCACGCTCAGGCTCCCCCACGCCGCCCTGGGCAAGCCGGCGCTGGACCCCGACCACTCGTACGCCGTCTCCAAGCAGCGCGGTCTCCTCGACCGGCTCGGCGACGTCTTCTCGGACAACCCGAACGACGAGCGGGCCGTACAGCGGCTCGCCGCCCGGCACATCGGTGACGCCGCGAAGGACAGCGAGCTGACCGCCCGCGCCGAGGAGAACACCACCGGCATGCTCAAGGGCCTGCTGGGCTCACTCGGGTTCAAGGAGGTGCGCGTGACCTACGGGACCTGAGCCCCCGGCCATGCGCCGTCCGTCCGGTCGGCGCTCCGAGCAGGACCGCGCCCGTGAGCAGCCAAGCGCAGCTCACGGGCGCGCTCGTACGGAGCACTCCCGCAGAGCAGAAGAAGGGTGCGAAAAGGGCTCGAAATGGGCCCGTACCAGCGCAGATGTAGCGGTCTTCAGCTGGGCGAGGGCCGAAAAAATCCCGTCCCCCCGAGCGTGATTACCGGCGGCATCTTCGGACAGTCCCCGGGTAATCGGCTTTCACACCGGATCACAGTTGAAAACTGGAGGGTTGCATGGCCCGCGCAGCGCTACGTCCCCGTACCGCCTTTCGTTTCCGCTCCGCGTCAGGCTCGGGCGCCACGAAGTCCAGCCCTCGCACCACCAAGCCGCGCTCGCGTTGGGGGAAGTCCGACGGCCCCTCCGCCAAGACCCCACGCAAGCCGAAGGCTCCACGCGAGACGAAGGCTCCACGAGAACGACGGCGGCCGCCCTTCCTCGTACGACTCCTGGTCACGCTCCTCGCCTTCGCCGCCATGGTGGCGTTCGCCGCCGTGCTGGCCAAGCTCACGCTCCAGCCGTCACCGGCTTCCGAGGCGCTGACGCACAACAACATCCACCCCGGCCAGTCACTGCGCGCCTACCTCGACCAGCCCGAGCTGCGGGACGCCGTCAAGCAGATCGGCGGCAACATCGTCCTGGGCATCCCCTTCGGCGTGCTGCTGCCGCTCCTGGTGCCCAAGGCACGCGGCATCCTGCGGGTGACCCTGCTGACGGCCCTGGCCATGCTGCTCGTCGAAGTGGTGCAAGGGACGTTCATCACCGGACGCGCCTTCGACATCGACGACGTCATCCTCAACACCACCGGTGCCCTGATCGGCTATCTGCTCCTCGGCCGGCGGATGAGCCGCGCGGTGCATCCGCGGCGCCGTGACCGCAAGGCCGCGGCCTGATCTCCTGGAGGTCCGGCGGCGGGAGGTGCGCGGCGGGAGGCGTCACGACGTGAGGTCGGTCCGGGATGTGAACGGATGGTCTGTACCAAGGTCTTGACGCCTCCTTACTTCACTTCTTAAATCAAGAGTCGAAGCGCGCACCCCCCACCTCAGTCGGCTCCTCCCCCACGGGGATCGCCGTACGGAAGGGAGAAGTCGTGGACTCGCCACGCCTGCTCCGCAGATACCTCCTCGCCGCCCTGTCCGCCGTGCTCCTCGCATCCGTCGCGGTCGGACCCGCGCAAGCGGATCCGGCGCGGGCGGCGCACACGCAGACGGACCCCGCACCGAGTGCCGCCGCCGCGGTGACGTTCCAGGACACCTTCGACGGCGCCGCCGGTTCGGCCGTCAACTCCTCGAAATGGCAGATCGAGACCGGCGACAACGTCAGCAACCACGAGCGGCAGTACTACACGGCCGGCAACAACAACGCGAAGCTCGACGGCCAGGGCCACCTCGTCATCGAGGCCCGCCGCGAGAACCCGAACAACTACCAGTGCTGGTACGGGCGTTGTGAGTACACCTCGGCCCGCCTCAACACCGCCGGCAAGTTCACCACGACCTACGGACGGGTCGAGGCCCGGCTGAAGGTGCCGCGCGGGCAGGGAATGTGGCCCGCCTTCTGGATGCTGGGCAACGACATCGGACAGGTCGGCTGGCCCAACTCGGGCGAGATCGACATCATGGAGAACGTCGGCTTCGAGCCCTCGACCGTGCACGGCACCCTGCACGGCCCCGGCTACTCCGGCTCCGGCGGCATCGGCGCCGGCTACTCGCTGCCCGGCGGCCAGGCCTTCGCCGACGCCTTCCACACCTTCGCCGTCGACTGGTCGCCCGAGGCGGTCACCTGGTCCGTGGACGGTACGGTCTACCAGCGCCGCACGCCCGCCGACCTGGGCGGCAGGCAGTGGGTGTTCAACAAGCCGTTCTTCCTGATCCTCAACCTCGCGGTGGGCGGCTACTGGCCGGGCGACCCGGACGGTTCGACCACCTTCCCGAAGCAGCTCGTCGTGGACGAGGTGAAGGTGACGACGGGCGAGAGCGGCGGTGGCGGCTCGGCCATCAGGGGCCTCGCGGGCAAGTGCGTCGACGTGGCGGGGGCGAACCCCGCCAACGGCACGCCCGTTCAGCTCTACGACTGCAACGGCACCGCGGCCCAGCAGTGGAGCGTGGGCTCGGACGGCACCATCAGGGCGCTGGGCAAGTGCCTGGACGCCGCCGGCGGTGGCACGGCCGACGGCACGCCCGTCCAGCTGTGGGACTGCGCGGGCGTACCCGCCCAGCAGTGGGTCGTCAGCGGAGCGAACGACATCGTGAACCCCCAGGCCAACAAGTGCCTGGACGTGACGGGCAACAGCTCGGCCAACGGCTCGCGGCTGCAGCTGTGGACCTGCACCGGAGCGGCCAATCAGAAGTGGACGGTCGGCTGACCGGCCGGGAGGCCTGACCGAACACGAGGAACAGCCGGCCGGCGCGGAAGGCCGGCTGCGGCAGAGCCCGGCCGGGGCCACCCGGCCGGGCTCTGCTCGTACGGGATCCGCCGGACCGGCCGGACCTGCCGGACCCGCCCGTACGCGGCCTGTTCGCCTGTTCGGACGGGGCCTGCGCGTGCCACTCCCCTCCTCGGGTCACGCGCCGGGGATCCGTCCGGACGCCGTCAGCAGCGCACGGCCCAGGTGTGGGAGTCCCCGCGGTCGTTGGCCACGGCGTTGTGTCCGACCTCCTGGCCCGGGCTGAGACAGATCGTCATGTCGCCGCCCTGCCAGGCGTCCTCGTACACCTTGACGTGGTCCTTGATACCCGGCCCGGAGATCCCGTGGTTGGCCCACGAGGAGTCGGCGTCGGCGATGTAGCCCTCCCACCAGCCGTCGTCACCGGACCAGTTGGCCCGCTGGCCGCCGAAGTTCGCGTTCTCCCACGCGCAGAACTCGCCGCTGGGACAGTCCACGGCGCCGGCGGGCGCGGCCAGGGCCAGGCCGCCGCTCAGGGCGAGGACGGCCGCGGCGGCGGAGAGGGCGAAACGCTTGATGATCACGAAGAGGTACTGCCTTTCTGTCGGTTGTCCGAAGCGGTCCGTGCGGCGTACAGATCCGCCGCACGGTGCAGTGCGCGGGTGCGCAGCTGCCGGTAGGTGGTCAGCTGGTCGTGCCGCTCGGTGCGGACCCGGGCCAGCAGGACCGGTTCGAGGCGGGCGCGCACCTCGTCGAGGCCGCTCTCGCGCTCGCACCGTGCGGCCGTCTCCGGGTCGGGGCGCGCGGGCCTCGGCCCTTCGGCCGGGGTGGCGCAGCGGACCCAGTGGCCGTGCGCCACGCGGTAGTCGGGGTCGTCCTTCATGCGCTGCCGGGCCTCCGCGCGGAGGTTGTCCACGACGACCTGGGTACGGAACCAGCGGCGCTCGTCCCCGTACAGCTCGCGTTGGGCGGCGGCCAGGCAGCCGTCGGTGTGCGCCCTGACCGTGTAGCCGGTCGGGAGGGTGACGGCCAGTTCGGGCCGGCCCTTTCCGAAGAGGGCGCCCTGCAGCTGTCGGTCCTCGTCGCGGGCCCCCTCCAGGGACAGCCCCCGCCGGGTCAGGCAGCGTTCGACGAGAGTCTGCTGGGCGGCCTTGATGAGGTCGTCCCGCTCCCGTTGGCTGCTCGGCAGGGAGGGGCCCGCGCGCCCGGCGTCCGTCGGAGCGCATCCACCGAGCGCCGGCACGACCAGCGCGGCGGCGCACAGGCCCGCGAGCAGGGCGAAGCGGCGGAACATGACGACTCCTGTCGTACGAGGGAGGGACAGGCCCTGGAGAGCCTGGCCGGGTGTTGATCACCGGCGGCCGGCAAGATCAAAGTGCCCTCGTGGGAATCGCCCCATGCACGGCCGAGCCCGCCTCCCGCGGTCCGCCGATGCGCGGGGCCACGGCGTTCGCGACGGCTCACCACGGCGCGAAAGGCGCAGGTCAACGCGCCCCCGCCGGGATTCACCCGGACGCGCCGCCGCAGGACACGCATTCTCCGGGCGGGGCGGTTCCGGCAGCCGGGCCGTTCCGGCGGCGGGCCGGTTCTCTGTGCGCCCCCGTCGCCCGGAGGGGCTAGCGCGGGTGCCAGGTGAGCTTGTCTCCGCCGACCCAGCGCACCACGGCCGGGTCGTCGGCGTCGTGCACCGGGATGCCGTACGCCGCGGCGGCCACCAGGACGTCCGTGAAGCTCTTGGCCTCGCCGATGACGGCACCGTCGATCTCGACGATGCGGAAGGGCGGATGGCCGGGCTGGACGCCCAGGACCGTGATCCGCGGGTGCGAGATGAAGGGGCTGGCGATTTCAGTCATGATCCCACCGGTTCCACACGCGTGCCGCCGATAAGCCTGCCCGGGCGGCGCTGTCGGTCGTCGTGGCACTCGGCGGAGCCGACGTGGCGGCGTCCGTACGAGGTTCGCATTTCATGGTGGCACAGGGCGGGCCGGTCGGCTGCCGTGCGAAGCCGGTCCGAGTGGGCCACGCTGGAGCCATGGACCCGGCAGAGGCGCTGGACCGTATCGCCTTCCTGCTGGAACGGTCCCAGGCCCCCACCTATCGTGTACGGGCCTTCCGTACGGCGGCGGGCGTCGTCACGGGGCTGCCCGCCGACGAGGTGGCCCGGCGGGCGGCCGAGGGGTCGCTGGAGTCGCTGAAGGGCATCGGGCCGAAGACCGCGCAGGTGGTGCGCGAGGTGCTGGCCGGACAGGTGCCGGGCTATCTGGAGAAACTGGAGCAGGAGGCCGCCGAGCCCCTCGTCCGGGGTGGCGAGCGGCTGGCGGAGCTGCTGCGCGGTGACTGTCATCTGCACTCGGACTGGTCGGACGGCGGCAGCCCCGTCGAGGAGATGGGCCGTGCCGCGGCGCGCCTGGGACACGAGTGGGCGGTCCTCACGGATCACTCGCCGCGCCTCACGGTGGCCCACGGTCTGTCCGCCGAGCGGCTGCGGGAGCAGCTGGACGTGGTGGCGGAACTGAACGAGCGGTGGGCCCCCTTCCGGCTGCTCACCGGTATCGAGTGCGACATCCTCGACGACGGGTCGCTGGACCAGGAGCCGGAGCTGCTCGACCGGCTCGACGTCGTCGTGGTGTCGGTGCACTCCAAGCTGCGGATGAACGCGGCCGCGATGACACGCCGGATGGTCGCCGCCGTACGGAATCCGCACTCGGACGTGCTGGGGCACTGCACGGGGCGGCTGGTCACCGGGCGGGGGCGGCCGGAGTCGGAGTTCGACGCGGACGCGGTGTTCGACGCCTGCGCCGAGACGGGCACGGCGGTCGAGATCAACAGCCGCCCCGAGCGGCTCGATCCCCCACGGCGGCTGCTCCGCCGAGCCGTCGCGGCGGGTGTGCTGTTCTCCGTGGACACCGACGCGCACGCGCCGGGACAGCTCGGGTGGCAGGTGTACGGATGTGCGCGGGCCGAGGAGTGCGGGGTGTCTCCGGAGCGCGTGGTCACCACCTGGTCGGCGGAGGAACTGCTGGCCTGGACGCGGGATCGCGTGACTCCGCCAGGCGTGCGGGCCGTGTGACGCGGTACTGGGGTATCTGAACAACGCGACACTGCGGCGAAGGGACGATGTATGGAACGGGCGGCCGTATTCGATGTGGACGGCACTCTTGTCGACACCAACCACCTTCATGTGACGGCCTGGTGGGAGGCGTTCCGGCAGGCCGGGCACGACGTGTCGATGCACGACGTCCACCGGGCGGTGGGCCTCGGTTCCGACGACCTGATCGCCCATCTGCTGGGCGAGGGGCGGGACACCGGGCAGGACGACGCGATCAGCGCCGCTCACAAGACCCTCTACGGCACGTACTTCGACCGGCTGCCCCCGTTCCCGGACGTCGGAGAGCTGCTGCGGCGCCTCGACCACGACGGCTGGACGGTCGTGCTCGCCACCTCCGCCGGAGGGCCGGAACTGGCGGCACTGCGGCGGGCCATCGACGCCGACGACGTCATCAGAGCGACGGCGAGCGCCGACGACGTGGACGCCGGGAAGCCCGCGCCCGATCCGGTGCGACACGCCCTGGAACTGGCCGGGGCCACCGCCGAGCACTCGTTCTTCGTCGGTGACACGGTCTGGGACATGCGCGCGGGCACCCGGGCGGGCGTCCTCTGCGTGGGGGTGCTGTGCGGCGGTATCCCGCGAGCCGACCTGGAGAAGGCCGGGGCCAGCTCCGTCTACCGGGACCCGGCCCACCTCCTCGCGTCACTGGCCGGCAGCCCGCTGCCGACGGGAGGCTAGGCCGTCCCCGCAGGGCGCGGGAGGCCCGGACGCGAGGGTGTTCCCGACCACACCCGGGCCGTGACGCAGATCACGGCCGGCACCGCCCCGACCTGGGAACACTCGCCAGTAGTTTCCCGTTAAATCAGCTGTGGGTGCGGATGGGACAGTGTCCCCGGGCCTCACCTTCCGCCCACAGGGAAGATCGTTCGGCTGAAGCCCTGTGGAGCACACCGCCGAGAGGCGACCGCCATCCGTGGCCACCCACAGACGGCCCCGACCGCGATTCCCCCGTCCGGTCGGGGCCTTTCCCGTTCTCCGCGGCCTGTTCCGTTCTTCGCGGCCTTTTCCGTTCCTTGCGGCTTTTGCGTTCCCCGAGGGCGTCGTTTGACTTCGAGAGCGCTCCAATCCGTAGCGTCGACCGTATGACCACTGCACAGCACAAGATCGGTTCGGGTTTCGGCCCCCGGAGCAGCGCCGACGACGTACTCGACGGCATCGACCTCACGGGGAAGCTGGCGATCGTCACCGGCGGCTACTCGGGGCTCGGCCTGGAGACGACGCGGGCGCTCACCAAGGCGGGTGCCCGGGTCGTCGTCCCCGCGCGGCGCCCCGCGGTCGCCGAGGAGGCGGTCGCCGGTATCGACGGTGTCGAGGTGGACGAACTGGACCTCGGTGATCTGGAGAGCGTTCGCGCGTTCGCCGAGCGGTTCCTAGCCACCGGCCGCACCATCGACCTCGTCATCGACAACGCCGGGATCATGGCCTGCCCCGAGACCCGCGTCGGCCCCGGCTGGGAGGCGCAGTTCGCGACCAACCACCTGGGCCACTTCGCCCTGGTCAACCGGCTCTGGCCGGCGATCGCGCCGGGCGGCGCCCGGGTCGTCTCCGTCTCCTCGACGGGCCACCACACCTCGGACATCCGCTGGGACGACCCGCACTGGAACCGCGGCGACTACGACAAGTGGGAGGCGTACGGGCAGGCGAAGACCGCCAACGTGCTGTTCGCCGTGCAGCTCGACGCACTCGGCAAGGACTCCGGCGTACGGGCCTTCGCGCTGCACCCGGGCGGCATCCTCACGCCTCTGCAGCGGCACCTCCCCAAGGAGGAGATGGTCGAGCGCGGCTGGATCGACGAGAACGGTGTCCCGCTGAACCCCGAGGGCTTCAAGACCCCCGAACAGGGCGCGGCCACCCAGGTGTGGGCGGCGACCTCTCCGCAGCTGTCCGGCATGGGCGGCGTGTACTGCGAGGACTGCGACATCGCCGAACCCGCTCCGGCCGACGGTACGCGGGTCGGCGTGCGCGACTACGCGGTCGACCCGGCGTCGGCGGCCCGCCTGTGGGCCCTCTCGGCGGAACTCACCGGCGTCGACGCCTTCGCCTGAGGCCCTCCGCCCGAGGCGCCGCGTCCGCGCGGGCACCCGGGCATCTCAGGCACTCAGGCGGGAGACTCCTCCGGCTCCGGGTCCTCCGGGTGGACGGTGCTCGTGCCCGAGTCGCCCTGCCGTCCGGTGCCCGCCTCGTCGGTGTCGGGGACGTCGGTGCCGGCGGCGTCGGCGTCCTGCTTCGTCTTCGGGCGGCCGTCCTGCCCGTCGGAGTCCTCGCCCGGCCCGGACTCCGGCGGCGTGATGACGTCCCAGGGGTCCTCGCCCTCCTGCACCTGCTGGTCCGGCAGGTCCCTGGGCACGGGGCCGTCGTTCTCCTCGGGCGTCCTGGTCCCGTACTCGCTCACGGTGCGCTCCCCTCCTGGTCGGGCCACGTCGGGTGGAGATCCCTTGTCGGCCAAGGGTGCGGGTACCTGCCGGAACGACCCGGCAAACCCCGGGAGTCGATACCCCGGGCGTCAATGCGGAGCGCGCTCCTCCAGGGCCGCGCGCCAGGCCGGCGGCGGCGTGTCCCCCGAGCCCGACCCCGGTCCCGTGCCCGCGCGCCGTCCGCCGCGTGCGAAGAAGTCGGCCAGCGGAAGGATCGCCGCGCCGACCGTGACCGCGTCGGGTCCTAGGGCGCCGAGCTCGATGGTGACCCGTTCGGCCGGGTGGCGCAGCGCGTACGAGACGGCGTGGGCGCGGACCGCGGGCAGGAAGCGGGAGCCGAGCTGGAGCCCGGCCCAGCCGCCGATGAGGATGCGCTCGGGCTGGAAGAGGTTGATCAGGTCGGACAGGCCCGCGCCCAGGTACTCGGCCGTCTCCTCCAGCACCGCCAGCGCCACCGGGTCGGCCTGCGCGCCGTCGGCCGCCGCGCCGTCCGCGGCCGTTCCACCGTCCGCGGCCGTGCCGGCGGCCGGGTAGGCGGCGGCGAGCATGGCGGTGAGGGCGGTCTCCTCGTCGACACCCTTCGGCGGGCGTCCGCCCGCCTCCTCCCAGCGTTCCAGCAGGGCCTCGGCGCCCGCGTACGCCTCCAGGCAGCCGAGCGCACCGCAGCGGCAGCGGCGCCCCCTGACCCGTACCGTGAGGTGTCCCCATTCCACGGCCCGGCCCAGTTCCACGTCGTCCGAGACGAGGCTGGCGCCGACGCCCGAGCCGAAGAGGACCACGACCGCGTTGCGCGCGCCGCGGCCGGCGCCGAACCACATCTCGGCCTGGCCGAGGGTCTTGGCGCCGTTGTCGGTGAAGTACGGCACGGAGTCCGGGAGCCCGCAGGCGGCACGGAGCAGGGACTCCAGCGGGACGGAGGGCCAGCCGATGGTCTGGCCGTGCACGACGGCACCCTCGGCCGCGGTGCGTTCCACGATGCCGGGTACCCCGATGCCGACGCCGAGCAGCCGTTCGGGGGCGATGCCCGCGGTGGCCAGGACCTCGGCGACGCCGTCGCGGATGTGACCGACGATGACGCCGACGTCGTAGTCCTGGTGCTCCAAGGGCCGTTCGGTGCGGGCGAGTTCGGTCAGGGCCAGGTCGAAGAGCTCGACGCGGACGCGGGTCTCGCCGACGTCCACGCCGATCATGTGGCCGCTGGCGGGGGCGACCCGGAGCAGGGTACGGGGCCGGCCGCCGTCGGAGTCGACGCTGCCCGCCTCCTCCACCAGACCCTCGCCGACCAGTTCCGCGACCACGTTGCTGATGGAGCCGGAACTCAACCCGGTGGCAGGACCGAGTTCGAACCGGCTCATCGGGCCGTCGAAATAGAGCCTTCTCAATACGGCCGTGCGATTGCCCCGCCGCAGGTCACGCACCGTTCGACCGTTCCGCCCCGCCATGTGGTTCCTTCCCGCCGTACCCCCGACCTGCAAGATACCGCTGCGCCAACCCTTGACGCGACTTTCTTACGGAGCTTAACTCACGTCCTAAATTAAGCCGTGAGGGTCGTTCGAGAAGTGAACGCACCACGCCCTCCTGCTTTCCCTCAGGAAGGGACGCCTGACGTCATGCGCAGAACCCGAGCCGCGGCCGCGAGCGCGGTCACTGTCTCCATGCTGGCCGCCGTGACCGCCTGCGGCGGTGGCTCGTCGACGGACGGCGGGTCCAACGACTCGCCGAAGACGCTCACCTACTGGGCCTCCAACCAGGGCCCGAGCATCGAGGCCGACAAGAAGATCCTCACCCCCGAACTGAAGAAGTTCGAGAAGCAGACCGGCATCAAGGTCAAGCTGGAGGTCGTTCCCTGGTCCGATCTCCTCAACCGCATCCTCGCCGCGACCACCTCGGGCCAGGGCCCGGACGTCCTCAACATAGGCAACACCTGGTCCGCCTCGCTCCAGGCGACGGGGGCCCTGCTGCCCTGGGACGCCAAGAACTTCGGCACGATCGGCGGCAAGGACCGGTTCGTCGAGTCCGCGCTCGGCTCGGCGGGTGAGGCCGGTACCGACCCGGCGGCGGTCCCGCTGTACTCGATGGCGTACGCCCTCTACTACAACAAGAAGATGTTCGAGGACGCGGGGATCTCCGGACCGCCCGCCACCTGGGACGAGCTGGTCGCCGACGGGAAGAAGATCTCCAAGGACGACAAGTGGGCGCTGGGCGCCGAGGGTGCGAACCTCTCGGAGAACATCCACCACGTCTTCGTCTTCGCCAAGCAGCACGGTGCCGACTTCTTCGACGCCGAAGGCAAGCCCGACTTCACCTCCGACGGGGCCGTGGCGGCGGTCAAGCAGTACGTCGACCTGATGGGCAAGGACAAGGTCATCGCGCCCGGCAACGCCGAGTACGCGCAGAACCAGTCCCTCCAGGACTTCGCCAAGGACAAGACGGCGATGGTGCTGTGGCAGACGGCGGCGAGCACGCTCAAGGCCCACGGCATGAGCGACGACGAGTGGGGTGTCGCGCCGGTGCCGGTCCAGTCCGGCGCTCCGGGCGCCGACACGGCCGTCAACTCGATGGTGGCGGGCATCAACATGGCCGTCTTCAAGAACACCGACAACATCGACGGCGCCCGGAAGTTCGTGAAGTTCATGACGAGCGACGCCGAGCAGAAGCTGCTCAACAAGACCTACGGGTCCATCCCGCCGGTCAAGGCGGCCCAGGAGGACCCCGCCTTCAACACGCCCGCCCTGAAGGTCATCCGGGACACCCTCTCCAAGAGCGCGGCCCCGCTGCCGCAGGTGGCCAACGAGTCGCAGTTCGAGACCGCGGTCGGCACGGCGGTGAAGGAGCTCTTCGCGGAGGCGGCGGCCGGCCGGCCGGTGACCACGGCCTCGGTCAAGGAGAAGCTCGACGAGGCCCAGCAGCAGATGCCGAAGAAGTGAGCGCTCGATGACCGTGACCGCACAGCCCGCGGTCGGGAAGGAAGCACCGCCCGGTGCGCCGGCGCCTGCCCCGCGCCGCCGCCCCGGGCGGGTACGCCGGATAGCCCTGCCGTATCTGCTCCTGCTGCCCGCCCTGCTCCTCGAACTCCTCGTCCACCTCGTGCCGATGGTGATCGGCATCGTCATGAGCTTCAAGGAGCTCACCCAGTTCTACATCCGCGACTGGGGCGCCGCGCCCTGGGCGGGCTTCGACAACTACAGCCTGTCCGTCGACTTCGACGCGCCCATCGGCAAGGCGCTGCTCCACTCGTTCTTCGTCACCTGCGCGTTCACCGTGCTCTCCGTCGGTCTGTGCTGGCTGCTCGGCACGACGGCCGCGGTGTACATGCAGGAGAACTTCCGCGGCCGAGGTTTCCTGCGTGCCGTGTTCCTCGTCCCGTACGCGCTTCCGGTGTACGCGGCCGTCATCACCTGGGCATTCATGTTCCAGCGGGACAACGGCCTGGTGAACCACGTGCTGCACGACCAGTTGGGCCTCACCGACAGCCCGTCGTTCTGGCTCATCGGCGACAACAGCTTCGTCGCGCTGCTCGTCGTGTCGGTGTGGAAGGGCTGGCCGTTCGCCTTCCTCATCGTGATGGCGGGCCTGCAGAACATCCCCAAGGAGCTGTACGAGGCGGCGGCGATCGACGGGGCCGGGATGATCCAGCAGCTGCGCCGCATCACGATGCCGTCGCTGCGCCCGGTCAACCAGGTGCTGGTCCTCGTGCTCTTCCTGTGGACGTTCAACGACTTCAACACGCCGTACGTGCTCTTCGGGAAAGCGGCGCCGGAAGCCGCCGATCTGATCTCGATCCACATCTACCAGTCGTCGTTCGTGACGTGGAACTTCGGGACAGGATCCGCGATGTCCGTGCTGCTTCTGCTGTTCCTGCTGGTGGTGACGGGTGTCTATCTCATCCTCACCTCACGCGGACGGAGGGGCGCCGATGCCTGAGCGCACCGCTTCGAGTTCGGTTGTCCGTCCGCGGGTGCGTCGTGGCCGGTCGGGCAGTTCCCCGCGCCCCGTTGGCGCGCTGCCGTCGCGGCGGTCGCCCATGGCCGCGCCCCGGTCCTTCGTCTGGTCGCGACGGATCTTCCTCACGCTGCTCACCGGGTTCGTCCTGCTGCCGGTGTACGTGATGCTGTCCAGCTCGCTGAAGCCGCTGGAGGACGTGTCCGGCGAGTTCCGCTGGGTGCCCAGCGGGCTGACGATCCGCCCCTACATCGACATCTGGTCAACCGTTCCGCTGGCGAAGTACTTCGTCAACTCGCTGATCGTGGCGGGTGCGGCGACGGTCCTGTCGGTGGTGATCGCGATCTTCGCGGCGTACGGGGTGAGCCGCTACCGCTTCCGCGGGAAGCGCCTGTTCACCGTGACCGTGCTGTCCACCCAGATGTTCCCCGGGATCCTGTTCCTGCTCCCGCTGTTCCTGATCTACGTGAACATCGGCAACGCCACCGGTATCGCGCTCTTCGGCTCGCGGATCGGTCTGATCCTCACGTATCTGACGTTCTCGCTGCCGTTCTCGATCTGGATGCTGATCGGGTACTTCGAGTCGGTGCCGCGCGACCTGGACGAGGCGGCGATGGTCGACGGCAACGGGCCGCTCGGCGCGCTCTTCCGGGTCGTCGTGCCGGCGGCGGTGCCGGGCATCGTCGCGGTCGCCGTGTACGCGTTCATGACGGCGTGGGGCGAGGTGCTGTTCGCGTCGGTGATGACCAACGACACCACCCGCACGCTCGCCGTCGGGCTCCAGGGCTACGCCACGCAGAACGACGTGTACTGGAACCAGGTCATGGCCGCGTCGCTCGTGGTGAGCGTTCCCGTGGTCGCCGGGTTCCTGCTGCTCCAGCGCTACCTGGTCGCCGGGCTGACCGCCGGAGCCGTCAAGTGACCACCGCTCCCCCCACAACGCCCAACTCCCCCATGTCGGAAAGGACTTCTGTGACCATCGATCTCGCCGCACTTCCCCAGGACTTCGTGTGGGGCACGGCCACCTCGGCGTACCAGATCGAAGGTGCCGTGGCCGAGGACGGCCGTTCGCCCTCCATCTGGGACACCTTCTCGCACACACCGGGGAAGGTGGACGGCGACGACCACGGGGATGTCGCCTGCGACCACTACCACCGGTGGCGCGAGGACATCGCCCTGATGAAGGAACTGGGCACCAACGCGTACCGGCTGTCGATCGCCTGGCCGCGGGTCGTGCCCGGCGGCGACGGCCCCGCGAACGCCAAGGGGCTCGACTTCTACGACTCGCTGATCGACGGTCTGCTGGAGGCCGGCATCACGCCGTCGGTCACGCTGTACCACTGGGACCTTCCGCAGGTGCTCCAGGACCGCGGCGGCTGGACCGAACGCGACACGGCACACCACCTGGCCGCGTACGCGACGGTCGTGGCCGAACGCCTCGGCGACCGCGTCCAGCACTGGACGACCCTCAACGAGCCGCTGTGCTCGGCCTGGATCGGCCATCTGGAGGGCCGGATGGCCCCGGGCCTGACCGACCTCACGGCGGCCGTCCGCGCCTCGTACCACCTGCTCCTCGGCCACGGCCTCGCCACCCAGGCGATCCGCGCCGCGGCCCCCGGCGCCCAGGTCGGCATCGTCAACAACCTGTCCTATGTCGAGGCCGCCACCGAGCGGCCCGAGGACATCGCGGCGGCCCGGCGCATGGACGGGCACACCAACCGCTGGTGGCTCGACCCGGTGCACGGCCGCGGCTTCCCGGCGGACATGCGCGAGGTGTACGGAGTCGAACTCCCGGAACGAGAGGGCGACTTGGCGGTCATGGCCCAGCCGCTGGACTGGCTGGGGCTCAACTACTACTTCCCGTCGGCCATCGCGGACGACCCGACGGGCCCGGCCCCGTACGCCGCCGCCGTACGCCGGCACGGTGTGCCGCGCACGGCCATGGACTGGGAGATCGACGCGGCCGGCATCGAGAGCCTGCTGCTGCGCCTCACGGACGACTACGGCGCCCAGAAGCTGTACGTCACCGAGAACGGCTCCGCCTACCCGGACGTCGTACGCCCCGACGGCACCGTCCACGATCCCGAGCGCACTCTGTATCTCGAACAGCACCTGGCGGCCTGCGCCTCAGCGGCCCGCAAGGGGGCCCCGCTGGCGGGTTACTTCGCCTGGTCGCTGCTGGACAACTTCGAGTGGGCGTACGGCTACGACAAGCGGTTCGGCCTCGTCCACGTCGATTACCGGACGCAGCGGCGCACGGTGAAGGGAAGCGGGCGCCGGTACGCCGAGATCGTCCGGGAGCACGGCGGGCTGGTGCCCAAGGCCGCCTGAGGCCTACCGGGCCAACTCGTCCAGCGCCGCCACGAGTTCCGGGGCCACCGTGTCCCGGAGCCAGGCGTCGTGCTCGTCCCCCATGTCCCGGGGGATCGTCTCGGTGAGCATGATCAGGTAGAGGTAGCTGCGGTAGAGGGCGAGGCGGCGGCGGGCCGGGTCGGTGAACTCGGCCCGCCCGCCGCCTTCCTGATACCCCGCCAGGAAATCGCGGTCCTTCTCGATGTCGTCGAGCAGCGCCAGGGACACGAAGTCCGCCAAAGGGTCGCCCCAGAACATGCGCTCGCCGTCGATCAGCCCGCCGATCCTGGGGCCGCCGGCACCGGCCGGGCGTTCGACCAGGATGTTCCCCCGCCACAGGTCGAAGTGCACCAGGCGCGGAACGGTCACTTCGTCCAGAGCACCGTAGGCGGACGCGGCCGTGCGGGCCGTCTCCTCCAACGGACGCGGCAGCCAGGCCTCGTACCGGCGGGCGTCGTGCAGGACGGCCGCGTACATGGCGGTGAAGGCGGAACGCCAGTCGGCGGACAGGGGGCCTAGCGCGCCGGACGGATAGCCGAAACCGGGTCCGGTCACCCGGTGGAGACTGGCCACCCGGACCCCCAACTGCCTTCGCAGGGGACCCTGTTCGTCCGCCGTGAAGCGGTCGTCCCACATGTCGCCCGGACAGGCCGTCATCAGCAGATGGCGGCCGGTCGGCGTGGACTCTTCGGCGGACGCCTCGAAGGAGACGCCCACCACGCGTGGCACGGGCACGTCGACCGTGGCGGCCGCGCGGTAGAACTCCGCCTCCGAGACGAGGAGTTCGCGCTCGTGGCTCAGACCGGGCGCGTCCGGCGGGGGCGGGATCTTCAGCACGTACCGGCTGCCGTCGGTGAGCAGCAGTTCCTCGACGGTGTTGTACGTTCCGCCGCTGAGCGGACGGCACCGGGCGAGGCGGTCCGCCGCGATTCCGGCGGCCTCCAGGATCCGTCCGACCCGTTCCTCCGGCATGCCGGCCCACCCCGTCCTCGACGCCGGTGTCTCCGCCGAGCCACCGGAACGCATCTCGCTCGAAGAATAAACACAAAGGAAACATCCGACTCGGTCACCACAGGTACGTTTCCCGAAATGTTGTCGTGTTCCCTTGTTCACGTTGCGTTCTTTTTCGATATAAAAATATTTGCGCCCGATACCCCTTTTGCCCTGGTGTCCTGAATCCTCAGAAGGAGCTTCCGTGCTGGACCGCCCGCGCGAGACCCGGACACGTCGCACGGACGCCGCTGGTCCGGCCAAGCGCCGTACTCAGAGGCCACAGCCTTCGCTGGCCTCCTTGCAGGGCAAAGCGGGAAACAGAGCCGTTGCGGCGGCGATCCAGCGTGCGTCGAACGGTCCTCGCCCGAGTTCCGCAGGCGGAGATCGGCGGCAGGCGGGCTCCTCCGAGGTGGACGCCTTGGCGATCGGCAGGGGTCGGTCGAATTCAGCCCCCGCCGACCTGCCCCAGGCTGCCGAACCGCCGCAGCTCTCTCGGGAGGAGCAGGGGGCGTCGGAGGAGAGCCGTCGGGCGGCGGCGTATCGACAGGTGGCGGTGGATGCGGCGGTGGAGGGTGGTCGGCGGCCGGGGGTGTCGGAGGAGCGGCGGCGACGGGTCGGGGCGGTGGCGACGGACGCGGCGGCGGAAGGGCGCCGCCGGGAGGAAGCCGCGGAAGAACGCCGCCGAATCGCAGCAGTAGCGACAGACGCGGCAACCGAAGGACGCCGACGACCAAGAGCACTGGAAGAACGACGGCGCCAGGTCGGGGCGGTGGCAACGGACGCGGCGGCAGAAGGGCGCCGCCGGCAAGAGGCCGCGGAAGAACGCCGCCGAATCGCAGCAGTAGCGACAGACGCGGCAACCGAAGGACGCCGACGACCAAGAGCACTGGAAGAACGACGGCGCCAGGTCGGGGCGGTGGCAACGGACGCGGCGGCAGAAGGGCGCCGCCGGCAAGAGGCCGCGGCGGCACGGGAACAGCCTGAGCGTCAAGAAGTCACCGAGGTGCAGGAGCAGCCCGAGCGTGAAGAGACCGCGGTGGAGGAGCGGCACCAACAGGAAGCAGCAGCGGCGGCGGCTGCGCAGGGGCAGAGTCAGCAGGACCGGAGTCAGCAGGAGGCGAAGCGGCGTCGAAGTGGGCTGCGGCGCTTGGCCGGTGCCGGGGGAAAGCTGAAGAGGGTCGCCGGGAAGATACGACAGATCCTCGCCACCCCGTCCAGGACCGACAAGGGCAAGAAGATCCTTGACCAGCCCGACACGGTGGCCAACCGGATCAACGCGCCCACGGAGGGCGGCGTCCGGATGCACGGGCAGGCCACGGGCGACACCGGTCAGGTACAGGCCACCGCGATCGTCGCCCAGGTCGACACCGGGATCAACGCGGTGACCGATGTCCTGGGGGTGGTCAACGACGCGCGTGCTCTGAACGCCGCGCGCAAGGGCCGCACAGGCGCGGGGCCGGAGTCCCACAAGCCCAGGAAGGACATGAACGGGAAGCCTCTCGGCGTGGCACAGAACGTCGGCATGGTCGCCGGCGATGCCACCGGCATGGCCAACGCCGCGGTGCGAAACGCCGGCCAGTTGGGCGGGGTGTCCGCGCTCGGGGAGGCGACCGGCGTTTTCAGCGTGTTCTATTCCACGCTGATAGCCGCCCGTGATTCCACTGTCATCTGGAAGACCTACAACAAGAACCGCGCACTCAAGGGTCTGGCACAGGGACCTTCCGGTGCGGCGCCGGGGAACGAGGGCCGACTCCAGGACGTACGCGACCGGTTGGGGGAGGTACAGCAGCAGACGGCCGGGGCAGGGGCCTCGCGGGAGCAAGTGGCCGACCGGTCGGACACTGTCGCGGTGGAAGTGGACGCGGCCGCCGCGGAACTGGGAGCCGGCGTCCTTGAGCTCAACCAACTGCTGCATGCCGAACTGGCCCAGATAATCCAGTACGCACGGCACAAGCAGCACACCAAGATGGGTAAACGCATCACCAGCCTCGGGGGAAACACGGTGCGTACCGCCGGCGGTGGCCTCGCGATCGCCGCCGCTGCCGGGGCGATCGGCGGCCCGGCGGCACCTGCCGTGGCCGGCGCGGCAGCGGCCCTCCTGCTCAGCGGCGCTCTCTACAAGGGAGCCAGGGCGGGCAGCAACCGGTATGTCGCCTCGCGGCACCCCGACCGGTGGGCCAGGCCCACACCGGCTCAGGCCGAGTCCGGGACGGACCGGCCCGAGGCAGCCGCATCGGCATCCCCGCCCGCGCCCGCCGCACGCCGCGACGCGCTGAAGGAGTTCTTCAAGGTGACGAAATCCGTCCAACAGGGCGAGCGTCACTTCATGGCGCAGAAACTCTATGCGCTCGCGGCCGGCCCGGACGTCCCCGCGAGCAGGAACGCTCCCGACGGCGTCCGTGAGTCGGCACGTGCGCTGCTAGGGGTCCTCAAAGCCGGCCCGTCCCAGCACAAGCAGTCGCCGCAGGAGTGGGCTGCGTCGCTCAACGACCCCGCGCAGCAGAGCGCCTGGGAGAAGGAGATAGCCAACCAGCTCTCCTCGGCCTGAGCCGCACCCTCAAGAGGGGCCTGCCCCTGCGCGCGCCGCCACACGGAATCACGGGCACGGCTCCCGACAACAGGCGCCCTCGGCCGCCACGATGCGCGACCCCCTCCCCGACACTTCGGCGTGTACGGGGCGCAGTTCCTGCCCGACGCGAACCCGCACGGGACCCGCGGCGCCCACCCCCGACCACGAGCAAACCGGACCGCATAAGCTCCCCGCATGGAACAGAGCGAGATCATCCTCCGAGCGATCGGCGTCCTGACCGAGACCCAGGAAATGGTGCGCAGGCTCAACGAGGACACCGACGTCGACATAGACGCCGGCGAGGCCCAACTGGGCAGGCTGGTGACGGAGGTCTTCCCGTCGGTCGAGGTCCCCGGCGACGCGACCCCCGCCGAGGCCGGCCAGGCGGTCGTGGACGCCCTGATGCCCGCGGCCATCTCCCTGGTCGGCGCCTTCGCCTTCCTGTTCTCGGAACTCGCCGACATCCACGACACGGAACGCTCCGACATCAAGAGCACCGACCTCCTTCGCACCCTCGCTCTCCGCCTGTCCGACACGGACTCGAACGCCGGACCCGGCTCCGGCCCCGATGCGGACCCCGGCGGCGACGCGTAGCGATGTCCGACGTTTCCCCCGCCGCCGCTGGTCACGCCTCCGGCACCTTCACCATGAGGTACCCGAAAAAATCCATTGGCTGTCGTCGGATCGGCTACGTAACATAGGTCAGAACCTAGTACCCCTAGGTTGATCTCAGTCGCTCCCGATCCGCCAGGAGAAGCCCGCCATGGAGCCGCTCACCGAGCAGGACATCCGCAATTCGTTCGTCAACTGCTCCAAGGGAGAGGCGAAACGACTGTTCGTACCGCACGACCTCGCGGAGCGGCCGTGGGAGCATCTGGACTTCCTGGGCTGGCGCGATCCCGGGGCACCGGACCGCAGCTACCTGGTGACCGAGCGGTCCGGCGGCCCCGTGGGCGTGACCCTGCGCTTCCCCTCGCAGCAGCGGGGCTTCACGCACCGCAGCATGTGCTCGCTGTGCCTGACCACGCACCCGGGAAACGGGGTCTCCCTGATGACGGCCCGCAAGGTGGGCGTACCCGGCCGCGAGGGCAATTCGGTCGGCGTCTACATCTGTACCGACCTCGCCTGCTCCCTCTACGTACGCGGCAAGAAGCTGCCCGGACCAGGGGCGCGCTTCGAGGAGAGCCTCACCGTGGACGAGCAGGTCACCCGCACGAACGGCCATCTGGCCGCCTTCCTGGACCGCCTGTACTCCTGACCGGCCGGGCAGTCGGTGTCATCGGCGGAGCTGCTCCCTCCGTTCGTGTTCGATGCGGGTGTCGAACGGGAAGTGGCCAAGGATGCGAGATGTACGTGAAGTGTGGGCTGCCGGCACCGCCCAGGTGGCGAAGTGGCGACAACAGCCCGGTTTCGTCCAGTCGGTCCGGTCGGCGGCGGCCGCGACGGTGGCGTACGTGGTCGCTCTGCACTTCAGCCCCGAAGTCGCTCCGCTCACCGCTCCCCTGACCGCGCTCCTCGTCGTCCAGGTCACGCTCTACTCCACCCTCACCACCGGCATCCGGCGGGTGAACGCCGTGGTGGCCGGCGTGCTCGTGGCCATCGGCTTCAGCGCCCTGGTGGGGCTGACCTGGTGGAGTCTGGGGCTGCTCATCCTGGCCTCGCTGGCCGTCGGGCGCCTGGTGCGGGTCAGCGAGTTCGTGCCCGAGGTGGCGATCAGCGCCATGCTGGTCCTCGGCGTCACCCGGATCGGCGACACGGCCTGGGCGCGGATCCTGGAGACCGTGATCGGCGCCGTGGTCGGCCTCGGCTGCAATCTGCTGTTCGCTCCCCCGGTGTGGGTCGGCGCCGCCGGTGAGTCCATCGAGGATCTGGCCCGCCGGATGCGACAGCTGATGCTGCGGGTCGGCGACGAGGCGTCCGGCCGCCCACCGGTGGCCGTTGCGACCGAGAGCCTCCACGAGGCACGGCAACTCGACCACGACATCGTCGACGTGGACGCGGCCCTCAAACAGGCCGAGGACAGCCTGCGGCTCAACCCCCGTGTCCGGGAGGGTCTGTTGCACCGGGTGGTCCTGCGCACCGGTCTCGACACGCTGGAGATCTGCACGGTGGTCCTGCGGGTGCTCACGCGCACACTCACCGACCTCGCCAAGGAACGCGCCCCGGAACCGCTGTTCGAGTCGCAGATCGGGGCGGTCTTCGAGCAGCTCCTGTCCGAGGTCGGCGACGCCGTGGTCAGCTTCGCCGTACTGGTCACCACCGACGTCAGCCACAGCGCCGAGTCGGCGGAGTCCCGGCTCGCCTCCGAACTCACGGCCGCGACGGCCACCCGCGACAAGCTGGCCCAGCTCCTCCTGGAGGAGGTGCAGCGGGACGCGCACCAATGGCAGCTGTACGGCGCCGTGGTGACCGAGGTGACCCGGATCCTCGACGAACTCGACATGGAGCACCGCTCCCGCCGCCTGCTGGAGGAACTGGACCGCTGCACGCGCGAACAGCGCGAACGCATGCCCCGGCTGGACCGCTTCCGCCGGCGCCTGCGGCGCTCGCGGCGGAACCGCAAGGCCCCCTCGGCTCGTACTACGTGACGTACGTAAACGTACCGAACACCGTGTGACGGACCGGGACGACAATGGCGGAAGGAGTACGGATGGCCGACGGCACCGTGCGGATCGACGGGAACTCACTGCTTCTGCCGGGCGGTGTGCGAGTCCGGTTCATCCGTACCCTGCGCCTGCCCGAGACGGGTACGCACGCGCTGCCGCCGGGGCTCGGCGAGTTCCCGCTGCGGCGCGTGGAGGACCACCCGGACACGGTGCCCGCCGAGTGGCTGGCGCGCGGCGGAGTGATGCTGCCGGTCCATCTGCGCGAGGCGATGTGGCTGAGCTTCGCCAGTGCGGAACCGGCGGCCCTCCAGGTGGGCGCGGGCAAGGTGTGCGCGGTGTCCGGCGAGCCGTGGAGCCCCCGGCCGGCGCGGGATCCGCAGAACTACGTGGTGCTGCCCCGTCAGCCGTGGCTCGACGGCATCAACTCCGGGAAGGGCACGGTCCGCCAGTTCGTGGCGGTGCCGCTCGGGCTGGGCGCGACGGTCGAGGGCCAGGTCACCGGCGAGGAGGTGTGGGGCGGCGTACAGCTGCAGTCGTTCCCGCTGAACGACGGCGCGCTGCACGCGTGGCGTGACGAGCAGCGCAGGCTGGCGGAGGAGACGGCACGCCGACGGATCCGGATGGCGTCGGGCGGCTACGGCGCCCCGGCCCCCATGTCCGCTCCGGGTGCCATGTCCGCGCCCGGTTCCGTGCCGCAGTTCGGCGGTGCCGTGCCGGCGTCCCCGGCGGGCGCCGCGCCCCGCGCCTCGGGGGCGATGGGTCTCGGCGTCGGCGGTTCGATGCGCCAGGAGGTCTACAAGGACGACCGCCCGTTGTCGGACTGGTCGGCCGACGCGGCCGGGCGGGTCTTCGTCCACCTCGTGACACCGCCGGAGTGGCGGCGCGTCACGGGCGAGGCTCCCCCGCCGTCCCCCGTCGACCGTGCGGCCTACACCCGCGCCGGGCTGCCCTGGTTCGACTACTGGGACCAGGACGGCACGGATCTCGATCCCACGGACGCGCTCGGCGCGGTGAAGCCGGTCGGTGACTGGCTCGGCGACGACCACACTCCGTGGCAGCCGCCGTCGCCGGGTCAGGTGAAGCCGCTGGGCGACGCGCCGGGCAAGCCGGTCGGTGACGGGGACTGGTGAGCCCCGCTCGCGGCGGGCGCGTTCGCGTCAGCCGTCGCCTTCCGTGCGCTGCCGCTGCAGCGCGCGCGGACGCCTCGCGCTGCTCGCCTGTGTGAGCAGGACGTGCATGCGCTCGGTGAGCTGTCCGACGTCGTCCGCGGGCCGGTGGAAGGGCAGCCGTACGTCGCCGTGGCCGCGGGCGCGCTCGATGCGCAGCGTCAGCCCGTGGCGGTCGACGGCGAGCGGCTGCACCCGCACCGCGCCGAGCAGGCAGTCCGGTTCGACGAGCCGGGTCAGCCGCTCGACGGCGTCCGGGTGGGCGTCGGCGAGGTGGGTGAGCAGTTGCGCCTCGGCGACGGCCAGCGGGTCGGGCTCGGCGGCGGCGTACTCGTCGAGGTCGACGACGATCGCTCCGCCGGGCTCGCGCAGCACGGCGCGGGTCGGATGGAACGTCAGGTGTTCGTCCTCGGGCGCGAACCAGCCCGCCATCCACAGGCGCGAGCGGATCCGGTCGCGTACCGGGACAGGCGCCACGTCGGCGAACTCCAGTACGGCGGACGGCTCTCCGCGAGGCGCGCAGATCGCGGCCGTGGTGAGCACGCTGTCGTCCGGCAGGTGGAGCAGCACCCTGCCGTCCTCCGCGACGGTGTGTACGCCGATGAACTCCTCCCGACCGCCTTCCGCGGTCACCGCGCAGGACCACGCCGCGGCGAGCACCGACCGGGCGCGTTGCGCCGTGGCCGGTGCGGCCGTCCAGCTGTGACGGTCACCCATCCCAAACCCTCCCTCTTAGGTAAGCCTTGCCTAACCTATCGAAGATCGGGGTGTACGCCAACCACGCGGCGCCGCTCACGGCGCCTTTGTGACAGCGGTTTCACGGCCGTACGGCTCCGAGCAGGGCACGCGCGCACAGGTCGCGCACCTGTTCCCGGGAGAGATCCGGTTCCTTGAGCCACTCCAGACAGGCGGCGGCCATGAAGGCCAGCCACCCCCGCACGGCGATCCGCAGGACCGGCAGGTCCTCCTCGGTCCAGGCGGTCTCCGGGTCGGCCGCCAGCGCCTGGAGGATCTGCCGCTGCTGCGCGGCGAGCGTCTCCCGGTACACCTTCCGGACGGCCTGGTCCCCCGCCGCCTCGGCACGGTGGAAGGCGCGGAAGCCGTGCGCGTGCTTCTGGACGTACTCCAGGAAGGTGTCGAGCCCGGCGTCGATCTGCGTGCGCACGGGCACGCCGGGCACGGCCGCGGTGACCCGCAGCATGCGCCTGCTCTCACGCTCCACGACGGCCGCGAAGAAGTCCCGCTTGGTCGGGAAGTAGTGGTAGAGCAATCCCCGTGAGACGCCGGCCAGTTCGGCGACCTGCTCGATCCAGACGTCGTCGTACGGGCTCTCCGAGAACAGCCGCGCCCCGACGGTGAGCAGTTCCTCCCGGCGCTCCTCGGTGCTGAGCCGACGGCGCGTGCGCTCTCCCTGCTTGGCGGCCATGCCCGCACTTTACTCGGCCCGCCGACCTGCCCGAGGCCGTGCGCGTCGGCCTACTTGACGTCGGTTCAACAGCGGGATCAGACTGTCGGACACTATTGAATCCGCGTACAACAGGCTCAACAGGCGCTCGGCACAGAGGAGATGCGTGATGGCGGACGCGAGGAAGACGGTGCTGCCGAAGGGGTTTCGCAGCGCGGAGCTGGGGTGGCCCGAGCTGCACCGCATCCCGCGCCCGCCCTACCGCGTGCCGCTGATCGGCGACGCCGTCGGGACCAACCTCCGTACACCGCTGCAGGATTCACTGCGCGCCGGGCGAAAGCTCGGTCCGATCTTCCGGCGCAAGGGATTCGGCAAGGAGATCGTCTTCGTCTGGGGCGCGGGGCTCACCGGCGAGCTGGCGGACGAGTCACGGTTCGCCAAGCATGTCGGGCTGGGGGTCGCGAACCTCCGTCCCGTCGCCGGGGACGGCCTCTTCACGGCGTACAACCACGAGCCCAACTGGCAGCTCGCGCACGACGTCCTCGCCCCCGGTTTCAGCCGGGAGGCCATGGAGGGCTACCACGCGATGATGCTGGGGGTGGCCTCCCGGCTCACCGACCGCTGGGACGGTGAACAGGCCGCGGGACGGGCCGTCGACGTGCCCGGCGACATGACGAAACTGACGCTGGAGACGATCGCCCGCACCGGCTTCGGCCATGACTTCGACTCCTTCGAGCGCGCCCGGCCGCACCCCTTCGTCACGGCCATGGTGGGCGCCCTGTCGTACGCGCAGCGCCTCAATGTCGTCCCCGCGCCGGTGGCGCCCGTGCTGATGCGCACGGCCTCCCGCCGCAACCGGGCCGACGTGGCGTACCTCAACCGCACGGTCGACGCCGTCGTCGAGACGCGCCTGCACGGGCCGGCCGGCGACGGCGACCTGCTGGACCGGATGCTGGAGACCGCCCATCCGGAGACCGGTGAGCGCCTCACGCCCGAGAACGTCCGCCGTCAGGTCATCACCTTCCTGATCGCCGGCCACGAGACGACGTCGGGCGCCCTCTCCTTCGCCCTGCACCACCTCGCGCGGCACCCCGAGATCGCCGCCCGCGCCCGCGCCGAGGTGGACCGCGTCTGGGGAGACACCCCGGAACCGGCCTACGAGCAGGTCGCCCGGCTCCGGTACGTGCGGCGTGTACTCGACGAGTCGCTGCGGCTGTGGCCGACGGCGCCCGCGTTCGCGCGCGAGGCCCGCGAGGACACGGTCCTGGGCGGGGTCCATCCGATGCGCCGGGGCGCGTGGGCGCTGGTCCTGATGCCGCTGCTGCACCGCGATCCCGACGCGTGGGGCCCGGACGCGGAACGGTTCGACCCGGACCGCTTCGAACCGGCGGCCGTACGGGCCCGGCCCGCCCACACCTTCAAGCCGTTCGGCACCGGCGCGCGGGCGTGCATCGGGCGGCAGTTCGCGCTGCACGAGGCGACGCTCGTGCTGGGGCTGCTGCTGCGCCGCTACGAGCTGCGGGCGGACCCCGCGTACCGGCTGCGGGTGGCCGAACGGCTCACGCTGATGCCGGAGGGGCTGACGCTGCGCCTCGACCGCCGCTCCCCCGCACCGGCCGCCGCACCGGTCCCCGGGCCGGAGGTCTCCGGGGTCCGGGAGGCCCCGGCGGCCTCACGGTGTCCAGTGACCGGGGCGGGTGAATGACGCCGGAAGCCTGGTGCCGGCGCCGCCCTTGGCGGCGTTGAGCTGCGGCTGGGTGAGGAAGAGGACGCCGGTCAGGTCGGCGTCCGTGAGGTCGGTGTCGCGCAGGTCGGCGCCGATCAGGTCCGCGCCGCGAAGATCGGCGCCCGTCAGATCGGCGGCGATGAGGAGAGCGCCGCGGAGGTTGGCACCCGCCAGGTCGGCGCCCCTGAGGCGGGCGCCCATCAGGTCGGCGCCCCGACGCTCCTTCTTCCTGCCTCCGCCGAGACCGGCGCGGGCCAGTTCGCTGGTGCGCAGCAGCAGGACGTTGACGTCCTGGCGGACCGCCGCCACGTCCAGCCCGGCCAGTTCTTCCGGTTCGCGGCGGGTGAGGGCCTCGGTGCGGTCGAGCGCGCGGCGCAGTTCGGGGTGGACCGGGCGGGCCGCGGGCAGCTCCAGCGCCTGGGTGAGGTACCAGAGCAGTTCCTGCAGCTGCCGTACGACGCGGAACACGTCGAACATCAGCCGGGCGTGGTCCCCCGATCCCGAGCGCCAGTCCTCGCCGCCGAAGGTGAGCCGGGAGACCTTCTGGCCGGCGCCGAAGCAGTCGTAGACCGTGCAGCCGTTGAAGCCCCGCTGCCGCAGTTCCGTGTGGATACCGCAGCCGAAGTCCGTCCGGAGGTTCTTGCAGGGGCTCCCGGCGGCCTTGTCGATCGCGAAGTCCGCCGAGGCGGCGAAGGGCAGCGCGACACAGCACAGCCCGAAGCACTGGGAACAGTCCGCTGTCAGTTCGGAGCGGGCTGGTGCGACGCTGCCGGTTTCGTCTTGCATGTCCCCCAGCCTACGCAGCGCGCACCCGTGGTGATCACCGACGGTTGCCCGAGCGGCCCGCCCCGCCCTACGACATGTCGCGGAGCATGGCCAGGTTGCTCACCAGCAGGCCGCCGTCGACCGGCAGCGTCACTCCGGTGATCCAGGCCGCGTCCGCCGACGCGAGGAAGGCCACGGCGGACGCGATGTCGGCGGGCTCGCCGACCCGACCCAACGGGTAGTGGGCGGTGGCGCGTTGGAGGAACTCGCCGCGGCCGTCCCAGGCATTGGTACGGATCGTGCCGGGCTCGACGAGATTCACCCGCACCCCCCGCGGGGCGGATTCGACCGCGACGGTACGGGTGAGCGAGGCCAGCGCGGCTTTCGCGGCGCTGTACGCGTGGGAGCCGAAGTGCTGCTCGGCGTTGACCGAACCGATGTTGACGATCGCGCCACGCCCGCCCGCGGCCACCAGATGCGGCAGGGCGGCGCGGATGCAGCGGTACGCGCCGTGCAGGGTGATCTCGAAGTCCTCGTACCAGGGCCCGTCCTCGTGCTCCTCGAAGGAGGCGGGATCGGCGTGGCACGCGTAGGCGTTGTTCACAAGCACGTCCAGGCTGCCGAAGTGGTCCACCGCGGCCGTGACGGCCGCCTCGACCGCGGCGGGGTCGGCCACGTCGCATCCGTACGGTTCGGCCGTGCCGCCGCTGTCCCGGATCGCCGCGGCGACCCGCTTGGCGCGGGCCGGGTCGCGGTCCGTGACCAGGACGTCGGCGCCTTCCGCCGCGAAGCGGTGTGCTGTTGCCTCGCCGATGCCCTGGCCCGCGCCGGTGATCAGTACTCCGTAGCCGGTGAATCTCGTCATGGGATCAGCCTAGGGAGCGGATTCGATCTGCGGGTTCGCCGTGGCCGGGCGCGCCCACGCGGCGGAGCCGCACATGTCACAGTCCCGCGCCCCTGAAAGCATCAGGCCTCGTCCCTTGCCAGGGCCAGGAGCCGGTCGAGCACCCGGGGGCCGCCCGCCCGTACGCCGTCGTGCTCGAACTCGTCCGTGACGTACGTGCGCAGGCCGCGGATCGTGCGGGCCGTGCGCAGGGCGTGCTCGGTGTCGACGTACATGTCGTCGTGGTAGACGGCCGCGGCGACGGGGACCTCGTTGGCCGCGAGGCGGCCGGCGTCGTACAGCGGGGCCCAGTCGGTGCGCTCGGCCAGCAGGTCCGCGGTCTCGCGCAGGGGGCGCAGGGCCGGGTCGCAGTCGAAGGTCCAGGGGTGGACGGACTCGCCGGTGAAGAGGACGGGGCCGTCGCCCGCGAGGCTCTTGGCCGCGTCGAACTGGGGGAAGTCGGCGCGGACCCGCTCGGCGGACCAGGCGGTGGGGCGGTCGCCCTGGGCGTAGCAGGCCTCGTGGACCAGTGCGTACAGGGGATGTCCGGCGAAGGAGAGGAGGGACTGGGCGTCCTCCTGGAAGGCGTCGGAGAGTGCCATGCCCTGGGCGGTGCGGACGAAGGCGTTCTCCAGGAGGTAGTGCAGCCGGTGGCTGCCCTCGCCGCTGCCGAGGATGATGCCGAGGGACTGGAAGGCCTCGACGGTGAGCCGGTGGCCGTTGTGGAGGACGGGCTCGTTGAGCAGGACGTACTCGGCGATCCGGCGGGCCCGCTCGATGTCCTGGGGGTAGCGCCGGTAGTGCGCGGCGACCTTGCGCTCGATGCGCGGGTACGCGGCCCGGTAGACGTCGTCGGCATGGCCGTCGAGGGTCGGGAGTCCGCCCGTGATCAGGGCCGTGCTCAGGCCCTGAGGCGCGGTGGAGAGGTAGTGGGTCGCGCAGAAGCCGCCGAAGCTCTGGCCGAGGACGGCCCAGGGGGCGCCGCCCGTGACGGCCGGGCGGATAGCCTCGCAGTCGCGAACGATGGAGTCGGCGCGGAACAGCGCGAGGTAGTCGGCCTGTTCGCGGGGGCCGCCGCGCAGCGGGAGCGTCTGCCGGTTGGCGGGCGTGGAACTGCCGGTGCCGCGCTGGTCGAGGAGCAGGACGCGGTACTCCTCCAGGGCGCGGCCCAGCCAGGCCTGTCTGCCGATGAAGCGGTTCGCTCCGAAACCGGGGCCTCCCTGCAGGTACACCAGCCATGGCAGGTCCTGGTCCGCCTGGTCGCTCGCGACCACTTCACGGGCGTACAGCTCGATCGTCTCGCCGTTGGGGGCGTCGTGATCGAGGGGCACGGTGAACCGGCGGTCGCTGAGGACGACACCGGGCTGACGGTAGCTGGTGCTCAAAAGGGGCTCCTGAGACGGATGGATTCCTGACCGCGAACCAGTTCAGCACAAGTTCTCCGGTGAGCCGAGGCCGGGGATCAAGAAATCCGTACTGACCGGCCGATCAGGCTGGGAAACGCGAACGTACTGAACAACCGCTCAGTGGTAGGCGTGTACGACGGCGTGCCCCTTGCCGCGGCCGATCATCCACTTGTTGACCGGTGTGGTGATCAGGAAGGCGATGGCGAAGCCACCCAGCAGGGCCGCCCAGAACAGCGCGTCCGACAGCTGTGCGTCCATCGCACCCGGTGTCAGGGCGACGATGCCGTTGTCGACCAGTTCCATCACCGCGATGGAGACCGTGTCGGCGGCCAGCGCCACCTTGAGTGCGGCCCTGAGGGTCAGTCCGGCGCGCACCACGGCGAAGAGCGTGAAGGAGTAGCCGAAGACGAAGGCCAGGAAGATCGCGAGGGCCATGGTGGGCACATTGCCCCACATCAGGGCGGTGCCGATCACCATGCCGAGGATCTCGCCGATGGCGCACCCGGTCAGGCAGTGCAGCGTCGCCTTCACCGCCGTCGGCCAGGACGCGCCGCCGTGGCCGTGCGCTGTACCGGTGTGGTGCGTGCTGTGGTCCATGCCCTTCATCCCCATTCGGCTTCCGGTGCGGCCGGTGTCGGCCCCACTCATGGAAGATATACCCCTGGGGGGTATATTGCCAGCTGTCTCGACGGAAGGCGTGCGATGGAGTTCGAGGGCGCGGGCGGACCGTGCGGCGCAGTTCGAGGGCGCGGGCGGACCCTGCCGTGGACGGCCGCTGTCCTCCTGGGGCGGGAGGGCAGCGGCCGCGCGCCCGGCCTCGGCCGTCCGGTCGTCCGCAGAGGGGGACTCGTGCGGTGCCGGACCGTGGCAGGCTCCCCGAACGGCTCCACCGCCGTGCTTCCCACACTGCCGCCGCACGGCGTCCGGGCCCATCCGGCAGGTGGCCGCCGTCCTCCCGCCGACCGGCTGGAAGCCCTCCGTCGGGCGGCGGGCAGGAGCGCCGCAGGAACTCCCGGGCGCTCTCCCGCGTGGTACGAATCCTCAAGCGGTCCACGCCGATGGGGGGACGCACGTGATTCGCGTACTGGTGGTCGACGACGAAGCGCTGGTCCGCACGGGCTTCGAGCACATCCTGTCCGCGGCCGACGACATCGAGGTGGTGGCCGCGGTCGCCGGCGGCCAAGCGGTGGCAGCCGCCGAGAAGTTGTGTCCCGACGTGGTGCTGCTGGACATCCGCATGCCGGACGTGGACGGGCTGACGGTGCTCGACCGGCTGCGGCGGCTGCCGGGGAAGCCGGTGGTGGCCATGCTCACCACGTTCGACATGGACGAGTACGTGGCCGCCGCGCTGCGCGCGGGAGCGGCCGGTTTCCTCCTCAAGGACACCGATCCGGTGCAACTGCCGGTGCTGGTACGCAATCTGGCCGCGGGCGGGGTCGTACTGTCCTCCTCCGTCACCCGCACCGTCGTGCACGGCTACCTCGACAACGGCCCCCAGCACGAGGCGATGCACCGCGTCCAGGCGCTGACCGACCGGGAACGCGCCGTGCTGGTCCTGATCGCCGAAGGACTGTCCAACGCCGCCATCGGCGCGCGGCTGCACCTGAGCACCGGCACGGTCAAGGACCATGTGAGCGCAGTGCTGTCCAAACTGCGGGTCGTCAGCCGCGTCCAGGCCGCCCTGCTGGCCGAACGCGCCGGACTGCTCAGGGCGCCGGAGTCCCGGGAGGAGCGGTGAGAGCCCGCCGGATACCCGCCCCCGTCCTGGACGCCCTGCTCATCGCGGTCTCCCTGCTGGACATCTGGGTGCACGAGCAGTCCGACGAACCGCTGCGCAGAGCCGCCGCCCTGCTGGCCACCGCCGCTCTGACCCTGCGCCGCCACATGCCCCTGCCGGCCTTCCTGCTCTCCCTACCCGCCGCCCTGGTCACCGACGCGATCTTCGCGCCGCTGGCCGCGCTGTACACGCTGGCCTCGCTCAACCGCCACCGGGTGCTGCTGGTGGCCGGCGCGCTGGCCCTTGCCGCCTGCGACCTCACCTACTGGCACTGGCCCGACCCGGGGTTCGCCGACTTCTCCGACTCCTCCGACCTAGTCACCGTCACCTACAGCCTGGCCACCGCCACGGCGCCGGTCTTCCTCGGCCAGCTGGTCCAGGCCCGCCGTGAACTGTCCCTGCGGCTCGCCGAGATATCCCAGGCCCGCGAGCACGAACGTGAGCTGCTGGCACAGGGCGTGCTCGCCAAGGAACGCGCCCAGCTGGCCCGGGAGATGCACGACGTGGTCTCCCACCAGGTCAGCCTGATCGCGGTACGCGCCGGAGCCCTCCAGGTCGCCACCCACGACTCCGCGGCACGCGAGGCCGCCACCACCATCAGGCAGTTGAGCGTGCAGACCCTGGAGGAGCTGCGGCACATGGTCAGCGTCCTCAGGGCGGCCGGCAGCCGTCCCACCGAGCTGACTCCGCAGCCCTCACTGGCCGATCTGCGGCGGCTGGTCGACACCAGCGGCATCGAGACGGAGCTGCACACCGACCTGCCCGACGCCCTGCCCGCACCCCTGCAGCGTGCCGTCTACCGCACCGTCCAGGAAGCCCTCACCAACGTCCGCAAGCACGCGCCCGGCGCCACGGCCGTCATCCGTGTCCGGTACGAGGACGACACCGTGCACGCCGCCGTCGTCAACACGGCGCCCACCCGGCCCGCGCTGCTGCTGCCGGGCGCCCACCACGGTCTGGCCGGGCTGCGCCAGCGGGCCGAACTCCTCGGCGGCACCGTCACCGCCGGCCCCGCTCCCGACGGGGGCTACGAACTCCATGTGCGCCTGCCGCTGCGCCGGACGCCGTGACCGGAGCGCGAAAGGACCGGTCGGTGGTGCGCCGGGGCGGAGCGGGCACGCTCGATGCCCGCCCCACCCTTGTGCGGGGGTCAGTCCTCACGGCCGGTCAGTCCTTACGGCCGGTCAGTTCTGACGACGCCGGTCAGTTCTTACGGCCGGTCAGTCCTTGCGGAGCTGGTCCATCCGGTCGATCTCCGCGCTCTGTGCGGTGACGATCCGGCCGGCCAACTTCGTGGCGGGACCGTACGCGCCGTCGGCCCGCTCGGTCTTCGCCATCTCGACCGCTCCCTCGTGATGCTTGATCATCATCTTCAGGAAGGCTGCGTCGAAGGCCGTGCCCGAGGTGTTCTTCAGCTCGGTCATCTCCTTGTCCGTCATCATCCCGTCCATGCCGTGCGCGGAGTGGTCCATGCCGCCGGCGGCGGGCGCTTCCTCACCCCAGGAGGTGAGCCAGCCGGAGAGCGTCCCGATCTCCGGGCCCTGGGCCTTCTCGATGCCGGCGGCGAGCTTCCTCACCTCTGCCGACCCGGCCCGCCCGTCGGCGAGTGCGGCCATCTCCACGGCCTGGCGGTGGTGGGGGATCATCCCCTGCGCGAAGGCCACGTCGGCCGCGTTGTGCCCGCCCCGCGACGCCGATGCGGAGCCGGACGCGGTGGCGGTGGCGGTGGTGTCGTGGCCGTTGTGGCCGGCGGAGCCGGCGCTGTCGCCGTCGCCGCCGCAGGCGGCCAGCACGAGCGCCGCCGCACCCGCGGCGGCGACGGTGGCGGTCCGGCGGACCAGTGAACGTGTACGGATCATGATGGTGCAACTCCTCGACACGCGCCGGCAGAAGGGCGCGCGGTGTCACGGATGGTCGGAGCCTGCGGGGGCACGGCACCTCGCACCGGCCCGCGCCGGGCACAGGGGTGCCGTGCGGAGGGCTCTATATCCGGAGAAGCTGCAGTTCGGACAGGTCGGGCGGCGCCCGGCCCTCGTGCGTCCAGCCGGTGGCCGACGCGGTGGGGGAAGCGGCGACGGGTACGTCCAGGGCCGCGCCGGCCGGCGCCGGGGGTGTGTACGCGGCACTCGTACCGGCGGCCGCACACGTTCCGTCCGCGTGGGCGAGGTGACTCCGTCCGCCGTCGGTGTGCGAGCAGCCCGCGTCCGCGTGCGGCACGCTGTCCGCCGCGGTCATCACCATCTCGTGGCCCGCACCCGCACCCGCGGCCGGCGCCCCGCCGGGTGCCAGCGCGTGCATGCCCAGCACACCGGCCAGCACCGCCAGGACCAGCAGCACGAGCAGCCGCCCGGCGGGGCGGTCGTCTGCTCGGGTGCTCGCGGTCACGCCCTCATCGTAGGGGGCACGCGGTCCGTGACCCGGACGCCCCCTCAGCGCGAGGGGAGGCTGGAACGGCGGACGACCAGTTCCGGCTGGAGCACCACGCGCCGGTGCTTGTGCGAGCCGGGAGCCGCGTCGGCCTCGGTCTCCTCCAGGAGCAGTTCCGCGGCGAGCGCGCCCATGGTCACGGCGGGCTGGCGCACCGAGGTCAGCGGCACGGCCGCCGCGGCGGCGAACTCGATGTCGTCGTAGCCGACGATCGCGAGGTCGTCGGGAACGCTCACACCGGCCGCGAACACCGCCTGCAGGACACCGAGGGCGAGCAGGTCGTTGGCGCAGAAGACGGCGGTCGGCCGGTCGGCGAGGCCCAGGAGCCGGGCTCCCGCGTCGCGGCCCGCGGCCACGTCGAGGCGCTCGGTGGGCAGCTCGCGCAGGCACTCCGGGCCGAGCCCCGCCTCGCCCAGGGCGTTCAGGGCACCCGTGCGGCGGTCCGTGACCTGGGTGAGCCCGGGCGGCCCGCTCACATACGCGATGGAACGGTGGCCCGCGTCGATCAGGTGCCGTACGGCGAGTGCGCCGCCCGCCACGTCGTCGACGGACACCGAGCACTCGGTGGTGCCCTCGGCCACCCGGTCGACGAGGACGAAGGGGATGCCGTGCCGGCGGAACGCCTCTATGTTGCGGCCGGTCGCGTCGGCGGGTGTCAACAGGACGCCCCGTACCCGCTGTTCGGCGAAGAGCGACAGGTAGTCGGCTTCCTCGCCGGCGCTCTGCGCGCTGTTGCAGACCATCACGCCGAGCCCGGTCTCGCGGGCCGCGCGCTCGGCGCCGCGCGCCACGTCCACGAAGAAGGGGTTGCCCATGTCGAGGACGAGCAGGCCCATGATCCGGCTGCGTCCGGCGCGCAGCTGCCGGGCCGACTCGCTGCGGACGTAGCCGAGCCGGTCGATCGCGGAGAGCACCCGGGCGCGGGTCTCGGAGGCGACCGTGTCAGGGCGGTTGATGACGTTCGAGACCGTGCCGACGGAGACTCCGGCGACGCGGGCGACGTCCTTGATACCCACCGACTGGGCCATCAGGCGGTTACCTCCATGGAACGGTGAGTGGTGGGCACGCAGTCACATTACCCGCGTGCCCACCCGGAACGGACTGCGTCAGGCGGGCAGGGCGAAGTCGACGACGCGCAGCGCCGAGGGCGTCGTACCGCTGGACCTGACCTGGTACAGGACGGACAGCACGCCGTCCTGGGCGATCCGCGTCTCGTCGACGAGGACCTCGCCGAAGGCGTCGAGTCCGCTGCCGTCGAACAGGGTCGTCCAGGTGGTGTGTCCGGAGGCGGCTGACGCGGCGGCGATCCGGCCGAAGGGCAGGATCGCGTACGCGTTGTCGTACTTGTCGAGGACCAGCCTGGTGCGCTGGCTGGAGTTCAGGGCGAGGGGTATCTCGGTCTTGCTCCAGGTGCCGGTGGCGGTCCTGCGGACGTGGAAGGCACGGCCGTTCGCCTTCCGGTCGGCGACGTAGTTCGTGGTGCACTGGCCGAAACGGCCGGGCACATAGCTGATGATCGCGTGCGGGCGGCCCGCGGAGTCGGTGGCCTGGCTCTCCTGGTTCATCAGGGAGTGGTCCGGGTTGAGGGCGTCGATCACCAGGCCGCTGTCGGTGACGGCGACCGTGTTCGAGGTGCCGGTGGTACCGACGACCGTGCCCGCGTCGTTGCGCCAGGTGCGGCCGCGGTCGTCCGAGTAGACGTAACCCGTGTCGTGGTTGGTCAGTCCCCCGCTGCTGCACATCACCGCGTTGTTCTGCTCGCGCCAGGTGAAGAAGGAGTGCAGCCGGCCGTTCCGGTCGTAGTCGATGCCGTGCAGGTACATGTTGCGGACGCTGCTGGAGCCGTGCTCGCTCGTGTACGTGCCGGTGGAACCGCTCCATTCACCGAGGGCGGTCCAGGACGTGCCGTTGTACTCGGCGAGGGCGTTGCGGCCGTTGCCCGAGACCCCGACGCGGTAGCTGAGCTGCAGCTTCCCGTCGGGGGTGGAGACGAATTGCGGGTACGTGAACTGCGAGGTGAGCGCGAGCCCGTCGAGGGTCGACTGCGGCGCCCCGAACCGGTTCGTGGTCCAGGTCAGGCCCGCCGGGTTGTCCATCAGCCCAGCGACCGACTTCACGTAGGTGAAGCCGTCGCTGTGGGAGTCCATGTGGAGGTGCAGGCGGCCGTCGGTCTTGGAGACACCCATGGAGATGACGTTGTGGGAGTCGTCGTACCGCAGGGTGTGTCCGACCTTCACGGTCGACCAGGTGCTCGCGCCGAGCCCCCGGCGGCCGACGACGGCGTTGCGGTCGGCGGTGTACCAGACGGCGTACTGGTGGCCCTTGTAGGTCAGCAGGGCGTTCTTCTGGAACGAGTTGTTGTTGACCAGGCCGTCGTAGGAGACGAAGAAGATGGCCTGGCTGTCGAGCGTGGTGGTCCCGGTCCGGGTGACCGAGGGACCGGGGGCCGCCGCCCTGGCGGTACCGGCGAGGGCCGGGGCCGCGACGGTACCGAGCAGGGCGGAGGCCAGCAGGGTGCGTCTCTTCATGTTCGGGGCTCCTTGGCGTGTGGGGACGAGGAGGGAACGAGTGGGGAAGAGCACGGTGATCAGGTGGACAGGGTCATCGGACGGACCGGGCCGTCAGGTGATCAGGCGAGGTGGAAGACCTCGGTGAGCGGTTTCATCGCCTCGTCGGGCCTGGCGCCGTCCAGTGCTTCGAAGAACGGCGCCATCTCGGCCTGCCAGCGGGCGTTGACCCCGGTGGCCTCCATGCCCGCCTGCGCGGCCGCGAAGTCCTCGGTCTCCAAGTAGCCGACCAGCAGGCCGTCCTCACGAAGGAAGAGCGAGTAGTTGTGCCAGCCGGTGGCCGAGAGTGCTTCCCGCATCTCGGGCCACACGGTGGCGTGTCTCTCGCGGTACTCGTCGAGCCGGTCCTCGCGGACCTTGAGCAGGAAACAGACGCGCTGCATGAAGTGCCGCTCCCGGGTCGTGGATGAACCTCCGCGAGCCGAACCACCCGTGCCGGACGGGCGGTTCGGGCTGTCAGAAGTCGAACTGGTCGATGTTCTTGGCGTTGAACACGGTCGGCTTGCCGAGGTTGATCACACCGTCCTTGCCGATGGTGTACTCACCCATGTCGCCGGCCTTGAAGGTCTCGCCCTCCTTGCCGGTGATCTGGCCGGAGACCAGCGCGACGGAGGTGCGGGCGGCCAGCTCGCCGAGCTTCGCCGGGTCCCACAGCTCGAAGGCGTCGACGGTGCCGTTCTTGACGTACTTGCGCATGTCGTTCGGGGTGCCGAGGCCGGTCAGCTTGACCTTGCCCTTGTACTTGGAGCCCGACAGGTACTGGGCGGCGGCCTTGATGCCGACCGTGGTCGGGGAGATGATCCCCTTCAGCTTCGGGTACTCCTGGAGCAGGCCCTGGGTCTGCTGGAAGGACTGCTGGGCGTCGTCGTTGCCGTAGGCGGTCTTGACGAGCTTGATGTCCTTGTACTTCGGGTCCTTCAGCTCGTCCTTCATGAAGTCGATCCACGTGTTCTGGTTCGTCGCGGTCTGCGCGGCGGACAGAATCGCGATCTCGCCCTTGTAGTCGATCTGCTCGGCGAGCAACTGCACCTCGGTACGGCCCAGGTCCTCGGCGCTGGCCTGCGAGACGAAGGCGTTGCGGCAGTCGGTCTTGGTGTCCGAGTCGTAGGTGACGACCTTGATGTCGTTCTTCATGGCCTGCTTGAGCGAGGTGCACAGGGCGCCCGGGTCCTGCGCGGACACGGCGATCGCGTCGACCTGCTGCTGGGTGAGCGTGTTGACGTAGGAGACCTGTCCGGCGGTGTCGGTGCCGCTGTTGGTGCCGACCTCCTTGTACTTCGAGCCCAGTTCGGTGAGGGCCTTCTCGCCGCCCTTGTCGGAGGAGGTGAAGTACGGGTTGTTGACCTGCTTCGGCAGGAAGCCGACGGTCAGGCCCTTCTTGGTGGCCGCGTTCGGGTCGGCCTTGCCGGCCGCGGCGTTGGAGCCGCCCTCGTCCTTGACGTCGTCCTTGGAGGTGCCACCACCACAGGCGGTGAGGGCCAGGGCCAGAGAGGTGGTCGCCGCGAGAACCGCACAGGCTCGGCGGAGGGATGACTTGCGCATGATGGGTCCTTTACAAGGGTGGTGAGTACGGTTGGGGGCGCCCCGAAGGGGCGCGGGACTGTATTGCTGAGCGGCTCCGCCGCAGGGCGCGACCAGCCACAACGGACCCGCAGCCGACGAACGGCCCGACCAGCGGACCTTTACCGCTTAACCAGTGGAACTTTGCGCGGCCCGCCGCCCCGCCCGCGCGACGGAGACCTGCCGGGCGACCCGCGGCCCGAGCACGGACAGCACCAGCAGCACGCCGGTGACGACGATCTGCGACTGCGCGGAGACGTCCTGAAGGCTCATCACGTTCTGCAGGGCACCGAGCAGGAACACCCCCGCGATCGCCCCGCCGAGCGTTCCCTTGCCGCCGTCGAAGTCGATCCCGCCGAGCAGCACGGCCGCCACGACGGACAGTTCCAGCCCCGTGGCGTTGTCGTAGCGGGCGCTGGCGTAGTGCAGCGCCCAGAAGATGCCGGTCAGCGAGGCCATCAGCCCGGTCACGGTGAACAGGATCAGCTTCTGCCGCTTGACGCGGATGCCGGCGAACCGCGCGGCCTCCTCGTTGGCGCCGACCGCGAACAGGGATCGCCCGAACGGGGTGGCGTGCAGCGCGACCACGGCGATCGCGAGCAGCACCAGGAAGGGAAGGAACGCGTACGGGATGAAGGTGTCCCCGAGGCGGCCGGCCGCGAAGTCCAGGTACTGGGTGGGGAAGTCGGTCACCGCGTCGGAGCCGAGCACGATCTGCGCGATGCCCCGGTAGGCGGCGAGGGTGCCGATGGTGACGGCGAGGGACGGCAGTCCCAGGCGGGTCACCAGCAGCCCGTTGATCAGTCCGCACACCACGCCGAGGAGCAGACAGATCGGGATGATCGTCTCGATGGTCATGCCCTGGTTCCACAGGGCGCCCATCACGGCGCCGGACAGGCCGGCCGTGGAGGCCACCGAGAGGTCGATCTCGCCGGACACCACGAGCATGGTCATCGGCAGGGCGATCAGCGCGATGGGCAGCGTGTTGCCGATGAGGAACGACAGGTTGAGCGCGTTGCCGAAGCCGTCCACGGTGGTGAAGGAGAGCAGCAGGACGACGATCAGGAGGGCGCCCACCACCGTGTCCCAGCGGACGGCGCGCGCGAGAGCGGAGTCAGCCATGGCGGGCGTTCCTCTTCTTCAGTGCGGTCGCCACCCGCAGGGCGACGATCCGGTCGACTGCGATGGCGAGGATGAGCAGGATGCCGTTGATGGCGAGCACCCAGACGGAGCTGACGCCGAGGGCGGGCAGCACGCTGTTGATGGAGGTGAGGAGGAGCGCGCCGAGGGCCGCTCCGTAGACACTGCCGGAGCCGCCGGTGAAGACGACGCCACCGACCACGACCGCGCTGACGACGGTGAGTTC
Organism: Streptomyces sp. NBC_00414; assembly: GCF_036038375.1. Classification (NCBI taxonomy): domain Bacteria; kingdom Bacillati; phylum Actinomycetota; class Actinomycetes; order Kitasatosporales; family Streptomycetaceae; genus Streptomyces; species Streptomyces sp. NBC_00414. The sequence goes on from NZ_CP107935.1 coordinate 1,515,172, forward strand.
GTAGCCGTTGCCGGTGCCGGAGTCGACGTTGCCGAACCGGGCGAGGTACAGCGCGCCCGCGAGGCCCGCGAGGGCTCCGCAGAAGGTGTACGCGGCGAGGATCCGCTTGCGTACGGGGATGCCGGCGAGGCGGGCGGCCTCCGGGTTGGAACCGAGCGCGTACAGCTCGCGTCCGCTGCCGAAGTGCTTGAGGTAGTAGGCCGTGGCGACCAGTACCAACAGGGCGATCAGGGCCAGGTACGGCACGGCGGAGATGCCGCCGGAGCCGAAGTCGATGAAACCGTCGGGCAGACCCGCCGCGGTGATCTGCCGGGAGCCGACCCAGATGGAGTCGATGCCCCGGATGATGTAGAGCGTGCCGAGGGTGACGACGAGCGCGGGTACCTGGCCGAGGCTGACGAGCAGTCCGTTGACCAGGCCGCAGCCGACGCCGAGGAGGACCGCGAGAACCACCGCGACGACGGAGTTCCCGCCGCCCTCCAGGTAGGTGCCGGCGGCGAAGGCGCTGATGCCGAGCGTGGAGCCGACCGAGAGGTCGACGTTGCGGGTGATGACGACCAGCGACTGGCCGGTGGCGACCAGCACGAGGATGGTCGCGTTCAGCAGGAGGTCCTTGATGCCCTGCTCGGACAGGAAGTCGCTGTTGCCGATCTGGGTGATGACGATCATCACCAGGAAGACCAGCAGGATGGCGAGTTCACGCATCTTGAAGACGCGGTCCACCAGCCGGGTGCCGCTGGACTTGGGCACCTCGGCGGCGGGGGCTGGGTTGGGAGCGGTGACCGTCACGCGGCTGCCCTCCCGGTGGCTGCGGCCATCACGGTTTCCTCGGTGGCGTCGGTGCGTGCGATCTCGGCGGTGAGCCGGCCCTCGTGCATGACGAGGACCCGGTCGGCCATGCCGAGGATCTCGGGCAGGTCGGAGGAGATCATCAGGACGGCGACCCCGTCGGCGGCCAGCTGGCTGAGGAGGCGGTGCACCTCGGCCTTCGTACCGACGTCGATGCCTCGGGTCGGCTCGTCGACGATCAGCACCTTCGGGCCGGTGGCGAGCCACTTGGCGAGGACGACCTTCTGCTGGTTGCCGCCGGACAGGGTGTTGACGGTGTCGGCGATCCGGGCGTACTTGACCTGGAGCTTGACGGCCCAGTCGAGGGAGCGGCTGCGTTCGGCGCCGCGGTCCATCAGTCCGGCCCTGACGGTCTTGCGCAGTCCGGTGAGGCCGATGTTGCGCTCGATGGACATGTCCATCACCAGGCCCTGGGCGCGGCGGTCCTCGGGGACGAGGGCGAGTCCCGCGGCCATGGCCGTGGAGGGCGCGCCGTTCGTCAGCTTCTTCCCGTCGAGCTCGACCTCTCCGGCGTCCCAGCGGTCGACGCCGAAGACGGCCCGGGCGACCTCCGTGCGTCCGGCGCCGACGAGTCCGGCGAGGCCGACGATCTCGCCGCGGCGGACGTCGAAGGAGACGTCGGTGAAGACGCCCTCGCGGGTCAGGCGGCGCACGCTCAGGGCGACCTCGCCCGCCCGGACGTCCTGCTTGGGGTAGAGCTCGTCGAGGTCGCGGCCGACCATGCGGCGGACGAGATCCTCCTCGGTCATGCCGTCGATCGGTTCGCTGGAGATCAGGGCACCGTCGCGCAGGGTGGTGACCTGCCGGCAGATCTGGAAGATCTCCTCCAGGCGGTGCGAGATGAACAGCACGGCCGAGCCCTGCTCACGCAGGGTGCGGACCACTCCGAAGAGCCGGGCCACCTCGCTGCCGGTGAGGGCGGCGGTCGGCTCGTCCATGATCAGGACGCGGGCGTCGAAGGAGAGCGCCTTGGCGATCTCCACGATCTGCTGGTCGGCGATGGACAGGCCGCGCGCCGGGCGGTCGGGGTCGAGTTCGACCCCGAGGCGCTTCATGAGGGCCAGGGTCGCGGCGTGCGTGGCCTTGTGGTCGATCCGGCCGAGGGCACGCCGGGGCTGGCGCCCCATGAAGATGTTCTCGGCGATCGAAAGATCGGGGAAGAGGGTCGGCTCCTGGTAGATCACCGCGATACCCGCGTCGCGGGCGTCGGCGGGACCGTGGAAGATGGTGGGCTCGCCGTCCAGGAGCACCTGACCGGCGTCCGGTCGGTGCACGCCGGCGAGCGTCTTGATGAGGGTCGACTTGCCCGCGCCGTTCTCACCGGCGAGTGCGTGCACTTCGCCGGGGAAGAGTTCCAGGGACACGTCCCGCAGGGCGCGTACGGCACCGAAGGACTTCGAGATGTCCTTGAGTGCCAGCACGGGGGCCGGATCCGCGTCGGACCGGTGGGTCATGAGGGCTCCTCAACGACGCGGGCGATGCGGCCTCACGACGTCGTGAAAGGTTTCAACTAGGTTGCCGGGACGTTAGACATGTAGCCCAGGTCACGTCAATGGGTACAGGCCGAAATTTTCGATAGCCAAAGGTCACAACCGAGTCACGGCAAGGCGTACGCGCCGGAGGGGTTGACAGCCTTTCGGGGGGCTCATAACTTCTGCCTTCTGAATCGTTTCAGAGCCATGGTGTTCAGAAGCCATTCGGAACCGATGCCACAACGGAAGTCACAGGAGCCCCGAAGTGACCGAGCTCGCCGCGGTGAAGGCCGCCCTCAAGACTCAGGCAGTAGAGACGCCGTCGTGGGCGTACGGGAACTCGGGAACCCGCTTCAAGGTGTTCGCGCAGCCGGGCGTCCCCCGCAATCCTTTCGAAAAACTGGACGACGCGGCGAAGGTCCACGAGTTCACGGGGGCCGCGCCCACCGTGGCCATGCACATCCCCTGGGACCGGGTCGAGGACTACGCGGCGCTGGCGAAGCATGCCGAGGAGCGCGGGCTGACCCTCGGCGCGATCAACTCCAACACCTTCCAGGACGACGACTACAAGCTCGGCAGCGTCTGCCACCCGGACGCCACGGTGCGCAGGAAGGCCGTGGGCCATCTGCTCGAATGCATCGACATCATGGACGCCACGGGTTCGAAGGACCTGAAGCTGTGGTTCGCGGACGGTACGAACTATCCTGGCCAGGACGACCTCCGGGAGCGCCAGGACCGCCTCTCGGAGGCTCTCGCCCAGGTGTACGAGCGTCTCGGCGACGACCAGCGGATGCTCCTTGAGTACAAGTTCTTCGAGCCGGCCTTCTACGCGACCGACGTGCCGGACTGGGGCACGGCGTACGCCCACTGCCTGAAGCTCGGCCCCAAGGCGCAGGTCGTCGTCGACACCGGGCACCACGCGCCGGGCACCAACATCGAGTTCATCGTCGCCACGCTGCTGCGGGAGGGGAAGCTCGGGGCGTTCGACTTCAACTCGCGGTTCTACGCGGACGACGACCTGATGGTGGGCGCCGCCGACCCCTTCCAGCTGTTCCGGATCATGTACGAGGTCATCCGGGGTGGCGGGTTCACGGCGGACGTGGCGTTCATGCTCGACCAGTGCCACAACATCGAGGCGAAGATCCCGGCGATCATCCGGTCCGTGATGAACGTGCAGGAGGCCACGGCCAAGGCGCTTCTCGTGGACCGGGACGCGTTGGCTGTGGCCCAGCGGAGCGGCGACGTGCTCGCGTCGAACGCCGTTCTGATGGACGCGTACAACACGGATGTGCGGCCGTTGGTGGCGGAGGTCCGGGAGGAGCTGGGGCTGGACCCCGACCCGATCGCCGCCTACCACCGGTCCGGGTGGGCGGAGAAGATCGCTGCTGAGCGGGTTGGTGGGGAGCAGGCCGGTTGGGGGGCGTAGCCGCTGCGCTCGGCTTCGACCTAACCACTCGCCGTCGGCCTGACCGCCGACGGATGACTGCGGGGCGCTTGTGGCTGATCGCGCCCCGCGGCGGAGCCGCGAATCGACACAGCCCCGCGCCCCTTGCGGGGCTTCTCTCCTCTCTCTTCTTTTAAGGAACTCTCACATGGCTACCCATCCTGAAGCTGCCGCTCTGCTCGGGCGGTCCAATCGGCTCGGTGCTGATCCTCGTAACACCAACTACGCGGGTGGGAACACGTCCGCCAAGGGGACCGGGGCCGATCCCGTGACCGGCGGGGACGTCGAGTTGATGTGGGTCAAGGGGTCCGGTGGCGACCTGGGGACCCTCACCGAGGGCGGGCTCGCCGTGCTGCGGCTCGACCGGCTGCTGGCGCTGAAGGACGTGTACCCGGGCGTCGAGCGCGAGGACGAGATGGTCGCCGCCTTCGACTACTGCCTGCACGGGAAGGGCGGGGCCGCGCCTTCCATCGACACCGCCATGCATGGCCTGGTGGACGCCGCTCATGTCGATCACCTGCATCCCGACTCCGGGATCGCGCTCGCCTGCGCGGTCGACGGGGAGAAGCTGACCGCCGAGTGTTTCGGGGACAGTGTCGTCTGGGTGCCGTGGCGGCGGCCCGGTTTCCAGCTGGGGCTGGACATCGCGGCGGTCAAGGAGGCCAACCCGCAGGCCATCGGCTGTGTTCTCGGCGGGCACGGCATCACCGCCTGGGGCGACACCGCCGAGGAGTGCGAGCGCAACTCGCTGCACATCATCCGCAGGGCCGAGGAGTTCCTCGTCGAGCGCGGCAAGGCCGAGCCCTTCGGTCCGGCGATCGACGGGTACGCGGCCCTCGGTGACGCCGAGCGCCGGGAGCGGGCCGCCGCGCTCGCGCCCGTCATCCGGTCGATCGCCTCGCAGGACCGGCCCCAGGTCGGACACTTCACCGACTCCGAGGTCGTCCTCGACTTCCTCGCGAGCGCCGAGCACCCGCGCCTCGCCGCCCTCGGCACCTCCTGTCCCGACCACTTCCTCCGTACGAAGGTCAGGCCGCTCGTTCTCGACCTGCCGCCGGCCGCCGACCTCGACGAGGCGATCGCACGGCTGAAGGAGCTGCACGCCGAGTACCGCGAGGAGTACGCGGCCTACTACCGGCGGCACGCCGACGCCGACTCCCCCGCGATGCGCGGCGCTGACCCGGCGATCGTGCTGATCCCCGGTGTCGGCATGTTCTCCTTCGGCAAGGACAAGCAGACCGCGCGGGTCGCCGGCGAGTTCTACGTCAACGCCATCAACGTGATGCGCGGCGCCGAGGCCGTCTCGACGTACGCGCCGATCGAGGAGTCCGAGAAGTTCCGCATCGAGTACTGGGCCCTTGAGGAAGCCAAGCTCCAGCGCATGCCGAAGGCCAAGCCGCTCGCCACGCGGGTCGCGCTCGTGACCGGCGCCGGCAGCGGTATCGGCAAGGCGATCGCCGAGCGGCTCGTCGCCGAGGGCGCCTGTGTCGTGATCGCGGACCTGAACGCGGAGAACGCGGCCGAGGTCGCCACCGCGCTCGGCGGCCCCGACAAGGCCGTCGCCGTCGCCGTGGACGTGACCTCCGAGGAGCAGATCGCCGAAGCCTTCAAGGCGGCGGTCCTCGCCTTCGGCGGTGTCGACCTGGTCGTCAACAACGCCGGTATCTCCATCTCCAAGCCGCTGCTGGAGACGACCGCCAAGGACTGGGACCTCCAGCACGACATCATGGCCCGCGGTTCCTTCCTCGTCTCCCGCGAGGCCGCCCGGGTGATGATCGCGCAGGAGCTGGGCGGCGACATCATCTACATCGCGTCCAAGAACGCGGTCTTCGCGGGCCCGAACAACATCGCCTACTCGGCGACCAAGGCCGACCAGGCCCACCAGGTCCGCCTGCTCGCCGCCGAACTGGGCGAGCACGGTGTCCGCGTCAACGGCGTCAACCCCGACGGCGTCGTCCGCGGCTCCGGGATCTTCGCCGGCGGCTGGGGCGCCCAGCGCGCCGCCACGTACGGCATCGAGGAGGAGAAGCTCGGCGAGTTCTACGCCCAGCGGACCATCCTCAAGCGTGAGGTCCTCCCCGAGCACGTCGCCAACGCCGTGTTCGCCCTGACGGGCGGCGACCTCACGCACACCACCGGTCTGCACGTCCCGGTCGACGCCGGTGTCGCCGCCGCGTTCCTCCGATGACCGGTCCCACCCGGGAGGCGGCTGTGAAGTCGTACGCCGCGGTCGACCTCGGCGCGTCCAGCGGACGTGTCATGGTCGGCCGCGTCGGCCCCGACTCGCTGGAGCTGACAGAGGCCCACCGCTTCCCGAACCGGCCCGTGCGCACCCCCGAGGGGCTGCGCTGGGACATCCTCTCCCTGTACGCGGGGGTCCTCGACGGGCTGCGCGCGGCCGGGCCCGTCGACTCGGTCGGCATCGACAGCTGGGCCGTCGACTACGGCCTGCTCGACGCCGACGGGGCGCTGCTCGGCAACCCGGTGCACTACCGCGACGCCCGCACCCAGGGCGTCGCGGAGAAGGTGTGGGCCACCGTGCCCGCCCCCGAGCTGTACGCGGCCACCGGTCTCCAGTACGCCCCCTTCAACACCCTGTACCAGCTGGTGGCGGCCGGATCCTCCGCCCAGCTCGCGCACGCGAAGCGCCTGTTGCTCATCCCTGATCTGCTGACGTACTGGCTGACGGGTGAGGCCGGCACGGAGCTGACCAATGCCTCCACCACGCAGCTGATCGACCCGCGCACCGGAGACTGGTCGTACGACGTCGCCGCGCGTCTCGGTATCGACCTGGAGCTGTTCGCGCCACTGCGGCGGCCCGGCGACCCGGCCGGTTTCCTGCGGCCGGGCGTGCTGGAGGAGACCGGGCTGACGGGCCCCGTGCCGGTGACGACCGTCGGGTCCCACGACACGGCCTCCGCGGTGGCCGCCGTCCCGGCCGTGAACGAACGCTTCGCGTACATCTGCACCGGCACCTGGTCCCTCGCGGGCCTGGAGCTGGCGGCGCCCGTCCTCACCGAGGCGAGCCGCGCGGCGAACTTCACCAACGAACTGGGCCTGGACGGCACGGTCCGCTATCTGCGGAACATCATGGGCCTGTGGCTGCTCCAGGAGTGCCTGCGGGAGTGGGGGAACCCCGACCTCGGCGAACTGCTGTCCGCCGCGGCCGAGGTGACGCCACTGCGGTCCGTCGTCGACGCGGGGGACGCGGCGTTCCTCGCTCCCGGCCGGATGCCTGCCCGGATCGCCGACGCCTGCCGGGAGTCGGGGCAGGCCGTGCCCGGCTCCCGGGCCGAGATCACCCGGTGCATCCTCGACTCGCTCGCGCTCGCCCACCGCCGGGCGATCTTCCGGGCCCAGGAGCTGGCCGACCATCCGGTCGACGTCGTGCACATCGTCGGCGGCGGCGCCCGCAACGCCCTGCTGTGCCGCCTCACGGCCGACGCCTGCGGCCTCCCGGTCGTCGCGGGCCCGGCGGAGGCGGCGGCCCTGGGCAACGTCCTGGTCCAGGCCCGAGCCCACGGCCAGACCGGCGACCGAACCGAGATGCGCCGACTACTGGCCCGTACGCAGCAACTGACCCGCTACGAGCCACAGGGCACCACTGCGGCTTGGCAGTCGGCCGAGGCACGCCTGAGCGGCCGATGACATGGACCCCGCCCCGCCGTCCGCGCCCCCGAAGGGGCGCGGGGAACTGCGCGCCCAGCCACGGTCCGCCCGCGGCCGAGGACCCCACAGGGGGGTCACCACTCATTCCGGCAAGACCCCGCGCCGCGTACCGTATACCCATCCGATGAATGATCTATAGGAGCCGCGATGCGTGTCGCCCTGTTCCTGACCTGTGTCAACGACACGCTCTATCCGGATACGGGCCGAGCCGTGGTGAAGCTGCTGACCAGACTGGGCGTCGACGTCGACTTCCCGATGGCGCAGACCTGCTGCGGGCAGGCCCACTACAACACCGGATACCGCCACGAGGCCGAACCACTGGCGCGGCACTTCTCCGATGTCTTCGGCGGGTACGACGCGATCGTGACGCCCTCCGGGTCGTGCGGCGCGATGGTCCGCGAGCTGTACCCCCGGATGGGCGAGCGGGCCCGCGCGGAGGGCCGCGGCGACGGCCTGGCCACCACCCTCGCACCGGTCGTGCCCAAGACGTACGAGCTCACCGAGTTCCTGGTGGACGTGCTCAAGGTGACCGACGTGGGCGCGTACTACCCGCACACCGTCACCTACCACCCCACCTGCCACGGGCTGCGCAGTCTCGGTCTGGGCGACCGGCCGCGCCGGCTGCTGCAGTCCGTCAAGGGACTTGAGCTCAGGGAGCTGCCGGGCGCCGACGAGTGCTGCGGCTTCGGCGGCACCTTCGCCCTCAAGAACTCCGACGTCTCGGCGGCGATGGGGGCCGACAAGGTACGCAACGCCGAGTCGACGGGCGCCGACGTGCTGTGCGCCGCCGACAACTCCTGTCTCATGCACATCGGCGGCACCATGACCCGGCTCAGGACGGGCATGCGCCCGGTACACATCGCGGAGATCCTGGCGAGCACGGAAGAGGGACCGGCATGAGCGGTGGCACATTCGTCGGGATGCCGGCCTTCCCGAAGGCCGCGCACGAGGCCGTCCACAACCAGACCCTGCGCGGCAATCTGCGGCACGCGACGCACACCATCCGCGCCAAGCGCGCGAACGCGGTCGCGGAGGTCTCCGACTGGGCCGAGCTGCGCGAGGCCGGCAAGCAGATCAAGGACCACACGCTCCGTCATCTCGACCGGTATTTGGTGCAGTTGGAGGAGTCGGTCACGGCGGCGGGCGGCACCGTGCACTGGGCCGCCGACGCGGACGAGGCCAACCGGATCGTCACGTACCTCGTGAAGGCGACCGGTGAGAGCGAGGTCGTCAAGGTCAAGTCGATGGCCACGCAGGAGATCGGTCTCAACGAAGCCCTGGAAGCCGAGGGCATCAACGCCTACGAGACCGATCTCGCCGAGCTGATCGTGCAGTTGGGCAAGGACCGGCCCTCGCACATCCTCGTCCCCGCCATCCACCGCAACCGCGGTGAGATCCGTGAGATCTTCACGCGCGAGATGAGCGAGTGGGGCCGCCCGGCGCCGGAGGGCCTCACCGACACGCCCGCCGAACTGGCCGACGCGGCGCGCCTGCACCTGCGCGAGAAGTTCCTGCGCGCCAAGGTCGGCGTGTCCGGCGCCAACTTCATGGTCGCCGAGACCGGCACGCTGGTCGTGGTGGAGTCCGAGGGCAACGGCCGGATGTGCCTGACCCTGCCCGAGACGCTGATCTCGGTCGTCGGCATCGAGAAGATCGTGCCGACCTGGCAGGACCTGGAGGTCTTCCTCCAGACCCTCCCCCGCTCCTCGACGGCCGAGCGCATGAACCCGTACACCTCGACGTGGACGGGCACCACGGACGAGGACGGGCCGCAGTCCTTCCATCTGGTCCTCATCGACAACGGACGCACCGACACGCTGGCCGACGAGGTGGGACGCCAGGCGCTGCGCTGCATCCGCTGCTCGGCGTGTCTCAACGTCTGCCCGGTGTACGAGCGGGCGGGCGGCCACGCGTACGGCTCGGTCTACCCGGGCCCGATCGGCGCGATCCTCAGCCCCCAGCTGCGGGGCATCGACAACGAGATCGACGCCTCCCTCCCGTACGCGTCGTCGCTGTGCGGGGCCTGCTACGACGTGTGCCCGGTGGCGATCGACATCCCGGAGGTGCTGGTGCATCTGCGGGAGCGGGTCGTGCAGGGCGGTGCCGTGACCCGCGAGGGCGCCAAGGTCGTGCTCAAGCCCGCGAAGGGGCATGCCGCCGAGCGTGCGGCGATGCGTGCCGCGCGGTGGGCGTTCAGTCATCCGGGCGCGCTGCGCACCGGCCAGCGGATGGCGTCCCGTACGCGCCGCTTCCATCCGAGGTCGCTCCCCGGCCCCGGCAAGGCGTGGAGCGAGACCCGGTCGCTGCCGGCGGTTCCGGCGGAGCCGTTCCGCGACTGGTGGCAGCGGACGCAGGGCGGAAAGGACACCTCGAAGTGAGCGGCAGCAGGGATCTGATCCTGGCCCGGGTACGGCGTGCGCTGGCCGATGTGCCACCGGACGACACGCCGTACGAACAGGCCTTCGAGCGCCCGTATCTGCGCGAGCACGGGCACCGGAGTGTCGCGGAGACGGTGGATCTGCTGGCGGAGAACCTGGCGGACTACCGGGCGCTCGTGCACCGCTGCACGGCCGGCGAGCTGGCGGCGACGATCGCCCGGCTGCTGGCCGAGCGGGGTTCGGCGGCGGTCTCCGTCCCGACGGGCCTGGACCCGCGGTGGCTCGCGGCCACCGAGGTCACCCAGGTGCCCGACTCCGCCGCGAACACCCCGGCCGAACTGGACCGCGTCGACAGTGTGGTCACGGCGTGCGCCGTCGCCATCGCCGAGACCGGCACCATCGTGCTGGACGGCGGCCCCGACCAGGGCCGCCGCCGGATCACGCTGGTCCCGGACCACCACATCTGTGTCGTACGGGTGCCGGATCAGGTCGTGTCCTCGGTGCCCCAGGGCCTGGAGCGCGTCGATCCGGCCCGCCCGCTGACCTGGATCTCGGGTCCGTCCGCGACCAGTGACATCGAACTCGACCGGGTCGAGGGGGTGCACGGTCCGCGCACCCTAGAGGTGGTGCTGGTGAGCGGAGAGTGACGGACGCGGTTAGCGTGAAGTCATGATCCGGTTCGAGCAGGTCACCAAGCGGTATCCGGACGGCACGACCGCGGTGGACGGACTCTCCTTCGAGGTGTCCGAGGGTGAACTCGTCACGCTCGTGGGCCCGTCCGGCTGCGGCAAGACGACGACCATGATGATGGTCAACCGTCTCATCGAGCCGACCTCGGGCCGGATCCTCGTCGACGGCGAGGACATCGCGACGGTCGACCCGGTGCTGCTGCGACGGCGGATCGGTTACGTCATCCAGCAGGTGGGCCTCTTCCCGCACCGGACCGTCCTCGACAACACGGCGACCGTGCCCACCCTGGTCGGCTGGAAGAAGGCGAAGGCGCGGGCGCGGGCCGCCGAACTGCTCGACCTGGTGGGCCTGGACCCGAAGACGTTCGGCTCGCGCTATCCGGACCAGCTCTCCGGCGGTCAGCGCCAGCGGGTCGGCGTGGCGCGGGCCCTGGCCGCGGACCCGCCGGTGCTGCTGATGGACGAGCCCTTCGGTGCGGTCGACCCGGTGGTGCGGGAGCAGTTGCAGGACGAGTTCCTGCGGATGCAGGCGGCCGTGCGCAAGACGGTGCTGCTGGTCACGCACGACATCGAGGAGGCCGTACGGCTCGGCGACCGCATCGCCGTGTACGGGAAGGGCCGCATCGAGCAGTACGACACGCCGGGAGCGGTGCTGGGCACCCCGGCGACTCCGTACGTGGCGGAGTTCGTGGGCGCCGACCGGGGCCTGAAGCGGCTGTCGGTCACCGAGATCGAGCCCGACGACCTGGAGCAGCCGCCGGTCGTCCGCCTCGACGAGAGCGCCGACCGGGCCGCCGGCCGGCTGCGAGCGGAGGGTGCGCGCTGGGCGGTCGTCCTGGACGCGGACGGCGATCTGCACGGCTGGGTGGGCGCCGAGGAACTGGCCGGGGGCGGCACGGTGGCCGCCCTCGTCCACCGGATGAAGTCCTGGGTCCCCGTGGGCGCCCCGTTGAAGCAGGCCTTCGGCGTGATGCTCCAGCACGACGCCGGCTGGGTGGCCGTGCTCGACGGGGCGCGCTTCCTCGGCGTACTGACCCCGGCGAAGCTGCACGAGGCGCTGCGCCGCTCGGTGGACGCGGACGCGCTCGGTGTCCCGCGGGGTCAGGTGGACTTCGACTCGGTGGCGGACGCCTAGTGGCGCTTCGTCAGGTCCTGGCCCTCCTGCCGCTGTCCGCGCTGTCCCTGTCGTCCCGGCTGTCCCTGCCGTCCGTGCCGTAGGAGCGGGACGAGCGGTTCAGCAGGCCGAAGGTCCAGCGTTCGTTGAACCCCGACAGGAAGCCGATGGCGCACCAGAACACCCAGAACGAGGTGCTCGCCGCCTCACGGCCACCGCAGATGTCACCCGTGGCGACCGGTACGTCGATCACCTGGGCGAACTCGGCGCTGAGCAACAGGAACACGGCGATACCGAGGACCCAGCCGATGACGACGCGGTAGACGCCCTCGTGCCGCATGCTCCGGGCCATCTGGCCCGGTACGACGGCTTCGGTGTGTCCGTTGGTCTTCCGGCGCGTCAGCTCGTCCCCGCTGTTGCGCAGCCGCGCCAGCACGCTGAACACCGCGCCGAACGCCCCGGCGCCGCCGCTCAGGAACACCCCCATGAGCGTCCAGCGGTCGCTGCAGTTCAGGGTGATGCCCAGGTGGCCCAGGAGCCCCCACGCGCCCACCATCAGCGGCAGGCTGAGCAGCACGAGACTGATCAGCAGCCCGATGGAGAGTCCGACGTTGAGCCCGCGGCTGATGGCGACCGCCCTGTCCTGGCGGACCCTGGCCCGGATGCCGGCGATCTCCTTCTCCAGGTAGTCGGCCAGGCTGGAGCCGGCCGGAGACTCGTCGAGCTGCGGAGAGGCCAGCGCGCTGCGCACCGTGTACTCCACGGTCGCCATCAGCGAGGTCCTGGTCTCCCGCTCGAAGGCCCGCTGGGAAACCCCGTACAGCCGCTGGAGTTCCAGTAGCTGCTTCGGGAACGACCTGCCCAGTCTCTCGTAGCCCGCGCGGGACTCGGGATCCACGTCGCTCAGCAGCCTGGGCCTTTCGAGCGTGCTCGCGCCCACCATCGTTTCGGACAACTTCTCCCGCCTCGTCGGGCGGTGTCCCCCGTTTTCCATGTAAGACGTGTACCGATGCGCGGGCCGGGCAGGAAGCCGTACCGGCGCACCAGTACGGCCACAGTCGTCACGGTCCTGCTACGGGAGCAATCCGTGGTCGCGCAGGTACGTCCGGGCCACGTCCTCGGGCAGTCGGCGCCAGCTGTCCACCTGCTGGTTCATGGCTGCCAAGTCCCGTGTCGTCAGCACGTCGTTGAGCTTTCCGAGAGCCGTGGCGACGCCCTCGCTGCCCGCTCGGGAGCGGTTGACCACCGGCACGATGTAGTCGGCGTTCTGGAGATGCTTGTCGTCCGTGAGCAGGACGAGGCCGAAGTCGTCGAGCGTCGCGTCCGTCGTGGTGGTCAGCACCATCTGGTCCTGGCCGTTCTGCACGGCCCGTTTCGCCTGCGTAGTGCCGACGCCCTTGGGGTCCACACCCGTGATGTCGATGCCGTACGTCTTCTTCAGCCCCGGTTCGCAGTAGGGCCGTTGTACGCACTCGTCCCCCGCGGCCAGCCGCACTTCCACCCCGGACGCGCCCAGGTCGCTGAGCGACTTGAGGTCGTGTTCGCGGGCGAAGGCGCGGGTCACGGCGAAGGCGTTCTGGTCGACGGCCTTGCCCGCTTCGAGGACGGTGAGCCCGCGGGGCGCGGCCAGCTTGCGCAGCGCGGCCATCGTGGCGTCCAGGTCCGGCGAGCCGACGGCGGGGGCGTCCGCCCCGTTGGTCTTGGCGTTCAGCCAGTCCGCGAAGGTCGCCGCGTACTCGGCGACGACGTCGATCTGCCCCGACTCCAGGGCGGGTTCGTACAGTTCGCGGTTGGCGACGGTGAGCGTCGACGTCTTGTATCCGGCCTGGTTGAGCAGCAGCCCGTACATGGTGGCCAGGAGATCGCTCTCGGTGAAACCGGCCGAGCCGATGATCAGGTTCTTGCTGTCGCCGGGCGGTGCGGTGACCTCGCCCTGGTTCTCCAGGGAGGGGCCGGAGGCGCAGCCGGTCAGCGGAAGCAGGAGCAGCAGGAGCAGACCGGTGAGGTTCCCGCGCCGCCTCACCCCGCACCCCGCCCTCATCGCGTGCCCCGCCGGGGCGCGAGCCGCTCCGCCACTTCGAAGACCGCTTCGACGAGCAGGGCGAAGACGGCGACGAGGACGGCTCCGGCGACGACCTGCGGCGTACTCGCCAGGTTGAACCCGGCGGTGATGATCCGTCCGAGTCCGCCGCCGCCCGCCAGCGCGGCGATCGTGGCGGTGGCCACGAGCTGTACGGCCGCGAGACGCACTCCGCCCATGATCATCGGCATCGCGAGCGGCGCCTCGACCCGCCACAGCATCTGACCTCCGGTCATCCCCATGCCGCGGGCCGCCCGCACGACGTCACGGTCGACCTCGCGCATCCCCACGTACGCGTTGGTGAGCAGCGGTGGAACGGCGAACAGCACGAGCGCGACGACCGTGGGGCCCTGGCCCCAGTCGCCGATCGGGGTGAGCAGCAGCAGGACGAGCACCGCGAAGGTGGGGACGGCCCGGCCGACGTTCGAGATGTTGACGGCGAGCGCGCCGCCCCGGCCGAGGTGGCCGAGGACCAGGGCGACCGGCAGCGCGATCAGACAGCTGATCACGAGGCAGACGACGGTCAGCACGAGGTGCTGACCGAGCCGGTGCCAGACGCCGTCGTCGCCCGCCCAGTGCGCGGAGTCGGCCAGCCAGTCCCAGGCGTCGGTGAGGGTCGTCATCCGCGCTTCGCTCTCGTCCAGGGGGTGATCAGCCACTGGATCCCGAGCAGCAGCAGATCGGCGGCGACCGCGATGGCCACGCACAGCACGGACGCGGTGAGGACCTGGGCCTTGAAGTAGGTGTTCATCCCCGAGTAGATGAGGTTGCCGAGCCCGCCGAAGCCGACGATCGCACCGACCGTGGCCAGCGACACCGCCGAGACGGTGGCGATCCTGAGCCCCGCCATGGCGGCGGGCAGGGCCAACGGCAGTTCGACGGTGAGGAGCAGCCTGACGGGCCCGTACCCCATGCCGCGGGCCGCCTGCCGGGTGTCCTCGGGCACGGCCCGGAGCCCGGCCAGGATGTTCCGGACGAGCAGGGTCAGCGAGTACAGGACGAGGCCCGCGACGACCAGGGCCGCCGACAGCCCGTACACCGGCAGGAGCAGGGAGAACATGGCCAGCGACGGGATCGTGTAGAGGACGGTCGTGACGGCGAGCACCGGGCCCGCCGCCCAGCCCCAGCGGCGGGCCGCCACGGCCAGGGGCAGGGCGATCACCAGGCCGATGAGGACGGAGAGCGCGGTCAGCTGGAGGTGCTGGCCGACGGCGTCGAGGAGGATGTCGCGGCGGGTGCTCAGGTAGTCGCCGCAGATCCACTCGTTGCGCGCGAGGCAGTCGTCCGGGGGCGCGGTCACGGGTCCCTTCCGGTCGCGGGTCCGGTCCGGTCACAGGTCCGGTCCGGTCACGGTCCATTCCAGCGGGGCGGGCGGCGGACGGCGCGTATTGATGACCCGTACGGGGACTCACCCGCGCGGGGAGTCACCCGTGGGGCGAGCAGTTCCGTAGGTCGAGCTGTCGGTGGGGCGAGTTGAACGCCGCTTGCGCCTCTCCCGTACTTCAGGGACAGCGGGTTCCCCCCGCCCGCCGTCCCAGGAGGAATCCCGCCCATGACGACCGCACCCCGCACCGCCGCCCTCGTCGTCCTCGTCGGGGCGGCCCCGCTGCTACTCGCCGTGGGAGCCGCCGGGCCCGCCGCCGCGCACGGGGCGCCGACGGATCCGGTGAGCCGGGCGGTGGCCTGCTCCCCCGGCGGTCAGCAGGCGCGGTCGGCGGTCTGCCGGGCCGCTGCCGCCTCCGGTGTCGCCGCCTTCGACAACCTGCGGCTGGCGGGAGTGAACGGCCGGGACCGGCAGGTCGTCCCCGACGGCAAACTGTGCAGCGGAGGCCTCGCCGCCTACCGGGGCCTGGACCTGGCCCGCGCCGACTGGCCCTCGACCCGGCTGAGCGGCGGGGCGGACATGACGCTCACCTACCGGTCGACGATTCCGCACACGGGCACGTTCAAGCTGTTCCTGACGAAGGACGGCTACGACCCGACGAAGCCGCTCAAGTGGTCCGACCTGCCGTCCAGGCCCTTCGCGACGGCCACCGACCCGGCGCTGGTGAACGGCGCCTACCGGATCAAGGCCGAGCTGCCGTCCGACCGCACCGGACGCCACCTGCTCTACACGATCTGGCAGAACACGAGCACCCCGGACACGTACTACTCGTGCTCGGACGTGGTCTTCCCCGCCGCGAAGAAGAGCGCCGGGGGCTCCGGGTCGGCCGGGTCGACCGGGTCCTCGTCGAGCACACCCGTGAAGCCGCCGACGAAGTCCGCGGCCGCGGAGACCGGCGCCGCCGCCTCCCCCTCGAAGTCACCGGCCGACGTGGCGAGCGCACGCCCGCAGCCGTCGCAGACGCTGACCGGCGACCCCGGCGAGGCGGTCGCCTCCGCCACCTCCGACAAGGACAGCCGGACCCCGGCCCTGCCCCTGGTCGCGGGCGGCGCGGCGGGTCTCCTGATCACGGCGGGCGCCGCGTACACCCTGCGCAGGCGGCGCTGACGCCCTGTACCCACCGTCGGACCCGCGCCGGACCTGCCATTGGACCCGCCGCCGGACCTGCCGTCCGCCGAAGATCACGTGACTGGTAGCGTGCGTCGCTTCGGTGGTCGACGACCGGCAGTGTCAGGGGAGTGGAACGTGCGGACCTGGCGAAAAAGCCTGGAAGCGGCCGAGGTGAGCCAGGGCGTACTGCGTGACGACTACACGAAGGTCGCGCGGTTCATGCGGCGGCGGGAGCCGGCCGGCTATCTGGCGGTGCGCCTGATGGTGCCCGCGGACCATCAACCCCACGTGCTCGCGGGGTACGCGTTCGCGTCCTACACCGACGACATCTGCGACCGGGGCACGGTCGGGGAACGCACCCGGCGCTTCGACGCCTGGGCGGGGCGGGTGCGCACGGCGCTCGGCTCGGGAAGCGCCGAGCACCCGCTGCTGCGCGCGTTCCTGCACACCGCGGCCACCCGTGAACTGCCGCGCCGGTGGGTCGACTCGTACCTGGACGGCGCGCGGATCGACCTCGACTTCCCGGGCTTCGCCACCGAGGCCGACTACCAGCGGTACGTGGAGCGGCTCACCTGGCCGTTCCTGATGATCACCTCGGGGCTGGCCCATCAGGGCGGCGGCAGCGCCGAGTTCGCCGCCGCCTGCCGGCTGTTCGCCGACGCGGCCCAGCGGACGGACATCCTCACCGACCTGCACGAGGATCTGCGCGGCGGGCGACTGTACCTGCCCGTCAGCGATCTCGAACGGTACGAGATCACGCGCGAGGACCTGGAGCGGGGCCGCGACCTGCCCGGGGTACGCGCGCTGGTGGCGGCCACCGCCGGCACCGCGCGCGCCACGCTCCGGGAGTCCGGCGTGCTCCTCGACCACTGCTCCGACGAGCACCGGCGGCTGATGCGTTTCGTCCTCGACCTGCACCATCAGCGCCTGGAGTCGGTGACGACCCGGGGCGCCTCGGTCACCCGCCGCCCCGTCCGCGACCGCCCGGTGGCCTGCCTGCGCCTGCTGACCCGCCGCACGCCGCCACACCGCGCCGAGCGCACGGAGCCGGCCGGGACCGCTTCCACACGGTGACTCGTCCGCCGTCCCCTTCAGGGGCGCGGGTTCGGCGGCGCGGTTTCAGGAGGGCGGCGAACTGGCCGAACCCGCGATCATCCGCGTGCCCCCGGCGCCGGCGGGCGCACCGGTCAGCGCACCCTCCCCCGCGGCTTCAGCGGCACCGCGGGCAGCGTGGGAGCCGCCAACGGCCCCCCGTCGTACCCCTTCACCTCACCGAACCGCGACCCCGTCGCCCAGTCGGCGCGGGCCTGCTCGATGTCCGCCTGGGACCGTCCGATGAAGTTCCACCACATAGCCGGTGTGTCGCTGCTTTACGCAGGTCAAAGGCATCTCGGTCCTCGGACGGTCAGCAAACCGTCAGCATTGGACCTGGGGAGTCGACGACACGATGGCGAGCAAGACCCTGGCACACGGCATGGGCACCTACTTCAAGGACTGCGAGCATGCCCAGTCGAGATGGCCGAAGTGCCCACACCTCTACAAGATCCAGTACCGCAACGCCGCCGGTAAACAGGCTGTCGAGTCCGGGTTCGAGACCGATGCCGCGGCGATCACACGATTGACGAGTATCTACAACGCGAAGAAGGCCGCCCCCAGCCGCACAAGTAGGGCGGTTCGTGTTGCGAAGTATGGGTCGATGCGGTTCGAGGAGTACGCGCGGGAGTGGCGGGAGAGCCAGCGTCATCTGGAGGAGTCCTCCCGGCGGCATCTGGACTCGCTGCTGGAGCATCACATCTTCCCGGCGTTGGGGAGCCGGCGGATGGATGCTTTCGACCACAAGGTGGTGGACGGGTTCATCAGGTCGATGGAACGCAACGGGGCCGGGCTGGCGACGCAGTCCAACGCGTTCGACAAGGTGAAGTCGATCCTGCTGGACGCCCACCGGCTGGGCCTGTACGACGACAGTCCGCTGGAGGGTGTGAAGCCCCCGCAGTACAACCCCGCGAAGGCGGTCATTCCGTCGGTGGCGCAACTGGCCCAGATACGGATGGCTGGTGACGATATCTTCCGGCTGATCGCGGACCTGATGAGCGGCTGCGGGCTGCGCAACGCCGAGGCCACTGCCGTCAATCTCCGCGGCATCGTGGCGCCGGATGTGTACCGGATCTCTGAGCAGGTTAACCAGACCAGCGGCCAGTACGCGCGCCTCAAGCACCGCAAGCCCGGCGAGTACCGGGACGTACCCCTGCCGACCCGCACGCGGCAGACCATCGAGTGGTACGCCGAAAAACACGGCACCGTCGATGGCTACCTGCTCCGCCATCCCCGAGATCCCGGCAAACCGTTCCCGTACTACTACCTGGACAACCGGTGGCTGCGCATCAAGAAGGCCGGCGTGGCAGACATTCCCGAGGGGATGGTTGTGTACGGACTGCGGCACTTCTTCGCCTCCAACTGCCTAACAACGGCTAACACAATGAGGTGGATCGCTCCTGGTTGCCGTGTCCGGGGCGGAAGTTGAGCGTTCGGTCCGTCGTGGGGACGTCGCCGTGGATCGTGTCGGATGTGCTGTGGGATCACCTGGAGCCGCTGCTGCCGCAGCGGGAGCGCAGGTTCCGGTGTCCAGGACGCAAACCGCTGCCGGACCGGGATGTACTGTGCGGGATCTTGTACGTGCTGCACACCGGGATCCAGTGGGAGTACCTGCCGCAGAACCTCGGCTTCGGCTCCGGCATGACGTGCTGGCGCCGACTGCGCGACTGGAACGAGGCCGGCGTCTGGCAGAGGCTGCACGAGGTCCTGCTGGCCGAACTGAATGCGGCCGCACGTCTGGACTGGTCCCGCTGTGTGGTCGACTCCTCGCACGTCAGGGCGCTAAAAGGGGGCAGCACACGGGCCCGTCGCCGGTCGACCGGGGACGAGCCGGCTCCAAGCATCACTTGATCACTGACGGACACGGCACCCCGCTCGCGGTCCTGCTGACCAGCGGCAACCGCAACGACGTCACCCAGCTCCTGCCCCTGCTCGACGCGATCCCGCCGGTCCGCGGCCGGGTCGGGCATCCTCGCCGGAAGCCGGACTCGTTGTTCGCCGACCGCGGGTACGACCACGACATCTACCGCGACCAGGTCCGCGCCCGCGGCATCGTGCCCGCGATCTCCCGCCGCGGCACCCTGCACGGCACCGGACTGGGCACCTACCGCTGGGTCGTGGAGAGGAGTTTTGCCTGGCTGCACGGCTTCCGGCGCCTGCGGATCCGATGGGAACGGCGAGCCGACATCCATGAAGCATTCCTCAAACTCGCCTGCTGCCTCATTACCCACCGCCAACTCGGCTCATTGTGCTAGCCGTTGTAAGCGAGCAGTCGCAAGCTCGCGTTGTTTCTTGGATTCCAGCGGTAGGTGTCACCGGGTACAGATCCTACTTGCCCTGGAGCCGGTGCAAACGTGGTTGTCACAAGATTGAGTGCTGTCCGGTGGTAAGGCGTCTGTGCACCGGCTGGGCCACGCTGCAGACTTGGATGGCACGGTGAACGTGAGCGGGTCGGCGCCGATGGACGATGTGACAGAGGCCCCGCTGTGCAGCGGGGCCTCCAGGACGGAATGTCGAGAATTTAGGATCGGAACCGACCTAAAGCTGTGGGATCTTCAGCGGTTGGTGATCCACCAGATCAGCAGCGATACGGGAGCTGCACCGGCGGCGGCAGCCGCACCCCGGACCAGCGCCTGCATTGCGATCTTCTTCAGCCTGTCGCGGGGCGAGAGGGTGGACATGCCTTCTCCTTCGTGTTGGTGGCCCCGGTGGGGCCGCTGAGCGAGAGGAGACTTGTCCGCCGGGATTGTGCTCCACCGCGACGAGGGCGAGCGAGTCTGTAACGTGTGGTGGCGGTCGGGCAGATACTGTCCGGCAGGTAGTCCGGTCCGGACCGGAGGTGGTGGATGTCGGACGACCAGGCCGCAGCAACGACAGCGAAAGCTCAATACACGGACATGCTACGGACGCTGCATGCTGCGGCTGGCACACCCAGCTGGGCGCAGATTGATCAGGCGGTTCAGAAGCGGCAGCCGGCGGTAACGCTGGCGAAGTCTTCGTGGTACGACTGGCTGAGCGGGACATCCGTCCCGACGAATCCTGACGTCGCCGCGTTCCTGATCAGTTTCCTGCGTGGGCAGGCGAGAAAGAAAGCACCGGAAAAGCACTTTCCCCTCGATAAATGGTGGGAGGCGCTCCGGGTGGCTGCGGTCGCCGAGAGTCGCGCCGAGGAGCGGAAGGGAGGCAGGCCGCGCCAGATCCGGGTTCCCACACCGATCGCGCGTACGCCGTCGTATGTACAGGTAGGGGTCATACCTGCGGCCGCCGGGCACCTTCAGCCACGCGCCGTGAGTGCCAGCCTGCCCCTCCCTCGGGCAGAGGGCGACGGGACCGTCGTGACGCAGGTGCTGTCCGGTATGGGAGGAGTGGGCAAGACTCAGCTCGCCGCGGCCTACGCCCGCCGGGCCGCCAAGAGCGCAGACATCGACTTAATAGTCTGGGTGAGCGCCACGTCTCGTCAGATGATCGTCAATGCCTATGCGCGAGCGGCGAACAGAGTCGGCCTGCCCGTCGATCCGGCGGAGCCGGAAGCCGCAGCCGACGAGTTCCTGACGTGGATGCAGGCCACCCGGACCGCATGGCTGATCGTGCTCGATGATGTGCAGGAGCCGGGCGACCTCCGCGGACTGTGGCCGTCAGGATCGGGGCATGTGCTGATTACCAGCCGCCGGCAGGACGCCGCACTCACTCGGCGGCACCGCGAGATCAAGGTCGGCGTGTTTACTCCTGACGAGGCACGCGGGTACCTCGTCCAAGCGCTGCCCGCGCAGGCCGCCGATGTCGGACAGCTTGACGATCTGGCCTTCGAGTTGGAGTTCATGCCGTTGGCGCTGGCGCAGGCCGTTGCCTACATGATCGACACGGGCTTGAGCTGTTCGGAGTACCGGCGGCGACTCAATGACCGGCAACGCCGGCTGAGCGACGTCATTCCCGAAGACGGGAGCCTGCCGGACGATCAGCGCCACGTATTGACGGCAGCCTGGTCGCTATCAGTCGAGCGCGCGAACCAAGACCGTCCGCAGGGTCTGGCGCGACCGATGTTAAACCTGGCCAGCGTCCTCGATCCGAACGGCATTCCCGAACTGGTGCTGACCAGCGAACCCGCGCGCGAGTATCTCGCAACGTACCTGCCCGAGCAGGCGACCCCGCAGATCGTCGGTGTTGATCTCGCCTATGAGACGCTTCGCCTGCTGTACCGGTTCAACCTGGTTGATCATGATCGTGGAGCTCAGTACCAGGAAGTCCGAGTTCACCGACTGATTCAGCGTGCGACACGGGAGTCGACAAACTCTGCCGATGAGCTCGCCTCGATGACCGACACGGCCGCTGACGCCCTCATAGCCGTGTGGCCGCCCGCAGAACGGGATGGACTCGGTGCGATCCTTCGCGCGAACAGTGCAGTGTTGCGAGCCAATGCGGGAACCAGTCTATGGCTCTGGAACGACCACACACATCCAGTATTGTTCCAGGTAGCCAACAGCCTCACCGAGATCGGCCAATTGCGGGCGGCGACCAACGAATATATCGGCCTGATCAACGAGGCCATTCGCTTTCTTGGACCGGAACATCCCAACACGTTCGCCGCTCAAGCGAACCTCAGCTGGGTACGCGGAAGGGCCGGTGACATCGCAGGCGCCATGCTCGCAGCGTCGGAAATGCACGAGGATCTGGTTCGCGTGCTGGGCGCCCGTCATTTCCACACCGTGGCGAACCGGGCAAACCTGGCACGTTGGCGGGCCGAAGCGGGCGATCCTGTTGGGGCGAGGGCCGAGCTGGAGGCGGTCGCGATTGATGCCAGCCAGGTCTACGGCCCGGACCATCCCCTCACGCTGACGATCCGACGCGATCTTATGCGGGCGCGAGGCGATGGAGGCGACGTGGAAGGTGCTATCGGCGCCGGGCGGGACCTACTTGCCGATCAGACTCGGGTTCTTGGCCATGACCATCCTGACACGTTAAGGACGCGGAACCTTCTGATGGGCTGGTGGCCGGACGGCACCTCGACGGAGGACGCAATCGAGCACATGGAAACACTGCTTAATGACCGTCTTCAGGCCTTGGGACCTGACCATCCGGACACCTTGAGCAGCCGCAATAACTTGGCGCGGCAAAAGGCTCGGGCCGGTGACATCCACGGCGCGCTGGCCGATATGGAAGCGGTGTTGGGCGACCAACTGCAACTTCTTGATCCAGACCATCCCGAGACCCTCACCACCTTGCACAACCTGGCCCACTGGCGCGACAGGGCGAACGACCACACGGGTGCGGCTGCAGCGCTGCAGGAGCTAGCCGATGCCCAGATGCGGGTCCACGGCTCGGACCATCGAGACGTCCTACTCACCCGGAACAATCTGGCGCACCAACTCGGCAAGGCCGGCGATCCGGCCGGCTCGGCGGAGCGTTACGTCGAGCTTGCGAAAGACTCGATGCGGGTACTTGGGTCCGGTGACCCGCTGACCCTGACCGTGTTGAAAAACTTGGCTTGGGCATTGGGTAAGGACGACGATGCGGAGGCCGCAGTCTTCGTGCTTGACCGACTTCTGGCCTTCCAGTTGAAGGCGACGGGGGTGGCTAGCGCGGACATCCTGGAGACCCGCAACGACCTGGCCGCTTTGCACGTTCAAGCTGGCGACGCCGATGCCGCCGTGGCAGCATTTGGCGAATTAGTCGCCGATTCGGTCCGCATCCTAGGCGCAGATCATCCTGATACCCTGCTGAGACGAAACAACCTGGCAGTCGCCCGGTTCAGTACTGGTGACAGCGCAACCGCGATCGCCGAACTCAGAGAGGCCCTGGACGACTTCCGCCGGATCCTTGGTGAAGATCACCCGGTAACCTTGGCCGCCGCGGTGCTCACCACCGAGTAGTGCGGCCTAACAACGGCTAGCACAATGAGCCGAATTGGCGGTGGGTAATGAGGCAGCAGGCGAGTTTGAGGAATGCTTCATGGATGTCGGCTCGCCGTTCCCATCGGATCCGCAGGCGCCGGAAGCCGTGCAGCCAGGCAAAACTCCTCTCCACGACCCAGCGGTAGGTGCCCAGTCCGGTGCCGTGCAGGGTGCCGCGGCGGGAGATCGCGGGCACGATGCCGCGGGCGCGGACCTGGTCGCGGTAGATGTCGTGGTCGTACCCGCGGTCGGCGAACAACGAGTCCGGCTTCCGGCGAGGATGCCCGACCCGGCCGCGGACCGGCGGGATCGCGTCGAGCAGGGGCAGGAGCTGGGTGACGTCGTTGCGGTTGCCGCTGGTCAGCAGGACCGCGAGCGGGGTGCCGTGTCCGTCAGTGATCAAGTGATGCTTGGAGCCGGCTCGTCCCCGGTCGACCGGCGACGGGCCCGTGTGCTGCCCCCTTTTAGCGCCCTGACGTGCGAGGAGTCGACCACACAGCGGGACCAGTCCAGACGTGCGGCCGCATTCAGTTCGGCCAGCAGGACCTCGTGCAGCCTCTGCCAGACGCCGGCCTCGTTCCAGTCGCGCAGTCGGCGCCAGCACGTCATGCCGGAGCCGAAGCCGAGGTTCTGCGGCAGGTACTCCCACTGGATCCCGGTGTGCAGCACGTACAAGATCCCGCACAGTACATCCCGGTCCGGCAGCGGTTTGCGTCCTGGACACCGGAACCTGCGCTCCCGCTGCGGCAGCAGCGGCTCCAGGTGATCCCACAGCACATCCGACACGATCCACGGCGACGTCCCCACGACGGACCGAACGCTCAACTTCCGCCCCGGACACGGCAACCAGGAGCGATCCACCTCATTGTGTTAGCCGTTGTTAGGCAGTTGGAGGCGAAGAAGTGCCGCAGTCCGTACACAACCATCCCCTCGGGAATGTCTGCCACGCCGGCCTTCTTGATGCGCAGCCACCGGTTGTCCAGGTAGTAGTACGGGAACGGTTTGCCGGGATCTCGGGGATGGCGGAGCAGGTAGCCATCGACGGTGCCGTGTTTTTCGGCGTACCACTCGATGGTCTGCCGCGTGCGGGTCGGCAGGGGTACGTCCCGGTACTCGCCGGGCTTGCGGTGCTTGAGGCGCGCGTACTGGCCGCTGGTCTGGTTAACCTGCTCAGAGATCCGGTACACATCCGGCGCCACGATGCCGCGGAGATTGACGGCAGTGGCCTCGGCGTTGCGCAGCCCGCAGCCGCTCATCAGGTCCGCGATCAGCCGGAAGATATCGTCACCAGCCATCCGTATCTGGGCCAGTTGCGCCACCGACGGAATGACCGCCTTCGCGGGGTTGTACTGCGGGGGCTTCACACCCTCCAGCGGACTGTCGTCGTACAGGCCCAGCCGGTGGGCGTCCAGCAGGATCGACTTCACCTTGTCGAACGCGTTGGACTGCGTCGCCAGCCCGGCCCCGTTGCGTTCCATCGACCTGATGAACCCGTCCACCACCTTGTGGTCGAAAGCATCCATCCGCCGGCTCCCCAACGCCGGGAAGATGTGATGCTCCAGCAGCGAGTCCAGATGCCGCCGGGAGGACTCCTCCAGATGACGCTGGCTCTCCCGCCACTCCCGCGCGTACTCCTCGAACCGCATCGACCCATACTTCGCAACACGAACCGCCCTACTATGACTCGAAGGCGCCGATCGCTTCGCGGCGTACACATCTGCCAATCGGGCAATCGCGCTCTCTTGGGTAAGATATCCCGACTCCTCGACTTGCCGCCCACCCGCCGCCCTATATCTAATTTTGTAATGATGGTTGCACTTCGACCACCGATCCCGCAGATGCTCGCAGTCCTTAAAAAAGGTACCCATTCCGCGAGCTAAGACTCTCGCCACCGATGCACCCCTACCATCTCATCGAATAAATTAGAATGCCCGGCTAGGAAAATCCTACGCAACGGTGCACCGCATGGCCTTGGAAAAGTCACTCTCTACGCTGGCGCATCCAAGCCTTCACCTCGGACTCCTTGAACTGAATCTTTGCATTACTGCCCCGGCCAAATCGATAAGACACTAACCCTGAACGGCGCCCACTCTTGTAGACCCAAGAGGCGGACATATTTATGTACTTTGCCGTCTCCCTGACACTCATGAAACGCTCCACGCAAAACTCCTAAAAAGTCACTCATTAACCGCCCTCGCCAGTTTCCGCAGTCAAGCACCATCCGGAGCTGGTGGACCAGGCAGCGGAAACCCCCGAGTTCGGAACATCACTGAGAAACAGAGCGGAACACTGTTAATGGACCGACTGTTCGGATAATCTGCAACCTTGCATCGCGCGTGGCAGCTTGACCCGGGCATCTCTACTCCCAGGCAGCAACAGTTGCGCCGGAAAGCAAAGCAGCTGACATCCTCTCAATGATCGCCACAAGCGCCGGTTTGGGTAACCGGCGATCGTCGGCTATATTCCGCCTCGGGTTGGGCCTGACTGGCAGCGCCTGTGCACGCTCAGCATCCGAAAGTAGACGCAGCGTTCAACTCCAATCTCCGCCCTGACGTGGCTTGCGGGTCCTGCTCGTAGAGGGTCCGAAGCTCAGGGAGACGCCCAAGAGCCCCCAATCCATCAAGGGGAGAACGCACCAGGCAGGTGCGTTCTTCTTGAACTTGCGATGCGGCGGTGTCATCACCCGGCCGCCGGTCTGTGCTCCCATTCCCTGGTAGCCAGCATTCGCGAGAATCGCCATGAACGGGCCGCCGGCCCGGGAGCTGGACCAGGCCCAGCTCCCGGGCCTGGGTGATGTGAACCGCTCCGGGATCGGTGGAGGCTCGATGCGTTGACTTCAGCCGCTGCCTGGAGATGGTGTTGAACGTAGTAATGGGTCTCGTACTCGTGGGGCGGGATGTCTCCGATTGCCGAGTGGAGGCGCTGGTTGTTGAACCAGTCGACCCATTCCGCGGTGGCGAGTTCGACGTCAGCAAGGCCGTGTCACGGCTTGCGGGGTTTGATCAGCTCCGTCTTGTAGAGACAGATCTGGGACTCCATGAGCGCGTTGTCCAGAGCATCGCCGCGGTGCCGATAGTGGCGTCGATGCCGGCGTCGAGCAGATGCGCGGTGAACGCGAACGATGTGTGCTAACTGCCTGCATCCGAATGCGGAACGAGACCTGGTCCAGCGGGAGTTCCGGCCCGGTCCCGGCGCCACAGCGCCATGTCGACGGCGTCGAGGACGAGCTTGGCCCGGTTGCTGGTGGCGGCGGACCGGCCCACGATCGCCCGGGAGAACACGTCCACGACGAACGCGACGTAGACGATCCCGGACCAGGTGGCCAGGTAGGTGAGTCGGCCACCCACCGCTCGTGCGGACGGGACGCGGCGAAGTCACGTTGCAGAAGGCCACCGGCCCGTTCTTGGCCATCATCCCGGATGGTGGTGCGGATCTCCTTCCCGCGTCGGGCACCCTCAAGGCCGAGGTCGCGCATCAGCCGGGCGACGGTGCAGCGGGCCACGGATATGCCCTCGCGGTGAAGCTGCCGCCAGACCTTCCGGACCCCGTGGACGCTGAAGTTGTCCGCGTGGACGCGGCTGATCTGTGTCTTCAGCTCCCGGTCCAGTTACCGGCACGCCACGCCGACAGCGGGCGTCCGGCTGTCGCCCTTAGGGCGTGCAGATCTTTAACTCGTAGCTTTCGGCTCGGTGGTTCGTTGGTCTGTCATGAGCGGGTTGGAAGGGTAACGGGCCGTACTGGCAGCCAAGTTCGAGGCGATTCTGCCGCACCTCGACGAGCGTCAGCGTCGCTTATTGATAGGGGCGGAGGCCCAGTCCCTCGGCCACGGCGGGATCAGAGCAGTCGCCCGTGCCGCCGGTGTCCGCGAGGCCACTGTGTCGGCCGGGGTACGGGAACTCGACTCCGGCCAGGCTCCTTTGGGACGCATCCGACGGCCCGGCGCCGGCCGCAAACGCGTCGTCGACCGGAACCCGGCCGTTCGCGAGGCACTCCTCACGCTGGTCGAACCCGACGTCCGCGGGGACCCCATGTCGCCACTGCGCTGGACTACCAAATCCACCCGCAAACTGGCCGGGGAGTTAACCCGCCAAGGCCACAGGATCTGTGCGGACACGGTGGGCGACCTCCTACGCGAGGAAGGCTTCAGCCTGCAGAGCAATGCCAAGACTCTGGAGGGCAAGCAGCACCCCGACCGGGACGCACAGTTCCACCACCTCAACGAACAGGCCCGCAACCACCAGGACGGCGGGGCTCCGGTGATCAGCGTGGACACGAAGAAGAAGGAGCTGGTCGGCTCGTTCAAGAACAACGGCCGTGAATGGGAGCCCAGAGGCGAGCCGGTGCGGGTCGACACCCATGACTTCCCCGACCGCGAGCTGGGCAGAGCGGTGCCCTACGGCATCTACGACGTCGTCGTGAACACCGGCTGGGTCAACGTGGGCACCGACCACGACACCGCCGCGTTCGCCGTCGAGTCCATCCGCCGCTGGTGGAACGGCGCCGGGCGGGCCGCCTATCCGACGGCCGGCCAACTGCTGATCACCGCTGATGCGGGCGGCTCCAACGGCTATCGCACCCGCACCTGGAAGACCGAACTCGCCCGGTTCGCCGCCGAGTCCGGCCTGGCGATCACCGTCTGCCACCTGCCTCCCGGAACATCGAAATGGAATCGCATCGAGCACCGACTGTTCTCCCACATCACCATGAACTGGCGAGGCAGGCCCCTGACCAGCCACGAAGTCATCATCGAGAGCATTGCCGCGACCACCACCAAGACCGGTCTGACCGTGCACGCTGAACTCGACACCAACCGGTACCCCACCGGCGTCCAGGTCAGCGACGACGAGATCGCCACCCTGCCGATCACCCGACACCGCTTCCACGACGACTGGAACTACACCCTCCATCCTCAGCATCCGCTGGAGGCGACGGCGGCCAACAACCAGTCAGGCCGGGCCGCAGCGAACAGGGCGCCCACACTCACGCAGCATGCGCTGCAGGACTCTGAGCTGACCGGCATGACCCGCCACCAGCTCAGCAACCTCATCGACGCGCTGACTCCCGCGCTGGAGGTCCAACGCGAGCAAGTGCTCCGCACGCGCCGCGGTCACGAGCGCATGGTCGCCCCCGGCACAGGCGCCAAAGCCAAGCTCACCCCAGCCGACCGGGTCCTGGCCACCGTGCTCCACCTGCGCAAAATCGCCACCATGGACCTCCTCGGGCAACTCTTCGGCGTCACCGCCATGACCATCAGCCGAGCGAAACAGGAAGTCCGCCCACTCCTGGAAACACACGGCCACCACGTCGACACCTCAACCGCCCGCTTCCGCACGCCAGCCGACGTCACAACGTTCCTCGCTTCCAACCCCACCCCAACCAAGGTCAAAACGACGAGTTAAAGATCTGCACGCCCTTAGATTTACACTCCCCGTGATGAAGGACGAGGACGGCCTGCATGATCGCGGTGATGCGGTTGGTCCTGCAGCGGAGCTTTCGTAGAAGGCGCCAGCCCTTCAGCGTGGCCATGGCCTGCACGCCGAGGCAGCGGATCTTGGCGTGTGTGCTGTTGTGCCGGCGCTGTCACCGCTTGAGGCGGCGGCCGCGGAAGGGTACTCGGATGAAACCGCCGGCACCTTGATACGCCTTGATGCTGAACCGAGTGCTTTGGCGTGGCCGCGGCGTTTGACGAGGCGCCGGTAGCGGGCGCCAAGGAAGGTG
Source organism: Streptomyces sp. NBC_00414 (assembly GCF_036038375.1). Classification (NCBI taxonomy): domain Bacteria; kingdom Bacillati; phylum Actinomycetota; class Actinomycetes; order Kitasatosporales; family Streptomycetaceae; genus Streptomyces; species Streptomyces sp. NBC_00414. The sequence goes on from NZ_CP107935.1 coordinate 1,544,059, forward strand.
TCGGTGCGGGCGGCGGCGTTGGCTGCCTCGCCAAGCGCGCCCTTGAGCCAGGGGTTGCCCTGGCCGGCCGGGCCCGTACTGTTCTTCGCGCCGGACTGGATCGTGCGGGGGCACAACTTGACCCACGAGACGAGGTGTTCGGGGGTGAGGAAGCGGCTCATGTCCGCGCCGATCTCGGCGAGGATGATCTGCGCGGTGGTCGGCCCGATGCCGGGGACGGCGTCCAGCCGTTCGACCAGGGCCCGCGCGCTCACGGCGACGGCCGGGGCGTCCTCGGTGCCCGATCCTGTCTGCCCCGCTGCTCGACGAGTCCGGCCCGCTGATGGCTGCGGTGCGCGGCTTGCGCCCGGCGGGGCCTCCCGACCCGCGCATCGCCGAGCACCTATTGCCGCTCAAGCGCACCATTGTTCGGCATCAGGACTCCGCAGGACCGGACGAGCGGCTGGCCAGCCGCTTCGCGTGCCGGATCTTCCAGTTTGTTCGTTTTTGCCGCTTCTTTTTGCGAGAGACTGAACGCTTGTTACCAGGCCGCTCGGATCTCCTTTTCCCTCCGTTTTGCCACTGGGCAAGGTTGTGCCGAATGTGCGATACATCCGGGTGTTCCGTGCCCAGCAACTGCACCATGTGTGACAGGAGTTGCTTGTTCACGGTGATGGCCCCATCAACGTCTCCTGCTGCTCCCCGCCAATGAGCGAGGCTGCCCCAAGCGGCAAGTGTGTCTGAGTGATCTTCTCCCAAGACCCTTCGGCGAATCTCGAGGAGATGCGCATACGTTTGCGCGGCTCCGGAGGCGTCTCCGGCCTCTCCGCGCCAGTAGGCGAGACTGTCCAGTGTGTCGAGTAGTTCCGGATGATCGGTACCGAAGACTCGGATCTGGTCTGTCAGCACGTCTGCTAAGGCGTTCGCTGTCCCTGGCGCGTCATTCGCCTGCGCCCGCCATACAGCGAGACCGAGTCGGGCAGCTAGAATCTCTGGATGATGGGCTCCCAGCGAGCGAACTTCATCATCCACTAGCCCGGCAAAGGCATCTGCTGCCCCTGCGGCATCTCCCGCTTCTCCGCGTAAATCGGCTATGCGACATCTTGTCTCGAAGGTGTCAGGGTGTTCCGTACCTAGCACTCGAATCTGATCAGCCAGCAACTCGGCCAAGGCGTTCGTCTCCCCGGGAGTGTCCCCCGACTTTCCCTGCCAGAAGGCGAGGTCACCCCTCGTATTGAGGGTCTCGGGATGGCTCTTACCGAGCACCCGCTCCATGCGCGTCACCAGGTCGGTGAGCACGTCTACAGCCCCTGCAGCGTCCCCGGCGGTGCCTCGCCAGAAGGCGAGGTCACCCTGTGTACTGAAGGTATAGGGGTCGTTCTTGCCCAGTACCCGCACCAGGTCCGTCACCAGCTCGGCGAGAAGAAGCACCGCCCCGAGTGCATTCCCCGCGTCCCCTTGCCGCAACGCGAGAAGGCGCCGGGCGCTGAGGGTATCGGGGTGGTCGGCGCCGAGCCGCCGCCGAGTGGCTTCCGCCAAGTGTTGGTAGTGGTCCCGGGCAGGGATAGCCTGGCCGCTTTCGCCAAGGCTCATGCCGGTGCGGAATAACACCTCATGGGCGCCCCGCCGGTATAGGGAGTCTTCGGCGCATGCGGAAAGAGCTGCTGTGTTATCGCGCAGACCTTGGACAAGGGCAGTGTCGCTTTCAACGTCAGGCCAGGCGCTCATGAGGGCGTCGGCAGTGACGCATGCGGTCCGGTCGTACATCTGAGAGGCGAGGGTTTCTCGGGTGGTGCGTTGGATGAGCTGGTGAACATAGATATTGGTGGCAGGCACGTGGTCGATGAGACTAAGCCGGTGCAGAACCCGCAGAGCTTGGACTGCTTCGTCCGGAGCCACTATTTGCTTCCGACTGGACCGCCATCTCCGCCATCGCGTGTGTGGAAGTCCGGTGCGTTGAGCGGCGAAGTGCGCGAGAGCTGGCAGGCTGATTAGAACGGTCTGGGGGATGCCATTGCCGTCGAGCATGGACGCCATCTGAAGAATGGGGCGAGCTAAACCGATTGGTGGCAGGTTGTCGGCACGGTCGATGGATAGGGACCATGCGGCAGCTAGGGGAACCTGGTCGTCGGGCAGGGTGCTGGGGGTGAGCTTGGCAAGGGTAGTGGTGCGATCCGCCAGCCGCATCCGGTAGCTGTTGATAGATTCACCGCTGTCGATAATGTAGGCGGAGGCCTGGTCTAGTGCCAAGGGGAGATGGCCGAGGTCCCGCGCCAGGGCAATCAGGTCGGCGGTAGATTCGTTACGGCCGGAAAGGGATGTGGCGAGGTAGTTGAGGGCCTCGTCTGCATCAAATAGGCCAATTTCGATGAAGCGCCGCCCGTCGGCGGCGAGGGAAGCGTCTCTGCGGCGGGTGGTGACCAGAGTGCGGCCATAGGGGCTTGCCGGCGGCCACAACCTCTTCAGGTCTTCGGGGTCGGCAACATCGTCCAGTACGATCAGCCACCGGCATGGCTTCTCTCCGGCTTTGGGGGTGAGCCAGGCCAGGAAGGAATGGGCGGCCTTCTCAGCATCGTTCGGATCAGCCCGGCACAGCTCGACACCGGCTTGAGCATAGCCATTCACGATCGGGGAGCGGGCGCTCGCTGTGATCCACACCAGGACGTCCAGCCCGCCTGCCGTGGTGATGTCGGTCCAGGCGGTACGGGCGTAGTCTGCTGCGAGTTGGGTCTTGCCAACTCCCCCCATACCAACGAGCAACTGGGCGACCACAGCGGTACCGCCGACATCGGCCGCCGTGCGAAGCCGCTGTGCCGCGATGCGGTGTTGGAAGGACCGTGCCATGGGCGGAATGACGCCGACCTGGTGCGGCCAGGGCGCCGGTTCCTGGAATGGGCGCTGCGCCACCGCTAGGGTGCGAATGTACCCAGTGTTGACCATCCCACCGTAGGACGCGGTCCCATCCCCAGTGCCGAGTACCCACGTCCGGGCGCGGTGTGTGAGGCCGGAAGGCAGTGCCAGGCGACGATAGTCGTTCACGGCCTGCTCCACCCGTGAGCTCGTGTTGCGGTTCCCGTCTCGCTCAGGGAGGGGTCGGGTTCCTGGTTTCGCACCGCATGGGATGATTGATTCGCCATGGACCGTCGGCCTAGTTCCTGTAGTCGATGCCCGTGTTGGCGTTCTCGCCGCTGGCCTCTCCAGTGTTATGGACGGTTGCCGAGCCGTGCCCTCTGCCCCAAGGACGCTTGATTCCGGTGTTGCCCCCTTGGCTGGCCTTCCCAGTCCGTGCAGCCCGGTCAATCGGGTTGGCAGGGGACGGTGGTTGGAGCAGGGCCCAGACGAGTGCCAGGATGGCGACGGCAGCCTGGACGGAGGCGCCTGTCAGCTCGCCCGCACCAGGGCTGTTCAGTAGCCAAATCAACGGCGTGGAGACGATCCCTATTGCTGCCAGCGCGACGGTCGCGGTCTTCCACCCGTGCGTCACGTCCACTCCCTCTACGTGCGGTAGGCCGCCTATACGGGGCCCATCTCCTACGGATACGCCACATCATCCGCTGTCACAAGGGCGCACGCAGTGAGCCCCTTCCAACCTGGCTGTGGGATCGAGGGGTTGCGGTGACAGGACAACGAAGCCCCAGGTAGATGGGTTGTCGGCGAACAGCAACCTTCTCAGCCTAGAACCCCGAGTCATTGCCCACCCATCGGGTTGCATCCGTCCCCTTCCGCGCTGCGGCTGCTGCGGCGAGGGTTGGCCGCTCGGCTACGACAGATCGGCACCCGGCGGCGGCTGACCGGCAGCCGCCAGGCGCTGACGAGGCTGGCGCACCTGCGCTGCAACCACACCTTTCCGAGCTCGCATCCAGATTCCGCGTGGGCCTGCCCCCAGCCGTGCCGTCGCGCGAAGTCAAAAACCAAGCTGCGGAGGAACGTCTGATCGCACGAGACGGACTCGCGCGGCTGGTATGCGGCTGGGCAGGTAGACGAATCCGTTGCCGTTGTCGAGGAGCAACCCCTCATCGACGCCGTCCACGGACCAGAGATCAACCCGCCCACCGGTGTTGTTGATCTGAAAGAAGAACTCTGCTTCCTCCTCGCCCCGACAGACGAAAATCCCCTCCACCTCAGGGCGGCGGCTGCCGGCGATTCCCCGTGCGGCGCTCATCCGGGCCCAATCCAGGCCATGCTGGGCGATCGTCCGGCGATTGAGCACGGAGGAAACGTGGAAGAGGTTCGGCGTATCAAACACGCCAGGAGTATAGGAGCCAGTGAGGCTTCCTCCTCAGGTTGAGGCGGTCAGCTCCAGGGTGAGGACCGCCTTGACGGGGTCGGTGATACGGGTGGTGCTGCAGCGGAGCTTCCGCAGCAGGCGCCAGGACTTGAGGGTGGCCATGGCCTATTCGCCGAGTGCGCGGATCTTCGCGTGGGCGCGGTTGACGGCCTTCTTTCCGGCGGAGAGCTAGTGCCGACGGCCGCGGAAGGGTACTCGGATGAAACCGCCGGCACCTTGATACGCCTTGATGCTGAACGAAAATCGAGCTTCGGGAGGGCAGGCGGCAGCATCCGGGACGCTTGCTTACCGGATGTCGGTGGGGCGGGGGTCAGGCTGTTGTCGGGGTGAGGGCGACCTGGTGGCCGAGGGACTGGAGCTGGCGGACGAGATCACGGGTTTTGCGGGCGGAGTCGAGATGGCGCCGGTGCCAGTCAGCGCCCAGCTCTCGGTAGGAGGTGCCGGGGTCGTTGATCAGGTGCCAGGCGATGACGAGTATCGAGCGGGCGACCGCGACGAGTGCTTTGGCGTGGCCGCGGCGTTTGACGAGGCGCCGGTAGCGGGCGCCAAGGAAGGTGTCGGTGCGGGCGGCGGCGTTGGCTGCCTCGCCAAGCGCGCCCTTGAGCCAGGGGTTGCCCTGGCCGGCCGGGCCCGTACTGTTCTTCGCGCCGGACTGGATCGTGCGGGGGCACAACTTGACCCACGAGACGAGGTGTTCGGGGGTGAGGAAGCGGCTCATGTCCGCGCCGATCTCGGCGAGGATGATCTGCGCGGTGGTCGGCCCGATGCCGGGGACGGCGTCCAGCCGTTCGACCAGGGCCCGCGCGCTCACGGCGACGGCCGGGGCGTCCTCGGTGCCTGGGCCGTCGGGCGGGGTGGTGATCTCTCCCAGGGTCTGGGCGATGAGCCGGTCGAGCTCGTGGATCTGGCCGGTCAGATGATCGACCGTGGACAGCAGCACGCCGAGCAGCCGGGCGTGACGGTCCTCGAACTGCCCGGTAAGCGCCTCAGCCAGGACCGCCTTCTTCTTGACGAGACTGCCTTGGGCGAGCTCGGTGAGGGTGCGGGGGTTGTGTTCGCCGGCGACCAAGGCGTTCATCATGGCCCGCCCTGACAGGCCGAACAGGTCGGAGACGGCCCCGGACAGTTTGATCTGTGCGTCCTGCAGGGCTTTGTCGACGCGGTGCTTGTGGCGGGTGCGTTCCTGGACGAACACGGTGCGGGTACGGGTGAAGTCCCGCAGCTGCCTTACCGGCTTGGGCGGGACGAACGAGGCGCGGACCATACCGCGTTCGGCGAGCTTGGCCAGCCAGACCGCGTCCAGCTTGTCGGTCTTGGGGCGTCCGGGGACGTTCTTCACATCGCGTGCGTTGACGAGCCAGCAGTCCAGGCCACGGGCTTCGAGCAGGTAGAAGAACGGGCGCCAGTACGAACCCGTGGCCTCCATCCCGACCCGCTCGACTCCCTGGCAGACCAGTTTGTCGCCGAGTTCCAGGATCGAGTTCGTCGTCGAGGCGACGTTCCAGACCTGCTGGATCCGCCGGCCCTCGATGGTGTCGTGCGGGATGCGCAGGCAGACCATCCCGGATGCCTTGGCGATATCGATCGCCGCGACCCTGGCGACCGTTCCGTCGTCGTGGTCCTCTCGCATTTCCTCCATGCCGTGCTCCCTGTCGTGCTGTGCCAGGCGGGGCTGCCCGGGGAGCCTGAGGGGAGTGGAGAAGCTGATCGGCGTGCTCAAGGCGACAGTGCGCGGCCCCTCGGACGGCTCCCTCACCAGACTCCTATGCGGGCTCACAGCCCAAACATCAAGCGGCGTCGGCGGACAGCCCACGTACCGATTTTCACGCCTGCGAGGCGTCATCCGCAGGTGAACGGTCGACTCCTATAGAAGTCAAGTCGTCGAAGTAGCGCTGCCGGCGTGAGTGCGGGTGAGAGCGTGGTAGACCTCGCGGGCGATGAAGCGTTTGAGGCAACGGATGATGTCCTTCTTGGCCAACCCCTGCTGCGTGCGGCGCGCAACGTAGGCGCGAGTGCGGGGGCAATAGCGCATCCGCACCACCGCGATCATGTGGAGGGCGCGGTTGGCCTGGCGGTCCCCGCCTCGGCTGAGCCGATGTCGGTCGGTACGTCCCGAGGAAGCCGGAACTGGAGCGGCGCCGCACAGAGCGGCGAACGCGGCCTCCGTGCGCAGGCGTTCAGGGTTGTCGCCGGCCGTGACCAAGAGTTGACCGGCGGTCTCGGTGCCTACGCCAAACAGTGCAACAAGTTCAGGACCGGCGGACGTGGTGAGCACTGCCAGGCGTTCGGTGACCTCGTCGATCTCCTCGGTGAGCATGCGGATGCGGCATGCCAGTTGCCGCAGCGCATACCGACCGGCGTCGGCGGGAGAGGTGAGATCAGCTGCCGGCCGCAGCCGGAGACAGCAGTTGACCAGGGCGGTGCGGGTGAGCCCCGTGAGCGATGCGCGCAGAGGTTCGGGTTGGGGAGGAGGGCATTCGACGTAGCTACCTAGGTAGTGATGCCGGGCTATAGAAGGCCGGGACCCCCGGCATCTCCGGTCTCCTTACAGGAGCCGTATCAGGTGGCGTCTGCCCAAGAATTTAGCCGTTCCGCAGTGGTCTTGACGCACCTATCCGTGAGTTCGCTCAACGATCGGTAATTGTGGGACGGAAAGAAGATCGACACAAGGCCGAAGAGTGGCTGATCTAGGGTGATTCTCTGTGTGTCGATCCGGCCAGGCAGGTTGTAATGCATCAGGGTGTTGCGAAACCCTCGGGCTGAGCTGTTTGTGATCAAGCGCGCTTCTTCGCTGCCGGTAATTCCCTCCAAGATTTCCGTGGATTCCCTGGACAGCGGGTAGGCGGCATTTTCCTTGAGGAGCATCAGGCTGGTCAATACCTGATATAGCGTGATGTATCGGATCTTGAAGACAGTGTATTCAAGATCCAGCACATCGCTACCCGCGGTGAGCATGAAAGCGATAAAGTTTGTTCTGACTTGAAAGTCAGTCAAGACGCCGTTGATGGCTGGGGTCGTGGATCCATTGAACCCCTGCTGGTAGTACGGCGCCGCGCGTGTATCACGGTGGCGCACGCCTTCGCGTGAGAGGTTTCTGACGAAAGTCCGTGGACCTTCCGCGTCCAGCCGGGCTCCGAGCGCGTACAGGCACCTTCCCATCTTTTCCATGGTTGCCCGAACATAGGCTTCATTGTCTTTGTGGAACAATCTTTCCGTCCGCATTCCGATATGAAATGCGGCGGCGTGCGAAGTGCTGATCAACGTTTCGTTGTAAGTAAAAAGGCTCAAGTCTGATTCTAGGAAGCGGGCTGGTGGAAGCCAAGTGTTGCCAAGGAAGTGACTGGAATGCTTCTTTAGGATTTCGTCCTCAAAGAAACGTAGCTGACCGTCGGTTCCCCGCCTCGTGTCCTCGAAAAGCTTCAAGCTGTGTCGGGCACGAGCGCAAACCTCTCTGGCGTCATCGGTGAAGCTGTCAAATGCGGAGGGGTCGATTGTCTGAGGCTTGGCTTGGGCCTCATGGATAACCAGAGAAACATAAGGAGTCATGCAGAGAGGAATGACACCTTCGCCACTCGAATCCGCCGAGTTCACGATGTCGCCGAACAAGCGGCCCATGTAGTTGGCGTCACTGGCTACGCCGGCCTTGATGACTGCTTCCCTCACGGACATGATCCCTCCAGGGCGGTACTTGCCACGGACGATGCTCCTCAAGGGTGATGGCGCGCAACCGGATTTACAACGGCTAACATAAAGAGGTGGATCGGTCCTGGCTGCCGTGACTGGCGCGGGTGTTGAGCGTTCGGTCTGGTGTGGGGATGTCGCCGTGGATCGTGTCGGATGAGTTGTGGGACCGTCTGGAGCCGCTGCTGCCGCAGCGCGTGCGCAGGTTCCGGTATCCCGGCCGCAAGGCATTGCCGGACCGCCAGGTGCTGTGCGGGATCTTGTATGTGTTGCACACCGGGATCCAGTGGGAGTACCTGCCGCAGGAGTTGGGGTTCGGCTCGGGCATGACGTGCTGGCGTCGTCTGCGGGACTGGAACGAGGCCGGTGTGTGGCAGCGGCTGCACGAGGTCCTGCTGGCGGAGTTGAACGCGGCATCACGGTTGGACTGGTCCCGGTGCGTGGTCGATTCCTCCCACGTCAGGGCGTTAAAAGGGGGATCCATACGGGCCCCTCGCCGGTCGACCGGGGCCGGGCTGGCTCGAAGCACCATCTGATCACCGACGGGCACGGCACCCCGCTCGCAGTCCTGCTGACCGGCGGCAACCGCAACGACGTCACGCAGCTGCTTCCGCTGCTCGACGCGATCCCACCGGTCCGTGGCCAGGTCGGCCGGCCCCGCAGCAAGCCGGACTCCCTGTTCGCCGACCGCGCCTACGACCACGACATCTACCGCGACCAGGTCCGCGCCCGCGGCATCGTCCCCGCGATCGCTCGCCGCGGCACCCTGCACGGCACCGGACTGGGCACCTACCGGTGGGTGGTCGAGAAGTTTCGCGTGGCTGCACGGCTTCCGGCGCCTGCGGATCCGGTGGGAACGCAGGGCCGACATCCACGAAGCATTCCTCAAACTCGCCTGCTGTCTCGTCACCATCGACAACTAGGCTCATTGCGTTAGCCGTTGCGATCGGTGAGATATTCGATTTGCAGATCTTGCCTGCTAGGCGTAGACAGGAGAGCAGGGCTCCGGCTCCCTGTTCCAGTACTCCCAGCGACTGGGGGCGAGATGCGTGTCTAACTCTCGACAGCAAGAGCCGCAATCAAGAGGCCTTTTGCTGCACATGGAAAACATTCAGAAGGTCGTAGAATTCTTGACCTTTTGCATTGCTACGGGTGCCGCAGTTGTCGGGTTCGTTAAGACTACCGGGGGGCCGGTGCAATTTTTGGTAGAGGTGGGAACCTTTGGATTCGCTTGCTACGTTGCCATTTGGGTGATTGTTCCACTTCTAATCTGGGCCATAACACTATTGGAGCGTGTCACTCATCGGCAGACCACTGACGCGGCGACAATGGTAGTGCTCGGCCTCGGACTTCTGGGAGGTGGGGCCTTGATTCGTTTTGGCCTGTTCCACCCAGACGTCGCCAAAGACCTCGACACTATCGGAAGCATCTTTACGGCAAGCGTGGGCGTTATTGTGCTCTGCATTCCACTAGTGATGGTTTGGTATTTTAAGGGGAGCACGCTGAATTGAGGCTTGCGAGGCTGCTAGCATCACTCCATATTCTACACACCCTAACAATGACTGACGCATTGAGCTGTTTTGTCGGTGAGAAATTGGGCAACAGGTGAGTTTGAGGAACGCTTCGTGGATGTCCGATCGGTGTTCCCAGCAAATCCCTAGGCGCCGGAAGCAGTGCAGCCAGGCGAAGCTACTTTCGACCACCTAAGGCTTGTCCCGAAAGCCCCCGTGAGGCCTTCGCCGGCTCCCAGGGGTGGTCAGGACGTCGCGGCTACTCTGTAGACCTTCGTGAGGATGGCGATCTTTGGGGGCCCGGTGGGACGCAGCAGGATGCCTGTGAAGAACTTGGGCGCCAGCGAGCTGTGTCTCTTCATCGAACCGTACGGCGAGGACTACTGGCTGAAGCCTGGAGAGGCCTTTACTGTCGGGCCGGACGCTGAGGGGATCGACGTCTGGTTCGACACCTACGTCTCGACGGACTGCATCACCGTGTGGCTCTACGAGGGCGGTGACCCCACCAAGGTCGTCCTCGACTACATAGTCGTTGACGCCGACGGCACCCGGCTGGATTGCGGACATCAGAGACCTCCGCGGCTGGCTGCCCCTGATCCGGTCTGACCTGGTCTGTCTTTGCTTTGATCACCCGGTCATAGCGAGGTTGTGCAGACGGGCGACGCCGAGCATGGCGTGGTGGACGCCGTCGCCTTTGAGTCGGCAGTCCCGAAGGATCTTCCAGGTCTTCATGCGGGCGAAGACATGCTCGACGCGGGCACGCACCTGTTTGTGGGAACGGTTGTGTTCCTCCTTCCAGGCCGGGAGGTCGGTCTGCCCACGCTCCCGACGGTGCGGGATGACGAGCCCGGTGCCGAGATAGCCGCCGTCGGCGATTGTGATGGTCCGACCGACGGCGGCTTTGGCACCAGATTCCGCCCATGCCTTGCAGTCGTTGCGGTTACCGGGCAATGGCCGGCCGACTACGACGACCAGTCGAGTGTCGGCGTCGATGACAACCTGATGGTTGGTGGAATACCGGTAGTTCTTAGACCGCTCCGCCACTGAGTGGTCGCGGGTGGGCACCAGCGTGCCGTCCACGACGAGAACGGTGCCTTTGCGGAAGCGTTGTCGCAGGTCCAGTGCCAGGAAGGGGCCAACGTCGTCGATCACTCGCGCGGCTATGGACTTCGAGACACCGAACAAGGGCGCGAGCTGTCGCATCGTCAGATTGGTACGCCAGTACACGACAACCAGCAGCACGCGGTCCTCGAACTCTAGGCACCACGGGCGGCTCCGGCGCGCGATGTGAACGCCGCGACGACGCAGTCCAGCAACAAGCTTGGTGAACTGCCGAGGGGTGAGTCCGCTGAACGGACCTATCCAATACCGTTCGGACGCCGAGATCACACCAGCCACGCCGATGATCGTCTCACCCCTGAACGCCCTTACGGGACAAGCCTTAACGAGCTCGTGCACGGTAGGCCGTGGCACGTCGAGATGTGTGGCGTGGTCGGTTTTCAAACTCGAGGGCCGCGGTCGAGGGCGGCGGTCTGCTGATGTGAGAGGAGTCCGGCGACGGCTTGGACGATGTGACTCATGTGCTCGCGTCGGCCAAGGTGCCGGGTCAGGGCCCGCCAGTTCTTGAGGTGCGCGATGCCGTGCTCGACACGGATGCGCCGTGAGGAGTGCGCCCTGCGCTGCCGCTCGTGCCGCTCCTCGTACCAGACAGGTGCGTTCTTCTTGAACTTGCGATGCGGCGGTGTCACCACCCGGCCGCCGGTCTGCGCTCCCATGCCCTGGTAGCCGGCATCCGCGAGGATCTCCATGAACGGGCCGCCGGCCAGGAGCCGGACCAGGCCCAGCTCCCGGGCCTGGGTGATGTCAGCGCAACTGCCTGGCCGAACCGGGCCGCAGAACAGCATGCGCCCCTCGGCGTCCGTGAGGACCATGGACTTCACGGCGTTCTGCTTGGTCTTTCCGGAGACGAACTTGTCGCGGTCCTTGCGGCCTGCAACTGGGCGTCGCACGCGGATCTCCGTGCCGTCGATGATGCCGGTCCGACCATCGACGCCCAGGTACTCGATGACCTCGGCGAGAGTACGCAGCCGGACGTCCGGTGCGATGGTGCACCCCCGCTGCGCCAGCAGGGGCCGCACCTCGCCGATGGCGCGGGTGATGGTGGAGCGCTCCACGCCGAACCAGCAGGCCAGCACGTCATGCGTGGTTCCATGTCGCAGACTCACCAGCGTGGCCAGCAGCCGGTCGACGAAGACGAACTGGTGCTTCGCCCCCGCTCCTACCGCCCGTTGCCGCGGCCGTGCCGTCAGGCGTGCCTGACGCCGTTCGTGCCACAACGGCCCTATCTCGGCGATGAGTTCAGCGATCCCAACCGGCGACAGCCCGGTGATCCTGTACTCCGCCACGATCAACTCTCGCGCCCCAGCCCCCATCATGCAGAGCCCAACGAGCCACCCGGCCACCGAGCCACGGCCTACCGTGCACGAGGTCGTTAGCCCATAGGAGTCGGCGGTGCTTGCGGAAGTCGTGACCTCGGTCGGCGTACCGCCACGAGGGCTGCGCTACCGTGGAACAGGTGCTCAACGACATCGAGACCTTCCAGGACGCACTCGCAGTCAGCGGACTGCCGCCCGTGCTGAGCAAGCGGCACAACAGCGGTGATTTCCAAGCCGGCGTCATGGCGCGCGAGCTCGGGCCCCTGCGGCTGATCGAGCTGAACACTCCCGCGGGAGAGTGTTTCCGGGACGCTCGTTGCGCCCGTGCCGAGGACGAGGCTCTTTGGCAGGTCGAACTGGTGACGCGAGGGCGAGCGCGCGTCGAGCAGGGTGGCAGTACCGCCGAACTCGGCCCGGCCGACATGGTTCTCGTCGACCCCGCGAGGCCGGTGCAGTACGCCAGTACCGCCTGCACACATGTGACCCTGCTGGCATCCCGGCGCGAGCTGCGGCTGCGCCCCGCTGACGCTGACCGTCTGGCCGGCGTGCGCATTCAGGGCGACAGGGGCCCGGCAGCGTTGGTATCCGCACTGGTGCGGGACACGGTCCAGTCGCTGGCCGGATTCCGTGCCGACGAGGCGCAGCGGTCGGGAGCCGCGGTGATCGAGCTGATCTTGGTGGCTCTGGAGTCGCAACTGCACGACGTGCGCCCGGCTTCGGACGAGGTACTGCGTGGCCGGATCCTCGGCTACATCGAAGCCCGGCTGTCCGACCAGGACCTCGCCCCGGCCAAGATTGCCACGGCGCACCACATCTCCGTCCGCCGGCTCCACAGAGTCTTCGAGGATCAGGCACTGTCGGTCGCGGCCCACATCCGTCGGCGCCGTCTGGAGCGGTGTCGCGCCGATCTGGTGCGCGGCGACCGAACGGTCGCGGCTGTCGCGGCGCGCTGGGGGTTCGCGGATCCCTCGCATTTCAGCAGGCTCTTCAAGGCGACGTACGGCTCCAGCGCCTCGGCACTGATGTCCAACAGCCATGCACGGACGGTCAATGCGCCCACCGGACGGCCTGGCGATGATGGTGGCGTAACCATCGTAGAAAGGTGACCACGTGGAGCAGTCGGTCGAGTCGTTGAGTGCCGTTCCGGGCCGGATGTACGAGGCGTGGAACCGTGGGGATGCCGTCGGTTTCTTCGCCGACTTCGCTGAGGACGCCCTGGTCGCGGAGCTTGAGGGGAGCATCCACCGCAGCCGCGCCGACATGGTCGCGGCTCAGGAGGCGGTCTTCACGACGGTGATGAAAGGCTCCCGGCTGGTCAATGGCGAAGTACCGTTTGCGCGCATCGTGAGCCCGGGCGTCGGCGTGGTGCACAGTCGCGTGGGCATTCTTATGCCAGGCGAGGAGAAACCGCCGCCGACCCGCTTCGTCATGCAACTCCTCGTGATGGTCTGGCGAGAAGACCGTTGGGTGGTCACGGCCATGGAGAACGCCCGTCTGCTCACCATGGACGGCATGGCGGCCCTGGAGGCCCTGAACACCTGACCGTCCGTTTCGCCCCGCGACGCGTGTACAGACCGGTTGTCGCGGCAACAGCCTTCGGGCACGGCGGACGGCCCGCAGCCGGTGCGCCAACGCGGTGAGAACCTCCCGCCGCGCATGCCTCGCCGGCCGTCCGCTGAGCTGCACTGCGTTTCGTCACGAGAACCTTGACCAGCCGCAACGCCCCCGTCAGTGGGGTTCCAATACGGGATCTGAGATGAAACAGGACCCCGACGACAACAGTCGCGCTCACATCGAGGGCAAGTACCTCACCCAGCAATCCGAGTACACCAACGCCCCCTTCGGCCAGCTCCTCGTCCTGGACCTCACTGCCAAAACCAACAGCAGTGGCACCCTGCGCGTCGACGAAGTCGCCTGGCTGGCCACCCACCGCCCCCGCGGCGCCACAACCGACCGGCTCGTCCTCGCCGGCATCGTCACCGGCAACCGCCTCACGCCCTCCACCTACTCGCACTGATCGAGGCCCTCCCCCAGTAGGACGCTGTGCGAGGTGCCGGGCAGCTCCCCGCCACCAGTACTCGTCCTGCTGCCAGATCAGGCCTCTCGGTCCTTCCCGCGACGGCGGCCGCCTACGGGCGCCGGTCTGCTGGTGCCGTCGGGCAGGCAATCGCCGGGAACGCCGCCGTGTGTCCGCCCGCGGTGAACGTGATCGAGGCGGGGCGCTGGGCCCAGTAGGGGCAGACGTCGATGAGGTGCTCGCCGTGCTCACCGATGAGGATGCGCAGCCACACCTCCGTGCTGGTGATGCTGGCGCGGTACGCGGTTAACTCCCACGGCTCGGTGTGAACCCGCAGGTGTCGGCGTGGGCAATCACTGTGTCCGGGGCATCGGCCGTGGACATGCCCAGGGCAGTGCCGTCGTACACGAGCCGGATCCCGTCCTGCTCCAGGTCTCGTCGTCGGGGTGCCTGACGCAGGAGTTCGTTCAGGTCCCGGATCTTCAGTTGCACCATGGCCTCGTCCTCTCCCGACCGTGCTGTCGTGCCGACGGAGGTCAGAAGATCAGTCGCTGGTTCCGCTCATGAGGGGCCCAGGCCGTACCACCAGTGATTGGTGAAGCGCTCCAGCGTCAGCTCGGCGTCGAGTTCCCTGTTCCACACCGCAGCAAGCCACACCGGGACCGTGTCCAGGCGCTCGCAGACCACGACGCTCTCGCGTTGATCAGTGAGGTAGCAGCGGCTCTCATCCGCGAACTTTCCGCCCGGCCCGTACTTTCCGTACAGGTCCCCGAGGCGTTCACGGTTGGCGTCGGCGAAGGCCTCCAACTGCCGTACGTAGCCCTCCTGCTGCTCGGCGCTGACACACTTCAGGACGACCGTGAGGATCTCTTCCGACAGGTCACGGTCGAAGCCGGTGTAGCCGGTCAGGGACACGAAGATCCTCTCGGCCACCTCCAGCACCTGGTGCACCTGCTCCTCCCCCACGCTGTCGACTGGCGTGGGCAAGTGACGCGGAGTCCGGCTCGGCGTAGCCGACGGTGTCTCCAGGGCGGCCGCCGCCGCTTGGCCCTGGCGGACGGTGCGGTCGGCGATGTGGGCGAGGCTGCCGGCGATCGCCTCGACAGCGCGAAGCCAGCCCTCGTGGACCTGGTCGCTGCTGCCGGAGGGGGTCTGCGTGTCCAGCTCGATGACTTCGCCATGAGTAGCTGACGCTGTCGGAAATCTTGGTCACGACCAGGGGGCCGGGTGGTATCCGCCTGCGTCGTCGCCCGCAGGAAACAAGGTCCCCCGACAACGTCAGGACATTCCACTTGGACGACCTGAACTTCTCCAGCGGTCTCGACTCGCTACTTCGGGCCAGTGACCGACGGCAACGCCTCGACGACAGCGTCAGCTACTCAGCGGGTCCATCCCCGCGGGTGCGGGGTCGACGGCCAGGCACCGCGGGCAGAGGTGGCGCTCGACGGAGCATCCCCGCGGGTGCGGGGTCGACACTTGCTGAGCTGGGACTTTACCGGGCCGGGTAGCTGTTTTCATTCAGTTGTTTTCTCTCGGCATGAAGGAGCAACTCCCGACGACAGCGATGACGAGCAGTGGGCGCCCTGGCACTTCGGCCCGCATCAACAAGCACCAGCGTGGAACAAACGAAAGGTCATTCACACAGGTCAGCAAGTTGAACCGGTCTATCGCAGCAGGTCACGGAACGCACCGGCCCCTTCCGGGACAACTCACCGCCTGCAGCCACGGCCAATAGACGTCGCTATGAAGTAGCAACGTGCAGGGCGGTGTTGGCCACCGGTGCCACTGCCTGACCAGAAGTACGAACGGTCACCGCAGAGCCTGACCACTGGCTGACACCAGGCGACCGCCCCGAACGAAGCAAGATCCGGACCATTTCCGGGCCAACGACTCCGGCAAGCTGCCCATGGCCACCAAATGCGCAGGTCAGCGATGCGTCACTGCTGTACCACCAGCAGACGAAGAATCTGCTGGCAGGTCTCCACCTTCTCCGCCAATACCAGTCGCTCACCGTGCCTGAAACCCTGCCGCAGGCCAGCCGACTTCTCAGCACAGCCACTTCGCCAGCACGGCCAACTCTGGGGAGTCTGAGCGGTGCTGGGGAGCGCGTGGGGAGTATGGGCTGCATAACGCGGGACGAACCTGAAAGACGCTGAAACAGGCATCGGCGCAGGTCAGAACCACGGACGTCCGTATAGGCGCAGGTCAGCGCCCTCAGGTAGGCAACTTCATGACGTACGTACCGAGATCGTCGGCCTCGACGAGCCCCGGCAGCGAGCCACCCTCACGCAGGGGCGTGATGTAGGCGGGCCCGTCAACTCCGACAGTTCGGACGTCGCGGCGTGCTCAAGGGCCACCACTGGCCTGCCCCTGGGCAGGCGCCCCACATACTGGAGCGGCCGAGGGGCCGGGAGCACATGTCCGAGCCGAGCGAGGGCGGGACGGCGGTCCCGGCACGATGCACAACAACGTCCTGACGGCGGTGGCCGAGGGATGCGTCCCGCAGGCCCAGGTCCACGTCCGGGCGGGCGTTCCAGCCGGGACCGGGCGGTGGGAGCGAGAAGCAGGCCAAGGCCGGGCGAGCCGCCGATAACAGGCGGCCACCTCGGGGCGACGGTGACCCTCCCGGACTCGGTGCCGCGCCGCTGCTCCTATGACCCGGGGCCGGACTCCTGCGCGCCGATTGGCCGGCTAATCCACGCGAACACCGCGTGGCATCCATGCCAGCGATCGTGATGGACATGGCGTTCTTGCCCGAGGACGGGCGGCGGCCTCGAAGCGTGGTCGTGACGCGCCGTCACCGGGTTTTGCTCACCGGGGCGATCGCCATGGCGCTCAGGAGTGCCGACGCGCCGGCCACGGCGTAGAGGAAGGCGTAGGAGTCGCTGCCGATGTAGAGGATCACAGGAGCGATGGCGGGTGCCAGAGAGGTGGGCAGGTTGTTCGCGATGTTGAAGACGCCGAGGTCCTTCGCCGTGTTGTCCTGGTCGGGCAGTACGGCGGTGACCAGGGCCAGTTCGACGGAGGTGTAGGCACCCAGCCCGAGGCCGCCGACGGCCGCGCCGACGAGGAAAAGGGTGAGGTCGCTCGCGACGGTGACGAGGAAGAGGGAGAGAGCGAAGAGGACGGCCGCGATGATGACGAACTGCTTGCGGCGGCCCGTGGCGTCCGAGATCTTGCCGCCCACCACGCTCGATATCGCCGCGAAGACGGCGAGGACCAGTGTGCCCAGGAACACCTGGTGCGGTACGTCCTGCTTGTCCGAGCCCAGATGGTTGATCAGGTAGAACGTCAGATAGGTGTTGAGTATCGCCACGGCGAACGAGAACAGGAACCGGCTTCCCCACGCCCAGGCGAAGTCCGGGTTGCGGCGCGGGTTGAAGGTGAACGTGCTGACCAGGTCCTTCACCGAGAACGCGGTCTGGGGGGCGGCCTTGTCCAGCCGTCGATCGGGGAGCACCGCGGTGAACGCGAGGATCGCCATGCCGCCGACCACGGGGGGAAGCAGGAACATGAGGAAGAAGTTGGGGTCTACGAGTTGCACCAGGAAGGTGCCGAGGACGAGTCCAAGCGGCCCTCCGACTCCCAGCAGTCCCGATACGGTTCCGCGCTGCTCCGGCGGGACCCGGTCGGCGAGTACCGCCGTCAAGACCGCGCCTGCGGCGTTGAGGAACAGCTGCGACAGGCAGAAGCCCACCAGCAGGATCGGGACGTTCGGCGCGAGCGCCATGACCAGTGCACTGACGAGTCCGCCCGAGACCCCCACGATCATCCAGGGGCGGCGCATCCCGATGCGCGCGGTGGTGCGGTCGCTGATCTTGCCCCACGCGGGGGCGGCGACCATTCCGACCAGGGCGCCTGCGCCGACGACGAGACCGAGCGAACCGCCTCAGGATGGACAGCAGACGTCCGAACGTCGCTGTGGAACTGGTCTTGAGGTCGTCGTTGAGTTCCTTGACTGCCGGAATGTAGATCGGCTCCGGCAGCAGGGGGGCCACCGACTTGTCCAAGCCGGTCATCAGCGAGTCGTCGCCCGTGGTGTACTCATGGGGTTCAAGAGCCGCGACACAGTCAGCCCATTCTCGCTTCACCGCAGCGCGGTTGATCTTGCCCGACAGTTTGGTGAAGATCTCCGGATAGGTGTGCTGGACGTTCGCCTCAAGCTCCTCGGTCGAGATCTTGGGCCTGAGAACCGCCTCCAAGGCCCCCTTCCTGAAGCGCTGGTCGCTCGGCACCTTCCGAACTACCCACATCTCGCCCTTGCCCGCCCCATGGTACGTCCGCGCCAGGGTCAGACGTCCGTCCGCAACCGCAGGCTCGATGCGTGAACGGTGACCTTCCTCCAGGCGCTGCAGATCTGTCGCGCCGATGCCGGCGAAGGTGAGCTGGATACGGATGGGACGCGCCGGGTTCAGGAAGTCGGTGGCGATTGCGGCGCTTGAGCGGAGGAACATGTTCAGCGCCTGGAACACGGACGACTTCCCCGCGTTGTTCTCACCGATAAGGCAGCCGAATCGGGAAAACGACATGTCCACGTGGTCCAGTCCACGGAAGTTGTCGATCCTGATGTGTTCGAGACGCATGGTGCTCCAGGGGATGCGTAAGCCGAGGGAGCATCCTAGAGGGCCATGTGACTTCGCCTCCGCGACCGACCAACGCTGAGGGCACCATCAGCATCACGCCAAGGCCAAGATTTTCGGGTCACGTGGCCGACAACACCGCTCCGCTTGAGCACCGTTGGTGCACGACGGATCCCCACGAGCGGATCAGTCACTCCCGCGGCGTGCGGACACACATGGTCGTTGGCCACGTCTACGACCTCGCCCATAAGAATCACCCGAAAGAGTGACCGTGGATCTGCCCCCTTCCGATGTTCTACGCCTTGTCAGTACCAAGGCCGTCCGGCAGCCACGCGTGGGACACACCAGACGCCGAACCCGCACACGGACCACCACCCGCCTCCCGTCCACCGACACATCGGCCACCGTCCGCAGATGAAAGCCATGCACCCGCCCGGACGGTGCTCCGCAACCCGGACACGGCACCGGACCCTCAGGCGTCCGCGCCCGTACCGAAATCCGCTCGCTCTCATCCGTCACGTCCTCGATGACCAGCGGCAACAGTCCCGGAAACACCACATCTATAAGCTCGTTGGCATTCCGCACATCACGTCAACGATGAACCAGCACTCTCGGTCACCACCGAATGTGAGACAGGGCCGCAGACGTTCGGCGAAAGCCTGAACCAGAAGCTGGGCAAGGCCATCGGGAAGCAGATCCCGAACACCGCGAAGCTCATCCGGGAGCGGCACCCGAAGTTCGCCCACATCCCCCACGACCGGCCGATGTTCGGCATCGTGATGACGATGGAGCCGTACCACCTGGTCAACACCCCCGAGTTCCGGCACGTCCTGCCGACCTCGGACGTACCGACGGTCGTGGCCTCGGCAAGCGAACTGGAGGACGCGGTCGTCGCGACGGCCCCCACACTGGAGGAGTCGGTCCTGGCCCGGATCGAGCAGCCACCGCCCGCCGGATGGTCTCTGCGGGCCCTCGCCGACGGACGGCCCGTCATCAATCCGATCCTGGACGAGGCGTGGGCGCTCTACCCCTGGGGCGCGGAACCCGCCACGCCCCAGGACACCGGGGCTTCAGCAGAGTCCTGACCGGGAGCCCCGACGGGCCCCGGGCGTGCGACATAAGCGCGACACCGCCCCACAATGCTGACGACAACGGCTGGAGAGGGGCGATGGCGAGGGACAGCTACCGGGACCTGCGGTGTCCCGCCTACACCGGGCGGCCACTGCGGGAGGAGCTCGGCGTCTGTCTACGGCTTCGACGCGGTCGCCAGCGCCGACCGGACCCGCCGGGACTACCTCCACGTCGCCGACCACGTCCTCGATCGAGTTCATCACACGTCGTGCCGTACGCACGGGCGACGATCCGTCAGGAAGGGGGAACCGGCCACCCGTGGCGGTGAGCGCTCTGGCGGGTGCGCGGCCGTCACCAGTACGTTCCCCGTGGCCTGTTGACCGAAGGGGAGACGACGAGCGGGCGAGGCACGCTGCGGGCGCTGCGGATCGCGATGTCGGTGCTGATCGTGGCCGTCGTGCCGCTGTACGTGGGCTGGCTGGTGCGGGTCAGCTACCTGACCGGGCAGCACCGACTGCCCACCGGCGACGTCATCCGGTGGGCGCTGCCGACGCTGGTTCCGGCGATCGCCGTGGTGTTGCGTGTGGTGGCCGGGCAGATGTGGTGGGTCAGCGTGGTTTCGCGCACGGCGTCCCCGCTGCGGGAGCGGTGGTCCGTCACGGTGCTGCTGTTCATCGCCGCGGTGTCGGTGTTCTGCGGCGTCGCGGCCATCGACGACCCCAACGTGTACTTCGGGCTGCTGAGCCTCGTGATCACCGGACTGGGCATGACCGGTCTGTTCTTCCTCCCGGCTGAGCTCTCCCACGAGCTGCCGGACGTCGTCCGCCGACGTTCCGCTGGCTCTTCCGACGACCCGGCGTCGTAACCGGGCACGCCACCGAGGCGTTGGACACGCAGTCGCATGGCGGTCATCTGCACGGTCCACGAATGCGTATTCGAAATCCTGTGCTGGTGCGTTCACCTGCGGCAACAAGCGCGTCCAGGTTGTGTGTCAGACAGGCAACGAGGACGGTGTACCGGAGCCGGTGCGCGACAGCCTGCGGCCATGGACAAGTTGATCGAGCTGGCCAGCACGCTTGCATCCGGGGCGGTTATCGCCGTCCTCGCGGCGTGGCTGACCAACCGCTCCCGCAACCGCCAGGACCAGCAGGTCGAGATCGGGACGCTGCGGGTACATGCTGACGCGATGACGGTGGCTGTGGTGGAACTGCAGGCTGCGGCTACCGCCAACCGTCTGCTGTGGGAGGGGCCGGCCGAACGCGCGCGGTCGTTCTTTCTGGCCGCGATGGCCTCAGCCGGAGGCTTCGCCATGGCCCGGATCGCCGGTGGAACGGACGTGCAGTGCACCCAGGTGGGTTTCGGATGCGCGGCCGAACTACTGAGCCGGGACCGACTCGCCAGCAAGCAGAACATCGCCGCCGTACGTGAGCCGCTCACTCGGGCCGCCACCGCAGCCGCCCCACTCATGCGGTGTTCCGACCCGGCCGTCGCGACAGCCACCGAGCAACTGCTGAACGCTCTGTCGGACGTGGAGGACACCGCGCGTCTGGAGCCTGCCATGGAAGCATTCGGCCGGGCCGTCAACGCGGCCACCGCGCCGCAGCTGTCGTGGTGGGCACGCCACAGTGCCGCACACACGACCTGACGCAGGAGTTCGTCGAGGTTGAGGCGTGCGAGCGGGCGCTGGACCGCTGTGTGTCAGTGAGGCTCGATAGCCTCTGCGGTATGGGAACTTACGATGACAAGTCGCGTGACTACGACCGTCGCGCGGGCCAGGCGCTGGTCGCCTTTTACAAACTGGTCGAGGCTGGTGGCGGGCATGCCGGGGAAGCGGTCGCGCCTGCATACCGCGACCTGCTGGATGCGGCTGAGTCCACGTTCCGAGCGGGTGTTGAGGCGGGTGACCTGGAGAAGGTGAAGGCCAGCTGGAACGACCTCGTTGACGTGGCTGCACACATTGCGCACGCCAACGCCCGAGTTGGGATGGTGCTGCTGGCGACAGCGGTGAATCATCTGGAGGAGGCCCCGGAGGAGGTCATCGCCAAGGTCATGGTGGAAGTGGAGAAGAATAGTTCCTGACCCCCGGAGACGACAGAGCCCATCAGCCATGACTGTGGATCTGCCCTCGCAGGATGTCTAAACGCCGCGTCCCTGGCAGCTTCAATGTCAGGAACGCGGCGTTCGTGCTGGAGCCCGACCTACAACTCGATGTCGATGCATTCGACGTCGGTGAACTCCACGCCCAGGCCGTGGGCGCGGCGGTTGTTGTCGCGGAAGTACATCTGGGCGAGGCCGTCGGCGGCGATCTGCTGGAGCTGTTGTTCGGTAGCGCCCTGTTCGCGGGCGGTAAACAGGCGGTCCGCGAAGACGGGCGGCAGGGCCTGGGTGATGTCGCGGATCCGGGCGTCGTCGGTGGTGCCCGGTTCGGCGGTGAACCCGAACCGGGCGCGGGTCGAGACGACCAGGCCGTCCGAGGCGGCCGCCTTCTTCCGCGCCTTCGCCCGGACTTGCGGCTGCCACCGCTTCTTGACCTCACGCTCGATGCGCTCCCGCAGGTCCCGGCGGGGCCGCTTGAACCTGCCCGCCACGTACCGCTCCACCGTGCGCTGGGAGATCCCGAGGGCCTGCGCGGCGGCCTTGGTGCCCTTGAGCTGCTTGACCAGATATTTCACCTGGGCCTGGGTGCTTTGTGGGATGCGGCGGGTGAACGCCCCCTCCAGCGCGCGGTCCAGACTGTCCCGAGCGAGTCGGCCATGGGTTACTCCCCTTCTCCAGCGCTCTGGTCGGTCTTGATGAGGTTGGAGATGTTGAAGACACCGCGCTCCTCGAACTGCTGCTCTGCCCACAGGACAGTCTGGGTGCCCTGGTGCTTGACCATCCCGGGCGAGACCCCGAGCCGGAACGTGCCCGGCACGGGCTTTCCTTCGTCGGTGAGCGGCAGGATGTCGAGCGGGGACGGGCCGGGCGAGGGGTAGACGATCGCGTCGGTGCCGATGGACGTCGGGTACAGGCCGGCCGCGACGGTGGTCTTCATCAGCTTGCGGTGGATGCCGATGCGCTGGTTGGCGAGGACGGCGGCCCGAATGCCGGGCCGCCACGTCTCCCGCTTCAGCGCCGGGTGCGGCTCGTAGTACGGCACCTGGCCCCGGCTGCGCTGGCGCAGCTTGCCGATGCCGCCCTTCGCGGTCGCCTTGATCGCGGTCTCCAGCAGCGCCATCGTCGGGTCGGTCTGCTTGCGCCGTGCCATCGCGTTCAGGAATTCCTGGCCGGTGAGGTCGGTGGTGACGCCGAGGTCGGCCATGGTGGTCACGTACGCGTCGCGCAGCCGCTTGTACCAGGCGTCCAGGTAGCGGCCGCTCTGGGTGCGCACGTACGCCTCGATCGGCGCGACGTCAAAGCCGAGCTCCACCGCGTAGGCGACGGTGGACGCGGCGTACCAGGCCGGGCCCTCGGGCCTCTCGCACTGGGGGTGAACGGGCTGGGGAGCCGGTCACCGTCGACGGTGCGGCCGTTGACCGTCACGCGGGACAGGTCGACGTGGGAGAGGTCGACCAGCCACGAGCCGGGCAGCGCCGGGTCGAACGTCGGGTTGCCGCTATGGCGGGTCGGCCCGTTCAGTCCGACGGTGAGGCCGTTGGCGGCCGCGGCGAACGACATGTTGATGTCGACCGCAACCCGGTACGGGTGTCGGCGACCGCCTCCTGAGCGGCCCGCACCACTGTGTGGGAGCCAGCGTTCTCTACGACGGGTCGGCCATGTTCCCGGCACCGCCAAACTGACAGGCGGCCAGATCGACGCCTGCCGACACCTCCAGCTTGCGAGCCCTCAAGCGGAAAGGGCGCGCTCCGGCCGTCCGTCACCCTCGACGTCAACCGGGCCGGTCGACGGGCAGCCGGACCAAACCATCGCGATACAACACGCCCCACTACCACCAAGATCCGGACCATACGCGGGCCAACTCCCCACATTGAACCCGCCGGACCGACATCCTTGCTGGTCAGAAGGCTGTACCACCAGTAGACGAAGAACCTACTGGGTGGTCTGTACCGGTATCTGGCCATGTGCGCTTGGCGCCACAAGACTGCTCGACAATCACACTTGACACGCCTACCCGACCTGCGGCCTTCCTCATGCCGATCACCTGACCCACGGCGCAGCAAAGCTGACTTCCCATCAGGACGATCGAATAGAGGTCACCCCCTATCGCCCGCACTGCACACAGATAAAATTGCAGGTCAGGATTCCGCCGCAGGGCTTCAGCGATCAGAGCAGCAGCTAGACGATGGGATCTTGCCGGTGACACGCACCACTAGATCACCGGTCACGACCTCGTTGCCAGAACTGTCCACTCCCGACAAATGGCCGCGATGCTGACGCGCAGCAAAAGGGCGACATCACACGGTCATGCCTCGTTACGCGAGCCCTGCACAGTCCAACATCAGCAGCACCTACCGGACCGAGCCGGGATCACCCTCAGCACATCACGACACTCATCAGCAGAATCATCTGATTACGCGTCAGTAGAGTCAGCATTGGGTCAGCATTCGGTTTGCCAAGCCCTGCTACAGATGGCTAAACACGCGAAGCGCTACGCGCCCTCGGAGCCCGCGGGCCGGGCATGATCATCCATCCACGGCTACTCGCATTCACTGCACCCAGGGCATCCCCTAGGCCGTGGCTATGCCCAAAGCAGCCGCAGCATCTGCACTGGTCAGCGCACCCGTCCCCGCGCTTTCAGCGGCCCAGGCGGCAAGTTCGGCGCAGGGAGCCGGTCACCGTCGTACCCCTTCACCTCACCGAAGCGCGAGCTTTCCATCCAGTCCGAACGGGCTTGTGCGATATCCTGGTTGGACCGTCCGATGAAGTTCCACCACATGACCAGCTCCTCCTCGAACGGCTCGCCGCCGAGCAGCATCAGGCCGGCGTCCGACTCGGCCCGCAGGGGCAGTTCGGTGCGGCCGCAGCCGAGGTAGAGCATGGAGCCGGGCAGCAGCGGCACACCGTCCACGTGGGCCTCGCCGGACATGGACAGCACCGCGTACTCGAAGTCCGGCTCCAGCGGCAGGCGTACGTCGGCGCCCCGCGCGAGGGCCAGATCGGCGCCGACGATCGGCGTGTACGTCGTACCGGGCGAGGCCGCTCCGTCGACGCCGCCCAGCACGATCGTGGCCTTCAGGCCGGGGGCCGTGACGACGGGCAGCTCGCTGTGGTGTTCGAAACGCGGGTCGGTGTGGCGGTCGCTGTCCGGCAGAGCGACCCACAGCTGCGCGCCGTGCAGGAAGCGGGCGTGCGACTTGGGGCTCTCCTCGGAGTGGCTGATGGCCCGGCCGGAGGTCATGAGCCCCAGCTCACGGGGGCGGATCGTCTGCAGGCTGCCCGTGGAGTCGCGGTGCAGCACCTCGCCCTCGTGCAGCCAGCTCACGGTCTGCAGACCCATGTGCGGATGCGGCGGGACCTGCATACCCGGCTCTTCGGCGATGTCGTCGGGCCCGTAGTGATCGACGAAGCACCACGCGCCCACCATGCGCCGGCCCAGGTTGGGCAGCAGCCGCCGGACTTCGCTGGACTCGCCGAGCTTGACCCGGCGGGGGCTGAGGAGTTCACGTACCGGCTCCGCCACCACGAAGCCCCGGCCGCCGCACAGAGCAGGAACGGCCTCGCGATCAAGATTGCTCATGCCGCACAACCTAGCCCCGTCGAGGAGGGTCCGTCATGCCGTCCCCCGCCGGTCACCACCGAGCAGGTTGTGGAATATTCAACAAACCTGGGCGGTTCTGCCCGTCGAAGGAAGCCAAGGAAGCCACGGATGTCGAGGGAAACAGAGGAGGTCACGGACGTGGACACGACGTACTACGGCCACGGAACGACCGCGGAGCGCTGGGAGCGCGCCCGGATGTTCTTCGACGCCAAGGACTACGCGGCCTCGGCGCGCGTGCTGGACGCGCTGGTCGAGGAGGTGCCGCAGGAGACGGCCCCCCGTCTCCTGCTGGCCCGGGCGTACTACCACTCGGCCCAGCTGGGCCGGGCGGAGTCCGAGCTGCGCGTCCTCGTCGAGCGTGACCCCGTGGAGCACTACGCCCGCCTCATGCTCGGCCGGACGCTCCAGCGCCAGGGCCGCGACGACGAGGCCCGGCCGCACCTGCGGCTCGCCTCGGCCCTCGCGGGGGATTTCGACTCGTTGTGACCTGCGAGTCGTGAGCTCCACGTTGTGAGCTCCACGTTGTGAGATGTGAGGTGTGAGCAGGGCGGCCCGGGTCGTCCGGCGGCGCGGGCCGCGCCGCCGGGCCCCCGGCCCGCTACTTCACGGACGCCTTCGAGGCCTCCTCCGGTGACTCCTTCGCCGGCTCCTCGGACGCGTCCTTGGATGCGTCCTTGGACGCGTCCTTGGAGGGCCCGTACGTGCGCTTGCCCCGCCGGTAGGCGATCTCGCCGAGGATCACGTCCACCGCGATGAAGGCCGCCAGCGGGATGCCGAGGAGCGGCACGAAGTAGCCGAGGACGGCGATGCCCGCCATCAGCGGGACGAGGACGGGCGCGGGCACCTGCTGCCAGGCGCCGCGCGGAACGGGACGGCCGAAGGCCGAGGCGCGGCCCCGCTGCCACCACATGCGGTAGCCCCACAGGATCAGCAGGATCAGACTGAGGGCGAGGGCCATCAGCACCAGCTGGTTGACGATGCCGAAGAGGACACCGGTGTGCGCGTCGATCCCCCAGCGGGTGAGCTTCGCCAGCACCGGGTAGTCGGCGAACCGCACCGTGTCGGTCACCTCGCCGGTTGTCGGGTCGACCGCGACCGCGTCCTGCTTGGTGGGCCAACTGCGCTGGACCTGGCTGACCTTGTAGGCGGACGAGGCGTCGGCGGGCGGGACGATCTCCACCGGGTCGCCCAGGCCCTCGGCCCGCGCGGCGGCCAGCACCTTGTCGAGGCCGACGCCGTGCTCGACGCCGCCCTCGGCCGAACCGGACCCGTGGCCCGAGTGCTCGCCGCCCCCGGCGGCCGACACCGACGGGGTCGCCTGGCGGAGCGAGGTGCGCAGTTCGTCGATGTTCGCTCCGGCGTACGTCGACCAGGTCAGGCCCGTCGCCGAGAGGAAGATGAAGCCGACCGCGGCCCAGACACCGACCGACCCGTGCAGCCCGAGGGTGCGTCGGCGCCCGCTGGTCCCGCGTATCTTGCGCTGCGAACGACGGCGGCCGAACCAGAGCACCAGGCCGCCGCCCGCGATCACCCACAGCCAGCTTGCGGCGAGTTCGCTGTAGAGCCGGCCGTCGTCGCCGAGCTTCAGGTTGGCGTGGAACTCGTCGATCCAGGTGCGCAGCGGCAGGGCGCCGGTGGACCCGTACTGTTCGAGCGCGCCGCGCACCTTGGCCGTGTACGGGTCGACGAACACCGCGAGGGTGTGGGTCTCGCCGATGCCGGAGACGCCGGACAGCATCACCCTGGTCGTCGCGTCGTCCTCGGGTGAGGGGCGTACCGCGGAGACCGTTCCCTCCGGGTGGGCCTTGCGCGCGGCGGCGACCTGTTCGGAGATCGGCAGCTTCTCGTCGCCGACCGGGACGGTCATCTCGTGCGAGTAGAGGATCTTCTCGGCCTGGAACGACGCCGCGTACAGGAATCCGGTCGTGGCGGCGACCAGCAGGAACGGGGCGACGAACACTCCGGCGTAGAAGTGCAGCCGCAGCACCAGCGGGCGGAGCGGCGCCCAGCCGCCGCGTCTGGGAGTGGCGGGGGTGACGGACTGCGGGGACTCGTCCGTCTCGGTCGTGGGAGCGGTGGACATCGGCTGGCTTCTCCGGTCGGGCAGGGGACGACGGGGCCGTACTCGGCCGTTGCGGAGCAGTAGTCGGTGGGCGGGGCCGTCGAGTTCCCGGAGATTCATGTGGTCTGTGTCACATGGCAGTCGGCGGTGCCGACCGGCACCCGGACGGAAGACCCGCGCCCCTGCCAGGGAGCCGCCTCGCGCCCGGGACGCCGTCTTGGCATGCTGGCGCGATGGCATCATCCAGTGACCTCACGCCCCTCAGCGACCGAGTGGAAGAACTCCTCTCCCGTACGGGCCCGTTGCCGATCGTCGCCGCGGGTGACCCCGTGCTGCGCCGCGCGGCCGAGCCGTTCGACGGCCAGCTGGACCCGTCGCTGCTGGCCCGCTTCGTCTCGGCCCTCCGCGACACCATGCACGCGGCGCCGGGGGTCGGGCTGGCCGCACCCCAGGTGGGCATCCCCCTGCGTCTCGCGGTGATCGAGGACCCGGCGCCGGTCCCGGACGAGATCCGCGAGGTACGCGGCCGGGTACCGCTGCCCTTCCGGGTCCTGGTCAACCCGGTGTACGAGGCCGTGGGCACCGCCCGTGCCACGTTCTTCGAGGGCTGTCTGAGCGTGCCGGGCTGGCAGGCGGTGGTGGCCCGACCCGCCGAGGTGCGGCTCCTGGCGCAGGACGAGCACGGGAACCCGGTGGACGAGGTGTTCACGGGCTGGCCCGCGCGGATCGTCCAGCACGAGACGGACCACCTGGACGGCACGCTCTACCTCGACCGCGCGGAACCGCGCTCACTGTCCTCCAACGAGGCGATGGCGCAGTGGTGGGCCCAGCCGACCCCCGCCGAGGCGGCGAAGGGGCTGGGCTTCCACCTGTGAGCCTATGAACCTGTGAGCCTGTGAGCCTGTGAGCCCGGCCTGTCAGCCGGGATCCGTGCGCCGGAACCCGGCTGGGCCGGGTCACTTCCCGTCGCGGTACGCCTCCAGCAGCCTCAGCCACACCTCGCTGACCGTCGGGTAGGACGGGACCGCGTGCCACAGCCGGTTCACCGGGACCTCGCCGGCGACCGCGATCGTGGCGGAGTGGATCAGCTCGCCGACGCCGGGGCCCACGAGGGTGACACCGCGGAGCGTCTCGGTGTCCAGGTCGACGACCATCCGGGCCCGGCCGCGGTAGCCGTCGGCGTAGAGGCCGGCGCCGGCGACCGTGGAGATGTCGACGTCGACGGACCTGACGCGGTGGCCGGCCTGCTCGGCCTCGGCGAGGGAGAGGCCCACGGCGGCGGCCTCCGGGTCGGTGAAGACGACCTGGGGGACGGCGGCATGGTCGGCGGTCGCGGAGTGCGCGCCCCAGGGGTCGGTCTCCAGGAGCGGTACACCGGCCGCGCGGGCGGCGATGGCGGCGCCCGCGATACGGGCCTGGTACTTGCCCTGGTGGGTGAGCAGGGCGCGGTGGTTGACGTCGCCGACCCCGTACAGCCATTCGCTGCCCGTGACCCGGCAGCTGTCGTCGACCTCCAGCCAGGAACCGGGCGTGAGGCCGACCGTCTCCAGGCCGACGTCGTCGGTGCGCGGGGCGCGTCCGGTGGCGAAGAGGATCTCGTCGGCCTCGATACGGTCGCCCGTGGACGTGGTGACGACGACCGTCGTGCCCTGCCGGGTCACGGACTCGACCGAGGCGCCCGTGCGGACGTCCGCGCCCGCTTCCGTGAGCGCCTCGGCGATCAGTTCGCCGGCGAAGGGCTCCATGCGGGGCAGCAGTCCCTTGCCGCGGACGAGGATCGTGACCTGGGAGCCGAGGGCCTGCCAGGCGGTGGCCATCTCCACGCCGACGACTCCGCCGCCGACCACGACGAGGCGGCCCGGGACGGCCTGGGCGCTGGTGGCGTCCCGGCTTGTCCAGGGCTTGACGTCGGCGATCCCGGGCAGGTCGGGCACCACGGCGCGGGTACCGGTGCTGATGGCCACGGCGTGCCGGGCGGTCAGTACGTGTCGTTCACCGTCGGGGCCCTCGACCGTGACCCGGCGCGGCCCGTCGAGCCGGCCGTGTCCCCGGTAGAGGTCGACTCCGACGCCTTCCAGCCACTGGACCTGGCCGTCGTCCTTCCAGTTCGAGGTGAAGTAGTCGCGGTTGGCGAGGATCGCCGCCGCGTCGAGGGGGCCCTGCACGGCCTGGCGCAGGCCGGGGACCTTGCGGGCGTCCGCGCGGGCGATCACCGGGCGCAGCAGGGCCTTGCTGGGCATGCAGGCCCAGTACGAGCACTCGCCGCCGACCAGTTCGCTCTCCACGATCGCGGCGGAGAGGCCTGCCGCGCGGGCGCGGTCGGCGACGTTCTCCCCCACGGGTCCGGCCCCTAGCACCACGACGTCGTACACGTTGGTTTCCGTTTCCGTCATGGGGTCAGTCTGGTCGTTGGTGTGGGTCGTGGCCACACGGGTACGTGCGCGGAATACGGCGCCGGTCGGCGCCGTTGTGCACAACGGCCACGCACCGACCCCAGGAAGAGGGAATCAACGCCATGAGCAGCACCGTGGAGCTCACCAAGGAGAACTTCGACCAGACGGTCACGGACAACGAATTCGTCCTGATCGACTTCTGGGCGTCCTGGTGCGGCCCGTGCCGGCAGTTCGCCCCGGTCTACGAGAAGGCCGCGGAGGCCAATTCCGACCTGGTGTTCGCCAAGGTGGACACGGAGGCTCAGCCGGAGCTGGCCGCCGCCTTCGACATCCAGTCGATCCCGACGCTGATGATCATCCGCGACCAGGTGGCGATCTTCGCCCAGCCGGGTGCGCTGCCCGAGGCCGCTCTGACGGATGTCATCGGTCAGGCCCGCAAGCTCGACATGGACGAGGTCCGCAAGTCCGTCGCCGAGCAGCAGAAGGCCGAGCAGGACAAGGCCGAGTAATGCCGGAGGGGCCCGCGCCCGAGGGGGTGACGGTCGCTCCCCCACCGGTCGGTGATCGGCCCCCGGGCCGGCCGGTCGCCTGCGTGCCGGTCGGCGGTCTCGGATCCGGTCCGGCGAGCGGCTCCTGATCCGGTCCGCTCAGCGCTCCCCGATCCGGCCCGGGGCGTCCGCCTCGGCCGCGAGCGGAATTCCCGTGTAGTTCGCGGCCAGTTCGGCGGCGGCCGAGCGGGACTGTGTGATCCGGCGCAGCCGCGCGAGCTGGACACGGTCCTCGAAGGCGTCGCCGTCCGGCCGCGTGTGGAACATCGTGGTCATGTCGTAGGAGAAGCGCGTCGCCTGCCAGACCCGGTCGAGGCACACGCGCGAGTACGAGTCGAGGAGCCGGGTCGATCCGGAGCGGTGGAGCTCGGCGAAGCCGCGGGCCAGCACGCGGACGTCGGACACGGCCAGATTCAGCCCCTTGGCTCCCGTCGGCGGCACGATGTGCGCGGCGTCCCCGGCGAGGAACAGCCGGCCGTGCCGCATCGGTTCGTGGACGTGACTGCGCATCGGGGTGACGGACTTGGCGGTGATCGGGCCGCGCTCCAACTGCCAGTCGCCGTCGATCGCGAAGCGGGCGTCCAGCTCGTCCCATATGCGTTCGTCCGGCCAGTCGTCGGCCTCCGTACCGGTCGGGACCTGCAGATACAGCCTCGACACGGATGTCGAGCGCATGCTGTGCAGCGCGAAGCCGCCCGGACCCCGCGCGTAGATCAACTCGTCGCAGGAGGGCGGCACATCGGCCAGTATCCCGAGCCAGGAGTAGGGGTACTCATGGGTGTACGTACGGCTGACGGCGGCCGGGAAGGCGTCGCGGGCGATGCCGTGGAAGCCGTCGCAGCCGACCACGTAGTCGCAGGTGAGTGTCTTCTCGCGGCCCTCGTGCACGAAGCGTACGAGGGGTGCGCCGCTCCCCCGGCCCTCGACGCCTTCCCGGCCCTCGGCGCTCCCGGTGTTCTCGACCGCGACGGCCTCCGCCTCGAACAACAGCGGTGGCCCTTCAGCGAGTTGCAGCCCGACGAGGTCCTTCACGATCTCCGTCTGGGCGTAGATCGTGACCGTGCGACCGCCGGTGAGCGCAGGGAAGTCGACGCGGTGCCGCGCGCGGCCGAAGCGCAGCTCGATGCCGTGGTGGACCAGGCCCTCGGCCTCCAGGCGATCGGCGGCCCCGCACTCGCGCAGCGCGTCCACCGTGCCCTGCTCCAGCATTCCGGCCCGCTGGCGTTGCTCGACGTACGCGCGGGTCCTGCTCTCCAGAACGACGCAGTCGATGCCCGTCCGGTGCAGTGAGCGGGCCAGCAGGAGCCCGGCCGGGCCCCCGCCGATGATGCCGACCGTCGTCCGCATGACACACCCCCGGAGATTCAGCTCGATTCGCGGTGCACGACCGTCGCTCCCAGTACCTCGTGCGCCTCGGGCTCCGCGGTGGGCTCGCGCACCGCGCGGTCGACCAGTTCGGCGAGTTCCCGCCCGGAGGGAAGCTCGATGTGGACCGTGCTCAGCCGTGGGCGCAGCAGCCGGCCGAGCATCAGGTCGTCGGCGCCGACGACGGCCGTCTCGCCCGGTATGCCGACGCCCTCGTCCTGCAGGGCGCGCATCAGCAGCATCGCGAACTCGTCGTTGTACGCGAAGACCGCGTCCAGGCCGAGGGACCGCCAGCGCCCCGCGAGGTCGGCCGCGGCCTTCTCGTCGTACGCGAGCGGCACCTCGGTCAATGTGGCGTCCGTGCCGGCCAGTGCCTGCCGTACGCCTTCGAGCCGGGGTCTGGAGAAGATCTCCAGGCCGGGATCCTCGGGCACCAGCACACCGACGCGGCGGTAGCCCCGGGACAGCAGGTGCGTGCCGACGCTGCGGCCGACCCCGTGGTGGTCCATGAGCAGCGCGTGCGCGCCCTCGATGCGTTCGGGGCCGAGGGTGACCACGGCCCGGGCGCCGGAGCGCTTGAGCACGGACACCCCCCGCGGGCCCAGTCCGCCGCCGGGCGCCAGCACGGCGACCGGTCGCAGCTCGGCCCAGGCGCGGGCCGCCTCGTCGCCCTGGAGCCCGAGGCCCCCGTACTGCACGACGGTGTACTCAAGTCGGCTGAGCGCCCACTGGAGTTCGTTGAAGAACTGGCTGTAGAGCGGGCCGACGGGCACGTCCGGGGAGGGCATCAGGACCATGCGGCTGTGCCCGGCGCGCAGGCTGCGGGCCGCGGCGTGCGGCACGTACCCGAGTTCCTCGGCCGCCTCGTGGACGCGGCGGCGGGTGGGCTCGCTGATCCGGACGGCGCTGGTGTTGTTGAGGACGTAGGAGACGGTCGCGCGTGAGACACCCGCCAGACGGGCCACATCGGCGCTCGTCGGCACGGAGTGCTGCGCGGGCGACGGAGGGGCGGATGTTTTCGGTATCTGCACCATGAGTACGGCATCCTTGCAGAAGCCGGGGGCGGCCCCGGGGCCGGGGGGCGCCGGGCGCGGCGGACACCCCGCTCCGCACGATCGTGCGCGGTGCGGCCCAAGTCGCTTTCCTAGTGCGGTAGTTCCGTCCGGGTCAGGCGTGCGACCAGGTCGGTCCAGCCCGCTTCCAGCCGCTCCAGCGGCATCCCGCACTCCTTGGTCAGGTAGTGGATCAGCGCGGGGTCGAGATAGCCCATCAGCGTCTGGGCGAGGAGGGCGCAGTCGGCGTCCGGCACCGCCTGCCGCAGCAGCAGCGTGACGTGGCCGGTGAGGAAGCGCTGGGGCGGGAACGAGAAGCGGCGGGACGGTTCCGGCTGGGCCGCCAGTTGCAGGTCCAGGTGGTCGACCGCCTGCCGCAGGACGGCACAGCCGAACGCCCTCAGCCGCTCGACCGGCGGTGCGCCGGGGCCCAGCGGTGGCGGGCCGCTGAGGAAGGCGGCCTGGAGCTGCTTGGCGGAGTGGTCCAGGAGGGCCATCAGCAGGCCGGTGCGGTCGCCGAAGCGGCGGAAGACGGTTCCCTTGCCGACCGAGGCCGCCGCGGCCACCGCCTCCATCGTGACGCCGGCCGCGCCGTGCTCCTCGACCAGGCGCGTGGCCGCCTCCAGCAGCCGGGCGCGGTTGCGCGCCGCGTCGGCACGCAGGCAGGGCTCGTCCTCACCGGTGGACAGCTCCAGGAGAACGGGCTCGTCACTCGGTGCCTGGGGCTTCGGAAAGGGCGGCAGGGAGGCGGGCATGAACACATCGTAACGCCGGGGAAGAAAACTGGACCGTGGTCCGTTTGACTGGTAGAACTTTTAAACGGACCCCGGTCCGGATCGTAACGGCAATGTTTCGTCCCCTTTGGAGCCCCCCATGTCTGTTCGTATCCTCGCGCTCGTCGGCAGCCTTCGCGCCGGCTCCCACAACCGCCAGCTCGCCGAGGCCTCCGTCAAGCTCGCGCCCGAGGGCGCCGAGGTCGACCTGTTCGAGGGCCTGGCCGAGATCCCCTTCTACAACGAGGACATCGACGTCGAGGGCAATGTCCCGGCCGCCGCGGTACGGCTCCGTGAGGCCGCGGCCGGCGCCGACGCCCTGCTGCTCTTCTCGCCCGAGTACAACGGCACCATCCCGGCCGTCCTGAAGAACGCCATCGACTGGCTGTCCCGCCCGTTCGGCGCGAGCTCCCTCAACGGCAAGCCCCTCGCCGTGGTCGGCACCGCCTACGGCCAGTTCGGCGGCGTCTGGGCGCAGGACGAGACCCGCAAGGCCGCCGGTATCGCCGGCGCCAAGGTTCTTGAGGACATCAAGCTCTCCATCCCCGGTTCGGTCGTCCGCTTCGCCGAGACGCACCCCTCCGACGACGCCGAGGTCGCCGCCCAGCTGACCGAGGTCATCACCCGGATCCACGGCGAGGCGAGCGCGCCCGTCGCCGCCTGACCCGGACACGTTCCCGGACACATCCGTGACGCGCGGTTCCCACCGCGCGTCACACGCGTCCGCGGCAGGTGTCCGAAACACCTGCCGGTAGTACGTACCCGTAGTACAGGTCGGACGGAAGGTGCCACCGCGCGATGACGACGTCCGCCCCAGCCACCGCGCCCAAGCTCGTGGCCACCGATCTCGACGGGACGCTGCTGCGCAGCGACGGGACCGTCTCCGGACGGACAGCGGCCGCACTCGCGGCGGCCGAAGCGGCGGGTATCCGTCTCGCGCTGGTCACCGGCCGGCCCCCGCGGAGCCTCGCCGTCCTGCACGAGGACATCGGACGGCACTTCGCGATCACCGCCAACGGCGCCGCCGTGTACGCGCCCGACGGCACCGCCGTACGGCTGTCGCCGTTCCCGACAGCGCCGCTCACCGCGCTCGTGGCGCGCGTCCGGGCCGCGGTGCCCGGCGTTTCCTTCGCCTTCGAGTACGAGCGGGACTTCGGCCACGAACAGGCCTACCCCGCCTGGTCGTACGGGGAGTCGGCGGTCGAACTGATCGGTACCGCAGAGGACTTGCTCGCGCGGACCCCGGAACGCCCCGTCTTCAAGGTCCTCGCCCATCACCCGACGCTGTCGCTGCACGACTTCCACGAGCGGGCGCGGCTCGGCGCGGGCGACGACGCCGAGACCACGCACTCCACGGGTCTGGCGCTGGTCGAGTTCAGCGCGCCGGGCGTCACCAAGGCCAGCGCGCTCACCGCGTGGAGCGCCGAACTCGGCCTGGGCCCCGACGACATCGCCGCGTTCGGCGACATGCCCAACGACCTGCCCATGCTCGGGGCGGTGGGCCGCTCGTACGCCATGGCCAACGCCGATCCCGAGGTCAGGCGGGCCGCCCGGTTCCACACCGCCTCGAACGACGAGGACGGTGTGGCGCAGATGCTGGAGCGGTTCGTGCGACTGGCGCGTGACGAGGCCGCGTAGAGCACCCGGACCGCGCCGGACCGTACCGGGGCCACACCGGCCGGCGGCCGTGGCTCAGCCGAGTCCGGCCAGCCGCTCGACGAGCGGGGCGACCCCGCGCTCGATCCACTCGGCGGGCTCGTCCACCCGCGGACCGAGGATCACCGTCTCGATGCCGAGCCGCGCGTACTGCGCCATCTCCCGTGTGAAGGCGTCGAGTTCGGCCTCGCTCCTGGGGTCGCCCGAGTGGACCATCGTCTTGCGCACGTCGGCGTACTCGCGGCCCACCGCGTCGCAGTGCCCGCGCAGGACGTCCAGCTTGTGCCCGACCTCCTCCGGGGTCGAGGCGAACAGGTTGCAGGCGTCCGCGTACTGGGCGACCAGCCGCAGCGTCTTCTTCTCGCCACTGCCGCCGACCATGATCTCCGGGCGCGGGGTGCTCACCGGCGCCGGTACGCAGAGGGTCTCGGCCAGTCGGTAGTGCTTGCCCTCGAAGGGCCCGTTCGCCTGCGGGTCCCACATCTGCAGACAGATCCGCAGCGTCTCCTCCAGCCGTTCGAAACGCTCCGCGAGCGCCGGGAACGGCACGCCCAGGCCCTCGTGCTCGCGGTCGTACCAGGCCGCTCCGATCCCCAGTGTGGCCCGGCCGCCCGACAGCACGTCGAGCGTCGTGGCGATCTTGGCGAGGAGCCCGGGGTGGCGGTAGGTCACCCCGGTCACGAGCGTCCCGAGCCGCACGGTGGAGGTGTGGGCGGCGAGGAAGCCGAGGGTCGTGTACGACTCCAGCATGGCGTCCTCGGCACCGCCGTTGAACTCCATCTGGAAGTAGTGGTCCATGACCGACATCCAGCTCACGCCCGCGGCCTCGGCGGCGGCACCCGCCGCGGCCAGCTCGGGGCCGATCGCGGCCGCGCCGCGAGGATGGTTGAACCGGTTGATGTGAACGCCGACCCGCATGTCCGTCTCCGTCGCGCTGGAATCACCGTCGGACAGTCGCCGACTCCCGTGACGGTAGAACTTGAAGAGCGCTCGAAGGCAAGGCCGGAGCGGCGGGCAGGACCTGGTACGCAGGTCAACCGCCGCCCCCGCCGACGAAGTTGCACGCCCCGTACCGCATACGCCATCCGGAGGTTACCGTTCGGTAGACATCGTGCTCCCGGAGGTGGCCGACCCCTATGACTCCCGTGGCTCCCGACCGTGTCCGCAGGCCCGGATGACTCCCGACCGTGCCGCGGGGCTCGCGCAGCGCGCCCGTGCCCTGGCCGAGGGCACGGTGTCCTCGCGGACGCTCGTCGAGGAGGCCCTCGCCGGGATCGAGGCCACGCAGGGCACGCTGAACGCCTTCCGGCTGGTGCGCGCCCGGGCGGCGCTCGCCGAGGCCGACGCGGCGGACAAGGAGCTGGCGGCGGGCGGCCGCCGGCCGCTGCTCGGGGTGCCGCTGGCGGTCAAGGACGACATGGACGTGGCGGGCGAGCCGACGGCCTTCGGCTGCCGCGGCACGTTCCCGCCGGTGCCCGAGGACGGCGAGGCGGTACGCAGGCTGCGGGCGGCCGGGGCCGTGATCGTCGGCAAGACCAACACCTGTGAGCTGGGACAGTGGCCCTTCACCGAGGGCCCGGCCTTCGGCGAGACCCGCAACCCGTGGCACCCCGGCCACACGCCGGGCGGCTCGTCCGGCGGTTCGGCCGCCGCCGTCGCGGCGGGCCTGGTCCCCGCCGCGCTGGGCTCGGACGGGGCGGGCTCGGTACGCATCCCCGCGTCCTGGACCCATCTGATCGGCATCAAGCCGCAGCGCGGCCGGATCTCGACCTGGCCGCGCCCCGAGTCCTTCCACGGCATCACGGTCAACGGCACGCTGGCCCGCACCGTCGAGGACGCAGCACTGCTCCTGGACGCGGCGAGCGGCAGCCACGCACGCGATCTGCACCGCCCGCCCGCGCTGCGCGTCTCGGACGCGGTGGGCCGGGACCCGGGGCGGCTGCGGATCGCGCTGTCGCTGAAACCCCCGTTCACGGCGCTGCCCGCGCGACTGAGCCCCGACGTACGGGCCCGGGTCGTCGCCCTCGCGGAACGGCTGGCCGCGCTCGGGCACGAGGTCGAGGAGGCCGACCCGCCGTACGGGCAGATCGGGCTGGCGTTCGTTCCGCGCGCCACCGCCGGTATCGCCGAGCGCGTGCGTGACGTGCCCGACGCCGCCCTGCTGGACCGGCGCACCCGTGAGGCGGCCCGGCTCGGACGGCTGCTCGGCGGGGCCCCGCTGCGGGCCGCCCGGCGCGCCGAGGCACGGCTGCACCGGCGGATCGGCGTGCTCTTCGAGACGTACGACGTGG
This sequence comes from Streptomyces sp. NBC_00414, assembly GCF_036038375.1. NCBI lineage: Bacteria > Bacillati > Actinomycetota > Actinomycetes > Kitasatosporales > Streptomycetaceae > Streptomyces > Streptomyces sp. NBC_00414. Next base: position 1,581,459 of record NZ_CP107935.1, read on the forward strand.
TGCTGGCCCCGACGACGGCCGCTCCGCCGCCGCGGATCGGTGCCCTGCACTCTCTGAGCGGCTTCGGCACCGACCGGGCCATGATCGCCGCGTGTCCGTACGCCTGGCCGTGGAACGTGCTGGGCTGGCCCGGGGTGAACGTCCCCGCGGGGTTCGTCGAGGGTTCCCTGCCCGTGGGCGCCCAACTCCTCGGTCCCGCGCACAGCGAACCGCTCCTCGTCTCGCTCGCCGCACAGCTGGAGGCGGACCAGCGGTGGTACGAGCGGTGGCCGGCCGGCGCGTCGGACGGCGGACCGGGCGGCGGTGCGGGGGAGTTCGGTCCGCCCGCCGGTCCCCGGGCCGCGGCCCCGTAGGCTTGGGTCCGTGGACGACGCGTCGATGGTGGGGCTCATGGGGCGGGTCACCGGCACGGTGGGGCCCGGGCTCGTCGGCGAGGTGATCGTCCGGGTCCGTGGCGGCGCCGAGCACTTCCTCGCGTACGCCGCCTCCTCGAAGGACCGCATCGAGTCGGGCACGGTGGTCATGGTGGTGGAGTACCTGCCGCCGCGGACGGTGTACGTGTCGGCCGCGTACGACAGTTGAAGCCGTCCGCGGGCGTCCGGACCACCTGAGCGCGCGGTACGTATCAAGGCTGTCCCAAGGACGCGTCGGCCTCTGTACCCATGGGCTGTCGCGGGCGCACACTCCCCTTCGTTCGGTGCCGACAGGGCACCATCCAACAGGGGGCGAATGCCGATGGTTGTCGGCGTCGTGGCGGGGGCAGCGGTCCTCGCGCTCATTTTCGTCGTAGTGGTCTTCAAGCTGATGTGGCGCGTCGCGGAACCCAACGAAGCACTGATCATCTCCGGTTCGAAGCATCGCACCGAAGGCATCGAGGAGGGGATGGGTTTCCGTATCGTCACCGGGCGCGGCACCCTCGTGCTGCCGGGCATCCAGGCGGTCCGCAAACTCTCGCTCGACCTCAACGAGACCGATCTGTCCGTCGACTGCGTGACCCACCAGGGCATACCTCTCAAGGTGCGGGGCGTGGTCATCTTCAAGGTGGGCGACGACTTCGTGTCGATCGCCAACGCGGGACGCCGGTTCCTCGATCAGCAGAAGCTGGTGGCGGAGCGGGTGCACAACGTGTTCGCCGGCCATCTGCGGTCCATCGTCGGCGGACTGACCGTCGAGGACATGATCCGCGACCGCGACAAACTCACCGGGCAGACCCGTGCCGCGTGCGGTACGGAGATGGAGAAGCTCGGACTGATCGTCGACTCGCTGCAGATCCACGAGATCGAGGATCCGACGGGCTACATCAAGAACCTGGCCATGCCGCACGCGGCGGCCGTCCAGCGGGACGCGCGGATCGCGCAGGCACAGGCCAACCGGCTGGCCACCGAGGCCGAGCAGCAGGCCGCCGCGCGGATGGCGGAGGCGACCCGGGACAGCGAGATCCTGCAGGCCGGATACCAGGCGGAGCGCGACAAGGCCGCGGCCAAGGCGCGGCAGGCCGGGCCGCTCGCCGAGGCGGGGGCCCGGCAGGAGGTCGTGGTCCAGGAGACGCGCGTCGCCGAGCTGAAGGCCCACCGGCGCGAGCAGCAGCTCCAGGCGGACGTCCGCAAGCCCGCGGACGCGAAGGCGTACGAGAAGCGGACGCTGGCCGAGGCGGAGCGCGATGTCCGGATCTCCGCCGCGCAGGCCAAGGCCAAGGAGACCGAATTGGCCGCGGCGGCCGAGGCGACCCGGGTGAAGACGGCCGCGGGCGCGGAGGCAGAGGCGACGAAGGCGCGCGGTGCGGCCACCGCGACGGCGACCAGGGCCACGGGTGAGGCGGAAGCCGCCGCCCAGCAGGCCAAGGGTCTCGCCGTCGCCGAGTCGACACGGGCGAAGGGGCTCGCGGAGGCGGAGGCCATCGCGGCGCGGGCCGCCGCACTGGCGGAGAACCAGGAGGCGGTCGTCGCGCAGCAGCTCGCGGAGAACTGGCCGGAGATCGTCAAGGCCGGTGCGGGGGCGTTCGGGAACGTGGAGCACATGGTGCTGCTGAACGGGGCGGACGGGATGTCCGACATGTTTGCCAAGGCGCTGACCATGGGTGGGACGGGGCTCGGGCTTGCCCGGCAACTGCTCGCTTCCATGAACACGAACGGGCATGTGGGCAAGGAGGGTTCGGGTGTGAACGGGTTCACTTCTCCGGGGCCTGCGCCGAGTTCGCAGAAGGTGGGGGTGGACGGGGAGTCGTAGCGGCGCCGTCGGGGCCGGGGGTCGTTGACGGGTGCGGGGCGGCTGCGGCTGGGTGCGCAGTTCCCCGCGCCCCTCAAGCAAGAGCGGCGGTTGCCCGTGCCCCTGGCCGGAAAGGGGTGCGGGCCATCGCTGTAAGGGGCGCGGGTTAACGTGTCGTTCGTGACTGCTTCTGCCGAGCAAGATGTTCCCGGGCGATTCGGGCCCGCCGCCACCACCGAGGCCGATCCGCGGCGGGTCGGGGTCGTGCGGACCGAGTACTCGCCCGCCCATGACGGTGACCCGGACCCGGGCGAGATCGTGTGGACGTGGGTGCCCTACGAGGAGAACGACGGGCGGGGCAAGGACCGCCCGCTGCTCGTGGTCGCCCGGGAGGTCGCCGGTACGTTCCTCGCCGTGCAGTTGTCGAGCAAGCGGCACGACGGCGACCGGGAGTGGGTGCCGATCGGCAGCGGGCCCTGGGACCGGTCGGGGCGCGACTCGTGGGTGGACGTGGACCGGGTGCTGCGGCTGCACGAGAAGGGGATGCGCCGGGAGGCCTGCGCCCTGGACCGGATGCGGTTCAACCTGGTGGTGCACCGGCTGCGGGAGCGCTACGGCTGGCGCTGAAGCGACCTGAACGCCTCCTCGAAGGCACCCCGGACCACCGCTCCACTCGTACGGTCGAGGATGCCGAACACCACGTGCTCGAAGGTGCCGGAGAACCGGCCCTCGTCCCCGAGGAGCGCGCGGAACGCGCCCGCCACCTGCGCCGGGTCGTTCTGGAAGACCCCGCAGCCCCAGGCGCCGAGCACCAGCCGCCGGTAGCCGTGCGCCGCGGCCGTCTCCAGGACGCGCTCGGCGCGCGAGGCGAGGGCGCGCGGCAGCTCGGGCACCCGCTCCGGCGCTGTGCGCTTGATCACTCCCGCGTTGGGTGCGGCGGCGGTCAGGAATCCGGCGGTGTACGGCTCGTCGAGGAGCCGTCCCCGGTCGTCGCGGAAGACCGGGACGGCCGGTGAGTGGATCACCCGGTCGGTGTAGAAGGTGTCGCGGTGCGTCCGGTGGTGGTCGTAGAACTCACGGACCTCCACCACGCACGCGTAGAGCGCGGAGGCCCGGCACAGGGCCTCCTCCTGGGCCTGTGCGCCGTTCAGATAGCCCCCGCCCGGATTGCGCGCCGAGGAGAAGTTCAGCACCGCGACCGGACCGGTCAGCCGGCGTGCCGCCTCCAGGCTGCTCTCGCCCGTGACCTCGAAGAACGTGTCCGCCGAGCCGGTAGGAGCGAGGGAGGCCGGCGTCTCCACGGGGCCCGGCCCGTACATCCGCGTGCCCTCCCGGGCGGCGGCCACCGCCGCGGCGATCGACACCTCGCGCCCGTCGGACGCGCGATACCAACCCGCCGCGACGATCTCCTCCGTCTGCCGTGCGACCGCGCGCAGCCGTGCGCTCATGGCGCCACCCCTGTAGGCGCCGTGCTCGCGCCCCGCGCGATCTCCCCCGATACCCCCGTGGCATCCCCCGTCGTGCTCATGAACGCATGGTGAGCGATCCTGGTACAGAGCTGCAACAGAGTTTCACGCACCCAAAAGCGGCGATACGCACCCTTGTGCGAACCGGCTCAAGGGTCTTGGGTGGGACGAGCGTCTGTCGGGTCGGCCCATCCGAAGCCGGCCCGACGGCATGGATGGAATCTCAGGAGGATCCCGACATGTCCGATTCGGCGAGTGACTGTACGGAGCCACGCCGCTCCACCGTCACCGAGGCCGAAGTGGAGGCACTGGTCCGCGGCATCTGCTTCAAGACCGGACCGCCCCGCTTCCTCGGTGTGGAACTCGAATGGCTCGTCCACGAGCCGCGCTCCCCGCGGCTCCCCGTACCACCAGAACGTCGCGAAGCGGCCTTCGCCGCAGTGCGGGCACTGCCCCTCAGCTCGGCGGTCACCGTCGAACCGGGCGGCCAGCTGGAGCTCAGCTCCGCACCCGCAGCCTCCCTCATGGAGTGCATCGCATCCGTCTCCGCCGACCTCGACGCCGTACGCGCGGTACTGCGCGAGGCGGGTCTCGCCCTCAGCGGACTGGGCCAGGACCCCTGGAACGAACCCACCCGGTTCCTCCATGAGCCGCGCTACGACGCCATGGAGACCTGTCTCGACCGCACGGGCCCCGAGGGCCGCGCCATGATGTGCTCCTCCGCCTCCGTCCAGGTCTGCCTGGACGCCGGGTACGAGGAGCCCGGACCGCTCGGTCTCGGGCGGCGCTGGTGGCTGGCGCACCAGCTGGGCGCGGTACTGGTGGGCGCGTTCGCCAATTCCCCGATGGCCCGCGGCCGGCCCACGGGCTGGCGCTCCACCCGGCAGTCCCTGTGGGCCGCGATGGATCCGGGCCGCACCAGCGCCCCGCCCCTCGACGGCGACCCTCGGGCCGCCTGGGCGCGGCACGTCCTGGACGCGCCGGTGATGTGCGTACGGGCGCCCAGCGGGCCCTGGGACGTGCCGGAGGGCCTGAGTTTCCGGGACTGGACGCGGTCCGACGCACCACCCGGCCGGGAGGATCTCGACTACCACCAGACGACCCTGTTCCCGCCGGTGCGCCCACGCGGGCACCTTGAGCTGCGCATGATCGACGCGCAGCCGGGCGACGACGGCTGGATCGTGCCGCTGGCCGTGACGACGGCACTGTTCGACGACGCGGAGGCCGCCGAGACCGCCTACCGGACGGTTAAACCGCTCGCCGAGCGGGCCGGCTCACTGCCCGCCCCGCTCAACGCGCTGTGGACCACCGCCGCCCGCTCGGGCCTGGCCGATCCCGAGCTGCGGGAGGCGGCCGTGACCTGCTTCGCGGCGGCGGCCGACGCGCTGCCCCGGATCGGCGCGAGCACCGAGGTGCGGCGGGCGGTCGCGGAGTTCACCGACCGCTATGTGGCCAGGGGCCGCTGTCCGGCCGACGACCTGCTCGACCGTGCCGCCGACTCCGGTCATCCGCAGCACGGCACACTCCACGGCACGGAACAGGCCGCGGGGCAGAGCACGGAACAGCACACGGAACGGCGCACCGAACAGCGCACAGAACACCTGCTCAGCGGGAAGGACCTCCGCTCATGACCGACCCCGGTACCGGCATCTCTCTCGACGACCCGGAGACGCTCAGGAAGCGTGCGCTGGCGGCGCTGCTCGCGGCCCGTGAGCGCACCGCGCTGCTGACCTCCTGCGTCGAGGACCCCGAACTGACCGCGCAGCACTCGCCGTTGATGTCCCCGCTGGTGTGGGACCTCGCGCACATCGGCAACCAGGAAGAACTGTGGCTGCTGCGGACCGTCGCGGGCCGTGACGCGATGCGGCCCGACATCGACGGCCTGTACGACGCGTTCGAGCACCCGCGTTCCGAGCGGCCCTCGCTTCCGCTGCTGCCGCCCGCCGAGGCCCGCAGCTATGCCGCCGAGGTACGCGGACGGGCACTGGACATCCTGGAGAGCACCGCGTTCCAGGGCACCGGCGCCCCGCTGACCGAGGCGGGCTTCGCCTTCGGCATGATCGCCCAGCACGAACAGCAGCACGACGAGACCATGCTGATAACCCATCAGCTCCGCAGAGGGCCGGTGGCGCTGACGGCACCGGACCCGATGCCCGTCCCCGCGTTCACCGGACCGGCCGAAGTGCTGGTCCCGGGCGGCCCGTTCACGATGGGCACGTCCACCGAGCCGTGGGCGCTGGACAACGAACGGCCGGCGCACGCGCGTCTGGTGCCGCCGTTCTTCATCGACACCACCCCGGTGACGAACGAGGCGTACCAGGCGTTCATCGCGGACGGCGGCTACACCGACCGGCGCTGGTGGGCACCGGCCGGCTGGTCCCACATCCGGGAACACTCCATCGAGGCACCGCTGTTCTGGCGGCGCGACGGCGGGCAGTGGCTGCGGCGGCGCTTCGGCGCCACCGAGGTCGTACCGCCGAACGAGCCCGTCCTGCACGTCAGCTGGTACGAGGCCGACGCGTACGCGCGCTGGGCGGGGCGGCGGCTGCCGAGCGAGGCCGAGTGGGAGAAGGCCGCCCGGCACGACCCGGAGACCGGCCGCTCGACGCGCTACCCGTGGGGCGACGCCGACCCCACACCCGAGCACGCCAACCTCGGCCAGCGCCATCTGCGCCCGGCCCCGGCGGGCAGCTACCCGGAGGGTCAGTCACCCCTGGGCGTACGGCAGCTGATCGGTGACGTGTGGGAGTGGACGTCCAGCGAGCTGCTCCCCTACCCGGGCTTCCACGCCTTCCCGTACAGGGAGTACTCGGAGGTGTTCTTCGGCTCCGAGCACAAGGTGCTGCGCGGTGGCTCGTTCGCCGTGGACGCGGTGGCCTGCCGGGGGACGTTCCGCAACTGGGACTACCCGGTCCGGCGGCAGATCTTCTCCGGGTTCCGTACCGCCCGGGACGCCCCCGCGGACAGCGTCTGATGTGCCGTCATCTGGCATACCTGGGGCCCGAGGAGCCGCTGGGGCGGCTCCTCGTGGACCCGGCACACAGCCTGTACCGCCAGTCCTGGGCGCCCCGGCGCCAGCGGCACGGGACCGTCAACGCCGACGGTTTCGGAGTCGGCTGGTACGCCGAGGGTGATCCTGTGCCCGGGCGCTACCGGCGCACCGGGCCCATCTGGGGCGACCAGTCCTTCGCGGACCTCGGGCGGGTGGTGCGCTCGGGCGCGCTGCTCGCCGCGGTGCGCGACGCGACCCTGGCCGGGGCGGACGGGGAGGCCGCGGCGGCCCCGTTCGCCGCGGGCACCTGGCTGTTCAGCCACAACGGCGCGGTCGCCGGCTGGCCGCGCTCGCTGGCCCCGCTGGCCCGCACGCTGCCCGCCGCGGACCTGCTGTCGATGGAGGCGCGCTGCGACTCGGCGTTCGTCTGGGCGCTGGTCCTCAACCGGCTGCGCGGCGGCGACGAGGAGGGCCAGGCCCTGGCCGACACGGTTCTCGACGTCGCGGCGGCGGCCCCCGGCTCCCGCCTCAACCTGCTGCTCACCAACGGCGAGGTGATCGCCGCCACCGCCTGGGGCGACACGCTCTGGTACCTGACCGAGCCCGGCCGGCGCACCGTCGTCGCGTCCGAGCCGTACGACGACGATCCGCACTGGCAGGAGGTGCCGGACCGGACGCTGCTCGCCGCGAGCCGCACGGACGTCCTGCTCACCCCGCTCAAGGACATCGACGAACACCTGGCATCCGCACCAAGAGCATCCGTACCCAGCAAGGAGCCCAGTACGTGAGTCCGTTCCTGGTCACCCGCACGCTGCCCGAGGACGCCACGGACGCCGCCCTGCGCGCCGACGTCCTGCACGGCCTGACCCGCACTCCGAAGACGCTCCCGCCCAAGTGGTTCTACGACGCGCTCGGCAGCGAGCTCTTCGAGAAGATCACCGCGCTGCCCGAGTACTACCCCACCCGCGCCGAGGCCGAGATCCTCGCCGGCCGCGCCCCCGAGATCGCCGCCGCGACCGGCGCCCGCACCCTGGTCGAACTGGGCTCCGGCTCGTCCGAGAAGACCCGGCACCTGCTCGACGCGCTGCCCGCCCTGCACACCTATGTACCGGTGGACGTGAGCGAGAGCGCGCTCACGCAGGCCGGTGAGGCGCTGCTCGCCGAGCGTCCCTCGCTCGCCGTGCACGCGCTGATCGCCGACTTCACCAAGGACCTGGCACTTCCGGACACTCCCGGGCCGCGGCTCGTCGCGTTCCTCGGCGGCACGCTCGGCAATCTGCTGCCCGCCGAACGCGCCTCGTTCCTGGCGTCCGTACGTTCCCTGCTGTCGCCCGGCGACGCGCTGCTCCTCGGCACCGACCTGGTGAAGGACGAGTCGGTGCTCGTCGCCGCCTACGACGACTCCGCCGGGGTGACGGCCGCGTTCGACAAGAACGTGCTGAGCGTCGTCAACCGCGAGCTCGGCGCGGACTTCGATCCCGACGACTTCAGCCATGTCGCCCGCTGGAACGCCGAGGAGGAGTGGATCGAGATGCGGCTGCGCGCCCGTTCGGCGCTCACCGTCAAGATCCCCGCGCTCGACATCGCCGTGGAGTTCGCCGAGGGCGAGGAGATGCGCACCGAGGTGTCGGCGAAGTTCCGTGAGGAGGGCGTACGCGCGGAGCTGGCCGCGACCGGATTCGAACTCGCCCACTGGTGGACGGACACCGAGGGGAGGTTCGCGCTGTCGCTGAGCACGGCCCGGTGACAGCCGCCGGACCGGCGCCCGCGGTGACTCCTGTCCCCCGGGCCCACATCTCGCGGTCCCCCGTCTCGTGGGGCACCGTGGAACGACACGTGGCACACGGGCCACGGCGGAGAGGAGCACCCGCATGTCCGACCACACCTATCGGGTCACCGAGATCGTCGGTACCTCGCACGAGGGAATCGACCAGGCGATCCGCAACGGGGTCGCCCGGGCCTCGCAGACGCTGCGCAACCTCGACTGGTTCGAGGTCACGCAGGTGCGCGGACAGATCGAGGACGGGCAGGTCAAGCACTACCAGGTCGGCCTGAAGGTCGGCTTCCGCCTGGAGGACTCGGCCTGACGACCGCCCGCCGACGGCCCCGGCCGGCCCGCACATGGCACGGGCCGGCCAGTGGCACGGCGGGAACGCCAGTGGCACGGCGGGAACGAGGGCGGACCCGGGGTTCCCTCAGGCAGGGCCCCTCAGGTCCGCCCGTCGCGCTCCTGCGCCTCCTTCAGCGCCGCCGACGCGGCGGCCCAGCGGGCCCGTACGACGGTGAACCCGGCCCGTTCGGCCTCCTCGCACACCAGCTCGTCGTCGTCCACCAGCACCCGGATCTCGCGGCTGCGGTCCAGCTCGCGGAGGATCTGCAGCTTGGTGCGCCGGGCGGGCCTGCGGTCGTCGTTGCGGCGCATCCGGATACGGCCCTCGGGCAGCCCCTGGGCGGCGATCCAGGCCTCCGTGTCCTTGCGGCAGCGCTCGGGCCGCCCGGTCAGATACAGCACCTCGCACTCCCGGGCGTGCTCCAGCGCCAGCGCCACCCCCTCGGCCAGCGGCGGATCGTCCGGCGCTGCGGCGAAGAAGGCGTCCCAGTCCCGCGGCCGGCCCTCCAGGAACCGCTGCCGGTGCCCGGTGTCGGCGAGCGTGCCGTCGAGGTCGAAGACGGCAAGGGGCCTGCGCGCGTCCGACTCGGGGCGTGTCCTGCTGTTGTTCGTCACGGCGGCCAGCCTAGGACGCGATCTTGCGCCACTTCTCATCCGCCCGGCCGGGAATCCTGGGGCGCCACCGCTGTTGAACACCGTGTGAGCTCTGTGATCGCGTCGACCCGTTTCTCCGTCCTCGACCGCTCCCGCACCCGTGAGGGGCACGCGGCGCCCGAGGCGCTGCGCGACACCGTCCGGCTGGCGCGGGAGCTGGAGGAGCTCGGCTACCACCGGGTCTGGGTCTCCGAGCACCACGGCGTGCCGGGGGTCGCGGGGTCCGCGCCGACCGTGCTGGCCGCCGCGGTCGCCGCCGCGACGCGCACGATCCGGGTGGGCACGGGCGGTGTGATGCTGCCCAACCACCAGCCCCTGGTGGTGGCCGAGCAGTTCGGTGTCCTGGAGTCCCTGTTCCCCGGCCGCATCGACATGGGCCTGGGCCGCTCCGTCGGGTTCACGGACGGCGTACGGAAGGCGCTGGGCCGGGACAAGGACGTCGCCGACGACTTCGCGGCCCAGCTGGACGAGCTGCTCGGCTGGTTCCGCGGCACGTCCCCGACCGGCGTGCACGCGTACCCCGCCGAGGGCCTGACCGTGGCGCCGTTCGTGCTGGCCATGGGCGAGGGCGCCACGATCGCCGCCCGGGCCGGCCTGCCGATGGTGATCGGTGACCTCAGGAACCGCGAGAAGATGCGGCGCGGTGTCGACCACTACCGGGAATCGTTCCGCCCCTCCGCCTGGGCACGGGAGCCGTACGTCGTCATCTCGGGCACGGTCGCGGTCGCGGCGACCCCCGAGGAGGCCCGCCGTCTGCTGCTCCCCGAGGCCTGGTCGATGGCGTACTCACGCACGCACGGTACGTTCCCGCCGTTGCCGCCCGCCGAGCGCGTCGAGGCCCTGACGATGACGGACCGGGAGCGCGGCTTCCACGAGTCCGGGCTCGCCGGGCACATCGCCGGCACCGAGGACGAGGTCGCCGACGAGCTGGAGACGGTGATCAAGGACACCGGCGCCGACGAGGTCCTGGTCACGACCAGTACGTACGACCGGGACGCGCTGCTGGACTCGTACCGGAGGCTGGCGAGGGTCGCGGGCCTCGGCTGACCCGGGTTCCGCCCGGCCGCCGTATCAGGACTTGCCTCGTCAGGACTTGCCGCGTCAGGGCCAATAGGCCTTTCGGAGGCGGGACTTGGCCAGCTTGCCGGTCGGCGTACGCGGGATCTCGTCCGTGAAGTCCACACTGCGGGGTGCCTTGTAGTGGGCGATGCGGTCGCGGACGAAGTCGAGGAGTTCGCGTTCGAGTCCGGGACCCGGGGTCGCGTCGGGGGCGGGCTGGACGACCGCCTTGACCGCCTCGCCCATCTCCGCGTCCGGGACACCGACGACCGCGACGTCGGCGACCTTCGGATGCAGGGTGAGGCAGTTCTCGATCTCCTGCGGGTAGATGTTCACGCCGCCGGAGATGATGGTGAACGCCCTGCGGTCGGTGAGGAAGAGGTAGCCGTCCTCGTCGACGTGCCCGATGTCGCCCGTGGTCGTCCAGTCGGGGTGGTCGGGGTGCTGTGCCTCCCGGGTGCGGGCCTCGTCGTTGTGGTAGCGGAACGGGAGTTCGTCGCGCTCGAAGTAGACGGTCCCGGTCTCGCCGACGGGCAGCACCTTGCCGTCGTCGTCGCAGATCCGCAGCTCGCCGAGGAATCCGCCGCGGCCCACCGTCCCGGGCTTGCGCAGCCATTCGTCCGGGCTGACGAAGGTGATCCCGTTGGCCTCCGTCGCCGAGTAGTACTCGTACAGGACGGGTCCCCACCAGTCCATCATCCGGCGTTTGACCTCGACGGGGCAGGGTGCGGCGGCATGGACGGCGACCCTCATCGACGACACGTCGTAGGCGGCGCGCACCTCGTCCGGCAGCTTCAGCATCCGTACGAACATGGTGGGCACCCACTGGCTGTGCGTGACCCGGTGCCGTTCGATCGCCGCCAACGCCCCTCGCGGGTCGAAGGAGTTCAGGGAGTCCATGAGGACGATGGTGCCGCCGGTCGCGGTCAGCACGAAGCAGAAGCGCAGCGGCGCAGCGTGGTAGAGCGGGGCCGGACAGAGGTAGACGCTGTCCTCGCCGAAGCCGTACAGGGGCTGGAAGAGCAGTTGCGGGATGCTCATCTCCTCGCGGATGTCACCCTCGGGCAGGGTCGGCGCGATGCCCTTGGGCAGGCCGGTGGTGCCGGACGAGTAGAGCATGTCGACGCCACGGGGCTGGTACTCGGGCGGTTCGGGTGAGGCGTCGGCGAGAGCCCGCTCGTACGAGCCGTCGTCGAAGCCCAGGTGCAGTGCGGTGTCCGGCGCCGACGCACGTACTTCGCGGCCGAGTTCGGCGAGCGGTGCGGAGACGATGAGCGCCCTCGCGCCGCAGTCGCGGACGATGTAGGCGGCCTCGTCGGCGGTCAGGTGGTGGTTGACCACGGTCAGATAGAGGCCGGAGCGCAGTGCCGCCCAGTAGACCTCCAGGACACGTGGGTCGTTGTCGGAGAGGAGCGCCAGATGGTCGCCCACGCGCAGCCCGGCTGACCGCAGGTGGTCGGCGAGCCGCAGGGAGCGGTCCTCCAACTGGCCGTAGGTGAGAGTACGGCCGCCGTCGGCGGTGACGACGGCCGTCCTGGCGGGGTCGTACGCTCCGGGATACATGCGGGGACGGTACCCCGGTTCGGTGACGGTCCGTCAGGGGTGTGCGAGCGCTTCCGTGTTGGCCCCGGTGACCGGATGAGTGGACGCCTCCGGCTTCGCCCGGCTTGCCGGGTGCGCGGCACAGGCGGAGGGGGTGGTGGCCGTTTCGGCGGCCCGGGCGAGGGCCCGCCGGTCGGGGGCGGAGCCCGGCGGGAGCACCGGCCGGACGTGCACCTCGGCCACGAGGTCGCGGGCCGACACGACCCGCCACACCGAGGCGAGCAGCGAGTCGCTGCCCACGAAGGCGGGTGCGGTGCTGACCGCGCCCCCGTCGTGCCGGTAGTGGAGACGCACCGGCTGGACGGCCGCGTCCGCGTCGAGGGCGGCCTGGAAGGCGGCCCGGCGGAAACGGCCCTGGGCCCGGCCGCACCAGGTGCTGCCCTCGGGGAAGACCACGACCGCCCCGCCGCCGCGCAGGGATTCCGCGATCCGCCCGACCGTCTCCGGCAGCGCGCGCAGCCGGTCGCGTTCGATGAACAGCGCGCCGCTGCTCGCGGTGAGCGCCCCGGCCACGGGCCACTGCCGGATCTCCGCCTTGGCGAGCATCCTGCCGGGGCGGACGGCGGCGAGCAGCGGGATGTCGAGCCAGGAGATGTGGTTGGCCACCAGCAGCAGGCCCCCGGTGGGCGGGGCCGCGCCGGTGGCACGTACCCGGACGCCCGCGGTGCGCACGATCGTCCGGCACCATGCCCTGATGAGCCGGTCGCGCCGGGCCGCGGGAACCCGCGCGGCGACCGGGATCAGTACGACCCCGGTGGCGACCACGAAGAGCAGCGAGATCAGCCGCAGCCCGGCACGCGGTACGGCGGCGACCGCCCGCACGGACTCCACGCAGGCCCCCGGAGTGCAGGGGGCACTGGGCAGCCAGACGCTCGCGAGGGCGGAAGGAGCGGCGGGGGCGGGAAGAGCGGCTGGGGTTGCCGGGGTGGCGGGAGTGGCAGCCGGTGCCGTCCCGGCCGGACGTACGACGACCGGCACGGCGACGACCGGGGCGGAGACGGCTGACGGGGCGGAGACGGCCGGCGCGGAGGAGACCGGCGAGCCGCCGCGTCGCGGGCGCGGCACCTTTCCGGTGCCGAGGAGCGCCGCACCGCCCGTGCCCGGCCCGGCGAGGGGCACCGTGGTGCGGCGCGGACGCAGGAGCACACCCATGCGGGACGCGTTCATCACGCGGGCACGAGGGAGAGGAAGTGCCGCAGATAGCGCGGGTTGACCCGGCGCATCGACAGCAGCACGTACAGGTCGGCGACGCCGAAGTCCGGGTCGTGCGCCGGCTCCGCGCAGACCCAGGCGCCCAGGCGCAGGTAGCCGCGCAGGAGCGGGGGAAGCTCGGCGCGGCCTGCCCGGGCGATCCCCTCGGAGTTCCAGGGCAGCAGCGGCCGTACGCGGTACTCCTCGGGTGCCAGGTGCTTGTCCCGCACCCGGTCCCAGGTGCCCGCGGCGAGGGCCCCGCCGTCGGCGAGCGGGATGGAGCAGCAGCCCGCCAGCCACTCGTGGCCGCTGTCGGTCATGTAGCGGGCGATGCCGGCCCAGATCAGGCCGATGACCGCGCCGTCGCGGTGGTCGGGGTGGACACAGGAGCGGCCGACCTCGACGAGACCGGAGCGGATCCCGGCGAGGGGCCCGAGGTCGAACTCGCTCTCCGAGTAGAGCCGTCCGGCGACCGCGGCACGCTCGGGAGGCAGCAGCCGGTAGGTGCCGACGACCTGGCCGGTCGTGTTGTCGCGGACGAGCAGGTGGTCGCAGTACGCGTCGAAGGCGTCGACGTCGAGGCCGGGCTGCTCGGTGGCCAGCAGGGCGCCCATCTCGCCGGCGAAGACGTCGTGGCGCAGTCGCTGTGCGGCCCGGACGTCGGACTCGTCGCGGGCGAGGGTGACGGTGTAGCGGGTGGGTGTGGTCGACAGTGGGGGGCTGTCGAGCGTGGAAACGCCGGTCATGGCTCTCTCCTGGTCACAGGCCGGATGCGGCGGAGCGGCGCGGCGGACCGGGTGTATCGGTCCGTGCGCTCCTGTTCTTCCGACCCCGGCTGACCACCGAGTAACCCACGGAGAGAGCCCGAGTGTGAGCTTGCTGAACCCCAGGGGCGCCCCCCGCAAGGGGCGCGGGGAACGGCGCAGTCTTTTGTCTTTCAGCGGCGCGGGCAACGGCGCAGTCCGTTCGCCCTTAGCGGCGCGGGGAACGGCGCAGTCTTTCGCCCTTCAGGGGCGCGGGGAACGGCGCGACCAGCCCCCACCCACCCGCACCCGCCCACATACCGAACGCAGTTCCCAAAGGCGGGCAAGCCCTACCGCTTGCCCGCCTTCCGGCTGGCCCGCAACCACTCCTTGTTCATCCCGGTGATGGAGAACAACGGAATCCCCTTGGGACAAGCAGTCGCACACTCCCCCGCGAGCGTGCACCCCCCGAACCCCTCCTCGTCCATCTGCGCGACCATGTCCAGCACCCGCGTCTCCCGCTCGGGAGCCCCCTGCGGCAGCACATTGAGATGATTCACCTTCGCCGAGGTGAACAGCATCGCCGCCCCGTTGGGGCAGGCCGCCACACACGCCCCGCACCCGATGCACTCGGCATGCTCGAACGCGAAGTCCGCGTCCGGCTTGGGCACCGGCGTGGCATGCGCCTCCGGCGCGGCCCCGGTCGGCACGCTGACGTACCCGCCGGCCTGGATGATCCGGTCGAGCGCGGACCGGTCGACGACGAGGTCCTTGACGACCGGGAAGGCGGAGGCCCGCCAGGGCTCGACGTCGATGGTGTCGCCGTCGGCGAAGGACCGCATGTGCAGCTGGCAGGAGGTGGTGCGCTCGGGCCCGTGCGCGTCGCCGTTGATGACGAGCGAGCAGGCGCCGCAGATCCCCTCGCGGCAGTCGTGGTCGAAGGCGACCGGATCGTCCCCGGCGAGGATGAGGTCCTCGTTGAGGGTGTCGAGCATCTCCAGGAAGGACATGTCGGCCGAGATGCCGTCCACTTCGTACGTGGACATCGCTCCGTCGGCGTCGGCGTCGGGCTGCCGCCAGACGCGTAGGGTCAGCTTCATGCGTAGCTCCGCTGGGTGGGGTGGACGTACTCGAAGACGAGGTCTTCCTTGTGCAGCACGGGCGCGTCGCCGGTCTCGGTGAACTCCCAGGCGGCCGCGTAGGAGAACTCCTCGTCGCGGCGGGCCGCCTCGCCGTCCGGGCTCTGGGACTCCTCCCGGAAGTGCCCGCCGCAGGACTCCTCGCGGTGCAGCGCGTCCAGGCACATCAGTTCGGCCAGTTCCAGGTAGTCGACGATCCGGTTGGCCTTCTCCAGCGACTGGTTGAACTCCTCACCCGTACCGGGCACCTTGATGCGCCGCCAGAACTCCTCCCGGATCTGCGGGATCCGCTCCAGCGCCTTGCGCAGCCCCGACTCCGTACGCGCCATGCCGCAGAACTCCCACATCAGTTCCCCGAGTTCGCGGTGGAACGAGTCGGGGGTGCGGTCCCCGTCGACCGCGAGGAGCAGCCGCAGCCGGTCCTCGGTCTCGGCCAACACCTCCTGCACGACAGGATGTTCGTCATCGACCGCTTCGTGGTGCGGGTGGCGCGCGAGGTAGTCGTTGATCGTCGACGGCAGTACGAAGTACCCGTCGGCCAGCCCCTGCATCAGCGCGGACGCGCCGAGCCGGTTCGCCCCGTGATCGGAGAAGTTCGCCTCGCCGATGGCGAAGAGGCCCGGGATCGTGGTCTGCAGGTCGTAGTCGACCCACAGACCGCCCATGGTGTAGTGCACGGCCGGATAGATGCGCATCGGCACGCTGTAGGGGTCCTCGGCGGTGATCCGCGCGTACATGTCGAAGAGATTCCCGTACTTCGCCTCCACGGCCTTCCGCCCCATCCGCGCGATGGCGTCGGCGAAGTCCAGATACACGCCCTGCCCGCCGGGGCCCACCCCGCGCCCCTCGTCACAGACGTTCTTCGCCGCCCGGGAGGCGATGTCCCGCGGCACCAGGTTGCCGAACGCCGGGTAGATGCGCTCCAGGTAGTAGTCGCGCTCGTCCTCGGGGATCTCGTTCGCCGGACGGTCGTCGCCCTGAGCCTTCGGCACCCAGATCCGGCCGTCGTTGCGCAGCGACTCACTCATCAGGGTCAGCTTCGACTGGTGCTCGCCGGTCCGCGGAATGCAGGTGGGATGGATCTGCGTGAAACACGGATTGGCGAAGTACGCGCCCCGCCGGTGCGCCCGCCAGATCGCGGTGGCGTTGGAGTTCATCGCGTTGGTCGACAGGTAGAAGACGTTGCCGTACCCGCCGGAAGCCAGCACCACCGCGTCCGCGTAGTACGTGTCGATCTTCCCGGTGATCAGATCGCGGGCCACGATCCCCCGCGCCCGCCCGTCCACCACGATCACGTCGAGCATCTCGGTGCGGGCGTGCATCTCCACCGTGCCGGCCGCGATCTGCCGCGACAGCGCCTGATACGCCCCCAGCAGCAGTTGCTGGCCCGTCTGCCCGCGTGCGTAGAACGTCCGCGACACCTGCACCCCGCCGAACGACCGGGTGTCCAGCAGCCCCCCGTACTCGCGGGCGAACGGCACCCCCTGCGCGACGCACTGGTCGATGATCTCCACCGAGATCTGTGCGAGGCGGTGGACGTTGGACTCCCTGGCCCGGAAGTCGCCGCCCTTGACGGTGTCGTAGAACAGCCGGTGCACCGAGTCGCCGTCGTTGCGGTAGTTCTTCGCCGCGTTGATCCCGCCCTGCGCGGCGATCGAGTGGGCCCGGCGCGGGGAGTCCTGGTAGCAGAACTGCACGACGTGGTAGCCCTGTTCGGCGAGCGTGGCCCCGGCCGCGCCGCCGGCCAGCCCGGTGCCGACGACGATCACGGTGTGCTTGCGGCGGTTGGCGGGGTTGACCAGCTTGGCCTCGAAGCGGCGGGTGTCCCAGCGCTCGTTCACCGGCCCTTTCGGGGCCTTCGTGTCGACGACCGGCTCCCCGGTCGCGTACTCGGCGAAGGTGCCGTGTCCGGCGAATTCAGCAGTCATGTCAGCTCACCACTCCGGTCATCACGCCCACGGGTACGGCGACGAAGCCCGCCGTGAGCACCACGGCGAGCACGTTGGCGACGGTCTTGAAGGCCCGGTCGCGGGTGCGGCTGCCCACGCCGAGGGTCTGTGCGGCGCTCCAGAAGCCGTGCCGGACGTGCAGGCCGAGCGCGAGCACGGCGACGATGTAGACGACGTTGCCGTACCAGGTGGAGAAGGTGTCGATCACGTTCTGGTACGGGTGTCCGGACTGGAAGCCGTTCGCGTGCACGGTGCCGGTCGTCAGGTCCAGGATGTGCCAGACGATGAACAGGCCGAGGATGATCCCGCCCCAGCGCATGGTGCGCGTCGCGTAACTGGCCCGGGGCTTCTTGTGCACGTACTTGGTGGGGCGCGCCCTGATGTCACGGCGGCTGAGCTGGTACGCGGAGACGGCGTGCGCGACGACGGCGGCCACCAGGACCACGCGGACGATCCACAGCGCCCACTCGTAGTGCAGGAAGGGCTCGCCGAGGGTGCGCAGCCAGTGCGCGTAGCCGTTGAAGTCGTCCGACCCGAAGAAGATCTTCAGGTTGCCCATCATGTGGACGACCAGGTACCCCAGCATGATCAGGCCGCTGACGGCCATCACGGTCTTCTTGCCGACGGACGAGTCCCACACGGTGCGCGTCATGGACGGTTTTCGTTCCGTCCGCGTTGCCAGAGCCATGTGAGGGACGTTACGGCCGACCGGGGCGATCGGTCCAAGACATGGTGCGGCTCGTTTCCATAGCCACTGCCTATCGTGGACGTACGATGGGGGAATGCAGTTCCAGCAGCTCCAGTACTTCGTGGCGGTCGCCGAGACCCGGCATTTCACCCGGGCCGCCGACGTGGTCCATGTGGCCCAGCCGTCGCTCTCCCAGCAGATCAAGGCGCTGGAGCGGGAGTTGGGGGCCGACCTCTTCCTCCGGGCGCGCGGGAACATCACGCTCACGGACGCCGGGGAGGCCCTGCTGCCGCTGGCCCGGCGCATCCTGGCGGACGCGGACACGGCCCGGCACGAGGTGCAGGAGCTGGCCCAGCTGCGCAGCGGGCGGGTCCGGCTGGGCGCGACGCCGAGTCTGTGCACGGGGCTGCTGCCGGACGTACTGCGCGCCTTCCACGACCGCTATCCGGGGATCAGGCTGCTGATCGAGGAGGGCGGCTCCCACGACCTCGTACGGGAGCTGGCCCGTGGGGCGCTCGACCTGGCTCTCGTCGTCCTGCCGCTGCCGACGCCGTCGCCCGCGCTGACCACGGTGGAGGTGTTGCGGGAGGACCTGGTCGTGGTGTCGTCACCGGATGCGCCGGCTCCGGGGCGTGGGCGGCGGACCGTGGGTGTCCCCGATCTGGAGGGGGAACGGCTCGTGATGTTCCGGCACGGGTACGACCTGCGGGAGCTGACCGTCGCCGCGTGCCGCTCCGCGGGGTTCGAGCCGGACTTCGCGGTGGAGGGCGGGGAGATGGACGCGGTGCTGGGGTTCGTGCGGGCGGGGCTGGGGGTGGCCGTGGTGCCCCGGATGGTGGCGACTCGGTCGGGGCGGGGGCTGCGGGTGACGCCGCTCGCTCGGCCCGGGCTGGCCCGGACCATCGCGCTGGCCCACCGCAGTGACGTGGCCCCGCCGCGGGCTGCGCGGGAGCTCCAGCGGATGCTCCTCGAACGCTGAGCCGCGTTCCGCTTGGGCGCGGTTCAAGTCTGCGGGCCGGTGGGGGCCGGCCGCGCCGTTCCCCGCGCCCCCAAAACCAAAAGATTGCGCCGTTCCCCGCGCCCCCCAAAAGCAGGGGCCGCGCCCCCCGCTGCCGAAAGACAGGGCCGCAGCCCCGTCTTTCAGGGGCGCGGGGAACTGCGCGCCCAGCCACGACGTACCCGCACCGTCGGAACCAGGCTCACCCCCTCAGGGGCGCGGGGAACTGCGCGGCCGGCCCCCACCGGCCCGCAGAACACCCCCCGGCCCAAGCCCCGCCAGGGACCCGCACGGGTCACCCCGTGGCGTCCACCAACGCCAAATCGTGCAGCCGCTCCGGAGGACCGGGCCGCGCGTAGTACCAGCCCTGAGCCGTGTCACAGCCCAGCAGCCGCAACTGCTCGGCCTGCGCCCCCGTCTCCACCCCCTCGACCGTGACCGCGAGGTCAAGGCTGTGGGCGAGGGAGACGATCCCCTCCACGATCTTGAGGTCGACAGGATCGGCGGGGAACTGCTGCATGCCCTGTGTGAAGGACCGGTCGAGCTTCAGGATGCTCACCGGCAGCCGCCGCAGATTGGCCAGGTTCGAGTACCCCGTACCGAAGTCGTCGAGCGCGATGTCGACCCCCATCTCGGCGAGCCGCCGCAGCGGCTTCAGGAGATCGTCGTCGGCACCGATCAGCGCGGACTCGGTGACCTCCAGGCAGAGCGAGTTCGGTTCGAGCCCGACCCGCTCCAGGATGTCCACCGTGTCGGAGACAAGGCCGGGATGGGTCAGCTGGCACGGCGACAGATTGACATTGATCCGCAGCGGACCCGCGTCGGAGTGACGTTCCTGCCACACCCGGGCCTGCCGGACCGACTGCTCCAGGACCCAGCGCCCCAGCGGCACGATCAGACCGGTGTGCTCGGCGAGCGGGATGAACCGGTCGGGCCCGAGCACCCCGTGCTGCGGATGCAGCCAGCGCACGAGCGCCTCCGCCCCGTGCACACTGCCGTCGCCGAGATGGACGAGCGGCTGGTACTCGATGAAGAACTCGCCCCGGTCCAGCGCCGCGGGCAGCGCCGTGGTGAGCCCGTGCCGGGTGATCGCCCGCGCGTCGGCCTCCGCGTCGGCCAGCTCGTAACGGTTGCCGCCCGCCGACTTGGCCCGGTACATCGTGATGTCGGCGCTGCGCAGCACCTCCGCGGGTCCGCGCTCGCCCGCGGGGCCCTCGACGATGCCGATGCTGCCGCGGACCGTGAGTTCGCGGCCGTCGATGCGCACCGGGGTGATCAGGGCGTTCATGATGCGGTCGGCGAGCGCGTCGACCTCGCTCTCGGTGTCGGGCCCGGTGGTCAGCGCCACGAACTCGTCGCCGCCGAGCCTGGCCACCATCTCGCCGGGCGCGGTCGCGCAGGACTGCAGCCGGTCGGCGACCTCGACGAGCAGCCGGTCGCCCGCCGCGTGCCCGAGGCTGTCGTTGATGGTCTTGAAGCCGTCGAGGTCGAGGTAGCAGAGCCCGAAGCGCTGGCCGTCCCCTGCCGCGAGTGCCTTGTCGAGCCGCTCGAAGAACAGGGTGCGGTTGGGCAGCCCGGTGAGCGCGTCGTGCGTCGCCTCGTACCGGAGCCGGAGGTTGAGCAGCCTGCGCTCGGTGGTGTCCTCCATGAGGGCGAGCTGGTACTGCGGCTCCCCGTCCGGGTCACGCAGCAGCGAGACGGTGAGGTTGGTCCACAGAACCGTTCCGTCGGGCCGGTAGAAGGCCTTCTCGACGTGGTAGTGCTCGCGGTCGCCGCGCACCAGCTCCTCGTAGAGCCGCCAGACCTGCGGAGCGTCCTCGGGGTGGGTCCAGTCGGTGACGTTGCGCCCGCGCATCAGCTGCTCGGTGCCGCCGAACATGCGCAGCAGGGCGTTGTTCACCTGCAGGATGTTGCCGTCGAGGTCCGCGACTCCGATGCCTATGGCCGCGCCCTCGAACACCGCGCGGAAGCGTGCCTCGGTCGCGTGGAGCGCGTCCGCGACGATGCCCTGGGCCTGGAGGGCGGCGCGTGCGATGGTCTCCTGCTCGGCCAGCGTCCGCTCCCGCAGCGCCTTCGCGAACCCGGCGGCCATGGCGTGCTGCAGCCGCGCGGAGCGGGCGCGCAGGGCGTCCTGGGCTCCGTCCCCGCCGCAGTAGAGCACCAGGTAGGCGTCGACGCAGTCGAGTGTGGCGCTCAGGGCCTCGGGCTCCGTGCAGTGCGCCCCGATGAGCGCGGCGCCGACGGCCTGTCCCTCGGCCGCCTCGAACGTCCTGGCCCGCAGCGCCTCGCTGAGCCGCCGGGCGAGCGGCACCAGGCGCTGCTCGAACTCCGGCCGGGTCAGCGACGTGGCGGTCACCGGGAAGACGGCCCGGCTCCAGATCGTCGCGAACCTGCGCAGTCTGTCCTCCGGCCCGTCCGGCTCCGCGGTCACGCCGTGCGCCCCACGCCCGCGAAACCCGAGAAGGAGTACGGATCCTCGTCCTCGGACGCCGGGTCGGGCCGCCAGTTCGGCATCGGCACCAGTCCGGGTTCCACCATGTCGTACCCCTCGAAGAACCGCGCGATGTCCTCGCGCGAGCGCATGATCAGCGGGTTTCGGATGTCTCTGTAGACGTCTACGGCGCCCCCGGCCCGCTCCGGGGGGAGCGGGATCCCCTCGTACGAGGCGTGCGTGACGACGAACAGACTGCCGGGCGCCAGCGCGTCCCTCAGCTCGGCCACGGCCTTGTACGGGTCGTCCTCGTCCTCCACGAAGTGCAGTATGGCAACGAGCAGGAGGGCGACTGGCTGATTCAGGTCTATCAGGCTCTGCAGCCGGGGACTCGCCAGGATCTCCCGGGGCTTGCGGAGGTCGGCGGTGATGACGTCCGCGTCCTCGTTGCCGGCCAGCACGGACTCGCTGTGGGCCACGGCCACCGGGTCGTGGTCGACGTAGACGACACGTGCTCCCGGACGGGCGCTCTGGGCCACCTCGTGGACGTTGCCGAAGGTGGGGATGCCCGAGCCGATGTCCAGGAACTGGGTGATGCCCTCGGCGGCCGCGTAGCGCACGGCGCGGCGCAGGAACGCCCGGTTCGCCTGCATGATCTTGGGGAGTCCCGGCATGAACTCCATGGCCCTGCGCGCGGCTTCCCTGTCGACCTCGAAGTTGTGCGATCCGCCCAGGTAGTAGTCGTAGATGCGGCTCACACTGGGCACCGAGATGTCGATGCCGCGTGGGGCCCAGGCGGGACGCTCCATCTATGTCTCCAAGGCGTAGACGATCCGGTGTTCGAGCTGAGGCTACTGATCGCCCGCCAATGGAGCGAGTGGAAACGGAAATTGACCGTCCGTTCAAGACCTCTGCCTCGGGCACGTGCCGAATGGAAGGCCCCAGCGAAATCGCCCCGAAGCATTCCAAAGAGATCGGGGGAAACTGCGCAGAGTCACGAAAAGCCGTGCCGGGGCGCGTTCACATGTGAAAAAGCCGCTTCGCCCCCTCCGTGCGGTGCGGAGGGGGCGAAGCGGTGATTGTGCGCACTTGTTCCGATGTGGCTACTTCGGCTTGCCGAGCGGCTTGCCCTCGGGGGAGATCGCGTACCAGGTGCCGCCGACGCCCTGGCCGTTGGTGTCGCCGGGCTTCTTGTCACCCGCGAAGGTGTAGAGCGGCCAGCAGTCGATGCTCTGCTGCTTGAGCCCGTCCGGACGGTTGTTGATGACGTAGCCGCGCTTGCCGTCGTTCTTGTTGTCGATGCCCTTGGTGTCGGCGGCGTCGACCGGCTCGACGACCGGCCACTTCTCCAGGCACGCGCCGACGCAGTTCGACTTCATCGGCCACGGGACGTCCTTCTCGAACCGGTAGACCGTCATGCCGTTCTTGTCGATGACGACCTCGCCGAGCTCCGGGTCGTTGCGGGTCGACAGGCCGGGCAGGTCGGCGGCTTCCGCCGTACCGCCCCCGCCGCCGGCGGACGCCTTCTTGCCCGTGGGGGCCGAGGCGTACCAAGTGCCGCCCACACCCTGGCCCTTGACGTCACCGGCCTTGGTGTCCTTCGCGAAGCGGTACTGCGGCCAACCGTCGATGGTCAGCTGCTTCGTACCGTCGGAACGGGTGACCTCACCGAGCAGGGACTTGTCGATCCCCACCGGGGCCGCGGCACCCGAGGACGGGACCGGGGGCCAGGCCGTGGCGCAGTCACCGTCACAGGTCGACTTCGGGGGTTCGGCCGTGTCCTTGTCGAAGCGGTACAGCGTCATGCCCGCGCTGTCCGTGACCACCTCACCGAGCTTGTCGGTGTCCGCCACGGCAAGCTGGCCGGCGCTCTGGGCGACGGCGCCCTGGCCGTCCGCGGCAGCGGCACCCGTCTCGGTCGCCCCTGCTCCCGCCGAACCGTAGCCACCCGCCGCGGGCGCCGCGCCCACGTTCTGGCTACCGGTGGAATCGTCCGCCTTTTCCTGACCGCACGCCGTCGTCAGCACCAGCACTGCCGCAGCTGACGCTACGAGTGAGGCGCTCCGCCAGGAGGTCTTCATTGGTAACTCCCGCTGTTTGCATAGGTGTTGCGGCACTGCTCAGCACCGCGTATGGCCCTAGGTACGGGCGGGGGTGCGGTGAGTGTTCAAAGTGAGCACACATTTCTTTCTGATAACGCCCGGGAGGGCTGGTCAGGGAGGTGCCCGAGGGCCCGGCCGGAACCCGCCCGCGGAACGTCCGCGGAGCCGATCGGCAACGGCTTGGACCCTCTTGTCCCTCCTTCGGGGCAATTACACCGTCACTACCGCGTGCGCGGGCGTGTGGGGACCGATGATCGCGATCGTGCCTGGACCAAAAAGAATTAAGCGGCCGCTCCGACTCGCCCTCGGCATACGGCTGCTGGCGCTGCTCACCCTGACCTGGATCGCGGGGGGCGCACCGGCCCCCGCCTCCGCCGACGCGTGCGCTTACGCCTCCTCCGGCCCCGGCGGAGTCTCGGCGGTCTCGGTGGCGGGCACCTGCCCGACCCCGACCCCACCTCCTCCTCCGCCGCCGCCCTCGACTCCGTGCCCGACGACCCCTCCGCCCAGCCCGCCGCCGAAACCCCCTCCCCCACCGAAACCGCCGCCGAAGCCGACCCCCACTCCGACACCCCCACCGAAACCGGCTCCCCCACGCCCTGAGCCCGTCGCTCCGGTCGTCGTACCGCCCGCTCCCGTGCCACCACGGCCGACCCCCACCACGCCACGCCCGACGCCTCCCGCGCCACGCCCGACGCCGCCCCCCGACGCGCGGCCCGGTCCGTCGGCGACTCCGGTGAGTTATCCGCCGTATCGCGTCAGGGCGCGCAAGGCCCCGCCCCGCGGCGGCCCGTCCCTGGTGTCGCTCACCCTGCTCATCACCGCGCCCGCCGTGCTCGCCGCCGCCGCGCTGCGCCCGCGCTGACCCCTGCCCCGCACTGACCCCTGGAGGAATCCTTGTCGGAATGGCTTGTTCTCGCCCTCGCGATGGCGGCTGCGGCCGTCGTCGTCCTCGTCGTCACCTTCGTGCGGCACCGCACCGTCTCCGAGGACGACGATCCGTCGGACACCCCGGACGTCATCGAGTACATGACGATGATGATCGGCGTGGTGTACGCCATCGTGCTCGGCCTGGCCATCGCCGGTGTCTGGGAGGCGCGGGGCGTCGCCGAGGACCACGTCCAGTCGGAGGCGCAGGCCCTGCACGAGATCAACGAGCGGGTACGCGTCTACCCGCCCGACGTGCGCGACCGTATCCGGAAGGACATCGACGCCTACGTCGATCACGTGGTCACCAAGGAGTGGAAGACCATGGCGGACCACGGCCATGTCACCGGACGGGGAGGGGAACTCCTGGACCGGGTCCGCCAGGACGTCACCGACTACGAGCCGAGGACGGACTTCGAGGCCCAGGCCTATCAGCCGCTCCTCGACCAGGTGACCGCGGCGGACACCGCTCGCACCGCCCGCGCGGATTCGACGGCGCCGACCATGCCGGGCGTCGTGTGGTTCGGCCTGATCACCGGAGCCGTGGTGACCGTGGGCCTGATCTTCGCCCTGCAGATCCGCCGCACCGCGCGCGAGGTGATCCTGGCGGGCCTGTTCGCCGCGCTGATCGCCTTCCTGCTCTTCCTGATCTGGGACTTCGACGCGCCCTACAGCCGCGGGATCACGGCGACCGCGGACCCGTTCCTGACGCACTTCCCCAAAGCCGGCGGGTGAGCTCGGATCGGCGGGTGACCTCGGTCCGGAGGGTGCCGAGAAGCGGCGGGCGCTCCCTCTCGGCGCCGGAAAGCCGGTGCCGGACCCGCGCCGGAATTCCGTACCCGGGGGCGGGCGCCACGCCGTGTCCGTCCCCCGGGCGCAGGAACGGGATCCCCGGTTCGGCCCACACCGTTGCCCCATTCGCGCGACTGCGATAGCGCCCGCGCCCGCACCTTCCTAGCGTTTCGATCATCGAGGTGCATGTACGGCGCAGCGGAAACGGTCCGCGGGCTGCTCCTCGGGGACCCGGAGGACTCACCATGCACGCGATACGCGTCGCCTCGGCCGCACTGCTGGGCATGACCGCACTGACCCTCGCCACGCCCGTCGCCGTCGCCGAGGGCGACGGGGACCAGGAGCGGGACCGCAACATCACCTCGTTCGGCTTCAACGTCTCGCCGTCGACGATCGCCGCGGGCGGCCGCGTCACGCTCTCGGTCAACGGCTGCAAGAAGGAGGCCAAGGTCTCCTCCGGCGTCTTCGACACGGTGACGCTCCACAAGGGACAGTCCACCGCCTCGGCCACCGTCGACTGGGACGCCAGACCGGGCGCGGTGTACGAGGTGACGTTCCAGTGCGGGCACGAATCCGGCCATACGGACCTCACCATCGCCACCGGCCGTCCCGACGACCCGACGCACCCCCCGGTCCACCGGGGCGTCAAGGCGGGCGTCGGCGGCAGCGCCGGCGGTTTCGACCTGGGTGAGATCGGCCTCGGGGCGGCGCTCATCGCCGGCTCGGTCGGCGCGGCGTACCACTGGTCACGCCGGCGCACCGGCGAACAGGGCGGCTGACGCACCGGACGGCCCTTCGCCCCGGAACCCTTGAGGGTCCGGGGCGAAGGGCCGTTCACGTGTGATCCGGTCTCCGAAGGAAGAATCCCGTCTCCGCGGGGAGGAGCCCGTCTCCGAGGGGCGGGGCTCAGATCCTGCTCTCGGCGCGGCGGCGCATCCAGAACACCCCGCCGCCGACGAGCGCGAGGCCCACCAGGGCGCCGCCGATCGCCATGTCGGTCGGCGTGGCGCCGTCGGAGCTGCTGCCGCCGAGACCACCGCGGACCCCGCCGATGACGGTGAAGGCGGCGGACTTCGTCAGCGCGGGCTTGCCCGCGCAGTGGACCCTGATGTCGTACGCGCCAGGGGTGGCCGAGCTGTCGATGGTCGCGGTTCCCTTCGACGTCTCGCTGTGGTTCCTGATCGGCGAGAGATCGGCTCGGGAGAACGCCCTGGACGTCATGGTGCCGCCCCTCGGGCACCCGTCGACGGTCACGGTGAGTTGTCCGCCCCGCGCGATGGCGCTGGGCATGGCGACGATGTTGCTCGATGAGTCCCAGGCCACGGCCTGGGGAACGGTGAGCCCGAGAGCGGCGATCGCTGTCGCAGAGACCGCCAGGGCACGAGTGCTACGCATGTGTTCCTCCGCGGAAGGCGCCCCGGGGAACGTCCCCGGGTCGATCGGCGAGAGAACGCCTCCCAGACAGACACTCAGTTGTCGTGCACAGGGCCGCATTTCGAGAATGGTCCGTCCTGGTGAGAGGACACGCCGACAAAAAGGAACACAATCGGATATTGCCGCAGGTCACGGACCGTCAGAAATTTACTTCCGGTCCGGACTCGGATGGCGCACGGCAACCCTTTCCGCCACCCGTTCGCACTTCTCCCGTCGCCCCGCGCGCGGGCTGCGCTTAGCGTTCTCGTATGCGCGACGGACGTTGGCGACGGCCGCGTCGAGAGGGGTTTGCGAATGTCCGTGTCCGAGCTGGCCGAAGAGGAGGAGCGCCCCAGGAAGCGCGCTCCCTGGGGTGTCATAGCGCTTGTTCTGCTGACCGGGCTCGCCCTCATTCGTAATGGCTCGGGAGAGTTCGACGTGGGGCCCCCGCAGCCCGCGACGGCCGCCGCCGCGGACAGCGCGGCCGCGGGCAGATCCCGGCCGGGCGCTCCGGCTCCCCTGTCGTTCTCCGTGGCGGACCGCGTCAGGATCCCGGCGATCCAGGTCGACGCCCCCGCCGTGCCGGTGGGCCTCGACATGGAGGGCTGGGTGGACGCCCCGCCGCCGGAGGACCCGAATCTCGCGGGGTGGTTCTCGGGCGCGGTCTCACCCGGCGAGAAGGGCACGGCCGTCGTCGTGGGCCATGTCGACAACCGGCAGGGACCCGCCGTCTTCTACGGCCTCGGGGCCCTGAAAAAGGGAAATCGCGTGGAGGTCGGACGCCGGGACGGAACGACCGCCGTGTTCGAGATCTACGGCATCGAGGTATTCGAGAAGAACAATTTCCCCGGCGACCGGGTCTACGGGAACACCGGAAACGCCGAACTGCGGGTCATCACCTGCGGCGGCGGTTTCTCCAAGCAGAACGGCTACGACGGGAACGTCGTCGCGTTCGCCCGTCTGGTCGAGGTCCGCTGAGCGTGTCCCGGCCGGGTGGGCGAAAGCCCCCCGGCCGGAATTCGTCCCGGGATTCTAGGTGAGCTGCCGCCGGGGCACGGTGAGGTGATATCCCGAGTCCAGCAGCCGCGGCAGATAGTCGCGCAGCGCCCGCACGCTCTGTGAGCGGTTGCCGCCCGCGTCGTGCCCGAGGACCACGACACCCGGCCCCGCCCCCCTGACGACCCGGCGCTCGATGGTCGCGGCGCCCGGTGTGGTCCAGTCGAGGGTGTCGACGGTCCAGGCGAGCGGCTCCATGCCGAGTTCGGCGCCGATCTCGAAGGCGGCCCGGTTCCAGGCCCCGTACGGCGCCCGGAACCAGCCGGGCCGCTCGCCGTACGCCTCCTCGACGACATCGCAGGTGCGCTCCATCTGGGAGCGGATCGCGGACCTGCTCAGTTTGGTCAGGAGCGGGTGGGACCAGGTGTGGTTGCCGACGACGTGCCCCTCGTCGGACATCCGGCGCAGCATGTCCTTGTTGTCGGCGGCCATCTCGCCGCACACGAAGAACATGGCACGCACGTCGTGGGCCTTGAGGGTCCGCAGGATGCCGGGGGTGTAGCGGGGGTCGGGGCCGTCGTCGAAGGTCAGCACCATGCTGCGGCCACGTCCCGACATCCGCAGGAACGGCTCGCGCCGTACGAGGGTGCGCGCGGGCGTGCCCCGGGCCGGCCCGTATCCGGCGATGGGCTGAAGGCGGTAGGCGGAGGGCTTGCGGACCGCTCTGTTCGCCTGGGCTCCGGCTGCGGGAGGGGCGGCGCCGGAGGCGGACCGGGCCGGCGGGCCCGCGTCGGTGCCGAGCAGCTGAACCGTGCCGGCCGCACCCGCCGCTCCCAGGGCGGCGGCACCGGCGAGCAAGGCCCGGCGCCGCGAGAGGAACTGATCCTTATTCATGACTAATCAGTCGCCCGGCGGTGGCACGACACAGCACACCGCCACCGGTGCGGTCGTATAAAAACACCCGTTGGGAGCACCTGTGGGGCGGACGGTGGCCGGATCCGCCAGTTCCGATAGCCTCGGGCCGTGACGGAACAGCACTCCCACCAGTTCGAACGTGGCACCGACGGGCCCAAAGTCATCATGGCCGGCGTGGACGGCTCCGAGTCCTCGCTGCGCGCGGCCTCCTACGCGGCGGGGCTGGCCCGGCGGCAGCGGGCTCTGCTGACGCTGGTGTACGTACAGCCGGTGATGGCGGCGGGTGCGGCGCTCGGCGTCCCGGTCGCCGAGACGACCGACCAGATCGCCGAGGATCTGGTCCGGGACATCCAGGAGGCCGCCGAGCAGGTCAAGGGCATATTCGATGTGCGCTGGGAGTTCCACACCTTCCGCGGCGACCCGTACAACGGGCTCGTCTCGGCGGCCGAGCAGCTGAAGGCGGACGCCGTCGTGGTCGGCGCGTCGGAGCAGGCGGGGCACCGGATCGTCGGGTCCGTCGCCATCCGGCTGGTGAAGGCGGGCCGCTGGCCGGTGACGGTGGTGCCGTGACCCCGACCGCGGGCCGGCCCCTGCCGGGTGGTCGTCGGCCGGGTCCTGGACAGGTCCGACGGCCGGGTCGTCGGCCGAACGGTTGGCCGGACCGTCGAGGTCCGGACACATGCGGAGGCGGAGCCTTCCGTCCCGGTTGACCGTTCGTCGTACCGTTCGTCGACGGGTTCGACCGTCTGCCGACGAGCCCTGTCCTGGCCCTGTCCCGGCGGGACGCCCTGCGCTGGCATACGGCCATGACGGCCGCCATCACCATGACCAGCAGGACGACCGCCGAGCACGAGCTGGCCGAATTGCAGCGGGAGCACGGAGCACCGCTCTTCGCCCTGATGCTGAGGCTCTCCGACGGGGACCGCCAGCGCGCCGAGGACCTGGTGCAGGAGACGTTCGTACGCGCCTGGCAGCATCCAGAAGCCCTTCGCGCCGACGACTTCGACTCCGTACGGCCCTGGTTGCTGACCGTCGGGCGGCGCCTGGCCATCGACGCGCGACGGGCCCGGCAGGCGCGGCCCGCCGAGGTCGGGGACGCCGTGCTGGAGAGCGCGCGGGTCTCGGCGGACCACGCCGAACGCTCCGTCGCGACCCTCGATGTGCGGGAGGCTGTGAAGACTCTCACTCCCGAGCACCGTGAAGTCCTGGTGCAGGTGTACTTCCGGGGGGCCAGCGTGGCGGAGGCCGCCGCCGCCCTGGGTATTCCGGCCGGTACCGTGAAGTCCCGCGCGTACTACGCGCTGCGCGCCCTGCGCCGGGTTCTTCCGGGATACGCGGCCGACCTGCGGTGAAACCGCGGGTTAGGTCAAGCCTCCGTAAAGCGCCTTGCTGAGGATCATGGTTGAGCAATCAGCTGTCCTCATCCGTGTTCCCGACTGGGGCCCGGGTTCGGGCGACGCGTACGCACCGGAGGAAGGCAGGAAGGGATGCTGCACAGAGGTCAAGAGAGCACGGACGGCACCGGCGGCGGTGAACTCACCGTCCCCATGGCGTGGTTGTACGCGGAGTACATCGCCGACGAACTGCTGCGGACCGGCGACCTGATGCCGCCCACGTCCTTCGAGTTCAGAGCCGGGCGCGACGCGCTGGCTCTCACCATCTTCCTGTCCGACACCAGTGGCGAGCTCTCCGGCATCCGGGTGGTGACACAGCTGGAGACCTGGCTGTCGCTGACGGCGTACGACCAGCCGTGGCAGGACTGGGTGGGCGAGCGCATGGCCGGGCTCGCGGCCGAGGCCGCCGATTCGGGCGGTCCGTCGCCGGATCTGGATCTGGCGACGGCGGCCTGGCGCTGGCTGGAGGAGACCGAGCTGCTCGCGCCCGACCTGGACGCGGTGCCGGGCGGCGGGCCCGTCATCGGGGAGGACGACGGCCCGAAGGTCTGGACCCCGGCCTGGCGACTGGGGCTGCCCCTCGGCCATCTGGCGATCCATCTTTTCTGATTTTTCCGGCCGATCCCCCGACGGAGTTCCCCGGCGGACTCCCCTGACCAGTTTTTTTCGAACCTCGACCAATCCGTGGGCCCGACCGCTCCGAATCTCCAGGTTGCATTCCGGACGGGACTTGAGTGATTCGGCGGTCCCCTGCGTACCGGTGGGCAAGTAGCTACTCCCCGCACACCCCCACCCATCGGCACGGCATGAGGATTTGGTATGAGGTCGCTGGAACGCCACCGCGACGTCGGCGCATACGCGCTAGGCGTGCTGGACGAGGCGGATGCCTTCCGCTTCGAGGACCACCTCATGGAGTGTCCCCAGTGTGCGGTTCAGATACATGAACTGTCCGCGACGACACGGTCGTTGCGGGCGTACGCCGAGGCGACGCCACGCTCGGTGAACCCCATGACCCAGGCGGGACCGGGCCTCCTGGACCGGCTCCTGGACGATGTCGTCACGGCCCGCAGGAGCGGGCGCAGGCGCTGGCTGTTCGCGGTCGCCGCCGCCGTGGTCTTCGCCGTCGGGGGGCCCGCTGTGGCGGTCTTCTCCGGGGACGAGAGCTCCGGCGCCACGACGCTCGCCGCGACCGATCCGGGGACGGGCGTATGGGCCGAGGTCACCACCCAGGATCGGGCCTACGGCAGCGAGGTGGACGCGAAGGTCAAGAACGCCTCCGCCGACCAGTCCTGCGAACTCGTCGCCATCGGCCACGACGACTCGGAACAGGTCATCCTGAGCTGGACCGTGCCCAAGGGGGCCGCCGCGCCCTCCGCCGGCATGCAGGGCGCGGCGGCGATGCATCCCGCGGACATCGTCCGGTACGAGGTGCGCACGACGGACGGGAAGCGTCTCGTGACGATCGAGGCGCCCTGAGGCCCGGCCGGTCGACTTCCCGGAGCCGGCCGACCGGCAAGACTCCGGGGGGTCACTTCAGGAACTTGGACATCCTGCGGTCCGCGAGGGGCTTGCCGCCCGTCTGGCAGGTCGGGCAGTACTGGAGCGACGAGTCGCTGAAGGAGACCTCGCGGACGGTGTCTCCGCAGACCGGGCAGGGTTCGCCGGTGCGTCCGTGGACGCGCAGGCCGCTCTTCTTCTCGGCCTTGAGCCGGCCCGCGGCCACTCCGCGGGACCGCTCGACGGCCTCCTTGAGGGTGGCCCGCAAGGCCTCGTACAGCCGCCGGGTCTCCTGCGGGGTCAGTGCGGAGGCCAGCTTGAAGGGCGACATCTTCGCGGCGTGCAGGATCTCGTCGCTGTAGGCGTTCCCCACCCCCGCGATCAGGCTCTGGTCGCGCAGGGCGCCCTTCAGCTGTCTGCGCTCGCCCGCCAGGAGTCCGGCGAAGCGGGCCTCGTCGAAGTCGTCGGCCAGCGGGTCCGGGCCGAGGCGGGCCACCCCGGGAACTTCCCCCGGGTCCCGTACGACGTACACCGCCAGCCGTTTCTGGGTGCCGGCCTCGGTGAGGTCGAAGCCCTCGCCGGTCTCCAGGGCGACGCGCATGGCAAGAGGGCCCTTGCCGGGGCGGGGCGGCCCGTCGGGCAGCCGGTCCTTCCAGTGGAGCCAGCCCGCCCGGGCCAGATGCGTGACGAAGTGCGGGCCGTCGGCGGTCTCCAGGTCCAGGAACTTGCCGTGCCGGTGCACGGCCGTGACCTCGCGGCCCTCCAGAGCGCCGAGCGGCGGGTCGTACGTCTTCAGCACACTGATCGCGACGGGCAGCACGCGGATGATCTCGTGGCCGACCAGATGGCCGACCAGGAAGTCCTTCAACGCTTCGACCTCGGGCAGTTCCGGCATGGCTCCAGGGTGCCACCGACGCCCCGGCAGGGGCGCGGGGCTGTGTCATTCGAGCGGCTCCGCCGCGTGGGCGCGCTCAGCCCTCACGGAGCCGCACTCGACACCCGCGCGGGCCCCGGGGCCCCTCACTCCCGATCCGGCACCAGGAACTCGCACCACACGCACTTGCCGCTGCCCCGCGCCTCCACGCCCCACACGTCCGCGATGCGGTCCACCAGCAGGAGGCCCCGCCCGGAGACGCCGGACTCCCCCGCCTCCCGGCGCCGGGGAAGCGCGCTGGACGCGTCCTCGACCTCGACGCGCAGGCGCCGGCCGGGGCCGGGGAGAGCCCGCAGGGTGACGATCGCGGAGCCCTCCGTGTGCATGAGAGCGTTGGTGATCAGTTCGTCGGCGATCAGCTCGATCTCGTCGGCGCGCTCGCGGGCGCCCCAGGCCCGCACGGCGGCGTGGACCATGTGCCGCGCCTCGGTGAGGGCCTCGGGGTCCCCGGGCCCGACGTGCTGCTGGACCCGCCCGCCGGAGTGCCGCGCGGCCAGGCCCGTGCGGCGGAGCAGGAGCAGCGCCACGTCGTCCTCACCACCGCGTTCCTCGGCGACGTCGATGAGCCGGTCGGCGAGGTCGCGGACGTCGTCGGGTCCCGTGGCGACGAGCGCGCGGAGGGTGCGCATACCGTCGTCGAGGTCGATTCCCGGCTGTTCGACCAGGCCGTCGGTGCACAGGATCAGTGTCTGCCCGGGGTCGAGTTCGAGGGTGTTCACCGGGTATTCGAGGCGCCCGAACTCGGCGGACAGGCCGAGCGGCAGGCCCCCTTCGACGGCGAGCCGGTGGCAGCGGCGGTCGGTGTCGCGGACCAGCGGGTCGATGTGGCCGGCCCGGACGACCTGGACCACTCCGGTGGTCAGGTCCGCCTCCGCGTACAGGCAGGTCGCGAAGCGCTCGGTGTCGAGTTCGTGCAGGAAGACGGAGGCGCGGGCCATGACGGTCGCGGGGGTGTGGCCCTCGGCCGCGTAGGCGCGCAGGACGATACGCAGCTGGCCCATGACGGCGGCGGCGTGCGTGTCGTGTCCCTGGACGTCGCCGATGACGGCTCCGACCCGGCCGCCGGGCAGCGGGATCACGTCGTACCAGTCGCCGCCGATCTCTCGGCCGAGGGAGCCGGAGCGGTACCGCACGGCGATGTCGGCGCCGGGGACGCTCGGGATCCTGCGCGGCAGCATGGCCTGCTGGAGGCCCTGGGCGAGGTCCTTCTCCTGCTCGTAGAACATGGCGCGCTGGAGGCTCTGCGCGATGCTGCTGCCGAGGGCGACGAGGACGTTGCGGTCCTGGGCCGAGAAGCCGCGCCGGTCGTTGTAGAGGAGGCCCATGGCCCCGATGGGCCTGGCCTGCGCGATGAGGGGCAGATAGGCCGCCGAGGTGATGTCGAGTTCGGTGATGTGCGGCCACAGCAGCGGATAGAGCTCGGCGAACTGCTTCGGCGACTCGATGAAGCGCGGGGTGAGGGTGCGCACGACCTCGCTCATCGGGTACTGCTCGTCGATGCCGGTGACCAGGGTGCCCGGCACGAAGCTGCCCTTGGGGCCCTCGGCGACCAGGCGGATGCGGCCGGCCTCGACGAGGCCCATGACGAGGCTGGTCGCGCCCAGGTGGGTGACGCCCTGGTTGTTCTTGAGGACGTCGATGACGTCCTGGACGGTGCGGGCGTGTGCGAGGGCCGCCGTGGTGATCTGTACGACGTTCGTCTGCCTGCGGCGGGCCTCGTCGTCCAGGGTGGCCTGCTCGCGGCGGTCCCGGGCCTCGCTCAGCTCCTCGGTGGCGTCGCGGACGATGCCGAAGATACGGCGCGGCCGGCCGGTCGCGTCGCGCTGGATGTAGCCCTGGGTGTGGGTCCAGCGCAGGCTGCCGTCCCGGCGGCGGATACGGAAGTACGCCCCGTAGTTCTCGCTGCCGTCCTTGAGCGCCTGCGAGACGTACGTGTCCACGCGGTGGGCCTCGTCCGGCGGCACCCGCGCGGCCAGGTTCTCCGGGCGGTCCGCGTACTCCTCGGGAAGCATGTCGAAGATCTCGTGGGCCAGCGCGTCCATCCGCATGACACCGGTGTCCAGGTCCCAGTCGAAACTGCCCATGCGGTTGAGCGCCAGGATCGGATCCGGGTGGGCGGGCCAGTCGTCCGGGAGTGACAGACCGCTCGCACCCCGATCAACCATGAGCCCACCTTGTCAGGGTTTACCCGAATCCTCGACTCGTAGGACGTAACCTGGTCGCTCATCGAGCGGGGTCACACAGCGTCACCAGGAGAGGGACTCGAAGGGGGAAGGGAGCGCAGGACGTGGAGTGGTTCACCGCCTCCGAGTACTGGACGAGCCGGCTTCTCCTCCAGCGGGCGCTGGCCGTGCTCTATCTCGTCGCGTTCCTGGGCGCGGCCCTGCAGTTCCGGGCGCTGATCGGCGAGCGGGGCATGCTGCCGGTGTCCCGGTTCGTGGCCCGGGTGCCGTTCCGGCGGGCCCCGAGCGTGTTCCAGCTCCACTGCTCCGACCGTTTCTTCGCGGCCTGGGCCTGGACGGGCTGCGCGGTGTCGCTGGCGCTCGTCGCGGGGCTGCACGACCGACTGCCCCTGTGGGGCGGCATGCTGCTCTGGCTGGTCCCCTGGCTGCTCTACCTGTCGATCGTGAACGTCGGCCAGACCTGGTACGGCTTCGGATGGGAGTCGCTGCTCCTGGAGACCGGCTTCCTCGCGGTGTTCCTGGGCAACGACGAGATCGCGCCACCCGTCGTGGTGCTCTTCCTGCTGCGCTGGATCCTGTTCCGCGTGGAGTTCGGGGCCGGTCTGATCAAGATGCGCGGCGACGCCTGCTGGCGCAGGCTCACCTGCCTGGACTACCACCATGAGACCCAGCCGATGCCGGGTCCGCTGAGCTGGTTCTTCCACCGTCTCCCGAAGCCGTTCCACCGGGTCGAGGTGGCCGCCAACCACGTCACCCAACTCGTGGTGCCCGTCCTGCTGTTCGCCCCGCAGCCGGTCGCCTCGGCCGCTGCGGCCCTGATGATCGTCACCCAGTTGTGGCTGGTCCTGTCAGGGAACTTCTCCTGGCTGAACTGGATCACGATCGTGCTCGCCCTGTCGGCCCTGGAGCTGCCCGGCAAGGCACCGGACGTGCCCGGCACCCCGATCTGGTACGAGGTGGTGGTCCTGTCGGCCGCGGCGCTGATCGTGGTTCTCAGCCACGGGCCGGTCCGCAACATGATCTCCCGCGGCCAGGCCATGAACCGCTCCTTCGACCCGCTGCACCTGGTGAACACCTACGGGGCGTTCGGCAGCGTCAGCCGGATCCGGTACGAGGTGGTGGTCGAGGGGACGGCCGACGCGGTGCCTCGCGAGGACGCGGGCTGGCTGGAGTACGAGTTCAGGGGCAAGCCGGGCGATCCCCGGCGCTGGCCCCGCCAGTTCGCCCCGTACCACCTGCGGCTCGACTGGATGATGTGGTTCGCAGCGCTCTCCCCCTCCTACGCCGACCCATGGTTCGGCGGTTTCGTGGAACGGCTCCTGGAGAACGACCGCGACACCCTGCGCCTCCTGCGCCGCTCCCCGTTCCCGCCGGACGCGCCGCCGCACTACGTCCGGGCCCGCCTCTACCGTTACCGGTACACGACCTGGCAGGAGCTGTGGAGCACGGGCGCGTGCTGGGAGCGGACCTTCGTCAGGGATTTCCTGCCGCCGACGCGGCTGGACCGCGAGCCTCGGGGACCGTAGACCCGAGTCGGAGTCCGTAGACACGGGTCGCGGTGCCCGCGAAGATCTCCTCCCGCTCGCTCTCGCCGAGTTTCCCGGTCAACCGGGCCGCGATGTCGACGACTTCGGCGTACGAGGCGACGAGCGTGCACACCGGCCAGTCGGAGCCGAACATGAGCCGACCGGGTCCGAAGGCTTCGAGCACCGTGTCCGCGTAGGGCGCCAGGTCTCCGACCGACCAGCCCCGCGGGTCCGCCTCCGTGACCATTCCGGAGAGCTTGCAGACGGTGTTCGGCAGGGCGGCGAGGGCCCGGACGCCGGTGGCCCAGGGTTCCGGCTCTCCGGTGGCGATGGACGGCTTGCCCAAGTGGTCGAGCACGAAGGTGAGGTCGGGATGCCGTTCCGCCGCCCGCGCGCAGGCGGGGAGTTGGTGCGGCAGGACGACGAGGTCGTAGGCCAGGCCCGCCTCGGCGACCGCCGCCAGTCCTCGGCGGACATCCTCGCGCAGCAGCCATTCCGGGTCCGGTTCGCCCTGGACCTGGTGCCGGATGCCCTTGAGGTGACGGCCGCCCGGCAGTTCGCGCAGGCGCGCCAGTTCGTCCGCGACGTCGGGGCGGGTGAGGTCGGTCCAGCCGACGACCGCGCCGATCAGGTCGCTGCTCTCCGCGAGCGCCAGGAACTCCGGAGTCTCCTGCGCGACCGTGACCGTCTGCACGAGGACGCCGCGGGAGACTCCGGCGGCGCGGGCCTCCGGAGCCAGGTCCTCGACAGTGAAGTTCCTCCGCAGCGGAGCGAGTTCGGGGCCCGCGATCCAGTCCTGGTCCCGTACCGACAGGTCCCAGACGTGGTGGTGGGCGTCGACCACACCCGTGCGGCCGGCCGTCACGGCAGCTCCCAGACGACCGGCAGCCCGGCCTGCGAGCCCTCGGCCGAGTAGTCGTGGACCACGTCGAGCAGCTGTGCCATCCGGGACTGCCAGGCGATGTTGACGGGCAGCTTCTCCAGCTCGGCGAGCAGCCTCGGGTAGTCCTCGCACTCCAGGAGGTGGAAGAGGTCGGGGCCGCTGCGCCAGATCGTCCAGGACGTGGCGCCCGCGGCGCGGATCGCGTCCGTGAGTTCCTCGGGAACCTCGCGATGGGCGGCCTCGTACGCGGCGATGCGGTCGACGCGGACCTTGGTGTGCAGGGCGACTCTCATGACGGCTCCTCGGACTGCCCCTCGGACGGGTCGTCGAACGGCTTCTCGCCCGGCACCGGGGCCTCGGCGGGCAGGAGACCCGTCTCCCGCAGTTCCTGCCAGAGGCCCGCGGGCACGTCGGCCGTGAACTGCTCCACGCAGTCACGCACTTCATGGGGAGAGCGGGCACCCACGAGGACGGCCGCGACCGCCGGGTGGGCGGCGCAGAAGGCCAGGGCTGCCGCGCGCAGGGTGGTGCCGTGGCGGTCCGCGACCGCCCTGAGAGCCAGGGCCCGGTCCAGCAGCCCGGGCGGCGCGGCGGCGTAGTTGTACCTCGCGCCGGGCTTCGGGTCGGCCAGCAGACCGGAGTTGAAGGCGCCGCCGATGACGACGGACGTGCCGCGTTCCTTGGCGGCCGGCAGCAGGTCGGTGAGGGCCCGCTGGTCGAGCAGCGTGTAGCGGCCTGCGCAGAGCACCACGTCGACATCGGTGTCGCGGACGAAGCGGGTGAGCATCTCGGCCTGGTTCATGCCCGCGCCTATCGCGCCCACCACGCCCTCCGAACGCAGCTTCTCCAGGGCCGGATATCCCTCGCGGAAGGCATCTTCGGCATGGTCGTCCGGGTCGTGGAGGTAGACGACGTCCACCCGGTCGAGGCCGAGCCGCTCCAGACTGGCGTCGAGGGTGCGCCGTATCCCGTCCGCGCTGAAGTCCCACACGCGGCGGTGCGTGGCGGGCACCGCGAACCCGTTGGCCAGGTCGTCGCCGCCCGCGTCGGTGGGTTCCAGGCGGCGGCCCACCTTGGTCGAGACGGTGTACGCCGACCGGGGGCGCTCGCGCAGGGCCGCGCCGAGGCGTCGTTCGGAGTGGCCTATGCCGTAGTGGGGCGCGGTGTCGAAGTAGCGGATGCCCGCGTCCCAGGCGGCGTTCACGGTCTCGTGCGCCTGCTCCTCGGGGACCTCGCTGTAGAGACTGCCGATACCGGCGGCGCCGAGGGCCAGCGCCGTGACGCCGACGGAGCCGCGGCCGAGCGTACGAGTACCTGTACGCATCCCGGTCACCGCCCCGCCGGACGCAGCCGCAGCCCCTGCATGCCACCGTCGACCGCGAGGGCCGTGCCGGTGGTCGCACCCGACAGCGGACTCGCCAAGTAGGCGATGGCGCCCGCGACTTCGTCGGCCGAGACAAGGCGTCCGCTTGGCTGGCGGGCCTCCAGGGCGGCCCGCTCGGCGGCCGGGTCGGGCGCGGCGTCCAGAAGGCGGCCGACCCACGGGGTGTCCGCCGTGCCGGGGTTCACGCAGTTGACGCGGATGCCCTCACGGACGTGGTCGGCGGCCATGGCGAGGGTCAGCGACAGAACGGCGCCCTTGGACGCGGAGTACAGGGCGCGCTGCGGGAGGCCCGCGGTGGCCGCGATGGAGCAGGTGTTCACGACGGCCGCGTGCGAGGACTTCCGCAGGTGCGGCAGCGCGGCCCGGGCCGTGCGGACCATGCCGACGACGTTGACGTCCATGACGCGGTGCCAGGCCTCGTCGTCGTTGTCCTCGATCGTGCCCTGGGCGCCGATGCCCGCGTTGTTGACCAGTACGTCGAGGCCGCCGAGGTCGGCGACCGCGGCGGCGACGGCCCGGCGTACGGACTCGTCGTCGGAGACGTCCGCCCGGTAGCCGAGCAGCGGCTTCTCGACGCTCGCCGGGTCCAGGTCGAGCACGGCGACCTGGGCGCCGCGGGCCGCGAGGAGTTCCGCTGTGGCCCGGCCGATGCCGGAGGCGCCGCCCGTCACCAGGGCCTTGAGTCCCTCGAAGTCACTCATGCCGCCTGCTCCTTCTGCTGCCGCTTCCGCTGGTCCTGCTGCTCTTCTTGCTGCCGGTCGAGGTCGGCGGCCCAGAACGTGCCGCCGGGGAACGTGAACTCGGCGATGGACTCCGGCCGCATGGTCGCCGAGAAGCCCGGTGCGGTGGGTGCCATGTAGCGACCCTCTCCGATCACCACCGGGTCGAGGAAGTGGTCGTGCAGATGGTCGACGTACTCGATCACGCGGTTCTCGGTCGTCCCCGACAGCGCCACGTAGTCGAACATCGAGAGGTGCTGGACGAGTTCGCACAGTCCGACGCCGCCGGCGTGCGGGCAGACGGGGACACCGAACTTGGCCGCGAGGAGCAGGATCGCGAGATTCTCGTTGACACCGCCGACCCGGGCCGCGTCGATCTGCAGGACGTCGATCGCGCCCGCCTGGAGCAGCTGCTTGAAGACGATCCGGTTCTGTACGTGTTCACCGGTGGCGACCTTGACCGGTGCGACGGCCTTGCGGACGGCGGCATGGCCGAGGATGTCGTCGGGGCTGGTGGGTTCCTCGATCCAGTACGGGTCGAACTCGGCCAGCGCCTTGGTCCACTCGATGGCCTCGTCGACGTTCCACCGCTGGTTGGCGTCGATGGCGATCCGGATGTCGGGGCCGACGACGGCTCTGGCCACCCGGCAGCGCCGGACGTCGTCCGCGAGGTCCGCGCCGACCTTCAGCTTGATCTGGGTGAAGCCGTCGGCGACGGCCTGCCGGGCCAGCCGGGTGAGCTTCTCGTCGGAGTAGCCCAGCCAGCCGGGCGAGGTGGTGTAGCCGGGAAAGCCGCGCTCCTTCAGCAGGGCGGTGCGTTCCGCCGCGCCCTCCCGGCCCTGCCGCAGCAGCCGGAGCGCGTCCTCGGGGGTGAGGACGTCCGCGATGTACCGGAAGTCCACCTGGGCCACGAGCCATTCGGGGGTGGCGTCGGCGAGGAGCTGCCACAGGGGCTTGCGGGCGCGCTTGGCGGCGAGGTCCCAGACGGCGTTGACGACGGCACCGATCGCCATGTGCATCACGCCCTTCTCGGGCCCGAGCCAGCGCAGTTGGCTGTCGCCCGTGAGGTCGCGGGCCAGTGATCCGGGGTCCGCGCACAACTCGTCGACCGACCGCCCGACGACGTGCGGGCGCAGCGCCTCGATCGCGGCGACCTGGACATCGTTGCCCCGCCCGATGGTGAAGGTGAACCCGTGCCCCTCCGACCCGCCGTCGGCGTCGTCACCATCGGTACGCAGGACGACGTAGGCGGCCGAGTAGTCGGGATCCGGATTCATGGCATCGGACCCGTCGAGCTCACGCGAGGTGGGAAATCGAATGTCGTAGGTGTCGACCGCGGTGATGCGGAGGTCGGCGGATGAGGACACAGAGGTGCCTTTCGATCAGGGACAAGGGGGCGGACTGTCGAAATCCGGCGCACTGGGGCGCCCCGTCAGGGGCGCGGGGAACTGCGCGGCCGGCCACAACGCACCCGCAGGTGCAAACCACGCTCAGTCCTGCGCCCGGCCGGTCGTCACTCGGGCGATCATCAGAGCGACCAGGATGATCCCCCCATAAATGGCCTGGATCCAGAACGACGGCACCTGCGCAAGGGTCAACAGGTTCTGGACCACTCCAAGAAGAAGGACGCCCGTAAGGGCGCCGAACATCGTGCCCTTGCCTCCGTCGAGGCTGATCCCCCCGATCACCGCGGCGGCGAACACCGTGAAGATCATGTTCTGCCCCTGGTTGGCGTTGATCGCGCCGACATAGCCGGTCTGCATCAGCCCGCCGACCGCGGCGAGCGTCCCCGCGACGACGAACACGCCGAGCATGACGCGTTCGACACGGATACCGGCCGCGCGTGCCGCGTCCGGGTTGCCGCCGATCGCGTACAGGGCCCGTCCCCAGCGGTGGTACTTGAGGACGAAGCCGGCCACGCCGAACGCCGCCGCCGCGAGCCACACCGAGATCGGCACGGTCAGGAAGGTGGTGGTGGCCAGTGTGTAGAAGGCGTCGGGCATCCCGAACAGCGTCTTGCCCTCGGTCGCGCCGACGAGCAGACCGCGCAGGATGATCAGCATCGCGAGCGTCACGATGAACGCGTTGAGTTTGAGCTTCACGACGAGGATGCCGTTGAACCCGCCGATGACCGCGCCCACCAGGAGGATGGCGAGCAGGGCGACCCCGGCGGGCATCTCGGTGCCCCAGCCGGACTGCGTCGCGGGCAGCAGCAACAGCGCGCCGACGGCGGGCGCGATGCCGACGACCGACTCCAGGGACAGGTCGAACTTACCGGTGATGAGTACGAGCGACTCGGCGAGGACCACCATCGCGAGGGCCGCCGAGGCGCCCAGGATGGAGATGATGTTCTGCTCGGTGAGGAAGGCGTCGTTGACGAACGCGCCGAGCACGAGCAGCAGCAACAGCGCCGGTACGAGGGCGAGTTCGCGTGCCCTGCGCAGGAGTACGGCCTTGGCGTCGGCCTTGCTCTTCAGGGGCCGCAGGGGGGTGGAGGCCGAGGCCGACGGGGCCTTCGTGTCAGCCATGGTGGTCCACTCCTTCGATGGAGGCGATCAGCTCGTGGTCGCGCCAGCCCGCCGGGTGCTCGGCGACGACACGGCCGTGGAAGAGGACGAGGACGCGGTCGCAGCGGCGCAGGTCGTCGAGTTCGTCGGAGACGACGAGGACGGCGGTGCCGTCGTCGCGGGCCGAGTCCATGCGGGAGAGCAGGGACTCCTTGGACTTCACGTCGACGCCCGCGGTGGGGTTGATCAGGACCAGCAGCCTGGGGTCGGAGGCGAGGGCCCTGGCCATGACGACCTTCTGCGCGTTGCCGCCGGAGAGGTCGGACACGGGCTGGTCGGGCCCCTCGGTGTGGATGTCGAGGCGCTCGATCAGCTCGTCGGCGAAGCCCCGCTTGCGGTCGGTGCCGACGAATCCGTACCGGCCGAGGCGGTCCAGGACGCTCATGGTGGCGTTGTCGCCGACGGTCATCCCGAAGACGAGTCCCTGCCCGTGCCGGTCGCGCGGTACGCAGCCGACGCCGGCCCGCAGGGCGGCCGTCACATCGCCGAACGGCAGCCGCTCGCCCTCCAGTTGGGCGGTGCCACCGGTCGGTGTGTGCAGTCCGGTGAAGGACTCGGCCAGCTCGATCTTGCCGCTGCCGCTGGACCCGGCGAGACCGACGACCTCCCCGCCGCGCACGGTCAGGTCGACGCTCTCGTACCACTCGGACGTGAGCCCGTGTGCTTCGAGGACGACGGGCGCGTCGGCGGCCACCTCTCCGCGGGCGGCCTTCTCCTCCACGGCGGCGATGGACTCGCCCGCCATGGCCTCGATCAGGGCGGCCCGTGGCAGGTCGGCCACCGGTGCGGTGGTGATCCAGCGGGCGTCCCGCAGGACCGTCACGGTCTGGCACACCTCGTACACCTCCTGGAGGTGGTGCGAGATGAACAGGAAGGTGACGCCCGACTCCTGGAGTGCGCGCATCCTCGTGAAGAGGCGCTCGATCTCGCGGTTGTCGAGCTGGGCGGTCGGCTCGTCGAGGACGATGAACCGCGCTCCGAAGCTCAACGCCCTTGCGATCTCGACCATTTGGCGGTCCTCGACCTTGAGGTCGGCGGTCCGCGCCTCCGGGTCGACCCGCACGTCCCAGGTGTCCAGGACCTCGGCCGCCTCGCTCTTCAGCCGCCGCCAGCTGATGAACCCGCCGCGGCCCAGCGGCTGCCGGTTGATGAAGAGGTTCTCGGCGACCGTCAACTCCGGTACGACGGTGGGCTTCTGGTAGACGCAGGCCACCTTGCGCCGCCAGGCGTCCCGGTCGGACAGCGCGGGCGCGGGCCCGCCGTCGAAACTGACCGTGCCCTCGTCGGGAGCCTGGAGGCCGGTCAGGACGGTGACGAGGGTGGACTTGCCCGCGCCGTTGCGGCCGACGAGGGCGTGGGACTCGCCCGCGTGCACGGTCAGTTGGCCGTCGGCGAGGGCGACGGTGGGGCCGTACCGCTTGGCGATGCCCCGCGCCTCAACTAGTGGTGTGCTCATTTGACCGTGTTGCCCCACAGCTCGGGGTCGTCGACGTTGTCCTTGGTCACCAGCGGCGCGGGCAGCTGGTCCTCAAGGATGCCGCTGGGCAGCTTGACGATCTCCGAGTCGTGGTCGGTCGGACCCGGCTCGAAGGTCTTCCCCGCCATCGCCGCCTTGATGTAGTACATGCCATACTTGGCGTAGAGGTCGGCTGGCTGCGAGACGGTGGCGTCTATCTCGCCCTTGCGGATGGCGTCGTACTCCTGCGGGATGCCGTCGTTCGAGACGATCGAGATGTGACCCTTGGCGCCGGCCTTCTTCAGCAGCCCCTTGGACTTGAGGGTCTGCAGCGTGGGTGCGAGGTAGACGCCGCCCGCCTGCATGTAGATGCCCTTGATGTCGGGGTTGGCGTTCAGGAGGGTGTCCAGCTTGGAGGCCGCGGTGTCGGACTCCCACTTGGCGGGGATCTCCAGGACCTTCAGCTTCGGGAACTTCTCCTTCACGCAGGTACGGAAGGCCTCGGAGCGGTCCCGGCCGTTGACCGAGGCGAGGTCGCCCATGATCTGCACGACCTTGCCGGAGGGGATCTCCTTGCCGAGGTACTCGCAGGCCTTCTCCCCGTACGCGACGTTGTTGGCGCGTACGACCATCGCGACCTTGCCCTTCTCGGGCGCCACGTCGACGGCGACCACGGGCACGCCCTTGCGTTCGGCCTGGTCGAGGCCCGCGGAGATCGCGGCGCTGTCCAGGGGGGCCACGACGAGGCCCTTCACGCCCTGGTTGAGCTGGTTGTTGATGTCCGTGATCTGCTGCGTCGGGTCGCTGTTGGAGTTGACGGTCTTGAGTGCGTCGACGTCCTCGGCCTTCGCCATCTTGGGCACGTAGTCGTTGTACGACTGCCAGAACGGCGAGGTCAGCAGGGGCAGGATGACCCCGACCTTGCCACTGCCGTCGCCCTTGCCGCCGCCGGAGTCGACGGTGTCCTTGGTGCTGCCGCATGCCGTGAGCGCGAGGGCGGCGCAGACGGCCGTGGCCGCCGCACGTATCGCCCGCGAGGTGCTTCGCCCGTTCCTGTACCGCACAGTTCTGCCGGCCATCTATCGGCTCCTCGTTGAGCTTGATCCAGCGTGATCGAGCAGGTGCCAGGCATATTTATCAGACCACTTCGCTTCGACAACACCCCTGGGCCGTGATTTTTGCTGTTTTTGCGCGTAGTGGTCGGACCACCTGAGTGGTTAGACTGCGGCGCACCCG
Source organism: Streptomyces sp. NBC_00414 (assembly GCF_036038375.1). NCBI lineage: Bacteria > Bacillati > Actinomycetota > Actinomycetes > Kitasatosporales > Streptomycetaceae > Streptomyces > Streptomyces sp. NBC_00414. The sequence goes on from NZ_CP107935.1 coordinate 1,625,609, forward strand.
GCGACAGGAGGACATGGCGTGGACGAGAGCCTGCCCGAGGCGGCGACGACGGCCCCGGCGGCGGCCCCGGCTCCGGCCCCGCAGAAAGGGACCGTGACGCAGCGCGCCATCGACCGGATCAAGGCGATGATCGGCGAGGGCCGTCTGGAGCCGGGCGCGCGGCTGCCGACCGAGCGCGATCTGGCCTCGCAGCTGGGCATCTCGCGCAGTTCGATGCGCGAGGCGATCCGGGCGCTCACGGTCCTGGGCGTGCTGGAGGCCCGGCACGGGTCCGGGATCTACGTCACGCAACTGGAGGCCGGCGACCTGCTGGAGACCTTCGGGGTGGTCGCGGATCTGTCCCGCGGACCACGGCTGGTCGAACTCCTCGAAGTACGCCGGATCCTGGAGTCGACGGCGACGGCGCTGGCCGCCGCGCGGATCTCGGCGAACCAGCTGGCCGAGGTGGAGAAGCACCTGACGGCCATGAACGCCACGGACGATCCGGAGGAGATCCTCTCCCACGACCTGGCGTTCCACCGGGTCATCGCGGGCGCCGCGGGCAACGAGACGATGGCGGCGATCCTGGACGGGCTGTCCTCGCGGACGTTCCGGGCGCGGGTGTGGCGGGGGTATCAGGAGGAGGGGGCGTTCGAGCGGACGCGGCGGGAGCATGCCGCCATCCACCGGGCGTTGGTCGCCCATGATCCCGAGGCGGCTCGGGCCGCCGCTGCCGCCCATGTGGGCGAGGTCGAGGAGTGGCTTCGGACCCAGATCCAGCCTTAGTGGGCTGATCGCGCGGTTCCCCGCGCCCCTAGAGAAACAACGGCCGGGGCGGCGCCCGGTCTTTTTTGGGGCGCGGGGAACTGCGCGGGCGACCGCAGCGTGGCCGCGGCCTGGAAGGGTGCTCAGGCTCGCTTGAGTCGCAGCGTCACCAGTTCGAACGGTCGGAGCTTCAGGGTCAGCCTGTTGCCGTCCCGCTCCGGCTCGGTGGCGTCGGACAGGGGACGCTCCAAGAGATCCGTGACCGTCACCGACTCGACGTCGAAGCCCGCCGTGAGCGTGGCCTGGCTGCGACCGCCCCTCGACTCGTGGAAGCGGACGACGACATCACCGCTGTCGTCGTCGGCGAGCTTCAGCGCGGTGACCACCACCGCGTCCTGCGCGACGGTCACCAGGGGCGCGACCTCGGAGGCCCCGCCGGCGACCTTCCGCTGGGGCTGGTTGATCCGCCAGCCCTCCCGCACGGCGTCACCGATCGCGGCACCGGGCACCAGCGCGTGCCGGAAGCGGTGCACGCCCTGGTCGGTCTCGGGGTCGGGGAAGCGCGGGGCCCGCAGCAGCGAGACCCGGACCGTGGTGGTCGTACCTCCGTCGCCGCGCACCGTACGCGTCACGTCGTGGCCGTACGTCGAGTCGTTGACGACGGCCACACCCCAGCCGGGCTCCTCCATGTGGACGAACCGGTGGTTGCAGGCCTCGAACTTGGCCGCCTCCCAGGACGTGTTGGTGTGCGTCGGCCGGAAGAAGTGCCCGAACTGCGTCTCGGACGCGTACCGCTCGGCGTGCACGTCGAGCGGGAAGGCCATCTTCAGGAACTTCTCCGTCTCGTGCCAGTCGACCTCGGTGGCGATGTCGAGCCGCCACTCCCCCGGCGCGAGCGACAGCACCTGCGTGACCTTGGACGACCCGAAGCTCCGTACGATCCGGACCGAGACCCCGTCGTCACCTGGGACGACCTCGTCGGCCTCGACCAGGTCGGTGACCGTGTTCCGGTAGAACTCGTCGACGTCCCAGGCGTCCCACATGTTGGGGAAGTCGGGGTGGATCTGCAGCAGGTTGGCCGCCTCGCCGGGTGCGAGGGTCTCGCGGTCCGCGGCGAGGTCGAACGCGGAGACCACGAGTCCGCGCTCGTCGATCTCGATCCGCAGACAGCCGTTGTCGAGCACGAAGCCGCCGTCCGTGCGCGGCACGAGCGTGCACTCGCCGCCTACGGCCGGGGTCCGCGCGCCACCGGCGGGAACCCCGTCGCGGGTGTGCGGCGCGGAGTTGAAGGCGAGGGTGGTCGTGCCCTCACCGACCAGGGCGCGCTGGGCGGCGTCGATGATGCCGTTCAGCTCCTCGGCGACCGCCTCGTAGGTCTTGCGGGCCTCGCGGTGCACCCAGGCGATGGACGAGCCGGGCAGGATGTCGTGGAACTGGTGGAGCAGGACCGTCTTCCAGAGCCGGTCCAACTCCTCGTGCGGGTAGGCGAACTCGGTCCGGACGGCCGCGGTCGCCGCCCACAGCTCGGCCTCGCGCAGCAGGTGCTCGCTGCGGCGGTTGCCCTGCTTGGTCTTCGCCTGACTGGTGAGGGTGGCGCGGTGCAGCTCCAGGTACAGCTCGCCGACCCAGACGGGCGCGTTCGGGTACTCGGCCTCCGCCTTCTCGAAGAACTTCTCCGGTGCCTCCCAGACCACGGTCGCCGAGCCTTCGAGGTCCCGCAGCCGGGCCGCCTTGGCGACCATCTCCCGGGTCGTGCCACCGCCACCGTCGCCCCAGCCGGTCGGCGCGAGGGAGTGCCGGGCGACACCCTTGTCCTTGAAGTTGTTCGCCGCGTGGGCGATCTCGCTGCCCTTCATCGAGCAGTTGTACGTGTCGACGGGCGGGAAGTGCGTGAAGATCCGCGTGCCGTCGATGCCCTCCCACTGGAAGGTGTGGTGCGGGAACTTGTTGGTCTGCGACCAAGAGATCTTCTGGGTGAGCAGCCACTTGGAGCCGGCCGCCTTGATGATCTGCGGCAGTCCGGCGGCGAAGCCGAAGGTGTCGGGCAGCCAGGCCTCGTCGTTGTCGACGCCGAACTCGTCGATGAAGAACCGCTTGCCGTGCACGAACTGCCGGGCCATGGCCTCCGAGCCGGGCATGTTGGTGTCCGACTCGACCCACATTCCGCCGGTGGGCACGAACCGTCCGTCGGCGACTGCCTTCTTCACCCGGGTCCACACCTCGGGCCGGTGCTCCTTCACCCACGCCCACTGCTGGGCCTGCGACATGGCGAAGACGAAGTCCGGCTCGTCCTCCAGGAGGGCCGTCATGTTGGAGGTGGTCCGGGCGACCTTGCGGACGGTCTCGCGCAGCGGCCACAGCCACGCCGAGTCGATGTGCGCGTGGCCGACCGCGCTGATGCGGTGGGCGGAGGGGACGGCCGGAGCCGCCAGCACCGCTTCCAGCTGCGCGCGGGCCGCACCCGCCGTGGCGCCCACGTTCTGCAGGTCGACGGCGTCGAGGGCCTTCTCCACAGCGCGCAGGATGTCCCAGCGGCGCGCGGACTCCACCGGCAGCTCGGCCATCAACTCGCCGAGGACCTCCAGGTCGATGACGAGCTGCCACACCGTCTCGTCGAGGACGGCGAGGTCCATCCGCGCCAGTTTGTACTGCGGCTCGCTGCCGGCCGTCTCCTTGTCGCCGAGCTGGGTCGGCAGGAAGGGGTGGTAGTCGAGGATGACGGGGTTGGAGGCGGCCTCGATGTGCAGGCGCACCTCCTCGCCGCCGGCGACGGGCGCACCGATCCGTACCCACTGGTTGCGCGGGTTGAGGCCCTTCACCGGGGTCCCGTCGGAGCGGTAGACGAGGCCCTCGCACTGGAAGCCGGGCATGTTCTCGTCGAAGCCGAGGTCGAGGAGCGCCTCGACGGTCTTCCCGGCCCACTCCTCGGGCACGGTCCCGGTGACACGGAACCAGCTGGTGCCCCAGGGAGCACCCCACCTGTCGCCGACCGCCACCGGTGACGGCGTGGCCGCCAGCCCCTCTTCGACGGGCACCGGCTCGCCGGGCGCGTTCCACACCGCCACTTCCAGCGGCAGGGACTCGGGGTACACGGCGGGTCGTATGCGCTCGTCGAGCACGCGCTTGAGGCGGGCTTCGACCAGGCCGCGGTCGTCATGCATGGGGTGCTCCGTAACTCCGTTGTGCGGGTTGTTGCTGTTACCGGTGGTACCGGTGGTCGGCGGTCACCAGGGGTGGGTCAGGGTCGCGGGGGCCGACGCGGTGTAAAGCTCCCCAACGGCCCGCAATTCGAACCTCGCCGCCGCCTCGCCTCCTTCTGCTGTCAGCCCTCCAACGAAGAATGCCAGCTGAGCGGTTCCGCCGAGGAAGCGCCGGGTGCCGTCGGGCAGCACCCGGTGCAGCGTGTAGTGGCGTACGCCGCCGCCGGTGGGCGCGCGCCAGGCCAGGCGCAGGTCGCCTCCGGAGGCAGCGGTGACGCTCGCGCCGACGGGCGTGCCCGGGGCCTGAGCGTCCTGATCGCGTACGGCGAGCCCGCCGAGCCGCCACTTCACGGCGCCCCCGGTCCCGGTGAGCCGGACCCCGAGGGCGTGCACCGTGCCACCGGCCGGCAGACCGGTCAGCCGTACGGTCGAGGTCTCCCAGCCGTCACCCGCGGTCACCGGGAAGTAGGTGTACGTGTACGGCTGCCCCGGACCGGACGGTTCGGCGGTGGCGACGGCCAGTTCGACCGTCGCGTTCCCCGAGTCGGTCCGGTGGGTCAGTTCGACGACCGTGTCCGCGCCGAGCGGCAGGCGGGTCGAGTAGAGGTCGAGGGTGGTGGGCGCGTCCAGGGTGCCGTCGACCAGGACGCTGCTGCCGCCGCGCCAGGCGTCCGCGAAGTCGAAGGTGACGGCGGGGTGTTGACCCGTGGTGCGCGTGACCCAGCGCCGGGACGGCAGCCGGTCCTGGAGACCGAGGTGGTTCCACTGAGCTGCCGACGTGACCTCGCCGTCCTCGTACCAGCGCAGTCCGTGGCCCGTGTTGAAGGTGCTCGCGAAGGGCAGCCCGGAGACCGTCGAGCGGTCGGCGACGGATACGGCGGGCGCCCGCCAGGTGTCGGTGGTGTCGGGCCGGGCCGGATCGAGTGAACGCCCGCTCCAGAACCGGTCGTCGGAGGCGTGGAAGTCGCCGGGGGTGCGGGTGGCGGGCAGGTGGTTGCGGGTCCACTCGGGCCGGTAGAAGCCCACCGAGACGACATGCGCCGAGCCGCTGGGCACCATGGCGTCCCAGTTCACGGACCGGTTCCAGCCGTTGGCCTCGACATCGACGCCCGCCCACAGCTCGTAGCGGTTCCGGCCGATCTGCTGGGCGTTCGTACCAGAGGAGGCGAGGCTGCTCGCCGACCAGCGGAAGTCGATGAACATCGTGTCGGCGGCCTGGTAGAACACCCTGTTCTGGTTGTTGAGGGCGCCCTGCCAGCTCACCGAGCCGCTCACGGTCATGGAGTCGTACCAGGTGACCCGCTGCCCCTTGGCCCGGCTGAGCGCCTTGAGTTCGGTGAGGAAACCGAGCATGTCGGTGGCGAGTGCCGCGTTGCCGCCGCTCGTCTCGGCGTTGACGAACCAGCCGTCGAAGCCGTACGCCTCGGCGACCGCGACGAGTTGGGCGGCCAGCGGGTAGTGCCCCGCCGCGTCCTTCTGCACCAGGTCGCGGGTCCACTGCAGCTGACCGCCGTACGCGGCGGGCGGCAGGAACACATTGCCGAGGACGGGTACGCCGTGCCGGTGCGCGGCGTCCACGACGGGCGCGTTCGGCGCGAGGATCAGACCTTCGCCCGAGGAGCCGCCCCAGAAGACCAGTTCGTCGACGTAACTCCAGTGGGTGAGCGCGTAGTAGTCGGCGGTGGCCGCGCCCTGCGAGGGGTTGCTCGCGGTGGGGCCGAAGGAGACCAGCGACTGGATACGGGCCTGGCCGTCGCGGGCCGTCGTGTTCACCGGGGTCGGGGTGAACCGCTCGGCGAGCGGCACGGACGCCGTGTTGAAGGCGAGGTCGGCGTCGTCGGCGGCGGTCCACGCCTTCAGACTGCGCCAGGTGATGCCCGCGCCCGGCGAGCCCGAGGGGAACGAGTCCGGGTACCAGTAGGACGCGTACGGCTGCGGTGCCGCGGCGGCCTCGGCGCCGGCGGCGGACGACGCCCCGGCCCTCGGGTCGGCGGTGGCGGGGGACGCCGGGATCACGGCGGCCGCCGCTCCGGTGCCGGCGACGAGCAGGACGGTGCGTCTGGTGGGGTTCACGAGCAAGTGCCTCCTTGTGGGAGTTCTTGTTTCCTGTGGGGGTCACGGAACCTGAGGGACTAGTGCATCCGATCCGGTGTGACGACTTCGGTGATGCCTCGTGCCGTGAGGTGCTCCCCGTCGCTCGCGCGGGACGCGAGGACGGTGGTCGGTCGGGCGCCGTCGGCGGTGAGCCGGAAGAACGCCTCGAACACCGGGCCGCCCGGCGCGCAGACGGAACGGCCGGCGGGGTCGTCGGGGACGACGAGTGCGGTGGTGCGGGCCTTGGGCGGGTCCGGGTGCTCGCGGGCCGAGCGGGCGGCGCGGGCGAGCGCCCGCGCGCTGTCCTTGGGCCGGCGGTCGTTGCTCAACAGCCCGAGTCCGTATTCGAGTTCGGGGAAGTCGGCGAGGTCGCGGGACACGTCGTGGGAGCACCACCAGGTGATGCCCCAGAGGTCCGGGCAGTCCAGGGCGTTCGCGACGGTCGCCTCGGTGAAGGCGGCGGCGTGCTCGGCGGGGACCAGCGGGGCCGGTGCGCCAACCTCCTGGAGCCAGACCGGGCGCGCCGAGTCGTCGGCCCATGCCTTGCTCAGCTCGATCAGATAGGCGGCGTGGTGTTCGGTCGCGACGCCGGTACGTCCGTGCCGCTGGGCCGTGCCGTTGAAGACCCACGAGTGGACGGCGGTGACGGCGCCGCGCCGGGCGGCCTGGGCCGGGGTGAACGGCATGTCGTCCTGGTACCAGGCCGCGTCGTACTCCGCGTGCAGATGCAGCTTGCCCGGCGCGCCCTTCTCGCACGCCGTGAGCATCCGCTCCAGCCAGGTGTCGATCAGGTCGGGTGTCGCCCGGTCGGGATCCGGGTGCGGGCCCGCCGAGAACTGGTTGACCTCGTTGCCCACGGTCATGCCGATGAAGTTGGGCCGGTCGGCGAGGGCCGCGGCGAGGGTCCGCAGGTACTCGGCCTGTCCTTCGACGACCTCGGGGTCGGTGAAGAGGCTGCGCCGGTGCCAGGTCTGCGTCCAGGCGGGCAGGAAGTCGAAGCTCGACAGGTGACCTTGCAGCCCGTCCACGTTGACGTCCATGCCCCGCTCGGCGGCCGCGTCCGCGAGGGCGACGAGCTGTTCCACGGCGCGCGGGCGGATCAGCGAGCGGTTCGGCTGGAAATAGGGCCAGATCGGAAAGACCCGTATGTGGTCCAGGCCGAGTGCGGCGATCGAGTCGAGGTCGGCGCGCACGGAGTCGAGGTCGAAGTCGAGCCAGTGATGGAACCACCCTTCGCTCGGGGTGTAGTTGACGCCGAAGCGCACGGCAGAAGACATCCGGGAGTCCTAGTCCTGTTTCTGTGGTGCGTACGTGGGGGTGTGCGGCCTGCTCGCCGAGGTGAGGGGCGGCCCCCGCCCCTCAGGGGCGCGGGGAACTGCGCGACCAGCCCTCACCGGCCCGCGCCCGACGCTCGGGCACCGCTCCCCTCCGGGCACGCGGCCGACGGCCGCGACCCTCACCCCTTCACCGCCCCCTCGCCGACCCCGCGGAAGAAGTACCGCTGAAGGCAGGCGAAAAGGGCGATCAGCGGCGCCACAGCGATGATCGTGCCCGCGGCGACCAGCCGTTCGTCGTTGGCGAAGGTGCCGTGCAGATAGTTGAGCCCGATGGTCAGGGTGAACTTGTCCGGGTCGCTGAGCACGATGAGCGGCCACAGGAAGTCGTCCCAGGCGCCCATGAAGGCGAAGATCGCGACGACGGCGAGGGTGCCCTTCACCGAGGGCAGCGCGATCCGCAGGAACCGCTGCCAGGTGTTCGCCCCGTCGACGAAGGCCGCCTCCTCGATCTCGTACGGGAGGTTGAGGAACGCGTTGCGCATCAGCAGTACGTTCATCGCGCCGATGCACCCGGGAAGCACCACACCGATGAGGGTGTTGTTCAGGCCCAGCTCACGCATGGTCGTGAACTGGGCGATGATGATGCCCTCCACGGGCACGAGCATCGCGAGGATGAACACGAGCGTGGTCACCTTGCGGCCGCGGTAGCGCAGCCGGGCGAGCGCGTAGCCCGCGAGTGCCGCGCCGACGCAGTTCGTCACGACGTTGGTGGTGGCGACCTTCAGCGAGTTGAAGGCGTAGTCCCAGACGGGGATGGTCTGGGCGACCCGGTCGTAGTTGTGCAAAGTGGGCTCGCCGGGCAGGAACTTGGGCGGCGAGCTGAAGATGTCCTCGGTGGGCCCCTTCAGCGAGGTCGAGAGCTGCCACAGGAACGGCCCGACGGTCAGCGCCAGGACGGCCAGCAACAGCAGGTAACGCAGGGCTAGTTCCCACACCCTGACCTGCTTGCCGTGCTCGTCGGTGACGCGCCTGCGACGGCGGCGGGGCGCGTCCGCGGCGGCCGGCGCCTCGGGGACCTTCTCGGCGGCGCTCACGCGTCCTCCTTCCGGTCGGCGCGCAGCACGAGCAGCATCAGCGCGACGGTGACGACGAAGACGACGACGGAGATGGCGGAGGCGTAGCCGACCCGGCCGGTCAGGCCGGTGCCGGTGCGCTGGACGAGCATCACGAGTGTGGTGTCCTCGCCCGCGGGGCCGCCGCCCGGTCCCGCCATCAGGTACACCTCGGAGAACACCTTGAAGGCGGCGACCGAGGAGAGCGCGCCGACCAGCACCATCGTGGAGCGGACGGCGGGCACGGTGACCGTGAGGAAGCGGCGGATCGTGCCCGCGCCGTCCACGGCCGCGGCCTCGTGCAGCTCACGCGGCACGTTGGCGAGCGCGGCCAGGTAAATGATCATGTAGTAGCCGAGGCCCTTCCAGACCGTGACGGTCATGGCGCTCAGCAGGAGCAGCCACTGGTCGCTCAGGAAGCCGACCCTGCCGACACCGATCGCCTCCAACAGCGAGTTCACCAGGCCGCGTTCGTCGAGCAGCCACACCCAGATGAGGCCCACCACGACGATGGACGCGACGACCGGGGTGTAGAAGGCCGACCGGAAGAAGGCGATGCCGGGAATGTTCTTCTGGACCAGGAGCGCGAGCAGCAGGGGCAGCAGGACGAGCGCGGGGACGACCCCGACGACGTACAGCGTGCTGTTGCGCAGGCCGATCCAGAACATCTCGTCGTGCAGCAGTTCCCGGAAGTTGGCCAGGCCCACGAACTCGCCGGGGATCAGGGTCCGGCGGTCCGTGAAGGCGTTGACCACGGTCGAGACGAACGGGTAGAGGATGAAAACGCCGACCACCAGCAGTCCCGGAGCGGCGAACAGCCAGGGACTGGTGGGCAGTTGGCGCCGAACCCGCGCCACGGTCCCGTCGGGGGCCGCCCCGGGAGGACCCGCACCCGCGGACGCCCTGCCGGAGGCGGCCTTACGGGAGGAACCGGTACTGGAGGAGGCGGTGCTGGAAGAGGCGGCCATGTCGGTCAGCCCTGCTGCTGGAGCAGGCGGTCGCACGCCTTGACAGCGTTGTCGAGTGCCTCCTTGGGGCTCACCTTGCCCTGCAGCGCCTTGGCGACGGAGTTGCGCAGCTCGGTCTTCATCTGCTCGCTGAACAGGACCGGCGTGTAGTTGGCCGCGTTCTTCAGGGACTTGGCGGCGGCGATCCGTACGCGGGTCTCGTCCGTGCCGTCCTCCTCGGTGAAGTACGGGTCGTCGAGCGAACCGGCGGTGCTCGGGAAGATGGCGACCTTCTTGGCGAACGACATCTGGTTCTGTGCGTCGGTGACGAAGTGCGCGAAGGCGACGGCGGCGGGCTTCTGCTTGGTCTGCGCGTTCACCATCACGCCCATGACGTACATGTTGACCTTGCCGGTGCTGGTGATCTGGTCGGTGATGCCGATGTTCTTGTAGAGGTTCGGCGCCTGCTTCTTGAAGTTGCCGAGGTCCAGGGCGCTGCCCGGGTTCATGGCGACGGCACCGGTGAGGAACTTCTTGCCGGACGACTCGGGGGTCGCGGTCAGCGCCTGCGAGTCCAGGGCCTTGGCGTCGTACAACTCCTTGTACTTGCTGAGGAGTTCCACACCCTTGGCGTCGTTGAAGGCGAAGGCCGTGCCCTCCTTGTTCATCAGCTCGACGCCGTAGCGGCCGAAGTCCTCGATGGTGGGCACGTTCGCGAGGGTCGCGACCTTGCCGTCGCTCTTGTCCGCCAGCTCAAGGGCGTTGTCGAAGAGTTCGTCGTACGTCTTCGGAGGCTTCGACGCGTCCAGGCCGGCCTCCTTGAACAGCGACTTGTTGTAGAACAGCGGGCCGGTGTTCAGATACCAGGGGAAGGCGTACGTGCCGTCCATGCCCGGTATCTCGTGGCTGGCCCACGCGTCCGGCAGGTACTCCTTCTTGTACTTCGCGGCGGCCTTGTCCAGGTCCAGCGCGAGGCCCGCCTTCGCGAGCGGGGCGACGAGGTCCGGCGAGACGTTCACGACGTCGGGCAGGGTGCCGCCGGCCGCGTCCGCGCTGATCTTGTCGGCGTAGCCCTCGGCGGGCTGGTCGACCCACTTCACGTTCGTGCCGGGGTACTTCTTCTCGAAATCGGCGACCAGACCCTCGAAGTACGGCTTGAAGTTCGCCCGCAGGTTCCAGGTCTGGAAGGTGATGTCGCCCTCGACCTTGCCGGAGGCGTCCGTGGAACCGCTGTCGTCACCCCCGGAGCCGCAGGCGCTGAGCGGCAGGACCAGGGCGACAACTGCGGCGGCGAGTGCTCTGCGAGGCATGCGCACGGTGACCGGGCTCCTTTGTGACGGTGTGGCCAGGGGGTGACGGGCAGACCTTGCATCCATCGCGGTGGGGAAGTCAATGGATTCCGTCTCACTAAATTCATTAGCTCGACATAAAAGCAGGTCAGAGGCTCACGACGCACCTCTTGCAACGGATCACTAATGCGCTTTAGAGTGGTCCAGCTCAAGCGCTTTAGTACCGAGCTCCATTGAGCAGTGCTCCAGGCGGAGCCACCTGCGGGGCTTCAGTGAAATGGGGAGCAGTTGCCAGCCAAGCGGTCTCCCGCGCGCCGGCCGACGATGAAGGACATCGCGCAGCGCGCCGGGGTCTCCGAGAGCGCGGTCTCGTTCGCGCTCAACGACCGGCCCGGGGTCTCCGAGATCACCCGGGACCGGGTGCGCCGGGTCGCCGAGCAGCTGGGCTGGCGGCCCAGCACGGCGGCGCGCCAGCTGTCCGGCGAGGGCACGGCAACGGTCGGCCTCGTCCTGGCCAGGCCCGCGGACACGCTCGGCGTGGACTCGTTCTTCCTGCAGCTCATCTCGGGCATCCAGGAGGTCCTGGCGGAGCGTCATCTCGGCCTGCTCTTCCAGGTGGTCGAGGACGTCGACGACGAGTGCGCGGTGTACCGGCGCTGGTGGGCCGAGCACCGCGTGGACGGGGTACTGGTCGTCGATCCGCGGACCGACGACGCCCGCCCCGACCTGCTCGACGAGCTGGGGCTGCCCGCGGTGGTCATCGGCGGGGCGCCGGACGCCCGGCATCCGGGGCTGTCCACGGTCTGGGCGGACGACGCGGGCGCGATGGCGTCCGTCGTGGGACGGCTGTACGAACTGGGCCACCGGCGGATCGTGCACATCGCGGGTCTGCCCGGCCTCGCGCACACCGAGCGGCGGATCCGCACGCTGCGCGCCGAGGCCGATCGGCGCGGGCTCGCGGAGGTGCGCTCGGTGACCACGGACTACTCCGACGCGGAGGGGGCGGCGGTCACTCGCCGTGTCCTGGAGAGCGGTGTGCTGGAGGGTGGTTCGCCACCGACCGCGCTCGTCTACGACAACGACGTGATGGCCGTCGCCGGGGTCGCCGCCGCGACGGAGCTGGGCTTCTCGGTGCCGGGTGACGTGTCGGTCGTCGCCTGGGAGGACTCGGCGCTGTGCCGCATGGTCAAGCCGTGGCTGTCGGCGCTGTCCCGGGACACGGTGGAGTTCGGGCGGACCGCGGCGAAGGAGTTGACGTCGCTGCTGGACGGAGGGGCCGCGCGGGCTGTGGGGGTGCCTGTGCCGGCACTGATCGAACGCGACAGCACGGGGCCCTGCGGGGCTTGAGCGGGGTGGGGGCGGGGGCGGTTCGTCGCATTGCGACGGGCACCCCCCACCTGCCCCCTGCGGGGGTGCGTCTTTTACTGTCTGCGGGTGAGTGAGGGCTGGCCGCGCAGTTCCCCGCGCCCCTGGGGCGAGTGGGGGACACGGCCGTATGTGTAGTGCGGGGCGCTCATGGTCGGGTGCGCAGTCCCCGCGCCCCTGGGGTGAGTGGGGGACACGGCCGTATGTGTAGTGCGGGGCGCTCGTGGCCGGGTGCGCAGTTCCCCGCGCCCCTGGGGTGGGTGGGGGGCACGGCTGTGTGTCTGGTGCGGGGCGCTCGTGGCTGGGTGCGCGGTTCCTCGCGCCCCTGAGTGGGTGTTCTCTGTCCTCAGAGGGTGGAGCGGTGCAGTTCGAACTTGGAGAGGTGGGGAGGGCGGCGGGAGGCTGTCACCCGTACTCGCCAGTGCCTTGCTCGTACCGGGGTCGGTAGGAGCAGGATGCGGCCGGCACCCAGGGTGCCCGCCGCTGTCACCTGCTTCCAGGCCCCCTCCGTGTGGGCCTCGACCACCACGCCCTCCACCTGCTGGCCGTGGCGGATGTCCTCCGCGAGCCGGATGCGGTTGACCTCGCGAGGGCGGCCCAGGTCGACGGTGATCGTGCCCGGGGAGGAAGCCACCCTCGCCCCGCGTGTCAGGTCCCCCGGGAGTTCGCGGTCGATGCGCTCGCGGAACTCCCGCAGACGGGTGACGTCGGCGGCCGGGAGGAGACCCCGGTCGTCCGGCGGGACATTGAGCAGCAGCACAGCATTGCGGCCCACGGAGCCGAAGTAGATGTCGGTCAACCGCTGCACGGACTTGGGCTGCTGGTCCGCGTGATAGAACCAGCCGTCCCGGATCGACACGTCGGCTTCCGCCGGCCACCACTGCAGGTGGTCGGCCACCGGCTGGGCGGCGACCAGGGCGTCCCGGCCTCCCATGTCGGGCGCGTCGTACGAGAGCGCGAAGTCCATGCGCCCGTTGGCCTTCTCCTGGACGGGTACGACGCTCCACTCGTTCTCGCGGGCGAAGCCGCCCTCGTTGCCGACCCAGCGCACATCGGGTCCGGACACGGCGACCGTGGCGTCCGGCACGAGGGTCCGGATCAGCGTGTACCAGCTGTCCCAGTCGTACGTCTCGACCTTGTCAGGCGGGATACGGCCCTGGGCTCCGTCGAACCAGACCTCGTCCACGGGCCCGTACTCGGTGAGGACCTCGTAGAGCTGGTCGAGCATATGGGCGCCGTAGTCGGTGGCCGGGAGGGTGAAGGTGGGCCCGTCCGGGCGGTCGACCCCCGGCACCGGGGTGGGGATGGTGCGCTCGGAGCGGGCGCTGCCGTTGGCGTACACGCCGTGCAGGTACTGGTTCTCGTCGGCAGGCGAGATGTAGACGCCGACCTTGAGCCCATGGCGCCGCATGGAGTCGGCGAACGAACGCAGCACGTCACCCCGCCCGCCCTGCCAACTGCTCGACGCGACCGAGTGGTTGGTGTAGCGGGACGGGTAGAGCACGAATCCGTCATGGTGCTTGACAGTAAGAATGGCCAGCTTGAAACCGCCGTCGCGCAGGGCGCGGGCCCACTGGTCGGTGTCGAGGCCGACCGGCTGGAAGACGTCGGGGTCCTCGTCGCCGGTGCCCCATTCGAGGCCGGTGAAGGTGTTCACGCCGAAGTGCAGGAAGGCCGTCCGTTCGAGGGCCTGCCAGGCGATCTGCCGTTCCGTGGGCCGGACTCGGGAGGCCTTGCGGACCAGCTCGTCCGGGGAGTCGTCGGGACCGACGGGGATCCGGTACCACGGCTCCTCGGCAGAGGCGGAGGCGGCGGACGCGAGGACCAGGGACGTACCGCTGGACGCCACGAGTGCGGCGGCGGCCGTGACGAAGAGACGTCTGGAGACTGCCATGCGGTCGAACTCCTCAAGGGCTACGGGTATACACGGCTTCGGACGGTGTACGGGTCATACGGCTGTACGGGTCATGCGGCGGCCAACCGCCATACGGCGGGGCGCTGCTGGTCCGGCGGATACTGGACGAGCCGTCCGTCATCGGTCACGTGCACAGCCATCTGCGTTATGGCATTGACGAGTTGGTAGCCGCCCCGCACGGGCGCCAACTGCCACCGCTGCAGGGTGCTCGCGGCGTCACAGGCCTGCTGGGACACCTCAACACCGGGCTGAAGCGGCACGTTGAGGGTGAGCTTCCCGCCACGCACCTCCAGACACCCGCCCGCGGCCTTCAAGGTCACGTAACCGTCCGGCGTGCGCTCGACCTCGGCCGTGAAGGTCTCGGCCCCCGCGCGGAAGGTGTACGTACCGTTCGCGACCGGCACGCGGGTGAGGTCCCGCCATCCGGGCGCGTGGCCCACGGCCGCCGCGCGAGCGGTGAACTCGGCGTACGTGGCGTCCGGGTGCGGGCTGCCCCAGGTGGCCTGGGCGACATGGCGCAGAGCCGGGCCGGTGTCCTCCGCGACCTCGTTCTCGGTCTCGCCACGGCCGTTGTCGGGCCAGAGACTGATCTTCGCTCCGGTGACGCCCTCGCGCGAGGCAAGTTTCTCGCCCTCGAAGCTGCGCGGGTCCCAACTCTGGTCGTAGAGCCCCTTGGTGTCCGAGTGGAAGCCACCGCGCACCAGGTACAGGGCATAGGCGGCGTTCATCAACGGGTACCCCTGCGCACGCAGTTGGCTCGGCTTGGTGGCCACGTTCAGCCAGTGCTCGACCGTCGTACCCGCCGTGACGGGCACGGTGTTGGCGCCGGTGAGACCGTCGTTCCAGATCCGCAGCTCCTTCCCCCTGTCCGCCGCGTAGGCGTGGACCCGGTTGACGAAGTCGATGAAGGCGTCCTGCGGGGTGGCGTCCGCGCCGTACTTGGCCCTGGCGTACTCCAGGACCTGCGGATACTTGGCGAAGTCGGAGCCGAGCATGTACTCGTCGGCGCCCATGTGCCAGGAGTCGGCCCTGAACACCTGCGCGTACTCGTCCATCAGGCCCGCGTAGTAGGCGAAAGCCCCGGGGCGCGTGATGTCGAGCCGGGAAGGCTGCTTGTCGCCGTCGGAGTCGGTGAGCTGGAGATCCGGCCGGTTCTCGATCCAAGGGTCCATGTGCCCCGGGGAGTTGATCTCCGGAATGATCGTGACGTGGTACTTCTCGCCGAGCGCGACGAGTCGGCGTATCTCGTCCTTGGTGTAGTAGCCCCAGGTGTTGGCCTCAGGATGCGCGTCGCTCTTCACCTTCAGCTCGAGCAACAGCTGGTTGAGCTTGCTGTACGCCATGTCGCGTACGAGGTTCTCCAGCCACTCCGTGGTGATGTGGATGTAGCAGGCGCACACCCCGACGCCCCGCTCCTCGTACCGGGGCACGTCGACGGCGCGTCCGGCCGGCAGCCGGTCACCCTGGGCAAGAAGCTGGAGAACGGTCCGGGTGCCGTAGAACGCTCCCGCCTCGGTGGCGCCGGTGACCGACAGGCGCTCGCCCGCACGAAGTTCGTACCCCTCCTTGCCCAACGCGGCTCTGCCGGGCGCGATATCGACAACGATGTCACCCGTACGCGCTCCCCCGCCCACAACCGGAACGACCCCATGCCCCGCCGCGCGCAGGTCGTCGGCGAGGGTGTCCGCGACGCGACGCTCAGCCCTGCTGTCCGCGACAAGGCGCGCACCGCGCCCGTACACATAATGTCCGGTTTCCGGCGTCCAGTCCGTCAGGGCGGGAACGGTGACAGGAGGCGTGGGGCCGGCCGCCTGTGCCACGCCCGCCATCGGGACCGGCGCCGCGAGCAGCAGGAGTGCCGTAACGACACCGACCAGCCGGGACCGTCTCGAAGACGCACTCCTGCCTGGATACGCACTCTTGACGTCCGTACTCACGGGCACCTCCCATTCATCGGAGGTGTGATGATTGGGCGGCCTTCAGAGCATGTCAATGGGGTGTGGGACGGGCTGAGTTGAGCCAGTGGTCGGATGACCTGCCACTCCAGGCACACAGCCGGACGGAGACGCCGTCAAAAGTCCAAGAGAAACGCAGCGAATGTCCAAGCGCGCCAGGGACGACGGCTGCCGCCGGGACGACTCTCGACGGAAGCCGCCACGCCAAGGCACAGTACTTCTCGTACTCACCAGCACTTACCAGTGAGACCACGCCCCCGAGGAGCCACCGTGACCAGCTGGGTCGGCCGGACCGCCGCCGAGATCGCCGCCGCCGTCCGTGAGAAGCGGGTCACGCCGCGCGAGGTGGTGGCCGAGCACCTCGCGCGGATCGAGCTGCTCGACGCGCGCGTGGGAGCGTTCCGCCACGTACGCGCGGTGGCCGCGCTGGCCGAGGCGGGCGAGGTGGCGTCCCGGTCGGACCTGGCCGGACTCCCCCTGGCGGGCGTACCGGTGGCGATCAAGGACAACCTGGCCGTACAGGGCGAGTCCACCCGCAACGGCAGCGCGGCGAGCCCGGACTCCCCAGCCGCCGAGGACCACGTCACGGTGGCCAGGCTGCGCGCGGCGGGCGCCGTCGTGGTGGGCCTGACGAACGTCCCCGAACTCTGCGTCTTCGGCACCACGGAGGGCGTGTACGGCACGGCGCGCAACCCGTGGGACACCACGCGCACGGCAGGCGGGTCCTCAGGCGGCAGCGCGGCCGCGGTCGCCGCCGGGATGGTGCCCCTGGCCCTCGGCAACGACGGCATGGGCTCGCTGCGGATACCCGCCGCCAACTGTGGCCTGATAGGCCTCAAGCCGGGCCACGGCACGATCCCGGCGGACATAGGCCACGGCGACTGGTTCGGCATGTCCGAGAACGGGCCGCTGGCGACCACGGTCGAGGACGCCCGGCTGATGTTCTCGGTACTGGCCGCCACGGATCTCGTACGTGCCGAGGAGCCCTCCGCACGTTCGGTCGCCGTGTCCGTGCGGAGCCCGCTGATGGGGGTTGCCGTCACCTCGCCCTACGCGACCGCGGCCCGTGAGGCGGGCCGGCTGCTCGCCGGGGCGGGGCACCGGGTGCGCCGCGCGGACCCGCCGTATCCGGTGTGGCTGGGCACGACCTCGCTGGCGCACTGGACGGCCGGGACGGCGGTGGACTCGGAGGGGCTCGACCCGCGGCGACTGGCGCGGCGCACACGGGTGCACGCGCGCGTGGGGCGCCGGTTCGTGGACTCGGTACGGACCGGTGTGCGTCGGCAGCAGTTGCGGGAGCGGTTCGCGCCCTTCTTCGCCGAGCACGACGTGCTGCTCACTCCCGCGCTGGCCCGGCGGGGGCCCGCGGCGGCGGACTGGCACAAGCGGGGGTGGTTGCGGAATGTCCTGGTCAACACGAACTGCTCGCCGTTGACGCCGCCGTGGAATCTGACGGGGTGGCCGGCGATGGTGGTGCCGTTCGGGGAACTGCCGTCGGGCATGCCGGGTGCTGTCCAGCTGGTGGGGCGGCCCGGGAGCGAGGGTGCCTTGCTGGAGCTGGCGGGGCAGTTGGAGGGGCTGCGGCCCTGGACGCGGAACGCTCCGCTGGGGGGCGCGCGGTAGAGGGTTCGGGGTTGTCGGCCGGGTGCGGGTGCGTTGGGACCGGTCACTCAGTTCCCCGCACCCCTGAAAGCAGACAGGCCACCCGCGCCCCCAAGAAGAAGTGCCCCGGCGCCCCGCAAAGAACGAAAGGTGTCCTGCTGTTGATCGTCAAAGCGCTCGGTGCATGATGTGGAGGCCGACTCTGCCCTGGGTCGGGTGGGCGTAGGCGTAGGGGACGGTACCCACGATCTCGAAGCCCAGTGACATCCACAGTTTCACGGCGGGGTTGGTCTCCACGACGGCGTTGAAGACCATCGCCCGGTAGCCGTCGTCCTTGGCGGTCCGCAGGATGTGCTCGGCCAGGGCCCGGCCGATGCCCTGGCCGGTACGGTCCGGATCGACCATGAACCCGGCGTTGGCGACGTCGGCCGCGGGCCCCCCGTAATTGGGGGTGACGTAGGCGGACCCGACAACAACACCCGAGCTGTCTTCGGCGACAAAGACCTGCTTGCCCGGTGCCATCCACAGGGCACGGGCGTCCTCCTCGGAGGTGTCCGGATCCCACGCGTAGGTGTCGGCGGCGGCGACGATGCGGTGCCAGAAGGGCCAGATCCGCGGCCAGTCATCGGCCACGGCTTCTCTGATCGACATGGGCACAAGTCTGGCACGACCACCTGGTAGCGCCCCCGTGACCCCATGCCGACCTGCGCCGGCAATGCAACCGGAGCGGGCCGTGCCGGTACGTCGCGGCCCGTCGCGTAGGGCTCCTGCGATCGACCGAACGCTTCCGTCTCAGGGCCGTACAGCCGGAAGGCGACGGGCTCGACGTACCGGCACGGCCCCGACCGACCCACGACCGCCGGACGCCCTCGACGGTCGCCCGACGGTCCTCGGCGGTCTTGGGTAGGTCCTCGGTGGTCCCGGCTCCCAGCCCTCCGGCGGTCAGTCCACGCTGGGCAGGATGTGGGGCTCGGCGAGGTCGTCCTCGTACCCCGCCAGCCGGATGGGGGCGGACCTGGCCCACACGTCCAGGCTGCCGAGCTTCTCCGCCCGGTCCGTGAGGTCCACACGTTCCTTGGGGGCCTGATCGAGATTCGTCGTCTCCGGTGTCACCGCGCACTCCTTATGTGTCGGGTCACCCTCGGGGCGCACAGGACCACTCTGCTGTCGGTCGCCGGCGTCCGCTCGGGTCTGAACAAAGGCACTTCGGACGCGGTGGCGCCTGTCAACTCGCATGAGAGCAGGCCGTGGTGACTGGCTTGTCCCGGGACGGACCGTGGGTGTGGGTGGAACCCAAATGAGCTGTCCGTCCCGCACAGAGTAACCAAATGAGCGGGCCGCCGCTCGATGGGGCTGAAAACAAGGTGTAACCATCTGAAGTCTTTCGGCCTCCGCCCCACCCCGTTCGGCCGTACGGACGGCGCGTTCCGCCCCGTCTCCGCCTCAGTTGTCCACAGGCGGGGAGCCACCCGTCCGGCCCTGTGCCAACATGATCAGCGCCCCACTGTCCATGTGAAGGAGCCCGACATGGCCGCCCAGCAGGTTCGCGGTGTCATCGCCCCCGGCAAGAACGAGCCGGTGCAGATCCGGACGATTCTCATCCCGGACCCGGGTCCCGGTGAGGCCGTGGTGAAGGTGCAGGCCTGCGGGGTCTGCCACACCGACCTGCACTACAAGCAGGGCGGCATCAGCGACGACTACCCGTTCCTCCTCGGCCACGAGGCCGCGGGCGTCGTCGAGTCGGTCGGTGAGGGCGTCACCGACGTGGCCCCCGGCGACTTCGTGGTCCTCAACTGGCGAGCGGTGTGCGGCCAGTGCCGGGCCTGTCTGCGCGGCCGCCCCTGGTACTGCTTCGACACGCACAACGCGAAGCAGAAGATGACCCTGGAGGACGGTACCGAGCTCTCCCCCGCCCTGGGCATCGGCGCCTTCGCCGAGAAGACCCTCGTCGCGGCCGGCCAGTGCACGAAGGTCGACCCGTCCGTGTCCCCGGCGGTCGCGGGCCTGCTCGGCTGCGGCGTGATGGCCGGCATCGGAGCGGCGATCAACACCGGCGGGGTGGGCCGCGGCGACTCGGTGGCCGTCATCGGCTGCGGCGGCGTGGGCGACGCCGCGATCGCCGGGGCGAACCTCGCGGGCGCCGCGAAGATCATCGCCGTCGACATCGACGACCGGAAGCTGGAGAAGGCCCGCACGATGGGCGCCACCCACACCGTCAACTCCAAGGAGACGGACCCCGTCGAGGCGATCCGCGAGCTGACCGGCGGGTTCGGGGCGGACGTCGTCATCGAGGCGGTCGGCCGCCCGGAGACGTACAAGCAGGCCTTCTACGCCCGCGACCTGGCGGGCACGGTGGTCCTGGTGGGCGTCCCCACCCCGGAGATGAAGCTCGAACTGCCCCTGCTGGACGTCTTCGGCCGCGGCGGCAGCCTGAAGTCGTCCTGGTACGGCGACTGCCTGCCCTCGCGCGACTTCCCCATGCTGATCGATCTGCATCAGCAGGGCAGGCTGGACCTGGCGGCGTTCGTGACGGAGACCATCACGCTCGACGACGTCGAGCAGGCCTTCGACCGCATGCACGGCGGCGACGTCCTGCGATCGGTGGTGGAGCTGTGACCACCGCCCGCATCGAGCACCTCGTCACCTCGGGCACGTTCAGCCTGGACGGCGGCACCTGGGACGTCGACAACAACGTATGGATCGTGGGCGACGACACGGAAGCCGTGGTCATCGACGCGGCCCACGACGCCGACGCGATCGCCGAGGCACTGGGCGACCGCACGCTCCGCGCGATCATCTGCACCCACGCGCACAACGACCACATCGACGCGGCCCCGGCCCTGGCCGAGCGCACCGGCGCCCCGATCCTGCTCCACCCGGAGGATCTCCCGCTCTGGAAGCAGACCCACCCGGACCGCCTGCCGGACGGCGAGCTGTCCGACGGCGAGAAGCTCACCGTGGCGGGCGTGGAGCTGACCGTCCTGCACACGCCAGGTCACGCGCCGGGGGCCGTCTGCCTGTACGCCGCGGAGCTGGGCACCGTCTTCACCGGCGACACCCTCTTCCAGGGCGGGCCGGGCGCGACGGGCCGGTCCTTCTCCCACTTCCCGACGATCGTCGAGTCGATCAGAACCCGTCTGCTCGGCCTGCCCGCCGAGACGGTGGTCCGCACCGGTCACGGCGACACGACGACGGTCGGCGCCGAGGCCCCCAGCCTCCAGGAGTGGATCGACAGGGGGCACTGAACGGGTTCCAGGGCAGGTGCGCAGTTCAGTTCCCGTTGGCCCGACTGAAATCTGGCCATGATCTGCTGGCGCGAGACGACGGCCTTTCTCGCCCGCAGGGAGGACTGGCGCATGGAGCTGCGCAGAGTCGAAGAGCTGATGGATCTGCTGCACGCCTGCCGAGGGGCCCGGGGCACCGCCTGTCCCGGCGGCGCCGCGGTCGATCTGCACGATCACGCGCTGCAGACCGCGGCGCTGCTGCGCCGAAGCCGCCCGGCCGACAAGGAACTCCAGGTGGCCGGACTGGTGCACGTCATCGGGCAGCTGCTGCGACCGAGCGACCTCTCGGCGCACGCCGACCTCACGGCCGGCGCGGTCCGACCACTGCTGGGCGAGCGGGTCTCCAGCCTCGTACGCCTCCACCGGCCGCACGAGCCTTCCCCGGGCGATCCGTCCCTCGACGATCCGCCCTTCGACGATCCGTCCCTGGACGATCCGCCCTTCGACGATCCGCTCCTGGGTGACGCGATCGTGGAGGACGCGCTGATCCTGCGGCAGGCCGACGAGTCCGCCCGGACGGCGGGCCTGGACGCCGGAGTGCTGGAGGACTGGCGCACGGTGCTGGAACTGGTGTCGGCGCGGCACACACGCCTGGGCGCGATCGACTGACCGCACCACCAGACCCCGTCCCCAGCCCTGCTCTCTCCCCTCCAGACCCCGTCCCCAGCCCTTCTCCCCCGGGCCTGTCGGCTGACGCCCCGTCATGAGACGGTACGCGGATGACGTCGCCGTACGGCTTCGAGGACAGGGTCGCCATCGTCACCGGGGCCTCGCGCGGGATAGGGCTGGCGGTCGCCGAGGCACTCGTGGCGGCCGGAGCACGGGTGTGCGTCACGGCACGGGACCCCGAAGGGCTGACCAGAGCCACCGCACGACTGAACGCCGTGGGCCTCCCAGGCACCGTCGCGGACCCGGCTCACCTGCGCCGGCTGACCGAGCTGGCGATGGACACGTACGGCCGCGTCGACATCGTGGTGAACAACGCGGCGACGAACCAGCCCTACGGCCCGCTCATGGACGCGGACCCGGACCGCTGGGTCGAGGCGTTCGCGGTCAACGTGGAAGCCCCGCTGCGGCTGGTGCAGCACACGTGGCGGGCCTGGATGCGCGAGCACGGCGGCTCGGTCGTCAACATCTGCACGGAGGGCGCGGCGCACGTCGGCCCCGGCCTGGGCGCGTACGGCGCGAGCAAGACGGCCCTGCTCCGACTGACCCAGCAGCTCGCGGGCGAACTGGCTCCCGGGGTCCGGGTCAACTCGGTCTCCCCCGGCCTCGTACGCACCGAGATGGCGCGTTTCGTCTGGGAACGGGCGGAGCGGACGCCGACCGCTGGGCTACCTCTCGGCCGCATCGGCGAACCCGAGGACGTAGCCCGGGCCGTCCTGTGGCTGGCCTCGGACGCGGCGAGGTGGGTGACGGGAACGGATCTGCTGGTGGACGGCGGAACAAGAGTGCGAGCGGCACACACCCACAAGGAGACGCCCCTCTAGGGGCGCGCCAGGGGCGCGGGGCGCGGGGAACTGCGCGACAAGCCCTCACCGAACCCGCAGCCTCCCCCGACACCCGGGTGCCCCGGCACCCGGGCACCCCGGCGCATACCCCAGCCCCGGCCCCCGCCCCGGCCCCTCCCGCCGCTCAAGCCCCCCCCCGCAGCGGACTACCACTCACGGGCTACCACTTACCGGGCGCGTAATCCTTCAGGAAGACCCCGAACAGATCCTCGCCCTGTTCCCCCCGCACGATCGGGTCGTACACCCGCGCAGCCCCGTCGATGAGATCGAGCGGCGCGTGGAACCCCGCGTCGGCCAGCCGCATCTTGTCCGGGTGCGGCCGCTCGTCCGTGATCCACCCGGTGTCGACGGCGGTCATCAGGATGCCGTCCTTCTCGAACATCTCCTGGGCACTGGTGCGCGTGAGCATGTTGAGCGCGGCCTTGGCCATGTTGGTGTGCGGATGCCCCGCGCCCTTGTAGCCGCGGTTGAAGACGCCCTCCATGGCGGAGACGTTCACGATGTACGTGCGCCCGGCCTCGGCGGCGGCCATCGCCCCGCGCAGCCGGCTGATGAGGATGAACGGCGCGGTGGAGTTGCAGAGCTGGACCTCAAGCAGTTCGACCGGCGTGACCTCCTCGACGGCCTGGATCCAGCTGTTGGTGTCGTGCAGGTCGGGCACGAGGCCGCCCGCGTCGATGGCCGTACCGGCGGCGATCCGCTCCAGGGAGGCGGAGCCGGAGATGAGCGCGAGGCCGGTGACGTCCTGCGCGGTCAGCGCGCCGCCCCCGGCCACGGGGAGGGCGGACACGGCGCCGGAGCCGAAGGTGCCGATGACCTCGGCGGGCGGCAGTTCACCGGCGGGCAGCGGCCCCGACTCGGCGGCGAGCAGTTCGCTGTAGGCGCCCGGGGAGCGGCGCACGGTCTGGGCGGCGTTGTTGATCAGGATGTCGAGCGGGCCCTCGGCGGCCACGGAGTCGGCGAGCGCGACGACCTGCGCGGGGTCGCGCAGGTCGAGGCCGACGATCTTCAGCCGGCCGATCCACTCGTCGCTGTCGGGCATGGCCTTGAAGCGGCGGATGGCGTCGTTCGGGAAGCGCGTGGTGATCGTGGTGTGGGCGCCGTCGCGCAGCAGCCTGAGCGCGATGTACATGCCGATCTTGGCCCGGCCGCCGGTGAGCAGCGCGCGCTTGCCGGTGAGGTCGGTGCGGGCGTCGCGGCGGGCGCGGTTCTCGGCGGCGCACTTCTGGCAGAGCTGGTGGTAGAAGTAGTCGACCTCGGTGTACCGGGTCTTGCAGGTGTAGCAGGAGCGGGGGCGCTGGAGTATCCCCGCGATGGCGCCGGCCTCGGTCACGGACGACGGCAGGACGCCCTCGGTCTCGTCGTCGATGCGCTGGGCGGAGCCGGTGGCCGTGGCCTCCGTGACCGCCTTGTCGTGGGCGGTCTTGGCGGCCCTGCGCTCCTGGCGGCGGCGCTGCTTGACCGAGCGGTAGATCCCCGCGGTGGCGCGGCGCACGGCGATCGCGTCGGGGTGGTCGACGTCGATCTTGTCCAGCTCGTCGAGCACGGCGAGGCAGACGGCCAGCCGCTCCGGGTCGATACCGGGACCGAGGTCCGTACCGAGACCGTCCTGCGCACCGGCATCCTCCCCCGCAGCGAAACCGTCCTCCGCCCCGGAGCCGTCATCCGTACGGGAACCGTGGCCGACACCGGGACCGTACGAACCGTCCGGGGCCTCTGCCGTGTCCACGGCGGGAGCCGCCTGGCTGTCCTCTGTCACCGTCATCGCCGTTGCCGTTCCTCGGGTCTCCGCGCGGCGCTCGAACCGCGCTCGCTCACGAAGGCGGAATTTTACGGAGCACAGGGCAAAGGCACCAAACCCGCGATGATCACCGGTCTCCCGCAGGCCCGTGGAGCGCGGTGCACCGGGCCCGCGGGATGTGTCTCAGGACACGCAGGCGGCGTTCAGCTCCGCCACCTCCACGGTCAGCGACTTGGCGAGCAGGTCGAGGTCCGGGACGGCCTCCGCGTCGGCGACGAGCCCGTAGTGGACGCGCCCGCGGAACGTCGACACCGCGACCGCGAGGGCCTGGCCGCGGGCCAGCGGGGCGAGCGGGTACACCTCGGTCAGCGGGCAGCCGCCGAGTTTCATGCCGAGGCTGGGCAGGGGCACGCTGGTGACCAGGATGTCGAAGAGCAGCCGGGCCGCCTGGCCGACGACGGGCATGCCGAGCCGGTGGCCGATCGCCGGGACGTGGTCGGCGAGCAGGGCGACGGCTCCCGCTCCCCGGTTGGGCCCCGCGTCCTTGTTGTGGTTCATGGCCGTGCGCACGGCGGCGAGCCGTGCGAGCGGGTCCGGGTCGTCGACGGGAAGCCGTATCAAGTACCCGGAGAGCCGGTTGCCCTGCGGGTGCGCGGTGCGCGGGCGCCGCCGGGAGACGGGGATCAGGGCCCGGGGCGACACTCCTTCGCTGCCGTCGCCGCGCTCGTCGAGCCAGCGGCGCAGGGCGCCCGCGACGACGGCGATGAGGACGTCGTTTACGGTGCCGCCCACGCTCTTTCGGATCGTGTGGATCTCGTCCAGCTCCACGGCCACGCCCGCGACCCGGCGGGTGCCGGTCGGTTTTGAGACCAGGGCGGCACAGGACCGTACGCCCCAGGTGGCGCGGGCGACGGAGGCGCCGATGTCGAGGGCCCGGCCCACGTCGGAGAGGGCGCCGCGGACGAGTCCCGGCAGCTTCGTCACGTCGGGGACGAGGCCGGAGAAGAAGCCGCGTTCGGGCTCCGCGGGGCGCGGGCGCGGCGCGGGCATGTCCATGGGGTCGAGGACGGCCGCCGCGAGGGTGAGGGCCCGCAGTCCGTCGGCCAGCGCGTGGTGGAACTTGAACAGCACGGCGAAGGAGGTTCCGTCCACGCCGGGCACGACGTGGGCCTCCCACGGAGGTCTGCCCCGCTCCAGGGGCCGCTGCATGATCGCGCCGGCGGCGGCGAGGAAGTCCGCGACGGGGGCGTGCAGGCGGACGTGGTCGAGCGGCTCGAAGTCGGCGACGGCCTCGCGGGCGGCGCCACCGAAGTCGAACGGCTGCCAGATGTCGCGGATCCGCATGCGCAGACCGGGTACGCCGGCCGCGCGGGCCGCGAGCAGATCGGCCGCGTGCCGGCCCGCGGCGGGCGAGTTGGCGGCGAAGACGCCCAGTGCCCCGAGGTGCATGGGGTGCTCGGGGGATTCGATGCTCCAGAACGCCAGGTCGAGTGGTGCGAGAAGGTCGGAGTCCGAGGTCCCTACGTTCAATGGCTTGACTCTCGCGTCGACGACGGGTGAGCCAGCAGTCAATCCCGGCTGGATGATTACGGTCAAGTACGATCAAGCTACGCTCAGTTAACAGCAGATTAAGTCCCGCTCCCACCGCTCCCGGTGAAAGGAGCGGGACCCATGTGACCCGTGAGGCGTCCCGGAGTGGCCGACATCACCTTCGGCGGACGGTGTCGCGGGCCGTGTCACCCCGGGCCCCGTCACCCCAGCTTCGGCGGCGCAGCGTCCACGGCCGTACCCCAGCCGGAGGGATTCCCGCCCACCGTGAAGGCGAGCTCCCGGATGCCTCGCAGCGCCCCGGTCGTCAGGTACGTACGGTCATGGGCGACTCCGTCGGCACGCACCGACCGGATGTAACGGCCGGTGTCCGACGGACGGGCGGTGTCCGACGGAGGGCCGGTGGCCGAGGTACGGCCGGTGCCCGGAGCCGTCACGGTCAGCGCGCCGCGCGGGTAGTAGCCGCGGTCGAGCACCAGGTCAATCCGCTCGAAGACCGGTGTCGACAGACCCCAGGTGTCGAACCCGGGCTGGACCGGGAAGAGCCCGATCGACGACAGGACGTGCCAGGCGGACATGGTCCCCAGGTCGTCGTTGCCGGTCATGCCCGTGGGCGTGTCGGTGAAGAGCGTCAGCGCTGCATGCACCACATCGGTGGTCTTCCACGGCTGACCGGTCGAGAGATAGGTGTACGGGGCGATCAGGTCGGGTTCGTTCTGCGGGTTGTAGTGGGCGGCGTTGTAGTAGGCGTACGGCCCGTTGACCCACACCTCGCGGGCGGTCCGCTCCGGGTCCTTCATGAGCCGCTCGTAGGCGAAGAAGGTGTCGAGCCGGTCGTTCACCGCGCGCCTGCCGCCGAGGAGGCCGATCAGTCCGGGCAGGTCCTGCGGGACGAGCCACTGGTACTGCCAGGACGTACCCTCGTGGAATCCCGAGCTCCTGGCCGGGTCGGCGTCGCCCGTGAAGGCTCCCGAGGCGTCCCGCGCCCGGAAGAACCCGGTCGAGGGGTCGAGGATCCGGCGGTAGTTCTGGGCGCGGGCCGCGTAGCGCACGGCGTCCGCCTCGTGTCCGAGGTCCCGCGCCATCTCGGCGAGCATCGCGTCGGACAGGGCGTACTCCAGTGTCGCCGACGCTCCGTGGTGGAAGTCCGAGTGTCCGTCCTTGGCGTGCGGACGCTCCTTGACCGTGGGCACGAACCCGCCCGCGACGTACTCCTTGTTGGCGTCCCGTCCCACCGCGGGAGAGTCGGCGGGCGGCACGTCGTCGGCGTTCCTCCGGAGCGCCCGGTAGGCCCGCCCCTCGTGCCCCTTCAGCAGTCCCTGCTGGTAGGCGTTGGTGAGGAACGGGGTGACGGGGTCGCCGGTCATGATGTTCGTCTCGACCGTCCCGTAGCCCCACTTGGGCAGCCAGCCGCCTTCCTCCCCGACGGTGAGCACGGACAGCGCCATGTCACGCGACTCGCGCGGCGCGAGCAGGGCGAGGAGCTGCGCCTGCGTGCGGTACGTGTCCCACAGGGACCAGTTCTGGTAGTAGGTGAAGCCCTTCGCGCGGTGGACCTTCAGGTCCCAGCCCCGGTAGCGGCCGTCGGCGTCGTCGCCGAGGTTGGGGGCGAGGAAGGACCGGTAGAGCGACGAGTAGAAGGTGCGGCGCAGGGTGTCGCTCCCGCCCCGCACCCGTACGCCGTCGAGCCGCGCCTCCCAGGTCCGCCGGGCTTCGTCCCGGACGCCGTCGAAGGAACGGCCGCCCTCGGAGCGGAGGTTGACGGCGGCGCCGCGCGCGTCGACGTACGACAGGGCGGTGGTCGCCTCGACCGTACGGTCCTCGGTGGTGTCGAAGCGGACGTAGGCACCGCCCCTCCCGGTGCCGCTCGACCGCGTGGAGCCTTCGGTGACCGAGTCGCCCCGCCAGGTGCCGGACGTCGTGAACGGCCGGTCGAAACGGGTAAGCGTGTAGACCGTGTAGGGGCGGGTGGCGGCCTGGCAGAAACCGCTGCCGGTGATCGCGGTGCGCACGGTGCGGTCGTCCAGGATCTCCACGGTCGTGGAGACGGTTCGGTGCAGCGCCTGGCCCGCGTTCAGCAGGACGTTCGCCTTGTCGGTGGCCGGGAAGGTGTAGCGCTGCACGCCGGTGCGGCCGGTCGCGGTCAGCTCGGCGTCGATGTGGTTCCCGCTCACCTCACCGCCGGTGCCGCTCGTCAGGCCGACCTTGTAGTAGCCGGGGCTCGCCCGCTCGGTGGCGTGGTCGAAGCGGGCGGCGTACTTCGTGTGGTCGGTCAGGGTGACCTCGCCGGTTGTCGGCAGGACCGGCAGGTCGCCGCCCAGGCGGCAGCCGACTCCGGAGAGGTGCACGAGCGAGAAGCCGCGGATACGGGTGTCGGAGTGGTCGTAGCCGGTGTTGTGTCCGGTGTCCGGAGAGAGCTGCACCATGCCGAAGGGCACGGCGGCGCCCGGGAAGGTGTTGCCCTCGCTCTCCGTGCCGATGAACGGGTTGACCAGATCGGTGAGCCGATCGGTGTGCGGCTTCCCACCGGACCCGGCTGCCGGGACGGCGGGGGCCGCGAGCGCGCCGCCCAGCCCGAGCAGCGCGGCGACGACCACCGCCGCCGTCCTGGAAAACGGGCCCGGGCCCAGGCCCCGGCGTTTGCGCGGGCACGGGCGTCCGGTCCGTCTCATGCGGATGTCCTCCATCGTGTCGGGCGGGTCACCTGGCGGTCTCGTACGTCATGAGACCGCTCGGTTCGCCCGGCACACCGGACCTCCGTGGGCGGGCCGCGCCGCTGCCACCCCGGCAGCCCAACGCGCGCCCCTCCCCCCTGGCTCTCAGGGCACCTGCTGGCCCTTCCCGAGGGCTATCACGCCGCCTCCGGAGACCGTGTAGAGCTCTTTGTCCCGGTCCGGATTGACGCCTATGGTCGCGCCCGGGGGTACCTGCACGTTCTTGTCGAGGACCGCGCCTCGCACGACCGCGCCGCGCCCGATGTGCACGTTGTCGTGGAGGATCGACCCCTGGACGACGGCTCCCGGGTCGACGACGACGCCCGGGGAGAGCACCGAGCGCGTGACCTGGCCCCGGATGAGGCAGCCCGCGCTGATGATCGACTCGCTCGCGATGCCGCCCGCGTTGAACCGGGCCGGCGACAGCTGGCCGGAGCTGGTGTAGATGGGCCAGCTGCGGTTGAAGAGGTTGAAGGCGGGCCGCTCGGCGATCAGGTCCATGTGGGCGTCGTAGTACGCGTCGAGGGTGCCCACGTCGCGCCAGTAGCCCTGGTCGCGGGTGGTCTCGCCGGGCACGTGGTTGTCGCTGAAGTCGTAGAGCCGGGCCTCGCCGCGGTCGGTGAGCTGCGGGAGTATCGAGCCGCCCATGTCGTGCACGGAGTTCGCCTCCTCGGCGTCCCGCTGCAGCGCCTCTATCAGGGCCTTGGTGGTGAAGATGTAGTTGCCCATGGACGCGAAGACGCAGTCGGGGTCGTCGTGCAGGCCGGGCGGGTCCGCGGGCTTCTCCAGGAAACGCTCCACCGTCTGCCCGTCCGTGCCCGGCGTGATCACGCCGAAGGACGACGACTCGGCCCGCGGCACGCGGATACCGGCCACGGTCACGCCCGCTCCGCTGTCGATGTGCTGCGTGAGCATCTGGCGCGGGTCCATGCGGTAGACGTGGTCGGCGCCGAACACCGCGACGTACTCGGGCTGTTCGTCGTACACCAGGTTCAGCGACTGCAGGATCGCGTCCGCGCTGCCCAGGTACCAGCGCGGGCCGAGGCGCTGCTGCGCCGGGACGGGCGTCACGTAGTTGCCCAGCAGGCTGGACATCCGCCAGGTCGTGGTGACGTGCCGGTCGAGCGAGTGCGACTTGTACTGCGTCAGGACACAGATGCGCAGAATGTCGGCATTGACGAGGTTGGACAGTACGAAGTCGACGAGGCGGTACGTGCCTCCGAACGTGACCGCTGGTTTGGCGCGGTCCGCGGTGAGGGGCATCAGGCGTTTGCCTTCCCCGCCCGCCAGCACGATCCCGAGCACCGAAGGTCCACCACGACGCATGGCCGCTCCCCTAACCCTGGTTGATCCATGCCTGCCCTGGAGCAGGCCGGACTACGCCTGTTTGAGGATCTCCTCGTAGAGCCGGACCGTGCGCCCGGCGACGGCGTCCCAGCCGAACTCCCCCACCGCCCGCACCCGTCCGGCCTCGCCCATCCGCCGGGCGGCCTCCGCATCCGAGAGGACCGAGTCCAGCGCCTGCGCGAGTCCCGTCTCGAAGTCCTCGTCCACGGACACCAGTACCCCGCTTACGCCGTCCTCAACGACCTCGGGAATTCCGCCTACTCGGGACGCGACCACCGGGGTTCCGCAGGCCATCGCCTCCAGGTTGACGATGCCGAGCGGCTCGTAGACCGAGGGGCAGACGAACACGGCCGCGTGGGTGAGGAGTTGGATCACTTCGGGGCGGGGCAGCATCTGCGGGATCCAGTGCACTCCCTCGCGGACCCGGCTCAATTCCTCGAAGAGGACCCGGAACTCCTGGTCGATCTCGGGGGTGTCCGGCGCGCCGGCGCAGAGCACGACCTGTGCGGCCGGGTCGATGTCGCGCACCGCGCGCAGCAGCTGGGGCACGCCCTTCTGCCGGGTGATGCGGCCCACGAACAGCACGTACGGCCGTGAGGTGTCGAGGCCGAGCCGCTCCAGGACGTCCGTGCCGTGGTCCGGCCGGTAAAGAGTGGTGTCGATGCCGTTGTGCACGACGTGCACCTTGGCCGGGTCCAGGGACGGATAGCAGCCGAGGATGTCCTCGCGCATGGCCCCGGAGACGGCGATCACTCCGTCGGCGGACTCGATCGCGGTGCGCTCGGCCCAGCTGGAGAGGGCGTAGCCGCCGCCCAGCTGCTCGGCCTTCCAGGGGCGCAGCGGCTCCAGGGAGTGCGCGGTCATCACGTGCGGGATGCCGTGCTGCAGTTTCGCGAAGTGGCCCGCGAGATTGGCGTACCAGGTGTGCGAGTGGACGAGGTCGCGGTCGCCCAGCGCGGCGGCCATGGAGAGGTCCACGGAGAAGGTGCGCAGCGCGTCGTTGGCGCCGTCGAGCGCGGGCCAGGGCCGGTGCCGCACCACCCCGCCGCCGGCGCCCTCGCCCCAGCAGTGCACGTCCAGGTCCGTGAGGGGCCGCAGCTCCCGGGCGAGGAACTCGACATGGACTCCCGCTCCGCCGTACACGTCCGGCGGATATTCGCGGGTCAGCAGTCCCACTCGCACCCGGAACCTCCTGTCTCTGTGGTTGGTTCCCACATGGTCACCCAGATGCGGCAGTTGGGGAAGAGCGCGACGCCAAGACCACGGGGTCAGGACCGCGGCGCGCGCGTGAAGCAGCAGTCGCCGCACACGCCGCCGCCGGGGACCCGGTAGTAGAGGCAGCAGCTGCGGCGCCGGAAGTCCGTTCCGTCCAGGGTTCCGGTGTCCCGGAGGTCGGGGTGGTCGAGGAGTTCGGCGGCGAGCGCGCGGGCGCGCCCGCCCAGGTCGGCGCGGCCGTGGGCGGCGGCCCAGCCGTCGAGCAGGCGCGCGGCGCTCGCGAGCGCCGAGGCCGCGTTGCCCCACAGCAGCCCCGCCGCCACCGGGTGCCTGGCCCGCAGGGCCGCCGAGAGGGGTTCCAGGTGGCCGTGCTGCACGAGCCGCCGGATCGTCGCCGCGTCGCCGGGCAGCGCGCGCACCCGCGACAGCCACAGGTCGTCGGGGGCGCTGCCGTCGGCGTCCCAGCGCAGAAGGCGCGGGTCGAGATCCGGCACCTGCCCGTAGAGCACGGCCGCGCCGAGGGCGACGGACCACAGCCGTGCGGCCAGCCCCTGCTGCGCCACGGAGGCCCCGACGCGCTCCTCGGGCGCGGCCAGCAGCCGTACGACCTTGTCGACACGGAAAGTCAGCGGATCGAACTCGATGTCATCGGGGTCGATGTCATCGGGGTCGATATGACCGGGATCGACGTGATCGGGGTCGATGTGATCGGACTCGGCTTCATCGGGCTCGGCCGTGACACCCGGTGTCGCGTAGGTCTCGGCGAGCGTCGGCAGCGGTGGCCGGCCCGTGCGCAGGGGCGGCCGTCCTGTGCGCAGGGCGAAGAAACCTTCGAGGGAGGCGAGCCGATCGAGACCCGGATCGAGATTCACGAACACCAAGTACACCAAGGGGGCATAACGGCGCCATCGGGAGGGTTGTACTTCGTGTCACCCGACCTGGGGAGGACTAGGTCCAAGTTGTACTCCATCGGCAGTAGGACCCAATGACTGCTCAGGTACGACGACACGGGACCTTTCACAAGGGATCGTCATAACCATGGAAGCCGACCGTTCGCCGCACCGGACTCTCCACCCGCCGGAGCGCGTCCGCCACACGCAGAGGAGAGACACATGAGCGCACTAGTGCTTTCTGTGGTGCTCTCCCTCGTCTCCGCCGTCGCCTACGCCGGCGGGGCCATCGTGCAGGAACGCGTCGCGGCGACCACGCCCGACCGTACGTACGCCCCCATGCGCCAGCTCGCCTGGTGGGCCGCGGTGGGTCTCAACGCCCTCGGCGGGCTGCTGCACGTCGTGGCGCTGGCCTACGGGCCGCTCAGCCTGGTCCAGCCGCTGGGCGCGCTGACCATCGTGTTCGCGCTGCCCATGGCCGCCGTCTTCGTCCGCCGCAGGGCCGGGGCGACCGCCTGGCGGGGCGCGATCATGGCGACGGTCGGTCTGGCCGGAATCCTGGCACTGGTCGGCACCGCCGACTCGCAGTCCCTGAGCAGCGCCCAGCGCGTCGTGGTGGCCCTGGTCACCGGCGGTGCGGTGGTGGCCCTGATGACGGCGGCCCGCGCGGCGCACCGGCACCCGGCCGTGCGCAGTGTGCTGCTGGCGATCGCGGCGGGTGTCGCCTTCGGTATGTCGTCGGTGTTCACGAAGACCGTCGCGGTGGACTGGACGGGTGGCGTCGCGCTCGCCGACCTGCCGAGCCTCGCCGTGATCGGCGTTCTGGCGACCGCCGGAATGCTGCTGTCGCAGGCCTCCTACCGGGGCGCCGGCCTCGCGGCCCCGCTGGCCACGCTGACCGTCGTGAACCCGATCGTGGCCGCGGCGGTGGGTATCACGATGTTCGGCGAGACGTTCCGCTACGGCGAGACGGGCACGATGCTCGCCCTCGGCTGCGGAGTCGTCGCGGCGGGCGGTCTGATCCTGCTCACGACGGAGCGGATCAGCGGCTCGGAGCGCACGCGGCCGGTTCCGTCGGCTGCCGGGGCGGCGCCCATGGCCGCGGACGCGGCCTCCATCGACGCGTCCCTGGAGGCGGAGCCGAGCCTCTTCGGGCAGGCCGCCTCGCTCCCCGGACAGCCCGCGGTCGTCGCTTCCACCGCCGACGCCTCCACCCCCGCCTCCGTCTCCCCCGAGCGACGGATTCCCTCGGGGGTGCGGGACAAGGCGTACACGCCGGCCGGCGTCCGAGAAGAAACGTTCACGGCGACCGCGGCGCGGGGCGAGACGCTCGCGCCGACGGCCACGCGCCCGCCGCACGGCGTACGTGAGAAAGCGCGCGCGTCCGCCGGAGTACCCGGAGGCCGTGAGCAGGCGCGCACGTCGGCCGGCGCGACCGGGGGCCGTGAGCAGCCGCGCACGTCGGCCGGGGTGCCCGCAGGCCGGGA
The DNA here is from genome assembly GCF_036038375.1 of Streptomyces sp. NBC_00414. Taxonomy (NCBI): domain Bacteria; kingdom Bacillati; phylum Actinomycetota; class Actinomycetes; order Kitasatosporales; family Streptomycetaceae; genus Streptomyces; species Streptomyces sp. NBC_00414. The sequence goes on from NZ_CP107935.1 coordinate 1,658,846, forward strand.
GGAGTCGTTCGCGTCGGCCGGGATGCTTGCCGACGGGCGGGAGGGGGCTCTTGTGTCGCCGCCCGGATCGAACGGGCCCCCGCCGCCCGGCGACGTGCCGGACGGCTCGGGTTCGGGGTCGGACGGGATGACGTGGCCCGAAGGCGCGTACTACGGCATTCCGTGCCTGCCCCTGCTGCCCGCCCCGATGGTGCTGCGCTCCTGCGTCAGATCCTGACGCCGCCGGCGCGCAGGTAGGCGACGGGATCGACGTCGCTGCCGAAACCGGGCCCCGTCCGCACCTCGAAGTGCAGATGCGGGCCCGTGCTGTTGCCCGTGGAACCGGACCGGCCGATGCGCTGGCCGACCCCCACGCTCTGCCCCGCCTTCACGGAGATCGCGGACAGGTGGGCGTACTGGGTGTAGCGGCCGTCGTTGTGCCGGATGACCACCTGGTAGCCGAAGGATCCGCCCCATCCGGCGGTCACCACGCTGCCCGCGCCGACCGACTTGACGGACGTGCCGGTCGGCACCGGGAAGTCGACGCCCGTGTGGTAGCCCTTCGACCAGGAGGAACCCGCGGCGTGGTACGGCGTTCCGGTGCCGGCGCTCACCGGGGAGGTGAGGGTGTGCGTGGCCGAGTGGGTCTTCTTCTCCGTCTTCTTCTCGGCCTTGTCCTCCCTCTTCTCCTTCTCGACCTTCTTGTCCTTCGTGTCCGCCTTGCCGGAGGACGACGTGGCCGTGCCGCTCCTGCCCGGCGCCTTCGTGGACAGACTCAGCCGCTGGCCGGGCACGATCAGATCCGGGTCGGCGCCGACGGTCTGTCGGTTGGCCTCGTACAACCGCTGCCAGCCGCCCCGTACCTCACGGGCGCCCGCGATGCCGGAGAGCGTGTCGCCGTGCACGACCGTGTACATCTCGGCGGTGCCGGCCCGGGACTGGGGCGTGGTCTGCGGCTGTACGTCGACCTTGCGTTCGGTGGTCTGCGTGGAGGTGCCCGAGGGGCTGATGTCGGGGCTGTCGCCGCCGCGGGTGAGCCCGGCCCGCTGCGAGCAGGTGGGCCAGGCGCCCGGCCCCTGGCTCTTCAGGACCTTCTCGGCGACGGCTATCTGCTGGTCCTTGCTCGCAAGGTCGGCGCGGGCCGCGTAGGACCTGCCGCCGTAGGCCTCCCAGGTGGACTGGCTGAACTGGAGCCCGCCGTAGTAGCCGTTGCCCGTGTTGATGCTCCAGTTGTTGGTGGACTCACAGGCGGCGACCTTGTTCCAGGTGTCCACGTCGGCCGCGTTCGCGACGCCGGTACCGATCAGCGGTATCGCCATTCCGGCGCCGCCGACCGTGACCGTGAGTGACGCTCGATTGATCCTGTTGGGCTGATACCGGCGGTGCCGGCCGCGTACGGCCATGAAGGTGCCCCCTAAACAAGCGTCAGGAGCGGCAAAAGTAAACGCTGCTAACAGGCCATGACAAGAGGGCAATCAGCCGCCCTATCCCGCCAAGTGACCAGGAATGCACCTTCGTTGCCGTCGGTTGGTGTGTATGCCGGTGGCAGGTGTGAAGGTGAATGTCGCCCGAGCACTGAGGCAGGGACGCGTCTTCTGCGTACACATCATCGGCAAGGCAGGATGTGCGGCCGGAGAACCGGCACGTCAGGATGGTCTGTGGGGCAATACTGGCGGGCAGGACCGGCACCACTGATTCAGGATCTTAGGAGCCAAACCGTATGAGCAACTCAGCGCAGATCGGCGTCACGGGACTCGCGGTGATGGGGCGCAATCTCGCCCGTAACTTCGCGCGGAACGGATACGCCGTCGCCCTGCACAACCGGACGGCGGCGCGCACGCACGCGCTGGTGGAGGAGTTCGGCAGTGAGGGCGACTTCATCGCGACGGAGACGGCCAAGGAGTTCGTGGCCGCGCTTGAGCGGCCCCGCCGACTGGTGATCATGGTGAAGGCCGGTGAGCCGACCGACGCGGTGATCCAGGAGTTCGCCCCGCTCCTGGAGCCCGGCGACATGATCATCGACGGGGGCAACGCGCACTTCGCGGACACCCGGCGCCGGGAGCGCGAGCTGCGCGAGCAGGGCATCCACTTCGTCGGCGCGGGCATCTCCGGCGGCGAGGAGGGCGCGCTCAACGGCCCGAGCATCATGCCCGGCGGTCCGGTCGAGTCGTACGAGTCGCTCGGCCCGATGCTGGAGAAGATCTCCGCGAAGGCCGAGGACGGCGCGCCGTGTGTGACGCACGTCGGCCCCGACGGCGCCGGGCACTTCGTGAAGATGGTGCACAACGGCATCGAGTACGCCGACATGCAGCTGATCGGCGAGGCCTACCAGCTGCTGCGTGACGTGGCCGGTTACTCACCCGCGCAGATCGCCGACATCTTCCGCAGCTGGAACACCGGCCGGCTCGACTCGTACCTGATCGAGATCACCGCCGAGGTCCTGTCGCACGTGGACGCGGCGACGGGCAAGCCCTTCGTGGACGTGGTCCAGGACCAGGCCGAGCAGAAGGGCACGGGCCGCTGGACCGTGCAGATCGCGCTGGACCTGGGCGTGCCGGTGTCGGGCATCGCCGAGGCGGTCTTCGCCCGGTCGCTGTCGGGCCACAGCGCGCTGCGCGAGGCCTCGCGCGGGCTCGCCGGGCCTTCGGCGACGGCGCTGAGCGAGTCCGAGGCGGCGGCCTTCGCCGACCAGGTGGAGCAGGCGCTGTACGCGTCGAAGATCGTGTCCTACACGCAGGGCTTCCACGAGGTCGCGGCGGGCAGCGCGGAGTACGACTGGAACATCGACCTGGGCGCGGTCGCCTCGATCTGGCGCGGGGGCTGCATCATCCGGGCGGCGTTCCTGGACCGGATCCGGGAGGCCTACGACGCGCAGGCGGAGCTGCCGAGCCTGCTCTCCGACGACACGTTCGCGCAGGAGATCGCGGCGGCGCAGGACGACTGGCGCGCGGTGCTCGTCTCCGCCGTGCAGCAGGGGGTGCCGACGCCCGGGTTCGCGGCGGCGCTGGCGTACTACGACGCGCTGCGTGCGGAGCGGTTGCCCGCGGCGCTCACTCAGGGGCAGCGGGACTTCTTCGGTGCGCACACGTACCGGCGGACCGACCGTGAGGGGTCGTTCCACACGCTGTGGGGCGGGGACCGCTCCGAGGTCTCCGGCTGACGTCGGGGCGCGTCGCGGGGAGCGAGTGCGGGTCCGGGTGCGGGTGCGTGGGGGCCGGCCGCGCCCCGCGTCGGAGCCGGACGATGTCACGGCCCCGCGCCCGTGAGAAAGGCCGGCGGCGAGGCTGAACGCCTCGCCGCCGGCCTTTCTCACGGCTGTCCTAGCCGAGTGGGCCCGGCTGTGGCTCCGGGGGTGGGGTCGGCTCCGGGCCGGGAGCCGGGCGCGGAGGCGGGCCGGGGACCGGACGGGGCTTCGGGGTCGGTACCGGGTCCGGGTCCGGGAAGGGCTGCGGTCGATCCGGGCCCGGTGCCGGCACGGGGTCCGGATGCACGGGATCGGGGAACGGTTGCGTCATCATGTCCTCCAGCCAGAGGGAACGTCGGCTCTGGACTTCTCCCACGCCTACCCGTGCTCCGCGCACCCACTCACTCCCGCGCGGGGCGAATGGGGCCCATGTGGCCCCGTCAGGGGCGCGGGCCTGTGACATCGCGCGGCTCCCGCCGCGGGGCGCGACCGGCCACCACCGGCCCGCACCACGGGAACCGCCCCCGGCGAGCGGGTCGCTCAGAACCGGCCGGGGTGCGCCTCAAGCCACGCCTTCGCCGCGTCCAGCAAGGCGGGGTCCGCGACCGGCGCCTCCGCGGGGTGCCGCTCGGCCCACTTCACGACGTACGGGCACAGCGGCGCGACCGGCACGCCCTCGCGGGCGGAGATCGCGTACAGCTCACGGGCGAGGGAGCCCGCGATGCCCTTGCCCTCATGGGCGGGCTCCACGACGGTGTGGACCGGGACGAGGGCGCGGCCGGGGCTTTCGAGGACGAAGTACTGGATGCGACCCGCCACTTCGTCACCGGAGTACGCCTCCAGGAGGCCGCGCGCCCGGTCGTCACGGATCGTGATCTCACTCATGAACTCTCCTCGTGGGACATATGGGGCTTACAGGCCTCGTGGGGTGCAGGTCAGGCGGAGGCGGACTGCGGGCTGCGCTCCTGGTCCGAGCCCGGCACCGGCTCGGACGGGTCCGTACCGAGTGTCACGATCCGGTTGTCGCCGTCCACGTGGACGACCCTCGGCTCCAGCGCACGGGCCTCGGCGTCGGAGACCTGCGCGTAACTGATGAGGATCACCAGATCCCCGGGGTGCACGAGGTGGGCCGCCGCGCCGTTGATGCCGATGACACCCGACCCGCGCTCCCCCTCGATGACGTACGTCTCCAGGCGGGCGCCGTTCGTGATGTCGACGATGTGGACCAGCTCACCGGGCAGCAGGTCGGCGGCGTCCAGAAGGTCGGCATCGATGGTCACGGAGCCGACGTAGTGCAGGTCGGCCTGGGTGACGGTGGCTCGGTGGATCTTGGACTTGAACATGGTACGGAACACGAAAAGACTCCCGTTCTAGCGGCTCCCTGCCTGCTCATCGCAGGTCAAGGGCGGTCCTCGGAGCGTACAACGCTTCGCGCGTCCGGGCAGCTGTCCCCAGGTGTTTCAGGACTCACAGCGACCGGGTCCGGCGGTGTCCCCCGTTTTCCGCAGGTGCGCGGCGCCCGCAGGCCGTACGCACTGCTGATCGCCGGACAACGGCGTCTGAAAAGGCATAGATTCGGCGGACGCCGATCCCGCGGCCGGGGGCCCGTGGACGAGGACCTGACACCCGTGGCCCGAGACGCACGCACCTGACACGTGGACGGACCGGTCCTGTGCATCCGGACCGACAGAAGCCGCTAGGGAAAAGGACGCACATGCGCGCCCAGGAGATCACCTTCCTCAAGCTCGTCCAAGGGGACAAGCAGTTCCAAGTGCCGCTCTACCAGCGCACGTACAGCTGGGGCGGGGAACAGCTGCGACAGCTCTGGGAGGACATCGGTGAACTCGTCGACCAGCACCTGGCGGGCGATCCGACGGCGCCGCACTTCCTCGGCTCGGTGGTGCTCGCACCGGGCCAGATCCAGGCCGGCGGAGTGCAGAGATGGCTGGTGGTGGACGGACAACAGCGCCTGACCACGCTGATGCTGGCCTTCATCGCGCTGCGCGACCACCTGAAGGAGACAGGCGACGCGCGAGGCGCGGACCGGGTTCATCGCCAGACCTTGGTCAACGAGTTCCACGAGGGTCCGGACCACTACCGGCTGCTGCCCACGCAGGCCGACCGGGAGGCGTACATCTCCTGTGTCCGGTCCCGGGCCGAGGCGGGCGGGAGCGACAACGTAGGGGCTGCCTACCGCTTCTTCCTCGGCGCGCTGGCCGAGGGCCACGAGTCGGGCGACGAGCGGTGGGCCGCCACGGTCGAGACCGTGCTCAAGGACCTGCTCTCCATCGTGGAGATCACCGCGGAGCCGGGTGACAACGTGTACCGGATCTTCGAGTCGATCAACAACACGGGTGTCGGTCTCAGCCAGAGCGACCTGTTGCGCAACCACGTGTTCATGTTGCTGCCCAAGCGCGGCGAGCGGATCTACGAGGAACTGTGGCTGCCCATGCAGCAGAGCCTCGGCCCGAAGAACCTCGAACTGCTCGTCTGGCTCGACCTGGTCGTGCGCGGCCACTACAAGACCAAGCAGAGCGAGATCTACCGCGAGCAGCAGAAACGGCTCCAGCCGCTGGCAGGCGACGAGGCCGCGCTGCAACGCGAGATCGAGCAACTCGCCGAGCGCGCCCGACGATTCCGGCGGATCATCGACCCGGCACGCGAGCGGTCGTCCGCTCTCCGCGCGGCCCTGGAACGTCTGGCGGCCTGGGGCGGTCAGACGCACTACCCGCTCACACTGCATCTGCTGGACCTGCTCGACGCCGGCAGGACGACACCGGAGGACGCCGCCCAGGCGCTGGGCTACGTCGAGTCCTACCTCGTACGGCGCCTGATCTGTCAGACGCCGACCACCAATCTCAACCGCATCTTCATGGAGGCGCCGAAGGAACTGGAGACGGACCGGCCGGCCGCCGAGGCGGTGCGACGGTTCCTGTCCGGCCGGCGCCGGCGCTGGCCGAGCGACGAGGACCTGCGCGGGGCGGTCCGTGCCAAACCCTTCTACTGGTCCGGCCGCCCACCCCAGCGCAGCTACGTCCTGCGCCGTCTGGAGGAGAGCTACCGTTCCTCCGAGCCCGTGGACTTCGCCAAGGCGTCCCTCACCGTGGAGCACGTCCTGCCGCAGCGTCCCGCTCCCGCGTGGTTCGACCTGCTCGCCCAGGAGACGGAGTCGAACCAGACGCCGCAGGAACTGCACGACCTGCTGGTGCACACCCTCGGCAACCTCACGCTGACCGGTGACAACGCCAAGCTCTCCAATCACCCCTTCGAGCGCAAGCAGCAGATCCTCGACGCCAGTGCCCTTCGGATGAATCTGGAGATCGCCTCGGCGGAGCGCTGGGGCAAGGCCGAGATCCTGGAGCGTGCCGACCGGCTGGCAGACCGTGCCGTCGAGCTGTGGCCCGGCCCGATCGGCGGGGTCAAGACGGCCGGTGAGGAGTCTCCCGGCTGGGCCGAACTGCGTGCCGCGCTGGTGGCCATGCCGACCGGCACCTGGACGACGTACGGAGATGTCGCCGAGTTGATCGGCAGCCACCCGGTGCCCGTCGGGATGTATTTGGCCGCCAATCCGACGGTCATCGGCGCCTATCGCGTGCTCACCGTGGAGGGCCGGATCTCCCCGTCCTTCCGCTGGGCGGAGGGCGTCGACCGGCCACCACCGCAGGAGATGCTGCAGAGCGAGGGCGTGCGCTTCGACTCCCTGCAACGGGCTCAGCCCTCCCAGCGTCTGTCAGCGGCCGAACTGGCCACCTTGCTGGGCAGGGACATGTCGCAGCCCACCGCCCACGACCCGCTCCCCGAGGGGGAGGACGAGGCGAAGGCCGAGCGGTTCCGTGGGCAGCTGCGGGAGAACTGGCCGGACGCGTACGCCGGGGTCGTGGCGGCCCTCGACTTCTGGCGCCGCCGGGGAGGCCATGTGACCTACGGCCGGTACGAGGAGACGAGTTGCTTCCCGACACTCGATCTGGGGGCCGACCGTCGGCCGCGCCTGATGTGGCCCGTCGGGATCTACCCCGTCAGCGGGACGGTCGAGGTGGTCTTCCAGTATCTGAAGACCCGCAGTCCCTTCGACGACACGGAGCGGCGCCGGGAGCTCCTGAACCGCCTGAACAAGATCGACGGCATCGAACTCCCCGAGGCGAAGCTGGCGTTGCGTCCGTCCTTCTCTCTGAGCGTCTTCGCCCGGCACGGCGACGAGATCCGCGAGGTCCTGGACTGGTTCGTAGGGGTGGGGCTGGATCGCGCACAGCGGGATTGAAGCCCTGCCGGGCATCGCGGCCCAGCCGCCGACAACTGTGACGAGCCACTTCAGGAGCGGACGACGATGGACAACGAGATACAGCTCATCAGTGACGGTGACGGACTGGCGGTGATCGGGAACGCGGCCGATGTCGAACACTTCCTCACCTCGGAGGGACTCGCGTCGAAGGACCTCGGACCACGGCTCAGGTCCGTCCTCGGTACCGGCGCCGCGGCCGTGCAGGCCGGTTCGGACATCGCCGCCGAATCCGGTCGATGGGTGAAGCTGACACGGGAGTCGGCACAGCGCGTCAAGAAGTACGGGCTGAGGGAGAACGCGAAGACGGGCCTGAGCACAGGTGTGGTGAAGGGGCAGAAGGGCCAGATCAGGAATTTCGTCGAGTTCGTGAAGCGGCCCAGGTCGTTCCTGACCAACCCGGCTGTTCTCGCCAATGCCGCGAAGCTCATGTCGCAGGTTGCCATGCAGCAGACCATGGACGAGATCACCGACTACCTCGCCACGATCGACGCGAAGGTCGACGACGTGCTGCGCGCCCAGAAGGACGGTGTGCTGGCCCGCATGATCGGAGTGGGCTACGTCCTCGAAGAGTCCATGACCGTCCGGGAGAAGCGGGGCAGGGTCGACGAGGTCACGTGGTCCAAGGTGCAGACCGCGCCGACGACGATCGCGGAGACCCAGGCGTACGCGTTGCGGCAACTCGACGCCCTCGCGGAGGAGATGGAGCGCAAGAGCAGAATAGGGGATCTCGCCACGACAGCCAGGAAGGCCGAGTCCGCGGTTCAGGAGTGGCTCGCTGTTCTGGCTCGCTGCTTCCAACTGCAGGACGCGATCGCCGTACTCGAACTCGACCGGGTACTGGACACGTCTCCGGAAGAGCTGGACGGGCATCGGCTCGGGTTGAAGGCCGCCCGGGAGAACCGGCTGGAGCACATCTCGCGGAGCACCGAGCGTCTGGTGGCCAGGATGAACGCGGTGGCCGGCACGGCCAACACGAAGGTGCTGCTGCATCCGACCAGGTCCCCGGCTGTGGTCCGGTCGAGCAACCAGGTCGCGGCCGGCGTGCATGACTTCCACGAGCGGCTCGGGATCGAGTCCGGTCGCCGGTCGTCGGAGGCGAGGCGGTGGGTGGACGCGGCCGCGGAGGCGAGGGACAAGGCACTGGAGACGGGAGCGAGGGGCGTCGGTGCCGCGAGAAGCCTCGGCAACGAGACCCTCGACCGGGCCGGCTCGGTCAGGGACAAGCTCTCCAGCGGGATCGCCGAGCGAGCGCGTCGGCTGCGCACGGACGAGAAGGGAGCCGATGAGGAAGGCTGAGTGACCGCCGACCGTAAGTCCCGCTCGCAGCCGACTTGTTCTTCGTCGCCATTCGGAGAGGACCATGGCCGAGGTTGACCCTCGACCATGTCGAGGGACCAGGGTCCCGGGTGTGGAGAACGAGATGCGCAGTATCGGGGAGATGGCCCGGGAGGGTGGGCTGGGCGTGAGTGCGTTGCGGTTCTACGACCGTGCCGGTGTGTTGGTCCCGGCCTGGGTGGACCCCGTCAGTGGGTATCGCTGGTACGAGCCGGGGCAGTTGGAGGAGGCCCGTTTGCTGGCGCGGCTGCGGCGGGCGGGCATGCCTTTGGCGGACATCCGGCTCGTCCTGGCGGGCTGGGCCGGCGCCGACACGGGCCTGGTGCGAGGTCTCCTTGAGGCTCACCTGCGCCGCCTCGAACTGGGGTTGTCCGATGCCCGCGGTGAGTTCTCCACGCTCCGAGCTCTACTCGACCGCAGGGAGAAACCCATGACTTCGCTCCGCACCGCCACCGCTGCCACCCGGGTGTCCGTCGCCGCGCCCGACTTTGCCACGGCGCTGGACGCGGTCCGTTTCGCGGCCGGCACCGACCCGGAGCTGCCGATGCTCGGCGGCGTCCTGTTCGACATCGAAGGAGAAGAACTTCGCGTGGTGGCCACCGATCGCTATCGGATGGCTGTCGCGCGAGCCCGTGTCACCGGGCACGGCGGGCCTCGGGCCCAGGTGCTCGTGCCTCTTCCGCTCGTCGACGCGATGCGGGCGCTGTCGACCGGCGACGAACCCGTCCGGCTCACGGTGGACGGTGACCGCGTCACGCTTGAGGCCGGGGACCGGCAGACGGCCGGCCGGAGCCTCGACCATGAGTTCCCCGACTACCGTCGCCTCATGCACCTCCCGGCCGGTCGCCGGGCCCACATCGATTCGGCGGCCTTCCGCGCGGCGCTGGAGAACGGCCCTGTCCGTACGAGCGAGACCACTGAGCCGGGCAGCGAGCCCCACGATCTCAGTGTGCTCCGGGTGACGGACGGCGGCACCGTGGTCGTGTGCGACGAAGGTGACGACGATCCGGACAACGTCGGCGTCAACCGCGAGTTCCTGCTGCACGCGCTCACCGCCGGGGCCCGGGACGAGCTGGTCGTGGAGCTGGGGGCGCCCACCGCGCCGCTCGCGGTCCGTCGGCCCGATGACGAGGGCGCATTCTCGCTCCTGATGCCGGTCCGACTGGAGAACTAGCCCTCGGATCGGGCGAGTACGGATCGGGCGCGCGGCACGGGCTGTCCGCCGGCCCGCTGGGCGGGTCGGCGGACAGGTCGTGGTCGGCTCAGCCGGTGTGCGGGCAGTTGCCGCGGTACTCCTCGATGGTGGTGCTCGCCGCGGGCAGCGGGCACAGGAACTGTTCGTAGCGGGTGTCGTTGTCGATGAACCGCTTCAGCCAGGAAATGCTGTACTTCGCGACCGTGGTGTTCGACGAGGTCGGGGCGGAGTGTGAGGCGTTGTTCAGCTCCAGGTAGGCGCGGTCGAGGGCGGACGGCAGGCTGGTGTAGAAGGGTTCGGCGTGCGAGGAGACCGGGGCGACCGTGTCACCGTCCGCTCCGACGATCAGGGTGGGCGTCTGGACCTCCGGCCAGGTCTTGTCCGTGTTCCAGGGGGTGAGCGGGATCGCGGCCTGCAATGACGGCCGGTCCTTGGACGCTTCGAGCGAACCACCGCCGCCCATGGAGTGCCCCATGACACCGAGCCGGGTGCTGTCGATCCGGGTGCGGACGGTACTGGTCCGCGTCAAGTAGTCCAGCGCCGCCAGCAGTTGGTCACCGCGGGCGGCCGGCTGGTCGAGGGTGCTGAGGGTGTCGATGGTGATCACGACGAAGCCCTGGGAGGCCAGTCGGGGGCCCAGCCACGAGACCGACGACTGGGAGGCGGTGAATCCTGGCGAGATGGCCACCGCTCCGAACGTGCCGTCGCTGGTGCTGGTCGGGTAGTAGACGGTGCCGCCGCCGAAGCCGGTCGCACCGGCCCGCGACACGGTCGTCTGCGAGACGGCGTACGAGCCTCGCGCGGCCTCGATGCTGGCGATGGTCGGCGCCGGGCCGCGCTCGTAGGGGTTGTCCGCGGCGTCCGCGACACCGGTCAAGGACGTGGTCAGACCGGCGAGTACGGCGGCCGTGGTCAGCAGCGAGACGAGTCGGCCGCGCGGTCGGCGCAGGCGCGGCGAACTCTCCGGGGAGGGAGCGGGTGTGGGTCTGGAGGTGGGTGTGGGGGATGCTTGCACGATCGGTCCTTTCACCAGGTTCCGTGGGTGACACGGGAGCGGTGACTCCGGTGGTGCGTGCCCTGCTCATGGCTGGTCGGGCGTGCGCGGGGCTGGTCGAGCCCCGGCCCGCCCGTCCGTCCGTCCGTGCCCGACGTGAGTCGGAGGATGTGGTGTCACGTCACGGAAGCAACGAGGTTGTCTCGGCTGTCGCATTGGTGGTGCACGGTCCTGCGTGCGCGTTGGACCGGGTGGGACGACATGCGACCGGGCCGCGGGAGCCCGTGCCGCTTGAAGCAGCCACACCATAGGACCGCTCAGCCTCTACGGCATCGGTGACATCACCGGTGTCTTCGACGGATCCGCCGGAACTCGGCCGGTACATCACGGCAGCGGCCCAGGCTGCGTGCCCGTGCCCGTGTCTGTGTCCGGGGGCGGGGGCACGGGCAGATCCGCTGCCTGTCCCTGTCGCGGGGATCAGCAGGTCAACTCGGCGGTTTGCCGCGACCGCCTGTTGGCTAGGGTGGCAAGGGTGGCCTCAGAGACCGATACCCGCCCGGCGCCCGATGTGCTGCCCCCGTCGCTGCGCGTCCCGCTCGGGGTGATCGCGGCCCTCGCCGCCCTCGTCGTGGTCGCGCTCGGGGTGCTGTACGCCGGTCACAGCCAACCCGGCACGGTGGACCGGTGGTTCGTCGAGCCGACGGCGGACAGCGTGCGGCCTCCGTGGCGGCCCGTCGCCCTGGCCGTGGACTTCCTCGGGGAGCCCACGGGCGCGGCGGCGCTGGTCCTGGCCGCCGTGACGGTCTGCCTGCTGCTCCGACGGCCTCGCGCGGCCGTGCTTCTCGTCGCCGGGGTCGGCATCACCGTCGTGACGGCCACGCTGCTCAAGTCCCTGGTGGGGCGCACCATCCACGGCCCCGACAACCTGTCCTACCCGAGCGGGCACACCGCCTTCCTCACCGCGCTCGCCCTCATGGCGGCGATGTTCGCGGCCGACCGGCTCGGCCTCGGCAGGGCGGCCGGCACGTTGCTCGTGCTCGCCGCGGCGCTGGTCGCCGGCGCCGCCATGGGCTGGGCGCAGGTCGCTCTGGGCGCGCACTACCCGACCGACGTCCTCGGCGGCTGGTGCACCGCGCTGGTGGTGGTCCCGGCGACCGCGTGGCTGGTCGACGGGGCCGCTGACCGGCGTCGGCCGTCCGGCCGGACGGCCGACGCCGGTCAGTCCCGAGACCGCTGACCTCGCGTCACGCCGTGCGGCGGAACACCGGCTTCACCGGGCGCCCACCCAGCCACGGCGTGGGGTCACCGGCGTCCAGCGCCTTCCGGTACACCGCGCATGCCTGGGCCACCACGTCGACGGTGTGCTCGATGTCGGCGTCGTCGAGCGCGCTGCTCACCACGAACGACGGGGCGAGCACCCCGCCCGCGAGGAGCCGGGACAGGAACAGCGTGCGGTACGCCTGCGACGGCTGACCCTTCTCGTCGAGGGTGGCGAAGACCAGGTTGCTGGCCCGGCCCCGGACGACGACGTGGTCGCCGACGCCCATGCCGGCCGCGGCCTCGCGGACACCGGCGGCCAGCCGCTCGCCGAGTGCGTGCAGCCGCGCGGTGATGCCCTCCTCGGCGTAGGTGGTGAGCACGGCCATCGCGGCGGCCAGGGAGTGCGTCTCCGCACCGTGCGTGGTGGACAGCAGGAACACCCGCTCGCCGGAGTGGCGCAGCCCGCCCCGCTCCATCAGGTCGCGGCGCCCGGCCAGCGCGGAGACGGCGAACCCGTTGCCGAGCGCCTTGCCGAACGTGGAGAGGTCAGGGGTGACTCCGTACAGGCCCTGGGCGCCCGCCTCGGACCAGCGCAGGCCGGTGATCATCTCGTCGAAGATCAGTACACAGCCGTGCCGGTCGGCCAGTTCGCGCAGGCCGGCGAGGTATCCGGGCGGGGGCTCGGTGTGGCCGGCGGGTTCGAGGATCAGGCAGGCGACCTCGTCCTCGTACCGGGTCAGCAGCGCCTCCGTGGCGGCCAGGTCGCCGTAGGGGAACGACACCGTGAGCTCGGTGGTCGCCGCCGGAATGCCGGCGGACATCGGCGTCGTACCGATGAACCAGTCGTCGACGGAGAAGAACGGATGGTCGCCGCAGATGGCCACCCGCGGTCGGCCGGTGACGGCTCGGGCGAGGCGTACCGCGGCGGTGGTGGCGTCGGAGCCGTTCTTCGCGAACTTCACCATCTCGGCGGTCGGCACGGTGGCCAGGAAACGTTCCGCGGCCTCGACCTCCACGACGGAGGGCCGGACGAAGTTGCTGCCGCGGTCGAGTTCGCGCCGTACCGCCTCGATCACGCGGGGGTGGGCGTGGCCGAGGCTGACCGACCGCAGACCGGAGCCGTACTCGATGTAGCGGTTGCCGTCGAGGTCCCACACATGGGCACCGCGGCCGTGGCTGATGACCGGGGCCAGGTTCTCGGGGTACTGGTCGTCGCCCTTGGCGTAGGTGTGCGTGCCGCCGGGGATCAGGGCGTGCAGCCGCTCGTTGGCCAGCCGGGACCGGGGCAGGGTGAATTCCTCAATGGATTCGGTGGCTTCGGTGGCTTCGGTGGCTTCGGGGTCCACGGTGGCTTCAGCTCTCTCTCTGCGCCAGTGCCTCGGCGAGGCTCGGCGCCTTCCGGTCCCGGTCGGACATCGAGGTGGCCGGCAGCGGCCAGGGAATGGCGAGTTCCGGGTCGTCGAAGGCGATCGTCACGTCCTCGGCCGGATCGTGCGGGCGGTCGATCCGGTACGAGGTGTCGGCCGGCCCGGTCAGCGCCTGGAAGCCGTGCGCGCACCCCGCCGGGATGTAGAGGGTCGTCTGCGTCTCGTCGGACAGCTCGAAGAAGGCCCGGTTGCGGTAGGTCGGCGAGTCCGTCCGCAGGTCCACGACGACGTCGAAGATCTTCCCGTACGAGCACCGCACGAGCTTGGCCTCACCGGCGCCGGAGCGCAGGTGCAGGCCGCGCAGCACGCCCCGCGCCGAGCGGGACACGCTGTCCTGGATGAAGGCGTGCGGGTCGAGGCCCACCGAGCGGACCACGTCGGCGTCGAAGGTGCGGCTGAAGAAGCCGCGTTCGTCGGCGTGGGGCGTCGGCTCGAACAGGTACGCGCCCGCGATCTCCGGGACTTCGGTCGCTTTCATGGAATCTCCCGCAAGGCGTGGGCGTTGGCGTTGGCATCGGTGTGGGCTTGGACTTGGGCTCGGGTGCGGTCGGTCGCCGGGAACACGGCCGCGGTCAAGGCCGTGAACTGGTGTTCCAGGCGCCGAGTGGCGGCCAGGTTCCGCTCCGTAAGGGTGCGTCGCAGCTCCGCCGACCTCTGCTCCAGCTCCCGGAACTGCTCAAGCAGTCGGTCGGCGTCGACCTCGCGCGCCGGGTGGCAGTACGCGTCCAGTCCCATCTGGGCCATGAGCGCGTCGCTCTTCGCCGCGTAGCTGAGTGCGAGCGTCGGTGTGCCGACCTTCAGCGCGCAGATCAGGTTGTGGTAGCGGGTAGCCACCACGGTGTCGGCGGCGGCCGTCTCCTTCATCAGGTCGGCCAGGGAGGCCGTCTCGGCGGCGGTGACCAGCGGCGAGTCCACCGCGTCGAGGATCGCGGCGACCACCGTCGCGTCGCACTCGTCGCCGGTGAGCAGCCGTACGGGCCTGCCTTCCTCGGCCAGCGCGCGGACGAAACGGGTCGTCCCTTCGAGGTAGCGGCGGTGGATCTCCTCCGCGCGGGCGCGGTCGTCGTTGCCTCCGTGGAAGTCCATGACGCCGACGCATACCGGCCCCGGTGAGCCGAGAGCCGACTCCGCGGGCGCGCTCTCCCCCGGCGTCGGCAGGGCGAACGCGAGGTCCGGGTGGACCTCGTCGCGTGCGGTGTCGACGCCCATCCCCTGGAGTGCGTCGCGGGACTGGGCGTCCCGGTACGACCGGTAGGCGGCCAGCCGGGCCGACCAGCACACCAGGGCCCGGGTCGGCCGGTCACCGATCGGGGCGGCGCCGACGCCGACCAGCGCGACCCGGGTGCCGAACAGCCGGCCGCTCGCGCAGAGCAGGAACAGCGAGTACGGGAAGCCCCAGGGGCGCAGCGGCAGCGTGGCCTCCAGGACTCCCATGCCCGGCACGATCACCACGTCGTGCCGGCGCACCCAGGCGGCGGTGCGGAAGACGTCGACGAATTTGCCGAGCCCTTTCCCCACGATCGCGCCCAGGCGTGACGCGGTCCGGTACTCCCCCCGGTACCAGTGCAGTCGTGTCGCGGGGATCCGGTATCTGGTGGCGACGACCTCGGGGCCGCCGCACAGCGCGTCGACGGCCGCGTCCGGGTGGTCGGCGCGGAGGTATCCGAGCACGGCCTCCAGCGATCCGTCGTTGCCGAGGTTGCCGGAGCCGAGCAGGCCGAACACCCCTACGCGCACCGGGGTTTCGCCCCCACGCACCCTGGTTCCGCCCCCGGGCTTCATGCCTGCCTGCCCTCGCGTCCGGCGACGAGTGCGTCGACGGAGACGGTCAGCCGGGCCGGGTCGACCGGGGCGCGGTCCTCGACCCGCTCGCCGGCACCCGGCCGGACCCGGCTGGTCATCCACGAGGCGAGGTGGCGGTAGCAGGCGCGCCGGTCGGCCGGGGACAGCGGCGCCCGCCGGATCGCCGAGGCGAAGCCCCAGACGTACTCGGCGAGCAGCCGGGGCGTCGGGTGCAGGAGGCCCGCCCGGCGCGGGTCGAGGTTGACGCAGCGGGAGCGCTTGGAGGGGTTCGCCCGCTCGGCCCGGGTGGGGTGGTCGCGGCGGAAGTACAGCAGCTCCGGCACTTGGTGGAAGGGCCCGTGCAGGGTGATCTCGGCGACGAACGTGCGGTCCGCGTGGTGGTAGCTGTCGTGCGGCTTCACCCGGCGCAGCATGTCGGCGCGCATCACCCCGTAGAAGTCGTCGCCACCGGGCTCGAACAGCAGGCTGCGGAAGCGCTCGGGCGCGTGCGGCGAGTCGGTGGCGAGCCCGTACTCGTAGGGGACCTTCACCTGCCCGTCGCCGTCGATGACCGCCTGGCCGCTGTGCGCGAGGACCACGTCGGGCCGCTCGTCCAGGGTCTCGACGCAGGCCCGCAGCAGGTCGCGGGCGTACAGGTCGTCGTGTGAGGCCCACTTGAACAGTTCGCCGCGGCACTCGGTGAACACGTAGTTGTGGTTCGGCGCGGCGCCGATGTTCCGGGGCAGCCGGATGTACCGGATGCGTGAGTCCTTCGCGGCGTACCGGCGGCAGATGTCCTGGGTCCCGTCGGCCGAGGCGTTGTCGGAGATGACCAGCTCGAAGTCCTCGTACGTCTGGCCGAGCAGGGCGTCGAGCGACTCGGCGAGGTATTCCTCGCCGTTGTAGACGGGCAGGCCGATGCTCAGCCTGGGTTGGGCGGTCATGAAGTCCTCACTTCGGGAACGGAGTTGTGGTGGTGCTCGCGCAGGGCGGACCGCAGTTGCAGCCACCACACGGCCGAGGCGCAGACGGTCGCGGCGGCGACACCCCAGGCCGAGCCGACCGTGCCGGCCACGGCGGCACCGCCGAGGCCGCCGCCGACGTAGCAGGCGGAGGCGAACAGTTGGCAGCGCAGGCTGCGCCTGGCGGCGGCGAGCGCGCGCAGTCCGGCCGCCGCGCCGCTGCCGAGTCCGGCGCCCGCGACGCCGAGCGTGGCGGGCACGATGAGCTGCGAGGCGGAGTTCCAGACGTCGCCGAGTACGAACTCGCCCGCCCGGTCCGGCATCAGCAGGAGTGCCGCGCCCCAGAGCAGCGCGGCGGCGGCCTGGCCGCCGCCGAGGTAGAGGCAGAACTTGCCCAGTCGGTGCGGTGCCTGCCGCAGTACGCGGGCCGCCTCCGCGACGGTGACGAGCGAGAGGCCCATCAGCAGGGCGAGGAACGGGCCGAGGAGGAGTTCCGCGCCCCGGACCGCGCCCACCGCGCCGACGCCGACGATCACACCGAGTCCGTACGCCCGCAGTTGGCTCGCGCCGCTGAGGCTGACGTTCTCGACCAGGTAGCGGTAGCCGAGGTCGCGCTGTTCGCGCAGCCAGCCGCGCGCCTGGGTCAGCCGGGGTCGGATGCCGGACTGGAAGCAGCCGTAGACCGCGGCCACCGCGGCGGACACGCCCCAGGCGAGGACGAAGGCGGCCACGGTGTCCACACGGGCCGCCACCAGCATCGCCGGGACGAGCGCCACGCCCCACACGAGGTCGTTGAGGAACGCCTTACGTCCATCGCCCGCGGCGAAGAAGGCGAACCGCCAGGCGTCCTGGAGGAGCAGCGCCGGCAGGACGGCGCCGAGGCAGACGAACGCGGGTCCCACCCGGCCGCCGAGGCCCAGTCCGACCAGCAGGCACACCGCTCCGAGCGCGGCACCGACGCCGAGTGCGGCACCCGACGACCGGGCCGACGCCGCTCGCCAGGACGCGGTCGGTACGCCGCTGAAGCGCACCACGAGGGGGTCGGTGGCCAGCCCGCGGGAGACGTTGAGCACCACGCCGTAGGTCAGCCAGGCCAGGCTGAACACGCCGAACGCCGACAGGCCCAGCGAGCGAGCCACGTAGATGCCCACCGCGAAGTTGGTCATGCTGGAGGCCGCCTGGTCGGCCAGTCCCCAGGACAGCCGGCCGACCAGGGCCCGCTTGGCGGTCCGCCGGGCGGGGCCCGCCCCGTCCGCCGGTGTCGGCGTCCTGTCCCCCTCGGTGGTCATCGGCGTCATGCCTTGATCAGCCCGGCGCCGTGCAGGGCGTCGGCCGCGACGGCGACGGTGTCGAACGGCAGCCCCGACCGCTCGGCGACGTCCAGCAGACTGTGCTCGCCGTCGGACAGGTTGAGCACCCAGAGCATGGCCATCTGGGCCTGCTTGGCGTCGCTGCGGCCGCCGAGCGACTCGTACAACCCGCGCCGCCCCAGCTGTGGTTCGCCGTACGGGCTGAGGTTGTTGTACCGCCGGTTGCGGTCCAGCACGGCGAACGTCTCGCGGCAGACGGCGAGGGTGTCCGCCATCGCCTCCGGGGAGACGAAGTCCGGGTTGTCCGCCGAGGTGTGGTACTCGGGGTAGCCGGCGTACGGGGTCCGGGTGAGCGAGCCCACGCCGAGGTTGAACCCGGGTGAGCAGTACTGCCGCTCGTCGTAGCCGTACGGGGTGAACTCCGTCACCCGGTGCGGGCGTTCGGAGGCGGTCAGCACGTGCTGGATGACGCGGTCGATCTCCGCGTCGCCGCGCCTGCTCCGCTTGTAGTTCAGTTGGCCCCGGTCGCCCGCGCAGGCCAGCACGAGGCCGTGCTTGACCCGCTCCACCCGCTCGGCGTTGCGGGCCAGCCAGGTGATCGCCCCGATGGTGCCGGGCGCGAAGACGAACCGGTAGGTGTAGTACGGCGTTTCCTCGGCCAGCCGTTGCGCCAGGAACGTCGCCACCGCGATGCCGGCCAGGTTGTCGTTGGCCAGCGACGGGTGGCAGACGTGGCAGGAGACGATCACCTCGTCGGAGACCTGTCCGGGGACCACGTGCTCGGCGTAGGTGAGGTGCCCGTCGGCGAGCGTGGAGTCGACGCGTACCTCGTAGTCGCCGTCGGGCAGCGCGTCCAGGGTCTCCTGGGCCAGGCAGAAGCCCCACTTCGGCTCGTAGTAGCTCGTGCGGTACGGGACCCAGGTCGGCTGGTCCGGCAGCGTGTACAGGTGCTCGCGCAGCTCGGACAGCGGCATGGTCCTCGCCACCGGCACGCTGTAGCCGAGCACGTGCAGGCTGGACGCGGCGAAGTCGACGACCCGGTTGCCCTCGGCGTCGGCTATGTAGGCGTCCCGGATGTTCCACTCCTGAGGAATCGTCCAGTCGAGCACCTGCGTCCCGGTCGGTACCTCGTGCACCCGCAGCGGGAGGTACTCGCCGACGATGTCCAGGGTGGCGCGCACCCCGTCGCCGGTGATGCTCCGGCACAGCGGGTACAGCCGCTCCACCAGCGCGTGCATCCGCTCACCGGGCGTGGTCGTCGGCCGCTCGCCGGGCGTGGTCATCGGCGCCACCGCAGGGTGTCGTCCACGGCGCCGTTCTCGGACGCCGCGCGCAGCACGGCGAGGCGGGTGAAGCGCTGCTCGAAGTCCTCCCGTGTGAGCCCGTGCTCGCGGTAGGCGTCGGCGAGTTCGAGGGCGCCCCGCAGAACCGTCCACTCGCAGTCGAAGCCGGGGATCGCGGCGCGGAACCGGGAGAAGTCCACCCGGTACGACCGCGGGTCGGCGCCGTTCTCGCCGGTGATCCGCACCTTCGCGCCGGACACGGCCTCGGCGACCTGCTCGGCGATCTCGGCGACCGTGACGTTGTTGGTCTCGCTGCCGATGTTGAACGCCCGGTCGTGCACCGCTTCCCGGGGTGCGGTGAGCGCGGCCGTGAAGGCCCGGGCGATGTCGGCGGCGTGCACCAGCGGGCGCCAGGGCGTGCCGTCGGAGAGCACGAGGACCTCGCCGGACAGGAGGGCATGGCCCACCAGGTTGTTCAGCACGATGTCGGCGCGCAGCCGCGGCGAGTAGCCGAAGGCGGTGGCGTTGCGCATGAACACCGGGCTGAAGTCGCCGTCCGCGAGGGCGTGCAGGTCGTCCTCCACCCGCACCTTGGACTCCGCGTAGGGCGTCACCGGGCGCAGCGGGGCGTCCTCGGTCACCAGGTCGTCGCCGCCTGCGGCGCCGTACACCGAGCAGGTCGACGCGTACAGGAAGCGCCGTACTCCGGCGTCGTGGGCGAGCCGGGCCAGCCGTACGGAGGCGTGGTGGTTGATGTCGTAGGTGAGGTCGGGTGCCAGCGAGCCCAGCGGGTCGTTGGACAGCGCGGCCAGGTGGATCACGGCGTCCACCCCGGCCACGTGCTCGGCCGTGACGTCCCGCAGGTCCACCCGTGTCCCCGGCGGGTCCTCGGGCCGCGGCCCGAGGACGCAGTCGGCGAACAGGCCGGAGTCAAGACCGACGACCTCGTGTCCGGCGGCCGTGAGGACCGGGGCCATCACGGTGCCCAGGTAGCCCTGATGTCCGGTCAGCAGTACGCGCAAGGTTCATTCCCCCAGTGAGAAGGTGCCCAGGTCGAGCGTGAGTTTGGTGACGGCGAACGCCTCGGCGTAGCGCGCGTGGCATTCGATGCCGCGGATCCGTGCAAGACCGAGGAATGCCTCCCGGTCGTACCAGGGACGGTGCCGCTGCGAGGGGTAGTGCTCCTGCAGCAGCCGCACCTTGTGTTCGGCGGTCTCCGGCGACAGTGGCTGGTACGCCGTCGGACGGCCGAGGTCGCCGTCCCATTTGACGATCTCGTAGCCGAGCACGAGGTGGTCGCGGAACGCGGTGGGTATCAGTCGCGCCAGGCCGCGGTGGTCCTGGTGCGCGTCCTCGGTCCGCGGGGCGAGCACGAGGTCGGGTTCGGTCTGCGCGCGCAGCTCCTCGACGGCGGCCTTGGCCTCCTCCCACTGCGCCGGCAGCCTGCCGTCCGCCAGCTTGAGGACGGTCAGCCGCAGGTCGGCGCCCGGGCAGAAGGCGGCGAGCGCGGCCCGCTCCTCCTGCTCCCGGTCGCTGCCGCCGCCGGAGAGGACCAGGGCGTCG
Source organism: Streptomyces sp. NBC_00414 (assembly GCF_036038375.1). NCBI lineage: Bacteria > Bacillati > Actinomycetota > Actinomycetes > Kitasatosporales > Streptomycetaceae > Streptomyces > Streptomyces sp. NBC_00414. Next base: position 1,679,399 of record NZ_CP107935.1, read on the forward strand.
ACTCGTATGCCCGGCCGTGCGAGGCACATCGTCAGCAGGGTGCCGCCGGCGCCGATGGCGATGTCGTCGCAGTGCGCGCCCACCGCGACGATCCGCTCCGGGGGTCCGGCCCCGAGCCGGATCACGCTCTGGCTCCGGCGGCGTAGTCGCTGCCTGTCGCGGGCACGCCGTCGCGTTCCCACACGGCCCACGGGCGGTCGCCCCGGGCGTAGGCCTCGTCGAGCGCGGCCTTCTCCTTGACGGTGTCGGTCGGCTTCCAGAAGCCGCGGTGCTGGTGCGCCACCAGCCTGCCCTTCTTGGCCAGTTGGCCGCAGCCGTCGGCGACGAGGTCGCCGCCCTCCGGGATGTGGTCGAAGATCTCCTGGCGGAGCACGAAGTAGCCGCCGTTCTCCCACAGCGGCATGTCACTCACCGCGGTGATGCCGCCCACCAGTCCGTCCTCGCCCAGGTCCACGCAGTGGAACGAGGACTGCGGCGGCACCACCATCATCGACGCGCCGGCGTCGCGCCGGGCGAACTGGTCGATCATCTGGGGCAGCGGGGCGTCGGTGAGTACGTCGGCGTAGTTGGCGAGGAACATCTCGTCGCCGTCCAGGTGGTGCCGCACCCGGCGCAGCCGCTCCCCGATCGGCGACTCGATGCCGGTCTGCGCGAACGTGATCGTCCAGTCGGCTATGTCGGTGGACAGCAGCTCGGTCCGCCCGCCGCGCAGGACGAAGTCGTTGGACGTCGTCTCCTCGTAGTTGAGGAAGAAGTCCTTGATGTGGTGGGCGCCGTAGCCGAGGCACAGGATGAACTCCGTGTGCCCGAAGTACGCGTAGTAGCGCATGACATGCCAGATCAGCGGCCTCGGGCCGACCATCGCCATCGGCTTGGGCGTGTCGTCGGAGGCTCCGTTGCGCATACGGAGCCCGTAACCGCCGCAGAACAGAACGACCTTCATGCTGCTATCTCCTTCACGACGTGGCCCTCGACAATGCTGAGTTCCGGGATGGGGAAGACCAGCCGGCCGCCCCAGTCGTGCACGAAGGACAGCTGCTCGACCAGTTCGGCCCGCAGGTTCCACGGGAGGACGAGGACGTAGTCCGGCTTGTCGGCGGCTATCTGCTCGGGCGGCAGGATCGGGATGCGGGTGCCGGGGGTGAACCTGCCGTGCTTGTACGGGTTGCGGTCGACCGTGTACGCGAGCAGGTCGGGGCGGATGCCGCAGTGGTTGAGCAGGGTGTTGCCCTTGCCGGGGGCGCCGTAGCCGACGACGGTCTCACCGCGTTCGGCCGCCTCGATGAGGAACTTCAGGAGGTCCCGGCGGACCTTGGCCACCCGGGCGGAGAACTCGGTGTACCCGGACAGTTCCTGCAGCCCGGCTGCCTTCTCCCGGTCCAGCACGTCGGCCACCCGCTGGGAGGGCTCGCCCGCCACCTCGGCGGGGCGGGCCAGAAGCCGGATGGAGCCGCCGTGGGTGGGCAGCAACTCGACGTCCACGAGCGTGAGTCCGCCGCTCGCGAGGGCCCGGATGGCGGACGCGACCGTGTAGTACTGGAAGTGCTCGTGGTAGATCGTGTCGTACTGGTTCTCCTCGATCAGGGTCAGCAGGTGCTGCACCTCGATGGAGACCCAGCCGTCGTCGGCGACCAGGGCGCGCAGCCCCTGGGTGAAGCCGACCACGTCGGGGATGTGCGCGTACACGTTGTTGGCCACGACCAGGTTCGCCGGGCCGTGTTCGGCGCGGACGGCGGCGCCGGTCTCCGGGGACAGGAACTCCGTGAGCGTGGGCACACCCGCCTCACGTGCGGCGGCGCCGACGTTCACCGACGGCTCGATGCCGAGGCAGCGGATCCCCCGGTCCACCACGTGCTTCAGCAGGTATCCGTCGTTGCTCGCGACCTCGACCACGAAGGAGTCGGGGCCCAGACCCACCCGCTGCACGGCGTCCGCGACAAAGGTGCGCGCGTGCTCCACCCAGGAGGTCGAGAACGAGGAGAAGTACGCGTACTCCTTGAACGTCTCCTCCGGCGTGATCAGCGGAGGGATCTGCGCGAGCCAGCATGCGGTGCAAACCCGCAGATGCAGCGGGTACGCGGGCTCCGGCCGGTCCAGTTGGTCCGCGGCGAGGAAACTCTCGCACGGCGGTGTCGCTCCGAGATCGACGACGCTGGTCATCGCCGCCGAGCCGCAGAGTCGGCATCCTGTCATCTGTTTCCCCCATTTCCGCTCGCGCGGGTGCTCCCCCGCGAGCCGGTGCTTCCGTCCTCTGCCGGCGGCGGGCCGTCCCCGCCGCCGGACCGCGCCGCGATCGCGGTGCGGTACCCGTCCACCAGGCGCTCAAGACCGACGGCCGGGCTGAAGTCCTGTTCGTAACGGCGCCGGGCCGCCTGTCCCATCTCCCGGTTGCGGTCCGGCTCCGCCGTGATCCGGCGCAGCCCGGACGCGAGCGAGGCGCTCCCGCCCGGATCGTGCAGCAGCCCGGTCACCCCGTCCTCGACGAGTTCGACGAAGGCGCCGTGACCCGCGGCGACGACCGGGACCCCCGCCGCCATCGCCTCCACGACCACCAGGCCGAACGCCTCAAGCCACGTCGAGGGAGCGACCACGGCGACCGACCGCGCGATGGCCCGCCGGCACTGCGCCGGGTCGTACAGGCCGACGTACCGCACGTCGTCCCGGCCCGCCGCCCAGGCGGTCACCTCTTCCTCCAGCGGCCCCGAGCCGGCGATGACGAGCGGTACGCCCACCCCGCCGCCCGCCGCGATCTCGTCCCAGGCGGCCATGAGCAGCCGTACGCCCTTGGTCTCCGCGAGGCGGCCGAGATAGAGCACATGCTCGCCGGCGCCCGATCGGCGGTCGTCCGGGTCGGGCACGAAGTTGTGCTTCACCATCAGCCGCCCGGCCGGCATGCCGGACCGCGCCAGGACGTCGCGCTGCGCCCCGGAGATGCAGAAGAACCGGTCCACGCCGGACCACCACCGCCGCCGGTTGGCCGACAGACTGAGCGCGAGCGGCACCGTCGCCAGCCGGGAGTTCCGGTAGCAGCCGTGCCGGACCGCGGGCAGCGGTGCCTTTCCGACGCACTCGGTGCACGGCCGGCCGTCCCGCTGCAGCGTGCCGGGCGGGCAGACCTGCGTGTAGTTGTGCAGCGTGGCGACGACGGGCACACCGGCGTCGGCGCAGGCGGCCAGTACGGCGGGCGACAGGAGCGGGAAGACGTTGTGGACGTGGACCACGTCCGGCCGCTCGGCGCGAAGGCGGGTCGCCAGCTCCGAGCGGACCGACGGGTTCCACGGCACGAGCAGCGGTACCGCGGCCTTGGCCGGCAGGGACATGGCGGCAATGTCGTCGCTGCGCCGCTCGAACATCTCGACCCGGTGGCCGGCTGCGCGCAGCAGCCCCACCTCCTGGTCCACGACCTTGTTCTCCCCGCTCGGCTGCGCCGAGGAATAGCGGTTGTGCACCACGATGACGTGCATGGGTGAGGTCACCTCCTGTCCTGGGCCCAGCGCGGGACACGTCGTCGGGGAACCGCGGGCGCCGCGAGGGGCGTGGCCGGGGCGGGCGCAGCCAACAGGGCGGCGGCCAGCGCCAGATGGAGCAGATAGGGCGAGGCGTCGCCGAGACCGGCCTCGGTGTACGAGGCGATCCCGCAGTAGCTGATCAGGAAGATCGCGCAGGCCCTCGGCAGTGACGGCGGCCGCAGCAGCGCGACACCGCCCAGCACGACGATGATCGCCGCCACGAGGGTGACGCCGGTCCAGCCCTGCTCGTGGTAGACGGCCAGCCAGCTGTTGTCGATGGGCAGCCCGCCGAACGACTTGTCGCCCAGGCCCATGCCGAACAGCTTCTCCCCGGTCGTCCGGGGCGCGGCCAGCAGGGCGTCCCAGACCTTGGCCCGGCCGGTGAGACTGGTGAGGTTCTCCTGACTCTGTCCGCGCAGGAACCATGCCCGCAGCGCGGAGGCGAAGCCCACCGCGGCCACCACGGCGACGAGCACCGTCCAGGTGAAGAAGCGGCGGGCGGCGGCGCTGGTCAGGATGAGCGAGCCGATCGCCAGCACCAGCCCGATGATCAGGCCGAGCGTGGCCGTACGGGTGTGGGTCATCGCGAGCAGGACGAGCGAGGGCACGATGACGACCGTCGCGCCGGCCCTGTCGGTCCTGCGGCCCACCAGGAGCAGCACGGTGAGCCCGATGATCACCGCGGCGTACTGGCCGATCTGCGGCGGGGTGAGCGGCCACAGCGCGCCGACGAGGCGTCCGCCGTAGGTCTCGGGCATGGCCGCGCCCGGTGAGACGATCGCGCCGGCGGCGACCGACCCGAGGACCGCGAAGTACATCCGGATGTGGTGCCGGACGAACGTCAGGCCGCCGTCCCACCAGCGGGTGAGCAGCCACAGCGTGCCGACGAAGAGCGCCAGCCGGGTGCAGCGGAAGAGCGCGCCGAGCCCGGACTCCAGTTGCAGGCTGGAGATCAGGCTCGGTACCAGCAGCAGGGTGAGCAGGAGCACGTAGGCGCTGGGCCGGATGCGCAGCCGGAGGTTGAGCGCGAGCGCCAGGGTGAACGCGGCGACCAGCGCGCCCATGGTGACCAGCTGGATGAGGGAACGGGGCAGCGGGATGATGGTCTTCGCGCCGGCGGAGCCGAGCGTGTTGAGGATCAGCAGACCCCAGACGATCCCGACGAGCTTCGGGGGGCCGGCCGGGCGCTGTTCGACGCCCGGCGGTGTGCCCGCCGTGTCCGCTCCGCCCGGCGGGCCGCCGCGCCGCAGGTCCTGGCCCATCTCAACCACCGGCCTGTTGGTCGAGGGTGCTGCCCTCGTCCTGCTGGTAGGGCGTGCCCTGCCACTGCCCGAAGTCGAGCACCCGGCTGGGGTCGTGGGCGACGAACGTCCATGACCCGAGGTAGACGTTGTCGTGCCAGCGGTTGTGCTGCTTGAGGGTGATCGCCTCGGCCACGCGCTCGCCCTTGTACGGCGACCAGTCCGGATAGGTGCCGTAGTTGGACAGCACCGCCATGCGGTCGCACTTCACCGTGCACTTGACGACGGACTTGTCCAGGACGAAGCGGTTGGCGTGGATGTCCACCCGCTGGGTCTTCCACCGGCAGTCGGCGTAGAGGGGTGCGTCGGCGATCGCCTTCTTCTTGCAGCGGTCGGTGTCCCGCACCAGCAGCGTGCAGTCGCCGGAGGAGGTGTTGGCCGGGCTGTTGCAGAACCTGTCGGCGTTCTCCCACAGGGTGATCCCGGACCAGTTGTTCTCCAGCACGTTCCGGTAGACCTCGATCTTGTCCGTACGGGCCGGGATCCGTGGTTCGCCGCCGGACTCGGACAGGTAGATCGTCGCGAACGGGAAGCTGTCGCCGCGTTCGGCGTATCTGCGGCCCTCCACCCAGTTGTTGCGCCGGATGAGGTTCTGCCGGATGACCGCGTTGTAGCTGGTCTCGTACATCAGCGCGGCGCCGTCGTTGTCCTCCAGCACGTTGTTCTCGATGCGGAAGTCGTTGTTGTTGGTGTCCGCCCACAACCCGGCTCCGCGGTTGTCGTGCACCCAGTTGCCGCGTATGTCGGCGCCGTCGACGGCCCAGAACTTGATGCCGCCGGTGCAGCCGCAGCCCGGCCGCTTCCGCTCCCAGTCGCCGGTGTTGTTGCCCGTGATCTCGTTGCCCTCGACCACCAGGTCCTTGAGGGGGTCGCCGGCCTTGTACGCGTTCATGCCGTACTGGCCGTTGCCGCGCAGGCAGCTGTCGCGGACCTTCTGGCGGGCACCGGCCATCAGTCCGGCGCCGGAGTTGCGCTGGATCGTGGCGTGCTCGATCACCCAGCCGTCGGCCGAGTCGTGGTTGACCACGCCCTCGTCGTGCGGTGCGACGAATCCCTGCACGGTCAGGTAGCGGATGGTGACGTCGCGGGCGCTGCCGCCGAACGCGTACTGGTTGGTCTTCCGGCCGTCGAACACCGCGCCCGGTGCGCCGAGATAGCGGTTCCCCTTCTTGGGGATGACCTGGGCGTAACGGTCCGATGCGAGCCGGTGCTTGCCCGGCCGGAGCCAGAACGTGGTGTTCGCGGGGCTGCTCTTGGTCTTGGCGGCCAGGTCACCGACCACCGAGGGGTCGACCGTCACCGCGCCCGCCGGCGCCTTCGTGGGACCGGCCGCGGGCTTGGCGCACACCCGGGCCACGGACCGGGCCTCGGACTTGGACGGCGCGACGGTCGTCGACGAGGCGCCGCTCGGCTTCACCGGGGCGTCCGGTGCGCTCACACAGCCGGTCGCGGCCAGCAGGATCAGCACCAGCGGTGCCGTGGGCAACGCCCAGTGCCGTCTTCTGATCACCACGCGCCCTCCCTAAGCGAACCTGAGTACGGTGGTGAACCCCTGCGCGCTGTCGGCGAAGCCGGTGCCGATCAGCGTGGTGGCGGGTTCCTTGCGTCCGAAGCCGGCGGAGTACCAGCCGAGCGGCGGGTCGCTCTCGCCGCGATGCGCCTGCCAGCTCAGCTCTCCCGGCAGTTCGAGCACCGCGGAGCGCGCCTCGCCGTCCCGCGTCCAGGTGAGCTCGGCCCGGTCGCCCACCAGGTCAGCGGTGATCGCCGGTCCGAGGTGGAAGGCCAGGTGGGCGGCCCGGCGCGGGCCGCGCACCTCGTCCACCACCCGCAACTCCTTCTTCGCGGCGGTCAGTTCCACCCGGCGGCGGTGCACGGAGCCCTGGTAGCCGTCGTGTTCGGCGCACCAGCGGGCCGTTCCCCCGTCGGCGGCGCCGGACGTGTCCGCGGCCAGGACGCGGCTGCGGGCGTGCCGGGTCCACAGGAACGGACCGCCGGAGACGGACTGGTCGGCGCCGTCCAGTTGCAGGGTGTTGTGGCCGCGGGTGGAGCGGAAGTACTGCCGCCACTCGGGCTGCCCGTGGTAGCAGAACGTCCCCGGGTCGGCGAGCACGTCGACCCCGTCGTGCCGGACCTCGACGGACAGGGCGTCCGCGTGGGCATGCGCGGCGATGGACAGGAAGCCGTGCGGGCCCCCGTCGCAGCGGCACCAGATCTGCTCCGGGCCGCGCAGGATCGTGAGCCCCGCGTCGGCGAAGTGTCCCGGCCGGCCGGTGGGCCGGGACACGGTTCCGTTCTTCGCGTACGGCCTGACGAGCGCGGCGAGGAGCGGGGTGCGCACGTCGGTACCGGTCACCGCGGGCCACCAGTCGAGCCGGCCGAACACGGCGTCCCCGGTGGCGAGGAGCGAGGCCCAGCGGTCGGTGCCGGTGCCGTCCACGACCAGCCCGTGCCCGTCGTCCGCGTCGCCCTGGCGCGGTGGCCGGAGCCGGTTGTCCACGACGGCCGCGAGCGCGTCGGTCATCCGCAGCAGCACCAGCCGGACCGTCGCGGGGACCGGCACGTCGGCGGCGTCCGCCTCGGCCACCGCGGCCAGGCCCAGCTCAAGGACGAGCCCGTGGTATTCGGTGGCCAGCTCGCGGTTGAGGCCGGAGCCGAAGGTGTTGGCGCGCAGGTGCCGTTCGAGGGACCGCAGCGCGTCGGCTCCCCACCGCTGCGAGGAGGGGAACCAGCCGAACGCGCAGGCCGCGGCGAACTGCCCGGCGGTCTCGGCGATGACGTGGTTGTTCGCCGAGGACCCCCGGCTGGGGTAGGCGGCCAGCCAGCGCTGGTGGTGCCAGATCTGGTTCAGCGCCACCGGGTTGGCCTCGAACAGGCCGGCCGCGCCCGCCCAGCCGTCGAGCAGCCGGCGGATCCACACCCAGGACAGCAGCCGGATCCCCAGCTCGATGCCGCTGATCCAGTGCACCCCGTGCAGCGGCGGGTTGGCCGCCCACCACGACCGCAGGTGCTCGGCCACCCGTTCGGCGTACCGCTCGTTCCCGGTGATCGCGTAGGCGGCGGCGAGGACGGTGAGGTACTGGTGCCGGGACGGCTCCCAGATCTGCTTGATGTCCCCGGCCGCGTCCTCGCTGCGGTATGGCACGTCGAAGGCGTAGCCGGCCGGGGCCCGGCGGCCGGTCTTCGGGTCGTACCACCAGTCCGGGTCGGTCAGGTCGTCGCGGGCCACCCCGAAGAACTCGGCGTGGCCGTCCATCAGCCGGTCCGCCTCGGCGACGAGACGTTTCGCGGCGTCCGCCGGGACCGCGGCGATCGTCCCGGCGGGCAGTACCGCGGTGAACCGGGCGCCGGTCACGCTCGGGCAGTCGGGCGGCGCCGACCGCCACCGGCGTCTGCGCACCGCGTCGCCCACCCGGCCGCCGACCTCGCGCGGTCCCATCCGGGACAGCCGCCGCAGGTACCAGGCCAGAGGTGTGCTCTCGGTCATCGTGCCCTCGCCAACGTCACCGGCGCGCCGCCGGCCAGACCGGCCGGCACGGCGAGGGTGGCCGCCGTGGTGGCCACCAGCGACTCCAGCGGCACCGGCATCGGCCCGCCGGTCCGCACGGCCCGGATGAACGCGGCCAGTTCGGCGGACTGGCCCTTGTCCCTGGCCTTGGGCAGCCGCGAGCTGACCCACTTCCTACGGCCGGCCCCGCCGTCCGCGAAGACCGAGGCGCGGACGAAGTCGTCGAGCCGCAGCACCTTGCCGTCCGCGAGGAGGTCCAGGGTCTCCTTGGGGAAGCCTGCCGCGCCGGTGGTGACGTAACTGATGGTGGCGGTGGACCCGTCCGGGTAGCCCAGCACGATCTGCAGGTCCTCGTTGCCGGGCGCGGCGACGGCGTACACCGATACCGGGTCGGCGTCGAGCAGCCAGCTCGCCGTGTCGATGAAGTGGCCGCCCTCGCCGGCGAACCGGGAGCCCTCGGTGCCGTGTCGGAGGTACCAGCTGCCGTGCTGCAGCCGGCCCGCGTTGACCAGGTAGCGCAGGCTCGCCGGACCGGTCCGGGCGCCGAACCGCTTCTTGGCCTCCTGCAGCAGCGGGGCGAAGCGGCGGTTGAAGCCCACCTGCAGCCGGTCGTTGCCGGACTCCTCCACCGTCGCGAGCACGCCGGCCAGCTCGTCCTCGGAGAGGGCGAGGGGCTTCTCCACGAACACCGCCTTGCCGGCGAGGAGCGCCCTGCGGGTCAGTTCGGCGTGCGAGCTGTGCCGGGTGACGACGAACACCGCGTCGATGGACTTGTCGTCGAGCACGGCGTCGAGATCGGTGCTCGCCTCGGCGAAGCCGAACTTCCGCTTCGCGTTGGCCGCGGACAGCGCCGTCGTGGTGACGACCGTGGACAGCTCGACGCCGTCGCGCTGTGTCAGGTGCGGCAGCAGCATCGACGTCGCGTAGTTCCCGGCGCCGACGAAGGCCAGCCGCACCGGCGCCGTGGCGGACCGCGCCGGGGTGGCCGCTTTGTCGCCGCGTCGCACCGCGGGCACGGTCACCTCGGGGGCCACCGCCGGGGCCTGTGCTTCGGCCGACGGTTCGGCCGGGCCGGGGTAGCGGAACAGCACGGCCACGGCCTTCAGGTCGCCGTCCTTCAGGCTCCGGTACGTCTCGACGGCGTCGTCGAAGTCGGCGATGTGGGAGACCAGAGGCTCCACGTCGACGCGGCGGCGGGCGACGAGATCGAGGAAGCAGGCGAGGTTGCGGCGCTCGGTCCAGCGCACATAGCCGATCGGGTAGTCCCGCCCCTCCAGCTCGTACGACGGGTCGTAGCGCCCGGGGCCGTAACTGCGGGAGAACCGGACGTCCAGTTCCTTCTCGTAGTACGCGTTCCACGGCAGGTCCAGGCGGCACTTGCCGATGTCGACGACCCGCCCGCGGTCCCGGGCCAGCTTCGCGGCCAGCTCGACGGGTTGGTTGCTGCCGCCGCCCGCGGCCAGGTACACCTGGTCCACGCCGTGGCCGTCGGTGAGTTCGGCGACGGCCGCTTCCACGGCGGTGGACGCGGGATCGCCGCAGGCCTCGGCGCCCAGGCGTTCGGCGAGTTCGCAGCGCGCCGGGTCGGGGTCGGCCCCGACGACACGGACTCCCGAGGCGGCGAGGAGCTGCACCACCAGTTGCCCGATCAGCCCGAGGCCGATGACGAGCGCCACCTCGCCGAGTTGCGGCTCGCCCTGGCGGACGCCCTGCATCGCGATCGAACCGACGGTGCCGAAGGCCGCGTGCCGCGGCGCGAGCCCGTCCGGGACCGGCGCGTAGAGGTTTCTCGGCACCCAGTTCAGCTCGGCGTGCAGCGCGTGCTCGTTGCCCGCGCAGGCCACGAGGTCGCCGACCTTCACGTCGTCGATCCCGGCGCCGACCTGCTCGACCACCCCGCACAGCGAGTAGCCCAGCGGCGTGTAGGAGTCCAGCTTGCCCATCACCTTGCGGTAGGTGGCGGGCACCCCGTTGGTGGCCACGCTCTGCATGACCTTGGCCACCTGGTCCGGCCGCGAGCGGGCCTTGCCCACCATCGACATGCCGGCCTCGGACACCTTCATCAACTCGGTCCCGGTGGAGATCAGCGAGTAGGCGCTGCGGACCAGCACGCCGCCCGGCTTGCACCCCGGTACCGGCACGTCGAGCAGCGCCAGTTCGCCGCTCTTGTAGTTCTGCACAACCTGTTTCACCCGAACTCCTCTTGATTCCTACGCCGTCAAGCCGTCGTGCAGTCGAGCCGTCGTGCTGTCTTGCCGTAGTGCTGTCGTGCCGTCACGCCGCCTGGCTCCGGCCGGAGCCGGACGTCGCGTCGCGGTACCAGTACTCAAGGGTCAGTACGTGCCACAGGTGCTTGGAGAAGTCCCGCTGCCCGGCGGCGTCCTCGGCGACCATGCGGGCCAGCGCGTCGCGGCGCAGGATCCCGGAGTTGACCAGCACGCCGTCGTTGATCACCTCGCGCACCAGCGGTGCCAGGTCCCGGCTCATCCAGGCGCGCAGCGGGGCGCTGAACAGGCCCTTGGGCCGGTACACGATCTCCCGGGGCAGGATCGAGGTGGCCGCCTCCTTGAGGACGGCCTTGCCCTGCCGTCCGACGATCTTGCGATCGCCGGGCACCGCGAAGGCCGCCTTCACCACCTCGACATCCACGTACGGCACCCGCACCTCGGTCGACGCGGCCATGCTGGAGCGGTCCGTGTAGGCGAGGTTCAGGCCCGGCAGGAACATCCGGGCGTCGCCCAGGCACATGCGGTTGACGAAGTCGTCGAGCTCGTTGTCCTGGTAGATGTCCGCGTGCTCGGTCACCACGTCCTCGACCGTGCCGGCCAGGTCCGGATCGACCAGGGCGAGCAGTTCGTCCTGGTCGTACATGGTGTAGCTGCGCCGGAACGCGGTCTCCTCCGGCAGGTCGGCGAAGGAGAGGAAGCGTTTCGCGAAGCGCACCGACCGGTAGCCGCGGCGGGCCGTGGCGACCGGCAGCCGGTCCACGGTCGCCGACAGGCCGCGGCGCAGGGGCCGCGGGATGCGCTGGTAGCGCAGCGCGAGCGTGTTGGCCAGGTGCTTGCGGTACCCGGCGAACAGTTCGTCCGCGCCCATCCCCGAGAGCATCACCTTGACGCCTGCCTCCCGGGCGGCCGAGCAGATCAGATAGGTGTTGATCGCGGCGGGGTCGCCGATCGGCTCGTCCAGGCTGTACGTCATCTGCGGCAGCAGGTCGAGGACGTTCGGGGCGATCTCGATCTCGTGCAGGTCGACGCCGAACCGCTCGGCGACCTGCCGGGCGTAGCGCAGGTCGTCGGGCATCGCCTCGAACTTGGCGTCCTCGGCGCGGAACCCGATCGTGTAGGCGGAGATCCCTGGTCGGTCGCGGGCCGCCAGCGCGGTCAGATAGCTGGAGTCGAGACCGCCGGAGAGAAAGGTCGCCACGGGGACGTCGGAGAGCAGGTGCTGCCGGGTCGACTCCTCGATGACGGCGGCCAGGTCCGGCCGTTCGCCGCCGCGGGCCCGCTCCTGTCCCTCGGCGGCGACGTCCTTGAGGTTCCAGTACCGGCCGCGCTCCACCCGGCCGTCGGGCCGGCACCGCAGCCAGCTGCCCGGCGGCAGTTTCTCCGCCTCGCTGAACGCGCAGCGCGAGTCGGGAACCCAGTAGTACAGCAGGGAGGCCACCAGTGCCGCATGGTCCACCTGCAGCGTTCCGCCGGTCACGGCGGCGAGCGCCTTGAGTTCGGAGGCGAACATCAGGCCCTCGCCGCGCCGGAGCAGGAACAGCGGCTTGATGCCGAGCTGGTCGCGGGCGAGCACCAGGTCACCGGTCCGCTCGTCGAAGACCGCGAACGCGAACATGCCGCGCAGCCGGGGCAGGCAGTCCGTGCCCCAGCGCCGCCAGGCCTCAAGGAGCACCTCGGTGTCGGAGGTGCCGCGGAAGCGCACCCCGGCGGCCGCCAGCTCGGCACGGAGCTCGGGCGCGTTGTACAGCTCGCCGTTGTACGTCAGGACGAGGCCGTCCGAGACCATCGGCTGGGCGCCGGTCTCGGACAGGTCGATGATGGCCAGCCGACGGTGTCCGAGGTGCACTTCGCCGTCACCGACGGAGTGGCTGTAGCGGCCCGCCCCGTCCGGACCGCGGTGGGCGAGGGTGTCGGTGAGCCGGTCGGTGACGGCCTTCCCGTCGGGCCATCGGTACGTGCCTGCGATGCCACACATGTTCTACCTGGCCTCCTGGTCGCTGTACGGGACCCGTGCGGCCGACATCGACGGCCGCTCCGTCGGCGGCCGGCCTGTCCCCTGCTGTCGGGCCGGCCGCTCGTACGGGCCGCGCAGCGCGGTGTGCAGTCCGTCCCACAGCGTGCCGTCGGTGCGGTCGCGCGGGTCGGGGTCGATCAGCACCACTCCGATCACCGGAATGCGCTGGTCCGCGAGCTGCCGTGCCACGGTGTGCAGCCATGCGGCGCTGCCGTGTCCGGCCCGCACCACGAGCACGGTCTGGTGGCCGAGGTACTGGAGGTCGGTCCACGCGGTGCCGGGCGCGACCGAGCCGACGCCGAGCCGGAGTGCCTGCTTCGGTACGGCCGCGGCGTCCTCGGCGCCGACCACGGTCGGGCCGCCCGGCTCCTGGCGGCTGTCGGCGAGTTCCCGGCCGGGCAGGCCGTCGATGACGACCACCGGGCCGTCCGCCGCCAGTGCCTTGGCGACGTTCAGGGCGATCACGCTCGTGCTGCGCGCACAGCCCAGTTCCAGCAGCGACACCGGTTCCGTCGAGCCGCGTACGGTGCGGGCCAGGGTCGCGGTGAGCCGTTCACGGGCCGCCCGGGTCCGTCGGCGCCGCCACAGCCCGGCCGACCGGCGGGGTATGCGGCGCACCTCGGCGACGACCGAGGCGCCCAGGTTCGCCGCGATCTCCCGGCGCAGTACGGGACGGTCCGCCACCACGGTTCCGACCGCGGCCAGTACGAGTCCGAGGACCAGTCCGAGGACGAGTCCGATCACGCCGTTGGTGACAACGGCCTTGGGCAGGGAGTGCCGCAGCGCGCGTGGTGCGTCCACGATCTGCGTGCCGGCGATGACCTTGGGCGTGCCGGTGCGTGCCTCCGCGGCACGCTGGTCGAAGTCGGCGATCCGGGAGTTGAGCATGGCCCGGCGGGCGAAGAGCGACTCGATGCTCGCCGAGGCTTCGGGGTCGCTCTCCGGCGACCGGTCCCCGATCGCGGTGTTGACCTCGGCCAGCTCGTCCTGCATGCGGTCACGCTGGTCGAGCAGGGCCTTCGCCTCGGCCCGCGCGGCTTCCCGCAGCCGCCTCACATGGTCCGCGACGAACGCTTCGGCCAGCGCCTCGGCCCGGGCGACGGCTTCCGCGTCGCTCCTGCCCGTCACCTCGATCTGCAGCAGGTTGTTGGTCAGGCCGGTGCCCCGGTAGTCCTCCATGAAGTCCTCCGGTTTTTCCGGGGACTTGAGGGACTGCAGGGCCTTGACGGCGATCCGGGTGGTGCCCAGCAGCGCGACGTCGGTGCGGATCAGTGTTCCGGTGTCGTTGGGCTGGTCGTCCGGGTGCACGACCAGCACCTTGGCCACCGCGGTCGGCGGGGGTGGCAGCAGGACCGCCAGCGCCGCACCGAGCAGCAGCCCCAACAGCGCCATGGCGGACCACAGGCGGCGGCGTCTGCGCACCGCCACCACCAGTGCCTGCAGGTCCAGCAGCGGAGTGGCCGCCGACGACTCGGCGCTCGTACTCGTCGTCACGCCGGACCTCCCGTCGCGTCACCGCGAGCCGCGAGGGCCGGGGTGGCGCTGTCCGGAGCCTGGTCGGCGGACCGCGTCGGACGGGCCCGTACCGTGGCGGCGAGGACGACGCCGACGACCTCGTGCCGGCTGTCCGCGCACGCCTCGGCGATGCCGGCGAGTTCCGGCGCGGTCCAGTTGCCCGCACTGAGCACGACCAGGGCACCGGACTCGGTGTCGCGGTCCGGCACCATCGGCTGGGACACCGGGACTTCCACCACCCGCAGCAGCGGATCGCTCTTGGCCTCGGCGGCGAGCTGGTCGGCGGCCCGGCGGGCGATCTCGTCGCCGTCCGGTACGAGGACCAGCAGCCGCCGTGGGGCGGGCAGTTGGTTGCGCAGGCGAACGCACACCCGCCGGTAGCGGATCCGTCTGCCGGCCTCGTCGCCGGACAGCTGCGGGGTGGGGGTGTCCCACCGGGTGTCGACGCCGAGGAGCCGGCGGGTCCTGGCCAGCCGGCCGCTGTCCCGCGGCCGGTCCGTGGGCCGTTCGCCGGTCACGTCGACGGTGCCGAGGAGCGTCGAGCCGAGCGCGGCGGCGATCTCCGGTTCGCTGCGCAACCGGCGATTCACCCGTGCGGCGGCGAGATGGCCGATGACGGTGAGCAGGACGAACAGCAGTGCCCCGCCGACGATGAGCTGGATCCTCGTCGGCGGCGCCTCACCGGTCGGCCGGGCCGCCGGTCCCATGACGACCATGCCTGCCTTGTTGGATGCCGGGTCGGCCTCGTCGAGTTTCTGCATGGCCTCTTCCAGCGCGGTGCGCAGATTCGCGAGCGCGGTGCGGGCCTGCACGCTCTCCACGGTCTGTCCCGGATCGGCCGCCTTGGACAGGTCGGTGATACGGCGGTTGGTCTCCTCGACCTGTTGCCGCAGCGCCTCCGGGCCCGTGACCGCCTCGGAGTCGGTGCTCTCGCCCGCGATCCGCGCGGCGAAGGTGACGAACTGCTGGGCCAGCCGGTCGGAGAGCTGCTGCGCGTGCTCCGGGGTGTCGGCCGTGCCCGAGATCTTGATGATGTTTCCGTCGGCCGCCGCGGCGCTCACCTGGTCCCGCAGCTCGCTACCACTGACGCCCTGCCAGTTCAGCGCGGAGGCCGCGCGGTCGACCACCACCGAACTGGTCGCGATCTCCGCCTGGGTCAGCAGCTCGCGTTCCTCCCACTGGCCAGGCAGCAGTACCGATGCCGACGCCGTGTAACGCGGCGGGAACAGCACCGAGGCGCCGTAGCCGACGAGCGCGCCCACCACGGCGAGGACGGCCAGCAGCCGCCGTCGCCGACGGAGAATCCGCCCGATCGTGGCCAGGCGTATCGTGTCATCGCTCAACGGTGCGGCCTCTTCCCTGTGCGGCTGGGGCCGTCCGCGGAGACCGGAGCGCGGTCTCCGCAGGCGGCGGCGTAGGCGGCGAGGAGCGACGCCTGCGAGTTCCGCCAGGACAGTTGCCCGCTGATCCGCTCCTGGCCGATCTCGCCCATCTCGGCCCGCTTCCGCGGATCGTCGAGGAGCAGCGTGATGAGCTTGGCGAACGCGGCCTCGTCGTTGGCGGGCGCGTACACGGCGGCGTCGCCGGCGGAGACGCGCGCCTCCCGGAGGTCGAACGACACGATCGGCCGGCCCATGGCCATGTACTCCAGGACCTTGTTCATGGTCGACACGTCGTTGAGCGGATTGCGCGGGTCGGGCGAGAGGCACACGTCCGCGGTGGACAGATAGCGCACCAGGTCGGCGTCCGGAATGCGCCCGGTGAACTGCACCTGGTCGGAGAGGCCGAGCTGCCGGGACAGCTCCACCATGGCGTCGAAGGCGTCGCCCGATCCGACGAACACCGCGTGCCAGTCGGTGCGTCCGAGTTCGTCGCGCAGCCTCGCGAGGGCCCGCAGGGCGTAGTCGACGCCGTCCTGAGGGCCCATGACGCCCAGGTAGCACAGCAGATGGGGCTTGCCGCGCTTCAACTCCGGTTCGGGCGGCACCGGTTGGAAGCGGTCGGTCTGCGGTGCGCTGCGCACCACGAAGACGTCCTCCGGCCGCTTGCCGCCACGGCTCACCGCGACGTCCCGGTAGCTCTCGTTCGTCGCGAGCACGATGTCCGCGGCCCGGTAGGTCCGCCGTTCCAGCGCGCACACGCCGCGGTAGAGGAGGTCCTCGCCGCGGTCGAACCGGGAGAGGTACAGCTCGGGCACCAGGTCGTGCTGGTCGAAGACGAACCGCGCGCCGCGCCGCTTCAGCCACAGTGCGGGCAGGAACAGCAGGTCGGGCGGGTTGCAGGCGTGGACCACGTCGACCGGGCCGACCTTGCGGGCCAGCCGGGCGGTGTGCCACAGCGCCGCCCCGTACTCCCGCAGGTAGCCGGCCGGCCCGCCGGTGGCCGCGCGCAACGGGTAGCGGTGGATCCGCACCCCGTCGATCACCGCCTCCGGCTCCGTGTCCCGCTTGCTTCCCCGCGGGCAGATGACGTGGACCTCCCAGCCCGCGTCGCGCAGCGTCGTGCACTCCTGCCAGACCCGCCGGTCGAACGGCACCGACAGGTTCTCCACCAGGATCAGCGCGCGCCGCTTCGGCCGCGCGCCGTCGGCTCTGTCGGCTCTGTCTTCTCTGTCGTCGAACGACGTGTCGTCGAACGATGTGTCACCAGGCAAGGCCCACGTACCCCGGTTCGGTCCGGCGCGCCTCGGCGTCGGGAAGGTGGATGAGGTCGATGAGCACCGGTCCTTCGCCGCCGGGGGGCAGCGCCGAGAGGACCTCCGGATCCCTGGTGCCGACCAGGCACACGTCGGCGTGTTCGAGCACCTCGTCGACGGAGTCCGCGAGCAGGTGCGCGAGGTGCGGCAGCCGGGTCTCGATGTACTCGCGGTTCGCGCCGAGCAGCCGGGACAGGCTCACGTTGGCGTCGTAGATCTTCAGGTCGTAGCCCTTGCCGAAGAGACGTTCCGCCAGTTCGACGAGCGGGCTCTCGCGGAGGTCGTCGGTGCCGGGTTTGAAGGACAGCCCGAACAGGCCCGCCCGGCGTTTGCCGGTGCGCTCGACCAGCTCCACCGCGCGCTGCAGGTGCGCCGAGTTGGAGGGCAGCACGTGGGACAGGATGGGGACCGAGACGTCGGCCCGCTGCGCCGCGTGGACCAGGCTGCGCAGGTCCTTGGGCAGGCAGGAGCCGCCGAAGGCGAAGCCGGGCCGCAGGTAGGCGGGGCTGATGTTGAGCTTGCGGTCGGCCAGGAACACGTCGATCACCTGGTGCGAGTCGACCCCGAGCGCCTGGCACACCGCGCCCAGTTCGTTCGCGAAGCCGATCTTGAGGCCGTGGAACGCGTTGTCCGCGTACTTGATCGCCTCGGCCGTGGGGATCGGCACCCGGAACACCTCACCGGGCAGGCCGTCGTACAGCGCGGTCACCACGTCGCCGCTCGCCGGGTCGAGCTCGCCGACGACGGTCTTGGGCGGGTCGAAGAAGTCCCGCACGCTCGTGCCTTCGCGCAGGAACTCCGGGTTGACCGCGACCCCTACTTCCACCCCGGCCGTGCCGCCGACGGCCTTCTCCAGGATGGGTACCAGCAGGTTCAGGCAGGTGCCCGGGAGCATGGTGCTGCGGAACACGACGGTGTGCCGCCCGCCCCGCTCGGCCAGCGCGGCACCGATCTCCTCGGTGACCCGCTCCAGGTACGTCGTGCACAGGCTGCCGTTGGGCTCCGACGGCGTGCCCACGCAGACCAGCGACACCTCGCTGTCCATGATCGCCTCGCGGACGTCGTCCGTGGCTCTCAGGGCTCCGGTCCGCACGACCTCGGCGATCATCTCGCCGATACGTTCCTCCACCACCGGGGCCTTGCCGTCGTTCACCAGGTCGACCTTGACCTGGTTCACGTCCACCCCGATGACCTCGTGCCCCATGCTGGCCAGGCACGCGGCTGATACGCAGCCCACGTAGCCGAGCCCGAAAACGCTGACCTTCATGATCCTTTTCTCCCCCCAGGCAGGCCCTCCCGGCCCGCGGTCCATGCGTCGGCCGGCAGGCTGCGCCGCGGCCCCCCGCGCATCAGTACGCCCCCTGTCCGTAGAACACCGCACGCAGCGTCTTCCACAAGATCACCGTGTCCAGGGCGAGCGACCAGTCCTCCACGTAGCGCAGGTCGAGGCGGACCGCCTCCTCCCACGACAGGTCGCTGCGTCCGCTGATCTGCCACAGGCCGGTCAGCCCGGGCTTGACCAGCAGCCGCCGCCGGATGTCCGGGCCGTACGCGGCGGACTCCTCCGGCAGCGGTGGCCGCGGACCGACGAGCGACATCGATCCGGCCAGTACGTTGAAGAGCTGCGGCAGTTCGTCGACCGAGTACCGGCGCAGCACCGCCCCCACCCGGGTCACCCGCGGGTCCCGGCGGAGCTTGAACAGCAGGCCGGCGCCCTCGTTGCGGTCGGCCAGCGCGGTACGTGCCCGGTCGGCCCCGGCGACCATGGTGCGGAACTTGAAGATGGTGAACTCGCGGCCGTCCTTGCCGACCCTTCGCTGGCGGTAGACCGCGCCGCCCCGGCTCTCCACCACCACGAGCAGCCCGACGAGCACCATCAGCGGCGCGAACAGCACCAGCAGGATCGCCGCGCCCATCCGGTCGACGACTCCTTTGACCGCGCGGCGGCCCCCGGTGAAGGTCGGCATGCTGACCCGCAGCAGCGGGATCCCGAGCACCGCGTCGACGTGCAGCCGCGGTCCTGCCACCTCCATCAGCACGGGGGCCACGACCATCTCGGCGTCGCTGCCTTCGAGGTTCCAGGCCAGCCGCTGCAGCCGGTCCGGTGACCAGTGCGGGTCCGGTGTGACCGCGACGACGCGGTAGCCGTCGCGTCGGACGTGGTTGGCGACGTCCGCGAGCCGTCCGACGACCGGAACTCCGTCCAACTGGTCACCGTCGGGCCCGAAACCGTCCGTCGTGCACACCGCGTCCACCTGCCAGCCGAGGTGGGGGAACTTGCGGGTCCGGGTGATCAGGTCGCGCACGGTGGCCGGGCTCCCGGCGGCGAGCACCGGTCTGAGGCACCGCCCTTCCTTCCGCTGTTTGTGCAGCCGAAGGCGCAGCAGATACCGGGCGGTCATGGTGACGAGCGCGATCGCGGGGATCGCGACGAAGATCCAGAGTTTGATGTTGCGTGAGGTGAGGGCGATCCCGCCGAGCGCCAGGACGACCGCCGCCGTGAACAGTGAGCGTCCGAGCCGGCGGAATTCCTCCGCGCCCTGCCCGAGCACGGCCGGAGCCCACGAGCGGCTCACCGCGAGCGCCCCCAGCACCAGCAGTTCGGTGCCGAAGGCGAGAATCACCCATTTCTCGTGCCAGTTGGCCGCGTCCCGGGCCCCGAAGAAGTTGCCGATCGCCGCCACCACGACGGCGGTGGCCACGGTATCGCTGATGATCACGGTACGTCGGTACCGCTGCTCCCAGTCGATCGCGTGACGGTTGATCGCCCCGTTCGCCAGACGCCCGCGCGCCGACGGAAATGGGCTGACTAGATCCCCCCGCTGCACAGAACCCCCCAGATCGCCAGTGGTTCGACGTGTACGCCTAACACCGCCCCTCCCCCCGGAAGGCCCCCGCCTCCCGTACCGGTCCTCCCCCCGGGAGGCCCCGCCCCCCGTGTCGCGCCGTTCCGTTCCTCGGGAGGGCCCCCGCCCTCCGCGCATGACAATTCCGCTGTGCGACTGCTACGTGGACAACGCGCCTCGGCTGCGGCGGACCGACGGGTCGCGCCGGACTCACAAGGTGCGCGGAACTCGTCGAGACCTCGGGTGCTCCCCGCACCCGTAGGCCCTCCCGGGCTCCAGGAATCGATCACCGCCACGTCTGGCGTCTAGGACGTGACTTCGGGCTGTTCTTGGCGCCAAACCTTTTGATCATTATTTGTCGTCATGTGTCCGAACAGCCGAAGCACGGTCAATCTAGACCATGAGGGGCTGTATGTAGAGGGGATGTGTGCAACTTGCGCTCATCTTTTGAGACTTGAGAGTGTCTTGACGAAAAACACACACCGTGTGACCTGTGAACCCTTGCGGGAGCGGCGGATGCTATGCGCGTCGACTCCAGCTTCCGTTTGAGGCGTGGGTGACGGGTGGTGGCAGGCCTCATTACTGTCGTGCACATGCCACTAACTAGTCATTGAAGACGCTGGTCATGGAACTGATCGAGCGGGTCCGCAGCACAGGAAGCGACGCCGACGAGGCCATGTCAAGGGCGACGCGCTTGATCAACTCCGGCGCACGGAAGGCGACTCCGGGATGGCATGATCACGCCACCGGCACGTCGTGGACCGTACCGATCAAGCCGTCGATACCGGCTTCAACGACCTGATCGGTGAACGTGAAAGGCCGGTATTGACTGTCCGTGTCCGGATGATGACCCCGCCCGGGCCCGAGGTCCGGAGCGGGGTCGTCCACGGTGACCTCGGCGTCCGCGCCTCCTACGCCACCGCCCCTCCCCCGACGGCGATCCCGCCCACGCCGTCCACGCTCATACCGTCCGCCTCCGCGCCCACCTGGATCCGGTCATGGTGGGCCGGCTTGGCGAACTGTGTGCGGTACAGCTGCGCGTACCGACCGGCCGCCGCCAACAGCTCGTCGTGCGTGCCGCGTTCGACGATGCGGCCCGCCTCGACCACGAGGATCAGGTCGGCGGCCCGTACCGTCGACAGCCGGTGTGCGATGACGATGGCGGTCCGTCCCTCCAGTGCCTCGGCAAGCGCCTCCTGTACGGCGGCCTCCGAGGTGTTGTCGAGGTGGGCGGTCGCCTCGTCGAGGACGACCACGCGCTGGCGGGCGAGGAGCAGCCGGGCGATGGTCATGCGCTGGCGTTCGCCGCCGGACAGCCGGTAGCCACGTTCGCCGACGACCGTGTCGAGGCCGTCGGGCAGGGAGCGCACGAGGTCTTCGAGGCGGGCCCGGCGCAGCACGTCCCACAGTTCGTCCTCGCCGGCGCCGGGCCGGGCGAGCAGCAGGTTGGCGCGGACGGACTCGTGGAAGAGGTGGCCGTCCTGGGTGACCATGCCGAGGGTGGCCCGCATCGACTCGGCGCTCAGGTCGCGGACATCGACGCCGCCGATGCGTACGGAGCCCTCGTCGGTGTCGTACAGCCGTGGCAGCAGTGCGGCGACGGTGGACTTGCCCGCGCCGGAGGAGCCGACGAGGGCAACGGTCTGGCCGGGTTCGGCGCGGAAGGAGATGCCGTGCAGGACCTCGGCGCCGCCCCGGGTGTCGAGCGCGGCGACCTCCTCCAGGGAGGCGAGGGAGACCTTGTCGGCGGACGGGTAGGCGAAGCGGACGTCGGTGAACTCGACGGAGGCCGGCCCCTCGGGCACCGCGCGGGCGTCCGGCTTCTCCTCGATGAGCGGCTTCAGGTCGAGCACCTCGAAGACGCGCTCGAAACTGACGAGGGCGCTCATGACCTCGACGCGCGCTCCGGCGAGCGAGGTGAGCGGCGCGTACAGGCGGGTCAGCAGCAGAGCCAGCGAGACGACGGCGCCCGGTTCCAGGCTGCCGAGCAGGGCGTACCAGCCGCCGAGGCCGTAGACCAGCGCGAGCGCCAGGGCGGAGACCAGGGTGAGAGCCGTGATGAACGCGGTCTGCGCCATCGCCGTGCGCACGCCGATGTCCCTTACGCGGCGCGCCCGTTCGGCGAACTCCGCGGACTCCTCGCCGGGCCGGCCGAAGAGTTTGACCAGGGTGGCGCCGGGCGCGGAGAAGCGTTCGGTCATCCGGGTGCCCATCGCCGCGTTGAGGTCGGCGGCCTCGCGCTGGAGTTTCGCCATCCGCCTGCCCACCCGGCGGGCGGGGATCACGAACACCGGGAGCAGGACGAGCGCGAGGAGGGTGATCTGCCAGGACAGGGTGAGCATCACGGCCAGCGTGAGCAGCAGGGTCACGACATTGCTCACCACTCCGGACAGGGTGTTGCTGAAGGCGCGCTGGGCGCCGATCACGTCGTTGTTGAGACGACTGACGAGCGCGCCCGTACGAGTGCGTGTGAAGAACGCGACCGGCATGCGCTGCACATGATCGAACACGGCTGTCCTCAGATCGACGATGAGTCCCTCCCCCAGCGTCGCGGAGAACCAGCGGCTCACCAGGCCGAGCGCCGCCTCGGCGAGCGCGATCACCGCGATGAGCAGGGCGAGTCGTACGACCGTCGTCTCGTCGCCGTCGGCCACGATCGCGTCCACCACACGTCCGGCGAGGACCGGCGTCGCCACGGCGAGCAGCGCCGTCGCCACGCTCAGCACCACGAACTGTCCGATCCGGCGCCGGTGCGGGCGGGCGAATCCGGCGATGCGTCGGAGGGTGGCGCGGGCGAAGGGCCGGCGCTCCCGCTGGGCGTTCATGACGCTGTACAACTGCGTCCAGGCTGTCGTCTCCATACTCATGGGACCGACCGTAGAACCTCAAGCAATCTTGAGGTCAAGGGAATGCCGATGACACTCACCGAACCGGTGACCCCCACCGAACCGAAGCCCCTTCCCGGCAGGCCCGCCCTCCTTGCGGTGCCGACTCCCGCCGGGCCGGGCGACCCGAGGCCGTGCGCAGGGTGTCAGCCACCGTCCCCGTGTCCGCAACCCCCCGTTGGCGCGGCGTGGAAAGGCTGTCCCGATGTGACGGTCGAACGGCTCCCCCACAGCCTCCCCAGACGCCTCCCGGTCCGGACCCTCCGCGACCGCCTCCCGGTCCGGAGTTTCCGCGGTCGCCTCCCGGTCCGGCAGGTCCTCTGCCTGCTCCCGCTCGCCCTGGTGGCCGTGGTGGCGGTGCAGCACCGGGCCGTGCTCGCAGCGGGCTTCGGTCATCTCGCCTCCGCGAAGTGGCCCTGGCTGCTGGCCGCGACCGCCGCGACCTGTATGACGTGGGTGGCGGCCTCCGTCACCCGGCAGGGCGCCCTCGTCCAGCGGCTCCCCAGGCGGCGGCTGCTGGCGACCCAGTTCGCGGCGGGCGCGGCCAACCATCTCCTGCCGACGGGGCTGGGCGCGAGCGCCGTCAATCTGCGGTTCATGACGGTGTGCGGGGTTCCGCTGGCCCGTTCCTCGTCGGCGCTGGCGCTGTATCTGCTGGCGGAGTCCGTCGCGCGGGTCGGGCTGCTGCTGGCCCTGCTGATCGTGTTCCCCGACGCGCTGCGGCTCGGCGAACTCCTCCCGGAGGGCGCGGTGGGCCCGCTGCTGCTCGCCGTCGGCGGTGCGGTGCTCGTCGCGGTGGCGGTCCTGCTGCTCGTACGGCGGGTGCGTGCCGCCGTGTTCGCGTTCCTGCGGACCGCGCTGGGCGAGGCCCGGTCGGTGCACACGCGGCCCGCCCGCGCGCTGGCGCTGTGGGGCGGCTCGTTCTCGTTCCCCCTCTTCCAGGCGGCGGGGCTGGCCGCGGTGGGCCAGGCGCTGGGGCTTCCGGTGCACCCGCTGCACATCGCGGTCGCCTATCTCGCGGCCACGGTCGCCGTCGCCCTGGTGCCGACGCCGGGCGGGATCGGTTCGGTGGAGGCCGCGCTGATCGTGGCGCTGGTCGCGGCGGGCGGTCCCGCCGCGCAGGCGACGGCGGTGGTGCTCGCCTACCGCATCATCACGGTGTGGCTGCCCCTGCTGCCGGGCGCGCTGACGCTGGGCGCGCTGGTACGGCTGAAGGTGATCTGAGCGGGGGCGCCGTGCGGCTTGCCGGAGTGGGGCGTCCACGGGGAGTGTGTGGTTGCCCGCGCAGTTCCCCGCGCTTCCGGAAGCGGGGCTGCGCCCCGGCTTCTGTCATTGGACAGTCGTCTGTCATTGCACAGTCGTCACCCGAAGGGGGCCGCACAATGCCGGTCAGGATCGAACGTCAGGGGTACGTCACCACGGTCGTCCTCAGCCGGCCCGAGGTCCGTAACGCGGTCGACGGTCCCACGGCGGCCGAACTCGCCGACGCCTTCCGGGCGTTCGAGGACGACGAGTCCTCCCGGGTCGCGGTGCTGTGGGGCGAGGGCGGCACCTTCTGCGCCGGGGCCGATCTGAAAGCGCTCGGCACCGAACGCGCCAACCGCGTCCGCGAGGACGGCGACGGGCCGATGGGGCCCACCCGGATGCGGCTGTCGAAACCGGTGATCGCCGCGATCGCGGGCCACGCCGTGGCGGGCGGTCTCGAACTGGCCCTCTGGTGCGATCTGCGGGTCGCCGAGGAGGACGCGGTCTTCGGGGTCTTCTGCCGCCGCTGGGGCGTACCGCTCATCGACGGCGGAACGGTACGGCTCCCCCGGATCGTCGGCACCGGCCGCGCGATGGACATGATCCTGACCGGCCGCCCGGTACCGGCTTCCGAGGCGTACGAGATGGGTCTCGCGAACCGGGTGGTCCCGCCGGGCCGGGCGCGCGCGGAGGCCGAGGCGCTGGCCGCCTCGATCGCCGGCTTCCCGCAGGCCTGTCTGCGCGGCGACCGGAGCTCGGTCCTCGAACAGGAGGGCCTGGCGGAACGTGCCGCCCTGCACGGTGAACTGCGTCACGGCATGGGGGTGTTGGCGGAAAGTCTGGAGGGAGCGGCACGGTTCTCGGCGGGAGCCGGGCGCCATGGATCCTTCAGTGACTCCTGAGGCGCGTGTTTCGACCCATACGGACCGATCCAGGCCAACTTGGCACATGGCCCGGAAAGGCCTCGTCGGCACCCCGGCGGGGCGGACGGCGAGGCCGGATCGGCTCGCACACCCGCGGAAGAGGGTGCCGACAAGCCGGGAGACGCGCCGAGTTGGCGGCGGTGTCCGTGGGAGATGGCCTGACCCGAACGGCTCCGCCACGAAGCACCCCCGCGCATGTAGCAAGATGAGCCAGTCCCGCCGGTCGACGAAGCGTCGCGGCCGACGGGACCGGCGCATCCCGGAATCGAGCAGCAGGTGGCAACAAGGTGACGACACACATGACGGGCGTACGCCCTCTTCCCGGCACGACGGGAGGCAGTTGGTGAACCGAGACCTCACCATGCACGACTGGATCCTCGCGGGCGTCTGGCTGATCGCCGGACTCGTGGCGACCGTCCTGCTCCGCTTCCTCCTGCGCTGGCTGGGGAAGCACGCGACCCGTACGCGGTGGACCGGCGACGACGTCCTCGTCGACGCGCTGCGCGCACTGGTGCCGGTCGCGGCGATCACGGCCGGGGTGGCCGCCGCGGCGGCGGCGCTGCCGCTCACCGGCAAGGTCAACCACACCGTCAACCAGATCCTGACGGTCCTGATCATGCTCGCCGCCACCATCACCATCGCCCGCGTCCTGGCCGGTCTGGTGCGGGCCGTCACCCAGTCCCGTTCCGGTGTCGCGGGATCGGCCTCGATCTTCGTCAACATCACCCGGGTCGTGGTCCTGGCCATCGGCTGCCTGGTCGTCCTGCAGACCCTGGGGATATCGATAGCCCCGCTGCTCACGGCCCTCGGTGTCGGCGGTCTCGCGGTGGCGCTGGCCCTCCAGGACACCCTCGCCAACCTCTTCGCGGGCATCCACATCCTCGCCTCGAAGACGATCCAGCCCGGCGACTACATCCGCCTCACCAGCGGGGAGGAGGGGTACGTCGTCGACATCAACTGGCGCAACACCGTGGTGCGCAACCTCTCCAACAACCTGGTCATCATCCCGAACGCCCAGCTCTCCAGCACCAACATGACCAACTACAGCCGGCCGGAGCAGGAGATGACGCTCATGGTTCAGGTCGGCGTCGGTTACGACAGCGACCTGGAGCACGTGGAGCGCGTCACCTCCGAGGTCGTCACCGAGGTCATGACGGAGATCGAGGGCGCGATGCCCGAGCACGAACCCGCCATCCGCTTCCACACGTTCGGGGACTCGCGGATCAGCTTCACCGTGATCCTGGGCGTCGGCGAGTTCAGCGACCAGTACCGGATCAAGCACGAGTTCATCAAGCGGCTGCACAAGCGGTACCGCCTCGAAGGCATCCGCATACCCTCGCCGGCGCGCACCGTCGCCCTCCAGCAGAACGGCGTGGCGATCCCGCCGCAGCGTGACGGGTCCCTGTCGCTCCCGTAGAACATCGTGGTGGGGCGGTCCGCCGGAGGCCGCCCCCGTGACCACCGCGCGCGGCGGACACGGTCGAGCGAGGCGGGGAGACAGCAGGACATGACGGTGCTCGGGGTCGACATCGGTACGTCCAGCAGCAAGGGCGTGCTGGTCGGCGAGGACGGAACGGTGCTCGCGACGGCGGTGCGACCCCACACGGTCGACCGGCCCCGGCCCGGGCACGTCGAGATGGACACACAGGTGTGGTGGGACGAGTTCGCCTCCCTCGCCCGGGAGCTGCTGAAGTCCTCGCCCGACGGCAGCGGCGGCGACCGTGTCACCGCGGTCGGCGTCAGCGGGATGGGTCCGTGCGTCCTGCTCACCGACGCGGCGGACACCCCGCTGCGTCCGGCGGTCCTGTACGGCGTCGACACCCGCGCCACCGAGCAGATCGCCCGCCTGGAGGCCGAGCTGGGCCGTGACGCCGTACTGCGGCGCTGCGGGTCCCTGCTGTCCACCCAGGCCGTGGGTCCCAAGATCGCCTGGCTGGCGGAACACGAGCCGGATACGGTCGCGCGGGCCCGGCGCCTCTACATGCCCAGCTCGTACCTGGTGCGCCGGCTCACCGGGGTCTACGCGCTCGACCACCACTCGGCGAGCCAGGCCGTCCCCCTGTACGACTCCGTGGCCCAGGAGTGGTACGAGCCGTGGACCCGGCACATCGCACCCTGGCTGGAGCTGCCCAGGCTGCTGTGGCCCGGGGACATCGCCGGGCGGCTGACGGCCGAGGCGGCGGACACCACCGGACTGCCCGCCGGGACCCCGGTGATCGCCGGAACCGTCGACGCCTGGTCGGAGGCGCTGAGCGTGGGGGCACAACACACCGGTGACCTCATGCTCATGTACGGCAGCACCATGTTCCTGATCCACACCCTGGCCGACCGTCTCCTGGTGCCCGAGCTGTGGAGCACCGTGGGGGCCCTGCCCGGCACCCGCAGCCTCGCGGGCGGCATGGCCACGTCCGGTGTGATCACGGACTGGCTGCGGGAGTTGTTCGGGGCATCCGGTCAGGCTGCGCCCGACCACGCGACCCTGCTCGCCGAGGCCGAGGCGTCCGGGCCCGGTGCGCGCGGGCTGCTGATGCTCCCGTACTTCGCGGGAGAGCGGACGCCCGTGGCCGATCCGCACGCACGGGGTGTGATCGCGGGGCTGACGGTGGAGCACAGCCGGGGCGATCTCTACCGCGCCGCCCTGGAGGCGACGGCCTTCGGTGTCCGGCACAACGTCGAGGCGATGCGCGCGGCCGGAGCGGACGTCCGCCGTGTCGTCGCCGTGGGCGGCGGCACCCGCGGCGGCCTGTGGACCGGGATCGTCTCCTCGGTGACCGGCCTGGAGCAGGAGGTCAGGGCCGTCTCGCTCGGCGCGAGTTACGGCGCGGCGTTCCTGGCCGCCGGCTCGGTGGGCGACCCCGTCATCGACGACTGGAACCCGGTGCGGGAGCGGGTCGTTCCCGACCCGCTCCCGCACGCCCGCTACGAGGAGCTGTACGCCCTCTACCGCCGGCTGTACCCGGCGACGCGGGACATCTCCCACGCGCTGGCCGGGCACCAGCGGGACGCCCACGACTGAGCGCCCCGCACGGCGCCACCCCTCCGGGCTCCTCAGGACTCCACAGACTCCCGGACCTCCGGACTCCCCGACTCCCGGGCTCCTCAAACTCCCTGGACTCCCCGGGGCTCAGTGGGCGGTGACCAGCCCCTTGGGCGTGTCACTCCCCGGCGCCTCCTGCTTCGAGCTGCGCAGCGCGGCGATGCCTATGAAGACCATCGACGACAGGCCCGCGACGGCGAACGCGGTGAAGCCCCAGTCGCCGTTCCCGGCGGCGAGCAGCTGGCCGCCGAGCCAGGGACCGAACACGGCGCCGAAGCGGCCCATGCCGGAGGTCCAGCCGACGGCGGTGGCACGGCTGTCGGGGGTGGAACGGATGGAGACCGTCGCGTAGATCATGACCTGGGCGCTGTTGAGGAACACCCCCGTGAGGAAGACGACCGCGAAGGTCACGGCCAGCGGCATGTGGACACTGAGCAGGAAGACCCCGGCGGCGGTCAGCGCGAACCAGAGCGACGAGATGCGCGGGGCGCCGAAGCGGTCCGCGGCACGTCCGGCGACCAGCATGCCCACGATGCCACCGAGGTTGAACAGGACGACGAACGTCAGGGCCGAGCCCAGCTCGTACCCCTCACCGCGCATCAGTGTGGGCAGCCAGGTGGCGACTCCGTAGACGAGCAGCAGGCCGCCGAAGGAGGCCAGCCAGTACAGCAGGGTCTGGGTCCACTCGCCGCCGCGGAACAGGTTGGCGAGGGCGTTCCAGCGGTCCCCCGCGGCCTTCTTGCCGGCCACGGCGGGCAGTTCGACCTCGAAGCGGCCGGCCAGCGCGCGGGCCTCCTCGGTACGGCCCTTGGCGACGAGGAAGCTCAGCGACTCGGGCATGAACCTGGCGAGCGCCGGTACGAAGAGCAGCGGGACCACACAGACCCAGAACGCGGCGCGCCAGCCGAGCGGCTCCACGATCCACAGGGCCACGTAGGCGGAGAGGATGCCGCCCGCGTGGTGGGCGGTCATCAGCATGCCGATGGTGAGGGCGGCGCGAGCACGCGGGGCGTAGTCGGAGACCATGCTGATCGCGGTGGGCAGCAGACCGCCGAGGCCGATGCCGGCGAGGGTCCGGCCGAGGCCGAAGACCGCCACGCCGTTCGACATGGCGCAGAGGCCGGACGCCAGCGAGAAGAGCGTGACGCAGGCGACCATCAGCTTCTTGCGGCCCACCCGGTCGGCGATCGTCCCCGCGGTCAGCGCGCCGATCAGCATGCCGAAGGTGGCATAGCTGCCGAGGTCGCCCGCCCGGTCCGGGGTGAGGCCCAGGGACTTCTCGGCCAGCATGTGCGGCAGCACGGAGCCGTAGATGAACATGTCGAGGCCGTCGAAGAGGACGGCCAGCCAGCACAGCCCCAGGACCAGCAGGGCCATTCTGCTGCCGCGTGCGGACAGCGCGAAGGAGGAAGAGGAGGGGGACATCGTTGTTCCTCTCGTCCAGGAGTCATGTCCCTGGAGGGGATTCGGGAGGTGGGTCGCGCGCGACTCGTGCGGCTGACCCCGGTGATGCGCTCGACGCTAGGAATCCGCCCCAGGATTGTCAACGTTTTTGTCAACAATCACAGGAACCGGTGATGCGACCGGTGACGTGACCGGTGACGTGACCGGTGACGTGACCGGTGACGTGACCGGTGGCGTGACCGGTGGCGTGCCGTGGGTGTGGAAGGACTCGATGGTCTTCAGCCCCCAGGCCTGCCCCTTCTTCCGCTCGTTCTCGGTCCAGGTGATCAGTGGCCAGTCGGGGGCCAGCACCAGGCGGGTGAGCGGGTTGCACAGCTCGATCCGGTTGCCGCCGGGCTCGTAGACGTACAGGAAGAACGTCTGCTGGATGGCGTGCTTGTGCGGGCCCGTCTCGATGAACACACCGGTGTCGATGGCGAGGTCGGCGGCCCGCAGGATGTCCTCGCGGGTGTCCGTGGCGAACGCGATGTGGTGCAGGCGACCGGTCGAGCCGGTCCAGTCCTCGGTGTAGACGACGTCGTACGACTTGCTGCTGAAGGTCAGCCACTGGGCGGCGATCCTGCCGTCGTCGAGCTGGATCTGCTCGGTCGGGCGGGCGCCGAGCACCTCGTGGACGAAGCCGCCGTTCGACGCGACGTCGGCGGCGAGGAAGTTGACGTGGTCCAGGCGGCGTACGCCCACTCCGTGCCCTGGCTTGGCCTGCGGCTGGTTCTTCAGTCCTGGCTTCAGCTCGTCCGGCGCCCGGTACCACTCGCTCTCCCAGTAGAGGGCGATCTCGTGGCCGTCGGGGTCGGTGGTGACGTACAGCGGGCCGAGGCCGGGCTCGTCCTCCACCCAGCGGCCGGTGCGGCCGGCGCTCTCGGCCTCCTTGACCCGGCGCTGGAGGGCCTCCTCGCTGGAGGCGCGCAGGGCGGTGCGGCGGATGCCGGAGGTGTCGTGCGCGGTCAGGACCAGGCTGTGGTGCTCGTAGTCGTCCCAGGTCCGCAGATAGACGGAGGTCCCGTCGACCGAGCGGCCGTTCTCGGTCAGGCCGAGGTATTGCGTGAAGAACCGGACGCTGGCGTCCAGGTCGGGGGTGAGCAGTTCGACGTGCCCGAGGTGGGCGATGTCGCCGAGCGGCGGGGCCATGAGGCCTCCTCAGGGGTGTTGTGCGGCTCAGGCAGGGCGGGGGAAGACCGTGCCGTCGAAGATCTTGCGTGCGGTACGGACGACGGCGGTGCGCCGGGCGACCGGAAGCCCGACGTCGCTCACGCCGGCCGAAGAGTTCGGGGTGTCGTACGCGAGGGCCGTCTCGATGTCGAGGAAGCCGGTGGGGTGCTCGACGCGTATCCGGTCCCCGTGCTCCGGCAGTCGGGCCACGGCCCCTCCGACACCGCCCTCGACACGGAGTCCGGCGGCCACGCTCGCGGCACCCAGGACGCCGATCGCGGTGTGGCAGCGCACCGGTATGAAGGTGCGCGTCATGACCGCGCCGTCGTCCGACGGGGGTGCGAGCAGGCTGAGTTTGGGCACGGTGGTGTTCTCCACGTCGCCCAGGCCCATCAGTTTCCCGGCCTCCAGCCTGATCTCCCGCAGGCGTTCGGCGAGTTCCTGGTCCGCCTCCAGAGCCTCGGGAGACTCGTAGCCGGTGACGCCGAGCGAGGAAGCGGCGATCAGCACGGTCGGCATTCCGTTGTTCACGCAGGTCACCGGGGTGTCGGCGACGAGGTCCCGCGCCCGGCCGGTCGGCAGCAGCGGACCGCTTCCCTGCGGGAACTCGATGACCACCGGTGCGGCGGACCCCGGTACACCGGAGATCTCCGCCGAGGCCTCGGCGGAACCGGAGTAGTCGACGCTCCCGTCCGGGGTGGGGAAGTCCGCGACGGCGAGGTCCCCGGTGTTCAGCATGCGGATGCGTACGGAGGTGCGGTCGCCGTCCGGGACCACAAGGCCCCGCTCGACGGCGAAGGGGCCCACGCCGGCGAGGAGGTTGCCGCAGTTCTGACGGTCACTCACCTCGGGCTTGTCGACGCCGACCTGGAGGAACAGGTAGTCGACGTCCGCCGCCGGGTCGGCGGAGGCGGAGACCACCGCGACCTTGCTGGTGAGGGGATGCGCACCGCCCAGGCCGTCGATCTGGCGAGGATCGGGACTGCCCATGATCCGCAGCAACAGCGCGTCGCGCGGGGCGGGTTCGGCGGGCAGGTCCCCGGCGAGGAAGTAGGCGCCCTTGGAGGTGCCGCCGCGCATGAGCATGCAGCGCACTTCCTCGAAGCCCGCCCTGACACCCGCCCCGGCGGAGGGGAGCCCGGCCGAGCGCGGCGTCTCGGGGCCGGTCACGACCCCGCTCCGTCCCGCTCGCGCTCGGACTCCCGCTCACGCTCGTACTCGTCGTACGACTGGTAGGAGACGCCCAGGCGTACGAGGGTCTCGCGCAGCCCGTACCGGTCGAGGCCCAGCTGGCCCTCCTGGAAGGCGGCGCGGGCACCGGCCTCCTTGGCCTCGCGGGCCTCGGAGGCCTCGGCCGTCCTGCGGGCCCGCTCGCGGGGCACGCACACCACTCCGTCGTCGTCGGCGACGATCACGTCGCCGGGCCGGATCACCTGGCCGCCGACGACCACCGGCACGTTGACGCTGCCGCCGGTCGCCTTGACCGTGCCCTGCGGGCTGACCGCGGCGGACCAGGCGGGGAAGCCCATCTCGCGCAGCTCGGCGGTGTCCCTGATACCGGCGTTGATGATGAGGCCGCGCACTCCGCGCCGGTGCAGCGCGGTGGCGAACAGTTCGCCGAACATGCCGTCGGTGGAGGGCGAGGTGGTCGTGACGACCAGGATGTCGCCCTGGCCGCACTGCTCGACGGCCGCGTGGATCATGAGGTTGTCGCCGGGCCAGGAGAGCACGGTGACCGCGGTGCCCGCGACCCGGGTGTCCTGCTGGACGGGGCGCAGGTGCGTGCCGAGCAGGCCGGTGCGGCCCATCGCCTCGTGCACGGTGGCGACCCCGTAGGCGGCGAGCGCCTCGACGTCCTTCGCGTCCGCCTTGGGCGGGTCGGTGACGATCACGCCGCTCATGCCAGCTCCCCTGTGACCTGCGGGTACGGCCGCATGTACGCCTCGGCCATGGTCTTGTGGGCCAGTCCCAGGTTGGGTCCGGCGTTGCGCTTGAGCTGGACACCGCGGCGGACGGCGAGGTCCGTGTAGTAGTCCCACAGGTGCTGCTGGGCGGCCAGGCACTCCATCGCCTTGCGCTTGGTCTCCCAGACCTCGGAGATGTCGAGGAGGACCTGCGGCTTGAAGCCGCACATCTCGGGCTGGTGGGGTTCGAAGAAGAACACGGGCGGGGCGCCGATGATCTCTCCCTCGGCGGGGTAGCCGATGGCCTGCGCGAGGACCCGGGCGTCCAGGGCCATCCGCGCGGCCGCCGGGTGGTCGCCGTTGTAGGGGTCGTCGAGCGGGTGGGTGAGCACGACGTCCGGCTGGGCCTCGCGGTAGACGCCCACCAGGCGGTCGGTCAGCTCCGGTGTGACGGTCAGGGGGTAGTCGCCCGCGTCGAAGAAGACGACCTCGGCGCCGAGCGCGGCGGCTGCCGCCTCGGCCTCGCCGCGGCGGATCCCCTTGATCTCCTCCAGGGACTTGCCCGCCCGCCAGGCCTTCGCGGACTCGCCGCGCTCGCCGTAGGTCAGGCACGCGATGGTGACCTTCTCGCCACGGGCGGCGGCGAGAGCGATGGCTCCCCCCGCCCGCCACACGAAGTCCCCGGCGTGGGCGGTGACGACGAGCGTCGACCGTGGGGTGCTGGGGGGAATGGGGGTGTTGGGCGCGTTGCCGTGGGTCATTCCTGCAAACTCCTTGCTGGACAGGCCGGTTGGCCCACCCCGCGGCGTCATGCGCTCGACGTGTCATGCGCTCGACGCGTCGAGCACGCGGCGCGCACGCGCGGTGCTCCTTCGCTCAGCACTCGTGCACGCGACGCTCGCCCACGCGACACTCATTCACGCAGCGCGTCGATCACACCCGCGAGGTGGGAGCGGACGGCGTCCTCGGCCGCCCGCGGGTCCCGGGCCCTGATCGCGTCGATCATGGCCAGATGCTCACTCAGGGATTTCTGGGGCCGCCCCGGTCGCAGCGCGAGCTGGAAACGATGGCGCACCAGCTGCGCGTTGAGCCGCTCCAGCAGTCCCACGGCCACCTGCTGGCCGCTGAACTGCCGGATGTGGGCGTGCAGTTCGTGGTTGAGGTCGGAGTAGGTCACCGGCTCACCGTCGGCGACGGCCTTGGACATCGCCTCGCCCAGCGCGACCAGCTGGTCCAGCTGTTCGTCACTGGCCTCGACGGCCGCCTTGCCCGCGCACAGTCCTTCGAGGACCATGCGGCACTCGGTGATGGCGACCGCTTCCTCCACGGTCACCACCCGCACCCGCGATCCGCGGTTGAGGATCCGTTCGACCAGCCCTTCCGACTCCAGCTCGATCAGAGCCGCCCGGACACTGGCCCGCGTCACACCGAACTGCTCGGCGAGTTCGTTCTCCACCAGCCGCTGGGCCGGTGCCATCTCGCCACGCAGGATCGCCTGCCGCAGCTGCGCGAGCGCGTGCTGCCTGGCCTGCTCTCCGGTGCTCGGACGGGCTTCCTTCGGCATGTGTGCCCTCCCTGAGTGAGTGCCTGTCGAACCTAAATCTAGTCCAACAAGATTGTCAACAATTTTGTTCGACATGCAGTCACTCCCCAGCTGCCGCATAAGAAAGGGGCCCCGTCGTTCGGGGCCCCTTTCATGGTGTGGGTTGTTCGTCGTCCGCGGGCCGGTGGGGGCTGGTCGCGCAGTTCCCCGCGCCCCCAAAAAGACTGGCGGGGCCCGGCACCGGCGCTTTTAGGGGCGCGGGGAACTGCGCGCCCAGCCACGACGCACCCGCACATGCCCACGCACGGGCACCCGCACCGGCTCCCGCACGCGCAAGCGAACGCGCACGCGAACCCGTCACCGCCCTCGACGGCAGTCGCCAGTCGCCACTCTTCAGTCCGCGACGGGAAACCCCGGACTACGCAACACCCTCCGCTCCGCGTCCACGGCGAACACCTCGCAGCCCGCGCGGGAGGCGGCCCACTCGACGCCCTCCGCGCCCATCGCGAACGCCGCGGTGGCCACCGCGTCCGCCTCGGTCAGCGAGGGGGCCACGACGGTCAGGCTGAGCAGCCCGGTCGCCGGCAGACCCGTACGCCCGTCGAAGATGTGATCCCCCCGCTCGTACCGCCCGGAGGTGGCCACCGCCCCGTCGGCGACCTCCACGACCACGCAGACACGGTCGGCCCGCTCGGGATGCCGTACGCCCACCCGCCAGGGCCGGCCGGCCGTGACCACGTCACCGCCCGCGTTGAGGCAGAACGTCATCACGCCCGACGCCCGCAGCAGCTCCGCTCCGCGCTGAACGGCCCAGCCCTTGACCACGGCGCAGGGATCGAGGCCGCGGCCCGGTACTCGTACCTGGAACGCCCCGCCGCTCTCGACCCGGTACCGCTCGCACAGGTCGAGGACCTCGACCAGGTCGGGGCTCAGCTCGTCGGCCGCCGCCTCGCCCCGGCCGAGCCGGGACACCTCGCTGTCGGCCAGGAAGGGACTGAACCGGGCGTCGACCTCACGCAGCCACGCGAAGACCCGGTCCGCGGCCTCGGCGGCCTCCGGGCCGGGGCCCTCGCCCTCGATCCGCAGGGAGATCGGCAGCCCCATGATGTGCTCGACACGATGCAGCGCGTCGGTCGAGGCAGACGCGGTCGAGGCAGGCACGGTCGAGGCAGGCACGGTCGAGGCAGGCACGGTCAAAGCGGCTCCGGTCGCAGACATACGTGTCAGCCCTTCGCGTCGATTGCGGCCTGGAGGGACTCGACGTACCCCTCGCTCGTGATGGTGGCGCCGGACACCGCGTCGATGTCGGCGCTCTGCGCCTCAAGCGTCTCCGCGATGAGCTTGGGCACGGCGGCCTCGGTCTGCGGGTGGTTCGGCTGCTGGAGCATGCGTACCGAACCGATGGTGTCGCCCTCGAAGGTCACCTCGACCTGGACGGTCCCCTTCTCGGTGTTCACGGTGGAGCCCGCCACGACCTGGGAGGCGGCGGCCGACTCGGACGGCGAGGCGGAGGAGGCCGCGGAGGACTCGGCCTGCGCGTCGATGGCGGCCTGCAGCGACTCCCGGTAGCCGTCACTGGTGATGGTGGCGCCGGACACCGTGTCGACGTCGGCGCTCTGCGCCGTGAGCGTCTCCGCGACGAGCTTCGGCACGGCCGCCTCGGTCTGCGGGTGGTTCGGCTGCTGGAGCAGCTTCACGGCGGTTATCTTGTCGCCGTCGAAGGTCACCTCCACCTGCACGGGGCCCTTCTCGGTGTCCACGGTCGAGCCCTTGACCACCTGGGACGAGCCGCCCCCGGTGGACGCGGAGGGTGTCGAGGCGGGCGCCGCGGCCTCGGTGGTCGTCGTCGAGCCGTCCGAGGGCGCGTAACACCACACCGGGATCAGGCCCGCGACGCTCAGGACCAGGACAGGTATTACTCGCTTCACGATGTCTCTCTCACCCTCGTCCCGCTCATGACGTCTCTCAACCCGCCAGGCTGAAGCGCTCGAAATGGATCTGCGGCTTGGGTACGCCCAGCTCGCGCAGGCTGCCCAGTACCGCGTTCATCATCGGCGGGGGCCCGCACAGGAAGACGTCCCGGTCGTCGATGTCCGGCACGAGCCGCGCGAGCTCGCCCGGCGCCAGCTTGTCGGGGCTGACCGGCCCGGACACCAGGTGCAGCTCGGCGCCCTTGGCGTGGGCGAGTTCCCGCAGCTCCTCGTAGAGGACCGCGTCCCGCTCCGAGCCCACCCGGTAGATGACCACGGCGTGCCCGTGCAGTTCCTCCAGCAGGGCGCGGATCGGGGTGACTCCGACGCCGCCGGCGATGAGTACGGCCTCGGGGCGGGTGCGGTGCATCGCGGTGAAGGCGCCGTAGGGGCCCTCGGCGAAGACCCGGGTGCCCACCTTGAGGTGCCGCAGGGCGGCGGTGCCGTCGCCGGCCGTCTTGGCGGTGAGCCGCAGCGTCCGGCCGTCCGGGGCCGCCGACAGGGAGAACGGGTTCGCCTGCCACCACCGGTCCTTGGTGAGGAACCGCCACAGGAAGAACTGGCCCGCGCGGGCCGGCAACCGGTCCAGGTCGCGTCCCGTGATGTAGACGGAGACGACGTTGTCGGACTCGGGCACCACGGCGGAGACCCGCAGCTGGTGGCGCAGGTTCCGCCACAGCGGGAGCACCAGCCGGCCCAGGAGCACCGCGCCGAGCGCCACGCCCCACAGCACGTACCAGTACGTCGTGGCGGCGGACGACGACGTGAACGTCGTACCCGCCGCGACCTGGTGCGTGAACGCCAGCACCACCGCGACGTACGTGTACAGGTGGATGAAGTGCCAGGTCTCGTACGCGAGTCGGCGGCGGGCGAAGCGGGCCGAGACTCCGCCGATCACGAGGATCAGGCCCAGGGCGACGATCGCGCGGAACACGCCCTCGACGGTCTGGCCGAGGTCCACCAGTTGGTTCACCGGGTCCATCGAGGACGACTGGGCGTAGCCGAAGGTGATGAACACGGCGTGGCCGAGCAGGGTGAAGAGCAGGCCGAAGCCGACCCAGCGGTGCCAGGAGGTCAGCCGGTCCATGCCGATGCGGCGGTCGAACCACGGCAGTCTGGCGACCAGCAGCAGCTGGAAGGCCATCAGGAGCGCGCCGTACAGTCCGGCGAGTCTGCCCAGCACGATGAGGGCGTTCGAGGCGAACCCGGCCTGGATGAAGAACACGGTCACCACGACCACGTTCAGGGCCAGCACGCCGTACAGGCCGGTGCGGGCCACCACCTTGGGACGCACCGCCGCGGTCGGCGGCGGAACGGTCGTCTGGACAGTCGTCACGGACGGCAACTCCTTGATCGGGTCCTCGGACCCTCGGTGCGGGCCCTCGGATCCCTGATTCGGGTCCTGGGACTCCGAGCCTGCCTCGCCAACCCTGTCGTTTTCCTGTCGATGAACTTTCAAGTGTTTATCGATCTGGGCTCGACAGGTCCTCACCCATGACGTAATCAGCCACGTGAAGCACTATGGGCACGTGGAAAAAGTACGACTTCTCGTCGTGGACGACGACCCGCCCATCGCCGACCTGGTCGCGACGGTCGCCCGCTACGAGGGCTGGGAGGCGGTCACCGCGAACTCCGGCGAGGAGGCGCTGCAGCGCGCGGCCGAGTTCCACCCGGACATCGTGGTGCTCGACCTCATGCTGCCGGGGCTCGACGGTTTCGCCGTGCTCGACCGGCTGCGGCTGTCCGGGACGATGGTGCCGGTGGTGTTCCTGACCGCGCGGGACGGGGTGGCGGACCGGGTCGCGGGTCTCACCAGGGGCGGTGACGACTACCTCGTCAAACCGTTCGCGGTGGAGGAACTCATGGCCCGGCTGCGGACCGTTCTGCGCCGCAGCGCGGGACCCGCCTTCCAGCGGTCCGTCCTCACGGTCGCGGACCTGACCATGGACGAGGACACCCGCGAGGTCCGCCGCGGCGAGCGACTGCTGACGCTCACCCCGACCGAGTACGAGGTGCTCCGCTACCTGATGCGCAAGTCGCCCACGGTGCTCACCAAGGCCCAGATCCTCGACCACGTCTGGGAGTACGGCTTCGGCGGCCGCTCGAACGTGGTGGAACTGGTCATCAGCCGCCTGCGCCGCAAGCTCGACGGCGACACGGACACGGCGGGTGACGACAAGGAAGGGCCACAGCTGATCCACACCGTGCGAGGTGTCGGGTACGTGGTCCGCCAGGTGACCGCATGACGACCGCATGACCTGAGGGTCTGCCGTCACCCTCCGGAGAAAAAAGCCGAAGCAGCACCTGTCCGCTACGCGGCGACGCAGGTAACGTGCCCGCGGTGCTCACCTCTGTCCTGTTCACGACACCACGCATCTGATCCTCCATGCGATGGGCCGCCGTCAACACGGCTGCCCCACCGCCGAGTTCGGCACGCAGCCCGCGATGAAGCCTCCTCACCCCCATAAGGAGCCCGCATGGCAACACCGATCAGCCGTCGCACCGTTCTGGCCGCCGGTACGGGCGCCGCCGCCGGCCTGTCCCTGCCGGGCGTCGCCGCGCATGCCGACGACCGGGCGACCACCGGTGCCGGCGCCAGTCCCGGTGTCGACGTGAGATTCACCCTGAACGCCCAAGTGCTCGACGGTGGCGAACAGGTCACCTCGATCACCCTCAGGACCGCCCGGCTCGGCCCGATCGACCCGGCGAGCCTGACGCCGGGCAAATTTGGCGTGCACGCGAAAGCCACCAGCCCGATCCCCATCGGCGCGGGAGACGTCATCTTCGGCGAGTACGACCTCGACCGCACAGTGACCGCCGTCCGGCTCGACCGTCACGGCGACATCGTCCTCGACCTGAGCCACGCCGAGGGCGTGACCGGCGGCGGCACCCTCGGCTACATCGCGGGCAGGGGCCGTAACGTCGTGCTCGACCTCACCTACACCCTCACTCAGCAGAGCCCGATCACCTCACGCGATCACCGCCCGATCATCATCAAGAACTTCGTGCAGGGCCGCGGAGTGTCGGACCCCGAGGTCGACGCGTTCAGCCACCACGTCTCCGGCTCGGGAATGAAGTACCGGCTGTACTCCCCCACCGGCTCGCACGCCTCCCGCCGGGGCAAGCGGCCGCTGATCGTCTGGCTGCACGGCGGGGGTGAGGGCGCCTCGCTGCCCGACGACTACTACGACAACGAGACCACGCTGCGAGCCAACCGCGGCGCGCTGGGCTTCGCCACTCCCCAGGCGCAGCGCATCTTCGACGGTGCCTACGTGCTCGCCCCGCAGAGCACCTCCGCCTGGATGCAGGACGGCCCCCGCTTCGCCCCGCTCATCCGCGAGATCATCGGCGACGTCGTGCGCGGGAACCGCATAGACCACGACCGGATCTACGTCGTCGGGTGCAGCAACGGCGGCTACATGAGCATGAAGATGACCACCGTCTACCCCACGCTGTTCGCCGCCTCCGTGCCGATCTGCGGCGTGGTCACGTCCCTCCAGCCCGGCGGCGCACCACTGATCCCGGACAGCGAACTGGCACGGATCAGCACCCCCAGCTGGCTCGTCACCTCCCGCGACGACACCACCGTGGACCCGCAGGCCAACACCGTCCACGCGCACGGCCTCATCCCCGACTCGCTGATGACGCTCTACGACGACGTCACCTGGAACGGCCACCGGTTCGCCGGCCACTGGTCGTGGATCTACGTCGCCCGCAACGACCCCAGCATCGACGGAACCCACATCTGGCAGTGGATGGCCGCCCGGCACCGGCACTGACAGAGACCCCGCGTCACCGGATCGGCCTCGCCGCCGCGAGCAGGTCGGTCCCCTCCGGCAAGCCGCTGCAGCGGTCCGCGCGCTGCCGCAAGTGTCACCAGGGATGAACCGCGGCCGTCACAACGGGGGCAGGCCCGGACCACGTGTCGTGGTCCGGGCCTGCCCCCGTGCGGTGCCGCCCCGCGGCGGCGGTGCGTCAGCTCTTCGCGGTGTCGTCGCCCGCCTGCCCGGCGCCGTCGGCTGCTCCTGTCTTCTCGCGCATCTTGCGCACCAGCTCAGCCTTCTGGTCGGCCGCACCCTGGCGGTCGAGGTTGCGGTACGGACCGTTGTTCTGCCGTTCGGCGCGGGACTGCTTCTTGCGCTGGCCGCCGCCCATGCCCACGGGGTTGTTGATGTTCTTGCTCACGGTCACGGGTTCTCCCGGTAATGATGTGAAGGGCTCTACGGATTCATCGGTGGGGGACGGGCGGCGACGTCGGAGGACGTCAGCAGGGGCCCATCACGCTCTCACTCGTAAATCGGCGTCTGGAAGAACATGACAAAGACGTTACCTGGTTCTGTCGGCCCCGCGCACCACCCTTTTCGCCGCGGGAAGGGTGTCGGAAGGTTGTCGGAAGTCCGTCGACGGTGGTCGTGATCTGTCGGCGGCATGTCGGTGGCGGTTGCGACCTTGGGCGGGTCGGTGCTCCCCGTGAGCACACTGCACCCAAGTACGAGGAGCCGGTCATCATGTCTTCCACATCCCAGGACCGCCCGTGGGACGTTCACCGGCTGCCGTCGGCCGAGGGCAGGAACTTCCTGGTCACCGGGGGCAACGCCGGGATCGGCTACTTCGTCGCGGAGCAGCTCGCCGCCACCGGAGCCGTCGTCGTACTCGGTTCTCACATGACCGACCCCACCGTCGCCGCCCACCTGTGGACCGCCTGCACCGAGCTGACCGCCGCCGATCCGCACCTCGGCTTCCGGTAGGTACGAAGCCGCACGCAGGCCGGCCGTCCGATGGCCTACCGCGGAGTTCACCGGCTACGGGCAGCTCTTTCACTGAGCGTAGGTCTGCCGTCACCGGCCGGCATGGACACAATGACGCTGTTGTCGCCGGCGAATTCCTTCCTGCCCCTCGCTCCGACCCTCCGACCCCACCGGCCCCTCCGACCCCTCATCCGGGTCCTGGGGCTTCGAGCCCGTACGGCCGGCCCTGGCCGACCTGTCGTTTGCCTGTCGGCGCACTTTCAACTGTCTATCGATTCGGGCTCGACGGGCCCTCGGCCATGGCGCCGGAAGCCGCGTGAAGCACTATGGGCACGTGGAAAAAGTACGACTTCTCGCCGTGGACTACGATCCGGGCATCGCGGTGCTCGTCCCCCTGCTGCCGCGCCGCGACAGCCGCACCGATGCCGATGTCTACGCGGCCACCGCCACCGCCGGTCACGGCACACACCGACCGCAGATCAGCCACCCCGCGCGAGCGGTCGAGCACCTGGTCCGGCGGGTCGGCGAGTGATCGGCCGTCTTCGTGACACCTACCGCAGGCTCCGGCTCGGTACTCGGCTCGCGCTCGGTATGGGCGTGCTCTCGCTGGTCGTCTTCGGTGCCGTCGGCACCGCGCTGTCCACGTACATGCGGGACTATCTGGAGCGTCAGCTCAACGACCAGATGAAGCTCGTCCAGACCACCCAGTCCAAGGACGCCCAGGCGCACGGCATCGTGGAGCGCAGGCCGTACTACGGCTGGTACACGGCCGTGTACGACGTCTCGGGCGACTCGGCCGTCCTGCGCAAGCCCAGTGACGTGCCGAAGGACACCGTCGAGCTCACCTCCTTCGCCGAGTCGCTGGCCCGGGCGGGTTCGACCGAGATGTCCCACACCACGCGCATCGAGGACGAGGGCGCGTACCGGCTGCGGGCCTGCAAGATCGGCGACGGCGTGGTCCTGGTCACCGCGGCGCCCCTGGAGGACATCGAGGACACCATGGACCAGCTGGTCACGGTCCAGGTCGTCGCGTTCGCCCTCGCGCTCCTCGGTCTCGTGGTGTTCGGTCGGGCGGTGCTCCGGCGGGGCCTGCAGCCGCTCAGCGACATGGCGCACACCGCCCGCGGCATCACCTCGCACGACTTCACCGACTCGGCCCGGCTGCCGGTCCGCGCCGACCGGGGGAACGGCGGCCCGGAGGTCGAGGAGCTGCGCACCGCGTTCAACACCATGCTGGAGCACATCGACGACTCGCTCGCCGTCCGCACGGAGGCCGAGCAGCGGCTGCGCCGCTTCGTCGCGGACGCCTCGCACGAGCTGCGTACGCCCCTGATGTCGGTACGCGGTTACGCGGACCTCTTCCAGTACGCGGCGGCCAACGAGCCTGAGGAGCGGGAGAAGCACCTGGCCCGGCTGCGTGCCGAGGCCGCCCGGATGGGGGTGCTGCTGGACGATCTGCTGCTGCTCGCCCGTCTGGACGCCGCCGAGGTGGAGGCACCGCTGCGGCTGGAGGACGCGGACCTGGCAGAGCTGGTGCGGCAGGCGGCGGACGCCTTCCGGGCCACCCACACGGACCATCCGCTGTCCGTCACGGCGGCCCCCGGCCCCGTACTGCTGCGGCTCGACGTGCTGCGTATCCGGCAGGTCCTCGACAACCTCCTCACCAACGCCGCCGTGCACACCCCGGCCGGGACCGAGGTCCGCGTGGAGGTGTCCGTCGCCGCCGGCGCGGCCGTCGTCCGGGTCACCGACTCCGGTCCCGGCATCCCGGCCGCCGACCAGGAACGCGTCTTCGACCGCTTCTTCCGCATCGACAAGGCCCGCAGCCGCGACCGCGGCGGCAGCGGCCTGGGACTGGCGGTGGCCCGTTCCCTGGTCCGGGCCCACGGTGGCACCATCGACCTGACCGGCCGGCCGGGCGCCACGACGTTCACGCTGACCGTCCCGTTGGTCCGCGACGCCCCCTGAGGGGGTGCCGTGGCGCTGTCGGCGACAGCGCGGTAGCCGACAACTGCCTTCTGCCTATGGGTTGTTGACGCAGCAGGTTCCCCGCGCCTTGGACGGAGTGCCCCGGATGACGCAGTGCCCCAGGAACGCCACGCGCGGCAAAGACTCACCCCGCCCGGTAGAGCCCCGTAAGAAGTTCGATCACCGTCGCGGCGGCGGGATGCGGGTCGTCCCGCCACCACGCGAGCCGGACCGCGATCGGCTCGGCGTCCCGCACCGGCCGGTACACGACCCCGGGCCGCGGATACTGGTGCGCGGTCGACTCGGCGGTCATCCCCACGCACCGCCCCGTGGAGATCGCGGTCAGCCAGTCGTCGATGTCGTGCGACTCCCTGGTCTCCGGACGGGCGTCCGGCGGCCACAGCTCCGTCGTGGTGGTCCCGGTCCGCCGGTCGACCAGCAGCGTCCGTCCGGCGAGGTCGGCGAGACGGACGGAGCGGCGCCGGGCCAGCGGGTCGTCGGAGGCCATGGCGCACAGCCGCCGTTCCAGGCCCACGATGACCGAGTCGAAGCGGCGCTCGTCCAACGGCCGGCGTACGACGCCCAGTTCGCAGGTGCCCTCCGCCAGCCCCGCGGTGGCGGAGTTGGTGCGCACGAGTTCCAGTTCCGTCGCGGGGTGTGCGGCGGCCCAGGCGCGCTGGAAGGCCAGTGTGTGGCGGCCGAGCGCGGACCAGGCGTAACCGACCCGCAGGGAGGACTGGCCCGAGGCGGCCTCCCGGACCAGGCCCTCCACCTCGCCGAGCACCCGCCGGGCGTGCGCGATCACGCGCCGGCCCGTCGCCGTCGGCGTCACCTGTCGGGAGGTCCGTCTCAACAGCCGTACTTCCAGGGCACGTTCGAGCGAGGCCAGGGTGCGGGAGACCGCCGCCTGGGAGACACCGAGGGCGATGGCCGCGTCGGTGAAGCCGCCCTCGTCGACGATCGCGACGAGACAGCGCAACTGCCGCAGTTCCACATCCATGACTCAAGCGTATAGATAGAACGGGCAATGCATTTTGTGTATGACCGCGATCGGCGCAGCATCGAGGACATGCACGCAGCCCCCGCGCCCTCGACGGCGCTCGCGCAGCAGGCTCCCCCGGCGCCGGCGTCGGCGACCCCGGATTCGGACGGCCGGCGGCCGGCCGCCCTGCTCACCCTGCTCGGCAGCGGTCTGTCGAATCAGACCGGCGCCGCGATCGGTTCGCTGGCCTTCCCCGTCCTCGGCCCCCTCGGCGTCGTCGCGGTACGCCAGTACGTGGCCGCGATCGCCCTGTTCGCGGTCGCCAGGCCCCCGCTGCGCTCGTTCACCAG
Organism: Streptomyces sp. NBC_00414; assembly: GCF_036038375.1. NCBI lineage: Bacteria > Bacillati > Actinomycetota > Actinomycetes > Kitasatosporales > Streptomycetaceae > Streptomyces > Streptomyces sp. NBC_00414. The sequence continues at coordinate 1,723,180 of NZ_CP107935.1, forward strand.
GCATCAGTGGTGGCCGGTCCTGCTGCTCGCCCTGGTCTTCGGGACGATGAACCTGTCCCTCTACACCGCCATCGACCGCATCGGTCTCGGCCTCGCGGTGACCCTGGAGTTCCTCGGCCCGCTCGCCATCGCACTGTCCGCAGCCCGCCGGCGGGTCGACGCCTGCTGCGCGCTGGTCGCCGCGGCGGGCGTCGTCACCCTGATGCGTCCCCAGCCGTCGGCGGACTATCTCGGCATGGGTCTCGGCCTGCTCGCCGCGGCCTGCTGGGCCTCCTACATCCTGCTCAACCGCACGGTGGGCCGCCGCGTCCCCGGCGCCCAGGGCTCCGCCGCCGCGGCGGCCGTGTCCGCCCTGATGTTCCTGCCGGTCGGCCTCGTCCTCGCGCTCCGGAACCCGCCGACCCCCACGGCTCTCGGGTACGCCGTCGTAGCCGGCGTGCTCGCCTCCGCGGTGCCGTACCTCGCGGACATGTTCACCCTGCGCCGGGTGTCCGCCCCTGCCTTCGGCCTCTTCATGAGCGTCAACCCGGTGCTGGCCGGCCTGGTCGGCTGGCTCGTGCTCGGCCAGAACCTGGGGGTGGTGGAGTGGGCCGCCGTCGGCGCGGTCGTCGCCGCCAACACGCTCAGCATCCTCACGTCCGTCCCCAGGTCCCCTCGCTGAACCAACGGGCGCCGCCTACTCGGCGTAGAACGTCGCGTCCGCCTTGGCCGTCGTCGTGTCGGCGGGCTGCGTGACGAGCAGGTAGTCGTAGTGCCGTACGTAGCTGCCCGCGACGTTGTACGACTCGAAGGAGACGCCCGCGGAAGCGTCGGCCAGGCCCGCCCGCCGGTAGAAGCTCGCGTCGACCTTGAAGGCCGTACTGCCGTCGCTCTTGTCCACCCAGACCTCGCCGTTGCTCCGGTGGCGGAGGTAGTAGCCGGGGAAGTTCGCCGATTCGAGGGAGACGGTCCCGGTACCGGCGAGGCCGGTCACGATCCGGAACTGCGAGTCGGCGAGGTTGGTGACGTTCGGCTCGATCTTCGCCCGGTACTCCCAGTGCCGGATGAACCGGTCGGGGAAGTTGTACGAGGAGAGGCGGACCGGGGTGACGCCGTCGGCCACCGGGATGCCGAAGTTGGGTGTGCCGTCGGCGTTCCAGTACAGCTTCTGGTAGCGGGTGCGCCGGTTGGGGTCGTTGAGCGGATCGCCGCTGATGTCCTTGTAGTTGCGGTCGTGGTAGACGAGGACGTCGGACTTTCCGTCCTCGGACGTGGTGAAGGTGTTGTGGCCCGGCCCGTACTGGCCGGTCGCGGTGTTGCTGGTGAAGACCGGGTTGGGTGTCTTGGCCCAGGAGGCCGGGTTCATCAGGTCGGCGGAGGCGGAGGCGGTCAGCAGGCCGAGGCAGTAGTTGCTGTCGGTGGCGCTGGCCGAGAAGGTCATGAAGACCTTGCCGCCGCGCTGGATGACCGCCGGGCCCTCGTTGACGGTGTGGCCGATCTTCTCCCAGGCGTTGGTGGGCCGGGAGATCATGACCGGACTGCCGCTGATGGTCCAGGGGTTGGACAGCTTGGCCAGGTAGATGTTGGTGCCGTCGCCGACCGCCGGGTCGTTCTGCGCCCAGCTCAGATAGCGGGTGCCGCCGACGGTGAAGGTCGTCGCGTCGAGCGAGAAGGTGTCCAGCGGAAGCGCGATGCGGCCCTTCTCGGTCCAGGTCCCGGTCAGCGGGTTGGCCGCGCCGGTCTCCAGGACGTACGGCCGGATCTTCCAGATGTCGCTGGTGGAGCCGGCGGCGAAGTAGACGTACCACTTGCCGCCGATGTAGTGGATCTCCGGCGCCCAGATGTGCGCGCCCATGTCACCGCCGGCGTGCTTGGTCCAGATGGTCGTCTCGGCGGCCGTGGACAGGCCCTGGAGGGTGGTGGCCCGGCGCATCACGATCCTGTCGTACGCGGGCACGGTGGCGGTGAAGTAGTAGTAGCCGTCGGCGTGTTTGAAGATGTGCGGATCGGCGCGCTGTTCGGCGACGGGGTTGGTGTAGGTGACGGCGGGCGAGGCGGGGGCGGCGGCCTCGGCGATGCCGGAGGTCAGCGCGGCCAGGGTGACGAACAGTGCCATGACCACCCTTGCGATCGTGCGTCTCACGGTGTTCCTCTCGGGATGGGGTCGCTCACGTGGTGGGCTTGAACTGCCACTGCTGGCAGGTGTTGTCGAGCCACGTCCACTGCCGTACGTCCGCGCCGTCCGCCGTGCCGCAGTCCGCGCCGTCGGCGACCTTGCCGGTACTCTCGTTGACGATCCGCGTGTGGTCCCCGGTGGCGGTGTGCACGAGGCGGAACTTCTGGCAGTTGTTGTTCAGCCAGGACCACTGCCGCAGGTCCGCGCCGTCGGCCGTGGAGCAGTCGGCGGTGTCCATGACCTTGCCGGTGGCGACGTTGACGAGACGGCTGGTGTCGTTGCCGAGGTCCTCGATGCGCCACTTCTGGTTGGCGCCGCCGGTGCAGGTCCACTGGAAGATGTTCGTCCCGTCCGCGGTGCTCCCACCGGCCACGTCGAGGCACTTGCCGCTGTTGCGGTTCACCAGCGTGTACGCCGTCGGGGTCGCCGCGGTCTCCCCGGACGGGCCGGCGAGGGTGGTGCCCAGGGCGACGGGGGTTCCGAAGTTCGGGGTGCCGTCGGCGTTCCAGGTGAATTTCTGGGCGCGGGTGGTGCGGCCGTTTCCGCAGCCGCCGTTCGCGGTGCTGTTGCCGTGGTGGACGATCCAGTTCTCGGTGCCGTCCGGCGAGGTGAAGAACCCGTTGTGGCCGGGGCCGTAGACGCCCGCCGCGTCGTTGCGCTGGAAGACGGGGGTCTGCTTCTTCGTCCAGGAGGAGGCCGACAGCGGGGTGCCGCCGGTCAGTTCGAGCAGGCCGAGCTTGTAGTCGGCGGTCTGGCAGGAGCTGGCGGAGTAGGTGAGGAACGTCCGCCCGCCCCGATACAGCGGCTCCGGCGCCTCGTTGACCGGACTTCCCTGCGTCTCCCAGCTGAGCGTGGGGCTGGAGATGACACTGAAGGTGGAGCTGCCGAGCGTGTACGGGTTGCTCATGGGCGCGATGACCAGGCTCTGCGTGCTTCCGTTGATGAACCCGCTGCCGACGAGATACAGGCTGCTGCCCTGCTTGAGCACGCTGGCGTCGATGAGCCAGCCGCCGGGCGTGAGGTTGGATCCGGTGAGCTGGTTCTTGAAGGTGTACGGGCCCATCGGGTCGGCGCCCGCGCTCTCCAGGACGTAGGTGCGTTGGGAGTCGCAGCAGGCGACGCCGCTCTGCCCCGCCGAGTAGTACAGGTACCAGCGTCCGTCGAGGAAGTGCAGTTCCGGCGCCCAGAAGTTGGTGTTGCGGGTGGCGGTGGTGTCGCTCCACACCTGGACGCTCGGAGCCACCGAAAGTCCTGCCAGGGTCGGCGACTTGCGCATGGTGAGCACGCCGGTGAACGAGGTGGTGACCAGGTGGTAGTTGCCGTCGTAGTACTCCAGCCAGGGGTCGGCGCCCTTCTGCGCCTTCACCGGGTTCGTGTAGGGCCGCCCCGCCGCGGCCGTGGCGGGTTGCGTGGCGAGGGAGGCGAGCATCATGAGCAGCGCCGCCACGAGGGTCGGCAGGTGCCGGGTACGGAACACGTGGGGCCCTCCTCGTGGTCACGTCGTTCGAAATACCGTACGGCGTACGTAACTTCGACCAGAAGATAGGTGTGCGACCTGTACACGTCAACGGTTCGGACGGGATTGCCTCCGCCCCTACCCTTCCCGTCACTCCATGGGGCTGCGCCCCTCGCCCCCGTATCGCGCTGCGCGCTCGTCCTCAAACGCCGGACGGGCTGAAACGTATTCAGCCCGTCCGGCGTTTGAGGACCGGGGGTTCGAGGGCAGCGCCCCCGAGTACGTGACGCCCCCTACGCCTTACGACGGGACGTCATCGTCCGCTGGATCAGGATGAACGCACAGAGCAACACACCCGTCGCGATCTTCGTCCACCACGAGCTGAGCGTGCCCTCGAACTGGATCAGGCTCTTGATCAGGCCGAGCACGAGGACACCGAACAACGTGCCCACCACATAACCCGACCCGCCCGTCAGCAACGTCCCGCCGATGACAACGGCCGCGATCGCGTCGAGTTCGAGACCGGTCGCGTGCAGCGGGTCACCGGACTGGATGTAGAGGGTGAACAGAAGACCTGCCAGCGCGGAGCAGAACCCGCTCATCGTGTAGACCGCGATCTTCGTCCCGCCCTGCGGAAGCCCCATCAGCAGCGCCGACTGCTCGTTGCCACCGATCGCGTACACCCGGCGGCCGAACCGCGTGTAGTGCAGGACGTAGAAGGCCGCGGCCAGGACCACGAGCGAGACGATCGCCCCGATCGAGAGGAATCCTCCTCCCAGGGACACCTGGGCCTGGGCCATGCTGCTCACCGAGGAGTCGCCGATCGAGATCGACTCCTTGCTGATGACCAGGCACAGGCCCCGGAAGAGGAACAGACCCGCCAGGGTCACGATGAAGGGCTGGATCTCGAAGTTCTGGATCACATAGCCCATGAGGTAGCCGCCGAAGGCACCCACGGCCAGCGCCATCGGGATGACCAGCACCAGCGGCAGGCCCTGACGTTCCACCAGCCACGCCGTGAACATGGTGGTGAAGCCGATGACGGAACCGACGGAGAGGTCGATGCCGCCGGAGAGGATGACGAAGGTGGCACCGACGGCGGCGACCAGTAGGTAACTGTTGTCGATGAACAGGTTGAGGAACACCTGCGTCTCGGCGAACCCGTAGTTCTGGTACCGGCTGAGGCCGATGGCGTACATGACGAGGAAGAGACCGGCCGTCACCAGGACGGGCAGGCGGCGGTCGGCGAGGACGCGTGCGGCCCGGCTCGGTGTGCCGTTGGCCGGCGCCTTGGGCTGCTGGGTTGTCGTGGTCATCACGAGACCTCCATCTTGCGTACGGTCTCGGGCGTCGCGGCGGTGTCCGCCGGGACCTCGGCCTGCCTGACGTCCCGTTTGCCGCCGAAGCGACCGCTCCCGAAGACCTTGGCGCGGAACTTCGGGGACTGCATCAGGCAGACGATGATGACGACGGCGGCCTTGAAGACCAGGTTGGTCTGGGTGGGCACGCCGATCGTGTAGATCGTGGTGGTGAGTGTCTGGATGACCAGGGCGCCGACGACCGTGCCGCCGATGGAGAACCGGCCGCCGAGCAGCGACGTACCGCCGATGACGACGGCGAGGATCGCGTCCAGCTCGATCCACAGACCGGCGTTGTTGCCGTCCGCGGCCGAGGTGTTGGAGCTGATCATCAGGCCCGCGATACCGGCGCACAGCGCGCAGAAGACGTACACCATGATCTTGATGCGGCGGGAGCGGATGCCGACCAGGCGGCTGGCCTCGGCGTTGCCGCCGACCGACTCGACGAGCAGGCCGAGCGCCGTGCGGCGGGTCAGTGCCACGGTGACGGCGACCACGGCCGCCACCACGAAGATGGAGAAGGGCAGCGTCAGCCAGTAACCGCCGCCGATCAGTTTGTACGGCTCGCTGTTGACGGTGATGATCTGCCCGTCGGTGATCAGCTGGGCGACTCCGCGTCCGGCGACCATGATGATCAGCGTGGCGATGATCGGCTGGATGCCCATCCGGGCGACCAGGAAGCCGTTCCAGAGACCGCAGACGACGGCGGCGGCCAGGCCGATGCCCATCGCGAGCAGCACTCCGGAGAGCGCGTCCTGGTCGGCCTGGTCACTGATGTACGAGCAGGTCAGGGCCCCGGTGATGGCGACGACGGCGCCGACGGACAGGTCGATGCCGCCGGTCGCGATGACCAGGGTCATGCCGACGGCGACCAGGATGAGGGGCGAGCCGAAGAGCACGATCGAGACGAGGCTGCCGTAGAGGTGGCCGTCCGTCATCTTGATCGAGAAGAAGTCGGGCGTGAAGGGGACGTTGACGAGCAGCAGGACGACCAGCACGGCGACCGGCCAGAACAGGTGATGGTGGGTCAGCGCTCGCCATCGGGGAGTGGTGGTCACTGGTGCTCTCCGCTCGCGATGGTCTCCAGGATCCGGGTGGGGGTGATCTCGGGCCCGTTGGCCAGCTGGGCCACGAGCTTGCGGTCGCGCAGCACGCCGATGGTGTGGCTGAGCCGCAGCACCTCCTCCAGCTCGGCCGCGATGTACAGCACGGCCATGCCTTCCTCGGAGAGCGAGACCACCAGTTTCTGGATCTCGGCCTTCGCGCCGATGTCGATGCCGCGCGTCGGCTCGTCCAGGATCAGCAGCTTGGGCTGGGTGATCAGCCAGCGGGCGAGCAGGACCTTCTGCTGGTTGCCGCCGCTGAGTTGGCCGACCCGCGCCTCGGGGTTGGCCGGCCGGATGTCCAGGGCCTTGATGTACTTGGCGACGAGTTCGTCGCGCTGGGCGACCGGGATGGGCCGGGTCCAGCCGCGGGCGGCCTGCAGGGCGAGGATGATGTTCTCGCGCACGGTCAGGTCCGGTACGAGGCCCTCGGTCTTGCGGTTCTCCGAGCAGAAGGCGACACCGGCGGCGATCGCGTCGTTCGGGGCGCTCATCGAGACCTGTTTGCCGCCGATGCTGACCTTGCCGCTGTCCGGCTGGTCGGCGCCGAAGAGGAGGCGGGCCAGTTCGGTGCGGCCCGAGCCGAGCAGTCCCGCGAGTCCGATGACCTCGCCCTTCTTGATCTCCAGGTCGAAGGGGGCGATGCCGCCTGCCCTGCCGACGCCGTCGGCCTTGAGCAGCGACTCCCCCACGCCGGCGTGGAGTTGGTGGTCGTGCAGCTCCTCCAGCTGGTCCAGGGCCTTGCCGATCATCAGCTGGACGAGGCCGACCTGGTCGAGGTCGCGGACCATGTGCTCACCGACGAGGGTGCCGTTGCGCAGGACGGTCATCCGGTCGCAGACCTCGTAGATCTGGTCCAGGAAGTGCGAGACGAACAGGATCGCCACGCCCTCACCCTTCAACCGCCGCATCAGGGCGAAGAGTTCGAGCACCTCGTCACGGTCGAGGCTGGAGGTCGGCTCGTCGAGGATGAGCACCTTGGTGCCGGCCCCCTGGCCGTCGGCGTCTCCGGTGCCCACCGACCGTACGATCGCGACCAGCTGCTGCACGGCCAGCGGGTACGAGGACAGCGGGGCCTCGACGTCGATGTCGAGGCCGAGCCGGTCGACCAGCTCGGCGGCCTCGCGGCGCAGCCGCTTCCACTGGATGCGGCCGAAGCGGGTGGGTTCGCGGCCGATGAAGATGTTCTCCGCCACCGACAGGTTGGGGCAGAGGTTGACCTCCTGGTAGACCGTGCTGATCCCGGCCTGCTGGGCCTGTGACGGGCTGTGGAAGCGTACGGACGTGCCGTTGAGGGTGACGGTGCCGCCGTCCAGGGAGTAGACCCCGGTCAGCACCTTGATGAGAGTGGACTTGCCGGCGCCGTTCTCGCCGAGCAGGGCGTGGATCTCGCCGGGGAAGAGCCGGAAGTCGACACCCGACAGAGCCCGTACCCCCGGAAACTCTTTGACTATGCCCGTCAACTCCAGGACGGGCAGCGGCTCTGCCATGGCAGCGCTCCTCATGGATATTCGTTCAGGCCCGCAGGGAGCCCCCTCGGCCGGGGTGTGGCCGGCTGGACGGAGGCTCCCTGGCGGTCGGTGCGGTCGATCAGCGAATGCCGATCAGTACTTGCAGCCAGTACGTGCCGGTCAGTGCTTGTAGCCAGTACGTGCCGGTCAGTACCTGCGCGTCAGCACTTGAGGATCAGTACTCGCGGGTCAGTACTTGCGGGTGGGGAGGGCTTCCTTGGCCTGCTCCTGCAGGAAGTCGCCCTCCTTGGTCTTGATCCGGCGCTCCACCGTCTCGCCGTCGTTGACCTTCTTCACGAGGTCCATCAGCTGCGGGCCGAGCAGCGGGTTGCACTCGACGATGCCGTTGATCTTGCCCTCGGACATCGCGACGAAGCCGTCCTTCACGCCGTCGACCGAGACGATCAGGATGTCCTTGCCGGGCTTCTTGCCGGCCGCCTCGATGGACTGGATGGCGCCGAGGGCCATGTCGTCGTTGTGCGCGTAGAGCACGTTGATGTCCGGGTTGGACTGCAGGAAAGCCGCCATGACCTGCTTGCCGCCGGCCCTGGTGAAGTCACCGGTCTGGCTGACGACGACCTTCCAGTCGTCCTTGTGCTCGGCGTCCATGATCTCCTTGAAGCCCTTGGCGCGCTCGATCGCGGGGGCGGCACCGGTGGTGCCCTCCAGCTGTGCGATCTTCACCGCGCCCTTGTGGCCGGCCTTCTCAAGGACCTTCTCCAGCATCTTGGCCGCGCGGCGGCCCTCGTCGATGAAGTCCGAGCCGATGAAGGAGACGTACAGGGAGTCGTCGGACGTCTCGATGGAGCGGTCGGTGAGGATGACCGGGATCTTCGCGGTCTTGGCCTCCTTGAGCACCGCGTCCCAGCCCGTGACGACCACCGGCGAGAAGGCTATGACGTTCACCTTCTGCGCGATGTAGCTGCGGATCGCCGAGATCTGGTTCTCCTGCTTCTGCTGCGCGTCGGAGAATTTGAGGGTGTAGCCGGCGTCCTTGGCCGCTTCCTTGACCGACTTGGTGTTGGCGGTGCGCCAGCCGCTCTCGGAACCGACCTGCGCGAAGCCCAGCGTGATCTTCTTGCCGCCGCCGTTGCCGGAGTCGGAGCCGGAACCGGAGGAGCTGTCGTCCTCCTTGGCACAGGCCGCCAGGCCGCCCGTGAGCGCCACGCCGACCGCCGCGGTGAGGAAGTTCCTTCTGTTGAGCATGTTCTTCTCCTTTGAAGAGCCGGCCCACTGGGGCCTGCTGGTACGCGCTTGGTACTCGTCGGGACAAGCCCCGGCATGTCCAGCATGCCGATCATCGTTCGAAATACCGGTCAAACGGGGCGAGTGGGAATGTGTGGGAGACGGCTGTCGGGTGCTGTGTCAGACGGGCGGGGCGCCCTGGTCGGAGGTGTACGGATAGGTACTGGCGCGGACGACGAGCTGGGGTTCGATGGCGATCCGGAGTGCGCCGGACGGCTCTCTGCCCTCGATCAGGTCCAGCAGCAGGGCGATGCTCCGCTTGCCGACCGCCGCGAAGTCCTGCCGGACGGTGGTGAGCGGAGGCGCGAAGAACTCCGACTCAGGAATGTCGTCGAAGCCGACCACCGCCACGTCCTGGGGAGTTCGCACCCCCGCCTCACGCAGGGCGCGCAACACCCCCAGTGCCATCTGGTCGTTGGCGACGAAGACGGCGGTCAGCCCCCGGCCCAGCCAGCCGGCCAGTTCCTGGCCCGCCCGGTAGCCGGAGAGCGGGCTCCAGTCCCCGCGCAGCATCAACGGCGGTTCCACGCCCGCCGTTTCGAGGGTGGCCCGCCAGCCCGCGGCCCGGTCCGCGGCCTCCTGCCAGTCCTCGGGTCCGGCGAGGTGCCAGACCGTACGGTGGCCGGCGGCCAGCAGGTGGCGGGTGGCCAGGCGGGCACCCAGGTGCTGATCCACGTTGACGCTGGGGATCTCCACTCCGGGCCCGCTGCCCACGGTCACCACCGGGAACGGGTGCCTGAGTTCGGCGAGGGCCTCGACCGCCGACCGCTGCGGCGCGACGGCGACGACTCCCTCCACCCCGCCCTCGCTGAGGTGGTCCACCGCCTCGGACAGTGTCTCGACGGTCAGCTTGCGCAGACTGACCGTGGAGACGAGATAGCCCTCGGCGCGTGCCGCCTCCTCAAGTGCGAAGAGGGTGCTGGCCGGACCGTAGAGGGTGGTGTCCGAGGCGACCACACCCAGGGTCCGGGTGCGCCGGGTGACCAGGGCTCGCGCGGAGGAGTTTCGGCGGTAGCCCATCTCCTCGATCGCCCGCAGCACCCTGGCCCGTGTCTCGACCCGCACGTTGGGGTGATCCCCCAGCACACGGGAAACAGTCTGGTGGGACACGCCCGCCAGTCGCGCGACATCGGCCATGGTGGGCGGCCGAAGCTGGGATTGTGCCATGCCGCACCTCCTTGGCGGTCGTGTACCGAGAACTTCCCGTGCCGGTCCTGTGCGGGACCCGGCCATCGGCTCGCGCATCGGCTGGTGATTGCGGAGGTCATTGTGAGCGCTAACAATTCATGCGGGTCAAGGGGGCCGACAACAGGAGGGCATCACGTTTGAGTAACGCGCCGGAAGCACGCTGTTGCGGAACGGCGGCGCACGGCCCGCGGTCGCGGCGCGGGTCCGGCACAGGTGCGGCAAAGGTATTGACGGGCCTCGGGCGCGGCCCTAGATTGCGGCACCGAAACCTCGAACCACGAACGAAATACCGGACGTTGGTATGCCGGACCTCGACGGACCGAACGCCGGCAGGAACCGGCCAGGGCCTCAACTCACCTCCATGGCAACGTGGTTAAGGTGATCAGGTGACGGAATTCGGCATCCTCGACGACAGCACGGAGTGGCAGGCGGACTTCGAGCGGCGGCTGCGCGCCTCGTACACGGCGGCCGGTCTCGGCGTCGACGGCGTGGAGCGCAGACTCCAGGGTGTGCGCGACGACATCGGTGACTGGACGGTCGCCGAGATCATGGACGCCGGGACCCGGGTGGGTTACGTCGCCGTGGTCGTGGCCGACCACAACGGCACGCTCGCGGGCCGCGTCGGAGACCTCCGCGTCGACGTGCCCCACGCGGGCCAGGGTCACGAACAGGCCGCGCGGGACTGGGCCGAGGAGTGGTGTGCGGAGCGCGGCGCACGCCGGCTGGACGTACGGCTCACCGAACCCGCCGACGGGCTGTTCGGGGATTACCGGGTCCGCGGCCAGGCCAGGTTGCGGCGTATCGGCTCCCGGCCGGAACTTGCCGACGGCGTCACCGTACGGCCGATGACACCGGCCGAGTATCCCGACTGGCTCGCCTACGAGAAGGCCGCCTACGTCGACGACATCGTCCGGTCGGGGGCCCTGGCCCCCGAGGAGGCCCGGCGCAAGTCCGACCTCGACTTCGCGAAGGTGATCCCCGAGGGCCTGTCGACGCCCGGCAACACGTTCCTGGTGCTTGAGGCGGCGGGCGGGACGATCGGCACGGGCTGGCTGAAGCACCGGTATCTGCCGGGGGTCACCTACGGCTACTCGCTGAACATCGAGGAGAAGCACCGCCGCAAAGGGTACGGTCTGGTCGCGATGGCGGCCGGTGAACAGGCAACGCTCGCGGCGGGCGACTCGGCCCTGATGTTCACCGTGTGGGGCGGCAACGAGGCGGCGACGAAGCTGTACACGCGCGCCGGCTACCGGATCGTGGAGGAGAACCTCGCGATCGGCCTTCCCCGCTCGGCTGCCTGACGCGGCCCGGTCGGCATCCGGCGGGGCACGGAGGAGAACGGGGCCGCTCATCGGCACGAAACAGGGGCCACCCGAAGGTGACCCCTGCCTGCGACGTTCCCGTCGGGACGACAGGATTTGAACCTGCGACCCCTTGACCCCCAGGAGTGCGGGCTGCCGGGATTATCTGGATGAACCGGCTATTTCAAGGGCAGATACCGTGCGCCTCGCGGTATGAAGTTCGGCACCGCGCATGCCGTTTGGTCCCCAACTGGTCCCCAGAACGCAGACCAGGTCCAGCCCCACAGCCGAGCGCGGACCGATAACCGCTCGCTCGGTCGTGACGGCTCCGGGGGCTCTGATGCTCCTATCGTTGGTCAAGTGGCGGCGAGCCAGCTGCGATAGGTGTCGGCGAACGCATCGTCACGGCGAAGTCCGCGTTCGATGTTGGAGATAACGGCGGGCCAGACTCTCAAGTGGTTCGCCGCGGCGGTCAGTGTGATGTTCTTGGCCTGCCGGGCGGCCCGGAGATCCGCGATCTCCGGGACCTCGCCCATCGTGGTCAGGAGGCGGAAGATCTCACGGGCGATGGCGCGTTTGAGGAGCCGGATGATCTCTTTCTTCGTCCGGCCGGCATCGACCTGACGCGCCACGTAGTCACGGGTGCGCTGATCACGGCGCATGCGGCAGAGCGCGATGCGATAGAGGGCTCCGTTCGCAGCGCGGTCACCGCCGCGCGAGAGCCGGTGACGGTTGGTCTTGCCGCTGGAGGCTGGCACGGGTGCGGCCCCGCATAGCGCGGCGAAGGAAGCCTCGGTGCGCAGGCGCGCGGGATTGTCACCGCCGGTGATCAGCAGCTGCGCGGCGGTGTCCGGGCCGACGCCGAAGGCGGCGCGCAAGCCAGGGTTGAACCGCGTGACCAGGACATCCAACTCTGCGGTCAGAGCAGCGTGTTCGGTGGTCAGGTTCTTGACGCGTTGCGCGAGCGAGCGCAGGGCGGTCAGGATCGAGTCACGGCCACCGGGACCCGCATATCACTATGACTGTCAGTGGTCGACGCTACCGTGAGAGACGAGCTAGATCGGCTCGTGGCCTCGGAGGGTGGCAGGCGTGGGTGACGTGGAGTGGCCGAAAGATCCTGGGGCCTACGAACAGGCCGTCGCCGTCCTACTCAGCTGCATGCACCCGCAGCTTGTGCGCGTTGATGGATCAGGCGGCGATGGCGGGAGAGACGCACAGCTCACGGCCCCCAACGGACTCCACGTCTTCGAGATGAAATCCTTCACTGGCCGGATGACAAAGGGGCGCCGGGACAAGGTCGAGAAGTCCTTGGGTCGGGCCGCGCTGCTGAACCCCGTCAGCTGGGACGTCATCGTACCGATCGACCTCAACCCGACCGAGGAGAAGTGGTTCAGCGGCCTTCAGCAGAGGTTCTCGTTCCCCCTTTCGTGGCGCGGGGCCACCTGGATCAAGGCCCGACTGGCCGAGCACCCGGCTGTGCGCCGGTTCTATTTCGCCGACCATCACGCGGAGCTGGGGCACCTGCTTCAGGAGATCGCCCGGAGTCACATCTCGCCCATTGACACGGCGGCCGACGCAGCCGCGCGGCTCCGACAGCTGTGCGACCGTCTGGCCGAGCTGGACCCGCACTACACCTTCCGCATCACCGCCGGCCCGGGGCCCCACACCGACATTGAAGTTCTCCCCGCCTATCCGGGAGCCGATCGCGACCAGCCACTCCACATCGCGCTCAGCATCACCGACCCCGACAGCCCGGAGGGTGAGTCCGCCGCTTCGGAATTCGAGCGCTGCCGACGGTACGGGGACCCCATCGAGCTGCCGGCACACTACGTGCAGTTGTCCGGCCCGCCCTCGCTCCTACCGCCGCAGGGCTCCGATCGCGTCCGCCTAGAAGCGGTTCCCGAGCCCCGGGACCTGCCGGCCCAGCTGATCGTTACCGACCCAGCAGGCAAACGTCTCGCCGTGCTCGGGCTGCACATGACGTCCATCCGTTCCGGCTCCCATGGAGGAACCCTCGTGGGAGCCGATGCCACAGGAGCGATCACCTGTCGGCTTCGCCTGGACCGCACGACGCGGGAGTCCTCGATCAAGATCGATGTGAACGTCCCCGAGGCGCTACGGCCTGGGCAATGGCTGGATGTTGTCCGGTTCGCTTCCTATGCGGAACCGGCAACATACCTTCAGATGACCCTGGCGGGACACGCTGTGAACGACCCCTCGCCCTTCCGCATCACACCGCGCCATGACGGCGCGGTGCCGGTACTGCGGGTACTCGAACAGCTCGTCGCCATAGAGCAGCTGGCGGTGACCACTCTTATGGTCCCCAAAAGCCCGAGCCCCGAAGACCTTCGCGCCATACGCGAGGCCCACACACTGCTGACGGGTGGAGCGGTCGATGAAGTGGTCACTTCAGTGACCATGGAAGCCGATGACACCGAGTCCATACGAGGGCTGTTCACGGCGCCACAGCCTGTTCGGCTCAGGCAGAACCACCCCGCCTACGAGATCAGGATCTTCGGCCAGAACGTCCCCATCGGCCCGGTCCAGCGCACTCTGCCTCCGCTGTACGCCTCCGAACACCGCCGTACCGCGGATGGTTGGCACATCACGCTCACTGCCGGCACCGAGCCCGGAGCCAACGTGGCAAGTATCCGGCGCGCCGGTTAGCCAGCAGCTCAGCAGTCCGTGCCACCGTTCCGGCAGTAATGCATGTATCCACCACTGGTCCCCAGGCGTGGTCCCCAACCCAGCACGTCCGCCGATGCCATCACGCGGACGCGTCATAGACGGATGAATGCGTCCCGGGCGCGAACTGGACACGAGCTCGAACTACTTCTCCTTGCCGCGACCGGCCCGACTGCAAGCACGGGAGTGGGTTGCTACACCGCACTACGCCAGCACCAAGCCATTGCTGACCCGGGGCCAACCAGACCCCTGGTAGGCGCCGTCGGCCGGGCCGGGTACGCCATGGCGCTCACAGGTATGGATGACGCGACGAGCACAGGACGCGGCCGGGTCGTAAGTGCGTCCCGGCAGCGCAGGTGAGTTCCACACCACTGAGCCGGCCCGGTCTATGACGACCTGGACGTTCACTTTGAGGCGGCAGTACTTGGCCGACTAGTCAGCGACTGTCGCAGCCTCGGAGGCAGGTGGTGTCCCACGACGTGGTGTAGTGATGCGGAGCTCGGGACTCCGCAGGTCATGGCCGCGGTGCTCACGAAGCGTTGTTGCAGATCGGCGTCAACCGCCGAGAGCAGCATCAGGAGCGGATCCTGGCGCTCGTGCGCCAGACGGTGGCGAGCTGCATCCGGTCTCAAACGGCCCGGCTCTCTACACCACTTGGCGGGACACCACCCGGAGGCACACGCCCAGGGCCCGTGGAGCAGCGCGAGATCCGGGTCAGTCTCGCGCAGCAACCTGTGCTGACCGTCCCCTGTTTCGGCCCTGGGCCGCATTCCCTCTTTTCCCAGACCTCTACCGGGGCGACGCTGCAAGGCAGATCCATGTATCGAGCACTGGTCCCCAGAGCTGGTCCCCAAATCATCCGTGAGCAGGCCGTGTCATACCGCCACCAAAGGCCAGCCAGGCCATCTGCGGTCCAGGCTCCGTAGGTCGTGCGCCGCGCGCCAGGGCCGCCCGGCCGCGCTCTGCCATCTGCCCACAGGTCCACCAGTGTCCCGGACACTCGGCTGTTGCCGCCAAGCACCGCGCAAGCCGGATCCGCGCACGGTAGTTCGGGCATGGGGAGAGCCACCTCCCGTGCCCCGCGGTCGGTCCAGCGTTCGTCCTCGTCCGGCTCCGCGTAGGACTGCAACTGGTAACGACCGCCCGTCGGCGTGCGCCGAAGGGCTGGGTAAGGTCGCGGTACCCGAGCTGGAGAGGTAGATGCATGGCCCACGTGATTGTGATCGCGCAGACGACCAGCGACGACGAGGATCAGGCGAAGGCGCTGGCCCGAGGCGCGGTTGAGAGCAAGCTGGCAGCGGGCGTTCACATCGATGCGCCTATCACCGCCTTCTACTGGTGGAAGGGGAAGGTCGAGACGGCGCAGGAGTGGCGGATCTCGTACATGACGTCAACGGACCGTCTCCCGGCACTGGAAGCGTGGCTGCACGAGAAGCATCCGTATGACGTCCCTCAGTGGATCACGTTGCCCGTGACCGGAGGATCGGAGGCGTACCTGTCCTGGGTGGTCGAGGAGACTCACCGGCAGTAGGGCACGCGAACCGGCGCCTCACCGTCACCGAGCCTGCCCGCCGGGATGGCTCACGACGCGAACGCCAGCAAGTGGCCGGCCAAGTCGCGCTCCGTGTCGGGGAGCCAGGCAGCGATGCTCTGCGCCCGCTGGCGTCCCATGGTGTTCGGCTTTGACTCCGCTGCTGCGGCGAACTGGCGCGCGACGTAGGCCCCACGGTCTACGTCGCCGCCGCGCAGAAGCGCCGACGCCAGGTCCCCGAGGACCACCACCCCAGACTCAGGCAGTCCCTTACCGAGGCGCTCGACCGCGGAGTCGGCTGTGACGGTCAGTTCTTGGCGCTTGAGTTCGCCGTATACCGAAAGCGCCAGTGAGTCCATCCGGTACGGCGTCACGAAGCGGACCCACGCCTGCTCGCTCGTATGATTCGCGAAGTCATACGCGAATCTCGCCTGCTCCAGGGCCCGGAGAGCGCCGGCTTCGTCAGCTGATTGAGCCGCTTCCTCCGCGTACCGTCCCAATGCCCACGCCGCAGCGGTCGCGTTGCCATGCCCCCGCACGTCCTGAGCCGCCTGCGACAGCATCTCCAGCGCCTTACCCGGGGTAGCGGCACCGTAGCTCGCGTAGCCCAGCGCCAGGGCGCGCAAGGGCGGGTGCCCGGCCTTCTTCGCGCACTCCGAGGTCACCCGGTAATAGGCAGCAGCCTTATCGTGTTCCCCCAGGTCCCAGGCGACCCATCCGGCAAGGGCCGCGGTCTCCCCCGCCGCGATGGTCAGCGCTCGCTCGTGGCCGCCAGCACGGGGAAGGGCCGCCGTGATCGCGTCCAGGTGAGACTCGACCCGGTTCTGCAAGCTGCGTGCGTTTTCACTCAGCTCGTCCACATGCAACTCGGCCGCGTGATCGATGAGCACCGACGCGGACTCGGGGTCGATCTTGGCTCCCTTGCTGAGCGCGTAGGCGAGTCGGCCCCAAGGCTCGGAAGCGGCAGCTGCGCCGACGACGGCGCCTCCCAGCAGCGTTCGGCGCTTCACGTCGTCCAGGTCCTCCCCTTCAGCGTCGTCCTTCTTCCTCCGCCTGACTCGGGCGGCCTTTGCCTCCCGCAGGAGCGGCTCCAATGGGACACCGCAGGCCACAGCGATGTGCCCAAGTGTGTGGTTCGTAGGGACGTTCTCACCGTTCTCGTACCGACTGACCTCTCGGCGGGTCACCGTCGCCCGGCCCGAGGCCGCGTTGATCGCATCCGCCTGCTCATCCTGCGATCGGTCCGCGTTACGGCGCAGCTGACGGAGTAGTTCGGCGAACGGATCTGCTGCCATGAGTGTGACCTCTATCGGTGGGGAATCCAATCCTGGCCCCAACTCCCCCCTTATTTTCCCCCCTTGACAAAGTTTTCCCCCTCAGGTTTCCCCTGTTCCGGATCGCGGCACCACGGTGCGATGGGCACATGACCACGCACCGGGCAGCAACGCCTCCCCACCCTGGGATGACTGACTGCGGGCCCACCGCCGCCAGCAGCGCGCCGACCGTGTCTCCGCTGGCATCCCGCGCCTTCGAGATGGTCATGGCGCCGGCGAGTGCTCATGTCGCTCATGCACGAGGCACCACAGCGGCCGTGCTCAGGCAGTGGGCCCTGCCGGACGCCCCGACGGAAGACGCCCAGCTTGTCGTCTCAGAGTTGGTGACCAACGCAATCAGTCACGGCTCTGGGGCCGTGGGTCTGCGGGTGCAGTACGGCAACCGCCAGCTCCGGATCGAGGTCACCGACGGGAGCACCACCCCCGCCAAGCGACGACGCGCCGGCGCCAACGACCTGGGCGGGCGAGGGCTGCTCCTAGTAACACGCCTGTCACGCCGGTGGGGCGTGGCCGACAGCGGCCGGACTACATATGCGGTCATCCCCACTCTTTCGGAGGCACCCCCATGTCGCCGCACACAGCAACCAACCTTCGATCCGACGTGTTGAGCCCTGTGGCCGACCGTGATCAGGGTCGGGAGGTGCAGTCGTCCGGCGGCAGTCCCGACCCGTTGGAGCGCCACTCCCGCAATGGGCAGCTCCGTAAGCTCCGTCAGCACTTCCATCGCGAGACTGTCGGAGAGCGCGAACGCCAAAGCGGCGACCGGCAGCTTTGCCTCCTGGCGTACAGCTTGGTGCTGAGAAGTCATCTCATTTGGTGAGTCTGCGGTAGCAAATCAAGGTGCAGGCGATGCTGGTGAAGGCGAGGAAGTGGTCGGCTTTGCGTTCGTAGCGACGGTGCAGGCGTCGGCATCCGGCGAGCCAGGACATCGTGCGCTCCACGGTCCAGCGGTGGCAGCCCAGGCGGGCCGAGGACTCGATGCCCCTGCGGGCGATGCGGTGCCGGATTCCTCGGCTGGATAACCATCGTCGCAGGTGGTTGTAGTCGTAGCCCTTGTCGGCGTGGAGTTTGTGGGGTCTGCGTCGCCGGGGTCCCCGGCGGGAGCGGATCGGCGGTATGCCTTTCACCAGTGGGATCAGTGCCTGGCTGTCATGCGTGTTGGCGCCCGAGATGCCGATGGACAGGGGCAGTCCGGTCCGCTCTGTGATCAAGTGGATCTTTGACCCGTACTTGCCCCGGTCTACAGGATTCGGGCCTGTCAGTTCCCCCTTTTCAGGGCCCGCATGTTGACCGAGTCGATCGCGCACCGGGACCAGTCCAGCTCGCCACGGGATCCGAGCTCGTCGAGGACCAGGCGGTGGAGTTTGGCCCACACCCGGGCCTTCGTCCACTCGGTGAAGCGCCGATGGGCCGTCGCGCCGGACGGGCCGAACGACGCGGTCGGCACCTGCTGCCACGTGCAGCCCGAGGTCGCCACGAAGACGATCGCGGCCAGCACTTCACGGTCGCCGTGCCGACGCCGGCCACCGCCCTGGGGCCGCGACGGTGCGTCGGGCACCACCCGTTGGAACAGCTCCCACAACTCGTCCGGCACCAGCCGCTCAACGATCTTTGACACGCCACAAGTCTAGTCACCCAAATGAGATGGCGTCTTACGAGTTGGTGCGTGATAGCGGGCGAGGCGTGTTTGGCCTGCTCATGGCTTATTTTCAGATGGTGCTGGTGCGGTCGGAGACGAGGCCGGCGATGGCGCGGTAGGTGTCGGGCAGGCGGTCACGGCGGTGGGTCCAGCGCGTCAGTTGCTTCCAGCGTTTGTGATCAGCCAGGGCGTGTTCGACGGTGATGCGATCGGATGAGTGCCAGTGACGGTCCCGTTCCCACTGCTCAACCCTGCTGGGCGGTGCTCCGGGACGCGGTTTTCTGGGCGGGGTGATGGCTTGTCCGCGGTGGTCGCGGCTCAGGCCGAGGTAGCCGTCGTCCAAGAGAACCTCGACGTCGGGAAAGTGCTGGAAGCAGTCGGCGATGCCTTCGTTGCGGGCGGCCGTGGCGTCGTGCATCCGTCCAGGTCGCAGGGCATCGGTCCATAACGTGCGACCCTGCCAGTCCGCGATGACGGTGGCTTTCATGGTGTTCTGTTTCTTCTTGCCCGACACGAATGCACGCCGGCCGCTGCGGCCGGCTGGTGGCCGGCGAACCTGGATCTCGGTGGCGTCCAGCCGCAGCTCGATTCCCTCGGCCTGGGCGTAGGCGAAAACATCTGTCAGTGTCCGCAGCCGCAGACCGGGACGGTCGGGGACCGCACACCCCCGCGCGGCCAGGAGAGGTCGTATCTCTGTGATCGCGCGGGTGATGGTGGAGCGGTCGACGCCGAACAGTAGGCCGAGCACGGCGTGCGGCAGGTCGTGGCGTAGATGAATCAGCGTGGCCACCAGTCGGTCGACGAACACCAGCTGATGGCGGGCGCCAGCGCCCTCGGCCCGCTTCCTGGCCCCGCCCCGCGCAACATGACGGCGACCGTCAAGACCAGCCTGCCACGGCGCCGCCAACTCCTCGATCAGACAGGCCAGATGATCCTGCGAGATCCCCGTGAACAGCTGATGCGCCAGCACCGCCCGATTGACCATGATCGCCACAGTCGGATCATGCCACCAGCCAGGCACGACACCTCACCCGCTATCACGCACCAACTCGTTAGGATGCGGCGGCCGCGCGCCCGGCCCGGCGCTGGTCCCCCGAGCAGCGCCGGCGGGCACTCCCTTTGAGTGGCCGGAGTTGTGGGCGGTCCGGCGCTTCGATGCTCCAAGGGACGTACCGGGCCTGTACCGCATTCGCGGGAGGAATGCGGGGCCCGGTGTCTGTCTGCCACAGGCTCGCTCTGCTGCGGGCGGAAGGGCCTCTGTCTGTCAACGCCCGGCTGGCGCGGAGAGGCTGCCCTTCGAACATAGGGTAACTGGCCGATTACCGCAGCGGCCTCGGCGTACCCGGTAGGAAGAAGTGACGTATCGGCATATGCCGATGCACTGGGATGGGGAGGGTGGTTTCCGTTCGGTCGGGCCTGCTTCCAGTCTCCAATACGGCTGACGTCGCGTTCTCGCCTGTGCTGCAGGATGTGGCTGCCGGGTGGTGGCTGACGGCTGAAAGCCGGGCCGGAGCCGCACTGCTGACCGTGCGACTCCAACCCTTCCGCTCTCCTGGCGTGTCCGGCGGGGCAGCTCCCGCGCCCCGCATCGCCAGGAGGGCACCGCGAGGACCGATCGGGGGGTCTCGGTCTTCGCGCCTCCGGTCGTCGCCGTGTCAGCGCGGTGGCGGCCGGACAGCATAAATCTATTACCACGGCCGCGACTTGGTAGGCAATGCACCCTGTTGTGCCGCTGAATACGAGGGACAGGGGAGGAAAAATCCGATGGCGCGGGGGTGCGGACCATGCGCTCCGCTGGCCCACAGCACGCGACTTACTGCCGACTGCCCTGTCCGCTCCGGTGCGGTGCATACCTGGTCGAGGGGAGATCAGCGGGTGAGGCATCCGGCCGGGGACGCCCCGGCCGGATGCCGCTTCGCTCGGCCCGTGACCGCCATATCGGCAAGGGGGCCACGCGAAGGGGTGCGCCGTCCGGGGTCTGGGGACGTCGAGACCGCCGCCCACAGCAGGGGCGACTAGGTGCACAGCCACTCCGGCCGGCCCACGGTCTGTTGCGCTCCGAAAATTATGGCCATCCGCAATCCGTGCTGCAACACCGCAAAACGTAGTGCACAACAGCCACCCACCGCCCACATCGGGTACGCCATCAGCTACACCATGGGGTACGACATCCGTACCCCCACCAGTTTCCGCAGGCCTCCCGTATCGGCGCTGGTCCAACCGCATGGTCGGGGATTCCACTTGAGCCGACATCCCCTCAGAACACCTCCACACCCCACACGGCCCGAGAAACCGACATGGATCTTCTTGCGCGCGTGTCTTGACGCTGATCTGATCAACGGGCGGGCGGATCGTGGCCATTCGCGCAGTCCACCCTTAAAGCAGGTGACTTGTATGGCGTTTCCCTGGCGCTGCCTGGTCTACGCCGACGGCTCGTTCTACCGCACGAGCAATATCGGCGGCAGCCTCGACGACTACAGTGATGCCGACCTCGCCCACATGACGCCTTCCGCTACCCGGACGAAGCCGAGGAGAGGAAGCCGGCCCCGCGGCCGTGCTCCCGCTGCGGAAGGGACCTCCTGCTGGACTGGCATGGCCGGTGGGGGGGGCGGGGTGCGGACCGAACTCTGCGAGGCCTGCGACGCCGGCCGTCCCGCCGCCCGCGCGGCCCGCCCCGGACCGTCTTTCCTACGCCCCGCGGTGCTTGCCGAACAGGGCCTGACGCAGGGGCATATCGATCATCTGGCCGAAGTGATCAATGCCCAGCCTCGAGGCCATCAGCCGCCAAAAGACGCGGGCCTTCCCCCTTGGGGGAAGGCCCGCCCAATCGCAGGGATCCTACGGGGAGTCGGTCGTCCGGCTGGTTGTCAGTGGGCCCTGCCAGGATGTGCCGCATGTTGAGTCGTGAGGAATTCATGGAAGCCGCGCGCGCGAGCGGGGTCTCGCAGGGTGCCGTCGACGAGATTCTGCGGTGCCTGCGGCCATGCGTGGTGATCAACAGGGACAAGGTGGGTGAGCAGGTCGGCAGGTGGGAGCGCGAGGAAGAGATGGTGGTCTTTGTTGACTGTGCTGCTCTTCCTGACCGGCACCTGGACCTGGGGCTCGGACTTCCCGGTTCGGGTTCTTTGGTGCTGGACCCCGGAGCGTCACCGCGGTGGCTCCCGGGTTCCTACGCCGCCGAGTTGACGGAATCGGAGGACGGCGGGGAGCTGCACGCCTATGCGGCGTGGACGCTCGCGGAGTGGTACACGTACATCGAGGACAGTGAGCATCCCGCGACGATGCATCCCGCCCTTGAGCAAGCGATGGCGGAGTACCGGCGGTGTCACGGTCCCATGGAGCTGTTGGATACAGGCTATTTTGCTCCCGACAGGTCCCTGCAGCTAGGAGGTGCGATGCTCGTCTTCGCATCTGCGGGCCCGTTGGAGCTCGAAATGATCGATCTCGACGACGACTGGGACTGGAAATTCACTGACGAGATAGTGCGGAAGGCATCTTTCTGGAGGCTCTTCGCCCATCTCCACCATGACAGCGGCTTCGAGTACTTGTGGATGGTCCACCGTGAGGACACCGCTGTGGAGCGCTACGACGAGATCGTCTGGATGGAACATCTCGAATGACACCACGGCCGGTCCGTGGAGGGCCGCCGGTCGCCGGCATGCCGGGACTGCCGTGACCAAAGCGTCTAGCGGTGGTCTGTTGGCGGCGGGTCCGTGTGGGAGTAGGCCGTGAGGCGAAGGCGTCAACTACGTTCTGGGGAGCCGGAGATGACGAAGCGGCTGCCGTGTCCGCCCGCTCCGGGTCCGATGGAGGCGTACGCCGACCGATTCAATGATCTCTTCGGGACGTTGGCTCAGCGTCGGGGGTTTCGTGAGTATCTGGCCGGTCTGTTGCTGCCGCGGGACCGTAACGCGACGCTGACCTGCCTGGCGGGCACGGAGCCGGTGGTGGGTGCCCAGCATGCGGCCGTGCAGCGCTTGCAGCTTTTTCCTGTCCGAGTCGACCTGGGACGGCGAGATGCGAAAGATGCTGACAGCGGGTCAGATGGGACTCATGAGAGGACCCGTGACCATGGCTGCACCCCGGAAATACCCGCTCGAGTTTGGTGAGCGTGCGGTACGGATGTATCGCACCACCGAGCCGAAGCCCCAGATTAAGAAGCTGGCCGTCGATCTCGGTGTGCGCCCCGAGGCCCTGCGCAGCTGGATCCGCCAGGCCGAGGCCGATGCCGGCGAGCGCGACGACCGTCTCACCAGCGACGAGCGCGCCGAGCTGGTGGCCTTGCGCAAGGAGAACACCCAGCTCAAGCGGGCCAACGATGTCCTGCGGACGGCCTCGGCGTTTTTCGCGGCGCAACTCGACCCGACCCGGCCCAGGTGACGGCGCTCGTCGACGAGCATCCCCGCCTGGGAGTCGAGTGCGTACTTCGGGAGCTCCATATCCCCTCCTCCACCTACTACCGCTGGCGTCGCGCAGAGAAGGAGCCCTGCGAACGGCGGCGTCGCGACGTCGAGCTGACCGAGCGGATCAAGGCGATCCACGCCGACTCCGCTGGCATCTACGGCTCTCCGCGCGTGCACGCCGTGCTGAAACGCGAGGGCACCCCGGTGGGCCGCAAACGGGTCGAGCGCCTGACGCATGAGGCCGACCTCGCGGGTGTGAGCCCGCGACGGAAGGGCTTCACGCGCCGCGATCCGAAGGCCACCCCGGCCCCAGACCTGGTCAACAGAGACTTCACCGCACCGGCGCCGAACCGGTTGTGGGTCACCGACCTGACGATGATCTCCACCGGTGAGGGGCCGCTGTGGCTCTCCGCGATCCGCGACGCGTTCTCCCGCCGGGTGGTCGCGTGGGAGACCTCCGCCCGCGCGGACGCCGACCTGGTCCTGACTACGTTGGGGACGCGCTCGCGTCCCGCGAGGTCGAGCCGGGCAAGCTCATTCATCATGCGGATCACGGGTGGCCCAGTACACGTCCATCAAGCTCACAACGCGATTGATGCGTGCGGGAGTTGAAGCCTCCATGGGGTCCGTCGGAGATTCATACGATAACGCCCTCGCGGAGACCTCTGGATGTTCATCAAACCTGAGGGCCTCCGTGACCGTGCCTTCAACACGAGGGCCGAGGTGAACCTCGCGCTCTTCGAGTACATCGACGGCTTCTATAACAGCCGACGCATCCAGGAACGGCTCGGCTGGCTCAGCCCGATCGAGTTCGAGGAGAAGCACTACATCAAGCAGGCGACGACTGAACCGACGAACCTGGACATCCATCAACCCACTCTGACCAGCTGATCAGCACCTCCCGTACAGCGGGGGAACCTCACTTCAGCGACGGGGACATTGCCGGTTTCCACGGCGGCATCGACCGCCTGGTGCACGACAGGCGGATAGCCCACCAGGCCTGTTTCCGGGGCTGCTGTTCCCAGCCGATCAGCATCGGGTGGGCGTCCAGGCTCAGAAGGGCCAGGATGCGGGCGTAGGCCTCGATCCTGGCCCGGTGCGCTGCGCTGAGGGAGACGGCGCTGGTGTGGTAGATGTCCACGGCGCCGACCGGGACGTGGTTGCCGACCAGGAGCGGGGCGGCCACCACGCGTCGGATGCCGACTTCACCGGCCGTCCGTAAAAAGACGGGCAACCGTTCATCGGCGGACTGGACGTCCGCTTCTACACTCCGGTGGTGCCGGTAAGCCTCGGTGCACGGGCCTTCCCCCGCCACCAGCTGCGCGTCCTCCAGCTGATGGCTGCGCTCATCAGCGGCGTGGGCCACCGTCCTGATCCGGCCGGAGGTGATCAGGCTGATTCCAAGGCCGTCCGCGCCCACGTCTTCGATGCACGCCCTCACGGCGGACGGCAGCGCCACCGGCCGGCTGGCGCCGCTCGCGGTCTCGACGACGCGTTTCAACGCCGGGGTGTCGTGCCGCACGTTCATGACACAGCCCCAATGCCTGAAGCGTGGTCAGGCCGTCCGTGCGCTCATCAGTGCAAACAAGCGTAGACCCCCGCAGCGGCCGCAGATAGGAGGCCTTACCTCCGCTCGTGTCAATCGCACACCAACAACTTCCCTCGTACGGGTGGTTCGTTCGGAGGGTGGACGTTTCTGCGTCTTCTGTAGTTCCTAAGGTGGTGGCACGTTGCCCCGGCCCTCGGTGACGGTCCGACGCCTGTGCGCTTCCGCTTGTACGGGAGTTTCACGTCAGGAACCGCATTGGAGATCCAGGACGCAAACGCAGCCTCGGGGCCGCCCGGGCTTCATCGCGTACCCGTAGTCCTGCCCGCCTCGTGCCGACACGTGCGCAGCGACCGGCACGGCGACGTCACCGTGATCGAGGCGTACGGAACCCTCGACGTGAGCACGGTCCCCGACGTGCAGGCGCATATCGACGCCCCCACCGCCGCGCCCGGCGCCCGGGCGGTCGTGGACCTGCGGCCGGTGGCATTCCTCGATTGTTCGACTCTCGGCTTGCTGTGCCGGGCACGGCGCAGGACTCTGGAACGCGGCGGCCATCTGGCACTGGTGTGTGTGGGGCCCTGGCATCTGCGGATTCTCCATGCCGCCGGCCGCGGCGTGCTCTTCACGCCCCTGGCCACCGTGGAGGAGGCCCTGCTGGACGGACGGTGAACCCCAACAGCTTTCCAGGGAGGGGAATTGCCGGGTGCCGGTGATGCTTGCCCGTTCATAGTCCAGGCGTCAGTGGGGGGCCGATGGCACCGGCCATCAGGGCCCGTTTGTGATCCTCGGTTTGGGTGATTCTGGGGTATCGCCCGGTACCGCAGGAGGCCGGATAAGCAGAGGATGGAACGTGTGGGCTGTGGGGAGGGAGGCTCGTCGCGGGGCGTGCCGGGTGGCCGTTACAGCCCGTTGGACGAATGAACCGGATCTGCCTCGGTCGGAGGGCGGTGCTCCGGCGTTATTCCTGTTCGGGGAGTTCGTCTGAGGGTACTGGAATAGGGTAATTCGGATGGCTGCTCGCCTGGGGCGGCGCTTCTGTGCTGGGGTGGGGAAGCGGTGGTGTGGTGGATGTGAGCGTGGCCCTGGCCCGCATTCTGCGTGATCTTCCGGATGGGAACCGGTCCGGTCTTTTGGGTGGTGACCCGGCGCGGTGTGCGGATGTGCTGGGCGTGGACGGGATCGCGGTGTCGCTGGCAACCGATGGGGCTGCCATGGAGCTGGTGTGGTCGACCCCGGACCGCAGTGCCGCGCTGGACGAGGTGCAGTGCACGGTGGGTGAAGGGCCGGTATTCGATGCCTACCGTCACCGCACTCTGGTCGCCATTCCGGATCTGCAGCGTGCCGATACCCGCCGGTGGCCGGCCTTCCTGCCGGAAGCCCAACGGCTCGGCGTGCAGGCGCTGTTCTGTTTTCCCCTGCACCTGGGGGCTGTCTGTCTGGGCGTGTTCACCGCGCAGCGTGCCGTCCCCGGCCCGCTGGATCCTGACCAGATGAACGATGCGCTCATCGTGGCGGCTGCCGTCACCGCGGCAGTGATCCGCCACGGCGGGCAGCGGGCCTCCTTCGCCCGGGCGGAGCCGCACACCGCGCTGCATCGTGCCGCCGTGCACCAGGCCACCGGCATGATCAGCGTGCAGGCCGGTGTCCCGCTGCCCGTGGCCATGGCCATCCTGCGCGCGCACGCCTACCGCACCGAACGACCACTGCTCGCAACAGCCGAGGACGTGGTCGCCCGGCGGCTGCATTTCCGGGACAATCGTGACGGGACGTCCGCCCCGTCCGGGAACAGGGACTGATTGATGATGACGCATCAGCAACGTGTACTGGATGTCCTGGTGGAGGCGGTGGACACGCTCACCGATGACTTCGATCTCATCGAGTTCCTTCACCGCCTGTCCACCCGGTGTGTGGAGCTCCTCGATGTCGACGCGGCCGGGGTGATGGTCGTCGATCAGCACGGCGAATTCCAGCTGGTCGCCGCTTCCGACGAAAAAACCCGCCTGCTGGAGCTGTTCGCTCTCCAGCACGACCAGGGCCCGTGCGTCCGCTGCTACCAAAGTGGCCAGGCGCAGCTGAACATCAGCCTCACCCCCTCCGCCGCGACCCTCGGTTTCGACCCCTTCGCGGCCCGCGCCCGGGCGGCCGGTTTCACGGTGACCCACGCGCTGCCGATGAAACTGCGCCACCAGGTCATCGGAGCCGTCAACCTCTTCGGCTCCCGCCTGCGCCGCCTGAGCGACACGGATATCCAGGTCGGCCAGGCCGTCGCCGACGTCGCCACCATCGCCATCCTCCAGCAGCGCAGCATTGAACACAGTCACCTCGAAAAGGCACAGTTGCAGGCTGCTCTGACCAGCCGTGTCGTCATCGAGCAGGCCAAGGGCATTCTGGCCGAACGGCACAACCTCAGCATGGACGACACCTTCGACACCATGCGCGCCTACGCCCGCCCCCGTCACCTGCTCCTGACCGACCTCGCCCGGCAGATCATCGACGACACCTTCGACGGCGACATCACCCCCAACGGCAGCCCCGACAGGCCGTAAGCGCCCGCGCGTAATGCCGGCACAGCAGTATCCCCCCGAAACCGTGAGCGGGTGCGGGGCCCTCTGCCCGTTGCCCCTCGGGGGTCTACGCTGTTTTCACTGGTGAAGTGCGGGTGGCCTGGCCGCGCTCAGGGCAGGCAATTGGGGCTGTGTCATGGATGTGCGGCAGGACACTGCGGCGTGGAAGCATGTCGTTGAGGTGGCGGGGGCTGCCGGCCGGCCGGTGGCGTTGCCGTCCGCCGTGGCGGCGTGCGTGGAGGATATGGGTGCGGACGGTCTGGGCGTCAGCCTGATCGCCTCAGGTCAGATCAGGACCGTGGCCCATGCCGCTGACGAGCGCAGCTACCGGCTGGAGGACGCACAGCTGGTGGCGGGGGAAGGCCCGTGCACCGCAGCCTATCTGCAGCGCCGGATCGTCGAAGCGGACGTCCAGCCTGCCGGCGGGCCATGGCCCGTGTTCATGCGGACGGCCGCTGAACTCGGCATCCACACGGTGGTGGCCGTGCCGCTGCTGGTCGGTGACGGTGTCCCGGTCGGCGCCATGGACATCTACCACACCACCCCCTTCCCACTCGGTACGGCGGACCGGGCCAGGCTCACGGCGTACGGCCGGATCCTGGCCCTGCTGGCCCTGGACGCCCACCCCACGCTGATCGGCTGGGAACAGGCAGCCCCGGAAACGGGCCCGGCGGGCTATCCGCCCGTCGTGCACCAGGCAGCCGGCGCCGCCGCAGAAGCCGGCAACGTCCCCGTCGCTGAAGCTCTGGCCCGCATGCGCGCCCACGCCTTCAGCCACCAGCAACTCCTCGATGACGTCGCCCGCAGCATCCTCGCGGGGCGGCTCCGCCTGGAGGAAGACCGCGACACGCCCCCCGGCTAACCGTGACTTTGCGGCTCAAGCCTGTCGGACAGACCCTCTGGGTGGAACAGACGGGCCGGGGTGTGGTCAGGCGGTGAGGGCGTGTTCGAGGGTGGGGTGGCAGTCGATGAGGGTGTCGAGGCCGACCAGGTGCAGGACATGTTCGACGGGGGGCGAGGGGGCGGCGATGCGCAGCCATCCTCCGGCGGTGGTCACCGCGTGGTAGGCGGTGACGAAGGCGTTGATGCCGGTGGAGTCCATGAAGGTGACGCCGCTGAGGTCGGCGATGATGCGCGGCGGCTGGGTGCCGGGTTCGATGTGCAGGGCCGTGCTGAGCTGGGGGCAGACGTCGTCGTCGATCTCGCCTCGGACGGTGAGGACGCGGACGCCGTTCCGGGTGTGGTCTTTGATGGAGAGCCCGTTGCTGTGGCTGGCGTCGTGGATGGTGGTCACCGTCTCTCTAAACTGTTGCACTGGCTTAGCGTGCCGGGGGCTGTACGGCGATTGTGCCCGGGCTCGCGGCTGAACATTCGAATGGGTGATGGGCACCCGCTGGCGGGGTGGGCAGGCCGCACGCGGGTACTCGCGGATGTCCACCCAAAGTTTATGAGGGTATGAGGGGACGAAGAAAGTTGGAGTTTCAGTTTCAGGGCGACAGCGGCGACGACAGCGGTGGCCGTGCGCCGCCCGGATCCCGTCTTATACGGGCTGGTTATGTCCTGGACGGGGAGGACGGCTCCATTGCCCGGGCCCGCCACCATGCTCTGGCCTTCCTTGAGCGGGCGGTCACCGATCATCGTCTGGTGGTGCCGGCGCGCGCGAGGGATCTTACCCAGCTTGTTGTGAGCGAGCTGGTCACCAACGCCCTCAAGTACGCGCCGGGGCCGGTGCTGATGAAGCTGGGTATCACGGTGGAGCGGGTGGAGGTGAGCGTGTGGGACAGTGCGCCGGTGGTGCCGGTGGCCCGCACGGCTGATCCGGACCGGATCGGCCAGCACGGCCTGGAAATTGTCAAGGCCGTGAGCGAGGACCTGGCGGTGCGGCAGGAGCCGGTCGGCAAACGCGTCACCGCCCGCATCACCCTGCCCGACCCCCTCGTCCACGCCGGGGCAGGCGGCTGAACCGAAGGCACCGGCGCCGGGGATGGCTCGGCACCCCGCGTATTTTCGTGGTGCTGGCGTGTGGAAGCCATCGCCTGATGGCGGGGTTTTGCCGGATCGGGCCCGGGGTCGGGCCCGGGTGGCTACGGTGCCGTCCATGCCAGTAGAACTGACTGCAGATCAGGTCATGCGTGTGATGGCCGCGTTGGAGGCGGCTTGGGCGGGTGACGACTGCCCACCGCGAAGGCCATCGAGATCGCCGCGTTCGTGCCCGCCGCCTCGATCGACCCCCTGCAGGTGGGCGACGGCTACTACCTCCAGGCCGACGGCTCCGTCGCCGTGAAACCGTACAAGCTCCGTTCGCGGCCGGACCACGCGTATTTGGCGATGGCGATCTTGGCACTGCGTTCCAGGGCCATCCGCAGCAGCTCGGCACGCTGTGCGTACGCGACTACGCGATCGTCCTGCATGCCATGCGCTGGCCCGACGAAATCGCTCCCCCCCCCCCCCCCCCCCCCGAGGCTGCTATATCGCGTCAAGCAGTTAAGGGAAGATCTTCAAGGTGTCCGGGCGTCCTCCGGTTCGGGTGTTCGAGCAGCTTGAAGATCTGGCGGCAGATGGTCCGCTTGAGACACCGTTGCGCGTCCCGGGAGGTCTTGCCCTCGGCCGCGCGGCGAGCGACATAGGTCTTGGTCGCCGGGTCCAGCCGCATCCTGATCAGCGTGATCGTATGCAGTGCTCGATTCAGCTGCCGGTCACCGCTGCGGTTGATCCGATGTCGGTTGGTCAGTCCGGAGGACGCCGGAATCGGAGCGACGCCGGCGAAGGCCGCGAACGCGGCTTCGGAGCGGAAGCGCCCGGGATGTGACCAGCTGACCAGGACCTGAGCGGCCGTGATGGGCCCGACTCCCAGAAGAGCAAGCAGCTCGGGGGCCAATTGCTGCACGACTCCGAGGATCTCGTCCTCAAGTTCCTTGGCCTCAGTTTGGAGAGCTTTGATGCGCTGGGCAGTCGAGCGCAGAGCCCGTACCGTCATACGGCGCTCGATGCACTGCGCCGGGCGATCCCGGAGTTGAGCACAACGGCTGATCTGGGCAGGGCGCTTGAGTTTGCGCAGTTCAGCACGGAGGTCATCCGGCGCGGACACAATCAGGTTCTTGAGCTGGTTGATCGCGGCGGTGGAAGCAAGGACTGCCCCCTGGCGGGTCACCAACAGCACGCGTAAAGCTTCGCGTTCACCTCGGACGCGGGGCTGGATGAGGTGTTCGGCGGCGAGCGCGTCCTTCGCCCCGCGGATGGCATCGATCATGTCGGTCTTGCGTCCGCCGCGGTCGGGTGTCCGCTTGGGGCGCAGGACCTCGACGACCTCTTCACCGGCCTGATCCAGGAATGCGGCCAGGCCGGCGCCGAAACTACCCACTCCTTCCAGTGCCCAGCAGCGGCGGCCGGGGACGTGCCTACGTGCGAAGTCGAGCAGGCGGCGGTATCCGCGGGCGTTGGCAGGCGAATCCGTGGTGGCCAGGACAGCCCCGATGGGGCTGACGGCTGCCGCAGCGAGGGTGTCTCGGTGAGTGTCGACGCCGATGACGCCGTCGACTCGCTCTGCAAGCATGGTCATGCGGTTGTTCTCCTTGCGGCTGGACGACCGTGGTCGGCGTCGGCCTGGGTGGAGTCACCGCGTGGCATAACTGTGATGAGTCACGTCGAAATGGCGGACAAGCTGCTGATCAAGCCAACAGGGTGGGCCAGGCCGACGCCGACGTCCGGCAGACATCTCGGGGGCACGGCAAGCTCTGACGAGCCGCCAATTACCGTTTCGGGTCATGCCGGAACGCCGACGCCGAGCCTGACAGCAGCCCAACCCGGGCCGCAGTCGAACTATCACAGTTACCGTTTTCATGGCTCCGCAATGGAGCCTCCGGCCTTCGGGTCCGGCATGACTTCCCCCTCCTGTTGTTGATGATCCGGGGGGTGGTGTCACCGGGCCCGGAGGCATCGACGGACCGCTGATGAGGGGCTTGAGCACCGGCTTCACCCGAGCCGGAAGAGCTCTCCGTAACGTGGATGTGGCAGCTCGATGCCGAGGCGAGGCCGGACGAAAAGCGTGACCGGAGGGGCCTGCACGTGATCGAGACCGGCGACATCGACGTCTTCCTCGGCCTGGACGTCGGCAAGGGCGAACACCACGCCACCGCCGTCACACCGGCCGGCAAGAAGGCCTTCGACAAACGCCTGCCCAACACCGAACCCAAGCTCCGCGAGCTCTTCGCCAAACTGCAGGCCAAGCACGGAACGGTGCTGGTCGTGGTCGACCAGCCGGCCTCGATCGGGGCCCTGCCGCTGGCGGTCGCGCGGGACATGGGCTGCCCGGTGGGCTATCTGCCCGGCCTGACGATGCGGCGGATCGCCGACCTCTACCCGGGCGAGGCGAAGACGGACGCGAAGGACGCGTTCATCATCGCGGACGCGGCCCGCGCGATGCCGCACACGCTGCGGGCGATTGACGGCGAGGACGAGACGATCGCCGAGCTGGAGATGATCGTCGGGTTCGACGACGACCTGGCCGGAGAGGCCACCAGGGTCGCGAACCGCCTCCACAGCCTGTTGACCCAGATCCACCCGTCGCTGGAGCGGGTGCTGGGTCCGCGGTTGCAGCATCCGGCGGTGCTGGCCCTGCTGGAGCGGTTCGGTTCACCGGCCCAGATCCGCAAGGCCGGACGGCGCCGCCTGGTCACGCTGTTACGGCCGAAGGCCCCAAGGATGGCCGAGCGGCTGGTCGAGGACATCTTCACCGCCCTGGACGAGCAGACCGTCACCGTTCCGGGCACCGAGGCCGCCGCACTGATCGTCCCGAGCCTTGCAGGATCCCTGACCGCAGTCCTTGACCAGCGCAAACTCCTGGCCGGGCGGATCGAGGAACTCCTGGAGGCCCACCCTCTTTCGAAGGTCCTGATGTCGATGCCGGGAGTCGGTGTCAGGACCGGGGCCAGGATTCTGATCGAGGTCGGAGACGGCAGCACCTTCCCGACCGCCGGCCACCTCGCCGCCTATGCCGGACTCGCCCCGGCAACCCGCAGCTCGGGTTCATCGATCCGTGGCGAACAGCCCTCCCGACGGGGAAACAAGCAGCTCAAACGGGCCTTCTTCCTCTCCGCGTTCGCCGCCCTGGCCGACCCCGCGTCCCGGATCTACTACGACAGGAAGATCGCCCAGGGCAAGCACCACACCCAGGCCCTGCTCTGCCTCGCCCGACGCCGGGCCGACGTCCTCTTCGCCATGCTCCGCGACGGCACCTTCTACGAACCCCGGCCAGCCGCAGCCGGCTGATCCTCAGCGGCCTCGCCGCACACCGGGCAGTCCCGCTCGTCGACCGAGTCCATCACGACCGGATGACCACAGAAGTCGCACGGCCGCATGCCCTCGCCCGCCGGCTCTCGGACAGGCACGTCATCACTCATGACAGCCACACTGCCACCTTGACCAAAGACCTAGGGGCACCCCCCCCAGGAACTGGTGCCCGAAGCCGTGGACGTCTCCGACGACGAGATCGAGGGCGCACGGGCCCTCATCGACCACATGACCCGCGACACCCTGCAAGGCCCCAAACGGTGTCCGTCGACTCGTTTAGGTCGTCCACTCGGTGGCGGACCTTCCGATGCAGAAGACAGATGCACTACTCCGGCCGGGTGTTGCTTGATCCGGCTGAAGAATTGCTCGACAGCGGAGGGGCCGGTGGGCGGCGGAGGGTAGCCATGAGCACGGCGACGGCCCCAAGCAGCGCGCCCAGGCCCGCGCCTACGGCACCGAGCGTTCTGACGATCTCCCACGCTGTACCTCCGCCGGGCGACAGCCCGGGTCGCACACCCACGGACGGGAGCCGTCCGTCCGCGCAGCCGCGAGAGCGGACAGGCCCAGCAGCAACAGGGTGATGCCGGACCAAAACACTTTTCGGGCGGCTGCCTCGTACCGTCGCGAGCGAGTGTCGACCATGCCAGCCACGGTCCCACCCTGGAGAACGGGTCAGCAATGGTGCGGATCAAAGAAGACTGGCCGACGCAGGAAATGGTCACGCTCCTGAGACATGAGCATGGCCATCGGCGGGAGAAAAGCCAGAGAGGTGCAGGCCGCAGCGTCGGCATGTGACTCGGTTGTGGAGAAGCGTGTGTGTGCTGCCTTGTCATCGATGCGGGCCTCGAGTGGGCAAGGTTGGTCGGCCGACTTGACTCTGCGCTGTCCTCCGGGGGGGGCGGCTACGGTGTACTCCGGGACGCTCGGAGGGCTTTAGTCGCTGTGTTCGGGCAGGGGCATGCCCCTGCGCGCTGGCCGGTGGCACGGTAACCCCTTTCGTTGTTTATGGCATCTGACGACCCTTCACGCCCTTTAGTCACTCTTTCAGGGAAAAGACGCGAATCGTGTTGTTCGCCAGCGTTGTTGGAGAGCGGCCTTCTCTGCCTTGCGCGGCGTGACCAGCGGGAAGTGAAGGGCGCCGCGGAAGGCAGCCAACATCGTGAAGGGAACAGGGCATGGCAGACATCACGCAGATCGTGGCGAAGATCGAGACGGCCAGTGTGGGAGGCGCGGACAGCGACAGCAACGTCTATCTGGGCATTGCCGGCCGGGAGTTCAATCTGGCCTCGCCGGACGTCGACGACTTCGCCCAGGGCGCCAACCACGCGTAAGTGCTCGGTGAGGAGAGTTCCGACTACGACTCCCCGCTCACGGTCGAAGAGCCCGAGCTGAACGATCCCCGCAAGCCGCAGCTGGACACCGAAGACCTCGACCTCTATCCGGTCTACCTGCGGGTGGTGGACGCCGGCAGCGTCTCGCCGTGGTGCCTGGAGCGTGCCCGGGTCACCGTGCAGGCGGCGAACGGGAACACGTACCACTTCGACAACCCGCGCCTGGAGAAGAAGAAGGAGAACGCCCGGATCTGGCTCGGGGGGGCCTACGGCCAGCGGGTCTTCCTGCGCCGCGTCGGCGGCGAGGGCGACACGGACACCTCGTCATGAGGCGTACCCGCAGCAGCCGCGGTTTACGAGTTGGTGCGTGATAGCGGGTGAGGTGTCGTGCCTGGCTGGTGGCATGATCCGACTGTGGCGATCATGGTCAATCGGGCGGTGCTGGCGCATCAGCTGTTCACGGGGATCTCGCAGGATCATCTGGCCTGTCTGATCGAGGAGTTGGCGGCGCCGTGGCAGGCTGGTCTTGACGGTCGCCGTCATGTTGCGCGGGGCGGGGCCAGGAAGCGGGCCGAGGGCGCTGGCGCCCGCCATCAGCTGGTGTTCGTCGACCGACTGGTGGCCACGCTGATTCATCTACGCCACGACCTGCCGCACGCCGTGCTCGGCCTACTGTTCGGCGTCGACCGCTCCACCATCACCCGCGCGATCACAGAGATACGACCTCTCCTGGCCGCGCGGGGGTGTGCGGTCCCCGACCGTCCCGGTCTGCGGCTGCGGACACTGACAGATGTTTTCGCCTACGCCCAGGCCGAGGGAATCGAGCTGCGGCTGGACGCCACCGAGATCCAGGTTCGCCGGCCACCAGCCGGCCGCAGCGGCCGGCGTGCATTCGTGTCGGGCAAGAAGAAACAGAACACCATGAAAGCCACCGTCATCGCGGACTGGCAGGGTCGCACGTTATGGACCGATGCCCTGCGACCTGGACGGATGCACGACGCCACGGCCGCCCGCAACGAAGGCATCGCCGACTGCTTCCAGCACTTTCCCGACGTCGAGGTTCTCTTGGACGACGGCTACCTCGGCCTGAGCCGCGACCACCGCGGACAAGCCATCACCCCGCCCAGAAAACCGCGTCCCGGAGCACCGCCCAGCAGGGTTGAGCAGTGGGAACGGGACCGTCACTGGCACTCATCCGATCGCATCACCGTCGAACACGCCCTGGCTGATCACAAACGCTGGAAGCAACTGACGCGCTGGACCCACCGCCGTGACCGCCTGCCCGACACCTACCGCGCCATCGCCGGCCTCGTCTCCGACCGCACCAGCACCATCTGAAAATAAGCCATGAGCAGGCCAAACACGCCTCGCCCGCTATCACGCACCAACTCGTTACTCGGTTCATCGTGGAAGCTGCGGCCGGTGAGCGGATCCCGTTCCAGCACGGCGGCAACCACGGTTGGCTCCCCGCACAGCAGTGGCAGCAGTACCTCGAGGCGAACGGGCCCGCCCTGGACGACAAGGGGCGCCGGCCATCCGTACGACAGGGGGACCGGCGCGACAGGTGCACCGAGGACCGTCCGGCTTCGGAGGTACGGAGTGAACCGAAGCAGAGACGCGGCAGCCGCGCGATCGTCCTGGAGTCCCGCCCTCGGAAATCCGAGGCTGCCAGGGTTCCGGTCGACGCGTCGGGTCAAGCGATCCCACTCTGCCGCTTCGACTGCGGTCAGCCCGCAAGCCTTAAGGGACCTGAAGGGCTGCCCGAGCACTTCTCGTGCCGCAGGAAGCATGAGGCGTGATCCATCGGCCACCGCTGACCGCCCTTGCTGCGTCATCTGGGGCCCGAGCTTCCCTACCCGATTCGGGTGGGGAGTGTCGTGTTTCTGCCCGCCATGTCAGTCCCCGGTGCCACAGTGGGCGCAGCACACCCAGCAGCCCTTTTCGAGGAGCCGACCGTGGCCCAGAGCACCACCTTCCGCACCAGCATCCAGCAGGACACCCTCGCCGACCATGTTGTGGAGTTCCTCAGCCGGGTGTCCCGCGTACTCCGGAACTTGGCCGACTCGGCTGACCACGCGGCGAAGATGGTGCGGAAAGCGG
Source organism: Streptomyces sp. NBC_00414 (assembly GCF_036038375.1). Lineage (NCBI taxonomy): Bacteria > Bacillati > Actinomycetota > Actinomycetes > Kitasatosporales > Streptomycetaceae > Streptomyces > Streptomyces sp. NBC_00414. The sequence goes on from NZ_CP107935.1 coordinate 1,758,922, forward strand.
ACGCGGCACGGCGAAGCTGAATCGGCACACCCAGATAGGCCAGCAGACGTGCTCTCCGTGGCTAGCTGGGCCCCCGCCGAAGGTGTGGCAGGCGGCCGTCAGCTGCCCGGGGCAACGGCACCCCGACCAGAGCCCGACGCAGCGGAGCGACATCGATCCGGCCCTGGTTCAGCCCGGAGTAGAGGGCACGTGTCCGCGGTGGTGCTCGGGGGCGAGGGCCAGGTCCACGAGCGTGCAGACCGGACCGTCCGTGCACAGCAACGCGTCGCACAGCTCGAACAGGGCATCGCCGCGCGAAAGCAGTCAGGAGTACAACTCGGTGCGGAATGCCTTCACCGCTGCGAACGTGTCCCGTTGAACCCCGTGCTCAACCCGTTCCACCATCTGGCCTCCACGCGCCGCGCCGACCTCTCCTCGCAGGATCAGGCCCCTTCCTCAGGACACGCCGTGAACAAGGGAACCCTGTACAAATTCGAGCCCGTGCGACGGCGGACCAAACGTCAAACTCAGCTCCGAGCAGCGCTCCACACGGTGGTTCCTCGCGCCCTCCGATGTCAGTGCGGCGGGATACCGTCCTCGTCACGCTGAGGTGAGGGGAGAACCATGGCGAGGAACGCCCGGGCCGAGCAACTGCGGGAGTACGGCCGGTCCGTGCTGGAGGGGGCCCGGTCGGAGCAAGTCCTGCGCATGGCACGGCAGGTGAACTCCGTGTCGTACACGAGCGCGCGGGAGTACGCCGGCCGCTCGCTATTCGAGTTGCTGCAGAACGGCTACGACGCGCATCCGAGGGACCGCCGCGACGGACGGGTCCACGTACTGCTGGACGAGGCGGAGGGCGAGTGGGGGACGTTGTACGTCGCCAACGGCGGGACGCCCTTCACCTGGCGGAACGTCGAGCGGATCTGCGAGCTCGCGCAGAGCTCGAAAGAGGTCGGTGAGGGCATCGGGAACAAGGGCGTCGGGTTTCGCAGCATCTTGCTGATCAGCGAGGCACCCGAGATCTACAGCGCAGACCCCGACAGCCCGCTCGGCCCGGAATTGGACGGGTACTGCTTCCGCTTCGCGCAGAAGGTCGACGTGGAGGAGTTCCTCGCCGGTGAGAACAACGCCCACGAGGTGGCCGCCACGTATCCGCCGCTCCAGGCGCCCCTGCCGCTGGACGATGTGCCCGCGACCTGTCGGCAGCTCGCCGCCCGGGGGTACGTAACCATCGTCCGGCTGCCCTTGCTGAGCGAGGCCGCCCGGGCCGAGGTCCGGCTACGGATGGGCGAGCTCGCGGAGGCGAAGGTACCCGTGATGCTGTTCCTCGACCGGCTTGCTGGCCTGACGCTGGAACGGCGGGCCGTCGACGGCGAGGCAGGCGAGTTAGACGACCGCCACGAGACGCTCGAGCGGCATGAACTGACCCGCTCCGAGGAGCGCTTCGCGGTTGCGCAGGACGCCACCGGGCACGGATTCCCCGTCTCCTGCGCGACCGTGGACCTGGGGCCGTCCGGCACGTTTCTCGTAGTGCAGGGCACCGTGGAGAAGGAACGGCTGAACAGCACCCTCGCCGAGGCCGTGGGTGCTGGGCTCCTCGACGACACATGGCAGGAGTGGAAGCGGTCCGCCGTCGTCGAGGTCGCACTCCCTCTGCCCGCACCGCGCCGACCGCGACGCGGGCAGATCTACACTTTCCTGCCGATGGGTGAGGACCAGGCCGCGCCGTTCCCGGGACACGTGAACGCCCCGTTCTTCACCAAGTTCGACCGCACCGGGCTTCCCTCCGACAACCCCCTCAACGTGCTGCTGTTCGACGCGGTCGCCGAGATCTGTCTCGCAGCCGCCGCGGTATTGCGTACCGTGCCCGAGCCGTCCATGCGGCAGCAGGCCGTGGACCTGGTGAGCTGGGAGAGTGAGAAGGGATCGGCGGGGCGGCTCCGCGCGGCGGCTCTGCGTGTGCACGGGAGCGAACTCGCCGACGTACCGCTCGTGCCTGTCCTCGCCGCGGACGGCGCCGTGCCGGAGACGAGCTGGGCCCCGCCCCGGGGCGCGGTCCTATGGTCGGACCTCGACCTGACCGTTCTCACGGCACACCGCGCGCACGAGGCGGGGATCGTGGTGGCCGACCCCGAGATCGGCGGCGACCGGCTGAAACGGCTGGCAGCTCTGTGCAAGGCCCTTGCGTGCCCATGGGAGCCGGGCCCGGAGATGCTCGCCGAGTACGTAGAACGGATCGTCGCGGGCCTGCCCCTTCCCCGGCCCGGTGAGCCCCCCCAAGCAGTGGAGCGCGCTGTACGAGGACCTGGCCGCGCTTTTCGAGGACGACGGGCACGTCCTGCACGACAGGCAGCTGCTGCTCGCGGACGACCGCACACTGCGGCACACCAACCGTCCCCTCGGCAAGGCGGGTACGGGCACAAGCACGCGTACCCAGGGCAAGCCGAGCGGTCAGAGTGTCCGCCGTGAGGCGTTCTTCCAGCCGGTGCGTACGGAAGCGAACCAGACCGAGGCCCCGTCCGTCCCCGCCCTGCTCGGCAGGCGGTTGTTCTCCCTGCACCCGGGGCTGGTCTGGAAGGACCACGGCGAGCGTACGCGCGGGCGGGCCGCCCGCGCCTTCCTCGAGCAGGAGGGGCTCGTCCGGCCGTACGACACGAGGAGCTTGCTGGACCACGTACGGCAGGCGCTCAGCGCGAGCACCGATCTCCGGCTGCGGCTCCAGACCCTGCGGTTCGTCTTCAGGCTGTGGCAGCCGCGGCGCTCGCTGGGCGGGACGGAGATCTCCTCGCTCGGACTGTACGTACCGTCGGCGGACGGCCAGCTGATCAGGGCGAGCAGCGCCGTCTTCGGCCGGGGCTGGGGCGGCGCGTCCGTCGGTGAGGACCTGGCGGCGGTTGTCGCCGCCGGGCAGGACGTGTCGAAGAGCCTCAAGGCGATCGCTGGACGCCTCATTGCCGCGCCCGAGGAGTTTGCCAGGCGGGGCGAGACCGAGGAGTGGCGGGCGTTCCTGCTGGAGGCCGGGGTGGCCGACGGGCTGGTCCCGGTCAGGTCTGCCGACGCCTTGAGCCGGGTAGAGCAAGGCCAGGAGCTCAGCGCTCGGCAGCTGGTCCGCATGGCGAAGGTGTCTGCCGAGGTGCAGAAGCAGTGGGCGCCGTACGTCCACTGGCCCGGTGTCTGGTACCCCCGGACGCCGTACTGGGGGACCCCGGCCTGCCGGCTCCCCGGCCAGGACGTTGTCGGACGCCTCGGGCAGGAGGCCCGGCTGGCGTACGCACGGCTTGTCCTGCATGGCCTGGCCAGCTGGGAGGACGCGAAATTCGCCAGCGTCTGGACCAGTGCTGGCAGCCAGAGTCCCCCGGACAGGGAACGGGTCCCGACCCCGCTCGGCGCCTTCGTCCAGGAGCAGCCGTGGCTCCCGGTGCGGGGCCGCGACCGGGCCGTCCGGTTCGTCCGGCCGGCCGACGCCTGGCACTGCCCGCCCGGGCTGGAGCAGGAGCCCTCGTACGCGCCGACCGTCGACCATCGGCTGCGCCACCTTCTGGAACGCGGGAAGGCGGGCGACCGCCTGCGGGAGATGCGGTTGCCGACCTGGGACGACCCGCGGGACAGCGACCGCCTCATCGCCGCGCTGGGACGGCTTGTGGCGGAGGGCGCGCTGGGGGCCGAGGACCGGCCCGCCGCGCAGCGCGCCAACGAGCGCGCCTGGAGGCACCTCGTACGGCGGCCCCGTCCCGCACTGCCTGAGGGCGCCAGTCTGCTCGCTGAGTCCGAGGACCGGCTGATCAGCGTACCGCTGTCCGCCCTGGACGGCGGGGAGAGCGATATCGATGATGATGCCGGGACCGTGCTCTACGTCAGCGGTGAACGCGACAGCCTGACGGCCCTGCTGGTACGGGAGATGGCGCGCCCCCTGCTCACTCTTCCCGGTGTCTCGGCGGAGGCCGCCGAGCTGCTGGCGGCCGAACACCCCGCCACCGTCCGGCGCACCGACGACCTGATGTTCACGGTGACCGTGGACGGCGCACAGGTGGACCCCGCGGCCATGGGAGAGCCACTGGTCCAACAGCTGCCCTGGCTCATGCTGGCCGTGGGCGTCCTCTGCGACCACCTGGCGCGCGGCCCCCGGGCAAGCGAGACCGAACTGAGCGAGCTGATGTCCCTGATCCGGAGCGTACGTCTGCACCGCTACCGCTCCTGGGACATCGAGCTCGACGGCCGGCCCGTGACATTGCCGGGCCGCCTCGGCGGAGTACTGCCGCTGCCTGATCCGAAGCATCCGCTCGTCCTCGCCCCGGCAGGCGAGCCGGGCTGGCCCGAGACCCCCCGCATCATGGTGGCGCTCGCCGAGCTGCTGGGACGGCGGGAGTTCGGCGACCGACTGCGCCTCGCCGCCCACCAGCTCGCTACCCGCCACGCCGACCTGCGCGACCCCGGCCAGGACGAGCTCGCCGACGCCCTGGAAGTCACGGCCCACCAGATCGAGGAGACGAGCCGCCGGATCGACGGGGCCATCGGCGTGGTCCTGGAGCGCTGCCGGCCCTTCCTCGTCCACCTGCTTGGCACGGAGGCGGCGAACTCACTGTTCCTGCCACCTCCGGGCGACACCCGGGAGTTCCAGGCGCACCTCGAAGAGTACGCAGCCGAGCTCCCGGTCCCTGTACTCGAGTTCATCGCCAGGGCCCGTGCAGCCCGCAGTACGGACGAACTGCGGCGCGACCTGGGCATCGGATTCGCCGAGCTGAACGACACCCTGCGCGCGATGAGCCCGCCCCTGGAACCGATCAGCCACGCCGCCGAGCATGAGGAAGCGCTCCGCACCTACCTGGACCTGCGTAGGAAGGAGCTCGTCAACCGGCTGCGCTGGGCCATGCTGGAGGACTTCGACGCGCGCCGTCCGATGCCCGACTGGCCCTCGGTCCGGGCCCTGGACTGGATCACCGCGCCGGAGGCATGGGAGTACACCGTGGACACGGCCGACACGGGAAGCCTGGAGGTGCACGTGGAGGAGCAGCTGGCGCTGCGCCTGGGCCGCCCGGTGCCGTTGCCCCGGTCGGGCGAACGCCTGCCCGCTCCCGACCAGGTACGCGGCGCGAACCTCCGTACGATCACCGGCCTGGCCGTCGACCTCGCGGTCCTGGTCAGGGCGGCCGGACACCCGTTGCCCGCGGCCCTGACCCCAGCCGAGCCCGCCGAAGAGGTCACCGCGCGGCTGGAGGCCGCGGGCACGCTCGACTTCCGACCCCTGTCCCCCACCGACGTCGTCAGCTGGCTGGCGGCCCTCGGCCAGTGGCCCAACGGGATGGCGGTGACGACGGAACCCGAACGACACGGGCTATCCGAAGCCGACCTAAACCGGGTGCGCAACGCGGCAGAACACGAGCGCCGCGAACGGGAGCGCAAGCGGCGGTCGATCTCCGTCGGCGCCCGCGCCTTCGACGTGGACTCCGGCGACTTCACCGCCCTCACCCACGAACTTGACCGGGTCCTGCAGAGCGGCTCGGCGCCGGGCATCACCGCCGTCGGGCCGCTCCGTTTCACGGACCCCCGTCCCCAGACCGGTCGCACCCAGACCACCGGTCGCACGCGTGGGCGGCGGTACGGGGGCGGCACGGACAGCGGGCTGACCACGGCCCAGCGGGAGGCCATCGGGTACGTGGGTGAGTGGTACGCGTATCAGTGGCTGTGTGCGCGCTACCCGGACCGCATGGACGAGACTGGCTGGGTGTCGGGCAACCGTCGCAAAGCCTTCCCCGGCCCGTCGGGCGACGACGGACTGGGCTTCGACTTCCGGGTCGGCTCCGGCAGCCGTCCCTTCCTGTACGAGGTGAAGGCGACCGGGGGCGAAGGAGGCCGCTTCGAGCTGGGGGAGAGCGAGGTCCGCGCGGCCCGCCAGCACGCGGGCAACGACCGCTGGCGCCTCCTGGTAGTCACCTACGCCCTCACCCCGCACAAGGTGGCCATCCAGATGCTCCCCAACCCTTACGGGAAGCGCGGCCGGGGCCGCTATCGCGAGGAGGGCGGGGCACTACGCTTCTCGTACCTGCTGTGACCTTGGCATTCAACTCCAGCGCAGGTCAACGACCTGCGACGGCCAGACATCGCAGCTCACGGCGTTGGCTGGTCTCGTCCGGGACAAGTGATCATCAGGAACGAGCAGCTCCGTGCAGAACGTCGCCCGCCCTAGGCGCCCCATCGATATACGCCACCCAGCAGAGCCTGACCTGCCCAACAGTTCGCCTGACAACCCATCAGAACGAGCGTCACGAGTGTCATTTCAGCGTCAAGATAGCGCCCGTAACGCCCACACCACACATAATCTGCACGGGCAAAACCGTAGGTCAGGAGCCCTTAGCCGCCGGTTCAAGGATCGCCACACAGTCCACATGGTGCGTCATCGGGAAGGCATGAATCGGAAATGCACCTGATGCGCCAGCATGTACGCGATCGTCGACGCATCCCACCAATCGCGTCGCCCCGCGGGAGTCGCGTTCCGGCGGTCTCGTCGTGAGCGAGGGGAACATAGCCGCACATCGCCGGTTAGCCAAACCGGCGTTTCTGCAGACGATTGTTGTCCAACGTCTGCCCCGAGCACCACGGCGGAGCGATCCATCGGCGAGGACTCACCGCAGCTGCAGAGGTGGAACCCCGCTGTTCTCCGTTTGCGAGCCATGCCGTCCGTCGCCGGAGGTTCTTCTCCAGTACCCGTTTGGTGCTCCATACCCCCGGAGATTCACCGCACTTGCCCCCCGAACCGACAACAGATTCCACAAACCGTCAGCCGCGCAAGCAACAGGAGGGCGCGGCGCACTCCGTAGCCAGCCAGGCTGTCTCCGTCCAAAATCGCAGCCGTTCGTCCCTCCTGGCCAACGCCTGGTATTCGACGAGTGACCTCGCCGCCTGTCTGCACGTGGACGCCTCGACTCTGCGTCGGTGGCGCGCCGCTCGGCCACCGCAGGGCCCACCGTTCGTCTCCGTTTCCGAACGCGTCGTCATGTACAGCGCGCTCGACGTCGAGGAATGGCTGTACAGTCGCCGGACCGTCCCGCGCCGAGAAGTCTGATGGCCGAGAAGGCCATTGTTCCGGTCGGTGTGCGGCTCTCCACCGACATCGAATATCGACCCGATCGCCCCCATCCCTATCGAGCGCGTGTCCGCTGGTTCGATCCGGCTACGAAGCGGCGCCTGTCCCTGTCGGAGGGAAAGGCGGACGAGGACGAGGCGCAGGAGTGGCTCCAGGACATCATCGAGGCCGCGCAGGCCGGCCTGTCCCCGTCGCTCGCCACCATGAAGCTCGCCGAATACGGCGCCGCGAACATGGATCTCGCCCTGCGCGGGCTGGAGTTGAAGACCCTCGATCCATATCTCGCGGGATGGCGGATGCGCGTGGTCCCCGCCCTCGGCCACCTCGCCGTACGGATGATCACCAACGGCGTTGTCGACCGAACCGTGCAGAACTGGATCGTCGACGAGCACAGCCGCTCAACGGTCAAGAACACCATCGCCGTTCTGGTCCGCGTCATGGAACAGGCGGTCCGCGACGGCATCATCAAAGTCAACCCCGCCCGGGTCAGCGGCTGGCAGAAGCTCTACAAGCAGGCCGAGGACGAACTCCGCGACCCACGAGCCCTCGCCCTGCCCGACTGGGACACGCTCGTCCAGCTGGCCGAGGCACTCGTGGCCGCCTCCTCCAACCAGTACCGCGGCTGGGGCGACGTCGTTCTCTTCGCCGCGAGCACCGCCGCCCGGATCGGAGAAGTCTCCGGGTGCCGCATCGGAGACATTGACACCAGCCAGTGGATCTGGACGGTACAGCGGCAGACCACGCCCGCGCCCGGCGGACTGACCGACAAGGGCACCAAGGGCAAGCGCGCCCGCAAGGTTCCCATCATCGAGGAGATCCGACCGCTCGTGGCCCAGCGCATCCTCTCCGCCGGCCCCAACCCTGACGCGCGACTGTTCACCGGCCCACGCGGAGGACGCATCTCCACCGCGGTCCTACGCGACGCAACCCACTGGGACGAAGTAGTCACCCGGCTCGGCTACGAGCACCTACGCCGCCACGACCTCCGCCACACCGGACTGACCTGGCTCGCGGACGCCGGAGTCCCCATCCACGTACTGCGCAGGATCGCCGGCCACGGATCGCTGACGACCACTCAGCGCTACCTGCACCCGGACATCCACAAGATCACAGCCGCCGGTGCTGCACTCTCCACGCACCTCAGCGTGCTGCGCGCCCCGCGATCCCTTCCTGCAACGACTGTCCTCACCCGCTGACACCGGTCAAGGAACACTGGTCCCCAACGGGTCCCCAGAAATGATCAAAGGGCGGTTTCGGATTCCTCCGAAACCGCCCCTGACCTGCGACTCGTACGAGTCGGGACGACAGGATTTGAACCTGCGACCCCTTGACCCCCAGTCAAGTGCGCTACCAAGCTGCGCCACGTCCCGATGCGTCGTCCCGCCGCTGTGAGCCGCGTGAAGGCGCAGGTGAACCTTACCGCACCTCGGCCGGGCGGCGCCCGGCCCACCCGGGCCGCCAGACCGCTCGGACCGCACCGCGTGCACCGCGTGCACCGCGCACGAACGGCTCGGCGCCTGGTTCCGTCCGGTCAGTCGACGAACAGGCCCCGCGCCGCGGCCCTCGCGTCGAACTCCTCCAGGCGGGCCTGGGCGTCGGGCATGCCGTCGCACATCGCCTCCAGGAGGACCTGGCCCAGGAGCATGGGGGCGCTCACCGTGTCGAAGACCAGACCGGTCCCCACGGCGGCGGGGAGAAGCAGGTCGCTGTGGGCGGCCACCGGGGCGAACGTGCCGTCGGCGATCATCACCACCGTCAGCCCGGCGTCCCGGGCGTGGTCGAGCGCGTCCAGCAGCTCGGCAGGGTGGCGCGGCAGCGCGAAGCACAGAAGCGCGCCCGCGCCCGCCCGGCGGGCCGCGTCGATCCGGTCGGCGAGCAGCGAACCGCCCTCGTCGAGCAGGCGTACGTCGGGGTGCACCTTCGCGGCGAAGTAGGCGAAGCCGCGCGCCTGGGCGGCCGAGGCGCGCAGCCCGAGCACGGGCAGCGGCCGGGAGGCGGCGAGCAGCCGCCCCGCCTTCTCCACCGGCCCGGGATCGGCCAGCAGGGACGCCAGCTGGAGCAGGTTGTCGATCTCGGCCCGTACCGCCTGCTGGTAGGGGTTGGCCGGCCGTGCGTCCACGGCCGGCCCGGCGGGTACGACCTCACGCAGATGTCTGCGCAGCGCCGGATACCCGTCGAAGCCGAGGGCGACCGCGAAACGGGTCACCGACGGCTGGCTCACCCCTGCCAGCTCGGCCAGCTCCACGCTCGACAGGAACGGCGCGGCCGCCGTCCGCCGGACCAGACAGTGGGCGATGCGCCGTTGGGTGGGCGTCAGCCGACGCCCCTCGAAGAGCTGGTGCAGCCGCGTGGGAGCGACCGCCCCGCGGGACGCGCCGTCGCCGACGCCGCCACCGGCTCCCTCCATGTCGCTCACCCTGGCCCCCAGCCCGTCGTCCCAGCCCGTCGTAAGGAACCGCCCGTCCCGTACGCGTACGGTCCGCCCAGTCCCGGACGCGTACGGTCCGCCCGTCCCGAACACGCACGGTCCGGGTGGCCCGGACACGTATGGTCCGGGCGGCCGGACGACGGTCGGTCCGGGCGGCCGGACAGCCGTGTGGGTCAGCTCGCGAGACCGGCCGACGTCAGCCACTCCTTCGCGACGTCCGAGGAGTCCTCCTTGTCGTTGCTGATCTTCTTCATCATGTCCAGCAGGTCCTCGGTGGTGAGCTTGGCCGAGATGGCGTTGAGCGCCGACTTGGCCTTGGCGTTGACCGCGGACTTGTAGACGAGGGGGGTGATGTTCTGCGAGGAGAAGAGGTTCTTCGGGTCCTCCAGGACGACCAGCTTGTCCTCGACGATGGCGGGGTCGGTCGTGTAGAGGTTGGCGGCCTGGACCTTGTTGTCCTTCAGCAGCTTCAGCAGGGTGCTCTGCGCGCCCGCGTCCAGCGGCTGGAACTTCCCGAACTCGACGCCGTAGACGGTCTTCAGGCCGACGCCGCCCTGGGTGCGGGTCTTGAACTCGGAACCGGCACCGATGGTCAGGTCCTTCGCGACCGGCTTGAGGTCCGCCAGCGTCTTGAGGTTGTACTTGTCGGCGGTCTCGGCGGTGACCGTGACCGAGTCCTTGTCCTCGGCCGCGGCGGAGTCGAGTATCTCCACCGACTTCGGGAGCTTCGCCTTCAGCTCGGCGTTGATCTCCTCCGTGCTGGTCGCGGTGCTCTTCTTGTCGACCGCCACGGACAGCAGGGCGCCGTTGTACTCCGGGAAGACTCCGATGCCTCCCTTGACGACCTGGTCGTAGTAGACCTCGCGGGCGCCGATGTCGAACTTGCGGGTCACCTTCAGGCCCTTGTCCTCCAGTGCCTGGGCGTAGATCTCGGCGAGCAGCTGGTTCTCGGGGAAGTTGGCCGAGCCGACGACGATGGCCTTGCCGCCTCCGCTGCCGCCACTGTCGCCCGACAGCGGATTGTCGTCGTCACCGTCGCCGCCTCCGCAGGCGGTGAGGGTCAGGGAGAGAGCGGCGACGAGGCTGAAGGCGGTGGTGCGGTACATGGCTTTCATGGGTGTTCCTTTCTCAGGTACTCAAGTACTCAGGTATGCAGGTATTCGGGCACGCGGGTGTTCGGGTGTTCGGACGCAGTTCAGGGCTTGGCTGCCGTGGGCCGCAGCCCCGGCGAGACGACGGCGCGCCGCAGCGCGGTGAAGACGGCCTGGACGACGAGCGCCAGTGCCACGACGACGGCGGAGCCACCGATGACCAGCTGGTAGTCGTTGCGGGAGAGCCCGTCGACGATGAAACGGCCCAGACCACCGAGACCGGGGTACGCGGCGACCGTGGCCGTCGCCACCACCTGGATGGCGGCGACCCGCAGGCCGAGCAGGATCAGCGGCAGCGCCATCGGCACCTCGACCTTCAGCAGGACCTCCCAGCCGGTCATGCCCATGCCCTTCGCGGCGTCCCGGGCGTCGGGGTCGACACCGCGGACCCCCTCGAAGGTGTTGATGAGGATCGGCGGGACGGCCAGCGCCACCAGGGCGACCAGCACGGGAGTGGTGCTGAGTCCGGCCAGGGTCACCACGAGGACGACCAGGCCGAAGGTGGGGATGGCCCGCGCGAGGTTCGCGACGGTGGCGACGGCGAACGCGCCGCGGCCGGTGTGACCGACCAGCAGCCCGAACGCGAGGCCGATCAGTGTCGCGAAGAGCAGCGACAGACCGCTGTACGTCAGGTGCTCCGCGAGGCGGTGCGGGATGCCGTCGTCGCCGTGCCACTGCTGGGACGACGTCAGCCAGTCGCCGACGAGCTCTATCTGGTTCAGGAGATCGTTCACGCCTTCGCCCCCTTGCCGCGCGCCCACGGTGTGAGCAGCCGCTGCGCCAGGACGAGCAACGCGTCGGTGACGAGGGCCAGCAGCATGATCAGTACGGTCGCGGTGATGATCGGGGTCGGGAAGTCGAGCTGGAGGCCCCGGGTGATGTAGTAGCCGAGGCCGCCCTGCCCGATCAGCTGTCCCACCGCGACGAGGCTGATGGAGGAGACTGCGGCGACCCGTACACCGGCGACGACGACGGGGACGGCGATCGGCAGTTCGACCTGGACGACCCGGCGTACCGTGCTGAATCCCATCGCGGTGGCCGCCTGCCGTACCGGATCGGGCACCGAGGCCAGACCGTCCACGACGTTGGGTATGAGGACCGACAGCGTGTACAGGGTCAGCGGGATCATGACCGTGCGTTCGGTCAGTCCGGTGTAGCGGACGAAGATCATGAACAGGGCCAGCGACGGGATGGAGTACAGCACGTTGGCCGTGGTCAGGGTCGGCGGGTAGACCCACCGGTAGCGGTGGCAGAGCATGCCGAGCGGCACGGAGATGATCAGTCCGAACAGCACCGGCAGGAGGCCCAGCCGCAGATGGACGCCTGTGTAGTGGGCCAGCTCACCGACGTGGTCGCCGATCCACACCCACCGTACGAGCGGCTCTCCGTCTCTCATCGGCCCCCACCGCCCGTGGTGCCGCTCTTCCCGGCGCGGCCGTCGTCGGTGTCACCTTCGCCGGTGCCACCTTCGTCTGCGTCAGCCTTGGCAAGCTGAGGCGCAGCCGTCCCGGCGGTTCCGGACGCCTTGGTCACCTCGGGTGCCTCAACCGCATCCGCCGCCTCGGTCGCTTCGGGTGCCTTGGTCACGTCCGCCGCCTCGGCCGCATCAGCCGTCGTGCTCGCATCAGCCGTCGTGCTCGCATCCGCGATCCTGCTCGCGTCCGCCGTCCGGGCTGAGGCGTCCGCCATCGCCGCGGACAGCTCGTACGCGTCCGCGACCCCCGCGACCGCGCCCTGGGCGTCCACGCCCACCGCGAGGCGGGAGGGGGACAGGAGCGCCGCGTCGAGGGCGGCCCGCGCCGAGTCGCCGACCAGGCTGAACGTGTGGCCGAGCGGTGCGAGCGTCGCGTCCGCCAGCGTGCCGCCGGTCGGCAGATCGGCGACGGCCGCCCAGCCGAGGGGCCGCCGGGCGGCGTCGACGACGAGCACCCAGGGCACGTCCAGGGACCGGGCGTCGGAGACGGGAGCGGTCACCGGCAGCACCGGGCCCTCGCGCAGCGGCAGACCGGAGGCCTGGACGAAGGAGAGGCGGCGGATACCGCGGTCGTGCCCGACGAAGTCGGCCACGAATTCGTCGGCGGGATGTTCGAGCAGCCGCTCCGGGGTGTCGAACTGCGCGAGCTTGCCGCCCGTCCGGAACACCGCGATGTGGTCGCCCAGCTTGATCGCCTCGTCGATGTCGTGGGTGACGAACACGATCGTCTTGTGCAGTTCCTTCTGCAGCCGCAGGAACTCCGCCTGCAGCTCACCGCGCACGATGGGGTCGACCGCGCTGAACGGCTCGTCCATGAGCAGTACGGGCGGGTCCGCGCCCAGCGCCCTGGCCACCCCGACGCGCTGCTGCTGCCCGCCGGAGAGCTGGTACGGGTAGCGCTTGGCCATCGTGGCCGGCAGCCCCACCAGTTCGAGCAGCTCGGCCGCCCGCGACCGGGCCTTCTTCTTGCCCCAGCCGAGCAGCAGCGGCACGGTCGCCACGTTGTCCAGGATGGTCCGGTGCGGGAAGAGCCCGGCGTGCTGGATCACGTAGCCGATCCCCCTGCGCAGTTCGGGGGCGGCCACCTCCCGTATGTCCTGGCCGCGCAGGCTGACGGTGCCCGCCGACGGCTCCACCATGCGGTTGACCATCCGCAGGGTGGTGGTCTTGCCGCAGCCCGAGGGGCCGACCAGGACCGTGAGGCCGCCCTCGGCCAGCTCCAGGGACAGTCCGTCCACGGCTGTGGTGCCGTTGGGATAGTTTTTGCTCACCGCGTCGAATCTGATCAAAGCTGCCCCTTACCCGACTGCATATCGTCATGCAGAGTTGTTCGTGACTGAATTACAGTCAATCCCCTTTTGTAAACGGGGCGTTACGTTCGTCCGAAGAAAGCGAGAGGACGCCCGGAATGACCGCTATTGACCCTGTTCTGTTCACGTTCCTGAACGGTTCCGACATCGAACGGCTGGAACTCGACGACACCGAGGTGCTTGACGCCGTCGAACAGGGACTGCTCGCCCAGGGTCGCGGCGAGACGGTTATCGAACCACGGGTGCATCTCACACCCGACCCCGCCTTCAACGGCCACTTCAATGTGCTGCGCGGCTATGTGGCCCCGCTCGGCATGGCCGGAGTCAAGATCGTGGGCGACTACGTCGACAATTACAAATCGGGTCTGCCCTCCGAGATGGCCCTGCTGAACCTCTTCGATCCGCGTACGGGTATGCCGCTGGCCGTGCTCGACGCCACCGCGATCACGGAGATGCGCACCGGCGCGCTCACCGCGCTGGGGGCCCGGCAGCTGGCCCGTCCCGACTCCAAGGTGCTCGGTCACATCGGCGCCCGCGCCACCTCGTACTGGAACGTCCGGCTGCTCGACCGGATCTTCGATCTCGACGAGATCCGCGTCCACTCGCGCCGCCCGGAGAGCCGTGAGGCCTTCGCGAAGCGGCTGGAGCACGACCTCGGCAAGCCGGTGATCGTGACCGACGACTGGCAGTCGTGCGTCGAGGGCGCGGACATCGTCGTGGAGGCGTCCCGGCTGGAGCGGCCCGAGCCCCTGCTGAAAACGGAGTGGATCGCGCCGGGCGCCTTCGTCGTCCCGTACGGAACGATGAGCGCGGTCGAACTCTCCCTCACCGACATCATGGACAAGGTCGTCGTCGACGACTGGGGCCAGTGCCGGTCCGGGCCCTTCGGTGCTCTGCGCGCGCATGTCGAATCGGGCCGGCTCAGCGAGGAGACCCTGTACGGCGAACTGTGCGAGATCGTGGCGGGCAGCAAGCCCGGCCGGGAGCGGGCGGACGAGACGATTCTCTTCTGGCACCGTGGTCTGTCCCTGTCCGACATCGCCCTGGGCGCGGCCGTGCTCGCGAAGGCCGGGGAGCGCGGACTCGGGCAGCAGCTGCGGTTCTCATGACGGGCCCCTACCCCGCGGAATCCGAAGCAGTGGTCGAACCAGTGATCGGAACAGTGGCCGAAGCAGTGATCGTCGACGGGCGCTCCCTGTCCTTCGAGGACGTGGCCGCCGTCGCCCTGCGCGGTGCCAGGGTCGTCCTCGCGGACGAGGTGCTCCCCCGGCTGACGCGCGAGCGCGCGGTGGTCGACGACGTGGTCGACCGCCAGGTGCCGACGTACGGACTGACGACGGGACTCGGCAGCCGGTCCTCGTACGCTCTGCCGCGCGACGAACTCGCGCGGTTCAGCGTGCGTACGGTGCGCGGGCGGGCGAACGCGGTCGGGGACCCGCTGCCGGTCCCCGTCGTACGTGCCGCCCTGGTCGCCCGCGTCAACGGTCTGGCGGGCGGCGGCAGCGGAGTCGGCCCGGAGATCGTGCCGCTGCTCGTCGGCATGCTCAACTCGCGCGTCCATCCGCTGGTCCCCGAGGTGGGGTCGATCGGCGCCTCGGACCTGTGCCAGATGGCCCATGTCGGACTCGTCGTGATCGGCGAGGGCCGCGCCGAACTCCTCGGCGAGGTGCTCGACGGTGCGGCGGCCCTGCGGCGGGCCGGGCTGGCCCCCGCCGAACTGGGTCCCAAGGACGGGCACGTGCTGTGCAGCGCGAGCCCGCTGGCCGCCGGGCACGGCGGCCTGGTCCTCCATGAGGCGGGCACCGTCCTGGCCCTGGCGCAGGCGGTCACGGCGCTCACCTTGGAGGGCTTCCGGGCGAACACCAGCCCGCTGGACGCCCGGGTGCTGGGGCTGCGTGCCGCCCCCGGACAGTCCCGGGCGGCGGCGGAACTGCTCGCGCTCCTGGACGGCGGCGACCTCACGGACCCGCGGCACGCCCGGCGGGTCCAGGACCCGATCAGCCTGCGTTGCGCGGCCCAGGTGCACGGAGCGCTGCACGCCGCGCTCGACTTCGCCGGTGCGGCGCTGGCGCCCGAGCTGAACGGCAGCGGCGACAACCCGGTGGTCCTGGCCGGCTCCGGCGACGTACCCGGTGAGATCCTCTCGTCCGGCAACTTCCACACCCCGGCCCTCGCCCTGGCCTTCGACACCCTCGCGCTGGCGCTGACGCAGACCGCGGCGATCTCCGCCGAGCGCATGCGGCGGCTGCTCAACCCCGGGCTCAGCGGGCTGCCCGCCAACCTCTCCCCGCACGGCCCGGAGCGTTCGGGCTTCGCGCCGCTGGCGAAGACGGCGCAGGCGCTGGTCGCCGAGATCCGCCTGCTGTCGGCCCCGGTGAGCACCGACCCCCGGCACGGCGCGGACGGTGTGGAGGACGACTCGACCAACGCGGCGCTCGGGGCGCGGCGGCTGTCGACGATGCTCGTCCGGCTGCGGCAGCTGCTCGCCGTGGAGGCGCTGGCCGCCGCACAGGCGGTGGACCTGGCCGCGCCCGCGACCCTGGGGCGGGGCCCGGCCCTCCTGCACCGGGCGATCCGCGAGCTTGTCCCGCCCCTGGACGACGACCGGCCCTGTGGCGCGGACGTGGACCGGCTGAGCGAGGACGTCCTGGGCTCGAACGAGGTACGAAGCGCCCTGCGCGCCCTGACGGAGGAAGCCTCGTGACCAACGTCGACGTACACCAGCATCTGTGGACCGGTTCGTTCGTCGCGGCTCTGCGGGCACGCACCGAGCCGCCGTTCCTGGACGGCTGGACGCTGCACACCGCCGGTGAGCCGCCCTACGAGGTGTCCCCCGCCGACCACGACATTCCCCGGCGGGCCGAACGGGCGGTCGCCGACGGCCTGGGCAGGGCGCTGGTCTCGCTGTCGTCCCCGCTGGGCGTGGAGTGGCTCCCGTCCGCGGAGGCCCGGCCGCTGCTGGCCGCGTACCACGAGGACGCCGCCGAGTTGCCGCGGCCGTTCGGCGCCTGGGCCGCCGCCGGTGTCCGGAACATCGACGCCGAGACGACGGCCGGATACCTCGACCGGGGCTTCGCCGGCCTCCAGCTCCCGGCCGACGCCCTTGCCGACGCGGCCGGCTACGCGCACTGCGCCCCGCTGCTCGACCTGCTGGAGGAACGGGGCCTCCCGCTGTTCGTCCACCCGGGCCCGGCGGCCGACGTCTCCCCGCGGCCCGGCTGGTGGCCCGCGATGGTCCCGTACGTGCAGCAGATGCACGCGGCCTGGTTCGCGTTCCGGGCGTTCGGCCGACCGCGTCACCCTCAACTACGGGTGTGCTTCGCGCTGCTGGCCGGTCTCGCGCCGCTGCACGGCGAACGCTTCGTGGCCCGCGCCGGAGCGGAGGGCCACAAGGAGATCGACCCGAACGTCTTCGTGGAGACCTCGTCGTACGGCCCGCGCGCGGTCGACGCGATCGTCCGCGTCCTGGGCACCGAGGCAATCGTCCAGGGCTCGGACCGCCCCTACGCGGACCCCCCACGAACCCCGGGCTTCGGCCTGGGCGGAGCGGCGGCCTACGCGTTCCGCATCGCCAACCCCAGGCGACTGCTCACGGGCGAGGGCTGACGCCGCCCACCAGGTCTCCTGTTGAGGAGTCCATCGGTCGCTGGGAGTAGGTCCTGCGCCTCAGGCGCGCCTCGCGCCCGCTGGTTAGGGTCGGGCCTCATGGAGACCACGGGAATCGTCCGTCGCAGGACGGCGGAGCGTGTCCGCGACGCTCTGGAGCGGCTCGTCGCCGAGCGGGACGTCTGGGTGTCGACGGCTCACCCCGCGCACGGGCCGCACCAGGTGCCGCTGTGGTTCCTTTGGGACGGGCGAGCGGTGTGGATGTGCACCGGCGCCACTTCCGTGACCGCGCGGAACGTCCGCGAAGAACCGCGCGTGCGCCTGGCGTTGCCGGACACCTTCGACGTGCTCCTCCTCCAGGGCGAGGCGGAGTGCTTCCCGGACCAGGAGGTGCCCGAAGGCACGGCGGAGGCTTTCGCCGACAAGTTCGGGTGGGATCCGCGCGTGGAAGAGGGTTCCTTTCTGTATGTACGAGTGGTCCCGAGGACTGTGCGCGCTTGGCGCGGCGAGCCGGAACTGCGCGGCAGAGTCGTCATGCGCGACGGGATGTGGCTGGGTCGGCGGCCGTCCCGCCGCCTGCTCACAGACGACGGCTGACGCCGCAGGCGGCACCCTTCAGAGGCGCGGGGTGACACCGCGGGCATCGCCCCTCAGCACCACGGGCTGACACCGCAGGCAGCGCCCTTCAGGGGCGCGGGGAACCGCGCGGCCGGCCCCCACCCGCCCGCAGACAACCACCCACCCCCAGCGGCAGCGTCACCGCGGTGGCGTAGGTGTGTCATGTGTGCGGTACATCGCCTGTACGTCCAGCTCCAGTTGGACCGTCGGGCCGACCACCGCGATGCCTCGCGCCAGCATGGAGCGCCAGTTGAGCGTGTAGTCCTCGCGGTGCAACTCCGCCTTCGCCAGCGCCGCGCAGCGGAGTTCCTCGCCGTAGCCGCCGTTCACCGTGCCGAGGTAGGTGGTGTCCAGGGCGACCGAGCGGCTCACCCCGTGCATCGTCAGCGAGCCGTGCACGGTCCACTTGCTGCCGCCGCGGTACGCGAACCGCGTGCTGTGGAAGTCGATGTGCGGGAACCGCTCGACGTCCAGGAAGTCACCGGAGCGCAGGTGGTCGTCGCGTGTGCGGTTGCCGGTGGTGATGCTCGACGCGTCGATACGGACGTGGAGCCGGGACTCGGCCATGTCCCCGGCGATCTGGATGCCGCCGTCGAAGCGCTCGAAGCGGCCGTGCACATGGGCCATGCCGACGTGCTTGGCGATGAACCGGATCGCCGTGTGGGGCGGGTCGAAGAGCCAGTTCCCCTGCGCCGGAAGTTCCAGCAGGCGGGCGGGCTGCAGCCAGATCTGTTCCCCGGCGGCGGGTCCGGCCACCACGTCGACCGTCTCGCGGTGCGGGTGCAGGCCCTCGGCGGCGATCATCAGGCTGTACTGGCCGGGCGGCAGCGCCGCGAGGAAGTAGCCGTACGGGTCGGTGGTGCCGCGGGCCACGACTCGGTGCGTGTCCAGCGCGGTGACCGTCACGTCGGCCCCGCCCATCGGCTGGCCCATCGGGTCGACGACCTCGCGGTTGACGGCACCCGCGCCCGGCGGCAGGGGAAGCGAGACGCCCGTCGCGCCGGCACCGGGGGACCGTCCCCACCGTCGGCGCCGAAGCAGTGCGAGGGCCATGGTGTTCACCTTTCTTCACCTGCGTCAGAGCCCCGGCGGAACGGCACGCAGCTCATGACGATCCTGGACCCGGACGCGCGAAGGCGGGTGTCTCACATTGAGACACCCGCCTTCCCGGGGCGACGGCACCACCGCCCTGGTCACTGCGTCCCCACCGGGACCGTCACACGGTGACTCCGTCGATCTCGAAGGTCTGCACCGAGCCGGCGGCGAACGGCACGCTCAGGCTCTTGCCGTTCAGGTAGGTGTCCGAGCGGGCGGTGTAGAGGTCTCCGCCGCCGGAGGTGAGCGTGCTCCAGCGCCGTACGAGTCCGCCCGAGCCGCCGGTGACCGCGGAGAAGCGGGAGAGGTCGAAGGTGAGCGTCTGCGCGGCCCCGGAGTTGACCGCCACGACGACCAGGCGTTTCTGGGTCGCGTCGTGAGCGGCCACCGCGTAGCCGACACCCGTGTCGACGATGGTCATCCCCGGCCGGATGTGACGGCTGAACTGAGCCATCACGTAGTACTTGGTCTGCACGGTGGTCGGCTGCAGGGTGCTCGCGTCGTACGCGATCATCGCCCAGCCCGTGGAGGGGTCCATCACCTGCCAGTAGACCCAGGCGGTCGGGTGCAGCCAGCGGAAGTCCAGGCACAGGTTGCTCGCCAGGGTGAGGCCGGTGCCGTCGCTGTCCCCGGTCTCCGAGTTCCAGAGCTTCTTGCCCGCCGTCGTGACGGCATCGGTGTAGAGGAGGTCGCGTCGGCCGCCCGAGCCCTGGTAGCCGTGCACGTTGACCTGGCTGACCAGCGCCTTCGTCGAGGACCCGAAGGAGTTCCAGGTCGTACGGGCCAGGTCGTAGCTCGTCTCGTCGGACGCCGAGAGCCTGACACCGGACAGTCCGCGGGTGTCCAGCTCACTGCGCATGTACGGGAGGACGGCCGCCTGGACGGTGGCGTCCATGTGGCAGCCCTCCTGCGTGCCGGTGGCGGTCCACCAGTTGGAGGAGGGCTCGTTGAACGGGTCCACGGTCGCGAAGTTCACGCCCCAGTTGTTCTTCGCGTACAGGGCGACGGCGGCCAGGTGGGAGGCGTGCTGGCGGTAGTTCCAGGACTGGAGGTTGTTGCCGCCGCCGGACGCTCCGGAGGGGTTGTGGTTGAGGCACATCCACCACATGGGCGAGTTGGCGAACAGCTCGGACACGGCGCCCCGTTGGGTCGCCTTGACGAGGGCGGCGCGCTGGTTGGCGTCGGCCGTCCAGTCCCAGGCTGCGGAAGTGGGGCTCTCGTTGTTCCAGTCCTGCCAGTAGCCCTCGATCTGCTTGAACGCCGGGATGTTGGGCGAGGCCGCCATGCTCTGGCCGCCCACACTGTTCCAGCTGCACGCGCCGAGGTTGTAGCGGGCGATGTTCAGACCGAGGCCGGGCAGGGTCCTGCCGCCGTACGCCACGGACTTGGTGGTGAAGAAGATGTCGGCGAAGTCGTCACGCGCGCCGAAGACGTTGGCCCACCACGCGAGGGAGGTGCCCCAGCCCTCCCAACGCCCGTAGCTGGTGGCGGGGTTGACCGCGACGGTCGCGTCGGCCCGGGCGGTGCCCGTCGCCAGCGCGCTGCCCAGCAGCGTGCCGCCCGCCGCCGCCAGCAGCGATCTGCGCTTGATCATGAGGTCTCCTGTCACGCTCATGCCACAACCTGCTTGAAGAATGGGGTGGGCACAAACGGTTGTCGAGACGCATGACAGCGCTTTCTCTTTCGATAGTTGCGGGACGCCCGTGTCACATGGGTCGCGCGTGCTCGCGCCACATGGGTCGCGCGTGCCCGCGTCCCACGGTTTCGTCGGCGAGGTTCCACGGGTAGTGGAGCGGCACGGGTGAGGTCCTCGCGACCTCGGCCGTGCCGGAGATGGTGGGCGTCGGATCCTCCAAGTACGCGAGCACGCCCTCCGGTTCGCGGACCACGCACTGCGAGGTCTCCACCGTCCAGGGCGTGTGGGGGTCGAGCGCCTCGCCCCAGTCGTCGCCGACGGCCGGATTGCCGACGGCCGGATCGCCGCCGGACCAGGCCCGGAGCGACTGCGCCGGGAAGCCGACGTCAGGAAGGCCCGCGTCCTAGAGGCCGGCGTCCGGGAGGCCCGTGCGGGGCGTCTGCCCCGCGTACGCCGCCGTCAGCACGGCCAGTGCGCCTTCCGTCGTGACCGGGCGCGGATTGGCGTACGCCTGTCCCGCGACCAGCTCGGCCGCCGCCGTCAGATCGGTTTCGGACAGGCCGAGCCGAGCGAGGGAGCGGAGTGCTCCGAGGTCTCCGGCGAGGGTCCACAGGGCGTGCGGGGCGTCGTCGGTGCCGAGGGCACGGTTCAGGGCGCCGACCGCCGCGGGGACGGCGGGCGCGTTGTACGCGAGGGCGTACGGCAGGACCACCGTGTGCGTCTCGGCGTGCGGCAGACCGAAGGTACCGCCCAGCACGTGGCAGAGCTTGTGGTGCAGGCCCATGGTGGTCGCGCCCAGGCAGGAACCGCAGAGCCAGGCCCCGTAGAGGGCGCGGCTCCGGGCCTGCGGGTCCGACGGCTCCGCGGCGATGTCCGGAAGAGCCGAGGCCATCGCCCGTACCCCCTCCTCCGCCATCAAGGAGATCAGGGGCGAGGTGTCGGGGGCGTACAGCGCCTCGACCGCGTGCGCGACGGCGTTGACGCCGCTGGTGACGGAGAGCGGTACGGGCATGGAGAGGGTGAGTTCGGGGTCGTACACGACGCTGCGCGGGAGGACCGACGGGTCGCGGCCGGTGCGTTTGGCGCCGTGCTCGGTGAGGCCCCAGACGGGGGTCATCTCGGAGCCGGAGTACGTCGAGGGCACGGCGATCAGCGGCAGGCCGGTGCGCAGCGCGACCGCCTTGCCGAGGCCGATCGACGAGCCACCGCCGACCGCGACACAGCCGTCGGCGCCGGTCTCCCGCGCCACTTCGACGGCCCGGTCCGCGACCTCGGCCGGGACGTGCATACGGGCCTGTGCGTGCACTCCGGCGCAGAGGCCGCCCAGCGAGTCCGCGACCGCCTTCGCGGTGTCCGCGCCGCGCGCGCCGGAGATCACCAGCACCCGCCGCAGGCCGAGCCGCTCGACCTCGCCGGCCGTCGCGGTCACCGAGGCGCCGGGCCGGAAGACGACCCGCATCGGCTGTGCCTCGTACGAGAAGTCCACGGAGTTCACGCGCTCCGCTCCGGAGTCAGTACGAGGTCGAACCGGGCGTGCCTGAAAGGGTTCGGGATGCCGAACTCCGCTGCCAGGGAGGGGTTGTCGGTCTCCGTGAAGTCCTGGACCAGGCTGTGCTTGACCGCGAAGACCGCGTCCGAGTCGAGGTAGTCGCTGCCCGCCACGAAGATGTGGGTGGTGACCGGGGTGTGGCCCTCGGCGGTGGCGATGAAGTGGATGTGGGCCGGCCGGTAGGGGTGTCGGCCGGTGGCGCGGAGCAGGTCGCCGACCGGGCCGTCGGTCGGGATGGGGTACGGGCTCGGGACGCAGGTGCGGAAGTGGAAACGGCCCGCCGCGTCCGTGGTGAAGAGGCCGCGGCCGTTGCCCGCGGGCTGGACGTCGGGCCGCTGCACGTCGTAGAAGCCGTGGGCGTCGGCCTGCCACACGTCGAGGACCGCTCCGGGCAACGGGGTGCCGTCCTGGGACAGCACGCGGCCGCTGACCACGCACGGCTCGCCGCTGCCCACCAGGTCGATGTCGGCGCCGAGTTCACGCGTCGGGGACTCGGTCATGTGGAAGGGGCCGAGGACAGTCGACTCGGTGGCGCCCGGGCCGCGGTCGGCGTTCAGGGTCTCCACCAGCATCGACAGTCCGAGCACGTCGGAGAGGAGGATGAACTCCTGCCGGGTGTCGGTGCACGCCCGGCCGGTCGCCGTCAGGAAGCCGATCGCCCGCTCCCACTCCTCCTGGGTGAGCCGGGTCTCCCGCGCGAAGTCGTGGAGATGGTGGATGAGCGCGCCGAGCAGCTCGCGCAACCGCGGATCGGTATCCGCGCCGAGGCTGCCGACAGCCTCCTCGGTGACAGTGGCAGTGACTGTGGCCTCACCGGCATCGACACTCATGACGACTCCCGCTCCGTTGTGTCCTGCGTCCCGACCACCATTGTCCCCGCCGCCCCGGCCACGTCCCCCGGCCGCCGCGCCCGCCGGACCCGCAGGAATCCACGACCCGTCCCGCCCCCTCTGACCCTGAGGAGACCGCGCCCCGCCCCGCCCCCTCAGGGGCGCGGGGAACTGCGCGACCAGCGACGACGCACCCGCACCCGCATGACGGCCCAGGCCACCCCTTGTTGCCCCTTCAACAACGCCGGGTACGGTGGACGACGCTGTGACCACCGCAAAAGACTCCCCCACCCAGACCCCCCAGCCCGCCCTCCCCGCCCTCACCCCGCTGCGCCAGGCGCGCGAGCGCTTCCTGACGGGGCTCCCGCTGCCCGACGGCGTACCGGACGAGGTCGTCGCCGCCTGGCGCCGCGCCCGCTTCTTCGGCGTACCGCACGACCTCACAGGATCCGCCCGGCCCGTACACCCGGTGGGGTCCGCCCTGCTGACCGCCGCGCGGCCGGTGCTCGAACGGCTCGCGCCCGCGCTCTCCGACGGGCCGTCGGCCCTGGTCCTCACCGACGAGCGGCTGCGGGTGGTGTGGTCGGGCGGGAACGCGCCGCACGACGACCGGTACCGCGACCTGTCCGAACGGGAGGTCGGGCACAACAGCGCGGCACTCGCCGTACGCAGCCGTCGCCGCGCGGAGGTGCACGGCCCGGAGCACTTCCTCGACCTGTGGCAGGACGTGTCCGCCGTGAGTGTTCCGGTGCTGGCGCCGGAGAGCGGCCGGGTCCTGGGCACGGTGACCGTCGCGTCGGGTCTGGCCGCCGAGTGCTCGCCGCATCCCGGGGCCGCCCTCGCCGAGGCCACGGTGGCGGCAGTCGAGGCGGAGCTACTGACCCGGTCGCGTACGACGGAACGCGTGTTGCTCGACGCCTACCAGCGGGCGGCCTCCCGGCCGGGGGTGGCGGTCGTGGCGCTGGACGGGCGCAACCGTCTGCTGAACGAGACGGCGGCGGGACTGCTGTCGCCGTCGGCGGTGGAGACGCTGGAGCGAAGTGCCGGGGCGAGCGGGCCGGGCTCGTACGGACCCGACGGCCCGGACGCGTCTGAGCCCGACGGCCCGGACACGTCTGAGCCCGACGGCCCGGACACGTCTGAGCCCGACGGCCTGGACACGTCTGGACCCGACGGCCCGGACTCGGCCGAACCGGAGGCCGCGAACGGATCGGCGTCGGTGTGTCCCTCGGCGGCTCGGAGCGGGAGCGGTTCGGCCGCGTACGAGCTGGAACTGCCGGACGGCGTCGGCAGCGCGCGGGTCACTCGGGTACGCCATCAGGGCGCGGTCATCGGTGTGGTCGCCGTGCTCGAACCACCCGCCGGGGACGTCACGCGGTCCCCCAGGGGCGTCGCACGGCCCGACGGGGCCGTCGCACGGCCGGTCGGGAGCGCCGCACGGCTCGTCGGGAGCGCCGCACGGCCTCACGGGCAACCCCGCGTGGCGCTCACCGGGCGTTCGGTCCCCTGGCGGCACGCGACGAGCCGGGCGGCTGAACTGGCGCGCTCCCGGGAGCCCTTGCTGCTGACCGGCGAGCGGGGCACCGGGAAGACGTTCCTGGCAAGGGAGTTGCTCGCCTCGCGCGACGGACCGGCGCCGCTGGTCGTGGACGCGGCGGAGCGGTCGGCCGGCGAGATCGACGGCTGGGCCGGGGCGTCGGCGGACGGGCGTGCGCTCCTGCTGCGCCACGCCGAGCGGCTCGCCCAATCCGATGTCGCCTCGCTCAACTCCCTGCTCGACAGGCACCCGCACGCACCGCTCGTGGTCACGTACACCCCCGATGCCTCCCCCGGCCCCTGCCTTCAGCGGCTGCTCGACACCCTGGGCGCCCGCTCGGTGGCACTTCCGGCGCTGCGTGAACGCCCGGACGACGTCAGGGAGTTGCTGCCGGAACTGACGCCGCGGCCCGCGCCGGGTCTACCGCCCCTGACCTGGACACTGGACGCGCTGCACGCCTTGGAGCGGCATCCGTGGCCCGGCAACGTCACCGAACTCGCCCATCTGGTGCGGGCGTTGGCAAAGCGGCGGCGGACGACCGGGCCGGTGCGGCGGGCCGAACTGCCGGACCCGGTCCGGGAAGGCCCCTCGGCACGGCCGCTGAGTCCGATGGAGCACGCCGAGCGCACGGCCATCCTGGAGGCGCTGCGCAGCCACGGCGGCAACAAGGCACGCGCGGCGGCGGCACTGGGCATCGCCCGCGCCACCCTGTACCGGAAGCTGCGCGGTTACCGGGGCTGAACGTCACGGTCGGCCGACGCCCCAGGACACAGCCGGTGGAACCGGAGGAAGCCGCCGGGTGGAACCCCAGGAGACAGCCGGGTGTCATGGGAATGCAAGGGGCACAGGGGGCGGAAAGGCGAATGTCACCGCGGACAGTGGGACACCTCACCTCTGGGACAGCCGCGTTGCTCCTCTCCAGGCCGGGAATTACCCTTCCCTCACGCGTTCGTACACGCTCGAACCACGGGGGAAAAATTGAAGGTTCGTCTGCTCGGGCCATTGGAACTGACGGATGGCCCCGTCACGCTGCGTCTCCCCGGCGAGAAACTCCGGGCGACTGTGGCCGCACTGGCGCTCTCACCCAACAGGGCGGTCTCACGCAGTGATCTGATCGACGAGTTGTGGGGCGAGGAACTCCCCCGCAATGCGGAGAACTCCCTGCACGGTCATGTCGCCCGACTTCGCCGCATCATTGACACGCACACGGGAAAGGACAATCTGCGTGATCTGATTCGAACATCGAGTTTCGGATACATGATTTCTCTGCCCGAAAATGACATCGACGCCTCACTCTTCTGCAATCTGACCCGCCAGGCGGCCACGCTCCACAGGTCCTCGCCCGGCCAGGCGATCCCGCTGCTGAACCAGGCGCTCGCCCTGTGGCGCGGTCCGGCACTGCTGGACACCGGGCAGGGGCTGATCAGCAGGATGGCGTACACCCGGCTCACCGAGACCCGGCTCACGGCGTACGAGTACCTCTTCGACGCCGCGCTGCGCCTCGGCCAGCACCGGGAGATCGTCACGGAACTGCAGCCGCTGCACTCGCGCTATCCGCTGCGCGAGCGCTTCTGCGAACAGCTCATCACCGCGCTGTACCGGTCCGGACGGCAGGCGGAGGCACTCGACGTCTACCACCGCACCCGGCGGCGGCTCGCCGACAACCTGGGCCTGGAGCCGGGGGACGCGTTGCGGGCGCAGTTCGAGAGGGTGCTGCGACGGGAGCCGCTGACGGTCTGAGAGGCACCCTTTCCGAGGGACACCCTTCGAGAGACGGTGCTGTTCGCCGGGCGCGCCCCGGCGAACAGCACCGCTGTCCTGTCCGGGGGAAGGCTGACGTCCGTCCGGCCATGGGTCAGTGGTCAAGTCCGGGGCCAGGGCCCGCCGACAGGGCTGCCGTCACGCCCGCCGGTAGGGTTGCCGTCACGCCCTCAGCGGGTTCGCCCTCACACCGACTTGGTCACCCGCAGGAGCCGCCAGACCGCGCCCGCGCGGGCCCGTCCGTGGAAGGCCAGGTACTGAGGGAGCACCAGGCCCGGCGCCCACTTCTCCTTGTACGCCAGTTGGCTCGCCGCCGGATACACCCGCTCCCCGTGGTCGGCGAGGAACCGCAGGAAGCGGCCGGTCGCCGCGCTGGCCGAAGCCGCCTCATGCTCCTCGGACAGCCCGGTGAAGGGTGTGAACCCGAAATGCAGCCACTGCGCGCCCTCGCTCCGGAACACCTCGACGGCCCGCATGTTGACGGCCTCCAGAATCCCCGGCGCGCTCGACGGCACCCGGCGGGTCAGATCGTGCAGCCACCCGGAGTGCCGGCCGTACGCCGGTGAGTACGAGATGTACGCGACGGCCTTCCCCTCGATCCGCCCCACGAAGAGCCGCCGTTCGGGCTGCGCCGGTCCGCCCAGCTGCCCGACCAGGAACTCGATCTCCTTCACATGCCGTCCCTTGGCACGCAGCCAGGGACGGTCCACGGCCGCCAGCTCACCGGCGACCTCGCCGAACGGCACCTCGTCGATCTCCAGGCCCGCCCGCCGGGCCCGCGAGATCTTGTTGCGGAGCTTCACGAACCGGGTGCCCGCGAGGGAGAAGTCCGGCAGCGCCAGCGCGTAGGCGCAGCCGATCTGGTTCACGGTGAACCCGGAACGGGCGTACAGATCGACGTCACCGCTCTGCAGCTGTACGGCGACGACCCGCCGGCGCTGTGCACAGGCGAATTCCAGAAAGGCCGCCAGGAGTTCGGGCCGTTCGCTTTCGGGGGCGAAAGGGCCGCCGAACTGGATCAGATATCGTCCGGCCCGCCGGTGAACGACCACTCCGGAACTCCCGGGCCGAGTGAAGTAGTCGTTCCCGGTGTTCAGCGCGAGGAACGCGCTGGGATTCTCCGCGTACTCGCCGAGCGCGTACAGAACCCTGTCGAATGTCGCCGTCTCCCGGGTGGTTGACATATCCCTTCCCCCTGTCGTCGGATCAATTCCCCACCCTTGCGCGCCGCCCTTCGATCCTTCTGAAACGCCCGTCTCAGTCCGGTGTCAGAACCTTCTCAGCGCCGGCTGGAAGCTTGTGGGAAATCAGCGGGAGATGAATCAGGGGGCCGGTGTGACCGGAATACAGGCGAGGACTCGTGACGTACGTACGGGGAACGAGGTGCGGCTGAGTCCCGACGCGCGGAGCTACGGCTCGTACATCGGGGGACGGAGTGTCTCCGGGGACGACTGGGTGTACGTGGTGGACGCGGCCGCGCTGCTCGACGACGCCTTCTCCAATCTGACGCTCAAGCGGCGTCTCGAACGCGGCCAGGCCCCGGACGGGGAACTGCCGCCCTCGATCGTCGGCCGGGTCGCCAAGGCCGGTCCGGACGAGGTGCGCCTGGCTCTGGAGGCCGCCGCACGGGCCGCCGTCGAGTGGGCCGCCGTGCCGCTGGAGATCCGGCTCGACCGGGTGTGCACGCTGCTGCACCGCCGGATCGCCGAACGCGCCGAGGAGATCGAGGAGATCCTGGTCCAGGAGGGGCACCCCCGGGTGCTCGCCCGCTGGCAGGTCTCCGGGATGCTGGAGTGCTGGGGTCCCGAGTCCGTCGGCTTCTACCACTCGCAGCTGCACCAGGAGTTCCGGCACGGCGTACGGGAGATCTCCGTACGCCGCAGGCCGGACGGTGTGGTCTGCCTGAACCCGCCGCAGAACGCCCCGATGGCCAGTGCCCTGCTCGGCGTGCACGCGATCTTCGCGGGCAACGCCCTGGTCGTACGCGCCCCGAGGAGCGGACCCCTCGGTGTGATGTACGCGCTGCAGGAGCTGGTCGCCCCGGTGCTGGACGAGGTGGGCGCTCCCCCCGGCACCCTCGGGGTGGTCTGCGGCGACCCCGCTCCCCTGCTGGGCGCCTGGCTGGACAGCCCGCTGGTCGACGACATCATGTACTTCGGTAGCAGTGAGGCCGGCATGCGCTTCCAGGACCGGTGCGTGGCCGCGGGCAAGAAGCCGATCCTGGAGCTGGCCGGCAACGACGTGGTGACGATCTGGAAGGACGCCGACGTCGAGCTGGCCGCGGAGGCACTGACCGAGGGGTTCTTCGGCTCCGGCCAGTTGTGCATGATCCCCAACCAGGTCCTGGTCCATCCCGACGTCGCCGAGCGGCTGCTGGCCGAACTGGTCCGCCAGGCCTCTCTCGTACGGCCGGGCCGCGCGGGTGACGAGGACGTGCTGCTCACACCGGTGCTGCGCAACGAGAAGTTCTTCGCCTGCCTGGACGACGCCCTGCTGCAGGGTGCCGAGCTGGTCTGCGGCGGGCACGCGATGCTCGTCGACGGTACGCGCGACCCTGCGGGCATCTTCCTGGAGCCGACCGTGGTCCTCGTCCGCGGCATGACGGACGCGCGGCGTATGACGGCCGTCAGCCAGGAGACGTTCTTCCCGCTGCTGCCCGTGATCGTGGCCGAACCCGACGACGACGAGCGGCTGTTGCAGAAGTTCATCGACTTCGTGAACAGCACCGGCTACGGCCTGCGCAACTCGCTGTGGGCCGCCGACCGCGAGGTGGTCGACCGCTTCGTCGACCGGGTCACCGAGGGCGGTCTCCTCAAGGTCAACGACTCCCACATCGGGTTCCTGCCCTATCTGCCCTCGCACGGCGGCACGGGTCTGACCGGCGGGGTGTTCGGCGAGGCCAACTACCCGGCCCTGCGCACCACGCACGTCCAGGGCGTCAGCGTGTCCCCGGGCGGGATCCGCCCCCGGGACGCGGTCTTCGGCACCGGCCGGCGCCCGGCGGCCTGACTCCGGCGGGGCGCCGGCCTCCGCGAGTCCGGCGTCAACACCCCTCATGCACAAGCGCGTTCCCAGGCACCGACAGTTGCCAGACACCGAGAGCAAGACACCGAGAGTTCGAGGAACCCATGCGTTCGATGGACCACGCCCGGGAGACCTGTGAGGCCTTTCTCCCCGGCCTGCTCGACAAGCTCGACGACATCCCCCTGTCCGAACTGGAGGCGCCGGGCAGCCCCGCGCTCGACCACTTCCGGGCCTGTGGGGGCCCCGGGCTGGTGATCCCCACCAAGTACCACGGCGGTGGGGCCGACCCGCTCCAGGCCCTGGCGGTCGTCCGCGCGGTCGGCGCCCACTCGCCGTCCCTGGCGGTCGCCACGACCATGCACCACTTCTCCGTGGCCACCCTGTTCACCCTCGCCGACAGCGTGCAGCGCTCCGGCATGGAGTGGGCGCTGCTCGAAGGCATCGCGGAGCAGGGCCTGTTGGTGGCCTCCGGGTTCGCCGAGGGGCGGCCGGGACAGGGCATCCTCGCCCCGACGGTCCGGGCGGAGGCGGTAGACGGCGGCTATCTGGTCAACGGCAGCAAGAAACCGTGCAGCCTGTCCGCGTCGATGGACCTGCTGACGGCGAGCGTGGCACTGCCCACGAAGAACGGCCCGGACAGCCCGGACGGCACGAGCGACGCCACCGGCGACGGTGACGGCACGGAACTCGCGGTGATGCTCCTCCCCCGGCCCACCGAGGGCATCAGCGTGCACCCCTTCTGGAAGAGCTGGGCGCTGGCGGGGGCGGAGAGCGACGAGGTGCGGCTGACCGACGTCTTCGTGGACGAGCAGCTGCTCATGCGGACGGGCGCCGCCGAACCCGGCCGGCTCGACGAACTGCAGACCGTCGGCTTCCTCTGGTTCGAACTGCTCATCTCCGCCTCCTACCTGGGCGCGGCCGGCGCGCTGGTCGAAAGCGCCCTCGGGCGGGAGCGGGGCAGTACGTCGGACCGCGCCGACCTGGTGACACGCCTGGAGACGGCGAACCTGCTCCTTGAGGGCGTCGCCCGGATGCTGCGGGACGGCGAGAACGGCGACGAGGCGCTCGGCAAGGCGCTCGTGGCGCGGTACGCGGCACAGGACGCGCTGGGCGAGACGGTGCGGCGTGCGGTGGAGATGCTCGGCGGGACGGCTTTCATCGCCTCGTCCGAGGTCGCGTACCTCGCCGCCGTCTCGCACGGGCTCGGCTTCCACCCGCCGTCCCGGGCGAGCTTCGCCGCCCCCTATCTGGAGCACGTGGCGGGCAGCCCGCTGCGGCTCGCGTGAGGCGGAGGACGTCATGACTGTCGCACCCACGCCGACCGCACGGGAGGAGCTCGGCCGGCTGTACCGCAGCCGCCTGAGCAAGGGCCGGGCCACCCTCGGCGAGATGTTCGGCGGCCACATCGAGGTCGCCTCGGAAGGCGCCTGGGTCACCACGGCCGAGGGCAGCCGGTTCCTCAACTGCGGTGGCTACGGCGTCTTTTTGACCGGCGCCCGGCACCCCACCGTCCTGCGGTACGTGACCGAGCAGCTCCACTCCCACCCCGTGGCGACCCGGCTCTTCCTGGAGCCGCAGGCCGCCCTCGCCGCGGACGCGCTCGTGTCCGTCGCCCCGCCCGGCCTGGAGCGAGTCCACTTCGCGGGCTCGGGGGCGGAGGCCGTGGAGACCGCCATCAAGGTGGCCCGCACCAAGGGCAGGACCCGGCTGATCGCGATGGAGTCCTGCTACCACGGCAAGACCATGGGAGCGCTGAGCCTGACCGGCAAGGACGTCTTCCAGAAGCCGTTCCGGCCGCTGCTGCCCGACACCACGCATGTGCCGTACGGGGACACCGCCGCGCTCGGTGAGGCGCTGGCGGCGGCGTCCGGTGAGGCGTGCGTGTTCGTCGAGCCGGTGCAGGGCGAGGCCGGGGTCGTGATCCCGCCGCCCGGCTGGCTGCGGGAGGTGGAGCGGCTGTGCCGGGAGCACGGGGCGCTGCTCGTCCTCGACGAGATCCAGACCGGTATGGGCCGGCTGGGCAGCTGGTGGGGCGCCGACGCCGAGGGTGTCCGCCCCGATCTGATGCTGGTCGGCAAGGGGCTCAGCGGCGGGGTCGTACCCGTGTCGGCCGTGCTGTCGACGCCGGAGGCTTTCTCGGTGCTCGACCGCGACCCGTATCTGCACACCTCGACGTTCTCCGGCGCGCCCCTCGCGATGGCGGCCGCGCGCGGGGCACTCGCGGCGATCCAGGAGGACGAACTGGTCGACCGGGCTCGGGTGCTGGGCGAGGAGATCCTGAGCGTGCTGCGCCGGATCGTCCGGACCCACTACGGGAGCGCGGTACGCGAGGTGCGCGGCCGGGGCCTGCTGCTGGGCGTGGAGTTCGCCGAGCCGGGGGCCGCCGGGGACCTGCTGATCGAACTGATCCAGCACGGGGTCGTCGCGAACCACTCGCTCAACTCCCATCTGGTCCTGCGGCTGACGCCGCCCGCCGTGCTGACCCGCGGCGACCTGGACTTCCTTTACGAGGCGCTCGACCGGGCCTGCCGTGCGCAGTCGGCCCGCTACGGAAAGGTGACGTGACGACATGCGAAGCGCTCAACTGACGGTACGGACCGGGGGTGTCGGCGCCGACGAGGCGTACCGGCGCATCCGGGACTTCGCCCGCTATCCCGAACTGTCGCCCGTCGTCAGGACAGTGACGGTGCGCCAGGGCACGGACGGCGAGGAGCACAGCGACTGGGAGGTGTACTTCCGCAACGGCATCCTGCGCTGGACGGAGGCCGACCGGTTCGACGAGGAGCGGCTGACCATCGCCTTCCGTCAACTGCACGGTGACTTCGAGGAGTTCACCGGCACCTGGCGGGTGCGGGTCGGCGCAGGCTGCCTGATCGAGTTCGCCGCCGAGTTCGACTTCGGGATCCCCAGCCTGGCGGGGATCCTCGACCCGGTGGCCGAGCGGGTGCTCAAGGAGACCATCGCGACCGTCCTGACGGGCCTGTTCCCGGGCGCGACGGTGGTCGGCCCCGAGGGGACGGGCGAGCACGAACCCGCGGTGGCCGCCTGATGGACGCGCACAATCTCTTCGAGACACCCACCACCTACCGGCTGATCCGCCTGGAGTACGCGCTCGGTCTCGTCGTCGCGGCGGCGTTGTTCCTCACGCACCTCGACGAGGTGCGCTGGCTGCCGGCGCTCGCGCTCTTCGTGTACATCGACCTGATCGGCTACCTCCCCGGAGCGATCGCCCACCGGCGGGCCAAGGGCAGGCGGATCCCGCGGACGTACCACGTCCTCTACAACGTGATGCACAGTCTCGTCACCCAGGGGCTGGTGGCGCTGGCGTGGATCTGGCTGTTCGGCGCGGAGTGGGCGCTGCTGGCGCTGCCGATCCATCTCTTCGGCGACCGGGCGCTGTTCGGGAACTTCCTGAAACCGTTCGGGCTGCGCTTCGAGCCGGAGACCCATCCGGCGTACGAGCGGTTCCGCGCCGAATACGCGGCCCTGTCCCCGGAGACCCGGGAAACCACCGGGGCGGCGGCCGGTACGGACCCGGCGCACCAGGAGCCCCGGCTCAGCGACCGGTTCGACGACCGGTTCGACGTGAGGACGACATGACGGGCACCGGCCTGCTGAGCGAGGGCACCGCGGTGTGGCGGTCCGCGGCCGGTGTGGCCGTGCTGACCTGCGGCCCGGCGGAACGGGCCCACGGCGTCACGGTCAGCACCCTGTCCGTCGCCTCGCTGCGCCCGCCCATGGTCTCCGTCGCCCTGCGCCGAGGCAGCAGGGGGCTGGCGACACTCCTGGGCTCGGGCCGTTTCGCGGCCAACGCGCTGTCCGACCGGCAGGCCCGGCTGGCCCGGCACTTCGCCCGCTCCGACCGTACGGACGGCTGGGACCTGCCGGGCGCCACCGGCCTGTGGGACGGCCGCTCGGCCTGCGGTGCTCCGCTGCTGCGCGACGCCGTGGGCTGGCTGGAGTGCCAGGTCGAGCGGACCGTGCCGGTCGGCGACCACGAACTGGTGCTGGCCCGTGTCCTGAGCTCCCGAGCCGGCACCGGATCACCCCTGCTGAACACCCTCCCGACAGGAGCAGACCGTGACTGACACCCCAAGCGCTCCGAACACTCCGGCCTCTCCGGCCACCACCGCCGTCCCGGCCGAGGCCGACTGGGAGAAGGCCCCCTCGCTCGTCGAGGGCGCGATGAATCTGGAACTGACCGCCCAGGACTGCGATCTGCGCTACTGGCTGCGCTCGGTCCCGCAGGGCACCCTGCGCGGCCAGGTGCTCGGCCACGCCCCCGAGGTGCGGCCCCTCGACGTCACCCGCGAACCCGGCCCGCTCAACGACGCGCTCACCCAGGAGCTGGCCTTCCGCTCGATCGCCGAGGAGAAGGCCACCCGGGCCATCTCGTACCTGGTCGCGCTGGCCCCGTCCCTGGAGACGATGGAGTTCTACGCCACCCAGCTGATCGACGAGGCACGGCACTCCATGGTGTTCCGCAGCCATCTCACCGCGCTGGGGGTCGAGGACCTGACCGCCGACGTGGAGCGGCTCGCGGGGGCGGACCGGGACGCGATCCTCGTCCCGCTGGAGGAGCTGGGTCTTCGGGTCCTGCGTGAGGAGGCCGACTTCATCGGCGGTGTGGTCGTACTGACCATCCTCGTCGAGGGTGTGCTGGCGCCGGCCGCCGAGCTGAGCGAACGCAAGTGGCGGATCTTCGACCCGGCGGCCTCGGACATCGAGCGGGGCGCGGGCATCGACGAGATACGCCATCTCACGGTCGGCAGTTCCGTCGCCCGCGAACATCTCCTCGCCCACCCCGAGGACCGGCCGCGGATCCTCGATCTCATCGTGCGCGGACGGCAGTTGTGGAGCGAACTGCCCGTGACCGACATGGTGCTGCGCCGTGAGGCCCTGTTCCAGGAGGGGCTCGACAAGCACACCGGGCTGGTCGGCGACTACGAGATCTGGCCCGGGCGGCGGCTCGTGGACACGACCGTCGAGGAGCGGGTCGGCACGGCGTTGCGGTGGTCGCAGGAGATGCAGACACGGCGGCTCGCGTACATGGGCCTCCCGGAAGCCGGCTGATCCCCCGGCGGTCTCCGGCAGCCCGTCGTCGGCTCACGGCACCCCGCGCGCGAGGGCACGCACCACGGCGGCGGCGGCCACCGCGTGCCCCCTGCTGCTGAGCCGGCCGGGCCCCGGTGCCCACAGGGAGTTCGGGTCGAGGCCCCGCTGGTGCCGCATCAGGTCGACGTGCCGGGCCGCGTGATGGAGCGTCACCAGGGCGATGCGCTGGACGAGCCGGAGCTGACGTTCGCGTACCGCGGTGTCCCGCTGGGTGGAGGAGGCGCGGGCGGCCTGCGGTCCGCCCGCCGCGGACCGGTCGAAGGGGCTGATCACGACGGCGTCGCGGTAGGTGGCGCTCCGCAGGGATTCCAGGATCCGGCTGAGTTCGGCCTCCACGGAGTCGAGGTCGAACGTCGCCTCCCTCAGTTCGGGGCCGCCGCACGAGATCAGCGCCAGGTCGCCGCGGAAGACGAGGGCGTCCAGCACCTGCCGGGAGCGCATCTCGAACAGCGACAGGTCCCTGCGTCCGCGCGCGGTACGGCAGGCGAGGCCGGGGTGCGCCGCACGGAGCGCGGCGGACACCCGGTCGCTCCAGCTCACCGGGCGGTATCCGGGCACGACGGCCGCCCGCGCCAGACGCGACTCGTGCTCCCCGAGGATCACGACCCGTCGCCAGGGCGCGTCCGCGAGGGCGGTGACGGCCTCACCGGGACGCAGGCAGCGCGGGTCGTCGTCCTCCGAGGGAGGCGCGAGAGACGGCGCGTCCGTGTCATCCGTCATGGGCGTTCCCCCGCGCCTCTCTCCGCACCTTCGCCACGCCCGTCTCGGCGCCCTGTTCCAGCGCCCGTCTCCGCGCCCGCCCCCACGTCCGTCTCGGCGCTCGCTCCAGCACTCCTTCCAGCGCCCGTCTCGGCACTCGCTCCAGCGCTTGTCCCCAAGCTCTTCTCCGCACGCTCGACGTGGCCGCGGAGTTCCTCGACGACCCGCGACCAGAGTCCTTCGTCGCCCGCGGGCATCCGGTCGAGCACACCGAGCAGGTGGGCGGCGTTCCGGCGTACCAGGTCGACGAGCACGTCTCGCGGTGCCGAGGCGAGGAGCGCGTCGACCGTCGCCTTCGCCGCCTCCGAGAGCACACCCGAGGTCGCCAACGCGGCTGCCTGCACGGCGAGTTCGGCCAGCACACGGTCGGGGACGGAGTCGGCGGACGCCAGCAGACGCCCGTACGCCCCCTCCAACGCACGGGTGTCCACCGAGCCGGTCCGCCGACTCCGTCCGGGGCGCCGTCGTTCGCCCCGGGGAATCTCCGCCCGCGCCTCGTCCGCCGCTCCGGACAGCGCAAGGGAGATGAGTCGTGCGACCCCGTTCACATCGAGGTCCGGCAACTCCGAGATCAAGTGCGGGACTTCGGGATCGCCTCCGCTTCGCAGGAACTTCTCACGGGCCAGTGCCGAGTGGTCCGCGCCGCCCACGGCCCCGACGGCCTGCGCACGGTGGGCGGACAACTCGCGCCCGTCGCGCAGCCGTACGGTCACGCGCGCGCCCAGGCGCTTGGTGGCGAAGCGGAAGTCGGTCTCGGGGGCCAGCCAGGCCGGGGGCAGCATGTCGGCCGCGTGCCCGTCGGCTCCGCGCACCCAGGCGTCGGCGTGTTCGCCGGCGCGCCGCAGGGCTTGGCCGAGGGGCGCGGTCGACAGCAGCGCGGCGCGGCTGAACTGCGGGTCGTGGACGGTGCGTACCCTCGCCGCGAGTTTCCAGCGTTCGGGGCGTTCGACGGCGGGGGGCATCAGATCCGCGGGTTCGAGGGCGCCGGTGAGGAGCGCGGTGGCCACGTTGTAGGGCAGGGAGAAGTTCAGTGCGGCGACGCTCGCGTTCGGGCCGATGTGCCGTGCCCGGGACGCCCGGTCGAGTCCGCTGGTGAGGAGGGACCCCTCGACGACGACCTCCGCGATGCCGTCGGGGTCGACGCCTGCGGCTCGCAGTGCGACCGAGCAGTCCACCGCGCAGTCGACGGCGGCACTGAGATAGGCGCTGCCCGGGTGGATCTTGTAGGAGAGCGTCTCCGTGTGCCAGAGCGTGCCCAGTCCGGCCACCGCCTCCTCGGGCAGCGGCACGTCCGCGTACCGGCGCAGGAATCCCTCCGGGTGTTCCAGTACGTCCGCGGGTCCCCGCAGTCCGGCAAGGGCCCCGTCGCAGGCGGCGAGGCCGGTCTGGATGGGTGCCGCCGCGGCGAACCCCTTGGCGTCGGTGGAGAGGAAGCCCGGGGTGAGGGTCCAGGGCGGTACGGAGAAGGCCAGGCCGAGCCCGTTCACCCAGGTGCGGGCGGGCGCGTCGAGGGCTCTCAGCCGGCCGGCGACCGTGCCCGCGAGGTGGGTGTGCGCGGCGGCCTGTCCGCGGAAGGGGCCGAGGGTCGCGGCGGCGGTGACCCGTGCCGCGCTCTCGTCGGCGGCCAGGATCGCCGTGAGCAACTGCCGTCCGTCGAGCCGCAGTTGCCCGGCGTACACGAGGGGCACGGTGACGCAGGAGTGCGAGAGGTGACCCGCGTACGCCGTGTCGTCGTGGTCCAGGCAGATGGCGGCCATCGCCAGGGAGACGGCCGCGCGCGCCGGGTCCTGCTGGAGCGGTCCGCCGTACGCCCTGGCGATCCGTCTGCCGAGCGGGTGCGCGTATCCGGTGCGGGCGGCGGCGAGCTGGCTGAGGAGCTGGCTCCTGAGGTGGGCGACGACCCGGTCGGGGGCGTCGTCGAGTTCCAGGTCGCTCGCCCAGTCGGCGAGTCGGCCCAGCAGGGTGCGGCCGCCGGAGGCGTCGGCCGGCTCCGAGGTCACCGGGTGTTTCCCGTCCTCGTCCCGGCGGGTGCGGCGACCTCGGGCGCGGCTGGGACGTCAGCGGCGACCCGCCCCGCGCCGCGCCCGAGGAGCACCAGTGCGCAGAGCCCGCCGGCGAGCGTGCCGGCCGCCGCGACCTGCATCACGAGATGCACGCCGTCGACGAAGACGGGGCCCACCGCGTCGAGGACCGGCCGCCGCAGTTCGGGCGGCAGGGCGTCGGTGCGGGACAGGTCACCGTCGCTGAGCAGCGCGTACGCACGGTCGCGGGCGTCCTGCGGCATGGGCACCCCGGCGAGCGCCCCGGGCAGCGCGTCGCGCAGGTGGCGCAGCAGCAGCGCCCCGGCGAGCGCCACCCCGAAGACGGCGCCGACCTGGCGGAACGTGTTGGAGATGCCGGACGCCGTGCCGGCCTGCTCGGGCGGTACGGATCCGAGCAGGGCGACGGTCGCGGGCGCGCCGGTGAAGGAGACGCCGATGCCGAGCAGGGTCAGCGCCCACCAGTAGTCGCCGAAGCCGCTGCCCGCGTCGAGCGCCGTGAGGCCGTACAGCCCGGCCGCCGAGAAGAGCGAGCCGGCCACGATGGGGGCACGCGGTCCGGTCCTGGCCGCGACGACGCTCGCCGCGAACGAGGCGATCATGATGGGCACGGTCAGCGCCAGGAACCGTACGCCCGTCTCGATGCTGCTCAGTCCCTGCACGCTCTGCAGATGGAGGGTCAGCAGGAAGATCGCCGCGAACAGGCCGAAGAGACTGAGGAAGTTGACCGCGCCCGCCACCGCCACGACCGGCTTGCGGAACAGCTTCGGCGGCAGCATCGGATCCGGCTGCCGCAGCTCCCACACCACGAACGCCGCGAGCGTCACCACCGACGTGGCGAACGCGCCGACGATGAGTGCGGAGGTCCACCCCTCGGTGTTGCCCTCGATGAGCGCGTACGCCAGTGAGGCGATCGCGACGACGAACAGCAGCTGGCCCACGATGTCCGGACGCCGGGCGCGCGGCCCGCGGTTCTCGGTCAGCAGCCGGGCCAGCACTACGGTGGCGAGCACCCCGATGGGTACGTTGACCCAGAAGATGCTCTGCCAGCCGACGGTGTCGACGAGCACTCCGCCGACCAACGGCCCTGCGGACAGGGCGAGTCCGCCGATCCCGGCCCAGATACCGATGGCCTTCGCGCGGGCCGCCGGCTCGGTGTACGTCGCCGAGACCAGCGCGAGCGACACCGGGATCATGATGGACCCGCACACGCCCTGCAGGGCCCGCCCGGCCAGCAGGGCGCCCGTCGATCCGGCGAGCGCGCACAGGACCGAGCTGAGCGTGAAGCCGACCAGACCGCCGAGGAACAGCCGTTTGCGGCCGATGATGTCGCCGACGGTGCCCGAGGTGAGCAGCAGACAGGCGAAGGCGAGGGCGTACGCGTCGACGACCCACTGGAGTCCGGCCAGATCGGCGTTCAGGTCCCGCTGGATGTCGGGCAGCGCCACGTTCACGATCGTGGCGTCGAGGTAGACCATGAACACGCCGAAACAGACGAAGAACAGGAGCAGGCCCTTCGAGTGGTGCGTGGTCCGCGCACCGGTCGCGCGGGTTGCGTCGCTCATTGCGGGTCCTCACCGTGTGGGGCCGGAGCGGGGCTTGCGTGAGAAAGTAATGACCGGCGGTCAGTCAGTCAACGGAGAATGACCGACGGTCAGTCAAATCCCTTACAGAAAAGGCGAACTGATGGCACCGGCAGCCACCCGACGCAAACGGGTCACCAAGAGTCCCGAGGACCGCAGGGCCGCATTGGTGCGGGGTGCGGCGAAGGTCTTCCGCGAGAAGGGTTTCGCGGCGGCGACGATCGCCGAGCTGGCCGAGGCGGGCGAGGTCGCCAAGGGCACCTTCTATCTGTACTTCGACTCCAAGGACCATCTGCTGGGCGCGATGTGGGAGGAGTACGTCGACGGGTTCCTGCAGGCCACCCGGGAGCGCCTGGAGGAGAGCGAGGACTGGTGGCCGACGCTGGACCGGCTGGTGCGCGCGCTCGTGGAGCACGCCGTGGAGAACGCGGCCCTGCACCGGATCGTCTACGGGTCGGCGAACGCCAAGGCCCTGGAACTGTGCCGGAGTTCGAACCGTCGGGTGGTGGACCTGGTCGGCGACTTCGTCGAACGCGGCGCGCACGCGGGGGCGTTCGAGGCCTGCGACCCCCGGTTGGTCTGCCGGATGCTGTTCTACGCGGCGGACGGCCTGCTCGACGACATGATCAGCCGCGACGAGGACATCGACCCGGAGGCGATCGTGACAGCGGTACGGGAGCTGACGCATCGCGGTCTCGGCGGTCCGCCCGTCCCCTCGGATCCGGCGTCCGCGACCTCCTGACCGCGGACGGACCGCCGATCTCAGCCCCGTGTCAGCGGCGTCTCAGCAGCCCGCGGCAGCATCGGACTCGCAACGGTTCCACGCGGTTCCACATGCTTCGACCGGGAGAGGTGCCCGCAGCGGCCCAACGGGGTTCCGGCGTCAGCCGGTTCGGGTGCAAGCCCGCGCAGGTTCGAATCCTGCCCTCTCCGCACAGTTCTCGCGCCACAGTCCTTGCCGCACAGTCCTCGCCACACGCATCGCCGTCGATCGCGCCGGAGAGTCCGCCGATGAGTCCTGAACCGCCGCTGAGCACGCCTGCCACGCCGAATTCGGGGCCAGCTCTCCAGCCGGTTCCCAAGTCCGTTCTGCTGGTGGCCAATCCGGCCGCCGGATCGTACTCGGCCGACGTCGCCGCCGACGCCCTGCGGCTGGTCCTGGAGGCCGGTCCCGCCGTCGACCTGCTCCTGACGCAGCACCCCGGCCACGCCCGCGCACTCGCCCGGGCGGCCACCGGACCCGGCCGCGCCGACGTGCTGGTGTCGCTGGGCGGCGACGGTACCGCGCACGAGCTGATGACGGGCCTGGCCGACTCCCCCGAGCACCCGGCCCTCCTGGTCCTGCCCGGTGGCAGCGGCAACTCCCTCTACCGGGAACTCTGGTCGGACCGCCCCTGGCAGTCGGTCCTGGAAACGGCCCTCACCACTCCCTATGTACGGCAGGTGGACCTGATCCGGGTGGCGGAGACCGGCGGCACCGCGTTGCTGGGCGCCTCGACCGGCCTCGCGGCCCAGACGCTGATGCCCACCGAGACCCCCGCCGGGGCTCCCACCGGCGAGAGTGCGGCACGGGGCCGCGACCGCTACGAGAAGGCACTGCTCGACGCCCTCCGCACCGGCTTCCCGCCCTATCCCGGCCGGGTGACCGTGGACGGGGCCGAGGTCCACCGCGGCGACACGGTCTGCGCCAACGTGGGCGGCGGCCGCTACCGGGCCGGCCGTTTCATGGCCTGCCCGCGCTCCGTCCTGGACGACGGCCTCCTCGACGTCTGTGTCGCGGGCACCGCCCTGCCCACCCCCGAGCTGCTCCAACTGGCCCGCGATGGACGGCACCTGGGCCGCGAGGGCGTGGTCTACGCCCGTGGCCGCCGGATCGTCCTGGAACGCACCGACGGCCGCCCGCTGCTCTTCGAGTACGACGGCGACCTGGTCCGCTCCGGCGACGCCACGCGGTACACGCTGGACGTCGTGCCACAAGCCCTGCGGGTCCTGGCCCCGGCACCGCACCCGTCGGCCGACCCCGCAGACTGAACGGCCGGCTGAACCACCGGCTGAACCGCCCCGGAAGCTCCTGTTTTCCCCACCCCTCCCCCTCCGCCTCCCGCGCTGCTAGCCTCCGGCGGGGGAACCGGTTGCCAAAAGCGTTGCCGCACTTCCCGGGGGGAGAGACGAGCCATGACGAGGAAACCCGCCGGCGACAACGGCGGCCGGAGCACCATCCGGGACGTGGCGGCACGGGCGGGCGTGTCGGCGTCCACGGTGTCGCGCGTGCTGGGCGGCGACTACCCGGTGAGCGGCACGACCCGGACGCGCGTGATGCGGGCCGTCCGAGAACTCGACTACGTGGCCGACGCCCGCGCCAAGGCCATCGCGGGCGCGGGCACACCGACCCTCGCCTTCGTCCTGGACGACATCACCGGACCGTCCTTCGCGCACATGGCGCACGGCGTGGAGCGCGAGGCGACCCGGCTCGGCCATCTCTGTCTGGTCTGCAGCACCGACGGCGACGCGGACCGGCAGCTGGAGTTCATCGAGATGATGCGGGCCCAGCGCGCCGCGGCCGTGATCCTGGTCGGCGGCACCGCGGACACCGCCGAGTACCGCGCGCGCATGGCCCGTATCGCCGACTCCCTGGCCGCCGCGGGCTCCCGGCTCGTGCTCTGCGGCAGGCCGCCCCTGGACCCGGGCGCGCCGGTGACGGTCATCGAGTACGACAACGAGAACGGGGCGTTCGCGCTCTGCGCCCATCTGCTCTCCCAGGGCCACCACCGTGTCCTCTTCCTGGGCGGCAAGCCCTCCAACACCACCGCCCAGGGCCGTGAACAGGGCTATCTGTCGGCCCACCGGGCCCGGGGCATCGACCCGGACCCGGCGCTGCGCCTCTTCGGCGACTTCACCCGGGACTCGGGGCACCGACTCGTCCGCCAGGCCCTCGCCCGGAAGCTGGACTTCACGGCGGTGATGGCGTCCACCGACATGGTCGCGTCGGGCGCCCTGACCGCGCTGCACGAAGCGGGCCTGTCCGTCCCCCGGGACGTCTCGCTCGCCGGGTACGACGACATCCCCTTCGCCCGCGACCTGAACCCGCCGCTCACCACGGTCCACGTCCCCTACGAGGAACTGGGCCGCCTGGCGGTCCGTACCGCCCTGACCCGGTCCCCGGACGCCCCCGACGAACACCTGCTCCTGGGCACCCACGTGACGGTACGGGCCTCGGTGGCGCCCCCGCCCTGACCGGACACGGGGCGCCGAACTCCGTCTGCTGCGCGCCTACTTGGCGTACATCAGCGTCCCGAAGCCGAGTTGGTCGAAGCCGCCGCTGTTCGCCCCGTAGTCACCGCCGCCGCCCTCGGGCCGCACGCTCTCGGCCATGGCGGTGATGTACGGCACGGACAGACCCCGGCGGCGGGCGTAGTGGTGGTGCAGGGCGTCCCACACCGGTCTGACCTGCCCGCGGCTCGCCGACGAGATCACCGTGTGGGACTGCTGGGCACAGTTCTGGCCCGTCCCCCAGGTGTACGTCGTGAAGGGCACGTCCTGCCCGAGGTTGTACTTGGCGACGTACTGGGCGGCCTTCATGAACCGGTTGCTGTCGTAGCCGTACAGGTCGTCGCCCTGTGACCACGCCATCTCGCAGAAGGCGCCCAGCTGCCCCATGCCCATCATGGTGTGGCCCTGGTCCCGCCCGCTCTCCTGCCACTGGGCGAGGCCCTGCGCGTCGTACAGGAACGGGACCGCGTGGGCGAGGGAGCCGTTGCCCGCGCCGTTCTTGAAGTAGCCGACGGCCTGGTCGTACTTGGCGGCGTCGTCGCAGAGGATGCCGATGGCCAGGATCGAGTTCATGGTGCAGAGATCCCAGTTGGCCCAGTAGTTGGTGACGCAGGCGTCGTTGTGCCGGGTGAGGAACTGGTTGTTGAGCGGATAGAAGACGTTCAGCATCATCCGCCTGAACCGGTCGAGGTCGAACCCGCCGTAGCCGCGCATGAGTTCGGCGGCGTTCGCGAACTGGTAGCCGTAGATCCCGGCGGCCAGGAATCGGTCGGCGTTCCCGGTGACCGTGGTGAGCGTGGCCGACCAGGCGTTGAGGATGTCGCGTGCCGTGTCGCCGTGCGCGGTGGTGCCGGCGATCTTCCAGCGCAGGGCGTTCTGGTAGGCGGCGTGGATGTCGTTGTACAGGGTG
Source organism: Streptomyces sp. NBC_00414 (assembly GCF_036038375.1). NCBI lineage: Bacteria > Bacillati > Actinomycetota > Actinomycetes > Kitasatosporales > Streptomycetaceae > Streptomyces > Streptomyces sp. NBC_00414. The sequence goes on from NZ_CP107935.1 coordinate 1,801,677, forward strand.
CCGTAGTTCTCGCCGGTGCCGCCGCGAATAACCGTGGCCGTCGGGCGCGGTGTCCAGCCGGCGGCCGAGTGGGAGTTGGCGGTCAGCCGGTTCCAGCCGGAGAGCCAGGGGTCGTCGCCCGCGGCGACCCGGACCTTGGCGCGGTTGAGTTCGCCGTAGGCGTGCAGCATGCCCGGGTGGGTGAAGGTCGCCGGGGCGGCCGCCGCCGTGCTGCCGGTGACGGCGGTGGTGGAGGCGCCGAGCGCGAGGGCCGTGGTGAGACCTCCGGCGGTCCTGAGCAGCCCTCGACGGCTCAACTGTGCTGCTGGGAGGTGCTGGTGGGGGGATGTGCGGCTCATTCTGTGCATCTCCGATCTTTCGGGACGGTGTCGGCGGGCGCGTTCCGGTGGGTTCTGGACGCGTGGCCGGTGTCGCGGGGGCCCGTATCGGTCGTGGGGCCGATTGGTGGGGGCCGTGTCGGTCCGGGGGGGGCCGATGTGGTGGGGCCGGGCCCGGTCATGGGCCGATGCCGTGGGGCCGGTGCCGGAGATGCCAGGCCGCGGGCGGTCGCCGCCACCCGCCCCGAGATGCCGCTCTCCTCCTGCGGGCCGGTGACGGCGACCGTGTAGTAGTACGTGCGATCCGCGTGGATGCCTCGGCAGGGACGGTCGCGAAGAGCATCCGGTGCGGCCCGGTTCCCCGTCATGGGCGGCGCGGGCTTCATGGGCGGGGCGCGGTTCATGGATGGCACACCGTTCAGGGGTGGTGCACGGTGAGTTCGAGGGACCCGGTCGCGGTGCCCACGGCGTTGGTGGCCGAGACGGTGACCGTGTGGATGCCGGGCTCCGCCGGGGTACCGGAGACCAGACCGGTCGCCCTGTCGACGGCCAGTCCCCTCGGCAGCCCCTCGGCGCCGAACGAGGTCGGCAGCGCGGTCGCCGTGACGAGGTGGTTGAAGGCGTACCCGGCCGTCGCCGTCGCCTCTCCCACGCCGGTGATCTCCGGCGTCGTGGTGGCGGCGGCCGTCACCGCGTCGAGGAAGCGGAGGCCGTGCACGTGCTCGTTGGCGAACATCGGCACCATGTCGGTGGTCAGGAACCAGCCCGGCTTCTCCATCGCGTCGTGGACGACCGTGCCGTTGACCGTCAGATTCTGGAAGGTGACGTTCCTGACGGGCCGGTCGGCGTCGTAACCCGCCAGGATCGCCGTCCCCGCCCGCGTGCCGTCGTACGTCAGGTCGCGCACGTACACGTCCTCGATGCCCCGGCCGGGCGCGGTGTTGTACCGGTTGGCCATGACCCGCAGGTTGATGAGCTGGCCCCGGGCGAAGTCCTCCACGCGGACGTCCTGGATGCGGACGCCCCGGATCAGGTTGCCGTCGCCGGCGTTCAGGGCGAGGCACCCCTGGTAGGGGATCTGCGGCTCGCGGTGCTGGAGGACGTCGATGCCGCTGAGGACGATGTTCTCGATGACCTCGGGTCTCTCCGGGTCGCCGTGGGTGCCGATGTTGACCGGGTGGGCGGTGTCGGCCCACAGCGTGGAGTCGCGGACGACGATGTCGCGGCAGTCGCCGCGGTAGTCCCAGCGGTGGCCGTAGATCGCGACGCAGTCGTCGCTGTTGCGCAGGAAGGCGCCCTCGATCAGGACGTCCTCGCTGCTGAACACGTCGATGCCGTCGCCCCACCGGCCGGAGCTGTAGGAGTGCAGGTTGCGGACGGTGACCTGCCGGGACTGCCCGATGGTGCAGGCGTAGCCGGACCTCGGGTCGAGGACGAGGACGCCGTCGATCTCGATGTTCCGGGAGAAGGCCACCAGGATGCCGCCGTCCGGGCCGAGGACGGTACCGCGGCCGGTCAGCCGGGCGTTCTCGACGTGCGTGAACTCCACGCGGGCCTTCAGCACCGCCCCGCCGGCGAGATGGACGGTGGTGTCGCTCGGCACCTTCAGCACTTCGTCCGGGACCGTGTGGATTCCCGGGCCGAAGCGGATGACGTGGGGGGCGTCGTCGGGGGCGTCGGGGTCGCTCTCCTCGTGCCGCGGCTCCTCGATCGCATTGGCGTGCAGGTGGAGGTTGTCGTGGAGGTCGCCGTCGGCCTCGACGGAGAGGTTGCGCGGCTCGGTGAGGCTGAGGTGGACGGTGTCGCCGCCCACCTCGTACGGGATGCCGTACGAGAGGGGGCGGATCCGTGCGGAGCCGATGGCGCCCTTGGACGAGGTGACCTCGACCTCCACCGTGCCGGTGAAGTCGAGGTTGGCGACCGAGGAGTTCCTGACCACACCGGCGCCGGTCCGCTCGTCGACGGTCCTGGTCCTGGCCCGCATGACGGGCACCGCGCGCCAATCTCCGCCGGGTGTACGGGCCTTGACGGAGAAGCTGGTGTTGAGCGGCACCCCGTCCGGGACGGGATGCACCACGAGCCGGTCGACGGCCTCCGGCCGCCGCGGTCCGATGCTCGGGGCGGCACCGCTCCGGACGTCGGCGCCAGGGGCATCGATGCTCTGGACGTCGATGCTCTGAACGTCGGTCATGGCTGGTCCTTGTCCGAGTGGGCCGACAGGGGGAGGCTGGGCCGGAGGGAGGGACAACCGGTTGCCATCGGTCAGTGGGCAGAGCTTCTTCCTCCGCGGAAACCACGTCAAGGGCTTGCGCCGACTTTCGAAACTACCGGGGAAACCGGTTTCACTCCCGGCCGTCGAGTTCCCGCAGCTCGAACCAGTCGAAGTCCGCCGGAGTCCGGGTCCCGCCCAGATCCTGCGCACAGACACCGACGAACGCTCCGGTGAACCGCAGCCGGGACCCGTGGTCGTCGGATAGTTTCCCCGCGTCCAGAACGGGCCCCACGGGATGCCAGTCCATGCCGTCGGGCGACGCGGAGAAGCGCAGTTCCGCCTCGTCGAAGCGGGCCCGCAGATGGACCGACGGCCAGTCGTCCGTGGCGAGTTCGCTCTCCGGAAGCTCGCTGTACGCGCCGTCGTCGGTGAGGACGATCCCGAGCACGCGGCCCTTGCCCTCGGCGTGGGTGAGGCGGAGGTAGTAGTGCGTCGAGGTGTCGTACCAGCAGATGAGGCCGGCGAGTTGACCGAAGTGCGCGGGCCGGAAGTCGACGACCGTCGTCGCCTCGCACCGCACGGAGGTGAGCCTTCTCGCGACCAGGCTCTGGTCGAACCGTGAGTGCGGACTCTGGCGCCCACGCAGCCGCAGATGCCCCGGACGTTCACCCAGGGACAGCCAGTCGGGGGCGGGGGCCCTGCGGAGCGTGCTCCAATGCCCGCCCAGGGAGACGGAGTCGAAGTCGTCACGGAGGACCGGCACGGGCACGGGACCAGGACCAGGCCCAGGACCGGGTTCCGCTCCCATGGGCGCCGCGACCTCCAGGCTCGGCAGTCGTCCGCCGTCGGCCAGGCGCAGCCAGGCGTCGTCCGTCCACGTCACGCGCTGCAGGCAGGTCTCCCGGCCGAGGACACAGCGCGGCCCGTCCGGTGTGGCCACGGGCCGGGAGGCCAGGTGCGCGAGGTACCACTCCCCCTCCGGGGTCTCGACCAGCTCACCGTGACCGGCCTTCTGCAGCGGCCAGCCGGGGGCGTCCCGGGTGGTCAACAACGAGCCCCGGGGGTCGAGTTCGTACGGGCCCGCCAACTCCCGCGAGCGGGCCATGAGGATGCCGTGGTTCCAGCCGGTTCCCCCCTCGGCCAGCATCAGGTGATACCAGCCGTCGCGCCGGTACACGTTGGGGCCCTCGACCAGTTCCCCGTGCGTGAGGATCGTGCGCGGCCGGCCGATCAGGGCCCGCTTCCCGGCGTCGTACTCCTGCAGGACGATCCCGGCGAAGGAGGGGTGTCCGTCGCGCGGATCCCACTGGAGGTTGAGCAGCCAACTGCGGCCGTCCTCGTCGTGGAAGAAGGACGGATCGAAGCCGGAGGAGTTGAGGAACACCGGCTCCGACCACGGACCGTCGATCGACGGAGCCGTGATCAGGAGATTGTCGACGTCCTTGTACGGGTGCCCGACGGTCCGCACGATGCTGTGGACCAGCCAGAACCGCTCGTCGTGGTACGAGAGGGAGGGCGCCCACACACCGGCCGAGTCGGCGACTCCGCGCAGGTCGAGCAGGTCGGGGCGGTCCAGGATGTGGCCGGCCGGAGTCCAGTGGACGAGATCGGTCGAACGGTGCACGGGTACACCCGGGAACCACTCGAAGGTGGAGGTGACCAGGAAGTACTCCGCGCAGACGCGCACGATGCCCGGGTCCGGGTGGAATCCGGGCAGCACGGGGTTGCGGATGCGGGCCGCGGTCATGGGGGTCCCTCCGAGGTCCTGGGCACGCTGGGCGTGCCGGGCGCTGAGGCGCGCTCAACCTAGGAACCGGTTGCCGCCGGGTCAACGCCTCCGGCACCCGGGCACCGCTATTCGAAACTTTTCGGCCGCCCGGCCCCGGCGCCCCGGAAACACGGAAAATCCGCGCAGCCGACCCGGAGGCGGACTCACGAAACGCCTCGAAAAGCAACCACGCGGAACACGTGATACATCTCACCCGAATTTTGCGATAATTCCGTGCCCTCTCCGACGGCTCGGGCGGGTGTACCTTTATGAGCGGAAAGTGGAATGACGAGAATGTGGGATTTCCTGGGGCCCAGAGGTCCTGGTTGACATTGCTGAGTGTGCGCGGGGACTGAGGCCCGGGAAGAGATGCTGAGCGCGATGGAGACAGACACCCAGGAGCAGCAGGCCCTTCCGCTGTCTCCGGACGACGAGTCCGACGCCCCTGAACCCGTGCTCACGTCCGACGGCGCCAGCGTCGATCAGGTCCGCGACTACCTCAAGGTGATCAGCCGCGTCCGCCTGCTCACCGCCGCGCAGGAGGTGGATCTCGCCAGACGGATCGAGGCCGGCCTCTTCGCGCAGCGGAAGCTCGACGAGGAACACGCTCTGGACCCGGTGTTCCGGCAGGAGCTGACCGCGGTCGCCGAGGACGGTCTCCGGGCGAAGTCCCACCTCACCGAGGCGAACCTCAGGCTGGTCGTGTCCATAGCCAAGCGCTACACGAGGCGCGGGCTCAACTTCCTGGACCTGATCCAGGAGGGCAACACGGGTCTGATCCGGGCCGTCGAGAAGTTCGACTACGTCAAGGGATTCAAGTTCTCGACCTACGCGACCTGGTGGATCCGGCAGGCGATTTCACGCGCTCTGGCCGATCAGAGCCGCACCATCCGTATTCCGGTCCACGCGGTGGAAGCGATCAACAAAGTGGCCCGACTGCGTCGGGAATTGATCCAGGAGCTGGGCGTCGAGCCCACGGTGGAGCAGATCGCGGAAAAACTGGATCTACCCGTATCGAAGATCGTGGAACTCGACACCTACATCAAGGAACCCGTCTCCCTGCATATGCCGCTGGGCGAGGAGGGCGGCACCGAACTCGGTGACGTGATCGAGGACAGTGAGAGTGTCTCCCCCTTCGACGCGGTGTCGTTCCGTCTCCTCAGGGACACCATCCAGACCGTCCTGTCCCATATGACCCCGCGCGAAGCGGGCATCATCACCCTCCGCTACGGGCTCCTGGACGGCCAGGCGAAGACCCTGGAGGAGATCGGCCAGGTCTACGGGGTCACCCGTGAGCGCATCCGCCAGATCGAGTCCAAGACGATGTCGAAGCTGCGCCACCCGTCGCGCTCGCAGGCACTGCAGGACTACGTGGGCCTGGGCTGAGCCCCGCCCACTCGCCCGCGGAGGAGCGGAAAGCCCCGCCGCGAACGAGCCGGCGCACTCTCACCTCTGTCGCCACTCCTCCGCCAGCAGCTCGTACGAGCGGACCCGGTCCGCGTGGTCGTGGGTGATGGTGGTGATCAGCAGCTCGTCGGCCCCGGTGGCCTCCCGCAGTTGTTCCAGTTGCCCGGCGACCCGGCTCGGGGAGCCGACGAACTGGGTGTCGAGCCGGTCCTGGACCAGCGCCCGGTCCGCGTCGGTCCAGACATGGGCGCGGGCCTCGTCGGGAGTGGGGAAGGGGATCGCGCCCTCCGCCGTGCGGATGCTGCGCACCCACGGACCGTATCCGGCGGCCAGTTCACGGGCTCGCGCGTCGTCCTCGGCGACCACGACGTCGGCCGAGACGCTCACATACGGCTTGTCGAGTACGTCGGAGGGCTGGAACGCGGCCCGGTAGGCCTCGACCGCCTCCAGTACGGTCCCCGGACTGACGTGGTAGTTCGCCGCGAACCGCAGGCCGCCCCGGCCCGCGACCTCGGCGCTCTCACCACCGCTGCTGCCCAGGATCCACACCTGGACGTCGGCGCCCTCACCCGGGACCACATGGGCCTCGACGCCGTCCGGCGACCGGTAGGTGCCGGCCAGCAGCGCGAGGATGTCGTCGATCTGCTCGCCGTACTCCTGCGACTCGGCGTTCGGCTGCTTGAGCAGTCTCAGCTGGAGCGCGACGCGGGGCGAGCCGAGCAGGTGCGCGAAGGAGAACTTCGGCGGGATCAGCAGGCCGTTCGGGGCGCGGCCGTCCACGACCGGCGTCGCGTCCGGCAGGGGTTCGGCGGGTCCGCCGGGCGGTCGGCCGCCGGAGCGGCCGAGGCCCAGGTCGAGGCGCCCGGGATGGAGCGCGTCGATCAGTCCGAACTCCTCGACCGTGGACAGGGCGGTGCGGTGGCCCAGTTGTACGGCTCCGGAGCCGAGCCGGATCGTCGAGGTCGCGGACGCGGTGAGCGCGAGCACGACCGCCGGGGAGGTGCCGGCCACTCCGGGGTTCAGGTGGTGCTCGGCGAACCAGTAGCGCGAGTAGCCCAGTTGTTCGCTCCGCCGGGCCAGGTCGATGGAGTTGCGCAGCGCGTCGGCCGCGGTGGAGCCGGACGACACCGGGACCAGGTCCAGGACGCCGAGAGGGATGTCTGACATGGGTGGGGGTGCTCCTCAGCGGTCGGCGGCGACGGGTACCGGCGTGGGTCCGGTCTGCACCGGGCCCCAGGGGAACGGCGGGTCGGGGATCTCGCGGCGCAGCACCGGGGCGATGGCCGACTGGAAGAGCGCGAGCGAGTCGCGGTGCCGGGTGTCCGTCAGTCCACCGGCGTCCGCGTGCAGATGCAGCACGGTGTGTCCGAACCGTTCGTGGTAGCGGTGCACTTTCTCGATGATCTGCTGCGGGCTGCCGATGAGCGCCGAGCTGCGCTCCACGAAGTCCTCCAGGGTGGCGAAGACCGGCTCCAGACCGAGCCGCTTCTGGAACGCCAACTGACCCTCGAAGACCGGCCGGTAGGCGCTGATCGCCTCCTGTGACGTACGGGCCGCGTAGTAGCCCGCGGTCCCGGCGCCGACCGCGATACGGGCCGGGTCGTGGCCGTGGAACTCCCAGCGTTCGCGGTAGTACCGGATCAACTCGGCGTACGGCTCGATGGGGTTGGTGACGTTCGCCGAGAAGAGCGGGTCTCCGTAGCGGGCGGCGAGGTCCACGGACTCCTTGCTCGTGGCGCTGCCGTGCCAGACGCGGATGGGCTGTTGGAGCGGTCTGGGCCATACCTCCGCGTCGACCAGTTCCGGGCGGAAGCGGGTCTCCGCCGTCACCTTGTCCTGCCGCCAGAGCTGCCGGAACACCTCGTAGCTCTCGGCGTTGCGGTCCCACTGATCCTCAGGGGTGACGTGGAACAGGTCGCGCTGGGCGGCCCCGTTGCCCTTGCCGATGATCAGTTCGAGGCGTCCGCCGGACAGGTGGTCAAGGGTCGCGTAGTCCTCGTACGCGCGCACCGGATCGAGGAGGCTGAGGGTGGTCACCGCCGTGAACAGGCGGATCCGGGAGGTGAGTGCGGCGATGTGGCTGAGGACGACGGGCGGCGAGGAGGAGATGAAAGGGCGCTCGTGCCGCTCCCCCACGCCGAAGCCGTCGAAGCCCAGCTCCTCGGCGAGCAGGGCGTTGTCGAGGACTTCGCGGAAGCGGGCGGCGGTGGACTTCTGGACGCCTGTCACCGGGTCCGGCGCGTGCACGATCAGGGTGATGGCCAGGAATTTCATGAGGCGGCTGCCCGCTCGGCCTGCGGCGCGGAGTCGGCGGAACCGGACCGGGCGGAGGGCCGGGCCAGTCCCAGGTGGTCGCGCAGGGTCGTGCCCTCGTACTCCGTGCGGAAGACGCCGCGCTCCTGGAGCAGCGGGACGACGGTGTCGGCGAAGACGTCGAGGCCGCCGGGGGTGATGTGCGGGACGAGGATGAACCCGTCGCTGGCGTCGGCCTGCACGAACTCGTTGATCGTGTCCGCGACCGTCGCCGGGGAGCCGACGAAGGCCTGCCGGCTGCCCGTCTCGATGACCAGGTCGCGGATCGACCACTTGTTGGCCGCGGCCAGCTCCCGCCACTCGCGGGCGGTGGCCAGCGGGTCGCGGTACATCCGCACCTGGGCCCGGCCGCGGGCGAGGGTGTGCTCTCCGAGGTCGGGGTCGATGTCGGGCAGCGGCCCGTCCGGGTCGTACCCGGACAGGTCGCGGTTCCAGACGAACTCCAGGTGCTTGAGCGCGGTCGCCCCGCTGACCTGCTGCCGGCGCACCTCGTGGGCCAGTTCCTGGGCCTCGGCGTCCGTGTCGCCCAGGACGAAGGTCGCGGCGGGCAGGATCAGCAGCTGGTCGGGGGTACGGCCGTGGCGGGCCAGCCGGCCCTTGACGTCCGTGTAGAACTCCTGGCCCTCCTTGAGGGTGGCGTACCGGCTGAAGATCGCGTCGGCGCCGGCCGCGGCGAACTCGCGGCCCTCCTCGGAGTCGCCGGCCTGGAAGATCACCGGGCGGCCCTGCGGGGAGCGGGGGACGTTGAACCGCCCCTCGATGTCGAAGTGCTGCCCCTGGTGGACGAAGGCTCCGGCCTTGGCGTCGCGCAGGAACGTGCCGGTCTCCTGGTCGGCGACGATCTCGTCCCCGCGCCAGGAGTCGAAGAGCTCGTTCGCGGTGGCCAGGAACTCCTTGGCCCGGGAGTAGCGCTCCTCCTTCGGGAGGAAGCCGCCGCGGCGGAAGTTCTCGCCGGTGAAGGCGTCCCAGGAGGTGACGACGTTCCAGGCGGCGCGTCCGTCGGAGAGGTGGTCGAGGCTCGCGAACTGCCGGGCCACCTCGTAGGGCTCGTTGAACGTGGAGTTGATGGTGCCGGTCAGTCCGAGGCGTTCGGTGACGGCGGCGAGCGCGGACAGGACGGTGAAGGTGTCGGGCCGGCCGACGACGTCCAAGTCGTATATCCGGCCGCCCTGTTCGCGCAGGCGCAGGCCTTCGGCGAGGAACAGGAAGTCGAACTTGGCGCGTTCGGCGGTGCGCGCGAAATGGGCGAAGGAGCTGAACTCGATGTGGCTGCCGGCTTCGGGGTCGCTCCACACGGTGGTGTTGTTGACGCCGGGGAAGTGGGCCGCGAGGTGGATCTGCTTGACGGGCTTGCGGGGCTCGCTCATGTTCGTGGGTCCTTCCGGCTCAGGCGGTGGTGACGGCGTCGGCGGCCACGGCTTCGGGGGCGGCGTAGCGGTTGGCCGGGCGGTCGAGCCCGAGCAGCCCGCGCAGGGTGTCGGCCTCGTACGCGTGCCGGAAGACGCCCCGGCGCTGGAGTTCGGGGACCAGGCCCCGGGTGATCGCGGGGAGGTCGTGACCGGCGACGGCGGGGCGCAGCCGGAAGCCGGTGAGCCCGGCCTCGCTCAACTCCTGGAGCAGGTCGGCCAGTTCGACCGGGGTGCCGGTGAAGATCCGGGCGTCGCTCGTGTACGGGTACCCCGCGAGGGCGTCGAGCCGCTCCTTGCGGGCCGCGGCCTCGGCGGGGTCGTCGTCCAGGAGGACGACCAGGTCGCCGAAGAGGTGCAGGGTCTCCCCGGCCCGCCCGGCCGCGTCCTGTTCGGCGCGCACCGCGGCCACGATCGTCCGGGCCTGCCCGATGTCGTGCGGGGTGACGAACCCGAGGTCGGCGGAGCGGCCGAGGAGCCGGAACGGCGCGCCGGTCACGGTCTCGTGGGCGAGCGCACCGACCAGCGGCTGGCCCTGCGGGGGCCTGGGGGTGATCGAGGGTCCCTTGACGCTGAAGTGCTTGCCCTCGAAGTCGATGTAGTGCAGCTTGTCCCGGTCCACGAACCGGCCGGTGGCGACGTCCCGGATCTCCGCGCCGTCCTCCCAACTGTCCCACAGCCGCCGTACCGCTTCGACGTGGTCGGCCGCCTCGTCGAAGAGGTCGACCGTCAGCTCCCGCACCTCGGGGCTGCCCAGGTCCTCGATACGGAACGAGGGGAGCGTACGGCGGCCGAAGTGCGCGGCCTCGTTCCGGCGGGCCGACACCTGCACCCGGACGCCCGCGCGGCCGGTGCTCACATAGTCGAGCGTGGCGATGGCCTTCGAAATGTGGAAGGGCTCCGTGTGGGTGGCCACCACGGTCGGCAGCAGACCTATGTGGCTGGTCAGCGGTGCGACGCGGGCGGCGATGAGGACGGCGTCGAGACGGCCGCGGACCTGGTCGGTCCGTCCGTCGGGTTCGGTGAAGTGCGAGGACTGGAGGCCGAGGGCGTCCTCGATGGTCACGAAGTCGAGCAGGCCGCGTTCGGCCTCGGTGACGAGGTCCGTCCAGTAGCCGGCGGTGAGCAGGTCACGGGGGCGGGCAACCGGTTCGCGCCAGGCGGCGGGGTGCCAGCCCGCGCCGTCGAGCGCCACGGCGAGGTGCAGGGCGGCGCTGTGGGGAGTTGGTGAGGGCAGGGCAGAGGGTGCTGAGGACACGGGACGTGCCTTCCTGATCGACCGTAGGGGAGAGCCGGCCCTCACCGGACGAGGGCAGAGCCGCGAGACGTACGGGTCAGGGACGACAGAGCGCGCCGGCGATGCGCAGGAGGTCGATGTGCGGCCGGGTGTAAAGGCGGACGCGGCGCCTCGGGGCGATCTCGGGAACGTGGAGGCGGGGCACGGGGCGTGGTCGCACGTGCGTCACCTCCGTCCCTGCGGCTCGGCGGACCCGCGTCCGGCCGGCCTCGTTCGCGGTCCCGTGATCGGGCGCCGTCTGCTCGTCGACGCACACAACAGTACGGCTGTTCCTTTTCTTCCGGCAGACGGTAATTGATCTCGGAAGTCCGGGGACGGCTCGGCCCGCGGTCCGGCTGCCCACGTACTGACCGGTCCGGCTGCCCACGTACTGAGACGTCGTCTCGCCTTCTTGACGACCTCACTCAGCGCACCGACACTTGCGGGGACGGTCACGATTGTCAGCGCCCGTCGGACGGAGTCCTTCCCGTCCGTGCGGTCATCGGCCCCGGCCCGCTGGCAGGCAACCCTTCCACCGCGACGGGGTGCCCCGGGTGACGACCGGGTTCCGCCGGTGCGGCGGGACAAGCGTGGTCCCGCCTCGTGCGGGCCAGGACCGGGACGGGTGGGAATTGCCCAGGAACGGCTTGACGAGGCGACTGCACATCGATCTGTTGCGCGTCTCCAGCGCTTACTAGTCCACCGCCGGTCCGTTGGATCCGGGCCTGTTGGACCTGCACGACACAGCGCAGTCACTCCGTTTCGCCACTGGTGCCCACAAGGCGGCCAGGGCTTCCGCGATTCCCTCTGGAGAGCCATGCCCGAGACAGTTTCCCGCGGTGCGAGCACAGGTACCTTCGCGACGGCCGCACGTACGCCGGTCACCGACACACCCGCCTGTAGTGGGGCCGCACCGAGCGCGACCGCACGCCCGCACCGCTTCCGCGGCCGCATAGGCGTCGGCCTCGCCGGCGGCTTCTACCCGGCGGCGCACCGCTATCAGCTGTATCTGTCCGAAGGCTGTCAGCGTTCGCTGCGCGTCTCGATCACCCTCGCCCTGCTGGGACTTGAGAACTCCACGGCCACCACGGTCCTGACCCGCCCCGCCGAGACACCCGACGCCTTCGCCGCGCTGCGCCGGGCCTACGAGGCGACCTGGCACCACTACGACGGCCCGCTCACCGCGCCCGCGCTGTGCGACCGGTGGAGCGGACGCGTCGTCAGCAACCACACGCCCGACATCCTGCGCGACCTCGCCGACCTCGCGGAACTCGCCGACCTCCGGGACGGCGAAGGGCCCTGTCCGCCCGCGCTGCGGCCACCGGCCCTGGCCGCCGAGATCGACGCCCTGCGTGAACTCCTCGACCGGGACGTCACTCCGACCGCCCCGCCCCATGCCAGGGCGGCGACCCTGACCCTGCTCGATCACCAACTGTCTGTGAACACCCACGCGTTGGGTGACGCGATCACCGCCGCGGACGTCGACCTCTGGGTCGCGCTCACCCACCTCGGCACGGATGGCGGCGCCCGGTCCGCGTACCCCCACCTGGATCGGTACGTCCGGCGTCTCGGCCGGCACCCGGCCTTCCTCGGCAGTGGGCGGACGGGGCGTTAGAGCCCTGCCCGGCCACCGTTGCGAACACGGTGTTTCCGTTCTGCGAACAGGAGGCCGCAGCCGACGACACGCCTCGCCCGCCGGTGTGAGCATGTCCGCATGATCAGGGAAGAAGCCACGGAAACCCTGGAAGCCAGGGAAGCCAGGGAAGCCAGGGACGAGGATTGTGCCGTCCGGCGGGCACCGGCGGTCCGCTGGGTGTCCGAGGAGTGGGACGCCCCGGCTCCGGCCCGGCTGCGGGAGCAGATGTCCGCCGAACTGGCCCCGCGCTACGCGCCCGTCGAGCACCGGCGGGTGCGTGCGCCGCAGCCCGCGGCCGAGGAGATCGTCGTCACCTGGGTCGCCTACGCCGACGACGTGCCGGTGGCCACCGCCTCACTGCGCAGGCTGCCCGACCGGCACGAGGTGAAGCGGGTGTTCGTGCACCCCGACCACCGTGGCCGGGGCCTGGCGCGAGCGGCTCTTTCGGCGGTGGAGTCGACCGCGCTGAGCCTCGGCGTCGAGCGGCTGTGGCTGCAGACGGGCGCGCTCCAGCCGGAGGCACGGGCGCTCTACACGCGGGAGGGCTGGCAGGAGGTGCGGCCGTACGCCCCGTACGACCGCAACCCGTTCAGCGTCTGTTTCACCAAGGCGCTCACGGAGCCGACACCGGCATCCGCATCGGCATCGGCATCGGCATCGGCATCGGCATCGGCATCGGCGCCACGGTCCCGCTGACCGCCGACGCCCCTCAGGCGGGGCGTATCACGCTGTGGATCGCCGACTCGCCGGCCCAGTAGATCGACTCCTCGCGGATGGCCACGCCCGGGCTCGGTGCGTGGATCATCATGTTGTTGCCGGTGCAGATGCCCACGTGTGCGACCTGCCCGCTGAAGAGAACCAGGTCGCCGGGCCGGATGTCCGCGACGGACACCATCGTGCCGGCGGTCGCCTGGTCCTGGACGCTACGCGGGAGCGCGACCCCGGCGGCCTTCCAGGCGGCCTGCGTGAGACTGGAGGGGTCGTACGAACCCGGACCCATCGCGCCCCATACGCACGGCTTGCCGATCTGGGCGCGTGCGAACTCGACGGCCCTGGCGCCCTGCCCGCCGTACCCGGGGTCGGGCGCCGCGTAGGCGGGTGTGGCGTAAGCCGGCGCGGCGTAGGCGGGGTCGGGGGCGGGCACGCCGTACCCGGGACTGGTCGCAGCCTGCATGTCGAGGGCGACCCCCGTGGCGATGGGCGTGCTCGCGTCGACGTACATGCTCGTGTCGGACTGCTGGACACCGGTGTACTGGGGGCCGACGTACTGGTCGACTGCGAGGTACATGCCGTTGCCGATGCTCTGGTCGGCGGCGACACCCGCTCCCGTGCCGGGCATGCCGGGGTACATGGGCGCACCGGCGTACATGTCCGTACCCGCGCGCATGTCCGTACCGATGGCCGGTTGCTGCCACGCGTCCGCTCCGGTGCCGGCCGCGCGGTAACTCTGTTCCTGGGCGGCGGGACCCCAGGCGCCCTCGATCGGGCGGAAGGGCCGCGACTCCGCGACGGGTGCGGGTGCGCTCCGCCGGGCGGCATGCCCGGCGAGCAGGTCACGGGCCTGCCCGAGCTTTCGCTGGTTGCGCTGCTTCGAGGACTTCAGCGTCGCCTGCGACGGCCCGCCGGACGGTCCGGGCGAGGCCTTGTCGGCCGCCTGGCGCTGTGCAGGTACGGCCGGCAGCGCGGCGACGGGTCCCGCGGTCAACTCCGGCCCGGGCCCCGCGGTCAGCTCCGCGACGGGTCCGGCGGCACCTCCGGCACCGGGACCGGCGCTCGGACCGGCGGTCAGTTCCAGGACGGGCCTGTCGGAAGCCGCACGGCTCTCACGGCCACCGCCGCCCGGACGGCCGCCCGCATCGGCGGCGGGCCGGGACCCGGCCGAGCCGCGGTCCGGCATCCGGTCGGGCGGCAGCACCGCCTGAAATACGGGACCCAGCTGCGAACGCCCCACGTCGAACCACTGCTTCGCGACGTCCGGCAGCGGGGCGGCGGCATCGGCGCCTGCGCCTCGGCCGCCCCTGTCCCTCTCCCTGGAAGTCGGCTTGACCGTGTCGCGCGACGCCGTGGTCATCGCACGGGTGGCGTTGAAGTTTCCGCTGGCGTTCTCGACGCGGTCGTAGAGATTGCTGATCCGCTGCTGGACTTCCTCGCGGCTGGGCTCGTCGCCCCGCTGGGCGGGAATGCCTGCGGAGGAGAACTGGTCCACGGAAGAGGGGGCCGCCTTCACGAGGGCGGAGCGGGACATGCCGGGGAGGCCGGTGCCTCCGGGGCGCTGCGTTCGTTCCGGCGCGATGGGAGACGACTCCTTCCGTGCACCGCCTGCCGGGTCGTCTTTCGGGTCCGGGCGGACGGTTCCGGAAGGCATGCCCTACGACCCCTGTCCGCTGGACAGTTGGGCCGATTCACCCTGAAAGTCGACTGGACCTCCGGCTCCGACCGCCGTGAGGGCCTGTCGGATTCGGCGGAGACCGCGCGACCCGGCGAGGTTCACCGGTGGGAGTCGTACGGTCTGTCCGTCAACTTAGCCAACTTGTGTGTCTCGCGTGAAGATTGAAGTGCGAAGTGTCCGATATGTAAATGTGACCTTCGTCGTACCCGAAGGTGACCTCCGCTACTTGACCACCGCAGTGCGACCGGTTCGTCACTCGCGGTTCACGGCGGCCCATTCGTGCGCGGGGAGGCCGAGGAGCCGTTCGATCCGGGCACTGTCGGGCAACGGGCCGTGATCGCCCGTCACTTGGAGTGCCGACCCGGCCGTGATGTGCCCGAGCCTCAGCGCGCGCTCCATGTCGACGCCCCGCAGCAGTCCGGTCAGGAATCCGGCGGCGAAGGCGTCTCCCGCGCCGACGGGCTCCACCACGTCCGTGCGCAGAGCGGGCACGGTCCAGGAGTCTTCGCCGCCGAAGACGGTGGCTGTCCGGCCACCGTCCTTGACGACGAGGAGGCGCGGGTGCGGCAACAGCCGGCGTACGTCGGCGAGTTCGAGGCCGGCGCCCCAGAGGTCCTGTGCCTCGTCCAGTCCGACGAAGGTGATGTCGGCACGGTCGGCGAGGTCGCGCAGCACGGGGGCGGCCGTTCCGGGCGGCCACAGCGCGGGGCGGTGGTTGACGTCGAAGCTCACGGCGTGGGGACGCTCGGCCTGCGGTACGGCGAGCGCCTCCACGACCAGGCTCCGGCAGGACGGGGAGAGGGCCGCGGTCACGCCCGTGAGATGGACGACGGAGGCGGTCGTGAGTCTGTCGTCCTTCAGTACGTCGGGGCCCAGGGCCGAGGCCGCCGAGTCGCCCCGGTAGTAGTGGACACTGGTGCCCGAGCCGGTGGGCTCCTTCACGAGCAGGCCCGTGGGCCGTTCCGGGTCGTGGCGCACTCCGCCGACATCGACGCCGGGCGCGCCGACCGCGGCGAGCACCCGCCGCCCCAACGCGTCGTCGCCCAGCGCCGAGAGCCAGGAGACGGGGACGCCCAGGTCGGCCAGGTACATCGCCACGTTCGACTCGGCCCCGGCCACCGACACCCGCAGGTCCTCGGCGGTCTCCAGGGACTCGGACGGGGCGGGGGCCAACGCGGCCATGGTCTCGCCGATGCAGACCACCGCTCCCTCGCGGGGCCGCCAGACAGCGCGGGGTACGGACGCGCTCTTCACGACGCCTCCCGTCGGGCCGGTCGGGCCGGGTCGGGGGCAGAGGCATCCGTGCGGTGCCGGTACACGTCCGCCCGCCTGCCCGGTACGTCGACCCGCGCGGTGAACACGGCGCCGTCGTACGGGCCGGGCTCGGCGAGGCCCACCCGGGCGGTGGTGATGTGCAGTACGTCCTCCCCCAGGCACACTCCGGCGGGCTGCCGCGCGGGCAGGCGCACCGTCCGGTCGAGGCGGCCGTCCGGCAGATACCGGCGTACGGTGCCGGTGCCCCACACCGCCACCCACACCGCGCCCTCGGCGTCCACGGCCATCCCGTCGGGGCTGCCGTCGTCGACGGTGACGTACACCTCCGGGGTTCCGAGTTCGGCGGTGACCGGGTCGACGGGGTAGCGCCGGACGACTCCCCGGGCGCTGTCGGCCAGGTACATGGTGCGGCCGTCGGCCGTGAAGGCGGGCCCGTTGGGCACCGTGATGCCGTCGAGGACGCGGGCCACCGTGCCGTCGTGGTCGACGCGGTAGAGGGAGCCGGCTCCGTCGTCGGCGTCGTAGGCCATGCTGCCCGCCCAGAAGCGGCCGAAAGGATCGGCGGTGCCGTCGTTCATCCGCACGGGCCGTACGGCGTCCGCCTCGGGCTGTGCCAGCGAGCGTGTCGAGCCGTCGGGGGCGAGCAGGCAGAAACCGGTTCCGGCGGCGGCGATCCAGGTGCCGGGGGCGTCGGCCACGGGGGCCACCGCGCCCAGCGGAACCGGCAGTTGGGCCAGCTGTCGCAGCGGCTCGGTGGGATCGTCCCCGGCGGTGAGCAGGCGGCCCGCGAGGATGTCCACGAGCACGAGGCCCTGGTCCGTCCAGCGGATGCCTTCGCCGAGTTCCAGCCGGTCGGGGCGGAGGGCTTCCGCTTCGACCGACTGGAACTCGGTGGGCGCGGCGCCTTCGGCCGGTTCGGGGCCTCCGATGGGCCCGGCGCCTTCGGCCTTCGCTGCGGCGTCGGTCACGGCGTACCTTCCTGCGCGACGGCGATGTCGTTCGCCACGGTGAGGAACGCCCGCGCACGGTCCCGCAGCGCGGTCAGGCTGCCGCCGTCGGCCGCGTCCCCGACCAGCGGTGACCCGACGCCGACGGCGGTCGCCCCGGCCGCCAGATACGCGCGGGCGGCGGCCCCGTCGACACCGCCCACCGGCACGAACAGCTCGTGCGGGAACGGGCCGCGCAGGGCCTTGAGGTAGGCGGGGCCGCCCGCCTGGGCAGCGGGGAAGATCTTGAGTGCGGCCACGCCGAGACCACGCGCGGCCACGATCTCGGTCGGGGTCATCACCCCGGCCAGGACCGGCAGTCCGAGCTCGCGCGCCGCGGTCACGCCGTCCCCGAGCGCGGGGGTGACGGCGAAGTCCGCGCCGGCCCGGCGGGCGTCGCGCGCGTCGTCGGCGGTCAGGACCGTCCCCGCGCCGAGTGGCCGGTCGGGGCCGAGCGCTTCGCGGGCCCGCTCGATGACCGTCAGGGCGTCCTTGCCGCTGAGGGACACCTCGATCAGCTCGACGCCCTCTTCGGCCAGGGCCAGCACGGTGCGTACGGCGGCTTCCGGGTCGTCGCCGCGCACGATCGCGACCAGGCGGTGGGCGGTCAGGGCCGCTCGAAGATCCAGAAGATCCATGCAAACTCCTTGTGGCACAGGTTGGTTCACGCGTTCTGCGTTCACGCGTTGTTTCAGGTGCAACGGCAGTTCTCGGTCAGCGTCAGCCGCCACCGCACCTCGCCGGACGCGGGTACCCGGGCAACATCACCGGCACCCGCCTCGGCGAGGTCGAAGACGCGGCCGAGCATGGGCTCGACGCCCGTGCTGCGGTACGGGCCCCCGGCGGGGAAACCCGCGAGGTTGCGCCACAGGGCGACGGACATCGGCTGCCCCTCGGCCTCCAGGGCCAGCGACAGCCGGTCCGTGTCGTCGTGGACGCAGCACCCGGCGGCGTCCACGACGGCTCCGACCGCGGTGCCGTCGTCCGGGCCGAACCGGTCCAGGCGCAGCCCGCAAGGAGCGGGCCAGTTCCCCTCCACCCACGGGGCGCCCTTAGGCCACGCCCGCTCCAACAGCGGTGCCGCTTCGGGGAAGAGGCGGGTGCGCGCACCTTCGCCGATGTGGAGGCTCGCCCGGTCGGAGAGGTCGAGCAGGGCATGGGCGGCCCACACGAAGCGGAAGCCCGCGTCGGCCGTCAGCACGTAGTCGGCCTCCGCGCCCTCCCTGGTGCCACGGATCGTGCGGCTCAGCGTGAACCGGTCGCAGTGGACGGCGTACCGGTCTCCGGCCGGGTCCGAACCCGGGCCCCTGTCCAGGTCCCCTCCCCGGTCCGCCTCCCGTGTCCAGGGCCGTGCCCAGGCGTCCCCGTGGTCGGGGGTGCCGCGGACCGTGGGGACGCACTCCTCCAGTCCGCCCGCGTCCACGAAGGGGTCGCCGGGCGACACGCTCTCCCGCTCGGGAGCCTCGCGGTGCCACAGCCACTCCCGGCCGGCAGCCGTGCGCAGGGAGGTCCAACGGCCGCCGAGGGCAGGGTCGGTGACGATCTCCAGCGGCATGCTCACCACTCCGCGAAGGAGCCGTCGGCGTGCCGCCACACCGGGTTGCGCCAGGCGTGCCCGGACCGGTCGGCGGCCCGTACCGCGGCCTCGTCGACGGTGATCCCGAGTCCGGGGGCGTCGCCGCGGGAGGCATGCCCGTCGACGAACCGGAACGGCTCGGGGTCGGCCACGTACGACAGCAGGTCGGCGTCCTTGTTGTAGTGGATACCGCGGCTCTGCTCCTGGATGAGGAAGTTCGGTGTGGCGAAGGCGACTTGGAGGCTGGCCGCCAGGGCGATCGGGCCGAGCGGGCAGTGCGGGGCGAGCTGGGCGCCGTAGGTGTCGGCGAGCGAGGCGATGCGGTGCACCTCGGAGATGCCGCCGGCGTGGGACAGGTCGGGCTGGGCGACAGCGATGCCCGCGGTGAGCGCGGGCAGGAAGTCGGCCCGTCCGTACAGGCGTTCACCGGTGGCGAGCGGGATCGGACTCGCCTCGACGAGTCCGGCGAGCAGGTGGCCGTGCTCGGGCAGGACGGGTTCCTCGACGAACAGCGGGTGCAGGGGCGCGAGTTCGGCCAGGACGCGGCGGGCGCCGGCGGCGGTGAGGCGGCCGTGGAAGTCGACGGCGACATCGCGGTCCGGGCCGAGCGCCTCGCGGGCGGCCGCCACCCGGCTCACGATCGCGGCGGTCTCGGCGGGAGTGGGGATCGGTGAGGTGGCTCCGGCCGCGTTCATCTTCACCGCGGTGAAGCCCGCCTCGACCTGGGCGGCTATCTGCTCGGTCAGTTGGGCGGGTTCGTCGCCGCCGACCCAGGCGTAGACCCGGACGCGGTCGCGCACCGGACCGCCCAGCAGGGCGTGCACCGGGGCGCCGTACGTCTTGCCCGCGATGTCCCACAGGGCCTGGTCGAGGCCGGCGACGGCGCTGGAGAGGACCGGACCGCCGCGGTAGAAGCCGCCCTTGGACAACACCTGCCAGTGGTCCTGGATGCGCAACGGGTCCTGGCCGACGAGGTATTCGGCCAGCACGTCGACGGCGGCGCGGACGATCTCGGCACGCCCCTCGACAACCGGTTCGCCCCAGCCGATGACGCCTTCGTCGGTCTCGATCCGGCAGAACAGCCAGCGGGGCGGAACCAGGAAGGTTTCGATACGGGTGATCTTCACTGAGAGCGGGAGCCTTCCGTCTCGTCGGGCGCATGGGGGTCGTCGGCGTCGCCGAGGCGGTCCAGATCGCGGCCGGCCTGGTCGAGCAGGGCGCGCATCGCGGTCTCGGCGGCCCGTGGGTCCCGGTCGCGTACGGCGTCCAGGACGGCTCGGTGCGCCGGGACCGGGTCCTCGCTGTGCGGGGAGCTGTGCACGATGCGGTCGCGATGGGCCAGGCCCGACTCGATCACCATCTCCATGCGTTCGAGGAGTTCGTTGTGGGTGGCGGCCAGCAGGGCCCGGTGGAAGGCGAGGTCGGCCTCCACGGCGTGGGCGGCGTCACTGGCGCTCTCCCCCATCGCGTCCAGGGCGCCGTCGAGGGCGGCCAGGTCGGCATCGGTGCGCCGGTCGGCGGCCAGCCGCACGGCGGCCGGTTCGATGATGGCGCGCACCTCGGCGAGGTTCTGCAGCAGCGCCTCGTCGGCCTCGGAGGTGCGGCCGCCCTCGAACTGCCAGCGCAGTACGTCGACGTCGAGGAGGTTCCACTCGGCCCGGGTGCGGACGAACGTGCCGCGCTTCTGGCGGGCGTCGACCATCCCCTTGGCGGCCAGCACCTTGAGGGACTCACGCAGAGCGGTGAGGCTCACGTCCAGCTCGCTCTGCAGCGCCACCAGGTCCAGCGTGGCCCCCTCGGGGATCTCGCCGCCCAGGATGCGGCGGGCGAGGACTTCCACGGTCTGGCCGTGCACGCCGCGGCGGGCATAGGGCGTCATCTCGTACAGCCTTTCTGCTGGGCTTTCTGCTGGGAGGCGGGCTCTTCTGGGAGGTGGGCTCTACCGGGAGGTGAGCGTGGTCAACCGGTCATGCGGAGGCCTTGACGACGCTCCAGCCGCCGTCCACGACCAGGCTCGTCCCGGTGATGTAGGAGGCTTCGTCGGCGCCGAGGAAGGCGATGGCCGCGGCCACCTCCTCCGGTGTGCCGAAGCGGCGCGCCGCCGTCTCGGCGATGCTGCGCTCCCGGTCCCCGGGCGCGACCCTGTCCCAGGCGGCGGTCAGGATGGGGCCGGGCACGACGGCGTTGACGCGCACCTCGGGCCCGTACTCGACGGCGAGCTGGGAGCACAGGGACAGCAGGGCTCCCTTGGAGGCGGCGTAGGCGGGGTGGCCGGGGATGCCGCGGTTCGCGTGGACGGACGAGGTCAGCACCACGGCTCCCCGGCGTCTCCGCAGGTCGGGCAGGAGGGCCTTGAAGCCGAGGAAGCTGCCGGTGGTGTTGACGGCGAGCTGCCGCTGCCACGAGTCGAGGGACATCTCGTGGGCCGGGGCCACCTCGACGGTGTAGGCGTTGCTGACGAGGACGTCCACGGGCCCGAAGTGGTGGGCGGCGGCGACGATCCGGGTCCAGTCGTCCTCCGCGGCGACATCGGCCCGTACGAACCGGGCGCGGCCGCCGGCCTTCGTGATGCGCTCGGCGACGGTCTCGCCCCGGTCCTCGGCGAGGTCGGCGAGCACGACGGCGGCGCCCTCCTCGGCGAGGCGTTCGGCCGTGGCGGCTCCGATGCCGGAGGCCGCTCCGGTGACCACGGCCGTACGGCCCGTGAAGCGATCGGCCGTACGGCCGGTGAGGCGGGCGCCGGGCCGTCGTGCGGGCTGCTCCATCGTGGGGTTCGACTCCTTCGGTGCTCTTCGCGTGCGGGGGACGGCCGGTGAGCCGTCGCGGGAACGTCCTGAAAACATATGCCGGACCGCTGTCACCGCCGTGTCAGGACCACCAGTTCGGCGTCGTGGTCGTCGCTCCAGGTGAAGGGCAGCCCGTAGTGGAGCAGATGCGCTCCGCTGTACGTACGGTCCGTGTCGGCGTCGTGGTAGCGCGCACGCGGGTCGAGACCGCGCAGCCTGAGCCGGTCGGGGCGGCCGGGCAGCAGCGGGGCCCCGTCGAGGCGCCCGGTGCCGAGGGCCGCGACGACCGTGCGCCCCGACCGCGGGTCGTCGTACTGCACGCCGAAGGTGGGGCTCGCGGGCGTGCCGAGGAGGTGGACGTCTCCCTGGTGGACGGTCTCCCGTACGTCCTTGTAGCGGGCGATCCACCGGGCGGCCTCGGTTCGCTGTCCGGGCGTCCAGGCGCGCAGGTCGGCCCCGATGCCGAGGACGCCGCACATGGCGTTGACGAACCGGAAGGCGAGGCTGCGGGGGCGCGGGTCGAAGATCCCGGGGGCGTCGGTGACCCATGAGCTCATGACGTGCGGGGCGTGGGCGTGCAGGAAGCCGTACTGGATGGACAGCCGGTCCAGCGGGGCGGTGTTGTCGCTGGGCCACACGACGTCGGTGCGTGCAACGGTGGCGTGCTCGATGCGGGCGCCGCCGCCCGCGCAGCCTTCGACCGTGACGTCGGGGTGGGCGGCGCGCAGGTGGTCCAGGACGCGCAGGTATCCGCCGACGTGCTCGGCGTCCAGGTCGGGCCGCCCGTCGTGCGGGGCTCCCGGACGGCCGCGTTCGGTGGGCGGCCGGTTCATGTCCCACTTCAGATAGCTGATGTCGTACGTGTTCAGCAGCCGGTCCAGTGTGCCGATGACGAAGTCCTGGACGTCGGTGCGGCCGAGGTCGAGCAGCAGCTGGTTGCGGACCAGCCGGGCGGGGCGGCCCTCGATCCGGTAGGCCCACTCGGGGTGTTCGGCGTGGAGGCGGCTGCCCGGGCTGACGGCCTCGGGCTCGACCCACAGGCCGAAGTCGAGGCCGAGCCCCCGGATGTCGTCGACGAACCGGCCGAAGCCCTGCGGGAAGGCCGCCGGGTCCGGGTACCAGTCGCCCAGTCCCCCGGTGTCGTCGCCGCGGCCGGTGAACCAGCCGTCGTCGACGACGAACAGTTCGGCTCCGATGTCGGCGGCCAGCTTGGCCAGTTCCAGCTGCCCGGCCGCGTCGACGTCGAAGCCGGTGGCCTCCCAGGAGTTGTAGAGGACCTTGCGGGGCCGGTGCAGCCGCTCGCCGGAGAGCCTGCGTTCGTAGCGGTGCCAGACGCGGGAGAGCCCGTCGAGGCCGTCCGGGCTGAACGCGCAGGCCAGACGTGGAGTCGTGAGGGTCTCGCCGGGGGCCAGGGGCACGGCGCCCTCGTGCGGGACCCGTCCTGCGCGGACGCGTACGAGGCCGCCCGGTTCGGCCTCCGCGGTGATGTGCCAGTTGCCGGACCATTCGAGGGCGATGCCGTAGGCCGCGCCCTCGTCCCGGGCCTCCCCGGCTCCCCCGTCCTGTACGGCGAGCCAGGGCGCGTACGCGTGTCCGGGCACGCCCTGGAGACTGCCCATGGTGAACGTGCCCCGGGGCAGGTCGAGTCGGGTGCGCTGGAACTCCTGCGACCACTGGCCGGTGAGATACGTCAGGCGGGCGGCGCCCGCGACGGGGATGTTCACGGCGGCCGAGTCGAGCCGTTCCAGGCGCAGTTCGTCAGTGGTCGCGGTCAGTTCGGTCCAGCGCAGGATCACGTCCGTGCCCGGCACCGTCTCGTAGCAGAGGACCGTACGCAGGCCCAGGACATCGTCGGAGAAGGCGAGCCGCAGACCGCACTTCCCCTCTTCGTCCCCCTCTGCCGCTTCCTCCGCGCCGTCGAAGTGCCACCACGAGCCCCGCTCACCGTCCGCACGCCCGGCGATCAGCTCGCTTCCGGTGAACGGCCGCAGCCCGTACGGCAGATACTCGGCCGGTGCCGCGTCCGCGGGCGTGATGAAGTGGGTGCGCCGCGACCAGTCGAAGGCGGACGGGCCGTCCTCGACGCCGGTCGGGCCCCAGGCTTCGAGCTCGGCCCACGGGCCGTCCGGGGACAGCCGCACGGTGTAGCTGGTGTGCTCGGCGCGCAGGGTCCAGCGCCGGGGTGTGGTCACCTGACCGGCTCCCGTCGCGACCGGCCCGGTTCCCGTCGTCACTTCACCGCTCCCAGGTTGAGGCCGGCCACGAAGTGCCGCTGGAACCGCAGGAAAACGATCACGGTGGGCGCGGCGGCGATGACGGAGCCGGCGGCGATCACGTTCCACATGGACACGTACTGGCCCTGAAGTCCGATGAGGGCCGCGGTGATCGGCATCTTGGTGTCGCTGCGCAGCACGGTGATCGCCCACAGCAGGTCGTTGAAGATCCAGGTGAACGACAGCGCGCTGAGGGCCGCCAGGGCGGGGCGGGTCAGCGGCAGGATGATCCGCCAGAAGATCTGCCAGGGCCCGGCGCCGTCGACGACGGCCGCCTGCTGGATCTCCGGTGGGATGGACCGCATGAAGCCGTGCAGGACGAAGACGTAGAAGCCGACACCGAAGCCGATCTGTACGCCGATGAGCGCGGGCAACGTGTCGTAGACGCCCAGCAGTTCGCTCAGCTTGGAGACGGGGATGAGCAGGATCTGCGGCGGGAGCAGGTTGCCGCCGAGCATGAGCAGCAGCAGGGAGCGGCGGAACGACATGTCGTAGCGGCTGAGTCCGAACGCGGCCATGGCGGCCAGCGCGAGCGTCACCAGGACGGCCGGCACGGTGACCAGCAGGCTGTTGATCAGGGCGCGCTGCTGGCCGCCGTCGTTCCAGGCCTGGCCGAAGTTGCCGAGGGTGAAGGAGTGCGGCCAGCTGCCCAGGCCGTGTGCGGCGATGTCGTCGAAGGTGCGCAGGCTGGTCACCAGGACGAGGGCGATGGGCAGCAGCCACAGGACCGCCAGGGTGCCGGCGCCGAGGTGGAAGCCCGCGGTCGCGGCCCGCCTGCGGCGCAGCGCGGTGGAGGAGGCGGACGGGGCTGACGGGGCGGACATCAGTCGGCCTCCCGGAACGCGCGGACGAGATAGGAGCAGATGACGCCGAAGGCCAGCACGAAGATGACGACGGCGAGGGCGGACCCGTAACCGAGGCGCAGGGACTGGAAGGCGGTGGAGTACATGTACGTGCTCAGCAGCTCGGACGAGTGGTAGGGGCCGCCGCGGGTCAGCGACCACACGACGTCGAAGGAGCGCAGCGAGTCGATGACGATGACCGACAGGACGACGGCGTTGACGCTGCGCAGCTGCGGCAGGGTGACGTGGCGCAGTCGCTGCCAGGCACTGGCGCCGTCGACCTTGGCGGCCTCGTACAGGGCCGGGTCGATGCCTTTGAGGCCGGCCAGGTAGAGGACCATGACGTAGCCGATCTGCCGCCAGAGCGCGGGCACGATCACGGCGTACAGGGCGGTGTCCTGGTCGGCGAGCCAGGCGTGGCGCAGGCTGCCGAGGCCGACCGATTCGAGGAGCTGGTTGAGGACTCCGTCGGGCTGGTAGATGGCCTGCCAGACCAGTGCGGTGGCGACCAGGGAGAAGACGACGGGCAGGAACAGTGCGGCCCGGTAGAAGCCGACGCCGCGCCGTTCCTGCTGGAGCATGAGCGCGGTGCCGAGGCCCAGCAGGGCGGAGAGGCCGCCGAAGAGGACGAGCCAGAGCACGGTGTGGCCGGTCGCGTCGAGGAAGACGTCGTCGTGGGCCATCTCGCGGAAGTTGTCCAGGCCGACGAACTTCGGTGCGGAGACGCCGTCCCAGCTGGTGAGGGCGAGGTAGAAGCCCTGCAGGGCCGGCCAGAACACCCACACTGCCTCGACCAGCAGCGGGACGAGGACGAAGGCGAGGACCAGCGGGGGTGTGCGGCGCGGGCCCCGGTTGCGCCTGCCCCGGGGAGCCGGCGGGGCAGGCGCCTTTCGGTCGGGGACGGTCAGGACCGCCGTGTCGGGCATGTCAGGCGTTCCAGATCTTCGCGGCGTCGCGCTGCCAGTCGGTGAGGATGGAGCCGATCTGTTTGGGCTTGGCGATGAACTTGGTGAGGGCGTTGTCCGCGGTGGGCTGGAGTGCGTCGCTGGAGTCCCGGTTGAAGAACTGGGTGATCTCGGTGGCCTCCTCGATGTGCGCCCGGCCCTTCTTCACCAGGGCGGTGCCGGCGTCCTCGGCCTCGGGGTTGCACGGCAGGACGGTGCCGGACGAGCCCTTGATGTAGATCTCCTGGGCCTCGGCGGTGGCGAGGTAGCGCATCAGGTCGACGACCTGGTCGTGGCGGCCGGTGCGGGCGCTGGCGAAGTAGCCGTCCGTGGGAGCCTCCTCGGCGAGCGGGACCTTCGCGTCGATGACGGGGAAGCGGAAGAAGTCGATGTCGTCGAGGGCGTCCTTGGGCGCGGCGTCGGCGAAGAAGGTGCCGATGAGCATCATGGCGCTGCGGCCGTTGAGCAGGGAGGTCGTGGCGTCCTGGAAGGCGACGGCGGTGCCGTCCGGGTCGAAGTAGGGCAGTACTTCCTGCCAGCGGTCGAAGACCTTGCGCACCTCGGGGTCGTCGAACCGGTGCTTCCCCGCGAGGAGTTCGCGGTGGTACTCCGCGCCGTTGATCCGGATGTCCAGGTAGTCGAACCAGGCCGAGGCCACCCAGGCGGTGTTGCCGCCCGCGCCCAGGCCGATGGGGTTGACGCCCTTGCTCTTGAGCTTGTCGCACAGGTCGAGGAAGTCGTCCCAGCTCTTGGGCTCGCTCACGCCCCACTTGGCGAAGTTCGACTTCCGGTAGAACATGCCCCACCAGTAGTAGGTGGTGGGCACGAACACCTTCTTGCCGGAGGCGGCGGTGCACAGGCTGTTCAGGGCCTTGGAGTAGCCCTTGAGGTCGGGTGAGGACCAGACCTCGCCGAGGTCGAGCAGCAGGTCCTTCTTCGCGTACGCGTCGGCCACCGAACCGGGGTACCAGGTGTAGACGTCCGGCGGGTTGGCGGAGGTGAGGTACGTCGGCAGCTGGGTGCGGAAGGTCTCCGCGGCGACCGTGTTGAGGCTCGCGCGCCCCGAGCCCTTCTTGGCGTACGCGGCGACGACGTCCTCCATCGCGGCCTTGGCCTGCGGGGCGGAGAGGTTGGACTGGAGGGTCACCGAGCCCTTCGACGAGCTCTTGCCGGTCGAGGTGGAGGTGACACAGCCGCTGAGCAGCGCCGCTGTCCCGGCGGCGCCGGCCCCGGCGAGAAACCGGCGGCGGCTTGCGTGGTGGTTCGTCATGAATGGCTCCCTGTGGATCCGCGCGGGCGGGGCGGGCCCTCCTGACGGCCGGGCCCCGCTCGCGCTGATCCAGATTCGCGTGACGCTCGCGCCACGTCAAGAATAATTACTAATTTATTTGAACTGGGTGAAGCGAGTCAGGTGAACGCGGCCGTCGACGCCGCGGAACACCGCGTCGACCGTGCCACCGGGGCCCGCCACCGCTCCGAGCGAGCCGTCGAAGGCGGCACCCGGGAACTCGTCCCGCTTGGTCCAGCCCTGCCAGGCCCCGTTCGCGTACCGCTGCTGCCAGAGCGTGTAGTCGGCGGCGCGCGCGTACAGCACCACGTCGTCCCCCACGCTGACGAGCGTCGGGCTGCCGCTGACGGTCCCGCCGATCGAGGTCCACTGCGACCACTCCCCCGACGCCGTCCGGGACCGCGTCCACACGTCGTCCGCCGCGGTACGGACGGCCACGTGGACCTGCCCGTCCGCGTCGACGACGGCGGACGGCCGCCCGTACGTCTGCCGCCCACCGGGTGTGCCGAGCGACGACCAGCCGGACGACGGGCCGCGCCGCACGACCTCGCCGTCGGTGCCGCGGGCGACCAGCGTCCAGTGGCCGGGGTCGGTGAAGGCCACCGTCGGCGCGTCGGTCACCCGGCCGCCGAGGCTCTGCCACGCGCCCCAGTGCCCGCCGTTGAGGACCCGCCGGTACACCCGGGAGTCGGCCCCGCGCACGAAGACGTCGATCCGGCCGCCGGCCGAGGCGTACGCGGCGGGCTGCCCCAGGATCCTGCCTCCCGTGGGACCACCGAGGTCCCGGGTCCGGCCCCCGCCGTCGGAGGTGGGGGTGTGCTGGACGAGGGAGCCGTTCGGCCCGCGCAGGAAGGTGGTGAGCGTGTCGCCCTCGCGCGTCACGGCCGGACTGGCGCCGGCCTTCTGCCCCAGACTTGTCCCAGGCAGGGCGTCGGCGCCGGTCAGCTTCAGGAACGCGGTCCCGTGCGCGGGGACTTCGACCGTGTACGTGTCGCTGTGGGCGCCCCGGTCCGTGCGGGCCCGCAGGTCGCGGACCTTCACCGCCCCGCCGAGCCCGACATCCGAGAACCGGACCGTGCGCTCGGCCGGCTCGTCGGAGCGGTTGAGCAGCACGACCGCGCGCCGGCCCTCGCCCTGGAGGACCTTGCTGTAGACGTCACCGACGGAGTCGCTCGCCACCCGTACGCCCTGGACGGCCAGGGGATCCTGGTCGACGGCGACGATCTCCGGGTTGCGCAGCGTCCTGAGCATCGACGGCGACAACGTACGGGGATCGGAACCCAGGACGAGCGGCGAGGCCATCTCGGCCCACATCACGAACTGGGTGGTGGACTCCTCCTCCGTCAGCTCCAGGGAACCGTCGCTCATGCGCCGGGTGGGGATGAGGTAGTCCGGGTCGTTGTAGTGGCCAGGACCCTGCGCCTCGGGGTGCCAGGCGTTGGCGTCCATGTTGCGCAGCACGTTGGGCCACTGCCCGGCGGTCGGGGTCCCCCAGGCGATGTCCGTGCCCGTGCGCCACGAGTCGGCGATCGTCGGGGCGTAGACGTACGAGTTGTGCGCGTCCTGCTCGGGCGTGTGCGGCACGCCCCAGTCGTCGGTCAGCGGGTTGCACAGGTTCAACAGCATCTTCCGGCCCGACTTGGCGACCGCGTCGCTGAACTCCTTGAACGCCGGGCCCGGATCGAGCTTGGCGCCGATCCCGCACAGGAAGTCGACCTTGACCGCGTCGATCTTCCAGCCGGCGAACTGCCGCGCGTCCTCCTCGTAGTGGCCCCTGCTGCCGAGTCCGCAGCTCTTGCCGCCGTCGTAGGCGCCGGCGTCGGTGTAGATGCCCGCCTTCAGACCCCGCTTGTGGAGGTAGGAGACCAGGGCCGGAATGCCGGAGGGGAAGCGGTCCGGATGGGCGGCCAGCTTGCCTTGTGCGTCACGCGGGTTGTCGGCCTGCCAGCCGCCGTCGAGCCACACGATGTCGTAGCCGCTGTCGCGCAGACCGCTACTCACCAGCTTGTCGGCGACCGAGCGCACCTCCTTCTCGGTGGGTGCGCCGAGCCCGTAGTAGGTGTTCCAGCCCATGTAGGGCGTGGGCGCGAGACCACTGTCGTAGTACTCGGGCGCGCCCTGATCGACGGCGGTCCCGTCAACGACGGTCCGGCCACTGGCGGTCCGGTCGACGGCGGTCCGGTCGACGGCCGGCTGTGCCGTGGCCGCTGGGGCCGCGGTCACCGCCAGGACTGTCGCTATCGCGGCCGTGGTGGCACGGCGGGTCAGTCTGCTTGCCGCGGGTGTGCGGACCTGCGGGTGTGAAGTCACTTGCCTCTCCCGATGGTTGGGAAGCACGAGGGCGCTGGGAAGCACGGGGGCGTGACGCGGGCCGCACTGTGACAGGGGCCGCCGACGTCACGGCGAAGACTGTGGCGCGTGGCCGAAACGCTGTCAATATTAATTCCTAATTTAATAGAAAGACGGGTGGGTCATGTCGCAGGGGTTGACAGGAATCCCTCCGCGTCACAGCCTTTGGCAACGTTGTCAGTGCCTCCCGCGAGCCGCGTCGTGTCCGGCTCGCGCAGCTGTCTTCTGATGGGACATCACGCTCATGACAGATCAGTCGAGTTCGCCGCGCCGGCTGTCGCGGAGATCCGTCGTCACCACGGGTTCCACCCTGCTGGCAGGGTTCGGCCTCGGTGCCCTGACCCCCCTGCCGACTGCCGCCGCCGCAGGTGGCGAGGGGTCGGCCGGTTCCGCCCCGCCCGGCGAACTCGCGCTCCACCGCCCGGTCGCCGTCTCCTCGACGGCCTACGCGCCCACGCCGGGCTCCTTCGTCGTCGACCGGCTCACCTCGCCGGGCGTGCGGGGCAGCGGCTGGCGGGCCGGGGCGGGCGACCCGCAGTGGATCTCGATCGATCTGCAGGCCCGGTGCGAGGTCACCTGGATCCGACTCACCTTCGAGGGCGACGCGAGCGACCCGGTGTTCACGCCTCCCACCACGGGAAATCCGGCCAGTGGCACGACGGGCGAGGAGATCCAGTCGAGCTACGCGGTCGACTTCGTGGTCGAGACGTCGACCGACCACACCTCCTGGACCAGCGTGTACCGCACGACGGCGGGCACCGGCGGTGTGGTGGACATCCAGCTTCCGCGCCCGGTCACCGCGCGCTGGGTGCGGATGACCTCACGCAGGCGCTCCAACCCCAACCCGCTGGGCCTGAACGGCTTCGAGGTGCACGGCAACGCCAAGGGGCACCGGCCGTCGGCCACCGGCTGGACCGACTGGGGCACCCGTCACGGACCCGCGCCGAAGCTGACGGTGGCCGCCGACGGCACGGTGCCGCTGGAGTCCGGCTGGCGGCTCACCCTCGACGACTGGGCCGACGGCGACGGCAAGGAGCTGTCGAAGACGTCCGCCGACACCAGCACATGGCTGCCCGCCACCGTGCCCGGCACGGTGCTCGCCTCCCTCGTGGACCAGGGCAAGCTGCCCGATCCCGTGGTCGGGCTGAACAACCTCCAGGTGCCTGAGGCGCTCTCCCGGCACTCGTGGTGGTACAAGCGGGACTTCGAGCTGCCGCGGGGCCTGCGCACCGGAGCGGGGCGCCGGGTCTGGCTGGAGTTCGACGGCGTCAACCACACGGCCGACATCTGGTTCAACGGCCACCACGTGGGCGATCTGACCTATCCCTTCGCCCGCTCGTCCCACGACGTGACCGAACTGCTCGCCACGGGCGGCGGAGCCAACGCGCTCGCGGTCAGGATCACACCGATGCCGGTGCCCGGCAGCCCCGGCGACAAGGGCCCGGCGGGCGAGGCCTGGGTGGACGCGGGCGCCAACCAGATGAACCTCAACTCCCCCACCTACCTGGCCGCCTCGGGCTGGGACTGGATGCCCGCGGTACGCGACCGGGCCGCGGGCATCTGGAACCATGTCCGGCTGAGATCGACCGGCCATGTCGTGATCGGCGACCCCCGCGTCGACACCGCCCTGCCGAAGCTCCCCGACGTGTCCGTGGCCGAACTGACGATCGTCGTCCCGGTCCGCAACGCCGACACCGCCGACCACCGGACGACGGTGTCAGCCTCCTTCGACGTCGGAGGCGGTACGGGCGGTACGGGCGGCATACGGGTCAGCAAGGTCGTCACCGTCCCGGCGGGCAAGAGCGTCGACGTCACGTTCACCCCCGACGCGTACGGCCGACTGCGGGTACGCGACCCGAAGTTGTGGTGGCCCAACGGACTCGGCGACGCCACCCTGCACGACCTCACCCTCACCGCCTCGGTCGACGGCGCCGAGAGCGACCGCCGCACCACCCGGTTCGGCATCCGCCGGTTCGGCTACGAGTTCGAGGTGCCGCTGCCGTTCACCTCCACCGGCGACGCGTACACCCAGTCCGTCACCTTCGACCGGCGGGAAGCCAGATACGTACGTATCAAGTGCCTTACCAGGGCCACGAGTTGGGGCAGTTCGCTGTGGACGCTGGCCGTGTTCGACAGTGCCCGGCCCTCGGCCGACCTCGCCCTGCACGCACCGGCCAAGGCGTCGAGCGAGGACGGAGGCGACCGCGGTCCGGCCAACGCGACCGACGGCGATCCCGGCACCCGCTGGTCGTCGGCCTACGAGGACGACCAGTGGATCCGGGTCGACCTCGGGTCCCAGCAGTCCTTCGACCGGGTCGACCTGACCTGGGAGCAGGCGTACGCGAAGACCTACGTCGTCCAGGTCTCCTCGGACGACGACACCTGGACCGATGTGAAGTCGGTGGACAACGGCGCGATACCGCTGCCCTTCAACAGCGGCAACGCCAGTCTCCAGGTCGAGGACTTCGCGCCGCGCACCGCCCGGTACGTCCGTCTCGCCTGCGGGGTGCGCAACACGAGCTGGGGCAACTCCCTGTGGTCCCTCGGCGTCATCGACAGCGCCGAGCCCGGCACCGACCTGGCCCTGCGGCGGAAGGCGACCGCGTCCACCGAGGAGTCCGACCACCCGGCCGCGAACGCCACCGACGGCGACGCGGGAACCCGCTGGTCCTCCGCCTACGAGGACCACCAGTGGATCCAGGTCGACCTCGGCGCCGCGAAGAGGTTCGACCGGGTGGCCGTCGTGTGGGAACCGGCCTACCCGAAGACGTACGTCATCCAGGTGTCCGACGACGGGGACACCTGGACCGATGTGAGGTCCGTGTCCAACACCCCCGACCCGCTGAAGATCAGCGTGAACGGCGTACGGGTCCTGGCCCGGGGCGGCAACTGGGGCTGGGACGAGCTGCTGCGCCGGATGCCGCCGGAGCGGATGGACGCGGCGGTGCGGATGCACCGCGACATGAACTTCACGATGATCCGCAACTGGGTCGGCACCTGCGACCGGGAGGAGTTCTTCGCGGCCTGCGACGAGCACGGCATCCTGGTGTGGAACGACTTCCCCAACGCCTGGGCCATGGACCCGCCGGACCACGAGGCCTTCAACTCGATCGCGCGGGACACCGTGCTGCGCTACCGGATCCACCCGAGCGTGGTGATCTGGTGCGGGGCCAACGAGGGCAACCCGCCCGCCGCCATCGACAAGGGCATGCGCGAGGCCGTCGAGGAGCAGGCTCCCGGCCTGCTCTACCAGAACAACTCGGCCGGCGGGATCATCACCGGCGGCGGCCCGTACGGCTGGGTCGAGCCGGACAAGTACTTCGACCCGGCCACGTACGGCAGCAAGGACTTCGGCTTCCACACCGAGATCGGCATGCCCGTCGTCTCGACCGCCGCCAGCATGCGGAACATGACGGGCGACGAGCCCGAGTGGCCGATCCGCGGCGCGTGGTACTACCACGACTGGAGCGAGCGCGGGAATCAGGCGCCGCAGAACTACAAGGCCGCCGTCGAGGCCCGCCTCGGCACAGCCACGGACCTGGACGACTTCGCCCGCAAGGCCCAGTTCGTCAACTACGAGAACACGCGCGCCATGTTCGAGGCGTGGAACGCGAACCTGTGGGACAACGCCAGCGGCCTCATGCTGTGGATGTCCCACCCCGCCTGGCACAGCACCGTATGGCAGACCTACGACTACGACTTCGACGTCAACGGCACCTACTTCGGGGCCCGTTCGGCCTGCGAACCGCTGCACGTCCAGGCCGACCCGGAGGGGCAGGTCATCGCGGTCAACCACACGCGCAAGAACCTGAGGAAGGCCGTCGTCTCGGCGCGGCTGCTCGACCTCTCGGGCCGGCAGCTCGGCAAGGACCGGAGCGCGCGGCTGGACGTGGCACCGGCCGCCACCGAGAAGGCGTTCACGGTCGGCTGGACCGACGATCTGCCCGAACTGCACCTCCTGCGCCTGACCCTGGAGGACGATGACGGCCGCGTCCTGTCGCGGAACACCTACTGGCGCTACCGCACCCCGGCCGCGATGCGGGCCCTGACGCGGGTGCCACGGGCGAAGGTCTCCTCGAAGGTCACCCGCCTGTCCCGTTCCGGGTCCGGGTCCCGTCACGAACTGACCGCGACCGTGCGCAACCAGGGGGCGTCCGTCGCCGCCATGGTCCGGCTGTCGCTGCTGGACGAGAAGACGGGCGACCGCGTGCTGCCGACCCTCTACAGCGACAACTACCTGTGGCTGCTGCCCGGCGAGTCCCGGACGGTCACCCTGTCCTGGCCTGCCCTGGCCCTCCCGTCCTCGCACAAGCCGCGCCTCACGGCGGAGGCGTTCAACGGCTGAGGGGACGGACGGGTGCGGGGTCTTCGTGGACGGTCGCCCGCGAAGGCCCCGCACCCTCACACCTCACTCGAAGGGCGTGAGGAACTCCCGTACGGGCAATGCCCGGTTCACGATGCGGGTGTCACCGATCCAGCCGTAGAAGCCCTGTCCGAAGCTCTCGTCGAACTGCGTGGCGCCGATGACGAACGGCTTGCCGAGGGTGGCGATGCCGGTGGAGGGCTGCGTGGGGTTGCGGGCGATCTTCGAGCCGTCCACGTACATCACCGTACGGCGGCCGTCGTTGACGAGCGCGATGTGCATCCAGCGGCCGACCGGCACCGCGTGGCTCCACGACGTGGGGTCGGCGTCCTGGCGCTGCGGATAGACGACGTACTGGAGGAACCGCTCGGGAGAGAGGTTGAGGCTGCAGGTGGGTTCCAGCGGGGACCAGCCCGTGGTCTTGCCCGCGTCCCCGTTGCGCCCCTCCCAGCTGAGGATGCCCATCCAGGAGTGGTCGCCCTCGAAGGGCTCGGGCAGCCTGATGAAGGTCTCGATGGTGTAGCCGCGGAGGAACTTCTCGCTGTTCAGGGCCGCTCGGGCACCCGTGGTGAGGGTCGCGCCGCGGTCCGGGCTCTTGCCGCCGTCGAAGCGGAGGCTGGCGTGCGCCGGCTGGCCGGGATGGTGGTCGGGCGACCAGGTCAGCGCGTCCGAACCGCCGGCGGCCAGCCGGTTCACGGTCAGGTCGTTCCCGTTGCCGGTCAGGTCGCGCACGACGGCTCCGTCCGCGACGGGCTTGCCCGCGGTGCCGCCCGCGGCCGTCCCGGAGGCGTCGAAGCGCCAGTACGCGACCGTGCCGCGCGGCATCACCGCGGAGGCGGGACGCGGCTTCGGCACCACGACGGGCGCGAAGCCCTTGAAGCGCTCGTCGAAGTCGATGTCGAGGCTGAACCGGTCGGCGTCGCCGGTCAGTTCGATGGTCTCGGCCTCCAGCGGCGACCGCTTCTCCGGATCACGGGCGAGGAGCCACGGCGAGAAGGTCTCGACGTCGATGACGCCCCGCGCCAGGTCGAATCCGTACGTACGGATCATTCCGGCGCCGCCGTAGTAGCGGTCCTGGTAGTTGGTGATGTGGACGTGGACATCGTTGTCTTCGTCGTTGCGCAGGACCGTGCGGCCCGGCGGCCAGTAGTGGCCGCCCAGCGCCAGGAAGATCTGGTCGTTGCCGCGGATGAGCCCGTCCCACACGCGCTTGCCGTTGTCCGACAGCTGCGCCTTGCCGTCGTCGTCGGCCCAGGCGATGTCATGGGTGGTGAGGACGGCGGGCAGCGTGGGGTGCGCGTCGAGGACGCCCTGCGCCCACTTCAGCCCCTTGTCGGAGATCCGCCAGTCCAGGGCCAGGACCAGCCAGGACCGGTCCGCGGCCGTCAGCACGTGGTACGTGTTGTAGCCGTCGGGCGAGGCCCCCCGGTAGGTCGGCATGGACTTGTAGCGGGCGGGCCCGAAGGCCGCGAGGTACGCGGAGTCGCCGCGCTGGTCGTCCCCGGAGGCGATGTCGTGGTTGCCCGCCAGGACGCTGTAGGGCACCTTGCCGTGGATGGTCCGGAAGGTGTCGGCGGCGCGCTCGATCTCGTCCTCGGTGCCGTGTTCGGTGACATCACCGAGGTGCGTCATGAAGGCGATGTTCGCCTCGCCGCGCTCGGCGACCAGATGCCGGAAGGCCTCCCGCAGCGGGGCGGGGTCGGTGCTGTCGGCGTCGAAGAGGTACTGGGTGTCGGGGAGGACGGCCAGTACGAAGCGGGGGCTCGCGGGGTCGAACCGGCCGGCGTGGGACGCGGTGGCGGAGCCGGGGCCCAGGCCTGAAGAAGAGGCGGCCGAGGAGGTGGAGGCGGCCTGAGCCTGGGCTTGCGCCTGGGCCTGCATCTCGAAGGCGGCGACGCCCGCGCCGGCCACGGGCAGGACTGCCGCGGCTCGCAGCAGCGCGCGTCTTTGGAGAGGGTGCGGGGGGCGCGGGGGCTTCTGAGGTTCTGCGGCAGTCATGGACACTCCGTAGGACAGGACCGGACGGCACCGGTCGGCAGCCCGTACGCTCCTCACCCGCCACAGCCGGGCGATGGCGGGGAGTTGAACGTCTGCCGCCCGGCGTCCGGACGTTTGGCGGAGTGGCCGTCCTGACCGCGCGGGCTCAGGTCCCGTCAGCGGTCTCCGATTCCTTGTCCTTCTCTTCCTTGGCGGCGTCGGCGGCTTCCTTCTCCGCCATGCCGAGGAAGTGCCGGATCGTCCCGACCGGCATGTCGAGCCCCTCGGACGCGGACTGCTCGTCGCCGAACACCTGAACCGCCTCGGCGACCGCCACGGCCAGCTCGGTCTCCGCCTTGCGGACCTTGATCTCGGCCTTGTCCACGGTGTCGACCACCGCCAACTGGCGACGCTGCTTCTCCTGAAGCCGCTGCTTACGGGAAGCCGTCTTGTCGATGTTCTGCACAGTCACGGGCAAGATCATAATCAACGGGGTACGCACGAACGAAATCGCGGACATGAGATCCGGAACGCCGTTGCCGCGACCGAACCCCCGGCAAAGGTCGCCCCGAGAAACACAGAGGGCCGGTTTTCGGATGTTCCCGAAACCGGCCCTCTGTCTGCGACTCTCACGAGTCGGGACGACAGGATTTGAACCTGCGACCCCTTGACCCCCAGTCAAGTGCGCTACCAAGCTGCGCCACGTCCCGATGCGCCTCGCCGTGGTGAACGGCGTGATCGCGCGAACAGAACCTTACCGCACACAGAGGGATGCCTCGAAGACGGCGAGTGAGGAGGGACAATCGGTGCATGAGCAACACTTCTGGCGACAGGCGGGACCGGGACACGGAGGGCCGGGCGCGCAATGCCCGGCCCCGGGACGGGCTCGGGCGGCCCCTGCCGTACGGGGACGACGGAGTGGAGCGGCAGCCCGAGGGAGTGGTGCGCGCGCCCGAGGACACCGTCACCGAGGCGCAGGCGCTGCTGACCGCGGGCAAGCCGTTCCACGCGCACGAGGTGTTCGAGGACGCCTGGAAGGCGGGGCCCGACGAGGAGCGCGCGCTGTGGCGCGGGCTCGCCCAGCTCGCCGTGGGACTCACGCACGCGGCCCGGGGGAACGTGACGGGCGGCGCGCGGCTGCTGCGGCGGGGCGCGGGCGCCGTCGGGGAGTGGGGCGCGGGTTCGGGGACGGCGCGTCCTTACGGACTGGCGCTGGACGAACTCGCTTCCTGGGCGCGTGAGTTGGCGGACGTCGTGGAGCGGGACGAGGCCTCCGTGGACGCGTCGGTGTGGGCCCCGCGGTTGCGTGGGAGCAACTCCTAGGCCGGGCGCCAGCCGAGTGGGACGACCGGGTCCGTGATGCCGTGCGGCAGACTCGACGTGTGCGAAAGATTCATGTCATCGGCATCGGCGCGGGCGACCCAGACCAACTGACCCTGCAGGCGGTCAAGGCGCTGAGGAGCACGGATGTGTTCTTCGTCCTGGACAAGGGCGAGGTGAAGTCGGACCTCGTCCGGCTGCGCCGTGACATCCTCGGCGCGCACCTGCCGGAGGGGACGTACCGGACGGTCGAGGCGCGCGACCCCGAGCGCGACCGCACCGCCGAGGGAGCGGGCTACTCCCCCGCCGTCGGGGACTGGCGGAGCGCCCGCGCCGACGTCTGCGAGCGGCTGATCGCCGAGGAGCTGGGCGAGGACGGGAGCGGGGCGTTCCTCGTCTGGGGCGACCCCTCGCTGTACGACAGCACGCTGGGCGTCCTGGAGGAGATCCTGGAGCGGGGCGCCGTGGCCTTCGAGTACGACGTCGTGCCGGGTATCAGCAGCGTCTCGTCCCTGGCCGCCCGTCATCGCGTCGGCCTCAACCGCGTGGCGCGCCCCGTGCAGATCACCACCGGCCGCCGGCTCGCCGAGGGCTTCCCCGAGGACGTCGACGACGTGGTCGTCATGCTGGACGCCCACCAGACCTTCCAGCGGTACGCCGACTCCGGCGAGGACATCGACATCTACTGGGGCGCCTGTCTGGGCACCCCGGACGAGATCCTCGCCTCGGGGCCGCTGGCCGAGACGGCTCCCCGTATCGCCGCGCTCCGTGCGGAGGCCCGCGAGCGCAAGGGCTGGATCATGGACACGTATCTGCTGCGCAGGCGTCCGCGGCACCGGGGTGTCGACGGGGCGGGCTGACCCCGGACCCCGCACCCCCATGCGGACGGCCCCGCATGCACACCCCACCGGCCGATGTGAAGCTGACGGGTGTGACGACCATCGACACCGCCGGACCGCCCACGGGACCGCCTGCCGCGGAGGCTCCCGCCGCCCAGCCCCCCGTGCTGGACAAGCGCCGCCGCAACGTCGTCTTCGTGACGATCATGCTCGGCATGCTGCTGGCCGCGCTGGACCAGACGATCGTGGGCACGGCGCTGCCCACGATCGTGTCGGACCTCGGCGGCGCCGAGCACATGTCGTGGGTGGTCACCAGTTATCTGCTGGCGGAGACCGTCGCCACGGTGCTCGTCGGCAAGTTCGGTGATCTGTTCGGCCGCAAGCTCGTCTTCCAGGCGTCGGCGATCATCTTCATCACCGGCTCGTTCCTGTGCGGCCTCTCCTCGAACATGCTGCTGCTGATCTCCTGGCGGGCCATGCAGGGCATCGGCGCGGGCGGTCTGATGGTCACCGCGATGGCCCTGATCGCCGACGTGATCCCGCTGCGGGAGCGTGGCAAGTACCAGGGTGCGATCGGCGCTGTGTTCGGCGTCGCCACCGTGATCGGCCCGCTGCTCGGCGGCCTCTTCACCGACCATCTGACCTGGCGCTGGGCGTTCTACGTCAACGTCCCCATCGCGATCCTCGTCGTGGTGGCCGCGGCCCGCACGATCCCTGTCGTGAAGTCGCCGTCCAAGCCGGTCATCGACTATCTGGGCATCGCCCTGGTGGCGGTCGGCGCCAGCGCCCTGATCCTGGCGACGAGCTGGGGCGGCAACGAGTACGCCTGGGGCTCCCCCACCATCATCGGCCTCTTCGCGGGCGGTGTCCTCGCCCTCGCGGGCTTCTGCTGGGTGGAGACCCGCGCGGCCGAACCCATGCTGCCGATGCGCCTGTTCGGCAACCCCGTCTTCACGGTCTGCTCGATCCTCAGCTTCATCGTGGGCTTCGCGATGCTCGGCGCGATGACGTTCCTGCCGACGTATCTGCAGTACGTGGACGGCGACTCGGCGACGATCTCCGGCGTACGCACCCTGCCCATGGTCGTCGGTCTGCTCATCGCGTCGGTCTTCAGCGGCAACGTGATCAGCAAGACCGGCCACTACCGGGTCTTCCCCATCGTCGGGTCCCTGGTGATGGGCGTCGGGCTCTATCTGCTCTCCCTGATGGACAGCGGCACCAGCGTCTGGCTCTCCTCGCTCTACATGTTCGTGCTCGGGGCGGGGATCGGGCTGTGCATGCAGGTCCTCACCATCGCCGTGCAGAACACCGTCGAGTACACCGACCTGGGAACCGCGACGTCCGGCGTCACCTTCTTCCGTACGCTGGGCAGTTCGTTCGGCACCGCGGTCTTCGGCACGATCTACGCCAACACGCTGAAGCCGAACCTGGCGGACGGGGTCGCCGAGGCGGCCCGGACCAGCGGGACCGATCCCGCGGCCATCACCAAGGCGGCGACCAGCCCGGAAGGGCTGCACGACCTGCCGTCGGCGACCGCGGCGCCCCTGGTGAAGGCGTACGCGGAGACGCTCCAGACCGTCTTCCTGTGGACCGTGCCCGTGGCGCTGCTCGGTTTCCTGGTCTCGCTGTTCCTCAAGCAGGTGCAGCTGCGGGACAGCGCGCGGATGGGGTCCACGGACATGGGCGACGGCTTCGCGACCCCGTCCGCGGCCGACAACCGGCAGCGTCTGGAGGCGGCGGTCGGGAAGATCATCGGCAGTACCGGGTCCGACACTCTGCGCCGGATCGTCATCGGCGCGGACACGCGGCTGGACATCGCGGGCGCCTGGGCGG
The DNA here is from genome assembly GCF_036038375.1 of Streptomyces sp. NBC_00414. NCBI lineage: Bacteria > Bacillati > Actinomycetota > Actinomycetes > Kitasatosporales > Streptomycetaceae > Streptomyces > Streptomyces sp. NBC_00414. The sequence goes on from NZ_CP107935.1 coordinate 1,841,052, forward strand.
TGATGCAGGTGGAGCTGTTCACCCGGATGGTCGGTCATGCCAACCTGTCCCTGATCGCCGCGCGTCGGCACATGCCCCCGGAGGCGCTGGTGCCGGTCTTCCAGCGCATGGTCGACGAGGGGTACCTCACCCGTGAGGGCACGCTGTTCTCGCACACCGAGGCGGGTGCCCGTGAGGCACGGGTCGTCGGCGACGCGTGGGGGCGGTGGCTGGCCGACCGGGTCGAGCGGGATCTTGGGCGGCCGTCGGGGGCGGAGCTTCGTGTCGCCGTCGACAGCATCGCCAAGCGGCTGTTGGTCGAGGACCTGACGGACGATGCCTCGGTGGGGGGTCGCACCAAGGTCCTGGCCACGGCCTCCTCCTCCGCTGGCCCTGCCTCGGCGGAGGGCGGCCGTCCGTAGCTCCGCCGGGGGGCGGTGAGTTGTCCGCGGGTGCGTCGTGGCTGGGCGCGCAGTTCCCCCCGCCCCTCCCTGGAGGGCGCTTGGCGCGCCCACGCGTCGGAGTCGCGGAATGTCACAGCCCCGCGCCCCTGAAGGGCGCTGGGCTCGGCCGTCAGCCCAGGGCCTTGTCCAGGTTGAAGGCAGCGCTGATCAGGGCCAGGTGGGTGAAGGCCTGGGGGAAGTTGCCCTGTTGTTCGCCGGTGTGGCTGATCTCCTCGGCGTACAGACCGAGGTGGTTGGCGTAGGTGAGCATCTTCTCGAAGGCCAGCCGTGCCTCGTCGAGCCGGCCGGCCCGGGTCAGCGCCTCGACGTACCAGAAGGAGCAGATCGAGAAGGTGCCCTCCTCGCCCTGCAGGCCGTCGGGGCTCGCCTTCGGGTCGTAGCGGTAGACCAGTGAGTCGGAGACCAGATCCTCGGTGAGCGCGTCGAGTGTGGAGAGCCACTTCGGGTCGGTGGGCGAGATGAACTTGGCCAGCGGCATCATGAGCACCGCGGCGTCCAGGACGTCGTCGTCCTCGTGCTGGACGAACGCCTGCCGCGTCGGTGACCAGCAGCGGTCCATGATCCGCCGGTAGATCGTGTCGCGGGCGCCGCGCCAGCGCAGGATGTCCGCGGGCAGGCCCCGGCGGGTGGCCAGCCTGATCGCCCGCTCGATCGCCACCCAGCACATGAGCCGGGAGTAGAGGAAGTTCTTACGGCCGCCGCGGGTCTCCCAGACTCCCTCGTCGGGCTGGTCCCAGTGGTCGCAGACCCACTCGACCAGGGCGCAGATGTCGTCCCACTGGTCGCTGGAGATCGGCTGGGCCCATTTGTCGTAGAGGTAGACCGAGTCGATGAGGGCGCCGTAGATGTCCAGCTGGAGCTGGTCGGCCGCCGCGTTGCCGATCCGGACGGGGGCGGAGCCCTGGTAGCCCTCCAGGTGGGCCAGTTCCCGTTCGGACAGGTCGGTGCGGCCGTCGATGCCGTACATGATCTGCAGTGGGCCCGCGGGGCGGCCGTCGCCGGGGCTGATGTGCCTGGCCGTGAACGCCATGAACGACTTGGCCTCGCTGGTGAACCCCAGTCGCAGGAGTGCGTACACACAGAAGGCGGCGTCGCGGACCCACACGTACCGGTAGTCCCAGTTCCGTTCGCCGCCCAGCTGTTCGGGCAGGCTGGTCGTCGCCGCGGCCACGATCGCGCCGGTCGGCGCGTAGGTGAGCAGTTTGAGGGTCAGCGCGGAGCGGTGCACCATCTCCCGCCACCGGCCGCGGTACTGGGAGGCGGTCAGCCAGTTCCGCCAGAACGCCACGGTCGCGCCGAACAGCTCCTCCGCCTCGGCGCGTGGGCAGCAGCGGGGCTCCATGTCGCCGCTGACCTGGTCGAGGGCGAACACCGCCGACTCGCCCTCCTGGAGTTTGAAGTTCGCCGTCGCGTCGAGCCCGTCGCATTCGAGCGGCTCGGTGGAGGTCAGGGCGAGCGACAGGTCCGCGGACTCGAAGACCACCATGTCGTCGTGGACGCGGGCGGTGTGCGGCTGCGCCGCGTAGTCGAACCGGGGTGCCACGCGCGCGTGGAAGGGGATCGAGCCGCGGACGCACAGCACGCGCCGGATCAGCCGGTGCCGGTCCGCCTCGATCGCGTCGCCTTCGCTGTCCACCGGCATGAAGTCCTGGATCTCGCCCACGCCGTCCTCGGTGAAGAAGCGGGTGAGCAGGACGTTGGTGTCCGGGAAGTAGAACTGCTTGGTCCGGGCCGGTACGGCGGCCGCCAGTTCGAACGAGCCGCCCCGGTCCGCGTCGAGGATCGAGGCGAAGACGCTCGGCGCGTCGAAGGAGGGGCAGCAGTACCAGTCGATCGTGCCGTTGGTGCCGACCAGGGCGACGGTGCGCAGGTCGCCGATCAGGCCGTGGTCGGCGATCGGGAGGTAGTGGCCGGATGGCGGTGGGTCCTGGTGAGCGGATGCCTCGGACATGGCCTCAGCGTAGACGCTCCGCTGGGGGGTTTGCCGGGAATCTGCGGGTCCGGTTGGGCCGGTCGCGCAGTTCCCCGCGCCCCTGTCGGGGGTCTCGCCGTCGTTCGGCCGCGGGTCCGATTGGGCTGGTCACGCAGCTCCCCGCGCCCCCGAGAGACGAGGGCGCTCTCAGCGCAGGAGCAGTTGCAGGCCGCCCACTACCGTGGCTGCGATCACCAGGCGTTCGAACAGGCGTTGGTTGATGCGGTTCACCGCCCATTTGCCGATGAGGGCGCCCGGGAGGACGAACGCGGCCAGGGCCGCGTCCAGCAGCAGCGAGTGGCCGTCGATCAGGCCGAGGCCGACGCTGAAGGGGACCTTGGAGACGTTGACGATCAGGAAGAAGAAGGCCGAGGTGCCCAGGAAGCCGAGCTTTCGGAAGCCCGCGGAGAGGAGGTACATCGACATCACCGGGCCGCCCGCGTTGGCGACCATCGTGGTGAAGCCGCCCAGCACTCCGTAGGAGCGGGCCTTGATCCGGCCGGTCCGCGTGGCCACCGAGTCGGGTTCCTCGTCCGTCTCTGCCTTCCGGCGGCGCCACATCGTGACCCCGGCCATCAGCAGGAGGATGGCGCCGATCGACGTCCGTACCATCGCGTCGTCGGCCCATACCAGGAACACCGTGCCGACGACCACCCCCGCGGCGACCGCCGGGAACAGTTTCCACAGGGTCGGCCAGTGCGCGTGCCGCCGATAGGTGAGTACCGCGAGTACGTCCCCGACGATCAGGATGGGCAGCAGCACCCCCGTGGACGCCTTGGCCGGCAGGACCGCCGCGAAGATCGCGAGGCTGACGGTGTTGGCCCCGCTCACGGCGGTCTTGGAGAAGCCGACGAGCAGGGCCGCGGCGGCGAGGGCGGCGAACTCCCAGGGAGTGATGTTCCAGAGCGTCATCGTGTTCATGCGGGGACCGATGCTATGCCCACCTATCCGGACCTGTCAGGGGCGTCTCGACAGGTGACCCCTGCCGCCACCACGGGCCCGGCGCTCTGGACCGCCCCCCTCACCCCCTGGAAAGATCGCCCCGGACCGCCCGGACCGCCCGGATCGCCCAGATCACCCAGATCGCCCTCGAACCTTCGCCGACGCCGATGGAGGACCCATGGCCGACTCCCGCGAGCACACCCTCACGGGCACCCGGAGCAGCATCACCGCACGCGAGTGGCCACGGGAACGGCCGCGGTACGTGGCGCTGCTGGTCCACGGATACGGCGAGCACATCGGCCGTTACGAGTACGTCGCGGACGTGCTGCACGGGCAGGGCGCGGCGGTGTTCGGCCCCGACCACATGGGGCACGGGAAGTCGGGCGGCGAGCGGGTGCTGGTCGAGGACTTCGAGGACGTGGTGAGCGACGTCCACGCGGTGGAGTCGGTGGCCCGGGACGCGTACCCGGGTGTGCCGGTCGTGCTGATCGGCCACTCCATGGGCGGCCTCGTCGCCGCGCGGCACGCCCAGCGGTACGGGGACGGGCTGGCCGCGCTCGTCCTGTCGGGGCCGGTGATCGGCCACTGGGAGCCGCTCCATCAGCTGCTCGCGCTCGATCCGCTGCCGGAGGTCCCGATCGACCCGACGGCGCTCTCGCGCGATCCGGCGGTCGGCCGGGCGTACGCGGCGGATCCGCTGGTCTGGCACGGGCCCTTCAAGCGCCCCACGCTGGAGGCGTTCGTCCGCACCCTGGAGACCATCTCCAAGAGCGGTGACGTGGGGACGCTCCCGCTGCTGTGGCTGCACGGGGACGACGACCGGATCGTGCCGCTGCCCGCCAGCCGGGCGGGCGTCGAGGAGCTGCGCGGCGCCGAGTGGAGCGAGCGGATCTATGCGGGCGCTCAGCACGAGGTGTTCAACGAGACGGTCAAGGACACGGTCCTCGCGGACCTGACACGCTTCGTGGACGGCGTGCTCGCGCGGGGACACCACTCGTAGAGACACCCGCGTAGAAACACCTGTGCCGGGCAGGCAGGACACGAGACCCGCGAACGAAAGGGACACCTGATGGCCGACGCCCTCGAACTCGACGCGCTGTGGGCCGAGTTCCACCGCGTGGTGAACATGACCTCGCAGGAGCTGGCCGCCTGGCTGCGGGTGAACGACGCGGCCGGGGAGTCGGTGGACCCGCCCGAGCACGCGGGTGCGCCGACGGGCGAGCATGTGCTGGCCATCCTGCAGAAGCGCCGTATCGACCTCACCGAGGAGGACCTCGACGTGATGTACGAGGTCGTGGACACCGTCACGGCGGAGACCGGCCCCGAGCGTGAGTCGAAGGACGCGTCCGACGCCGAATCCGAGGCCGCGGAGACCCGTCGCCGGCATCGGCTGATGACTCTGGGCCACGATCCGAGCAGGCCCCCGGGATGAGCGGGGCGGCCGAACCGCTCGTTCAGCGCAGGGTCCACCCGCCGTCCACCGCGAGGTTGACGCCGTTGACGGCCGCGTTGCCGAGCAGGAGGTCCACCGCGTCCACGACGTCCCGCATGCGCGCGAGCCGTCCTGTGGGCGTCTGGGCCCGGTAGTCCTCCAGCACCTCGGCGGGCTTGTCCGCCCAGAACGGGCTGTCTCCGACGATGCCCGGATGGACGGCGTTGACGCGGATCGGGGCGAGTTCGACGGCGAGGGTGCGCACCAGGCCGGTGACGCCCGCGTTCACCGTCGCGACCGTCGTGGCGCCGGGGTAGGGCCGCTCCTTGGCCTGCCCGCCGAAGACGACGACGGCACTCTTCTCGGTCATCCGCGGCACCAGTGTGTGGACGACCTCGGTGTAGCCGACGAGCTTGAGGGTCACGAGGTGCAGCGCGGCCTCGATGTCGTACTCGGTGACGGTGTTGCTGTCGCGCGAGATACCGGCGAGGACGAGGTGATCGACCCGCTCGACGCCGGTCAGCGCGGATGCGATCTCCCGCGGCCGGGAGAGGTCCAGGGCGAGGCCGTGCGCGCCGATCTCCTTGGCCACCGTGTCGGCCCGGTGGGCGTCGCGGCCGGTGAGGACGACCTCGTCACCGCGTTCCGCCCGGGCGCGGGCGATCGCGTGTCCGATTCCGGCCGTACCGCCGATGACGACAACACTGCTCATGACTTCTCCTCCCCTGCGTCCGGTGTGTCCAGTACGTCGCGCAGGTGGTCCCAGTCGCGGGCGAACCGGTAGGAGTGGCGTGACGGGGGCTGCGGCGCCTGTGTCTCCAGCCAACGCACCGGCCCCGTACCGGCGTTGGTGAAGCCGTGGACGCAACCGGCGCCCGCCCAGGCTGCGTCGCCCACGCCGAGCCGGTACCGCTCGCCGTCGAAGGTGGCGTCCACGGCTCCCTCGACGATCAGGTACGTCTCCTCGAAGGGGTGGTCGTGCGCGCCCGCGACGCCGTCGGACGCGTACCGGACCATGAACATCGTCGAGGCGACGGCGCCCAGGTCCGCGTCCACCATCATCTTCACGGTGATCCCGCTGTAGACGAGCAGCGCGGTGCGCATACTGGCCGACACCGCCAGGAGGTCCTGGGACTGCTTTCCCGGGTCCATCTGGGCGGCCTCGAAATGCCCGAAGGAGCGGGTCCGGGGGTCGCGCACGTCGATGCGGACCGGCTCGCGGCCGGGCGGGGCCGGGAGGGCGTGCAAGGCCTGGGTGTCGTGGCCGTAGCGGGCTCTCGGCACCGGCGCGAGCATGTCCGCCCAGCGGGCGACGGTGTCCCCGCCGCCGCGCCAGGCGTGCGGGACGCCCGTCGGCAGCAGCCCGTAGTCGCCCTCTTCGAGAAGGTACGAGCCCTCGGGCGTATCGAGGATCACGGTCCCGGAGAGCAGGTGGAAGGACTCCTCGTACGAGTGGACGTGGGCGCCGATCGTCCCGTCCGGCGTCAGTTCGCAGACCCCGAAGCCGGTGTGTACGGAGCCGTCCTCCTCGCCGACCACGGTCCGCCGGGTGAATCCGCTGCTGCTGAAGGGCAGTTGGGGCGGGGCGGCGAACGTGGCGTCCGCCGCCCGCCTGATCACGTGGTGCGTCATGCCTGGCGCTCTTCGCGCGCCCGGGCCGCCTCGGTGAGGCGGTCGCGGGACTCCTCGACCAGGCGCCGGGCCCGCCCGACGTCGGCGAGCAGTTTGCCGTCGCGCTTGCGGACGACGCCGTCGACGATGACGGTCTCGACGTTGGAGACGTCCGCGCTCAGGGTCACGGCGGCCACCGGGTCGATGAGCGGCGCGACGTTGAGCGCCGTCGCGTCGATCGCCACGACGTCGGCGCGCTTGCCGGGGGTCAGCGAACCGGTCCGGGCTTCGAGTCCCGCGACATGGGCGCCGTCGACCGTCGCGATCTCCAGCATCCGACGTGCCGTCAACATCGTTTCGGGGACGGGGCTGTCGGCCTGCCAGCACTCGGCGTTCACGCGGGCACGCTCGGCGCCGAAGGCGGCACGGATCTGGGTGAACATGTCGCCGGGCACGGTGGTGACGACGTCGATGCTCAGGGAGGGCCTCAGACCGTACTCGATCGCCTTCATCACGGGCGGCCAGCCGTGCCCCATCTGCGTCTCCACCTGCGGGGCGATGGACACCGTGCCGCCGCTGTCGGCGACCATCCGCCACTCCTCCTCACTGAAGTAGCAGCAGTGCACATAGGTGGTGTCGGGGCCGAGCAGGCCGAGGCCGTGGAGCTGTTTCACCATTCCGAAGCGGCCGGCCAGCCGTCCCATGCCCGCGTGCACGGTGATGGGGATGCCCAGTTCGCGCGCGAGGCGCCATTCGGACTCGACGACGTCGTTGATGCAGAAGCCGGGTCCGCGGGTGGCGAGGCCCATGGTCAACAGGCCCTCGTCGGAGGAGAAATGCCGCTCGCGGACCCTGCGTACGTCGTCGCCGGGTATCGCGATCTTGCTCTCGTACCAGTAGTCGGCGAGCGAGGTGTTGGCGCTGCCGTACGCGTACTGGGCGCGGATGCCGGTCTCGGTGAGGGCCTGCACCGCCGCGTCCGGGTGCTCGGGGGTGTTGTTGATGTGGGACCAGTCGACAAGGGTCGTGATGCCGGCGTTCAGGCACTCAAGCGAGCCCGCCAGGTTGCCCGCGTACACGTCCTCGGGGCCGTAGACGGGCGCGTAGGTGTCCAGGACCTCCACGAAGTAGTCGTCGAGTGTGGCGTCGGGCGCGCAGCCGCGGATGGACGCCTCCCAGGTGTGCCGGTGGGTGTCGACGAAGCCCGGCACGAGGACGCGGCCCGTCATGTCGAGCACCTCCGCGTCCGCGCTGATGTCGTGCGCGACCGCGGCGATCCGCCCGTCCTCGATCAGGACGTCACCGCCGGGCAGGTCCCCGATGGCGGGATCCATCGAGAGCACGTGGCCCGAGCGCAGGAGCATTCGGTTGGTCATGGCCCTATTCGCCTCTCTCTACAACCGGCATCAGTACGCACTGAGGTCGCGGACCTTCGCCACGACCTTGTCGACGGTCGGGACGACCTCCCTTTCGAGCACGTCCGCGAACGGCAGCGGCACGCACGCGGCGGCGACCCTGCGTACGGGCGCGTCGAGGAGGGCGAATCCCTCGTCGGCGACGATCGACACGAGCGTGCCGCCCCAGCCGCCCTGGTAGGGGTTCTCCTCGACGGTCACGAGCCGTGAGGTCTTGGCGAGGGAGCCGAGCACGGTCATCGCGTCGAGCGGCACGAGGCAGCGCAGGTCGATCACCTCCGCGTCGATGCCCTCCTCGGCCAGCCGCTCGGCGGCGGTGAGCGCCAGGGGCACCATCGAGGCGAGGGCCACGAGGGTGACGTCCTCGCCCTCGCGCACGACGGCCGCGTGTCCCAGTTCGACGACGTGGTCCGGCGGCGCGGGCGGTCCCTTGGTGGCGAGCAGCCCCTTGTGCTCGAAGAAGACCACGGGGTCGTCGCTGCGGACGGCCGCCGCCATCATGCCGATCACGTCGGCGGGCGTGGCCGGTGCCGCGATCTTCAGCCCGGGGACGGTCAGCGCCCAGTTCTCGGTGGCCTGGGAGTGCTGCGCGCCGAAGCCGAGGCCGCCGCCGTTGGCCGTCCGCACCACCAGCGGCACGGTGACCTGACCGCCCGTCATGTACCGCACCTTGGGGATCTCGTTGGCGAGGTAGTCCCAGCAACAGGCCAGGAAGTCGGAGAACATGACCTCCGCGACGGGGCGCATCCCGGTCATCGCGGCGCCCATCGCCGCCCCGACGATGGCCTGTTCGGAGATCGGCGTGTCCCACACCCGCCGCGGCCCGAACTCCTCGTGCAGACCGGCCGTCGTCTTGAACACCCCGCCCGCAGCGCCGATGTCCTCCCCGAGGCACACCACCGCGGGATCGCGTCGCATCTCCCGCGCGATGCCCTCGGCGACGGCCTGCCGGTAGGTGATCACGTCCGCCACCGCGCACCTCCGTCGGCCCATACATCGGTGAACGCCTGCCGCGGATCGGGCGCGGGCGCGTCCTTCGCCGCCTCGACCGCCGCCTGTACGAGGGCTTCGGCGCGCTCGTCGGCCGCGGCGAACTTCTCTGCCGGTACGCCGAGTTCGGCGAGCCGGCCGCGTGCCACGTCGAGCGGGTCGTGCTTGAGCCAGCGCTCGACCTCCTCGGCCGGGCGGTAGGTCGCGGGGTCGGCGCGGCTGTGGCCGAAGTGCCGGTAGGTCTGCGCCTCCAGCAGGCCGGGCCCGCCCCCCGCACGGGCCCGGTCCGCCAGCCGGGTCACCGCCTCCCGCACGGCGACCACGTCGTTGCCGTCGACGATCTCTCCGGGGATGCCGTGGGCGGGCGCCCGGTCGGCCGCGGGGTTGGCCACGGCGGTGACGTCGGCGATCGGGGTGTACTCCATGTACAGGTTGTTCTCGCAGACGAACAGCACGGGCAGTTTCCACACGGCGGCCAGGTTGAGCGCCTCGTGGAAGGCGCCGATGTTGGTCGCTCCGTCGCCGAAGAAGGCCACGGCGATCTGCCCGGTTCCCCTCAGCACGGCCGACCAGGCGGCGCCGACCGCCAGGGGGAGATGGGCGCCGACGATCGCGTACGAGCCGAGCATGTTGCTCGATGCCTTGGTGAGGTGCATCGAGCCGCCCTTGGCTCCGCAGAGGCCGCTCGCGCGGCTCATCAGTTCGGCGAGGCACTCCTCGGGGGTCGCGCCGCGGGCCAGGGCGTGGTGGTGGCCGCGGTAGGTGGCGAACACGTAGTCGTCGTCGCGCAGGGCCGCACTCGCGCCGACCGCGACGGCCTCGTGTCCGGCGGCGAGGTGGGTGGTGCCTTTGACGAGGCCGGACAGGAACAGGTCGTGGGCGGCTTTCTCCGTGCGCCGGATCACGGCCATCTCCTCGTACAGGGCGAGGAGTTCGGCGGGCTCGGGGCCGGGGCCCGTTCCTGCTTCCGAGCCGGCTGCCGGCTGCGGGGCGCGGGTCATCGGTCTCCCCTGCCCTCGCGGGTGTTCAGGTGGGACTGGGACTCCCGGCGGGTGTCGAGTGCGCCGCCGACGGTCCAGTACTTGCGGCCCGCGACGAGGAGTTCCTCCGCCGGGAACTTGGTGATCACCTCGCACCCGTCGGCGGTGACGACGACCTCTTCCTCGATGCGCGCCGCCGACCAGCCGTCCGCCGCCGGCCAGTACGTCTCCAGCGCGAACACCATGCCCTCTTCGAGGACTTCGGGATGGTCGAGCGAGACAAGACGGCTGAAGACGGGCTTCTCCCAGATGGACAGGCCCACCCCGTGTCCGTACTGCAGGGCGAACGCGGCTGTCTCGTCGGGGAAGCCGAACTCCTCGGCGCGCGGCCAGACTTCGACGATGTCGGCGGTCGTGGCGCCGGGCCGGACCAGGGCGATCGCCTCGTCCATGTAGGCGCGGCAGCGGACGTACGCGTCGCGCTGCGCGGGTGAGGCGCTGCCCACGGCGAACGTGCGGTAGTAGCAGGTGCGGTAGCCGAGGTGGCTGTGCAGGATGTCGAAGAAGGCGGGGTCTCCGGGGCGGATCAGCCGGTCGCTGTAGACGTGCGGATGCGGTGAACAGCGTTCTCCGGAGATGGCGTTGACGCCTTCTACGTACTCGCTGCCCAGGTCGTAGAGGACCTTGCTGACGAGTCCGACGCACTCGTTCTCGCGCACGCCCGGCCGGAGGTGGCCGTACAGCTCCTCGTACGCGGCGTCGACCATCGAGCACGCCTGGGTGAGCAGGGAGATCTCGTCGGGGGTCTTGACCCTGCGTGCCTCCAGGAACACCTGCTGGCCGTCGACGACGTCGATGCCCTGATCCCTGAGGGCGTGCAGGACGGGCATCTCGGCGATGTCGATGCCCAACGGCTCTCCCGCCAGGCCGTGTTCACGCAGTTCGGCGGCCACCTTCGTCGCGACGTCCGCGCCGATCCCGGCGGCCGGGTGGAAGGCGCCGCGCAGGGTGGAGATGCCCGCGCGGGCACCGGTGGGCGGGCCGCCCTCCTTGCCGTCGCCGTAGTCGAGCCACGGGTTGAACAGCTGGTGGTGGCGGGCGGCGGAGCCGAAGTCCCAGACGATGGGTTCGCCGCCGCGGACGAGCAGCGCGAAGCGGATCAGTTTGTCCATCGCCCAGGTGCCGATGTGGGTGGACGACATGTAGCGGATGTTGGCGAAGTCGAAGCTCAGCAGAGCGCCCAACTCGCTGCGGTTCAGGGCCGCGTGGAGCCGCGCCAGCCGTTCCTTGCGGAGCCGGTCGAGGTCGATGCGCTGTTCCCAGTCGACGGCGTTCGGTCCGTAGGTGCGGATTGCCATGACGACCACCACCCTCATCCGGAGTGAACGACCGTCCGGGGAAAGTGTCAAGGCATACTGAACACGAACCAGACGCCGACGGCCGGTTCGCTGCCGTCGTTGCGGTAGCGGTGCGGGGTCGTCGACTCGAAGGAGACCGCGTCCCCGGGCCGGATCACGTACTCGTCGAAGCCGAGCGTGAGGACCAGTTCGCCGGAGGTCAGGTAGCCGTACTCGGTCCCGGAGTGCCGCATCAGGCCGCCCGCGCCGGAGGAGGCTCCGCCGGGACGGTAGGTCACGAGCAGGAAGTCGACGTCCGCTCCGGGGACACGGCCGAGACGCTCCCACACGACGCCCGAGTCCAGCTCCAGCACTTCCCGTTCACCGGCTTCGACCAGCGGACCGATCCTGCGGCCGGGGTCGGCCGCGAAGGCGGCGAGCGCGTGCAGCACGGTGCCGGGCGGTGTGCCCACGGGGGTGGGAGCGAGGGCCTGGGCGGGTTCCGGGTCCGTCCCGGCGTCGAAGAGCGACTCGACCGGGATGGCGAGCGCGGTGGTGATCGCGTACAGGGTGCTCACCGACGGCTGGCTCTTCCCGGTCTCGATCTGCGAGACGAGGCTCGCGGACACCCCGATCTCCCGGGCCAGCGCGCGCAGGCTCATCCCCCGCGCCGTACGCGCCCGGCGGATGCGCGCGCCGACCGGTGGCACCACGACAGGGGACACGGGTGGCTCCTCTCGCGGCGACGGCCCTAGCGGGGGCGTTCACCTCCATTGAACAGTACGGGGTCGCCACTCGTCGTCGGGTTCCTCGGTGAGGCGCGCGAAGTCGGTGACGACGGGGGCGAGTTCGCCACGCAGCCACAGGGGAAGCTGGTCCCGGTGGTGTGCGTGCCCCGGGGATCTGCTGGTAGAAGCCGGGGTTCTGGATGAAGCGGTGCGGGTCCCCGGCGATCAGCGGCGACCCGGAGGCGGTGCGGTCGCCCGAGACCATCCAGCCGTTCGAGCCCGCGGTGCCGGGACCGTCGGTGGCGAACAGTTCCAGGGGACGGCGCCCGCGCCGAGGAAGGAGGCGGTGGTGCCCTGGGAGCGGTGCCGTTCGACCTCCAGCTGCCAGGCCCGGTCGCGCGCCGCGTTCCGCCCCTGGGCGAAGGCCAGTCGCAGCGGATCGGAGGCCCGCAGATGCGGAATGCCCCAGGCGTCCCGGTACGTGGTCCCGGCCATGATCCGCTCCCCTGAATATCGCCGAAGTACGGCTGGACCGGGTCCCTGACGACACGATCCCCGCCAAGTTAGCTTAGGCTAAGCTAACTTCCATCGATCGGGCTCGGGCGTCCACGCCACCTGGGAGGAGTCCGCCCATGGTCCTACCCGTCATCAACTCCTATGCCATGCCCGACCGTTCCGCGGTTCCCGCGTCCGGCCCGCCCTGGACGATCGACCCGGCGCGGGCCGCGCTGTTGGTCCACGACATGCAGAACCACTTCGTCCAGGCCTTCCCGCCGGACTGCTCACCCGTCGTGGAACTGATCGACAACATCGCGACCCTGCGCGAACTGGCGGGCACCCTCGGCATGCCGATCGTCTTCAGCGCCGAACCGGCCGAGCAACGCCCCGGCCAGCGGGGCCTGATGAGTGACATCTGGGGCCCTGGCATCGGCCCGGAGCCCGACGGGGACGCGTCGGTGGTGGCGCCGCTCAGGCCCCGGGTCGGCGAGCACCTGATGGTCAACGTCCGCCACAACGCGTTCCTCCGCAGCCACCTCGGCAGGCTGCTGCGCTCCGAGGGGCGCGACCAGCTGATCCTCTGCGGGGTGCGGGCGCATCTCGGCATCCTGCTCACGGCGGCGGACGCCTTCATGCACGACATCCAGCCGTTCGTCGTGGCCGACGCGGTGGCCGACTTCTCCGCAGAGGACCACTCCATGGCGCTGCGGTGGATCGCCCGTACCGGCGTGGTCTGCACCACCAACCAGCTGATCCGTCATCTCCTGCACGGCCGGGCGGCGCAGAGCATGTGACGGACACGGGTGGACCGTTCCGCCCGCGGGGAAACCCAACCGCGCTCGACGGCACGGTCGTTGACGCAAAGACGCTTCCGTTCACGCGCAAGGGCGGTTCAGGCGCAGGGGCGTCCCGGATAGTCGTCGCTCTCCGGTACGCCCGCCTCGCGCATCCTGCGCAGCACCTCGCGCCGCGTCGGCCCGTCGTCGATGTCCACCAGGCAGTTGGTGTCCCGGTCGAAGACGAGGACGTCGCCCGCGGTGTCCCAGAGCACCCATCGGCGCGGGTACGGCGGCGCCTGCCACAGGTGGGCGTACGTGTCCATGGCGTGCGCCTCCTCGGCATCGGTGTGCCTACGCGTGCCGGTGCTCACAGTGCGGCTCCTTCGGTTTCCCGGCCGTCGACGAATGTCGCGACCACGTCGATGTCGCCGATGCGCGAGACCTCGACGCTCGTCGGGTCGTCGCCCAGGACGACCAGATCTGCCTGCTTGCCCGGCGTGAGGCTGCCCGCGCTGTCCTCCCAGTGGCAGGCGAAGGCGCCGGCCACGGTGTAGGCGCGCAGCGCCTCGTCGACGGTGACGCCCTCGTCCGGGCCGATGATCCGCCCCGACTCGGAGGCCCGCTCGACCATGAACTGGACCGCCCTGAGCGGCGATCCGTCCGCGACGGGCCGGTCGGAACTGCCGACCAGCGTGATGCCGTGGTCGAGGAATCCTCTCCCCCGGTACAGCCAGGGCGCCCGCTCCTCCCCCATGATCTCCGCGTAGTCGTCGCCGAAGTACCGCAGGAAGTTCGGCTGGATCACGGCCGTCACGCCCAGCCGCGCGATGCGGTCCAGCTGGTCGGGCCGGACGAGGCCCGCGTGCTCGATACGGTGCCGGGCGCCCGGCCTCGGCCGGAGGCTCTGTGCCCGTTCCAGGGCGTCCAGGGCCACGTCGGCCGCCCGGTCGCCGATGGCGTGGACGGCGAGCTGCCAGCCCGCGAGATGGCCGTCCACGATGGTGTCCGCGAGCACCTCGGGGTCGTCCTGCAACTGGCCCGCGTGGTCGAGCCCCTCGTAGGGGCGGCTCAAGGCGGCGGTCCGGGCCATCATGCCGCCGTCCGTGTAGACCTTCAGCGCGCCGACGGAGAGCCGGTCGCCGCCGAACCCCGTACGCAGGCCGAGGTCCAGTGCGCGGGGAATGCCGTCGTCGTGGTGCGCGACGACCGGACGCAGCCGGTCCGCGGACACCATGAGCTGCACCCGCAGGGGCAGTTTCCCCTGCTCCGAGGCCAGTTGGTACGCGCCCAGCTCGACCGGGCTGTGCCCGAACAGGGCGCCTCCGATGCCCGCCTCCGCGCACGCGGTCACGCCCTCGGCCAGGCAGGTACGCGCCGCGGTTCCGATCGCGTCCGCCAACTCCTGCTGGGAGTAGGGCAGTCGCAGCGCCCGCGCGGCCCCCATGGCTCCCTCGGCGAGAAAGCCCTCCTCGTGCGGGAGTCCGGCGGGCAGCAGGTCCAGGACGGCCGTGTTGACCATGCAGCCGTGCCCGGAGTCGTGCATCAGGAACACCTTGCGCCCGGCGCCGACCTTGTCCAGTTCGGCGGCGGTCAGATGGCGGCCGAGGCCCCGCTGGTCGTACCCCGCGAGGTCCGTCCAGCCCCCTTCCGGGGTACGTGCCGCCGCCTCGGCCACCACGGCCAGTACGTCCTCGACCGACCGGCACGGTGCGATGCTCGGCGTGCCCGCCTTGAAGCCGGTCCAGGCCAGATGGACATGGCTGTCGATGAATCCGGGCAGCACGGTGGCGCCCTGGAGGTCGACCACCCTGCGGGCGGGCAGGTCGGCCACCTCCTCGTCCAGGCCGACGATCCGGCCCCGCCAGATGCCCAGTTCGCGGGCGACGGGACGGTCGGGGTCCATGGTGAGGACGCGGGCGTTGGTCAGTCTCGTGGAGAACATCGCCGGGACCTCAGCCGGCCTGGTCCGCCGTCCGCTCCACGAGGCTCTTGGGGCGCATGTCCGTCCAGTTGACCTCGATGTGGTCCAGGCACTCCTGGCGGGGAGCGGGGCCGTGCTCGACGGTCCAGCCGGCCGGCACGTCCACGAAGTCGGGCCACAGGCTGTACTGGCCCTCGTCGTTGACGAGCACGGAGTAGGTGCCTTCGGGGTTCTCGAACGGGTTGGTGCTCATGAGGGTCCTCCGACTCGCTTGGTTCGCATGGGGGTTGATCTGACGGTTTGTGCGGGGATTGGACTAGTCGTGGGTCGCAGGTGTCGCCGGGCGGTTCGCTCGTGTCTCCGCGCGGGCGACCAGGGCCCGGAGCGCGCGGAACCAGGTCTCCGCCAGGTCGCGGACCGCCTCCTCGTCCAGGACCGCCTCGGGCCAGGACCAGTGGGCGGCGAGGACAGGACCGTCGGCACGGTCCTCGGTCACCACGTTGATGCCGAGTGCGTGCCCCTCCCGCATACCGGGCTCGGGGCCGATGTCCGAGACGTCCTCCTCGGGTGCGTACGACCAGTCCGTCGCCTCGGGGATGCCGAAACGGCCGAGGTAGTTGAACTCGATCGGCGGTGCCTCGAAACCGGCGAGCACCGGTGACGTACGGGGGTTGAGGTGGCGGAGCATGCCGTAGCCGACGCCGTTCGCGGGCAGCGAGGCGAGGTGCCGCCGGGTCCGGTCGAGTGCCTCCTCGACGGCCGGGCCGCCCTCCAGTGCCGCGTCCAGGTCGACGGGGCCGGGGTCCAGGAGGACGGGGAAGACGCTGGTGAACCAGCCGACCGTACGGGACAGGTCGACGTCCTCCGCCACCTCTTCGTCGCGGCCGTGGCTCTCCAGGTCGACCAGGACCGGTCCGCCGGGGCCGTCGTCGTGGCGTCGGCGCCAGTCGGCGACGGCGAGTCCGAGGCCGGTGAGCAGCACGTCGTTGACGTTCGCGGTGAAGGCGGACGGTACCGCGGACAGCAGGGGTCCCGTGTGCTCGGCGGGCAGCCGCAGCTCCAGCCGGCGTACGGTGCCGAGCGTGTCGCGGACCGGGTCGAGCGGGCTCTTCAGCGGGAGGGGTACAGCGCCCTCCAACACGTCTGTCCAGTAAGGCAGTTCGGTCTCTCGGGCCGGGTCCCGGGCCAGTTCCTGGAGTGTGCGTGCCCAGGTGCGGAAGGACGTGTCCACGGGCGGGAGTTCCGCGGGGCGGCCCGCCTCGACGGCCCGCCAGGCGGTCTCCATGTCCGGCAGGAGGACGCGCCAGGAGACGCCGTCGGTGACCAGGTGGTGGGCCATCAGGAGGAGCCTGCCGGGCTCGTCGCCCGCGTCGAACCAGACCGCCTTCACCATGACACCGGCGTCGGGGTCGAGTGCCGCGCGGGCGGCGACGGCGCCGTCCGCCACGGCCGTCCGCAGCGCGGCGGGGTCGAGCCCGGTGACGTCGACGCGGTGGATCCAGGTTCCGGGGTCCACGGCGCCCGCGGGTGGCACGGCGATGCTCCACGCGCCGGTGCCCTCCGGGCCGGCGGTCGTTTGTTGGGTGCGGGTGAGTGTGTGCCGGTCGCGCAGTTCCCCGCGCCCCTGACGGGACGCCTGCGGCAGCCCCTGCCCGGGGGTGGCCGCGGCGCCATCGGTGCGGACCAGTGTGGCTCGCAGCATGGCGTGGCGGTCTGCGAGTGCTCGTAGGACCGCTGTGAGCTTCCGGTGGTCCAGGGTTGCCGGGGTGCGGACCAGCGCGGACTGGTGGTAGCCCTGGAACGGGCCGCCGAGTTCGCGCAGCCAGTGCATGACCGGGGTGAGCGGCACGATGCCGGTCCCCTCGTCGGCGGGGCGGGCGCCGGCGGCCCCGGTGGTCGTCGCCACCTCCGCGAGTCCGGCGACCGTACGGTGCCGGAGCACCAGGCGCGGGGTGATCCGTACATCCGCCGCACGGGCCCTGCTGACGAGTTGCATCGCCATGATGCTGTCGCCGCCGAGGGTGAAGAAGTCGTCGTCGACACCGACCTCGGCCAGGCCGAGCACGTCGGCGAACACCGTGCACAGGGTCTTCTCCAGCTCGGTGCCGGGCGCCCGCCCGGTGGAGAGCGCGGAGAAGTCAGGGGCGGGCAGGGCGGCCCGGTCCAGCTTGCCGTTGGCGAGCTGCGGCAGCCGGTCCAGGAGGACCACGGCGGCCGGGACCATGTGGTCCGGCAGCTGTCCGCCGACGTGGGCGCGCAGTCGTCCGGGGTCGGGGACGGCCCCGGAGGCGGGGACCACGTACGCCACGAGCAGTTTCCGCGTCGCCTCCTGACGGACCGTCACCACGCTCTGGGCGACGTCCGGATGGGCGGTCAGTACGGATTCGATCTCGCCGGGTTCGATACGGAAGCCGCGGATCTTGACCTGGTCGTCCGCGCGGCCCAGGTAGTCGAGGTACCCGTCGGACGTCCAGCGGGCCAGGTCGCCGGTCCGGTAGAGGCGGGAGCCGGGCCCGCCTCCGAAGGGGTCGGCGACGAAGCGCTCGGCCGTCAGGGCGGGCCGGCCCAGGTAGCCGCGGGCGAGGCCGCCGCCGGCCAGGTACAGCTCGCCCGTCACCCCGGGCGGCACGGGTTGCAGCCGGTCGTCGAGGACGTACGCGCGCGTGCCCGCGACCGGGCGGCCGACGAGCGGCCGGTCGCTGTCGCGCACCCGTGCCACGAGCGCGTCGACGGTGGACTCGGTGGGCCCGTACAGGTTGAACGCCTCGGTGCCGTTCAGCCGTCCGAGCCGCTCCCACAGCGCGACCGGTACGGCTTCGCCGCCGACGCCGACGACCGCGAGGGGGCTGCTGCCGTCCTCGCGCACGAGGCCCGTCCCGGCCATCTGCGCGAAGAACGACGGCGTGACCTCCAGGAAGTCGAAGCCGTGCTCGACGACGGCCGCGGCGAGGAGGTCCGGGTCGCGGCGGGTCTCGTCGGAGACGACGTGGACGCAGTGCCCGTCGAGGAGCCACAGCTGGGGCTGCCAGGAGGCGTCGAAGGAGAACGCCCAGGCGTGTCCGGCGCGCAGATGCCGTCGGCCGGTGATCGCCTTGGCGGGCTCGTACAGCGTTTCGCGGTGGCTGTGGAAGAGGTTGCCGACCGTCTCGTGGGTGATGACGACGCCCTTGGGGCGGCCGGTGGAGCCCGAGGTGTAGATGACGTACGCGGGATGGCGCGGGGTCAGGGGCGCGGTGCGGTCGGTGTCGGTGAGGTCGGTCGCGGGCTGGGCGGAAAGCAGTTCGGCGGTCGCCTCGGCGTCCAGTTCCAGGACCGGCGGGCCGTCCGCGGGGAGCAGCGGGGCGATCTGCCGGGTGGTGAGCGTGAGGATCGGCCGGGCGTCGGCGAGCGTGTCGCCCAGGTGGGCGGTCGGTGCGTCCGGGTCGAGCGGCAGGTAGGCGGCGCCCGCCTTGTGCACGGCGAGGATGGCGAGGAGGGCGCGGGCGGTACGGGGCAGGGCGAGCGCCACGAGCCGTTCCGGTCCCGCGCCCTGGGCGACCAGCAGTCGGGCGAGGCGGTTCGCCTTGGCGTTGAGCTGCGCGAACGTCAGCTTGATGCCGTCGGACGCGACGGCCGGTGCGTCCGGTGAGAGCGCGGCCTGCCGTTCGAAGAGCGCCGGCACGGTGGTCGGTCCGGCGAGCAGGGGCCGGGCGTTCCACTCGGTGAGGATGCGTCGGCGCTCGGCGTCGCCGAGGATGTCGATCCGGCTGATCGGGGCGTCGGGGGCGGCGACCACGGCCCGCAGCAGTCGCACGAGCCGTTCGGCGATCGCCTCGGCGGTCGAGCGGTCGAAGAGGTCGGTGCTGTACTCCAGCACACCGTCGACTCCGCCGTCGTCCGCACCGTCCCCTCCGTCGCGTTCCACGAAGTCGAAGGAGAGGTCGAACTTGGCGCCGGTCGCGCCGACTTCCTCCCGTCGGGCGTCGAGGCCGCCGAGGACGTCGCCGCCACCGCCCGCGGCCAGGTACACGACCATGACCTGGAACAGCGGGTGCCGGGACAGCGAGCGGGCGGGGCTGAGCACGTCCACCACCCGCTCGAACGGCACGTCCTGGTGGTCGAAGGCGGCCAGGTCGGTCTCCCGTACCCGGGCGAGCAGTTCGCGGAAGGCCGGGTCGCCGGAGGTGTCGGTGCGCAGGACGAGGGTGTTGAGGAAGAACCCGACCAGGTCCTCCAGCACCTCTTCGGTGCGCCCGGCGATCGGGCTGCCGAGCGGGATGTCCGTACCGGCGCCCAGCCTGGTCAGCAGGGCCGCCACCGCCGCCTGGACGATCATGAACATGCTGACGTTGCCGGAGCGGGCCAGCTCGCGCAGTCCCGCCGTCAGCTCCGGGTCCAGGGGCATGTCGACCACGCCACCGCGGTAGCTTGCCTCCAGCGGACGCGGCCGGTCGACGGGCAGCCCCAATTCCTCGGGGAGCCCGTCCAACGCCTGCTTCCAGAAGCCGAGTTGGCGGAAGGCCAGGCTCCGCGGGTCCTTCTCGTCGCCGAGCACGGCACGCTGCCACAGGCTGTAGTCGGCGTACTGGACGGGCAGCGGTGCCCGCTCGGGCGTCCGGCCCGCCGCGCGTGCCTCGTAGGCGGCGGCCAGGTCGCGGGTGAGCGGCCGGTCCGACCACTCGTCGCCCGCGATGTGGTGGAGCAGGAGCAGCAGGACGTGCTCGTCCTCGGCGGTGCGGAAGAGGTGCACGCGCAGGGGCGCTTCCCGGTCCAGCTCGAAGCCGTACCCGGTGGCCTCGGCCAGCCGCTCGGACAGCTCGTCCTCGTCGGTCACGGCGGCGGTCCGCACGGCGACTTCGGCCCGAGCGGGGTCCAGGATCAGCTGGTACGCCCGCCCGTCCTCCTCGGGGAAGACGGTGCGCAGCGGCTCGTGGCGGGCGACCAGGTCGTCGACCGCGAGCTGCAGCGCGTCGGCGTCGAGCGCCCCGGTGAGCCGCCAGACGAGCGGGATGTTGTACGTGGGACTGGGGCCCTCCACCCGGTACAGGACCCACAGCCGCTGCTGGGCGAAGGACAGCGGCAGCCGTTCCGGCCGGTCCGCAGGGGCGAGGACTGGCAGGTCGGCGCGGGTCCCGTCGGTCGCCCCGTCGCGCAGTGCCTCGGCGAGGCGGGCGGGCGTCGGGGCCTCGAAGACCGTGCGCAGCGATGCCTCGGCGCCGAGCACCGACCGGACGCGGCCGGCCAGCCGCATGGCCACGAGGGAGTGGCCGCCGAGGGCGAAGAAGTCGTCGTGGACACCGACCCGTTCCAGGCCGAGGACGTCGGCGAACAGACCGCAGAGGATCTCCTCGCGCGGGGTGCGCGGCAGGGTCTCGGTGGTGCCGGCGGCGAAGTCGGGGGCGGGCAGCGCGCCGCGGTCGAGCTTGCCGTTGGGGGTCAGCGGCAGGACGTCGAGGGCCACGAAGGCCGCGGGGACCATGTGCTCGGGCAGTTCGGCGGCGGTGTGACGGCGCAGAGCCGAAGTGACGTCAGGGTCCGTGACGCTTCCCGCGGCCGGGACGACGTACGCCACGAGCCTCTGGTCGTACGGGACGACGACGGCCCGGGCCACGGTGTCGTGCCGTTCGAGGACGGTCTCGATCTCGCCGAGTTCGATCCGGAAGCCGCGGATCTTGACCTGGTCGTCGGTGCGGCCCAGGTATTCGACCGTGCCGTCGGACGTCCAGCGGGCGAGGTCGCCCGTGCGGTACATGCGCTCGCCGGGTCCGCCGTACGGATCGGCGACGAACCGCTCTGCGGTGAGTCCAGCGCGGTCGAGATAGCCGCGGGCCAGCTGGGCACCGGCGAGGTACAGCTCCCCCGCGACGCCCGGCGGCACCGGGCGCAGCGCGGCGTCCAGGACGTACACGCGGGTGTTCCACACCGGCCGCCCGATGGGTACGGACGTGGCGCCGGGTCGCACCTGGGTCGCGGTGACGTCGACGGAGGCCTCGGTCGGTCCGTACAGGTTGTGCAGTTCGACCTCGCCGAGTGTCCGGTGGAAGCGGTCCGCGAGCGGGGCGGGCAGTGCCTCGCCGCTGCACATCACCTTGCTCAGGCCCGTGCACCCTGCGGCCGACGGTTCCTCCAGGAACAGCTGGAGCATCGAGGGCACGAAGTGCGCGACGGTGACGTCCTGCCGTTGGATGAGCTCGGCGAGATAGCGGGGGTCCTTGTGTCCGTCGGGCCTGGCGACCACCAGGGCCGCCCCGGTGATCAGCGGCCAGAAGAACTCCCACACCGAGACGTCGAAGCTGGACGGGGTCTTCTGCAGCACCCGGTCCGCACCGGTCAGTCCGTACGCGTCCTGCATCCACAGCAGGCGGTTGACGATGCCCGACTGCGGTACGACCACACCCTTCGGACGCCCCGTGGAACCGGAGGTGTAGATGACGTAGGCGGGGCTCGACGGGTCGTACGTGTCGGGGAGCGCGCCCTCAGCGCCCTCGGCCCCTTCGGCCCCCTCGGGCAGGTGATCGCGGATCACGCACACCGGGCGGGTGTCCTCCAGCATGAACGCGAGGCGCTCCTGCGGGTAGTCGGAGTCCAGCGGCAGATACGCTCCGCCCGCGCGGTGCACCGCGAGCAGGGCGATGACGAGGTCGGCCGAGCGCGGGAGCGCCACGGCCACCGTGCGCTCCGGCCCCACGCCCATACCGGCCAGCACGCGTGCGGTGTGCTCGACGCGCGCGTCCAACTCGGCGTACGTCAGGCGCTGTTCGCCGAAGACGAGTGCGAGCGCGTCGGGTGTGCGGTCCGCCTGGGCGCGGAACAGCTCCGGGAGGGTGGTCGAGGCGGTCTCGTGGGCCGTGTCGTTCCACTGCCCGAGGACGAGCGCCCGCTCGGCCGGCGCCAGCACCTCCACGTCGCGCACCGGCAGGTCCGGTGTGCCGGCGACCTGTTCCAGCAGCCGGACCAGGCGTCCGGCAAGGCGGTCCGCCGTCGCCTCGTCGCACAGGTCGGCCGCGTAGTCGAGCAGCAGTACCAGGTGGTCCGGCTCGTCCACGAAGGTGAAGTGGAGGTCGAACTTGGCCCTGCCGGTGTCCATCTCGGACCACTCGGTGGACAGGCCCAGCAGGTCGGGGTCGCCGTCGGGGCGGTAGTGGTAGCCCAGCATCACCTGGAACAGCGGGTTGCGGCCCGCCACACGCGGCGGGTTGACGGCTTCCACGACCCGGTCGAAGGGCAGGTCCTGGTGCTCGAAGGCGGCGAGCGCCGACTCACGTACCCGACCGATCAGTTGACGGTACGTCAGGTCGTCGCCGGACAGATCGGTACGCAGGACCAGTGTGTTGACGAAGAAGCCGACCAGGTCGTCGAGGCCGCTGTCCGTGCGGCCCGCGATGGGCGCGCCGAGCGGGATGTCGTCGCCCGCGCCCAGCCGGTGCAGCAGGGTCGCCGTGGCCGCCTGGAGGAGCATGAACATGCTGGTGCCGGTCTCGCCGGACAGTTCGCGCAGGCTCCGGCCGACCTGGGCGGGCACTTCGAGACGGACCTTGCCGCCAAGTCCCGTCGGCTCGGCGGGCCGCGGCCGGTCCAGGGGCAGCGTCAGCTCCTCCGGGAGCCCGTTCAGGGTCCGCGTCCAGTGGGCGAGCTGTTCGTCGCCGACCTGGTCGAGCAGCTGTTCCTGCCACAGTGTGTAGTCGGCGTACTGCACCGGCAGCGGTGCCCAGCCGGGCTCCTCGCCCGCTGCCCGGGCCGCGTACGCGGTGTTCAGGTCGGCCAGGAACGGCCGGTCGGACCATTCGTCGGTGGTGATGTGGTGCAGCACGACGGCGACCACGTGATCGGCCGGAGCGATCCGCAACACCTCGCACCGCAGCGGGAGTTCGTGTGCCAGGTCGAAGGGGCGGCGCTGCGCCGACTCGATCAGACCGTCCAGCGCCTCCTCGGCGCAGTCCGTCACGGTGAACTCGGGCACGGCCTCGGCGGCCGGGACGATGACCTGGTACGGCTCTCCGTCGTGCTCGTGGAACACCGTGCGCAGCGCCTCGTGCCGCCCCGCCACATCGCTCAGGGCGGCCCGCAGCGCGTCGACATCGAGTTCCCCGCGCAGCCGGAAGACCAGCGGGAAGTTGTACGCGACACCGCTGCCGGTGATCCGTTCGACCAGCCACAGCCGCCGCTGGGCGGGGGAGAGCGGGATGCGGTCGGGGCGTTCGGCGGGGGCGACGGCCGGGCGGGCGGGGCGCCCCGTGTCGGCCCGCGCGGCGAGCAGTTCCGGCGTCGGCGCCTCGAAGAGGTCACGGATCGCCAGTTCGGCGCCCAGCTCGGTGCGGGCCCGGCTGATCAGCCGGGTGGCCAGCAGGGAGTGGCCGCCCAGGTCGAAGAAGCCGTCCTCCGCGCCGACTTCGGGCAGGCCCAGCACCTCGGCGAAGAGCCGGCAGAGCACCTCTTCCTGCGGGGTGCGCGGCCCGCGTCCCGTCCCCAGGGCGATGACCGGCTCGGCGTCGGGCAGGGCGCGTACGTCCAGCTTGCCGTTGTCGTTCATGGGCAGCCGGTCGAGGGTCACGAACGCGGCCGGGACCATGTACTCGGGCAGTTGCTGCTTGAGGTCGTCGCGCAGCCGCCTGACCAGGCTGTTGGCGCCGCGGGCCGCGGTGGGTTCGTTGGCGTAGGGGGCCTCGCCGCCGCCGGGGAGGTAGAGCCCGGCGGTGCGCCCGGGGCCCTCGCCCGTTCCCATGCCGGTGCCGGCGCCGTCATGGGCGCCTTCGGCGTGTGCGGCTACGAACACGGCGTCGTACGTGCCCGGCCCGCGCGACCAGGTCGTCAGGACGCGGCGGCCGAGGCGGGCGCCGAGGTCGTGCAGCGTCTCGGGGTCCACTCCCCCGGCGGCACCGAGGCGGGCGTCGGGAATGCCGGTGAACCGTAGCGGGGTGACCGCGCGGACGAGGTCCGTCAGGTCGAGGTCGTCGGTGAAGCCGACCGACGGCACGCGCTCCAGTGCGAGGTCGGCCTCACCTGCGTACAGGACGGCGTCGTAGCGGTGGCGGGTCAGTTCGTTGTGGTGACGGGCGCGCTTGGTGCGCAGGTCGACGCGGTGGCCGAGGGTGGTGAAGTAGTCGGGGTCGACGAGGAGTTCCTTCTCCAGGCGCAGCCCGCGTTCGACGGCCCGGTCGAGGCCCTCTCCCGTGACTCCCCTGGCCCGCTGGATCTCCGTCTGGAAGGTCCGGGCGAGGCGCAGGTTGCGTACGTCGCCGACGAACAGCGCGCCGCCCGGCGCCAGCAGCCGCATCGCTCCGTCGATCACCGACGTCAGGTAGTCGATGCTCGGGAAGTACTGGATGACGGAGTTGATGACGACGGTGTCGAAGTAGCCGTCGTCGGGCAGGCCGGTCAGGTCGTCGGCGGGCTGGGCGCGCAGCGTGACCCGCGCGGCCAACTCCGGGTCCCGGCGCAGCTCTTCGCCGATCTTGCGGATGACGGGGGCGGCGAAGTCGGTCGCCCAGTAGGCCTCCGCCTCCGGTGCGAGCCTGGACAGCAGCAGACCGGAGCCGACGCCGATCTCCAGGATGCGGCGCGGCCTCAGCGAGCGGATCCGCGCGACGGTGGCCTCGCGCCACTCCCGCATCTCCTCGAAGGGAATGGGCTGCCCGTCGTACGAGGAGTCCCAGCCCGCGTAGTCCTCGGTGAAGACGGCGGTGCTGATCTCCTCGTACTCGTCGGAGTAGATCTCCTGCCACTCGCCGACCTGTTCGCGTTCGGCGCCGTCGCGGTCGTCGCCGGTGAGCGGGGCCGGGACGACGTACCCGACGAGCCGTTCGTCACGGACGACCACGGCGGCGTGCGCGACCTGGGGGTGCCGGGAGAGCGCGGCCTCGATCTCGCCCAGTTCCACGCGGTAGCCGCGGATCTTGACCTGGTCGTCGGTGCGGCCGAGGAAGTCGAGGTTCCCGTCCGGGTTGCGGCGTACGAGGTCTCCGGTGCGGTACATGCGCTCGCCGGGTTCGCCGAAGGGGTCGGCGACGAACCGCTCGGCGGTCAGGCCGGGCCGCTCCAGATAGCCGCGGGCCAGGCCGATGCCCGCGATGTACAGCTCGCCGGGCACGCCCTCGGGGACCGGCCGCAGCCAGGCGTCCAGGATGTGGGCGCGGGTTCCGCGGATCGGACGGCCGACGGTCGGGGTGGCGCTGTCGAGGGTGCCCCCGCCGAGGGTGTTGATGGTGTACTCGGTCGGCCCGTAGAGGTTGTAGCCGTACGTGCCCTCGGTGTCGCGGAGCCGGTTCCACACGGTCTCGGAGACGGCCTCGCCGCCGAGCAGCACGAGCGGCGGCCGATGGCCCTCCAACAGGCCCTGCTCGATGAGGAGGTGGGCGTAGGTGGGCGTCACGTTGATGACGTCGACGCGATGGGTCTCGCAGTACGCGACCAGGGCCTCGGCGTCGCGCCGCAGCTCCTCGTCGCAGATGTGCACCTCATGCCCCTCGACGAGCCACAGCAGCTCCTCCCAGGACATGTCGAAGGCGAACGACACGGTGTGCGCGATGCGCAGGGCGCGCCCGCCCGCCGAGGCGATGGCCGGTTCGAAGATCTCGCGCTGGTGGTTGAGCTGCATGTTGGTCAGGCCGCGGTAGGGCGTGACGACACCCTTGGGCCGGCCGGTGGACCCGGACGTGTAGATGACGTACGCCGGGTGCTCCAGGCTGAAGACCTGCCGCTCCAAGTCGGCCGGGAACGCGGCTAGTTCGGCGACGACCGCCGGGTCGTCCAGCAGGGCGCGGGGGGTGTCGGCCGCCGCCAGCCTCGCGGAGACGGCCTCGTTGGAGAGGAGCAGGGTGGGCCGGGCGTCCTGGAGCATCGCCACGAGCCGGTCGTCCGGATAGTCCAGCTCCAGGGGCAGGTACGCGGCGCCCGTGCGCAGCACCGCGAAGAGCGCGACGACCATGTCGAGGGAGCGGGGCAGTCCGAGCGCGACGACCCGTTCGGGCGCGGCGCCCCGGGCGAGCAGCAGGCGGGCCATGCGGTTGATGCGGGCGTCGAGTTCGGCGTACGTGAGGGTCTGGTCGCCGAAGACGAGTGCGGTGGTGTCGGGTGTGGCCAGGGCCTGGGCCGCCAGTAGGTCGGCGATGGTGTCCTCGGGGTCGGGCACCCGGCCCGCGGCCCTCTCGCGCTCCAATTGCAGCTGTTCGGCGGGGAGTTGCGCGTCAAGTCGTCCGACCGGGGCGTCGAGGTCATGGGTGAGCCGTGCCAGGAGCAGGGTGAACCGGTCGAGCAGTTCCTGGGCCTCGGGGCGTGCGATGACGTCGGCCCGGTGGGTCAGGGTGACCTGGATGGAGCGTCCCGGGGTGACGACGAGGTTGACGGGATAGTGCGTCGCGTCGACGTTGGCGACGGCGGTGGCCCCGTGCCTCTCGGTCAGCTCGGCGAGCCGCTCCTCGGTGTCGCTGTTGCGCAGCACGAAGAGCGTGTCGAACAGCCGCCGGTGTCCGGTCTCGGCCTGCAGCACGCCGAGGCCCAGGTACTCGTACGGCATGACGGCCAGCCGTTCGTCCTGGACGCGGCGCAGCAGTGCGAGCACGGGCTCGGCCGGGTCGTAGGCGATGCGCGCCGGGACGGTGTTGAGGAACATGCCGATGACGTTCTCGATCTCCGGCACCTCGCTCGGCCGGCCCGCGACGGTGGTGCCGAAGACGACGTCGGTACGGCCGGTCGCGCTCGCCAGGGTCAGGCCCCAGGCGGCGTTGAGGACCGTGTTGAGGGTCAGTCCGTGGCGGCGGCCGATGTCGCGCAGCCGTGTCCCCACCTCGTCCGGCACGAAGGCGTCGAGGCTCTCCGGGATGTCCGGCTCCAGGCCCTGGTCGGCGGCGGCGAGCAGGGTGGGCTCGTCGAGTCCGGCGAGGGCGGTGCGCCAGGCGGCGGTGGCGACGTCCGTGTCCTGGACCTCCAGCCAGGTCAGGTAGTCGCGGTACGAGCCGGGCGCCACCAGAGCGCTCGCGTCGCCGCCGGACTCGTACAGGGCGAAGAGCTGGTCGAGGAAGAGCCAGGCGGACCAGCCGTCCCACAGAAGCAGGTGGCGGCCGACGACGAGGCGGTCGCCGCGCTCCTCGCCGAGCCGGACGACCAGGATGCGGAAGAGCAGCGGCCGGGTGAGGTCGAAGCGGCGGGACCGCTCGGCGTCCGTCAACTCCCGCAGTCTGACGTCCTGTTCCTCAGTGGGCAGTCCGGAGAGGTCGACCTCTTCGAGGGGGATCTCGGGGTCGCGGACGATGAACTGCACCGGCTGGCGCAGCCCCTCGCTGGTGAACCCGGCGCGCAGGCTGGGAGTGCGGTCCAGCAGCACCCGTACGGCGGTGCGGAGCCGGTCCGTGTCGAGCGGGACGGCGATGTCGAACGACTCGTGGACGGTGTAGACGTCCAGGGTGCCGGCGTCGTACGTGGAGTGGAAGAACAGACCCTCTTGGAGCGGGGCGAGGGGCCAGATGTCGTCCACCGGGCCCGGGCTGAGGCGGTGGACGCGCTCGGTCTCCTCCGCGGTGAGGGCGAAGTCGGAGTGCGGGGCGCGCGCCTCGGTGACCGGGGTGGACGCGGCGGCCAGGGCCGCGGGTGTGCGGTGCTCGAAGACGTCGCGGGGGTTCAGGTCGAGGCCGGCCCGGCGGGCGCGGCTGGAGACGCCGATCGAGGTGATGCTGTCGCCGCCGAGCATGAAGAAGTCGTCGTCGATGCCGACCTCGTCGAGCTTCAGCACGGCCGCGAAGATCCCGGTGAGGGCGGCCTCCCGCTCGTCCCGTGGTGCGCGCACCTCGGCCCGTACCGCCTGTGGGGCGGGCAGCGCGGCCCGGTCGAGCTTGCCGCTGGGGGTGAGCGGGAGCGCGTCGAGGACGACGTAGGCGCCGGGCACCACGGCAGCGGGCAGGGACTCGGCGAGCGCGGCCTGGAGTTCGGCCGGCTCGGGGTGGGCGTCGCGGGCGGGGACGACGTAGGCGACCAGCGCGCCGCCCGTGACGGTGACGGCGGCCTGGGCGACGGACGTCTGCCGGGCCAACGCGGCCTCGATCTCGCCCAGTTCGACGCGGTTGCCGCGGATCTTGACCTGCCGGTCGGTGCGGCCCAGGTACTCGACGACTCCGTCGGCGCGACGGCGTACGAGGTCACCCGTGCGGTACATGCGGTCGCCGGGCCCGCCGTACGGGTCGGCGACGAAGCGCTCGGCGGTCAGGCCCGGCCGCGCGTGATAGCCGCGGGCCAGCTGGACGCCGGTCAGGTACAGCTCGCCGGGCACTCCCTCGGGGACCGGGCGCAGGCAGGAGTCCAGGACACGCAGGTCCGTGTTCCACACCGGCCTGCCGATGGGCACGGTGGTGCCGGGCGTTCCGTCGTACCGGTGGTGGGTGACGTCGACGGCTGCCTCGGTGGGGCCGTACAGGTTGTGCAGGGGCACGCCGGTGAGGTCCCGCCAGCGGGCCGACGCCGCGCCGGGCAGGGCCTCGCCGCTGCTGAAGACGCGCCGCAGGGAAACGGCCCACGCGGGGTCGGCGGTGATCTCCTCCGACTGCAGGAAGGCTTCGAGCATCGACGGTACGAAGTGCAGGGTGGTGACGCCCTGTTCGCGGATCAGTTCGGCGAGGTAGGCGGGGTCGCGGTGTCCGTCCGGGCGGGCGAGCACGACCGTGGCGCCCTCGCACAGCGCCCAGAAGAACTCCCAGACGCTGACGTCGAAGCTGGCCGGGGTCTTCTGCAGCACCCGGTCGTCGGCGGTCAGTCCGTACTCGCCCTGCATCCAGGCCAGCCGGTTGACGATGGAGCGGTGGGTGACGACGACACCCTTGGGGAGGCCGGTGGAACCGGAGGTGTAGATCAGGTAGGCGGGGTCGTCGGGGTCTGCCGCGACGGGGTCGGCAACGGGGGTACGGGTGGGCTCGGGATGCTCGTAGCCCTCGCCGAGCGAGCCGTCGGCGGCGACGACGACGTCGGCGTCCACCAGCAGGTGGGTGAGGCCCGGGACCTCGGGCAGGCGGTGGGCGGTGTCCGCGGTCGTGACGACCGTCGTCGCCCCGGAGTCGGTGAGCATGTGGGTCACCCGGTCGGCCGGGTAGTCCACGTCGACCGGGAGGTAGGCGGCCCCGGACTTGAGCACACCGAGCAGGGCGACCATGAGGGCGGCGGAGCGCGGTACGGCGACCGCGACGATCGTGCCGGGCCCGGCACCTCCCGAGCGGGTGCGGATCCCGCGCGCCAGCTCCGCGGCGCGGGCGTCTAGTTCCTCGTAGGTGAGGGTCTCGTCCTCGTACACCACCGCCGTGGCACGCGGGGTGCGGGCGGCCTGCGCCTCGAAGGCGGCGGCAAGGGTGGTCGCGGGCACCCGGCGGCGGTCACCGGCCGGGTGGGCGTGGGACAGCTCCGCCGCCGAGAGCAGTTCCAGGGCGGCGACCGGCTGCCCGGGGTCCGCGGCCAGGGCGTGCAGGATCCGGGTGAGGCGGTCGGCGATGCCACGCACGGCCTGGGCGTCGAGCCGCTGGGCGTGGTGCTTCAGCCGCAGGTCGAGACGGCGGCCCGGCTTCACGATCAGGGCGAGCGGGTAGTGGACGGCGTCATGGAACTCGTGACCCGTGACCCGGACGCGGCCGGAGGGGTCGGCGAGGCCGGTGGCGGCCGGGTAGTTCTCGAAGACGACCAGGGTGTCGAAGAGTTCGCCGCCGCCCGCGAGTCCGGCGGCCCGCTGGATCTCGGCGAGACCGAGATGCTGGTGGTCCAGCAGAGCGGCCTGCTCGTCCTGGAGCCGTCCGAGGAGACCGGCGAGGGTGTCCGACGGCTCCCAACGAAAGCGCGTGGGCAGGGTGTTGATGAACAGGCCGACCATGGACTCGATGCCCTCGACCTCGGCGTCCCGGCCGGAGACGGTGGTGCCGAACACCACGTCCTGGCGGGCGGTCAGCCGTCCGATCAGCAGGCCCCAGGCGCCCTGGACGACCGTCCCCAGCGTCACGCCGAGCTCGCGGGCGCGGGCCGACAGCCGGGCGGTGACCTGCTCGGACAGCTCGACGCGGATCTGCGCGGGCGTGATCGGGGCGCCGTCGGCGGGTGTCTCGACGAGGCGGGTGGGCTCCTCGATCCCGGCGAGCGCGTCACGCCAGGTCGCGCGGGCCGCGTCACGGTCGGCCGCTGCCAGGCCGCGCAGGTACGAGCGGTACGGGGCGACCTCGGGCAGCGGGGCCGGGTTCTCGCCGTAGGAGGCCAGCAGCTCGCGGTGCAGGACCGGCAGGGACCAGCCGTCGGCGACGCTGTGGTGGAACGTCAGCAGCAGGCGGGCGCGGTCGTCGCTGAGCCTGATGAACGCGCACCGCAGCAGGGGCGGACGGGCGAGGTCGAAGCGGCGGGCGCGCTCCTCGGCGGCGACCGCCTCGGCGACCGGCCGCAGACCGTTCTCGGAGGCCCGGCCGTCGTCCGCCGACAGGTCCACCTCACGCCAGGGCAGTTCGAGCCCTTCGGCGATGATCTGCACGGGGCGCCCGTCGGGGAGCGGGCGGAAGCAGGCCCGCAGCGGGGCGTGCCGGTCGAGGACGCGCTGGGCGGCCCGGCGCAGGGCTTCGGCGTCGACCGGCCCGGACAGTTCGAGGGCCTGCTGGACCACGTAGGCGTCGCGGTCGGCGCCGTCGACGAGGGCGTGGAAGTAGAAGCCCTCCTGGAGGGGGCTCAACGGCAGCAGTTCCTGCACGGTGACCGGGTGGTCGCCCTGGATCTCGGCGAGTTCGGCCTCGGTGAGCAGGACGAGCGGGGTCTGCTCGGCGGAGATCCCCGCGCCGGTCCCAGCGTCGCTCCCCGTACCGGTTCCCGTGTCGGTGCGCACACCGGCGGCCTCGGCGAGGGCCGCCACCGTGCGATGCCGGAAGACATCGCGGGAGCTGAGCCTGAGCCCGGCCCTGCGGGCGTGGATGAGCAGCTGGATGGCGGTGATGCTGTCGCCGCCCAGGGCGAAGAAGTCGTCGTCGATGGTCGCCGACCGCAGGCCGAGCACCTCGGCGTAGGCCGCGCACAGCACTTCCTCGCGGGCGTCGCGCGGCGCGCGG
Organism: Streptomyces sp. NBC_00414; assembly: GCF_036038375.1. Classification (NCBI taxonomy): domain Bacteria; kingdom Bacillati; phylum Actinomycetota; class Actinomycetes; order Kitasatosporales; family Streptomycetaceae; genus Streptomyces; species Streptomyces sp. NBC_00414. The sequence goes on from NZ_CP107935.1 coordinate 1,872,122, forward strand.
CCGGAGCTGAGGGCCCCGTAGTCGGGTACAGGGAGCGCGGCGCCGTCGAGCTTGCCGCTGGGGGTGACCGGGAGGTGGCCCAGGGGGACGACGGCGGACGGGACCATGTACTCCGGGAGCTGCTCTGCCGCGTACGAACGCAGCGCCTTCATCAAGGAGTTCACGTCACGGAAGGGCGCGGGGCGGTTGGCGTGCGGGACGGCTCCGGACGGGCGGTAGAGCGGGACCGCCGCGTCCGGCCCGGAGCCGGCGGGGCCGAAGACCACGTCGAGGCTGCCGTCGTCGGCGACCCCGTTCCAGGTGACGGCGGCCCGCAGGCCGTGCCGGGCAGCGAGGGCGTGCAGGTCCTCCGGGTCCGGCGCGTCGGCGGGGGACGTGGTGCGGCTGCTGTCGTCGAGCGCGGACAGGGCGGCCAGGTCCTCGGCGAGACGGGCATTGGGCAGACCGGTGACCCGGAGCGGGGCCGGACGCCCGGCGGACGTCACGCCACGCGTGGTGAGCAAGGCGTCGAGGGCGTCCAGGCCTCGTGGGCCGTCCGCCAGGACCCGGGGGCCGTCCGCGGGGCCGTGCCCGGGGCTGTCCGCGGCAGGGTGCGCGGGGGTGCGCGGGACGCCCAGGTCCGCCCATGCGATCTCGTCGCCGACGACCGACGTCGAACCGGCCGACGTCGAACCGATCGTCGGCGGGCCGGCCGGCGGCGTCGGCTCACCGGCCGTTGCCGTGTCCTCGGTGCGCTTGCGCAGCACCGCGTCGTAGCGGTACCGGGTCAGCTCGTTGTGATGGCCGCCCCGCTTGACCCGGATGTCGACGTCGAAGCCGTCGAGGGACGCGAAGTAGTCGGGGTCGAGGAGCAGTTCGCCCTCCCAGGCGACCGACCGTTCCACGGCTGCCCGCAGTGTCTGCTTGTCCTCGGGGTCGGCCGCGCGGCGCGTCTCCACGGCGGCCCGAAGGCAGTGCAGCAGACGGGCGTTGCGCACGTCGCCGACGAACAGCCGTCCCCCCGGGGCCAGTAGCTCGGCGGCGGTGCCGATGACATCGGTGAGGTAGTCGGCGCCGGGGAAGTACTGGGCGACGGAGTTGAGGACGACCGTGTCGAAGTAGGCCCGGGGCAGCCCGGAGGTGTCATGCGCGGGCCGGGCGCTCAGGTGCACCCGGTCGGCAAGCTCCGGCACCGCGTCGACCTGGGCGCGCAGGGCCCGTACCGCCTCCTCGGAGAGGTCGGTGCCCCAGTACGTCTCGCAGCCGGGGGCGATCCTGGAGAGGATCAGGCCGCTGCCTACGCCGATCTCCAGCACACGGCGCGGGGTGAGTTCCTCGATGCGGGCGACGGTCGCCTCGCGCCACTCCCGCATCTCCGGCACGGGGATGGGCAGCCCGTCGTACATGCTGTTCCAGCCGGCGAAGTTCTCCCGGAAGCCCGCGGACACGTCACGGCGGCCCGCGGAACTGCCGTCCCGGCCGGCGGACTCCTCCCGCCGCCCTTCGGATCCCGCCGCCGCGTAGAGCAGTTCGTGCAGGTCCTTCCACTCCTTGACCTGCTCGCCGAAGTCCCGGTCCGCGTCCAGCGAGGGAACCACGTAGGCGGCGAGCCTGCGGTCGCCCGGGCGGTCCTCGCGGACCAGGACCGCCGCCTGCTCCACGGCCGGGTGGGCGCGCAGCACGGACTCGATCTCGCCGGGTTCGATGCGGAAGCCGCGGATCTTCACCTGCGAGTCGGCGCGGCCGAGGAACTCCAGCCTGCCGTCGGCCTTCCAGCGCACCAGGTCGCCGGTGCGGTACAGCCGTTCGCCGGGCGGGCCGAACGGGTCGGCGACGAACCGCTCGGCCGTCAGGTCGGGCCTGCCCAGATAGCCGCGGGCGAGACCGGCGCCGCCGAGGTACAACTCGCCGGGCACACCGGCCGGTACGGGCCGGAGCCGGGCGTCGAGCACATAGGCGCGGGTGCCGGGGTCGGGGACACCGATCGGCACGATCGTGCCGGCGGGGGTGTCGGGGTCGCACAGGCCGAGGGTGGAGTTGGTGGTCGCCTCGGTGGGGCCGTACGCGTTGAACATCATCCGGCCGCGCGCGTACCGGCCGACCAGTTCGGGCGAGACGCGCTCGGTCCCCGCGAGCAGTGTGGCGGGCGGCAGTTCGACGTCCTCGGGCATCGCGGCGAGCAGTGCCGGCGGGAGGATCATGAAGGTGATGCCGTTGGCGTGCGCGTAGTCGGCGAGCGGTGCGCCGGGCACCCTCAACTCGGCCGGTACGACCACGAGTCGGCCGCCGGAGAGCAGACCGAGGCACAGATCCCAGAACGCGACGTCGAAGCTCGGCGAGGCGAACTGCAGGACCCGGCTGTGCGGTCCGATACCGAACCGTTCGGTCTGCGTGGCGACCAGTTTGGCGACGCCCGCGTGGGAGAGCACCACACCCTTGGGACGGCCGGTGGAACCGGAGGTGTAGATGACGTAGGCGGCGTTCTCGACGGAGAGGGAGCGGGCGGGTTCGTGCGGCTGCCGCGACGCCGGCTCCCGTAGGGTGTCCGGCGCGTCCAGCACCACGACGTCCATGCCCTCGCACGGCGGGATGTCCGCCGCGACCCCGGAGGTGGTGAGCAGGCAGGCGGGGCGGGCGTCGGCCAGCATGTAGGAGATGCGGTCGGCCGGATAGTCGGTGTCCACCGGCAGATAGGCGGCGCCGGACTTCAGTACGGCGACCTCGGCGACGATCAGTTCGGCCGAGCGGGGCACCGCGAGGGCCACCACGCGCTCGGGTCCGGCGCCGCGCGCGATCAGGGCGTGGGCCAGCCGGTCGGCCCGTTCGTCCAGTTCGGCGTAGGTCAGCCGGGTGTCCTCGAAGACCAGGGCGATCTCGTCGGGCCGCTGCCGTACCTGCTCCGCGAACATCTCGGGCCAGGTCCGCGGGGGGACGTCGTGGTCGGTGTCGTTCCACTCCTCCAGAACCCGGTGCCGTTCTTCGGCGTCCAGCAGGTCGAGTTCGCCGATCGGGGCGTTCGGCCGGGCGATCGCGTCGGCCAGCAGGGTGGCGTAGTGGCCCGCGGCGCGCAGTGCGGTCCCGTCCCGGAAGAGGTCCTGCCGGTACGTCACCCGGACCTCACCGGCGTGGACTTCGAGCGCGAGGTCGAGCGAGCCGCCGGAGGCGCCGCCGGACACCGGCCCGAAGGCCGTGTTGAACAGCAGGCCGCCGCCCCGGGTGGGTTCGGGCCTCAACTGGGTGACCAGTGCGGCCGGTTCGACACGGTGGGCCTCGGCCGCCTCGCAGGCCTCACGGACGCGCCGGACCAGTTCGGCGAATCCGGTCCCGCCGTCGAGAGCCACCCGGACGGGCAGTCCGCCGTACCCGACGGTGATGTCCTGCGCGCCGCCGTAGCGGTGCAGCAGCGCCACGAACGCGGACAGGAGGGTGACCTCGTCGGCCGTCGCGTCCAGCGTGCGGCTGATGGTGCGCGGCTCGCCGCCTGGCTTGAGCGGGTACGGGAAGTCGACCGGGAGGACCGCCTCCTGAGGGAGGGGGTCGAGCCGACGACGCCAGTACGCCGTCACGTCGACCTCATCGACACCGGACACACGCGATTCGAAACCGGACACAGCTGACCGTGCCTCCAGAGTGTGCGGAACCGGCTCAGCCGGAGGACCGCAGGTCATACTAAGGTAAGGATTACCTAACCAAAAGGCCCAGTCTCTGCGGACCTCGTCCCCCGCACTACGATCAAGGCCTGCCTAACCTAAGGGAGCTGGCCGTTGGAGACCGCAAGGTGACGGGCAAGAGAGTGCGCCCTGTCCTTCTCGTGACACTGCTGGGTACCGTCCTGGCCGTCCTCTGTCTGCTGTCACTGGCGCTCGGCGCGGCCAACATCCCGCCGGACCAGGTGATCTCGGCGCTGTTCGGCGAGGCGCCGAGCCGCTTCGTCGACAACGTCGTCTGGTCGGCGCGCATGCCGCGCACCGCCCTCGGACTCACCGCGGGTGCGGCCCTCGGGCTGGCCGGGGCGCTGATGCAGGCCCTGACCCGCAATCCGCTCGCCGACCCCGGAGTGCTGGGGGTCAGCGCCGGTGCCTCCTTCGCCATCGTGCTCGCCGTCGGCGTGCTCGGGGTCAACTCGCTCTACGGCTATGTGTGGTTCGCGTTCGCCGGAGCCCTGATCGCCACCGTGGCCGTCTATCTGCTGGGCGGTCTCGGGCGGTCCGGGATGACCCCCGTGAAGCTGGCGCTCGCGGGCATCGCGGTCACCTCGATGCTGTGGTCGTTCACGCAGGCCATCGTGCTCACCGACGTGGACGCGCTCAACAAGTACCGGTTCTGGTCCGCCGGGACGCTCGCCGACGTGGACGGCGGCATGGTGTGGCGGGTCCTGCCCTTCCTCGTCGTCGGCGCGGTGCTGGCGCTGGCCTGCGCCCCCGCCCTCAACAGCATGGCCCTGGGCGACGACGTGGCGGCCTCGCTCGGCCGGCGCCTCGGCCTGGTCCGGCTGGCCGGTGTCGCGGCGATCACCCTGCTGACGGGTGGCGCGGTCGCGGTCATCGGCCCGGTCGTCTTCATCGGCCTGGTGGTCCCCCATGTCGCCCGCGTGCTCGCCCAGTCGGCGGGCGTCGGCCCCGACCAGCGCTGGCTGCTGCCCCTGTCGGCCGTGCTCGCCCCCGTCCTGCTGCTCGCCGCGGACATCCTCGGACGCCTGGTGGCACGGCCCACCGAGATCCAGGCGGGTGTCCTGGTCGCCTTCATCGGCGGTCCGTTCTTCATCGCCATGGTCCGTCGGCGCAATCTGGCGGAGGTGTGAGCATGCCGAACCCGAAGTCCACCCTCAAGTCCCCCACCGGCCCCACGTCACTTTCAGGCAGGAGCAGTTCGGCCGGGTCGGCCCGCTACCGCACCTACCGGCCGGCCCTCCTGCCCGTCTCGGGTGTCTTCCGCCCCCGGCTGGTCGCCCTGTCCGTGGTGCTCGCCGCGGGTACCTTCGTCCTGTTCTGCTGGGGCCTGACGACCGGCGACTACCCGATCGGTTTCACCGACGTCGTACGGGCCCTGGTGGGCTCCGGCGACCCCGGCACCGTCCTCGTGGTGGAGGAGCTGCGCCTGCCCCGCGCCCTGGTCGGACTGCTCGCCGGAATCGCCTTCGGGGTCTCCGGAGCGCTGTTCCAGACCATGACGCGCAATCCGCTGGCCAGCCCCGACATGATCGGCCTCACCCAGGGCGCGGGCACCGCCGTGGTCGCGGGCATCGTCCTCGGCTGGGACGGCGGCCTCGGCACCCAGGCCCTCGGTCTGCTCGGCGCCCTGGTCACGGCCCTCACCGTGTACGCCCTGGCCTGGCGGCGCGGCACCACCGGATACCGCATCATCCTGGTCGGCATCGGCGTGGCCTGGATCTGCACGAGTGCCACGGACTATCTGGTGGCCAAGGGCGGACGCTTCCAGGCGCAGGCCGCCCTCGGCTGGCTGGTCGGCAACCTCAACGGCCGCACCTGGGACCAAGTGGGCCCGCTCGCCGTCGCGTTGGCCGTGCTCCTGCCGACGGCTCTCCTGCTCGGCCGTCTGCTGCGGACCCTCCAGCTCGGTGACGACGTGGCCACCGGCCTCGGTACGCGCGTCCAGCCCGTACGCCTGGCCATCCTGCTCACCGGTGTCGGCCTGATCGCCTTCGCCACCGCGTCCGCGGGTCCGGTGGCCTTCGTGGCACTCGCCGCCCCGCAGATCGCCCAACGGCTGGCCGGCACGGCCTGGCCGCCCACCGTCGCCTCGGGGCTCACCGGGGCGCTCGTCGTGCTGGGCGGCGACCTCATCGCCCGTACCCTCGTCTCCGGCACGGAACTGCCGGTCGGCATCGTCACCGGTGTGCTCGGCGCGCCGATCCTGCTCTGGCTGCTCGTCCGCGCCAACCGCGCGGGCTCAGGAGGTTGATCCCATGTCGGCTGATCCCCTGTCGACCGACCGCGCGTCGGACGGCGCCGTGTCCCCCGGCCCCCTGTCACCGACCGACCCCGACCCCGACCTGCGGGCGAGCGGTCTGCGGCTGGCGTACGACAACCGTCTGGTGGTCGACGGCCTCGACCTGGCGATCCCGCCCGGCCGCATCACGGCCATCGTCGGCGCCAACGCCTGCGGGAAGTCCACCCTGTTGCGGGCTCTCGCCCGGCTGCTGGCGCCCAAGGAGGGCGCCGTCCACCTCGACGGCCGGGCGCTCCAGTCCATCCCGAGCAGGGAGCTGGCCCAGCGTCTGGGCATCCTGCCGCAGAGCCCGGTGGCGCCCGAGGGGCTGACCGTCATCGACCTGGTCAACCGCGGGCGTTCACCGCACCAGACCTGGTGGCGGCAGTGGTCGAAGGCGGACGAGCAGGCGGTGCACCAGGCGCTGGCCGCCACCAACATGACCGACCTCGCCGACCGGCCCGTGGACGAGCTCTCCGGCGGCCAGCGGCAGCGCGCCTGGATCGCCATGGCGGTCGCCCAGGGCACGCCCGTCCTGCTCCTCGACGAGCCGACGACGTATCTCGACCTGGCCCATCAGATCGACGTCCTGGACCTGGTCACCGACCTCAACCGCCGCGAGAACCGCACGGTCGTGATGGTGCTCCACGACCTCAACCAGGCCTGCCGGTACGCCGATCACGTCGTCGCCATGAAGTCCGGGAAGATCGTCGCCGAGGGGAGCCCGGCCGAGGTCATCACCGCCGAGACGGTCGAGGACGTCTTCGACCTGACCTGCCGCATCACACCGGACCCGGTCAGCGGCACCCCCCTGGTCATCCCGATGGGCCGCCACCACGGGGGTCCGGCCCTGGAAGCGGCGGCGGTGCACGCGGCCGACTAGGTTCGCCCGCACGGGACTTGCTCACGTGGTGCCGCGTACGTGGGGCCGCGGGCGTGGGGTGCCGCGTGCGTCGCCTTGTGTACGTCGCCTTGTGTGCATCGTATGGCCGAACAGTGACCGTAAGAGGCAGATGAGGCTGGGGGGACGGAAGGTCCGTACCTGTGTCTTGACACTGCTCTCGTTCACTTCTTAGAACGAGAGGCGAAGCATTTCCCCCCACCTCAGTGGGCGCGCCCCCGCACAGGGACGCCCTACGGAAGGGAGAGTCGTGGCTTCCCCACGTCTGCTCCGCAAATGCCTTCTCGCAGCGCTGCCCGCCGCCCTCGTCGCGGCCGCGTCCGTCGCCCCCGCCGCCCATGCGGACCCCACTCCGCGGGCGGCCCAGGCCGTGACGTTCTCCGACACCTTCGACGGGGCCGCCGGTTCCGGTGTCGACCAGGGCAAGTGGCAGGTCGAGACCGGCGACAACGTCAACAACCACGAGCGCCAGTACTACACGGCGGGCAACAACAACGCGAAGCTCGACGGCCAGGGCCACCTGGTCATCGAGGCCCGCCGTGAGAATCCTGCCAACTACCAGTGCTGGTACGGGTCGTGCGAGTACACCTCGGCGCGGCTCAACACCTCCGGCAAGTTCACCGCCACGTACGGGCACGTCGAGGCGCGGATGAAGATCCCGCGCGGCCAGGGCATCTGGCCCGCGTTCTGGATGCTCGGCCAGGACATCGGCGACGTCGGCTGGCCCAACTCCGGTGAGATCGACATCATGGAGAACGTCGGCTTCGAACCAGGAACCGTGCACGGCACCCTGCACGGCCCCGGCTACTCCGGCTCCGGCGGCATAGGCGCGGGCTACTCGCTGCCGAACGGCCAGGCGTTCGCGGACGCCTTCCACACCTTCGCGGTGGACTGGGCACCTGACAGGATCACCTGGTCCGTGGACGGCACCGTCTACCAGACCCGCACGCCGGCCGACCTGAACGGAAACACCTGGGTCTTCGACAAGCCGTTCTTCCTGATCCTCAACCTCGCTGTCGGCGGCTACTGGCCCGGCGACCCCGACGGTTCGACCAGCTTCCCGCAGCAACTGGTCGTCGACGAGGTGAAGGTGACGACCAGCGACGGCTGACGGAGCCGCCGGCGACACCCTCTGAAGTGTGACCGCCGGAACGCGTTCAAGACCCGAACACGTGGTGCCCGGCCGGGAAGGCTTCCCGGCCGGGCACCACGTGCGTCTCAGCTCACCGGGCCACCGGATGCGCCGCCGTCACCGAGGACGCGGAGGGCGCGGAAGGCACGGACGACGCGGAGGCCGCCGGGTCCGGCACGATCGTCGTGCCGGATCCGGCGGCGCCGACCAGCCCGTCAAGCAGGGCATGCGGCGCCCGCCCGTCAAGAACCCGGGCAACGCCCACCCCGCCCCGAACGGCCCGCAGACACGCCTCCATCTTCGGCCCCATACCGCCGTTCAACGCGGGCAGCACCCGCTCCAACTCCCCCGCTCCGATCCGGTCGACGACCCGATCGGAGCGGGGCCAGTCGGCATACAGCCCGGGCACATCGGTCAGAACGACCAGAACCCGCGTCCCCAACGCGACAGCCACCGCACCGGCGGCCGTGTCCGCGTTGACGTTGTAGACCTGCCCGTCCTCGCCCCGGCCGACGGAGGAGATCACCGGGATGTGGCCGCCCTCCAACAACAGTCGCACGACAGCGGTGTTGACCCGTGCGACATCACCGACCAGCCCGATGTCCACGCGCTCACCGGCCACTTCGGCGTACCGCTTGACGGCGGTGAGGGTGTGCCCGTCCTCGCCGCTGAGGCCGACCGCGTGCGGCCCGTGCTCGTTGAGCAGTCCGACCAGGTCTTTCTGGACCTTGCCGGACAGCACCATCCGTACGACCTCCATGGTCTCGGGGGTGGTGACCCGAAGCCCGTCGAGGAAGTCGGACTTGAGCCCGAGGCGGTCCAGGTGGGCGGCGATCTGCGGACCGCCGCCGTGCACCACGACCGGCCGGACGCCCGCCCTGTACAGGGTCAGGACGTCCTGTGCGAAGGCCCGCCGGAGCGTGTCGTCGGTCATCGCGTGGCCGCCGTACTTGACGACGACGGTGTGTCCGCGCAGGGGCTCCAGCGCCACGAGACGCTCGGCGAGACCGACGGACGCGGCGACATCGGTCACCGCGTCCGTCATGGCCAGGTCCGTCAGAGCCGAGTCGGCCTCTGCCGTGGTGCTCACCACCGTGGTGCTCACTGCCCTGGCGCTCACGGGCGAGCGGTCAGGTAGCCGCCCATCGTGCGGAAATAGTCCGTCGCCGCGTGCTCCGTCCCGTCCTCGGTGCGGACACGCTTGACGACCAGCCCGCGCAGCCGGCCGTTCCTCGCCTCGGTACCGGCGACGATGACCACTCCGTCGCCCTCCCGGATGAAGATCCGCCCCGGGGTGCCGCCGTAACGGCCCTCCGAGACCGCGGACTCGACGATCCGGATCCGCTGCCCGCGGTGGTGCGTGAAGGCGTTCGGGTACGGGTCGCACTGGGCCCGTACCAGCCGCTCGATGTCCTCGGCCGGCCACGTCCAGTCGATCCGGCTGTCCTCCAGGGACCGCTTGTGGAAGAAGCTGGCCCGGCTGCGGTCCTGCGGTATCCACTGGGCGCGGCCCGAGGCGATGAGGTCGAGCGACTCGTTCACGACCGGGCCGATCAGGTCGACCGTGCGGTGGAACAGGTCGGCGACGGTGTCCGCCGCGCCGACCGGCACAGCGCGCTGCAGCAGGACGTCACCGGCGTCGAGTTCGGCGTTCATCCGGTGCGCGGTGACACCGACCTCCCGCTCGCCGTTGATCAGCGCCCAGATCAGCGGGGAGAAGCCCGCGTAGGCCGGGAGCAGCGAGTCGTGGATGTTGAGCGTGCCGTGGGGCGGCAGGTCGAAGACCTCCGGAGGCAGCACCGTGCGCCAGTTGTTCGCGACGATCAGGTCCGGCTCCGCGTCCTTCAGCGCGGCGAGGAGCTCGGGGTCGTCGGGCCGGTTGCGCAGCAGCACCGGTACGCCGTGCTTCTCGGCCAGGTCGGCCACCGAGTCGTCCCAGATCTTCTCGTACACGTGGTCGCTCTTGGGGTGGGTCACGGCCAGGACCACCTCGTGGTCGGAGTCCAACAGAGCCTGAAGGGTGCGATGCCCCCAGGTCTGGTAGCCGAACATGACGACCCGCATAGTCGATCCTCTCTTAGGACACACCATTGCAAGGTAAGGCTAACCTTATTTACCATCAGTGGCGCCTAGGGGAAGGAAAAGTTGCGGTGAACGCACTGCACGACGAACCGGACGCCGTCCTTGACGTGCTCGGTATAGGGTTTGGGCCGTCAAATCTCGCGCTGGCCATCGCGGTTGAGGAACACAACGCCCAAGCCGCTCCGGAGAACCGGATCCGCGCGGGATTCCTGGAGCGCCAGCCGTCGTTCGGCTGGCACCGGGGAATGCTCATCGAAGACGCCACGATGCAGGTCTCCTTTCTCAAGGACCTGGTCACCATGCGCAACCCGACCAGCGACTTCAGCTTCCTGTGTTTCCTGCGGGAGCGGGGCAGGATGGTGGACTTCCTCAACGCCAAGACACTGTTCCCCCTGCGGATCGAGTTCCACGAGTACTTCGAGTGGGCCGCCGCCCGGGTGGCGCACCTCGTCGACTACTCGGACGAGGTCGTGTCCGTCGAGCCGGTGACCGGCCCCGACGGGGAGATCCGCTGGCTGGACGTCGTCAGCAGCGTGCCCGGTGAACCCGGGCGGACCATCACGCGACGGGCCCGGAACATCTCGGTGGCCGTCGGCCTGGAGCCGCATCTGCCGCCGGACACGGCCCTGTCGGACCGCATCTGGCACAACAGCCAGCTCGTGCCGCGCGTCCGTGAGCTGAACGAGTCCGGGCAGCCGGTGGGCCGCGTCCTGGTGCTCGGGGCGGGCCAGAGCGCCGCCGAGGCGCTCGACTACCTGCACGGTTCCTTCCCCGAGGCGGAGATCTGCGCGATCTTCGCCAAGTACGGGTACACGCCCGCCGACGACAGCCCGTTCGCCAACCGGATCTTCGACCCGGAGGCCGTGGACGTCTACTTCCGGTCCACGCCGGAGGTGAAACAGTCCCTGGTCGACTACCACCGCAGCACCAACTACTCGGTGGTCGACATGGATCTCATCGAGTCGCTGTACGCGACGATGTACCGCGAGAAGGTCCAGGGCCGTGAGCGGCTGCAACTGCGCAACGTGTCCCGCATCCGGGACGTACGCAGCTTCGACGACCACTTGGAGGTCACCGTCGAGTATCTCCCCACCGGGGAACGGGAGGTGCTCTCCGCGGACCTGCTGGTCCACGCGACGGGCTACCGCCCCAGAGACCTCGACACCCTGCTGGGCCGAACCGCGAAACTCTGCCTGCGGGACGACAAGGACGCCGTACGCGTCGGGCGCGACCACCGCGTCGAACTCACTCCCGACGTCAGCGCGGGGATCTATCTGCAGGGTGCGACCGAGCACACGCACGGCCTCACCTCGACCCTGCTGTCCACCACGGCGGTGCGGTCCGGCGAGATCCTGGAGTCCCTGATCGCCCACCGCGCGGCCGACTTGGCGGTGCCGGCCGGCTGAGGGGCCCGCACGCCCGTACGCGGGTGCGGCGGCACGGGTTCGTGCCGCCACGCCCGCGCGGGTGTCCCACCGGGGTGCCCGACGAGAGCGGCCCGCGCGGGCCGCTTCGGCGCGCGGGGCCCGCACCCGCACTCACGGGGCCCGCCCTGGGCAATGCCATGGTCAGCAACTTAGAGTAGCCTCACCTAAGTTTTCTTCGTCCGATCCCGGAGGGGTTGCGGGTGAGTCCTACATATCCGTCAGGACGTGACGTCCTGCGGGAGTCGGTCAGGGAGCAACGCCGGGACGTCGGTCTCGGCGCGCTGCTCGCTTCCGGACACCAGGTCGGTGAAGCCCTGGTTCCGGTGCTGATCGGCGTGGTGATCGACCGGGCCGTCACCGGCTCCGACACCGGCGCCCTCCTCCTGTGGCTCGGCGTCCTCGCCGTGGTCTACGCCGCTCTGGCGCTGTCGTTCCGCTTCGGCGCCTGGGCCGGCGACCGGTCCGCGGTCCGCTCCGAACACTCCCTGCGCATCGCCCTCGTACGACGGGTGCTGCACCCCGGCGGTGGCGCCGAGGACGGGCGGCTGCCCGGAGCGCTCGCCAACACCGCGACCGAGGACGCCAAGCGCGTCGGCGGCGTCAACACGGCCGTGATGTACGGGATCGCGTCCCTGGCCGGCATCCTCACCTGCGCCTTCGTCCTACTGCGTACCTCGGTCCTGCTCGGTCTTGTCGTCCTGCTGGGCACACCCGTGCTGCTCTGGCTCGGGCATCTGCTGAGCAAGCCCCTGGAGACCCGCAGCGAGGCCGAGCAGGAGCGCGCGGCACACGCCTCCGCGGTCGCCGCCGACCTGGTGGCCGGCCTCCGGATCCTCAAGGGCATCGGCGGCGAGTCGGCGGCCATCGACCGCTACCGGACCACCAGCCGTGACTCCCTGGCGGCCACGCTGAAGGCGGCCCGCGCGCAGGCCTTCCAGAGCGGCATGGTGCTGGCCCTGACCGGCTGTCTGATCGCCGTGGTCGCGCTGGTCGGTGGACGGCTGGCCGCCGAAGGAAGCATCAGCCTGGGCCAGTTGGTGTCGGCCGTCGGGCTCGCGCTCTTCCTCGTCGGCCCCCTCGAAGTACTCGCCTGGGTCAACGCCGAACTCGCCCAGGGCCGGGCCTCGGCCGGCCGGGTCGCGGAGGTCCTGGCGACCCCGCACGCCGTCACGGCCGGCGCCCTGAGCCTGCCCACCCAGGTGCGCGGCGCGCTGCGGCTGACCGGCGTCAGCCACGGCGGGCTGCGCGAGGTGGACCTGGACATCGCGCCCGGCGAACTGCTCGGCGTGGTCGCGACCGACCCCGCCCACGCCACCGACCTGCTGCGCTGCCTGGCCCGGCGCGCCGACCCCGACCAGGGCACGGTGGAACTGGACGGCGTCTCCCTGCGGGACCTGGACCCCGCCGAGATGCGTACGGCCCTGCTGGTCGCCGAGCACGACGCGGACCTCTTCGAAGGGACCGTCCGCGACAACGTCACGGCCGCCGCGCCCGAGTCCGGCGACCCCGAACCCGCCATGACGGCGGCCGGGGTGGCCCAGGTCGCGCAGACCCTGCCCGAGGGCGAGGACACCGCGGTCAGCGAGCGCGGCCGCTCGCTCTCCGGCGGACAGCGCCAACGGGTGGCGCTCGCCCGCGCGTTGGCGGCCGACCGGCCCGTCCTGGTGGTCCACGATCCGACCACGGCGGTCGACGCCGTGACCGAGGCGGGCATCGCGACCGGCCTGCGCGAGGTCCGCAAGGGCCGCACCACGGTCCTGGTGACCACCAGCCCCGCACTGCTGTCCGTGACCGACCGGGTGGTGCTGCTCGACGACGGACGGGTCACCGACACGGCCTCGCACGCGCACCTGATCGCCCGTCATGAGACCTACCGAGCTGCGGTGTTGGCATGAGCGAGACCGTCGGTGACCTGCGTGGCACCGCCACCACAGCGGGCCGGGAGCTGCTGCCCACCGCGACCCAGGCCCGTACCCGTGCGGCCGTACGCGAACTGATACGCCCGCACCGCCGCCTGGCCCTCGGCGGCTTCGCCATGATGGTCGTGGCCACCGCCGTCGGTCTGCTGGTCCAGCCGCTGCTCGGCCGCATCGTGGACCTCGTCGCCGACCACCGCCCGCCGGGGAGCATCACCCTGCCGGCCGTCCTGCTGGTGCTGGTCGCCCTCGCGCAGGGCGGAACGACCGTGCTGGGCCTGTCACTTGTGGCCCGGCTCGGCGAGACCGCCCTCGCACAACTGCGTGAGCGGTTCGTCGAGAAGGCCCTGCGACTGCCCCTGGAGCAGGTGGAGAAGGCGGGAGCGGGCGACCTCACCGCGCGGGTCACCCGGGACGTCTCGGTGGTGGGCGAGGCGGTGCGCTCGGCCCTGCCCGAACTGGCCCGCTCCCTGCTGGCCATCGTGCTCACCCTGGCCGCGATGGCCGCGCTGGACTGGCGGTTCTTCCTCGCGGCACTCATCGCGGTGCCCGTCCAGGCGTCCACGGCCCGCTGGTACGTACGCAACGCCGTGCCGCTCTACGCCGAGCAGCGGATCGCCACCGGGTCCCAGCAGCAGCAGCTGCTGGACACGATCGCGGGCGCCGGGACCGTACGGGCGTTCCGGCTTGAGGAGGAGCACACCGCGCGGGTGACCCGGCGTTCGTCGGCGGCGGTCGAGCTGACCCTGCGCGGGGTACGGCTGGTGCTGAACTTCTACAACCGGCTGCACGTGGCGGAGTACGCCGGACTCGCGGCGGTCCTCGTCACCGGGTTCCTGCTCGTGCGCGGCGGATCGGTTTCCATCGGTACGGCCACGGCCGCCGCGCTCTACTTCCACAGTCTGTTCTCGCCGGTCAACCAGGCGCTCGTCCTCCTCGACGACGCGCAGTCGGCGACGGCCGCGCTCGCCCGCCTGGTCGGGGTCGCCGACGAGCCGACGCCCGAGCCGTCCCCGAACGGGCCGGCCCCGTCCGAACCGTCCCTCTCCGGGCCCTCGGACGCGCACGGCACCGTCACCGTGACAGGCATCCACCACGCCTACGAGCCCGGCCGCCCCGTCCTGCACGACGTCGACCTCACGCTCCGGGCGGGTGAGCGGGTCGCCCTGGTCGGTGTGAGCGGCGCAGGCAAGACCACGCTGGCCAAACTCATCGCGGGCGTGCACCGGCCGACGTCCGGCTCGGTACGCGTGACGACCGACGACGGCGTACCCCGGGAGGGACTGCCGGTCGCGCTGGTCACCCAGGAGACGCATGTCTTCGCCGGACCGCTGGCGGACGATCTGCGGCTCGCGCGGGCCGGTGCCACCGACGACGAACTGCGTGCCGCGCTGGCCACCGTGGACGCTCTCGACTGGGCCGGGGCTCTGCCCGAGGGCCTGGACACGGTCGTCGGCGACGGCGGGCACCGCCTCACCTCCGCCCAGGTCCAGCAGCTCGCCCTGGCGCGGCTGGTGCTGGCCGATCCGCCGGTGGCCGTGCTGGACGAGGCCACGGCCGAAGCGGGCAGCACCGGCGCCCGGCTCCTGGAGCAGGCGGCCGACCGGGCGGTCGAGGGCCGCACGGCGCTGGTCGTCGCGCACCGCCTCACCCAGGCCGCCACCGCGGACCGGATCGTCGTCATGGACGCCGGCCGGATCGTGGAGAACGGCACCCACGACGAGCTGTGCGCCGCGGCCGGCCCCTACGCCTCCCTCTGGGCGGCGTGGTCCGGCACCCGCGCCACGGCCGGACAGACCCCCACGCACCCTCACAGCCCCGACCCCACAAGCCCTGTCACCACCAGCCCTGACACCACCACCGTGAAGGACCACTGATGCCCGGCTCCTCCAGAGGCGCACGCCTTGTCGCGGCGCTCGCCTCCGCGCTCCTCCTGTTCACCACCGCAGCGGCCTGCGGCTCCGACGACGACTCCGGCTCGGACGCGGCGGGCGCCGACAAGTCCGCGTCCGCGAACAGCGCCTTCCCGGTGACCCTGGCCCACAAATACGGCGACACCACCGTCAAGTCCGAGCCGAAGCGGATCGTCACGGTCGGGCTGACCGACCAGGACGCCGTCCTCGCCCTCGGCAAGGTGCCCGTCGGGACCACCGAGTGGCTCGGCGGCTACAAGGGCGCCATCGGCCCCTGGGCCACCGACAAACTGGGCAGCGGGAAGACCCCGACCGTCCTGAAGGACACCGGCACGGGTCCGCAGACGGAGAAGATCGCCGCGCTGAAGCCCGATCTGATCCTCGCGGTCTACGGCGGCCTCACGAAGGACCAGTACGCGACCCTCTCGAAGTTCGCGCCGGTCGTCGCCCAGCCGAAGCAGTACAACGACTTCGGTGTGCCGTGGCAGCAGCAGACCGAGATCATCGGCAAGGCGCTCGGCCAGGAGTCCGCGGCGAAGGACCTGGTGAAGGGCGTCGAGGCCGACTTCGCGACCGCCGCCAAGGACAACCCGGAGTTCGCCGAGTCCACCGGCGTGATGGCGACGCCGTACGAGGGCATCTTCGTCTTCGGCAGCCAGGACTCGCGCTCGCGGGTCCTGACCGACCTCGGTTTCAAACTGCCGACGGACCTAGACAAGGTCATCGGTGACAAGTTCGGTGCCAACATCAGCAAGGAACGCACCGACCTGCTGGACACCGACGCCGCCGTCTGGATCGTCGGCGACAAGGCGAAGGACGAGGCCAAGCTCCACAAGAACGCGCTCTACGGCGACCTGGACGTGGTGAAGCAGGGCCGCGAGGTCTTCGTCGAGGAGACCAGCGACTACGGAAACTCCGTGTCCTTCGTCTCGGTGCTGAGCCTGCCCTACATGCTGGACCGCCTGGTCCCGCAGCTGGCCGCCGCCGTCGACGGCGACACCGCCACGAAGGTGACCGCACCGACCTCTTGAGAGTGACCTCGCGATTGCGGCGGGGACGAGCGGACAGAAGATCCGGGGCCACGGAAGATCCGTGGCTCCGGACCCCGCTGTGTCGGGCGACACGCTCGCGACACCAGAGGCTGAAAGTATGATCAACCAATGTCTGACATGACCGAAACCACGCCCGGCTGGCTGCCTCACGACGAGCTTGAGCAGGCGCGCGCCCGCATGCCGATCCTGTATGTCGAGGCCGTGCCGGTGCGCGTCGACGACAGCGGCGAAGTGACCAGCATCGGACTGCTGCTCCGCATGGGGTCGGGCGGGGCGGTCAGCCGCGCGCTCGTCTCCGGCCGGGTGCTGCACCACGAGCGGGTCAGGGACGCCCTGCTGCGCCACCTGGAGAAGGACCTCGGCCCGGTCGCGCTGCCCCGGGTGCCGGCCTCGCTGCAGCCCTTCACCGTCGCCGAGTACTTCCCGACGCTGGGGGACACGCCGTTCCACGACCCGCGCCAGCACGCGGTGTCCCTGGCCTACATCGTGCCGGTGACCGGCGACTGCCGTCCCCGCCAGGACGCCCTCGACCTGGTCTGGTTCAGCCCTCAGGAGGCCTCGTCCCCCATGGTCCTCAACGAGATGCCGGGCGGCCACGGCGCCCTGCTCAAGCAGGCGCTCGCGCATGTGGGCGCCCTGTCCTGAGGTCGGTGCGCGCGTCCGGTCAGGCCGTCGGCGTGAGCGTGGGCGTCGGCGGAGTGATCCCGAACCTCTCGGCGTTCTCCGTCAGCTCACGCCACACCCCGAGCGCCACGGGGATCCCCCGTACGCCCCGCTCGGCGGCCACCTCCGCGCTGCGCTCGCCCGGGTAGAAGACCCCCTCACCGCCGTCCGCCGCCGGCAGCCCCTTGAGGGTGCCGAGTGTGGCGTCGACGGCCGAGGTGAAGCCCTCCGCACCTGCGAAGGCGGCCGGGTCGAGTGCGATGAGCAGGGCGTTCTGGCGGTGCCTGCGGCCCTTCGGGTCGTCCGAGTGGAACGCGGTGAGGATCGGCGCGCCGACGAGCACGCTGGTGAGCAGTTCGAAGGCGAGCGACATGCCCGCCCCCTTGGCGCCGCCCAGCGGCAGCGGCATGACCGCCTTCTCGGGATCGGTGGTGGGGGTCCCGTCCTCGGTGGCGGCGGCTCCTTCCGGAAGCGGGCTCCCGCTCGCCCGGGCCTGGCGGATCTTCCCGAGGGCGATGGTGGCGGTGGCCATGTCGAGGAGCAGCGGGGCGTGCTCGGCGGCCGGTACGGCGACGGCGAGCGGGCTGGTCGCGACGGCGGCGCCCTTGACGCCCGGGTAACCCATGTTGGGCATGCCCGCGACGAAGCCGAGTCCGACCATGCCCTGTTCGGCGATCTTCGAGACGTAGTAGCCGATGGCGCCGGTGTGGACGGTGCCGCGCACACCGACGGAGGCGATGCCGGTGGTCCTCGCCCGTACCACGGCCTCGGTGGCGGCGGCGCTCAGCGCCACCGGGCCGGGGGCGCGGCCGGCGTCCAGGACGGCCGCGGCGGGCGTGCTGGACTCGATCCTGATCTCGGCGTTCGCGTTGGCCACGCCCTTGGCGAGCAGTTCCAGATAGGCGGGGACGCGGGCGATGCCGTGGGAGTCGACGCCGCGCAGCGCCGCCCAGACGAAGACGTCGGCGGTGGTGGCCGCGTGCTCCGGGCTGAGGCCGCCCTTCTCCAGGAGGGCGGCGGAGAAGGTACGCAGCGCTTCGGCGGGGAGGCGGACCTTGCCCGGCTGGGCGGTCGGTGTGTCGGTCATGGCGGCGGGTGCCTCCTTGAGGTGGGGGAAGTCGGCGGGACTGAGCAGGACTCAGCGGGTGACCAGGACGTCGACGACGGCTGTGGTGCCCTCCGACACGGCCTTGAGGGCGCGTTCGAGCGCGGGCGCGAGGGCGTCCGGCGCGTCGACCGTCTCGGTGTGCATGCCGAACGGCTCGGCGAACCGCGCCAGTCGGGGCAGCCGGCGCAGGTCGGTACCGAGCCACTCCCCCGTCTCGGCCGCCGCGCCCTCGGGGTAGAACCTGCGGTGGTTGAGGTTCATCGACTTGTAGACACGGTTGTTGAACACCACGATCAGCAGCGGCAGTTCATAGGTCTTCGAGGCGTCGTACGACGGGATGACCGGGTTGTACGCGAAGGCGCCGTCGCCGATCGTGAGGACCACCGGGCGCTCCCGGGCGGCGAGTTTGACGCCGAGCGCGACCGCGATGCCCTGGCCCAGTCCGCCCTGCACGTAGAAGTACGAGTCGGGCGCGTCGGTCCGGACGTGGCGCCTGACGACACGGCTGTGGGTGATGGTCTCGTCGACGACGATGCCGTCCCGGCCGTGCAGCAGTTCGCGCAGGGTGGCGGCGACGAGGACGGGGTCGACGCCGTCGGACCGTCCCCGGTCCCCTCCCTCGGCGGTCCGGGCGGAGGCGGGCGTCTCCGCGGCCTTCGTCTCCGCGGCGGCGATCGCGGCCCGCTCGGAACGGTGCCGTTCCTCCTGTGCCGTACGACGGATCGCCACCGCGGTCCCGTCGAGGCCCTTCGCCCGCTCGGCCAGCTGGCGCAGGGTGTTGGTCACCTCACCCTCCAGGTACCTGTCGGCGAACAGGACTTGGTAGACGACGTGCGGGCGCTGCGGCACCTCGTCGATGACGACGACCCGTGCCCGGGAGGGGCGGCGGGACGGCGGGTAGAAGGGGGCGCGGCAGTTGACGAGGAGGATGAGGTCCGCGTCGTCCATCCACGGCCCGATGCCGCTGCCGGCATGCAACGGATGGCTGCGCGGGAAGTTGCCGCAGACCGCCGAGTCGGGCTCGACGACCGGGAGGCTCCATGCCTCGGCGAAGGCGACCAGCGCTTCGAAGCCGCCCTCCTCACGGCCCGCCGTCTCGGTCACGATCACCGGGTTGCGGGCTTCCCGGATCAGCCGCGCGACCTGGTCGACCTGCTCGGGCGAGCTGTGGGTGGAGCCCGGCGGCACGACGGGGTGGGCCTCCCGGCCGTCCCACTCCTCAAGGAGGATCTCCAGCGGGATGTTCAGGTACGCCGGTCCCGCCGGTGCCCGCCAGGCCAGTTCCGCGGCCCGCGTGATCATGGTGGGCAGGGTGTGGACGCTCGCGGCCTCGGTGGCCCACTTGGTGAAGGGCCGGGCGACGCCGTGCGGGCCGCCCACGATGGAGAGGTTGCGGTACCACTGGCCGCCGGGGTCCTGGCCGGGTCCGTCGCCGTACGTGGTCGACTCCGAGGAGGCCACCACCATGGGGACGCCCGCGAGCAGCGCCCCGTGCACGGCCATGGAGCCCTGCAGCAGCCCGGGGGCCGCGTGCAGCAGCACGCCCTGGGGGCGGCGCCTGAGCAGACCGTAGCCGGTGGCCATGCCGACGGCGACGGTCTCGTGCGTCAGGTCGAGGTACGCGGGACAGGGCAGCCCGTCCCGATGGCGGCGGGCGAGGGACTCCCACACCGGGGCCCACTCGGACCCCGACGAGCAGAAGAGGTGGTCGGCGCCGGCGGCGGCGAAGGCGGTGACGAGAGCGTCTCCGCCGTCGGCTCCCGGGGGACCGGTCGTGCCGGTCTTCTCCGAGGGCGCCTCTGAAGGCGTCTTCGAAGGCGTCTCTGATGACATCTCCGGTGGCATCTCTGACATCTCTGGTGACATCTCCGGTGGTTCCTCAGCCCTCGATCGGCCAGTTCAGGACCTCGGAGATACCTCGACCCATGATCCATTCGAGCTCTTCGGGCGTGAAGTCCCAGTGCTTGGTGAACTGCTCGATGGTGTCGGTGTAGGTGATGCCGTGGCCGAGCAGCCGCGTGATGTCGGTGCCGTAGAAGCAGCGCTGCGGCCCCATCCTGTCGACCATCTCGCGTACGTACTTCTGGATGTTGTTGTTCGGGAAGGGCTGCGTGGAGTAGCCCGGGAGCGCCGAGAGCTTCACGTGGATGTTCGGGTGGGCGGCGAGGTCGGCGGTCTCCTGGACCCAGTAGCCGATCGCGTCGTCGACGCAGCGGGCCATGATGCCCATGTGATCGATGATGATCTTCAACTCGGGGTGCTTGGCGGCGATCTCGCCGAGTTCGCGCTTCCAGATCGGGGCGTGGACCATCGTCGGGATGCGCAGCTCCTCGGCGATCGGCCAGTACCAGTCGTTGGTGCCGTCGATCATCCAGTTGCGGTCGATCGGCCGGTGGAAGGTGAGCCGGGTGCCCTTCACATGCGGGTTCTGCGCGAAGTCGGCCAGCAGCGCCTTGCCCTCCTCGGGCTTGTTCTGCGGGATGCGGGCCATGATGCCGAAGCGGTCCGGGTGCGCCTCGCACGCCTCCAGCGCGTAGTCGATGCGGTCGCCCTCCCAGGACGGCGGCAGGATCAGCGCCCGGTTGACGCCGGCCTCGTCCATCAGCTCCAGGGCCTCCTCGTACGAGAAGGGGTCCTCGCGGTGGCCGTTGAGGCGGATGCGCTCACGCGCGCCGGGGACCCAGGGGCGGTCCGGGGTCTCTTCCTTCCAGATGTGGATCTGTGTGTCGACGACGAACATGGCTTCAACTCCTGCGCTTGTACGGGCTGTTGACAGGCTGCCGAGCGGGTCGGCGAGGTGGTGCGGGAGGAACGCTAGGCGGGAGGTGAGGCCCTGCGGAGAGCTGGGGACGCAAGCTGTTGTTGCGCGAAAAGCCCCTCTGCGCAGGGCGTTCAGCGGTTGCTCCGGGCGTCGGTCGGACATCGGTCAAGCACTGGCGGTCAGGAATTGGTCGGCCGTCGCTCAGGCGCTGGTCCGCCATGGGTCAGGCATCGGTGTCGTCGGCGAAGACGGCGTCGGCGATGTGTCCGGCGATCGCCATGGAGGCGGTCGCGGCCGGTGAGGGGGCGTTGCGGACGGCGGTGACCCGGCCCGCCCGGTGGACGCGGAAGTCGTCGACGAGCGTGCCGTCCCGGTCCAGGGCCTGGGCGCGGACACCGGCTCCGCCGCGCACGACGTCACGGACACCGACGCCCGGGACGTACGCCTGCGCGTCCTTCATGAAGGCCGCCGTGGAGAGGGAGCCGCGGTACTCCCGGACGCCTGTCCGCCAGTGCCGGGCGGCCATCCGCCAGGCGCCGGGGTAGGCGGCGAGTCCCGCGAGGTCCCTCGCCGAGATCCTGCCGCGCGTGTATCCCTCTCTGGCCAGGGCCAGGACGGCGTTCGGGCCGACCTCGACCGAGCCGTCGACACGCGGGGTGAAGTGCACGCCGAGGAAGGGGTAACGCGGGTCGGGCACCGGGTAGATCAGGCCTCGTACGAGATCGGTCCTGTCCGGCTTCAGGAGCATGTACTCGCCGCGGAACGGGACGATCCGCGGCTCCGGCCTGCCCTGGGCCAGCCTCGCCACGGTGTCCGAGTGCAGCCCCGCGCACAGGACCAGCCGGTCGACGCGGATCGGGCCCCGACCCAACCGTTCCTTGTCCTGCTCCTGGGCTGAGGTCACCTCGATACCGCCCGGGACGCCGGTGATCGAGGTGACGGGGTAACCCAGCCGGATCTCGCCGCCCGAGGACTCGATGTCCTCGGCGAACCTCCGGGCGATCGCCCGGTAGTCGGTGATCGCGGTGCGCGGGGAGTACAGGGCCGCGATGCCGCCCGCGTTGGGCTCGATCTCCCTGATCTCCTTCTCGGAGACCTTCCGCAGCTCGGGCACGTGGTTGTTCCCGGCCCGCTCGTAGAGGTTCTCCATCCGGCCCAGCTCGTCCTCGCGCACGGCCAGGACGAGCTTGCCGATCTCCTCGTACGGGAGCCTGTGCTCCTGGCAGTACTCGCGCAGCAGGGAGACACCGCGCACGCACAGTTCGGCCTTGAGACTGCCCGGTGCGTAGTAGATCCCGGCGTGTACGACGCCCGAGTTGTGCCCGGTCTGGTGGGCGGCGACCTCGGGCTCCTTCTCCAGTACGACCACCCGGGTGCCGGGGCGGCGCAGGGCGATCTCGCGGCCCGTGGCCAGGCCCACGATGCCGGCCCCGACGACGCCGACGGTCTCGTCAGCCACGGGACTCACGGATCCGCTCCGCGGCATCGGGCGCGCCGATGTGGACGGCGACCGTCTTCACGCGCGTCGAGAAGCGCAGGACCTCCTCGCCCTGCTCCTTGTAGGCCGTTCCGGAGTCGTGGAAGCCGCCGAAGGGCAGATGGACGTCCCAGCCGGTGGTCGTGGTGTTGACCGCGATCTGCCCGCACTCGGCCTCGTCCGCGAAGCGGTACGCCGAGGCGAGGTCACGGGTGAAGACGGCCGCGGCGAGGCCGAGGTCCGAGTCGTTGACCGCGTCGACGGCCTGCGTGAAGTCGTCGACCGCGAGGACCACGAGGACCGGTCCGAAGACCTCCTCGCGCCAGATCGCCGTGCCGGGGGTGACGTCGGTGAGCACGGTCGGCTGTACGTAGCAGCCGTGCGCCCGCTCCCCCGCGGTGTCGGGCCCGCCGCCCGTGAGGACCGCGGCGCCCTCCTCGACGGCCCTGCCCAGGTCCGCGAGGACGCTGTCGCGCCGTTCGGGGCTCGACAGCGGGCACAGGGTGGTGGCGGGGTCGCCGCCCGGCCCGATCCTGAGTTGCTCCACCTCGACGACCAGCAGCCGGGTGAACTCCTCGTACACGGGCCGTTCGACGACGACCCGGCTGGTCGCGGTGCAACGCTGCCCGGCCTGTCCGAAGGAGGCGGCGACGACCGTCTTCGCGGCGGCCGGCAGGTCGGCGTCCCGCAGGACCACGGAGGCGTTCTTGCCGCCCAGCTCACCCTGGAAGCGGACGTTGCGGTCGGCGAGCCTGTGGCGGATGCGGGCCCCGACGGCGTTGGAGCCGGTGAAGGTGATGCCGACGATCCGCGGGTCGTCGAGGAGCGCCTCCTCGATCTCGGCCGTTCGGCCCGTGACCACGTTCAGGACACCGGCGGGCAGCCCCGCCTCGTGCAGGGCGCGGGCGAAGTGCAGTCCCGCCAGCGGGGTTTCGGTGGCCGGTTTGAACACGGCCGTGTTGCCGGCCGCGAGCAGCGGGGCGAGCTTGCGGGCCGGGGTGATCAGCGGGTCGTTCCAGGGACTGATCACGAGGATCACGCCGATGGGTTCGCGCTGGGTGTGGGTGCGGTGGTTCGGCCGTGCGTCGTGCAGGAGGGTGCCGTAGCCCTGGCGGGCGAGCCCGGCGTAGTACTCCAGGAAGTCGGCGGACTTGAGGGTCTCGCCGGTCGCCTCGGCCAGGGTCTTGCCGTTCTCGGCGGTGACGTCGGCGGCGATCTCCTCGACCCGGTCGCGGATCAGCCGGGCCGCGCCGGTGAGGATCCGGGCCCGTTCGAAGGGGCTGGTGCGCTTCCAGCCGGCGAAGGCCCGTTCGGCGTGGTCGTAGGCCCGGGTGACGTCCTTGGCGGCGAGGGCGGGGACGCGGGCGATCGGCGCTCGGACGTCGGCCGGGTCGTGGACGTCGATCCACTCGCCGGTCGCCACCCACTCCCCGCCGGAGAGGACTTCGACAGTACGCATGAGGTTCACTTCCTTGGTCGCGGGCCGGATGCGACAACACACCATGGCGGGAGGTGCCACCAGTCCCGTGGCGGCAGTCATTGCTTGCGCCTCGCGCGGGTCGGCGGGCGGTTGATCCATGCTGGAATCAGCAGGCCGGAGGGCATGCGTGACGCCCTCCGGCCGCCGTGACACACCGAGGAGAGAGACCGACATGGCCTACGCAGTCATCGCCCGCTACCGCTGCGAGCCCGCCGACGAGGCCGCGGTGCGTGCCGCCCTGTTGCAGGTGCGCGGGCTCACGCGTGCGGAACCCGCCAACGAGGTGTACGAGGTGCACTCCGTGGTGGACGAGCCCGGCGGCCTTCTGTTGTACGAGAGGTACGCCGACCGGGACGGGTTCGAGGCGCACAAGGCGGCGGACCACTTCCAGGAGCTGATCGTCCGGACGGTGTGGCCGCTGCTGACGGACCGGTCGGTCACCTTTGCGGAGGTGCTGTAGCGGCTGCTGCAGCGACCGGCCGGGGGCGCCCGGGGCTGCTAGAACTCGTTGCCCCAGCAGTAACGGGCCAGGGTTTCCACCAGGACCAGTTTTCGGCGCTGTTCCTCGGCGCTGAGCAGTGGCCTGCTCGCCACGTCCGCGAAGCCCCGGGACGGGGACAGGGCCGCGTCCTCAAGGTCCTTCACCTCGGCCGCCGCGTCGATGCGGGCCAGCACCGTGTCGAGGTCCTCCAGTTCGGGCACGGTCGCGTCCACCACTCCCAGGCAGACGTCCCGGTCCTCCGGCAGCGCCCTGAGCAGGTCGAGTTCGGCCGCGGTCCCCTGGTCGAACGGCAGGATCCAGCGGTCGGCCGCGACCTCGCCGTACAGGCGCTCGGCGCGGGCCCGGTCCACCGCCGCGGGTGCGGTCCAGCCGGGTGCCACACCGATGCGTACGCCTTCGGGGCGCTCGTCCAGCCGTACCGCCGACGCCTCCACCGCGAGGGCGTCCTCGAAGGACAGGGCTCCGGGGTCGGCGGGTTCTGTCGCCAACTGGGTCAGCAGGAGTGGGTTGTTGAGCTGGATCAGGCGGACGCCCCGGGAGACCAGCAGGGCAATCTCCGCCCGGATGATCTCAGCGAGCGCCTCGCCCAACTCACGGGCGGAGGAGGGGCCGAGGCCCGGCCGGTACGTGGTGGCGGCGAGGTACGCCGCAGAGGGCAGCGTCACCTTCGGCGCGATAACCGTCAGCCCGGCGAGCCGTCCGGCCCAGTCCGCGACCAGCGGACCGTTCGGCTTGGGGAGGGATTCGGCGACCCAGCGGACCAGACCGTCGGAGCCCGTCCCGTCCGTACGCCGGAATCCTGAGACGGTGTCAAGAACCGCGCTGCGGAAGTCCTCCCGCGGGAAGTCGCCGTCGGTCACGACGGTGGAGCGCAGCCGGCGCTGGAGGGCGACCACGTCCTCGACCGCCTGCTGTACGCCGATCGCGGCGAGGTCGGGCGGCCGGACCAGGCTGCCGTGGTGGTCGATGCGGTAGTTGTACGTGTCGGCCATGGTTCACGCCTCCTTTCCGGACGGCGCGGGCGTGCCCGCGACGCCCCAGGCGGCGAACTCCAGCTCGTAGCCGAGGGATCGGAGGACCTCCTCGGCGATCCGCTGGTCCTCGTCCGCCGTACCGCCCGCGATGCCGAGGCCGCCGATGATCTCGCCGGCCCTCTTGATGGCGAGGCTGCCCTCGGTGGCCATGATCGGCAGGGCGGCACCCGGGAGTTGGGAGAGCTGGGCGAAGAAGACCGGCTGGCTCTCCTGCCATTTCTTCAGCATCGTGCCGGGGCGCTGCATGATCGCCGCGGTGTAGGCCTTGGCGCGTGCGATGTCCGGGGTGAGGGGGCGGGCGCCGTCCGGGCGGCGGATGGCGATGGGGAATCCGCCCGCGTCCACCACGGCGACACTCACCGCTTTCCCGATCGCCTGGGCGCGCTGGTGGGCGGCGTCGATGATCTCCTCGGCGGCGTCCAGGGTCAGGGGGTTCATTCGGCTTCTTTCTGTGTGGCGGGGGCCTGTGCGGTGAGGGTGCGGCGCAGGCGGGCGACGGCCGCGTTGTACGTGTCGGGCGCCTCCCAGTACATGGAGTGCGGGGCTCCCTCGACGATCTCCAGGTGGGAGCCGGGCAGCAGTTCATGGGCGCGGGTCACGGTCTTCACGCCGAGCACCGCGTCCTGCTCGCCGGCCAGGAAGGCGACCTTGACGCCCGAGTTCTGGATGTCCTCCAGCGACGGGCCGTCGGTGTCGAGGTTGCGCAGGTCCTGCATCCTGGCGATGTTGAAGGTGCCCATCTGCTGGAACAGGAAGGTCAGATCGGCGCGCTCCCGCTGGAAGCGCCGGGTGAGCAGACGGTCGATGACCGGCAGCTTGACGGCCTCGGCGCGGTCGGCGGCGGCCAGCTCCTTCAGCTCGGGGTGCGCGATGCCGCCGAGGGAGTGGCCGAGAACGACCGAGCCGACCCGCCCGGGGCGCAGCAGCGCCGCCCGCAACGCGGCGACGGAGCCGATGGACTGGCCCACGAGCATCACGTCGGTGAGGTCCTCCTGGTCGAGGACCGCGACGACGTCACCGGGAAAGTCCTGGCCGTCGAACTCGCGCCTCGCTGAGCCGGTGCCTGAGCCGGAGCCGGTGCCGGTGCCGCTGTCGGAGCCGGTGCCGCTGTCGGAGCCCGAGCCGGTGTCCAGGCGGGGGCGGTCACGGGGGTCGGACGAGCCGAAGCCGCGCAGATCCACGGTGAGCACCGTGAACTCGGCGCGCAGCGCGGCCACTTGCTGCCACCAGGCGGCGTGGTGTCCGCCGCTGCCGTGGACGAACAGGATCGCCGGGCCGCTGCCGTGGCGCTCGTAGAAGACGGCGGTGCCGTCGGAGTCCGCAAAGGGCATAGGGGTCAACTCTCTTGTCTACAACGCTAGTTGGGGCGCTTGCCGTGCCAGACCAGCTCGATCATCGTGTGGTCGGGGTCGTGGATGTAGCAGAACTTCGACTGGTTCTCGGGGCGCTGGATCGGGCGGGTGTGGCGGATGCCCAACTCCCCCAGGTGCTCAA
This sequence comes from Streptomyces sp. NBC_00414, assembly GCF_036038375.1. Taxonomy (NCBI): domain Bacteria; kingdom Bacillati; phylum Actinomycetota; class Actinomycetes; order Kitasatosporales; family Streptomycetaceae; genus Streptomyces; species Streptomyces sp. NBC_00414. The sequence continues at coordinate 1,898,992 of NZ_CP107935.1, forward strand.
GGAAGTCGTCCCAGTCGTCGACCTCGACGGCGAAGTGGTAGGGCGCCATGCGCTCCATCTCCTCGACCGGGGTGAAGTGCAGGTCGAAGTTGCCGCGTGTCATCAGCACCACTCGGGTGTTGGACTTGGGCATGATCCGCTTCATCCCGAAGACCTTGGTGTACCAGTCGGCGGTCCGGTCGGGGTCCGTGGTGGGGAAGTTGACGTGGTGGATGTACCGGGGTTCCTTGCTCATGGTCGATTCCCTTCGGCGCTCACTCGGTTCCTTGCGGCGGCGCTCATGCGCGATTCCCTTCGAGGTGTACGGGGTTGGACAGCACACCGATGCCGCTGATCTCGATGTCCACGGTGTCGCCCGGCTCGATCCGGCAGGCCGACTCGGCGCCCATCCACAGCACGTCGCCCGGGTGCAGGGTGATGTGCCTGGTGATCTCGACGATGTGGTCGAAGGGGTCGAAGACCATGTCGCCGGTGGGGAACTCCGCGCGGACCTCGCCGTTCACGCGCAGGGTGGTGGTCTGGGCGAGCGCGTCGACGTCCGTCTCGATCCACGGGCCCATCGGCTTGAACGTGTCGCTGTTCTTGGCGCGCCAGAACGTGCGGTCCTGGTGCTGCCAGGTGCGGGCGCTGACGTCGTTGCCGATGGTCCAGCCGAAGACGGACTTGCGCGCCTCCTCCCGGGTGGCGCGGCGGACCGTACGGCCGATGACGGCGACGAGTTCGGGTTCCGCCTCGAAGCGGCCCTCGACCTCGGCCGGTCTCACGATGGCCGAACCGTGCCCGGTCAGCGCGTTGTTGGCGCGGTAGCCGACTTCGGGACGGTCCGGGGTGGTGGCCCCGGCGTGTGCGATGTGCCGTGCGTAGTTCATGCCGACGGCGTAGAAGACCGGGGGCACGACCGGGGGCAGCCACACGGCGGTCGCCCGCGGGATCGTGCCGATGGCATCGGGAGGGTTCTCGCCGGGCGTCTGCCCGTTCTCGCTGTGCGGCTGCCGCCGCGTGGCCTCGATCGGCGAGTCCGACAGCAGCGCGATGTCCTGCTCCCCCACCACGCCCCACACCGCCCGGCCGCCGACCGACACCCGTGCGTACCTCATGGCACCAGCAGGTGGGAGACGCGCTTGGTGATCAGGTAGGCGTCGAGGGCCTCGGGTCCGCCCTCCCGGCCGTATCCGCTGTCCTTCACCCCGCCGGACGGGGCCTCGGGGACCGAGCCGCCGCAGTGGTTGACCGACAGGATCCCGGCCTCCAGCTCGTCGGAGAGCCGTTCGGCGGTGGCGGCGGACCGCGTGAAGCCGTAGGCGGCGAGGCCGTACGGGAGGGCGTTCGCGGTGGCGAGCGCCTCGTCGAGGCCGGTGAAGGCGGTGATGGGGGCGAGCGGTCCGAACGGTTCCTCGTGCATCAGGTCCGCGTCCGCCGGTACGCCGGTCAGGACGGTCGGCGCGAAGAAGTACCCGGCGCGGTCGAGCCGTTCGCCACCGGTCAGCACCTTGGCGCCGCGGGCGACGGCGTCCGCGGTGAGGCGCTCCATCGCTTCGAGCCGGCGTTCGTTGGCGAGCGGGCCCATCGTGGTGCCCTCGCTCAGACCGTCCCCGACGACGACCGCCTCGGCGGCCTTCACGAACTCGGCGGTGAAGTCCTCGGCCAGGCTCTCGTGGACCAGGAAGCGGCTCGGCGAGGTGCACACCTGGCCGGCGTTGGCGAACTTGGCCTGCGCGGCCCTGCGGGCGGCCTGTACGGGATCGGCGTCGGCGCAGACGATCACCGGGGCATGGCCGCCCAGTTCCATCAGGGACGGCTTCATGGCCCTGCCCGCCTCGGCGGCGAGCAGTCTGCCCACGGGGACCGAGCCGGTGAAGGCGATCAGACGGGTCACGGGCGAGGCGATGAGGTGCGCGGACACCTCGGCGGGCTCGCCGAAGACGAGGTTGAGGACACCGGGCGGCAGGCCCGCGTCCAGGTAGCACCGGACCAGCGCGGCGGCCGTCGCGGGGGTCTCCTCCGAGGCCTTGATGACGAGGGAGCAGCCGGCCGAGAGCGCCGAGGAGATCTTGCGATTGGGGCCGCCGACCGGGAAGTTCCACGGAACGAAGGCGGCGACCGGTCCGACGGGCTCACGTCGTACGGTCAGCACGGTGCCGGGGGCCGAGGGGATGACGCGGCCGTACGCGCGGCGGGCGTCGTCGGCGTGCCAGCGCAGGGTGTCGGCGGTGCGGTGGGCCTCGCCGGTCGACTCAGCGAGCGGCTTGCCCTGCTCCCGTGTCATGACGCGGCCGATCTCGGCGGCTCGCTCGTCGATCAGGCCCGCGGCGGCGTGCAGGATGGCGGTGCGCCGGGCGACGGGCGTCCCGCGCCAGACACGGAAGCCTTCGTCGGCGGCGCCGAGGGCGCGGTCGAGGTCGGCGGTCGTGGCCAGCGGTACCTCTCCGATCACCTCCTCGGTGGCCGGGTTCACGATCGGGGCGGTACGTCCGGTGCCGCCCTGGCACCACTCGCCCGCGATGTGCATGCGGACGGCGGGGTGGCCGTGCTCGGTGGTCATGGGTGGATGCCTCTCGGGCTGGAGCTCGGGCGAGCGAGCGGAGCGAGACGGGAGTGGCGAGGAGGGGTCGCGGAAGTGACGGGGGTCGGTTCAGGAGGCCGGGAGCTCAGGAGGCTGGGGCGTCCTGGTCGCGGTTGGAGCGCAGCGCCCAGATGTGGTGGGGCGGGGTGGTCTCGTGGACGCGGGTCTCGTAGGAGTCGTCGACCCGGTCCATGTCGGCGGCGTACTCGACGCGGCCTCCGCACGGGGCGTGCACGAAGCGGAAGACGTTGGAGCCGACCGTGTGCCGGCCGAGCCGACGGGCCTCCCGCCAGCCCCGCTCGATCATGTGGTTGCCGCCCTCGATCACGTCGTCGAAGCCCGGCACCTCGTACGCGATGTGGTTGACCCCGGCCTTGTCCGGGCGGTGGCACAGCAGCATGGTGTGCTGGTCGTCGTCGCCCGGGGCCTGCATGAACACCCCCATGGGCTCGACCACGTCGGTGGGCCGGAAGCCGAGGCGCCGCGTGTAGAACGCGACCGCCGCCTCCTTGCCCGGCTTCGGGATGTTGAGGGCCACGTGGCACATGCGCAGCGGGCGGACCCGCTCGATCGGCTCCAGAGGCGTGTTCCAGCGGCGCAGGCTGCCGAGCGCGTTGACGGGGCGCGGGGTGACGACGGCGGGCCTGGGCCGGGCCAGGGACAGCCCCACTCCGAAACCCGTCTCGTCCACGGTGTGGTGGACGCCGTCGGCGCTCGCGCGGACCGCCCGGTCCTGGCCGGCCGCGGCCACCAGCCGCTCCAACTCCTCGCGGGTGTCGACGCCCCACACCACTTCACGCAGGGTCGGGCCCGCCTCCACGGGGGCGGGCAGCCGCGGGTCGGCCCCGGTGTCCAGGTGCAGGGTCTGGCCGGTGAGCGTCTCGAACACGGCGTGCTCGCGGGTCTTCTCCACCAGGAAAAGCCCGAAGTCCTCGAAGAACCGGACGCATTCGCCGAGATCATCGATGCTGTAGGTGACCGATTCGATTCGCTGAATTCCCATGGATACCTCGTTTCCGGGTCGCCTGGCGAGCGTAGATTCCGGGCCACGAATTCCTCAACGGCCCGACCCCCGCGGAATGCGCAATCGTTTCTTGCGGCTCGGTCGGTCTTCGGCTGCGCGCAGTCCTTATGGCCGGATCGCGCGCATGGGGTTCTGCGAGAACCACTGGGCGAGGAACTCCAGGAACACGCTGACCTTGCGCGGGGTGTCGTGGCCCGGGCCGTAGATCGCGTACAGGGGGCGGTCAGGTACCGCCAGTTCCGGCAGCAGGACCTGGAGGGCGCCGGAGACGAGATCGTCGTACGCCGGACGCTGTGGGAGCAGGGCGATGCCCCGGCCGTGGACGGCCGCCTTCTGCAGGGCGATGTAGGAGTTGGACGAGAAGGCGATGTTGCGGATCTTGTGCAGGGTGCTCGCGTGTCCGTGGCCGATGCGCCAGACGGGGTCGTTCGTGTGCACCAGGCAGTCGTGGCCCGCCAGGTCGTTCGGGTGGGCGAGGGCACCGTGCCGGTCGATGTACGCCTTCGACGCGCACAGGACGAACGGCAGCGACGATATCTTCTTGAGCCGCACGCTGGAGTCGCGCAGATCCCGGGTGTGGAAAGCGATGTCGAATCCACTGTCCAGGAAGTCGTAGGTCCGGTCGGACATTCCGCCGAGTTCGAAGCGGATCTGGATTTTCGGATGGGCCGCGGAGAAGGCCGCGATGGCGTCACCGAGGTCGAGACTGCCTATCCACTTGGGGCAGATGATGCTCAGCGCTCCCTCGGCGCGGTCGTGGAGCTGGGCTATGCCGGCGTCCTCGGCGTCGATCTCGTCCAGAATGCGTGCGGCGAATTCCGCGTACCGCTGCCCCGGTTCGGTGAGGCTGACGGAACGGGCGGTGCGGTTGACCAGGCGGACGCCCACCTGCCGTTCCAGTTCGGCGACGTGCCGTGACACCAGCGAGCCCGAGGAGCCCAGCTTCTTGGCGGCTCCGCTGAAGCTGCCGACCTGTGCGACGGTGACGAAGCTGTGCATGAGGAGCAAGCGATCCATGGTTCCCTCCGGGGGCTCCCGCCCGCTCGCTACTCGGGGCAGTACTGGGGTGCTTCGCTCACGTTTTCCTTGGTGACCAAGACAAGAGGAATGTTGGCAATTTTGTCAACGGTCTTGTCCTTGTCGAGCAGACCGATCGTGTTCTTCACCGCGGTCCGCCCGATCACCATGGCCGAGTTCGCCACGGTGGCGGACAGTTGGCCGCTCTTGACGGCGGCCACCCCGTCCTCGGTGCCGTTCACGGAGACGATCTTGACGTTCTCGGCGCCGGCCGCGTCGAAGGCCTTGCGTACGGAGAAGGCCATCTCCTCGTTGGCGACGAAGGCGTAGTCCAGGTCCGGGTGGGCCTGGATCATGTTCTCGGCGACTTCCTGCGCCTTGGCGGGGTTGAACATGCCGGGTTGATCGGCCACGACCTTCGCGGTCGCGGGCAGGCCGCTCTTGAAGCCGCCGACCAGCAGATCGGAGGCGGCGCCCGGCGCGCCCGCGACGATGCCGACCTGCACGTCCTTGCCCGCGGCGTCCTTCTCGATCCAGCCGGCGTCCAGGCTGCCGACCTTCTTCAGGTCGACCTTGGCGACACCGAGGACGTCCGACATGTCCGAGGTGGCGACGGAGGTCAGATAGATCGGGATGCCCGCGCGCTCGGCCTTGGCTATGTCGCCTTCGAGGGCGTCGACGTTCACGGTCTGGACGATCAGCGCGTCCACATTGCGGGAGATCATGTCCTCGATGTTGGACAGCTCGGTCCCGGCGTCCTGCTTGGAGTTGGCCGAGTAGATCTCGGCCCCCTCCGCCTCGGCCGTCCGCTCGACGGCCTTGAGGAGACAGGTGTGGAAATGCGTATTGGACCCGTTCACGAACCCGAGACTGACGGAGCCGGAACTCCCCGCCTCGTCCTCGGCCCCGCACCCGGCGAGCACGAGGGCGGCAACACCGACCATCGAAACGGCGGCAACTCCACGACGACGACTGATGAGCATGACGATCAGACCTTTCCTGCACCGTTGAAGAAAAGAAGGGCGCCACGAGGGCATGCGCGCGCCCTGAGCAGGGCGCCCCGGAGGGGCCGCCCTCAAGGGGCGCGGGGAACTGCGCGACCAGCCCCCACCGGCCCGCGGAAAAACGAACTACACCCCCGCGGAGCGACTTCGCTGAACCTCGTTCACCACAGCGGCGACCAGCAGCACACCTCCGGTCACCACGAACTGGTAATTACTGTTGACCTGCAACAGATTGAGCGCGTTGGCCACAACACCCAGCAGCACGACCCCCAACACGGTGCCCACCACACTCCCGTGGCCCCCGGCCAGAGAGGTCCCGCCGATGACCACCGCGGCCACAGCCGTCAACTGGGTCAGCAGACCGGCGGTGTTGGGCGCCGCGGCCCCGACACGGGACAGCAGCATCAGCCCCGCAAGCCCGGCAAGGGCCCCCGCGAGCGCGTACAACGTGAGCTTGCGCCCGGCCACACTGATCCCGCTGAGCCGCGCGACGTGCTCGTTGCCGCCCATGGCGAAGGCGTCCCGGCCGAAGGTCGTGAACCGCATGGTCAGGCCGATCGCGACGAGCACCAGCACGGCGACGACGGTCAGGTAGGGGATGCCGAGGAGGTCGGAGTTGCCGAGCGCGGACATCTTGTCGCCGATGGTGACGCTCATGCCGTCGATGACGAGCAGGGCCACCCCGTCCAGCAGCATCGCGGTGGCCAGGGTGGCGACGAACGGGGCGACCCTGGTGAAGGTCACCACCACCCCGTTCACCAGCCCGATCAGGGTGGCGAGGAACAGGGCGACGGCCACCGTGGCGGGCGTGGACCAGCCGTCGTGCAGCAGCTGCGCGGCCACCGACAGGGTGACGGCGGCGTTGCTGCCCATGGAGAAGTCCATGCCGCCGGAGGTCATCAGCAGGGTCAGCCCGGCCGCGAGGACGGCGTTCACGCTGATCTGCCGCAGCACGTTGAGCAGGTTCTGCGAGGTGGTGAACGAGTCGGCCTGGACGGCGGTGAACACCGCGACCAGCACGAGGACCAGGATCAGTCCGCCGTGCGGCGCCCGCACCAGGGACCGGACGGAAAGGCGGGAGGAGGTGCGCTCGGACGGGCCGGCCGCGACGTCGGGCGAGGCGGAGGGGGTCTTGAGGCTCACTGCGGCTGACCTCCGAGTGCGGTGGCGACGAGCTCGTCGCGGGTGATGTCGGTGATGTCGTGGTGGGCGACCGTGCGGCCGGCGCTGACGACGACGACCCGGTCGGCGAGGCGCATGACCTCTTCGGCGGAGGAGGAGGCGAGCAGTACGGCCACGCCGTTCGAGGCGAGGTCGTCGACCAGGGTGTGGATGTCGGCCATGGCCGCCACGTCCACACCGTTGGTGGGGTCTTCGAGAAAGCAGGCGACAGGCTCGGTCTCCAGCCACTTGCCCAGCAGGACCTTCTGCTGGTTGCCGCCGGACAGTTGGCCCACCGGCGGATTGCCGGTCAGGGCGACCACGCCGTATGCGCTGCGCAACGGCGCGGCGCGGCGGGCCAGTTCGCCGCGCCGGTGGAGCCGGCGGCGGGCGAGACGGTCGCCGGCGAGCAGCAGATTCTCGTCCAGGGCCATTCCCTGGACCAGTCCGAGGGTCCGGCGGTCGCCCGTGACGCAGCGCAGACCGCCGGCGAGGGAGGCGGAGACCCGGCCGAGGGGTACGGTCCGGCCGTCGACGAGCAGTTCCCCGCTGTCGGGGCGCCGCCGCCCGGACAGCAGGTCGAAGAGTCTCGACTGGGCGTCGCCCGCGGGTCCGAGCACGGCGACGATCTCGCCCTTGCGCACCTCGACGGTGAAGTCCCGGACGGCCCGGCCGTGACTCAGGCCGCGTACGGTCAGGCCGCTCTCGTGCTTGGGCGCGGGGCGCTCGGGTCGCCGCGAGACCACGTCCCGGCCGACCATGCCGCGGACCAGCGAGGCGGTGTCCATCTCGGTGGCCGGGGCGCTGGTCACCACCTTCCCGTCGCGCAGGACGGTGAGCCGGTCGGCGACGGACATGACCTCGTCGATGTAGTGCGAGATGTAGACGACGGCGACACCGTCGTCCCGCAGGGTCCGCACCAACTCCCGTATCCGGCCCGCGTCCTTGGCGCTCAGACAGGCGGTCGGTTCGTCGAGGACCAGGATCCGGCCGCCTCGGCGGACCTCCCGGGCCACCTCGACCATGGTCTGCTCGGCGACGGTGAGCGTACCGGCGACGCGTTGGACGTCGATGTCGATCCCGAGTGCGTACAGAGCCTCGCGCGCCCGGTCGCGTACGGCAGCCCAGTCGACCACGGGACCACGGGTGGGCAGGTCGCCGAGCAGTACGTTCTCGGCGACGGTCAGTCCCATCGCCAGTTCACGGCGCTGCGGCACACAGGCGATCCCGAGCCGGCGGGCCCTGCGCACGCTCAGTCCGGAGTGCGACCGGCCGCCCACCTCGATGGTGCCGCCGTCGGCCTGGTGGACCCCGGACAGGACCTGTACGAGCGTCGACTTGCCGGCTCCGTTCATGCCCATCAACGCGTGGATCTCACCGGGGTACAGGTCGAGATCGACGCCTTTCAGCGCGGCTGCTCCGCCGAAGCTCTTGGTGACGCCTCGCACGCGGACCACGGGTGTCACGGCCGCGGCCCGTCGCCGGCGAGGTCCGCGTCCTCGGGGTGTACGGCGTCGGGGTGTACGCGCCCGTAGCCGCGGATGTCCGGGAACGGTGGCGCCTTGTCGGCCTGCAGGTCCACCTGGAAGGTGTTCAGGCACATGCCGAGCATGGTGAAGTTGCCGAGGGCTCCGACGGTGTCGACCAGGCCCTTGGACCCGAAGTGCGCGAGGGCGCGGGCGAAGGTCTCGTCGGTGACGAAGTGCTCGTCGAGGATCTCGCGGCAGAACTGGTAGAAGGCCTGGTCCGCCTCGTCGTCGAAGCGGGCCTCCCGCTTCTCGGCGACGGCCTTGACGGCGGCCTCCGGGATGCCTGCCTCGACCGCCTGGCGCACATGCGCGTTCCAGGAGTACTGGGCGTCCCAGTTCCGGGCGGCCAGCAGCAGCGCGAGTTCGCGCAGATGCTCGGGCAGGCCGCAGTCGAAGCGGGCGAACGCGCCCAGGGACTCGGCCCGTTCGCACATGTCCGGGCTGTGCAGCCAGACCCTGAACGGTCCACGGACGGCACCACGGCGGCCGGCGATACGGGCGGCCAACTCCTGCTGCCGCGGATTCATTTCCTCATCGCTGAGAACGGGGAGCCTCATCTGGCCGATACCTGCCTTTTCTTTCCGGCGCGTCTCGTACGCGGATCGACAAGCCGTGCGATGGCAGCCGACGGTACAGCCGGGTCCGAGAAGCTCACCCCTCCTGGAACGCAAGGTAAAACTGCACGCCGGAGGGCACCCATTCGCGGAAACGCGACCTAACGTCGGTCGACGCAGCATCGGAGGAAGCGAGAGAACGGTGAGGTGGAATCCCGGATGACCACGATCATCAAGGCCGCGTCGGTACCCCTGCTCGACCGCGGCGGCGCCGTGGTGACGACCCCGCTGATCACGACGCCGTCGGCGGGCGGGGAGAACAGGATCACCAGCGGGATGAGCGTGTATCCGGTCGGCTCCGGGGCGCCGCTGCACTCACACAACTGCGACGAGCACGTGACGGTCCTTGAGGGCGAGGCGGAGGTGTGGGTCGACGGGGAGGTGACCAGGCTGGAGCGGTTCGACACCACCTACGTCCCGGCCCCCGTCCCCCACCTGTTCCGCAACGTCGGGGACACCCCGCTGCGCATCCTGTGGGTCTACTCCTCGGGCCACGTCACCCGCACGTTCACCGAGACGGGCCGGACGGTGGAACACCTGTCGGCGGAGGACCTGATGGGCAGGGACTGACTCCTGCCGACCCGTTCCGGCCCGCGGAGCCGCGCCTACCCGTTGTGCAGCCGCTGGTACTCGTCGAGCAGGCGCCGCAACTCCCGCACCATGAAGTCGTAATAGGTGTGCATGTCCCGCAGTCGCGCCCGCTGAGCCTCCGGCAGGTGTGGTCCCCGCTCCTGCGCGTTCCGCGCGAGTTCGAACAATTCCTCGGTCTGGTGGAGCTGGTGCTGGAGGCAGCCGCTCCACGCGTCGTCGCGCCACACGTAACCGGCCTGGCGCACGCCCGGCACCTTGACCCGTTCGACCGTGCCGTTCGTGATGAGCAGGCGGGTCATCTCCGACGCCGAGCCCTTGCTGGCCCCCAGGGCCGCCTGCAGTTCCGACAGCGTCATGGGGGCCGGGCTGAGCATCAGGACGCCCGCGAGCCGCCCCGCCATCGGCGGCCATCCCATCGCGCGCCCGATCCGCTGCCCGAAGTCCTCGATCAGCGGCCCGTCGCCCATGGCCGGGCTGCCGTCACCCATGACTGAGCCGTTGTCGGCGGCTGGCGACACCGATCCCCCTGTATGGAAAAAAATGAATATTCATTCTTGACTGAACTTTCCCGGTACGTCAGATTACCAGCATCCGCGCAGGAGTCACCGGCACGGGACGCTCCCACATCAAGGATGTAGAGATGGCACAGCACGATCATGACCTGATCGTCGTCGGCGCGGGCTCCGCGGGTGCGGCGATCGCCGCCCGCGCCGCCGCTCGCGGCCGACGGGTCCTCCTGCTGGAGGCGGGCCCCGACTACCGCTCGGCGCAGCTGCCGGAGGTGTGGCGCTCGCCCAATCCCGTGGTGGCCCTCATGGACCCCACCGCCTCGGAACACCTCGTGTGGACCGGCCTGAACTCCTCGCGCACCGAGAAGCAGCAGCAGGCGCCGTACTGGCGCGGCCGGGGCGTGGGCGGCAGCTCGTCCGTCAACGGCCAGATCGCGATCCGGCCGCCGGTGGAGGACTTCGAGGAGTGGGCCCGGCTCGGCTGTACCGGCTGGGCGCCCGAGGACGTGCTGCCGTACTTCGCCAAGCTGGAGGACGACGACGAGTTCGGCGACCTGCCCTATCACGGCCGCGGCGGACCGACCCCGATCCACCGGACCCCGAAGGACGCCTGGGGAGGCGCCGACCGGGCCCTGGCCGACTCGGCCCTGGCGGCGGGGTTCGGCTGGGCGCCCGACGTCAACGCGCCCGGCGCCACCGGGGTCTCGCCCTACCCGATCAACTCCCGTGGCTCCCGCCGCGTCAGCGTCAACGACGCCTATCTCGAACCCGCACGTGGGTTGACCGGCCTCACCGTCCGCGGCGACGCGCTGGTGGACAGCGTCGTCTTCGAGAACGACCGCGCGGTCGGTGTCCGGGTGGTGATCGACGGATCCGTCGTCACCGAGTACGCGGACGAGGTGATCCTCAGCGCGGGTGTGATCCACTCCCCGGCGATCCTGCTGCGCTCGGGCATCGGCCCCGCCGCCGGGCTGCGGGCGCTGGGGATCGAGGTCCGCCAGGACCTGCCGGTCGGGCTCGGCATGCAGGACCACGCGATGGCTGTGCTCTCGCTGCCGTTGCGGGCCGAGGCCGCCATCAAGTCACCGCACGACCGGCACACCAACGTCTGTGTGCGCTGGTCCAGCGGGACGGGCACGCACTCCGACGACCTCATGTTCGTCTCGCTCAACCAGAACGTGCTGGCCATGGCCACGGCGAACGCCGAGTCGCACGCCGGTGGTTTCGGTGTCTGGCTGAACCGGACCCACTCGCGCGGTGAGCTGACCCTGGTCTCCACCGACCCCACGGCACACCCGTACGTCGCCCAGCGGATGCTGTCCGCCGAGCGTGATCTCGCCCCGATGCGGGAGGGCGTGCGTGCCCTCGTCGAGTTGAGCGGCCGCGCCGAGACGGCCGCCGTCCTCGGCGGATCGGTCGAAGAGGCGAACCGTCCGCTGTTTCGAGGCCCTCGCGAACGACGGCGACCTCGACGACCACCTGCTGTCCACGGTCCTCGACGCCCAGCACGGCACGAGCACCTGCCGGATGGGCGCTCCCGGGGCCGCCGGAACGGTCGTCGACCCGGCCTGCCGAGTACAGGGTGTCCGGGGTCTGCGGGTCGTGGACGCCTCGATCTTCCCTTCCGTGCCCCGGGCCAACACCAACCTCGCCGCCATCATGACCGGCGAACTCATGGCCGACCGCCTCGACGCCTGATCCCGTCCCGTATCGCGACGCCCGGGCCCGCCCCGTACCGAAGAGAAACGGTCACCACCATGGAAACCCTCCAGAACCTCATCGGCGGCCGGTGGGTAGAGCCGGCCGGCGAGAACATCGTCGCCGTGGTCAACCCCGCCACCGAGGAGGCCTTCGCATCCTTCCGCGCGGGCGACGCCGACGACGTGGACCGCGCCGTCACCGCGGCGGTCGCGGCACAGCCCGCGTGGGCCGCGCTCACCGTGGCGCGGCGCGTGGAACTGATCCACGCCTGGTCCGACACGATCGCCGCGCACGCCGTGGAACTGGCCGAACTGGAATGCCGGGAGATGGGCAAACCGGTCGGTATCGGCAGCTCGTTCATAGCGGGGGCCGTGGCCGGACTGAAGGCCGCCGCGGACCAGGCACTCACCTACCCGTTCAGCGAAACGGTGACCGGTCCGGGTTCGGGAGCAGCTACGGGTACGGGCCCGGCGGCAGCCCGGACCGACATCGTCCGCCACCCGCTCGGCGCGACCGCCGTGATCACTCCCTGGAACTTCCCCGTCGTCATGGTCCTCGGCGCACTCGGCCCGCTGCTCGCCGCCGGGAACACCGTCGTGGCCAAGCCCTCCGAGCACTCCCCGGTCTCCGCGGTGCGGCTGTTCGAGCTGGCAGTCTCCAGCGGGCTGCCGCCGGGCGTACTGAACCTGGTCCTCGGCGACGCCCGCACCGGCGCGGCGCTGACGGAACACGAAGACGTACAGCTCGTCCACTTCACCGGCTCGGTCGGGGCCGGCCGCGCCGTGGGGGCGGCGACCGGGCGCCGCCTGAGGCGCTGCGTGCTGGAACTCGGCGGAAAGGACCCCGTCGTGATCGACGCCGGGGTCGATCCGGTGGCCACCGCGCAGGCCGTCGCGTTCGGCGCGTTCGTCAACACCGGCCAGATCTGCACCTCCATGGAGCGGATCTACGTCCATGAGCGGATCGCGGACGAGTTCGTCGAGGCGCTCGTCGCCGCGGCCCGGACCTTCACCGTCGGCGACGGTCTCGCCCCCGCCACGATGCTGGGACCGCTGGTGGACGCGCGGCAACGCGACACCGTACGACGCCATGTCGAGGACGCCGTCCACAAGGGCGCCACCGTGCGCGCGGGCGGAGCCGTACCGGAACGTCCCGGCTACTTCTACCCGGCGACCGTGCTCACCGGGGTCGACGACTCCATGCTCGTGATGACCGAGGAGACGTTCGGCCCCGTGGCGCCCGTCACCGTCGTGCCGAGCTTCGAGGAGGGCCTCACCCGCGCGGCCGCCTCCCGCTACGGCCTCGCCGCCACCGTCTACACCGACGACCCCGATCACATCGCGGCGGCCGCACAGCTGCCGGTGGGGGTCGTCTGGGTCAACCAGTGGCAGGGCGGCGGCCCCGAGCGCCTGTACGAACCCGCTCGCGACAGCGGTATGGGAGCCACCGGGGCCCGTGCCGCGTTGGACGCGGCGACCCGGCCCGCCGCCGTGCACATCGCCGCCGGCGTCCCGGCGGCCGGCCGGTGACCACCGCGAAGGAAGCCGCGGCACGGCACATCCGTGCCGGGGCGGACGACCTGATCGCCCTGTCCCGCCGGATCCACGCCCACCCCGAATTGGCCTTCGAGGAGCATCTCGCCAGCCGATGGGTCGCCGACGCCCTCAGCGACGCGGGGTTCGAGGTCCGGCACGGGTACTGCGGACTGCCGACCGCCGTGGAGGCGACGGTCGGCACCGGGCCGACCCACATCGCGATCTGCGCGGAGTACGACGCCCTGCCCGACATCGGGCACGCCTGCGGCCACAACGTCATCGCCGCCGCGGCTGTCGGCGCCGGTATCGGCCTGGCCCCCTTGGCGGACGAACTCGGCCTGACCGTACGGGTGCTCGGCACCCCCGCCGAGGAAGGCGGCGGCGGCAAGGCGCTGATGCTGGAACGGGGCGCCTTCGACGGCGTGCACGCGGCCATGATGGTCCATCCGGCCGCGGTCGAGATGGCGGCGATGCCCGGCCTGGCCGTCACCCAGTTCGACGTGACCTACCAAGGCAGGGCGGCCCATGCCGGTGCCTACCCCGAGCTGGGCGTCAACGCGGCGGACGCCATGACCGTCGCCCAGGTGGCCATCGGGCTGCTGCGCCAGCAGACGACCGCCTCCGACCGCGTCCACGGCATCGTCACCCAGGCCGGCTCCGCAGCCAACATCGTCCCCGACGTCAGCAGGGGCCGCTGGATCGTGCGCAGCGACAGCCTGGACGCCCTGCGGCCGTTGTCCGAGCGGGTGCACCGCTGCTTCGAGGCGGGCGCGCTGGCCACCGGCTGCGAGCTGTCCACCACGCCGGTCGGCCCGGACTACGCCGACCTGCGACCGGACCGGGACCTGCTGGAGCTGTGGGTCGCCAACGCGACGGCACTCGGCCGCCGCTTCCCCGAACTGCCGAAGAGCGTCGTGGGCGCCGCCACCGACATGGGGAACGTCTCCCACGCCGTGCCCACCATCCACCCCATGCTCGGCCTCGACTGCGGCCCCGCGGTCAACCACCAACCGGAGTTCACCGCCGCGTGCCGCACCCCGGCAGCGGACCGGGCCGTACTCGACGGGGCGACCGGCATGGCCTGGACGGCCATCGACGTGGCCCTCGCGGCCGACCGGCACTCGGACAAGGCACACACCGGGTGACATGCCCGAACACGAAGTAGGGGCCATCCGAAGATGGCCCCTACCTGCGACGTTCCCGTCGGGACGACAGGATTTGAACCTGCGACCCCTTGACCCCCAGTCAAGTGCGCTACCAAGCTGCGCCACGTCCCGATGCCCGCGGTGACCTGGGGTTTCCCCTGGCCGAACGGACATCGAAACAATACCGCACTCGGGTCGGTGGTCGCGCACTCCTTTTGTCCCGCGGCCTCCGCTTGACCTCAATCTTGCTTGAGGTTGCACGATCGTCCGTATGACGACAACAGCGACGGAACACCGGCACGAACACCGACACGAGCAGGGGTACGAGCACGAGTACGACAGGTACGAGGCGCTGCCCGGCCTGATGGGGCTGATGAGCGGGGACGAGAAGCACGGACCGGCGGCGACGTCCACGCTCGACGTGCTCTGGGTCCTCTACGACCGCGTGCTGCGGGTCGGGCCCGAGCGGGCGGACGACCCCGGGCGGGACAGGTTCCTGCTGTCCAAGGGGCACGGGCCGATGGCGTACTACGCGGTGCTCGCCGCCAAGGGATTCGTCCCGGTCGACCTGCTTCCGGGATTCGGCTCGTACGACTCGCCGCTCGGCCATCATCCGGACCGGGTGCTGGTGGCGGGCGCCGAGATCGGCAGCGGCTCGCTGGGGCACGGGCTGCCGATCGCGGTCGGCACGGCTCTGGGGCTGCGGGCCCAGGGGCTCGACGACCCGCAGGTGTGGGTGCTCGTGGGGGACGCCGAGCTGGACGAGGGCAGCAACCACGAGGCCATCGCCTACGCGGGTCCGGCCGGGCTCGACCGCCTCCACACCGTCGTGATCGACAACTCCTCCGCGAGCTACGCCCGGCCCGGCGGGATCGCGGCACGCTTCGAGGCCGCGGGCTGGTCCGCCACGACCGTCGACGGCCGGGACCACGAGGCCCTGTACGCCGCGTTCACGGCACCTCACCCGGGCCGTCCGCACGTGGTCGTCGCCCAGGTCGAACCGAAGGACGACTGAGACCGACCTCGCCGGACCCGCCGACCTCGGCTCTCCCGCACGCCTGACCCGCACTGCTGACCCGCACTCCTGACCCGTACTCCCGAAAGGTCCCCCCATGGACACCATGCGTGATCGGTTCGCTCCCGTCGTGGCACGGCTGCTCGACGAGGATCCGCGCGTCGCCGTCGTACTCGCCGAGATCGGTGTGGCCGGTTTCGAGGAGGCGCTGCGCCGGCATCCGGACCGGGTGATCAACGTCGGCATCCGCGAGCAACTGCTGGTCGGGGCGGCCGCGGGCCTGGCCCTGACCGGTCTGCGGCCCGTGGTGCACACGTTCGCCAGCTTCCTCGTGGAGCGGCCCTTCGAGCAGATCAAACTGGATCTCGGCCACCAGGACGTGGGCGCGGTCCTGGTCAGCGCGGCCGCGTCGTTCGACTGGCCCGCGGGCGGCTACACCCACATGTCCCCCGGCGACGTGGCCCTCCTCGACACCCTGGACGGCTGGACCGTGCACGTGCCGGGACATCCGGACGAGGCCGAGACGCTGCTGCGGCACGCCGTCGCGGCGGGCGACGACAAGGTGTACGTACGACTGTCCGCGCAGTCGAACGGTCAGGCTCTGGCCGTCGACGGCGCCCGGTTCCACACCGTCCGCGAAGGGCGGGCCGGTGTGGTCGTCGCGGTCGGTCCGATGCTCGACCCGGTGCTCGACGCGACAGAGGGGCTCGATGTCACCGTGCTGTACGCGACGACCGTGCGGCCCTTCGACTCACCGGCGCTGCGCCGCGCCACGGAAGGGGCCGGCGCCGACGTGGTCCTCGTCGAGCCGTATCTGGCCGGGACCTCGGTCTCCGCCGTGAACGACGCCCTGGCAGATCTGCCGCACCGCGTGCTCGGCCTCGGCGTGGGCCGCCGGGAGCTGCGCCGCTACGGTCTCTTCGAGGAGCATGCGGCCGCGCACGGGCTGGACGCGAAGTCCCTGCGGGAGCGGATCGACGGGTTCCTGGGCGGACGGGCGCCGGGTATCCGGGCGCTGGGTGTGCGGGCGCAAGTCTGACCGGCGCCACTTGCCCGGATCCGCCTGACCGGCGCCGCCCGGACCCGCTTCTCAGCCGTCCGCCACGGCCCCCAACTCCGGGTAGGACTCCAGCAGTCGGGGCGGCGCCGCCTGCCGCCAGGAGTCCGCGAGGATGTCACGCAACTCGTCCGCGTCGTCGAGGGCGGCCAGCCGCACACGCACCCACGCGGACCCGGCCTCGTGAGCGGCGATCCAGAACTTCCCGGGCTCGGCGAGGACGAGTTCGTCACGCTCCGGCTTCGGACAGCGCACGGCCATGGAGGTCTCCTCCTCGGGCAGGGTGACGAACATCTTCCCCGCCACCCTGAAGGTGGGCATGCTCCAGGCGATCTTCTCCACCGTGTCGGGCAGAGAGAGACAGATTCGGCGTACGTCATCGGCATCCTGCATGGAACGCACCGTAGCCAATGGCACTGACAACGGCGGTCGGCCCGGTCCGGACAGTGCGGGGCGGCACGGTGACGCCACCCGGTCCGGCGCCGCAACACCACCCCGAGCTCCCGTAGTTCACCGCCTGGAGACAGCTTCCGACGCAACACCAACTACTCTGGCCACAGCTGTACGACCCGCGCCCCCCGCATACCGGGTCGTACCCCGCCCAGACAACAGTTTCCTCTCTTCCCCGTCGGCCCAGAGGAAAGGTATGGAAGTACATGTCCGACCAGCAGCAGGCCTCGGGAGAGTCCTCCGCCCGCTCAGCGGCATCCACCACACCCGACGCCGAGTCCGTCGCGGCCCAGCTCACCGGAACCGGCACCGGCGCCGGGAAGCCCCCGACCGCCTCCACGTCCGAAGGCACCGACGCGGAAAAGGCCACCGCGAGCGAGCCGGAGGCCGGTGCCGACACCACCACCGCCACCGGGGAGGCCGGGGGCACCACGACCGCCGAGGTGACCGCCGGGAAGGCCGAGAAAGCCGCGAGCGACCCCGCGGAGCCCGGCGAGGCGAAGGCAGAAGCAGAAGCAGAAGCAGGCGAGAACGCGAAGGGCACTTCCGGGAGTTCCCCCGCCGAGGAGACCCCGGACCGGAACAGCGCGCGAGCGCTCTCCGCCGCGGCGACCAGGGAGCAGCACGAGGCCATCGCGATCGCCGCCGCCGCCAACGGCGGCACGGCCGTCTCCACCCAGAGCGCGGTCGGGCGGCCCAAGAAGCCGGTGCTCGCCGGTGCCGCCCTGGCGGGCGCCCTCCTGATAGCCGTGCCGCTGCTGATCACGGCGACGGGCAAGGACGACGAGAAGAAGACCGTCGACACGGCGGCCGCCGACACCGTGCTGAACGAGGGCAACGGCCCGGCCGGTGTCTTCGCGACCCAGACGCCCTCCCCCACGAAGACGAAGCCCGAGAAGAAGAAGGCGGAGAAGAAGGCCGCCGCGCCGCCGGTCGCGGAGGAGGCCGCCGCACCCGCCCCGAAACCCAGTCCTTCGCCGAGCAAGAAGGCGAAGAAGAAGGCCGTCACGAAGAAGGCGCCGAGCACTCTGCCGGCCGTCCTGACCAGGGTGCTGATCAAGAACAACACCAACGGCACCTGCGTGGACGTCCCCGGCTTCAGCAGTGGCAAGGCGGACGGGCCGGTGACGCACGCGACGTGCAACAGCAACACCGACGACAACCAGCTGTGGAATGTCGAGAAGCGTTACGACAAGGCCGGACCCGGCGGGGCACCGCTCTTCCAGATCCGCAACGTCATGGACAGCATGTGCCTGGACCTGCCCGGCTACCGGGGCGTCGGAGGTGCCACCAAGGTCACGGAGTTTCCGTGCAACGGCACCACGAACGACAACCAGTTGTGGTGGCTGGACAAGCAGTCCGACGGCAGGTTCTGGATACGCAACGCCGCCAGCAACAACCAGTGCCTGGACTCCTACGCCAACAACGACTCCACGCGCAGCCTGATCATCTGGCCCTGCGCCCCGGAGGGCCAGAACAACCACGAGTGGTTCTTCACCCGTTCATGAACGGGCCGGGGCCCGGTCCCGCACAGCAGGCACGTACTTGTAGAGGATCGTGGTCGGGCGCAGCTCCCCCGAGGGAGTCCTCGCGTAGTCGGGGATGACGCCCGCCCTGGTCCACCCGGCCGACCGGTAGAGCGACTCGGCCGGGCTGTCGGTCTCGGTGTCCAGGCTGAGCAGGGTCACCCCTGCCTCGGCCGCGGCGCGTTCGGCCGTGGCCAGCAGCGCGCGGCCGAGCCCGCGCCCCCGCCCCGCCCTGTGCACCATGAGCTTCACCACCTCGGCCCGGTGACGGCTGTTGGGCTTGTCCGGGAAGACGAGGCTCACCGTGCCGACGATCTCGCCGTCCAGGTACGCGGCCCATACGGCGAGGGAGCCGTCCGCGAGCGAGGGCGCCAGCCTTCGCCACCAGTCGACGGCCGCGGCGCGGTCGAGCGGGGCGAGGAAGCCGATCGACGCGCCTCCGTCGACGGTGTCGGCCAGCAGATCCCCCAACTCGCCGACAGCGGCCAGCAACTGATCAGCCGTCAGCCTTCCGCACGTAACGGTGTCCCTGGCGGTCACGGCAGCACCACCGCCAGTGCGTAGCGCGCGTCCTGCGGTCCGGGGCAGCGGAACCGCGTGGGCCCCCACACCCGCAGCCGCAGGCAGTCGCCGGTGTCGAGCCGGTGTTCGGCGTCCTGGGCGGTGACCTCCAGCCGCCCGTCCAGCACCCAGATGTGCTGTTCGAGGCCGGGTACGGGAGGCCGGTCGTAGGCGATGTCGGCGCCGGCGGCGAGCCGTCCCTCGACGAGTTCGCCGCGCAGCCCCGCGTGCGGCGGGGACACCGAGCGGCGTACGAAACCGGAAGCCCTGTCCTCCCATACGGCCTGGTCGGCGGCGCGCACCAGCGGGACCGGTTCGGCCTCGGCCTCGACCTCGCTGAGCAGTCGCGACATCGTGCGCCCATGGACGGCGCACAAGCGGTTGAGAAGTGCGGCCGTGGGGCTGATCTCGGCGCGTTCGGCCCGTGACAGGGTCGAGCGGCTCACCCCGCTGCGTTCCGCCAACTCGCCCAGTGACCAGCCTCGTTCGGCCCGCAGCTCGGCCAGCCGGGCGCCGAGCCGGACGTCCATGGGGTCGGGCTGGGCGTCTGCGGGGGTCATGCCTCCGTCATCGCGTCTCACATTCGGGATCCTATCCCAAATGCGGGACGCCTGGTGCCACCTCCGCCAGCGCCTCCAGCACCGGCGAGATCAGTGGGTGGGCCTCGGCTCCCCGGCGTACCGCGGCGAAGACCCGGCGGGTGGGGGCGACGCCGTCGACAGGACGCACGACCACTCCCGCGAGGTCCATGCCGTGCAGCGCCGAGCGCGGTACGAGGGCGACCCCCGCGTCCGCCGACGCGAGCGCGACCACCGCCCGGAAGTCGTCCGAGGAGTGTTCGAGCCGGGGCTGGAAACCGGCGTGCTCGCAGGCCAGGACCACCACGTCGTGGCAGGGGTTGCCCGGGTACGGGCCGATCCACGGGTCCTTGGCCAGCTCGGCGAGCGGCACCTCCGTACGGTCGGCGAGGCGGTGGGTCTCCGGCACGACGGCGTCGAACGGTTCGGCGTACAGGGGGATGTGCGCGAGGCGCGGGTCGTCGGCGTCCGGGGCGCCGCGGTACTCGACGGCGACCGCCACGTCGACCTGGCGGTCGAGCACCATCGGCAGGCTGGCGTCGCCCTCGGCGTCCTGGACGCGGATGCGGATGCCGGGGGCCGTGCGCGCGAGCCGGGCCAGCGCGGGCGCGACGACCAGGCCGATACCGGTCGCGAAGGAGGCGACGCTGACCGTACCGGCCGACCCCGAGCTGTACGCGGCGAGTTCGGCCTCGGCCCGCTCCAGCTGCGCGAGGACGGCGTTGGTGTGGCTGAGCAGGATCTCGCCCGCGGGGGTGAGCCGCACGCCCCGGGCGCCGCGCTCGACCAGGCGGTGTCCCGTCTCCTGCTCCAGGGCCGTCAGCTGCTGGGAGACCGCGGAGGGGGTGAGGTAGAGCGCGGCGGCGGCGGCCGTCACCGTACGGTGGTCCGCCACCGCCCGCAGGATGTGCAGCCGCCGTGCTTCGATCATGCGGCTGATTCTCTCAAAGGTTCACAGCACTCGGCCTCCCGCTCGGGCCTCCGCCCCGTCTGCCCTGCGCCGGCGCCTCCACCCCTCCGCGCCGCGCTTGCGCCTACTCCCCCGCCAGCTCCGCGCGGGCGGCCACGAACGCGTCCACGGCGCGGTTCACGTCGTCGGTGGAGTGGGCGGCGGACAGCTGTACGCGGATGCGGGCCTTGTCCTGCGGGACCACGGGGTAGGAGAAGCCGATCACGTACACACCGCGTTCAAGGAGCAGCTCCGCCATCCGCCCGGCGACGGTCGCGTTCCCGATCATCACCGGGGCGATGGCGTGGTCGCCGGGGAGGATGTCGAAGCCCTCCTCGGCCATCCGGGAGCGGAACAGCGCGGTGTTCGCGGCGAGCCGCTCGCGCAGGTCGTCCGCCGCCTCCAGCAGGTCGAGGACCTTGAGCGAGGCGGCGGCGATCACCGGGGCCAGGGTGTTCGAGAAGAGGTACGGGCGGGACCGCTGGCGCAGCAGCGCGACGATCTCGGCGCGGGCGGCGACGTAACCGCCCGAGGCGCCGCCGAGGGCCTTGCCGAGGGTGCCGGTGATGATGTCGACGCGGTCCATGACCCCGTGGAGTTCGGGGGTGCCCCGGCCGCCGGGGCCGACGAAGCCGACGGCGTGCGAGTCGTCGACCATGACCATCGCGTCGTAGCGGTCGGCGAGGTCGCAGATCTCGCGCAGCGGGGCCACGTACCCGTCCATGGAGAAGACGCCGTCGGTGACGATCAGCCTGCGGCGGGCGCCCGAGGCCTCCTTCAACTGCTGTTCCAGATCGGCGAGATCACGGTTCGCGTAGCGGAACCGGCGGGCCTTCGACAGCCGGATGCCGTCGATGATCGACGCGTGGTTGAGGGCGTCGGAGATCACCGCGTCCTCCGCGCCGAGCAGCGTCTCGAACACTCCGCCGTTGGCGTCGAAGCACGACGAGTAGAGGATCGTGTCCTCCTGGCCGAGGAACGCGGACAGGCGCCCCTCCAGTTCCTTGTGCACCTCCTGCGTGCCGCAGATGAAGCGCACGGACGCCATGCCGTAGCCCCAGCGGGCGAGCGCCTCGTGGGCGGCGGCCACGACCTCCGGGTGGTCGGCGAGGCCGAGGTAGTTGTTGGCGCAGAAGTTCAGCACCTCACCGGGGCGGCCGCCCGCGGTGACGGTGACGGTCGCGGACTGCGGGGTGCCGATGACCCGCTCGGGCTTGTGCAGGCCCGCGGCGCGGATCTCGTCGAGGGTGGTGCGGAGGTCGTCGCGTACGGAGTCGAACATCATCAGTCCTTGGAGAGTCCGGAAGACGGTGGAAGCGGTCCGGAGCCCTTAGAGGGTCCAGTCGAGGATGACCTTGCCACCGCGGCCGCTGGCCGCGTCCGCGAAGGCCGCCTCGAAGTCGCGGTGGCCGTAGCGGCCGGTGATCACGGGCGCGAGGTCGAGGCCGCCTTCGAGGAGGACCGACATCGCGTACCAGGTCTCGAACATCTCGCGGCCGTAGATGCCCTTGATCGTGATCATGGAGGTGACGATCCGGGACCAGTCGACGGCGAACTCCTCGGACGGCAGCCCGAGCATGGCGATCTTTCCGCCGTGCGTCATGTTGGCGAGCATGTCCCGCATCGCGACCGGGTTGCCGGACATCTCCAGGCCCACGTCGAAGCCCTCGCGCAGGCCGAGGGCGCGCTGGCCGTCCGCGATGCCGGACTCCGCGACGTTCAGCGCGAGAGTGACACCGATCTTGCGGGCCAGCTCCAGGCGGTCCTCGCTCACGTCGGTGACGACGACGTGCCGGGCGCCGGCGTGCTTGGCGACGGCTGCCGCCATCAGGCCGATGGGGCCCGCGCCGGTGATCAGTACGTCCTCTCCGACCAGCGGGAACGACAGCGCGGTGTGCACGGCGTTGCCGAACGGGTCGAAGATCGCCGCGATGTCGAGGTCGACGGGGACACGGTGCACCCAGACGTTGGTCGCGGGCAGCGCCACGTATTCGGCGAACGCGCCGTCGCGGCCCACGCCGAGTCCCACCGTCGCGCGGCACAGGTGGCGCCGTCCGGCCTGGCAGTTGCGGCACTTCCCGCAGACGAGGTGGCCCTCGCCGCTGACCCGGTCGCCCACCGCGATGTCGCCGACGTCACGGCCCGTCTCCACGACCTCGCCGACGAACTCGTGGCCGAGCACCAGCGGCGCCTTGACGGTCTGCCGCGCCCAGCCGTCCCAGTTGCGGATGTGCAGGTCGGTGCCGCAGATCCCGGTCCGCAGGACCTTGATCAGCACCTCGCCGGGGCCGACGGCCGGCTCCGGTACGTCCATGAGCCGAAGCCCTGGCTCCGCCTTCTCCTTGACCAGCGCCTTCAACGGGGCTCCCGTGCGTGAGGTCCCGGATGCGGGCATGCCGAAGGACACCCGCACCGGGGAGAGGAGTGGATTCGATCAGCAATCTGCCGTACGTCGGCCCTCCGGGTCCATCGAGGTTTTCTTAACCTGTGCCGCAGCTTTCCTTCACACCGGCACCGCGGGGGCCCTCAGGTCACGTCTTCGCGTACGCGTACGGCTCGATTGATCCCTCGGTGGCCACCAGCCGTATCCCTCTTCGGAAAGCTGGATCAGACAGCCGGACCAGCGCTGGATCGGAGAGTCGCGAACGCGCCCGGCGACCGAGGAGTCGGAACCCCGCCATGCCCGCACCGTATGTGTCCCTGCCGCCCGCCGATCACGTCCTGTCACCGCACACCGGCTGGACGCGGGCGCACTGGGAGACGCTCGCCGACCGGCAGTTGGAGGCCCTGGTGCCGTACGCGACGCCGGGGTACGCGCAGTACCGGCTGCCCGGCCGGGCCTCCTCGTCGGGCGTGGTGCCGGACGGGCTCGCAGGGTTCGCGCGGTCATTTCTGCTGGCCTCCTTCCGGATCGCCGGGGCGCAGGGCGATGTCGATCCCCGTCTTGTGGAACGCTACGCGCGGGGTCTGACAACGGGCACCGACCGCGACAGCGGCGAGGCCTGGCCCGAACTCACCGACCTGTCCCGGCAGATGGCGGAGGCCGCCGCGATCTCCGTCGGACTGCACGAGAGCCGCCGCTGGATCTGGGACCGCCTTGACACCGGGACGCGCGAGCGGGTCGTGGACTGGCTGTGGGGAGTCGTGGGCCGCCGCACCCCGGACGACCACAGGCGCCTCCACCAGGTGGTGACCGAGCAGTTCCTCGCCTCGGTCGGCGCGCCGTACCGGCAGGACGACATCGACGCCGGACTCGACCGGCTGGAGGACTGGTACGCGGGCGACGGCTGGTACAGCGACGGTGAGGGCCGGACCTTCGACCACTCCAACGGCTGGGCCCTGCACCTGTATCCGCTGCTGTGGAGCCGGATGACCGGCGGCGGGGGCGGCGGTCGCGGCCAGGTCCACCGCGAACGGCTCGCCCGGTTCCTCACCGTGCACCCGCGGTTCTTCGGCGGTGACGGCGCTCCCGTGCACCACGGCGGCTCCCTGACGTACCGTTTCGCCACCACCGCCCCCGTGTGGCTGGGCGCCCTCGCGGGCTGTACGCCGCTGGCCCCGGGCCTCACCAGACGGCTGGCGTCCGGCGCGGTACGGCACTTCGTCGAGCGCGGGGTGCCCGACGAGCGGGGTCTGCTGCCGCTCGGCTGGTACGACACGTTCCTGCCGGTGGCGCGGGCGCACTCGGGGCCGGCCTCGCCGTACTGGGCGAGCACGGCGTTCCTGGGTCTGCTGCTTCCGCCGGAGCATCCGGTGTGGACGGCACGCGAACTGCCTCTGCCGGTCGAGGAGTCGGACCACTGCACCGCGCTCCCGGCGCCGGGCTGGCTGCTGCACGGCACGAAGCACGACGGCATCGTGCGGCTGATCAACCACGGCAGCGACCGCACCTCGCCGTCCGGGCCCGCCGAGGACGATCCGCACTCCTCGAAGTTCGGCTATTCGACGGCGACGGCACCCGAGGCCGCGGCGCACGCGTGGCGGCGGAACGTCGACGGGCACATCGCACTGGTGGCCCCGGACGGCACCGCGTCACGCAGACGGGCCGTCGTGCCGCTGCACTGCTCCGGGCGGACGGCGGCCTCCCGCCAGGAGGGCGTGCTGCCCGGCGGCGAGGAACGGTTCACGATCGACACCACCAGCGTGCTGCGCGGCCCCTGGGAGATCCGCGTGCACCGGGTGCTCGCCCCGTCCGGCACGACGGTCCGGGAGGGCGGTTACGCGGTCGCGGCCCCGGCCCGGCCCACCGCGGAACGGGGGTACGGCTGGGCGCTGGCCCGCACCGGCGACGGGCTGACCAGCGTGGTCGTCGCGCTGCACGGCTGGGACGAGGACACGGGCATCGCGCGCGAGGCCGAGGCCAACGCCTTCGGGCCCCACTCGGCGACGCCGTACCTCCGGTGCGCCGCGGGCCACCCGGGCGACGGCGGCGTGTACGTCACGCTGCTCGCGCTGACCCGCGACTCCGTGCACCCCCAGGCGTTACGGGAGTCGGTGTCCTGCGAGGTCGAGGGACACGAGGTCCGGATCACCTTCCCGGAGGGCGACACGGTCTCGGTCTGACCCGTCTCGGTCCGACCCGTCTCGGTCCGACTCACGCCCCGACCCATGTCCCAGGGGCCACGGATCGCGTACGAACCATGTGGCGCCGACACACACGAGCGGGCCGGTTCCCGGTCAGAACCCGCCCTCCCGCAGCTCGATCTGCTCGACCAGCTCCGCCGCCATCGCCTTGATGGTGTCCAGACCGGACCTTCCCCACGGCCTGGGCTCGACATCGGTGACGCACACCGTGCCGAGCGCGATGCCCGTGCGGTCGAGGAGCGGGGCGCCGAGGTAGGAGCGGATGCCGAACTCGTCGACGACCGGGTTGCCCGCGAAGCGCGGATAGTCCCGGACGTCCTCCAGGACCAGCGCCTTGCGGCGGACCACCACGTGGGGGCAGAACCCGTAGTCGCGGGCCATGTGGCGGTGGAGTCCGATCGACGGCGGCGCCGAGCCGCGGAGGTCGGCGTCGCCATGGGACTTGGCGCTGCCATTGCCACTCCCACCGACGCCGACGTCGTCGCCTCCACCACCGCCGTGCCGGGTGGCCACGGGCCGGGTGTGCAGGCCCGCGAAGAACTGCCGTTCCTCGCCGATGAAGTTGACCATCGCGTACGGCGCCCCGGCCAGCTCGGCGAGCCGCCGCGCGAACGCGTCGAGAGCCGGTTCCGCGCGTTCGCCCAGGCCCAGCACACGCAGTCGGCGCGTCCGGGCGGGTGCCTCCTTGTCCTCGGGCGTGAGCAGCAGCCGACCGGCCGGACGCGACGGGTCGTAACTCATGTGTGTGCTCCGTGGCTCGGGGCGCGTGTGGGTGCGTGTGCGAGCAGGTGGCGGACGAGGGTGAGCAGGGTCTGCACGCCCGAACTGGAGATCCGCGCGTCGCAGCGCACGACCGGTACGCCCGGGTCGAGGTCGATGGCCGCCCGCACCTCCTCCGGGTCGTAGCGGAAGCCGCCGTCGAACTCGTTGACGGCCACGATGAAGCCGAGGCCACGCTGTTCGAAGAAGTCGACCGCGGCGAAGCAGTCCTCGAGGCGCCGGGTGTCGGCGAGGATCACCGCGCCGAGCGCGCCTTCGGAAAGCTCGTCCCACATGAACCAGAACCGTTCCTGTCCGGGCGTGCCGAACAGGTACAGCACATGTTCCGGGTCGAGGGTGATGCGCCCGAAGTCCATCGCGACGGTCGTCTCGACCTTGTTCTCGATGCCGTCGAGACTGTCGGTCGCGGCGCTGACCGTGGTCAGCAGTTCCTCCGTGCTGAGCGGCGCGATCTCGCTCACCGCGCCGACGAAGGTGGTCTTGCCCACCCCGAAGCCTCCCGCCACCAGGATCTTCAACGCGGTGGGGAAAGGGTCAGAGCTGTCGTCGTAGTCCATCGAGCACTGCCTCCAGAAGAGACCGGTCAGTGGGGTTGTGGTGGAACGTCGGGGCCTTCATGGACAGCGCCCCGCAGTCGACGAGGTCGGACAGCAACACCTTGGTCACTGCTGCCGGCAGCTTCAGATGCGCGGCGACCTCGGCCACCGACACGGGGTCCCGGCACAGTTCGAGTGCCTGGGCGTGCTCGGGGCCGAGGTAACCGAGGGGGGTGACGCCGGTGGACAGCACCTGGGACAGCAGGTCGAGCGCGGTGCTCGGCCGGGTCCGGCCGTTGCTGACCTGATAGGGCCGCACCAGGCGGCCGGCCGCGCCGTCGAGCCAGGGCCCGTCGCCGGCCGCGGCCACGTTCAAGGCCTCATCGCCGACGGTTCGACGCTGTGCTGCCTCGGCGCGGTCATCAGGTACGGGCGGACGCTCTTGACCAGCATCGCCATCTCGTAGCCGAGCACGGCCGCGTCCGCGTCGCGCCCGGCGAGCACGGCCAGACAGGTGCCGGAGCCCGCGGTGGACACGAACAGCAGGGTGGAGTCCAGTTCGACGACGACCTGCCGCACATCGCCGCCGTCGCCGAAACGGACGCCCGCGCTGCGCCCCAGGGAGTACAGCCCGGACGCCAGGGCGGCCATGTGGTCGGCGCTGTCGGGATCGAGCCCGTGCACCGACTTCACGAGGCCGTCGCAGGAGAGCAGCACGGCGCTTCTGGTGTGCGGCACGCGTTGCACCAGGCCGCTCATCAGCCAGTCGAGATCGGATGCGTGGCCGGTCGGCGCATCGCTCACCATGGGGGATCGACTCCTTGAAATACGAAGGTCTTCGGGAGCGGAAGTGTGGGTGGCGGAAGTGTGGGCGGGGGTGGCGTGGTTCATCCGGCCGGTGTGCTCCCGTCGTGCCGGGCGGACGCCTCTGCCGCCTCTGGCACCCCTGCCGGTTCGGGTCGTTCACGCATGGGATGCGCTGTGTGCGTGTCGCCGAAGAGGGATCCGTCCAGGTGGTCGGGCGCCGGGTGAGCGCCCTCGGCAGGGGCGGGTTCCATGGGCGTCGGCTCCATACGGGGCGCCGGGCTCATGGGGTCCGACTCCCTGCACTGGGCCTCGGCGAGTCCGATGCCACGCTGGAACGCCGCCATCAGATTCGGATCGTGCTCCACGTGGAACTCGGACTCGGGCCGGGGCGCGGGCCCGCCGCGCAGTTCGGGCACGATGTGCTCCTGGGCCCGCCGCCTGGGCAGTTGGGGCCGGGTCATGCTGCCGCGCACCGCGCCGTTGCGCGGGGTGGGCGGCGCGGCCATGTTCTCGGCGACGGCCCGCCTGTCGTCGGGGCGGATTCCGGGGACGGCCTCCGAGGGGTTGGCCCTCGTCTCGGCGCCGCGCACCGGGAGCGGGGCGGGGTCGCCGCCACCGCCGTTGACGACCGTCAGCCCGACCGGCGTACCCGTACCGTCCGGCTGCGGGTCCACGGCGGCCCAGTTCATGTGCGCCGGAATGCCCTGCGCCGAGGCTCCATGTCCCGGGGCCCCGTGTGCCGGGGTGCCATGCGCCGACGTGTCCTGACCCGCCACGCCGTGGCCGCGCATGCCCTGCGCATACGTTCCCTGTGCCGACACGCCATGAGGGCCAGGACTCCCGTGAGCGGAGGTCCCACGCGCCGGAGCCGTCCCGCGGGCCGAAACCGGATGAGCCGGAGCCCCTTGAAGCGCAGCCCCCGGAACCGGAGTCCCATGAGCCGAAGTTCCATGTGTCGAAGTCCCATGAGCCGGAGTCCCGTACCCAGGCCCAGGCCCCCCGCGTGCGGCTCCCCCGGGCCCGGCCACCCCCTGGGCAGGCGTCCCGTGTGCGGGCGTCCCGTGTGCGGGCGTGCCCTGGACCGGGGCCCCGGTGCCGGGCGGAGCACCGAGCGCCATGGCACCGCGTACCGGGGAACCGTTCGCCCCGGCCTGCGGCCCCTCCTCGGCCCCCAGCAACGCCTGCGGCACGACCAGTACGGCCTGCACGCCGCCGTAGATGTTGGTCTGCAGCCGGACGGCGATCCCGTGCCGGCGCGCGAGCTGGGAGACCACGAACAGCCCGATCCGGCCGTCCGCCAGCAGGCTCGCCACGTTCACCTGGTCCGGGTCGGCGAGCAGCGCGTTCATCTTGTGCTGCTCGGCCAGCGGCATGCCGAGACCGCGGTCCTCGACCTCGACGGCGAGCCCCGACGTCACCACGTTGGCCCGCAGCAGCACCTGGGTGTGCGGCGCCGAGAACACCGTGGCGTTCTCGACGAGTTCGGCCAGCAGATGGATCACGTCGGCCACGGCGTGCCCGCGCACGGTGCCGTCGATGGGCGGTACGAGCTTGACCCGGGAGTACTGCTCGACCTCCGCGGTCGCGGAGCGCAGCACCTCGGTCATGGAGACCGGATTGCTCCACTGGCGGCGCGAGACGGCGCCGCCGAGCACCGCGAGGTTCTCGGCATGGCGGCGGATACGGGTGGCGAGGTGGTCGACGTGGAAGAGGCCCTTGAGAAGGTCGGGGTCCTCGATCTCGTTCTCCAGCTCGTCGAGGATCGAGATCTCGCGGTGCACGAGGGACTGGAGCCGCCGGGCCAGATTGACGAAGACCTCGACCTTCTGCTCGCTGCCCGCGTGGCTGGAGAGCTGGGAGGCCTGGACGACCGCGCCGACCGCGCCGTCGTGGGCGGACGCCAGGTCCTCGGCGAGCAGGTCGAAGTCGTCGGCGTCCGGGGCGGGCCGGCTGCGCGGCCGGCGGACGGGCGGCCCGTCGCCGCGGCGCAGCGTCTCGACGAGGGTGACCAGATCGGCCTGTCCCCGGGCAGTGGTGCGGCGCAGCGATCCGACGCGGTCGTGCACGGACCGGGCGGCCCGCTCGGCGGCCACGGCGGCGATCACGATGCCGGCGACGGCGACCGCGAGGGCTCCGGAGAGCACGATCCACAGGGTGAGGTCGGGACGTGCGGCGGTCGTGCGGACGGTGAAGAGCACGGCGGCACTCGCGCTGAGCGCCACCGCGATGGGTGGCAGGACGGCGAGGCGGATCAGCTGGGGCCGTATGTGGGTCTCGGGCAGCGTGGGGGTGGTGCGGGCGACCGGTCGCCCGTGCCGTCCGCCCTCGCGGCGGTCTGCGCGTGCGGCCGGTGCGCGAAGGTGAGACATCGACGTCCTCGGACTGGTATGTCGGGGCTGTGGGGATCCCCCGGTCTGCGACCACGGCGTGCGCCGAACGGGGCGTACGCCATCGCTGCGCCGGTCGAGAGAGCCGACGAATTCGGCCCTGCGTCGCTCAGCGGCCACTCACAGTAGTCGCCACCGCATCATGTGCGGTGGGCAGTTGACAAAGTCCGACGGCTGAGGTCCCGCTCTGGTATGAGCGCTCGTACGACAGACCGATAAACCCCTCGAGCACAGGCTGCCGCGCTCCACCGAATCGATCAGACCTGGTCAGAAGTGGTCAGCGAAAAACGGCGAGGGCCGAGGAGCAGTTCGCTCCTCGGCCCTCGCCGACCGCCTTCGGGCACCTTCAGGTCATCCGGTCGGCACCGATTCCGGGTCTCCGGCGCCCTCCGCCTTGTCACGCGGAGTGTCACGGACCGTTTCCGCCGCGGCTGATCCCTCACCGGCCGTCTTCTCGTCGGCCGTCCCCTCGACGGCGGGCCAGCCGCCCTTCGGCTCCATGGCCACACCCCGCCACCAGGGCTCGGAGGGAACGGTCTCGGCCGTGGGTTCGAACGGCTCACCGGGCCGGGGCAGCGCGATCCGGGCGCCGAGCGCGCGGGCGGCGGTGACGGTGCCCTCGCCCGGCTCGGCCCACGGGTGGGTCGCGAGATTGAACGTGGCCCAGTGGATCGGCATCATCACGCCGGTGGGCTTGCCGCCCTGGAGGTCGAGGTGGGCGCGCATGCCCTCCTCCGGCGTCATGTGGATGTCGGGCCAGAACTCGCTGTAGGCGCCGATCTGGATCATCGTCGCGTCGAAGGGGCCGTACTCGGCGCCGATGTCCTTGAAACCGGTGAAGTAGCCGGTGTCCCCGCTGTGGTAGATCCGGTGCTCGTCGCCCGCCACCACCCAGGACGCCCAGAGGGTGTGCTGCGTGTTGCGCAGACCGCGGCCGCAGAAGTGCCGGGCGGGTGTGGCGGTCAGGGAGATGCCCCCGACCTTCGTCGTCTCGTGCCAGTCCAGCTCGCGCAGCCGGTCCGCCGGGACGCCCCAGTGCTCCAGGTGGGCGCCGACGCCGAGGGGCACCGCGAACAGCGTGTCCGTGCCCGCCAGAGCCTTGATCGTGGGCAGGTCGAGGTGGTCGTAGTGGTCGTGCGAGATGACCACCACGTCGACCGGGCCGAGCGTCGCCAGCGGCACGGGCACCGGATGCAGCCGCTTGGGTCCGGCGAAGGCGAACGGCGAGCACCTCTCGCCCCAGACGGGGTCGAAGAGCACCCGGTGTCCGTCGATCTCGGCGAGGACGCTGGAGTGGCCCATCCACGTGAGCCGCAGCCCCGAGGCCGGGGGCGCCGCGAGGTCGGCGAGGGTGGTGGCGTGCACGGGAACGACGCCCGCCGGAGCCGCGCGGGCACGCTCCTCCTTACGGAAGAAGCTGCGCGCGAATTCGAGCATGGCTCCGTCCGGGCGGGGGGCGCCCTCGGGGTTGCGGAAGACACCGTCCGCGTAGTTCGGAGATCTGCGGATGCGTGCCATGCGCTCGCCACTCGGATCCGCGCCGAACGCGGCGGGGCGCAGAGCACGGAGCCCGGAACTCAGGGAACGGGAGCCGGTCACGGCACCTCCAGGTGGGTCGGTCTGAATTTCCATTATGGTCGCCGCCTCTGACAGCGCCGGGTCGGGCGCGTGACAGGGCGGTGTCCGTGCCGAGCACGGCAAGGTCCCACCTCGTACGACGTCGCCCTCACCCAAGGTCCGTCCAGCCGCGTTGACAGATTCGCCCCGCAGTTTCGATACTGACCGATCATTCAGTAGCGAGGGTGCGGGACCGGCACCGGGACGCACTGTGCGCCCGGCTCCCAGCCGGTGAAACGTTCCGAAGCCGATCCCTGTTCCCGAGGAGCCCCCTGTGAACGACCCGGACAGCGCCCCCCTGATGACGCTCACCTGGACCGACCACGTCACCGGCCGTCAGGGCCATCTGGTCGTGGACCGTCTGGTGCGCGGCGTCTCCAGCGGCGGGCTGCGGATGCGGGCGGGGTGCACGCTGGACGAGGTCGCGGGGCTGGCCCGGGGAATGACCATGAAGGAGGCGCTGCACTACAACCCGGAGGGCCGTTACGTCCCGCTGGGCGGCGCCAAGGGCGGCATCGACTGCGACCCCCGGGACCCGGAGGCGTACGGCCTGCTCGTGCGCTATCTACGGGCCATGCGCCCGTACATCGAGAGCCACTGGACCACCGGGGAGGACCTCGGTCTGACCCAGGACCTCGTCGACCGGGCCGCGGCGGAGGCGGGCCTCGTGTCGTCGATCCAGGCGGTGTATCCGCTGCTCGACGACGAGGCGTCGGCGCGTCGGCGGCTGGCGGACGCGTTCGCGGTCGAGGTGGACGGCATCGGTCTGGACGAGCTGGTCGGCGGCTGCGGGGTGGCCGAGTCGGTGCTGGCGACGCTCGACCGGGCCGGGGCGGCGTACGGCGGGACCCGGGTCGCCGTACAGGGTCTTGGCACCATGGGCGGGGCCACGGCGCGGTTCCTCACGCGCGCGGGGCTGAGCGTCGTGGCGGTCGCCGACGTGAAGGGCACGATCGCGAATCCCGAGGGGCTGGACGTCGACGCGCTGCTCGCCGCGCGCGACACGTACGGCACGGTCGACCGCTCGGTGCTGCGCCCCGGCGACCGCGAACTGCCCGGTGACGCCTGGCTGTCCGCCGGGGCCGACGTGCTGGTGCCGGCCGCGGTCTCGTACGCCATCGACACCTTCAACCAGGAGCGGATCACCGCCCGCTGGATCGTGGAGGCGGCCAACATGCCCGTCGTGCCGGAGGCGGAGGAACTGCTCGCCGCGCGCGGGGTCACCGTCCTGCCGGACGTCGTGGTCAACTCCGGGACCAACGCCTGGTGGTGGTGGACGCTGTTCGGTGACATCGGGGCCGACCCGGACGAGGCGTTCGCGTACACGCGGCGCTCGATGCGCGCCCTGATGGACCGGACGCTCGCCCGGGCGGAGGCCGACGGGTCGACGCCGCGGGCGGCCGCGCACGCCATCGTCGCGGAACGGCTGCCGGCGATCGCGGAGCGGTTCGGCTGGTACCGGTGACGGTCCTGGCGCGGCCGGACCTGCGACGGGCCCGGCAAGGCCGCGCCGTTCGGGGTGCCCGCACGGCCGCGCCGGCGGAGGTGTCCGCACGACCGGACCGGTGACGGTTCCGGCAGGGCCGCGCCGGTGGCGGCCCGCACGGCCGGTATCCGACCCTCCGACCGCGTCGTCCCCGGCCAGGCAATAGGGTTGCCCGGTGGCGAGAGTGCGGTTGAGTGTGACGGAGCGGCGCCAGGAATTACTGCTGGCCGCCATCCATCAGATCGAGGAACGCGGTGTGTCCGCGGTACGGATCGCCGATGTGGCGAACGCGCTCGGGGTGAGCAACGCCCTGGTGCTCTATCACTTCTCCACGAAGGAGAAACTGGTCGCCGCCGCGTTCACGTACGCGGCCGGGGACGACCTCGCCCATCTGCGCAAGCTGCTCGGCCGCCGGACGACGGCGCTGCGCCGGCTGCGGGCCGCCGTGAGGTGGTACGCGCCGACCGGGCAGGCCAAGGGCTGGCGGCTGTGGATCGAGGGCTGGGCGGTGGCGCTGCGCGAGCCCGCCCTGCGGGACGTCACCCGTGACCTGGACCGGCAGTGGAAGGCCGCGCTCACCGAGGTCATCGCCGAGGGCGTGGCCGCGGGCGAGTTCCGGTGCCCCGACCCGACGGCCACGGCGCTGCGCCTCACCGCCCTGCTGGACGGGCTTGCCGTGCAGATGACGGCGTACCCGGGCGCGGTGTCGCGCGCCCGCACCCAGCGGTGGGTGGACGAGGCCTTGGCCCGGGAACTGGGGCTCGACCGCGTCGAGCCCCGGACGTCGGTCGAGCCCCAGAATCCAGACGCCTGAGGCAACCATCCCCCCGGCGTCCAGCCCCGCTTCCCTTCGGACCCTCAGCCTCTCGGCCCGTCAGCCGCTCGGACCCTCGACCGTTCAGGCCACGGCGTCGATCCACGTCTTGAGGTCGTCCAGGGACAGGCTCCCCTTCGCCTCCACGCGGTCGCCCGAGGACTCCCCGCGCAGCCGCCGGCCGATCCACGGCACCAGGTACTCGCGCGCCCAGTGGATGTTGTCGCGCCGCATCTCCAGCGTGCCGCGCGGCGGCAGCGGGGGCCACGGCTGGTCCGGGTCCGCGGGCACCTCAAGACCGAGGACCTGCCCGGCGCGCAGGGCGACCCGGGTGTGCCCCTCGGGCGACAGGTGGAGCCGGTCGCCGTCCCAGGCCCGCCGGTCCTGGATGGTCTTGAGGGACCACAGGTCGAGCACCGGACAGTTGTACCGGTCGGCGATGGCCCGCAGATGCAGGTTGTACGTGGCGATCTTGCCGCGCATGTGCCTGAGCACGGGTACGTCACGGGTGTCGAAGCCGGTGGTCACGAGGACCGTGCCGACGGCCGAGGTGAGGTCGGCGACGGCACGCTCGTAGCGTTCCGCGACCTCGTCGGGGTCGGTGCCCGGCCGGATGATGTCGTTGCCGCCCGCACAGAAGGAGACCAGGTCGGGCGCGAGCTCCCTGGCCCGCGTCAACTGGCGCTCGACGATCTGGTCGAGCAGTTTCCCGCGCACCGCGAGGTTGGTGTACTCGAAGTCGCCCTCGGGCCGCCGGTCCGCGAGAAGTACCGCGAACCGGTCGGCCCAGCCTACGTATGCCCCGTCCGGGCCAGGGTCGCCGACGCCCTCGGTGAAGCTGTCCCCCACCGCCACGTACGACCCGATCAGTGATCTGTTGTCGTCTTTCGAATCGTCTGCCACGTCGACCCATGATTCACCTTGAGGTGTGAGCTACGCGACCGTAGGAAGGGGTTGACGCGCGGTGAGATAAGCCACGCGTCAAGTGTTGGTCAATCCCGGAATAAGGGGCGCGTTCAGTGACGTCGCCGCAGCTCCCGGACCTGGAAGTCCTGAATCGCGAAGTGGCTCCAGGTGGTCCGGAAGGCGAAGTGCCCCCGTGTGTACGGCTCCGGGTCGGTGTAGTCGAAGACCAGCCGCCCGTTGTTCCACCACCGGACGGTCGAGCCGTTCGAGACGATCCGGACCCGGTTGGGGCGGTTGGCCGTGAGCAGGGGTTCGGTGTAGTCGAAGATCAGCGGCCGTACGCCCGCCTCGCCGACATAGCGGCGCAGCCTGGTCGTGGTGTTGGTGTTCGCGCCGTATCCGACGTAGTACGTCCTGAGGTGGTCGTACTCGGCGAGCGCGCCGCCGCGGGGCGTGGCGAAGAGGTCGTCGGGTGAGCGGGCGTCGGTGGCGTTCCAGAAGTTGTTGAGGTCGGAGACGCGGTCGTTGGCGCCGCCCGCGGAGATCGGTGTGGCGGTGTACTCGATGACGTACGGCCCGCGGAGCGCGCGCTTGAACCAGACCGTCGCGCCGCTGGGCACGTCGATGTCCAGGACACCCCGGGAGGCGGTGACGCTGCCGCCGTCCTGCAGCTCGGTCACCCACCGGCCGAGGCCGTGCCGGAAGTCGTCGCGGGCGACGACGCGGCCCCCGCCGTGGCGGGCCGTCGCGCCCGCCTGCTGTCCGGGGACGAGCGCGGCGAGGCCGGCACCCGCGGCCAGGGCTCCGAACGCCCTGCGTGTGGTCGTCATGATGCGGTTCCTTCGAAGGTCGTGGCGCTGGGAGACGCGGAACGGGCGGTCGTGATCGACGGCTTCGGCACCCGCCTGGTCTCGAAGCCGAGGTGGTGGTCCGTGTACGTGGGCGCCGGACTCCCGGGACCGGCCAAGGTCGCAGAAAGCGCTTGTGGGGATCACTGTGCCGCCCTCCCGCACCCCTGTCGACGCTTCCCCGGGCCACGCCACGAGACCGCAATACGCCGAACACGTTCCGCCCGACGGCGGGTTGCGCGGGGCGGGTAACGCAGGGTGGGGCACCCGGACATGCCGAAGGCCGGACCCCGGGGATCACAGGGTCCGGCCTTCGGAGACGAGCCGGGCGTACGGCCCGCGGAATGCGGGCGCGGCGCCGGACGGCACAGTTGGATCAGATGGAGACGCCCTTGGCGCGCAGGTACGCCAGCGGGTCCACGTCCGAGCCGTAGTCCGGGGTGGTGCGGATCTCGAAGTGCAGGTGCGGGCCGGTGACGTTGCCCGTCGCGCCGGAGAGACCGACCTGCTGTCCGCCGGTCACGCTCTGGCCGGCCGAGACGGAGAGGGAGGACAGGTGGGCGTACTGGGCGTAGTGGCCGTCGGCGAGCCGGATGACGACCTGGTTGCCGTACGCGCCGCCCCATCCGGCGGAGACGACGGTGCCCGCGCCGACGGACTTGAGCGCGGTGCCGGTGGGCACGGCGAAGTCGACACCGGTGTGGTAGCCGCTCGACCACATGCTGCCCGACATCTTGTACGGGGTGCCGATGGTGGCGCTCCCGACCGGCAGTGAGAAGCCGGTCGCGGTGGCCGCCGCCTTGGACGCCGTGGTCGTCTTCTTGGCGGACGACTTCGCGGCGGAGGACCTGTCCGCCTTGGAGGCACCGGAGTCGGAGCTCGGGGCCGCGGCGGCCTTGCCGCCGATCGTGAGTTTCAGGCCCGGGTGGATGAGCGCCGGGTCGCCGCCGATGGACTTGCGGTTGTCCGAGTACAGCTTCTTCCAGCCGCCGCTGACGTCCTGCGTGTCGGCGATCTTCGAGAGGGAGTCGCCCGAACGCACGGCGTAGGTCTTGGTCGTGACCTTCTTCGCCTCGGCCTTCTTCTCGGCGACCGGGGCGGACGCCGCGCTCTTGCTCGCGACGTTCGAGGCGCTCGACACGGAATCGGCGGCGGACTGCGGAGTCGCGGCGTGCGCTCCGGCCGCGCCGAGCAGCGGGATGGCGAGGGCCGCGCCCCCGGTTCCGGCGACGGCCATGGAGCGCGAGAAACGCTGGGACTTGGGACGGCGGTGCTTACCCTTCGCGGGCATGACGAATTCCTCTCCGGCGCCTGCGAGGTGAGCTGTCGGGTGCGAGCTGGAGATGCCCGGCCGTGCTTTCGCACGACTTAACCCCAAGCCGTTCCGGAGACCGGAACAGGCGTCTTACCTGTGGGTCCCCCGCTCCTGCCACGTACGGGTGAGTGCGGATTCCGGGCGGCGGCAGGATTGGGCGTCCGTCCGGATTTGAGGTGAACGTAAGCGACATGAAGACGCGGGAACAAGCTTGGGGGTTTCCTGTGTGCCCCGTTTTCTTGATCCTCGATCGAAATACCGGTCACCCTGCGTGAATAAGCGCTGCCCCCCGGGTGTTAAACCCCTGAAAACAAAGCGGAATTGCGTGAGCATGGCGACAGCGGACCGTCACGAATATGACGCTGCTCACGGACCACTGCCCCAGGAGCCTTTATTCCAGAGCGAGTTCCAATAAAGGCTCCATTACGGACACAACAGTCACATGCGACGCAGTCGGATAACTGCCGCATCGAGGTCACCGCGCAGCCCCGTCCGCATCCCGTGATGCAGCAGCACCGCACCTCGGTGCACTTCGCCCGTTTCGAGGCATTCGTACGACGCCGACGGGTCGAGGCCCCGCAGCCGCACCGGCGGAACCGGCTCTCCGTAGTGCTGGGCCTGGAGCCAGGCGAGGACGACGACCTCGCCGTCGCGGACGTACTGGACGGCGCTCAGCCCGCCCTCCGGCGCCCGCAGCCGATGGAGCTCACCGCCCTGCACGACGGGCCTGATCTCCTTGTAGAGCTCCACCCAGGTCCGCGCCTCGGCCAGCTCCTCCTCGCTCCAGCGGGTGAGGTCGCCGCCGACGCCGAGCACCCCGGCCATCGCGCTCACGAACCGGAAGCGCAGCGAGCTGACGCGTCCGTTGAGCTGCGTGTTCGGGCTGTCGGTGACCCAGGCGGCCATGGCCCGCGCGGGATGCACCTGGCTGAAGCCGTGCTGGATGGCGAGCCGGTCGAGCGGGTCCGTGTTGTCCGAGGTCCACACCTGGTCCGTACGGGCCATGATCCCGAGGTCGATCCGGCCGCCGCCGCCCGAGCAGGACTCGAAGGCGACGGCCGGGTGGGCCGCCCGCAACCGGTCCAACAGCTTGTACAGGGCGTGCACATGGTCCACCCACAGCCGCTGCGGGTACGCCTCGCCGGGCCAGCCCGCGTCGGTGAAGCAGCGGTTGAAGTCCCACTTCACGTAGTCGATCGGCGCGCTGGAGAGGAGCGCGTCGAGCTGCTCCCACAGGTATTCCTGGACGTCCTCGCGGGCGAGGTTCAGCACGAGCTGATTGCGCAGTTCCGTCCGCTTGCGCCCCGGCTGGAACTGCACCCAGTCCGGGTGCGCGCGGTACAGCTCGCTGTCCGGGTTGACCATCTCGGGCTCGACCCAGATGCCGAACTGCATGCCGAGCCCGTGCACGTAGTCGCTCAGCGGCTTCAGGCCGCCCGGGAAGCGGTCCCGGTTGACCGTCCAGTCGCCGAGTCCCGCCCGGTCGCTGGTGCGCGCCCCGAACCAGCCGTCGTCGACCACGAACAGCTCGACGCCCGCCTCGGCGGCGCGGCGGGCGAGCGCCCGCTGCTGCTCCTCGGAGATGTCGAACTCCGTGGCCTCCCAGGAGTTGTAGAGCACGGGCCGGTCCTGGTCCGCGTCCGGGATCACGTACGCGCGCTGGTACGCGTGCCAGGCGCGGCTCGCCCCGCCGAAGCCGCCGTCGCTCCACAGTCCCGCGAAGACGGGAGTGACGAAGGTCTCCCCCGGTTCCAGGCGCAGCAGACCGGAGTCGTCGTACCCGGCCCCGCCGGTGATCTGCACGCGGGCGTCCGGCAGTTGGGCCACCGCGATCCGCCAGGTCCCCGACCAGGCGAGCGCGCATCCGTAGACCTCGCCCAGCTCCTCGGTCGCCGTGCCGTCCGCGTCCAGGGCCACCCACGGCAGGTGCTGATGCCCGGTGTGCCCGCGCCGACTGCCGATGATCTTCTCGCCGTAGGTCAGCTCGGAGCGCACGAGCCGGGACTCGGCCGCCCACCGCCCGTGCAGCTGGGACAGCCGCCAGCCGTCGCGCCGCGGCAGCGTCCAGGTCGCGGAGTCGGCGCGCAGCACCTCCAGAGCGGGTCCGTCGTTGGCGAGGGTCACCCACCGCTCGACGACGTCGGTACCGGCGCGCATCCGGTAGTGCAGCGTGATGCCGAGCCCGGAGTCGGAGAACCGCAGCCGCAGCTCGTCACCGTCGGCCTCGTACGTCTCGAAGCGCCATTCGGTGCCGCGCCGGTCCGGCGTGCGCACGGACAGCGCGGGCCGTACGAAGCGGGGGCCGCCCTCGACCGGGTACTCCTCGTGGCCGTCGAGGGTGGCCTCGAACGCCCAGTACTCGGGGCCGGGGCCCGCGGCGAGCGCCTCGGCGTCGGCGAGCGCGATCCTCGCGCCCCAGTGCAGATGAAGCAGCTCGTCCTCGTCACCGAGCCGCAGGCCGTAGCTGCTCGTGGCCCCCGAAAGAAGCCACGTACGGCCGTCTGCGCCGATCTCTACCATCAAGCCCTCACATATTCGAACAGGCACGCTCAAGCACCAACATCATCAGGGGCCGCGTGCCCTTCCGGCAACGCCTGTGGACAACTCATTGGCCCACGAACCGATGTCGTATCGTCGGATGCGCACCTCGCCGACGAGCCGCGTCGGCGGCGGATGGGAGGAGCCCCCGTGACGCAGCAGGTCCCGTCGACCGAGCCCGAACTGGCCGGAGTGCGCAACTTCCGCGACGTGGGCGGTCTGCCGACGGTGGACGGACGGCGGGTGGCGTACGGACGGCTGTTCCGCAGCGGCCACCTCGCGCACGCGACGGCGTCGGACGCCGCGTTCCTCGCCTCGCTGGGCCTGCACACGATCTTCGACTTCCGCAACGCTGCGGACCAGAAGCTGGAGGGCGCCGACGTCGAGCTGCCCGGCGTGCGGAACGTGAACCTGCCGCTGACGGACCCCGCCGACGGCGCCGAGTTCTGGAAGATGGTCCGCGACGGGAACCTGGACGAGCTGCGGGTGCTGCTCGCGGACGGCCAGGCGGCGAACCGCATGATCAGGTCCTACCGCACGATCGTCAAGGAGCGCACGGCCGAGCACCGTCAGGTGCTGCACGCGCTGGCCGAGGACAGTGTCCCGGCCCTGATGCACTGCGCGGCCGGCAAGGACCGGGCGGGCCTCTCCGTCGCCGTCACGCTTCTCGCGGTCGGCGTCGAGCGCGAGGCCATCGTGGCGGACTACCTGGAGTCGAACGCGGCGCACCGCCGCTACAAGGTCCACCGCAGCAGCTCCGCCGCCTCGGCCTACACCCCCGAGGTGATGGAGCTGCTCAGCCCGCTCTTCGACGCACGCGCGGAGTACCTGGCGGCGGCGTTCGACACGATCGAGGAGACCTGGGGTGGGGTCGACGCGTATCTGGAGCAGGGTCTCGGCGTGACACCCGAGATACGGGAGCGGCTGCGGGAGCGGTTCCTCGACTGACCGGTCCGGGCGCCGGGCTACTGGTTCTGGGCCCCGAGCGAGAACAGCAGGTAGATGAAGGCGGCGAAGATGTGCCCGACCGCCACGTAGATGATGAGCCGCACCCACAGCGCGCGCGGGAACCGCTCCTCCAAGTCCTTCATGAGCCTTCTCCTGGAATCGTCGTCGGTCCGAGGCACAGGGCGGCCGTCGGACTCTGCAGCAGGGTGTGTACGAACAGGAGCTCGGCCCCGTCCCGGTCCGCGGCGGCGATCCGGTGGGGGGTCAGCGAGTCGAAGTGGGCGCTGTCACCGGGCGCGAGCACGTGGGCGGTGTCCCCGAGGCGCAGCCGCAGCCGCCTCTGGAGGACGTACAGCCACTCCTCGCCGGGGTGGACCCGCACGATGTCACCCTGCGCGCCGTACGGCACGTGCACGCGCAGGGACTGCATACCGCGTCCGGCGGCGCCGGCCTGCCAGTACGTCCAGCCGCCGGCCGTCGTGGGCTCCATGTCGGCGGAGCGCAGGACCGCGTCCCGCTCGGTGACCGTCTCGCCGAGCAGGTCGGAGACGGTGGTGCCGTAGATCCGGGCCAGCGCGAGCAGCATCGGCAGCGAGGGCTGGCGTTGGCCGGTCTCCAGCCGGGAGAGATGGGCGGGCGAGAGTCCGGCGGCGCCGGCCGCGGACTCCAGGGTCAGTGCCGCGCGGCGGCGCAGCGCGCGCAGCGCGGGGGCGACGGCGGGGAGCCGAGGGTCTGCCTCCGGCCCGGGCTCGGGTCTCGTACCCTTGTCAGGGTTCATGTGTCCATTGAGCCGCAGACTTGCCTCAGAGACAAATAACTTGCCTGAGAGGCAAAAGCCGGGCCCCGTCGTGGCCCAGCGCGCCATTCCCCGCGCACCTGAAGACAAAAGATTGCGTCGTTCCCCGCGCCCCTCAAGGCAAAAGACTGCGCCGTTCCCCGCGCCCCTGAGGGGGCGATGGCGCAGCCGAGCCCTCAGGGGCGCGGGGAACGGCGCAGTCTCTCAGGGGCGCGGGGAACTGCGCGAACGGCCCCCACCGGCCCCCAGGGACCCCGGTTCGGCAGGGCCCGGGTTCGGCGGAACGCGACCCGCCCTACCGGTTGGCAACCGCCTGCTTGACCAGCGTCTTGCCGAAGTCCCACATCAGCCCACCCCCACCGTGCGCATCATCCATCACGGCAGTGAACGCGTCCACGAACCGATCCACATCCCCCTCCGTGACCACCAGCGGCGGAATCAGCTTGATCACCTCCAGATGGTCGCCGGAGACCTGCGTGAGAATCCGGTGCCGCTGCAACAGCGGCACGACCACCATCTGCGCGAACAACCCCTTGCGCGCGGCCTGCAGCATCGTCCAGCGACTGCGCAGCTTCAGCGAGGTGGGCCGCCCGAACTCGATGCCGATCATCAGCCCCCGGCCGCGTACGTCGCTCAACAGCTCGTACCTGTCGACGAGCGCCGCCAGCCGGGACTTCAGCCGCTCCCCCGTGGCGCGGGCGTTCGCCACGATCTGCTCGTTCTCCATGACCGACAGCACGGCGAGACCGGCCGCCATGGCCTGCGCGTTGGATCCGAAGCTCGCGGAGTGCACGAGGACCCGGTCCATGGACGAGTAGACCTTCTTGAAGATCCAGTCCTTGCCGAGAGTGGCGCTCACGGGCACATAGCCGCCCGACAGCGCCTTCGCCACACAGACGAGGTCCGGCTCGACCCCGTCCTCGTGCTGGTAGGCGTAGAAGTCCCCGGTCCGGCCGAGCCCGGTCTGCACCTCGTCCGCGATGAGCAGCGCCTTGTGCTTGTGCAGCAGGTCCTGGGCGGCGCGCAGATATCCGGGCGGCGACTCGTGCACGCCCTTGCCCTGGATCGGTTCGACGATCAGCGCGGCGACGTCACCCTTCTTCAGTTCGGCCGCCAGTGCGTCGAGATCGCCGAGCGGGACCGCCGTGTCGGGCAGCAGCGGGGCGAAGCCGTCCCGGAAGCCGTCCTCGCCGTTGACGGACAGGGACCCGGTGGTCAGTCCGTGGAAGGCGTGCGCGCAGTACAGGACGCGCGGCTTCCCGGTGGCGTACCGGGCGAACTTCAGCGCGGTCTCGACGGCCTCCGTACCGCTGTTGCCGAAGAACACCCGGTCCAGGTGCGGGCTGTGCGCGAGCAGCCTCTCCGCCAGCAGTCCGGGCAGTGGCTGGCAGTCGAAGCGGGTGAGGTCGGCGAGGTCTGCGTCGAGTACGTCGTGCAGCGCCTTGCGGACGACGGGGTGATGGCGGCCGAGGCCCATCACCCCGAACCCGGCGAGCATGTCCAGGTACTCGTTGCCGTCCGCGTCCCAGAAGTGGGCGCCCTCGGCCCGCTCGTAGACCTTGTCGAAACCGATGGTGCGCAGCATGCGCGGCAGCTGGTGGTTCAGGTACTTCGCATGCAACTCGTAGCGCTCGGCTCCGCGCTCGGCGAGGAGAGTGCCGAGGTCGAACTCCTGGGACTTGCTGGTCGTCATTCCTGTTTCTCCTTGGACGCGTGCGTCTTCGCGGCCGGCTTGCCGGCGGCACCCTGTTTCCCGGCGACCCCCCGCTTCCCGGCTGCCCGCTTCCCGCCGGCCGTGTCCCGGGACGGCGCGGCCTCCCGGACGGCCAGGCTCGCGCTGATCCGGCTCGCGACCTCCACAGGGGTCAGACCGATGTCGGCCAGTACCTCGCCCCGCTTGGCGTGCGCGAGGAACTGCTCGGGGATGCCGAACCGCCGTACGGGCACGTCGACTTCGGCGTCCGACAGGGCGAGCGCGACCGCCGCGCCGACTCCGGCGGCCCGGCTGTTGTCCTCGACGACCGCGACCATGCGGTGGCCGGCGGCGAGGCCGGGCAGCACGGGATCGACGGGCTTGACCCAGCGCGGGTCCACCACGGTGCAGCCGATACCGCGGGCCTCCAGCAGCTCGGCGGCGTGCAGACAGACCGGTGCCATCACGCCGACGGCGACGAGCAGCACGTCGGACCGCTCGCCCCGGTGCAGTACGTCCACGCCGCCCACCCGGTCGACCGCCGGGATCTCGGGTCCCACCGACTCCTTGGGGAAGCGGATCAGCGTGGGGGCGTCGTCCACGGCGACGGCCTCGCGCAGCTGGGCCCGGAGCTGGTCGGCGTCGCGCGGCGCGGCGATCCGGAGGCCGGGCACGACCTGGAGGATGGACATGTCCCACATGCCGTTGTGCGACGCCCCGTCAACTCCCGTGATTCCGGCGCGGTCCAGTACGAAGGTCACTCCGCAGCGGTGCAGGGCGACATCCATGAGCAGCTGGTCGAAGGCGCGGTTGAGGAAGGTCGCGTACACGGCGACGACCGGGTGCAGCCCGCCGGTGGCGAGACCGGCCGCGGACACCGCGGCATGCTGCTCGGCGATGCCGACGTCCCACACCCGGTCGGGGAACCTCTCGGCGAACTTCGCGAGTCCCACCGGGTGCAGCATGGCCGCCGTGATCGCAACGACGTCCTCGCGTTCCTCGCCGATGCGCACGATCTCCTCGCCGAACACCGAGGTCCAGGAGGGGCCGTTGGAGGGCGCGAGGGGCTCGCAGGTGAGCGGGTCCATCACACCGACCGTGTGGAAGCGGTCCTCCTCGTGCGCGAGCGCGGGCTCGTAACCGCGGCCCTTCTCCGTCAGGCAGTGGATGAGTACGGGGCCGTGGAAGCGTTTCGCCCGGCGCAGGGCCGACTCGACCGCGCCCACGTCGTGGCCGTCGATCGGCCCGACGTACTTCAGCCCCAGGTCCTCGAACATGCCCTGCGGGGCGAAGGCGTCCTTGAACCCCTTCTTGGCGCCGTGCAGCGACTCGTAGAGCGTGCCGCCGACGACGGGGGTGCGCAGCAGGACGTCCTTGCCCCAGGCCAGGACCTTCTCGTAGCTGTCGGTCGTGCGCAGGGTCGCCAGGTGGTTGGCGAGTCCGCCGATGGTCGGCGAGTACGAGCGCTCGTTGTCGTTGACGACGATGATCAGTGGACGGTCCTTGGCGGCGGCGATGTTGTTCAGCGCCTCCCACGCCATGCCGCCGGTGAGCGCGCCGTCGCCGATGACCGCGACGACGTGCCCCTTCTCCCCCTGCACCTGCCGCGCCTTGGCGAGCCCGTCGGCCCAGCCGAGCGCGGTGGACGCGTGGCTGTTCTCGATGACGTCGTGCTCGGACTCCTCCCGCGACGGGTAGCCGGAGAGGCCTCCCTTGCCGCGCAGCTTCGAGAAGTCCTGACGCCCCGTCAGCATCTTGTGCACGTAGCTCTGGTGGCCGGTGTCCCACAGGATGCGGTCGACGGGCGACTCGAACACCCGGTGGAGCGCGATGGACAGTTCCACCACTCCCAGGTTGGGTCCCAGATGCCCGCCGGTCCTGGCCACCGCGTGGACCAGGAACTCCCGGATCTCTTCGGCCACTTGGCCTATCTCGGCCTCGGACAGCGCCTTCAGGTCTCGTGGTCCCCGGATGGTCTCCAGAATCGTCACGCTCGGCCCCCTCTCGGTCCGTTCTGCAGTCAACTCGTGGTGCCGGTGGGTTGCCCCGGCACCGTGACCTCCGGCTCGCCCGACGCGACGCCGTCCGCCTCCATCTGCTCGGCGATCTTCATCGCCTCGTCGATGAGGGTCTCCACGATCTTCGACTCGGGTACGGTCCTGATGACCTCGCCCCTGACGAAGATCTGTCCCTTGCCGTTGCCGGAGGCGACCCCCAGGTCCGCCTCCCGCGCCTCTCCCGGCCCGTTGACGACGCAGCCCATGACCGC
The DNA here is from genome assembly GCF_036038375.1 of Streptomyces sp. NBC_00414. Lineage (NCBI taxonomy): Bacteria > Bacillati > Actinomycetota > Actinomycetes > Kitasatosporales > Streptomycetaceae > Streptomyces > Streptomyces sp. NBC_00414. Next base: position 1,943,845 of record NZ_CP107935.1, read on the forward strand.
GACGCGCAGCGGCACCTCCATGCCCTCCAGACCGGCCGTGACCTCGTCGGCGAGCTTGTACACGTCGACCTGGGCCCGCCCGCAGGACGGGCAGGACACGATCTCCAGCCGCCGCTGCCGCAGCCCCAGCGACTCCAGGATCTGGATGCCGACCTTGCACTCCTCGGCGGGCGGGGCGCTCAGGGACACCCGGATGGTGTCGCCGATGCCCTGGCTGAGCAGCGCCCCGAAAGCCACCGCGGACTTGATGGTCCCCTGGAAGGCGGGCCCCGCCTCGGTCACGCCGAGGTGCAGCGGATAGTCGCACCGGGCCGCCAGCTGCCGGTAGGCGTTGACCATCACGACCGGGTCGTTGTGCTTGACCGAGATCTTGATGTCCCGGAAGCCGTGCTCCTCGAAGAGCGACGCCTCCCACAGCGCCGACTCGACGAGCGCCTCCGGGGTCGCCTTCCCGTACTTCCGGAGCAGCCGCCGGTCCAGTGAGCCGGCGTTGACCCCGATCCGGATCGGCGTGCCGTGGTCCTTCGCGGCCCGCGCGATCTCCTTCACCTTGTCGTCGAACTGCTTGATGTTCCCGGGGTTCACACGCACCGCCGCGCAGCCCGCCTCGATCGCGGCGAACACGTACTTCGGCTGGAAGTGGATGTCCGCGATCACCGGGATCTGCGACTTGCTCGCGATGGTGGCCAGCGCGTCCGCGTCGTCCTGCGTGGGGCAGGCGACGCGGACGATCTGGCAGCCGGACGCGGTGAGTTCGGCGATCTGCTGGAGCGTGGCACCGATGTCCGACGTACGCGTCGTCGTCATCGACTGGACCGAAACGGGCGCGCCGCCTCCGACCGCCACCGGCCCGACCTGGATCCGCCGCGAGACACGGCGCTCCGCGATCGGCCGGACCGGCACCTCGGGGAGGCCCAAGGAGATGGCGGTCATCACGTCACCCGCGGTTTCCCGAGACGGTCTCGCGGGCGGCCCGCAGGGACTCCTTGAGGGAGCCCATGGTGGCCATGACCGCCGTCGGCTCGTAGCCGCAGTGCGCCATGCAGTTGGCGCAGCGCGGGTCCTTGCCGCGGCCGTAGGCGTCCCAGTCGGTCTTCTCGATGAGGTCCTTGTACGTCGTGACGTACCCGTCGCTCATCAGGTAGCAGGGCTTCTGCCAGCCGAAGAGCGAGTAGTTGGGGATCGCCCACGCCGTGCAGGGGAAGTCGACCTTGCCCTCCAGGAAGTCCAGGAAGAGCGGGGAGTGGTTGAGCCGCCAGCGCAGGCGGTTGCCGCCCGCGAAGGCCTTCTTGAACAGTTCGCGGGTCTGTTCCACGCCCAGGAAGTGCTCCTGGTCGGGCGCCTTCTCGTAGGCGTACGCGGGCGAGATCATCATCTCGTCCACCTTCAGGTCGTCATTGAGGTAGTTGAGCACCTCGATGATCGTCTGCGGGGTGTCGGTGTTGAAGAAGGTCGAGTTGGTGGTCACCCGGAAGCCGCGCTTCTTGGCCTCCTTGATGGCCGCGACCGCCTCGTCGAACACCCCTTCCTTGGCGACGGACTCGTCGTGCCGCTCCCGCAGGCCGTCGATGTGCACGGCGAACGCGAAGTACGGCGAGGGCGTGAACTTGTCCATCTTCTTGCGCAGCAGCATGGCGTTGGTGCACAGGAAGATGTACTTCTTCTTGGCCACCAACTGCCGCACGATCTCGTCGATATGAGGGTGCATCAACGGTTCGCCACCGGCGATGGACACCATCGGCGCGCCCGATTCGAGCACCGCGCCCACGGCCTGCGCCACCGGCATGCGCTGCTTGAGCACTCCGGCGGGGTGCTGGATCTTGCCGCAGCCCTCGCACGCGAGATTGCAGGCGTAGAGCGGTTCCAGCTCGACGATCAGCGGGAACTTGTCCCGCCTGCGGAGTTTCTGTTCCATGAGATACGTCGCGACCTTGATGGTCTGGCGGAGCGGCATGGCCATCTGGCTCACCTCCTGGGGAGCAACAAAGAACGGTGCCATTCGAAAAAAACAGGAAGGACGGCACGAAGAACACGGAAGGCTGATATTCCACCGCGTACCGTGCCGATCCGGACGAGTTCATGTTCCGGGGCGTCCACGACCACCCGTACGGCGGCAACCGGGCGCTCACCCGCCCGGACCGCGCTGTGCAGCGTGGCGGCCGACTCCATGTCGACCGCGATCGCGCCGGTCGCGAACAGATCCTGCCGTTCGTGACCGCGGACCACGTGATCGGAACCGGCGAGCGGTCCCGTGTGGACGGCGCGCCCGGGCAGGACCCGTCTCAGTTCCCCGACGAGCAGGCCGGTGCCCACGCACGGCGTGGTGCCGCGCGGGTCCCGGGTCTCCTCGGCGACGACCAGGTCCCCCGGATGCATACCGGGGGCGAGCCCGGCACAGAAACCCGTGGCCAGGACGGCCGCCCCGCTCAGCGCAGGTCCGGCCAGCGCCCTGCCGACCGCCCGTTCGGCGGCCAGCGGTCCCATGCCCGTACGCAGCACGGTGACCGGTCCTCCGGCGCCGCCCCGGTCCCCGCCGGTGCGCAGGGCGAGTTGCTCGATGCCCAGCGCGCAGGCGATGAGCAGCGGGGAGGCGTCCGGTTTCGCGCTCATCAGCTCGCCCTGCCGAAGGAGCCCTGGGAACTCTGGGAACTCTGCAGGTCGGCGAACGGTTCGCCGTTGACGTACCGGCCGAGTGCGGTGAGCGGGAACACCTGCCGGTAGAGGTGGTAGTTGATGGAGAAGTCCCACGGGAACCCGGTGCCGGTGAAGTACGGCTCGTCCCAGGAGCCGTCCGCGAGCTGGGTCTGGGCGAGCCAGGCGATCCCGCGCTCGACGGCCTTGGAGTCCCGCTCCCCGGCCGCGAGCAGCGCCAGCAGCGCCCACGCGGTCTGGGAGGCGGTCGAGGCGCCCCGTCCGCTCCACTCCGCGACGTCGTGGTAGGAGCGCAGGTCCTCGCCCCAGCCTCCGTCCTCGTTCTGTACGGTCTCCAGCCAGGCCACCGCCCGGCGGATCGCGGGATGTGAGCCGGGCAGTCCGGCGGCTACCAGCGCGGGCACCACCGACCCTGTCCCGTATACGTAGTTGACACCCCAGCGGCCGAACCAGGAGCCGTTCGCCTCCTGTTCGGCGAGCAGCCACTCGATGCCCCTGCGGGTGCGCGGGTCGTGGGCCAGGCCCTCGACGGCGAGCATCTCCACGACGTGCGCGGTGACGTCGGCGGACGGCGGGTCGATGACCTCGCCGAAGTCGCAGAACGGCAGCCGGTTGGGGAAGGGACTGGTGTTGTCGACGTCGAAGGCGCCCCACGCGCCGTTCTTCGACTGCATGCCGAGGTTCCAGCGCACCCCGCGCCCGATGGCCTTCTCCACCCGCTCCGGGTCGTGGTGCCTGACCCGGCGCAGCGCGAGGACCACCTCGGCGGTGTCGTCGATGTCGGGGTAGTTGTCGTTGTGGAACTCGAACGCCCAGCCGCCGGGCTGGAGTCCGGGCCTCTTGACCGCCCAGTCGCCGGGGCGGACGATCTCCTCTCCGAGCATCCAGTCCGCGGCCCGCACCATCTGCGGGTGGTCGGCGGGTACGCCCGCGTCGGCGAGCGCGATGGTGGCGAGGCAGGTGTCCCACACCGGGGACTGACAGGCCTCGATCATCCGGGCCCCGTCCTCGCGCCACAGGGCGAAGCGGTCCAGGGAGGCCAGTCCCTCACGCATCACGGGGTGTTCGAGGTCGTAGCCGAGCAGGTAGAGGGCGATGACCGAGTAGACGGCCGGCGGCTGAATGCCTCCCCAGCATCCGTCGTTCTCCTGGCGCTCGATGATCCAGCGGGCCGCGGTGTTCATCGCGGCCCGGCGGAGCCGGCGCGGCGCGACCTTGCGGTAGGAGTGCAGGGCCTTGTCGAGCCGCTGGAACGCTCCGTCCCAACTCGCCACCGGCGCGAAGGGCTTGACCGGGTTGGGATTATGGGGGTCGGCGTGCAGCTCGTCCAGTGCGAAGGGCGCGGGCCGTACCGGGCGCTTCGCGGAGACGACGGTGAGCGGCACGATGGTCTGCCGGGCCCAGCAGCCGAAGTCGTAGATGTTGAGCGGCATCCACTTCGGGAACCAGATGAGCTCCGGCGGGAGTTCGGGGAGGTCGTCCCACTTCCACCAGCCGAACAGGGCCAGCCAGATCCGGGTGAAGACACGGGCCGCGGCGATGCCGCCCCGCTCACGGATCCACGCGGACGCCCTCGCCATGTGCGGATCGTCCGGCGCGTCACCGGCCAGCCGCAGGGCAACGTACGCCTCGATGGTGGTGGAGAGTTCGCCCGGTCCGCCGTAGAAGGAGGCCCAGGTGCCGTCCTCGCGCTGCTCGCCGCGGATGAACAGCGCGGCGGCGTGGGTGGTCTTCTCGTCGTCGATGCCGAGGAACTGACGGAGCAGCAGGTCTTCGGCGTCCATGGTGACGTTGGTCTCCAGGTCGCCCTTCCACCAGCCCTCGGCGTCCTGCGTGCTCAGCAGGAAGTCGGTGGCACGCTGTATCGCGTGCGAGGCGGCGTCTCGAATATCGGCTGTCCCGGCCGCCGCGGGAGTCGATTCTGTCCGGATGTCGCTGGCCGAGGCAGCGCGGGGCGGGAGGGCCCCGGTGCTTCCGTCGGTCGTCGCTGTCATGGCTTCCCCTTCGTGCAGTGGCATGTCTCTGCTGGGTCCGCCGTCGGCCGGTGCTCGTGCTTCCGCAGCACCGGCCGGCGACTACGCGAGGGTTATTCGACCGATAGTGATCATCTCTTCCGTACGACGACGAAGTCTGCGAGCTCCACGAACTGCGCCCGCACCCGGTCCGGCATGTCGATCGTGTCGAGCGCCTCGATGGCTACGGTGTGCTGGCGGCGCGCCTCCTGGGCGGTCCACTCGCGGCCGCCGGCCTCCTCGATGAGCGCGGCGCGCACGGCGAACTCCTCCTCGGAGAAGTTCTCGAAGTCGCTGCTCTTGGCGTCCGCGGCGAGCAGTTCGCCCAGCCGCTCGGAGGCCGGGCCGCCGGCCGCGAGCGCGGCCACGACGGGCAGGGACTTCTTGCGCTGACGCAGGTCGCTCCAGGTCTGCTTGCCGGTGGCCACCGGGTCGCCCCAGATGCCGAGGAGGTCGTCGACGGCCTGGAAGGCGAGGCCGAGGTGGTAGCCGTACTTCTCCAGCGTGTCGGCCGTGCGGTCGTCGGCGCCGCCGAGGACCGCGCCGATGGAGCAGGCGCAGGCGAGCAGGGCGCCGGTCTTGTTGCCCTCCATTTCCAGGCACTCCTCGACGCTGACGCGGTCGCGGTGCTCGTAGGAGATGTCCTGGGCCTGGCCGTCGATCAGCGCGCGGGTGGCGGTGGTGAGGCGGCGGGTGGCGCGGCCCGCCTCGACCGTGCCGAGCTCCAGGAGCAGTTCGTTGGCCAGCGCGAACAGGGCGTCGCCGACGAGGATCGCCTGGGCGGGTCCGTGCACCTTCCAGACGGTGTCACGGTGGCGGCGCTGCTCGTCGCCGTCCATCAGGTCGTCGTGCAGGAGTGAGAAGTTGTGCACCAGTTCAACCGCGACCGCGCCCGGCACGCCCACCTCGGGGGCGGCGCCCGCGGCCTCGGCGGACAGCACGGCGAGGGCGGGGCGCACGGCCTTGCCGCCGTCGCCCTCGGCGGGGTTGCCCTCGGCGTCGATCCAGCCGAAGTGGTAGGCGGCGACGGTGTCCATGGGAGGTGCGAGGCGGTCGATGGCCGCCCGCAGTACCGGTGAGGCCAGGGTCCGGCCGCGCTCCAGGAGCGCGGTCACGTCCACCGCGTCGGCAGCCTTCGATGCCGGGGGCACAGTGGGCACAGTCTCTCCTCTATTTGCGATACGGGGGGTGCGGGAGCCAGTGCCGCGGCGGGCAGCCGCGCTCTGATCGAGCGTCACGCCGCCTCCTCGAAGAGCTCGAAGAGGTGGTCGCGGGGCCGGCCCAGAGCGCCGAGGGCGGCGTCGGCCGCGCTCACGCCGCTGCGGACCGCACTCTCCATGGTCGCGGGCCACCCGGTGGCGGTCCACGCGCCGGCCAGGTACAGGCCGGGTGCCTTGGTGCGGGCGCCGGGCCGCAGCCGTCCGACGCCGGGGGTCGGGGCGAACGTCGCCGTGCGCTCCCTGGTCACGAAGAAGTCGCGGACCCGCGCGTCCCTGGTGTGCGGCAGCAACCGCTCCAGCTCCGGCAGGTAGCGCTTGCGCAGCGCCGCGACGGGTGTGTCGATCTCGTCCTGCGCGGCCGACTGGGACAGCGCGAGGTACTGGCCCTCCTTGAGCCCGGACGCCTCGGTGCGGTCGAAGACCCACTGCACCGGGGAGCCGAGCGCGGCGAAGAACGGTGTGCTCAGCACCTTGCGGTCGTACACGACGTGGATGTTGAGGATGGGCGCCGTACCGATCTCCAGCAGCCGTTCCGGGGCGTCGAGTGCGCCCTCGGGCAGCAGATCGTGGGCCTCGCGCTGCGGCACCGCGAGCACGACCGTGTCGGCGTCGAGCGTCTCACCGGGAACCGATACGCTCCAACGGCCGTTCTCGTGTTGGGAGATGGAGGTGACTCGTGTACGGACTTCGGTACGGACTCCCGCGGAGTCGAGCGCCTTGCGGGCCAGCCGGTCGTGCAGTTCACCCAGCGGGACGCGCGCCCAGCCGATGTCGGCGGCGCCCGGGTCGGACAGCAGACCGGTCTTGAACACCATCGCGGCGAGCCCGAGCGACGTGTCGCCGGCCACCGCGTTGAGGGTGGCGACCCCCACCAGGTCCCACAGTGCCTCGATGGCCCGGTCCGACTGACCGTGCGCGGTCAGCCAGCCGCCGAAGCTCCGCGTGTCGAGCGCCGGATCGGCGAGATCGAGTCCTTTGAGCGCCAGTGCGGCACGGCCGACCTTGGCGCGCTCCGCGAGCGACAGGTGCGGGTAGGTCGCGAGGCTGCGCGCCAGATGCAGCGGGACGGGCAGCGCCGTTCGGCCGATTCTGCCGAGCCGTCGTCCGGGTGGCGCGTCGGCGTCGAGGACGGGCACGTCGAGACGGTCCTGCAGCGGTGCGAGGCGGGCTCCGTCGACGCGGTCGAGGAACCAGCGGTATGCCGTGCAGCAGCGCAGGTACACATGCTGGCCGTTGTCCACGGTGAGTCCGTCGCGCTGGAAGGAGAAGGCGAGGCCGCCCAGCCGGGGCCTGCCTTCGAGCAGCGTCACCCGGAGTCCCGCGTCGGCCAGCGCGAGCGCCGCGGTCGTCCCCGCGAGCCCCCCGCCGACCACTACGGCCGTCGCGGGGCGGCTCGACGCGTCGGCATCGAGCCCCTCGTCCTGCGTCGTGTCGTTCATCGTGCACCTTCCCCCGCGGCCCCGCCGTGCCGGTGGAGCGGGGCACGGGCGGCCGTTGCAGTCAGGGACGCCGCCCTTGACCGGAGGGTTGCGCGCCGTTTCCAGGTACGTGCGTCATCTTGGCCCGGAATGTCCATCAAGCGCGCCTCCTGATGGTCCGGCGGGAGACGTGCCGGGCGTCGAGACCGGAGAGGCCGCGCACGGCGACGTACGCCTTCTCGCGTCCGGGGAGCGAGACCCGGCCGCGCAGGACGGCCTCCGGCTCGCGCTCGATGCGGTCCAGGAGGCGGCGGTAGATGCCGGCCATCGCGGCGACGCAGGCGCCGCTGCGGCGGTCCAGCATGGGCAGCAGCCGGTAGCCCTCCGCGAAGAGCGCGCGGGCCCGGCGCACTTCGAAGTGCACGAGGCCCGCGAAATCGGAGCCCTCGGGTGGCCGCGGCCCGTTGAACCCGGCCGAGCAGCCGAACTTCGCCAGGTCGTCCGCCGGCAGATACGTCCGCCCGTCCTCGGCGTCCTCGCGAACGTCCCTGAGGATGTTGGTCAGTTGCAGCGCGAGCCCGAGGGTGTCCGCGTACTCCGGCGCCCGCTCGGCTCCGCGCGCCCCCGGTTCCGTACCGAAGACGCCGAGCGAGAGCCGGCCGATGGCGCCGGCGACGCAGCGGCAGTAGACCTTCAGGTCGTCCCAGGTCTCGTACGTCTCGCCGCGGACGTCCATGAGCACGCCGTCGATGAGTTCGTCGAGGCCGTCGAGCGGGACCGGGAAGTGGTCCGCCGTGTGGCGCAGGGCGACGGCGACCGGATCGGTGTCGTCCTCGTCCACCGAGCGGTCGCGGACCCGGGCGAGCAGCGCCCGGGTGTCCTCCAGCCGCTTCGCCTTGACCTCGGGCGCGAGCGCGCCGTCACCGATGTCGTCGACGCGCCGTGAGAACGCGTACAGCGCCGACATCGCACGGCGCTTGGGCGTCGGCAGCAGCCGGATGCCGTACGCGAAATTCCGGGCCTGCTGCCCGGTGACCGCCTCGCAGTAGCCGTAAGCGGCGAGTACCGGTGCGGACATGTGTGGTTCCGACTCCACGGTCCGGATCACCCCTCTCCTCGCAGAGTCACTCCCACCTCGCGCAGCAACTGGATCTTGCCGGGCTTCGGCGGGCCGGGAAGTACGTCGTATTCGGCGGCGGCGATCGCACGGATTGCCGCCCTTCCTCCTGCCACGAACCCCGCGAGCAGCAGCTTCAGCCTGCCGTGGACGCTACCCACGAGGGGGGTGCCTTCATTCAGGAGGTTCCGGGCGCGTTCTGCTTCGTATGCAACCAGTGCGCGCGCCGATGCGCCTGCCGTGGGCGCGGCGAGATCCGCCTCCTGGACGTGAAAGCGCTTCATGTCCTCGGCGGGAAGGTAGATGCGGTCGCGGCCGAGGTCCTCGGCGACGTCCTGGAGGTGCTCGACGACCTGCAGGGCCGTGCAGACGGCGTCGGAGCGGCGGACCCGCTCGGGGGTCGAGGTGCCGGTGACGGACAGGACCAGTCGGCCGACCGGGTTGGCGGACAGCTCGCAGTAGGCGAGGAGGTCGTCCCAGGTCTCGTACCGCTTGACGAGCTGGTCCTGGCGGTTCGCCGCGATCAGGCCGAGGAAGGGCTCCGGGGTCAGTCCGGTGCGGCGGACCGTCGGCTGCAGGCGGCGCAGGAGCGGGTGGCCCGGCGTCGAGTCGAAGACCTTGCGCAGATCCGCCTCGAAGGCGTCGAGCAGGACGAGCCGGTCCTTCGCCTCCTCGGGGGACACGCCCAGGAGGCGGGCGTCGGCGCCGCCGGGGGCGAGGTCCCCGTCGCCGATGTCGTCGACGAGCCGGGCGAAGCCGTAGACGGCCATGAGGTCGGCCCGCCAGGCCTTGGGCAGGAAGAACGGCGCCACGGGAAAGTTCTCGTCCGCGGCCTTGTCGAGGGTGCTGCGCTCCGGGTCACCGGCGCGCGCGGTTCCGACTGGCGTCATCACTCGCCGCCCGGGCCGGGAACGGCATACGCGCAGACGGCACACGCACAGCGGAGCTGGAGAGATTCCGTAGCCATTGCCGTCACATCACCCGTTCTACACTGCTGACCCAATGGTGCCTATTTCGGACACGCCGCCCGGCCGTCCGCGCAGCAGACCCTCTGTGGGGGTGTCGCGCTTTTCGCCCCACTTGCCGCGAATCAGCACCGGTACAGCTTACGTTGTACAACCCGCCATGCCCCGCCGGGGTGTCCTGCACATCACAAGAACACACCGATTGGCGTCAAGATTCCTACGGGCGCCCGGAGTTGGCGTTTCCTTTGCAGACGCAGGGCCCCACCGAACCGTTCCGGCGGGGCCCTGCGTGGTTCTTCTACGACTCGGGCTACTTGCCCGTGAACTTCTCGTACTCCCGAAGGACCTCGTCGGTCGGGCCGTCCAGGCGCAGCTCGCCGCGCTCCAGCCACAGGACGCGGTCGCACGTGTCACGGATGGACTTGTTGTTGTGGCTGACGAGGAACACCGTGCCGGCCTCCTTGCGGAGCTCCCGGATCCGGGCCTCGGAGCGCTTCTGGAACTTGCGGTCGCCGGTCGCGAGGGCCTCGTCGATCATGAGGACGTCGTGGTCCTTGGCGGCGGCGATGGAGAAGCGCAGCCGGGCGGCCATGCCGGAGGAGTAGGTGCGCATGGGCAGGGTGATGAAGTCGCCCTTCTCGTTGATCCCCGAGAAGTCGACGATGTCCTGGTAGCGCTCCCTGATCTGCTCGCGGGTCATGCCCATGGCCAGTCCGCCGAGGATGACGTTCCGCTCGCCCGTGAGGTCGTTCATCAGGGCCGCGTTGACGCCGAGGAGCGAGGGCTGGCCGTCGGTGTAGACGTGGCCCTTCTCCGCGGGGAGCAGACCGGCGATGGCCCGCAGCAGGGTGGACTTGCCGGAGCCGTTGGAGCCGATGAGGCCGATGGCCTCACCGCGGTAGGACTTGAAGGAGACACCGCGGACGGCGTGCACCTTGCGCACGCCCCGCTCCTCGCCGCGCTTGATTATGCGGCTGAGGGCGGAGGTCGCGCTGCCCTTGCCGGTCTTGGCACCGTTGACCCGGTAGACGATGTGCAGCTCGTCCGCGATGACGGTCGGGATCAGGGGGGTCCTGTCGTTCTGCTCAGCCACGGCCGTAACGCTCCTCAGCCTTCCAGAAGTACACGAATCCGCCCACGGCGACGAGGACGGCCCAGCCGGCCGCGACCGCCCACACGTGCGGCGGCAGGACCTTCGACGCGGGACCGTAGCCGTCGATCAGCGCGAAGCGCATCAGGTCCATGTAGATGGCGGCCGGGTTCCACTGGAGGACGTCGGCGATCCACTTGGGGTGCTTTTCGAGCATCAGGGGGATCGAGAACATGACACCGGACGCGTACATCCACGTACGCATCACGAACGGCATGAGCTGGGCCAGGTCGGGGGTCTTGGAGCCCATCCTCGCCATGATCATCGCGAGGCCGGTGTTGAAGAGGAACTGCAGCACCAGGATCGGGATGATCAGCAGCCAGGACAGCCGGGGGTAGCTGCCGAAGCCGACCGCCACGACGAACAGCACGATCATCGAGAAGAGCAGCTGCTGGAGCTGCTGCAGCGAGAACGAGATCGGCAGCGCGGCGCGCGGGAAGTGCAGCGCCCGGACCAGTCCCAGGTTCCCGGAGATCGCGCGCACGCCCGCCATCACCGAGCTCTGGGTGAAGGTGAAGACGAAGACGCCCGTCACCAGGAACGGGATGTAGACCTCCCGCTCCATGCCGCGGTCGGCCTCCAGGATCAGGCCGAAGATCAGGAAGTACACGGCCGCGTTCAGCAGCGGTGTGGCCACCTGCCACAGCTGGCCGAGCTTGGCCTGGCTGTACTGGGCGGTGAGCTTCGCCTGCGAGAAGGCGAGGATGAAGTGACGTCGTCCCCAGAGCTGGCTGACGTACTCGACGAGTCCGGGCCGGGCGCCGCTGACGGCCAGCCCGTACTTGGCGGCGAGGTCCGCCGCGGAGAGCCCTTCATCGGGGGACGGAGGGGCGCTCACCGCGACGCCGCCGTCATGCGTTGTCTCACTCACAGTGGAAACTTTCGTCCTCAGGATGCGCGGCCTGGTGGGGCGTAGGCCAAAGACAGGGACCGGGGTACGGCCCGAATGCTCTCAGATATCGAGCTTGTCAGATGACGGGTGGTCGGCCCAGTCGGGTCAGGCGCCACACCGTACGCCACTTCATGGGGCGCCGGGGCCCGCACGGGCTGGTCCAGCCCTCCTTGAAACCGCCGAACCAGGCCTTCAGGGCCGGGCGCGAGGGGCGGCGGGCGAGCGTGAGCAGCATCCACACGCCGAGGTACACCGGGACCAGCGGGGCGGGCAGGTTGCGGCGGGCGAGCCAGACGCGGTTGCGGGCGACCATCCGGTGGTAGACCGCGTGCCGCGAGGGTGCGGTCGTGGGGTGGTTGAGCACCATGTCCGAGCGGTAGTCGATCATCCAGCCCGCGTCGAGGGCCCGCCATGCGAGGTCGGTCTCCTCGTGGGCGTAGAAGAACTCGTCGGGAAGCCCGCCGACCTCGGCGAGCACCTTCGTACGGACGGCGTTGGCACCGCCGAGGAAGGTGGTCACGCGGGAGTTGCGCATCGGGTCGGAGGCGCGCAGCCGTGGCACGTGGCGGCGCTGGGTGATCCCGGTCTCGGGGTCGGCGATGCGGAAGCTGACGATGCCCAGCTCCGGGTCGGCCGCGAAGGCCTGCCGGCAGAGCTCGGCGGTGTCGTGGCGGGCCAGGAGGCCGTCGTCGTCCAGGAAGAGCAGGACGTCCACGTCGGTGCCGCCGGGGCCGAACGCCTCGATGCCGACGTTGCGGCCGCCGGGGATGCCGAGGTTCTCGGGCAGTTCGACCGTGCGGACGCCTGGTATGGAACCGGTGACGTCCGGGACGGGCGAGCCGTTGCCGACCACGACCACCTCGACCGGGTCGCCGTCCTGCTTGGCGACCGAGTCGAGGAGGGCACGGAGCTCGTCGGGTCGGTTGCCCATGGTGATGATCACCGCGCCGACCTTCGTGGCCGTGCTCACTTCAGCCTGCTCGAAGCGAGGATGGACACCAGGTGCAGCACGGTCTGCAGCATGGCGATGCCGGCCAGCACCGCGACGCCGAGCCGCGAGAAGAACAGGTCGTCCCTGACCGTGTCCAGGACCGCGAGGACCAGGATCAGCAGAGAGGCCTCGATACCGAGGACGAGCCGGTGGAACTTCAGCGCGCCCGCGGCCCGACGGGCCAGCGCCATGCCGGAGGAGCGCGGCTCGGACGCCGACTCCTGGACCGGCTCCTTGCCGGTCTGGTGCCGGGCGACACCGACGAGGTCGGTCTCGGACTTGATCAGGACCGCGCCGAGGGCGGCCAGGGTGCCGAGGAACGCCCACAGCCAGTCGATCCGCCCGGTGCCCCACAGGTCCGCGGCACGCAGGCCGAAGCCGACCAGCACCGCGGCGTCGCACAGGTAGGCGGCGACGCGGTCGACGTACACCCCGGTCATCGAGTACTGCTTGCGCCAGCGGGCGATCTCGCCGTCGACGCAGTCGAACAGCAGGTACAGCTGGACCATCAGTACGCCGAGCAGGGCACCCGGGATGCCGGGCACCAGCAGGGCCGGGGCGGCGAGCACGCCGAAGACGGTCATCACGTAGGTCAGCTGGTTGGGCGTGACCTTGGTGTTCACCAGGTGCCGGTCGATGCGCAGCGAGATCTCGCGCATGTAGAGCCGGCCTCCCCAGTGCTCGCCGCTCCGCCGGTCCTTCACACCCGGGGGGTGCACGACCGGGCGGAGTTCAGCTACCGATGGCTTTTGCATAGTCGGCGTATGCGTCCCTGATCTGGTCGGTGGAGAGAGCGAGGTGTTCGAGGATGGTGTAGCGGCCCGGCCTGGTCGACGGAGCGAACTCCACGACCTGGACGAACTCGTCCGGGGTGAAGCCGATCTCCTCCGGCAGCACGGGCAGTCCGTGGCGCTGCAGGACCTCGGCCATGTACGCCGACTCCTCACGGGCACCGCGCAGGTGCATCGCGAAGGCCGCGCCCAGACCGCACTGCTCGCCGTGGCTGGCGGCGCGCTTGGGGAAGAGCAGGTCGAAGGCGTGGTTGATCTCGTGGCAGGCGCCGGACGCCGGACGCGAGTCGCCCGCCACCGACATGGAGATGCCGGTGAGGACCAGGCCCTCGGCGAGCACCTGGAGGAAGGCGTCGTCGCCGACGCCGCCCGGGTGCCGCAGCACGGCCTCGCCGGCCTGGCGGGCCATCGCGGCGGCGAGGCCGTCGATCTGCTCGCCCTTCTCCCGGTTTGCCAGCTCCCAGTCCGCGACCGCGGAGATGTTGGACAGGGCGTCGCCGATGCCGGAGCGCACGAAGCGGACCGGGGCCTCACGGATCACGTCGAGGTCGATGACGACGGCGATCGGGTTCGGCACACCGTACGAGCCGCGGCCCGCGTCGTTGTCGAGGGTCGCGACCGGGGAGCACAGACCGTCGTGCGAGAGGTTCGTCGCGACGGCGACCAGCGGGAGGCCGATCCTGGCCGCGGCGAACTTCGCGCAGTCGATGATCTTGCCGCCGCCGAGGCCCACGACAGCGTCGTAGCGCCCCTTCTTCATGGCGTCGGCGAGCTTGATCGCCTCGTCCAGGGTGCCGCCGCCGACCTCGAACCAGTCGGCGCCCGGCATCGCCGGGGTCAGCCGCTCGCGCAGCTTGGCGCCCGAGCCGCCGCTGATCGCGACGGCCAGCTTGCCGGAGTGCGAGATGCGCTGGTCGGCGAGGACCGCCGACAGGTCGTCCAGGGCACCCGGACGGATGTCGACGACGACCGGCGAGGGGATGAGCCTCGTCAGTACTGGCACGCGATCTCACGTCCCTTGGCGAGGTCTTCGTGGTTGTCGATCTCGACCCACTTGACGTCGCCGATGGGGGCCACGTCGATACGGAAGCCGCGGTTCACGAGCTCCTGGTAGCCGTGCTCGTAGAACTGCTGCGGGTCCGTCTCGAAGACCGTCTTGAGGGCGTCGGCCAGCTCGTCGGCCGCGTCGCCCTCGATGAGGGTCACGCCGATGTACTCACCGGTCGCCTCGGCGGGGTCCATCAGCTTGGTGATCTTCGTCATGTCGCCCTCGGGGCCGACGACGACCTTCATCTCCTCGTCGGCGAGGGACTTCACCGTGTCGAGGGCGAGGATGATCTTCTTGCCGTCGCCGCGGGCGGCGAGCAGGGTCTTCTCGACGGAGACCGGGTGCACGGTGTCGCCGTTGGCGAGGATCACCGAGTGCTTGATCGCGTCACGGCCGCACCACAGGGAGTAGGCGTTGTTCCACTCCTCGGCCTTGTCGTTGTCGATCAGCGTGATCTTGACGCCGTACTTCTGCTCCAGCGCCTCGCGGCGCTCGTAGACGGCTTCCTTGCGGTAACCGACGATGACGGCGACCTCGGTCAGGCCGATCTCGGCGAAGTTGCCGAGGGTGAGGTCGAGAACCGTGATGCTGTCCTCGTCGCCTTCGGGTCCCACCGGCACCAGAGCCTTGGGCAGGGTGTCGGTGTAGGGGCGCAGACGCCGTCCGGCGCCGGCAGCCAGCACGAGGCCGATCATGCGGGTTCTCCTTCATCGTGTACGGCGGGTGCGCCGCGCTTATGGGCGGTCACCCAGTAGCGGATGCTCTCGAAGAGCACCACCAGTGCCACGGCCACGGCGAGAGCCGTGAGCGCGACCTTGAAATCTGAGGCGGTGAGCAGCGCGGCCAGGACGGTGACCAGCAGCGTCCTGCCTTCGTGCCCGCCGATCGCCCGCACCAGCCAGTGCGGGGGCGCGCCGGCGTTGCCGCGGATGCGGTACACCGTGTCGTAGTGATGGTAGGCGACCGCGGCCACCAGCCCGAAAGCTGCCGGAAGGGCGCCGTTCACATCGGCTTTCGCCGCCAGGATCAGTACGGTGCCGTATTCGGCGGCGCGCAGCAGCGGCGGGACCAGCCAGTCCAGGGCCCCTCCCAGGGGCTGCGCGACGGCGGCACCCGAGGTCAGCACGTACAGCGCGGCGGCGAGGACGGGCCACCAGCTGCCGTAGCCGGCGGTCCAGGCCGCGGCGACGAGGAGGGCGGCGCCGGGCAGCACGATCAGCAGACGCGAGCCGGCCGGCGGCCGGGCGGGCAGCTTGCGCAGCACGGTGGCGCACACCTCGGCGAGCGGGCCCGAGTCGGTGAGGTCCGCGAGCGCCCGGGTGGCCCGCTCCGTGCGGGTGGCCCTGCGGGTCAGCGAGCGCAGCACGCGGCCCGCGGTGGTGTAGCACGCGGCGAACGCGCAGCCGATCAGCAGCACGTAGAAGGTGATCCGGGGCGTGGTGAGCGCAGTAAGTACCGCGATCATCGCCCAGCGCTCGCCGATGGGCAGGACGATCATCCGGCGCAGCCACACCGTCCACCCGACACTGTCGAGCTTGCCCGAAAGGGCCGCGGTGGGGCTGGTGTTGGCGGCCGTGCTGTCGACGTTCGCCTCGTTGAAGGAGAAGTCGACGACGTGCCGGCAGGTCTGCAGGACCATCGCGCCGAGGGCCAGCGCCCAGACGTCGTCGCCACCGCGGGCGGCGCCGAGGGCGAGGCCCGCGTAGTAGGCGTACTCCTTGGCGCGGTCGAAGGTCGCGTCGAGCCAGGCGCCGAGCGTGGAGTACTGCAGGGAGTAGCGGGCGAGCTGGCCGTCCGTGCAGTCGAGGACGAAGGAGAGGAGGAGGAGCAGTCCCGCGGCGACGAAGCCGCCCCGGGTGCCCGTCGCCGCGCAGCCGGCCGCGATCAGCGCGGTGACCAGCGACGCCGTGGTGACCTGGTTCGGGGTCATGCCGCGGCGGGCACACCAGCGGGCGAGGTAGCGGGAGTACGGGCTGACGCAGTACGTGGTGAAGAACCCGTCACGGGACTTCACGGCGGTACGCAGCCGGATCGCCTCGTCGTCCACGGAGGCGACGGACTGCCGCGCCTCGTTGCGGGCCTGCGGGTCCCTGGGGACCTCGGCGACGAGTTCGCCCAGCTCGGGGCGGTGCAGATCGGTGTCGAGGGTCTCCGCGACCCGGTCGGCGACGATGCCGACCACCACGGAGCCGTTCGACGCCTCCGAGGAGGCGGTGCGCAGCGCCCGGGCCAGCGCCGGACGCGCCGCGGACTTGGCGGTGACGGCGCCGGGGATCGCGGCGGCGTCGAAGCGGGGGTCGGTCAGGCCGAGTCGCAGCGCGTGGACGTGCCCCACGAAGCGGGCGTCGACGACCGCCACCCGCTGGTCCGCGGGGACGGCGGCGAGGAGCGTCTCGGCGTCGGCCGCGTCGGTGGCGGCCCGCACGTCGAAGCCGAGGGACCGCAGATCGCCTTCGAGCGACGACCCGGGGACCGGCTGACCGGTGAGGATGGCGGTCGACAGACGAACTCACTCCTCTGGGTTCCGGCGTGCACGACGCCGGGCAGGTGCGTGGTGGGGGTGCGGCCCTGGGACGGCCGGGCGGCATGTCGGCAGAGGCTATCGGATGATGGGAAGCGGCCGTTCACCGCCCGTTCACGGTCCGATCAACACGTTCTGATCGGCGCGTCCGCCGCGATCATCATCGTGGATCCGGGCCCCGGCCCACAAACCACGGCCTATTCCGGCGCAATTCAGGGCACGGCCCGCGTCCTGTGTGCGGAGCACATGTGCGTTCCGGCCGGAGCGGACCGGCATAGGGTGGGCGTCCATGACATGGCTGATCACAGGTGGGGCCGGATACATCGGGGCGCATGTGGCGCGCGCCATGGCCGAGGCAGGGGAGCGCGTGCTCGCGCTGGACGACCTCTCGGCCGGGGTTCCCGCGCGGCTGCCCGACGGTATTCCGCTGGTCCAGGGCTCGTCGCTGGACGGGGAGTTGCTCAAGCGGGTCTTCGCCGAGCACGCGGTGACGGGTGTGGTGCACCTGGCCGCGCGCAAGCAGGTCGGTGAGTCGGTGGCCCAGCCCACGCGCTACTACCAGGAGAACCTCGGAGGGCTCGCGACTCTCCTGGACGCGGTCGCCGGGGCGGGGGTGCGGCGGTTCCTCTTCTCCTCGTCCGCGGCCGTGTACGGCAACCCGGATGTGGACCTCATCACGGAGGACACCCCGTGCGCCCCGATGAGTCCCTACGGCGAGACGAAGCTCGCGGGTGAGTGGCTGGTGCGGGCCGCCGGCCGGGCGCACGGCATCGACACGGTGTGCCTGCGCTACTTCAACGTGGCGGGCGCCGCCGCGCCGGAGCTGGCGGACACCGGTGTCTTCAACGTGGTCCCGATGGTCTTCGACCGGCTCACGCGCGACGAGGCGCCCCGGATCTTCGGCGACGACTATCCGACGCCGGACGGCACCTGCGTACGCGACTACATCCATGTCGCCGATCTCGCCGAGGCGCATCTCGCGGCGGCCCGGCGGCTGGCCGCCTCGGACGCCCCGGGCGGGCCGGGCGGGCCGGGCGACGCGGCCGATCTGACGGTGAACATCGGCCGTGGCGAAGGTGTCTCGGTGCGTGAACTGCTGACGCTCATCGGGGAGGTCACCGGCGACACCCGTGAGGTGCTCGTCGAGCCGCGCCGCCCGGGTGACGCGCCGCGCGCGGTCGCCTCGGCCGCGCTGGCCGCCGAGGAACTGGGCTGGAGCGCGCGGCGCGGGGTGCGCGAGATGGTCGAATCGGCATGGCAGGGCTGGCAGCTGCACCACTCGTGACGGTCCTGGCGGCTCCCCGGCCCGGGGAGCTCCGGTACCGGCACGGGCACAGGCGCCTTGGACGGACCGGCGTACGCCCGGTGGCGGAGGCGCCCCGTACGGGTGAGGGCCGGTCGGCGGGCCCGGCGCACCGATGTCGGGCTACGGCGTACGGCCCGGTTTCCCACAGCGGGTGAACAGGCGGGTGAAGTGGCGATGGATCCCGTTCTGGACGGTTCCATGCCGGTAGCGGCGGGAACGATCAGGTGTCCGGCCCCTTTCGGCGTCCGGCCGGTTCGGGGCGCGATGTCCGGTTCGGCCGCGCGGCGGAACCGGACGTGCGGGACCCCGCGTGGTGCCGGGAGTGCCGGTTCGGTACGGCAGACTTGGGGCTTGAAGACCGATGCGAAGGATGGGTATGCCGATCACTCCTGCCACCGCGACGAACAGTTCGTCGAACGGCACCGCTGAAGCCATCTTGCTCGAACTGGTCGACGAGGACGGCACCACGATCGGCACGGCGGAGAAGCTCACGGCCCATCAGCCACCCGGGCAACTGCACCGGGCGTTCTCCGTCTTCCTCTTCGACGAGCGGGGCCGGCTGCTGCTGCAGCAGCGGGCGCTGGGCAAGTACCACTCCCCCGGTGTCTGGTCCAACACGTGCTGTGGCCACCCGTATCCCGGTGAGGCGCCCTTCGCGGCGGCCGCGCGCCGGACGTACGAGGAGCTGGGGGTCTCGCCGTCGCTCCTCGCCGAGGCGGGCACGGTCCGCTACAACCACCCGGACCCGGAGTCGGGTCTCGTGGAGCAGGAGTTCAACCACCTGTTCGTCGGGATGGTGCAGTCGGCTCTGCGGCCGGACCCCGAGGAGGTCGGGTCGACGGTGTTCGTGAGTGCGGGCGAGCTGGCCGAGCGGCATGCGAAGGACCCGTTCTCGGCGTGGTTCATGACCGTGCTGGACTCGGCCCGGCCGGCGATCCGGGAACTGACCGGGGATTCCGCGGGCTGGTGAGAGCCGGTCCGTGATCTCCGGGTGGTGTGGTCCGCGGGTCCGTCGGGACCGGTCGCGCGGTTCCCCGCGCCCCTCCACGGGGCGCGGCTCATTTCCCCGTGGCCGCTCAGAACACTCGCGCGACGGTGAGCGGCAGCGCCGACCAGATCACCTTGCCTCCCGTCGCCGTGTGCTCCACGTCGCACACCCCGCCCGCCTCGCGTGTGATCTCGCGTACGAGGAGGAGGCCACGGCCGCCCGTCTGGCCGTGGTCGGCCTCCAGCGCAGTGGGGCGGTAGGGGTGGTTGTCCTCGACGGAGACCCGCACCCATTCGGCGCCGACGGCGACCTCGACGGCGAGCATCGGGGAGAGCAGGGCCGCGTGCCGGACCGCGTTGGTCACCAGCTCGGAGACGATCAGCAGCAGCCCCTGGACGGTGTCGTCCGAGACCGGTACGCCCTGGCGGGCCAGCAGATCACGGACCGCGTGCCGCGCCTGCGGTACGGAGGCGTCGACGGCCGGAGCGGTGAACCGCCAGACTCCCTCGTAAGGCAGCGGGCCGGGTGGTCTCCCTTCGGGGGGCGCCTCCCCGCTGTCTTCAGGACGTGGGCCGGACCCCCGCCCCTGGTCGTCCATCGTCCGGTCGCCACCCTTGCGCTCGATTGTCACCACACGTCGAGTGTTGGTAACACGCTGGTCCGTACCGGATAACTGAACAGAAGTCAGCGAGTATCGTCCTTTTCTGATCACCTCCGCATGACACGGTCAGCTGCGTGATCGATCCTGTCCGCCCTGTGCCGAATTCGGAACTCTTCGGGTTGTACGGGTTAGGCCCGGGACAAGACCGCCCGGACCGACGACATAGCATCCGGCCATGGAGCCGCAGCTGCTGCACAGCATCGCCGACGGGGTCGCCACCGTCGTGATCCACCACCCCGCCAAGCGCAACGCCATGACGGCGGACATGTGGCGGGCGCTGCCGCCCCTGCTCGACACCCTGGCCCACGACCCTGCCGTACGCGTGCTCGTGCTCACCGGGGAGGGCGGGACGTTCTGCGCCGGGGCCGACATCTCCTCGCTGCGGGGTTCGACCGGGCAGGCGCAGGGCCTCGCCGTGCGGGCGGAGGAAGCACTCGCCGCGTTCCCGAAACCGACACTGGCCGCCGTACGCGGCTACTGCGTGGGCGGCGGATGCCAGCTCGCCGCGGCGTGCGATCTGCGGTTCACGGACGAGCAGGCCGCGTTCGGTATCACTCCGGCGAAGCTGGGGATCGTCTACGCGGCCTCCTCCACCCGGCGGTTGGTGTCCCTGGTGGGGCCGGCGACGGCCAAGTACCTGCTGTTCTCCGGCGAGTTGATCGACGCGGGGCGGGCGCTGCGCACCGGTCTGGTGGACGAGGTGCTGCCCGCCGGCGAACTGGACGCGCGCGTGGCGGAGTTCGCCCGGATCCTCGTGTCCCGTTCGCAGCTGACGCAGGCCGCGGCGAAGGAGTTCGCCGACGGGCGCAGCGACCGGGACGGGTACTGGGCTCGGCAGGCGCGGGAGGGCGACGACACCGCGGAGGGGATCGCCGCCTTCCTGGAGCGCCGCCCGCCGGACTTCACGTGGACCACGTCGGACCGCTGGGCACCGCCGGAGAACGCCGGAAATCGCTAGCCCCGGAGATCGCCGGCCCCGGCGATCACTAGGAGAGGATGAAGCGGCTGCGTGAGCGGAGGCGCTCGACGAGGTGCGCGGGTGCCTTCCGCGGGGAGCCCGCGTCGTAGGGCGGCCGGGGGTCGTACTCCACCGCCAGCTGCACGGTCTGGGCATGTTCGTCGCCCGCGATCCTGCCGAGCAGCGTGAGGCCCATGTCGATGCCGGCCGAGACCCCGGCGGCCGTGACGTACTTGCCGTCGGTCACGACCCGCTCCCCCGTCGGCTCGGCGCCGAAGCGCTTCAGGTGGTCGAGGGCCAGCCAGTGGGAGGTCGCGCGGCGGCCCTCCAGCAGTCCCGCCGCCGCCAGCAGCAGTGAACCGGTGCACACGGAGGTCGTCCAGGTGCTGGTGGCGTCGGCCGTGCGCAGCCAGTCGAGGAGTGCCTCGTTCTCCATCTGCGGGGTCTGCCCGGGGCCTCCCGCGACCACCACGATGTCCGGGCGCGGGACCTCGGCGAGGGTCTTGTCGGCGGTGATGGCGAGGTTGCCGGTGTCGGTGCGGACGGGGCCCCGCTGCTCGGCGACGAAGACCGTCTCCGCGTCGGGGAGGCGGCCCAGGGTCTCGTAGGGGCCGACGGCGTCCAGGGCCGTGAAGCGGTCGAAGATGACGATGGCGATCTGCATGGATGCCCTTCGTTCGTGCGGGTTTTTTGGGGGCTCAGGTTCTTGGCGACGTGCGGGTCCGGTGGGGCTGGTCGCGCCGTTCCCAGCGCCCCTGACGGGGCGCTCGCCTCACCGGGCGGGTGCCGGGCGGAAGCGGCGGCGGTATTCCGCCGGGGCGGTGCCCAAAGCCTTCACGAAGGCTCGGCGCATGGCCTCGGGGGTGCCGTAGCCGCTGGCCCGGGCGATCTCCTCGACCCCGTCGGCGGTGTCCTCCAGGAGGCGGCGGGCGTGTTCCAGGCGGACCGAGTCGACGTAACGCCCTGGGGTCGTGCCCGTCTCGGACTGGAAGGCGCGGGCGAAGTGGCGGGGCGACAGCCGGGCGCGGGCCGCGAGCGTCTCGACGCACAGGTCCTCGCCGGGATGCTCGGTGATCCACTGCTGGACGTCCCGCAGCGGCGCCCGCCGGGCCGTCTGCGCGGACAGCTGGGCGCTGAACTGGGCCTGGTTGCCCGGACGTCTGAGGAAGACGACGAGGTGGCGCGCCACGTCGAGCGCCGCCTCCCGGCCGACGTCCTCCTCGACGAGCGCGAGGGCGAGATCGATCCCGGCGGTGACGCCTGCCGAGGTGGCGACCCGGCCGTCGCGTACGTAGATGGGGTCGGGGTCCACCTCGACGGCCGGGTGGTCGCGGGCGAGCCGCTCGCAGTACGCCCAGTGGGTCGTCACCCGGTGCCCGTCCAGGAGGCCTGCCTCGGCGAGCAGGATCGCCCCGGTGCAGACGGAGACCAGGCGCTCGGCGCGCGGACCGTGCTCGCGCAGCCAGTCCAGCACCCGCGGATGGTGGCCGCGGGTGCCCTGCCCGCCCGGGACGATCAGGGTGTGCGGTGCCGGGGCGTCGACGAGCGCGTGGTCCGGGACCAGGGTCAGACCGCTGGAGGTACGGACCGGCCAGCCGTCCAGGGAGGCCGTGCGGATGCGGTACCTCTCTCCGGGGCCGCCCGCCCGGAGGTCCGCGCCCGCGAAGACCTCCACGGGGCCCGTGACGTCGAGGCTCTGGACGCCGTCGAAGAGGACGACGAGGACTGTTCGGTGCGCCATGTGTCCGATTCTTCGCGGGTGCGCGGATGGCCGCAATGACGAGTACCCCACCTTTTCTGCCATGCGCCCGCCCCGGCCCACGGTGCCGTCCTGCCGCACGGGGACCGGCCCCGCCTCCCGCCGGAACTCCCGTGGGGCCGGATGGACGCCCCGCCATTCCCTGCGTACCAACCAGTCGGTAACGTGCGAGGCATGACGACAGCCCTGCCGGAGCGTGCCGGACGCCGATGCCACAACGTCCTCAACCCGCTGCACTCGTGCCAGTACTTCTCGCCCGAACTGGGTACGGAGCTGGCCGCGGTCGGGGTGACGGACCGCAGCGCCGCCTACTTCGCGGTACGTGCCGCGGCCATGGGGGCGGTGGGCGCGGGCACCGTCACGGCGACGTTCTACAACTTCCGTCATGAACTGGTCGCGCGGCATGTGCCCGAGGTGTGGCGGACCGTCTCTCCGGAGGTGGTGCTCGCCGCACGCCTGCGTATCGCGGACGCCCTGCTGCGACGGCTGCTCGGCGACGAGGTGATCGCCTCCAAGGAGGTCGCCGAGGCGGCGGGGCTCGCACTGCGTGCCGCGGAGGCGTGCACCAGGACCGCCCGCCCGCTGTACGCGGCCCACGCGGACCTGCCGGTGCCCGAGGAGCCGCACCTCGCGCTCTGGCACGCGGCCACACTGCTGCGGGAGCACCGGGGCGACGGGCACCTCGCGGTGCTGCTCGGCGCGGAACTGGACCCCGTGGAGGCGCTGGTCAGCCACACCGCCACCGGCAAGGGCATGGCACCGAAGTGGGTCCTGTCCAGCCGCGGCTGGCACCGTGAGGACTGGAACGCGGCCCGTGAACGGCTGCGGGAGCGGGGACTGCTCACCGCCGAGGGCGAGTTGACGGAGAGCGGTGTCGCCCTCCGCAAGGAGATCGAGGCGAGCACGGACCGCCTCGACGCGGCTCCGTACGAGCATCTGGGCGCCGCCGGTGTCGAGCGCCTCACGGAGCTGGGTACGGGTCTGACGACGACGGCGCTGGCCGCCGGCGCCTTCCCCGAGAGCGCGTTCGGCAAGGGCTGAACCCCTCGTGCCGGACATCCCCCGCCCTTGATCCCCCGTTGTCGGTGCCACCTGCCACAATTGCCGCGCAACCTCAGTCAAGAAGGCGGTACGGGATCGTGACGACACCCCTCGTAGGGTCCATCGAAGGCAGGATCGCCGAGGAACTCGGCGTACGGGAGCGGCAGGTCAAGGCAGCCGTCGACTTGCTCGACGGCGGCTCGACGGTGCCCTTCATCGCCCGCTACCGCAAGGAAGCGACCGAGATGCTCGACGACGCGCAGCTGCGCACGCTCGAAGAGCGGCTGCGCTACCTGCGGGAGCTGGAGGAGCGGCGCTCGGCGATCCTCGACTCGGTGCGTGAGCAGGGCAAGCTCACCGAGGAGCTGGCGGCCCGGATCCAGGGCGCGGAGACCAAGGCGCGGCTGGAGGACATCTACCTGCCGTTCAAGCCGAAGCGGCGCACGAAGGCGCAGATCGCCCGCGAGGCGGGCCTGGAGCCGCTCGCCGAAGGACTCCTCAAGGACCCGTCCGTCGACCCGGTCGCCGCGGCCTCGGCCTTCGTCGACGCCGACAAGGGCGTCGCCGACCCGCAGGCCGCCCTGGACGGCGCCCGCTCGATCCTCACCGAGCGCTTCTCGGAGGACGCCGACCTGATCGGCGAGCTGCGCGAGCGCATGTGGGCGCGGGGCCGGCTGGCCGCCAAGGTGAAGGAGGGCAAGGAGGAGGCGGGCGCCAAGTTCGCCGACTACTTCGACTTCACCGAGCCCTTCAAGGCGCTGCCCTCGCACCGCGTCCTCGCCATGCTCCGCGGTGAGAAGGAGGAGGTCCTCGACCTCGTCCTGGAGCCCGAGGAGCCGTCCGAGCAGCCCGGCCCGTCCTCGTACGAGGGGATCGTCGCGCAGCGCTTCGGGATCGCCGAGCGCGGCCGGCCCGGCGACAAGTGGCTTACGGACACGGTCCGCTGGGCCTGGCGCACCCGGCTGCTCGTCCATCTCGGCATCGACCTGCGGCTGCGGCTGCGCACGGCCGCCGAGGACGAGGCGGTCGACGTCTTCGCGACGAACCTGCGCGACCTGCTGCTGGCCGCCCCGGCGGGCACGCGCTCGACACTGGGCCTCGACCCGGGCTTCCGTACGGGGGTGAAGGTGGCCGTGGTCGACGCGACCGGCAAGGCCGTCGCCACGGACGTCATCCACCCCCACGTCCCGGCGAACCGGTGGGACGAGGCCATCGCCAAGCTCGCCCGCCTCGCCAAGGAGCACGCGGTCGAGCTGGTCGCGATCGGCAACGGCACGGCGTCCCGCGAGACGGACAAGCTCGCCGCTGAACTCATCGCCAAGCACCCGGAGCTGAACCTCACCAAGGTGATGGTGTCCGAGGCGGGGGCGTCCGTGTACTCGGCGTCGGCGTTCGCTTCGCAGGAGCTGCCCGGCATGGACGTGTCGCTGCGCGGCGCCGTCTCCATCGCGCGCCGTCTGCAGGACCCGCTCGCCGAGCTGGTGAAGATCGACCCGAAGTCGATCGGTGTCGGCCAGTACCAGCACGACCTGTCCGAGGTGAAGCTCTCGCGCTCCCTCGACGCGGTCGTCGAGGACTGTGTGAACGGCGTCGGCGTGGACGTGAACACGGCGTCCACTCCCCTGCTCACGCGTGTCTCCGGCATCACGTCCGGGCTCGCCGAGAACATCGTGGCGCACCGCGACGCGAACGGCCCGTTCACGTCACGCACCGCGCTGAAAAAGGTCGCCAGGCTCGGCCCCAAGGCGTACGAGCAGTGTGCGGGCTTCCTGCGGATCCGCGACGGTGAGGACCCGCTGGACGCGTCCAGCGTGCACCCGGAGGCGTACCCCGTGGTGCGCAGGATGGTGAAGACGGCGGGGAACGAGGTCGGCTCGCTGATCGGCAACACGGGGGCGCTGCGCTCGCTGCGGCCGACTGATTTCGTGGACGAGAAGTTCGGTCTGCCGACCGTGACGGACATCCTACGGGAGCTGGAGAAGCCGGGGCGCGACCCGCGGCCCGCCTTCAAGACGGCGACCTTCAAGGACGGCGTCGAGAAGATCGCCGACCTGGAGCCGGGGATGGTGCTTGAGGGCGTCGTCACGAATGTGGCCGCGTTCGGGGCGTTCGTGGATGTGGGCGTGCACCAGGACGGGCTTGTGCATGTCTCCGCGATGTCCAAGACGTTCGTCAAGGACCCGCGGGACGTGGTGAAGTCCGGGGACATCGTCAAGGTGAAGGTGCTTGAGGTCGACATTCCGCGCAAGCGGATCTCTTTGACCCTGCGGTTGGACGACGACGCGTCGGCGGCGGGGCAGGAGGGTGGCTCCGGGCGGCCTCAGCGGGGTGGCGGGCGGGCGCCTCAGCAGCGGGGGCGTGCCGGCGGCGGGGGGTCGCGTCAGGCGGGGTCCGCGTCCGCGCCCGCGCCTGGGAACAGTGCGATGGCTGATGCCTTGCGGCGGGCGGGGCTCGGTGACCCGAAGGGTCGTAAGGGACGGGGCTGAGTCGGCCTGTCGGCCCGGTCTTCGGATCGCACCGGAGACCGGGCCGGACCGGGCCGTTGTGACGTGCGGGTCCGGTGGGGGCTGGGTGCGCCGTTCCCCGCGCCCCTAAAGGCAACAGATTGCGCCGTTCCCCGCGCCCCTAAAGACAAAGGATTGCGCCGTTCCCCGCGCCCCTGAAGACAAAAGACTGCGCCGTTCCCCGCGCCCCTGGCGGGGCTAGAGTTCGGCCACCTTTCCCGCTGTGACCTCCAGGCGGCGGGTGGTGCGGACCGCGCTCAGCATGCGGCGGTCGTGGGTCACCAGCAGGAGCGTGCCCTCGTAGGTGTCCAGAGCCGATTCGAGCTGCTCGATCGCCGGGAGGTCCAGGTGGTTGGTGGGCTCGTCGAGGACCAGGAGGTTCACGCCCCGGCCCTGGAGCAGGGCCAGGGCCGAGCGGGTGCGTTCGCCCGGGGACAGGCTGGCGGCCGGGCGCAGGACGTGTTCCGCCTTGAGGCCGAACTTGGCCAGCAGCGTGCGGACCTCGGCCGGCTCGGTGTCGGGGACGGCCGCGCAGAACGCGTCGAGCAGGGCTTCCGTGCCGTGGAACAGCTTGCGGGCCTGGTCGACCTCGCCGACGATCACACCTGAGCCGAGCGTGGCGTGGCCCGAGTCCAGGGGCACCCGGCCGAGCAGGGCGCCGAGGAGCGTCGACTTGCCCGCGCCGTTCACGCCGGTGACGGCCACCCGGTCCGCCCAGTCGATCTGGAGCGTGGCGGGGCCGAAGGCGAAGTCGCCCCGCCGGACCTCGGCGTCGCGCAGGGTGGCGACCACAGAACCGGATCGCGGGGCCGCCGCGATCTCCATCCGCAGCTCCCACTCCTTGCGGGGCTCGTCCACCACGTCGAGCCGCTCGATCATGCGCTGGGTCTGCCGGGCCTTCGCGGCCTGCTTCTCACTGGCCTCGCTGCGGAACTTGCGGCCGATCTTGTCGTTGTCGTTGTTCGCCTTGCGCCGGGCGTTCTTGACGCCCTTGTCCATCCAGGAGCGCTGCATCTGGGCGCGGCCCTCAAGGGCAGACCGTTTGTCGGCGTACTCCTCGAAGCCCTCGCGGGCGTGCCTGCGGGCCACGTCCCGCTCTTCCAGATAGGCCTCGTAGCCGCCGCCGTACAGGGTGATCTGCTGCTGGGCCAGGTCGAGTTCGAGGACCTTGGTGACCGTGCGGGTGAGGAACTCGCGGTCGTGGCTGACGACGACCGTGCCCGCGCGCAGGCCGGAGACGAAGCGTTCGAGGCGCTCCAGCCCGTCCAGGTCGAGGTCGTTGGTCGGCTCGTCGAGCAGGAACACGTCGTAGCGGGACAGCAGCAGCGAGGCGAGTCCAGCGCGGGCCGCCTGGCCGCCGGAGAGCGAGGTCATCGGCTGGTCCAGGCCGACGGCGAGGCCGAGCGAGTCGGCGACCTCCTCGGCCCGCTCGTCCAGGTCGGCGCCGCCGAGCGCGAGCCACCGCTCCAGGCTGTCCGCGTACGCGTCGTCCGCGCCCGGTGACCCGTCGACGAGCGCCTGCGTGGCCTCGTCCATCACCCGCTGGGCCTCGGCCACACCGGTGCGGCGCGCCAGGAACTCCCGCACCGACTCGCCGGGCCTGCGCTCCGGCTCCTGCGGCAGATGGCCGACGGCCGCGGCGGGCGGGGAGAGCCTCAGCTCGCCCTCGTCGGGCTTGTCGAGACCGGCGAGCATCCGGAGCAGGGTGGATTTGCCCGCGCCGTTGGCACCGACGAGACCGATCACGTCGCCGGGCGCGACGACGAGGTCGAGTTCGGCGAAGAGGGTGCGGTCGCCGTGGCCGGCGGCGAGGTTCTTGGCGACGAGGGTGGCAGTCATCAGGAGGCCGATCCTAATCGCCGGGCCCGCGCGCCCGCGCCAGGGTTTCCCGCGCGCCCGGCCCGAGCCCTTCACGCGGCCGGGCGGACGCCCGGGACGGTCAGCGGATCATCGCCTCCACCAGCACGCTCCCGGACGTCCGCGCCACGATGAACGACTCCCCTCTGGTCGCCCTGGTGTCCAGCGCGAGCCGGTGGCGGCCCGCTTCCAGGACGCCGTCGAACACCTCGTACATGTGGGTGCGGTAGAGGCGGTCCAGCCGGTACGCGGTCAGGCGGACCCGGCAGGGAGAGGTGACCTCGACGCCCGCCTCGCCGTCGGCGGCGACCAGCCGCGTCAGCCGGCGCTGTTCCCGGGGGCTGCGGTCCAGGGCGTTCTCTATCTGGGCGACCAGGAGCGGGACGATCGGGGCCAGCCCCTCGACGTACGCGACGTCGACCCCGGCCCGGTCGAAGGACTCCCGGACGGCGGCACGTTCCTCCTCGGTGACGCCTCGGCCGAAGGCGACGGCGCCGTAGGTGCGCAGTTCGTCGGCGGGCACGCCGGCGGCGTCCGCGGTGATGTCGGCGCCGATGCCGATGATGCGCAGGGCGGCGGCGAGCTTGGCCAGGACGGCTGCCCGGGTGCCGATGAGCAGGACCCGGCGGCGGTCGCCCCCGAGGCCCGTGAGTCCCGTGGGGCCTGCGAGCAGGGAGTTCAGGGCAGCACGGTATTCGTCGCCGTGGAAGCGGAAGGGGCCGATGCCGTGGTAGCCGTTCTGCTCCAGATCGGCGAGTTCGGTGGTCTGCCAGGCGAAGTCGCGCCACACGAAGTCGTCGCCGTGCCGGTCGATCACGGCGGTCACGGCACCGCACGCGAGGTCCTCGCACTCCGGGCAGCCGTATATGACGTAACGGCCGCCCTCCAGCGGAGGCTCGGCTTCCAGCAGCAGGCTGCGCACCTGGGCGACGAAGATCGCCGGTGGTACGTCGGAGGCGAGGGGGGACACGGCGTCGAGGTCGGAGAGCTGGTACAGCAGCGGGCGTCCGTCGACGATGAAGTCCACGAAGTCCCGGTGCGCTTGGTAGTCACCGTTGGCAAGGACTCCACCGGCACGCATCGCCGGTGCCAGGCCGAAGGTCGCGTACTCGGCAGACATGCTGTGAGTATCCCCAGAGTGGGCGGACTCTGAGCACGGCATGACATATTCCGCTAACGTCCCCGCGTGGCGGAAGATCGAAGCGGTGACGTGATCGTGGTCGGCAGCGGGGTCATAGGGCTCACGACGGCCCTCGTTCTTGCCGAGAGCGGCAGACGCGTACGGATCTGGACGCGGGAGCCCGCCGAGCGGACCACCTCGGCGGTTGCGGGCGCGCTGTGGTGGCCCTACGCCATCGAACCGCGGGAGCTGGCCCGTGAGTGGGCCCTGCAATCACTCTCCGTGTACGAGGAGTTGGCGGCGCGGCCCGGGGAGACGGGCGTACGCATGGTCGAGGGCGTAATGGGCGAGGCGCGGCTGGACGAGCAGGGGCCGTGGGCCGCGGCGCGGCTGCCGGGGCTGCGGGCGTCCACGGCCGAGGAGTACGCGGGCTCGGGGCTGTGGGCGCGGCTGCCGCTGATCGACATGCCGGTGCATCTGGGGTGGCTGCGGGCGCGGTTCCTGCGGGCGGGCGGGACGGTCGAGTCACGGGTGGTGACGGACCTCTCCGAGGCTCGGGCGGAGGCTCCGGTGGTCGTCAACTGCACGGGGCTGGGGGCGCGGGAGCTGGTGGCGGATCCGGCGGTCCGGCCTGTGCGGGGGCAGTTGGTGATCGTGGAGAACCCGGGGATCCGGACGTGGCTGGTGTCCACGGATGCGGTGGCGGGGACCACGACGTATCTCTTTCCGCAGCCGGGGCGGTTGGTTCTCGGCGGGACCACCGATGACGGTGACTGGTCCCTGGAGCCTGATCCCGTAATGGCGGCGGAGATCGTCGCGCGGTGTGCGGTGCTCCGGCCGGAGGTGGCGGGGGCGCGGGTGCTGGGGCATCGGGTGGGGTTGCGGCCTGTGCGGTCCGCTGTGCGGCTTGAGCGGGGTGCCTGGGCCGGCGGGGGTGGGGGCGGGGTGCTGGTGCACAACTATGGGCATGGTGGGGGTGGGGTGACTGTGGCGTGGGGGTGTGCGGGGGTTGTTCTGGGGCTTGTCGCCGCCTGAGCGCGGGTGGCTCCGCCGGGGGGGGCGTGTGTGAGTGCGGGTTGGGTGTGGCTGGGGTTGTGCGCCGTTCCCCGCGCCCCTGACGAGCCGTGGCTGAGCCTGCGCCGTTCCTCGCGCCCCTCAGAGACAAAAGATTGCGCCGTTCCCCGCGCCCCTAAAGGCAGAAGACCGCGCGGTTTCCTCCGCCCGCAAAGGCAAAAGACTGCGCCGTTCCCCGCGCCCCTAAAGGCGAAAGACTGCGGCGTTCCCCGCGCCCCTGAAAGCGAAAGACTGCGCCGTCCCCGCGCCCCTGGTGGGGGTGCCCCTTTGGGGGGCGCGGGGAACGGCGCAATCTTTTGGGGGCGCGGGGAACGGCGCGGTCTCGGTCTCGGGGCGCCCGCAGGGGGTGCTCGGTCAGGTGGGGGCGTCCCGGCTCACGGCTACGTGTGGTCGTGGCCCAAGGGGTCGCCCTCCCTCTCGGTGCCCGCACCCGGCCCGACCCGGATCTCGAAGTCCCCGTCGTACTTCTTGTGGCCCTCGATCACGGCCAGTTCGACCGCCTCGGACCCCATCTCGTTGCGGACGATGACCGGATCCCGGCGCAGGTCCCGCATGAGCGCGACACACATGCCGATCATCACGAGGACAAAGGGCGCGGCGGCCAGAATCGTGAGGTTCTGCAGGCCGGTGAGCGCGTCACCGTTACCGCTGCCGACGAGCAGCATGATGGCGGCCACGGCACCGGTCACCACACCCCAGAAGATCACGACGAAACGGCCGGGTTCGAGCGCGCCCTTCTGGGAGAGCGTGCCCATGACGATGGACGCGGCGTCGGCGCCCGAGACGAAGAAGATGCCGACGAGGATCATCACGAGCAGGCTGGCCACCGTCGCGATGGGGAACTCCTGCAGGACACCGAAGAGCTGACCCTCGGGGGTGGACTCGCCCGCGAGCGCGCCGCCCTCCTTCAGCTTCATCGCCGTACCGCCGAAGATCGCGAACCAGACGAGGCTGACGGTGCTGGGCACGAGGATGACTCCGCCGACGAACTGCCGGATGGTGCGGCCGCGGCTGATGCGGGCGATGAACATGCCGACGAAGGGCGTCCAGGAGATCCACCACGCCCAGTAGAAGACGGTCCAGCTGCCGAGCCAGTCGGCTACGCCCTTGCCGCCGCTGGCCTCGGTGCGGCCGGCGAGCTGCGGCAGGTCACCGAGGTAGGAGAAGATCGAGGTGGGCAGCAGGTCGAGCACGATGATCGTGGGGCCCGCGATGAACACGAACACCGCGAGCACCAGGGCCAGCACCATGTTGATGTTGGACAGCCACTGGATGCCCTTCTCGATGCCGGAGACGGCCGAGGCGACGAACGCCACGGTCAGCACGGCGATGATCGAGACGAGCAGGCCGTTGCTCACCTTGTCCATCCAGTCCAGCTCGGTGAAGCCGGAGCCGATCTGAAGGGCGCCGAGGCCCAGCGAGGCCGCCGATCCGAAGACCGTGGCGATGATGGCGAGGATGTCGATCGCCCGGCCGACGGATCCGTTCGCGTGCTTCTCGCCGATGAGCGGGGTGAAGACGGCGCTGATGGTCTGGCGCCGGCGCTTGCGGTAGGTGCTGTAGGCGATGGCGAGGCCGACCACCGCGTAGATCGCCCACGGGTGCAGGGTCCAGTGGAAGAGGGTGGTGGCCATCGCCGTCTCCATGCGTTCCGCGGAGTCGGCGGGCGTGGTGCCCGGCGGGGGTGTCGTGTAGTGCGAGAGGGGCTCGCTCACGCCGTAGAACATCAGGCCGATGCCCATGCCGGCGCTGAACATCATCGCCACCCACGAGACGGTGCGGAACTCGGGCTCCTCGCCCTCGGCACCGAGGTGGATCCTTCCGTAGCGGCTGACCGCGAGCCACAGCGCGAAGACCACGAAACAGGAGGCGGCGAGCATGAACGCCCAGCCGCCGTTGTGGATCAGGCCGTTGAGCATGCTGGTGGAGGCGCTCTCCAGGGAGTCGGTGGCCACCGACCCCCAGATCACGAACGCCACGGTGAGCGCGGCCGTGACGCCGAACACCACCCGGTCGGTCTGGGGGCCGGAGCCCCGGTCCTTCTGGGGGTCCGGCCCGCCGGGGACGCCCGACGGTTCGTCCCGGCCTCCCCTGTCCTTCAGATCTTCGGTCATCGGCGGCACCTTCCCTGAAAAGCGTTCGGCACACATTTCCTGATCGTGTGCCTACGACCTACCACAGGTACCGCCGATCCCAACCGACTCAGCAGCTGGTGTCGGGCTCCGCGACCGTCAGGTGGTACGGCGCACGCTCGTCGAGCAGCAACGGGACGAGGGCACGCAGGGACTGGCGCAGCGGCACGCGGGCGCCCTCGGCGTCGGGTCGCGCCCGGACACCGTGGAGCGCCAGCTCGTCCTTGACCTCCGCGTACTGATCCGCCGTCAGCCGGTAGGCGCAGGGCGGGTCGGCGATGATCTCGGACGGTTCGGCCGGGTCGTTGTCCGCGCCTCCCGTGTAGACGGGTCCGGTGTCCCGGTAACCGGCCAGCCGGGCCGCCGACGTGGCCGCCCCGAGCCGGCCACGCCGTTCGTCCGTGAAGTCGGCGAGACCGCCCAGTGCCGCCAGTTGGGAGTGGACGCGGCGCCGGTTGTTGAGCGCCTCGTCGGCCTTCTCGGCCTCGGTGAGGGGGTCGACCCGGCTCTCGATGAGCAGTCCGACGCCGTGCTTGACGCCGGACATGTTCCGCAGGATCCGCTCCTGCCCGTCACCGGCCACCTGCTGGATCGGGTCGCCGGTCACCGGGTCGGTCCAGATGCCGTAGGTCCCGGTCGAGTAGCCGGCGGCCTGTGCGGCGGGCCGTACGTACGCCTGCGAGAGGGTCTGTGCCTCGTCGTGCACGGCAGGGTCGGTGTTGAGGTTGCGCGGCCAGAGGTCGAAGAGGTCCTTCTCGTAGTACTGGGGGGTGGCCCCGTATTCGTGCAGGTCGTAGACCACGTCGGGCTTCCGGTCGCGGACCACGGCGGCCATGGCGCGCGCCTCGGCCGTCCGCAGTGCGAGGTGGTCGCGGTTGATGTCGACGCCGTCGCTGTTGCCGCGGGTGTCGGCGGCCCGGCCGTCCGGGTTGGCGGTGGGCACGACGAGCAGCGTGGTGCGGTCGAGGAACCTGCGGGTGCTCGCGTCCTTGGCGTACGCCAGGTCGCGGACGGTGGTGAGGCAGGCCTCGCGCCCGGACGGTTCGTCACCGTGCTGGCTGCAGACGAGCAGCACGGTGGTGGCCGCGTGCGGGTTTCCGACGCGTACGAGCTGGACGGGCCGGTTCTGTTTCGTGGTGCCTATGCGGCTGAGCGAGACCCGGTCGCTCGCCCGGTCCACGGCCGTGAGGAAGCTCTGCTCCTCGGGCTGGGTGGTCCAGCGTGCTCCGGCGGTCTGCTCGAATCCGGTGCGCGGCGGGCGTTCGGCCGCGTGGGCCGGCGCCGTCAGGAGAGGTGCGGTGAGGAGGGGTGCGGTGAGCGCCGCCGTCGCCAGGGCGAGGGCGGCGGTCCGGCGGGGTCCTGTCGGCCGGTTCCGTGTCGTGGGTCGCTGCCGTGTCGTCGGTCGCTGCCGTGTCGTCGGTCGGTGCGGTGTCATCCTTCGCTGCCTCCGGGAACGTCTCCGGGAACGCGGTGGGTGGCGCGGGGCTCGCCGACTCCGTCGAGGATCGCGTCCGGCGTGATGTACGAGGATCCGGAGGTGGCGCGGGCGAAGGCGGCGGCGCCTCCGACGAACGGCACGCGGGCCGACGTACGGGACAGGTCGAGCGTGAGCGTCGGGGTGGTCGACGGCGGGTCGATGAGGCCCTGGTCGGTGCCGGCGACGATCAGCGCGAGACGGTGGCCCGCGGGGACGACGTGGTCGCTCGCGTGCAGGTCGAGGGTGATGGTGTAGGCCTTGCCCGGGGTGAGCGGCTCGCCCTTCGTGGCGGAGGCGTGATTGCCGAGGTCGGCCCAGCCGCGGCTGAACACGGTGTACTCGACGTCGGTCGTCCTGGCCGCGGTCTCCCTGAAGCAGGAGCTGTCGCCCGTGGTGCTCGGTCCCCAGCAGGTGCGCTCGGTGAGCGTCGTGATGCCCTCGCCGGAGGCGGCGTAGTCACGGATCGTGTCGGGGCCTAGGTCGACGAGGACCGCGGACAGATGGGCGCTCGTCGTGGTCGGCGTGGCGGTGACGGTCACCTCGGAGGAGCCGGACAGGCGGACGTCACGGGTGAGCGGCTTGGTGGTGAAGCCGGCCTTGGCGGACGTGGACCGGTCGATCTCGGCGGCCCAGTCGGTCTCGTCCTGGCCCGGGTCGTCGGTGAAGGTCTCGGTGCCCGATCCGGTACGCAGTGAGAGGGTGCCGACGCCCGCCTGCTCGCCCTTGCCCGGGCGCAGCTTCACGGTGTCGGTGCTCCGCGGCGGCCAGACGTCCGAGGTGGCCCACTGGTCGGGGGCGCGCTCGATGTCGGCCATGGGCTCGTCGTCGACGCCGTTGTCGTAGCCGAGGAGTTCGTGGTCGAACCAGCGGTGCAGGGTGTCGGCCCACGCGGCGCGGCGGAAGTCGAAGGGGTCGACGTGGCCGGTCTGGGAGAGCCAGATCTTGCGGTCGACGCCGTTGGCGGCGAGGCCGTCCCACCACTGGCCGAAGTGCTTCGGGCGGACGTTGAGGTCCTGCATGCCGTGGATGACGAAGACGCTGGCGTCGACCTTGCGGACGTCCTTCACGTAGTCGCGCTCGGTCCAGAACTTCGTCCAGTCGCCGGTGCGCGGGGCCCCGTCGACGATCTTCTGCTGGACGGCGGCGCACCTGGCGCGGGCGTCGGGGCTCTCGACGTAGTCGGACAGCCATTCGGGGCCGGAGTCGTAGAGCGGGGCGCCCTTGGCGAAGTAGTAGTCGTACCAGGAGGAGATGGCGGCGATGGGGACGATGGTCTCCAGGCCCTCGACCCCGGTGGCGGCGACGCCGTTGGCGATGGTGCCGTCGTAGCTCTTGCCGATCATGCCGGTCCTGCCGTTGGTCCAGCCGGCCTTGGTCTTCGTGGTCCCCGTGCGGGAGGTGTAGCCCTTGCCGCGGCCGTTCAGCCAGTCGACGACGGCCTTCGCGGACTGGACGTCGGAACGGCCGCCGACGTCCACGCAGCCGTCGGAGCGGTTGGTGCCGGCGAGGTCGACGGCGACGAAGGCGTAGCCGCGCGGTACGAAGAAGTTGTCGTAGTACAGCGGCATCTGGACGACGTTGCCGTCCGCGTCGTACGTCTTGCGCTGGCTCTCGTTGCCCCGGCCGCAGCAGGAGTAGTACGGGCTGGCGTCCATGATCACGGGCACCTTGCGGCCCTGCTGGGCGGGCTCCCGCGGACGGACGATGTCGACGGCGACGCGGTCGGTCCTCCCGTCGTTGTCGCCGTCGAGACCGGTGTCCACCCAGACGGACTCACGGACGGCGTTGTCGTACGAGTAGACGGGGGTGCTCTCCCGCGGAGCGCTCTGGGCGGCGGCCGGGGTGAGGAGCGTGGCCATCAGGGCGGCGGTGGCCGCCGTCGCGAGCGATCTCCAGGTGATGAGGCGCATGTAGCGCGCAGGTGTCCGCATGCGCGGAAGGTACTCCGGTCAACTCCCGTGCAAAAGGGGGCTCATCGGGGTGAGCGGACTTCGGCCCGGGTGTGGCTTGAAAGGTGCGTGGGGTGAAGTCGCTCATGTCGGCCGAATGGCGATCGTGTGACGGGAGCGGTCATGGACAGGAGTGGGGCCACAGCGGATGAATAGGCTCCGAACAGAACCCGTGCCCCAACGACTTGGAGCTTGACGTGCATCGCAGACTCATCGCCCCGGGCGCGCTCGCGGCCTCCCTGCTGCTGGCGATCCCGGCATCCGCCGCGAGCTGGTCGCCCGGGGCGCCGGGCATCGGCGACTCCTACTACCCGGCGTACGGCAACGGCGGATACGACGTGTCCCACTACGATCTGCGGCTCACGTACCAGCCGCGGACGGACCGTCTTGAGGGCACGGCGACCCTGCTGGCGAAGACCACCCAGGATCTCTCGCGGTTCGATCTGGACTTCCTGCTCGATGTGAGCGAGGTGCGGGTCAACGGCGCGAAGGCGTCGTTCACGACGTCGGGCGAGCACGAGCTGGAGATCACGCCGAAGAGCCCGCTGGCCGCCGGTACGGCCGTCACGGTCGTGGTGCGCTACAGCGGGGTGCCGTCCACGAAGACGGCGTACGGGTTCACCAGCTGGCACCGCACACCGGACGGCGGGGTCGGCGCGAACGAGCCCGAGGCGGCTTGGTGGTGGTTCCCCAGCAACGACCATCCGCTGGACAAGGCCACGTACGACGTGTCGGTCGCCGTGCCGGACGGCACCCAGGCCATCTCCAACGGCACGCTGCAGTCGACGAGTTCGCGGGCCGGCTGGACGCGCTACAGCTGGCGCTCCGACAAGCCGCAGGCCACCTACCTCGCCACGCTGGCCGTCGGGAGGTTCGACGTCACGACCGGGACCTCGGAGAGCGGCATCCCGATCGTCAACGCGTACAGCAAGGATCTGGACGACAACTACGGGGCCGCGCGGGCGAGCGTCGAGCGGACCGGGGAGGTCGCCGACTGGCTCGCGGAATACTTCGGTCCGTATCCGTTCAACGCTTTGGGCGGCTACGTGCCGAACACGAACACCGGGTACGCGCTGGAGACGCAGACCCGGCCGTTCTACAGCCCGCGGCAGTTCGCGAGCGGGACGAACGTGTCCGTGGTCGTCCACGAGCTGGCCCACCAGTGGTACGGCGACTCCGTCTCGGTCGCCGGCTGGAAGGACATCTGGATCAACGAGGGTTTCGCCCGGTACGCGCAGTGGCTGTGGTCGGAGCACGAGGGCGAGGGGACGGCGCAGGAGATCGCCGACTACGTGTACGCGTCGCGGCCCGCCGACGATCCGTTCTGGACGGTCGAGCCCGGGGACCCGGGGCCGGAGAACCAGTTCCACATCGCGGTGTACGACCGTGGGGCGCTGGCCCTGCAGGCGCTGCGGAACGAGGTCGGGGACGAGGCGTTCTTCGCCGTCCTGAAGGGCTGGCCGACGCGGTACGCGTACGGCAACGCGACCGTCGGTGACTTCGTGAAGTACGCCGAGTCGGTGTCGGGGCAGTCGCTCGGCGCACTGTTCGACACGTGGCTGTACCAGCCCTCGAAGCCGGGGGTGCCCGCTGCGCGGGCCGCTGCCATCGGGCCGGGGGCACAGGGGGCTTCGGGGGCGCAGAAGGCTCCCGTGCGGCCGAAGTCGTGGAAGAAGATCGCCGCGACCAATTCCGTGCACGATCACTGAGTGTCCCGGTGCCGTGCGGCTCCGCCGGGCGAGGGGTGGAGGGCTCCTGCCGGTGGGGCCGTGCGGGTTCGTGTGTGGCCGAGCGCGCAGTTCCTCACGCCCCTGCGGGGGCTTACGGGGCTCGCCTCGCTGTTCTGGGGCCGTCCGCCGCCAGGTTCGAGGCCAGTTCCGAGACCGAGATGCGCAGTTCGGTCTCGGCGGCGGCGCAGTGGGCCTCGATACGGGCCCGGCCCTCGGCCAGGATGGCGTCACGTGCGCGGTGGCCCTCGGCGCGGGTGGCCGCGAGCGCCGCGGCGTCCTCCTCCGGGGACCGACGCCCGAGCACTGCCTCGTCACGTGCCTCGTCGGGTGCCTCCGGCATGTGCGGTATCCGGGGCTGTACCCGGCGAAAGAGCAGGAACGCCACGACGAACAGCGGCGACGCCACGAGGACGGCCTGGATCTTCGGACTGGGCGCGCGGACACGGTAAGGGCTGAGATCCATGGCCATGACTTACCCGATCATGCGTGCGCAGCAACGCACATCTGCGCCACTGTTGACCGAGAATCCCCGTTTGGCGAACTCCGCTCAGTTCCCGTGGTCGTAGACCGTCACCGCGACCCCTTTCCCGATGAGCCGCTCGGCTATCAGCGGCTCCACGCGTGACCACTTCCCGCCCGCGAGTCCGCATCCGATGCGCGGCATGTGCACGGACGCGCCCAGCGCGACCGCGCGGTCGGCCAGCAGGACCAGCGCCGCGTCGATCGCCTCGTACCGGACGGGGACGCCCTTGCTCCCGGTGCGGGTTCCCCGCTGGCCGATCATGTTGGCCACCCACACATACCGGTCGACCTCGACGAACTGGGCCGCGCCCAGGCCGAAGTCGTTGCCCGCGCGCTCGCGGTGCCAGCGGCGGTAGGCCGCCTCCGGTTCCGGCCAGCGGTTCGACAGGGCCAGGACGAAGCCCTTGCCCCAGCCGCCCATGTCGTTGCAGACGTGGGCGATCAGCTTGACGCCCTTGCCCAGCGGGACCGTGGCGTCGCCGCGGACATACGTGATCTCCGACATGACTCCACCGTAGGGACCACCACTGACAACGGGCCCTCGCCGTCCGGCCGGGGATCTTTCACAAGTCAGGTGAGACAGCAATACTGTTTCACCGCGCCAGGTGGTGGACGCGGTACGCGAGGGAGCAGGCATGGCGACGGACATCGGGGAGCCGACACTCACCGTCGACGAGCTGGCCGCGCGGGCGGGTGTGACGGTGCGGACGGTGCGGTTCTACAGCACCAGGGGGCTGTTGCCGCCGCCCGTCATCGGGCCGCGTCGCGTGGGGCACTACAGCCAGGAGCATCTGGCGCGGCTCGCGCTCATCGAGGAGCTGCAGCGGCAAGGGATGACGCTGGCCGGGATCGAGCGCTATCTGCAGCAGTTGCCGGACGGGCTCAGCGCTCAGGACCTGGCCATCCACCGGGCCGTGGTGGCCTCCTGGGCGCCCGACGCGGCGGAGGCGGTGAGCCGGGCCGAGCTCGAACGCCGGGCGGGGCGGTCGCTCGGTCAGGAGGATCTGGACCGGCTCGCCGCGATGAGTGTCCTGCGGGAGACGGCGGGGCCGGACGCGTACCGGGTGGATCTCGGGCTGCTGCGGCTCGGGGTGCAGCTGCTCGACGTACCGATGGCGCACGAGACGATCCTCGCCGCGCGCACGGTCCTCGTGAAGCACACGCGCGCCGCGGCCCACGAACTCTCCGTGCTGTTCCGGGACGAGGTGTCCGAGCACGAGTCCGTCGAGGCCGTGCGGGACCTGTCGGCGCACATGCAACCCCTGGTGGTGCAGGCCCTGCTGACGACCTTTCAGCGCTCGCTCAACGAGGAGCTGCGGGAGTGGCTCAGGAACTCCTGAACCTCACAGGTAGGCGGAGCCGCCGGCCACGTTCAGGGTCTGGCCGGTCAGGAAGCCGCTGCCCTCGTCGACCACGTACAGCAGGGTGGAGACGAGATCGGACGGCTCCTGGGTTCTGGGGACGGCCTGCTGGGCGCGGACGTGCTCGAAACCGCCGTCCGCGCCGACCGTGCGCTCGGCGGTCTCCGTACGGACCATGCTCGGCGCGATCGCGTTGACGGTGATGTCGTACGGCCCGAGCGCCGAGGCGAGCGCGCGGGTGAAGCCGATCAGCCCGGCCTTCGAGGCGGTGTACGCCACCATCGTCGGCGGGGCGGTGAGGACGGCGGCCGAGGCGATGTTCACGACGCGGCCCCAGCCCGCCGCCTTGAGGTACGGCAGTACCGCGCGGGTCATCAGGAACGGCGCCTCCAGGTTGACGCGCATCACCCGCCGCCACTCCTCGGGCGTGATGTCCTCGAAGGCCGACTCGGGGTAGACCCCCGCGTTGTTGACCAGGACGTGCAGGGTGCCGAACTGTTCGAGCACCTGCTCCAGGGCCCCGCCGATCTGCGTCTCGTCCGTGACGTCGGCGACCAGCTCCACATAGTCCAGGATGCGGTCGGCCGTCTCCCGCTGCGGGACCAGGTCGAGTCCCGCGACCCGGTAGCCGCGGCACGCGAGTGCGACGGCGAACTCCTGCCCGAGGCCCTGTGCCGCGCCGGTCACCAAGGCGGTTCGCGTCTCCATGCGGCGAGTGTGATGACCCGTCAGGCGAGCGGCAAGGGTGCGTTTCCGGTCTCCGGAACGGCCCCGGGGAGGCGGGCCTGTTCCATTCGCCGGAACGTCCGTGTTGCCGCGTACGCCGGGTGGCCCGACGCTGCGGGGCGGACCCAGCCGCCAGCGTTCGGGAGCCGTGCCCGATGACCGAGACCGACCGTGCCGTGGACGACGCCGAGCGCGCCCGCGCACAGGGCGGAGACGGAGGAGGAGGCGGACGGCGGTTCGGGCTGCCGGCCGTGCGCGGGCGGGCGGGCCGGCTCGCGCACCGGCTCCCCGACGAACTCGGCGTCCTGGTCGTCCTCGCGCTTCTCGTCGCCGCCATCGGCATCCCGTACCCGGACTTCCTCGACAGCGACAACCTGCTCACCACCGCGCACAACTCCGTCTACATCTCGCTGATGGCGTGCGGCATGGTCTTCGCGCTGGCCATGCGCGAGGTCGACCTGTCGGTGGGCGGCAGTTACGCGATGTGCCTGGTCGTCGGTGCGCTGCTGGTGCGGGAGGGTGTGCCGCCCTGGCTGGCGGTGCCGGTGGTGCTGCTCACCGGGACCGCGCTGGGTGTCTTCAACGCGCTGGTCACCACCCTGCTGGCGCTGCCCTCGTTCATCGTCACGCTCGGCACCCTGATGCTGTTCCGGGGCGTCGGGCTCGCGCTCGCCGACGGCAAGCAGATCACCGATCTGCCGCTCGACGACTCGTTCTTCACTTTCGCGGGCGGCGACGCGGGCGGCGTGCCGTTCGCGCTCTGGGTGCTGCTCGCGGTGACGGCCGTACTGACGGTGGTGCTCGCCCGCACCCGTTTCGGGGCCCGGGTGCGGGCCATCGGGTCCAATCCGGACGCCGCCACGTTCAGCGGAATCCCCGTCGTCCGTACGCGTGTTCAGGCACTCGCGCTGTCCGGGCTCACCACGGCCTGCGCGTCGACGCTCGCGCTCGCCTACTACGGCGCCGGGGACCCGACCCTCGGCCAGGGGTACGAGCTGCAGGCCATCGCCGCGTGCATCATCGGCGGCACACCGCTGGCGGGCGGTCGCGGCTCGGTCGTCGGGGCGGTGGCCGGCGCGCTGATCCTGTCCGTCGTCGCGTCCGGCCTCGTCTTCTTCGAAGTACCCATCAACTGGACGTCGTTCGCCACCGGCGCGGTGATCCTCGTCGCGGTCGCGGCGGACAGCGCCCTGCGTCGCCGTGGCCGCCGTGGCCGCTGACGTCACCGCACCTTGGAGGCCGTGATGCACCCCCGATTCCGTACCCTGTCCGGCGCCCTCGGCGCGCTGGTGCTGCTCTGCGCCACCGGATGCGGCAACGACGACGAATCCGGAGGAAAGGGCGGCGGCGAACTCGACATGGGCATCGCGGTGGCCAACATCAGTCTCAACTTCGCGCACGAGATGGTGCTCGGCGCCGAGAGCGCCGCCGACCACGCGGGGAAGGTGAACTTCAAGGCCGTCGGGCCGCCCAACACGGACGGTCCGGCCGAGGTGCAGCTCTTCCAGAACCTCACCACCGTCGCGGAGGACGGCATCGTCCTGGAGAACCTCGACCCGCCGATCTTCACCCGGCCCGCCGCCCGCGCCGTCGACCAGGGCGTTCCGATCGTCGCCCTGGACACCTCCCCCACCGAGGGCAGCAAGGTCACCTTCTACGTGGGCAACGACAACTACGCGCTGGGCGAGCTGATGGCCCAGGAGGCGCTGAAGCGGCTGGGCGACGACCCGAAGGGGGAGATCGTCGTCGGGGTGCCCAACCCCGGGACACCGGTGCTCGACAACCGGGCCAAGGGCATCGCGGACACGTTCGAGAAGGAGGCGCCGGGCGTGAAGGTGCTGGGCCCCTTCCAGACGTACAGCGATCCGGGCCAGAACCACAGTTCGTGGGCCTCGCAGGTCGCCGCGCATCCCGAGGCGCTCGCCTTCCTCGGGGTCGGGGACGCCGACAGCTACAACCTCGCGAAGATCAAGAAGGAGAAGGGCGGGAAGTGGCTGACGGCCGGCTTCGACGTCGACCCCAAGACCCTCGACGCGGTGAAGGACGGCTCGAACTTCGTCACCATCGACCCCCAGCACTTCCTCAAGGGCTACCTCTCCACGGCGATACTGATCGAGTCGGTGCGCGAGAAGGACGGCAAGCTGCCCGACGGCTGGTTCCTGTCCCCCGGCGGTGTCGTGGACTCCTCCGACATCGACGAGGTCATCGCACGGCAGAAGTCCCCGGAGGCGGCGTACGACTGGTACAAGCCGGTGATCGACAAGCTGCTCGGTGACCAGGAGGCGCAGCTCAAGCCGTTGAAGGACGCGCGCTGAGATGAGTCGCGGGGACATGCTGGACGCACGGGCCCTCGTCAAGTCGTACGGCGGGGTGAAGGCCCTGGACGGGGCGGACATCCTGCTGCGGGGCGGCGAGGTGCACGCGCTGGTCGGGGAGAACGGTGCGGGCAAGTCGACTCTCGTGCGGATCCTGTCGGGGACCCTGGCGGCGGACGAGGGATCGGTGCGGCTCGCCGAGGAGGCCCGGAAGGGCGGGATCGCCGTCGTCTCGCAGGAGTTGAGTCTCTTTCCCGATCTGACGGTCCGGGAGAATCTGTTCCCCCACCGGCCGCCGCGCCGCTTCGGGCTGCTCGACCGGGGCGCGATGGACCGCACGGCCCGGCCGGTCCTCGCCGAACTGGGCCTCGCCGTCGACGCCGACACGCTCCTCGGCGAACTCCCGCTCGCCGACCAGCAGTTGACGGAGATCGCCCGGGCGCTGCTGCGCCGGCCGCGCGTACTGGTCCTCGACGAGCCGACCTCCGCGCTGCCGGCCCCCGCCGTGGACCGCCTCGAACAGGTCCTGCGCACCCTCACGGGACGGGGCATGGCGATCCTGTACGTCACCCACTTCCTGGAGGAGGTGATGCGCTTCGCCCAGCGCGTGACGGTACTGCGGGACGGCCGGGTCACCCTGGCCGGCGTGCGGGCGGAGAAGGTCGGCGTGCCGGACCTGGTGAAGGCGATGCTGGGCGCCACCCCACCGCTTCCGGTACGCCGTACACGTGCCCCGGCCGACGGGCCGCCGCCGGTGGTGCTCTCCGAGGTGTGTGTCCCGGGGCGGCTCACGGACGTGACGTTCACCGTGCGCGCGGGCGAGGTGGTGGGAGTCGCGGGGCTGCAAGGGGCGGGCCATCTGGACGCGTTGGCTGTGGTGTGCGGGCGCACGGCCGTCTCGGCGGGCCGGGTCGGTGTCGGCGACCGGGGGCTCCCGCGGTCCCTGCGCGACGCGATCCGGGCGGGGGTGGCCTTCGTGCCGAGCGACCGGAAACGGTTCGGGCTGATGACCGACCGCACGGTGTGGGAGAACACCACGGCGGTGAGCTGGCTGGCGCTCGGCCGGGGCGGTGTCATGCCGTCCCGTGCCGAACTGGTGCGCCGGGCAGACGACTTGACCGCGCGACTGCGCCTGCGCGGCGGTCCGCACGATGTGGTGGCCCGGCTGTCCGGCGGCAACCAGCAGAAGATCGTCTTCGCCAAGTGGCTGGCCACTGACCCTCGTATCGTCGTCTTGGACGATCCCACGCGAGGTGTCGACGTGGGGGTGCGGGCCGAGATGCACGCGATCGTCGGGGAGTTGGCGGCGGGCGGCGCGGCCGTCCTGGTCGCGTCGACCGACCTGGCCGAACTGACGGAGGTCTGCGACCGTGTACTGGTCTTCGTGCGGGGGCGGATCACCGCGGAGGTGAGCGGCGGGCGGCTCACCGAGCACGAGCTGGCGGCGGCGATGCAGTCCGGGACGAACACCAAGGCGGGCCCGGAGGCAGACCTGAAGACGGACGCGCGGGGCGACGGGCCTGTGGCGCCAGGGAGTTGACGCTCTCGCGTCCGACCGAACCGTTCGTCAACCGGCCCGCTCGCCAACCGGCCCGTCCGTCAAGCGGACAGCTCCCGTGTCAGCGCGCGGGCCGCCGCGCACACCCGTGCGCCGACGCGGTCCACGTCGAGGCGGCGGGTGCCGCCGGTCACGGAGAGGGCGGCGACGGGACGGGCGTCCTGGGCGTAGACCGGGGCCGCCACGGCCGAGATACCGACCTCCGCCTCCTCCAGGTTGACGCCGAAACCGCGGGCCCGGGTGCGTGCCAGGTCACGGGCGAGCTGGCCGGGCAGGACAAGGGTGCGCGGCGTGAGGCGCAACAGGGACGGGCCGGGCGGCCGGGGGTCGTGGGCCAGGAAGACCTTCCCCGTGGCGGTGCAGTGGGCGGGCAGCCGGCCTCCGGTGCGCGACACGATCGGCGTGGCGCGGCGGCCGGTGAGCTTCTCCAGGAAGAGCGTGTCGGGCCCGTCGGGGACGGCCAGGTGCACGTTCTCCCCCGTCGCCGCGTACAGGTCGCCCAGGAACGGCAGTGCGACGTCCCGCAGTTCGCGCGCGGACGGCGCCGACTGACCGAGGACGAAGAGCGCGAGCCCGATGCGGTAACGGCCGTCCGGGGCACGCTCCACGAGTCCCAGCCGGACCAGCTCGGCCAGCAGCCGGTGTGCGGTCGGCTTGGCGAGACCCGTGCGCAGCGACAGCTCGGCCAGGCTATGCGAGCCCTCCGACTCGCCGCAGGCACGCAGCAGCGCCGCACCGCGCGCGAGCACCGACTTCGGCACCTGACCGTCCGTCATGGACCGATGGTCGGGCCCCGGCAGGCAGGTGACAAGGTGCGCGTCCCTGTGAGTAGTCGGCGGCCCGGATCGGGACGAGGGGTGCGGTGTCACGCGGCGGTCTTGCCGACTCGCCCGCATCTACCGCAGGGGTACGTCGACGAGCATCGGACGGGTCAATTCACCGGCGGCCGCGACGAGTTCACGCAGTTGTTCGGCGCTCCCCGCGCGCACGGCGTCGACTCCGAAGAACCGGGCCGCCCGGGTGAAGTCGAGCGGCCCCAGTTCGGTGCCCGGGCAGATCCCGGTGCCGCCTCTCGCCTCGTAGGTGTCCTGGAGGGTGCGGTAGGCGCCGTTGCTCATCACGACGAACAGCACGG
This sequence comes from Streptomyces sp. NBC_00414, assembly GCF_036038375.1. Taxonomy (NCBI): domain Bacteria; kingdom Bacillati; phylum Actinomycetota; class Actinomycetes; order Kitasatosporales; family Streptomycetaceae; genus Streptomyces; species Streptomyces sp. NBC_00414. The sequence continues at coordinate 1,988,795 of NZ_CP107935.1, forward strand.
GGGCCGCGTACCGTGCCGCGCTCCACAGGCCCTGGAGGCCGAAGAGGGCGCAGCCGTCGCCGAGGACGGCGACCACGGGCCGGCCCGGTTCGGCCAGGGCCCGGCCGACCGCCGCGCCGATCCCCCAGCCGAGACCGCCGCCGACGGTGTGCGTATAGCTGCCCGGCTGTTCCAGGCGGACGAGTCTGCGGAGCAACAGGCCCACGGTGATGGCCTCTTCGACCACGGCCGTGCCGGGCGGCAGGCCGCGCGCCACCGCGTGGGCGGCGGCCCAGGGAGCCAGGGGCGCCGGGGAGTACGCGGCGCGCGCGGCGGCCTCCGTACGGTCGCGTTCGGCCGTGTGACGGTCGCCGGCGCGCAGCACTCTGGTCTTCGCCGTGTGCGCGGGTATCCGCTCGGGCAGCAGCTCGGCGAGCCGGTCGAGGGAGGGCCCGAGCGCGCCCACGAGCCCGTGGTCCGCGGGGAAGTTCCGGCCGGTCTCGTCCGGGTCCGAGTCGAGCTGGACGACGGTGACGCCGGGCGGCAGCGCGGGGCCCGGAGTGTAGTGGTGGGGAGTGAAGGCGTGCGCTCCCACGATGAACACGGTGTCGTACGGGTCGAGGGCGGCCCGGATCGCGTCGTGGCGCGGGGGCAGCATCCCCGCGTACAGGGGGTGCGTGGTCGGGAAGTTCAGGAAGTCCGCCATCGGCTGGTGGTGCACGGGCGCCCCGCAGGCCTCGGCGGTGCGGACGAGCGCGGCCGTGGCGTCCTCGCGGCCCACGCCGTCCCCCGCGACGATCACGGGCCGCGCCCCGCCGCCGAGCAGGACGGCGGCCCGGTCGATCCCACCGGCCGGCGCGGGTCTGGGCGATGGCGTACGGGCCGGGACCTCGACCTCCGTGTCCTCGGTGAGCAGGTCCATGGGCACGGACACGAACACGGGCCCGGCGGGCGGCCGTACGGCGAGCGCGAAGGCGCGGCGCAGCGCGAGCGGCAGGTCGCGGGCGTGCTGGATGTCGTACGCGGCCTTCACGGCGGGCGTGGCGAGCGCGACGAGGTCGCCGCTGAGCATGGGGTCCTGCTGGAGGTGGCGGCGGTCCTGCTGTCCGGCCATCACCACGAGCGGGGTGCGCGAGCGGCGGGCGTTGAGCAGGCCGATGAGTCCGTTGGCGAGACCCGCCGCGATGTGCAGGGTGACGAAGGCGGGCCTGCGGGTGGCGCGGGCGTATCCGTCCGCCATGGAGACGACCGCGCCCTCGTGGACACCGAGGACGTACTCCGGGGCCTGTTCGGTGTCCGCGAGGGCTGCCAGGAACGGCAGTTCGGTGGTGCCGGGGTTGCCGAAGACGCGGTCCACGCCCTCGCCGCGCAGGATGTCGAGCAGGGCGGGGGCGGGGCGGCGACCCATCGTTGGCTCCTCGTGGGGACGGGGACCGGTCGCCGGTCAGCGTCGGGGAACCGCCCCACGGGGGCAAGAGTGGCGTACCACTGAGCGGTACTCGGCCCATGTTCGTCCGCGGCGCCGCAGACGACAACGCCCCTCCCTGAGGGCCCGTCAGCGGTCGCTGAACCGCTCGCCCTCCTCCGCCTTCGCGACAAGCAGCGCCGGCGGCGCGAACCGCTCCCCGTACCGCTCGGAGAGCTCCCGCGCGCGGGCCACGAACGCGGCCGGCCCGGCGCTCGACCCGTCACGGGCCTCGTATCCGTTGATGTACTGCAGGACACCGCCCGTCCAGCCGGGGAAGCCGATCCCGAAGACGGACCCGATGTTGGCGTCGGCGACCGAGGTCAGGACGCCCTCCTCCAGGAGGCGGACGGTGTCCAGCGCCTCGGAGAAGAGCATGCGCTCCTGCATGTCTTCGAACGGGATCTCCGTCCCCTCGCGGGTGAAGTGCTCCCGCAGTCCGGGCCACAGCGCGGCGCGCTTGCCGTCGACGTACTCGTAGAAGCCCGCACCGCCGCTGCGTCCGGTGCGGCCGAACTCGTCGACCATGCGGTCGATGACGACATCGGCGGGGTGCGTCACCCAGGTGCCGCCCGCCTCCTCGACAGCCCGCTTCGACTCGGCGCGGATCTTGCGGGGCAGGGTGAGCGTCAGCTCGTCCATCAGGGAGAGGACCTTGGCCGGGTAGCCGGCCTGGGCGGCGGCCTGCTCGACGGAGGCGGGCTCGATGCCCTCGCCGACCATCGCCACGCCCTCGTTGATGAAGTGCCCGATGACCCGGGAGGTGAAGAACCCGCGCGAGTCGTTGACGACGATCGGGGTCTTCCTGATCTGCCGTACGAGGTCGAAGGCGCGCGCGAGGGCCTCGTCGCCGGTGCCCTCGCCCTTGATGATCTCGACGAGCGGCATCTTGTCGACGGGTGAGAAGAAGTGCAGTCCCACGAAGTCGGCCTGCCGCTCGACGCCTTCGGCGAGCGCGGTGATCGGCAGGGTAGAGGTGTTGGAGCAGAGCAGCGCGTCCGGCTCGACGAGGTGCTGGATCTCCTGGAACACCTTGTGCTTGAGCGCCGGGTCCTCGAAGACGGCCTCGATGACGGCGTCGCAGCCCGCCACGTCCTGCGGGTCCGCGGTGGGCGTGATGCGGGCGAGCAGCTCGTCCGCCTTCTCCTGGCTCGTACGGCCGCGGGCGACGGCCTTGGCGCAGAGCTTCTCGGAGTAGTTCTTGCCCTTGGCCGCGGCTTCGGCGGACACGTCCTTGAGGACGACGTCGATGCCCGCGCGGGCGCAGGAGTACGCGATGCCCGCGCCCATCATCCCGGCGCCGAGAACGGCGACCTTGCGGACCTGGCGGGGCTCTACGCCCTTGGGGCGGTTGGCGCCGGAGTTGACGGCCTGAAGGTCGAAGAAGAAGGCCTGGATCATGTTCTTGGAGGTCTGACCGGCGGCCAGTTCCACGAAGTAGCGCGCCTCGATGACCTGCGCGGTCTCGAAGTCGACCTGGGAGCCCTCGACGGCGGCGGCGAGGATGTTGCGCGGCGCCGGGTAGGGCGCGCCGCCGGTCTGCTTGCGCAGGTTGGCGGGGAAGGCGGGCAGGTTCGCCGCGAACTTCGGGCTGGACGGGGTGCCGCCCGGGATGCGGTAGCCGGGCTTGTCCCAGGGCTGGCTCGACTCGGGGTTGGCGTCGATGAAGGCGCGGGCCTTGGCGAGCATCTCCTCCCGGGTGGCCGCCACTTCGTGGACGAGGCCGTTCTCCAGGGCGCGCCGCGGGCTGTACTGGGTGCCCTGGAGAAGCACCTTGAGGAGCGCGTCGGCGATGCCGAGGAGGCGTACGGTCCTGACGACGCCGCCGCCTCCGGGCAGCAGACCGAGTGTGACCTCGGGGCAGCCGATCTTGGAGCCGGGCGCGTCGAGGGCGACCCGGTGGTGACAGGCGAGCGCGATCTCGTAACCGCCGCCCAGGGCCGCGCCGTTCATGGCGGCGACGACGGGCTTGCCGAGGGTCTCGATGCGGCGCAGGTCGCGCTTGATGGCGAGGCCGCCGTCGAGGAGCTGCTGGGCGGTCCCGGGCGTGACCCGGATGAGGTCCCGCAGGTCGCCGCCCGCGAAGAAGGTCTTCTTGGCGGAGGTGAAGACGATGCCGCGGACGGACGCGGGGTCGGCCCGCACCTCGGCTTCCAGGCGGTCGGCGATCGCGGTGAGCGACGCGCGGAACGCCTGGTTCATGGTGTTCGCGGACTGGCTGGGGTCGTCGAGGACCAGGGTGACGACACCGGTCTCGTCCTGTTCCCAGCGGATGGTGGTGCTCTCGGTCATCTGGAGGTCTCCGTAGATGTCAAAGTCTTGTCCGCCGCGACGGCGAGAAGCCCGAAGGGGTGGTCCGGTGGGTGCCGAACCGGCCTGCGTCCGGCGAGGGAAGGACGGGCTCGCGTGCCTACAGGCGCTCGACGATCGTCGCGATGCCCATGCCGCCGCCGACGCAGAGCGTGGCGAGGCCGAACCGCTTGTCCTGGCGCTCCAGTTCGTCGACGAGCGTGCCGAGGATCATCGCGCCGGTCGCGCCGAGCGGGTGACCGAGGGCGATCGCGCCGCCGTTGACGTTGACCTTGTCCAGGGACAGGCCCATGTCGCGGGCGAACCGCAGGACGACCGCGGCGAAGGCCTCGTTGATCTCGACGAGGTCGATGTCGTCGATGGTCAGCCCGGCCTTGGCGAGGGCCTTGCGGGTGGCGGGGGCGGGCCCGGTCAGCATGATGGTCGGCTCGGAGCCGGAGACGGCCGCGGAGACGATCCGCGCGCGCGGGGTGATCCCGTACCGCTCGCCGACCTCCTTGGAGCCGACGGCGACCAGTGAGGCGCCGTCCACGATCCCGGAGGAGTTGCCGGCGTGGTGGACGTGGTCGATCTTCTCCACCCAGTGGTACTTCTGCAGCGCCACGGCGTCGAAGCCGCCCAGGTCGCCGATGTCGGCGAACGACGGCTTCAGCCTGCCCAGCGAGTCGGCGGTGGTGCCGGGGCGCGGGTGCTCGTCGTGGTCGAGGACGACGAGTCCGTTGCGGTCCTTCACGGGGACGACCGAGCGACCGAAGCGGCCGTCCTTCGCGGCCTCCGCGGCACGCTCCTGGGACAGCGCCGCGTACTCGTCGACGTCCCGGCGGGAGAAGCCCTCGATGGTGGCGATGAGGTCGGCGCCGATGCCCTGGGGTACGAAGTCGGTGGCGATGTTGGTCATGGGGTCGGCGAACCAGGCGCCGCCGTCGGAGGCCATCGGCACCCGGGACATCGACTCGACACCGCCCGCGAGGACGAGGTCCTCCCAGCCCGAACGGACCTTCATGGCGGCCGTGTTGACGGCTTCCAGGCCCGACGCACAGAAGCGGTTCTCCTGGACGCCGGCCACGGTGTCCGGCAGTCCGGCGGCGATGGCCGAGATGCGGGCGATGTCGGAGCCCTGGTCGCCGACCGGTCCGACGACACCGAGCACGATGTCGTCGATGGCGGCCGGGTCGAGTCCGGGGAAGCGGGCCCGGATCTCGTGGATGAGTCCGACGACCAGGTCGACGGGCTTGGTGCCGTGCAGGGCGCCGTTCGCCTTGCCGCGGCCGCGCGGGGTGCGGATCGCGTCGTACACGTACGCTTCGGTGGTCACTCTTGAGCCTTTCGGGAGGAGCCCGGGGGGACTGGGAAGGTCAGCCGAGCAGGGAACGGCCGATGATCTCCTTCATGATCTCGGTCGTCCCGCCGTAGATGGTCTGGATGCGGCCGTCGGTGAAAGCCCTGGCGACGCGGTACTCCGTCATATAGCCGTAGCCGCCGTGCAGTTGGAGGCAGCGGTCCGCGACGCGCTTCTGCAGTTCGGTGGCCCACCACTTGGCCATCGAGGCGTGCACCGCGTCGAGTTCGCCCGCCGTGTGGTCGACGATGCACCGGTCGACGAACGTCCGGGTGACGGCGCACTCGGTGGCCATCTCGGCTATCTCGAAGCGGATGTGCTGGAGCTTGGCCAGCGGCCGTCCGAAGGCCTCGCGCTCCTTGACGTACTCGGTGGTGATCTCCAGCAGGTATTCGGCGGCGGCGATCCCGGCGACGGCGATCCCCATCCGCTCCTGCGCGAGGTTCGTCATCAGGTGCACGAAGGCGCCGTTGAGCTCGCCGAGGAGGTTCTCCTTCGGGACGCGTACGTCGTGGAAGAACAGCTCGGCGGTGTCCTGGGCCTTCTGGCCGATCTTGTCGAGGTTGCGGCCGCGCTCGAAGCCCTCCGTACCGCGCTCGACGACCAGCAGGGAGAGGCCCTTCGCACCTCCCTCGGGGGTCGTCCTCGCGACGACGATCACGAGGTCGGCCAGGATCCCGTTGGAGATGAAGGTCTTCGAGCCGTTGAGCAGCCAGTGGTCGCCGCGGTCCTCAGCGTGCGTCCTGATGCCCTGGAGGTCCGAACCGGCGCCGGGCTCGGTCATCGCGATGGCGGTGATCAGGGAGCCGTCGCAGAAGCCGGGCAGCCAGCGCCGCTTCTGCTCCTCGGTGCCGAGGCCGGTCAGATAGGGCCCGATGATGTCGTTGTGCAGTCCAAGGGCCAGCCCGGCGGCTCCGGCGCGGGTGAACTCCTCGGCGAGCGCCGCGCTGTAGCGGAAGTCGGCGTTGCCGCCGCCCCCGTACTCCTCTGGGACGGCGAGACCGAGCAGCCCCTGCCGGCCGGCCGCGAGCCACGCCTCGCGCGAGACGATGCCGTCCTTCTCCCACTGCTCGTAGTGCGGGAGCACCTCCTTCGCGAGGAAGGTGCGGACGGTCTCGCGGAACGCCTCGTGGTCGGGCGTGAAGATCTGCCGCTTCATGCGGGGGTGCCCTTCGGTTCGGGGGAGCCCGTCGGTTTCGGTTCGGGGGTGCGCGTCGGTTCGGGTGAGTCCTTCAGGAGGTCCGGTACGTCCCAGTCGCGGGCCACGTCCGCGGTGTCGGTGCCCGGGAGGGCGGGCCCGCCGCGGACGGTGGTCGGGGTGGCGGAGAACCGGGGCGCGGGGGCGGGCTGGGTGATGCCGCCGTGGTCGGTGAAGGTGCCGCGGGCCGCGAGATGCGGGTGGTCCGGCGCCTCGCGCAGCGACAGAACGGGCGCCACGCACGCGTCGGAGCCCGCGAAGACCGCGGTCCACTCGTCGCGCGTACGGGTTCTGAAGCGGGCCGCGACCGCCTCGCGCAGCTCGCCCCAGCGGGACAGGTCCTTGCGCGCGGAGGCGTACTCCCCGAGGCCCAGCAGCCCGGTGAACTCCTCGTAGAACTGCCCTTCCAGCGCGCCGACCGCCATGTACCCGCCGTCGGCCGTCTCGTACGTGCCGTAGTACGGGCAGCCGCCGTCGAGGAGGTTGGCACCGCGCCGGTCCTGCCAGCCGCCCGCGGCAAGCATGCCGTGGATCATGGCGGAGAGGTGGGCGGTGCCGTCCACGATCGCCGCGTCCACGACCTGTCCCGCGCCGGTGGCGCGCGCGTGGTGGAGGGCGGCGAGAACACCGACGACGAGGTACAGCGAGCCGCCCGCGTAGTCCCCGAGGAGGTTCGCGGGGACGGCCGGCGGCCCGTCCGGGGCACCGATCATGCCGAGGGTCCCGGTCAGCGCGATGTACGCGATGTCGTGCCCGGCGCGCGGGGCGAGCGGCCCTTCCTGGCCCCAGCCGGTCATCCGCCCGTAGACGAGTCCCGGATTGCGGGCGTGGCAGGCCTCGGGCCCGATGCCGAGGCGCTCGGCGACGCCCGGGCGGAAGCCCTCGACGAGGATGTCGGCCCGCTCGGCCAGGGCGAGGACACGCTCCGCGCCGTCGGACGCCTTGAGGTCGACGATCACCGAGCGCTTGTTGCGGTTGGTGACGTCGTACGCGGGGTCGATCCCGAGTCCCCCGCCGCCCGGCCGGTCCACGCGGACGACGTCCGCGCCCAGATCGGCCAGGAGCATGGCGGCGAACGGGCCGGGCCCGATGCCCGCCAGCTCGACCACGCGCACCCCGGCCAGCGGGCCGTGCCCCGCCGTTCCTGCCGCTGCCGCCGCTGTCATCAAGCCCCCAGCACTGTGACACAACTGATGTAACATCAGTGATGTTAAGAACACGTTCCACTTCGCACAAGCCCCTGGCGAGCAAGCGCTCAGTCAATTTGGAAGCCCCTGTGGAAGCCCGGCGACGGGGCCCTGGTCCGTTTCCTCCTGTCGCACGCTAGCCTCGGCCACCGACAACGGCGCGGGCTGGACGGCTGAGAGGTGCCATGAGCGGGCAGGACAGGACCGAGCGCGCGTACGACATCGTGCTCTTCGGGGCCACGGGGTTCGTCGGAAGGCTCACCGCGGAGTACCTCGCCGCGCACGCCCCCCAGGGACTGCGCTGGGCGATCGCGGCCCGCGACACCACGAAGCTGGACCGGCTGCGGGACCGTCTGGCGGCCATCGATCCCGCCTGCGCGGAGCTGCCCGTGCTGCGGGCCGATGTCACCGATCCGGCCTCCCTGCGGGAACTCGCGGAGCACGCGCGCGTGGTGGCCACGACCGTCGGCCCCTACGTGGAGTACGGCGAGGGCCTGGTCGCCGCCTGCGCGGACGCCGGCACCGACTACCTGGACCTCTGCGGAGAGCCCGAGTTCGTGGACCTCATGTACGTACGGCACGACGCACGCGCGCGTGAGACCGGCGCCCGGCTGGTCCACGCCGCCGGCTTCGACTCGGTCCCGCACGACCTGGGCGCCTATTTCACCGTGCGGCAGCTGCCCGAAGGGGTGCCGTTGACGGTGGACGGCTTCGTGCGGGTCGAGGCGATGTTCTCGGGCGGCACCTTCGCCTCCGCCCTCGGCCAGTTCGCTCGCGGACGGCACATGATCGCCGCCGCGCGCGACCGCAGGCGGCACGAGCCGCGCCTGGTCGGGCGCCGGGCGTACGCGCCTTCGGGCGCCCCGCGCTACGCGAAGGAACTCGGAGCGTGGGCGCTGCCGCTTCCGACCATCGACGCGCAGATCGTGCAGCGGTCCGCGCGGGCGCTGGAGCGGTACGGGCCCGACTTCCGTTACCGGCACTACGCGGCGGTCGAGACGCTGCCGTCGGCCGTGGGCGGGGTGGCCGGGGCCGGGGCGCTCTTCGTGGCGGCGCAGGTGCCGCCCGTGCGGCGCTGGCTGTCGGGGCGGTTCGCGCCGGGCGAGGGTCCTGGCGAGGAGAAGCGGGCCGCCAGCTGGTTCTCGGTGCGGTTCGTCGGTGAGGGCGGTGGGAAGAGGGTCTTCACCGAGGTGGCCGGCGGGGATCCCGGGTACGGGGACACCGCGAAGATGCTGGCCGAGTCCGCGATGTGTCTCGTCTTCGACGAGCTCCCTGTGACCTCGGGGCAGGTGACGACGGCTGTCGCCATGGGGGATGCGCTGATTCCGCGGCTGCGGCGGGCGGGGATCATGTTCCGGGTCGCCGCCACGCGGTGACGCTCCGCTGTCGGTGCGGTGCGGTGCGGTGTGGGCGGGGGCGGGGGCGGGGGCGGGGGCGGGGGCGGGGGCGGATGGATGGTGCGGCTCAGTCGGGGGCTGGGTGCGCCGTTCCCCGCGCCCCTAAAAAGCAAGCGTGGTCCGGGGCCGATGAATCGTGCGGCAGCGTCGGGGCTGGGTGCGCCGTTCCCCGCGCCCGCAAGAAGCGCGGGTCCTCGTGCCCTGAAGGCGAAGGTCTCTGAAGGCCGAGAAAGCAGGAGCAGTTGTGAGTTCTGCCATCGACGTGCTTGTCCTCGGGGGTGCCGGGGTCGACACCATCGTGTACGTGCCCGCGTTGCCGGTGCCCTGTGCCGACAGTCATATGGTGCCCGCGATCGAGGCGCGGGCCGGGCAGACCGGGGACTTCGTGGCGCTCGGGGTGCACGGACTGGGGCTGCGTACGCACCATCTCGACATGCTCGGCGCCGATCATCACGGTGATCTGGTCCGGGCCCTGCACCGCGACCGGGGCGTCCCGCTCACCGAGGTCCCCCAGCCGGCCGGCACCAAGCGTGCCGTGAACCTCGTGGGGCCGGACGGACGGCGGCTGTCGCTCTACGACAGCACGCGCGGACACGACGACGACCGGCTGCCCCCGGAGACCGTACGGGCCCTCGCCGCGGTGAGCCGCCACGTCCATGTCTCCATCACCCAGCCCTGCGCGCACGCCCTCCCCGTGCTGCGGGAGACGGGGGTGACCGTCTCGACCGACCTGCACAACTGGGACGGCACGCAGGCCTACCAGGAACAGTTCGCGTACGAGGCCGACATCGTCTTCCTGTCGACGGCTGCGCTGGCGGACCCCGAGAAGACCATGCGGCGGATCGCCGGGCGGGGCCGGGCCGAGGTGGTCGTCGCGACGGGCGGCGCCGAGGGCGCGTACCAGCTGCTCGACGGCGAGCTGACGCACATCCCGCCCGTCACACCGTCCGCGCCGGTCGTCGACTCGAACGGGGCCGGGGACGCCTTCGCGGCGGGCTATCTCTTCGGGCGGCTGACGGGTGAACCGCCCGAGCGGTGCGGGCTCTTCGGCGCGATCGCCGGGGCCTACGCCTGCACGGTGCCGGCCACGAGGGCCGATGTCATCGGGCGCGAGGAACTGCTCAGAACGGCCACTCCATGACCGTGTAGATCATCCCGGCTGTCCAGGCGACCCCGGCCAGGACCGCCAGGGCGAGCCCGGCCAGCACGGCACGCTCTACGGGCCGGCCGGGGCCTGCGGCGGGCTTGGGAGCACGGTGTGTCGTCATGCGGCCAAGCCTGCCGATCACGGCATGACCCCGGCATCCGTACGGATACTCAGAACAGGTACTCAGAAGCCGTACTCAGGACCCCGGTTCGAGCGCCCCGCGCAGGGGCCGGGGCCGCCGTGCGGGGCGCGTTCACGCCGTCGTCGCCTTCAACGCCCGGCGGCACAGCGCGTCCGAGTGCCGGGTCGTCTCCGGCAGGCGGAAGCGCGGCGCGAGGTGGAGGGTGTGGGCGCAGGCGGTCTCCGGCGTCACCCGGTGGCCGACCGAGACGAACACCGGCTTGACCCCCGCCTGGGTGCGCAGCGCCCGGCCGACCTCCTCCTCGCCCGCGAGCAGCGGGGACGAGGATCCGCGCGGGGTGCCCGGTTCCTCGTACGTGAACGTGAACGGGTTCTTGGCGACCCCGATCGTCGGGAGGCCGGTGAGGACGCCGAGGTGGCTGGCCAGGCCGAAGCGGCGGGGGTGGGCGAGACCGTAGCCGTCGCAGACCACCAGGCCCGGTGCGCACGGCAGTGCTTCGAGGGCGGCCAGCACGGCCGGGATCTCCCGGAAGGCGAGCAGGCCGGGAACGTACGGGAAGGGCACCCGGCCGACGGCCGTGGACTCGGCGACCACGTCGAGGGTCGCCGAGTCCAGCACCACGGCCGCGGCCACGACGACGTCGCGCTCGTCGTCGTAGGCCACGTCGACCCCGGTGACCCGGCCGGTTCCCGGCGGCGGGCCCGGCTCGTCGAGGACCACCCGCCCCCGCAACTCGTCCTGCACGGCCCGGGCCCGCTCCTCGGTGGTGGGCCAGCCCGCGGGGATGCGTACGGTCGTCGTCATCGTCATGGTGCCGTCGAGCCTAGACGGGGCCCCGGGAGCCCCGGCCCGCGCGTCAGCGTTCCAGCCGTGCCACCCGGCCCTTCTCGCCGGACGCCCAGCAGGCCAGGTCGGGGGTGCAGTCCACGGTGTCGTACGAGCCGGTGTCCAGCGTGCGCCAGGTGCGGCCGCCGTTCGTGGTGAGGTCGGTGCCGGTGGGGCCGACCGCTAGTGCGGAGGTGCGGCTGTGCGGGAGCCAGGTGACACCCGAACGGTAGGCCGGCGGCGGTGCGGCGGCCGTGGCCCAGGTGCGGCCGCCGTCGCCGCTGACCGCCGCCGCCTTCGGCGAGGCCTGGTCGGCGCGGTAGTCGCCGCCGACCGCGATGCCGTGCGTCCGGTCGCGGAAGGCGAGGGCGAAGACTCCGCGGGCCGGGTCGCCCGCCGGGATCGGGGTGTCGGTGGCCGTCCAGGTGCGGCCGCGGTCGGAGGAGTGCAGCACGCGCGCGCGTGCCGCCCCACCAGTGGCCAGCCACACGTCACGCGGACCCGAGCTGACCAGGCACTGCCCACTGGCCGCGAAGCCCGCCTCGCCCGCCTGGGCCGCGGGCATTCCCGCACTGGGCAGTACCTTCCAGGAGCGGCCGCCGTCGCCGGTCGACAGGATGCGGAACTTCCCGTCCACCGGGTCGCTCATCGCCAGGCCGTGGCGCTTGTCGAAGAAGGTCATGCAGTCGTAGAAGGCCTTGGCGTCGGTGTTGCGGAAGGACTCGGTCCAGGTCGCGCCGCCGTCCTCGGTCCGCAGGACCCTGGACGCCTCGCCCTCCCCGATGGCCAGCACCACGGCACGCCTGCCGTCGAAGGCCTCGACGTCGCGGAACTCCAGGTCCGCGGCCCCGGGTGGCGATACGTTCCGCCAGTTCGCTCCGCCGTCGGTGGTGCGCAGCACGGTGCCCTTGGAGCCGGCCAGCCAGGCGGTGTTCCGGCTGACGGCGGAGAGCCCGCGGAAGCGCGCGTCCGTTCCGCTGTCCTGGACCTCCCAGTGCGGCGGTTTCGCGCCGTTCGACCCGTGGTCGGCCGGTCCGTCCGCCTGCGCCGGCGCCGTGAGTGCGGCGGCGAGCGCCGCGCCGCACACCCCCACGGTCAACAGGCGCCCTGTGAATCCCTTGTTACTCGTGCGTCGCGTCTTGCCCAAGCCCCTCATGGCGGGCGAAGCTAGCCCACTCCGACGATCACGTCCAGATGCCCCCGGAGGCATCAGTGGTCACTCCGGAAATCAACGATCACTCCCGTGATTGAAGGCGGTGACGGAGGTCACTAGGACTTCATCCGTTTTCGCAGGCACGGATTGGCCGATTCCGACGTCCTTACAAGTGCCCGGCTCATCCGTCCGCAGTTCGTCCGCACGTCACAAGGGAGCAAGGCGTTGTCCACCGTTATCGAGCAGCCCGTAGAGGCCCGCCTCGTCGCCGCCGCGCCGCGGATGCCGAGCATTCCCGCGACGCTCAGCTACGACCCGCACGATCCCTTCGCCGTCCGCATGTCCTTCCCCGCCCCGTCCACGCTCGAAGGCGTGGAGGTGTGCTGGACCTTCGCCCGCGAGCTGCTCGCCTCGGGCCTGGAGGAGGAGGTCGGCCACGGCGACGTGCGCGTGCGGCCGTACGGATACGACCGCATCGTCCTGGAGTTCCACGCCCCGGAGGGCACCGCCGTGATCCACGTGCGCGCCGGCGAGCTGCGGCACTTCCTGCAGAGTTCGACGGAGCTGGTGCCCGTCGGTCTTGAGCACCTGCACCAGGATCTGGACCACGACCTCGCCGAACTGCTGCGCGACTCCTACTGACTTCCTGCCGAGTCCTGACGGCTGCTGAGCCCTGACGGCCCGGCAGACGCCTTTCGGCGGGCACTCCCGGTCGGCCCCTCCCTGCCGGCCGCCCGCGACTCGTACGTCCCCGTGTCCAGCAGCTCCCGCGCGGCACGGCGGACGAGAATGGGCGCTGCCCGCTCAGTGCCCCGGGACTCCCGGTGTCGCCATCGCCACGGCCACCGCCGACCGCACCTCCTGGACCGCCTGCCTCAGAGCCGGAGTCGCCGTTCCGCTGCGTTCGGTCAGGGCCCCGATCCTCGCGTCGTACAGCCGCCGCTCCCTGCCCGACACGAGCGTGCGCAGCTCGGCCGCGGCGGCGAGGGCGACGAGCGCCGCGTCCCGCTCGGACACCTCGTGGACGGGTACCGGGCCCTCAAGGATCTGCCGGGCCTCCGCGCGCAGCCTGTCCACGACGGCGACGCGGCCGATCTCGTACTCCACGGACGGGAAGACGCCGAGCACCCGTGTCTTCTCGGCACGCAGATATCCGTCCGCGGCGAGCTGCGCCTGTACGGCGTCCAGCGTGATGCGCGCCCGGAGGCTGACCCAGGTCTTCCACTTGTGCGGCCGGGACTCCTCGATGAGTTCCATGAGCCCGTCGAGAGCCGCGTCCCCGGTCCGGCCGTCCGGGGTCGTGGGCGTGGCCACGCCTTCCGCGTCGGCCAGCAGCCCGCGCTGCGCCAGCTCGGTGAGGGCACCGGCCCGGACCAGATGCGGGAGCTGGGAAGCGCTGGTGACCTTGAGTTTCGAGGTGTCCCAGGCCAGCAGACAGAGACGGGCGGGCAGCGAGAGCGGGCCGTTGGGCACGGAGTCTCCTTCGGGCGGTCGGGATCGGGATCAGAGGCGGGGGCGATTCAAGATCGCGATCAGGGTCGGGAGCACGTTAATTCGTTGACAGCCGCACAGCCCCCTCCTACGGTGTAAACGGTCCTGTTGTCGCCGAACGGAGAAGGACGTTGCTCGTCTGAGGTCACGAGACACCGCGTCACCCACGTATTCGTGTGTGCGCAGCGTGCGACCTCGGCTCCGAGCCGTCCCGCGGAACAGGGCTTTTCCCGTGTTCCGCGAATGCCCCGGAGGACTCCGTCCTTCCGGCCGTCGCCGCCTCCCGGTGTCTCGATACGTGTCGCCCTGACCGCATCCAGCACCGCGAGGCCTGTATGTCCAGTACCCCCACTTCCATCACCTGCACCTCCCTCTCCTTCTCCTGGCCCGACGGCACGCCCGTCTTCGAGGACCTCCAGGTGGCCTTCGGGCCCGGCAGAACCGGGCTCGTCGGCGTCAACGGATCAGGCAAGTCGACCCTGTTGAAGCTCGTCTCGGGAGAACTCGCGCCGGCCGACGGAACCGTCCGGGTCGCGGGCGAGGTCGGCCTGCTTCCGCAGAACGTCACCCTCGACACCGGGCTGCGGGTCGACGAGGTGCTCGACATCGCGGCGAAGCGCGCCGCGCTGCACGCCATCGAGTCGGGCGACGTGTCCGAGGCCCACTTCGACGCCGTGGGCGACGACTGGGACGTCGAGGAGCGCGCCGTGGCGACACTCGGCGAACTCGGCCTCGGCCACGTCGGGCTCGACCGCACCATCGGCGAGGTCTCGGGCGGCGAGTCGGTCCTGCTGCGCCTGGCCGCGCTGCTGCTGCGCCGGCCCGACGTCCTCCTCCTCGACGAGCCGACCAACAACCTCGACCTGTACGCGCGCCGACGGCTGTACGCGGCCGTCGAGGCCTACTCCGGGGTCATGATCGTGGTCAGCCACGACCGTGAACTCCTGGACCTGGTCGACCAGATCGCCGATCTGCGCTCCGGTGAGGTCACCTGGTACGGCGGCAACTACTCGGCGTACGAGGAGGCCCTCGCCACCGAGCAGGAGGCGGCCGAGCGCATGGTGCGTGCCGCCGAGTCGGATCTGAAGAAGCAGAAGCGCGAACTGGTCGACGCGCAGGTCAAACTGGCCCGCCGCAAGCGGTACGGCCAGAAGATGTTCGAGCAGAAACGCGAGCCCAAGATCGTGATGGGGGCGCGCAAACGCTCGGCCCAGGAGTCCGCGGGAAAGCACCGCATCATGCACGAGGAGAAGCTCGCCGAGGCCAAGGAGCGGCTCGACGACGCCGTGGACGCCGTGCGGGACGACGACGAGATCCGCGTCGACCTCCCGTACACGGCCGTGCCGCCGGGCCGTACCGTCCTCACGCTCCTGGACCTGGAGCTGGCGTACGGGGCGAGCGCGGGCTCGTTCGATCTGCGCGGGCCCGAGCGGGTCGCGCTGGTCGGGCGCAACGGCGCCGGCAAGACGACGTTGCTGCGGACGATCGCCGGGGAGCTGGCGCCCGTCTCCGGGGAGGCGCGGGCCCATGTGCCGCTGCGGTTCCTGCCCCAGCGTCTCGACGTCCTCGACGACGAGCTGACGGTCGCCGAGAACGTGGCCCGGTTCTCGCCGGGCGCCACCAACAACCGGGTCCGGGCGCGGCTGGCCCGCTTCCTGTTCCGGGGCGCCCGGGCCGACCAGCGGGCGGCGACGCTCTCCGGCGGCGAGCGCTTCCGGGCGGCACTTGCCGCGCTGATGCTCGCCGAGCCCGCACCGCAGCTGCTGATGCTCGACGAGCCGACGAACAACCTCGACATGGCGAGCGTGCGGCAGCTCACCACTGCCCTGGAGTCGTACGAAGGGGCGCTGATCGTGGCCAGTCACGACGTGCCGTTCCTGGAGTCGATCGGGATCACACGGTGGCTGCTGCTGGAAGGGGAGCTGACGGAGACGACGTCCGAGGCGGTGGCGCAGCCCCGCTGAGGGGCGCGGGGGCTGTTGCGCGGTCGGTGTGGGCTGCATGATGTGCGGGGACACACCCTGCCGAGACGGAGTCCGTACGTGCCCAGCCAGAAGGCCCTCATCCGCCGTCCCAGCCCCCGCCTGGCCGAAGGTCTCGTCACGCACCTGGAACGCACGCCGGTCGACATCGACCTGGCGGCCGAACAGTGGGAGGCGTACGCCTCGGCGCTGCGTACGCACGGCTGGGAGACCGTCGAGGCGGAGCCCGCCGACGACTGCCCGGACTCCGTGTTCGTGGAGGACGCGGTGGTCGTCTTCCGCAACGTGGCGCTGATCGGCCGCCCGGGAGCGGAGTCCCGGCGCGGCGAGACCGCCGGTGTCGAGGAGGCGGTGGCGCGGCTCGGCTGCTCGGTGAACTGGGTGTGGGAGCCGGGCACGCTGGACGGCGGCGACGTCCTGAAGGTCGGCGACACGGTCTACGTGGGCCAGGGCGGACGCACCAACGGAGCCGGCATCCAGCAGCTGCGGGCCACCTTCGAGCCGCTCGGCGCCCGTGTCGTCGCCGTACCGGTGAGCAAGGTGCTGCACCTGAAGTCGGCCGTCACCGCGCTGCCGGACGGCACGATCGTCGGGTACGAGCCGCTGGTGGACTCCCCGTCGCTGTTCCCGCGCTTCCTGGCGGTACCGGAGGAGTCCGGCTCGCACGTCGTCCTGCTGGGCGGCGGGAAGCTGCTGATGGCGGCGAGCGCGCCCAAGACCGCCGACCTGTTCGCCGGACTCGGCCACGAACCCGTCCTCGTCGACATCAGCGAGTTCGAGAAGCTCGAAGGCTGTGTGACGTGCCTCTCGGTCCGGCTGCGGGAGCTGTACGCCTGAGAACCCGCAGGGCCGCTCGTACGGCCCCGGGACCTGCGCATCCGCCGGACGGGTGGCCTCCGGATGCCTACGGAACCGATCTTCACAGAGATCGTTGCTGATCAGGGCTCTTTACGGCGCGCTTAACCTACGGCATCGTAACCTACGGATACGTAGCCTACGATGCCGTAGGTTGTGTGAACGCTCAGCATTTTCGTCCCCCCTGGAGCCCCCGTGACGATCACTTCTCCCCATCTCGGCAGCCCGTCCTCCGACTGGACCGACGCCCGGCTGCTGTTCGCACTGGAAGAAGTGGTGGAGACCGAACTCAACCGTCATCTGAAGGTCGCCAAGGACTGGATGCCGCACGAGTACGTGCCCTGGTCCGACGGTCGCAACTTCCCCGGAATCTTCGAGGACGGCGAGGCCTGGGGCAAGGAACAGTCCAAGGTCACCGAGCTCGGCCGGATCGCGCTGGTCGTGAACCTCCTGACCGAGGACAACCTGCCCAGCTACCACCACGAAATCGCTTCTCTCTTCGGCCGCGACGGCGCCTGGGGCACCTGGGTGCACCGCTGGACCGCCGAGGAGGGCCGCCACGGCATCGTGATGCGCGACTACCTGCTCGCGTCGCGCGCCGTGGACCCGGACCAGCTCGAAGCCTTCCGCATGATGCACATGAGCGAGGGCTTCGAGTCGGACAACCGCCACTCGATGCTGCACTCCGTGGCGTACGTCGCCTTCCAGGAGCTCGCCACGCGTGTCTCGCACCGCAACACCGGACACCAGTCGGGCGACCCCGTCTGCGACCGGATGCTGGCGCGCATCGCGACCGACGAGAACCTGCACATGGTCTTCTACCGCAACCTCCTCAAGGCCGCGTTCGAGCTCGCCCCCGACCTGACGATGCAGGCCGTGCGGGACGTCATCGTCCAGTTCCGGATGCCCGGACACGGCATGCCCGGCTTCGAGCGCGCCGCCGCGCAGATGGCCATCGGCGAGGTCTACAACATGCGCATCCACCACGACGACGTGCTGATGCCGATCCTGCGCCACCTCAAGATCCTGCAGATCGACGGGCTCGGCCCCGAGGGTCTCAAGGCGCAGGAGGAGCTCGGCATGTACATGGGCGGCCTGGACTCCGAGGCCGCCAAGTTCGACGAGAAGCTCGCGATCCGCAAGGCCCGCATGGCGGCCCGCGCCGCCGCCGTGTGACCTGCCGCCCCGGCGCGTGCGCCGGGGCCGGGGCCACCTCTCACTCGTACGCCGTCACCTGGGCCAGCGCCGCATCGCGGACGTCGGCCACCGGGTGGCGGCGCAGTGCTCTCAGCTGCGCCCGCCACGGCGGCCCCCAGTCCGTACGGGTGCCGAGTGCGCCGGTGACGGCCGTGGCGAGCAGTCCCTCGCCGTGACCGCCGTGAGCGGTGAGCCGCCGGGCGGCGCCGAGGAGGGTCTCGGCGCCGCCCTCGTGCGTCCCGCGGCGCAGCCGGTCGGCGAGGGCCGAGGCGGTCCCGGCCGCGAGCGCCGGCCGCCCGTCCGTCAGCGCGGCGAGGCGGGCCAGCGCCTCGACCACCTGCTCGGACTCCGCCTCGAGGTCGAGATGGGTCACCGTGATCGCGGCGGCCTGCGGCACGAACGCGTCGTACCGCGCCAGCAGCTCGGCGGCTCCGAGGGCCGCCGCCCGAACGGTCCCGGCGTCCGTTGCGGCCTGCCGCGCCAGACGGGCCACTAGGTGGTCGACGCGCTGCCGGGCGGGCCGGTCCCGACGGGGCTCGGCGTCGGCGAGACCTTCGACGGCCGGCCTCTCCTCCCCCTCCTGTTCGGCCTCTGCCGCCGTCTCGGCCTCCGCCAGCGCGCGGAGGGCCTCCCGTACTCCGGCGGCTCCCCGGTCCGAGCCCGCCGCCGCGGCCACCAGACCGTGGGCGGCGGCCCGCCAGCTCGTGCGGTTCGACAGGTCCGCCGAGGCGGCGGCCAGGACGGTGTGCGCGTCGGGGCACCAGGGCGCCCACCGGGCCAGGGCGTCATGGGCGAGGACAGCCGTCGGCGGGTCGTCGGTCGTGGACACGTCGCGGACGAGCCGGGCGTACCGCTCGCGGTGGCGTTCCGGCAGGTCGAGGGGCGTGACACGCAGTACGGCGGCGCGCAGCACGGGTTCGGCCCCGGCGGCGTCATGCAGCAGCGTCCACACGGGTTCCTCGGCGAGCAGCGAGCCCGCGAAGGCGACACAGGCGGCACGGACGTCGAGGTGGGTGCCCGGCCGCCGGTACACCTCGGCGAGAAGGCGGGCGGCCACCGGGGCCGGGAGCCGGACCGCGGCGAGGCGGGCGGCCTCCTTGCGGCTGGTCACCTTGGCGCCCGGCGCGGTCAGCACGTCACGCAGCAGGTCGGCGAGCAGGGAGGGCGCCACGTGCCGGGACGCCCGTGCGGCCGCGTACACGGCGACGCGGGCGTGATCGTCGCCGGCGTGCGCGAGCAGTTCGGGGAGCGCGTCACCGGGCCGGTCGGTGTGGGCGAGCGCGCCGAGCGCGGCCTCCGCGAGCACCGTGTTCCGCGAGCCGGTCCAGTGCCGCGCGAGTTCGGCACCCCGGCCCGGTACACGCGCCGCCTGTTCGACGGCGGCGGCCCTGGCATACGCCGGCAGCCCCGCGTCGGCGGCCGACTCGGCCAACCGCCGCACCACGGCCGCCTGTTGACGCGGCAGCCAGCGTCGTACGTCCTGGTCCACGGGTACGGTCCACGCGCTGCCCCTGGTGAGGAAGCGCCCGTACGGCGGGGTGTCCGCCAGGAGTACGTCGAGGAGGTCGGTACGGCGGCGGGTGATCACGGCCAGGACGGGCCACAGCGCGCCTGCCGAGGGGTCGAGGGCGAGGACGCGCGCGGCTCTTTCGTCCCGGGTGGCGGGTGGTTCCAGCCACAGCTCGACGGCGGAGCGCACGGTCGTGTCGTTCCCGAACCGGACGGCCTGCCACAGGAGTTCCTGGAGGTCGGTCATCGCGGCGGCGCGCCGCCCCACGGATCGGGCCAGCGCGAAGGCGAGGCCGTAGTCGGCCTTCTCCGCCCCGGCCTCGATCCATGGCCGCAACGCCTCGTACACCTGGTGTTCCTGTCCCCGGCGCAGTGTCGCGTCGAGTCGGCCGAGGTCGGCGCCACCGGTGTTGCCGGAGATCCGCACGAGGGTGCGCAGGGACCAGTTGACCAACTCCCGTGAGCCGCCCGCGGCATGCTCCCGGAGTACGGAGACGGCGAGCTCGCCGAGGTTGCGCCGGGTCCCCGGTGAGGAGTCCCGGGCTTCGACGGCGTCGACGGCGATCCTGTCGAGGTGCGGCTCGGCCTCCTCGGTGAGCAGGGCGGGCGGGATCCGGGACAACGCCCACAGGGCGGGCTGCCGCACCGGGTCCTGCTCGTTGCGCAGCCGCGCGGACTCCTCCAGTACGGAGAGGACGGCCGCGGTGTCGCCGGAGCGGGCGGCGTTGCCGATGAGCAACGGCCAGGCCCGGGCGCGGTCTTCGGCGGCGGGCCGACGCGTCGCCTCGACGAGCCGCTCGCGCACCTGGGCGACCGGCAGACAGGACTCGGCGAGCAGGACGGCGTCCCAGGCCGCACCGCTCTCGCGTGCCGCGGCGGCCATCCCTCGCGCCTCCTCCGCGACGCGACTGCGCGGCAGGGCATCGAGCATGGCGGCATCGACGGTGGCGCCCCGCGGGCCCCGGCCGGCCATCACGTCGGTGTAGAAGGCGTGGCGGCGAGCGGGTGGCAGCGCCGCCAGCAGGACGGGGAGATCACCGTCAGCGGCCAACGCGGCGCCGAGCGCGACGAGTTCACCGCCGTCCGATGGACGCGATCCACTCGATTCGCGCGATCTCTCCGCTCGCCCTGCCGCCTCCGGCCGTGCCAGTTTGCGCAGCAGCGAGCGGCTGAGCACGGCGCCGACCGAGGGGGTGTCGCCGGTGAGGAGCAGCCGGAGCACCCGTTCCGGCGCGACGGCCGCGAACGCGCCCAGCTGAGAGTGGAGTTGGTGCGGGAGGCTCACGGGTGCGAAGCGCTCGACCAGCTCCAGCGCACGCAGCGGCTCGACGGGCACGGTGACCGTCACGGCTCGCGCGTACCGTCGCCACCAGACCTCGCGCAGCGACGAAGGCAGGGCGCCCAACTCGCTCTCCACCGCGTCCAGCAGGGCGCCCGTGTGCCGTCTGCCGAGCGACGTCCAGCCCCGTACGGCGTGGAAGAGCGGGGGCAGCAGCCGGGCCACCGTCCCGGGCGAGCACCCCGGCAGCAGACGCGCCGCCTCCGCGTCGTCCCATGCGTCGCGCAGCGGCCCGACGAGCCGGTCGGCCAGCGCGGTGCGCCGCCCCGCGACCACGGCACACAGCAGGTCGCGGCGGATCGCCTCGGGGGCGTCGGCGAGCGCCGACTCGTAGGCGGAGTCGGGCACATGGAGGCTGTCGGCCACTCGCAGCGCGTGTCCGCGCACGAAGGAGTCCGGATCGGCGAGCCGTGCGCCGATCCACTCCGCGTCCCGGCTGACGGCCGCCGCCACGACGGCGAGCCCCCGCCCGTAGTGCCCGCGCGTCTCCAGCTCCTCCAGCAGCGGACGCGCTTCCGTCACCTCCCGTACTCTCGCGGCGAGTTCACGCATGCGCAGGGGGTACGGCAGCGGATCGAGGGCGTTGAGCAGGCTCTCGGCCTGCTGCCGCGGGGTGTGGACCATGCGGTGGATTGTGCCTGCCGGAAGCCGTGACGCGCGCCGAAGCGGGCAATCGTGCCGAAGCCGGAAACGGCGACGGCAGCGGCCACGGCCATGGCGACGAGGCGACGGTCTCAGTGCTGGGCGCGTCGGAGGCTGAGCCGCTCCTTCTCGGAGAGGCCGCCCCAGACGCCGAAGCGTTCGTCGTGGTTCAGCGCGTATTCGAGGCACGCGGAGCGCATCTCGCACAGTCCGCAGATCTGCTTCGCCTCACGGACCGAGCTGCCCGGCTCGGGAAAGAAGAAGTCGGAGCCGGTCTGGGCGCACAGTGCCTGTTCCTGCCAGGAGAGGTCGGGCGCGGCGGCGGTGTCATTGTGCATGCCCGGATCGTGTCGCGTATCGAAAAACGTTCGATCAACGCCGGATCAACGGGCGCCCGCCCGACGCCGCCCCGGACCACGGGACCGACGCCGAACGCGAGGTCCGGGGGCGTGCCAGGACCCGATGATGCACCCGCCGACAGCCAAGAGCACAGCGGCGCGCGGCAGGATCACGACGGATTCGCGGGACCGGCGGGAGGGCGTGAGGTCGCCGCCCACGCTGGGCCCTCCGCCCACGCTGGGGCGTGAGCGGGCGCGCGCCCGCTCACGCCCCAGCGGCGCCCGGTCACCTCGGCGGCCTCCTACCCCGCGCACCCCGCCGAGCCCGCGGCAGCGGCCCGCGCCCGGCGGCGGTTGTCAGTGGGCGGTGCAAGACTCGGCAGTGCAGACCACGGGACCCCTCAGAGGAGGGCAACATGCTCACCACCCGTTTCGTAGCCGGCGCCCCGAACTGGATCGATCTCGGCACCCCCGACATCGACGGCGCCACGTCCTTCTACCACGGTCTCTTCGGCTGGGACTTCCGGTCGGCGGGACCCGATTCCGGCGGTTACGGCTTCTTCCAGGCGGCCGGGAGGACCGCGGCGGGCGCTATGCAGACCACCCCCGAGCAGGGCCCGCCGTCATGGACCGTCTACTTCCAGAGCGCGGACGCCGACGCCACGGCCAAGGCCGTCGAGCAGGCCGCGGGCAGCGTGCTGCTGCCGCCCGACGACATCATGGACAAGGGCTGCATGGCCATCCTCGCCGACAGGGCGGGCGTCTCCTTCGGCATCTGGCAGCCCGCCGCGCTCCGGGGCCTCGACGTGGCCGGCGAGCCGGGCTCCCTGTGCTGGATCGAGCTCTACACGCCGGACATCGCGGCGGCGGCGGCGTTCTACAACCGTGTACTGGGCCTGGAGACCTCGGCCATGCCGTTCCCCGGCGGCACCTACACCTGCGTCAACCCCTCGGAGGGCGGCGAGGACGCCATGTTCGGCGGTGTCGTCCCACTGGCCGACGACCCGACGGAGCAGGAGGCGGGAGCGTACTGGCTGCCCTACTTCGAGGTCACGGACACGGACGCAGTGGTCGCCAAGGCCCAGGAACTGGGCGGCAGGGTCCGGATGCCCGCCACGTCCATGGAGGGCGTGGGCCGGATGGCCAAACTCTCCGACCCGTACGGGGCACGCTTCGCGGTGATCAGGAGCGAGCCGGCAGGGGGCTGACGGCCGGCACGGGGGCCGGTTGCCACCTCTGCCGACCGGCCGACACCGGACACGGGCGGTAACCGGCCGATGACCGCCCGCCCGACCACCTGACCACCCGATCGCCCGATCGCCCGATCGCAGCAGCGCCCGCCGCACCGGCCGTCAACTTCTGAAGGCACGAAGTTTTCGAGAGCGCTCTCAGTCATAACCCTTGACGCTTCAACTCCCCCTGGGAACAGTGGTGCCCCGCGGAGGACCGATGCCCCATACATCGGCCCCCTGCCGTTTCCCCCCACGTCTCAGGAGCCACCGTGATCTCACGCAGGACCTTTCTGACCGGAACCGCGGCCGTCACCGCCGCCGTCGGCTACCCCGTCTGGGGGAGCGCTCTCAGCCCGACGGCCGAGGCCGCCCCCGCGACCTGTGAACTCGCCCTCAAGAACGCCTCGTTGCCCGGTACGGTCCGCGCGTACGTCACCGGTCACGAGCAGTCGACGGGCAACTGGGTACTGCTGCGCGCGGACGGCAGCGTCTACCGGCCCACCTCCCCGTCGGCACCCCAGACCCCGCTGCCCGTCGACTGCGCCATCCCCCTCGGCGCCGCCGGCTCTGCCGCCAAGGTCCTGACGCTGCCTCAGATGTACGGCGCCCGGGTCTACTTCGTACGCGACAGCACGCTCGACTTCTTCCTCAACCCGGGGCCCTCGCTGGTCGAGCCCGCGTTCGCCACGCCCGCCGACGCGAACTACGGCAAGACGTGGTCGTTCTGCGAATTCACCTTCAACACCGAACAGTTGTACGCCAACATCAGCTACGTCGACCTGGTCACCGCGCTGCCCATCGGTCTGACCCTGGAGGGCGACGCCACGCACACGGTGGCCCCGCTGCCCGACGGTGCCGTCGACCGGATCGCGGCGGACCTCACGGCACAGGCCGCCAAGGACGGCCAGCCCTGGGACAAGCTGGTGACCCGGGGCAGCGACGGCTCCGTACTGCGGGTGGTCTCCCCGCAGAACCTGATGGCCCCGTACTTCGACCGGCCCGCCGAGATGCCGTTCCGCGACCTCTGGACCAGCTACATCGACCAGGTCTGGGACAAGTACCGTTCCACCGACCTGGGGATCGACCTCCAGGGCGGCCGGGGCGTGCTCACCGGCCGGGTCAGCGGGGACACGCTGACCTTCGCCGGTGGTCACACCTTCGGCAAGCCCACGTCGAAGGACATCTTCACCTGCAATCACGGGCCGTTCGCCAACAACCCGGGCGACTCCGACGACAAGAAGGCCATCCTCGCCCGCCTCGCCGCCGGCTTCAACCGCTCGATCATGCTCACCCACCCGACCCAGCCGAACGGGACGACCACGTCCGACTACTACACGGGCGCGGTCACCAACCACTGGGCGCGCGTCGTGCACGCCAACTCCCCCATCGGCTACGCCTTCCCCTACGACGACGTACGCCCCGACGGCCAGCCCGACGTATCGGGCGCGGCCCACGACGGCAACCCCCGCCGCTTCACGGTGACGGTGGGCGCGTAATCCCGAGCCCTGGGCGGGGCACCTTTGAGGGCCTGCCCCGCCCAGGGCGCCCCCGCCAGGGGCGCGGGGAACTGCGCGACCAGCCACGACGTACGTGCACCTGTCGACCGGCCCGCCTTCCGGGGGCGCGGGGAACTGCGCAACCTTCAGACCGACAGAGCCCCATCTGCAAAGCCCCGCCAGGCCATGGCACCCAAGGGGCGCGGGGAACGGCGCGACAAGCCCCCACCAACCCGCACCCAACCACCAAGCCCCCAGCGGAGCGCCTACGCCGAGACCCGCCGAACCAACGTCGTAGGCAACACAACACTGGCCGGCGCCCCCGCCAACCCCTCCGCGCCCCCCGCGGGAGCCCCCCGTTCCAGCCCCCGCAACAGCAACCGCGCCATCAGCCGCCCCATCTCCTCGATGTCCTGGCGAACCGTCGTGAGCGGCGGGTCGGCCTGCTCGGTGAACGGCAGCATGTCGTCGAAGCCGACCACCGCGACATCCTCGGGCACCCGCCGCCCCCGCTCCCGCAGCACGCGCATCGCGCCGACCGCCGTGAGGTCGTTGGCGGCGAACACCGCGTCCACGTCGGGGCAGCGGTCGAGAAGTTCCCGCATGGCCCGCTCGCCGCCACCCGGGGTGAAGTCGCTCTCCACGATCAGCCTCGGATCGGTGTCCACCATGACGTCACGGAACCCGTCGAGCCGGTCGGCCGCCGAGGTCTGGTCGAGGGGGCCGGTGATGTGGGCGACGCGCGTGCGTCCGAGCCCGACGAGGTGCTGGACGGCCTCGCGGGCGCCGCCCCTGTTGTCGCAGTCGACGTAGACCACGCCGCGTGACCCGTCGCTCCAGCCAGGGCGCCCCCCGTACACGGTCGGCACTCCGCGGATCAGGCCCGGCAGCGGGTCGTCGAGGTGCAGCGAGAAGACGAGCGCGCCGTCGACATGGCCGCCGGCGAGATAGCGCGCCACGCGGGCATGGTCGTCGCGTCCCTCCGTGAGCAGCAGGACGAGCTGCGAGTCGTGGGCGGTCAGCTCCTTGCTGATGCCCCGGAGCTGAAGGGCGAAGAAGGGGTCCGCGAAGACCCTGGTCTCCGGTTCGGCGATGACCACGGCGACCGCGTCGTGCCGTCGGGTGACGAGGCTGCGGGCGGCCTGGTTCGGGACGTAGCCGAGCTCCTCGACGGCGCGCCTGACCCGCTCTACCAGGGGTTCGCGTACGCCCTCGCCGCCGTTGACGACACGCGACACGGTGGCCCGGGAGACTCCGGCCCGGGCGGCCACGGCCTCCAGTGTCGGGCGTGGCTCTGTCGACTGCTCGGTCACCTCGGGGCTCCTCATGGCGGCGGTTGCCGCTCAGGATAGCCCTGGTTCAACGCTTCGTTGAGAGCGCTCCCCGATCGTGAAGCCGCTGGCTGTGGGACGTGCGCCGGAGTGGGCGTGGGTGCGCTTGCCCGGCGGGGCTTTACGGGGGAGGCCCTGTCGGTCTGCACGTTGCGCAATTCCCCGCGCCCCCAAAAAAGGCAGCCCGGCCGTCGAGTGGGGGCGTGCCGCTCCCCGCGCCCCTGAGGTGCCCTTGCCGGGCAGCGCCGAAGAGGTGCAGCCCCGCCGGTCCGAAGGTCGCGCAGTTCCCCGCATCCCCAAAAAGGCAGGCAGGCCGTCGAGTGAGGGCGTGCCGCTCCCCGCGCCCCCCTTTGCTGCTCGGCGCGGAGCGCTCAGTGCTCGTGGGGCTCGTAGCCCGGGATCGTGCCGTCCGTCTTCTTCACCAGGAACAGGCCCGCCATTCCCATGTCCGAGTGGCTCTGGACGTGGCAGTGGTACATCCACGCGCCCGCGCCGACGCCCTCGCCCGCGATGACCTGGAAGCCGAACGAGTCCGCGGGGCCCACGATCAGGTTGTCGACCACCCGGCTGGGGTCGTCGGGGCCGGTCAGCAGACCCGTGCGGTTGTCCGCCCAGCGGTGACCGTGCACATGGAACGTGTGGTAGTACTCGCCGTGCGTGATCGAGACGAACTCGACCCGATCCCCCACCGTGGCCTCGAAGTTGGGGCTGTCGTGCCCCGGCCTGTTGTTGATCGTCATGTCGTTGAAGACGATGGTGTGGGTCTTGTCCGGGAGGATGTCACCCTGTCGACGGACGATCACCGGCCCGTACAGGCCCTTGCGGATGCCGGTCGTGCCGTGTTCGGTGCCGACGACGTGGTCGTGGTAGTGCCAGTAGCCCGCGCTGCCCGCCCGCCAGGTGCCGTCCTTGCGGCGGCCGGGCGCGTGGGTGCGCCAGGTGTACGTCCGGGTGTCGCCCGGCTCGACATGGGACTTGCTCAGTTTCGTGCCGTCGCTGGACACCTCGTAGTCCAGGCCGTGGACGTGCAGGCTCGCCGCCACGTCCAGCGTGTTCTCGACCTCGATGTACGCGGTGTCGCCCTCGTTGAGCTCGATCAGCGGGCCGGGTATCGAGGCCGCGCCCTTCTCGAACCCGTAGCCCAGCTGACCGTCGGCGAGCTTCTCGATGTAGAGCTTGAAGCGCCTGACCTCGCCGCCCGCGGGGGCGGTCCGGAGCGCGGTGCTCGCGCTGTCGGCGGAGGTCGCGTCCTTCGCGGCGACGAGCGACAACGATGTCGCGACCGTGGCGACGGCGGCCCCGCCCAACATCATCCGACGACTGAAGCCCCGCCTGTCCATCGCGTTCGTGGTGGTCGCGACCGTGGTCACGTCTGTGGTGGCCGCATCCGTCGCGCCTTCATCCGTGGTGGCCATGTCGTCCGTGGTGCCCATGCCGAACTCTCCCAACCTGCAACGCGGTCAACGGAATTGACGGATCTGACGGCGGATCTGTTGGCGGATCTGACGGAACCGAGTGACAGAGACGAACTGGGGAGACGGTAGTGGCATCGCCTTCGTTTATCCACACTCAGGACAAAGTTTGTGCGATCCCGGTCATACCTATTGGCGAGTTCCGCGAAAAGGTCTAGCTTCCATGGCGCTGTTGCTGTGACCGAGGAGGATGGGGTGACCACATGCGGCCCACACCGCATCAAACGCCACTGACCGTACGGAAGTTGGGCAGAGCAAGACGCAGAGGCTGGGCAGCCGCGCTGGCCGCCGGAGTCGTCGCCGCCGGTGTCCTCTCGGGGCCGGCCGCGAGCGCGCGCCCGGCGCCCGAACCGCTGACAACGATGTCGATCAAGTCGCCGCCCGGCGGCGCCGACGTGAAGGTGCTGATCTTCCACGGGTCCGCGGCCGGCGGCGAGGAGTCGCCCGTCGTCAACGCCGGTATCGAGGCGATCGAGGACATCGGCCAGTCCGGCCCCACGGCCGGGCGTTTCGCCGTGACGGCCACGGACGACGCCTCGGTCTTCACGGACGAGACGAAACTCGGTCTCTACAACGCCGTCGTCTTCCTGACCGGCGGCGGAGACGTCCTCGACCCGGAGCAGGAGGCCGGTCTGGAGTCGTACATGGAGGCCGGCGGCGGCTTCCTCGGCATCCATGACGCGGCCCGTGCCGAGCCGTACTCGGACTGGTTCAGCGGACTCGTCGGCGCCCGTCCGGCAGCCGGCAGCCCGACCAACGTACAGCGGGCCACCGTCGAGGTCGGCGACCGCCGGCATCCGGCCACCAAGGATCTCCCGCTCCAGTGGAAGCGCCCCGACCAGTGGCTGAACTGGGCCAAGAACCCGTCCGGCGACGTGCACACCGTGGCCCGCGTCCGAGAGTCGACGTACACGCCGGGCACCGGTGCGAACGGCGCCGACCACCCGGTCTCCTGGTGCCGTGACTACGACGGCGGCCGGTCCTTCTACACCGGTATGGGCGGTACGGAGTCGTCGTACGACGAGACGGAGTTCCGGTCCCATCTGCGCGGGGCGCTCGCCTGGACGAGCCGGATCTCGCAGGCCGACTGCAAGGCCACGATCAACGCCAACTACAAGGCGGAGCGGCTGACCCAGCCCAACCAGCCCGGCCAGAACGACCAGATCGGTGAGCCGCACGGCCTGGTCACCGCACCTGACGGCCGGGTGTTCTACATCGGCCGCGGCGGCGCCGACTCCTCGCAGCCGGTCATCACGGACTGGAACAACCCGGACGTCGGCAAGGGCAAGGGCGAGATCCACGTCTACGACCCGAAGACCAAGAAGGTCACGCTGGCCGGCACGCTCAACGTCTTCGGCAACAAGGGCGGCGGCGACGAGCTGATCAAGGTCGAAGAGGGCCTGCTCGGGATTGAGTTGGACCCCCGGTTCGAGGACAACGGCTGGGTGTACCTGCACTACACGCCGCACTCCCGGATCGACCGCGACAAGCGGATGGCCGAGCGCTACGTCTCCCGCTTCACGTACAACTCGGCGACCAGCAGGCTGGATCTGAACAGCGAGAAGGTCCTGCTGAAGTGGCCGGTGCAGATCCACAGCTGCTGCCACGCGGGCGGCGGCCTGGCCTGGGACTCCAAGGGCAACCTGTACATCGCCACGGGTGACAACAACTCCAGTGGCTTCAGCGACGGTTACTCGGGCAACAACCCGCAGCCGAACTACAAGGGCGTCTCCTTCGCCGACGCGCGCCGCACGGCGGGCAACACCAACAACCTGAACGGCAAGATCCTGCGCATCCACCCGGAGCAGGACGGCACGTACACCCTGCCCGAGGGAAACCTCTTCACGGGCAAGGAGACCGCCGAGGGCGGCGGCAAGACGCGTGGCGAGATCTATGTGATGGGCGTCCGCAACCCGGCGCGCATCTCCATCGACAAGAAGACCGACACGCTGTACGCGGGCTGGGTCGGCCCCGACGCCGGGTCGCCGTCGACGACCTGGGGTCCGGCGAAGTACGACACGTTCGCCGCGATCACCAAGCCGGGCAACCACGGCTGGCCGTACTGCATGGGCAACAAGCAGCCCTACCGGGACCGCAATCTGCCCGATCCGACGAAGCCGCTCGGCTGGTACAACTGCGACGCCCCGAAGAACGAGTCGCCCAACAACGACGGTCTCGTCAACCTTCCGCCGGTCACCTCGAACACCATCTGGTACTCGCCCCAGGGCGGCGGCCCGGACTTCCCGCGTGACGCCAACGGCATCCCGTCGTACAAGACGGCGGAGCAGAAGTTCCTTCTGCCCTGGCTGAAGGGCGGCGGCCAGGCGGCCATGGACGGGCCCGTCTACCGGTACGACGCGAACCTGGCGAACGCCGCCAAGTGGCCCTCGTACTGGGACGGCAAGTGGTTCGTGGGCGACTTCTACGACGCCGACCAGCCGCGCCACGCCGTGCTCCTCGACCCGAAGACGGCCGGGCAGGGCGGCATTCCGGTGCACGCCGAGTCCCTGAAGAAGATCATTCCCATCGGCAACGACGGCATCAAGAACCTCATGGACTGGAAGTTCGGCCCGGACGGCACGCTGTACGTCCTCGACTACGGCCGTGGCTTCTTCACATCGGACTCCAAGTCCGCGCTGTGGCAGGTGACGTACAAGGGCGGCGGCCCCACTCCCGCCGCCGATCAGCTGGTCAGGGAGGCGCAGTGACGAGCGTGACGAACATCCGCAGGCGAAGAACTGGACGGCTGTGGACGGCGCTGCTCGCGTCGCTGCTCATGGTGCTGGGGCTCGCCTCCACCTCGGCGTCCGGCCAGACCGACAACACCCCGTCCAAGGCGGCCGCCGCGGCGCAGACGCTCACCTGGACGGCCGGTGACGACATCACCAAGTACGCGTCCGCGCCCGCCACGGCGGTCGCGGGCCCGACGACGATCGTCTTCGAGAACAGCGAGGCGACCGGCAACACCATGGGCATGCCGCACACGTTGACGTTCGACGTGTCCGACCCGGAGTACCAGAACGACGTACCGCTGAACATCCTGGCCAACCCGAACGACGACCAGGGCGGCCGGCACACGGCCGAGGTGACCCTCACGCCGGGCCGGTACCGGTACTTCTGCACCATCCCCGGCCACGGCCAGATGCAGGGCATCCTCGTGGTCACCGAGGGCACCGGCGAGGACACCACGGCGCCGGAGACCGCGGCCGAGGTCACCGGCACGAAGAACGCGGACGGCGCGTACGTCGGTTCGGCGACCGTGGCGCTCAGTGCGACGGACACCGGCGGCTCGGGCGTGGAGCGCATCGAGTACGCGATCGGTGACGCGGGCGCCTGGCAGCCGTACACCACGCCCGTGGTGATCGACCAGGTCGGCGCCCAGAAGGTCCGCTACCGGGCGATCGACAAGGCAGGCAACACGGCCGCGGAGAAGGCCGAGGAGTTCACGGTGGTGGCCCCGCCGACGGACGACACGACCACGCCGGACACCTCGGCGACGGTGACCGGTGAGAAGAACGCGCAGGGTGAGTACGTCTCCATGGCGACCGTCACGGTGACGGCCTCCGACACCGGTTCCGGCGTCAACACCATCGAGTACGCGCTCGGTGACTCCGGCGCCTGGCAGGCGTACACCGCTCCGGTGATGGTCCACGAGGTGGGCGCGCACAAGGTGCGGTTCCGCGCGACCGACAAGGCGGGCAACGTGGCCGCCGAGAAGTCCGTGTCGTTCACCGTCGTCGCGCCGCCGGTGGAGGACACCACTCCCCCGGTGACCGGTGTGAGCGTCGAGGGCACGAAGAACTCGGCCGGCGCGTACATCAACACCGCCAAGGTGACGGTCACCGCGACCGACGCGCACGGCGGCTCGGGGGTGGACAGGATCGAGTACTCGCTCGACAGCGGCCCCTACCTCGCGTACACCGCTCCCGTGGTGGTCGACCGCGTGGGCGCGCACACGGTGGCGTACCGGGCGAGCGACAAGGCGGGCAACACCTCGGCCGCCCGGACGGTGAGCTTCACGATCGCCCCGGGTGGTGGCGTTCCCGCGCCCAACTGTGCCGAGTACGACGAGCGGTTGACGGTCATCGTCGGCACGGTCGACTCGGGTGTGCCGAACCGGATCACCAACAGCCGGTGCCGCATCAACGAGTTGATCGAGGACGAGAAGGAGTGGACGTCCCACGCGCTGTTCCTCAAGCACGTGACGACGGTCCTCAAGACCCTCCTCAAGGACGGCGTCATCGTCCAGCGCGAGTACGACCTGATCAGCGAGGCGGCCGACGAGTCGGGCATCGGTGATCCCGGGCAGACCGAGGGCTACCGGACGATCATGGACGGTACGCAGGACACCTTCGGCAAGTGGCAGCACGTGGGCGGCGGTTCGTTCGGCCTGAACGGCGACGGCTCCATCACGTCGGGCACGTCGAGGGACGGACTCGGCATGCTGTGGTTCCCCGAGCGCAAGTACGGGGACTTCTCGCTGAAGCTCCAGTGGCGTGACGACGCGCCGGGCACGGGCAACGCCAACTCCGGTGTGTTCGTGCGGTTCCCGCAGGTCCACAACCACCCGGAGGAGTCCCGGCCGGAGTGGGTCGCCATCAAGTACGGGCACGAGATCCAGGAGTTCGACAGCCCCACCGGCGACATGTACAAGACCGGTTCGGTCTACGGCTTCGACCGGGTGGGCCTGGCCGGTGCCGGTGTCACCCAGAAGGGCACCTGGAACGACTACGAGATCCGCGTGGTGGACCAGCACTACTCGATCTACCGCAACGGCGTGCTGATCAACGAGTTCGACAACATCAGTGGTCAGGACTTCACCCCGCCGCGCTCGGACGACCCGGGCACGGACGGGCGGCGGTTCTCCTCCGGCTACATCGGGCTCCAGGTGCACGGCACGACGGACGTGGTGTCGTACCGGGACGTCCGGATCAAGGAGCTGTGATACCGGGCTAGTCGCCCCGTCACGGCTCAGCTCTCCTTCTTGGCCCTGCTCGGCTGTACCCGCTTCGGCTCGCCCGGCATCTTCGGGTACTCGGGCGGGTACGGCAGGTCGCCCATCCCGTGATCGTGTTCGTCACGGTCGGCGAGCTCGAGCAGGGCTTCGAGGGAGTAGGCGTGGTCGTCCATGTCCGCGTGCACGTCGCCGAGTTCGGCGAAGCGCGCGGGCATGGTGACCAGGTCGAAGTCCCGGGGTACGGCCTCGCCGACCTCCTCCCAGGTGAGGGGCGCCGACACCGGCGCGTGCGGGCGGGGGCGTACCGAATAGGCGGAGGCGATGGTGCGGTCGCGAGCGGTCTGGTTGTAGTCGACGAAGATCTTCTCGCCCCGTTCCTCCTTCCACCAGGCCGTGGTCACCTGATCCGGCATCCTGCGCTCCAGCTCCCGTCCGACGGCGATCGCGGCCCGGCGGACCTGGGTGAACGTCCAGCGCGGCGCGATCGGCACGAAGACGTGCAGGCCCCGGCCGCCGGACGTCTTGGGAAAGCCGCGCAGATCCCCGTACGCGTGGAGCACCTCGCGCAGCTCATGGGCGGCGCGCACCGCGTCGGCGTAGTCGGTGCCCGGTTGCGGGTCGAGGTCGATGCGCAGTTCGTCGGGCCGGTCGACGTCGTCGCGGCGCACGGGCCAGGGGTGGAAGGTCAGCGTGCCGAACTGGGCGGCCCACAGGACGGCGGCGACCTCGGTGGGGCACATCTCGTCGGCGCTGCGGCCGCTCGGGAAGGCGATGTGCGCGGTGGGGATCCAGTCGGGCATGTTCTTCGGCGCCCGTTTCTGGAAGAAGGACTCGCCGCCGACCCCGTCCGGGTAGCGCTCCAGGGTCGTGGGCCGGTTCCGCAGCGCGCGCAGGATTCCGGGGCCGACCGCGAGGTAGTACCGCGCGAGGTCCAGCTTCGTGAAGCCGCGCTCCGGGAAGAAGACCTTGTCCGGGCTGGACAGCCGTACCGTCCTGCCCGCCGCCTCCAGCTCCACCGCGTCTGCCATGCGAGCCACGGTAGGCGCACCGCGTATACCTCGCACATCAGGATCCAAGGTGCACATCGGGCGAATCTTCGCCGGTCCGCGCAGAATCGGAGCATGGATCTGCCGGTGATGCCGCCCGTGAAGCCCATGCTCGCCAAGTCCGCGGCGCGGATTCCACCGGGCATGCACTACGAGGCGAAGTGGGACGGGTTCCGGGCGATCGTCTTCCGCGACGGGGACGAGGTCGAGATCGGGAGCCGTAACACGAAGTCGCTGGTCAGGTACTTCCCCGAGCTCGTCGAGGCACTGCGGGAGCGGTTGCCGGAGCGCTGCGTGGTGGACGGTGAAATCGTGATCGCGCGGGGCGGACGGCTCGACTTCGACGCCCTCTCCGAGCGCATCCATCCGGCGGCCTCCCGGGTGAAGACGCTCTCGGAGCGCAATCCCGCGTCGTTCGTGGCGTTCGACCTGCTCGCGCTGGCCGACGAGTCGTTGCTGGACGTCCCCCTGTCCGACCGGCGGGCCCTGCTGGAGACGGCACTGTCCGACAGCACGGCTCATGTGCACGTGGCGCCGGCGACGACAGACATCGAGGTGGCGCGACGGTGGTTCGAGCAGTACGAGGGCGCCGGACTGGACGGAGTGGTCGCCAAGCCGCTCACGCTGCGCTACGGGCAGGACGAGCGGCTGATGTTCAAGATCAAGCACGAGCGCACGGCGGACGTGGTGGTCGCGGGCTACCGGCTCCACAAGAGCGGGCCCGTCGTCGGTTCGCTGCTCCTCGGCCTGCATGACACCGAGGGCACCTTGCAGCACGTGGGGGTGTGCGCGGCCTTCACGATGAAGCGGCGCGAGGAGCTGATCGCGGAGCTGGCCCCGCTGCTGATGGAGTCGGCCGCCGGGCACCCGTGGGCGGCGTGGGCCGAGGAGTCGGCGCACGAGTCGGCGCGACTGCCGGGCGCGCCCAGCCGGTGGACGGGCAAGAAGGACCTCTCCTGGGTGCCGCTGCGGCCGGAGCTGGTGTGCGAGGTGGCGTACGAGCACATGGAGAACGGTGAGCGCTTCCGGCACATGGCGCGTTTCCGCCGCTGGCGCCCCGACCGCACGCCGGAGAGCTGCACCTACGCCCAGCTGGAGGAGCCGGTCGGCTACGACCTGGCCGACATCCTGGGACCGCAGGGCTGAACGGCCCCGCCGACTTGCGCCTTCCGGGCGAACACGTCCAAGTCGGCTTTCCGGCTCCGCCCCGGCCTCGGCGCCCCGGCGGCCTCGATCCGAACTCCCCCCAACGCCCTTACCGAGCGGGCCGGTTGGGTACGGAACCCGCGTGGGCCGGAAGCGTCGCTCCGTGACACCGCCGGCCGGACCGCCTCGGGCTCACGCCCGCGCCCATGACCCGCTCGGACCAGCGCACGCCTTCGATCCTGGCTCATTGGGTACGTACCTATTGAACCTATAACCTGAAAAACGATGAAACGGGGCATGGTGGGCACGGTGCGCATGAGACGGACGGGGCGTTCGAGACGCTCAGCCATGACGACGACGCTGCTGGCCACCCTGCTGGTGGGCGCCGCGGCGACAGCCTGCACGAACGGTGATCCCCTCGACGACAAACAACGCGGGAACATGCCGCCCCGCGCCGACAGCACCGGGGACACCAGCGCCCCGGCGAGCCCGGCGCCCCGCGCCGCCTCCCCGCTCGCGGTGAAGATCGACAACGTGCCGGGCGCCCGGCCGCAGACGGGCCTGGACGCCGCGGACGTCGTGTACGCCGAGCAGGTCGAGGGCGGGCTCAGCCGGCTGATGGCGGTGTTCGCGACGCGGTTGCCGGACGCCGTCGGCCCCGTACGCAGTGCGCGCGAGTCGGACCTGGAGCTGCTGCGCCAGTTCCACGAGCCGACGCTCGCCTTCTCGGGGGCACAGAAGAAGCTGCTGCCGCTGATCGACGAGGCGCCGCTGCGGACCGCCCTGCCGGAGGAGCGGGCGAACGCGTACTACCGGGGCACCGACAAGCCCCAGCCGCACAACCTCTATGTGCGCCCCAACCGGCTGCTGGCGTCCGCACCGGGGGCCGACGCGCTGACGACGGGCTTCCGGTACGGCACCGCGCCCGCGGGAGGCACCGCCGAGAGCACGCGCACGGTCCGCTTCCCGGAGGCCCGCTTCACCTTCGACTGGTCCGGGGACCGGCAGCGCTGGCTGGTGTCGATGGACGGCACGCCGACGGTGACGACCGGCGGGAAGCGGGTGGCCGCCTCCACGGTCGTCGTGCAGTACGTGAACATCCGCACGTCGCGGTACCACGACTATCTCGGCAACTACACGCCCTACACGGAGACGGTCGGCTCGGGCACGGCGAAGGTGCTGCGTGACGGCAAGGCCTTCGACGCGACCTGGAAGCGGCCCCTCGCCAAGGGAGGCACGGAGTTCACGGCGGCGGACGGCACGCCGATGAACTTCGCCGAGGGTCAGGTGTGGGTGGTGTTCGCGAAGGCGTGACCCACTGCTCCGCAGCCGGCCGGCGTATCGCCTTCGTCCGCGGGTGCGTCGTGGCCGGTCGCGCAGTTCCCCGCGCCCCCAAGAGATTGCGCCGTTCCCCGCGCCCCTGAAAGGGCGCCCTTCGGCGGCGCGGCCGGCCCCCACCGGACCTGCAGACGACAACGGACCCCACCGCGCCCTCGCCCCGTCAGGGCGCCCGGCTGACAACCGGCTCCCCCGCGGCACCCGGATTGCGCAGACCCTCCGCCGCGTCCGATACGCGCTGGATCAGATCGAAGAAGAGTGCCTGCTCCTCCCCGGAGAGCGGGGCGAGGAAGACCTGGTTCATCCGAGCCGTCCGCACGGTCAGCTTGCGATGGACGCGCAGCCCCTCGTCCGTGAGGCGCAGCAGGGAACGGCGGCCGTCCTGGGGGTCGCGGACCTTGTCCAGGAGTCCGCGCCGCCCCAGCCGGCTGATGACCTCCGCGATGGTGGACCGGTCGAGCCCCACCCGCTCCCCTACGGTGCGCTGGTCGAGGCCGGGCTCGGCGACGAGCGCGTTCAGGACCGCGAACTGGGGCGAGGTGATCTCCTCGGAGACCATCGTGTTCCACAGCAGGTAGTGCGCCTGCTGCAGCCGCCGGGCCAGGTGCCCGGGGTGGGTGGAGAGGTCCACCGCGGCCATAAGCGCTCCTCAATCGTTGGTGCACTGAACGATAGCGGCCAGCGACGCTCCCCGTCCCGAATCAGCGATGATTCTCTGACCTGCGATGTCAACGAGGGTCTTGACGGTTCACGGCCGGAATGGCAGCGTGTTCGAAACCTCGTAGAAATAGTCAGTGCCCTGATTAATCGGGGCCGCAGGACGCTCGGGAGAGATGGGGCTTCGCAGATGGACAAGGTGGTCTCCACAGCCGCCGAGGCTGTGGCCGACGTACCCGACGGCGCGACACTCGCCGTCGGCGGTTTCGGTCTCAGCGGTGTGCCGAACGTGACGATCGAGGCGCTCCACGAGCGCGGGGTCACCGGCCTGGGCGTGGTGTCCAACAACTGCGGGGCCATGGAGTCCGGCCTGGCGGTCCTGCTGGCGGCGGGCCGTATCGCCCGGGTCACCGGCTCGTACATCGGGGCGAACAAGGAGTTCGCCCGGCAGTACCTGGGCGGGGAGCTGGAGGTCGAGATGATCCCGCAGGGCACCCTGGCCGAGCGGCTGCGGGCGGGTGGCGCAGGCATCCCCGCCTTCTACACGCCGGCCGGTGTGGGCACACAGGTCGCCGACGGCGGACTGCCCTGGCGCTACGACGGCAACGGCGGCGTCGCGCTGGCCTCGCCGCCCAAGGAGGTACGGGACTTCGACGGCACCCCGTACGTGCTGGAGCGCGGTATCCGCACCGACTTCGCCCTGGTGCGGGCCGCCAGGGGCGACCGGCACGGGAACCTCGTCTTCAACAAGTCCTCCCGCAACTTCAACCCCCTCGCGGCGATGGCCGGACGGGTGACCATCGCGGAGGTGGAGGAGCTCGTGGAACCCGGCGAGATCGATCCGGACGCGGTGCACCTGCCGGGCATCTTCGTGCAGCGGGTCGTCGCGCTCACCCCGGAGCAGGCGGGCGCCAAACTGATCGAGAAGCGGACCGTCTCGGCGCCCGCGGCAGAGGGGACGGTGGGCCGGTAATGGCCTGGAGCAGGGAAGAGATGGCCGCCCGCGCCGCGCGCGAACTGGCCGACGGTCAGTACGTGAACCTGGGCATCGGGCTGCCGACGCTGATCCCCAACTACCTCCCCCGGGACGTGGAGGTGATCCTGGAGTCGGAGAACGGCATCCTGGGCACCGGCCCGTACCCGACCGAGGAGCAGGTCGACCCGGACCTGATCAACGCGGGCAAGGAGACCGTCACGGTCCTGCCCGGTGCCTCCTACTTCGACTCCTCGCTGTCGTTCGGGATGATCCGCGGCGGGCACATAGACGTCGCCGTCCTCGGCGCGATGCAGGTCTCCGCGGGCGGCGACCTGGCGAACTGGGCCGTGCCCGGCAAGATGATCACCGGCATCGGCGGGGCCATGGACCTGGTGCACGGCGCCCGTACCGTGATCGTCGTGATGACCCACACCGCCAAGGACGGGTCACCGAAGGTCCTCGACGCGTGCACGCTGCCGCTCACCGGCAAAGCCTGTGTCAACCGGATCATCACCGACCTCGGTGTCCTGGACGTCACCGACGAGGCTTTGGTACTTGTCGAAACGGCGCCCGGTGTCACGGTCGATGAAGTCGTGGCGAAGACTGCCGCCAAGGTCCGTATCGCCGAAGAGCTCGTCGAGGAGCTCACCGAGGAGAAACAGCCGTGAAGGACGTCTACATCGTCGACGCCGTCCGTACCCCGTTCGGCAAGTACAACGGAAGCCTCGCCGCCGTCCGCCCGGACGACCTGGCCGCCCACGCCCTGCGCGAACTCCTGGCCCGTACGCCGGAGTTGGACCCGGCCCGGATCGACGACGTGTACTTCGGCAACGCGAACGGCGCCGGTGAGGAGAACCGCAACGTCGCCCGCATGGCGGGCCTGCTCGCCGGTCTGCCCACCTCCGTACCGGGCGTGAGCGTCAACCGGCTGTGCGCCTCCGGCCTTGAGGCCGTCATCCAGGCCGCCCGCGCCATCGCGCTCGGCGACGCCTCCGTCGCCCTCGCCGGCGGTGTCGAATCGATGACCCGCGCCCCCTACGTCCTGCCGAAGAGCGACCGGCCCTTCCCCGCCGGGCACACCGAGCTGTACTCCACCACCCTCGGCTGGCGCATGGTCAACCCGAAGATGGACCCGCAGTGGACCATCCCGCTCGGCGAGTCCGCCGAACTCATCGCCGACAAGCACAAGATCAGCCGTGAGCAGCAGGACGAGTTCGCCCTGGCCAGCCACCGCAAGGCAGCCGCCGCCCAGGCCGCGGGCCTCTTCGACGGCGAGATCGCCGCCGTCTCCATCCCGCAGCGCAAGGGCGACCCGGTGCCCTTCGGTGCCGACGAATGCGTACGCGCCGACGCCTCCCTCCCCGCGATGGCCCGGCTCAAGCCGTCGTTCCGCACCGAGGGCGGTACGGTCACCGCGGGCAACGCCTCCCCGCTCAACGACGGCGCCGCGGCCCTGCTCCTCGTGGACGAGGAGGGCCTGGCGGCCACCGGTCGCGAACCCCTCGCACGGGTCTCCGCGTCCGGCGTCTCCGCGCTCGACCCCGACTACTTCGGGCTCGCCCCCGTCGAGGCCGTCAACCGAGCACTCGCCAAGGCGGGCAAGACCTTTGACGACCTGTCGACTCTCGAACTGAACGAGGCATTCGCCGCCCAGGTCCTCGGCTGCGTCGCCGAGTGGCCCGAGTTCGACCCGGCCGTCCTCAACCCGCAGGGCGGGGCCATCGCCCTCGGCCACCCCCTCGGCGCCTCCGGAGCCCGCCTCGCCGGGACCGTAGCCCACCAACTGGCCCGCAAGGGATCGGGAGTCGGCGTCGCCACCCTCTGCATCGGCGTCGGCCAGGGCCTCGCCCTCGTACTGGAGCGTTAGGAACTCTCATGGCTCTCACCCAGTCGGACATCGACACGGAGATCAAGGACCAGCAGGACGCGTACGACAAGGCGGTCGCCGGTGGCGCCCCGGTCCTCGACCACCCGCGACGCGACTACGCCCCGTACCGCAGTTCGCTGTTGCGGCATCCGAAACGGCCGCTGGTCGCCGTGAGCGGCGGCGATCCGGAGACCGTCGAGCTGTCGGGTCCCGTGTTCGGCGTCACCGACATCACCGACCACGACAGCGACCTGACCATCCATCACCGGGGCGAGCCGATCGGCGAGCGGATGACCGTCTCGGGCCGGCTGCTCGACCGCGACGGCCGCCCCGTGCGCGGCCAGCTCGTCGAGATCTGGCAGGCCAACGCCGCCGGCCGGTACGCCCATCTGCGCGAGCAGCACCCGGCGCCGCTCGACCCCAACTTCACCGGCGTGGGACGGACTCTGACGGACGATCAGGGCCGGTACTCGTTCACGACGATCAAGCCCGGTCCGTACCCGTGGGGCAACCACACCAACGCGTGGCGCCCCGCGCACATCCACTTCTCCGTCTTCGGCTCGGCGTTCACCCAGCGGCTCGTGACGCAGATGTACTTCCCCAGCGATCCGCTGTTCCGGTACGACCCGATCCTGCGGTCCGTGACGGACGAGGCGGCCCGCAACCGGCTGGTCGCCGCGTACGACCACGACCTGTCGCGGCCCGAGTTCTCGATGGGTTACGCCTGGGACATCGTCCTCGACGGTCCCTCCGCCACCTGGATCGAGGAAGGCCGGTGACCATGGCCGAGCGACTGCTCCCCACCCCGTCCCACACCATCGGCCCGTTCTACGGGCACGCCCTCCCCTTTCCCGACGGCGACCGAATAGCCCCCCAGGGCCACCCGGACGCGATCAGCCTGCACGGGTACGTGTTCGACGGCGCGGGCACGCCGGTCCCCGACGCCCTGCTCGACTTCTGGCAGGCCGCCCCCGACGGCTCGCTGACGGGGGCCCCCGGTTCGATGCGGCGCGATCCGTCGACCGGCGGCTTCGTGGGCCGCAACGGCGTCGACTTCACGGGGTACGGGCGGGTCCCCACCGACTCCGACGGGCGCTACGCGCTCCACACGCTGGTGCCGGGCAACTCCGGGCTGCCGTACATCAGTGTGTGCGTGTTCGCCCGCGGGCTGACGCACCACCTCTTCACCCGCGCCTACCTCGCCGACGGGCCTGACCCGCTGCTCGACTCGCTGCCGGCCGAGCGGCGCGCCACGCTGATCGCCACCCAGGGGACGAACGGGATCAACCGGACGTACCGTTTCGACATCCGTCTTCAGGGCGAAGGCGAAACGGTCTTCCTGGAGTTCCAGTGACAGCAGTCGAACCGACCGGTTCCGCCGGTCCCGGCAGACCTGACGGGCCTGATGGGTCCGTCGGGTCCGACGTCGGGCTTCTCGCGCCGGGGCGGGTGGGGTCGGCCGCCGAGGCCGCGACCGGCGACCCCGCCTTCCTGCGGGCGCTGCTCGACGCGGAGGCGGCGCTCACCCGTGCGCAGGCCTCGCTGGGGCTCGCCCCGGACGAGGCCGCCGCCGCGGTGACCACCGCCGCCGGGGCGGCGCGTTTCGACGTCCACGCGCTCGCGCTGCGCGCACGGGCCGGCGGCAACCCGGTGATCCCCCTCGTGGCCGACCTGGGCGCGGCGGTCGGCGCCGGGCACTCCCCGTACGTCCATCGCGGCGCGACCAGCCAGGACATCATGGACACGGCCACCATGCTGGTCGCGGTACGGACGCTGGACCTCGTCCTGGCCGACCTCGCCCGTACGGAGCGCGCGCTGGCCCGCCTCGCGCGCGAACACCGGGACACGGTCATGCCGGGGCGGACGCTCACCCAGCACGCCGTCCCCACCACCTTCGGTCTGAAGGCGGCGGGCTGGCGGTCCCTGGTACTGGACGGCAGGGACCGCGTCCGGGCCGTACGGGACAGCCTGCCGGTCCAACTCGGCGGCGCGGCGGGCACCTTGGCCGCCTTCGTCGCGTACGGCGCCTCGGACGCGGGCGCGCTCGTCGAGGCGTACGCCCGCGAACTGGGCCTCGCCACGCCGGTGTTGCCCTGGCACACCCTGCGGACACCGGTCGCCGACCTGGCGGGCGCGCTCGCCTTCACCGCGGGCGCGCTGGGCAAGACGGCCGTCGATGTCCTCACCCTCTCCCGTACGGAGATCCGCGAACTGAGCGAGGGCACGGGCGGCGGGTCCTCCGCCATGCCGCACAAGGCGAACCCCGTGCGGGCCACGCTGATTTCGGCCGCGGCCCGCCGGGCGCCCCAGCTCGCGGCGACGCTGTACGGGTCCTTGGCAGCCGAGGACGAACGGCCCGCAGGAGCCTGGCACGCCGAGTGGGAGCCCCTGCGTGATCTGCTCCGGCTGGTGGGCGGTGCGGCCCGGGACGCGGCCGAGCTGACCGAGGGTCTGCAGGTCCACGCGGACGCGATGCGCGCCCATCTGGACCTCACGCACGGCCTGATCGTCTCCGAGCGGCTGTCGGCCGAACTCGCGGCGGTGCTCGGACGTGCCCGCGCCAAGGAGCTGCTCACCGGGGTCGCGCGGCGGGCCACCTCGGAGAGCCGGCCCCTCGTGGAACTCCTCACCGAGGAGCCCGGGCTGAAGGACGTCGATCTGGTGTCCCTCACCGACCCCACCCAGTACACCGGCTCCGCGGGAGCCCTCACCGACCGTGCTCTGGAGCGACGTTGACCAGCCGGACCGCTCAATCCCCCTCGCCCGACGGCACGTTGTTGCATCACCGTGCCGAGGGTCCCGCCTCCGCTCCCCCGCTGCTCCTCGGCCCCTCCCTCGGCACGTCGACGGCCCTGTGGGACAAGGTCGCGCCCGAACTCTCCGTCACCCACCGGGTGGTGCGCTGGGACCTGCCGGGTCACGGCGACTCCCCCGCCTCTCTGATCGGCCCGGGTGCGACCGTCGGCGACCTCGCGGCGCTGGTGCTGGCGCTCGCCGACTCGCTGGGCATCGACCGGTTCTCCTGTGCCGGTGTCTCGCTCGGCGGCGCGGTCGGACTGCATCTCGCGGTCCACCACCCGGACCGGGTGGAGAAGCTCGCCGTGATCTGCTCCTCGGCACACTTCAACGGCTCGAAGCCGTGGGAGGAGCGGGCCTCGCTCGTACGGGCCGAGGGGCTGGCCGAGTTGGCGAAGGGCGCCGACTCGCGTTGGTTCACGCCCGGGTTCAGCGTTCCCGAGCTGGTCGAGGACCATCGGACAGCCGACCCGGACGCGTACGCCGCGTGCTGTGACGCGCTGGCGGCCTTCGACATCCGGGAGCTGCTGCCGCGCATCGGCGCGCCCACGCTGCTCGTCGCCGGGCGCGAGGATCCGGCGACGCCGCCCGCGCATCTGCGGGAGATCGCGGACGCGGTGCCGGGCGCCGGGCTCGTCGAGATCCCGGGTGCCTCGCATCTCGCGCCCGCGGAGCGGCCGGAGGCCGTACTCACCGCGCTGCGCGCGCACTTCGGCGGTGACGCGGGGCGGGGGATGGAGGTGCGGCGGCAGGTGCTCGGTGACGAGCACGTGGATCGGGCGCAGGGTCGGCAGTCGGCGTTCACGGCGCGGTTCCAGGACTTCATCTCACGGTACGCGTGGGGCGAGATCTGGACGGACGAGACGCTTTCGCGCCGTGAGCGCAGCATGGTCACCATGACCGCGCTCGTGGCGCACGGGCACTACGACGAGCTGGCGATGCATGTCCGCGCCGCTCGCCGTAACGGGCTCTCGGCGGATGAGATCGGCGCGGTGCTGTTGCAGACGGCGGTGTACTGCGGGGTTCCGGCGGCGAACTCGGCGTTCGCTGTGGCCCAGCGGGTCCTCTCCGAGGAGGGACGGCCGACGGGGTGACCTGCCGGTGCGGGCGGGCCCCATAGGGGGCGGTCGCCCCCCCCTACGCGCCCGCAGTGGATACCCGGACCGGTCCGGCCCCGACCTGCACCCCGCATGCCGACTGCGGGTATGCGGGGGCCGGCCGCGCAGTTCCCCGCGCCCCTACGGGGCCCGCCGAGCCCGCAGTTCGGTTCGAGTCCCGCGGCTCATCCGTCCAGGCACCCCCGCATGCACACTGCGGGTACGTGAAGGCTGGACGCGCAGTTCCCCGCGCCCCTACGGGGGCGGGGGCGGGGCGTCCGGGCCCAGTGCCTCGCGGGCTCGGGTTGCCAGGCCGTCCGCTCCGCAGGATTCGGCCAAGGTCAGGCCCCGGTTGATTTCCGAGGGCGAGCGGGACG
Organism: Streptomyces sp. NBC_00414; assembly: GCF_036038375.1. Taxonomy (NCBI): domain Bacteria; kingdom Bacillati; phylum Actinomycetota; class Actinomycetes; order Kitasatosporales; family Streptomycetaceae; genus Streptomyces; species Streptomyces sp. NBC_00414. The sequence goes on from NZ_CP107935.1 coordinate 2,032,078, forward strand.
CGATGCCGTACTCGACGCGCGCCGCGGCGTGTTCGTAGGCGCAGGGGGACGATTCCAGGTACGCGACCGCCTGACCGTACAGGGCGACCGAGCGCTGACCCGTCTCCAGGACGGCGGCGCAGCGCAGGGCCTCGCCGATGGCCGTGTCGGTGCCGAAGCGCTCGGCCTGGACGCGGGCGTCGGCCGCGACCTCCGCGGCCCGGCGCGGGTCCTCGGCGGCGAGGGTCCGGGCGAGATCGCCCGCCCAGGGCGCCATCACCGTGTTGTGACCGCCGCGGGCCGCGGACATCTTCTCCGCGGTCTCCAGTTCGTTCACCCCCTCCTCGACACGACCGGTGGCGATGAGCAGCCGGCCCCTTATCGAGTGGGTGTCCGGCAGGACGATCGTGGACGGGTGCGGCGGCTCGAAGGAGTACCGCTCGGCGATCTCCTCGGCCTCGGCGACATGGCCGCGGGCGAGCAGGGTGTCGATGAGCATGCACGCCGCCGACCAGTGCATGGGCAGTCCACGGCCCACCCGGTCCGCGAGCCGCAAGGCCTCGCGCAGCGCCTCGTCCGCTTCTCTCAGGCGGCCCCGCCTGCGGAGCACGTACCCGCCGAACGCGTGCGCGAGGGCCAGATGGCCACCGCTCCAGCCGGCGGACTCGTACGTCCGCCGGGCCTCGGTGAAAAGGCTCTCGGCACGGTCGAGCCGGTCCGCGTACGTGTACGAGATGCCGAGCATCATGAGGAGCTCGAAGCTCCACTCGGTGTCGGTCCAGCCGAGTCCGGGCGCGAGACGGCCGTTGACGAGCGAGCGGTCGCAGAGTTCGGCGACCTCCTCGGCGTTCTCCCCGCGGGTCATGGCGTCGAAGGCCCGCAGGACGAGCAGGGCGCGCTCGGAGTTGTCACGGCCGGTGAGGGGCTTGACCAGCTGGGCCAGCCGGCGCGAGCGGCCGGGCGCGTCCTCCTCGCCGGCGTGGATGCCCTCCCACATGTAGTGCACGGCCTGCAGCCGCATCCTCGCGGGACCGGCTTCGAGCCGGTCGGCCTCCGCGTCGACCACCGCGACGGCCTCCTCCAGCTGGTCGTTGTGGACGAGTGCCGAGGACAGGCGGCAGACCGCGTCGACCCGCAGTTCCTCCTCCAGGCCGTGCACCGTGAGCGCCTGGCGCAGGTATCCGATCGTGGTCGCGGGCGAGGTGAGGAGCGTGGCGCAGCCCAGTTCGTAGAGCACGCGCGCGTGGACCTCCGGGAGCGGCGGTTCCACCAGGGCGCGCTCCAGGCATCGGCGGGCCGCGTCCGGGGCGCCGACGGCGAGGTGTTCGCGGGCGGCCTCGCGCATCTGCTCCACGAGTTCGGGGTCGTCGTCCGGATGGACCTCCAGCAGATGGCGGGAGGCCGCGGCGGCGCCGAGCCCCGACGCGGTGACGACCGAGGCGGCCACGCCGTGCATGGCGGTGCGCAGCGCGTCCGGGATCGAGCGGTAGACGGCGGTGGCGATGAGCGGGTGGACGAACTCCAGCTCGCCCTCGTCGGCCCGTCCGGGTGACCGGTCGGCCTCGGTGAGGATGCGTGCGACGCTCAGCCGCACCGCGCAGCGTTCCGCGTCGTCGCGTTGCATTCCGGCCAGTTCGGCGGCGAGGTCCACGGAGATCTGTGTGCCGAGGATGGCGGCGGCCCAGGCGAACTTGGTGGCGTCGACGCCGAGGCCCTCCAGCCGGTCGACGAGTCCGCGGCCGCGTGCCGCGCGGTTCAGGGCGCGCAGTTCGGCAGCGGAGTCCTCGACGGGTTCCAGTTCGCTGTCCTGGACCTTGGCGAGGAGTTCCACGCTCTCGTAGGGGTTGCCGCCGGTGACCGCCCAGACCTCGCGGCAGAACGGGGCGTCGGCGTGCGCGCCGAGTGTGGCGCGGGTGAGTCCGGCCGTGGCGTCCGGGGTGAGTGCGCGCAGGCTGGGCATCGGGCGGGCCAGCGCGCCGAGCGTGTCGAGGTGGCGGGCGCTCTCGCCGGTGGCGTCCCCGGGGCGGCGGGCGACCACGACGAGGACGGGCAGATCGTCGAGGCGCTCGGCGAAGGCACCGAGCCAGTGCAGGGTCTCCTGGTCGGCCCAGTGGGCGTCGTCGATGATCAGTACCAGCGGCCACTCGCGGCGGGCGAGTCTGCGCACGGCGGCGACCAGGCCGTCGCACACGCCCTGCGGGTCGGCCTGGCGTGCGCCCGGCTCGGCTATGCCGAGTGCGGGTCCGGCGATGTCGTACCAGTCGCCGAAGTACTCGCGTGCCTCGTCGGGCATGAGTGCCACGAGTGCGGGCTGCAGCAGCTGCCGGACGACGTTGAACGGAACGGACGTGATCGTCTCGCCGCCGCGGGCCGACCAGACCGTGCAGCGGCTCTCCGCGACGGCGCGGACCTGGGCGAGCAGAGCGGTCTTGCCGATGCCCGCCTCGCCGGTGAAGACCAGCAGGCTGCCGGCGGCGGAGCCGGCGCACAGGGCGTCGACCGCCTCCGCGACCGCGGCGAGTTCCGCGTCGCGCTCCCAGAGCGGTGCCGAGGCGGCCGCATCCGGCCGTGCCTCCGTCATCCCGCTACCTCCCCAGGTTCGCCCGAACGACGTGCAGACTTCGAGCCTAGCCCTCCGGAAGGCGCGATGGAGCCTGGTCGGGACACCTGTTGCCGTCACGGATGACGGTGGAGGACGGGAGGCGACGGGCCGGGCCGCCGACCAGCAAGGGTGAAAGTTATTGACTGTCAGCTGCCGTGAACTGAAACTAACTTTCAGCATCGTCGGCGGAATCGCCGGGCAGGCCTTTCACCCAGGCCCTCCGGGCACGACCCAGTACGGGAGGAACGGTATGGGTGCCCCGGCGCACGCCTCCGGGCTGTCGGCCGACCGGCCGGAGCGTTCCCGCCGGGCACTGGTCGCGGGGTCGGTGGGCAACTTCATCGAGTGGTACGAGTTCGGTGTCTACGGCTATTTCGCGACGGTCATCGCGGCCCGGTTCTTCACCCCGGAGGGCGGCACCGAGGCCGAGGCCCTGGTCCGGACGTACGCGTCGTTCGCGCTCGCGTTCTTCTTCCGGCCCGTGGGCGCCGCGCTGTTCGGCCGGCTCGGCGACCGGGTGGGCCGCCGTCCCGTGCTGGTCCTGGTCATCGTCCTCATGACGGCCGCCACGACCCTGATCGGCGTCCTGCCCACGTACGACACGGTGGGCGCTCTCGCTCCCTGGCTGCTCACCCTCCTCCGGGTGGTCCAAGGGCTGTCCGCGGGCGGGGAGTTCGGCGGGGCGGTGTCGGTGATGACGGAGTTCGCGCCCCCGGGCAGGCGAGGGCTGTACGGGTCGTGGCAGTCGTTCACGGTGGCGCTGGGGCTGTTGGGCGGGGCGGGAGCGGCGGCGCTCCTCGCGACCCTGCTCACCGAGGCGCAGCTGAACTCCTGGGGCTGGCGGCTGCCGTTCCTGCTGACGCTGCCGATGGGGCTCGGGGCCCTGTGGCTGCGGCTGCGCCTCGACGAGACACCGTCCTTCCTGGCCCTCCGGGCGCACCGGTCCGGTGAGGAGGAACAGCGGCCCGAACGGCCTCCGGGGCGTGCGGTGGTGCGGGCGATCGCGCTGGGCGCGGGGCGCGTCATGGGCTGGGCCGCCGCCGGTTACACCTTCCTCGTCGTGCTCCCCTCGTATCTGCAGACTTCGCTGAACGCCACCTTCCAGCAGGCGCTGGTGGCCACGGTCCTGGCCAACCTGGGCTTCGCGGCCACGATCATCCCTGCGGGCCTGCTGAGCGACCGCATCGGCCGGCGGCCGGTGATGGTCACCGGCGCGCTGCTGGTCTCCGTGCTGGCCGTCCCGCTGCTCGACCTCCTTCAGGACGGGGGCACTTCGAACGCGCTCAAGGGCGCCGCCGTGTTCGTGGCGGGGGCGACCGTGGGCCTGATGGCGGGCCCCGGACCCGCGATGCTCTCGGAGATGTTCCCGACGAGCGTGCGGTACACGGGCCTGGGACTCGCCTACGCCCTGTCCAATGCCGTGTTCTCGGGGTGCGCGGGCCTCATCATCACGGAGACGATCGAGCGGACGGGCAGTGTGGACATCCCGGCGTACTACGCGGCGGCCACCTGCGCGGTCAGCGCGGTCGCACTCCTGACACTCCGTGAGAAGCGGACGGCCGCCGGGAACGCGCGCGCACAGAAGAAGCGGACAGGGAACCGGACAGCACGGACAGAGCAGGCAGAGAAGGGGAGTTGAGCAGGTGCGGGTGATCGGTCTGATGTCCGGCACGTCGTACGACGCGATCGACGCGGCAGCCGCCGACCTGCACCTCGACGGGGAGAGCCTGGTGCTCCGGCCGCTCGGGATGGTGAGCGAGCCGTACGGGGCCGGACTGCGCGAGGCGCTCGCGGCGGCGCTGCCCCCGTCGGCCACCACCCTCGCCGAGGTGTGCCGGCTGGACACACTCATCGGGCAGGCCTTCGCCGGGGCCGCCGTCCGCGCCCAGCGCGAACTGTGCGACGGGCGGGCCGAGTTGATCGCCTCGCACGGCCAGACGGTCTTCCACCGGGCCGACGAGGGGCAGGTGCGCGGCACCCTCCAGATCGGGCAGCCGGCCTGGATCGCGGAGGCGACCGGACTTCCCGTGGTCGCCGACCTCCGGCCGCGTGACATCGCCGCGGGCGGCCAGGGCGCGCCCCTGGTGAGCCTGGTCGACCTCCTGTGGCTGCGCGGGCGGCCGGGCACACCGGTCGCGCTGAACCTCGGCGGCATCGCCAACCTCACCGCACCCGACGGCACCGCCTTCGACACGGGCCCCGCGGGCGCGCTGATCGACGCGGCCGTACGCCGCTTCACCGGCCGCGACTTCGACGCCGACGGGGCCATGGCCGCCCGGGGCACCGTGCACGAGCCCCTGCTGCGGCGCCTGCTCGACGAGCCGTACTACGCGCGGCCGGCCCCCAAGACGACCGGAAAGGAGCTGTTCCACGAGGGCTACCTGCTCGCGGCGCTCGCCGATCTCGCCGCGTCGCCCGACGCGGACGTGACGTCGCCCGACAAGAACGTGACATCGGCCCGTGCGGATGTGCCGCCGACCGCCGAGGACGTGGTCGCGACGCTCACCCGGCTCACCGCGCGGACGGTGGCGGACGCCGTCCGTTCCCTGAGCGCCACCGGGTCCCCGCGCGCCACCGAGGTGATCGTCTCGGGCGGCGGGACGCGCAATCCCGTTCTCATGGAGATGCTCGGCGCGGAACTGCCGGGAGTGCCGCTCCGCGTCTCCGACAGCCTCGGTCTGCCCGCGGCGGCCAAGGAGGCGTACGCCTTCGCCGTTCTCGGATTCCTGACGCTGCACGGGCTCACGGGCACCGATCCGAGGAGTACCGGCGCCCGGCACGCCAGTGTGCTCGGCTCGCTCACGCCGGGGCGGGACGGATTCCCGCCGATGCCCGCAGGCGCGAAACAGCCGGTGCGCCTGGTGCTGGTGTGACCTGAATCGGGGTCCTCTCATACGGCTTTCACCCACACCTCATACGGTGGGGCCATGACGCAGGCGACTCCCCCCGGCTGGTATCCCGACCCCGGGCAGACAAGTGACGGTCCCGCCACGCAGCGCTGGTGGGACGGCAGTACATGGACGGACCAGACCCGCCCCGCGGAGTCGGCCGCCGCATGGGGTGGTCCCCCGGCATATCCGCCGGGCACCCCGTACGGGGGCGCGAGCCCGGGCGGGCCCCGGCGCGGAGTGCGTACGGCGATAGCCGTGGCCGCCGCCATAGCGGTGCTCGCGGGCATCGGCGGCGGGGTGTACGCGCTGACCGCCGACGACGGTTCGGACAGCCCCGAGCAGAGCAACGCCCAGCCCACGCCGTCGCTGCCGGGCGGCCCGCAGGGCCAGGACGGCGGCGGCCAGGGCGGTCCGGGCGGCCAGGACGGCGGTGAGAGCGGGGTTCCGCAGCCACAGCAGTCCGAGGACGGCTTCGCCGCCGACCCCGTCAACGGCATCAGCCTCCCGGTGCCCGACGACTGGAGCGGCTCGACCATCCAGGTGGGCGCCCAGGTGACGTCCAAGGACTCCTACAAGTGCCCGGGCGACGCCTCGGCGACCTGTACGCGCGGCGGCGCCTACTCCGCTCCCGCGCTCGCCCTGGAGCTCAAGGCCACCACCGTCGAGGCGGCGGCCAAGGAGGACATCTCCAAGAACGCCGAGGAATCCTACGGCGGCAAGAGCTACGGCAAGATCACCTCGCACGACGAGCTCTCCTCGAAGGCCGTCACCGTGGCGGGGCAGAAGGGCTACGCGGTCCGCTGGAAGGTCGTCACGAGCAAGGGCGCCGACGGCTACGTCGAGTCGCTGGTCTTCCCGGCGCCCGCCAACGCCAAGCAGCTCGTCGTCGTGCGCTTCGGCATCGACGTCGGCTCCGGGGCGCCCAAGCAGTCGGTGATCGACGACATCACGAAGGGCATCAAGGAGTCCGCCGGCGGCGGTGGCAACGGCCAGGACGTCTAGGACGCAGGACGTGTAGGACGCAGAACGTCTAGGACGCAGGACGTGTGCAGGAAGTACGAGGGTGTGCGGGACACGACCCCCGCACACCGATCGGCCGGGTGGGGCGCCTCTCCGCTCAAGAGGAACCCCACCCGGCCGGGGGGTGCGCGCCGCCCCCGTCCCCACGGTGCGGCGCGATCAGGTCACCGTCCAGTCATCCCATGGACGGCGGCCTGAGTTCTAAGGGGGGTCCGACAGCCCGAGGGCGGGCAGCAGGGCCACTTCCACGTAGCGCAGCAGATAGTCCGCGTCCGCGTGCCGCCCTTCGAGGATGGGTCTGACCCGGAGCACGCCGAGCAGCTGCGCCGGCACGAACTCCAGTACCGGATGGTCGGCGGTGATCTCTCCCCGCTCGACCGCGCGCCCGATCATCGCCCGCAGCGCGTCGAGTTCGGGTTCCACCAGGGCGTCCCGCAGGGCGCGCTTCAGTTCCTCGTCCTGCATCACGGACTGCCCGAGCGCCTGCATGAGCCGGGTGTCCTCGTCGGACCGCTCGCCCGCCGTACGGGCGACGGCGCGCAGGTCACCGGCGAGCGAGCCGGTGTCGATGCCGATGAACTTGGGGCAGTGGTTGGCGCGCAGCGCGGCCGCCACGAACTGCGGCTTCGTCTTCCACTGCCGGTAGAGCGTGGACTTGCTGCACCGGGTGCTGGTGGCCACGCCCTCCATCGTCAGCGCGTCGTAGCCGCACTCGCGGACCTGGTCGAGCACGGCGTCGAAGAACTCCTGCTCACGCTCGGGCGTGATCTTGGAGCGGCGCGAGGCGGCGACCGTCTCCGGTCCCTCCGCTGCCTGCGACGTCATGGCGCTTCCCCTCGCTCGTTTTCGGCACCCTATCGATACGCCAGTGTACCGGAACGGCTTCGTATCGGTACACTGGCGTATCGATGAGCCTTGGACAGGACCCACCCCTGTGTCGAGTGGATCCCCTCCTGGGCTCACCACGCATCAGCACCGTTGAGACCGTCAAGCAAAGGGGCCGGGGGATGAGACTCCCAACCGAGCCTGCACAGAAGGGATCCGCCGCGATACCGCGGCCACCCCTCGTCCGTGAGGTCCTGCTCGTCGCGGGACTCTTCCTCGTCTACAAACTCGGCCGGCAGCTGGCCACCGGCCACACCGCCGAGGCCTTCGGCAACGCCCACCGCGTGTGGGACCTGGAGCGGTTCCTGCACCTGCCCGGCGAGGGCTCCGTACAGACCGCGATGCTGCACGGCGACACCCTCGTCCACATCGTCAACACCTATTACGCGACAGTGCACTTCCCCGCCACGGCGGCCTTCCTTATCTGGCTGTACCTGCGGCGTCCGGGGCACTACAGGTGGGCCCGGCGGGTCCTCGCCGCGGTCACCGCCGCAGCCCTGGTGGTGCATCTCACATTCCCGCTCGCACCGCCGCGGATGCTCGCAGCGACGGGCCTCGTCGACACCGGGCAGGTGTACGGGCCCACGGTGTACGGCGCCTCCCCCGAGACCGACTCCCTCTCGAACCAGTTCGCGGCGATGCCCTCGCTGCACTTCGGCTGGGCCCTGATGGTGGCGATCGGCCTCATCGCGGCGACCCGGTCCCGGTGGCGGTGGCTGTGGCTGCTGCACCCGCTGCTGACGCTGGCGGTGATAGTCGGGACGGCCAACCACTACTGGCTCGACGCGATCGTGGCGGCCGCGATCCTCGGCATCGTCCTCGCCGTCGTCCGCCCGCCCCGCGGGGCACCGGCGACCGCCGAACCCGACCGGGAGGCCGGGGACGCCGACAGCCCCGTACCGCTCGCGTCGGGCGGCCCGGCATCCGGCGTACCGCATGCTCCGGACGTGCCGGAAGCGTCCGGCCTCGTGGGAGCGCGGCGATGAGCGCGACCCTCCTCGCCGTCGTCCTGTCGCTGTTCTCCGCCGTCGCGTACGCGGCCGCCGCGGTGGCGCAGGAACGGCTGGCGTCCCGGACCGGGGACTCCGGAGTGCTGCGCCTGCTGGGCGACAGCGCCTGGTGGTGGTCGGTCGGCCTCAACGCGGGTGCCGCGCTGCTGCACGTGGCCGCCCTCAAGTACGGGACCCTCACCCTCGTCCAGCCGCTCGGCGCGCTCACACTCGTCGCCGCGGTGCCGCTGGGCGCGCGCCTGGCGGGGCGGCGGGTCAGCACGGTCGAGTGGCGCGGTACGGCCCTGACGCTGATCGGGCTCTCCGCCGTACTCGTGACGGCGTCCGGGCCCGCGCCCGACGACGTGCTGAGCGTCCCGCAGGCGCTGGCCGTGGCGGGCGCCACCGCGACCCTGATCGGCTTCCTGGCCCGGCCGGGCGCCCGTCCCGGGCTCCGGCACGCGTCCGCGTCCGGTTTCGCCTCGGGTGTCGCCTCGGCGCTCACGCAGACCGTGACGGTCGCCGCTACGGACCGCTCGGGTCCGCTGCTCGGCGGACAGGTGATCGTGGTGGCCGTGCTGGTCGCGGCCTTCGCCGCGGGCGGACTGCTGCTGTCGCAGACCGCCTACAAGGGCGGGCTCGGCGCGCCGCTGGCCGTGGTGACGCTGGCCAATCCGATCGCCGCCGCGGTGATCGGCCTCTCGCTCCTCGGCGAGCGGCTGCAGGGCGGGGTGGCGGGGCTGCTCCTGGCGGGGGCCGGGGCGGCGGTCTCGGCCTGGGGCGTGGTGACGCTCTCGCGTTCCACGCCTGATCCCGTGCCGGCGCCCGTACCCGTGCCCGTGCCTCCGGCGGTGGAGGAGGAGCCGCATCCCGTGGCGGCGGTCCTCGCGCTGGAGGCCGAATCGGCAGCGTACGAGCGCTCGCTGCTGCCGCGGCAGCCGAAGCCGGGGCATCTCACCTCGCTGTAGAACCGCCCCGAACGGACATGAGGAGGGCGGTCGCGGAGATCCGCGACCGCCCTCCTCATGTGTACCGGTGGCTCAGCCCAGGCCGCGCGAGTCCTGCTTGAGCGCCGTGTCGACGGTGAGCGCCGTCGCGATCACGAGGCTCAGCAGGGGCTCGGGAAGCTGGAAGTGGATCTGCAGGACGTAGTTGTCCGCAGTGGTGAACATCGTCTTCGCGAGACCTTCCCAGGTCTTGGTGATCCGGGCGACCTCGGTGTCGGTGTGGTCGACGATCGCGAAGTTCCAGGCACGCCAGTTCTCCGCCTTGATCGCGCCGACCTGCTGACCATCGACCTTGATCGCGAAGTTGATCTTCCCGAACATGTTCTGCTGGGCGATCTCACCGATCGGCGAACCGTCCGGACGCGCCACGAGCACCCGGGACTTCAGGAACTTGCGGGGCCGGGTCAGCAGCAGTTGCGGCTGACCGTACGCGTCACGGATCTCCAGCTTGTGCGTCATGAACTGGTCGATGCTGGCGACGAAGCGCAATATCTTCTTCAGCGCGTTCTGCCCGACCTGGACGACCGAGCCGAGCTGGTTGCCCTGCTGGTCCATGACCTTGTACTCGTTGGTCAGCTCGATCAGCTTGGCCTTCTGGTTCACCACCAGGACCGGCTCGGTGAACAGGGTCCCGCCACCGGCCGAGTTCGGCGCGACACCGGCCCGCTGCTGCACCTGCTGCTGGACGCGCGGATCGGCGCCCGCGGGCGCCGGCACCTGCTGGGCAGGCTGCGCCTGCTGCTGGTCCTGGTTCGTGTGCTCGGTCCACTGGGTTCCGTCCCAGTACCTCAGGGTCTGGGGCGCGCCCTGCGGATCCGGATACCAACCTGCAACTGTGTTCGAATGCGTGGTCACCGGGGCACACTACCGCGGTCCCGCAGGTACATGACCAGTCCGTCCCATGTGGTACTCATCGCATCTCCCGTGCACTGTCGCCTCACCCGTACCACCTCTCCTGTCCCTGCTCTCCCGGCGGTCTCTCCTAAGCCGTCGCGATCGCCGGGTCGCTGACGCCCGCCCGGCCGTTCTCGACATGCCCGGCGAACCGGCGCAGGAACGAGGTGTCCGCGTCGGAGACGACGGTGAGGTCGTACCAGCGCCTGCTCGCCCGCAGGTCCACGGTGTGCTTCACGGTCGCGCCGGGCCGCACCTTGAACGACCTGGGCCTGCCGCCGTAGCCGTCGGTGAGCTTCAGGTTCACCGTGCGGGCGCCCTTGTTGGTGAGGGTCAGCCCGATGTCGTCCCCGTCGTGGCGGGCGGTGACCTCGGGTCCCGCGCTCTTGCCGGGGCCCTTGAAGACGCGGACGAAACCGTTGGGCCCGTGCACGGTCAGGTCGTACGAGCCGTTCGAGTACGCGGAGTTCCAGGTGTCCGAGACGCTCTTGCCCGCCTCGGTGGTGTACATCCAGGGGCCGTCGGCGCGGTTCGCGGAGGTCACGTGGAAGGAGGCGCCGGCCTTCTTGCCCGAGGCGAAGGTCAGCGTGAACTTCCCGGCCTTCGCGTCGGCCGAGCCGTCGATCCAGGGTGCGTACCGCAGCGGACGGGCGGGCCGCAGACCGCGCTCCTGCCGGGGCAGCTTCGGGTCGGCGGGCGGGGTGGGCTTGTAGTCCGGGTGCCGGTCCTTGTCCGGCGGCTCGTACGCGTCGGTGTCCGGGAGGTGGGCGGGCTTGCCGTCCTTGCGGGAGAAGTCGAACGCGGAGGTCAGGTCGCCGCAGATGGCCCGGCGCCAGGGCGAGATGTTGGGCTCCTCGACTCCGAAGCGGCGCTCCAGGAACCGGACGATCGAGGTGTGGTCGAGGGTCTCGGAGCAGACGTAACCGCCCTTGCTCCAGGGCGAGACGACGAGCATCGGCACCCGCGGGCCGAGACCGTAGGGTCCGGCGACGTACTTCGAGCTGCCCGCGAAGAGGTCCGGGCCGACGTCGACGGTGGACCTGCCCCGGGCGGCCGAGGCCGGCGGCAGCGGCGGGACCAGGTGGTCGAAGAAGCCGTCGTTCTCGTCGTACGTGATGAACAGGGCCGTCTTCGCCCACACCGCGGGGTCGGCGGTGAGCGCCTCCAGGACCTGGGAGATGTACCAGGCGCCGTAGTTGGAGGGCCAGTTGGAGTGCTCGGAGAACGCCTCGGGGGCGGCGATCCAGGAGACCTGCGGCAGCTTTCCGCCCACGACGTCGGCGCGCAGCTGCTCGAAGTAGCCCTCGCCCTTGCGGGCGTCGGTGCCGGTGCGGGCCTTGTCGAAGAGAGGGTCGCCGGCCTTGGCGTTGCGGTACTTGTTGAAGTAGAGCAGCGAGTTGTCGCCGTAGTTCCCGCGGTAGGCGTCCGAGATCCAGCCCCAGGAGCCGGCCGCGTCCAGGCCGTCGCCGATGTCCTGGTAGACCTTCCAGGAGATCCCGGCCTCCTCCAGCCGCTCGGGGTAGGTCGTCCAGTCGTAGCCGAGCTCGTCGTTGCCGAGCACCGGCCCGCCGCCCTTGCCGTCGTTCCCCGTGAAGCCCGTCCACATGTAGTAGCGGTTCGGGTCGGTGGAGCCGATGAACGAGCAGTGGTACGCGTCGCAGACGGTGAAGGTGTCGGCGAGCGCGTAGTGGAACGGGATGTCCTCGCGGGTCAGGTACGCCATGGTCGTGGCGCCCTTCGCGGGGACCCACTTGTCGTACTTGCCCCCGTTGTAGGCGGCGTGCCCGTCGGGCCAGCTGTGCGGCAGGCCCTCCAGGAACTGCATGCCGAGGTCGTCGGCCTCCGGGTGGAAGGGCAGCAGGTCCTTGGTGCCGTCGGACTGGTGCCACACGGACTTGCCGTTGTCGAGCGCGACCGGGTGCGGATCGCCGAAACCGCGGACCCCCCGCAACGCACCGAAGTAGTGGTCGAAGGAACGGTTCTCCTGCATCAGGACGACGACGTGCTCGACATCCTCGATGGTCCCGCGGTGATAGCCCGCGGGGATCGCGGCGGCCTTGGCGATGCTCTCCGACAGCGCGGTGAACGCCGCGGTGCCGCCTGCGAGTTGCAGGAAACGGCGCCTATTCACTTCGGTCATGACTGGGTGACCTCTCGTCCTGACGGGTACGGGTGCGACTGACGGACGGACCTGCGCACACCCGAAACGTGCGCGAAGCGAGTGTTCCAAGCGCAACAAACGTCAGGGAAGGGCCGCGTGGCGCCTGTGTGAAAGACGGCGGTACGTGAGGTGCCGGTGGCCTCGGAGCGGAGGAGGCCGGGCCGGTCTCAGATGTTGATGGTCACCGGCCCGTTCCTTGCGGGATCCCCGTCGTGTTCCTCCAGCAGCTCGCGCAGTCTGTCGGCCTCCGTGTGGCCGAGGGTGTCGAGGATGCCGAGTGCCTCGTTCCATGCCCGGCGGGCCTCCTGCGGGGAGGTGACGGCGAGTGCTTCGCCCCGGTGGATGAGGGTGTCGGCGATCAGCGAGGCGTCGTTGAGGTCGCGGTAGTGGGTGAGCGCCTGGTCGAAGGCCTCCAGGGCCTCGTCGTGCTGTCCGAGGCGGTGGTGTGCGACGCCCATGGTGTCCCAGGCCGCCGCCTCGATGTTCCTGTTGCCCGACCTGTTCGCGATGCGGACCGCGCGGCGGCAGTCCCCCAGCGCCTCCTCGTACTCGTGCAGGAGAAGGCGCGTCCAGGCCACCTCGTTGGTGACGCTCGCGATGCCGACGTAGGCCCGCGTGCTCGTGTAGAGGGAGCAGGCGATCTTGTACTGCGCCAGGGCCTCGCGGTGGTCCTGCCGGGCGTTCGCCAGGAACGCCAGGTAGCGGTGCGTCAGCGCGGTGAAGGGGACGTCTCCCCTCTCGGTGAACAGCTCCAGCGCCCGTTCCAGGTGCGCGGCACCCCGCTCGTGGTCGTTCGTCCTGACGTGGGCGAAGCCGAGCACCCGATGCATGTGGGCCTCGCCCAGCCGCTCCCCGAGTCGCTGCGCGCCGGCGAGCGCCGTGGTGTGCAGTTCGATCTGCTCCTCACGGCGTCCTCGCCGGTCGAGGACGAGTTCGAGGGTCGCCGCCATCCGCCAGGCGTGCGCACCGGTGCCCTGACCGCTGTCCCTGGTGATCACCGCCTCCAGCGCCGGCATCTCCCGGACGAGCCACTTCGCCGCGCTGTCCGTGTCCGTGAACGCGATGACCTGCGCACCGGGGGCGGCCGGGGGCAGTGAGAGAGGTTCGCGATGCGTGTACAGCAGAGTGGCCGCGCCGCGCGCGCTGTGCAGGTAGTGGTCGAAGAGCCGGGCACGGGCGTCCTCGCGGGCGTCGGCGGAGTCCTCGGCCAGGGAGAGCTCCTGGCTGAAGGTCCGCAGCAACTCGTGGGAGCCGTAGAGACCGGGCGCGGGTTCGGTCCACAGGCTGGCCCGGGTGAGCTCGGACAGCACCGGACGCGTCTGTGCGGTCGTCAGCCTCGCGAGGCTCGCCACGGCCTGCAGGGAGACGCCGTGGGGCGGGCACATCCACAGCAGCCGGAAGAGGCGGGCCGCCTCCGGGGTCAGTGTGCGGTACGACCAGGAGAAGACCGAGCGCGTGTCGGTGGCCGGATCCCCCACGGCGAAGACACCGAGGTCGTCGCGGCTCTCCGCGAGCTCCGCGGCGATGTCCGCGAGCGGTGCGGAAGGATGGCCCTCCGCACGCGCGCACACGATCGCCAGGGCCAGGGGCAGCCGGCCGCACTGCTCGGCGATGTCGATCGCCGCCGGCCGGTCGGCCGCGACGCGCGCGGCGCCCAGCCGTTTCGACATGAACTCGATGGACTCGGCGACGGTGAGGATGTCCAGCCGCAGGGAACGCGCTCCGTTGGCGGCGACGAGTCCGGGCATCTGCTCCCGGCTGGTGATCACCGTGAGGCACGTCGGTGTTCCCGGCAGCAGCGGGCGTACCTGTTCGGCGTTGCGGGCGTTGTCCAGGACCACCAGGACGCGCCGTCCGGCCAGCACGCTGCGGTACAGGGCGGCCTGGCCGTCGAGGCTCGGCGGGATGTCCTCCGCCGGTACGCCGAGTGCCTCCAGGAAGTAGCAGATCGCGGTCGACGCGCTGAGCGCGACGCCTGCCGGGTCGTATCCGCGCAGGTTGACGTACAGCTGTCCGTCGGGGAAGTGGCGGGCGTTGCGGTGGGCCCAGTGCAGGGCGAGCGTGGTCTTCCCCACGCCCGGCGCACCGCCGATCGCGCTGATGACGACGGCTGTCGGCGTGCCGCCGTCGGCCGGCAACAGGTCGCGCAGCCAGTCCAGTTCGGGCTTCCTGCCGGTGAACGTGTGCAGGTCTGCGGGTAGTTGGGCGGGTCGCACCCCAGGGGAGGCCCCCGTGGAGGCCCCTGGGGATGACCCACCGGCGGCGTACGCGACCTTCGTATCGCCCAAGCCGCCGAAGCCGCCGGAGTCTTCGAGGTCCGCGGAGCCTTCGGAGCGGAAGGTCCTCGCCGGTGCGACGGTGCCGCGCAGTACGCGGATCTGGGCGTCACGCAGTTCGGGGCCGGGATCGACGCCCAGCTCACTCGTGAGCCGGGACCGGACGACCTGGTAGTGGTCCAGGGCCTGGGCCGCCAGGCCCTCGGCGGCGAGGACGAGGATGAGCCGCGCCTGGAGGCACTCGTTCAGGGGGTCGCTCTCGGCCGCCTGCCTGACCAGCGGGAGCACCCTGGACGTGAGTCCCGCGGCCAGCGCCGCGTCGGCGGCGTCCCTGGCCGCGTGCAGACACTCGGCGTCGACTCCGGCGAACACCGAGTGGGAGTACGCCGTACGGGGAAGTCCGGCCGCGGTGTGGCCGAGCCGCAGGGAGAGCGCCCGGACGAACAGGCCGGTGGCTTCCGCCGGCCGCCCGGCGGCCGAGGCGGTCTGCGCGGCGTCGCGCAGCGTGCGGAACCTCTGAAGGTCCAGTGCCTCGTCCGCGGTGTTCAGCCGGTAGCCGCCCGCCGCGCGCACCAGGACGCGGGCCCGGGTTCTCTGGGTCAGCTCCGGTTCGAGCAGTCTCCGGAGTGCGCCGACGTGCCGGTGGACGACGTTGACCGCGTGCTCCGGCGGATCGTCGTCCCATAAGGCGTCGACTATCTGGTGCAGCGGTACCGGCCGGTCGGCCTGCACCAGGAGCAGTGCCAGCAGCGACCGCTGCTTCGGCGGCCCCAGGCTGAGTTCCGTCGTGTGCCGCCAGGCCCTGAGGGGCCCGAGCACCGCGAAACGCAGTGCGACGTCCGCCGTGGGCTGGTTCTCGGGGCTCACTTCTGGTTCTCCCTACGAGTGCTGCGAGTGACACGAGTGCTGGTCCGGTCGAGGGCGTGAAGTGCGCCGCTCGTGCGCTGGTACGGGGCATGATCCTGAAGCCCTCACCCGGTTGCCGCCGCGTGGCACGGCGGCGACAGAGCGGAGACACTCCGTACACGAACGCGACATCGGGCGGCCTTCCCGACCCCGTGGGTCACCTGCGGGCGACCGCGCCCCACACTGTGCGGGACGCGGTCGAGTGGACGCCAGACATGGCCATTTGCGGCCAGTCGAGAAGAAAACGCGCTCCTCGGTCACGTCCGGCTCGCGAGGGACGCCCACGAAGGGCGCACACGAGGGGCGCACATGCCGAAGGGCCCCACTGCGACCAGTGGGGCCCTTCAGTACGTACAGGGGAGCGACGGGGTCGGTACCCCGGCGCCGGACGGGGTCGGTACCCGGCGACGACGGGGTCAGTACCCCAGCGACGAGCGGCGGTTGCGCAGGGCGCGGAGTGCCAGGTGGCGACGTGACCTCACCGTGCCCGACGGCACGCCCAGGATGCGTGCGGTCTC
This sequence comes from Streptomyces sp. NBC_00414, assembly GCF_036038375.1. Classification (NCBI taxonomy): domain Bacteria; kingdom Bacillati; phylum Actinomycetota; class Actinomycetes; order Kitasatosporales; family Streptomycetaceae; genus Streptomyces; species Streptomyces sp. NBC_00414. The sequence goes on from NZ_CP107935.1 coordinate 2,048,206, forward strand.
CTCGACGCTGCATCCGTAGATGTAGAGGTAGACGAGCACCTTCCGATGCTCGGCCGAGACGTTCCGCAGCAGGGAGACGGCTTCCATGGACGCGTGCGCCGGTTCGGTGTGGTCGTCCTGGGCCGGGTCCCCGCTGTCGGTGGTCACCGTCTCGTGCCGCGCGTAGGCACTCCGCGACCGGTCGATGATCAGGTTCCGCGCGACCTTGAACAGCCAGCCGCGTACGGACCCTTCCCGGTTGAGGAGTCTGTCCGTATGACGCCATGCCCTGATGAACGTCTCCTGGACTATGTCCTCGGCGAGGTGGTGGTCCGAGAGCAGCCTGTGCGCGTAGGCGTGGAGTGCGTCTCTGTGCTGCTCCACCAGGTCGTCCACGGCGTCGGGAGCCGCGGAGGTGGTCGATGGAGCGATGCCCGCGAGTAGCGTCATGGTGACTTGTTCCCGGTTCTCTGTCGCACCGGTGCTCCGTCCGGACAGGCGGGGGACTGTCCGGTCGCGGTAGCACGCGGGGAGGTATCTGGATTCGGGACCGACCGTAGGCAGCGGCCAGTGCCGAAAGAGTGACGAGCGGGCCACCACGGCCGTCACCATCCGCCGACCTGCACCTTTGCCCGACTCGTGGGGCCTCTGCGACGCACGAGGCCCCACCTGTCACCCGAGGATTCCCTCGCCCTCATCCCTTCGCCGCGGGCACGGCCGTCCTCATCCCTTCGCCGCGGGCACGGTCCTTCCGCGGTCGCTCCGGGGGATGTCCGCCTTGATCGCGAACCACACCCCTCCCACGCCCTGTCCGTTCGTGTCCCCGGGCCTCTTGTCACCCTTGAAGGTGTACGCGGGCCAGCAGTTGAAGGACTCCTGCCTGCCACCGTCCGGCGTGGTGAACGGGAACAGGACCTGGGGATCGAGCCCCGCGGCCTTCGCGTCCGCCGCCGTGACGGGCTCGCTGGGCGTCCACTTCTCCAGGCACTCGGCGTCACAGGCCGTCTTCATCGGCCACGGCGTGTCCTTCGTGAACAGATACAGCGTCCGGCCGTTCCTGTCCTGCAGCACCCGGCCGAGCCCGGGACTGTTCAGAACCCCCAGGGCGGGCCGCCCCGCACCCGCCTCCGTGCCGTCCGGAGCCGCGGCGTACGAGTCGTCGGAACGCAGGGGCACAGCCGGTTCCTCGACCACCTCCAGCGTGATCTTCGCCGACGGCTCCGCCCCGGCCGCCCGCGCGGCATCGCCCTCGCCCGGCCGGTCCGCGCCGCAGGCGGACAGTGCCAGCGCCAGCGCCACGGCTCCCGCGGCGAACCCGGTTCTCCGGTTGTGCGCGTGACTGCGTGTTCGGTTGTACGTGTTCATGGCCTTCCTCGCTTCGTCCGTACGCGGCACCTCACCCCGAGGTGTCACTGGGTGGCGAGGAAGAGATAGTCGGCGGTGTAGGGCACCTTGGCCGTGGGGTGGGTACCGGCGTCGCAGTTGCCGGCGGGTGCCACCCCGCCCTCGGTGTTGAGCCGCAGGACCGTCCGGGTCTTGGCCAGCAGCCCCTTGTCCGCGCCCGTCCGCGTCGCCTTCAGGACGAGTTCGGGGATGTTGCCCTCACCGTTGTCGAACTTGTTGACGACGCTGCCCGTGACGGAGGAACCGTCAGGGGCGATCCACTGCGGGGGCCCCGCGGGGCCGGGCTTGGCGAAGGTGTGGTCGATGTCGCCCTGGAGGGTGGCTTCGACGTTGTCCTGGGTGAAGGCGTAGGTGCCGTCGGGCTGCTCGGTGCAGGCGTAGACCTGGGATCCCTTGACGACACCGCGCAGGGCCGAGTCCCGGATCGTGTCCGGCAGATTGACGCTGCCGGGGAGGGCGAACGCCTGGCCGCGGACGGCGCCGCCGGGGAACTCACCGGTGTGCAGGTTGAAGTAGAACTTCTCGGGGTGTGCCTTGATGTCACGCAGCAGCGCGGCGTCCCGTACCTTCACGGTGCCGTAGACGTGCTTGGTGCCGTCCTTGAGCTTCTCGGTGAAGAACGGGATCTTCACGTCGCCGTTGACTCCGCGCCCGCCCTGGTGCAGGTGTGCCAGGGTCGGAGTGGCCGTACCGCTCCACGCCAACGCGAAGGAGACGTCCTGGCCCTGGACGCGCATGAACGCCACGGCGCGGCCGTCCTTGTCACCGACCGCCGGCTTGCCCTCCACGGGCACCTCGTTGTCGCCGGTGAGGGCCGAGGCGAAGAACGTCGCCCCGGCCGCGTCCTTGCCGTACCGGCCGATCGCCCCCGCGGCCTGAGCCGAGTCCGCCGACGCGTGCCCGCCCGCCGACGCGTGGGCCCCGCCCGCGTCGATGTCGTCGCCGTTGCAGGCGGTCAGCATCAGGGCGCTGGTCATGGCGGCCGTGGCGATCAGCGCGAAACGCTTGCTGTTCATGAGGTTCTGCCTCCCCGTGGATGTCACCGCGGGTGTGTCCGCGGCCTAACACCCGAGACACGGGATGCCCCTGCGCCCCGGGTCACCCGGTGACACTTCTGAGACGTTCCTGGAACCGGCTGAGGCCAATTGGGGAGCGTCACCACGTCCGGTCCCCGGTTCGGACAGGTCGTCGCGGAGAACGGGACGTTCAGGGAGGCTGCTGTCACCCGGCCGGGTCACCGAAGGAACCTACGGCGGTGTTACGCGGTGGGCGGCCGGTAGGGCGGGGCCGTGAAACCGGACGTGATGCCGACGGCTCCGACCAGAGAGATGCACGCGATCGAGAGGGCGAGTGCGTTCTGTACCGCGGTGTGGCCGCTCAGCCGGACGATGAAGTGGTCGGCGGTCCGGTCCTCTTCGGATATGCCTTCACCGTTCGCCACGGCTCGGCGGTAACTCCGCATTCTTCCGGGCAGACCGGCGATGCGCTGGATGGACGCGTCGGCGAAAGCCGGGCCGTGAGCGGGTGCTTCCGTCGCGCCCCGGATCCGCCGCTGCCTGCACACGTGCGTGTCGTTGCTTTCGATGGCCCACAGGAACGGCGGGCAGAAGGTGAGCATGAAGCCGGCAAGGATGGTCCCGATCGCCGCCCATCGCTCCGGGGCGGTCTCCGGAACATGCGTCAGCACGGTGTGCGGGGCCCACCCGAGGGCCAGCCAGAGAATGGTGAGCAGGAAGATGTCCTGAACAGCGCATTTCAGTGGAGGGTAGTCCGTCTGGTAGGGCCGCCCGCCTGCCACATAGACGGCCGCGGTGGTGGACGCGACCAGAGCGAGGACCGAGAGCGCGGCACAGAACCACGCGAACAACGACGGGCCCAGGCCCGCTCCGGCTCCCTCCGGGCGGATGAGACACGTCAGGGACCAGTAGATGCTCAGTCCGACGGCCGGCACCACCGTCGCGAGGGCACAGCGGGAACTCGGTCTCAGCCGCGTGAAATGCAGCCACATCCCGTTGCCGCAGATCGCCTCGGCGGCAAAGAGCGCCATGACGATCGACTGCACCACCGCCGGCACGTTGACGGCACCGCCCCGCCGGACCTCCAGTGCCGCAGCGACGCACACCAACAGCCCACAGGCTGCGCACGACCACGCCGGGGCGTCCCCGCGCACCGGTACGGTCCTGGGCTCCCCTTCGGTGTGTGTCCGCCACGCGGCTCCCAGCGCCCCGGCTGCGAGGACCACGCAGACGGCGGCGGCAGCGGCGACCACCGCCACCGTGCGCCAGCCGATCGGTGCCCGCCCCGCGTGCCAGCCCAGCGAAGGAGCGAGGGAGATCGTCAGTACGAGAATTCCCGAGAACGCTGCCACGGTGAAACCGGCGAGCCTGATCCAGACTCGCGTGGCCACGTCCCGCTGTGCGGCGCCTGGCAGTCGACCCGCGGAACGGAGAGCAGGATCGCCCTCGACGGCCATGAGTTCTTCGAAGTCGGACTTGAAGTACTGGAAGAAGGCGCCGCCGAGTACCGCGCCCACGATGGTGAGGACGAACCCACCGGTGATCTCGTAGTTCTCCCGCTCCCCCAGCCACGCACCGAAGGTGGAAGCCGCCAGCAGACAGGCGGCGATCCCGGCGCCCGTGAGGTACTGACCGGTGATGGGCGCCTGGGACGGCGGACGAGTGACCTTCGAGCGGAGCCACCGCAGAGCGACGGCGCCCGCGACGGCCAGCAGAGGGGACGCGAACACCGTCCAGAGGGTGGCGGACTGGATCGTCGAGACGAACACGGTCACCAGCCCGAAGAGCCCGCACACCCCCAGCGTCTCCACGGCGGAGATGCTCGCGCCGACCGTCTTCGTCCCCGCCAGTCCGACCGCACAGGCCATGGCACTGACGAGCGCGGCGTAGGTCAGTGCTTCCACGTGCGGACGGGCGTCGACGAAGACGATCAGACACACGGTGAGGATCGACGAGGTGAGCAACACATCGACGTATCGAGGATGGAATCCCCCGGGGACGAAGAACATGGCACAGCCCACCAGGACCGCGGCGCCCACCAGCATCACGAGGGACGTCGTCCCGCCTACGCTCCCGCCCGAGCCCAGTGCGTCGGAGATGCCGAATGAGGCGTATCCCGCCGTGCACGCGAGGGCCACGGCCGCCCAGGACGACGAGAGCGACCGTCTGACGGCGGCCTCGTCGCTGTGCCGCAGGTGCAGTGCCAGGTCGGTCACCAGCCAGGCGAAGAACGCGCACGCCGCGACGAGGAACACCGCGTGCCACGTCCCGGCCGCTGTGAAGGAATGAGGCTTCTGCATCGTCCAGTTGAGCGCCGGCCGGTCCTCGACGAACCAGGTGACGATCACGGACACGCCGACGGCCGCCCCTGTGAGAGCGCCCGCCGTCACGGTCCTCCCACGGTGGACGATCCCTCCCGCCGGTCGCAGCCGTTCTGTCATCACGCGCAGGCAGAGGGCGAGGAGCGGCAGGAGAATTCCGTCGCCCCATGTGGCACTGCGGAATTCGAAGAGGCCGGGAAGGCCGGGCCGCCCCCGCTCCGCGACGTGCCAGAAGACCCACAGCGCGGCGAAGCCTGGAAGGAACACGATCAGAGGCCACAGCGCCAGTCGTGCCTTCGACACCAAGCCCCCAGCCGTAGGTGTTCGACGTCCGGCCAGGTCAGCCCGACAGGCGCTGAGCGTCACCGCTAGATGCCCGGTGCCCGCGCCTGCCGAGGCGGGGTGCGGCGTTCACCGCAAAGTAGCAGGCGCCGTCTCCGGCCCACCAGCAGTGCCACCGACCCCAACTGCCTTCGCGCAGCGGTCACCTGTCGCCCCCTCACTCCTCGTCCCGAAGCCGGTTCGCCAGGGAGAGCAGTTGTTCGGCCTCCTCCGTGTGGCCCGAGGTGGTCAGGCGGGAGATCGCCGTGTCGAGGCGGGTCAGGGCCAGGGCGGGGCGTTCCAGGTAGATGCCCTCCACGGCGGCCGCGAGGCGGACGCACTCGGCCCACTCCTCGGCCCACTCCGCCGTGCCGTCCCGCTCCGGTCCGCGCTCGCCGAGCAGGGTGAGGGCCTTGTCCAGGGCGGTCAGGGCGGCCTCGTACTCACCGGCGTAGGCGTTGACCCGCCCGTGTTCGTACGCCAGGGCGGAGTCCAGGGAGCGGCCGCGTGCCTCGTACTCGGCGACGCGGGCCTCGTCGGCGACGCGGCCCGCGTCGGAGAGGAGGGCGAGGGCGTCGGCCAGGCCGTCCGCACCCTGCTGCTGGGCCCGGAGGCGGGCCAGTTCGCGCAGGCAGTTGCTGAGCTGCTCGTAGCGCGGGACCCGGGCGTGGGCGGCGAGTGCCTGGTCCGCCGCCTCGCGGGCCCGGCCGAACTCGCCGGACTCACCGAGGAGTGCGGCCGTCTCCGCGGCGATCATGGCGTGGCTCCCCAGATCGTCGTCCCAGTCGGCCGACTCCGCCGCGAGGGCGACGAACTCCGCCGTGGCCGCCTTGAGGTCCTCCCCCGCGTGCAGCGCGCGGGCGCGGGTCAGGCGCAGCTGCGCCACGATCCGGTCGTTCATCTCTCCGGCGACGACATCAGGTTCGGCCAGCAGGGAGTCGACCAGCGCGATGCAGTCCTCGACGCGGCCCAGGTCGAGGCTGAGCTGGGCCGCGTTGCCGTACGCGCAGAACGCGTCCGTGCGGCTGCCGCGGCGCAGGTCCACCTCGGCCGAGCGTGTCAGGTGCCGCAGTGCCTCGTCGGGGCGGCCCAGGCGCATGCAGGCTTCGGCCAGATCAGCGTGGAGGCGGCTGGTGTCGATCGCGTCGGCCGGCCAGTCGGCGGCCAGTCGCAGGCCCTCGGTGAGGTCCGCACAGGCGCTCTCGGCGTCCCGGAGGCCGAGTTGGAGCCGGCCGCGCAGGCCGAGCGTGCGCGGCAGGTGCCAGGCGGGACCGTGTGCCTTGAGCCGGTCGAGGGTGGCGTCGATCCCGGTGACCGCGGCGGGCAGGTCGCCGGCGAGGGCGTGGGTGCTGGCCCGCAGCAGCAGGGCGCCGGAGATCTGCCCGGCGATGTCGTGCCGGACGGCGAACTCGTGCAGCAGCTCCGCCTCGGCGAAGACCGGCGCGACGTGCTCCTCGCTGCCCGAGGTCTGCAGGCGCAGGCCGAGCGCGGTCGCCCGCATCCGCAGCAGGCGTGCTTCCTGGTAGGGAGCGAGGCCGGGGGTCTCCTCGTACAGGCGGACCATGGAGGCGTGGGCGGCGGTCAGGGCGGCGGCCTTCGCCTCGGCCGCCTCGGCGGCCGTCGCGGCCGATCCGTCGTCCGGCGCGTCGGGGGCCGGTGCGGGGGTCCCGGCGGTGGCGAGCAGGGCGCCGGCGCGGGCGAGCGCGGCATGGCCCGGCGCTCCGGCGTCCTCGTACAGAGCCGCGGCCTCCTCGTGGAGGTCGGCGGCGTCGGCGAACTCGTCCTTCTCGCCCGCCCGGCCCGCCTCGTCGGCCAGCAGGTCCGCGCGCAGCTGTACGAGCGGGCCCACGGCCGGGTCGTCGGGGTGGACGTAGTCCCGGGACGCGGTGAGCGTACGCAGCCGCGCCCAGCAGGCCACCACGTCCGGATGCCCCTGCTCCTCCAACTCCCTCGCGCGCAGGATGAGTTCGGGCAGCGAGTCGGGGACGGCGGCGACCGTACGGGCGGTGGCCGCGACGGGCGCGGCCACCGGGGCCGCCGAGGCCGTCGCGGCCACGTCGTCCAGGCTGCGGGAGCGCAGGGTCAGTTCCAGCGATTCCAGGAGCGGGGCACGGCCGAGCCGGGACCGGCGACGGTCGGTGTGGGCCGTGGTTCCGTTGCGGGCGTCGAAGCGGGCGGCGAGGTCGTCGGCACGGCCCTTCACCTCGGCGCGCAGGCCGGCCACCATCCAGGTGCGGCCCGCGTATCCGGCGGCGGGCAGTTCGTCGTGGCCGAGGAGTCCGACGCGCTGGAGGAGGACTTCCGCTCCGGTCAGGAAGTCGAGCTGGTCCAGCGGTGATTCGACCTCGTCGAACAGGTTCCGGTTCTCGGACAGCAGCTCCAGGCCGCGGGCCTCGTTGCCGGTCAGCGCGCAGAACTCCAGGTGCCGGCCGACCTCCCCGGCCATCGACGGGTTGCGGCGGCAGCCGCGGTACCCGGCGAGGTGCAGTTCGCGTGCCCGGTCGGCGCCGCCGGTGCGCAGCAGGGGCAGCAGCGCGTACGACAGGGAGCGGGCCGGCTCCTCCTGGCAGGACTCCTTCCCGGCCAGGACGGGTTCCCAGGCGCGCAGCGCCCGCTCGTCGTCACCCGCCGCGAGATGGAACAGGGCGCGCTCGCAGATCTCGCAGGCCTCGCAGTCACTGAGCCGGGTGCGGGTGCGGGCCGCCCACAGCTCGTACGCGGAGACGGTGTCCTCGCCGACGTGGGCGGCGAGCTGGTAGGCCTGTCCGTAGTAGGGCTGGAGATCGAGGCCGGCCTTCTCGTAGCGGGCGCGCATCTCCGTCAGCCACTGGCGCAGGCTGGTCAGCGGTATCTCGGGCAGCGCGCGCAGGGCGTTGGCCACCCACTTGAACCGCCAGAACAGCATGTGGCGCAGGCGCTCGTCGAAGGCGTCGGGCTGCTCGTCGAAGAGCGTGAGCAGACGCGCGAAGACGACGGGCGACTTCCTGGGTTCGGAGCCGTAGGTGTACGCCTCCTGGAGTTCGAGGAGCGCGTGCACGAGTGTGACGGGATCGTCGAACCGCTCGGCGGCGTCGACGATTTCCTCGGCGGTGACGGTGCGGGTACGGCCGTAGGGGCGCCGGTCGTTCTCCTTGAGCGCCTGGTACAGCTCGTCCGTGTTCTGGGGGTGGGGTGCGGTGGGCATCGTCAGCTGTCCTTGCGGAGGGCGTGGGCGAGCAGGTCGAGGAACGAGCGGTTGATGAGGCTCGATTCGGCGGGCCTCAGCGGACGCCGGGACAACATCGCCGCCTGCCCGTACAGGGCTTCGGCGCTGGTGCGGGCCAGCTCGGGTTCGCCGATGGTGACGGCGGTGCGCACCAGCGGGTTGAGCTGGTTGAGGATCAGCTGGGCCCGTGGGGCCTCCTGGCGCAGGGCGCCGAGGATGTCGCCCCACACGCCGCCCTCCTGCTCGCGGGCGAGCTGGGAGCGGGTGCGCTCGTGCCGGGCCTCACGGCTGTCGACGAGGAGGGCGGGGGCGGAGGCCGGGTGGAAGGTGCGCAGCGCGACGTCGCAGTCGAAGACCGCGAGGGCGTCGCGGGCCTGGGCGAGGTAGGCCGCGGCGGCGAGTTCCGTCTCCCGGTCGACGGGGTCGAGGTGGGCGGTGAGGGTCTCCGGGTCGAGGTCGGCGACGGTGGCACCGGGCCTGATCTCGGGCAGCCGGTGGACCAGTTCGCGGTCGTAGGTGTAACCGCCGTTGACGACGCCGAGTCCGGCGGCCGAGGCGATCGCGGCGACCTGCCGGAACTCCTCCACGCTCGATGTCACGAGCACGGTGCGGTGGGTGCGTGCGAACTCGTCGAGGGTGGTGTGCCCGTCGGTGGTCTCGAACGGCAGCCAGGGCAGCAGCATCCGCAGGATCTCGTCGTCGTGCACCGCGAGCGACTTCACGGCCAGGTGGTGGGCGTGGAGGAAGCGGGCGAGCAGGTCCGGGTCGCTGGCGGCGGCCCGGGCGATCCACCCGCGCAGCCGCTCGGCGAGAGCGTCACGGACGGCGGCGAGCGTGTCGTCCTCGTACAGGGACTCGCGGGACGCCGTCGGCCGCAGGTTCTCGGCGTCGACGACACAGCGGACGAAGAACGCCCACTCGGGCAGGATCTCCTCGGCCTGCTCGGACAGCAGCATGCCCTTGACGTGCACGCGGTGGCCGTTGCGGCGTCCGGCCGGCACCGTCTCGGGCAGCACGCACGCGATGCCCTTCAGGCCCACGGCCGGCAGGTCCAGTTCGATGGTGTCCAGCGGCGTGAACCCGAAGACCTCCTTGCCGTACGCGGCCAGCGCGCGGGAGCGGGCTCCCGGGGTGGGGTACGTACGTGCCCAGGGGGCGGGCTCGGGGTTGACGGGCGCGCCCGCGCCGCCGCCGGCCGTGCCGTCGTCGAAGGTCACCGGGTGGCGCAGCAGGGAGCCGAACTGCCGTGCCAGCGCGTGCACCTGGGCCGGGCGGGTCCACTCCCCCGCGTCGGCGCGCGGCGTCAGTGTGACGGTGGTGCCGGGCCGGGGGCGGGCGGTCGCGGGCAGGGTACGGACGGTGTAGCTGCCGTCGCCGCGTCCCCGCCATTCGACGGCGGGTGCGTCGGGGGTGCGGGCGGAGCGGCTCAGTACATGGATCTCGTCCGCGACCAGGAAGCAGGAGAGCAGGCCGATGCCGAACTGGCCTATGAAGTCCCCGCGTTGCTCGGTGATCCTCCCCCAGCCTCGGACGGGTTCGTCCCCGGAGGCCTCCGTGGCTCGCTTGCTGCTGCGGCCGATGGTGGCGAGGAAGGCGTGCACGTCGTCCTCGGTGAGACCGACGCCGTCGTCCTCGACGCGTACCACCGAACCGTTCGCGTACAGGCGGATGCCGAAGGCGTCGGCGGGCGCGGGCTGTTCGAGAGTGTGCCGGGCGGTCAGCGCGTCCACGGCGTTCTGCAGGAGTTCGCGCAGGTAGACGCGGGGGCTGGAGTAGAGGTGGTGGGAGAGGAGATCGACGAGGCCGCGCAGGTCCACCTGGAAGGTGCGGTCGGCGCCGGCCGGGTTCGACGCGGTTTCGGGCAGAGTCATCGGGCAGTCCGGGGTGGGAGGGGCAGGGGATGCCGGGGCGTCAGATGCCGGAGCGGGAATCGGGGCCGGTCTGCGCTCAGGCGCGGCGGTGGTGGCGGGTGAAATGCTTCTCGGGCTCCGCGAAGTAGGTCCAGGGCCACTTGGTGTAGGCGCCGTCCAGCGTCCGGAAGACGCGTTTGACCGTGTGGCGTTCGCCGGCCAGCGACAGGGCCATGGCGAACATGCTGAAGTCGTGCTGCCAGCCCGGGCGCCGCACGTAGGCGGGGTGGAGGATGCTGTGGTCCGCGGCTTCGCGCAGCTGCGCCTGGATCTCGGAGGTTTCGAGGTGGTCCCCGCGCTCCGACTCGACCCACTCCTCGATGTACGCCATGGCGATCACGCAGCCGAGGCGGTGGCCGTGCGGGGCGCGGGCGGCCGCCTCCTGGGCGAACGCCAGTGCCTGGCCCGGCTCGCCGCCCCAGCGGGGCTGCAGCTGCGACACCCACCCGATGTGGGTCTCCAGGTCCAGCGGGTCACGGCGCAGGGCCGCGTCGCGGCGGATCTCGTTCACGGCGGAGCCGAGGGACATGCCACGGCCGGAGGTGAGCAGGAGGCTCCACGGCGTGACCCATTCGGGCCGCAACTCGGCTGCCGCGAGCAGTTGTTCCTCGGCGGTGCCGAGCCGCTCGTGGAAGATCCGCCACTGCTCCTGCGAGACGTTCACGGCGCGGTCGGCGGTGCGCGCCTCCCAGCCCCAGTCGATGTGGCGCGCCCCGGATATCAGCAGGGCCGTCGCCCGGTGCTCCTTGTCCTCCTCGGCGGCCCGGCCGGTCCAGTCCTGCACGCCGTCCAAGCCGGCCAGCTCGTCCAGGACCAGGTGGTCGCGGCCGAGGTCGAAGGGGGCCAGCGCCGCCTTGACCGCCTCCCAGTCACCCGCGTCGGCGGCCTCGACCAGCGCGAGCACCCGTACGTCTCCGAGTGCGCGCAGCGTGTACACGCCGTGCTTCTGCCTCCGCGGGACGGGAAGGGCGTGCGGATCCGCCGCCGGTCTTTCCGCACCCCCGCCGAACAGCTTGCCGAACATGCCGCGCCCTCCCGTGGTCCCGCGTGATCTTCGGGGTGCAGCATAGACGGCCCCACCGACACCATTTCCACAGGTATTTCACCGGCCCTCCACGGACCCGGCACCCGCCCTCTCCCCCCCGTCCCGGGGGTCGTCGGCGTCTCGCGACCGGGGTCCGATGAGACCGGTCCGTGCTGCGAGTGCGCGTTCGTTCCCCGCCATGCCGGCGGTGCCGAGGCCGAGCGGGCCGGGCCGTACCCGACCGGCTCTCCGGGATCAGGCGGCTCCGCCGGCCTCCGTCGCGGGCATCGGCCGTCGGCGCAGGTAGACGCCCGCGATCGACACCAGGAGAGCCATGCACGCGATGAACACCAGCCCGGCGTTCTCCAGGCCGATCGGTTCCGCCAGCAGCCCCACGCCGATGACCGGCAGCGAGATGCCCACGTAGGCCACCACGAACAGTGCCGAGATCACGGCCGCTCGCCGGTCCGCGTCGGACGCCTCGGCCACCGCGGACAGCGCCCCGCGGAACGCCAGGCCCTGCCCGGTCCCGCCGACGATCGCGCTCAGCACCACCAGCGGCAGCAGGTCCCAGTGCAGCGCGCCCGCGAGCAGGGCCAGCCCGGCGAGGAGCGCGACGCAGCCCAGGGGCAGCGACCGGCCGACGCCGACCCGGCCGGCGGCCAACTGCCCGCCGGTCGAGGCGAAGAAGGCCAGCGCGACGATCAGTCCGATCAGCGCGTGGTTGTGCACGTCCAGGGACTGGGCGAGGAAGGCCGGGCTGACCGAGGTGAACACCCCGAACAGCGCGAACCCCACGAAGGAGGCGGCCGCGGCCGGCCAGAAGACCACCCGGACCCGTGGCGGCAGAGCGGGCCGTTGCGGCCGTACGGTGCTCAGTGGCCGCTGCTGCCGCACCGTCTCCGGAAGCCGCAGCAGGACGACGGCCGAGCAGGCCACCAGGGCGAGATGGACGGCGAACGGCAGGTGGAGCGGCCGGTCGGCGTACTGCGCGAGCACTCCGGCGAGCAGCGGACCGCAGCCCAGCCCGCCCATGTTCGCCGCGGTCGCCACGAACGTGGCACGCGAGGCGCCGCCGTGCGGTGCCAGCTCCATCACGTACGCGGTGGCGGCCCCGGCGAACAGACCGGCGGACAGACCCGACAGCAGCCGCCCCGCGTACAGCCAGCCCATCGCGGTGGCGCACAGGAAGCAGACGGCGCTCGCGGCCGCGAAGCCCAGGCCGCACAGGAGCACCGGGCGCCTGCCCAGGGCGTCCGAGGCGTTGCCCGCGAGCAGCAGCACCCCGATGACTCCGACGGCGTAGACGGAGTACACGACGGTGACGGTGAGCTCGGAGAAACCGAACTTCTCCTGGTAGAGGCCGTAGAGGGGGGTCGGCAGGGTCGTGCCGGCCATGCATACGGCGAACACCGCCCCGCCGAGCAGGCACCGTCGCATGCCTCGAAGATCACCGGCCATACGGCCGACGGTAACCTCGCCCGGCGCCGCACGCGTCCTGACGACGCCCGCACGGTGGACAGGGCGGACGGCGGTCAGGCGGCGGGCCCGCCGGAAGCGCTTCCGGTCGGGGACAGCAGCCGCCCGAACGACTCCAGGGCCTCGCGTCGGCGGCCGGTCCGGCGCATTGCGGCACCTGCACGAACGTTGCCGGACGGGGCGTCCGGGGCCGCGATCCCGGGCGCGCACCGAACACCGGGCATCCGCGCTCGTCAGCGTGGGGCCTATGTGCCGCTGTCACAGCCGCATGGCATCCTGCCGCCATGATCATGGGGCGCGGGACGCCGGCGGACGGTCTGGACGACGTGGACTGGGCGGGTCTGTCGCATGCGTACGGGTCGGCCGAGGACGTTCCCGGCCAGATACGTGCGTTATGCGGGGAGGACGAGGCCGCACGGAAGAAGGCGTTCGGCAGCCTGTTCAGCAACATCTTCCATCAAGGCAGCCGGTATCGGGCGTCCCCGGCCGCGGTGCCGTTCCTCGCCCGGATCGCGGTCGCCGGCCCGCCGGCCGCCCGCGAGGAGACGATGTGGCTGCTGACCCGCCTCGCGGTCGACTGGCACGACGAGTACCGGCTCACCACCGGGATCGACACGGCGGCCTGGCGCGCGGCCGCGTCCGAAGGCTCCCCGGAGAAGATGCTGCTCTGGTACGACGAGCAGCTGGCCGCGGAGACGGACGAGCAACAGCGCCGGCAACTGCTGGACGTACGCGACCGGGTGGCGGCCGGCGACTCGCCCGACGCACGGTGGACGGCACTGTGCTCGTACGACGCGGTCCTCGCCGAGTTGCCCGGGCTCCTGGCCCTGCTCGATGACGGCGATCCCCGCCTGCGTACCCGTATCGCCTATCTGAGCGCCTGGTTCCCCGAAGCCTCGGCCGTCACGCTGCCGCGCCTGCTCGCCCTGGTCGAGCGCGAGGACGATCCTGTCGCGGCGGCCACCGCCCTGGTCGCCGTCGGCCTCGTCGGCACCAGCGCGCAAGTCGCCGACCTCGCCCCGCACTTGGACAGCGGGGACCGGCTGGTGCGGTGGGCGGCGGCCACCGCGCTCGCCCGCATCGCCTGCGCCAGTCCCGCAGGCAGCCCCGCAGGCATCGGGTCCGCCCTGGTCGGCCGCGCCGTCGCCGAACTCACGGCCGCGTCCGCCGCCCCCGCTCCCGCCTCCACCACCGACTACAACGAGGGCGACTTCCACGGCCACGTGGAGCGCACACTGCGCACCCTCGCTCCGGGCGCGCCGTAGGCGGTCGAGGCCACCCGGGACCCGGACAACCCACTCCGCCACAACGAGAACATCACCCTGTCGTCCACCTGACAGCCCGAGCACCGGTCGCCGACATCCGCAGCGGCCCACCACGCCGTTACCTTACGGATGAAAACTTATACGCGCTCCCTCTTGCCCCGATCGCCTTACGCTCGTAGCCTTACATGCGTTAGCCGCACGGGACGAGCAGATCGGAAGCAGCATGAGCAGCATCACCAGCGCCGAGACGGTGGACGAGGCCGCTTCCGGGTCCGGGGCGTTCGCCTCCTTCGTGCGGTTCGTGGTGTGCGGCGGCGGTGTCGGGGTTCTTTCGAGTGGTGCGGTGGCGCTGCTGGCGGGGGCGCTGCCCTGGGTCGTGGCGAACGCGGTGATCACCGTCGCGTCGACCGTCCTGTGCACCGAGCTGCACGCGCTGTTCACCTTCGGGACCGGGAAGCGGGCCGGATGGCGCCGGCACTGGCAGTCCGCCGGGTCCGCCACGGCCGCCTACGCGATGACCTCCCTCGCCGTGCTCGTCCTGCACCTGGCGCAGTCGTCGCCCGGGGTGCTCACCGAGCAGATCGTCTACCTCGGCGCCTCCGGACTCGCGGGGACCGGCCGGTTCCTGGTCCTGCGGCTGTTCGTCTTCGCGGAGGACCGGCGCGGTCGGGTGGCGGGCGAGGCCGCCTCCTGGCCGATCGCCGCACCGGCCATCACCCCGGTCGCCGTCACGCGCGTGCCGCTCGCACGGGTGTCCCGTTCTCGGCTGACACTCGCCGCCGGGGCCTGACGAGTCGCGGACGGGGGAACGGACTACGCGCCGTCGTCGCCGTCGCCGTCACCGTCGCCGTCACGCAGGGAGCGGATCATGCTCTGCAGACTCCGGAACGCGCCCGCCCGCTCGGCCTCGGTCAGGCCGGCCAGCATTCTGACCTCGACGGACCGGACCGCCACGGTCGCCTTCTCCAGGCTCCGTCGACCACGGGGCGTGAGCCGCGTGGGAAGCACCTTCCCGACGGGCGCCTGCGCGGGCCTGGTCACGTGGCCCTCTCGCTCCAGGGCCTGAAGCAGCACGTTCATCGACTGCCGCGTCACGAACGCGCCACGCGCCAGCTCGGAGTTCGACAAGCCCGGCCGCTGAGCCAGCAGTTCGAGACAGGAGTAGTGCGTCACGCTCATCCCGAGCGGCCGCAACACCTCCTCCATTGCTGCGCGCAGGACGCTCGACGCCTCTTTCAGCAGGTAGCCCAGTGACGTCTCCAGGTCGACGCCGACACCGTCTTGATTCATGTCAGAAGTCTGACATAGATTGACCTGTGTCAGAAAACTGACACGAAGAGAAGGAGCATCACCATGCCCGTCACCGGCCCCGACTTCATCTCGCTCCAGGCACGCGACCTCGACGCCTCGCAGGCGTTCTACGAGCGGTACCTCGGCCTCGTCCGCTCGCAGGCCGGTCCTCCGCACGCCGTCGTCTTCGAGACCCAGCCGATCGCGTTCGCCCTGCGCGACCTCGTTCCCGGCACCGATCTCACATCGGTCGCCCAGCCCGGCATCGGTGCCGCGATCTGGCTCCACGCCACCGACGTCCAGGCCATTCACGACGCGCTCGTCACCGACGGTCACACCATCGTCTCCGCACCGGTCGACGGCCCCTTCGGCCGGACCTTCACCTTCGCCGACCCCGACGGCTACCAGGTCACCCTCCACGACCGCGCCTGACCGGCCGGACGCCACGTGGTTGCGCGTTCCACCGGGGCCGAGCACCGGGACGTATCCGGATCAACCCTCTGAACAGGCCTTCCACAGCGGCCCTTCCGTGAGGCGGAAGCCGTATTGCGTCCCCGTGACGCGCTTCCCGAGGATGTCGGCATCGCAGACAGACGGGAGCCGCAAAGATGCCGCACACCACCGCCTTCGCCAGGCACCAGTGGTACGTCGCCGCCTACGCCCACGAGGTCGGGCGGGAGTTGCTCGGGCGGACGATTCTCGGTGAGCCGCTCGTCTTCTACCGGACCGAGGACGACGGCCGGCCCGTCGCCCTG
The DNA here is from genome assembly GCF_036038375.1 of Streptomyces sp. NBC_00414. Taxonomy (NCBI): domain Bacteria; kingdom Bacillati; phylum Actinomycetota; class Actinomycetes; order Kitasatosporales; family Streptomycetaceae; genus Streptomyces; species Streptomyces sp. NBC_00414. The sequence continues at coordinate 2,064,175 of NZ_CP107935.1, forward strand.
CACGACCGCTGTGTGCACCGCCGCTATCCGCTCTCCGCCAGCGGGCTCGACGGTGACCGGATCGTCTGCGGTTATCACGGCTTCACGTACGACACGACGGGTGTCTGTGTGTACGTACCGGGTCAGAAACGTGTCCCGCGCACCGCGCGGGTCGCCTCCTACCCGGTGGTGGAGCAGGACGCCCTGATCTGGGTCTGGATCGGCGACCCGTCCCTCGCCGACGCGGGGACGATCCCGCGGGCCGCGCACCTCGACTCCCCCGGCTGGGTCACCGTCAGCGGGATGGAGCCGATCGACGCCGACTACGGCCTCCTCGTCGACAACCTCCTCGACCTGTCCCACGAGACGTATCTGCACGGCGGTTACATAGGCACCCCCGAGGTCGCCGAGACTCCGATCACCACCGAGGTGGACGAGGGCGCGGGCATCGTGCGGGTGAGCCGGCACATGGACGACGCCGAGTGCCCGCCGTTCTACGCCAGGTCGACCGGTATCAAGGGGCGGATCACCCGCTGGCAGGACATCGAGTACCACGCGCCCTGTCTGTATCTGCTGCACAGCCGGATCGCGCCGGTCGGTGTGGTGCCCGAGCCGGACGGCAGCGACCCGAACGGCTTCCACACGGAGATCACGTACGCCATCACCCCGTCCGCCGACGGCGCGGTGTACGACTTCTGGATGGTCTCGCGCGACTGGGCGACCGACGACGCCGAGGTGAGCGAGTTCCTGCGGGCCAACAACCACACCGTGGTGATGCAGGACGTCGACGCGCTCAACCTGCTGCAGCGCACGCTCGGCACGGAGCGCACCGGCTACCAGGAACTGAGCATCAACATCGACACCGGCGGTCTGGCCGCCCGCCGTATCCTCGCCCGGCTGGTCGAGGAGGGCGACAAGCCCGTGGAGAAGGTCCAGTGAGCAGCCCCACGGGCGAGATCTACCGCATCGACTGGCTGCCGGGCACGGACGTGCTCCACGGCACCTGTCACTGCGGAGCCGAGCACACCGCCGAGGACCCGGTCGAGATGTGGGAGTGGATGCTCGGCCACCCCGAAGGACACACGCCTAAAGGACACCTGCCCCGGGGGAACGGCTCATGACCTCGCACACGTACGAAGCCGAACTCCTCGTGGAGCGCCGGGAGTCGGCCGCCGACGGCGTGCTCGCCCTCACCCTGCGTCATCCGCTCGGCGAGGAGCTGCCCGGCTGGGAACCCGGCGCCCACATCGACGTGGTCCTGGCTCCGGGCCTGGAGCGGCAGTACTCCCTGTGCGGCGATCCGGCCGACCGGCGCGCATGGCGCGTCGCGGTGCTGAGGGAACCCGACGGGCGCGGCGGATCCGCCCATGTGCACGGGCAGTTGAGGGCGGGCGGCAAGATCCGTGTGCGCGGCCCGCGCAATCACTTCGCCCTTCTGCCCTCGCCGCGCTACCTCTTCGTCGCGGGCGGCATCGGCATCACCCCGATCCTGCCGATGCTGGCCGCGGCCGAGACGGCGGGCGCGGACTGGACGCTGCTGTACGGCGGGCGGACACGCGACTCCATGGCGTTCACGCGGGAGTTGAGGCGGTACGGGGACAAGGTGCGCGTCGTTCCGCAGGACGAGGGCGGACTGCTCGACCTCGGCGCCGTGCTCGGCACCCCGCGGCCGGACACGCTCGTCTACTGCTGCGGCCCCGGTCCACTGCTGGACGCCGTGGAGGAGCGGTGCGCGCGATGGCCGGGCGGCGCGCTGCACGTCGAGCGTTTCCAGCCGAAGGTCCCAGCCCAGGCTCGGCGGGCGGGCGGGGACACGGAGTTCGAGGTGGTCCTGGAGCGGTCGGGCCGCACGCTCACCGTGCCCGCCGACGTCTCCGTGCTCGACACCGTACGGGCCGCGGGCGTCGAGGTGCTCTTCTCCTGCACCGAGGGCACCTGCGGGACCTGCGAGACGGACGTCCTCGACGGCACACCGGACCACCGGGACTCCGTGCTCACGGACGAGGAGCGGGAGGCCGGGGAGACCATGCTCATCTGCGTGTCCCGGTGCCGCGGGAAGCGCCTCGTGCTCGACCTGTGATCCGCAGGTCCGCCTCGATCCGGGCGACCGTGGCCAGCAGATGGGGCAGCAGGTCACGGCGTACGGACTCGACGGAGTTGCGGCTGGCGTGCACGGGGATGTTGACCGCCGCCACCACCTCGCCGTCCCGGTCGCGCACCGGGACGGCGACCGAGCGCAGCCCCTCCTCCAGTTCCTGGTCGACGATCGCGTACCCCTGACGGCGCACCCGGCGCAGTTCGGTGCGCAGCAGGTCGGCCGAGACGATCGTGCGGGCCGTCAGGGGGCTCAGGTCCGCGCGTGCCAGGCGGGCGTCGATCTCCTCGTCGGGCAGCTGTGCGAGCAACACCCTGCCCACCGAGGTCAGATGGGCCGGGAAGCGGGTGCCGACGGTGATGGTCGCGGTCATGATGCGGTGCGTCGGTACGCGGGCGACGTACACGATGTCGTCGCCGTCGAGGGCGCACAGGGACGACGACTCCCGTACCTGCGTGACGAGTTGCTCCAGGTGCGGCTCGGCGATCTCCGGCAGGGTGAAACTGGACAGGTACGAGTATCCGAGTTCGAGGACGCGCGGGGTGAGCCGGAACATCCGGCCGTCCGTCTCCACGTATCCCAGGTCGAAGAGGGTCAGCAGGAAGCGGCGGGCCGCCGCGCGGGTCAGGTCGCTGACCCGCGCCACCTCGCTGAGCGTGAGTTCCGGGTGATCGGCGTCGAAGGCGCGGATGACCGCGAGTCCGCGCTCGAAGGACTGGACGAAATGCGGTTCGCGGGCTGCAGCAGGCATCGTCGCCTCCACGGGACGCACGGGGGTGCGCTCTGCGCACGCTAGGAGCACACTTCGGCAACTGTCAACGACCTTGCGCGTCAAGGGCATTGACCTCTTCCACGGCCAGGTTCTACGTTCCCGCTGAGCACTTCTGTGCGGTCTGCGCACAGCGGCCTACGCACAGCCTGTCGAAGAACTGTCCCAACAGTTTCAATAGGGGGAGTGATGCGTCGTCTGCTCATCGGCCTCGTGACCGGCGCCGTGTTCGTCGCCGCGACGGCCTGCGGTTCGTCCGACTCCCCCGGGTCGGACGACGAGGACAAGGCTTCCGGCGGTACCACCACGGTCAAGGTCGGCGTCATCCCCATCATCGACGTCGCCCCGATGTACCTGGGCCAGAAGAAGGGCTTCTACAGCGAGCGGGGCATCGAGCTGGCGCTGACCAGCGCGCAGGGCGGGGCGGCGATCGTGCCCGGCGTGGTCTCCGGCCAGTTCGACTTCGGCTTCAGCAACATGACGTCCCTGCTGGTCGCCCAGTCCAAGAACGTGCCGGTCGAGGCCGTGGTGAACGGTGTCGCGTCCACCGGCAAGAAGGGTGCCGACTTCGCGGAACTCGCCGTGAAGAAGGGCAGCCCGCTCAAGTCCGCCAAGGACGTGGAGGGCAAGAAGGTCGCCGCCAACACGCTCAACAACATCTGCGACACCTCGACCAGGGAGTCGGTCCGCAAGGACGGCGGCGACCCGTCCAAGGTCAAGTTCGTGGAGATGCCCTTCGACCAGATGCCGGCCGCGCTCGAAGGCGGTCAGGTGGACGCGGCCTGTGTCGTGGAACCGGCGCTCGCGAGCATCAAGGCACAGGGCGGCACCTCCATCGCCTCGCTCTTCGTCGACGTGTCGCCCGACCTCACCGTGGCGATGTTCTTCTCCTCCCAGAAGTACGTCCAGCAGAACCCGGAGATGGTGAAGAAGTTCCAGGCGGCGACCATCGAGTCCCTGGAGTACGCGGACAGCCACCCGGAGGAGGTCCGCGAGATCATCACCACGTACACGAAGATCCCGAAGGCGCTGGTGGAGTCGCTGATCCTGCCCCGGTGGCCCGCGGAGCCGGACCGCCGCTCCATCGAGAGGCTGGCCGAACTGGGGCAGCAGGACGGCCTGTTCGAGAAGGAGCCGGACCTGAACAAGCTGCTTCCGTGAGGGGTACCAACGCCCTGCTGGGCGCCTGCGGGCTCGCGGCCTTCCTCGCTCTCGGCGAGGTGGTGCCGCGGCTCGGGCTGGTCGACGAGGACTACTTCCCGCCGACCAGCCGTATCGCCGACGCGCTCGCCACCGAGCTCGCCGACGAGGCGTTCTGGACCGCGCTCGGGGACACGCTCACCGGCTGGGCGATCGGCCTGGTCATCGCCGTGAGCGCGGGCATCGTCGCGGGCGTCCTGATCTCGGTCACGCCCTACCTCCGTGAGGCGACGGCCTCGACGATCGAGTTCCTGCGCCCGATCCCGTCGGTGGCGCTGATCCCGCTCGCCGTGCTCCTGTACGGCACCGAACTGCGCTCGGTGCTCCTGCTCGTCGTGTACGCGTCGTTCTGGCAGGTCCTCGTGCAGGTCATGTACGGCGTCCAGGACGTCGACCCGGTCGCCGAGGAGACCGCCCGCTCCTACGGCCTGGGCACCTGGGCACGGGTCCGCCATGTGCTGTGGCCGACGGCACTCCCGTACGTCATGACGGGTGTGCGGCTGGCCGCCGCGGTGGCGCTGATCCTCGTCGTGACCGCCGAACTCGTCATCGGGGCGCCGGGGTTGGGCGCGCGGATCGCCGTCGCGCAGACTTCGCAGGCGGTGCCGGAGATGTACGCGCTGGTGGTGGTCACCGGTCTGCTCGGGCTTCTCATCAACGTGGGCGCGCGGACCGTCGAGCGGCGGGCGCTGGCCTGGCACCAGTCCGTACGCGGGGAGGTGGCGGTGTGAACGGCGGCGCGAGGGTCAGGAAGGGCAGCCGGGTGACCGACGGCATCCAGCGTGTCCTGCTGCGGCTGTTCCTCGTCGTGGCGCTGCCCGTCGTGCTCGTCGTGGCGTGGTGGTTCGCGTCGGACGACAGCACGGACATCTACTGGCCGCCGCTGCGCACCATCCTCACCACGTTCCCGGACGTGTGGACCGGCGATCGGCTGCACGACGACGTACTGCCCAGCGTGCTGCGGCTGAGCGCCGGTTACGCGTGCGCGGCCGTCGCCGGGGTGGCGCTGGGCACGGTGATCGGCTCGTACCGCCGGGTGCGGGCGGTGTGCGAACCGGTCCTTGAGTTCCTGCGGGCGGTGCCGCCGCCCGTGCTCGTCCCGGTGATCATGCTGTTCGCGGGCATCGGCGACACCATGAAGGTCGCGGTGATCGCCAGCGGCTGCGTCTGGCCGATCCTGCTCAACACCGTCGAGGGCGTACGGGCGGTCGACTCGGTGATGTCCGAGACGGCCCGCTCCTACGGCATCACGGGCGCCGCCCGGCTGCGGCACCTGGTGCTGCGCTCGGCGAGCCCGCAGATCTTCGCGGGGCTGCGCCAGTCCCTGTCCATCGGCATCATCCTGATGGTCATCAGTGAGATGTTCGCCGCCAGCAACGGGCTCGGCTTCACCATCGTCCAGTTCCAGCGCGGCTTCGCCATCCCCGACATGTGGACCGGGATCCTGCTGCTCGGTCTGCTCGGGTTCGTCCTGTCGGTCGTCTTCCGGCTCGTCGAGCGGCGCGCGCTCGGCTGGTACCACGGTCTGCGCGACGCCTCCCGGCGGTCGTCGTGAACCTCGCGAAAGGGCGGTCCATGCTCGACGTAAACGGCCTCAAGAAGGTCTACGAGGGATCGGGCCGGCGCGTGGAGGCGGTGCGCGACCTCACCTTCACGGTGGACACCGGCGAACTCGTCTGCCTGGTCGGGCCGTCGGGCTGCGGCAAGACGACCCTGCTGAAGTGTGTGGGCGGGCTGCTCACACCCACGGCCGGCGAGGTGCTGGTCGGGGGCCGCCGGGTGACCGGACCGCCGCCCGACATGGCGGTCGTCTTCCAGGAGTACGGGCGCAGTCTGTTCCCCTGGATGCGGGTACGCGAGAACGTCGAACTACCGCTGAAACAGAAGAAGTTCAGTGGCGCCAGGCGGCGTGAGCTGGTCACCGACGCCCTGGAGTCCGTGGGCCTCACGGACGCCGCGGGCGCGTACCCGTGGCAGCTTTCGGGTGGCATGCAGCAGCGGGTGGCCATCGCCCGCGCCCTGGCGTACGAGCCACAGGTGCTGCTCATGGACGAGCCGTTCGCGGCGGTGGACGCCCAGACCCGGGCCGACCTGGAGGACCTGGTCCGCGGGCTGTGGCGGCAGCGGGGCATCACGATCCTCTTCGTGACGCACGACATCGACGAGGCCGTCTACCTCGGCGAGCGGGTGCTGATCCTGTCCTCCTCCCCGACCGTCGTCCAGGAACAGCTGAAGATCGACCTCCCCGCCGACCGGGACCAGTTGCACACCCGGGTGGCGCCGCGCTTCGCCGAACTGCGCACTCATGTGTACGAGCAGATCCAGGCGGCGAAACGCGGTGCGCCGGTCGCCGACCGGCTGGTGAAGGACCTCACGTCGGACACGCCTCCGCCGCGGTGAGAGCCCGTGCCGGACACCGGCTCCGAGACGCGGCGCCGGGACCGCGCACGTGTCACCAGCGGCCGACGGTGACCCTCACGCCTCGGCCGCGGGCACCACGCTGAGATGGGTCGCCGTGCGCCGGCCGCGTCCGGGCCGGTTCGTACGGCGGGTCGCCGGTGTCGGGCGGCGGGCCTCGCGCAGGACCAGCGTCAGGCGCGTGTACCCCATGTCACGAAGGGTCTTGGGGGTCTCGCCGACGATCCGGCACGTACTCCCCCAGCGCGGGTCCGGGTGCAGCAGCGGCCGTACCGCGCCGTCGTGCTCGACGGCGTGCGCGCCGACCGAGCGGATCCAGTGCGGCAGACCCTGCCGGTAGGCGGCGTCCATGATCGGGTCCTGGGCGATGTCCCGCAGGATCGACTGGAGTCCGTGGTCGTGGCCGTGCCGTTCCACGGCGGCGGCGAAGTGCGCCAGCATCGGCAGGCACCAGCTCGACTCGTGCTCGGCGAGGACCGTGCCCGCGTCCGGGTGGAACAGGACGAACCGGAGGAAGTTGTCGCCCGGCATCGCGGTGGGGTGCGGGCCGACCGCGCGGAAAAGTGTCTCGAACGCGTCGTTGGCGAGGACGACGTCCCAGCGGTGGTCGACGACGACGGACGGAAAGGTGACGGCGTCCAGGAGTGCTGCGTAGTCCTGGAGATACGCCTGGGCCTCAAGACTCTCGGGGACGGGTCGCGGCTGCGGCCGGGGCCCTCCTGCCTGGTATGCCATCGGGAGGTCCACCCCTCTTGCCTATGCGGCCTTCACGCGGCGTCGTGATCCTGCTACCCCGGCCGGAGCGGTGTCAACTATCGTGGCATTTGGCGCCCGTTGACGGCTGAATCCCGCCACAGTTGTGGCGAGACCTGGATGCGAGTTCGACCAAAGGGCTACTCTCCGGTCTTCGGGCAGTTCACGCTGCACAACACGGATCCCCACAGGGACTTCACGTCCGAGGGATCCGGTTCCCCCACAGCGGTCGGTCGATTGAGACGTAGGAGAACTGTCGGTGACGGATGGCTTCGAGGTTCCGGGCGCCACGGCGACGGGTCTGCTGCCGGCCGTCGTGGCCCGGGTCGCCGGTCTCGCGGACCGGCTCGGCGCACCGCACAGCGAGGTGTTCGACGTCCGCCGGCTGTCCGCCGCGTCGGGCGTCCCCGAGGTCGTGGTCCGGTCCCTGCTGAACGGGCGGCCCGCGGGCGAGCCCGACCTCCAGGCCCGCTTCCTGCAGCGCCTCGACCTGCTGCGCCGTACCCGGCTGAAGCCCAACGGCCGCCGCTACACCCAGCAGGAGATCGCCGACGGCGCGGGCATGTCGCGCCAGCAGGCGGGCGCGCTCATCAACGGCGACCGGCGCCCGACGATGGAGCACTGCGACGCCATCCAGCGCTTCTTCCGCGTCCACGCCGGCTTCCTGACCGCCGAGGACCCCGAGGCACTCGCCGGCGCCCTGCAGCGCACCGAGCAGGATCTGCTGCAGCGGCTCGCCGACCGGGAGCGCCAGGCGGACCCGGCGATCGCCGACGACCCGCTGGAGCGGCTGCTGCAGGACCACGGCGTCCGTGGCATCGCCTGGCGGGCCGCGCAACTGCCCACCGATCAGCACCGGGACAAGGTCGCCGAGTGGCTGGACATGCTCCTGGAGAGCGTCAAGCGGCCCGAGTCGTGATCCGGGGGACTGCCGTGGGTGTCGGAAGGGAGATGCGCCGTCTGTGCGGCCAGCTGGTCGACGAGCTGTCGCTGCCGGCGCCGGCGGAGCCCGGGGACCTGTACGCGGCCCTGTGCGGGGCAATGAGCAGACGGCGCGGCCGTCCGGTCCGCTTCCGTACGGCCGCCTTCCCGCCGGGCACCGCCAGCGGGCTCTGGCTCGACATGGCGGAGCAGGACCTCGTGGTCGTCGAGGAGCGCACCGCGCCCGACCACCAGCTGGTGATCCTCGGCCACGAGCTGTGGCACATGAACGCGGGCCACCGCGGCCATCACGTGGAGGGCGCGGCCGTCGCCGCCCGGCTGCTGTCGGACGGCGCCGACCTGCGGGAGACCGTCCTCAGGGTGGCGGCGCGCACCCGGTTCGACCTGGCCGACGAGAAGGACGCCGAGAGCTTCGGCCTGCTGCTGGCGAGCAGGTGCCGTGTGTGGCTGGCCGGTTCGGCGCTGCGCGGTCCCGTACGGCGTGAGGGGCTCGCGGGCCGGATCGAGGCGTCCCTGGGCTATCGCGGCCCGCAGGGCTGAGAGCGCCGACGCACCGTGGACGGCTCCAGTTACTACCTGCCCGCTGTCGCCATGGCGGCCGTGCTCGCCGCCAAGGGGCCCTCGCTGCTGCGCTCCTGGCGTGATCCGCTGCTGCGGTCGGTGTGCTGGCTGATGGCGCTGACGGGGCTGGTGTTCTTCTTCGCGGCGCCGCCGACCATCGCCGAGGTGAACGACGTCCTCGGCGTCCCGAACATCTCCGCGCCGCTCGTCTACTGTCTGCTGAGCGCGTTCAGCGCGGCCTGTCTGGTGCTGATCGTCAACTGGCGTGGCGGCCCGCCGGAGGCGACCCGCCGGATGTCGCGGCGCTGGATCACCGGGTACGGCGTCGTGATCGTGGTGCTGCTCGTGCTGTTCGCCCTCGGTGACACCCCGGTCGAGCGGCTGCGGGACTTCGACACGTACTACGCGGGTGAGCCGTTCGTCCGCGAGATGATCGTGCTCTATCTCGGCGCGCTGGCCGTGGCGGGTGTCGCGATGAACGTGATGTGCGGGCGCTGGGCCCTTCAGGTCCAGGGCCGGCTGCGGGCGGGACTGCTGATCATCGTGGCGGGCTATGTGTGCAACATCGCCTATCTGACGGCCAAGTTCACGGCGGTGGTCGCGCGCTGGAACGGCGGGAACCTCGACCACCTCAGCTCCGACGTGGCCCCGGTGCTCGCCTCGGCCGGGGCGCAGATCAGCGCGGTCGGCTTCTGTCTTCCGCTGGCCTGCCAGCGGGCCGGCGACACCTGGTCGACCTGGTCGACGTACCGCCGCCTGGGGCCGTTGTGGCGGGAACTGGCGCCGGTCTCGCCGCACGCGGGCCGGGCGGCACGGATGTCCTGGTGGTCCCCCGCCGAACTCCAGGTCACCCAGCGGGAGTCGGACATCCACGACGGGATGCTCAGTCTGTATCCCTACTTCGACGCGGGGTTGCGGGCGCGTGCCCATGCCGCGGCGCTGGCGGCGGGCTCCGACCCCGCCCGGGCCCGGGCGGAGGCCGACGCGGCGATGGTCGCGGCGGCGGTCCGGGCCCGGACCGCCGACCCGGAGGGCCGCCTCACCCACTCCACGGACCCGGCCGGGGCCCCCGAGGCCCCGCGCGACCTGGTCCGCGTGTCCCTCGCCCTGCTCCGCTCCCCCGTGGTCGAGGCGGCCCGCAGCACACGCCTCTGAAGTGGGCGCAGTCCTTGAAGTGGGCGCAGCCCTGAAAGGGCGTGGGGAACGGCGCGCCCAGCCCCCACACACCCGCGGACGAGCACCCGCCCTCCCACGGGAACCGCGAACGCGTCAGGTCGCACTCCGCTCACTCGCCGCACGCAGATCCCGCTCCAGCTCACGGTTGCGGACCGTGTCCGGCCGCCCCGCCGCGGTACCGGGCCGGCCGGCCCTGAGCAGCTCGCTCCACCGCTCACGGCTCCAGTCGGCGGGGCTCGTGGTGCCGGTGAACTCCTGGACCAGGGAGAGGAACCGCGCCGGGTCCGCGTGGAACAGGAAGTGCCCGGCACCCTCGAAGATCTCCAGCCGGCTGCCGGGCATCGCCTCGTGCGCCCCGTAGGCGTGCCGCACCGGCACCACGCCGTCCCGGTCGCCCCACATCAGCATCGTGGGCATGCCCTCGGTGAGATAGCAGCGGTCGAGCATGGTCACCACCTGGCCGCGCCAGTCGACCACGGCCCGCAGGGTGCGGATGAACGCGCTGCGCGAGGTCGCGTCGGGCAGCGCGTCCACGAGCGTGAGCAACTCCGGTGCGTCCTGGCCCAGATCGGTGTCGAGCAGCCGCATCAGGTGCGCGAACAGCCGGGCCTGGAATCCCATGCCGGGCAGTTGCAGCGCGGACAGCGCGAGATGGGCGCCGGGCAGCGACACGGCCCGCAGTACGGGGTTCACCTCGCGGCCCACACCGCCGGCGCCGACCAGGATCAGCCGCTCGGTGCGCTCGGGGAACTGGTAGGCGAACTGCATGGCGACCCCGCCGCCGAACGAGTGCCCGACGAGCGTGGCCTGTTCGACGCCGAGGGCGGCGAGCAGATCGCGCAGGCCGTTGGCGTAGGCGGCCACCGAGTAGTCGGCCCGGGGTTTGTCCGAGGCGCCGTGGCCCAGCAGGTCGGGGGCGATCACCGTGTGGGTGCGGGCGAGGTCGGGGATGAGCCCGGCCCAGGTCGCCGAGGAGTCGCCGATGCCGTGGATCAGGACGAGGGCCGGGCCTTCACCGGTCATGCGGTAGGCGCGTCGGTAGCCGTGCACCACGCGGTGGTGCAGCCGCAGTTCCCCGTCGCCCACGGGCCGCAGCCGCATGGCCCTGCGCGGGCGCCGTCGTGGGGTGTCGACCACCGGCTCGTCCCTCTCTCCTGGCTGCTCCTCCGTGCTGCTCCTCCGGCTCCGTTCCGGTCGCTCGCCGGGCCGCCGGGAGTGCGGCCCAAGGCCCTGGTTCCAGCGTAAGCCCCTTGTCCGACAAGGGGTTTCCGTGATGTTTCCCCTCCGCTAACCGGGCGAACGAACACGCACGGAAAGGGCATTGTCAGTGGCGGACGGCAAGCTGGACCCAGCGCCACCGCTGTGCGGCGGCGCGTGCACGACCCAAGAGCGGAAGCCGAGCCGAACCGGGAGAGCCGTCCGATGCCGACAGCCGTACTGACCGATCACGAACGCACCGCCGTACAGGCCTATCTGCGTCTGCTGCAGACCGTACGAGCCTCGCTGGACGCTCCGCCCGGTTCGGGCCGACCCGTCGTCGTGCCGCCCTCCGCCCTCGCGGAGGCGGAGCGCGCACTGGCCGCGGCGGGCCTCGAGGGGAACGAGGAAGCGTTCTTCCGTCTGCTGCACACGTGGTGCCCGGAGGTGTGATGAGCCACCGTCAGTCCCTCGACGGGTGGGGAGCCGCGCTCAGTCCCGCCCGTGCGACACCCCGTGCGGCACGGTCACCGAGGTCGCCACAAGTCCCCGGTCCATCGTCCAGCGTCCCTCGAAGCGGCCGATGCGACGGCCGTCCACCACCGGACCGGGTACGAGGAGTCCGGCGCTCAGGCCGCCGGACGTGGTGTGTCCGGGATCCATGAAGACCTCGATGTCGGCCTCCGAGAAGTCGAGCCACTTCCCGGTGAGGGGGAACCACGCCTTGTAGACCGACTCCTTGGCGCTGAACAGGAGCCGGTCCCAGTGGATCCGCGGATGGTGTCCGGCGAGCACGCCGAGCCGCCGGACCTCGTCGGGCAGCGCCACCGACGACAGCACGTCGTCGGGGAGCGGCCGATGGGGCTCCGCGTCGATCCCGAGCGAGGCCAGGTCGGCGGCGCGGGCCAGTGCGGCGGCGGCGTAGCCCTCGCAGTGCGTCATGCTGCCGATCAGCCCGGCGGGCCACCGCGGGGCTCCCCGGTCACCGGTCAGGACGGCCTGTGGGGGCACGCCGAGCTTCTCCATGGCGCGCCTGGCACACCCGCGCACCACGGTGAACTCCCGGCGCCGCTTCTCGACGGCGCGCGCGATCAGCGCTTCCTCGCCGGGATACAGCTCGGGGTACGGCGTCGGGCCCGCGGTGCTCCCGGTGCCCTCGGTGTGGTCGTCAGCGTGTGCCTCCACGGCCACGACCGACTCCGGGAGCAGTTCCTCGATCACCGGATCCGACCTCCATCGGCAGAATGCGGCGCAGCTTGCCCGGCGGTTCCGAGCGCTTGCGCCACTCGCGGGGGTAACCCACGGACACCTCTTCGAAGCGGACGCCGTCGAGCCAGGTGGTGCGGGGAATGTGCAGGTGACCGTAGACCATGGCGGTCACCCGGTGGGTGCGGTGCCAGTCGGCGGTCAGCCGGGTGCCGCACCACATGGCGAACTCCGGGTACCAGAGGACTTCCGTGGGGTGCCGGTCCAGCGGGTAGTGGTTGACGAGCACCGTGGGCAGACCGTCGGGGATCTCCGCGAGCCTGCGTTCGGTCTCCGCCACCCGGGCCCGGCACCAGGCCTCGCGGCTGGGGTACGGATCGGGGTGCAGCAGGTGCTCGTCGGTGCAGACGATGCCGGTCCCGTGGGCGTACGCGAGTCCCTCTTCCTTGGTCGCGCAGCCCGCGGGCAGGAACGAGTAGTCGTAGAGGAGGAAGAGCGGGGCCACGGCGACGGGTCCGCCGGGGCCCTCCCATACGGGGTAGGGGTCCTCCGGGGTGATCACGCCCAGCTCGCGGCACAGCTCCACGAGATGTTCGTAGCGGGCCACTCCGCGCAGGGTGACGGTGTCCTTGGGGTGGGTCCACAGCTCGTGGTTGCCGGGTGCCCAGATCACCTTGCCGAAGCGGCGGCCGAGCGTTTCGAGGGTCCAGCGGATGTCGGCCACCGTCTCCGCGACGTCACCGGCCACCAGGAGCCAGTCGTCGTCGGTCTCGGGGCGCATCTCCTCGACGAGGGCGCGGTTCTCGGCGTATCCGACGTGGAGGTCGCTGATGGCCAGCAGCCGGCCCTGACGGTCAGCCGTCGTCACCCTCGCTCCCTCCCCGTGCCGGGTCGCCTCTCGGCCGCCCGGATGAGAACACAAGAACACACGCGCGGGGCGGCGTACAAGACCGACTCCGTCCGGGCTTCGCACCCGGACGCCGAGTCGCGCCGACGCCGGGCGAACCGGGCTCCGACGCATGCCGCGGCAGGCCCGAGCGATGCCCGTGATCCGCCCGACGGCCGGGTACGGGCCCGCGCCCACCCGGCGCACACCGCCGAACCGCTCCGTCGCCCCGTCCCCCGTCCCCCGTCCGGCCTATGACGTGCCGGCTCGCCGACGTCCCGGTCCGCCGGCCGGTCGGCGGTGACCCGGAGCACCGGAGCCGGTCCGGGCGGGCCGTGTGCCGACCGCCCGGCAGCGTGGGGGTGCAGGGCCTCTGACCTGCCACGGGAGCGTGCGCGACCCCGTCCCGCAGCCCCCGCGGGCGATTCCGTAACACGCCCGTAGCAGCAGCACTGCTCAAGAACCCCTATGATCGGCCATACACAACCGCCACGAACTCCCGTTTTCGAACGGCGGTTTTGTGTACCCACTCACCTTGTTGCCGAGCACGGCCTGCTTCGCCGTGCCCGCGAACCTTGAAAGGCGGCCTGCATGGTCTCTCGCGTACGCGTCTGGCTCAACCGCACGTACGCGGAGAACGTGTTCTTCATGGATCAGCTGCGGCGAAATCCGTGTGGCCGTGCGGTCGAGATCCACGCCACCCACGGTGACCCCGACTCCCCGATCCTGGCCGCCGCCGACTTCGCCGCGATGGAGCCGCAGGGGCTGTCCCCGGCCGCCTACGTCGAGTACGCGCTCGACCAGTGCGCCCGGTACTCGATCGACGTGTTCGTGCCGGTCCTGCACCAGACGGCGCTGGCCGAGCACCGCGAGGACTTCGCCGCGGTCGGCACGGCGCTGCTCGCACCGCCCGCCGAGGCCGTGCACACCTTCCAGGACAAGGTCGTCGCGTACGAGGCCGTCGAGAAGCTCGGCGTGCCGGTGCCCCCGTGGTCGCGGGTGCGCACCGCGGACGAGCTGATCGCGGCGGTCGACAAACTGGAGGCGGCCGGTCACAAGGCGTGCTTCAAGCCCGCCTCCGGAGCCGGTGGTGTCGGCTTCCGCATCATCACGCGCACCCCCTTCTCGCTGATGCACCTGAGCGGCTTCCCCAGCCCGTACATGCCGCTCGACCTGGTCGTCCAGGCGCTGCGGCAGGCCGACGAGCCCGTGGACTGGCTGGTCATGCCCCTGCTGGGCGAGCCGGAGGTGTCCGTGGACTGCCTCACGGGTCCGGACGGACGGGTCCGGATGGCCGTGGGCCGCACGAAGAACGGGCGGCGGCGCGGTTTCACGCTCGACCCGTCGTTCATCGAGCCGGCGCGGGTCCTCGCGGAGGGCTTCGGGCTGCACTACCTGACGAACATCCAGTTCCGGATGTTCGGTGACGAGCCGGTCCTCATGGACGTCAACACGCGCCCGGCCGGTGGACTGCACCAGCTCTCGCAGTGCGGGATCAACGCGCCGTGGGCGGCCGTGCGCCTCGCGCTGGGCGAGGAGCCCGGCGATCTCGTGCCGCCGTTCCTCGGCTCGGACTACGCGGTGGTCTCCGGTCCGCGCGCGGTCCGTCCCGTGTCGGCGCCCGAGCAGCTCGCGGACCTCCCCGCGCACGTGTCGGCGCCGGACGCCTCCGTCACCGCGCCGGACGCCGTCGCCGAAGCCCAGACCACCCACTCGGCCCATTCGGCCCAGGGAACCCATACGGCCCAGGGTTCACAGACTTCGGACAGGCCCTTGACAGTCTGATTGGTCCATACCAACTTGGTGCACGTGCCACCTCCCGTACCCCCCATACGTTCAGGGAGATCACGTGCGCCTCAGACGTTCAGGACGTTCCCGACACCGCTTCCTCGCCCTGCTGGGTTCGGCCGCCCTGGCCTTCGCCGGGGCGGTCGCCCTTCCCGGCACCGCCCAGGCGGCCAATGTGCTGGCCAACCCCGGCTTCGAGTCGGGCGGCCTCTCCCCCTGGTCCTGCACGGGCAACCTCGGCTCCATCGTGTCGAGCCCCGTGCACGGCGGCACGAAAGCCCTTGCGGGCGCGGCGAGTTCGAGTGACATCGCCAAGTGCGGCCAGACCGTGTCGGTCCAGCCGAACACCGCGTACCGCCTGACGGGCTGGGTGCGCGGCAGCTACGTCTACCTCGGGGTGGACGGCGGCGCCTCGACCTGGACCCAGTCCCCCACCACGTACAGCCAGTTGACCGTGTCGTTCACGACCGGCGCCTCCCAGACGAGCGCGACGGTCTACACGCACGGCTGGTACGCGCAGGGCACCTATCAGGCCGACGACATCAGCCTGGACGGGCCGGGCGGTGGCGGCTCGGACACCCAGGCCCCGACCGCTCCGGCGAGCCTGCGCTCCACCGGGAAGACCTCGTCGAGCGTGTCGCTGGCGTGGAACGCGTCGAGCGACAACGTCGGCGTCACCGCGTACGACATCTACAGCGGCTCGAACCAGGTGCTCAGCGTCTCCGGGACGAGTGCCACGGTCAGCGGGCTCTCGCCGAGCACCGCGTACACGTTCACGGTGCGGGCGCGGGACGCCGCGGGGAACCGCTCGGCGGCCTCCAACTCCGTTGCGGTGACGACCGACGCGGGTGGCGGGGGTACCGGCTTCAAGCAGGCCGCGCCCTATCTCTACCTCGGCTGGGGCGACCCGCCGAGCGCCCCCTCGGTGATGGGCTCGACGGGCGTCAAGTGGTTCACGATGGCGTTCATCCTCTCCTCGGGCGGCTGCAACCCGGCCTGGGACGGGACACGTCCGCTGACCGGCGGCAACGACCAGTCCGTCATCAGCTCCATCCGTTCCGCGGGCGGCGACATCGTCCCGTCCATCGGCGGCTGGAGCGGCAACAAGCTCGGGCCGAACTGCTCGACACCGGAGGCGCTCGCGGGCGCGTACCAGAAGGTGATCGACGCGTACGGGCTGAAGGCCGTCGACGTCGACATCGAGAACTCGGACGAATTCGAGAACGAGGTCGTGCAGGACCGCATCCTCAACGCCCTGAAGATCGTCAAGCAGAACAACCCGGGGCTACGGACGGTCATCACCTTCGGCACCTCGACGACCGGCCCGAACTACTGGGGCAACCGGCTGATCGAGCGGGCCCGGGCGCTCAACGCCGACATCGACGTCTTCACGATCATGCCGTTCGACTTCGGGGGCGGCGCCGACATGTACGGCAACACGGTGAACGCCACCGAGGGCCTGAAGACCAAGCTCAAGTCGGTCTTCGGCTGGGACGACGCCACCGCGTACGCGCACATCGGGATCTCCGGCATGAACGGTCTCAGTGACCAGCAGGAGCTGACCTCGCCGGCGACCTGGACGCAGATCCGCGACTGGGCGAACTCGCGTCACATCGCGCGTCTCGCCTTCTGGTCGGTCAACCGCGACCGGCCGTGCCCCGGCGGCGGCGTGGTCAGCAACTGCTCCGGGATCAGCCAGAGCGACTGGCAGTTCACCTCGATCACGGCCGGCTTCACCGGCTGACCGGTACGAAACAGGGCACGGAGCGGGGCACGGAACAGCGCACGGGACAGGGGGTGCCCGGTCAGTCGACCGGGTACCCCCACGCCCTTGCCAACTCGGCCAGCTGCGGCGGTAGTTGGGCCTTCGGGTCGGCCGTGCGGGCCGGCTGGATGCGGCCCGACCTGATGGTGGGGCTCCAGTCGCCGAGCTGGGGACGGAAGGTGCCGTGGTCCTTCGTCCCGTAGTCGAGCATCCCGCTCTCCCAGGGCACCCCGAGGTACTCGCACAGTCCGCGCGTGCTCCGCTCCGGATCAGCGGTGAGGTCCTCGTACGTCATCACGTGGGCGTCGAGAGCGCGGCGGGCCTCGTCGAGCCGCACGCCGTAGTCGAGCACCTCGGCGCGGATCTGTTCATGATCCGGATCGGTGCGGCGGTCGGTGAGGGAGGCGACCACGGCGCCGGGATGGCGCAGCAGCACGATGTAGCGGGCGTTGGGCCAACATCGGTGCAGGCGCGGCCAGATGAGGGTGTTGGGCGGGGTCTTGTCGACGATGATCCGCTTGCCGCTGCGGGCGAGTTCCAGATGCATCACCCGGTCCCACAGCGTGTGCTCCAGCTCCTCCTTGTCCAGGTCAAGGGCCCGCATGGCGTCGGCGGTGAAGTCACGGGAGAGATGGACGTGCAGGGTGCGCAGATGCATCTCGTGCGGGGCGCGGATGCCGCTGTGGCTGTTCAGCAGGACCCTCAGGAGGGTCGAGCCCGAGCGGACGCAGGAGAGGACGAAGACCGGCGAGTCCACCAGTCGCGGGGCACGGGGCGCCACAAAGCCGTCCGCGCGGGAGTCCTCGGCGCCGCGGGGCGCGGGTACGGCGTCGAGACCGCGGCGCGGCGGGCTCACCGCCTGGGCCATCAGTCTGCCGCGGCGCCTCAGCCCTTTGCCGATCGCGGACATGCGCGGGTCTCGCACGGTGACACCTTTCTCTCGCACTGCCCCCCATCGCACTCATCACAGGGGCGCCGGGCGAACCGCAGGTGTCGTCCAGGGAACCAGCGCTGGTCACGGCAGGTGGGGGACCTCCCCCGCACCTACCGTGACCAGGCCGTTCGCCGCTTCCTTAATTGTTCATGGGAAACGGTGTCATCGCTTCCGCATGAGCTGGTCCGTCACTTCCCCACGGCCAGTCGCAGCGTCTGGATCTCGAAGGGCCGCAGCGTGACGGAGACGCTGTTCCCGTCCGTGTCCACCGTCGACAGCGGGCGCTCCAGCAGGTCGGTGAGCTGGGCACCGGCCAGCGGGAAGCTTGTGCGCAGGGTGCCCTGCGCACGGCCGCCGCGCGACTCGTAGACGCGTACGACGACATCGCCCGAGGTGTCGTCGGCGATCTTGACGGCCTCGATGGTCACGCCCCCGCCCTCCACGGAGACGACCGGTTCGGGGGTGCCCGCCGAGTCCGCCACCCGCAGGGGCAGGTTGAGCGCGTAGCCCTCGGCGACCGCGTCCTCGATGCTCGCGCCCGGCAGCAGCGCGTAGGTGAAGCGGTGCCTGCCCTGGTCGGCGTCCGGGTCCGGGATGCGCGGGGCGCGGACCAGGCTGAGCCGGACGGTGGTGGTCGTCCCGCCGTCCTCGCGGACCGTGCGGGAGACGTCGTGGCCGTACGTGGAGTCGTTGATGACCGCCACGCCGTAGCCGGGTTCGCCGAGGTGGACCCAGCGGTGGCCGGAGACCTCGAAACGGGCCGACTCCCAGGTGGTGTTGGTGTGCGTGGGCCGCTGGATATGGCCGAAAGCGATCTCCGCGGACGAGTGCGCGGCCCGGATGTCCACCGGGAAGCCCGCCTTGAGGAACTTCTCGGCCTCGTGCCAGTCGATGTCCGTCTCGAAGTCGATCCGGGGACTGCCGGCGCGCAGGCTGATCGTCTGCGTGATGTGGGAGCCGTTGCCGAAGGAGCGCTCGACGCGGATCGCCCCGAGCAGCGGGTCCTCCTCGACCACCGTCATGGACTCGGCGTCCAGGAGGTCCGTGTAGCGGTTCTTGTAGTGCTTGTCGACGTCCCAGGCGTCCCAGTAGTTCGGGAGGTCCGTGTGCAGCCGGAGCAGGTTGCCCTGACCGGCCAGGACCTCTCGGCCGCCCGCGCGCAGATCGCGTACGGAGGACAGGGTGCCGTCCTCGGCGATCTCGACGCGGACCAGGCCGTTGTCGAGGACGCGGCCCTCGACCGTCACCGGGCTCGGCGCCTCGCCGGTGCCGAGGGGCGCACTGCCGTTCGCGGGGACGACCGTGTGGGCCAGGGCGCCGTCGGCGGTCCGTACGACCTCCCGGCGTTCGACCGGGCTGGTGTTGAAGACGCGGGCGCCGCCCGTGCCGAGTGCCGCGACCGCCTCGGCGGTCAGTGCCTCGACCTCCTCGGCGACGCGCGCGTACTCCGCCTCCGCCTCGCGGTGCACCCAGGCGATCGACGATCCGGGCAGGATGTCGTGGAACTGGTGGAGCAGGACCGTCTTCCAGAGCCGGTCGAGCTTCTCCCGCGGATAGGCGTAGCCGGGTGCGTGCAGCGCGGCCGTCGTGGCCCACAACTCGGCCTCGCGGAGCTTGTGTTCGCTGCGGCGGTTGCCCTGCTTGGTGCGGGCCTGCGAGGTGTAGGTGGCCCTGTGCAGCTCCAGGTACAGCTCACCGACCCAGACCGGGGCGTCGGGGTACTCCTCGCGGGCCTTGGCGAAGAAGTCGTCGGGGTGCTCGACGACGACCTTCGGCGAGCCTTCCAAGTCGGCCAGCCTGCGGGCCCGTTCCATGATCTCGCGGGTGGGTCCGCCGCCGCCGTCGCCCCAGCCGAAGGGGGCCAGCGAGCGGGTGCCGACGCCCTTCTCCTGGTAGTTGCGGGTGGCGCGGGCCATCTCCTCGCCGCTGAAGCGGGCGTTGTAGGTGTCGACGGGCGGGAAGTGCGTGAAGATCCGCGTGCCGTCGATGCCCTCCCACCAGAAGGTGTGGTGCGGGAACTTGTTGGTCTGGTTCCAGGAGATCTTCTGGGTGAGGAACCACTCGTTGCCCGCCAGTTTGGCGAGCTGCGGGTAGGCCGCGGTGTAGCCGAAGGAGTCCGGCAGCCACACGCCCTTGGTCTCGACGCCGAAGTGCTCGATGAAGAACCGCTTGCCGTGGATGAGCTGGCGGGCGACCGCCTCGCCGCCGGGCAGGTTGCCGTCGGCCTCCACCCACATGCCGCCGACCGGCGCCCACTGGCCCTTCTTGACGGACTCCTGGATGCGGGCCCAGACCTTCGGGTAGTTGTCGCGCACCCACTCGTACTGCTGGGCCTGCGAGCAGGCGAAGATGAAGTCGTCGTACTCGTCGGCGAGCGAGGTGACGTTCGAGAAGGTGCGGGACGTCTTGCGCTTGGTCTCGCGGATCGGCCAGAGCCAGGCGGAGTCGATGTGCGCGTGGCCGACGCCGGAGACGATGTGCGCGCTGGCGTTGGCGGGCCTGGACAGCGCGGGCTTCAGCGCGGCCCGTACGTCGCCGGCGGAACCGGCGATGTCGTCGAGGTCCAGCAGGTCCAGGGCCCGGTCCAGGGCGTGGGTGATCTCGTGCCGGCGGGGGTCGTGCTCGCCCAGCTCCAGCATCAGCTCGCGCAGGACCTGGATGTCGAGGTCGAGGTGCCAGACCTCCTCGTCGAGGACGGCGAGGTCCGCGCGCCGGAAGGTGTAGAGGGGCTTGTCTCCCGCGGTGCGGATGTCACCGAGAGGGGTGGGCGCGCTGAAGTCATTGGCGAGGATGTCCGGGTTGGAGGCCGCCTCGACCAGGTAGTCGATCTCCTCGCCGCCGACGGCGGGGTTGGCGATCGCCACGTACTGGTTGAGCGGGTTGACCGCCTTCAGCGGGGTGCCGTCCGTGAGATGGACGAGCGCCTCGGCCTGGTTGCCCGGCCAGTCGCCGACGAACCCGAGGTCGATGACCGCCTCGACACGCCTGCCCGCCCACTCGGCGGGCACCTGCCCGCGCATCCGGAACCAGGTCGTGCCCCAGGGCGGCCCCCACGGGGTGTCCATCGCGAAGGGCTCGTACGGGGCGGACGCGGCCTCCTCGAAGGGGACGGGCTCCCCCGGGGCCTGCCAGGCCTCGACCTCGAAGGGCACGGCAGCGGCGTAGATCGCGGCCTTGATGCGCTGGTCGTGAAGGCGCTGGACGCGCTCCTCGATTCGCCGGCGTTCGTCGTGCATGAAAGTCTCCAGGTAACGAGCGGGGAAAGCGCTTACTTGAGGTACGCCAGGCCAGGATGGACCGCGGTGTACCCGTCCACCAGCCTCCGGGCGACGTTCACCGAGTCGACGAGCGGGTGCAGGGCGAAGGCCTTCACGGCCGTCGCGCGCGAACCCGACCCGGCGGCGGCCAGCACCTCGCGCTCGACCGCCTTCACCGCGCACACCAGACCGGTGGCGTGGTCGGGCAGCGGGGCCACGGCGACCGGGTGCGCGCCGTTGGCGTCGACGAGGCAGGGCACCTCGATGACGGCGTCCGCGTCGAGCGCCGAGAGGGTGCCCTGGTTGCGGACGTTGAGGATGAGTGTGGTCCGCTCGTCGCGGGCGATGGCCCGCATCAGGGCGAGGGCCACCTTCTCGTAGCCGCCGGAGAGGTCGTCGGCGTCGCGCTCGCCCGCGCCGGCCGTCTCCCGGTTCTCGGACATGTACGTGGCCTCGCGCTCGGCCCGCGTACGGTCCCAGGCGGTGAGGGCGGCGCTGTCCGGTCGGCTCATCTCCTCGTAGAAGCTCGCCTGCTGGTCGCGGAGGAACGCCCCGCGGGTCTTCTCGGCCTGACTGTAGGCGCGGACCGCCTCGCGGTTGAAGTAGTAGTAGTGCAGATACTCGTTCGGAATGGCGCCGAGCGACTGGAGCCAGTCGGTGCCGAAGAGCTTGCCCTCCTCGAAGGAGCCGAGGAGGTCCGTGTCGGCGAGCAGCCGCGGGAGTTCGTCGCGGCCGGCGACATGCAGTCCGCGGACCCAGCCCAGGTGGTTGAGGCCGACGTAGTCGATCCAGGCCTCGCGGGGGTTGGCGCCCAGCACGCGGGCGATACGGCGGCCGAGGCCGACCGGCGAGTCGCAGATGCCGATGACGCGGTCGCCGAGGTGGCGGGACATGGCCTCGGTGACCAGGCCCGCCGGGTTGGTGAAGTTGATGAGCCAGGCGTCCGGCGCGAGGCGGGCCACCCGCTGGGCGATGTCGACGGCCACGGGGACCGTGCGCAGGCCGTAGGCGATGCCTCCGGCACCGACGGTCTCCTGGCCGAGGACGCCCTGGTCGAGGGCGACCCGTTCGTCGGCGGCGCGGCCTTCGAGGCCGCCGACTCGGATCGCGGAGAAGATGAAGTCGGCGCCGCGCAGCGCTTCGTCGAGATCCGTGGTGGCGGTCACGACGGGTGCGTCCGGGTGGGCCGCCGCCTGCTCGGCGAGGACCCGGGCGACGGCGGAGAGCCGGCCCCGGTCCAGGTCGTGCAGGACGACTTCGGTGACGCGGCCCTCGCCGCGGTCCCCCAGGAGCGCCCCGTACACGAGCGGCACGCGGAATCCGCCGCCGCCCAGAATCGTCAGCTTCACGCAACTGCCCTTTCGCTGTTCCTCGGGGTCATGGGGGTCGACGGAGCCGTCGGTGTCATCGAGGCCCCGGGCCCCGCCGTCGGGCACGCGCCGGTCACGTGAGCACCACGCGCACACCCGCCTCTTCCAGTGCGGCCCGCGTCCCGGCGTCCGCCGGTCCGTTGGTCACCACGACGTCCAGTTCCTCGGGCCCGCAGACCTTCGCCATCCCCGTGCCCGGGAACTTGGCGCGGTCGGCGAGCAGGACGACCCGGTCGGCCGCCTTGATCATCGCGCGCTTGACCGGGACCTCGACGACGGTCGTGTCCATCACCTGGCCGCCCGGCCGTACTCCGCTTGTTCCCAGGAACAGCCAGTCCGCATGCAGCTGGCGCAGGTTGTCCTCGGTGAGGAAGCCGACCAGTGAGCGGTACTCGCGGCGGACCATGCCCCCGAGCAGGACCAGCTCGATGGCCTCGTCGTCCACCAGCTCCTCGTACACCACGAGGTTGCTGGTGATCACGGTGATCCGGCGGCCGTGCAGCTGCCGGGCCAGCCGGTACGCGGTGGTGCCGATGTCGAGCAGCACGGACTGGCCGTCCTCGACCAGGCCCGCCGCGCACGCCGCTATGGCGTCCTTCTCGGCCACGCGCACCTCGGCGACCTCGGCGAAGGGCTGGTCGCCCTCCTCGGCGACCGCTCCGCCGTGCACGCGGGTGAGCAGGCCCTCCTCCTCCAGCTTGAGCAGGTCACGCCGGACGGTGGCGGGGCTCACCCCGAGCTGCTCCGAGAGGTCGGTCACGGCTGCGGGGCCGCCGGAGCGCAGGGCCCGCAGGATGAGTTGATGTCGTCGCTCTGCCAGCACGCCGCGAACAGTACTCGTCATTGCCAATCATTTCTATGCTCAGTTCTGCTCGACTCTTGCCAAAACGG
Source organism: Streptomyces sp. NBC_00414 (assembly GCF_036038375.1). Taxonomy (NCBI): domain Bacteria; kingdom Bacillati; phylum Actinomycetota; class Actinomycetes; order Kitasatosporales; family Streptomycetaceae; genus Streptomyces; species Streptomyces sp. NBC_00414. The sequence goes on from NZ_CP107935.1 coordinate 2,087,362, forward strand.
CCGGAGACGCGCACGATCCTGTCCACCGAACACGATCCCGTGCACTCATGTGCACCGTCGTGCATCGGAAATGAAGAGTTTTGACGAGAGGATGCGCTCGTGGGTGACGAACGGCCCGACGCGCGGCCCGATGTGCTGCTGACCGGGCTGCTCTTCTACGACCTCGTCCTGACCGGTCTGGGGAAACCGCCGACACCCGGCGAGGAGATCTGGACCGAGGGGATGGGCACGAGCCCGGGCGGCATCGCGAACCTGGCCGTGGCCGCGGCCCGCTACGGCCTCAAGACCTCCCTGGCCACGGTGTTCGGCGACGACTACTACGGCGCGTACTGCCGTGAGGTCCTCGCCGGACAGGAGCGCGTCGACCTCTCGCTCTCCCGTACGGCGGACGGCTGGCACACCCCCGTCACCGTCTCGATCGCGTACGGCCACGACCGGGCCCTGGTCACCCACGGCCAGGAGCCCCCGTACTCGCAGGACGCGCTGATGGGCGACCCGCCCGCCGCGCGCACGGCCCTCGTGCACATCGAGGCCGAACCCCGCGAGTGGATCGCCAAGGCCGCCGCGAACGGCACCAAGATCTACGCGGATGTCGGCTGGGACCCCACCCAGCGGTGGTCCTCGGACCTCCTCGACCAGCTCGCCCTGTGCCACGCCTTCGTCCCGAACGACACCGAGGCGATGGCGTACACCCGCACCGACACCGCGGCCGACGCGCTCTCCAGGCTCTCCGAGCTGGTGCCGGTGGCCGTGGTCACGCGCGGCCGGGACGGCGCGATCGCGGTCGACCAGAGCACGGGCGAGTACGCCGACGTACCCGCCCTCGCCACCGGTGTCCTGGACGCGACGGGTGCCGGGGACGTCTTCGGCGCGAGTTTCGTCGCGGCCTCGCTTGAGGGCTGGCCCCTGGAGGAACGGCTGCGCTTCGCGGTACTGGCCGCCGGACTCTCCGTACAGCGGCACGGCGGGGCGCTGGCCGCGCCCGGCTGGTACGGCGTCCACCGGTGGTGGCGCTCGCTCGAAAACCCCGAACTGCGGCGCGCGTACGGCTTCCTGACGGACCGTCTGCCCGCCGATCCCGGCCCCCCGGTTCCCCACGCCCCGGTGACCCCACCCGCCCCCACGGCATTCCCGATCTCCCCCGACGCGTCTCCTCCGACACGTCTCCCCTGATGCGAAGACCGAACACATGCGAAAGGCGGTGGGAGCTGTGCGGCTCTCACGAAGGGGCCTGCTCCGCGCGGGTCTGGCCGGTACGGCCGCGACCGCGCTCGGCGGCCTGGCGTCCGGCTGCGCCGTACCGACCGGCTCGACGGGCCGGAACATGGTCCTGTGGTACTGGAGCGGCGGCCTGAGCGACACCGTCGTCAAGAAGGCCAAGGCCCGTTACGACAGTGCCGTGGACCTGGACGCGATCCAGATCGGCGGCTACTACCGCTCCAAGCTCATCACCACGATGACCGGCCAGGCCCATGTCCCCGACATCGCGGGGCTCAAGGGCGAGGACATGGCCTCGTACCTGCCGAACGCCGACCAGTTCGTGGACCTGCGCACGCTCGGCGCGGAGAAGCTCAAGGACCAGTACCTGGACTGGAAGTGGCAGCAGGGTGTGGCCCCCGACGGCAGCCTCGTCGGCTTCCCCATCGACGTGGGCCCCGTCGTGCAGTACTACCAGCCGGCCGTCTACAAGAAGGCCGGGCTGGCGTACGAACCGGACGACGTGTCCAGGGAGATGGGCACCTGGGACCAGTTCTTCGCGGCGGGTGAGCGGCTCAAGAAGCGGGTGCGCGGGGCGTTCATCCTGACCGACGTCGGCAGCGTCTTCGAGATGTCGATCGGGCAGGGCACCGAGCGGTTCGTCGACAAGGACAAGCACTTCATCGGCGACCAGGAACATGTGCGCGTCTGCTGGGACCGTGCCGTGGAGGCCAAGCGGCGCGGGCTGGTGTCGAGCCTGGTGACGGGCACACCCGACTCGATCTCGGCCACCGAGCGGGGCCAGTTGCCCAGCCAGCTCAACGCCTCGTGGGCCGCGGGCGACCTCAAGCTCCAGTACCCGAAGACCAAGGGCAGATGGCGGGTCGCGAACTGTCCCGGCGGCCCCTCGAACGTCGGCGGTTCGTTCCTGGCGATCACCAAGGCGTGCCGGGAACCCGAGAAGGCCTTCGAGATCATCACCTGGCTGCTCAACGCGGACAACCAGGCCCAGGGCTTCATGGACGCCGGACTCTTCCCGTCCACACCGGCCTCGTACGGGCTGAAGAAGCTCCGTGAGGCCGACCCGTTCTTCGGCGACCAGATCACGATGGACGTCTACGGGCCGGCCGCGGAGAAGATCCCGGTCGCCTTCAACAGCCCGTACGACATCGCGCTCGGGCAGCCGATCAGGGACGAGATCAAGAACGTCGGCGTCCTCGGCAAGAACCCCGAGAAGGCCTGGAAGGACGCCATGAGCAAGTGCCGGCGCATCGCCGACCACCTGGGGGTGAGCTACTGATGGCCACCACCCCCCTGGTCGAGAAGCCCCCGGCGCCCGTCGCCGAACCGCCCTCCCTCAACCCCAAGAAGGGCATCCTGAGCTACTGGCGGCTGTACGCCGCCATCTCGCCCTTCTACCTCCTCTTCCTCGCCTTCGGTCTGATCCCGGTCGGCTTCTCGCTCTACCTGTCGTTCCACCGGTGGGACGGCCTCGGCTCGATGGAGTACGCGGGCCTGTCGCAGTACCGCTATCTGCTGAGCGACACCGACTTCTGGAGCTCGATCGGCAACACGCTGATCATCTGGGCGCTCGCCACCTTCCCCATGATCTTCCTGGCGATGATCACGGCCGTGATGCTCAACTCGGCGGTCCGCTTCAAGAACGTCTACCGCTTCGCGTACTTCCTGCCCAACGTCACCTCGGTCGTCGCCGTCGCGATCATCTTCGGCTCGGTCTTCTCCACCAACTTCGGCCTGGTGAACGCCCTGTTGCAGGCCGTCGGCCTCGACCAGATCGCCTGGCTGAACACCCCGTGGGGCATCAAGGTCGCCATCGCCACCCTGATGACCTGGCAGTGGACCGGCTACAACGCGATCATCTTCCTCGCCGGACTCCAGACGATCCCGGGCGAGCTGTACGAGGCGGCGCGCATGGACGGCGCCGGGCCCGTGCAGACCTTCTTCCGGATCACGCTGCCGCTGATGCGGCCCGTGCTGCTGTTCGTGCTGGTCATCTCGACCGTCACCGGCCTGCAGAGCTTCTCCGAACCGCAGGTGCTGCTGCAGTCCACGGCCAACGAGTCGACGTTCTCGGGCGGTCCCGACCACGCCGGCCGGACGATGGTCCTCTACTTCTTCCAGCAGACCTTCGACAACAACGACTTCGGCTACGGCGCCGCCGTGGCCTGGGGCATCTTCCTCGTCGTCGTCATCTTCTCGATCATCAACTGGCGCCTGGTGCAGCGCCGGGGCGAAGACTAGGGAGGCCCGTCACCATGGCTGTCACCACACAGACCGAGCCCGCCCCCACCGAGCCGCCGCGTACCGAGCCCGCCGAGGGCACGCGTATCCGGGGCACCCAGCGCAGGGGCATCGCGCTGCACGTCTCCCTGATCGTCGGGGTGCTGCTCTCCGCGTTCCCGTTCTACTGGGCCGTGATCATGTCGACGCACACGTCGACGGAGATCTTCTCCTACCCGCCGAAGCTGCTGCCCGGCTCGCACTTCGGCGACAACCTCAGCAAGCTGTTCGACAGCATCGATTTCTTCGGGTCGATGTTCAACTCGCTGCTCGTCGCCGTCTCCGTGACGTTCCTCGTCCTGTTCTTCGACTCGCTGGCCGCCTTCGTCTTCGCGAAGTTCAAGTTCCCCGGCCGCCGGGTGCTGTTCGCGATGATGATGGCGATCTTCATGGTGCCGGCGCAGCTCGCGGCCATCCCACAGTTCGTGATCATGGCGAAGCTGGGCTGGATCGGCTCGATGACCTCGCTGATCGTGCCGGCCGCCGCCAACGCGTTCGGCATCTTCTGGATGCGGCAGTACATGAAGAGCGCGATCCACGACGAGCTGCTGGACGCCTCCAAGATCGACGGGGCGAGCTTCCTGCGCCAGTACTGGCACGTGGCGCTGCCCGTGGTCCGGCCCGGGCTCGCCTTCCTCGGCATCTTCACGTTCATGGGCCAGTGGAACGACTACGCCTGGCCGTTGATCGCCCTCACCAACCCGGACAACGTGACCCTCCAGGTCGCCCTGTCCCAGCTCAACGGAGTCCACGGCACCACGGACTACGGAATGGTCATGACGGGCGCGGTCCTTGCCCTCATCCCGTTGCTGATCGTCTTCGCGATCGGCGCCAAGCAGATCATCGCCGACCTCGGGAAGGGAGCGATCCGCTGATGGGACGCGATCACCTGCTCTCGCTGCGGCCCTGGAAGTCACCGGAGACGACCTCCTGGCAGCGGCTGCCGATGAACGCGGTGGACCGGCGCCCCGGCGCGCTGTCCCTCGACGGCTCCTGGCACTTCCAGCTGCTGCCCTCGCCGACCGGCGCGTCGGGCGAGTGGACCCTCGCCGACGTGCCGGGCGTGTGGACCATGCAGAGCGCCGACGACCTGCCCCAGTACACCAACGCGCAGATGCCGTTCGGCGACTTCCCGCCCCACTCCCCCGCCGCGAACCCGACAGGGGTCTACGAGCGTTCCGTGGACATCCCCGCCGAGTGGGCGGGCCGGCGGATCGTCCTCCAGGTCGGCGCGGCCGAGAGCGTGCTCCTCGTCCATGTGAACGGCCGCCCGGTCGGCGTCTCCAAGGACTCCCACCTCGCCGCCGAGTTCGACCTCTCCGACGTCGTACGCCCCGGGGACCCGGCCACCGTACGGTTCACCGTCGTCAAGTGGTCCGACGCCTCGCACATCGAGGACCAGGACCAGTGGTGGCACGCGGGCATCACCCGCTCGGTGCTGCTGTACGCGACCGACCCGCTGCACCTCGCGGACGTGACCGTGCGGGCGCCGCTGGACGGACACCTGCTGGTCGACTGCAAGGTGCGCGACACGGCGGGACCGCTCCCGGAGGGCTGGTACGTCACCGCGGCCCTGGACGGCCACCTCCTGTCCCAGGACACCGAGTTCGACCGGCTCAACGCCGAGGACATGCGGGTGTCCGACTTCTACGGCGAGGCCCGGCTGCGGACCGTCGTCAGGGACGTACGCCCGTGGACGGCCGAGACACCCGAGCTGTACGGCCTGGCCGTGCGGCTGCACCGGGCCGACGGTTCGATCGCCGACACCTCGCACCACCGGGTCGGCTTCCGGGACGTCGAGATCGTCGGCCGGGACCTGCTGGTCAACGGCGAGCGCGTCTGGATCCGGGGCGCGAACCGGCACGACTTCCATCCGCTGACCGGGCGCACGGTCACGGCGGAGGACATGCGCGCGGACCTGGTCGTCCTCAAGCGGTTCGGTTTCAACGCGGTCCGCACCTCCCACTATCCGAACGACCCGACGCTGTACGACCTCGCCGACGAGCTGGGCCTGTACGTGGTGGACGAGGCGAACATCGAGTCGCACGACCACGCCCACGAGATCGCCGACGACCCCCGCTATCTGCCCGCGTTCGTGGACCGGGTCTCCCGCATGGTCCTGCGGGACAAGAACCACCCCTCGATCATCGTCTGGTCGCTCGGCAACGAGTCCGACTACGGCGCCAACCACGACGCGGCGGCGGGCTGGGTGCGCCGCCACGACCCGACCCGGCCGATCCAGTACGAGGGAGCCGCCAAGCTCGACTGGGCGGACGAGAAGCTCGCCTCCGACATCGCCTGCCCGATGTACGCGCCCATCGAGGACTGTGTCGCGCACGCCCTGTCGGGGCGACAGACCAAGCCGCTCATCCAGTGCGAGTACTCGCACGCCATGGGCAACAGCAACGGCACGCTCGCCGACACCTGGGCCGCCATCGAGTCCACCCCGGGCCTTCAGGGCGGCTTCATCTGGGAGTTCTGGGACCACGGCATCCTCCAGCGTGTGAACGACGGACGACCGGCCGGCCGAGGTGGCGTGGGCCTGTACGACAACGGTGTCACCGCGCCCGGCCACCGCTGGGCGTACGGCGGCGACTTCGACGAGGCGATCCACGACGGGGCGTTCGTCGCCGACGGCGTGGTGTTCCCCGACCGGACCCCCAAGCCCGTGATGTACGAGCACCGGGAGATCGCGGGCCCGGTCCGGCTGACGTACGACGAAGGGGTGCTCCGGATCCACAACCGGCAGCACTTCCGGGGACTGGAGTGGCTGGCGGCCGAGTGGCTGCTCGTGCGCGCGGACGGGACGACGCTCCGGGCGTCGGCCTCATTGCCGGAGACACTGCCGGGCGGGTCGGCGGAGGTACCGCTGCCGTTCGCGCCGCCGGAACCCTCCGCCGGTGAGGTCTGGCTGACGCTGCGGGTCACGACCGCGGACGACGAGGAGTGGGCGCCGCTGGGTACGGAGGTGTGTCTGCCGCAGGTCCGGCTGGTCGCCCCGGCCACCGACGCGCCGCCGGAGCCCGCCGCGGGCCCGGCCGTCGCCCTGGACGGGGACGCGCTGCTGGTCCACCCGCTGCTGACGTCCGCGCCGCAGCTCTCGCTGTGGCGGGCCCCCACCGACAACGACGAGCTGGGCGGCATGGCGGCCCGCTGGCACGACCGGGGACTCGACGCGCTCGTACGCAAGGTCGTGGACGTACGCGAGGAGGGCAGCCGGGTCGTCGTGCTCAGCGAGTACGCGACCGGTGCCGGGCCCGTCCGGCACGAGCAGGTCTTCACTCCGGTCACCGGCGGCATCCGGGTCGAGGAGTCGGCCGAACTGCCGGCGGGGCTGGACGACGTGGCCCGGGTGGGCACGGTCTTCGAGACGGTTGCCGGACTCGACGTCCTGGACTGGTACGGGCAGGGCCCCTGGGAGTCCTACCCGGACCGCGCCGCGGGCGCGCCCGTGGGACACCACTCGCTGCCGGTGGACGAGCTGTTCACTCCCTACCTGCGGCCCCAGGAGAGCGGCGGGCGGCACGGGGTGCGGCGGTTCACGCTGTCGGCGCCGGACGCCACGGGCCTCTCCGTGGAGCTCGGGGCGCCGGGGCAGGTCTCCGTCAACCGGTACCGGGCCGAGGACCTGGCGGTTGCCACGCACCACGACGAACTGGTCCCCCGGCCGGGCTGTGTCGTGCACCTCGACGCGGCGCACCGGGGTCTCGGCACGGCGTCGTGCGGGCCCGACACCTCGGCCGGGTACCTCGTCGAGTCAGGCACCCACCGGTGGGAGTGGACGCTGCGGGTTCTCTGACCCGCGCCGAACCCGCCCTGACTGTCACGTTCGTTCATGAACCGCCGGCACACCGGGCCCAGAGGGACTCTTCAGACCATGACCGAGCAGCAGCTGCCCGTCTGGGCCGACCCTGCCCTCTCCCCCGCCTGGCTCGACGCGCAGGGCGTCTCCCGTCGCGGGCTCCTGCGCCGGGCGGGCCTGTTCGGTACCGCGTTCGGTGTCGGCCTCGCGGCCGGTTGCTCGGCTGCACGGCGGGCGGACCGACCCACCCGGACACCCCGCGCAACGAGGCGCACGCGGTCGCGGCCGTCAAGTGGCCGGCCGAGCAACGCCGTTCGGGCTACGTGGACGACGTACTGGTCCTCGCCAACCACCCCTCGCGCGTGGGCATCGACTCCCCGCACGAGATACGGGCCTGGCGGGACGCGGCCCCCGAGATCATGATCGGCATGGAGGGCGCGCGCCCGGTGCGCAGGGCGGGGCCATCCCCGGCTGGCGGTCCGACGTCGATCCGCGGCGAGTACGAGAACAAGCCGTCGGCGGACTCCTGGCCGGGCTGTCCGGCGGACGCGTACGTCACCTACGGCGGGACGACTGGATGACGGCCACCGTCGGCGGCATGTGGGACTCCCTGCTCGCCGAGGGCAAGCTGTTCACGATCACCACGAACTCGGATGTGCGCCGGGTGGTGTTCGACACCTGGAGGAACGGGGACTGGCCGGCCGGGCGGAACTTCGACGACACGGCTGGCTGCCCGACCCGGTGAACACGAGCGAACCGCAGCCCGGCGGTGACTTCTGGCCCGGCCAGTTCGGCCGCACGCATGTCGGTGTCACCCTCCCCCACTACCTGAACGGTGTGGAAGGTGCCCCCATCGGCTACCGCGCGGTGATGGCGGGCCTGCGGGCGGGCCGGGTCTGGCTCGACCACGGTCACCTGCTCGACGGGCTCGACGTACGGCTGAAGCGGGACCGGGACCGGGGCCAGGACCGGAACCGGGAGCAGGAGCACGGCCGGGGCGTCACGCTGGGCGGGCGGCTGCGGGTGCGTGCGGGGGATCGGCTCACCCTTGAGGTCGCCGTGACGACGGCCTCGCGGGCCAACCCGCACGGCGTCGTGCCCGAGCTCGCGCATGTCGATGTGATCCGCGGGGCGGTGCGGGGTGCTGCGGCCGACCGGGACGGGTGGCGGGCGCCCGATACGAGGGTCGTCCATACGGCGGATGTGTCGGGGCGTCGGGGTACGTACACCCTGCGTATTCCGGTGGTCGCCGGGGACGAGTCCTTCCATGTGCGGCTGCGGGGCAGTGACGGTCGTCGGCACGGGGCTGGGTATTGGGGGCCTCCGTGGATCCGCACGGGCTTGTGGCGCATGTGCCGGGTGACGGTGATCCTTGGGTTGATACGTGGTTCTATTCGAACCCGGTGTTCGTGGAGGTCGTCGGCGGTCGGTGACGGGCCCGTTCCCCGGGGGGGGCGGGGCGGGGTGGGGTGGGTGCGTTTTCGGGTGCGGGTGCGCTGTGGCTGGTCGCGCCGTTCCCCGCGCCCCTGAAGGCAAAGGATTGCGCCGTTCCCCGCGCCCCCAAAAAGCCAAAGACTGCGCCGTTCCCCGCGCCCCTGGAAGGCAGAGGCTGTGCTGTTGCCCGTGCCCCTGGGGACGTGGGCCGGTGGGTTGTAGTCCCTGGTCGTGGGCTGATCGGCGGGCGTACCGTGGGGTGGGTGACCACTGACGAGGCCCTGCGGCCCCAGTCCCTCATGCTGTCGTTCCTGGGCGATCAGGTACTCGGCCGAGACGTCTGCGTGTACTCGGGAAGCGTCATCGACGTCTTCGGGCGCGCGGGCGTCGGCGAGCACGCGACCCGCTCCACCCTGACTCGCATGGTCGGCCGCGACCTGCTGCGGCGGCAGCGCGAGGGACGCCGTATGTACTTCGGGCTGACCGAGCGTTCCGAGGCCGTGCTGCGGGACGGCGAGCAGCGGATCTGGGAGGAGGGGGCGGTCAACCGTCACTGGGACGGCACCTGGACCCTGCTCGGCTTCTCACTGCCCGAGTCCTGGCAGCGCCAACGGCACGATCTGCGGGCGCAGTTGACGTGGAGCGGCTTCGGTCCGCTGTTCGGCGGGCTGTGGATCGCGCCCGGCGAGGCCGATGTCTCCGGGCTTGTCGCCGAACTCGGCCTGTCCGCCCACGTGAAGATCTTCCGCGCCCACGCGGACACCGGCATGGACATCGGAGCGATGATCGAGGAGACCTGGGAACTGGACGAACTCGCTACGCGCTACGGGGCGTTCGTCCACCGCTGGCAGCACTGGGAGACGGCGGAGCCCGAGGCCGACGAGGCCCTCGCGCTGCGGCTGCGCCTGTCGACGGAGTGGCTGCAGGTCGTCCGCCGGGACCCACGCCTGCCGGTCAAGCACCTGCCGGACAACTGGCCCGCCGAACAGGCCGAGAAGACCTTCCGAACGGTGTACGCCGGCCTCACCCCCCTGGCCCAGCAGTCCGCGGACCACCTCCTGGACCTGGTCCCGGTACGCGCGACCCTTTAGGAGCGCAGAGCGCCCTTTGCCTTGACGGGCGCGGGGAACGGCGCAATCTCTTAGGGGCGCGGGAAACGGCGCGCCCAGCCACAGCGCACCCGCACCCGCACCCGACAACAGCCGCGCCGACACGGCTCTCACACATAGAAGCGGGACAGACTCTGCAGCACCGCCGCGGGCTTGCCCACCCCGTCGATCTCGATCGTGCCGTCGACAACGACCTGCACCCCACCGGGCACGTCCGCGACCTCCGCGAGCCTCGCGACGAGCCGAATACGCGACCCCACCTTCACCGGCGAGGGAAACCGCACCTTGTTCAGTCCGTAGTTGACCTTCGTGGCCACACCCCGGACGTCCAGCAACTCGGTGAAGAGCGGAATGAAGAGGGAGAGGGTGAGACAACCGTGCGCGATGGGCGCCCCGAACGGCCCCGCCGCGGCCCTCTCCACATCGACATGGATCCACTGATGATCACCCGTCGCGTCGGCGAACGTGTTGACGCGTTCCTGCGTCACCTCGATCCACTCGCTCGCTCCGAGGTCACCGCCGGCAAGCTTCCTCAGCTCGTCGACACCGTTCACGATAATGCTCATGTGGCCGTCCTTGACTGGGAGTTCCGGGGATCGGTCCCGTACCGCCGGCGGACACGGGACTTGAGGAGCTTGCCGGAGGCAGTCCGCGGCAGTTCGTCCGCGAGCACCACCGACTTCGGGATCTTGTACTTGGCGAGGTGTCCGGCGAGGGACGCGAGCACCTCGCCGGGGTCGAGCTCGACGCCCTCGCGCGGGACGACGACCGCGCACGGCACCTCGCCCCACTTCTCGTCGGGGACGCCGATGACCGCGCACTCGACGATGCCGGGGTGGGCGAGGAGCCGGTCCTCGATCTCGGCGGGGTAGATGTTCTCGCCGCCCGAGATGATCATGTCCTTGATGCGGTCGACGACGGTCACATAGCCGTCCTCGTCGATCCGGGCGGCGTCCCCGCTGCGGAACCAGCCGTCGCTGAACACGGCCGCGGTCTCGTCGGGCAACCCCCAGTAGCCGGGCATGACATGCGGCCCCCGTACGACGATCTCGCCGGTCTCACCGACGTCGGCGACGTCGTCCGGGGTGAGGCCTGCCCGTACGACGCGCACGTCGCTGAAGAAGTGCGGCACGCCCGCCGAGCCCGCCTTGGCCACCGCGTGCCCGGCGTCCAGGAAGAGGACGCCGGGTGAGGCCTCGGTCATGCCGTAGCCCTGGAGGAAGGTGAGGCCCCGCTGCTGGTAGGCGGTGATGAGCGGGGTCGGCACGGGTGCGCCGCCGCAGCTGAGCATCCGCAGCGAGGACAGGTCGGCGTCGGCCCAGCGCGGATGACGGGCCACCCGCTCGAACATGGTGGGCACGCCGAACATGAAGGTGATCCGGTGCCGTTCGATCAGGTCGAGGGTGTCCGCCGGGTCGAAGGCCTCGACCAGGACACAGGTACCGCCCTTGAGGAGGACCGGCAGGGTGAGCATGTTGAGCCCGGCCGTGTGGAACAACGGGGCACAGACCAGGGCGCGTTCGTCCGCGATCAGGTCCTGGTCGACGAGGACGTTGACGGCGTTCCACGTCAGGTTGCCGTGGGTGAGCATCGCGCCCTTGGGCCGGCCCGTCGTCCCCGAGGTGTACATGATGACGCAGGTGTCGTCGGCGGAGACGGGCTCGTCGATCGCCTCCCCGGAGGCAGAGGCGAGCAACTCCTCGTAAGCGGCGCCCACTTCGACGTACGTAGGCACATCGCAGGTGTCCCGCAGCGCGGCGACCAGCCCCTCGGGTGCCGCCCTGTGGACGAGGGTCCGCGCGCCGGAGTCGTTGAGCTGGTAGGCGATCTCGGGCCCGGCGAGGCGGGTGTTGAGCGGGACGAAGACCGCGCCGAGCAGGCCCGCCGCGAACAGCGTCTCCAGGTAGGAGGGGTGGTTCGGGCCGAGGTAGGCGATCCGGTCGCCGCGGCGCACCCCGCGCGCACGCAGGGCATGCGCGAGGCGGGTGGTGCGCTCGTGCAGTCCGCCGTACGTGAGTGTCGTGCCGTGGTGGATCAGGGCGGTGCGGTGCGGGGTCTTGCGGGCCCGGCGGGCGGGCCACGACCCCAGTCCCTCGTTGCGCATGCCATACCCCTTACGGATCGGTGGGACCGAACGGCTCGGTGGGTCCGGTCACGGCTCGGTGAGGCCGAGCAGCCGGGCCGCGTTCTCCTTGAGGATCTTCGGCCGGACCTCGTCCTTGACGGGCAGCTTCGCGAAGTCGGCGAGCCAGCGGTCCGGGGTGAGGACCGGATAGTCGGAGCCGAACAGCACCTTGTCCTTGAGCAGGGTGTTCGCGTACTGCACGAGCTGCGGCGGGAAGTACTTCGGCGACCAGCCGGACAGGTCGATGTGGACACCCGGCTTGTGGGTGGCGACCGCGAGGGCCTCGTCCTGCCAGGGGAAGGACGGATGCGCCAGGATGATCTTCAGGTGCGGGAAGTCCGCTGCGACGTCGTCGACGTGCAGCGGGTTGGAGTACTTGAGCCGGATCCCGCCGCCCCCCGGGACCCCGGCCCCGATGCCCGTCTGCCCCGTATGGAAGAGGGCGATGGCGCCGGTCTCCTCGATCACCTCGTACAACTCGTACGCCACGGAACGGTCGTTGGGGAAGAATCCCTGGATGCTGGGGTGGAACTTGAAGCCCCTCACCCCGTACTCCTCGACCAGGCGGCGGGCCTGCCTGACTCCCGCCTTCCCGCGGAACGGGTCGATGGAGGCGAACGGGATGAGCACGTCCGGGTTGGCGGCGGCGGCCTCGGCGACCTCCTCGTTCGGGACGGGCTCGGTGCCGGTGGCGGACTCCGCGTCGACCGTGAAGACCACGGCGGCCATCCTGCGCTCCCGGTAGTAGGCGGCCGTCTCCTCCAGGGTAGGTTTCCGCTTGCCCTCGACCTTGAAGTAGGCGCTGGAGGCCGCGTGCAGGTCGTCGTCGAGCGAGGAGGTGCCCCTGGAGGACACCTCGGCATGGGTGTGGACGTCGATCGCGACGAGTTCGTCCACGTCGATGTTCGCCATGGTCAGGCCTCCGGGATCGCCGGCGCGGGGATGCCGACGCTCTGCGGCTCGGCGCCCAGCGAGGTCGGCCAGACGGCGGCGAGCGAGTCGGGGGTCCAGCCGCCGTCGGCGTAGGCCGTCCTGATCTCCTGGGGATGGGACCACAGGGCCACCTTGTCGCCGCCGATACCGATGGCCTGGCCGGTCACTCCGCGAGCCGCCTCGGAGGCCAGGAACGGGACGAGGGCGGCGCAGTCCTCGGGGGTGCCGAAGCCCTCGCCCTTGCGCAGGAGGTCCGGGAGGGGTTCGCCGCCCCGCAGGGCCTCGATGTAGGGCGCGAAGGCCGGGATGGTCTCGGTCATCGCGGTCGCCGCCACCGGCACGATCGCGTTGACGGTGATACCCGCGCGGCCCAGCTCCATCGACCAGGTACGGGCCATGGCGGCGATGCCGGCCTTGGCGGCGGAGTAGTTGGTCTGGCCGAAGTTGCCGCGCTGCCCGGCCGGCGAGCCGACCAGGATCAGCGTGCCGCCCTCGCCCTGCTCGCGCATCCGTACGGCGGCGGCGCGGGCGCAGGTGAAGGTGCCCTTCAGATGTGTGGTGATCACCGCGTCGAAGTCGTCGTCGGTCATCTTCCACAGGACCTTGTCGCGCAGGATGCCCGCGTTGGTGACCAGGACGTCGAGGCGGCCGAACTCCTCGACCGCGCGGCCCACCAGGCGGTCCGCGGCCTCGGTGGTGCCGACCGCGACCACCTCGGCCACGGCGGTGCCGCCCGCGCCGGTGATCGCCTCGACGGCCTGCGCGGCGACGGCCCCGTCCACGTCGTTGACGACCACGGAGGCGCCCGCGGCGGCGAGGGCGTGCGCGTAGGCCAGGCCGAGGCCACGGCCGGAGCCCGTGACGACGGCGACCTTGCCGGTGAGATCGATGCTGGGCACGAAGGGTCCCTTCGGGAAGCGGGAGGAACGGCCGTGGAGGGTGACCCGCCGGAGGGGACGGAGCGGACGGGGCAGCCGGGGTGGCCGGCACGGTCACGGGGTCGAAGCTAAGGACAATAATTGTCGACGTCAATAGTTGTTGCGGTTCGGTCCGTGCGCCATGCTGGTCCCGTACGGACGCGGTACCGCGCCCGGCCGCAGCGCCGCGCCCCTCGCGGGGGCCACGACCAGGGAGCCCGCCATCGCCCGCCAGCCGCATGCCACCGACCCCACCTCGGGTCCCGTCGTCGGGGGGCGCGTCGCCGCGGGTTCCGCCCACGCGGGTCCGGCCGCCGTGGGGCCCGCGCCCATCGACGCCCGGGAACCGTGGATGCGCGGACTGCACTCCGACACCGGCTATCTGCTGTACCGACTGGGCCTGCGCTCGGGGCAGTTGTTCAACACGTTCCTCCAGGAGTCGGGGCTGCGGCTGCGGCACTACGCGCTGCTGCGCTTCCTGGCCACCTCCGAGGGCGCGCTCCAGCGGGAGTTGAGCTCACGGCTCGGATACGACCCGAGCGCGATCGTCGGCTTGGTCGACGACCTGGAGAAACTCGGGTTCGCCGAACGCCGCCCCTCCCCCGACGACCGACGCAGCCGCACCGTGGTGCTGACCGAGGCGGGGCGTACCTTCCTGCGCGACACCGACGAGGCGGGACTGCGCGTGACGAACGACCTGCTCGGTCCCCTCGACCCCGCCGAACGGGGCATCCTGCACACGCTGTTGCGGCGGATCGCCGAGACCGAACTCGACTCCGGTTCGTAGCGCGGCCCGGCCCATGACCTCCCAGTCCGCGCCCGACCGTCTGCTGGCCGTGCTCGCCGCCTTCGACCACGGCCACCCGGCGCTCTCCCTCACGGACATCAGCCGCCGGGCCGGGCTCTCCCTCACCACCGCGCACCGGCTGGTGGGCGCGCTCAGCGACTGGGGTGCCCTGGAACGCGACGCGGCCGGGATCTACCACGTGGGCCTGCGGCTGTGGGAGATCGCGGCGCTCTCGCCGCGCGGGCTCGCGCTGCGGCAGATCGCGCTGCCGTATCTGGAGGACCTCTACGAAGCCACCCACGAGAACGTGCAGTTGGCCGTCCGCGACGGCTCCGAGGTCGTCTACATCGAGTGGCTCTCCGGCCGTTCGGCCGTCGGTGTGAAGATCCAGGTGGGCGCGCGCTGGCCGCTGCACGCGACCGGCGTGGGGCTCGCGCTGCTCGCCCACTGCGAGCCCGCCTTCCAGGAGGCGTACTGCGGCGGACCGCTCGCTGGCTTCACCCCGCACACCATCACCGACCCGGCCACACTGCGCCGCGTGCTCGCCGAGGTCCGGCGCTCAGGAGTGGCGGTGAGTGTCCGTCAGATCACGGACGACGCACTGTCGGTGGCCGCGCCGGTGCGTGGCGCGGGCGGTCCGGTGGCCGCGGCCGTCTCGGTCGTGGTGCCCGAACGGGACGCGCAGACACCGGCGTTGATCCCGGCGGTACGGCTCGCGGCGCGCGGGATCTCCCGGGCGCTGGGCTGGCAGCCGGATCCGCATCCTCGTCCGCCCGGATAGTGAAGGCCGACGCATGTCCCTCTCACCGGTGAGAACCGATCGGCATCCCCCGCACCGGTGAGAACCGATCAATATCCCTCGCACCGGTGAGGACACGGCCCCGGCCCCGCCGGATACTGGCACGGCCCCTTCCCCGAGGAGCCGCACATGTCCGCCTCGCCCTGGATCACACCCGCCGTCGCCCGCCTGCGCACGGCGAACCCGTACGTCGTCGACACCGCGCTCGCCCTGCTGGTGCTGTTCGCCGCCTCACTGCAGTGGATCTTCCCCGACGACGGCGACGACCGCCTGACCTGGCAGGGGTTCCTGCTGGGCGCCGGTACGGCGTTGCCGCTGGTGTGGCGGCGCCGGGCGCCGTTCCTCGCGGCCTGCGGGGTCTCGGTGTTCACCCCCGCCATGGCGGTCTACCACGCGCCACCGCCGGACATCATGTACGGCGGTCTGGTCGTCCTCTACACGATGGCCGCGGTCGGTCTGCCCTGGCAGCGACGGTTCATGCTGGTGGGGTGGCTGGCCGGGGTGTCTCTGACCATGATGCACAAGGAGGGCGAGCAGCCCTTCGAGTACGCCTTCCAGTTGCTGAGCTGTGTCAGCGCGTACGGCTTCGGGGTGCTGGCCCGGCTCCAGCGGGCCTACACGGCGGCGCTGGAGGACCGGGCCCGCCGTCTGGAGCGCGAACGGGCCGCCGACACCGCGCGGGCCGCCGCCCAGGAACGGGCCGTCATCGCCCGGGACATGCACGACATCCTGGCCCACGCGGTGAGCCTGATGGTGGTGCAGGCCGAGGCCGGGCCCGTGGTCGTGCGCAGCGATCCCGAGCGCGCGGAGGGGGCGTTCGACGCCATCGCCGCAGCCGGGCGTGACGCGATGATCCAGCTGCGACGGATCCTCGGCGTCCTCAAGGACGAGCCGGCGGACGGCGGTTCGGACCGGCTCCCGCAGCCGGGTGTCGCGGCTCTCGCCGGCCTGGTCCGCCAGGTCGGCGACACGAGCGGGCTGCGGGTCGAGCTCCGGAGCGCCGGGGAGCCGCGCCCGCTGCACCGGGACACCGAGGTCGCCGCGTACCGCGTGGTCCAGGAGGCCCTGACCAACACCGTGAAGCACGCGTACGCTTCTTGCGCGCAGGTCGAACTCGACTGGACGGAGGCCGAGTTGACGCTCACGGTGACGGACGACGGACGGGGCCCCGCGAACGGTGTCCGGGGCGAGGGCCGGGGCGGGAGCGGCCACGGGCTGATCGGCATCCGTGAGCGGGCCGCCGCCTGCGGGGGCACCGCTCGTACGGGGCCCGGCCGTGACGGCGGTTTCCGGGTCGTCGTACGCCTGCCCGTGGCGGTCGGCCGGCAGGCGGCGCTGGGGTGAGCATCCGGGTGGTGGTCGCCGACGACCAGGAGCTGGTCCGCAGCGGCTTCAGCATGATCCTGGAGGCGCAGCCCGACATCGAGGTCGTGGCGGAGGCGGGGGACGGCGTCGAGGCGGTGGCCGCCGTGCAGCGGCACACGCCGGACGTGCTGCTGCTCGACATCCGGATGCCCCGGATGGACGGTCTTGAGGCCGCCAGGCTGGTGTGCGCGCAGTCAGGGTGCCGGGTCGTCATGCTGACGACGTTCGACCTGGACGAGTACGTGTACGAGGCGCTGTACGCCGGGGCGAGCGGGTTCCTGCTCAAGGACGTGCGGCGGGACGATCTGGTGCACGCCGTGCGGGTGGTCGCGGCCGGGGACTCGTTGCTCGCGCCCTCGGTGACGCGGCGGCTGGTCGCCGACATCATCCAGCGGCGCCGGACCGAGGCGGCGCAGCCGCCGGTCTCGACGACACGGCTGGATGTCCTCACCACGCGTGAGGAGGAGACGCTTCGGTTGCTGGCCCGCGGGCTGTCCAACGCGGAGATCGCGAGGGCGCTGTTCGTCAGCGAGCACACGGTGAAGACGCACGTCAGCAACGTCCTCAGCAAGTTGGGTCTGCGGGACCGGGTGCAGGCGGTCATCTGCGCATACGAGTCGGGCCTGGTGACCCCGGGCTCCCCCTGACCGACCGCGCCCCCTGCGGGGCTTGAGCCGATACGTCACCTCCCGGCCGGTGAGGGCGGTCCGCGCAGTTCCCCGCGCCCCTCGAATGCCCCTGCGGGGCTTGGGTCGGATGCATCGTGCGGGTCCATGGGGGCTGAGCGCGCAGTTCCCCGCGCCCCCCCAAAAACACCGGAGGCTCGGCTCGAATGCATCGTGCGGGCCCGCGAGGGCTGAGCGCGCAGTTCCCCGCGCCCCCAAAAACACCGGACGCTCCGCTCGAATGCATCGTGCGAGTCCGCGAGGGCTGAGCGCGCAGTTCCCCGCGCCCCTGGGAGGCGGGGCTGCGTCCCGGCCTTTCGTCTTCGGGGCGGTGGCCCCTGCTTTTGAGGGGCGCGGGGAACTGCGCGGCCAGCCCCCGCCGGCCCGCACCGCACTCTCTGCCCGAGCCCCGCAGGGACCCGCAGGGAACCGCCCCCGCCGGACATCCCCCGCACGGCGGAGCCGCACCGCCCCCTCCCCCGCGCGGGGGAGCCCCCGAACCCCTCCCCCCGGCGATCCGCCGACCACCCCCACGACGCAAACCTGGGACATCCAGAAGACCCGCCAACCCGCCGGGAGGCACCCCGTGCTCACCAGGATCGCCAGGGCGTCAACACGCCGACCACTGACCGTGATCGCCCTCTGGCTGCTCTTCCTGCTGCTCGGTTTCGGCCTCGGAACAGGCGTCTTCGGCCGGCTCAGCGACTCCGTCCCGGACGTGCCGGGCACCGAGTCGGACCACGCGGCGGAGTACCTCGACGGCATCGACCCGGCCGGCGAGTCGATCACCGCGGTGATCGCGGGAACGGCCGTCTCGGACACCGCACTCCGCGCCCAGGTGGAAGCCGCCGTCACCGACCTGCGCGACATCGCCGACGTCGCGGCCGTGCCGGACCCCTACACCACCGAAGGTCTCCTCGCGAAGGACGGTCAGGCCCTGGTCGTCCCGGTGACCCTGAAGGGCGGCCTCGACGACGACGCCGAGGAGAAGGTCCTGGACGCCGCCAGTGACCGTATCCACGAGATCAGGGCACCCGACGTCCACGTGAGCGGCGGCCCGCTGCTCGGGCAGCAGCTCGGCGAGCGCGCCCAGGAGGACGTGGCACGCGCGGAGATCATCTCGCTGCCGGTGGTCCTGGTCCTGCTGCTCGTGATCTTCGGCGGATTCCGCGCCGCCGGACTGCCGCTGGTGGTCGCGGTCAGCGGAGTCGCGGGCGCGTTCCTGGCCCTGTTCGGCTTCAGCCAGTTCACCGACATCTCCGTGTACGCGATCCAGGTGACCACGATGCTCGGCCTCGGACTCGCCGTGGACTACGCCCTGTTGATGGTGGTCCGCTTCCGCGAGGAACGCCGGAACACCGACGACGTCGTCGAAGCAGTGCACCGCACGGTGGCCGGTGCCGGACGCACGGTCCTGTTCTCCGGTCTGACCGTGGCCGTCAGCCTCACAGGCCTGCTGGTGTTCCCCAGCGTCTTCCTGCGCAGCATGGGCTTCGCCGTGGCCGCCGTGGTGGTCATCGACATGCTGGCCGCGCTCACCCTGCTGCCCGCGCTGCTGGCCCGCTTCGGCGGAAAGATCGCCCCCGCGCGCACCGAGCCGGCCGGCGAGGAGGGCCGGGTCTTCGCCCGGCTGGCCCGGTTCGCCATCGGCCGGCCGGTGATCGTGACAGCCACGTCCGTGCTCGCGCTGCTCGTGCTGGCACTGCCCATCACCGGCATGAAGATCAACATCGGGGACGCCCAGCAGCTGCCGTCGAACACGGAGGCACGCCGGCTCGACGACACCGTGGGAGCCCATTTCCCGCCGGGCACCGGGGTCTCGGAGATCACCGTGGTCCTGAAGCCGGGCACCGACACCACGACGGCCGGCCGGATCAAGGCGCTGGCACCGGGCACCGAGTCACGTGACCTGCCGGGCGGCACGACCGTGCTGAGCATGCGGCCGAGCGGCAGCGCGGACGGCAGGGCGGCCACCGACCTGGTCCAGCGGGTACGGGAGGTACGCGGCGACGAGCCCGTACAGGTGACCGGCGTCGCGGCCCGCCTCGTCGACTTCCGGGCGATGCTCGGCGACCGGGCGCCGTGGGCCGCCGTCACCGTCCTCGCCGGGATCTTCCTCCTGCTCTTCGCCTTCACCGGCTCGGTTCTGATCCCGCTGCGCACGATTCTCACCACCCTGCTCAGTCTGGGCGCCGCGCTCGGTGTGGTGGTCTGGGTCTTCCAGGACGGGCACGGGGCCTCGGTGCTGGGGTCCCAGGAACTCGGCGGGCTGAGCCTGACGGCACCTCCGCTGATCATCGCGATCGCCTTCGGACTCGCCATGGACTACGAGTTGTTCATCCTCGCCCGGATGCGCGAGGCCTGGCTGCAGAGCGGCGACGCGCAGGACGCCGTCGTCACCGGTCTGCGCCGCTCCGGCCGCGTCGTGACCTGCGCGGCGCTGCTGCTCGCGGTCGTCTTCGGCGCCTTCATGACGGGCGGCTTCGCCCCCATCCTGCAGATCGGCCTCGGACTGACGCTCGCGGTACTGATCGACGCGACGCTGGTACGGATGCTGCTGGTCCCGGCGACCATGGCCCTGCTGGGACGGCGCGCGTGGTGGGCCCCCGACCGACTGCGCCGGGCGCACGACCGCTTCGGCCTGCACGAGGAGGCGCTGCCCGCGACACCCGAACTCACCGAGCAGCACTGAACCCGGCGAGATCAGCCGCCTGTCGGTCCCGGTCGCCCACGACCGGGACCTTCACCGTGCCCGTGCCGTGTCAGGCGCTGGGTCGGACAGCCTTCCTCAAGGAGGCGACCGGTGACGGACCCTGCCGTGAGACGTGCGCGGAACCTGTAGCACCCCAGGGCCCCGGCGGTCTGCACCCGGGCGAACACGACCACCTCGGCGGTCGAGCGCTCCACGCTCTCCGGCTGAACGGGCGGGCCCGCGGTCGCCTCACCCGTCGTCACGTCGGTGGTCGGGAGGGCGAGGGCCGGCGGCAGTTCCTCGTCCGTCAGCGCGCCGTCGGCCGCCGCCTTCCGGAGCTGCCGTGCGATCTTCCGGGCGCCCGCGGCGAGTTCGGCCCGGTCGGCCTTCTCCTCCCGTTCGTACTGCTCCCGCTGGATGCGATAACAGCCGTCGGGCTTCAGCTTCCTGGTGGTCACATGCGTGGGCCTCTCCTTCACCCGGAACTCGTAGCAGTCGTCTCCCCGCGGGCCGGTGCCGCCGGACAGCCATACGAGAAGGACGAGTTGGCCGTCCTTGACTTCGTGGTCCTCGATCTCGACTCCCCCGGTCCGCCAGACCTCGGCGACTCGTGCGCCCTCCTGCCCGTGCCCGGTCACCGCCGTACGCAGTTCGGCGGCGATGTCCCGGGCGACCGCCGCGGGCTCCTCGGGATGCCTGTCCCGCCTGCCCAGGCATGCCTGGTACGGGAGTTCGCGTACGTCGACGGGCGATGAGGCCTTGGTCATGACGATCTCGAAGCGGTAGCAGCCCTGGGTGTACGCGCCCCCGACGAGGTTGCCGACCACCTGGCCCACGAACGGAGCCGTGACGGTGACTCGGCCCTCGCTCCGCCGGACCCCCTTGCCGGTGTAGGCCGCCTTGTCCAGTAGGGCGCGCTGGATCTCCGTGTCCAGCAGCACACCGTCGGCCGCCGCCCTCGCCAGCCGGGCCCGCGCGGCCCCGACAGCTTCCGTGACCTGGTCCCGGGCCTCGGCCTCGGCCCGTCTGCCGGTGTTCCAGAACGACACCATCACGATCACGACCAGCACGAGCGCCAGTACCGGCACCGCCAGACAGCCCTTGAAAAGACATCCCCCGCGCATCGCCATGCCCGCACACTCCCCGGGCCGGCTTCTGACGGCGCCCCCCTTCTCCGATACGTGATCGAACAGGACCCTGGCCGTGGCCTGCCGGAACTCCCGCCGCCCGCGCCCACCCGCTCCTCACAGGAATCTCAGCCGGAACCCCACCCCCTCACAGAGCAGACCCATACAAGAGGAGCAGGCTGCACGCACACCAGTGGTCACAGCAGGAAGGCATCTCGTGGGCGTCTCGCAGATATCCGACGGGCCGGAGAAGTGGTCCCGGCGGGGCGTGCTCGCCGCGCTCGGGGCCGTACCGGCCGCCGTACTGACGGGGTGCGGCTCCCGGGCGAGCGCCTCGGACGGCGCCGCCCCCACGGCCTCCGCGACCTCCCCGGCGGCGCAGGCCTCCACGCTCGCCCTCACCCCCGCCGACGGCAGTCGGGACGCCGACTTCACCAGCCCAGTCCGTGTCACCGCCTCCTCGGGCACGCTCTCCCGTGTGCAGGTCACGGCCGACGACGGCGCCACCCTCGCCGGGTCCTTCGACGACTCCCGTACGACGTGGACCTCCGCCCGGAACCCGTACTCCGGCACCGCGTACACGGTCACGGCCAAGGCGCGGGGAGCCGCCGAGGAGACCCTGTCCTTCACCACCGGGACGGCCGCGGACACCTTCGTCGGGCGGTTCACGCCAGAGGCGGGGTCGACCTCCGGCGTCGGCATGCCGGTGTCCGTGAACTTCACCCACGCGGTGACGGACCGCGCCGCCGTCGAGAAGGCGATCACGGTGACCGCGGACCCGCGGGTCGAGGTGGTGGGCCACTGGTTCAGCGACACCCGGCTCGACTTCCGGCCCGAGGAGTACTGGGCGGCGGGCACGACGGTCACCCTCGGGCTGCGGCTGAAGGACGTCGAGGGCGCGACCGGCGTCTACGGCACCCAGTCCAAGGACGTCACCTTCCACATCGGCCGCGAGCAGATCAGTACGGTCGACCTGGCGAAGAAGACGATGACGGTACGGCGGGACGGGCGGACCCTCGCCACGTATCCCGTGTCGGGCGGCGACGCCGAGCACACCACCTGGTCCGGGATCATGGTGATCAGCGAGCGGTTCGAGGAGACCCGGATGGAGTCGTCCACGGTCGGGCTCGGCGACGAGTACGACATCGACGACGTGCCGCACGCGCAGCGGCTGACCACGTCGGGCACGTTCATCCACGGCAACTACTGGGCGTCGACGTCGATCTTCGGCAGCGGCAACACCACCCACGGCTGCATCGGACTGCGTGACGCACAGGGCGCGGACGACACCTCCGAACCCGGCTACGCCTTCTACAAGAGCTCCATGCTCGGAGACGTGGTCGTGGTGAAGAACTCGGGCGAGGACACGGTCGATCCGGCGAACGGCCTCAACGGATGGAACATGTCCTGGAGCGACTGGCGGGCAGGAAGCGCTTTCTGACGTGACGTCCGATCCGTCCCCTTCCCCGCCCCACCCCGCTCCCCTCCTTCACCGTGTGAACTCCCCGGCCCCTTGAAGGCTTTCTCTGTTTTATCTCTTGACGACCGGAGTGCCGAAGAGCACATTGGCCGCGCAGCTGCTCTGAGAGCGCTCTCAGCGCCCTCGAAAACATCCGCGCACCCCACTCCGTACCCGAAGAGGCACCCATGAGGGAAACTTCCGGCACACCTGTGAGACCTGGCCGACTTCGGCGCACCGTCATCGCGCTGGTCGGCGTGCTGAGCCTGGCGGCGGCCGGATCCGCGGCCGCCGACGCGCCCACGCCGCCCAGCGGCTGGACCCAGGTCTTCGTCGACGACTTCAACGGCACCGCGGGCACCGGCGTCAACACCTCGAACTGGCAGTACGCGACCGGCCACGGCTACCCGGGCGGGCCCGGCAACTGGGGCACCGGCGAGATCGAGAACATGACGTCCAGCACGAACAACGTGGCGCTGGACGGCTCCGGGAACCTCCGGATCACCCCGCGGCGCGACGCCTCGGGCAACTGGACCTCGGGCCGCATCGAGACCAACCGCACCGACTTCCAGCCGCCCGCCGGGGGCAAGCTGCGCGTCCAGTCCCGTATCCAGATGCCCAACGTGACGGGCGCCGCCGCCCGCGGGTACTGGCCGGCGTTCTGGATGCTCGGCGCGCCCTATCGCGGCAACTACCAGAACTGGCCGAGCGTCGGCGAGCTGGACATCATGGAGAACGTCCAGGGCCTCAACACCGTGTGGTCCACGATGCACTGCGGCACCAACCCGGGCGGCCCGTGCAACGAGACGACCGGCATCGGCGGCTCCATCGCCTGTCCCGGCACGACCTGCCAGGCGGGCTTCCACACGTACGGCATGGAGTGGGACCGCTCGACGAGCGTGGAGGAGATCCGCTTCTACGTCGACGGCGTCAACTACCACACCGTACGGGCCAATCAGGTCGACGCGACGACCTGGGCCAACGCCACGAACCACGGGTACTTCATCATCCTGAACGTGGCGATCGGCGGCGGTTTCGTGGACGCCTTCGGCGGCGGCCCGGACGGTGCCACGGTGCCGGGCAACCCGATGGTCGTGGACTACGTCCAGGTGCTCACGTCGGGCGGCGGCACCACCCCTCCGCCGACCGGCAACCGTGACGCGTACAGCGCGATCCAGGCCGAGTCGTTCGACGGCCAGAGCGGCACGATCACCGAGACCACGACCGACTCGGGCGGCGGCCAGAACATCGGGGCTCTCGCCAACGGCGACTGGGTGCAGTACAAGGGCGTCAACTTCGGCTCCTCGGCGGCCAGGCAGTTCGTCGCCCGGGTCGCGAGCGGGGCGGGCAACTCCGTCAGCGGTCTGGTCGAGGTCCGCCTCGACAGCCGTACGAACACGCCCATCGGCAGCTTCGCCCTGGCCAACACCGGCGGGTGGCAGAGCTGGCGGACCGTACCCGCGAACATCAGCAACGTCACCGGCACGCACGACGTCTATCTGACCTTCTCGAGCGGTCAGCCGGCGGACTTCGTGAACGTGAACTGGTTCAACTTCGGTCACTGAGGCCGTGATCACGACCGACAGGTGACGGCAGACAGGTGACTGTGGAGGGGCTGCCCGGTCGGGCCGTCCCTCCACAGGCGTCCCGGCGGTCGTCCCGGCGCGCGCGGGGCCTGGCGGCTCAGCGCAGTTCCGCCCGGAACGCCACCGGTGTCGTGCCCGTGTGCTGGGTGAAGAACTTGGAGAAGTTGGCCGCGTCCGGGAAGCCCACGACGGCGCCGATGCGGCCGATCGGCATGTCCGTGTGGGCGAGCAGGCGCTTGGCCTCCAGGACGACCCGCTTGTCGATGAAGCCCTTCGGGGTCTCGCCGGTCGCTGCGCGGACCGCGCGGACGAGGGTGCGCCGGGAGTAGCCGAGGGCGTCGGCGTACGCGCTGACGCTGTGATTGGTGACGAAGCCCTTCTCGACGGCCTCCCGGAAGCGGGTGAAGGTGCTGTCGGCCTGCTCGTGCGCCGCGTCGGCCGCGCCGGCCGCCAGATGGGCCAGGCGCAGCAGGAACGCGGTCAGGGTGTGCCGCAGCACGGCGGTGTGCAGGCTGAGCGGCAGGGTGCCCGTGTCGACATACTCGCGCTCCAGCTGGGCGAGGGAGTTCTCAAGCGCGGTGAGCTGGTCCCGGTCTGGGCGCAGCAGCGGAGGCAGGTCGTAGCGGTAGAGGCCGGTCGCCTCGACGGTGGCGCGGGGCAGGAAGCCCGGCTGCATGATCAGGGCGGTGCCGCGGTAGTCCGCCGCCGAGGAGAAGCGGTGCACCTGGCCGGGCCGGATCCACAGGATCTCGCCGTCCCCGGCCTCGTACTCGTCGAAGTCGATCATGTGCCGGACGGGGCCGCCCCGGAAGAGCAGGACCACGTGGAAGTCGATGCGGTGGACGCGCTCGATCTGCTCGCCCGAATGCCAGCGGCGGCCTGCTTCCATCGGGCCCACCTGCATGCCCACGCCGAGGACGCTGAGGTCGACGGGGAAGGGAAAGGTTTTGATCCCGGTCCGGCTGTCTCCCTGTCCGCCTTCTTCGTCTTCGTATTGGGTACTCGTGTCCTTCATGTCCTTCTCTTACCGGTTCGGCCCCGCGGTCGTTGTCCCACTTTCACCAAAGGCTGACACAGGGACACCTTCCCCCGTAAAAGTCTGACTTTTAAGGTTGAAGGCATCAGAGCAGTTATCGGGCTTCCGGTGAGGATTTGTTGAAGATGAGCGCGCACACACCTGACGGCTTGGAGTGGACCGACCTGGACCGCCGAGCCGTCGACACGGCCCGTCTGCTGGCGGCGGACGCTGTGCAGAAGGTCGGCAACGGCCACCCCGGCACCGCGATGAGTCTGGCCCCGGCCGCGTACACCCTCTTTCAGAAGGTGATGCGTCACGACCCCGCGGATCCGGAGTGGACCGGTCGCGACCGCTTCGTCCTCTCCCCCGGCCACACCTCGCTGACGCTCTACACCCAGCTCTTCCTCTCCGGCTACGAGCTGGAGCTGGACGACCTGAAGGCGTTCCGCACCCATGGCTCGAAGACGCCGGGACACCCCGAGTACGGCCACACGGCCGGGGTCGAGACCACCACCGGGCCGCTGGGCCAGGGCCTCGCCAACGCGGTGGGCATGGCGATGGCCGCCCGCTACGAGCGCGGCCTGTTCGACCCGGACGCCCCCGAGGGCGAGTCCCCCTTCGACCACACCATCTGGGGCGTCGTCTCCGACGGCGACCTGGAGGAGGGCATCTCCGCCGAGGCGTCCTCGCTGGCCGGCCACCAGAAGCTCGGCAACCTCGTCTTCCTCTACGACGACAACCACATCTCGATCGAGGGCGACACCGCCACGGCCTTCTCCGAGGACGTGCTGAAGCGGTACGAGGCGTACGGCTGGCACGTACAGCGCATCGAGCCCTCGACGGACGGCGACACGGCCGGTGACATCGACGTGCACGCGCTGCACGCGGCCCTGACCGCCGCCAGGAACGAGACCGGGCGCCCCTCGATCATCGCGATGCGCACGGTCATCGCCTGGCCCGCCCCGAACGCCCGGAACACCGAGGCCTCCCACGGCTCGGCGCTCGGCGCGGAGGAGATCGCGGCCACCAAGCGCCTGCTGGGCTTCGACCCGGAGAAGTCCTTCGAGGTCTCGGACGAGGTCCTGAAGCACGCCCGGGGCGCCCTCGACCGCGGCGCCGAGGCACACGCCTCCTGGAACAAGCGGCTCGCCGAGTGGCGCACCGCGCAGCCCGAGCGGGCGAAGCTCTTCGACCGCATCGTGGCCGGGCAGCTGCCCGAGGGCTGGGAGAGCGCGCTGCCGGTGTTCGAGGCCGGCACGTCCGTGGCGACCCGCGCGGCCTCCGGCAAGGTGCTCCAGGCCCTCGGCGGCGTACTCCCCGAGCTGTGGGGCGGTTCCGCCGACCTCGCGGGCTCGAACAACACGACGATCGACAAGACCTCGTCGTTCCTCCCCAAGGGCAACCCGCTGCCGGAGGCCGACCCGTACGGCCGCACGATCCACTTCGGTATCCGCGAGCACTCCATGGCCGCGGAGATGAACGGCATCGCGCTGCACGGCAACACCCGCGTCTACGGCGGCACCTTCCTGGTGTTCTCCGACTACATGCGCAACGCCGTCCGCCTGTCCGCCCTCATGCAGCTCCCCGTGACCTACGTGTGGACGCACGACTCCATCGGCCTCGGCGAGGACGGCCCCACCCACCAGCCGGTGGAGCACCTGGCCTCACTGCGCGCCATCCCGGGCCTGAACATCGTGCGCCCGGCCGACGCCAACGAGACCGCGATCGCCTGGGCCGAGATCACCCGGCGGCACGCGGTGAACCCCGCCCCGCACGGCCTGGCCCTCACCCGTCAGGGCGTACCGACGTACGAGGCCGACGCCGACGCGGCCAAGGGCGGTTACGTCCTGCGCGACTCCTCCACCGAGGCGCCCGACGTGATCCTGATCGCGACCGGTTCCGAGGTGCAGCTCGCCGTCGCGGCCCGCGAGCAGTTGGAAGCCGAGGGAGTGGGCACCCGTGTGGTGTCGATGCCGTCCGTGGAGTGGTTCGAGGAGCAGTCCGCCGAGTACCGGGAGAGTGTCCTGCCGACAGCCGTGAAGGCCCGTGTGGCGGTCGAGGCGGGCATCGGGCTCACCTGGTACCGGTACGTCGGCGACGCCGGACGCATCGTCTCCCTGGAGCACTTCGGCGCCTCCGCCGACGCCAAGATCCTGTTCGCCGAGTACGGCTTCACCGCCGAGAACGTCGCCGCGTCCGCGCGGGCCGCTCTCCGTTCAACTGACGGCCCGACCGCGTTCCGCGGTTGATTCCACCGCATCAAGGAAGATGATCACTGTGACCCAGACAATCACCACCGCGGAACCGTTGAAGACCCTCTCCGGCGAAGGCGTCTCCATCTGGCTGGACGACCTGTCCCGCAAGCGCATCACGTCCGGCAACCTCGCCGAACTCATCGAGACCCGGCACGTCGTCGGCGTCACCACCAACCCCTCGATCTTCCAGGCCGCGATCGGCTCGGGCGAGGGGTACGAGGAGCAGCTCGCCGACCTCGCGGCCCGCCGTGTCACGGTCGACGAGGCCGTACGGATGATGACCACCGCCGACGTCCGCGACGCCGCCGACATACTGCGGCCCGTGTACGACGAGACCGGCGGCCGGGACGGCCGGGTCTCCATCGAGGTCGACCCGCGCCTGGCCCACGACACGAAGGCGACGGTCGCCGAGGCCAAGCAGCTGTCCTGGCTGGTCGACCGCCCGAACGTCATGATCAAGATCCCGGCGACCAAGGCCGGGCTGCCCGCGATCACCGAGGTCATCGGCCTCGGCATCAGCGTCAACGTCACGCTGATCTTCTCGCTGGAGCGCTACCGCGAGGTCATGGACGCCTACCTGGCCGGTCTGGAGAAGGCCCGGGCCAAGGGCCTGGACCTCGCCACCATCCACTCCGTCGCCTCCTTCTTCGTCTCCCGCGTCGACAGCGAGATCGACAAGCGGCTGACGAAGCTCGGCACGGACGAGGCCCTCGCACTCAAGGGCAAGGCGGCGCTCGCCAACGCGCGGCTCGCCTACGAGGCGTACGAGCAGGTCTTCGACGGTGAGCGCTGGAACGCCCTGGGCGGCGCCCGCGCCAACAAGCAGCGTCCGCTGTGGGCCTCGACCGGCGTCAAGGACCCGTCCTACAAGGACACGCTGTACGTCGACGAGCTGGTCGCGCCCGGCACGGTCAACACGATGCCCGAGGGCACGCTGGACGCCACCGCCGACCACGGCGAGATCCACGGCGACACGGTGAGCGGCGGCTACGCCCAGGCCCGCGCGGACCTGGACGCCGTCGAGAAGCAGGGCATCTCGTACGACGAGGTCGTCGGGCAGCTGGAGAACGAGGGCGTCGCGAAGTTCGCGGTCGCCTGGGGCGAGCTGCTGGACGCGGTCACGGTCTCGCTGAACAGCAAGGGAGTTGACGGCGAATGAGCAAGAACCCTCCCGGGGGAACCCCGACGGAGGCGGCGGTGTCCGGTACGACACCGGCCGCCTCGGCCCCGGCGGCGGCGAAGGCCAAGAAGGCGGTGCCCGCCAAGAAGGCGGCCGGTGCCTCGAAGGCCACGCCTGCCAAGAAGTCTGCGGGTGCCAAGAGGGCAGCGGGTGCCGCGAAGACCACGGGTGCCAAGAAGGCGACCGCTGCCGCCGGTGCCAAGAAGGCCGCTCCGAGTCGGGCGAAGGCCGGCGCTGCCGCCGCCGCGGGCGGCTCGGTGGCGGCCACGGTGTCGGACGCCACCGCGGACCCGGCTGTGGACTCGGCCACCGCGGACGCGGACTCCGCCGGTCTCGCGCCGCAGTCCCTCGCCGAGGTCCTGGATCACGCCGATGACTGGGACAACCCCCTGCGTGACCCCCAGGACCGGCGGCTGCCCAAGATCGCCGGGCCCTCCGGTCTGGTCATCTTCGGTGTGACGGGCGACCTGTCGCGCAAGAAGCTCATGCCGGCCGTGTACGACCTGGCCAACCGAGGCCTGCTGCCTCCCGGTTTCTCCCTCGTCGGCTTCGCCCGGCGCGACTGGGAGGACGAGGACTTCGCCCAGATCGTGCACGACTCGGTCCGCGACCACGCGCGCACCGAGTTCCGCGAGGAGGTCTGGCAGCAGCTCGCCGAGGGCATGCGGTTCATCCCGGGTGACTTCGACGACGACCAGGCGTTCGAGCAACTGCGCGCCGCGGTCGACGAGTTGGACAAGTCCCGGGGCACCAGCGGCAACTACGCCTTCTACCTCTCCGTACCGCCGAAGTTCTTCCCCAAGGTCGTCAAGCAGCTCAAGAAGCACGGCCTCGCCGAGGCTCCCGCGGGTTCCTGGCGGCGCGGGGTCATCGAGAAGCCGTTCGGCCGCGACCTGAAGAGCGCGCGCGAGCTGAACCGCGTGGTGCACGAGGTGTTCGACCCGGAGCAGGTGTTCCGGATCGACCACTACCTCGGCAAGGAGACCGTCCAGAACATTCTGGCGCTCCGCTTCGCCAATCAGATGTACGAGCCCATCTGGAACCGGTCGTACGTCGACCACGTACAGATCACGATGGCCGAGGACATCGGCATCGGAGGCCGGGCGGGCTACTACGACGGCATCGGGTCGGCCCGTGACGTCATCCAGAACCACCTCCTGCAGCTGATGGCGCTGACCGCGATGGAGGAGCCCATCGCCTTCGACGCCGACTCGCTGCTCACCGAGAAGCTCAAGGTCCTCAAATCCGTGAAGCTGCCGGAGAACCTGGGCGAGCACACGGTCCGCGGCCAGTACGCGACGGGCTGGCAGGGCGGCGAGAAGGTACAGGGATACCTCGACGAGGACGGCATCGACCCCAAGTCGACGACCGACACGTACGCGGCCGTCAAGCTGGAGGTCGACAACCGCCGCTGGGCGGGCGTCCCCTTCTACCTGCGCACCGGCAAGCGTCTGGGCCGGCGGGTCACCGAAATCGCCGTCGTCTTCCAGCGCGCCCCGCACTCCCCCTTCGACTCCACCGCCACCGAGGAACTCGGCGCGAACGCCATCGTGATCCGCGTTCAGCCGGACGAGGGCATGACGGTGCGCTTCGGATCGAAGGTGCCGGGTACGTCGATGGAGATCCGGGACGTGTCGATGGACTTCGCGTACGGCGAGTCGTTCACGGAGTCCAGCCCGGAGGCGTACGAACGCCTGATCCTGGATGTACTGCTCGGAGACGCCAACCTCTTCCCCCGCCACCAGGAGGTGGAAGAGTCCTGGAAGATCCTCGACCCGATCGAGGGCTACTGGGACACGCACGGCAAACCCGCGCAGTACGCCTCGGGCACCTGGGGTCCCGGGGAAGCCGACGAGATGCTCGCACGAGACGGACGGAGCTGGCGCAGGCCATGAAGATCGACCTGACCGACACCACGGCAAGCAAGATCAACAAGGCGCTCGTGCAGGGTCGCCGCGCCATCGGCACGCCTGCCGTGGGCATGGTCCTGACGATGGTCATCGTCACGGACGAGGAGAACGCGTACGACTCGATCAAGGCGGCCGAGGAGGCCTCGCACGAGCACCCCTCGCGCACCCTGGTCGTCATCAAGCGGCACGCCCGCACCCCGCGCGACCGCACGAACTCCCACCTCGACGCCGAGGTACGGGTCGGCGCGGACGCCGGCACCGGCGAGACGGTGATCCTGCGGCTGTACGGCGAAGTGTCCGACCACGCCGACTCGGTGGTCCTGCCGCTGCTGCTCCCCGACGCGCCGGTCGTCGTCTGGTGGCCGGTGGACGCGCCGGAGGTCCCGGTCAAGGACCCGCTGGGCGCCCTCGCGCAGCGCCGGATCACCGACATGTACGCCGTGGAGACCCCGTTGCAGGCACTGGAGTCGCGTGCCGTCGCGTACGCGCCCGGCGACACCGATCTGGCCTGGACCCGGCTCACCCCGTGGCGTTCCATGCTCGCCGCCGCCCTCGACCAGGCCCGCACGAAGATCATCTCGGCTGCCGTCGAGAGCGAGGCGGACAACCCGAGCGCCGAATTGCTGGCCCGCTGGCTGGAGGCCCGTCTGAAGGTCTCGGTCGAGCGGGTCGTCACCGCGGGGCCGGTGGTCACCGCCGTCAAGCTCGGCACCGAGAACGGCGAGATCGTCATCGACCGCCCCGAGGGCCCCCTCGCGACGCTGTCCCTGCCGGGCCAGCCCCCGCGCACCCTCGCGCTGAAGGTCCGCAGCACCTCCGAGCTGATCGCCGAGGAGCTGCGGCGGCTCGACGCCGACGAGATGTACGCCGTCGCCCTGCACGGGGACGACACCCAGAGGGAGAGCCGTGTCTGACACACCGAGGCTCACCCGCCGTCCCGAGTGGACCGCTCTGGAGGACCACCGGGCCGGGCCCTTCCTCCACGCGCAGTTGCGCGAGCTGTTCGCCACGGACCCGGAGCGCGCCGAGCATTACAGCGTGCGCGTGGGCGATCTGCTCGTCGACTACTCGAAGCACCTGATCACCGACGAGACGCTCGCGCTGCTCCAGGAACTCGCCACCGCCACCGATGTGTTCGGTCTGCGCGACGCGATGTTCCGCGGCGAGCGGATCAACGTCACCGAGGACCGGGCGGTCCTGCACACCGCGCTGCGCGCTCCGCGTGACGCGGTGATCGAGGTCGACGGCGAGAACGTCGTGCCGAAGGTGCACGCCGTGCTCGACCGGATGTCCGGCTTCGCCGAACAGGTCCGCTCCGGCAAGTGGACCGGGCACACCGGCAGGCGCATCAAGAACGTGGTCAACATCGGTATCGGCGGCTCCGACCTGGGCCCGGCGATGGCGTACGACGCGCTGCGCGCCTTCACCGACCGGGATCTGACGGTCCGTTTCGTGTCGAACGTCGACGGGGCCGACCTGCACGAGGCCGTGCGGGACCTGGACCCGGCCGAGACGCTGTTCATCATCGCCTCGAAGACCTTCACCACCATCGAGACGATCACCAACGCGACCTCGGCGCGGTCCTGGCTGCTCGCCGGACTCGGCGGGCTCGACGTCGGCTCCGACGCCGTGGCGAAGCACTTCGTGGCGCTGTCGACGAACGCGGAGAAGGTCGCGGACTTCGGTATCGACACGGCCAACATGTTCGAGTTCTGGGACTGGGTCGGCGGGCGTTACTCGTTCGACTCCGCGATCGGTCTGTCCCTGATGCTCGCGATCGGCCCGGACCGCTTCCGGGAGATGCTCGACGGCTTCCACCTCGTCGACGAGCACTTCCGCACCGCGCCCGCCGAGTCCAACGTGCCTTTGCTGCTCGGCCTGTTGGGCGTCTGGTACGGCAACTTCTTCGACGCCCAGTCGCACGCGGTCCTGCCGTACTCGCACTACCTGTCCAAGTTCACCGCCTACCTCCAGCAGCTCGACATGGAGTCCAACGGCAAGTCCGTGGACCGTGACGGGAATCCGGTGGACTGGCAGACCGGCCCGGTCGTGTGGGGCACCCCCGGCACCAACGGGCAGCACGCCTACTACCAGTTGATCCACCAGGGCACGAAGACGATCCCGGCCGACCTGATCGGATTCGTCAACCCGGTCGCCGAACTGAGCGGCGAACTGGCCGCCCAGCACGACCTGTTGATGGCGAACCTCTTCGCCCAGGGCCAGGCTCTGGCCTTCGGCAGGACGCCGGACGAGGTGCGGGCGGAGGGAGTGCCCGAGGAACTGGTGCCGCACAAGACGTTCCAGGGCAACCACCCGACGACCACGATCCTCGCCCGCGAGCTGACCCCCTCGGTCCTCGGCCAGCTGATCGCCCTCTACGAGCACAAGGTGTTCGTGCAGGGAGCGATCTGGCACATCGACTCCTTCGACCAGTGGGGCGTCGAACTCGGCAAGGTCCTCGCCAAGCGCGTCGAACCCGCCCTCACCGAGGGCGCCGACGTCCCCGGCCTCGACTCCTCCACCAGCGCCCTCGTGGCCACGTACCGCACTCTCCGGAAGAAGTGAACTGACATGACTGCGATGCAGCTTGGTCTCATCGGCCTCGGCAAGATGGGCGGCAACATGCGCGAGCGCATCCGCCGCGCGGGCCACACCGTCATCGGATACGACCGCAATCCCGAGCTGGCCGACGTGAGCAGCCTGGCCGAGCTCGTGGGCAAGCTCGAAGCGCCGCGGGTGGTGTGGGTGATGGTTCCGGCCGGTGCCGCGACGCAGTCCACCGTCGACGAGCTGGCCGACTTGCTGGAGCCCGGTGACGTGGTCGTGGACGGCGGCAACTCGCGCTGGACGGACGACGAGAAGCACTCCGAGGAGCTGGCGGCCAAGGGCATCGGCTTCGTCGACGCCGGCGTCTCCGGCGGCGTGTGGGGCCTCAAGAACGGCTACGCGCTGATGGTCGGCGGCGACGCCGAGCACATCGCCAAGGTCCAGCCCGTCTTCGACGCCCTCAAGCCCGAGGGCGACGCCGGGTTCGTGCACGCCGGCAAGGTCGGCGCCGGGCACTTCTCCAAGATGGTCCACAACGGCATCGAGTACGCCATGATGCAGGCCTACGCCGAGGGCTGGGAGCTCCTGGAGGCGGTCGACTCCGTCACCGACGTGCGCGAGGTCTTCCGCTCCTGGCAGGAGGGCACCGTCATCCGCTCCTGGCTCCTCGACCTGGCGGTCAACGCCCTCGACGAGGACGAGCACCTCGCTCAGCTGCGCGGCTTCGCGCAGGACTCCGGCGAGGGCCGCTGGACCGTCGAGGCGGCCATCGACAACGCGGTCCCGCTGCCCGCGATCACCGCCTCCCTCTTCGCCCGCTTCGCGTCCCGCCAGGACGACTCGCCGCAGATGAAGATGATCGCGGCACTGCGCAACCAGTTCGGCGGCCACGCCGTAGAGTCCGCGAAGTAGGAGAAGCAGAAATCATGGGCGATCTCCTCCTCGTCCGGCACGGCGAGACCGAGTGGAGCAAGTCGGGACAGCACACCAGCTGGACCGACCTGCCCCTCACCCCGCACGGCGAGGACCAGGCCAAGTCCCTCGTCCCGCTCTTCGCCGAGCGGTCCTGCGCCCTCGTGCTCACGAGTCCGCTCCAGCGCGCGATACGGACCGCGGAACTGGCGGGTCTGACCGGGGCCGTCGTCGACCCCGACCTGCATGAGTGGGACTACGGGGCGTACGAGGGTGTCAAAACCGTCGACATCCACCTCACCCGTCCCGACTGGTACCTGTGGAACGACGGGGTGCCGCCCGGCGCGGACGGGCACCCGGGCGAGTCGCCCGTCGAGGTGGGCGAGCGCGCCGACCGGGTGCTCGCCCACGCGGCGAAGGCGCTCGACGAGGGTGACGTGGTCCTCGTGGCCCACTCGCACTTCCTGCGCGTCCTGACCGCCCGCCGGCTCGGGCTGCCCGCCTCGGACGGACGCCTGTTCCGGCTGGACACGGCCACGGTGAGCCGGCTGTCGCTGGAGCACGGCCGGCCCGTCCTCGCGGAGTGGAACGCCAAGCCGTAGGAGCCGCGCGGATTGCGGGGCAGTATCCCGGCCCGGGCTACAGAACGTCGCCGAACTCGCTCAACACCCCTGGTGGAGCGAGGGCGTTGACGTAGTGGCCCGGGCCGTGGTCGTCGAAGGAGTACTTGAACGGGATCGTCCGGGTCAGCGCCAGCCGGGTGGCCAGGAACGCCAGCGGCGCCACCACGGCAAGACCCGCGAGCGAGTCCATCTGCGGGTAGTGCAGGCCCGGTTCGTCGTTCTCCCGCCAGCCCTCCTGCCGTACGCGCAGCAGCGGCCGCACGGAACGCCGGAGCGACTCCGCTGAACGGACCGTCAACTCTCCCAGGCGTGCCGCCGGTTGACGGAGCGGGTTGCTCATCAGGGTCCGCAGCAGTTCTCCGGGCAGGGTCACCGCTTCCAGGGCCGAGTCGGCGGCGAAGGTCAGGACCGTGTCCATCGGCCCGCGCGACCTGCGGTAGTGGAACTCCCGGCCGAACGGCGCGTACGGTCCGACCGGCCGGGGCGGCAGGGCCGGCACCACGTCACGGTCGAAGATGTAGCGGATCATCCGCTCGCGCAG
This sequence comes from Streptomyces sp. NBC_00414, assembly GCF_036038375.1. Taxonomy (NCBI): domain Bacteria; kingdom Bacillati; phylum Actinomycetota; class Actinomycetes; order Kitasatosporales; family Streptomycetaceae; genus Streptomyces; species Streptomyces sp. NBC_00414. The sequence goes on from NZ_CP107935.1 coordinate 2,122,646, forward strand.
CGGCTGGGTGCCGTGCGGACCTGCGGCCTCCTCGCAGGCCCGCGCGAAGTCCGGCCCGCCGACCATGGGCTGTCCGAAGGTGTAGACGGCCCGGAGCTTCTCGGCGATGCGGCGGTAGCGGGGCTCCAGGGTGATCATCACGCCCATCAGCGCGGCCATCGCGCCGCCGAGGCTGTGGCCGGTGATGTAGAGCGCCTCCAGGCCGCGGCCCCGGGTGCCCGGCTCGCCGGGGACCACCGACTCGCCGCGCAGCGCCCGGTCCAGGGCCTCGATGATCAGGTGGCGGGTGGCGCGGACGTTGCGGTAGAAGCCCGCGTGGACCTCGTGGCGTCGCCCGTCCAGCTCGACGGCGAGCATCTCGGGGCGTACGTCCGCGTCGGTGAGGATGCTGATGATGTCCTCGGGCTGGGTGCCGCGGTAGCAGAGGACGGCGATCCTGCGGTCCCGGTCCTGGATCAGGTACGCGGCCGAGGCGATGTACATGGCGTCCACCCGCTGCTCGAACACCTGGCAGGTGTTCTCCTCCAGGCCGAGGCGCGTCATGATCATGGCGACGGTCTCCGGGTCGCCGCGCTGGGCGAATCCGGCGTACGCGTAGGCGGCGCAGGTCGCCAGGGTGTGCGGGACGACTCCGTCGGGGTCTGGCTGGTCCTTGTCCTCCGCGAGCCGTTCCACGAGGTCGGGGTGGACCGGGAAGCCGGCCGGGTCGGGGCCGGCGTCGGTCGCGGGCTTCAGCGGGCGCAGTTCGGCGAAACTCGGGCCTTTGGCGTGCCGGTCGTCCCCCATGATCGACCTCCCCCGGTCGCGGCGGTGGCGCTGCGCTTGCGAGCACACCACCGGGGGTGCGGGTCGTCAACCTGTCCCTTGCGACAGCCCTCCGGGCGGCTGGGGGGGTGGGTCGGTGGGGCCCCGCGCCCCCTGCGGGGCTTGCCGGTTCACATCTGCGGGCCGGTTTGGGCTGAGCGCGCCGTTCCTCGCGCCCCTGGGAGGGAGGGCTCGAGGCCGATGTCTTGTACGGGCCGATGAGGGCTGGCCGCGCAGTTCCCCGCGCCCCTGAAAGGCAGGGGCTACCGCCCCCGAAGACGAAAGGCCGGGGCGCAGCCCGCCTTTCAGGGGCGCGGGGAACTGCGCGAACGGCCCCCACCGACCCGCGGTCGACCCACAACCCCCGGGCGCGGCCCGCTTGTCAGGGGCGCGAGGAACTGCGCGAACAGCCCCACCGACCCACGGACCACCCACAACCCCCGCGCCCAGCCCGCCTTTCAGGGGCGCGAGGAACTGCGCGAACGGCCCCCACCGGCCGGTGGGTGGCACTCCCCGGCCACCCCCGTCGCGTCCGGCTGTGGCTGCTGTGGGCCCGGGGCCTCGCGGGGCGCCGACAGGGCGCCGCAGTCGGCCGGGCAGCCGCCCGACGTGCGCGGATCCGTCGCGTGACCGGCGACCGACGAACCGGGCCCGCCCCCCGCACATCGGCAAAAACCGTCGCTGCGGCCACCCCGCCCCGCCGGTAGCGTGCTGGCCCCTGTCCCGTACGCATCCGTACTCATCCGTACGAAGGAAACGACCGATGGCCGAGACCGGGCAGCACGATCAGCGGTATGAACAATACGAAGGCGGAAGCCCCGAGGCGGAACGGCTGGTTTTCGATCGGCTGGCCCGGGAGCTGATGGAAGTACAGGTGAAGAACCGCCGGGCCGGGGGCGGCGGAACCGCCCGCGCCATCCATGCCAAGGCCCCGCTGGGAGTGGAGAACGCACGGCTGCGCTTCCACGACGATCTCCCCGCCGCCCTGCGCGTCGGCTTCGCGCGGCCGGGCGCCGACTATCCGGTGACGCTGCGGCTGTCGAACGCGAGCGGCATCCGGCAGGGCGACGGCGCCCCCGACCTGCGGGGCGCGGCCCTGCGCGTGCGGGTTACGGACGAGGAGAGCCACGACCTGCTCGCCACGAGCTATCCCGTGTCGCACGCCCGCAACGCACGGGAGTTCGTGGCCTTCGCCAAGGCGATGGCGGGCGCCCGCAACCCGATCCAGAAGGCGTTCGGGCTGTTGGTGAAGCTCCCGCTCGCGGTCGGGTTCGAGACCGCCACCCGTATGCGGCGCAACGTCCAGGCGGCCACCCGACAGACCGTCACCTCCCTTGCCACCACCACGTATTGGAGCCGCGGGGCGATGCTCTGGGGCGAGGCAGGACCGGTGCGGTTCCTGCTGCGCCCGGCCGCCGGATCCCCTCCCGCGCCCCCGCCCGACCGGCGCGACCCCGACTTCCTGCACCGTGAGATGGCCCGGCGGCTCGCCTCGGGCGACGTCGCCTTCGAGCTGTGTGTGCAGCGGTACGTGGACGAGTTGCGCACCCCTGTCGAGGACACCTCGGTGGAGTGGAAGGACGCCGTCTCGCCGCCGATCGCGGTGGCCCGGCTCACCGTACCCGGCCAGGACATCGACGAGGCCGAGGCACGGGCCGCCGCCCGGCGGGTCGAGGACCTGATGTTCAACCCCTGGTACACCACGGACGACTTCCGCCCCCTGGGCAATCTCAACCGGGCCCGCAAGGCCGCGTACCAGGCGAGCGGCGCGCACCGGCTCGGGCTGCGCTTCGTCACCGAGGAACCGCTGCGCAACCGGATCCTGGGCCGGCCCGTCGGGGCCGCCTTCTCGCTGCTCAACCGGTATGTGCCGTGGCACCGGCTGCCGTTGCAGCTGAGCCTGCTGAACCTGGTGTTCCTGCGGAAGGTGCTGCGCCGGTTCAACCTGATCGACACCGAGGTGCGCGAGGCCCCGCCCAAGGCGCAGCCCGTACCGGAGCCGATCGAGGAGCGGCTGCGCACCGAGCGATCGTACGACGGGTCGTACAACGATCTGTCCGCGCCGAGGATGGGTGCCGTGGGCGCGTCCTTCGGCCGGAACCTCCAACCGGACTACCGGCCCGACCAGTTCGACACGCCCAACCCGGTCACGGTCAGCCGTCAGCTGCTACGGCGTGACCGCTTCGTGCCCGCGACGTCGCTCAATGTGCTGGCGGCGGCCTGGATCCAGTTCCAGGTGCACGACTGGGTCAACCACCGGCGGTACCCGGCCGGCGGCCCGTCCGTCGAGGTGCCGCTGCCGCCCGGCAGCGACCCGTGGCACAACACGCCGGGCGGTTCGGCGGAGAACGTGATGCGGTTCGCCGAGAACGAGGGGCTGGAACAGCCCGGCAACCGCCCCCCGATCCTGTTCGGGAACATGGCCTCGCACTGGTGGGACGGTTCCGAGGTGTACGGCGGCGACGAGGAGACCGCCCGCTTCCTGCGGGAGCCCGACGGCGGCGCGAAACTCCGCCTGGAGGACGGCCACTTGCCGGGCGGGCAGACCGGGATCCCGCTCACCGGGTTCAACGAGAGCTGGTGGATGGGCCTCAGCGCGATGCACACCCTGTTCGCGCGGGAGCACAACGCGGTCTGTGACGCGCTGCGCGCCGAATATCCGTCGATGAGCGAGGAGCGGATCTATCACACGGCCCGGCTGGTGGTCTCGGCGCTCATCGCGAAGATACACACGGTGGAGTGGACCCCGGCGATCCTCGCCACGAAGGCGATCGACATCGGCCTGAAGACCAACTGGCAAGGTCCGCCGAAGAACTGGCTGAACCAGCTGGGCCTGTGGCTGCTGGAGGCGCACTCGCTGAAGGGCATCCCGCAGACCCTGCCGGACCACCACGCGGCGCCGTACTCGCTGACCGAGGACTTCGTCACGGTGTACCGCATGCATCCGCTGGTCCCGGACGACTTCGAGCTGCGCGAGCACCACTTCGGGCACCGCCTGGAGACGGTCGGCTTCATGGACATCCAGGGCGGTGCGGCCGAGTCGCAGATCCGCAAGACGGGGCTCGCGAACGCGCTGTACTCGTTCGGGATCGCCCACCCCGGCGCGATCACCCTCCACAACTACCCGCAGGCGCTGCAGCGGTTCGAGCGCGACGGCGAGATCATCGACCTGTCGGTGGTGGACCTCGTACGGACCCGGCGGCGGGGCGTGCCGCGCTACAACGACTTCCGCGAGGGCCTGCACAAGCAGCGCATCCGTTCCTTCGAGGAGCTGACGCAGAACGCCGAGTCGCTGGCGCGGCTCAAGGAGGTGTACCGCTCGGTCGACGAGATCGACACGGTGGTGGGCCTGTTCGCCGAGAACCCGCCGACGGGCTTCGGCTTCAGCGACACGGCCTTCCGCATCTTCATCCTGATGGCGACGCGGCGTCTGCAGAGCGACCGTTTCCTGACCGTCGACTACCGGCCCGAGATCTACACGCCGCTGGGCATCGACTGGGTCGAGAAGGGCGGCATGGACTCGGTCGTCCTGCGGCACTGCCCGGAGCTGGCCGCGCTGCTGCCGCGCGACGCGAGTGCCTTCGCGCCCTGGCGGACGGTGAGGCCGACGGACAACGGCGACGGCAACGGAGGCAACGGTGACGCGGACTGAGCCCCGCTCCGGGCACCCGGGGCTCGACGACCTCCTGGCGCGTCCTCTCCTGGAGACGCTCTGGCGCCGCCGCACCCACCGGGTCAGCCGGGGTGCGTCGGTGCCCGCCGGCTCCATGAGCCATCATTCCGAACACGCCCCGCAGCCCCTGTCGGAGCTGGAGGAGGCGGTGCTGATCGCACTGACCGGTGCCACCGGGCTGACCATGCCCGACCGGCCCTTCGACGATCCGCGCGACGGCAAGCCCATCATGGCCAAGCCCAACCTCACGATGGCGGGCCGGACCGCGGGCAGCCCCGACAACGCGCAGGGCACCCACTTCTTCATGATCAACGACTCGGGTACGTACTACCTGCGCAAGCTGAAGCCCGCTCCGCACGAGCCCTTCGACGCCGCCACACTGGTCGCCAGGGCCCACGAGTCGAAGGTGCGGATCCTGGACCACCGGCTCGACGTCGCCGAGGGGATGCGCGACTTCCCGGCGTACCTCGACTCGAACCGGTTCCTGTCCAACCTGCCCGGCACGACGCTGTTCCTGCCGGTGGTGGACCTGTCCCACCAGTACGTCAACGCGCTGATGTACCTGCTCACCCAGCCGGACGGGGCCCGCCCGACCTTCGTCGACGACCGCAACTTCTACCGTCCCGCCGGGGTGCGGAAGTGGGTGCGCAACGGGTTCCTGAACGGCGACCTGAAGCTGCCGCTGGGCGCGCTCGGCCCCATGCGCACCCAGGTCGAGGCGGACCTGCTCCTGCAGAACCTGATGCTCACGGCCGAGGCGATGGGCCTGGGCGCCTGGATCCACGCCTCGATCAACCCGCAGATCGCCCTGGGCGACCCGAAGTTCTCGCGGGCGTACGGCAGGATGCTCGGTTTCACCTTCGTCACCCCGCGCTGGCGGCTCGCCGACGTGTGGCGCTGGCACGTGCCGCTTCCCCGGTACGCGAACCTGCGCTCGCAGCCGGTGGGGCTCACCTCCCCGCAGGGCGAGCCGCTGATCGAGGCCGCGTGCCCGCCGGCGTACGCGTCGATGTCGGCGGCCGTGGACGCGATCATCGACGCCAAGTTCGGGCCCGGCGGCACGTACACGGACAAGGACGTCTTCACCCGGATCTACAAGGAGGACTACGGGCAGCGCTACCTCGCCGAGGCCAGTGAGTACGAGACCCGGGTCATCGACTGCGCCCGGGACGTGTGCGAGTACGTCATCGAGACGCACCGGCGGTTCCCGGCGCACACGGACGCGATCCATGTCCCGGGGATCTGGCTGCAGGCCCACCATGTCGAGGAGGAGTACTACGACCGCTTCTTCGTGAACGGTCTGACACCGGCGCACCGCGAGCACACCGAAGTCTGGGGCGACTGAGCCGGGTTCGGTGAACCGGGCCGCCGGATCGGGCTTCCGGACCGGGCTTCCGGACCGGGCTTCCGGACCGGGCTCTTCAGAACAGCGGCGGTACGAGGCAGTCGATGAGGCAGGGGCCGGGCTCTTCCAGGGCCCGGTCCAGCAGCACGGTGAACTGCTCGGCGGTGACGGCCCGTTCGGCCGGTACGCCCATGCCGCGGGCCAGCGCCACGAAGTCGAGGTCGGGCCGCGACAGGTCGAGGAGACCGGTGGCCCGGGGGCCCGGGGCGGCCGCGCCGACGGACCGCAGCTCCAGGTTGAGGACCGAGTAGGAGCGGTTGTCGAAGAGCACGGTGGTGACGTCGAGTTGCTCACGCGCCATGGTCCACAGCGCCTGGAGGGTGTACATGGCGCTGCCGTCCGCCTCCAGGGCTAGCACGGGCCTGTCGGGCGCCGCGAGCGCGGCGCCGACGGCCGCGGGCAGCCCCTGTCCGATGGCGCCGCCGGTGAGGGTGAGCCAGTCGTGGGGCGGGGCGCCCGCCGTCGCGGCGGGCAGCCAGATACCGGAGGTGTTCGCCTCGTCGACGACGATCGCGTGTTCCGGGAGCAGCGCGCCGATCGCCGCTGCGGCGCTCTCGGCGGTCAGGGCCCCGATGGGCCGATCGGGCCGAAGGGGCGCCTGCGGTATCGGAGTCACGGCACTCTTCAGGAGATCCGCGAGTGCTTCCAGGGCGACCGTCACGTCCTCGGATCCCGTGGCCGCCGACAACACCTGGCAGCCGTCCGGGACGATCCGGCCGCTCGCCCCCGGGTACGCGAAGAACGTCACCGGCTCGGTCCCCCCGGCCAGCAACAGCAGTCGTATGCCCGCCAGTTGGGCCGCGGCATCCGCCTCCCGGTAGGCGAGCCGCTCGACCGTGGGCAGTCCGGCGCCGCGTTCGAGACGGGCCGGGAAGGTCTCGCACAGCAGCCGGGCGCCGGTCGCGGCGGCGATCCGGGCGGCGGCGCGCAGACCGCGGCCGTGCGCGGCCACGCCACCGAGCAGCAGTGCGGCGGGCTCGCCGGAGCGCAGCGCGCCGGCCGCCTCCTCGACGGCGACCGGTGACACGGCTCCGGGACGCGGACCGGCTCGGACCGGTGACTGGCCGCCCTTGCCGGCGTCCGACCAGGACACGTCGGCGGGCACCAGCAGAGTGGCCACCGAGCCGGGCGGGCCGTACGCGGCCGCGACGGCCTCGGCGACGTCGCCCGCGAGGTCGGTGGCGCGATACGTACGCCGGGTCCATGCGGAGACGGTGCGCGCGAGGGACCCGATGTCGGACTCCAGGGGCGCGTCGAGCCGTTTGTGCTGCAGGGCGTGGTCACCGACGACGTTCACGAGGGGGGTGCCGGCGCGGCGGGCGTTGTGCAGGTTGGCCAGGCCGTTGGCGAGTCCGGGGCCCAGGTGCAGCAGCGTGGAGGCGGGTTTGCCCGCCATGCGCCCGTATCCGTCGGCCGCGCCCGTGGCCACGCCTTCGAAGAGACAGAGCACTCCCCGCATGTCCGGCACGTCGTCCAGGGCGGCCACGAAGTGCATCTCGGAGGTGCCGGGATTGGCGAAACACACGTCGACGCCCGCGTCCACGAGGCCTTCCACCAGGGTCTGCGCTCCGTTCGGCATGGCGGCCCGCCTCCGCTGCTCGGTTGCTCACGTGATCGTGCCGATCACGTGCTCTCGTGCCCCGTCACGGGGGCGCGGGTGCCAGTCTCACGAGGTTCGGAACGGGGCGTCAGCCAGGATTTCGGACATCCGGAAGGCACGGCCCCCGGTTCAGCGCACCGGCCTCCGCACATGCTGCGCCGCCAGCCGCACCGGGGCGTTCTGCGCTCCGTAACCGCGGTGGCCCGCGTCGCGCTGGACCAGTTCGAAGAAGACCCGGCCGATCGTCTCCGTGTAGCAGTGGCGGAAGGCGCCGTCCGCGTCCCGGTCGTAGAGGATGCCGAGTTCGCGGTAGGTCTCCAACTCCCCTTCGTCGAGCTCGTACTTGGCCGCGAGGTCGTCGTAGTAGTTGGCGGGGATCGTCAGCAGCCGGCCGCCCGCGGAACGGAAGCGGCGGGCCGCGGTCACCAGGTCGTCGGTGGCGAGCGCGATGTGCTGGGCACGGCCGCTGTCGTCGGCGCTCGGGGCCGGTCCGACACCGAGGGCGATACGGACACTGCCGTCGCCGTTGGTGACGGCACGGCTGCGCAGGAGCCCGTACGGATCGGCGACGTCCACGCTCTCCAGGGCGCCGAGTCCCAGGACGCTGCGGTGGAAGAGCGCGGCCTCGTCGAACTGGTGCCAGGGCTGGGTCAGGGCCAGGTGGTCGATGCGCCGGATGCCACCGACGGAGGGCGCCGCCCGCTCGACGGGCTCGTCCGACCCGACCGGCTCGACGAGCCCGACGGGTTCGACGAGCTCGACGGGCTCGACGGGCTCGAAGTCGCTCGTCCAGCTGGGCAGTCCGGGCCGGCCGGTGGCACAGAAGAAGAGTTCGGTGCCGTCGGGTGCGGCGACGGCGTCCAGGGGTACGTCCTGCGGGGTACGGCGGCGCGGCAGCACGGGGGCGAGGAGTGCTTCGGCACGTTTGGCCGCGCCCGCCGGATCCGGTGACTCCAGCCCGACGGCGGCGAGTTGCGTACCGTCGCGGCGGGCGCCAGGACCCGTGTTGAGCAGTACCCGGGCCTCGCCCTGCTGCCACAGGTCGACCGGCTTGCCGCGGTGCCGGGCGGTCCGGGTGAAACCGAGCGCTTCGAGGATCTCCGTGACCGGTTCGACGTCGGGGCTGACCAGTTCGGCGAAGGCGATGCCGGTCGGCACGACGGGCGCGGGCGGTTCGGTGAGGCCGACGCTCTCCTGGAGGACGAGGAGCGAGCGCAGCGCGTCGACGGCGGTCGGCCCGGCCTCGGCCTGCCGGAAGACGTCGTTGAAGACTTCGAGGGAGAGCGGCCCCCGGTAGCCGGCCCGGATCACCTGCTTGAGGAGCCCGGCGATGTCGAAGCCGCCCTGCCCGGGGAAGCAGCGGTAGTGACGGCTCCACTGCAGTACGTCCATCGCCATCAGCGGCGCGTCGGCGAGCTGAAGGAAGAAGATCTTCTCGCCGGGGATGTCCGCGATCCCTTCCAGATCCTTCGGATCGGAACTGCGCGCGAGGATATGAAAGCTGTCCAGACAGGTGCCGAGCGCCGGATGATCGGCGGCCTCGACGATCCGCCAGGCATGGTCGTACGTGCTGACGTGCCGCCCCCACGCGAGCGCCTCGTAGGCGACGCGGATCCCGAAGCCGTCGGCCAGCTCGGCGAGCCGGCGCAGATGGAAGGCGGCGAGCGCGTCGTCGTCGACGGCGAGGAGCGAGACGCTGGAGCACACGAGAACGGTGTCCGCGCCGAGCCGCTCCATGAGGCGGAACTTGTGCTCGGCCCGGCGCAGATTGCGCGCGAACTCGTCCTGCGGCACGGCCTCGATGTCCCGCATCGGCTGATAGAGGTCGATGCTCAGCCCGAGATCGGCACACCGGGCACGGATCTCCTCGGGCGCGAGCGGACTGGCCAACAGGTCATTCTCAAAGACCTCGACCCCGTCGAACCCGGCCCGCGCGGCAGCGGTGAGCTTCTCGGTGAGGGCCCCACTGAGACACACGGTTGCGATGGACGTACGCACGTCGATCCCTTTCCACTCTCACTTCACAACACGGCTGAGGGCCCTCCACCAAGGGGCGCGGGGAACGGCGCAATCTTTTGTCTTCAAGGGGCGCGGAGGGCCCCGGCCCCGGCCAGCTCGGAAATATCCAGCAACATCCGCGAAGCGTCGGCCTCCCGCCCCGTGAACAGCCGAAACGCGTCAGCCGCCTGGAACACAGCCATCCCCCCACCATCGAGCACCGCACACCCCACCCCCCGCGCGACCCGCAACAACTCGGTCTCCAACGGCCGGTAGACCACCTCGGCCACCCACAGCCCGGGATGCAGCAACTCGGCAGCGAACGGCAGCCCGGGATGCGCGGCCATCCCCATGGGCGTGGCATGCACGACGCCGTCCGCCCCAGGAAGCAGCGCACCCAACCGCTCCGGCCCGCAGGCGGCGGCCCGCCCCGCGCCGAACTGCCGGTTCAGCTCGGCGGCAAGCGAACCCGCCCGGTCCGGCAGCGCGTCCACCACGGTGACGGACCCCGCCCCGAGCGTGAGCATGGCGTGCGCGACGGCCGCCCCCGCTCCCCCCGCGCCCAACTGCACCACCCGCTCCAGCGGAGCATCGGGCAGCCCGCGCGCGAACGACGCCGCGAACCCGGTGACATCCGTGTTGTGCCCCACCGCACGCCCACCGTCGAAGACGACGGTGTTCACCGCGCCGAGCGCCTCGGCCTGCGGGGCGAGCCCGTCGAGATGCTCGATGACGAGCTGCTTGCAGGGGTGGGTGATGTTCAGCCCGTCGAAGCCCAGGTCACGGGCGGCGCGCAGCAGGTCCCCCACCGCGTCCGGCGCGACTCCGAGCTGGTCGATGTCGATGAGCCGGTACAGATAGCGCAGGCCCTGCCGGTCGGCCTCCCGCTCGTGCAGGGCCGGGCTGAGCGAGGGGCCGATGCCCGCACCGATCAGTCCGACGAGATACGAGTCCTTGACCACGGCGACCACGGCGGACCTCCTGAACGACTCACTAATGTACGAACTAGTACGTTAGCTATATCAGGATCCCGCGGCCTCGGGAAGGCCTGCCGGACACGCGGAGCCGCGCGCCGCCGCCTGCTTCTACAATCGCGGTCACCGGCCCCTCGCCCGAAAGAACCCGAAGGAACCCGATGACCAGCGTCGAAGAACCGGCAAGGCCGAACGGGCGCATCCGTGACGCCGCCCGCACGAAGGCCGAGATCCTCGACGTGGCGACCCAGGAGTTCGCCCGGGCCGGCTACGACGGGGCCCGGGTCGACGAGATCGCCGCCCGCACCCGGACCACGAAGCGGATGCTCTATTACTACTTCGGCGGCAAGGAGCAGTTGTTCACCGCCGTGCTGGAGCGGTCGTACGAGGTCATCCGCGAGGCCGAGCGAGGGCTGGACGTCGAGCACCTGGACCCGGTCGCGGCCATCCGGCGGCTGGCGGAACTGACCTTCGACCACCACGAGGCGCACCCGGACTTCATCCGCCTGGTCAGCATCGAGAACATCCACGGGGCCGAGCACATCGCCGCTTCCGAGAAGCTCGGCAGGATCGGCTCGCCCGCCCTGGACGTGATCCGCCGCATCCTGGAGTCGGGGCGCGAGTCGGGCCTGTTCACGGCCGAGGTCGACGCCGTGGACCTGCACGCGATGATCAGCTCGTTCTGCTTCTTCCGGGTGGCCAACCGGCACACCTTCGGCGCCCTGTTCGGCCGCGACCTGGTCGACCCCGCGCAGCGCGAGCACTACCGGACCATGCTCGGCGACATGGTGATCGCCTACCTGACCGCCGACCGCGCGGCCGACTGAGCGCACGCAAGATCCTTCGGCACGACCTCTTGACACCCGGGAAACGTGAGCGCAACATCCGTAGCCAGCCACTACTAACTATCCAGTGGGTTAATTAACCGGGTAGCGCCCGGTGCGGCCGTCCCACCACCCCAGGGAGCCGGCACTCCCCCCCCCGCCTGCTGAGTCCGCTCACAGTCCCCTCCGTCCGCTCACTCCGCCTACGTTGGAGTTCCCCCGAAGGAGCACCGCCGTGTCCGTCCCCGCAGCACCCCTCGACGCGCCACCCGGCCAGCCGCGGAAGGCCGCGACCGCCGCCTGGATCGGCAGCGCGCTGGAGTACTACGACTTCTTCATCTACGGCAGCGCGGCCGCGCTGATCTTCCCGGAGGTCTTCTTCGACGAGTCCGACCCGGCCACCGCGACCCTGCTGTCGCTGGCCACGTTCGGTGTCGCGTACGCGGCCCGCCCGATCGGGGCGCTGTTCCTCGGGCACTTCGGTGACAAGGTCGGCCGCAAGAAGATCATGGTCTTCACGCTGATCCTGATGGGCCTCTCCACGTTCCTCATCGGCTGCCTCCCGACACGCGACCAGGTCGGCACACTGGCGCCCGTCCTCCTGGTCCTGTGCCGCGTCCTGCAGGGCATCTCGGCGGCCGGCGAACAGGCGAGCGCCAACTCCATGTCGCTGGAACACGCGCCGCCGGACAAACGCGGCTTCTTCACCAGCTTCACCCTCAGCGGCACCCAGGGCGGCCAGCTGCTCGCCACCCTGGTGTTCATCCCGGTCGCCGCGATGCCCGAGGACCAGCTGCTCGCCTGGGGCTGGCGCATCCCGTTCTGGATGAGCATCGCGGTCGCCGTCGTCGGTTACGTCATCCGCCGCACCCTGGAGGAGACACCGACCTTCACCCAGCAGGCCGCCACCGAGGGCGTCGCGAAGATGCCCCTCGCCGTGCTGATGCGCGAGCACTGGGCGGACGTCCTGCGGGTGGTCGCGGCCGCCCTGGTCGCCTCGGTCAGCACGATCTTCACGGTGTGGGCGCTGGCCTACGCGACCAGTGACGCGGTCGGTATGGACCGCACGTCCATGCTGTGGGTGGGCGCGCTCGCCAACCTCGTCGCGCTCGGCGCGATCCCGCTGTGGGCCACCCTGTCCGACCGCATCGGCCGCCGCCCGGTCTTCCTGATCGGCGCCGCGGGCAGCGGCGTACTGATGTTCCTCTACCTGTGGGCGATCTCCACGGGCTCGTACCCGCTGATCCTGGTCCTCGGCATCGTCACCTTCGGTGTCGTCTACAGCGCCGCGAACGGTGTCTGGCCGTCGTTCTACGGCGAGATGTTCTCCACCCGGGTCCGTCTGTCGGGCATGGCCATCGGCACGCAGATCGGCTTCGCGGTGGCCGGTTTCGCGGTGACCTTCGCCGCGCAGATCGCGGGCCCCGACGGTGACGACTGGCTGTCCGTGGCCCTGTTCACGGCCGCGCTGTGTGTCCCGCCGGTGATCGCGGCGCTCACTGCCCGCGAGACGCACAAGGTCCCGACGGAACAGCTGGGCGAGCGGACACGCCAGGAGTCACCGGACGTACTCAGCCCCTCCGGCGTCTGACCCAGCCGTCCGGCATCCGACTCAGCCCGTCCGGCGTCCGACTCAGCCCCTCCTGCGTCCCACCCAGCCCCTCCGGCGTTTGAGGAGCGGGGGTCCGGGGGCAGCGCCCCCGAGTCGGCGACGGGACGGATGGGGGCGGCGGGGGCGAAACCCCCCTCCGCCCCTGTCGGCTCACCCAACAGCCAACGTGAGCCCCGGCTCCCCGTACTTGTCGGGCCCACCGAGCACCGCGGTGAAGACACCGCCCCGCACGACGAGCCCCTCCCCCGCCTCCCCCCGCTCGCAGACCACGTCGAGCGGCTCGGCGGCCACAGCCCCGTACCGCACGGCGAACACGTCGAGCCCCTCCGGCGAGTCCGCCGAGGGCCCGACCTCCAGCGCACTCGTCGTCCGCACATGACGCCACCCGGCATCGGGATCGCCGTACCCCCGCGGATCGGCGGCCAGCGCGAACGCGGCCTCCTGCTGGCTGAGTTCGCTCCGGGCGTCGAAGGAGTCCGGACTCCCCTCCGCGGGGTGCGTCAGCCGCAGCTCACCCGCCGCGACGACGAGCGGCAGGTCGCTCACCCGCCGGAACCGGTCACCGTCGGCGGTGACATACGGCATCCCGGCGAGCAAGTACCGCTCTCCGCCCAGCCGTTCGACGATCACGGTCATCCACAGCCGCGTGCCGTCCGTGACGTACAACGACCGCACCCGGCGCAGCACATGGTCGCGGCCGACGACGGGCTTGGTCACGAGCTTGGCGGCCAGCCCTCCGACGCGATGGTCGGCGACCCGCACCGCGCCCATCGGGCGGCACAGCAGGAAGCCGTCCGCGGCGGGGCCGATGACGGGCCCGAAGCCGTGCTGCCGGTTCACGGCGGCCGCGATGAGCGCCGTACCGCCCGCCTCGATCACCGAGGGAGTCATCCGGTCGTCGAACGACACCGTGACCGTGCCGGACCGCAGTTGGTGGCAGACGGGCGCCGTGCTCGGGGTGCGGTGCCAGCCCGGGGCGTCCTGGATCTGCCAGACGAGCATGAACGCGAAGTGTCCGTCCACGCCTCCGTCGGCCCCGACCGCGTGCCGGGCCCAGCGCGAGTCCCCGGCGTAGCGGCCGATGTCCGCGCCGATACGGCGGCCGAAGTACCGCAGTCCGAGGACGGATTCGAAGGCGGAGTGCTGCTCGCTGTAGCGCGGGCCGCCGAGGTCGAAGCCGCTCCCGCAGACCCGTGCGTCGATGTAGCGGGCGAGCGTGTCGCCGTCCTGCGCGAAGACCTCCTCGCCGCTGACCCGGTGGGCCTGCGCGAGGAAGGACAGGGAGATCGGCCCGTAGTTGTTGTCGTAGGCGCCGCCGTGCTCCGGAGGCAGGGGCGCGCCCCGGTCCCGTACGCGCCGGGCCCGGATCTCTTCGACGTACAGCCGCAGGGCCCGTTGCCGGACCGACTCGCCCTCCTCGGGCGGGAGATGGCGGGCGAGCATCAGGCCGCCGACCACACAGCCGATGGCCTGGTTCGCGGCGTCCTGCGGGTTGAAGACCGTGGCCTCGGTCAGCCAGCGCCAGTATCCGCCCGCCACGCCCAGGAGTTCGCGGTACTGCTCGTCGTCGACGAGGCCGTCCGCCGCGTCGAGGACGTTGACCGCCTGGAGCAGCGCCCACACGGTGCTCGGCCAGTCACCGATGGGATGCGCGCCCGGCTCCAGCACGTAACGGGCGTACGGGAGACCGGAGTCGCGTGCCGTCAGGTTCGGGTAGCCGGGGTTGTCCTCGGTGAAGACGCGCTCGCGCAGATGGAAGCGGAGACTGCGGCGCACGGCCTCGGGCAGACGCGGATCCTTGCCGCGGTGCCAGGCGAGCACGAGCAGGGACGTGACGCCGAGCGAGGTGTCGCCGATGTCGTCGCCGGCGGCCGGGTTCTCAAGGTTGCCCTCGGGAGTGAGACGGGCCAGGGCCGTCTCGGTGACGCCGGTCAGTACGGCGTCGTACGCGGCCGGGTCGTCCGCGAGGTCGTGGAGTCGGCCGCGTTGATGGAGGAGGTGCACGTACTAGCCCTTCATACCGGAGGTGGCCAAGCCTTCCACGAGCCGCTTCTGGAAGATGAGGAAGCAGATGAGAGTGGGCAGGAGGGCGAGCGTCGACATGGCGAACATGGCGCCGTACGAGGAGCCGCTCGTCTGGTCCAGGAACAGGGTCAGGCCGAGAGGGACGGTGAACTTGTCGTTCTGCTGGAGGTAGACGAGCTGGTGCAGGAAGTCGTCGTACGTCCAGATGAACGTGAAGATCGTAGTGGTGATCAGCGCCGGCTTCATCAGCGGCAGGATGATCTTCCAGTAGATCTGGAAGGGGTTGGCACCGTCCATCATGGCCGCCTGGTCCAGCTCACGCGGGATGGAGCGGATGAACTGGACCATGAGGAAGATGAAGAAGGCGTCCACCGCGAGGAACTTGGGCACGATCAGCGGCAGGAACGTGTTGATCCAGGTCAGGTTGTAGAAGATCGTGTACTGCGGGATCAGGACGGCCTGGGTGGGCAGCATGAGCGTGCCGAGCATCAGGCCGAACCAGATCTTCTTGCCGCGGAACTCGAAGCGCGCGAAGGCGTAGGCGGCCAGCGAGCAGGAGATCACGTTCCCGATCACCGCGCCGATCGTGACGATCAGCGAGTTGGTGATGTAGAGGGAGAAGGAGTTGCCCGAGCCGCTCCAGCCCTCGGAGTAGTTCTCCGGCCGCAGCGACCCGGGGATGAGCCCGGGCTGGGTGAAGATCTCGGTGTCGGGCTTGAGCGAGCTGCTCAGCATCCACAGCAGCGGATAGAGCATGACGATCGCGACGCCGACGAGCACGGTGTGGATGAAGATACGGCGCGACCCGGTGGCCGAACGCAGCTTGTGCAGCGGCGACTTCGAGGCGTGGGCCGGGGTGACGGCGGACATGGGATGAAGGACTCCTCGCTCGGACGTCGGTCGGCGTCGGTTCGCCGGCCGTCGTCAGTCGTCGTAGTGGACCCAGTAGCGGCTGGCGATGAAGTTGACCGCCGTGAAGCCCGCGATGACCAGGAACAGCACCCAGGCGAGCGCCGAGGCGTATCCCATCTGGAGGTCGGTGAAGCCCTTCTTGTACAGGTAGAGGGAGTACAGCATGGTCGAGTTGAGGGGTCCGCCGGAGCCGTTGCTGATGACGAAGGCGGGGGTGAACGTCTTGAACGCGTCGATGATCTGCAGGACGACGTTGAAGAAGACGATCGGTGTCAGCAGCGGCAGCGTGATCTTGAAGAAGCGGGTGACGGGGGTGACTCCGTCGATCGCGGCCGCCTCGTACACGTCCTTCGGCAGTTGCTTCAGGCCGGCGAGGAAGATGACCATCGGGGTGCCGAACTGCCAGACGGCCAGCAGGATCAGGGTGTAGATCGCGGTGTCGGGGCTGGAGATCCAGTCCTGGCCCTCGATGCCGAACCAGGCGAGGAAGTCGTTGAAGAGGCCGTCGCCGCCGAAGACCTGCCGCCACACGATGGCGATGGCCACCGCCCCGCCGAGCAGGGACGGCAGATAGAAGGCGGCCCGGTACAGGCCGATGCCCCGCAGGTCGCGGTTGAGCAGCATCGCCACACCGAGGGCGAGTGCCAGCTTCAGCGGTACCGACACGACGACGTACAGCAGCGTGGCGTGCACCGAGTCCCAGAAGACCGGGTCCTCGGTGAACATCTTGTCGTAGTTGTCCACTCCGACCCACCGCGCGGGCGTCAGCAGGTCGAAGTCGGTGAAGGACAGGTAGAGCGAGGCCAGCATCGGGTAGACCGTCAGCCCGAACAGGCCGAGGAACCAGGGGGCCAGGAAGGCGTACGGCCACCAGCCCCCGCCCCGCCGTCTGGCGAGGCGGCGGCGCATACGGTCACGCTCCCGCTGGTCGGACGGGGTCGCGGGAGCAGCCTGCTCCTTGACGACCTCGTCGGTCTTCGCGGTGGTCATACTCATCTCTCCCTGGCCCTCTCGCGTCGTGCTGTTGTGCGGCGGAGGCTGAGCGCGTCCTCCGAAGTCCGGCGCGGCGCTCGCGCCCTTCAGCGGCGCGGGCACCACCGCCCTCTAGGGGCGCGGGGAACTGCGCGACCGGCCACAGCGGACCCGCAGCCCCGAACGCCCCCACCCGAAGCGGCGCGTCAGCGCACCGCCGCCCTTCAGAGGCGCGGGGCTGTGTCCGCATACGGCTCCGCCGGGTGGGCGCGACCAGCCCCCACCGGCCCGCGGCTCCCATCGACACCCCACTCGATGGGGGCCCTCAGCCCTCAAGAATCCCGGCCGACTGGTCGAAGAACGCCCCGAGCTGCGCCTTGATCGACTTCTTCCCGAAGGCCACCGCCAGGTTCGACTGGAACAGCAGGTCCCAGACCTGGTCGGCCCCCTGCGGCGGAGGCGCCGGCGCCGCGAGCGCGTCGGTCGCCTTGCCGACCCGCTGCGAGATGTAGTCCGCGTTGGCCATGTTCAGCTTGTCCGTCTCGGTCAGCCCCGAGGCGATCAGCTCGCGTGCCTTCTGCGTCGGCGGGATGCCGCGCAGCAACTGCATGTCCTTGATCGCCGTGGCGTCCTGGGCGAAGTACGACATGATCTTCACCGAGTCGGCGATCTTCTTGCTGGCCTTCGTGGCGCTCAGCAGCACCCCGCCGTTGACGAAGTTGCCTTCGCGGGCCGCGGAGAAGTCGCCCTGCGGGGTGGGCAGGAAGTCGAGCTGCGCGTCGGTGATGGAGCCGCCCGCGCCGTAGACACCGGAGTCGAAGGTGAACAGGGCCTTGCCGATGACGACCGCGTTCTTGGTGAGGTCGTTGTGCGCGGCGGAGGTGATCGCCGGCGGCGGGGAGGCGTTGGCCTTGCGCATGCCGGCCCAGTACTCCCACCACTCCTGGAGGGTGTCGGCGGTGAAGCCGAGCTTCTTGCCGTCCTCGGTGAAGAAGGTCTGGCCCTTCTCCCGGGCGAAGACCTCGAAGCACTGGAGGGTCGAGCCGCCGCCGTCGTCGACGCCGTAGATCTTGCCGCCGCTCTTCTTGTGGACGTCCGTCGAGATCTTCTTCAGGTCGGCCCAGGTCCACTCGCGGTCGGGCAGCTCCAGGCCCAGCTTCTCCAGACCGCTGCGGTTGACCGTGAGCTGGTTGACGCCGATGCCGGACGGGACGCCGTAGAGCTTGCCGTCGACGGTGCCGGCGGCGAGGAGCGTCTTGGAGAAGCCGGTGAGGTCCAGGCTCTTGCCGACGTAGGAGTCGATCGGGGCGAGGACACCCTTGCGGGCGTACTGGGCGACCAGGGCGGTGTCCATCTGCAGCAGGTCGGGTGCGCTGCCGCCGGCGATGTTGGTGTTGAACTTGTCGAAGTACCCGTCGTAGCCGGAGTAGGTCGGCCGGATCTTGATCTTCGGGTTCTTCTTCTGGAAGGCGGCCAGGACCTTCTTGTAGGCCGCGTGCCGGTCGTCGCTGCCCCACCAAATCATGGTCAGGTCGCTGCTGGTGCTGCCGGCTCCGGTGCCTCCGCTGCAGGCGCTCAGCGAGGTGCCGAGCGCGCCGGCGACTGCGATGCCGCTCGCGGAGCGGAACAGGGTTCTGCGCGAGATCTGGTGACCCACCGGGTCCTCCTGGATGTGCGTGACGGATCCCCTGGCCGTCGAGCGGCTCGGGTCTTTTCCCTGGGGTGATGCCTTCCGGCGTGCGGCCTCGCCCGGCCGCACCGCTCTGCGGGTGGGGATCCCCGGCGTGGAGCCCAGTCGCACGAGCGCGCCCTCGCACGACTGCCGTACGTCGCGTACGGCGGGACGCCTCACCCAGGGCCGGGTCCCGCCGGCCATGGAAAGCGCTTGTCCGGACATTGGCAGACCTGCGGCTGACCCGTCAATGCCTCACTCGCACACCACCGGTCACGGTTTCGATTCCGTGGGCCACGGCGAGGCGGCTCGCACCCGCCACGGTGCCGCTGTCGCCGACCATGCTGCTGACCACCTCGGTGGGCCAGCTCAGCCGCGCCAGTTCCTCCCGCACACCGGGCAGGAGCTGCGGAAACGCGCCGATCGCGCCACCCAGCACGATCAGCCCCGGGTCCAGCACCGCGACCACCGCGGCGGCCAGCCGGCCGACGTCGGCCGCGTGCTGGCCGACCACGGAACGGGCTGTGGAGTGCCCCTCCTCGGCGAGGGCGAAGAGCCGCTCGGGAGTACGCGGGCAGGTGCCGTCGGCGCCCCGCCAGGCGTCCGCGGCCCGGCGCAGGAGGGAACGGGAACCCATGCGCTCCTCCAGGGCCTCCCGGCGCGGTTCGCGGCCGTCGTCCCACGGGTAGGGCAGCCGGGCCAGCTCGCCCGCGGCGCCGTTCGCCCCGCGCAGCACCCGGCCGCCGATGACGATGCCGAGGCCGATGCCCACCCCGATCCGCAGATAGCCGAACGAGTCACGGTCGCGGGCGGCGCCCTCGTGCAGCTCGGCGAGCGCGGCGCAGTTGACGTTGTTCTCCAGGTGGACGGGGACGTCCGTCGGCAGCGCGACGGCCATGGCGTCGAAGGCGGGGCCGGCCTTCTGGGTCGCGGGACGCATTCCGGTGCCCTCGCGGTCCCGCGCGGTGACGTCCCCGACGGCGACGACCACGGCGCGCAGCGGGGCTCCGGCGGGCAGGGCGCCGAGGACCTCCCGGACCGTGCCGGCGGAGTCCGCCCGGGGGCCCGTACCCCTGGCGAGCAGGGTGCCGTCCAGGGCGCAGCCGCGCACCTGGGTGTGGGTGGGGCCGAGATCGACGGCGAGGACGGCACCCGCGGCGGGCCCGAGCCCGTAGACGGCGGCCGAACGGCCGGTGCCGCCGGTGGCGGTGCCGGAGCAGGCGGCGAGCTCGGCGCCCTCCAGCTCGGCCACGGCGGTGGAGACGGTCGGTTTGGACAGGCCCGCGCCGGCCGCCAGCTGGGGGCGGGTGGCGGTGCCCGTCGCGGCCAGTACGGCGAACACCGCGCGGGCGCTCTCGCTCAGGTTCATGCTCTCCCTCAGGTCATGCCGCGGCCTGCCGCTCGGGCTTGTCCGGCCCCGGTTGCAACCGTTGTACGGCATGGGTTCCACAACCCTTGACGCACCCTACTTCGTTAGTTAACTTCCTAACGAACTCATGCGGTACTCGCCTGCCGCACTCCCCCGAAGCCCGTCCCGGGGCTTCCCTACTCGACCTGCTGTCCGTAGGCACGGTTCGCCCGCCGTCCGCTTCGCCTGCGCGCACCGCGTACCCGCGGCGCCGCGCATCGACGAAAGAGGCTCCGTGGCGGACTCCACGCCCGTCGCCGTCGGTATCGACGTGGGCGGCACGAAGACGCATCTGCGCGCCGTGGCCGGGGGCGACCCCGGCTCCGGGCGCGGCCCCGCTTTCGGGGGCGACCTCGACGCCGGGAGCGGCCCCGCTTTCGGGCGTGACCTCGATTCCGGGCACGACTATGACTCCGGGCGCGGCCACGGTTCCGGGCACGACTTCGACTCCGGGCGCGGCCCCGGCTCCGGGCCGAGGGCGGTCGCCGATCACGTGCGGAGGAGCAGTGGATGGAGGCCGCACGATCCGGCGTCCGCCGCCGCCTGGCTGGCCGCGCTGATCGACGACGTACTGCCCCGGGGCACCCGCCCGGCCGCGGTGGCCGTAGGCGGGCATGCTTGTGAGACGCCTCGCCAGTGCGAGGAGATCCGCTCCGCTCTCCACGCGCTCCTGCACGTGCCCTGCCGTGTCGTCGGCGACGCCGAACTCCTCGTGCCCGCGGCCGGACTGGCCAAGGGCGTCGGCCTCGTCGCCGGCACCGGCTCGGTCGCGGTGGGCCTGCTGCCCGACGGCACCGGGATCCAGGTGGGTGGCTGGGGCGCGGTGCTCGGCGACGAGGGCGGGTCGGCCGGTCTCGTACGCGAGGCGGTGCGGGCCCTGTGGGCGGCACACGACCGCGGTGAACCGCCGGACGCGCTCGCGGAGCGGCTGACCGCCGCGTTCGGGGTGTCCGAAGTACCCGCGCTGGGCGCGGCGTTGGAGAGCGCGACCGATGTCTCCGCGGAGTGGGGGCGCCATGCCCCCAGCGTGTTCGCGGCGGCCGAGGACGGCTCTTCGCTCGCCCGTACGGTGATCGCCGAGGGCGCCCGGGAACTGGCGCGGCTCGTCGTGCTGCTCGCCGGACGCGGAGTTCCCGTGGACGACGTGGTGGTGGCGGGCGGCGCGGTGCTCGGCCGGCCGGTGCTGTACGAGGCGTTCAAGGCCGCGCTCGCCGAGGCGTTGCCGTCGGCGCGGCCGAGGCCGTTGCGGGTGCCGCCCGTCGAGGGGGCCGTGGCACTGGCCCGCGCTCTGCTGTGAGGAACCGCGGCCGGTCGGCCGCACCATGACCGGCGCAACCGCCGTGACCGGTCCGACCGGCGTTCAACTCGCGTTCACCGCTCCGGGATCAGCTCACATGACCGGTACGGCCGAGTTCGTCCCGTCCGTTCGTCCCACCCGTTCGTCCCGCCCGTTGATCCGTTCCGTCACGACTCCAGCAGGACCAGAAGGAGAGGCACCTCCATGCCCGGTGCGCACCCCCGTCCCCCTATCGACCGGCGCGTGTTCCTGCGGAACTCCGTGGGTCTTTCGGCCGGACTGATCGCGGCTCCCGCGGGCATGGCCTGGCCCGCCACCGCGTCGGCGTCGGCGTCGGCGTCGGCCTCGGCGTCGGCGTCGGCCTCGGCATCCACGGCGTCGGCCGGCACGAACACGGCCGCCGCCTTCGTGGACGCGTACGCCACCAACGTCCTCGGCAACCTCACCTCCGAGACCAACGCGGCCGTGCACATCCTCGACGGCTTCGCGCGCGTCTGGAAGACGGGCGCGAGCTGGGACACCGGCACCCCGCTGATGCCCGAGGTCCTGCGCGCCAACATGCGGTACTGCGCCCGCGTCACCCGGCGCCGCACCGACGCCGAGGCCCGGACCGCCTTCGTCCAGGACCGCCAGCACCAGAGTTACGCGGTGATCGCGGGCCTGGGCCCGCTCGCCGACCTGTACCGGAGCGGGGCCAAGGCCGTCACCGGCATCACCTCGGCGCCGGACGGCGTACCGGCGGGCCGGATCAACGACACAATCCCGGCCGACGCTCCCGCGGGCTCCGCGCTGGGCGCCGGTTCGCACACCTCGGACCTCGGCAAGGTCGCCGAGCTGGTGGACACCGTGCGCGGCCCGTTCGCGTCGAGCAACCCGTCCAAACTCGCCTACCAGTACCCGCGCCCGTGGCGCATGAACGAGGACAGCGAGATCGTCGGCACGGGGCGGACCGACGAACTGGGCTTCCCCGTCTACGAGTCCGACGTCGTGGTGGTCCCGCAACTGCTGCGGCAGCGCGGCACCGACCCGGCCGACGACGGGGGCTTCACCAGCGGCCACACGAACGCCTTCTACCTCGCGGCGCTGTCCCTGGCGTACGCGGTCCCCGAGCGGTTCCAGGAGTTGGTGGCCCGCGCCTCCGAACTCGCCCACACCCGCATCGTGTCGGGCATGCACTCCACCGTCGACGTGGTGGGCGGCCGTGTCCTGTCGACGGCCCTCGCGGCGGCGGCGCTCGCCGATCCGGCGAACGCCGGTCTGAAGGCGGCGGCCCGGGCCCAGGCCGCCGCGTACTTCCAGGAGCGGACCGGCACCACCGCCGACACCCTCTACGACTACGCGCATGCGGCGGGCCCGGACACGGACCCGTACGCGGACCGCGCCGCCAACAGGGCAGCGGTCGGGCCCCGGTTGACATACGTGCTGCCCAAGCGGCACGCGCACGACCGCATGAGTGTGCCGAAGGGCGCCGAGGTCCTGCTGGAGACGCGACTGCCCTACCTCTCCGCGGCCCAGCGGCGCGAGGTGCTGCGGACGACCGCGCTGCCCGCCGGGTACGTCCTGCTGGACGGCTTCGAGAAGTGGGGGCGGCTGGACCTCTTCGCCGCCGCCGACGGGTACGGGGCCTTCGACGCCGACGTGCACGTCACGCTGGACGCCGCAGCCGGGGGCTTCGGCGCCGCCGACACCTGGCGCAACGACATCGGCGGCCGGGGCGCGCTCGTCAAGCGCGGCAGCGGCACGTTGGGCCTGGCCGGCGGCAACTCGTACGCCGGTGGCACCACGGTGGAGCGGGGCGTCCTCGCGACCGCCTCGGCCGACGCGCTCGGCCGTGGTGACGTACGCGTCAAGGGCGGTTCCCTGCGCGTGACTTCGCCTCTTCGGGTGCGGGGCTCGTACACCCAGGAGGCCGGTACGACGCTGGAGGTGACGCTCGCGGGCGACGGGGAGCCTGCGCTCACGGTGGATCGCCGCGTGCTGCTCGACCGGGCCGGGCGGCTCGTCGTACACCTCGACGGGTCGTACCGTCCGCGGAGGGGCACGGTCCTTCCGGTGATCGGGGCGCGGTCCTTGCGGGGGCGGTTCGCCGGGATCGCGGTGGACGGGTTCCGCGCCGAGGCCGTCTTCACCGCACGGGGGTTGTCCGTCCGCCTCACCTGACAGCTCCGCGAAACGCTCCGCGGGGTGGGTGTGTTTCGGCTGCGGGCCCGGTGGGGGCTGGCCGCGCAGTTCCCCGCGCCCCTGAAGGGCGGGGCTGCGCCCCGGCCCTCCGCGCCGCTGAAAGGCGGGCTGTGCCCCGGCCTTTCGTCTTCGGGGGCGGTAGCCCCTGCTTTTGAGGGGCGCGGGAAACTGCGCGAACGGCCCCCACCGGCCCGCAGCCGAAAAACTCCCCGCGAAGCAATGTCATGGCTCCCAGAGGCCGCCTCAGTGACCCTCCATGGCCCACGTCCGGCCCCCGTTGGGCAGCACCCCGGGCGCACTGGGAGCGATGGGCGCGGCCAGCCAGCCGGCGACCGCGGCGGCGATGGGCTGATCCGATTCGATCTGTATGAACCCGAACTGCCCCGACTGGTTGCACTCCAGGAACCACCACATCCCCTCGGCGTCCTCGGCGAAGTCGAAGGCCCCGAAGGCCAGTCCGGCCTCCCGGAGGTAGCTGCGCACCCCGGCGGCGACGGACGACGGCGTGTCCACCGCCTGCCACAGGGCGTCGGAGGCGGCGAACCGGACGTCCACCTCGTCGGGGTCGGCGTCCGGCGCGACCGTCTTGCGCGCGGCGAACATCCGGTCGCCGACACAGGTCAGCCTGATGTCGGCCCGCTTGACCACCCGCCGCTGGAGCAGGGTCGGGCCGAAGGCGACGGCCGCGAAGTCGGTGTCGGGTGCGACCCGGCTGGTGGGCACCGCCCTGGGCGGTTCCTGCGGGTGCGCGCCCGACACGGGCTTGACCACCAGATCCGGGAAGCGGTCCGCGAAGTCGCGGGCGGCCTGCGGGAACGTGGTGATCAGAGTGGCGGGTACGGGCAGACCGCAGCGCTGGGCCAGGGACAGCTGCCAGGGCTTGTGGCGGGCCCGGCGGGCCGCGTCGGGGTGGTTCATCCAGCGCGCGTCGGTGGAGCGCAGCATGCCGTAGAGCGCCTGCGCGGACTCCTCGGTCAGCCAGTCGGAGGGCTCGGCGGCGTTGCTCGCGGGCGCGCCGGGCCTGCGGACCCAGACGGACCGCAGGCCGCCCATGCTCACCAGCCGGCCGCCGGCGGACAGATGCCCGCGAAAGGCGCCGCGCACGTACTCGCCCGACAGGGCCACCGGGCCGGGAAGGTCCGCGGGATCGAGGCGGACGACCGGGACCGCGTCCCTGTCGAGCTCCGCCACCACCATGTCCGCGGTCACATCCTGTTCGCACGTCAGGATCAGAACCGTCATCGTCGGGGGTCCGAAATCAGTCGTCGAAGTGGGTCTTCGAGCCGGCGGTGGAGGTCGTGGACCCCAACTCCCGCAACACGGCGTAGTCATGTGCGGCAAGCCGCCCGTCCGGAAGCACGTTCAATTGCAGTCTGGAGTCATAGGCGTACGGAACGCTGACCTCCAACTGCTGGGCCGGACGGGCATAGTTGAGCGCGAACGGTCGCATCAGTTCTCCTTGCTCGGTGCGGACCCGGCCAAGCGGATCGTGACGCTCCGGCGTCACGTTACCCGGCGGGCCCACAGGGCTTCCACGGAGATATACGAATCGAACTGGAGAATGGTTGCCTCACGCTGCGTAGTCATCGGACGGGTACGGACCGTGACGTGAGCCGGCCGCGTCGTTCCTCCGTGCACAGGGCAGCCATTCACCTCTGGAGACGCGGGCCCGAGAGTTACGGATCCGACATGGAGCCGCAGTTCAGCGCACTGGCGCACACGTTCGCCGGTCGCGCGCCCCGCGCGCCGGTGAGGTCCTCAGGGACCCGTGGTGCTTGGGTGCGACAGCCCACGGGGCTTCGTACAGGTCCGGCCACGGCCGAGAAATTCATTCGGAGGAGACCTCCCTCACAGCTACTCTCGTAGCGCTTCCCGATCTCCACGCGCCATCGCCGCCCACTGCCGAAGTCCCTTTTCCGCCCCTTTCAGACCGTCAACCGGAGGCAGACATGGACCAGTTGCAGCAAGAAGTGGTTCCGGCGGAGGTCGGTCTGGACCCGGTGGCCCTGGACCGGCTCGACCGGTTCTTCGCCCGCCGCGTGGACGACGGCCTACTTCCCGGATACCTCGTTTCGGTGGCTCGTCACGGCCGTGTCGCGCATCTCACGTCGTACGGTCTGCGCGACCCGGAGGCCGGCACCGCGGTCACCTCGGACACGGTGTGGCGGCTCTACTCGATGACCAAGCCGGTGGTGTCCGTCGCCGCGCTGATGCTCCACGAGGAGGGCCTGCTCGGCCTGGACGATCCCGTCTCCCGCCATCTGCCGGACTTCGCCGACCCGCAGGTCTACGAGAGCGGCACGGGCGACGACATCAGGACCCGCCCGGCCGACGGGCCCGTCCTGGTCCGGCACCTGCTGACCCACACCGCGGGCCTGACCATCGGCGCGTACCGCACCCATCCCGTGGACGCCCTCTACCGGGCCGCCGGGGCCGACATCCAGGCGCCGGAGGGCGCGGATCTCGCCGAGGCCTGCGCGGTGTACGCGCGTCTGCCCCTGCAGTTCGAACCGGGGACCGAGTGGAACTACTCGATTGCGACCAACGTGGTCGGCCGGCTCATCGAGGTGGTGACGGGACGCCCGCTGGACGCGTTCCTCGCCGAGCGGGTCTTCGCGCCGCTGGGCATGACGGACACCGGCTTCCGGGTCTCCGGAGAGCGGGCGGACCTGCTGGCCGTCCTCTACCAGGAGGACCCGGAGGACAAGGACGGCAGGATCATCCCGGCCCCGGGCCCGCCGCTGCACGAGCGCCCGCGGCTGCTCTCCGGCACCGGCGGCCTGGTGGGGACGGCGGGCGACTACCACCGCTTCATGGAGTTCCTGCGCCGGCGCGGTGAACTCGACGGCGTCCGGCTGCTGTCCTCGGGGGCCGTGGACACCATGGCCACCAACCATCTCCCCGCCGACCTCCACACCTTCGGCACCAGGCCCATCCACGGGCAGCCCGGCAACGCGGGCCTCGGCTTCGGCCTCGGCGTCTCGGTCGTGGTGGACGCGACCCGCACGCCGTCCCCGGAGAGCGAGGGGTCCTACGGCTGGAGCGGCGCGGGCGGCACGACCTTCTGGGTCGACCCCCGCAACGACCTGACCGTGCAGTTCATGACCCAGGTGCGCCCCGCGGGAATGATGTCCTTCGACGAACTGAAGGGCTTCGTGCACGAGGCGCTCGGGGGCTGAGCCGGACGCGGTCGTCTACTCCCTCCGGAAGTCGACCCCCTCCCGGGCCAGTTCCGCCAGCCACTCCTCCGAGCGCTCCGCTGTCTCGGCCGCTCGGCTGAGGCCGGGCGGGAGGTCTCCGGCGAGGATCCGTCGTACACCGACCGCGAGCGTCCTGGAGACGCACCGCGCCATCGCGCTCTCCTCCGCGTCCCCCTCCATGTCCAGGAGGTAGCGTCCCGACCAGGTGCGTCCCCCGTCGGCCCGTACGTCGAGAGTCACCGCAAGGACCACCCGGTCCCGGTCGGTGTCCGTGGTGGGGTAGCGGGCCGCCAACTCCCGGGCCAGTTCGGCGATCCGGCGGTCGTCGCCCCGGCGGAGTTCCTCGAAGACCGGCTGCCAGGCGTCGAGCCAGCCGTCGAGGCGCAGGGTGCCGCGGACGAACGTCCGGGGCTTCCAGGCGGGCGGCACCCCGTACTGCCCGACGAACGGGACGCTGTCGCGGTTCGGGTAGACCTCGAAGGACTCACCGTCCACCACCTGGGGCCGGGTGACCTCCCAGGGGCGCGGGGCCGTCGTCTCCGCTCCGGCCTCGATGTAACGGGCGGGCGAGCGAAGGGCGCCGAGAACCCCCGCCGGAGCCCAGCTGAAGCGGTACCTGAAGTCGTTCGGGACGGCGGGGACGCCTCCGCAGTACGAGGTGAGGCTCACCTCGGCCTCGGTGTCCGCGCCGATCTCCGCACGGGCGCGGGCCAGCAGGCTGTGCGCGAAGAGGTGGTCGATGCCCGGGTCCAGGCCCGACTCCGTGAGGACCACGACCCCGGCCGCCACGGCCACCGGAACCTGGTCGAGCACGGCCTCGGAGACATAGCTGGAGCAGGCGAAATGGGCGCGGCCGTCCACACAGGCGGCGAGCAGTCCCGCGTGCTCGGGCGCCGGCAGCATGGAGACCACCACGTCTCCGGGGGCCAGCTCGGCGGTGAGGGCCGGAAAAGTGTACGCGCGCGGTTCGGCTCGGCCGGTGAGCCCCAGCGCCGCCAGGCTCCCTCCGGCCCGCTCCTCGGTGCGGTGCCACAGGCGTACGCGGTCGGCCGCTTCGCAGAGCGCGGCGAGTCCGCTGCCGGTGGACAGGCCCGCGCCGATCCAGTGGACGGTCCCGGAGGGCGGTACGAGGGCAGTCGCGGGCGCGGTCCTCTCAGGCATCGTCCGACTCCCCGTCCGTGGGACCACCCGCCGGGGCATCCGTCGGGGCGTCCGTCGAGGCATCCGTCGGGTTCAGAGCACGGCACGCCTCGGTGAAACGGTCCAGGCAGCGGACCCACGCCCCGCCCACCCCGAACTCCAGGAGCTGTGGTGTCAGCGCCGCCGAGAAGTCCGTACTCGCCTCCTCGGGCAGCAGGGACGGCAGGTTGTCGATGGCGATGAGATCGAGGGCGGGCCGTTCATGGAGGCGCCGTACGGGGTCGGCCCAGTCGGTGACCGTGTCGTAGACCGGCAGGACGTTGTACGGGGAGCCGACGTCGCAGGTCACGTCGCACACCGTGCGCAGCCGGCGGTCCGGCTCGTCCAGGTCCTTGTCGGTGAGGAAGGGGGTGGACGGTCCGGTGGTCAGGACCGTGTTGACCATCAACTCGTGCGCCAGCAGGGCCGGCCGGTCCAGGGCGCGGGTCTCGGCCAGGTCCCAGCCGGCGGGTTCGAGTCCGGCTTCGGCGAGCGCTGCCCGGGCGCCGCGTCCGGAGCGGCCCAGCGCTCCGATCACCAGCGAGGTGAACCGCTCGTCGCCGGGGGCCGGGTGGAGGCCGCCGTCCAGTTCCTCCTTCGACGTCGGCCGCAGGGGCGCCGTCAGCCTGCCCCGGTGGTGCAGGACGGCGAGGGCGGCGCCCACGTAGCCCGCCCAGTAGCCGAAGGCGGCGAGCCTGCGCCCGTCGGCGTCCACCAGGTACTCCAGGTCGAACAGTGTCCCGCCGCCCGCGACGAATCGGCGCAGCAGCGCCCCGGCGCCCGGCTGTGCCTTGTACGCGTGGCCGAAGAAGATGTGCCGGTGCCGCAACTCCCCCGGTCCGTCCGGCCCGTCGGGCAGTTCCTTGAGGCCCACGATCACCGCGTCCGTCGGAGCGTCCGTCCAGGAGCCCGCCTCGACGACTCGGCAGCCCACCGCCTCGTACGCCTCGGAGGGGAAGATCCGCTGCGGGGACTCCTCGACGGTGAGGGTCACGCCGGCCTCGACGAGCCGCCGGGCGTCGGACGGCACGACCGGGGTGCGCCGCTCGGTCGTACGGGTCTCGTGGCGCAGCCACAGGTGCGGCTCGGTCATACGAGGTTGACCTCCGGTCTCGGGGCGTCGGCGGCGAACCGTTCGGCACGCAGCGGGGTGATGTCGACGAAAGGATCTTGCCCCAGATACAGGTCACGGACGACCTCTCCGACGGCAGGACCCTGGAGGAAGCCGTGTCCGGAGAACCCGGTCGCGTACAGGAAGCGGGAGATCCGAGGGGCCTCGCCGATCAGGGCGTTGTGATCCGGGGTGATCTCGTACAGGCCCGCCCAGCCGCCCGTTCTGCGCAGGTCCAGCAGTGAGGGGGCGCGGTGCTCCATGGCCTCGTAGAGGCGGGGGATCCAGCGGTCGTGCGTCTCGGTGGCGAAGCCGGGCGTCTCCTCGGGGTCCGACATACCGACGAGGAGGCCGGGGCCCTCGGTGTGGAAGTACAGGCTGCTGCTGAAGTCGATGGTCATGGGGAGCCCCGGCGGGAGGTCCGGGACCGCTTCGGTGACGGCGATCTGGCGGCGCAGCGGCTCCACCGGCAGGTCCACGCCGGCCATCGCGCCGACGGCCCGCGACCAGGCACCGGCCGCGCAGACGACGGTGGAGGTGGCGATCCGGCCCAGGCGGGTGACGACGGCCGTGATGTCGTCGCCGCGTGTCTCGATGCCGGTGACCTCGCAGTGCCGGACGATCGTCGCGCCGTGGCGGCGGGCGGCGGCCGCGTATCCGTGCACCACGGCTTCGGGGGTGCAGTGGCCGTCGTCCGGGGAGAAGGCGGCGGCCAGCAGTCCGTCGGTGGTGATCAGCGGCGAAAGGCGGCGCGCCTCGGCCGGGTCGGTCATACGGCTGGGTACGCCGAGGCCGTTCTGCAGCCGGACCCCGGCCTCGAACGCCTCGACGTCCTCGGGCGTCGACAGCAGGAAGAGGTAGCCGACACGGTGCAGTCCGATGTCGTGGCCCGTCTCCTCCTCGAAGCGGGCGAACGCCTCCAGGCTCCGCGCGCCGAGCTGGATGTTGAGCTCGTCGGAGAACTGGGCGCGTACGCCTCCCGCGGCGCGTGAGGTGGACCCGGAGGCCAGCTCGTCCCGCTCGACCAGCACCACGTCGGGCACTCCCGCCCGCGCCAGGTGGTGGGCGACGCTCGTGCCCATCACCCCGCCGCCGATGACGACGACTTCCGCGTGCCCGGGCACGGCGGTCATGGGCGGGAGGTCCTGAGGTCTTCGGTCATCCCTCTTCCCTTCCCCCTTTCCGCACCGCTGTCACCACGTGCGGCGCGTCCGGGCGACCGCGTCCGGGCGACCGTGTCCGCGTGATCTCCCGGCCGCCGCGCGCCGCGCGGGAGGTCGGCGGCGCGCGGGGCGGCTACGGGCGGGGCAGGCCGGACGCGGGAGCGGACCGCTCAGACGCGGTGTCCCACCACGGCATCCAGGTGCGGCAGGTCGTGGTCCAGGCGCTCGCGCTTGGTGCGCAGATAGGTGATGTTGTCGTCGCAGGGCGGGATCAGCAGCGGCACCTGCGCGTCGACCCTGATGCCGTTGCGGACCAACGCCTCCCGCTTGCGCGGGTTGTTGGACATCAGCCGCACCGAACGGACCCCGAGGTCGTGCAGGATGTCCGCGCCCACGCCGTAGTCACGGGCGTCCACGGGCAGTCCGAGCGCGAGGTTCGCCTCGACCGTGTCGAGGCCCTCCGCCTGAAGCTTCATCGCCTTCAGCTTGGCCAGCAGACCGATGCCACGGCCCTCGTGCCCCCGGAGGTAGATCAGGACACCACGGCCCTCCGCCGCTATCTCCCGCAACGCGGTGGTGAGTTGGGGACCGCACTCGCAGTGCCGGGACCCGAACGCGTCACCGGTCAGGCACTCGGAGTGCAGCCGGGTGAGTATTCCCTCACCGCGGGCACTCCGGATGTCACCGTGGACCAGGGCCACTTGTTCGTCTCCGCGAGTACGGTCCAGGTAGCCGACGGCCTGGAAATCGCCGTACACAGTGGGCAGCGGGGAACTTACGACCCGCTCGACACCTGAGGACTGGGATTCCCCGGCGAGTACGCCATCTATTTCTGTCATGATTCTGGTTCCTAAGCAGAGACGAAAGGTCGCGAGAACATGGTCAATTCGGGCGGTTCGGAGATACGGCTCACGGCGTCAGGGCCATTGCCCACGGACACCACGGAGGACGTACGGACACGGGGCGCCGGTGTCGCCCGGCAGGTCGCCGTGCTCCCCGTGGGCAGCTTCGAGCAGCACGGTCGGTTTCTTCCGCTGTCGACCGACACGCTCGTCGCGTGTGCGATCGCCCGGGAGGTCGCTGCCGCATTCCCCGTTCATCTCCTTCCTCCGGTGACGATTTCCTGCTCCCACGAACACGCGGCCTGGCCGGGAACGGTGAGCATTTCCTCCGTGACACTCCATGCGGTGGTGCGGGACATAGCCGATTCGCTGCGCCGGTCGGGCGTGGACACACTCGTGGTGATCAATGGGCACGGCGGCAATTACGTGTTGGGCAACGTCGTTCAGGAATCCTCCGCGGCCGGTGCGAATATGGCTCTGTTCCCGGCGGTCGAGGACTGGGAAGCGGCACGGGAGGCGGCCGGGGTGGAGACCTCGCTGCTCACTGATATGCATGCGGGGGAAATCGAGACCTCCATTCTGCTGCACACCGATCCGGAATACCTCAAGCCCGGTTACGAGACCTCCGACTTCGTCGCCGACGACCGCCGGCATCTGCTCTCCCTCGGCATGTCGGCCTATACCAAGTCCGGTGTCATCGGGCGCCCTTCGAGGGCGTCCGCGGAGAAGGGGAAGGAACTGCTGGCCTCGCTCGCCGACTCCTTCGGAGCGTACTTCTCCCTGCTGACATCCGACCCCGACGGCCCCGACAACCCCAACGACTCCAGCGGCTCCAGCGGCTCCAGCAACGTCGACGCATCGCGCGTACCGCCGGTCGTTGATCCGCACTGAGCGTCCCCGTTCCCCTCGGCGCGGGCCGGGAGCCGCTCTCCCGGTGACCGCTCCCCCGCCGTCCGCTTCCCCGGTGACCGCGGCTGCGCGTCCGGGCCCGTCCCGGCCGCCGCGCCGCTCTCCCGCGGGCCGCGCAGTCCCACGTACCAGCGCGCCAGCAGTACGGCGACACCTGGCAGGCTCGCTGCGAAGCTGAGCACGCCGTAGACGACGGCCACGGTCAGGCCCTGGGACGCGCCCAGGCCCGCGGCGCCGAACGCCCAGGCGGTGACGCCCTCCCGGGGCCCCCAGCCGCCGACGTTCAGCGGCAGCCCCATGGCGATCAGGGCCAGCAGCGCGAGGGGCACCAACTCGGCGGCGGACGCCGTCGATCCGGCCACCCGGGCCGCGAGCAGGAACATCAGGACGTGCCCGGCGAGGACCAGTACGGACGAGATCACCACGCCCGGCCAGCTCCCGCGCGCCAGCAGTGCCCCGCGAGCCTCGGTGAGCGCGGACCGCACGGCACGGTAGCGACGGGAGGTGCGCGGCGCCCGGCCCCTGCCGCGGACGGCGCCCACCGTGACGGCTCCGCACACCGAGACGACGGCCAGCAGCGCCACGAGATGCCGGGTCTCCGACAGGACGGGCGAGGGCTGGGTGAGCAGCACGGCCGCACCGACCGCGGCCAGGACGGCCTGGCCCGCGACCCGTTCGAGGACGACCGCGCGCACTCCGCGGCCGACGTCGCCGGCGCTCTGACCGTGCCGCACCGCCCGGTGCACGTCGCCGAGGACGCCGCCCGGCAGTGCCGCGTTGAGGAACAGCGCGCGGTAGTAGTCCGCGACGGCCGCGCCGAGCGGCAGTTCGAGGCGCATGCCCCGGGCGACGACGCACCAGCGCCAGGCGCTGAACACCGTGGTGAGCAGGCCGATGCCGAGCGCCGCGAGGAGCGTGAGCGCGTCGATGCGGTGCAGGCCGTCCAGGAAGACGCCGGTGCCCAGGCGCCAGGTCAGCACCGTGAGGATGACGACACCGGCGATCGTGCCGAAGTGGGTGCGCAGGAGCCGGGCGCCGGAACGGGCGCGGACACGGCTCGCCCCGCCGCCGCTCGGGCGCTCGGGCTCACCGGGGCCCGCTTGGGTGTGGGACCGCTCCGTCGTCCCGTCCGCGTCGCCGGCGCGGACCGCCGCCGACAACTCCTCGTCCAGGACGGCCAGTGACCGCTCCTCCTGCGCCACGGCTCCCGCGCCCATCAGACTCCCCCGGCCGGACGGGCCAGCGCGAGCAGGTCGCTGTGGTGGACCACCGCGGTCAGCTCTCCCGCCGCGCAGGCCGCGAGACGCTCACGAAGATACGTCTCTGCCCGCTCGGCCAGTTCGGGGCGCTGCTCGACGGCCGCGCCGACCCAGCCGCGCAGCCACTCCGCCGTCAGCGCGGACTCGTCCGGGCCGAGGTGCCAGGCGCTGGGGTGCACCCGTACCGTCGCGCCGTGCCGGGAGAAGGCGTCGCAGGCCGTGCTGATCGCCTCCGGGCCGAGCAGGTCGCCGCGCCGCTGGTGGTCGTTGAACGCGTCGGCGATCTCGGCGTCCAGCGGGTGGGCCGGGGTCAGCTCGACCCGTCCCACCACCGAGAGGGTGAGGAGGGCTGGGCAGCCGGCTCCGGCACAGGCGGCGGCCAGTGCCTCGATCTCGTCGGCGTTGAGGACGTCGAGGAGTGCGGAGGCCGTCACCAGTGAGGCCCCGGCCAGGGCGTCGGCGGTCAGCCGGCCGACGTCGCCGCGCTGTGTCTCCACCGTCACCCGGCTGCCGTCGGCGGCCGAACGGGGCGAGCCGACGGCGGCGAAGTGCAGCAGATACGGGTCGCGGTCGTGCAGCACCCAGTGCTGGGGCCCGTCGAGCCGGGGCGCGAGCCAGCGCCCCATGGAGCCGGTGCCGCAGCCGAGGTCGTGGATGACGAACCCGTTGGCCCGCCGCGGCAGGTTGGCGAGCCGGATCCGCAGCGGATCGAGCAGCTCGGACGACCTGGCCGAGGCATCGACGCTCTCCCGCAGCTGCAGCCACTCGGGGGCGTAGCGGGTGGTGTCGTCGGTGGCCTCACCGCGGGTGCGGTCACCGAGCCGAATCGTTCCTGTGTCCCGTCCGGGCTCCCCCGCCCCGAAACCGGCAGCCGCCCCCTCGTCCGCCGCGCCCGCGCCCTCCGTCGGCGCCGCGCCCACGCTGGTGCTCGTACTGATGCCGCTCATGCCGCCCCCCTCCTTGCCTCGCTCTTCAGTCGCCCCATGACACCCGACAGACTCCGGGCCGTGGTGGCCCAGCCGCCGAGGGATGCCCGGCGGGCGCGCGCGGCGGCCTTGAGGCGCCGGCGTACGTCGGCCTCGCCGAACCAGCCGCGCAGTTCCGCGGCGAGGGCCGCGGGGTTCTCCGGCGGGACGAGCAGACCGGGGACCCCGCCGTCGGGCGCGCGCCCGACCGCCTCGGGGAGACCGCCGACGTCCGTGGCCAGCACGGGAATTCCGCGGGCCAGCGCCTCGGTGACGG
The DNA here is from genome assembly GCF_036038375.1 of Streptomyces sp. NBC_00414. Classification (NCBI taxonomy): domain Bacteria; kingdom Bacillati; phylum Actinomycetota; class Actinomycetes; order Kitasatosporales; family Streptomycetaceae; genus Streptomyces; species Streptomyces sp. NBC_00414. The sequence goes on from NZ_CP107935.1 coordinate 2,156,908, forward strand.
CCATGCCGTACGTCTCGGCGTACGAGGTGAGGACCATCAGGTCGGCCGAGGCGTAGCTCGCGTCGAGTGCGGCACCGGACCGGGGCCCGGCGAGCTCCAGCCGGTCGCCGAGGCCGTGCCGGCCGATCAGGGCCCGCAGCTGCTCCACGTACTCGGGGTCGTGGTCGAGGCCGCCGACGAGGACGCAGGTCCAGGGCAGGTCGGTGACGGTGGCGAGGGCCTCGATGAGCCGGTGCTGCCCCTTGCGCGGGGTGACCGAGGCGACGCACAGCAGTCTGGAGACGCCGTCGGTGCCGGGGGCCAGGGGCGCGATGTCGGCGCCGGGGGTGGCCACATGGACGCGGTCGGGCGCGAGTCCGTGGTGGGCGACGAGCCTGCGGGCCGCCCACTCGCTGGTGGCCACGACGGCCGGCACGGCACGCAGGGTGTGGCGTTCCCGGGCGTCCAGGTCCGCGGCCACCTCGGGCGTGAGCCCGGTCTCGTCGCCGAGCGGGAGGTGCACGAGGACGACCAGCCGCAGCCGTTCGGCCTCCGGGATGATGATCTCGGGGACCGCGCAGGCGACTATCCCGTCGAGCAGTACGACGGTGCCGTCGGCCAGCTCCGCGAGGGTGCGGGCCAGTTCGTCACGGGCCTCGGCCGCGGGCCGGGGCCAGCTTCCGTCGATCGCGTGCTTGTGCACCTGCCAGCCGAAGCCGGGCAGATCGAGGCTGACGCGGGCGTCGTAGACGTTGCCGCCGCTCGGCATGGTGGAGTCGTTCACTCCGCCGGGCATCACGAAGTGCATGGCGCGCAGGGACATGGGGATGATGTCGGCGTACGGGTTCACAGGGCACGCTCGTAACTCGCCCAGGCGATGTGCGACTCGTGCAGGGTGACCGTGATGCCGGCCAGACCGCGGGCTCCTTCGCCCAGCGCCCCCTTCTCCACTCGCTCGGCGAGGCGGTCGGCGACGACCTTCGCCAGGAACTCCGTCGAGGTGTTGGTGTCGGCGAACACCGGCTCGTTGTCGAGGTTCCGGTAGTTCATCTCGGCCACCACCTCCCCGAGTTCCCTGGTGGCCAGTCCGATGTCGACGACGATGTTGTCGTCGTCCAGCTCGGCGCGGCGGAACGTGGCGTCCACGAGGAACGTCGCTCCGTGCAGTCGCTGCGCGGGTCCGAAGACCTCTCCGCGGAAGCTGTGGGCGATCATCAGGTGATCGCGGACGGTGATGCTGAACAACGGACGACCCTCCAGGTGCGGTGCGTCTGACCCCTCTGCCGGGGCGTGCCGTGTAGTACGGCCGGTCCGTTCTCCGTGTTCAGAGGGTTCGGGTCGGAGTTTCGGACACGTTCGCCCAGACAGGGTTGTCACAGGGACGCGTGGTGCGAACTTGATTACCGGCGTTGGATTTTGACTACTCGGTGTGCGGACGGGACCACTTGCGACGTGCAGGCGGAGCTTTCTGTCAGTCCCGGACCGAGTCGACGTCGTACCGCACGAGGTGGCACATCGCCGTCGTCTCGCCCGTGCTGAGCCCGGCCATCGCCTCGGGCAGGTCCTCGAAGGCGCATTCACCCGTGATGAGGGCGTCGAAGGCGGGATCCGCGAGGAGTTCGAGGGAGAGCGCGAGCCGGTCGGCGTACGTGCGGCGCGAACTCCTGGCCGGTGAGACGGACCCGACCTGGCTGCTGCGGATGGTGAGGCGGCGCGAGTGGAACGCCTCGCCGAGCGGCAGGGTGACCTTCCGGTCGCCGTACCAGCTCAGTTCGAGGACGGTGCCCTCCGGGGCGAGGAGTTCGAGCGCGCGGGAGAGCCCGGCCTCGGTGGCGCTCGCGTGGACCACGAGGTCGCGGTCGCCCGCCGCGTCCTCGGGAAGCGCGAACCCGATGCCCAGCGCGCGGGCGAGTTCGGCGCGCGCCGGGTTGGCGTCGACCAGTTGGACGCGGGCGGCGGGATACCGGGCCAGGAGCGCGGCGACGCTCGCGCCGACCATGCCCGCGCCGACCACGGAGATCCGGTCGCCGATCAGGGGGGCCGCGTCCCAGAGGGCGTTGACGGCGGTCTCCACGGTGCCGGCGAGCACGGCGCGCGAGGCGGGCACGTTCTCGGGCACGGGGGTGACGGCGCTCGCGGGGACGACGTACCGGCTCTGGTGCGGGTAGAGGCAGAAGACGGTCCGGCCGACGAGTTCGGCGGGCCCCTCCTCGACGGTTCCGACGTTCAGGTAGCCGTACTTGACGGGCCCGGGGAAGTCGCCCTCCTGGAACGGGGCCCGCATGGCGGCGTACTGGCTCTCCGGGACCCCGCCGCGGAAGACGAGCGTCTCCGTTCCACGGCTCACCCCTGAGAAGAGTGTGCGCACCAGAACCTCGCCCTCGGCGGGTTCGGGCAGGTGGGTGTCCCGGAGTTCGCCACGGCCGGGCGAGCGGAGCCAGAAGGCGCGGGCGGAGCGGTCCATTCGGCATCCTCCTGAGTAATTCATGTGAATCGGCTGAGGGAACGGGCTGAACGATCGGGCGACGAGCCACGTACCGACCTTTGCGAAGCCGCGCACAAGGTACGCGGCAATGATCGACTCTGTCACCTGGCCGGAGGATGTGCGGTGGCCCTGAACAACACGTATGACGCGAGGCTCTTGCAGCAGGAGACGGCCGTGGGAGCGGGCGTACAGCTACTGCTGTTGACCGTGCTCGGCACGGCGATCGGCCTGGGCCCCGCGGGCTGGCTCACCGGGCTGGCGTTCGGACTCGCGACCTGGGCGGTGCTCTCACGCGCCCTGCACCGGTCGCGGCCCCGCTCCTTCGGGGCCGCCAACCGCGTGACGCTGGGCCGGGCGACCCTCGTCGGCGGGGTGACCGCCCTGGTCGCCGACTCCTTCCAGAGCCCGCCGCCGGTCACGGTCCTGGTCGCGCTCACCGCGGTCGCCCTGATCCTCGACGCGGTCGACGGGAAGGTCGCCCGCCGCACCGGTTCCTCCACGGCACTGGGGGCGCGCTTCGACATGGAGGTCGACGCGTTCCTCATCCTGGTGCTCAGCGTGTACGTCGCCGCGTCGGTGGGCCCGTGGGCCCTCCTCATCGGCGGTATGCGCTACGCCTTCGTGGCGGCCGCCAAGTTCCTGCCCTGGCTGAACAACGCGCTCCCGCCGAGCACCGCCCGCAAGACGGTGGCGGCCCTCCAGGGAGTCCTGCTGCTCCTCGCGGGCTCGGGAATCCTCCCGTACGCCCTGACGTTCGGGGTGGTCGCCCTGGCGCTGGCCCTGCTGACCTGGTCGTTCGGCCGGGACATCGGCTGGCTGTGGCGCACGCGCGGCTCCGCCGGGCGCGAGATCGTACTGGCCGGGCCGGACCGCCTCCGCGAGACGGCGACCGTGGGCGCGCCGTAGGGCCGGACGGTCCCGCGGTGGGCCTGGCCGGGGTGTGCTGAGGCGTCGTCGGCCCGGTGCTCGGGCCTCGTGCGGTTCTTTCCACACCCTCACGACTTCCTGACATCCGTTCTCCGCGCCGGCCCCGTGCACAGCGGAGAATCCATACATCACACGGGCCCGGCCCGGTCCGCCCTGGCGCTGCTCTCCGCCTCGGTCTGCCTGCCGGCCGGCTGCGGCAGCGGGGCGTCGGACGCGAACGACCCCGCCGGTGAGCCGGCGAAGACCCCGGTGCGGGGCGGCGGGGCCCCGGCTGGATCTGCACGCCGCCGACGGGCAGGAGCACGTCCCGGTCACCGTCGGTGGCCGCGTCTCGGTCGAAGGGGGCACGATCGCCGAAGTGTCCCTGTCCACCGCGAACGGCAGGGCGGTGGCGGGCGAACGGTCCCCGGACAGGAGGAGCCGGGCTCCCTCGGGTGACCTGAAGCACGGGACGGCCTACCGGCTGACCGCCGTGGCCACCGATGGCGGCGGCCACCGCACGACCGGGCGCGTGACGTTCAGGACCCTCGCCGAGGCCGACCGGTTCACCGTCACCACACTCCGCGGAACGGCTCCACCGCAGGGGTGGGGATGCCGCTCTCGATCACCTTCGACAAGTCGATCACCGACAGGAAGGCCGTCGAGTCGGCCGTCGAGGTCGGTACCGACAGCGGACAGACCGTCGTGGGCCACTGGTTCGACGGGCCCGGATCCGGGCCGAACACGGCCCGTGGGACCGGAGGAACCGGTCCCTCGAACGGTGACGGCCGGTACCGCCGCAGGCCACAGCCCGTGAGGGCGTCGAGCAGCGGCGGGTGCGGTGGGAATCAGGCGGCGATCTTGTCCAGCCGGGCGATCTCCTCGTCCGGCAGGACGAGATCCGCCGCCGCGATGTTCTCGCGCAGGTGCGCCCGCGAGGACGTGCCGGGGATGAGGACGATCGTCGCCGAGCGCTGCAGCAGCCAGGCCAGAGCCACCTGCTGGGGCGAGGCACCCAGCCGGGCGGCGACGTCGGTCAGGATCTCCGACTGCAGCGGAGTGAAGCCGCCGAGCGGGAAGAACGGCGCGAAGGCGATCCCCTCCGCCGCGCACCGCTCGACGAGGGCGTCGTCCTGGCGGTTGGCGAGGTTGTAGAGGTTCTGCACGGTGACGACGGGCGCGATGGCCTGCGCCTCGGTCAGCTGGGCGGCCGAGACGGAGCTGACTCCGAGATGGCGGATCAGGCCCTGCTCCCGCAGCTCCGCCAGCGCGCCGAACTGCTCGCTCAGCGGCTCCTCGTCCGTGCCCTCGGCGGAACCGACCCGCAGGTTCACCACGTCGAGCGCCTCCACGCCGAGGTGCTGGAGGTTCTCCCGGACCTGGGCCTTGAGGTCCTCGGGCTCCCGGGCGAAGATCCAGGCGCCGTCGTCGCCCCGGCGGGCGCCGACCTTGGTGACGATGCGCAGGTCGTCGGGGTAGGGGTGCAGGGCCTCCTTGATGATCTCGTTGACGACGAACGGTCCGTAGAAGTCGCTGGTGTCGATGTGCGTGATGCCCCGCTCGACGGCCTCCCGCAGCACCGCGACCGCCTCGTCCCGGTCCTTGGGCGGCCCGAACGCGTTGGGGCCCGCCAGCTGCATGGCTCCGTACCCCATGCGTGTGAGGGTCAGATCGTCGGCCGGGGTGAGGGTGTCGCCGGAGACAGTGCCGGTCACGTCCGTCATGGTGTGCCTCTCGCTGTGTTTCTGATGCGTGTTTCCGATGCGTGTTTCCGATGCGTGTTTCTGATGCGTGTTTCTGATGCTTCTTCCGGAAGGACCGGAAAGCCTGACAAGCCCGGAAGGCTTCGTTCTTCTTCGACTCTGCGCCGGGCCGGGCGCGCAAGGCAGTACCCCGTTGTTCCTGGTAGTGACAGGGACAGTCACCGGAGCCGGGACGGAACTACGGTGGAGGGATGAACGGCACGAACGTCCTCGGAGAGTTCCTGCGCGCCCGCCGGGCACTGGTGCGGCCCCAGGACGCCGGAATCCGCGGCGGCGGCCTGCGGCGCGTCCCCGGTCTGCGCCGCGAGGAGGTCGCGATGCTCTCCGGCATCAGCGCCGACTACTACCTGCGCCTGGAGCAGGGCCGCGACCGCAACCCCTCGCTCCAGGTCCTCGAAGCCCTGGCCGACGTCCTGAATCTGGACGCCGACGCCACGGCCCATCTGATCGGCCTGGCCCAGCCCCGGCTCTCCCAGGCCCGTAAGGCGGGCTCCGGCACGGGTCGCGGACGGGCCGCGCAAAAGCCCCAGCCCGTACCGCCCGACATCCTTCAGCTGTTGGACGGATGGTCGAACAACCCCGCCTACGTCGAGAACAAGTTCACCGACGTGCTGGCCGCCAACGCGCTGGCCATGGCCCTGTCCCCGAACCACGCCCCCGGCAGCAACATCATGCGGGCCGTCCTCCTCGACGAGACCGAGCAGAAGCTGCGGCGGGACTGGGACGAGCTGACGGAGGCGGGGGTCGCCGCCCTGCGCGCCAACGTCGGGCCCGACGTCGACGATCCCCGTCTGGTGGAGCTCGTGGGCGAGCTGTCCGTACGCAGTGAACGGTTCCGGCAGCTGTGGGGCCGGCACGACGTACAGCCCAAGCAGTCACGTCTCCTGCGGCTGCGGCACCCCAAGGTCGGCGACTTCGAGCTGCACGCCAGCAAGCTGGGCATCGTCGGATCGGACGGCCTGGTCCTCAAGGTCTTCCAGGCCGCACCGGGCAGCCGGGACGCCGAACTGCTCGCCATCCTGGGGTCCTTGACGGCGTCCGGCGAGGACCGGGACCCGACCGGCTCGGAGCACCGCCAGACCGTCGAGGACCAGTGACGCCCGGCGCCCCGGCATCGGAGACGTGGTCGGCCGCCATCCGAACCCGAACGTGGTCGGCCACCACCCCGGAACCGGAAACAGGGCACCGGCCGCCGCCCGGCCCCCGTGAGGGCCCGGGCGGCTGCCGGTCCGCGATCACGTCAGCCGCGTACACCGGGAGTGACGGGGGCGACGGGGGCGACGGTCTCCTGGTCCGCGCCCACCGGGTCCTGGTCGCCCGAGGCGCGGGGAACGCCGGACATACGGCGCACGTGCTGGACCGGGACGAGCAGCGCGGCCAGCGCCGCGGCCAGGCAGAGCAGGGCGAGCAGGGTGAATCCGTGGGTGTAGCCGGAGGCCTCGGGCAGACCCGAGGACTGCAGGTGGCCGGTCACCAGGACGCTGGTCACCGCGGCCCCGATGGACCCGCCGATGGTGCGGATGTTGGCGTTCATACCGGTCGCGGCCCCGGTCTGCTCGGCCGGGACGCTGCCCACGATCAGGTTGGCCATCGAGGCGAACGCGAGGCCGATACCCAGGCCGAACACGCCTGACACGAAGGCCACCTGCCACTGCTCGTCGTGCCACAGGGCGAGGAATCCACAGGCGACCGCGCCGAGCGCGGCACCCGTCGTGAGCAGCTTCTTGGCGCCCACCACCGGTTCCAGCCGGCCGCTCAGGATGCCCGAGAAGAACATGGCGACCAGCATCGGCAGCATGAGCAGCCCGGACGCGGTGACGCTCGCGCCGAACCCGTACCCGGCGGAGCTGGGCGTCTGGACGAAGGCGGGCAGGAAGGACCAGATCGAGTACATGCCCGCGCCGAACAGCAGCGCGGCGGTGTTGGTGGTCCACACGGCAGGCAGCCGCATGACCTTCAGGTCGATCAGCGGCGAGCGGGAGCGCGCCTCGGAGAGCAGCCACAGGACGAAGAGGACGACCGCGGCGGCGAACAGGGCGATCACCCGGGCCGAGCCCCAGCCCCACCGGGTCGCCTGGCTGAGCGGCAGCAGCAGGGCGACCAGCCATGCCGACAGCAGGACCGCGCCGAGCCAGTTCACCCGGCCCTCGGCACGCCTGGGCGACTCGGGGACGTACCGGAGGGCGATGAGGGCGGTCACCGCCACGACTGCGACAGGCAGCCAGAACAGCCACCGGTAGTCGAGCGCGGTCACGATGGGACCGGCCGCGACCATGCCGACACCGCCGCCCGCGGCGATCACGGCGGACAGGTTGCTGATGCTGGGGCTCACCCGGGCCGGGGCGAACTCGTCCCGGATGATGCCGAAGGACAGCGGGAACAGGGCCCCGCCTATGCCCTGGACGACCCGGGCGACGATCAGTACGCCGATGGTCGGGGCGAGCGCGGCGATCAGACAGCCGATCATCACGGTCACGAGAACCGCGACGAGGGTGCGCTTCTTGCCGATCAGGTCGCCGACCCGGCCGAGGATCGGCGTGAAGACCGAGGCGGACAGCAGATACGCCGTCATCACCCAGGTCGCGGTCGACTGCGAGGTGTGCAGTTCGTGCTGGACGGTCGGCAGGGCCGGCGCGATCAGCGACTGGAGCATGGAGAAGACGCCCGCACCGGTCGCGAGGACCGCGAAGGTGAGGCGGGTGGACTTGCGGGGCATGGAAAGCCTCTCCGAACTGGTGCGGCCGAGGCCCGGACCGCGGTCGTACGGGTTCTGCGCATGCCGGGGCAGCACAGGACACGGCGGTGATCGTGGGACGGGGCCCTGTTCGAGCGCGGCCGAGCGGCGGCGGGGAGCAGGGGAAGGTCGCGGAAGGTATCAGGGAGTGACAGGAGGTGACGGGGGGCCGGGCGGTGCGCTCGGCGCCGGGCCCGGACGGAGACGGGGTGGCGTCCGCCTTCGGCGCGTGCGGCCGCACGTGTCCCCGGTGGACGCACCCCGCACTGCTAAAGTGGAGGTACCCCTCCACTGTAGCGGAGGCATACCTCCGCTTCAACCCGCTCCGCCCCGGGAGGCAGCAGTGACCGCCCAGTCATTCCCCGTCAGCGAGATCGTCGCGTCCCGGCGGCCGCACCGGAAGGACGCGGCGCGCAACTACGACGCCCTGCTCACCGCGGCCCGCGACGCCTTCGCGGAGCAGGGCGCCGAGGCCTCCCTGGAGGACATCGCCCGTCGCGCGGGCGTCGGCATCGGCACGCTGTACCGGAACTTCCCCACCCGCAGACACCTCTTCGAGAGCCTCTACGCGGACGAGGTCGACGCCCTGTGCCAGGTCGCCGAGGAGGTCTCCGGGCTCGAACCGTGGGAGGCGCTGACGACGTGGCTGGACCGGTTCGCCGGCTACATGGTCACCAAGCGGGCCGTGCGCGAGGCCCTGAACGACGAGTCGCAGATCTTCGCCGCCTGCCGCGACTCGATGTACGCGGCCGGCACTCCGCTGTTCGAGCGGGCCCAGCGGGCCGGTGAGGCACGTACGGACATGACCTTCGTCGACCTGCTGCGCATGGTCGCGGGCATCACCGCGACGACCTTCGACGACGACACCCAGCGCGACCGGGTCATGTCCATCGCCCTGGACGGCGTACGCGTCAACCGCTGACCGGTCCCGCCACCCACTGACCCGTCCGCGGTCCGCCCCACCTGTCCGCAGCCTGCTCACGGAGGAACCCCGGCCGGCCCTCCTCCCTGCGGAGGATGCCTTCACGGAGGAGGTGGCCGGGAACCGTTCCTCCCCAGGCCAGAGGGGCGGCCCCGGCCGCCCGTCTACCGTTGGGGTCATGGACTTGATGGACTCGTTCGCGGGACGGCGCGTGCCCCCGGCCGTCACGGACGCGGGTCTGGCCCTGCTCTTCACCGCCGGGGCGTTCGCCGTCCTCGCCCCGATGCCGCCCGACGGGCCCCGGCTGCGTGCCGCGGACGCCCTGTTCGTCGTACTCGCCCTGCTGTCCGCCCTGCCGCTGGCCGTCCACCGGCGGTTCCCCCTGCCGGTTCTGCTGGTGATGGTGGCGGCGGTGGCCGCGCTCCAGGGGCGGCACTACGTCCCGCAGCTGTCGGGCCCCGAGGGCACCTCCATCGGGCCGTCCTACATCGGGGTGGCCACGGCCGTGCTCCTCACCGCCCTGCGGGGCGCGCCCAGGACGGCCACCGTGGTGGTGGCCGTGATCATCCCGGCCGCGGCCGTCACCGAGGCCGTCCTCGCCCCCGCCGGGCACCGCCTGGCCACCCTGCTGGCGGAGGCCGTGCTGCTGGTCGCGGCGTGGGCGCTCGGCAGGCTGACCCGGGCGCGCGCCGCCATCCGCGACCAGGCACTGGAAAGGGCCGCGGCGCTCGAACGCGCGCAGGAGGCCAACGCGCGCGCCGCCGTCATGGAGGAGCGGGCCAGGATCGCCCGCGAGCTGCACGACATCGTCGCGCACAACGTCAGCCTCATGGTCGTCCAGACGATCGCCGCCGACCGGATCCAGGACCGCGACGGCGCCAAGGCCCACGAGCTGCACGGCGCCATCGAGGAGACCGGCCGGGCGACCGTCACCGAACTGCGCAGACTCCTCGACGTGCTGCGCACGGACGACGAGGCCGACGCCGATCCGAGCAAGGAGCCGCCGCAGCCCACCATCGAGGCCCTGCCCGCACTGGTGGACGCGGTGCGCGCGGCGGGCCTCACCGTCGACTTCACGACGACCGGGACACCCGCCGAGCTGCCGGCCGGCTCGCACCTGACCGTCTACCGCGTCGTGCAGGAGGCGCTCACCAACACGCTCAAGCACGCCGGCCGCACCCGTGCCGGGCTGACCGTCTCCTGGGAACCGAGACACCGGCGGCTCACCGTGCGGCTCTGCGACGACGGGCCACGGCCCGGCGAGGGGGCGGTGCCGCGCCCGGCCGACCTGCCCGACGGCCCCGGTCACGGACTGCTCGGCATGCGCGAACGCATCGGCGCCGTGGGCGGTTCGCTGCACACCGGCACACGTGCGGGCGGCGGCTACTGCGTGCACGCGGTCGTCCCGCTGCCGGTGCCGGAATCTGTGCCGGTGTCGACACCGGCACAGTCACCACGGCAGACGCAGGCACCGGCACCGGCACCGGCACCGGACGATTCCTCCTACGACATCTCGGGGCACGACGACCCTCAGCACACAGACCCCCGGCACGACGACTCACGGCACGAAGACCCCCGGCATTCCAGGTACGAAGGGCACTCCCCGTATGCAAGCCATCCGCGTCCTGCTGGTCGATGACCAGCCCATGATCCGGACGGGATTCCGGCTCATCCTCGAAGCCGAGCCGGACATCACGGTCGTCGGCGAGGCGGCGGACGGTGTCGCCGCCGTCGAGAGCGCCCTGTCCCTGCGCCCGGACATCGTGCTGATGGACATCCGCATGCCGAACATGGACGGGGTCGAGGCCACCCGCCGTATCGCGGAGACGGGGTCGCCGAGCCGTGTCGTCATCCTGACCACCTTCGACCTGGACGCGCACGTGGTGGACGCCCTGCGCGCGGGGGCCAGCGCCTTCCTCGTCAAGGACGGTCCGGCCGACTCGCTCGTCGGCGCCATCCGTACCGTGGCCGCCGGGGACGCCGTGCTCTCCCCCCGGGTCACGCACCGGCTGCTCGACCGCTTCGCCCATCTCGGCGCGCCCGCGACCCCGGACGTGCCGTCCCGCCTCGACGCGCTCACCGGCCGCGAACTCGATGTCCTGCGCGCCCTGACCCGCGGGCTGTCCAACGCGGAGATCGCCCTGGAACTGGGCGTGGGAGAGACGACGGTCAAGACGCACATCGCGCACATCCTGGAGAAGTACGGACTCCGGGACCGGGTCCAGGCCGTCATCCTGGCCTACGACTGCGGGCTGGTGGTGCCTCGCAGCCCCCGGTGACGGACAGCCGGGGTGCGGACGCCGGGGGGCTCAGTACTCCAGTTCCGGGCGCAGGCGGAGGGGGCCGCCGACGTTGTGGAGATGCCGCAGCACCTGGGCGTACGAGTCGAGGAGGGTCGTCTCGTGGTACGCGATGCCGTGCCGCGCGCAGAACGTGCGGACGAGCTCCTGGGCGTGCCGAAGGCTGGGCCTCGGCATGGACGGGAACAGGTGGTGCTCGATCTGGTAGTTCAGTCCGCCGAGCGCCAGGTCGGTGAGCCGGTGGCCGCGAATGTTGCGCGAGGTCAGTACCTGCCGGCGCAGGAAGTCGACCTTGTCGTCCTTGCCGAACAGGGCCATGCCCTTGTGGTTGGGGGCGAACGAGCACCCCATGTAGAGCCCGAACAGTCCCTGGTGCACCAGGAGGAAGACCACGGCCTGGAGGGGGCTCAGGACCAGGAACAGGGCGGCGAGATAGCCCACGATGTGCGTCGCCAGCATGGCCGCCTCGGTCAGCCTGGTCGCACGCCCGGTACGCGCACCAGTGGTGCGGTCGAAGGTCGCCTGTACCCCGGCGACCTTCAGGGCGAGCCCTTCGAGCAGCAGCATGGGGAAGAACAGCCAGGCCTGGTGGCGGCCCAGCCAGGCGTAGGCGCCGGTGCGGACGCGGGCCTGGTCCTCGGTGAAGGCGATCGCGCCGTCGGCGATGTCGGGGTCGCGGTCGACGTGGTTGGGGTGGGCGTGGTGCCGGGTGTGCTTGTTGATCCACCAGCCGAAGCTGAGGCCGACCAGCAGGTCGGCGTGCACGCGGCCGAGCACGTTGTTGACGCGCTTCGAGGCGGCGATCTGGTGGTGGCCGGCGTCGTGTCCGATGAACGCGGTCTGGGTGAACATCACCGCGAGGAACGCGGCGGTCACCAGCTGCCACCACGACTGGCCTATCAGTGCGAAGGCGGTCCAGCCGGCGGCCAGCAGGAGCAGGTTCGCCCCGACCTTGACCGAGTAGTAGACCGGGCGCCGCCTGAGCAGCCCGCTCTGCTTCACCTCGCGGGAGAGCGCCGCGTAGTCGCTGCCCCGGCGGGCGGGCGGCGGCTTCGTCATCCGGGCGGGATCCGCCGGATCGGCGCCCCGGTCGATGGTGCCGGTGGTGGTCACGTGATTCCTCTCGGGGTGCGGACGGGCCGACCGTGCGGGGCAGGCGTCCAGGCCTCGTAGGCCTGGTCCTGGCGGCCTGGCGCCGGAGACACCCCGAGGCAGGCCCGCGTACGGGCCTGCCTCGGAAAGGGCCTGCCTTGGGGAGAAGCTCAGGAAGGGCTTCTCAGAGCGCGCGGACCTGGTCCGCCTGCATTCCCTTGGGACCCTGGCTGGCCGTGAACTCCACCTTCTGGTTCTCCTCAAGGGAGCGGAAACCTTCGGTGTCGATGGCCGAGTGGTGCACGAAGATGTCGGCGCCGCCCTCGTCAGGGGCGATGAAGCCGAAGCCCTTCTCCGCGTTGAACCACTTCACAGTTCCAAGAGCCATGTGATGTCTCCTTCGAGTCGAGATGACGAGCTGAGCGGAGAGCGCGCGTTCGCGCGACTCCGGGTTGCTGGTCGCCGGCCGTCGAAGAAAACCCCCGAAAACGACATGGCGCCCGCTGTCAGAACTCCGCGGGCGCTTCCACGTTCGCAAACTTCAACTACAACCGTTCTCTACAACGTCCGGTGTGCCGGATACGTTCCCGATGCGCCGGAAAAGGCCCTGAGCACGGCTTCGGCCCCTTCCCTCCAGGTCGGCGCCGAATGGGGGAGGGAGTACGGTTGCACCACCGGGCGCACCTCGCACGCCGTCATCCGTGTCGGCGTCGCACTCGGAGAACGGCAATGGCCGACACAGATCGATTCCGGCCGGAAATGAGCCGCACGATGCCTTCTGGCTCGTACCGTCCCGCCGTCTCCCGCAGCCCCCTCCGCGTCCGGCGATAGCGGACCTCCCGGCTCCCCGGGCGTCCCCCTGCCTTCGGGAGCCTCGCGTACCGCCCGACCCGACCACAGAGGATGCGGGACACATGTACTCACAGGACGCGATCTCCGGCCACCGCCGCGGCCGCCCCGAACCGACCGCCGAGATGCTCTCCGGAGTGGCCTGCCTCATGTGCGGCACCGACTACCGGAACTCACCCGACCCCGAGGCCGTGGTGGTCTCCCACCACGACGGCGGGCAGATCCTCGCCTGCCACGGCACCTGCGCGCGCATGGCGTGCGGCTCCGTCAACGGTCTCGGCGAGACGCCCCTCCCGCTGGACGAACGCGTCCGCAGGCACCGGGGCGCCCCGTCCTGACCGGGTCGGCGCCGCAGACCGCACCACGCGTGCGGGTACGCACACGCACGCGGCGCACCACGACAACGAAATAGCACGACCACAACGAAATAGAAGGACACGCATGAGTCTGTTGAGTCTCGGAGTACTCGCCTCCTCCCTCAAGGAGAACGAGTTCCGGCTGCCGTTGCACCCCGCTCACCTCGACCGGATCGCTCCCGACATCCGCGCGAAGATCTTCCTGGAGGAGGGCTACGGCGGACGGTTCGGCGTCGGCGACGACGCGCTCCGGCCGCTGGTGGGCGGACTGCGCTCCCGCGAGCAGCTCCTCGACGAGTGCGATGTGCTCCTGCTGCCCAAGCCGATGCACGAGGACGTCGTCCAACTGCGCCAGGGCCAGGTGCTGTGGGGCTGGCCGCACTGTGTGCAGGACGAGCGGATGACGCAGCTCGCCATCGACCGGCAGCTCAGCCTCATCGCCTGGGAGGCCATGAACCACTGGACCTCCACGGGTGCCTTCAGCGTCCATGTGTTCCACAAGAACAACGAACTGGCCGGCTACTGCTCGGTGCTGCACGCCCTGCAGCTCGGCGGGCTGACCGGCAGTTACGGCCGCCGGATGCGCGCGGTGGTCATCAGTTTCGGGGCCACGGCGCGCGGGGCGGTCACGGGTCTGGGCGCCATGGGGATCTCCGACGTCACGGTGCTGACGCAGCGTGCCGCCGCCGCGGTCGCCTCACCGATGCCGTCGGTCGTGATGGGCCACTTCGCCGAGCGTGAGGACGATCCGTCCAAGCTGGAGGCGCTCACCGGGCTCGGTCCGGTGCCGCTCGCGGAGTACCTGGCCGGGTTCGACGTCATCGTCAACTGCATAAGGCAGGACACCGACGCGCCGCTGACGTTCGTCACCGAGGAGGAGCTCGCGCTGTTCAAGCCGGGGACCTTCTTCGTCGACGTCTCCTGCGACGAGGGCATGGGCTTCGAATGGGCCCGCCCGACCACCTTCGAGGACCCGATGCCCGCGGTGGGTCCCGGCTGCCACTACTACGGCGTGGACCACAGCCCGTCGCACCTGTGGAACTCGGCGACCTGGGAGATCAGCGAGGCGCTCCTGCCCTATCTGCGCAAGGTGCTGAGCGGCCCCACGGCCTGGGACCGGGACGCCACGATCAAGAACGCCATCGAGATCCGCGACGGTGTCGTCCTGAACCCGAAGATCCTCTCGTTCCAGCACCGGTCGGCCGCCTACCCGCACGCCGTCGAGGTCCCGGCTGCCGCGCTGCCGCCGGTTCCCGTCCTCGCCCCGGCGCTGGACACCTCCGCGCAGCCGGCCTGACACCGCCCCACTCGCCACGCTCCGGTGCGCCCCGCGCGCCGGGGCGTGGTCACTTCTCCTGCGGGAGTGTCACCGGGCGGTCGTCCCGCAGCTCCGCGAAGAGTGTCCGTGCCCGGCGGTCGTCCCACTTCACGGCGCTGCCCTTGGAGGTGGCGAAGGCGGGGTCGGACACGGGCACGTTGATCTGCCGGCCGCCGCCCGCCGTGACGCCCCGCATCGCCCGGAACAGCGTCATGAGGTCCCGCAGGCCGGTGTCCTTGTCGACCACGAGCGTGTCGAGGCCCGCGTCGAGGGTCGGGAAGGACCTGGCGGGGTTGAGGAGCGTTCCGGGCGTGACGGCCTTCTTCGCGAGGGCGGTCAGGAACCTCTGCTGGTTGCGGGTACGGCCCAGGTCGCCCCGGGCCTCCTGCTTGCGCTGCCGGACGAACGCCAGTGCCTCGCCGCCGTCGAGGGTCTGGCAGCCCTTGCGCAGGTCGGCGCCCGAGTTGTCGTCCTGGACGTCCCTCTCCAGGCACATGTCGACGCCGCCGACCGCGTCCACCACCCCGACGAAGCCCGCGAAGCCGATCTCCGCGTAGTGGTCGACGTGCAGCCCGGTGTTGCTCTCCACGGCCCGTACGAGCAGGCCGGGGCCGCCGAGGGAGAACGCGGCGTTGAGCTTGTCCGGCTCGGCGCGGTAGCTCCTGCCGGTCTCGGGGCGGACGTACGGCGGGATGGTCACCCAGGAGTCGCGCGGCAGGCTCAGCATGGTGGTGCCGTTCGCGCCGGTGTGCAGCAGGATCATCGAGTCGGTGCGGCGGCCCTCGGCCGAGCCGGTCCGCAGGTCCTTCCTGGCCTGCTCGGACAGGCCGGCCCGGCTGTCGGAGCCCACGATCAGGTAGTTGGTGCCCTTTCCGTCCGGCGCGCGGTCCGGGAGCGCGCCGAGGTCGACCTCCTGGTCCAGTTCGGTGTCGGCCCACACGTAGGTGCCGGCGGAGGCCGTGACCAGCACGGCGAGCAGCAGGACAGTCCCCCGCACGACCCTGCGGCGCCGGGTGGGGCGGGGTTTCGGGGACCGGCCGCTGTTCGCGTCCCGGTGCGGCCGGCTCCCGTCGTCCGTGCGGCCCGGTGTGGCGGGCGAGGGCATGCCGGGCAGTGGTGCCGTGCGCGTCGAGGGCGGGGCTCCGGTCCCGCGCCCCGACCACGACCCGTGGTCGGTCCCGTCGTTCATCCGCCTGTCCAGTCCTTCGGCACCTGGGGTCACCCCGTCACGGGGTCATCTCGTGGGCAGACTCTTATACGGTGCGGGGTCGCCGATCTGTTCAGCGGCGGTGCCGGAACGCTTCATGATCTGCCACTTCAGCCGGCTGCCGAGCAGGAAGGCGACCACGGACTGGATGACGACGAGGTACATCAGCTGCCGGTAGACGACGAGCTGGAACGGCATCCACCACAGGGTCCGTACGCGTTCCCCGTCGAGCTTCAACGCGTAACCGGCGCAGGCCAGTTGGACGCCCATGAAGCCGAACCAGACCGCGGCCGAGCTGAACGGGTCGAGGAACAGCATGCCGTACAGGGCGAAGACGTCGATGACCGGGGCGAGCAGCGGGAGCACGACCTGGAAGACCGCGAGGTAGGTGAGTCCGCGGCGGCCGAAGCGCCCTGCGACTCCCGTCTCCAGGACGGCGCCGCGGTGCTTCCACATGGCCTGGATCGTGCCGAAGCACCAGCGGTAGCGCTGGCGCCACAACTGCCGCAGTGAGGTGGGCACTTCGGTCCAGGCGACGGCGGACTCCTCGTAGAGAACGCGCCAGCCGGCCCGCCACAGGGCCATCGTGAGGTCGGTGTCCTCGGCCAGGGTGTCGTCGCTGACCCCGCCGACGCCGGTCAGCGCGTCCCGGCGGAAGGCCCCGATCGCGCCGGGCACGGTGGTCATGCACTCCAGCACCTCGAACATGCGGCGGTCGAGGTTGAAGCCGAAGCAGTACTCCAGGTGCTGCCACTTGGCGAGCAGGCCCCGCCGGTTGCCGACCTTGGTGTTGCCGCTGACGGCGCCGACGGCCGGGTGCGCGAGTGGCTGGACGAGGTGGTGGACGGCGTCCGGTTCGAAGACGGTGTCGGCGTCCACCATGACGAGGATGTCGTGACCGGCGTACTCCAGGCCGTTGTTGAGGGCGGCGGCCTTGCCCGCGTTGGCCTTGCGGATCACCAGCACCCGTGCGTCACCGACGCCTTCGGCGAGTTCGGCCGTACGGTCCGTGGAGCCGTCGTCGATCACGATGATCTGCAGCCGGGGGTAGTCGGAGGCGAGCAGCGAGCGGACGGTGGCCTCGATCCCGGCCTCCTCGTTGTAGGCGGGCACGAGCACGGTGACCGGTTCCGTCACCTCCCGCAGCCAGGGCGCGCCGGGCCGGGAGCGTTCGAGCCGGCGGACATGGGCGCGGGCGAAGTGGACGAGCAGCAGCAGTCGCAGCACTCCGAGGGCGCCGGCGATGCCGAGCGTCCAGGTCATCGCGTTCGAGAACGCGCGCCCCAGCCAGGCGGCCCGGATCAGCGCGGTACCGCTCCAGCGCTCGACGGCCGACACCCCTGCGTACGGGGCGAGTCGAGTCCCCTCCGAGACGGTGGTGAAGCGGTCGGCACCCGGGTCGCGGAGCAGCTTCTCCGTCTCCCGGTACGCGGTCGCGGTCTGGCTGAACTGGCGGACCAGGCCCTGGGCGGGTTTGCGGGACGCCTTGTCGGCGGCGACCAGGACATAGCCCTGGGCGGTGGCGCGCCGGGCCGCCGCCCACTCGCGGCCGCAAAGGGTGTCGGGCGAGGTGGTCCGCGGCATCCTCAGCAGGTTGGTGCGCAGGTCCGCGGTGCCCGCCAACACGCTCTGTGTCAGCTCAAGTTCGGCGGAGAAGCGGAGCGGGGAGGTCTCGCCCAGGACGGCTCCGGTGTAGGTGTTGGAGCCGATCTCGTGGCCCTCGGCGCGGATCCGGCGTACGAGGTCCGGGTGACGGGCGGCCTGGGAGCCCAGGAGGAAGAAGGTCGCGCGGGCCCGGTGCTTCTTCAACAGGTCGAGAAGACGCGGGGTCCGGACGGGGTCGGGGCCGCCGTCGAAGGTCAGCGCGACGGTGCGGGCGGGCATCGAGGCGGTCTGTACGCCGTTGCGGTTGATGCCGATGACGGGACCGCCGCGGGCGACTGCGTCGGGCGCGGGCGAGGTGCAGGCGGACCGCTCGTCGGCGGCGTCGACCTCGTGGTTGGTCCAGCCCTCGAAGAGAAGGGCCGCGAACATCGCGGGCAGGACGAGTATCAGTAACAGCCAGTGCCCTCGCGGGTCGCGGGACTGCTTGTGGCGGGCCCTCACCGAGCGCCGCCCCTCCCCCCGGCCGCTCTTCTCCCCTCCCCGGCGTCGGTGGCCGATGCGCGGGAAGGAGTCTGCTGCCACTGGCTGGCGGGGCCGGAGTTACGCATGGGGCGCGAGTCTAGCCACAGCTCCGCGGTCGCACGGGGCCGACGCCGAGCCTCACAGGAAGGCTTCACAAGAAGGGGCGCGTCCCGCTCAAGGTCCCGGGTGAGGCCGGTCGTTGAGGCGTTCAGGCCGGCAGCCGCGGCACGCTGTCGATCAGCCGCCGGGTGTACGGGTGGGCCGGAGCCCCCAGTACCTGTGCGGTGTCGCCCTGCTCGACCAGTCGGCCGCGCTCCAGTACCGCCGTGCGCTCGCACAGGGAGGCGACGACCGACAGGTCGTGGGAGACCATGACGAGGGTCAGCTGCCGCTCCTCCTTCAGCTCGGCCAGCAGGTCGACGACCTTCACGCGGGTGGTGACGTCGAGCGCGCTCACGGGTTCGTCGGCGAGCAGGACGCGCGGGTCGCACACGATGGCGCGGGCGATCGCGATGCGCTGCCGCTGGCCGCCGGAGAACTCGTGCGGGTAGCGGGAGGCCGCGTCGGCCGGAAGTCCGACCCGTTCGAGGGCGGCGGCCACCTTCGGCACGGCGGTCGTACGGGAGTCGAGGCCCAGGGAGCGCAGCGGTTCCGCGACGATCGCGGCGACGCGCCGGCTCGGGTCGAGGGAGGAGTACGGGTCCTGGAACACGCACTGGACTCCGCGCCGGAAGCGGCGCATCTGCCGGCGGTCGCGCGGGTCGAGCGGCTCACCGTCGAAGCGGACCGTACCGGCTGTCGGACGGGCCAGTCCCAGCAGGATCCGCAGCAGGGTCGTCTTGCCCGCGCCGGACTCCCCCACCAGGGCGAGCGACTGCCCCGGCTCGACGGCCAGGGACACATCCCGTACGACGTCGGCGGCGGCGCCCCGGTAGCGTGCGGCCACGTCCGTGAGCTCCAGTACGGGTGTCACCCGTGCCCCCTCCGTCGGCTTCCGCACCGGGGTCATCGCGGGCTCCTCAGGTCAAGGGCGGACTCCAGCTTCCGGGCGCCCGCGACGAGTGCCCGGGTGTAGTCGGCCTTCGGCGCGGTGACGACGTCCAGGACGGGGCCCTCCTCGACGGCCCGGCCGTCCTTCATCACCAGGACCCGGTCGGTGACCTTGGCCACCACGGCGAGGTCGTGGCTGACGAACAGCACGGCCATCTCCCGTTCGCGCACGAGACTGTCGAGCAGTTCCAGCATCTCGGCCTGGACGGACACGTCGAGCGCGGTGGTGGGTTCGTCGGCGATGAGCAGGCCCGGTTCGCAGGCCAGCGCCATGGCGAGGGCGACGCGCTGGCGCTGCCCGCCGGAGATCTCGTGCGGGAAGGCGCGGGCGATGCGGTCCGGTTCGGTCAGCCTGACCCGGACGAGCGCTTCGGTGACGGCGGTGTTCAGTTCCCGGCCCTTGAGACCGGTCCTGCGGGCGAGCGGTTCGGCGATCTGGCGGCCCATCCGCATCAGCGGGTCGAGGGCGGTCAGGGGCTCCTGGAAGACCACGGCCGCGTCCCGGCCGCGTACGGCGTTCAGGCGCTTCTCGGGGGCGCCGACGATCTGGGTGCCGGCCAGTTCGACGCTGCCGGTGGCGGTCATGCCGTCGGGCAGCAGGCCCAGCAGGGCGAGCGTGGTCAGGGACTTGCCGGAACCGGACTCGCCGATGAGGCCGAGCCGTTCGCCGCTGCCGACGGTGAAGGAGAGGTCGTCGACGAGGGTGTGCCCGTCGTCGGTACGCACGGTCAGGCCGCGTACGTCGAGAAGGGTGGTGCCCGGGGTGGTCATGTGCGCCTCCGGCGGGTCGCCGGGTCGAGGGTGTCGCGCAGCCCGTCGGCGATGAGGTTGACGCCGACGACGAGCACGACCAGCAGGAAGCCGGGGGCCAGCGCGCCCGCGGGAGCGGTGGTGAAGGTGGCCTGTGCTTCCTGGAGCATGCGGCCCCAGGAGGCGTTGGGCGGCGGGGCCCCGAGGCCGAGGTAGGACAGTCCGGCCTCGGCGAGCACGGCGAGGCCGAACTGGAGCGCCAGGTTGACCACGAGGGTGGGCCAGATGTTCGGCAGGACGTGTCCGGCGACCGTACGCGGCCAGGAGGTGCCCGAGGTCCGTGCGGCGGTGACGTAGTCCCGCGCCAGGACCCGCTTGACGAGGATCCGGACGAGCCGGGCGACCACCGCGCTCTGCGCCAGGCCGATGGCGAGGATCGCGGAGCCGAGGGTGGCCGAGCGGGCGGCGACGACGAGCATCGCGAGCAGCAGTGTCGGGAAGGCGATGAGGATGTCGAGGAACGCGGCGAGGGTGTCGTCGAGCCAGCCCTGCGCGAACGCGGCGAGCACCCCGAGGGTGACCCCGACGAGCGCGGCGATCGCGACCGAGCCCAGACCCGCCTGCACGGCGATACGGGCGCCGGTCATCAGCTGGGTGAGCAGGTCCCGGCCCAGCTTGTCCGTACCGAGCAGGTGTCCGTCGCCCGGTCCGGCGAGCCGGCCGCCGGAGGTGTCGTCGGCGTCGAAGGGCAGCCAGACGAGCGAGAGGAGAGCGAGCAGCGCGATCAGGGCGGTCAGCGCGCAGCCCGCGAACAGCGTGGCGGAACGGCGGCGGCGCGAGACCGGCGTCGTCGTCCCAGTGGGCTCCGTCTCCTTGAGCGGGGCGGCCGGCAGGGTCATCGGGCACCTCCGGAGAGCCGTCCGCGCAGGCGCGGGTCGATGATCCGCTGGACCAGGTCGGCGGTGAAGCCGATCAGGAGCACGGCGAGGGTCGAGACGAACAGGACGCCCTGGACGACCGGGTAGTCGTGCTGGGCGATACCGGTGGCGAGCAGTGAGCCGAGTCCGGGCAGCGCGTACACCGACTCGACGACGACCGCGCCGAGCAGGGTCGAGGCGAGTTCGATCCCGAGGATGGAGATCACGGGTACGGAGGCGTTGCGCAGCCCGTGCCGCCACATGGCACGCGGGAAGGACGCCCCGAGGGCCCGGGCGGTGCGCAGATAGTCGCTGCCGAGGACGTCGAGGGTGGCGGAGCGGACGTACCGGATCAGGGAGGCGCCCATCACGAGGGCGATGGTGACCACCGGCAGGACGAGCGAGCGGACGGCCTCGGCGGGCTCGGCCCAGCCGTCCTGAGGGAAGCCGCCGGAGGGCAGCCAGCCCGCGTTCAGGGCGAACACCGCGATGAGGATCATGCCGAGCCAGAACACCGGGACGGCGATGCCCAGTTGGGAGATCCCGCTGAGGACCGCCCCGTACCAGGTGTGGCGCTTGTACGCGGCCAGGAAGCCGACGGGTACGGCGATGACGACGGCCAGGACGAACGCGGCCAGTGTCAGCGGGACGGTGACGTTCAGGCGGGCGCTGACCTCGGGGCCGACCGGCAGCGAGCTGACGAACGACGTGCCGAGGTCGCCGCCCGCCAGTTGCCCGAGCCAGTGGGTGAACTGCTCGGGCAGCGGCCGGTCGGAGCCGATGGAGTGGCGGGCCGCGGCGATCTGTTCCGGGCTCGCGCCCACCGAGGTGAGCGCGTTGGCCGGGTCGCCGGGAAGCAGGCGCAGCAGTACGAAGAGCACCACGCTCGCCAGGGCCAGCGACACCAGGAGGAACGCCAGGCGGCGCAGGAGATAGCGCCCCATCAGCCCTTCTTCTTGATGTCGTAGGCGTAGAACTGGGAGTTGAGGCCGTTGAGCGGGTAGCCGGAGAGCTTGCTGCTCGCGACGACGATCTGCGGGTAGAGGTAGAGCCAGTCGCTGGCCGCGTCCTCGGCGGTCCTGCGGTTGACCTTCTTCAGCAGGTCGGTCTGCTCGTCGGTCGTGGCGGCCTCCTCGGCCTGCTCGACCCACTGGGTGACCTGCTTGTCGTCGTAGCCCCAGTAGAAGTCGGGGTTGCCGTACCAGACCAGGTCGCGGTCGTTGACGTGCTCCTGGAGGGTGGCCGTGAAGTCGCGGTTCTTGTAGACCTTCGTGTACCACTCGTCCGGCGTGATCGTGTTGATCTTGACGGTGATGCCGACCTTGGCGAGCTGGGACTTGATGAAGGTCGCGGCCGTGGGGTGCGGGTCGTAGTTCGGGGTGTCGAGGGTGAAGCTGAAGCCCTTGGCGTAACCGGCCTCGGCGAGCAGCTTCTTCGCCTTGGTGACGTCGTACGCGTTGACGTCGGTGAGGTCCTCGTACCAGGGGTCGGTGGGCGGCACCATCGAGCCGATGAGCTTGCCGTAGCCGCCCCAGACGGATTCGAGGAGCTTCTTGTCGTCGATGGCGGCGGAGACGGCCTGGCGGACCTTGACGTCCGTGAACGGCTTGGCCTTGTCGTTGAAGGCGAGCAGCAGCTTGGTGGTGGAGTCGCCGTCGTTGACCTTGTAGTTCTTGTTGCTCTTGAACTGCTCCAGGGCGTCGGGCGACTGCTCGCTGGTGACCACGTCGACGGCGTTGGTCAGCAGCGCGTTGTTCAGCGCGCTGGCGTCCTTGTAGTAGTGGTAGACGGCCTTCTTGTTGGCGGCGGCGTCGCCCCAGTAGCCGGGGAAGCGGTCGAGGCTCAGGGCGGAGCCGCGGGTCCACTTGGCGAGCTTGTAGGGGCCGGTGCCGTCCTCGGTCGTCTTCAGGTTCTTCGCGTCGGAGTTGATGATCCAGACGTAGGAGAGGTTGTAGACGAAGGAGATCGACTTCTTCGACAGGGTGACCTTGACGGTCTTCGCGTCGGGGGTGGCGATGTCCTTGACGACTTCGAGGTTGCTCTTGCGGGCGGACTGCGAGTCCTTCGCGAGGACCTTCTCCAGGCTGTACTTGACGTCGGCGCTGGTCAGTTCCTTGCCGCTGTGGAACTTCACGCCGTCGCGCAGGGTGAAGGTGTAGGTGAGGCCGTCCTTGCTCACCTCGTGGTCCGCGGCGAGGAGTTTCTCGACCTTGCCGTCGTCGGTGAGCTTGAAGAGACCCTCGTAGACGTTGCCGTTGAGGGCCTCGGTGACGCCCTGGCCGCCGCCCGCGGTGTTGTCGAGGTTCTGCGGCTCGTAGAGGGAGCCGATGTTCACCGTGGCGTTCTTGTCCCAGCTGCCGCCCGAGGCGCTGCTTCCGCCGGAGCCGCCGCAGGCGGTGAGACCGAGGGCGAGGGTGGCCACGGTGGCGGTGCCGTAGAGGGACGCTCTGTTCTTGCTGTTCTTGCTCATGGGTTTCAGGTGCCTTCGCTACGAGGAGCCGCGGGGTGCTGCCCGGTGCTGCGGGATTCGGTGAGGAGGGGGCGATCAGTGCCGGTCCGGGAAGCCGTCGCGGAAGAGGGGAAGCTTCTCGCCGGCCTCGACGGCCAGGTGGAAGCGGTTCTGCCGCGGCGGCATAGGACAGTTGTACTGATCGGAGAATCCGCAGGGCGGCACGAAGGCCCGGTTGAAGTCGAGGACCACCCGGTTGTCGTCCTCGGTACGCCGCACGAACAGGAAACGGCCCGCGGCGTAGGTGCTGTCCCCGTTGGTCGGGTCGCCGAAGACGAGGAGCAGGGTGCCGTCGTCGTCGAAGGCGCTGAGGGCGTACTCGCGGCCGTCGACGGTGAGCGTGATGTCACCCGGAACGACCAGCTCGCGGGTGCCGCCGTTGTCCCTCAGGTGCTCGAAGGGCACACTCCGGGCGCCGGGCACGGGGGTGTAGGTGGCTTCCAGGACCCACGCCGGGTCGTACGGGAAGGTGCCGACCCCCTCGAAGTGACGCACGGCGGGCGCGTCCGCGTCCCAGAGACGCAGGCCGTGCTCGGGTTCACCGGTGACGAGGTCGGAACGCCGGAGAGTGGTGGCCGTCACACTGCCCGGTTGCCCGGCGAGGGCCGCTTCGGCATCGGGCTCCTCACCGGCCGGCAGCCAGCGGGTCTCGACGAGGGCGAGGTTCCCGGTCGGCGAGGTGAGCGAGCGGTGCCGCTCGGCACGCCAGGCGTTCCACTCCTCCCCGGGGTCGACGGAGGCCGGGGCGGCGGTGGACTCGGACACGGCGGACTCATTCGACTAGAGGGGCGAGGCGAACGCGGGTCGCCGAGTACGGGCGAGCACGGATCGTTGATCGTCAGTAGATGGTCAAAGCATGTCCTTTATCGTTCATAAGGTCACCTAATGTCAAACATGCGTCCCGAGGAGTGAGACACCTGGTCTCAAATCCGTACGGCTCCCGGCATGCCGTAGCTGTGCCGTAACTACGCCGTAGCTGTCACTTGAACCTTTCCTTCGCCCTGTCAGTCCCTGGCCTTAGCTTGTCCACGTGACCCAACTCACCCAGTACCACGCCTACTTACCGCCCCCGGCCGTATGCCGGTCGAAGCACCGGACGCCGAAGTACCGGACGGGGACGCACCGGAGGTGGACGCGCGAGGCATGGACGTACCGGATACGGAGCGCGAGAACGATGAGGGCGGCACGATGAAGCTGGTCGAACTGGTGGAGGCCGGCGACATCGGCGGAGTCGTACGGGCACTGGGTGCGCTGGCGCCGGAGCAGCGCGAGGCGTGCGCCGCCGCCTTGACTGCCCACCGCGCGGCGGTCTCCCTGCGTGAGCACACCGCGGAAGCGAGGGCCGCCCTGTTCGCCGCCGAACTGGGCTGCCGGATCACCCCCGAGGCCGCGGCGTCCTGGCTCCTGACGTACCGGTACTTCAAACCGGGCACCTGGACGGTGGACGTCCTGAACCTGCACCCCGTCGCCTGGCGGGCCGAACTGGCCGCACGGCTCGGCGAACGGGTACCGGCCTCGGACACCGTGTACGCGATCACCGAACACCTCGTCCACGACACCGGCTGCCCGCTGCCGACCTCCCACAAGTTCGTCCTGGCCTGGCTGTGCAACCGGGCCGGCGTCCGGGAGCGGCCGGAGCGGCTGCTGGGCGGGACACCGGGGGCAGACCTCCTGGAGCGGCTGCGCGCGGATCCCTTCACCCCGAAGCTCCTCCCTCTGGCCGTGGCCAGACCGGGGCGCCTCGTCCTCGGCCGTGCCCCGTGGCTGCTGGAAGCGCTCATCGGCCTCGCCGCCGAGGGATTCGCCGACCGGGACGAGCTGATCGACAACCTCTTCGCGGACATGGTGAGCGATCCCCCGCGGGGATCCCAGGCGGCCATCATGCTGGAGGCACTGGCGCTCACCCCGGCCGAACACGCCCGGGTGGCCCCCCAGCGTGCCGCGCTGAACGGGCAGCTGCTCGGGCGCCTGCTGGAGGACGGCACGCGTACGGAGACCGAGCCCTTCCTGGTGTTCCTGCGGGCCCTGGCGTCCACACCGGCCGAGAACGCGCTCCTGGCGAGGGACTTCCTGGCCCTGCTCGACCGGTCGCTGCCGGTGGCAGGCCACGCCCAGGAGGTCCTGACCTCGCTGGACGAGGCGGGACTGCTGGAGCCCGGCCTGCTCACCGAGGCGTGCGAGCGGATCCTGCTCCGCCCCGAGAAGAAGCTGGTCCGCGCCCAGCTGACCTGGCTCGACCGTACGATCCGGCGGGACCCGGCGCGCGCGGACCGGTTGCTCGTCGACATGGCCGTCGCCTTCGGGAACCGGGAGCTGGCGTTGCAGGAGCGTGCGCTCGACCTGATCGCCGGCCATCTCACCCGTCACCGCGCCCGTCGTCTCAATGCCGCCGGGGACTCCGTGGTGCCGCTGCCGCTGCCGGAGCTGCGGACGGCCGCCGAACGGCTCAGCCCGGGGCTGGCCGCGCGGGCGGCCGGGCTGTTCGGTACGGGCGATTCGTCGGGCCCAGCCGCTTCAGCGGGCCCGGTCGCTTCGGCGGGCCCGGTCGCTTCGGCGGGCCCGGTCGATGTGTCGGGCCCGGTCGATGTGTCGGGCACTCCTTACGCGGACACGCTGCCGCCTGTTCCGGACCCCAGCCCGGTGCCGGGTCCCGTCACGACGGCCGCCGAGGTCGCGCAGGAGGTCGCGGCGGTCGTCGCGAACGACCAGGACGTGGTGGCGTTCGAGCGCGCCCTGGACGGGCTGGTCCGCCACGCCCACCTGGACCGAACCGCACTGGCAGAGGCGCTGAAGCCGGTCATGCGCAGACGGCCGAAGGACGGCTACGACTGGGTGCAGGCGGACCTCTACGACGTGGCGGCCACGGTGCGGGGCGACGAACCGAGGTCCCGGGTCGCCCTGATGGCCCGGGCGGTCCACCTCGGCCGAACCCGTCCGAGCAGCAGCTTCTCCCTGGCCGGCTCGATGCTCGCCGCGCGGCTCGCCGAGGCGATGGAGGTCATCGAGTCCGGCACCCAGCCGTTCCTGCTGGCCGTGCCGACCCTCTCCACCGGCGCGCTGGACGCCGCCGTACTGCTGGAACGGATCTCCGCGCTCGACGGACTCGGCGTCACCCCGGCGCCGGTCGACCTGGCCCAGGCACTGCTGCGCGTCACCCCGACCGCCGACGAGGAGGTGCTCCGCGCCGCCGACGCGCTGGCCTCCGACGCCGGACGGCGACTGGCGCACTGGCTGCGCGAGGGCGGGCTTCCGCACCAGGACTCGGAGCCGAAGGGCTGGCCCCACTGCAAGCCGCCCAAGCCCGCCTCGCAGGGTTGGTGGACCCCCGCGCGCCCCGGGGCGGCCATCGACCCCGAATTCCCTCTGGCCGCGGCGGCGCTGGTCGGGCCGTACGTCGGCAACAACGGCCTGGCCGACCCGATCCGGCCCTTCTGGGTGGCGCAGTTGCCGCACCACCGCGAGGAGTTGATGGCGCGCGACTACTTCGAGCCGCGCATGTCCCAGAAGGGGTGGCCCCGCGTTCTGCCCCTGGTCGCGGAGTCCGGCGGTCCTGCGGGTTACTCGGTGCACCTGGCGGTGGCCTTCGGACTGTTCTGGCAGCTGGACACCGACGCGGTGGTGGACGCCCTGCTGGTCCTGGCCGCGCGTGGGCAGTTGGACAGCGGGCTGCTAGGGCGGCAGCTGGAGGCGCTGCTGAACGACGAGTGGCCGAGCCCGAGCCGGGCGAGCGAGTCGTTGCGGGCCGCCGCGGAGACGGGTGCGTACGCCACGGTGTGGTCCGTCCTGGCCGCAGCCCTGCCCGGTCTGCTGTCAGTACGGACCACACCGCTCCGGGGCGTGGGCGAACTGCTGGCGCTGGCCGTGGAGTGCGTGGCGCGCTGCGGGGCCAAGGGGGAGATCGCCGAGGTGACGGCGCTGGCCGAGCGGAAGGGTTCGAGCCGGCTGACGAAGAACGCGAGGCTGCTGCGGGACGCGCTGCGCTGAGCCCCGCCCGGCGAGTTGTGGTCCCGCCCGTGCGTGGGCGGGACCACCGTTCGGGGCCGCCTCCGGGGGCGGGGCCCGTTGGCCCCGCCCCCGGACCCCGCCCCGGGCCGTCCGGGCTACCGGGGCGCCGGTGTCCCCTCGCCCGGCCCCGGCGCCGGGGCGTACCCCATGGGCCGGGTGGTGAAAACCCCCCGGCCCTGCGTGCGGCTCCGCAACCGCGTGGCGTACCCGAACAGTTCGGCCAGCGGCACGGTGGCGGTGACGACCGCCGCGCCCGCCCGCGTGGTGGATCCGCTGACCCGGCCGCGCCGTGCCGCCAGGTCACCCAGGACCCCGCCCACGAACTCGTCCGGTGCGGTGACGGTGACCTCGACCACCGGCTCCAGCACCGCCATCGCGCTCGCCCGCAACGCCTCGCGGAGGGCGAGCCGTCCGGCCGTCCGGAACGCCATCTCCGAGGAGTCCTTCGTATGAGTCGCCCCATCCCTCAGGACCACCCGCAGCCCGGTCACGGGATGACCGCCGAGCGGACCTTCGGCCAGCGCGTCCCGGCAACCGGCCTCCACGGCCCGGACGTACTCCTGCGGCACCCGGCCACCGACGACGGCCGACCGGAACTCGAACCCGGTCGCGCTGCCTCCGAGGCCGCTACCGGCACCCTCGGACACGGCGTCCAACGGCTCCACATCCACCACGACATGGGCGAACTGCCCTGCCCCGCCGTCCTGTTTGACATGCCGGTGGACCAGCCCGGCGACCCCGCGTACGACGGTCTCCCGGTACGCCACCCTCGGCCGGCCGACCCGGACGTCCAGCCCCTGGGCGCGGCGGATCTTCTCCACGGCCACCTCCAGATGCAGTTCGCCCATACCGGACAGCACGGTCTGCCCGGTCTCGTCGTCGGTCCGCACGACCAGCGAGGGATCCTCCTCCACGAGCCGTGCCAGCGCCGTCACCAGCCGGTCCGTGTCCGTGCTCGTCCGGGCCTCGACCGCGACCGAGACGACGGGTTCGGCGGTGGCCGGCGCTTCGAGGACGAGCGGAGCGCCAGGTGCGCACAGGGTCGATCCCGCGCGGGCGGACTTCAGTCCGACCACCGCGACGATGTCCCCGGCCACGGCCCGGTCCAACTGGGCGTGCCGGTCGGCCTGGACCCGCAGGATCCGGCCGATCCGCTCGGTACGCGTCGCACTCGCGTCCCACACGGCCACCACTTCTCCCTTCCGGATCGTCCCCGAGTACACCCGCAGACAGGTCAGCCGCCCGGTGGCGGTGGAGTGCACCTTGAACGCCAGTGCCGCGAACGGCGCGTCCGGATCTGCGGCCCGTTCCTGTTCGGCGCCGTCCAGCGTGCCGCGCACGGCGGGCACGTCCGACGGCGAGGGCAGGTACGCGACCACGGCGTCCAGCAGCGGTTCGATCCCCCGGTTGCGGTAGGCGGAGCCGCACAGCACGACGACGCCGTCACCGGTACGTGTCAGGTCGCGCAGCGCGCCCGCGAGCGTCGGCGAGGAGAGGCCGTCCGGCGTGCAAAACTCCTCCAGGGCACCGGGATGAAGCTCCGCGACGGCCTCCTCCAGCACACGCCGCCGCCCCGCCGCCTCTTCCCTCAACTCTTCGGGTACGGGCCCTTCTTCGACCCCGCCGATGCCCTCGGCACCCTCAGCCCACACCAGCGCCCGCATACGCAGCAGGTCGACGACTCCGCGGAACCCGTCCTCCGAGCCGATGGGCAACTGCACGACCAGCGGCGCCGGATGCAGCCGCTCCCGGATGGACGCGACCGCCGAGTCGAGGTCGGCCCCGGCCCGGTCCAGCTTGTTGACGAAGGCGATCCGCGGCACGCCGAACCGGTCGGCCTGCCGCCACACCGACTCGCTCTGCGGTTCGACCCCCGCGACGGCGTCGAACACCGCGACCGCCCCGTCCAGCACGCGCAGCGAACGTACGACCTCGTCGGAGAAGTCGACGTGCCCCGGGGTGTCGATCAGGTTGATCCGATGCCCGTCCCAGTCACAACTGACCGCGGCGGCGAAGATGGTGATCCCGCGATCGCGTTCCTGGGAGTCGAAGTCGGTGACTGTCGTGCCGTCATGGACCTCGCCACGCTTGTGAGTGGTCCCGGTGACATACAGGATCCGCTCGGTGACGGTGGTCTTGCCGGCGTCGACGTGAGCGAGGATGCCTAGATTACGGACGGCGCTCAGTGGGTCGCGGGCGAGGGACGCGGAGCGGTTGTCATGACGGTCGTGAAGGTGCTGGAGGTGGAGTTCGGTACGCACGGCCCAAGGCCTTTCAGAGCTGATCAGAAGCTGATCAGGGATCCGGAGGGGGTCGGCGCGATTCCCGTACGAAGCGACAGGTGACCTGGCGATCTGTACACCTGCGAGCCTGCAGTCGTGCAGTCCCCAAAGGAGGCGTGCGCAGGTCAGACGTTCGAAACGGGCATCCGGTGCGGGCCGCGCAGCCTGCACCGGCTCCACGAAGACACGAGGATCACCTCGAACCGCGACAGAGGAACAACGACAGCGGTGCGGTACCGCATGGCCGAGCTCCCCTCAATGGTCACGGGGCGCGCCGGGGTGGTGTTCGGCGCGCGTTGTGCATGAGTGTAGGGAAGCCGAGGCGGGTGAGCATTGTGTTTTTCCGCGAGCGCTCCTTTGCGCGCGGCCCTTCCCGCACAGGGCAGCCTCCAACCCATGTAGGCGGCATGGACAAGTGGGTGATAAGGCGCCACCATCCATAAGCAGTACGGCATTTGACAGTTCGACTTGCGTGCGGCATGCCCCGACGCAGGATGCGCGGGGCAATTCTCATTCCAGGAGAAACATGCCAGAAGACGAGTACGACTGGTTGCGAACCACCGTGTCGGTCTTCGGCCGTCAGTGCCGCCAGAAACTGTCGGGGGGAGGCGGCCAAGAATCGAACATCCGCAGCCCACTGGAGCAGCTCCTCCAGACTGTCGGGGAGCACCATCAACAGCCCGAGGTCACGTGGCACGATGAATTCCGCATACCCGGCCTCGGCGTTCGCCCCGACTATGCCGTACGCGCAAGTGGCCACCTCACCGGCTATATCGAGTTGAAGAAACCGGGGCTGCCGGTGGACCCCGAAACCTTCGGCAAGGCGAACCGCGAACAATGGGAGAAGCTCCGGGATCTGCCCAACCTGCTCTATTCGAACGGAACTGAGTGGCGGCTGTTCCGCGACGGCGAGCAACTCGGCGCGACGGTGTTCTTCAAAGGGTCCCTCACGGACGCCGGCAACAGGCTCGCACCCACCGACCCGGCCGCCTTCGACGCCCTGCTCAAACAGTTCCTGCTGTGGAAACCTCCACGGCTCTCGCAGGTCTCGCGTCTCGTCCAGCACATCGCTCCGCTGTGCCGTCTGCTGCGTGGTGCCGTCTTGGAGCAGCTGGCTTTCGAGGCCAGATCCACCGCATCCGACGACGACATGCGAGCGAGGCCGTTCACCGGTCTCAAGAACGACTGGCGGCGACTGCTGTTCCCCTCCGCCGATGACGCCACGTTCGCGGACGGCTACGCCCAGACCGTCACCTTCGCCCTGCTGCTGGCCCGTACCGAGGACATCGATCTGGCGCCCGGCTCCTTCCACGCGATCGGCCGTCGTCTCGACACCGACCATGCCCTGATGGGCAAAGCACTCCAGTTGCTCACCGACAACGTCAACGAGCGCTTCACGGTCACCCTGGATCTATTGACCCGCACCATCGGGGAGGTGGACTGGCCGGCCATCCGCTATGGCAACCGCGACGCCTACCTCCACCTGTACGAGCACTTCCTCACGGTCTACGACCCGGCTCTACGCCAGCAGAGCGGCTCGTACTACACGCCCCATGAAATCGTCGAGGAGATGGTCCGCCTCACCGAGGATGTCCTGCGAACCCGTCTCGGCCAAGAGGCCGGCTTCGGGGCGGACGAGGTGCAGATCATCGATCCCGCCATGGGCACCGGCACCTTCCTGCACACCGTCATCGAACGGGTTGCCGAGCAGGCCATCGACCGGCACGGCCCCGCCATGGCCCGCGACGCCATCTCGCGGCTCGCCTCCCGACTCTTCGGCTTCGAGCTGCAGATGGGCTCTTTCGCGGTCGCCGAGCTGCGCGCCTCCGACCTGCTCAAGCGCTACAAGGCGCAACCGCCCCGAGAGGGCTTGAACCTGCTCGTGGTGGACACCCTCGAAAACCCCTACGTGGAGGAGGAGTACCTGGCGTCCACCTACGGAGTCCTTTCCACCTTCCGCAAGCGCGCCAACCGCATCAAGGCGAATGTGCCGGTCACCGCCGTCGTCACCAATCCTCCGTACGACGACAAGGCGGAAGGCCGCGGAGGCTGGGTGGAGAAACGCGTGCCCGGCCACGAACCACCTCCCCTCGACGCGTTCCGACACGAGGGCAACGGCCGCTACGAACACGTCCTCA
The DNA here is from genome assembly GCF_036038375.1 of Streptomyces sp. NBC_00414. Taxonomy (NCBI): domain Bacteria; kingdom Bacillati; phylum Actinomycetota; class Actinomycetes; order Kitasatosporales; family Streptomycetaceae; genus Streptomyces; species Streptomyces sp. NBC_00414. The sequence continues at coordinate 2,188,597 of NZ_CP107935.1, forward strand.
AGAACATGTACGTGTATTTCTGGCGTTGGGCCACGTGGAAGGTGTTCGACGCCCATCCGGAGGACCGGCACGGAGTGGTCTGCCTGATCACTCCGTCGGGGTGGGCCACAGGGCCCGGCGGGCGTGGCATGCGCAAGTACCTGCGCCGCACCTGCGACGAGGGCTGGATCATCAATCTCTCGCCCGAGGGACAGCGTGCGCCCGTCTCGACGCGCGTCTTTCCGGGAGTCGCCCAACCCCTGGCCATCCACATCTTCGTGCGCAAAGCCGACACCGTCCGTGGGCCGCAGCACCGGGCCCATGTTCACTATCGGTCCGTTACGGGGCGACGGGTGGACAAGTTCCGTCAGATCAAGGAAATCGGTCTGGACGACGAGGGTTGGCAAGACACACATGAGGACGACGTGCTGCCCTTCACACCGGCGAGCCGTTCTGGGTGGTTGGACTACCCCGAACTCATCGATCTCTTTCCATGGGGCAGCCCCGGAACGAAAACGAACCGCTCGTGGGTGACCGCCCCCTCTGCCGAAATCCTTCGCCGCAGGTGGGCCCGGCTGGTCCGGGAGACCGACCTGGCAGAGAAGGCCAAGCTCTTCAAGGAAACCCGGGACCGTGGTCTGACCAACCGGAGCGACCCCTTACCCGGGTGGCCGGGTCACCCACTTCCTCTCTCCCAGGAAACGACCACCACTCCGCCCCTCACACTCATCTCCCTACGCAGCTTCGATCGCCAGTACGCGATAGCAGACAACCGAGTGCTCGACTACGCGCGCCCCGACCTGTGGGCATCCCTCCAGCCCAAGCAGATCTTTCTCAACCAGCAGTCGTCCCACGCGATCGACTCCGGCCCCGCCGTCGTTGCCACGCACCTGCTGCCGGACACCCACCACTTCAACGGCCGCGGCGGCCGGATCATGCCCCTGCTCCATCCCGACGGTTCCCCGAACACTCCGCCGGGCCTCCTTGCCCACCTTGCCCGCCTACTCGGTTTGGAGCGGGTCACGGTGCAGGACCTGGCCGCGTACACACTCGCCGTCACCGGGCACGGGGCGTTCACCGAACAGTTCGCCGACGAGCTCCTGACGCCAGGTGTGCGCCTTCCGCTCACCCGGGACCGTGAACTCTGGCAGACGGGCATCGCGCTGGGCCGCGACGTGTTGTGGGCCTCGACCTATGGCAAGCAAGGCGCGGACCCTTCGGCCGGGCGACCCGCCGACGACGTCCTCTTTTCCCGTGGCGACCCGCGGCAGGTCCAATACCTGACGCACGTCGGCCACACCGTTCCAGAGGCCATGCGCTACGACGCCGAGTCGCAAACGCTACACATCGGCGAGGGCTCATTCGCTCCGGTGCCCGAGCCCGTATGGGCGTACGACGTCGGTGGAATGAACGTCATCGGTAAATGGTTCGGTTACCGCAAGGCCTCCCCCACGAGCAAGAGGACCAGTCCGCTGGACGATATCCATGTCGAGAGCTGGCCCGCGGAGTGGACGAGTGAACTGATCGAGTTGCTTTCGGTGTTGAGACGCCTGGTCGACCTGTCGTCAGCCCAGCAGGAATTGTTGAGCAGCGTGCTGGCAGCCGGAACAGTGACTCAGGCGGATCTGACCGAAGCCCGGATCCTGCCTGTCTCAGCCGGCGCCCGAAAGGCCAAGTACCACCCGCCTGACACTTTGTTCGCGAGCGATCCAGGGGAGGCCTGAGAAGACCAGGAGTCGTACGGCCGGGTCAGTCGGTCTGCTCCAGTTCCTCGGCCGCTTCGTCATACTGCACGCTGCCCTGCGCCAGCCCACGCACGGCACGAATCAAGCGGGGTGGGAGCCCTTCAACCGACTCCGCCAGCCGCACCACCGCAGCCAGTCGTTCCTCGGCGGTTTCGAACGCAGTGCGGTAATGCACCGCCGCTCCGAGATCCGTCACCGACAGCCGCCCGTCCTCTGGGACGAGAAGCTTCAGAAAGACCAGCTCCGGCGCCTCCGCTCGAACCTCATCCGGGTCCAGCCCTCGCGCGAGAAGTCCCTCTTCAGCGACTTCCCCGTCCACAGGGTCCGGTAGAGGACGCAGCAGCGCCTCGGCCAGCAGTTGCTGCTGGTATCTACTGAGAACGAAGTGCGGCAGTGGCATGGGCCATGCCTAGCACACGGCATATCGGCACCTCACACGCACGCGCCCGGCCGTGCCTGGTAGCCGCCCATAGCGATGGTGAGGGTACGCGGGCTGGTACAGGGCACAAGTTCGTCGCTGCCCTCCTTCGAAGCCTTCAGGAGCCTCTGCACGGCCGCGCGCAGCTCGGCATGACCGCGCACGAGTCGGATGACAGCCTTCGGTTTCCTGCCGTCCTCCTCGGTGGAGGCGGGAATCCGTCCCGGCCGATGTCGACCCCGTCCAGCACGAAGCCGATCTCATGGCAGAGCGCTGCCTTCCTGGGCCCCGCTGACCATGCCGACCAGTTCCGCCAGTGCGGCCGTCGCCCGGTCGAGGCCCGGGCCCGCGGGCCCGCCCGGCTCGGTCATGTAGATGTCTCGGCGGAGCTCGATCATCAGGGCGCTGACCCGTCGGTCGGTGCCGTAGTACTTCAGTGGGACGTACGTTCCGGCGAAGGGGCTGTTGATGCCCGTGCCGCCGAAGCCCGCGAACGCCTTCTCGGCGTGGGCGAGCAGGGTGGGCGGGGTGTGGAAGGTGTCGGCCCCGAGGCAGACGGGTGGCCTGGGGCCGTCGCCGTGCAGTTCGTACGGCAGGCGCTGCGTGGGGTAGGAGTGCACGTCGATGATCACGGCTCGCCCGACAGCCTCCAGACGCTGGGTCACAGCCTCGGTCATGGCGGCGGCGTACGGGTGGAAGTAGCTTTCCAGGAGCGGCTGTTCGGCTGCCGCGTCCAGGTGGCCCAGGTGGTCGCCCCGTCGGAGTGGCTCGCCGTGCGTGGTGCGTGTGTAGACGGCTCCCATGCCGACGGCCCGCATCTCCTCCCGTTCGTCCGGGAAGCGTTCGGGGTCGACGACCAGCCGGGACAGTTGGTTGACGAACTGCCAGGGCTTCGGGGCGAGCCGGGCGGCGGCCTCCTCGGCGATGCGGGCGGTGTGCGAGTCGGTGATGTGGTCCAACTCCCGTTCCAGCGCGGTGTGGTCGAGGATGATCCCACCACGGACGCCCTCGGGAACGGTCCGCGAGGAGTGCGGCACGTGGAGGATGACCGGCGACGCGGGGGCACCCGGTACGAGTCGGTAGGGAGCCGAAGGGGCGTTCACTCAGGCGCCTTTCCATCAGGTCGATCGGAGGATCGGATCGATCGGATCGATCAGGGCTCGTTCAGGCGCCCTTGGCGACGGTCACCGTCACGGAGAGGTCGCCCGAGTTGTCGCTGATGCAGCCCTCGTCGCCGTCGTTGATGCGCAGTTCCAGTGTGCCCCCGGCCGCCGCCTCGAAGGTCCACTGCTTCCCCACGATGTGGCTCTCCTCGCCCTCCCCGGCCTCGGTGAAACGTCCGAGCAGCGCGCCGAAGGGGGCCGACCCGTTGACCTTGCAGTCCGCCGCCGCGAAGTCCAGCGACTTGTCGGTCTCGGCGTCGTAGCCTTCCGGCCCTGTCAGCGGCATCTCGGGGTCGTCCACGGTCCACTGCCCCGACGTGAAACGGACGGTGACCGTGTCGCCGGACTGGATGAGCGTGTCGGTGACCCGCTGCCAGCCCTCGGTGCCATGGACCACCGACTCGTTGACGACGGGCGTCGCGGGCAGGGGCGTACCGGCCGGCTGGGAGGTTCCGGCGCCGCTTCCCCGGCCCTTGCTGTCCGACGCCTCGGCTTGCGCGGCCCGGTCGAAGGGCGGGACTCCGGCGAGGAAGAGACCTATACCGGTGCCGGCGAAGACGAGGGCGACCGAGGAGGCCACCAGGCCCAGGACCCGTCTGTCACGCCGTTCCTCGTCCCTTCTCATCAGCGCGGACGCGGTCTCGGCGTCGTACCGCGACGTGGGCGACGCCGGCTCCGTCCAAGGGATGTGCTGACGGGTGCGGGTCTCCGCGTCCGCGAGGGAGACGCCTGCCGGGATCGCGACCCGGACGGTGGCCGACGGCAACGACCTCGGGTCCGCCGCGAGCCCCTCGGCGGCGTGCCGCAAGGCGGTCGTCGCGTCGGGGATGGAGGGCCGTTCCTCGGGCGCCTTGCGCAGCAGTGCCTCGACGGCCGGGAGCAGTGGACCCAACTGCGCCGTCAGATTGGGTTGTTCGTACGCCACGGCGTGCAGAGTGGCCGCGTGCGCGGGGCGGCGGAAGGGCGACGCGCCGGTGGCGGCGGTGACGAGCGTCGCGGCCAGCGACCACAGGTCCGAAGCGGGGCCGACCTCACCGCCGTTGATGCGTTCGGGCGCCATGTACTCGACGGAGCCCGCGAACTCGCCGGAGTTGGTGAACGCCTCACCGTCGTCCAGGACAGCGATGCCGAAGTCGGTCAGGACCGCGCTGCCGTCGCGGCGCAGCAGGACGTTGGCCGGTTTGACGTCCCGGTGCAGGGCTCCGGCGGCGTGCACGGCATCCAGCGCGCCGAGCAGTTGCGCGCCCAGCGCGGCGACCCGCGTGGGCGCCAACGGGCCTTCCTGTGCGATGAGTTGGGCGAGCGAGGGGCCGTCGATGAGCTCCATGACGATCCACAGCCGGTCCTCGTACTCGACGAGGTCGTGGACTCCGACGACGTGCGGGTGCGGCACCCGGGCCACCACCCGCGCCTCCCGCACGGCACGGCGCAGCCACACACGGTGGTCCTCGTCGCCCTGGGTGAAGACGTGCAGCTCCTTGGCCGCGACGTCCCGTGCGAGCAGCTGGTCGTGGGCCCGCCAGACGGTGCCCATGCCGCCTCTGCCGAGCTGGTCGGTCAGCCGGTAACGACCGGCGATCAGACGCCCGGCGCCCCGTGCCGCGTACGCCGCACCCTGCTGATCATCACTGCCGGACAACACGCCCGCCTCACGCCCCTCCCGATGGCTTCCTTGCCACCGGCCCCATGTACCACTCGAACACCGGCGAGCATAGCGGTGGGAACTGACGTCGCGACGACGGCTGAGCGAAGAAGACCGGCCCGGAGCCGGCCCGGAGCCGACCCGGGGCCGGACGGTGGCCGCACCAGGGCCGGACCGGGCGGCGGGGGTCGACAACAGGCCCGGGCGCGGTCCGACCACGGTCCCGGCGCGGTCCGGGTGTACGAAGTCTGCGGGCGGGCCGCCGCAAATCTCTGTCTTCACCCTCGCGACCTGCGGTTTTAAGCCTGCACTGAAACGGTTGCCCGTCCGCCGCACCGCCCGTCAAGCTGGGGGCACGGACCTGGGGCCGACGAGCCGGTCCGGCTGCCGGTGGTCCGCATCAGCGGTGGTGTCGGCGACGAGCGGATTCCGGGGCTTCCGGACTGCCGGGAGCGGCCACTGTTCCACCCGCACGGCGAAGATTCTGCCCGGGCAGCACTGGGGAGTGTCCGGACAGAACTGGACGGTGCACGGCGGCATGTGCCGCGCGCGGGGCCCGGTACGCCGGGCCCCCGCTTCCGTGTGTCCGGCTGCCGCGTGTCCCGCTTCCGTGTGCCCCGCTCAGGTGTGTCGCGTGAATTTCGGATCCCCCTGTAAGAAGTGGGCCTCTGCGCGCATTGCTTGGTGAGAGAGCCGACAAGAGGGGACGGCGCGTGACCCATGCCCAACGCTTCCGGGACATCTACGAGGAGTGCTATCCGCGCGTCCTCGCCTACACCACCAGCTTGGTGGGACGGCAGGTAGGAGAGGACATCACCAGCGAGACGTTCACCGTGGCCTGGCGGCGGGTGCGGGACATACCGCAGCCCGCGCTGCCCTGGCTGCTGGGAGTGGCCCGCAATCTGGTGCGCGAGATGCGTCGCCGGGACAGCCACCAGTACACGCTCGCCGCCGAGGAGGCAGGGCGTATCGGCAGCGGTGCCCGGGCCGATGTCGGCGACGTCGCGGCGGACGTGACCGACCGGGCAGCCGCGTTGCACGCCCTGGCGGGTCTGTCCGACGCCGACCGGGAACTGCTGACGCTGATCGCCTGGCACGGGCTGAGCACCAAACAGGCCGCACGGGTCCTGGGCTGTACCACCGCGACGCTGACCGTCCGGCTGCACCGGGCCCGCCGCCGTCTGGAGAGAGCCCTGGAACCGGCGTACCTGGCAGATGCGGATACGGATACGGCACCTGCACCGGAGGCGGCGCCCGCACCGGCACCCGTGTCCCCGCAGGGCCCGGAGTCCCCGCAAGGCACGGGCACCGCACCCCTCGTACAGGCCCCGCGCCGCACAGATCGCAAAGGAGCACTCACATGAAGAACACCCAGGAACGGTCCGGGCGGCCTGACGTCATGAAGGTGCTCGCGGGCGCCCGGCCCGACGAGCTGGACCCGTCCAGGCTGGCGGGCTCTCCGCGACAGCGCGAGGACCTGGCACTCATCCTGGCCGGAGCGACGGACAGCCGCGCGGGACGCTCGCGGGTACCTGGGCTGTTCCGGCTCCGGGGCGGGATCAGGCCGCTCGGGGCCGTGGTCGCCCTCACCGCGGTGGCGGCGTCCGCGGTGGTCGTGAGCACGCTCGACCGGGACTCTTCGGGCGTGCGCGCGGGCGCGGCCCCGCAGTCCTCGTCCGCTTCCGCCGGGCCGGGTTCGTCGACGTCGGACGGCCAGGGTGATGTCCGCGTCGACGGCCGCCTCGAACTGCTCAGCGTGGCGAAGAAGGCGGAGACGTCGGCCGCCGAGGGTACGTACTGGCAGACCACCACGCGCTCGGAGAACGTGAACGTCGTCAGCGCGGCGGGAGACGCGAAGGACGCGGGAGACGACGGGCAGTTCCTCGCCGTGCGCACCACGTCGACCGACGAGTGGTCGGTGGGTGTGCGTCCGGGCACCCGGAGTCTGATGGTCTCCGGCCTGGAAGGCGTGACCGAGCCCCGGAGCAAGGCGGACGAGGCACGCTGGCGGGCCGCCGGCTCACCCAGGACGATGCAGGCCGAGGTCCCGGGCAACGAGGAGGGCGGCACGCTGGGTTACACGATGGGAACCCGGCAGCCGATGGTCATGCGGACGGACGCCGACGACAAGATCTACGCCATCGGCCCGCGGAACGTCACGTACCAGGACCTGCGTGAACTGCCCTCCGACAGTGGGGAGTTGCGTCGGGAGCTGGAGCGGCTGTACGCGCAGGACAGCGGCGCCGACACCGGCGTCGGCCGCACGGCGTACGTACTGCGGCAGGCGGCCGGCCTGATCACGATGCCGGTCGAACCCGCCGTCCGGGCGGCCGCGTACCGGGTGATGGCGGAACTGCCCGGCGTCCGGGGTCTGGGGCGTGTCACCGATCCGCTGGGTCGCGAGGGCGTCGGTTTCACCTTCCCCGGCACGGCACGGACAGCGCTGGGCGGCGTCGAGGAACGGCTGGTCGTCGACGAGTCCACCGGCGAGATGCTCTGCGAGCAACTCCTGCTGGTCGAACCGTCTGCCAGGGCTGAGGAAGCGGGTCTCGACGCGGGCACGACGGTGAACTACTCGGCGACGACCCGGATGGGCTGGGGCGAGCACCAGATCACGGTGCCGGAGAACGCTCAGCGCTGAGCACGTGCGATGCGGTGACGCGGTGCCGTGGAAGGCCCTCCGGCTGCCGCGGAACAGCCTCCACCCAGGACACAGGATCCAGTAGGAGCACAGGAGAAGATGACAACACCAGTACCCCGTGGCGTGCGGCGGTTCGCGTTACCCGCCGCCAGCGTGGCCACCGCCCGCGTGGCCACCGCCCTCACGGCCTGCGCCATCGCGCTCGCGCCGTACGCCGCACAAGCACAGCCTCAGACACCGGCACCGGCACCGGCACCGGCAGCCGCACCCGCACCCGCACCTTCCGGGCAGCAGGCCTCCCTCTCGAAGACCCCCTGGAAACTGGCACTGCCGCTGTCCGGGGCCGAGTCGACCGACTTCTACGACGTCACCGCGACGGGTCGGACCGACGCGTGGGCGGTCGGACGGAAGACGGACGAGTCCTGGGTCACGGATCCGGTGGCCAAGCACTGGGACGGCACCCGGTGGAGCGATGTCCGACCGGCGGGGACCGGGGGCAGACCCGCGCAGTTGGAGGCAGTGGCCGCCTCGGGTCCGGACGACGTCTGGGCTGCCGGAACGTACACCGACGTCGAAGTCGGCGCGGTCGCCTCAGCCATCGCCCGGGTGCCGGAGGCCCGCAGAACGGGCCGTCTGCCGGGCTCGCTCCTGGCCCGGCTGCCGGACAGTCTGGCCGACCGGCTCCGCGAGGGCTCCGCGCTGCCCGAGGCCGCCGACCCGATCGTGCTCCAGCACTGGGACGGCACCCGCTGGAAGCCGGTGCCGCGTCCGGCACCCGCCGACGGCGCGATCCGTTTCGTCCTGGAACTGAAGTCGGTGAGCGCGGACTCCGTGTGGCTGACCACCCTGGACTGGAATCCGGCGGCGGACCCCGACGACCCGGACAAGGCGTACGCCGGGCACCTGGAGCACTGGGACGGCCGCAGGTGGAGCCGTACGGCACTGCCGCAGGCGCCGGACGGCGGGGCGGTGCAGCCCTTCAGCATCACCGGCACCGGCCCCGACGACATCTGGGTCAGCGCCCTGACCGAGGCGGACGGCGTCGCCACGCCCCTGCTGTACCACTTCGACGGCCGACACTGGACGGTGGACGCCGTCCCCGTCCCCTACGAGTACGGCCCCGGCTGGGTGGCCAACCACATCGTGTCGACCGGGCGCGGGACGGTTCACGTGCTCGGCAAGACCAACGATCCGCAGGTCCCGAGCGGACTGCTCTCCACGCGCTGGGACGGCCGTACCTGGCGGCAGATTCCCGCCCCCGGCATCGACGAGGTGAACGCCGCGGGTTCGGACGGCTCGGGGGGTGTGTGGGTCGCGGGCTGGCGCCCGCAGGGCAGTGCTCACACGGTGTTCTCCCGCTGGGACGGCGCCACCTGGACCGACGAGGAGCTTCCGGCGGAACTCACCTCGACGAGCGAGGGCAGCACGGTCTTCGACATCGAGGGCGTTCCCGGCTCCCGCGCGGTACTGGCCGCGGGCAACGCCGCGTGCGACAGCCCGGCGGGCGCGTGCGGCCTGCTGGCCTGGCGCGGCATCCGCTGACGCACGAGTCCTGACGCACGAGACGCACGAGTCCTGACGCACGTGTCAGGACTGGCAAGTCCGGACACCCCTGTCCGGACACGCGTGTCCGGACAGGGGTGTCGGTGGGAGTGCCGTGCGACCCCGAAAACAGCTTGTGCGGGCCGAGACCAGGCTCGACCCGCACAATTTGCGGTGCTTTTTCCACTCTGTGTCCGAGGGGGGACTTGAACCCCCACGCCCGATAAAGGGCACTAGCACCTCAAGCTAGCGCGTCTGCCATTCCGCCACCCGGACTAGGTGTCTGCCGCCTGGACGGGGGTGTTCCCCGCGGCGACATGGACAACAATACCAAGCTTTCGGAGTGGCTTTCACCTGCGTTTCCGCGCCCCGGCGGGGTACCGCACGGGGCGCGGACGACGCTCCACGGCGTCACGCGAGGTGACCGGAAAACTACGCGGCGGTGGACCCGGTCACGGCATCAGGTGGTACTCCGGGAAGTTCCCCGGCAGCCGCTCCCCCGCCGGCCCGTGCGTGACCGCGCGCACCAGCAGTTCGCCGCCCACGAACGCGCCGCGCCAGGACGCGCCGAAGCCGCCGAACAGTTCGTCGCGGTCGCCCCGGGAGCGGGGTTTTCCGTGGCCGACCTTGAAGGCGCGGATCTGCGGGGCCAGGCGGTTGTACGTGGCCTCGTCGTCCGTGGACAGGGTCGCGACCAGCGCGCCGTTCGACGCGTTCATCGCGGCCAGCAGTTCCGCCTCCGTGTCGACCAGGACGATGGTGTCGACCGGGCCGAAGGGTTCCGCGTGGTGCAGCGGGGAGGACGGGGGCGGGTTCAGGATCGTGACCGGCTGGACGTACGCCGAGGTGTCCTGGCCCGGCAGGAAGCGGGCGTCGGCGAGCTTGCCGCGGTGCAGCGGGACGGCGCCGCGGTCGATCGCCTCGGCGACCTGGTCGTGCAGTTCCTTCGCCTTGGCCGCGTTGATCACCGGCCCGAAGTCCAGCTTCGGAAACAGGTCGTCGGGGTGCTCGACGGCCAGCGGGTGGCCGACGCGGAGGGTGTCGACCGCCGGGAGGTACGCGGCGAGGAACTCGTCGAACAGCTCACGCTGGACGACGAAGCGCGGGTAGGCCGTGCAGCGCTGCTTGCCGTAGTCGAAGAGTTTCGGGATGACGGCCGTCAGCGCGTCCCAGTCGGTGTGGTTCCAGATGCCCCAGGTGTTCAGTCCCTCCTGTTCCAGTACGTGTCGCTTGCCGAGGTCGGCGACGGCCGTGGCCACCGCGGCGCCCGTGTCGCGGCCGCCGACGAAGGAGACGCAGCCGATCTCGGGCGCGCGCACGAGCGCCTCGGACAGTTCGCCGCCGCTGCCGCTGACGAGGGTGACGGGTATCCCCTCGCGGGCGGCGAGTGCGCAGGCCAGGGTGAGGCATGCGACGCCGCCGTCGGTCGGGGTCTTGGCGATGACCGCGTTGCCTACCAGTGCCTGTACCAGCATTGCGTGAACGAGCACGCTCATCGGGTAGTTCCAGCTCGCGATGTTGGACACGGGTCCGTCCAGCGGGGTCCGGTCCGCGAGCATGGGTTCGATTCCGTCGACGTACCAGCGCACGCCGTCGATGGCGCGGTCGACGTCGGCCTGCGCGAGCCGCCAGGGCTTGCCGATCTCCCAGACGAGGAGTAGCGCGAGCAGTTCCCGGTGTTGGGTGAGGGCGTCGAGGGTGGCCGCGACGCGGGCCCGGCGTTCTTCGAGGGGTACGTGCCGCCAGGCGCGGTGGTGGTCGAGGGCGGCGCGGACGGCCTGGTGGGCCGTGGCGCCGTCCAGTCGCGGCGGGCCCGCGATGGGGCTGCCGTCGACGGGGCTGGTGGCGGGCAGCGCCCGGCCGTCGGCCCGCCAGGCGGCGCCCCAGAGGTTGAGGACGCGGTCCTCCCGGAAGGCCTCGGGGGCCACGGCGAGACAGCGCTGCCAGGCGTCGGTCCACGAGGTGTGGGCCTTGAGGGTGAGGGTGGATGTGAGGGTGGGTGCCATTCGGTTGCTCCGCTCTCGGTGCACAGTCGGGGGCGGTCGTTCATGGCTGGTCCCGCGTACGCGGGCGCTGAAGGTGCGCGCCCGGCACCGGGACCTCGTACCGGTGCCGGGCACCGGGACGTCGTACCGGCGACGCTAGCGACGCGCCGCGGCATCCGTAAGTGACGTCATGTCAACTATGAGTGACATCACGTTCCGTTTCGAGCCGGGCCAGCACCAGCCGGGCCGTCTCGGTCGGGGTGCCGCCCACCTGAACGCCGGCCGCCTCCAGGGCTTCCTTCTTGGCCTGGGCGGTGCCGGACGAGCCGGAGACGATGGCACCGGCGTGGCCCATCGTCTTGCCCTCGGGGGCGGTGAATCCTGCGATGTATCCGATGACGGGTTTGGTGACGTGGTCGCGGACGTACGCGGCCGCGCGTTCCTCGGCGTCGCCGCCGATCTCCCCTATGAGGACGATGAGTTCGGTGTCGGGGTCGTCCTGGAAGGCGGCCAGGCAGTCGATGTGGGTGGTGCCGACGACGGGGTCACCGCCGATGCCGACGCAGGTCGAGAAGCCTATGTCCCGCAGCTCGTACATGAGTTGGTAGGTGAGCGTGCCCGACTTGGAGACCAGGCCGATACGGCCGGGCTTGGTGATGTCGGCGGGGATGATGCCCGCGTTGGACTGGCCGGGGGTGATCAGGCCCGGGCAGTTGGGGCCGACGATCCGGGTGCCCTTGGCCTTCGCGTACGTGGTGAAGGCGACCGAGTCGTGGACCGGGATGCCCTCCGTGATGACCACCGCGAGGCCGATACCGGCGTCGGCGGCTTCGACAACCGCCGCCTTGGCGAAGGCCGGTGGGACGAACACGACACTGACGTCGGCGCCGGTCGCCTCGATGCCTTCGCGTACGGAGCCGAAGACGGGGACGGCGCGGTCGTCGAAGTCGACGCTCCGGCCCGCCTTGCGCGGGTTGACGCCGCCGACGACGTCGGTGCCCGCGGCGAGCATGCGCCGGGTGTGCTTCATGCCCTCGCCGCCGGTCATGCCCTGGACGAGGACCTTGCTCTCCTTGGTGAGGTAGATGGCCATGTCCTTCTCCTTCAGCCGGCGTTGGCGAACTGGGCGGCACGACGCGCCGCACCGTCCATGGTGGTGGACTGCTGGACCATGGGGTGCGCGCGGTCGTCGAGAATCGCGCGGCCGCGTACGGCGCTGTTGCCGTCGAGGCGTACGACCAGTGGTTTGGTCAACTGGACCGCGTCCAGGGCCTGCACGATGCCGTCGGCGACCGCGTCGCAGGCGGTGATGCCGCCGAAGACGTTGACGAAGACCGACTTGACGGCCGGGTCGGAGAGGATGACGGAGAGGCCGTCGGCCATGATCTGGGCGGAGGCGCCGCCGCCGATGTCGAGGAAGTTGGCGGGGCGCGCGCCGCAGCCGGCGACCACGTCGAGGGTCGACATGACGAGGCCGGCGCCGTTGCCGATGATGCCGACCTCGCCTTCCAGCTTCACGTAGTTGAGGCCCTTGGCCGCGGCGGCCGCCTCCAGCGGTTCGTCGTGCGCCGTCTCCTGCCTGCCCCAACGCGCCTGCCGGAAGCGGGCGTTGTCGTCGAGGGTGACCTTGCCGTCGAGTGCGAGGATCTGCCCCTGCGCCGTACGGACGAGGGGGTTGACCTCGACGAGTACGGCGTCCTCGCGGACGAGTACGTCCCAGAGCCTGACGAGGACGTCGACGGTCTGCGGGGGCAGCCCCGCGGCTTCGGCGATCTCGGCGGCCTTCGCCGAGGTGACACCTTCCGCCGGGTCGATGTGGATCCGGGCCACCGCGTCCGGGCGGGTGGCGGCGACCTCCTCGATGTCCATGCCACCCTCGGCCGAGGCGATCGCGAGGAAGCGGCCGGCCGCGCGGTCGAGTACGTAACTGACGTAGAACTCGCTCTCGATGTCCACCGGCTGGGCCAGCATCACCTTTCCGACGGTGTGGCCCTTGATGTCCATGCCGAGGATCTGGCGTGCCGTCAGTTCGGCGGCGGCCGGGTCGGCGGCCAGTTTCACGCCGCCCGCTTTGCCCCGTCCACCGGTCTTCACCTGCGCCTTGACGACGACGCGGCCACCCAGCCCGCGGGCGATCTCACGTGCCTCTTTGGGTGAGTCGGTGACCTCCGCCCTCGGCACCAAGATGCCGTGTTCTTCGAAGAGTTCCCTTGCCTGGTGCTCGAACAGGTCCATCTCGGCTCCCTCTTAAAAGTGCCGCACGCCCCCTGGACACCACTCACTGGATGCGGGATAACAAGCTTCATACAGTATTCGTCGACTGTATGCAATGTACCGCGACGGCATCCACGAACAGTGCGCGCACCACGTATGAGCTGCGCTTCCGCGCGCCCAATCCCCTACGAAGGGACAGGACTTCGCCATGCCCGACGACAACAGCCAGAACCTCATATCCGGTGGGCACCTGGTCGCCAAGGCACTCAAAGCGGAGGGCGTGGAGGTCATCTACACGCTCTGCGGCGGCCACATCATCGACATCTACGACGGCTGCGTCGACGAAGGCATCGAGGTCGTCGACGTACGCCACGAGCAGGTCGCCGCCCACGCCGCCGACGGTTACGCACGCATCACCGGCAAGCCCGGCTGCGCCGTCGTCACCGCCGGTCCCGGCACGACCGACGCGGTGACGGGCGTCGCCAACGCCTTCCGCGCGGAGTCCCCGATGCTGCTGATCGGCGGCCAGGGCGCCCATACGCAGCACAAGATGGGGTCGCTGCAGGACCTGCCGCACGTCGACATGATGACGCCGATCACCAAGTTCGCGGCGACCGTGCCGGACACCGCGCGGGCCGCCGACATGGTGTCCATGGCGTTCCGCGAGTGCTACCACGGGGCGCCGGGGCCGTCCTTCCTGGAGATCCCGCGCGATGTCCTGGACGCCAAGGTGCCGGTGGAGAAGGCCCGTGTCCCCGCCGCAGGCCAGTACCGGGCCTCGACCCGCTCGGCCGGTGACCCCGAGGCCATCGAGAAGCTCGCCGACCTCCTCGTGCACGCCGAGAAACCGGCGATCCTGCTGGGCAGCCAGGTGTGGACGACCCGAGGCACCGAGTCCGCCATCGACCTCGTACGCACCCTCAACATCCCCGCCTACATGAACGGCGCCGGACGCGGCACCCTGCCGCCCGGCGACCCGCACCACTTCCAGCTCTCGCGCCGGTACGCCTTCTCCAACGCCGACGTCATCGTCATCGTCGGCACCCCCTTCGACTTCCGCATGGGCTACGGCAAGCGGCTGTCGCAGAGCGCGACCGTCGTACAGATCGACCTCGACTACCGGACCGTCGGCAAGAACCGGGACATCGACCTCGGCATCGTCGGGGACCCGGGGCTCGTCCTGAAATCGGTCGCCGAGGCCGCCTCCGGGCGCCTGAACGGGGGCGCGTCGAAGCGCAAGGAGTGGCTCGACGAACTGCGCGCCGCCGAGCAGACCGCCATCGAGAAGCGGCTGCCGAGCCTGAAGTCCGACGCCTCGCCGATCCACCCGTACCGGCTGGTCAGCGAGATCAACGACTTCCTGACCGAGGACTCCATCTACATCGGGGACGGCGGCGACATCGTCACCTTCTCCGGGCAGGTCGTGCAGCCCAAGTCACCCGGGCACTGGATGGACCCGGGCCCGCTCGGCACGCTCGGGGTCGGCATCCCCTTCGTGCTGGCCGCCAAGAAGGCACGGCCCGACAAGGAGGTCGTGGCCCTCTTCGGGGACGGCGCCTTCTCCCTGACCGGCTGGGACTTCGAGACCCTCGTCCGCTACGACCTCCCCTTCGTCGGCATCGTCGGCAACAACTCCTCCATGAACCAGATCCGCTACGGCCAGGCCGCCAAGTACGGCCTGGAGCGCGAGCGGGTCGGCAACACCCTCGGCGACGTCCACTACGACAAGTTCGCCCAGATGCTGGGCGGTTACGGCGAGGAGGTCCGCGACCCCGCCGACATCGGCCCGGCCCTCCAGCGCGCCCGTGAGTCGGGCAAGCCGTCGCTCATCAACGTCTGGGTCGACCCGGACGCGTACGCCCCCGGAACCATGAACCAGACGATGTACAAGTGAGGTGGAACCGTTGACCACAACGACAGCGACGATCCCCACGGCGGCGACGCCGGCCTCGGCCAAGGCGCTCGAAGGCGTCCGTGTCCTCGACATGACGCACGTCCAGTCCGGTCCCTCCGCCACCCAGCTGCTCGCCTGGCTCGGCGCGGACGTCGTCAAACTGGAGGCGCCGACCGGGGACATCACGCGCAAGCAGCTGCGCGACCTCCCGGACGTCGACTCCCTCTACTTCACGATGCTCAACTGCAACAAGCGGAGCATCACCCTCAACACCAAGACCGAGCGCGGCAAGGAGATCCTCACCGAGCTGATCCGGCGCTCCGACGTCATGGTCGAGAACTTCGGACCGGGCGCGGTCGACCGCATGGGCTTCACCTGGGACCGCATCCAGGAGATCAATCCGCGGATCGTCTATGCCTCCATCAAGGGGTTCGGGGACGGCCCGTACACCAAGTTCAAGGCGTACGAGGTCGTCGCTCAGGCCATGGGCGGGTCGATGTCGACCACCGGCTTCGAGGACGGGCCGCCGCTGGCGACGGGAGCCCAGATCGGTGACTCGGGCACGGGCATCCACGCGGTGGCGGCGATCCTCGCCGCTCTGTTCCAGCGGGAGAACACGGGGCGCGGGCAGCGCGTGAACGTGGCGATGCAGCACGCGGTGCTGAATCTGTGCCGGGTGAAACTGCGGGACCAGCAGCGCCTCGGGCATGGGCCGCTGGCTGAATATCCCAACGACGACTTCGGCGACGAAGTTCCCAGGTCCGGAAACGCGTCCGGCGGAGGCCAGCCCGGCTGGGCCGTCAAGTGCGCGCCGGGCGGCCCCAACGACTACGTGTACGTCATCGTGCAGCCCGTCGGCTGGAAGCCGCTCTCCGAGCTGATCGGCCGGCCGGAGCTGGCGGACGACCCCGAGTGGGCGACCCCGGAGGCACGCCTGCCCCAGCTCACCAAGATGTTCCAGCTGATCGAGGAGTGGTCGGCCACGCTCCCCAAGTGGCAGGTGCTGGAGCAGCTCAACGCCCACAACATCCCGTGCGGCCCGATCCTCTCCACCAAGGAGATCATCGAGGACGAGTCGCTGGTCGCCAACGAGATGGTCGTGACGGTGCCGCACCCCGAGCGGGGCGACTTCGTGACCGTGGGCAGCCCGCTGAAGCTCTCCGACTCCCCCGTGGACGTGACCAGTTCGCCGCTGCTCGGCGAGCACAACGAAGAGGTGTACGTCGGCGAGCTCGGGCTCGGTGACGAGGAGCTGCGCCTGCTCAAGTCGAACGGAGTGATCTGATTGATGGCCGAAGACCGGGTGCTGAGGGTGCGTGCGCTCCTCGACGCCGTGCGGGCGTCAGGACGGACGGCGCTGACCGCACCCGAGGGCAAGGTGGTCGCCGACGCGTACGCGATCGCCGTCCCCGGTGAGGAACTGGCGACCGACGTCGACGAGGCGGTCGCGTACGCGGCACGCTTCGGCAGCCCCGTCGTGATGAAGATCGTCTCCCCGGACATCCTGCACAAGACCGACGCGGGCGGTGTGATCGTCGGAGTGGAGGGTGCGGCGGACGTACGCGCCGCCTTCCACAAGATCATCGAGAATGCCCGGGCCTACGACTCCCAGGCCCGCATCGAGGGCGTACAGGTGCAGGAACTGCTCCCTCAGGGGCAGGAGGTGATCGTCGGCGCGGTGACCGATCCGACGTTCGGGAAGGTCGTGGCGTTCGGTCTCGGCGGTGTGCTGGTCGAGGTTTTGAAGGACGTCACCTTCCGGCTGGCGCCCGTCGATCCGGACGAGGCGCTGTCGATGCTGGACTCGATCCGGGCCGCGGAGATCCTGCGCGGGGTCCGGGGCGCGCCCGCGGTGGACCGGTGGGCGATCGCCGAGCAGATCCGCCGGGTCTCCGAACTGGTCTCGGACTTCCCCGAGATCGCCGAGGTGGACCTGAACCCGGTGATCGCCACCCCGGAGGGCGCGGTGGCCGCGGACATCCGGGTCATCCTCGCCGAGTCGGTGCCGAAGCCCCGCCGCAAGTACGGCCGCGAGGAGATCCTCACCTCGATGCGCCGGCTGATGCAGCCGTCGTCGGTGGCCGTGATCGGCGCCTCCAACGAGCAGGGCAAGATCGGCAATTCGGTCATGCGCAACCTCATCGACGGCGGTTTCTCCGGGGAGATCCATCCGGTGAACCCCAAGGCCGATGACATTCTCGGCCGCAAGGCGTACAAGAGTGTCACCGACGTTCCCGGTGAGGTGGATGTGGCGGTCTTCGCTATCCCCGCCAAGTTCGTGGCCTCGGCCCTGGAGGAGGTGGGACGCAAGGGGATCGCCAACGCCGTGCTGATCCCCTCCGGGTTCGCGGAGACCGGTGAGCACGAGCTGCAGGACGAGATCGTGGCCATCGGCGAGCGGTACGGCGTCCGGCTGCTCGGGCCGAACATCTACGGTTACTACTCGACGTGGCAGGACCTGTGCGCCACGTTCTGCACGCCGTACGACGTGAAGGGCGGCGTCGCGCTCACGTCCCAGTCCGGTGGCATAGGGATGGCCATCCTGGGCTTCGCGCGCACTACGAAGACGGGTGTTTCCGCGATCGTGGGGCTCGGCAACAAGTCGGACCTCGACGAGGACGACCTGCTGACCTGGTTCGGCGAGGATCCCAACACCAAGTGCATCGCCATGCACCTGGAGGACCTCAAGGACGGTCGCGCCTTCGTGGAGGCCGCGCGGGCGACCGTCCCCAAGAAGCCGGTGGTCGTCCTGAAGGCGGGCCGTACGGCGGCCGGGGCCAGGGCCGCGGGCTCGCACACGGGCGCCCTCGCGGGCGACGACGCCGTGTACGAGGACATCCTGAAGCAGGCCGGCGTCATCAGGGCGCCCGGCCTGAACGAAATGCTGGAGTACGCGCGCGCGTTGCCGGTGCTGCCGACTCCGCAGGGCGACAACATCGTGATCATCACGGGCGCCGGCGGCAGTGGCGTACTGCTGTCCGACGCGGTGACCGACAACGGCCTCTCCCTGATGGAGATCCCACCGGATCTGGACGCGTCCTTCCGGAAGTTCATCCCGCCCTTCGGGGCCGCCGGCAACCCGGTGGACATCACGGGCGGCGAGCCCCCGTCGACGTACGAGGCGACGATCAGGCTCGGTCTCGAGGACCCGCGGATCCACTCGCTGGTCCTCGGCTACTGGCACACCATCGTGACCCCTCCCATGGTCTTCGCCGAGCTCACCGCGCGCGTGGTGGCCGAATTCAGGGAGCGCGGGATCGAGAAGCCCGTCGTGGCGTCGCTCGCGGGCGACGTCGAGGTCGAGGAGGCCTGCCAGTACCTCTTCGAGCACGGGGTCGTGGCCTACCCGTACACGACCGAGAAGCCGGTGGCGGTGCTCGGTGCGAAGTACCGCTGGGCGCGGGCGGCGGGGCTGCTGTGACGCGGAGTCGAGCGGCGGACCGGCCGGGGGACCGGGGGTTGTCCCCCGGGCGGGCCGCAGCCCGCTGGGCCCGGGCGGCGGGGCTGTTGGGGGGCGGTTCATGACCTGACCCGGCGAAGGGGCGGGCCGACGGTGCGCGTCGGCCCGCCCCGGGACCCGTGCGCACACGAAAGGCATTGGACAGGGGGCGCTGGCCAGATCTTTCGACGCAAGGGGTGCTACGAGACATGACAACCACCGACTTCACCACACCCGTCCCCTACAGGGAGGTGACGGACCGCAACGGCCGCCTGTACCGGATCGGTGAGACCGACCGGGACATCATGGGCCGACCACGCTGGACCATGGTGCTCTTCCCCTGGATGGGCATGCTCGGCATCAGCTCTTCGGAGTACGCGTTCACCTCCGCCGAGGACACCCTGCACGAGGCCCACCTCTGGAACAGTGGGCACATCTTCTGGCTGATGGGCGTCTGGATCTTCTTCCAGGCGGCCGTGGCCTTCCCGGCGGGCCAGCTGCGCGAGAGCGGAAGGCTGCCCGCGCGGTACGCCATGATGCTCGGCGCGTGCGGCACACTCCTGGGCTATCTCTCGCTGGCGTACGCACCACATGTGATCGTCGCCTACATAGGCTTCGGCATGTTCAGCGGCATCGGCGCCGGCCTCGTCTACGCGACCTGCGTGAACATGGTCGGCAAGTGGTATCCGGAGCGCAAGGGCGGCAAGACCGGCATGGTCAACGGCGGTTTCGCCTACGGCTCCGTGCCCTTCGTGTTCCTGTTCACCTCGTACATGGACCTGTCCAACTACGAGACCGTCCTGGTCTTCGTCGGCGTGATCTGCTGCACGGTCGTCGCGTTCGCCGGCTGGTTCTTCAAGGACCCGCCGAAGAACTGGTGGCCGGCGAACGTCGACCCGCTGAAGACGTCGACCGACCCGCGGGTCGTACGGGCACTGGCGAAGAACCCGCCTGCGGTCAAGCAGTACACACCGCGGGAGGCCGCCAGGACACCCGTGCTGTGGATGATGTGGTTCTGTCTGCTGTGCACGGCCGGCATCAACATCTTCGGCATCGCCATGCAGGTCCCGTTCGGAAAGGAGATGGGGTTCGCCGGCGGCATCGTGGCCACCGCCATGTCGCTCAAGGCCATCGTGAACGGCACCGGACGAGGTGTCATCGGCTGGATCTCGGACCGCTACGGCCGCCGGAACACCCTCGTCATCGTCTGTGTCGTGCTCGGCTGCTCGCAGTTCGGCGTGTTCTTCTCCGGGAACGTCGGCTCGATGCCGTTCTTCCTGGTCTGCTCGATGATCTCAGGCTTCGGCGGCGGCGCGATCTTCCCGCTGTTCGCGGCGATGACCGCGGACTACTTCGGTGAGAACAACAACGCCTCCAACTACGGCATGGTCTACAGCTCCAAGCTCATCTCGGGTCTCGTCGGCTCCGGCGTGGGAGCCGTCGTCGTCAGCGCCTGGGGATACGGGGGCGCCTTCGCACTGGCCGGCAGCATCGGCCTCGGCTCCGCGGTCCTTGCGCTCTTCCTCCGCGCTCCCGGCCGGCCCAACGCCAAGCACGTCGTACCCAACCCGCACCCGATCGGCGAGGAGATGGCCTGACCGGGTGCCCGCGACGCCGCATCCGTCCCCGACCTTCTAGAACCCCCACCATCCGCTTCAGGTCTTTGAGAACGACGAGAACGAACAGAACGAACAGAACGAACAGAACAACGAGAACAACGAGAACGACGGCGGTCCTCCCCACAGCGTGTGGGGAGGACCGCCCGCGGTGCGTCCGGGCTCAGTGGCGCTTCGAGCGCAGGGCTGCCAGGTTGTCGTAACTGATCTTGGCCTCGCGCAGCGACTGCGCGGGGTCGGTGGCGCTGGGCGAGTTGTCGTCCTCGACCATCGGGTTGTGGTAGTTCCGCTCCCCGACCCGCGAGAAGAACGTGGTGTAGTCGATGACCCCTGTTCCGAAGGGCACCATGTCGTAGCCCATGCCGTTGGTGGTGCTCACGACACCGTCCTTGGCGTGGAACAGCGGGTAGCGCTTGTTGTGGCGGGCGACGAGCCCCGCCGGGTCGAAGACCTTCTCGCGGGTGGAGCCGTCGTGGGCGGTGTAGGTGTGGAACTTGTACTGGGCCACGTGCGCCCAGAAGATGTCCATCTCCAGCCAGACCAGCTTCGGGTCGGTGACCTTCAGGAAGTACTCCAGCTTGCGAATGCCGGAGCTGCGGGTGGGCCGGCCCTGGGCGTCCAGCGGACCCCCGTCCAGCAGGAAGCCGTAGGCGGAGTCGTGGTTGTGCGTGTAGAGCTTGATGCCCTCGCGGCGGGCGATCCTGCCCAGCGCGTTCCACTTGTCGGCCGCCACGTCCCAGTCGGCCGGGTAGGAGCTGCCGGTGGGGTCGCCGCCGGTGCCCATGTGGTCCATGCCCAGGATGTTGGCGATCTCCAGGTGCTTCTTGAAGGTGTCCACGTCGGCGCTGGTCAGCGGCCAGGAGGACGGTATGAAGCCGTGGTTGCCCTGGGCGCGCAGCCCGTAGTCGTCGAGCCACGAGCGCAGCAGCTTGGCGCCTGCGACGGACTCCAGGCTGGCGCCGCCGGGCGCGTTGGCGTGCTGGTTGTAGCCGGCGAACTCCACCTGGCGGTATCCGTGGCGGGCCAGTTGCTTGAACACCTCGCGGAAGCCGGAGGGCAGGTCCGAGGCGAGCGGGTCGCGGGCCGTGGCGTCGCGGACGGTGTAGAGGATGATGCCGCGCTTGCCCGGCGGAACGAGGACGTGGCCGCGGCCGTGACCGTGGTCGTGGTCGTGGCCTCTGCCCCGGTCCTGGGCCAGGGCGGGTGCGGCACCCAGCACCGGGGCGGCGACCGCCCCGGCGGCGACGGCGGTGCAGGTGCTGAGGAAACGGCGGCGGTTGACGCCGAGCGCGCGACGCAGGGCGTCGCCGGATCCGGATTCGTCGTTGAACGCGGTCACGGTGTCTCTCTTTCGGTTAGGTGTCCAGCCGTGTGCGGGGTGGTGTCCCGCTGTGCGCGGGGTGGTGTGTCCAGCTGTGTGCGGGGTGGTGTCCAGCTGTGGTGGCAGGCCTCTGACCACGGCGGACATGGAGGCGTATGCCGGTTTTCCACAGGCCGAACACACTGTCGGTGCCTTGTGTTTCACTTTTCGTGTTCGCCCGTCCGGTCCTTCCCGGGTGTTGTCACCCGAGGCCGGCCAGGTCGAGCAACAGGGATTTCACATCGGTGGCCGCGACGCGGTCGCCGACAGCGCGGGGGGTGGAGCAGATGATGAGCGGACCTTCGTCGTCGCTCAGCGGGAGGCGGCCGTGGCTGCCTCGGATAGGTGAGGGATCGAGGGGCACGACCGCCATGCGGTAGCGCATGCCGAGCTTCTTGCGGGCCAGCGCGCCCGCAGCCTTGACCTTGACGTACGGGTCGAGCGGATCCATGAAGAGCTCGACCGGGTCGTAGCCGGGTTTGCGATGGATCTCGACGAGCTGCGCGAAGTCGGGCGCGCGGGCGTCGTCGAGCCAGTAGTAGTACGTGAACCAGGCGTCCGGCTCCGCGACGGCGACGAGTTCGCCGGAGCGGGGATGGTCGAGGTGATGGGTCTTCTTGCCCTCGTCGTCGAGGAGTTGCTCGATGCCGGGCAGGTCGGCGAGCGCGGCCCTGGTTGCCTCCATGTCCTCGGGTCGGCGGACGTAGACATGGGCGATCTGGTGGTCGGCGACGGCGAAGGCCCGTGAGGTCATCGGGTCGAGGTACTCCATGCCGTCCTGGGTGTGCACCTCAAGGAGTCCGGCGCGGCGCAGTGCGCGGTTGATGTCGACGGGGCGGTCCGCGCGGGTGATGCCGTACTCGGACAGGGCGACGACCGTACGGCCCTCCGCGCGGGCGTCGTCGAGCAGTGGGGCCATGGCGGCGTCCAGGTCGGCGGCCGCCTTCAGGGAGCGCGGGTCGTCGGGGCCGAAGCGCTGCAGGTCGTAGTCGAGATGAGGGAGGTAGCAGAGGGTCAGCTCAGGGTGCCGGGTGGCGATGACGTGCCGGGTGGCGTCGATGATCCACTGGCTGGAGACGAGGTCGGCGCCGGGACCCCAGAAGTGGAAGAGCGGGAACGTGCCGAATTTTTCGGTGAGTTCGTCGTGCAGGGCCGGGGGCCGGGTGTAGCAGTCGGGTTCCTTGCGGCCGTCGGCGTAGTAGACCGGACGGGGGGTGATGGTGATGTCGGTGTCGGCGCCCATGGCGTACCACCAGCAGATGTTGGCGACCGTGTAGCCGGGGTGGACGCGCCGGGCGGCGTCCCAGATCTTGTCGCCGGACACCAGGCCGTTGTGCTGGCGCCACAGGAGGACGTCGCCGAGGTCGCGGAAGTACCAACCGTTGCCGACGATGCCGTGCTCGGAGGGGTGGGCGCCGGTCAGGAACGTGGACTGGGCGGCGCAGGTGACGGCGGGCAGAACGGTCCCGAGGTGGGCCCGTGAGCCGGACTGGGCGAGGGACTTGAGGTGTGGCATGTGGTCGAGGAGACGGGGGGTGAGGCCGACGACGTCCAGGACGAGGAGCGGGGTGGGGGACGACGGGCGCGCGGCGGTGGCCGGCTCCGTCAGGGTCTCGGCTGAGGGCTCGGCCGAGGGCTCGGCCGGAATCTCATGGGTGTTCACGGCAGCTCCTTCAGGCCGAGGTCCGCCAACAGGTCGCGGGCGAGGGTGAGTTCGGCGGCGATGCCGTCGGCGAGCTGGGACCGGGCGCGGGGGCGCAGCTCCGGCGGGAGTGCCTGCCAGGTGTAGGTCTCGACCTCCAGGTGGCGGGTGAGCGGGTGCGGGCCGCCCACCAGCCGGGCCAGGGTGTCCTTGAGTACGGGCAGTGTGGAGGTGAGGGGTGCGGCGGGGGCCGCGTGCAGCGGTACGTGGAAGTGGGCGCGCCACGGGGAGGCGTCGGGCAGCGCGTCCTCCTTGAGGGCTTCGCCGAGGTCGTCGGTGCCTCGGAGCCCTGCGGCGGTGAGGGTGCGGGTCTGGTGCAGGAAGCGGGGTTCGTCGAAAGCGGCGAGTGCCTCGCGGACTTCGGGGAGGTGGGGGTGTTCGGCGTGCAGGGCGGCCGACAGCTGGGACTTGACGACGGGGACGCCGGCGGCGGCCAGCCGGTCCAGGGCGGTGTGCGGATCTTCGAAGGAGGTGGCGAGGTGGCAGGTGTCGACGCAGATGCCGATGCGGTCACGGCCGATGGCGGCGAGCGGGGCGATGGCGTCGGCCGTGGTCTCGACGGTGCAGCCGGGTTCCGGCTCCAGGCCGACGCGGATGGAGCGTCCGGTCAGCTCCTCCAGCGCGTCGAGGCGTTCGGCGAGCGTGCGCAGGGCCTTGTGTGCCACGGCGGCGCGGTCGTCGTCGTACACGGTGCGCCAGGCCAGTGGGAGCGTGGAGATGGTGCCCTCGGTGACGTCGTCGGGCAGGAGTCCGGCGAGCACACGGGCGAGGGCCGTCGTGTGGTCGAGCCGCTCGGGGTCGGCCCAGTCCGGCTTGTAGACGCGGTACTTGACCTCCTCGGCGCCGAATCCCTCGTACGGGAAGCCGTTGAGGGTGACGACTTCGAGGCCTCGGCCGTCGAGTTCCGTGCGCAGGCCGCGCAGGGCGGACGGGTCGGTGACGAGGGCGTGGGCGGCGTCCTTGGCGAGCCACAGGCCGATGCCCAGCCGGTCGCGGCCGAGCCGCTTGCGCACGGGTTCGCAGTGGTCGCGGAGCTGGGCGCGGACCCCGGCGAGGGTCTCGGCCGGGTGGACGTTGGTGCAGTAGGCGAGGTGGACGGTGGAGCCGTCGGGGTGCCGGAAGCGCATGGGTCACGCCTCCGTGGTCGCGCGGAGGGGCTGGTGGTCGGTCTGCGGGTCCGCCTGGATCCCGGCCCCGGTCGCGGTCGTGCTGTCGGGGGCCGCCTTGGGGACGCCGCGGAGGATGGAGTTGCCCTCGTGGGTGGCGTCCGTGTCGGCTATGTCGAGGTCGAGGCGCCCGCTGAGGCCGTAGAAGGCGACAGGGTTGCGCCACAGCACCTGGTCGACGTCGTCCTCGGTGAACCCGGCCTTCAGCAGGGCGTCGGCGACCTTGCGGGTCTTCAGCGGGTCGCTCTTGCCCCAGTCTGCGGCGGAGTTGACCAGTACCTTCTCCGGTCCGTACTTCTGGAGGACGGCGACCATCCGTTCCTCGTCCATCTTGGTGTCCGGATAGACGGAGAAGCCGAGCCAGCAGCCGCCGTCCTTGGCCTCCTTGACCGTGGTCTCGTTGAGGTGGTCGATCAGGACGTGGTCCGGGGGCAGTGCGGACTCCCGGACCACGTCGAGGGTGCGGCGCAGGCCCGCCAGCTTGTCGCGGTGCGGTGTGTGGACCATCGCGGGCAGGGCGTACTCGGCGGCGAGCTGGAGCTGCAGGGCCAGCGCGGTGTCCTCGGCGGGCGTCATCGAGTCGTAGCCGATCTCACCGACGGCCACCACGTGATCCTTGACGAGATACCGGGGCAGTTCGTCGAGGACGGGCACACAGCGGGGGTCGTTCGCCTCTTTGGGGTTCAGGGCGATGGTGCAGTGGTGGGCGATGCCGTACTGGGCCGCCCGGAAGGGCTCCCAGCCGAGGAGGGCGTCGAAGTAGTCGAAGAAGGAGGCGGGTGAGGTGCGCGGCTGGCCCAGCCAGAAGGCGGGTTCGACGACGGCGCGGACGCCGGCGGCGTACATGGCCTCGTAGTCGTCGGTGGTCCGTGACGTCATGTGGATGTGGGGGTCGAAGATGCGCATCAGGACTCCTTGCCGTCGGTTCCGGACGAGCCGTCGGGGGCGGTCGGGCCCTTCGGCTCGTCGGTTCCGGTGGGGGTGGCCGGGTGCCCGGTGAGGGCCAGGACGAGGTGCAGGTCATGGGGGACGGGTCGGTCCGCGGCGCTGCGCTCGTCGGCGTAGTCGCTGAGCATGCGGGCGAGTTCGGCGTCGGCGTGGGCCCGGCGCGGAAGGTCGTCCACGGCGTCCACGGGGACACCGGTGAACAGGCACTTCAGGACGGCGTGCCGCCAGTTGTGGGCGTCCAGGTGCCGGGCGGCGTACGGGCCGACGGCCGCGGCCACCAGCCGGGTGTCGTTGGTGCGCAGGGCGTCCTCGACGATCGGCAGGGCCTCGGGTCCGGTCACGAGGTGGGGCAGGGCTTCCAGGACGGCGCGGCGTTCGTCGGCGGTGCCCTGGCGGTAGACGCGGGCGAGGGTCGGGGCGTCGGCCCGGGCCGCGTACAGGAGCAGTACGCGGGCTGCCTCCGCGTACTCGGGTCCGCAGCGCCGGCCCGCCTCGGCGATCCGCAGTTCCCACACGGAGATGGGGCCGTGGGTGCCGGGGTGGGCGGCCGCCTCGTCGAGGGCCTGGTCGAGCCAGGCCCGGGCGGCGCCGCCGAGGAGGGAGTTCAGGCGGGCGTGCAGGGTGGTGAGGGCGGACGGGGTCTCCGTCGGGAGGGTGGTGCCGGCTGCGCCGGGGGCGTCGTGGAGGTCGTTCACGGGGTGCTCCCTTCGGAGACGCCTTCAAGGACGGCCTCGGAGGCGGTGGGGCCCTCACCGGGGGCGGTCGGCCGGGCGATGTCCCGGGGGACGGCGGACGAGGCGGCGTGCTGGAGGAACGGGAGGGACTGCTCAGCAAAATGAGGGCCGGCGTGGGAGTGCCGGGGCAGTTCGACGGAGACCAGGCCCTGATAGCCGGTTGCGGCGAGGGCTTCGAGTACGGGCGGGAAGCCGATCTCCCCGTCGCCGAAGGGGAGGTGTTCATGGACGCCGCGGCGCATGTCCTCGATCTGGACGTGCCTCAGCCAGGGGGCGGCGGCGCGTACGCAGTCGGCGGGTGACCGTGGTTCGAGGCACTGGCAGTGGCCTATGTCGAGGGTGAGGCCGAGGGCGTCCGGGCTGCCGAGTGCGGTGCGCAGGCGGTGGAAGTCGTCGAGGGTGGCGAGAAGGTGACCGGGTTCGGGTTCGACGGCGAGGGGGATTCCGGCGTCGGTGGCGGCGTCGAGGACGGGGGTGAGTGCCTCGGCGAGACGCTTCCAGGTGGCGTCCTCGGTGCTCTCGGTGTCCTCGGTGGCCTCGGCGGCCGTGCCGGTCGTCTCCTTCGGGGGGATGCCGCTGAAGCAGTGCACCGCGTGGGCGCCCAGGTCGCTCGCGATCCGGACGGCTCGGACGAGGAGGTCGACGCGCCGGGCTCGTTGTTCCGGGTCCGGATCGAGCAGGGACGGCCCGTGCTTGCGCCTCGGGTCGAGTACGTAGCGGGCACCGGTCTCAAGGGTGACGCCCAGGCCGAGTTCGTCCAGTCTGCGGGCGACCTTGCGGGTGCGGGCCGAGAGGTCGGGGGCGAGCGGGTCGAGGTGCATGTGGTCGAGGGTCAGCCCCACGCCGTCGTAGCCGAGGTCGGCGAGAAGGGAGAGGGCGTCGTCCAGGCGCAGGTCGGTCAGGCCGTTGGTGCCGTAGGAGAAGCGGAGGGGGTGGGGGGTCGGCCGGGCGGCGGGGTGGGGGCTCGGCTGAGGGGTCATGTCACGCTCACCTTTCGGCTGAACCTGCGGGCGGCCGGGGCGAGGGCTGCCGTCAGCAGGGCCGTGACGGGGGCTCCGGAGCGGGCGGCGAGGGCTGCCTGGAGCGGGATCATGGCTCGGATTCCACCGCCGACGGCTCTTTGTGTCAGTGGGGGTGACGGGTTGAGGGCGGCGTGGATGAGGGGGCGGGCGGAGGTGACGGCGTAGAGGGTGGTGAGTGCTCCGCTCAAGGAGGCGATGTTCAGGGTGACTCCCCTGGGCCTGGGAGGGGGGTCCCTGAAGTTGAGAGCGGTCGGCGCGTTCTCCGGTGCCCGGCCACTCGCACCGGTGGCACTCGCACCGCCGGCGGTCGAACCGGTGGGTGTCGTCCGGTCGTCGCGGGTCAGGTCGCCGCCCGTCCGGCTGTCGCGTGTCAGGGACCAGGTCAGGGCAGTCGTCGTGGCCAGGGCGGTCAGTGGGGCCCACGGGGAGCCGCCCTGGGTCTCGTGACGGGAGACCGTGGTGACGGCCAGCGTGTGGGTGGCCAGGGTCAGGGCGGACGGCACCACCTTGCGGGTGTCACCACCCGAGGCCACCCCGCCGAGGAGCAGGTCCAGGCCTCGGGCCGCGGCCATCGCCAAGGGGCCCGCGGGTGTGCGTTTGAGGACCAGGTCGTACGACCAGACCGTGGCCGCCAGAGCGCCCGCGAGCGCGAGCGGCCGACGGCCCGCGCGGGACGCCAGGGCCAGACCCGCCACGGTCAGACCCCCGGCCGCCGCGAGGGCGGCGGCCGGCTTCACGCGGCCGGAGGGCAGGGGGCGGTGCGGGCGGTCGATGGCGTCCTCGGCGCGGTCGGCCCAGTCGTTGAGGGCCATACCGGCCTCGTACAGACAGAGGGAGGAGCCGATGGCCAGCAGGGTTCGGGGGTTCGGGCGGACCCCGGCAGCGGCGGCGCCCGCGAGTGCGTCGCCGGGGACGGTGAACAGGGCGGGCAGGCGGAGGAGTTCCACCCAGGCGCGCAGCCCCGCACCCGCAGCGCGCGGCCTCGGCCTCGACCGCGGCCCCGGTTTCCGCTCCGACCTCGGCTCGGGCTCCGGCCCAACCCCCGGCTCCCGCTCCGGGATCAGCTCCGATCTCGGAATCGGGATCGGATTCGCCCCCGAGCCGTCCGGCCGCCCCGGCCCGGCAGGCCACCCGAGCCGCTCCCGCCACCCGGACACTCCGCGCGCCCCGGGCACACCGATCCTCCCGGGTACAGCACTCGCCCCGGGCTCACCCCTCCGACCGACCGCCGCACTCCGGCCGGACGCCGCACTCCGACCGGGTCGTATCAGCCCGCGCAGGCCGCTCATCGGCGCTCCCCCGTTATGCCTTCCGGGTCTGGGCCTTCCGAGGCTGTGTCTTCGGGGGTTGTGTCTTCGGGGGTTGTGCCTTGCGGGTCCCCGTGTGCCGTCCGGGGTGTCGCGGGGCCCGGGGGCTGTGCGAGTTCCCGGAGTCGTGCCGCGAAGCCGACCAGGTCCGCGAACTGCTCGCCCAGGGCCGCGGGCCCCTCCCCCACCGGGTCCTTGAAGTAGAAGCCGAGTTCGGCCACCGGGCCCGTGAGGCCGGCCTCGTGGGCGCGGGCCATCAGGCGGGCCAGGTCCAGGATCAGCGGGGCGGCGAGGGAGGAGTCGCAGCCCTGCCAGGTCGTCTGGAGGACCATGCGGGTGCCGAGGAAGCCGTCGAAGGCGATGTGGTCCCAGGCGGTCTTCCAGTCGCCGAGGGACGGTACGTCGTCGATGTGGGTCTCGCCCTGGGGGACCGTGCCCAGGGTGTCGGCGAGGACGCGTTCCTTGCCCGCGTTCTTCGCGGCCGCGGCGGCCGGGTCGGCGAGGGCCGCACCGTCACCGCCGCCCAGCAGGTTCGTACCGGACCAGGCCCGGACGGCCAGGGCGCGCTGCGCGAACATCGGGCCGAGGACCGACCGCAGCAGGGTCTGGCCGGTCTTGCCGTCCCGGCCGGCGTACGGCAGTCCTGACGCGGCAGCCGCGGGGGCGAGCAGCGGGTGGTGCAGGCCCATGGAGGGTGTGAAGTTGACGTACGGGCAGCCGGCCCGCAGCGCGGCCGCCGCGTACAGCGAGCTGGCGGGGAGGGCGGCGCCCTCGGGGACGGGTTCCGTGGAGGCCACGTTGACCACGACGGCCCGGTCCAGGCCGCTCCGGCGGACGAAGTCGCGTATGTCGTGGGCGAGGCTCTCGATCAGTTCGTCCTCGGTCCGCGTGTCGCCGGGGAGCGGGCCGCCGAT
This sequence comes from Streptomyces sp. NBC_00414, assembly GCF_036038375.1. Lineage (NCBI taxonomy): Bacteria > Bacillati > Actinomycetota > Actinomycetes > Kitasatosporales > Streptomycetaceae > Streptomyces > Streptomyces sp. NBC_00414. The sequence continues at coordinate 2,218,028 of NZ_CP107935.1, forward strand.
CCTGATCTCCCGGTCCGCGGCGGCCAGTTCGGCGGAGACGGCCGAGGGCAGGTCGTGGGGCAGGACGCCACCGGCGGCGAGCGACTCGGCCCGTTTCGGGAGCGGGCAGTCCACCACGTCGTGGCCGCCGAAGACGAGCGACGACAGGGGAGGCAGGCCCGCCTCGCGGAAGGCGCCGGTCTCGGTCACCATGCCGGTCGGTGGATGGAGCCCGGCCGTGACGGCCGCGCAGCCCGCGACGGCGGTCGTGGCGACGGAGCCCCGCGCTCCGATCAGCCACACTCCCACCCGAGAAGGGGAAACAGACGGTTCGGCGGACATGGGCAGCCTCCCTCTCAAACGCGAACCGGGGCCGCGGTGGTGCGCGGTCCGGGAAAACCGGTGCCGGAGGGGTGAGGAGGGGTAAGACGGCGGGCGGGGGTCCGGCGTCCCCCGCCCGCCGCCGCTCAATCGCCCTGCTCGGTGGACCGCGTCGGTCGCACCGGCAGTTGCTTGATCCGGACGTCGCGGAAGGACACCTGGTCGTCGGCTCCGTGGTTCTGGATGCCGACATGGCCGTCCCGCAGGCTGCGCGCCGGATCGGTGTTGGTGTAGTCGTTGATCTGCACGCCGTTGAGCCGGACGCGGAGGCGCTCGCCCTCCACGCGGATCTCGTACGTGTTCCACTCCCCCGGCGGGTTCAGCGCACGGTCGCGCTTCTTGATGTCGGCGGACTGGAAGCTGTACACGGCCCCGGTGGTGCGGTCGGGGGCGTCGGTCGCGTCGATCTGGATCTCGTACCCGTTGTCGACGGCCGACCAGGGGTCGTCGGAGGCCGGGAAGCCCACGAACACACCGGAGTTGTCGTCCCCGGAGGCGCTCGCCATCTTCCAGTCGAGCTTCAGCGAGTACGAGCCGAACTCGGAGGCGCCGTACCAGAGCATGCCCAGGCCGCCGGACGACGTGAGTGTTCCGTCGTCCGAGAGCGAGAAGGAGCCCGGTCCCGCCTGCTTCCAGTCCGCCAGCGACTCGGCGGTCCCGTCGAAGAGGGGGGTGTACCCCTTCTCCGGGCGGCAGTCGGCCTGTGTGGCGCCGACGGCCCAGCGGATGCCGCCCAGCAGGTGCTGCCGGAAGGCGGGATCGGCGTACGACTCCTTGGTGTGGCCGCTGCCCGTGTAGAAGGAACGGCCGCCCCGGTACTCCTGGCACCAGGCGATCGGGTGGTCGCCGCTCATCGTGCCGCCGGTGTACGACGACTCGTCGAGCGAGGCCAGTACATGGGCCCGGTCACGCGGGTTGGAGCGGTAGTTGTACCACTCGTCCGTGCGGTTCCAGGACTCCCCGAGGTGCGCGGTGGCCGGGTGGGACCGGTCCTCGACCTCGACGCGGGCGGGCTGGATCGCCGGGTGCGACTGGAAGTAGGCGCCGGCGAGGCCGCCGTAGAACTCCCAGTCGTACTCGGTGTCGGCGGCGGCGTGGATGCCCACGTAACCGCCGCCGCGCCCGATGTACCCCTCGAACGCCTTCTGCTGGCCCTTGTCGAGGACGTCCCCGGTCGTGGAGAGGAACACCACGGCGTCGTACCGGGCGAGGTTTCGCACGGAGAAGGCGCGCGAGTCCTCGGTGGCGTCCACCGCGAAGCCGTTCTCGGCGCCGAGGGCCTTCACCGCCGCGATCCCCTCGGGGATCGAGTCGTGCCGGAACCCGGCGGTCTCGGAGAACACCAGGACCCGCTCGTCACCCGGGGATCCCTTCGGCTCTTTCGACCCCTTCGACGCGGCCGGTCCCGACACACACCCGATGAGCAGGGTGGCGCCGACAACCGCGGTCACGGTACGGCCGGTTGCACGCATGACAGACCTCCCTCTGCGGATCTCGACGGGTCTCAGCGGGTCGTGAAGGTGAAGTCGTCCACGTCGTACAGGGCTCCGGTGCCGCTGCCCTTGGCGACGAGGTAGAGCGTGGTCGTGCCGCGCGGCGCCTTGGACAGGGAGGCGGTGACGTCCTGGAAGGTCTCCCAGCCGCCGGTCACCGGGACGGTCGCGCTGCCCAGCAGACGGCCGGTGGGCGAACCGGCGCGGACTTCGAGCTTGCCGCCCGTGCCCGCTGACGAGACGCGTGCCGTGAGCTTGGTGGCGTTGCTCAGGACGTACGGCTCGAAGGAGATCCAGTCCTTGTTGCCGATGTCACCGACGGTCTTCGCGCCGTGCGCGCCGGTCCGCTCCGTGATGGTCACGCCCTGGGACTTGCCGAAGTGCTCGGCCTGGCGGTGCTTGGGCTGGACGACGGACTGGTCGTGCGTGGTGAGCGCCTGCTGGCCGCCGCCTCCGCCGTCGGTGTACTCCGCGTCGAAGACACCGAAGATGTTGGCGTCCTCGTCGTGGCCGCCGTCGGCGCTGGTCTGGATGGTGCCGGAGCAGCCGTTCGCCGAGGTCACCGGGTGGCCGTGGCTGTCGTGGCCGAGGACGAAGGTGACCTTCACCTTGGCGCAGTCGATGGTGCGGTCCTCCGGGTCGGTGACCTTCACCTTGAAGGGCACGGCCTCACCGAACGCGAACAGCTGGCCGTCCTGCGGGAGTTGGAGGGTCACCTTGGGCGCGGTGTTGCCGACGACGATCTGCACGCTGGAGCTGCCGGTGCGGCCGTCGGGGTCCTTCGCCGTCAGGGTCGCGGTGTACGTGCCGTTCGTCTTGTACTTGTACGTCGGGTTGGCGGAGGTGGACTTGCCGCCGTCGCCGAAGTCCCAGCTGTACGTGAGGGTGTCGCCGTCGGCGTCCGTGGAGCCGGCGGAGGAGAACTTCACCTTCAGCGGCGCCTGTCCGGACGTCTTGTCGGCGGCGGCCTGTGCGACGGGCGAGTGACCGTCGGTGGCGTTCTCGATGCGGTACAGGGCGGAGTTCTCGTCGCCGCCGAACCAGGCGAGGCCGTAGTCGAGGACGTAGAGCGCGCCGTCCGGGCCGAAGGCCATGTCCATGACCTGGGTGCCGGTCCACGGCACGTCGTTGATGGACTCGACGGTGCCGGTGCCGTCCGACGAGATCCGCTTGATCCACTGGCGGCCGAACTCTCCGGCGAAGAAGTCGCCGTCGTACGCCTCGGGGAACTTGACCGGCGAGTCGAGGGAGGCGTCGTAGTCGTAGACCGGGCCGCCCATCGGGGACTCGGAGCCGGTGCCGAACTCGGGCACGGATCCGCCGTCGTAGGGGATCCAGGCGGCCTGGGCCGGGGGCAGGTCGGTGAGACCGGTGTTGTTCGGCGAGGTGTTCTTGGGCGCGGCGCAGTCGAAGGAGGCGCCCGAGGTCTTCGTCGCGAAGTCGTAGTCCACGTAGGCGTCGTTGTCACCCGTGCAGTACGGCCAGCCGAAGTTGCCGGGCTCGGTCACGCGGGCGAACTCGACCTGTCCGGCGGGGCCGCGCGCGGGGTCGGCCGCTCCGGCGTCCGGGCCGTAGTCGCCGACGTAGAGGATGCCGGTCTTCTTGTCGACGCTGAAGCGGAACGGGTTGCGGAAGCCCATCGCGTAGATCTCGGGGCGCGTCTTGTCCGTGCCGGGTGCGAAGAGGTTGCCGTCGGGGACCGTGTACGAGCCGTCGGCGTTCACCTTGACGCGTAGGATCTTGCCGCGCAGGTCGTTGGTGTTGCCGGAGGTGCGCTGGGCGTCGAAGACGGGGTTGCGGTCGGCGCGCTCGTCGATGGGCGCGTAACCGTCCGACTGGAACGGGTTGGAGTCGTCACCGGTCGACAGGTAGAGGTTGCCGGCCGCGTCGAAGTCGATGTCACCGCCGACATGGCAGCAGATGCCGCGGGTGGCGGGGACGTCGAGGATCTTCTTCTCGCTGGCGTTGTCGAGGGTGCCGTCGGCGTTCAGGACGAAGCGGGAGAGCCGGTTGACGCCGTCGAAGGGCGCGAAGTCGGCCGCGGTGCCCGTCTCGGGGGCGTCGCCCGCCGGGGTGTCGAGCGGCGGGGCGTAGTAGAGGTAGATGAAGCGGTTGTCGGCGAAGCCGGGGTCGACGCCGACGCCCTGCAGTCCTTCCTCGTCGTGCGAGTAGACGTCGAGCTTGCCCGCCAGTTTGGTGTTGCCCGCGCTGTCGGTGAGCCGCAGTTCGCCGTCGCGCGAGGTGTGCAGCACCGAGCGGTTCGGGAGGACGGCCAGCGACATGGGCTCGCCGACCTCGGGCTCGCCCTTGGCGAGGGTGACCTGCTGGAAGTCCTCCGCGGCGACCGGTGCGGCGGGAGCCGCACCCGGGTCCGCGGTGGCCGCGCCCGCCGGGGGCGTGGCGAGGGTGAGCGAGGCACCGGCGAGGAGTGCGCCGGTGAGCAGGGCCAGCGCCTTGCGGACCCGTATTTTCGGGCGGCCTCTGCGACTTTCGGTTCGGTTGCTCTCAGCTCTGTGGCTCTCGGCTCTGTGGCTCTCGGTTCTGGTGCTGCTGGTGGGGTCGTTCGCGTGCACGGGTGCCTCCAGAATGGGGCTGGTGGTTCATGCGGGTGCGATACGCCGGGGTGCGCCGTCACCCCGGAGCGAACTCTGTGCGGGGGGTGGCTAGTCGTTGCCGCCGAAGGCCGCGTCGAAGGAGGCGGTGGGCGGTTCGAAGTCGAAGGCCTTCAGGCGGGTGAGTGCCTCGGGTGCGCCCTGGAGGCGGTCCATGCCCGCGTCCTCCCACTCGACCGAGATCGGTCCCTTGTAGTCGATGGAGCGCAGCATCCGGAACACGTCCTCCCAGGGGACGTCGCCGTGGCCGGCGGACACGAAGTCCCAGCCGCGGCGCGGGTCGCCCCAGGGGAGATGCGAGCCGAGGCGTCCGTTGCGGCCGTCGAGGCGCTTGCGCGCTTCCTTGCAGTCGACGTGGTAGATCCGGTCGCGGAAGTCCCACAGGAAGCCGACCGGGTCGAGGTCCTGCCACACGAAGTGCGACGGGTCGAAGTTCAGCCCGAAGGCCGGCCGGTGGCCGACCGCCTCCAGCGCGCGCTGGGTCGTCCAGTAGTCGTACGCGATCTCGCTGGGGTGGACCTCGTGCGCGAACCGCACGCCCTCGTTGTCGAAGACGTCGAGGATGGGGTTCCAGCGGTTGGCGAAGTCCTCGTAGCCGCGCTCGATCATCGACTCCGGGGCGGGCGGGAACATCGCGACCAGGTGCCAGATCGAGGAGCCGGTGAAGCCGATGACGGTGTCGACGCCGAAGGCCGCCGCGGCGCGCGCGGTGTCGGCTATCTCGGCCGCCGCCCGCTGCCGTACGCCCTCGGCCTCGCCGTCGCCCCAGATGCGGGCGGGGAGGATCGCCTGGTGGCGTTCGTCGATGATGGCGTCGCAGACGGCCTGGCCCACCAGGTGGTTGGAGATGGCCCAGCACTTGAGGCCGTACTTGTCGAGGAGTTCCCGCCGGGAGTCCAGGTACCCGGGGTCCGCGAGGGCCTTGTCGACCTCGAAGTGGTCTCCCCAGCAGGCGAGTTCGAGGCCTTCGTAGCCGAAGTCACGGGCGAGGCGGCAGACCTCTTCGAGGGGCAGGTCGGCCCACTGGCCGGTGAAGAGCGTGAAGGTGCGCGGCATGGGACTGGCCCTCCTCAGCTGGCTATGGGGGTGAAGACGGAGTTCTTCTCGGCGCTCTCCTCGACCGCCGCCAGGACGCGCTGCACCTGCAGCCCGTCGGCGAAGGACGGCAGTGGCTGCCCGCCGTCGGCGATCGCGTGGACCAGGTCGCGGGCCTGGTGCACGAAGGTGTGCTCGTAGCCGAGGCCGTGGCCCGGCGGCCACCAGGCCTCCAGGTACGGGTGGTCGGGTTCGGTGACGAGGATGCGGCGGAAGCCCGCGTGGGCGGTGGGCTCCGTGCCGTCGTGGTACGAGAGTTCGTTGAGGCGCTCCAGGTCGAAGGCCAACGAGCCCTTCTCGCCGTTGAGTTCGATGCGCAGGGAGTTCTTGCGGCCGGTCGCGAACCGGGTGGCCTCGAAGGACGCGAGGGCTCCCGAGGCGAACCGTCCGGTGAACAGGGCGGCGTCGTCGACCGTGACGGCCCCGAGTTCGCCGCCGCCGGCCGCCGACAGGCCGCTGGACGCCCCGGAGAGCAGCGGCCTCTCCCGTACGAAGGTCTCGGTGAGGGCGGACACTCCGACGACCGGCTCTCCCGCCAGGTACTGCGCGAGGTCGACGATGTGGGCGCCCAGGTCGCCGAGTGCGCCCGAGCCCGCCGTCTCCTTGCGCAGCCGCCAGGTGAGCGGGAACTCCCGGTCCACCAGCCAGTCCTGAAGGTACGTCACCCGTACGTGCCGCAGTGCGCCGATGCGGCCCTCGGCGACCATCTTCCTGGCCAGCGCCGTCGCGGGCACCCGGCGGTAGTTGAAACCGACCATCGCCACCTGGCCGCGCGCCGCGGCTGCCGCGGCGGCCTCGGTCATCGCCTCGGCCTCCTCGACGGTGTTGGCGAGGGGCTTCTCGCACAGCACGTGCTTGCCGGCGGCGAGGGCGGCGATGGCGATCTCGGCGTGGCTGTCGCCCGGGGTGCAGACGTCCACGAGGTCGACGTCGTCGCGGGCGATCAGGGCCCGCCAGTCGGTCTCGGCCGCCGCCCAGCCGAGCCGGTCGGCCGCCGCTCCCACGGCCTGCGCGTCACGGCCGCAGACGGCGGCGAGGACGGGTCGGAGCGGCAGCTCGAAGACGCGGTCCGCGGTGCGCCAGCCCTGGGAGTGGGCGGCGCCCATGAACGCGTATCCGACCATGCCCACGCCCAGCGGGGGTCTGCCGGCCTGTGCCCCGGCCGGTGCCCCTGCCTGTGCCCCGGCTTGTGCCTCGTCGGGCTGCTGCGGCTGTGCCATGCGGAGGTCCTCCTCTTCGTCGTGGCGCGATGGGGGGTGCGGGGGCGCTCCGCCGGGGTGCGGTGGTGCGGAGACTGCGGGTTCGTCGTGGCTGGTCGCGCGCAGTTCCCCGCGCCCCTGGCGGGCGCCCGTAGCGGGGCACTGCCTACTTGAAGCCGGTGGGCAGGTACGTCTTGACGTTCTCCTTGTCGACGACCGCCGAGTAGAGCGTCAGGGACGAGGGGATCTCGAACTCCGCGAGGCCGCTGACGCCCTTGCCCTGGCCTAGTGCGCGGGCGAGGTCGATCGCGGACGCGGCCATGGTGGGCGGGTACAGGACGGTGGCCTTGAGAACGCTGTTGTCCGACTCGATGGCCTGCATGGCGGACAGCGCGCCCGCTCCGCCGACCATGATGAAGTCGTCCCGGCCGGCCTGCTCGATGGCGCGCAGGGCGCCGACCCCCTGGTCGTCGTCGTGGTTCCACAGCGCGTCGAAGTTCGACTGGGCCTGCAGGAGTTGGGACATCTTGGCCTGTCCCGACTCGACGGTGAACTCGGCGGCCTGGCGTGCCACCTTCTTGATGTTCGGGTAGTTCTTGAGGGCCGCGTCGAAGCCGGCCGTGCGCTGCTTGGTGAGTTCCAGGTTGTCGAGTCCGGCCAGCTCGATGACCTTGGCGTTCTTCTTGTCCTTCAGCTGCTCGCCGATGTAGTGCCCGGCGTTGAGGCCCATGCCGAAGTTGTCGCCGCCGATGTAGGAGCGGTACGCCTGCGGGGAGTTGAAGATGCGGTCGAGGTTGACCACCGGGATGCCGGCCCGCATGGCCTTGAGGCCGACCTGGGTGAGGGCCTTGCCGTCGGCGGGCAGGATGACCAGGACGTCGACCTTCTTGTTGATCAGCGTCTCTATCTGGCCGATCTGGGCCGCGGTGTCGTTGGAGCCCTCGGTGATCTCCAGCGTGACGTCCTCGTACTTCTTGGCGCGGCTCTTGGCGTTGTCGTTGATCGCGTTGAGCCAGCCGTGGTCGGCCTGCGGGCCGGCGAAGCCGATGGTGACCTGCTTGCCCTTCTTGTCGTCGGCCGCGGGCTGGTCGTTGGAGGCCGGCTCGTCGTCGGAATCGTTGCTGGTGCAACCGGCGAGGAGGACACCGGCCGAGACGGCGGCGGTGCCGAAGAGCAGTCCTCTGCGGCTCGTGAGCTCTGGCATGGCGGTGGTCCCTTTCCTCAAGGCGTGTCCCTCGGGTCGTGCAGGGCGGTGCTGTGCGGGGTGCTTCGTGTGCTGCTTCACGTACTTCTTCGTGTGCGGCTCTGCGTGGTGTTCCACGTGCGGCGCTACGTGGTGTTGGCGGTGCGGCGCTGGACGAGCACGGCGGCGACGATGATCGCCCCCTTGGCGATCTGCTGGACGTCGCTCTGCAGGTTGTTCAGGGCGAAGATGTTGGTGATCGTGGTGAAGATCAGCACCCCGAGCACCGAGCCGACGATGGTGCCGCGCCCCCCGCTGAGCAGGGTGCCGCCGATGATGGCCGCGGCGATCGCGTCCAGCTCGTACAGGTTGCCGTTGGTGTTCTGGCCCGAGCCGGACAGGATGACCAGCATGAAGGCCGCGATGCCGCAGCACAGTCCGGAGAGCAGGTAGAGGTAGAGGCGCTGGCGGCGTACGTCGATACCGGCGAGCCGGGTCGCCTCCGCGTTGCCGCCGACGGCGACCGTGCGCCGCCCGAAGGTGGTGCGGTTGAGCACGAGCCAGCCGATGATCGTCACGACCGCGAACATCAGGACCAGCGGCGGGACACCGAGGATGTAGGAGTCCCGCTCGCCGAGGTCGAGGATGCCGTCGATGGTGACGACCTGGGTGTTGCCGTCGGTGATCTGCAGGGCGAGGCCGCGTGCCGAGGCGAGCATGGCGAGGGTCGCGATGAACGGGACCATGGCGCCGTACGCGATCAGCACCCCGTTCACCAGGCCGCAGCCGACCCCGACGAGCACCGCCGTGAAGAGGACCCCCACGAAGCCGTACTCCTGGGTGGCGACGGTGGTCGCCCAGACCGAGGCGAGGGCCACGATCGCGCCGACGGACAGGTCGATGCCGCCGGAGATGATGACGAAGGTCATCCCGACCGTGACGACACCGATCACCGAGGCCTGGGTGAGGACGAGTTGGAGGTTGCGGGTGTCGAGGAACTCGTCGGGCTTGGTGATGCCTCCGATGAGGATCAGTGCGGCGAGCACCCCGAGCAGTGACAGGGTGCGGACGTCGGCGCGGGCCACGACCGCCCGCCACGGAGCGGGGTCCGCCTTCGATGACAGCTTCGGGGTGTCGTCCCTGGGCGGGGACACGGGCTGCGTCATGACGCCGGGCTTCCTTCCATGACGAGGTCGAGTACGCGGTGTTCGTCGAGCTCCTGGGCGGGCGCCGTGTGGACGACGCGGCCCTCCCGGAGCACCAGGACGCGGTCGGCGAGGCCGAGGACCTCGGGTACTTCGCTGGAGACCATGAGCACGGCCAGGCCTTCGTCGGCGAGGCGGCGGATGACGGCGTACAGCTCGGCGCGGGCGCCGACGTCGACGCCGCGGGTCGGTTCGTCGAGCAGCAGCACGCGGCAGCCGCGCAGCAGCCAGCGGGCGAGGACCGCCTTCTGCTGGTTGCCGCCGGAGAGGGTCCGGATGAGGGCGGAGGGGTTGTCGGGGCGCAGCGACAGTTCGCGTGTCGCCTTGCGCGCCGCGTTCCGCTCGGCGGTCCGGTCCAGCCAACCGCCGTACGAGAAGCGGGACATGGAGGACACGGAAACGTTTCTGGTGACGGACTCCAGCAGCAGCAGGGCCTGCGCCTTGCGTTCCTCGGGGGCGAGGCCGAGTCCGGCGGCGACGGCGGCGCGGACACTGCCCGGCCTCAACTGCTTCCCGTCGACCCGCACTTGACCGGTGCTCGGCTTGCGGGCGCCGTAGATGGTCTCCAGGATCTCGGAGCGTCCGGAGCCGACGAGGCCCGCGAGGCCGACGATCTCGCCGGGGCGCAGGGTGAGGTCCAGCGTCTCGAACTCGCCTTCGCGGGAGAGGCCTTGGACTTCGAGGACCGGGTCGGGCAGATCCTGGTGCGTGGGCCGCTCCGGGAAGACGTATTCGACGTTCCGTCCGGTCATCAGCGCGACGACCTCACGGGTGGGCGTCGACTTGGCGGGCAGCCCGCCGGCCACCGCGCGGCCGTCCTTGAGGACGGTGACCCGGTCGCCGATGCGGCGGATCTCCTCCAGGCGGTGCGAGATGTAGACGACGGCGACGCCCTCGGCGGTGAGGTCCCCGACGATACGGAAGAGGTTGTCGACCTCGTCCGGGTCCAGGGCGGCCGACGGTTCGTCCATGACGATGAGACGTACGTCGTGGGAGAGCGCCCGGGCCATGGAGACGATCTGCTGGTGGGCGGCGGACAGTTCGCCGACCAGCCGCGCCGGATCGATCTCCGGATGGCCAAGTCGCTTCAGGAGCGCGGCGGTTGACGCCCGTGCGTCCTTGCCGCGTACGACGAATCCGGCCGAGGTCGGTTCATGGCCGAGGTAGACGTTCTCGGCCACCGACAGGCCCTCCACCAGGTCGAGTTCCTGGTAGATGGTGGCGATGCCCAGGCGCATGGCGGCGATGGGCGAGCGGAGCGTGACCTCCTTGCCGCGCCAGCCGATCGTGCCGTCGTCCGGCTGGTGGGCGCCGGCCAGGACTTTGATGAGCGTGGACTTCCCGGCGCCGTTCTGGCCGAGCAGACAGTGCACTTCGCCGCTCTGGACGTCGAGGTCGACGCCGTCGAGGGCCCGGACACCGGGGAACGACTTGGTGATGCCGGACATCGTGAGAAGGGGTGGTTCTGGTGCCATGACGGTTCCCCTCGGCATGTGGGCCGGTTTCAGGGCAGGGCGGAGTGAGGCAGGGCGAAGCCAGGTGTTTGGCGGCTCTGGAAGGGGCCGGTTCTGGACGGGACCGGCTCCGGAAGAGGTGCCTACCGGGTCGGTTCAGGGAGAAGTGGCGTCGGTGCGGCTCTGGAAGCGGGTGTCACGCGGGTGAGAACAGGTGGTCGCTGATGAGGCGGGCCGCGCCGATGACTCCGGCGGTGGGGCCCAACTCCCCCAGGACGATGGGCAGGTTGCCGGTCGCGAGTGGGAGCGACTGGCGGTAGACCTGGGTGCGGATCGCGGCGAGCAGGGTGTGGCCGAGGCCGGTCACTCCGCCGCCGATCACCACCAGGCCCGGGTTGAAGAAGCTGACGAGGCCGGCGATGACCTGGCCGGTGCGGGTGCCGCCCTCGCGGATCAGATCGAGTGCGGTGGCGTCGCCCGCGGCAGCCGCGGCGGCGACGTCGACGGCGCTCAGTGCGCCCGCCGCCTCCAACCGTGCCGCGAGTTCCTGGGAAAGCCCCTGATGGGCGGCGTCCGTGGCATCGCGGGCCAGCGCGGCCCCGCTGAAGTGGGCCTCCAGGCAGCCCCGGTTGCCGCACGCGCACGGGCGGCCGTCCGGCACGGCCTGGATATGGCCGATGTCGCCCGCGCTGCCCGTCGTACCGCGGTAGACCTCACCGCCGACGACGATCCCGCAGCCGATACCGGTGCCGATCTTGACACAGAGGAAGTCGCCCACGGAGCGGGCCACACCCGCGTGCTGCTCCCCCATCGCCATCAGGTTCACGTCGTTGTCGACCATGACGGGGCAGCCGAGGTCCTGACTCAGCGCCTCGCGCACCGGGAACCCGTCCCAGCCCGGCATGATCGGCGGGGCGACCGGGACACCCTCGGGGAAACGAACCGGTCCGGGTACCCCGATGCCGGCGCCGTCGAACCCCTCCGCGAGTCCCGATGCCTTCAACTTCGCTGCCATGGACAGGACTTGCTCGAAGACCGCGACCGGGCCCTCGCGTACGTCCATGGGCTGGTTGATGTGTCCCAGCACCTCCAGCTCCGCGTTGGTGACGGCGACGTCTATCGAGGTGGCCCCGATGTCGACGCCCAGGAAGCGCAGCGCCGGAGCGAGCCGGATGTTGTGGGACCTGCGGCCACCGCGCGAGGCGGCGAGTCCGTCGGCCACCACGAGACCGGTCTCCAGCAGCCGTTCGACCTCCACGGCCAGCTTGGACCGGGAGAGATCGACCTGATCCCCCAGCTGCGCCCGTGAGTTGGGGCCGCCGTCACGCAGCAATCTGAGCAGGCGCGCCTGGTGGGCGTTCCCGGGTCGCGCTGTCATACGTCTCACGAGCCCCTCCCCGCCTCATCGGCACCGCCGTCGTTGTCTTTCGAGTGGAACGTAGCAGTGGCTGCCGAACCTGGGAAGAAGTTGCGCACGAATTACCTACGACTTCTTCCACTCAGAGGACAAAGGGAGTTGGGGCGGTGGCCCGGAGCGGCTCCGCGCAGCAGGATGGAGACCGTGGCCCGGGCCGCTGTGGCCCGGAGCGGGAGAGGGGGAACCACGTGATCTTGGTGACGGGTGCCACGGGGAACGTGGGGGCCGAGGTGGTGCACACCCTGGCCGCCGAGGGCGAGCCGGTGCGCGCGCTGAGCCGCTCGGGCGAGACCGTCGGCCTGCCGCCGGGCGTCGAGGCCGTGGCGGGCGACCTGAACCGTCCGGAGACGGTGCGGGAATCGCTCGACGGGGTGCGCGCCGTGTTCCTCATGCCGGGGTACGAGGGTCAGCGTGCGGTGCTCGCCGACGCGCGGGCCGCGGGTGTGGAGCGGGTGGTGATGCTGTCGGGCAAGTCGGCGAAGGTCGTGGACGACAACGCGGTCACCCGCTATCTGCGGGCGTCGGAGAACGAGGTGCGGGAGTCCGGGCTCTCCTGGACGTTCCTGCGGCCGGTGAGCTTCATGTCCAACGCGCTGTCGCTCGCGGACCAGATCACCAAGGGTGACGAGGTGCGGGTGCCGTTCCCCGGTGTCCGTACGGCGGACATCGACCCGTCCGACATCGCGCGGGTGGCCGCGCGGGCCCTGCTGTCACCCGAACACGGGGGTCGCGCCTACACCCTGACGGGCCCTCAGTCCCTGCTGCCGTCCGACCGGGTCGCCGTCCTCGCCGAGGTGCTGGGCCGCGACCTGCGTACCGTCGGGCTCACCGACGAGGAGACCCGTGAGGCACTGCGGGCCGCCTTTCCGGCTCCGTACGCCGAAGCCTTCCTTCGCTTCTTCGGCGACGGGATCCTCGACGAGTCGCAGGTCCTGCCGACGGTCGAGGAGGTCACGGGCCGCCCGCCGCGTACGTTCCTGGAGTGGGCCCGGCAACACGCGAACGCGTTCTGAACCCGCGGGCGCGGGCGGCACGTCGCACAGTTCCCCGCGGCCCGGCGAGGGCTGGTCGCGCGGTTCCCCGCGCCCCTGCCTTTCAGGGGCGCGGGGAACCGCGCGACCGGCCACGACGCACCCGCAGACGACTCACCGCCCGGCCGCGCAGCGCAGCGCTAGTCGCGAGGACGCGCGTGATACGTCCGACGCGTGTGCTCGGTATGGGCCCGCATGACCTCGGTAGCCCGCTGCTCGTCACGGGCGGAGATCGCGGCGATCAGCTCACGATGCTCGATCCAGGACTGCTGCCCCCGCTGCCGCGCGACCGGTGTGTAGTACCACCGCACACGCCGGTCCACCTGCGCGGCCAGCTCGGCGAGCACCGTGTTGCCCGCGAGATCCATGACCTTGGCGTGGAAGCGCGCGTTCGTCGCGACCGCCGCGTCCACGTCGTCGGCGGCCACGGCCTCCTCGCCCCGGGTGCACAGCTCCTCCAGGTCGGCGATGCCGGAGGTGCCCGTGTTGGCCGCCGCGAGCCGGGCCGCCTCGGCCTCCAACAGCGTACGAACGGTGAGGAGTTGGTCGGCCTCGGCCTCGGTCGGCTCGTGCACGAAAGCGCCCTGGGCGGGTCGCAGATCGACCCAGCCCTCGGTGTTCAGCCGCTGCAGCGCCTCGCGCACGGGCTGCCGGGAGACCCCGAGGTGCCCGGCCAGCTCGCTCTCGACCAGGTGCTGGCCGGGCTGGAGGGCGCGTGTCGTGATCAGTTCGAGCAGGGCCTCGTAGACGCGGTCCCTGAGCGGACCCGGCCGTTCGAGCTTCGGCACGGACCCCTGCGGCAGTCCGGTCGACAACATCGCGGTCCCCCTCCTGGGCAGTGGCGGCATACGCGCCGGCAGCACGGCAGCCTGAAAGCCAGTATCAATTGTCTTTCGTCTACAGTCTACGGCGCACAATGGCCAGCCCGAGGGGAAGTCGGCCTCGTCACACCGTGAAGGACACGCAGGTCACGGGCAGTGGATGACCTGGCCCGCGTACGAGAGATTGCCGCCGAAGCCGAAGAGGAGGACCGGGTCGCCGCTGGAGATCTCGCCGCGTTCGACGAGCTTGGACAGGGCGATCGGGATACTGGCGGCGGAGGTGTTGCCGGATTCGACGACATCGCGCGCGACGACGGCGTTCACAGCGCCGATCTTGTTGGCGAGGGGCTCGATGATCCGCAGGTTCGCCTGGTGCAGCACGACCGCGGCGAGGTCCTCGGGGGTGAGCCCGGCGCGCTCGCAGGCCTTGCGGGCGATGGCGGGGAGCTTGGTGGTCGCCCACCGGTAGACGCTCTGGCCCTCCTGGGCGAACCGTGAGGGGGTGCCCTCGATGCGTACCGCGTGTCCCATCTCGGGCACCGAGCCCCAGAGCACGGGTCCGATGGCGGACTCCTCCGCGGCCTCGACGACGGCGGCTCCCGCCCCGTCCCCGACGAGCACGCAGGTCGTCCGGTCCGTCCAGTCGGTCACGTCGGACATCTTGTCGGCGCCGATCACCAGCACCCGGGTGGCGCCCCCGGCCCGCACGGCGTGGTCGGCGGTGGCCAGCGCGTGCGTGAAGCCCGCGCAGACCACGTTGAGGTCCATGACGGCCGGCGAGGGGATGCCGAGGCGGGCGGCCACCCGGGCGGCCATGTTCGGCGACTTGTCGATGGCGGTGGAGGTGGCCACCAGGACGAGGTCGATGTCCTCGGGGGCGAGGCCGGCGGCGGCCAGGGCCTTGGCGGCGGCGTGCGCGGCCAGCTCGTCGACCGGTTCGTCCGGTCCGGCGATGTGGCGCGTACGGATGCCCACCCGGCTCGTGATCCACTCGTCGCTGGTGTCGACCAGCTCCGCCAGGTCCTCGTTGGTGAGGAGCCTGGCGGGCTGGTAATGGCCGACGGCAGCGATGCGTGAGCCGATCATGGGCGGTCCCCTTTTGTGGCCTGGGTAGCGGGACTCACCAGTCTGATCAGGTACTCACGGGTACGTGGGCACGTAAAGTCACAGGATTGGCGGGCCACCCTTGTCGGCTTCCGTCAGACCTTCGGACGCCCGAACACCTACCCTGCGGACGTTCGGGTACCTGTCCCATGATCACGCCCGGGGTGCCCGCCCCGTCACCCGCTCGGATGCTTATCCCGTGAACAACTGGGTGGCTTTCTGTACGAGCTCGTACAGACCATAGGCCAGCGGCGCTCCCACCCAGACCCAGGCGAAGACGATCAGCGGGCGGCGGTCGGGCACGGGGCCGTCCGCCGCGGCGCCGTCGGGCGGGCTGCTGTCACTCGTGGACATCGGCGGCCTCCTTCTGGGCGGGGACGTGGTGGCGGGCGTCGACGGGCCGGACGAGTTCGTTGGCGACGAACCCGACCGCGAGCAGTCCGATCATGATGACCAGTGACAGTCCGTAGAGGGACGCTCCGGATTTGCCGGCCTCCTCCTGCCGGTCCGCGATCCAGTTGACGATCAGGGGTCCGAGGACTCCGGCCGTGGACCAGGCGGTGAGCAGCCGTCCGTGGATCGCGCCGACCTGGTAGGTCCCGAAGAGGTCCTTCAGGTAGGCGGGGACGGTCGCGAAGCCGCCTCCGTAGAAGGAGAGGATCACCAGCGCGGCGATGATGAATACGGGCTTCGAGGAGTCCCCGACCCAGGCGATGAGCGCGTACATCAGTGCGCCGACGCCCAGGTAGACGCGGTAGATGTTCTTGCGCCCGATCAGGTCGGACGTGGACGACCAGCCGATGCGGCCCGCCATGTTCGCCGCCGAGAGCAGCGCGACGAAACCGGCCGCGGCCGACACCGAGACGGGGGTCGAGGTGTCCGCGAAGAAATCGGTGATCATCGGCGCGGCCTTCTCCAGGATGCCGATGCCCGCGGTCACGTTCATGCAGAGCACGATCCACAGGAGCCAGAACTGCGGCGTGCGCACGGCGCTGTTCGCGGAGACCTGTACGCCCTCCAGCGGGGCCGGTGTGCCGTCGGCCGCGGTCTTCGCGGGGCGCGGCACGCGCACCAGCAGCACACCGAGCGACATGAAGACGGCGTACGTCAGTCCGTGCACGAGGAAGGCGAGGGCGATGCCCGAGCTGTCGGAGCCGAAGGACTCCAGCATCTGCGCGGACCAGGGCGAGGCGATCAGCGCGCCGCCGCCGAAGCCCATGATGGCGATGCCGGTGGCCATGCCGGGCCGGTCCGGGAACCACTTGATGAGCGTCGAGACGGGCGAGATGTATCCGATGCCGAGGCCGATGCCGCCGACGAAGCCGTAGCCGAACACGATCAGCCAGTACTGCTCGGTGGCGGCGCCGAGAGCGGCGAGCAGGAAGCCCGAGGAGAAGCAGATCAGGGCGACCGTCATCGCCCAGCGCGGACCGTTGCGCTCCACGAGGGTGCCGCCGAACGCGGCGGACAGGCCGAGCATCACGATGCCGAGCTGGAAGGGCAGCGCGCTCTGGGTGCCGCTGAGGTCGAGCGCGGACTCCAGGGAGGGCTTGAACACGGACCAGGCGTAGGCCTGTCCGATGGAGAGGTGGACCGACAGGGCCGCGGGCGGGACCAGCCAGCGGCTCCAGCCCGGTGGGGCTACAGGGGGACTCATGATCCCGGACGATAGGAAGCGGTTGTTCGGTTGGGAAGGCGGTCCACCCGAACTGGTCGACCGTATGCGGTGAACGGTATGTGGGATGCGGTGAACGGTCGGTTCCGGCCGACGAACGGCATTTCCGGCCGAACTCCGTGTGTCTACCAAGGGTGTTCGCGAGGCGACCCTCAGCGAGCCCTGGAGTCGACTCCAACTCACGCCGGTGGCGGCGGGCGCCGCGTTCCAGGTGCTGCGCGAACCCTTGCTGCTCCAACTCCCATACTGTAGACAATATTCAGTCGACATGATTCAGCGCTGTTCAGCACTGCTCAGTACCGCTGAGCACCTCCTCGGTACCCTCGACCGAACGGAGCCCCTCAAGTGAAAGTGGCAGTTCTCGGCGCCGGTGCGATCGGCGCCTACGTCGGAGCCTCGCTGCACCGCGCGGGTGCCGATGTGCACCTCATCGCCCGTGGACCGCACCTCGCGGCCATGAGGCAGCACGGAGTGCGAGTGCTCAGCCCGCGCGGTGACTTCACCGCCAGGGCCCACGCCACCGACGACCCGGCCGAGGTCGGCCCGGTCGACTTCGTCTTTCTCGGCCTGAAGGCCAACTCGTACGCGGCGTGCGGGCCGCTCATCGAGCCCCTTCTCCACGACACGACCGCGGTGATCGCCGCGCAGAACGGCATTCCCTGGTGGTACTTCCACCGGCACGGCGGCCCGCACGACGGCCACCGCGTCGAGAGCGTGGACCCGGACGGTGCGGTCAGTGCGGTGATCGCGCCCTCCCGGGCCATCGGCTGTGTCGTCTACGCGGCCACCGAACTGGCGGGCCCCGGAGTGGTCCGCCATCTCGAAGGCACCCGGTTCTCCATCGGCGAGCCCGACCGTACGGTCTCGGCGCGCTGCACCGGGTTCGGCGAGGCCATGGTGGCCGGCGGGCTCAAGTGCCCGGTGGAGCCGGACCTGCGCAACGACATCTGGCTCAAGCTGCTCGGCAACATCTCCTTCAACCCCATCAGCGCCCTGGCCCGGGCCACCATGCGGCAGATGTGCCTGCACGGCGGCACCCGCCGGGTCATCGAGATCATGATGACCGAGACGCTCGCGGTCGCCGAGGCACTGGGCTGCCGGGTGGGCGTCTCCATCGAGCGGCGCCTCGCCGGCGCGGAGCGCGTCGGCGACCACCGCACCTCGACGCTCCAGGACCTGGAGCGCGGCAAACCGCTCGAACTCGACGTGCTGCTCGCCGCCGTCGTCGAACTCGCGGAGATCACCGACGTCCCGGTGCCCACGCTCCGCACCGTCCACGCCATCTCGGACCTGCTCGCGCTGAGGACCGCCGCATGAGGCCGGCCACGAGCACCCGCACGAGGAACCCGAGGAACCTGAAGAACCTGAGGACCGCCGTATGAGGAAGCGAGACCGAACTCCCAAGGTGTACAACCGACTTGAGTACCCCATGGTCCGTGACTCCCGCGACGAGCCCTTCCGCAGGGCGAGCTGGGACGAGGCCCTGGACCGGGCGGCCCGGGGCCTGGGCGCGGCACGCGGCGCGTTCGGCCTGTTCTCCTGCGCCCGCGCGACCAACGAGATGAACTACGTGGCGCAGAAGTTCGCCCGCGTGGTCATGGGCACCAACAACGTCGACTCCTGCAACCGCACCTGTCACGCGCCCAGCGTGGCGGGCCTGTCGGCGGCCTTCGGCTCGGGCGGGGGCACCTCCTCGTACGCCGAGGTCGAGCACACCGACCTCGTCGTGATGTGGGGCTCCAACGCCCGCTTCGCGCACCCGATCTTCTTCCAGCACGTCCTGAAGGGGATCAGGAACGGCGCCCGGATGTACGCCGTCGACCCGCGCCGCACCTCCACGGCGGAGTGGGCCGAGAGCTGGCTCGGGCTGAACGTCGGCACCGACATCCCGATGGCGCACGCGATCGGCCGCGAGATCATCCGAGCCGGGCTCGCGAACGACGCTTTCATCGAGCGGGCCACCACCGGCTTCGAGGAGTACAAGCAGCTCGTCGAGCCCTGGACGCTCTCGCTCGCCGAGAAGGTGACGGGCGTACCGGCCGCCGCGATAAGGGAGTTGGCGCACGCCTACGCCCGCGCCGAGCGCGCCCAGCTGTGCTGGACGCTCGGCATCACCGAGCACCACAACGGTACGGACAACGTCCGCGCGCTCATCAACCTGTCGCTCCTGACGGGCCATGTGGGCCGCTTCGGTTCCGGGTTGCAGCCCCTGCGCGGACAGAACAACGTACAGGGCGGCGGCGACATGGGCGCCATCCCCAACCGGCTGCCCGGCTTCCAGGACATCCTCGACCCGGACACCCGGCTGAAGTTCGAGTCCGCGTGGGACACCGTCATCCAGCCCCACTACGGGCTGAACCTGACGGAGATGTTCGAGGCCATGGAGGAGGGCTCGCTCAAGGCCGTCTACTGCATAGGGGAGAACCCGGCGCAGTCGGAGGCCGACAGCGAGCAGGCGGTACGGCGTATGAAGGCCCTGGACTTCCTCGTCGTGCAGGACATCTTCCTGACGAGGACGGCCGAGCTGGCGGACGTGATCCTGCCCGCGACGGCCGGCTGGGCCGAGACCGAGGGCACCACCACCAACAGCGAGCGGCGGGTCCAGCGGGTGCGGCGGGCGGTCACCCCGCCCGGCGAGGCCCGCGAGGACATCGACATCCTCTGCGACCTCGCCTCCCGCATGGGGCACGAGTGGAAGTACGAGGACTCCGAGGCGGTGTGGGACGAGCTGCGGTCGGTGTCCCCGGACCACTACGGGATGACCTACGAGCGGCTGGCGGAGCACCAGGGCATCCAGTGGCCCTGCCCGCAGACCGACCGGCTCGAACCGACCTATCTGCACGGCCGGTTGTGGGAGTCCGACCCGGCCGCGCGGGGCCGCCTCGCGCCCTTCGGGATCGTCCAGCACGATCCGCCCGTCGACCTGACGGACGAACAGTTCCCGATCCGGCTGACCACCGGGCGGCGGCTCGACTCCTACAACACCGGGGTGCAGAGCGGCGGTTTCGCCTCTCCGATGCGGCGCGGTGAGTACGTCGAGCTGTGCCCGGAGGACGCGGAGCGCTACGGCGTGGTGGTCGGCGAGCAGGTCCAGGTGTCCTCGCGGCGCGGTTCGGTGGTGGCCCCGGTGTGGGTCGACACCGCGCTGCGGCCCGGCCTCGCCTTCATGACCATGCACTTTCCCGACGAGGTGGACACCAACCAGCTGACGATCGAGGCCAATTGCCCGATCGCGGGGACGGCGGAGTTCAAGGCGTCGGCGATCCGGATCGAAAAGCTGCCGGTTGCGATTCAAGTGAGGTGATGTGAGTGGACCTGCACTTCGGTGACAGCAAACCGACGGACGAGGAACGGGCGGCCGTCGACACGCTGCTCGGCCCTCCGGAGTCTTCGTGGGAGGGCGCCGACCGCAGCGATGCCGACCTCAGGTGGGCACGCGGCGGGCGAGAGGCCCGGGAACGTCGTGACCTGCTGTTGCCGGGGCTGCACGCCGTCAACGACCGGATCGGCTGGATCAGCGAGGGCGCCCTCGACTACCTGTGCCGACGGCTGACGGTCCCGCCGGCGGAGGCGTACGGGGTCGCCACCTTCTACGCCATGTTCTCGGTGAAACCGCGCCCCGCCACGGTCCTGCACGTGTGCACGGACCTGGCGTGCGCGGCGGCCGGTTCGGCGGAACTGTGCGCGGGCGTCGAGGCCCGCCTCGGCCTCGGCAGCGGGGTGAGCGTCGAGCGCAGCCCCTGCCTCGGCCTGTGCGAACGGGCCCCGGCCGCGCTCGCGGTCAAGGCCGGGGACCCGGTGCGTACGGCCGTCTCGGCGCCCGCGACCGTCGAGCGGGCCGTGCTCGCGGCGAGCTCGCCCGGCTCGGCGCCCGAGGAACCGGCCGCCGCGCTGGCGGTCCCGCAGGCCGGGGACCCCTCCCTCATGCTGCTGAACCGGGTCGGCGTGGTCGATCCGGCCTCGCTCGACGACTACCGGGCGCACGGCGGCTACACGGCCCTGCGGCAGGCCTTCGCGATCGGCCCCGCCGGGGTCATCCGCGAGGTCACCGACGCGGGTCTGGTCGGGCGCGGCGGCGCCGCCTTCCCCACCGGCCGCAAATGGCAGGCCACGGCGTCCCAGCCCGACCACCCGCACTACCTGGTCTGCAACGCCGACGAATCCGAGCCGGGCACCTTCAAGGACCGGGTCGTCATGGAGGGCGACCCGTACTCCCTCGTGGAGGCGATGACGATCGCGGCCTACGCGGTCGGCGCGCACAAGGGCTACCTCTACCTGCGCGGCGAGTACCCACGAGCCCTGCGCCGCATGGAGCACGCCATCGGGCAGGCACGCGCGCGCGGCCTGCTCGGGGACGACATCCTCGGCCAGGGGTACGCCTTCGACATCGAGATCCGGCGCGGCGCGGGCGCGTACATCTGCGGCGAGGAGACCGCCCTCTTCAACTCCATCGAGGGATACAGAGGGGAGCCGCGGTCGAAGCCGCCCTTCCCCGTGGAGAAGGGCCTGTTCGGCAAACCCACCGCCGAGAACAACGTCGAGACGCTGGTCAACGTCCTGCCGATCCTCACCATGGGGGCCCCGGCGTACGCGGCGATCGGCACCGGCACCTCCACCGGACCGAAGCTGTTCTGTGTGTCGGGCAGTGTGGACCGGCCCGGCATCTACGAGCTGCCGTTCGGCGCCACGCTCGGCGAGCTGCTGGACCTGGCGGGGGTACGCGACGGTCTCCGCGCGGTCCTGCTGGGCGGCGCGGCCGGTGGCTTCGTACGGCCCGACGAACTGGACATCCCGCTCACCTTCGAGGGCACGCGGGAGGCGGGCACGACGCTCGGCTCCGGGGTCGTGCTGGCCTTCGACGACACCGTGCCGCTGCCGCGTCTGCTGCTGCGGATCGCCGAGTTCTTCCGGGACGAGTCGTGCGGGCAGTGCGTGCCGTGCCGGGTCGGGACCGTCCGCCAGGAGGAGGCCCTGCACCGGATCGTCGAGCGGACCGGCGCGGACGCCGCCGCCGACATCACGCTGCTGCGGGAGGTGGGACGGGCCATGAAGGACGCCTCGATCTGCGGTCTGGGACAGACCGCGTGGAACGCCGTGGAATCCGCCATCGACCGCCTGGGGGCGTACGAATGACCGTGACATCGCTGGGGATCCCCCGCCGCCTGCTGGAGTTCACGATCGACGGCGCGCCCGTGCGGGCCCCGGAGGGCTCGACGATCCTCGACGCCTGCCGGTCGGCGGGCAAGGACGTGCCGACCCTGTGCCAGGGCGACACCCTCACCCCGAAGAACGCCTGCCGGGTGTGCGTCGTGGAGGTCGAGGGCGCGCGCACCCTAGTACCGGCCTGTTCCCGCAAGGCGGAGGCGGGCATGGAGGTCCGCACGGACACCGAGCGGGCCCGGCACAGCCGCAAGGTCGTCCTGGAACTGCTCGCGTCCTCCGTCGACCTGTCCACCACGCCCGAGGTCGCGGGCTGGCTCAAGGAGTACGAGGCCAAGCCCGACCGGTTCGGCCCCGACGCGGCCCGCCTCGACGAGGAACCGCGCATCGACAACGACCTCTACGTGCGCGACTACGACAAGTGCATCCTCTGCTACAAGTGCGTGGACGCCTGCGGCGACCAGTGGCAGAACACCTTCGCGATCTCGGTCGTCGGGCGCGGCTTCGACGCCCGCATCGCCGTCGAGCACGACGGTCCCCTCACGGACTCGGCCTGCGTGTACTGCGGCAACTGCATCGAGGTGTGCCCGACCGGGGCACTTTCGTTCAAGTCGGAGTTCGACATGCGTGCGGCGGGTACGTGGGACGAGTCGGCGCAGACCGAGACGACCACGGTGTGCGCCTATTGCGGAGTGGGCTGCAATCTCACCCTGCACGTACAGGACAATGAGATCGTCAAGGTCACCTCGCCGCACGACAACCCGGTGACCCACGGCAACCTCTGCATCAAGGGCCGCTTCGGCTACCAGCACGTACAGAACCGGGACTGATCAGGACATGGGACGAGTCACGGAACGACGCAAGGTGATCCGCATCCGCGACGGGGCGGTCACCACCCGCCCGGACACGCTCGTCGCCGAGGAACCACTGGAGATCCGGCTCAACGGAAAACCCCTCGCGATCACGATGCGCACCCCGGGCGACGACTTCGCGCTCGCGGCGGGCTTCCTGGTCAGCGAGGGGGTTCTGGGCCGGGCCGACGAGCTGCTGAACATCGTCTACTGCGCGGGCGCCACGGTGGACGGCTCGAACACGTACAACATCGTGGACGTGCGGACGGCGCCCGGGCTCGTCATCCCCGACATCACGCTCGAACGCAACGTGTACACGACGTCGTCCTGCGGGCTGTGCGGCAAGGCCAGCCTGGACGCGGTCCGTACGACGGCCCGCTGGACGATCGACGACACGCACGGCGACACGACTCCCCCGGTACGGCTCGGGCCCGAACTGCTCGCGAGCCTCCCCGACCGGCTGCGCGCGGCGCAGCGCGTGTTCGACCGGACCGGGGGTCTGCACGCGGCGGCGCTGTTCACCGAGGAGGGCGAGCTGGTCGACATCCGGGAGGACGTGGGCCGGCACAACGCGGTCGACAAGCTGGTCGGCCGCGCTCTCCAGAACGGCTCCCTGCCGCTGTCCCGCACGGTCCTGCTGGTCTCGGGGCGAGCCTCCTTCGAGCTGGCCCAGAAGGCGGTCATGGCGGGCATCCCGGTGCTCGCCGCGGTCTCGGCGCCGTCCTCGCTGGCGGTGGACCTGGCCGCCGAGTCGAATCTGACCCTCGTAGGTTTCCTGCGGGGCACCTCCATGAACGTGTACGCGGGCGAGCACCGCATCGCTCTGCAGGCCGCGGCCGCCCAGAGCTGACCGGTCTCCCCGCTGCACGGCGGCGGGGCCCCGATCCGGCGGGGAGCGCCCCCTGCGCCGGAGGGGCCCCGCCTCAATCCTCACCGCTGTACGGCGGATGTACGGCTCAGCCCTTGGTGAAGTGCACCTCCGAGGCCGTGACCACCGTGCCCAGGCGCGGGAAGTCCAGCTTCACCGAGGCCTCGTGCTCGGGGCCGGTGAGGGCGGCCATGGCGTCCTCGACGAAGACGAGGTCGTAGCCGAGGTCACCGGCGGCGCGGGCGGTGGACTCGACTCCGAGGTTCGTGGCGATCCCGCCGAACACCACCGTGGTGATCCCGCGGTCCCGCAGCCGCTCGTCCAGACCTGTGCCCTGGAAGCCGCCGATCGTCCGCTTCACCACCTCGATGTCGCCGTCGGCCGCGAGCCCCGCGACGAGCCCGCTGCCGGGCGGCTGCTCGGGCACACCGGGCCGCTCGACGCGGACGAGGACGACCGGCGCGCCCACCGCGCGGAAGGCGGCGGTCAACTCCATTGCGACGGACAGCACTTCGGTGCCCTTGCGGGGCTCCAGGGGCAGTCCGACGATGCGGTCCATCAGGTCCACGAGGACGAGGGCGGTGCGGGCGGGGTCGAGGGCGAGACGGGGCTCGATGTCCGGTGCGTTCATGACGGAACGTTAGCCCGCGTCAGCCGTCCGTAGGGGAAATCCGGGCCAACGGGGCGCTGAATCAACCGCGCCCCTCCGCACATACGCCCGGCCGACCGTCCCGTGTACCACACAGGGCGGTGGTACAGGCGGAACTGACGCCCCCTCAGCACCCATCCGGACGTATCGCTGTGACGGGCGCGTGCCCCGGCGGGCCCCGCATCGTTCTCCTGACTGACTCGACGGGCCCGAGCGTGGCCCGTCGTCCAGGTAGGAGGCGGATACTTGGATGCAGGCACCACCCTGCTCGGCTCGTTACTCGCTTGTGCGGGCGTGCTGGGCGCGGCCCTCGTGGCATACCTGGGGAAGCGGGGCGAGAACGCCCTGAACGGCTATTCGAGCCTGACCGAAAAACTCCAGTCCGAGCGCGACCGCCTTGAGCGTCAGGTCGTCGAACGCGACACCCGTATCGACGAGTTGGCGACGATGCACACCGCCGACCAGTCGGAGATCGCCCGCCTGCGGCTCGACATCCACCGACTCGGAGGAGCACCGTGACCCGGATCCAGCGGGTGCTCGCCGTGCGCTGGCGCGGCATTTTCCTCGTGTGCGTGCTGATCGCCCTCAGCGGCGTCGCCGTGATCCTGTGGGCGCGGATCGACGCCGGTGACCGCAGGGCCGACGAGCTGCGCGCCGAGACGGCCCGGCGGGG
Source organism: Streptomyces sp. NBC_00414 (assembly GCF_036038375.1). Lineage (NCBI taxonomy): Bacteria > Bacillati > Actinomycetota > Actinomycetes > Kitasatosporales > Streptomycetaceae > Streptomyces > Streptomyces sp. NBC_00414. Next base: position 2,242,878 of record NZ_CP107935.1, read on the forward strand.
CGACGCCGTGTCGACACTGGCACAGGACGTGCGCGCGCTGCGCGCCCAGGTCGAGGCCGGCGGCGGCACCCCGGCGGCCCCCGACCCCTCCGACGCGGTGGACGACCTGCTCGACCGGGTGCGGGTGCCGACCGCGGCCCACGGCCGGCCGGGCGCCAGGGGCGAGCGGGGCGCGACCGGGGCCGGCGGCGCGGCCGGGAACGACGGAGCAGCCGGGCCGGGCGGGGACCGCGGGTCGCGCGGTGAGGCCGGGCCGCCGGGACCGACGGGTTCGCCGGGACCCTCCGGGCAGCCCGGGCAGCCTGGGGAGCGGGGTTCGCCGGGCACCGACGGCGCGGACGGGAGCGACGGCGCGAACGGGTCCGACGGACCCGCGGGGCCTCCTGGGCCCGACGGCGCTCAGGGGTATCAGGGCTACCAGGGCACCCGAGGTGACACCGGCCCCAGGGGAGAGAAGGGCGACAAGGGGGAGAAGGGGGAGCCCGGCACCGCCTGCCCGGACGGCTACACCCTCCAGGTGCCCGCGAACGACCCCGACGCCCTCATCTGCCGCAAGGGCGCGGCCGAGGCCCCGGCCCCCTGAACCCTGCTCCTGCCACTGCCACTGCTGCGACGGAGGGAACTCCGTCGGCCACGGCCCGCGCACGCTTCTTGTGAGGTGCCGGAGAGCCAAAGTAGCCTCTGGGGCGCGCACGTTGGACGTGGGATGTCCAGATGTCCAGACGCATGAAGGGCAGGTCGCACCATGCCGTCAAGTCTTCGCGCACTCCCCCGAACTCTCCGCTCCGCCGAACGCACCGTCCGCTCCGCAGGCCGTACCGGACGAAGAGGAACCTGCCTGAGAAGCCCTCTGAGAAGCCCCTTGAGGACCGCCCTGACAGCGGTGCTCGCCGTCACCGCGCTGCTCGCGCTGCCGGGCACCGGACACGCCCTGCCGGCCGCCGAACCCGGCGAGACCGCCTCGTTCGAGCAGCAGGTGCTGTTCAAGGCCTCCCAGGATCCCGGATACGCCTGCTTCCGGATCCCGGCCGTCGTGAAGACCACCAAGGGCACCCTGCTGGCGTTCGCCGAGGGCCGGACGAACGACTGCAGCGACGCGGGCGACATAGACATCGTGCTCAAGCGCTCCACCGACGGCGGCCGTACCTGGGGCCCGCTCCAGGTCATCGACGAGGGCGCGGGCGACACCCACGGCAACCCCGCCCCGATCGTGGACCGCGGGACCGGCCGGATCGTGCTGGCCGAGACGTACAACACGGGCCGTACGGACGGCGGCAACTGCGCGGTGCCGTGCGACCGCACCCCGCACATGCAGCACAGCGACGACGACGGCCTCACCTGGTCCGAGCCCCGCGACCTCAGCGACCAGATCCTGCCCGCGCACTGGAACTCCTGGTACGCGACCGGTCCGGTGCACGGCATCCAGCTGACCCGTGGCAAGCACCCGGGGCGCCTCGTCTTCGCCGTCAACACCGAGACGTGGGACGGCAGCCGCGTCAGCGCCAACCACGCGGCGCTCATCGTCAGCGACGACGGCAGCGACCACTGGCGGATCGGGGCGACGGACTCCTGGCCGATCGCGGACGACGGCACGTTCCGGCAGAAGCCGTCCGAGATGACCGTCACCGAGCGCGCCGACGGCACGGTCCTCGTCAGCGGACGCGAGCAGGACGGCACCGATCTCGGCCACCGCACCCAGGCGTTCAGCACCGACGGCGGCGACAGCTTCACCTCGCGCTTCAAGGCTCTGCCCGACCTCTACACACCGCAGGTCCAGGGCTCCACGCTCCGGCTGGGCGACCGGATCCTGCTCGCCTGCCCCGGCGATCCGGACCGCCGCCGCACGATGATGATCCGCTCCTCCTACGACAACGGGCGCACCTGGGACAGCGTCGACCGCGGCACGGTGGTCACGACGGACTGGTCCGGCTACTCCGACCTGGTCGGCATCGGCGCCGGTACGGCGGGCCTGCTGTACGAGGGCGGCGCCGTGGACGCCCGCGACGAGATCCGTTTCGCACGGTTCACCGAGGACTGGCTGGCCCCGCGCCGCGGCCCCGACCCGACCACCCCCGACCTCGCCCCGCGCGCACCCGGCGCGGCGGTCCTCGGCGGCGCGCGGGAGACGGACGGCAAGTTCGGCGGCGCCCTCGCCTTCGACGGCGCCGACGACGCCGTACGCCTGCCCTACCGGGCCGGACTGCCGCTCGGGAGCAAGGACTTCACCGCGTCGCTGTGGTTCCGCTACACGGCCACGACGGGTGAGCAGCCGTTCCTGTGGATGGGCGGGGTCGGCTCCACCCAGCCGCAGGTGTGGCTGCGCGGCGAGCCCGCGAACAACCGGGTCCAGGGTCTGATCACCACCAGGGACGGCGCGAGCGCCCCCCGGTCCGCGTCCGTGCGCACGACCGGCGCGTACAACGACGGGCAGTGGCACCATCTGGCGCTGCGCCGGGGCGCGGGTCGGCTGACGCTGTTCATCGACGGGACGGCGGCCGGAACGGTGGCGGACGTACCCGGATCGGTGAGCCGCAACTCGCCCTTCGGGGTGCACGTCGGCCAGAAGCTCGACAGCCGCGCGCACCTCACCGGCGCCCTCGACGACGTCCGGGTCTGGGACCGGGCGCTGAGCGACGCCGAACTGGCCGCTGTGCGCACCGCGGACGAGGCGGTGACCGGAGACGCCGTCCTGTGGCTGCCCATGGACCGGGTGAGCGCCGGCCACTAACGTCCCAGGCGTGCCCGACGACGCACGAGCACGACAGCGCACGGGGACCGGGCTGGGTCTGCTCCTGGCTCTGGTCCTCGGGGCCGTGCTGCTCACGGCCGTCCCCGAGGACGACAGCGGGGACGCCGGATGCCGGGCCCGTACGGTCGCTTCGTGGGACGCGAACACCGACGTCACGGACGCGTTCGCGCGGTACGGGGACGACGCCTCGCGGGCCGACGACTGGACCGGCGGCGACGGCACGCACTCGGTGCGGCTGCCGGACGGGCGGGTGCTCTGGCTGTTCTCGGACACCTATCTGGGTCAGGTGCACCGGCCGCCGAACCCGGCGGGCGAGTCCTACGCCTGGCGGGACACGACCGCGCCGCTGGTGCGCAACTCGGCCGTGGTCATGGAGGACGGGCGGCTGCGACGCACGCTCCCCGCTCCCCTGTTCGCCGACCCGGCGCCCGGGCAGTGGCGCTGGCCGGTGGCGGCACGCGTCGAGCCCCGCTCCCCCGGCTCGTCCGAGCAGGTCGTACGGGTCGTGCTGTGGACCCGTACGACCGGCGCGTACCCGTGGATCTACGGGGTGCCCACCGCCACCGAGGTCGCCACGCTGTCGCTGCCCGATCTGCGGCTCGAAGGCATCACGCGGATCCTCGACCAGCAGAAGGTCCGGGATCCGGCGCGGCGGGTGCTGTTCGGCACGACCGCGCTGACCCACGACGACGACTGGACGTACGTGTTCGGCGGTGACGACGCGCGGGCCGCGTCCCGGCCCGCGTCGAACGCGTACGTCGCGCGCGTGCCCCGGGGCCGGCTCGCGGACCCGGACGCGTGGCAGTACTGGGACGGTGAGCGCTGGACCATCCCCTCGCACATGAAGCCCGTGCTCGGCGACGGCGGGCGCGAGGGAGTGGGCAGCGCCTTCACGGTGGCCCGCGACAAGGGGACGTACGTCCTGTTCACGATGGCGGCGGGCGCCGAGGGGCTGACGACCGTCACCTCGTACTGGGCGTGCTCCCCCACCGGGCCCTGGCACGGGCCCGGCAAGGGCTTCAGCCCGCCGCTGCCGGAGCGGGGGGCGGGCGTGGCCGCGTACAACCCGCAGGTCCATCCCGCGATCAGCCGGGGCAGGCTCGTGCTGAGCTACGACGTCAACTGGCTGGACACGAACGGCGGGGTGACGGCGCAGGCCAACCTCAGCCGGAACGTGTCCCTGTACCGACCGCGATTCGTGACGCTCCGGCTGGGTCCGGGCTGAGGGACGGCTGCGGCTCGGGGTCGCGGGAGCGGCGCTTGGCGATGACCGCGCAGACCATGAGCTGCATCTGGTGGAAGAGCATCAGCGGCAGCACGGCCAGTGAGGCGTGGGCGCCGAACAGCACGCTCGCCATGGGCAGTCCGGACGCCAGGGACTTCTTCGAGCCGGCGAACTGGATGGCGATGCGGTCCTCCCGGCCGAAGCCGAGGGCCTTGGAGCCGTACCAGGTCACCGCCAGCATCACCGCGAGCAGCACGACCTCGACGGCGAGCAGTCCGCCCAGGCGCAGCGGGCTGACCTGGTGCCAGATGCCCTGCACCATGCCCTCGCTGAAGGCGGTGTAGACGACGAGCAGGATCGAGCCGCGGTCCACGTGACCGAGGACCTTCTTGTGGCGTGCGACGAAGCCGCCGATCCAGCGGCGCAGCAGTTGTCCGGCGAGGAACGGCACCAGCAGCTGGAGCACGATCTTCAGGAGCGAGTCCGCGGAGAAGCCGCCGCCGGTGGAGCCGAGGAGCGCCGCGGCGAGCAGCGGGGTGAGCACGATGCCCACCAGGGAGGAGAAGGAGCCCGCGCAGATCGCGGCGGGCACGTTGCCGCGCGCCATGGAGGTGAAGGCGATGGACGACTGGACCGTCGAGGGGACGAGGGTCAGGAAGAGCAGTCCGGTGTGGAGGGAGTGGTCCAGGAGCACCGGTTCGAGGCCGCGGGTCGCCAGCCCCAGCAGCGGGAAGAGCACGAACGTGCAGGCCAGGACCGTGAGGTGCAACCGCCAGTGCCGTACGCCGTCCATCGCCTCGCGGGTGGACAGACGCGCCCCGTAGAGGAAGAAGAGGAAGGCGATCGCCGCGGTGGAGGCGCCGGAGGCGACCTCCGCACCGGTGCCCCGGGCGGGCAGCAGGGCGGCGAGACCGACCGTGCCGAGCAGCAGCAGGATGTACGGGTCTATCGGCAGCCAGGACGGCCACTTCAGGCGTTTCACGGTGCTCCGATGGTGCTGGGGGCGCTGACGGTGCTGGGTCGTGTCGGCGGTTTCCCGACGGTGCGTGCCCTCTCCATCGTCCTCCTCCGGCCCTTGATCGGGAATCCGGTACACCGCTCTGACTGTCATCACGAAACACGATGACCCGGTAGCCTCGGGCCGGTGTACGACCCCTCGCAACTGCGTACCTTCCTCGCCGTGGCCCAAACGCTGAGCTTCACGCAGGCGGCCCGGCGGCTCGGGCTGCGGCAGTCCACGGTCAGCCAGCATGTGCGGCGCCTGGAGGCCACCGCGGGGCGGCAGCTGTTCACCCGGGACACCCACTCCGTGGAACTGACGGAGGACGGCGAGGCGATGCTCGGGTTCGCGCGCCGGATCCTGGAGGCGCACGAGCAGGCGGCGGCGTTCTTCAGCGGCACACGGCTGCGCGGCCGGCTGCGCTTCGGCGCCTCGGAGGACTTCGTCCTCACCCGGCTGACCGAGATCCTGGAGGGGTTCCGGCACGACCATCCCGAGGTCGACCTGGAGCTGACGGTCGAGCTCTCGGGCACCCTCCACGAGCAGCTCGCCGAGGGGAAACTCGACCTGGTACTGGCCAAGCGCCGCCCGGAGGACCCGCGCGGCGAACTGGTCTGGCACGACCGCATGGTCTGGATCGGCGGGGAGCGCCTGCGGCTGGATCCCGACCGTCCGGTCCCGCTGATCGTGTACCCGCCGCCGGGCATCAGCCGGGCCCTGGCCCTGGAGGCCCTGGAGCGCCAGGGCCGGTCCTGGCGCATCGCGTGCACCAGCGGCAGCCTCAACGGGCTCATCGCGGCGGCCCGCGCGGGGCTCGGTGTGATGGCGCACTCGCGGGGCCTGATCCCGCCGGGGCTCGTCCGCGTCCCCGACCGCGCGGGCCTGCCGGAACTCGGCGAGGTGGAGTTCGTCCTGCTCCACGGCAGACGCCACACGGCGGCCCGGGGCGCGGCGGACGCCCTGGCCGCCTCGATCCTCACGGCAGGCGACCGCCTGCACCGGGCCCCGTAACGGGGCGCGGGCTGTGACATGTGCGGCTCCGCCGCGGGGCGCGGCCGGCCCTCACCGGCCCGCAGATCCATCCGGCCGTCGGCTGCACCCCGCGAAGGCGCCGAGCGCGCCCGGACCCCGGTAAGCGCCCCGTACAGATTCCGTGGAGATTACGGAACCGAAACTTACGGAAGAGTAAGGATTCTGTCCCGCCCTCCCCCCTTGTGGCCGGATTTCAGGGGTTGACCAGTGCGTACATCCCGCCCGGGCCCGATTCACGGCCCCTCCCGCGGCAGCGTCACGTGGGGTAGCTTTCACCGCCTGCGGAGCACACAAGGAGTGGGGATTGAGCGAGTTCACCAACCCTCCCCTGGCGTCGGCACCGCCGGTGGGCGGCCTGGCCGATGCCGTCTTCGAGTATGCCCAGGAGGACCCCCTCTACATCGCGCTGGGCCGCAAGGACGAGCACGGCAGGTGGCGGGACGTGACGTCCGCCGAGTTCCGTGACGAGGTCCTCGCGCTGGCGAAGGGACTGCTGGCCCACGGTGTCCGCTTCGGCGACCGGGTCGCGATCATGTCCCGTACGCGCTACGAGTGGACCCTCTTCGACTACGCGCTGTGGTCGATCGGCGCGCAGGTCGTGCCGATCTATCCCACCTCGTCGGCCGAGCAGGTCTTCTGGATGCTGCACGACGCGCAGGTGTCGGCGGCGATGGTGGAGCACGAGGACCACGCGATGACGATCGCCACGGTCATCGACCGGCTGCCGACGCTGCACAAGCTGTGGCAGCTCGACGTGGGCGCCGTGCAGGAGCTGTACGAGGCGGGCGGCCACATCGACGACGAGGTGGTGCACCGGCACCGTCGCGCGGTCACCCCGGAGTCGACGGCGACGATCATCTACACGTCCGGCACCACCGGCCGCCCCAAGGGCTGTGTCCTCTCGCACGCCAACTTCATGTTCGAGACGGACACGGCGATCGAGCGCTGGGAGCCGCTCTTCCACTCCAAGCGCGGCGACGAGGCGGCCACCCTGCTGTTCCTCCCCCTCGCGCACGTCTTCGGGCGCATGGTGCAGGTCGCCGCCGTCCGGGGGAAGGTCAAGTTCGGCCATCAGCCGCAGCTCAACGCGGCGGCCCTGCTGCCCGACCTGGCCGCGTTCCAGCCGACGTTCTTCCTGGCCGTGCCGTACATCTTCGAGAAGGTCTTCAACGCGGCCCGCCGGAAGGCCGAGAAGGAGGGCAAGGGCGGCCCGTTCGAGAAGGCCGTCGAGGTCGCGGTGCGCTACGCGGACGCGGTGGAGGCGAAGGCGTGGGGCATCGGCCCGGGGCCCTCGGCTGCGCTGCGGATGCAGCACCAGCTCTTCGAGAAGCTCGTCTACTCCAAGATCCGTAGCGCGATGGGCGGCCGGGTACGGCACGCGATGTCGGGCGGTTCCGCGATGGACCGGCGCCTCGGCCTGTTCTTCGCGGGCGCCGGCGTGCAGATCTACGAGGGGTACGGGCTCACCGAGTCCACGGCCGCGGCGACCGCCAACCCGCCCGAGCGCACCCGGTACGGGACCGTCGGCCAGCCCATCCCGGGCACGACCGTGCACATCGCGGACGACGGCGAGATCTGGCTGCACGGCGACAACGTCTTCCAGGGCTACCTCAACGACCCGAAGGCCACCGACGCGTCCCTGCACGACGGCTGGCTGGCCACCGGCGACATCGGCGCGCTCGACGAGGACGGCTACCTCACCATCACCGGGCGCAAGAAGGAGATCCTGGTGACCTCCGGCGGCAAGAGTGTCTCGCCGGGGGTGCTGGAGGAGCGGGTGCGCGACCATCCGCTCGTCGCGCAGTGCATCGTGGTCGGCAACGACCGGCCGTACATCGCGGCGCTCGTCACGCTCGACGGGGAGGCCGTCGACCACTGGCTGCAGATGCGGGGCAAGGCAAAGCTCACCCCCGCGGAGCTGGTGCGGGACCCCGACCTGGAGACCGAGGTACGGCGGGCCGTGGTCGCCGCGAACACCCTGGTCTCCCAGGCCGAGTCGATCCGCACCTTCCGGATACTGGCCCACCAGTTCACCGAGGAACACGGCCTGCTGACCCCGTCCCTGAAGCTGAAGCGCAAGGCGATCGAGAACGCGTACGCGGCGGAGGTCGAGGCCCTGTACCGCGCGTAGCGGCCCGTAAGGGGCGCGGGGCCGTGTCAATCTGCGGCTCCGCCGCGGGGCGCGCTCAGCCCGCACCTGCCCGCACCCGACACGTGACCTGACGGTACGTCACATATAGGCGCGCCACATATTGACGGCCCGTCAGATCCCACGGATCATTTCGGTCACCCGACGGAGGGGGCCGACCGTGTCGCGACCGACCCGCACCATCGCCGCAGCGGTGGCCGCAACCGCGCTGCTGCTGACCGGCGCCTGCAACTCGGCATCGTCCGGCGGCACTTCGAAAGCCGGGGACTCCGTACGCGGGGTCACCGACACCGACATCAGGGTCGGCGGCATCGTCTCGATGACAACGGCGAGCGGCTACTCGAAGAAGGACACCGACCTGGGCGCGAAGGCCCGTTTCGACCGCGCCAACGCGGAAGGCGGCGTGCACGGACGGGAGATCGACTACCTGGGCGCGGAGGACGACGGCCAGGACCCGTCACGGAACCTGGCGGCGGCCCGCGAACTCGTCCAGCGGGACAAGGTGTTCGCGATCGCGCCGATGAGTTCGACGACGTTCTCCGGCGCGGACTTCCTGCAGGAACAGCGGGTGCCCACCTTCGGCTGGGGCACGCTGCCCTCCTTCTGCGGGCCGTCGTACATCTACGGTTTCGGCGGCTGCATGGTGCCGATGCCGGGTGGCACCATCTCGCAGACCTGGCCCGAGGGCCTCGAACAGGTGATGGGCGGCGCCGGGGGCCGCAGCGTGGCGATCATCGCGAACGACAGCGACGCGGGGAAGTTCGGCATCCGCACCTACCGGCAGAGCTTCGAGTCGGCCGGGTTCGAGGTCACCTACGCCGAACCGTCGGTGCCCGCGGCGGCCGTCCCGAGCGACTGGTCGGCGTACACCAAGGAGATCCTGCGCAGCGACGGCGGCAAGGCTCCCGACGCGATCGTCTCCGTGATGCAGACCCCGTACAACATCGGGCTGTTCACGGCGGTCAAGCGGACGGGGTACCGCGGTGTGCTCACCGATCCGACCGACTACGACCCGGGGCTGCTCGCCGAGAGCGCGACGAGGAAGGCGCTCGAAGGGGTGCACGTCCTGACGTCGTTCCAGCCGTTCGAGCAGCGGAGTGCGGCGATGGCGCGGTTCGGGAAGGACATCAGGAAGGCCGCGGGCAAGGATGTGCCTCTCAACATGCACATGATGACCGGCTACATGTCGGCCGATCTCTTCCTCGCCATCGCCGAGAAGGCCGGCAAGGACCTGACCGTGTCGTCCTTCCAGAAGGCGGCGGACGGGTTCGCGGACACCGGAACGCTGGTCGGCGACCGGGCCGAACGGCAGGGCCAGAAGGAGTCGTTCGGCTGCGGGGCGCTCGTCCAGCTCAAGGGCGGCGAGTACGTGGTGTCGGCGCCGTTCAAGTGCTATCCGCCGATTCCCTTCAAGTAGGGGACCCGGCATGGCCGACCTTCTCGGGTTCGTACTGAGCGGACTGGTGTCGGGCGCGCTGTACGCGCTGCTCGCCACCGGCCTGGTGCTCTCCTACTCGGCGTCGGGCCTGTTCAACTTCGCGCACGGCGCCACCGCCTATCTGTGCGCCCTCGCCTTCTACGAACTGCACTCGGGGTTCGGCCGGCCGGCCGTCCCCACGGCGGTGCTGCTGGTGTGCGTACTGGCCCCCGCGCTCGGCTGGGGCCTCGACCGGCTGATGTTCCGCAAGCTGGCGCGGGTCGGTGAGACGGCCCAGATCGTCGCCACCATCGGCCTGTTGGTGGCGCTGCCCGCGCTGGGGCTGTGGATCGTCGAGCTGCTCCAGGACGCGGGCACGTCCGTGAAACCGGCCGAGAACCAGTTCGGGCTGCCGGGGGTCGGGCCCAGCCCCGCCAAGTCCTGGCAGCCGGTCGACGGCGTCGGCGTCGACTCCGACCAGCTGATCATCTGGGCCGCGACGGCCGTGGTGGCCCTCGGCCTGTGGGTCCTGATGCGGCACACCCCGCTGGGACTGCAGCTCAGGGCGGCCGTCGACAACCGCTCGCTGGTGGAGCTGCGGGGGCTGAGCGCGGACCGGCTGTCGTCGATCGCGTGGATGCTGTCGTCGGGGCTCGCGGGGCTGGCGGGCGTACTGGCCACGCCTCTTCTCGGGCTGTCCGCCCACGACTTCACCCTTTTCCTCTTCGTCTCGGCGACGGCCGCGGTGCTCGGCCGCTTCGTATCCGTACCGCTGGCGTTCGTGGGCGGGCTCGGGCTCGGGGTGCTGCAGAACCTGGTCGCCGGGTACGCGGACTTCGCCGAGCGGATCACCGGGTTCCGCACCGCCGTGCCCTTCCTGATCCTCTTCGCCGGACTGCTGCTGTTGACGCGGCGCAGGCGGACGGCGGGCACGGCGGCGGTGGACCCGCCGCCGGTCGACTATCTGGCGGGTCGCTCCCGGCTGCGGCGGTGGGGCCCGTGGACGGTGGCCGCCGTGCTGCTCGCGGTGTCCTTCTACACGGTCACGACCCCTTTCTGGAGCGGTCTCCTCGCCCAAGGGCTCGCCCTGTCCCTGGTGTTCGTGTCCTTCACGGTGGTGACGGGGCTCGGCGCGATGGTGTCGCTCGCGCAGGCCACGTTCGTGACCGGGGCTGCGCTGGTGGCGGGGCTGCTGATGAGCCATGGCTGGCCGTTCGTGGCGGCGGCTGCCGTGGGGACCTGCGCGGCGGCCGTGCTCGGCGCGCTGGTGGCCCTGCCCGCGCTGCGGCTCGGTGGCCGCTCGCTCGCGCTGGCGACCCTCGCGCTCGCCTTTCTCGCCGATCAAGTCCTTTTCCAGATCGGGTGGTTGCGCAACGGCGACACCGGGTGGGCGATCCCCCGGCCGGTCCTCGGTCCGGTGGACCTGGGCGACGACCGGGCGCTCGGGGTCGCGCTGACCGTGCTGGTCACCGCCGCCGTCACCGCACTGAGCGCGCTGCGGAACTCGGCGTCGGGCCGGGCGATGCTCGCGGTGCGCTCGGCGCCCGCGGCGGCGATGGCCTCCGGGGTGTCGGTCGTCCGCACCAAGCTCACGCTGTTCACGCTGTCCGCCGGTCTCGCGGGCTTCGGCGGCGTCATGTACGCCTCCTACAACACCCGTGTCACCGCCACCGACTTCACCGCGATGACGGGACTGGTCTGGCTGGCGGTGGTCGTCGCGGCCGGCCTGCGGCGCCCGCAGTTCGCGGTGGTCGCCGGGCTGGTGTACGCCCTCGTACCGCACCTCCTCTCGGACTACGTCACCGAGTCCGTACACCTCCCGGTGGTCCTGTTCGGCCTGGCGGGCCTGGCCCTGGCGAACGACCCGGACGGATACTGCGCGGCGATCCCGGCCCGGCTGCACCGGCGACGGCTGGCGGGGGTGGCGAGAGGGGCGCAGGCCGGTGCGGCGCAGGCCGACGCGAAGTCGGCCTACGCGGCATCGGCGGACGCGCCATCGGCGGAACCGGCGTCCGGCGCGACCGTCGCCGGACAGGCGGGCCCGCCGCCCGACTCCCCCGGCGAACCGCCCGAACCCGCACACGCGCCCACACCCGCACCGGCCCTGCGCCTGTGCGGCATCCGTGCCGGATACGACGGCGCGCCCGTGCTGCACGGGGTGGACCTCGCCGTACGCCCCGGCGAGATCCTCGCGCTGCTCGGCCCGAACGGGGCCGGCAAGTCGACGACGTGCCGGGTCGCCGCGGGTCTCGTGGCTCCGCTCGGCGGCCGGGTGTACGTGGCGGGACGCGACGCCACGAGGGACGGAGCCGTACGCCGATCACGCGCCGGAGTCGTCCTGGCGCCGGAGGGACGGGGCATCTTCCCGGCCCTCACCATCGAGGAGAACCTCGCCCTGTATCTGAGCGGCCGGGACGGACGGGACGCACGCGAGGCCGTGTACGAGCGTTTCCCCGGCCTCGCCGGGCGGCGCGGGGTGCCCGCCGGAGCCCTCTCGGGCGGGGAACAGCAGATGCTCGCGCTCGCCCCGCTCCTCCAGCGCCCCCCGAAGGTCCTGATCGCGGACGAACCGTCCCTCGGCCTCGCGCCCCGCGTCGTAGAGGAGGTCTTCCGCCTCCTCACCGAGCTCCGCGCCCACGGGACGGCCCTGCTCCTCGTGGAGGAGAAGGCGACCGAGGTGCTGGAGGTCGCGGACACGGTCGCGTACGTGGCGCAGGGGCGTGTGACGTGGTGCGGCCCGCGTTCGGCCGTGGAGGCGGACCGGCTGACGGAGGCCTATCTGGGGCTGGCGGCCAGGCCCGGGACGGCCTCCGGGCCGGTCCCGCGGACGGCGCCCGGACCACCGGTGGGGCCGGCGGCTCCGCCCACGAGCGAGGGAGCGGGCCGCCCATGACGAGCACGGGGGACCCCGTCCTGCGCGCCGACCGCGTCGGCGTCCGATTCGGCGGCGTCCGGGCGCTCGACGACGTGAGCCTGTCCCTTCGCCCCGGCGAGATCTGCGGGCTCATCGGCCCCAACGGCGCCGGCAAGACCACCCTCTTCGACGTGCTGTCCGGCATCCGCCGCCCCGACGAGGGCCGCGTCCACCTCGACGGGACGGACGTCACCCGTCGTTCCCCCGTCTGGCGCGCCCGCCACGGAATGCGCCGTACGTTCCAGCGCCAGCAGCTGTTCGGGCAGCTCACCGTGGCCGACAACCTGGTGGTGGCCCAGGAGTGGCGCGGCGGCGGAGGCGGACTCGCGGCCGACCTGCTGGGCGCACCGGCCCGGCGTACGTACGAGAGGGAGCGCCGGGCCAGGGCCGCAGAGGTCCTGCGCACCTGTGGGCTCGACGGCCTCGGCGACACCTACGCCGCCGCCCTCCCGGTGGGCCGGGCCCGCACGGTGGAGCTGGCCCGTGCCGTCGCGGACCCGCCCCGGGTGCTGCTGCTGGACGAACCCGCCGCCGGGACGACGGCCGACGAGAGCCGTAAACTGGCTTCCGTCGTACGGCGGTTGTCCGAACAGGAGGGTTGCGCGGTCCTCCTCGTCGAGCACGACGTCGCCTTCGTCATGGAACTGTCCACCCGGGTCGTCGTACTCGACCTGGGCCGGGTGCTGGCCGAGGGCACCCCCACCGAGGTGCGTGCCGACCGTCAGGTGCGGGAGGCGTATCTGGGCGCGGCGACGGCCGCCCGGGCCGACGCCCCCTCGCCGTGACGGGTCCCCTCGTAGCGCGAGGGGACCCGATCAATGGTTCGGACCTGCCGTAGTGGGTACTTTCCCGGCCGAACTCCCTTCCGGTCCCCCTTTCGACCGGCGAACGCACGGGACAGGAATGCACGACGGCCCGTGATCGTTGACGATGGAGTACCACCCGACGACGTAAGGAATCGAAAGCTCGTGAGCAAGGTCCCCCCGATCATCCTGAACAACGGCGTCGAGATGCCCCAGCTGGGCTTCGGTGTCTGGCAGGTGCCGGACGACGAGGCCGAGCGAGCCGTCTCCACCGCGCTGGAGGCCGGGTACCGCAGCATCGACACCGCCGCGATCTACGGCAACGAAGTGGGCACCGGCAAGGGCCTCGCCTCCTCCGGCATCGCCCGCGAGGACCTCTTCGTCACCACCAAGCTCTGGAACGCCGACCAGGGGTACGACTCGACGCTGCGCGCCTTCGACGAGTCCCTGGAGAAGCTCGGCCTCGACCATGTCGACCTGTACCTCATCCACTGGCCGATGCCGGACCGGGGCAAGTACGTCGACACGTACAAGGCCTTCGAGAAGCTGCACGCGGACGGCCGTGCCAAGTCCATCGGTGTCTCCAACTTCCACCCGGAGTACCTGGAGAAGCTGATCGACGCGACGTCCGTCGTCCCGGTCGTCAACCAGATCGAGCTGCACCCGCACCTTCAGCAGTCCGCGTCCCGTGAGTTCCACGCGGCGCACGGCATCGCCACCGAGGCCTGGTCCCCGCTCGGCCAGGGCAAGGGCCTCCTGGAGGTCCCGGCCATCGTGGCCATCGCCCGCAAGCACGACCGTACGCCCGCCCAGGTCGTCCTGCGCTGGCACCTCCAGCTGGGCAACGTGGTGATCCCCAAGTCCGTGACCCCGTCCCGGATCAAGGAGAACATCGACGTCTTCGGCTTCACCCTCGACGCCGAGGACATCGCCGCGATCACCGCCCTCAACGAGGACCGCCGACTGGGGTCCGACCCGGCGACGGTCAACGACTGACGACACCTGACCGGCCGGCCCAGGTGCCGCACCGGCGTACGACATGACGAAGCCGCCGCCCGTATCACTCGGGCGGCGGCTTCGTCGCGTTCTGCCCGGCCAGAAGGCCCGGTCGGGCGGGCTGGCCAGAAGGCCTGGTCAGACGGGCTGGCCGGTCGGCCGTACGACCACGGTGTTGACGTCCACCCCGGCCGGCTGCCGGATCGCCCAGACGACCGACTCCGCGAGCTGGTCCGAGGTGAGCAGATGCCCGGGCGGCAGGCTGCCGTAGCTGTCCCAGAACGGGGTCTCCACCCGGCCCGGGGAGATCAGCGTCACTCCCACGCCGTACTCGGTGACCTGGCGGCGGGTGTTCTCGGCGAGCCCGGTCACGGCCCACTTCGTCGCCCCGTAGATGTTGCCGGGGGTGTGGATGTGCCCGGCCACGCTGCCGATGAGCACGATCCGCCCGCGGGTCTCCTTCAACCGGTCGATCGACGCCCGGATCAGCAGCGCGGGTCCGAGCACGTTGGTCAGCACCATGTCCCGCCACCCGGCCGGATCGCCCTCGGCGACGGTGTCGTGCGTGGCGTATCCCGCGTTGGCGACGACGGTGTCGAGCCGCCCGAACTTCCGCACCGTCGCCTCGACCGCGGCCTGGACGTGGCCGTAGTCGGCCGCGTCGCCCGGGAAGGTCAACAGCCCGTCGGGTTTGCCGAGTTGCCCGGCGAACCCGCGCAGCCGCTCCTCCCCGCGCCCCGTCACGGTCACCCGGTGTCCCGCGTCGAGCAGTTGCCGGGCCACCGCGGCCCCGATACCGCTGCCGCCGCCGGTGATGAGCGCAACCGGTGAGTCGATCATGTCTTCCCCCAAGTCATGTTCGGCCAGGCCGAGTTCGACCAACCGCCCGGAGTCCATCACTTGGAGCGCACTCGATGTCAACAGCCTTCAGAACGGCGGCACTTGGGCTGGCGCCACTACGGCTTCACCCCGACGTACAGCGTCAGCGCCGTCAGTACGAACACGTCCGGCCGGTGGAAGACGCTCGCCTTGTCCTCCGGGTCGAGGAGCCGGTCGAGGGTGGCGCGGTCGTCGGCGTCCAGTCCTTCGGCGAGTCCCTCACGGCGGTGGCCGAGGGAGGTGGCGACGAAGGCACGGGCCTCGTCGGAGGCGGGGGCGGGGACGTCGAGCAGGAAGGTGCGGGTTCCGGTGTGGCGCAGGCCGACCGCGGACAGCAGGGCCGGCCAGTCCTCGACGTCCTCGACGACGGCGCCGGGCAGCTCGGCCCGCATCCGGGCGAACCACTCCTGCTCGATCGCGTCCATCCGGGCGTGCAGTCCGGGACGGCCGATGCCGAAGTCGCGCGGGAGGTAGCGCGAGGGCAGGCCGCCCTCCAGCAGTGCGAGGGTCCCGCCCGGCGCGAGCCGGTCGACGAAGCCGGCGAGGGCGCCGCGCTGGTCGCCGACGTGGTGCAGGGACCGGCTGGCCCACAGGAGGTCGGCCGGGTACTCCAGGTCGCCGAGCCCGTCGCCCAGCTCGGCCCGCAGCGTGCCGAAGCGGTCGGCGATCCCCCGCTCGGCGGCGCGTTCGCGGGCCCGCTCCAGGAGGGGCTCCTCGCCGTCGACGGCGATGACCCGGGCCGCCGGAAAGGTGTCGGCGAGCAGACAGGAGATGACACCGGGGCCGCTGCCCGCGTCCACGATCAGCTCGGGATCGGGCCGCATCTCCCGCAGCCAGCTCGCCGCCTGCGTGTAGAGCGGAGAGAACAGCTCTGCCTCCTGCTCCAGCATGGGGAGCATCTCGGCGAAGTCGATGTGGGTGTGACCGTGGCCGTGACCGTTGCCGTCGTGCTGTTCGTGACCGTGCGCCATGGCTGCGAGCCTCTCGTTCGGGTACGCCCCAGCCTGCGCCACCCCTCCCCAGAACAGCCACTCACCTTGCCGAAACAGCAACAGTTCCCCGCGCCCCATAAGGGGCGCGGGGAACGGCGCATTCTTTGGATCTTTCAGGTGACCGAGCGAAAAGCGCAGGTCACAGAGCGGGATACGCGTTCTTCATGAGCTCCTGGAACTGCGCGGAGAACCAGTGCCCGGACAGCGGCGCGTTCGCCAGCGCCCCGGACATGTTGTTGTTGTTCCGCGGGTTGCCGGTGTACGTGGGGTCGCACATCCGGTCGAAGCCCTTGCCCTCGTCGTTGGGGATCGCGGTGCTCGACCCGTCCGACTCGCCCGGCGGCTTCATCCACACGTAGGCGTCGATCCCGGTCGCCGGCGCCGCCTGCGGCCGCTCGCCGAGGCCCGCACCGGACTGGTTGCACCAGTTGCCGAGGTGGATGCGCCGGTCGTAGCGGCCCCCGTCGACATAGGTGTCCACGGTGGTCGTCGCCCCGGGTCCGGTGGGCCGTGCCGTGCCGCCCCAGCCGTTGCGGGAGGTGTCGATCAGCATGCCGATGCCGGAGGGGAAGCCGATCGAGACCAGCTGGGTACGCATGGCCTGCGCGTACGACTGCTCGTCGACGTACCGGTTCCAGTCGATCCACTTCGACAGGCGCACCGACGTCCCGTTGACCGAGTCGTTGATCGTGAAGTTGGCCTCCTTCGTGGCGCTGTAGTTGGCCGTGTTCACGATGAAGCCGTGCACGTCGGCGACGGTCGCGCCCTCGGCGGAGGCGGCCTCCTTGAAGAGCGCGGCGGAGGGTGCGAAGTTGTCGTCCCAGCCGAGCCAGCCGTGGTGTCCGGCGTCCACGTAGTTGTAGACGTTGGGCACGTCGCCGAGCTTGTTCAGCGCGTAGCCGACGCCCTTCACGTAGTTGCCGTTCGCCTTCATGGTGTCGCAGTTGGCGGTGGCGGTGGCGCGGGGCGAGACGTTGGTGACGAGGTTCGGCAGGGAGTCGATCTCGACGGTGGTCACGATGCGCAGACCGGCGTACTTGGTGTCGGCGAGGATCGCCGCGATCGGGTCGATGTACTGGGTCTTGTACTTGTCGATCTCCGTCGGGCCCAGCTCACCGTTCGAGGCCAGTGCGGCGCAGTCACGGCCGGGCAGGTTGTAGATGACGAGCTGGACGACCAGTTCGTCCGAGCCCTTCTGCGCCAGTGCCGCGTCCAGGTGGGCGCGCAGGCCCATGCCGCCGTTCACGCCGTTGATCGCGGCGATCCGGTCGAGCCACACGCCGGTCGGCTGGTTGGCGATGCGGCTGCCGCCGGTCTCGGCGGTGGCCTTCGCCTTCCACTCCGGGTTCACGTACACCTTGGCGCCCGCGTACGGGTTGTCGACCCTGCTGCCCGTTCCCGGATCGGTCGGGTCGGTGGGGTCCGTGCCTCCGTCGTCGACGTTGCAGGTCACACCGTCGAGGGTGAAGGTGGTGGGCAGCGCGTTGGTGCCGCTGTAGGTGCCGTTGAAGCCGAAGCTGACCGAACTCCCGGTCCCGAGCGCGCCGTTGTAGCTCTCGTTGGCCGCGGTGACTGCGGTGCCGCTCTGGCTGAGCTTGGCGTTCCAGCCGCTGGTGACCTTCTGGTTGCCGGCGTACGACCACTTCACGGCCCAACTGGTCTTCGCCGCGCTGTTGTTGGTGACCGTCACCGAGGTGGTGAAGCCCGTGTCCCACTGGTTCTGCACCTTGTACTCCACGGTGCAGGGGACGGCGGCCACGCCGGCGTCCGGGGGTGCTGCCGCGACGGCGGCGCCCGCGGTGCCGGCGACCAGCGCCAGCGCCGCGAGAAGTGCAGTTCTGGTACGGCTCATGTGCGGGGTGTCCTATTCGTCGAGGGCGCGCGCAGGCTCGCGCGGCCCGATGCCGAACGACGTGGAAGTGCCGTCGTGAGGGGAGAGCAGAGCCCGCCCGATGGCACGGCCCCAGGTGTTCCGGGTCCGGACCGGGCAGGAAAGTGCTCACGTCGAAGCACGTCTCGAAGCACGTCACGACGCGGCCGATGAAGGAGTGCGTTGGCGCCGACCACTGAAAAAGGTGAACGCGGGGGGTGTCGCATGAGCGACTCCTTGCAGTTCGGTCGCGCCGTCACCGACGCGTCGACTGATGGAACCGCTCCCACTGGTGCGGACGAAGGTAGCGCCAAGTGTTGGTAAACGACAGAGGAGTTGCACTCTTGATCTATCGAATCATTTCGACTCTTCAAGCACCTTGACCCCTTGCACCCCTCTCTCCAATATGGGAGCGCTCCCACTGGTTCAAGGCTTGTTGCTCCTCCCCCCGTCTCCGAGCCGCAAGGAGAGGAACCAGAACATGGCACTCAGACGCAGACGCCGTGCGCGGCGGATGTGGACCGCCGTGGTGGCGGCCCTCGCACTTCCGCTGACCATGCTGACGACCGGTACAACTCCTGCACAGGCGGCGGCTGTTCAGTGCAGCGTCGACTACAGGACCAACGATTGGGGCTCCGGTTTCACCGCCGAGCTCACGCTCACCAACCGCGGCACGGAGGCCATCAACGGCTGGACCCTCACGTACGGCTACACGGGCAACCAACAGCTCAGCAGCGGCTGGAGCGGCACCTGGTCGCAGTCCGGGAAGACGGTCACCGCGCAGAACGCCTCCTGGAACGGGACGATCGCGGTCGGGGCGGCCGTCACGACCGGCGCCCAGTTCACGTACAGCGGCACCAATGCCGCACCGACCTCCTTCGCGATCAACGGCACGACCTGCGCCGGCGCCCACCAGCCGCCGATCACCGTGCTGACCAGCCCCGCGGCGGGTGCCGTCTACTCCCAGGGCACGGCGGTCCCGCTCGCCGCGACCGCCGCGGCGGCGGACGGCGCCACGATCAGCAAGGTCGAGTTCTACGACGACACGACACTGCTGGGCACCGACACCAGCTCGCCGTACTCGCTCTCGGCCACTGGCTTGACCGTGGGCAGTCATTCGTTGCTCGCGAAGGCCTACGACAGCCTGGGCGCTTCGGCGGAGTCGACGCCGGTCGGCATCACGGTCGCCTCGGGTCCCGCCGTGGTGGTCTCGCCGACCCAACTCGGCGTCCAGCAGGGCAAGACGGGCACGTACGACGTGAAGCTCTCGACCCAGCCGTCGGCGAACGTGAGCGTGACGACCACTCGCGCGAGCGGCAACACGGGACTGTCCGTCACCGGCGGGGCGTCACTGACCTTCACCCCGTCGAACTGGGCCACGGCGCAGAAGGTGACCGTCACGGCCAACGCGACCGGCACCGGTTCGGCCGTCTTCGACTCGACGGCCACCGGGCACGCGAAGGCCTCGGTGACCGTCACCCAGCTCGCCGCGTCGAAGGAGTACGACGCCCGCTTCCTGGATCTCTACGGGAAGATCACCAACCCGGCGAACGGCTACTTCTCGCCGGAGGGCATCCCGTACCACTCGGTGGAGACGCTGATCGTCGAGGCGCCCGACCACGGCCATGAGACGACCTCGGAGGCGTACAGCTATCTGCTGTGGCTGCAGGCCATGTACGGCAAGGTCACGGGCGACTGGACGAAGTTCAACGGGGCCTGGGACATCATGGAGAAGTTCATGATCCCCACGCACGCCGACCAGCCGACCAACTCGTTCTACAACGCCTCGAAGCCGGCGACGTACGCACCCGAGCTGGACACGCCGAACGAGTACCCGGCGCAGCTCGACTCGGGGGTCTCCGTCGGTCCTGACCCGATCGCGGCCGAGCTGAAGAGCGCGTACGGCACGGACGACGTGTACGGCATGCACTGGCTGCAGGACGTGGACAACGTCTACGGGTACGGCAACTCCCCGGGCAAGTGCGAGGCGGGCCCGGCCGACACCGGCCCGTCCTACATCAACACCTTCCAGCGCGGTGCGCAGGAGTCGGTGTGGGAGACGGTGCCGCAGCCGACCTGTGACGCCTTCAAGTACGGCGGCACGAACGGGTACCTGGACCTGTTCACCAAGGACGCTTCCTACGCCAGGCAGTGGAAGTTCACCAACGCTCCTGACGCCGACGCGCGTGCCGTCCAGGCCGCGTACTGGGCTGACATCTGGGCCGAGGCGCAGGGCAAGGGCGCCGAGGTGTCGACGACCGTCGGCAAGGCCGCGAAGATGGGCGACTATCTCCGCTACTCGATGTACGACAAGTACTTCAAGAAGATCGGCAACTGCGTAGGGCCGTCGACCTGCCCGGCAGGCACCGGCAAGGACGCCTCGCACTACCTGCTGAACTGGTACTACGCGTGGGGTGGCGCGACCGACGCCTCGGCCGGGTGGGCCTGGCGCATCGGCTCGAGCCACACCCACGGCGGCTACCAGAACCCGCTGGCCGCGTACGCGCTCAGCAGTTACTCCGATCTGAAGCCCAAGTCGGCCACAGGACAGGCGGACTGGGCCAAGTCCCTGGGCCGGCAGCTGGAGTTCTACCGCTGGCTGCAGTCCAGTGAGGGTGCCATCGCGGGCGGCGCGACCAACAGCTGGCAGGGCCGCTACGCGACACCGCCCTCCGGGACGCCGACCTTCTACGGCATGTACTACGACGAGAAGCCCGTCTACCACGACCCGCCGTCCAACCAGTGGTTCGGCTTCCAGGCGTGGTCGATGGAGCGGGTCGCCGAGTACTACCAGCAGACAGGGAACGCGGACGCCAAGCTCGTCCTCGACAAGTGGGTCGACTGGGCGCTGGCCCACACCACGGTCAACCCGGACGGCACCTTCCGGATCCCGAGCACCCTCCAGTGGTCGGGCAAGCCGGACACCTGGAACGCGTCGAGTCCCGGTGCCAACACGGGACTTCACGTCACCGTCGCCGACTACACGAACGACGTGGGCGTGGCGGCCGCGTACGCCAAGACGCTGACGTACTACGCCGACCGGTCCGGTGACACCGAGGCGAGGACCACGGCGAAGGCGCTGCTCGACGGTATGTGGGCGAACAACCAGGACGCGCTGGGCGTGGCCGTCCCGGAGACGCGCGCCGACTACAACCGGTTCGACGACGCCGTGTACGTGCCGAGCGCGTGGACCGGCAAGATGCCCAACGGCGACGCGATCAACTCGTCGTCGACGTTCGACTCGATCCGGTCGTTCTACGAGGACGACCCGGCCTGGTCGAAGATCGAGGCGTACCTGGCCGGTGGGGCCGCGCCGTCCTTCACATATCACCGGTTCTGGGCCCAGGCGGACATCGCCCTTGCCATGGGCTCATACGCGGAGCTTCTCGAATAGCCCCCGCTGAAACGCTCCGCGGGAAGGTCGGTACGTCGGCTGCGGCTTCGTCGTGGCTGGTCGCGCAGTTCCCCGCGCCCCTAAAAGAGACGGGGCTCGGGTCGTGACAGAACGTGCCGTGGGCGGTCCCCACCCGCACTGGGGGCCGCCCGACCTTTCGCGTCTCCCCCCACCCCGATACCAACCTCCCCCCACGCAAGGAGAGGGTCGTTGTGCGAAGAACCTTCGTCCTGACCGCTGTGCTCGGGCTCGCCGCCGGGCTGCTCGCCGGTACGCCCGGCGCGCTGGCCGCGCAGCCCGTCGAGAAGGGCCCGGCGGTGTCCATCGCCGCCGACACGTACACCTGGAAGAACGCGCGCGTCGACGGGGGCGGCTTCGTCCCCGGGATCGTCTTCAACCGGTCCGAGAAGAACCTCGCGTACGCCCGCACCGACATCGGCGGCGCCTACCGCTGGCAGGAGGCGTCGAAGACCTGGACGCCGCTGCTCGACTCGGTCGGCTGGGACCGCTGGGGGCACACCGGTGTCGTGAGCCTCGCCTCCGACGCCGTCGCGCCCAGCAAGGTGTACGCCGCCGTCGGCACGTACACGAACAGCTGGGACCCGGGTAACGGGGCCGTGCTCAGATCCTCGGACCGGGGCGCGACCTGGCTGAAGGCCGACCTCCCGTTCAAACTGGGCGGCAACATGCCCGGGCGCGGCATGGGCGAACGGCTCGCTGTCGACCCCCACCGGAACAGCGTGCTGTATCTGGGCGCGCCGAGCGGCAAGGGCCTGTGGCGGTCCACGGACTCGGGCGCCTCCTGGTCGCAGGTGACGAGCTTCCCGAACGTCGGGAACTACGTGCAGGATCCGACCGACACGAGCGGGTACGCCTCCGACAACCAGGGCATCGCCTGGGTCACCTTCGACGAGTCGAGCAGCACGGGCACCGATGCCACCAGGACCATCTATGTCGGGGTCGCCGACAAGGACAACGCGGTCTACCGCTCGACCGACGCGGGCGCGACCTGGTCCCGGATCGCCGGGCAGCCCACCGGATACCTGGCCCACAAGGGCGTGCTGGACGCGACGAACGGCTACCTGTATCTCGCGTACAGCGACAAGGGCGGGCCGTACGACGGCGGCAAGGGCCGGCTGTGGCGGTACACGACGGCGACCGGTACCTGGACGGACATCAGTCCGGTCGCGGAGGCCGACACCTACTACGGCTTCAGCGGGCTGACCGTCGACCGGCAGAAGCCGGGCACCGTGATGGCGACCGCGTACAGCTCCTGGTGGCCGGACACCCAAATCTTCCGCTCCACGGACAGCGGCGGCACCTGGACGAAGGCCTGGGACTACACGTCGTACCCGAACCGCTCGAACCGCTTCACCATGGATGTGTCGTCCTCGCCCTGGCTGACCTGGGGAGCCAATCCGTCGCCGCCCGAGCAGACGCCCAAACTCGGCTGGATGACCGAGGCGTTGGAGATCGACCCGTTCAACTCGGCCCGCATGATGTACGGGACGGGCGCGACGATCTACGGCACCGAGAACCTGGGCCAGTGGGACAGCGGCGGCCAGTTCACCATCAAGCCGATGGTGCAGGGCCTGGAGGAGACGGCCGTGAACGACCTGGCCGCTCCCCCGTCCGGCGGCGCCCGACTTCTCAGCGCACTGGGCGACATCGGCGGCTTCCGGCACACGGACCTCACCAAGGTCCCGTCGATGATGTTCACCTCGCCGAACTTCACCAGCACGACGAGCCTCGACTTCGCGGAGTCCAACCCTGGCATCGTGGTGCGGGCCGGCAATCTCGACTCTGGTCCGCACGTGGCGTTCTCGACGGACAACGGCGCCAACTGGTTCGCGGGCACGGACCCTTCGGGTGTGAGCGGCGGCGGCACGGTCGCGGCGGCCTCCGACGGGAGCCGCTTCGTGTGGAGTCCGGCGGGTGCGGGCGTGCACTACGCGACCGGGTTCGGTACGTCGTGGTCGGCGTCGAGCGGCATCCCGGCGGGCGCGATCGTGGAGTCGGACCGGGTCGACCCGAAGACCTTCTACGGCTTCAAGTCCGGGAAGTTCTACGTCAGTTCGGACGGCGGCGCGACCTTCACCGCCTCTGCGGCGACCGGACTGCCGAGCGGCGACAGCGTACGGTTCAAGGCGCTGCCCGGGACGAAGGGTGACGTCTGGCTGGCGGGCGGCGCGAGCGACGGGGCGTACGGGCTGTGGCACTCCACGGACTCCGGCGCGACCTTCACCAAGCTGTCGGGTGTCGAGCAGGCGGACACCATCGGCTTCGGCAAGGCGGCGGCCGGCGCCTCGTACCAGACGCTCTACACGAGCGCGAAGATCGGCGGTGTGCGCGGCATCTTCCGCTCCACGGACAAGGGCGCGACCTGGACCCGTATCAACGACGACGCCCACCAATGGGGCTGGACGGGCGCGGCGATCACCGGCGATCCGCGTGTCTACGGGCGGGTGTACGTGTCGACGAACGGGCGCGGGGTCGTCTACGGCGACTCGTCCGACGCGGGCGGCGGTGACGGCGGCGGCGGTACGGATCCGACGCCGACCGGCGCCTGCGCCGTCACATACAAGATCACCAACCAGTGGTCGGGCGGCTTCCAGGCGGACGTCCAGCTCGCCAACACGGGCACGAGTGCCTGGGCCGGCTGGACCCTCGGCTGGTCCTTCGCCGACGGGCAGAACGTCACCCAGGCGTGGAATGCCGAGCAGACCCAATCCGGAGCGGCCGTCACAACGAAGAACGTGAGCTGGAACGCGAACGTCGCGGCCGGTTCGTCCGTGAGCTTCGGCTTCACGGGCAGCTGGTCGGGCACGAACAGCAAGCCGACGGCGTTCGAGCTCGGCGACCAGTCCTGCTCGGTGACCTGACCCCCGGGCCGGACGAACGGGAGGGCGCGGACCCGATGGGGCCCGCGCCCTCCTTGTGCCCGGGTCGGGGCTTACGCCACGGGCGCGAAGTCGGGCAGGGTGAGGGCCGAGTGGGCCGGTCGTTCCTCCGCGGAGGGCATGGCACTGAGCTTGCGCAGCATGGCGTTGCGCTGGTCCAGGGCCCGGGCGGTGGTCGGGAAGAGTGCGGCGTCGCCCTCGCCGACCTGGTCCTGGTTCGCGGTCACGAACGCACGGGTGTCCTGCTCGTAGGCGGCGAAGCCCTCCGTGTGGTCCCGCCCGGCCAGGGAACCGGCGAGCATGTACGCGCCGACGAGCGCGAGGCTGGAGCCCTGTCCGGTGAGGAACGAGGGCGCGTACGCGG
Source organism: Streptomyces sp. NBC_00414 (assembly GCF_036038375.1). Lineage (NCBI taxonomy): Bacteria > Bacillati > Actinomycetota > Actinomycetes > Kitasatosporales > Streptomycetaceae > Streptomyces > Streptomyces sp. NBC_00414. The sequence continues at coordinate 2,267,562 of NZ_CP107935.1, forward strand.
CGTCGCCCACCAGCGCGACCCGGCCGCTGGACCAGCGGGGCATGCGGATCTGGCTGACCGCGTCGAAGAACAGGTCGTCCGCGTCGCGCATCGCGGCGAGCATCCCCGGGACCTCCCATCCCGCGTCGGCGAAGACCGCGGCGACCAGGTCCCGTTGGGCCGACGGGTCGCGGAACGCGTCGAACGGCGGTACCGGGTGGGCGAAGTTCAGGAAGGCGTGCACCTCGTCGTCGCCGCCCACGGCGTAGAGCGCCGCGGCCCTGCCCGGGGTGTTCCACATCGTGAGCTCGTGGGAGAGCCCGAAGGTGTTGCGCATGGTGAATCCGGCGAAGCAGTAGCCGAGGTACCGGTGGAACTGCTCCTCGGGGCCGAACAGGAACTCGCGGGTGCGTGAGTGCAGACCGTCCGCGCCGAACACCATGTCGAACGTACGTCTGCCGCCCCCTCGGAAGGTGACGTCGACCCCGTGGCCGGACGACTGGTCGAGGGTGTCCATGGAGTCGTCGAACAGGAACTCCACGTCGTCACGGACGGCCGTGTGGAGAGCGTCGGTCAGGTCCCCGCGCCGGATCTCCAGATCCCGTCCCGCGACACCGCCGGTGACGGTGTGCGGGGCGACCGAGGCCACCTCGCCGCCGTCCCCGTCGAGGAAGGTCAGCCGGCGCAGGTCGATGTGCGCGTCCCGCAGCCGCGGCAGGATTCCCATCCTCCGGACGACCTCGCACGCGGTGCCGCGTACGTCGACGGGGTAACCACCGCCGCGCAGCGCGCCCGCCTTCTCGACCACCGTGACCTCGAATCCGTAGCGGTTCAGCCAGAACGCGAGGGCGGGCCCCGCGATGCTGGCCCCGGATATCAGGACCGTGCGCCTAGGCGTGGTGCGGATGCCCCTCGGCGGATCGATGTCGGTCATTCCTTGGCTCCTTTGCTCATGGTGCGGGCGACGAGGAGGGCCAGCGCCGTGACGACACCGGCCATGACGAAGCCGGTGACGAAGGCCGATTCGGCCGGGACGTCCGACCCGGAGGGGGTGGCGGCGGTGAGGATCGCACCGCTGACCTGCACGCCCACGGCGAAGCCGAGCACGCGAGTCACCAGGACCAGACTGGTGGCGATGCCGGTGTCGCCCTGGTCGACGGAGGTGGCGGTGTTGGTCACCATCGCGGTGACGCACAGGCCGTTGGCGAACGCGATCAGCAGCTTGCCTATGACGAGGTGCCAGATCTCGGTGTGCACGGCCGCCAGGGCGATCAGGGCGACGACCATGAGGGCGATCCCGGTGGTGACCACGGCACGCGAGCCGAAACGCCGGGCCCCGATCCCGCCGAGCGGCCCGGCCAGCGACGCGGCCACGGCGCCGGGCAGCAGGAAGAAGCCGATCTCGGTGGCACTGGCCCCGAAGCCGTACTCACCGGAGGGGACCGCGAACAGTTGCGGGACGAGGTAGACCGGCACCGCGGTACCGACGCAGATCACGAAGGTCAGCACGCACGACTTCCACACCGCGGGCCGTGCCAGCATGCGCAGATCGACCATCGGCGAGGCCGCTTGGCGCTCCACGGCCGTCCATCCGGTCACGAAGGCGGCCAGGGCCACGACGAGGCCGCCGAGCACGAGTGGCTGCGAGGCGATGTCGGGCGCGAGGGCGAGCACGAGCATGAGCGTGACCAGCGTGCCGCTCAGGAGAGTCAGGCCGGGCCAGTCGACCCGGGTGTCGCCCGACCGGCTCGGCGGATCGTGCGGCATCAGCCTGTTCACCAGGACGGTGGCCCCGATGACCGCGAAGGTCGGCAGGGCGAACATCCAGTGCCGGGACAGCCCTTCGGCCACGGGCCCGGCCGACAGCGTTCCCGCCATTCCGCCGCCCACGAACAGCCCGCTGACCACCCCGATCGCCACCTTCGCCTCTCCCACGGGGAGGTGTTCGCGCACCAGGATGAACGACAGGGGCAGCGCGCCCACCATCGCGCCCTGCAGTACCTGACCGAGCAGCAGCACCGGCAGGTTCGGCGCCAGGGCGGACACCAGGCCGCCGGTCGAGACGATCGCCATCAGCCATATCAGCACCCGTTTTCCGCCGTAGCGGTCGCCGAACTTGCCGGCGACCGGTGTGACGAGCGCGCCGGTGATGAGGAGCACGATGCTGAGTAACGCCCCTTCGGCGGGGCTCATGCGCAGTTCGCGTTGGAGGAGCGGGAGCGTCGGCGTCACCACCGACTCCAGGGCACCGGTGGCGACTGCCAGCATGCCGAGGGCCCAGACAGCGGCCTTTCCGATGCGGACCGGGGAATCGAGCGTTGCGGTCATGGACGTCCTTTCCGTCATTGCCGGGCCCCGCTCGGACGGAGCGGCCCGCCATGAACCCGAAACTACACTACACCGTGCAGTGTAGTTCGGTTAGGATGAGCCCATGCCGACCACGAAGACACCCACGAAGACCCTGCGCGAGGGGTCCGCGCGGAAGCGGGCCGCCATCCTCGCGGCGGCCCGGGAACTGTTCCTCGCCGACGGCTTCGACCGGTCCAGCGTCGACGCGGTCGCCGCGCGGGCCGAGGTGTCCAAGCGGACGGTCTATGACTACTTCGGCGACAAGCAGACGCTGCTGCAGGCGGTCGTCGACGCCATCGGCGAGTCGATGATCACCACGATCCGGCGCACCCTCGACGACACCCTCGCCCCCCTCACCGAGGCCGCCGAGCTGGAGGACGCGCTGGTCACGTTCTCGATGCGCATCGCGACCGACATGCTGGGCTCGACGGAGTACGCGACGCTGCAACGGCTGGTCCGGTCGGAATCCGGTCACCTGCCGCACCGGGGCTACAACTCGATGGCCGACACCCCCGACGAGGCGATCGCCGAGCGGTTCGCCGCCTTCGCCGCGGCCGGGCTGCTCGATGTCCCCGACCCCCGGCTCGCGGCCGACCAGTTCATCGCGCTGACCTTCGGCGTCGCGCTGGACAGGCTCGGTTCCGCGAACGCCGCCGAGGACACCCGCGTCCGGCCACTCGTCGTCGAGGGGGTACGGACCTTCCTCCGCGCCTACCGAACCAGGTAGCCGGGGCAAGAGTGGGGCGCAGCCCCGAGCAAGGGTGAGGCGCAGCCCGAGTTCATGAGTGAGGCGCAGCCGGGGGGACATGAGTGGGGCGGCCGTCCCGCGCGCTCGGACGGCCGCCCCTCGTCCCGTCTCCGGGGCCCGTGTCAGCGGGTCACGGGGTGTAGATCGTCGGCCGCGGTGCCGTCGGCATGCCGTTGCCGATGTAGAAGCTGGGGTGCGGCGGCTGGTTGTAGGCGGTGTTCTGCCAGGCGATGCCCGTGCGGTACATCGTGTCGTGGAGCAGGGTCGTGATCTTCGTGGTGGTCTCGGCCGGGGTCGAGTAGATCCGCAGGGCCGTGTTGTCGCTGGTCGCCCAGACGACCTCCTCGCGCCAGTCACCGAAGAGGTCGCCCGAGAGGGCCGGCGTCGCCTTGGTGCCGTTGTTGGAGTGGACCGAGGCGCCCGTCAGCAGGCGGGTGTCCGACGACGTGCCGTACTTGTCGATGTGGGTGCCGTCCAGGAGTTCGCGTGTGGTGTCCCCGTCCCACCAGGACAGGAAGTTGACGGAGGACGGTTCGCGGCCCTTGGTGGCGCCCGCCTCGTCACGGATGTTCGTGTCGGACGCGGACCACACCTCGGCGCCGTCGTTGCCCGCGTAGACGTCCCCGGCCACTCCCCTGCCGTTGTCGCAGCAGGCGGCGAGCTGCCAGCGGATCGCACCGCTCGCCGGGTTGATGTACAACTCGGCGGGCTGGGAGGTGGATTCGGAGACCTTGAAGTACTCCAGGCCCGAGGTGCCCGGGTCCAGGTCGCCCAGGTGCTGGGCATCGCCGTGCCCGGTCTTCGTGGTCCACAGCCCGTTGCCGTTGTCGTCGACGGCCATCGCCCCGTAGACGATCTCGTCCTTGCCGTCGTTGTCGACGTCCCCGACGGACAGACTGTGCGAGCCCTGGCCGTCGAAGCCCTTGCCGGTGTTCGTCGACGAGTTGGTGTCGAAGGTCCAGCGGCGGGTGAACGCGCCGCCCCGCCAGTCCCAGGCCGCGATCACCGAGCGCGTGTAGTAGCCGCGCGCCATGATGAGCGAGGGCCGGGCGCCGTCCAGGTAGGCGGTGCCGGCGAGGAACCGGTCCACGCGGTTGCCGTACGAGTCGCCCCACGAGGAGACCGTGCCGCGCGCCGGGACGTAGTCGACCGTCCCCATCGCCTTGCCCGTCTGGCCGTTGAACATGGTCAGGTACTCGGGGCCGGTCAGGACATAGCCGCTGGAGTTGCGGTGGTCGGCGGAGGAGCTGCCGATGACCGCGCCCGTTCCGTCGACCGTGGCGTCGGCGGTCTTCGCGGCCACCTCGGCCTTGCCGTCGCCGTCGTAGTCGTACACCTGGAACTGCGTGTAGTGCGCGCCCGAGCGGATGTTCCGGCCGAGGTCGATGCGCCACAGGCGGGTGCCGTCGAGCTTGACCCCGTCGATGATGGTGTTGCCGGTGTAGCCGGACTGGGAGTTGTCCTTGGCGTTGGTGGGCTGCCACTTCAGTACGAAGTCGAGGGCGCCGTCGCCGTCGAGGTCGCCCACCGAGGCGTCGTTGGCCTCGTAGGTGTACGCGACACCGTCGGGGGTCGTGCCACCGGCGGGCGGGCTGATGGGGACGTCCTTGTAGCCGGTGCGGAACTGGATCGCGTGCACGGAGTCGGCCTGTTCGACACCGCCCACGACCGCGCGGACCGTGTAGTCGGCCTGGGCGGGCCCCGCGGAGTGGAAGTAGTTCGTCGAGCCGGTGACCGGGGTCGAGTTGACCTTCGTACCCGCCCGGTAGACGTTGAACGACACGTCGTTCGGGTCGGTGCCGAGCCAGCGCCAGCTGACCAGGTTGCCCGCGTCGGTGTGGACGCTGACGACGCCCCGGTCGAGCTTCTCGGCCTGGCGGGCGGTCGCGGCCTGGGCCGGGGTGGCGGTGAGCGTGGTGAGCCCGGCGGCGGCGAGGGCGCCGGCGAGCACGGTGGAGAGGAGGAGACGGGTCCTGCTGCGTCTGCGATGCGGGTGCTGCACGGTGAGGTACCTCCCTGGGAGGGGGCAGACGGGTTCTGCTACCTCAGTCGCCACTGGGGACACGGGAGTTGCCGCCTTTCGGCAAGCGCTCTCTATGCCCCGTACGTGCGGGCCAGCGCGGCGACCGTGTCCGCGATCCGCGCGCGCAACTCGGCCGGTTCCAGCACCTCGATGTCCGTCCCCAGCCGCAGGAACTCGGCGTGGGCGTGCTCGACGGACTCGATGGGGACGGTGGCCTGAATCCAACCCTCCTCGTCCGTACGGCCGTTGGCCCGCACCACGTCAGCCGCCGGGCCGGTGAGGCGGGCGCCGGGGGCGAGCCGGACCACCGCTTCGGCCCGGTGCAAGCGGTCGTGGAAGTCCCGCTGGTACCCGGCCCAGTACGCGCCGAGGTCGAACCCCTCCGGACGGGCGAACTCCTCGTCGGACGTGCCCAGTTCGAGGATCTGATCGACCCGGAACGTACGCGGTCCCGGCCCCGCCACGACGTACCAGCGACCGGCTTTGAGAACCAGCCCGTACGGTTCCAGGCGGCGCCGTACGTCGGTCGGCTCGCGCCAGCGGCGGTACAGGACGTACAGGACCCTGCTGTTCCAGACCGCGTCGGCGACGGCCGGGAGGTACGGGGCGGCCCCTTCGCCGGTGTCCGCGTACCAGCCGGGCGCGTCCAGGTGGAAACGGCCGCTGACGCGGTCGGCGTGCTCGCGCAGCTCCCGCGGCAGCGCGGCACGCACCTTGAGCTGGGCGGCGGCCAGCAGCGGACCGAGTCCCAGCTCGGCGGCCGGTCCCGGCACGCCCGCGAGGAACAGTGCCTCGGCCTCGCCCGCGGTGAGACCGGTCAGGCGGGTGCGGTAGCCGTCGAGGAGCCGGTAGCCGCCCGCGTGACCCGCGTCGCCGTACAGCGGGACACCGGCCTCGCTCAGCGCCTCGACGTCCCGGTAGACCGTGCGCACCGAGACCTCCAGCTCCTCGGCGAGGGCGGCGGCGGTCATCCGGCCCCGGGTCTGGAGCAGCAGGAGGATCGAGACGAGGCGGGCCGACTTCATCGCCTCAGAATGCCAGGCTCCACTGACAGAAGATGTCAGTGAAGCGGACCTAGCTTCCTCCCATGACCTCCGTGGACCTCAAGAACTCCAAGAACTCCCAGCACTCCAGGACCTCCGAGATCTCCAAGACCGCGAAGACCTCCGCGAACTCCGCGAACTTCGGCGAGAAACTGCTGACCGTGCTGCCGCCCATCGAGGTGGCGGGCCGCCGGATCAAGCGCTACCACGTCACCGCCGACCCGGCGGGGATCGCGCCCGACGTGGAAAAGGCGGCGTACGCGATGCTGCCCAAGCTGCTCCCGGAGGCGGACGGCACACCGCCCGCCACGTTCGTGGTGCTGCACCGGGGCGGTGACGACGGCGCGTATCTCAACGCGTACAGCTGGGTGTGGGACAACGTGCTGCACTTCAGGGCCGCCGCCGCGGGTCAGCCCGTGCTGGGCTGCCCGGACCGCGCGCCCACGCACTTCATCACCCTGGACCGGCCGTGGATCGGCTGTGTCTGGGAACTGCCGCCGATCCTGCACGAACGCGACGCCTGGGTACGGCACATGCTCGTGCCCGACGCCCCCGACCTCGACGCCTATCTGGCCGACTGCCTTCCCGAGGGCACGACGGGAGACCGCTGATGAGCACGCCGCACGACTTCGACTTCTTCGTCGGCGAGTGGGACGTCGCCCACCGCCGCCGCACCGACTTCCTGGATCCCGGCAGCGACTGGGAGGAGTTCTCCGCGACGAACCGGTGCTGGAGTGTGTTCGACGGAGCCGGCAACATCGACGAGATGGATGTGCCCGGTCAGGGGTGGAAGGGGCTGACCCTGCGGCTGCGCGACCGGGAGACCGGGCTGTGGTCACTGAACTGGTCCAGCAGTCGCAGCGGGCGGTTGTTCCCGCCCGTGACCGGCGAATTCACCGACGGGCGCGGTGAGTTCCACGGGGACGACACGCACGAAGGCAAGGACGTGCGGGTGCGGTTCGTGTGGTCGGGGATCTCGCAGACCACGGCTCGCTGGGAGCAGGCGTTCTCGGTGGACGGCGAGAAGTCGTGGCTGACCAACTGGGTCATGGACTTCACCCGCCGGTCGGCCCCTGCCCCTCTCCCTACCGCTGTCCCTGCCCTGGCCCCTGTCCCTGTCCCTGTCCCTGGAGAAGGCTCGGCTTCCGGTACGCCCGGAGCTTGAACTCCGGTTCCGGACGCGGGACATGCTGGTCCGGGAGCTGTTCCAGACGGGTCGCGAGCTGCTCGGTGAGCGGTTCGCCGGGCCGCAGCAGCGTGTACCAGCCGCGGCGCACGTCGGCCGCCGCCCGTACCGGGGTCCGGCCCTGACCGCACCCGCGGAAGCTCGCCCCTCCCACGGGCAGCAGCGCGTGCCGTCCGGCGTACGAGGCCACGAGGTCGGAGCGGTCCCGGGCGACGCGGCGGGGGCGCGGGGCCATCACGGCGTCGATGTCGCTGCCCACGTCGTGCGAGGCGGCCTTGTCGACGGTCGTCACGAAGGTGCCGCCGGGGCGCAGCACCCGGGCCGCCTCGGCGACGACCTGTTCCGCGTCGTCCAGGAGGTGCAGCAGCCAGATCGCCGAAACGGCGTCGAACGAGCCGTCCGGAAGAGGGAGTTGACGGGCGTCGGCGAGCACGACACGGCCCGGGACACGCTCGGCGGCCCTGCGCAGCATTCCGTACGCGGCGTCGGCGCCCGTCACGTCGAGACCTGCCGTCGCGAGCCGGCGGGTCACGGTGCCGGTGCCGCAGGCGAGGTCCAGGAGGGTGCCGGTGCCGTCGGGAATCAGCCCGAGGACGGCGTCGGCTGCCGCCGCGGCGCGGGGTTCGCCGCCCCTCAGTACGTCGTACCGCTCGGCTTCCTCGTCGTAGTCGAAGACCAGCGTGCTCACCTCGCGCCGTGCCCCGTGGTCAACTCCTCCACCCGGTTGGCCAGCTCGAAGTCCTTCTCGGTGACGGCGCCGCCCACGCTGTGCGTGTTCACGGCGAGGGACACGGTGTCGTAGCCGAGCGTGAGGTCCGAGTGGTGGTCCAGCTCGTCCTGCACCTGGGCGATGTGCACGACCAGGGCGGCCGCGGCGAAGTGCGATGCCAGCCGGTAGGAGCGGGTGATTCTGTCTCCGTCCAGGGACCAGCCGGGCAGTTCCGAGAGCCGGTCCTCCACGTCCTTCTGCGACAGCGGTTCGAGGGGCATGGCCGCACTCCTTCCATGGTGTCCGGGACTCCTCAGCGTGCCACAGTCCCGCTCTCCCGTCCCTGGTCAGGCGGGTCCCGGGCGGGCCACGAGGTCGGCATTCGGCCGCACGGCCGCGCATCGACCCATGGGCGGGACATCGACTACCGTCGGGGGCATGACCAGCGCCGCGTACACCTCCGGGTCCGTCAGCGTGTCCGCCGCTACGCGGGGCGGTGTCTCCGCCGCCGACCAGGGAGTCGGCCCGCTGCTGCGCGGCTGGCGGGAGCAGCGCCGGGTGAGTCAGCTGGAGCTGGCGTTGCGGGCGGGGTCGTCGGCGCGGCACATCAGCTTCATCGAGACGGGCCGCTCCCGGCCGAGCGAGGAGATGGTGCTGCGGCTCGCCGAGCACCTGGACGTACCGGTGCGCGACCGCAACTCCCTTCTGCTCGCGGCCGGTTACGCGCCGCACTATCCGGAGACCCCGCTGGACGATCCGGCGCTGGACGCGCTGCGGGAGGGGGTGGAGCGGCTGATCCAGGGCTACGAGCCCTATCCGGCGCTGGTGGTGGACGCCACGTACAACGTGGTCGCCGCCAACCGGGGCATCCTGATGCTGCTCGGCAGCGTCCCCGAGCACCTGCTCGCCCCTCCGCTGAACGCGATGCGGCTGACGCTGCATCCCGAGGGTCTGGCGCCCAGGATCCGCAACCTGCGCGAGTGGCGCGGCCATCTGCTGGCCCAGATGGAGAGGGACATCGCCCTGCGGCGCTCGGAGCCGCTGCGCGCGCTGTACGAGGAGGTGGCCGCCTATCCGGCTCCCCCCACTCCCGCGCCTCCGGCTCCGCCCACTCCCGCGCCTTCCGGGCCCTGCTCCCCGGCCGGGGACTCCGTGACGCTCGACGAGGAGCCCGCGGAGCCGGTCCCCTACTTCGCGCTGCCGATGGTGATCGAACACGAGGGGCGGTTGCTGTCGTTCATCTCGTCCATCTCCACGTTCAACACGCCGATGGACGTGACGGTCGCCGAGCTGGCCATCGAGACGCTGCTCCCGGCCGACCCGGCGACGGTCAAGTACCTGCACTCGCTGCTGTCTTGACGGCTCGTCAGTCCTGTTGGCGGGCTCGCAGCGCCGCGTACTGGAGCAGCGCGAACGTCAGTACGGTCAGCGCCTGCACCGGAATCCACACCGCTCCGGCGGTGCTCGGCGACAGCCACAGGGCGAGCGCGGCGAGGCTCAGGGCCGCCCAGGTGAGGTTGACCTCGATCACGGCCCGTACGGGCAGGGCGGGCGCCGCCGGGCGCGCCGCCAGCAGGGCGACGGCTGCCGCGTACACCGTCAGGAGCAGGCCGAGTGCGAGCAGCAGTCCCTGGTCGACGCCGAGCAGGCGGCCCAGCGGGCCGGACGCGACGAGGTAGGCGAGGCCGTTCGCGCCGGTCACCACCGCGTCGAGGGCCAGGAAGCGGCGCAGCATCGTCTGCGGCTCGGTGGTGCGGGCAAGTGCGGCGAGCTGGGCTGCGGACATGGCGGATCACCCTCCGTCGAGGTGGTGGCGGCTGATGGGACCCGGTTCCCGGACCGGAGTGCGCCGGCCCGGGAACCAGTACGCCCACCATGCCGTGCGGCCCCGGCGGCGGTCGATTACCGCGGAGGTAATGGCGACACTCCGGACCGAGTGAGGGGATTCGGTGAGGCTTTCGCGGGAACGTGGCACACTTCTCGCCATGTTCGGGGCTCGGGGAGGCGTGGCGTGAGCGAGAGGCGGCCTGCGCCGACCGTAGGACAGGTTGTGCTGGGCAGAAGGCTTCAGGAGCTGCGTGAGGCGTCCGGGCTGCGGCGGGACGAGGCCGCGCGGATCCTGCGGGTGGCGCCCGCGACCGTCCGCCGGATGGAGATGGCCGAGGTCGCGCTGAAGATCCCGTACGTCCAGGTGCTCCTGTCGACGTACGGAGTGCCCGACGACGAGACGGCCGCTTTCGTCCAGCTGGTCGAGGAGGCGAACGAACCCGGCTGGTGGCAGCGCTTCCACGACGTCCTGCCGGACTGGTTCAGCCTCTATGTGAGCCTGGAGGGCGCGGCCTCGATCATCCGGTCCTACGAGCCGCACTTCGTGCCCGGTCTGCTGCAGACCGAGGACTACGCCCGGGCCGTCCTTGAGGCGGGCACGGTCGGGCAGACGGGGACCGAGGAGATCGAGCGCCATGTGTCCCTGCGGATGGCGCGGCAGAAGCTGCTCACCGGGGAGCGTCCGCCGCACCTGTGGGTGATCATGGAGGAAACGGTCCTGCAGCGGCCTGTCAGTATCCGTTCCCAGGTCATGGCCGACCAGCTGGACCATCTCCTGGCGGTCGTCGAGAACGACCATGTCACCCTGCAGATCGCCGAGTTCTCGTCCGGCCCGCACCCGGGGACGTACGCGCCCTTCGTGCTCTTCCGTTTCGCGGAGCCCGAGCTGCCGGACATGGTCTACACCGAGTACCTGACCGGGGCGCTCTACCTGGACTCCCGCAAGGAGGTGGGCGCGCATCTGGAAGTGCTGGACCACATGGCGACCGGCGCGGCCTCCGCCCAGCGCACCAGGGATTTGATCCTGGAGCGCCGGGCGGACTTCTGAGAGGGGCTCCGCCCAGGGGGAGGGTTCGGCGGCTTGCTGTCGTTTGTCGGCTGACGGTTGTCGGTGGCTGGGCGCGCCGTTGCCCGCGCCCCTGGGGGCGGTGGGTGTCGGAGGTGACGGGACGGGGCCGGGGCGGGTCGCTCAGGCCGGGGTGTCCTTCGCGCCGCTGCCCTCGGGGCCACCGGGCTTGGGTTCGCGGTCCTCGTCGACTATTTCCGCGTCCACCACGCCCTCCTCCTCGCCCGGCCGGGCTTGGTCGGTGCCGGGCCCGGCCTGTTCGGTGCCTGGCTGGTCCTGCGGGGGTGACTGCTGGGCCTGCGCGTACATGGCCTGGCCCATCTTCTGGCTGACGGTGGCGAGCTTCTCGGCGCCGGTGCGCAGGGTGCTCGTGTCGGTGCCGTCCCGGTCGTTCAGCAGCGCCTGCAGCTCGGTGATCGCGGCCTCGACCTCCGTCTTCACGTCGGCCGGGATCCGCTCCTCGTTGTCGTGGATGAACTTCTCGGTCTGGTAGACGAGTTGCTCGGCCTGGTTGCGGGTCTCGGCGGCCTCGCGGCGCTTGCGGTCCTCGTCGGCGTACTGCTCGGCCTCGCGCATCATGCGGTCGATGTCGTCCTTGGCGAGCGCGGAGCCGCCCGTGACCGTCATCTTCTGCTCGCGGCCCGTGGCGAGGTCCTTCGCCGAGACGTGCATGATGCCGTTGGCGTCGATGTCGAAGGCGACCTCGATCTGCGGCAGCCCGCGCGGCGAGGGCGGCAGGCCGGTGAGGTCGAAGACGCCCAGCTTCTTGTTGTAGGCGGCGATGTCGCGCTCGCCCTGGAAGACCTGGATGCCGACGGACGGCTGGTTGTCCGTGGCGGTGGTGAAGATCTCCGAACGCCGGGTGGGAATGGTCGTGTTGCGCTCGATGAGCTTCGTCATGATGCCGCCCTTGGTCTCGATGCCCAGGGACAGCGGGGTGACGTCGAGCAGCAGGACGTCCTTGACGTCACCGCGGATGACGCCCGCCTGGAGGGCCGCGCCGAGGGCCACGACCTCGTCCGGGTTGACGCCCTTGTGCGGGTCCTTGCCCGTGAGTTCCTTGACCACCTCGGTCACCGCGGGCATCCGGGTGGAGCCGCCGACGAGGATCACGTGGTCGACCGCCGAGAGCTTCACCCCCGCGTCCTTGACCGCCTGGTGGAAGGGCGCTTTGCAGCGTTCGAGCAAGTCGGCTGTCAGTTCCTGGAACTGAGCGCGCGTCAGTTTTTCATCCAGGTGCAGCGGTCCGTCGCCGGTGGCGGTGATGTACGGCAGGTTGACGGTCGTCTCGGTGGACGAGGACAGCTCGATCTTGGCCTTCTCCGCGCCCTCGCGCAGCCGTTGCAGCGCCATCTTGTCCTGGGCGAGGTCGATGCCGTACTGACCCTTGAAGCGTTTGACGAGGTGCTCGACGACCCGCTGGTCCCAGTCGTCGCCGCCCAGTCGGGTGTCGCCGTTGGTGGCCTTGACCTCGATGACGCCGTCGCCGATCTCCAGGAGGGAGACGTCGAACGTGCCGCCGCCCAGGTCGAAGACGAGGACGGTCTGCTCCTCACCGCGGTCGAGCCCGTAGGCGAGGGCCGCCGCCGTCGGCTCGTTGATGATCCGCAGGACGCCCAGGCCCGCGATCTCGCCGGCCTCCTTGGTGGCCTGCCGCTGGGTGTCGTCGAAGTAGGCGGGCACGGTGATCACGGCTTCCGTGACGTCCTCGCCGAGATACGCCTCGGCGTCCCGCTTCAGTTTCTGCAGCACCCGCGCGGAGAGTTCCTGCGCGCGGTAGCGGGTGCCGTCGATCGTGCCGCCGTCACTGCCGGGGAAGCGCCAGTCCGGCTCCCCCATATGGCGTTTGACGGAGCGCGCGGTGCGCTCGATGTTCGTCACGGCCTGCCGTTTGGCGACTTCTCCGACGAGCACCTCCCCGTTCTTGGCGAAGGCCACCACCGAGGGGGTCGTGCGCGCGCCCTCGGCATTGGCGACCACCGTGGGCTCACCCCCTTCCAGCACGGCCACCACCGAGTTCGTGGTACCGAGATCGATCCCGACCGCACGTGCCATGTCCGTCCCCTTCCACCCGGGATTTCCCGCGTTCCATCACAAAACTTGAGTGCCTCCCTGTCAATGGGGCGAGTACCCCGGACCTGCCCGGACATGACGATGCCGCGCCCTCTTGCGGGGGCGCGGCATCGTCGGACGGACGGGGTGTCAGGCGAGCTTCGCCGACAGCGTGATCGTCGTGCCCGTCAGCGCCTGGCTGACCGGGCAGTTCTTCTTGGCGTCCTCGGCGGCCGCGACGAAGGCGTCGTTGTCGAGGCCCGGCACCGTGCCCTCCACCGTGAGGTGGATGCCCGTGATGCCCGTACCCGGCTGGAACGTGACGTCAGCCGAGGTGGTGAGCTTGGTGGGCGGGGTGCCCGCACCGGCGAGGCCGTGCGAGAGCGCCATGGAGAAGCAGCTGGAGTGGGCGGCGGCGATCAGCTCCTCGGGGCTGGTCTTGCCGTTCGCCTTCTCGGAGCGCGAGGGCCACGACACCGGCTGCTCGCCGATGCCGGAGGAGTCGAAGGTGACGACGCCGTTGCCCTCAAGCAGGTTGCCTTCCCAGACGGTGTGTGCGGAGCGCGTTGTTGCCACGATGATTCCCTTTCGACGAGGTCCCGGTTCCGGGTCCGTGACACCATCCGATCACACTCGGGTCACCGTCGCGCTCAGCGCACGCGAAAGACCGGCCCCCGTGCGGTGAACGGCAGGGACGAGCCCTGCGGGATCAGGTAGGCGTGCTCGCGGCGGACCCGCAGCACATCGCACCAGCCGTCCGTGATGATCAGGACCGGGGCGCCCGGCGGGAAGTCCTCCGCCCGGTGCAGGAGGTCGACGCCGGGCTGCAGGATCGTGCCGCCGCGGCCGTGGACACGTACACGGCCCGCGATGTCCGTGACCGGGACGAAGCCCGCGTCGTGCGGTGCCGCGTCGCAGAAGACCACCCGCGCCGCCGGTACGTCCCTGGCCTCGGCGTACGAGGCGATCGCGCCCAGCGCCTTGCCGAGCAGGGTGCGGTCCATGGAACCGGAGGTGTCGAGGACCACGCCGAACGTGCAGCGGGCGATCTCCTCGGGCGGGAAGTACCGTCCGGCGCGCGGGATGTCGGGGGTGGCGGCCTGCCGGCGGGACGGGCGCGCGTAGGTCCGCAGCGGCTCGGGGCGCGGCACGAACTCGTCGAACCAGCGGGCCAGTCGCGCATCCCAGGGCAGTGGCGGATGGCTGAGGGCGCGGATGTCCTCGACGAGGCCGCCGGGCAGGTATCCGCGCTCCTGCCGCTGGTGCAGGTCGAGGCCCCGGGCGAGGCCGCGGCGGTAGAACTCGTCGAGGTCCACGTAGTCGCGGGGCGAGCCGAGGGGGCCGCCGAGGATGTCTCCCACGCCCTTGCCGCGCAGGGTGGCGAGGCGTCGGTGGCGGCGCAGGTCGGTGGCGAGCCGGTCGTAGACCTCCTCGGCGGAGAGGTCCTTCAACTCCTGGTCGTACAGCAGCCCTTCGGGCATCGTGCCGACCTGCATCTCGACCAGCCAGGCGTTGATGACGTAGTCGCAGGCCACGTTGAAGAGGTACGGGTCGCGGGCGCCGCAGCGGTCGCCGTGGCGCAGGGCGGCGTGCAGCATCTCGTGGGCGAGGACGAACCGCCACTCCTCGTCGTCGAACCGCCGCAGCGGGTTGATGTAGATCTCGGCGGCCTCCGCGTCGACCGCGGCGACGGAGATGCCGTGCGCGTGGGCGAGTTCGGCGTCCGCGACGACCGTGATGCCGGCCGCGATGCCGCCGAGCAGCGGGTAGGAGGACACGAACCAGCTCAGCGCCCGCTCCCACGGCTGCCGCGGGGTGACACCTCCGCGCATCGAGTCCCGGCGGCCGCCCGCCATGTCCATCGCGGCGGACACCGTGCGGGTCAGCGCGTGGGCGAAGGCGAGCTGCCAGTCCGGCGCGGCACCACCCAGCCAGGTGTCCCACGGCACCAGCACCTGATCCGGCTCGCCGCCCGCCGTGCCGCAGCGCTCGTACACCGCGGGGATGCCGGCGCCGTCGCGGCGCCAGCGGGCGGCGAGCTGCTCCTCGTCGCTGTCGGGGTACGACATCGGCAGGTCCGCGGGCGTCAGGCCGATGGGGAAGCCGAGCAGGAAGCGGTTGACGACGACGCAGCGGGCGGCGAGGGCGAAGCGGTCGGGCTGCTCCCGCACGGTCTTGTGCGCCGGCACATGTCCGAAGCCGAGGTGGAGGGCGGCGTGCGCGAGGGCCCAGGCCCATTCGGCGGGGTCGGCCCGGCGCTCGGGGTGGACGTGCAGCACGCCGTCGGAGTCGACCCGGACGAGCCCGTCACGCGGCGCCTGCTCGCAGTCCTCCTGGCGGCAGACGCTGAAGCCGATGGCGGCCAGCGCGCGGTTGGCCCGCACCAGCCGCATCCCCTCGGCGAACGCCTCGGCGGCGAGGTCCTTCTTCCTGGGCTTCCTGGCCTGCTCCTCCTTACGGGAACGGCTCATCGCGCGGCGCCCTCCCGGTCGGCGAGCGGCGAGGTGGGCACCCGCTCGTGCGCCGTGCTCACCGGCGGGCCTCCACCAGCCGGGGCATGTCGCGGGCCGCCTCGACCAGGAACCAGGCGGGCAGGACGGGGTTGCCGTCCTCGTCGGAGGCGATGACGCTCTGCGCGACCTCCACGGAGATCTCGGCGAGCTGCACGAGCAGCGACTTGGCTCGGTACGCGGTCTGCCGGCCGTTCGCGGAGGCGTGCTCCTTGCTGGCGGGCAGGTCCTTCACGAGGCGGCCCCGGAAGGACTCGGCGAGGTAGTACAGCAGGTCGCGGTCCTCGACGCGGTTCGGCCAGCGGGCCTCGCCCTTGATGATCGCCTCGATGCCGAACCGACTGCGGACGATCTTCACATAGCCGCAGAAGGCGACCGCGTGCGCGGGCGTCAGCGTGCCGTGCGCGATCACTTTGAGCGTCGGCTCGTCGAGGGTGGGGCCGAAGGAGCGCAGCGCGTCGGAGAGCATGTGCCAGGAGCGCGGGGTGGAGAACGGCTCCTCGGTCTTCGGCGGCCTGGACCACAGGTGGTCGGGCCGGTCGGTGAGATGGTCGAGCACCCACGGGTGGATGTCGTTGTTCGCCGCCCACACCAGCCAGTCCTTCGCCGAGGCCTCCAGGTGTACGTGCGTGAGACGGTTGACCAGCGCCGACGCGATCGGTCGCGCGAGCGCGTTGTCCGTCGAGCGGTTGCCCGCGCCGATCACGATCGAGCCCGCCGGCAGCTCGTAGTTGCCGATGCGGCGGTCGAGGATCAGCGAGTAGAAGGCCTTCTGGACGTCCGGGGTCGCCGCGTTGAGCTCGTCGAGGAACAGGCAGTACGGCTCGTCGCGGGCGATCGCCTCCGGCGGGCAGAACACCGAGCGGCCGTCCCGGATCTGCGGGACGCCGATCAGGTCCTCCGGCGCCAGCTGCGTACCCAGCAGGCTCACGCACTCCAGACCCAGCGACTCGGCGAACTCCCTCACCAGGGAGGACTTTCCGATGCCCGGGGCGCCCCAGATGAAGACCGGCCGCACGGTCGCGAGACCGAGCAGCAGCTCCGGTATGCGGGCGGGAGTGACGGTGACGGCTGCCTGCACGCAGCGGCTCCTGGAGGGTGTTCGAGGGGGACGCGCCGGTGCGCGATGTCCGATACGAACAGTGTGGGCGGTTCCGACCCCGGCCCGCAGCTCATTTTCCGGCGCCCTCCCGTACTCCCTCGTACCACCGGAGCCGCCTGTCCCACAGCGACCCGTGAGACGGTGCGACATGTCCGTGACCGGCCCTCATGGCCTGAATACGAGCTGGGCACATCCCTCAGCCGGTGACACCTTGGGCCTCTCGCCCGCCGGTGGACGAGGAGCGCGGCGGGGAGTCCGACAGGGGGTACCGGCCATGCGCATGATCTACACGGACCACGGTCCTTCACCGCTCGACTCGGGCAAGCCCGGCGCGGCCGACCGCGACTCCGCCCTCGGCTGGTGGGGCGCCTTCAGTATCGAGAAGTTCGCGAACGCGTCGTCGCTCAGCCGGACGCACGAGGACGCCGGCGGCTGGCTCGCCTATCTCGAACAGTTCCAGCCCAGGAACTTCTGGTTCCAGGACTCCGCCGTCCAGGTGTGGGCGTACGAGGAGGCGTTCGACAACTGGCAGGACCGCTTCGGCCTCGACGCCGTGACGGCGGTCTACCACTCGGGGCACGGCACGATGCGCGACAACGGGCAGTTCGTGGCGCCGCTCGGGGCCGCGTGGGACGGGCGCACCGACGCCGAGTCGCAGCGCATGGCGTTCGGCAACGAGCGGGTCAACTACGTCTTCTGGTCGACCTGTCTGTCGCTGCGCGTGCTCGACGGGCACTCGCCGGTCCGCACCTGGGCGTCGCCCAACCTGGGCTCCCGGATGATCTTCGGGTTCGAGACGACGAGCATCGACAACCCGGACTACGGCCGGTTCTTCTGGGAGAAGTGGCGGGCCGGGCAGACCTTCTGCGAGGCCTGGCTGAACGCCTCCTGGGACATCTACCACGGGCAGGCTCCGTCGGTGGCGACGACCGGGGCGACCCAGGCCGAGGCGGTCGCCCGGCTCGACTCGGAGCGCACCCTCTACCGCGACCACGTACCGGACTCCTGGTACGCCTGGCGCTGGTACAACGCCCGCGAGAGCCTGCGCGAGCAGCTCACCGTGTTCCCGCAGGAGCCGCGGACCGTCCAGCTCGTGCCGCGCGACCCGGGCGCCGAGCTGACCCGACTGGCCGAGCACATCGGGGACTTCCCCGCGGCGGCGCTCCAGGAGGTCCCGGTCGAGCAGCAGGGCGTGCTGAGTGTCAGCTCCGGGGACCGGTGTCTGTCGACGGCTCCCCGCGCGGCCCGCTGGGTGCGGCTCGGCGAGTCGAACCACCGCAACACCCGGCAGCTGGCCACCGCCGAAGCCGTCGAGCGGGCGCAGGAGTTCGCGCGGCGGCACGCGGACGGGGCCGAGCTGGTCGTGGACGGCGTGCACGACCTGTGGCAGAACTCCGGCGCGGGGGACGGCTCGCAGCTCGGCGAACCGGTCTCCGTGCAAACACATGTGACGTTCCGTCAACTGCTGGACGGGGTACCGGTGATCACGCCTGGCCGTGGTGAGATCCGGGTGGCGCTGGACAACGACGGCACGGTGGTGCAGGCACATCTGTCGACCCGGGAGTCCACGGGGTCCACCCGCACGCCGAGCTCCGTGGTCGCCCCGCCGTCCGGACAGGGCCGGCAGGCCGCCCGCGCGCCGCGCGCGCAGGATCCCGCGGACGGGCTGGCCGCGGCTCAGCGCCGGCTCGCCGCCGAACTCGCCGTGGCGGGCTCGGACGAGGAGCGCCCGGTGGCCGACGTCCAGCGGGAGCTGGAGATCCGGGACGTGCCGGGCACCCTGCGGGTCGGTTACGAGATCAAGGGCAACGAGGCGTTCCCGGCGGCCCGCAAACTGGTCGAGATCGGCCGCGCGGACAGCGAGTTCGTCACCCGCCGCTGGGTGGTCGCCCCGCTGGCCCGGTGAGCCGGGGCTCCTCCCGGGCCCCGACGGGACGGCGCGCCGTTCCTCCGTACAAGGGGGGACGGAGGAGCGGCCCGCCGTTCACAGGTGGTGGGCGGGAGCGGTCCGCCGTTCGTGGGGGTGCGCGGGGGCGGTCCGCCGTGTCCCGGCCGCGCGGTCAGGCGCTCTGCCGGTCGGGGTCGGCCCCGACGGGGACCTGGGGGCCGTCGTCCTCACGCAGCCACCGGCGCAGTACGCGGTGCACCTGCTCGGCCCCGACCAGCTCCTCCCCGGCATCCACGGGCGGCGAGAGACTGAGCGGCGACATCAGGAACGGGCGCCCCTGGGCTCCGCCGAGACCGCCGTGCGAACCGATCTGCTCCTCGAACGCGAGGACCTCGCCCTCCTCCGGGTCGTACCAGGAGTTGACCATGATGTCCGCGACGTGCGGGAACGAGTGCGTGCGGCGTACGGCGTCGGCGGCGCCCGGGCCGAAGTCCGCGAGCGGGCCCGGGTTCTCGTCCAGTTCGTCCAGGGGGATCTCGACGCCGTGCGCGCCGAGCACGAGGCCGCCGTGCTCCTCGCTGCGCACGAGCACGAATCCGATGCCGGGATGGTTGGCGAGTGTGGTCAGCAGGGCCGGGTGCCGGGCGTCGATCTCCTCGCGGCTCATCCGGTGCGGCACGTCCGGGAAGGACACCAGGCCCAAGTTGCCGGAGGCCAGCACGATGGGCTCCGAGTCGGCGGCGGCCGGCCGGTGCTGCCCGCCGCGCTCCTCGACGGGCCTGCGCAGCGCCGCCCGTACGGCGGTCCTGGCCTCGGCACCGCTGTGCGTGCGCCGGGCCTTGCGGGGTACGGGCAGCCCGCAGCCGGCCCGGACCAGCTCGCCGAGGCCGAGACCGTAGCGGGCGTGGAAGGTCTCGCCGGGGCTCTGGCCGTGGTCGGAGAGCAGCACGACACGGTACGCGCGCGGGGCATGCTCGGTGACCTGCGCGATCAGGGCCAGCGAGCGGTCCAGGCGCTGCAGGACCTTCTCCGCGTCCCGGCTGCGCGGACCGGAGTGGTGCGCCACCTCGTCGTACGCGACCAGGTCCGCGTAGACCGAGGCGCGTCCGGCGAACATGTCCCCGATCACCGCCGCGACGACGACGTCCCTCTCGATGACGGTCGCGAAGGCCCGGATGAACGGGTACAGGCCGCCGCGGCCGACGCGGGGGCGCTGCTTCCTGATCCGGGCCCGGGTGGACTCGCCGATCTCACGGCCGACGTCGGCGACGAAGGACAGCGCGGTGCGGACCGCGTTGGCCGGGTCGGAGAAGTACGCGAAGTAGCCCGCCCTGGAGCGGTTCTCCTTGCCCCGCCTGGCGGCCACGGAGAGCACCAGGGCGAGTTGTTCGGCTCCGCCGCTGAAGAGGTTGCCGCGGCTCGCGCCGTCCACGGTGAGCAGGCCGCCGTCACCGGTGTGCTCGATGGCCCGGCGCTGGAGTTCCGCGGCGCTGGTGGGCCGGTTGCAGACCACGATCTCCTGGGTGTCCTTCTCGTACCAGCGGAAGGCGGGGATGTCGTGGTTGGAGCCGTGCAGGATGCCGAGCTGGCTGGCGCCGGTCTGGCTGGACCAGTCGGTGCGCCAGGGGGCGAGCCGGTGGGTGGTGCGGGCTCCGGGACCGTCGCCGAGCCAGGCGGCCACGGTGGGCATCAGCCCGCGCCCGATCGCGTCCACGAGCACGTCGTGGCCGACTCCGTCGAGCTGGAGGAAGACCGTGCCGGGGGTCGTCAGGGCTCCGGGCGGCGGTCCCTGCCCGCGGCGGCGGTCGGACAGCCGGTACAGCCTGCGCCGGTACGCGTCGTCGTCCCGCACGGCCAGGGCGCCGCCGGTGGCCGAGGCGACCGCCGACATCACCGCGGCGACCACGACGGCGGTCTCCGGGGCGGCCTCGCTCTGTCCCGAGGGGTCCAGGCGCAGGGCCAGCAGCAGGAGCGAGCCGTTCAGGAAGAAGACCAGCACCCCGAGGACGAGGGCGGGGACGAGGAGCAGGGCCCGTACGAGGAGGGGCCACACGACGGAGGAGAGCACGCCGAACGCTCCGGCGCCCAGTGCGGCGGTGACGGCGATGCTGGTGGCGCTGTCACCGTCGGTCGACTGGAGTCTGAAGTCCGGCAGGATCCCGGCGAGCGCCAGCATGGTGACCGTGGACACCGCCCATACGGCGACGCTCCGCCAGAGCGCGCTCCCCACCCTCCGCCATCGTTCTTTACCCACGTCACGCCCGCCTCACATCCGCGCCCGCCCCCTTGCCGACGGACTCGGGCATACCTTCCCACACGCCCACGACGATCCCCGCCGACGTCCTCCGACAACGGCACGGGGCACTTCCAGGTCCACGGGGGAACGGCGCATTCCTCTAAGGGCGCGGGGAACGGCGCAATCTTTTTTGGGGGCGCGGGGAACGGCGCAATCTTTAGGGGCGCGGGGAACGGCGCGGCAAGCCCACCGACCGGCACCCACCCCAGACGGCACGCGGCCCGATCCCGCCTGCGGCCCACGCATCGCGCGGAGCGCTCACCGACCGTCGTACCCCGCCGTCGGCATCGACAGCCGACGATGGACACGCGCCTTCATCTGCGCGTCGTACGCGGGCTCCGCATGCCCGACCGTCTCCACGCGCACACCCCGCCGATCGCACTCGGCGGTGAACTCCTCGACCGAGGCGAGCGCCCGCTCCAGAACCCGGCGGCTGGGTGCGACGAACAGATCCACCAGGCCCGCCTCGGCGTCCTCCCAGAGCGCGCAGTGGTCGGGCCGCAGCCCCCGCAGGAGCAGTTCCCGGGTGACCACGTAGCCCCGCTCGGCCGCCCAGTGGGCACACATGGCGTGCTGGCTGCGCGAGTCCACCAGGAAGGGGTCCGCGTCCAGCTCCTCCAACGGCGTCAGACTGGCGATCGTCGTCACGCGCAGCATGCCGGAGGTACGGCGTGTGTCTCCCATGGTGTCCCCCTCACCTCCGGGTTTCGTCGCCGACCCTACTCCTGCACGTACGCTCGGGGGGAGTCGCGCGAAGGAGGCAAAGGAGTGCCGGTGGAGATCACTTGGTGGGGTCACGCCACCTGCACGGTCGAGGACTCGGGAGTGCGCGTGCTCACGGACCCGCTCTTCGCACGCCGGCTCGCGCATCTGCGCAGGCGCCGGGGGGCGCCACCCCCGGCCGAGGCGGCGGTGGCCGATGTGACGCTCGTCTCCCATCTGCACGCCGACCATCTGCACATCCCCTCGCTGGCCCGGCTCGATCCGGGCACCCGGCTGCTGGTGCCGCGCGGTGCCCGGCGCTCGGTGCCCGGACTGCGCAGGCTGGGCGGCCTGGAGATCACCGAGGTGGCACCCGGCGACCGGGTCCAGGTCGGTGACCTGGTCGTACGGGTCGTCTCCGCCCGGCACGACGGGCGGCGGCTGCCGGTCGGGCCACATCGCGCGCCCGCCCTCGGCTATGTCGTGGAGGGCGAGTCCCGGACGTACTTCGCCGGGGACACTGGGCTGTTCGAGTCGATGGCCGAGGAGGTCGGACCGGTCGACGTGGCGCTGCTGCCGGTCGGCGGCTGGGGGCCGTATCTGGGCGAGGAGCACCTGGACGCGGGCCGGGCGGCCGACGCGCTGGCCCTGTTGCGGCCCGCCAGTGCGGTGCCGGTGCACTACGGCACGTTCTGGCCGATCGGGATGGATGGCGTGCGCCCCCATGAGTTCCATGCACCGGGAGCCGAGTTCGTGCGCCTGGCCGCGGAGCGTGCGCCGGGCGTGACGGTGCACCATCTCGACCACGGCGAGAGTGTGCGACCCAAGATCTCTGGGTACCGGTCCTCCCCTGGGGACGCGCCGGCCGGTCGGGGCGACGACGAGCGGGAGGGCGGGGCCCGGTGAGACATGTGCTCGCCGTCGCGGTCACGAGCGTGCCGACGGAAGCCACCCAGCAGGCACTCGGCTATCCGTCGCTGTTCCTGCTGGTGCTGATCGGTGCGCTGGTGCCGGTGATTCCGACGGGTGCGCTGGTGAGTTCGGCGGCTGTGGTGGCCCTCCACCGGACGGCTCCCTTCTCGATGCTGATGGTCTTCGTGGTGGCGTCGCTGGCCGCGTTCCTCGGGGACATGGCGCTGTACTGGCTCGGGCGACGCGGTATGAAGTCGAAGAACGGCTCGCGCTGGCTCGCGGCGATCCGCAACCGGGCGCCCGAGGACCGGCTCGCCCAGGCCCAGACGAAGCTCGCCGACCACAACGTCGCAGTGCTGGTGCTGTCCCGGCTGGTCCCCGCGGGGCGTATCCCGGTGATGCTCGCCTGCCTGATGGCGAAGTGGCCGATGCGACGGTTCGCCCACGGGAACGCGCCGGCCTGTCTCGCGTGGGCCGCCACGTACCAGCTCATCGGGGTGCTCGGCGGCTCGTTGTTCGCGGAGCCCTGGGAGGGCGTGGTCGCGGCGGTACTCCTGACGATCGTCGTCAGCCTGACCCCCGCCCTGTGGCGCCGAGTCCGAACCGCCGCGACCCGCTAAGGGCGCGACGAACCGCACGCCCGGCCACGACGGACCCATCCCTCAGGGGCACGAGGAACCGCACGCCCAGCCACAACGCCCCCACCCCTCAGGGGCACGAGGAACCGCACGCCCAGCCACGACGGACCCGCACCAATCCCCCCCCACGGCAAGCCCCACCACCTCAGGGGCGCGGGGAACTGCGCAACCAACCACGACGCACCCGCAGCCCCGCTACGGCCCCGACACCCCCGCCCAGGGGCTTGGCTGTCGGCGCGCCGCACGCCGCCGGGGGGCCGACCGCGCAGCGGGCCCCCGGCGGGCCGGTCACGGCAGGACCCGGGACGCCCCCACCGCGAGGTCCCACAGGTCCTCCCGGGGCAGACCCGCCGCCTCCCAGGCCGCACGCACCCGCGAGAGCGGCTCCATCACGGGCTCGGCCGACAGGACGAACGTCGCCCAGTGCATGGGAGCCATCCGCCGCGCCCCCAGATCCCGCACCGCCCGCACCGCGTCATCCGGATCGCAGTGCACATCACTGAGCCACCACCGCGGCTCGTACGCGCCGATCGGCAGGAGCGCCAGGTCGATACCGGGATAACGGGCACCGATCCGGGAGAACCAGTGCCCGTACCCCGTGTCGCCCGCGAAGTACACGCGCCTGCCGTCGGGCGCGGTCAGCATCCAGCCGCCCCACAGCGTCCGGCAGGTGTCGTGGAGGCCGCGCCTGGACCAGTGGTGGGCCGGCACGAAGTCCAGGCGGACACCGCGGAGTTCGGCCGCCTCCCACCAGTCCAGCTCGGTCACCTGCGTGAAGCGGCGGCGCCGGAACCAGCGGCCGAGACCCGCCGGGACGAACACCGGGGTGTCGCGCGGGAGCCGGCGCAGGGTCGGTGCGTCCAGGTGGTCGTAGTGGTTGTGGCTGATGACGACCGCGTCCACGCGCGGCAGGGCGCTCCAGGGCACACCGACAGGGGTGATCCGGGCGGGAGTTCCGAGGATCTTGCGGGACCAGACCGGGTCGGTGAGCACCGTGAGGCCACCGATGCGGACCACCCAACTGGCGTGCCCCGCCCAGGAGACGGCGACCGTGCCGGCGTCCACGCGGGGCAACGGGCCCGGCTCGTACGGCAGTCGCGGAATGTCGGCCAGCCCCTCGGGCCCCGGCCGCAGCGCTCCCTCGCGGGCGAACCGCGCGAAGCCGCTGAGGCCCGGCAGCGGTGCGGTGAGCCGGTCGGCGAACGAGCCGGGCCAGACCCGCCGTTCACCGAGCGGACGCGGCCCGGCGAGCGGCGTTCCGGCATCGGGCACGGCACTCGCCGTGGTGGCCGGCGTCGCAGCCGTGGTCGTGGGGGTCGTCGTGGTGTTCGTGGCCGACTCGGACTGCTGCGTCATCGAGGGGACTCCCGTCGCCGAGCGTCGTCGTCATCGCGGAGACCGTCGAAGGTCGATCCCAGCAGACTCAACGTGCTTTCCACATGCGGCAATTCCAGAGGTTCCGGTGACATGAGAGACGCCATGCGCTCGTCGTCGGTTGTGCCGAGGAACGGCCCGGTGGCCAGCCGTACCCGCAGGGCGCCGAGGTCGTCGCCGAAGCGGTGGCCGCCGGGCGTCGGCATGCCCAGCCGGACGCTGAGGAAGTCCTCAAGTTCCTGTGCGTCGCCGACACCGAGCGCGCCGAGCGCGGACCGCAGCGGACCGAGGTCGGCGTACAGGTGGCGCCCCGCGCGAGGGGGCCGGACGAAGGCCCCCGCCTCGGTGAGGGCCCGGTGCGCGGCGGCGGCCACGCGCGCGTGCAGCCGTACGGACGCGTCGAGTCGGTGCGTGATCTCGTCGGGTTCGCCGAGTGCGTACGCGGCGGCCGAGGCGACCGGTGCGGCGATCCGGGCGTCGAGGGCGGTGAGGACGTCGAGGACACGGTCGCGCAGCAGGGTGCCGGTGTCGTTGCCGGGGAATCGGGCGATCGCGGCGGGCCAGCCGGCCGGGAGGAACGGGCCGGACAGGTCGGTCAGGACCGTGACCCGGTCCGGCAGCATCTCGGCGGGACCGATCAGCACGGTGTCGTGCGGCTCGTGCAGCGTGTCGCGCCAGGTCTCGTCGCTGACCACGTGCAGGCCCTCACCGGCGGCGGCCTCCATGGTCTCGTGGACCAGCTCGGGCGGCGCGACGGTCGCGGCGGGGTCGTCGGCGACGGACAGGACGAGCAGCCGCGGATCGCCGCCCTCGGCGCGCACCCGGCGCACGGTCTCCAGGAGGGCGTACGGATCAGGGACGCCGCCGCACTCGGCGGGTGTGCCCACGGGGAAGACGGACGCGCCCAGCAGACGGGCCTGCGGTGTCCACCAGGCCGCGCAGGGGCGGGGCACCAGCACGTCACCGCCGAGGGCCGCGGTCAGCGCGAGGAGCAAGGTGGGAGCGCCGGGTGCCGCGACGGTCCGGTCGCGGTCGGCGGACAGGCCGCGCCGGGTCCAGTAGCCGCGGGCGGCGTCCAGAAGCGCGGGGCCCCCGCCGGCCGGTTCGGTGCGGGTGCCCGTGGCGGCGGCGACGAGGCCGGGTGGCGGCGGCAGGCCGTGGCCCGGGAGGGGTGGGCCGTAACGGACGGGTCCGTGCCCTGCCGGATCGGTGCGCCGCATCTGTGTACCTCCGCGCAGTGCTCCCTGGACCCGTCGGTCCGATTCCCACGGTGCCGGTCGTGCTCCTGGGGTGCCGGTACCCGGTGATCCGCTTCGCCGACTCAGGCGTTCCGGGACGGTTCCCGGTGGCGCAGCTTGTGGACGGCGGCGCCGAGCGCGCCCGCGATGAGGACACCGCCGGACACCAGGGCGAGTGTGGAGTCGTTGAAGGTGCCGCCCTGACCTGCGTGGACCCCGTGCCGGCCGTCCACCCCGCGGGAGCCGTCGCGTGAGCCGTTGTGGGAGCCGTCGAGGGACACGGTGAAGGAGGCGCTCCACTTCTTTCCCTCGGCGCCGGGCGCCGCCGGGCAGACACCGTCGACCCGCCACTCGGAGGGATCACGGGCGCCGTCCGGGCCGCCCTCCTCGAAGTCCGCGGCGGGCGAGATACGGGCGGTGCCGCTGTAGGTGACACCGCCGCGCGATTCGTCCTTGCCCGCCCGGTCGTCCCGGCCCCCCAGCTCGTCGACGCCCGCCGGGTCGTCCATCCCCGCCGGACCCTCGACGCCTGCCGGATCGTCGACGTCTGCCGGATCCTCCGTGCCTGCCGCGTCCTCGTCCTCCGTGCCCAGCGGGTCGTCCATGCCCGCCGGATCCTCGACACCCACGGGGTCGTCCGTGCCCGCCGGGTCGTCCATGCCCGCGGGGTCGTCGGCACCCGCGGGGTCCTCCTGCCGGCCGGTCCTGTGGCCGGTCCTGTGCAGTCGCACGGTGCCGTGCTCGAAGGCCTCGGAGGTGGCGTCCATGGACTCGGGCGGGTGCCCGCCGGTGGATCCGCAGGTGACGGAGACGGTGACGGTGCCGCCGGGGGCCACCGTGCGCGGGCTGACCTCGGCCCCCGAGTTCGCGGTCGCGGCCGTGGTGGCGGTGCCGAGTACGAGGGTGGTGAAAGCGGTGGCGGACAGTGCGCGAGCGGTACGGCTCAGCGGCATGGGGCTCGGTCTCCTTCGGCCGTCGGCTGGGGACCCCCACGCCCGGCTGCGGCGACGGAGGCGGAGCACGACCGGCATGCCCCGCAGTCCATCAGAGCCCGCCGCCGCCCGGGGCGCGCGCGGCCGGGCACCATTCGTGCCACGCCGACGCCCGAGCGGGTGACCCGGCGCGCATCCGTGCCGTCAGCGGCGAGACTGCGCAGATGTCACGCGACGTCCTGCATGACCTGGTCGCGCAGCCGGTTGCAGCAGCGGCTGATCAGCCGGGAGACGTGCATCTGGGAGATTCCGAGCTGTTCGGCTATGGAGCTCTGGGTCATGTCACCGAAGAACCGCATGTAGAGGATCGCCCGCTCGCGTTCGGACAGGGCCTCCAGACGGGGCTTGACCGACTCGCGGTCGATCACGATGTCGAGGGCCGGGTCGGCGAAGCCCAGTGCGTCGCTCAGGGAGTAGCCGTCCTCGCTGCCCGGCAGTTCGGCGTCCAGCGACAGCGCCGTGAAACTCTCCAGGGCCTCAAGACCGGCGCGTACCTCGTCCTCGCTCATCTGCGCGTGCGCGGCGATCTCGGCGACCGTGGGCTCCCGGCCGGGGATGGTCTGGGACAGGTCCTGACGCGCGAAGCGGACACGGTTGCGCAGGTCCTGGACCCGGCGCGGTACGTGCAGGGTCCACATGTGGTCGCGGAAGTGCCGCTTGATCTCACCGGTGACGGTCGGCACGGCGTAGCTCTCGAAGGCGTTGCCGCGCTCGGGGTCGTAGCGGTCGACGGCCTTGACCAGGCCGAGCGCCGCGACCTGCCGCAGATCGTCGAAGCTCTCACCGCGGCTGCGGAACCGGCCGGCCAGCCGCTCCGCCATGGGCAGCCAGGCTTCGATGATCTGGTCGCGGAGGGTGTCGCGCGGCGGACCCGGGGGCAACGAAGCGAGCCTGCGGAAGTCCTCCGCGGTGTCGGGGGCGTCGTCGTGCGGGTGGTGCCTTGCGCTCGCGTGAGTTCGCATGATGCGTGCAACTCCCTTGAGGGTGCTCAGGTTGGACGGTCAACCGTGAGAGCGCACCCTGGAACCGGACGGGCACACCCGTGGGGCGAGGACACAACTCCCACGGACGTGCCTCCTGTCCGAAGCACTGAACGTCGCCTGCCCCGCGCATCACGGAGCAAACACGGAGTCCCGGACCCGGAACCCAAAAAGATTGCGCCGTTCCCCGCGCCCCCGAGAAGGGGCGCGGGGAACGGCGCAATCGGTTAGGGGCGCGGGGAACGGCGCAGGCGCAAGCGCTAACGTGACCGTTCGACCCGCCGCTCGTCCCAGACCGGCTCCGCCGTCTCCCGCACCCGCCCATCGCTGCCGAACACCAGATAGCGATCGAACGCGCGAGCGAACCACCGGTCGTGGGTGACGGCCAGCACCGTCCCCTGATAGGCCTCAAGACCCTCCTGAAGGGCCTCCGCCGACTCCAGGTCGAGGTTGTCCGTCGGCTCGTCGAGGAGCAGGGCCGTGGACCCCTCCAGTTCGAGCAGGAGGATCTGGAAGCGGGCCTGCTGGCCGCCCGACAGCCGGTCGAACCGCTGCTCCGCCTGCGCCGTCAGCTCGTACCGCCGCAGCCTCGACATCGCGGCCCCGCGGTCCTGGGCGTGCTCGGTCCACAGGATGTCGAGCAGGGGACGCCCCACCAGCTCGGGGTGCGCGTGGGTCTGCGCGAAGTGACCGGCCACGACCCGCGCGCCGAGCTTCCACTCCCCCGTGTGCGCCACCTCGCCGCCCGCCAGCAGCCGCAGGAAGTGCGACTTGCCCGACCCGTTCGAGCCGAGCACGGCGACCCGCTCGCCGTAGAAGACCTCAAGGTCGAAAGGTTTCATCAGCCCGGTCAGTTCGAGCCCCTTGCAGGTCACGGCCCGTACGCCGGTGCGTCCGCCGTGCAGGCGCATCGTGATGTCCTGCTCGCGCGGCGGCTCCGGCGGCGGGCCGGCCTCCTCGAACTTGCGCAGCCTGGTCTGCGCGGCCTGGTACCGCGAGGCCAGCTCATGGCTGATGGAGGCCGCCTGGCGCAGACTGAGCACCAGCTTCTTCAGCTGGGCGTGCTTCTCGTCCCAGCGCCGCCGCAGCTCCTCGAAGCGCGCGAAACGCTCACGACGGGCCTCGTGGTACGTGGCGAAGCCGCCGCCGTGCACCCAGGCGTCGGCGCCGGCCGGACCGGGCTCCACGCTGACGATCTTCTCGGCGGAGCGGGCGAGCAGTTCCCGGTCGTGGGAGACGAACAGGACCGTCTTGCGGGTCTCCCGCAGCTTCTCCTCCAGCCAGCGCTTGCCGGGGACGTCGAGGTAGTTGTCCGGTTCGTCGAGGAGCAGCACCTCGTCGGAGCCGCGCAGCAGCGCTTCGAGGACGAGCCGCTTCTGCTCACCGCCCGAAAGGGTCCGTACCTCGCGGAACTGCGCCTTGTCGTACGGCACGCCGAGCGCGGCGGTGGTGCAGATGTCCCAGAGCGTCTCGGCCTCGTACCCCTGGGCCTCGGCCCAGTCCGAGAGTGCCTGCGCGTACTGCATCTGCGCGGCCTCGTCGTCGACGGTCATGATGCCGTGCTCGGCGCGGTCCACGGCCCCGGCGGCCTCGCGGATCCGGGGCTGGGCCACCGACACGAGCAGGTCGCGCACGGTCGTCTCGTCCCGTACGGAGCCCACGAACTGGCGCATCACCCCGAGTCCGCCGCTCACCGTGACCGTACCGCCGTGCGGTTTCAGTTCGCCCGAGATCAGCCGCAGCAGTGTCGTCTTGCCGGCGCCGTTGGGCCCCACGAGCGCCACCACGGACCCTTCGCCCACCCGGAACGAGACGTCGCCGAGCAGCGCCCTCCCGTCGGGAAGGTAGTACTCCAGGTGCGCGGCTTCGAGATGTCCCATGGTCGGGCATTGTCCGGGGCGGACGGGCGACGGGGCAAACCGATATGCGCGCCGGGGGCCCGCCGGGGTAGACGATGGGGCATGACCGTTGAAGTAGACCTCACCGCCACGGGAGCCGGCCATGACCTGCTCAAGCGACTGATGGCCCTGGACCTCCGCCTCTTCGAGGCGGTCGCGACCCGGCACTGGCCGGGCGCCGACCCGCTGCTGCCGAAGCTGAGCCGCAGCGCGAACCACGGGGTGCTGTGGTTCGGCGCGGCGGCGGCCCTCGCGGCGACCCGCTCGCCCCGGGCACGCCGCGCGGCCGTCCGCGGTATCGCCTCGCTGGCCCTGGCCTCGGCCACGATCAACACGGTGGGCAAGCGCTCGGTGCGCCGGCCGCGCCCCCGGCTGGACGCCGTGCCGGCGATGCGGCAGCTGAAGCGGCAGCCGATCACCACCTCCTTCCCCTCGGGCCACTCGGCGTCGGCGGCTGCCTTCGCGACGGGCGTCGCCCTGGAGTCCCGTTCGCTCGGCGCGGTGGTGGCCCCGGTGGCCGCCGCGGTGGCCCTGTCCCGTATCTACACGGGTGCTCACTTCCCGAGCGACGTGCTCGCCGGTGCAGCGTTCGGAGTGGGCACCGCCTTCGTCGCACGCGCCCTGGTGCCGACGCGTGACCAGCTGCCGCCCCCGGGCCGGCCGCGCGCGGACGTGCCCGCGCTGCAGGACGGGGAGGGCCTGGTGCTCGTGGTCAACACGTCGGCGGGCACCGCGGACCGTATGCGCGCCATCGGGGACGCCCTGCCGCTCGCCGAGGTCGTGGAGTGCGAACCCGTCCATCTGCGGGCCGAGTTGGAGAAGGCGGCGGCCCGCGCCGAGGTGCTGGGGGTGTGCGGCGGCGACGGCTCGATCAACGCGGCGGCCACGGTGGCCCTGCGCCACGGCCTGCCGCTCGCCGTGCTGCCCGGCGGCACGCTCAACCACTTCACGAAGGACCTGGGCGTGGAGGACGTACGCGGCCTGGGCCGCGCCCTGACGGAGGGCGACGCGGTACGGGTGGACGTCGGCCGGTACTCCGCCGGTGACCAGGAGGGGTACTTCCTCAACAACTGCAGCCTGGGCGTCTATCCGGAGCTGGTGCGCGAGCGGGACCACTGGTCGAAGCGGATCGGCGGCTGGCCGGCCGGAGTGGTCGCCACCCTGCGCGTCGTGCGCGCGGGCCGGCATCCGCTGCGGGCCGAGTTCGACGGCAAGGAGCGGCCGCTGTGGCTGCTGTTCGCCGGGAACGGCACCTACCACCGGATGGGGCCGATCCCGGCCCGCCGCTTCGACCTCGCGGACGGCCTCCTCGACGTGCGGGTCGTGCACGGTGGCCGCTTCCCGGCCGTACGCCTCCTGGCCGCGGCCGTGGCCGGACCGCTGACCAAGTCGCCCGTGCACGCGGCGCTGCGGGTCGGCGGCCTTCGCGTGCAGGGCGTCGAACCGGGCACGCTGCTGGCCTTCGACGGCGAAGTCACGCCCGTGGAGGGTGATGTGACGATCCAGAAGCTCCCGGAGGCACTGACGGTCTACCGTCCGAGCGGCCCTCGCTGACCAGCCGTCAGTCCGTATCGTGATACACGGGTCTCATAATTCGACATGGCGGCGTAGCTTGACAGGTATTCCCGTACGAGTGAACGGATGCCGCCATGCCGAAGGAGACCGCCGTGTACACGCACGGCCACCACGAGTCCGTGCTGCGCTCGCACACCTGGCGCACGGCCGCCAACTCGGCGGCCTACCTCCTCGGTTCGCTCAAGCCCCACATGCGGATCCTGGACATCGGCTGCGGGCCCGGCACCATCACCGCGGATCTGGCCGAACTGGTGCCGCAGGGGCACGTCACCGGCGTCGACCACGCGCCGGGCATCCTGGACCAGGCGCGGGCCACGGCGGCCGAACGGGGCCTGGAGAACGTCGACTTCGCCGTGGCGGACGTCCACGCGCTGGAGTATCCGGACGACACCTTCTGCGTCGTCCACGCGCATCAGGTGCTGCAGCACGTGGGTGACCCGGTGCAGGCGCTGCGGGAGATGTACCGGGTGACCGCGCCGGGGGGCTTCGTGGCCGTCCGGGACTCGGACTACGCGGCGATGACCTGGTATCCGCGGTCCCCGGGCATGGACGACTGGCTCGACCTGTACCGGCGGGTGGCCCGTGCCAACGGGGGTGAACCGGATGCCGGGCGGCGCCTCAAGTCCTGGGCGCTGGCGGCCGGCTTCGACGACATCACCGCTTCGGCCGGCACGTGGTGCTACTCCACGGCGGAGGAACGTGCCTGGTGGAGCGGGCTGTGGGCGGACCGTACGGTCGCGTCCGCGTACGCCCGTCTCGCGACGGAGGGGGGTCACGCGGGCGTGGAGCGCCTGCACGCGATCGCCGCTGCGTGGCGGGAGTGGGGACGCCAGGAGGACGCCTGGTTCGCCGTCCTCCACGGCGAACTCCTGTGCCGCAAGCCGACGCCCTGAACCGGCGGGGCCGTCCGCGCCGTTCCCCGCGCCCCTATTGGCGAAAAGCAGGGGCGCAGCCCCGCTTTTCAGGGGCGCGGGGAACGGCGCAGTCTTTTGTCTTTTTGGGGGCGCGGGGAACGGCGCAATCTCTTGGGCCCCCACCACAGCCCCACCAAGGCCCCGCGGCTACTCCCTCGGGAGCAGGGGGCCCAGCGGGCCCAGATCCAGGTTCAGGTCCTCGGGGCGGAGCCCGTAGCGGTCCCGCAGCTCCGCCATCCGCTCGTCCAGGAGCATCAGCGTCAACCCGATCCGCTCCTCCTGGTCCTCCGACAGATCCCCCGTGTCGAACCGCCGCACGGCCTGCCGCTCCATCAGCTGCCGCAGCAACTCGACCACGGTCAGCACGAGCTTGATCAGATCCCGCTCCACGGTGTCCGGTTCGAGGTCGAGCCGACTCCGCCCGGCCTTCTTCCCGGCCCCGGAGCCGGGAACGGCCCCGGTCCCGGTCCCGTTCCCGGTTCCGAAGACCGCGTCGTCGACGACCCTCTGAAGTGCTTCCCCGGCGCTCACAGCATCGCCTCCCACGGCGCGGGAACGTTCTCGTTCACCGAGCTGATGAGCGCGTTCAGATCGATACGTACGAGATCGACGTCCGCGATCCGCAGGGTGAGGTCACCGGTGATGACGACCCCACCCGCGAGCAGCCGGTCGAGGAGGTCGACAAGAGCGATCTCCCGGCGTTCCACGACAGTCACGCGTCCTCCCCGCTGAACGAGTAGGCGGCCCACGGACCGGTCAGCTCGACCCGCAGTCCCGGCGCGTCGTCCTTGGTGCGGTCCACCAGTTCCACGAACGCCTCGGATTCCGTGCGCGACACCAGATAGGCGGCGTTCAGGAGGTTCCGGCCGGGCGCGCGGGAGAGCGCCGAGTTCTGCGGTGCGTGGATCCGGGTGTCCTCCGCGTACCCGGAAAGGGACTCGTGGAGCCGGGCCGCGAACTGCTCGGCCCGCTCGAACTTCTCCTCGCTCTCCCTGCGCTGGGCGCGCCGCTGCCGCAGATAGTCGCGCCCCGACCCGGCCCTGCCGGGAGCGGATGCCGACCGCGCGGCCGTACCGCCGGAGACGTCCGGCTCCCCGGAGGTCTCCGTGGGTTCCGAGTACACCTTCACGCCCCACTCCACCCGCCCGTCGAGCCGGTCGAGTGTCCGCAGGAAGGTCTCCTCCCGCTCCTCCATCATCGTCCGGACCCCGCTGTCGTCCAGGAACACCGTGGCGAGCCGGAGCGGCAGCGGCGAGGTGACGACGGTGAGGGCGTCGATCACGTTCTGGTGGGCCCGCGCGGTCGCGCCGAGCCAGTCCAGGTCCTCCAGATGGGCCCGCAGCGGCTCCTCCGCGAAGTCCGCCTCGGGCACCTGGCCGACGACCGCGACCAGGTCGCCGTGGACCAGTTGCTTGGGCGGCACGCCGGCCACCCCTGTCAGCTGGGCCGGCAGGGGTGTACCGAACGGGCGGCAGACGGCGTAGACGTAACGCAGGCCACTCATTCCTGGGCTTCCTTCTTCGCGGACTTCGAGGGTGCGCTCCTGCGCGCGGGCACTTCGGCGCGCGCTTCCTCCAGCTCCGCGACCTGCTCCCGCAACTCGGCGTTCTCACGGGCGAGTTCGTCGCGGCCGGCGCGGGAGGACAGCTGCGGATCGCTCTCCCACCAGTCGATCCCCATCTCCTTCGCCTTGTCGACGGAGCAGACGATGAGCCGCAGCTTGATGGTGAGCAGCTCGATGTCGAGCAGGTTGATGCGGATGTCACCCGCGATCACGATGCCCTTGTCCAGGACCCGTTCGAGGATGTCCGCGAGATTGGCGCCACCTCCGTTCCCGTAGGGGTCGGGCAGACGCTGAGCCGTGGTCATCGACGGCCCCTGGCGCCGGCGGGCTCACGCTCGCGCTCGTCCGCCTCCTCTTCCTCCGGGACCTCTTCGTCCTCGTACTCGGCCTCGGGGGCGTCCTCGTCCTCGTACGCCTCCTCGCCCTCCGGGACCTCCTCGTCCTCGTACTCGGCCTCGGGGGCGTCCTCGTCCTCGTAGCCCTCTTCGTCCTCGGGCAGCTCGTCCTCGGCGGACTCCTCGTGCTCCGGAGTCTCCTCGGCCGAGGCCTCGGTGTCCTCCGTGTCCTCGGAGGTCTGCTCGGCTTCCTCCTCCTCCGCGACCGCGTCCTCGTGGCTCGTGACGACCTCGCCGTCGCGGATCTCGCCGCGCCAGCCGTCGTCCGCCTCACCCTTGATGGTGATGAACCGGGCGAAGTTCTTCAGGTCGAGGCGTGCCCTGCGGCCCTGGGCGCGCCAGATGTTGCCGGTCTTCTCGAACAGACCCTTGGGGTAGTACTCGATGACCAGCAGCACGCGGGTGAGGTTCTCGGCGAGCGAGTGGAAGGTGACGACGCCCTTGGTGGTGCCCTTGGCGCCCTCGGACGTCCAGCTGATCCGCTGGTCCGCCACCTGCTCGGTGGTGTGGGCCTTCCAGCTGCGGCTGGACCAGAAGATCTTCATCTGCCAGTCGGACGTCGTGTCGTCGGCGCGGTTCGCGCTCTTGACGCCCTTGGCGAAGGTGCTGAAGTCCTGGTACTGGGTCCACTGGTCGTAGGCCGTGCGCAGCGGCACACCGACGTCGATGAACTCGATGATGACGGTGGGCTTCTTGCCGGCGCCGCCCTTGCGCCTGCCCTTGCCGCCGGTCAGGTTCTTGAACGCGCCGACCACGCTGTCCTTGGCCTTGCCCGCGCCGAGCTCCAGCGCGGTGCGCATCGGCCCCTTGCCGTCGGCCAGTTTGCGGCCGCCGTCGAGGGCGAGCTTGGCGAAGCCGGGGCTGTCGCCGGAGGCGATGTCGTTGAGCTTGCCCGTCGTCTGCCCGAGCTTGGTTCCGACTCCGACCAGCAGTCGCTGGGCCTGGGCGGCCAGGTATGCCTGGGCCTCCTCCTTGAGCCGGTCGACCGCCTCGCTCTGGGCGACGGAGGTCAACGGGTTGCTCTTGGCCTGCTTGGTCGCGGACCCGAGGGTGTCAGTCATCGTCGCCGCCTCCCCTCGTCGTACGGGCCCGGGTGGTGCGGCGCGTGGCGGTCTTCGCCGCGGCCGTCTTCCTGCCCGGAGCCTTCTTCGCGGCCCTGGCCGCCGTCTTCTTCGCCGGAGCCTCGTTGCCGGAGCTCCGCCTCTCGGCGGCCTTCTTCGCGGGCGCCTTCGAGGTCTTCTTCGCGGGAGCCCGCTTGCGGGGCCGCGGCTTCTCCTCGTCGTCGGCCGGCTCGCGGTCCGCCGCCTCGTCGTCGTCCGTGTCGCGGGTGCCGCGGGCGGAGTCGTCCGGGTCGTCGTCCTGCTCGTACTCGTCGTCGTCGTACTCGACGTCCTCGTACTCGTCGTCCGGCTCCTCGTCCCGCTTGCGGCGCTTCTTGCCGCCCACTCCCGGTACGTCGGGGACCGCGTCCGGGACCACGCCCGCGAGCTGGTCCTGCACCTGGCTGGTCCGCCCGTGCAGCCGGTCGGCGAGACCTGTGATCTGCCGCTCGACGAGTGCTCCGGTGGCGGCCTTGCCCACGCCGCGCAGGTCCCCGCGCAGCTGGTCGCCGATCTCCTTGAACTGCGGGTTGTTCTGCAGTTGCGTGGAGACCAGGTCCGCGAGCGCCCGCGGGCTGAGGTGCAGCCGTTTACCGGCCACCATGGTGCCGACGGCGAACGCCAGCTTCATCTTCTTCGTACGTCCGAGGACGTATCCGGCCCCTACGGCGAGGCCAAGCCCTAGTCGGTTCATTGTCCAGTCCCGTTGTTGCCTGTTCCGGTGCCCCTGGTCATGGCTGTCTCCAGCCTGTCGAGGAGCTCGTCCTCCATGCGGTCGAACTCCGCCTCGTCGATCTCGCCGGCCTCAAGACGCTCCTCGAGCCTGCCGAGTTCCGCGCGGACGACCGCCGGGTCGTAGTACTGGCGCTCGGCCTCGTTCACCACCTGCTTCATGGCCCAGAGGCTGCCGCGCACGGGGGCGAACGGCAGCATCAGGACCTCTCCGATCAGCCCCATGTCATCAACTCCTGTGTTCAGACGCTCAGTTGCTCGCCTTGGCGGGCTCGGAAGGGCCCGGCTCGACGAAGCTGTAAGGAGGCAGCGGTCCGTGGACCCGCAGATCGAGATGCGGGTGTCCCTTGCGGACCTCTTCGACGGCGGCGATGAACGTCTCGGCCGAGTCGCGGTCCACGAGGAACGAGAGGTTGGCCAGCCAGCCGGTGGACTCGGGGCCCACGCTGACGGCGGCGGCCTCCGGCTCCAGCGCCCGCTGGATCTCGGCGGCGTCCTCGACCTCTCGGTTCTTCACCGCGGCGACCACCATCTCGCCGAGGCGCAGCTTGTCGTCGTAGTTGCCGCCGCCCGCACTGCGGTTGGCCTCGGTGAGGGCCCTGACGTCCGGGTTCTCGGACATCACCCGGTGCAGTACGGCCTCTTCGTCGTGCGTGGCCTTGACGTTGTACTCGACCTTGCCCGCCAGCGCGTCGAGGCGCTCCTTGAAGTGCTCGGCGCGCTCGGCCAGGACGCTCGCCACGGCCGCGTCGTCCGTCGAGACACTGCCGAACCGCATGGGCAGCACCGGGCCGCCCGCGCCGGCCTCGGCCAGCACGTTCTGGTGGGCGAGCAGGTCCCTGCGCTTGGGCCGCAGCCCTTCGGGCGCGTCACTGACGACGGCGGCGAGGTCGCCCTCCTTGATGACACGCACCGCCAGAGCCGGCTCGCCGACGCCTTCCGTGCCGTCCGGGAGCGTGGGCAGCGAACTGGACGTGATGCCGTAGACGTACGTGCTCACTCCTGCTCCTCCTTACGGCGCGAGGCGGCGGTCTTGCGGGCACGCGGGCGCGACTCGGACTGGCTCTCCTCGCGGGACTGCTTGAACGCGTCGGAGATGGTCTCGGCGGCACCCGACAGGGCGCCCTTGGACTTGCCCTTCGCGCCGGACTCGGTGATCGAGCCGACGAGGTCGGGGAGTCCGGGGCTGCGCTTGGGTCCGGCTTCCAGGTCGAGGCGGTTGCACGCCTCGGCGAAGCGCAGATAGGTGTCGACGCTGGCTATGACGACACGTATGTCGATCTTGAGGATCTCGATGCCCACGAGGGAGACCCGAATGAAGGCATCGATGACGAGCCCGCGGTCGAGAACGAGCTCCAGGACGTCGTAGAGGCCGCTGGAGCCGCCTCCACCACCGGATTGCTGTGCCGGGACAACGGTCATACCGACCGGCCCTCCTTGTCTGTCGGGGTGTGTGGGCAGGTGGACGGGCTAGCGGCCGCCGGATTTCCGGTTGTCGGCCCTGCCGCGTTCGTAACGACGGACGCGTCGGTATCCGGTGAGTTCGCCGCGCGGGTCGAGGGTCACCTCGTAACTCGCGAGCAGACTCATCGTGTCGGGGACCCGGACCAGTTCCAGGACCTCGATCTCCAACGACCAGCCGTCCTCGGTGCGTTCGAACGACGACACCGACTCGGCCTCCATGCCGGTCAGCTCGGCGAGCTGGCCGCGCGCCTGGCGCAGCACGTCCATGGGACCCAGCTCGTCGTCGTCCGCAGCGCTCCTCTGCCTGCTCTTGGATGAGTTCGATGAACTCTGTGAATCTGATGTGTTGGATGTGTTCGACATGGCCACCTCGAACACCGAGTGACCGGCCGATCGTTGACCAAACCTGCGAGTGTCGGCGCTCAGCCCCGCAGGGCGTTCAGCCGGCGCCTGGCGGGCCCGAGCGCGCGACCGCTGCGCAGCAGCCCTGACCAGGGGTTGGTGCGGGCCTGGTCGACCGCGTCGGCGATCGTCCAGCGGCGCGGGCCGAGTTCCGCGTCTTCGAGCTGGTCCCAGGTGACGGGCGTGGCGACCGGGGCGCCCGGCCTGGCGCGGACGGTGAACGGGGCGACGGTGGTCTGGGCGTAGGCGTTGCGCTGGATGTCCAGATACAGCCGGTCGCCGCGGTCCTTCTTGCGGGCCTGTGTGGTGAGCCGGTCGGGGTGTGCCTCGGTGAGCGTGTCGGCGACGTCCTTGGCGAAGGTGTGCACCTCGTCGAAGCCGTGCCGCCCGTCGAGGGGTACGACGACGTGCAGTCCGCGTGAGCCGGTGGTCATCAGGGCCGACGGCAGCCGGAGTTCGTCGAGGAGTTCACCGAGGAGCCGCGCGGTGTCGCGTACCGGCTCGAAGTCGTCGGTGGCGGGGTCGAGGTCGAAGACCAGCCGGTCCGGCCGGTCGACCGTGCCGTCGGCCGAGACCCGGGCGAGCCACCGGTGCAGGGTCAGACAGGCCTGGTCGGCGAGGTAGACGAGGGTCGCGGTGTCCTCGCACACGGGGTGCAGGACCGTGCCGCCCTCCTTGGGCACCTCGACCCTGCTGATCCAGTCCGGATAGTGGTCCTGGACGTTCTTCTGCATGAACTTCGGCCCGTCGAGCCCGTCCGGGTACCGCTCCAGCATCAGGGGCCGCCCTCGCAGGTGCGGCAGCATGAACGGGGCGATCTCCCGGTGGTACGCGACGATGTCCGCCTTCGTGTACTCCTTCGCCCCTCCCCCGGCGGATCCACCGGACCCGCCGGATCCGCCGGGGAACATCACCTTGTCCGGCCGGTGCACCTCGACGGTCCGCCGGCCCGCGCGTACGGCAGTCATCGCACCACCGCGTTCTCCACCAGCAGTTTCACCGCGGCCACGATCGACTCGGCGTCGATGCCGGCCGCGCGCAACTGCTCGGCGGGGGTGGCCGAACCGGGCATGCCGCGTACGGCCAGGCGGACCAGGCGCGGGGTGGGGCGGCCGTCGAGGAAGGCGTCGAGGACCGCGTCACCGATGCCGCCCTCCTGGTGGTGGTCCTCGACGGTGAGCAGGCAGCCGGTCTGCTCGGCGGCCTCGCGCAGGGTCTCCCGGTCGACGGGCTTGACGGAGTACAGGTCGACGACCCGGACGGCGATGTTGTCGGCGGCGAGCGCGTCGGCGGCCTTCAGTGCCTCGTGGACGGTCACTCCGGCGGCGACGACGGTCAGCCGGTCGTCCGTGGAGCGCCTGAGCACCTTGCTGCCGCCGACGGGGAACTCCTCGTCGGGGCCGTACAGGACGGGCGTCGCGCCGCGTGAGGTCCGCAGATAGCGGATGCCGTCGAGGCCCGCCATCGTGGCGACGAGTGCGGCCGTCTGGTTGGCGTCGCACGGGTAGAGCACGGTCGAGCCGTACACCGCCCGGAACATGGCCAGGTCCTCGACGCCCATCTGTGAGGGCCCGTCCTCGCCGATCGCGACACCCGCGTGCGAGCCGACGAGGTTGATGCCCGCGCCGCTGACCGCCGCCATCCGGACGAAGTCGTGGGCGCGGGTGAGGAACGCGGCGAAGCTCGACGCGAACGGCACCCAGCCGCGTGTGGCGAGTCCCACGGCTGCGGCGACGAGTTGCTGCTCGGCGATGTAGCACTCGAAGTACCGGTCGGGGTGTTCCTTCGCGAAGAACTCGGCGCGGGTCGAGTCACCCACCTCGCCGTCGAGCGCGACGACGTCTCCGCGGGAGGTGCCGAGCGCGGTGAGCGCCTGGCCGAATGCGTCCCGGGTGGCGACCTCGTCGCCGGTCTCCCAGCGCGGGAGTTCCAGGTGTCCGGCCCGTACGGCGTGCAGCATCCGTGCGGCGGACGGCTGCCCGACCTCGACGCGCAGGTCGCGCGGGCCGCCGAGTTCCTCGATCGCCTCGTCGGCGTCGGGCAGCGGCTTGCCGTGCAGGCCCTCGCGGTCCTCCACCGACGCGACGCCCTTGCCCTTGAGGGTGCGGGCCAGGATCGCGGTCGGCTGCCCCGCTGTGGACACGGCCTCGCCGTACGCCCGCTCGATGTCCTCGACGTCATGGCCGTCGACCTCGACGGTGTGCCAGCCGAAGGCCTGGAAGCGGCGGGCGTACGCGTCGAGGTCGTGGCCGTGCCGGGTGGGGCCGCGCTGGCCGAGCCGGTTGACGTCCACGATCACGGTGAGGTTGTCGAGCTGCTCGTACGCCGCGTGCTCGGCGGCCTCCCAGACGGAGCCCTCGGCCAGCTCGCTGTCCCCGCACAGCACCCACACGCGGTAGCCCACCCGGTCGAGCCGCTTGCCCGACAGGGCGATGCCCACGCCGACGGGCAGGCCCTGGCCCAGCGATCCGGTGGCGGTCTCCACCCACGGCAGCCGGCGCGGTGTCGGATGCCCTTCGAGGCGGCTGCCCAGGGTGCGGAAGGTCAGCAGTTCACTGTCCTCGATGGCCCCGGCGGCCTTGTACGCGGCGTACAGCAGCGGCGAGGCGTGCCCCTTGGAGAGTACGAAGCGGTCGTTGCCCGGGTGGGTGGGCCGCTCGAAGTCGTAGCGGAACTGCCGGGCGAGGAGGACCGCCATGAGGTCGGCGGCGGACATCGAGGAGGTGGGGTGCCCGGAGCCCGCCGCGGCGGCCGCGCGCACGCTGTCGACGCGCAGCTGCTGGCCCAGCTCGATGAGTTCGGGGGTGTTCATGGTGTTCCTTCCACAGGGGGTTCCGCCGGGGGTTTCGCGAGAGGTCGCGCAGGGGGTCCGGTGCCGGGCCGGCCCGGCACGCGTGCCGTTTCGGGTGAGGCCGTGTCGAGCGGTACCGACCAGGACCTGACGAGGCCGAGCTGTACGCCCTGGCGGGGCAGTACGGCGTCCAGGAGCCAGTCCGCGGCGACCCGGACGCGGTTGCCCGGCATCGCGGCCAGGTGGTAGCCGCGGGTGACGGCTCCGGCGACCGGTCCGGAGAGCGGGACGCCGAGCGGGTTGGCGGCGGCCTTCACCCCGCCGAGGTCGACGACGAAGCCCAGGTCGCGGTGGCGGTAGGCGCGGGGTTCGCCGACGCCGAGCGAGGCCGCGACGTTGCGTCCGGCCGTCCGGCCCTGCCGCCAGGCGTGCTGCGCGGTCATCGGCGTGTACTCGCCCGGTTTCTCCAGGTCGGGCACGGCGGCCGCGTCACCGCAGGCGAACACCTCGGGTCGGCCGGGCACCTGGAGGTTCGGTTCGACGAGCAGCCTGCCCTGTTCCATGGGCAGCCCGAGGCCCTCGGCCAGCGGATCGGGCCGTACGCCGACGCACCAGACCAGGGTCCGGGTCCTGACGAGGTCGCCGTCGCTGAGCAGGACCCCGTCCCGGGTGGCCTCCTTCACGGAGGTTCCGGTACGGATCTCGACGCCCCGTTGCCGCAGTACGCGGTCGGCGGTGCGGGACAGTCGCTCGTCCAGCTCCGGGAGCACGCGCGGGGCGATGTCGACCAGCGTCCAGCGCGGCCACAGGCCCGTGCGGTGCGGCTGCCCGCGCACCAGGGCGTCGGTGAACAGCTGTCCGTGCGCGGCCACTTCGGTGCCGGTGTAGCCGGCGCCCACGACGACGAACGTGCACCGGGCGGCGCTGGTCGCGGGGTCGTCGGCGGCGGAGGCGAGTTCCACCTGCCGGGTCACGTGGTCGCGCAGGTACAGCGCCTCGGGCAGTCCCCGGAAGCCGTGCGCGTGCTCGGCCACACCGGGGACGGGCAGCAGTTTGTTGACGCTGCCGGCGGCGAGTACGAGCCGGTCGTAGGAGAGCGTGCCCTCGTCGCCCTCGGGGTCCGTGTAGTGGACGGTGCGCGCGTCGAGGTCGATGCCGTCGGCCTCGCCGAGCACCAGGCGTACCCGGGGCAGGGTGCCGGTCAGCGAGACGGTGACGCGGCGCGGCTCCAGGACACCGGCGGCCACCTGCGGCAGCAGGGGCAGGTAGAGGAAGTAGTCCGTCGGGTTCAGCAGGACGATGTCCACCGGGCCGGCCTTGCCCCGGGCCTGCCGGGACAGGGTCTGCGCCGCCCGGTACCCGGCGAAACCCGCTCCGACAATCACGACGCGGGGTCGGCTCATCGGTCGGCTCATCGTCGCCTCCGGCGGAATCGCGCATACGGGGCTTTCCGCGTCCCCCTGGCCCGGTTGCCCAAACGTCGGGCCCCGGGTCGGCGGCCGTGCACGCCGGGCCTGCGGGGACGCCCTCGGGCCGGGTTCCGGTCGCCGTGGAGAACCGGCGTGGCTCCTTCGACCTCTACCGACTTCTACCGCAGGAAGGCCGCCGCCGCAGCTCCGGAAGTGGACTTCGTGACGTGCCGTCCGGCCATGGCCGAGCCCGGGGCACGGCCGACGAGGTTCCCGGGCGGGCGGCGGGCAGGACGGACGCGGGCAGCGAAGGCCGGGGCCACACCTTTGTGGCCCCGGCCGGTATGAGGGTCCGGGCTGCGGCGCGGCTCACCGGGCCCGGGTGTCCGGGGCCGTGTTGCCGGGCGCGACCGGCGGCATCGGGGGCACGTCGAGTCCGTCGGCCGTACCTGCGGGGACGCCGCCGCCGGCCACCTGAGGGGCGCCGTCCGGGGCGGGCTTGTGCGCCGACGGCCGCGCCGCGTTCCGCAGCACGTACGCCAGCGCGCCGAGCACGGCGGCGGTGATCAGCGCGGCCGCCCAGTCGGGCAGGCCGATCGCGAGGGCGAGACCGACGGTGAGCGCGAGGGCCGCGCCCGCGTAGAGGGCGACGGCACCGGACGCGGCGTACATCGCGGCCGTCCGGCGCTGCTTGCGGGTCTGTTCCCGCAGCTCCTCGCGGATGGCGTCACGGGCCACCTGTGCCAACTCGTCGGCCAGGTGCTTGTCCAGATGTTCCATGTGATCGATGCGGTCCATGCGCTCCGGGTACCCGCCGCCTCCGGTGCGTAACGCCCGCCGGGCCGGACCGGACGTGCCGGGACACGGGATCCGTCCGAAACGATCTCCTTCCCGGCCGACCCCAACTAGGCTCGTCCGCATGGACATTCTGGGAGCCACGCTGCGCATCTGCGTCGACGACCTGGAGGCTGCGGTCCCCTTCTACGAGAGACTGGCGGGTGGACCGGCGCTCCGTTTCGAGCGCGGCGGTGTCTCCGTCGCCGCTGTCGGCTGCTTCCTGTTGATGAGCGGGCCGGAGTCGGAACTGGAAGTACTCCGCAAGGTCTCGGCGACCATCGCCGTCGAGGACGTCGACGAAGCCCACCGGGTGCTCACCGAGTCGGGCGCACACGTCGTCGCGGGCCCGGTGGCGACACCCGCCGGGCGCAACCTGATCGCGATGCACCCGGACGGGTACGTGTACGAGTACGCGGACCGCCGCACGTCGGAGTAGGTTCAGCCGGTGCCTTCGGTGCCGGGCGGGCGCATCCGGAAGTCGTAGCGCTCCGGCAGGGGTTCGTCGCAGATCCGGGACCACAGCAGCCCGATCGCCTCGGCTCCCTCGCGCAGGTCGGCCACCTCGAAACCGGCGTCGAAGACGGCACGCGCCGCGTCCCGGTCACCCTCGGCGAGCAGCAGCCGCGCCTCGATCAGCCGGAACCGGCCGCGTTCGCGGGTCGCCGGGCGCAGCCGTTCCCACACGGAGCGGGCGTCCGCGGCGCGCCCTGCCGCGAGCAGCGCACCGATCGCCTCGCGGCCGAGCGCGGCGGTGGCCGCCGTCCAGGTCTCGCCGTCGTCGCGCCGCTCCTGGCACAGGTCGTCGAAGGCGTCGGCGTACCGGTCGGCGGCCCGTTCCCGGTTGCCCGCCTCCTGGTCGGCGACGGCGAGGCAGCGCAGCAACGGCCAGAGGGACGGGGCGAGTTCGAGGCCGCGTTCCCAGCTGCGCACGGCCTGGGCCCGGTCGCCCGCGTGCCACTGGGCGACTCCCAGGTGGTATTCCGCGAGCGGTTCCGCGGGGGCCGTCTCCAGCATGTCCCGCCAGTGCGGGGCGACCAGCGTCTCTCCGGGCGGCCCGACCCGGCGCTGCTCCGGGAAGGAACCGGACCTGAGCAGCTCGGCCCACGGCTGCTGGGCGTCCCCGAGCGTGGCCTCGTCGAAGGGGGTGCCGGGCAACTTGTGTGCGGCGCGGAGCACTTCGAGCGCTCCCCAGCCGGAACCGACGGCGAGCACCTCCTCGGGTTCGGTGTCGGCGGAATCCAGCCAGCGCTCGTACGCCGTCTCGAACTCCGCTCGCGGCAGGGCCCGTTCCAGTCCCGCCTCGACCTCGGAGCGGGCGGCGGCCCAGTCGTCGCCGTGCACCTGACGCGCGTCGGTACTCAGCGGTCCGTACGCCTCCAGCCAGGTCACCTCGCTCTCCGCGTCGAGGCGTACGTGCTCCAACTGGGTGCGGGCCAGGCCCGCCTGGATCTCGCAGTAGCCGTCGGTGCCGGGCTCGGTGAGCCATTCCTGCCAGCGGCGCCCGCCGGTGCCGGTCCCCCACACGAAGAGTTTGCGTCCGCGCAGTGCGTCGGTGGAGGTCTGCGCCAGCCCGTGCCCGGCCTCGTCCAGGGCGGCGATCCAGCGCCGCTGCCCGTCGGGCACCTCGTAGAAGTAGTCGGCCGGGTACTCAC
Source organism: Streptomyces sp. NBC_00414 (assembly GCF_036038375.1). NCBI lineage: Bacteria > Bacillati > Actinomycetota > Actinomycetes > Kitasatosporales > Streptomycetaceae > Streptomyces > Streptomyces sp. NBC_00414. The sequence goes on from NZ_CP107935.1 coordinate 2,311,909, forward strand.
CGCGCCGCGGATACGTCCGGTCGACACCCTCGTACGCCGGGACGGGCACCCGGCGCAGTCGTCGCTCGTACCCGAACTGCCAGGCCTCCTCGGCGGGCGCGAGCACCCTGCGGTCCTCCGGGACGGCGGTGTTGGACCACCAGTACAGCGGTGCGGCCCTCTCGTGCGGATTGCGGACGCGTACGCCGACGTACAGGAAGTCGGAGCCCTCCGGCAGCCACAGGTCGACCTGGAAGGGCAGGTCGCGCAGCCGCTCCCACTCCCACAGGCGCAGCATCCGTGTGCCGTCGGGGGCGGTGACGCGGGCCGCGTGCAGCGGTGAGCAGGCGAGGGTCGAATGGCCGGTGGCGCCGACGTTCCACTCGATGCCGCCGGAGAACCAGGCGCCGTTGAGCGCGAAGTCCGCGGGCTGCAACACCGGGTTCCGGTAGAGGAGTTCACGGTCGGACGGCTTGTGGAAGAGGGAGACGAGCCGGCCTCCGAAGCCGGGCAGCACGGTCGCTCGCAGCCGGTCGTTCTCCAGGACGAGGGTGTCGACCTCACGGGGCGTACGAGTCCTCCCGTACCCGTCCCGGACGCGCTCGGGCAGGAGGCTGCGCAGTGGTTCGTACCCCATCTGCCGGGCCATGTCGCGGGGCAGGCCCTCGCGTTCCCGCTCGCCCACGTGGTGCGTCTCGTCGAGCGGGCGCAGCGGTGGCAAAGGGTTGGCGGGGCCCAACTCCGCGACCGGAAGCGTCAGTACGTCACGTCGAATCGTCGTCACGTCGACCATGGAACAGGGTGGACGGCCGGCCGACCAGGGGCTCTTCCGGTCAGGATCCGGTCAGGACTGCGCAAAGGCCGCGACGACGATGTCGGCCAGGAGGGCGCCGGCGGTTCCGTCGGGGTCCAGGTCGGGGTCGTAGATCGTGACGTTGAAGCCGACGCAGTGCGGGGAGCGCACCAACGGCCGCAGCAGTGCGACCAGTTCGTCGGGCAGCAGCCCGTCGGGGTCGGGGCTGTCGACGGCGGGCATCACGGACGGGTCGAGCACGTCGGCGTCGAGATGCACCCAGAAGCCGTCCAGGTCGGGCACCTCGAAGGCTTCGGCGGTGGCCCGTGCCAGGGCGTCGGCGCCCCACTCCCGGATGTCGCCGACGGTCACCGTGGGCATCTTCAGCGCGGCCAGCTCAGCCCGGTCGTCCTCGAACTCGTCGCGGATGCCGAAGAACCGTACGTCCTCGTCGCGCAGATAGGGCTTGAGCCCTTCCAGGTCCGTCAGGTCGTCCTGGCCGCGGCCGGTGGCCAGGGCGACCTCCTCGCCGCCCGCCGCGCCGACGTGGCCGGAGTTGCCCGGGTGGCGGAAGTCGTGCGAGGCGTCCACCGCCGCGAGCCCGTAGCGGCCGATGCGGCGCAGCGCCAGTGAGGCGCCGAGCTGGATGGAACAGTCGCCGCCGAGGACGACGGGCAGTTCCCCGGCCCGTACGTGTGCCTCGATGCGGTCGGCGAGCGTGCGGGTGTACGTGGCGAGCGCGGCGGCGTTGAAGACGCCGTCGCCCTCCTGCCAGTCGCCGCGGTCGTAGCGCGGCGGTACGACCACGCCGCCCTCCAGGGCGTTCAGCCTCCGCACGATCCGCTGCTCGCGCAGGGCGCCGGCCAGCTTGTAGCAGCCGGGCACCGTGCCGGGGGCGGGCGGGCGGAGCCCGAGGTTCGAGGGGGCGTCCAGGACGACGAGATTCCGAAGAGCACTCACGTTCGAATCATATCGGCGGTGATGGCCCAGCGCTCATGATCCCGCCAGGCCCCGTCGATGAAGAGGAAGTCCGGCGAGAAGCCCTCCAGCCGGAACCCGCAGCGGTTCGCCAGCGCGATCGAAGCGGCGTTGCCCGGCTGGACGTTGATCTCCAGCCGGTGCAGCCCGAGCGTGCCGAACGCGTACCGCACGACCAGGTCGAGCCCCTCGCTCATCAGCCCGCGGCCGGCCGCGTGCGCGAAGGCCCCGTACCCGAGCGCCCCGCACAGGAAGGCGCCCTCGACGATGTTGTTGATGTTGACGAACCCGGCGATCCCCCCGCCGTCCTTCTCGCAGACGAAGAACCCGGCCTTGGTCGGATCGTCGATCAGCCGGCCCGCGTACGAGGTGTAGGCGGCGGGGGTGCCGGGCGGGAAGAGCCACGGCTGGTGCAGGGCCTTGCTCTCCCGGGCCCGGGCGGTGAACTCGGGCCCGTCCTCGTGGGTGAAGGGGCGAATACCCACGCGGGGGCCTTCGGCGAGGTACACGGACGCGGACGCGGTGGAGCCGGACATCCCGCCACGGTACGCCTGCGCTCCGCTCGGGGCGTGGGGGACCTCCTGCCGGCCGGTGTGGACGTGGGGGCTGGTCGCGCCGTTCCCCGCGCCCCTCAAAAGACGAAAGACTGCGCCGTTCCCCGCGCCCCTGGGGGGGGGAGCGCAGCGTTCAGCCCCGGCGGCGCATGAAGTACGCCCCGCACAGCGCTCCGATCACCGCCGTGGCGAGCAGCGCCATCCACAAGGGCATGGTCACCTCGGGAATCAGCAGACGGATCTTCGTGGCCCGGGTGTTCTCGAAGATGAAGACCAGCCCGAGAACGGCCAGCGCGACGACAGCCACCCGCCCGGGGGTGAGCAGGCTCCCCCTGCCCGCTCCCGCGCCACCACCACCGCCACTGTTCTGCGAAGTCTTCGGGCTCATGGGACCAGGATGGCCTCAGGAGCGGAGGTCACGCGCGGTGAGGGACCCCTCCGGGTGAGGTGAGGTGAGGTGCGGCCAGACCGGGCCTGGCCCATGGATGTCAGGCCAGGGCCGGTACATCCAGTGTCAGGGCCCCCGCCCCCGCGTCCAGCTCCGCCCGCACCCCGAACGGAATCGTCAGCGCCCCGTCCCCGTGCCCGAAGCCGAACTCCTCCGCGATCGGCACCCCGAGCCCGCCGAGCCGGTCGAGAACCAGGTCCCGCACCCGCTCGTACGGATCGCACCGGTCCCAGGACCCGAGCAGGATCCCCGCGACGCCGTCGAACCAGCCGGCCCGCAGGAGCTGGGTGAGGTAGCGGTCCAGGCGGTACGTCTCCTCGCCCACGTCCTCCAGGCACAGCAGGCCGCCGGCCGCGGAGGGCCGGGCGTGCGGTGTGCCCAGCTCGGAGGCGAGCAGGCACAGGCAGCCGCCGAGCAGGACGCCCGAGGCCCGCCCCGGGACCAGCGCCTGTCCGGCCGACCTGATGGTCCGCACGGTCTCCGGCTCGAAGAGGGTCGCCCTGAGGTGCTCCTGGGCGCGGGCGTTCTTGACGAAGTCGATGCCCGCGGCCATCGGGCCGTGCAGGGTCACGAGTCCCAGCCGGGCCGCGAAGGCCTCGTGGAGGGCCGTGATGTCGCTGAACCCGAGGAACACCTTGGGTCCCGCGGCCCGCAGGGCGTCCCAGTCGAGCAGGTCGGTCATGCGCTGTACGCCGTAGCCGCCGCGGGCGCAGAACACCGCGTCCACGGACGGGTCGCACCAGGCGGCCTGGAGGTCGGCCGCCCGGTCGGCGTCCGTGCCCGCCAGGTAGTCGAACCGCCCGTGCCGGTCCAGGACATGGGGTGCGACGACCGGTTCCAGGTCCCAGCCGCGCAGGATGTCGAGGCCCGCCTGGAGGCGTTCCTCGGGCACGGGCCCGCTCGGCGCGACGACGGCGACCCGGGCTCCGGCGACCAGCCGCGGCGGCCTGACAAGGTCCTTCAACGGCCGGTCACTTGACGAGCTCCAGTGCGGGAACGCCGGGCGGAGTGAGGCCGAACACCTGCGCGTACAGGGAGAGTTCGGCCTCCAGGGCGCGCACCATCGTGTCGGTGCGGCGGAAGCCGTGGCCCTCGCCCTCGAAGGTGATGTAGGCGTGCGGCACGGACTGTGCCCGCTCCTCCAGCCTGGCCAGGAACCGCTCGCACTGGGCGGGCGGGCAGATGACGTCGTCGAGGCCCTGGAGGAGCAGGAAGGGCGCGGTGACCCGGTCGGCGTGCTCGGTGGGCGACCGCTCCGCGTACCGTCCGGGGACCTCGGCGCGCGGTCCGATCAGGCTCTCCAGGTACTGGGACTCGAAGTCGTGGGTCTCGCCGACGCCCCAGCCCACCAGGTCGAGGACGGGGTAGAGGATCGTCCCGCACGCGTAGACGTCGGTGCTCACCAGCGAGGCGGCCGTGGTCCAGCCGCCCGCGCTGCCGCCCCGGACGGCCAGCCGGTCGCGGTCGGCGGTGCCCTCCTCGGCGAGGGCCAGGGCGACGGCCGCGCAGTCCTCGACGTCCACGACACCCCACTGCTCGCGCAGCCGGTTGCGGTACTCGCGCCCGTATCCGGTGGAGCCGCCGTAGTTGACCTCGGCGACCCCGATGCCGCGCGAGGTGAAGTACGCGATCTGCAGGTCGAGGACGAGCGGGGCACGGCCGGTGGGTCCGCCGTGCGCCCAGACGACGTAGGGCGGGAGCACATCGCCGGGAGCCACGTGGCCGGGGTGGTGGGGCGGGTAGACGTGGGCGTGGATATCCCGCCCGGCGGGCCCGGTGAACGTACGGATCTGCGGTTCCGGGTAGTAGGCGGGGTCCACCGGGTCGTTGTGCGGGGCTCCCACGACACGGGCCCGTCCGGTCCGGGCGTCCAGTTCCACGACCTCGTAGGCGCTGCGCGGGCTGGCGGCGACGGTGACGACGCGGCTGCCGTCGACGGCGAGGGTGGCCTCGTACTCGCTCCAGGGTCCGGCCGCGTCGACGACCTCGCCGGTCTCCGGGTCGAGGATGCCGAGCGCGGTGGCGCCCCGGCCGTGCACGACGGCGATCAGTCCGCTGTCGAGCGGTGCGAACCAGCGGCGGCCGATCGTCCACAGCGGGCCGCCGAACTCCTCCTCGCGCGTGCACAGCGCTTCGCCGTCGCGGTAGAGGTTCCACCAGCCGGTGCGGTCGCTGGAGTAAAGGAGGGCTCCGTCCCGGTCCCAGTCGGCCTGGGCGATCGCCTCGTCCGGTCCGCCCGCGGCCCTGCGGGGTTCCCCGAACGTGCCGTCGGGGGTCACGTCGGCGACCATCAGCTCGGTGCCGTCCCACGGCATCCGCGGGTGGTCCCAGACCAGCCAGGCCGCGCGGCGCCCGTCGGGCGAGACCCGCGGCCCGGTGACGAACCGGTGCTGTCCGTCGGTGAGTTCGCGCACCGCCTCCCGGTCCTCGGCGGCCGATCCGTCCAGCGGCACCGCGGCGACGACCCGCCGCACATCGCTGGGCCCCTCGCCGGTGAACTCCTCCAGTACGCACCAGACCTCGTCGAGTTCCAGGTGCAGCCGCGGGTCCACCCACCGCAGTCCGCCGCCGACGGAGGAGAGGGGAGTGAGGGGGCGCGGGCCCTTCCCGGGGTCGGCGGGCTCGTACGCGTACAGCCGCTGGTCGGCGAAGTTCACGAACACGACCACCGGGCCGTCCTCGCCGGCCGTGCCGGCCCAGGGCTGTCCGCCGTACTCGACGACGCGGCTGCGGACGTTCCACGGGGCGGGCAGGACCGACTCCTCGGTGCCGTCGGCGCGGCGGCGCACCAGGGTGCGACGGCCGCCCTCGGCGGGCCGGGGCTCGGTCCACCAGGCCTCGTCGCCGACGAAGCCGACGTAGTCGGGGTGCCCGTCGTGTGCGGCGGCGAGCGCCGCGTCGATGGGCGAGGGCCAGGAACCGTAGGCCAGCGTCTGCACTGTGTCCCCCATTTTTTTCCTCTAGGCCGTGCGCAGGAAGCGGTCGAGTACCCGGACACCGAAATGCAGTGCCTCGACGGGCACCCGTTCGTCGACTCCGTGGAAGAGCGCCTGGTAGTCGAAGCCCGGCGGGAGTTTCAGCGGCGCGAATCCGTAGCCGGTGATGCCCAGCCGCGAGAACTGCTTGGCGTCCGTGCCGCCCGACATGCAGTAGGGCACGACGTTCCCCTCGGGCGCGAACTCCTCCACGGCGGCCCGCATACGGGCGTACGTCGTCGAGTCCAGCGGCGCCTGCAGGGCGACCTCGCGGTGGACGAACTCCCAGTCCACGTCCGGCCCGGTGAGCTGGTCGAGGGTGGCCCGGAACTCGTCCTCGGTACCGGCCAGAAAGCGTCCGTCGACGTGCGCGCTCGCCTCGCCGGGGATCACGTTGACCTTGTAACCGGCGTCCAGCATGGTCGGGTTGGCGCTGTTGCGGACCGTTGCCTCGACGAGGGACGCGGCGGGGCCGATCTTCTCCATCAGCCGGTCGACGCCGTCGGGATCGTCGAGATCGGGCTCGACGCCGTACAGCACGGCGAGTTCGGTGAGTGCCGCGCGGACCGTCGGGGTGAGCCGTACGGGCCACTGGTGGTCGCCGATCCGGGCGATCGCGGCGGCGAGCCGGGTCACCGCGTTGGACCGGTTCACCTTGGAGCCGTGGCCGGCCCGGCCGCGGGCGGTGAGCTTGAGCCAGCCGGTGCCGCGCTCACCGGCGGCGAGGGGGTACAGCTGACGCCCGCCGCCGTCGTGGAAGGTGAACGCCCCGGACTCGCTGATGCCCTCGGTGCACCCCCCGAAGAGCCCCGCGTGCCGGTCGGCGAGGAAGCCCGAGCCGTCCTCGGCGCTCGCCTCCTCGTCCGCGGTGAACGCGATCACCAGGTCGCGGCGGGGGCGTACACCGGAGCGCGCCCACTGCCGGACGACCGCGAGGATCATCGCGTCCATGTTCTTCATGTCGACGGCGCCGCGCCCCCAGACGACCCCGTCGCGGACTTCGCCGGAGAACGGATGGACGCTCCAGTCCTCCGCCTGCGCGGGTACGACGTCCAGGTGACCGTGGACGAGCAGCGCGTCAGCGGACGGGTCGGTGCCCTCCAGGCGTGCGACGACGTTCGTACGCCCCTTGGTGCGCTCCAGGAGGGTCGGCTCCAGCCCTGCCTCGGCGAGCCGGGCGGCGGCGTACTCGGCGGCCGGCCGCTCCTGGCAGTCGCCGCCACCGCGGTTGGTGGTGTCGATGCGGATGAGGTCGGAGGTGAACCGGACGACCTCGTCCAGTGCCCGCTCGTCGACGGTCGGCTCTTGTGTCGCGCTGATGTCAGCCATAGGTCTCCTCCACGGCAGCCGAGACGATCGTGGTGACCGCCTTGAAGGTCCGGATGCCCTCGTACATGGTGGCGCTGGTGTACGCCACCTTCCGTTCCCCGCTCTGTTCGACGCCCGGGACGACGGTGGCCGCCATCGCCAGGTGTTCGGCGTCGAACTCCAGGGCCACGGTGAAGGGCCCCGCCTGAGCGGGCTCGTGCCGTACCGCGAGCCGCGCCGCCTCCTTGGCCGCCGAGCGGATGTCCGCCGCCGTACGGGCCGGGGTGCGGCACACGGCCGCGTACCGCGAGACATGGTCCTTGACGGCGACCTTCAGTGCCTCGGGCGCGTAGCCGAGCGCGTCCTCGCAGGCCACGTCGTCACCGGTGACCAGCACGACGGGGACTCCGTACTCGGCGACGACGCGCGCGTTGAGCAGGCCCTCGCTGGCCCGCTCGCCGTTGATCCACACGCCGGTGATCGAGTTGGCGAGGTAGGTGTGGGCGAGGACGCCCTCCATGCCCGCTCCCGCGTGGTAGCCGACGAAGGCGATGCCGTCGACGTCGCCGTGCTGCACGCCCTCGACCATGGAGAGCGACTTGTGCCGCCCTGTGAGCATCTGCGCCCGTTCGTCCAGTTGTTCCAGGAGCAGGTTGCGCATGGTCCAGTGGGCCTCGTTGACGAGGACCTCGTCGGCGCCGCCGTCGAGGAAGCCGAGGACCGCGGCGTTCACGTCCGAGGTGAACATCGACCGGCACCGCTCCCACTGCGGTGTGCCCGGCAGCACGTCGGCCGGCCAGGTCACCCCGGTGGCGCCCTCCATGTCGGCGCTGATGAGGATCTTTACCATGCACCAGTTGTATCGCAGTCGCGATGCGCCCCACAGGGCCGGGCGGTCAGCCGGTCGAACCGACCGAAACCTTCACTCGGCCGTCGGCATGTTCCTCGGCCACGGTGACGGTGGTCCCGGAGTCGGCGTCGTGGCTGGATCCGTGGGGCGCCGTGTCGTAATGGTGGACGCCCTTGAGGTCGTCGAAGACCGGCACCGCGGGCCGGGACGGGATCGTCGTCCGCACGCCACCCAGGTGGAAGACGAGCGGGGCGGTGGGCCGCAGCCCGAAGGGCGCGTCGTAGGACTGGAGGCGGTTCCGGATGACCGCTCCGGCGGCGGACCGCGCGGGTTCGGCGTGGGCGTCGACCGGCAGGAGCAGTCCGTGACCGCCGTTGGCCCGGGTCCTGTTGTCGCGGTACTTGGTGTTCCAGTACCAGATGAGGATGCCGCTCTCGTAGTGCAGCCGCTCCTTGAGCCGGGAGCGTCCCGACCCCCGACCCAGCTGGAACGGGCTCGACTCGAGGTGACTGTCCTCCCCTACGTACTGCCTGTTCTCGACGACGTAGTGGCGGGCGTTGCCGTCCGCGTCGGGCGGGAGGTTCACGACGAGTGCTTCCGGGCCCGCGGTCGAGGAGGGCACGGACAGCGGGTTGAGGGTGACCGTGGCGGAGGTGCCGGCCTTGACGGTCACGTGGTCGAGCCAGCCGAGCCGGAGCTTGGCCCAGGCACCCAAGTCTGCGGGGTGCGCGGCCAGTTCGCTCTCCGACGACAGCAGTGAGCCCTGTGCCATGACCGACCAGAAGCCGGCGGAGTTCTCGGCGCCCGAGGTGTCGTACAGGTCGGGCAGGCCCAGGTCGTGGCCGTACTCGTGGGCCAGGGTGCCAAGCCCCCGGTTCTCGTTGGTCATGGTGTAGTCGTTGACCCAGATCCCGGAGTCGCCGACCTCGCTGCCCCCGTCCCGGTTCCCGTTGCCCGGCCCCACCTTCCCGGCCCCGGTCTGCAGATGGCTGACGGTGCCGCGGTGGGAGCCGATCGCGTCGGAGCCGTTGACACCACCGCCGTTGACCTGCGACTCCCCCGCGAACATCAGCATCACCCGGTCGAGGTAGCCGTCGGGTTCGTTGAAGATCCCGTCGCGGTCGTGGTCGTTGCGGTCCCATGTGTCGTACGTGGCCAGGTACTTGGTCAGCGAGGCGACGGTCCGGCCGGTGGCGCGCTGGTCCTCGTACCACTGGGTGAGTCCGTCGGTGACGAGCCGCTCGTTGCAGTAGTACGTCGAGACGGGCTTGCCCTGCTTCTTGCAGGTGTCGGTGCCGTAGTACGCGAGGGGGCGGTCCACCCGCGTCCAGTCGTGGACGGCGCCGGTGATCGTGTAGGCGCCGCTGGACTGCCGCTGGTAGTACGACTTTAGGGTGTCGCCGGAAACGCCCTCGGTGCCGGCCGTGCCGAAGATCTGCCGCTGGTAGTAGGCCCGGCTGTAGTCCGCCGTCCACACAGTGGAGTTGTCGGTGGCGCGGTCTGGCTTCGGGATCCGGTTGTGCGTGTGGTCGGCGAACTCCACCGGCAGGACGAAGACCCGGTCCGCCATGGGCAGTGTGCGGGGCGGCTCGGGCACGCCTGCTGTCCGGTGCGGGTCCGCTGTGGCCGGCCGCGCAGTTCCCCGCGCCCCCAAAAGACTGCGCAGTTCCCCGCGCTCCTCTTTTGGGGGCGCGGGGAACTGCGCATGGGGGGTTCGGGGGCGAAGCCCCCATGCCTGTGCCGCGGCGTCGGGGGCCAGGGCGGACAGGGCCACGGCAGCAGCAGCGGCCACCACCGCTCCGCGCGTCCACTCGCTCATGTGCGTCCTCCTCGCGCTCCTGGTCCTGGACCGCACTCAGGAGAGCATGAGGACGCACACGCGCCAGGTTGCCGGACAGCGTGTCGCCGTCACGGTCACTCGGCCGCCCACAACCCCCGTACATGCCCGAGATGCCGTGTCATGACGGCGCGTACCGCTTCCTCGTCGCGGGCGACCAGCGCGTCGAGGATCTCCAGGTGCTCCTCGGCGGAAGCCTCCAGGCGGCCCGCCTCGACCAGGGCGTGCAGTCCGTAGAGCCGGGAGCGCTTGCGGAGGTCGCCGACGACCTCGACGAGGTGCTCGTTGCCCGCGAGGGCGAGCAGGCCGAGATGGAAGCGGACGTCCGCCTCGACGTACGCGATGAGGTCGCCGTCCGCCGCGGCCGTGACGATCTCCCGCGCGACGGGCCGCAGCGCCTCCAGGGCCGCGGGCGCGGCGGAGGTGGCGAGGCCCACGGTGGTGGGGATCTCGATGAGCGAGCGGATGTGCGTGTACTCGTCGAGCTGCTTCTCGGAGACGGCCGTGACCCGGAACCCCTTGTTGGGCACGGTGTCGACCAGCCCCTCCTTGGCAAGGTCCAGCAGCGCCTCGCGGACAGGAGTGGCGGACACCCCGAAGCGGGCGGCGAGAGCCGGCGCCGAGTGAACCTCCCCGGGCCGCAGCTCCCCCGCGATCAGGGCGGCTCGCAGCGCATCAGCAACCCGCTCCCGATAACTGGACTTCCTACCGCCCAACGTGGGCAGGACGGGCGCACTGACGCGCTGGGCAACCATCGGTAGATCTCCTCGGAGGGGGCAAGTGCGGGCGTCTCTTTTTAGGGGCGCGGGGAACGGCCCAATCCTTGAGCCTTTTTTTGGGGGCGCGGGGAACGGCGCAATCCTTGAGCCTCTCTTGGGGGCGCGAGGAACGGCGCAATCCTTGAGGCGCGCACGGCCCCCAGCGACGCGGCACCATCCAGGGGCGCGGGGAACTGCGCAATCTTCAAGGCGCGCGGCACGCGAAACCCGCACGGGACTACAGGATGAACCCCGCCGGAAACGGATCCCCCGGATCAAGCAGGTACTGGGCGGTCCCGGTCACCCACGCCCGACCGGTGAAGCTCGGCAACACGGCCGGGATCCCGGCGACCTCGGTGGTCCCGTGCAGACGCCCGGTGAAGTGGGTGCCGATGAAGGACTCGTTCAAGAACTCGGTCTCCAGCGGCAGTTCGCCCCGCGCATGCAACTGCGCCATGCGCGCACTGGTACCCGTCCCGCACGGCGACCGATCGAACCACCCCGGATGAATGGCCATCGCGTGCCGCGAGTGCCGAGCTGTCGAGCCGGGCGCGATCAGATGCACATGATGGCAGCCCCTGATCGAGGAATCCTCCGGATGGACGGGCTCCCCCTCGGCATTGACGGCGTCCATCAACGACAGCCCCGCCGCGAGGATTTCGTCCTTGCGCCCCCGCTCGAAGGGCAGCTCGAACTGGTCGAGCGGCAGAATCGCGTAGAAGTTCCCCCCGTACGCGAGGTCGTACGTCACCGTCCGCCCGTCGGCGAGCTCGATCTTGCGGTCGAGGGCCACGGCGAAGGACGGCACGTTCCTGAGCGTGACCGACCGGGCGGCCCCGTCCCGCACCTCGACCTCGGCGACGACGGGCCCGGCCGGCGTGTCGAGCCGGATGGTCGTCACCGGTTCGACGACCTCGACCATGCCGGTCTCCACGAGGACGGTCGCGACCCCGATGGTCCCGTGCCCGCACATCGGGAGATAGCCCGACACCTCGACGTAGATGACGCCGTAGTCGCAGTCGGGGCGAGTGGACGGCTGCAGGATCGCGCCGCTCATCGCCGAGTGACCGCGCGGCTCGTTCATCAGCAACTGCTTGATGTCGTCGCGGTGTTCACGGAAGTACAGCCGACGCTCGTTCATGGTCGCGCCGGGAACGGTGCCGATACCGCCGGTGATCACGCGGGTCGGCATGCCCTCGGTGTGCGAGTCGACGGCGTGCAGGACGAGTTTGCTGCGCACGATACCCACCTCTCCTGGACGAGTCCTGCTGGTCGAGCCCTGCTGGTCGAGCCCTGCTCAGCTGAGCCCCGCGGCCACGGCCTTCTCCGTGGCGGCCCGGACGGCGGCCTCCTGGTCGGCCCGCAGCGGCACGCGGGGCGGTCGCACCGGACCGCCGTACCGGCCGACGATGTCCATCGACAGTTTGATCGCCTGCACGAACTCGACCTGGGAGTCCCAGCGCAGCAGCGGGTGCAGTTGCCGGTAGAGGGGCAGCGCGGTGTCGAGGTCGCCCCGGACGGCGGCGCGGTACAGCTCGACGGACGCGGCGGGCAGCGCGTTCGGGTATCCGGCGACCCAGCCCTTGGCGCCGGCGACCGCCAGCTCCAGCAGGACGTCGTCCGCGCCGATCAACAGGTCCAGGTCCGGGGCGAGTTCGGCGATGCGATAGGCGCGCCGCACATCGCCCGAGAACTCCTTGACGCCCTGGATGTATCCCTCGCCGTGCAGCTTGGCGAGCAGTTCGGGCACCAGGTCGACCTTGGTGTCGATCGGGTTGTTGTAGGCCACGATCGGCAGGCCCGCCTCGGCGACCGCCGCGTAGTGGGCGAGGACCGACCGCTCGTCGGCCCGGTAGGCGTTCGGGGGCAGCAGCATCACGGAGGCGCAGCCCGCGTCGCGTGCCTGCTCGGCCCAGCGGCGGGCCTCGGCGGAGCCGTAGGCGGCGACGCCGGGCATGACGCGCGAGCCGCCTATCGCCGCCACGGCCGTCCGAACGACCTTGGCGCGCTCCTCGGGGGTCAGCACCTGGTACTCGCCGAGTGAGCCGTTCGGTACGACGCCGTCGCAGCCGTTCGCGACGAGCCACGCGCAGTGGTCGGCGTACGCGTCGTGGTCGACGGAGAGGTCGCCCCTGAGCGGCAGCGCGGTGGCGACGAGAACGCCGCGCCAGGGGCGGTTGTCGGTCTTGTCAGTCATGACGGTTCCCATCCGGTCCATGGATCCACAGGGCGTGCTTGTCAGAAGGTCACGAGGGTGTGCGCGCGTCGGGAGGTGCGTGCCGGGCAGCCTCGCCCGGCTCGCGTGCGAGCACACCGAGGGGTACGGGCCGGGCGAACGGCCGCCGTGAGGGTGTCGGCGGGCAGCCCGCAAGGCCCGCCACCGCAGGGCCGCACATCCCACCCTGGCACCAGCCCATCCCGGCGCGGGTCAGCAGTTTCACCGTGCGTACGTCCCCGGCGCCGAGGTCGTCGACGGCCTCCCGGATCGCGGAGGCGGGCACCTCCTCGCAACGGCACACGAGGGTGTCGTCCCCGACCCGCTCGACCCAGCGGTCGGACGGAGTACAGACGTTGTCGACGGCGGCGAAGAACGCCCGCAGTCCGGTACGCGCTTTGGCGGCTCGCGCGTAGGAACTCGGTGCGGGCTCCCGTGAGTCGAGCCGGGCAGCGACGGACAGACCGGCGATCCGGCCCTCGGCCAGCGAGAGCGCGGCGCCGCCGATCCCCGTGGTCTCACCGGCGGCCCAGACTCCCGGTACGTCGGTGCGCTGTTCGTCGTCCACGGCGACGTTCACCCCGTCGAGGCGGCAGCCGAGCGTCTCGGCGAGGTCGGTGTGCGGAAGCATGCCGTGTCCGACGGCGAGGCTGTCGCAGGGAACGCGCCACTCGCTCCCCTCCCTGACGCGTCCGTCGGTGTCGAGCGCGGCCACGGTGACGGCTTCGAGCCGGTCGGTTCCGTGGGCCGCGACGACGGTGTGGCGGACGTGCACCCCGACCCGGTGCCGCGCCAACTCGGCCGCGTACCGGGCTCCTTCGGCGAGCTTGTCCGGATGGGCGGCGAGAACCCGGGCATGCCGTACGAGGGCTCCGGGGTCGGCGGACTCCACGAGGGCGGCCACCTTCGCCCCGGCCGCGGCCAGTGCGACGGCCACGGGCATCAGCAGCGGCCCGGTACCGGCGACCACGGTGGTGCGGCCCGGCAGGACGAGTCCGCTCTTGAGCATGGCCTGCGCGCCGCCCGCGGTGACGACTCCGGGGAGGGTCCAGCCGGGGAACGGCAGCACCTTCTCGTAGCCGCCGGTCGCGAGGAGCACGGCGTCGGCACGGACCACGACGGGCTCCTCCTGCGCGGGCCCGAGCAGGGCGTGCACGGTGAAACCCCCGGCACCGCACTCCCCTTCCACGCACCACACATGATGGTCGCTCAGATGCGTGACGCGTCCCGCCGCGATGTGCGCCGCGAGTCCGTCACGGAGCCGTTCCCAGGTACGCCACTGGTGGTGCAGGGCCCGGGGGCGGCGGGCACCGAGCCCGGCGGCGGGCTGACGGTAGAACTGGCCTCCGGCGTCCGGGGCGGCGTCCACGAGGGTCACCTGCACACCGCGCGCGGCGGCGGCGAGGGTGGCGGCGAGCCCGGCGGGGCCCGCGCCGATCACCGCGAGTCGACGTCGCCCGGCCCGCCCGGTCCGTGTCCGCTCAGTCATGATGCCCGGTTCAGTCATGATGCCCGGTCCCCTCCTGCGTGCGGATCACGTCGCCGGGTTCGGCCCGTACCAGACAAGCCCGTTGATTGGGCCGCCCGTTGACGGTCAGCAGACAGTCGAAGCACACCCCGATGCCGCAGAAGACTCCGCGCGGCTCGCCACTCCCCCGGGTCGTGCGCCAGGACATGACACCCGCGGACCACAGGGCGGCCGCGATCGTCTGGCCGGGGACGACGGTGAGCGCACGGCCGTCGAACGTGACGGTGAACGGCGGTTCGGGCCGGGCCCGGACCAGCCTCATGGGAGTACGCGGCATCACGGGCCCTCCACAGGCGCGGGGTCGGGAAAGCGGTCCGGGCGGAACGGCGCGAGATCCAGGTCGGGCGTCTTGTCCGCCAGCACCTGGGCGATCAGGTGACCGGTGCCCGTGGCGAGTCCGATCCCCGCCCCCTCGTGCCCGCAGGCGTGGAAGAGGCCGGGCACGCGCGCGTCGGGCCCCACGGCGGGGAGGTGGTCGGGCAGGTAGGGGCGGAAGCCGAGGTAGGAGCGCATGGCCCGCACCTCCGCCAGGAACGGGAACAGCCGGATGGCACCGGCGGCGAGTTCCCGGGTGACGGGCAGCGAGAAGGAGCGGTCGAAACCGACCCGTTCCCGGCTGGCCCCGATCAGTACCGGTCCCGCCGCCGTTCCCTCGACCACCGGCGAGGTCTGCAGCGCGGCCGAGTCGCTGGCCACGTCGGCCACGTAGTCCGCCGCGTACACCTTGTGGCGCACCCTGCGCGGCAGGGGTTCGGTGACGAGGACGAAGCCGCGCCTGGGCAGCACGGGCAGGAACACCCCGGCCAGCGCGGCCAGTTCACCGCCCCAGGTCCCGGCCGCGTTGACGACCGCGGGCGCGTGGATGTCGCCGTGCGGGGTACGCACACCGCGCACCGCCCCCGACGCCGTGCGCAGCACTTTCGTGACCGTGCGGCCGGTCCGCAACGAGGCGCCCGCCGTACGGGCGAGCCGGACGAGCCGGGCCGCCGCGAGTGTCGGCATCACCTGGGCGTCCTGCGGGTAGAGCACGCCGCCCGCGAGGCCGTGCGCCAAGTACGGTTCGAGATGGTGGAGTTGGTCCGGGGCGACGGACTCGGTCCCGACCCCGGCCGAGCGCTGCGCGGCGGCGAGCCCTTCGAGTGCCGCCAGTCCCTCGGGCGCGGAGGCGACGACGAGGCCGCCCTTCGCCTCGTACTCGACCGACTCGCCCACGCCGGGCTCGGCGGCGAGGTCGGCCCACAACCGCCCGGAGAGCAGCGCGAGTTCGAGTTCGGGGCCGGGCACCTTGTCGGAGACGAGCAGGTTGCCCTCGCCGGCCCCGGTCGTGCCGCCGGCCACCGGACCTCGGTCCACCAGGACGGCACTCAGCCCCGCCCGGGCCGCGTAGAGGGCGGTCGCCGCCCCCACCATCCCGGCCCCGACGACCACGACATCGCAGGTCAGCGAGTTGCTCACGTCAGTACTATGTCACATACCTCTCTGGAGCACACCCCCTTCGCAGGGCACCGAGACGCAAGCGCTCAGCCCGCCCGAGCACTCAGCGCGACGGGCGACCGGCGACCGGCGACCGGCAGCAGTCAGCGCGTCCGGTCTCAGGTGCGGCCCACCACCATCCATATGGAGGGCAACTCGATCCGCGAACCGTCGGCCCCGGACTCCGTCGTGGCGAGGGGCAGTTCCCCCCTCGCCACCACCACGAGCCCGGCCGCCCGCAGGTACTCCGGGACGGCGGCATCGGTGACCTCCCCGGGCGCGATGCCGTGCCGGAAGACGGGCGCGAGTTTCGCCGGCGGCCCCTCGGGGCTCCGGGCGAGAGCGCGCAGCATGACTCCGGCCGCCTCGGCGAGCTCGACAAGGAACGCGCGGCCCCGGTCGCCGACGAGGGTGGCCAGGCCGTCGACGAGCGACTGCCGGTCGGCCGGCTCGCACTGGTGCAGGACGCCCCGCATGTAGACGTTGGCGTCACCGATCTCGGCGTGCAGCGTCTCGGCCTCGATCTTCTCCGCCGCGTCGACCATCCGGTAGGAGGCCTGGCCCGCCGGGTCCGCGAGCCGGGCGTGGTCGAGGGCCGCGGCCGACAGATCGGCGCCGATGACCCGCGGGTAGCGGTCGGCGAGGAACCGGGTCTGGGTGCCGTTGCCGCAGCCGAGGTCCACGAGGGGCAGCCCGGGGGCGGTCAGATGCGGTTCGAACAGGCCGAGATGGACGCCCGCGGTGAGCGCCGGCTCGGCGTCCCAGAAGACGGCTCCCCGCTCGGCGGGAGCCTCGCGCCAGAAGCCCTCCCAGGCCTCTCTGTACCGAGTAGTCACGCTCATGCCAGCTCCCCAGGATGCGACCACGGACCGCCGAAAAGTGACGGGCAGTCCGGTTTATCGCGCCCGGAGCGCAGCGACAAGAACACGGCGCACACCTTCACGCCTCATTCGCGGGCGCGCCCCGTCAGGGGCGCGGGGAACTGCGCGCCCAGCCCCCGCCGAAGCCGCGGATTCATCCCGAGCTTCCAGCGGAGCGCCGCGCGCTCAGCGACGCGGCAAGGTCAACTCGAACCACACGGTCTTGCCGGAGTTGGTCCGGCTGCTCCCCCACTCACGCGCCAGCGTGCTGACCACACGCATGCCACGGCCGAACTCGTCGAAGCGGCCCGCGCTGAGCAGCGTAGGCAGGTCGTGATCGTCGTCGTCCACCTCGCACAAAAGCGTCTCGCCCCGGACCAGCCGAAGATCGATCGGCCGGCTGTGGGAGTGCCGTACGGCATTGGTGACGAGCTCGCTCACCAGCAACTCCGCGGTGTCGGCCACCGAGTTGAAGCCCCACTCGTGGAGCTGCTCACGCACTGCGGCGCGCGCCCTGCCGACTTCCTGCGGACCGTGCCCGATCCGCCACTGGGCGACGTCGTCGGGTTCGATGCCGTTGAGCCGGGCCATCAGGAGCGCCACGTCGTCCTTGCGGCCGCCGCGGCCGGCGCTGGAGAAGGTCGCGGCGAGGGCGCGGATGATGGTGTCGCAGGCGTCGTCCATGGAGGCGGCCGGGTGGGCCGCGGACTCGCAGAGCGTGGCGAGGCCGACACCGATGTCCTCGCCGCGCACCTCGACCAGGCCGTCGGTGCACATCACGAGCCGGTCGCCGGGCGCCACCCGCACCCGTACGGACTCGAAGGGCACTCCGCCGACTCCGACGGGCGCGCCGGTCGGCAGTTCGAGCAGCTCGCTCCGGCCGTCCTCCGCGCGGACCAGCACGGGCGGTATGTGGCCGGCGTTGGCGATCTCCAGTTCGCTCGCGATGGGGTCGTAGACCGCGTACAGACAGGTCGCGAGGTAGTGCTCGCCGAGTCGCTGCGCCAAGTCGTCCAGATTGCGCAGGAGTTGGGCGGGGGGAAGGTCGAGGGCCGCCATGGTCTGGACGGCGGTGCGTAACTGGCCCATCATCGCGGCGGAGTTGAGGCCGTGTCCCATCACGTCACCGACGACGAGTGCGGTCCGTGACCCGGGCAGTTTGACCGAGTCGAACCAGTCGCCGCCGACCCGCCCGAGCAGGGTGCCCGGCAGATAGCGGGTCGCGATGTCGCAGCCGGACATCCGCGGGGCGATGTGCGGCAGCATGCTTTCCTGGAGGGTCTCGGCGACACTCTCCTGGTACGTGTACATGCGGGCGTTGTCGAGCACGAGCCCGGCGCGGGCGGCGAGTTCGGCGCCGGTGACCCGGTCCATGTCGTTGAACTCGACGCGCTCCGGGTGACGGAGCAGGATCATGAAGCCGAGGACCACGTTCCGGGCCTTGAGGGGCACGACCAGCATGGAGCGGCCCGTGATGAGGGGCCGGATGTCGCGCTTCTCGAACTGGGCGGCGATCGTGTGGCCCATCTGCTCGCTGATGCGCGGCACGAGGACGGGGTCGCCGGTGGTCATGCACTGGAAGAACGGGGTGTGCGCCGGGAACGGCATGGCCTCGCCGACCGGTACGACGTCGTCCCAGCGGCCCGGCTCGTCCGTGTGCTCCACAGCCACCCGGTGCCACATGGTGGTCGTGTCGGGCACGCCGTCGGGGAAGCCCTCACCGGCGACGACCTGTTCGCGCAGATAGGTCCCGGCGACGTCCGTGAAGCGAGGGACGACGGCCCGGCTGACCTCGACGATGGTGCGGGACAGGTCGAGCGAGGTTCCGATGCGTCCGCTGACCTCGTTCAGGAACTCCAGCCGCTCCCGTACGGCCACGTATTCGAGGTCCTCGCCCTCGTCCTCGACGTCCTGCGGCGGGGGCTCGCCCGACCTGGCCGCCGCGGCGGCCCGCTCCTGGCGCGCCTTGCGTTCGGCGCGCCGCGGGACACCCCAGTCGGGGGTGACGGGGACCCGGTCGTTCTGGCTGAACTCCAGGACGGGATAGCCCAGTTCGAGGACCTGGGCGACGATGCGGGCGCTCTCGCCCACGCTCATGCTCGGCAGGATCTCGGGCAGCCGGCGCGCCAGGTCCTCGGCTCCGGGGAAGTCGGTGTGCAGCGCGAATCCGGGCGCGATGCGCTCCATGGCCGTACTCGCACCTGCCCCCGCTCCGGGGTCCTCCTGGCGCAGCGCGCCCGCGTCGGCGGCGAGGACCAGCAGCCGTTCCGCGCCCGGCCCCACCAGGGGGTACGCCCACCACAGGACATCGATGCGGTCGCTGTCCGCCGCCGTCAGCCGCGCGCGGCCCGCCGCCGGGTAGAACAGCCGCCCGTCGAGGGAGGATTCGAGGTCGGGGCCCAGCCCGTCGTACGCCGCGTACGCACCGTAGGGCGCGCTCTCGTCGTCCTCGGGCAGAGCGCCGGAGACCGGCAGCAGATCGACCACGGGACGGCCGACGGCCTCTTCCCTGGCGGTACCGAAGAGGCGCCGGGCGCCGCGGCTCCAGTGCGAGACCAGTCCCTCACGGTCCACCACGACCACGGCCAGCGGAATGCGTCCCGCCGCGGAGGCCCCGTCACCGGCCGCACGGTGGAAAGGTGCGCCCCTTTCGGTGCCACGGTCCATGGCTCAGGCCCTCTCTTCCACGGTCCGCAAGATCTGCGCCACCACACCAACCACGGTACGTCCGCGCCCGGTAGCCATGTGTGCCAATCCCCGAATTGACTCCGGCGCACACCAGGCCCCGCCCGGGGCGCGGGGAACTGCGCGCTCAGCTCCAACCGGCCTGCGCCCGACGACCTGCCCGAGCCCTCACCCCCAGGGGCGCGGGGAACGGCGCAGTCTTCTGCCTGCGGGCCGGTGGGGGCCGGCTGCGCAGTTCCCCGCGCCCCTACAAGCAAAGGATTGCGCCGTTCCCCGCGCCCCTAAAGGCAAAGGATTGCGCCGTTCCCCGCGCCCCTAAAGGCAAAAGATTGCGCCGTTCCCCGCGCCCCCGAAAGACGAAAGACTGCGCCGTTCCCCGCGCCCCCCAGAGGCAAGAGACTGAGCGCCTCAGCCGTCCTCGTGACCCAGTTGGAGGTCCCGTTCGGTCCTCCCGCCCCCCGCCACCTGCAGAACCGTAGCCACCGGCGGGTACCCCGCCGCGATCACCGTGTACTCCCCCGACGACAGGTCGATGAACCGGAACGCCCCGTCACCCCCGGTGGTCAACGTGTCCACCACATTCCCCGCCGCGTCGAGCAGCGTCACCCGCGCGTCCTCGACCGGCCGCCCCCCACTCGCCCGCACGGTCCCCCGCAGCACCGCCCCGCCCGCGAGCTCGACGTCCTGCCGGGTCTCGCGCGCGGCCTGCACGCTGACGGGCAGCGCGGCCGGCCGGAACGCCGGAGCGCTCCCGGCCAGCGTGTACTCCCCCGCCACCAGCTCCGTGATGACATAGCCGCCCTCGCGCCCACTGCGCGTCGAGGCGACCACCTCCCCGTGCACATTGGTGAGCGTGACGGTCGCGTCCCGCACCGGAGTGCCGTCCGCCGTGACCACGCTCCCGGCCAGCCGGCCCGCGCCGCCGAGCACCACGTCCAGTTCGACGGGCCGTTCCCCGACGGTGACGCTGACCGCCTGGGGCTGGTGCCCGCCGGCCGCGGCGATCAGGACGTACGCCCCCGATCCGGGCGTCGACAGCGCGTACCGTCCGTCCTCGCCGCTCGCGCCCCGCCCGATCTGCTGTCCCGCGACGTCGATGAGGGTGAGCGCGGCACGGGGCACGACGGTGCCGTCGGGGTGCTGCACGGTGCCGCAGACGGGGATCCCGGCGGCGTACGTCGAACGGGCCGCCGGGATGGGGGTGTCGAGCGGTGCGGTCCCGGGGGTCGCGGTGGGGGTGTGGTGGGACACCAGTGGTTTCTCCTTGAGGAAGAAGGCGACGAGCAGGCCCAGGACGAGCACCGGCACGAGGTAGAGGAAGATCCGCGGCATCGCGTCGGTGTACGCCGCGATGTAACCGTCCCGCAGTTCGGCGGGCAGCGCGTGGACGAGCTGCGGGGTGATGGACTCGGGGTCGGGCACACCGGCCCCGGCGGGCAGCCGGTCGGCGAGGGAGTCGGCCAGCCGGTCGGCGAAGAGCGTGCCGAAGACCGCCGCGCCGACGCTGCCGCCGATCTGCCGGAAGTAGTTGTTGGCGCTGGTCGCGGTGCCGAGGTCGTACGGGTGCACGGAGTTCTGCACGGCGAGGATCAGCACCGGCATGACCAGGCCGATCCCGGCGCCGAGCAGGGCCATCCACACGCTGTAGTGCAGCCGGGGCGTATCGGCCTCGAGCCGGGAGAGCAGCCACATGCCGAGGACGGACAGGGCGCCGCCGAGGATCGGATACACCTTGTAGTGGCCGCTGCGGCTGATGAGGTGTCCCGAGACGATCGAGGCACCGACGATGCCGCCCATCATGGGGAGCATGAGCAGGCCGGACTCGGTGGCGGTGGCGCCCTCGACCATCTGCAGGTACGTGGGCAGATAGCTGGCCGCGCCGAAGAGGGCGACGCCGACGATCACGCCCACGAGCGCGGTCACGTTGAAGACGCCGTCGCGGAACAGCCGTAGCGGGATGAGGGGTTCGGCCGCGCGGTGCTCGGCGAGAAGGAAGAGCGCGGTCGAGGCGACGGCTCCCGCGGCGAGTCCGAGGACGACCCGTGAGTCCCACGCGTACTCCGTGCCGCCCCAACTGGTCAGCAGCACAAGGCAGGTCGAGGCGACGGCGAGCAGCAGGGCGCCGAGGACGTCCAGGCGCGGTCTGGCGGTGGGCTTCGGCAGTTCGAGGACGACGGCGACGACGGCGAGCGTGATCAGGCCGAAGGGGACGTTGACGTAGAAGCACCAGCGCCAGGAGAGGTGGTCGGTGAAGTAGCCGCCGAGCAGCGGGCCCGCGACCGAGGCGAGGCCGAACGCGGCGCCGATCATCCCCATGAAGCGGGCCCGCTCCCGGGACGGCACGACGTCCGCGATGATCGCCTGTACGCCGATCATGAGACCGCCGGCGCCGACCCCCTGGAGGGCGCGGAAGGCGATCAACTGGTCCATGGTGTGCGACCGTCCGGCCAGCGCGGAGCCGATGACGAAGACGACGATCGCGAACTGGAAGACGCCCTTGCGGCCGTACAGATCGCCCAACTTGCCGTAGACGGGCAGTCCCACGGTCGAGGTGAGCAGATACGCGGTGATCGCCCAGGACATCCGGTCCAGGCCGTGCAGCTCTCCGACGATCTTCGGGAGCGCGGTGGCGACGATCATCTGCTCAAGGGCCGCGAGCAGCAGCGCGAGCATGAGCGCGAAGAACACCAGACGCACGCGGCGCGGGCTCAGTGTCTCCAACTGGGCGGGGTCCGGCGGCGCTTGGGATATGTCCGGGGCCGGAGCCGAAACGTCTCGTCCGCTCTCCGCCAGAGCCGTTCCGCCCACGTGCTGCTCCCCTCGTCGCGCCTGCGGGGCCCATTTCTCGCATTGTGCGACATCTGGGAGCAAGCGCGACGAGTCGCCCTGAGATGGGCTTCGGCGGACGTATCCGCCGGTGGGAGCCCTACGGCGTACAACTGGGCCGCGACGGAAAACCACCCGAAACGGTGAGCGGGGGAATCACGCGGAGCCGCCCGCCCTGGACTCGTACAAGGGGCGGCGCAAGGGCTGGTGGAACTACTTCTCCACCTCGGCGGCGAGCTTCGCCAGCACCTCGTCGTAGATGCGGCCGAGGCCCTTGGGCGCGAAGGTCCGCTCGAAGAAGCCGCCGATGCCGCTCGCACCGTCCCAGACGGAGGTGACGACGACCCGGGACCTGCCCTCACCGGCCGGGGTGACCCGCCAGGTGGTGACCATCGAGGAGTTGCGGTCCTTCTCCACGAGCTCGCCGTCGGTGGGCTCGCTCACTTCGAGCAGGCAGTCGCGGATCCGCTTGCTGGTGGCCTGGAGCTTCCAGTGGACGAGGGTTCCCTCGCCGTCGCCGCCCTCCCGGACCTCGTACTCACTGAAGTGCTCGCTCAGGATCTTCGAACGCGTGCCGTTGTAGTCGGCCAGCGCGTCGAACACGTCGTCCGGCTGACCCGTCACGACTCGCTCGGTGGTGGCCTCGACCTGCGCCATTGCGTTCCTCCAGCACTCGGGATCTCGGGCGTCAGCGCTCAGCCAACCATCACGCGGCCGAGCCGCCCAAATCGGGGTCCGCAACTATGGGGTCGCACGATCAAGGGAACATGTGTTCTATTCTGTGATCAGTGCTATCGAGGAGGCGTCATGCGGTGGGAGAACCTCACAGTGGAGTCCGGCGGTAATCCGTCGGGAAACCCCACGAACCCCGCTCTGTTCGGCGCGGAGACGGTGACCACTCGTACGTTCGACACGCCCGAGTTCCGCGGAATCACCTTCCACGAGATCCGGGCCAGGTCGATCGTCAATCGCGTACCGGGGGCTTCGCGCATGCCCTTCGAGTGGACGGTGAACCCGTACCGCGGCTGCACGCACGCGTGTGTCTACTGTTTCGCGCGCAAGACCCACAGCTATCTCGACCTCGACACCGGCCTCGGCTTCGACAGCCAGATCGTGGTGAAGGTGAACGCCCCGGAGCTGCTGCGGCGGCAGCTGGGCTCTCGGCGCTGGCTCGGCGATCACATCGCGATGGGCACGAACGTGGACTGCTACCAGCGCGCCGAGGGGCGCTACCAGCTGATGCCCGGCATCATCGCGGCCCTGCGCGACCACGCGAACCCCTTCTCCATCCTGACGAAGGGCACGCTGATCCTGCGCGATCTGGACCTGCTGAAGCAGGCTGCTGCTGTCACCGAGGTCGGGATCTCCGTCTCCGTGGGCTTCACCGACCTCGACCTGTGGCGGACCGTGGAGCCGGGCACCCCCGCCCCCGAGCGCCGCCTCGACGTCGTCCGCACCCTGAGCGCCCACGGCATCGACTGCGGGGTCCTGATGGCCCCCGTGATCCCCTTCCTGGGCGACGATCCCTCCCAACTGCGCGCGACGGTACGGGCGATCGCCGCGTCCGGCGCGACCTCGGCGACCCCGCTCGTGCTGCACCTGCGGCCCGGGGCGCGCGAGTGGTTCATGAGCTGGCTGGGACACCATCACCCGCATCTGGTGCGCCGGTACGAGCGGCTGTACGCGGAGGGCTCGTACGCCCCGAAGTGGTACCAGCGGCGGATCACCCGGCAGGTGCACGAGCTGGCCGAGGAGTACGGGATAGGCCCCACGCGCGCGGGGATGCCCCGCAGGATCCCGGTGCCGGAACCGGTCGCGCCGGTGCCCACCCAGCTCACCCTTCTGTGACCGGCACCCCCTCACGCACCGGCCGGCACTCCCTGCCCGGCATCCGGCCGCATCCCACGGCCCAATGGGGTCAACTCTCGGCAGAAGCGGTCCTTCCGGGTGCCCTCCCCGGGACGATACGGCCAAGGCCGTGACGCGCACGGCTCCCTGACCGAGGAACGGGACGGGCCCCCGACCGGGACTCCCGACGGGACCCTGACCGGTACCTCAATGTGAGGCGATTCATGTGAACCGACGCGCAGCTGCTCTGTGCGGTGCCGCCGCCGTGGTTGCCGGAATGATCACCGCGGTCCCGGCCGGCGCGAGCCCGGCCGCCGCGGCCCCCGCCGTCCCGGCGGCCGGGCCCACCTGGAAGAAGTGCGGCACCAAGAACTACCCGACGCTCCAGTGTGCGTCCCTGAAGGTGCCGCTCGACCACGCGAACCCGCACGGCCGGAAGATCACACTCGCGCTGTCACGGGTCCCGCACACCTCCAGGAAGACGTACCAGGGGCCCCTGCTGGTGAACCCGGGCGGTCCCGGCGGCAGCGGTCTCACCCTCGCCGGGTTCGTCGCGGCCTCGCTGCCGAAGAGCGTGGCGGGCCAGTACGACGTCATCGGCTTCGACCCGCGCGGGGTCGGCGCGAGCAGGCCCGCCCTGAACTGCCGGCCGGGGCACTTCGCACCGGTACGCCCCGACTCGGTGCCGGCGACGCCCGCCCTGGAGAAGGCCAACCTCGACCGCGTCCAGACCTTCGCGAAAGCCTGCGCGACCAAGCACCAGGACGTGCTGCCGTACATCGACACGGTGAGCGCGGTCCAGGACATGGACGCCGTCCGGAGCGCGCTCGGCGCCAAGAGGATCAACTACTTCGGGTACTCGTACGGCACCTACCTGGGCGCCGTCTACGCCAAGCTCTACCCGGACCGGGTACGGCGCATGGTGCTGGACTCCGTCGTCGATCCCACCGGCGTCTGGTACGACGACAACATCGCGCAGGACCACGCCTTCAACTCCCGCCACCGGGCCTTCATGGCCTGGGTCGCCAAGAACGACGCGACGTACAAGCTCGGCACCGATCCGGAGAAGATCGAGAAGACCTGGTACGCGATGCGGGCGGCGCTGGCGAAGAAGCCCGCGGACGGGAAGGTCGGCGCCTCCGAGCTGGAGGACACCTTCTCCCCCGGCGGCTACTTCAACGGCTACTGGCCGTATCTCGCCGACGCGTTCGCGACGTATGTGAAGACCAAGAACGACGATCCGCTGGTCGAGGCGTACGAGAACTTCGGCGCCGTCGACACCGCGGGCGACAACGGCTACAGCATCTACACCTCGGTGCAGTGCCGTGACGCGAGCTGGCCGCGCGACTGGGACGAGTGGCGCGACGACAACTGGGAGGTGTACGAGAAGGCGCCGTTCCTGACCTGGAACAACGCCTGGTACAACGCCCCGTGCGCGTTCTGGCCCACCGACTCGGCCGAGCCCGTGGACGTCTCGAACGACTCGGTGCCGCCGGTCCTGCTGTTCCAGGCGACGGACGACGCGGCCACCCCGTACGAGGGCGGTGCCATGGTCCATCGCCTGCTGGGCGGGTCCAGCCTGGTGGTCGAGGAGGGCGGCGGAAACCACGGCATCACGCTGAGCGGGAACGCCTGCCTGGACAGGCACCTGGCCGCCTATCTGACCGACGGCCGGGTCCCGCGCGGCGACGGCGAGGCCGACGCGGTGTGCGGGAAGCTGCCCGACCCGAAGCCGCTGACCGCGAAGGCGACATCGGGCGCGGGCTCGCGCGGCGCCGCGCTGCACGGTCTGCTCGGCTTCCGGGGCTGAACCCCGGCCGGCGGGCGGCGACCGCCCGCCGGGGCGTGGTCAGTGCGGTGGTGCAGGATTGATCCATGACCGGACAGATCCGCATCACCGCCCCCGACGGCGTCGCCCCCGCCGCCGCGTACTCGCATGTCGTCATGGGCACGGGCCGCTTCGTGGCGGTCTCGGGCCAGCTGGCGCTCGACGAGGACGGAAAGCTGGTCGGCGAGGGCGACCCGGCGGCGCAGGCCCGTCAGGTCTTCGAGAACCTGCGACGCTGCCTGGCCGCGGCCGGCGCGGGTTTCGACGATGTCGTCAAGCTGACCTTCTTCGTCACGGACATGGCCCATATGCCGGCCGTCCGCGCGGCCCGGGACGAGCACATCGCACCGGACCGCCTCCCGGCCGCCTCCGCCGTACAGGTCGCCGCCCTGGTGCGCCCGGAGTTCCTGATGGAGATAGAGGCGTTCGCGATACTGCCCGGATGAGCCGCTCCCGTGCCCCGTTGCGCATCCGCGAGATGACCCTGGCCGACTGTCCCCGCGTGGCGGAGATCCGCGTACGCGGCTGGCAGAGCGCCTACAAAGGGCTGATGCCCCGGTCGTACCTCGACGGGCTCGACGTGGCGGTCGAACTCCCGCGCAGGCGGGCCCACTTCGAGCAGGCGGGCCAGGGTGTGGTGAACCTCGTCGCGGAGTGGGCCGGTGAGGTCGTCGGCTGGGCCTGCCACGGGCCGTACCGCGACGGCGAACCACTCGCTGGGGGCATCGGGAACGCCGAGAGCGCCGGGGCCCCCGGGGATGCCGAGTTGTACGCGATCTACGTCGACCCCGACCGGATCTCTCGCGGGGTGGGCCGTGCCCTGTTGCGGGCATCCGTCGCAAGGTGTGCCGCCGTGGGGCACGACAGGATGCTGCTCTGGGTGGTGCGGGAGAACGCGGGCGCGCGCCGCTTCTACGAGAGGGCCGGTTTCGCCGCGGACGGCGCCGAGGAGCCTTTCGAGGTCGAGGGCGTCGACGTGCCCGAGGTGCGGTACGCCCGGCTGCTGGGCGGCGCCGGAGCAGGGCTCCCCTTTCCTGAGGAGGGTGAGAAGGGCTCGTAGGGAGCCTGATGACGAGTCACCCCGCGGGAAGGCTCACGCAGAACACCGCGCCGTTCGGGCGGCCCGGCTCGTACCAGGCGTCGCCGCCGTTGGCCCGGGCCAGGCTGCGGGCGATCCACAGGCCGAGGCCGGTCCCCTCGGTGGCCGCCGCGGTGGCGGGGTCGCGGCGGTAGCGCTCGAAGAGGTGCGGAACGAAGGACTCGGGCACACCGGGGCCGTGGTCCACGACCCGCAGTTCGATCCGCCCGCCGGCTTCGCGCGCGGTGATCTCGACGGGATCGCGGCCGTAGGCGAGCGCGTTCTCCAGGTAGTTGCCGAAGATCTCGGCGAAGGACACAGGGTCGACGCGCGCCACCAGACAGGCCGGCACGGCGAGTCTCAGTCCGTCACCGAGGGCCTCGGACCCGGCGAACCGGTCCAGCAGGAAGCCCAGCACCTCCACCGGCTCCGGCACACCCTGCTGCCCGGCGCCGTCGATCCGTGCTGCGGTGAGGAGTTTGCGGACCAGCGCCTGCAGCCGGGCCGTGCGCTCGGCGATCCGCTCGACCAGCTCGGCCCGTCGCTCCTCGGCCAGTCCGGGCGGCGGCTCTCTGAGCACGTGTACCAGGGCGGCCAGGGCCGCGAGCGGGTTGTGCAACTGGTGCGCGGCGACCGCGACGACCACGCTCTGGTGCTCCAGGGCGGCCTGCAGCACATGGTCGGCCTGCTGTCTGCGGGTCCCGTCGCGCAGGGTGGCCACGTACAGCCGCCGGCCGTCGAACCGGGCGAGGGCGACCGTCATGTCGACGACCTTGTTGCGGCCGTTCGGCAGGACCAGCGTGACCTCGGTGGCCTCCCCGTCGCTGAGCGGAAATCCGAACACGGAGCCGATCAGCTCGTCGGCGGGCCGTTCGAGCAGCGCCGCGGCGGCCGGGTTGCAGGCCCGGACGCAGCCGTCGGCGTCGACCGCGACGATGCCGTCGGGCGCGGCCAGCATCATGGCCGCGTACAGCTCCTGACGCCCGTCGTCAGTCATCGTGATCGTCCCCGCGCCCCTTTCGCCGAGCCATCGGTGCGTCCGGCGAACCGGTACCCCTCATGTCCCCCCGTTTCGCCCGCGTCCCCCCGGCATGCCCCGTCGGTGGGGGCCACGCGTCGCGGTGAGGGCCGTGGGATCCCCTTCACCGGCCGCCCGTTCCGGCTTCCCCACGGCGTCGACGTCCCCTGTCCGCAAACGGTCGGACAGGCGGTACGCACAGCACATCAGGCGCGTGTCGGCCGACGCGGCGGGGATCCCCCCGTAGCCCCGGACACCTGCGGGACAAGGAACGGGCGGGTCTCCTCCCGGCGTCCCCCGCCACCTGCCACTGACCGGCCGCAGCCTGCGTTCTCCTTCAACTCTGTACCGCGTCCGGGGTGTTGGGCCAGACACGGGAGGCATATTCCCGGGTACGGCCGGGACCCGCCGGGGACGGGCGGCACTACGCTCGAAGCGCATCGCCACCACCGGCCCGGGGAGAGCCGGCCATCCGGAGGGGGAGGATCCGGGGATGATCCGCGTGCTCGTGGTCGAGGACCAGCGCGCGCTGGCCGACGCCTTGGCCATCGCCATCGGAGCACAGCCGGACCTGGACTGCGGCGAGGCGGTGGGTACGGTCGACGAGGCGTTGCGGGAGGCGGCCCGTCGGCCCCCCTCCGTGGTCCTGATGGACATTCATCTGCCGGGCACGGACGGTATCGAGGGCACCCGGCTGCTGAAGGAGGCCCATCCCTCGGCGCGGGTGGTGGTCCTGACCGCGGACGCGACCCCCGACCAGCTGGCGCGGGCGGTGACGGCGGGCGCCTCGGCGTTCCTCGCCAAGCACAGCGCGTTCGGGGACATCCTCACCGCGATCCGGACGACTGCCACCGGCCAACTGCTCGTGGAGGAGTCGACCCTGGCGGCCCGGCTGCCGCCGCGGCAGCGCAACGGGTACGGGCTGACCCGCCGGGAGCACGAGGTGCTGGTGCTGCTCGCTCAGGGACACGGTCTCAAGACGATCGCGGACCGGCTCGTGCTCAGCCGGCACACGGTGCGCGGACATGTGAAGAGCGTCCTGGTCAAACTGCGCGCGCACAGCCAGCTGGAGGCGGTGGTGACGGCCACCCGGCTGGGGATCCTGCCGCGCGAGGTGCCGTAGAACGGGAATCAGCCCATCTGAGGGGGCGGTTCGCCCCGCCTGGGGGATTTCCGACCGAACAGCCGTCGCTTATGGTGCGAAATGTGTGACCTCCCACGGCAACGGCCCGAGCCGTCGCCACGCGACTTCCCGAATCCCACGTCGCACCCAGCCGGGCGGTCGCACGGACTGGGGCCGCCGGGGAGCAGGACCCGGGCCATGTGCGCGGAGATGACGGCAGTTCGGATCCCGCGACGTTCGTCCGCCTGCCGGTCGCCCGTCTCCCGCCGGGCGAACCCCCGGCGACCCCGCCCCACCAACACACCACAGGGGCCGACCGCGCGACCAACCCCCACCAGTGCCCCGTAAGGGGCGCGGGGAAGTGCGCACCCAGCCCCCACCGCCGCGCAGACCACCCAACCCCAGCCCCCACCCCGCAAGGGGCGCGGGGAACTGCGCAACAAGCCCCACCGGACCCGCACCCACACCACCACGCCTCCCGGCAGGGACCCGGCAGGGCCCACTCACCCCCGCCCCGGAGGCACCCTCTGCGCCGGCAGCCGCCGCAACGCATCGGCAGCGGCCCGAGCCAACTCCGGACGGACAAGCGCCTCGTTCAGAACGGGACGGGCCCGCTCGTCCCCCAGCACCCCCAACCCCTCCACACACGCGAGAGCGACCCGTCGATACGGATCGTGCGGCCGGAACCTGCGGGCCAGGGTGGTGATCAGGGCGGGCACGGACTCGGGCGCCCGCAGCTCGACCAGCAGCCGCACCGGATGCAGGGCATAGGCGACCCGCAGCTCGTTGGTGGCGAGGGCCGCCGCCGCCCGGGCGGTACGCGGGTCACCCAGCCGGGCCATGGCATAGGCGGCGGAGGCGCACCGCTGCGGATCCCGGTGGTTGAGCAGCAGGACGAGCGCCTCGAAGGCCCGTCGGTCCCCGGCGACACCGAGCCGGAAGGCTGCCAGTTCCCGCGCCCAGAGCGGCTGTTCGGGAGCGATGAGTACGGCGGCCAGCTCGTCGAGATCGCCGGTCGCGGCCAGTCGTTCGTACGAAAGGGACGCCATCGCGCCCGCCTCCTGCCGTAAGCGCTGGGTGAGCGATCGCAACTCTTCGTCCATGACGCAGAGACTATCGGCGACGTAGGTCACATGGACCGGGCAGGAAGGCGGGCTGGCGCGCTCGTTACTCACCGGTTAAGCTCAATCGAGCGAGTTACCCACTCGTTGACTTGCCCGTGGCGGCCTGGTGACGCAGCCGTCGTGGGAACAACCCTCACGCCCCCGTGGCAGTGAGGGAGCTGGTCGGTTCGGTACCTCAGGTACCTCAGTACGGCATGGCTCCGGGACAGGGCCTGTCGGTTCACCTCACCGCTTCGCGGGTTCGTGCTCCAACCCCCGCGACCGGCACCGGGCGTGTGCGCTTCGCAGCCCGGCGACACCCGCAGGCATCACCGCGACCTCCGTACTCCGTGCGCCCGTCGGCGTACCCCGGTGCGTACCCGTTGCGTCCCTCAGTCGTCACTCATTCCTGGAGTCCCGCGATGGCCACTCCCCTGTCCGACCCCTCCCAGCCGTCCTTGTCGTCGGAGGCCCCCCTCAAGACCGTCGCCGTCGTCGGCCTCGGCACCATGGGCACCGGTATCGCCGAGATCCTCGCCCGCGCCGGCCGCGAGGTCGTCGGCATCGACGTCAGCGAGGCCGCCGCGACCCAGGCCGTCACCGCCCTGGAGTCCTCGACCGCCCGTGCCGTGCAGCGCGGGCGCCTCACCGAGCAGGAACGCGACGACACCCTCGCCCGCTTCCGTACCTTCACCGATCTGCGGGCGGCGGCCGACGCCGACCTGGTGATCGAGGTGGCCCCCGAGTCGTACGAGATCAAGCACCAGATCTTCCGGGAGCTGGACGGTGTCGTGCGGCCGGGGACCATCCTGGCGACCGGCACGAACGCCTTGTCGGTCACCCGGCTGGCCGCCGACTCGGCCCACCCCGAACGGGTCCTGGGCCTGCACTTCTTCAACCCGGCGCCCGCGATGAAGCTCGTCGAGGTCGTCTCGTCCGTGCTGACCGCGCCGGGCGCCGTCGCGGCCGTCACCGACCTCGCG
This sequence comes from Streptomyces sp. NBC_00414, assembly GCF_036038375.1. NCBI lineage: Bacteria > Bacillati > Actinomycetota > Actinomycetes > Kitasatosporales > Streptomycetaceae > Streptomyces > Streptomyces sp. NBC_00414. The sequence continues at coordinate 2,342,957 of NZ_CP107935.1, forward strand.
CTCGAACTCGGCAAGGAGCCCGTCGCCGTCGGCGACCGCCCCGGCTTCGTCGCCGACGGCCTGCTCTTCGGCTACCTCAACCAGGCCGCCGCGATGTACGAGGCGAAGTACGCCAGCCGCGAGGACATCGACGCCGCGATGAAGCTGGGCTGCGGCCTGCCCATGGGCCCGCTCGCCCTGCTCGACCTGATCGGCGTCGACACCGCGCGTACGGTCCTGGAGGCCATGTACGCCGAGTCGCACGACCGGCTGCACGCGCCGGCGCCCGTCCTGAAGCAGCTCAGCCAGGCGGGTCTGACCGGCCGCAAGTCGGGCCGCGGTTTCTACACGTACGACGCCCCGGGCAGCGCGACCGTCGTCCCGGACGCGCTCACACCGCTCGCCGAAGGATCCGAGGCGACCGGTCGGCTCGTCCGCTCGGTGGGCGTCGCGGGCTCCGGAACCATGGCGTCCGGCATCGCCGAGGTCTTCGCGAAGGCCGGGTACGAGGTCGTCCTCGCCGCCCGCACCGAGGAGAAGGCCGAAGCCGCCAGGGCCCGGATCGGCAAGTCCCTCTCGCGCTCCGTCGACAAGGGGCGGATGACCGCCGAGACGGCCGCCGAGACCCTGGAGCGCATCACCCCGGCGGGTTCCTACGAGGCCTTCGCCGACGTGGATCTGGCGCTGGAGGCCGTCGCCGAGGACCTGGAGGTCAAGCAGCAACTCTTCGCGGTGTTCGACAAGGTCTGCAAGCCGGGCGCGATCCTGGCCACCACGACCTCCTCGCTGCCCGTCGTCGCCTGCGCCCGTGCCACCTCGCGTCCGCAGGACGTGATCGGCATGCACTTCTTCAACCCGGCGCCCGCGATGAAGCTCGTGGAGGTCGTGCGCACGGTCCTGACGGCCGACGACGTGCACTCCACGGTCCGCGGGCTCTGCTCGAAGATCCGCAAGCATCCGGTGGACTGCGGCGACCGGGCGGGCTTCATCGTGAACGCGCTGCTGTTCCCGTACCTGAACAACGCGATCAAGATGGTCGAGGAGCACTACGCGACGCTCGACGACATCGACGCCGCGATGAAGCTCGGCGGCGGCTACCCGATGGGCCCCTTCGAACTCCTCGACGTGGTCGGCCTGGACGTCTCACTGGCCATCGAGAAGGTGCTGCACCGCGAGTTCCGCGACCCGGGGCTCGCCCCGGCGCCCCTCCTGGAGCACCTGGTGGCCGCGGGCTGCCTCGGCCGCAAGACGGGCCGCGGCTTCCGCGAATATGCGCGGCGCTGAGCCGCACCAGGGCGGGCCCGGGGACAGGCCCGACATGCCCGCCTCCGGACCAGGGGACCGGCCCGGAGGCGGGCGTGTGGACTGGGGCGGGCTGCTCGACCCCGCCGGCGTCTGTGCCGGGGCCCTGGGCCCCGGTGGAGAAAGACCCGGTCATGAGCGCTCCGACGCGTACATGCAGTACGTTCGGGGCATGTCCCAGTCCGCCAAGTCCTCCCGTACACCAGCCGCGTCCGACGTGCCGGAGACCGCCGCGGGCGGTCGCGCGGCGGCGCAGCGGCTCAAGATGCGCCGCGAGCTGGCGGCCGCCGCGATGGAGCTCTTCGCGACGAAGGGGTACGAGGCGACGACGGTCGACGAGATCGCCGCTGCGGCCGGGGTCGCCCGGCGCACCTTCTTCCGGCACTTCCGTTCCAAGGAAGAGGCGATCTTCCCGGACCACGACGACACCCTGATCCGGGCCGAGGCGGTGCTCAACGCCGCGCCGGCGCACGAGCACCCGCTGGACACGGTGTGCCGCGGGATCAAGGAAGTCATGAAGATGTACGCGGGCCGGCCGGAGATCTCGGTCTCGCGCTACAAGCTCACGCGTGAGGTGCCGACCCTGCGCGAGGCGGAGATCGCCTCCGTGGCGCGGTACGAGCGGCTGTTCACCCGCTACCTGCTGGGCCACTTCGACGAGCACGCCCACGACGACGACGCCAACGACGACCCGCTGCTCGCGGAGGTCGCCGCGTCGGCCGTGGTCACCGCCCACAATCACGTGCTGCGCAGATGGCTGCGGGCGGGCGCCCAGGGGGACGTCGAGGCCCAGCTGGACCACGCCTTCGCGATCGTCAGGAAGACCTTCGGTACGGGGATCGGGGCCGGGCGGGACACCACCGCGCACTCGGCGCCCGTGTCCACCGCCTCGGTGGAGGGCGAGGTCCTGGTGACCGTCGCCCGGGTCGACGCCCCCTTGCACCAGGTGATGCGCACGATCGAGCAGGCTCTCAAGGAACGGTCGTAGCGGACCTCCCCAGCAGCACCGAAGGGGCACGCCCACCAGGGTCGTGCCCCTTTTTCATGCTCTTTTGCGACCCCTTCTGATCGATCATCGCTCATCTGTTACCAGCAGATGACAAGTGAGAGAAATTGTTGGCACTCGGTGCCTTGCTAGATGACACGCAGTGTCATACGTTGAAGTTGTCCGGGCGGCCGGCGTGCAGAGATCCTTCGTACGCCGGCTGTCCCCGCAAGCCAAGGCCTGCGAGCCCGGACGCCTGCGTCACAGGCAACCTTCCGCGCCACAAAGCGCTGCCGAGCATCACCCCCTGCCGAACCGACGGCACGCCTCACCCAGCAGCTGTCCACCCCGACGTAACCCTCAGCGTTCTCCTCGGACGCTCATCGCCGGAGGCATCACCGTGAAGGAAATCCTGGACGCGATCCAGTCGCGGACGGCCACGTCCGCCGACTTCGCCGCGCTACCGCTCCCCGAGTCCTACCGCGCGATCACCGTGCACAAGGACGAGACCGAGATGTTCGACGGGCTCGCCACCCGCGACAAGGACCCCCGCAAGTCGATCCACCTGGACGACGTGCCGGTGCCGGAGCTCGGCCCCGGCGAGGCCCTGGTGGCCGTGATGGCCTCCTCGGTCAACTACAACTCCGTGTGGACCTCGATCTTCGAGCCGGTGTCCACCTTCAGCTTCCTGGAGCGCTACGGCAGGCTCAGCGAGCTGACCAAGCGCCACGACCTGCCGTACCACGTCATCGGTTCGGACCTCGCGGGCGTCGTGCTGCGTACCGGCCCCGGCGTGAACGCCTGGCACCCCGGCGACGAGGTCGTCGCGCACTGCCTGTCCGTCGAGCTGGAGTCCAGCGACGGGCACAACGACACCATGCTCGACCCCGAGCAGCGCATCTGGGGCTTCGAGACCAACTTCGGCGGGCTCGCCGAGATCGCGCTCGTCAAGTCCAACCAGCTGATGCCCAAGCCCGACCACCTGTCGTGGGAGGAGGCCGCCGCACCCGGGCTGGTCAACTCCACCGCGTACCGGCAGCTGGTCTCGCGCAACGGCGCCGGGATGAAGCAGGGCGACAACGTCCTCATCTGGGGCGCGAGCGGCGGCCTCGGCTCTTACGCCACCCAGTTCGCGCTGGCCGGCGGCGCCAACCCCATCTGTGTGGTGAGCAGCCCGCAGAAGGCGGACATCTGCCGGGCGATGGGCGCCGAGGCGATCATCGACCGCAACGCCGAGGACTACAGGTTCTGGAAGGACGAGCACAACCAGGACCCGAAGGAGTGGAAGCGCTTCGGCAAGCGCATCCGCGAGCTGACCGGCGGCGAGGACGTGGACATCGTCTTCGAGCACCCGGGCCGCGAGACCTTCGGCGCCTCCGTGTACGTCACCCGCAAGGGCGGCACGATCGTCACCTGCGCGTCCACCTCGGGCTACAACCACGAGTACGACAACCGCTACCTGTGGATGTCCCTGAAGCGGATCATCGGCTCGCACTTCGCCAACTACCGCGAGGCCTGGGAGGCCAACCGGCTCATCGCGAAGGGCAAGATCCACCCGACGCTCTCCCGCGTGTACTCGCTGGAGGAGACCGGGCAGGCCGCCTTCGACGTGCACCGCAACCTCCATCAGGGCAAGGTCGGTGTCCTGGCACTGGCGCCCACCGAGGGCCTCGGCGTGCGCGACGAGGAGAAGCGCGCCCAGCACGTCGACGCCATCAACCGCTTCCGGAACATCTGAGGTCCGAAGATGACAGAGCGCCAGACGCCGCAGGGGCGGCCCGAGAAGGACCGGCCGTGGCTGATGCGGACCTACGCGGGCCACTCCACCGCCGAGGCGTCCAACGAGTTGTACCGGCGCAACCTCGCCAAGGGGCAGACGGGTCTGTCGGTCGCGTTCGACCTGCCGACCCAGACCGGCTACGACCCGGACCACATCCTCGCCCGCGGCGAGGTCGGCCGGGTCGGCGTGCCGGTGTCGCACCTCGGTGACATGCGCCGGCTGTTCCAGGACATCCCCCTGGACCGGATGAACACCTCGATGACCATCAACGCCACCGCCATGTGGCTGCTGGCGCTCTACCAGGTCGTAGCCGAGGAGCAGGGTGTGGACATCACCACGCTCCAGGGGACGACCCAGAACGACATCGTGAAGGAGTACCTGTCGCGGGGCACGCACGTGTTCCCGCCGGTGCCCTCCCTCCGTCTGACGACGGACATGATCTGTTACACGGTCAACAACATCCCCAAGTGGAACCCGATCAACATCTGCAGTTACCACCTGCAGGAGGCGGGAGCCACTCCGGTCCAGGAGATCGCGTACGCGATGTCCACCGCGATCGCCGTGCTCGACGCGGTGTTCGCGTCCGGCCAGATCGCCGAGGAGCAGAAGGGCGACGTGGTCGCCCGTATCTCCTTCTTCGTGAACGCGGGCGTCCGCTTCGTCGAGGAGATGTGCAAGATGCGGGCCTTCGGCCGCATCTGGGACAGGATCACGCGCGAGCGGTACGGCATCGAGAACCCCAAGCACCGCCGGTTCCGGTACGGGGTCCAGGTCAACTCCCTCGGACTGACCGAGGCCCAGCCGGAGAACAACATCCAGCGGATCGTGCTGGAGATGCTGGCCGTGACCCTCTCGAAGGACGCACGCGCGCGTGCCGTCCAACTGCCCGCCTGGAACGAGGCGTTGGGGCTGCCCCGGCCCTGGGACCAGCAGTGGTCGCTGCGCATGCAGCAGGTGCTCGCCTACGAGAGCGACCTGCTGGAGTACGCCGACATCTTCGAGGGCTCGCACGTCGTCGAGGCGAAGGTCTCCCAGCTGATCGAGGACTCGTTCGCCGAGATCGACCGGATCCAGGAGATGGGCGGCGCGATGGCGGCCGTCGAGTCGGGCTACCTGAAGTCGCAGCTCGTCTCGTCGCACGCCGAGCGCCGGGCCCGTATCGAGTCCGGCGACGAGAAGATCATCGGCGTCAACATCTTCGAGTCGACCGAGCCCAACCCGCTCACCGCCGACCTGGACGCCGCGATCATGACGGTCGACCCGGCGGTCGAGGCCCGGGTGACCGCGGCCCTCACGCAGTGGCGCGACACCCGTTACCAGCCCCCCTTCAACCACCCGCGCCCGTGCAAGGCGCTGGACCGGCTGAAGGAGGCCGCGAAGGGCACCGGCAACCTCATGGAGGCCACCCTGGAGTGCGCCCGTGCCGGAGTCACGACCGGCGAGTGGGCCGGTGCCCTGCGCGAGGTGTTCGGCGAGTTCCGCGCCCCCACCGGTGTGTCGTCCGCGCCCGTCGCGGTGACCGCCGAGGAGGGCACCGCGATGGCGGCGGTCCGCCGCAAGGTGGAACTCACCGCTCGGGACATGGGTGTCGGCAAGCTCCGCTTCCTGGTGGGCAAGCCGGGCCTGGACGGGCACTCCAACGGCGCCGAGCAGATCGCCGTACGGGCCCGTGACGCCGGCTTCGAGGTGGTCTACCAGGGCATCCGGCTGACACCCGAGGAGATCGTGACCGCGGCCGTCGCCGAGGACGTCCACGGGGTCGGCCTGTCCATCCTGTCGGGCTCGCACGCCCAGCTGGTGCCCGACGTGCTGGAGCGGCTGCGCGAGGCCGGCGCCGCCGACATCCCGGTGATCGCCGGCGGGATCATCCCGAACGCCGACGCCGAGCTGCTCAGGGCCGCCGGAGTGGCCGCCGTCTTCACCCCGAAGGACTTCGACATCACGGGAATCATCGGCCGTATCGTCGACGAGATCCGGAAAGCGAACAAGCTCGACCCTCTGGAGGTCCCCGCATGACCAGCCCTGTTCCCCAGGTCAACCGTTTGCGCCCGCGGCGCTCCTGCCTGGCCGTGCCCGGCTCGAACCCCCGCTTCCTGGAGAAGGCGCAGGGCCTTCCGGCCGACCAGGTCTTCCTGGACCTTGAGGACGCGTGCGCGCCGCTCGCCAAGCCCGAGGCGCGGCACACCATCGTCAAGTTCCTCAACGAGGGCGACTGGACGGGCAAGACGCGGGTCGTGCGCGTGAACGACTGGACGACGGAGTGGACGTACCGCGATGTCGTGACGGTCGTCGAGGGGGCGGGCCCCAACCTCGACTGCATCATGCTGCCGAAGGTCCAGGACGCCCAGCAGGTGGTGGCCCTCGACCTGCTTCTGACGCAGATCGAGAAGACGATGGGCTTCGAGGTCGGCAAGATCGGCATCGAGGCGCAGATCGAGAACGCCAAGGGTCTGAACAACGTCAACGAGATCGCGACCGCCTCCCAGCGTGTCGAGACGATCATCTTCGGCCCGGCCGACTTCATGGCGTCGATCAACATGAAGTCGCTGGTCGTGGGCGAGCAGCCGCCCGGCTACCCGGCGGACGCCTACCACTACATCCTGATGAAGATCCTGATGGCCGCCCGCGCCAACAACCTCCAGGCGATCGACGGCCCCTACCTGCAGATCCGCAACGTCGACGGCTACCGCGAGGTCGCCCGGCGCGCCGCGGCCCTCGGCTTCGACGGCAAGTGGGTGCTGCACCCGGGCCAGGTCGAGGCGTCGAACGAGATCTTTTCGCCGTCCCAGGAGGACTTCGACCACGCCGAGCTGATCCTGGACGCGTACGACTACTACACGTCCGAGGCCGGCGGCAAGAAGGGCTCCGCGATGATCGGCGACGAGATGATCGACGAGGCAAGCCGCAAGATGGCCCTCGTCATCTCCGGCAAGGGCCGCGCCGCGGGCCTGCAGCGCACGTCCAAGTTCGAAGCGCCCTCCGCCTGACTCGGGCCAGGCAGTTCGGAACACACAAAAAAACCCTCATCCCCCAGACCCCGCAGGGGCCTGGGGGCATACCAGCCCGGAGGGCGAGACCATGCAGTTCGGCCGTACCTACGAAGAGTTCACCGTCGGCGACGTCTACAAGCACTGGCCCGGGAAAACGGTCACCGAGTACGACGACCACCTCTTCTGTCTGCTCACGATGAACCACCACCCGCTCCACATGGACGCCAACTACGCCGAGAACACCACGGACTTCAAGAAGAACGTCGTGGTGGGGAACTACATCTACTCCCTGCTGCTCGGCATGTCCGTCCCCGACGTCTCGGGCAAGGCGATCGCCAACCTGGAGGTCGAGTCGCTGAAGCACGTCGCGCCGACCTTCCACGGCGACACGCTCTACGGCGAGACCACGGTCCTCGACAAGACACCTTCCCGGTCCAAGAACGACCGCGGGATCGTGTACGTCGAGACCAGGGGCTACAAGCAGGACGGCACGCTGGTCTGTGTGTTCCGCCGCAAGGTGATGGTCCCCACCGAGACGTACATCAAGGAGCGCGGCGGCGAACAGCCCGGCCGCCCCCAGCTCAAGGAGCAGGAGAAGTAGCCATGGCGCGACTCGCCCAGACCGCCGGTCTGACCGACATCCAGCGGGAGATCCTGTCGACCGTACGGGACTTCGTCGACAAGGAGATCATCCCGGTCGCGACCGGGCTGGAGCACCGCGACGAGTACCCCCAGCAGATCGTCGACGGTCTCAAGGAGTTGGGCCTCTTCGGCCTGATGATCCCCGAGGAGTACGGGGGTCTGGGTGAGTCGCTCCTCACCTACGCGCTGTGCGTGGAGGAGATCGCGCGCGGCTGGATGTCGGTCTCCGGCATCATCAACACCCATTTCATCGTGGCCTACATGCTCAAGCAGCACGGCACGCAGGAGCAGCGGGAGTACTTCCTTCCGCGCATGGCGGCGGGCGACGTGCGCGGCGCGTTCTCCATGTCCGAGCCGGCGCTCGGCTCCGACGTGTCGGCCATCACGTCCAAGGCGGTGAAGGACGGCGACGAATATGTCCTGAACGGCCAGAAGATGTGGCTCACGAACGGCGGTACGTCGACTCTCGTGGCCGTTCTCGTGAAGAGTGACGAAGGCCACCCCGAGGGCACCGCGCCCCATAAGTCGATGACGACCTTCCTCGTGGAGAAGGAGCCCGGTTTCGGTGAGGTCCGTCCCGGCCTGACCATCCCCGGGAAGATCGACAAGATGGGCTACAAGGGGGTCGACACCACCGAGCTGATCATGGATGGCCTGCGCATTCCGGCCGATCGCGTGCTCGGCGGCACCACCGGCCGAGGTTTTTATCAGATGATGGACGGCGTCGAAGTGGGCCGCGTCAACGTGGCCGCGCGTGGTTGCGGTGTCGCTCAGCGTGCGTTTGAGCTGGGCGTTTCCTACGCCCAGCAGCGCCACACCTTCGGCAAGCAGATCGCCCAGCACCAGGCGATCCAGTTCAAACTGGCCGAGATGGCTACCAAGGTCGAGGCCGCCCATGCGATGATGGTCAATGCGGCGCGCAAAAAGGACTCCGGGGAGCGAAACGACCTCGAAGCAGGGATGGCGAAGTACCTCGCCTCCGAGTACTGCAAAGAGGTCGTGGAAGACGCCTTCCGGATCCACGGCGGCTACGGCTTCTCAAAGGAGTACGAGATCGAGCGCCTCTACCGCGAGGCGCCGATGCTGCTCATCGGTGAAGGTACCGCCGAAATCCAGAAAATGATCATCGGACGCAGGCTGCTCGAAGAGTATCGACTCCAGGGTTAGATATACCGATTCGGGGTGTTTTCATCGAGAAGAAGATCACACCCCGTCAGCGCTCTTCGGACACCGACTCGGCTTCCTGGCTTACCCAGTTGTGGCCCGCGACCGGTACGATCCCGGGAAAGCCGCCGTCCCCAGTCACAGCGCGGCATCATCCGCTACGAAGGTCATCCATGCCCCACAGCCAAACCTCTGCACCACGCGACAGCCTGGCCGGCGTACGTCTTGCGCGCGGAGCATCGCCGTGGCTCCTCCCGACCGTCGCCACCGCAGCCCTCAGCCTGGTACGCGCGCGCAAGTCCGGCGCCGCCAAGGCCGTGGCCGTACCCGCCACCGCTCTTGCGGCGGGCATGCTGTGGTTCTTCCGCGACCCCGAGCGCGAGATCACCCAGGGCCGGGTCATCTCGCCCGCCGACGGTGTGGTGCAGAGCATCATGCCGTGGAAGGACGGGCGCACCCGCGTCGCGATCTTCATGAGCCCGCTGAACGTCCACGTCAACCGCGCGCCTCTCTCCGGCACGGTGACGTCGGTCGAGCACATCCCCGGCGGATTCGTTCCGGCGTTCAACAAGGAGAGCGAGAACAACGAGCGCGTTGTCTGGCACTTCGACACCGAGCTCGGCGACATCGAGATGATCCAGATCGCCGGTGCGGTCGCGAGGCGCATCGTGCCGTACATCCCGCAGGGCACGAAGGTCGAGCAGGGCGAGCGGATCGGGCTGATCCGCTTCGGGTCGCGCGTCGACATCTATCTCCCCGAGGGCGTGGAGGTCGACGTGGAGGTCGGTCAGAAGACCGTGGCGGGGGTGACTCGCATTGACCGTGATTGATCCCGAGACGCAGACCGGCTGGGTGCCGGAGGCCGACGAGCTCGACGACGAGGAGGAGATGCCCCTTTCTCTCCGCCTCTCGATAGCGGACACGCTCACCCTCGGTAACGCCACGTGCGGCTTCATGGCGGTGTACTTCACCACCACAGGCATCCTGATCCCGCACCTCACGGGCAGCCAGGAGTCCGGCATGGCGCGGCACAGTGCCGCCACCGCCGTGATCCTGATGCTGTGCGCGGCGGTCTTCGACCTGTTCGACGGCCTGGTGGCCCGCAAGCTGCGCTCCTCACCCATGGGCGCGGAGCTGGACAACCTCTCGGACCTGATCAGCTTCGGTCTGGCGCCGGCGTACTTCGTGCTCGTCTACGGCATGGTCGCCGACGACGCGCACCAGCGGGTGGCGGCGGTGGGGGCGATCGTGGTCCTGCTGGCCGTCGTGCTCCGACTGGCCAGATTCTCGTGCGTCACCGTCAAGGACGGCACCTTCCAGGGCATGCCGTCGCCGTTCGGTGCGCTGACGGTCGTCTCGATCGTGCTGCTTGAGCTGCCGTTCGTCGCCACGCTCATGGCGATCATCGGTACCGCGTGGCTGATGGTGAGCCGGGTCGAGTACCCGAAGCCGCGGGGGCGGCTCGCGGTGGCGATGCTCTCCTGGATCGTGCTGAGCATGGCGCTGCTGGCCTCCTGGGCCTTCGAAGCGCCCGGTGGGCAGCTGCTGCTGCAGACCGGGTGTGCGTTGCAGCTGGTGATGGGGGCCGTGATTCCCCTCTTCGCCACGGCTCGTCGGGTGAACAACTTCAGGGACAACCGGCGAGAGGCCAGGGCGGCGCAGCTGCCCTAGTTCTTACCGCCTGTGCACAGGGGAAGGGCCCCGAACCTCTTGGTTCGGGGCCCTTCCCTTGTGCTTCGGAGTGCGGATGCGTGGGGCCTTGTGCTTCGGAGTGCGGATGCGTGGGGCCTTGTGCTTCGGAGTGGGGGTGCGTGGGGGTTGCCCGCGCAGTTCCCCGCACCCCTGAAAGGGCCCCTGACGGGGCCCCGCAGGGTGTCAGGCGCTCGGGGTGTAGGACTCCGCCACCGTTGAGGCCGCCGGTTCCTGGACCACCTTCATGCCGCCTGTCACCGACTTGTCGGGCTGGAGGATGACGCTCTCCTTGGAGGAGGACGCCTTGGGGTCGGTGAAGTTCTGCGGGATGCCGAAGCCCGTGTCCAGGGCGTCGATGGTGAGCAGGGCCTTGTCCACGCCCTCCCGGGTCAGGTCCTTGGACTCGCAGGCCTTCTTCAGGGCCTCGCCGAACGCGGCGGCGGCCGTCCAGCCGGCGACCACACCGTTGTCCAGGGAGTCCTTGGGGTACGCCTTCTTGTAGTCGGTGACCAGCTTCTTGGCGCCCGGGGTGTCCGCGCCGATGGGGAGCGAGGGCGAGGCCACCCAGTAGTTCTTCTCCAGGGCCGGACCCGCCTGGGTGGCCAGGAGCTGCGGGGCGAAGGCCGAGTTGTTGCCGATGATCGGGACGTTGAAGCCGCCGGCCGCGGCGACACCGACCAGGGAGGCCGCCTGGCGGGGGCCCGCACTGAGCACGACCGCCTTGACGCCGGCCTTCTTGAGGGCGGCGACCTGCGCGGTCATGTCGTTGTCGGTCGGCTTGATCTTCTGCTCGACGACGGTCAGCCCGGCCTCCTTCGCGATGTGCTTGGAGCCGGTCAGCGCGCTCTCGCCGTAGTCGCCCTCGAAGTAGACGTGCCCGAGCTTGTCGCCCTTCTTGAGGCCCTTCTCCTTCATCAGGAAGTCGACGGCGTTGATCGTCTCGATGTCGTACGTGGATCCGATGACCCGGATGTAGGGGCTGCCGAGCAGGGCGGACGACCAGGCCTGCGGCAGGACCAGGCCCTTGTCCTGTCCGTCGATGCGCGGCTTGGCCGCGGCGACGAACGGCGAGCCGATGAACTGGGCGAACCCGAGCACCTTCGGCGCCAGCTCGGTGTACCCGGAGAGGGCCTTCTGCGGGTCGTAGCCGTGGTCGCGGACCGTGAGCTGGACCTTGTAGCCGCACACGCCCCCGTCGGCGTTCAGCTGCTTCACATAGAGCTGCTGGGCCTGGGTGACGCTCTTGCCGAGGGTCGCGTAGACCCCTGTCATGTCGGTGAGGGCGCCCAGCGAGATGGTCTTGCCGGAGATGCCCTCACCGGTCTTCACCTCTCCCGCGGCGGTGTCGCCCTTGTCGTCGTCCTTGGCCTTGGAGCTGCAGCCGGACAGCAGCAACAGCGCCGCGAGCGCTCCTGCGGTCACCCTGACCGTGTAGGTCGCGTTCATCGTGCTCATCGTTCCTCCCCTGGATCGGTCCTGAAGCGTCGTCCGGCGGCCACCCTGACCAGGCCGCCGGGAAGGAAGAGCACCACCACGACAATGGCGGCGCCGTAGAGGTACCGGGATGCCTCCCCCGGTGCGATCCCGCCCGTACCGGGGGCGGAGACCAGGGGCAGCGCATCGCTGTAGCGGGTCAGCAGCTGCGGCAGCACGGAGACGAACACCGCGCCGATCACCGCCCCCGAGACCGAGCCGAGCCCGCCGATGACGATCATGGCGAGGTATTCGAGCGACAGCGTGATGCCGAAGTAGTCCGGCACCGTCCGCTGGAAGACCAGGGCGAGCAGAACGCCCGCGAGGCCCGCGTACATCGAGGACAGGACGAAGACCGCGGACCGGTAGCGGGCCACGGGGACGCCGATGACGCCGGCCGCGATGCGGTGGTCGCGGATCGCGTTCATGGCGCGTCCGGGGCGGCCCCGCAGTACCCCGCGGGCGAAGAGCGCGCAGCCGAGGAGCAGGACGAGCGCCGCGTACCAGAGCTTCTCAGCGGAGCCGAACGGAACATTGGCGACGAGGAGTTCACTGTCGTCGAAGGTCAGCCCGAACAGGCTCAGGGGCGGTACGTCACGGCCGTTGAAGCCGCCGGTGAGGTCCTTGGCGTTGAACAGCACGTGCTGGCCGATGAAGATCAGCGCGAGGGTGGCGATGCCCAGGTAGGCGCCGCGCAGGCGTCCCGCGATGGGGCTGAAGAGGCCGCCGGCGAGGCCCGCGACCAGGACGGCGAGGACGGCCGCGAGCCAGGTCGGCAGGCCGAGGCCGGTCAGCCCGTCACCGCCGTCCGCGGCGAACACGCAGTAGCCGTACGCGCCGACCGCGAGGAAGAAGGCGTGCCCCATGGAGAGCTGGCCGGTGGAGCCGGTGAGCAGGTTGAGGCCGATCGCGCCGATCGCCGCGGCCATCGCGAACAGGCCCGCCTGGAGCCAGAACCGGTCCAGGTAGAAGGGCAGGGCGAGCAGCAGGAGGGCGCCGGCGGCCCAGACGTACGTACGGGTGCGGATGGTGGACCGCAGGCGTCGGGCGGGGGCCTCGGGCGCGGGCTTATCGGACACGGGGGCTTCGGACACGGGTGTCTCAGACACGGGCCAGCTCCTTGGTGCCGAACAGCCCGGAGGGCCGGATGAGCAGGATCACGGTCATCACGAGGTAGGGGGCGACGTCGCCCAACCCCCGGCCCAGGAAGGACAGTTCGCTCTGGTAGCCGGTCGCGAGGGACTCGGTGACGCCGACGATCAGGCCTCCGACGAGCGCTCCGGTCGTGGAGTCGAGGCCGCCGAGGATCGCGGCCGGGAAGGCCTTGAGGGCGGCGAGCGAGGTGGCCCTCTCCAGGCCCGGGGTGGGGAAGACGGTCAGGAACAGGGCGGCCACGGCGGCGAGTCCGCCCGCCACGGCCCAGGCCCCGAGCGACACCCGTCCGAGCCGTACGCCCATCAGCGCGGCCGTCTCCGTGCTCTCGGCGGCGGCCCGCATGGCGACACCCCAGGAGGTGTACCGGAACGTGAGCAGGAAGGCCGTGATGAGCAGGCCCGCGGTGACGAAGGCGGCGATGCGCGTGTGGGCCAGCGAGATGGAGCCGATGGTGAGGACGTCGTCGCCCCACGGATCGCCGAGGGGCAGCACGTCGGTGCCGATCCGGCGGGTCAGTTCCGTGGTGAGCAGGATGTCCACGCCGATGGTGACGATGGCGAGGACGCTGTGGTCGGAACCCCGGTAGCGGCGCATCACCAGGAACTCCACGGCCGCCCCGACCAGTGCGGCCCCGGCGATCCCGACCAGCAGTGCGGGCCAGAAACCGATGTCGTCGTGGAGGACCGCGGTGATGTATCCACCGGCCAGCAGCAGCGAGGCGTGGGCGAAGTTGACGACCTCGGTGGCCCGGAAGATGACCACGAAGCCGAGTGCGATGAGGGCGTAGACCGACCCCATCGACAGTCCGTTGAGGAGGAGTTCGGCGAAGGTGCTCACGACGTGGTCTCCTCTTCGTCGGAGCGCCCGGCCCGTTCGGGTTCCTCGGAGCGCTCCCCCAGGTAGGCGCGTACGACCGCCGGATCGTTCTGTACGTCGGCGGGGGCGCCGTCCGCGATCCGGCGCCCGAAGTCGAGTACGGTCACCGCGTCGGCGAGCCGCATCACCACCCCCATGTCGTGTTCCACCAGGACGATCGAGATGCCGAGGCTGTCGCGGACTCCCGCGATCACGGCGGACGTCCGGATCCGCTCGTCGGCGGTCATGCCCGCGACCGGCTCGTCCAGGAGCAGCAGGCGGGGCTCCATGCACAGGGCGCGGGCGAGTTCGGCGAGCTTCTGCTGCCCGTACGGCAGGGAGCCCGCCGGACGGCCGAGACAGGACGAGATGCCGACGAACTCGGCGATCTCCCGTACGCGTTCGCGATGACGGCGCTCCTCACGGGCCGCCGCGGGAAGCCTCAGGCCCGCGGCGAGGAAGCCGGTGCGGGTCAGCCGGTGGCGGCCCAGCAGGAGGCTGTCCTCGACCGTGGCGAGCGGTGGCAGGGCGAGGTTCTGGAAGATGCGGGCGACGCCCAGACCGGCGATGCGGTGCGGAGGCATGTCGGTCAGTTCGTGCTCGCCGAAGCGGACGCTGCCTTCGGTGGCGCGGTAGACGCCGGACAGCACGTTGAAGCAGGTGGACTTGCCGGCTCCGTTGGGGCCGATGACGGCGTGGACGGTGCCGGGGCGCACGGTGAAGTTCACGGCGTCCAGGGCGGTCAGTCCGGCGAAGCGCACGGTCAGGTCCCGTACATGCAGCGGTGGTACGTCGGTGCCGGCACCGGAGTCGGCTGCCGGTCCGGTGCCCGGCCCGGGTCCGGACGTGGGTGAAGTGCGCTGTGACTGCGCGTCGTTCGTCATGGTGATGTGCTCACCCCTTCCATCGGGTCAGCGCCGGGTGCGAGGCGCGGGCCAGCTCGGCGTCGGCCGCCGCGTCCTCGTCGACCACGCCCAGGTAGCGGCGGCGCACCTCGTCGGAGGCGGCCAGTTCGTCCGCGGGGCCCGACAGGGTGACTTCGCCGACCTCCAGGACGTAGGCGCGGGTGGCGAGGCGCAGGGCCAGGGCGGCGTTCTGTTCGACGAGCAGGATCGAGGTGCCCTGGGCGTTGATCTCCCGTACCGTCTCGGCGATCCGTGCCGCCATCAGCGGGGCGAGTCCCAGGGACGGTTCGTCGAGGAGCAGCATCCTCGGGGTGGCCATCAGGGCGCGGCCGACCGCGAGCATCTGCTGTTCGCCGCCGGACAGGAGGCCGGCGTGCTGCTGGGCCCGGTCGGCGAGGACGGGGAACAGCTCGTGGACGCGGCGCAGGGCGGCGGCCCGCTCCGCCCGGCCGCCGGTGGCACCGAGCGCCCCGGCCCGCAGGTTGTCGGCGACGCTCATCCTGGCGAACACCCGCCGCCCTTCCGGGATCTGGGAGATCCCGGCGGCCACCACCCGGTCCGGCGCGAGGCCGTCGATGCGGCGGCCGTCGAAGGTGACGGTGCCGCCGGTGACCGCGCCGCCGTGGAAGGACAGGGTCCGGCAGATGGCCCGCAGCAGGGTCGACTTGCCCGCGCCGTTGCCGCCGAGGACCGTGACCACGGCCCCTTCGGGCACCTCCAGAGACACCTGGCGCAGTGCTCGTACGGGACCGTATCCGACCGACAGGTCCTGTACTGCCAGCCCGGAACCACCCATGGCATTCCCCCAGTCATCGTGCTCCTGCTCGCCGTGCACCCGGCGTGTTCACGGCCGGTGTGGCGCTCACCACAGCACCGGCTGGGGCGTCCGTCCACGGGGCGCGGGGGAATCGCTGCGGGTGACCAGCGGGTGCGGGCAGGCGTTGTGCGCGCGCACAACACCGCGTGTCAGGGGCCTGTGCGGGGTGGCCCACGGGTGGCATCCTCCGGCCATGGGAGCCCGCAGAAGGCGCACCGGTCATGACTGGAAACTGCTCGCCGAATCCTGCACGGCACTGCTGGAGCGGCTGCCGGAGCTGGTCGACGAGCACATGCGACAACTGGCCGAACACTCACCCGTCTACGGGGAGTTCCTGCCGTACGACCAGCAGTGGCGGGAGGCGGAGGAGGCGATGCGGATCGGGATCGAGACGATCTCCGCGCCCCGTGACTCGCCCCGCCGCGATCTGGAGTACGCGGAGGACGCGGGGCGGCGACGGGCCCAACAAGGCCTGCCGCTGGACCTGTTGGTCCATGCGTACCGTTCCGCGGGCTATCTGGTGTGGGACGCCCTGATGGAGGGGGCGGCCGGCCGGGAGCCGGAGCGGCTGGCCGTGCTGATGCGGTCGGCGACGATGGTGTGGTCCGCGGTGGACGCGCAGGCCGCGGTGGCGACCGAGGCGTACCGGGCGACCGAGATGGAGCTGCGGCGGCGTACCGACGAGCGGCTCCAGGCGCTGCTCGACGCGCTCCTGGAGGGGCAGGAGGCGCCCGGCCTGGCGGCGAGGGCCGCGGCCGGCCTGGACCTCCCCGAGCGGGGCCCGTACGCCGTGGTGGTGCTGCGCTCGGAGCGCCGTGAGCCGTTCCGGCGGCCCGTGGAGGGGGCGGGGCTGCGGTTCGTGTGGCGGATGCGGGCGGACTGCGAGGTCGGGGTGGTGGCGCTCGCGGCCGGGCAGGGGCTCGACGGGGTGGCGCGGGCGCTCGACGGGCGCTGTTCCGGTCCCGGCGGGATCAGTCCCGTCGTCGCCGGGCTCGCCGAGCTCGGACGGGCGAGGCGGCTCGCCGAGCTGGCGCTGCGTACGTGTCCGCCGGACGCGAGTGCCGTCGTACGGCTCGATCAGCGGATGCCGACGGCGCTCGTCGTCAGCCAGCCGGAGCTGGCCGGGCGGCTGGTGTCGGACGTCTTCGGTTCGCTGCTGGAACTCGAACCGGCGGATCGGGCGGTGCTGTTGGAGACGCTCGACGCGTGGCTCAGCTGTGAGGGGTCCGCGGGGCGGGCGGCGGGGCGGCTGTACTGCCACCGGAACACCGTGTTCAACCGTCTGCGGCGGTTGGAGCAGCTGACCTCTCGGTCGTTGGCGCGGCCGCGGGACCTGATCGAGATGACGCTGGCGTTGGACGCGTATCGGTTGGCGGGGGTGGCGGGGGTGGGGTGAGGCGTTTCCCGCCCCCGCCACCCCTACCCTTCCCGTCACTGCATGGGGGCTTCGCCCCCTCGCCCCCGTATCGCGCTGCGCGCTCGTCCTCAAACGCCGGACGGGCTGAAGATCGTCTTTCAGCCCGTCCGGCGTTTGAGGACCGGGGGTTCGGGGGCGGAGCCCCCGAGACGTGGACGGGAACGGGTAGGGGCGGCGGGGGCGGAGAACAGGTCCGTCAGGTCAGGAAGTCCTGGGCGATGTGCTCCGCGACTTCCTCCAGGATCGGGCCCGCTTCCGCGATGCACCGCCCCACGTCGGGCTCGACATCCGTGAGCGGATACACCCGCCGAATCCCGGCCCGCCCGAGCGCCTCAGGAGCAAGGGCAAGCCGCCCACAGACAGCGATGACCTCCTTGCCGGCGGCCCGCGCCGCGGCGGCAACCCCGGCGGGAGCCTTCCCGTGGAGGGTCTGCTCGTCCAGGGACCCCTCCCCGGTGATGACGAGCGTCGCCCGCTCCAGCGCGGCCGCGAAGCCCAGCACGTCGAGCATGACCTCGATACCGGGGCGGAAACTCGCGCCCAGCCCCACCAGAGCCCCGTACCCGATGCCGCCGGCGGCCCCCGCACCGGGCGCGACGGCATACTCCGCCGCCCGGCCCCCGATGGTCTTCTCCAGGACCGCGGCGAAGTGGGAGAGCCCCGCGTCGAGCACCGCCACGTCGTCCGGCGAGGCGCCCTTCTGGGGCCCGTACACCGCCGGCGCGCCCTTCGGCCCGGTCAGCGGGTTGTCCACGTCGCTGGCGAGGACCACGTCGACGGTGGCGAGCCGGGGGTCGAGACCGGTCAGGTCCGCCGTGGCGAGTTCCCCGAGGGAACCGCCCCCGGGCGGTACGGGCTCGCCGTCCTCGTCGAGGAACCGGGCCCCGAGCGCGGCCAGCATCCCGGCCCCGCCGTCGGTGGTCGCACTCCCGCCGACGCCGAAGACGATGGTCCGCGCCCCGGCGTCGAGCGCGGCCCGCAGCAGTTCCCCGGACCCGTACGTGGACGACGTGAGCGGGGCGAAGGTTCCGGCGGGCAGCCGCTGCAGCCCGCTGGCCTCGGCCATCTCCACGACCGCGGTCCCGTCGCGCAGCGCGAACGCGGCGGTGACCTCGTCCCCGAGCGGCCCGGCGACCCGTACCTCGTGCCGCTCGAACCCGGCGGCGACCGCCGCGGCGACGGTGCCGTCGCCGCCGTCGGCCACCGGGAGCGACTCGACCTCGACCTGTGGCGCGATCCGGTGCAGCCCTGCCGTGACCCGCTCGGCCACCTGCACGGCCGTGAGCGAGCCCTTGAACTTGTCCGCGGCGATGAGTACCCGCTGGATCTGGCTACCGGTCCGGTTCACTGCAGCGTCCGCCACCTTGGATTCCCCTTGCTCTTCGGGCCTTGCACACGTCAAGGCAGTCGCGCCGCTGCGACCCTAACCGCAGGAGGGGGCCGCTGCCCAGGGCGGTTCTCAGGACCCGGACAGCGGTCGGACAGGCTGGGGACGGCGGCGGCCGGTCAGCCGGCGTCGGTGCCGCGCGAGTCGTAGAGCTGGTGCGTCAGCGTTCCCTTGTGCCCGAACGGGATGCTGATGTGCTCCAGCACGTCCTCCAGGAGATCGAGGTCCCCGGTCCGCACGCCGACGTCCCCGGTGTTGACCAGCGGATCGGCGGGAGCGGCCTGGGCGGAGGCGGTACCGGTGCCGGACAGGACGGCGGCGACCGCGGCGGCGGCACCGGCCGCGAGGACCGTCGTACGACTCAACGACTTCATGGGGCTCCAAACGCGCAATACGAACAAAACCTGATGACCTTCTCATGTGGCGTGGTGCCGGATATACGTAAAACGGGCGTGACCGGCAGGAATTCGGCACACCGGGTGTAAGCCCCTTGCACGTTGACGATCTTTCGAGGCCCTCAGTCGATCTCGTTAGGCTGGCCCGATGACCATCCCTGACTACGCCACGTACATCGCGAGCCTTCCCCGTGTGCTCGTCGGCGCCGCCGCGCTCTTCCGTGACGCCGAGGGCCGTGTGCTGCTCGTCGAGCCCAACTACCGCGAGGGCTGGGCGCTGCCGGGCGGCACGGTCGAGTCGGACGCAGGGGAGACCCCGAGGCAGGGGGCCCACCGGGAGACCCTTGAGGAGATCGGCCTGGACCTGGAGATCGGCAGGCTGCTCGCGGTGGACTGGGTGCCCGGCACGGAGCGGCCTCCGATCGTGGCGTACCTGTACGACGGTGGAGTCCTGGTGGAGGAGCAGTTCAAGTCGATCCGCCTCCAGGAGTCGGAGCTGCTGTCCTGGAAGCTGGTGCCGCGCGAGGAGCTCACCCAGCACATGTCGGGCTCCCTGGGCCGCCGTGTGGTCGCCGCGCTCGACGTCCTGACGGAAGGCGCGGGAACGGCGGAGCTGGAGAACGGCGACCGGGTCGGCTGACCCGCCCCGATATCGGTTCGCCCCGCGCGGTCGGGCGCCCTACGCTCGCCACATGAGCAAGCCTCTCGTCGCCGTCCTCAGTGGTGCGGGCATCTCCACCGACTCCGGGATCCCGGATTATCGCGGCCCCAACGGTGTGTGGCGGCGCGATCCCGAGGCACAGCGGCTCGTGACGTACGAGTACTACATGGGTGATCCGGAGATCCGGCGGCGGTCCTGGCAGATGCGGCGCGAGAACCGGACCCTGCGGGCGGAGCCGAACGCGGCGCACCTGGCCGTGGCCGAGCTGGAACGGGCCGGGGTGCCGGTCCGGGTGATCACACAGAACGTGGACGGGCTGCACCAGCTCGCCGGGATGCCCGCCCGCAAGGTCCTCGAACTGCACGGCAGCGCACGGAGTGTCGTGTGTACGAAGTGTCATGCGCGCGGGCCGATGGAGGACGCCATCTCCCGGGTCGAGGCCGGGGAATCGGATCCGCCGTGCCTGGAGTGCGGCGGAATCCTCAAGTCGGCAACCGTCATGTTCGGCGAACGGCTCGACCCGGTGGTGCTGGCCGAATCGGTCGCGATCACCAAGGCGTGCCAGGTGTTCGTCGCCGTCGGCACCAGCCTCCAGGTACAGCCGGCGGCGGGCCTCGCGGGCGTCGCCGCCGATCACGGGGCCCGCCTCGTCATCGTCAACGCCGAGCCGACCCCGTACGACGACCGGGCCGACGAGCTGATCCGGGAACCGATCGGCACGGCGCTGCCCAAGCTCCTGCACGGACTGAACACCGACGACAACGCTTCCTGACGACGTCCCCATGTTCCCGCCCGGGCGGGAACATCCAGCAAGAGGGACGACGGGCTCGTGCGCACATGAGTCAGTGGAAAAGTCCATTCACCCAGATCACGAGGAACACAAGGGCCGCCACCCGACGGACCCGTACCGCGCCTCGAAGGCGGCGGTCTCGTCGGCGGTCCGGTCCTCTTCGAGGTACGTCCAGCGGCCCGCCTCGGCGGCGTCGCCGTGGAGCCGGTACACCTCGGCCAGTCGGCGGCGGAGCGTCAGGTCGTGCGGGAACCCTTCCGCCCTTCCGCCAGCGATACTTGGACGATGGACAGCTACGAGGGCATCGCGACGCTTGAGTGGTGGGCCAATCGGTCAACGTGCTTGCGCAGGGCCGGTGTTCGAGTCGAGGTTCGTGTCGTGGGCGGGGACTGGACGTGCGATGCGATTCTCGATCCTCCCCTGCCCCCGGAGGATCGGGAGAGCTTCGCCTTCCTGATTCAGCTCGATCCGTTCTTCACCCCGCGCTTCGACGAGGAGAGCGCTCTGCCGGTCCGCGTCGTCGCAGCAGGAGAAGACGGGCGACTGGTCCTCACCGGCGCCCGAGCAGACACCGCGTCGGCAGTTCGCACGCCCGGACTTCCGTGTGGCGACGTGCAGTTCGGCCGTCGCCACTGCCCCGCGGTGCCTGACCTCGGGATCTCAAGCCGGCGAGAGCCTGTCGCCCGCGTGCCTGGCGGTCACTTCGTCCAGTAGCGGATGTTACGGAAGCGCGCCTCGGCGCGCCCGGAACCGTGGTTGTAGGCGCCGTTCTTGAAGTAGGTGCTCGTCCACTCCGGCACACGGCCCGACCTCGTCATCGCACCCGTCGCCGTCAGTGAACCGGGGGCAGCCTGGGGTCTGCCGTAGCAGCCGGTAGCGGCTTCGAGGCGGCTCAGAAGAGAGACATGTTCCGCTCCCGCCGTTCTCCCCGCTCGAAGTCCAGGAGTCGCTGCTTGCGTTCCAGGCCGCCGCCGTAGCCCGTGAGGCTGCCGTCCGCGCCGACCACGCGATGGCAGGGCACGATGATCCCCAGCGGGTTCTTGCCGTTGGCGAGACCCACCGCCCGCGACGCCTTCGGATTGCCGAGGGCGTCCGCGAGTTCACCGTACGAACGGGTCTCGCCGTACGGGATCCTGCGAAGCTCTGCCCAGACCGACTGCTGGAACGGGGTTCCGTGCAAGTGCAGTTGGACGGAGAAGTCCTTCAACTCACCGGCGAAATAGGCCCGTAGCTCCTCGGTCGTCTCCCCGAACGGCGTGTCGTCCGGCTCGCCGAAGCTCTCCTCGGGCGGACGGTGGCGCTGGTCCGTCATGTAGAGCCCGGAGAGGACGCCGTCGGTGGCGACCAGCGTCAGCGGGCCGTACGGGCTGTCGACGACGGTGTGCTGCTTCAGGTGTTGGTTCACGTGTTGTTCCATGTGCTGCTTCACTGCGCGTCCTTCGGTACGTCGTGGGCGGCCTGTTCGTGTCCGGGAAGGAAGTTGATCGGGTGCGTGCCCGTCGCCCACAGGTACTGGACGGCGTACGCGCGCCAGGGCCGCCAGTCCGCCGCGCGTGCCGTCAGTGCGGCGGGGGTGGACGGCAGGCCCAACTCCCGTGCGGCGTAACGGATTCCGAGGTCGGTCACCGGGAAGGCGTCGGGGTCGCCGAGGGCGCGCATGGCGATGACCTCCACGGTCCAGGGCCCGAAGCCGGGCAGGGCCAGCAGCCGCGCCCGAGTCTCGGTCCAGTCGCTCTCGACGCCCAAGTTGATGGCGCGGTCGGCCAGTTGGCCCACCAGTGTGGTGAGGGTGGTCCGGCGCGTGGCCGGCATGGCGAGGGCCTCGGGGTCGAGTGCCGCCAGGGCCTCGACGGACGGGAAGAGGTGGGTGAGGCCGCCTTCGGGGTCGTCGACCGTTTCGCCGTGGGCCGTGACCAGGCGTGCCGCGTGCGTGCGGGCGGCGGCCGTGGACACCTGCTGGCCCAGCACGGCCCGTACGGCGAACTCGGCCTCGTCTACCGTACGGGGCACGCGGCGGCCCGGCGCCTTGTCGACGAGCGGCGCCAGCACCGGATCCGTACGCAACTGGTCGTCGACCGCGACCGGGTCGGCGTCCAGGTCGAGCATGCGGCGGCAGCGGCTGATGGCGACGGTCAGGTCGCGCATGTCGCTGAGAGTGAGGCGGCAGCCGATGTGGTCGGGCTTCGGAGTGAGCGCGACGACCCCATGGCCGTACGGCAGACGCAGGGTGCGCCGGTACGCGCCGTCGCGCCACTCCTCCACGCCCGGTACGGCGGTGGCGGCAAGGTGGCCGAAGAGGTTGTCGGGGTTGAGCGGGGCCCGGAAGGGGAGCCGGAGCGCCAACACCCCTGGTGTGCCGGTGGAGTTGGCACGGTTCTTGGGTGCCCGCGTGCGCAGCTCGCTCGGGGCGAGGGCGAAGACCTCGCGGACCGTGTCGTTGAAGGTGCGGATGGAGGAGAAGCCCGCCGCGAAGGCGATCTCGGCCATCGGCAGCGGGGTCGTCTCGATGAGCAGGCGTGCGGTCTGGGCGCGCTGGGCGCGGGCGAGGGCGAGCGGGCCCGCACCCAGCTCGGCGAGTAGCTGGCGTTCGACCTGCCGGGTGCTGTATCCGAGGCGGACCGCGAGCCCCGGTACGCCCTCGCGGTCCACGATCCCGTCGCCGATCAGCCGCATCGCGCGGGCCACCAGGTCGGCGCGCTGGTTCCACTCGGGCGAGCCGGGGCTCGTGTCGGGGCGGCAGCGCTTGCAGGCCCGGAATCCTGCCTGCTGGCAGGCTGCGGCGCTCGGGTGGAACGTCATGTTCTCCGGCTTCGGCGGCACGACGGGGCAGCTGGGCCGGCAGTAGATCCGCGTGGTCAGGACAGCCGTGAAGAACCATCCGTCGAAGCGGGCGTCCTTCGACTGGACGGCGCGCACACAGCGCTCGGTCTCGGTGTGCATCCCGTTCTGCATGCCCACCAGCATCGCCCTTGGTCAGGGCGATGGCTGGCGGGAATGCGACATCTGCCTCAGCCCGGGTCACTCCCCCGGGCCCTCCGAACCGTGCGAGCCACTTGCCGGCTCACTCGTCCGCCGTGGGGCGCCTGGAGGCCGCCATCGCCTTGTCTACGTCGGTCAGGGGGCGCAGTCGGTAGGTGTAGGAGTAGTCCCGGTCGGCGAAGAGCTTGTACTCGTCGTGCGTGTGCGCGCCCCAGCTGTTGTCGCCGCCCACGCCCATCTGCCGGTGGTTCACCCGTAGGACGACCTCGTCCCGCGCGGTCAGCTGGTAGTCGTGGCGCGTGCCGACCGACAGGTCCTCGGGGGTGAAGTGCGAGGCGTTGACCTCGATGAGCGGTTCGCCGCTGACGAGCAGCCCGGCGCCGTCGCGGCCGGTCAGGGCGGCCCAGCGGACGTCGGTCCTGTTGCCGTTCTCCTGCGGGCGGATGTAGCGCGACCACTGGCCCGCCACGGTCCCGGAGTACAGCCCCACGTCGGTGCCGTCGTTGCGGTCCCAGTGGTTCTCCTCGGGGCCGCGGCCGTAGTAGCGCAGGTTCGTCAGACGGCCCGGGAGGAACAGCAGGGTGCCGACCTCCGGGATGTAGGGCAGGTTCGCCGCGCCCGGGTGCAGGGTGTTGTCGACCCGGATCTCACCGTTGCCGAAGACCGTGTAGGTGGTGGTGTACGCCGATTCGGTGCTGGTGGGCAGGGTCCCGGTGACCTTGATCCGGACGGCCCGGTCGCGCAGGGTGTCTACACTCACGTCCGTCACCTTCCGCAGGGTCCCGGCGTCGCGCCAGGTCTGGTTGCGGACGTGCTGGCCGTTGCCCCTGTCGTTGTCGGTCGGTGCCCGCCAGAAGTTCGGCACGGGCCCGGAGGTGATGAGCCGGGCGCCGCCGGCCTCGTACGAGGTGATGGTGCCCGTGCTCCTGTCGACGGTGACGCGGAAGCCGTCGCCGCGCACGGTGACGGACCTGCTGCCGTCCTGGTGGCGCAGCGCGGGTACGCGTTCCAGTGGCACGGGCCGTACGGCCGGGCTGCCCGCATCGACGGGGATCTGCTGTTCGGCCACCGCGAAGCCGGCCTCGGCCCACTTCGTGCGCTCCTTGGTGGTGAAGGACAGCTGCAGGAAGTACTCCGTACCGGGCGCCGGGTTGGTCGGCAGGCCGAAGGGCACGGTGATGTCCTTGCTGCTGAGCGGCGGGACGTCGAGCTGGGCGCGGCTGAGCTTTCCGCGCCGCACGATCCGGCCGTCGGCGACGAGTGACCAGCTGCCGTCGAAGTCACGGAGGTTGGTGAACAGGTACTCGTTGGTGAGGGTGATCGCGGCCCCGGCGGCCAGGGTTTTCCCGGACGACGCTGCCGGTGCGGCGTTGATCGCCTGGTAGATCCGCTTGACCTGCGCGGCCTTGCCGGTGTGTCCGCGGTCGGCGGTGACGATGCCGTCCGCGACGAAGGCGCCGTCGTTCGGGTGGTCGCCCCAGTCGCCGCCGTACGCGAAGAACGTGCGCTCAACAGCGCCGCCCCCCGGGCCCCCGGGTCGCTTCTCGGTGACCTTGACGGTGGCGGCGTCGAACCAGAACCGCACCCCGTCGTCGCCGGGGCCGCGCCCGTTCGCGGCGAGTTCGGCCGCGGACAGGGCTCGGGCGTAGACACGCGCCCGGCGGATCGTGCCGCTGAACTCGCGGGTGGGGTTGTCGACGTCCGTGGCGAGCGAGAGCGGCGCGGTGTTGACGGCGGGCCGCCGGGTGGTGGTCCTGGTGGCCCTCACCGCGCCGTCGACGTGGAGGGTCAGGGTGCCCGCCGCCGCGTCGAAGACACCCGCGATGTGGTGTTCCTGGCCGGTCCAGTCGTTCGGGAGCGGCCAGGTCGCGCTGATCCACTGGCCGTCGCCGTGGATGAAGAACTCCAGGTTCCCACTCGTCTGCTTGAGGGCGTACTGGGTGTCGCCTTTGGTGATGAGCGGCTGGTGGTAGCCGGTCACGTGCGGGGTGACCCAGGCCTCCAGCGTCAGGGAGCCGGTGATGTCGAGGCCGGGGTCGCGGGCGAAGACGGTGCTGCCGGACACGCCCTTCCTCCGGTCGAAGGTCGCGCTGCCCGCCTGGATCTCACCGCGCACCGCGGCGGGCCCCGTCTCGGTGAACAGGGTGCGCGTCGGGGTCGGCGTGGTCAGTGACTGGTCGACGAAGTCCCAGATCCAGCCGCCCTGGAGGACGTCGTGGCGGCGGATGACGTCCCAGTACTTCTTGAAGTTGCCGGTCGAGTTCCCCATCGAGTGGGAGTACTCGATCATCACGTACGGGCGGGTGTCCGAGGTGTCCTCGGCACGGGCCTCCACGCGCCCGGGGCTGTCGTACATCTCCGAGCGGATGTCGCTGATCTCCGGCCGGTCGTCGCCCTCGTACTGGATGACGCGGGTGGTGTCGTACGAGCGGATCCAGTCGTGCATGGCGACGAAGGTGCTGCCGCCGCCGGCCTCGTTGCCGAGCGACCAGATGACGACGGAGGCGTGGTTCTTGTCGCGGTGGACCATGTTCCGGGCGCGGGCCACGCACGCCCTGCTCCAGTCGGGGTGGTCGCCCGGGTACTCGTCGCGGATGCCGTGGGTCTCCAGGTTGGTCTCGTCCACGAGGTACAGGCCGTACTCGTCGGCCAGCTCGTACCAGAGGATGTTGTTGGGGTAGTGCGAGGTGCGGACGGTGTTGATGTTCGTCCGCTTGATGATCTCGATGTCCCGGACCATGTCCGCGCGGGTGAGCGCGGTGCCCCGGTCGGGGTGCATCTCGTGCCGGTTGGTGCCCCGCAGGGAGACGGGCTGCCCGTTGATGCGCATCAGGCCGTCCTTCAGCGCGAACTCGCGCAGGCCGACCCGGTGCGAGAGCGTCTCGACGACCTTGCCCGCCGGATCGCGCAGCCGCAGCACGGCCGTGTAGAGGTACGGGTCCTCGGCCGACCACAGCTTCGGCGCGGGCACGGCCCTGGCGGCCTGTACGGTCACGTCCTCGCCGGCCGGGGCGGAGCCGAGGTCCACGGCCTGTCGCAGCGGGCGCTGCCAGACGGCGTGCCCGCGCGCGTCGTGGAGCTGGGTCTCGACGGAGTACGTTCCCCCGCCTGTGCCCCTGCCGCTGCCCCCGTCCTCCCGGCCGCCGTAGTCGCGCACGCTCGCGGTGACCGACAGCTCGGCGGATCTGTGGTCGTCGCCCAGCGGGGTGTCCAGCTTGAAGTCGCGCAGGTGTACGGCCGGGGCGGAGTAGAGGTGGACCGAGCGGAAGATACCGCTCAGCCGGATCATGTCCTGGTCCTCCAGCCAGTCGCCGTCGGAGTAGCGGTAGACCTCCACCGCGATCCGGTTGGTGCCCGGCTTGAGGTGCGGGGTGATGTCGTACTCGGCGGGGGTGTAGGAGTCCTCGTGGTAGCCCACCAGTTCTCCGTTGATCCACACGTAGTGGGCGGACTTGACCCCTTCGAAGTGCAGGAACGTCCGGCGGCCCGACCACCCCTTCGGGACGGTGAAGGTGCGTCTGTACTGGCCCACGGGGTTGTAGCGGGTCGGGGCGGCCGGTGGCTGCGGCTCCTCCCCCAGCCCGTTGGGGCCCCAGTAGGGATACGTGATGTTGATGTAGATCGGGAAGTCGTAGCCGTGCAGCTGCCAGGCGGAGGGGACGGGGATGGTGTCCCAGTGGCTGTCGTCGAGGTCGGTGCGGTGGAAGTCGGGGTCCCGGTCGTCGGGGCGGTCGGCGTAGGCGAACTTCCACTTCCCGTCGAGGCTCATCCGGTACGGCGAGCGGGTGCGGTCGCCGTCCAGCGCCTGCCCGACGTCCGCGTACGGGGTGAGGGTGGTGTGCGGCGGCTCGGTGCCGACCTGGAAGACGTCGATGGCGCCGTTCCACTCCGGGGAGCCGCCCGGTGCGGTGGGGCCGTCGGCCGCGTGGGCCGTGGGGGACGCCCCGGGCAGGGCGAGCGCGCCGAGGACGGCGGCCCCTCCCTCAAGAAGTCGACGACGGCTGACAGGAGTCATGTGCGGATCGGGGCGCGAGTGCGGGTGGGGATGCGGGTGCGGCATGGCTGTGGCCTTCCTCGGTACGACAGCGGGGTGCACGAACTGAGGGAGCGTCAGATCTGGTCGATGCTGATCGATGCAGTTGACATACGGAAGTTGATGTCAGGCCAGAATGCGACTGCTGAGGACAAAGGCACCTTGTGAGCCACAGAAAACCCTAGGACCCGAACACAATCGGAGCAATGACCTTGTCGGGCTTTGTGTGATCCTGAGGACCGGCGGGCACGGCTGTACCGGCGCCGGACGGTGAACGGCCAGCGGATCCGCGCCGCGGACACTCAGCGGTCCTGCGGCACGGAGGCTCAGGGGCCCGGCGTCGCGGAGGCTCAGCGGTCCTGCGGCGCGGACGCTCAGCGAGCCCGCGCCGCGAACGCCTCGTACGCCTGCTCGTCGAAGAGGACGAACCTGACCTCGGCCACCGCCGTCCGCGTGTCCCGCACGGTCCCGACCGCGAGGCGGGCGGCGTCCTCCATCGGCCAGCCGAAGATGCCCGCGGAGATGGCCGGGAACGCGACGGTCCGCGCCCCCAGCTCGTCGGCGACCCGCAGGGATTCCCGGTAGCAGGAGATCAGCAGCTCGGAACGGTCCTCGCTCTCGCTGTGGACGGGCCCGACGGTGTGGATCACCCACCGCGCGTCGAGTCGGCCTGCGGTGGTGGCGACGGCCTGGCCGGTCCGCAGGCCCTTGCCGTAATGGGAGGCGCGCAGTTTGCGGCACTCGGCGAGGATCTCGGGGCCGCCGCGACGGTGGATGGCTCCGTCCACTCCCCCGCCGCCCAGCAGGGAGGAGTTCGCCGCGTTGACGATGGCGTCCACGCTCTGCCGGGTGATGTCGCCCTGGACGAACTCGACGGTGGTCATGACCGGCGCAGCTTCTTCCAGACGGCCTTGGCGGCGTTGTGCCCCGACATGCCGTGCACGCCCGGGCCGGGCGGGGTGGCCGAGGAGCAGATGAACACCGCCGGGTGCGGGGTGCTGTACGGGAACGCCGACAGGTTCGGGCGCAGCATCAGCTGGAGGCCGGAGGCCGCGCCGCAGCCGATGTCACCGCCCACGTAGTTGGCGTTGCGAGCGGCTAGTTCGGGCGGGCCGGCCGTGGCACGGGCGAGGACGCGGTCGCGGAAGCCGGGCGCGAAACGCTCCAGCTGACGCTCGACGGTGTCCGTGAGGTCCCCGGTCCAGCCGCTCGGCACATGCGCGTACGCCCAGAACACCTGCTTGCCGTCCGGTGCCCGGGAGGGGTCCACGACGCTGGGCTGCACGGTGATCAGGAACGGCGCGTCGGGGGCCCGTCCCTCACGGGAGGCCGCGCGCAGGGCGGCCCCGATCTCCTTGCGGTCCGCGCCGACCTGCACCGTGCCGGCCCGGCGGGCCTCCTCGGCGGTCCACGGCACCGGCCCGTCGAGCGCGTAGTCGATCTTGAACACGCCCGCCCCGTACCGGTACCGCTCGTAGTAGCGCCCGAAGCCCGCGATCCGGCTCAGCGCGGTGGGCGAGGTGTCGAAGACGTACGCGCGCGCCGGCGGCAGGTCGTCGAGGCGCTTGACCTCGTAGTCGGTGTGGACGGCGCCGCCCAGGTCCTTGAGATACGCGGTGAGCGCGTCGGAGATCGCCTGGGAGCCGCCGCGGGCGACGGGCCAGCCCCGGGCGTGCGCGGCCAGCGCGAAGACGAGGCCGACGGCGCCGGTGGCGAGACCGTCCAGCGGCGACATCACATGGGCGACGAGTCCCGCGAACAGCGCCTTGGCCCGCTCGTCGCGGAACCTGCGCATCAGCCAGGTCGAGGGCGGCAGGCCGACCAGGCCGAAGCGGGCGAGGGTGACCGGGTCACGGGGCAGCGCGCTGAGCGGCAGGGACATGAAGTCCTGCACGAGGGTGTCCCATCGGTGCGTGAAGGGCTCCACGAGCCTGCGGTACGTGCCCGCGTCGCGCGGTCCGAACGAGGCGGCCGTCTCGGCCACCGACCGCGACAGCACGGCCGCCGTGCCGTCCAGGAAGGGGTGCGCCATGGGCAGTTCGGGCTGCAGCCACTCCAGCCCGTACCGCCCGAGGGGCATCGCGCGGAAGGCGGGTGAGTTGACACCGAGGGGGTGCGCGGCCGAGCACGGGTCGTGCCGGAAGCCCGGCAGGGTCAGTTCCTCGGTGCGGGCACCGCCCCCGACGGTGTCGCGCGCTTCGAAGACGGCCACGGAGAAGCCGCGGCGGGCCAGCTCCACGGCAGCCGTCAGTCCGTTCGGCCCCGCACCCACCACGACGGCATCGAGCATCGACGGCACCTTCGGACTCCTTTGTCAGCCGATGGCCACTGACGGTCAGGATATGCCGGGCCTCCTACCGGGCCCGTCCCAGCCCCTCGCCGGCTCGTCACCGGCCCCTCGCCCGCACGCCTCAGGCGCCGCCCGACAGCAGGTCCAGCACCCGGCGGGCCGTGGCCGCGTCCCGCGCCGCCGTGAACGGAAGCGCGTTGCCGCCGGTGACGCGGAAGGGCTCCCCCGCGAGCGTCAGGTGCGCGCCTCCCGCCTCCTCGACGAGCAGGAGCCCCGCCGCGTGGTCCCAAGCCGCCTCCCAGCTGAACGCGACGGCGTCCAACTCGCCGCGGGCGACGGCGAGGTACTCCAGACCGGCGGAGCCGCAGGGGCGCGCGTTCACACCCTCCGTGCGCAGGCCCAGGAGTGCCCGCTTCTGGTCGTCCGTCGTGTAGTCCGGGTGCGACGTGGCGACTTGGAGGTCGCGGCCGGGGTCCGGCGCGCCGGGCAGGAGGGGTTCGCCGTCGAGCAGGGCGCCCCGGCCCCGTATCGCCACGGCGAGTTGGTCACGCACCGGGGCGTACGTCCAGGAGGCCAGCACGACGCCGCGCTGGGCGAGCGCGACCAGCGTGCAGAAGCCGGGGTCGCCGTGGACGAACTGGCGGGTGCCGTCGACCGGGTCGACGATCCAGACGGGGGCCTCGCCCTGGAGCGCCTCGTACGTCGCCGGATCGGCGTGGACCGCTTCCTCGCCGACCACGACCGAGCCGGGCAGCAGCTCGACGAGCACCTCCGTGAGGTACTCCTCGGCCTTGCGGTCGGCGTCCGTGACCAGGTCGTGCGGGCCGCTCTTCTCGTCTATCTCGTGCGCCGCGAGCTGCCGGAAACGCGGCATGATCTCGGCGGCGGCCGCCTTGCGGACGGCCTGTTCGACGTCTGCGGTGCGGTGTGCGAGAAACTCGTCGATGGTTTCCATGTGTTCGATCATGCCTCCATGAGAGCACGCGCCACTGACAATCCCCACCCGGTGGGTGCATCACGGGTGGAATCGGCATGAACAACGAGCGCCCCGAGGTCGGTGGGCGGTGAGCCCCGCCGGGCGGTCCTCAGCACGCGGCGAGACCCGCCGACGGGCCGCGCGTCGGGGTCGGCGTCAGCGTCCGACCGCGTACCCCTGCATCCCGCGCGGGTTCGCCGCCGCCGACAGGACCCCGGTCCGTGGGTCCCGGGCGACCGCGCACAGCCGCCCCTCGGACCAGGCGTCGCCGACCTGGACGTCGTGGCCCCGGCGCCGCAACTCCTCGATGACGTCAGGGTCGGTGCGCGACTCGACGGTCACGCTGCCGGGGAGCATCCCGCGCGGGTGGAAGGAGCCGGGGAAGCTGTCGTTGTGCCAGTTCGGGGCGTCGATGGCGCCTTGGAGGTCCGGGCCGCCGCGTACCTCCGCGCGCAGGGCGACGGCCAGGAAGAAGTGCAGCTGCCACTGGTCCTGCTGGTCACCGCCGGGCGTACCGAAGGCCATGACGGGGACCCCGTCCCGCAGCGCGAGCGACGGTGTGAGCGTCGTACGGGGACGGCGGCCCGGGGTGAGGGAGTTGGGCAGCCCCTCGTCCAGCCAGGCCATCTGGAGCCGGGTGCCGAGCGGGAAGCCCAGCTCGGGCACGACGGGGTTGGACTGCAGCCAGCCACCGCTGGGCGTGGCCGCGACCATGTTGCCCCAGCGGTCGACGATGTCGAGGTGGCAGGTGTCGCCCCGGGTGCCGCCGTCGGCCGAGACCTCGGGCTCCCCGGGCACGGGAGACGTCGGCGACTTGGCCACGGTGGGCTCGCCCCCACCCGCCCGCGCCACGGTCGGCCCGCCCGCCTCTGCCCGCGCCACCGTCGGCTCCCCCGCGCCCGGCGCCGCGAGCGCGTCGAACCCGCCCTCCCCCGAGGCCACCACGCGCGCGTGCCCACTGAGCAGCGGAGTCCGGCCGCCGGGGCTCCCCGGCCGCAGCTCGTACGAGGCCTTCTCCCCGACCAGCGCCCGCCGACCGGCGTTGTACTCGGGCGACAACAGCTCCGACAGCAGCTCCGCCGGGGGCACCTCGCCCGCGTCCCCGTACCAGGCCTCCCGGTCGGCCATCGCGAGCTTGCAGCCCTCGATCAGCAGGTGCGTGTACTCGGCGGAGCCGTACCGGGGCAGCTCGGGCGGCAGCAGGGCCAGCTGCTGGAGGAGTACCGGGCCCTGGCTCCAGGGGCCGGCCTTGCACAGGGTCCAGCCCCGCCAGTCGTACGTGGCCGGAGCCTCGTAGGACGCGGACCAGGAGGCCAGGTCGGCCGCCGTGAGCGTGCCGGAGTGGCGCTCGCCGCTGGTGTCCCGGGTGGGCCGGCCCGCCTGTCGCACGAGCGCCTCGGCGATGAAGCCCTCGCGCCAGATCCGCCGCGCGGCCTCGATCTCCGCGACGCGGCGGTCGCCGTCCTGGGTTCGGGACTCCCGGGTTCCGGGCTCCAGGGATGCTCCCGGCTCCCGGTCCGCGCCGGACTGCGGTGCGGCTCCTGACTGCGGAGCGGCTCCGGACTCCCGGCTGCTTCCGGCGTCCCGGACGGCCTCCGCGATCAGCCGCGTCCAGGTCGCCGCCAGCGCGGGGTTGCGGAACAGTTCGCCGGGCCGCGGGGGTTCGCCGCCCGGCAGATACACCTCGGCGGACGACGTCCACTCGGTCTCGAAGAGCTCCCGTACGGTCCGCACGGTCTCGCCGACGCGCTCCACGGGCGCGTGCCCGTCCCGCGCGTACCCGATGGCGTACTTCAGGACGTCCGCCAGGGACTTCGTGCCGTGGTCGCGCAGCAGCAGCATCCACGCGTCGAAGGCGCCGGGCACGGCGGCCGCGAGGGGCCCGGTGCCGGGGACGAGATCCAGACCGAGTCCCCTGTAGTGGGCGACGGTGGCCCCGGCCGGTGCCACACCCTGACCGCACAGGACCCGCACCTCACCGCCCGCCGGGGCGAGGATGATCGGGACCTCACCGGCGGGCCCGTTGAGGTGCGGCTCGACGACGTGCAGCACGAAACCCGCGGCGACGGCGGCGTCGTACGCGTTGCCGCCGTCCTCCAGCACGGCCATCGCCGACTGCGAGGCGAGCCAGTGCGTGGAGGACACCATTGCGAAGGTGCCCTGGAGCGTGGGTCGGGTCGTGAACACGGGGGAACTCCTCACTGCGGGGCGGGCCCGCCGACCACGGGGCCGGACTGCGGGGCCGGACGTCCGGCGATGGTACGCAGGCCGCTGCTACCCGGGTTGCGAGGGCTGCCAGGCCGTCGTCCCCAGGATGTTCTCCGGACCGATGTCGAGCGGATACGGCGGCTGTACGGTCACCGTGTCGTCGCCCTTCTTCGGGGCGACGCGGAGGTACACGCCGTCCGTGTTGTGCATCCGCCAGTACAGGGACGCGTGCGCGCTGTCGCCGGGGGCCAGTGTCAGCGACCGGGGGCCGGGGTCCTCCGGCGCCATGAACACCTGGTCCGTGCCCTCGACGGTCCGCACGCCGGGGAACGGCTCGCCCGATCCGTCCAGGACTGTGACGGCCGGATAGCCGTTCAACTTGTGCGGGCTGTCACCGCAGTTGGTGACGTCGAGGCCCATCGCGCGCAGCCCCATCGCCGCGTCGCCCTCATCAGCCGTGAAGCGCAGACCGGACTTCGGGCAGCCCTCCGCCTGCAGAGCGGGGGCGGGCGGAGAGGGCTCGGGGGTCACGGCCGTGGGCGTGGGCGTGAGGGTGAGCGTGGGCGGGACCACCGTCAGGGACGGCGACGACGAGTGCGTGCGTTCGGGGTTGCTCTCACGGTCCAGTTCGGCGGAGAGTCCGCACCCGCTCGCCCCCAGCACCAACAGGCAGACGAGGGCGGTACTGCGGAACAGCCTCGGGCGTATCGCGATCACCCGCCGATCATCACACGAGCCCTCGGCGGAAGCCCTCACTCCTCCTGCCTCGTGCCGCGCCCCCGCCTGCCACCCCGTACCGCCGCTTCGCCTCCCCCCGTGCCCTCACTCCGTCTGCCCGCGTGCCGTGACCAGCCCCGACTCGTAGGCGAACACCACCAGTTGGGCGCGGTCGCGGGCACCGAGCTTGGTCATCGCGCGGCTGATGTGGGTCTTGGCGGTGAAGGGACTGATGACCATGTGGGCGGCGATCTCCTCGTTGGTGAGGCCGCGGGCGGCGAGCGCGGTGACCTCGCGCTCCCGGCGGGTCAGGCACTCAAGACCGGGCGCCTTCGCCCGGTCCGGCGGCCGGGACACGAACTCGCCGATCAGCGTGCGGGTGACGGACGGCGACAGCAGGGCCTCGCCGCGCGTGACGACCTCGATGGCCTGGAGCAGGTCGGCGGGCTCGGTGTCCTTGAGCAGGAATCCACTGGCCCCGGCCCGCAGCGCCTCGAAGACGTAACTGTCGAGGCCGTAGTTGGTCAGCATCACCACGCGGACGGTGGACAGCCGCGGGTCGGCGGCGATACGGCGGGTCGCCTCGATGCCCGTCATCACCGGCATCTGGACGTCGACGAGGGCGATGTCCGGCACCTGTTCGCGCACCAGCGCCACGCCCTGTTCGCCGTCCGCCGCCTCGCCGACCACCTCGATGCCCTCCTCGGCGTCCAGGAGGGCCCGGAACCCGGCCCGCATGAGCGCCTGGTCGTCGATGAGCGCGACCCGGATCACGCGTGCTCCAGCGGCAGACCGGCCCGTACCGAGAAGCCGCCCTCCTCGCGCGGGGCGGCCCGCAGGGTGCCGCCGAGCGCCGCGACCCGTTCGCGCATGCCGGTGAGTCCGATGCCCTCGGCGGGCGGGCAGGACGGTTCGGCGGTTCCGTCGTCGTCGACGCGAATCGTCAACTCACCTTCTCCGTAGTCGAGTTGCACGGCCACCTTGGTGGGGCCCGCATGTCGGGCGGCGTTCGTGAGGGCTTCCTGGACGATGCGGTACGCGGCCCGGTCCACGGTCGCCGCCAGCGGGCGCTCGCGGCCCGTGACGGTCAGGTCGACGGCGAGGCCCGCCGCGCGGGCCCGCTCCACGAGCAGCGCGGGCGTGCCGGTCGGCTCGTCGGTGCGCAGGATGTCCAGCGTGGCGCGCAGTTCGCGCATGGCCTCCCCGCCGGCCTCCTGGATGGCGAGCAGGGCCGGGGGTATCTCCTCGCCGCGCTTGCGCGCGAGATGGACGGCGAC
Organism: Streptomyces sp. NBC_00414; assembly: GCF_036038375.1. NCBI lineage: Bacteria > Bacillati > Actinomycetota > Actinomycetes > Kitasatosporales > Streptomycetaceae > Streptomyces > Streptomyces sp. NBC_00414. The sequence goes on from NZ_CP107935.1 coordinate 2,377,826, forward strand.
ACCCGCCTGGAGCTTGACGATGGAGATGCTGTGGGTCAGGGAGTCGTGCAACTCCCTTGCGATCCGCAGGCGTTCCTCACCGGCCCGGCGCAGGGCCGCCTCCTCGCGGGTGCGCTCGGCCTCCAGCGCACGCTGTTCGGTCTGGCGCAGATACGCCTGCCAGTTGCGGCCCGCGAGACCGCTGACCACGGCGCACAGGAACCAGCCCGCGAGCAGGGCGGTCCGTTCCACGGTGTCGTGCGAGACCGGGCCCGCCGCGAGATACGCGCCGAGGAACACGGCGCCCGCGGCCGCGCCCACGGCCCGGTGTCCCGCCTGCGCCGCGATGTGGACGGCGGCCACCACGGGCAGGGCGGCCACCGGCCCCGGCTGGGCGTGCAGCGCGTGGGCGCTCAGGGCCGCCGTGGTCACCGCCAGCACCGCCCGGGGCGCTTTTCGGTACGCGGCCAGCGCGAGCGAGCCGGCCACGATCAGCGCGAGGTCGAGCGCGGTGGTGTCCTGGTCGGAGGCCGCCGCGGACATGGTGATCGCGCCGATCACGACGGCGAGTGCCACGTCGGCGAGCCGCTTGAGGATGACCTGGTCCGCGCTCATGTCCGTAAGGTAGACCGCCCCGCCGACAACGGCGTCAGCCCTGTGGACAACTCCGGGACTACTCCCGCCGCAGTAGCGGGACGTGCCGGGCGGTCGCGTCGGCGCACCGCCGACTGCCTTCGGCGGTACGACGCGTGGGGGCACCCCGGGGAGCCAGGGTTCTCCCCATGAACACAGCCTTCCTGACCGCGCCGTTCACGACCGCCCCCTTCCGCCACACCGAGCCCCTGCCGCCCCGGGCCGCCACCGGCCGTACCGCGGAGGTGTACCGGCAGCTCGCCGAGGACTTCGGCATCGAGAGCGCCTCCACCTTCGTCGTCCTGTCCTCCTCGCCCGACCTCATGTCCGCCGCCTGGGCGTTGATGAGGGAGTCGCTGCTCGCGGGCGAGGGCAGCCGCACCGGCAAGGAGCTGGCCGCCTTCGGGGTGTCCCGTGCAAACAAGTGCCCGTTCTGCGTGGACGCGCACACCCTCCTGCTGCACGCCACCGGCGACCACGCCCTCGCGGAGCGCCTGGCCCGCGGCGAAGCCCCGGAGAAGGAGGTCCAGGCCCGCATGGTCGCCTGGGGCGAGGCGACGCGTGTCCCGGGCAGCCCGGCTCTCACCCCGCTGCCCTTCTTCGCCCGGCACACCGCCGCGTACGTGGGCACCGCCCTGGCCTTCCACTTCATCAACCGGGTCGTCTCGGCCCTGCTGACCGAGAACCTGCTGCCGGGCAACGTCCAGCGGTTCAGGCCGGTCCGCAGCCTCGTCGGCCGGTCCGTGGCGAGGACCGTACGCCGGCGCCTCGTCCCGGGCACGAGCCTCGCCCTCCTCGACGGCGACGCGGGCCCCGGCCCGGCCTGGGCCGCCGGGTCCGCGGTCGGCCCGGCCTATGCGGCACTGCGGGCCGCGGCGACGGCCGGCTCCGCGCTGCTGACCGAGGCCGACCAGAACCTCGTACGGGACACGGTCGCGGTCTGGGACGGTACGCATCAGCCGTTGGTGTGGGACGCGCTGCCGGGACGCGCGGACCGGCCCGGGGCTCGGCTGGCGCTGCTGGCCGCGCTGGCTCCCTACCGGATCACCGACGAGGACGTGGCCGCCTGGAAGAAGCCGCCGTACACGGATCACTGTCTGGTCCAGCTGATCGCGTACGGCGCGTTCGCCGCCGTGGACCGCATCGAGCGGGCGCTGCCCCTCGGTGCCGCACTGCCCCTCGATCCCGCCGTGCCCATTGATGACGGGGCGCCCGGCGCGGTCGGCGGTCGGCCGCAGTAGTCACTGTCGGCCGTTGCTGTCACCGCTGTCGCTGTCACCGCGCGGGCACGGGCGGGCACGGAGCGAGTTCGCACTTCCGCCCCCACAGCCACTCATGTGACACTGGCGTCCCGTCCGCCGTGCGGACCCTCTCCGCACCGTCCCCCACGAAATGTGCGCCGTGCGATCTCTTCCTCTCGCTCTCACCGCGCGTCTGGCGCCGGTCGTCGTGCTTGCCACGGCGGGCTGGGCGCTGTCGTCCGGGCCGCTCGCCGCGCCTGCGGCCACGGAGAAGAAGGCCTCTCCCGACGGCGAGAGATCCCCGTCGGCGCCCGCGACCGCAGCGGCGAGCCGTACGTACCGCAATTCTCCGGCGCCCTGCGAGGGCGTCACGAAGAAGACGGTGACCTCGCTGGTGCCCGGCGCCAAGACGGCCGGCAAGGAGATCCCCTCGACCGACGAGTCGCTGCGCCGCACCTGCTCCTGGAACGCGCTCAAGGCGTTCGACTACCGCTGGCTGGACATCTCGTACGAGATCAAGAAGTCCGACGAGACCGCCCTGGCCGCGTACAAGCAGCGCGCGACGGAGAAGAGCGGCGGCGGTCAGGTCCCCGGCGTCGGGGACGAGGCCTACTCGGTGGTCAACCTCACCACCGAGAAGAAGCAGCAGACCCGTGAGGGCATGGTGATCGTCCGCGCGTCCAACGCCCTGGTGGTCGTCACGTACAACGGCAGTGACTTCGAGACCAAGAAGGCGCCCAGTACGGACGAGATCAACAAGGGCGCCATCAAGGCCGCCAAGGAGGGGATGGCCGCGCTGGAGGCCGCTCAGTAGAGCCGGCTCCGGCGCGGCCGGACCCGTCCGCCGTCAGACGGCCTTGTCCGCGGGTTCCTCCCGTCCGGCCGTGGCCGCTTCCCGTTCGGCCCGCGCCAGGGGCGCCATCAGGGCGACGTACAGGACGAGCGACGAGGCGACGCCGACCGCCCATCCGTAGTCCGCGAGCGGCTTGAGGAACGGGACGAGTCCGTCGACCGGGAACGGGCCGAGCTTCTCGCCCTTGGCGTCGACGTTCGAGTACGAGCCGCCGACGGCCAGGACGCCGCCGACCACGAAGGCGAGCACCGCCCGCCAGTTCCAGCCGTTCGTGTACCAGTAGCGTCCGCCGGGCGTGTAGAGGTCCGCGAGGTGCAGGACCGTGCGGCGGACGATCCAGTAGTCGGCGATCAGGATGCCCGCGACCGTGCCGAGCAGCCCGCCGACCACACCGAGCCAGGTGAAGATGTAGAACTCCGGGGTGGAGATCAGCTTCCACGGGAAGATCAGGATGCCGATGACACCCGTGATCAGCGCGCCCGTACGGAAGTTGATGAACTTCGGCGCCAGGTTGGACAGGTCGTACGCCGGTGAGACCACGTTCGCCGCGATGTTCACGGAGATCGTGGCGATCAGCACGATGAAGAGCGCGAAGAGCAGACCGAAGGCGCTGTCGGTCTTGGCCGCGAGGGCCACCGGATCCCAGATCGCCTCTCCGTAGACGGCCTCGGAGCCGGAGGTGACCAGCACGGCGAGGATCGCGAAGAGCGTCATCGTCGTCGGCAGCCCAAGAGTCTGCCCCCAGGTCTGCGCCTTCTGGCTGGCGCCGAAGCGGGTGAAGTCGGGGATGTTGAGCGACAGGGTCGCCCAGAAGCCGATCATGCCCATCAGGGACGGGAAGAAGACCGGCCAGAAGTCGGGGCCCCAGCCGAGCTTCGAGGGCTGGTCGAGCAGCGCGCCGAAGCCGTCGGCCTTGATCGCGATCCAGATCAGCAGTGCGAACGCGCCGACGATCACGACGGGCGCGGCCCAGTTCTCGAAGCGCCGCAGGAAGTCCATACCGCGGTAGATGATCGCGATCTGCACGGCCCAGAACAGGATGAAGCACAGCCACAGCGGCCAGGGGTTGCCCGCGATCTGCCCCGCCTTCTCCCACTCGCCGCCGGTCAGCTTGGAGCCCAGGGCGAAGATGCCGCTGCCGCCGATCCAGGTCTGGATGCCGAACCAGCCGCAGGCCACGGCCGCCCGGATGAGCGCCGGGACGTTGGCCCCGCGCAGCCCGAAGGAGGCACGGGCCAGTACGGGGAAGGGGATGCCGTACTTGGGTCCGGCGTGCCCGGTGGCCACCATCGGCAGCAGCACGATGATGTTGGCCAGCGCGATCGTGAAGACGGCCTGTTTCCAGTCCATGCCGAGGGCGACCAGACCGGAGGCGAGGGTCCAGCTGGGAATGCAGTGGGCCATGGAGATCCACAGCGCCGCGAAGTTGTACGTCGTCCACTTGCGCTCGGCGACCGGGACGGGACGCAGGTCCTCGTTGGCGAAAGGGCTGTCGGCGGGGAAGGCCCCGGGGCTGAGTTCGATCCGCCCCTCGGCGTCGGCGGACTGGGATATCGGCGGCCCCGTGGGGACGGTTTCGGTCATGAGCAGGCCAATCGATGAGGTGGGACGGGAAAGGCCGTGCGGGTGGCGCCGTGGGGGTGGTGGTGCGGTCCCCTTCCCGGGGAGGTGGGAAGGGGACGACTCGGGTGCGGGCGGGATGAGTGCGGGCGGGTTGGGTGCGGGCAGGTCGGGTGCGGGCGAGTGGGAGGGCTCGCCGCTAACCGTTGACGGCGGGGATGACCGTGGATCCGTACGCCTCGATGACCGCCTCCTGAGCGTCATGCATGTCGTACAGGGCGAACTGGTCGACGCCCAGCTCCCGCAGGGCGTTCAGCTTCGCGACGTGCTGCTCGGCCGTACCGATCAGGCAGAACCGGTCGACGATCTCGTCCGGCACGAACTGCGTGTCGGGGTTCCCGCTGCGCCCGTGGTGGGAGTAGTCGTAGCCCTCGCGGGACTTGATGTAGTCGGTGAGTTCGTCGGGGACGGCGGCGGAGTGCTCGCCGTACTTGGAGACCAGGTCGGCGACGTGGTTGCCGACCATGCCGCCGAACCAGCGGCACTGCTCACGCGCGTGGGCGAGCGCCTCGGGCGAGTCGTCCTCGGTGACGTAGGCGGGCGCAGCCACGCAGATCTTGATGTCGGCGGGGTCGCGTCCCGCCTCGGCCGCCGCGGTCTTCACCGCCTTGACCATGTACTCGGTGAGATACAGGTCGGCGAGCTGCAGGATGAAGCCGTCCGCCTCCTCGCCGGTCATCTTGAGGGCCTTGGGTCCGTACGCGGCCATCCAGACGGGGAGTTCGGCGCCGGGCCTGATCCACGGGAACTTGATCACCGTGCCGCCGAGGTCGGCCTCGTCGCCGCGCCCCAGCGCCCGGATGACCTTCATGGCCTCGCTGATCCGGGCGAGGGTGTTGGGTTTGCGGCCGGCCACCCGCATCGCCGAGTCACCGCGGCCGATGCCGCAGACCGTGCGGTTGCCGAACATGTCGTTGAGGGTGGCGAAGGTCGAGGCGGTGACCTCCCAGGTGCGGGTGCCCGGGTTCGTCACCATCGGGCCGACCGTCAACTTCGTCGTGTTGGAAAGGATCTGACTGTAGATCACGAACGGCTCCTGCCAGAGCACGGCGGAGTCGAAGGTCCAGCCGTACGTGAAGCCGTTGCGCTCGGCCCGCTTCATCAGGCTGATGACGCGGGAAGCGGGTGGGTCGGTCTGCAGGACGAGTCCGAAGTCCATGGCGCCACTCCTGGTCGCTCAGAGAAGGTACTGACAGGTGGAGCGAGGGGTGTAACTGCCGTGCCCGGCACGGCCGGTGAACTCCCGCTCGGTGATGACGGGTGTGCCGCGCGACAGGACCGTCTCGACCCGGCCGGTGGTGCGCCTGCCCTCGTACGCCGAGTAGTCGACGTTCATGTGGTGGGTCTCGGCGGACATGACCTGCTCGGCGTGCGGGTCGTAGATGACGACGTCCGCGTCGGCGCCCGGCGCGATCGTCCCCTTCTTCGGGTACAGGCCGAACATCCGGGCCGGGGTGGCGCAGGCGATCTCGATCCAGCGGCGGCGCGAGATGTGCCCGTCGACGACGGCCTGGTGCAGCAGGTCCATCCGGTTCTCGACGCCCGGCAGACCGTTGGGGATCTTCGAGAAGTCGCCCCGGCCCAGCTCCTTCTGGCCCACGAAGCAGAAGGGGCAGTGGTCGGTGGAGACGACCTGGAGGTCGTTCGTGCGCAGGCCCCGCCACAGGGCGGCCTGGTGCTCCTTGGGCCGCAGCGGGGTCGAGCACACGTACTTCGCGCCCTCGAAGTCCGGTTCCGCGAGGTTGTCCGTCGACAGGAACAGGTACTGCGGACAGGTCTCGCCGAAGACGTTGAGGCCCTCGTCGCGGGCCCGCGCCAGCTCGGCGACGGCTTCCGTCGCCGAGACGTGCACGACGTACAGCGGGGCGCCGGCCACCTGGGCGAGCTTGATGGCTCGGTGGGTGGCCTCGGCTTCGAGGAGGGCCTTGCGGACCTCGCCGTGGAACCGGGGGTCGGTCTCGCCCCTGGCCAGCGCCTGCTCCACCAGGACGTCGATCGCGATGCCGTTCTCGGCGTGCATCATGATCAGGCCGCCGTTCTCGGCGGAGCGCTGCATGGCGCGCAGGATCTGGCCGTCGTCGCTGTAGAAGACGCCGGGGTAGGCCATGAACTGCTTGAAGGAGGTGACGCCCTCCTCGACCAGCAGGTCCATCTCCTTGAGCGTGTCCTGGTTCACGTCGGAGACGATCATGTGGAAGCCGTAGTCGATGGCGCACTTGCCGTCGGCCTTGGCGTTCCAGGCGTCGAGGCCCTCGCGCAGTGAGCGGCCGACGCTCTGTACCGCGAAGTCGATGATCGTGGTCGTGCCGCCCCAGGCGGCGGCGCGGGTGCCGGTCTCGAAGGTGTCGGAGGCGAAGGTGCCGCCGAAGGGCAGCTCCATGTGGGTGTGGGCGTCGACGCCGCCCGGGATCACGTACTTTCCGGTGGCGTCGATGGTCCGCTCGGCGGTCCAGGCCTCGGCGGTGGGAGTGCCGCTCGCGGCGAGGGCGACGATGCGGGTGTCCTCGATGAGGACGTCCGCGTGTAGTTCGTCCGACGCGGTGATCACTAGGCCACCGCGGATGACTGTACGGCTGCTCATGCTTCGTCTCCTGTCTGTCCGGACGGGCACCTCCGGTGGAGGGCGGTGGGTGGGTGCGGGTACGTCGTGGTCGGCCGCGCAGTTCCCCGCGCCCCCAAAGGCGTCGTGGCTGAGCAGGCGATCGACGCCCCACTGGCGTCGTGGCCGGGTGCGCCGTTCCCCGCGCGCCCTGCGGGGCCCCGGCCGGGGTCGGGCCTCAGGGAGCCGTCAGGGTGCCGTACGCGTCCGGGCGGCGGTCGCGGTAGAACTGCCAGCGGTCGCGGACCGTACGCAGTTTCTCCATGTCCAGGTCGCGGACGACGAGTTCGGACTCCTTGTCGCTCGCCACCTCCCCGACGAACTGTGCTTCCGGGTCCACGAAGTACGAGGTCCCGTAGAAGTCGTTGGAGCCCAGTTCCTCCACGCCCACGCGGTTGATCGCGCCCACGAAGTACTCGTTGGCGACGGCCGCGGCCGGCTGCTCCAGCTGCCAGAGGTAGGCGGACAGACCGCGCGAGGTGGCCGACGGGTTGAAGACGATCTCGGCCCCGGCGAGTCCGAGGGCACGCCAGCCCTCCGGGAAGTGCCGGTCGTAGCAGATGTAGACGCCGACCTTGCCGACCGCGGTGTCGAAGACCGGCCAACCGCTGTTGCCGGGGCGGAAGTAGAACTTCTCCCAGAAGCCCTCGACCTGCGGGATGTGGTGCTTGCGGTACTTGCCGAGGTACGAGCCGTCGGCGTCGATCACCGCCGAGGTGTTGTAGAGGACACCGGGCTGCTCCTCCTCGTACATCGGCAGGACGAGGACGATGCCCAGCTCCTTCGCCAGCGCTTGGAAGCGGCGCACGATCGGGCCCTCGGGGATCTGCTCGGCGTACTCGTAGAACGCCTTGTCCTGGACCTGGCAGAAGTAGGGCCCGTAGAACAGCTCCTGGAAGCACAGGACTTGAGCACCCTGCGCGGCCGCGTCGCGGGCCGCCTGCTCGTGGACCTGGATCATCGACTCCTTGTCGCCCGTCCATGCGGTCTGGAAGACGGCGGCGCGGATCACTCTGCTCATCGGGACCTCCGGTCGCTGGGTGTGCGGCGAGCCTAGGAAGTCCGGAGGGCGGCTTTGAGTTGCACGGTGTCACGTCTGCGGGCGTGTGGCGTTCCACGGTGTCACCCTTGCGAAGGCCCATGTTTCACCACCGTTTTCCCAGGTCGTTCGATGTTTCAGTGCTGTTGCGCGTCGTGTGCGAGGAGGGCGATGTGGATGGAGGCGGCCTGTTCGAAGTCGTCGAGGTCGACCCCGAGCCGCGCCTCTATGGACTCCAGCCGCCGGTACAGGGCGGGCCGGGAGACATGGTGGAGCTGCGCGGTGCGCGACTTGTTCCGGCCCGTGGCGAGATACGTCCGCAGCACGGGCAGCAGCTCCGCCTCCGCGTCGGCGTCGCGCAAAAGCCCGTCCAACTCCCGCTCCGCGAAGGACTGGACGTGCGGATCGTCCCGCAACAGCCGGACCAGCCCTCGCAGATGTACGTCCCTGAGCCGCACCACGACCGGCAGGTCGAGGCCGGCCGGGCTCTCGGCGACGGCGTCGGCCACGTGCCGGGCCTCGCGCAGCCCGGCGGGCACGTCGTCCCATCCGGTCCGCGCGTCCGCGGCGGCGACGACGGCCGCGGGCTCCTGCGCCCCGCCACCGCCCGAAGCCGGTCTGCCATCACCCGTCTCCGCCCCGCCGTCGCCCTGTTCCGCGCGCAGCCGGGCGGCGAAGTGTGCGGCGAGGGCTTCGGCGTCCTGGTCCCTGGCGAGGCTCAGCAGTACGGCGGTGACCCCGTCCGCCAGTTCGGCGACGAGCCCGGGGAGCCCCAACAGTCGCAGCACGCGGACCAGTTGGGCAGCGCGCACGCCTCGTACGGCCAGCGGCACGAACGTCCGGCGGTTGACCGGCAGCCCGGCCGCGCGGGCCCGGGGCAGCAGTTGTCTGGCCGGTACCGCCCCGGAGACGAGGTCGGTCAGCAGGCCCTGCGCCGACTGCTCCTCCCAGGAGTGCGCGGAGCCGCCGAGCATGCGGTGCAGGACGAGCGCCTCGGCGGCGCGGTCGGCGAGGAGCCGCCCGGTGGCGGCGTCGCCGCGGTAGCCGCAGAGCACGATGCGGCCCCAGCGCTCGCCGCGCCCGCCCAGTTCGGCGCGGACCCAGCCGTCGCCCTCGCTGCCGCCGGCCTGCCGTGCGATGCGCTCCCAGTCGCGCAGCACGTCGTCGACCGCGGACCGCTCCCCCGCCGTGGCGAGGACCCGGTGGGCGAGGTTGGTGACGACGACCGGGCAGACGCTGTGGCCGGCGATCTCGTCGAGCATGCGCTGCAGCGGGGCGCCCGTCGTGATGAGCCCGGTCAGCGCGGTGCGTACCGCCTCCGAGAGGCTGACGGCCGCGAACTTCCTTCGTACGAGCCGCGATTGCACCTCTTCGGTGAGTTCGGCGAAGGGGAACGGGCGGTGCAGGACCACCATCGGCAGCCCGCACCGCTCGGCGGCCCGGCGCATCACCTCGGGGGGCGCGGGAAAGGCCCGGCCGAGTCCGAGGACGACGGCCGAGGCCTCCGCGCGGTGCAGGGAGCGGATGTACTCGGCCTGTGCCTCCCGGTCGCCCGCGAGCAGCACACCGGTGGTGAGGACCATCTCACCGCCGCTGAGCATCACCCCGACGTCGGCGGCCTCGGCGACGTGCACCCAGCGCACGGGCCGGTCGAGCTGGCCCGCGCCCGCCACCACCTCGGGCTCCCCGGCGAGCACCCGCTCCAGGGCGAGGACCTGCCGGACCGACAGGGCGGGTTCCGAGGCGGTCGTCATCGATGCGAACCTTCAATCTCGCGGTGCCGAACACTCCTCGGAGCCGACTCCCACGGGGAGTTGACCGCCACTCGGAGCTGACTACTGCTCAAACCTGACCTTTGCTCAGACCTGACCTGCACTCGGGCCCGACTGGCACTCGGGCCCGACCGCCACTCAGACCAGACTGCTCCGCAGGGCGCGCTCCAGCATCGCGGCGCCCTCCTCGGCCTCCGCGACGGTGAGCGACAGGGGCGGCGCGATGCGCAGGACGCTGGTGCTGTGACCGCCGCCCTTGCCGATCAACAGGCCTTCCTCGCGGGCCGCTTCGAGCACGGCGGCGGCCGCGTCCGGGTCGGCCTCGTCGGTGCCGGGCTTCACCAGCTCGACGCCGATCATCAGTCCACGGCCGCGCACCTCCCGTACGCCCGGGAACTGTTCGGCGACGGCCCGCAGCCGCTCGATGAGCAGTCCGCCGACCCTGCGGGCGTTGCCCTGGAGGTCGTGCTCCAGCAGATACAGGAGGTTGGCGAGGCCCGCGGCCATGGTGACCTGGGTGCCGCCGAAGGTCGAGATGGAGTTGGAGTCCAGGCAGTTCATGATCTCGGCGCGGGCGACGACCCCGCCGATGGACATGCCGTTGCCGATGCCCTTGGCGAAGGTGAGGATGTCGGGCGGGCCGTTCTGTCCGTGGGCCTGCCAGCCCCAGAAGTTGTCGCCGGTCCTGCCCCAGCCGGTCTGCACCTCGTCGGCGATCCACAGGATGCCGCGCTCCTGGAGGACCTCGCGGAAGGCCGCGTACAGGCCGTCCGGCGGGGAGGTGAAGCCGCCGACGCCCTGGACGGGTTCGGTGATCAGGGCGGCGGGCGCGCGTACGTGCCCGAGCAGGTCCTCCAGGTCGGCGACGCAGGCCGCGATGAAGCCGGCGTCGTCGAGATCGGCGTACGGGCCGCGGGTGCGGACGCCGCCGTGCACGTACAGCGTCTGGAGGGGTGACAGGCTCGTCGGCGACCAGCCCTTGTTGCCGGTGATGCCGACCGCGCTGAACGAGCGGCCGTGATAGCTGTTGCGCATCGCCAGGATCTGGTTGCTGCGGCGGTACGCGGTGGCCAGGAGCAGCGCGGTGTCGTTGGCCTCGGTGCCCGAGGTCGTGAAGAAGACACGGGCGTCCGGGATGCCCGACAGCGCGGCGATCCGCTCGGCCAGGTCGACCATGGGCCGGTTGAGGTAGAGCGTCGAGGAGTGGTTGATCCGGCCGGCCTGCTCGCTGACGGCCTTCGTGACCTCGGGCAGGGCGTGCGCGGTCATCGTGGTGAGGATGCCGCCGAAGAAGTCGAGGTACCTGTTGCCCTCGGCGTCCCAGACGTGGCGGCCCTCGCCGTGGGTGAGTTCGAGGGGCTCGGCGTAGTAGAGGGCGAGCCAGTCGGGCAGGACGGCCCGGTGACGCCGGTGCAGACCCTTGTCCGGGCCGCGGACCGAGCCCTGGGCCGAGCTCTGGACCGAGCCCTGGGCCGACGCCCGGGCGGAACTCTGGGTCGAACTCTGGGGAGCGTCTGTCGTCACGGCTGCACCAGTCCTTCGTACGCGTCGGGGCGGCGGTCCCGGTAGAAGGCCCACTGCTGCCGGACCTCGTCGATCAGGTCGAGGTCGAGGTCGCGGACGACGAGTTCCTCGCTCTTGTCGCTCGCGGGCTCGCCGACGAACCGGCCCCGCGGGTCGACGAAGTACGACGTCCCGTAGAAGTCGTTGTCCCCGTACTCCTCCTCGCCGACCCGGTTGATCGCGGCGACGAAGTACTCGTTGGCGACGGCGGCGGCCGGCTGCTCCAGCTGCCACAGGTGGGCGGAGAGGCCCCGGGAGGTCGCCGACGGGTTGTAGACGAGCTGGGCGCCGTTCAGGCCGAGCTGTCGCCAGCCCTCCGGGAAGTGGCGGTCGTAGCAGATGTAGACGCCGACCTTGCCGACCGCGGTGTCGAAGACGGGCCAGCCGAGGTTGCCCGGTTTGAAGTAGTACTTCTCCCAGAAGCCCTTGACCTGGGGGATGTGGTGCTTGCGGTACTTGCCGAGATACGTGCCGTCGGCGTCGATGACCGCGGCGGTGTTGAAGTAGAAGCCGGACTGCTCGATCTCGAACACCGGGACCACGACGACCATGCCGGTCTCGCGGGCGAGTTCCCGCATACGGGTGACGGTCGGTCCGTCCGGTACCGGTTCCGCCCAGCGGTAGTGCTCGGGCTCCTGGACCTGGCAGAAGTAGGGGGCGTTGAAGACTTCCTGGAATCCGATGATCTTCGCGCCCTGACGGGCCGCCTCGCGGGCGTGCTCCTCGTGCTTGGCGACCATGGATGCGGTGTCGCCGGTCCAGGTGGCCTGGACCAGAGCGGCACGTACGACGTTGGCCATGAGCTGCTCCTTCGACGTGACGCCAGAGAGCTTCTACGCCCGTAGACACTGGGCGTAGAGCCCTGAAAGTAAGCCTCGGCGCTGCCCTGGGCAAGACCATCGTCGTTAACCGGCGGAGTCGATCATGTTTCACACCCCTGTGGGTGAGCGGGACCGAGTCGAGGGGGCTCGCGTGTTCCCCTGTCCGGGCCTCGTCGAGAGCCGTGCGGCCCGCCCCGCCTCACGCCGTGTAGCCCGCCACCCGCAGGGCGTGGATCAGGTCCCAGTAGCGCTGTTCCGAGACGTTGCGGGCCGACTCCAGGAGCAGCGGGGCCAGGAACTGCGGGTCGGCGTCGATGCTGCGGACGGCTTCTTCGGGGGTGCGGATGCTGACGTACGCGTCCAGGAGGGCGCGGACCTCGCGGTGGCGGCCCTCCTCGACCAGGGCCAGGACGGCCTCGCCTATCTCCGGGGCGGGCCGTACGACGCCCTGGCGCAGCATCTGCCGGCCGTCCGCCGTACGTCCGGCCGCCACCAGCGCGTCGGCCGCGGCGACCAGCCGGTCGGCGGGCAGCGAGACCGCCTCCCAGAGGAGGGAGGCCCAGTCGGCGTCGAGTCCGGCGCGGTGGAGTTCGGCGGCGAGCAGCGGAAAGCGGGCCGCGGGCCAGTGCGCGGCCTCGACCAGCACGGCGTGCGCCTCGCCGGTGTGGCCCTCGGCCCGCAGCCGGACGAGCTTCGCGACGGTCTCGACGGTGGTCCGCCGCGCCCCGTCGTCCAGCGGCTCGCGCCGCGGTGCCGACGACTGCCCGCTCTCCTCGACACCCCCCGCGAACCGGGCTCCCCGCGGGGTGCGCTGCGCGGGCGGCGCCACGGGTGCCGGCTCGGGCACGGCGACGGGGGGTACGGGGACGGCCTCGCCCCATGCCGTGCCCGCGTCCGTCCCGGCACTGGTGTCCGCCATACCGGCGAAGCGGGCGCCGCCCCGGGCACCGCCCCGGATGCGGCGCTTGGAGCGCTGTCTGGGCGCGGGGGACGCGGGAGGCTCGGGGTGCCCGGCCGCTTCGGGAGATACCGGCTCGGCTCCCGGGGCGGCGTGCACGGGCGTGGTGGCGTGCGGGGCGGAGCCGGTGTCGGGGGTCGGGCCGTTGCCGGAGGCGGAGGCCCGCGCCGCGTCCTGCCGTGCGGCCCGGTCCGCGGACGCGTCGCGCCAGAGGTCCGGCCAGTCGTCCTCGTCCGGCGCCGGACGCTGCGCACCCACGCGCGGCGCGGCCGCGCGGGCGGGGTCACGGCCCCCGCCCCCACCGTCGCCGGTGGGCGGCGCCACCGGGGACTCCTGGGCGTGTCCGCCCACCGTCCACCGGTCCAACTCGTCGATGCGGGAACGGATTTCGGCGCAGCGGGCCGTCGCGCGGTCGTGGTCGTCACGGGCCCAGGCCAGATCGAGGCGGACGGAGTCGGCCTCCTCCTGGGTGCCGGCCGCGGGGAGCGACCGCGCCAGCTCCGAGAGCCGTTCGGCGGCGTAGCGCTGTTCGCGCAGCATGACGTCGAGCCGGTCACCGAGAGCGTCACGACCGCCGGGCCGCGCGTCGTACGCGGCGAGCGAGGCGGCATGCAACGCCCGGGCCCGCTCGGTCTCCTGGGCCGCGGCCCGCTCGCCGTACTCGGCACCCAGGTCCTGGAGGATGGCCTGCACGACGTCCCAGGGCGGCACCTCCCAGCCGTCCAGGCAGGCCCGCATCCCGTCGGGGTCGCGCTGCCAGAACACGCCGCACCAGCCGCCGCCCTGATCGAGCCGGGACAGCAGGCCGTTGAGGTACTGCGCGAACTCCCGTACTTGGCCTGGGAGTTGTTCCACTGTCATTGCGTTCACCCCACGCCGGACCGGAGTACTCCGATCCGGTAGAAAACACCATTCGTGTTACGGAAGCGCTACGACGAGTTTTCGGCCTGGACGCAGAGTGCGGTTACCACCCCGGAACGTTAAGTGAGAGCCACCCCGATACCGGCAACCCCCGCCGGTACATCGCCCGGCCCGGCGGCACCAGCCCCCGAAGGGGCGCGGGGAACGGCGCACCCGCATGCGACCACCTACGGCCAAGGCCACGGCTACCGCGCAGGCCGCACCACCATCGCCGACCCGCCACCCCGGCGCACGGTCTCCGCGGCGGCCAGCCACTTGCCGTCAGGCAGCCGCTGAACACCCGTCGCCGCACCGATCTCCGGGTTCTGCCGGAACCCGTGCCCGATGCCCTCCAACTGGGTCCTCAGCGGACTGTTCCACAGGCCCGGTTCGAGCTCGGTCGTCGTCTGGTTGCGCTGACTGGCCCGCGGCGCCGCGATCGCGTCGACGAGCGGGAGCCCCCGGTCGAGGAAGCCCGTGAGCGTCTGGAGCACCGTCGTGACGATGGTCGCGCCACCGGGCGAGCCCAGCGCCACCACCGGCTTCGCGTGGCGGTCGAGCACGATCGTCGGCGAGATCGAGGAGCGCGGACGCTTGCCGGGCCCGGGCAGGTTCGGGTCGTGCACGGCCGGGCTCGCCGGGGCGAAGGAGAAGTCCGTCAGCTCGTTGTTGAGGAGGAATCCCCGGCCCGGGACGGTGATCCCGCTGCCGCCGGTCTGCTCGATGGTGAGCGTGTACGCGACGACGTTGCCCCACTTGTCGGCCGCCGTCAGATGGGTCGTGTTCTCACCCTCGTACGTCGTCGGCGCGGCCTTCCCGCCGGTCGCGCACGCCGCCGGGTCGCGCGGGTCGCCCGGCGCCAGCGGGCTCGTGAGCACCGCGTCGTCCTTGATCAGGCACTCGCGCGAGTCGGCGAACCGCTGCGAGAGCAGTCCCTTCGTCGGTACGTCCTCGAAGGCGGGGTCGCCCACCCAGCGCCCCCGGTCCGCGAACGCGATCCGGCTCGCCTCGATGTAGCGGTGCAGGTACTGGACGTCCGAGGCCTTCGAAAGGTCGGTGTTCTCAAGGATGTTGAGCGCCTCGCCGACCGTCGTCCCACCGGAGGAGGAGGGCGCGATGGAGTAGACACCCAGACCGCGGTACGAGGTCTTCGTGGGCGCCTGCCGCTTCGCGCGGTACTTCGCCAGGTCCTTCAGCGACAGGTCGCCAGGACGGGCGTTGTATCCCGAAGCGGGGTCCACCGGCGGCTCGTTGACCGTGTCGACGATGTCCCGGGCCAGCTCACCCCGGTACAGGGCACCCACTCCCTTGCGGCCCAACTCCTCGTACGTACGCGCCAGATCGGGATTCCTGATCGTCGAGCCGACCACCGGCAGCGCGCCGCCGGGCAGGAACAGCCCGACCGTGTCGGGGAAGTTCCTGAACCGCGCCTCGTTGGACGCGGTCTGCGAGCGGAACGTGTCGTCGACGGTGAATCCGTCCCGCGCGAGCCGCTCCGCGGGCCTCAGCAGCGATCCGAGCCCCTTGCTGCCCCAACTGTCCAGCGCCGTCTGCCAGGTGGCGGGTGTGCCGGGCGTGCCCACTCCGAGGCCGCTGGTCACCGCGTCGGCGAACGGGATCGGCTGGCCGTTCTCCAGGAAGAGCCCCGAGTCGGCCGTCAGCGGCGCCGTCTCGCGTCCGTCGATGGTGTGCACCGTACGGGACTTGGCGTCGTAGTAGACGAAGTAGCCGCCTCCGCCGATGCCCGACGAGTACGGCTCGGTGACGCCGAGGGCCGCCGCCGTGGCGACGGCCGCGTCCACCGCGTTGCCGCCCTTGCGGAGGATCTCCACACCGGCGGCCGAAGCGTCCGCGTCGACGCTCGCGACGGCCCCGCCGTACCCGACGGCGACCGGCGTCTTCTCCGCCGGGCCCGAGCCTCCCCCGGCGGCCCCCGAGGAGGGCGGCGCCGCCCCCACCGACACCACAGCGGCCGACACCGCCAGCACAGCAAGTCTCCGCGCGACCGAGCGCCTCATCCGTACCTCCAGTCAACGACCGTCCGCGCAGCGTAACCGCCTGGGCATGGTCGCGTCAGGTGCCTCTCGAACACCGATACGTGCGACCGCTAGCATGCGCGCCCATGACTGACGACGTGCGCAATATCGTCCTGGGGGTGATCGCGGCGGGCCTCAGCGCCTCGCTGGGCTGGATCGCCCGGACCTACCTGTGGAAGCGGAAGCTCCGCCGCAAGCAGGCCTTCTTCGGGCTGCCCGACCACTCCGAGTCCCTGCTCGTGGTCAACCGCGACGCGGGCAGCCCCGATCTGGCCGTGCACCGCTACGACGTGTTCGCGCTCCTGGAGCTGGCCGCGCTGATCAAGGACTGCAACGCGCACGCCGACGTGATCACCCAGGACGCGGCCCGGCAGGGCTTCGGCGAACGTACCGAGTTCTGCGTCGGCGGCCCCGGGTCCAACCGCCGCATGGCCGCCCATATGCAGGCCATGCTGCCGGGTGTGCGCGTGAACGTCGATCCGGAACCGGGTCCGGACCGCCTCGCGTTCCAGATAGGCACCGACCGCCACCGCATGCAGCCAGGACAGGCCGAGTACGTACTGCTCGCGCGGCTCACCGCCGCACAGCAGGGCCCGAGCAGGCCCGTGTTCCTCTTCTGCGGCCAGCGCGCCATCACCAACCAGGCGGCGACCCGCTATCTGGCCCGCAACCACGAGCGGCTGTACCGCAAGCACGGTGACAGCTCCTTCGCCCTGCTCCTGAAGGTCGTGAACTCCCAGGCGTACGGGCCGGACGTGGTCGAGCTGGTCGCCGACGTGACCCGTGCCGCCCAGACCCCGCTGCCCGAGGCGGCCACCCGGACCACCCATCGCGCCTCCTAGCCACCTCGCCCCCCGACCTCCTGACCTCCAGCCCCCCGCCGTCTTCCTGCGCCTTTCAACGATCGTTACTGGCACGTAACTTACCGACGGGTTACTTACGGTGAGCGGCTGCGGTTACCGTCGGGTCACTTTCACGCTCACACGAGTAGGAGTGGCCCGTGGGACACGCCCGCAAGGCCCTGCGCACGACCGCCGCGGGCGCCGTCTCGGCGACGCTGATCGCCGGCACGGCCCTTGGGCTCGCCCCGGCCGCACAGGGTGTTCAGGGTGTTCAGGGCGCGGCGCGGGCCGGTCTCCGTCTCGTCGACATCCCCGGGGACGGCGGCACGGTCCTCAAGGCCAACGTCGTCACGCCCGCGGGCGCCGGCTCCGACGCCGGCTCCCGCGCGTACCCCCTCGTCGTGCTGCCCACGAGCTGGGGCTTCCCGCAGGCCGAGTATCTCGTCCAGGCCGAGAAGCTCGCCGACTCCGGCTACGTCGTGGTCACGTACAACGTCCGTGGCTTCTGGCAGTCCGGCGGGGAGGTGGAGGTGGCGGGCCCGCCCGACGTGGCCGACGCCTCGAAGGTGATCGACTGGGCTCTCGGCCACACCCCGTCCGACCCCCGGCACATCGGCATGGCGGGCGTCTCCTACGGAGCCGGCATCAGTCTGCTCGCCGCCGCGCACGACAAGCGCGTCAAGGCCGTCGCGTCGCTCAGCGGCTGGGCCGACCTCACCGAATCGATCTACTCGGGCCGCACCCAGCACACCCAGGCGGTCGCCCTGCTGGACGGCGTCGGCCGGCTCACGGGCCGCCCCGGCGCCGAGGTCCGGCAGACCTTCGAGGACTTCTTCGCCGCGGACCTCGCCAAGGAACCGGAGCTGGTCGCCTGGGGGAAGAAACGTTCCCCCGCGACCTACGTCGACCAAATCAACGAGAACGGCGCGGCGATCCTGCTCGCCAACACCTGGGGCGACACGATCTTCCCGCCGAACCAGTACGTCGACTTCTACGAGCGGCTGACCGGTCCCAGGAGGATGGAGTACCGGCCCGGCGACCACGCCACCGCCGAGCTGACCGGCCTGTTCGGGCTGCCCAACGACGTGTGGACGGACACCCGGCGCTGGTTCGACCGCTATCTCAAGGGCGAGGACAACGGCATCGACCGCGAGTCGCCCGTACAGCTCACGTCCCGTTCCGCGGGCGGTTACGAGGGTTATCCGGACTGGAAGTCGGTCGGCGCGACACGCAAGATGATCGCCCTCGCCGGCTCCACCACGATCCGCGCGAACGTCGACTCGGGCGCGAACGGCGGGATCGTCCTCCTCTCCAGCGTCCTCGACCAGCTGACCCGGACACCTCCGGTGGCGTCGATCCCGCTGCTGCCGCGCCGGTACGCCGCCGTCTGGCAGTCGGAGAGGTACGCGAGCGCCCGGCGGGTGCGCGGGACGGCGAGGCTGCACACCACGCTGAGCGGTACCAAGGAGAGCGGCACCCTCGTCGCGTACCTGTACGACGTGGGCCCGCTCGGCCTCGGCAAGCTGGTCAGCAACGCGCCCTTCACCTTCCACGGGCAGACGCCCGGCAAGCCGTTCGGCGTCGACCTGGAGCTGTTCTCCACGGCCTACGACGTTCCGGCAGGGCATCGTCTCGCCCTGGTCGTGGACACGGTGGACCCGCTCTACATCGAGCACAACCCGACCGGCGCGCAGCTGACCTTCTCCTCAGCCGCGGCCGACCCGTCGTACGTGTCGGTCCCGCTGCGTGAGCAGTGATCCCCGGCTGCCGCCGGACGGGCCATTGCCCCTCGCTACCGCGTGCCCGGCAGCAGCGTCCCTGGGTCGGCCGAGGCGCCTTCGACAGCCTCTGTCACCGCGGGGATGAACGACAAAGCGTAGTCGAGACCGGGCACGGCCCGTCCCCCGGCCTGGCGAAATCCCTCACCGGCGCCGGGGCACGGCGCCGACTCGGGGGTGCGGACGGCGAGTTGGGCCCCGCCACGGGATCCGTGGGAGGCGTGGGGGGCGCGGGAGGCGGGCATGACGAAAACGCCGGACGCCGCCGGTTCAGGGCGTACACATGCCGTACGGATCATGATCACGCTCCCCCGCTCAGTGTGTGAGGATCTTGGAGAGAAAGTCCTTTGCGCGGTCGCTGCGTGGGTCGGTGAAGAACTCCTCGGGGGTTCGGTCCTCGACGATGCGGCCTTCGTCCATGAAGACGACCCGATTGGCCGCCGAGCGCGCGAACCCCATCTCATGGGTGACGACGACCATCGTCATGCCGTCGCGCGCGAGCCGCTGCATGACCTCCAGAACCTCGTTGATCATCTCCGGGTCGAGTGCCGAGGTCGGCTCGTCGAAGAGGAGCACCTTGGGGTCCATGGCGAGGGCGCGGGCGATGGCCACGCGCTGCTGCTGGCCGCCGGAGAGCTGCGCCGGGTACTTCGGGGCCTGCGAGGCGAGTCCCACCCGGTCGAGGAGTTCGAGCGAGCGCTTGTCGGCCTGGGCCTTCTTGCGGCCTCGCACCTTCATCTGGCCCAGTGAGACGTTCTGCAGGACGGTCTTGTGCGCGAAGAGGTTGAAGGACTGGAAGACCATCCCGACCTCGGCGCGGAGTTTCGCGAGTTCCTTGCCCTCCTCCGCCAGCAGCTGTCCGTCCAGCCTGATCTCACCCGAGCCGATGGGCTCCAGGCGGTTGATCGCCCTGCAGAGGGTCGATTTGCCCGACCCCGAAGGGCCGATGACCACGACCACCTCCCCCTTGCCGACGGTGAGGTTGATGTCGCACAGGACATGCAGCTCCCCGAAGTACTTGTTGACGTCCCGCAGCTCGATCAACGGATCGACGGCCATGCTCAGCCCTACCCACTCTCAGCAGTGTCGCGATTGCGGCAAACTATCCAGACAAGAGTGGAGTTAATACACGACACGCACTTTTCGGGCATTAGCCGTATTTACGCCGCCGGTGCAGGCCAGGGCTTCACGTTTCCGCAACCTCGGCGTACAGCTGCGAGAGTTCGGGAACTCCGCTGGCCGCCCACTCATGACCTGATACGACCACATCGATCTCCCGGCCCGACACCAGCCGCACCACCGGCCGGCCGTTGGGCCACACCTCCCAGAGGGCGCCGGGCACGGTGCGCACGATGACCGTGCCGAGGTAGAGGCCGGCGTCGTTGCCGAGCCAGGGCAGGCTCTCCTCGTCGTCGCGCCAGCGCGGCAGCAGTTGGTCGAGCGCCTCCAACGAGGCGGCGGAGTCGTCCAGTTCGATCCCCGCCTGATAGGCCTGGGAACGAAGCAGTTCGCATTCGGAGAGCAGTTCGGCCACCCCCTCGTGGTCGCTCTCGCTGTCGGAGAAGACCGCGACTCCCCTCGCGGGGCCCCGCTTCTTGCGCCAGTTGCCCAGGAAAGGGATGTTCATACACCCAGCCTTTCATCCGTATCGCCCGGCGCACCACAGGGCGCGCGGAACGCCTGTTCCCAGGGAGTTCGCACTCAGTTCGCACCTGCCTCATTGACGAGACCCTCTCGTCTCCTTAGCTTCACGGTGCATCTGTCGCCTCGTCAGTGAGCCGTCCGGGACACGTCGGTGGACCGTCCGTACGTGGTCCGTCCGTATGTGGTCCGTGAGTCCGTGAGTGGGAGGAGTCGGTGTGCGCCGACGTGTGTGGGGTACCGCCGTTGCTCTGACTCTGCTGTCGACGGCGGCGGTGACGGTTCCGGCGACGGCCGCGCCGGAGAGCAGGGTGCGGCCGCTGTCCCTGGAGCGGCTCTTCGACAACACGGCTGTCAGCGACGACGACCGGCCCGCCGAGGCCGATTTCGACGGCTCGGGCGGTTCCCTGTCGGCGCAGGACCTGACCGCCGCCGGCTGGACACCGGGACGCTCGCTGACGGTCCAGGGCGCCGGGCTGACCTGGCCCCGCCGGGCACCGGGCGAGCCCGACAACGTACGCGCCGACGGTCAGTCCGTACGCGTACGCGGCCAGGGGGACGCGCTCGCCTTCCTGGTGGCGGGCACGGGCGGCGGCGAGGAGAGCGGCACGGGCCTCGTGCGCTACCTCGACGGCTCCCGCTCCTCGTACCGGCTGAGCGCGTCGGACTGGCGCGGCGGCCCGCTCGCCACCAAGGCCGTGGCGCTCCCCCACATCAACACACCCGGCGGTCAACTCGCCGAGAAGGCACGGCTGTACGTGGTGACCGTGCCGCTCGCCCGAGGGCGCTCGGTGGCCTCCGTGGAGCTGCCGCGCAACGCCGACCTGCATGTGTTCGCCCTGTCGGTACGCGCCGAGAGCCGTGGCTGGACGGGGAGTTGGGCCGCGTCGACCTCCGGCTACACGGCCGTCGGGCCGTGGACGGACCGGACGCTGCGCCTGGTGGTGCACACCTCGGTGGGCGGGCCGCGGGTACGGATCCGGCTCGACAACACGTTCGCGGCCACGCCCGTACGGATCGGCGGCGCGACGGTGGCGGTGCAGGCGTCCGGGGCGAGCCCGCGCGGCGCTCCCGTGCCGCTGTCCTTCCGGGGCTCCGAGGACACCCAGATCCCGGCGGGGACACAGGCGTTCAGTGATCCGCTGGGCTTCGACGTGCCCGCGGACAGCAATCTCCTCGTGAGCCTCCACCTGCCGGGAACGGTGACGGCGGCGCCCGTGCACAGCCTGGCCGTCCAGCAGTCGTACGTCAGCGAGCCCGGCGACCACGCGGCGGACGCCGCCCCGGACGCGTACACCTCGACGATCCTCAACTGGCCGCTGCTGACCGGTGTCGACGTGGGGACCGAGCGGGGTGGACGGGGTGGTGACGGGCCCGGGTCCGTCGTGGTGCTCGGGGACTCGATCACCGACGGCGAGAAGTCGACGCGGGACGCGAACCGGCGCTGGCCCGATCTGCTGGCCGACCGGCTCCGGGATCAGGATGTGGTGCCACGCCATGGGGTGCTCAACCAGGGGATCTCGGCGAATCGTGTGGTCACGGACCGGTACGCCGGTGACGGTGTGTCCACCGACACGGGTGGGGTGAGCGCGTTGCACCGGCTGGACCGGGATGTCCTCGCGCAGACGTCGGCTCGTACCGTCGTCGTCTTCCAGGGGGTCAACGACGTCCGCTGGGGTGCGAGTGCGGAGCAGGTCGTCGACGGGCTGCGGGAGGTCGCCGAGCGGGCGCGTGGGCGTGGGCTGCGGGTTCTGGCCGCGACGATCGCGCCCTGCGAGGGGGAGGCGCGGTGCACCGCCGCGGTCGACGCGCAGCGTGGGCTCGTGAACCGGTGGATCCGGTCCGGCTCGGCCGACGCGGGATTCGACGGGGTGCTCGACTTCGACGCGGTGTTGCGGGATCCGGGGCGGCCCGCTCGGATGCTTCCCGCTCATGACAGTGGGGATCATCTGCATCCTGGCGATGCGGGGCTCGCCGCGCTGGCCGAGTCCGTGGATCTGGGGTTGTTGTAGGCGGGGCGGCACTGGGGCAGGTCGGGTTGTGTGTCGGGGCGGGCCGGACGTGGCTGGGCGCGCGGTTCCCCGCGCCCCTGGGCGGGGTCGTGCGGGGTTGTGTGTCGGGTACGCGCCCGGACCTGGCTGGGCGCGCGGTTCCTCGCACCCCCTGGGGGGCGCCGGCCCTAGACGTCCAGGTCCACTACCACCGGGGCGTGGTCCGAGGCGCCCTTGCCCTTTCGTTCCTCTCGGTCCACGTAGGCGTCGGTCACCGCCTTCGCGAAGGGGGCGTTGCCGTAGACGAGGTCGATGCGCATGCCGCGGTTCTTGGGGAAGCCGAGCTGGCGGTAGTCCCAGTACGTGAACGGGTGGTCGTACTTGAGGGGGCGCGGGACCACGTCCGAGAGGCCGGTCTCGCGCAGGGCGGCGAGGGCGGCGCGCTCGGGGGCCGTGACGTGGGTGGAACCCTCGAAGACGGCCCGGTCGAAGACGTCCTCGTCCGTCGGCGCCACGTTGTAGTCGCCCATCACCGCGAACGGGCGGCTGCCTCCCGCGTCGCCGGCGACAGCCGCCTTCAGTGCCTCGAACCACTGCAGCTTGTACGCGTAGTGCGGGTGGTCCACCTCGCGGCCGTTCGGCACGTAGACCGACCAGACGCGGAGCGGGCCGCAGGTCGCGGAGACCGCTCGGGGCTCCTCGGTGCCCTCGTAGCCGGGATCGCCGGGCAGGCCCCGCACGACGTCCTCCAGGCCCACCCGGGACACCACCGCCACGCCGTTCCACCGGCCCGTCGCGTTCACCGCCGACTCGTAGCCCAGCTCGCGGAGCTCCTCGGTCGGGAACTGCTCCGCGGTGGTCTTCGTCTCCTGGATGCACAGCACGTCCGTGCCGCTGCTCTCCAGCCAGGCCAGCAGCCGCGGGAGACGAGCGGTGATCGAGTTCACGTTCCAGGTGGCGATACGCATGCTTCACAACCTACCGGGCGGCACTGACACTCAGCGGCCGGCCGCTCAGAGGTCAGCCGCTCAGTGGCCCGCCGCTCAGAGGTCGGCGGTCTCGCCCGGCGCCAGCCGAAGGTGCTCGGAACCGCCCAGCGTGCCGATCTGGCGGTCGTAGGCGGGGCGGGCGAGGTCCGTGAGCAGGGCGTCGTGGATGTCGTACGCGCGCTGCGGCTTGACCTCGCGGACGTAGTCGATGACCTCGGAGATCTTGCTCCACGGGGCCTGGACGGGGAGCAGCAGCGTCTCGACCGGGTGGTCGGGGAGCGTGAGGGCGTCGCCCGGGTGGAAGATGCGCCCGCCGTCGACGAGGTAGCCGACGTTCGTGATGCGCGGGATGTCCGGGTGGATCACGGCGTGCAGCTCGCCGTGGACCTGTACGTCGAAGCCCGCGACGGTGAACGTGTCGCCGTGGCCGACGGTGTGCACCCGGCCCGGGAACGCGGCCGAGAGCTGGTCGGCGACGGACTTCAGCGTCCAGATCTCCGCCTGCGGGTTGGCCTCCAGACCGGCC
The DNA here is from genome assembly GCF_036038375.1 of Streptomyces sp. NBC_00414. Taxonomy (NCBI): domain Bacteria; kingdom Bacillati; phylum Actinomycetota; class Actinomycetes; order Kitasatosporales; family Streptomycetaceae; genus Streptomyces; species Streptomyces sp. NBC_00414. The sequence goes on from NZ_CP107935.1 coordinate 2,401,607, forward strand.
CGCAGGTGTCCTTCGCTGAAGTGGTCGGGGTGCTCGTGCGTGACGAGGACCGCGTCCGCGCCCACCGCGGCGTCCTCCTCGCTGAAGACACCGGGATCGATGACGAGTACGCGGCCGTCCTTCTCCAGGCGGACGCAGGCATGCGACTTCTTCGTGAACTTCATGCTTTCCATCCTGCCTCCGCCCGTCGGCGCGGGCTCACCCGAGGGGGCCCTTTCCCGCCGCTCACTCCTGCGGAGTGGTCTCCTCTCGGATCACCCGCTGGGCCACCTTGAAGGCGCTGTTCGCGGCCGGTACGCCGCAGTAGACGGCCGCCTGGAGCAGTACTTCCTTGATCTCGACCGGGGTGAGTCCGTTGCGCAGGGCGGCCCGGGTGTGGAAGGCCAGCTCGTCGAGGTGGCCGCCCGCTACCAGGGCGGTGAGCGTGACACAGCTGCGCGAGCGCCGGTCGAGGCCCGGCCGGTCCCAGATCTCGCCCCACGCGTAGCGGGTGATGAACTCCTGGAAGTCCCCGGAGAACTCGTCGGCCTGCGCCAGCGCCCGGTCCACATGGGCGTCCCCGAGCACCTCGCGGCGGACCTTGATGCCCGCGTCGTAGGGGTCGGATCTGCCCGTCAGCGCCTCGGGCTGCGGGGCGGGGGCGATCTCGGCGACGGGTGCCGCCTGCTGCGGCACGGAGAGCACCGGGCTCGCCTGCGGGACCACGACCGACATCTGCCCGGTGGACGAGTCGTAGGCCGGCTGCTGCCAGGCGGTGGAGAAGTGCCGTACGAGGAGGTCGGTGACCGCCGCCGGCTGCTCCACGGGGACCAGGTGGGAGGCGCCGGGCACGACCGCGAGGCGGGCGTCCGGTATTCCGGCGACCAGGGTGCGGGCCTCGGCGGGTCCGGTGACCTGGTCGTCCGAGCCGACCAGGACGAGCGTCGGCACCCCGATCCGGCCGAGGTCGGCGCGGATGTCGAAGGCGGCGAGCGCCTCGCAGGCGGCGATGTAGCAGCCCGGATCCGTGGTGCGCACCATCTGCACGGCCCACTCGGTGATCGCGGGCTGCGCCGCGGCGAACCCGGTCGTGAACCAGCGCTCGGGGGACGAGCGCGCGATGGGGTCCAGCCCGTTCGACCGGACGATCACGCCGCGCTGCCGGAACTCGTCGGCCGTGCCGAACCGCGGGGAGGCCGCGATCAGCGTGAGCGAGGCGAGGCGCTCCGGGCGGCGCAGCGCCAGTTCGGCGCCCACGGCACCGCCGAGCGCGCAGCCCGCGTAGCCGAACCGCTGGACGCCGAGCCCGTCGAGGGTGGCGAGCAGCCGTTCGGCGAGCTCGGTGACCGAACCGGTCGGGTGCGCGGGCGCGCCGCCGTGACCCGGCAGGTCGAAGCGGAAGATCCGCCACTGCTTGGCCAGCTCCGGAACCTGCCGGTCCCACATGTGCCAGGTGGTGCCCAGTGAGGGACCCAAGATCAGGACAGGTGCGTCTTCCGGCCCGTCAAAGCGGTATTGAAGGGTGTTGGTCTTTACGTCGCTCACCCGCCTCACGCTCCCACATCTCACGATTTCTCACGTACTTGGGTCGGATCCCCACGCAGGCCGTCCCACGTTGTGGGAGCCTCGCGAAGATCCTCCGCACAGGGCTTCACATACCACCGCACGGTGGCGGCCACAACGGTGTGTCCGGCCCACCCGGCAAGGAAGCGGTCCGGCACGACGTCGTCGGCCAGGACCGTGAGGCGCGCTGCGCGTGCATCGTACAGACGCGCCCTGAGAAGCTTCGGGGACTTCGGGCGCCCTCGGGGCTCTCGGGGGTCCAGGAGCCGGTACGTCGCTCCACCCGGCCGACCGTCTCGGCAGCCCCCGTCGGTCCGGCCGGGCGGGTGGCCGACGCGGTGGCCGACCCGGCGGCCGGTCGGCCGGTGGATCACCTCGGCGGACTCTCCGGTAACGTCAGAATATGAGCCATCCACATCCCGAACTGAAAGCCGCCCCTCCCTTGCCCGAAGGAGGGCTGAGGGTCGTCGCCCTGGGCGGTCTGGGTGAGATCGGCCGCAACATGACCGTCTTCGAGCATGCCGGAAAGCTGCTCATCGTCGACTGCGGGGTGCTGTTCCCCGAGGAGACCCAGCCCGGCGTGGACGTGATCCTGCCGGACTTCACCTCGATCCGTGACCGCCTGGACGACATCGTGGCCGTGGTGCTCACCCACGGCCACGAGGACCACATCGGCGGCGTGCCGTACCTGCTGCGCGAGCGCTCCGACATCCCCGTCGTGGGCTCGAAGCTGACCCTGGCGTTCCTGGAGGCCAAGCTCAAGGAGCACGGGATCCGGCCACGCACGGTGCGGGTACGTGAGGGCGACCGGCGCGGCTTCGGCCCCTTCGACTGCGAGTTCGTGGCGGTCAACCACTCCATCCCGGACGGCCTCGCGGTCGCGATCCGCACCGGGGCCGGGATGGTGCTCCACACGGGCGACTTCAAGATGGACCAGTTCCCGCTGGACGACCGGATCACCGACCTGCGCGCCTTCGCCCGCCTCGGCGAGGAAGGTGTCGATCTCTTCCTCACCGACTCCACCAACGCCGAGGTCCCCGGCTTCACCACCTCCGAGCGCGACCTGAACCCGGCGATCGAGCAGGTGATGCGCACCGCCCCGCGCCGGGTGATCGTCTCCAGCTTCGCCAGCCATGTGCACCGCATCCAGCAGGTCCTGGACGCCGCGCACCAGCACGGCCGCAAGGTCGCCTTCGTGGGCCGCTCGATGGTCCGCAACATGGGCATCGCCCGCGACCTCGGCTACCTGAAGGTTCCCAGCGGTCTGGTGGTGAGCACCAAGGAGCTGGAGAAGCTTGCGGACCACAAGATCACTCTGGTGTGCACCGGATCCCAGGGCGAGCCGATGGCGGCGCTGTCCCGGATGGCCAACCGCGACCATGTGATCCGCGTCGGCAAGGGCGACACCGTCCTGCTCGCCAGCTCCCTGATCCCCGGCAACGAGAACGCCATCTACCGGGTGATCAACGGGCTGACCCGGTGGGGCGCCCATGTCGTCCACAAGGGCAACGCCAAGGTGCACGTCTCCGGGCACGCCAGCGCCGGTGAACTCGTGTACTGCTACAACATCGTCAAGCCCCGCAATGTCATGCCCGTGCACGGCGAATGGCGCCACCTGCGGGCCAACGCCGACCTGGCCATCCGTACGGGGGTCGACCCCGACCACGTGGTCATCGCCGAGGACGGCGTCGTCGTCGACCTCGTCGACGGGCGCGCGAGGATCACCGGCAAGGTGCCCGCGGGCAACGTCTACGTGGACGGCATGGAGGTCGGCGGCGCCACCGAGGCATCGCTGAAGGACCGTGTCACCCTCGCGGAGGAAGGCGTGGTCACCGTCGTGGCGATCGTCGACGCCGACACGGGCGCCCTCGCCGAGACGCCCGACTTCCTGGCCCGCGGGTTCGTCCACGACGACACCACCTTCGAGCCGGTCATTCCCGTCATCGAGAAGACCTTGGCGACCGCGGCCAAGGAAGGCGTCGGCGACCCCCACCAGCTGGAACAGCTCATCGCCCGCGCCGTGGCGAACTGGGCCTTCCGGACCCACCGCCGCAGGCCCCTCATCATTCCCGTCATCATCGACGCCTGACCGTCGGTCCGCCGCCCCTTCTGCCGTGCTCCGCCCGGCCGGCAGGGGGCGGTTCCGCGCCCGCGTCCGCCCCTTCACCGAGGGCCGGACGCGGGCGCCGCCTTCGGGCATCAGGTTCTGGGCATCGACTTCGAGCATCGACATCGGGCATCGGGCATCGGCATCGGGCACCGTCGGTGCGGCAGAAAGGCAGACGAATGAGCGCGCGGTTCGAGGAGATCGACTGGCGTCCGACAGCGATGGGCGACATCAGCCTGCGGCGCCGACGCGACCCGGCATCGGGCACCGAGGTGTACGAGGTGAAGCTCGGCGACGAGTTCCTGATGTCCAGCCTCTTCACGGCCGGCGAGATCGCGCTCGCGGAACTCGGACTGGCTGAACTGCCGGGCACCGAACTGGACATCGTCGTCGGCGGGCTGGGCCTCGGCTACACCGCGCAGGCTGTGCTGGACGACCCCCGGGTGCGTTCGCTGGCCGTGATCGAAACGCTCGCCGAAGTCATCGACTGGCATCAGCGGGGCCTGGTCCCTCTCGGCGCCGGGCTGGCCTCGGACGCCCGCTGCCGTCTGGTCCAGGGCGACTTCTTCGCGCTGGCCGCCGACCCGGGCGGGCTGGATCCGGCGCAGCCGGGCCGTCGCTTCCACGGCATCCTGCTGGACGTCGACCACTCGCCGCGCCATGTGCTCCACCCCCGCCACGCCGCGCTCTACCAGCCCGCCGGGCTCCGCGCTCTCGCCGAACACCTCCACCCCGACGGCGTCTTCGCGCTGTGGTCGAACGACCCGCCGGACAAGGAGTTCACCTCCGTGCTCACAGAGGTCTTCCCCCGGTCGGCGGCCCACGTCGTCGACTTCGACAACCCTCTGCAGGGCGGCACCTCGACCAACACCGTCTACGTGGCCAGGACGGAACCGGACCCGCGCTAGGCACGGGTCACGGGTCACGGGTCACGGGCGGCGGGGCAGGTCAGACGGCCTGGACCGGGTGCCGGACGACCGCGTCGAAGAGGTAGCCCTGGGTGTTGTGGACGGTGGTCTCCGGCTGGGTGCGGCCCGTCGTGTCCGTCGCACGGGCCAGGAGGGTGTACGCGCCCGGGCCGGCCGGACGCCAGTCGGCGGACCAGCGGACCCAGTCGGCGCGGCGCGGGGCGTCGTGGAGGCGGGCGCGCCGCCAGCTCGCGCCGCCGTCGGTGCTCACGTCCACCCGCGCGACACCGCCCGCGCCCGACCAGGAGCGGCCGGTGAGACGGTGGTCGGCCGCGGCGTCCAGGCTCGCGTTCCACGGGAGTTCGAAGGCGCTCTTGAGGGTCTGCCGGGTGAGCGGGGCGCTGCCTCCCGCCGGGTAGGCGTCGCCGAACAGCCGGTAGAAGTCGGTGTTCCACGGGGAGTACAGCGGCTGGGCGGAGACCTCTATGTCACCGACCCACTTGATCGACGCGATACCGATCCAGGACGGCACGAGGACCCGTACGGGGCCGCCGTGGTCCGGCGGGAGGGGCTCGCCGTTCATCTCGTACGCGAGCAGCACGTCGTCCAGGGCCTTCGACAGGGGAAGCGGGCGGCGGACCCGGCCGAGGTTCGTGCCGTCCGCCGTCACGTAGTCGGGGTCCAGGCCGCGCGGCAGGACGTCCACGGCGCCCCGGCTCAGTCCGGCGCGGCGCAGCACCTCGCCGAGCCGTACGCCGCGCCAGCGGGCCACGCCGACCGCGCCCAGCGTCCACGCCGTGCCGGACACGGTCTGGCCCTGCTGTGTCGTGAAGAAGCTGCGGCCGTTGCCCGCGCACTCGACGAACGCGCTGCGGGTGGTGGCGGGCAGGCGCTTCAGCTCGTCGAGCGTGAACTCGGCGGCGCGGCCCCCGCTGAGGCCGTCACCCCAGACGGTCAGGCTCCAGGTGCTCGCGTCCAGGACGGGGGTGGAGGTGTGGTTCCGGACGAAGAAACGGTCCGTGGGGGTGTGGTGGCCGGTGCCCGCCAACGCCTCGAACTTGGTCTCCGCGTTGGTGCCCCGGGACGTGAACCAGGCTTCGGGCAGGGGCTTGACGATCCCGGGAACCGCGGCGGCCGAGGCGCCGCCGGTGCTTCCGGGGGTTCCGGTGCCGGTGCCGGGAGCGGCCAGGGCGGGTGCGGCGAAGCCGGCGGTGGCCGCGGTGGCTGTGGTGGCCAGTCCGGCGGCGGCGAGCAGACGGAGCATGTCGCGCCGCTCGATGCCGTCGGCCCGGGCCTCACCCGCGAGCCACTGACGGAGTCTGCGACGGTCGTAGACGGCTTCGTCGGAACGGGTGCCGGTAGGGGATTCGCCAAGCGATTCGGTGGGCGGCTCGGCGTGCGATTCGGTACGGGGCATGGGTGGGCTCCTGCCTTTCGGAGGTTCACGGGCATGCGTGTGGAGGAGGCGGGACGGGGGCGGGCCCGCGGGTACGGCAGAGCTCGCCGGACCTTCGGGCAGGCCTGGCAGTGCCTGGGCCGGGGGAGCCGGGGTGGTGCGGCCGGGAACGCGCTTACGGCCTCGGCGGACGTCCGCCGGCGGTCAACGCTGTCCGGCCACGGGCTCGGTGAGGATCAACAACAGCCGTGCGACATACGCACGTGGAACCGCGGAGCAGGGCGGCACAGGCTGGAGATCATGGACGCCATGGTACGAGGCGACGCGCCGGCTCGCGGGTGAATCCGGGTAGTCGGATCCGACCGGGCCGGTCCGGGCCCGCGCTCAGAAGTCGGTCGGTGAGCCCAGGCCGGTGAGGGCGCCGACCGGATCGAGGTCGGGGGTGCCCCGGGGCCACCAGTCGTCGTGGCCCGGTTCCGACTCGTACGCGTACCAGAGGCCGTCATGGCCCAGGCGGAGCTGTATGTGGCCGTGCGGGTGGGTGAGGTGGTTGTGCCAGGGCCGGAAGGCGGGGAAGTCGGCCGCGAGGAGCAGAGGGCGGGCCCGGTCGAAACGGCCCGCCGGAGGATCCCAGGCCTCTTCGAGGACGGCGAGCCCTTCGAGTCCGCCCTGCCGCCACGCGGCGACCGCGCGGGCCAGGTCCCCCGGGGTGCGGCGCGCGGCGGTGGCCAGGGACGCGTAGAGGGCGCGGGTGGTGGCGGTGAGGCCGGAACCCGGGCGGGTGGCGGCGATCCGGACGGCGTCCTCCCAGAGCGTCAGCCCGGCGAGCGGGTCGCGGCCCGTGGTGAGCAGGACGTGCGCGCGGGCCGCCGCGTCGGTGGCCAGCTGGTCCAGCGCGAACGGGTCGGGGCCGCCGGGCGACGCCGGGTATGCCGGAGGCTGCTCCGGATGCGCGGGCGGCGGCTGCGGGGCAGGCAGGGGCGGCAGCACGCGGCGCTCGACGGCCTCGCGGGCCGGGACACCGGGAAGTTCCGGTTCCTCGGCGGCACGGGCCGAACGGGCGGCCAGCGTGGCGTTGCGCCGGGACAGCTCGTCCAGCAGTTCGCGCTCGCCCCGGCCGCGCAACAGGAGGAGCACGAACGGGTCCTCGTCCAGCAGCCGCGCCGTCTGGTAGCAGAGGGCGGCCGCGTGCTTGCAGGGGTGGCCGGAGTCGGGGCAGCTGCAGCGCGGGACGAGGTCGCCGGCGCCTGGAAGCAGCTCGACCCCGCTGTCGGCGAGCGCCTGGGGCAGGTCCTTGTCGAGCAACGCGGCGATGTGCGCCGGGCGTTCGGCGGCGGCGTCCAGGAAACGCTCCCAGTCCTCGTCCGAGAGCGTACGCATCCGGATCTGGACCCGGTACGGCCGCGGACGGCTCCCGTGCACGTAGGCGAGCACGAGCCCCGGGGTGACGGTGATGGCGTCGACGTGCCCCTCCCCCGCGTACGACTTCCCCCGCCCGAGCCGTGCCGCGTCGAGCGCCATCTCCTCCAGCGCGGCCACCCACGCGTTGCCCCACCATGTCTCGGCGAACCCGCCCTCGCCCGGCGCCCGCGCCGCCAACGCCGGGAACGTACGCCGCAACTCACCGTCCCTCGCCGGGGCGGCCATGGACCGCCCGGACACCGGGACGCTGCGCTGTGCGGGGGCGGGGGCGGGGGCGCTGCGGAGGGTGGGGGCGCTGTCGGGGGCCGCGTAGGGGTCAGGAGCCGCGTAGGGAGCGGGCTCGGCGTGAGAGGCCTGCGCGTCGAGGAGCCCGGCGTCGGCTGTGGCGGAGACCTCGGTGTTCGCGTCGGCGCCGGTGTCGGTGTCCGCGCCCCGACCCGCCCCTGTGCCCGTACTCGTGCCCGTGCCCGTGTCGGCGTCCGTGGGCGCCGCCGGGCGCGTGGTGCTCGGCTCAGGGTCGGGCTCGTCCGCCCGCTCCTCCCTCTCCAGCCGGGACGACAGGTCGAGGGTGTTGCCCAGCAGCTCGGCCAGTTCCCGGACCTGGGCCGCCGCCTCGCGGCTCGGCGCGGCGGGACAAGTGCCGCGGGTGGCCTCGGCGCCCCCGCGCCGCTTCCGGGCTGCCCCGGCTCCCTTGGCCTGAGCGGCGGTTCGCTCCCGCTCCGCCTGGACCCGGGCAGCCCGCAGGGCCTCCCGGGCCACGTCGCCGGGGCGGGCGGTTCCTGAAGGAGCGTCGGGCCGGTCGCCCGCGGGCGGCTCGGAATCCTCGTCGGGCCGGCCCGCCACCGTCGAGGCGGGGGCCTCATCGGGCGTGACCGTCACCGTCGCGTCGGAGGCCGGACCCGGGTTCTGCGCGGCGGGCTTGTCGGCGGCAGCGCGCCGCAGTGCCTCGCGCGCGATGTCGCCCGGCCGGGGCCCGGCCGCCGTGGTCCCTCCGGTGGCTCCCCGCCCCTGTACGCCGGTGGCCGCAGGGGGCGCGTCCGGCGCGTCGGAGTGCGGCTCCGCCGGTTCGGCACCCGGGACGGCGGCGGCATCACCGCGCCGAGCCGCCCGCAGCGCACGCCGGGCGGCGTCGGCGGGCCGCTCCTCACCGGTCTGGGGGAGTTCCTCCACCGCGTCGTCCACCGCATCCGGCTGGTCCGGCCGGTCCGGCTGATCCGTCGGAGACATCACGTGGACCTCCGGAGCGAGACCAGGTCGGACAGGTCGCGGTCGGTCAGTTCCGTCAGGGACGCCTCGCCGGAGCCGAGGATCGCGTCCGCCAGGGCCCGCTTGGAGGCGAGCATGTCGGCGATGCGGTCCTCGACGGTGCCCTCGGTGATGAGGCGGTGCACCTGCACGGGCTGGGTCTGGCCGATGCGGTAGGCGCGGTCGGTGGCCTGTTCCTCGACGGCCGGGTTCCACCAGCGGTCGAAGTGGATGACATGCCCCGCGCGCGTGAGGTTGAGGCCGGTACCGGCGGCCTTCAGGGACAGGATCAGGATCGGCGTCGCTCCGCTCTGGAAGCGGTCCACCATGTGTTCGCGCTCCGGCACCGGCGTGCCGCCGTGGAGCAGCTCGACGGGGACCGCGCGCGCCGTGAGGTGGTTCGTGATGAGCCGGGCCATCCCCACGTACTGGGTGAAGACGAGCGCCGAGCCGTCCTCGGCGAGGAGCGTGTCCAACAGCTCGTCGAGCAGGGCCAGTTTGCCGGAACGGGCTGCCTGGCGAGCCGTGCCCGAGCCGCTGGGGAGTCCGTCCGGTTCCTCCTTCAGGTACAGCGCCGGGTGGTCGCAGATCTGCTTGAGCGCGGTGAGGAGCTTGAGGACGAGGCCCCGTCTGGCGATGCCCTGCGTGGTCTCGATGGCGAGCATCGACTCGCGGACCACGGCCTCGTACAGGGAGGCCTGTTCGCGGCTGAGGGGGACCGGGTGGTCCGTCTCCGTCTTGGGAGGGAGTTCGGGGACGATGCCCGGGTCGGACTTCTTGCGCCGGAGGAGGAAGGGCCGGATCAGCCGGGCGAGGCGGGCCACGGCCTCCTCGTCCTCGCCGTTCTCCACGGCGCGCGCGTGCCGGGCGCGGAAGGATTTCAGCGGGCCGAGGAGACCCGGGGTCGTCCAGTCGAGCAGCGCCCACAGCTCGGAGAGGTTGTTCTCCACCGGTGTGCCGCTCAGGGCGACCCTGGCCGGTGCGGAGATCGTCCGCAGGGCCTTGGCCGTCGCCGAGTACGGGTTCTTCACGTGCTGGGCCTCGTCCGCGACGACCATGCCCCAGGTCTGCCGGCCGAGCAGCGCCGCCGTCGAGCGCATCGTGCCGTAGGTGGTCAGGACGAAGCCGCCGTCCATGTCCGCCAGGGAGCGGTCGGGGCCGTGGAAGCGGCGCACGGGCACGCCTGGGGCGAACCGCTCGATCTCCCGCTGCCAGTTGCCCAGCAGCGAGGCGGGGCAGATCACGAGGGTCGGCTCGGTGCGCGCCCGCTTCAGATGAAGGGCGATGAGGGTGACGGTCTTGCCGAGGCCCATGTCGTCGGCGAGGCAGCCGCCGAGACCGAGCGAGGTCATGAGGTCGAGCCAGGCAAGCCCACGCAGCTGGTAGTCGCGGAGGGTCGCCTTGAGGCCGGGGGGCGGTTCGGCGGGCCGCAGTCCGGCCGTGAGGCGGTCGCGCAGCGCGGCGAGCGCTCCGACGGGCACCGCTTCGACGCTCTCCCCGTCGACGTCCACGGTGCCGCTGAGCGCTGCGGAGAGGGCGTCGACCGGGTCGAGCAGACCCAGTTCCCGTTTGCGGGCCTTGCGGACCAGGGCCGGGTCGACGAGCACCCACTGGTCCCGCAGGCGGACGACGGGTCGGTGTGCCTCGGCGAGGGCGTCCATCTCCGCCTCGCTGAGCGGGTCGCCGCCCAGCGCGAGCTGCCAGCGGAACTGGAGCAGTTCCTCGCTCTCGAAGAAGCCCGTGCCGTCCGTGGCCGAGCCCGGCGCGGGGCGCACGACCGCGGCGGCACTCAGGTCCTGGGCGAGGTCGCGCGGCCAGTGCACGGCGACGCCTGCCGCGCCGAGGCGGGTCGCCGCGACCCCGAGCAGGTCCGTCAGCTCGTCCTCGGACAGTGCCAGTACGTCCGGCACGTCCTGCGCGGACAGCCGGTCCAGGGGCGGCCAGACGCGGGCCGCGCGGCGCACGGCCAGGGCAGCGTCGACCCGGGCGCGCGGGCCGAACGTGGCGTCCGCGGTACCGGCCCACAGGCCCGCCGCGTCGACGACAAGGGTGGGGTCGGCGAGGCTGTGGACCTGAACGACGGCCGCGCCCGCCCGCCGGGTGTCCTCGCTGTCGTCGAAGAGCTCGTAGGCGGACAGGTCCAGCCGCAGGGAGATCCGGACCCCGGCGTCCATGCCGGCTGCGACCTCCGCCGCCCAGTCCTGGGCGCCCGGCAGCCGCTGGGCGCCGGCCGCCGCGAAGGGCTTCCCCGCGGCGTACGGAGCGGCCGGGGTGCGGGGCAGGGCGTCGGCGACCGCGTCCAGGAAGGCGCGTGTCAGCGCTTCCGGGTCGGGCAGCCTGAGCGGGCCGCGGCCCGGCAGGGGGACCGCGTGTCCCTCGTACGGGAGAGCCGCCGCGACCGCTCGGAGGTGAGCGATGTCGTCCGGGTCCAGGGGACCGGCACGCCACGCGTCGAATCCTTCGGGCGTCAGTCCGGGCAGCAGCCGGCCGCGCGCCACGAGCCGCAGCGCGTGCAGGGCGGCGGCGCCCCAGCAGGCCGTGGCGGGATGCGCGGCGGGGTCACGCCTGGCCCGGACCAGCAGCGGCAGTGCCTCGGTGACCGGCATGGTCTGCGCGGGCACCGACTGCCGCCGGGCCCCCGTGCCGTGCGGCCGGACGACCGTGAGCTCGGTGTCCGGCGCGGGGACCGGGATCCCGCCGTCCGGGTCCCAGAAGGCGAACCGTCCGCTGCGGGGCAGCGCGGCGGGCAGGAACACGGCGGCCAGCCGCACGGACACCTCGGGCCCGGTGTCGGTGCCGGAATCGGCACGCGTCTCCCCCGCACTCATGCTCCCGGCCACCTCCCTCGTCCCGGACGGATCACTCGTCGGACCGGTCGCCCGATCACGACCGACCGGTCGGCTGATCAATCGGCTGATCAGTCGTCGTCGACTCTACGGGCCGGGTCTGACAATGCGGTCCGGCGGCGGGGCGGGGCGGGTCAGGGCGTCGTTCTGGAGACCACGTAGACCATGGGATGGCCGGGCTTCGCCCAGTCCACGACGATGTGATGCGTGGGCGTCGGGTTCTTCCGCTCGTGGTTCAGGCCCGACCAGGGGCCGGGGCCGGTGAACTCCCAGCCGACGACCCGCCGGTCGCGGGCGCTGATGGCGATCTCGTCCTTCTCCAGGGCGTCGAGGCTGGTCCCGATGGTCCTGAGGAACTTCTCCAGACCCTCGTCGCTGGTGAGGAACTGGACGTAGAGACGGCTGGTCTTCCAGTTGTTCGTCTCGTAGTACGCGACCTCGGCCGAGTAGCCCGGGATGGGCACCTGGTACAGGCGGCGCTGGACCCGGGAGGGCCAGCCCGGTGTGAGACCGGTCGCCGAGTACTTCGCCTCCTTGTCCTTGCCGCTGTCGCGGCTCTGGTTGGCGGAGATCACCAGATAGCCGGCCGGGACGCCGATGAGCAGCACGATGATCAGCAGGGTCAGGGCCCGGCGGCGGATCCGGTGCCCCGGCTCCTCGGGCGGGCGCGACGGCTCGTCCGGGGGTGAGGCCTGGCGCGGCAGCGAGGCCGTCACAGCGTCTCCTGGGCCTCGCGGCGCGACTCGGCGAACCGCTCGTAGCGCTCGTACCGCTCGACCCGGCGCCGGTTGGCGCGGCGGAAGCGGCGGGCCACCAGCCGGGCGAGGTCCGCGGCGCCGACCATGCCTGCCTCGGGGCCGAGCTGGGCGCGGGCGATCCGGGCCTCGGGACGGTAGCCGCGCCCGGTCAGCTGGCGCCGGAAGGCGTCCCGCGCGGGGCCGATGAGCAGGTCGTCGGCCGCGCTGACGCCACCCCCGATGACGAAGCAGGAGGGGTCGAGCGCGGCCGCGAGGTTCGCGATGCCGACGCCGAGCCACTGGCCGATGTCCTGGAGCAGCTCGATGCACATCGCGTCGCCCTCACGGGCCAGCTCGGTGATCATCGGGCCGGTGATCTCGGCGATGTTGCCCTTGACGTGCTCGATGATCCCGTAGGCCACCGGGGAGTCGGCGGCGGCGAGTTCGCGGGCCTCGCGGACCAGGGCGTTGCCGGAGCTGTACTGCTCCCAGCAGCCGCGGTTGCCGCACGGGCAGCGGTGGCCGCCGGGCACGACCTGCATATGGCCGAACTCGCCCGCCACGCCGAACTTGCCGCGCTTGACCTGCCCGTCCTCCAGGATGGCGCCACCGATGCCGGTACCGAGCGTGATCATGACGAGGTGGTCCTCGCCGCGGCCCGCGCCGAAGCGCCACTCCGCCCAGGCGGCCGTGTTGGCGTCGTTGTCGACCAGGACGGGGACGGCGAGGCGTCCGGCGATCCGGTCCCTCAGGGGCTCGTTGCGCCACGAGAGGTGCGGCGCGAACAGGACCCGGTTGCGGTCCGCGTCGACCCAGCCGGCCGCGCCGATGCCGACCGCGTGCACGTCGTGCCGGTCGGAGAGGTCCAGCACCAGTTCGACGATGGTGTCCTCGACGACCCTGGGGCTCTTGGACTTGTCGGGGGTCTCGGTGCGGACCTTCTCCAGGATGTTGCCGTCCGCGTCGACCACGCCCGCCATCACCTTCGTACCGCCGATGTCGATGCCGACGGTGGGAACGCGCGGTGCCGTCAGGTGGGAACGGCGCTCGCGCGTGCCCACGGTGCGCAGGGCGGTGGCACGGCGGGAGCCGATGGGGGCGCCCGCGGCTCTGGCGGAGCCGAGCGCCCTGGGCAGGGCGAGGTCGCGGTAGGTGCTCATCGCGCCGATTCTGCCGCACGTGGGGGTTTGGCCGCACGGCGGCGTCCCTCGCCGCGCTTCGGGTTGCCCCGGGCAGCCGCGGTCGTCTGTCATCCGCGGGTACGCCGTGGCTGGTCGCGCAGTTCCCCGCACCCCTGAAGGGCGCTCCTTACGGGGGCGCCCTCGGGGGTTGCTACGGGGTGCTGCTCTCCAGTTCGTGGCGGAGGTCGTCCAGTTCCGTGCCGCCCGCCATTTGGCGGGTCAGTTCGTCCAGGGTGATCTCTTCGCGGGTGTGGTTGCCGACCATCGTGCCGCGTTTGAGGAGGACGAAGCGGTTGCCCACGAGGTACGCGTGGTGGGGATTGTGGGTGATCAACACAACCCCCAGGCCCGCGTCACGTGCCGCGGCCACATATTTGAGGACCGTGCCGGACTGCTTCACGCCCAGGGCCGCGGTGGGCTCGTCGAGGACGAGGACCTTGGCGCCGAAGTGGACGGCCCGGGCGATCGCCACGCACTGGCGCTCGCCGCCCGAGAGGGTGCCGATGGGCTGGTTGACGTCGCGCAGGTCGATGCCCATGCGCAGGAGCTCCGCGTGGGTCGTGCGGCGCATGAGGTCGACGTCCAGACGCTTGAAGGGCCCGGAGCCCTTCCGGGGCTCGGAGCCGAGGAAGAAGTTCCGCCAGACCGGCATCAGGGGGACGACGGCCAGGTCCTGGTAGACCGTGGCGACACCGCGGTCCAGAGCCTCCCGCGGGGACGCGGGGCGGGTGTCCTCGCCCTCGATGCGGAAGGTGCCGGTGTCGTGCCGGTGCAACCCCGCGATGATCTTGATCAGGGTCGACTTGCCCGCGCCGTTGTCGCCGAGGACGCAGGTGATCTCCCCCGCGTGGACCTCCAGCGAGACACCCTCCAGGGCGCGGATGTTGCCGTAGTACTTACTGACGTCGTCGAGCTCGACCAGGGGCGTGCGCCCGGCGGCGGACGTCGTCGCGGTGGGCTGCGTCATGCCGTGGCCTCCGCGCGCTTGCGGACCCAGGCGTTCAGCAGGGTCGCGAGGAGCAGCATCGCTCCCAGGAAGAACTTGAACCAGTCGGGATTCCACTCGGCGAACACGATGCCCTTGTCGGTCATGCCGAAGATCAGCGCGCCGACCGCCGAGCCCACGGCGGAACCGTAACCGCCCGTGATCAGACAGCCGCCGATGACCGCCGCGATGATGTACGTCAGCTCCTTGCCGACGCCCTCTCCGGACTGCACGGCGTCGAAGGAGAAGAGCAGGTGCTGCCCGGCGATCCAGGCCGCGAACGACACTCCCATGTAGAGGCCGATTTTGGTCGCGGCGACCGGGACGCCCACCGCGCGGGCCGCTTCTTTTCCGCCACCGACGGCGAAGATCCAGTTGCCGACGCGGGTGCGCAGCAGGATCCAGGAGGCGAGGGCCACCAGGCCGAGCCACCACAGGATGGTGACCTTGAAGTCGACGCCGCCGACGGTGAGGACGGACGCGAAGAGCGCCTTGGCGGAGGCGAAGCCCTCCATGTCGGCGATCGACTTGGTGGAGACGGTGCCGCTGATCAGCTTGGTGAAGCCGAGGTTCATGCCCGTCAGCATGAGGAAGGTGCCGAGCGTGATGATGAAGCTGGGCAGCTCGGTGCGGGTCAGCATGAAGCCGTTGAAGAAGCCGATCGCGAGGGTGACCAGCAGCGAGACCCCCACTCCCACCCAGACGTTCGCGGTCATCCGGTAGCTGAACATCGACGAGATCAGCGCGGACGACGTCACCATGACGCCTGCCGACAGGTCGAACTCGCCGCCGATCATCAGCAGGGCGACGGGCACCGCCATGATGCCGATCGTGGAGGCCGCGTACAGCACGGTGCTGAGCCCCGCGGTCCGTACGAAACCGTCCGCGACCAGCGCGAAGAAGAGGAAGACGGCGAGCGCGCCGACCACCGAGCCGAGCTCGGGACGGCCGAGCAGCCTGCGCAGCGGTGAGGTCCGCAGCAGCCGTTCGTCCGCCGTGGGGATCGTCGACGTCATCGGGTCCCCCGGTCCGCGTAGCTCTTGAGCTCGGCGGCCTGGTCCCTGGTGATGATCTGCGGGCCGGTGAGGACGGGCCGGCCACCGCCGAGCGTGTCGGCGTTGTACCGGTACAGCCAGAGCAGGTCCACGGCCTCGTACCCCTGGAGGTACGGCTGCTGGTCGACGGCGAAGCCGAGGGTGCCGTCCTTGAGCGAGGCGGCGACCTTGGCGTTCAGGTCGAAGGTGTCGATCTCGGCCTTGCTGCCCGCATCCTCCCTGGCCTTGACCGCGGTGTCGGCGTAGGGCGCGCCGAGGGTGACGACCGCGTCGACGGACGGGTCGGCCTGGAGCTTGGCGCCGACGGAGGACTGGACGGCCGACATGTCGGTGCCCTCGACGTACAGGTTCTGCACGGTGCCGTCGAAGGTCTTCTTCACGCCCGCGCAGCGCTGTTCATGGCCGACATTGCCCTGTTCGTGGAGGACGCAGACGGTCTTTTTCCGGCCACGCCTGTTCAGCTCGTCCCCGACCGCCTCACCGGCGATCGTCTCGTCCTGGCCGACATGGGTGAGCGCGCGGAACTCCTTGGACTTCTCGGAGCCCGAGTTCACGGTGATCACGGGGATGCCGGCCTTCACGGCGCGCGCGACCGCGCTCTTCATGGCGTCGGGCTTGGCGAGCGTCACGACGATGCCGTCGACGCCCTTGTCCACGGCGGCGTCCACGAGCTGCGCCTGCTGCTGTCCCTCGTCGTCGTGGGAGTACAGGAACTTGATGTTGTCCTTGTCGGCGGCCTGCTGTGCGCCGTTCTGGACGATGTCCCAGAAGGTGTCGCCGTCACCCGAGTGGGTGATCATCGCGACGGTCCAGCGGGGCGTGCTCACCGCGCCCCCGCCCTGGGCCGACGCCGCTTTGCGGGCGTCCTCGGCGCGCTTGCCGCCGGTGCTGCTGCACCCGGCCAGGGATGCGCCCAGCGCCCCTGCCACCGCGATGCTGACCCAGGTCCGAAACCGTGCCACGAGGCCGTGCCCTTCTTGAAATCCGATACATGGAACAACCAAGTATCGGATACGGAGTGAAGGATTCCGGACAGCGGGGCCGTCGGTACCGTCGCGCGAGCGCAGGCGGGAGTGCCCGGAGTCGGCGCCGGGGCCTGTGGAGTCTTACCAGCTCAGGGGCGTACGAGCAGCTGGAACTCGAAGGAGTAGCGCGAGGCGCGGTAGGTGTGGGAGCCGAACTCGACGGCTCGGCCCGTGTCGTCGAAGGTGGTGCGCTGCATGGTGAGCAGCGGGGCGCCCGTGGACTCGTCGAGGCGCTCGGCCTCCGTGGCCGTGGCGGCCCGGGCGCCGACGGACTGGCGGGCGCTGTGCAGCGTGATGCCCGCGACCCGCATCAGCCGGTACAGCCCGGTGGCCTCCAGCTGCGAGCTGTCGAGGTCGAGCAGGCCGGGGGGCAGGTGATTGCAGAGGTACGCCATCGGGTCGCCGTGGGCCAGCCGCAGCCGCTCCACCCGGTGCACCTCGCTGCCCTCCGCCACCGACAGGGCCGCCGCCACCTCGGCCGTGGCCGGGACGACCGTGTTGACGAGGACCCGGGTCCCCGGGCGCTGGCCGGCCGCCTCCAGGTCGTCGTAGAGGCTGCTCAGCTCCAGTGGGCGCTTCACCTGGCTGTGGACGACCTGGGTGCCGACACCCCTACGGCGTACGAGGAGGCCCTTGTCCACCAGTGACTGGATGGCCTGGCGGACCGTGGGCCGGGAGAGACCGAGGCGTCCGGCGAGCTCGATCTCGTTGCCCAGCAGGCTGCCCGGGGTCAGGGCACCACGCTCGATCGCCGCTTCGAGCTGCTGGGCCAGCTGGAAGTAGAGCGGCACCGGGCTGTTCCGGTCGACGCTGAGCTGGAGCGGCGCGGTCGGGTCCACATCTGGTTTGGGCACGGGCCCGAGCGTAGCTCCGGTGCATGATGACGGGAAGTTGTGAGGTTCGATTGTCCGGACAAAGAGTTGACAGGGTGTAGGATCCGCCCTCAACTTTGTCCCATGCGCATCGGACTCATCGGGACGGGTCGTATCGGTACATTTCATGCGACCGCCCTCAGCCGCCACCGCGAGGTGGGCGGCTCCCTCATCGTCACGGACGCGGATCCCGCACGAGCCCGCCGGCTCGCGGACCGCTTAGGCGCCACCGCGGCGCCCGGCGTGGACGAGATCTTCACCTGGGGTGTGGACGCCGTGGTCATCACCGCGGCCACCTCGGCACACGGCGAACTGATCGGTCGGGCAGCACGGGCCGGGCTGCCCGTGTTCTGCGAGAAGCCCATCGCCCTCGACCTGACAGGCACCCTCACGGCCATCGCGGAGGTAGAAGCAGCGGGAACGATCCTGCAGATGGGCTTCCAGCGGCGCTTCGACTCCGGCTACACCGCCGCGCGTGAGGTGGTGCGCTCGGGGCAGCTCGGCCGGCTGCACACCGTGCGCGCCATGACCTCCGACCAGTCGCCGCCGCCGGCCGAGCATCTGCCGCTGTCCGGCGGGCTGTACCGGGACACCCTGGTGCACGACTTCGACATGCTGCGGTGGGTCACCGGGCGGGAGATCACCGAGGTCTACGCGATGGGGTCGGACGCCGGGCCCCCGATGTTCCGCGACGCGGGTGACATCGACACGGCGGCGTGCGTCCTCACGCTGGACGACGGCACGCTCGCGACGGCCACGGCGACGCGGCTGAACGGGGCCGGGTACGACGTGCGCATGGAGCTGGCCGGGGAGCTGGACCAGATCGGGGTCGGGCTCGACGACCGGACGCCGATCGCGTCCACGGAGCCGGCGGGGCCGCCTGCCGCGACCAAGCCGTGGACGGGGTTCCTGGAGCGGTTCGGGCCCGCGTACGAGGCGGAGCTGCACGCGTTCGTCGAGGTGGTCCGGGGGGAGCGGGCCAATCCTTGCGACGGGCGTGAGGCGTTGCACGCGTTGCGGATCGCGGAGGCTTGTGAGGTGTCTCGGCGGGGGCGGCGGTCCGTACCGCTCGCCGAAATCCCGGGCGGACGGGACTGACGGCCGCGGGGCCGCTGTTCGCGGGGGACGCGTGGTCGGCTGCGGCGCCGCCGTGGCCGGGCGCGCCGTTCCCCGCGCCCCTCAAAGCTTCGATCGGCTGCGGCGCCGCCGTGGCCGGTTGCGCCGTTCCCCGCGCCCCTAAAAACCTCGGTCGGCTGCGGCGCCGCCGTGGCTGGGCACGCCCGCTGGAAGCGGGGCTGCGCTCCAGCTTTGGTCTTTGGGGGGGGCGCGGGGAACTGCGCGGCCAACCCCCACCGGGCCGACGCACGACGCACGACGTACGGTCGTCACCCCCACCCCCACCCCCACCCCCACCGAGCAGGCAGGCCGTCCGCAGGGGTCAGCCGTCGTCGTCCTCCAGGAGGCCCGCGTCGTACGCCAGTAGAGCGATCTGTACGCGGTTGTTGAGGTCGAGTTTGGCGAGGATGCGGGAGACGTGGGTCTTGACCGTGGCCACGCTCATGAACAGCCCCGCCGCGATCTCGGCGTTCGAGCGCCCTCGCCCCACGGCCACGGCGACCTCGCGCTCACGGTCGTTGAGCGCGGCCACGCGCGTACGCGCACTCGCGTGCCGGGTGTCGGGCGCGGCACCCGCGGCGTGTGCCATCAACTGCCGCGTCACGGTGGGCGACAGCACGGGATCACCCGCCGCGACCCGGCGCACCGCGTGCAGGATCTCCGCGGGAGGCGTGTCCTTGAGGACGAAACCGGCGGCCCCCGCCCGCAGGGCCCGCAGCACCTGCTCGTCGGCGTGGAAGGTGGTGAGGACGATGACCTGGGGAGCGTCCTTGCGGCCCCTGAGCCGTTCCGTGGCGACCAGCCCGTCCACCGTCGGCATCCTGATGTCCATGAGGACGACGTCGGGGCGCGTGCGGTCGACGACGGCCTCGACATCGCTGCCGTCGGCGGCCTCGCCCACGATCTCCAGGTCGTCGGCGCCGCCCAGCATGAGGGAGAGGCCGGCTCTGACCAGCGGGTCGTCATCGACGAGGAGCAGACGGATCGGAGTCATGCGCCTACCGTAGTGATACGCCGCAGGGACACGTCATCCCCAGGGAAGCCATGCGTGCACCAGGAAGCCGCCGCTCCCTTCGGGGCCGTGTTCCAGGTGTCCGCCCGCCAGTGTGGCCCGCTCGGTGAGACCGATGAGACCTTGCCCCGAGCCCGGGACATGGGGGACGTCGCCGGGCGGCGGCGGATTGCGTACGGAGATCGTGAGGCCGGTGCCCGGGGCCCCGGCCACGGTGACCGTGACCTCCGCGCCGGGGGCGTGCTTGCGGGCGTTGGTCAGGCACTCCTGGGCGATGCGGTACGTGGTGCGGCCCACCGAGGCGGGGACGGTCTCCGCGTCGACGACCCGGTTGTCGAGCGTGACCTTCATGTCGGCCTCCCGGCTCTCGGAGACCAGCGCCTCCAGGGCGGCGAGCGTCGGCTGCGGCCGTCCGGACTCGTCGGCGTCGTCCCCGGAGGCCCGGAGCACCCCGATGATCTCCCGCAGGTCCTGCAAGGCCTCGTGCGCGCTCTCGCGGATCACCCCGGCGGCCCGCGCGACCTCCGCCCAGGGGGCGTCCGGGCGGATCTCCAGCGCTCCGGCGTGCACGCTGAGCAGCGTCAGCCGATGGGCGAGGACGTCGTGCATCTCGCGTGCGATCGCCTCCCTGGCCAGCCGCTGCGCCTGCTCGGCACGGAGCGCCGCCTCCGTCTCGGCCCGCCGCGCGCGGTCGCGCAGGCTCAGCATGAGCTGCCGCTTGGACCGCGCGAGCATGCCCCAGCCGACGACCGCGATGGTCAGCAGCACGCCGAGGCCCACGACCACGAGGTACGGGAGGTCGGAGTCCGGTCGCCACCAGGAGAAGAAGGGGAGCAGTACCAACTGCGCCCCGCCCACCCAGGCGACGTACTTGAAGGGGCGGTGCACGGCGAGCGTGAACAGGGCGACCAGCCCCGCGCCGCCCGCGGTGTTGGAGACGAAGCAGACCGGAACCATCGCCACGGCGAGGCCCACCGGCCAGCGCCGCCGGAGCCAGACGGCCGCACAGGCGACGGCGCCCAGCAGCTGGTCGATGACCTCCACGGCGTACGGGATGTTCGGGTCGCCGTCCGTCTGGTCCGCACCGAGCAGGCCGATCCCGACGGCGATCAGGAAACAGGCGAAGTCGACGGCCCAGTCCCGTGCGGTGCGCCGGGGGCGCCCCTTGCGGTCGGTGTGTTCCGGGTCGAGTGCCGAGGTGACGGCCGACGGCAGAAACCACCGGCGGACCGGGGGGTTCGAGGGCTTCGGCAGCGGCGCGATATCACTCACAGTCGCCAAATCTACGCATCGACATCGACCGGCGCCGCCCCCGTCACCCGATCTTCTACCAAAGTCGGGGACACGTCAGACTTTCGTCGTGCCCCCGGCGTCACCCCGGGACTTCCGGCGTCCGCGCCGGGCCCTGCGGCCGATGAACACGACGGGGCCGCGGGGCGAGCATCGTTGTATGAAGCAGGTTCTGGAGTTTCTCGGAGTGATCGCCCTTCTGCAGGGCGGGGTCGGCCTGGTGCACGAGTTCACCGGCCGGCTGCGCGGCTGGGGCCTCGTCCAACGGCTCGACTTCCTCGACGGCCGTGAGATCTACGGGAGTGTCGCGCTCCTCGTGCTGTCGTTCGCGCTGTTCGCGGCGGCCGAGAGCCAGAAGTCCGGCTGAGGTGAGGTAGGTGTCCGTTCGCCGCCAGCGTCCGGGGAGCGTGGCGGCTGGGATGGACCCATGACTTCAGAGACGACTCGGCAGACCTCGCAGACGCCTGCTCCATCAGCTCTTTCGACTTCACCGGCTTCGTCACCTTCTACAGGTTCGTCAGCTTCTTCAGCTTCTTCAGCTTCTTCAGCGATGCTCGGAACCGTGGCCCTGGTGACCGGCGGCAGCCGTGGGATCGGTGCGGCGACGGCCGTACGGCTCGCCCGGGAGGGCGCCGATGTGGCGTTCACGTATGTACGCGACAAGGACGCCGCGGACGTTGTCGTGGCCCGGATCCGGGCGGTGGGCCGGCGGGCGCTCGCCCTGCGCGCGGACTCCGCCGACGCCGAGGAGGCGGCGGGTGCCGTGCACCTCGCCGCGGAGGAGTTCGGCGGGCTCGACGTCCTGGTGAACAACGCGGGTATCGGGCTGCTCGGACCGTTGGAGAGCCTCTCCCTCGCCGACGTCGACCGGGTTCTCGCCGTGAACGTACGCGGTGTCTTCCTCGCCTCCCAGGCGGCGGCCGGCCGGATGGGGCGTGGCGGGCGGATCATCACCATCGGGTCGTGCGTGACCCAGCGGGTGCCGGGGCCCGGCGGCACGCTGTACACCATGGGGAAGTCCGCGCTCGTCGGGCTGACCAAGGCTCTCGCGAGGGAGTTGGGCGGGCGGGGGATCACGGCGAACATCGTTCACCCGGGGCCGGTCGACACCGACATGAATCCGGCGGACGGGGCGATCGCGGCGGGGCAGGTGGCGATGACCGCGGTGGGGCGGTTCGGGGTGGCTTCCGAGGTGGCTTCCGCGGTTGCCTATCTGGCGGGGGTCGAGGCCGGGTATGTGACGGGGGCGGAGTTCTCTGTGGACGGGGGCCACGCGGCCTGATCCGCAGGGGTTTTTCGCCCCCGCCGCCCCTACCCTCCCCCAGTCTCGGCTTCGCTCGACCGGGGGGACCTCCATCGTCACCGCATGGGGGCTGCGCCCCCTCGCCCCCCGAGATCGCGCTGCGCGCTCGTCCTCAAACGTCGGACGGGCTGAAGATGGCTGCCGGTCCGGCTACGTCTCAGCCCGTCCGGCGTTTGAGGACCGGGGGTTCGGGGGCGGAGTCCCCGAAACCTCAGCCCCCCAGCTCCTGGTACCGCGCATCCAAGCGTGCCGCCCCGTCCTCCGTCAGCGCCCCGAACAGCCGCAGCCGCGAGATCCCCCCGTCCGGAAAGATGTCCACGCGCGCGTGCGTCCCGAACGCGGGGGCCGCGAGGGCGAACCGGTGGTTCGTGTCGGGCTGGAGACGGGTCCGGGGCAGAACCTCCGTCCAGTCGCCACCCGAGCCTTCGGAGTCGCCGGATCCATCCGAGCCGTCACGCACGGATACGGACGCCCAACCCGCCGAGTTCCCCTTCAGATACGCCGTGTCGATCTCGATCGCGCGGATCTCGGACCGTCCGACGAGCTGGTAGCGGATCCAGTCGTTGCCCTGGTCGCGGCGCCGCCGTGTCTCCCAGCCGTCGTCCATCTTGTGTGAACGGCCGGGCTGGATGGTGTTGGTGGGGGGCGAGTAGAAGCGGTTGGAGGCGTCCTCGACCTGGCCGCCGTTCTCCAGGGCGACCACGTCGAAGGTGCCGAGGACCGACAGCCACTTCGGGTCCGGCACGACCTCGCCGTGGACGCGAAGGCGCGCGATGCCCCCGTCGGGGTGCTGGTTGACGCGGAGATGGGTGATGCGCTGTTCGACGTCGACGGCGAACCCGTTGGCCGCGTGGCCGCCGACCTCCGTACGGGGTACGAGAGTTGTCCACTTGACGTCGTCCGCGAGGAGGTCCTCAGGGGACGGGGAGCCGGGCGCCGAGGTGCCTTCGACGGACACGGCCTGTGGGTAGTTGCCGCGGAAGTGGGCGGTGTCGACGACGATGCCGCGTACGACACCGGGGGCGCCGAGGCGTACGAGCGCCCAGTCGTGGTCGTCGGCGGTGGGCCACGGGTGGGCGGTGGAGGCACCACGTCGGCGGCGGGTCTCCCAGCCGTCCATGATCTTGCCCTTGTGGCCGAAGTGCTCGGGGTCGAACTCGGCCCGGCCGGGCAGCAGCAGGTTCTCGCGCTGGGCGAAGAACTCGTCGTTGGCGGCGACGACCCCGGCGCCGAGCTGCCGGTCGGCGAGGTTGGCGTACCGGGTGAAGGGGAAGTCGGCGGTGCGGTGGTCCGCGTACGGGTCGCCCCCTCCGTAGGGGTTCGCGTCGCCGGTGAATCGAGCCAAGGAGGGTCGCTGCTGCTCGGTCACGTGATCAGGTCTTCCTTTCGGGGTCGGCCGCCGCGGGTGCCGGGTGCACGTCCCGGGTGCGGGGCGGTTCGTGGGTGTCGGTGAGGAACTACCTCCGCCGGGACAGGAGTTGACCGGTCGGGCCGGTGAACTCGCCGTCGGACATGACGCGTTCGCCGCGCAGCCAGGTGGAGCGGACCACGCCGTGCAGGGTCCGGCCCGCGTACGCGGTGATCCGGTTGCGGTGCTGGAGCGCGGCCGGATCGACGGTGAAGGTCTCGTCGGGTGCGAGGACCGCGAAGTCGGCGTCGCGGCCCGCCTCGATGGCGCCCTTGCGGTCGTCCAGGCCGACCAGCTCGGCCGTGCGGGACGACATCCAGCGGACCACGTCCTCCAGGCCGTGTCCGCGCCTGCGGGCCTCCGTCCAGACCGCCGACAGGCTGAGCTGGAGTCCGGAGATGCCGCCCCACGCGGTCGCGAAGTCGTCGGTCTTCAGGTCGGCCGTCGAAGGTGAGTGGTCGGTGACCACGCAGTCGATCGTGCCGTCGGCCAGCGCCTGCCACAGGAGGTCCTGGTTGGCGGCCTCCCGGATGGGCGGGCAGCACTTGAACTCACTTGCCCCGTCCGGGACTTCCTCGGCGGTGAGCGTCAGATAGTGCGGGCAGGTCTCCGCCGTGACCCGTACGCCCTCGCGCTTGGCGGCGGCGATCAGGGGGAGCGCGTCGCTGGACGACAGGTGCAGGACGTGGACGCGCGCGTCGAGGCGCCCGGCCTGGGCGATCAGGCTGCCGATGGCCGTGTTCTCGGCGTCGCGCGGGCGCGACGCCAGGAAGTCCGCGTACTTCCGGCCGCTCTTGCGGGGAGCCGCCGCGAGGTGGTGCGGGTCCTCCGCGTGGACGATCAGCAGTCCGCCGAATCCGGCGATCTCCGCGAGGGACTGGGCCAGTTGGTCCTGATCGAGTTCCGGGAACTCCTCCACCCCGGAGGGTGAAAGGAACGCCTTGAAGCCGAAGACGCCCGCGTCGTGCAGGGGCCGCAGGTCCTTGACGTTGTCGGGCAGGGCGCCGCCCCAGAACCCGACGTCGATGTGTGCCTTGGAGCGGGCCACGTCCTTCTTGGTACGGAGGTGGTCGACCGTCGTGGTCGGCGGAAGGGAGTTGAGGGGCATGTCGACCAGGGTCGTGATGCCTCCCGCCGCCGCGGCGCGCGTGGCGGTCCAGAAACCCTCCCACTCCGTGCGGCCCGGATCGTTGACGTGCACGTGGGTGTCGACGAGCCCGGGCAGCAGGACGTCGTCACCGAAGTCCTCCAGCCGGGCGCCGGCGGGCACCTCGGCGTCGTGCGCGAGCACGGCCGTGATCTTCCCCGCGGAGACGGCGACCGAGGCCGCCCGCGTCCCTTCGGGAGTGATCACGCGCGTCGAGCGCAGAACCAGTTCGACCAGGCCGTCTTCGGACACCGGGACTCCTTTCCATGCCGGATGTCTCATGCGGACGTCTCATGCGGACTTATCCGGCGGGCGCGTTTCCAGCGGACGTCTCCTGCGGGCGTCTGCGGCCGCCGTTAACTTCCACGTAACGGAATTCAACGTTCTGTTGAAGGAGTCTTCACTCCGCGCTCCGCGCCGTCAAGAGTCGGCCTCTCACCTTGCCCCGCAGGCGGCAGCCACTGGACGTTTCCACAGAGCGGAAATAGACTTCCGTAGAGCAGAACTTAATCACACGCAGCCGTGCAGTCAACCAACTGCCGGGTAGGCTTCCCACCTGCCTGCCCGTCTGAAAGGACCGCGCCCGTGCCGACGCCCAGCGCCAGCGACGCCCCCGCCGAGGTCGCCACCAAGCCGGCTGCCGCCAGCGGTGGCGTCCAGTCCCTAGAGCGCGCCTTCGACCTGCTGGAGAGGATGGCGGACGCGGGCGGCGAGGTCGGCCTGAGTGAACTCTCCGCGAGCAGCGGCCTGCCGCTGCCGACCATCCACCGCCTCATGCGCACGCTCGTGGTCTGCGGTTACGTACGCCAGCAGACCAACCGGCGTTACGCGCTCGGCCCGCGGCTGATCCGCCTCGGCGAGTCGGCGTCCCGGCTGCTCGGCACCTGGGCCCGCCCCTATCTGGCCCGCCTGGTCGAGGAGACCGGCGAGACGGCCAACATGGCACTGCTCGACGGCGACGAGATCGTGTACGTGGCACAGGTGCCGTCGAAGCACTCGATGCGGATGTTCACCGAGGTGGGCCGCCGGGTGCTGCCGCACTCCACCGGCGTCGGCAAGGCCCTGCTGGCCCATGTCCCGGACGACGAGGTGCGCGCGCTGCTGTCCCGTACGGGCATGCCCGCCGCGACGGACAAGACCATCACGACGCCGGACGGTTTCCTCAGCGCGCTCGAAGAGGTGCGCCGGGCCGGTTACGCGGTGGACGACAACGAGCAGGAGATCGGGGTCCGCTGCCTCGCCGTCTCCGTGCCCGACTCCCCCACCGCCGCGGCGATCTCGATCTCCGGGCCGGCCGGCCGCGTCACGGAGACGGCCACCGAGCGGATCGTTCCCGTGCTCCAGCAGGTCGCGGTGGAGCTGTCGCAGGCACTGGCGAGCTCCGGCCCGGCCGCCTGAGCCCACCCCTCCTCCCCGATCTGCCTCCAACCAGCCTGCGCGACAAGGGAGTTACCCGGAACGAGGAAGAGAAGTCACCCGGCAGGGAGCCACCCGGCACAGGGAGTCACCCGGTTTGGGGAGTCACCCGACACAGGGAGTCGCCCTGCCGGGCTCGGACGCAGGCACGCACACTCTCAGTTGCGCGGCGGCTCTCCGAAGAGCTCGACCGCGCTGCGTACGGCGGCGAGTCCGGTGGCCAGCGCGCTGACCGAGCCGATCGAACCGGCGACCAGCAGGAGCGAGCGGCGCAGGCGCGGAATCTCCGGCAGGCCGCTGCCGGCCATCGCGGCGAGCGCGGCGAGTTCGTCCTCCGCGATGCCACGGTCGGGGAACTCGGCCGGAAGCGCGGCGAGTTCACGGCGCAGCCTGGACACAGCGGTGCGCAACTCCGCCACTCTCGGATCTTCGTCGCTGCCGGTCACTGACCTCTGCCCCAAGCTCCGCAACACGGCTCTCCCCCTCGCGCACCGCTCGGCGCACGGCCTCGTCTCTCCCGCCCGACCGTCCCGTGACGCTGGTCGGGCGCCGGGGACGCGGGCCAGTAAACGCCACCCGGTGCGGTGGGCGCCACTCCACGGACCGAAATTCAGACCCCGGACATCCTGTTCTCGCCCACGGGTCAGGTATGCAGGAGGAATGACGGACAACCACGGCCAAGTGGCCGGACTCCTCCTCGCCGCCGGCGGCGGCCGGCGCCTCGGCGGACGCCCCAAGGCCCTCCTCGAACACCGGGGGCGCCCCCTGGTGGAGTACGCGGCCGGGGTGCTGCGCGAGGCCGGCTGCACCCGCGTCCACGTGGTGCTGGGGGCACGGGCCGACACCGTACGGGAGCGGGCGGAGCTGCCCGGTTGCGTACTGGTGGACAACCCGGAGTGGGAGGAGGGCATGGGGTCCTCGCTGCGGGCCGGGCTCGCGTCCCTGCGGGAGACGGGGGCCCGGGCCGCCCTGGTGTCGCTGGTCGACCAGCCGGGCATCGGACCCGAGGCCACGGCCCGGCTCCTGGCCGCCCACCGGTCCCCCGCGACGCTCGCCTCGGCCGCCTACGACGGGAGGCGGGGGCATCCCGTCCTGCTCGGTGCCGACCACTGGGCGGGCATCGCCGCGACTGCGACCGGCGACCGGGGGGCACGCGCCTATCTGCAGACCCACGCGGACGCGATCACGCTCGTCGAGTGCGCGGACGTGGCCCAGCCGTACGACATCGACACGGTGTCGGATCTCGCCCAGTACCTACAGTGATCGGGGTGGCACTGAGCGCCGCCTTGTCTCGATCCGGAGAGTCTCGACATCAACAAAACATTGAACTTCCACCATGAGGAAACTACTATCCACTGTTCAGAAGCGTCCGTCCTCTCCACGGGCGTTCACCGCCGTACCCGGTCGACTGGCACCCGGTGCCACGTTCGCTGAAGGAAGTGACAGCTCATGTCCGCACCAGCGCCGTCCCCGCTGGCCATCGTCGACGCCGAGCCCCTGCCCCGGCAGGAGGAGGTCCTCACCGACGAGGCCCTCGCCTTCGTCGCCGAGTTGCACCGGCGGTTCACCCCCAGGCGTGACGAACTGCTGGCCCTCCGCGCCGAGCGCCGCGCCGAGATCGCCCGTACCTCCACGCTCGACTTCCTCCCGGAGACCGCCGCCGTCCGCGCGGACGACTCCTGGCGGGTGGCCCCGTCGCCCGAGGCCCTGAACGACCGCCGGGTGGAGATCACCGGGCCCACCGACCGCAAGATGACCATCAACGCCCTCAACTCGGGCGCCAAGGTGTGGCTCGCGGACTTCGAGGACGCCTCCGCGCCGACCTGGGAGAACGTGGTCCTCGGCCAGGTCAACCTGATCGACGCCTACACCCGCTCCATCGACTTCACGGACGAGCGCACCGGCAAGTCGTACGCGCTGAAGGCGCCGGAGGAACTGGCGACGGTCGTGACGCGCCCGCGCGGCTGGCATCTGAACGAGCGCCACCTCGTCGACACCGACGGCACCCCGGTCCCGGGCGCGCTCGTCGACTTCGGCCTGTACTTCTTCCACAACGCGCAGCGGCTGCTCGACCTCGGCAAGGGTCCGTACTTCTACCTCCCCAAGACCGAGTCCCACCTCGAAGCCCGCCTCTGGAACGAGGTGTTCGTCTTCGCACAGGACTATGCGGGCATCCCGCAGGGCACCGTCCGCGCGACCGTCCTGATCGAGACGATCACGGCGGCGTACGAGATGGAGGAGATCCTCTACGAACTCCGTGACCACGCCTCGGGGTTGAACGCGGGCCGCTGGGACTACCTCTTCTCCATCGTGAAGAACTTCCGTGACGGCGGGCGGAAGTTCGTCCTCCCGGACCGCAACGCGGTGACGATGACCGCCCCGTTCATGCGCGCCTACACCGAACTGCTCGTGCGCACCTGCCACAAGCGCGGGGCGCACGCGATCGGCGGCATGGCGGCGTTCATCCCCTCGCGGCGCGACGAGGAGGTCAACAAGGTCGCGTTCGAGAAGGTCAAGGCCGACAAGGACCGTGAGGCGGGCGACGGTTTCGACGGGTCGTGGGTGGCCCACCCGGACCTCGTCCCGATCGCGATGGCGTCCTTCGACGCCGTGCTCGGTGACCGGCCGAACCAGAAGGACCGGCTGCGCGATGAGGTCGACGTGAAGGCCGCCGACCTCATCGCCGTCGACTCCCTCGACGCCCGGCCCACGTACGACGGACTGGTCAACGCCGTACAGGTCGGCATCCGTTACATCGAGGCCTGGCTGCGCGGACTCGGCGCGGTCGCGATCTTCAACCTGATGGAGGACGCGGCCACCGCGGAGATCTCGCGCTCGCAGATCTGGCAGTGGATCAACGCGGGCGTCGAGTTCGAACACGACGGGAAGACCGTCAAGGCGACGCCCGAGCTGGCCCGTGAGATCGCGGCCCGGGACCTGGCGGACATCCGCGCCGAGATCGGCGAGGAGGCCTTCGCGGCCGGCCGCTGGCAGCAGGCCCACGACCTGCTGCTGACGGTCGCGCTCGACGGTGACTACGCGGACTTCCTGACGCTGCCGGCGTACCAGCAGCTGACCGGCTGAGCGAGCCGCCGCCACGTACTCAGATCGCGCACTACCTCTCCGAGTGGCCCAGGGATTTCTCCGGGGCCACTCGGTCGCGTACCAGGCGCTTCACGGCCGTCGGCTCGGGGAAACCCTGCTCGCGGCGGTCCCAGACCACCTCGTCGTCGACGCGGACGACGAAGACGCCACCGGTGCCGGGCTTGAGCGCCAGCTCGGTCAGCTCCTGCTCGAATGTGGTGAGGAGTTCCTGGGCGAGCCAGGAGGCCCGGGGCAGCCAGCGGCACTGGGTGCAGTACTCGATCTGCACGCGGTGCGGCTGCCCGGCCGGAGCAGCGGGGGCGGGCGCGGTCGCGGGGGGTGTGTTGTCCGTGGTCATCCGAGGTGTACCGACCAATCCTGTTCCGCCGCCGGTTTGCCGTGCAGGTCGGGGACCCGCTTGAGCCAGTTCGGCCGGCCCTGCTGGGTTTTCGCGGCCCGGCGGGCGTCGTCGGCCGCGAGCTGTTCCCGGGTGGGGAAGTCCGTGGGAAGCCAGGCCGCCGAGGCCCGGACACGGGCCAGGAGATAGCCGACGTACGCCTCGCGGACCTCGTCCGGACCCGCGAAACCGGGCTCGTCGGCGAGCCAGGCGTCGGGCACCTCGGCCGTGATCGCGCGCAGCAGTTCCTCCGTCACCCGGGGCGCGAGTTCGGCGTCCGCCGCGCGGGTGTCGGGGGTGTGGCCGCCGAGCGCGTGCCGCCGGAAGTCGTACGCCTTCTCCGGTGACGACTTCTCCGGGGCCGACGCGTCCCAGCGGTGGTGGAAGACCAGCGCGGCGCCGTGGTCGATCAGCCACAGTTTCGGCGGCGCGACACCGAGCGTGGGCCAGATCATCAGGTTCGAGCTGTGCGTCGTGCGGTCCACGTTGACCGTGAGGGCGTCCAGCCAGACGATCCGGCCGGCCTCCAGCGGATCGACGGCGAACCCCTCGGCGACCTCCGGGGTGAAGTCCACGGCGCCCGACAGATAGTCCATGCCGAGATTGAGCCCTGCGCTGGCCCGGAGCAGGTCCTGGACCTCCTGGTGCGGTTCGTGCGCGCCGATCGCGGGGTCGAAGTGCACCAGCACCAGCTCGGGGAACCGCAGCCCCAGAGCGCGCGCCAGCTCGCCCACGATCACCTCGGCGACGAGCGCCTTGCGCCCCTGCGCCGAGCCGGTGAACTTCACGACGTACGTCCCCAGGTCGTCGGCCTCGACGACTCCGGGCACGGAGCCGCCCGCCCGCAACGGGGTCACGTATCGATCGGCGGTCACTTCGCGCAGCACACTCGCCACTGTAATTCAGCCGCTCAGGGTTGCGATCAGCCGCTCGTCGTGCCGATCAGGCGTCCGGCGCGCGCAGGGGGTCGTACTCGGGATCGCGCAGGGGGTTCGGGACGGGGCGGTAGCGGGCGTCGGCGCCGTTCGCCCCGGTCCAGCGAAGCAGCAGGTTCGTCTTGCCGGGCAGGGTCGGGGAGCGGAGGAGTTCCGTCACCTCGGGCAGCTCCGCGGCGTACCGGGTCAGCTCCCGCCGTGCGGGGTACCACGGGTCCAGCCCCGGGTGCCGCTCCCGCAGGGCCTCCGCGATCTCCAGCAGATTGTTCACGACCAGGCAGTACACGAGCCGCTCCCAGCCGGCCGCCCGCGTCACGTCCGGCAGCAGCTTCACACCCTCGGCGTCCCGGAACAGCGCCCGTACCGGCATGCCGTCGCCGTCCACGGCCACCACCGTGTTCTGCAGATGCGCTTCGAGTACGACCCCGTGCCGGGCGAACAACTCCAGCGCGGGCGGGACGACTTGGCGCAGATATGCCGTCCACCAGGCGGCCGGATCGGCGAGGGTGTCCAGAGGGTTCCCGTCGAAGCCGCCCCTGTCGGCCGGGCCCGCCGGGGCGTACGGGCCTGTCGGGTCGTACGAGCCTGTCGTGCCCTCCGTCAGCGCGGCCGCCAGCAGGGGGGTGGAACCGGGGGTCACATGCTCGCGCAGACCGTCACGCACGAGGACGGCCAGTTCCTCGAAGGCGAAGTCCGCGGTGCGGTAGCCGCGGTCGCTCAGCCATGCGGCACCGCCGGGGAGGGTTCGGAAGGCCTCCGTCACCGCGGCGTCCGTACGGCGCAGGGCGAGGAGGTCGTGACGCCACAGGCGGCGGATGTCGTTGGTGATGCGGACGTCGAGGCTGAACTTCACGAAGAGGTCGGCGTCGGGGGCGTACAGGGTGCGGACGGCCGCCGTGGGCCAGGCGGACCACGGGGAGGGCCCCAGGTGTACGAGGCGGCCGTCGGCGAACGCCTCGCGGATCTCCGGGCCGCCGCCGACGAGGTCGAGCTGCCACGGGTGGGCGGGGAGGAGCCGGTAGCCGTCGGGGGCCTCACCCAGTGCGTCCAGGGCGCTCGTGTCGCCGTCCTGCACACAGGCGTCCTCGCGCAGGCCGAGCAGCGTCAGCGGGAAGCGGGCGTACGCCTCCGGGGCGTACGGGAGCCAGCCGGTGGCCGGGCCGCCGCCGCGCGCCTTGGGTGCGGGGTGGTGGGGATGCCCGGTGATCAGGGACTGCTCGGAGCGGCGGTACGGGTCGGCGGGCGGGTCCATGCCCTCGCGGGCCGCCAGGATCGCCGCCACCGCGTCCCGGCTGTCGGTCATCTCGGCGGGCAGTTCGGAGTTGGACAGGCCGGTGTGCAGGCGCAGCTCCTCGGCGGTGAGCTTGACCAGTTCGGGGTGGCCGAGTCGCTGCCAGGCGCCGTCGGCGAACAGCTCCGGACCGCGGGGCCGGCGCCCGTCGCGCACCCGCAGGAGCCGCTCCCCGGCCGGCAGCCGGTACACACGCCGTGCGCCCGGCGTCCGCCGCCCCGCCTCGGGCCCGGGCTCCAGCTCGGGCCCCGGCCGGGGCTCGCCGATCTCCCGCAGCAGACAATTGAGCAGCGGTGCCGACGCGATCGCGTCGGCCGCCTCGGCGACACCGTCGGTGATCTGCACGGAAGGCACGGAGGGGACGGATGGCACGGAAGGCACGGGCCGCAGGGGCTGCATGGGGGGCTTGGGCTGCATGGAGGGCTTGGGTGGCATGAGATCCACGTGATCCGTTCGTTGCATACGGTGCACTTGCGCTGAGTATGTCCGGATGTCCGGCGTCGTACCCCGGCCGCGACGGCGCCCCCTCACCTTAGGAGCCCTTGTGCACCCTCCCCGCACCCCGGCCGAGACCGAGACCGCTCTCGCCGCCGAGCTGCGCACGGTACGCCCGGCCCTGCTGTCCCCGTACGCGGCCGAACTCCCCGGCGCCCGTTCCGCCGTGCTGTCCCGGCTGTGGCGTGGACTCGCCCATGAGCCGCTGCCGTGGGTCACGCGCCGCGAGGCCGGGTCCGACGGGCTGACGCTCCGGCTGGCCGACGGCCGCCGACTGCACGGGCCGCGCTCGGACCCGTACGCGACGGCCTCGACCGTCACGGAGATCGAGCTGGACGGCACGGCGTACGACCGTCCGGCCGCGCTGATGACGGCGCTCGGGCTCCCGCACGGCCGGGCCTTCGCCGTCGAACTCGCCGACAGCGTGGCCTCGTTGGCCCTGTCCCGCGCCGACCAGGTCCCGCCAAGGGGTCCGTCGGACGAGTCGCCTGGCGGTTCCTCGGAGGGGCCGCTGTACGGCTCCCGGGCGTTCTGGGAGTGGGAGCAGCAGGTCGTAGACGGCCATCCCTTCCATCCCAACTGCCGTTCCCGGCCCGGGTTCTCGGTGGCCGAGCAGCTGGCGTACGCGCCCGAGCACCGGCCCGTGGTCGAGCTCGGCATGGTCGCCGTACGGGAGGGCGACTGCCGGTCGACGGGCGAGTGGCCGTACCGGAAGGCGGGGCAATTGCTCATCCCCGTGCACCCGTGGCAGGTACAGCATGTACTGAAGGACGAAAGGTCCCTCGGGGAGGCTGGGGAGGGAATGGCCGCGCATCCCCTGATGTCCCTGCGCACCCTGGCCGTACCGGGCGGACCGCACGTCAAGACCGCGCTCAGCGCCCGGCTGACCTCCTCCGTGCGGGACATCTCGGTGTACTCGATCACGTCGGCGGCGACGGTGTCGGCGTTCATGGAGTCGATGGCCGGGCGCCTGGACGGACTGCTGCACATCACCCGGACCCTCGGCGCGGTCACCGCCGACTCCCCCGATCTGGCCGCCGTCGTACGGGAGTCGCCGGAGCTGTACGCGGGACCGGGCGAGCAGGTCGTCCCGGTCGCCGCCCTCGCCGCGGGCGTCCTGCCCCAGTCCCCGCGCTGGCTGGCGGAGTTCAGCCGGCTCGCGCTCACCGTGGGGCTGCGCCTCCTCGACCTGGGCGTCGCGCTGGAGGCGCACGGCCAGAACCTGCTCGTGGTGCTCTCCCCCTCCGGCGCCCCGGTGCGGCTCGTCTACCGCGACCTGGCGGACATCCGGATCAGCCCGGCCCGGCTGGCCCGCCACGGCATCCCGGCCCCCGACCTGACGGGCCGTATCGTCACGGACGACGAGTCCGTCCTGCGCAGCAAACTGTTCGGCTCCCTGGTCGCGGGCACGCTGGCGGCGACGGCGGGTTCGGCACCGGCGCTGCGCGAGGCACTGTCCACGGCCGTACGGGATCTGCCGCGCACCCCGGACCTCACCGCGCTGCTCGAAGAGCCGCTGCCCGCGAAGGCGTTGACGCTGATGAGGCTGTCGCCCGAGCGGCCCGGAGACATCTGGGCGCGCCTGCCCAACCCGCTCACCGGCCCCGACGACCCGGACGACTCGTCGATCTGAGCGTCGACCGGTGGGCCCGACGGCCCGTCCGCCGGTCGCTCGTTTTGAAGCGCGGTGCCTTTGCTCCATAGGATCCTTCGATGATCACAAGACAACGGCTGGCGGCGGGCGCCTGCGCCCTGCTCGCCGCCCTGACGGCCGGGATCGCGCTCCCGGCCGACGCCGTCGCCGGCGAACCCTCGGGGACCGCCGCGCCCAAGGTGAACCTCCTCCTCGACGTCAGCGGCTCCATGCGGGCCCGGGACATCGACGGCCAGACCCGGATGGCGGCAGCGAAGCAGGCCTTCAACGAGGTCCTCGACGCGACCCCCGAAGAGGTCCGGCTGGGCATACGGACACTCGGCGCCAACTACCGCGGCGACGACCGCAAGACGGGCTGCAAGGACACCGAACAGCTCTACCCCGTGGGGCCGTTGGACCGCACCGAGGCGAAGACGGCGGTCGCGACCCTGTCGCCCACCGGCTGGACCCCGATCGGCCCCGCGCTCCTCAAGGCCGCGGACGACCTCGAAGGCGGTGAGGGCTCCCGCCGTATCGTCCTCATCAGCGACGGCGAGGACACCTGCGCCCCGCTGGACCCGTGTGAGGTGGCCCGTGAGATCGCCGCGAAGGGGATCGGCCTCACCATCGACACGCTCGGCCTGGTGCCGAACACCAAACTGCGGCAGCAGCTGAGCTGCATCGCGGAGGCGACCGGCGGCACGTACACCTCGGTCGAGCACACCGACGAACTCACCGACAAGGTCAACCAGTTGGTGGACCGTGCCGCCGACCCGGTGGTGACGCCGGTCGCCGTAGAGGGCGCCGACGCGTGCGCGAAGGCACCCGCGGTCAAGTCGGGGCTCTACACCGACCGCGAGGAGTTCGGGCAGCACCGCTGGTACCGGGTGGACCTGCCGGCCGGTTCCGAACTGCGCGCCTCGGTGAGCGTCGCGGCCGACCGCCAGGTCAACCGGGACTACGGGGTGTCGTTGCGGGCGGTGACCGCGAACGGCCGTGAGATCGTGCGCGGCGAGACGACCGGCACCGGGCGGACCGATGTCATGTCGGCCGGTCTGCGCTATCCCAAGGCGGAGAGCGACGACTCCGACGACGAGACCACGACGGAGGTCGTGTGCCTCCAGGTCGCCAACTCCTTCTCGGCGGCCTCCGGGGTGAAGACCACACCCGGTCTGCCGCTGGAGCTGACCATCGACGTCGTGGACGGACCCGACGCGTCGGGCGACGTGGCCTCCTTCGGCCTCGGCCGCGGCTGGTGGCTGCTCGGCGCACTGGTGCTCACCGGCTTCGTCGCGGGTGTGCTGTGGGGCTGGGTCTCGCGCTGGCGTGTCGCGGTCTGGAGGACCAACTGATGGGTGGCAGAACTGTGTTGAGTCTCGGCGGCGCGAGGGGCCTGGCCCGTGCGGTCGGTGCCGGGCTGCTGCTGGCCGGGGTCACGGCGGTTCCCGCGGCGGCCGACTCCTCCCCCTCCGCGAGCCCGTCGGACGACTCCGGCGCGCCCACCTCGGCGGGGACGTCCTTCCGTACGGCGGCCGAGGTCGACCAGGGCCGGCGGGCGACCGCCGGGGCCTCGGCGGGCGACTACCTCTACTGGTCGTTCCCCGCCGACGCGGGCCAGCGGCCCACGGTGAGGGCGAAGGTGAAGCTACCGGACGCGCATGCCTCCGTGACCTGGCAGATCGACGTGTACGACGGGCTGCGGCGGCGGCAGGCGTGCCAGTACGGGGCGCAGACTCGGACGGCGGCGCAGGACGCGGCCTCCGTCGAGCTGTCCTGCACGCTGCGGACGGTGCGGGCCTGGTCGGAGCCCTGGGCCGATGATCCGCTGCCGGGTACGTACTACATCCGGCTGACCACGGTCGGGCTGGCGGCGGCCGATCTCGGGCTGCCGGTGAGTACCGAGGTGCGGGTCGACTCGAAGGACATCGGTGGGGCCGCGGCGGTTGACGGCTCGTTGAGCGAGCCGTTGGTGCCGGGGATCGCCGTTGCGGCCGAGTCCGAGGACGGTGACGAGGAGTCCGACACTCCTGGTGCCGTGCTGTCCAGCATCGAGCCCGACGACGGGTGGGCCTCCGGGTGGTGGTCCGACCGGTGGGTCTGGACCGGCGTCGGGGGTGTGCTTGCCGCTCTCGCGGGGGTCGGCGGGTATTCGCTGACGCGGGGAGCGGGGCGGCCCCGGCCGTAACTTCTCGCTGCGGCCCGCTACGGGCGGCCGCGCCGTTCCCCGCGCCCCTTCAAGGCGCGTCCGTGCGTCATGGGGTGCGGGTCCGCCGTGGCTGGCCGCGCAGTTCCCCGCGCCCCTTCGGGGCACGTCCGTGCGACGTCGGGTGCGGGTGCAGCGTGGCTGAGCGCGCCGTTCCCGGCGCCCCTTCGGGATGCGTCCGTGCGCCGTCGGGTGCGGGTGGTCCGTGTGGGGTTCAGTGTCGCTTTCCCGCACCCCTGGGCAGGCCCGGCAGTGCCTGCCCAGGGGCGCGGGGAACTGGGCGGCCGGCCATAGCGCGCCCGCAGGCAAAAACACACCCGGCCCGCAGGGTCCGCCGTCGCAGGCCCGCCAGGCCTGTGAAGGGGCGCGGGGAACTGCGCGGCCGGCCACGGCGCACCCGCACCCGATAACGCACCGGCGCGGTCAGCGCAGCGCACCCGCACCCCGTCAGCCCTCCCGCAGGGCCTTCGCCAGCGGGCCCTCGCCCGATACCGCGATCCGGCCGACCCGTATCGCGTCGGAGAGCGTCAGGTCGCCCCGACCGAGCGCCGTGCACGTCTCCGTGTCGAGGGAGAGCCGGGCATCGGGCTCCTCGGGCGCGGGCCCCTCCCCGTACACCGGCCCGTCCGGCGCCGCGCCGAGGTGAATGTAGAACTCGCCCTCGTCCAGGCACACTTGGACGACCCCGTCACCGAGCCCCTCCAACGACCGCAGCAGCGGCAACGCGAACCAGTGCGCGCGTACCGCGTCGGTGGGCCGCCGTTCCGCCAGCAGCGGCGCCCCCCACTCACCCAGCGCCTGCAGCACGGGCAGCAACTCCCGCCCACGGCCGGTGAGTTCGTACACGTACACCGCACCCGGCGGAGGCATCCGCCGCCGCGTCGCCAGACCGTCCCGTTCCATGTCCTTGAGGCGGGAGGCGAGCACGTCCGTGCTCACACCGGGCAGGTCCGCGTGCAGGTCGGTGTAGCGGCGCGGACCGGCGAGCAGCTCGCGGACGATCAGGAGGGTCCACCGGTCACCGACGGCGTCGAGCGCCCGGGCGGCGGAACAGTACTGGTCGTAGCTTCGGCGAGGTGACATGCGACGCAGTCTAGACAACTTGTTGGACTTTCCAAGCGAGAACTTGGTAAAACCAAGCAACACCACAACCTGGAGGTGCGCACCGCATGGAGTTCCGGCAGTCGAGCAAGCTCAGCGAGGTCTGTTACGAGATCCGGGGCCCGGTCATCGAGCAGGCGAACGCACTGGAGGAGGCAGGCCACAGCGTGCTGCGCCTCAACACCGGCAACCCCGCGGCCTTCGGCTTCGAGGCACCGCCGGAGATCCTTCAGGACATGATCCGGATGCTCCCCCAGGCACACGGCTACACGGATTCGCGAGGCGTCCTCTCGGCCCGCCGGGCCGTGGCGCAGCGCTACCAGGAGCGGGGCCTCGAAGTCGGCGTGGACGACGTCTTCCTGGGCAACGGCGTCTCCGAACTCGTCTCGATGGCCGTCCAGGCCCTCGTCGAGGACGGCGACGAAGTCCTCATCCCCGCCCCGGACTTCCCGCTCTGGACGGCGGTGACGACGCTCGCGGGCGGCAAGGCCGTGCACTACCTGTGCGACGAACAGGCCGACTGGTACCCGGACCTGGACGACATGGCGTCGAAGATCTCGGACCGCACCAGGGCCGTCGTCATCATCAACCCGAACAACCCCACCGGCGCGGTCTACCCCAAGGAGATCATCGAGGGCATCCTCGACCTGGCCCGCCGGCACGGCCTGATGGTGTTCGCGGACGAGATCTACGACCAGATCCTGTACGACGACGCCGTGCACCACTCGGCCGCCGCGCTCGCCCCCGACCTGGTGGTCCTCACCTTCTGCGGCCTGTCGAAGACGTACCGCGTGGCGGGCTTCCGCTCCGGCTGGCTGGTGGTCACGGGTCCGCGCCAGCACGCGAAGAGCTATCTGGAGGGCCTCACCATGCTGGCCTCCATGCGGCTGTGCGCCAACGCCCCTGCCCAGTACGCCATCCAGGCCGCGCTCGGCGGCCGGCAGTCCATCCACGAACTCACGGCGCCCGGCGGCCGGTTGCGCGAACAGCGTGACGTCGCGTGGGAGAAGCTGAACGAGATCCCCGGCGTCTCCTGTGTGAAACCGAAGGGCGCGCTGTATGCGTTCGCTCGTCTGGACCCCTCGGTGCACAAGATCCACGACGACGAGAAGTTCGTGCTCGACCTGCTGCTGCGGGAGAAGATCCAGGTCGTCCAGGGCACCGGTTTCAACTGGCCCCGCCCCGACCACTTCCGCATCCTCACCCTCCCGTACGCCGACGACCTCGACGCGGCGATCAGCAGGATCGGGCGGTTCCTGAGCGGCTACCGGCAGTAGGACATCGCCGGGGATGTCAGACCCGGGTCGTACTCTTCGAATGGGTCCGCCCGGTGATCGGCGAGCGGAGCGGGCCCGCCGTGGCCCGAAGAGGAAGGAGCACCCCGTGACCCGACCGCCGACCGCCGCGCAGCGGCGCGTCATCGACGCCGCCGATCCCGTGACCGGGCGCCTCAGGGGTACGGAGAGCCAGCTCGCGGCGCTGGTGAGGCATGGACTGGCGTTCCGGCACCCCCGTCCGCCGCACGGCCACTTCCTCACACCGGCCGGGCACCGGATACGCGAGGAGGCGGCCACGGCCGGGGCGAGCGCCCCCGAGGCCTCCGTACCGGCCTCCGAGCCCTCCGGTGTGTTCAGCGCGCGGATCGGTGGCGAGGAGGCCGCCGACACCGGTCCGGCGCGAGTACGTGAGGTGCGCAGCGCCTGGCAGGGCCTGCTGGAGTTGCGGCGGATGACCAACACGGGCGGCGCCATGGACCGCCCGTGCGCATGGGAGCGTACGCATCTGGTGCAGGCCGCTGCCCTGGCGCTGGAGGCGGCGGGACTCCGCCCGGCCGGGACGGGCACCGACGGCGGGGGCGGGGGGTACCGGGTGCGTGCGACGCCCCAGCCGGAGGCCGTCGCCGTGCGTGAGCCGGACGCGGCGGCCCTGAGGGAGTGCGCCGTGACGCTGGAGAAGGCGGGGTGGCAGGTCAGCGAGCACACGGAGCCGCGGACGGGGTCGCGCTATCTGCTGGCCTCGCCCCGCCGGTCGTGAAGGCCCCGAAACGCCGCGCGGTCGGTGGAAGTTGACGCCGCCCGCCATCCGTAATCCGCCAACTGCGGGAGCAGGACGAGGACAGGACGCTCCTGCGCGTCGGTCGGCCGCGGACTCACGGCTGTTCGGCCTCTGACCGCCAAGGCCGCCCCTCGGGTCAGTCCGGTCGATGGCGGGCGTCGTACGTGGCGCGCGCCTCGGCGATCGTGACGCGGTGCCGTTCGGCCCAGTCGGTCAGCCCCAGCAGCGTCGCGTGCAACTCATGTGCCACCGGCGTGAGTTCGTACTCGACCTTCGGCGGGACCGTCGGGTGGACGGTGCGTGTGAGGAGTCCGTCGCGCTCCAGATTGCGCAGGGTCAGCGTCAGCATCCGGCGGCTGATGCCCTCGATGCTGCGCTCCAACTCGGTGAAGCGGATGGCGCCGTGTGCGGCGGCCACGATGATCAGAACGCTCCATTTTCCGGCGACCCTGTCAAGAACCTCGCGGACGGGACACGCGTGCGCGTTCACGACCTGCGAGGTAACACGGGTGTTCCCCTGGGACATTCGGGTGCCTCCTTACGACTGGTCTCCACGGTCACTCACGATGTTCTCCGTTACAAGTCGTGCACCTATGGATCGTCCAGCAACTATACGGAGGCCGTGGCCATGTCGTCCCGGATCGGAGCCCTCCCGGAAGGGCTCCCACAAGGCTCTGCGGACCCAGCGCAGCACTCGCGAACGCACTCCCGGTGGGCGTCTCTCGTCGTGCTGTGCGGGGGTGCGCTGATGACGATCCTCGACGGCAACGTCGTGACGGTGGCGATGCCCGCGATCCAGAGCGACCTCGGCTTCTCGTCCTCGGGGCTCGCCTGGATCGTGAACGCGTACCTGATCCCCTTCGGCGGGCTGCTGCTGCTCGTGGGGCGGCTCGGCGATCTCATGGGTCGCCGGCGGATGTTCACCGCGGGGCTCGCCCTGTTCACCGCGGCGTCCGCGCTGTGCGGGGTCGCCACCGGCCAGGGCATGCTGATCGCGGCGCGGGCACTGCAGGGGGTCGGCGGGGCGATGACCTCGGCCGTCGTCCTGGGCATGCTGATCGCGCTCTTTCCCGAGCCGCGTGAACAGGCCAGGGCCATCGCGGTGTTCAGCGCGGTCGGCGCGGCGGGCGGGGCGCTGGGGACGCTCCTCGGCGGGGCACTCACCCAGGCGCTCAGCTGGCACTGGATCTTCCTGGTCAATCTGCCGATCGGGGTCGTGGCGTGGATCGCCGCCCTGCGTGTCCTAGCTCCCGACCGCGGCGCGGGACTCGGCAAGGGAGCCGACTATCTCGGGGCCGCGCTGGTCACCGGCGCGCTGATGCTCACGGTCTACGCGATCGTCGGTGCCGGTCAGCGGCCGGTCGGCGTCACGTCGGTCCTGGCCGTGGTCTCGCTCACGCTGTTCGTGGCCTTCACCCTGCGGCAGGCACGGGCCGCGCGGCCGTTGCTGCGGCTGAGGCTGTTCCGCTCCCGGCCGCTCACCGGCGCCAACGGTGTGCAGATCCTGATGATCGCGACGATGTTCGGCTTCCAGTACATCGGGGCGCTCTACCTCCAACGGGTGCTGGGATACAGCGAGTTGCGGACCGGGCTGGCGTTCCTGCCCGCACCCGTACTGATCGGGGTGCTGATGCTGGGCCTGTCGGCGCGGACGATCGGCCGCTTCGGCCCGTACCGGGTGCTGCTCGTGGGGCTCGGGCTCATCACCGGCGGGATGGGGCTGCTGAGCCGGGTGCCCGTGTCCGGTTCGTACGTTGCCGATGTGCTGCCTGCGATGTCGCTGCTCGCGGTCGGCTTCGCGGCCGCGATGCCCGCGGTGACCGGGCTCGCCATGGCCGGGGTGCTGGCGGAGGATGCGGGGCTCGCGTCCGGGCTCTTCAACACCACGCAGGTGGTGGGGGGTTCGCTGGGGCTTGCGGTGCTCACGACTCTTGCGGCCGGGCGCACGGACGGGCTCCTTCGTGGAGGTGAGTCGTTCGCCGTGGCAACCGCCGACGGGTATCGGCTGGCGTTCACCGTTGCGACGGGGATCGCTGTGGTGGGCTTCGCGGTCGCGGGGGTGGTGTTGCGGCCGGCGCGGGATCCTCTCGCCCCCGCCGCCCCTACCCGTTCCCGTCATTGACTCAGGGGCTCCGCCCCCGAACCCCCGGTCATCAAACGCCGGACAGGCTGAGACGCAGCCGGACCGGCGACATCTTCAGCCCGTCCGGCGTTTGATGACGAGCGCGCAAGCTCGACGGGGGTCTGGGGCGCAGCCCCAGGGGACGGGAAGGCCGAGGGCGGCGGGGGCGAAGAACCGGCTTGACGGGTATACGTCACTCCCATTCTCTGGTAGGAAACTTTCCTAACAGTACGGAAGAGCGACTCCCACCCCCACTGGAGGTCCCGTGCACACCCCCCACACCCCCATAGGCTCCTCGCGACGAACCATCCTCGCGCTGATCGGAGCATCCCTGGTGGCAGGCCCCGTCATCGCAAGCAGCCCCGCGAGCGCCGCGGCCACCGGCCTCGACGACCCGGCGAAGAAGGAGATCGCCATGAAGCTGGTGTCCAGCGCGGAGAACTCCTCGCTGGACTGGAAGGCGCAGTACGGATACATCGAGGACATCGGCGACGGCCGCGGCTACACCGCGGGCATCATCGGGTTCTGCTCGGGCACGCACGACATGCTCGACCTCGTGGAGCTGTACACCCAGCGCAAGCCCGGCAACCCCCTGGCGGGATACCTGCCCGCCCTGCGCCGGGTCGACGGCACCGACTCGCACGACGGCCTCGACCCCGGCTACCCGGCGGCGTGGCGCCGGGCGGCCCAGGACCAGGCCTTCAAGCAGGCCCAGAACGACGAGCGGGACCGCGTCTACTTCAACCCCGCGGTACAGCGGGGCAAGGCCGACGGGATCGGCACGCTCGGCCAGTTCGCGTACTACGACGCCATCGTCATGCATGGCAACGGCGGCGACAGTACGAGCTTCGGCAGCATCCGCAACCGGGCGCTGGGCCGGGCCAGGCCCCCGGCCCAGGGCGGCGACGAGGTGACGTACCTCAACGCGTTCCTCGACGCCCGCGTGTGGGCGATGAAGCAGGAGGAGGCCCACTCGGACACCAGCCGGGTGGACACCGCCCAGCGGGTCTTCCTCCGGAACCGGAACCTGAACCTGAACCCGCCGCTGGACTGGCAGGTCTACGGGGACAGCTTCCACATCGGCTGAGGGCCCCGGCAGAATCCCGATCCTGAAGGGTCCCGATCCTGAAGGGTCCCGGTCCAAAGGTCCCGGTCCTGAAGCTCCGGGCCGGTGGGCGCTCGTTCGTCAGCGAGCGGCCACCGGCTCCGGACCCTGGCCCGTACCCGTACCCGTACCCGGAGCCGGACCCGAAGTCGTCCCCGGCCCCGGCTCCATCGGGGTCGTGACCTCGTCGCACTCCCGGCTTCCGCCCAGGTGGTTGAAGACCAGGTTCAGAACGACGGCCGCCACGCACCCGGTCGAGATCCCCGAGTCCAGGATGATCTTCGCGGTCTCCGGGAACGCGTGGTAGAACTCCGGCGCCGTGATCGGGATGATGCCGACGGCCAACGAGACCGCCACGATCAGAACGTTGTTGTCCTTCTCCAGGCCCGCCTTGACGAGGGTCTGGATACCGCTCGCGGCCACCGAGCCGAACAGCACCACGCCCGCCCCGCCGAGCACGGGGCGCGGCACCACGGCGATCAGTGAGGCGGCCATGGGACACAGGCCCATCAGGACGAGGAAGCCGCCGCCAGTGGCCACGACGTACCGGCTGCGGATGCGGGTCATCGCGACCAGGCCGATGTTCTGGGCGAAGGCACTGCACATGAAGCCGTTGAAGAGCGGGCTGACGGCCGAGCCGAGGGTGTCGGCGCGCAGGCCCGCCGCGATGGTCTTCTCGTCCGCCGGCCGGCCGACTATCTCCCCCAACGCCAGCATGTCCGCGGTCGATTCGGTCATCGACACGACCATGACCACGCACAGCGAGACGATCGCGGCGAGCTGGAACTGCGGGGCGCCGAAGTGGAACGGCGTGGGGAAGCCGACGACCGCCGCGTCCGCCA
Source organism: Streptomyces sp. NBC_00414 (assembly GCF_036038375.1). Classification (NCBI taxonomy): domain Bacteria; kingdom Bacillati; phylum Actinomycetota; class Actinomycetes; order Kitasatosporales; family Streptomycetaceae; genus Streptomyces; species Streptomyces sp. NBC_00414. The sequence continues at coordinate 2,444,883 of NZ_CP107935.1, forward strand.
CCGGCGCGAAGTCGGTGACACCGAACGGGACGGCGACGAGTGTGCCGGCGACCAGGCCGAGCAGCACGGCGATCTGCTTGACGAAGCCGCGGGTGAAGCGGCGCAGCAGCAGGACGATGACGAGGGTCGCGCCCGCCAGGCCCAGGTTGGTGGTCGAGCCGTAGTCGTGCGCCGTCGGGTCGGGGCCCTGGGCCCAGCCGAAGGCGACCGGCATCAGGGATATGCCGATGAGGGTGATGACCGTGCCGGTGACGACGGGCGGGAAGAAGCGGACCGCCTTGCTGAAGAACGGGGCGGCGACGAAGCCCAGTACGCCCGCCACGATGACGGCGCCGAAGATGACCGGCAGCGCGTCGCGCTTGTCGTCGGTGGAGTTGACGACCGCGATCATCGGGGCGACTCCGGCGAAGGTGACGCCGTTGACGAAGGGCAGGCGGGCGCCGATCTTCCAGATGCCGAGGGTCTGCAGGAACGTGGCGAGTCCCGCGGTGAACAGACAGGCGCCGGTGAGGAAGGTCAGTTCGGTCGCGGTCAGGCCCACGGCGGCGCCGACGATCAGGGGCGGGGCGACCACTCCCGCGTACATGGCGGCCACATGCTGCAGACCGCTGGTCGCCATCTTGAGGGCGGGGAGTTTCTCGTCGACCGGGTGTTTCTGCACTCCGGTTGCGTTTACGTCCGTACTGCTGGGCGTGTGCTGGGCAGCCACGGCGGCTCCTCCGGTCGGTTACACGTCGGCGTTGACGTGGGTGTCAGGGAGGTCGGGGGACGGTGCCCGTCACGGAGGGGACGCGGCGGGGCGTGAAGGGGTACGACAGGGGGCGGCAGGGCGCCGCAGGGGTGATGAGGGCGACGGGAAGGGACCGTTCCGGGGCGCGGGCAGTTCGTGCCCGCGCCCCGGAGACGGTCACCGCGGACCCCGTTCGGGTCCACGGCCACCGGCCGAGGGCCGTCCCCCTCGGCCGGAGATCTGTGCGAGGTCAGGCCTGCGCGGTGATCCGCGCGAGGCGCTGGGCCTCGTCCCGCGTGGAGCGGGCGATGGTGTCCTCGTCGACGTGCAGCAGCCGACCGTTCTCGACGACCTGCTCACCGTTGACGAAGGAGGCGGTGACCGGCGCCGCCGCGCCGAAGACGAGGGCGGTGACCGGGTCGGCGATCGACGCGTGGGCCAGGGTGTCCAGCTTCCACAGCACCAGGTCGGCGAGCTTGCCCGGTTCCAGGGAGCCGATCTCCGGTGCGCGGCCCAGGACCTGGGCCCCGCCGTACGTGCCGAGCCGCAGCGCCTGACGGGCGTTCAGGGCGGCCTCGCGGTGGGCTCCGAGGCGGTTGATGAGCAGTGCGTTGCGCAGTTCGGTGTGCAGTTCGCCGGACTCGTTGGACGCCGTGCCGTCGACGCCGAGGCCGACCGGGACGCCGGCCGCGAGCATGTCGGGGACGCGCGCGATTCCGGCCGCCAGGCGGGCGTTGGACGACGGGCAGTGGGCCACGCCCGTCTTCGTACGGGCGAACGCGGCGATGTCGGAGTCGTTCATGTGGACGCAGTGGGCCATCCACACGTCCTCGCCGAGCCAGCCCGTCGATTCGAAGTAGTCGGTCGGGCCCATGCCGAACAGCTCCTTGCAGAACTGCTCCTCCTCGATGGTCTCCGAGCCGTGGGTGTGCAGCCGCACGCCCTTGCGCCGGGCCAACTCGGCTCCCTGGCGCATGAGTTCGGTCGACACGGAGAAGGGCGAGCAGGGGGCGACGGCCACCTGGGTCATGGCACCGAAGGAGGCGTCGTGGTGTTCGTCGACGGTGGCCTCGGTCGCGGCGAGGGCTCCTTCGAGGGTCTCTACGGCGAAGTCCGGGGGCAGCCCGCCGTCCTTCTCACTGCGGTCCATGGAACCGCGGGCCAGGGTGAAGCGGACGCCCATCTCGCGTGCGGCGCGGATGATCGAACCGGACAGGTCGCCGGAGCCCTGGGGGAAGACGTAGTGGTGGTCCATGGCGGTGGTGACTCCGCCGCGGGCCATCATGCCGAGGGAGCCCTGGGCCGCCGCGTACGTCATGCGCTCGTCGATGCGCGCCCAGGTCGGGTACAGGGCGACGAGCCAGTCGAAGAGGTTGTGGTCCGTGGCGAGGCCGCGGGTGATCCACTGGTAGAAGTGGTGGTGGGTGTTGACCAGGCCCGGGGTGACGAGGTGGCCGGTCGCGTCGATCCGGCGTACGACGTTCTCCAGGCCCTCGGGGGCCCTGCCCGCGCCGAGCGACTCGATGCGGTTGCCCGCCAGGACCAGGTGGCCCGACGTGTACTCGGTGTCGTCGGCGTCCACGGTCGCGATCGAACAGTTCTCGATGACGATGCGCCGGTCCGCCGCCGCGGTGTGTCCCGCCGCCGTGGTGCGTCCTTCTGCCATGGTGCGTCCCTTTCGCTGTCGGAAGTGGGCACGGCAGGACCCTGGGAGGTTTGAGTGCCGCGGCCCGGTGGACGGGCCGCGGGTGCCGAAATGGGTTGTCGGTGTGGCGAGTTGTTCCGAACGGATGCGTCGGAAGCTTCCGAACGGATGCGTCAGAGGCTGGTGAGGTCCACCGGTATGAGCGCCTCGCAGCCGTCCCGCAGGATCGTGGCCTCGATCAGGCCGTACGGCCGGTCGGCGGCGAAGTACACCTCGTTGTCGTTCTTCAGGCCGAAGGGCTCCAGGTCGACTAGGAAGTGGTGCTTGTTCGGCAGCGAGAAGCGGACCTCGTCGATCTCACCGCGGTTCTCGATGATCCGCGCGCCCATCTGGTAGAGGGTCTGCTGCAGCGACAGTGAGTACGTCTGTGCGAAGGCCTGGAGCATGTGGCCGCGCACCTGCTCGTAGGACTTCTCCCAGTCGGGCATCCGCTGCTCGTCGTCGGTCCAGTTGAACCGCCAGCGGGCGGAGACCTCGGTGGCGAGGATGCGGTCGTACGCCTCTTTCAGCGTCGTGTACTTGTCCTTGACGTAACCCCAGAACTCGGAGTTCGTCGAGTTCATCACGACCAGGTCCTTGAGGCCGGAGACGACCTCCCACGAGGAGCCGTCGTAGGTGATCTGCGTGACGCGGGTCTCCTGGCCCTTGCGGGCGAAGGAGTGCCTGGCCTCCTCGGCGCCGACGGGCAGCGGGTCGGCCCCGGAGGCTTCGATGCGCTCCCAGGAGTACTCCTCGATGCGGATCCGCGCCTGCCCTATCGGCTCCTGCGAGGTCACGAAGTGCCGGGCGAGGTGGATGCCGAACTGCTCGGCGGATTCGATGCCGTGCTCCTTGGCGAAGGCGTACACCGTGTTCTTGGTGGTGTCCGTCGGCAGGACGTTCGCGTTGGAGCCCGAGTAGTGGACCTCCTCCATGTCACCGCTGAGGGCGACGGAGACGTTCAGGTCCTTGATGTGGTGGGTGGCGCCGTCCCTGGTGATCCGGACGACGCGGTTCTCGGCCTTGCCGTACTGGTTCTGGGCCAGCACCGCCGGGCGGGCAGGACGGGAAGTGGAGGTCATGTCTGCTAGCTCCCTCGGTAAACGGAGTAGCCGAACGGGTTGAGCAGCAGCGGTACGTGATAGTGCTCCCCCGGATTGACGGCGAACGTGATCGCCACCTCGGGGAAGAACACCTGTGCGGCACCGCTGTCCCGGTTCGCGGGGGCGTCCTGCTGCGCCTCGGCTTGCTTGTTCTCTGACGTGCTCTCGGACTCGTCGACAGCGGACTCGTCGCGCTCGGACTTGTCGCGCTCGGACTTGTTCTCGAAGTACGCCTCGACGGCGAAGTCGAGCCGTACGTGTGTGGTGCCCTGCGGCAGGGCCGGCAGGTCCTTGCACCGGCCGTCCCCGTCGGTCGCGGAGGCGCCGAGTGCCTGCCAGTCCGCGTCACGGCCGCCGCGGGCCGCGAGCCGGACGGCGACCTCCCCGGCGGGGCGGCCGACGCTGGTGTCCAGGATGTGGGTGGACACCGAAGCGACCGGAGCGGCGGGAGTGACGGAAGCGGTGGTCTCGGTGCTCATGCGGGTGCGTCCTCTTCGGCGGATGGAGCGACGAGTGGGGCGAGCCGGATACGGTTGATCTTGCCCAGTTCGGCGCGCACGATCTCGCGCTCCTGGCCGGGCGTGTTCTCGATCCGCTCCTTGAGGGCGTCGCGCATCTGCTCGCCGGTGAGGCCGGTGGCGCAGATCAGGAAGACATGGCCGAACCTCTCCTGGTACGCCAGGTTCAGTTCCAGCATCTCCGCCCTGAGTTCGTCGGAGGCGCCGGCCATGCCGCGCTGCTCGCGGGAGGAGGTCGGGTCGCCCGGCTTCGGACGTCCGATCGGCGGGTGTCCGGCCATCGCCTCCGCCAGGTCGGCGGCGGTCAGATCGGCCATGGCGGCGTCGCTCTGCGCGAGGAGGTCGTCCCCGGTGGCGTACGGACGCCGGGTGAGCAGCCGGTGCGCCCACGTCGCCGAGGCGCACAGCTCGTGGAGGGCGGCGCGGGCCGCGGGTTCCTCCAGGGCGTTGAACCGGGCGAGACCGCCAGGTGTCGTACTCGACGTCACGGGAAGCCTCCGTGGCCTTGTGCTGGACGGGCTGCGGCCAGCTAACGCCCTCGGAAACTTCACGTCAACACTTTGTTGAAAATTCCGGGTAACGAAGGCGCCCTCCAGTCAGGCACCCCGCTCCCACCCCAAGCACCCTTCCCCAGCTCAGGCGTCCTTCTCTCGGTTCAGGTAGTTGTAGACGGTGAACCGGCTGACGCCGAGCGCGCTCGCGACGGTCTCCACGCCGTGCCGCACGGAGAAGGCTCCGCGCGCCTCAAGTATCCGTACGACCTCCTGCTTGGCCTTGCGGTCCAGTTCGGCCAGGGGCTTGCCTCGCTTGCGCTCCAGGGCGGCCAGGATGTGGTCCAGCGAGTCGGCGAGCTGCGGCAGACGGACGGCCACGACGTCCACGCCCTCCCAGGAGAGCACCACGTCGTCGGGTCCGGCCTGGTCGGCCGGCAGCATCTCGGCACCCATGGCGTCGACCAGCGGCTTGACCGCCGAGACGAAGGGGTCGTCCGCGGACCGGGTCACCTGCCGTCCTCCCCGATCACGTTGACCTGCAACGAGACCCGGGTGGCGCCCGCGTCCAGGGCCTTGCGCAGCAGCGCGTCGACCGCGGTGAGCACCGAATCCGCCCCGCCTTCGGCGGTGTTGCCGAACGGACCGACGTCCACCGAGTCCAGCTCGGCCGCCTCGATGACCTCGCGAGCGACCAGCGCGTGCGGCGGCGCCTCGTCGAGGTCGAAGGGTTCGGTCGTGAACTCCACTCTCAGTCGCACTGTGCCCCCATGGCATCACTTCGGCCCGTATCTCCCGGCGGCGCCGGCCCGGCCGACCGCAGAGCGACCCTAGCCCAACCGGGATCCGCCCCGACGGGGACACATGTGGAGCGGTTCGCGGGCGCGGCCCGCCTGTGACAAGTGGCCGTTTTCCCCGCCGCCCCCTCTTGACAAGGTTCCGCCACCCAGGCAGCCTTTCCATCAAGCAGAAAAGAACTTCCGCAATACGGAATCACCGGAACTGCTGAAAGTGCTGAAAGTGCTGAAAGTGCTGGACCAGCCGGACCAGCCGGAACCACTCGACACGGAAGGGAGCGCCGACCCACATGCCCGGTTTCTCGATGGATGCAGCCGCAGAGCAGCGCTTCAACGTCAACCTGTCGATCCTCTTCACCGAGCTCCCGCTCCTGGAGCGCCCCGCGGCCGCCGCCGCGGCGGGCTTCACCGCGGTCGAGCTCTGGTGGCCCTGGACCGACACCCCCACTCCCGAGCGCGCGGAGCTCGACGCCCTGAAGAAGGCGATCGAGGACGCCGGGGTACGGCTCACGGGCCTGAACTTCTACGCCGGGCAGCTGCCGGGCCCGGACCGGGGCGCGCTGTCGATCCCCGGCGAGGAGTCCGAGCGGTTCCGCGCGAACATCGACGTGGCCGCGGACTTCGCGCGGTCGCTGGGGTGCACGGCTCTCAACGCCCTGTACGGCAACCGCGTCGAGGGCGTCGAGCCGGCCGAGCAGGACGAACTCGCCCTGCAGAACCTCGTACTGGCGGCCCGCGCGGCCGACCGCGTCGGCGCGGTCCTGTTGATCGAGACGCTCAACAAGCCGGAGTCGCCGCTCTATCCGCTGGTGACCGCCGAGGCCGGGATCGCCGTCGTCGACCGGGTCAACGAGGCGACGGGACTGGGCAACGCCCGGTTCCTGATGGACCTCTACCACCTGTCCATGAACGGCGAGGACCTGCCGTCGGTGATCGAGCGGTACGCGGCCAGGACCGGCCACGTCCAGATCGCCGACAACCCGGGCCGTGGCGCCCCCGGCACCGGCTCGCTCCCCCTGGCGGACCTGCTCGGCCTGCTGCGCAAGCAGGGTTACGAGGGCTGGGTCGGCCTGGAGTACAAGCCGGGCGACCGGCCGAGCGCGGAGGCCTTCGATTGGCTCCCGCGCGAGGCCCGCGCCGCCCGCATCGCGCGCTGAGCGGCAACTCCCGGACATAGCAGCGCAGTTGGTCCAGCACAGCGTTGGACCGGCACGGCAGTCGACGTAGCACAGCAGTCAGCAGTCAGAGAGGCATCCTCACCATGAGCAACCTTGCCGACAGTTCCCACGCGTCCCGTCCGACGATCGCCTGGATCGGCCTCGGCATCATGGGCTCCCCCATGTCGGAGAACCTGATCAAGGCCGGATACGACGTCACCGGGTTCACCCTGGAGCAGGACAAGCTGGACCGCCTGACCGCCGCGGGCGGCACCGCGGCCGGCTCGATCGCCGAGGCCGTCCGGGACGCCGACGTCGTGATCACGATGGTGCCCGCCTCCCCGCAGGTCGAGGCCATCGCGTACGGGCCCGACGGCATCCTGGAGAACGCGAGGTCCGGCGCGCTCCTCATCGACATGTCCTCCATCACCCCGCAGACCTCCGTGGACCTGGCGAAGGCGGCCAAGGACAAGGGCATCCGGGCCCTGGACGCCCCGGTGTCCGGTGGCGAGGCGGGCGCCGTCGAGGCCGTGCTGTCCATCATGGTCGGCGGCGAGCAGGCCGACTTCGACCAGGCCGAGCCGATCTTCGAAGCGCTGGGGAAGACCATCGTGCTGTGCGGTCCGCACGGCTCCGGCCAGACCGTGAAGGCCGCCAACCAGCTGATCGTCGCCGTGAACATCCAGGCGTGCGCCGAGGCCGTGGTCTTCCTGGAGAAGTCGGGCGTCGACCTGAAGGCGGCCCTCGACGTACTGAACGGCGGTCTCGCCGGCTCGACCGTGCTGACCCGCAAGAAGGACAACTTCCTGAACCGCGACTTCAAGCCGGGGTTCCGGATCGACCTCCACCACAAGGACATGGGCATCGTCACGGACGCCGCCCGCAATGTGGGCGCCGCCCTGCCCGTCGGCGCCGTGGTCGCCCAGCTCGTCGCCTCCTTGCGCACGCAGGGCGACGGCGGCCTGGACCACTCCGCGCTGCTGCGCGCGGTCGAGCGCCTCTCCGGCGCGCGGGTCTGACCCGCCCGCCCCCACAGACCCGGGCGGCGCCGGCGCTGACACCTGTCCTGTCGCGCCCAAGCGGCGGCGCCGCCCGGCACCACACATGAGGACGAGGTACGCGACCCACAGACTGCGGCCGGTGTCTGACGGGAGGTCGGACGCCGGACGCACCGCCCGCGAGGACCGTGGACCCGGATGAGGGGTAGTCCACGGAACGAGCGGGCAAGGCGAGGACCGCGGCGGTGCGCACGCCAGTGCGGTGGTGAAGGCCCCGAGGCCCCCTTCTCGACATGAGGGGAGGGAAGCCCCGGAACCGTCGCGCCGCCGCGGTCCCGGCCGAGAACCGAAGACCGGCCGAGAGCCGAAGACCGATTGCGCCGAAGACCAGGAGCGCCGAGTACGGACAGTCCCGTACTCGGCGCTCTTCGCCGTGCGTACGTCCGCGGGAGTACGTCTGTGGGCGTACCCCCGCTACGGAACCCTCAAATCAACCTCTGAACATGGCCTCCAGGGCTTCAACTCACCGTGGCGTTGGGCACATTCTCAGGACAGGGCCCGCCGGCACGGGGGCGGCGGGCCCTTTACGGGGTACACACCGCGGGCTGGACCAGAAACGGGGGTGGGACGCATGGGCAGCCGGTTGAGGCTTCGGTACGAGCCGTACGCGGCGCTGTCGCGGGGCGGGCCTCCTGCCGCGGTGACGTTCACCCCACCCGACGTACCGCTCGGGGGGAAGCACGGGGGCGCCGGGTTCGGCTCGGGTCGCGGCGGGGGCGGCCGGGACTGAACACGGCGCGAGGCCCCGTCCTGATGACTCAGGACGGGGCCTCGGCTTGTCGGTGTCGGTGTCGGTTCGGCGGGGTCTGTTCGGCGGGGTCGGTCAGACCTTGAGGGTCCTGATGGACGTGGGCGCGTGGCCCGGCTCCGTCGCGATCTCCTCGAACTCCACGACGTTGCCGATGTCGTTGGTCGTGGACATCGAGATGTTGGTGACGCGCTCCAGGATCGCCTCGACGATCACCGGCACCTGGAACTCGGCGGCCAGCTTCTTCGCCTGCTCGAAGGCCGCGCCCAGTTCACTCGGGTCGGTGACCCGGATCGCCTTGCAGCCGAGCCCTTCGACGACCTTGACGTGGTCGACCCCGTACACGCCCAGCTCGGGCGAGTTGATGTTCTCGAACTCCAGATTGACCTGGAAGTCGATGTCGAACCCCCGCTGGGCCTGCCGGATGAGGCCCAGGTAGGCGTTGTTCACCAGCACATGCACGTACGGGATCCGGTGCTGCGCCCCGACGGCCAGTTCCTCGATCATGAACTGGAAGTCGTAGTCGCCGGAGAGCGCGACCACCTGTGCCCCGGGGTCGGCCTTGGCGACGCCGAGCGCGGCCGGGACGGTCCAGCCGAGGGGGCCCGCCTGACCGCAGTTGATCCAGTGGCGGGGGCGGTAGACGTGCAGCATCTGCGCGCCGGCGATCTGGGAGAGGCCGATGGTGGTGACGTACCGCGTCTCCGGGCCGAAGGCCTTGTTCATCTCCTCGTAGACGCGCTGCGGCTTGATGGGGATGTCGTCGAAGTGCGTACGCCGCTGGAGGGACGCCTTCTTGTCCTGGGCGGCCTGCGCCCACGCCGACCGGTCCGGCAGCGTGCCCGCGGCCTTCAACTCCCGTGCCACCGCGACGAAGAGCTCCAGCGCGGCCTTCGCGTCGGACGCGATGCCGTAGTCCGGGGCGAAGATCTTACCGATCTGGGTGGGCTCGATGTCGACGTGCACGAACTTCCGCCCGGCCGTGTAGACGTCGAGCTTTCCGGTGTGGCGGTTGGCCCAGCGGTTGCCGATGCCGAGGACGAAGTCGGACTCCAGGAAGGTCGCGTTGCCGTAGCGGTGCGAGGTCTGCAGACCCACCATGCCCGCGTTCAGCTCGTGGTCGTCGGGCAGGATGCCCCAGCCCATGAGCGTCGGGACGACCGGGACACCGGTCAACTCTGCGAACTCCACGAGGAGCTCACAGGCGTCGGCGTTGATGACGCCGCCGCCCGCGACGATCAGCGGCCGCTCGGACTCGCCCAGGAGTGCGATCGCCTTCTCGACCTGGGCACGGGTCGCGGCCGGCTTGTAGACCGGCAGCGGCTCGTACGTGTCCGGGTCGAACTCGATCTCCGTGAGCTGGACGTCGATGGGCAGGTCGATGAGGACCGGGCCCGGACGCGCCGAGCGCATCAGGTGGAAGGCCTGCTGGAAGACGCCCGGGACCTGCGCGGCCTCCAGCACGGTGACCGCCATCTTGGCCACCGGCTTGGCGATCGACGCGATGTCGACGGCCTGGAAGTCCTCCTTGTGGATCACGGCGGTCGGGGCCTGTCCCGTGATGCACAGGATCGGGACGGAGTCACCGGTCGCGGAGTACAGACCGGTGATCATGTCGGTGCCGGCGGGCCCTGACGTCCCGATGCAGACGCCGATGTTGCCGGGCGCGGTGCGGGTGTAACCCTCCGCCATGTGGGAGGCGCCCTCGACATGGCGGGCAAGGGTGTGGCCGATGCCGCCGGAGGCCTTGAGCGCCGCATAGAAGGGGTTGATCGCCGCGCCCGGGACACCGAACGCGTTGGTGACGCCCTCACGCTTGAGGATCTCAACTGCCGCGCGGGCAGCGGTCATACGAGCCATTGCGTACTCCTGCTTCGGCCGTCGGATTCGGGCTCCCGTCGCGCCCCGCGGGAAGCTTCAAATTCCGCAATACGGAAACTAACTTCTACTATCTGGAAGCAATGTAGGTGCGGGGCCGAAGGGCGTCAAGAGCGGGAGGCGGGCCCGGGGCGGAGGAATTGGCACGGGGTCTCCGATCGATTCCCTGCCGGAGGGCGCAGTTCCGGAGGACGATGGAGAGGCGGTCCCCCCGCTGTGTCGTGTCACGTGTTGTGGAGAGGGTCATGGCCGAGAGCGTGCCGGTGACGTGTCCGGCCTGTCGGCGCGAGCATGTCTATGCGGCGCCGACGTACCCGTGCGCGTGCGGTGCGCCGGTCACTCCTGCCCTCGATCCGCGGGCACACCCCGAGTCCGTCACCCACCACACCTGGGACGAGGGCTGGGTGACGATCCCCTGCGGGACCTGCGGGCGCGCGGACCAGTGGCCACGGCCCGAACTGGGATGCCCGTGCGGAACGGTGCTGCGGGTACCGGTGGCCGGGACCGTCCTCGATGAACGCGAGCGTGAACGGGCCGGGCGGGAGGGGGCCGTGCGTGAGGGCACCGGGAGTGAGGGCACCCACGCGCATCCCGGCCCCGACGACGAAGCACACGCCTGCGGTACGGACGGCCCGAACTGCGCAAACGACAGGGAGGGGCACGGCGGGAACGGCGGGGACGGCGGGGACGGCGGGGACGGCCGGGAGAGCGTGGCCGACCCGGACAACAGGGAAGGCACCGAGAGCGGCCAGGCCCCGGAAGCCGCTCCTGAGGATGCGGGCGCTCCCGAGGATGCGGGCCACCGCCCGTCCCCGAAGTCCCGGCCCCAGCGTCTGCCCGCCGCCGTCTCCCTCCCGCTCCCCCGCACCGAACCGGCGCCCCGCCCCGCGTTCCAGCCGGTGACCATCCGGACGGCCCGGGACGCCGTGACCGCCGCCGCGCTCTATCTGCGCTGGCTCGGATACCGGGACATCAGGCGGGCCGACCAGCGGCCGCCCTCCGGCATCGGACTCGCGGCCCGCGGGATCGTCGCCCAGGTGGACCCGACCGTGCGCCCGGCCTCCCTGCGGGACGTGGAGTGCCTCTGGCTGACGGCGATGACCGAGTCGGCCGGCTGCGTCTACTTCTCGCTGGCCGGTTACGAGAAGGACGCCCGCGCCTGCGCCGACTCCCTGGGCATCCCCCTGTTCGTACTGGACCTCACCGGCACCCCGCAGCCGGCGAACAGCCTCGCCGACGAACTCGTCGCGACCGGCGCGTGATCGACCCAACTCGCCGAAGCAGTCGCATACTTGACCCCATGACCGTCAGAGCGGCCACGTCCGCCGACCTCCCACTGCTCCAGGACATCGAACGTGCCGCGGGTGAGCCCTTCCGCATCTTCGGCATGCCGGAGATCGCCGACGACGAGCCGCCCTCGCTCGACGTGCTGGAGCGTTTCCGCAAGTCGGGCCACGCCTGGGTCGCCGAGGACTCCACGGGCCGGCTCGTCGGATACCTGATCGGTGAGCCCCTGGACGGCGCCTTCCACATCGAGCAGGTCTCCGTGCACCCGGACGCCGCGCACCAGGGCGTGGGCCGGACCCTGATCGCGTACGCCGCCGAGCGCGCGCTGGAGGAGGGGCTGATCGGACTCACGCTGACCACGTTCTCGGAGGTCCCCTGGAACGCGCCCTACTACGAGCGTCTCGGCTTCCGCGTCCTGGCGGAGCCCGACCTCACGCCCGGGCTGCGCAGGATCCGCGCCGGGGAGGCCGACCACGGTCTCGACCGCCGGCCCCGCGTGTGCATGTACCTGCCGATGGAACAGCCCGGACGGCACGTCTAGGACTCGCCCGGGACGGGCTCAGGGCGTCCGGTGGTGGATGCCGGAGCCCTCGTCCGCGTCCAGGGAGCCGCGGGCGGCCACCACGTCCGCCCGTGGCCCCGTCGCGAGCTGTGCCTGGAGCCGCAGGTGCCGGAACTCGAATCCCGCCCCCGACTGGCGCAGCACACCCCGTTGGTGCGCCTCGTCCAGGAACGCCATCAGCCGCCACGGAAGCTGCCCGGTCGCCGCCAGCCAGGCGCGCGCGACGAGGAAACGCCCCCAGGCGCTCAACGCCAGCGCCGCCGTGCCGAGCGGCAGCCACAGCTGGGTGCCCAGGTGCACCAGGCCGCCCCAGTCGCCGGGCGTCGCCACCACCGGTACACAGACGCAGGCCACGAGCAGTGCCACCATCCCGCCCCGGGTCAGCGACGCGGTCCGGTCGGTGCGCAGCGAGAGGCCGGGGCTCGCGGCGCGCATCAGGTCCGACGGCACGCTCAGCGCCCGGTAGACCCCGCACACACAGCCGCCCACCACGCCGATCAGCAGCCCCGCGACCAGGACCGGGGGCAGATCACGGGCCAGTACGCCCGCCGCGGGTCCCCGGGTCAGCCAGTCCCGGCCCTCGTCCGGCAGCACGGAGCGCAGGTTCGCCGGATGGACCGCTGTCATGCCCGGTCCGGCACCCCGGGTGATGAGCGCGACCACGTCGCCGTCGCGCGACTCGAAGACCGTCCGCCGTGAGACGAAGTCCACGCACCGGCGCCGGGGCAGCAGGGGCATCGTGCAGTTCGGCGGCCGTGCCGTCCCGGCGAAGGCCACCGGGCGCGCTCCGTCGCCGGGCAGCAGCAGCCCGCCCTCCAGCGGCCGTTGTGTGACGGCGCTGCGTACCCCCGCCCGTTCGGAGAAGTACCAGCCGTCGATCTGCTGGCCCGTCAGGTTCACCGCCGTACGGGACTTGAGCGCGGTCACGCCCACCGCCGCGAACCCGCCCGCCGTGCAGGAGGCGACCCCGATCAGCATCGCCGCGGCGGTGCCCCTGACCGTGCCCGTCACGAACCGGCGGGCGACGCGTCCCGCAAGCGGAGTGTGTGCCCCGTCCTGTCCGCCCCGGTGCGTGCCGCTGACCGTCAGGGCGGTGCCCGCCGCCGCGCAGGTCGTGCCGAGCAGCACGGTCCACGGACTGCCGTCCCGGCCCAGCAGTGCCACGCCCGCCGTGACCGTGCCGGCCACCGCCAGCGCGGCCCCGCCCAGCCGGGCCGCCGCCCGGCTCATGCCCCCGCTCCAGGGCAGCCCGAGCGGTGTCGGCCGGCGGGAGAGTCCCGCGATCCCGAGGAACAGGGTGAACAGCTGCGAGAACAGGAATCCGCCGATCAGATCCGGCATCCAGCCGTCGGTGACCCCGCCGAAGCGGAACCCGAAGCGCAGATCGTCGAAGTACGCGAACCCCGCCCACATCAGCGCGCTCACCCCGGTCGTGACGAGCGCCTGCCGCCGCCGGAAGCGCCGGTCCGTGCGACGCCGGTCCGGCCCTCGCCAGTCCGGGCCCGGCCGGCCCCGGCCTCGCCGGTCCCTGCCGTGCCACCCGGTCGGCAGCAGGTAGCGGACCCCGAACGCGAACCCCAGGGTCTGGCCGATCAGCAGGGCGACCAGGGACACCACGTTCTCCAGCCCGGCCAGATCGCCGACCGCGCGCGCCAGGGTCACCGGCAGCAGGAACAAGGAGAGCACGGTGAGGGCCAGCAGCCCCGGCGCGTACACCGCGAGGGTCGGTGGCACCAGCGACTCCAGCTCCCACCAGGCCAGCCGGCCCGTGCCGCGGCGCTGCAGCCCCCGGGCGAGCACGGTGAACCGGCGTGTCGCGTCGGCTGCGGCTCTCGGCCCGGCGTCCGCGAACGCCGCGGGTACGAACGCCTCCAGGAGGTGTCCCTCCACCGCGGCCACCGTGGGGAAGCGCCGTGGGTCGAGCAGCGGTGCGGGGTCGCGGGAGGTGTCGCCGTAGACCGTGCGGGCCAGGGCGACCATCAGCGGTGTGGTGAGTGTCTGCGCCAGCGGCAGGTCCGGGCGTTCGGCCAGTTTCCGCAGCACCGGTGTCCACACGGTGCGCGGGGCGCCGTCCGCCGACGGGTGCAGCGGTCGCGCCGAGCGTTCCAGGTGGGCCCCGGCCCCCGCGAGGTCCAGTGGGCGCAGCTCCACCACCTCGGCCCCGGTGAGTACGTCTCCCTCGTCCACGGCGGCCGTCCAGGCATCGCCCCGGCTGGTCAGCATCAGCGGCGCGCCCGAGTCGAGTTCGGCGTTGATCCGCCGCACGGCGGTCGCGTAGGCGGGCCGGGGCAGTTCGTCGAAGCCGTCGAGGACCGGCGCCACCAGACCTGTGTCGACCAGGACGCGGGCCAGGGTGCGCCGGTCGTCCGCCTGGGCGGCCAGCGGCCGGTAGTCGGCGGCGAGCCGGTCCGCGAGCCAGTCGCGCAGCGGTGAGCGCAGGGGATCCCACGAGGCGAGCGGGAAGATCACCGGGACGGGGCCGCCCTCCTGGCGCGCCGCGAGGCGGCCGAGGACGTAGCGCATCGCCAGCACGCTCTTGCCCGAGCCGGGCCCGCCCAGGACGACGACACGAGGGCCGGGCGGCGGGGCTGCCGGGCCCGCGGTCCCTCGCGGACCGCCGCCCGCACGGGGGCCCGGCAGCACGGCACCGGACGGGATGTTGTGCGGATGGTCGGCCAGGCGGCGGTCCGCGAGGGACCAGTCCACCTCCAGCGGCACCGGGTCCTGGAGGCGCCGCAGCCGCGCCTCGGCCGCCCACTGGTCCCGTACGGCCTCGGCCAGTTCCTCGACGGCCCGGCGCCGGTGCGCCCCGTCGCCGTCCGGCCGGGGGGCGGTGTCGCCGCGCAGTACGTCCGCCATCAGCGCCGCCACCGACATGAAGGCGCCGAGTGCCGTCAGCAGGACCCCCGCGGTGGCGGAGTCCTGCCACCAGAACCGCAGGATCGCGGCCAGCGCCGCGAGGGCCACCGCGCACACGGCGAACCACAGGCGTCTGCGCGCCTGCGCACTGTGCCATCCGACTCGCATCCTCACCGCTCCCCCGTCGGACCCCTCGGTCACGTGACTGCCGAAGTGACCTGTTGTAGTCCTCGCGGCGGCGGCAAACAGGCTGTTCGAGACACGTGTGAGTGAGCGCGTGGGGGTATTCAGGGGGCGGTCGGGAGCACGCCGGGACTTCCGGTGCAGTGGTCAGAGGCATACCCAAAGAGCATGAGCAGGCAGTTCAGGGGCCTTTGCGGTCGTGTTCCGCGAACTTCTCCCGCAGCTCGATCTTGCGCACCTTCCCGGACACCGTCATCGGGAAGGACTCCATGATCCGCAGCCGGCTGGGCACCTTGTAGTGCGCCAGCCGCCCCTCGCAGAAGGCCCGCAGCTCCTCCAGCTCCGGCGGGTCGGCGGGGTCGCGCGGGATGACGCAGGCGAGCACCTCCTCGCCGTACCGCTCGTGGGCCACGCCGACCACCTGGACGTCGGCGATCTTCGGGTGCGCGTACAGGAACTCCTCGATCTCGCGCGGGTAGATGTTCTCGCCACCCCGGATGATCATGTCCTTGATCCGGCCGACGATCTGTACGTATCCGTCGTCGAGCATCACCGCGAGGTCGCCGGTGTGCATCCACCGGCCGGCGTCGACGGCCTCGGCGGTCCTCTCGGGCTCGTCCCAGTAGCCGAGCATCACGCTGTAGCCCCGGGTGCACAGTTCGCCGGAGGAGCCGCGCGGCAGGGTCACGCCGGTCGCCGGGTCGACGACCTTGACCTCGATGTGCGGCAGGACGCGTCCGACGGTGCCGGTGCGGTGTTCCAGGTCGTCGTCGCGCCGCGTCTGGAGGGACACGGGCGAGGTCTCGGTCATGCCGTAGCAGATGGACACCTCCGCCATGTGCATCTCGGAGACGACCCGTTTCATCACCTCGACCGGGCAGGGCGAGCCCGCCATGATGCCGGTCCGCAGGGAGGAGAGGTCGTACGCCGCGAAGTCCGGGAGGTTCAGCTCCGCGATGAACATGGTCGGCACGCCGTACAGCGAGGTGCAGTGCTCCTCCTGCACCGCCCGGAGCGTCGCCGCGGGGTCGAAGGAGGGCGCGGGGACGACGATGCACGCGCCGTGCGAGGTGGCGGCGAGATTGCCCATCACCATGCCGAAGCAGTGGTAGAAGGGCACGGGTACGCAGATGCGGTCCTGTTCTGTGTAGGCGATCGACTCGCCCACGAAATAGCCGTTGTTGAGGATGTTGTGGTGGGAGAGGGTCGCGCCCTTGGGGAATCCCGTGGTGCCCGAGGTGTACTGGATGTTGATCGGGTCGTCGCAGGACAGTTCGCGGGCGATCGCCGTCAGTCGCTCGTGCAGTTCGGGCGTGGCCCGGCCGAGCAGTTCCTCCCAGCTCGGGTCGCCGACGTACACGGTCTCCCTGAGCTCGGGGCACTTGCCCCGCACTTGGCCGACCATCGCCCGGTAGTCGCTCGTCCTGTGGCTGAGGGAGGCGAACAGGAGGGAGATCCCGGCCTGCTTCAGGACGTACTCGACCTCGTGGGTGCGGTAGGCCGGGTTGATGTTCACCATGACGGCGCCGATGCGGGCGGTGGCGTACTGGACGAGCACCCACTCGGGGCAGTTGACCGCCCAGATGCCCACCCGGTCGCCCTTGACGACGCCGCTCGCGAGCAGCGCGCACGCCAGCCGGTCGACGTCCGCGGCGAACCGGGCGTACGTCCAGCGCCGGCCCGACGGCACGTCGACGAGCACCTCACGGTCCGGCCAACGGCCCACCGCCCGCTCCAGGTTGCCCCCGATCGTGTCCCCGAGCAGGGCGGTACCGCTCGTCCCGTGCGCGTACGACTGCGCGTCCGGGAGTTGTACGTGTGCCGGTTGCTCGTGCGGCGGTTCGGTGGGCGGTGTCTGTGGGCGCGTCGGTTCGGTCACCGGAAGTCCTCCTCGCGGTACTCGGCGTCGGAGCCCGCGGCCGTGGCCTCGCGCAGCTCGATCCGCCGGATCTTCCCGGACACGGTCTTGGGCAGCTCGCCGAACTCCAGCCGGCGGATGCGCTTGTACGGGGCGAGCACGGTGCGCGAGTGCTCGAAGAGCACCTTCGCGGTGCCGGGTCCGGGCTCCCAGCCCTCGGCAGGCACGATGTACGCCTTCGGGACGGCGAGCCGCAGCTCGTCCGGCGCGGGCACGACGGCCGCCTCCGCGACGGCCTCGTGCTCCAGGAGCGCGCTCTCCAGCTCGAAGGGGCTGATCTTGTAGTCGCTGGCCTTGAAGACGTCGTCGCTCCGGCCCACGTACGTGATGTAGCCGTCGGCATCACGCGCGCCGATGTCACCGGTGCGGTAGTAGCCGCCCGCCATCGACTCGGCCGTGCGGTCCGGGTCGCCGTGGTAGCCGGTCATCACGCCGACGGGCCGCACGGACAGGTCGAGCGCGATCTCGCCCTCCGCCGCGCCGGGGGCGCCCGTCACCGGGTCGAGCAGCTCGACGCGGTAGCCCGGGCTCGGGCGCCCCATCGACCCCGTCTTCAGTGCCTGGCCGGGGCTGTTGGACACCTGGACGGCCGTCTCGGTCTGCCCGAAGCCGTCCCTGATCGTGACCCCCCAGGCCCGGCGCACCTGCTCGATGACCTCGGGGTTGAGCGGTTCACCGGCGGCGACGGCCTCGCGCGGGGGTGTGCCGAGGCGGCTCAGGTCGGCCTGGATGAGCATGCGCCACACGGTGGGCGGCGCGCAGAACGTCGTCACGCCGACCCGGTCGATCTCCGCCATCAGCCGGCTCGCGTCGAAGCGCGTGTAGTTGTGGATGAAGACGGTCGCCTCCGCGTTCCAGGGGGCGAAGAGGTTCGACCAGGCGTGCTTGGCCCAGCCGGGCGAGGCGATGTTCAGATGCACGTCACCCGGCTTGAGACCGATCCAGTACATGGTCGCCAGATGGCCGACGGGGTACGACACATGGGTGTGCTCGACGAGTTTGGGGCGGGCGGTGGTGCCCGAGGTGAAGTACAGCATCAGCGGGTCGTCGGCCCGGGTCGGCCCGTCCGGCACGAAGGGTCCGAAGTCACGGCCCCGGACGTCCTCGTACGCCCGCCAGCCCGCGCGTTCACCCCCGACGCCCCCAACGGCTCCCACCGCTCCGACGGCTCCGACGGCTCCGACGGCGATACGTGTGTAGTCGCCGGGCACCTCGTCGAACTTGGCCGTGTCCTCGGCGCGCACGATGACATGCCGGACCTGACCCCGCTCGACACGGTCGCGCAGGTCGGCCGGGCCCAGGAGGGGGGTCGCGGGGATGACCACGGCGCGCAGCTTCATCGCGGCCAGTGCGGTCTCCCACAGCTCGGCCTGGTTGCCGAGCATGACCAGGACGCGGTCGCCGGCGCGGACACCCAGCTCGCGCAGCCAGGCGGCGGCCCGGTCGGAGCGGCCGGAGAGTTCGGCGAAGGACAGCTTCGTCTCCCGGCCGTCCTCCTCGACGATGTGCAGGGCGGTCCGGTCGTTGCCGGCCGCGATGACGTCGAACCAGTCGAGTGCCCAGTTGAAGTACTCCGGGCGGGGCCAGGAGAAACCCTCGTAGGCCGTGATGTAGTCCTCGCGGTGCTCCAGCAGGAAGTCCCGTGCGCTGCGGAAGCTCTCCGTCGGCGTCGTCGGCGGCGTCGTCATCTGTCCTCCTCGGTCCCGGACCATTGCCGGGCGGCTCTCTCACATCGTGTAATCCGTGATGCGGATCTCACTACCCCCGGACGGGGGGTCCGTGACGGAGAAGGGACGGGCACGTGGCAACTGGTGCCGCCGATGCGGTGGAGATGCGCGGCGCGCTGATGCGGCTGCGGCGGGAGACGGGTCTGGCCGTCGCGTTCGGCGGGCTGGTCGAGCCGGGCCGCGCCCAGGTCCGTATCAGCGAGCTGAACGGCACGACGACGGCCGCCCTGAGCGCGCTGGCGGTGTCGTCGGGCAACGGTCTGGGCGGCAAGGCGGTCGCCCTCGCCCGGCCGTGCGCCGTGACGGACTACTCCTCGTCCCGGCGGATCAGCCACGAGTACGACGTCGCGGTCGCCGCGGAGGGCCTGAGGTCCGTCCTCGCGGTGCCCGTCGTCGTACGCCGCCGGGTGCGCGGTGTCCTGTACGGCGCCCTGCGCTCGGCCCGGCCCCTGGGCGACCGGACCCTGTCCGCGGCGGTGGAGGCGGCCCGGGACGTGGAGCAGTCACTGGTCGTACGGGACGAGGCGTACGACCTGCTGGCGGCGGCGCGCCTGCCGGAGGCGGCCGGGGGTTCAGTGAGGCACACGGGGGCGCAAGGGGCTCAGGGCGCGGCCTGGGAGCGGCTCCGGGAGGCGCACGGGGCACTGCGGACGCTGGCTCCGCGCGTCGTGGACCCGGTGCTGCGGGCCGAGCTGCTCTCGGTGTGCGAAACGCTGGCGGCCTCACCAGGACCTGCGCGGTCCTCCGGCTCGGCGCAGTCGGCGGGGCGGGTCCGGCTCACCCCGCGTGAGCTGGACGTTCTCACCTGTGTGGCCGTCGGCGGGACCAACGCGGCCACCGGGGACCGGCTCGGGCTGCGCACGGAGACGGTGAAGGCCTATCTGCGGTCGGCGATGCGCAAGCTGGGCGCGCACACGCGACTGGAGGCCGTGGTGGCGGCGCGGCGGGCGGGGCTGCTGCCGTGAAGGTCCGTACCTCTCCGCGCGTCCTATACATGTACAGGCGCGGTGAAATCTCGTATACCGAATCCCTGTTATTTCCCTCACGGTGCAACCCCCCGAAATTCAGGGCCTCTTTGCATAATATTGATCCGGACACGACTTGAAGGGAGCGGTGCGCGTGCGACGGGATTTCGAAGAGCCTGTCAGACCCCGTTCCGAGCAGGTCATCGGGCGGGAGGAACTGCTCGTACGAGCACGTGGCCAGCTCTCCAGAGGGGGCAGCCTCCTCTTGCACGGTCCGCCCGGAATAGGAAAGTCGACCGTCCTGCGGGCAATTACTGGGGAATACGCCGAATCGGCCCGGACCGTGTTGCGCTGCGCGGCCACCGAGTCCGAATCGCATCTCCCCTTCCTGGCGCTGGTCGATCTGCTCGGCCTGGTCGCCGGCGAGGTCGCGGACGCGCTGCCCGCACCGCAGCAGGCCGCGCTCGAAGCGGCGCTCACCGGGCGCGCCGAGTCGTCCCAGCACCAGGACGGCCTGGCGCTACGGCTCGCCGTGCTGTCGGTGCTGCGCGCGCTGGCGGCCAAGGGGCCCGTCCTCCTGGTCGCCGACGATCTGCAGTGGCTGGACGCGCCGAGCGCCGAGCTGCTGGCGTTCGCCGCCCGCCGCCTGGGCGGCATGCCGGTGCGGATGCTCGGCGCGGTGCGTACCGGGACGGAACCGAAGGAGCAGGAGCACGACCCGTATCTACGCGCGTATCCGCCGGAGACGCTCGCATTGAGGCTTCCCCCGCTGTCCCGGCCGCAGACCTCCGAGCTGCTCGGCGTCCGCGGATACACCGGTCTGCGCCGCTCGACCCTGCGGGACATCCACCACACCAGCGGCGGCAACCCCCTGTTCGCGCTGGAGCTCGGCCGTGCCCTGGCCGAGAGCCCGACGCCGCCCCGGCCCGGCGAGCCGCTGCCCGTGCCGACCTCGCTGCGTGCCCTCGTGCTCAGCCGTCTGGAGCTGCTGTCCGCCGAGGCCCGGCAGACGCTTCTCGTGGCGAGCGCGGGGGCCCGCCCCACCCAGTCTTTGCTGGGGTCCGCGGGCCGTACGAACGCGGAGTCGGAGATCGCCCTCGCGGCCTCGCTCGGGCTGGTCGCGGCCCAGGGCCAGGACGGTCAGGGCCCGGACGGCCAGGAGGGTGCCGTGCGGTTCGCGCATCCCCTCGTCTCGGCCGCGCTGTACGCCCAGGCGACACCGCAGGAACGGCGGGCCGCCCATGCCGCCCTGTCCACGGCCGCCTCCGAGCCGATCGAGCGGGCCCGGCATCTCGCGCTGGCCACCACCGGCACCGACGAGCAGGTCGCGGCCCGGCTCTCCGAGGCGGCGGCACTGGCCCGGGACCGCGGCGCGCCCTCGGTCGCGGCCCAGCTCGGGCTGCTCGCCGCCCGGCACACCCCGGCGGACGGCAGGCCCGGCGCGGACGAGCGGCGGTTGCGGTCCGCCGAGGACGCGCTGACCTCCGGCGAGATCGACCTGGCCCGCGAGGTGGCCCGTGACGTCCTGGAACGGGCGACGGACCCGGCGGTCCGGGTGCGTGCCTGGATGGTCGTGATCGACTCGGCCGGGCAGGCGATGGCCGACGTCGAGGCGGTGTTCCCGCAGGCCCTCGCGGACGCGGGCGAGGATCCGCGGCTGCTGGCTCTGGTCCGCTACCAACTGGCGTGGCGGGCGCTGCTGGTGGAGGGCGCGATGGGCAAGGGCCGCGAGGAGGCGGCCCGCGCGGCCCGACTGGCGGCCACGGCGGGCGACCGCAGCACGGAACTGCTCGCCCTGTCCTTCCAGGCCCAGATGGAGACCCTGATGGGTCACCCCGCGGCCCCGGTGACGCTGGAGAAGGCCCTCGCGGAACCGCAGGACCTGCGGGTGGCCTGCGACCACAACGGCGCGGGCGCCACCCGTTTCCGCTGGCTGATCATGAGCGACCAGCTCACCGACGCCCGGGTCTCGATCACCCGGCTGCTCGGCGAGGTCCGCAGGCGCGGCATCGTCGAGAGCGAGGTGCACTTCCTGCGCGGGCTCGCCGAGACCGAACTGCGGTCCGGGCACTGCGGGCGGGCGCTCGACCTCGCCCACGAGAGTCTGCGGCTCGCCCGGGACACCGGCATCGGCGAGGCCGCGGGCAACATGTTCACCTCGCTCGCCGAGGCCGCGGGCGGCGATGTGCACCGGGCGCTCGTGCTGGCAGGCGACGCGGTGCGCCGCGCCGAGGACGACGGCGACCTGATCTACCTCTCGCGAGCCCTGGGGGCGCTCGGACACGCGCAGCTGGTGGCCGGGGACGCCGCCGGCACGGTCCACTCCCTGCGCAGGGCGCGGGAGTTGGAGCAGGGGCTCGGCATCTCCGACCCTGCGCGCGGCCGTTGGCACGGCGACCTCGCCGAGGCGCTCGTCCTCATCGGCGAACCGGCGGAGGCGCAGGACGTCATCACCGCGACGCGCGAGCACGCGGTCCGGCTGCGGCGGGCGAGCGTTCTGGCCGTACTGGACCGGGCCGAGGCCCTGGTGAAGGCCGCGACCGGTCAACACGAGGCGGCTGAGCGGCAGTTGACGTCAGCGCAGGACCGGCTGGCGCAGCTCGGCTACGGACTCGAAGAGGCGCGGGCCGCCTTCGCGCTGGCCCGGCTGCGCGCGGAGCAGTCGGGGCGGGGCTCGTACGACGAGGCGGCGCGGCTGTTCCGGCGCTGCAGGGCGATGCCGTGGCTGCGCCAACTGGAGGCGATCTCGGCGGCGGCCTCGGCCCCCGCCTCCACCGCCGTCTCCGCGCCGACGGCCCCCGAGTCGGTGCTGCCGCATCTCGACCGGCTGGCCTCGACGGAACGTCAGGTCGCGGCGCTCGTCCTGGAGGGCGCCACGAACCGCGAGATCGCCGCACGCCTGTTCATCAGCGTGAAGACGGTCGAGGCGACCCTCACCCGCGTCTACCGAAAACTGGGCATCCGCTCCCGGGTGGACATAGTAAGACTGGCAGCAGGCCAACACCGAGGAGACTGAACACCCGCCCCTTGACAGGCACTTGACCGCCTGACGCCGTTCCCCGCGCCCCCAGCTGCGGACCCCCTGGGGGTGCGGGGAACGACGCAATCCTTAGGCATTCAAGGGGCGCGGGGAACGGCGCAGTCTTGTCGCTTTTCAGGGGCGCGGGGAACGGCGCAATCTTTTGCCTTCAGGGGCGCGGGGAACGGCGCGACAAGCCCCCACCGGCGGCCACCGGACACACAACCCCCAACCAGCCGGCCGCCAGGCCAGCCCAAGAAGATGACCGAGGGTTATCCCTCGGTAACTGCCGCAGGGAGTTCCCTCATTGGGCAGACCCCCGCTCAACTCCTAGCGTGAGACCCGCCCCGCAGGCCGTCGCACCACCCCACAGTGCATCCCCCCACCGGCACTCCTGAGGAGATCCATGTTCGGGCTCACCCTTGCCAAGAAGGCCGCCGCCGTCACCGCGGCGGTCGCCGCCGCGGCGACGACCTGTCTTCTCGGCGCGACCACCGCAACTGCCGCTCCCCAGCCCATCGTCGGCGGTTCGACGACCACGGCCGCCGCGTACCCGTACGTCATGCAGATCACCACCGCCTCGCAGAGCCAGTTCTGCGGCGGCACCCTCGTGTCGGCCACCAAGGTGGTCACCGCGGCCCACTGCATGGTCGGCGAGACCCCGAGCGGTATCCGCGTCGTGGGCGGCCGTACGTACCGCAACGGCACCAACGGCACCGTCGCCCAGGTCAGCAAGATATGGATCAACCCCAGCTACACGGACGCCGAGGAGGGCGACGACGTCGCCGTCCTGACCCTGTCGTCGTCCATGCCGTACACGCCGATCAGCTACGTCTCCGCCTCCGAGACCAGCCTCTACACGGCCGGCACCACCGCCCGCATCCTCGGCTGGGGCACCACCAGCTCGGGCGGCTCGTCCTCCAACCAGCTGCGTACGGCCACGGTTCCGACCGTGTCCAACTCCACCTGCTCCTCGGCGTACGGCTCGTCGTACATCGCCTCCGACATGGTCTGCGCGGGCTACACCTCCGGCGGCGTGGACACCTGCCAGGGCGACAGCGGCGGCCCGCTCATCATCGGCGGCAAGCTCGCCGGCATCACCTCGTGGGGCTACGGCTGCGCGGACGCCGGCTACCCGGGCGTCTACACCCGCCTGACGACGTTCTCCAGCCTCGTGACGGCGCAGGTCAACTCCTAGTCCGAGGGATCCACCCCGAGTACTCCCTGAGCGCGACTCAGGTAGAGCCAGGGGGCGTTGCGGGCCTCCACGAGCGGCCCGCAACGCCCCCTATCCACATGCCCGGCCGCATCGGACCGCCTCACCGCCGGACAGCCTCGCCTCCCCACATCCGCCCCTCGGCTTCGTCAGCCTCGTACGACGGTGCCGAACCGGATGTCGTACGAGGGCGCACCGCTCAGCATCGCGAGCATGCGCGCCGCCTCCTCGGTCACCTCCTCGCGCTGCCGCTCGGTGAGCGTGCCGAAGGGCTCGACGGTGAGCACGGCCCGGTCGCCGGTCTCCTCCAGCCGCCACAGGCCCGCCAGGAACCCGTCGACGAGCAGGGTGCAGTACGCCTGGTTGCCCTGCCAGGTACGGCCCTTGTAGTCGGTGGACACCACCCGGGAGCGGTCGGCGTGCGAGAGGAGCAGGTTGTCGAACTCGGGCAGCAGGCGCACCGGCGCCGGGGTGTCCGCGTCCGGGCGGGGCGCGTCCGGCAGGTCGAAGAGCTCGACACCGTGCTCGTCGACGAAGGTGACCAGCTGGGGCCGCAGCCGTTCGAAGGCCTCGCGCAGCCGGGTCAGGCCGGCCCAGGTCTGCATGTCCTTGACGGAGGCGGGACCGAAGGCGGCGAGGTAGCGCAGGACGGTGGCGTCGGGGGCGGGAACCGGTTCGGCCCGCCTGCCGAGCCAGTGCTCGGCGGTGGTGAGCGCGACCTGGCCGCTGCGGCCCCACAGTCCGCGCGGGGTGACCTGGACGAGGGGCAGCCGGCAGCGGGCGGCGATCGCCAGGGCCTGCGGATCGGCGTTTGGCCACTCGGTGAGCAGCGCCTCCCGAAGCTGCTTCATCGTGCGCGGCTCGGCCTCGACCAGCTCCCGGCTGATCGCGGCGAGCCGGTCGAGGTCCACTCCGGTGAGCCCTTTGCGGAAGCCGTACAACTCCCTTTCCCGGGCGGCCTGTACGAGCGGACGCAGCGTCAGGCAGTCGTCGGCGGTGTGGGTGTGGATGGTTGACCGCATGGTGACGATGCGGACGACCTCTCGCGCCTCCATGGCGGCCGAGAGCTCCTCGGGCGTGAAGCCCTCCAGGCGGGCGGCGAGCGCGAGGTACGGGGGCTTCACGTTCTGCGCCTGGAGACCGACGAGGTGCTCGACGGCGTCCTTCGCGGACAGGGCGGCCCGGCGCAGGAGCAACTGCCGGGCGAGGGTCGCACGGTTCAGTTCACGGACGCTCAGTACGGGAGCGGTCGAGGTCTTCGTCATGCTCCGCACGCTACCGGGGCTTGCGGACACCCTCTGTCCGCAAGCCCGGCCGTTCCCTCCCCCATGGTGATCCCGCCCCCAAGGCCCTCCCCCTCTCCTTCCCCTTCCGCTCCCCGCCGCTCAGCCGCTCCGGCCATTTGACCCGTATATCCTGCCCGTGATCGGTAAGACAGGCGTGCGAACAGGCACGCGACACGTTCGACACGGAGGCAGCCGCGATGCCGGAGCGCCGAGCCCGCCCCGTACCCGTCACCAAGGGCAACCGGAAGTCGATGTGGCGACGCGCGGTGGCCATGCCCCCCGCCGCGCCGTCGGAACCCCCGGCACCCGGCCCCGCCCCGGCCGACGCGAAAACGGACGCCGCGGAGTCCGGCAGCGTCGTACAGGCGGCTCTCTACCGCGACGGCGTGCGCGTCGCGACCCCCGCTTCCCTCGCGGACACCTTCCGTGAGCTGCGCGACCAGCCGGACGGCATGGCGTGGATCGGTCTGGCCCGCCCCACGGAGAACGAGATCCTCACCCTGGCGGCCGAGTTCGACCTCCATCCGCTCGCCGTCGAGGACGCGATGGAGGCGCATCAGCGGCCCAAGCTGGAACGGTACGGCGAGACGCTCTTCGTCGTCCTGCGCGCCGCCCGCTACCTCGACGCGTCCGAGGAGGTCGACTTCGGCGAACTGCACGTGTTCCTCGGCCCCGACTTCCTCATCACCGTCCGGCACGGCGCCGCTCCCGACCTCTCCGCCGTGCGCCGCCGCATGGAGGAGACCCCGGAGCTCCTGAATCTCGGCCCCGAGGCGGTGCTGTACGCCATCCTCGACGCGGTCGTGGACGGCTACGCGCCGGTCGTCTCCGGTGTCCAGAACGACATCGACGAGATCGAGACCGAGGTCTTCGGCGGCGACCCCTGGGTCTCACGCCGCATCTACGAACTCTCCCGCGAGATGGTCGAGTTCCAGCGCGCCACCCGCCCCCTGGTCGGCATGCTGCACGGGCTGATGGCGGGCTTCGCCAAGTACGGCACCGACGAGGAGCTCCAGCGCTACCTCCGCGACGTCGCCGACCATGTCACGCACACCAGCGAACGCGTGGACGGTTTCCGCCAGGCCCTCACCGACATCCTCACCGTCAACGCGACGCTGGTGACCCAGCAACAGAACGCGGAGATGCGGGCGTTGGCGGAGGCGGGCTTCGAGCAGAACGAGGAGATCAAGAAGATCTCGTCCTGGGCCGCCATCCTCTTCGCCCCGACTCTCGTCGGCACGATCTACGGCATGAACTTCACGCACATGCCGGAGTTGCACTGGGCACTCGGATACCCCTTCGCGGTCGCCCTGATGGCGGTCGTCTGCACCAGCCTGTACGTCATCTTCAAGAAGCGGGACTGGCTCTGAGCGGCCGAGGGGCGGTGGCCGAGTACGTGTCGGCACGCACGGGCAGCCGCGGGGACAGAGACAGGGGCGTCCACGGGACACCAGGACCCAGGACGCCCTGGTACCCGTCCGCGCACCTGTCCCACGTACAGCACACCCACGGAGACCGTCATGGCGCCGCCGCTCGACGACTTGGGAACCGTCGTCCCCCTCCCCCGCCCGCCACGGCGGGTGGTGTCACTCGTGCCGTCGCTGACGGAGGCGATCGCGCACAGCCGGCCGGACGTCCTCGTCGGGGCGACCGACTGGTGCACCCACCCCGGCGACCTCGACGTGACACGGGTGCGCGGCACCAAGAACCCGGACCGCGCGGCGATCGCCGGGCTGCGGCCGGATCTCGTGATCGCCAACAAGGAGGAGAACCGCGAGCTCGACGTCACCCGGCTGCGCGCCGCGGGGGTGCCGGTGTGGGTGACCGTCATCGAGACTCTCCCCCAGGCCCTGACCTCGCTCGAACGGATGTTCGTCGAGGCCCTGAGGGACCCCGTCCCTGACTGGCTCAGCGAGGCTCGGACCCTGTGGTCCGGTCCTCTGCCCGACGTCGCCGCGACCGTGGCGGTGCCGATCTGGCGGGATCCCTGGATGGTGGTCGGCAGCTCCACCTTCACCGGCGACCTGCTGCGCCGGGCCGGTCTCGCCAACGCGTTCGCCGCGCACGCGGACCGCTATCCGCACATGGCGCTGGAGCGGATCGACCGGCCGGACGTGGACTTCGTACTGCTGCCCGACGAGCCGTACACGTTCAGCGGGCAGGACGGCCCCGAGGCCTTCCGCCAGGCCCCGACACGCCTGGTGAGCGGCCGGCTGATCACCTGGTACGGACCGTCGCTGCTCCAGGCGCACACCGTGCTGCACCAGGTCGCACAGGGGCACTGAGCGCACACCGGGCCCTCGACGCAAGCCGCCCGCTCCATCCTCTTCCGCGCTTCCGGTCACACCGCCTCCCCGCAAAGTACTAGGACGTCCTACTATCTTCGGTGTGAGTACTCTTCCGAACTCTTCCGATGTGCTTGGGAAGGCCCCCCATGAGTGATCTGCACCGACCCGTGCACCCCGTCCGGCTGGTCACGGCCTCGGCCCTCTTCGACGGACACGACGCGTCGATCAACATCATGCGGCGGATCTTCCAGTCCCAGGGCGCCGAGGTGATCCACCTCGGGCACAACCGGTCGGTGCAGGAAGTGGTGGACGCGGCGCTCGAGGAGGACGTGCACGGCGTGGCGGTCTCGTCCTACCAGGGCGGACACGTGGAGTACTTCGAGTACCTGGTCGAATCACTGCGCCGGCAGGGAGCAGGCCACATCCGGGTGGTCGGGGGCGGCGGTGGTGTGATCGTGCCGGAGGAGATCACCCGGCTGCGCGCGAGCGGAGTGACCATCTTCTCCCCCGAGGACGGCCAGCGCATGGGCCTCGCCGGAATGGTCAACTCCGTCATCAAGGACTGCGACTTCGACCTCTGGGACAGCAGGCCCGCCGACGCCACCGCCCTGCTCGCCGGCGACCGGTTCGCCATCGCCCGCGCCATCACCGGCGCCGAACTGGGCAAGCTGCCCGCGGAGCTGCTGGAGCGGGTGCGCTCCGCCGCCGCGGAGCGGGTCACGCCGACCCTGGGCATCACCGGCACCGGCGGCTCCGGCAAGTCCTCGCTGACCGACGAGTTGGTGCGCCGGTTCCACCTCGACCAGCGCGGCAAGCTGCGGATCGCGGTGATCGCCGTCGACCCGACCCGCCGCCGTGGTGGCGGAGCACTGCTCGGCGACCGGATCCGGATGAACTCCCTCGACGGGGACCAGGTCCTCTTCCGGAGTCTCGCCACCCGCGGCAGCCACGAGCTGCCGGAGCACCTGAACGACGTGATCGACGTCGTCAAGGCGGCCGGCTTCGACCTGGTCATCGTGGAGACGCCGGGTATCGGCCAGGGGGACGCGGCGATCGTGCCGTACGTCGACGCCTCGCTGTACGTGATGACGCCGGAGTTCGGCGCCGCCTCGCAGCTGGAGAAGATCGACATGCTCGACTTCGCCGACGTGGTCGCCATCAACAAGTTCGAACGGCGCGGCGCGAAGGACGCGATGCGCGACGTGGGCCGCCAACTGGTGCGCAACCGCGAGGCGTTCGGCATGAAGCCCGAGGACATGCCGGTGTTCGGCACCTCCGCGGCGACGTTCAACGACGACGGCGTGACCGCGCTGCACCAGCACCTGAAGACCGTCCTGCACGAGCAGGGGCTGCCGGTCGCGGAAGGCGCGCTGCCGCAGGTGGACGTACGCCATTCGTCCGGAATCCGGCAGGTGGTGCCCGCGGACCGGGTGCGCTACCTCGCCGAGATCACCGAGACGATCCGCAAGTACCACGCCGAGACAGAGCGGCTCGCCGAGGCGGCACGGCGTGTGGAGCGGCTGGAGGCGGTGAGGAACGAGCTCCTCGGAGCCGGCTCCGAGGCCGGGAACGTGGAGTCGCTGCTCGACCCCGCCCGTACGCGGCTTCCGGCCGACGTCACGGAGCAGATCGAGAACTGGCCCGCAGTCGTGGAGGCCTACTCCGGCGACGAGCAGATCGTGAGGATCCGGGACAAGGAGATCCGCACCAAGCTGACCCGCGAGTCCCTGTCGGGCAACAAGGTTCCGCGCGTGGCGCTGCCGGGCTTCACCGACCACGGAGAACTGGTGCGGTTCTGGCGGCGGGAGAACCTGCCCGGCCGTTTCCCGTTCACCGCCGGAGTGTTCCCGTTCAAGCGCGACGGTGAGGACCCGGCCCGGATGTTCGCAGGCGAGGGCGACCCGTTCCGTACCAACCGGCGCTTCAAGCTGCTGTCCGAGGGCCAGCCGGCCACCCGGCTGTCGACCGCGTTCGACTCGGTGACCCTCTACGGCCGCGACCCCGACGAGCGTCCCGACATCTACGGCAAGGTCGGTACCTCCGGTGTCTCGGTCGCGACCCTGGAGGACATGAAGGCGCTGTACGACGGCTTCGACCTGGTCGCGCCGACGACCTCGGTGTCGATGACGATCAACGGCCCGGCGCCCACCGTGCTGGCGTTCTTCCTCAACACCGTCATCGACCAGCAGACCGAGAAGTTCACCGCCGCCGAGGGCCGCGCCCCCTCCGCCGAGGAGGCGGCCGGCCTGCGCGCGCACGCGCTGGCGACCGTGCGCGGCACGGTGCAGGCCGACATCCTGAAGGAGGACCAGGGCCAGAACACCTGCCTGTTCTCCACCGAGTTCTCCCTGCGGATGATGGCCGACATCCAGGAGTGGTTCATCACCAACCAGGTCCGCAACTTCTACTCGGTGTCCATCTCCGGCTACCACATCGCCGAAGCCGGCGCGAACCCCATCAGCCAGCTCGCGTTCACCCTCGCCAACGGCTTCACCTACGTCGAGGCCTACCTGGCCCGCGGGATGAGCATCGACGACTTCGCGCCGAACCTGTCGTTCTTCTTCTCCAACGGCATGGACCCGGAGTACTCGGTCCTCGGCCGGGTCGCCCGCCGGATCTGGGCCGTCGCGATGAAGGAGAGGTACGGCGCCAACGAGCGTTCGCAGAAGATGAAGTACCACGTCCAGACTTCCGGCCGCTCCCTGCACGCCCAGGAGATGGACTTCAACGACATCCGCACCACGCTGCAGGCGCTGACCGCCATCTACGACAACGCCAGCTCGCTGCACACCAACGCCTACGACGAGGCCGTCACCACCCCGTCCGAGGAGTCGGTGCGCCGGGCCCTGGCGATCCAGCTCATCATCAACCGCGAGTGGGGCCTGGCGATGAACGAGAACCCGCTGCAGGGTTCCTTCGTCATCGACCAGCTCACCGACCTGGTGGAGCAGGCCGTACTGGCCGAGTTCGACCGGATCAACGAGCGCGGCGGTGTGCTCGGCGCCATGGAGACCGGCTATCAGCGCGGCCGTATCCAGGACGAGTCGATGCTGTACGAGCAGCGCAAGCACGACGGCTCGCTGCCGATCATCGGTGTGAACACCTTCCGCCGGCCCGGCGGCGACGCCCCGGCCGGGGAGGTCGAACTCGCCCGCGCCACACAGACGGAGAAGGAGTCGCAGCTGGCGCGTGTCCGCGACTTCCAGAGCGCGCACGGGGAGGAGGCCGCGCTGGCGATCACCCGCCTGAAGGAAGCGGCCATCAACGGCGACAACGTCTTCGAGGTCCTCATGGACGCCGCCCGGGTCTGTTCGCTGCGGCAGATCACCGAGTCCTTCTTCGAGGTCGGCGGGCAGTACCGGCGGAACGTGTGAGCGTCGGGCCGACGCCATGAACTGATCGGGCAGGTCTCACCCAGGGGGTACCGGCACACCTTGCCGGTACCCCCTTCAGTCACGCCGTCACGCCGTCAGGCGGCCAGGGCGGCGGCCGGTTCCTCGGCCTCGGGGAGCAGGCCGGTCCCGGCCAGTGCGTCGGTCGCGCCGACTGCTTCGGCCCCGGCGAGTGATTCGGCCTCGGCGAGCCGGCCGATGAGGGTGGCCCGGGCGCGGGCCACCCGGGAGCGGACCGTTCCTACGGGGCAGCCGCACAGCTCGGCCGCCTCCGCGTAGGGCAACCCCATCAGCTGCGTGAGGACGAACGCCTCACGCCGCTCGTCGGGCAGCGCGGCCAGCAGGTCGAGGAGCACGACCCCGTCGTCGAAGCCGGGCAGGCCACGCGGCTGGGCCCGTTCGATCGCCAGCCGCCAGTCCGACACGTCGGACAGGCGCGGCCGGGTGGCGGCGTACCGAAGGCTGTCGACCACCGCACGACGCGCGATGGCCAGCAGCCACGTACGGGCCGAGCAGCGGCCCTCGAACCTGTGCAGGCTGCCCAGCGCCCTCAGGAACGTGTCCTGGGCCAGGTCGTCGGCGGCCTGGGGGTCGGCGGAGAGGTGCGCGACATAGCGCACGACGTCACGGTGCAGGGCACGCACGAAACGTTCGACGGCCTCCGGGTCGCCGCCCCGGGCGGCCAGCGCCCACGCGGTTATCGACTCGTCGACGGTCGGGACAGGAGTAGTCACCAGGTGTCCTTCTCGGGTCATCCGTGATCCGGACGGACGGCGCGCACGCACGTGCGCACGCACGTCGGTCCGGTGAGGTGGTACGGCCGTACGCGCAGGTACGGCCGACGCCCGAGGCGCGCGTGACGGCGCCTCGGGGATCCGGCTGTCTAAAGAGCAGCGGACCCCGCGGGCGGACCCCGAGAAGTGAGGGCGTGGACGAGAAGGAACAGCCGCGGCGACCGGTCGGAGGAACCGCGGCGAACACGGATACGCGGGCGGTGCGGGGGTGTGGGCAGCGCGAGCAGCAGCCGCAGGGGTGCGGCCAGCCGTCCGGCCACCGCGCGCAGGATGCGGAAGGCGGCGCGCTCGCCGTAGGCCAGCCAGAGTCCGCACAGCAGCGCGGCCAGCAGGTGGGCGGCGAGCATGCCGAGTGAGGACGTTCCGTCCATGTCGTGCGCCGACTGGCCCATGGTGCCCGAGCCCATGTGTCCGGCACCCATGTGCTCCGCAGCCATGTGTCCGGAACTCATGTGTCCGGAGCCCATGTGCCCCGCGTGCCCCATGTCCATGGAGTCCATGGCTCCCATGCCGGCCATGGCGTCCGTGGAATACGTCCGCGCCGAGCCCGTCCCCCGGCCGGAGGCCACCGGCCCCGCCGCCGACTGCGCGAGCGAGAACGACCAGTGGAGCAGGCCCTGGACGACGACCACCACGGACACGATCAGCGGGAGTCCGCGCTCCCGGCCGGCCAGGCACCAGCCCGCGCCGCCCGTCGCCACCGTCCCGGCGGCCATCGCCCACCAGGCCACCGGTGAGCCGGACATGAGCACGTGCCCCAGGGCGGCGAGCAGCACGCAGACGACCGCGAACACCGCGGCCCGTACCGTGCGAACACCCCACCCAGCAGTCATGACGGGCCTCATCCTCGCATTCGTCGCGCGTGCGTCGTGGTGAGGTACGGGAATTGCCCCTGCCCCACGCTCAACACGCGCCACGTGATCCAGGACACACGGCCGTCCGGTCGTCCGGGCCCCTGGTCACCCGGGCGCGCGTGCGCCTCCCACGCGAGCGGGCATCCGCACGTCCACCGCCGTCAGTGCCATCGCCAGGGGTCCGGGGGCCAGGAACGCCAGCGGCAGCAGCATCCACGCGCACATCACGGCCGCCGCGAGGGCGAGCAGAATGAGGCCGCTGCCGCCCGCGTCCCCGACGGAGTCCCGGGCGGCGCCACTGACCGCCGTACGCCAGTCGGTGAGCGACTCGGGGCGCCCGCAGGCGCGCAGGCCGACGACAGCCGCGTACCCGCCGATCGCCGCCGCGACGACCGCGAACACCGGGGCGCCGGGAAGTCCGGCGCGGGCCAGGGCCAGGTCCGCCCAGAGCAGCAGGACGCCGGCCAGGGCCAGCGCCCCGGCCGCGAGGTCGGCCAGGCGCAGCCGTCGTCGCAGAACCGTCAAGTACCGTCCCGCCGTGGCCGGTCGGTCCTCGCGTGCGCCACGCAGGACCGCGCACGCCGTGGACAGGGCCGCCGGCAGGGTGACGACCGGCAGCGACGCGAGGGCCGTGCACACGCCCACGCTCAGCACGTCCGCGAACAGCGTCATACGCGGCCCGAAGACCTCGCCCGCCTCCCGGGCCTGACCGCCGTTCATGCCCCGCCTCCGCTCGTACCTCGGCTGCCGCTCATCCCCAGGTCTCCGCTCATCCCTTGATCCCGGAGTTCGCCATGCCCTCGACCAGGAACCGCTGGAAGGCGAGGAAGAACAGCACGATCGGCAGCAGGGCGATCACCGACATCGCGAACATCGGGCCGAAGGCCGAGGTGCTCGACGCGTCCACGAACGACCGCAGGGCCAGCGTGAGCGTGAACTTCTCCGGTGAGAAGAGGTAGATCAGCTGGGTGAAGAAGTCGTTCCAGGTCCAGATGAAGGTGAAGATCGCCGTGGTGATCAGTGCGGGCCGGGTGAGCGGCAGGACGACGAGGAAGAAGCTGCGGAACGGCCCGCAGCCGTCGATCCGCGCCGCCTCCTCCAACTCGCGCGGCAGCCCCCGCATGAACTGCACGATGAGGAAGACGAAGAACGCCTCCGTGGCGAGGAACTTGGGCAGGATCAGCGGCCAGTAGGTGTTCACCATGCCGAGCTGGTTGAAGATGATGTACTGCGGGATCAGCACGGCGTGGTGCGGCAGCATGATCGTCGCGATCATGAAGGCGAAGAGCGGCCCGCGGAAGCGGAACCGCAGCCGCGCGAAGGCGTACGCGGCGAGGGAGCAGCTGAGTACGTTGCCGACGACCGCGCCGCCCGCGATGAGCAGCGAGTTGCCGAGCAGCCGCCACACGGAGACGTCGTTCACCCCGTCGAGGGCGGTCGAGTAGTTGGACCACTCCAGGCTGCCGGGCAGCAGGTCGAGGCTGGCGATCACCTCGTCGGCCGGCTTGAGCGACGTCGCGAGCAGCCAGGCCAGCGGGTACAGCATCACGAGGAGCGCGGCGAGGGCGCCGAGGTGCAGGACGACGCGGCGCCGGGCAACCGGCCTGCGCACGACGGCGGTTGCGGCACTCGTGCCAGTTGTGGCATCGGTGCCGGTCGAGGCATCGGTGTCGGTCGAGGTGGTCATCGGTCCCCCTCGGACGCGTAGAAGACCCAGTTGCGTGAGGTGCGGAACAGCACCGCGGTGACGGCGCCGATGACGAGGAGCAGCACCCAGGCCATCGCGGACGCGTAGCCCATGTGGGAGGCGACGAAGCCGCGGTCGTAGAGGTAGAGGGTGTAGAAGAGCGTCGAGTCGGCGGGTCCGCCCTTGCCGCCGCTCACCGCGAAGGCGGGGGTGAAGACCTGGAACGCCTGGATGGTCTGGAGCACCAGGTTGAAGAAGATCACCGGGGAGAGCATGGGCACGGTGATGGACAGGAACTGCCGCCACCTGCTCGCCCCGTCCACGGACGCCGCCTCGTACAACTCGGTGGGGATCTGCTGGAGTCCGGCGAGGAAGATGACCATCGGGGCGCCGAACTGCCACACCGTCAGCAGCGCGACGGCGAACAGTGCCCAGCCGGGCCGGTTGACCCAGCCGCCGGTGCCCAGCAGGTTGTCGACCGTGCCGCCGTCGTTGAAGAGGGCACGCCACACGAGGGCGATGGATATGGAGGCGCCGAGCAGCGAGGGCGCGTAGAACGCCGAGCGGTAGAACCCCCGGCCGCGCCGCATGGACTTGAGGGCGAGCGCGACGACGAGGGCGAGGCCCAGTTGCAGGGGCACGGCGATCACCACGTAGGTGAGGGTCGCGCCGACCGAGCGCCAGTAGCGGGGGTCCTCGGTGAACATCTGCGTGTAGTTGCGCAGGCCCACCCAGTGGGGCGGGTTGAACAAGTCGTAGTCCGTGAAGGACAGACAGAGCGAGACGGCCATCGGGAGGAGGGTCAGCACGGCGGCGCCGAGCACCCATGGGGAGAGGAACACCCAGGCGGCGCCCTCCCGTCGGCGTCCGCCCGGCCGCTTCGCGGGCATGCTCCTCGCGGCGGGGACGGTCACGGGAGTGTCGGTGGTGGTGGTCATGACCGCAGCTCCGCCTTCGCCTCGGTGACGTAGTCCTCGGCCGCCTCGCGGGGCGACATCCGCTCGTACGACACCTGGTCGTAGTCCCGCTGGAAGGTGGTCTGCAGCGCGCTGTCCCCCGAAGGCGGGGCCTGGGGCGGGGCGTTGAGCTTTCCTTCCAGGGATGCCTGGTAGTCGAAGACCGTCTTGTCGAAGTCCTTGAGTCCGGGGGCGATCTGCTCGCGGAGCGCCTCGTTGACCGGGATGCCGCGGGTGGCTCCGAGGATCTTCGCGGCGTCCGGGTCGTTGAGCATGAAGTCGACGAGCCGCACGGACTCCTTCGGGTGACTCGTGTCGGCGGCGACGCCCATGAACATCGAGGGCTTGAAGTACTGCCCCGGTGTGCCGTCCTCGCCTGACGGCATGGGCGCGAGGGTGACCCCGTCCGGCACGAGTGCGACGAACCCGCTGGAGGGAGCGTCCCAGTTGGTGTCGGAGATCGCCCTGCCGCGCCCCAGCGGGGTGTTCTCGACCGTCCCGTCGAGCTGGGTGGTCTGCTCGGCGGGCGAGACGGCGCCCTCCCGGCGGAGCCCGTCGGCGAAGGTCCACCAGCGGGTCAGGTCGTCGACGGTGAAGCCGAGGCGGCGGTCCTCGGTGTAGAGGGTCTTGCCCCGGCCGCGCAGCCAGACCTCGAAGGCGTCCTCGCTCTGCCCGGGGTCGGTGGCACCGGGTCTGCCGGTCCGCTTCGCCAGCTCCCGCATGGCGTCGGCCCATTCGCTCCAGGTCCAGCCCTGACGCGGCAGGTCGACCCCGGCCTTCTTCCACCGGGTGGCGTCGTACACCACGGTCTCCGTGCCGCGGGCCTGCGGGATCGCGTACTGCTTGCCGTCCACCTTCCCGGTGGCCAGCAGACCCGGGTCGAACTCACCGGTGTCCAGCGCGGCGCGCTGCTCGGCGAAGTCCAGCAGGACGCCCCCGGAGGCGTACTGGTCGATCATCCGGTAGTCGAGCTGCATGGCGTCGGGGGCGTCGCCGCCCGCGGCCTGGGTGGCGAGCTTCTGCTTGTAGGCGTCGTAACCGGAGAACGACGTCTGCACCTCGATGTCCGGATGCTTCTTCTCGAAGAGGTCGACGACTTCCTGGGTTCTGGCCGCTCTGTCCGGATTGCCCCACCACGTGTAGCGCAGGACCACCTTGCCACCGGC
Organism: Streptomyces sp. NBC_00414; assembly: GCF_036038375.1. Lineage (NCBI taxonomy): Bacteria > Bacillati > Actinomycetota > Actinomycetes > Kitasatosporales > Streptomycetaceae > Streptomyces > Streptomyces sp. NBC_00414. Next base: position 2,481,206 of record NZ_CP107935.1, read on the forward strand.
ACCGCTCGCCCCGTCCGACCCCGAGCAGCCGGCGAGGACCGAGCAGGACACCAGCATCGCCGTGGCCGCCGCGATGCGGGGCTGCCAGGACTTCCTTGTCCTGTTTCCGGGCATGAGTGGGTCACCTCAATCGCTAGAAAGCGCTTCCACCCCCCTGGACCCGACTCTAAGGATGGTCCTGATGTCAGAACAAGCCCCGCGCATCGGTTCCCGTTCCGGTACCGGTTCCCGCCCTGCCACCGACCCCGACCCCGACTCCGACTCCGGCTCCGACTCCGGCTCCGGTTCACGTCGCCGCTGTGCCGTGGTGGGCCTGGGTGCCCGGGCCCGGATGTTCACGGAGGCACTGGCCGGGACATACGCGGACAGCGTCGACCTCGTCGGATTCTGCGACGTCAACGCGCACCGGATGGCGGTCCACAACGGCTGGCTCGCGGACGACCATCCCGGCCGCGAGCCCGTACCGGCGTACGCCGCCGAGGACTTCGACCTGATGCTGCGGCGCGAGCGGGTGGATCTCGTGGTCGTGTGCAGCGTCGACCGGACCCATGACGACTACATCGTGCGCGCACTGGAGGCGGGCCGCGATGTGGTCACCGAGAAGCCGATGACCACCGACGCCGACCGCGCCCGCCGCATCCTGGCGGCCCGGCAGCGCTCCGGCCGCGAGGTGCGGGTCGCGTTCAACTACCGCTACAACCCCGTGCATTCGGCCGTACGGGAGCTCGTCGCGGCCGGGGAGATCGGCGAGGTCGGCTCGGTGCACTTCGAGTGGCTGCTCGACCTGCGGCACGGCGCGGACTACTTCCGGCGCTGGCACCGCGACAAGGCGAACTCGGGCGGCCTGATGGTCCACAAGGCGACCCACCACTTCGACCTGGTGAACTGGTGGCTGGGCACCGAACCGGAGACCGTCTTCGCCCAGGGCGGCCTCTTCTTCTACGGCGACGAGGCCGGCGGGCGACGCGGGCTCGCCCGGCCCTACACCCGCGCCCACGGCTCCCCCGCCGCCCAGGGGGACCCCTTCGCCGTACACCTCACGGACTCGTCCGTGCTCAGCGCGCTGTACCTGGACGCCGAGGGCGAGGACGGCTACCACCGCGACCAGAACGTCTTCGGGCCCGGCGTGACCATCGAGGACGACATGGCGGTCCTCGTGCGGTACGCGTCCGGGGCGTCCCTGACCTACCACCTCACCGCCTACGCGCCCTGGGAGGGCTATCGCGTCGCGTTCAACGGGAGCAAGGGGCGGCTCGAACTGCTCGTCGAGGAGTCGACGTGGCTGCGCCCCGAGGTACGGACCGACGGCGCGAGCGCGGTCATGCACGGCGCCGACGTGGGCGACGGGGCGGGCCGCACCGAGATACTGCTGCGCCGGCACTGGGAACGGCCGCGCGAGGTGAAGGTGCCGACCGGCGAGGGCGGGCACGGCGGCGGGGACGCACGCATGCTCCAGGACCTGTTCGGCCCCCGCCGCTCGGCCCCGGACCCGCTGGGCCGCGCGGCGGACGCGACCGACGGAGCGAAGTCGCTGGTCACGGGGCTCGCGGCCAATGAGTCGTTCACTACGGGGGTGCCGGTTCGGGTGCGGGATCTGCTGGACGTCTGAGACCCCCGTGACACCCGTGACACCCGTGACAGCCACGGTCCGGTCCGGCGGACGGGGGGTGGCTCCGGCAGCGACAGCGGCGCGTCGTCGCCGCCGTGTGCATACGATCCGGGGGTGGCTCTATTTCTTGTGCGCCGGGACACCCCCCTGAGCGCCGATGAGGCGTGGCGGCGGCTCACCGTGTGGGAGCGGCATGCGGACGCGGTGCCGTTGACGCGGGTCCGGGTCGTGACGCTGCCGCCGCGCGGGGCGGGCACGGTGTTCGTGGCGCGGACCGGTGTGGGGCGGGTGGCGTTCGACGACCGCATGGAGGTCGTCGTCTGGCGGCCGCCCCGGGACCGCACGCCCGGGCTGTGCCGGCTCGTCAAGCGTGGCGGCCTCGTCCTCGGGTGGGCCGAGATCGAGGTACGGCGGACGGCGAACGGCGGCTCACAGGTGCTGTGGCGGGAGGAGCTGCGAGTGCGAGGGCTGCCGCGGGTCTTCGACCCCGTGCTGGGGCGGGCGGGCCGGTGGATGTTCGGACGGGCGATGGACCGGCTGCTGTCGCACCCCTGACGGCTGAGCCTCGAAGGAAGCCGCCACCCGTCACCCGTCACCCGTCACCCGTCACCCGTCACCCGTCACCGGAAGCCCTACCTCCGGAAGTCTTGCCTCCGGAAGTCTTGCCTCCGGAGGGCTCTCCGCCGGGGGTCTCTCCGCCCAGGAGTTTCACCGCCTCCCCCACCACCACCTCCAGCATCGCCTCCGGGTCCGGCGCCCGGGCGAGGAGCATGCCTCCCTCGCGCAGGGCCCCGAAGACGAGCTGACAGCGGGCCGTCAGGGCCGCGTCGGGTGTGCCGCCCTCCTCGCGCGCCGCGTGCTCCATGGCCTCGCGCAGGACGCGCAGGGCGTGCTCGTACTCGATCTCGCGGACCACCTCCCAGCCGAGGACGGAGGGACCGTCGAGGACTGGGCGCGCCGGCCGATTCGGGCATCTTCGAACTCACCCTGCCCGGCTGACCGTCAGGGGCCGGCACCGGCGGTTCGTCGACGCTCCGCCGGCCCGGCCGACTCCCCGACACGGGTACCGGCGACGCCCTCCGCCGAGGCTCCCGCGGTGTGCCGGGGCGAAAGTCTGTGGATCGGGTCCGCTCGGAGTTGCGAGACTGGGACTCATGAACGACACGGGGCGGTTCCGGCAGGCAGTCGTCGAGTGGGCGGCAGGCGGCGCGGGGGCATCGGAAGCAGGCGCGAGCGCACGGGAGCTGGCGGCCGGCGCCGGGCTACGTACGGTCGTGCTCGTCGAGGGCGGCAGCGACCAGGTCGCCGTCGAGGCGCTGGCCGCCCGGCACGGCCGGGACCTCGACGAGGAGGGGGTGTCGGTCGTGCCGCTCGGGGGCGCGACCAGCATCCGGAGGTTCGTGGATCTGTGCGGGCCCCAGGGGCTCGACGTACGGCTGGCGGGTCTGTGCGACGTCGCGGAGGAGAGGTTCTTCCGGCGCGCGCTCGAGCGGGCCGGGATCGGCTCCGACCTGACGGCCGACGGGCTGGAGTCGCTCGGGTTCTACATGTGCGACGCGGACCTGGAGGACGAGCTGATCCGTTCGCTGGGTGCCGACGTCATCCAGCAAGTGGTGGAGGAGCAGGGCGAGTTGCGTGCGTTCCGCACCTTCCAGAACCAGCCCGCGCAGCGGGGGTGGACCGTGGAGCAGCACCTGCACCGCTTCATGGGGACCCACGCCGGCCGCAAGGCCCAGTACGCGCGGGAACTCGTCACGAGCCTGGACCTCGACCGGACACCGCGCCCGCTGGAACGGCTCCTCGCCCACCTCTGACACCCCGCGCCACGTGCCCGACCGGGAGAGGTCAGGCCACCGATCCGATGCGGCGCACCGGCGGCGACGACCCGTCGTGGTGGATCGGCGTGTGCGCCCCGGTGAGCGACACCCCGCTCCCGCCCCGCCGGTTCGCGACGATCTCCGACGCGATGGACAGGGCGGTCTCCTCGGGCGTACGGGCGCCGAGGTCGAGGCCGATGGGTGACCGCAGCCTGGCCAACTCCAGGTCCGTCACGCCCACTTCACGCAGGCGTTCGTTGCGGTCGAGGTGCGTGCGGCGCGAACCCATCGCCCCGACGTACGCGACCGGCAGCCGCAGCGCCAGCGCGAGCAGCGGTACGTCGAACTTGGCGTCGTGGGTCAGGACGCACAGGACCGTACGGGCGTCGACCTCCGTGCGCTCCAGGTAGGTGTGCGGCCACTCGACGACGATCTCGTCCGCCTCCGGGAAGCGCGCGGCCGTGGCGAACACGGGACGCGCGTCGCAGACCGTCACGCGGTAGTCGAGGAACTTGCCGATGCGGACCAGGGCGGAGGCGAAGTCGATCGCCCCGAAGACGATCATCCGGGGCGGTGGGACCGAGGACTCGACCAGCACGGTGAGCGGTGCCCCGCAGCGGGAGCCCTGCTCCCCGATCTCCAGGGTGCCGGTGCGGCCCGCGTCCAGGAAGGCCCGCGCCTCCTCCGCCACCGTGCGGTCCAGTGCGGGGTGCGCGCCGAATCCGCCCTCGTACGGGCCGTCGGGGCGTACGAGGAGGGCGCGGCCCAGTAGTTCCGGCGGGCCGGAGACGACGCGGGCCAGTGCGGCGGCCTGCCCGGCGGCGGCTGCGGAGGCCGCCGACGCGAGCACCTCCCGGGCGGGTGAGGCGGCGTGCACCGGGGTCACCAGGATGTCGATGATCCCGCCGCATGTCAGGCCCACGGCGAAGGCGTCCTCGTCGCTGTACCCGAAGCGTTCGAGTACTGGGTGGCCGTCCTCCAGCGCCTGTTGGCACAGGGCGTAGACCGCGGCCTCCACGCAGCCGCCGGAGACCGAGCCGATCGCCTTGCCGGCGGTGTCCACGGCCAGGGCCGCGCCGGGGCGCCTCGGCGCGCTTCCGCCCACGGCGACGACGGTGGCCACGGCGAAGTCGCGGCCCTGCGCCACCCACCGCTGCAGTTCCTCGGCGATGTCCAGCATCTCTCGGTCTCCTTTTCCCTGCGGGTGAGTTGTGACCGGCCGCGCGGTTCCCCGCGCCCCCGTTGGTGCGGGCCGGTGGGGGCTCGCTGCGCAGTTCCCCGCGCCCCCTAAGGGCAGAAGCTGGGGCGCAGCCCCGTTTTTGAGGGGCGCGGGGAACTGCGCGCTCAGCCCTCACCGGCCCGCGGGTTGTTCATCGGCGCCCCCACCGACCCGCAGGTTGTTCATCGGCCCCCCAAGCGGAGGAGCGCCTAGTGGATGCCCATCCAGCTCTCGATCGGGCTCAGGGCGAAGAAGACCAGGAAGATCACCGTCAGGCCCCACATGAGCGCCCCGGTCTCCCGCGCCTTGCCCTGGGCGACCTTGATGGCGACGTAACTGATGACCCCGGCCGCGACACCCGCGGTGATGGAGTACGTGAACGGCATGATCACGACGGTCAGGAAGACCGGGATCGCGGTCGCGCGGTCGGCCCAGTCCACATGGCGGGCGTTCATCATCATCATGGCGCCGATGACGACCAGCGCCGCCGCCGCGACCTCGCCGGGGACGATCGCCGTCAGCGGGGTGAAGAAGAGGCAGGCCGCGAAGAACAGCCCGGTGACCACGGAGGAGAGCCCGGTGCGGGCACCCTCGCCGACCCCCGTCGCCGACTCGACGAACACCGTCTGGCCGGACGCACCCGCGACCCCGCCGATCGCGCCGCCCGCGCCGTCGATGAACAGCGCCTTGGACAGGCCCGGCATCCGGCCCTTGTCGTCGGCGAGACCGGCCTCGGTGCCGACCCCGATGATGGTGGCCATCGCGTCGAAGAACCCGGCGAGCACGAGCGTGAAGACGATCATGCCGACCGTCATCGCGCCGACCGAGCCCCAGCCCCCGAACTCGACGTCGCCGAAGATCGAGAAGTCGGGCATCGACACCGCGCTGCCGTGCAGTTCGGGTGCGCCGCTCGCCCACTGCTTCGGGTCGATGACGTCGAGGGCGTTGAGGACGACGGCGAGTACGGTGCCGCCGACGATGCCGATCAGGATCGCGCCGGGGATGCCGCGGGCCTGGAGCATGAAGATGGCGAGCAGGGTGACCGCGAAGAGCAGCACCGGCCAGCCGGCCAGTTCACCCGTCGCGCCGAGCGAGACCGGGGTCGCCTTGCCCTGGTGGACGAAGCCCGCCTTCACCAGGCCGATCAGGGCGATGAACAGCCCGATGCCCATCGTGATCGCGTGCTTCAGCGCCAACGGGATCGCGTTCATGATCATCTCACGCAGTCCGGTGACCACCAGAAGCATGATCACCACGCCGTACATCACGCACATGCCCATGGCCTGCGGCCAGGTCATCTGGGGCGCGACCTGCGAGGAGAGCACGCCCGAGACGGACAGTCCCGCCGCGAGGGCGAGCGGCACCTTGCCGAAGAAGCCCATCAGGAGCGTGGTGAAGGCCGCGGCGAACGCGGTCGCGGTGATCAGCGCCTGCTGGCCGAGCGTGTTCCCCGCCGCGTCCTTGCCGGACAGGATGAGGGGGTTGAGGAGGAGGATGTACGCCATCGCCATGAAGGTGGTGACGCCGCCGCGCACCTCACGCGCGACCGAGCTTCCTCTCAGGGATATGTGGAAGTAGCGGTCGAGCCAGGACCGGCCGGCCGGGACGCGGGTTCCTTCACCCGCGTCGTCGGCGGTGGTCCTGGGCTCCAGTGACTGCTGGGTCATGGTGCCTTCTCCCAAGGTTCATAGGGGCACCCGCGGCTCGCTCTCTGCTCGCGCGGGTTTTGGGAAGGTGCACGACCCGGGGGACGGCCCGGACGCTGTGCTGCTTGAACGGGTACCGGTCGCCGTCGGATGAGCGGCAACCGGTACCGGGGTGACCGTCGGTGCGGCGGCTACGCCGTACCGGTCAGATGCTCCGGCCGGACGGGCGTCCTGTTGAGTTCCAGGCCCGTCGCGTTGCGGATCGCCGCAAGGACGGCCGGAGTCGACGACAGGGTCGGGGCCTCGCCGATGCCGCGGAGCCCGTACGGCGCGTGGTCGTCGGCGAGTTCGAGCACGTCGACGGGGATGGTCGGCGTGTCGAGGATCGTGGGGATGAGGTAGTCGGTGAAGGACGGGTTCCTGACCTTCGCCGTCACGGGGTCGACGATGATCTCCTCCATCACCGCGATGCCCAGGCCCTGGGTGGTGCCGCCCTGGATCTGGCCGATGACGGACAGCGGGTTGAGCGCCTTGCCGACGTCCTGCGCGCAGGCCAGTTCGATGACCTTCACCAGGCCGAGTTCGGTGTCCACCTCGACGACCGCGCGGTGTGCGGCGAACGAGTACTGGACGTGTCCGTGGCCCTGCCCGGTGCGCAGGTCGAAGGCCTCGGTCGGCCGGTGCCGCCACTCCTCCTCGACCTCGACGGACGCGTCCTCCAGTACGTCCACGAGGTCCGCCAGCACCTCGCCGCCGTCGGTGACGACCTTGCCGCCCTCCAGGAGGAGTTCGGCGGTGGCCCAAGCCGGGTGGTACGTACCGAACTTGCGGCGGCCGATGTCCAGGACCTTCTCGCGGACCAGTTCGCAGGCGTTCTTCACGGCGCCGCCGGTGACGTACGTCTGACGGGACGCCGAGGTCGAACCGGCGGACCCCACCTGGGTGTCGGCAGGCTGGATGGTCACCTGGGCGACGCCCAGTTCCGTGCGGGCGATCTGCGCGTGGACGGTGACACCGCCCTGGCCGACCTCCGCCATCGCGGTGTGGACGGTCGCGACGGGTTCGCCGCCGACGACCTCCATCCGGACCTTGGCGGTGGAGTAGTCGTCGAAGCCTTCGGAGAAGCCGACGTTCTTGATGCCGACCGCGTAGCCGACACCGCGTACGACGCTCTCGCCGTGGGTGGTGTTGGAGAGGCCGCCGGGCAGCTGGCGGACGTCCGCCGCCTCGCCGGCCGCGAGCCACTGCTGCTCCGGCGGCATCGGCATCGCCTTGACGCGGCGCAGGAGTTCGGCGACCGGCGCGGGCGAGTCGACCGGCTGGCCTGTGGGCATCAGCGTGCCCTGCGACATCGCGTTGAGCTGCCTGAACTCCACCCGGTCCATGCCCACCTCGTCGGCGAGCTTGTCCATCTGCGCCTCGTAGGCGAAGCACGCCTGGACCGCGCCGAAACCTCGCATGGCGCCGCAGGGCGGGTTGTTGGAGTAGAGCGCGACGGCCTCGATGTCGACGTCTTCGAGGACGTACGGGCCGACCGCCAGGGATGCCGCGTTGCCGACGACCGCCGGGGAGGCGGAGGCGTACGCGCCGCCGTCCAGGACGATCCGGCACTTCATGTGGGTCAGCCTGCCGTCCTTCGTCGCCCCGTGCTCGTAGTGGAGCTTCGCGGGGTGGCGGTGGACGTGACCGAAGAAGGACTCGAATCGGTTGTAGACGATCTTGACGGGCTTGCCCGTGCGGAGCGCGAGCAGGCAGGCGTGGATCTGCATCGACAGGTCCTCGCGGCCGCCGAACGCGCCGCCGACGCCGGAGAGCGTCATCCGGATCTTGTCCTCGGGCAGCCCGAGGACCGGGGCGATCTGGCGCAGGTCGGAGTGCAGCCACTGGGTGGCGACGTAGAGGTCCACGCCGCCGTCCTCGGCGGGCACGGCGAGGCCCGACTCGGGGCCGAGGAACGCCTGGTCCTGCATGCCGAAGGTGTACTCGCCCTCGACTACGAAGTCGGCGCGCTCGCGGGCCGCCCCGACGTCACCGCGGACGATCGGCTGGCGGTGGACGATGTTCGGGTGCGAGACGTGCCCGATGTGGTGGTCGTCGCGGTTCTCGTGGATCAGCGGGGCGTCCGGCGCGGTGGCCGAGGCCTCGTCCGTGACGACGGGCAGCTCCTTGTACTCCACCTTGATCTTGGCGGCGGCGCGGCGGGCCGTCTCGGGGTGGTCGGCGGCCACGATCGCGACGGGCTCGCCGTGGTGGCGTACGCGGCCGTGGGCCAGTACCGGGGTGTCCTGGATCTCCAGGCCGTAGTTCTTCACGGCGGTCGGCAGGTCGTGGTACGTCATGACGGCGTACACGCCGGGCGTCGCGAGGGCCTCGCCGGTGTCGATGGAGAGGATCTCGGCGTGCGCGACCGTGGAGCGCAGGATCTGGCCCCACAGCATGTCCTCGTGCCACATGTCGGACGAGTAGGCGAACTCTCCGGTGACCTTGAGGGTGCCGTCCGGGCGGAGCGTGGACTCGCCGATGCCGCCCTTGGTCCGCGAACCCTGGGTGACCTCGGTGGGAGTGCCGAGGGGCGCGGCGTTGCGCGTGGTGCGGGGAGGGATGCCGGTAGTCATCGTCAGACCGCCTCTCCCTGACGGGCGGCCGCCAGGCGGACCGCGTCCATGATCTTCTCGTAGCCGGTGCAGCGGCAGAGGTTGCCCGAGAGCGCCTCGCGGATGTCCGCGTCGGTCGGGGTCGGGTTGCGCTCCAGCATCTCGTCGGCCGCGACCAGCAGACCGGGGGTGCAGAAGCCGCACTGGACGGCTCCGGCGTCGATGAACGCCTGCTGGATCGGGGCGAGTTCGGCGCCCTCACCGGTCTGCGAGTCGGCGGCGGGCCTGGCCTCCCACCGCTTGGCGGAGTCCAGCGGCGTACCGCAGGCTCCCGGGGCCGCCGAGGCACAACCCCCTTGCTCCGCGCGCTGTTTGGCGAAGTCCGCGAGGCCCTCGACCGTGACGACGTCGCGGCCCTCGACCTGTCCGGCGGCGACCAGACACGAACACACCGGAACGTTGTCGAGGCGGACCGTGCAGGAGCCGCACTCGCCCTGCTCACAGGCGTTCTTGGAGCCGGGAAGGCCCATGCGCTCGCGCAGCACGTACAGCAGGGACTCGCCCTCCCACACGTCGTCGGCTTCCTGCGGACGGCCGTTGACCGTGAAACTGACACGCATTACGCGACTCCCTCCGTGGCGGCGGCGGTGCCGCGGTACGACTCCCAGGTCCAGGTCAGCGTGCGGCGGGCCATGATGCCGACCGCGTGGCGGCGGTAGCTCGCCGTGCCCCGGACGTCGTCGATGGGGTTGCAGGCGCCGGAGCACAGCTCGGCGAACTGCTTGGCCACCGACGGGGTGATGATCTTTCCGTTGTCCCAGAAGCCGCCCTCGTCGAGCGCCGCGTTCAGGAACTCCTCTGCCGCCTTGGCCCGTACGGGCGTGGGCGCGGCCGAGCCGATGCCGGTGCGGACCGTGCGGGTCTCGGGGTGCAGGGCGAGGCCGAAGGCGCAGACCGCGATCACCATGGCGTTGCGGGTGCCGACCTTCGAGTACTGCTGCGGGCCGTCCGCCTTCTTGACGTGGACGGCCCGGATGAGCTCGTCGGGAGCGAGCGCGTTGCGCTTCACCCCGGTGTAGAAGGCGTCGATCGGGATCAGCCGGGTGCCGCGTACGGACTCGGCCTCGACCTCGGCGCCCGCCGCGAGGAGGGCGGGGTGGGCGTCACCGGCCGGGGAGGCGGTGCCGAGGTTGCCGCCGACCCCGCCGCGGTTGCGGATCTGCGGGGAGGCCACGGTGTGGGAGGCCAGGGCCAGGCCGGGCAGCTCGCCGCGCAGGTTGTCCATGATCGCCGTGTACGGGACCGAGGCGCCCAGGCGGACCGACTCCTCGCCGACCTCCCAGTCACCCAGCTCGCCGATTCGGTTCAGGTCCAGCAGGTACTCGGGCCGGCGGTGGTCGAAGTTGATCTCGACCATCACGTCGGTGCCACCCGCAATCGGCACAGCTGTGGGATGCGCTGCCTTGGCGGCGAGCGCCTCCTCCCAGCTGGCGGGGCGAAGGAAGTCCATGACCGGCTCTCTTCTTCGTCTCGTTGATGGTGCTGATCAAGCCAGATCGTGTGCGGCGGCCCGGGCTCGTTCATGAGTTGTTCACGTGGATGGGAGCCAGTACACAGCCCGTTCCACCAACGGGGTCAGTCACCGAAACCATGAAGGAGTTGGCTGGCCAGGGCGCGCATCTTGTAGATTCGTATGAACGGAGGTCATCGGTAACCTCTTGGCCTTTCTCCGGAAACGCCAGACGCAGCCATGCGAGCGCCGGGCCCCGGCCCGAGTCGGTCCCCACCTCTCCCCGACCATCGGTTCCTCACCATCCATCGTAGATTTCGAGACAGAACGGCGGCGACGAGATGCGGCTGCGCGCACTGCTGGACACGGACGCGCTGGGCCTGCGGCTGCTCGGCGGCCAGGACGAGCTGGACCGCACGGTGCGTGGCGTGATGACCACGGACCTGCGGGACCCGAGCCGCTACCTGTCGGGCGGTGAGCTGGTGCTCACCGGGCTGGCCTGGCGCCGCGGCGCGCCCGACTCCGAGCCCTTCGTACGGATCCTCGCGGGCGCCGGGGTCACGGCGCTGGCCGCGGGCGAGGCCGAGCTGGGCGCGATCCCGGACGACCTGGTGGCGGCCTGCGCGCAGCACCGGCTGCCGCTGTTCGCGGTCAACGAGTCGGTGGCCTTCGCGACGATCACCGAGCACGTCGTACGGCAGGTGTCGGGCGAGCGCGCCGGGGACCTGGCGGCCGTGGTGGACCGGCACCGCCGGATGATGACCTCCGGCCCGGCGGGCGGCGGCCCGGACGTCGTCCTGGACCTGCTCGGTTCCGACCTGGACCTGCGGGCCTGGGTGCTCTCCCCCGCCGGACGCCTCATCGCGGGCTCGCACCTCGCGGAGAGCGAGCTGCCCGCGGGGGTGTGCGCCGCGCTGGCCGGCGAACACCTGGCGGCGGTCCGCTCGGGCCGCCGCGGCCCGTACCGGGTGACGGTGGGCCCGGCCACGTACTCGCTGTTCCCGGTCCGCGGCGGCCCACGCGGTGCGGCGGGGGCGCGCGACGTACGGGAGACGGTGCTCTCGGACTGGCTGCTCGCGGTCGAGGCGGACGCCGGGGACTGGCCGGCGGAGCGACTCGACCTGCTGGAGGGCGTGACCCAGCTGATCGCCGTGGAGCGGGACCGCCGGGACGCGGCGCGCACCGTGCGGCGCAGACTCGCGCAGGAGATCCTGGAGCTGGTGCAGACCGGTGCCGCGCCCGCCGAGATCGCGGCGCGGCTGCGGGTCGCGGCGCCCGTGCTGCTGCCGGGACTCGGCGCGGCCCCGCACTGGCAGATCGTGGTCGCCCGCGTCGAATGGGACGAGGCCAAGGGCGGGCCCGTGGGTTCCCCGGCCGAAACCGGCAGCGGAAGACGTGCCGAAGGGCTGTCGGGAGGACCGGCGGGCGGTCCGGTTGCGCAGGCGCTGCTGGAGGAGATCCTCGTCGACCCGCTGTCGTCGGGGCCCGAGCCGTCCGACCGGATCGCGGTCGCCCACACGGGTGACGAAGCCGTCGCGCTCGTACCGCTGCCGGCCGTCTCCTCGGAGCACGACGGCTCGGAGACGGGGCTGCTCGCCGACGTGATCCTGGCGGCCGTACGGGATCCGCTGTCGGCCGGGCTCGACGGCGACGGGCGGCTCACGCTCGGCGTCAGCGCGGCCGTGCACTCGGCGGAGGGCCTGCGCGGCGCCCTGGAGGAGGCCCGGCACGCGCGCCGGGTGGCCGCGGCCAGGCCAGGACGGGTGTGCGCGGCGGGCCACCAGGAGCTGGCGTCCCATGTGCTGCTGCTGCCGTTCGTGCCGGACGACGTGCGTCGAGCCTTCACGGCCCGGCTGCTGGATCCGCTCCGCGACTACGACCGCCGGCACCGCGCCGAGCTGATTCCGACCCTGGAGGCGTTCCTCGACTGCGACGGCTCCTGGACTCGCTGTGCGGCCCGGCTGCATCTGCACGTCAACACACTGCGCTATCGGGTCGGGCGTATCGAGCAGTTGACGGGCCGAGATCTTTCCCGGCTCGAGGACAAGCTGGACTTCTTCCTCGCCTTGCGGATGAGCTGAGGTCACAGCGCTGCGGGCGGTGCGGCTCCCGTCGCCCGGGGGCGGCCGGGAGCGCGAGGTCGGCACCAAGTGTCTGCTCTGTCCCACGACTTTGTGAAATCCTTCACCTACCCCCTTGGCCGGGCGCGCTGATTCGTGCTGAGATGCCGCCACCACTCAACAGCTCAATGGCGTGCTCGGGGAGGGCAACGTGGCGCATCCCGCCATGTCTGGTTACGGAACGACTGCAGGGGACGATCCACTCCAGACCGCGGTATGGCGGTTGCGTTCGCGCGCCTGCTGGGCCGACGCGGCCGCTCTCCTCGAACCACACACGGCCTCGGCGGCTCTCCAACGGGCCTCGCTCCTCGTCGAACGCTGCCTCTACACCGAGCAGGGCTGGGCGGAGGCGGAGGACGCGCTGCGTACGGCGGAGGCGCTGGCCCAGAGCGACGACGAGCGGGGCGCCGCCGCGTGCGAGCGCGGACAGCTCGCGTACGCGTCCACGCTGCTCGCGGTGCGTGACCGCGCCGACGAGGCACGGGCCGCGCTCGGCCGGGCGGCGGCCCTGATCGCGCCGGGTGCCAAGGGGCGGGCGCTGCTCGACTTCCGGCGCGGTCTGCTCGCGGAGAACCTCGCGCATTCCCCGCAGTCCGCGCGTGCCGCCTACCGCCGCGCGCATGCCGGTGCCACCGCGAACGACGACCCGCTGCTCCTCTCGTTCACCTGGCGCCACCTCGCGGGACTCGCGCTGCGCGAGGGCGAGTTGGCGGAGGCCCGGCACGGCTTCGCCGAATCCCTGCGGATCCGCGAGGAGTTGGGCTACCTCGTCGGTACGGCCCCGGCCCTGGCGTCCCTCGCCGACGCGGAGACCGACCCGGAGGCATCCCGCCTACGAGCGGAAGCGGGCCGCCTGTTCCGCCTCCTCGGAGGCGTCCCCACCTGGCTGGCGGACCAGCTGACACCACCGGCGGCAACGGCCTGACGCTCACGGCCGTGCCGGTTTCCCGGAAGGGCGCGCCGTACCCCGCCCACGCATCGGTGAGGGCGACGCGCCGTGACCGGCTACGCGCCGTCGAAGTGGTCCCGTATCAGGGCCTGCGCGGCCCGGACGTCCGCGGCGGTCAACGCGTCGAGGATGGCCGTGTGCTGGGCGGCGTCGGCCACGAGATCGGCGCGCGGACGCCGGGCGGGGGCACCGGCCATGGGCCACTGGGCCCGCCGGTGGAGGTCGTCCGCGAGCTGCACCAGCTGACGGTTGCCCGAGAGGGCGAGCATCGCCGCATGGAGGACACGGTCGGACTCGGCGTAGCGCGCGTGATCGCCGCCGGCCGCCGCGGTCACCGTCGCATCGACGAGCGGACGCAACTCCGCCCAGCAGGGCGCGGCCACCGTCCGGGTCAGCCGCAGCATCACCGGCATCTCGACGAGGGCCCGTATCTCGGCCAGCTCGGCCAGTTCCCGGGCCCCGCGCCGGATGACCCGGAAGCCGCGGTTCGGCACGACCTCGACGGCGCCCTCGCTCGCGAGTTGCTGCATGGCCTCGCGCACGGGGGTCGCCGAGACGCCGAAGCGCTCGCCCAGCACCGGGGCGGAGTACACCTCACCGGGAGCGAGGTCACCGGCGACGAGGGCGGACCGCAGCGCGTCGAGGACCTGACCGCGGACGGAGGCCCGCTGGATCACGGGCCGGGGCGCCGCTGCGGCGAAGGCGGGCCCGGCGGCGGACACGGCGTCCGGCCGGTCGAGGTCGCCCGGGGCCCGCAGATCCCGGACACCGTCCCGTGTCACGCGGGGCTGGGGAATCGGCGCCTCACTGTGGGTGTGCTCACCGCGGACCGCGTGTTCGACACGGGTCGCGTGTTCGACGGGGGCGGCGGAACCCACCGGAGCCGGCCGCACACCGCCCGCGCCCTCCGACCGAGCCTGCTGAGGCACCCGTACGGCACCCGTCGCGGGACGGGCTTCCGCCGGGCGGACCCCTGCGGAACGGACCGCTGCGGGACGGACCTGTGCGGGGCGCGCCTCGGAAGGATCTCCGGCAGAACCGGCAGAACCGGCTGAGTCGGCAGAGCCGTACGCCTCGCGCGAACCGGCCTTCTCCACGGGAGCCTCCTCCGGGGTGGGCGCTGGTGACGGGGATGTCGGACGGGGCAGTCGTGACCCCGACAGAACAGGGTAAACCTCGACCCTATCGGGTAAGGTAAGCCTTACCTGTCGAAGATCGAGGAACGGGGTCCTTGCATGTCCGCTCCCGCCCCGGCCATGACCGCGCCCGGTACCGGCGCGTACCCGGCCCGCTCGGCCCTCACCGAGGCGTACGCGCGGATGACCGAGGTGTTCCCGGCCCTGGGAGTGACGGAACTCGCCCCGGGCGAACCCGCCCCGACGGGCGACGGGCGGATCTCCGTCGCGAGGCTCGCGGAGGCGGGGGCGGAGTTCGACTCCTACCTCGCATGGGACGACGAGCAGGTGCTGGCCGACCACGGACTGCGGGCCCGCCCGGACGTCATCGCCAGCTTCGGCCTGCACCGGTACGCCTGGCCGGCCTGTCTGCTGATCACCGTTCCGTGGTTCGTGCTGCGCCGCGTCCCCCGCTTCCCCGTGGAGGACGTCACCTTCCAGCGCATGCCCGGCCGTATCGCGGTGCGCGTGGGCGGGTTCGCCTGCCTGCCGGACGACCCGGCGGCCTCGCTGCCCGGCGCCCGTGTCGTTCGGGACGAAGAGGCCCTGCGCGCGGAGGTACGGGCCGCGGTCGCCGAACACCTGGAGCCGGTCCTGGGCGGTTTCGGCCCGCGCATGCGGCGCCGGGGCCGCGCCCTGTGGGCCATGGCCACGGACGAGGTCGTCGAGAGTCTCCATTACGTCGCCGGTCTCCTCGGTGAGCAGGAGCGCGCGACACGGGAGCTGGAGCGGCTGTTCCCCGGCACCACCAAGCCGTACGTCGGCACGGCCGGCTTCCGTGAGGTGACCGGTTCGAACGGCGAGTGCCTGCCCACCCGGGACCGGGCCAGCTGCTGCTTCTACTACACCCTCGACCCCGAGGACACCTGCGCCAACTGCCCCCGGAACACCGAGGCCGAGCGCTTCGCGAAGCTGACGGCCCAGGCGGCCGAGGCGGCGGGCTGAGCCGCGCGTTCGCGCACCCTCCGCATCCGGTAAGATCAACTCGGCGTGGACCCGGGTGTTTTGGCCGTGTCCCGGCCGAGCCCCGGCCATGGACGCGGACGCTGAGGTTACGGCTGGTTCACAATATCCTCACTCGGCGCAGGAACTTTCCGTGGAACCACCCGTACGGGTAATCTAACTCGAACTCAACTCCCGCTCCTCAAGCGGCAGTTCGAGGAAAATGCCGCCCACGCGCATCCCCTTGCACTCTCTTGGCGGCCTCTTGCCCCGAAACCCCCTGAGGACCCGCGGGATTGGGCCACTATGACGGGCGTTACGCCCTATCCCAATGCAAGGGACCCCAGATGAGACTGACCGACATATCGCTGAACTGGCTGCTACCCGGCGCCGTGCTGCTCCTGGGCCTGCTGGCGGCGGTTGCGGTGCTCGCGCGTGGCAAGCGCGCCGGGGAGAAGACCCACGCCGAAGACTCGTGGGAGCGCACGGAAGAACGCCGCAGGCGCAAGGAGGCCATCTACGGCACCGCCTCCTACGTACTGCTGTTCTGCTGCGCCGCGGTCGCCGCCGCACTCTCCTTCCACGGCCTGGTCGGCTTCGGCGAGCAGAATCTGAACCTGTCCGGCGGCTGGCAGTACCTGGTGCCGTTCGGCCTGGACGGCGCGGCCATGTTCTGCTCCGTGCTCGCGGTACGCGAGGCCAGCCACGGCGACGCGGCACTCGGCTCCCGGATACTCGTGTGGACGTTCGCGGCCGCCGCGGCCTGGTTCAACTGGGTGCACGCCCCCAGGGGCCTCGACCACGCGGGTGCCCCGCACTTCTTCGCCGGCATGTCCCTGTCGGCCGCCGTTCTCTTCGACCGCGCGCTGAAGCAGACCCGTCGCGCCGCTCTGCGTGAGCAGGGCCTGGTGCCCCGGCCGCTGCCACAGATCCGGATCGTACGGTGGCTGCGTGCCCCTCGTGAGACGTACGGCGCCTGGTCGCTGATGCTGCTTGAGAACGTGCGCAGCCTGGACGAGGCCGTCGAGGAAGTACGCGAGGACAAGCGGGAGAAGGAGCAGAACCGCCTGCGCCGGCGCGACCAGGAGAAGCTGGACCGTGCCCGTATCAAGGCGATCACCCGTGGCCACCGCGGAGCGCTCGGCCGCGGCGGACGTCAGGCGGAACTCCAGGCGGCCCAACCGGCCACCCAGGTCGCCTCGGAGCCTGCCATATCAACGCCGGAACTACCTTCACGCGCCCGACCCTCGTTGCAGCCGGTCCGTCGAAGCGGGGATTCGGGGACAGTCGATCTCACCGCGGAGGACGACACAATGGCCCTCCCTCGCCTCGACTCCCTTGAGCGCAAGCTGAAGGACCTGGAGCAGCAGTTCGGCTGACCGGGACCCGAGGCCCCGGGCGGCCTCGACTCCGGATGGGGGCGCGGCATCTCATGCCGCGCCCCCATCCAGTTCGAACCACACCGCCTTCCCCACCCCGTGCAGGCGCACGCCCCACGCGTCGGCGAGCGACTGCACCAGGATCAGCCCCCTGCCGTGCGTACCGTCGTCGGCGTTCGGAACACGGAGCCTCGGCCTGCGCCCCTCGAAGTCCCGCACCTCCACCCGGAGTCCGCGCGGACCGACGGTCGCCGTCAGCAGCGCCTCCTGATCGGTGTGCACGAGCGCGTTGGTCACGATCTCACTGGTGAGCAGTTCTGCGGTCTCGGACCTGCCGGGCCTTCCCCAGTGGGCGAGCAGTTCCCGCAGCGCCCGGCGGACCTCGGGCACGGCCCGGAGGTCGCAGCGCCCGAGCCTGCGCCTGATGTGCGGCAGACCTTGCTGATCGAGCGCGATCTCCGCCATGTCCTCCACGGTCGTGGCCGTATTCGCCGTCTCCGCCGAGAAGGCCCCGGATAAGACGGGACCGCCTCCTCGTGCATACCTCTTCATGACCCCCGCCGCTCTTGGTACCCCTCCTGCTCGAACACGTTCACGGAATGCATGCCCCGCCCGGAATCCCGGCAGTCATGTCGATTCTTCAACCGCTTTCCGTACGTGGGTCGTTGACCCCTGCAGGAAGCGGTCCGTCCGGCGAGGAGCCATCCCGGTGAGGCCGCCGGGAAAGTCCCGCCGGCTACGACGAACGGCGGGTGGGGGCCGTACGGCGTCCGTCGGTGGGCCGGTGCCGCGCGGTATGTTCCGTACCGTCCTGCCCGGACGACCGGAGAACGCACTGGTGACGCGGGGGTTCCGCTTGGCCGGCGGGTGCTGCGGAGCGGGCGGGCCGTCGGACACGCGCCACGGCTCCGCCCGACGGCCTCGTCGGACGGCCGCGCCCCGGGGGCGGAAGGCCCTGCCGTCGTGAGGGAGGCGACCCGGTCCATCTGCCGCGCAGGGCAGTGGCGTACCAGGCGGGCGCACGCCGCTCCCGGCCGATGTCCCGGGCTGGCGGAGTGGCCGCCGGAGCTCGGTCCATCTGCCGACACCCGCCTGTCGCGCCGACCGTACGCAAGTCGGTCGAGGACCGCCTGGAGGGCTGAGTCCGCCGGGCCAGGGACGGGGTAGGGGCGGCGGGGCTGTCTCAGCCCCGCCGCCCCTGTCCGCCCGTACGGGGCCGGCTACTTGCCGCCGATTCCCTTGTCCCCGATGTGGATGATCTCGTGGTCACGGTTCATGTCGACGATGATCGTGGTCTTGGTCCTGTCGCCCCAGGTCAGTGTCACGACCGCTTCCGTGTGGTCCGCCGTGCCGTTGTCGGTGACCGTCCACTTCGCCGGCACGTTCTGGGCCCGCAGGACACCGTCCGCGTGGTTCTCGTCCTCCCAGGCCTCAAGCTCCTTGAGGTAGTCGGCGTGCACGTAGTACTTCCGGAGCTCGGTGACCAGGTCTCCGCCCTCGCCCGGGCCGCTCTGCGCGTCGATGTACGCGCCGTAGAAGTCGGTGATCCGGGTCACCGAGTTCGACGGCTGTCCGCTGACCGACCGGAACGCGGTGACCCCCGCCGTCGCCTCGGCCGACGCGGTGATGCCGAGCGGCAGGGCGGTCGCGACGACGAGACCGGCGATCAGAGCGGCACGACGGCCCCGCCTGCGTGCGGTGGTGCTGTCCGCTGCCCCGGTGTCGGCGCCGGTGCTGGCGCCGTTGGCGGTGCTGGTGGTCGTGCTGTTCATCGGTCTGTACTCCCCGTTTTCGTGATGCTCGTCGGTCGTGCCGGTGCGATGGTCGGTCGCACCGATTGGGGCCGCCCTCTCGACCCCCGTCGCGTGAGGGCGGCCCCGGTTCTCGGGTGGGTCAGCGGAGCTTGTCGACCGCGGTGGTCGTCGTCTTCTTGAAGGCCTTCACCGGGGCGTCGGAGAAGTCGCCCATCTGCCCCCACTTCACGACGGTGACGGCCCGGCCGTCCCTGCCGACCGAGTAGAGGTTGATGTCGGTGGCGCCCCACGAGGTGTCGGTGTGCACCCCGTAGACATGGGCGCCCTCCTCGACCGGCAGCTTGCCGTAGTCCTTCAGCGTGGCGTCGACCTCCGGGTCGGCCTGCTCGGCCTTGGCCGCGCAGGCCCTGATCTCCTTGTTCAGCCGCTTCGCGAGGGCATCGGCCTTCGCGTTGCTGCCGACGACGAAGGTGAGCTGCTGGGCGTTGGTCTCCAGATCGGTCCGGAAGTCGCGGTACGAGGAGTCGTAGCCCGGCAGCACGTCCTCCAGGCAGAACACCAGCTCGTCGGGAACGCCCGGCGTGACCTTGCCCGCCGTCCAGGCGGACGAGGGGTGCGGGGGCAGCTGCGAGGCCGACAGGAACCTGGGCGTGCCGCTCGCCGCCACCGAGACGGGTGCCGAGGTGTTCACCACGGCACCGGCCGGGCCGGCGAGCACCGTGCCGACGGCGAGGGCCGCCGCGGCGAGTGCGGTGAACGCCATACCTCGATCGCGCTTGGTCATTGGGTGTCCCCCTGTGTTCTGAGTGCGTGCACTGTCCGAGTGCGTGCGCTGTCTGCGTGCAGGCCGATCCGCGTGCGGGGCGAACCGCCTGCACACGTGGTGGGTGTCGTCGCGAAGCCCGTCACGGGCTGCCGCCGGCTGGTCGGTCCGGCGGCGGTCGTTGCGACACCAGAAGCATCAGCCGTCACTCGCAGTCCGCGCAACAGGCGGCGCCGTTCACGCCACGGTGGAACCATCCCAGCCCTCCTGACGTGCAGGTATATGGAGTGCCTGGGATGCTCTTCCGGGACGGGACAGGCCCCTCGACCGGGGGCGACGGCCAGTACGGACAGTACGGACGACCAGTACGGGGGAACGGTGTCGACTCGGGACGACGACGTCGAGGAGTTCGCGGCACTGCTGAGACGTCTGAAGGCACGGACGGACCGCAGTTACGGCGCCCTCGCGCGCCGGGTGAACATGAACACCTCGACGCTGCACCGCTACTGCGCCGGCGACGCGGTGCCGCTCGACTTCGCCCCCGTGGAGCGGTTCGCCGTGCTGTGCGGGGCGACGCCGGACGAGCGGCTCGAACTGCACCGCCGGTGGATCCTGGCGGTCGCCGCCCGGCAGCGGCCACGTACACCCGCTCCGTCCGAGAGCCCGACATCAGCACCGGCACCGGCATCAGCCCCCGCACCCGCACCGGACATGACGGAGGACGGCGGACCGCCGGACCCCGCGAAGACCCCGGACTCGCCCGCCCCCAGCCCGGCACCCGGCACCGGCCCGGCATCCGACTCCGGTCCCGGGTCCGACTCCGGTCCCGATTCCGTGGACGCACTCGTGTCCGACGCGGGCGCGGGTGCGGGTGCCGGTTCCGCCGACGCGCGCCCCCGCCGCGCCTGGTACCGGCGGCGGATCGCCGTCACCGTCGCGGCGGCGTCCGCGCTGCTCCTCACGCTGGGCGGCCTGTCGGCTCTCTCCGACGACCGGTCCTCCGACGACGCCTCCGAGAACGTCCGCCCGTCCCCCACTCCGACGGCCGGCCCGGGCACCCGTGACCGCTCGTCCGCGAGCCCCTCTCCCGGCAGGAGCGGCTTGTCGCCCTCGGCAGGCGCCACGGGCAAGGCCTCCAAGTCCCCCGGCGGGAACGGCACGCCTTCCCGTTCGGAAGGCACCAAGCGGAAGCAGGGCGGCAGCGGACCCGTCGCCGCGCCCCTCACCTGGACCGCGAACTCGCAGGCCTGGAAGCTCGGTTGCGGCCACGACTACGTCATCCGCAAGGAGCCGCAGCAGGTTCCGCCGCCACCGGCTCCGCAGGACGCCGGGACCTGGGCGGCGACCCAGCGCGCGGTGCACGGCCGGGAGACCAATGTGGAGATCTCGGTGCAGGGCCGGACCTCGACGGCCGTCGTCCTGACGGATCTGCGGGTCCGGGTGGTCGGCCGCACCGCTCCCGACCCCGGCACGGTCTACGCCATGGACCAGGGCTGCGGCGGCTCGATCACCCCGCGCTCCTTCGCCGTCGACCTGGACAAGGACCGTCCGATCGCCCGCGCGGTGCCCGGCAACGACACCGGCACGCCGATCCCGGCATTGCGGATGCCGTACCGGGTGTCGGCGAAGGACCCGGAGGTGCTGCTCGTCACCGCGCAGACGGAGACCTGCGGCTGCTCGTGGTACCTGGAGCTCGACTGGTCGTCCGAGGGGCGCACCGGCACGGCCCGCATCGACGACCACGGCCGTCCGTTCCGTACGAGCGCCATCAAGGGTCTGCCGCGCTACTGGTACGGAACGGAAGGCTCGGAGCGCAAGTGGGTCCCCGCCGGCTGACCGCCGGCGCCCCGGTTCTCGTCGGGGAGCCCTACGGTCGGGGCATGTTGCGGAGGTTGGAGCGGGCCATCTGCGCCATGCGGCCCACTCCCCCGTCGAGGACCATCTTGGACGCCGACAGGGCGAAGCCCGTGACCATCTCCTTGCTGATCTTCGGCGGGATGGACAGGGCGTTCGGGTCGGTGACGATGTCGATGAGAGCGGGGCCCTTGTGCTTCAAGGCGTCCTTCAGGGCGCCCGCGAGCTGCTTGGGCTTCTCGACGCGTACGCCGTAGGCACCGCAGGCCCGCGCCACGGCGGCGAAGTCGGGGTTCTTGTTGGCCGTCCCGTGCGCGGGGAGACCTGCGACCATCATCTCCAGCTCGACCATGCCCAGGGACGAGTTGTTGAAGAGGACGACCTTCACCGGCAGGTCGTACTGGACGAGGGTGAGGAAGTCGCCCATCAGCATGGAGAATCCGCCGTCGCCCGACATCGAGACGACCTGGCGGCCCCGGTCGGTGAACTGGGCGCCGATGGCCTGCGGCAGGGCGTTCGCCATGGAGCCGTGCGAGAAGGAACCGATGATGCGGCGGCGGCCGTTGGGCGTGATGTACCGGGCCGCCCACACGTTGCACATACCGGTGTCGACGGTGAACACGGCGTCGTCGTCGGCGAGTTCGTCGAGGACGGAGGCGACGTACTCCGGGTGGATCGGAACGTGCTTCTCGACCTTGCGGGTGTAGGCCTTGACGACCCCGTCGAGGGCGTCGGCGTGCTTCTTGAGCATCTTGTCGAGGAAGCGGCGGTTGCTCTTGGGGCTCACCTTCGGGGTGAGACAGCGCAGGGTCTCCTTCACGTCGCCCCACACCGCGAGGTCCAGCTTCGAGCGGCGCCCGAGACGCTCGGGCCGCACGTCGACCTGGGCGATCTTGACGTCGTCCGGCAGGAAGGCGTTGTACGGGAAGTCGGTGCCCAGCAGGATCAGCAGGTCGCACTCGTGGGTGGCCTCGTAGGCGGCGCCGTACCCGAGGAGTCCGCTCATGCCGACGTCGTACGGGTTGTCGTACTGGATCCACTCCTTGCCGCGCAGGGCGTGCCCGACCGGGGACTTGATCTTCTCGGCGAACTCCATGACCTCGGCGTGCGCGCCCGCCGTGCCGCTGCCGCAGAAGAGCGTGACCTTGTCGGCCGCGTCGATCATCGCGGCGAGCTTGTCGATCTCGGTGTCTCCCGGGCGCACGGTCGGGCGGGAGGTGACGAGGGCCGTCTCGGCGGCCTTGTCCGGAGCGGGCTGGTCGGCGATGTCGCCCGGCAGCGTCACCACGCTGACGCCGCCCTGTCCGACCGCGTGCTGGATGGCGGTCTGGAGCAGGCGGGGCATCTGCTGCGGGTTGGAGATCATCTCGCTGTAGTGGCTGCACTCACGGAACAGCTGGTCGGGGTGGGTCTCCTGGAAGAAACCGAGGCCGATCTCGCTGGACGGAATGTGCGAGGCGAGGGCGAGCACGGGGGCCATGGAGCGGTGGGCGTCGTACAGGCCGTTGATGAGGTGGAGGTTTCCCGGGCCGCAGGAACCCGCGCAGGCCGCGAGCCCGCCGGTGATCTGGGCCTCGGCGCCCGCGGCGAAGGCCGCCGTCTCCTCGTGCCGGACGTGGATCCAGTCGATGGCGGAGTTGCGCCGGATCGCGTCGACGACCGGGTTGAGGCTGTCGCCGACGACTCCGTACAGACGTTTGACGCCGGCACGGACGAGGATGTCGACGAACTGCTCGGCGACGTTCTGCTTGGCCATGAGTCACACGCCCTTTGCTGTCGATCGCTGGCGATCGCTGTCGTTCGCTGACGATCGCTCTCACGGGATCCCCTCAGGTCCCATCTGTTCACAGCGGGCGCGGTTACGCCTCCCAAACGGCGGCGGCTGTCCGGTCGTCGGCGTACCCCTTGACCCGGACCGTGCTGTCCGCGAGGAACGCGGCGACCCCGGGCGGCTCGGCCCGCGACCAGCGTGCGGTGAGGTGTTCGACCAGGCGCGGCTCGCCGCGCAGGGGTTCGGCGAGCCCGCCGCTGCACAGCAGGAGCGTGTCGCCCGGGCGGGCGACGGAGGCCCGGAAGCGGAAGGGGTCGCGGGGCGGCGGCTCGGGCGCCGGTTCGTACGGGCTCGGGGGTGTGGTGATGCCCAGGTCCATGGTGAGGCGATCGCCCTCGGGCGTCTCGTGGGGCAGCGATCCGAAGCCGACGACGGCCTCGCCCGCGGTGTCGGCGACGCGCGGTTCGATGTCCTGCCACTCGCCGTCCCGCAGCCGGAAAAGGCCGCCCGCGCCGACGCCGAAGAAGACGCGCGTACGGCACTCGGGGTCGGCGGGGAGCAGCAGGCAGCGCAGGCTCGCGGTGTACTCCTCCGGTTCGACGCCCCGCTCGACCGCGCCGGCCCGCAGCTTGCCGAGGCTGCGGTCGGTGAGGCGGTGCAGGCCCGACTTCAGGTCGCCGCGTCGGGCGGCCCTGATGTCCTCGGCCAGCCGTGCGTGGCTGCGGCCCACGGCCCGTCCGATCCAGTGGCATGCCTCGGCGGCGGCCCGGTGGGCGTCGGGGGTGGCGCGGGCGCCGGTCGCCATGGCCACCAGGACGAGCGCGCCGTCACCTGTGCCGAAGCGGGCGGTGAGCAGGGAGTCCCTGCGCGGTTCGCCGCGGAACCGGGCCGAGTCCCCTCGCACCGACACGGCTCGCAGGGTGTACGTGCCGTACGAGGCCCCGTCCAGCACGGTGTCGGCCACGAGGTCGTCGAGGTCGTCCGGGTCGGCGGGCGGCAGCGCGGTGGGCTCGGGGTCGTAGGTCGGCGGGCCGGAGCCCACGTGGTCGAGCGGGGTGGGGGTGTCGGGCACCTGGAGGACGGGCTGGTCGGACGCGGCCGGGGTGCCCGTGGGGACGTCGAGGAGGGTGGCGTGGCGGGGGTTCGCCGGGGATTCGGCGGCCTCTTCGGCCGCGGGCGCCTCGGCCTCGGCCCCGTCCGCGGGCCGGTGGCCGGTGGCGGGCTCGCGACGGGCGGTGTCCCCGACGGACGGGGTGCCCACGGTGGGCGGGGGGCCGATCGTGGGCGGGCCGCCTGGCGGTTGGGGCCACTCGGACGGCCGACCTGACGGGCGGTCCGACGGCTGGTTCGAGGGCTGGTCCGACGGCTGGTCCGACGGTGGGCGTGAGGTCGGGGCCGGCGAACCCGGTACTTCGGTGGACATGGCCGTGGGCGGTGGTGTGCGGTAGGCCGTCGGGCCCTGTCCCTGCTGGAAGGTGGTCGGGCCCGGGGGGTCCTCGGGCGGGGCTTCCCAGGGGGCCCGTTGCCGCCGTAGTCCGCTGCGCCACAGGGGGTCCGACTGGGGGTCCGACCGGGCGTCCGGCTCCGGCCGCTCGTCGGGGCGGGGCTCGCCTCGGGCGGGGCCGGGGTTGTCGGTGACCGGGCCGCCCGTCCCCGGGCCGCCCGTCCCCGCGCCGCGTGGGTCGGTCGTCCACGGGCCGTGGGGCGCCCACGGTGCTGCGGCCGCCGGGCCGCTCGGGGGCCACCAGGGTGGGGGCATCTTCTCCGCGGAGCCGTCATCGGTGGGCGTCCCCGCGGGTCGTGCGTCGGGGGCGGGCCGTGAGGGCCGGCCGCGCAGTTCCCCGCGCCCCTCACGGGGCTCGAAGGGTGGGCCGGTGCGTGGCGCTTCGCCGTGCGCCTCACGGGGCTCGGGTGCGGGTGCGGGGCGTTGTGGCGGGATGCTCCGGCCCGTGGCGGGCGGTGTCGGGGGCTCGGTGGGGCGTTCCGCGGGGTCGGCCGCGGGCGGGTCCGTGGGGGTTCCCAGAGTGTCCGTCGCCGAGGCGAAGCGGTCGTCGAGGGAGTCCGACGCGGGCGCGGGCCCGGTGTCCCCCGTGGAGTCGTCGTACAGCTGCCCCCACCAGTCGTCCTGCTGACCGGTCGGCCTCTCCCCCTGCTGGCTCATGCCCGTAATTGTCCACCGCTGAGGCCGGATGAAAACGGTGCATCGGTAAAAACCAGCGATACGGGACCGCCGGGCAGTCCCACCCCCCACGGGAGAACCACCCGGCGGCGCCGGTGTGACCGGGCTCCGGCACGCAGCCGGCACCCGCGTCACAATCTGGGCGGCCGGGCCCCTCGCGGAACCGGCCGGTCCGGCCCCGAGTGTGACCTGCTTCCCCGGGGCCGGGCTGTGTTCACGGGTCGGGTTCCACCTGCCGTCCCGTTCATCCGCCGGGGCCCCGTTCTCCCGGTCATCGGCCGGTCCTCACCGGTCCGTGGCGGGGCGGCGCCCCGCACCGTCCTGGCGCCACCTTGGCAGAGACCCGCACGGTACGGCGATGATGTGCCGAGGCGGTTTTACGCCGTGGCCGTTTTCCGCCACGGCCGGTGTTCGGGGAGGGGCGTCGCCGCATGCTGGGAGCGACAGGTCTGGCAGCACTGGGGCTGGACGACACACACGAGTCGGCGTACCGGGCACTGGTGTCCGTGGGCGCCGCCGACGTGCCCGATCTCGCGCGACGGCTCACGCTCGGCGAGCACGACACCGAGCGCGCGCTGCGCAGGCTGGAGCGGCACGGGCTCGCGGCCCAGTCGTCGGCGCGGTCCGGCCGCTGGGTCGCCGCGCCGCCCGGTGTGGCGCTCGGCGCGCTGCTCACCCAGCGGCGCCACGAGCTGGACCAGGCGGAGCTGACGGCCGCGCTGCTCGCCGAGGAGTACCGCGCGCAGGCCACCGAGCCCGCCGCGGTCGACCTGGTGGAGGTGGTGACCGGTGCCGCCGCGGTCGCGCAGCGCTTCCTGCAGCTCCAGCTCGGTGCGAGCGACGAGGTGTGCGCCCTGGTCACCGGCAACCCCGTCGTGGTGTCCGGGACGGACAACGACGCGGAGGAGCAGGCCGCCGGCCGCGGTGTCCGCTACCGCGTGGTCGTCGAGCGGTCGGTCCTGCACCTGCCGGGCGGCATCGCCGAACTGTCCGCGGCACTCGGCCGGAACGAGCGGGTGCGGGTCGTGGACGCGGTGCCGACGAAACTGGTGATCGTCGACCGTGCCCTCGCCATGGTGCCGCTGACCTCGCAGTCCCTGGAGCCCGCCGCGCTCGTCGTGCACGCCAGCGGGCTGCTCGAATCGCTGTCGGGCCTGTTCGAGTCGGTGTGGCGCGACGCCCTGCCGCTGCGGCTCGGCGCGCCCGGAACGCCCGACGGGCCCGGCGCCGTCGTCGAGGAGGAGCGGGACGGGCCCGACGGCACCGACCTCGAAATCCTCTCCCTGCTCCTCGCGGGACTGACCGACGCGAGCGTCGCCAAACAGCTCGACCTGGGGCTGCGGACCGTGCAGCGCCGG
The DNA here is from genome assembly GCF_036038375.1 of Streptomyces sp. NBC_00414. Classification (NCBI taxonomy): domain Bacteria; kingdom Bacillati; phylum Actinomycetota; class Actinomycetes; order Kitasatosporales; family Streptomycetaceae; genus Streptomyces; species Streptomyces sp. NBC_00414. The sequence continues at coordinate 2,507,845 of NZ_CP107935.1, forward strand.
GTGAAGCGGCTGATGGAGCTGACGGGCGTGACGACCCGCCTCCAGCTCGGCTGGCACACGTACGAGAAGGGCTGGGTGGCCCGGGGCCCACGGGACTGACCGGGGCCCGCTGTTCTGACCTGCGGGTTCACCAGTACTGGGGCACCCTGGGCAGATGGGAGCGTGGGAACTCCTGCTGGTCGGTGTGGTGATACTGCTCGGCCTGAGCGGGGTGCTGGTGCCCGGCGCGCCGGGGTCGTGGCTCGTGTGGGCCGCGGTCCTGTGGTGGGCGTTCGAGGTTCCCCGGGCGCTGTCCTGGGGGGTGCTCGTGGGCGCCACGGCCGTTCTCCTCGTCGCCCAGGTGGTCCGCTGGCGGTTGCCGCCGCGCAGGCTGCGGTCGAGCGGCGCCACCCCCCGAATGGCGGTGTACGCGGGCGTCGGGGCGCTGCTCGGCTTCTTCGTCGTGCCGGTGCTCGGTGCGATACCCGGCTATCTCGGCGGCGCCTACCTCTCCGAACGGCTGCGGCTCGGCGGCCACGGGGACGCGATGGCCTCGGTGCGCAGGGTGATGCGCCGGGGCGGGACGAGCGTGCTGGTGGAGCTGTTCGCCTGTCTGCTGATCGCGGGGGCCTGGCTGGGGGCCGTGATCTGGGGCTGACCCAACCCCAAGTGATACATAGGATCTATCCCTCCTTATTGACGTCTTCGTACACCTTCTCTACGTTGCGTCACGAGATAGCTCCGATGAATCACCGCATAAGCTGCCGGGAGTCGCGATGCCCAGCCCGTCCAGACGTAACGTGCTCGCCACCGGATCCGCCGTAGGCGGGGCGGCCTTCCTCACCGCGGGCCTGCCGGCGCAGGCGAGCGCGGCCGGCCTCGAAAGCGCTCCGATCGCCCGGACCGTCCCGACCGTCCCGACCTCCGCGATTTCCGACCCCTGGCGTACCGTCCTCGACGACGCCGACCTCGTCTGGCAGCGGATGCCGAAGACCTGGTACGAGGGTCCGTTCCTGGGCAACGGCTTCCTCGGTTCCGGCATCTACGCCGAGCCGGGCAGGGAGACCGAGGCCGTCCGCTTCAACGTGCAGCACTCCGAGGTGCAGGACCACCGCCCGCGGTTCGGGTCGCTCTTCGGGCTCGCTCGGCTGCCGATCGGCCACTTCACCCTGGAGCCGGTGGGCGCGATCACCGGCCTGGACTTGCGGCTCGGGCTGCGGGACGCCGAACTGACCGGGACGCTCACCACGGACCGCGGCACCCTCGCGATCCGCGCGCTGGTGCACACCACCCGCTCGGTCCTGGCCGTCGAGGTGACACCGAGCAGGGGCGAGCGCGACTTCCGGTGGGTGTTCCGTCCGGCGGAGGCGATCAGCCCGCGCGCCGCGTTCAAGCCACTGCCGGAGGGGTACACCGGGAATCCGCCCGCCGGGATCGAGGAGCACGACGGCGTCTCCGCCGCCGTACAGCCGCTCCTGTCCGGCGGCCAGCACGTCACCGCATGGCGGGAGCGGACACATGGGTCCCGCCGGACCCTGTACGTCCATGTCACGCACTCGTATCCGAGGGCGACGGCACGGGGGCGGGCCCTGGCGGCGGTCCGCAAGGCGGCCCGACTGCCGTACGACGGGCTGGCGGTGACGCACCGCTCCTGGTGGCACGCCGCCCACGCCATAACTCAGCTCAATTCACGGTCTGTTACCGGTAGAGGTCGGCGAGATCGATGCTGTCGGCCAGTGCCCGCATGCCCGCGTCGTTGAAGTGGAGATGGTCGCCGGGATCGTAGGCGGCGCGCATACGGTCAGGCCGGGACGGGTCGCGGACGACGGCGTCGAAGTCGGCGACCGCGTCGAACAGCCCGCCGGTGCGGATGAGTTGGTTGACCGACCTGCGTACGCGTTCGCGGGCAGCCGTGTGGCTGCCGTGGCCACCGAACGGGGTGAGCGTTGCCCCGACGACCCGGATCCCGCGGGCGTGGGCGCGCCGGACGATCTCGCGGTACGCGGCGCCGAGGGCGGCCGGGTCGGTCTGGTTCGGCGCGCTCTTGATGTCGTTGACGCCCTCCATCACGATCAGGGTGCGCACCCCCGTGCGGGAGAGCACATCGGCGTCGAACCGGGCCAGCGCGCTGGGCCCGCGGCCTTCGAGCAGCAGCCGGTTGCCGGCGACGCCCGCGTTCAGCACGCCCTGCCGCCGGTCGGCCGGCAGGGCGCGGAGCCGTTCGGCGAGCCGGTCGGGCCACCGGCGGTTGGCGCTCGGTGTCGAGCCGGAGCCGTCGGTGAGGGAGTCGCCGAGCGCGACCACGCTCCCCGGGGCCTGCGGGCGGCGGACGTCGACGCCGGTCACGTAGTACCAGGACCGGGTCGTCGCCTTGTAGGCCGCGCCGCTCACGTCGGCGACGCGATTGCCTTCCAGGGCGAGGAAGTTGGTCTGCAGCGCGTCGCGGTGGTAGGTCGCGGGGCCCGAGTCTCCGGGCGTGTGGAGGGTGACGAGGAGGTTGGCGGCGGCGGGGACGTGCAGGGTGAGGGGGTCGCTGACGACGTCCTTGCCGGCCGGCACGGTGACCTTCTTCCGGCCGCCGAAGGTGAGCGTGCGCATCGTGCCGGAGAGGGCGTCCGGGCTCTTGGGCGCGTTCGGCCGCTGCCTGGCGAGGGTGGCCGCGCCGAGCACGAGCGGCAGGGTGCCGAGCCGGTTGGACACCCGTACGCGGACGGCCGTACCGCCGACGCTCGTGCGGACGACGTTACGGATCGAGGCGCCGGGGAGCGGGGCCGCGGTGCCGGAGGCGGCGGCTTCCCAGGTGCCCGTCCAGTGCTCGGGGGCGGCCCGCGCGCCCGTGCGGTCGGGGGCGGCCCGGGGCCCTCCGTGGGCCACGGCCGTGCCCGCCAGGGTGAGCGCCAGCGCGCCGGCCAGGGCGGCCAGGGCCCGGCCGGCAGCTCTTCGTCGGACCTCGACCATGCGTTCGTGCCTTCCGCCGATGCAGCCTGAGTCAAACCCGGACGGACCCCGGATGGAGCCCGGATGGAGCCCGCGGGGGAAAGGTCCTGGGGCCCGGAGTCAGGATCCGGTGCGGAGGGCGGGAAAACCGTGTTTGGCTGCTGACATGACCGCATTCAGTGAAGCCGAACGGGCGTACCTAAAGTCCCAGCGGCTGGGCCGCCTCGCCACTGTCGACCAGCACGGCCAGCCGCAGGCGAACCCCGTCGGCTTCTTTCCGCAGGACGACGGGACGATCCTCATCGGCGGCTATGCCATGGGAACCACCAAGAAGTGGCGCAATCTGCAGAAGAACCCGAAGGTCGCCCTGGTGATCGACGACATCGTCAGCGTCCGGCCCTGGAAGGTGCGCGGGGTGGACATCCGTGGGGATGCCGAACTCCTGACCGGGCCGCACGAGTTGGGTCCGCACTTCAGCGAGGAGCTGATCCGCATCCGTCCCCGGCGGATCCACAGCTGGGGTCTGGAGGACTGACCGAGGGGGACGGCCGGGCCGTCGCCCGGCCGTCCGTCAGCGGCCTTCGAGGGTGAGGAGCCGGACCTTGCGTTCCAGCCCGCCCGCGTACCCGGTGAGGGATCCGTCGGCGCCGATCACGCGGTGGCAGGGGCGGACGATCAGCAGCGGATTGGCGCCGATCGCTCCGCCGACGGCCCGTACGGCGACCCGCGAGGCACCGATCCGCGCGGCGATCTCCCCGTACGTGGTGGTCGTGCCGTAGGGGACGGAGTCGAGGGCGTCCCAGACCTTCTCCCGGAACTCGGTGCCGCTCGCCCGCAACTCCAGCCGGAACTCCTTGAGTTCACCGGCGAAGTAGGCGGCGAGCTGCCGTTCGGCCTCCTCGAACAGCTCCGGCGCGTGCCGCCAGCCGGGCCCGACCGTGCGGCCGCCCTTCTGGCCCGGCACGGACAGGGAGGTCAGCGCTCCGGACTCGTCCGCGGTGAGCAGGAGTTCACCGACGGGGCTGTCGAGGGTGGTGTAGTACGTGGTCACTTGTCTTCGCCTTCCGGCTGCTGGGCCTGCTGGGCCTGCTGGGCTGTTTCGAGGTGACGCAGGGCGTAGGAGCGCCAGGGCCGCCAGGTGTCGGGGACCCGCGCATCAGGCGGGCCCACATCGGGGTCGCCGAGCGCCCGGGTCCGCATGGCGGCCACGACGCGGGCGTCCAGGCCGGGCAGGGCGAGCAGCGCGGCCCGCGCCGCCTCCCGGTCGGCGCCCGGGTCGAGCCGCAGGCTGCCGTCCGCGAGGGCTCCGCAGAGGACTCCCAGGGTGCCGCCGGACTCCGCGAGCGAGGCGGGCTCGGGAAAGACGTGCGTGAGCGTCCCGCAGGGCGAGTCCAGCGCCTTCCCGTACGCCCGCACGAGCCGCTCGGCCTCGTGGGGTCCGACGAGCGCGCGGACGGCCAGTTCCTCCGGGTCGGCGGCGCCGGGCGAGCGCAGGCCCGGCCTGGCCGCGACCAGCGGGGCCAGCCGCGGGTCGGCGCCGAGCCGCTCGTCGACCGCGTACGGGTCGGCGTCGAGGTCGAACAGGCGGCGCAGGCGCTGTACGGCGGTGGTGAGGTCCCGCAGGTCGGTGAGGTGCAGCCGGGCGTCGAGCCAGCCGCTGCTGTGGGCGGAGGCGTCCGACAGCCGCTCCCCGACGGCGACGACGCCCGTCCCGTACGGCAGCCGCAGGGTCCGCCGGTAGGTACGGGACCCGGGGGCGCCGCTCACCTCCTCGACGCCCGGGACGGCCTCGGCGCCCAGCAGGTCGAAGACGGCGGCGGCCTGGTACGGGCCGCGGTGGGCGAGGCGCAGCGGGATGCCCGCGGAGGGGGTGGCGGAGGGGCGTGTCCCGCCGCGGTTCGCGGCGGTGCGCAGCCCGGTCGGGGTGGACGCGTACACCGTGCGGATCGTGTCGTTGAACTGGCGCACGCTCGCGAACCCGGCCGCGAAGGCGATCTCGGTGACCGGCAGCCCCGTGGTCTGCAGGAGCACCCGTGCGGTGTGGGCCCGCTGGGCGCGTGCCAGGGCCACCGGGCCCGCGCCCAGTTCGGCGGTGAGCTGCCGTTGCACCTGGCGGGCGCTGTAGCCGAGCCGGCCGGCGAGCCCGGCGACGCCCTCGCGGTCGACGACCCCGTCGCCGATCATCCGCATGGCGCGTCCCACGACGTCGGCGCGTACGTTCCACTCGGCGGACCCCGGGGCGGCGTCCGGGCGGCATCTGCGGCAGGCCCGGAAGCCCGAGCCCTGTGCGGCGGCGGCCGTGGCGTAGTACCGCACGTTCTGCCGCTTCGGCGTCACCGCGGGGCAGCTCGGGCGGCAGTAGATCCCCGTCGTCTCCACGGCGAAGAAGAACGCCCCGTCGAACCGGGCGTCCCGGCTGCGTACGGCTCCGTATCCGGTCTCTTCGTCAATCACCCCTCCAGTCTGCGCCGCCGGTGACCTGCGGGCTGGCGGATTTCGGACGCGACGCTGCCGACGGCTCGCGCGGCCGGGTGGGGGCGGGACCGGCCGGTCCCGCCCTCACTCGGTCAAGGACTCAGGCGCGGCCCTGATATCCGCGCTTGGCCTCCATCGCGGCCCGCCCTTCGGCGCCCCGGCGCTTCCACTCCCGGCGCAGTTCGTTGCGGACGCGCGCGTCGGTCTTGGCCACGATCCGCTGGTTCTCGCGGAGGAGCTTGCGGTAGCTTTCGAGCCGCCGCTCGGGCAGCACCCCGGAGGCCAGCGCGGCCAGCACCGCGCAACCGGGTTCGGCCACGTGCGCGCAGTCCAGGAACCGGCAGCCCTGGGCGAGCTCCTCGATCTCGGAGAACACCTGCCCGACCCCGCTACCGGCGTCGAAGAGCCCGACCCCCCGCAGACCTGGGGTGTCGATCAGCACGCCGCCGCCCGGCAGCACGAGCAGATTCCGGGTCGTCGTGGTGTGCCGGCCCTTGCCGTCGACGTCACGCGCCGCCTGGACGGCCATCACGTCCTCCCCGAGCAGCGCGTTGGCGAGCGTCGACTTGCCCGCTCCGGACTGGCCGAGCAGCACGGAGGTCCCGCCGGACACGACGGCGCCGAGCACGTCGAGCCCGGCCCCGTCCGTGGAGCTGACCGCCAGCACCTGCACGCCCGGCGCGGCGGTCTCCACGTCCTGCACGAGATAGGCGAGGCCCACCGGGTCGGGCACGAGGTCGGCCTTGGTCAGCACGACCAGCGGCTGGGCGCCGGACTCCCAGGCCAGGGCCAGGAACCGTTCGATCCGGCCGAGGTCGAGCTCCACCGCCAGGGACACCGCGATGATCGCGAAGTCCACGTTGGCGGCGAGGATCTGCCCTTCCGACCTCTTGGACGAGGTCGACCGCACGAAGGCGGTACGACGCGGCAGATACGTCTGTACGTAGCGGGGGTCCCCGCCGGGGTCGACGACGGCCCAGTCCCCGGTGCAGATGACCCGGAGCGGGTCGTTGGGAGTGACGAACTCGGTGTCGACCCGCACGGGCCCGTCGGCGGTGATCACGTCGCACTGCCCGCGGTCGACCCGCACGACCCGTCCCGGTACGAGACCGCGTTCGAGGTGGGGGGCGAATGCGGCGGCCCACGCGTCGTCCCAGCCATAGGGCACGAGCGGATGAACCGAGGAAACAGAAGACGCGGAAGAAGAGATGGAGGAAGACGAGAAAGACAAGGGGTGACCCTTCGAAGGGCGGCCCCGGCCGCGCGCACTCGGGCGCGGAAGAAGGTTGTCAGCCGGTGACCACAGAGGTGGATTCGATGTACTTCCGGATGCGGGCAGCGCCCATCGCCAAGACAGCCATCGTTCACACCTCCCTGATCACATCGGTACGACATCGGCGGCGGAGTACGTCCGCCGCTCGAACAACCCGACCATAGCCCGAGCCCGCGGCCGGGCCAACCGGTTTTTCCGACCCGGTCGGCCCCGCCCGGCCCAGCCTCGTACGCTCAGCTGGAGTGCGTACAACTCCGCCCGTTCAGCGTGAAGTCGACCGGGGAGGAGTTCTCGCCGTGCCACGAGGCGAGGAAGCCCACGGCGAGTGAACCTCCCGCGGCGACGGACTTGTTGTAGTCGGCGGCGCTCGCGGTCACACGCGAGCCCTCCTGGTCGAAGCTGCCGTCCCACATCTGTGTCATCTTCTGCCCGTCACGGAAGGTCCAGCCGACGCGCCAGGTGTCGAGGGCGTAGTCGGACTTGACGGTGACGGTGGCCTGGAAACCGTCCGGCCACTCGCTGACCAGGTCGTACCTGGCGTGGCAGACGGCGGGCTCGCTGGGATTGGGCGCGGCGTCGTCCTCCTCAGCGGAGGACGAGGAGTCGCCCTGTGCCTCCTTCTCCGACTCCGGGTCCGTACTGACGCCCGCGCCCGCGCTGGACTTCGGGGTCTCCGGGGACGAGGTGGACGATGTCGATTCGCCGACCGATCCCGGCCCGGACGGCAGGCCGTCGAACGAGGGCACCTGCTCCCCCACGGGCTGCCGTCCCGCCGACTCCACGGCGGTGTCGTCGGTGCCGTCGTCCGAGCCGAAGGGCACCAGGGTGACGACGAGGGCGAGGAGCGAGACCCCGGCGGCCACGGCCAGCAGCCCGGCCCGCCCGATCCGGGCCCGGCCGCCGCGCTCCTTCACCCAGCCGGCCGGCTGTTCGTCCGTGTCGTCGGCGGCGCTGCGGCTGAGCCCCGACTCGACGGCCCTGCGGCGCCGTTCCAGGTAGGCGAGTCCGCCCCAGCCGATCACTCCGCCCGCGAGCGCAGAGGGCAGGCCGCCCCCGCTGTGCTTCAGACAGGCGGCGGCCTCCGCGCACTCGACGCAGCGTGCCAGGTGCCGGGACAGGTCGTCCGGCACGTCGGCCGCGGGCGAGCGGGTGACCGCGTCGAGCAGCCGCGCGTAGCTGCGGCACTCCTCGGAGAGCGGGGTGTCGAGGTGATTGCGGTGGCAGCGGTCGCGGAACACTCCGCGTACCTGCTGCAGTTCCTCGACGACGCCCGCCGGATCGAGGCCGAGCCGTCGGGCCACCGCGGCCGTCGGCATGGCCTCGACCTCGGTCAGCCACAGGAGCGCGGCGTCGGGTTCCTGCATGTCCCGCAGTCCCCGCAGGGCCAGTGGACGGTGCAGGGGTGGTCCCGAAAAGCGCTCGGCCTTCTCGGAGTTGAGCCACAGACGCAGTTCGGGGTCGAGCCGGCCGCCGTGTCCCTGGGCCTCCCAGGCGGCGGTCGTCTGTCGTACGGCGGTCAGCAGGAGCGGTATTCGGGGCAGCCGGGGCGCACGCGTCCGGCGACCGAAACTCCTGCCGCCGGTCTCGGCCTCCGCGGCACGCACTTCGCGTATGCCGCGGGAGAAGGCCTCGGAGGCCAGTGGGCGTGCGTCGGCGGAGCCGCCGGTGCAGAGGTCCGCGTAGGAGAGAACCGCGTCCCAGCACTCCGAGAACAACGTTGCCTCGGCGGCGTCCTGTGGGGTCGGCAGGTCTGGCATCGGTGGGGGTTTCACCTGCATCCAGATGGGGGCTCAAGTGGGGTCAACTAACCCGTTTAATACGGGAGTTGAAGGGGACGTCTCGCGACCGGCCGAGTTTTTCACGCTTCCTGCACAACTGACAAGCGGCACCGCCAAATCCGGTTACCGCCGGTCGCATGCCCCACCAGGCCTCACAGCCCCGGACGTACGTCCCCATCGGCCCCTCAGCCCACCGGCACCTCTCCCGTGCCCGCTTCCCTCTCCTCCCCCACCGGCTCGTTCGCCGGGAGGCTGTCCATGAACGAGCTGACCGAGAACACCGCGTTGCCGGGTCCGGGCGGGCCGTATCCGGGCGGCGAGGAGAGCCCGAAGTCGTCCATCGTCGCCCGGTAGGCCTCCAGCAGCCGGATGTGGTACTCCAGCGGCGCGCCCTGCGGGTTGGCCTTGCCCAGCGGCGTCGTCGGCTCGGGGCACCAGGTGGTGAACCGGGGGGTGATGCCGTGCGACATGAAGAACCGCAGCCCCTCCGTCGTGGACGCGATGGCCTCGTCGACCGTCGTGAACCCGGAAGGCGCGGCCATCTCCACGCCCGCGACGAAGTTGGGGATGACGTTGCGCGCGCCGAAGACCTCCGCGGAGTCGAGGATGCGCTTGTGCCACTCGTCGCGGCCCACGTAGCGCTCCTTGCCCGGGCAGTACAGCTCGAAGAGCTTGCGGTCCCACACCTCGTAGTTGGGGTGGTAGATCTGCACGCCGTAGTCCTTGAAGCGCTGCACGTCGTCGCGGGGCAGTGCCTGGGCGACGACCTTCCCGATCCACCGTCCCGGGAAGTGCTCCTCGATGGCCTTGGCGTACATGCCGTAGAAGTCGGCCTCGTCGCGGCCCTGGAGCTTGGAGGTGATCGCGCCACCGGTCAGCGTGTACGCGGTGGACACCTTCGCCGTGTCGTACCGGTCGATGATCTCCAGCGCCTCAAGGATCTCGTCGACGTCCTTGACCCCGGTGTACGGGCGGCCCGCCGCCTTCTGCTGGCGCCAGTTGTGGTTGATGTCGCAGTAGCCGCACTCCTCCTTGGCGCCGAAGTACTGGCAGACGCGGAAGACCGTGAGGTAGATCAGGTAGCCCCACTGGATCGTCGGCGCCACCTCCATGACGGACTTCCCGTTGGAGAGCTTGTGCCGGTAGTACTCCGGCATCGGCGGCACCCCGACGTCCGCGATCCGCTTCCCGTCGAGATACAGCCCGAGCAGGCCGTCGGGGCCGGCGGCGACCCGGTACGGCGAGGACGGGTTGACGCGCACGGACACGACGGTCCGCCGCAGGTCGTACGGGCCGCCGGTGAGGATGATCTCCTCGGGCGGCCGGCGCAGCGCGGCCTCGCCCAGCTCGGGCAGGGTGCTGTGGTCGAAGGAGAAGATGAAGTAGGACTTCGGCTTGACGTCGCCGTTCTCGTTGTCGCTGAGCGCGGAGTCGTCGAAGGCCACTCCCCCGCGGAGGAGGTCTTCTTTGAAGACGGCCTCTCGCGGTACGTGCGGGAACCTTTCCATCAGATCCTCGACCAGCGCGGTTCGGCTGTCCATCCCGTCCTCCTCGCTCCCGGCGCGTGCTCCCGGCGGCTGTGTTCGACTCCTCACGGTATGCCCCGCCTCCCGGCCGCCCCGTGCCGGGTCCCTCCCCGGCCGTGGAGGGACCCTGGCCACGTCACCTCGAACCGTCGACCCCACCCGTCGCCACCTGCGAGAACTCCGCGTCGCCCGTCGCCGCGAAGCCCGCGTGGACGGCGTACGGGAAGGGTGTGAAGAGGGTCGCGACGGTCTCCCAGGCCGTGCCGTCCGGTGACACCTGGCCGTGTACGAGGTGGGTGCCGGCCTCCCGGACGATCCGGAGGTACGGCGTCGTGGCCAGGGTCCGCCCGTCGAGCGGCCGGGTGATCGGTGAGCGCGGGTCGTCCTGCCAGTCGTGGCGGCTGTCGCGGGTGCGGTTGTGCAGGACGAGCCGCCCGTCGCCGTCCGCGCCGAAGAACAGGTGGCGGGTGTCGGCGGTCACACGGTCGCGGAGCATCAGCCCGGTGAGCGGGCCGCGCGCCCCCGAGACGCGGGCCGTGAGGGTGAAGCTCCCCGCCAGCGGGCGGCTGACGTAGTGGAGCCGGTCCTCGATGTCGCGGGAGGACACCCGATAGTCGTCGCCCTCACCCAGTCCGTCGCCTCGCGCGCCGAGCACCCGGACGGTCGAACCGCGCACCGCCGTGCTGCCCGGCCGCGCGCCACGCAGGGCGTCGTCGCGCCAGCCCGAGTTGCGCAGGCCGGGTGAGGCGGGCCGCGGCAGTTCGGCCCGGACGGTGTGCGAAGTCCAGCCGGGGCCGTGGGAGTTGACCGCGGTGACCGTGTAGAAGTACGTCTCGCCGGGGCGGGCGGAGGTGTCCGTGAAGTGCCGTCCGGTCTCCTTCGCCGACAGGACCTTGTACGGGCCGCGGCGGCGCGTGGCCCGTCGCACCTCGTAGTGTGCGGCACCCGCTGTCGTCTGCCAGGTCACCGTGACCGACCCGTCGCCTGGCAGGGTGTGCACGAAGTCAACGTGTGCGGGCGGGAGTTCGGCCTGCAGGGCGGTCGGGAGTTTCAGCACCAGACCGGTCTTCGGCGGCACCCGCACCTTGCCGCCGCGTACCGGTAGCTCTCTTCCGGTGACCAGGTCGAGGACTGTCCGCTCGTGGGCGAGCGGCACCTCCACCTCGTACGCCCGCTCGTTCCCGTACGCCTTGCGGGTCGTGTTGAAGACGAAGAGGTAGCGGCCGTAGCGGACGGTCAGCAGGTCCGGGTAGCCCGAGTACGCGTGGTCGGCCTCGAAGTTCTCGCGGTGGACCGTGCCGACGCCCGGCTGGAAGGTGATCGGCGCGAGTTCGCCCGCCAGGGCCTGCGGCGCGGAGGAGTCGGCCGTCTGCTGGTCCTCCATGAAGTCGACGTCGATGTTGTCCATGCGGGCCCAGTAGTCCTCGTACTGGAAGCGGGCGTTGGTGTTGATCTGGACGATGTGGTCGCGGTCCGCCCGCCGCACGTGCAGGCGTCCGTTGCGGGCGAACCCCCGCTGCCGCTCGTTGAGTTGGCCCCAGAGGTGAAGGCCGTCGTCCTTGAGGGTCACGAACATACAGTCCACGTCGACCCACGCGAAGCGCTCGTATCCGCTCTCGTCCACCGCGAGGGCTTCGAGTTCCGCGGCCGTGTAGTGGGCGAAGTCCGTGTGCGGGTGGACGATTCCGGTCGGCGCGTGGGCCTTCAGGTAGGCGTAGGTCTCGCCGAGCGTGAGGTCGTACTTGTTCTTGCCGGTGACGGCCGCGAAGTTGCCGAAGTACTGGTGGTCGGACAGCTGTTGCTGGGCGAAGCCGACGGCCTCGCGGGCGTACGAGCGTGTGGTCGCCCAGTGCTCCGCCGCGTACCGGTCCGCGTGCTCGGCCATGTGCCGGGCCAGCGATACGTAGTTGAGGATCCGCCCCTCGGATATCCGCAGCGCGTAGCCCGGGAAGCCCGGGTAGTTGGTGTTCCGCTCGTCGATCACCATCTCCATGCGCATGGTGCGCTTGAGGTTGTCGTCGAGGTCGGTGGTCCGGGCCAGGGAGCGGGCGTGCAGGTTGCGCAGCGCGGTCTCCAGGATGCGGTCGTTGAGGTGCTCGTCGCCCCGGTGTCCCCAGGTGCGGTGGAACCACTCGGGCAGGTAGTTGGTGGCCTCGCCGTAGTTGGCGACATAGCCGTTCTCGCGGGTGTGGCCCGCCTCGGTCATGGTGGTGTAGTGCCTGCCGAGCGGCAGCCGGCGCACCACGTCACCGTCCTTGTCGAGCTTCGACCCGGCGAGACCCTTGATCACGTAGTTGAGGTAGTCGTCCGTCCAGCGGGCCGTGGTGTCGTGCTGGAACAGCGAGTGGAAGAGGTCCAGGTCCTGGCCGTCCGGGCCGACGAGCACCTCCTCGCCCAGGAAGGGCAGCCAGCCGAGCGCCTCGCCCGCGATGCGGTGACTGCGCGCCTTGCCCTCGTAGAACCGCGAGCCGATGACCCGCAGCCCCTCGTGGGCCTCCCAGGCACCCTCGTACGTGTACATCACCTGGTTGTAGATGTACGAGAGCCGCGAACGGGCGTAGTCGAAGTTGGCCTTCAGGACGCGGCCCCACGCGGCCCGGCGGGTCAGCGGCGAGCCGTCGAGGTCGACGTCCTTGAGCGAGGTCTCCCCCTCACTCGTCCCGGTGGTGAACGGCTCGTCCAGGTACGCCTCGAAAGCCCGACGGCCGAGGACATCACCGTCGGCGATGAGATTCTCCACGACGTACAGCGCCTCGCCGAGGGCCCCGTAGTACCCGCCCCAGTCGCCCTGGTGACCGCCGCGGGCCAGCAGTCTGGTGTCCGCGTAGTAGTCCCTGGTGTGGTTGTCGACGCACTTGAAGACCCGGAACAGGGCGAGCGTCCGATCGGCGGCGGACTGCGCGGGGCACCAGCTCGACTGCGTCAACGCCGTCGCGTAGAAGCGCAGTTCGTCCTGGTAGCGGACGATGCTGAGCCGGGCGGTAGCCGAGGCGTCGACCTTCGCCGAGTACGCGCCGAAGAGCTTCACCTGCCCGGCCACGTAGCCGTCGACCAGTGCCTGCTTCTGCTCCTCGGACAGGTCCGCGACCGTGTCCGTGGGCGGGGTGAAGTCGGCCTGCGGCTCGTCGCTCACGTCGAGGTACGCGCCGGTGTGGGTGTACGCCCGGTAGTAGCCGCGGGAGTCGGCGGTGACCTTGGCGCTGAAGGCCGCGTCGTAGGTGCGCAGGGTGATCTCGGCCCGCTCCCGGCCCTTGGTGCGCTCCAGGGGCAGCATCACCGTGGCGTAGAAGAACCGGCCGGGCAGCGGACGGACCGTACCGGTGTTCAGCGCCTCGTAGTCCCCGGAACGCCGATAGCCGATCTGCTCACCGTCGATGTACGCGATCGTCTTGTACGGGGAGGTGTCGCCGCCCCAGAACTTGACCGTCAGGTAGTTCTGGTGGAGGGGGTCGACCCGGACCGTGAACCGGAGGTCGCCGGTCTTGATCCCGGGGGTGGCCAGGGGTTTCGCCACGCGGGCCCGGTCGCCCGCGTTGCCGTCGACGACGGCGGAGTCGGGGGCGTCGAGGCCGTGCGCCGACTCGGAGGCCGGGTCGCCGAAGTCGACGAGGTCGAGGCGTCCGGCGCTCCCGGCCTCCACGCCCCCGGCCGCGGACGGTTCCTCGGTCCCGGCCGCGGATGCCTGTTCGGCGGCCGTCCAGGACCAGCCGGTCAGCGCGAGGGAGCCGGTGCCGGCGGCGGCGCTCATGACGGATCTTCTGGTGACTCTTCTGGCGACGGACATGCGGAATCCTCACAACGACGAAGAAGAGGGGCGGATTTGGCGGGTCGGCCGCGGGGGCTACTTCAAGGAGCCGAGCGTGACGCCCGAGCGCCAGAAGCGCTGCATCGAGATCATCAGGATCACCATCGGGACGAGGGAGATCAGCGAGCCCACGACCACCATGCCGGTCAGGTCGGCGGACGTGTCGACCTTGACCCTGAGCCAGGAGTACAGGCCGACCATCACGGTCCACTTCTCCGGCGTACGCAGGAACACCAGGGGCCCGAAGAACGAGTTCCAGGAGCCGACGAAACCCAGCAGGAAGATCGTCGCCGCGCCCGTGGACATGAGGCGGGCGCCGACCGTGAAGAAGATCCGGTACTCCCCCGCTCCGTCGATCCGGGCGGCCTCAAGCAGTTCGGGCGGGACGGCGCCCTCCGCGTACACCTTGGCGAGGTAGACGGAGAAGGCGTTGAACAGGCTCGGCACGATGATCGCCAGCGGGCTGTCGACGATCCCGAGGTCCGTGTAGAGCAGGAAGGACGGGATGGTGAGCAGAGCGTGCGGGACGAGGAAGGACCCGATGACACAGCCCATCAGCAGGCCCCGGCCGCGGAACCGGTACATCGCCAGCCCGTAACCGCAGGCGACGCAGACCAGGGTCATGCCCGCGGTGCCGAGCATCCCGTAACAGAGCGTGTTCCAGAGCCACTTGAGGAAGATGCCGTCCTGGTACGTGAACAGCGCCTTCAGGTTGTCCGTGAAGTGCGGCTCGGAGAACCACAGGCCGTTGGTGGTGTAGAGGTCGGACTGGTTCTTGGTCGCCGAGACGATCAGCCACCACACGGGGGCCAGCGAGTAGAGCGTGAAGAACGCCACGCCTCCGAGGACCAGGGCCCTGGTCCGGCGGCTGTGCCGGACAGGGCCGGTGCCCTCGCGGACAGCGCCGCTCCGCCGGGAGCGCGGGCCCCCGGGCGTGGTCGGGGACGGAGACGGAGATGGGGACGGGCCGACGGTCACGGTCATGAGGTGGGTGCCTTGTTCGTGAGGCGGTAGAACAGTGCGGACGTGGTGCCGACGACCAGGGCGAGGATGACCGAGAGGGCGGAGGCGTAGTTGAAGTCGCCCTGCTGGAAGGCCCAGTCGTAGATCGCCATGATCGGGGTGAAGTCTCGGGTGACGGTCTCCGGCGCCATGGACTTGAAGAGCATCGTGTCGCTGAAGATCTGCAGGGTGCCGATGATGCTGAGCACGGTGGTGAGCACCAGGGAGCGGCGGACCAGCGGCACCTTGATCGACCAGGCGATCCGCCACTCGGACGCGCCGTCGATGCGGGCCGCGTCGTGGACGTTGGCGTCGACCGAGCGCAGCGCCGAGTAGACGATCAGCATGTTGAAGCCGATGCCGCTCCACGCCATCAGGTTGCCGATGGACACCCAGATGAGTTCGCCGCCGTAGAAGTTCGCGTCGATGCCGAAGAGTTCGAAGAACGGGGTGAGCGGTCCGACCACCGGGCTGTAGAGGTAGATCCAGATCAGTGTGGCGACGATGCCCGGGATCATGTACGGAATCAGCAGTGGGATGCGGAAGCGGTCGGCGACACGCTGCGAGGCCGCGTCGAGGAGCAGCGCGAGCCCCACGCTTGCGACCTGGATGACCGGGATGCTGATCACCGCGAAGAGGCCGACGCGCAGCATCGAGGACCAGAAGCGGCCGTCACCGAAGCCCTCGACGAAGTTGTCCAGACCGACGAACTCGACGGTCTTCGCACCGAATCCGAGCCCGGAGCCCTTCTCCCTGTAGAGGCTCTCCTTGAGTGCCATGACGAGGGGGGTGACGGTGAACAGGGCGAACCCGAGGAAGAAGGGGACCGTGAACGAGGCGCCCTTGAGGGCCATGATCCGCCGCCATCCGAGGCGCGCGGCCCGGGACGGCGACCCGGTGACGGGCTCAGCGACAGGCTCGGGGACGGACTCGGTGACGGGCTCGGTGCCGGCTGCCACGCCGATCAGCCCTCGACGTTGATGTTCTTGGACTTCAGGTCGTCGACCGTGAACTCCTGCAAGTGCTTCAAAGCCTGCTCGACCGTGGTCTTCTTGGTGACGATCCTCGCCCACTGGTCCTGCAACTCGGCGAACACTCCGGTGTAGTTGGGGCCGACCGTCCACTTGCTCCTCGCGTGCTCGACGGACTTGAGGATCACCCCGCGGGCCTCGGACCTGTGGGTGCCGAAGAGCTTGTCGGTGACCACCGAGTCGACCCAGGGTGTGACGTCCTTGAGGGCGCCCGGCCACTCGTACTGCTTGGTGTCCTTCTGGTAGGTGGCGTCGATGCCGGCCTTGTCGGTCTTCATCCACACCGCCGCCTCGACGGCTTCCTCGACGTGCTCGCAGCCCTTGGGGACGAGCACACCGTTGTTTGCGCTGTACGAGGAGGTGGTGAACTCCGTGGCGTCGGCGAACTGGGGCAGGTCGATGGGCTGCCAGTCGCCGAGGGACTTCTTGTAGTTCAGCTCGTAGTTCTGCAGCTGCCAGGTCTGCGTGGGCAGCGAGACCATCTTCCCGGAGTCGAAGTAGCTGATCAGGGCGGGCCGGTCCTGGTAGGTCTGGTTGGCGACCAGTCCGCCGTCCACGAGCTGCTGGACGACGTCGGCGGCCTTCAGGGAATCCGGTGACAGGAAGTCGATCCGCCAGCTGTCGCCCTTCTGCTCGTACCAGGTGCCGCCCGCCTGCTGGACGAGGTTGACCAGGGTGGACGGGTCCTCGCCGGCCAGGTTCATGACGTACACGTCGTGCTTCTTGAGCCTCTTGCCCGCGGCGATCACGTCGTCCCAGGTCTTCGGCACGTCGACGCCGTACTTGTCGTACACCGAGCGGTTGATCATCATGAAGGTCGGGTTGAAGCCGGTCGGTACGGCGTAATAGGTGCCGCCCGCCTGCACGTTGGGGAGCGCGGCCGGGTTGAAGCGGTCGAGGTAGGGCTTCAGTTCCTTGTCGACGCTGCTCAGCAGGCCCTCACCGACGAGGCTGGGCACCTCGCCGAAGTTCTGCACCAGGCAGGGGACGTCCTTCCGGGCGGCGACCGCGTTGCGCAGGTTCTGGGCCGTGCCGGGGTTGTCGGCCTGCTTGACGAACTTGAGCTTGATGTCGGTGTGGGTGGCGTTGAACTTCGCCACCACCGGGTCGACGTTCTTCGTCTCCGTCCAGCTCCAGTACTCGATCGTGACCGGCCCCTTCGAGCGGTCCGAGGAGTCGTCGGAGTCGCCGCCGCAGGCCGTCGCGGTGAGTGCGAGCGCGGTGGCGAGGGCGGCGGCCGGCGCTGCCGCGCGGTGCGGGACACGGGAGTGGGGCATGGCTGCTCCTGAGGGACGAAGGCCGGAACAAAGACAGGACGAAGGCAGGGGGGACCGGCCGCCGCTCGGGTCGTACGGTCCGAAGGCGCCTTAGAAACCGGTCTCTATGGAAGCTAGAACCGGTACCGGGGGTCGGCAAGACATCGGGCAGAGAAAACTGAGGAACGGGGCCAACTGGCCCTTATTTGCACGGTATTTCGAACCGGTGGGCATGAAATCGGCGCCTATCAGACAGGCGATCCCTTAGAGACCGGTTGTCCGGAGGGTGCGGAGCGCGTTGCCCAGTGACTTGTCCGGCACCTGCTCCGGCGCCTTGTCCGCCGGTGCGGGGTTCGGCGCAGCGAGGAGAGGCCGTGCACAGGGAGAGAGCGGTACGGGGAACTCAGTGCCCCGGTCGTCGCGTGGAGTCCCGCAGCACGATGTGGGTGCCGAGCACCAGGTGCTGGCTTCCGGGAAGTTCGTCACGGTGCAGGGCCAGCCGGACCGCGGCGCGGCCCAGCTCCTCGTGGGGGACGTTGACGGTGGTGAGGGCCGGGAAGAGGTCGAGGGCCAGCGGCACGTCGTCGTAGCCGACCACGGACACGTCGTCGGGGACCCGCACGCGCGCTTCGCGCAGCGCCTGCAGCGCGCCCGCCGCGACCATGTCGGTGGCCGCGAACAACGCGGTGAACTCGGCGCCGGCCAGCAGGAGTTCACGGGTGCCCCGGTAGCCGTGCGAGCGGCTGAACGCGCCGTCGAGGATCAGGGCCGGGTCCGGGGCGAGCCCGAGCAGTTCGTGGGCGCGCCGGTAACCGCTGAGGCGCTGACCGCTGGTGGACAGGCCGGGGACCCGGCCGAGGTAGGCGACGCGCTGGTGGCCCGAGGTGAGCAGGTGGGTGGTCATAGCGAAGGCGCCGCCCTCGTTGTCGTACTCGACGACCGTGGCGGGCACCCCGGGGCCCAGCGGGGGTCTGCCGACCAGTACGAGCCGTGAACCGGCCCGGTCCAAGGCGTGCGCGAAGTGCGTCATACGGTCCTGGTAGGCCTTGTCCTCCCAGGCACCGCCGACGACGATCACGGCGTCGGCCCGCTGTTCGCGCATGGTCTCGACGACGGCGAGGGTCCGCTGCGGATCGCCGTGCGTGGTGCAGAGCATGCACAGCCTGCCCTCGGCGGACGCCTGCTCCTCGACGCCGCGTGCGATGTGTGCGTAGAAGGGGCCGGTGACGTCGTCCACGACGAACGCCACCGCCTTGTTGGTGGAGCCACCGAGCGCGCGGGCGTGGGCGTTGACCACGTAGTCGAGGTCGCGCATCGCCTTGAGCACCCTGGTACGGGTGCTCGCGGCGACCGGGTAGGTGCCGCCCAGCACCCGGGAGACGGTCGAGGCGGAGACACCGGCCCGCGCGGCCACGTCCCGGACCGTGGAAGCGTCCTTGACCGGAGCGGGCTCCGGCTTCTTGGCCACGGGTGGCTCTCCTCCTGTGATGTGAACCGGTCCTCTGGTGCGCGGGGGTGCGACCGGTCCCCTGGTGTGCACCGGTCACCTTATGGGGGTGTTCCGGGGCCCGCCGTCCCGGCTCCCGGTGCCCGGCGGCCCGGTGCCCGATGCCCGGGCGGCCCGGCGTCCTGAGTCCGTTGGACTGCGGGGACGGGCTCGGCGTCAGGCGGTTCGTTCCAGTGCTGCGTGGTCGATGGCGTGTGCCAACTCCCTTCCGGCCAGGAGTCGTTCGGCCTCCTGGGTGACGGCGAGGCCCAGCCGGGCCACCTCGTTGCCCTGCGAGCCCGCGAGATGCGGGGTGATGAACGCGTTCGGCAGGTCGAAGAGCGGGGAGTCGACGGGCAGCGGCTCAGGGTCGGTGACGTCGAGGATCGCCCCGAGCCGGTCCGCGCGCAGTTCGTCGACGAGGGCGTCGTGATCGAGGAGGGCGCCGCGTGCGGTGTTGATCAGCACGGATCCCGTCGGCATCAGGGCGAGTTCGCGGCGGCCGATCAGATGGAGGGTCTCGGGGGTCTGCGGGGCGTGGACCGTGACGATGTCGCTGGTGCGCAGCAGTTCGTCGAGCGGCAGCAGCCGGACGCCGAGGGCGGTGGCCTCCGCCCCGTCCACGTACGGGTCGGCGAGGCTCACCTTCAGGTCGAAGGGCTTCAGCAGTTCGATGAGCCGCCGGCCGATACGGGAGGCTCCGACGACGCCCACGCGGCGGCCGAAGTTGCCGATGCCCGGCACGATCTCCCCCTGCGGGAAGGCCCGTTGGGTGCGGAAGCGGTCGCGGTGGGCGAAGAGGTCCTTGCCGGCGAGCAGGATCATGCCGAGCGTGTACTCGGCCACGGGCAGCGCGTTGGCGTCGGCCGCCGAGGAGACGAGGACTCCGCGCTCCCAGACCGCGGGCGAGGTGAGGCCCTTGACCGAGCCGGCCGCGTGCAGGATCGCGCGGAGCGCGGGGGCCGCGTCGAGGACGGCTTCGTCGATACGGGGTGAGCCCCAGCCGGTGATCAGGATCTCGGCGGTGGCGAGGGCGGTCCTTGCGCGCGGATCGGTGAAGTCCTCGACCGTCAGAGTGGGATCGATTTCTACTGTGTCGCGCAGACGGGCCATGACGTCCGGCGGGAAGATCTGGGGCAGGTTCTGGGCTGTCATCGCGAAAAGGGCGGCGGGGCGTGGGCGCAAGGTGGGTGGCCTTCCCGGTCGGTGACTCCTGTGTAGCAACCGGTCTCTACGGTAGGTGCCGCGGAGCGAGGGGGTCAATGGACGGGGGTGGGGGCGGCCGGGGGCGGCCCGCGGTGGCGGTGGCCGTGGGTGCGGGCCGGTGGGTGGGTGCGGGCCGGTGGGGGGGTGCGGGCCGGTGGGGGGGTGCGGGCCGGTGGGGGTCGGTGGGGGTCGGCCGCGCAGTTCCCCGCGCCCCTCAAAAGCGGGGCTCCGCCCCTGCTTTTGCCCCTTCGGGGGCGCGGGGAACTGCGCGGCCGACCCCCACGGCCCGCAGACAAAGAGTGGGTCGGGGCGCAGCCCCCCTCAAGGGGCGCGGGGAACTGCGCGGCCGGCCCTCACGGACCCGCAGCCGACGAACAAGCCGGGCGCAGCCCGACCCGCACCCACCCGCACCGCACCGCCGAGGTAGGTTCCAGCCGTGGCCGTCTTCCGGTCGCGGGAACTTCCGGGAAGGACGACGGATGGCTGAGGCCCTGAAGAACTGGGCGGGGAACATCACGTACTCCGCCAAGGAGCTGCAGCGCCCGCGCTCGCTCGACGCGCTCCGATCCCTGGTCGCGCGCAGCGGCCGGGTGCGCGTGCTCGGCAGCGGGCACTCGTTCAACCTGATCGCCGACCCGGGCAGCGAGGGCGTCCTGCTCTCACTCACCGGGCTGCCACCGTCGGTCGAGGTGGACACGATGGCCCGTACGGTCCGGGTGGCGGGCGGGGTCCGGTACGCGGAGCTGGCGCGGGCGGTCCACGACCAGGGGCTCGCCCTGCCCAACATGGCCTCGCTGCCGCACATCTCGGTCGCGGGCTCGGTGGCGACCGGCACACACGGCTCGGGGAACGCGAACGGCTCGCTCGCGTCCCCCGTACGGGAGGTCGAACTGGTCCTCGCCGACGGGTCGCCCCTGACCATCGGCCGTGACGACGCCCGCTTCGACGGGGCCGTGACCTCGCTCGGCGCCCTCGGTGTCGTCACCGCGCTCACCCTCGACCTGGAGCCCGACTTCGAGGTGGCCCAGCAGGTGTTCGGCCGGCTGCCACTCGCCGGGCTGGACTTCGAGACGGTGTCGGCATCGGCGTACAGCGTGAGTCTGTTCACGGACTGGCAGCGGTCGGGGTTCGTGCAGGCCTGGGTCAAACGGCGTACCGACGTGCCGTGGGACGGCTTTCCGTGGGCCGAGCCCGCCGCCGAGGCGATGCACCCGGTGCCGGGCATGCCCGCCGTGAACTGCACGCAGCAGTTCGGGGTGCCCGGACCCTGGCACGAGCGGCTGCCTCACTTCCGGCCCGAGTTCACTCCGAGCAGCGGGGCCGAGCTCCAGTCGGAGTACCTGCTCCCGCGCTCGTACGCCGTCGAGGCGCTGCACGCCGTCGACGCGATCCGTGGGACGCTCGCGCCGGTGCTGCAGATCTGCGAGGTGCGCACGGTCGCCGCCGACAGTCAGTGGCTGAGTCCGTCGTACGGGCGGGACACCGTGGCGTTCCACTTCACCTGGGTCGAGGACACGGCGGCCGTGCTGCCCGTGGTGCGGCGGCTGGAGGAGGCCCTCGCGCCCTTCGACGCGCGTCCGCACTGGGGGAAGGTGTTCGTGGCGGAGGCCGCGGACCTGCGTGGGCGCTATCCGCGGATGGGTGAGTTCAAAGCCCTGGTCGGGGACCTCGACCCGACGGGGACGTTCCGGAACGCGTTCGTGGGTGCGCTGCTCGATTGAGGCGCTCGCTCCCGGCGCTCGGGGGAGGTGTTCGCGCGGGCCCCTGGTCCGCCGCCGGGTGGGTTCATCGGGTGAGGACGATCGTGAGGAGGCCGGCCAGCGCGACGGTCTGGAGGAGGGCGCGGGGCCAGATGACGCTGTCCCAGCGTTGCTGGAGTTCCCTGGTGTCCGCCGGGACGGCGTGATCGGCCGCGGCCGCGCGGAGCCTCTTGTTGATGGGTGCGCTGATGCGCAGGTAGACGGCGAGCCACAGGAGGAGCGCGGCCAGGGCGACGGCTCCGCCGATGCGCGCCGGGGTGCCGTCACCGGTGACGGTGGCGAGAGCCGTGGCGACGATGGACAGGACGCCCGGCACGGGCAGCCGGCGGTCTCCGTACTCGTGGACCCTGCCGAGCAGGTCGGCCACGGAGGCGTCGGCCGCACCGCTCGCGGCCGGGCGCAGGACGAGTGCGCAGAACAGATCGGTGCCGTAGATGATCGCGGCACAGAAGACGGCGACGAGCGCGGCGATGTCGGCGAGGGTGTTCATGGCTGCTGGGGTGTCCCTTGCGTGCGGCCGGGAATGGTTCCGGGCGTGATCGGTGTGTCCGGTGTGTCCGCTCCGGGCAGGACACGGGTGAGGCAGTCGGTCAGCGCCTCGTCGAGCAGGGCGTGCAGTCCCTCGGCGTCGACGCCCACGCGGCCGACGACCAGCAGCGCGATCAGTCCATGGGCCGTCGCCCACAGCCGCAGCACGTGCCCCTCGGGCCGGGTGTCCCCCGCGGTGGCGAGAAGGCCCGCCAGGAGATCGCCGACGGCCTGCCCCTCGTCCCAGGCGTCGGTGGCCGGTACCCGCACCCCGCCCAGGCCGTACATGAGCTGGTACAGATCGGGCTCGGTCAGGCCGAAGTCGAGGTAGGCATGACCCGCCCGCCGCACGGCGGCGGCGGCCGTGCCCGACGCGCCCGCCGTGGACCCGCCGTCGGTGCCGGGCCCCTCGGGCGCGGCAGCGGTGGCCATGGAGTCCCGCAGCCGGGCGAACCCCTGGCGCACCAGGGCGAGCAGGATGTCGTCGCGGCCGGTGAAGTACCGGTAGGCGAAGTTCGCGGAGTACTCGATCTCATCGGCGAGCCGGCGCATGGTCACCGCGTCCCACCCGTCGCGGCGGGCCACGTCGAGGGCCGCGGACAGGATCGACTCCCGCGCGTCGGCCCGCTCCCGTTCCCTCCGCCGCTGCGCAGGAGTCAGGGTCGGCTCCGGCTCCGGCCGGTCCTGTTCGTCGCGTGTCATCGGCCGGCGTCCTCGCCCGACAGCTGCGCGAAGAACGCCTGCCCGTCGAGCTGGTCCCAGTGCTCGACGGCCATCCCGTCGACGACGCGCCAGATGTCGATCGAGTGCATCACCACCGGGCGGCCGGTGGGCGGCAGCCCCATGAACGGCCCCTGGAAAGTCGCCCGGTAGGTGAAGCGGCCCGCGACCCGGTCACCGTCGACCAGCACGTCGTCCAGGCTCACCTCCGTGTCGGGAAACGCCGCGAACCACTGCGCCCAGAACGCCCTGTTCGCCTCGCGGCCGTCCTCGACGTGGGCGTTGTGGTTCACGTAGCCCTCGGCGACGAAACCGTCGACCGCGTCTGGGTCGTGCCCGTTCATCAAGTTCGCGAACGCGTGGGCGACGGTCTCCCGGCTGCTCTGCATGGTGCTCATCCTCATGACCCACCTTCGATTGCGGTTACGTTGTAACCATCGTGTACTGCGTAACCAGATAAGTCAACCGGTCGGCGGGCGGCCATGCCTCACGCGGCAGGCGGCCGGGTCTCCACGTGGCGTCGCAGCGCCTGATCGAAGGCTTCGAACCCCTCGCCGCCCGCGCTCGCCCCTTCCTCGACCAGCCGTGCCAGCAGCCCGCCGAAGGACTCGCGGTGCGTCACCCTCGTCCCGCCGCCCGGCAGTCCGGCAGTCCGGCAGTCCGGCCAGTACGAACTCGTGGACCCCGGTGAAGATCGCGTGGGGCAGCCAGGCCGCGCCGGGGATCACGGCCGCCCACGCCGGCCGGACACCGGGTGTCGCCTCCAGGACGGGTGCGTGCACGACGTACGGCTTCCTGCCGGGCGGCCCCAGCGTGACCCGCAACCGGCGGCCGACTTCGGCGCGCCCGTGGAGTTGGCCCTGTTCGAGGAGCGCGGGTTCGACACGGTGACCGTCGACGAGATCGCGGCCGCGGCCGGCGTCGCACGCGGGACGTTCTTCAACTACTTCGAGAGCAAAGAAGCCGTCGTCGTCACCTACGGCCCCCACGAGGCCGAGGTCCAGCGCCGCCTGATGGAAAAACGGCCGCCGGGCGAGCCCGTGTGGGACTCGATGGTGGGGATCATCCTCGGCCACCTCGACGAGTTCGAGGCGCAGATCGTCGTGCACCTGCGCCTCAAGGTCGGTTCCCCCACCCTGAGCCGCTCCGCCCGGCCGATGACCGACCGGCTGGTGGCCGACCTGCGCGCTTGGGGGCTCGAACGTCACCCCGAGCTGTCCGAGCCCGAACTCATGCTCGTGATCAACGTCGCGGTCACCACCCTCGGGACCGCCGTCCAGTACTGGCAGGTCGACCGGCCGGCGGCGGAGCGGATCGCCACGGTTGCACGCCATGCTGGACCGCGTCGGCGCCGGCCTCGCGGCGACCGAGGACTGACAGCGCGCCCGGCCCGACGCTTCGGCTCGGGCTCGGGCTCGGGCTCGGGCTCCGGCTCCGGCTCCGGCTCGCGGTGATGCGAGTGATGTGTCCCGGTTGCCTCCTGTTCACCTTGACGTCCCCTTGAAGACTCCTGAAATCAACCCATGTTTCTCATGGGCTCCTCATGCGCCGTTGGTTGCGTGTGCGAGGCCGGTCGGTCCGCAACGTACGAGCAAGGGAGGCGCATGGTGTTCCTTTCGAAGGCAGCCGCGGCGCGCAAGGGCCGGGCAGCCGAGCCCTGGGGGACGGACAGCGGGGGTCGAGGAACCGGGGATCCGGAGACCGGGGATCAAGGGACCGGGACTCAAGGGAGCGGGACTGAAGGGAGCGGAGGTCAGCGGACCGAAGATGAGGGGACCGGGGGTCAGGGGAGCGAAGAGCCCCTGCATGTGGCCAGTCGGCTGCACGCGTTCAACCGGTTCGAGCTGAAGTACCTGGTCCCGGTCGATCAGGCGGCGGAGATCCGCGACGAGCTGGCCGAGCGGATGGACCGCGATCTGCACAGCCCGGTCGGCGGGTACGGCGTGTGGAGCCTCTATTACGACACTCCTCAACTCCGCTTCTACTGGGAGAAGATCGAGGGTCTCAAGTTCCGCCGCAAGCTGCGTATCCGGCACTACGGCGACCTCGACGGAGTCGGTGACGAGTCGCCGGTCTGCGTGGAGATCAAGCAGCGCGTCAACCGGGTCACGCAGAAGCGCCGCATCACCCTTCCCTACGGCGTGGCACGGCGGTTGTGCGACGGCCGGGAGATGGTGGAGCACTCCCCGAAGGAGAGCGCCTTCATCCAGGAGGTCCTCGACCTGGTCGTGCGGCTGAACCTGAAGCCCACCGCGATCACCGGATATCAGCGCGAAGCCCTGGTCGGGCGGGGCGCCGACACCGGACTGCGGGTCACCTTCGACCGCCGTGTCCGCGGCCGGGACCGGGACTTCCACTTCGGCCTGCAGACGCCGGAGAACCGGTTCACGATCCCGCCGCACATGTCGGTCATGGAGATCAAGGTCAACGAGCGCACCCCCCACTGGATCACCGACCTGGCCGCGCGGCGCAACCTCAGCCTCGTACGGATCTCGAAGTACGTGCAGTCCGTCGAGGCGTTCGGCCTGGCCCCGCGTTCGGTCTTCCACATCGATGAGGCGGACTGTCCGCCGCCCACCCCCACTGAAGAGCAGCCGCTGCAGCAGCGGCCGGCGCAGCCCGACGCGCCGTTGAAGGTAGGAGCACAGTGAATCTCGAACTGCAGGAACTCAGCGGCACGTTCAGCGTGGCCGACGTCGTGGCGGCGATGGCGCTCTCGTTCATCCTGTCCACGCTGATCGGTTACGTGTACCGGTACACGCACCGCAACGTCTCCTACAGCCAGTCCTACGTGCAGACCCTGGTCATCGTCGGCATGATCGTCGCCCTGATCATGCTGGTCGTCGGCTCGAACCTGGCCCGCGCGTTCTCCCTGGTGGGCGCCCTGTCCGTGGTCCGCTTCCGCAATGCGGTCAAGGAGACCCGCGACGTCGGCTTCATCTTCCTGGCCATGGCGATCGGCATGGCCTGCGGTGCCCGGTTCTACACGCTGGCCGCGGTCGGTGCCGTCGTCATCTGCACGGTCATCCTGGTGATGTTCAAGTTCAACTGGTTCGCGCTGAACGTGCAGCGCCAGGTCGTCAAGGTCCAGGTCCCGGCCGGCGAGGACTACACCCCGCAGATCCGTGACGTACTGATCAAGTACACCAGCGAGTTCGAGCTGGTGAGCACGGAGACGATCCGCGGCGGCGCGCTGAGCGAGATCTTCTACACCGTGCGTCTGAAGAAGGGCGCCGAACCCGGTGACCTGGTCAGCGCGCTGCAGGAACGCACGTCGGGTCAGCGCGTCACGGTCCTGACCGGCTACGACACCACGGACCTGTGATGAGCGGCGAGACCGGCGTGCGGCGCCGGCGGCGGTTGAAGGACCGGCTGCCCGTGAGGCTGCGCCATCACTGGAAGCCGGCCGCGGCGCTGGGCGTCGGGCTCGCCACGATGGTCTGTTTCCTCGGCGACACGCGGATCTCCCCGTACGTCACGTCGTCGTCGCGGGTCGAGGCGGACGCCATCACCGACGACGTCGGGGGCACGGTGGACCTGTACGACACCGCGGTGGCGCACTCGGTCCAACTCACCTACCAGCAGGCCGACTTCGAAAAGATGATGAAGGAGTTCGAGGAGGACGGCACCAAGGACTACATCGAGGCCGACCTCGTGATCGACGGCGTCTACCTCAACGACGTCGGGATCCGCCTCAAGGGCAACTCCACCCTGTCGTCCCTGCGCGGCAACAAGGGCATGCCCGGTGGCGGCCGGGCCCTGCCCGATGCCGCGCAGGGCGCTCCGGCCGGCGCCGCCGGCGGAGCCGGAAGCCGGGACCGCGGCCAGAACCAGAACACGGGCGGCGGTCCCGGCACAGCCGGTGCGACCGGAGGCACGGACGACACAGCCGGTGCGGACGGCACAGCCGACGCGACCGGCGGCACAGCCGGTGCGACCGGTGCGGGCGGCGCAGGCGGCGGCGGTCGTGGTGGTGGCATGGTGCAGTTCGACCTGTCCGCCGAGAAGCCCGAGGAACTGCCTTTGCTCGTCAAGATCGACGAGTACGTCGAGGGCCGGGCCTACCAGGGCGAGCGGGAGATCTCCCTGCGCCCCGGCAGCAACGGCCAGGTGCCGGTCAACGAGGCGCTGTCCCTGTCGCTCACCGGGAAGAGCGGACAGAAGGCCGAGCGGTACGCCTTCACCGAGCTGAAGGTGAACAACAGGCCCGCCGCCACCCGCCTCATGGTCGAGGCGCCCGACACGGACTACGCCGATGACGTGGGCGACGGCAACGGGGTGCTCTACAAGGCGAGGGCGGGCAGCAGCTTCGAGTACCTCGGCGAGGACCCCAGCGAGTACGAGACTTCCTTCAGGCAGCTCAACAAGAAGGGCAGCCAGGACCTCGAACCGCTGATGAAGCTCATCAAGTGGGTCGACAGCGCCTCGGACGAGGAGTTCGCCCGTGACCTCGACCGGTACGTCGACGTCGAGTCGTTCGCCTCCTATGTCGCCTCGCAGAACCTGCTGCTGAACTTCGACGACATGGCCGGCCCGGGCAAGAACTATCTGCTCCGGTACGACCTGGACAGCAAGAAGTTCTCCGTCCTCGGCTGGGACTACAACCTCACCTTCAGCGGGGACACGGCGTCCGGGCCGGACGACTCGATCGGCATGGGCGGCGGCATGCCGGAAGAAATGCCCGAGGGTCTGCCAGAGGGAATGCCCGAAGGGGCTCCGGAAGGGATACCCGAGGGGGCTCCGGAAGGGATGCCCGAGGGGATGCCTGGTGGCGTCAACGGCGGCCAGGCGGCGCCCGGTCAGGAAGACCGTGCGAACGGGAACGCCGGCAGGGGTGGCCTCATGGCGGGGCACGCCCTGAAGACCAGGTTCCTGGCGGCCGACGCCCTCGACCCCGTCTACAAGAAGGCGTACCGGGAGCTGTACGAGGAGTTCTTCGGCTCGGGCACGGCGGCGAAGGAGCTGAAGGTCGTCGCGGAACAGGCACGCTCCGCGGGGGCCGACTCCGGGGAACTGGACACCGCAGTGACCAGCCTCACGAAGACCGTCACCGACCGCACCGAGGCCCTGGCCGAGGACAAGGAAGTGACCGGCTGAGACCCCGGCATCCCGGGCCGCCCTTCCCCCGAGGGCGCCGCCCGGGATGCCGGCCCCGCCCCGGCGGCCCCGCGGTTCCTTCCGGGACACCACAGGTTCCCGGGACACCACAGGTTCGCCGTCTAGCATCGCGCCGCACGACCAGGACCCGCCCAGCCGCGGCTCCATCTGCCCGTACCACGAGGTGCCGACCGTGATCGACCAGCCCAGCCCCCCGCGCACGCCCGTCGCCGGGCACACCGTCCTGGTCGTGGAGGACGATGCCAGCATCCGTACCCTGCTCACCTCCGTGCTCGGCGTGGCCGGGTATGCCGTGGCGAGCGCCGCCAGCGGTCAGGAAGCCATGTTCGAGGCCGGCAGCCGCAGGCCCCACCTGATCGTCCTGGACGTCATGCTGCCCGACACCGACGGCTTCCGGCTCACCCGTGACCTTCGCGCCCTGGGCATCTACACGCCCGTGCTCTTCCTCACCGCCCGGACCGGCGTCGAGGACCGCATCATCGGTCTGAGCTCCGGCGGCGACGACTACGTCACCAAGCCCTTCCACGTCCAGGAGGTGTTGCTGCGCATCCGCGCCATCCTGCGCCGCAGCAACGCGCCCGCCTCCACCACCGGGGCCGGCCCGCCCCTGCGCTACGCCGACCTCACCCTGGACGAGACCACCCACGAGGTACGGCGGGGGAACCGGCCGCTGAAGCTGTCGCCGACCGAGTTCCGGCTCCTGGCCTGTCTGCTGGCCCACCCCGAGCGCGTTCTTGAGAAGGCCGAGATCCTGCAGCAGGTCTGGAAATACGGCTTCTCCGGCGACACCCGTATCGTCGACACCTACATCAAGAACCTGCGCCGCAAGATCGACCACGATCCGCCCGCGCTGATCCACACGGTGCGCGGGGTGGGGTACTGCCTGCGGCTGCCGCGCGGCGAGACGCACCCGGCCGACCGATGAGCTGGTCCCGCCGACTGCGCCCGCGCTCCCTGCGCAGCCGTATCGTCCTGATCGCCGGTCTGCTCGCCACCAGTGCCGTCCTGCTGTGCCAGCTCGCGGGACTGACCGTGCTGCGCGGCTGGCTCACCGACCAGGTCGACGACCGGCTCTCCCATTTCCGGCCTCCCCAGCGCCTCTACGAGGACATCGCCGACAACAGAACGCTGCGGCCGCAGCCCGCGGACGACGCCCTTCCCTCGGACTACCGCGTCTACTTCTACGACGCGGACGGAAAGCTGCTGCGCACCTCCCTGGGAAGCAGCACCGGTCCCGGCCCCGGCCTCCCGCGGCGGGCAGCCGACCTGCACCTGACCACCGGGCGGCCGACCACCCTCCCGGCCGAGGACGACGCCGGGGGCTCCGGCTGGCGAGTGATCGCCCTCTCGGGACCCGATCGCATGCGGGCCGTGATCGCCCTGCCACTGGACACCGTGGACGGCGCCACCACCAAACTCCTGTGGCTCAGCCTCGGCCTCGGCAGCGCCGTCGCTGTAGGAGTCGTCACCCTCGGGAACGCCGCCGTCCGCCTCGGACTGCGCCCGCTCACCCGTGTCGAACACACCGCCCAGCACATCACCGACGGCGCCGTGGAACTGAACGTCCCCGTGACGGACCCGGACACCGAGGTCGGCCGCCTAGGCATGGCCCTCAACACCATGCTCGACCGCCTGCGCAC
Source organism: Streptomyces sp. NBC_00414 (assembly GCF_036038375.1). Taxonomy (NCBI): domain Bacteria; kingdom Bacillati; phylum Actinomycetota; class Actinomycetes; order Kitasatosporales; family Streptomycetaceae; genus Streptomyces; species Streptomyces sp. NBC_00414. Next base: position 2,537,365 of record NZ_CP107935.1, read on the forward strand.
CGCCCTGCGCCACACCGAGACCTCCGAGGCTCAGCTGCGCCACTTCATGGCCGACGCCGGACACGAACTGCGCACTCCGCTCACCGCCATCCAGGGCTTCGCCGAACTCCTCCTCGACGAACCCGACATGCCCGGCCGGCGGCGCCGGGAGGCCCACACCCTGATCGCCCACAACGCCGGCCGCATGAGCCGTCTCGTCGACGACCTGTTCCTCCTCGCCAAACTCGGCGACACCCCCATGACCCACCGGGAACCCGTCGACCTCCTCTCCCTGGTGGCCGACGCCATCGCCAACACCGCGATCCGCCACCCCCACCGGGCCATCACCCTGGAGCCGCTCCCGGCGCACCCCGCCGGCCCCGAACGCGATCTCGATGTCATCGAGACACCCGGCGACCCCCACCAACTCGCCCAGATACTGGGCAATCTGCTGTCCAACGCCTGCGCCCACACCCCTGCCGACTGCGGCGTCCACGTCCGTATCGGCAGCGCCCGCACCCCGGTCGGCACAGGCTTCGGCAGCGGCCGGCCCCTGCCGCCCGGCACACCCGTCTCGGTCATCGAGGTGGCCGACCATGGCCCCGGCATCAGGCCCGACGAGGCTCCTCAGGTCTTCGACCGCTTCTTCCGCGCCACGCCCCTCGACCCGCCCGCCCCACCGAACCCCGACGCCGCCGGCTACCGACCCGGCTCCGGCCGCGAACCCGGTTCCGGCCTCGGACTGGCCATCGCCGCCGCCATCGCCACGGCCCACGGCGGACGCCTCGAACTGGACAACCGCCCCGGCGACGGCTGCACCTTCCGCCTGCTCCTGCCCGAACCGACGACCAGGCCGGCCGACACCGGGGCGGCGGAGGGCTTTGTAAAGCCCCTTTCCTAAGGGGTTGTCGAACGAGCCCCGCGGTCATAGCCTTGCGCGGCGCCGGAGCCGTCGGGTTCCGCCATGGGCTGGAGGGACCGAGGGGGCACGTTCTGGTGAAGCGCACATCCCGCGACATCCGCACCGCGAACCGCTACGGGGTGCTGCGCCAGATCATCGCCCATTCACCCACGTCCCGTCAGGAGCTGGCCGCCGCGACCGGGCTGAGCATCGCCACGGTCGCCACCCTCGTCGGGGAACTGCTCGACCTCGGGATGCTGACCGAGGTCGGCTTCGAGGACTCCGCGGGGGGCCGCCCGCGGGGACTCGTGGCCGTCAACGCGTCGGGGGGCGCGCTGATCGGCGTCGACATCGCGGAGACGTACGTCCGTGTCGAGCTGTTCGATCTCGCGCTGGACGTGCTGGCCCGTGCCGACGAGGACATGCGCCCCGGCGAGATCCGCCCGGAGCAGGTCGTCGGGCATGTCGCCTCGGCCGTCGGCTCGGTGGTCGCGCAGGCCGGGATCGAGGGCGCTCGCGTCCTCGGGGTGGGCGTCAGCGTGCCGGGGCAGGTGGACCGCGAGTCCGGCGTCTCGGAGTACGCGCCGAACTGGGACTGGCACGACGTGCCGCTGCTCGACCTGCTCGCGGAGCACATCGCGTACCCCCTCCATCTGGACAACCCGCTGCGCGCCTGCGCGGTCGCCGAGCTGTGGTTCGGGGCCGCGCGCGGGCGCGGCGACGCCGTGGTGGTGAACCTCGGTACGGGCGTCGGCGCCGGACTCGTCCTGGGCGGCGGGCTGCACCGCGGTGTCAGCAACAGCGCGGGCGAGTGGGGCCACACCACCCTCGTACTGGACGGGCGGCTGTGCCACTGCGGCAACCACGGGTGCGTGGAGACGTATGTCGGGGCGCCCGGAATCATGCTGAACCTGCGGGAGTCGAGCCCCGACAGCACGCTGCTGCACGCCGAGGACCAGACGGCCACGATCGACGCGCTCGCACGCGGGGTCGCCGCCCAGGACCCGGTGGCCGTCGCGGTCGTCCGGGACACCGCGCGCTATCTCGGCGCCGCCATCGCCGACCTGGTGAATCTCCTCAACCCCGAGGTGGTCGTGCTCAGCAGCTGGGTCGCGGCCGCCCTCGGCGAGCCGCTGCTGCGGGAGGTGCGCGCGGCCGTGGCCCGGCGCGCGCTGAAACGGCCGCTGGCCGGCACCGAGATCGTCCTCTCCCCCATTCCCACGGACCCGGTCTGCCTGGGCGCGGCGACGTTCGCGCTCGAAGGAGCCCTCAGCTCGGTGGGCCTCCGGCCCGCGAAGCCACGGCGTGGTGCGAAGTCCGGCTGAGCGCCGCCCCCTCCCGGAGCCGTACCGCACCGTCTGTGTGACGACCGCGCTGGCCGACCACGGCGACCATGTGCGCCCGCAAATCCGACATCGGTCCGGCCTGGCCCTGACAGCGTCCGGCCGTTGGGGGTCAACGACATCGGACCCTTTGATGCATGGCCTGCACACCTTTGCGTCCGGCATCCCGGACACCGCACAACGCTTCGAACAGACTTCGTCCAACCCCTTGCCGAAGCATTAGCCGAAGGTTAACGTCCCGCACCGCACAGCGATTTCGAGGCGCAGCCGTACCCGGACCACACCCGTACTCGGATCACAGCCGTACTCAAGACAAGGACGTCAGAATGTCGGCACTGAGCAGCAGAAACTGGGATCGTCGTTCCGTACTGCGGGCCACCGCGGGCCTCGCCGCCCTGGGCCCGCTCGCCGCCTGTGGCGGCAACACCGGCCGTGAGGGCGGCGGCAGTTCGGGCAAGAGCCTCGTGCAGTACTTCCACGCGTACGGCGAGGCCGGTACGCAGGAGGCGATCAAGCGGTACGCCAAGGCCTACGACGAGGCCCGTGTGACCACTCAGTGGATCACCGGCACCAACTTCGAGAGCAAGCTGTTCTCGTCGCTGCTCACCGACAACGCGCCGGACGTCTTCGAGTTCCACCCGCAGCTCCAGCTGATCAAGAGCGGTCAGGTGGCTCCGCTGGACGACATCATCGGCCCGGTCAAGGACGACTTCAATCCGGCGGACATCACGTCGCACACGGTCGACGGCAAGGTCTACGGCGTCCGCATGATCGACGACCCGCAGTTCTTCTTCTACCGCAAGTCGCTTCTGGAGAAGGCGGGCGTGGAGGTCCCCCAGACGCTCGAAGAGCTGGCCGAGGCGGCCGACAAGCTCACCACCGACAAGGTCAAGGGCCTGTTCCTCGGGAACAACATGGTGTCGACGAACTACGCCCTGGTGTGGGCGGCCGGCGCCGACCAGCTGAACGACAAGAACGAGATCGCCTACCACACCGACGACGTGGCCGCGGCGCTGAAGGTGTACCGCAGGATGTTCACGAGCGGCCATCTGCTCCTGGACGCCCCCGCCGACTACTGGGACCCCTCGGCCCTCGTCCAGGGCCTCACCGCGATCCAGTGGTGCGGCATGTGGGCCATGCCCGTGATGCAGAAGGCCCTCGGCGACGACCTCGGCGTCTTCCCCTTCCCCTCGGCGGCCTCCGGTGCCAAGCCCGCTGTCTACAACGGCGGTTGGTCCATGTTCGTCAACGCCAAGGGCAAGAACGTGGACCTGGCCAAGGAGTACGTGAAGTGGCTCTGGATCGACCAGAAGAAGTACCAGGAGGACTGGGCGCTCAGCTACGGCTTCCACATACCGCCGCGCACCTCGCTCGCCGCGTCCGCCACCAAGCTCAAGTCGGGTCTGCCCGCTGAGGGCGTCAAGCTCTTCACCGAATACGGGCGCTTCGACAACATCTCCTGGACCCAGGCGATGATCACCGCGCTGGAGGAAGTGATCGCCAACTCGGTGCGCAAGGGCATGGATCCGGAGAAGGCCCTCGACGCGGCGGACGTGAAGGTCGACCGCGAACTCAAGAAGCTGTTCGGATAGGCCGGTGGTCAACGGACAACGGGCAGGAGACAGGCAGCGGCATGTCGACCACCACGACGCGTGACGCCACCCGCCCCGCCCCGGCGGAGGTTCCCGGGGCCGGGCGGCGGCGAAAGGGCGTGCGGGGCAGCACGCTCAGCTTCTGGATCTTCACCGGGCCGTTCCTCATCGGCCTGGTGATCTTCGTCTACATCCCCATCGGGTGGAGTGCCTGGCTCAGCTTCTTCGAGGCGCGCTACACGGTCACCCCCGACAAGTTCGTCGGCTTCGAAAACTACGAACTGATGCTGACGAACGGCGACTTCACCGGTTCGCTCGTCACGTTCACCGTCTTCGCCGCGATCATCGTGCCGGTCACCTGGGCCCTCTCGCTGGGCCTGGCGCTGATGGTGCACCGGCTGCGCTTCATGCAGGCGTTCTTCCGGTCGGTCTTCTTCCTGCCGACGGCGTGCAGCTTCGTCGCCGCCTCGCTGATCTGGAAGATGTCCCTCTTCAGCGGCGTCCGCTTCGGCATGATGAACACGGTCCTCGGCTGGTTCGGGGTGGAGAACATCGCCTGGCTGGCGGACCCGAACCCGCCCTGGTACTGGCTGGTCATCGTCAGTGTCCGCCTGTGGCTCCAGGCCGGCTTCTACATGATCCTGTTCCTGGCCGCCCTGCAGAACATCCCGCCCGAGCTGTACGAGGCCGCCGCGATCGACGGTGCCAGGCCGGGCTGGCAGACCTTCCGCCACATCACCCTGCCCCAGCTGCGGGCCACCTCGACGGCCGTGATCCTGCTGCTGCTCGTGGCCGCGTACCAGGCGTTCGACGAGTTCTTCAATCTGCTCTCCAAGACGACGTGGGGGCGCCCGCCCCTCGTCGAGCTGTACTACACGGCTCTGGGCGACGACCAGGACTACGGTGCCGGCAGTGCGGGCGCGGTCATCCTGACCCTGCTGATCTGCATGGTGACCCTGCTCCAGGGCAGGTTCCTGGGCTTCGGAAGGGGTGACGACTCCAAGTGACGACCGTCATCGAAACACGCAAGGCCGATGCCGAGCCACCCGAGCCGCCCAAGTCTCCCGGACGGCCCGGGCGTCGGCGCGACCGGCGCGGGGTGCTCGGCTCCGCCGGCCTCTACTTCGCCACCGCCGTGTGCGCCCTGCTCTTCCTCGTCCCCTTCTACCTGATCGTCCGCAACGCCCTGTCCACGGACGCCGAGATCACCGGCGAGAACTGGCAGTGGTTCCCCACGACCGTCCAATGGGGCAACCTCACCGAGCTGTTCGACGACGCGACGGTCCCGTTCGGCCGCTCCCTGTGGAACTCGGCGGTCGTCGGGGTCCTGCACACCCTCGGCACGCTGCTGGTCTGCTCGCTCGCGGGCTACGGCCTCGCCCGGATCCCCTACCGGCACGCCGACAAGATCTTCTACGCTGTCCTGGTGACCCTGATGGTGCCGGCCGCAGTCACCTTCGTACCGAGCTTCGTGCTGGTCTCGTCGCTCGGCTGGGTGTCGAGTATGCAAGGTCTCATCGTTCCGGGGCTCTTCAGTGGTTTCACCTGCTTCCTGTTCCGGCAGTACTTCCTGGGGTTCCCCAGAGAACTGGAGGAGGCGGCGCGCGTGGACGGGCTCGGGTACTGGGGTGCGTACTGGCGCATCGTCGTGCCCAACTCGCTGAACTTCTTCGCCGCGATCGCGACCATCACCTTCATCAGCGGCTGGAACGCCTTCCTGTGGCCCCTGGTCATCGGTCAGGACCAGGAGGCGTGGACCGTGCAGGTCGCGCTCTCCTCGTACATGACGAACCAGACCGTCAACTTCCATCTGATCTTCATGGCCACCGCAGTCTCGATCCTGCCCCTGGTGCTCGTGTTCCTGTTCCTCCAGCGCTGGCTGGTGCAGGGGGTCGCGCAGACCGGCATCAAGGGCTGACCTAGGAGAACGATGACAGTCCGCACCACCTCCCCCTCCTCCCCCGACTTCTCGTACGTCGAGGACGTCTCGCCCGGGACCGGCGCGCTGCCGCCCCGGTCGTGGTACGCGTCCTCCGACGCCGCCTCCCTCTCGCTGAACGGGAGTTGGCGTTTCCGGCTGTCCGCGACGGCCGACGCCGAGGACGACTCCTTCGCCGGACAGGGGTACGACTGCGGGGACTGGGCGGAGTTGACGGTGCCCGGGCACTGGGTCCTCCAGGGCGGGGTCGGGACCGGGGACGGCGGCGGGGCCTTCGGCGCACCGATCTACACCAATCACCGCTATCCCTTCCCGGTGGACCCCCCGAGGGTGCCGACGGAGAATCCCACCGGGGACCACCTGCGGTTCTTCGACCTGCCGGACGACTGGCCCACGCTCCTGGCGAAGGGCGCGGACGCCGACGGGACCGGGAGCGCGGTCCTGCGCTTCGACGGCGTCGAGTCCTGCGCCCGGGTGTGGCTGAACGGCACGGACCTCGGGGAGTTCAAGGGGTCCCGGCTGCCGCACGAGTTCGCGGTGGGACACCTGTTGCAGCCCGCCGGGAACATACTGGCCGTGCGGGTCCACCAGTGGTCGGCGGGCTCGTACCTGGAGGACCAGGACCAGTGGTGGCTGCCCGGCATCTTCCGGGACGTCACGCTGCTGCACCGGCCCGAGGGCAGCGCGCGCGACTTCTTCGTGCACGCCTCCTACGACCACCGCGAGGGCACCGGCACCCTGCGCGTGGACTCCGACGTGGACGGGCGCATCCTCGTCCCGGGCCTGGACATCGATGTCGAGACCGGACAGGTCATCACGGTGCCCGTGCGGCCGTGGACGGCGGAGACACCGCACCTGTACGACGCGACGCTGGTCGTGCCCGGGGAGCGGATCCCACTGCGCATCGGCTTCCGTACGGTCGCGCTGGAGGACGGCCTGATCAAGGTCAACGGCAGGCCGCTCCTCTTCAAGGGGGTCAACCGGCACGAGTGGCACCCCGAGCACGGCCGCGCCCTGGACCTGGAGACCATGCGCGAGGACGTGCTGCTGATGAAGCGGCACAACGTGAACGCGGTACGCACCTCGCACTACCCGCCGCACCCCGCTTTCCTCGACCTGTGCGACGAGTACGGGCTGTGGGTCGTCGACGAGTGCGACCTGGAGACCCACGGCTTCACCGAGCAGGCGTGGCGCGACAACCCGGTGGACGACGACCGCTGGACCCCGGCGCTCCTGGACCGGGCGGCCCGCATGGTCGAGCGCGACAAGAACCACCCCTCGGTCGTCATCTGGTCGCTGGGCAACGAGGCAGGCACCGGACGCGGCCTGACCGCGATGGCCGAGTGGATCCGAGGCCGGGACGGATCCCGTCTCATCCACTACGAGGGCGACTGGAACTGCCGTGACACGGACGTGTATTCACGGATGTACGCGGACCACGCGGAGGTCGAGCGGATCGGCCGGGGCCTGGACGGCGGCCCCCTCAAGCGGCGCGAACTCCCCTTCATCCAGTGCGAGTACGCGCACGCCATGGGCAACGGACCGGGCGGACTCGCCGACTACCAGCGGATCTTCGAGGCGCACGACCGTATCCAGGGCGGCTTCGTCTGGGAGTGGATCGACCACGGCGTCAAGGACCAGCGGTACGGCTTCGCGTACGGCGGTGACTTCGGCGAGGAACTGCACGACGGGAACTTCGTCTGCGACGGGCTGCTCTTCCCCGACCGCACCCCCTCCCCCGGTCTCCTGGACTACAAGAAGGTCGTCGAGCCGGTCCGCATGGAGGGCGACGGCGTCGACGGCGTGGTCCGGATCACCAACCGGTACGACTTCGCGGACCTGTCGGCGCTGGCCTTCACCTGGTCGTACGACGTCGACGGCGAGTCGGTGGCGACTGGCACCCTGACCGTGCCCGCGCTCGCGCCGGGCGACTGCGCTGACGTGAAGCTGCCCGAGCCGCCGGTGGACGCGCGCGGGACGGAGACCAGGTGGACGGTTCGGGCGGTGCTCGCAGGGGACACGGCCTGGGGCCCGCGGGGGCATGTGGTGGCGTGGGTGCAACTGTGGTGTTCGCCGAGGCAGTTGCTCGGTGTCACGGCCAGCAGTCGCCCCGCCCTCGACGGCCGGGGAGGCATCACGCTCGGACCGGCCGTGTTCACCGCCCGCACGGGTGAGTTGGCGACCCTCGGCGGGCTCGACGTCGGCGACCTGAAGCTGGACGTGTGGCGGGCCCCGACCGACAACGACGAGGGCGCGCCCTGGCAGCCGGACATCCGCTACGGCGTGCTGTGGCGCAAGCTCGGCCTGCACCGGATGCAACACCGACTGGACGCGGTGGAGTTGTCCGAGGAAGCCCTGACGGTACGCACCCGGGTGGCGCCCGCCGCGGCGGATCTGGCGCTGCGCACGGTCTACCGGTGGACCTCCGACGGGACGAGGCTGAGGCTGGCCGTGTCCGTGACGCCGGAGGGCGACTGGCAGGTGCCGCTGCCCCGGCTGGGCGTCCGCCTCGGGCTGACCGCCGCGGACCGGGTGAAGTGGCACGGCGGCGGCCCCGGCGAGGCGTACCCGGACACCGGTTCGGCCGCGATGCTGGGCCGTTGGGAGTCCACGGTCGACGACCTGCAGACGCCCTACGTCCGGCCGCAGGAGAACGGCGCCCGCGCCGGCGCCCGCTGGGCGGAGGTCGGCCGGGGGCCGGACTTCCCGGCCCTGCGCGTCGAGGGCGGGTCGGAGTTCTGGCTCACGGCCCGCCGCTGGACGAGCGAGCAGCTGGACGCGGCGAACCACCTGACGGACCTGACACCCGGCGACACGGTGTGGGTCAACCTCGACCACGGCCAGCAGGGCATCGGTTCGCAGTCCTGCGGCCCGGGCGCGCTGCCGCGGTACCAACTGCAGGTGCGGCCGACCGAGTTCTCGTTCGTGTTCTCGGTGCCGGAGCAAGGGGGCGCTTCCTGAACAAGGGGGCAGGTACTAGAAGTCGTCCACCCGGACCACGATCCCCGTCCAGCCGGAGAGCACGGCCGCCGTGCCCGCCCGGACCGCCGCCGCGCAGCGGGCCGCGGTGAACGATGCGGGGTCGTAGGTCGAGGACATGCCCAGCCCCTCGCCGCGGAAGGACGCCCCGGACCAGTCGACCGCGGTCACGTTGTGGGTGGGCTCGGCCAGTTCCGCGCCCACCACCAGGAACTGCTGGGAGAGATGGTTCGGGGTGACCGTCGCCAGCGCGTCGATCAGGTCGTTGCCGGCGCCGACGACGAGGTCGGGCTTCATCGCGATCACCCGGTCCGCGGCGTGCACCATGTCGGCGGGGTCGGTCACGGTCTCCGTGCGCAGGTCCACCTGCTCACGGTCGGCCCAGTCCCGTACCGCGGTCACGAGTGCCTTCGTCGGCCGGTCGTCGCCCGCTGTCAGCAGGACCACCCGGTAGCCCTCGGAGGGCCGTACCGCGGACCACGAACCGGGCCGCGGGGTGATCGTCGCCTCCGGCGCGGGTGAGGCGGCCGGATCGACGAACCCCGCGCCCAGCGCACCGACGGCGGAGGGCCGGGGGCGCGGCTGCGACCAGTCGTCGCCGTCGCCCCCGCATCCGGTGACGACGGCGGTGGCGAGGACGACGGCCGCGGCCAGAGCGGTGGCGGCCAGGAGCGGGCGGCGCAAGACGATCGTCCTCCGTGACGGGGCAAGGGCGGAAACAGGGGCGGGGGCAAGGAGGCCGGGACAAGGAGGCCGGGGCGGGTACGGCCACCATCCTGCGCCCCCGCTGACCAGCATCTCCATCCGCTCGGCCTTGATCGGGAAGGTGTTCCCCCACGGTTCGCCGAACGGCCGACTCCGCTTCACTCCGGACCAGCACGGTGCACGGGCAACCTCAAGGAGCCCCATGTCACACCCTGTGCGCCGCCCCCTGGCCGTTCTGGCCGCGGCGGTGTTCCTCATCCTGCTCGGCCTCGGCCGGCCCGCCTCCGCGCACGGCTTCACCTCGACCGTGTACGCCCATGTCACCGACGGCGGTGACGACCGGCTGCGGACCGAGCTGAAACTTGAGTACGACCTCCTGGTGGTGTCCGCCGCCGACGCCGGACACGACGACCCGCTCTTCCGCACCGGGACCGGGGCGTTCGACGCCGGGGACACCGACGCGCAGGCCGCCGCGCTGGAAGCCCACCGCGCGACCGTCCTCGGCTACGTCACCCGGCGCTTCACGGTCACGGCGGCCGGTGACGCCTGCCGGCCCGCCCCGGCCGGCGGTTTCCGCATGGGCCGCGAGGAAGGCGTGCCGTACGCCCTGCTGACGCTCGACTGGACCTGTGCGGGCGGCGGCGACGACCACGTCACCGTCGACCACGAGATCCGCAGCGGCCTCTTCCCGGACGCCGAGGAGTACGTCAAGGGAACCAAGACCATCGCCACGTACGACGTCGGCGGTCGCACCGGCAGCGCGGCCCTCGACGCGGCCCATCCGGCCTTCTCCCTCGGTCAGTCCTGGACCGAGCGCTTCTGGGAATTCTTCAGGCTGGGCGCCGAGCACCTGCTGACCGGCGTCGACCACATCCTGTTCCTGCTCGCGCTCATCGCCGGATCGCGTCGGCCGCGTGAGATCGTCCTGGCGGCCACCAGTTTCACGCTGGCCCACTCGGTGACATTCCTGCTCGCCGCGCTCGGCCTGGTGGACGTGCCGGGGAGCGTCGTGGAACCCGTCATCGCGCTGTCCATCGCCGTGGTCGCGGGCTGGCACCTGTGGCGCATCCGGCAGCGCGGTGTGCACGTCACCGACCTGCCTGTCGCGGACGGCGGCGGACACTTCGCGCTGGACCGCGCCGGATGGACGCGCCTGGGTGTCGTGTTCTGTTTCGGGCTGGTCCACGGGCTGGGCTTCGCCGGAGCGCTCGGGATCGACGCGGCCTGGTCGTGGACCCTGCTGTGGTCGCTGCTCGTCTTCAACGTCGGAATCGAGGCCGTGCAGTTGGCCATCATCGCGGTCCTGTTCCCGCTGCTGCTCCTGCTGCGGCGCCGCTCCCGCCGGGCGGGCCTGTGGGCGACCGGCACGATCAGCGCGGGCGTCGCCGCCATGGGGCTGGTCTGGTTCGTACAGCGCACGTTCGGCCTGTGAGGGCCCACCCGACACCCCCGCACCCCGCTCACCTGGATGTTCAGCAGACCCCGCGACCACATTTGTGCGGGGTTCACCTGGCACCGAAAGCTTGACGATCTCCATTGCGTGCACACCGCACGCACACGGCAGAACAGAAGAAACGACACGTCATGAGAACAAAGCTCTTCGCACCGGCCGGAAGACCGGTGCGGCGCCGCGTGGCGGGCACCGCCGTCGCGGCATCCGTGGGCCTGATCCTGGCCCTCGGCGGTGGCGGACTCACGACCCCCGCGGTCGCCGCCGACTCAGCCACCCTCACCGGCATCGTCCTCGGCGTCGGCGCCGACGAGACCCAGCGCACCGTCAGCTGGTACTCCTCCGCCGACACCACGCAGAAGATCCAGGTAGCCCCCACCGCGCTGGTGACCGCGGGCGAGTTCCCCGCCGACGCCGCCACGTTCGACGCGCTGGGCGGCGCCAACATCACGACCAGCGGCGGCCACAACCGCCACGCCACCATCACCGGCCTCAAGGAGAACACCGCCTACTCCTACCGTGTCGGCGGTGAGGGCAACTGGTCGACCGCGTACGCGTTCCGCACGCAGGACTTCGAGGGCGAGTACGACTTCCTCTTCCTCGGCGACCCGCAGATCGGTTCCTCCGGCGACACGGCGAAGGACCAGGCGGGCTGGCAGGACACCCTCGACGTGGCCACCAAGGCCAACAAGGACGCCGAACTCCTCGTCTCCGGCGGCGACCAGGTCGAGAGCGCGAACAACGAGTCCCAGTGGAACGCGTTCCTCGCCCCCGACCAGCTGCGCCAGGTGCCGTTCGCGGCGACCATCGGCAACCACGACGTCGGCGGCAAGGCGTACGAGCAGCACTTCTCCACGCCGAACACGGACCGGTCGGGCGCGTACTACTCGAACGGCAACCCCGCCTCCAACACCTCGGGCGGTGACTACTGGTACATCTACAAGGATGTGCTGTTCATCGACCTGAACAGCAACAGCTATGCCACCTCGCAGGGCGGCGGCGGTGACGAGGCGCACACCAAGTACGTCACGGACGTCATCAACCAGCACGGCTCCGAGGCCAAGTGGAAGGTGCTCGTCTACCACCACTCGATCTACTCCCCCGCCTCGCACGCCAAGGACGGCGACAACAAGGCGCGCCGCGTGGACTTCCCGACAACGTTTTCCAAGCTCGGCGTCGACATCGTCCTCCAGGGCCACGACCACAGCTATTCGCGCAGCTACCTCATCAAGAACGGTGAGAAGGCCGACAAGGACGAGCAGCCCGGCGCGGCCGACGTCTACCCCGGTCCCGGCGGCGTGCTGTACGTCACCGCCAACTCGGCCTCAGGCTCGAAGTACTACGACATCACCAAGCCCGACAGCAGCGGTACGAGCGGTGCGGGCAACGGCGCCGACCCGCTGAACCCGGACAGCTACTGGTACAACTCCGTCCAGAACCAGGAGCACGTCCGCAGCTACGTCAAGGTGCAGGTGCGCGACGAGAAGCTCGTCGTGGAGAACATCCGCAGCGGCACCTGCGCGGCCCCCAACTCCGAGGTGGAGCACGGCGACTGGTGCAACAACACCACCGAGGACCAGCCCGTCGGCTCGGTCGTCGACAAGGTGAGCGTCCACCCGTACAACGGTGACGGCCAGTCCCTCCAGGTCAACGTGCCGGACGCGGCCCCGGGCGAGTTCGGCTGGACCATCGACGGCTACAACGGCCTGGTGGACCTGGGTACCGCCAAGGAGGAGAACGGTGACCACTTCACCGCCTCCGGCAAGATCAACCCGATCCTCGTCACGGACTCCCGCCGTTCGCTCTCGCCGTGGTCGGTGTCGGCCGCTGTGAGCGACTTCAAGGACGCCGACAAGACGTTCCCGGGCTCCTACCTGGGCTGGTCGCCGTACATCCTCGACCAGGGCGCGGGCGCCGAGGCCGGTGCCTCCGTGGCCTCGGGCTACGACGACCAGGGCAAGGGCCTGTCCGTCTCGCGCGGCCTCAGCTCGGCCGACCAAGGCCACGCCCGCGGCAAGGCGAGGCTGGGCGCCGACCTGGACCTCAAGATCCCGGACAGCGTCCGGAAGGGCGGCTACCGCGCCACCCTGACGATCACCGCGCTGAGCAGCTGATCACCGCCGCGCGACCCGCTCAACCCGCTCAGCCCGCTCAACCTGTTTGACCAGCTCCATCAGCGGGGCAGGCGATCGGCTCACCGGCCGCCTGCCCCGCCCTTTCCAGCACCACCCAAGCCCGGAGAGCCCCGCCATGCGCATGTCCCCGACACCCCGCCGTACGCCGCCCACCGACCCGAGTCGCCTCATCCCTCGGTACGCGATCCTTGGGTACGCGATTCCGCGTCACACGCTCCTGCGGTACGCGGTCCTGGCGCTGCTGGTGGCTCTCGCGTTCGCCGGTACGTCGGCGGAGCCGGCCCGGGCCTCCGAAGGTGACGTGACCTGGACGGTCCGAACGGCCGCGAACGGGTACGGGGACGACCGCTCCAGCTTCAGCTACGGCGTCAACCCCGGCAGTCAGGTCGAGGACGCCATGGTGGTCGCCAACCGCAGCAGGAGCGAACTCACGCTGGCGCTGTACGCGGCCGACGGCTACACCACCGAGAAGGGCCAACTCGACCTCCTCACACGGGAGAAGAAGTCCCTCGGCATCGGCGCCTGGGTCCGCGCCACGAAGACCAGCGTGCGGATCGCGCCGGGCAGGACGGCGGAGATCCCCTTCACCGTCGCCGTCCCGCGCGACGCCACCCCCGGCGACTACGTGGGCGGCATCCTGACCTCGCTCAAGCAGTCCGACGACACCGACGACACCGAGGGCATCGCCGTCGACCGCCGCCTCGGCATCCGGATCAAGCTGCGGGTCAGCGGCGCGCTGAAGCCCACGCTCGCGGTCGAGGACCTGCACGTGGACTACCGGGGCACGGCGAACCACTTCGGCCAGGGCGACGCGACGGTCACGTACACGCTCCACAACACGGGCAACGCCCTGCTCTCCGGCGCGCAGAAGGTCACGCTGACCGGCCCCTTCGGCACGTCGGAGACGCGGGCCGGGAAGATCGCCGCCGCGCCGGAACTTCTCCCCGGCGAACGCTGGAAGGTCGAGGTCCCGGTCCACGACGTCACCCCCGCCCTCCGCCTGACCGCGAAGGCGACGGTCACGCCCGCGCTCACGGACGCGGCCGGTTCGACCACGTCCCTCAAGCCCGTCGAGGCCACGACCACGGGCTGGGCGATCCCCTGGACCCTGGTCCTGCTGATCGTCGTGCTGCTCGCCGGGGCCATGGGGGCGTACGTCCTCCGCCGCCGCGCCCGCACCCGCCGCAAGGAGCGCGAGGACGCGCGGGTACGGGACGCCGTGGAACGGGCGCTCCAGGACCGCACCCAAGGCACCCAGGACACCCGTGCCCCGCACTGACTCAGAAGTGTCCTGGTTGTTCCGCCCCGAGAAGTCGGGTGAGGGCGCCCCGGGAGCGGACTCCGAGCTGGGTGAAGACGTTCCGCAGGTGGTACTCGACCGTGCGCGTGCTGATCGAGAGCTTCTGCGCCACTTCGCGATTGGTCGCGCCCTCCGCCACCGAGCGGGCTATGCGCAGTTGCTGGGGGGTGAGCAGGCCGAGGGAGCCGGTCTCGGGCGCGGTGGTGAGCGTGTCCCCCGCCGCACGCAGTTCCGCGCGGGCGTGCTCGGCCCACACGTCCGCGCCACACTGCTCGAACCCCAGGACGGCGGCGCGCAGTTGGGGCCTCGCTTCCACGGGGCGGCGCCTGCGACGCAGCCACATCCCGTAGGCGAGCTGGGTCCGGGCGTGCTCGTAGGGGCCGTTGGCCTTCTCGTGTTCCGCCAGTGCCTCGGTGAACAGTTCCTCGGTCCGCCCGTCGCTCGACACGAGGGCCCGGCAGCGCGCCAGCAACGCAGGCGCCTGCGGATCGGCCCCCATGGCCGCCCACACGGCGTACTGGTCGATCAGGGCCGCCGCGTCGACGTCGTGGCCCGCGAGCACGGCTGACTCGACATAGCAGGGGACCACCATCACCCAGAGGCCGAAATGGCCCTGCCGTGGGCCGCCTTGGACGAGGGGGGCCAGGCGGGCGGCAGCGTGTTCGGCGTCTCCGTGCCCGAGGTCGGCGCGGGCCTGCGCCCATTCGGCGAGTGTGCTCGTCTGACTGAGTCCGTGCGCGTGGGCGGTACGCAGCGCCGCCTGGGCGTGCGCGGCGACGGTGGCGGGGCCGCCCGCGATCGAGGCGGCGAGCGCGAGCACGGCCGACAGACCGGCCACCACGTTGCGTTGACCGCTTTCGCCCGCTGCCTCCAGACCGGCCTCGGCGTGCACGCGGGCCTGGTGGTAGCTGCCTTCCCGCAGTTCGGCGTAGGCGAGGTGCTCAAGGATGCGCGGTACGAGTGCCGTCGATCCCGCGGCGCGGGCGGTGGCCAGCGCGATGCCGAGCACCTGGCGTGCCGTCGCGAGGTCGCCCAGCATGAGGGCGATCGTGCCGGCCGACATCAGGCCGGGTGCGTCGGCACGGGCTGTCAGGATGCCGAGCACGGGACGCAGCAGCGCGTTGGCACGGCGGAAGTCCCCGTTCATCACGCAGCGCATGCCGTCGCGGTAGTCGCGCCAGAAGGCGTCGACCGGGTCACGGCCGGCCGCTTCCTGCTGTGCGGCGCTCCCGGGACCGTCGGGGGCGCACAGCGCGTCGAGGGCTCCGCGGTATCCGTCGCGGTCGCCGCCGGCCCAGGCCGCGAGCGTGGCGTGTACGCAGGCCGTACGTGATTGGGCCGGGTCGCTCGTACGGGAGGCGGTGGCGGTGAGGAGGAGCAGGTTGTAGGCGTCGGTGACCGGACCGTCGTGCAGCAGCCGGAGGCCTTGCGTCAACTCGACGCTTTCACCACTCATGTGCATCACCGTTCCCTGCGGCACCACTATTCCCTGTGGCCCCACTGTGCCGAGCGTAACGAGCGACGGACGGGCTCGTGCGCGATTCCTTCTATTGCCGACCGGCCGTCCAGCAGGGCCCCCTCGGTGGGCGACCGGTGGGCGACTGGTGATTCCACCGATGCGTACGAGGCGCGGGGCTTCCTACGTTGCTGTTGCGCTCGACGAACGGATCCGTGGAGACAGATCCGTGGAGCCGGATCTGTGGAGCCGAATCCGTGGAGAGCGCTCGTGCCACCGCTCAGGAAAGAGGTACCGCCATGTCTCATCGCGCGTCACGTCGCAAGCTCACGATCGTGTCCGTCGGCGTCGCCGGCGCCCTCGGTGCCGCCGGACTCACGCTGCTGCCCTCGATGGCCTCCGCCGCCCCGTGTTCCGACGTCGAGGTGGTCTTCGCCCGCGGCAGCGGCGAGGTCCCCGGGCTCGGCATCGTGGGAGCGCCGCTGGTGAGGAACATCAAGAGCGGGCTGCCGGGCAAGTCGGTCACCTCGCACGCCGTCGACTACGCGGCGAACTTCTCGCAGACCAGCGCGGGGCCCGGTGCCTCCGCCATGACGGACCACGTCAGGTCCACCGCGGCGAACTGCCCCGACACCTCGTTCGTCCTCGGCGGCTACTCGCAGGGTGCCAGTGTCACCGACATCGCCCTCGGCATCCGTACGACGCTGGGCACCGGCCGGACCATCCCCACCGATCTCGCGCCCCGGGTGAAGGCCGTCGTGGTCTTCGGGAACCCGCTCCAGTTGTCGGGCAGGACGATCAACACGGCGAGCGGGCTCTACGGGGCGAAGGCGAAGGAGTTCTGCAACACCGGCGACCCGGTGTGCGGCAACGGGCGCAGCACGGCGGCGCATCTCAGGTACCACGTCAACGGCAGCGTGCAGACGGGGGCGAGTTTCGCCGTCGACAGGATCGACGCGGGCTGAGCGCGTCCGGCGTCACCGCGGCGGTCCGCTCCTGACATCTGTCAGGTACGTGCCGCGCGGGTCCTCCTTACGGTGAGTGCCGAACCCGACCACTCACGCAGTCACGAGGGGACTTTTCATGCGCAGGATCGCCAGGGCCGCGGCAGCCGTGTCACTCGCAGTCGGTGTACTGACCACCGTCGGCTCGACCACCGCCAGCGCCGCCACGGAGCACGGGTGTCAGGACGGGTACGTCTGCATCTACCCGGGCGCCGGATGGAACAACGATCAGCCGTCGCACGTCTACTACGACTACGGGTCCTACAACCTGAGCGGCATGTTCGGCACGTACCGCATCTTCAACAACCAGACCGGTGAGGCGACCATGAGCACCTGCACCGGTTACAACGGCACGGGCTGCGAGGGGAACCTGCCGAGCGGCTGGTTCATCGACAAGAACATGACGCCGATCAACTCGATCACGCTCCAGCCGTAGGTCTCGTGTCATAGGACCTGTACCGCGTCACGCGGGAACCACGGGTCGGGCCTCCACGGGGGAAGGCCCGGCCCGCTCCGCGCTCCCGCTGTGCCGTCGTCACCTGTCCAGGCGCAGGTCGCGGGCCGTTCGGCCGTAGTGCGACTTGAGGCCGCGGGCCAGGTGGCGCGGGTCGTGGATGCCCCAGCGGGCGGCCACGGCGGCCGTCGTGCGGCTGTCATGGGCCGGGTCGAGGAGGTCGCGCCGTACGCGGCCGAGGCGTTCGGCGCGCAGCCAGGTCGCGAACGGGGTCCCGGAGCGGCCGAACAGCCGGTGGAGCTGACGGGCGGAGATGCCGTGGGCCGCCGCGACCGACTCGACGCACAGGGACGGGTCGGAGATGTTCGCCAGGGCGTAGACGCGGATGCGGTCGGCCAGTTCGGTGGCCGTGTCCGCCCGGCCCGCCTCCGTCTCGGTGAAGGCGGCGATCAGGAGCGACACCAGGGCGTCGCCCACATGCGCCTGCGCGGGACCGGCCAGTTCGTCGAGGTGGGTGCCGAGTCCCCGCAGAAACCCGGAGAACACGGCCTGCGCCCCGGTGCCGGCGGGCAGCCGGCGGGCCGCGCGACCGGCCACCACCCCTGCGTGCGGCCCCAGTTCGGTGCGCGAGACGCCGACGGCCAGCACGTCACACCCGTCGGGGACGGCCATGCGATACGGGCGTGTCATGTCGAGGACCACTAAGTCACCCCGGTAGGCCCGGGACCGGCTGCCGTCCTGATCCACCTCAGCAGGGACGGCCGACCCGTGCAGGGTGATCTTCAGCAGTTCGGGATCCGTGGACGAGATGGCCCGGGTCGACCGCCGGACCAGATGCGCCGAGCCCCGGACCCGCGCCACCGCGGCACGGCCGACCGCCGCCGCGTCGATGTCGGCCCGGAACGCGCTCCCGTGCCCCTCGGCATCCGAGGCCGCAGCCGTCACGGCCAGCGGAGCGAGGACCGTCGACGCGGCGGTCTGCAACTCCCCGACACTGGCCTGGTGTACGTGTAAAGCGCCACCGTTCATGGGGCCGCTCCCTGCTCGCCGGGCATCTGACCGGTATACCGATCGCTGTGCCCGTCAGTCACCCGCTCTCCCGGGGCGCGAAGAGGCGACGGCTCCGGCAGGCAATGGAGACTTCGCACGCCCCCTCCCCCCTACCTTCTTCTGGGGGGGAGCGACGTCGGCTGGAACCCTCACCACAGTTCCAGCCGACTGCTCCTCACCGGGCCCGGCTGCCCATCCCCCGGGCCGTTACAGGTCCGCGATGGTTCCCCCGAGGCTGGCGTGCTGCATCCAGGGGCCTCCGGGGGTGAACTCGGCTGTGTGCCATACGGTGTTGTCGGCGCCGCGGTAGAAGACTTCCAGACGGCCGTCGGCGTTACGGGCGGCGGTCGGGCCGGAGATGTCGAGGCTGCCGGTGTCGTGGCGGAAAGGCGCCCAGGCGCCGTTGACCACCTTGTAGTGGTTGATGTGGGTGGCGTGGGAGCGGGCGAAGACCTCGATCTGGTTGTTGGAGTTGAGGACGGCGGCCGGGTGGTGGCTGAGCGGATCGCTCGCGCTGGAGACCTGCTGCCAGCTGCCCCAGCTGCCGTTGGGGCTGAGCTGGGGCAGGTGCCACAGGGCTCCGTCGGCCCCGATGGTGAAGACGTGGATGGTGCCGTCACCGCCCAGGATGGGTGTGGGGTCACTGTGGAGGATGCCACCCCGGTCCACCCAGCCCCCGTAACCGCCTCCCGGGCTGCTCTGGGCGTTCTCGTAGAGGTGGTTGTCACCGCCACGAGTGAAGATCACCAGGCGGCCGTCCTCGGCCTGGATGAGGGAGGGGTCACCGATGGTGCCGCCGCCCGGCGTGGGCCAGCGGCCCTGTTCGCTGGTCCAGGTCCCCGACGGTGCGCCCTGCTGGTAGGTGACCGCGACCTGCCGGTTGGTGTCGGCGACGGCGACCTCCATGCGGTCGTCGGCGTTACGGAAGACCGCGGGCTCGCTGGTGATCTTTCCGTTGAGGGTCTTCCAGATCCAGTCGCCCGTGCCGCCGTTGGGTTTGGTCTGGTAGTCGCACCACAGGGAGTTGTCGGCGCCGCGGGCGAAGACCTCCAGGCGGCCCTTGTCGGAGGCGGGGAAGACGACCGGGTTGGTGGTGATGATGCCGCCCAGGTTGACCCAGTTGACGGCCGCCGGCCAGACGCCGGGCGAGGTCTGGGTGAGATTGTGCAGGGCGTTGTCCATGCCGCGGGCGAAGATGGCCAGCCGCCCGTCGGCGGCCTGGGCCACACGGTGCCCACCGGAGTACAGAAGTCCCATGGTCGATGTCTCCTTGCAGGCGATGAGTGATGGCGGGGGGTGCCGCAGGTGCGGATCGGTCGATCCACAACATCGCGGTCACAGAACGAAGTTATCCGGGCACCTACAGTGACGAAAGAGGTGCGCGGAGTATCCGCCCGAACGAATCACCACCCCCGCCTCAAACCTGCCAGCAGGGGCTTGAGCTGCGGAAAGTGCTCCACGGCGCGCACCGGCGCAAGCGGCGGATGCGGGTTGTCAGCGGCCCGGCACCCGGACCTCCGCCCACACCGTCTTGTACGTTCCGCCCGTACAGAGGGTCGCCCCCCACCGCTCGGCCAGCGCGTCGACGAGCAGCAGTCCGCGACCGCCCTCGTCGTCCTCACCGGGGCCAGGCAACTCCCGTAGCACGGGCCGTCGTTCGGGGAGCGCGTCGGCCACCTCCACCCGTACGACGTCCTCGCCGGACCGCATGACCAGCCGTACGCGGAAGTCTCGGCCCTTGACCCGCCCGTGCGTCACCGCGTTGGCCGCCAGCTCGGCGACGACCAGGGTGACGGACTCGCTCGCCTCGCTGTCGTACACGTACCCCCACACGTCCATCCGGTTCGCGACCAGCCGCCGGGCGAGCCGGGCCCCTCGCGGGGTGCAGCTGAAGAGCTGGGTGAACGTACGTACGGTGACGGGGACTTGGACCCCGATGTGTCCTTGCATGGGCCAAAGGTCCAGGGTGGCCGGGCGGCCGACCAGCACCGACACTCGTACGCCGCACTCCGTACGAGTTCACTCCGTGGACAGTCGGAGTGACTTTCCGTGACCATGAGTTCATGACCAACAGCACGGCGAACGAGCAGGGGAGACGGCTGCCGCCGAGGGTGTATGTCGAGCGCGCGGAGGAGGTGTTGGACGCGTTCGGAGTGCTTCGGGCGGCGGCGAAGTACGCGACGCGGCAGCCGGGTCTGGCGTCCTGGTTCCGCAAATGGGCGGACCTGGAGGGGCAAGCGATCACTCTGTGCACGTACGAATGCCGGGTGATTCCGGGTCTGTTGCAGACGGAGGCGTACGCACGCGCGGTGATCTGGAGCGTGCCGCTCCGACCGACCGATGAGCAGGTCGAGCAGCGGGTGGCCGCGCGCTTCGCACGGCAAGAGCTGCTCAGCACGAGCCCGGAGCGGCCTACCGCATTCAACTTCATCATCGAACAGGCCGTCCTGGAACGACACACGGGCGGCGAGGACGTGACGCGCGAACTGATCGACCACCTGCTCGACGTGAACGAGCGGCACTGGAACGTCGAGATCCAGCTGATGCCACTCCGGCAACCCGTGCACGCGGGGCTCGACGGACCGATGCGCTTGCTGGAAACCCCTGAGCACGAATGGTTCGCGTACGCGGAAGGCCAGAAGACCGGCCACTTGATCAGCGACCGTCAAGCCATCAGCGTGCTCCAGCAGCGTTATGCCAAGATGCGCTCACAGGCACTCACCCCAGAGGACACGGTGAGCCTGCTCCAGCAGATGCGAGGGGCGCTATGAACAACAACACGACCGAACTCACCTGGTTCAAGAGCAGTTACAGCGGCTCGGAGGGCGATGACTGCGTCGAAGTTGCCGCCTGCCCCGCCACCATCCACGTCCGTGACTCCAAGAACACCCGCGGGCCTCAGCTCACCCTCTCCCCCAGCGCCTGGGCGGGATTCATCCTCGACCTCAGTGGTCCGCGCAGCACGGCGTAGGGTCCGGGACCTCGAACGGGACCAGTACCCCGCCCGCGGCCGGTTGCAGCGTCAGGACCAGCTCACCGTCCTGCCACTGCGGCCGTACGTGGTCCCGGGTCACCACCCGCTGCGAAGGCGGCGGCTCGCCGGGGGCACCCAACACCACCACCCTGCCGATCGCGGAGCGAGCCAGCAGCTCCGCGACCGTCAGCGTGCCGGTCAGGTCGGCCGAGCCGGGGTAGACGACGGCCCGGCCCACCTCGTCGGGTGCGCCGGCCGTCACCTCGTAACCCTTCGCCGCAAGGCGTCGCGCGGTGTCCGCGGACGCCGTGGCGAACGACAGCACCACCCGAGGCCGCTCCCCGCGTACCAGGTGCGTGCAGCCGAACGTGCCCTCAGGGGGAGCGAGTTCGGCTGCCAGCTCCAGCAGCAGGTGGTCGGCCGCGCGCAGCTCGGGTACGTCGGCGTCGACCGTCGTCACGTAGGGCGGACGGGTCACGCGGGCAGGACCCAGACCGGGTTGGAGTAGAACCACAGGTCCTTCCACGGGTCCGCGTCGCCGACGACGTCGATCGCGGGACCGGCGGGGTCGACGGCCGCACCGCGCGCGCCGACGGCGGACCGGTTGCCGTCCGAGCCGCGCAGGCGCAGGTACAGCGGGCGGTCGACGCGGCCGAGGGAGTACGTGATCCGGACCGTGCCGGTCGTCTTGTCGACCTCGTACGACTTGACGACCTTCGTGGTCGGCGCGACGAGGGTGTCCCTGTCGGCGGCGGGGCCGGTCACGTCACCCTGGATGACGTCGACGCGGGCCAACTTCGGGATGAATCCTGCCCAGTTCGCGTCCTGGGCGGGCGCGATGTCGACGGTCAGCGTGACGTTCGTGCCCTTCTTGACGTGCAGTGCGCCACCTAGGGTCGCCCAGCGGCTGCCCCCGGAGACCCGGACGTCGAGGCCGCTGATGAGCTGGCCGTGGTCGACCCAGACCCGTCCGGCGCGGATGCCGTCCATCACGGCGGCGTACGAGAAGTCCTCGGCGCCGACGTGGGTCCTGCTGTACTGGCCGGGCCAGTAGTCGCCCTGCGTGGTGTCGATCTGGCCGTTGTAGACGGGGTCGCCGTAGCGGCCGTCGGTGTTGAAGTCGCCGCCACCACGTGCGGCGGTGTCCGCGTACACCTGGTGGGAGTCGGAGTTGGCGCTGATCCACCAGGCCTTGCCCTCGGCGAGCAGGCTGTCCCACAGGCCGCCGACCGTGGACGTCATCCAGTCGAAGCCGCCCCAGGTGCGGTAGCTCTCCGGCGGGTAGCCGGGGAAGGAGTTGGCGCTCGGGTTGTTGTCGTAGATGCCACGCGCCCGGCCCATGCCGAGGGGGGCGGGGAGGCCGGCGGCCTGGTGGCCGGGGGCACCCTCGAAGCCGACGGCTATCTGGTGGCTCGCGGGGGTCGCGTCGCGCCAGGCGCGGATCTCGTGCGGGGAGTCGACACCGCGGCGCGCCGGGTGGTTGGCGAGCATCAGCGCGTCCTTGACCTTGCGGCGCTGGACCTGCTCGCCGAGGAACGCGATACCCGCGACGGCGAGCGCCTCGTTGGCGGGCGTCGAGTCGGAGGCGTTCTTCACGCTGCCGTCGTAGTCGTTCTCGAACTGCTTGAGGACGGAGACCTCGTTCTTGCCGGGGTGCACGAAGACCGTGCCGTGCTCGGCGCCCGGGATGTTCCATTCGAGGCCCTGGAAGACGAGGGTGTCCTCGTACGCGTCACGGGCTCTCTTGATGTCCGGGTTGACCTTGTCGACGCCGATCTTGGCGTGCGCGGCGCTGCCGTGGTCCGTGATGACCAGCCAGTCCATGCCGTGCCTGGCACCCTGCCTGACCTGGTCGACGACGCGGTACTTGCCGTCGCTGCTGTACTGCGTGTGGATGTGGTGGTCGCCGGCCAGCCAGAGGAAGCCCTTGCCCTTGCGGCCACCGGAGGAGTTCCGGGCGCCGGTCGCGGTCTGCGCGGCGGCCGTTCCGCTCGCCGCCGCGCCGAACGCTCCCACAGTGGCCAGACCAGCGCCGAGCAGGCCCGCGCGACGGAGCATGGAACGGCGCGACTGCTGCTCGGGGGTCAGGGCCTCGTCGGGTACGGAGGTGTCGAAGGCGGCGGGGAGCGGGGCGCTGTCGTGCCCGTGGTCATGGTCGTGACCGTGGTGACGCCCGTGTCCGTGCCCGTGACTGTGTCCGTGCCCCATGTCGGCCTCCTGAGTCCGGCGCCGCAGGTGCGGTCGCGCGCTATGGAGACTCGATGTGAAACATGAACGCCGGTCGACACGGGAGTGATCTGCGGGCGACTCCGGCACGGCAGCTCGCCTCTGTTCTCACAGTTTCCCCAACTACCCTTGTACGCCACACTAGTTGCCCTTGAGGCTCCCCCACGTCACACCAGCCCAGTTCCCGTACTTCTCGCACGTCCCCGCACTCCTCCCACGCTCCCTCCGACTGGAGGCACCCCCCATGAGAAGACTCATCGGCACCCTGATGGCCGGCGCGCTGGCCGTCGCCGGGCTCAGCACCACCGCCACGGCCGCCGCCTCCCCCGCTCAAGCGGCTGCCGCGGCTCCCTCCTCCGGCACCTTCAACGTCCTCACGTACAACGTCGCGGGCCTCCCCGAGGGGCTCAGTTCCGGCAATCCGGAGGTGAACACCCCGCTGCTCGCGCCCCGGCTGGGCGCGTACGACATCGTGAACGTCCAGGAGGACTTCAATTACCACGCGGCGCTGTACGCGGGCGACAACCACCCGTACCGCACGGCGACCAGCGGCGGTGTGCCCTTCGGCGACGGCCTGAACACCCTCTCGGACCACACCTTCGAGGACTTCGAGCGGGTGGGCTGGAACAACTGCACCGGCACCAACTGCCTTACGCCCAAGGGATTTTCACTGGCCCGGGTCCGGCTCGCGGAGGGTGTCTTCGTCGACCTCTACAACGTGCACACGAACGCCGACGACACGGACGACGCCCTCGCCGCGCGGCGCGCCAACATCGAGCAGCTCTCGGACTTCGTCCAGGCCAACTCGGCGGGCAACGCGGTGATCGTCATGGGTGACACCAACACCCGGTACACCCGCTCGGGCGACAACATCCGTACCCTCGCGAGCGAGAACGGGCTGACCGACGCGTGGGTCCAGCTGGTCCGCGGCGGCAGCGCGCCCGCACAGGGCAGTGACGCGATCGTCTGCCCCACCACCGCGCCGACCAACTCCTGCGAGGTGGTGGACAAGATCCTCTACCGGGGCAGCAGCCTGGTGAACCTCTCCGCGACCCGTTACAACAACGAGTGGGCGAAGTTCCTGGACTCGGCCGGCGGCAACCTCTCCGACCACTTCCCGCACACCGTCGACTTCTCCTGGGCCCTGCCCGCGAAGCTCCGCGCGAGCGACTTCTTCGGCGGCCCGCACGGCACCGCCTTCAACGACGCGGACGACCTCACGGCCACGCCCTCGCCCCGCACGCTGACGCTCCGCGGTGGCTCCCGCCTGGACGCGGTGTCGCTCACGCTGGACGGCGGTACGTCTCTGGCCCACGGCGGGACGGGTGGTACGGCCGCCTCCCTCACCCTCGCCACCGGCGAACACCTCACCTCGGTGAAGCTCACACAGGGCCAGAAGGACGGCCGGACCCGGATCTTCTCGGCGGCCTTCACCACCGACAAGTCCCGTACGGTGTCGGCCGGTTCGGCCACGTCGGACGCCGTGACGTACACGGCTCCGGCCGGCTGGCAGATCGTCGGCTTCACGGGCCGAGCGGGCACGGAGGTCGACAAACTGGGGGTCCTGTACGCCCCCATCGGCTGAGCCGGCTCGCCTGCGGGTCCGGCGGGGCGGGCCCAAAAGATCGCGCAGTTCCCCGCGCCCCTTCAGGGGCGCGGGGAACTGCGCAACGGGGGCGAGGGGGCGCAGCCCCCATGCAGTGACGGGAAGGGTAGGGGCGGCGGGGGCGAAACCGGTCCGTACGAGAGGGACACGGTCGCTATCCTGGCCTGCACACCCTAGGAAGGGGTTGCAGAACATGGCCCGTGCCGGACTCACGGCTGAGCGGGTCGTAGCAGCCGCCGCCGACCTCGCAGACGAGGTGGGCTTCGACAACATCTCCCTCTCCGCCCTGGCCAGACACTTCGGCGTGAAGGACGCGAGCCTGTACTCCCATGTCAGGAACCTGCACGACCTGCGAACCAGAATCGCCTTCCTCGCGGGCGGCGAGATGATCGACCGCATCGCCGACGCGGTGGCCGGCCGCGCCGGCAAGGACGCCCTGGCCGCCTTCGCGGACGCCTACCGGGAGTACGCCCTGGAACACCCCGGCCGCTACGCGGCGACCCAGATCCGCGTCGACCAGAGCCTCGCGGCAACGTCCCCCGCCTTCGCACGGACCGCCGAGGTCACCTACGGGATGCTGCGCGCGTACGGCCTCGACGAGCCCGACCTCACCGACGCGGTACGCCTGCTGCGCAGCACCTTCCACGGCTACTGCGCCCTGGAGGCCACCGACGCCTTCGGAGCCTCCCGCGACGTACGGACATCCTGGACCCGAGCCATCGAAGCCCTCCACATCACGCTGCGGCACTGGCCCACCGCAGTCGAGGGCACGCCGTCATGACGACGATCTCGACGCTCGCCGCCGCAGCCGACGCCCGCAGCCGCGACGGGTTCGCCCTCGTCGCGGTCGACGGAATGGGGGGCGCCGGGAAATCGACCCTGGCCGCGGCCCTTGCCGAGGCTCACGGCGCCGCCGTTGTGCATGGCGACGACTTCTACCGCCCCATGGACGCGCAGGAGCGCGCCGGGCTGGATCCCGCGCAGGGCTACCAGCGCTATTTCGACTGGCAGCGGCTGCGTGACGAGGTGCTCGCCCCGCTCGCCGCCGGCCGCGGGGCCGCCTACCGGCGCTACGACTGGAGTACCGGGGAACTGGCGCCGGACGAGATCCACACCGTCTCCCGCTCGGGCCTGGTCGTCGTCGAGGGTGTCTACACCGCCCGGCCCGAACTCGCCGACCACTACGACCTGTTGGTCTACGTCGACACCCCGCACGCGGAATCCATGCGCCGACTCCGGGAGCGCGGTCACGATCACGGGCCGATCGACTGGGAGTCCCGCTGGCGCCTGGCCGAGGAGCACTACGTGGCCACGACCCGCCCTCGGGAACGGGCCCACCTCGTGGTCCCCGGCCATTGAACGCCCGACACCCGAGGACTTGAGGAGGCGTACCGATGAGAGCCGCACTTCCGACCGGCAGGGCCGCAGCCGTGTGGACGCTGCTGTCGGCGGTCCTGGTCGGCCTGTCCGTCGCCTGCACCTCGTCGAGCGACAGCGGCGGCGAGTCCGCGTCGTCCTGCGCGTACCTGGCCGAGTACCGGAACCGCACCTACTCGGGCGCGGAAGCCGACGGTTTCACCCTCGGGGACAAGCTCGGTACCGCCACCCTTCCGCCGTGCGACGACACCCCGAACGACGACAGCGACGGTGAAGCGGCGGCCTCGACGACCGCCCATGCGATCGAGGGAGTGGATCCCGGCATCGCCATCGCGTTGGA
This sequence comes from Streptomyces sp. NBC_00414, assembly GCF_036038375.1. Taxonomy (NCBI): domain Bacteria; kingdom Bacillati; phylum Actinomycetota; class Actinomycetes; order Kitasatosporales; family Streptomycetaceae; genus Streptomyces; species Streptomyces sp. NBC_00414. The sequence continues at coordinate 2,564,175 of NZ_CP107935.1, forward strand.
ACAGGCACCTGACGACGTCATCTTCGTCAACCTCGACTCCCCCACGAAGCTGCCCGAGATCAAGAAGATGATCCGGTCCCAAGCGGCCCGGGGGTGAGGGGACGCGGAGGCTGCTCGGCCGCTCTCTTCCTCCGCGCCACCCCACCGAGCGACACACGTCCCGCGAACCACTTAGACTGAAAGCTTCGCCGGTATCACGTGCCGCCCCGGGGGAGGAAGCGGACCTTGTCCCAACCGCAGCTCCGACGCGGCCCGTTGAGACCGGACCCCGAGCCGCACATACCGCACGGGCCGCGCCCCGCACGCCTGGTCCGCTGGCTGGGCGGACTCGGCGCCGCGGCGGCGGGCTACGCGGTGTTCCAGTCCCTGGTGGGCGTCCTGCCGGACAACATCGGTGGCCAGTCCGCGCGTTACAGCATCGCCGTGGTGAGCGGGCTCGGCACGGCCCTCGCGGCCTGGCTCTCGGCGGCGCTTCTCCGGGCCCGGCACGAGGACAACTCGCCAGTTGTGACAGGCCAGTTGACCGCATCCGGTACGGGCCTGTCGGGTCCCGGGCCACTCACCGACGTCTTCTCCACCGCGTACGGCACGCTCTCCGAACAGATCTGCGTGGTCGACGACCCCGTACGCGGGCGCCTCACCGGCTGGCCGCACTCCCTCGGCGAGAGCGGCCCCGGCCGGCCCACCTCCGTGGGCACCGCGTACGGCCTGCACATCATGCTCGACCTGGGGATGCCCGAAGGGCGGGTCGGCGCGGGCGACCTGATCGACACGCTGTGGCGGCTGCGCCTGCCGGACGGCGGCTGGTCGGCGCGTTCGCAGGGCTCCCAGGCCCGCCCGGAGGTGACCGCCCTGGTGCTGGGCGCGCTGGCCAGGGCCGGCGCCTCCAGGGAGCGGCTCGCCGCGGAGGTGGCGCTCTGCGAGGCCGGCTTCACCCACGAACTCGACCGCACAGGGCGCGAGTTGACCCACGTACTGACGACCGTGCTGCGCGGCCTGCTGCGCGCGGCGCCCGACTCGGCGGCGCTGCCGCTGTTGCGTGACGCGCTCGTCGAGGGCGCGGTCACCGATCCGCGCCGTCTGCACCACCGCTGCTGGGGGTACCGGCTCGCCCCCCTCCACGGACCGCCGTCGCCGCTGCACACGGCCCAGGCAGTGGTCGCCCTGGACCGCGCGGCCCGCGTCCTGGGCAGCGAGAGCGCCAACGCGTCCGCCGCCCGCGAGGACGGCGTGCGCTGGCTGCTGGCCTGCCCGGACGCCCCGCACGACGCCTGCCTGGACCTGTCCAACCTCCGCGAGGACGTGCGCAGGCCGCGCACCGACGACCCGTCCCGCCACGAGGTCCTGAACGTCCGGCACTTCACGGCCTCCTGGATCGTCCGGGCCCTGCTCACCCCCGGCGCCCGCGACATCGCGCGCGAGGACGGCGTCGAGGAGGGGTGGCGCGAGCGGCTGAACGGCGCGGCGAGCGCCGTGTGGGCCGGGCAGACCGACGGCATATGGACCTGGGAGCGCGACGACGCCGGCGAGCTGCGCCGCCCCATGTGGATGACCTACCAGGGTCTTTCGGCACTGCGGGCGCATGCCGTATGGATGTACCAACCGTAGATCCACCAACCGAACGGCTGAGCCGGAGGAACGTGCATGGGTGGCCGACAGGTCCTGGCGGCGCGGCAACTGCTGGCCGAGTTACTGCACGACGAACTGTCCGAGCACGAGCAGCTGTCGGCGGCCCGCTCGGTGGTGGCCGAACTCGGCTCCTCCGAGCGCCTGTTGGAGCTGACGGCCGAACTGGCGTCCGGTGAGGGGGATCCGCACGGCTGCGCCCGGCTCTCGTACCGCCACGTCCTCGGTTTCGACAAGCTCCTGCTCATCGACGACGGCCCCCATCACATGCTGCGCGCCCATCTGTGGCATCCGGGGCGCGGCGCGATCGGCAAGGAGGACATCCACAACCACCGCTCCCCGCTCGCCTCCTCCGTCGTACGGGGACGCCTGTCGATGGAGTTGTACGCGCCCCGCGGCGACGCCCAAGGTGAGGCACGCGGTGACACCCGTGGTGACGGCCCCGGCGGGATCGCGGCGGACCACTACCAGGAGTCCCTGGCGGACGGTTCGGCCGACTGGCTGCTGGAGCCCACGGGCCCGGCCCGGCTGCGTCTCACCCAGGTCGCGCAGTACGCGGCGGGCAGCACCTACGCCCTGCCCGCGCACACCCTGCACCGGGCGTGGTGCGACACGACCGAGCCGACGGTGACGCTCTTCCTGGAGACGGGGAACGGCCGGCGGCGGCACACCGACGTGTTCACAGCGGCGGGGCCCCACCCGGGGGCCGTACCGAAGGTGCCGCTGGACGTGGACGACTACCTGAGCGAACTCGACGCGCTGGCGGAGCTGCTCAGAAGCTCTTGATGTTCGTGGAGCGCCTGACCTTCGTGGCGCGGCCGACGTTCGTGGGCCGCGTGACCTTCGTGGACGTCGTGACCTCCGTTGAGGTCCTGAGGGCCTGACGCACGATGTCGGCGTTGTACTCGTCGATGTCGACGGTGTGCAGTTCGTCCGGGCTCAGCCAGCGGTGATCCTGGTCCGGCTCGGGAAGGGTGATGTGCCGGGAGAGCGGCCTGACCAGGAAGTTGTCCTGCCAGTTCTTGATCTTCTGCCCGCGGTACTCGCTCATGAAGGACGATTCGCCGACCTTCCGGACGACCTCGCCGAGCAGCCCGGTCTCCTCCTTGAGCTCCCGCAGCACACCGTCCTCGGCGCTTTCGCCGGGCTCCAGCTTCCCGCAGGGCACGCCCCACACCCGGGGCAGGAACCGCTCGGTCTCACTGCGGCGGACCAGCAGGACAAGGCCCCTGCGCATCACGACGGCCGCGGCCAGTCGCTTGGTGCCGGTGATGCCGCTACTACCGGGGATGTCCATGATTCCTGGGTCCCTCGCCGGTCGGAGTCCACAGAGTTTCATACCCACGAAAGCATCAACGCTACCAGGAAGCCCCCGGGGCTTGTGTCGAATGTGTGGGTCACAGTCACTCGTCCACGGCCACGCGGAGAACATCGGCAGCGCGGAGGACGTCGTCCGCGCAGAGGACATCGCCTCGTAGCGGGATCGCGAGCCCACGCGGACGGCCGGTTCCCCAGGGCATGGTCAGGACGGGTCCGCCACGGCGGTCACGGTCAGGGCGGGTCCGCCACGGCGGCGGTGAGACGCGCCACGAGCGCCGCAACCGCGGCACGCAGTTCCTCCCCGCCGTCGACGCGGAAGGCGAACGGCATCCTCGCCAGCCATTCCTGCGCATACATGTCCGGGTTGCGGGTGCTGCCGACCAGCACGCATCCGTCCCTCAAGGGCTCAAGGCGCCCCATGGGCGGCCGGATCCACGGGGTCACCTCGGCCAGGGGGGCATCGAACACCACACGGGTGGAGAACTCCCATCCGAGGCCCAGGTTCTCCTCAAGCACCGCTACCGGGTCGAGGCCCTTGGGTGGCTCGAACCCGTGCCCGGTCGGCCGGACCGCGCGGACCCGGTCGACCCGGTAGGTGCGGATCGCGTCCGCGCGATGGGAGTGGCACAGCAAGTACCAGCGCCCGTGGCGGACGACGACGGACCAGGGATCCACCTCCGCCTCCCACTCGTTGCCGGCCTCGCTGCGGTACGTGAGCACCACGCGGCGCCGGGCCGCGATGGCGTCGACGAGTTCGCTGGTGACGGCCGGATCGGGGTGGGCCGCGTACGGATCCGCCGCGGCCGACGCGTACTCCCGCAGCATCGCCGCCTGTTGACCGACGCTCTCCGGAAGCGCCTTGACGACCTTGCCCAGGGCGGTGCCGATCAGGTCGTCGGTGTCGGCCGCGGCCGGCTGGCCGCTGAGTACCGCCATCACCAGGCCGAGGGCCTCGGACTGCGTGAAGTGCACAGGCGGCAGCCTCGTCCCGCGCCCCAGCCGGTACCCGCCGTGCGGCCCCCGGGCCGACTCCACGGGGATGCCGGCCTCCCGGAGGATCCCGACGTACCGCCGTGCGGCCCGCTCCGTGACGCCCAGCCGCACGGCGAGTTCGCCGGCTGTCGTACCGGGGCGGGTCCGGAGGATCTCCAGGGCGCGCAGCGCCCGCGCGGTGGGGCTGAGATCGTTCGGCACGGGAGCAGGCTAATCCGCTCCGCCGAGCTCCGCAGTCGAAGGACTTCCCCCGGGGCGCTTGGACAGTCACCGGATGAATCGGCAGTGAATCGTCCGGATCTCCTCCTACGGTGGCATCCACGCAGTTGGAGAAGGGGAACTGACCATGGACATTCTGCTCATCGGCGGCCTGTGGCTGAACGGATCCGTGTGGGGCCGTGTCGCGTCCGCGCTGGAGCCGCTCGGCCATCGCCCCGTGCCGCTCACCCTCCCGGGCCAGGGGGACGGCTCCGGGTCCGCCACGCTCGACGACCAGTTGGCGACGGTGCTCGCCGCGGTGGACGCGGCGCCCGGCAAACCCATGGTGGTGGGGCACTCCGCCGCCTGCACACTGGCCTGGCTGGCTGCCGACCGGCGGCCGGAGCGGCTGGCGAAGGTCGCCCTCATCGGTGGTTTCCCGACCGCCCACGGTCAGCCGTACGCCGACTTCTTCGAGGTGATCGACGGCTTCATGCCCTTCCCCGGCTGGGGCCCGTTCGAGGGGCCGGACGCCGCCGACCTCGACGACGGGGCCAGGCGAGAGTTCGCGGATGCCGCGATTCCCGTGCCAGCGGGCGTGGCCGAGGGAGTGGTGCGGCTGACGGACGAACGGCGGTTCGACGTTCCGGTCGTGGTCGTGTGTCCGGAGTTCACGCCCGCACAAGCGCGGGAATGCATCGCCGACGGCGACGTCCCGGAGCTCGCCCGGGCCAAGCATGTCGACTTCGCCGATATCGACTCGGGCCACTGGCCCATGGTCACGCGGCCTGACGAACTGGCCCGGATCCTGGCCGCGGCGGCCAACCCGGCCTGACGGGGAATCACCGATTACAGGGGTGGCCCGTGGTCGGTCCAGGCCGACCGGGGCCACCCGGCCGAACCAGCGCCTGCACCTCGCCGTACGCCGGAGCGGCCCCCTCGACGGGCAGTCCCGCCCTGATCAGGGCGGCCGTCTCCAAGGCCGCTCCCAGGGCACGCCGGTAGAGGAGGGACCCGAGGCTGACACGGCGAACTCCCAGCTCGGCGAGGGCCGGAACGGTCGGTCCCGTGGGCGAGTAGAGGACATTGAGGGGTACGTCGAGGGCCTTGACCAGGCCGGCGATCCGGTCCGCGTCGCTCAGTCCGGGGACGAACACCCCGTCGGCGCCCGCCTGTCGGTAGGCGTCGAGGCGGCGGATCGTCTCGTGTCCCTCGCCGTCGCCCAGCCAGTGGGTGTCCGTGCGGGCGTTGACGAACAGAGCAGGTACGGCGGCCTTCACCGCGGCGATCTTCGCCGCGTGGAGTCCGGCGGGGACCAGGGTGCCGTCGGCGCGACCGTCCTCCAGGTTGATGCCGACCGCTCCGACGGCGGCGAGTTCGCGGGCCACCTCGGCGACCTCGGCCGGGTCGTCGCTGAAACCGTCCTCGGCGTCGACCGAGAGGAGGAAGGGTCCGTTGCCCAGCGCCAGGGCCAGTGCCAGTGACGCGTCCCGGGTCGCCGCCGAGCCGTCGGGCAGGCCGGCGGCCGCGGCGACCCCCAGGCTGGTCGTGCCGATGGCCGCGAAGCCCTGGGCGGCCAGGGCCGCCGCCGAGGCGTGGTCCCAGGCGTTGGGGAGCAGCAGCGGGGCGCCCGCGTCGGCGTGGTGGAGTGCGGCGAAAGCGGCGAAGGTGGGGTCCATACCGCAACGCTAGGTCCGGAACGCTTCGGCCCGCGCCGAAGCGTTCCGGCCGTCTCTCTCCCCCGCGCAACCACCCTCTCCCCCGACCCCTTGGTCCCCGGAGCGAGCCCGGGGACCGAGGGAGGGCTCAGCGCTTGAGGGTGAAGGTGAAGTCGCCGGTGAGCTTGCCGCCCAGCCGCACGGCTGAGACGAGCTTGCCCTCCGTGACCAGTCTCTCGACCCCGGCCCGCGAAAGACCGCACCCTTCAGCGATCAGCCGTACCGGCCGGACAGGTATCCGCGCCGCGAAACGGACCGAGACGTCGAGGACCTCGCGGTCGGGGACGTCGAGGCCTTCGCGGACCGGGTGACCCGGGACGTCGAGCACCTCAGGGTCCAGGGGATCCGATCCGCCGGTGTCGAGGCGCCAGGCGTCGTCCCAGTCGAGGGCGATGCGACTACGGCGCCGTACGACAGGATGCTGCAGCAACTCGGCTGCCAGATCAGCGTCGTTGGCGTGCAGCCGGTCCAGCAGTTCAGGTCGTACGTTGCGCACGTTCATCCGCTCCAGGACCGTGAGCTTCGCGGTGTCCCCGCAGGTGACACAGAGCACGAGGAGCCAGGCGTCGATGAGCTTGTGGTTGGCGTTGACGCGGAATTTTCCGCTCGCCCGGAAGCGCCCGGACGCGCACGCGTGACAACGGCGGCGGACGAGAGGCAGGCGGGTGGGTACGACCACCCAGTTTTCGAGCACAGAAGTACACCGGTTCCAGTGAGAAGTCCGCAGCAAAGAGCAGCGCGGCGCACAGGTGCGACGCGCGACAGATCAGCACTCGGGAGGTCTCACACGGTGTACAACGGCACGTCCTTGCCCAGGCGACTCGGTTCGGCAGCACGGTAGCGGCGCCGAGCGGCGTGGCTCCACCGGTTTTCCGGGCGCTCCGCGGACGCGCGACCGGGGCGCCCCGCAGACGTGCACCTGGGGCGCCCCGGTTCCGGACGGGACGCCCCAGGCGTCCAGCTCACCTCACAAGGCGCCCGGACACCAGGCCTTGGGCCAGGAGTTCGTCGCGGACGAGTGCCGCGTACGCCGTCGCGCCCTGTGCCGAGGTGTGGGTGTTGTCGCGCTTCTCGTTGTAGAGGTACAGCGCCTTGGAGCCCTCCACGCCCAGCGACTCCACCAGGGCCTTCGTCCTGGTCGTGAGGTCGATGAGGGGGACGTCGTGGGCGACGGCGACCGAGCGGGTGACGGCGGGGTGGTCCACCCCGAGGCCGTTCACCAGGAGGGCCGTGCCGTTGTTCAGTGTGCCGTCGCTGTTGAACCAGCGGCGGACGATGGGAGTGACCAGAACCGGACGTCCGCCCTCTTCCCGGACGCCCGCGACGAGCGTTTCGAGATTCGCCCGGTACGTCGCCTCGTCGGTCTGCTTGTCGTTGTGGGCGAGCTGGACGAGGACCAGGTCGCCCCTGCGGATGAGCGGCTTGACGGTCCCGAAGAGCCGCGGGTCGGCCAGGTAGGTGACCGTACTCTCGCCGGAATCGGCGTAGTTGGCGACGGAGACGCCCTTGCGGAGGTACTGCGGGAGCTGCTGGCCCCAGCCGGAGTAGGGATCGCCCGGCTGGTCGCAGACCGTGGAGTCGCCGACGAGGAAGATCTGCCGGGTGTGCCGGGCGACGGCCGGGGTGACGCGGATGCCGGCGAGCGCGGGCGCCGAGCCGCCGACGGCCAGGTCGAGTCCCGCGGTGCCGTCGGGTCCGGTGGGCTCGCCCTCGGGGGTGCGGACGTTCACGGTGAAGCTGCGGGTCACGAGCTCGCCCGCCCCGGTGGGCGTCTCGGCGAGCAGGGTGCGCCGGGTCTCGCCGCTGATGCCGGTGCTCGCGGCGGCCTCACCGCCGAGCCGTACCCGTACGTCGTAGGTGCCGGGCGGGACGTCGAAGTGGCAGGCGTTCGCAGTGCAGTTCTCCAGCCCCGGCCCCTGCCCCAGCGCGTGCCCGTGGCCCTTGCCAAGGCCGTGCGCCTGCGCCTGCGCTTGCGCCTGCACCGGGGTGACGGACAGGGCCGAGGCGAGGGTCAGCGCGGCCAGCAGGGTGATCGTCGTGCGTCTCAACGCGGCTCCTCCAGCAGGTCCAACAAGGCGGCGGATCCTGGAGGACCTGCCCGGCGGAACGCGCCGGACAGGCCCTGGCGGCTGGACCGTACCTCGAATGGCAAGCGCTTTCTAGAGGGTGTGGCGCGTTACGTCACGGGTGGAACCGCCACCGGCCCTCGGTCACGACATCCACCTTGCCGTCCCTGACACGAAGGGCCGTCTCGTCGTCGATGAAGTAGATCGGGAAGTCCGCCCGCCCGGCGATGGCGTCGGCCCAGGCGTCGTCCCGCTCGGGGAAGTCCGGCGAGTCCAGGTGGGGCTTGAGATACCAGTCGAAGAGACCGAACGGCGGCTCCACGGTCGTCGCGCCGAGCACGTGCAGGTCAGCGGCGTCCCCGATGACGTCGGCGGAGTGTGCGGTGAGGTTGCGGCTGAAGATCATCGATCCGGCGCTGACCCCCACGTAGACCCGGTTCTCCAGCGCCTCCAGGAACCCGTCGGCCAGGCCGTTGCCGGTGATGCTGCGCGCGAGGTGGTAGTGATTGCCGCCCTCGACGTAGATGACGTCGGCGTGCAGCAGCCGGTCGAGCACCATCCGCCGGGGCAGGCCGTTCAGCTCCAGGATGTCGAACTCCCGCCAGCCCAGGCCCCGCAGGCGGTTGATGTCCTCGACGACCCACCCGTGGTCCCCGGGCTCGGCGACCGACGCCGTGGGAACGAACACGACGTTCGCCGATTCGAACGGCTTGCCCAGCATCTCCCGCAGCGCGTCCCGCTGGGTCTCGTTGCGCAGACCACTCGCCGTCAACAAAAGGTTCATCGGGCGAGCCAAGCACGGCTGCCGGGCGGGCGCAAACAAGCCCGGGAGCCACCCGTTCGGTCAGGGCGCAACCCCGTCGGAGCAGGCACTCAGCCGGCGGGCGGGTGGTCCGGGAAGGGGACGGCATACGCCGGGTCGCGGTTCGCGGTGATGCGGGCGTGGCGAAGGAGTTCCCGGACGATGCCCGCGTTTCCCATGGCCCAGCCGGTGGCGGGGGCGAGGTCGCCGGGCGTCTCGCGGTGTTCGAAGTTGGACCAGCGGACGCCGTCGCCGTCGGCCGTCGCGCGGGCCGCGAGGTCGGCGACGAGCACGCCGGCGAAGTCGCCGCCGTCGCCGCGTTCGACCTGGCGGTCGCAGGCGAGGGCGAGGACGCCTGCGGTGCCGCAGCAGCGGCCGTTGTTGTCCCAGAAGCCGGGTCGGATCCGCCGCGGGACGCCGGAGTCGACGACAGTGCGCCAACAGCGTTCGACGAGGGCGGGCCAGGCGGGATCGTCGGGCAGGACGTGGCTCAGCAGGCGGAACACCTGGGCGTCGCCGGCGGGGCCGTGGCACCAGCCGTAACTGTGGCGCTCGATCTTCTCGTGTTCCTGCTGCGGGTCGGAGTGCGGTACGAGGAAGCCGTCCGGGCCCGCCTCGTCGCGGGAGACGACATCGGCGGCTCCGGCCAGGGCGAGGTCCACGAGGTCGGGGCGGTCGGTGGCCCGGCCCACGGCGGCGAGCGCGTGGACGATGCCGAGGGTGCCGTGCGAGATGTGGTGCAGGCGCGGGACGGCGCCGGCCCGGATCTCCCACTGAACGCCGGCGGTGGTGGGTTCGGCGGTGCGCGTGTAGCGGTCGACGGCCCGCTGGGCCAGCTCGGGATCACCGCATTCCAGCGCGGCGAGCGCGATGCCCGCGTTGCCGACGAGGAGTTCGTAGTGGTCGTTCCACCCCGTGCCGTCGAAGCGGGACCGCAGGACGTCCAGAGCATGGTCCGCCGCTGCCCCCGCCTCGGTGTCACCGAGCACGCGGTGCACCCCCCGCAGCGCGACGGCCATCCCGGCCACCCCCATGTACAGGCCGCTGGCCTCCCGGTCGTCGACCGCGTCGGCGACGCTGCGGGCACCACGCACGGCCGCGTCCGCGTAGCGGTCGTCGGCGAAGTACCGCCATCCGTCGAGGAGCGCCGGCAGCACTCCCGAAGTCCCGCTGTAGAGATGCGGAGCGACTTGCTCGTCGGCGGGGCGGGCCGGCCAGGCCACACCCCGGCCGGTCTCCCGGGCGGTCTTCAGCAGCCACTGAAGAGCTCCGACGGCAAGCGACTCCGCGTCGTCCGGCGCACTGGTGATCATCGCCCCAGCCTTCCACAGTCACCGGCGCCGGTCATCGACGCCGTCCCGGACGCGGATCGGGCGGTCTCCGGTCAGGGCCGGGCGCTCAAGTCCCCCTCGTCCACTGCTGGTTGGTGGCCCCGTTGCAGGTGTACGTGATGAGCGCGGTGGAGTCCGCGGTGGACTCGCCGTTCACGTCCAGGCACTCGCCGCTCGCGCGGGACAGGACGTTCACGTAGGAGCCGGTGGTGGTGAGCGACCACTGCTGGGTGGTCGCCGACGCGTTGCAGTTCTCCTGCGTGACGGTGCTCGCGTTCTCCTGCACGCACAGCGAGCTGCCCCGCACGGCCAGCTGGTAGTAACCGCTGCCGACCGGCCTGAACCAGTACTTCTGGTTGGTGCCGCCGTTGCAGGTGTACTGCTTGATCTGGGCGCCCGCCCACAGCGACTGGCTGGTGACGTCGGCGCACTTGGAGGAGTGCCGGGCGATCAGCGAGTTGTACGTGGCACTGGTCCCGGTGACGGTCCCGGTGGCCGTGTCGACGGTGACCTCCGGCGACCAGGACATGGACATCGTGGTCGAGCTGGGGAAGGTCAGCGGCAGCCAGACGTAGCGGGAGTCGTTGACCGTACCGCCGAAGGAGTTGCCCCAGCGGTCGCCCATGTAGAGGTAGGAGGTGCCCGAACTCCCCTGCACGGGCAGGACGTACGCGGTCTGCGAGTTGTACGTCGTGGAGTCGCCGACGTTCGTCATCGCCGTCCAGGGGCCCGCGATCGAGGTCGCCGTGGCGTACTGCTGCTGGTTGGCGCTCCAGCCCGTGGCGCCCGAAGTCAGCATGAAGTAGACGCCGTTGCGCTTGAAGAGCGCGGGTGCCTCGCGGTGGCCGCCGTGCCAGGGGTCCGCGACGAGACTCGCGATACCGGTGTAGTCGGCGGTCAGCCGGTAGATCTGCAGGTCGTAGTTCTCGCGGGCGGCCGAGACCATGTATCCCGCGCCGTCCGTGTCGACGAACACCGTGATGTCCCGGGACATGTGGGTGCCGAGCGGCCGGAAGCTGCCCTGCCAGGTGTAGTCGCCGTCGACCGTGTCCGACACGGCGACCGCCGCGCGGGCCTCGCCGTAGTCGACGCCGTTCTCCTTGTGCATCCACATCACGAACTTGCCGGTGGACGCGTTGTACATGACCTTGGGCCGCTCGATGTTCGCGGTCGCCAGTTCCGAACTGCTCGACTGGGTCAGGACGTGGTTGCGGAACTCCCAGTTCTTCAGGTCCGTGGAGCGGTAGGCGTCCACGTACCGGAAGGTGTTGTCGGAGTTCCGGTTCTCACCGAACCAGTAGTAGTACGAGCCGACCTTGACGACCCCGCCGCCGTGGGCGTGCACCGGGCTGCCGTCGGTGGCGGTGAACTGCGTGCCGGTGGTGACGGTCTGGGCGGCGGCCTGGGCCGGTCCCGCGGTCACGAGTGCGCCGGCCAGGGCCAGGCAGAGGGCGAGAAGTACCGCGTACACGCGTCTCATCTCAGGCACGCTCCTTCAGGGGTTTCGGGGATCGTCTCCGGGGTGGGGCCACAAAAGAAAACAGAACCGTTCGACATTTCGCACAAGATCTGTCATCCCGAACGCCGAAAAGGTAAGGGCGTGGTACGAGGAGGTCAACGGGTCGGGCGTGAACCGGGGAGAACTGACAAGAACCGACACCGCCTGCCGGCCGGCCCGTCGACAGGGCTCAGCGGTCGAGCCCCAGGTCCGCCGCGATGCGGCGGGCCTCCTCCGCCCGCTCGCCCAGGAAGGCCAGCACCGTGCCGCGTTCCCGGTAGCGGTGTTCGGCATCGACCGTGCGGGTGCCGCCGTAGTCGAGCTGCCGTTCGTCGGCCGCTCGGGACAGCATCAGGGCGGTGAGCCAGTCGTACTTGACGGCGGACGCGCACACCCCGAGCCTGACCAGGCGTTCGTCGCCCCGCCAGCCGCTCGCGCGCAGACCGCGTACATAGCTCTCGTACACGGCGCTCGCCAGCTCGGGCAGTAGGGCCGCGGGCAGGAACAGGTCGAAGAAGGTGTCGGGGATGTAGTTGCCGATGTCCTCACCGACAGCGCCGTCACCGGCGAACGCCCAGTCCAGCAGGACACTTTCGCCGCGGTACGAGACGAGGTTGGCGGGCCACTGGTCGAGGTGGCTGAAGACCCGGGGCAGCGACTCCACGGTCCGCAGGAACCATTCGCGTTCGTGACGCAGCCGCACCATCTGCTCGCGCAGCCCGGCGGGGAAGTGGTCGCGCACGAGGGGCTGTTGCCACGCGGCGTCGTCGTCGAGCAGCTCCCGGCCCACGGTCTGTCCGGAGGTGTAGTCCCGGAGGAAGTGGCGGCTGAGCCAGGGGCGGTCCAGGAGCAAGCCGTCCGCCAGGGCTCTGCCGTGGGCCGCTCCGAGCCGTTCGGCGTGCAGGGCGTGCCGGTCCGGCTGCCAGGTGGTGGCCGGTTCGCCGTGGCGAACGTCCTCCAGCCACAACGCCACGTCGCCGTCCGGCCGTTCGACCGACGCCAACAGCCGGGGCGCGGTGATGCCCCAGGGCCGCCAGGCCCCGGCGAGCCCCTCCTCGTACACATGGGCCTCGCGGCGCCAGAAGTTCCAGTGGCGCGGGTCCTGTGAGGCGGCCCAGGTGCCGGTGGTGTTCCCGGAGCCGGTCAGCACCTTCAGGACGGCGGACCGCTCTGCGGCGGTGACGCGCCAGACGCCGCCGGTGACGCCGTTCTTCGGGTTGTGCGTGAGTGTCTCGAATCCGACCCTCTCCAGCGGCAGCCGGAACACCTCGCGAACCTCGTCGGCGAGCTGCGGGGAGTGCGGGGCGGCCTCACGCATGCGCTGATCGTAGGTGATCGGCGGGAGGAGGCACTGCCCGTGCTTCGGCTGCCGCCCGTCACGGCGCTAGCGTCGGGGCATGACCAGCGACAGCTCTCCCGCGGCCTCCCCCGGCTCCGCCCGCTCCCTCGCCGACGCCCTCGCCACCCGCACGGTCGTTCTCGACGGCGGCATGTCCAACCAGCTCAGGTCCGCCGGGCACGATCTGAGCGACGAGCTGTGGTCGGCGCGGCTGCTCGTGGAGCGGCCGGAGGCGATCACCGAGGCGCACCTCGCCTACTTCGAGGCGGGCGCGGACGTGGCGATCACGTCCAGCTACCAGGCGACCTTCGAGGGCTTCGCCCGCCGTGGCATCTCCGGGGAGCGCGCGGCCGGGCTGCTCGCGCTGAGCGTCGGACTCGCGCGGGAGGCGGCCCGGCAGGCCGGGGCGAAAGGCGTCCGCCGGCCCAGGTGGGTGGCCGCGTCGGTGGGCCCGTACGGGGCGATGCTCGCGGACGGCTCCGAGTACCGGGGGCGGTACGGGCTGAGCGTGGCCGAGTTGGAGCGCTTCCACCGGCCGCGGGTGGAGGTACTGGCGGAGGCGGGTCCTGACGTCCTGGCCCTGGAGACCGTGCCTGACGTCGACGAGGCGAGGGCGCTGCTGAGGGCGGTGCGCGGGCTCGGCGTACCGGCGTGGCTGTCGTACAGCGTCGCCGGTGACCGGACGCGGGCCGGGCAGCCGCTGGAGGAGGCCTTCGCGGTGGCCGCCGACGCCGACGAGGTGATCGCGGTCGGCGTCAACTGCTGTGCCCCCGAGGACGTGGACGCCGCGGTGGCGACCGCCGCGCGGGTCACCGGCAAACCGGTCGTCGTCTATCCGAACAGCGGGGAGACGTGGGAGGCGGAGGCGCGGGCGTGGCGGGGGCGCGCCACGTTCGCGCCTGAGCGGGTCGTCGGCTGGGAGCGGGGTGGGGCGCGGTTGATCGGCGGATGCTGTCGGGTGGGGCCGGGGGCGGTTGCCGCTATCGCCTCCGCCGTGGGGGCCCGGTGACCGCTCCTCGAGGGGGTGGGGCGATGGGTCGTGGGGCGCTGACGGTCGGCCGTGGCTGGTCGCGCGGTTTCCCGCGCCCCTGAAGGGCGCCCCAGCGGGCCCCCCGGCGGGCGCAGGGCTGGAGGCGTGGGCACCTCCGCATGCGGCACTTTGTCCTCGGTGGGGAAAAAGTGTCGGGAACTTGTGCTCGATGGGTTACGGCGTTCGACAAAGGTCGCTAACTTCCTTGAAATGAACCGGTCATAGAGCTGCGGCCGGTCATGACGGCGCGACGGCGCGCGCCTGTGCACCGCTTGGCAGCCCGCTCAGGGCTGCCGTCATCCCACCCCCCTATGGGAGACCTCTGTGCGCACGAAACCGCTCGGACACAGACGTGTCCGTCATCTGCTGACCGCCGTGGCCTGTGCCGTCGGCTGTCTGCTGCCCATCTCCCCGGCCGCCGCGGACACCGCGGATCCGGGCGGCGGACCCAAGGCTGCCGCCGTCGAGTTCCAGCAGGTCACGCTCGCCAAGGGCGTGGCCGAGACGGGCGAGCCGATGACCCTGGCGGTGCTGCCGGACCGCTCGGTCCTGCACACCTCCCGGGACGGCACGCTCCGGCTGACCAACGCCGCCGGGACCACCTCCGTCGCGGGCAAGCTGAACGTCTACAGCCATGACGAGGAGGGTCTGCAGGGCGTCGCCGTGGACCCCGGCTTCGCCTCCAACCGGCAGATCTTCCTGTACTACGCGCCCCCGCTCAGCACGCCGGCCGGTGACGCCCCGGCCGACGGCACGACCGCCGACTTCACCCCCTTCGACGGGGTCAACCGGCTGTCCCGGTTCGTCCTGAAGACCGACGGCACCCTGGACCTCGCCAGCGAGAAGAAGATCCTCGACGTGCCGGCCTCCCGCGGTCTGTGCTGCCACGTCGGCGGCGACATCGACTTCGACGCGGCCGGGAACCTGTACCTGTCCACCGGCGACGACACCAACCCGTTCGCCTCGGACAGCTACACCCCGATCGACGAGCGCGCCTCCCGCAATCCCGCCTTCGACGCCCAGCGTTCCGCGGGCAACACCAACGACCTGCGCGGCAAGCTCCTGCGGATCAAGGTCAACGCGGACGGGTCGTACTCCATACCGAGCGGCAACCTCTTCCCCTCCGGGACCGCGAAGACCCGCCCCGAGATCTACGCGATGGGCTTCCGCAACCCCTTCCGGATGAGCGTCGACAAGGCCACCGGCATCGTCTACCTCGGTGACTACGGCCCCGACGCCGGCACCGCCAGCCCCACGCGCGGGCCCGGTGGACAGGTGGAGTTCAACCGGATCACCAAGGCCGGCAACTTCGGCTGGCCGTACTGCACCGGTAAGAACGACGCCTACATCGACTACAACTTCGCCACCGGCGCCTCCGGGTCCGCCTTCAACTGCTCGGCGCCCACCAACAACTCGCCGAACAACACCGGCCTCACCGGCCTGCCGCCGGTCCAGCCCGCCTGGATCCCGTACGACGGCGCGTCCGTCCCGGAGTTCGGCAACGGCTCGGAGTCCCCGATGGGCGGCCCGGTCTACCGCTACGACGCCGCCTCCACCTCGGAGGTGAAGTTCCCGCAGGAGTACGACGGCGACTTCTTCGCCGGGGAGTTCGGCCGCCGCTGGATCAAGCGCGTCGAGGCCGGCACCGACGGCACGGTGCAGTCCATCAACTCCTTCCCCTGGACCGGTACCCAGGTGATGGACATGGCCTTCGGCCCCGACGGCGCCCTGTACGTCCTCGACTACGGCACCGGCTACTTCAACGGCGACGCGAACTCCGCGCTGTACCGCATCGACCACGTCACGGGCGGGCTCGCCCCGACCGCGCAGGCGAAGGCCGACGTCACCTCGGGCAAGGCGCCGCTGGCCGTCGCGTTCTCCTCGGCCGGCAGCACCGATCCGGACGGCGACGCCCTCGGCTACTCCTGGAACTTCGGCGACGGCGGCACGTCCACCGCGGCCAACCCCTCGCACACCTACACGGCCAACGGCCAGTACACCGCCACGCTGAAGGTGACGGACAGCACCGGCAAGTCCGCGACGGCCTCCGTGCAGGTCACGGTGGGGAACACCGCGCCCACGGTGAAGCTGGACCTGCCGCTGGACGGCAGCATCCACGACTTCGGCGACGCCATCCCGTTCAAGGTGACGGTGACCGACCCCGAGGACGGCACGATCGACTGCTCGAAGGTGAAGGTCACCTTCATCGTCGGACACGACAGCCACGGCCATCCGCAGACCTCGGCCACCGGGTGCACCGGCACGCTGCAGACCCTGGCGGACGGTGAGCACGATCCCAACGCCAACATCTTCGGCGTGCTCGACGCCGAGTACACCGACAAGGGCGCCGGCGGCCAGCCCGCGCTGACCGCGCACGACCAGCACGTCGTCCAGCCCAGCCATCGGCAGGGCGAGCACTACGGCGACTCCGCAGGCGTCGACGTCATCTCCCACGGCCCCGCGCACGGCGGGAAGACCGTCGGCAACATCGAGAACGGCGACTGGATCTCCTTCAGGCCGTACGCCCTAGGCAACGCGGCCCAGTTCACCGCACGGGTCTCCTCGGCGGGCGCGGGCGGCACCATCGAGGTCCGCGCCGGTTCCACGACCGGCACCCTGCTCGGCACGGCGACCGTGCCGGTGACCGGCGGCTGGGAGACCTTCCAGGACGTGACGGCCGCCCTGAGCAACCGGCCGACCGGCTCCACCTCCCTCTACCTCGTCTTCAAGGGCGGCAGCGGCGCGCTCTTCGACCTGGACGAGTTCTCCTTCACCACCTCCGGCGGCGCCGGCCGCACGGGTGAGGTGAAGGGCGTCAACGGCAAGTGCCTGGACATCGACAACGCCCAGACCACCGACGGCACCAAGGTGCAGATCTGGACCTGCAACGGATCCGCCGCCCAGAAGTGGACCGTCGGAGGTGACGGCACGCTGAAGGCACTGGGCAAGTGCCTGGACATCTCCGGCGGAGCGACCGCCGACGGTACGAAGGTCCAGCTGTGGACCTGCAACGGCTCGGGCGCCCAGACCTGGGCCGCCCAGACCGACGGCACCGTCCGCAACCCGCAGTCCGGCAAATGCCTCGACGCGTCCGGCGGCACCTGGAACGACGGAACCGCCGTCCATCTGTGGACCTGCCACACCCAAGCCAACCAGAAATGGACCCTGCCGTAGGAGGGAGGAGACCGACCATGCGTACTTACCTGAAAGCGGCCCTCGGCCTGTTCGTGGGCGCCACGCTCTGTCTGACCCCGCAGGCCACGGCACTGCCCGACGCCGTGGGCCGGTCCGTCACCGGATCGGCGACCGCTGAGGCACGGCCGCTCGCGGCGGCCGACCCGGCGTACAAGATCCTCGTCTTCTCCAAGACTGCGGGCTTCCGCCACGACTCGATCGACGAGGGCATCGCGGCCCTGCGCGGCCTCGGCGGCGCGAACAACTTCACCGTGGACGCGACCGAGGACGCGGGGACCTTCACGACCGGCAACCTCGCCCAGTACAAGAGCGTCGTCTTCCTGTCGACGACGGGCGACGTGCTGAACGCCGCCCAGCAGACGGCCTTCGAGAGTTACGTCCAGGGCGGCGGCGGTTACGTCGGGATCCACGCCGCCGCCGACACCGAGTACGACTGGCCCTTCTACGAGGGTCTGGCCGGCGCGCTCTTCCACTCGCATCCGGCGATCCAGTCCGCCACGGTCAAGGTGGAGGACCGGGCGCACGACGCCACCGCCCATCTGGGCAGCACCTGGCAGCGCACCGACGAGTGGTACAACTACCGCACCAATCCCCGTACCACCGCCCATGTCCTGGCCTCGCTCGACGAGTCCAGCTACTCGGGCGGGAACATGTCCGGGGACCATCCGATCGCCTGGTGCAAGGACTACCAGGGCGGCCGGTCCTTCTACACGGGCGGCGGGCACACCGCCGAGTCGTACGACGATCCCGCTTTCCGGCGCCACCTCCTCGGCGGCATCCGCTGGGCCTCCGGGATGACGGACGCCGACTGCCGCCCGGAGACCGGCTACACCTCGCTGTTAAACGGCTCTTCCACCACCGGCTGGAAGCAGGCGGGACCGGGGCAGTTCAGCCTCGCGGACGGCACGCTCACCTCCGTGGGCGGGATGGGGCTGTTCTGGTACAACGCCCAGGAGTTCACCGGTGACTACTCCCTGAAGCTCGACTGGCGGATGGCCGGGGACGACAACTCCGGGATCTTCATCGGCTTCCCGGCCTCCGACGACCCGTGGTCCGCGGTGAACAACGGTTACGAGATCCAGATCGACGCCACCGACACCGTCGACCGCACCACGGGCTCCGTCTACGGCTTCAAGTCCGCCGACGTCGCCGCACGGGACGCGGCGCTGAACCCACCGGGTGAGTGGAACACCTACGAACTCCGGGTCACCGGCGAGCGGTTGGAGATCTTCCTCAACGGCCGCAAGATCAACGACTTCACCAACACCGACCCCGTACGGAGCCTGCGGCAGGGGCACATCGGCCTCCAGAACCACGGTGACGGCGACGACGTGTCCTTCCGCAACATCCGCGTCAAGCGCGCGGGCGGCCAGGATCCCGGGCCTCGCTCGGGTGAGGTGAAGGGCGTCAACGGCAAGTGCCTGGACATCGACAACGCCCAGACCGCCGACGGCACCAAGGTCCAGATCTGGACCTGCAACAGCTCCGCCGCCCAGAAGTGGACGCTCCCGGGTGACGGCACGCTGAGGGCGCTGGGCAAGTGCCTGGACGTGAGCGGCGGAGGCAACGCCGACGGTACGAAGATCCAGCTGTGGACGTGCAACGGTTCCGGCGCCCAGGCCTGGACGCCCCAGACCGACGGCACGGTACGCAACCCGCAGTCCGGCAAATGCATGGACGCCTCGGGCGGTACCTGGAACGACGGAACCGCCGTCCATCTGTGGACCTGCCACACCAACGCCAACCAGAAATGGACCCTGCCCTGACCTACCCTGACCGGTCCTGGCAGGTCTGAAGTCTTCGCCCCGCTCACACAGCAGTGAGCGGGGCGAAGACGCGTCAGTGCGGTGGAGGCGCACGAACGGCGGCGAAGGGCGCCGATGAAACGGGAGGCCGCTGGAGCTAGGAGGCCGCGCTCAGGGCGGGATCGGTGCGCCAGACGCTGGCGAGTTCGGGCAGGGGTACGCCGAGTACCTCGCTGAGCCGGACGATGGTGCCGAACGCGGGCGTCGGCATGCGGCCGGTCTCGATCTTGCGGAGGGTCTCCGGCGAGATCTCCGCCGCCGAGGCCACTTCGACGGGACTGCGGCCGGCCCGGGCGGTGCGCAACGCTGCCCCGAGACGTCGGCCCGCCTCGATCTGTTCGGGGGCGAGCGGATGGCGGACCATCCCCACATGCTAGGTGCGCAGGTGTCCGGCGGGCAACCACCCCACCCTCTGGTATAAATATACCGGTCGGCCGCCCTGGGAATCGAGGAACGCAGTGATCGAGCACAAATCTCCCGCAGACATCGAGCGTATGCACGTCACCGGACAGTTCCTCGGTCAGGTGCTGGCCGAGCTGGCCGACCTCGCGGCAGTGGGGGTCAACCTGCTGGACCTGGAGAAGCAGGCCCGCCGCCGGATCAAGGAGCGCGGCGCGGAGTCCTGCTACTGGGACTACGAGCCCTCCTTCGGCAAGGGCCCGTTCCGCAACGTGGTCTGCCTCTCGGTCAACGACGCCGTGCTGCACGGCCTGCCGCACAGCTACAAGCTGCGCGACGGGGACCTGCTGACCATGGACATGGCGGTGATGATCGACGGCTGGGCCGCCGACTCCGCCCTCTCCGTCGTGGTCGGCACACCGGCCGCGGAGGACCTGCGGCTGATCGAGGCGACCGAGGTCGCCCTGGAAGCCGCCATCGAGGTCGCCCTGCCGGGCAACAGGCTCGGGGACATCTCGGCGGCCATCGGCGGGGTCGCGGCCGACTACGGCTACCCGGTCAACCTGGAGTTCGGCGGTCACGGCATCGGCCGCACGATGCACGAGGAGCTGCACATCCCCAACGACGGCCGCCCCGGCCGCGGCTGGAAGCTGCGTCCCGGTCTGACGATCGCGATCGAGCCCTGGTTCGCCGCCGGCACCGACAAGATCGTCTACGACCCGGACGGCTGGACGATCCGCTCGGCCGACGGCTCGCGCACCGCCCATTCCGAGCACACCGTCGCCATCACCGAGGACGGGCCGCTCGTGCTCACCCGCCGCCCGCGGCGCGGCTGAGGAAGTTTTTCCGGGAGACGGCCCTCGTCCCCGCACCCGGTTTCGCCGACACCGGCCTCCCCTCGGTCCGGGCGGGAGCCGACTCGGCCTCCCACAGGCCCAGTTCCCGGTCCCGAAGACCCCGCACGACCTCGGGACCACCGGCCCCGAAGACCCGTACCGGATGTGTGTCGTCCCAGGCGGGCCAGCCCGGATCACCCGTGGCGGCGAACCGCACCCACGCCGAGTGCATCTCGTCGGCGAGGGGCCGCGGCGCCCCGGGCCCCGCGAGCTTCGCCGCCTCCGGCGCCTCGGTCGTGTCGAAGACGAAGCCCAGCTCCAGGGCGTGGCAGGCCCCGAGGCCGGGAACGTTCGACGGCCAGGCGAACTCGTAGACGTACGAGCGCGCCCGGTGGGCGTCCGCGAGCCGGCGCAGCGGCACCCGGAGCAGGAAGTCGGTGACCAGCTGCCCGACCAGGTCGGCGGTGCTCGCCCCGGGACGCGCCAGGCGGTAGCCGCGCGGCACCTCCGGGCCGCAGCGGCAGCGGGCCCTCGCCGCGGCCAGGGCGACCGGGCCGAGCCGGTCGACGCGTTCGAGGAGGCCGGTCGGCGCGAGCCACAGCCGGTACTCCTCACTGGTCCAGCCCAGCAGCAGCTCCACGTCCTGGGCCACGCCGCCCCCGGTCAGCGCCTCCATCGGATCACGCGGCACCAGATCGCCGTCGACGACGATGCCGAAGGCGGGCCCGCCGACGACCGGGCTCGACCTGCGGCCGGCCTCCGTCTGCGCCTCGATCAGGTCGCCCCGGTCGACGGCGGCGAACGCCCGGGCCGTCGCCGGGACCTTCAACCGGGCGGCCATCCGCCGCACCACGCGCCGCACCTTGTCCCGGTCCGTCACCTCGGGCGGGCCGCTCTGCAGCGCCGCCCGCCGGAACAGCCCCTCGGCACGCGGGCTCGCCAGCAGCGCCCCGATACTGATGGCCCCGGCCGACTCGCCGAAGACGGTCACCCGGTCCGGGTCACCGCCGAACTCCGCGATCGAGTCCCGCACCCACTCCAGCGCGGCGAGCTGGTCGCGCAGGCCCGGGTTGGCGGGGGCGTCCGGGAAGAGGCCGAACCCCTCCACTCCCAGGCGGTAGTTGAAGGACACGAACACCACACCGTCACGGGCGAAGGCCCGGCCGTCGTACACCGGGATCGCGGACGAGCCCCGGGTCAGCGCGCCTCCGTGGATCCACACCATGACCGGGAGACGGGCGCCCGGACCCGGTTCCGGCGTCCACACGTTCAGGTTCAGGCAGTCGTCGCCCGGCACGACCGGGTCGGAGAGCAGCTTCGCGAAGGGCTCCGAGTACGGCGGCTTGGGCGGCGTCGGGCCGAACGCGCCCGCGTCGCGCACCCCGGCCCAGGGCTCGGGCGGGACGGGCGGCCGGAAGCGGTGGGGGCCGAAGGGCGGGGCCGCGTACGGGATGCCCCGGAAGACGGCGAGACCGTTCTCGTGACGGCCCCGCACCGCACCGTACGGGGTGTCCACCACCGGATCCTCGGCCATCGCCTGTCCCCCTCCTCGTCGCCACCCTCGTCGCCGCCTTCACGGCAACCCTCACCGCCATCTTCACCGTCACCGTCATCACGGCCGTCACCGCGGCCCTCGGTGTCACGGGAACCGCACCTCCAGCGCATCACGGAACCCTCCGTTCCGCAGCCTCCGGGGGCCGGAGAACCGCGTGTCGCCCGCCCTGAACCGCTCACGACCAGCGCGTTCGGCATTTCGAGAGTTTCGGCTTTGTGGAATTCCACTGAATACCCGCTCTTCCACGGCGAGTTGAGGCGGCCTTACTGTAGGAAGCGCTTTCTACCCGAAACTTTCGCGGGCCCTCGGGACGGGGCCGGAGAGGTGGGCTCCATGGTGCGTACCGGGAGCGTGGCGGGGCCGACCCTCGCGGTCGTCGCCCGCGAGGCAGGGGTGTCCGTACCCACGGCCTCGAAGGTGGTCAACGGCCGCGAGGACGTGGCACCGGAGACCCGCCGCCGGGTCACGGAGGCACTCGACCGGCTGGGCTACGTGCGCAGACCCCGGTTCGACGCGGCGAAGTCGCCGGGGCTGGTCGATCTCGTCGTGCACTCGCTGGACAGCTCCTGGTCGGGCGCGATCCTGCACGGGGTGGAGGAGGCCGCGCACGACGCGGGTCTCGAGGTGGTGGTCTCGGCGGGGCTGACCCGCACCCGGGGCGGCCGTCCGGAGCGGGGGTGGCTGGACAAGCTGTCCATTCGGGGTTCCTCCGGGGTGCTGTTCAACCTCGCCGAGCTGACCGCGTCCCAGTACGCCTGGCTGGAGCAGCACCGCATCCCGTTCGTGCTGATCGATCCGGTGCTCGAACCGCCCCCGGGCGTCGTCTCGGTCGGTGCGGCCAACTGGCACGGCGGGGTGATCGCCACCGAGCATCTGCTCTCGCTCGGGCACGAACGCGTCGCCGTCATCGCGGGATACCGCCGCAAGATGTGCAGCGGGGCGCGCGTGGCGGGGTACCGGTCGGCGCTCGCGGCGGCCGGGGTGCGGCATCGGCCCGAGTACCTGCGGTACGGCAGCTTCGACGAGGTCTGCGCGCATCGCAGGATGCTGGAGCTGCTCGATCTGCCGGAGCCGCCCACGGCCGTCTTCGTCTGCTCGGACCGGATGGCTCTCGGGGCGTATCGGGCGCTCGCGGAGCGGGGGCTGTCCGTGCCGGGCGATGTGAGTGTGGTGGGGTTCGACGATCTGCCCGAGGCGCGGTGGGCTTCGCCTGCCTTGACGACTGTCCGGCAGCCGTTGTCCGAGATGTCTGCGGTTGCGCTGCGCTTGCTTGTGCGGATGATGGCCGGGGAGCGGCCCGAAGGTACTCGGACCGAGTTGTCCACGCGGTTGGTCGTGCGGGCCAGTACGGCGGGGTGTTGAGGTGCGGCTCGGGTCGTTCGAAGGGTGCGGGTGCGTTGGGGTTGAGTGCGCCGTTCCCCGCGCCCCTAGAGGGCGGCTGCCCAGGTGATTCCGCCCAGTAGGTGGGTGCGGAAGTTGGTGTTCTCGTAGGCCTCCGGGGCGTGGCCGAAGGCCGTGTAGAAGACTCGGCCGGCGCCCTGGTTGCGGCACCAGGCCAGGGGGTGGTCGGGGCCCATTCCGCCGCCCTCGTACGAGGTCTCGTCGGCGGAGACGAGTACGCGTACCGAACCCCTCGGGCTGGCCCGGAAGTCGTACCACTCGTCCGTGAACTCCCAGGTGGCGGGCAGATGCCGGGTGGCCGGATGACCGTGGTCCTCCACGACCGCCCTGCCCGGCTGATGGTCGGGGTGCCGGGCGAAACGGGCCCCGAGCAACTCCCCGTAGTAGGGCCAGCCGTACTCCGTGCAGGCCGCCGCGTGCACCCCGACGAAGCCGCCGCCCGCCTCGACGTACGCGGCCAGGTGCTCGCGGCCCGCGGGTGTCAGGACGTCACCGCTGGTGGAGAGGAAGACGACGGCCGCGTACGGGCCGACGGGGGCGTCGAAGAAACCGGGGTCCTCCGTGGCGTGGACGGTGAAGCCGTGCGCGGCCCCGAGTGACCGTACGGCGGCCGTGCCGTCGGGTATCGAGTCGTGGCGGTAGTCGGTGGTGCGGGTGTAGACGAGGACACGAGGGCCGGGTCCGGGATGCCGTGTTGCCGGTTCTGCCATGGGGGCGACCCTATGAGGCGGGTTCGGCGGCCGGTCAGGGCGATGGCGGGGTTCGAAATTTTCGCTCGCCCGGCTCGGCGGGGTCGCCGGTGGTCGTTTCGGGCTTCGTGTAGAGGACCTCGCGGGCCTGTTCCGCGGCGCGGACCATGCCCTCGCCGACGAAGTCGACGAAACGGGCGATGCCTTCCAGCCGGGCGGCGGCCGGGGTGTCGGGTCCGAGGACGCCTACGCCCTGCCGTGCGGTCTCGGCGAGCTGGGCGTGGGACCGGGCGGAGGCGATCATCCCGTCGTACCAGACGTCGTTGTCGACGACATAGCGCTCGCGGCGGCGGCCGTCCCGCTCCCGCCGGATGAGGCCCTGGCTTTCGAGGAGCGTGACCGCTTTGGAGATGGACGCCGGGCTGACCTGGAGGTGCCGGACGAGTTCGGACGCGGTGAGGCTGCCCGCGTCGGTGGTGTAGAGGTGCGCCAGCACCCGGGAGGTCATCTTGGGCAGGCCCGACTTCATGAGGAGGGTGGTGAACACCTCCACGTACTCGCGCACGGCCTCGGCATCACGCCCGTGGGCCTGCGGGAGTGCTTCCGGACCTCGGGGCGCGGCTTCCCTGCGCCGGTGGGCGCGGTGTTCGGTGGCGCGATGGGCCAGGTCGGCGCGGTAGGCGAGGGGGCCGCCGTTGCGCATCACCTCCCGGGTGACCGTCGAGGTCGGGCGGTCGAGTCGTCTGGCGATCTCCGCGTAGGCGAGGTCGTCGGCCAGGCCCAGCGCGATCTGCTGGCGTTCCTGCTGAGTGAGCCTGCCTCCCGGCATCGCGGTCTCCTTGGTGCTTCTCGGTTGCCCCTGCTGCCGCGACTATAGCGTTCACTCCAAGTACATTGCAACGAAGGCGATGCACGCTGTTGCATTAGATTCAATCCCATCGCAACGAAAACTCCTATTTCACCTGCGGTTACTGCGTTGCAGTGCAACAAATCTGTTGCCGTATCTATGAACGCAACGTAGCTTTTCCCTTGTCGGAAACACCGACCGAACAAGCGGAACGAACAGAACAAGGGAGAGCACGATGCAGAAGTTCGACACCCCCGACCAGGTCTCCGCCGTCCTCGACATCCCCGCGGGGCACATCCGGTTCATCGCCGCCGACCGGGCCGACACCACGGTCGAGGTCCTGCCGGCGGACACCTCGAACAGCCGCGATGTGAAGGCGGCTGAACGGATCGAGGTCGTGTACGGCGAGGGCGTCCTGCGGATCGAGGCCGCACCGGCGAAGCACCGGGTTCTCGGCAACTCCGGTTCCGTCGAGGTGACCGTCCAACTGCCCGCCGGCTCCCGCGTCGAGGCGAAGACGGCCGCCGGCGAGTTCCGGGGCGTCGGGCGCCTCGGCGACGTCACCTTCGAGGGGGCGCAGGGCTCGGTCAAGCTCGACGAGACCGCGAGCGCCCGTCTCACCCTCCTCGCCGGTGACGTCTCGGTCGGCCGCCTGGGCGGTCCCGCGGAGATCAGTGTCCAGAAGGGCGACATCCGTATCAACGAGGCCGTGCGCGGCACGGTCGAGCTGCGCACCCAGGCCGGCGAGGTGTCGGTCGGCGCCGCTCGCGGGGTCTCCGCCTCCCTGGACGCCGGGACCTCCTTCGGCCGGATCCACAACGCGCTCAAGAACGCCGACGGCGAGGCCGCTCTGAACATCCACGCGACCACCGCCTACGGCGACATCACCGCCCGCAGCCTCTGACCCGCGGTCCCGCCCGCGATCCCACCCTCAGTCCCACCCGCAGTCTCCGAAGGAGCACCCACTCATGACCGACCCGGCCATCGCGGCGAACGGGCTGCGCAAGTCCTACGGCGACAAGGTCGTGCTCGACGGCATCGACCTGGTCGTCCCCGAGGGAACGATCTTCTCCCTGCTCGGCCCGAACGGCGCGGGCAAGACCACAGTCGTCAACGTCCTCTCCACCCTCGTCTCCCCCGACCCCGCCTCCGGCGGGATCCGGGTCGGCGGCCACGACCTCGCCGCCGATCCGCGGGCGGTGCGGGCCGCGATCGGTGTCACCGGCCAGTTCTCCGCCGTCGACGGCCTGATCACCGGCGAGGAGAACATGCTCCTCATGGCGGACCTGCACCACCTGCCCAAGGCCGAGGGCCGCCGGGTCACCGCCGAACTGCTGGAGCGCTTCGACCTGGCCGAGGCCGCGAAGAAGCCCGCCTCCACCTACTCCGGCGGCATGAAGCGCCGCCTGGACATCGCCATGACCCTGGTCGGCAGCCCGCGGATCATCTTCCTCGACGAACCGACCACCGGCCTCGACCCCCGCTCCCGCCACAACATGTGGCAGATCATCCGCGAACTGGTCTCCGGCGGCGTCACCGTCTTCCTCACCACCCAGTACCTGGAAGAGGCCGACCAGCTCGCCGACCGCATCGCCGTGCTCGACAACGGCCGGATCGCCGCCGAAGGAAGCGCCGAGGAGCTGAAGCGGCTCATCCCCGGCGGACACGTCCGGCTGCGGTTCGCCGATCCGGACGCGTACCGGTCCGCCGCCTCCGCCCTGCGCGAGGTGGCCCGGGACGACGAGGCCCTCGCGCTGCAGATCCCCAGCGACGGCAGCCAGCGCGAGCTGCGCTCCATCCTCGACCGCCTCGACACGGCCGGTATCGAGGCGGACGAACTGACCGTGCACACCCCCGACCTCGACGACGTCTTCTTCGCCCTGACCGGCAGCACCGGTCCCGCGGACGTCCCCGGCCAGACCGACCGGTCCACCACCCAGCCCACCGACCAGCCCAAGGAGAACGTCCGATGAGCTCCCTCTCCCTCGCCGTCCGCGACTCGTCCACGATGCTGCGCCGCAATCTCCTGCACGCCCGGCGCTACCCGTCCCTCACCCTGAACCTGCTGCTCACGCCGGTCATGCTGCTCCTGCTCTTCGTCTACATCTTCGGCGACGTGATGAGCGCCGGCATCGGGGACGGCGGTGCCGACCGCTCCGAGTACATCGCCTACATCGTCCCCGGCATCCTGCTGATGACCATCGGCAGCACCGTGATCGGGGCCGCGGTGTCCGTCGCCACCGACATGAACGAGGGCATCATCGCCCGCTTCCGCACGATGGCCATCCACCGCGGGTCCGTGTTCATCGGACACGTCGTCGGCAGCGTCCTGCAGGTGCTGGCCAGCCTCGCCCTGGTCGGGGCGGTGGGCGTGGCCATCGGCTTCCGCTCCACCGATGCCACGGCCCTGGAGTGGCTGGCCGCGTTCGGGCTGCTCGCCCTGTTCGCCCTGGCGCTCACCTGGATCGCGGTCGGCATGGGCATGGCCAGCCCGAACGCCGAGGCGGCCGGCAACATGGCCATGCCGCTCATCCTGCTCCCCCTCATCTCCAGCGCCTTCATCCCGGCCGACACCATGCCGGGCTGGTTCCAGCCGATCGCCGAGTACCAGCCCTTCACCCCGGCCATCGAGACCCTGCGCGGCCTGCTGCTCGGCACCGAGATCGGCTACAACGGGTGGCTGGCCGTGGCCTGGTGCCTGGGCCTGGCGGCACTCGGCTACTACTGGTCGGCCTCGCAGTTCAACCGCGACCAGAAGTGAGCGCCTGGGAACGGGACGTCCGATTCCTTCAAGACCCGCGCCCGCCACGATCCCTACGGTGGTCCCATGACTACACGAACCACTCCACAGACCACTCCGCGATTCGATCTCATCGGCCTCGTCGTCTCCGACATGGCCGCGTCGCTCGCCTTCTACCGCCGTCTCGGTCTCGAATTCCCCGAGGGGGCGGAGAGCGCGCCGCACGTCGAGGCTCAACTGCCCGGCGGTCTGCGCTTCGCGCTCGACACGGAGGACACGATCCGTTCGTTCCACCCCGACTGGCGGCCTCCGACGGGCGGGGGCCGGGTCGGACTGGCCTTCCTGTGCGACAGCCCCGCGGACGTCGACGCCACGTACGAGACGCTGCTGGCCGCCGGCCACAAGGCCGAACTCAAGCCGTTCGACGCCCCCTGGGGCATGCGATACGCAGTCGTCCAAGACCCGGACAACAACGGCGTGGACCTCTTCGCCCACCTGACCACCCCGTAGAGGCCCTGCCGCCCGGGGGCGCGGGCAACGGGGAACGGGGAACGACGCAATCCTTCGCCTTCAGGGGCGCGGGGAACGGCGCAATCTTTTGCCTGCAGGGGCGCGGGGAACGGCGCATCTTTTGGGGGCGCGGGGAACGGCGCAATCTTTTGGGGGCGCGGGGAACTGCGCGACCAGCACCTCAACGGCCCGCAGTTCAAACACCGCACCGCACCCGCACCCGCACCCCGCAAGCTCACTGCCGCAGCAGCACCCCCAACGGCGCCCCGGCCAACTCCCGCACCTCCCGCGCCAGATGAGCCTGGTCCGCGAACCCTGCAACCACCGCGACCTCCGCCGCGGCGGCCCCACCCCGCACCAACGCCAACGCCCGCTGCAGGCGAAGAACACGAGCGAGCATCTTCGGCCCGTACCCGAATGCGACCAACGCCCGCCGGTGCAACTGCCGTTCGCCCCAGCCCACCTCCTCCGCGGTCGAGGCGACAGCCGCCCCCGCGGACAGCGCCGCGACAACGGCCCGCAGCCGCGGATCGGGCGGCTCGGCGTCGGCCGCCCGCCGCACGGCCACCGCCTCCAGCGCCGCGGCGGGATCGCCCGCCGCGTCGACCCGCTCGGTCAGCCGCCGCACCGCACCCCCGCCCCACAGATCCGCGAGGTCGACGCGCCGGTCGCGCAGTTCATGGGCGGGTACACCGAGATAGGAGGGCGCGGTTCCGGGAAAGAAGCGGACGCCCGCGTACCGCGTCACCCCTCCGGGCCCGTCGGCCTCACTCACGTACGCACGGGTGTCGGGGCCCGCGACGAACAGCCGGCCCTCGGTCCACAACAGGTCCATGCATCCGTCGGGCAGGACCGGCGCGGAGTCCCCCGGCACGGCGGTACGGGTCCACACGACCGCACCGGCCAGCCGCGACGCCCGCTCCCGGTACGGCGCCTGCGACGACTCGGCGTACGGCTCGGCCACAGTCAGAAGGGTACGCCGATCGCAGGCCGGCCCGCCCGCGTACGGTGCTCCTGCGGACTGACCCCGTACACCCGTTTGAAGGCGCTGGACAGGGCGAACGCGCTGCCGTAGCCGACCTGGCGGGCGATCGCCTCCAGGGTGTCGCCGGTGTCGCGCAGTCGGTCCGCGGCGAGGGCGAGGCGCCAGCCGGTCAGGTACGTCATCGGGGGCTCGCCGACGAGTTCGCTGAAGCGGCGGGCGAGCGCGGCCCGCGAGACACCGGCCTTCGTGGCGAGGGAGGCGACCGTCCAGGGGTGCGCGGGGTCGTCCTGCACGAGCCGCAGCGCCCGGCCGACGACCGGGTCGGCCAGCGCCCGGTACCAGGTGGGCGCCTCGGCCTCCGGACGGGAGAACCAGGCCCGCAGCGCGGCGATGACCAGCAGGTCGAGCAGCCGGTCGAGGACGACCTCCTGGCCGGGCTCGTCGCGCACGATCTCCTCGGTGAGCAGCGGGGTCAGCGGGCACTCCCACACGTCGGAGGTCAGCGTCAGCACCGGCGGCAGCGCGTCGAGCAGCCGCCCGCCGGCCTCGCCCTGCACCGGGTACGTACCGATCAGCATCACCATGGAACCGTCGAGGCGCTGCCCCCAGGTGCGGACGCCGAGGTCCATGTGACCGCGCATCGAGCGCCCGTCGGGGTAGGTGCACTCCTGGCCCGGCAGGATCACCGCGATCGGCGGCGTCGCGGGGTCGTCGGCGCAGGTGTACGGGTCGGGGCCGCGCGCGATGGCGAGGTCGCCGGCCCGCAGCAGCACGGGCTCGCCCGCGTCGGGGGTGATCCAGGACTCGCCGCGGATCATCAGCATGACGGTGAGGGGGGCGCGGTCCTCGATCCGAAGGGACCAGGGCGGTTCGAAGCACGCCCGGATCATGAAGGCGCCACGCGCCCGTGGACCCTCCAGAAGGCCTGCGAGTGCGTCCATGGCCCCAGAGTAGACGCGCGATTATGGGAACGAGAGGTTCAGCGATGTTCCCTTGCGGCGTGCGGTCGTTGACTGGGCCCATGACGGAGAACACGGGCAACGGGACGGTGTTGGTGACGGGCGCCTCGGGGAAGACCGGGCGCCAGGTGGCGGAGGCCGCGAAGGCCGCGGGCTTCCGCGTACGGGCCGCTTCGCGCGGTGGTGAGACGCGCTTCGACTGGTACGACCCCTCGACGTGGGACGAGGCGCTGCGCGGAGCCGACGCGGCGTATCTGGCGTACGCGCCGGACGTCGGTGCGCCGGGCGCGGCCGAGAACGTCGCCGCGTTCGCCCGGCGGGCCCAGGACCTCGGCGTACGCCGGCTGGTGCTGTTGTCCGCGCGCGGGGAGCGTCAGGCGGAGCCGACCGAGCGGGCGCTGCGCGACTCGGGAGCCGAGTGGACCGTGGTGCAGGCCGACTGGTTCTTCCAGAACTTCAGCGAGGGTCTGCTCTTCGAGGGGGTGCGCGGCGGGGAGTTCGTGTTCCCGGCGGGCGAGGTGCCGGTGCCGTTCCTCGACGCGCGCGACCTCGCGGAGGTCGTGGTGAAGGCGCTGACGGACTCCTCGTACGTGGGCCGGACGCTGGAGATCACGGGGGCGCGGCTGCTGTCGTTCCGGGAGGCCATGGCAGAGATCTCCGCGGCGGCGGGCCGGGAGATCCGGTACGTGCCGGTGCCGACGAAGGAGTACGGCGCGATCCTGGCCGGGTTCGGGCTGCCCGCCGAGGAGGTCGCGTTCATGGAGGAGGTCTTCGACGGGCTGCTCGACGGCCACAACGCGAGGGCCACCGACGTCGTGGAGCAGGTTCTGGGCCGTGCGCCGCGCGACTTCGCGGACTTCGCGAGGGAGCACGCGGCGGACGGGGTGTGGAAGGTCTGAACCCCCAGGAGTCCCGGGATCCACCGGAGTCCCCGGATCCACCGGAGCCACCGGAGCCACCGGATCTCCCGGATCTCCCGGATCTCCCGGATCTCCCGGATCCAGCGGTCCCCCTGGCGCCCCCGTCGTGGTCATCGCGGCGGGGGTGTCCGTCACTGCGGCGGCGGAGGTGCCTCGTCGCCGTTCTTGGGGGTCGTCTTGGCGTGGGTCCGCAGCCGGGAGGTCACGTCCTCCGGGGGCAGGAAGCGGGACCAGCGCTCCGGGAACTCGGACGGCATGTCCGGGTCGTCGGGGTCGTCGTAGCCGTCCTCGGCCCGGGCGGCGCGGGCCGCGGCCGCGCGGGCCACGAGGTCGGCGGCCTGCTCGGCGCGCAGCCGCTCGTTGACGGCGCGGGCGGCCGCGGTGGCGGCGGCGGGCCAGACGCGGTCGATGGCCGCGTTGACGGCGGCGCCCACGAGCACGGCGAAGGCGGCGACACCGATCCACAGGAGGACGGCGACGGGCGCGGCCAGGGAGCCGTAGATCGTGGGGCCCTCGACGGTGTTCGTCAGGTAGATGCGCAGCAGGAGGCTGCCCAGCACCCACATGGTGAGCGCGACGAGGGCGCCGGGCACGTCCTCGATCCACGGTGAACGCACCGGTACTGACACGTGGTACAGCGTCGTCAGGAAGACGATGGACAGGACGATGACGACAGGCCAGTAGAGCACCTGGACGACGGTCGTCGACCAGGGCACGACGTTCACCACGGCGTCCGGGCCCGCGACCATCAGCGGCAGGGCGACCGAGCCGATGAGCAGGGCCACGAGGAAGAGCAGGAAGGCCATCAGCCGGGTCCTGACGATGCCGCGCACCCCGTCGAGGCCGTACATCACGGTGATGGTGTCGATGAAGACGTTCACCGCGCGCGAGCCGGACCACAGGGCGAACAGGAAGCCCAGGGAGATGACGTCGGGCCGGCCGCCCTCCATCACGTCGTGCAGGAGCGGTTCGGCGATCTGGGCGACGCCCTTGTCGGTGAGGACCGTGCGGGAGGCCTCCAGGAGGCTGGTCTCCACGCTGGCGATGGTGTCGGCGCCCGTCCAGTCGTCGACGTAGCCGAGCAGGCCGATCATGCTCAGCAGCAGGGGCGGCACGGACAGCAGCGTGAAGAACGCCGCCTCCGCCGCGAGTCCGAGGATCCGGTACTCGATGCACGAGTTCACGGTGTCCTTGAGCAGCAGCCAGGCGGTCCTGCGCTTGGAGACGTTCCGATAGAGGGCACGCGCCCGGTGGAGACGACCGGACGTCCTCTGAGGGGGTTCACTTGCTGGCTGCACGCCCTAAAGGTATCCGCCGCGCGGGGTCCCACTCATCCCCCGGTGCCACGGACCGGAGCCGGTGTGGCGGGAGCGGCGCACGCGGCCCGGTGGCAGGACGGTGCTGATCCGGTTCCGTCACACGACGGAAAAGCGGCAGCAATTTCGCGGTAATCGTAAAGGTAAATCGAACCCTTTTTCTGTCATGCCCGCGTGGCTGAATCGCCCGCCTCCCAGAAGTGGAACACGCAACAACACATGCACTGTCCACGGGTGAGTTCCCCGGTGGCACGGACGGACGAGATCATTCAGGTGACCGGCCGTTGAAGCATCGAACAGCGAGAAAGCGCCACAGTCCGAAACGCCCTTGACCCGTTCATGAGCCCGCCGAAACAATTCGGATTGCATTGTGCTGGGCACGTGGGGACGGCTCAGTAGCACCACGACACGGGGGACTCAGAAGGGCCCGGAGGAGGGCCGAAACAGCCGCGTTACCCGTGATCCGCGTGGAAACCACGCGGATCATGCCGTGCTGCACCGCACCCTTTTTCCACGCGGCCACTTCACACACTCACCGAACCGCCTCTTCTCGCATGCCCTCTCGCAACCATGTGCCCATTCAGTCCCAGGAGCACAACACCGAGCACATGACTTCCTCGCGGAACACATCTTGCGCGAGAAACAACTCTATCTGCCGGCACACCGGAGTCACACAGGAATCACCGTGGTTCACCCAGACATCTTTCGTCACCAATTCAGGTGCGCAATGAAACTGCGGGCGTGAATCCTTCGTATTCCCCTCCGAAGAGCCAAACACTCCGAACAGTCCACAAGTAGCCGTAATCGCCAGCAAGGAGATCAAGTGGTGGGAAATCCCACTGAGGTCACGACCGTCGCCCCGGCGCCGTCGCCGACCACCCGCGCCCCGGTGAACGGGATCGAACCTGTCCTCGCGGAGGTGCTCGCCGGTGTCGTACGCGCCGAGCAGGTCCCCGTCGACAGCCACTTCTTCGACGACCTCGGTGCCAACTCCCTGGTGATGGCACACTTCTGCGCCCGGGTCAGGAAGCACCCCGACCTGCCGGCCGTGTCGATGCGTGACGTGTACGGGCACCCGACGATCCGCGGCCTGGCGGCGGCGCTCGCCGAGGTCCCGGCCGAGGAGCCCGCACCGCCGGCGGAACCGGCCGCGCCGCCCGCGCGGGGCAGCAGCGCGCGGTACGCCCTGTGCGGGGCACTGCAGTTCCTGGCCTTCGCGGTGTACTGCCTGCTCTCCGGGCTCGTCACCGCCCAGGGGTACGACTGGGTGTCCGCCGGGGACGGCATCGTGGACGTCTATCTGCGGTCGGCCGTCTTCGGAGGCGCCGTCCTCCTCGGCCTGTGCACGATTCCGGTGGTGGCCAAGTGGGTGCTGGTCGGCCGCTGGAAGGAGACCGAGTTCCCGGTCTGGAGCCTGGCCTACCTGCGTTTTTGGACCGTCAAGGTGCTGCTGCACGCGAACCCGATGGTCCTGTTCGCCGGCAACCCGCTCTACGTGCTCTACCTGCGGGCCCTGGGCGCGCGGATCGGCAAGAACGTCACGATCCTCTCCCACGCGGTACCGGTCTGCACCGACCTGTTCACCGTCGGCGCGAACACCGTCATCCGCAAGGACTCGCACTTCCTCTGCTACCAGGCGCACGCCGGGCGCATCCGCACCGGCCGGGTCACGCTGGGCCAGGACGTGTTCGTCGGCGAGAACACCGTCCTCGACATCGGTACCGCCATGGGCGACGGGTCCCAGCTCGGCCACGCGTCGGCGCTGTACGACGGCGCGCAGGTGCCGGCCGGCCAGCACTGGCACGGCTCCCCCGCCCAGCGCACGGACGTGGACTACGTACGGGTCGCCCCGGCGGAGTGCCGCACCGCGCGCCGGGTGGGCTACGGCCTGGCCACCGTGTTCCAGACGCTCCTGGTCACCATGCCGCTCCTCGTCGGGGGCACGTACATGCTGCTGACGGTGGCGCCCTCGCTGGACGTGCTGCTGAACACGGAGGCGCAGCACATCACCTCGGGACGGTTCTACGCCGAGGCGTTCGCCCTGTCCGTCGGGCTCTTCGTGGGCTTCATCGCGGTCGGCTTCACCGTCGTGACCGTGATCCCGCGGCTGCTGAACCGGTTCCTGGAGCCGGACCGGGTCTACCCGCTCTACGGCTTCCACTACTCGGTGCAGCGGGCCGTCGCACGGCTGACCAACGTGAAGTTCTTCAAGTGGCTGTGCGGGGACAGCTCGTACATCGTCCACTACCTGCGGGCCATCGGGTACGACCTGTCGCACGTCGAGCAGACCGGTTCCAACTTCGGCACGGGGGTGGCGCACGAGACGCCGTTCCTGGCCACCGTGGGCCGCGGCACGATGGTCGCCGACGGGCTGTCCATCATGAACGCCGAGTTCTCGGGCTCGTCGTTCCGGGTCTCGCGCGCGACGATCGGGCCGAACAGCTTCCTGGGCAACCACATCGCCTACCCGGTGGGTGGCCGCACGGGCGAGAACGTCCTGCTCGCGACGAAGGTCATGGTCCCGCTCGACGGCGAGGTCCGCGAAGGGGTCGGACTGCTGGGCTCGCCGCCCTTCGAGATCCCGCGGACCGTGGAGCGCGACACCCGCTTCGACCACCTGCGCGAGGGCGACGAGCTGCACCGCCGCCTCGCCGCGAAGAACGGCCACAACCTGCGCACCATGGGCCTGTTCCTGTTCCTGCGCTGGTTCGACTGGTTCGTCCTCACCGTCCTCGGCTTCGCCGCCTTCGACCTGTACGGGGAGTACGGCACCGTCGGCGGCCTGCTGATCGGGGCGTCCCTGATGGTCGGCCTCGCGTTCACCACCTGCTACTACGCGCTGGTGGAGCGGATCATTCTGCGGTTCCGTCCGCTTCAGCCGCGGCTGCACTCCATCTACGACCCGCTCTTCTGGCAGCACGAGCGGCTGTGGAAGGTCCCCGACACGCACTTCGCGATCTTCAACGGCACTCCGTTCAAGAGCCTGCTCTGGCGGCTGCTGGGGGTCCGTGTCGGCCGTCGGGTCTTCGACGACGGGGCCTACATCACCGAACGCACACTCACCGCCATCGGGGACGACTGCACCCTCGGCGCGCACAGCAAGATCCAGTCGCACTCGCAGGAGGACGGCACCTTCAAGTCCGACCACATCGAGATCGGGGACGGCGTCACGCTCGGCGTCGGCGCTCTCGTCCACTACGGCGCGTCTGTGGGGGACGCCGCCGTACTCGCCGCCGACTCCTTCCTGATGAAGGGCGAGGAGGTACCGCCGGGGGCGCACTGGGGCGGGAACCCGGCGGCAGCGCAGCGGCGCGCCTGACGGCGCCGCACGCACCACAGCACTTACGGAACACAGGGGGGAACAGACCATGGACACGATCCCGAGGTGGACGCTCGACCCGGTCCCGGGCACGGCGGTGTACGAAGTCCCGCTGCCCGAGGGCACGGTGGTGGAGCCGTCCGCGCTCCTGGCCGCGCACGCCAAGGTTCTCGCGGCGCTGTCCGGTGAGCGCGAGGTCGTCACCGGCCACGTCGCGGCGAAGGGCGCGGCACCGCGGCCGCGCCGGCTGACCGTCGGCTCCGGCACCTGGCGCGACCTGGTGGCACAGGCCGGCCCGGCGGTCCGGGAGGCCGCCGACGAAACGGCCGGGGAGCCGCCCGTGCGGGAGGCGGGCGGCGACCCGGTCCCCTTCGCGGCCGTGCTCGACCCGCACGGCGGCGATGTCGCCGAGGCCGCCCAGGACACCGCCGGCACCGTGCTGCACGTGAGCGTGGCGGACCACACCCTGAGGCTGCGCTATCGCACCGACGTCCTGGACGCCGGGGCCGCCGCCCGCGTCGCCGGCTACCACCTGACCGCACTGCGGCTGCTGGCCGCCGACCCGGACGCCGAGCACGACCGGCACGGCCTCCTGGGCGACGACGAACTCCGGTTCCAGCTCGACGGGCTGGCCGGGCCGCACCGCGAACTGCCGGACCGCCGCGTGCACGAGCTGTTCGAGGAGCGGGTGGCCGCGCATCCGGACGCCGTCGCCGCCGTCCAGGGGGACGAGGAGTGGACGTACCGCGAGCTGAACGCGCGGGCCAACCGGATCGGCCGGGCGCTGCTCGCCCGCGGGCTGCGGCCCGAGGGGGTCGTCGCGGTCGTCATGGAACGCGATCTGGACTGGATGGCCGGTGTCCTCGCCGTCCTCAAGGCGGGCGGCGTCTATCTGCCCGTCGAGCCGCACTTCCCGGCCGGCCGCATCGAGAAGACGCTCAGGCGCGCCGGCTGCGAACTGGTCCTGACCGAGCACGGCAGCACCGCCACCCTGGAGGGGGCCGACACCGGCGCCCGCACGCTGCGTGTCGAGGAGGCCTACGCGGAGGACCACTCCGACGGCGACCTCGGTGTCGCGGTCGCCGCGGACCAGCTCGCCTACGTCTACTTCACGTCCGGTTCCACCGGTGAGCC
Source organism: Streptomyces sp. NBC_00414 (assembly GCF_036038375.1). Lineage (NCBI taxonomy): Bacteria > Bacillati > Actinomycetota > Actinomycetes > Kitasatosporales > Streptomycetaceae > Streptomyces > Streptomyces sp. NBC_00414. Next base: position 2,600,706 of record NZ_CP107935.1, read on the forward strand.
CAAGGGCGCGATGTGCGAGCACGCGGGCTTCGTCAACCACGTCCTCGCCAAGATCGACGACCTGGGGGTCGGCGAGGGGCAGGTCGTCGCGCAGACGGCGCCCCAGTGCTTCGACATCTCACTGTGGCAGCTGGTCTCCGCGCTGCTGGTCGGCGGGCGGACCCTGCTGGTCGCCCAGGAGGTGATCCTGGACGTCCCGCGGTTCGTGGACACGATCGCGGAGGGTGGGGTCAATGTCCTCCAGGTCGTCCCGTCGTATCTCGAAGCGGTGCTGGGCGAGTTGGAACAGCGGCCGCGCGAACTGCCCGGCCTGCACTGCGTGTCGGTCACCGGGGAGGCCGTGAGGAAGGAGCTCGTACAGCGCTGGTTCGCGGCCGAGCCGGGTATCCGCCTCGCGAACGCGTACGGGCTGACCGAGACCTCCGACGACACCAACCACGAGGTCATGTCGCGGGTGCCGGACGAGGACCGGGTCCCGCTCGGCCGGCCGGTCGCCAACGTGCGCGTGTACGTCGTCGACGAACACCTGATGCCCGTGCCGCTCGGCGCGCCCGGCGAGATCGTCTTCTCCGGGGTCTGTGTCGGCCGCGGATACGTCAACGACCCCGAGCGCACGAAGACCGCGTTCATGGACGACCCGCACCGGCCGGGCGAGCGGCTCTACCGCAGCGGGGACCACGGCCGGTGGCTGCCCGACGGAAAGCTGGAGTTCCTGGGCCGCCGGGACAGCCAGGTGAAGATCCGCGGCTTCCGCATCGAGATCGGCGAGATCGAGAACGCCCTGCTGCGGGTGCCCGGCGTCCGGGACGGCGCCGTGGTCGTCGCGGGCGGCACCCGGCTGGTGGCGTTCTGCGCCGGACCCGAGCCCCTCGACCCGGGGCCCGTGCTGGAACGGCTGGCCCGGTCGCTTCCCGCGTACATGGTGCCGTCGGCCGTCCACCGGCGCGAGCAGCTGCCGCTGACCGCCAACGGCAAGATCGACCGCAAGACGCTGACCGCGCTCGCCGAGGACCTCGGCTCCGCCGACAGCGGTGCGGACGACCGGGACGGCGCACACGCGCCGGGCACACCGGGCGAGCGGCGCCTGGCCGCGGCCTGGGCCGAGGTGCTGGGCATCCCGCAGGACCGGATCGGCCGCCTCGACCACTTCTTCGAGCGCGGCGGCACCTCCCTGGCGGCGGTGAAGCTGGCGGTCGCCCTGGACCGGGCGATCACCCTCAGGGACGTCACCCGCCTCCCGGTCCTCGCCGATCTGGCGGGACTGCTCGACGCCCCGGCGGCCCGGGAGGCGTCGTGAACCGCGCCGGGGGCCGGGGCCGGAACCCGGCACGACAGCCGACCGAAGACCACACGTACGTGCGCGCACAACCCGAACGGCGCGAGACCGAAAGGAACCACACGATGTCCTCGACACCGACGCTGCTGCCCGACGTCGACCTGCGCCCCGGCAGCCCTCCGATCCTGCGCACCGACGTGGCGGGGGACACGGCGGGCTGGGCGGCGGTGCACCGCGACGCGCTGCGCGCCGTGGTCGCCGAGCACGGCAGCGTCCTGGTCCGCGGCCTGGGTCTGAGCGACCCGGACACGACCGCGGACGTCTTCGGGCGGCTGGCCGGCGGCCTGATGCCCGACCGGGAGTCCTTCGCACCCCGGCGGACCTACGCGGACGGCGTGTACTCGTCCTCCAAGTGGCCGCCCAACCAGCAGATGTGCATGCACCACGAGCTGAGTTACGCGCTGGAGTTCCCCGGTCTGATGCTGTTCGCGTGCCTCGACGCGCCGGCCGAGGGCGGAGCCACCGCGGTCGCCGACGCGCCCACCGTGCTCGACGCGCTGCCCGCCGGTCTCGCCGAACGGTTCGCCCGGGAGGGCTGGCTGCTCACGCGCACGTACAACGACGAGATCGGGGCGACACTCACCGAGGCCTTCGGCACCGAGGACCGCGGCGCCGTCGAGCGCTACTGCCGGTCCCACGCGATCGAGTTCGCCTGGCAGGGCGACGGCTCCCTGCACACCCGCCAGCGCCGCGCCGCGGTGGTCCGGCACCCCGTCACCGGGCGGCTCTGCTGGTTCAACCAGATCGCCTTCCTCAACGAGTGGACGATGGACCCCGAGGTGCGCGAGTACCTGGTGGACGTCTACGGCCCCGACGGACTGCCCTTCAACACCCGCTACGGCAACGGCGATCCGATCGGCGAGGACGTCGTCCGGCAGATCAACGAGGTGTACGAGGCGCACACCGCCCGCGAGCCGTGGCGCTCCGGCGACCTGATGATCGTCGACAACATCCGCACCGCGCACAGCAGGGAGCCCTTCGAGGGCCCGCGCGAGGTGCTCGCCGCACTGGCCGACCCGGTCCGGCTGACCGACTCCACGCCCACCACCGAAGTGAGGACCGCATGACCGGCACGGACCGGGCGGCACAGACCGCCGAGGCGCCCGCGACGCTCACCGCTCCCCCGTTCTCCGTCGTCTCCGGCACCCAGGTCCAACAGGCCCTGGAGGGACGGGAGTCCCAGATCGTGGATCTCGTCGAGACGGTGTACCGGCTGCACGGGGCGGGCGACTCGGTGAACCCGCCGTCATACTTCCTGCGCTTCCCGGACCGCCCGTCGTCCCGGATCATCGCGCTGCCGGCGTCGATCGGCGGGGACGTCCGGGTGGACGGCCTGAAGTGGATCTCCAGCTTCCCCGGGAACACGGCGTCAGGACTGCCGCGCGCCTCGGCCGTGCTGATCCTCAACGACCACGACACGGGCTATCCGTTCGCCTGCCTGGAGAGCTCGATCATCAGCGCGGTCCGGACGGCGGCCTCGGCGGCCCTCGCGGCCGACCGGCTCAGCCGCGGCCGCACCCGGCCCGCGCGTGTCGGGTTCGTCGGCACGGGCCTGATCGCCCGCTACATCCACACCTATCTGGCCGCCACCGGCTGGTCGTTCGAGGAGACCGGGGTGTACGACCTCTCCGCGGACAGCGCGGCGGGTTTCAGCGGCTATCTGGAACGGTCCGGCGCCAAGGGCCGGACCACCGTGCACGACAGCGCCGAGTCGCTGGTCCGCTCCAGCGATCTGCTGGTCTTCGCGACCGTCGCGGGCGCGCCGCACATCCACGAACCCGCCTGGTTCGACCACGCCCCGCTGGTGCTGCACGTGTCGCTGCGCGACCTCGCACCCGAGATCCTGCTCGCCTCGGCCAACTTCGTGGACGACATCGAGCACTGCCTGAAGGCGGAGACCTCTCCGCACCTGGCCGAACGCCTGACCGGCGGCCGGGACTTCATCGACGGCACGTTGGACGACGTGCTGTCCGGGCGGGTGACCGTACCGGCCGACCGGACGGCCGTCTTCTCGCCCTTCGGCCTCGGGGTCCTCGACCTCGCGGTCGGCAAGTTCGTCCACGACGAGGTGGCCCGGCGGGGCGAGCCGCACGTCGTGGACGGCTTCTTCCACGAACTGCGCCGGCACGGCTGACCGGCGGGCGCCGTGCCGCACGGGACGTGGGCACGGCGCCGCACGAAGGCCGCATGAATGAGGGGGACTCATGCCTGTCATTTCCGATCCTTCGGAATTCAACGAGAACGAGCTGTACGTCGACCTGCGGGCGACGATGGGGCTGCCGCTCTTCCTGAAGTGCGAGGGGTTCAATTTCGCGGGGTCGATCAAGATGAAGGCGGCCACCGAGATGGTGGACGCCGCCGAACGCAGCGGCGCTCTGCGACCCGGCTCCGTCCTGGTCGAGTCGTCGTCCGGGAACCTGGGCGTGGCACTGAGCGTGATCGCCGCGAGCCGTGGCTACGGGTTCCGGTGCGTGACCGACGCGCGCTGCAACCCGGCGACCCGGCGGATGATGGAAGCTCTGGGCAGCGTGGTCCACGTCATCGAAGAACCCGCTCTGCACGGCGGTTTCCTGGGCGCCCGGATCGCGTACGTACGGGCGCTGTGCGCCTCGGACGACCGGTACGTCTGGCTCAACCAGTACGCCAACGAGGCCAACTGGCGTGCGCACTACCGCACCACGGCGCCGGCCATCGCCCGCCGCTTCCCGGACCTGGACGTGCTGTTCGTCGGGGCCGGTACGACCGGCACCCTGATGGGCTGCGCGCGCTGGTTCTGGCAGTGGCGGCGCCGGGTGCGGATCGTCGCGGTGGACACCGTCGGCTCGGTGACCTTCGGCGGGCCCGCGCGGCCCCGGATGATTCCGGGCCTCGGCATGGGCGTACGTCCGCCCCTGCTCGACGCGTCGTACGTGGACGACGTGGTGCATGTGGAGGAGTCGGACACCGTCCGTGTCTGCCGCCGGCTGGCCGCACGGGGATTCCTGTTCGGCGGCTCCACCGGCACGGTGGTGAGCGGGGCGACCACCTGGATGGACCTGAACGGGGCGCGGGACCTCACGTCGGTGGCGATCGCCCCCGACCTCGGCGAGCGCTACCTGGACACCGTCCACAGCCCGAGCTGGTCGGTGGGCTCGCGCGAAGGGGACACCCTCGGCTCCGGCGACCTGGCCACGCTGTCCCGTCCGGCCTGACCGGACGGAGGCGTTCCGGTGTACGGGGAGGTGCGGCGGGAGTTTGGTGACGATCGCCGCACCACGGGTAGGTTCGCACTCATGGCAGCCCGCACCCACACCGTGACCAACCAGGCTCCGCCGCTGGTCGCGTACGACCTCTTCAACGCAGACCGGGCCCTGGTGGAGGCGGTCGACCGGCACCTCGATCCCGCGCTGCTCGACGAGGCGCACGGCGAACTGTCGGCACTCGGGGTCACCTCCGGCTCCTCGCAGGTCCAGAAGTGGGGAACGCTGGCCAACGAGAACCCGCCGAAGCTGCACACCCACGACCGCTACGGCGAGCGCCTCGACGACGTCGAGTTCCATCCGTCCTGGCACCGGCTGCTCGGCAAGGGCGTCTCGGCGGGACTGACGGCGGCCTGGTCGCGGCCCGGCGGGCATGTCCGGCGCGCGGCCGGCTTCCTGGTCTGGAGCCAGGTCGAGGCGGGCAACGGCTGCCCGCTGTCGATGACCCACGCGGCGGTGCCCGCGCTGCGCACCGACCCGGCGCTCGCCGCCGAATGGGAGCCCCGGCTCACCTCGACCATCTACGACCAGGACCTGCGCCCGGCCGCCCGGAAGGCCGGTGCCCTGTTCGGGATGGGCATGACGGAGAAGCAGGGCGGCAGCGACGTACGCGCGAACACGACGGCCGCGCGGCCGCTCGCCGAGGACGGGACGTACGAGCTGACGGGCCACAAGTGGTTCTGCTCGGCGCCGATGTCGGACGGCTTCCTGGTGCTGGCGCAGGCGGGGCCCACCGGCGGACCCGGCGAACGAGGCGGGCAGGACGCGCTCACCTGCTTCCTGGTGCCGCGCGTGCTGGCCGACGGCACCCGGAACGTGTTCATGATCCAGCGGCTCAAGGACAAGCTGGGCAACCGGTCGAACGCCTCGGCCGAGGTCGAGTTCGACGGGACCTGGGCGCGCCGGGTGGGCGAAGAGGGGCGCGGGGTGCGCACCATCATCGGGATGGTCGCGGCGACCCGGCTGGACTGCGTGCTCGGTTCGGCGGGTCTGATGCGGCAGGCCGTCGCGCAGGCCGTGCACCACTGCACCTACCGCGAGGCGTTCGGCGGCAGGCTGGTCGACAAGCCGCTGATGCGCAACGTGCTGGCGGACCTGGCCCTGGAGTCCGAGGCGGCGACGACCCTCGCGCTGCGTCTGGCCGCCGCGTACGACGACGGCGGTGAGCAGGAGCGGGCCTTCCTGCGGCTCGCGGTGCCGGCGGCCAAGTACTTGGTGACCAAGCGGTGCACCCCGGTCGTGGCGGAGGCCCTGGAGTGCCTGGGCGGCAACGGGTACGTGGAGGAGTCCGGCATGCCGCGGCTGCTGCGCGAGTCACCGCTCAACTCGATCTGGGAGGGCGCGGGCAACGTCCAGGCGCTCGACGTGCTGCGGGCGCTGCAGCGGGAGCCGGCGGCCCTGAACGCGTATCTGCAGGAGGTCGGTCTGGCGCGCGGCGCCGATCACCGGCTGGACGGCGCGATCAAGAACCTGCTGACCGAACTCGCCGATCTGAGCGGCGTCGAGGGGCGTGCCCGCCGCGTCGTCGAGCGGATCGCCGTGGTGCTGCAGGGTTCGCTGCTGGTGCGCTTCGCGCCGCCGGAGGTCGCGGACGCGTTCTGCGCGTCACGGCTGGGCGGGGACTGGGGATCGTCGCTGGGGACGCTGCCGCACACCCTCGACCTGGCGTCGGTGGTGGAGCGGGCACGCCCCGTCTCCTGAACCGACTCCAGACCCGACTCCCGGCCGCCTCCCGGTGGTTCTCCGCCACGGGGGTGGTACCGCGCCGACACGGCACCACCCCCGTGCGTCGTAAAGTTTCAGCCGCGCACCAGGAGTCGCACCAGGGTTGCAGAGGGTTGCAACCTCTCCTCACCCTGCCCTTACCCTGCATGGGATCTCCGCCGTCCGCTCAGGCTCTTCGGGAGGACACAGTGGCGCACTCGCCATCGGATGTGGCACGGCTGACGGCCGTGGACACGGCGCGGGCGGCGCGCGTACTCGACGAGGTGCGCGACGCCACGCTGTCCGGGCAGCCGGGACCGCTCGATCCGCGGCCGGTCATCGGGGAGTCCTGGACGCGCATGCTGCGCGGCGGCGTCGACCCCGACCACGACTTCCGCGCCGGGCTGCTCGACCACGAGGAGATCGAACGGCGGCGACGGGACTCCCCGCTGCGGCACGTCCTTCCGGTGCTGCGCCAGGGGCTGTTGTCGGTCGCGGACATCACCCACCACATCATGGTCGTGGCGGACGGCGAGGGCCGGCTGCTGTGGCGCGAGGGCAGCCGGCCCGTGCTGCGCAGGGCCGACGGCTTCGGTTTCGAACTCGGCGCGGACTGGGGCGAGAACGTCGTCGGCACGAACGGCATCGGCACCCCCGCGGTCGTCCGCCGCCCCGTCCAGGTCTTCGCCGCCGAACACTTCGTACGCACGCACGCCACCTGGACCTGCACGGGCGCACCGATCACCGATCCGCGCGACGGCCGGCTGATCGGGGTCGTGGACATCAGCGGACCGTGGGAGTCGATGCACCCGTCGTCCCTCGCGTGGGTCGACTCGGTGGCCAAGCTCGCCGAGGCGCGGCTGCGGGAGCGGCATCTCGCCTCGCTGGACCGGCTGCGCTCGGTGGCCGCGCCGGTCCTCGCCCGGATCACCGGCCGGGCCCTCGCCGTGGACCGGGACGGCTGGACCGCGGCGGTCACCGGCATGCCGCACCTGGACCGGGTCGCGCTGCCCGCCGTGCTCGGCACCGACCGGATCCGGCTGCCCTCGCTCGGCCTGTGCTCGGTGGAGCCGTTGCCCGGTGGCTGGCTGGTGCGCGTCTCGGACGAGCGCTGCGCGCCGCGCGGGGCCACCCGGATCGAGCTGGACCTGGGGCAGCCGCGCCGCTGGTCGGTGACCGTGGCGGACGGAGCGGGCACCTGGAGCCACGAACTGAGTCCCCGCCACACGGAGTTGCTGTACCTGCTCGCGCTGCACCGCACCGGGCGCAGCGCCGCCGACCTGGCCGACGACGTGTTCGGCGACCCGGGCCGCACGGTGACCGTGCGGGCCGAGATGTCGCGGGTGCGCCGGTATCTGGGGTCCGTCCTGGAACACCGGCCGTACCGTTTCCCCGAGGATGCCGAGGTACAGGTGGTCCTCCCCGAGAACCCGCTCGACCTGCTGCCGCACTCGACGGCGCCGGGGGTGCTCCGTTCGCGCGTCCTCCCACCCCGGGAGTCATGGGCGCAATCCCGACCTATTACAGGGTATTCGGCCTAGCTCGCCACCCTCTGCCGTACCATCCAACGCACGGCCCCCCACATCCGTCTCCTCCGGCCCAACCGCCGGAGCGCCCGAGGCAGTTGGCCGCCGACGGGAGGACCTATGACATATCGAGGCAGACACCGCCGCCGGCAGAAGGGGCGTGTCCTGCGGGCCGCCCTCTCCGGGACCGCCCTCGCCCTCACCGCCGCCGCCACCATCATCACCACCTCGCAGGCCGCCGGCAGCGACAACCCCGGTCCCCTCACGAAGCTCACCTCGTCGTCCGAGATCGGCAAGCTCCAGCTGCACGAGAACCTGGTCGCCGAGTCGACGCTCGACACCCTGCAGAGCGGAATGGGCGGGACCGTGGGGGTCGACTCCGTCCTCAGGAGCGCCAACCACTCGATGCGCAACAAGGCCGACTGCGCCGCCACCGAGTCGGCGGCCCTGCCGGTCGAGCCCACCGCCGCCCGCGCGTACTGCTGGGACAGCGGGGACGCCACGACCCAGAAGTGGCTGCCGCAGTCCGTCACCACCTCCGGGGACGCCGACGACGACGGCAGGTGGGGCTCCGACCGGGTCATCCTGGCGGGCTGGACGCACAACGACCACAAGGCGGGCGAGCCCGCGGACGACAAGGGCCTGGCCCGGGTCGCGTTCATCGACGCGAACGACCCCAAGAACCTCAAGTACCGCTGGGTCCTGCTGGTCGCCCCGCTCTCCGGCGGCAAGGACTTCGGCGCCGTCCGCTCCCACGTCGGCGGCATGGTCTGGTACCAGGACAAGCTGATCGTCACCGCGAAGAACGGCGCCGACCACGACAACGCCCTGTTCGTCTTCGACATGAACCGCATCCTGCGGGCCGACGTGAACAGCGACGAGGTGGGCAAGGTGAGCGACGGCTGGTCGGCGCGCGGCTACCAGTACGTGCTGCCGGCCATCGGCTCGTACAACCTCACCGGCGGGGCGTGCAGCGCGAGCAACAACAACGCGCGCCCCTGTTTCGCGTCGGTCTCCCTGGACCGCACCTCGACACCGGACAGCCTGGTCGCGAACGAGTGGTTCAGCTCCGGCGGTACCGAACCGGCCCGCGTGTGGCGCTACCACTACAGCACCGCGAGCGACCGCACGGGCCTGCTCGGCAGCAACGGGAGCGGCATCGTGAACGCCGACGAGGCGTTCGAGACCGAGGCCGTGGGGCTGCAGGGCGTCCTCTCGCACAAACCGAGCGGGGCGGACAAGGCCGACTGGTACACCGGCTACGCCCCGGGCAGCCGCGACAGACACGGCACGCTCTGGCGCCAGAACGAGAGCACCGCGAAGGCCGCGCAGTGCGGCGACGGCGGAACGTCGTACGCCTGCTGGGGCCGGCACACCGAGTCCCTGTCGTACTGGCAGGAGACCGGCGAGCTGTGGACGCTCACCGAGTGGGCCGCGAACAAGGACAACGACTGGGAGCCACCGGTGATCCCGGAGCGGGTGCTGTACGCGGTCCCGCTGTCGGCGGTCGACGACTCCGTGCAGTGAGCCGCGGCCCTACGCCGTGATCCACCCGGCACCGCGCCGGGGGCCGACAGCCGGTGTTCCGCGGAGGCGGTCCCGCTTTGGAGGAGAGCCCGCCTCCGTGGTTCGCTGACCCGCATGAGCATCGCTGTGACCACCTGGTCCCTGGAGCAGACCTCCCCGGCCGACCTGCTGCCCGCCGCCGCCCCCGACGGTGACGTCCGGATCGTCCGCGCCGAGGTGCCCTCCCCCGAGTTCAGCCGCTTCCTGTACGCCTCCGTCGGCGGCGACATCCGCTGGACGGACCGGCTCGGCTGGACGTACGCGCGGTGGCGGGAGGACCTGGAGCGGCCGGGCGTGGAGACCTGGGTCGCGTACGACCGCGGGACGCCCGCCGGGTACGTACAGCTGGAGGCGCAGGACGACGGCGCCGTGGAGATCGTCTACTTCGGCCTGATCCCTGCCTTCCGCGGCCGGCGCATCGGCGGACACCTCCTCTCGTACGGCGTCGCGCGGGCCTGGGACCTGGCCGACCGCCTGCCGGGGCGGGCGCGGACGAAGCGCGTCTGGTTGCATACATGCAGCAAGGACGGCGAGCACGCGATGGACAACTACCGGCGCCGTGGCTTCAAGCTCTTCGACACCAAGGTGGAGGAGGAGCCGGACGTGGCCACCCCCGGACCCTGGCCGGGGGCACAGGTCGGCTGACCTGGCAGGATGTGATCCGGTCCGGATCTTGTGACTGTCACCACCCGCGTCTCATGTATCGGGACAAGGGTGTCCGCATCCTGGACGAAGCTGGACTGTGTCCAGATCGCCGTGACACGCTTCCGTCATGTCTGGAACTGGAATTGCCTTGGTGAGTCGGCGGCACGTCGACCTCGGCCGCATGTCCAGCGCCATCTGTCCGGTCCGCTGACACACGGCACCAGGGGCTTGCGGCCCCGGGCCCAGCACCACCGACATTCCCCCTGTCTCGACTTGCGCAATGCCGCGCACGCATGCCCGTGTGCACCCATGCGCGCAGGTCAGAGCCGCATCCGCCTGTCCCGGAGGACGTAGAACCATGGCCGCCACCCCGCAGGATCCCGCTGCCGCAACGCCCCGCCGCAAGGTGAGCCGTCACCGCGGTGAGGGTCAGTGGGCCGTAGGTCACTACACCCCGCTCAACGGCAACGAGCAGTTCAAGAAGGACGACGACGGTCTCAACGTGCGGACACGCATTGAGACGGTCTACTCGAAGCGTGGCTTCGACTCGATCGACCCCAACGACCTGCGCGGCCGTATGCGCTGGTGGGGGCTCTACACCCAGCGCAAGCCCGGGATCGACGGCGGCAAGACCGCGGTCCTGGAGCCGGAGGAGCTGGACGACAAGTACTTCATGCTGCGGGTGCGGATCGACGGCGGACGCCTCACCACCCAGCAGCTGCGGGTCATCGGCGAGATCTCGCAGGAGTTCGCGCGCGGGACCGCCGACCTCACCGACCGGCAGAACGTCCAGTACCACTGGATCCGCATCGAGGACGTCCCGGAGATCTGGGAGCGCCTGGAGGCCGTGGGGCTGTCCACGACCGAGGCCTGCGGTGACACGCCCCGTGTGATCCTCGGCTCGCCCGTCGCCGGCATCGCCGAGGACGAGATCATCGACGGCACGCCCGCCATCGAGGAGATCCACCGCCGGGTCATCGGCAACAAGGACTTCTCGAATTTGCCCCGCAAGTTCAAGACCGCGATCTCCGGCTCGCCGCTCCTGGACGTGGCGCACGAGATCAACGACGTCGCGTTCGTCGGCGTGAACCACCCGGAGCACGGTCCCGGCTTCGACCTCTGGGTCGGCGGCGGCCTCTCCACCAACCCGAAGATCGGCCAGCGCCTCGGCGCCTGGGTCCCGCTCGACGAGGTCGCCGACGTCCACATCGGCGTCCTGTCGATCTTCCGCGACTACGGCTACCGGCGTCTGCGCACCCGCGCCCGGCTGAAGTTCCTGGTCGCCGACTGGGGTGTCGAGAAGTTCCGCCAGGTCCTGGAGGACGAGTACCTGCAGCGCAAGCTGGTCGACGGCCCGGCCCCCGACCAGCCGCTCGCCCGCTGGCGCGACCACGTCGGCGTGCACCGGCAGCAGGACGGCCGCCACTACGTCGGCTTCGCCCCGCGCGTGGGCCGCGTGGACGGCGCCACCCTCACGAAGATCGCCGAGCTGGCCGAGGCGCACGGCTCCGGCCGCCTGCGGACCACCGTCGAGCAGAAGATGATCGTGCTCGACGTCGAGCAGGACCGGATCGACTCCCTGGTGGCGGGCCTTGAGGCGCTCGACCTGCGGGTCAGGCCGTCCACCTTCCGGCGCGGCACGATGGCCTGCACCGGCATCGAGTACTGCAAGCTCGCGATCGTCGAGACCAAGGCCCGCGGTGCCTCGCTGATCGACGAACTCGAACGCCGCATGCCCGAGTTCGACGAGCCCGTCACCATCAACATCAACGGCTGCCCGAACGCCTGCGCCCGTATCCAGGTCGCGGACATCGGTCTCAAGGGCCAGTTGATGCTCGACGACAAGGGCGACCAGGTCGAGGGTTACCAGGTGCACCTGGGCGGGGCGCTCGGACTCGAAGCCGGCTTCGGCCGCAAGGTCCGTGGCCTGAAGGTCACCGCGGAGGAACTGCCCGACTACGTCGAGCGGGTCCTCAAGCGCTTCGAGGAGGAGCGCGAGGACGGCGAGCGCTTCGCGACCTGGGCCACCCGCGCCTCCGAGGAGGCGCTGTCATGAGCGAGCGCGCGGCGCCCTTCTACTGCCCCTACTGCGGCGACGAGGACCTGCGTCCGAGCGAGCAGGGTCACGGCGCCTGGGAATGCGGAGCGTGCAATCGAGCCTTCCAGTTGAAGTTCCTCGGGTTGCTGACCCGTGGACTTCAGCGCAACGACGGTGGAGGGGACGAGATATGACGACCGTTCAGACCGATACCGGCACACCGACCGAGACCGACGCACCGAACGAGATCGACACACAGACGGACACCGAGCGGGACGCCGAGCTCAGGGCGCTCGCCGAACAGGCCGGCCGCGACCTGGAGGACGCCTCCGCGCTGGAGATCCTCCAGTGGGCCGTGCGGACCTTCGGCAAGCAGTTCTGCGTGACCTCCTCGATGGAGGACGCGGTGGTCGCCCACCTCGCGTCGCGCGCGAACCCCGGCGTGGACGTCGTGTTCCTCGACACGGGCTACCACTTCCCCGAGACCATCGGCACCCGGGACGCGGTCGAGGCCGTGATGGACGTCAACGTCATCACGCTCACCCCGCGGCAGACCGTGGCCGAGCAGGACGCCGAGTACGGGCCGAAGCTGCACGACCGCGACCCCGACCTGTGCTGCGCGCTGCGGAAGGTCGCGCCGCTTGAGCAGGGGCTGACGAAGTACCGCGCCTGGGCCACCGGCCTGCGCCGCGACGAGTCCCCCACCCGGGCCAACACGCCCGTCGTCGGCTGGGACGAGAAGCGCCGCAAGGTCAAGATCTCGCCGATCGCCCGCTGGACCCAGGACGACGTGGACGCGTACGTGAGCGAACACGGTGTCCTCACCAACCCGCTGCTCATGGACGGCTACCCCTCCGTGGGCTGCGCCCCCTGCACCCGCCGGGTGCTGGAGGGCGAGGACGCGCGCGCCGGCCGCTGGTCGGGCAGCTCGAAGACCGAGTGCGGGCTGCACGGCTGACATGACCGAGACCTCGACGCACCCGACGACCGCGACGGCCGTGCCCGCCACGGCGTCCGCGGCCGGCTCGACGACTTCGATGAACCAGGAGAACCAAGTGACCGGAGCCACCATCTGGCTCACGGGTCTGCCAAGCGCCGGCAAGACCACCATCGCGTACGAACTGGCCGGACGGCTGCGCGAGGAGGGCCACCGCGTCGAGGTGCTCGACGGCGACGAGATCCGTACGTTCCTGACGGCGGGCCTCGGCTTCAGCCGCGAGGACCGGCACACGAACGTTCAGCGCATCGGCTTCCTCGCCGACCTGCTGGCCCGCAACGGCGTCAAGACGCTGGTGCCGGTCATCGCCCCGTACGCCGACAGCCGCGAGGCGGTGCGCAAGCGCCATCAGGCGAGCGGTGCCGCGTACCTGGAGGTGCATGTCGCGACGCCGGTCGAGGTGTGCAGCGAGCGGGACGTGAAGGGCCTGTACGCCAAGCAGGCGGCGGGCGAGATCTCCGGGCTCACCGGGGTCGACGACCCGTACGAGGCGCCCGAGTCGCCCGATCTGCGCATCGAGTCGCACACCCAGTCCGTGCAGGAGTCCGCGGCAGCGCTCCACGCACTGCTCGCCGAGAGGGGTCTCGCATGACGACCGTCGCCGGCGTCTCCGAGGAGGAGACAGACAGCCCGTACGCCTTGAGCCACCTGGACGCCCTGGAGTCCGAGGCGGTGCACATCTTCCGCGAGGTGGCGGGCGAGTTCGAACGGCCGGTGGTCCTCTTCTCCGGCGGCAAGGACTCCATCGTCATGCTCCACCTGGCACTGAAGGCCTTCGCGCCCGCCGCGGTGCCGTTCTCACTGCTGCATGTGGACACGGGACACAACTTCCCCGAGGTCCTCGAATACCGCGACCGCACGGTCAAGAAGCACGGCCTGCGGCTGCACGTGGCCTCCGTACAGGACTACATCGACCGCGGCACGCTCAAGGAGCGCCCGGACGGCACCCGCAATCCGCTGCAGACCCTGCCGCTGACCGAGAAGATCCAGGCCGAGCGCTTCGACGCGGTCTTCGGCGGCGGACGCCGCGACGAGGAGAAGGCCCGCGCCAAGGAACGCGTCTTCTCCCTGCGCGACGAGTTCTCCCAGTGGGACCCCCGCCGCCAGCGCCCCGAACTGTGGAACCTCTACAACGGACGCCACGCCGCCGGCGAACACGTCCGCGTCTTCCCGCTGTCCAACTGGACCGAGCTGGACGTGTGGCAGTACATCGCCCGCGAGGGCATCGAACTGCCCGAGATCTACTTCGCCCACGAACGCGACGTCTTCCAGCGGGCCGGCATGTGGCTGACCGCGGGCGAATGGGGCGGCCCCAAGGACGGCGAGACCGTGGAGACGCGCCTCGTGCGCTACCGGACCGTCGGCGACATGTCCTGCACCGGCGCCGTCGACTCCGACGCCACCACCCTGGACGCCGTGATCACCGAGATCGCCGCCTCCCGGCTCACCGAGCGGGGCGCCACCCGCGCCGACGACAAGATGTCCGAGGCCGCGATGGAAGACCGCAAGCGCGAGGGGTACTTCTAGCCATGACCAGCACCATCGAGCCCACCGAGCCCGTCGAGCCGCTGTCGGTCGAGCAGTTGTCCGGGACGACCCTGCTCCGGTTCGCGACCGCGGGTTCCGTCGACGACGGCAAGTCCACCCTCGTCGGCCGCCTGCTCCACGACTCCAAGTCGGTCCTCACCGACCAGCTCGAAGCCGTCGAGCACGCCTCGCGCAACCGCGGCCAGGACACCCCCGACCTCGCCCTCCTCACCGACGGCCTGCGCGCCGAACGCGAACAGGGCATCACCATCGACGTCGCCTACCGGTACTTCGCCACGGCGAAGAGGCGGTTCATCCTCGCCGACACCCCGGGGCATGTGCAGTACACCCGCAACATGGTGACGGGGGCGTCCACCGCCGAGCTGACGGTGGTCCTCGTCGACGCCCGCAACGGCGTCGTCGAACAGACCCGCCGGCACGCCGCCATCGCCGCCCTGCTGCGCGTCCCGCACGTCGTGCTCGCCGTCAACAAGATGGACCTCGTCGACTACCAGGAGCCCGTGTTCGCCGCGATCGCCGAGGAGTTCACGGCGTACGCGTCCGAACTGGGCGTTCCCGAGATCACCGCGATCCCCATCTCCGCGCTCGCCGGGGACAACGTGGTGGACCCGTCCGCGAACATGGACTGGTACGGCGGGCCCACCTTCCTGGAACACCTGGAGAACCTGCCGGTCAGCCACGACCTCGCGACCTGCCACGCGCGGCTGCCCGTGCAGTACGTGATCCGCCCGCAGACCGCCGAGCACCCGGACTACCGCGGGTACGCCGGTCAGATCGCGGCCGGGGCCTTCCGGGTCGGCGAGCAGATCACCGTGCTGCCCTCCGGACGCACCTCGCGGATCGCCTCCATCGACCTGCTGGGCGAGCAGGTCGACCTGGCCTGGACGACGCAGTCGGTGACGGTCCTCCTGGAGGACGACGTCGACATCTCGCGCGGCGACCTGATCGTGCCGACCAAGGACGCGCCCGCGACCACGCAGGACATCGAGGCGACGGTCTGCCATGTCGCCGACGCGCCGCTGACCATCGGCCACCGCGTGCTGCTCAAGCACGGCACCCGCACGGTCAAGGCGATCGTCAAGGACATCCCGTCGCGGCTCACCCTCGACGACCTGTCCCTGCACCCGCACCCGGGCCACCTGGTCGCCAACGACATCGGCCGCGTGAAGATCCGTACCGCCGAGCCGCTGCCGGTGGACTCGTACGCCGACTCCCGGCGCACCGGCTCGTTCATCCTGATCGACCCCTCCGACGGCACCACGCTCACCGCGGGCATGGTCGGCGAGTCCTTCGCCTCCCCGGAGCCGGTCAGGTCCGAGGCGGACGAGGACGGGTGGGACTTCTGACATGACGGCCACCAGGGACTTCTACTCCACGTTCGCGAAGGAGGGCGGCCGCGTCGGCAGCGGCGCCCTCGGCAGCGGGCAGGGCGGAGTCGCGCGATGTGCGTGCTGACGTACGCGCACTGCCTGCGCGCCCCGTCCCCCCGCCCGCCGTCGCGGATACGACGAAGACCTGCCGACCTCCCGGCCACGACCTGAAGAACCGTGACCGCCGGGCCAACGAGAGGAAACCCTCCCGTGCCTGCCAAGGGCTCCACACTGCTTCGCCGCGGCATAGCCGTGGCCGCCGCTCTTCCCCTCCTCACCCTCGCCGCCTGCGGCTACGGCTCCGACAAGGACGAGGACACCTCGAAGGTCGCCGCCGAGGGCAAGAAGCTCTCCGCCGACACCGTCCGGATCGGCTACTTCCCGAACCTGACGCACGCCACCGCTCTCGTGGGTGACCAGGAGGGGCTGCTGCAGAAGGAGCTCGGGGGCACGAAGGCCTCGTACTCCCAGTTCAACGCCGGCCCGTCCGAGATCGAGGCGCTCAACTCCGGTTCGATCGACATCGGCTGGATCGGCCCCTCCCCCGCCATCAACGGCTACAGCACGACCGACGGCAAGGGTCTGCGGATCATCGGCGGCTCCGCGTCCGGCGGGGTGAAGCTGGTGGTGAACCCCAAGAAGATCAAGTCCCTGAAGGACGTCAAGGGCAAGAAGATCGCGACCCCGCAGCTGGGCAACACGCAGGACGTGGCGTTCCTCAACTGGATCGCCGAGCAGGGCTGGAAGGTGAACGCCCAGAGCGGCAAGGGCGACGTCTCCGTGGTCCGCACGGACAACAAGATCACCCCTGACGCCTACAAGTCGGGCTCCATCGACGGCGCGTGGGTGCCTGAGCCGACCGCGTCGAAGCTGGTCGCCGAGGGCGGCAAGGTGCTGCTCGACGAGGCCGACCTGTGGCCGGACAAGAAGTTCGTGATCACGAACATCATCGTGTCGCAGAAGTTCCTCAAGGAGCACCCGGACGTCGTCGAGGCCGTGCTGCGCGGCTCGGTGAAGACCAACAAGTGGATCAACGCCAACCCGGACGAGGCCAAGGCCGCCGCCAACACCAAGCTCAAGGCGCTGTCCGGCAAGGAACTGCCCGCCGACGTCATCGACCCGGCGTGGAAGTCGATCCAGTTCACCGACGACCCGCTGGCCTCGACCCTCAACACCGAGGCGGAGCACGCGGTGAAGGCCGGTCTGCTGGAGAAGCCGAAGCTCGACGGCATCTACGACCTCGCCCCGCTGAACAAGGTCCTCAAGGCCGAGGGCGCGAGCGCGGTCGACGACGCCGGTCTCGGCGTCAAGTAAGCCCGGACAGCCGAGAGTCAGGCCCACACCCATGAGTTCCCAGGAGGTGACGACCATGGCAACCGCCCTCGCCAAGACCGCCGACGCCGGCACGTCGGTGGAGTACGCCGCCCGGATCGAGCACGTCTCGAAGTCCTTCGCCGGCCCCGCCGGGCAGCAGCTCGTCCTGGACGACATCACGCTCGATGTCGCACCCGGTGAGTTCGTCACCCTCCTGGGAGCCTCCGGGTGTGGCAAGTCGACGCTGCTGAACCTGGTCGCCGGGCTCGACAAGCCGTCCGCGGGCGGCATCAGCACCGACGGCCGGCCGGCCCTGATGTTCCAGGAACACGCCCTCTTCCCGTGGCTGACCGCGGGCAAGAACATCGAACTCGCCCTGAAACTGCGGGGCGTCCCCAAGGCCGACCGCCGCACCAGGGCGGAGGAGCTCCTGGCGCTCGTCCGCCTCGAAGGCGCGTACGGCAAGCGGGTGCACGAGCTGTCCGGCGGTATGCGGCAGCGGGTCGCGCTGGCCCGCGCGCTCGCCCAGGACAGTCAACTGCTGCTGATGGACGAGCCGTTCGCGGCCCTCGACGCCATCACGCGGGACGTGCTGCACGACGAACTGACCCGTATCTGGCGCGAGACGAACGTGTCGGTGCTGTTCGTGACGCACAACGTGCGCGAGGCGGTACGGCTCGCCGAGCGCGTCGTGCTGCTGTCCTCGCGCCCGGGGCGCATCGCGCGGGAGTGGACGGTCGACATTCCGCAGCCGCGCCGCATCGAGGACTCCGCCGTGGCGGAACTGTCCGTCGAGATCACCGAACAACTGCGTGGGGAGATCCGCCGCCATGGCCAGCACTGAGACGAGCACCGTCAAGGACGGTGACGCTCCCGCCGCGAAGGACGGCGGGAGCGATCTCGCCGGGCTCGAAGCGGGCCTCGACGCGCTGGACACCGTCCAGACGAAGCGGACCCCGTTCCGCAGGACCTTCGTGGAGAAGATCTTTCCCCCGATCGTCGCCGTGGCCCTGGTGCTGGTCGTCTGGCAGGTCCTGGTGTGGGCGGAGGTCACCGACAGCTACAAACTGCCGGCGCCGTCCGCGGTCTGGGACGAGGTCCAGGAGGCCTGGCTGGAGGGCACGCTCCTCGAATACATCTGGACGAGCGTCTCGCGCGGTCTGCTCGGCTTCCTGATGGCCCTCGTGATCGGCACCCCGCTGGGGCTGCTGGTCGCGCGGGTGAAGTTCGTGCGCGCGGCGATCGGCCCGATCCTGTCCGGACTCCAGTCGTTGCCGTCGGTGGCGTGGGTGCCGCCGGCCGTGCTGTGGCTCGGGCTCAACGACTCGATGATGTACGCGGTGATCCTGCTCGGCGCGGTCCCCTCGATCGCCAACGGGCTCGTCTCCGGCGTCGACCAGGTGCCGCCGCTGTTCCTGCGGGCGGGCCGCACGATGGGCGCGACGGGCCTGCGCGGCACCTGGCACATCGTGATCCCGGCCGCGCTGCCCGGTTATCTCGCGGGGCTCAAGCAGGGCTGGGCGTTCTCCTGGCGCTCGCTGATGGCCGCCGAGATCATCGCGTCCTCGCCCGACCTGGGCGTCGGCCTCGGCCAGCTGCTGGAGAACGGCCGTACGGCCAACAGCATGCCCATGGTGTTCCTCGCCATCCTCCTCATCCTGATCGTCGGTATCGCCATCGACCTGCTGATCTTCAGCCCGCTGGAGCGGTGGGTGCTGCGCAGCCGCGGTCTCCTGGTGAAGAGCTGAGGGAAAGGCGAATTCCATGCCGGATCCGGTACTCCTCGTCATCGCCCACGGCAGCCGCGACCCGCGTCATGCCGCGACCGTGCACGCCCTGGTACGCCAGGTGCGGGCGCGGCGGCCCGGGGTGCGCGTGGAGACCGGCTTCCTGGAGTTCAACGTCCCCTCCGTCCCGGGCGTCCTGGAGTCGCTGGCGGCGGAGGGTGTACGCGACGTCGTGGCCCTCCCCCTCCTCCTGAACCGCGCCTTCCACGCGAAGGCGGACATCCCGGCGGTGCTGAGCCAGGCACCGGCCCGGCTGCGGATCCGGCAGGCCGAGGTGCTCGGCCCGTCACCGCTGCTGACGACCGCGCTCGAACGGCGGCTGTACGAGGCGGGGTTGTCGCCCGCCGACAAGTCCTCGACCGGGGTCGTACTGGCCTCGGCGGGGTCCAGGGACCCGGAGGCGATCGCGGTGATCGCAGAAATCGCGCGGGAGTGGCGGCGGGCCGGCTGGTGCGCCGTGCGGCCCGCGTTCGCCTCCGCGTCGCTTCCTCGCACGGAGGATGTGGTGCGGGCGTTGCGGGCGGCGGGGTGTGCGCGGGTGGCTGTGGCGCCGTACGTTCTCGCGCCCGGGCGGCTGCCCGACCGGATCGCTCGGGGGGCGGCCGACGCGGATGTCCTGGCGGACGTGCTGGGCCCCGCACCGGAGGTGGCCAGCTTGCTGCTGGCCCGCTATGACGAGTCCCGGTTCTCGCCCCGTCTGACCGCGGTCGGCGCCTGACCCCTTCTCCTCGCCCCCGCCGCCCCTACCCTTCCCGTCACTGCATGGGGGCTCCGCCCCCTCGCCCCCGAGATCGCGCTGCGCGCTCGTCCTCAAACGCCGGACGGGCTGGTGGTTAGCCCGTCCGTCGTTTGAGGACCGGGGGTTCGGGGGCTGGCCCCCGAGGCAGGTACGGGAAGGGTAGGGGCGGCGGGGGCGAGGAAAGGTCACCCCGCGGACGCAGCCGCCTCGTCGGCCAGCCTGGCCAGCTCGGCCACCCGCATCGACCCCGCCCCCCGCCCCTCCCGCGCGAAGCCGTTCGCAAGCCGCTGCAGCAAGTCGTTGAGCGGGGTCGACACCCCGTGCAGCCGCCCCAGCAAGCCGATCTCCCCGTTGAGATAGTCCGCCTCGATCGTGCCCGTCCCCCGGCTCAGCGACTGCCACGACGACCCCCCACCACGCCCCGGCCCGCCGTCGAGCGGCACCAGTCGCATCTTGTCGGCCCGGGCCTCCTTCTGCTCCTCCTCCGAGGCGTACGGAATCCCCGCGGCGACGAGCACCGCCTCCCCCTCGGCACGTACCCGGCCCTGCAGCGCGACAGCCTCCTCGCTGTCGACGACCCCGCTGACCGCCTCGATCGCGTTGGCGAGGTTCGCGAGCAGCTTGGCGTACTGCCAGCGCGCCACATCGGCCACGACCGGCGCCTCGAAGCGGGAGGCGGACAGGTCGGCGGCGACGGCCCGCACGGTGTCGTCCGTCCCGTGCGGGAAGCGTCCGAGGTGCAGGATGCCGGTGAGGGGCGCACCGGCCGCCGACACCACTCCCGGCTCGACGAAGGTGGCGGGCAGCCACACGCACACCCCGTACACGCGGCGGAAGCGGCGCAGCGCGAGCCGCTGGCTCTCCACCCCGTTCTGCGCGCAGAACAGCGGCAGCCGCTCGGCCGCCGTACCGCCGCCCGCCACGGGCGCGGGCCCCCACGCCTCCAGCGCCGCCACGCTGTCCTGTGTCTTGACGGCGAGCACGAGGACGTCGTCCGCACGCAGTTCGCCCAGGGCTCCCGGTCCGTCGGCCGTGGGCAGCCGGTGGGTGCTCGGCCCGTCGGGCGTCACGAGTCGCAGTCCCCGCTCGCGCAACGCCTCGTGGTGCGCGCCGCGCGCGACGAGCACCACGTCGTGTCCCGACCCGGCGAGGCGTCCGCCGATGGCCCCGCCCACAGCCCCTGCTCCGATGATGATGTAGCGCATGCGTCCGAGCCTGCCACAGCCGCGTTCACACCCCTCAGGGGGCCGCCCCGGGGTCGAAGGGCGTCCCCTGGTGGAAGTACATGAGCCATTCCTCCCCGGCCGGCTCCTCCGACCTCCGCCACAGTGAACTGCGGTGCACGTGGCGGCCGTCGTTCTCCGTGTCGAAGGTGAGGTGGACGAGGTCCGGTGCGAGGCGGACGCCTGTCATCCGGGAGGTGACCACAGGAGCCGCCTCGGGTTCGGCCGTCGTGGTCGTCGTGGGCGTCGCGGCCAGCGCGTCGATGATCGCGGCGCGGTCCCAGTGCCGGCCGGAGGCGCCGAACTCGTGGAACTCGGGGTGCAGCAGCGCGCCGACGAGTTCGGGCGAACGGCGGACCTCCGGGTCCAGGAGCCGCAACTCGCCCTCGACGGCCGCCTGGACGGCCTCCCGCGAGGTCACCCCGGCAGCGGTGTCGCGCTCAGACACCGGTCAGCTCCACGAGCTTGACGACCGTGTTCCAGTTGCGCGTGGTGGCGACGACACCCTTCGTCACCCGGGGTTTCGCGAGGCTCTCCGCCAGCTTGGAGCGGCCGAGGCCGTCGGGGGCGTACAGGTACAGCACACGGTCGCCGAGGCGGAACTCCTCGGGGAGGAAAGCCTGTTGGTCGACCGACTCGAAACGTTCGGGGCCGACCGGCGCCGAGAAGTACGTGGCGTGCAACTGCTTGGCCTCCAGCTCCGCGGCCGGGAACGGGCAGGCGTCGAGGACGGCCCGTAGATAGGCGTGGTCGCGCACCAGTACGTCGACCGTGAACCCGAAGTGCTCGGCGAGGGCCCCCGACAGCTCCTCGGCGAGGGAGTCCTCGTCGCCGTGGTCGCTGGAGAAGACGGCGTTCCCGCTCTGCAGATACGTACGTACGCCGCCGTGCCCGAGGCCCTCCAGGAGGGTGCGCAGCTCGGCCATCGGCACCTTCCGGCTGCCGCCCACATTGATCCCGCGCAGCATCGCCGCGTACGTCGTCGTCCCCACAGCCGTCCCCACAATCGTCCCCCGCCGTTGCGCCCAGTTGTCCGCACACCATAAAGCGGCCGTCGTGCCCCGTGGGGGTGGGCACGACGGCCGCCCGGTACCGGCCGTGCCGGCACCTCAGGTTACCGACCGGTCGGCACGATCCACCCTCCGATCGCCGCACTCGATTCAACACCTCCACATCGCCGTGACTTCTTCGACAAGGCTTCGCGACACCGAACGGGATCCGCCGCGACAGACCGGACACCCTGGCTCCGACCCCCGAGGAGCGCCTTTACATGTAAGGGGCTCTCATCCTCCTCAGTGCTGAGGTCGCGGGGTCCGAGGGGAGGATTTCCACGCGCCGGACTTCACCGAATAGCACGAGGAGAGGCTCTTATCCGCGCCATACCTTCATAACGGAAGGTGTCGGCAGGGGGTCGACATCCAGGACGAGGGGGCAAGCCCGTCATGGGGAAGCGAGACACGCGGGTACGGGGCATAGCGGCCCGGGCCGGTGGCTGGAGCGCCCGGCACCGCTGGGCGGCCGTCGGGATCTGGGTGCTGTTCGTCGTTCTGGCGATGGGGCTCGGCTCGGCGGCGGGCACGGTCGAGCTCAAGGACAGCGAACAGCTCGGGGGCGAGACGGGCCGGGCCGCGGCCATCGCGGAGCAGGCGGGGATCGACGAGCCGGCCGGGGAGACCGTGCTCCTGCAGGGCAAGGACGCGGGGCTCAAGGCGACGGACAGCGAGTTCCGTGCCGCCGTCGCCGCCGTGATCAAGGCGGTCGAGGGCACCGGCAAGGTGACCGACGTGACCTCGCCGTACGACACGAAGACGATCTCGAAGGACGGGCGCAGCGCGCTGGTCCAGTTCGACATGCGCGGCGAGGCGGACACGGCGGGCGAGCGGGTGGAGCCCGTGCTGAAGGCCGTCGAGGAGGTCCAGAAGGACCATGAGGCGTTGCGGATCGAGGAGATCGGCGGCGCCAGCATGAACAAGACGTTCGACGACGCGTTCGGCGACGACTTCCAGCAGGCCGAGTTCTCCGCCGTGCCGGTGGCCCTGGGCATCCTGCTGGTCGCGTTCGGCGCGTTGGTGGCGGCGCTGGTGCCGGTCCTGCTCGCGATCACCGCGATCATGGCCACGATGGGTCTGATGATGATCGTCAGTCACATCCAGCCGATGGACGACACCTCCAGCTCCGTGATGCTGCTCGTCGGGCTCGCGGTCGGCGTCGACTACTGCCTGTTCTATCTGCGGCGCGAGCGTGAGGAACGCGCGGCGGGCCGGGACCCCGAGACCGCGCTGCGGATCGCCGCGGCGACCAGCGGCCGGGCCATCATCGTCTCCGGCGTCACGGTGTGCGTGGCGATGGCGGGCATGCTGTTCACCGGGATCGCCACCTTCAAGGCGATGGGACTCGCCTCGCTGATGGTCGTGGCGGTCGCCATGGTCGGCTCGGTGACAGTGCTGCCCGCGGTTCTCTCGCTGCTCGGCAAGCGGGTCGAGAAGGGGCGCATCCCGTTCCTGCACCCGGACAAGCGCCGCAAGACCAACGGCGCGTCCGGCAACGGCGGTTCGGGCAACGACAGCCGCTTCTGGACGAGCGTGCTGCGCGTGGTGCTGGCCAGGCCCGCGATCTCGCTGGTCGTCGCGGCGGGAGCGCTGCTGGCCATCGCGGCTCCCGCGCTGGGCATGAAGACCCAGAACCTCACGCTGGACCAGGAGTTCGGCGACTCGCTGCCGATCGTGGCGACGTACGAGCGGGTGAACGCGGCCTTCCCGGGTGGTTCCGACCCGGCCGAGGTGGTCGTCAAGGCCGACGACATCAACTCCGCCGAGGTGAAGTCCGCGCTCGCCGACTTCCGCGAGCAGGCGGTCAGTTCGGGTGCCTCACGCGGCCCGGTCGACGTCAAGGTGCACGACGCGCAGAACATCGCCTTCGTGTACGTACCGCTGGTGGGCGGCTCGAACCTCGACAAGGCCGAGAAGAGCCTGGAGATCATCCGGGACGAGGTCCGTCCCGCGACGCTCGGCAAGGTCGACGGGGTCGAGGCCCCGGTGTCCGGTCAGGTGGCGGGTTCGAAGGACTTCAACGACCAGCTCGTCAGCGCGGTGGCCCCGGTCTTCGCCTTCGTCGTGATCTTCGCCTTCCTGCTGATGCTCCTGTCCTTCCGCTCGCTGACGATCGCGGTCACCTCGATCATCCTCAACCTCCTGTCGGTCGGAGCGGCGTACGGCATCCTCGTCGCCGTCTTCCAGCACGGCTGGGGCGCGTCGCTGGTGGGCGCCGAGGGGGTGGGCGCGATCATCACCTGGCTGCCGCTGTTCCTCTTCGTGATCCTCTTCGGGCTCTCGATGGACTACCACGTGTTCGTGGTCTCGCGGATCCGTGAGGCGCGGCTGCGGGGGCTGACGACCCGGGACGCCATCCAGCACGGGGTCGTCACGACGGCCGGTGTCATCACCAGCGCCGCCGTCATCATGGTCGCCGTCTTCGCGATCTTCGGCACGCTGTCCATGCAGTCCATGAAGCAGATGGGTGTGGGCCTCGCGGCGGCGGTCCTGATCGACGCGACGATCATCCGCGGTGTGCTGCTGCCGGCGGTCATGGCCCTGCTCGGCGAACGCAACTGGTACTTCCCGAAGTGGCTGCACCGCCTGCCGGACCTCAGCCACGACGAGTCGGTCGAGGAGCCGTCGCCGTCGCCCCCGGCGGTCGAGGGTGAGAGGGTCCACGTCTGACCGGCCGACCGACCGACCGACCGGCTGACCGACCGGCTGACCGGCTGACGACTTCAGCACCGACAGAACGGCGGAGTGGCCGGGGCGATCGCCCCGGCCACTCCGCCGTTCATTGCCGTCCGCGGTTAGTTCAGGCCGCGGTGGTCACCTCGTCGCGCTCACCGTCGCGCTCGGCATCGCGCACACGGTCGCGCTCGAAGGAGTCGATCGTGCGCGTGAAGTCACGGGTGGAGAGCAGCAGCTTGTAGATGATGGCGAGCTCGAAGACGAGGAGCAGGGCTCCGGAGACGATGGTCGCCTCGATGACCGAGTCGAACAGCGGGCCCAGGATGAAGACACCCATCTGGAACTCGATACCGCTCACCAGGTGCGTACGGATGCGGTGGCGCAGGAAGAAGGACCGGGCGCGGAGATACGACGGGAAGCGGTGCCGGAACTCCTGGTGCAGGTCGATGACCCGGGCCGGGGCCTGCTTCTGCCCCTGCTCGCCCTCCTGCCCCTGTACGGCGTCCTGCTGCAGTTCCTCGGCCGGTCCGTCCAGGTGGCCCGTCTCCTCCAGCGGGATCTCGGCCGCGGTGCCGGGCAAGGAGCCGGGCGTCGCCGCCGCCTGACGGATGTCCTGCTCGATGTCCGCCTCGGGGTTGTTGCGCAGCAGGTCTTCCATGAAGGCGAGCTCGGCGGAGTTCTCCGCACGCCGGGCCTCCCGCACCCGCGCCTTGATCTGCTTGCGCATGGTGTGGCGGATCTTGAAGATCTCCAGGCCGTTGATGTAGCGCAGCGTGTCGAGGAAGACGACGGCGGCGGCCAGCCAGATGTAGATCGTCTCGCCGGTGCGGTCGTACTGCCCCGCCATCAGCGCGACCCCGCACACCGCCACCCGGATGCGGTCGAAGACGAAGTCCAGCCAGGCGCCGAAGACCGACCCCTGGCCGGTGAGGCGGGCGACCTTCCCGTCCATGCAGTCGAGGATGAAACTCAGGTGGTAGACGAACGCGCCGGCGATCAGCCACCGCCAGTCACCGAACGCGAAGAACGCCGCGGAGACCAGGCCGAGCAGGAACGCGCCCCAGGTGATCTGGTTCGGTGTGATCCTCGTGTACTTCGCGGTCAACCGCACCAGCGGGGTGGCGACCGGGTCGACGAGCAGCACGGTCCACCACGCGTCCCGCTTCTTCTCGGTGATGCGGCGCACCTCTGCGAGGGGCGGTATGTCACGGCGCATAGGTCAACTTCCCAAAGTTCGTATCGAGTTCACCTCACGCTAAGAACCTGTTCGGGAAAAGAACAAGAAGATGCCCGTGCAACCTTCTGCGGGGGTCAGGGGTCGAACTCAGCAACCGGATCCATGACCCGACAGCAAGGACCCTGCGTTACCTGAGCGTTACCTAATGACCTTCCCGTTATACAAAGTGCGCCATGGCTTCACCAATTCCATGGAACCGTGACCCGGGGGAATTCCGAGTTCGCTGACGGTCACCCGATCAGGCTTTCCGTGCCCCGTGATCAGGCCTTCTGTGCCCGAGCATGCCCTTCGGGAATTTCTGCCTCGATCAAATCCGCGGCACGAAGAGTTCCTCCTTCGGCTGCCATCTCCGCCTGGATCACCTTCAGCTTCCGGGCCACTTCCGGGTCGTGGGCGATCGCGAGAACAGCCTCTCGCAGGGTGTCGGCGGTTGCCTCTTCCATGGGCAGATGTCGGGCCACTCCGAGCGACTGGAGCACGTCCGCGTTACCGAACTGGTCGACGGCCTGCGGTACGCAGATCATCGGCGTGGCGGTCGCCATCCCCTCCTGGCTGCCGCCCGCTCCGGCGTGCGTGACGAAGGCGTCGGCCTCCTTGAGGATCGCCAACTGCGGGACCCAGTGGTGGACTTCCACGTTGCCCGGCAGCTCGCCGAGTTCGGCCGGGTCGACGTGCTTGCCGATCTGGAGCACCAGGTGCCAGTCCGGCAGAGCGGCGAACGCCTTCACGCACTCGCGGTAGAAGGCGGGCTGCTTGGTGAAGGAGGATCCCAGGGACACGAGGGCGACCCGCTCGGCACCCTCGGGCCGCCGCCACTCCCCCTGGGCGGTGCGGTGCCCCTGGCAGGCGCCGACGAACGTGTATACGGACTCGTCGACACGGTCGGCGTTCGGCTGGAGGGCCTTCGGGATGAGGACCAGGGAACGGTCGGGACGCCCGCCGAACGAATCGGGGTCCAGGTCGACCCCGTTCTCGTCCAGCCAGGCCTGGAATCGGGCGTAGTACGCCTGCCCGCGCTCGGTCTTCCTCGGCTCCGCCCACATGGGCTCGGCGACCTCCTTCTCGTACCCCTCCCAGGCGACGAGGTTCGGGGAGAGCGAGACGGCGGGGACGCCCCAGCGGTGGGCGAGGACGCGGGCCGGGTACGAGGTGATGTCGTGCAGCACCAGGTCCGGCTCGTCGCCCTCGTACGCCTCGATGAGCTGCGGGAGCGCCTGGACGGCGTCGGCCAGGAAGGGTTCCACGTTGTCCAGGAGCGTGCTCCCCCACGCCGAGGGGTCGTCGTCGGGCGACGGCAGGCTCGACCTCCACGGTTTCGGCTCGGCGCCGGTCTCCGCGACCTTGTCGGCGAAGACCGGCGGAATCGCGTACGTGACCCGGTGGCCGCGGGCGACGAGCTCCCGGATCACTTCGAGGCTCGGGTTCACATGGCCGTGGGCGGCGACGGAGAACATGGCGATGTGGGCGGGGCGGGAGGTGGTCATGACGCGACCTTAAACGAGACGAGACGTCTCGTGCAAGCTAAATGAGCGCCTTGTGCAGCCCCAGCCACCGTTCGGGATCCACCTCCCCGACGAGCGCGCGGGGGTCGAGGCGAGCGGCACGGAACGCCGCGTCCACCCGGCGCCGCGGGTGCGCCCGGCGCAGCGAGGCGTGCAGCGACCCGCCGACTCCCGAGAAGCCCAGCTCGACCTGGAGCCGCCAGACGTCGTACGCGGCCGGGTCGAGCAGTGGGGTGCGGCGCCGCTCGATGCGTACGATCCCGGCGTCGACCCGGGGCACGGGCCGGAACCGGGTTCTGGCGACCCGCCCGAGGTAGCGCCACTCGAAGCGCGGCCAGCTCAGGACGGTCAGCCGGGTCCAGCTCCCGTAGTCCCCGGCGCGCTTGCGGGCGTATTCGAGCTGGGTGAGGAGGGTGGCGTCGTCGAGCCCCGGCGCGCGCAGGCACCAGTCGACGACGTCCGCGGTGCGCGAGAACGGCACGTTCCCGGCGACGGAGAAGGCCGTGCGCGGGGACCGCGCGGCGAGGAAGTCGCCGCCGATGACGCGCACTCGGGGCCGCTCCGAGAAGCGGGCGCGCAGCGGGGGTACGAGTCGCGGGTCGATCTCGTAGGCGAGGAGTTCCCGGCAGCGGGGTACGAGCGCCTCGGTCAACGCGCCTTTCCCGGCGCCCACTTCGAGCAGCAGCGGCTGCCGGTGGGGGTGGGGTACGGCGAGCCGGGCGAAGCGGTCGGCGGTGGCGCGGTCGGTCAGGAAGTTCTGCGAGAGCGCGCGCGAAACGCGGGTGGGGCGGGCCATGGCCTGCGGTCCTTGTCTTCCGTGGGGCGGGAACGGGCAGCCGAAGGCCCCGACCGGAAGGAGGGAGGAAAAGGACGCGCGCGAGGAGGGCACGCGGGTTGTACCGCGTGCCTGCTTCAAGTCGTGCGTGGGAGGGAGTGCCCGGCGGCGAGTGCCGTCAGCGGACGCCGGCCCCCGGTCCGGTCAGGGCGCCGGGGCACGCCGCATCCGAATGGAATACGTGCAGCCCCGGCCGAGACCGGAAGAGAAAATCGCGTTGATACCCACGTGCGGCACGGTAGGTGGGCTCCACCTCGCCCTACAACTGATTTTCGAGCGGGCTTCCGGGGGGTGCGGCGGTGTGCCGGGTGCGGGCCGGTGGGGGCTGAGCGCGCAGTTCCCCGCGCCCCTCAAAAGCGGGTCTGCGCCCCAGCTCTTGCCCTTCAGGGCGCCGGGAACTGCGCGGCCGACCCCACCGGCCCGCACCCGGCAGCCCACCCAGCCCCCACCCCCGAGCGGAGCGCTACGTCACCTCTGGTAGCGGGCCAGGACCAGGTTTCCGTCCTTCACCAGGCGGCGCCTCAGCTCGCCGAGCCCGATCGCACCGCTGTAGTACTCCTGGAACGCGGGCGTCGCCACCTTGTCCTTCCACTCCGGATACCCCCGCACGGACTGCGCGGGCGCCGACCGCAAGTCCGCGGCGAGCGCGGTCCCCACCGCCCAGCCGTCCTTCTCGCTCCGCAGCGCCGGATCTCGCAAGGCCTCACTCCCGGTGGGCAGCATCCAGTCCCCCCGCGCGAGTCGCACCATGTTGTCGGGCCGGAGCAGGAAGTCGATGAAGGCGGCGGCCTCCTTCTTGTGCGGGCTGTCCTCGGCGACGGACAGCGTCTGCGGGCTCACTCCCTGGGTGAGCCCGTCGGCCCCGGCGGGCGCGGGCAGCACCTGCCAGTCGAACCCCTTCGGTGCCTGCTGCACGATCTGCTGCCGGTAGGAGAACCCGAGCGGCACCATCGCGTACTTGCCGCCGAAGAAGCCGGGAAGGGTGTCGGAGCCGCCGCTGCCGAGCGTCGAACCCGACGCGCTGCCATCGGTGTTGACCTGGTCGTGGATGGTGCGCGGCACCACCTCGTCGCCCTCCTCGAACCGGATCCGCACCTTGCCGTCGGCGCCGCGGTGGAACAGCTGCCCGCCGGTCGACAGCGACAGGTTGAGCGTGGCCGAGACAGGCTCCTTGAGCGGCCAGGCCACCCCGTACTTCCCGTCCCCGCCGCTCAGTTCGTCGGTGATCCTCCTGAACTCGTCCCAGCTCCAGGGCTTCTCAGGGGTGGGGATCCGTACCCCGGACTCCTTGAGCCACTCGGCGTTGGCGATGAGGACCCGGGGCTCCTGGAGGAACGGCACGCCGTAGACCCCGTCCCCGAAGGTCGTCGTCTCCCAGCTCCGCTCCGGGATGTCGGAGGTGAGCCGCTGCGACAACAGGCCGCTCAGATCCGCGAGATACCCGCCGTACGCGAAGTCCGCGAGGTCGTCCGAGGCGTCGTGGATGATGTCCGGCGCCTCACCGCCCTCGAAGGACGTGAGCAGCTGGTCGTGGACGCTGTCCCAGGAGCCCTGCACGTACTCGACCTCGACGTCCGGATGCGCGGCGTTCCACTCCCGCACCAGCTCCTTGTTGGCGTCCACGGACTCCTTCTGCCAGGCCAGCGACTGGAAGCGGAGGGTGATCCGCCCGTCCTCGGAGCCGCTCCCGTCGCCGGAACAGCCGGAGCCGGTGACGATGAGGAGCCCCGCGACCAGCCCGGTGAGCCATCCCGTACGCATCCGCATCAGCTCTTCACCGCCCCGGCGAGCATGCCGCCCGTGATCCGTTTCTGGATGAGCGCGAAGACGACCAGCGACGGGATCGTCGCCAGGAACGCGGCGGCGGCGAGGGGGCCGAGGTCCGCCACGCCCTCCGCTCCGAGGAAGTGGGTCAGGACGACGGGCAAGGTCTGTTTCTCCGGGGTCTTGAGCAGCACCAGCGCGAAGAAGAACTCGTTCCACGCGCTGATGAACGCGAACAGGGCCGTGGCCACGATGCCCGGCGCGAGGAGCGGCGCGGTGATCGAGACCAGCGTGCGCACCTTGCCCGCGCCGTCCACCGCCGCGGCCTCCTCCATCTCGGCCGGCACCGCCCGTACGTACCCCACGAGCATCCAGAGCGCGAACGGCAGGGCCCACACCACGTACACCATGATCAGGCCGGGTACGGAGTCGATCAGGCGCAGGTTCTTCAGGACCAGGAACAGCGGAATGATCACGAGGACGAACGGGAACGCCTGGCTGACCACCACCCAGCCGGTCGCCGCCTTCGCGAGCCGGGTGCGGTGCCGGGCCATGACGTACGCCATCGGGGTGGCGATCAGTACGGCGATCACCGCCGCGCCGAGCGCGGCGACCAGGGAGTTGGCCGCGGCCCGCAGCAGGGGCTGTTCGTCGAAGGCCTGCCGGAAGTTGTCGAGGGTCGGGTCCTGGGGCAGCCAGGTCGGATGCAGACTGGCCAGCTCGCGCGCCGGTTTGAAGGCGGTGGAGATCAGCCACAGGAACGGGAAGGCGAGGAAGACCAGATACGCGAGGAGCGCGGCGTACTGGCCCGCGCGGGCCCTTCTGCTCGTCCTCACGCGTCCTCGCCTCCCCGCAGCCGGCCGACCAGTTGCACGGCGAGGATCACCGAGATCACCGCGACCATCACACATCCCATCGCCGCCGCGTAGCCGAACTGCCCGTAGCGGAAGGCCTCTTCGTAGGCGAACAGCATCGGCAGCCGGGTACGGCCGCCCGGGCCGCCGCTGGTCAGCACGTAGACCAGGGCGAAGGAGTTGAAGTTCCAGATGAAGTTGAGCGCGGTGATGGCGAGCGCGACCGGCTTCAGGGCGGGCCAGGTGACCGTGCGGAACCGCCGCCAGGCGCCGGCGCCGTCCATCGCGGCGGCCTCGTGGAGTTCGCGCGGGGTGTTCTGCAGTCCGGCGAGCAGGGCGACCGTCGTCTGGGGCATACCGGCCCAGATGCCGACGACGATCACCGCGGGCAGCGCGGTCGCGAGGCCCGACAGCCAGTCCCGCCCGTCGCCGAGACTCAGGTCGCGGATCGTCTCGTTGAGGATGCCCGCGTCCGGGTTGTAGACCAGCCGCCACATGATGCCGACGACGACCTCGGGCATCGCCCACGGGATGATCGCGAGCGCCCGCGCCAGCCAGCGCAGCCGCAGTTCCTCGTTGAGCAGCAGGGCCAGTCCCAGTGCGAGCAGGAACTGCGGGACGGTCACCCCCACCGCCCACACCAGGCCGATCCGGAACGAGTCCCAGAACAGGGTGTCGTGCAGCAGGTCCTGGAAGTTGAGGGTCCCGATCCACTGCGTGGGCTCGGTCCGGCCCGACTGCGCGTCGGTGAACGCCAGCACGATGCCGTACAGGAGCGGACCGACGCTGAGCACCAGGATCGGGATGAGCGCGGGCAGCACCAGGAACCAGGCGCCGTGGTCGACGGGGCGGCCCTGCCCGCCGGCCCGCGGCGCGGGCTTCGCTGACCGCTTCCTTGCGGTCGCCAATGTCACGGAATCGGCTCCTCTGAGCGGTTCATAGCGGTTCATATCGATCTGGCCGTCCCGGTGGCCCCCGTCATCGTGCTGACCCGCTGACATCGCGTCAAGACAGCGCGCACGCCGCGATGGCGGCCCCCGCGGGCTCTCACCAGTGCGAATGTGACGCTGGGCGACGTATGGAGTGATCTCGGCGTCCGGCGCGCGAGGCAGAATGGCGTCCGACGGCAAACGAGAGAACAGCGGGAGCCCAGGGCTTCACGGAAGGCGAGTGATGGACGAGGCACAGGCGCGGGACGTACTCGCCGGGGCGGAGGTCGTCGGGGACGGCCGGGACGCGGTGCTGCTCGCGCTGGGCGAGAACGCCGTCTTCGCCGTCGGTGACCTGGTCGTCAAGGTGGGCCGCGACACCGAACTCCTCGACCGGGCGCGGCGGGAACTGGCCGTCGCGCTCTGGCTCGCCGAGGCGGGTGTCCCGGCGGTGCGGCCCGCCGAGCCCGAGGCACGGTTCGTCGCCGGTCACCCGGTGACGCTGTGGCACCGGCTGTCCGACCCCGTCCGCCCGGCCGAACCGCGTGATCTCGCCGAGCTGCTGCGGGTGGTGCACGCCCTGCCCTCCCCCGCCTTCGAACTGCCGCGCCGTGAGCTGCTCGGCGGGGTGGAGCGGTGGCTGCGGCTCGCGGGGGACGTGATCGACCCGGCGGACGCGGCGTTCCTGCGGGACCGGCGGGACGGTTTCGCCACGGCCGCCGCCGCGCTCACGCCCGCGCTGGAGCCGGGGCCGATCCACGGGGACGCGCTGCCCCGCAACGTGCATGTCGGTCCCGACGGGCCCGTCCTGGTCGACCTGGAGACGTTCTCCGCCGACCTGCGGGAGCACGACCTGGTCGTGATGGCCCTGTCCCGCGACCGGTACGGGATGTCTGCCGAGGCGTACGACACGTTCACGGGGGCGTACGGGTGGGATGTGCGGGAGTGGAAGGGGTGCGGGGTGTTGCGCGGGGCGCGGGAGACTGCCAGCTGTGCGTGGGTCGCGCAGCATGCGCCCAGTAATCCTCGGGCGCTCGCCGAGTTCCAGCGGCGGGTCGCGTCCTTGCGGGACGGGGACGAGACGGTGCGGTGGTATCCGTTCTGACGGCTCCGTAGCCAGGACGGGTCGCTGCCTGCGGGTGCGTTGTGTGTGGCTGGTCGCGCCGTTCCCCGCGCCCCTAGGAGCGGTTGTTCGTCGTCTGCGGGTACGCCGGGGCTGAACGCGCAGTTCCCCGCGCCCCTCAAAAGCGGGGCTGCGCCCCGGCTTTTGCCCCCTGAGGGGGGCGCCGTGGGGTCTCCTCATCCGGCGGCGCGGATCGTGTCGGCCGCCCGGTGCAACTCGGCGAGCACCGTGCGGACTGCCTTTCGTGCTGTGCGTTCGGGGCGGTGGAGGGCGTCGATCTGGCGGCGGGCCCGGATGCCGCTGAGCGGTTTGAGGACCAGCGCGGGGTGCGGGCGCATCGTCCAGCGGGGCATCAGGGCGAGGCCCCCGCCGGCGGCGACGGCCTCGGCGACCACCGCGAACTCGTTGATGCGGTGGACCAGCCGCAGCCGACGGCCCGCGGCCGTGGCGATGGCGTCGATGGTGGCCACCACCGGGAACCCGTCGTGCGCGGTGATCCAGGGCTGGTCGGCCACGTCGAGCGGGGTGAGCCGCCGTTTGACGGCCAGCGGATGGTCGGCGGGCATGGCCACGTCGAGCGGTTCGCGCAACAGCGTCGTGGCGGTGACCGTCCTCGGCCATCCCGGGGTGTGTTCGAGACGGTGGGCGAGCACGAGGTCGTACTCCCGGGTCAGCGGCGGGAAGTCGTCCTGTGTCACGTCCGCGTCGGCGAGGGACAGGCGAGGGCTGCCGGGTGCGGCCAGTGCCCGAAGCAGCAGGGGGAAGAACGCCGAACCCCCGCTGTGGAAGGCCGCCACCGACACCTCGCCGTCCGGCCGGTCGACGAACTCCTCCACGGTGTGCCGGGCCCGCTCCAGCGCCGTCTCCACCTCGATCGCCGCACCTGCCAGGGCCTGCCCGGCGTCCGTGAGGACCAGCCGCCGCCCCTGACGCTCGGTGAGCGGTACGGGGATCGCGCGCTGCAGCAGCCTCAGTTGCTGGGAGATCGCCGAGGGGGTGACCAGCAGCGCGTCGGCGACCGCCGTGACACTGCCCAGTTCGCCCAGCTCACGCAGGATCCTCAGCTGCCGTTCGTCCATGCCCTCGGCCCTCCTCCCGGCCCTCTGTCAGCCTTCCTTCCGATGTAGTGATGCTAAAGGATCGTTTTAGAAGTTGGCTCTTTGCTTCAGGGTCGTGAGAGGGCAGGGTGAGCGCGTGCCTGATGCCCGCCGTACCGATGCGGTACTCCTCCTCGTCGCCCTCGTCTGGGGTTCCAGCTATCTCTCCGCCCAGACGGCGACCGCCGTGCTGCCCGTCCTGGTGGTGCTGTTCGCGCGGTACGCCCTGTCCGCCGTCGCCTGTCTCGGCCTGGTCGCGGCCGACCGCAGGTCCGGCCCGTGGACCCGCGACGAGATCCGGATCGGTGTGCCCCTGGGCGTCACCCAGGCGGCCATCCTCGTCGTGGAGACGTACGGCGTCGCGCACACCAGCGCCGCCAACGCGGGACTCATCATCAGTCTGACCATCGTGATCACCCCGCTGCTGGACCGCTCCGGCCGCGGCGGCGGCCTGCCTCCCGCCTTCTACGCCGCCGCCGGTGTCTGTCTGCTGGCCGTCGGCCTCCTGATGTCGGGCAACGGTTTTCACGCGCCCCGTCTCGGCGACCTGCTGATGCTCGGCGCCGCGGTGATACGCGCCGGGCATGTCGCGCTCGTCGGCCGGCTCACCGTGGGCCGCGCGATCCGGCCGCTGCGGCTGACCACCGTGCAGACCCTCGTCGGGACGGGGCTGTTCCTGATCCCCGCGTCCGGCGATCTGCCCACCCTCGTCGACGTCGGCGCGGCGGGCTGGGCCCAGCTGCTCTATCTGGCCCTGTTCTGCAGCGTGTTCGCCTTCCTCGCGCAGACCTGGGCCGTCCAGCGCACCTCGGCCAGCCGCGCCAGCCTCCTGCTGGGCACCGAGCCGATCTGGGCCGCGGCCGTGGGAATCGCCTTGGCCGGCGACCACTTCACCCTGCTCACAGGCCTGGGCGCGACCCTGCTCGTCACCGGCACCTATTGGGGCCAGGCAATAGAACGCGCCCACCGAGCACGGACGGCCAAGGCCGCGCGCAGCGCGCCGTCAGGGGATCGGGGCCGTGACATCAGCGGCTCGGCCGCGCGGGCGCGACCAGCCCCCACCGACCCGCAGCTCACCTCAGACGTCACCTGATGCCGGAGGCATCCGCCCTCACCTGACGCCGGAGGCGCCAGCGAGGTCCCGCACGGGCCACACCCCGTCCACCACGGCCTCGGCGTCCCCCTTGCGCCGCAGAAAGCTCTGAAAGTCCGCCGCCCACTCCGCGTACCACTCGATCTGGCGGCGATGCAGCTCCGCCGGACCGAGCGCGGCCACCTTCGGATGCCGGACGGCTATCGCGGTGGCCAGCCGACCCGCGGCCAGCGCGTCCGCCGAGGCGTCATGGGCGGAGTCGAGCGGAACACCGTACTCCGCGCAGACCGCTTCGAGATTCCGCTTGCCGCGGCGGTAGCGGTCCACCGAGCGGTCGATCGTGTACGGATCGATGACCGGCCCCGGTTCGGCACCGCCGAGCCGCTCGCGCAGCGACGGCAGTCCGTACCTCCGCAGTTCGGCGGAGAGCAGGGTCAGGTCGAAGGCCGCGTTGTACGCCACGACCGGGACGCCCGCCTGCCAGTAGGCGACGAGCACCGAGGCGATCGCGTCGGCCACCCGGTCGGCGGGGCTGCCCTCGGCCGCCGCTCTCTCGTTGCTGATCCCGTGCACCGCGACCGCGTCCGCCGGGATCTCGACCCCCGGGTCGGCGAGCCACTCCCGGTGCCCGGCGGGCTCCCCGCCGCGGACCTCTATCACCGCTCCGGTGACGATGCGCGCCTCGCGCGGATCGGTCCCGGTCGTCTCCAGGTCGAAGCCGATCAGCAGCTCCCCGTGCCAAGCCATGCCGGCCCCCTTCTTCGTGGTGCGTTCCCCCAGTGATCTCCACGATGCCATGGGCCACTGACAATCCGAGGACCGCGTTCCGCTTACCGGTCGGCCCATCACCCGGGGAACGGGACCGGTCAGGACACAGGCCGCGAATCCGCCCAGGCCACCTCGAACTCCTCGCGATACGTCCCGAAGAGCCCGTCCTCGCCCGCGTCGTCCGGCTTCAGGACGCGCCCTCCGCCGCGCAGGACGAGCACCGGCGCCTCCATCCCGCGGGTGCGCCGCAGATACGACTGCACGACCGCCACACCGTCCGAGCCGTCCCCGTCCACGAGGTACGCCGTGAAGCGGGGCGTCTCGTCGTAGACCTGGATCTCGAAGGCGCCGGGGTCGCGCAGCCGGGCCCTGACCCGGCGCATGTGCAGGATGTTCATCTCCACGGAACGGCTCAACTCGCCCCGCTTTATCCCCAGTTCCCGCTCGCGTCGCTTCACGGCGCTGGACGCGGGGTTGAGGAACAGCAGCCGGGTACGGCAGCCGGACTCGGCCAGCCGCACGAGCCTGCGCCCCGAGAAGTTCTGCACGAGGAGGTTCAGGCCGATACCGATCGCGTCGAGGCGCCGGGAGCCGCCGAAGAAGTCCTCGGCGGGGAACTGCCTCAGCAGCCGCACCCGGTCCGAGTGCACGGCCACCACGTCCGCGTAGCGGTCGCCGACCAGGTTCTCGACGGCGTCGACGGGCAGCCGGCGGGCGGACGGCACGTCGCTGCCCGCGCCGAGGATCTCCAGGAGCTTCGCGGAGGCGCGCTCCGCCTGGGCGAGGACGGCCTCGGACAGGGCCCTGTTCCGCGAGACGACGTTGCGGGTGACTTCCAGCTCGTCCAGGGCGAGTTCGACGTCCCGGCGCTCGTCGAAGTACGGCTCGAAGCACGGCCAGTGCTGCACCATCAGCTCGCGCAGCTGCGGCAGGGTGAGGAAGCTCAGGACGTTGTCGTCGGCGGGGTCGAGCAAGTAGCCCTTGCGACGGCTGACTTCACGTACGGCGACGGCACGCTGGACCCATTCCTGGCCGGCGGGTCCGGCGGCGGCGACCACCCAGTCGTCCTCGCCGTGCACGGGTTCGTAGATCGGGCGCAGAACAGCGGCCACGACCGCGCGCAGCCGCTGTTCGACGAGGTTCAGCCAGATGTAGGCCCGGCCGGCCCGCTGGGCGCGCGTACGCACCTCACCCCAGGCTTCGGCGCCCCAGTCCAGCTCCGCGCCGATCTCCATCGGACGGGCGAGGGACACCGCTCCCGGTGGGGCATCTGCGGAGCTCCCCTCGTGACCGCCGTCACCAGGGGGCAACTCCAGCCCTCCGGACCCCACCCGCACACCGCCTTCCGCTCCCCCGAGCACTCCCCCAGCCAACGATCAAGGAAGGGTACTCCGGGAGCGGCGGGCGGTGCAGCCGGATGGACAGGTCGTTTCTCAACTACCGCCTTGTACTTGCCCGTTCTGGTCGGCCAGCTCCGGCGGAGTGAGCGGATTCATAGCGGTGACGTCCCGCGGGGCCATCGAGAAGCCCTGCCAGTGGACCGGCATGGGCTGCTGGTCCTCGTCCCGGGCGACGTGGTGGAAGCCGATGTTCACCCAGCCCACGGGGTGCGTGAGGGCCTGTCCGTTGACCCACTTGTCGACGGACTTACCGCCTCCGGTACCGCAGTTGCGGAGGTTGTTGCTGGCGAACTGTTCGCACTTCTTGTACTCGGTGAAGTACATGTCGTGCTTGGTGAAAGCGCGGCCCGGGTACTTCGAGGTGGCGCCCGGCACGAACTCGTACGAACGGGCGTGCTCGTCCTTGTTCTTGCCGGTCGTGCTGACCACGCGCCACCAGCGCATGTTCTTGGCGTCGCCCGCGAGTTCCTTGGTGATCTTCGTGCGGGTGGTCTTGTTGCGCGGGGCCTCGCCGCCGGCGGCCGGCGGGCTGACCACGGAGTCGTACTGCTCGATCTTGTTCTTGGAGGTGCCGTCGAGGCCGAAGTTGAGCCGCCAGAAGACGTTGTGGCTGTGGCTGGTGGCGTACGACCTGGCGCCCTTGCCGATCGGCCAGCCGCGGCCGTCGCCGGCGTCGTAGTCACCGGGCGAGAGGCTGCCGGTGGCGCCGACGTTCATGTTGATGGTGCCGTCGTCCTGGAAGCGCCACTCGGTTATGTACTCGTACCAGCCGACCTGGTTGACCGTGTAGACGAGCAGGTCCTTGCCCTGCTGCTGGAAGACCTTGCTCGCCGAGTCGCCCTGCATGCGGTAGGCGTGGCCGCGCGAGCGGGTCGTGGTGCACAGGCCCTTGACGTCCGGGTGCTCCGGGTCCCAGGAGTCCGGGACCTTGACGGTCTTGATGGTGCCGCCGGGACACTCGCCGGGGGCCATGTTCATCAGGCCCTGTCCGAAACCGGCGCCCGTGAGGTCGTCGTACTCGACCGAGCCGTCGTCGTAGGGCACGTGGATCTGGGCGAGCTTCGCGCTCGTCAGGACCCGGATGGGGGCGGCCTCGCCCTTGGGCTGGTACGAGACGTTCTCCAGGACGAGCCCGGCCTCGCTCTCGTAGTGCCAGCACATCGTCCAGGTGGTGCCGGTGGCGAGCTTCTGCTCGATCTTGTACGCCGCGCTGCAGTCGGCGGCGGCAGCGGCCGCGGGGGCGGCCCTGGTCTCGGCGACGGCCGGTCCCGCGGCCGTCGTGACGCCGACGGCCAGGGCGGCCACCGAGAGGCCCGCCGCCGTCCGCCTGCGGGCGCGGCTGATTCTGTTCAGGCGCATGAAGAAATGACTCCCTTGCACAAGCAGGAAAGTGGGAAAGGTGAAGTGAGGTCGGCGAAGTCGACTGTCCCTACGGAGGGAGGCCGGTGGACCGGGAAGACTCAGCCGACCTTGGCGACCTTGCGGGCGCTGAGGTCGACCACCAGGTCACGGCTGTCGATCCAGGACCCGTTCTTGATCTTCACGAAGAGCCGCAGGCAGCGGTGCTCGCCGCAGTCCGCGAGGGCGGCCGGCGTGCCGGAGTTCGCCCGGAAGACCATGCTGTTGAGCATCAGCTGGTCGGGAGTGGTCAGCTCCTTCCCGGTCGCGTCCTTGTAGTCGGCCTTCAGTCCGGCACCCAGCCGGTCGGCGATCAGGAGCTGCGCGGCCTCGACGGTCTCGGCGCGGCTGAGCGGCGGCTGGACGCCGTGCTGGGTGTCGGTCGACTCGACCTTGCCGGTGTCGAGGTTCACCGTCCTGGTGACGAGCGAGTCGTCCTTGTAGTCGTAGAACGACACCTCGGCGCGGCGCGGCGCGTTCGGGTCGTCCAGTTCGCTCGCCTCGGGCTCGGAGAGGTCGACGGTGATCCGCTGCGGCCCCTTCTCGCCCTCCACGTTCTCGCTGCTGCGCAGGAGCTGACGGTCCAGGGCGAGCTTCTCGACCCGCTCGGTCTCGTCGTCGGTGAGCGGGTCGCGCCCCTTGCCCTTGTCGCCCTCGGCCGGAGCCTGCTCGACGACACCCGGCTGCACGGCGCCCTGCCCCTGGCCCTGCTCCCCGGCCTGCCCCGCCGCCTGGGCGGTCCGGCCCGTCCCCTGGCCGCCGGAGTCGTCGGCGCCCGCCGAGCCCGGCAGGGTGATCCCGACCATCACGGCCGTCCCTGCGACCGCTATGGCCGCGCCCGCCACCACCTTGCCCAGATGGCGGTGCACTATTGTGCGCACATTTCCCCCTACTCCCCCTGTATCTCTAGGAGTCGATCGAGTTCCACTGGTTCGGCATACCGCGTATGCACTGGTCGACCGGTAAGAGGGAGGTAAGTCCTAGGTGGTTCCATCAGTTTCGGGGACACTCGGGCGGGAGTCGCCCTCTGCGACGTCGCACAACTGGAAGAGTTGCATCCATGCAGGTCTGGCCTGGACAGGCGTACCCACTCGGTGCCACGTACGACGGCGCCGGCACGAATTTCGCGGTCTTCTCGGAGGCCGCGGACCGGATCGAGCTGTGTCTGCTGCACGACGACGGCTCGGAGGCGGCGATAGAGCTGCGCGAGACCGACGCGTTTGTACGGCACGCGTATCTGCCCGGCGTCATGCCGGGCCAGCGGTACGGCTTCCGTGTGCACGGTCCGTACGAGCCGGAGCGGGGGCAGCGCTGCAATTCGGCGAAGCTGCTGCTCGACCCGTACGCGAAGGCCATAAGCGGCAGCATCGAATGGGGCGAGGAGGTGTACGGCTACCACTTCAAGTCGCCGGGCAAGCGCAATGACCTGGACTCGGCACCCCACACGATGAGCTCCGTGGTGGTCAATCCGTACTTCGACTGGGGCGACGACCGGCGCCCGCGCACGGAGTACCACCACACCGTGCTGTACGAGGCCCATGTGAAGGGCCTGACGATGCGGCACCCCGGGCTGCCCGAGGAGCTGCGCGGCACGTACGCGGCCCTCGCCCACCCGGCGATCATCGAACACCTGACCGAACTGGGTGTCACGGCACTCGAACTGATGCCCGTTCACCAGTTCGTGAACGACCATCGTCTGGTCGACATGGGCCTCAACAACTACTGGGGCTACAACACGATCGGCTTCTTCGCCCCTCACAACGCGTACGCGTCCTGGGGCGACCGCGGACAGCAGGTCCTGGAGTTCAAGTCGGCCGTCCGCGCGCTGCACGAGGCCGGTATCGAGGTCATCCTCGACGTGGTCTACAACCACACCGCCGAGGGCAACCACCTCGGCCCGACGCTGTCCTTCAAGGGGCTCGACAACGCCTCGTACTACCGGCTGATGGACGACCCGACCTACTACATGGACACCACGGGCACGGGCAACTCCCTGCTCATGCGGTCCCCGCACGTGCTCCAGATGATCATGGACTCGCTGCGGTACTGGGTCACCGAGATGCACGTCGACGGGTTCCGCTTCGATCTGGCGGCGACCCTGGCCCGGCAGTTCCACGAGGTGGACCGGCTGTCGTCGTTCTTCGACCTGGTCCAGCAGGACCCCGTGGTCTCCCAGGTGAAGCTGATCGCCGAGCCCTGGGACGTCGGCGAGGGCGGCTACCAGGTGGGCAACTTCCCGCCCCTGTGGACCGAGTGGAACGGCAAGTACCGCGACACCGTACGGGACATGTGGCGGGGCGAGCCGCAGACGCTCGCCGAGTTCGCGTCCCGGCTGACCGGGTCCTCGGACCTCTACCAGGACGACGGGCGGCGCCCGCTGGCCTCCATCAACTTCGTCACCTGCCACGACGGCTTCACGATGCACGACCTGGTGTCGTACAACGAGAAGCACAACGAGGCGAACGGCGAGGACAACCGCGACGGCGAGAGCCACAACCGCTCGTGGAACTGCGGGGCCGAGGGCGACACCGACGACCCGGAGGTCCTGGAACTGCGCGGGCGCCAGATGCGCAACTTCACCGCGACCCTGCTGCTCTCGCAGGGCGTGCCGATGCTCAGCCACGGCGACGAGTTCGCGCGTACGCAGGGGGGCAACAACAACGCGTACTGCCAGGACGGGGAGCTGGCCTGGGTGCCGTGGCCCGAGGACGGCAGCGAGTTGCTGGAGTTCACCCGCGCGATGGTGTGGCTGCGGCGCGAGCATCCGGTGTTCCGGCGGCGCCGGTTCTTCCACGGGCGGCCCGTGGAGGGCACCCACGACGAGCTGTCGGACATCGCCTGGTTCACCCCGGCGGGTGAGGAGATGACCCAGGACGACTGGGA
Source organism: Streptomyces sp. NBC_00414 (assembly GCF_036038375.1). Taxonomy (NCBI): domain Bacteria; kingdom Bacillati; phylum Actinomycetota; class Actinomycetes; order Kitasatosporales; family Streptomycetaceae; genus Streptomyces; species Streptomyces sp. NBC_00414. Next base: position 2,642,346 of record NZ_CP107935.1, read on the forward strand.
CTCCACGCAGTCGCGGGCGCTGTCGGTGTTCCTCAACGGCAACGCCATCTCGGAGCCGGGGCCTCGCGGGGAGCGGATCACCGACGACTCGTTCCTGCTGTTGTTCAACGCCTCGGCGAAGACGCTGGACTTCGTGGTGCCGGTCAATCATGGGCGGCAGTGGCAGGTGATCGTCGACACGGGCCGGTCCGCGGGGGTTGCCCCCGGGACCGGGGCGAAGGTTCAGGCCGGTGACAGCCTGTCGATGGTGGACCGCAGCATGATGGTCCTCCAGCGACCGGCGTAGCGCTCCGCACGGGGTGCCGTTTACGGGTGGGGGCCGGCCGCGCCGTTCCCCGCGCCCCTGAAGGCAAAGATTGCGCGGTTCCCCGCGCCCCTGATGGGGGGCGCGGGGAACCGCGCGCTCAGCCACGGCGGGCCCGCACCTGCAACCCGCACCTACAAACGGCAGCCCCCGCGGAGCGGCAGCGTGTCGGGAGACACGAAACGGCGCCGGCCGGGTACGTAAGTCTTCATGACACCTGCCGCGCCGACCGCCACCTACCGCCTGCAACTCCAGCCGGAGTTCCCCTTCAGCGCGGCCGAGCAGGCCGTCCCCTACCTGGCCGGGCTCGGCGTCTCGCATCTGCATCTGTCGCCCGTCCTGGAGGCCGTACCGGGCTCGGGGCACGGCTACGACGTCGTGGACCCCGCGCGCGTGCGGGAGGAACTCGGCGGCGAGGAAGGCCTGCGCGCCCTGTCCCGTACCGCCCGCGAACACGGCCTGGGCCTCGTCCTCGACATCGTGCCGAACCACATGGCGATGTCCCCCCGCCACAACCACCCCCTGTGGGAGGTGCTGCGCGAGGGCCCCGACTCGCCGTACGCGCGCTGGTTCGACATCGACTGGGACGCCCAGGGCGGGCGCGTCCTGCTGCCGGTGCTCGGGCAGCCGCTGGGCGCGGAGACCGGCGCCCTGGTGGTCGACGGGGACGTCCTGCGCTACCACGACCACGCGTTCCCGCTGCGGGCCGGCACCGCGGACCTGCCGCTTCCCGAGCTGCTGGACGCGCAGTGGTACCGGCTCGCCTGGTGGCGGCTGGCCCGCACCGAGCTGAACTACCGGCGGTTCTTCAGCATTTCGGAGCTCATCGGGGTGCGCGTCGAGGAACCGGAGGTCTTCACGGCCACCCACGCCAAGATCCTTCAGCTGCTGGACGAGGGCGTGGTCGACGGGCTGCGGATCGACCACCCGGACGGCCTCGCCGACCCGGACGCGTATCTGCGGCGTCTCCACGAGGCGACGGGCGGACGCTGGACCGTGGTGGAGAAGATCCTCGCGGACGGCGAGCCGCTGCCCGCCGCCTGGCCGGTCGCGGGCACCACCGGCTACGACGCGCTGCGGCACATCGACGGCGTCTTCACGGACCCGGCGGGCGCCGGTGAACTCCTCGGCCAGTACCGGCGGTTCGCGGCCCCCCAGGCCGACCGCGGGGGCGTCTGGGAGGCGACCGTGCGGCGGGCCGCGTACAAGGTGGTCCACCACGAGCTGGCCGCCGAGGTCGACCGGCTCACCCGCGAGGCGGACCGGCTGTGCCGCACGTCCGCGGACCCGGCGCTGCGCGACCGCGCCCCCTGGGCCCTGCGCACCGCGCTGCGGGAGCTGCTCGTCCGGCTTGAGGTCTACCGGCCCTACACCTCCGGGGACGCCGCGTCGGTCGTCACCGAGGAGGCCGCGGAGGAGGCCAAGCAGGCCTTCAAGGTCCCCGAGGAGGCCCACGTCGTCGATCTCGTACGGGATCTGGTGCTGGGCCGGGTCGGTGAGGGCCCCGGGTTCGCGGCGTTCCGGGCCCGGTTCGCCCAGCTCGCGTCGGCGCTGCGGGCCAAGTCCGTGGAGGACACGGCGTTCTACCGGTACGTACCGCTGCTGTCGGCGACCGAGGTGGGCGGCGAACCGGGGTCGCCCGCGGTGTCCCCTGAGGACTTCCACACGTACTGCGCGCGCGTGCAGCGCGACTGGCCCGCCACCGGCACCGTGCTGTCGACGCACGACACGAAGCGCAGCGCCGACGTCCGGGCCGCGGTCTCCGTGCTCACCCAGGCCCCCTCGCGCTGGGCCGACCTGCTCGCCGAGGTGACCGGGCGGACGGCCGCCGAGGGGGTGGGCGCGCCGGATCCGCAGGTGGCCTGGGCCGCCTGGCAGACCGCCGTCGGACTCGGCCCCGCGGACGGCGAACGGCTTCAGGGCGCCCTGCTGAAACACATCAGGGAGGCGGGCCTCGCCACGGCGTGGACCGAGCAGGATCCCGCGTACGAGGAGGCCGTGGCGGCCTTCCTGAAGGCGGGCCCGTGCGGGGTGCCCGGCCGGCTCGTCGCCGAGTTCAGGGCCTCGCTGGAGCCGTACGTGCGGGCGAACGTCCTCGGGGCGGCCCTCGTCCATCTGACGATGCCGGGGGTGCCGGACCTGTACCAGGGCACGGAGGCCGAGTACCGGGCGCTGGTCGACCCGGACAACCGGCGGCCCGTGCGTTTCCCTCCGGAGGACGCTGAGGACGCGGAGGGCGTGGAGGGTTCGGAGGGCTCGGGCGGCCTGTCCGACCTCTCCGGTCTCTCCGGGCTGTCCGGGCTGTCCGGGCTGTCCGGGCTGTCCGGGCTGTCCGCCGAGAAGGCCTTGCTCACGACGGCCGCCCTGCGGCTGCGACGGCGGCGCCCCGCCGTGTTCGGCGAGTCCGCCGCGTACGAGCCGCTGCCCGCGCACGGCCCTGGGGCCGCGCACTGTCTGGCGTTCGCGCGCTCCGGAGAGGTGGTCACGGCCGTCTCCCGGCTGTCGCTGCGCCTGGCGGAGGAGGGCGGCTGGCGCGACACCGAACTGCCGCTGCCCCCGGGACGCTGGACCGATCTGCTCACCCCCGGCCGGGAGTTCACGGGGCACGCACGCGTGGAGGCGCTTTTCGGACGGTTGCCCGTGGTGCTGCTGGAGCGGGCGGGAGACGATCCCGTGTCCGGCGGCTGACGGGCGCCGCCGGGGTACTGGTGCCGGTCGCGACCGGCGTCCGGGGTGACATCGCCGCCCCGGACACCCGTAAGTGCTGCTGGGCGCTCCCCGGAGGCGCCCCTTCGCGTACTTGACAGTTCATCCAGTCCGTGGAGTACTGCGGATTGCGACGCCGAGCGGACCAAGTCGGGGGTGAGTCTCCTGCCGGAGCTGCGCTACCCCAGTGTGACCGAACTCGAACGCTCCGCCGGGGCTCTGGCGGCCCATCGGCCGGGCCTGTGCTGCCTCAGACAGATCGGTGCCTCGCGCGCCGGCCGACCCCTGTACCTGCTGTCCGTGGGCCGTGCAGAGCGCGCGGTGCTGGTCGTCGCGGGCGCCCACGCCAACGAGCCCACCGGCGGCTCCACCCTGCTGGCACTGGCCGAACGGGTCGTGCGTGAGCGGCGGTTGCGGGCCGACACGTCCTGGCACTTCCTGCTCTGCGCGGACCCCGACGGCGCCAGCCTCCATGTGACTCCGGCGCCGCGCACCCTGCTCGACTACCACCTCGGCTTCTTCCGCCCGGCCGGACCCGAGCAGCCCGAGTGGTCACCGTCTGTGCTGCCGCCCGACCGGCTGCCGCCCGAGACCCTGGCCCTCTTCCGGGTCATCGACGAACTCCGCCCCTACCTCCAGGTGACGCTCCACGGCACCGACCTCGGCGGCAGCTGGGTGCAGCTCACGAAGGACATCCCGGGCCTGGCCGAGCCGTTCGCCAAGTCCGCGGCGGAACTGAACATCCCGGTCGAGACGGGCGCCTCGGACGCCGCCGGCTGGCCGGCCTCCGGGCCCGGGGTGCATGTGATGCCCGCGCCCGGCACGGACCTCGCGCACCTGAGCATGCCGGACGACGCCCGGCAGAGCACCTGGTACCGCGCCCATCTGTACGGCGGCCTGACCGCGGTCGTCGAGGTGCCGATGTGGGCCAGCGACCTGGTGGACGATCCGACGCCGCATCCCGCGCCGGCGGCGGCGATGCGGCGCCTGGCACGCAGGCTCCGGCAGGACGCGGGCCAGGTCGAGGACGTCCTCGTCGAGGCGCTGCCGCGGCTCCCCGGCCCCGCCGGGCCACTGCTGCGTGCCGCCAAGTGGGCGCTGGAACTGGTTCCCGGGCTGGCCGGCGACTGGGTCCGGCCGCCGCCCGCGGACACCACGATGGCGCACGTGGGCAGCGTGGACGCGTTCGGCCGCCGGCTCCCGCTGCGGGCCGCGGCGATGCTCCTGCGGGTCCTGCGGGAGGCCGACGACCGTGCCGCGCCCGCCCTGGAGCACCTGGTCGGGTCCTGGAGCGAGGCCTTCGCCCAGCGCTTCCGGGCGCGCTGGGTGCCTCTGGAGCACCAGGTCGAGCACCAGAGCCGCACGGTGCTGGCCGCGGCGCGGCACGCCCGGGACGGGGCGCCGTGAGACTCCGGCCGGACCGTCCCGCGCGGACGTGCGCGGACGGAACCGGCGGCCGACGCGGTCAGTACGACCGGTGCGGTTCGTGCGACAGGCGCGGTCAGTACGACCGGTGCGGTCCGTGCGGCAGGGGGAACACGGCTCCCGTCCGCGCCGTCATCACACAGGAGTTGGCGAACGTCTCCTGGTACGTGACCGCACGGCCGCCCCACTGGCCGCGCGCCGAGGCGGACACCGGCGCGTAGACCATCGGGCAGAAGGTGTCCTTGAGGGGGATCCGGCCGACGTCGCCGTGCGCGGCCCTGAGCTCCTCACAGGCGCGTGGGGCCTGCGCGTGTCCCCTGGGCGGGTCGCAGAGCAGGAGCGTGCCCCGGATGTCGCCGGAACCGGAGCCGGAGCCGGAACCGGAGTCGGAACCGGGCTCGCCGCGGGCGACGGTCACGTAGAGCCAGTCGCCGGACGGCGGCTCCGGGAGCACCGCCGCCCGGGCCTGCACCGGCCCGGCCAGGAGGAGCGCGCAGGCGGCGAGCAGAAGGGCCCGTACCGCCGCGGTCGCTTTTCGGTTGTTCGTCATTGCCTGTGCATCGGCACGTCGGGCCTCCGGGCCCACCCCGACTCACTCGAACGGCACTTCGGCCCTCGTCGCGGGCATACCGAGCGGACGCGCCGCCGGCCCCGGTACGGGACCGCGGTGGCGGGCCAGGTCGAACGCGGCGAGCACCACCCGCGTCTGGTACTCGGCCTGCCGCGCGACCGGGATCCAGCGCGCCCCGTGGCCGTCGTGGTAGTCCGCGCACCACGCGTCGATGAGCCGGTCGAGGTCGGCCGTCGCGCCGTACGGGTCCTGTCCGGTGGCGGTCACCAGCTGGTGCAGCAGCCCCGCCGTGCGCAGCGCTATCCGGCGGGCGGAGATGCGCAGCGCGGTCAGCCCGGACGTGGCGAGCGGCGGCAGCGGGCGGGCGGCGCCGTCGGCGTCCGTACCCGGTCCCGTGTCGGGATCCCAGGAGTCGGCGATGCCGGGGCAGACCAGAACGTAGTCGTCGACGGGGGCGAGGAGGCGGTCCACGTCCCCGGCCGTGCCGAGGCAGGGGCGGATCCGGGCCAGCAGTTCCTGGAGAAGGACCGTGTCGCGGCGCAGCGTCCGGGTGACGGCCCTCAGCGCGTCCTCGGTGTCGGCGGGCGCCGAGGGGTCCTGCACGGCCGCCACACCCCACATGGGGGCCTCGACGACCGCGGTCACCGTTCCGTACGGATGCGGGTGGAACCAGGTGGACTCGACCGCCGCCTCCGTGATGGCCGCGGCCAGGTCGCCGCGTCGCGGGGGCGGGATCCGGTAGACCGCCGGCCCCAGCGTGGGCCAGTACAGCGTGTCGTACGGGGCGAGTTCGAGCGGGATGTCGAAGCGTGTCGCGATCTGCGCGAGGCGGGGCGCCATGCCGGGCAGGTCGCGGGTGAGTTCGACGAAGCCGCCGCCCACGTCGACGCCGTGCAGGGAGCACTGGAAGAAGGGCCGCAGTTCGTCCTGGAGGGCGAGCAGGGCGCGGGTCTCCGGCAGTGCGGCCCCCGCCGCGCCGTCGGGCAGCCATTCGGGCTGCTCCATGAAGCCGGGCCGGAAGAAGTTCCGGAAGTGGTGGCCGAGTGTGTACGGGCCCGACAGCCAGCCCTCGTTGCGGCGCGAGCCGTCGGGGTCCAGGCACAGCAGGAGGTTCCAGGTCACGTCGGCGCCGTCGCACAGCCGGGGGTCGGCCAGGGCCCGTTCGGCCAGCCGCAGGACGGTGGCGCCGCCGACCGGTTCGTTGGCATGGGGGCCCGCGACGACGAGGACCTGGCGGCTGCCGTGTCCGACGGACAGCAGCCGCAGCGGGAGTCCGGCCCGGGAGGTGCCGACCCGGCGCAGCCGGGCGTCCCGTGGGCGGCGGTCCACGAGGGCGGCGGCCCGGAGGCCCAGTTCGTCGACGGACGGGTAGCGGAGGAGTGGCGGCAGGGTCTTACCTCCGCAACGAGTAACCACCGGGTCACTTGGTGTGCATGGTGTACGCACAGTGAGTCACGGCCGTGGAGGCGCCGTCAACACCGGTGCACGATAGAAATATGCACGCTCGCCGGGTCTTCGGGCGGAGTCGGCGGTTCCGTCCGTCGGCCCCTTCGGCGGAGGCGGCGGTTCCGTCGGCGGGTCCCGGACACGCGGATCGGGGTGGCCGGTCTCGGGTCCCGGGCCTCAGGTCCGGTCCGCCCGGTCCGCCCGGTCCACCTAGTCCGCCGCGAGCCGGAACACCATCCGGCCGAAACTGACCTGGTCGCCGACCTGGACGACGGCGGCGCCGATCACCCGCCGCCCGTTCACGGCCGTGCCGTTGGTCGAGCCGAGGTCGCGCAGCACCCACAGGCCGCCCTGGCGGGTGAGTTCGGCGTGCACCCGGGACACCGTCTCGTGGCTGAGCCGCAGGCCGCTGGCAGGGTCGCGGCCTATCCGCAGCGGGTACCGGTTCTCGGGCCTGGGCAGCAGCAGCTTGGGCAGCCGCTCGGCCTGCCAGGCCCGGCGCAGCCGGACGTTGAATCCGGAGATCGCCTCGACCGTGCCGAACAGCAGTCGCGACCAGCGGCTCTCGGTGCGCAGGTCGGCGGTGAGCGCGGCGAGTTCGTCCGCGGTGCGGGCGGCGAAGGCGAGTTCCATCCGCAGGAGGAACGTGTCGTGCGAGAGCCTCCCCAGGGCGGCACCCTCCCGCAGCGCCTTCAGCGTCCTGTCCCGCTCGGCGTCCGACAGCCTCGCGGGAGCGGGATAGGTGTGGAACTCCGAGGACGACGTCACGCTGCTGATTGTCTGGCAGCACGGCCGGAGTGTCCAGAAAACGCAGCACTTCAGCGCAGTGCGCTCACCGGGCGCGGCCGGTTTCCGACGCCTTTCAGGCGCCTTTCCGGCCTCTTTCCGACACCGTTCCGGTGTGTTTCCGCCGTCCGGTCAGGCGGATCGTCGTCCGATCGGAAGGATTCGAAGGTGAATTGATCTCGTTTGGCGCACCATGGGACCGGCGAGGTCACGGTGAGCAGACGAGGGAGAACCGTCCGTGCAGTTCGAGGTGTGGGCACCACAGGCCGACCGCATGACGCTCCACTGCGCGGACACCACGCGCGCGTTGGGGCCCGATCCCGAGCGCCCGGGGTGGTGGACGGGAGAGGCCGAGGCGCGAGACGGCACGCGGTACGGGTTCGCGGTGGACGACGGTCCGGTGCTGCCCGATCCGCGCTCCCGCCGTCAGCCGGACGGACCGGACGGCCTGAGCGCGGTCGTCGACCAGGAGCGGTACGCCTGGCGCGCCGAATGGGCCGGGCGCGGGCTGCCGGGCGCCGTACTGTACGAGCTGCACGTGGGCACGTACACCCGTGAGGGCACGCTGGACGCGGCCGCCGAGCGGCTCGGCCACCTGGTGGAACTGGGAGTGACACACGTCGAGTTGATGCCACTGTGCCCGTTCCCGGGGCGGCACGGATGGGGGTACGAGGGGGTGTCGCTGTGGGCCGTGCACGAGCCCTACGGCGGCCCGGAGGCCCTGAAGCGGTTCGTCGACCGGGCGCACGAGCTCGGGCTCGGCGTCGTCCTGGACGTGGTGCACAACCATCTGGGGCCGTCCGGTAACTACCTGCCGGCGTTCGGGCCGTACTTCACGGACACGCACCACACGCCCTGGGGTTCGGCCGTGAACCTGGACGCGGCCGGTTCGGACGAGGTGCGCGCCTTCCTGCTGGGCAGCGCGCTCTCCTGGCTGCGCGACTACCGGCTCGACGGGCTGCGCCTGGACGCGGTGCACGCGCTGTACGACACGCGCGCGTGCCACTTCCTGGAGGAGCTGTCGGCCGCCGTGGACGCCCTCTCCGGAGAGCTGGACCGGCCGCTGTTCCTCGTCGCCGAGTCGGACCTGGGCGATCCGCGGCTGATCACACCCCGCAAGGAGAACGGGCTCGGTCTGCACGCGCAGTGGAACGACGACTTCCATCACGCGCTGCACACCGCGCTGACCGGTGAGACACAGGGCTACTACGCGGACTTCGGCCGTTCCCCGCTCGCGGCGGTGGCGAAGACGCTGACGGCGGGCTACTTCCACGACGGCACGTACTCAAGCTTCCGGGGCCGGCGGCACGGGCGCCCGCTGGACCGCGCGCGGGTCGCCGGGCACCGGCTGCTCGGCTACTCGCAGACCCACGACCAGATCGGCAACCGTGCCCTGGGCGACCGGCTCTCGGCCTCCCTCTCCCCCGGTCTGCTGGCCTGCGCGGCCGCGCTGACCCTCACCGGACCGTTCACGCCGATGCTGTTCATGGGCGAGGAGTGGGCCGCGGGCACGCCCTGGCAGTTCTTCACGGACCACACGGACCCGGAGCTCGCGGACGCCGTACGCCGGGGCAGGCGACGGGAGTTCGGGGCGCACGGGTGGGCCGAGGAGGACATCCCGGACCCGCAGGACCCCGCCACCCGCGACCGGTCCTGTCTCGACTGGTCCGAGCCGGAGGACGGGGACCACGCGCGCGTGCTCGGCTGGTACCGCGAACTCATCGCCCTGCGGCACGCCCAGGCCGACCTCACCGACCCCGATCTCACAGACGTGAAGGTCGCGTTCGACGAGCGTGCCCGCTGGCTCGCCTTCCGCCGCGGTGACGTCCGGGTGGCCGTGAACTTCGGCAAGGAGCGGGCGGCGATTCCGCTGGGCGCCCGGCAGGCGCGGGTGCTTGCGGCGTGGGAGCCGGTGGAACTGCCCGGCGAGGACGGGGTGCTCGGGTTGCCGGGCGAGTCGTGCGTGGTGCTTGTGCAGGGGTGACGGGGCGTTCCACTGGGTGCGGATATGCGTCTGCGCGTGCGGTGGGGGCTGAGCGCGCCGTTCCCCGCGCCCCTAAAAGATTGCGCAGTTCCCCGCGCCCCAGGATTGAGGGCGCGGGGAACTGCGCGGCCGGGCTCCACCGGGCCCGCGGGTCAAGACCATGCCTCGTCCGGGTCCTCGGGAAAGTCGGTGATCCGCTCCAACAGGATCGCCTCCCAGGCGCGGGCCAGTTGCGCACGCAGCAGCGGCAGAGCGCTGTCGTCACCGAGCCGGTCGGCGAGACGGGTCAGCGTGTCGCAGCGGGCGAGCCACAGCCCTCGCAGACAGGGCCGGGCCCCGTAACCGGCCAGGGTCGCCGCGCGGACCGCCGCGGGCGCGCCGACGGCCGACGCGAGGCCCGCGATGTCCTCGGTGGGGTCGCCCACCACGGCGTCGGTCCAGTCGAGGACACCGCGCACGCGCCCGTCACCGCTGACCACGAGGTGCTCGCCCTTGAGGCCGTGGTGGACGAGGAAGGCGGCGCCCGGCTGCGGGGCGAGCTGGACGGCGGCGGGCGCGGTGAGCTGCTGCAGCCGGGCGGGGTCGAACTCGTCGGCCGCGGCGAGCTGTTCGGCGGCGCGCTCGGCCTCGGCCCGCAGCGTTTCGAGGGACCGGGGCGTGGCGCGGGGCACGCCGAGCGACTCGGCCTGGCGCCCCGGCACCTCGCGCAGCCCGGTGAGCAGCCCCGCCAAGTCGGCCTCGCCGACGGCGGACACGTCCCTCCGCTCGCCGGAGCCGCCGGGGATCAGCGTGTCGAGGGTGTACGCCAGACCGCTCGCCCATTCACCGTGCGCGATGCTCACCGGAACGGCGACGCCGATGTGGGGGCGTACCACGTCACGCAGTCGCAGCTCGCGTCGTCTGCGCCGGGACGCCTCGCGGTCCGGGGCGAGCCGCAGCACATGGCGGGCGCCCACGAACCAGGTGAAGTGCTCGCCGTCCTCGGCGACGGGCGTGATCCGGGTGCCGCCGCCGTCCGGGAGCAGGGAGCGGACGAGGCGTCGCACGGTGTCCGCGGTGGGTGTCGTTGCCTGGGTCATGGTCGCGCCGTCCGCCGTCGGGGAGTCCGGGGTGCGGGCTCCGCTGTCTGGTGCCCGCCGAACGTGGTCAGTTCACGACGGCCATCTCCCGGGGGGTGTCGTTGAGGCGGCGTCCGCCGTCCTCGGTGACCGTCACGATGTCCTCGATGCGTACCCCGAAGCGGCCCGGCAGATAGATGCCGGGCTCCACGGAGAAGCACATCCCAGGTACGAGGGGCTGCTCCTCGCCCTCGATCATGTACGGCGGTTCGTGGGTGGTCACGCCGATGCCGTGCCCGGTGCGATGGATGAAGCGGTCGCCGTACCCGGCCTCGGTGATGTGGGCGCGGGCTACCCGGTCGACATCCTGGCAGGCGATCCCGGGCCGCACGGCCTCGAACGCGGCCTGCTGGGCGGCGCGGACGATGTCGTGGACGCGCTGCTCCTCGGCGCTCGGCTCGCCGACGTGCACCGTGCGGGAGGTGTCGGAGCCGTAGCCGTGTTTCAGCCCGCCGAAGTCGAGGACGACGGTGTCGCCGTGCTCGATGACGCGGTCCCCGGCCTCGTGGTGCGGGTTGGCGCCGTTCGGACCCGAGCCGACGACCGTGAAGTCCACCTGTTCGTGCCCGAACCGCCGCAGCAGAGCGGCGAGGTCGCCCGCCACGTCCGACTCGCGGCGGCCCGCGAAGGCGACCTTCAGGATCTCCTCGTACGTCTCGTCGGCGGCGGCGCCCGCGGCCGCCAGCCGCTCCAGCTCTGCGGCGTCCTTGACGGCCCGGAGCATCGGCAGTCCCTCGGTGAGGGAGACGTACGAGGTGCCGGGCAGTTCCTTCTGGAGGCCGAGCAGGTGCAGCGCCCAGGTGTTGTCGCTCACGCCGAAGCGGCCGGAGGCGTCGAGGAGCGGGGCCGTCGTGGCGTACGGGTCCTTGCCGTCGGTCCAGTCGCGGAGCGTCAGCACGGGCGCGCCCGCGGCCTTCTCGGCGTCCGGCGCCTCCAGGGTGGGCACGACGAGCACCGGGTCGTGTCCGGCGGCGAGCACCAGCAGGGTGAGCCGCTCGGTGGCCGCGGGCGGCGCGTAGCCGGTGAGCCAGACGAGGTCGGGTCCGGGAGCGACGAGCACCCCGGCGAGTCCCGCCTCGGCGGCGGTCCGCGCGGCGCGCTCCATCCGTGCCCGGTAGTCGTCGGCGGTGAAGGGCGCGGGCATGCCGGTCATCCGGTCCTCCGTGGGGCGATCCGTGGATCTGATCGTGAGCCTGTCGTGGCTCTGCCGTGGGGCTGTCGTGGGTCCGTCGTGTCCGTCGTGGGGCTGTCCGTGGCCAAAAGGGCTACGGGCAGCATCCTGCCCGGACAGCGGGGGTGACGCGAGCCGGTCGACGCTTATTTCGAGGGCAAGGGCCTTCGGGGGCGTCAGCCGTCCAGGGCGAGCCTCGCGCCGAGGAGCAGCAGAACCCCTCCGGAGATCTGCTCCAGCCTGCGCCGCACTCCGGACCGGGACAGTACGGCCCTCATCCGTCCGACGAACCACACGTAGAGGCTGTAGTAGCCGATCTCGTAGACCGCCCAGAGGGCGGCGAGCCCCAGCATGGCGGGCAGGTGCGGGACGCCCCGCGGTACGAACTGCGGGAGGAAGGACATCGCGAAGATCGCCGCCTTGGGGTTGGCGAGGTTGATCAGCAGCCCGGTCCGGTAGGAGGCCCAGCCGCTCCTCCCCTCCTTCCCCTCCTCCCGCATCCCGCCGTCGTCCGCAGCGCCCTCGGCGCGGCGCGCCCGCCACAGCGTCTGTACGCCGAAGACGACGAGTACGACGGCGCCGACGACGCGCATCACGTCGTACGCCACTTCGGAGGCGGTGAGCAGGGCGGTCAGGCCGAACGCGGCGACGACGCCCCACACGAAGACGCCGGTCTCGTTGCCGAGGACCGTCAGGAATCCGGCACGCCTGCTGTGCAGCGACTGCCTGATGATCAGCACGGTGCTCGGGCCGGGCGAGGCGGCTATCAGGGTGCAGGCGCCGAGGAAGGCGACGAGGGTGCTGAGCATGGGGCCATCGTGGCCCTGCGCGGAAGGCGCGGCAACGCATTTCCTCTTGACGGCCATGGATCGCTCGACCATTACATCTATATGGATCCGTAGTGGATCTAATGGTTGGATGACGGCTGGTCATTAGGTTGCACTGCCATCCAGGGGAGGCGAAGGAACCATGCCCGTGCTGGCGCACATCAGCGACCTGCACCCATGTGCCGGCCGACGAGGGGCGGTTGACGAGCCGCTTCAGGGTGGCCGTGCGACGGACGGACCGGCCCGGTCGGGTTCTCGTCAGGTGATGACGCCGGGGGTCACCGACAGCTGCCGGTAGCCGCCGCTCGCGTGCCGGAGCGTGAGTCGGACCGGCGCGCCGGGGCGTGCGGCGGCGACGGCCCGTGCGAGGCCGGCGGCCGAGTCGACCCGGGTCGTACCGAGGACGAGCAGGACGTCACCCCGTACGAGGCCCGCGGTGTGACCGGGCCCGGGGACGTGCACGCCGACCAGGAGCGCGCCCGGGCCTTCGGACGCGTCGACCGCCTCCACGCCGAGGGTCGGCCGCTCGCCGGACCGGCCGGCGGACGGGGAGCGCGGGCGCTCGGACGAGGTCGTACGCGCGGCCGAACTCCCGGCGCCCGGACCGGACCGGGTACCGCCGCTCCCCGCGGAGGCGGCGGACGCCTCCTGGGCGCCCGCCCGCCCCTGGGACTCGGCGAGTCTGCTCATGCCGATCACCGTGGCGCCCACGGTGCCGAGCCCGACCCCCGACAGCACGAGGACCGTCCCGACGAACAGGCTGAACAGCAGGGTCATGAGCCGTCGTCCGCGGCGCCGTGCGGCGTGCGGGCGGCGGCCCGCACCGGACAGACGGTTGCCGCCGCCCGGCCCCTGACCACCCCTGCCCTGACCGCCCGACTCCTGATCGCCCGACTCCTGACCCCCTGGCTCCTGATCGCCCGGCTCCTGACCGGGCATCGGCTTGGGACGCAGCACTGTCTGTTCCATGGATCACCTCCGGCCAGAGCTCTACCCTCCGCACCTGCCCGCGACGATCCCCGAACGGGTGATACGGCCGAGGTCAGCAGACCGTCGCGGTCCGCCAGACCGTGCCGAACGGCAGCTCCGGGAGCTGTCCCGGTACGAAGCCGTGGGCTCGGCGGGCCAGGTCGGCGGCCCCGTAACGCCGGCAGTCGTAGTGCCACTTCAGGATGCCGGCCATCCAGTTCTGCAGTTCCACGACATAGCCGTCCATGATCGCCCGGACCTCGTCCGAGAGTCCGAAGTCCTCGTACAGGACCGGCAGTTCATGGGCGGCGACATGCTCGAACTGCCGCATGCGCTGGGTCATGAGGTCGTGTACGACGCCGAGGGCCTTCGGGTAGTCGCAGCCGAAGAAGTTCTGCACGACGAGGATCGCGTTGTGCACCTCGCCCTCGTACTCGATCTCCTTCTGGTAGGAGAAGACGTCGTTGATGAGCATCCCGTAGTCGATCGCGGCGTTCTCCAGCGACCGGACGGGGCCGCTGCGATAGACCTCCGGCGGGACCTCGGGGCCGTGTCCCAGGCGGCACAGGCTCATGGTGAGGTCGGAGCCGAAGGTGGCGCGGCGCATCTCCAGGTAGTCGACGGGGTCGGGGATGCGGTGCTGCAGCTGGTTGGACAGCTCCCACACCCAGCTCTCCGTCATGACCTCCACCGAAGCCCGCATGGTGCGGCGCGCCTCCCGGGTCATCGTGGCCGTCGTGCGCTGCCAGAGATCGGCGAGTCCGCGCTCCATCGCGTTGGCCGGGGGCGGGATCTCCTCCCCGTCGACGGGCATGCAGGCGGACAGCCGCGCCGTGCACAGCTTCGCGGCGGCCAGGTCCCTGCGGGCCCCGAACACCATCGGGTAGTAGTCGTCGCCGTACGTCCCCCAGACGAGCCACTGCGCGCTGAGGTCCAGGGCCTCGGGGGTGCCGTCGGGGTCGAGGCCCGCCGAGCACAGCGGCAGGTCGTAGGCGGCGAGCTTGTCCTCGTCCCAGACGCCCTCCTGGAGGATGCCCATGCTGTGCGACCACGGGGTGATGCGCCGCCGGGCGCCGTCCAGGTCGGCGTTGAGCCGGACCTGGAACGGCATGTAGAAGTCGGGGAGCAGGGAGGGCCCCACCTTCTGGAACGGCACGTGCGTGTACGCGCGCAGCCGCTCGGCGCCGGCCGCGGCGAGCAGCGCCCCGACGTCTGCGGCGGAGGTGCCCGGACCGGTGAGGCCCTGCAGCGGGGAGGACTTCACAGCGCCTTCGTTCATGTAGCGGCTCGACCTCATGTGCCATTCGTGGCCGCCCGACTGCCAGTCCTGCAGCCCTCGCGTGTACGCGGCGGCGGCGCGGACCTCGTCCGGTGTGAGGCCCTTCTCCAGGGCCAGCGCGGGTACTTCGGTGAGCGCCGTGTGGTCGAACTGGTAGAGCCGCGAGGTGAGGATGTCGTTGACGGTGTCGGCGGCCTGCTGCGTCGTACAGCCGAAGAACGTCTCCAGGACGAGCACGCCGTTGCTGAGTTCGCCCTCCTGCTCGACCTCCCGCTGGTACGAGAAGAGGTCGTTGCGCAGGTGGACCGCGTCGGAGAAGGTCTCCATCAGCACGCGCATCGGGCGGGAGCGGGCGATCTGCTCGGGGACCTCCGCGGTGGCGTACTCCACGAGCCCCGCCGACCAGGGGGCGCCGCCCACCTTGCGGCGCATCTCGATGTACTCGACGGGGTTCGCGATCCGCCCTTCGTTGATGTTGGACAGCTCCCACATCGACTCGTTGAGCAGGTGCTCGGTGGACTCGGCGAACCTCCTGCGCCAGCCCATGGACATCGAGGGGACCGTACGCGCCCACAGGTCGGCGAGCCCGGCCTCGACCGGATTCTGTGGCTCCGGCACGGGAGTGGAGAGGTCGAGCGGCATGAAGAGCGGGAGCCGGTCCAGGTAGGCCTTGCCGCCGGAACGGTCCTGGCTGCGCTTGAAGGTCTCCAGGAAGTGGTCGTCGAAGAAGAAGACCCACACGTACCAGTCGGTGATGAGGGAGAGGGCGGGGCCGTCGCACTCGGGATGCGTGTACGCGCACAGCAGGCCGTAGTCGTGGGCGTCCAGGTCGGACTGCTCCCAGACGCCGGAGCCTTCCAGCATGCCCATTCCGCGGGCCCATTGGGTGGTGTGGGCGCGGGCCTCGTCCACGTGCGGGTTCAGCCGTGCGGGGTGCGGTGTGTAGAAATGCGGAAGTTCGAACGGCTGCGTCATGGGGCGGGGCCTACCCGGGGTCGCGTGAGGGCATCCGTGGGGCGGCTGATGATCGCACCATCGCGTGAACGGAAGAGTGAGCGGGTCCCGTTCGGGGAAAGGGGCCGCTTTTTCCTCGCCCCCGCCGCCCCTACCCTTCCCGTCACTGCATGGGGGCTCCGCCCCCTCGCCCCCGGTATCGCGCTGCGCGCTCGTCCTCAAACGCCGGACGGGCTGAAACGTATTCAGCCCGTCCGGCGTTTGAGGACCGGGGGTTCGGGGGCTGGCCCCCGAGGCAGGTACGGGACGGGTAGGGGCGGCGGGGGCGAAACCCGGGTCGGGTCAGCCGCGGACCGCTCGGCCTACTTCCGCCCGGAGGGCGACGAACTCCCGCAACCCCCGCGTAGCGATCTGGTCCCGCTCACCGGGAAGCGTGACCGCCAGATCGAGGATCACTCGTGAACCCGGACCGGCGGAGAGAACGACCACCCGATCCCCCACGTACACACTCTCGTCGATGTCATGAGTGACGAAGACGATCGTCGTGCCATCGCTCCGGTGAACCTCCAGCAGAAGATCCTCCAGGTCCTCACGCGTCTGGGCGTCGAGAGAACCGAAGGGCTCGTCCATGAGCAGCAGGGACGGTCGGCAGACCAACGCACGGGCGATGGCGACCCGCTGCTGCATACCCCCGGACAGCTGCCAGGGATGCCGGCGCCCCGCACCGCGAAGACCCACCCGTTCCAGCATCCGCTCGGCTTCGTCCCGCCGCTCCGAACGCCCGAGTCCCCGCCGCCGCAGGGGAAGCGCGACGTTCTCGCGGACCGAGAGCCAGGGGAAGAGCGACCGCCCGTAGTCCTGGAAGACGACGGCCAGCCGGTCCGGCACCCCGGTGACGGGCGCCCCGTCGACGAAGACGGTTCCCTCCCGTGGGGGCAGCAGCCCCGCGACGGTCCGCAGCAGGGTCGACTTGCCGCAGCCGGACGGGCCGACGACACAGAGGAGTTGGCCCTCGGGGACGGTGAGCGTGATGTCCCGCAGGACGGGGTGGTCGCCGTACCACTGGCCGACCGAGTCGAGGCGCAGCAAGCCGGCCGGCTCTCCTGTACCCGGCGTTCCCGCTTCCGTTCCCGTAGCCGCCTCCGTTCCTGTATCCGTTTCCGTTCCCGTGTCCGTTTCCGTTCCCGTGTCCGGTTCCGGCTTCATGCCGGCCTCCCTCTGCCCAGCAGTCGTTTCTCGACCGCCAACAGGCCGGTGTTGAGTACGTATCCGAGTGCGCCGAGCAGCACCAGCGCCGCCCACACCGTGAGCAGGTCCGAGCGTGACTGGGCGTCGGTGAGGGTGAAGCCGATCCCGTTGGCCGTGCCGGGCAGCAGCTCCGAGAACACCATGAGGACGAGGGAGAGGGAAAGGCTGAGGCGCAGGCCCGCGAAGATGCGCGGCAGCGCCGAGGGCAGGAGGAGGAGCAGGAGTCGTCGGGTCCTGGTCAGGCGTAGTACGGCGGCCACTTCGAGGCGCAGCGGGTCGGTGTTGCGGACGCCTTCCGCCGTGTTGATCAGTACCGGCCAGACGGCGCTGAAGACGATCGACGCGACCTGCATCCGGGTGCCGAAGTCGAGGACCACGACGAAAACGGGGACCAGGGCCGGGGGCGGGACGGCGCGGGCGAACTGCAGGACCGGGTTGCAGAGGGCGTGGGCTCGGCGGGAGCGGCCCAGGGCGGTGCCGAGGGCGATGCCGATGGCCGCGGCGAGGGCGAAGCCGGCGGTCATGCGGGCGAGGCTGGGGAGGATGTTCTCGGTTGCGGCCGGGGTGAGGAAGGCGTGTGCGGGTGGGCCCGAGAACCACAGGTTGTGGGTGTGGCGGGCGATTTCTGAGGGTGGCGGGAAATAGACGCTGGCGTGTGTGCGGGTGGCCAGTTGCCAGGCGGTGACGGTGGCGGCGAGCACCGTCCAGCGCAGGATGGCGCCGCGGGTCGCCGTCGCGGCCTTGGACCGGCTCATCGGCCGGCCTCGGCGCGGGGGGTTTCGCCCCCGCCGCCCCTGCCCGTTCCGTACCTGTGGCTGCGCCCCGGATCCCCTGTCGCGTCGGCGCGCTCGTCCTCGGACGCCGGACGGGCTGAATGCATCAGCCCGTCCGGCGTCCGAGGACCGGGGGTTCGGGGGCCGGCCCCCGAGTCGGTGACGGGAACCGCAATCCTCATCCCTGACTCCTGTGTTCCGGCGTCCAAGGGAACAGCCGACGCTCCCCCCACACCAGCACGGTATTGATGAGCAGCCCCAAGCCACCCGCCCAGACCACCCCCGCGAGCACGTCCCGCGTACCGTCCGTCGCCATGCCCGCCTGGGCGATGAAGATGCCGAGCCCCTCGCCGAAGCCCGCCAGGATCTCGGTGGCGACGGCGAGGATGAGCGCGATGGCCGCGGAGATGCGCAGGCCGGCGGCGATGAAGGGTGCGGTGGCGGGGAGTTCGACGCGCAGGAGGACCGACAGGCGGCCGAAGCCGAAGGCACGCAGGGTGTCCTTGGCCAGCGGGTCGGTCTCACCGAGGCCGTAGACGGTGTTGAAGAGGATCGGCCAGACCGAGGCGTACGTGATGAGCGCGACCTTCGTCTCCGTGCCGGAACCGAGCAGCAGGGACACCAGCGGGATCAGCGCGACGGACGGCAGCGGGCGCAGGAACTCGACGATCGCGCGCACGGCGTCGTCGACGAGGGGCACACTGCCGAGGAGCAGCCCCAGCGGTACGGCGATCGCGCAGGCGAGACCGAGACCGAGGGCCCAGGCGCGCACGGTGGCTCCGACTCCCTCCAGGAAGAGCCTGTCGCCCGCCAACTCCACCGCTCGTGACAGGACTTCGGAGGCGGGAGGCAGATAGCTGCGCCGTACCAGCCCCGCCCGGCCGACCGCCTCGCACAGGCCGAGGGCGAGCAGCACGCCGAGCGCGCCGAGCAGCAGTTCCTGTCGACGTCTCACGCGCTCCCGCCCACGGCCCGCACCGTCCCCGTCCCGTCCTCGTCCCCCGCCACTCGTCACTCGTCACTCGTCACTCGTCACTCGACCAGCAGCGTTCCCGGGTCGATCGGCTTCTTCAGCAGTCCCTGCTCCTTCATGAGGTCGGTGAGGCGGCGCAGTTGGGACACGTCCGAGGTCGCCGGGTAGGCCGGCAGCCGGATCGACTCGGCCTGGTCGGCGCTCACCTTGGTGTACTTGGGCAGTTCCTCGCGTACCGCGTCCTGGTCCTGGGTGGCCAGCCGCGCCGCCGCGGCGATCGCCCGCTGGAAGGCCGCCGCGGTCTTCGGGTTCTCGGACGCGTAGTCGCCGGTCGTGACGTATCCGCTGATCGGTATGGACTCCACGGGGGCGGAGCCGCCGTCGACGAGGACGCGGGCGTTCAGTCCCTTCTGGATGGCGCTGTCGAAGGGTTCGACGGCGTGGACGGCGTCGACCTGCCCCTTCTCCAGCGCGACCCCCATCTGCGGGAAGGCGATCTGCCGGTACTCGGGGCGGCCCGCGCCCTGTTGGCCGAGGATCGCGTTCAGTGTCAGCGACTGGATGTTGTTGAGGATGTTGACGGCGACCTTCTTGCCCTCGAGGTCGGCGACGCTGCGGATGTCCGAGTCCTCGGGCACGAGTACGTCCATCATGTGCGGCGCGACGCGGGCCCCCTCGGCGAGGATCCGCAGGTCCAGGGTGCCTTTCTCGTGGGCCTGCAGGAAGGTGACGTAGTTGGCGCTCGCGATGACGTCGACCTGCCCCTTCGACAGGGCGGGCAGTGCCTGGATGCTCTGCTGGACGGGCTGGATGCGTACGTCCAGGCCCTCCTTCTCGAACAGCCCCCGGTCCCGCGCGAGATAGAGGGGCGCGTCGTCCGCCAGGGGCAGCGCGGCGACGGTGACACTCGACCGTTCCAGCCCCTTTCCGCCCCCGCCCCCGCCCTTGCCGGAATCCGTGTCGTCGGACCCGCCGCCGCAGGACGCGAGGGTCATCGTCAGGGCGATCGCGACGGCGATCAGTCTTCCCGTGTGTCCCGCCGTGCTTCTCGCCGTGCTTCCCGCGCGGGAACGGTCCTGGGGCGTCGGCATGCGCGCATGATGACCTGTGGATTGACATGATCACTACACATCTTTGCGCCGTTCCCCGACCGGGACCCCAGGGGCGTGGGTTGACGATCCATTGACCTGCAACTTAGGTTTGCCTTACCTAAGTGGTTCTCGCCTCCGAAAGGCCAACTACCCATGAGATCCGCCCTGTTCTCCCGTGCCGCCCGTGTCGCGGCCGTCGGTGCCACCGCCGCCGCGCTGACGGTCGGGCTCGCCACCTCGGCCTCGGCCGCCACCGCCACGCGGTCCGTCACGGTGAGCGGCACGACGTACAACCTCTCGCTGACGGCCCCCGACAGCCTCTCGGCCGCCGGGCAGAACGTCACCGTCTCGGGCAGCGGCTACAACACGCTCCAGGGCGTTTACGTGGGCCTGTGCGTGATCCCCGAGGGCGTCGAACCGGGCAACCCGGCCACGTACACCTCCCGCCCGACCCCCTGCCTGGGCGGCGCCGACCAGTCCGGCACGACGGGCGCCTCGCACTGGGTGTCGAACTTCGGCGGCGGCACGGTCGCGAACAGCTCCGCCTACGGCACCGGCGGCACCTTCGCCGTCAGCGTGCACGTGAACCCGAACATCGCCTCCGGCCAGGTCTGCGGCACGGACGTCGACTGCGCCATCGTGACGCGCGCCGACCACACGGGCAGCGGCAACCGCTCGTACGACGTCTACATCCCGGTCACCTTCTCGTGACCGCGCCCCTCAGAACCCGGGGGCGGAGCGAGGTGCTCCGCCCCCGGGCGGTGGGCACTCTCGTCGGCGTCACCGCCGTGGTCCTGGCCGCCGTCGCGGCCGGTACGCCCGCCGCCGGCGCCGACGACCCGCCCGGCACCGGCGGATACGAGCGGTCGGCCCGCCTCACGACCGTCGGCAAACCGCTCGACCTGCTGCTGCACCCCGAGTCGGGAAAGCTGTACGTCGGCTCCGACACGGTCGCCGGTACGGCGGACGGCAGCCTGGCCGGGGTCTACGCCGTCGACCCGGCGTCCAACAACGTGCTGAGCTGGGTGAAGACGTCTCCCGGCAGCACCGGCGCGCCCGCCCAGCTGCCGGGCAAACGGCTCGCCGGGCCGTTGCCGGGCGACGGGGTGCACTATCTGGTCGGCCTGCGCGGGATCGCGGCCACCAGGGACGGGGCCGCGACGGGGAGCGGCGGCTGGCTCACCGGTACGACGATCACGCAGGCCAAGGCCGGTGCGAGAACCGGCACGGTCGTGGTCGTACGGGGCACGAAACTGGAGGAGGTCGCCGTCGGCGAGACCGCGGTGACCGTGGAGCGTTCCCTGACGCTGCCGGCCACCGGCGGCCCGCTCGCCGTGGACACCGCCGCCGGGCAGATCTGGGTGACCGACAACACCGACGGCGTTTTGCGCAGGGTCGATTCGGCCGACTTCGCGCCGGACGGCAAGGAGATCGCGCTCGGCGCCGGAGCCGCTGTGTCCTTCCTGGAGTGGGACACGGAGCGCGGGGCGCTGTGGGCGGGGCGCGGCAGCGTACTGGAGGCGTACGACATCGCCTCGGGCGAACTGGCCGCCTCCTTCGACGCGAAACCGGGCGACACCGTCGCCGATGTCGCCGTGGATCCGCGCTCCGACCGGGCGTTCGCGGTGTGGCAGGACTGGGGCAACCCGCCGGAGGAGGGCGACGGCGTGGGGCGGCTCGCGGTGTACGGCACGGCGACCCTCGAGGACCTCGGCATGAGCGCCGAACTTCCGGGCGTCAACGGGCAGTTGGGCAGTTCGTCCGTCGCGGTGACACCGGGCGGCGACTCGGTGTTCGTCGCGAGCCCCTCGGACGCCTCGCTCACCGTGTTCAGGGCGCCGGTACCGCCGACGCCCCCCACCTCGCCGACGCCCACACCGACGCCGACGCCGACGGATCCGGCGTCCCCGTCGCCTTCACCCGATCCGTCACCCGGTGACACGGACCCGGGCACCGACCCGACCGACTCGGGCACCACGGTTCCCGTCGACGGTCCCGCGGGCGACGGGGACAGCGCGGGCGGCGCGGGCGGCAGCGGTGACACCGGTGGTTCGGGGAGCGGTGGCGCGCCGGGCACGACCGGTGGCGGCTCGCTCGGCACCACCGGCGGCGGGTCGCTCGCCTCGACCGGCTCCGCCGTGCTCCTGCCCGCCGCGGCGGGCACCGCGGCGCTGCTCGCCGCCGGCACCGCAGCGGTTCTGTGGCGCCGACGGACGAACGGAAGGCTGGAGCCCTGAGGGCGGACGGGCTGTGGAGGGCAGGGGCGCAGCCCCGCCCTCCAGGGGCGCGGGGAACTGCGCGACCGGCCCCCACCGGCCCGCGGACGAAGGCTGTCGGGTCTGCCGTGTCAGTGCTGCTGGGCCTTCTGCGGTGTGGCCTCGCTCGGCCGTACGACGACGAATCCCTCCCCCTGGAGCATCAACTGCACGGCCTCGCCCGAGCCGCCGCGGATCATCGAGCCGATGGACTGCGAACGGTGCAGCGAGGTCTGCAGGTTGGCCGTCCAGCCGACGACCGCGTCCGTGTCGACGTACACCGGCCACTGCGGTGAGACCGGGATGACCAGCGGGTTGCCCTCGCAGACGAGACCGAGCCTGCCCTGCCCGGTGAAGACGCTGTTGAACAGTCCGCCGCCGGTGATGCCCGCGCCCTTCACCGTCTTGATCTCGTACTTCAACGAGGCGTCGAAACACAGGACGTTACGGCCGTTGACGGTGAAGACGTCACCGGGGTCGATGTCGACGATGAAGCAGTTCTGCGCCTCGTGCGCGAACCAGGCCTCCCCCTGCCCGCGCACCGCCATGAGCGGCAGCCCCTCGCCGGTGACCGCACGCTTGAGCATGCCACCGACGCCCTGGCCTTTGCGTTCGAACTGCAGACTGCCGCGGTAGGCGATCATCGCGCCCTGCCGGGCGAACATCTCGCCGTTGACGGCGTATCTGATCGACTTGGCGTTCTGCACGCTCATGCCCGCCGCGTCGGCCGGCTGCACCATGTACTCGCTGGAAAACAGATCACCCTTCATCCGGGCATCCTGTCCCGCGAGGCGTCGGTTCCACCATCCCGCGACAGGAGAAAAGGCGCCGCCGAAAGTATTCGGCCGCACGACGAAAGGCAGTGGGTGAAGGCAGGGCGGCGAAAGGCGGGGGCGGCCGACGCCCGCTCGCGTCGGCCGCCCCCGCGGGGCCTTTCGGCCCCACCCTGTGGGGGGGGTGGTCATCGGTCCCCGGTCGGCCGTCCACCGGCCGTCGTGCGTCGTGCGTCGGCCGGTCGGGGTATTACCCGCGGTTCGGCCGTGGCTCGACGATAGGCGGCCGCGCCCCCTCCCGGATACGGGGAAAACCCTCGATCCACGCCCGAGAGCCCCTAGGCCGTGTCCCGCGGAGGGCCTCCACCGCGTCCGCAGGGCGCCTCCGCCGTGCCCGCAGGGCGTCTCTGGCGCGTCCGCAGAGCGCCGCTAGCGCCCGTCCGCCACCGCGAGGTCGGGCGCGCTCGTCAGGATCGCGCTCGCGACCACGTCGAAGAGGTGGTCGGCGCGTGGCGCGAGCGCGGGCTGGTCGCCGAGCCACGCGAGCCCCGCCACCAGCGCGAACAGATCGGTGCCGTCCATGTCGCGCCGCGCCGCGCCCGCTTCCTGGGCGCGGGTGAGGAGCCGAGCTCCGGCCGCGCGCAGGGTCACACAGGAAGCGTGGAGCGCGGACTCGGCGTCCTCGATGGCGGCCGCCATCAGCACCGTCACGCCCCGGTACTCGGTCGTCCACCCGACGCAGTCGCGCAGCCACGAAACGAGGGCTTCGGCGGGCGCGCCCGACTTTTCGAGGGCGTCCGCCTTCGCGGTCAGTTCCTCGAAGCTCGTGTGCAGCAGGGCCTCAAGCAGCGCCTCGCGCGTCGGGAAGTGACGGAGCAGCGTGGCGAGCCCGACGTCGGCCCTGCGGGCGATGTCGCGCAGCGACACGTCGACGCCCTGCTCGGCGATGGCGGCGCCCGCCACGGCGAGCACGTGGTCACGGTTCTTCCTGGCGTCGGCCCGCATCGGTCGGCTCCTCTCAGCTCTACGGCTTGACTATCCGGATCAGTGGTCCATATATTCGGATCAGTGGTCCAGTTATATGGATCGCCGATCCGGATAAGTCTATCCCGCAGCGCGAGCAAGGAGACAACGATGCCGACCCGCACGATGAAAGCGATCCGGCTGCATGAGCACGGCGGCCCTGAGGTGCTGCGATACGAAGAGGTGCCGGTTCCCCGGCCGGGGCCGGACGAGGTGCTCGTTCGCGTGCACGCGGCCGGCGTCAACCCGCCCGACTGGTACGTGCGCGACGGGATGTCCAACCTGCCGCCGGAGACGCGGCCGAGGTTCAGCCTGCCCATGACGCCGGGGACGGACCTGTCGGGTGTCGTCGAGGCCGTCGGCACGGACGTGGAGGGCTTCGCCGTCGGTGACGAGGTCTTCGGTCTCCTTCGCTTCCCCAGCTTCGACGGCAGCACCTACGCCGAGTACGTGGCCGCGCCCGCCTCGGACCTCGCGCTCAAGCCGGCCAGCATCGATCACGTGCACGCCGCCGGGGCGCCCATGGCCGGGCTCACCGCGTGGCAGTTCCTGATCCGGCTCGGACACGATCACCCCTCGCCCTTCCAGGCGGCGAAGCATCGTCCGGTGCCGCTCGGCGCCGACAAGACGGTGCTCGTCAACGGCGCCGCGGGCGGTGTGGGGCACCTCGCGCTGCAACTGGCGAAGTGGAAGGGCGCACATGTCATCGCGGTGGCGTCGGGCGCGCACGAACCGTTCCTGACCGAGCTCGGCGCCGACGAGTTCATCGACTACACCAAGGGCCGCCCCGAGGAACTCGTGCACGACCTCGACCTCGTGCTCGACACCGTCGGCGGCCCCGACAGCAAACGGTTCCTGCGCACGCTCAAGCGCGGCGGCTCCCACTTCCCCGTCTTCTTCGGCGAATTCGACCAGGAGGAGACCGCGAAGCTGGGAGTGACCGTCACGGGCACCCAGGTCCGCTCGAACGGCGCGCAGCTCGCCGAACTGGCACGCCTGCTGGACGCCGGCACGGTGCGCGTCGCGATCGACAGCACGTTCGCGCTCGCGGACGCCCGGGCGGCGCACGAACGCGCCGCCCGAGGACACATCCGGGGCAAGATCGTGCTCACGGTGGCTCAGGCCTGACCCGGCCCGTGCCAGGTCTCAGACGCTCTGCGGTGTACGGGTGTCGTCGTCGGCCGCGAGGAACTGCGTGGCGGCGAGTTCGGCGTACAGCGGGTCGCCCGCGACGAGTTCGCGGTGGGTGCCCACGGCCCGTACCTTCCCGGCGTCCATGACGACGATGCGGTCGGCCATGGTGACGGTGGACAGCCGGTGGGCGACGACCAGGACCGTCGTGGTGCGGGCGACATCGGCGACCGTGTCGCGCAGCGCGGCTTCGTTGACCGCGTCGAGCTGGCTGGTGGCCTCGTCGAGGAGCAGCAGCCGGGGCCGCCGCAACAGGGCCCGGGCGATGGCGACGCGCTGGCGCTCACCGCCGGAGAGCTTGGTGCCGCGGTGGCCCACGAGGGTGTCCACGCCCTTCGGCAGCCGGTCGACGAGGGTGTCGAGCCGGGTGGTCCTGAGCGCGCGGAGCAGTTCGTCCTCTTCGGCGTCGGGGTTGCCGAGCAGGAGGTTGTCGCGGAGGCTGCCGGAGAGGACGGGCGCGTCCTGCTCCACGTATCCGATGGCCGACCGGAGCCCGGCGACGTCCCAGTCGGTGAGGTCGCGGCCGTCCAGCGCGATGGTCCCCTCGTCGGGGTCGTAGAACCGCTCGATGAGCGAGAACACGGTGGTCTTGCCCGCGCCCGAAGGTCCCACGAAGGCGGTCATGCCGCGCGGGGGAACGGCGAAGGTCACGCCGTGGTGGACGTACGGCAGGTCCTCCGCGTACCGGAAACGGACGTCGTCGAAGGCTATGGAGGCCGGTTCGGCACCGGGTCCGGGCAGTTGGGCGGCCTCGGCGGACGGCTCCGCGGGCAGTCGCCGCGCCTCCTCGATACGGGCCAGGGCGGCCGAGCCTGTCTGGTACTGGGCGACCGCGCCGACGACCTGCTGGATCGGCGACATCAGGTAGAAGACGTACAGCAGGAAGGCGACGAGGGTGCCGATGTCGATGGCCCCGGTCGCGACCCGTGCGCCGCCCACGGCGAGGACGGTGATGAAGGCGACCTGCATCGACAGGCCCGCCGTGTTCCCCGCCAGCGCCGACCACTTGGCGGCCCGGACGCTCTGCCGCCAGGACTCCTCGGCCGCCGCGTGCACGGCCTGCTCCTCGCGGTGCTCGGCGCCGGACGCCTTGATGGTCCGCAGCGCGCCCAGGGTCCGCTCCAACGAGGCGCCCATCGCCCCGACCGCGTCCTGGGCCAGCCGGCTGGCCCGGTTGATGCGCGGCACGATCACGCCGATCACCGTGCCCGCGCCCAGGACCACGCCCAGCGTGACGGCCGTCAGCACCGGGTCGACGAACCCCATCATCACCAGCGTGGCGAGCAGGGTGAGCCCGCCCGTGCCGAGACCCACCAGCGAGTCGGTGGTGACCTCCCGCAGCAGGGTGGTGTCCGAGGTGATCCGGGCCATCAGGTCACCGGGTTCGCTCTTGTCCACGGCGGATATCCGCAGCCGCAGCAGATGCGAGACGAGCCCCCGCCGCGCTCCGAGCACGACGGACTCGGCGGTGTACCGCAGCACGTACGAACCCAGCGCGCCGATCGCGGCGTTGGCGACGACCAGCGCCGACATGGCCACCAGCGCGCCGGTGATCGCGCGGTCGTGTCCCAGGTCGTCGATCAGCGTTCTGGCCACCAGCGGCAGCGCGAGACCGGCGGCCCCGGTCAGCAGCGACAGCACGGCACCGAGCAACAGCGTCCAGCGGTACGGGCGTACGTAGGCGAGGAGCAGCCGCCACGACGGTGTGGCTGCCGGATCGGGCGGCTGGGACTGCGGCACGGTACTCCCCCTGGGACGGTCGGCTTCCCTTCCGCTCCGGCCGGTGTCTCGCCCGAAGTGGAAGGGGTACGAGAAGTATCGCCGACGCCACTGACAGAGCCGCGGGGGATTCCCGCTGAGCGGTCCGACGGCAGGCACGAGCTGCACTCGCCGTGCGGGGATGCCGCCTCGCGGGCTCTACGGCGTCCGGACCGCGCCGGGCGGCTCCGACCCGGGGCCGGCGTCGGTGTCGGCACCGATGTCGGTGCCGGAGCCGATGTCGGTCAGCCGCAGCACGCTGCCCTCGCCGTTCGCCGAGACCAGGAGGGTGCCGTCCGGAGCCACGGCGAGACCGGCGAACGGACGGGGCGTGCCGGGCCCTCCCTCGGCGAACAGCGCGGGGTCGGCGCGGGTGATGCCCGGCGGAAGGCCGACCGGAAGGTTCTCGGCGTCGACGCGGCTCTCCCCCGTGGTGAGCGAGACCACCCGCAGGCACCGGCGCCCGGTGTCCAGCGTGAACAGCTCGTCCCCGCGCACGGCGAGACCCTGCGGCGCGCCCAGCCCTTCGGCCACGGTCACCACCTCGCCGTCGTCGATCCGGAGCACCGCCCCGAGCCGGTCGTCGCTGACGTAGCAGCGGCCTTCGGCGTCGAAGGCGACGTCCACGGGATGCCGCAGCCCTTCGGCCAGTACGGTCACGGCGTCCGTCCCGTCGGCACTCGCACTGTCGGTGTTCGTGCCGTCGGTGTTCGTGCCGTCGGTGTTCGTGCCGTCGGTGTTCGTGCCGTCGGTGTTCGTGCCGTCGATCCGTACGACGCGGCCCGCGCCCGTCTCGGCGACCACGAGTGCCCCGTCGGGCGCGACCGCGATCCCGGTGGGCTCGTTCAGTCCACGCGCCCGTACCCGCGTGGACTTCCCGACCGGGTCGTACGTGCGGACGTCGCCGTACTCGGAGGCAAAGTGCAGGAGTCCGTCGTCGGCGGTGATGCCGTGGACGAAGGTCTGGAGTTCGTGGGTGACCACTCCGCCGGAGTCGCCCTCCCCGGCGTCTCCCGGGCTCGCGAGACGGTAGTGGTCGGCCGCGTACACCGTGCCCCGCAGGTCGACCGTCACCCCGTAGGGGCCGCTGAAGCCCCGGGGGACGATCTCCCGGGTGCGGCCGTCCTCGTGCATCTCGGTGACCCCGCCGCTGCCGAAGCTGGAGACGTACATGCGGTTCTCCGCGTCGAACGCCGCGTTGTCCAGCCCCACCACCCCGCTGACGACGACCGAACGCACCCCGGTGGCCAGGTCGATGCGCGTCACGATGCCGGCCGGGCCGCGGGAGAGGACGACCAGGACGCCTCCCTTGTCGAAGCGGACCGCGACCGGGTCGTCGACGTTCTCCGCGAACAGTTCGGGCAGGCCCCCGTCGGGCGGGATCCGCCAGACCTGGTTGCCGATCATGTGCGGGTAGTACAGGTAGCCGTCCGGGCCGAGCTGCATCGCGTTGCCGAGGGCCAGCCCGTCGGTCAGGACCACCGGGTCGCGGCCGTCCGGGAACAGCTCCAGCAGGCGGCCGTTCATCTTCATCTCGTTGACGAAGAGCCGGTCACCCACGCAGGTGATGCCGTTGGGCACCCGTACCTCGTCCGAGACGAGGGTGTACGTGCCGTCGGGGGTACGCCGCCACACGCGTCCCGGGGTCAGGTCGGCGATGTACATGGAGCCGTCCGCGCCGAAGGCGAGGTCGTCGGGGGCCTGGACCGGGCCGTCCTGCTCCACCACGACGTCGACGTCCCCCGAGGCGGTGTCGACGGCGCTGATCCGCCCGGCCAGGAACTGCGCGACGTACAGGCGTCCGTCGGGGCCGAAGGTGACGCCGTTCGAACCCCACAGCCGGTTCGGCGGGTTCAGTCGCCCGGTGTCCCAACGGCGGCTGCTGACCTGTTGGGTGCCGGTGTCGTCGAAGCGGCTTGCGCCCGCCCTCATCGCCGTACCCCTTCCCCGTCGGCTTCCCCGTCGACGATGACGTCGTCCATGCCGCCGTCCGTGCGCCAGCGCCTGAGCAGTTCGTGGAAGGCGACCGGCCCGTCGCCGTATGACTCGCTGCGCTGCCGGGGCCTGCCCTCGTTGTTGTAGTAGCCGGGGGTGCACTCGGCCTGGAACGCGTACAGGTCAGCGGCCTTCTCCCGGATCGTGGCGACCCAGGCGGTCTCGGCCTCGACGGTCGGCTCGACGTACCGCGCCCGGCGCTCGCGTGCCGCGGCGACCACCTCGGCGACGTGCGTGGCCTGTTCGTCGAGGATGTGCACGTAGTTCACGGCGCTGGCGTTCTGCAGCGGGCCGAGCTGGAAGAGGTTGGGGAAGCCGTTGCTGTAGAAGCCGTGGAGGGTTCTCGCGCCCTGTCGCCAGGCGTCGGGCAGAGTGGCGCCGTCGCGGCCGTGCACCGGGAGGCGGCCCGAGAGGATCCCCGAGACGCCGACCTCGAAGCCGGTCGCGAAGATGACGCAGTCGACCTCGTACTCGGTGCCGCCGACCACGACGGCGCTCCTGGTGATGCGCTCGACCCCGCCGTGGTCGGCGGTGTCCACCAGTGTCACGTTGGGCCGGTTGAACGTGTCCAGGTAGTGGTCGCTGAACGTGGGCCGCTTGCACATGTACCGGTACCAGGGCTTGAGCGCCTCGGCCGTGGACGGGTCCTCGACGACGTCGTTCACCCGGGCCCGGATCTCGTTCATCTTCTGGAAGTCGGCGAGTTCGTTCAGCCGCTCGCGTTCCTCGGCGGGGAGATCCGCGTAGTTGTTGGTCGGGATGAGGTTCTGCAGGAGGCGGGCGCTGCTGGTCCAGCCGTCGTCCACCAGGTCGTCGCCGGCGGGTGTACCGGTCACGGTCCGCAGGAAGTTGTCCCTGCGGTGCCGCTGCCAGCCCGGTTCGAGGGACTTGGCCCACTGGGGGTCCGTGGGCCGCTGGCCGCGCACGTCGACGGAGGACGGCGTGCGCTGGAACACGTACAACTGCTGTGCGTCACGGCCCAGATGGGGCACGACCTGAATCGCGGTCGCTCCGGTGCCGATCACCGCCACCCGCTTGTCGGCGAGCCGGTCGAGGTCGCCGTTCGCGTCGCCGCCCGTGTACGCGTAGTCCCAGCGGCTGGTGTGGAACGTGTGGCCCTCGAAGGTCTCGATGCCCGGGATGCCGGGAAGTTTGGCCTGGCTGAGCGTGCCGCTGGAGATCACCACGTAGCGGGCCCGTACGCGGTCGCCGCGGTCGGTGGAGACCACCCACTCCGACTCGGCCTCGTCCCAGTGCAGTTCGGTGGCCCGGGTCCGGAAGCAGGCGTCGTCGTACAGGCCGAAGTGGCGGGCGATCGCCCGCGAATGCTGCCGGATCTCCTCGCCGGGCGCGTACTTCCACTCGGGGACGTAGCCGAGCTCTTCGAGCAGCGGCATGTAGACGTACGACTCGATGTCGCAGTGGATTCCCGGATAGCGGTTCCAGTACCAGGTGCCGCCGAAGTCGCCGCCCTTCTCGATGACACGGATCGACTCGACGCCCGCCTGGCGCAGTCGCGCGCCGGCCAGCAGACCGCCGAAGCCGCCCCCGATGACCACCGCCTCGACCCGGTCGTGCAGCGG
Organism: Streptomyces sp. NBC_00414; assembly: GCF_036038375.1. NCBI lineage: Bacteria > Bacillati > Actinomycetota > Actinomycetes > Kitasatosporales > Streptomycetaceae > Streptomyces > Streptomyces sp. NBC_00414. The sequence continues at coordinate 2,672,549 of NZ_CP107935.1, forward strand.
GTCCCGGGTGAACTCCGCCGTGTCCACGTACGGATCGTCCGCGTAGTAGCCGAACTCCCCTTCGATGCGCTGGTACTGCGCGTTTCCCTCGGGCCGGATGCGGCGCTCGCGCTCGGCGCGGTAGCGCGCACGCAGGGCGTCCGGGTCGAAGCCGAGCCCGTCCTGACCGGAGCCGGAGGTGCCGGACGAGGCGTGGGGGGTGGTGGGCATACCTGTCCTTCTGGTGTGGGGGCCGCTGCCGGTGCTGCTGCCCAGTGGGGAAACGGGCGTGCTCGAACTGCCGTACATGTGAGCGCCGTTGGGCTCGGGCCTCGCCCTAGGCGGCGGCCTCGGTGACGGCGTCGCGCCATGAGGAGCGCACGGCGATCGCCTGCCGCCAGCCGCGGATCGCCTTCGGCGGCATGCCGAGCGAGAGGACCCCTGTAAGCCGGTCGCCCGTGCGGTAGGCGATGACGAACCGGCGCTCGTCGAGATCCCCTTCCACCACGGCGACCTCGTCGTGTCCGCGCAGCCGGCCGAACGCCTGGACCTTCAGGTCGTACTGGTCCGACCAGAAGTACGGCACCGGCGCGAAGGGCTTGCGCGCCTGCGGGTGCAGCAGGTTGCGGGCCGCCGCCATGCCCTGCTCGGCGGCGTTCGTACGGTGCTCGACACGCATCGGCACTCCGAAGAGCGGGTTGTGCCAACGGGCGACGTCACCGGCCGCGAAGACCGTCCCCTCATGCGCCCCGTCCGCCCGGGGAGTCTCCGGGACGGCCTCGCAGTACTGGTCGCACACCAGCCCGTCGTCCACCGTCAGGCCGCTCCCCGCCAGCCACTCGGTGTTGGGCAGCGAACCGACGGCCACCAACACCGCGTCACCCTCCACGAGTTCGCCGTCGGCGAGCCGCACACCGCCCTCGGTCACCGCGGTGACGGCGACCCCGGTGCGCAGGTCCACCCCGTGGTCCAGGTGGGCCGCCGAGAGCACCCGTCCGACCTCGGCGCCGACCGCGTGGGCGAGCGGTACCGGCGCCGGTTCGAGGAGTGTCACCTCGGTGCCCAGGCTCCGGGCCACGGCGGCGGCCTCGGCCCCGAGGAACCCGGCGCCGACCACCACCAGACGCCGTCCCGCGCCCAGCCGGTCCCGCAGGGCGAGCGCGTCGTCCAGGGTCCGCAGCACATGCGCGGCCCCGTCACCGGGCAGCCGCCTCGGCCGTGCACCGGTGGCGACGACCAGTCCGTCGTACGCCACCCGGGTCCCGTCGGCCAGCAGCACCGCGCGCCCGTCGGCCCCGTCCGAGCCGAGGCCCGTCGCGGCGGTCGCGAGTCTCAACTCCAGTTCCAGCGCGCCCAGATCGCTCGGGGAACGCAGCGCCAGCCGGTCCGGGTCCCAAGCGGACGCCAGGACCTGCTTGGACAACGGCGGTCTGTCGTACGGGGCGTGCGGCTCGTCGCCCACCAGGGTGAGCCTGCCGTCGTACCCCTCCCGGCGCAGCGTCTCGGCGGCCGCGAGTCCGGCCGCCGAGGCGCCCACGACGACCACGTTCCTCACTGGTCGACCAGCCGGATCGCCGCCGCCGGGCAGATCGCCACGGCCTCACGCACGTCGTCGAGGAGGTCGTCGGCGGGCCGTTCCTCCAGCACGATCGCCACCCCGTCGTCGTCCCGCTGGTCGAAGACCTCCGGGGAGACCATCACGCACTGGCCCGACGCCACACACTTCGGTTCGTCCAGTTCCACTCGCATGGGCTTCTTCCTTGTCCTTCAGTACATGCCGGGTCCTTCAGTGCATGCCGGTCACCAGGCGACGGGCAGGGAGGCGACGCCGTAGGTGGTGCCGCTGTGGTCGAACTCCAGCTCCTCGATCGGGGCCGCCAGCCGCAGGGTGGGGACGCGCCGGTAGAGGGTGCTGTAGACGACCTGGAGTTCCAGCCGGGCGAGGGACTGGCCCAGGCACTGGTGGGGTCCGTAGCCGAACGCGTTGTGCTTGCGCGCGGGCCGGGTGACGTCCACCCGGTCGGCGCCGGGGAACGCCTCGGGGTCCCAGTTGGCGGCGTGCAGGTCGACGACGATGCCCTCACCGGCCCGGATGACCCGGTCGCCGATCTCGATGTCCTCGGTGGCGACCCGGCGCAGACCGACCTGGACGATGCTCAGATAGCGCAGCAGTTCCTCGACCGCGCCCGCGACGACCTTCGGGTCCGCCGAGTCCCGTACCAGCGCGAGCTGTTCGGGGTTCTGCAGCAGGACGAGCGTGCCGAGGCTGATCATCGTCGCGGTGGTCTCATGGCCGGCGATGAGCATCGCGACACCCATGTGGACGGCCTCGGAGCGGGTCATCTCCCCGGCCGTGACCCGGGCCGCCATCTCGGACAGCACGTCCTCGCCGGGCTCGGTGAGCTTCTTGCCGAGCAGGTCGTCCAGATAGGAGGACAGGGCGGTGCTCGCCGCGCGCGAGTCCTCGGGCGCCGCGGCCCGGTCGAGGGCGAGGCCGCTGTTCTCCTGGAAGAACTCGTGGTCCGCGTACGGCACTCCGAGCAGTTCGCTGATGACCAGTGAGGGCACGGGGAGCGCGAGTGCCGTCAGCAGGTCGGCCGGGTTCGGTCCTGCCAGCATGCCGTCGATCAGGCCGTCGACGATCTTCTGGATCGGGGCCCGCATGGCCTCGATCCGCTTGACCAGGAACGGCCCGTTCACCATGCGGCGCAGCCGGGTGTGCTCGGGGGCGTCCGTGTTGACGATGAGTTCCGGGGTGTGTCGCGCGATCTGCTGCCGGTAGGCGGTGACGAACGGGAAACCGGGGTTGCGGTCGTTCGCGCTCACCCGGGGGTCCGTCAGGAGCGCCCGCTGCGCCGCGTGTCCGGTGACCATCCAGGGCGTGCTGCCGTCCCAGATCCGGATCCTGCTGACCGGGTTCTCCGCACGGAGTTCCTCGACGGCCGGCGGCGGGGCGAACGGACAGCCCGCCGCCCTCGGCATCGGGAACTCCGGCATCCTCCTCGCCGCGTCGGACGCGGCGCCGTCCAGTGTCTCGGCCATGTGACTCCTCGGTGGGGGCTCCGCCGGAACGGAGCACGGGGAAGGGATGGCGACCTCTGTGATCACATGCAACCGGAGCGGGCTGACGGCTCCCGGCCGGTTACCTGACAGGAAGCTGACGTGACCCGGATCACACCCCTCGTACCGGGGAGGAGCGGAAGGGGCGGCGAAGGCGGACGGGGCTCAGTGGCCGAGCCGGTAGCCGAAGCCCCGGCGCGTGTGGATCAGCGGGGGCTGCTCCCGGTCCACCTGGTCCACCTTGTGGCGCAGACGGGAGACGAGTTTCTCGATCGCGTTGCCGGCCCGGGTCTCCCCCCAGACGTGCCGGCAGATCTGCTCCTTGGACAGCACACGCTCCGCGTTGACCAGCAGATGACGCAGCAACCGGTACTCCGCGGGGGTCAGTTCGAGCGCCCGCCGGCCGCGCCAGGCCTGACAGGTGGCGTCGTCGAGCACGAGATCGCCGTAGCACGGCCCTTGGCGCACCGAGCCACGGCCGCGCAGTAACACATGGGCCCTGGCGAGGACTTCGGAGATCCGGAACGGCATGGTGACGTAGTCGGCCTCGCCCAGGCCGAGTTCGGGCACCAGGCTGCCCAACTTCTCGTACGGGGCGAGGAAGAGGACCGGCGGGCGGTCGGCCGGGCGGAATCGGCGGCCGTCCCCCAGGCCGTCGACGTCCGGGACCGTCACGTCGAACAGGACCAGGTCGAAGCGCCGCTCCGCCAGGCACAGCATGCCCTGGGTGCCGGTGCGCGCGACGGTCACCCGGTAGTCCGCCAGCTCCAGTGTGGTCGTCAGCAGTTCGGCGACCGACGGGTCGTGGACCACGACCAGGAGGTGCTGCCCCGCCCCGCGCGCGGGCACGGACACCTCGGCGCCGGTCACGTACTCCCCCACGGCGCCGTCCGCTCCGCGCGCCCGGCCCGCCTCGTCCATCCCGTGCATCGCACGCACCTCGTTCGTGAGTAGGCCACCTGGCCGGGCGGCGGCGCCCCGGGCCGTCAGGCAGGTTGCGACGAGGTGTCCTCGCCGTCGAGCGCGGCATCGGTGCGCAGGAAGTCGTCGACCATCCGGTGGAACAGCGTGGAGAGCTGCCGCAGATCCTCCGGCGACCAGTGGTCCAGCGCCACCTCCATGCCCCGGCAACTCGCCGCGCGGATGCGGTCGATCGCCTCCTGGCCGGCCGCGGTCAGCTGGATCCGCTGGGCCCGGCGGTCGTCCGGGTCCGGGACCCTGGTCACGTAACCGCCCTTCTGCAGCTGCTGCACCTGCCGGGTGACGTGCGAGGCCTCCACCGCCAGCCGGGCCGCCAGCTCGCCGAGGCGCAGGGGCTCGGAGTCGGCGATCTGCCGCAGCAGCGCCACGGCCGCGCGGTCCAGCGACACCCCGGCCAGCACCATGAGGCGGTCGTGCTGTCTGACCCGGCCCGTCAGATAGACGATGCGGTTGAGGGCTCGTTCGATCTCCACCACGTTCTTCGCGGGGGCGGGGCCGGACGCGGGCGACGGTGTGGGCATGACACCAAAATATCATTACTTGCCTGACTCAAGTAAATTCAGCAGCCGTCGCGGGCCGCACCGCGCGACGCCCGCATATGCATCATGCACAATACGTGGCGGGCGCATATTTGATGTCATGTCTCCTGCCCCTGGCCGCGGGACCGGACTCAGGGTCGGGGCGAGAGCCCAGATCTGGGGAAGGACGGCGACATGGACAAGCCCACGCACCTGATCGAGTTCGAAACGATGCTGCTCGGGCGGCACCTCTATCTGAACTCGCCCCGGGCCCGGGACGGCGGTCGCCTCGAACGCAGCGCGTACATCGTGCTCAGCCGCATCCGCATGGAGGGCCCGATGTCCATCGGCCAGCTCAGCGACGCCTTCGGACTGGACACCTCCACGCTCAACCGGCAGACCGCGGCCATGCTGCGTGGCAACCTCGTCGAACGCATCCCGGACCCCGAGGGCGGCATCGCCCGCAAGTTCCGTATCACCGCCGAGGGCGAACGACGGCTCGACACACACCGCCGGGAGAGCGTCCAGGGGCTGGAGAAGGTGATGGCCGGGTGGGACCCGGAGGAGGTCGCCACCTTCGCCGCGTACCTCAAGCGCTTCAACACGGACATCGAGAACCTGGACGAACGGCCCTGGCCCCGCCCTTAGCGCGTCGGCCCACCCGGCCCGTGAGGCGTTGCGCGTCCCACGGGCCGGGTGAGGGTCGGCCGTCGTCGTCCGCGACGCGAACCGGGGACGGGCGGCTCAGGCGCCCGCGGCGAGGGACCAGCTCGGGATGCGGCCGGCCAGGCGGCAGGCGAGGAAGTACAGGGGTATCGGCGGGGTGTAGGGCGAGTCGCCCGCGGGGCTGTGGATCAGGCGGGGCTTCGAGGAGAGTAAGCCGCGGCGGATCCGCGTCCAGGACGGGTCGGCCCGGTGGGCGCCGACCGTGTAGGTGACGGAGGGCGGCCAGTCGACGCCGATGTGGGACCCGGCGGGGACGATCCACCACCAGCGCTCGGCGTCGGCGGAGTCGTCGGCGAAGACACAGCCGATACGGGGCAGACAGTCCAGGATGCGTTCGCCGTGCTCCTTGGACGTACTCACCACGTCACATCCGAGACCGGTGCGCAGCTCTGCGGGTATCACCAGGCGGATCGGGCGCTGGGACGGGGGCGTCACGGTCGTCCGCGACCACGGTTCAGGGGCGTGCTGCAGTTCCATGAGGCAGGGATCCTTCGGCCGAGTGGGGGGCGGGCCGGGTGAGGTGCGGGGTGGGCACGAATCCGGAGGAGGGACGTACCCGTGGTTCCGACGGCAGGGGGGACGGCGCCGGTCTTGCCGGCAGGACGGCCCAGACGACGCGGCCGGAGCCGTGTGCGGTGTCCCGCACGCCCCAGTCGCTGCTGAGCATGCCGACCAGCATGAGGCCGCGGCCACCCTGGTCGTCGAGTCGGGCGGTGCGCTGGGCGGGGATCGACAGACCGCGGTTCTGGTCCTCGACCTCCAGGTGGAGCCACTGTCCGTCGGTGCGCAGTCTGCACACGATCCGCTCGCTCGCCGTGTGCGTGAGCGCGTTGGTGACGAGCTCGGAGGTCACCAGGACAGCGTTGTCACATGCCTCGGCGTCCGTGCCCCACGCGTGGAGCAGTTCGGTCACGTTCCGGCGGGCCAGGCCGACCGAGGCGGGGGTCGGGGGCAGGCCGAACACGCCTGACCTGTCGGTGCGTTCGTCCGCGGGCAGTCGGCCCAATGGCTTGGGGAGAGAGGGCGGAGCCATCGCCGTTCGCCTTTCGTCTGCCTTCGCACCGGGGGTCAGACCGGTGCCGGTACCGCACGGATCGGCTGTGCCGCGGGGTGCGAACACCCCGTTGCGGACAGTGACGGTGCGCGCGCCGTTCTCCCCCAACTGGGCCGCGTCGTCAGGTCGTTCACCGGGCCGTGACGGTACGCCCTACTGTGACACCTGCCAACATCAGCTCGCAACCAGCAAGTTGAAAATTGCAATTCAGCAGGTGCATGCTTCCTCTGTCGAACGGGTGATCGTGACAGACTGCGACCTCGAAACCCGCTGTGAGGGGGTAAGGCGTGACCGCGGAGACCGACTGGGGTGGCGCGCCCTCCGTCCTGCGCATGATTCTCGGCAGGCAACTGGAGGAGCTGCGCAACCGGGCCGGACTGACGTTCGAGCAGGCGGGAGCGGCGATCGGGGTCAGTCACTCCACCATCCGCCGCATGGAGGCCGCCAAGGTGGCCCGGCTCAGGCTTCCCGACGCGGAGAAGCTGCTCCAGATCTACGGCGTGAGCGACCAGCAGGAGATCGACACCTTCCTCAAGTCGGTCCGTGAGGCGAACAAGCGCGGCTGGTGGCACACCTACCGCGATGTGCTGCCGGACTGGTTCTCCGCGTACCTGAGCCTGGAGCAGGCGGCGCTGCAGATCCGCGCGTACGAGGCGCAGTTCGTGCACGGGCTGCTGCAGACCGAGGACTACGCGCGCGCCCTGCTGAGCGCCGGCAACCCGCACGCCGCGGCGGAGGCGACCGACCGCCGTGTGGCGCTGCGCATGCGGCGCCAGGAACTGCTCACCAAGGCCTCGCCGCCGCGCGTGTGGATCGTGATGGACGAGACGGTGCTGCGGTGGCCGGTCGGCGGCCCCGAGGTGATGCGCGCCCAGATCGACCATCTGATCGAGGTCAACTCGCTTCCCCACGTGACGCTGCAGATCATGCCGTTCGTGAACGGTCCGCATCCGGCCATGCGGGCCGGCGCGTTCCACCTCTTCCGGTTCCGGGCGCGCGAGCTGCCCGACATCGTCTATCTCAGCGGCCTGGTGGGCGCTGTGTACCTGGACAAGGACGACGACGTCGTGGTCTACCGCGAGGCTCTGGACCGGCTGGGCGCCCAGTCGGCGCCCGCCAGAAAGACCGAGGCTCTCCTCGGTGCGATCCGCAAGGAGCTCTGACGTGCACCACCACATACGCAACGGCATCCCGTCCCGCGAACTCGGCAACCGCGGCTGGTACAAGCCGTGGAGCGACGACGCGGGCGGTGCCTGCGTCGAGGCGAAGAAGCTCGGCGACGGCCGGGTCGCACTGCGCCAGTCCACCGACCCCGACGGTCCCGCGCTGGTCTTCACCCCCCGCGAGATGACGAGTTTCCTGGCGGGCGTGAAGGCCGGCCGCGCCGACTTCCTGCTCTGACCGCCGTTCCGAAACTCCTGCTGCTGCTTGAGCGTTCACCGTGAACCGACGACATGATGGGAGATCGGCGTTGCCCGACAACGACGGATGGCCTGCCGACCGGATCGACACCGAGAGCGCGCACTCGGCTCGCATCTACGACTACATCCTCGGAGGCAAGGACTACTACCCCGCCGACAAGGAGGCGGGTGACGCCATGGTGCGGGAATGGCCCGCCATGCCCGTGCACATGCGGGCCAACCGCGACTGGATGAACCGCGCGGTGCGCTGGCTCGCCGAGAGCGCGGGGATACGCCAGTTCCTGGACATCGGGACGGGCATTCCCACCTCCCCCAACCTCCACGAGATCGCCCAGTCGGTGGCCCCCGAGTCCCGGGTGGTCTACGTGGACAACGACCCGATCGTCCTGACCCTGTCCCAGGGGCTGCTCGCCAGCACTCCCGAGGGCAGGACGGCGTACATCGAGGCCGACTTCCAGCATCCGGAGGCCGTTCTCGGTTCCGCCGAGTTCCTTGAGACCCTGGATCTCGACAAGCCGGTCGCGCTGACCGTCATCGCGATCGTCCACTTCGTGCTGGACGAGGACGACGCGGTGGGCATCGTCCGCCGCCTCCTGGACTCCCTGCCCTCGGGCAGCTACCTGGCGATGACCATCGGCACGGCCGAGTTCGCGCCCGAGGAGGTGGGCCGGGTCGCCCGTGAGTACGCGGCACGCGGCATGCCGATGCGGCTTCGGACGATCGGTGAGGCCGAGGAGTTCTTCGAAGGGCTTGAGCTGGTCGAGCCCGGGATCGTCCAGGTGCACAAGTGGCATCCGGACGGGGCCGGTGAAGAGGGTGTCCGGGACGAGGACATCGCGATGTACGGGGCCATTGCCCGCAAGGGGTGACGCCCCTCCCCGGCGGGGCGTGGGACGACCACGGCCCGCCGGACGCCGCGGGTCCGCTGTGGCCGGTCGCGCCCACGCCGCGGAGCCGCGCATCGATACAGCCCCACGCCCCTTCGGGGCTCGGGTCACTCGTTCGACGGGGGGACGATCCGGGCCCTGAGGTCCGGGTCGGGCATCTCCCTGTCGAAGGGGAACATCGGGCGGCGGATGCGGTGGTGGCCCAGGCGGGGCAGGTCCTGGTCCACTCCGCCCGGGGTGAGGGCCATCTTCCAGTCGGCCGCCATCGCGAAGAGTTCGGGCTCCAGATAGCCGATCTTGACGATCACGATGTCGGCCGTGCGGGGCGACAACTCCAGGTCGGTGAAGTCGTGTTCGTGGTGGTACGGCTTGCGCAGCGCCGTGAGCACCACGTGCACGCCGCCGACCCGCAGCACCGCCTCGGTCCGCGCGTGCGGGTCGCCGTGCCGGATCGCGTGGACCACACCCGTCATGGTGAGCGGGCCGGCGTGCCGGTCGTCGACCTCGGCGCCCGCCGTGACGGTGACGGTCGCCCCCACGCCCGCCCGTACCGCCGCGTCCACCGCGGCCGGGCCCGGGAGGGAGGCGTAGACGACCGTCGGTCCCAGTGGGTCCTTGAACTCCGGCCGGGAAAGCACCCGTTCGAGGCTCCAGGTGACGTCACCCGCGCCGCCCGCCGTCGGATTGTCGCCGGTGTCGCTGATGAAGTAGGGCCGGTTCTCCGGCGGGGCGGCCAGTGCCTCGCCGAGGATGTCGTCCAGTGAGCCCGTCGGCGCGACGAAGCCGAAGTCGTGCCGTGCCTCCCAGAAGCCGTGCGCCAGGCGTTCCGCGCCTGCCGTGACCGCCTGCCGCGAGGGGCCCGTGACGACCACCGCCGCCCGGTTGCGCGGCTCGTCCGCCCACGCGTAGCCGACCCAGACGGCCGCGTCCGTGACGCCCTCGGTGGCCTCGACCTCGCCGACGGCCGCGTACACGCTCCTCGCGGGTTCGATGCGGGTCGAGGTCTGTTCGCCCGCGAGGAGTACGGGGACGGGGATCCAGGCCTTGACGGGGCGGGCCGCGCCGGTCGTCAGGAGGTCCACGAGGTTGCGGGCCGCCCGCTCCTTGGTCTCCATGGCGTCCTCGTGCGGGGCCATGCGGTAGCAGGTGATCAGGTCGGTCAGGTGGACGAGTGCGCGGGAGACGTTGCCGTGCAGGTCCATCGAGGTGGAGACGATCACGTCCGGGCCGACCGCCTCCCGCACCCGGGCCAGCAGGTCCGCCTCGGCGTCGTCGAGGCCCTCCACCGTCATCGCCCCGTGGATGTCGAACCAGAGGCCGTCCAGGGGCCCCAGTTCCCTCACGCGGGCGATGAGTTCACCGGAGAGTTCGGTGTACGCGGCGGCCGTCACCGTGCCGCCGGGCAGGGCCTTGCCGACCAGTGCGCCCCGCCAGTCCGCGGCGGCTCTCAACGGTGTTCCCGGCGAAAGGAACTGATAGTTCGTCAACACCTCCTCGCCGCGCCGGGGACGGAACGCCGGGGCCTCGGTCCGCGCCGGCGAGAACGTCGACGACTCGATACCGAGCCCGGCGACGGCGATGACCGGACGGGCGACGGGGGTACGGAGTGGGGGCATGGCTCCTCGCACGGTGCTGGACGACAGGGCTGGGCGTCGGGGGTACGGCCTCAGGGGTGGCGGGGCCTCAGGGGTGGGCGGGGGTGGTTCCGGTGACCGCATGAAGGGCGTTCGCCAGGGCCCGTTGGAGTGCGAACTGGCCCGCTCCGACGAGTCCCGCGTCGGCGCCGAGGCTCGCCCGCTCGATCACCAGGTGCGTGGTGACGAGGGGGTGGCATCCTTCGTACAGCCGGCTGCGGACGGCGGCGACGAACGGTTCGAGCGTGGAGAGCAGGCCGCCGAGGTACACGGCGTCGGGGTTGAAGAAGTTGACGTTCGCGGACAGGACCATGCCCAGGTAGTGGCCGGCCTGCCGGACGGCACGGGTCGCCTGCGGGTCGGCGTCGGTGGCCAGGCGTACGACGTCGTCGATGGACTCGACGTCCAGGCCGCGTTCGCGCAGGATCCGGACGAGCGCCGCGCCCGAGGCGACGGTCTCCAGACAGCCGGTGTTGCCGCAGGAGCAGGGGATGTCGTGGCCGGCCTCGACCCGGGCGTGGGTGATCTCGCCCGCGGCGCCGGTCGCGCCCCGGTACAGCCGCCCGTCGGCGATGACACCCGCGCCGATCGCCGAGCCCATCTTCACCATGATCGACTGGCGGCGGTCGGCGGGCTGGACACTGTGCTCGCCCACGGCCATGCAGTTGGCGTCGTTCTCGATCGCGGCGGGCACGCCGAACCGGTCCTCCAGCCAGTCGCGGACGGGGAACCCGTTCCAGCCGGGCATCCGCGAGGGCAGCGTCACGACACCCTGCCCGACATCGACCGGGCCCGGCATGCAGAGGCCGACCCCGCGCAGCAGATCGCGGCCCCGGCGCTCGGCGAGGGCCTCCAGGGTCTCGGCGAGGGCCGGGAGCGCCACCTCGGGCCCCTCCGCCGCCGAGAACGGCACGGTGGAGACCTCGGTGCACCCACCGCCGGGCAGGACGACCCCGATCCGCGCGTGGCGTCCGCCGAGGTCGGCCGCGACGGCGTACCCCTCGTTCCCGCCGAGCCTGAGCACCTTGCGGGGCCGTCCGCCGGTCGAGGACCGTGTGCCCTGCTCGGCGACCAGGCCGTGCGCCAGGAGCTGCCCGACCGTGAGGGAGATCGTGGACGGCGCGGCGCCCAGCAGAGCGGCGAGTTCCGTGCGGGTCGTCGCCTGGCCGGAGGCGAGGAGTTCGAGGACGCGTTCGGCCAGCGAGGAGATGCCCGTGAAGCCTCGGCGATGCACCGCACTTTTTTCAGTCATGGACGAAGTAACTCCCGAGGTCGGGAAAAGCCGCGGAATTCCGCAGGGCGAGGCGATGAGCGTATGCCCGTATGTCCCTCTCGCGACTTTTTCCATAACAGCAGTAACAGACTTTTTACAGCGGGCTGCCTGTTTCTTCGGACACGGCGGTCGTTGACTGGCTCCGCCGAGCGCCACCGTTCGTTCGCGGCCTCGTGCACCCGACCTTGTTCACCTGAGGAGAGCCATGTCCCCTGCTCGTACGACGCTCGTCGCCGGTGCCGTCGTCTCGGCGGGCACACTGCTGCTCGCGGGCTGCTCCGGCTCGAACGACCCGTCCTCCGCGTCCCCCGACTCGATCAACTACGCGCTGCCCGCCAACTTCACGCCGAACTGGATCCTGCCGATCGGCACGGCCGCACACCTCAACACCAACAACAACTCCATCGCCGAGAGCCTGTGGGAACCGCTGATCGCGTACGACGGCTCGACCGGGAAGATCGCCTGGAACAAGGCGGGTTCGGTCGCCACCGGCGCGGACTTCGCACCGGACGGCAAGAGCGTCAAGATCACACTCGGTGAGCGCAGCTGGAGCGACGGCAAGCCGATCACCTCGCGTGACGTCGAGTTCTGGTTCAACCTCATCAAGGCGAACAAGGCGCAGTGGGCGGGCTACAACCCGGGCAAGGCGCCGGACAACTGGACCTCGTTCAAGGCCGTCGACGACCGGCACTTCACGATCACCTTCGACAAGGCCTACAACTCCCAGTGGATGCTGGCCAATCAGCTGAGCAGCATCAATCCGCTGCCGCAGCACGTGTGGGACAAGGCCGGCGCGTCCGCGCAGGTGTCCGACGCGGACCGGACCGCAGCGGGCGCGAAAAAAGTCTGGACGTATCTCAACTCCGCCGCGAAGAACATCTCCGGCTACGACTCGGACGCGCTGTGGAAGACCGTCAGCGGCCCGTACTCGGTCAAGTCCTTCGCCACGTCCGGGAAGGTCGTGCTCGCCGCCAACAAGAAGTACGACGGCGGTGAGAAGCCCGGCATCGCGACCGTGAACCTGCTGCCCTTCACGACGGCGGAGGCCGAGAAGAACGCGCTGCGCTCCGGGAGCGTCGACTACGGGTACATCGAGGCGACCGACCTCGACCAGAAGGACCGGTTCACCGCGCAGGGCTACACGGTCAAGCCGTGGTCCGGCTGGGCGATCACCTACATGCCGTACAACTTCAACAACCCGGCCATGGGCGCCGTGTTCAAGCAGCTGTACGCGCGCCAGGCGGTGCAGCGGTCGATCGACCAGAGCGGTCTGTCCAAGGTCATCTTCAACGGGACGGCCGTGCCCGGCTACGGCCCGGTCCCGCAGGCACAGTCCTCCGACTTCGTCTCGCCGGAGCAGAAGGCCAACCCGTACCCGTTCTCGACGAAGGCGGCCCGGGAACTGCTCACCGGTCACGGCTGGACCGAGCGGGGCGGGGTGATGGTCTGTACGGAGCCGGGAACCGGCGACGCGCAGTGCGGTGAAGGCGTCGACAAGGGAACGAAGTTCGAGATGGGCGTGCTGTCGCAGTCCGGCTCGACCGTCACCGACAACATGATGAGCGCGATCCAGTCCTCGCTGGAGAAGACCGGCATCAAGTTCTCGATCAAGACCGCACCGGTCAACTCGGTGCTCTCGCAGACCCCGCAGTGCACCTCGGGCCAGTCGGTCTGCAAGTGGCAGCTCTCGTTCTTCGGCACGGCCGGCAGCTGGTACTTCAACGCCTTCCCGACCGGCGACTCGCTGTTCCAGACCAAGGGCGGCTCCAACTTCGGCAACTACTCGAACCCCGACGTCGACAAGCTGATCACCGCGTCCACCACGTCGACGTCCACGCAGCCCGTACGGGACTACAGCGCGGCCGTCGCCAAGGACCTGCCGGTCATCTGGCTCCCGGCGCCCGACTACCAGATCTCGGTCGTCAGGAACGGCCTCGGCGGTTTCTCGCAGGACTCGCTCGCCGACTTCCACCCGGCGCAGTGGAAGTGGACCAAGTGAGGGCGGCCCACCGGACCCACCCGGTTCACCGGGCCTGCCGGATCCACCGACTGAGGACGGGCTGAGGACCGGCTCATGGACATGGCTCTCTACCTGATCCGGCGGGTCCTCCAGTCCCTCGTGGTGATCCTCATCGTCACGGTCGTCGTCTTCTGCCTGCTGCACGCGCTGCCCGGGGGCCCCGCACGCGGGATCCTCGGCCCGCAGGCGACGGCCCAGCAGATCGCCGCGTTCAACCACGAACAGGGCCTCGACCGCCCGCTCCCCGTCCAGTACCTCCACTACCTGCACACGCTGCTCCGGGGCGACCTCGGCACCTCGTACACGCTCAACGAGGCGGTCTCGCGGCTCATCGAGCAGCGGCTGCCGAAGACACTCGTCCTGACGGTGCTGTCCGCGTTCCTCGGGCTGCTGCTCGCGATCCCGCTCGGCATGTGGCAGGCGGTCCGCCGCAACAGGCCGGTGGACTACGTCATCACGACGCTGAGCTTCGTCGCGTACGCGACTCCCGTGTACTTCCTGGGACTTGTGCTGGTCCTCGTGTTCACACAGGTGCTGGACTGGTTCCCCTCCCAGGCGCCACAGGGTGAGACGCTCGCCGACGTGTTCGCGCAGCCCGAGGCGCTGGTGCTGCCGGTGGTGGCGGGCGCGGCCTCGATGGTCGCCGTGTTCAGCCGCTACATGCGCGCCGCGACGCTGGAGAACCTCCAGGAGGACTACGTACGGACCGCGCGGGCCGGCGGCTCGCGGCCGGGCGCGATCCTGCGGCGGCACGTCCTGCGCAACTCCCTCACCCCCGTCGTCGCGATGCTCGGCTACTACGTGCCCGTGCTCTTCGGCGGCGCGCTCGTCGTCGAGCAGCTCTTCAACTATCCGGGAATGGGGCTGCTGTTCTGGAGCGCCGCGCAGTCCTCGGACTATCCGGTGCTGCTCGGCTGTGTGCTCGTCATCTCCGTCGCGACCGTCATCGGCACCCTGCTGGCCGATGTCGTACAGCGGCTCATCGACCCCCGGACGAAGGCGGGCAGGACATGAGTGCCGTACTCCGGGCCGAGGCGCCCACGCTGGTGCCGGCCACCGGATACCGCCTGTCCGTGCGGCGGTTCGCGCGCAACAGGCTCGCGGTGGCCGGGCTGGCGGTGGTCGTCCTCTTCCTGCTCTTCTGCTTCGTGGGCCCGCTGCTGTACTCCACCGACCAGACCCACACGGACCTGACCCGGGTGAACCTCTCCCCCGGCGGCGCGCACTGGCTCGGCACGGACGCGGTCGGGCACGACGAGCTCGGACGGCTGATGTCCGGCGGGCGGGTCTCGCTGCTCGTCGGGCTCGCGGCGGGGCTCCTCGCCACCGTCATCGGCACGCTGTGGGGCGCCGTCGCCGGGTACGCGGGCGGCTGGGTGGACGCCGTCATGATGCGGGTCGTGGACGCGGGGATCGCCATTCCGGCGCTCTTCGTCCTGCTCGTCGTCTCGGCCATCACGACCCCGGACGCCCTCGGGCTGATCCTCATCCTGGGGCTGGTGTCCTGGCTCGTCCCGTCACGGCTCGTACGGGCCGAGACCCTCACCCTGAAGAGCCGGGACTACGTGCTCACCCTGCGCGCGATCGGCGGGACGCACGGCCGGGCGATCTTCCGGCACATCCTGCCGAACTCGGTGTCGACCATCGTCGTCGCGGCCACGTTCCAGGTCGCCGACGCGATCCTGCTCGTCGCCTACGTGTCGTACCTCGGCCTCGGTGTCCAGCCGCCCTCCACCGACTGGGGCGGAATGCTGTCGGCCGGACTCACGGCCGCGTACTCCGGGCGCTGGTGGCTGATCGTGCCACCGGGCCTCGCGATCATCCTCGTCGTGTGCGCGTTCAACGCGGTCGGGGACGGACTGCGGGACGCGTTCGACGTGAAGGGGCGGGCATGAGCGACGAGTTGGACGCGCACGGCATCCTGGAGATCGACGGCCTGGGGGTGACCTTCTCGACGGAGACGGGAGACGTGCCCGCCGTGCGCGGGGTGTCGCTGCGGGTACGGCCCGGGGAGACGCTGGCGCTGGTCGGCGAGTCCGGGTCGGGGAAGTCGACCGTGGCGCTCGCCGCGACGGGGCTGCTGCCGGGGAACGCGCGGGCCTCCGGCCGGGTCACGGTCGACGGCACGGACGTCGTCGGCTCCACCGAGACCGAGCTGTCGCGTTTGCGCGGGCGTACGGTGTCGATGGTGTTCCAGGAGCCCGCCACCGCGCTCGACCCGCTGACCCGGGTCGGGGCGCAGATCGCGGAGGTCGTCCGGAACCACCGGCCGGTCAACTCCCGGTCGGCCGCGCGGGAAGCGGTCGCTCTGCTGCGCCGGGTCGGCATCCCCGATCCGGAGCGGCGGGCGTCCGCGTACCCCTTCCAGCTGTCCGGCGGGCAGCGGCAGCGCGTCGTCATCGCCATGGCGATCGCGAACGCGCCGGGCCTGCTGATCGCCGACGAGCCGACCACGGCTCTCGACGTCACCGTCCAGGCCGAGATCCTGGACCTGCTGCGGGGCCTGGCCGCCGCTTCCGGCACCGGGGTCCTGCTCGTCACCCACAACATGGGCGTCGTGGCCGACTTCGCGGACCGGGTCGCGGTGATGCTGGAGGGCGAGATCGTGGAGACGGGCCCGGTGGAGGACGTCCTGCTCCGCCCCACCCACGAGTACACGAAGCGGCTGCTGGAGGCGGTGCCGCGGCTGGCTGTCGCCGAAGCCCACTCCGGCGCCGAGTCCGGGGCCGACGCCACGCACGGTGGCGCCGCCGCGGGCCCCGGCGGGGAGGGTGCCGCCGGCCGCAAGGCCCTGGGGTCGTCTCCCGGCGCCACGGTGCCCCGACTGGCTGTCGCCGATCCGGGGTCGGAGCCGGGCTCCGGGCCCGGAGCCCGGACCCGAGTCGGGCCCGGGACAGGTGCCGGGACCGGCGCCACGCACGGTGGCGCCGCCGCGGGCCCCGGCGGGGTGGGGGTCGATGGTGCGGCTCGGGTCGGCGACGGCGCTCCGGCCGGCGCCGGAGACGGCGTCGTCGTCGAGCTGCGGAACGTCTCCGTGCGGTTCGGGCGGGGCCGGAACGCCGTGCGGGCCCTCGACGACGTGTCGTTCACCGTCCGGCCCGGCCAGACGCTCGGGCTCGTCGGGGAGTCCGGGTCCGGGAAGTCGACCGCGGCCCGGGTGGCGCTCGGTCTCGTACGGCCCGCCTCCGGCACCGTCTCGCTCTTCGGTACGGACCTCGGGCGGGCCCGGGGCCACGCCCGCCGCGCCCTGCTGTCCGGTGTCGGCGTGGTGCTCCAGGACCCGGTGGCCTCGCTGGACGCCCGGATGAGCGTGGCGGAGTGCGTGGCCGAACCCCTGCGGGTCCACCGCCGGGGCATGCCGGCCGCCGAACGCCTGGCCCGCGTCACGGACATGCTCGAACGGGTGCGGCTCGCCCCGGAGTTGGCGCACCGCGGGCCGCGCGAGCTGTCCGGCGGGCAGCGCCAACGGGTCAGCCTGGCACGGGCCCTGGTGCTCGAACCCCGGCTGCTGGTCGCCGACGAGCCGACCAGCGCGCTGGACGTCAGCGTGCAGCGGACCGTGCTCGACGTGATCGCCGAGCTGCAGGCCGAACTCGGCTTCGCCTGCCTGTTCGTCTCCCACGACCTCGCGGTGGTCCAGCGGTTCGCCCGGCACGTCGTCGTCATGCGGGCGGGCCGCGTCGAGGAGAGGGGCCCCACCGCGACCACGCTCACTCACCCGGCGACGGAGTACACCCGCGGACTCGTCGCGGCCGTGCCCGTACCCGACCCGGTGCTCCAGCGCACGCGCCGCACCCGACGACAGGCCGCGCTCGTCGCCGCCGGAACGGAGAGCCGGACGTGACCGCGAGTGCGATCCCGAGTGCGATCCCGGGTCCGACCGGCACCGAGGTGTTCGCCGGGGTCGACATCGGCGGCACGACCACCCAGGTCGTGCTCTGCTCGGCCGAACTCGCCGTCGTGGACGGCGTGGAGGTACCCACCCCCGCGGCGGCGGGCGGCGCCGCGATGGTCCGTACGGCGCTCGACGCAATGGGCCTTCTCCTGGCGCGCTCGCCCGCCCGGCTGCTCGCGGTCGGCGTCGGCGCGGCGGGCGTGGTCGACGCGCGCGCCGGACGCGTCCTCGTGGCCAGCGACTCCTTCCACGCCTGGGCGGGCTTCGAGGTGACGGCCACGATGGAGGCGGCGCTCGGCGTACCGGTCTTCCTCGACAACGACGTGAACGCGTTCCTGCGCGGTGAGGCCGCCACGGGCGCCGTCGCGGGCGAACCGCACGTCCTCGGCATGACCCTGGGCACGGGGGTGGGCGGCGCGCTGTGGCTGGACGGCGCCCTGTACGAGGGCCCGCACGGCGCCGCGGGAGAGACCGGCCACATCCCGGGCTTCGGCGACCTCCCGTGCACCTGCGGCGGCCGGGGCCATCTGGAGACCCTCGCCTCGGGCCGCTCCATCGGCGCGCGGTACGGAGAACGCACGGGGCACACCCGCACCGCGCACGCGGTCGCCGAGGCGGCGGACCGCGGCGACCCGGACGCGCTCGCCGTGTACGGGGCCGCGGGCGCGGCGGTGGCCCGCGCGATCCTGATCACGGCGGGCCTGCTGGACGTCACGACCTTCGTGATCGGCGGCGGGGTCAGCCATGCCTGGGCCCTCCTGGAGCCGCCCATCCTGACCGCCCTGGCCGCCGAACCCCCCGTCAGCGGCCACCCCGTCCGGGTCGTCCGCAGCCGCCTCGGCAACGCGGCCGTCGCCATCGGCGCCGCGTCCCGGGCCCGTACGGAGTCGTGGGCGTCCCGGGCGGTCCGGGCTCCGCTGGGGCCTGCCTGAGTACCCTCATCCCTACCTCAAATCAAAAGCGCACAACTCCGGCCATGCGGGCGCTCACTTGACGACCGGGCGTTACACACGGTTGGCTCCGCGCAGCAAAAGTCGGACAGTCGGCACCCTCGTCCCGCCGCCTGTCGCACACGACTTCACGCTCCCCGTCCGCTTGCCGGCCGCACAGCGAGGTGCCGTTCCCCCATGACCCACACTCCCCTCCGCCCCCTTCCCACCAGATCAGCGCGCGGTACCGCCGTGGCCGCCTGCGCCGCCGTCTCCCTGCTCGCGTCCGGCTGCACCGGTTCCGACGGGGCGGACTCGGACGCCACCACGGCGGGCAAGGCGGGCGCCTCCGGGATCAAGGTCGCCCTCATCACCCACAGCGCCCCGGACGACGCGTTCTGGGAGCGGGTGCGCAAGGGCGCCGAGGACGCGGCCGCCAAGGACGGCATCGACCTGGCGTACGAGAGCGACCCCGACGCGGCGGGCCAGGCGAAGCTGGTGCGCGAGGCGGTCGCCGACAAGGTCGACGGCATCGCGGTGACCCTGGCCAAGCCGGAGGCGATGAAGAGCGCGGTCGCCGCGGCCAAGGCCGCGGGCATCCCGGTGGTCGGCCTCAACTCCGGTATCGACGCCTGGAAGTCAGGCGGTCTGCTGCAGTACTTCGGCCAGGACGAGAGCGTCGCGGGCCGGGCCGTCGGCGACAAGCTGGACTCGCTGCGCGCGAAGCACGCCCTGTGCGTCATCCACGAGCGGGGCAACGTGGCCGTGGAGGCCCGCTGCGCCGGTGTGAAGAAGACCTTCGGCGGCCGGACCGACCTGCTCTACGTGGACGGCACCGACGAGGACGCGCTGACCGACTCCGTGGCCGCCGCGCTGCGCCAGGACCCGACCATCGACGAAGTCGTGATGAACGGCGCCCAGTTCGCCCTGGAGGCCGTCAAGTCGGTGAAGGACGCGGGTAGCAAGGCCGAGATCGCCACGTTCGACCTCAACAACGACATCGTCAAGTCCGTGCAGAGCGGGGATGTGCAGTTCGCCGTCGACCAACAGCCCTACCTGCAGGGATACCTGGCCGTGGACGCGTTCTGGCTGTACCGGACCAACGGCAACGTCAGCGGCGGCGGCGAGGAACCGGTGCTGACCGGACCGGCGTTCGTCACCAAGGAGAACGTCGCCTCGGTCGCCAAGTTCGCGGCCAACGGGACCCGCTGAACCGCCCGCCGGGGCTGCCCGAACGGAGATCGCCTTATAACGGCGGTGACAAGGTTTGGGGTACTCACGGTGCGTACGGTCACTTGTACGGATAGCATCCTGCGGACCCCCTGTGTGTACAGGACACGTGGTCACGCGGTCACCCACCGCGCCTGTGCCCTGTCCTGCTCCGCCCTGCCGACCGCCCGACTTCCCCATGCGACCGACCGACACTCCCCCGCGACTGACCTCTGCTCACCGCTGATCGCTCTAGGACGACGATGTCTCCACGGACAGGCGCCCGCCGCCGTCTCGGCTCCATACGTCTCTCGCTGATCCTTCTGGCCCTGGTTCCCAGCGTCACCCTCGCCGCCATGTGGGGTGTGACGACGATCCAGATGTTCTCCGAGGGCCTGCGGCTGCGGGACCAGACCGGGCTCAGCCGGTCGACCGGGGCCATGGGCACCGACGCGACGCTGGCACTGCAGAAGGAACGCAGCCTGTCGGCCGTGCTGCTGGCCTCGCCCGGCAGCTCCCGTGCCGCCCTGGACGGGCAGCGGGAGCGCACCGACAAGGCGATCGCGACACTGGTCGGCCAGTCCGACCGGATCCGGGAGGCACCCACCCGGATCCGCGACCGGATGTACTCGGTCATCGCGTCGGTGGGGAGCCTGGAGTACTACCGGGGGCAGGTCGACAACCCCACGGACATCACCCCCGAGCAGGCGCTGGACCAGTACACCTCGATCATCGACGACCAGATCCACGCGTTCCAGGAGATCTCCCAGGTCGACGACGGCGAACTCACCTCGCAGGCGGGACCGCTCGTCGCCCTCGAACACTCGGCGGAGCTGGTCTCCCAGGAGGACGCCCAGCTCCACCTGGTCTGGCCGGCCGGCAAACTCGACGACGAGTCGTGGAGCCACTTCACCCAGCTCGTCAACGCCCGGCGCTTCCTCGTCGAGGACCAGCTCATCCCTTCGCTGCGCGGCTCGGTCAAGACACAGACCGAACGGATCCTCCAGGGCTCGGACTGGAAGGCGCTGGAGACCGTCGAGGAGCAGGTGCTCGCGGCGCGGGCGAAGGGCGGCGACGGCGGCAGGATCGACCTCCCGAACGCGGAGAAGCGCTGGAACACGGCGTACGACAAGCTCAGGCTGCAGTACTCCACCCTGATCCAGCAGGAGACGGCGGCGCTGCTCGAACGCAGCGACGACCAGGCCGAGGCACTGCTGATCAAGGCCGCCGCGCTGAGCGCCGGCGGACTGGTCGCCCTGCTGGTGTGTGTCTTCATGTCGTGGCGCATCACCCGCTCCCTGTCCCGGCGGCTGCGCGGGCTGCGCATCGCCACCCTCAGCCTGGCGGAGGAGCGGCTGCCCGACGTGGTCGCGCGGCTCGACCGCGGCGAGACGGTGGACGTGAAGTCCGCGACGCCCGAGCTGGACTACGGCCGGGACGAACTCGGGCAGGTGGCGCAGGCGTTCAACACCGCCCAGCGCACGGCGGTGAACACCGCGGTGGAACTCGCCGACACCCGGCGCGGCTTCCAGAAGGTCATCCTGGGCATCGCGAGACAGAGCCAGAACCTGGTCAACCTCCAGCTCACCAAGCTCGACGCGCTGGAACGCGAGCACCAGGACCCGAACATCCTCAAGGGCCTGTACGAACTCGACTCCACGGCGAGCCAGTTGCGCCGCTACGAGGAGAACCTCGTCATCATCAGCGGTGAGCGGCCGGGCCGCAGCTGGACCGAGCCGGTCGCCCTGATCGACATCCTGCGCAGCTCGGTCGGCGAGGTCGCCGAGTACCAGCGCGTGGAGGTGCAGACCGACGAGGAGGTCTTCCTCGCCCCGCCCGCGGTGGCCGACGTCATCCACCTGCTGGCCGAGCTCATCGACAACGCGACCACGTACTCCCCCGCGCCCAGCCCGGTCGGGGTGCGGGCCGGTCTGGTGGCCAAGGGCCTCGCGGTGGAGATCGAGGACCGCGGTCTGGGCATGTCCGAGGACGACTACGCGTCGTTCAACGCCCAGTTGGCGGTGCCCCCGCAGTTCGACGTGGTGGCGCTCGCCGACGACCTGCGGCTCGGCATGTTCGTGATCGCCCGGCTCGCCAACCGGCACGGCATCACCGTCACGCTGCGCCCCTCGCCGTACGGGGGCACGACCGCGATCGTGCTGATCCCGTACGAGATCGTGGTGCGCGAGTCCCCGGAGAGCGCCGCCGGGAACGCGAAGGGCGCCGAGGAGGCGCGGACGCCGGCCGCGGAACCGGCCCCCCGGGCCCTCGCCGCGATGAGCGCGACCGCCACGGCCGTGCGGGACGCCGAGCCGGACGGGCCCACGCACGAGCGTTCGCGGGAGCCCCAGCCCGTGGCCCGGGCGCGGACGACCGAGGTGCCCGCGGCGCGGACCGGCTCCAACTCCAGCTCCGGCTCCGGCTCCGGTACGTCACATCCCGATGCGGCGGGTGCGGGCAAGGGACGCGGTGGATTCGCCCCGCTGCCCCGCCGGGTGCCGCAGACCAGCCTGGCCGCCGAGTTGCGTGAGGACTCCGCGGCCGACGAAGGCGACGAAACCGGCGACACCCTGGACGACTTCACCGCGGAACGCGCGGCCTCCTCCCTTGCCGGATTCCAGCGCGGAACACTCCAGGCGCGTGACAACGACGCGGATCCGTCGTACGACCAAGAGGAAGAAGCCGCGCCCGAAGGCGCATCCGTCACCTCGACTCCGCCCGCTGACCGCTCATGAAGGACAGAGAAATGACACGCCCCATCCCTGCCACTCACAGCCAGCTCGACCAGCTGCTCACCGGATTGGTGGACCGGGTCGCCGAGGTGAACCAAGCCGTCGTGCTCTCCGAGGACGGACTGGTCGTCAGCAGGTCCACGGGGTTCCTGCGGGACGACGCCGAGCGGCTGGCGGCGACCGCGTCCGGCCTGATGAGCCTCAGCAAGGGCGTCAGCATGGACTTCCGCGGCGGGCCCGTACGGCAGGCGCTCATCGAGATGGCCAACAGCTACCTGATCCTCACCACGGCCGGCCCCGGTGCCCACCTGGCCGTGCTCACCAGCAAGGGCGCGGACGTCGGAGTGGTCGCGTACCAGATGAACATGCTGGTGAAGAAGATCGGCGAGCATCTCAGCGCGGCCCCGAGGGCCGGCGTCGCCACCGACAACGGCGAGTGAGGTGAACGGAGGCGATTCGGCGGGCCGTCTCGTCCGGCCGTTCACGCTGACCGGCGGCCGCACCCGGCCCAGCCGCGCCGACTTCACACTCATCACGTCGGTCACCACGGTGGACCCGCCGCCCGCCCGGGCCGCGAGACCGCAGCCCGAGCACGCGCGGATCCTGCGGCTGTGCGCGAAGCCGGTCGTGGTGGCGGAGCTCGCCGCGCAGCTCGACCTGCCGGTGAGCGTGGTCTGCATCATGCTCTGCGACCTACTGGAAGCGGGGCGGATCACCGCCCGGGCACCGCGTGAGATCTCCCGAACCTCCGACCTGGACCTGCTGCAGAAAGTGAGGGACGGCCTTGGCCGGCTCTGACCCCGTCATCCTGGGGACCTCAGCACCCGACACGGTGAAGATCCTGATCGCCGGCGGGTTCGGCGTCGGCAAGACCACCATGGTCGGCTCGGTCAGCGAGATCGTGCCGCTGCGCACCGAGGAACCGCTCACCGCGGCCGGCCTGGGCGTCGACGACCTCGGCGGCATCCCGGAGAAGCACGCCACCACGGTGGCCCTGGACTTCGGCCGGATCACGCTCAGCCAGGAACTCGTGCTGTATCTGTTCGGCACGCCCGGGCAGCAGCGGTTCTGGTTCATGTGGAACGACCTGGCCATCGGCGCCCTGGGTGCCGTCGTGCTGGTCGACGTCCGCCGCCCGGAGTCAAGCTTCGCCGCCATCGACTTCTTCGAGCGGCGCGGCATCCAGTTCGTCGTCGGCGTCAACGGCTTCCACGGCGAGCATCCGTACTCGCCGGAGGAGATCCGGGAGGCCCTGGCCCTGCCGGAGAACGCGCATGTGCTGCTGTGCGACGCCCGGGACCGGGACTCGTGCCGGGACGTACTGATCGCGCTGATCGACCAGTTGATAGCGACCTCGGCCCGGAGCAACGGAAGCGGACAGCCCGGCGCCCCGGCCTGAGAACGGGGGCTCGCGGGCGGCCGGACTTGAGAGCCGGTGCGCTCGCGGACAGCCTGGCTTGAATGTCGGTGGGCGTGGGCACAACAAAGGAGCCGGAGCGGTGTGCGCGACGGCGGGCCGTCCACGCCCCGTCGGCTTGCGGACACCATGGCGTCACACCGGGTGGGCATGTTTCGGCCGTCCCCCTGCCTCGCCTTGTGACCGTCCGCCCGCGCCGCGCGGGTACGACGCGGAAGGACGACGTGCGCCGTGTCCCTGCTCCCGCTCGACCCCGTCCCCGTCCCCATCCCCCGGGCGCTCCCCACGCCCGCGCCCGCTCCGTCTCCCCCTCCCCCCGCGTCTCCCCCGCCGTCTCCCTCCCGCCTGCCCTCCGTCGGGCGGCCGGTCCGCTGGGTGCTGACGCTGTCTCCGCTGGTGCTGATCGCGGCGTGGGCGACGGCCGACTGGCACGCCGTCCGCGACGGAACCACGCGGCTGGCCTCCGCCGACCCCTGGTGGCTGCTGGCCGCGGTCCTGTTCACCTGCCTGGGCTGGGTGGCCGCCGCGTGCGCACGTCAGGGCGCCGTCGTGGACCGGCTGCCACCGGGACTGCTGCTCGCCTCTCAGTTCGCCGCCGGCGCCGCGAACCATGTGCTCCCGGCGAGCATCGGCGCCCACGCCGTCACCCTGCGCTTCCTCCAGGGCCGTGGCATACCCCTGGCCCGCGCCACCGCCTCACTCGCCCTGTACTCCCTGGTCAGACCGATCGCCAAGACGGTGGTGCTACTGGTCTTCGTGGTGGCCCACCCGGACCTGCTGCACCTGGGTGAACTGGTCCCGGACGAACGGGCCGTGGTCCTGGTCGCCGGGTCCGTCGCCGCCGGATTCGGCACGGCCGTCCTGCTCGTGACGACCGTACGTCCACTGCGCCGCCCGGCCCTCGACTGCGTGCGCACCGCCCTGACCGACGTACGGCTGCTGCACCGGCGGCCCGCCCGGGTCCTCGCTCTCTGGGGCGGGTCGGCGGCGACCCCGCTGCTGCAGGGCAGCGTGATCGCCACGGTCGGCTTCTCGCTCGGCCTGCCGCTGTCCTGGGCACAGGTGGTACTCGCCCTGCTCCTGGCCAGTACGGCGGTGGGGGCTGTGCCCGCACCCGGCGGGATCGGGCCCGTGGACGCGGCGCTGGTGTTCACCATGGTCGCGTTCGGCGCCCCCGTGGGGATCGCCGCGGCGACCGTCATCGGCTACCGCGTCCTGACGGTCTGGGTGCCGCTGCTGCCGGGCGCGCTCGTGCTGTCGGCCCTGGTGCACCGCAGGGTGCTGTGAACGGCTGCGGTCCCCGGACCCGGCCAGGGGGCCGTTCAGCCGCTGCCGGTGCTGGTGCCGGCGCCGCGGTCGAGGTCCGTCACATGTGACACGTTCTCGCGGTCGTCGGCGTCCGTGCTGGGCCCGCTGTCGAACCAGGCGTCCAGGATCTCCTTCAGCAGCGGTTCGGAGGTCAGCCGCAGACCGAGGGCCAGCACGTTGGCGTCGTTCCAGCGACGGGCGCCCCGGGCCGTGTAGGCGTCCGTGCACAGCGCGGCCCGTACGCCCGTCACCTTGTTCGCGGCGATGGACGCGCCCGTGCCGGTCCAGCAGCACACGACAGCCTGGTCCGCCCGCCCGGCGACGACGTCACGGGCCGCCGCCTCCGAACACACCGCCCACCGCGCGTCGCCCGCGGGCCGCAACGCCCCGTGCGCCAGCACCTCGTGGCCGCGCTCGCGCAGTTCCGCGACCAGCGCGCGGGCCACGGGTTCGTCCATGTCCGAGGAGACGGAGATCCGCATGCGCCGGAGACTACCCGGCGGGACGGCGGGCGTCAGCCGCGGCGGGTCGGCGGCGGACGGCGGTCAGCCGGCGCCCGTGCAGTGTGCTCCGTAGGCCGCGATCGCGATCCGGACGAAGGAGCGGAGCACGGGGTTCGTGTCGCCCTGGTTCCAGGCCACCACCACACGGCTCGGCGGCATGTCGATCAGCGGCACGACCGTGAGCCCCCGCGCCGGTACGTGGTCCAGGAGCGTCATACCGACCGTGCCGTTCCACAGAACGGCCTGCTGACATTCCTGGACGGCTCGCACCACCGGCCCCTCGCGGGGCTCCCCGCCGCTCCAGTACGACTGCCAGAGGGGGTCGGTGCCCTCCGGGAACCGGAACCAGCGGCGCCCGGTCAGGTCGGCCTGCTTCAGGCTCTCCCGGCGGGCGAGCGGATCGTCGGCGCGCAGCAGCGCCCCCACGGGGTCGGCCCGCAGTTCGCGCACGACCAGGCCGGTCTCGTCGAACGGCCCGCGGGTCAGGGCGATGTCGACCTGTCCGGCACGCAGTCCGCAGGTCGGATCGGTGAGGTCGGTCTCGCGGATCCGCACCTCCACGCGCGGGTGCCGTCGGCGGTAGGCGGCGGCCAGCCTGATCGCGCCCGGGTCGGTGCTGTCCCCGAGGATGCCGACGGTGAGGGTCGCGGAGCCGGCCGCCGCGGTCACACGTTCACGAAGGCGGTCGGCGCGGTCGAGCAGGTCGCGCGCCTCGTCGAGCAGCAGTGCCCCCACCGGAGTGAGCGCGACACCGGCGGAGGACCGGTCGAACAGCGCGGCGCCGATCTCGGTCTCCAGACGCTGGATCGCCCGGCTCAGCGGTGGCTGACTCATGTGGAGCCGGGTGGCGGCCCGGCCGAAGTGGAGTTCCTCGGCGACCGCCACGAAGTAGCGCAGCGTGCGTAGCTCCATGAGCGTCACGATACCCGTACGGTATCGAAGCGCCGGAATGGGTCTTGGACAGGTGCGGTGCTCCGGCGGTGGGATCGGGGCATGACCGACGAACTCGAATCCGTCTACTGGGTCGTTGCCGGCCTGCTCGCCCTCTTCTACCTCTACGGGGGCGGGGTGAAGGTGGTCCGCAGCCGGGAGGGGCTCCTGCCGATGATGGCCTGGGTGGACAGCACACCCATGCCGGCCGTCCGGACCATCGGCGTGATCGAGATACTCGGCGCGATCGGGCTGATCCTCCCGCCGCTGACCGGTATCGCGCCCTGGCTGGCCCTGGCGGCGGCCGTCGGGTTCGTGGTCCTGCAGATCGG
Organism: Streptomyces sp. NBC_00414; assembly: GCF_036038375.1. NCBI lineage: Bacteria > Bacillati > Actinomycetota > Actinomycetes > Kitasatosporales > Streptomycetaceae > Streptomyces > Streptomyces sp. NBC_00414. The sequence continues at coordinate 2,699,357 of NZ_CP107935.1, forward strand.
CGCCACGAGGGTTCACCTGAAGCGCGGAGACCACCGGATCGCCCTCAACATCACGCTCCTCCTCACCGCCGCCGTGACCACCTGGCCGGCCACGGCCTGGCTCTGACCTCAGGTGCGCCCCGCGGGTGAGGGGACCCCCTCCGCTTCATGCGGTGGGGGTTCGGAGAAGCGCCGCAGACTCGCTTCGAGGTCGTCGAGGGCCCGTCGCGCGCTCAAGATCCGCTCCCGCAGCTCGCGTTCGGCCTCGCCTCCCGGCAACGACACCGATACCGATACCGGCGCCGGCGCGGCAGGGAGTACGCCGACCGGTCCCCCCGCCTCGTCCTCCCCCTGCTCCTGCCCGTACGCCTGTCCGTTCCCCTGCTCCTGCTCCTGCTCCTCCTCGCGCTCCAGTTCGCGGGCCTCGTCGAGGGAGCTGATGACCACCCCGATGAGCACGTTGACGAGGACGAAGGAGGCGAGGAGGACGTAGGAGGCGTAGTAGACGATGCTCCACCGGGAGATCTCCAGGCCCGCGCGGACCGAGTCGCCCAGGCCGTCCAGGGTCATCAGGAGGAAGAGGGTGAGCACAGCGCGGCCGAGGGAGCCGAAGTGTTCGGGGTCGCTCGCGGCGAAGGAGACCCAGCCCACCATCGCGTAGACGTAGAGCAGCAGGGCGCCGACGATCAGGAAACTCAGGGTGCCGGGCAGGCTGCGGCCCACGGCGACGAGGAAGACGCGCAGTTGGGGCAGGAACCTGGCCGTGCGCAGGACGCGGGCCAGGCGCAGCAGCCGCAGGATGGTGCCGTTCTCGCGGACGACGGGCAGGAAAGCGGAGAACACGACGGCCACGTCGAACAGGTTCCACGGGTCGCGGAAGAAGTCCCGTGGACGGTCCGCGTGGGCGCCCGCGCGCAGCAGCACCTCCACCGTGAAGGCCGCCAGGAAGCAGTGCTCGACGAACTTCAGTTCCCCGTGCCAGTGGTGGACGACTCCCGCGTAGGTCTCGACGCCGAGGACCAGCGCGTTGGCGACGATCAGTGCGAAGACCGCGACGGCGAACCAGCGGGCCTCGGTGACGCCGCGACAGTGTTCGGCCAGGAAACGGCGAGTGCCCGGTAAGTGCGTGGCCGCGTCTTCGGTCATCGCGCGCTTCCAGCCCCTCTTCGTGAAGTCGTACGTCACCCGCCGGAGCAGGGGCGGTCGCCGCACACTCCCGCTATCTTCTACAGTACTGTAGAAATAGGAGGCACCCGGCCCGCTCCGGACCGGGCACACCTCTCATGCGTACGAAGAGCCGGGTCACAGTATGCCGTTGGGGTCGAGGCCGGTTCCCACCACGAGGGTCACCACACCCGCGACGGCGTCCGTCCCCTGCGCGGCCCGTGTGTCGGGCAGCCGCGACGCGAGCACCTTCGCCTGCTCACCCATCCCCTGCGGATAGGTGGCCGTGGTGGCCTTGGTCGTCTCCGGGGCGTTGCCCGTGCCGACGACGGTGAAGCCGGCCTCACGCAGTTTCGCGGCGACGACGGCGGCACGCCCCGAGACACCGGTGCCGTTGAGGACCTGGACGCGGACACCGGACGCGTAGATCAAGTCGTCCTTGGAGTCTGCCTGCAGTTCCTTCTTGTCGACCTCCTTGTCCTTGGCCAGGGAGGTGAACAGGTCGTCGGCCTGCGGGTACTGCCACACGACGTTGGCCTTGTCGGCGGCCACGTCCGCCTCACGCGGGTAGTTGGGCACGGTGAGGAAGGTCAGCCTCTTGCTCGGAATGCCCTTCACCTCGGACGCCAGACCGTACAGCGGCTTGATGCCGGCCAGATCCTTGTCCGTGGTCAGGGACTTGGTGGCCGACTGCAGGAAGTCGTACAGCGAGGTCGGGCTGGTCAGCTTGGACTGCGCCTTCTTGGCCAGCGCCTCCATGAACTCCTGCTGACGGCCGATGCGTCCGAGGTCGGACCCGTCGCCGACGCTGTAGCGGGCGCGTACGTAGCCGAGCGCCTCCTCGTCCTTGACGGTCTGGCAGCCGGCCTCCAGGTCCAGGTGCGCCTTCTCGTCGTGGATGTCCTGCTCGGGACAGACCTCGATGCCGTCCAGGGCGTTGACCATGCCCTTGAAGCCCTGGAAGTCGACGGACATGAAGTGGTCGATGCGCAGTCCGGTGTTCGCCTCGACGGTCTTGATGGTGCAGGCTGCCGCGCCGGCCACCTCGCCACTGCTGCCGCCGATCGCGAACGCCTCGTTGATCTTGGCGTGGTGCGCGGTGGAGGTGGTGCCGCCGCCCTTCTCGCAGGCGGATATCCGCACCCAGGAGTCGCGCGGGAAGGACACCACCGTCGCCCATTCACGGTTGGCCGGGACGTGCATCACCATGAGGGTGTCCGACTGCATGGTGGTCAGGTCATTGCCGTACTTCGCGTTGGCGCCGTCACGGCTGTCCGAGCCGACCACCAGGATGTTCTTCGAGCCCGGACTGAGGTTGACGGGACGGTCCCCGCCGAGTTTGTTGTCGATGTCGGCGGCGCCGATGTTGCCGTTCAGGTCCTGGTATATCCAGGCACCGACCCCGGCGGAGCCGAGCAGGAGCACCGCGAACACCCCGGCCGTCCACACCAGGATCCGGCCCCGTCGCGTCAGTCTCGTCCGCCGCGCCGGACGCGCCGACCGCGACGGACCCGCCGCCCGCCCCGACCGAGCCGTCCCGCTTCCGGGCGGAGCGTGCCGCCGTTGTCCCCTACCGCCCACAGGCGCCCCTCTCCTCCGCTCGGCCGCACCCGGCCGGCCCCTGACGCACGAGCACTCGGCGCTCCCGCGTCTCCCGCATCTCCCGCGTTCCGAACGGCGAAACTCTACATTCATGTAGAGATACGGAGTGAAGCCGGGTATGTCTCACCGCGCCCGGCCGCGAACCCGCGGGCTTGCGGGCTTGCGGGCTCGCGGGCTCGCGGGCTTGCGGGCTTGCGGGCTTGCGGGCTTGCGGGCTTGCGGGCTTGCGGGCTTGCGGGCTTGCGGGGCACTGGATCACGGCGGCGGCGCGTTCGCGAGGTGCGCCGTCGTCACAACGGCGTCGCCGCGTACAGGATGAGCACCATCGTCACCGCGGAGTTCGCCGACGCCAGCGCGGACACCGCGGTCCCGGCAGCCGCGCCCCAGGCCGCGAGGCCCACCGAGGTGAACACCGAAGGCCAGTTGCGCGGCACGGGCGCGGGGCCGAGCAGGGCGGCGACCCGGCGCGGCACCGGGCCCGGCGCGGCGAGACCCGCGAGCGTGGGCACCGGGGTGCCGCGGGAGGCCAGCGCCGCCTTGCCGATCGCGCACGCCACGGTCCTGCGGCTGCCGACCGCCCGTGCGGCCTCCTCGTCCGCCCACCGTTCGGTCGTGTAGGACACGGCCGTGCGCAGCGGGCGCAGGAACGGGTTGGCGCGCGCGGCGAGTTGGGCGGCGAGCAGGAACCGGTGGTGCCAGGCGGCGAGATGGGCCCGCTCGTGGGCGAACAGGGCCCGCCGCTCGGCCGGTTCGAGGCAGGCAAGCAGCCCGGTGGTCACCACCACGCGGTCCCGTCGGCCGCCGGGAAGGGCGTACGCGTACGGCACCTCGTCGGGCAGTACGGCCACCTCGGTGCCGGGCAGGCCGGCGAGCGCCAGGTGGGCTCGGCGGCGCACCCTCCTGTGCCGCCACAGTGTGCGACCGCAGGCCAGGAGTACCGCGAACAGCGCCGGTATCGCCAGTTTCCCGGCTATCTCGTCGTACGGCACCGCCTCGCGCACCTCGGGATCCGACCAGGCGTCGGGCAGCGGGTTGCCGGGCAGCTGTGCCGTGCCGACCACCATCAGCAGCGCGAGGCACACGGTGCTGCACACCGCCATGACCACGGTCAGGCCGGTCAGCAGCCGGGTGGCGGTGCGCGGATCCAGCCGCTGTTCGGCGAGGCGCGCGATCGGCCACGCCGTCAACGGCAGGACCAGCGGCAGAAAGACGAACACCCCCATGAGGCTTCAGTCTTCCCTCTCCGCCTCGGGGTGGGCCGGTTCCGCGGCCGGTTCGCCGGCCGGTTCCGCGTCGGGGTGGGCCAGCAGTTCGCGCAGCAGCCGCTCGTCGTCCGGCTCCAGGGACGTCACGAAACTGGCCAGCACGGCCTCCCGGTCCCGCTCACCGTCCAGCACCCTGCGCATCCGGCGCGCGGCCAGCCCCGCCTCGTCCGACGCCGGCGTCCACACGAAGGACCGGCCGATCCGCTCCCGGGTCACCGCACCCTTGGCCAGCAACCGGGTCAGGATCGTGATCACCGTCGTATAGGCGAGGTCACCACCGAGCCGCTCCTGCACCCGGCCCGCCGTCGCGGGACCCTCCGCCGTACGCAGGGCCGACAGGATCTGGGCCTCCAGCTCGCCCTGCCCCCGCCGCGGGGGGCGCTGCCGCCGGTCCGTCACGTCCTGTCTCCCTTCCGCCGACTCCGAAACACGGGCGGTCCATCGTATCGACGCCGCACGGCCGGCCATGACGCCCGCGGTCCCCCCGGCGCCGCACGACGGGCCATGAAACCCACGCTCGCCGCCGGGGCCCCGGTGGCAGCGAGCGCACCGGCCCAGCCGACCGACCGCCTCACTCTCATCGGCGATTCCGTGACCGGGCGTCCCTCGCACCCCTCCCACCTCACCGTTCACCGCCCACGAGGCGGGCGGACGCCCGAGAAGCACGCCACCCCTTCCCCTTTTTCTACAGTGTTGTAGATTTTGTTTCGGGTCCCCGCCGGGCCCCTGCCACGACGCACATGCCATGACGCAATCGCCATGACGCATCGAGAAGGAGTTCGCAGTGGGAGTTTCCCTTTCCAAAGGCGGCAATGTCTCGCTCAGCAAGGAGGCACCCGGCCTGACCGCCGTACTGGTCGGCCTCGGCTGGGACGTGCGGACCACGACCGGTGCCGACTACGACCTCGACGCGTCCGCGCTGCTGCTCGACGCCTCCGGCAAAGTGCTCTCGGACCAGCACTTCGTCTTCTACAACAACCTGACCAGCCCGGACGGCTCGGTCGAGCACACCGGTGACAACCTCACCGGTGAGGGCGAGGGCGACGACGAGTCCATCAAGGTGAACCTCGCGGGGGTGCCGGCCGAGGTCGCGAAGATCGTCTTCCCCGTCTCCATCCATGACGCCGCAGCCCGCGGACAGAGCTTCGGGCAGGTCCGGGGGGCCTTCATCCGCGTCGTGAACCAGGCCGGCGGCGCCGAGATCGCCCGCTACGACCTGTCCGAGGACGCCGCCACCGAGACGGCGATGGTCTTCGGCGAGCTCTACCGCCACGGCGCCGAGTGGAAGTTCCGCGCCGTGGGCCAGGGATACGCGTCCGGCCTTGCGGGCATCGCCTCCGACTTCGGCGTCAGCGTCTGACAGGGCGCCGGCGATTGACGGGACGTCGGCGCCTGACGGGGCGTCGGCGTCCGCCACGGACAGCCCGCCCCCGGGCCTGATCCCCGGGGGCGGGCCCGGCACGACCCCGTCGGACGGGGACCCGCCGCGCCACCCGGGCGTATTCTCCGAACAGGCACTGGCACAGGCGCGAGGGGGAGCGCTATGCGGCACGTGCGATACGTGGTCTGGGGCGGCGCGTTCACGGCGACAGCGGCGGTGCTCGCCATCGCCGCCGCGAACGGGGAACTGGGCGACACCACGATCCTCACCACCGTCCTCGGCTTCGGGATCGCGGCGACAGGGCTCGCGCTGAATCTGGTGCACGCCTCCCCCTCCACCAGGGCACACCCTTCGCCCGCCGAGGTCCTGGGCACGCGCGTCGAGCAACTGGCGGCGGCCGTAGAGCAGCAGTGGCAGGCCGAGTGGCGGCTCCGGCGCCTGCAGGACCCGGAACCCATCGCGGTGCACTGGTCCTCGGCGGAACCCTGGCTGGCCGATCCGGGGGAGCCCGACGCGGACGGGGGTGAACTGGACGACCGGCTGGAGAACATCACGGCCGTGCTGGACCGGGTGGCCTCGCGGCGGCTGGTCGTCCTCGGCGAACCGGGCAGCGGCAAGACCGTACTCGCCGTCCGGTTCGCGCTGGACGTACTCGCGTCACGGGTCTCGGGGGCGCCCGTGCCCGTGGTGGTCTCGATGTCCGACTGGCGGCCGCAGAGCGAGAGCCTCGACACCTGGCTGGCGAGGTACATCGCCGGCCACTATCCCGGCGCGTCCTGGGCCCGTGAACTCCTGGACGCCGGCCGGGTGATCCCCGTCCTCGACGGGCTCGACGAGATGGCCCCTCCCCTGCGCGCCGCGGCCGTGCGCCGGCTGAACTCGGACCTCGACGACGGCCGCCCGCTGCTCATGACCTGCCGCACCGGCGTGTACGCCGAAGTCGTGCGCTCCAGCGACGTGTTCACGTCGGCGGCGGTCGTGGAACTGCAGCCACTCGGCTTCGAGACGGCGGCCGTCCATCTGCTGCGTACCGCCCGCCCCGCCCGCGGGCCCGGCGGCAGCCGCACCACCGGCTGGCACCCGGTGATCGAGCGCCTGCGGGCCGACCCCGACGCCCGCCCCTGCGCCGCGTTAGGAGCCGTACTGCGCACGCCGCTCATGGTCACCCTCGCCAGGACCGCGTACGACGACACCGAGGCCGACCCGGCCGAGCTTCTCGACGACGAAAGGTGGGAGAACCAGGCGCAGTTGGAGGCGCACCTGCTGGACGCCTTCGTGCCGGCGGCCTTCCGGGACGACAGCCGCGGAGTGGACAGGGCGCTCGACGCCCTCGGCTTCCTGGCCCGCCACCTGGAGCGGCAGCGGTCGCGCGAGCTGGCCTGGTGGGAACTGCGCCGCGAACTTCCTTTGCCGCTGCGGACGATGGGGCCCGTGCTGGTCGTCGGAGCCCTCGCCACGGTGATCATCCTGCTGACAACGGAAGCACCGCCTGGCTGGACGGTCCTCATCGCCGCCGGGTTGCTGGTTCCTCTCTGCGTCGGACAGGCACTGTCCCTGCGGGGCGACAGCGATCGCACGCGTGGCCACGGACCGGACGGATCCACGACAGCGCGGCGCGGACGCGTACCCCGTGAACTCATCTGGGTACTGGTGGGGGCCGCGCCTCTCGGCCTCGTCGTGGGCATGACCAGGAATCTCGGTCTGAGTCCCTATCCAGCTCTCCTCCAGCGATGGGAGTGGGCGGGAGCCGGCGCCCTCGCCATGGCCGGGGGCCTCGCACTCGCCACCGCTCTCGGGGTGCTCGATCTGCTGGGAAATCCGGTCCCCACCACGATTCCGCTCTCGGCCGGAAGGGGCGCGCGCTCCTGGCGCCGACGCGGTCTGGCGGTCCTGGTCGTGGCGGCAGCCACGGCGTTCGGCGCCCTCGTGCCCACCGCGCTGTATGCCCCCATCCACATCAGGGTCATCTGCGCCGCGTCCTTGGGACTGGCCGTGGCCCTGGCGCTCCGGCAGAACCCGGGCGCGGTCGGCCGAGTTCTCATCCCACGGCAGACCGCCGCCGGCCGCCGGGCCGTCCCGCGCGGTTCGGTGCTCGCCGCGGTGGGGCGCGGTCTGGTCAAGGGGCTGACCGCGGGATTCCTGCTTGGGCTGGCGTTCGGCGTCACCAACGGCACCACGCTTGCCGCCCGGGCTTCCGTGGCCCAGGACGACGCCCCCGCGCGCGGTTCGTGGCACACGTCTGCCGACGGCGGCAGAGTTTTCGTGGCCGACGGCTGGCGTCACCGGAAGCTCGCGGACGGCACCCGCGTGGTGTCCTCGTCAGGTCCCGTCCGCTGGGCCGTGGAGCGCTGGACCGACGGGGCTGTACACGCCGAGACCACGGCCTTGTTCGCCCAAGGGTGCGACGGCGCGTGCGAGACCCTGTACGACACGGTCGAGCTGCGCCAACACCCCGGTCAGGAAGAGCTCTTGGCAAAACTGCCCGACGGCACCTTCGCGCAGAGCTGGGACCTGGAGGACACTCTGCCGCCGGCCAGTCGGCGATGGCTGGAGCTGAGCACCCCCGAGCGGCTCCTGGTCCGGAACGTGAACGAGGGAGTCACGCTCGGCTTCTCCCTCGGCCTGATCAGCGGGCTGACGGTCGCCCTCCACCGCTGGCTGGTCAGCCCCACCGACATCGCCCGGGCCGGCACCCCCCTGGACGGGCTGCACGCGGACCGGGCGACCGCTGTCAGCCGCGGTGTCCTTCTCCTGGTGGTCGGCTCCCTCAGCTCGGCCCTGGCGGAGCGGTTGTGGCCGGAGACGACCTTCGCCCCGTCCTCGTTCGCGATCTGGCTGGTCACCGCGCCCCTCGCCATCGCCCTGAGCGCCTGGGGCTGGCTGCTCGTCACCCGGCTGTGGCTGTGCGGCACGGGCCGGCTGCCCTGGCGTCTGATGCGCTTCCTCGAAGACGCCCACCGCAGGGGAGTGCTGCGGCGGGCGGGTGCCCTGTACGAGTTCCGGCACGCCCGTCTCCAGGAACGCCTGGCCGCCGGCCCGGACGCATGAGACCGCGGGCGCTCCGTCAGTCCTCGGCCGGCGTCAGCCTCAGCGAGATCGAGTTGATGCAGTACCGCTGATCGGTCGGCGTCGCGTACCCCTCGCCCTCGAAGACGTGCCCCAGATGCGATCCGCACCGGGAGCACCGCACCTCGGTCCGTGACATCCCGTGCGAGCGGTCCTCGATCAGTTCGACCGCGTCGGAGTCCTTCGGGTCGTAGAAGGACGGCCAGCCGCAGTGCGACTCGAACTTCTCCGTGGAGGTGAAGAGCTCGGCGCCGCAGGCGCGACAGGAATACACACCGGTGGTCTTGGTGTCGGTGTACTCACCGCGGAACGCCGGCTCCGTGCCGGCCTGACGCAGGACGGTGTACTCGGCCGGGCTCAGCTCCGCACGCCACTGCTCGTCCGGCTTCTCGATGTCGTACGACATTCAGCTCAACCCCTCGACTCAGGTACGGCTACTTCGACAGGCGGGTCAGGATCTCGGGTCCGAGGTCCGTCACGTCTCCCGCGCCCATGGTGAGAACGAGATCACCGGGCTTCGCCATTCCCGCCACGATCGCGGGCACCTGTGACTTGTCGTGCACCGGGGTGACGTCCGCGTCCGCCGCCCACGCCGCCTCGATGATCAGGTCGCTCGTCACACCGGGGATCGGGTCCTCGCGGGCCGGGTAGATGTCCAGCACCAGCGAGGCGTCGGCGAGCGACAGTGCCTGGCCCATCTCCTTGCCCAGCTCCTGCGTGCGCGAAAAAAGGTGGGGCTGGAAGACGACCAGGATGCGGGAGTCCCCGGCGGCCGCCCGCATCGCCTCCAGGTCCGCCGTCATCTCGGTCGGGTGGTGCGCGTACGAGTCGATGACCTGCACGCCCGCCTCCTCGCCCTTGAGCTGGAGCCGGCGCTTCACACCCGTGTACGAGGCGAGGGCGGGGGCCAGCTCGTCCGCGGGGATGCCCAGGGCCACGCCCGCCGCCAGGGCCGCCACGGCGTTGTGGGCGTAGTGACGGCCGGGCACCGAGACCGTGAAGGTGAGCGTGGAGCCGTTCAGCTCGACGGTCACCTCGCTCTTCAGCCCCTGCGGGACCACCGACAGGACGCGTACGTCCGCGTCCTCGGACTCGCCGTACGTCACCACCTCGACGGTGTCCTTGACGGCGTCCGGCAGCCGCCGCGTCAGCTCGCGCGCGCCCTCCTGGTCCGCGGCGATCACCAGGGTGCCGCCCGGCACGATCTTGCCGGCGAACGTCTCGAAGGACTCGTAGATCTCGTCCATGGACGCGTAGTTGGCGTGGTGGTCCAGCTCCACGTTCAGCACGATCGCCACCTCGGGCGCGTACTTGTGGAAGCTGCGGTCCGATTCGTCGGCCTCGGCCACGAAGATCTCGCCCTCGCCGTGCAGGGCGTTGGATCCGGGGGTGTCGAGGTCGCCGCCGATCGCGTACGAGGGGGTCAGACCCAGGGTCGACAGGGACACGGCCAGCATCGACGTCGTGGTCGTCTTGCCGTGCGTGCCGGCCACGGCGATGGGCCGCAGGCCGTCCATCAGGCGGGCGAGGGCGTCCGAGCGGTGGACGACCGGGATGCCCAGTTCGGCGGCGCGGGCCAGCTCCGGGTTGTCCGCGCGGATCGCCGAGGAGACGACCACGCAGGTGGCGTCCGACGCGAGGTGGTCCGCCGCGTGCCCGATGTGGACCGTGGCGCCCAGCGCGCGCAGCGCCTCGGCGGTCGCGGAGTCCTTCGCGTCGCTGCCCGCCACCGCGGCCCCGCGCTGCGCGAGGATCTTCGCGATGCCCGACATCCCGGCGCCGCCGATGCCGATGAAGTGCGGTCGATCCATGGCGGTAGGAAGGCCGGGTGCCATACGTGTTTCTCCCAGGATGCGGCTGTGACGGTGAGCGCCCCCAGCCTATTCGCTACGACGCCGACCACTTCAAAGGGGCGCAGCCCCTCCCAGGGGCGCGGGGAACTGCGTGCTCAGCCACTCACGAGCCGCACCCGAAGAACCCGGGCACCCCACGGCGCCCCCGCCCAGGCACAGCGGCGGCGTTACGCCTTGCTGTGCGAGAACAGCTTCAGCACCGGCACGCCCACCTTGTGCCGCGCCCGAGAGGCCCAGTCCCGGTGGAAGAACTCCTCCACATAGTGGGGATCGGTCAGCACGATGACCTCGTCCGCCCCGACCTCCTCGACCAGCCCCTTCAGCGCGTCCAGCGGATGCGCCTCGATCAGCCGCCCCTGCGCCTCGCTGCCGCCGGCCCGCAGTGCCACCAGCGACACCTCAAGGGCCCGCTGTCCCTGCCCGACGGCCTCTTCGCCCTCGGGCGTCTCGTGCTCGCGGGCCGCCTCGTCCAGCTCGCCGAGCGCCACGTCGTCGATCGCCCGCAGCAGCCGGTCCGCCTGGTCGCCGCGGGGCTGGAGCAGTACGTGGAAGGCCACTGCCTCGTCGCCGTGCAAGGTGGTGACGAATTCCACGTCCGCGGAGGTGAGGGCCTTCTCGATCATCAATACGCTCGTGAACACGACAAACGCCCTTCTCATCCGTGGGCCGTTCGTAGACCCCTGCGGAAACCATCCTGCCCCGTGACCGCACGGGTACTGCGACTTTTAGTGTGCCCGTCGAAAGCTGACCGGAACAGCTGATTCCACTTCTTTGATCAGGTCCGACGGTAACGGCTGAAGAGGAACCCGGCCTCCTCCAACAGAGACGTCAGTTCGAACCGCTTCGGCACCGCGACCTGCGGCCCGCCCGCGATGCGCTGGGCGTCCCCGACGGTGAGCATCGGCGACACCGTCAGACAGAGCTCGTCGAGGACGCCGGCCGCGACCAGCTGGCCGAGCAGCCGGGGGCCGCCCTCCGTCAGGATCCGGCGCATGCCCAGCCCGGCGAGCGCCCGGACGGCCCGCGCGGGGTCCACGCCCGTGCCGTCGCCCGCGATCACGACCCGCGCGCCGGCCTTCTCGGCGGCGGCGACCCGGTCGGGCGGCGCCGCGGCCCCCGTGAGCAGCAGGGTGGGAAGCAGCGGCGAGGTGAAGAGCGGCAGCGAGAAGTCCAGATCGAGACTCGCGCTCACCACGGCGATCGCGGGCGCCGGGCCCTGTCCCGCCGCGGCCCGGCGCACGGCGAACTCCTCGCGTGCTCGCGCGGGGCGGTAACCCTCCTGGCGTACCGTTTCCGCACCCACCATCACGACGTCCGCGAGCGCCCGCAGCGTGCCGAAGATCCGCATGTCGGCGGCGCTGGAGATGGACTGCGAGCGCCCGTCGTGCTGGGCGGCCCCGTCGAGCGTGGAGACCATGTTGGCCCGCAGCCAGGGCTCCGGCCCCGTGGGCCCGGTGGATCCCGCGGCGGGTCCTTCGACGGCCGGCGGATAGGCGTACGCCTCGGCCAGTTCGTCGAGTCCCCATTCCCGGTCGGCTTCGGCCGGGGCTGCTGTCTCGTCGGTCACAGGGAGCAGGCGTCGCATGTCGTGCAGTCTGGCACGAGACGTAGAGTGGACAACCGTGTCAACCTCCACCACCGCCTCCGGAATCGGCCCGACGGCCGACGCGACCCCGTCGTCCCTGTGCGCCCGCGAGCCGCGCGTCCCCGCGGACCGGCTGGTCGCCGAGATGGTGCCGCCACCGCGCTTCGACTCGGTCCGCTTCGACACGTACATCCCCGACCCGAACCAGCCGAGCCAGACCGACGCCGTCCGCGTGCTGGCCGACTTCGCGGCGGGTCTGGGCGGGACGCACTCCGCCGCCTCCGGAAAGCGCGGTTTCCTCGGCCTCGGATCCGTCCTCGGCAAGAAGCCCTCGAAGGCTCCGGCGGGCCCCCGCGGTGTCTACCTCGACGGTGGTTACGGCGTCGGCAAGACGCACCTGCTCGCCTCCCTGTGGCACGCGACCCCGGCGGAGCCCTCGCTCAAGGCGTTCGGCACGTTCGTGGAGCTGACGAACCTGGTCGGCGCCCTCGGCTTCCAGCAGACCGTGCAGACGCTGAGCGGCCACCGGCTGCTCTGCATCGACGAGTTCGAGCTGGACGACCCGGGCGACACGGTCCTCGTGTCCAGCCTGCTCGGCCGGCTGGTCGAAGCGGGGGTGGCGCTCGCCGCGACCTCCAACACCCTGCCGGGCAAGCTCGGCGAGGGCCGGTTCGCCTCGGTCGACTTCCTGCGCGAGATCCAGGGCCTGTCGGCCCACTTCCGGTCGCTGCGCATCGACGGCGACGACTACCGCCACCGCGGACTGCCCGAGGCACCGGCCCCGTACTCGGACGAGCAGGTCACGAAGGCCGCGTACGCGACGCCGGGCGCCTCGCTCGACGACTTCCCGCATCTGCTCGACCATCTGGCCCGGGTGCACCCCAGCCGGTACGGCGCGCTGACGGACGGGATCGAGGCGGTCTGCCTCACCGACGTCCAGCCGGTGCCGGACCAGTCCACCGCGCTGCGGCTGGTGGTCCTCGCCGACCGGCTGTACGACCGGGAGGTGCCGGTGCTCGCCTCGGGGATGCCCTTCGACCGGCTGTTCAGCGAGGAGATGCTGAACGGCGGCTACCGCAAGAAGTACTTCCGCGCGATCTCCCGGCTCACGGCGCTGGCACGGGACGCCAAGGGACTCGTACAGGACTGACCGACGCACAGAAGTGACCGTCGTACCCCCGGCGGTTTCCGGCCTGTCAGCGTCGCTCTTCGGCCCTCTTCAGCCTCTCTTCAGGGTGAAACGTTAAGTTAACCCTGCAAACAACTTCCCGAGTTAACGTTCGTGTCAGCAAGGGAAGACATGACCTGGAGACGACGGAGAGGGGGCCCATGCGACGAGGTACGACGGTCCGCACACTGTTCGCCGTTCTCGCCGCCGTCCTGCTGGCCCTGCAGCTCTCCGCCTCCACCACGGCGTTCGCACCGACGTTCGCATCCGCGCACACGACACAGCTCGCCGGCCCCGGTGACGGCCCCCAGACCAGGGCCGAGTTCGTCACCTGTGGGGACACCTCGCACTCGCACGGCCCGACCGGCCCGCTGCGCACCCGCGAGCGGATCCGAGTCGCGGACCACGTCACCCCGGCCGCCGCGCGCCTCCTGCTCTGCAAGGACGTCGCGGTCGCCCACGAGGACCCCTCGCACACCGCGGCCCCCGCGGCGCACCACCGCGCGACGAGATCCTCCGCGGCCCACTCCTCGGCAGCCCTCCAGGTCTTCCGCTGCTGAGCTGACCACCGGGCACGAAGCGACTCCGACCTGACCCACCCCTCACCACGCCACGTCCGCCGAGCGCGTCGACGTGGGGTCATGTCGCCGTACCCGCATGCGCTCCGTTTTGTAGGCCGACGCGCTCGTGAAGCGCGCCAGGAGGAACTGACACATGCAGCCCCTCATCGATCACGCACGCTCCTTCCGCAAGCAGTCCGCGGACCGCCCGGAGGAGTTCGCCCGGCTCGCCGAAGGCCAGTCCCCGCAGGTCCTGTTCATCACCTGCTCCGACTCGCGGGTCGTCCCGGCCCTGATCACCGGAGCCCGGCCCGGTGAACTCTTCGAACTGCGCACCGCCGGCAACATCGTCCCCCCGCACACCTCTTCGCAGCCCACCAGCGAGGCCGCCACCGTCGAGTACGCGGTGGAGGTGCTCGGAGTCTCGGACATCGTCGTCTGCGGCCACTCCCACTGCGGCGCCGTCGGCGCGCTGGTACGCGGCGACGACCTGACCGCCGTACCCGCCGTGCGCGACTGGCTCGCGCACTCGACCCCTCGGCCCGAAGGCGCCACCGAGGACCCGACCGTCACCGAGGCCGTGCAGAACCACGTGCTGACGCAGCTGCTGCGGCTGCGCTCCTACCCATGTGTGGAGCGGCGGCTGACGGACGGTCACCTACGTCTGCACGGCTGGTTCTACGAGGTCCACACCGGGTCCGTCCTCGCGCACGACGTCCGCTCCGACTCCTTCGAGGCGCTGTGAGCGCCGCGACGGGCACCCCCACGACCACCGGTGGGACGGATCCGGCCCGGCGTACGCGATTCCCCTTCCTGCGGCAGGACTTCGCCGCCTCCCTGGTCGTCTTCCTGGTGGCCCTGCCGCTGTGCGTGGGCGTCGCCGTGGCGTCGGGCGTACCCGCCGAACTCGGCCTGATCACCGGCATCGTGGGCGGTCTGGTCACCGGCCTGCTGCCCGGCAGCAGCCTCCAGGTCTCGGGCCCGGCCGCGGGCCTGACCGTGCTGGTCTTCGAGGCGGTGCGCGAGTACGGACTCGCCGTGCTCGGTGTCATCGTCCTGGCCACCGGGCTGATCCAACTCGCCATGGGCGCCATGAAGTTGGGGCGCTACTTCCGGGCCATCTCGGTGGCCGTCGTGGAGGGCATGCTGGCGGGCATCGGGCTGGTCCTGATCGCCGGCCAGCTCTACTCGGTGGCCGGCGCCGAGGCCCCGGCCTCGGGTCTGGACAAGCTCGCCGGGCTGCCCGGTCTGGTCGCCGACTCCGCCGGATCCACCACTGCGCTGGTGTCCTTCGGGCTCGGCGCGGCCACCGTCGCCGTACTCGTGCTGTGGAGGCACCTGCCGAAGAAGGTCCGTACGGTGCCGGGGGCGCTCGCCGCGGTGGCCCTCGCCACCCTCGCGACCCTGGCGTTCGACCTGCCCGTGGCGACGGTGGAGGTGCGCGGGCTGCTCGACTCGATCCAGCTGCCGGGCCTCGAAGCCGTCGGCGGGCTGGCGAGCGTGGGGGTGCTCGGCACGATCGTCGCGTTCGTGCTGATCGCGTCGGCGGAGTCGCTGTTCAGCGCCGCCGCCGTGGACCGGCTGCACGACGGGCCGCGCACCCAGTACGACAAGGAACTGATGGCCCAGGGCGCGGGCAACACGGTCTGCGGGCTGCTCGGCGCGCTGCCGATGACCGCCGTGATCGTGCGCAGTTCGGCAAACGTGTCCGCGGGCGCCCGCACCAAGGCGTCCCGGGTGCTGCACGGGGTGTGGCTGCTGCTGTTCGCGGCGCTGCTGCCCGCCGTGCTCGCCTACATTCCGCTGCCCGCGCTCGCGGGCATCCTGGTGCACGCGGGCTGGAAGCTGATCCCGCTGCGCTCGGTCGCGGTGCTGTGGCGCGGACACCGGGGCGAGGCGCTGATCCTGGTGGTCACCGCCGTGTCGATCGTCGCGGTGAACATGTTCGAGGGCGTGCTGATCGGGCTCGCGCTCGCCGTCGCCAAGACCGCCTGGGAGGCCTCGCACATCAAGCTGGAGGTCATAGACAAGGGAGCGGGCCCGGTGCAGGCGTACCTGACGGGCAACGCCACCTTCCTGCGGCTGCCGAAGATATTGGACGAGTTGGAGGGGCTGCCCAAGGACCGCCCGGTGACGGTGGACCTGTCCGGGCTCCATCACCTGGACCACGCGTGCCGGACGGCGCTGGAGAACTGGTCGCAGCGGCACAGCGCGGCGGGGACCGAACCGGTGAAGGTCACCGCCGCGTAGGCACCTCGCGGCGGACACCGGGCCGTGCGGCCCGGCACCGTGGCCCGGTGCGGGACTCCGAGGAGTCCCGCACCGGGCCTTTCGGGCTGCCGGGTCTCCGTGCCGTCCGGCCTTCGCGCTGCCCCGGTCGACGGACGGTTCGTGAGAACGCCACGCTACGCGCGTGGTTCACGTGATCGGGACCGCGTGATACACACAGGCGGGTCACGTTCTCCTGTCCGCCAACAGGAAGGTTGCCCCATGTCCGCAACACGACGCGAAGTCCTCGCCCGCTCCGGTGCCCTGGGAGTCGGCATCGCCTTCACCGGCGCTGTGTCGGAACTCTTCACAGGTACGGCCGCCGCGCTCGGCCACTCCGGATACGGCCCCCTGCTCCCCGACCCGGCAGGCCTGCTGGATCTGCCGAAAGGTTTCCGTTACCGGGTGCTGTCCCGCGAGGGCGACCAGCTCCGCTCCGGCGAGGGCCAGGTGCCGAGCAACCACGACGGCATGGCCGCCTTCGGCGGCAGAAACGGCCGCGTCCACCTGGTCCGCAACCACGAGAACCGCGTCACCGGCAAGATCCCGGTCCCGACGGTCGACGGCCTCACCTACGACCCCGCGGGCAAGGGCGGCTGTACGGCGCTGACCCTCGACGCGCACGGAAAGGTGGTCGGCGAGCGGGTCGCGATCGCCGGTACGGCCGTCAACTGCGCAGGCGGGCCCACCCCTTGGGGAACCTGGCTGACCTGCGAGGAGACCGAGGACAAGGCCGGCACGAACGGCTACACCAAGGACCACGGCTTCATCTTCGAGGTCGACCCGGTGGACCCCCACCGCACCGGGGCCGTGCCGCTCACCGCGATGGGCCGCTTCCAGCACGAGGCGATCGCCGTCGACCCCAAGCGCGGCATCGTCTACGAGACCGAGGACGCCTTCGAGAGGCCGTTCGGCCTCTTCTACCGTTTCCTGCCCAAGAAGCCCGAGGGCGGCCGCGGTTCGCTCCGCGCGGGTGGCCGGCTCCAGGCGATGCGCGTGCCGGGTGTCCCGGACCTGTCCTCGATCCAGGAGACGGGTGCGAGCTTCGACCGCGTCGAGTGGGTCGACGTACCGGACCCGCTCGCGGCCGAGACCCCCATCCGCTTCCAGGACTTCGGCCCGAAGGGCATCACCCACGCGCAGAAGCTGGAGGGCTGCTACTGGGGCGGCTCGTCCGTCTACTTCGTGTCGTCCTTCGCGCACAGCAGCGAGGGCTCCGCGGGCGACCACTTCGGTCAGATCTGGCGGTACGACCCCGAGGCCCGCCGGCTCACGCTGGTGATCGTCTTCGGTCCCGACACCGACGTACAGCTGCCCGGCGAGTCCCCCGACAACATCTGCCTCGCCCCCAGCGGCGGCCTGATGGTCTGCGAGGACGGCGGGGGCGCGCAGCACGTGTACGGCGTGACCCGGCGCGGCGAGGTGTACCCGATGGCCCGGGGGCGGCAGAACATCGGCACGCCGGAGGCCCCGGAGTGGGGCGAGTTCGCGGGTGTCACCTTCTCGCCGGACGGCCGGACGATGTTCGTGAACTGCTACACCCCGGGGACGACGTTCGCGGTGACGGGGCCCTGGCACAGGTAGCGACCTTCGGTCCGGGGGGTACCCGGACGGTCCCAGCGGTCCGCGGGGGCGGGTGCGCCGCAGGTAGCGGCCCCCGCCCCCGCGGCGCAGGATCGAGAGAACCGCCCGAAGGGATGCGCGATGGCCGAGAAGGACAGCAAGGACAGGAAGAGCCGCAAGGGCGGCAGGGGCGGGGCGGGCGGCACGGGCAGGGTCGAGGAGACCGCCGTACGCGACCTGCTGCGCGTCCCCGTCGGGGAACGGATCTCCCTCTCCTCGTACGACACCTCGGCGGCCCCCGGCGGGACCGCGGCCCCCAGGTCCAAGACCGACGGTCTCGCCGCCATCACCCGGATGGCCGAACCCCTCGCCAACCTCCAGGAACGCCTCTGGGCGGCGAGCACGGCCGGTGACCGCCGCCGGATCCTGCTGGTCCTCCAGGGCATGGACACCAGTGGCAAGGGCGGCACGGTCAAACACGTCATCGGGCTCTTCAACCCGGTCGGCTGCCGCGTCCAGGGCTTCAAGGCGCCGACCCCCGAGGAGCAGCAGCACGACTTCCTCTGGCGCGTCAGGAAGCGGCTCCCCCAGCACGGCGAGATCGGCGTCTTCGACCGCTCCCACTACGAGGACGTCCTCATCGGCCGCGTCCGCGAGCTGGCCCCGCGCGGCGAGATCGAGTCCCGGTACGGCCGGATCAACGACTTCGAGCGGGCCCTCGCCGACGACGGCACGGTCATCGTGAAGTGCTTCCTGCACATCTCGTTCGAGGAGCAGCGCCTGCGCCTCCTGCGCCGGCTCGCCAACCCGCGCAAGCACTGGAAGTTCAGCCCCGCGGACATCGACGAGCGGGCCCTGTGGCCCGCCTATCAGGAGGCGTACGAGATCGCCCTCGAACGCTGCTCCTCCGACGCCGCCCCCTGGTACGTGATCCCCGCCGACCGCAAGTGGTACCGGAACTGGGCCATCAGCCGACTGCTGCTGGAGCATCTGACGGCCATGGACCCGCAGTACCCGGAGCCCGACTTCGACGTGGAGGAGTGCCGGAAACGGCTGCAGGAGGAGGGCTGACCAGCACCTCCCTCCACTCGACACCGAAAGCGATATAACCGGATTTTCCTATTTGCCCGGTTAATGTCGCCCGCGTGAACACCTTCCTGCCCCTGAAGACCCTGAAGGCTCCGAAGACCCCGCAGGCCCTGAAGAGAGTCACCGCCGCCTGCGTGGTGGGCGCGGCCACCCTCACGGCATGCGGCGCTCCCGAGGCCCCGCGCGCCGCCACGGTCCCCGCGCCCGCCGTGAGCGCGCCCTCGCGGCCGCCCACCCTCGCCCCGGGTCCGGGCGGCCTGACCCCCGTCTTCACCCGTGCGGCCCGGGCGCGCGACAGGACCGTAGCCCTGACCTTCGACGCGGACATGACGGCCGACCAGGGGCCCCGGGCGGCCGCCGGGGAACGGTTCGACAACCCGCGGCTGCTCGGGACCCTGCGACGGCTCAAGGTGTCGGCGACCGTGTTCATGACGGGGCGCTGGGCCGAGGAGTACCCCTCGCAGGCGCGGGCCATCGGGCGCGATCCGCTCTTCGAGGTCGCGAACCACTCCTACAGCCATCACGCCTTCACCGAGGACTGCTACGGGCTGCCGACCGTTCCCGCGTCGGGGATGCGGGCGGACGTGGAGCGGGCGTTCACCGCGTTCCGCAAGGCGGGGATCGCGCACCCGATGCCGTACTTCCGCTTCCCTGGCGGGTGTTACGACCGGCGGGCGCTCAAGGCGCTGAGCACCACCGGCGTGACGGCCGTGCAGTGGGACGTGGTGAGCGGGGACGCGTTCGCGACGGACGCGGGGGCCGTGGCACGGCAGGTGCTGGACGGCGTACGGCCCGGTTCCGTGGTCGTCATGCACTGCACGCGCAGCGCGGCCCCCGCGACCGAGGAGGCACTGCGCACGATCGTCCCCGAGCTGCGAAAGCGCGGGTACAGGTTCGTGAAGGTGTCGGAGCTGATCTGATTCATCGGCCGTGTCGCTCAAAGCGATCGCATTCTCTTGTTGGACGGTAAAAACGTCTCGGTGGAGGCTGGGAGTCACCGAACGAATCCCCAGGAGGAACCTCCATGCAGACACGCACCATCGGTGACGTCCGGGTCGGAGCGATCGGTCTGGGCGGGATGCCGATGTCCATCGAGGGGCGCCCGGACGAGGCCCGTTCGGTCTCGGCCGTCCACGCGGCGCTGGACGCGGGCGTCACGCTCTTCGACACCGCGGACGCCTATCACCGGGACGCCCACGAGGTCGGTCACAACGAGTCCCTGATCGCCCGCGCGGTGGCCTCGTACGGCGGCGACACCTCGGACGTGCTGATCGCGACGAAGGGCGGCCATCTGCGTCCGGGCGACGGCTCGTGGACGCTGAACGGCTCGCCGGAGTATCTGAAGAAGGCCTGCGACGCCTCGCTCGGGCGGCTCGGCGTCGAGGCCATCGGGCTCTACCAGTTCCACCGGCCGGACCCGAAGGTCCCCTACGCGGAGTCGGTCGGCGCGATCCGCGACCTGCTGGACGCGGGCAAGATCCGCTTCGCGGGGGTCTCCAACGCCGACCCCGAGCAGATCCGGCTGGCCGACGAGATCCTCGGCGGCCGGCTGGTGAGCGTGCAGAACCAGTTCTCGCCCGCCTTCCGTTCCAGCGAGCCGGAGCTGGAGCTGTGCGCGGAACTCGGCATCGCGTTCCTGCCGTGGAGCCCGCTGGGCGGTATCTCGAAGGCCGGTGAACTGGGTTCGCGCTTCGCCGTGTTCGCGGAGGTGGCGAGCGAGCACGGGGTGAGCCCGCAGCAGGTCACGTTGGCCTGGATCCTCGCGAAGGCCCCGGTGACGATCCCGATCCCGGGCTCCTCCCGCCCCGAGACCATCCGCGACTCGGTCGCGGCGGCGGACCTGAAGCTGACGGAGTCCGAGCTGACGCGCCTGGACGCGGCGTAAAGACAAAAGATCGCGCGGTTCCCCGCGCCCCTGGGCACCCAGGGGCGCGGGGAACCGCGCGACCGGCCACGACGCACGCACACGTCATGTCACCGCCCCCGCGCGCAAGCGCCCCACCCCGCCGATCACCCGGCTGGCAGACTGGGGGCGTGAGCAGTGACGAGACGACGGCCGCTTCGGGCGCCGCACAGGACAGCCCCTTCCGGCACGAGCAGACCGCCCGCGACGAGGCACCGCAGTTCGTGCTGCCGCTGGTCGTCCGTATCGAACGGAACGAACCACCGGCGCGTACGGACGCACTGGAGACCGCGGCCCGCGCCGTCCTGGTCCTCCTCGGCGACGAGCGCTCACTCGGCGAGGGCGAGTGGGCGCAGGCCGTCCACGACTGGCAGGACGCCCGGATCCGCAAGGTCGTCCGGCGGGCCCGCGGCGCCGAGTGGCGTCGGGCCGAGGCGCTGCCCGGCATCACCGTCACCGGCAAGTCCGCCGAGGTCCGCGTCTTCCCCCCGGTCCCTCTCGACGGGTGGCCCAAGGACCTCGCCCGCCTCCAGGTCTCCGGCACGGACCTCGACGACCCGGAGCCGCCCGCGGACACGGACGCGGCCACGCCCGTGCTGTGGCTGAGCCCGGACCTGGACATGTCGGCGGGCAAGGCGATGGCCCAAGCGGGCCACGGCGCCCAGCTGGCCTGGTGGGAACTGTCGGGCGAGGACCGCGCGGCCTGGCGCGAGGCGGGCTTCCCGCTCGCCGTCCGCACGGCCGGCCCCGAGCGGTGGGAGCGACTGGTCACGAGCGGACTGCCGTTGGTGCGCGACGCGGGCTTCACGGAGATCGCCCCGGGTTCCTGCACGGTGGTCGCCGACCACCCGGCACTGCGCCTCGGCCGGCCGGCGGCCGACGGACCGGAGTGACGGGGCACCGCCTCGACCCGCGCCCCCTCAGCCCCGGTTCCCGCCGCGCATGCGGCCGTCCATGGTGAGCGGCGGCCGGTCGAGGTAGGGCAGGTAGTAGCGCAGGAAGAGCTCGGCGGTGAGTTCACGACGGCTGCGTACGCCCGCTTTGTCGAACACCTTCCTCAAGTGGTCCTGAACCGTGTACTCGGTGATGTGGAGCGTCGCGGCGACCTCCGTGGTGGACCGGCCCAGGAGTACCTGCTGGGCGACATCGCGCTCGCGGGGCGAGAGGCCGTACGCGTCGAGCACGATGGCGGCCAGCTCGCCGGGTCGGCTCAGGTTGAGCGAGACGTAGGTGAGGGTCTCACCGCCGGAGCCGCCCGAGCCGTCCGGACCGCCCGCCTCCTCGCGCCACGCGTTGAGCGTGATCCAGTGCCCGGAACCGCTCAGGGCACGGGAACTCACCTGCGTGCCCGGAGCGCAGGCGCGCGCCTTGCTGCCGATGGCCTCCAGGCACAGCGGGTAGGCGCGTCCCGGTGCCGGGTGGGCCTCCTGGATCAGGCCCAGCCAGTGGTCCGCCGTGGACGTGCAGAGGCGGATCCGGAGATCGTCGTCCAGGACGACGAGGCCGGGCGCGTCCGGTACGTCGCCGCGGTCGATGCCCGCCAGCAACAGCGACCGGCGCAGGGCCAGGGCGGCCGGTGAGCTGATCGCGGCGGCGACCTCGACGTCCGCGTCGCTGAAAGGCCGTGACCCCTCGGCGCGACAGAGGACGAGCAGCCCCCAGGTCCGCGGGCCGTCCCGCAGGAGGACCCGCAGTTCGTCGGCGAGCCCTTCGGGCCGCAGAATGTCGCGGTAGTAGACGCTGTCCTCGATGTGCTCGCCGGTCGACCGGCTCAGCAGGCTCGCGGGTCCGGCACGGCGGGCCATGGCCCGGATGTTGTCCACGCCGGTCTGCTCCGTGTGCTCGATCTCGAACAGCCGGGGCATGACACGCTGGGGAAAGCCGTGCTCGTGCTGGCCTCCCGTGTCCAGGAACGTCGCCGGATCCAGCATGACGGCACACCAGATGTCGGCGGGAACGGACGCGGTGAGCGCCGTACCGGCCGCCTTCAGTACATCGAGCCCGGTCGTCCGCGCACCGCGCATGTGCTGCGTCAGGCCGTCTGCGACGGAATGGTGGTCCAGCGACCGGCTCGGACGACCCCGACCCGAGCGTCGGTCGGAACGTGGCTGAGAACTCACGTCCTCAGGTTACGAGCTATCCCAGATATCTGGGATGGGATCGCCGTAAATATCATCCTAACGTAGTTGATAACGAGGGGAGTTGTCGGGGGAGGCGCTTGCCGGCCTCCCCCGGCACAAGGGAGTCGGGCGACCCGGGGGGCGCGCGGAACTCAATCGTCCGGCCACCGACCACAGGACGAGCAGGAAAGGAGAGGGTGCACACCATGACGACACCGCGGGGGAGTTCCACACCCGAAGGGGATCGGGGACGGAACGGTGTACGGCATCGAGTGAACCGCGTGCTGGCCGCGTTCCTGGCGGCCATTCCGTTCGCCGCCGTTCTGAACATCTTTCAGGACTGGCTCGGCAACGGCATCAGCGCGTCGCAGACCGGCCTGCTCATCGGGGTGCTGGTACTGCTCGCCTTTCTCGTGTACTCCACCATGAGTACCTCGGCCGACACCGCGCACGAGGGGCGGCTGACCCGTAACGCGGTGTGGGCCCTGCACGACCGCATGGAGCGGTCGTTCGACGAGTTCCGGGACCAGGCGGCATCCATCAGGTACTTCCCCGCCCGGCACGGCCCCGAGGCAAGGCATCTCAAGCAGGCAGCGACGTTGTACGCCAAGGCGGGCGAGGTGATCGACACCGCCCGGGACGGCGACGAGATCCTGGCCGTCAACTCCTTCGTCGAGGTGTTCCACCGGCGCTCCGATCCCGCGATCGAGCGGCTTCAGGAGGACTACCTGCGGCGTATCGAGAACCGGCTCAGGCACGGTGCCTCCTACCACCGGCTCGTACAGCTCCCGTCCCTCGACGTCCTCGACAGTTCGTCCGTCTTCCTCTCCGACTCCATCGAGCCGAGCTACCTGGAGCACTACCGGCGGATCATCGGCCTCAAGTCGGACGCGCCCGGCCAACGGGTGTCCTTGGACGCCGTGACCGCCAAGTACCCGATCTCGTTCGTGGTCGTGAGGCGGCGGAACACCGACGGGAGCGCCGGTGGCGCGATCATCTGGCAGGTCAACGAGCACATCCAGGGCAACGGCCTGCCGGAATCCGCGAACTTCCAGCTCACGGGCATCGCCATCGTCAAGGACTCGAAGGGCGACGTCGTGCGCCATTTCCTCGACTGGTTCAAGGAACTGCAGCGTGGGCAGCGCTCCCTGGAACTCAACGACGTCCGCTCCCGCGGCGGCCGGCGCCCGGCCGCGTGACGGTCGAAGGACACCGCGGTGAACCTCCACGAGGACCTGGTCCTGAGACTCTTCACGATCGTCGACACCGAGAAGTGGGAGGCGCTTCCCGAAGTCTGCGCCGAGTCCATCCGCTACGAGCGGCCGGGTTATCCCCCGATCTGCGGAATGGACTCCCTCGTCACCTTCTACCGCACCGTACGCGTCATCGCTCATGGCAGGCATGAGATCCGTGGTTGTCTGGGCAGCGGGAACGAGGCCTGCTGCTGGGGCGGTTTCAGCGGAGTCTCCCGTTCCGGACAGGCGCTCTCCGAGGGCTTCGCGGACTGGTACCGGATCGACGACGGACTGATCATCAGCCGAAGGACCTTCTTCTACCGTCCGGCGGTCTGAGTCCGGCCGTCCGAACGTGGCGGTCCCAGTCCGGCGGTCCCAGTCCGGCGGTCCCAGTCCGGCGGTCCGGGACAGGACCGTGGAGCGACCGTCGGGAAATGTGACGCAGGAGACACGAACCATTGAACAGTTCCGCCGCCCCGTGCGTATCTTCTGGCGCTGGCCAAGTACAGATTCCCAACGACCAGTTGGTTCACATCCGGAGGCACCTGTGCGGCGTATCAACGGTACGGCCCTCGTCATCGTGGCACTCGTCGGAACGCTCGGCGCGCTCGCGTTCCCCGTGTGGTCGTACGCCGACCGCGCCGGCACGGGACCGGCGAACCTGGCCGCCGGGACCGTACCCACCAAGTGGGGACCCCTGACCGCCACCGACCGCGACCTGATCGTCCGGGTGCGGCTGGCGGGTCTGTGGGAGCTGCCCGCCGGGCAGCAGGCCCTCGAACGCAATCCCAGCCCCGCGATGAAGGAGGCCGCCGACCACCTGATCGTCGGCCACACCGACCTCGACAAGCGGGTGCGGGGGATCGCGCGGGAACTCGGCGTCGAACTGCCGAACCAGCCGAACGAGCAGCAGCAGGGCTGGCTGCAGCAGATGACCAACGCGAGCGAAGCCGACTACCCCAAGGTGTGGGCGAACCTCCTGCGCTCCGCCCACGGCAAGATCTTCCCGGCGATCGGGGCGGTACGGAACCAGACGCGCAACACGCTGGTACGTCAGCTCGCCTCGGATGCCAACCAGACGGTGCTCGACCACATCACGGTGCTGGAGAAGACCGGCGCCGTCGACTTCGAGGCGATCGCCAACGACTCGGTGGCAGGAACCACGGCCAGCCCGTCCGGTCCGGCGGCACCGGTCCCCGGCGTGGTCCCCAGCTCGGCGCCGCCCGCCGAGGCGACCGGTGACATCAACACCACGTCGCGGCCCTCCCCCGGAGCCCCGGGCACGGTCAACACGAACCGCCCCGACCCCGAGGACCCGGACGCCACGCCCTCTTCGCAGTGAGTGTCGGAACCTCAAATGTTGCTCTGAACGTCCCCGCCGATGGGTTGGGCCCCGCTCGGCGGGGCCATCACCCGGTCACGCCGGAACACAGGTCCGTCGAAGGAGACGCGCACAGGTCCTGGTGAAGCCGTGGTGAAGGAGGGGACGATGAAGAACCTGGGTACGGGAATCGGGTGGCGGCCGGAGATCGCCGAGGCCGTGGAGCGCATGCCCGGCATCGACTGGGTCGAGGCCGTCGCCGAGAACATCTGCCCCGGCCATCTCCCCGAATCACTGGTACGGCTGCGGGAGCGCGGCGTCACGGTGGTTCCGCACGGGGTGTCGCTCGGACTCGGCGGCGCGGACCGCCCCGCCGAGGGCAGACTCGCCGAACTGGCGGCCCGCGCCGAGGCCCTCGGCTCCCCGCTGGTCACCGAGCACATCGCGTTCGTCCGGGCCGGCGGGGCGCTGACCGCCTCGCCGCTCCTTGAGGCCGGGCACCTGCTGCCCGTCCCCCGCACCCGGGACGCCCTCGACGTCCTGTGCGAGAACATCCGTATCGCCCAGGACGCGCTGCCCGTGCCCCTCGCGGTGGAGAACATCGCGGCGCTGATCTCCTGGCCGGGCGAGGAGATGACCGAGGGCCAGTTCCTGTACGACCTGGTCGACCGCACCGGCGTACGCCTGCTCATCGACGTGGCCAACCTCCACACGAACCACGTCAACCGCGGCGAGGACCCCGCCAAGGCCCTCGACGAACTGCCCGTCGAGGCCATCGCGTACGTCCATGTCGCCGGCGGCTTCGAGCGCGACGGCGTCTGGCACGACAGCCACGCGCACCCCGTGCCCCCCGTGGTCCTCGACGTGCTCGCCGAACTGGCCTCCCGGGTCCGTCCGCCGGGCGTGCTCCTGGAGCGCGACGAGAACTTCCCCGAGCCGGCCGAGCTGGAGCGCGAACTGATCGCGATCCGCGAATCGGTGGAGAAGGCCGCCGCGCCCGGCGCGGCGGCACCGGCAGACACCTCGCCCGCACGAGCCGACCGCGCTTCAGAGACCGACAGCGGCCCGAAGACCGGCGGCAGTCGACAGACCGGCAGCCGCCCGCAGACCGGCAGCACCTCGATGGCCGACGGCGCCACGGAACCGGACGGTGTCACGGAGACGGACGGCGGCCCGGCTCCCGTCGAGGGCGCCGGGGTACAGGCCGCGGCGGCCACCGGGCCCGCCCGTCAGCGGCTCGCGCTGGCGCAGGCCGCCCTGCTGTCCGCGCTCGTCGCCGGGACGCCCGTGCCCGAGGGGTTCGACCGGACCCGGCTCGCCGTCCAGGCCAGGGCACTGGCGGGCAAGCGGGCCGATGTGGTGGCCAAGGTCGCCCCGGAGCTGCCGGAGCTGCTGACGGACTCGTACCGGAAGGCCTTCCTGGCCTACGCGCACGGCCACCCGATGACCGACGGCTACCGGCGGGACGCGCTGGACTTCGCCGAGCATCTGCTGCTCGACGGACGACTGGAGGACGCGGACGTGCGGCGCGGGCTGAGCGAGTGGTGGCTGGAGCGCTCGGGCCCCGCACCGCTGTCGCAGCGCCCGGCGGCCCGGCTGGCACGTGCCACACGCCGGGTCCTGCTGAGGCGTTGAGGCATCAGGGCACCAGGGCACCAGGGCTGAAGCGTTGAGAATCGGTCGACGCGGAGTGTAGAGGGCCCTCCTCGCCCGTGACATCGCTCACCCGGGCGACAGACGTACCCGGTATGTACACGAACGCGGGTCCCGTGCCTGTTCAGCGCGGCCCCGCGACGACCGGGCCGCGCGGGCACGCACCCAGCGGGCACACAGCGACTCCGGTACGTACCTGTCGCGCGCGGAGCCCGGCCGGGCCGCGACCGCCGCCCGCGGCACCGCTCCCGCCTGCGGAAACACCGTTCCCAACGGCCCGTTCAGGCTGCATACTGCATTCGTCCAAACCCGTACCACAGTTGGCGTACGCCACGAAGTAATATGCCAACCCACACCAGAAGCGCACTAACGTGCGGTGCCGCAACAGGAGGCACCATGCGATCCATCAACGCCCGCGGACTGTTCACCGGCACCGGGCTGATCATCACGGCCCTGACGGCGACCCTCGCGGCACTGGTCTTCCCGATCTGGTCGTACGCCGACCGGTCGGGCACCGGCGTGGACACGCTGAACGCCGAGACCGTGTCGACGAACTTCGGCCCGCTGTCCGCGCTGGACCGCGAGTTCGTCACGAAGGTCCGGCTCGCGGGCCTGTGGGAGCTGCCCGCCGGCCAGCAGGCCGAGGAACGCGGCACCACCAAGGCCGTGCGGACGGCCGGCGAGCACCTCGTCGAGGGCCATACGTTTCTGGACGCGCGCGTGCGCAACGTGGCCGCGCGGCTCGGCCTCGAACTGCCCAACCAGCCCAGCGAACAGCAGCGGGCCTGGCTCACCACGCTGAGCGCCGCACGGGGCGAGGAGTACGACAGGCAGTTCGCGAACATCCTCCGCGGCGCGCACGGCAAGGTGTTCGGACTGGTCGCCCAGGTCCGTGCGAACACCCGCAACTCGCTCGTCCGCGGCCTCGCCGACGACGCGAACACCACGGTCCTCGACCACATCACGGTCCTGGAGGCCACCGGCCTGGTCGACTTCGAAGCCCTGGCCCGTGACGCGGCCTCCGCGAGCGCGCCCCCGCTCACCAACTCCCCCGCGCCGCCCGGCCCGACGGCCTCGCCCAGTCCGCCCGCCCCCGCCTCGGCCTCCCCCTCACCGACCTACTCCCTGCCGCCGGCCGCGACCGCCCCACCGCCGGACGGCAAGGACAGAAAGCCGTAACAACCGGAGTGGCACCGACTCGAAACGTCACCCCATGGCGATGCTTCGTCCAAATTGTGAACAAGCCGTGGCGGAGCCGGTCCTCCGTCGCATAGAAATCCCGCATGCTCTGGGTCCTCCTCCTTCTCCTCGCCTGGGCCGCGGCGGGCATCGCCTGTACGCGCCTGTGCCTTGCCTCCGTCCGCGCCGCCGCCGCGGACGACAATCACACGCTCCAGGGACGCGGCCTGACGCTCTACGAGGCCGCGTTCCTGTCGGGCGGCCCCGCGCGGGTCGCCGATCTGACCCTCGTGTCGATGGCCCGCCAGCGCCGCCTGCTGCTCGCCCACACCGGCTGGGCGACCGTCGTGGACCCGCGTGGCCAGGACGAGATGGAGCGCTCCGTCCTCGGCGCGATAGGCCCCGACGGACAGTCCCGGATAGCGCCGGTCCGCAGGAGCGCCGCCGCCGCGGAGTCCGTACGCGCCCTCGCCGACCGTCTCGTCGCGGCGGGCCTCGCCGTGCCGGACGGTGCGCGGACCACCGTCGCGGGCGCCGTGCGCCAGGTGCGGTCGGCCGCGGCGGCCGTCCTGGTGCTGGCCGCCGTCGCGCTGCTGCTGCCCTCTCAGGTCCAGCACGAGCGGGCGCTGGTGGCCGTCTGGTTCACGCTGCCCCTCATCCTCACCATGAGCTGCCTCGCCATCGCCCGGATCGAGGTGCACCCCTACACCCGCTGGGCGTCCCCGGCCGGACAGCACCTGCTCAGCGCCCTGACCCGCCGCGCGGACACCGACTGCGACGACCGTACGTACCTCACCACCGTGGCCGTACGGGGTATCCGCGCGGTCGGCGAACCGGATCTGCGGGCGGCTTTCGGGCACCGCGAACCACACACCTGAGCGCTCGGCCTGAACGCGCGTCCGGAGCACGGGGCGCGCGCCGGACGCGCATCGGGGTCATTGGGCCGACATCCGCGGGCCGGTGCTTTACTTCGCCGAGCCCCGAACGAAGCATCCCTTCTGTTGCTGCCGTGCACTGAAGGGAAAGCGATGAGAGCCGCCGTCCTCTACGGAACAGCCGGATCCCTGGTCCTGGCCACTGTCGTCGCCGCGCCCGCCGGCAGCGCGCAGATCCGGTCCGACCGGGCCGAGCGGCACGGCACGGCGGTCGCCGCCGCACGCGCCGCCGACGACGGCATCCGCTTCGGGACGTGTTCCGAGGACCAGGACGGTCCGGGCAGCCTGCAGTGCGGCACGGTGACGGTCCCGCTCGACTACGCGCACCCCGACGGCGAGCAGATCAAGCTGACCGTCAGCCGGGTGCGGGCGACCGGCAGGGACCCGAGGAACGGCAAGCGGTCCGTCCCCCGGCAGGGTGCGCTCGTCTACAACCCGGGCGGCCCCGGCGCGTCCGGCATGTACTTCCCGCTGATCGGCATGATCCCGGAGTGGAAGCGCATCGCGTCGGCGTACGACCTCGTCGGGTACGCCCCACGCGGGGTGGGCCGCTCGGCGCCGATCTCCTGCCAGGACCCGAAACTGCTCCTGAAGGGGCCCGCTCCGTCACCGACGGACCCCTCGGAGTCGTACAAGGAGGAGCGCGTCGCCCGGGCGAAGGCCTACGCCCGTGGCTGCGTCGAGCGGTCGGGCCGCGCGATCAGGCACTTCACCTCGGTCAACAACGCCCGCGACCTGGACGTCCTGCGCGCCGCCCTGGGCGAGCGGAAGCTGACCTTCATGGGGGCGTCCTACGGCACGTACTTCGGAGCCCTGTACGCGGAACTGTTCCCGTCGCACGTACGCCGGATGGTCCTCGACTCGGCCGTGAACCCGGACCCGGCGAAGGTCTGGTACCGGAACAACCTCGACCAGTCGGCCGCCTTCGAGACCCGCTGGGCCGACTTCCGCACCTGGATCGCCGAGCACCACAAGGTGTACGGGCTGGGCCGCACGGCGGAGGAGGTGCAGCGCAGTTACGAGACGGCGCGGGCACGGCTCGCGGCGGAGCCCGCGGGCGGCGAGGTCGGGCCCGGACAACTGCAGGGCGCGTTCCTGCAGGCCGGGTACTACGACGACTACTGGCCGCAGCGGGCGCGGGCGCTCTCCGCGTACCTCAGCGGCGACCCGCAGCCGCTGATCCGGCAGGCGGCGCCGCACCCGGACTCGGTGAAGGAGCAGGAGAACGGCAAGGCCGTCTACACGGCGGTCGAGTGCAACGACGCGCCCTGGCCGCGGGCCTGGCACACCTGGGACCGCGACAACACACGCCTCGCGCGCGTGGCGCCCTTCGAGACGTGGTCCAACGCGTGGATGAACCTGCCGTGCGCGTTCTGGCCGCTGCCTCGGCAGCGGCCGCTGGATGTCCGCACGGTTCCTGGTGAGCTGGCGCCCACGCTCATTCTCGCCGCCGAGCGGGACGCCGCGACGCCGTACGCGGGGGCGCTGGAGATGCGTCGGCGGCTCTCCGGCTCCGCGCTGGTCACCGAGCGGGCGTCGGGGTCGCACGGGATCGGTGGCGGGTCCAACCGGTGTGTCAACGCCCACTTGGACGCATACCTGCTGGAAGGCCGGGTCCCGGCCGCCGGGGCGACCTGTGCCCCGCACAGGCCCCCGGAGCCCCGCTAGGGGCTTCTTGGGGGCGCGGGGAACGGCGTGACCGGCCCCTACCGGGCCTCAACGATTGCGCCGTTCCCCGCGCCCCCAAAAGACTGCGCCGTTCCCCGCGCCCCTGAAAGGCAAAAGACTGCGCCGTTCCCCGCGCCCTTTGGAAGATCAGGCCAGGCCCGCCACCAGTTCCGTCACGGACTTGCGGCGGCCCGTGTAGAACGGGACCTCTTCCCGGACGTGCATGCGCGCCTCGGACGCCCGCAGGTGCCGCATGAGGTCGACGATGCGATACAGCTCGTCCGCCTCGAAGGCGAGGATCCACTCGTAGTCGCCGAGCGAGAACGAGGCGACCGTGTTGGCCCGCACGTCGGGGAAGCCGCGGGCCATCTTCCCGTGGTCGGCGAGCATCCGGCGCCGGTCCTCGTCCGGCAGCAGGTACCAGTCGTAGGAGCGCACGAACGGGTACACGCTGATGTAGTCGCGCGGCGTCTCGTCGGCGAGGAACGCGGGCACGTGCGAGCGGTTGAACTCCGCCGGCCGGTGCAGCGCCATGTTCGACCAGACCGGATCGAGCGCGCGGCCCAGCTTCGTACGGCGGAAGAGGTTGTACGCCTCCTGCAGCTGGTCGGCGGTCTCGGCGTGCCACCAGACCATGAGGTCGGCGTCGGCGCGCAGCCCCGACACGTCGTACGTGCCGCGGACCGTGACGTCCTTGGCGGCGAGCTGGTCGAAGAGCTCCTGGACCTCGTCCGCGTAGCCGGTGCGGTCCTCCGGGAGCACGTCACGCAGTTTGAACACGGACCAGAGGGTGTAGCGAATGACCTCGTTGAGGTCCTTGGCCTTCTTGCCGGCGTTCGGGGTCCTGGCCTGGCCGGTGGTGGGGGCGTCGTCACTCATGGGGCTATTCTCCCGCTCCGCCGTGCAGGCTCTGCACCGGGTTCGCGATCAGCGCGTCCGTCAGCCGGTCGTCGCCCCGCAGCCGGTCCACGGCGGCGTTCGCGCTCGCGACGCAGGCCGGGATGCCCACGCCGTCGTACGCCGCTCCGCACACGGCGAGACCGGGCAGCCGTGCGACGTGTGCGCGGATGCGGGCCACGCGCGCGTGGTGCCCGACCGGGTACTGGGGCAGTCCGTCG
This sequence comes from Streptomyces sp. NBC_00414, assembly GCF_036038375.1. Lineage (NCBI taxonomy): Bacteria > Bacillati > Actinomycetota > Actinomycetes > Kitasatosporales > Streptomycetaceae > Streptomyces > Streptomyces sp. NBC_00414. The sequence continues at coordinate 2,731,032 of NZ_CP107935.1, forward strand.
TCCCAGCGTGTCACCCGGGTCTCCAGGGGCTCCGCGGTGAGTCCGGTGGCCTCGCGCAGGTCGTGGCGGGAGACGTCGACGAGGTCCGCGTCGTCTCGGCCCAGGATCGCCGTCTCGCCGTACCGGCCGACCGAGGTGCGCAGGACCACCACGTCCGGGTTCTCCTCGGCGATCCAGCCCCACTTCTGGGACGCGAACGTCGACGCCTTGATGGTCCGTCCGTCGACGGGCGGGACGAGGAAGCCGCTGCCTTCGGGGAGCGCCGTCCCGTCGCGGCGGTAGGCGAGGGTGATCAGCGCCATGGACGCGTACTCGACGGCCGTGAGCTCGGCCGCGGCGGCGGGGGCCTCGGCGGCGAGCAGTTCGGCGGCGGCTCCCGCGGGCAGGGCCACGACGACGGCGTCGGCCTCCAGCACCCGGCCGCCCGCCACGACCCGCCAGCCCTCGTGCCGTTCGGCACCGGCCGCGTCGCCCACGACCCGGCGCAGCTCCGTGACCGGCGCTCCCGTGACGATCCCGCCGCCCCGGGCGCGTACCGACTCGGCGACGGCGAGCGGCAGTTGACCGACGCCGCCCTCGATGCCCATGAAGACCGGGGCCGCCGGCTGATCCGGCCGCCGGTGGTGCGCGGCCTTCGCCTGGATCTCGCGGACCGCCTCCGTGAGCGAGGTGTGCGTACGGGCCGCCTCGAAGAGCTGGGGCACGGCCGAGCGCATCGAGATGCGGTACGCGTCGCCCGCGTAGACGCCGCCGAGCAGGGGCTCGACGAGCCGGTCGACGACCTCGCGGCCCAGGCGCTCCGCGACGAAGCCGCCCACCGCCACGTCGTCGCCGACCTCCGTGCGCGGCAGGTCGCGGTCGCGCTCGACGCGGCGCAGTCCTTCGTCGGAGAGGACTCCGGAGAGGGCGGCCGCGTCCCCGGGGACGCCCATGACGTGTCCCTTGGGCATGGGCCTGAGCTCCCCGCGCGTCCAGATCGAGGCGCCCGCCGTGTTCGGCGGCCGGAGCCGGTCCGCGAGGCCCACCTCGTGGGCGAGCGCGACCGCCTCGGGCCGTCGCGCGAGCATCGACTCGGCGCCGAGATCGACCCGGGAGCCCGCGATCGAGCCCGGCAGGAGCTTGCCGCCGAGCCGGTCCGAGGCCTCCAGGACGGTCACCCGCGCGCCGCCGTTCAGCAGCCGGTGCGCGGCGGCCAGACCGGCGATGCCGCCTCCGATGACGACGACGTGACCCGGGCCCGTACGTGTGTCTGCGTGCATGTCTCCACTGTCCCAGACCCCGCACGCCGTCCCCCGGGCCCCCGGCGGGCGAGGAGGGTATCCATGACGAGGCCGGACCGTGACCGCATCGGGACCGGATCAGGCCAACGTCGTACGGGGCTCGGGCGTCGAAGGAACGTCAGACATCACGACACCTCGGGGGTACACCGACATGCGGACACGCGGCAGCGGCAGCGGCACCAAGCGGTATCGATCGGCCCGGCCCGTCCAGGTCCTCTCGGCGCTGCTGCTCGCCGGCGCCCTCGCCCTCACGGGGTGCACGGGCGCGGACGACACCGGCGGGGACAGCTCGGCCGACAACAAGGCGGCCCCTCCGAACGCCGCGCAGGCGGGACCGGGCGCGGCCGACAGCGGCGCGGGCGGCGGCAAGGCCGAGCAGGCCGACTCGCCGACGCGGCCGACCACCCACATCATCCGCACCGCCTCGCTGACCGTGCAGGTCAAGGACGTGCCGAAGTCCCTCGCCGAGACCCGTACCACGGTCGAGAACGCGGGCGGCATGGTCGGCAACGAGACCACGGACCGCGACTCCGAGGGCCGCGAGCGTTCCCGTGTCGTCCTGCGGATCCCGGCGGACAAGTACGAGGAGGTCCTCACGGAGCTGGAGGGTTCGGGCAAGCTCATCGACCGCAAGGCGAAGGCGGAGGACGTCACCGAGCAGGTCGTCGACGTGGAGAGCCGGATCAAGTCGCAGCGGGTCAGTGTGGCGCGGATCCGCGAGCTGATGGACCGGGCCACCAAGCTGAGCGATGTGGTCACCCTGGAGGGCGAGCTGAGCACGCGTCAGGCCGACCTGGAGTCGCTGCTGGCGCTGCAGGCCTCCCTGAAGGACCGTACGAGCCTGGCCACGATCACGTTGTCGCTGTCCGAGACGCCGGTGAAGAAGGCCGCCGAGGACGACGACCCCGGTTTCGCGGACGCGCTCGGGGGCGGCTGGGACGCGTTCGTCACCATGTTCCGCTGGATCGCGCTGGCGCTGGGCGCGCTGCTGCCCTTCCTGGTGGGCACGGCGCTGCTGCTGTTCCTCTGGGTGCGGTTCCTGCGCGGCCGGACGCCGGCCCGTCCGGCCGCGGCGGCCCCGGGTACGAGCACGGGGTCACTGCCGGTGGCTCCGCCCGTCCGGCCGGAGCGCGACGACAAGGACTGAGCGAGAACGACCAGAACCGAGCGAGCCCGCGCGGGACTGAAATGCCCGGTCCCCGTAGCGTGTTCGCATGACTATGAGCCGCGAGAACCGTACGAAAGAGCGTCTGGTGGTCGTCGGAGGGGACGCGGCGGGCATGTCCGCCGCGTCCCAGGCACGCAGGCTGAAGGGCCCCGACGAGCTGGAGATCATCGCTTTCGAGCGAGGGCACTTCAGCTCCTACTCGGCGTGCGGCATCCCGTACTGGGTGGGCGGCGAGGTCGAGACCCGGGACAAGCTGATCGCCCGCTCGCCCGAGGAGCACCGGGAGCGCGGCATCGACCTGCGGATGCGTACCGAGGTCACGGAACTCGACGTCGGGGGCGGCCGGGTGCGCTCGCGCGACCTGGAGGCCGGGACCGAGGCGTGGACGTCGTACGACAAGCTCGTGATCGCGACGGGCGCCCGTCCGGTGCGGCCGTCGCTGCCCGGCATCGACGCCCCCGGGGTGCACGGTGTGCAGACCCTCGACGACGGACAGGCCCTCCTCGACACGCTGAGCCGTACGGAGGGCCGCCGCGCGGTCGTGATCGGCGCGGGCTACATCGGCGTGGAGATGGCCGAGGCGCTGATCAACCGCGGGTACGAGGTGACGGTCGTCAACCGCGGCAAGGAGCCCATGTCCACGCTCGACCCGGACATGGGCCGCCTGGTGCACGTGGCCATGGAGGGCATGGGCATCACGATGGTGAACGACGCCGAGGTCACCAAGATCCTCACCGGCGGGGAGGGGCGGGTCCGCGCGGTCGCCACGGAGGACGCCGAGTACCCGGCGGACGTGGTGGTCCTCGGCCTCGGCGTCCGGCCGGAGACCACGCTCGCCGAGGCCGCGGGGCTGCCGCTGGGCGATCACAAGGGGCTGCTGACGGACCTGGCGATGCGGGTGCGCGGCCACGAGAACATCTGGGCGGGCGGCGACTGCGTCGAGGTGCTCGACCTGGTCTCGGGCCGCGAACGCCACATCGCGCTGGGCACCCACGCCAACAAGCACGGCCAGGTCATCGGTTCGAACGTCGGCGGCGGCTACGCCACGTTCCCCGGTGTCGTCGGCACGGCGGTGAGCAAGGTCTGCGACCTGGAGATCGCCCGTACGGGCCTGCGCGAGAAGGACGCGCACCGGGCGGGGCTGCGGTTCGAGGCGGTCACGATCGAGTCGACGAACAGCGCGGGCTACTACCCGAACGCCGACCTCATGACGGTGAAGATGCTCGCCGAACTCCGCACCGGCCGCCTCCTGGGCGTCCAGATCGTCGGCCGCGAGGGCTCCGCCAAGCGCGTGGACATCGCAGCGGTGGCCCTCACGGCGGGCATGACGGTGGAACAGATGACAGCCCTGGACCTCGGCTACGCCCCACCGTTCTCCCCGGTCTGGGACCCCATCCTGGTAGCGGCCCGCAAGGCGGTGGCGGCGGTACGCAAGAGCGCCCGGTAGGCCCGTGTCCCTGAGGGCCGCAGGCCTCTTGGGGGCGCGGGGAACCGCGCGCCCAGCCCTCACCGGCGGTCAGCCGAACACGACGCCTGAAAAAGGGCCGCTCAAGCCCCTTGCGCATTCCCGTTGATCTTCTCTATGGCCTGCCGGGCCTGCTCCCCCGGCGTCCTCGACAACGAGGAGACCGCGGACACCTGAGGTCCGCCCACGGCGGGCGCGGCCGCCGGCATGGCGGACGCGGGGGCCTGCCGCGCATGCGACCCCACCTGCCGCGCCCGCAGCCGATGACTCGCCGCCTCGTCCAGTGTCACGGGCCGCTGCATGCTCGCGGCCAGCCGCCCCGCCTCCTGGCCGAGCGCGGCCACGTCCTCCCAGGACAGCCTGAGGACCACGGCGAGTTCCGCCTCGCCGTCCGGGGTTGCGATCAACGGCTGAGTGGCTCGGTCGTTCATGACCTGTTCCTCACGTATTGCTGGGATCACGGGCGGTTGCCGAAACATACGCATGCCGCCGCGTCCCCGTTCAGACTCCCGGAACCGGGGCAGGATTTCCCCGTGGTCATACCAGTCCATGACGTGAACCCGGCACGCCGCACGCCCTATGTGACGTACGTGCTGATCGCCGCCAACCTCGTGGTCTTCCTGGCCACTCCGGGGGTGGCCAGTTCGCTCACCGGCGAGAGCGGCGGTCCGGCCCAGCTGTGCCATCTGCAGGCGTTCCTGGACCACTGGGCGCTGGTCCCGCGGGAGCTGATCCACGGGCAGCTCCCGACGTCGGTCCCCACCGGTGCCGTGGGCGTCGGCTCCGGCGGACGGGGCTGTGTCGTCGGCCCGCCCGGCTACGACAAGTCGCCGCAGCTCTCGGTGCTCACGGCGATGTTCCTGCACGGCGGCTGGGTGCACCTGCTCGGCAACATGCTCTTCCTGATGATCTTCGGCAACAACATCGAGGACCGCCTCGGCCACATCCGCTACGCGCTCTTCTACGTGGCCTGCGGCTACGCGGCCGCCTACGGCTTCGCGCTCGTCAACTCGGACTCGGGCGACCCGCTGATCGGTGCGTCGGGCGCGATCGCCGGAGTGCTGGGCGCGTACCTGGTCCTCTACCCGCGGGCCAGGGTCTGGGTCCTGGTCCCGTTCCTGATCTTCCTGCCACTGCGGCTGCCCGCCTGGATCGTGCTGGGCTTCTGGTTCGGCCTCCAGGCGGTGTACTCGTCCGGCACGGGCGTCTCCCGGGCCGGCACCGTCGCGTACGTGGCCCACGTGGTCGGCTTCCTGACGGGCATGCTCCTGGCCTGGCCCCTGCGCCGGGGCACCCCGCCCCCACCGGAGCCCCGCGGCCTCCTGTGGGGCAGGAGAGCCCACCACCGCTGGTAGCCCTATCAGGGGCGCGGGGAACCACGCGACCGGCCCCCACCGGCCCGCAGGTGAAGACCGACCCGGTGGCCCCCGGCCTCAGCGCTGCGAGTTCGCGTGCACGTACTCCACGAGCCCCGTCAACGCGTCAGGGCTCATGGACGGCAGAACCCCGTGCCCAAGATTGAACACATGCCCCTCCAGCCCCGCGGCAGCGTCCAGCACCTCCTGGGCCTTCTCCTCCACGACCGAGGTGGGGGCGAAGAGAACGGCCGGGTCCAGGTTCCCCTGGAGCGCCCGCCCGGGCCCGACCCGCCGGGCGGCCTCGTCGAGCGGCACCCGCCAGTCGACGCCGACGACATCCGCCCCGGCCTCGCCCATGAGCCCGAGCAGCTCCCCCGTACCGACACCGAAGTGGATGCGCGGGACGCCGTACTCCCCGACGGCCTGGAAGACCTTCGCGGAGGCGGGCATCACGGAGCGCCGGTAGTCGGCGGGGGCGAGGGCGCCGACCCAGGAGTCGAAGAGCTGGACGGCGGAGGCGCCGGCCTCGATCTGCACCTTCAGGAAGGCGGCCGTGATGTCGGCGAGCCGGTCGAGCAGATCGGCCCAGAGCTGCGGGTCGCCGTACATGAGGGACTTGGTGTGCTCGTGGTTGCGGGAAGGACCGCCCTCCACGAGGTAGCTCGCGAGGGTGAAGGGCGCGCCCGCGAAGCCGATGAGGGGGGTCGAACCCAGCTCACGGGTGAGCAGCCCGATCGCCTCGGTGACGTACCGGACGTCGTCCGGCGTCAGATCGCGCAGCTGGTCGAGGTCGGCGCGGGTGCGGATCGGCTTCTCGACGACGGGGCCCACACCGGGCTTGATGTCGAGGTCGACACCGATGGCCTTCAGCGGTACGACGATGTCGCTGAAGTAGATCGCCGCGTCCACGTTGTGCCGGCGGACCGGCTGGAGGGTGATCTCGGCGACCAGCTCGGGCCGCATGCAGGACTCCAGCATGGGGATGCCCTCGCGCACCTTCAGGTACTCGGGCAGTGAGCGCCCGGCCTGCCGCATGAACCACACGGGCGTGTGCGGCACGGGTTCACGCCTGCACGCCTTGAGGAAGGCGGAGTCGTATGTCGCGGTCGGCTGCTGGCCCTTGGGGCGGTCAATGACGCTCACGACGAAAAGTCTCGCACGGTCGGGAGGCGCCCGGAGCCGGGGTCCGGCGCGGGCACGCCCCGGCCCGCACCTGATCCGCACCCGGCCCGCGCCCCGGCCGTACCTCCGCCCGCGCCTTCGCGAACCGGCGCGTTCAGGGGCGCTTTTCGGCAACGCGATCCGGACAGTGGTCCGGCGCACGGGTGTCTCTCCCTGCGCAAAGGCTCCGTTCCCCTTAATCTTCCCCGCATGGCTGCGGCTCAGGGACGACTGTCGGACGGCACTGGCGGAATGGACGACCCCAAGGAGGGGGAGCGGGATGCGATGGAGGCGGCTCCGCTGCCTTTTCGAGCCGCCGTCGATGCGTTGAAGGCCGCGAGGTTGCGGCCGCAGATCGAGATCGATCCGACGAAGGCACCGCGACGGCTCGCGCCGTTCGCGTACGCGCTGGAGGCCGCCGTCGTCGACGGTGACGAGGATCTGGCGGACGGGCGGCTGATCCTGCTGCACGACCCGGCCGGGCACGACGCCTGGCAGGGCTCGTTCCGCATGGTGACGCTGGTCCGCGCGGAACTGGAGGCGGAGATGGCCTCGGATCCGCTGCTGCCCGACGTGTGCTGGTCGTGGCTGACGGGTGCGCTCCAGGCCCGCGGTCTCTCGTACGGCGAGCCCAGTGGCACGGTCACCCGGGCCAGCTCCCACTATTTCGGCGGGCTCTCGGAGCGGCCCCCGGCGTCCCAGATCGAGATCCGGGCCTCCTGGACGCCGCGCGAGGGTCTGGGCGGGGTGCCCGACACCGCGTCGCATCTGGCTTCCTGGTGCGACCTTCTCGCCCAGATCGCCGGGCTGCCTCCGGCGGCGCCGGGTGACGCGTCGATCGTCACTCTGCCGCAGCGGCGGGGGCCACAGAGCCGCTGAGCGCTCCGCTGAGCGGCTGGAGTTCGTCTGCGGGTCCGCTGTGGCCGGTCGCGCAGTTCCCCGCGCCCCTCAGGGGGCTTGTCTGAAGCCGTGCCTCCATGGGAGGTGCGGCTTCAGTCGTGTGCGGGGCTCTTCCATGCGCTCGCGGTCAACCTTCCGCCGGGTCTCCCTCTTCCGGGGTGCCGCCGGAGGGTGGTGAGCCGTGTGAGCGCCCCGAATGCGCTCCTGTGACCTTCCGACGCGCCCCCGAACCGGCTGCGGCCTGCACGAAAACACGTTTGCCCTTTTATCGATACGACCACTTTCAGCCCCGTATCGAAGCGGAGCGGACTCGTTTCGATCTTCGGATGATCGATCGTGCGTCCGAATTGCACGCATTATTACTCACCAAATCGTGATCATTCTCTAAAGGCGGACGTGTTTGATGCCGAAGACCTCTGTGACCTTGAAAGCACGGTTCGTCCCGGCTTCATCCCCACAGCCGGTCCCCCGTCCCGCACCCCCGGAGGCCTGGTGTCCGTTCTCCTTGAGCAGCCCGCAAGCCTGGTCGCCTACCGCCCGAACAAGCCGACCGCGATGGTGGTCGTGGCCGACCCCCGCGTGCGCTCCACCGTCACCCGCCACCTGTGGGCGCTCGGTGTTCGCGACGTGATCGAGGCTTCGTCCGTCGCGGAGGCTCGTCCCCGCATCGGCAACCCCCGCGACATCTGTGTCGCGGACGTCCATCTCCCCGACGGCTCCGGCCTCACCCTCCTGTCCGAAACCCGCGCCGCGGGCTGGCCGAACGGCCTGGCCCTGTCCGCCGCCGACGACATCGGCGCCGTACGCAACGCCCTGGCGGGCGGCGTCAAGGGCTACGTCGTCACCGGCACCCGTACGAACGTCGGGCTTCCCACCCGGCCGGGTGTCGCCCCCATCGGCTCGGCAGCCGCCCGTATGCACCGCCGTCCCCCGGGTTCCCCGAGCCACCCGGGCGGCTACCGCGAACTGTCCGGCCGTGAGGTCGAGGTGCTCCGGCTGGTGGCGGAGGGCCAGTCGAACAAGGCCATCGGCGTCTCGATGGGCCTGTCCGCGCTGACCGTCAAGAGCCACCTCGCCCGCATCGCCCGCAAGCTCGGCACGGGTGACCGCGCCGGCATGGTGGCGGTGGCCCTGCGCACCGGAATCATCCACTGACCCCCGCCGCAACCGTCCCCTCCGCACGAACCAGGACGCTCGACTGATGCAGGATTCACCGACCTGACTGGTTTACGACCCTCAGAGGCCCGTCGACGGAACGTTCCGTCGACGGGCCTCTGTCATACACAGATACCCTTGACAGGTGACCGACGCCCAAGAGACCGCAGCAGACAGTTCACTGCGAACCACCGGAGGCGCTCCTCCGGACGACGTCGAACCGGCGCCGATCCCCCTGCTGGAGCCCCGCGACGGAATTCCGCCGGTGATCACCGACGAGAACGCGCTCGCCGAGATGATCGCGGCGTTCGCCGCCGGCACCGGCCCGGTCGCCGTCGACGCCGAGCGGGCGTCCGGCTATCGCTACGGCCAGCGCGCGTATCTGGTGCAACTGCGCCGCGAGGGCGCGGGCACCGCGCTCATCGACCCCGTCGCCTGCCCCGACCTGTCGGGCCTCGGCGAGGCGCTCTCCGGAGTGGAGTGGGTGCTCCACGCCGCCACCCAGGACCTGCCGTGTCTGCGCGAGATAGGTATGGTCCCCAGCCGGCTGTTCGACACCGAGCTGGCCGGCCGGCTCGCCGGGTTCCCACGGGTCGGCCTCGGCGCGATGGTCGAGGGCGTCCTGGGCTTCGTACTGGAGAAGGGCCACTCGGCGGTCGACTGGTCGACCCGTCCACTGCCCGAGCCGTGGCTGCGCTACGCCGCGCTCGACGTGGAGCTGCTCGTCGACCTGCGGGACGCGCTGGAGAAGGAGCTCGACCGGCAGGGCAAGCTGGAGTGGGCCCGCGAGGAGTTCGACGCGATCGCCTCGGCGCCCCCGCCGGAGCCCCGCAAGGACCCGTGGCGGCGCACCTCGGGCATGCACAAGGTGCGCCGCCGCCGGCAGATGGCTGTCGTACGGGAGCTGTGGGAGACCCGGGACCGGGCCGCGCAGCGCCGGGACATCTCGCCCGGCAAGGTCCTCGGTGACGGGGCGATCGTCGAGGCCGCGCTGGCCGTACCGGCCAATGTGCACGCGCTCGCCGCGCTGAACGGCTTCGGGCACCGGATGGGCCGGCGTCAGCTGGAGCAGTGGCAGGCGGCCGTGGACCGGGCGAAGGAGCTGCCGGACGCCGAGCTGCCGCAGCCAGGTCAGCCGCTGAACGGGCCGCCGCCGCCGCGTGCGTGGGCCGAGAAGGATCCGGCGGCCGCGGCGCGGCTGTCCGCGGCGCGGGCCGCTGTCTCCGCGCTGGCGGAAAGCCTCAACATGCCTCAGGAGAACCTGATCACTCCGGATACGGTCCGGCGGGTCTGCTGGGAGCCGCCGGCCGCTCCGGACGCGGCGTCCGTGGCCAGTGCCCTCGCGGGGTACGGGGCTCGGGCCTGGCAGGTTGCGCAGGTCACGCCTGTGCTTGTTGCCGCGCTGGCTGTGCAGGCCAAGCCGAAGGAGTAGGGGCCGGTCCTTCTGGGCCGCCCCTTCGCCCTGAGTGGTGCGGACTCTTCGCGGGCCGGCCGTCCGTCGTGGCTGGTCGCGCCCACGCGGCGGAGCCGCAGAATGACACAGCCCCGCGCCCCTGACGGGGCGCCTACTTCGTCGCGCCCCTCGTGAAGCCGTTGTAGATGTAGCGCTGGAGGAACAGGAAGACGAGGAGGGTGGGGAGGATGACCAGGACCGCACCCGCCGAGATGTTCTCCCAGTGGGCTCCGAAGGGGCCCTTGAAGCGGAACAGGGACGTTGAGATCACGCCAAGATCCTCGGACGGCATGTAGAGGAACGGGATGTAGAAGTCGTTGTAGACGGTGATCCCCTTGACGATGACCACCGTCGCGATCGCGGGCTTCAGCAGCGGCAGGATGATCTTCCGGTAGATCGTGAAGGCGTTCGCGCCGTCGAGCCGGGCGGACTCGTCGAGCGAGACGGGGATCGACCTGACGAACTGCAGGAAGATGTAGATCGAGACGATGTCCGTGCCCATGTAGAGCACGATCGGCGCCCAGCGGCTGTCGAACATGCCGAAGCTGTCGACGATCTGGAAGGTCGCCACCTGCGTGGTCACGCCGGGGACGAGCGTGGCGACCAGGAACAGCGCGACGACCAGCTTCCTGAAGCGGAACGTGTAGCGGTCGATCGCGTACGCCGCCATCGACCCGATGATCACCGTGCCGGTGACGGAGAAGAGCAGGATGAACGCGGTGTTCCCGAACGCCGAGAGCATCCGGCCGTCCTGGAACGCCGTCACGTAGTTGTCGAAGTTCAGCAGGTCGTCGGGGAGTTGCAGCGCCCCGCTGTCGTTCGCCATCTCCTTCTCGGACTTGAGGGAGGTGAGGAGGACGACGAGGAGGGGCAGCAGGACGACCACGCTCGCGACGACCAGCGACAGGTGGGTGAGGGTCCGGGCGATCCCCCGGCGTGAGGTCCGGGGCCTGCGGCTGCGGGGCGTGCGGCTCATACGAGGTCCACCTTGTCGTCCGGGACGAGGCGGCGCTGCACCCAGGTCACCGCCAGGATGATCAGCAGCAGCACGACCGCGGCCGCAGAGGCGAGCCCCGTCTTGTTGAACTGGAAGGCCAGCTTCACCGTCTGGATCACGAAGGTCTCCGTGCCGGTCGCGCCGCCGGTCATGATGAACGGCACCTCGAAGGCGGACAGCGAGCCGGAGATGGAGAGGATGACTGTCAGGCTCAGCACGGGCCTGATGCCGGGCGCGATGATGTAGCGGAACTGGTGCCAGCGGTTGGCCCCGTCCAGCTCGGCCGCCTCGTACAGCTCCCCCGGGACGGACTGGATCGCGCCGAGGAACAGGACGAAGTTGAGGCCCAGGTAGCGCCAGACGGAGACCCCGGCCAGGGAGACGTTCGCGGAGACCGGGGTGCCCAGCCAGGCGCGGTCGGAGTGGACGCCGAGCAGGCCCAGCACCGAGTCGAGGGTGCCGCCGTCCTGGAAGAAGTACAGGAAGACGAAACCGATCGCCACCCCGTTGATCAGGTACGGGAAGAAGAGCACGCCCTTGAAGAAGTTCCGGAAGCGCACGTCGAAGCTGAGGACCGTCGCGAAGTAGAGCGCGACGACGATCTGTACGACGGAGGCGGCCAGGTAGTAGCCGCTGACGAAGAAGACCTCGAACAGCTCGGGGCGGGTGAAGAGTTCGACGTAGTTCTCGGCGCCCGTGTAGCTGAGCTCGGGGCTGACGCCGTCCCAGTCGGTGAAGCTGTACGCGACCATGTTGGCGACCGGCGCGTACGTGAACGTGATCAGCAGGACCAGCGGGGCGGCGAGGAACAGCCACGGGGTGAGGCCCCGCCGCAGCCGCAGTCCCCGCGGGGCCCGGTCCCGGCCCCGGGCGAGTGCCGTGCGGGCGGCGGGCGCGGCCTCCGCGCGCCGCGCCGCCCTCTCGGCCGGGCGGCCCGTCCCGGTCGGGCCCGTCCCGGTCGTGTCCTTCTCGTTCGTGTCCGTCCCGGTCGTGTCCGCCATCAGGACCCCGTGGACTTCCGGGCCTCTTCCCAGCGCTTGCCGAGGTCGCCGAGGAAGTCGTCGAGGCTGCCCTTCCGCGCGCCGCGGGCGAGGTCGACGAGGTCCTGGCGGTAGTCGGGCTTGTAGAGGCCGACCTCCGACTCGTTGTCGATCTCCTTGACCACCGCGCCCTTCGTGTCGTCCAGCTCGATGAACCGCACGCCCTCGTCCTTGTACGGCTGCAGCACCTCGGGCAGCGGGGCTCCCTTGACCGGGGAGAGGGTCAGGTTGTCGGCCGCGTACCCGGACTTGTCGGTGAACCAGTCGATCCAGGCGCGGGCCGCCGCCTTGTGGTCGGAGTTGATGTTGACGGCCTGGTTGTAGTCGGGCGACATGGTCGCGCAGAACTTCCCGTCCCGCTGGGCCGGGAAGGGCATGAAGCCGATGTCGTCCGGGTTCGCGCCGGCCTGCTTCGCCGCCGCCCGGAACTGGGTGATCGCCCAGGAGCCGAGCCACATCGTCGCGATGTCGCCCTTGGCCAACTTGGGCTTGGAACCCTCCCAGTTGGTGGTCGTCGGGTCCTTCTCGATCAGCCCGCCGCGCACGATGTCGTACAGCAGGGTGTCGGCGACGCGCAGGTCCTCGCCCTTCGCCCACGGGTCGCCCTCGGCGAGGCGGGACGTCGCCCGCTGATCGCAGCTGACCGCGCCGTCCATGTACGTCCAGTGCGTCAGCGGCCACATGTCCTTGAAGTTCGTGTAGTACGGGATCGCGTCGGTCTTGGACCTGACGGCCTTGAGACCGGCGACGAACTCGGCGGGTGTGGTGGGCCAGTCGCTGATCCCGGCCTCCTTCCAGACCCGCTTGTTGTAGAGGAAGCCGGGGAGCGCGCCCATCGGGCTCTGCCCGTAGACCTTGCCGTCGACCGTGGTGAAGTCGGTGAACAGGTACTTCTTCGCGCGTTCGGTCTCGGCGCCGAGCGAGGCGAAGAACCTGGGATAGTCGTTCTTCTTGATCACGGCGGGGATCATCAGCACATCGCCGTAGTTCTCGGTGTTCATCCGGATCTTGACTTCGCCCTCGTAGTCCGTGAGGGCGTCGAACTCGACCCTGACCTTCGGGTAGGTCCTGTTGAACTCGGCCGCGTACTTCTTCATCGTGCCGTCCTGGACGAGGTCGGTCCGGTGGGTGAGGACCGTGATCGTGCCGGACACCTTGTCCGGGTCGTCGGGGGCCTTCGCGTCCGCGCCCTTCGACGTGCCTCCGCTTCCGGTACAGCCCGCGGCCAGCAGTGCGGCGGCGAGGAGGCTTCCGGCGATCTTCGTGCGGTGGTTCATCTGCACCAGCTCCGTTCAGGGACGGATGAGCACGGGTGGGATGGCTGGTTCCGCACTCTGGCAGCCGGTACTAAACCGGTAAAGTCCTTATTTCGCCAAGGATGCAGAAGCGTTTACTACACCTGGTCAGCATTGGCCTATACCGGTTTAGGAGTGCGCATGCTGGATGTCACGCCGATCCACGAGGGATGGATCCTGCGGCACGACGGGGCCGCGCTCCCGGCCACGGTGCCGGGCTGTGTGCACACCGATCTGCTGGCGGCGGGGATCATCCCGGACCCGTTCCTCGGGCGCGGCGAGACCGAGGTGGCCTGGGTCGGGCGGCGCGACTGGATGTACGAGACGACGCTCGCTCCGGAGCCGGGCGGGCACGAGCAGACCGACCTCGTGTTCGACGGCCTCGACACCGTCGCCGAGGTCCGGCTCGACGGTCGGCTCCTGGGCGCCGTACGGAACATGCACCGCTCGCACCGCTTCGACGTCACGGGCCTGAGCGGCCGTCTCTCGGTCCACTTCCGGTCCGCGTACGGCGAGGCCGAGGCGGTGCGCGGGCGACTCGGCGAACGGCCGAACGCCTACCCCCAGCCCTTCCAGTACCTCCGCAAGATGGCCTGCTCCTTCGGCTGGGACTGGGGTCCGACCCTGGTGACGGCCGGCATCTGGAAACCGGTGCGTCTTGAGCACTGGACGACGGCGAGGATCGCCCGGGTGCGTCCGCTCGTGACGGTCGAACAGGGCGTGGGGCGCGTCGAGTTGCATGTGGAGGTAGAGCGGTCCCGGGTGGAGGCCGGGCTCACGCTGAGCGCCCGCGTGGGCGGGTTCGAGGCGACCGTGGACGTCGCCGGTACGTGTGCGGTCGTGCGCGTCGACGTGCCGGACGCCGATCTGTGGTGGCCGCGCGGCTACGGCGAACAGCCGCTTTACGAGGTGGAGTTGACCCTCTCGGACGCGGACGGGCCGCTGCACTCCTGGCGTCGTCGCGTCGGCTTCCGGACCGTCGGGCTGGACCGCCGGGAGGACGAGCACGGCTCCGGCTTCACCTTCGTCGTCAACGGCGAGCGGCTCTTCGCCCGTGGCGTCAACTGGATCCCGGACGACGTCCTCCCCTCCCGGATCACCCGCGAGCGCTACCGCACCCGGCTGGCCCAGGCGGCCGACGCCGGCGTGGACCTCGTACGCGTGTGGGGCGGCGGCCTGTACGAGAGCGAGGACTTCTACGACGCCTGTGACGAACTGGGACTGCTGGTCTGGCAGGACTTCCCCTTCGCCTGCGCCGCCTACCCGGAGGAACAGCCCCTGCGCGGCGAGGTGGAGGCCGAGGCCCGCGAGAACGTCGTACGGCTGATGCCGCATCCCTCGCTCGTACTGTGGAACGGCAACAACGAGAACCTGTGGGGCTTCAAGGACTGGGACTGGGAGGGGCGACTGGCCGGGGACTCGTGGGGCGAGGGCTACTACCTGGGCCTGTTGCCGCGTGTGGTCGCCGAGTTGGACCCCACCCGGCCGTACACGGCGGGCAGCCCCTGGTCCGGCTCCTGGGACCACCACCCCAACGACCCGGCGCACGGCACCCATCACTCGTGGGAGGTGTGGAACCGGGAGGACTACGCGGACTACCGGCTCGAAGTCCCGCGGTTCGTGGCCGAGTTCGGCTGGCAGGCGCCGCCCGCGTACGCCACCCTGCGGCGCGCCCTGCCCGGTGAGGTGCTCGCGCCCGGCTCCCCCGGCATGCTGCACCACCAGAAGGCCGACGACGGCAACGGGAAGCTTGTGCGCGGGCTCGCCCGGCACTTCGCCGTGCCCGAACAGGGCTTCACCGAGGCCGACTTCGACCGGTGGCACTACCTCACCCAGGTGAACCAGGTACGGGCCGTCGCCGCCGGGATCGAGCACTGGCGCTCGCACTGGCCGGTCTGCGCGGGCACGGTTCTCTGGCAGCTCAACGACTGCTGGCCGGTGACCAGTTGGGCGGCGATCGACGGGGACGGCCGCGAGAAGCCGCTCCACCACGAACTGAAGCGGCTGTACGCGGACCTGCTGCTGACCCTGCGACCGCGCCCGGACGGGCTCGTACTGGCGGCCGTCAACCAGTCGGCCGAGCCGTGGGCGTGCCGAGCGGTGCTGCGTCGGATGTCGGTGGAGGGCGGGGTCGTGGCGGAGACCGTCGTGGAGTTGGCGGCGGGGGCACGGGCGGTCGCCGATCTGCGCGTACCGGAGGAGCTCGCACCGGTCGGCCCCAAGGAGTTCCTGGTGGCGGACGCGGACGGAAGCCGGGGCGGTACCCCGGGCGCGGGCCGGTCGCGGGCCCTGCACTTTCCCGTCGCCGACCGCGAGATCCCGTACCCCAGGCCGCGGTTCGACGTCTCGGTCGCCGCACCGGGACAGGTCACGGTCACCGCCCACACGCTCGTACGGGATCTGCTGCTGCAGGCCGACCGGCTGTCGCCCTCCGCCTCGGCGGACCGGGGGCTCGTCACACTGCTCCCGGGAGAACAGGTGACCATCGGGGTGCGGGGCTGGGAGACTCTGGGGGATCCGGACGCGGAGACCGTACGCTCCGCCCTGTACTGCGTGGAGCCCGCACGATGACGACACCACCCCGCGTCACGATCAAGGACGTCGCGGCCCGCGCCGGGGTGTCCAAGGGGGCCGTGTCGCTCGCCTTCAACCACAAACCGGGGGTGTCCGAGGCGACCCGGGACCGGATCTTCGAGGCGGCCCGCCAACTGGGCTGGGCGCCGAACCTCGCCGCCCGGTCGCTGGCCGGCCGGCGCGTGGACGTGGTGGGCCTCGCGATCTGCCGGCCGGCGAAACTGCTCGGGCTCGAACCGTTCTACATGGAGTTCATCTCGGGGGTGGAGAGCGTGCTGACCGAGCAGTCGTGCTCCCTGCTGCTGCGGCTGGTGCGCACGGTGGAGGAGGAGGTCGGGCTGCAGGACTCCTGGTGGCGGGGCAAGCACGTCAGCGGGTCGATCCTGGTGGACTTCCGGGCGGACGATCCGCGCGTGGCCGCCGTCGAACGGCTCGGGGTGCCCGTCGTGGCCGTCGGACACCCCTCGCTCACCGGCGGGCTCACCTCCGTGTGGACGGACGACGCGAGCGCCGTCACGGAGGCCGTGCGGTATCTCGCCGCGCTCGGGCACCGGAGGGTCGCGCGGGTCGGCGGGGCGGCCGCGCTGGGGCACACGGCGATCCGTACGGCCTCGTTCGACGCGGCGGCGCGGGCACTGGGGCTGACCGGGGCGTGGCAGGTGGCGACCGACTTCTCCGGGGAGGCGGGGGCGCGGGCCACGCGGTCGCTGCTGACCGCGTCCGCGGCCGACCGGCCGACGGCGATCGTGTACGACAACGACATCATGGCGGTGGCCGGGCTCTCGGTCGCCTCCGAGATGGGGCTTTCCGTGCCGGGGGACGTGTCACTGCTCGCCTGGGACGACTCGCAGCTGTGCCGGCTGACGCATCCGACGTTGTCTGCGATGAGTCATGACGTGCATGGGTTCGGGGCGGAGGTTGCTCGAACGTTGTTCGGCGTCATTACGGGGGTGGGGGGTGGGGGGTCGCATCCTGTGCCCACGCCTGTGCTGACCCCCAGGGGGTCCACAGCTCCGCCCCGCTGAGGGGGTTCCCCCTGAGGCCTTGGGAGTCCCCTTGGGAGGTCCCCTACGGAAGTGATGGTGAGGTCGTTCGGGGGTGCGGGTCCGTCGTGGCCGGCCGCGCAGTTCCCCGCGCCCCTGAAAGCGGGGCTGGGCCCCGGCTTTCATGCCTCGGGGACGCGGAGAACTGCGCGGCCACGCCACCCCGGCCCGCCCCGCGCCTCAGGGCGCGAGGAACCGCGCAACCGGCCCCGGCGCACCCGTGACGCACCCGTACAGGCGGCGAGAGCCATGTGACCTTCGCCGCTCCAGCCTGTGGGGGTGGGCAGGTCGGTTACCCGCAAGTAGCATGGGAGGTGAGCGCGCGCTCAGGGCGTGTGTGTCGCGCAGCAGAGCCATCCCGCATCTGGAGGAGAGCCATCGTGCCTCGTACCGTCAGGGACGTCGTCTTCGTCGACGGCGTCCGCACCCCGTTCGGCAAGGCGGGCCCGAAGGGCATCTACCACGAGACCCGTGCCGACGATCTCGTCGTGAAGGCGATCCGGGAGCTGCTGCGCCGCAACCCCGGACTCGACCCGAAGAAGATCGACGAGGTCGCCATCGCCGCGACCACGCAGATCGGCGACCAGGGTCTGACGCTGGGCCGCACGGCGGGCATCCTGGCCGGGCTCCCGCAGTCCGTGCCCGGATACTCGATCGACCGCATGTGCGCCGGCGCGCTGACCGCCGTGACGACCGCGGCCGGCTCCGTCGCGTTCGGCGCGTACGACGCCGTCATCGCGGGCGGTGTCGAGCACATGGGCCGCCACCCCATGGGCGAGGGCGTGGACCCCAACCCCCGCTTCGTCAGCGACAAGCTCGTCGACGAGTCGGCCCTCTTCATGGGCATGACCGCGGAGAACCTGCACGACCGCTACCCCACGATCACCAAGCAGCGCGCCGACGAGTACGCCGTGCGCTCGCAGGAGAAGGCCGCCAAGGCGTACGCCAACGGCAAGATCCAGCAGGACCTGGTGCCGGTCTCGGTGCGCAACACCAACCCGGAGGTCGGCGAGACGGGCTGGGGCCTGGTCACCGCCGACGAGCCGATGCGCCCGGGCACCACCCTGGAGAACCTGGCAGGGCTCAAGACGCCGTTCCGCGTGCACGGCCGGGTCACCGCCGGTAACGCGGCCGGTCTGAACGACGGCGCCACCGCCTCGATCATCGCGTCCGAGGAGTTCGCCCGCGAGCACGACCTGCCGGTGCGGATGCGCCTCGTCTCGTACGCCTTCGCGGGCGTCGAGCCGGAGGTCATGGGCTACGGCCCGATCCCGGCCACCGAGAAGGCCCTCGCCAAGGCGGGCCTGTCGATCGAGGACATCAACCTCTTCGAGATCAACGAGGCCTTCGCCGTCCAGGTCCTCGCGTTCCTGGAGCACTACGGCATCGCCGACGACGACGCGCGCGTCAACCAGTACGGCGGCGCCATCGCGTACGGCCACCCGCTGGCCTCCTCCGGCGTCCGGCTGATGACCCAGCTGGCCCGCCAGTTCGAGGAGCAGCCGGAGGTCCGTTACGGCCTCACCACCATGTGCGTCGGCTTCGGCATGGGCGCCACGGTGATCTGGGAGAACCCGCACCACAAGGACGCCGGAGGCGACAAGTGAGCACCACTGAACTCCTGAAGGGCGCAGCGGAACTGTTCCCCGACGAGGTCGTGACGTCGGCGCACGTACGCCACCTCGACCTGCCGTTCGGCGCCGGGCGCTTCGCGCTCATCACGCTGGACAACGGCTTCGACCACACCAAGCCGACCACCTTCGGCCCGGCCTCGCTGGCGAACCTGAACGCCGCGATCGACCAGGTGGAGAAGGAGGCGTCGGCCAGCGAGATCATCGGCGTCGGCGTCACCGGCAAGCCGTTCATCTTCGCCGTCGGCGCGGACCTCAAGGGCGTCGAGCTCCTGAAGGAGCACAAGGACGCGCTCGCCATCGGCAAGGGCGGTCACGAGGTCTTCAAGCGGCTGTCCGCCCTCGCGGTCCCGACCTTCGCGTACTACAACGGCGCGGCCATGGGCGGCGGTGTCGAGGTCGGTCTGCACTGCAGCTACCGCACGGTCTCCGCGTCCCTGCCCGCCTTCTCGCTGCCCGAGGTCTTCCTCGGTCTGGTGCCCGGCTGGGGCGGCTGTGCCCTGCTGCCGAACCTGATCGGCGCCGACAAGGCCGTCTCGGTGATCATCGAGAACTCGCTCAACCAGAACAAGCAGCTCAAGGGCGTGCAGGTCTACGAGCTGGGGATCGCCGACGCGCTCTTCGAGGGCGCGGACTTCCTGGAGCAGTCGCTGATCTGGACGGCGTCCGTCCTCAAGGGCGAGATCGTCGTCGACCGCCCGGTCATCGACCGCGGCGAGGCCTGGGACCAGGCCGTCGCCAAGGGCCGCTTCATCGCGGACAGCAAGGTGCACGGGGCGGCCCCGGCCGCGTACCGCGCGCTGGACATCATCGCCGCCGCGAAGAACGGCGACCTCCAGCAGGGCTTCGACGCCGAGGACAAGGCGCTCGCCGACCTGATCATGGGCGGTGAACTGCGCTCCGGCATCTACGCGTTCAACCTGGTGCAGAAGCGCGGCAAGCGTCCGGCGGGTGCGCCGGACAAGTCGCTGGCCCGCCCGGTCACCAAGGTCGGTGTCGTGGGCGCCGGTCTGATGGCCTCGCAGCTCGCCCTGCTCTTCCTGCGCCGCCTTGAGGTGCCGGTCGTGCTGACCGACATCGACCAGGAGCGGGTCGACAAGGGCGTGGGCTACGTCCACGCCGAGATCGACAAGCTGCTCGGCAAGGGCCGGATCAACCAGGACAAGGCCAACCGTCTCAAGGCCCTGGTCACGGGTGTCCTGGACAAGGCCGAGGGCTTCTCCGACGCGGACTTCATCATCGAGGCCGTCTTCGAGGAGATCGGCGTCAAGCAGCAGGTGTTCGCGGAGGTCGAGGCGGTCGCCCCGGCGCACGCGATCCTCGCCACCAACACCTCCTCGCTGTCGGTGACCGAGATGGCGTCGAAGCTCAAGAACCCCGAGCGGGTCGTGGGCTTCCACTTCTTCAACCCGGTCGCGATCCTCCCGCTCCTGGAGATCGTGCGGGGCGAGGCGACGGACGACGCCGCGCTGGCCACGGCGTTCGGTGTCGCCAAGAAGCTGAAGAAGACCGCGGTCCTCGTGAAGGACGCCCCGGCGTTCGTCGTGAACCGCATCCTCACCCGCTTCATGGGCGAGATCCAGAACGTCATCGACGAGGGCACGCCGGTCGCGGTCGCCGAGAAGGCGGTCGAGCCGCTGGGTCTGCCGATGTCGCCGCTGGTCCTGCTGGAGCTGGTCGGTCCGGCGATCGGTCTGCACGTCTCCGAGACGCTCAACCGGGCCTTCCCCGACCGCTTCACGGTCTCTCCGAACCTCGCGGCGGTCGTCAAGGCCGGCAAGCGTGGCTTCTACGTGTACGACTCCGGGAAGCCGGAGCTCGACCCCGAGGTCGCCGCGCTGCTGAAGCAGGGCGATGTCGTTCTGACGGAGGAGCAGGTGCGGGCCCGCGTCCTGGACGCCGTCGCGCAGGAGATCGGGCTCATGCTCGACGAGGGTGTCGTGGCGGAGGCTCAGGATGTCGACCTGTGCCTGATCACGGGCGCGGGGTGGCCGTTCCACCTCGGTGGGATCACGCCCTACCTGGACCGTGAGGGTGTCTCCCAGCGGGTGAACGGCAAGCCGTTCCTGGCCCCGGGCGTGGCGTCGGTCCCGGCGTAGTTTTCCTCGCCCCCGCCGCCCCTACCCGTCCCGTCACTACACGGGGGCTCCGCCCCCTCGCCCCCGAAATCGCGCTCCGCGCTCGTCCTCAAACGCCGGACGGGCTAAGGGATTAGCCCCTCCGGCGTTTGAGGAGCGGGGGTTCGGGGGCAGCGCTCCCGAGACGTGGACGGGAACGGGTAGGGGCGGCGGGGGCGCAATCAGATGCTCTGCCAGGCCTCCAGGGCCAGGCCCGGTTCGGGCTTGCGGTGGGTGAGGAGCAGCGCGCCCGTGGACGGCGCGAGAGTCGCCGCGACCACCCGCCCCTCCGCGTCCTCGGCAAGGGACACCCGCGCGTCAGCGGGGAGTTGGGGGCCCGAGTCGGTCCACCACGCCCCCGCCGACTCCTGCTCCGTCGGATACGCCGCGAACGCGACCCGCCCGCTCGCCGACCGCTGCGCGAGCAGCGTGCAGTCGACTCCGTCGAGCGTGCAGCGGACCGCGGACACCGGTCCCGGCCCCGCACAGCCGAGCAGTTCCACCGGCTCCGCGCCGACCCGCCACGCGCACACCGTGTCGTTCTCGTCCGTGTAGAACAGCGTCACGTGCTCGTCGGAGGTGACCAGCGCCCGCAGGGTCCCCGGCCGCACCGCGACCTTCAGGATCTCCTCGTCGAGGGCGGGGATGTGGCCGGGACCGGCCTGCGTCCAGCGCAGAACGCCGGCCGGCGTGGCCGCGTACAGCTCGACGAGGCCGGACGCGCGGGTCACGGCGGCGAGTTCGCCGGTGACCTCGCGGCCCTTGAGGTCGCGCCAGGGGCCCCAGCCGCCGCGTTCCTTCTGGCCGCGCATGCTGACCCCGCCGCCCTTGTTGCGTACGAAGACATGCGCGCGGCCCTCGGCGTCCACGGTCACGGCCGGTACGCCGGTCTGGTTCCCCTTGGTGTTGGGGTGCCCGAGCGGGTTCCAGTCGAGTGCGGCGAGGTGCGGCCTGAAGTGGGTCGAGTGGACGAGTCCAGCCTCGCCTGCGACGGTGGGACGCCAGGAGACCAGGTGGGCGTAGGCGTCGGCTCCCTGGCCCACGGCGAGCACCGGGTTGAGGCGCTGGTCGCCGCCGACCGCGCGGGGTGCCGTCCAGGGGCCGCCGGGACGCTGTTCGGCCCAGCACCACACCGCTTCGTCCCGCGGAGCGTAGGCGCTGAGTCTGCCGTCCCGGCCGCGTATGAGCCAGGTGCCGTTGAGTGTGCGGACCATTGACACTCCCCCACTCTAATCGGGCCGTGTGATCGCCCTCCGTGCGACCCTGGCCCGATGGACGCTCCTCCGCTTGTGATCGTCGATGCCGCCAATGTGGTCGGGTCGGTGCCCGACGGCTGGTGGCGCGACCGCCGGGGCGCCGCGGAGCGCGTACGGGACCTGCTCGTGCCGTACGCGGCCGAGGGCCTCCCGGGCCTTCCCGGGCCCCTGGAGCTGGTCCTCGTGGTCGAGGGCGGCGCCCGCGCAGTGACCTCCGTGCCCGGGGTACGGGTCGAGGCGGCGCCCGGCAGCGGTGACGACCGCATCGTGGAGCTGGTCGCCGAACACCCGGACCGCTCGCGCCTGGTGGTCACGGCGGACCGTGAACTGCGGCGCAGGGTGACGGAGTTGGGCGCCGAGGTCACGGGTCCGAGGACCGTCCGCCCGTGACCTCGCAGGCGCTGACCGGCTTCCTGACTAGCCCTGCTCGGCGGCTGCCTTCCGGTCCCGGCCGAGGCGGCTGTGCGAGCGGCCGTAGACGAAGTACACGAGGAAGCCGATGGCCATCCAGATGCCGAATCGCAGCCAGGTCTCGGCGGGCAGGTTCAGCATCAGCCACAGCGAGGCGAGGACGGAGACGATCGGCAGGATCGGCACCAGCGGGGTGCGGAAGGCGCGCGGCAGGTCCGGGCGGGTGCGACGCAGGATGATCACGCCGATCGCGACGACGACGAACGCGAACAGCGTGCCGATGTTCACCAGCTCGGCGAGTTCGCTCAGGCTGGTGAAGCCCGCGACGATCGCGATGATCACGCCGAGCAGGATGGTCGGCCGGTGCGGGGTCCTGAAGCGCGGGTGGACGTGCGAGAAGAAGCGCGGCAGCAGTCCGTCGCGGCTCATCGCGAAGAAGACCCGGGTCTGGCCGAGCAGCAGGATCATGCAGACGGTGGTGAGGCCGACGGCGGCGCCGAAGCTGATGAAGCCCGCGTACCAGGGGTGGCCGGTGGCCTTGAAGGCGTCGGCGAGCGGGGCGTCCACGGACAGCTTGGTGTAGTGCTGCATGCCGGTCACGACGATCGACACCGCGACGTACAGCGTGGTGCAGATGAGGAGTGAGCCGAGGATGCCGCGGGGCATGTCGCGCTGCGGGTTCCTGGTCTCCTCGGCGGCCGTGGCCACGACGTCGAAGCCGATGAAGGCGAAGAAGACGACGGAGGCGGCGGTGAAGATGCCCATCACGCCGAAGTTGGAGGGCGCCCAGCCGAACATCAGCTGGATCAGCGGCGAGTCGAGACCGCTGCCCGCCTCCACGGGCTTCGCCTTCGGGACGAACGGGTCGTAGTTGTCGCCCTTGATGAAGAAGGCACCCGCGATGATCACGACGAGGACGACGGTCACCTTGATGGCGACCACGACGGCGGTCACCCGCGCGGAGAGCTTCGTGCCGACCACCAGGATGGCGGTGAGCACCAGCACGAGGGCGGCGGCGAGGATGTCGAAGCCGAAGCCG
The DNA here is from genome assembly GCF_036038375.1 of Streptomyces sp. NBC_00414. NCBI lineage: Bacteria > Bacillati > Actinomycetota > Actinomycetes > Kitasatosporales > Streptomycetaceae > Streptomyces > Streptomyces sp. NBC_00414. The sequence continues at coordinate 2,754,375 of NZ_CP107935.1, forward strand.
TCCGCCCCCTCTCTCCCGCTGAGCGCCGCGGGCAGATGCCAGCCCGCGTTGTCGAGCAGCGAGGCGATGTAGCCGGACCAGCCGACCGCGACCACCGCGGTGCCGAGCGCGAACTCGAGCACGAGGTCCCAGCCGATGATCCAGGCGGGCAGTTCACCGAGGGAGGCGTAGGAGAAGGTGTACGCGGAGCCGGCCACGGGGACCGTGGACGCGAACTCGGCGTAGCAGAGCGCGGCGAGCGCGCAGACGACCCCGGCCACGACGAAGGCCAGGGCGACGGCGGGACCGGCGTTGTTCTTGGCGACGGTGCCGGTGAGGACGAAGATGCCGGTGCCGATGATGACACCGACCCCGAAGACCGTCAGATCCAGGGCGGACAGGGATTTTTTGAGCGCGTGCTCCGGTTCCTCGGTGTCCTGGATGGACTGCTCGATCTTCTTCGTCCTGAAGAGGGTGTTGCTCACGGGCGTACCTCCCACGCTTGTCGTCCTCGACATGATCGAGAGGGTGCGTGGTCCGTATGCCCCGGCGCGTGGGGATTCACGCGAATGGGCCGGTTCAGCCACCGTAAAGGGTGCGGAACCGGCCCATGCGGGTGTGTGCCGTCGGGTGGGTCAGTCGCGGGCGGGCTCCGGTGTGGCGTGGGCCTGGTCGTACCGTCCGTCGAGCTTGGAGACCAGACCGGTGACCTGGCGGGCGATGTCCGGTGCGGTCAGTCCGATCTCGGCCATGACCTCCTTGCGGGAGGCGTGGTCGAGGAAGCGCGGCGGGATGCCGAAGTCGCGCAGGGGTACGTCGACGCCCGCGTCGCGCAGGGCCTGGGCGACCGCCGAGCCGACGCCGCCGACGCGGGAGTTGTCCTCGACGGTGACGACCACGCGGTGCCGCTCGGCGAGCGGGGCCATGGCCTCGTCGACGGGCTTGACCCAGCGGGGGTCGACGACGGTGGTGGAGATGCCCTGCTGGTCGAGGAGACCGGCGATCTCCAGGCACATGGGCGCGAGGGCGCCGACCGAGACGAGGAGCACGTCCGGGGTGTCGGTGCCGGGCTCCCGCAGGACGTCCATGCCGCCGACGCGGCCCACGGCGGGCACGGCGGGGCCGACGGCGCCCTTGGAGAAGCGGACCACGGTCGGCGCGTCCGTGACCTCGACGGCCTCGCGCAGCTGGGCGCGGACCTGGTCGGCGTCGCGCGGCGCGGCGAGCCGCAGGCCCGGGACGACCTGGAGGATCGACATGTCCCACATGCCGTTGTGGGAGGCGCCGTCGGTGCCGGTGACGCCGGCCCGGTCGAGCACGAAGGTGACTCCGCACTTGTGCAGGGCCACGTCCATCAGGACCTGGTCGAAGGCGCGGTTGAGGAAGGTCGCGTAGACCGCGAAGACGGGGTGCAGTCCGCCGGTGGCGAGGCCCGCGGCGGAGACGGCGCCGTGCTGCTCGGCGATGCCGACGTCGTAGATGCGGTTCGGGAAGGCGTCCGCGAACTTCTTCAGGCCGACCGGCTGGAGCATGGCCGCCGTGATCGCGACGACGTCCTCGCGCTCCTTGCCGAGCGCGACCATCTCGTCGCCGAAGACGGAGGTCCAGTCGGCGCCCGAGGCCTTGACGGGCAGGCCGGTGTCGGGGTGGATGGGGCCGATGCCGTGGAAGCGGTCCGCCTCGTCGAGCAGGGCGGGCTGGTAGCCGCGGCCCTTCTCGGTGAGGCAGTGCACGATGACCGGGCCGCCGAAGCGCTTGGCGCGTGCGAGCGCGGACTCCAGGGCCTCCATGTCGTGCCCGTCGATGGGCCCGACGTACTTCAGGCCGAGGTCCTCGAACATGCCCTGCGGGGCGATGAAGTCCTTGAGGCCCTTCTTGGCGCCGTGCAGGGTCTCGTAGAGGGGCCTGCCGACGACGGGAGTGCGCTCCAGGAGGTCCTTGCCGCGGGCCAGGAAGCGCTCGTAGCCGTCGGTGGTCCGCAGGGTCGCCAGGTGGTTCGCGAGGCCGCCGATGGTGGGCGCGTACGACCGCTCGTTGTCGTTGACGACGATGACGAGCGGGCGGTCCTTGGCGTCGGCGATGTTGTTGAGCGCCTCCCAGGCCATACCGCCGGTGAGCGCCCCGTCGCCGATGACGGCGACGACGTGGTGGTCGTCCTTGCGCAGCACCTCGTTGGCCTTCGCGAGGCCGTCGGCCCAGCCGAGGACCGTGGAGGCGTGGCTGTTCTCGATGACGTCGTGCTCGGACTCGGCCTGGGAGGGGTAGCCGGACAGGCCGCCCTTCATCTTCAGCTTCGAGAAGTCCTGGCGGCCCGTGAGCAGCTTGTGGACGTAGGACTGGTGTCCGGTGTCCCACAGGATCCGGTCCTTGGGGGACTCGAAGACCCGGTGCAGGGCGATGGTGAGTTCGACGACGCCGAGGTTGGGGCCGAGGTGGCCGCCGGTCTTGGAAACCGCGTCGACGAGGAAGGTCCTGATCTCGTCGGCGAGCTGATCCAGCTGCTCCGGGCTGAGCCGGTCCAGATCGCGCGGTCCCTTGATGCGGGTCAGCAGCGGCACCCCGTGCCTCCTTGCAGTAGAGCGATTGCCGGGCCTGTCGAGTCTAATGTTCCGTCTTTCACCACGACGCCCGGGCTGTGCGTCATACATCACGCGTTCGGCCGTAAATCATCTCGCCCCCGGCTGCCCCACCAAACGCCCCAGACCACACAAAAGTGCCCGGCACCACGAGGGTGCCGGGCTCTCAAGCCCCGCTGTCGGGCCCCGTAAGGGGCGCGGGCCCGTGACGTCTGCGGCTCCGCCGCGGGGCGCGACCAGCCACAACGGCCCCGCGGCCCCCCGACGGACAGCAATCCTCACCACCGTCGGGGCAACCGCAGACCGTTACGCGCGGCCCGCGGTCTTCTGCGTCTTCCGCGTGATCGAGTCGATGACGACCGTGGCCAGAAGCACACCACCAGTGATCATGTACTGAACCGGCGTGGCGATGCCCTCAAGGGCGAGGCCGTACTGGATCGAGGTGATCACCATGACACCGAGCAGCGCGTTCCACGTGCGGCCACGGCCACCGAAGAGGCTGGTGCCGCCGATGACGGCCGCCGCGATGACGTTCATCAGGAGGTCACCGGCACCGGCGCTCTGGTTGGCCGCGGCGATCTTCGAGGCCCAGAACAGACCGCCGACGGCGGCGAAGAAGCCCGCCAGGGCGAAGACCGAGACGCGGACCGCCGTGACGTTGATGCCCGCACGACGGGACGCCTCGACGCTGCCGCCGAGTGCGAAGATCTTGCGGCCGTAGCTCGTGCGGCGCAGTACGAAGTCGCTGATGACCAGGACCAGCACGAACAGCAGCAGCGCCAGCGGCAGACCCTTGTACTGGTTGAACATGATCGCGGCGGCGAACGCCACGATCGCGAGCAGGGCCGTGCGCATGATGAGGTCGCCGAGCGGCCGGGACGGGATGCCCGCGGCCTCGCGGCGGCGGCTGTCCAGGAAGCTGGTGACGAAGAAGAGCACCACGGCGACGAGCGCGAGGCCGTAGGCGGCCGCGACGTCCGAGAAGTAGTACGTGGTCAGCTTGCCGACCACGCCGTCACCGTCGATGTTGATGGTGCCGTTCTCGCCCAGGATCTGGAGCATGAAGCCGAGCCAGAACAGCAGGCCCGCCAGGGTGACCGCGAACGCGGGGGCGCCGATCCGGGCGAAGAAGAAGCCGTGGAGCGCGCCGATGGCCGCACCGCTCGCGAGGGCGATGAGGACGGCCAGCCACTCGTTCACACCGTGGGTGACGCTGAGCACCGCGGTGATGGCGCCCGCGACACCGCTGACCGAGCCGACCGACAGGTCGATCTCGCCGAGCAGCAGCACGAAGATGATGCCCACCGACATCATGCCGGTGGCGACCATCGCGACGGCGATGTTGTTGAGGTTCTCGGCGGAGAGGAAGGCCGAGTTCAGGCTCTGGAAGATGATGCAGATGGCGATCAGGCCGAGGACGACCGGGACGGATCCCAGGTCGCCACCCTTCATCTTGCGCTTGAACTCGCCGACGTAGCCGGCCAGGCCCTGCTCGCGCACGAGCAGCCGGGGGTCGACCACGGTCACCGCGTCGGCGGCGGCCTCGGGGTTCGCGACGGCGTGCTCGTCCGTGCTGGCGGAGGTCTTGTCGATGCTCACTTCTGAGCCTCCCCGTTGCTGCGCGCCGCACGGCGGGTCACGGCGTTGTCCGTGGCACCGGTGATGGCGGAGATGATCTCTTCCTGCGAGGTCGCCTTGACCTCGAAGACTCCGTTGTTGCGGCCGAGCCGGAGCACGGCCACCTTGTCGGCGACGGCCTTCACATCGGCCATGTTGTGGCTGATGAGGAGGACGGCGTGGCCGCGCTCGCGCAGCCGCTCGACCAGGTCGAGGACCTGGGCGGTCTGCTCGACACCGAGGGCCGCGGTGGGCTCGTCGAGGATGACCAGCTTGGGCTCGCCGAGCATGGAGCGGGCGATCGCCACGGTCTGGCGCTGACCGCCGGAGAGCGAGGCGATCGGGATGCGCACGCTGGGAATGCGGATCGACAGCGTCTGGAGCAGTTCGCGTGAGCGGCGCTCCATCTCGACCTCGTCCAGGATGCCGCGCTTCTTCAGCTCACGGCCCAGGTAGAGGTTGCCGACGACGTCGATGTTGTCGCACAGCGCGAGGTCCTGGTAGACGGTCGCGACGCCCAGGTGCTGGGCGTCGTGCGGCTTGTTGATCTGGACGGCCTTGCCGTCCCATTCGATGACACCCTCGTCGATGGGGTGCACGCCGGCGATCGTTTTCACCAGCGTGGACTTTCCGGCGCCGTTGTCGCCGACCAGGGCAACCACCTCACCGGCGTGGACCTCGAGCTCGACGTCGGTGAGCGCCTGAACGGCACCGAATCGCTTCGAGACCCCGCGCAACGCCAGAACAGGCGTAGCGGACACGTTGACCATCTCCTTCGCCGCCTGACCCGGCGGGAGGTTGTGCAGAAGAATTGGGGGGAGTGAAGTGTTCCGTCCGGCGCCCCGCCCTAGCTTGCGGGGCTGGTGATTGCGGGGCGCCGGAGGGGCTTCGGGGGTGACCGTCCCTCATGGACCACATCGGTGGGCCACAAGCCCGTACGGGAATTCAGTGGCGCGAATTCCCGTACGCGGTGAGGGACTTGTCGTTGCCTACTTCAGGCCGGCCTTGTCACAGGCGGACTTGAACTTGGCGGTGCAGATCTCGTCGACGGTGTAGATGCCGTCCTTGAGGACCGTGTCGTTGATGTTGGCCTTGGTCAGCGAGATGACCGGGACGAGCACCGACGGGACGCCCTTGGTGGTGGGGCTGTCGACCGAGTCCTTGGCGATGGAGTCGAGCTTCTCACCCTTGGCGAGCGCGACGGCCATCTGCGCGGCGACGTCCGCCTCCTGCGGGTAGGGCTTGTAGACGCTCATGAACTGCTCGCCGGAGACGATGCGCTGCACACCCGCCAGCTCGGCGTCCTGGCCGGTCACGGGCGGCAGCGGGGAGACGCCCGCGGCCTTGAGGGCGGTGATGATACCGCCGGCCATGCCGTCGTTGGCCGAGTAGACGCCGACGATCTTGTTCTTGCCGATCGCCGAGATGGCGCCTTCCATGTTGGCGTTGGCGTTCTCCGGCTTCCACTCCTTGGTGTCGTACGACTTGGCGATGTCCACCTTGCCGTCGAGCTCGGAGAGCGCGCCCTTCTTGAAGAGGGCGGCGTTCGGGTCGGTGACCGCGCCGTTCATCATGACGATCTTCGCGGTGGGCTTGGCCTTGTCGCCCAGGGCCTCCAGGAGCGCCTTGCCCTGGACGCGGCCGACCTCTTCGTTGTCGAAGGAGGTGTAGGCGTCGATCGGGCCCTCGGCCAGACGGTCGTACGCGACGACGGGGATGCCGGCGTCCTTGGCCTTCTTCACGCCGTTGGCGATGGCCTTGGAGTCCACCGCGTCCACGATCAGCACGTCCACCTTGTTGGTGATCATCGTGTCGACCTGCTGGGACTGGGTGGTGGCGTCCTGCTTGGCGTTGGCGTAGACGATCTCGCCCTTGTCGTTCGTGAGCTCCTTGACCTTCTTCTCGATCAGGGGCTTGTCGAACTTCTCGTACCGCGCGGTCTGGTTCTCCGGAAGGAGCAGACCGACCTTGATGTTGTCGCCCTTGGCGGCGGACTTCGTGGAGTCGCTCTTGTCGCCGGACTCCTCGGCGCTGCCACAGGCAGCCAGCGAGACGGCCATCGCACCAGCGGCAACGGCAAAGGCGGCGCGACGCATACGCGTATTCACTTCAGAAACCTCCCTGACGAGGCCGCGACGTTGCGGCCGAGGTGGCTGGAAGTCAACTCGGCCGCACGTGCGACGTCAAGAAGTAAATCCTTAACGGAATGGCAACGCTGCCATCCGTTCTCTAAGTGAAGGCAGGCGTGACAGCCGTGAGCGATCCATCCAAAAGGGTTGAATCGCCCATCTCGCCGAGCGCGAGGGCGAGGGCCCCGAGGACCTCCGCCCGACCGCCAAGTGCCCCTGGCAGAACGGATAGTTGACGTGCCGCACTGGGGATCGCATAGCGGCCGACGGACTCCCGGATGGGTCCTAGTACGAGCTCTCCGGCCTCGGCGAGATCACCGCCGAGCACCACCCGGCTCGGGTTGAGCAGATTGCACAGATTTGCTACTCCACTGCCGATATGTCGGCCGACGTCGGCGATCACCCGACGGCAGCCAGGGTCTCCGTCCCGTGCCAGCCGTACGACACCTTCCATGGTCAGATCCGTGCCGTGGCTGGACTGGAGGAGCGGCAGCACATAGCGCGCCGCCGCGAAGGTCTCCAGGCAGCCCCGGTTGCCGCAGCGGCAGACAGGGCCGGACTCATCAAGAGTAATATGCCCGATTTCTCCCGCTGTGCCACCCGGGCCGCGGTAGATCTTGCTGTTGATCACGAGCCCGGCGCCGACACCGCTGGCCACCTTGATGTACGCCAGGTCCCGGACGCCCCTGCCGCTCCCCCAGACGAGTTCCCCGAGGGCTCCCAGGTTGGCGTCGTTGTCGACGTGCACAGGGACCCCCAGCCGCCCCTGGAGCTCCTCGGCGGGCTTGGTGCCGGTCCAGCCCGGCAGGATCGCGGTGGAGCCGAGCGTGCCGGACTCCACGTCGATGGGCCCGGGCACGCCGAGACCCACCCCCGCGACCTTCGCACGGTCCACCCCGGTGGCCGCGATCAGGCGATTGACCAGCTGTTCCGCCCGGTCGAAGCCCTGCGCGGCGGAGGCGTCCACGTCCAGCGGCTCGGACTCCTCGGCCAGCACCTGGTGCGCCAGGTTCCCGACCGCCACGCGCAGATGCGTATGACCGAAGTCGACACCGATCACGATGCCGGCGTCGCCGCTCAGGCTGACGCTGCGGGCCCTTCGGCCGCCCGCCGAGGTGGGTGTGACCTCGACCGTCCCGCCGTCCTTCAGCTCCCGCACGATGTTGGAGACCGTGGCCGCGGACAGGCCCGTCGTCCTCGCGATCTCCGCCTGCGTGAGCGACCCGGCCAGGCGCACCGCGCGTACGACCCGTTCGAGATTGGCTCGGTGCAGCGACGACTGCGACCCCGGAGTCTCCACGACGACCTCCTGCGTACGGGGTCGCCTCGGTGAGACCCCGTCTATGTCCAACTAGTGAACTCTAAGCTGAGCCGTTTGGGTCGCCTCCCGTCAAGAGGTTGAGCAAGAGAGGGGCCGCGGACGCCCGCACACACCAGGGTGGCCCCGGCTCCAATCCGGGACCACCCTCGCAAACCGAACCGATGCCGCGGCCGTTACTTGAGCGCGCCCGCCGTCAGGCCCTGCACCACCTGGCGCTGGAAGACGATGTACGCGGCGAGCACCGGCAGCATCGCCATCACGAGGCCGGCGAAGAGTCCGGACCAGTCGCCCTTGTAACCCTGGCTGACCGCCAGCTGGACGAGGCCCTGGGTGAGCACCTTGTTCTCCGGCTCGGTGTTGAGCACCGTCGGCAGCAGGTACTGGTTCCACTGGCCCAGGAAGTTGAAGATGGTGATGCTGATCAGGCCGGGCTTGGCCATCGGCAGCATCACCTGGAAGAACGTCCTGGTGTGCGAGGCGCCGTCCACGAAGGCCGCCTCGGCCACCGAGGTCGGCAGGGTACGGAAGAAGGACGTCATGAAGAACACGGTGAACGGCAGCGAGTAGCCGATGTAGACCAGGATCAGTCCGGGCAGCGTGTTCAGCAGCGCGAGGTTCTGCATGACGTAGAACAGCGGGACCAGCGCCAGGATGATCGGGAAGCTCATTCCTCCGATGAAGAGGAAGTAGATGAAGCGGTTCCCGGGAAATTCGAAGCGCGCGAGGACGTAGGCCGCCATGGAGCCCAGCAGCATGGTGCCGAGGAGCGAGCACCCCACCACGATGATCGTGTTGAGGAAGTAGTCGCTCATGTTCGCCTCTGTCCAGGCGCGCGACCAGTTGTCGAAGTGCAACGTGTCGGGCAGCGCCCACGGCGAACTGAAGATGTCCTTGTCCCGCTTGAACGAGGTCATCACCGCCCAGAGCAGCGGCAGCACGACCATGAACGCCCAGAGGATCAGGAAGCCGTGCGAGAAGATGTTGAGGGTCCTGCCGGTGGCCTTCTCCTGCGGCTGGGCCGCGGGCGCCGTCTTGACGACGGGCGGCCTCTCCCCTGCGGTGTCGGCGGGAGGCGTGTCGGTCGTCTTCACTCGTGGCCTCCTCGCGGCTCGGTCAGCTCGGTTCGCATCAGTACTCCAGCCGCTCGCGCCGGCCCAGCCGCATCACGATCGCCACGAAGAGCAGCGTCACGAAGAGCAGGGCGACACCGATCGTCGTCGCGTAGGCGGCCTGGCCGTCGCGGAACGCCTTCTGGTAGACGTACAGCGGCAGGACGGTCGTCGAATAGTCGGGACCGCCGCCGTTCGGGCCCACGGTCATGATCTGTACGACCGCGAAGGACTCGGCGCCGAGCGCCAGGATGCCCACGTAGGCCCAGCCGGACTGCACGGTGTCCCAGAGCAGCGGCAGGGTGATCTTGAAGAATGTCGTGATGCGGTTCGCGCCGTCCAGCAGCGCCGCCTCGTAGTAGTCCTTGGGAATGGAGGCCATTCCCGCGGAGAAGAGCACCACGAAGAATCCGACGGTGCACCAGACCAGGACCGCGAAAACACACCACAGGGCGAGGTCCGGGTCGCCCAGCCAATCGGGCTGGACGCTGTCAAGACCCACCGCCTGCAAACCCGAGTTGATCGCACCGCTGTTGGGGTTGTACGCGAACTGGAACAGCAGCGCGACGATCGCGATCGACAGGACCTGTGGAAAGAAGTAGACCACCTTGTAGAACGAGGAACCGCGGACACCGGCGATCGCGGCATTCTTCCGGCGCCGTCCGCCCACATTGAGCATGAAGGCGAAGAACAGCGCCATGGTGAGCGTCACCAGCGGCAGCAGCACGACGAACATCACGCTGTGCTGCAACGACTTCCAGAAAACCTCGTCGTCGAGCAGTCTCGTGTAGTTCTTGAAGCCCACCATCTTGAACTCGGGGCTCAGACCGCTCCAGTCCGTGAACGAGTAGTAGATGGACTGGACGAAGGGCCAGATGACGAACAGGCTGTAAATGGCCAGGGGGGCCGTCAAGAACCCCACGATGAAACGGTATTTGCCGTGTTGCATTCCTACCGACCCGATCTTCCCGCGGGGGCTGCCGTCGACGCCGCACAGCCAGATCCTGTCTCCCCGGTCTTCGCGGGCGCACCGCACCGGATGCCGCGCGCCGATCCGCGAAGGCCGGGGAGACAGGGCCTGGAGCCGGGGCCCCGGACACCGTCCGGGGCCCCGGCCGCGCTCACTGGTGCTTGTAGTGCTGGATGTTGTCGTCCTTGGCCGCCTCGTCGGCGTACCCCTGGATCTTCTTGATCGCCTCGACCGGGGTGAGCCGGCCCGCCATCATCTCGCCGAGACCGCCGACACCGATCTTCTCCTTCTGGAGCGCCACGTACCAGTCCTGGATACGCGGGTTGACCACGTTGTCGCCGGCCTTCTCCAGGGCCGCGACACCGGACTTCAGACCCGGCGTCAGCTCGATGCCGTCGGTGCCGCCGTTGAAGGCGGTCAGCGACTTGACGGACGAGGTGAAGTTCTTGGACGAGGCCTCACTGAGCATGATGCGCAGCTGCTCCATGCCGCCGTCGGTGTTCTTGGCCTTGGCGGGCACGATGAAGGGCTCGCCACCGGACGCCCAGATGGTGCCGAAGGGCATCTTGTCGGAGCTGTCGATGCCGCTGGGCGCGTTCACCGCGAGGTTGAAGTCCTTCGGCATGGTCTTCGCCGCCTCGTTCTCCACCCAGGAGCCGTTGGGGATGAAGAGCGCCTTGCCCTCGGTCCAGGCGGTCTGGGACTGGATGTGGTCCAGGCCCGGGGTGCCCTTGAGGATGTACCCCTTCTTGTAGAGCTCGTAGTACGCCTCGAAACAGGTCTTGACGGCCGGGTGCTTCCAGGCGTTCGGCTCCAGGTTGTCGATGGCGTCGAGAACCTCGCGCCCGCCGACCTTGGCGATCATCGGGTAGAGCGAGAAGGGGATGTAGTACGGGTGCTTGCCCGCGTACGTCCAGCCCGCGATGCCCTTCTTCTTCGCCTTGGCGCAGACCGCGAGCATGTCGTCCCAGGTCTCCGGGTACGTCGCGTCGAGGGAGTCCAGCGCCTTCTGGGAGTACCACACGCCGTAGACGGTGTACGCGTAGTACATGATCCAGACCGGGTCGCCGTCGAACTGGCCCATCTCGACGATGCCGGGGCGCAGGGTGTCGCGGACCTTCTTGGCCGGGTCGTCGAAGGACGGCGCGTCCAGCAGCGGGGTGAGGTCCGAGAGCTGCTTCTTGCCGACGAGGACGCCCATGTCCATCTGCTCGGCACCCGAGTTGTCGATCAGGTCCGGCGGGGTCCCCTGGTTGAAGCGCGGCTGCAGGACCGACTGGATCTTCTGGGTCGAGGAGAACTTGACCTTGGCCTTCGGGAAGTTCTTCTCGTAGACCGCCTTGGCGTCCTCGGCGTACTGGGTGCCGAAACCGCCGTCGAAGATGACGATCTCCAGCGGCGCGGTCTCATTGACCGCGAGCGGGTTCTCCTTGGTCTTCTTGCCCTTGTCGACCTTTTCCTCGCCGCCGCTGTCACCGCTGGCACACGCGGACAGAAAAGCCATCGTGGGTACGGAAATCAGACCGAGCGCGGCGGACCGCTTGATCAGGTCGCGCCGGCCGACACCCTCGCGGTCGTTGTGTGCGGAAGTGGATCCCATGCTCAAGTCCTCGCCTTCATCAGGACTCAGGCGGTGAACCGGACCCTCCCCGGCACCGCGGTTGGTACTGCATTACCCGGGGAAACCCCCGGTCCCCCGGCAGGAAAAGCTGGTCGGACGGGCTGCCCGGCGCTTGAGCGAGGGGACGTCAGTAGAGCTGGATCGTGCCTGGAATACCGGGAGCCACGGGAATGCACGGCGAGTCGCTGATCGCCACACCCCTCACCTCCGGCCTCTGCCTGTCCGCGACCGGTCGAACGACTGGGGCGGACGCCGACAGGTATAGTCCACTTCCCGCCAACGGAGCAAGATCGAATGCACAGTTGGCCGACACTCTTTCCCGAAGTGAGACCTCGCGGAAATATGAGCTGCCCGGACGCTTGCCACACAGCGGGTGATCAGGCAACGATCAGTGCCCGAACAGGAAGCCGACAGGTGGGCCCACGAGGGGGCCGCCGAGTCGGCTGTCGGCGATACCCCCGTACGCCTCATCCAACACCCTTGACATCAATGGTCACTTGACTCCCTACTGGACCTGCGCAGCGAATTTGACAACGTTGTCCAGGCGCACGTGACAGGGAGGGTGCTGGCGCATGCACCAGAATTCTCGGCAAGGGTCTCGGTACAGATCCCCGCTCGGAACACGGCACGGGTGGGGTTCCACGGCGGTCCTCGGAGCGGCCGCCTTCGCACTGGTGGTGGCCTCGCAGGGCGCCGCCGTAGCCCGTCCCGGTGAAGCGGCGGCCGCGGAGCGGGAGTTCGGCTCCTCCTTCGAGACGGGCCAACCCGCACCCGACTGGCTCAACACGGTCGACACCTCGGCCGACGGCACGAAGCGCGCGTCGGGCGTCGACGGCGGTTTCAGCACCGGCATTCCCGGCAATGTGACGGACCACGTCACGGACGTCCGCGCGAGCGCCGAGAACACCGGCGGGGGCGAGGTGAAGGAGAACCTCACCGATGTCGAGCCCGGCACCAAGTGGCTGACCTTCGCGCCCACCGGCTGGGTCGAGTTCGATCTGGACGCCCCCGTCAAGCTGGTCACCTACGCGCTGACGTCGGCCAACGACCACGACGAGCGCGACCCCGTCGACTGGACCTTCCAGGGCTCCACGGACGGCAAGGACTGGAAGACCCTCGACACCCGGACCGGCGAGTCCTTCGGCGAGCGGTTCCAGACGAAGTCGTACAAGCTCGGCGAACCAGCCGAATACGAGCACTTCCGGCTCGACATCACCAAGAACAACGGCGCCTCCGACGCCCTGCAGCTCGCCGACGTCCAGTTCTCGACGGGCGACGAGGAGGACCCGACTCCCAAGGACATGCTCTCCCTCGTGGACCGCGGTCCGAGCGGCTCCCCGACGGCCAAGTCGGGCGCGGGCTTCACCGGCAAGAAGGCCCTGCGGTACGCGGGCACCCACAAGACGGACGGGCGCGCCTACTCGTACAACAAGGTCTTCGACGTGAACGTGGCCGTCGGCCGCGACACCGAGCTGGCGTACCGGATCTATCCGTCGATGGCGGACGGCGACCGGGACTACGACGCCACGAACGTGTCGGTGGACCTGGCCTTCACGGACGGCACCTACCTCAGTGACCTGCGCGCCCAGGACCAGCACGGGTTCGCGCTGACACCGCAGGGCCAGGGCGCCTCGAAGGTGCTGTACGTCAACCAGTGGAACAACGTGACCTCGCGGATCGGCTCGGTCGCGGCCGGCCGGACCGTCGACCGGATCCTGGTCGCGTACGACTCCGCGAAGGGTCCCGCCAAGTTCCGGGGCTGGCTGGACGACGTGAACCTGAGCGTGAAGAAGCCCGGGAAGCCGAAGGCGCATCTCTCGGACTACGCGTCGACCACCCGCGGCACCAACTCCAGCGGCGGCTTCTCGCGCGGCAACAACTTCCCCGCGACGGCCGTGCCGCACGGCTTCAACTTCTGGACGCCGGTGACGAACGCGGGTTCGCTGAGCTGGCTGTACGACTACGCGCGCTCCAACAACGCGGACAACCTGCCCACCGTCCAGGCGTTCAGCGCGAGCCACGAGCCGAGCCCGTGGATGGGCGACCGGCAGACCTTCCAGGTGATGCCGTCGGCCGCCGCCGGCACCCCGGAGACGGGCCGCACCGCCCGCGCGCTGCCCTTCAAGCACGAGAACGAGACGGCACGCCCGTACTACTACGGGGTGACGTTCGAGAACGGGCTGAAGACGGAGATCACGCCGACGGACCACGCGGCGTCCATGCGGTTCACCTTCCCCGGTGACGACGCGAACGTCCTCTTCGACAACGTCACGGACCAGGCGGGCCTCACCCTCGACAAGGAGAGCGGCACCTTCACCGGCTACTCGGACGTGAAGTCCGGTCTGTCGACGGGCGCCACCCGCCTCTTCGTGTACGGGACCTTCGACGCGCCCGTGAAGGACGGCAGCTCCACCGGCGTCAAGGGCTACCTCAAGTTCCAGCCCGGCGCCGACCGCACCGTCACCCTGCGCATCGCCACGTCCCTGATCAGCATCGACCAGGCCAAGGACAACCTCCGCCAGGAGATCCCGGACGGTACGTCCTTCGACAAGGTCAAGTCGCGCGCCCAGCAGGCGTGGGACAGGATCCTGGGCAAGGTCGAGGTCGAGGGCGCGACCCCGGACCAGCTGACGACGCTCTACTCCAGCCTCTACCGGCTGTACCTGTACCCGAACTCCGGCTTCGAGAAGGTGGACGGCAAGTACCAGTACGCCTCGCCGTTCTCGCCGATGCCGGGCCCGGACACCCCGACGCACACCGGCGCGAAGATCGTCGACGGCAAGGTGTACGTCAACAACGGCTTCTGGGACACCTACCGGACGACGTGGCCCGCGTACTCGCTCCTCACGCCCGGCCAGGCCGGTGAGATGGCCGACGGCTTCGTGCAGCAGTACAAGGACGGCGGCTGGACCTCGCGCTGGTCCTCGCCCGGCTACGCGGACCTGATGACCGGCACCTCCTCGGACGTGGCGTTCGCGGACGCGTACGTGAAGGGCGTCGACTTCGACGCGGAGTCGGCGTACGACGCGGCCGTGAAGAACGCGACCGTCGTGCCGCCCTCCTCGGGTGTGGGCCGCAAGGGCATGACCACCTCGCCCTTCATCGGCTACACGAGCACCGACACCCATGAGGGCCTGTCGTGGGCGCTGGAGGGCTACCTCAACGACTACGGCATCTCGAAGATGGGCGAGGCGCTCTACAGGAAGACCGGCAAGAAGAAGTACAAGGAGGAGTCCGCGTACTTCCTCAACCGCGCCCAGGACTACGTCAACCTCTACGACTCGAAGGCCGGCTTCTTCCAGGGCCGGGACGCCAAGGGCGACTGGCGGGTGGACTCCGACAAGTTCGACCCGCGCGTGTGGGGCTACGACTACACGGAGACCAACGGCTGGGGCTACGCCTTCACCGCGCCGCAGGACTCGCGCGGGCTCGCCAACCTGTACGGCGGCCGGTCGGGACTCGCCGAGAAGCTGGACACGTACTTCAGCACCCCGGAGACCGCCGCACCCGAGTTCGTCGGCTCCTACGGGGGCGTCATCCACGAGATGACCGAGGCCCGCGACGTACGCATGGGCATGTACGGGCACTCCAACCAGGTGGCCCACCACGTCAACTACATGTACGACGCGGCCGGTCAGCCCTGGAAGACCCAGAAGAACGTGCGTGAGGTCCTCTCCCGCCTCTACGCGGGCAGTGAGATCGGCCAGGGCTACCACGGCGACGAGGACAACGGCGAGCAGTCGGCCTGGTACCTCTTCTCCTCGCTCGGCTTCTACCCGCTGGTCATGGGCAGCGGCGAATACGCCGTCGGCTCACCGCTGTTCACCAAGGCGACCGTGCACCTGGAGAACGGCCGCGACCTCGTCGTGAAGGCCCCGAAGAACAGCGCGAAGAACATCTACGTGCAGGGCCTGAAGGTCAACGGCAAGAAGTGGACGTCGACCTCGCTCCCGCACTCGGTCATCTCCCGCGGCGCGGTGATCGAGTTCGACATGGGGCCGAAGCCGTCCTCGTGGGGCACCGGGAAGAACGCGGCGCCCGTGTCGATCACACAGGACGACAAGGTGCCGGCGCCCCGGACGGATCTCGCCAAGGGCGAGGGCGCGCTGTTCGACAACACGTCGGCCACGAACGCCACCGTGGCGTCCGCGGACCTGCCGACCGCCGATCCGGCCAAGGCCGTCCAGTACACGCTGACGTCGGCGGAGGCCGCCAAGGCACCCAAGGGCTGGGTCCTGCAGGGCTCGTCCGACGGGACCAAGTGGAAGGACCTCGACAAGCGTTCCGGGCAGTCCTTCGCCTGGGACAAGCAGACGCGGGCGTTCTCGGTCGCGGCACCCGGCACGTACACGAAGTACCGCCTGGTCCTCGACGGTGAGGCGACTCTCGCGGAGGTCGAACTGCTGGGCTGACGCCCTGCGCTCGACCCCCTGGAGAACACGCACGGCGCACACGGCACCGGTTACGGCAGGACGGTAACCGGTGCCGTGTCGTCGGCGGGGTCGGGGTCGCGGCGGCCGGGCTCGTCGGTGTCCGTCACCCGCACACTCCCCTCGGACGGTCCGCCGAGCCGGAGCTCGAAGTCGAAGGTGCGCGACTCCCCCGGTTCCAGTCCGCCCTGCAACCGGCAGGAGTACGTGCCCTTGTCGAGGTCGCAGTAGGGCTCGTACACGTCCTCGTCGATGGCCTCCATGGGCTGCTTCACCACGGTGGCGCTCTCCGGCGGGGTGAACAGCAAGGTCGTGCTCCCGGGGGTGGCGGGCCCGTTGTTGCGGACCTTCAGACGCACGGTGTGCTCGGAGCCGCGCTTGCCGCTCACCTCGGCGCCGAACACCTCGAAGTCGGCGTGGGTGTCCACCCGTACCTCGCTCCACGCGTCGCCGCCGGCGAACGTCCCCTTCAGGTCGGGCCCCTTCGCGGTCCCGGTCGTCAGCCCCGGGCCGTCGCCGGGGTCGCCGCCCTCGGGTACGACGCTGTACTGCGCGGGGCCCATGTCCAGGGCCCACGCCTCCTGGTGGAAGGAGGTGTACATGTGGGTGGCGGAGACGTCCAGCGCCAGGTCCGGGTGGAGGACTACCGCCTTCCCGGGCGCGATGCGAAGGCGGGGGAACTCGCACACCGCCAGGTGGTCCTTCCGGGGCTCCGGATAACGGCGGTTGCCGTACCGGTCCTCGAAGGCCAGGCCGCTGCCGACGGAGATCTGCAGGCCCACGCCCCGCACGGGCACCTCCCCGGTGTTGCGGACGACGACGGGTGTACGGAGGACGGAGCCGGGCCCGACGTCCTCGAACACCTTCGTCGTCCGTACCTTCACCACGGGCTCGCCGACGACGACCCGCGTGCGGGCGCTGAGCGTCCTGCCCTTCTGCGTGGTGAACCGGAGACGGACCGTCGCGCTGTCGCCGGGCCTGCCGCCCGGGGCCGCGTACGGGTACACCCGGTCCAGGTCGGCCCAGCTGTCGTACGCGCCGCTCACCTCGCAGACGACCCGGGTGGCGGTCCCGGAGCACCTGGGGTTCTTCTTGCGGATCTTCGAGATCTTGAGCCGTACGGCCTGCCCGGACCCGGTGACCTGCACGGTGAGCCGGTGGTCCTGCGTTCCGGTGCGGCTCCTGGCCGTCACGTCCTCGGCCTGGACGTGGAAGGGCGTCTTCTTCTCCGGGCCGGAGTCGTCCCCGTGCGGCCGCAGATAGAACAGGTCCGGCGCCGAGATCCACGACTTCTCCCCGGAGTCGAGGATCGCACCGCACCCGGTGAGTCCGCCCAGCAGCATCACCAGCGCCAGACAGAGGGCCAAGGGCCGCGGTGCAATGCCGCGCTCACGCATGGCCACTCCCCCGGGAGGATCGTCGGAATCGCACACGCTACCGGCTCGACCGGACGGGCCCGGAAAAGGCGGACCCGCCCGGCTCCGGCCGTGCTGCGACACGAACCTCAGAAGTGGCTCAAGGTTTCAACTGCATTGGCAGCGCGGTCCGTTGGAGAGGTAGAGTCGTTTTCAGACCGCCGGACAACGTTGTCGCGTCCGCGGTCGGCACGAACCTCATCCCCTCCGGCCAGGCATTCCCCCGACCTGCCCGGCTCGCGGACCCGGTGGATTACGGCCACCGGGTCCGCCCAGAGCGGACCGCGCGCACGACGCCCGGGGCCGGTCCTGAACCGCCCCCGGACCGGCTCAGCCCGGCCGGCACGCCAGGGCGGTCGCCGTATCACCTCCGGAACCCTGGACCACGTATCCGAACGTGGCACTCTCGCCCGGATCGAGCGACCCGTTCCAGTCGGCGTTGTGCACCATCACGTTCTGCCCGGAGTACGTGGCGTTGCCGCTCCAGAGGCTGGCGACGGACTGTCCGCCCGGCAGCGACCAGTCGACCATCCAGCCGAGCAGCGACACGTCCCCGCTGTTGGTGACGGTCACCTCGGACTGGTAGCCGCCCGACCAACTGCCCGTCGTACGGCGGGTGGCGGAGCAGGCGCCGGCCGGGGGCTCGGTCGGGTTGCCCGGGTCGTGGATGCCCGTCACCTCTCCGTTGCCGCCGTCGAAGACGATGTCGGAGCAGGAGTAGAAGGTCTCCGCACTGTCCGAGCGCTGCCAGACCATGTAGACGACATGGCGGCCCGACTTGCCGGACGGGAGCTTGCCGGACCAGGAGTAGTTGGCCTCGACCGTGCCCGGGGACCCGTTGAGCGGCGGGTGGTCGACACTCAGGAACGGCTGTTCCTCCATGTCGTTCCAGGTGAGCGCCTTGGTCGGGTCGTAGCCGTCCTTGGTCAGGTAGACGTAGAACCAACCCGGGTGCGCCGCCCAGGCGTTGTAGGAGAAGTCGACGGTGGCGCCCGAGGTGAGGTGGGTGATCGGCCAGTCGGCGCTCGGAGTGTTGAAGCCGGTGAAGTTGGTGTTGCCGCCACTGCACAGTTCGCCGTCGGGCACGAAGCCGCGGGTGCGGCCGGCTCCGTCGGAGCGCAGGACCGAGAACCAGTTGTAGAACGGCGTCGTGCCGCTGACCTGCTGCGCCGCCTTGCAGGCGGGGTTGATCGGCTTGATCTCACCTGTGTCGGTGAGTGCGTCCTGCCAGCACAGGAAGGTACGGCTGGCGGGCTTCATGGGGGTGCCGTGGGCCTCGGCCTCACCGCCCGCCGAGACGACCAGGCCGAGAGCGGGGACCGTGACGACCAGGGCCAGCAGGATGAGGAGGAAGGCTCTGCCCCGGGCGGGGAGCGGTGGGCGGCGTGGAGGGCGCCGGGTCGGTGGGGTCGGTGCGGTTGTCAGGATCATGACAGTAGAGTCCATCCCTTCGTTCACAGGCCGTGGGGTGTGCGTGTGGTGTACGTGCGGGATGCGTGCGGCGTACGTACGGGATGCGTGGGGTGTACGTACGGGATGCGTGGGGTGGGAGCGGTCCCGGGGCGGGTTCCGGTCCACCCGGAATGGGAGCGCTCCCACCCCACGTGCTGTCGAAGCTAGCGCGGAGCGATGCACATGTAAACGGCTGGCGCGCGAGGGCCGCACCCGGACGGGTGCGGCCCTCGCGATGACGGGAGACCCGGATGACGGGAGACTCCAAGTGCGCTGTGCCTCAACGGTGGTGAGGAGACGTCAGGTAGTGCTGTCGCAGCAGCTCCTTCCCGTAGTCGTTGCCGTTCGGGGTGCGGATGACGGAGTGGACGTGCATCTGGGTCGCGCCGCTGCCCTGCGAGGCGCCGTACGCGCCCGCGAGCGGGCCGGGGGCCTGGCAGTCGACCTCGACCCAGACGACCGGGCTGTGCACCCGGACGTAGAAGGCGGAGTCGTCCGCGATGCCGCCCGCCCAGGTGACGTACGTGTCGTTCAGATGGGCCCGGACCTCGGCCAGCCTGGCCTTGGCGACATCGGCCTTGGCGCGGCCGGTGAAGGCCTCCACGATGCCGAGCAGTTTCAGCTTCTGGGCGCCGGTGAGGGTCCTGCCGCGGATGCCGGTGTACTCCTGGACCGCGTTGTCGGCGAAGGCGCCCGCCTTCATCGACTCGTTCGACTTGGTCGTGGACTCGATCGCGACCGTCCGCTGGTCCTCGGTGAGGGAGTTGATGAAGGCGAGGCTCGCCTCCACCTCCTCCTTGCACACGGAGACGGTCGTGCCCTCGATCTCGATCTCGGTCGGTTCCGAACCCCAGAAACAGGGGCTCATGACGACCTGGTCGCCGAGCACGAAGTAGTTGATGACCAGGTGGTGCCCGTCGAACTGGAAACCCCAGGGTTCGGTCGCGGACGGCGTGCCCATGACCGTGTAGTAGAAGGCTTCCTCGTTGAAGGCGTCCGTGTTGTCGATCGCCTCTCCGGCGGCCTGGTTGATCCTGCGGATCCTCTCGGTGGTCTCCAGGCCTTCTGCGCTGAGCGCCGACTTCAACAGCGCCTTGCCGAGGGCCTGTTGCTCGTCGGAGAGGTCGGCGATCGAGACGCCCTGGCGGTCGTACGCGTCGACGTTGCTCCACAGCCGCCACTCGGTGGAGTGGACGGTGAACTGCGTCGACGACTTCTGTACGGCGCTCAGTCCGGCCAGGAAGGCGTTCGCCGCGGCGATCACCGGGGCGGTCGCGACGCCCTCGGAGTGGACCGTGAAGAGGTCGTCGATCTTCTTGCCGTCGGTGGTCAGGCCGAAGAAGTCCTCGGTGATCGACTGGTTGCCGGGGCCTCCGGCACCGCCGGGCCCTCCGGTGGGGGCGCCGGTGGGGGTGGCGCTCGGGTCGGCCGAGGCGGTCGCGCCGGTGTCGTCGGCGGCGAGGGCGGCCCAGGCTCCCGCCCCGCCCATCGTCGCGACCGCCGTCGCGCCGCCGGCGAAGAAGACCTTGCGCATGAAGTTCCGTCGACCGGCGCGGGCCTGACGGCCCGTCTGCGGCTCCTGCGCCGCGGGCTCCTCGGTGTCGAGCTCGGTCATCGCAGCGGGGTCCCTTCGCCTTGGGCCGGTCCCTTGCGGACGGCCGTGCGACGACTGTGTACGGGGAACCTGAGTGCTACCTGAAGTGGGGGGTGGGGCGGGGGCGGTCGGTCGGGTGCGGTCGCGTTGCGGCCGGTCGCGCAGTTCCCCGCGCCCCTAAAGGCGACAAGATTGCGCCGTTCCCCGCGCCCCTGAGGGGCAAAGGCTGGGGCGCAGCCCCGCCTTTGAGGGGCGCGGGGAACTGCGCGGCCAGCATCCACACGCCCGCACAACACACCCGGCCCGCAGACCCCGCCCACAAGGGGCGCGGGGAACTGCGCGGCCAACCCCCACACGCCCGCACAACACACCCGGCCCGCAGACCCCGCCCACAAGGGGCGCGGGGAACTGCGCGGCCAACCCCCACACGCCCGCACAACACACCCGGCCCGCAGACCCCGCCCACAAGGGGCGCGGGGAACTGCGCGATCCGCCCCCGCCGGGGCCGCGCCCGACGGCGGGCGCCCGGTGGGCCGGGGTGGGGCTCCGCCCCAGGGGCCGGCGAAGGCCCGGGGGCGGAGTCCCGAGTACTCAGGTCGAGGGGTGTCGCTCCGTGGTCAGCGTGGGTCGGGGGTGGGGGCTCCGAGCGCCAGGTCGGGGCGTGGCGCGCCGGTGACCAGCGCTGCCGGAGGTGCCTCCAGGCGCACGTGGGACGGCGGCAGGGTGAGCGTGAACTCCGTACGGCCCGGCTCGCTGTCCACGGCTATGTGGCCCCCGTGCGCCGCCGTGATGGCCGCGACGATGGCGAGACCGAGCCCGGAGCCGCCGTCGGTGGGACCACCGCGGGAACGGGAGCTGTCTCCCCGTGTGAAGCGCTCGAAGACCGCGGGCAGCAGATGCGCCGGAATGCCGGGCCCGTCGTCGCGGACGCGAATCACGCAGTGGGCCTCCGTGGCCTCCACCGAGGCGACCACGGTCGTGCCCACGGGCGTGTGCACGCGCGCGTTGGCCAACAGGTTGGCCACCACCTGGTGGAGGCGGGCCTCGTCGCCCAGGACGAGCGCGGGTGCGTCGAGGAGCAGCGCCAGTTGCCAGTCGTGTCCGCCGCCGGCCGCCCGCGCGTCCCACACGGCCTCGGCGACCACCGCCGCGAGGTCGACCTCGGACGACTGGAGCGGGCGCCCCTCGTCGAGCCTGGCGAGCAGCAGCAGGTCCTCCACGAGGCCCGTCATCCGCGCCGACTCGGCGGAGACCCGCCGCCAGGCCAGTGCGGGCTCGATCCGTTCGGTGCCGCGGTTCATCAGCTCCGCGTATCCGGCGATGGACGCCAGTGGCGTACGGAGTTCATGGCTGGCGTCGGCGAGGAAGCGGCGCATGCGTTCCTCGCTGCGCTGACGCTCTGCGAGCGACGACTCCACGTGGTCGATCATGCGGTTGAGCGCGGCGCCGACCTGGCCGGCCTCGCTCCCGGGGTAGGTGTCGCGTTCGCGAACCCGGGTGAGGCCGGTGACCGCGCCCCGGCCCAGCGGGACACGCGAGACCTCGACGGCGGTGGCGGCCACCCGGCCGAGCGGCCGCAGCTGACGGCGTATCACCACGGCGCAGACGCAGCCGGCGACGGCCAGACCGGCGATCGCCGCCACGGCCTCGACCAGGACGAGGCCGCCGATCATGTCCTGTACGTCGTCCATCGGGAGCCCGGTGAGAACGGGGACGCCGTTGCCCGCGATGGCGGTCACGCGGTAGGTGCCGAGGCCGGGGACCGTGCGGGTGTGCCGGGAACCGTCGGTGGCGATGCCGTCGAGGGCGGAGCGCTGGTCGGCGGTGAGGGTCTGCTGCTTGCCGTCGTCGGTGACGACCTGGGCGGCGATGACGTCCCCGTCGTCGTCGAAGCGGGCGGCGAGGGTGCCGACGGCCTGCCCCCGCTCGTTCAGGAACCCGAGGTCCGTGTCGTCGCCGGTGCGGCGCTGCAGTCCGCCCTGGCTGCGCTCGGCGGCGTCGGTGACGCGCTGGTCGAGGTTGCCCAGCAGGTAGGCGCGTTGCGCGAGAACGGTGGTGAGGGCCATCGCCGTGCAGACGACGACCAGGGTGACACCGATGAAGAGCAGGAGGCGGGTGCGCAGTGAGCGCCGCTCCGGCAGCCGCGGCCTCATCTGCCGTCCCCCGGCGGTCTGATGGCGTACCCGACGCCCCGTACGGTGTGGATCATCGGCGTCCGCCCCTTGTCGATCTTGCGGCGGAGGCTGGAGATGTAGACCTCGACGAGGTTCCCCCCGCCGTCGAAGCAACTGCTCCACACATGGTCGAGGATCTGTGTCTTGCTCAGCACCTGGCGCGGATGGCTCAGCATGAGGCTGAGCAGGTCGAACTCCTTGGCGGTGAGCCGGATCCGCGTTCCGTCGCGGTGCACCTCGCGGGTCTCCTCGGTCAGCACCAGGTCCCCGAGCGCCAGCACCGAGGCGTCGGACCGGGCGTCCTCTGCGCCCGACCGCCGCAGCAGCCCGCGCAGCCGCAGCACGACCTCCTCCAGGGAGAAGGGCTTCGTCACGTAGTCGTCGGCGCCGGAGGCGAGGCCGTCGATGCGGTGTTCCAGCGCGTCGCGTGCGGTGAGCATGAGGACGGGCAGCTTCGGGTTCTCCTGCCGCAGGCGGCGCAGGACCTGGATGCCGTCCAGGTCGGGCAGCATTCCGTCGAGGACGACGGCGTGCGGGACGCGGGCGCGGGCGACGCGCAGCGCGGAGCGGCCGTCCGCCACCGGGTAGGGCCGCCAGCCGGCCTCCGTGACGGCCACGGAGAGCAGTTCGGTCAGACCTGGTTCGTCGTCGACGATCAGCACGCGGACGGGCTCGCTTCGGGTGCCAGACATGTGGTGATCCTGTCCGAATCGCCTGGGAGAACCCTGTGTTCCAGCTGAGCCGCAGCCGTGTGTCCGGGCGGACCCGCGCCGTTCGAAGGTGCTGGTCCGCTGCGGCCGGCCGCGCAGTTCCCCGCACCCCGGATGCCTCCGCCTCCGTGCACGGCGAAGGGCCGCACCCCCGTGACTTGCGGGAGTGCGGCCCTCGACTGCCGTACCGGAGCGCCTACTTGGCGATCAGGCTGCGCAGCACGTACTGCAGGATGCCGCCGTTGCGGTAGTAGTCGGCCTCACCGGGGGTGTCGATGCGGACGACCGCGTCGAACTCCACACCGGTGTCGGTGGTGACCTTGACCGTACGGGGGGTGGTGCCCTCGTTCAGCTCGGTGATGCCGGTGAAGGAGAAGGCCTCCTCGCCGGTCAGACCGAGGGACTCGGCGGACTGGCCCTCCGGGTACTGCAGCGGGATGACGCCCATGCCGATGAGGTTCGAGCGGTGGATGCGCTCGTACGACTCGGCGATGACGGCCTTGACGCCGAGGAGCGCGGTGCCCTTGGCGGCCCAGTCGCGGGACGAGCCCGAGCCGTACTCCTTGCCGGCCAGGATGGCCAGCGGGGTGCCCTGCTCGATGTAGTTGCGCGAGGCGTCGTAGATGAAGGAGACGGGGGCGTCCTCCTTCGTGAAGTCGCGGGTGTAGCCGCCCTCGGTGCCCGGCGCGATCTGGTTGCGCAGGCGGATGTTGGCGAACGTGCCGCGGATCATGACCTCGTGGTTGCCGCGGCGCGAGCCGTAGCTGTTGAAGTCACGACGCTCCACACCGTGCTCGGTGAGGTACTTGCCCGCCGGGGTGTCGGCCTTGATCGCGCCGGCCGGCGAGATGTGGTCGGTGGTGACCGAGTCGCCCAGCTTGGCGAGGACGCGCGCGCCGGTGATGTCGGAGACCGGGGTGGTCTCCATCGTCATGCCCTCGAAGTACGGGGGCTTGCGGACGTAGGTGGACTGCGCGTCCCACTCGAAGGTGTCGCCGGTCGGGATCGACAGGGCCTGCCACTGGGCGTCGCCCGCGAAGACGTCCTGGTAGGACTTGTTGAACATGTCCTCGCCGATGGTGTTCGCCACCACGTCGTTGACCTCGGCCTCGGTCGGCCAGATGTCCGCCAGGTGGACGGCGTTGCCGTCCTGGTCGACGCCCAGCGCGTCCTTGGTGATGTCCACCTTCATGGAGCCCGCGATGGCGTACGCGACGACCAGCGGCGGGGAGGCCAGGTAGTTCATCTTGACGTCGGGGTTGATCCGGCCCTCGAAGTTCCGGTTGCCGGAGAGGACCGAGGTGACCGCGAGGTCGTGCTCGTTGACTGCCTTGGAGACCTCTTCCGGCAGCGGGCCGGAGTTGCCGATGCAGGTGGTGCAGCCGTAGCCGACGAGGTTGAAGCCGATCTTGTCGAGGTAGGGGGTGAGCCCCGCCTTGTCGAAGTAGTCGGTGACGACCTTGGAGCCGGGCGCGAGGGTGGTCTTGACCCACGGCTTGCGGGTCAGGCCCTTCTCCACGGCCTTCTTCGCGACGAGCGCGGCGGCGACCATGACGTACGGGTTCGAGGTGTTGGTGCAGGAGGTGATCGCGGCGACGGTGACGGCGCCGTGGTCGATCTCGTACGTCGAGCCGTCGGGGGCCGTGACCGTGGTCGGGCGGGACGGTACGCCGTTGGTGGTGGCCGGGGAGTCGGAGGCCGGGAAGGACTCCTTGCCCGCCTCGTCGTCGTCCTCGACGTAGTTGCGGACGTCCTGCGCGAACTTCTGCGAGGCGTTGGCGAGGACGATGCGGTCCTGCGGGCGCTTCGGGCCGGCGATCGACGGGACGACCGTCGACAGGTCCAGCTCCAGCTTCTCGGAGAAGTCGGGCTCGGCGGCCGGGTCGAGCCAGAGGCCCTGCTCCTTGGCGTACGCCTCGACGAGCGCGACCTGCTGCTCGTCGCGGCCGGTCAGGCGCAGGTACTTCAGGGTCTCGTCGTCGATCGGGAAGATCGCGGCGGTGGAGCCGAACTCCGGCGACATGTTGCCGATGGTGGCGCGGTTGGCGAGGCTCGTGGCCGCCACACCCTCGCCGTAGAACTCGACGAACTTGCCGACGACACCGTGCTTGCGGAGCATCTCGGTGATCGTGAGCACGAGGTCCGTGGCGGTGGTGCCGGGCTTGAGCTCACCGGTCAGCTTGAAGCCGACGACGCGCGGGATGAGCATGGAGACCGGCTGGCCGAGCATCGCGGCCTCGGCCTCGATGCCGCCGACGCCCCAGCCGAGCACACCGAGGCCGTTGACCATGGTGGTGTGGGAGTCGGTGCCGACCAGCGTGTCGGGGTACGCCTGGCCCTTGCGGACCATGACCGTGCGCGCCAGGTGCTCGATGTTGACCTGGTGGACGATGCCGGTGCCGGGCGGGACGACCTTGAACTCGTCGAAGGCGGTCTGGCCCCAGCGCAGGAACTGGTAGCGCTCCTTGTTGCGGCCGTACTCCAGCTCGACGTTCTGCGCGAACGCCTCGTGGGTGCCGAACTTGTCGGCGATGACGGAGTGGTCGATGACCAGCTCGGCCGGGGCCAGCGGGTTGATCTTCGCCGGGTCGCCGCCGAGCTCCTTCACGGCCTCGCGCATGGTGGCGAGGTCCACGACGCAGGGCACGCCGGTGAAGTCCTGCATGATCACGCGGGCCGGCGTGAACTGGATCTCCTGGCTGGGCTGGGCCTGCGAGTCCCACCCGCCGAGAGCACGGATGTGGTCGGCGGTGATGTTCGCGCCGTCCTCGGTACGGAGCAGGTTCTCCAGCAGGACCTTGAGGCTGTACGGAAGGCGGGCCGAGCCTTCCACCTTGTCCAGCCGGAAGATCTCGTACGACTCGTCGCCCACGCTGAGCGTGCTACGGGCGTCGAAGCTGTTCGCCGACACGACAGTCTCCTTCATTCATGTGCGCGTACCACCGCATCCTGCCGCCACGCCCTCTTGGCCGATCCGCTAAGGTCAAGCTAAGTTAGGTAACCCTTACCGGTCCCGGGCGGCTGCGGCACGCCTCGGCAGATATCTCGATGTCGAGATAACTCTAGTACATGACCGCGGGACGGTCATGCCCGGAGGGTGCCGGCCCCTACCCGGAGGCCGCTCGGAGTCCGTCCTGAGTCGGTCCTGAGGCCTTCTGGAGGCCGTCCGTAGGCCGTCCGTAGGCCGTCCGGAGCGGGACCCGGTCCGGTGTCCCCACCGGTCAGGTCAATCAGCTCAATACGTCCCGCAGCAGCCGCGCGTTCTTCACCGCCTGGCTCGATCCGGTGCGCGCCGCTGCCGCTGTGACCTCGGGCATCTCCCCCTTCGCCGCGCAGCGCGAGGCACAGTCGACGCCGAGGGCGAGCAGCGCTCCGGCGCCCCGCACCACCGGGTCGCTCAGCAGATGGGGCAGGGCGGCTTCGAGCACGGACCAGACGGCGGCGTACGCGCCGGTCTCGGCCGCCGTGCGCAGGGCGGCGGTCACCCGGTTCGCCGCCACCGACTCGACGCGCAGCAGCTCGGCGAGCTGCCGTCCGAGGAGCCCGGTGTCGAGCTGTCCCCGCGCGGCGAGCACGAGGAGCGCGTCCACGGTCGCGTCACGTTCACCCTGCCGGTCGTACGAGAGGGTGTTCGCCAGTGCCAGGTGCAGCGCGTATCCCGCCGGGCCGCCGGACTCCGCGGCGAACGGCAGGGCGTGGGCCCAGCCCCGGTCGGAGCCGTAGCGCCACCTGAAGTAGTCGCGGGCCAGCACGGTCTCGCGGTGGTGGGGCAGCTGGGCCAGCCAGAAGGGGACCATCGGCTCGGTCATGCCCCTGCCGTACTCGTACGGCCCGATCAGGGCGGCGGCGGCCGGCAGGAGCGGCGGGCCGGTGGCCGGCTCGGGGGCCAGGTGGCTCACCAGGTCGTTCGGGTGGCGGTCCGGGCAGGACTCGGGCCAGTCGGCCGGGACCGGCTCCGGGTACGGCAGGCCGCCCTCGCGCAGCCATCGCGCCAGCCGCCGCCCGGCGTCGGACGTGAGTTCCCCCGCCGCGTCCAGCACCTTGTCGTCCGTGGTCGGGGTGACGCGCAGCAGCGCCTGGGCCAGGTCGACCGGCGCCGCTGTGACACCGAGCCCGTCGAGCGACGAGATCCGTTGTACGAGGGCGGTGGCGTCCAGTGCCCCGGTGGTGTCGGTCGGCACGGCCAGCAGGAACGGCTGCGCGCCCGCCTCGACGATGTCGATCGCCTCGGCGAGGCGGGCGGCCAGCAGCGCTCCGGCCGGCGAGCACGAGGCGTCGTCGGCGAGGCGGGCGATGACGCCGTACTGCCTCGGCTCGTCGCCCCGAAGGGCCGCGGCCACGTCGTACACGTCGGACTGCGTGCAGTCGGCGTGCTGGCGGGGCTGCTTGCGCATGACCGGCCGCAGCGCCTGTGCCAGTGCGGCCCGGTCGAGGTGGGCGTGCCGGACCAGGCCGTCCAGGACGCGCTCGAACGTGACGACGTCCTTGTCGTTCGCGACGACCGCGGCGAGCTCCTGGGCGACCTCGACCGCCGTCCCGACGGAGTCCGGCACCGGGCGTGGCTCGGGCACGGCGGGCAGCGTGTCGGCGTACTGGTCGGGGAGCGTGTCGGCGTCCTGGTCGGGGAACAGGTCCGGTGCGGTGCCGAACAGCTCCGCGGTCCGGGCCACGAGGCCGGGGTTGATGCGGGCGGCGGCCGTGCGCAGCTCCGGGAGCACCGAGTCGCCCGCGGCGGGCAGGTGCCGGGCGACCACGTCGAGGGCGCGCTCCTGCATGTCGATGTCCCGGTGGTCGAAGGCCGTCGCCGCGTCGAGGACGGTCCGGCGGGCGCGCGCGGAGTCCTGGCGGGCCGCGCGGTCGAGCCGGGTGAGCTGCGTGCGGACCAGCTTCTTCTCCGGGCGGAGCAGGAGGCGCTCGCACACCTCGGTGAGCACGTCGGGCTCCAGCAGCCCGGCCTCGTCCATGGCGTTCAGGACTTCCTGGGCGTAGGCGGCCACCGGCGCGGACAGGTCGAGCAGCGCCACGAGGTCCCTGACGAAGGGCGCGTTCTCGGCCGGGGTCAGGGCGAGCGCGTGGAGGTACGCGAGCGGGGGCGCGGTCTCCCTGCGCGTGCCGTCCTGGAGCAGTCGCGCGAGCAGGGACTCGGTGAGCGCGGCTCGTTCGGCGGCCACCGAGGCGAGTTCCTCCGGTGTGAGGGCGAACGCCGTCATCATGTCCGCGATGTCCGGCGCCTCCTCGGTGATGTCGAGGCCCGCGAAGACGTGCCGGACGAGCGCGGCGCGGTCGACCAGTCCCTCGGCGCTGAAGCTGATGAACGCGCCCAGCCTGTTGTGCTCCAGCATGAGCGGCAGGCCGTACCGGGTCATGTCGTTGTGGAACCAGTTCGGGCCGAGGTAGATCTCCTGCCGCTCCACGGCCAGCCGGAGGAACCGCGGCGACAGATCGTCCTGGCGCAGCTGCTCCAGGAGAGTGCCGTCGGGCCGTGGCCCGCCTCGCAGGTGTGCGGCGTGCCACGGCCACAGGCGGCTGCGGAGCCAGCCCGCGACGAACCCGGTGGAGGTCGGGACGGGGCAGCCCGTGTCCCGGACGAGGTGTTCGACGAGGCGGGCCGGGGGCCTCGGCCGCTCGGCGAGCTCCGCGGCGAGTTCGGCCCGCCAGACGACGGGGTGGAGGTTCAGGACGTCGACCACCCAGGCACCGCCGAGGGGCAGGTTCTCCTCCCACGGGCAGTTCTCCTGGATCCAGTCGGCCGCGGTCGCGGGAGCGGTCCGGCAGCCGAGTTCGGCGGCGAGCTGGGCGGCCTTCTCCTCGTCGGACAGATGGGGCCAGCCGGCCTGCACCGTCGCGCGCCGGGCCGCAAGGGTCTCCGTCTGGGCCGCGCGCCCGTCCGGCGTCAGCGCGCCGAGTTCCCGGAGCACTCCCTCGACGTCGGCGGCTTCCGCGAGTTGAACCAGCTTCATCGTGCCGCCTCCGGTCGTGCCGTTTCCGATCGTGCCGGGTCCCCGGCCGCTTCTGCGTCGGCCGTCGCTCGCGCGTCCACCGCCGCCTCCATGTCGGCCGTCGTCTGCGCGTGCGCCGTCGTCCCCGCGTCCGCCGTCGCCCGTGCATCGGCCGTCGTGTCGCGGGCCATGCCCACCGCGAGCACGTGCTTGCAGGGGCCGCGTCCGCCCCGGTACTTCGCCCACCAGAAGCAGGTGCAGCTCAACTGCCCCGACGCGTCGGGGCGCACCACGTGGGCGTCGTCGCTCTTACCGACCCGGGCCAGCGGCCCGTCCAGCCGCACCGACCCGTCCGCGACGAGCGCCCGCGCCCCGCGCAGCCGGGGGTTTCGTGTCTCCGCGGCGCCCGCGCGGTACGGCAGGTGGCGGTGGAAGTACGCCGCCTCGGTGAGGTCGTAGCCGATCTGGCCGGACGTCCCCAGCATGGTCAGCGCGGCGCGCACCCGGTCGGCGGGCAGCCCGGCCTGCTCCGACAGTTCGGCGATGTCGATCCTCGGCTCCCAGGCCAGCAGTTCCGCGACCCGTTCCGCGTCCGCCGCAGCCTGGCCGGAGGCAAGGTCATGCAGTACTCCGCCCTCGCCGGAGAAGCCGCGCGAGGCGCTTTGGGAGAGCATCAACGTCATTCGCATGCCGGGCAGTTCGACCTCCCAGGCGGTGGCGGCCCCGTCCGCGGTGACCGGCTCGGCCGGCGCGTACACCCGTACGGTCGTCGCGTGCCTCAGCACCGTCCGCAGGGTCAGCAGCCGTTCCGGCCCGGGCAGGCACACCGCGCCGGGCGCCGGCCTGGACGTGGGTCGCAGCGTGCGGCCCGCGGGCACCACCCAGCGTGTCGTACGGGCGTCGGCGCGGAGGGTGGGCCGGGGCAGCGCGCGCAGCACGGCGGCCGCCTCCGCGGCGGGCACCTCGGCCCGCAGGGCGAAACCCGCCGCGAGGACCTGTGCCTCGGCGAACCCGCGCAGCCAGCGCTCCGGCAGCGGGACCTTCTTCTCCACGAACTCGCCGTCGAAGGTTCTGACCGCCAACTCCTCGGGCCCGACGGCCAGATGAAGGGGGTCGAGCCCGCCGAGCCCTGCCAGCGCCCGCCGCAGGGGCATGTTGACGTCCACGTTGGTGGTGCCGTGCCCGACGTCGTCGCCGTCGAGGCCGGGCGCGAGGACGTCGAGCCGGGCGTACACCCCGCAGCAGCCGGAGAAGGACTCGAAGCGCAGCCGGTCACCGTCGGCCGTCACGACCGGGTCGAGCGAGGCCTTCGCGTTCGGCCGGTAGTAGCGGGCGGCGGCCACGTCGGCGACCGCGAGCAGAGCCGTCGCGGCGGCGGTCGGCGCGGTCAGGAACCCGCTGAAGAAGTGAGGGTTGGCCGCCTCTCCGGCCGGGGTGGCACCGCCGGAGGTCTCCAGCGCGAGACTGCGCCCGGCCGTGGATTCACGCACGGCCGAGGGGTGCAAGTAGGAGTAGGACTGCACGAGTTGGGTCACGCGCACACGCTACGACCACGGACTGACACCGGACGGCGGGGGCGTTCCAGCGCCCCGCCGGTACCCGCGGACACCGCCGGGGCGCCCGCGCACCGCCGGGACACCCGCGCGTCGCTGGAACGCCCCCCGCACCGCCGGGGCCTCCCGCCACGGAACCTCCTCCGCGGCGAGAGCCCCGCACGGCGCCGGAAGCCCGTCCCTCGCGCCTACTCGCCGCCAGCGCCGGTGGTGCCGGTGGTGCCGGTGGTTCCGATGGTGCCGGTCGCGGACGATGCCGACGCCGATGCCGAGGAGGATGCGGAGGAGGATGAGGACGCCGATTGCGTCGTACCGTCCCCGACCCGGCGGCGGCCACGGCTGATGCCCCATCCCACGAGCGCCGCGGCAAGGGCCGTGAGAGCGAGGCCGGCCCAGGTGACCGCCTCGCGGAACTCCGCGGTCTGGTGGGGGCTCCAGTCCGATGCCGCGATGTCGCCGGTGAAGGACGCCGCGAGGATGGTCCCGCTGACGGCGATGCCGATTCCGGTGGTGACTTCGCCGGCGGTGTCCACCAATGCCGCCCCGACGGTGGTGCGGTCGGCCGGGAGACCACGCATCACGTTGGTCCCGGCGACGACACCCACGACGCGCATACCGGCGGCGACGAGTACGAGCGCGAGGGCGATCCACACGTAACCGAAGCGGCCCAGCAGCCCGTAGACGGCGAGTCCGCACACCACGGCTCCGGCGCTGAGCCAGGCGGCCTTGTCGAGGCCGACACGTGCGACCAGTGGGCCGATGAGAGCGCCGCCGGCGATGAGCACGACGACCTGCGGCAGCATTCCCAGCGCCGCCTGCGCGGGCGTCCAGCCCCGGTCGAGCTGGAGCTGCAGGGTCACGAGGTAGCCGAGGCCGGCGGTCGCGAGGGCCGCGGCGGCCTTGAAGGCCAGACCGCTCGACACGAGGGGGCGGGCGACGAGTTCGAGGTCGAGCAGCGGATGGCGGGCCGAACGCTCCCGGACGACGAACAGCACCGCCGTCACGACGGCCGCGACCGCGATCAGCCACGGGAGAGGCGACGCGGCGCCCGCGTCGACGAACAGCGTCGGTGCGACCAGCGCGAGCACGATCGCGGCCGTGCCGAGCAGGGCGCCCGCGCCGTCGACCGGGTCGCGGTGCAGCTCGTCCGCCCGGTCGGCGGGGATGCCTCGTCGGATGCCGAGGTACGCGAGTGCGGCGATCGGTACGTTGACCAGCAGCAGCGCCTGCCACGGGGCGAACGCGAGCACGAAGCCACCCGCCGTGGGCCCGATCGCGAGCCCGACCAGTCCCACGGTCGAGATCAGCGTCGTCGCACGGACGCGGAGGCCGTCCTCGTCGAACAGGCGGAACGCCAGGGCGAGGGAGCCGGGCGTCGTCATCGCGGCCGCGACACCCATCGCCGCGCGGACCGCGATGAGCTGCTCCGCCGTGGTGACGAACGCGGTCGCGAGACTCGCCGCACCCAGCAGCACCAGGCCGACCAGCATGACCTTGCGGCGGCCGACCCGGTCGGCCAGCGCGCCGAGGACCAGCATCAGGCCGCCGAACACGACGGCGTACACACCCGTGACCCACTGCAGCACGGTCGCCGACGCCGACAGCTCACGGCCGATGGTCGGCAGGGCGACATTGAGGATCGAGTTGTCGAGCATCTCGAACAGGAACACCGCCGACAGCCCCGCGAGGGCCACCCCCGCTTCGCGGAGGGAACGCGGTGAACTCGGTGAACTCGGCTGACGAGAGCCGGCAAAGCGATGAGAGCGATTACGGCGGACACTCACGACGCACTCCTTCGAGGTGAAGAAGTGGCGGATCGTCCGATACCGCGTGTGCGCGTGTGGTCCCTGCTCCGGGTGGCCACACGTTTTTACTTCCGGTGCTTCGACAGTACCTCGCCGGTACGGGAGAGGTCACCCCGGTACGGAACCGGGGCCGGACCGGCGTCGAACCGGGCCCGGACGCAAGGGTGTTCGGCGTACCGACCGGCATCCGGGGTACCTGGGAGCGGACGACGAGAAGGGGGCACCCATGCCGCTCACATTCCGCAAGAGCTTCCGGATCCTGCCCGGGGTACGACTGAACATCAACAAGAAGTCGTGGTCCATCACCACGGGCGGCAAGAACGGCCCCAAGCACACACACAGCAGCACGGGACGACGGACCACCTCGATGGATCTCCCCGGTCCCTTCGGCTGGCGCCGCACCACCCGCGCCAAGCGCCACTGAGGCACTGTCACCCCATTGGGCCCCTCCGGATGCGGCATCTCATATGTGAGATAGCCTGCCGTCATGGCAGACGACTACCTCGTACGCATCGGCAAGCTCATCCGTGACGCCCGTCAGCACCGGGGCTGGACACAGACGCAGCTGGCCGAGGCGCTCAGTACCAGCCAGAGCGCGGTGAACCGCATCGAGCGTGGCAATCAAAACATCAGCCTTGAGATGATCGCCCGAATCGGTGAAGCGCTGGACAGCGAGATCGTCTCGCTCGGCTACGCGGGCCCGATGCATCTCCGCGTGGTCGGCGGACGTCGGCTCTCCGGCTCGATCGACGTGAAGACCAGCAAGAACGCGTGCGTGGCGCTGCTCTGTGCGACGCTCCTCAACAAGGGCCGCACGGTGCTGCGCCGCGTCGCGCGCATCGAGGAGGTGTACCGCCTTCTGGAGGTGCTGGGCTCCATCGGCGTACGCACCCGGTGGATCAACGGTGGCGTGGACCTGGAGATCGTGCCGCCCGCCACGCTGGACATGGCGTCGATCGACGAGGCGGCGGCCCGCCGCACCCGCTCGATCATCATGTTCCTCGGCCCGCTGCTGCACCGCATGGACGGCTTCAAGCTGCCGTACGCGGGCGGCTGCGACCTCGGTACGCGGACCATCGAGCCGCACATGATCGCGCTCCGCCGGTTCGGTCTGGACATCGCGGCCACCGAGGGCATGTACCACGCGCGGGTGGACCGCAAGGTGACCCCGGGCCGTCCCATCGTGCTGACCGAGCGCGGCGACACGGTGACGGAGAACGCGCTGCTGGCCGCCGCCCGCCACGACGGCACGACCGTCATCCGCAACGCCTCCTCCAACTACATGGTCCAGGACCTGTGCTTCTTCCTGGAGGCGCTGGGTGTACGGGTGGAGGGCATCGGCACCACGACGCTCACCGTGCACGGCGTGCCGAACATCGACGTGGACGTGGACTACTCGCCCTCCGAGGACCCGGTCGAAGCGATGAGCCTGCTGACCGCCGCGGTCGTCACCGAGTCCGAGCTGACCGTGCGCCGGGTGCCGATCGAGTTCCTGGAGATCGAGCTGGCGGTCCTGGAGGAGATGGGCCTCGACCACGACCGTACGGCGGAGTACTTCGCGGACAACGGCCGTACGCGCCTGGTGGACCTCACCGTGCGCCCCTCGAAGCTCGAAGCCCCGATCGACAAGATCCACCCCATGCCCTTCCCGGGCCTGAACATCGACAACGTCCCGTTCTTCGCGGCCATCGCGGCCTCCGCGCAGGGCCAGACGCTGATCCACGACTGGGTCTACGACAACCGCGCGATCTACCTCACGGACCTGAACCGCCTCGGCGGCCGCCTCCAGCTCCTCGACCCCCACCGCGTCCTGGTCGAGGGCCCCACGCGCTGGCGGGCCGCGGAGATGATGTGCCCGCCGGCCCTGCGCCCCGCGGTGGTCGTCCTCCTCGCGATGATGGCGGCCGAGGGCACATCGGTCCTGCGCAACGTGTACGTCATCAACCGGGGCTACGAGGACCTGGCGGAGCGGCTGAACTCGGTGGGGGCACAGATCGAGATCTTCCGGGACATCTGAGCCACGCATGCCGCCGCGTCCGGCCCGACCTGTACACATCGGGTCAGGGGGGGCGCGGCGGCATCTCCGGGATTTCTCGCGGACGCGAATTCATCACCTGGCGGAGAGGGCCGCCCTGGCACGGGTGGCCGCGGACGCATTCACCACCTCAGCGGGGCCCTTGCGACGGAGGCCCTATCGACGACGCGGGTTCGGACCGCAGCCGCTCGTAGACGAGGTCGAACGTGTATCCCGAGCTGAAGCCGAGAGGGATGGCGAAGAAGAGGATGCGGCGTACGTCAAGGTCGTCCAGGAGTGTGGGGACGGTGAGCAACTGCGAGGCCACATAGAGAAGGACGCTCACCACCCCGGCGCCCAGCCCGCGAACCGCGGCCGTCGGCCAGCGCGGATCCTGCTCGAAGGAGTTGCGGACGATCGCTCCGGCCATGGCGGCCAGCAGCGGGGCCGCGACGAGGAGCGCGAGACCGTGGGCGGCGGCCGGAGCGGGAGGCCCGGCCAGCACCAGAGCCGCAAGCGCGACCAGCAGGAACACCACCGCCGTACCCATTCCCAGCGCGAAGCCCCGAACCGCCTTCCGTGCGGAGTGGTCCTGCAGGCGGAGAGCCACTGCCCGTCGTTCCCGTTGCCGCAGGAGACAGGCTGTCAGCCGCGCGGCGGACTCGGCGTCCCAGTCGGCTCCCAGGAGCGCGATGTCCTCGTCGTCGGTGTCGTTGCGTATCTGTCCGAGGTT
Organism: Streptomyces sp. NBC_00414; assembly: GCF_036038375.1. Classification (NCBI taxonomy): domain Bacteria; kingdom Bacillati; phylum Actinomycetota; class Actinomycetes; order Kitasatosporales; family Streptomycetaceae; genus Streptomyces; species Streptomyces sp. NBC_00414. The sequence goes on from NZ_CP107935.1 coordinate 2,789,516, forward strand.
GACCCACACCAGGTTGGCGCCTCCGCCGAACGCGGCGACCGGGATCAGCGGAATGCCCTGAGCCATCGCCACCACTCCTGCGGCACGAGTGGACTGACCGCCTCCGACGAGCACGGCACCGTCGCTCGCCAGCAGGGTCCGGTAGAAGGGCACCTCCCACTGCGTGGTGGTGTCCCGGACGACCTTCAGCGTCGCGCTGCTGCCCGGCGGCACCACGAAGGTCGTGTCGCGATGCCGCGGCACGTGCACGAAGACGGTGCCCGGGCCGTCGGCGTCCGAAGCCGCCACGTACCCCTCCACGACGTGCACTTCGGCATAGCGCGGATCACTGGAGTGCACGATCAGATCGCATCCAGCCCTCGCCAGTTCACGCCCGAGCTGTCTGCACGCCTCGCGCGCCGCGGCGATCGACCTGAGCGGCGGGTCGATGTCGCGGTCGGGATCAAGACTGCCGAGCACCGCGATGTTCGGCCGTGTCTCCCGTGGTGAAAACATAGAGGGTGAGCGTACCTCCAGCAGGGTTGCGAAGAGCGGCAGTTGAGGTGCACTCAGCCTCGGGCGGGACGGGGGCGGCCCTATCCTGGGAGCAGTGGCCGCACGGTCCGTCGCAACGGCGGGACGTGCCCTGGGCAGTTGGAGGAGCCACGCATGTCACGACCGCGGGTCATGATCAGCTGGGCGCACTCCGATCGTTCGTGGACGAAATCGCAGACCTCCGCATGGAAGGACTCCGTGCGCGGGTTCGCGGAGCTGCTGTCCACGTCCGGCATCGACACGGAGCTGGACCTGTGGGCGGACCGGGACACCGATTGGACCCGGTGGGGTCAGCGGATGGTCCAGACGTGCGACATCGTGCTCATCGTCGCCAGCCACGCCTGGAAAGCGCGCTGGGAGGGTTCCAACGATCCCCGCGAAGGCGCGGGCGTGGTCGTGGAGGCGGACACGATGAAGGGCATCCTCCAGAACGACCAGAAGAGATTCCAGCGGACTTTCAAGGTGGTGCTGCTGCCCGGTGTCGAGGAGACGGCTGTCCCGAACGACCTCCACCGACTCCGGCGTTTCGTGCTCGCCGACCTGACGCCGACCGCGATCGAGCCCCTGCTCAGGAACCTCACGGACCAGCCCAGATACGAGCCGCCCCCGGTGCGACCCGTCCCCGACCTCCCCCCGGACCCCTTCCTGTTCGTGCCCACGGGTCTGTCCGGGCATGAAGGACCGACCCGGGCGCAGGACGGCCCGCCCGATGCCGACGAGGCCACGAGGCTCCTCGAAGCGATCGTGGCCGGCAGCGCGTCGGCCCGGTCCGTCGTTCTGCCGAAGACCATCCCCAGCATGGACCGGCTGGCCCATCTCACCGAGAAGCTCGCCTCGCCCATCGACCGCCTGCCGTCCCCCGTCGTCATCGTCGGCGAGGGCGGATACGGCAAGAGCGTCCTGCTGGGTCAGCTCTTCGACGCACTGGCGGCCCACGACGACGGGAGCACCTGCACCGTGCTCCTGCCCTGCGCCCGGGTGCCGGCGTCGGCGGACCTGTCGAGCCTGGATGCCCTCGACCAGGCGTTGGGCCACGCGCTGACCGACTCCCGTACGTCGCCCCCGCTGTCCTCGGTCATCACCCAGCTGGCACGACACCGCCGGGTGCGGCTCCTCATCGACACGCTCGACCTGGTCATCAGGGAGGAGAACGCCGACGACGCCTCCTACCTCCTGCGACAGTTGAGCCGCTCCTGCGATCTCCTGATCACATGCCGGGAAGAGGAATGGCACGACAACCTCGAAGGCGACGGGGAACTCACGGGTTCCCACTACCGCATGCCCAGTCTCGGGGCGGACGACATCCGGCGCTGGGCGGAGGCGTACCTCGCAACGGCAGGCATCGACGAGGCGGCCAAGCGGACCTTTCTGGACAGCCTCGTCACAGGTCAGGACGGACGCAGGGTACGAGAGGTCTGCGCCTCGCCTCTGCGGCTGGCCATGGCGTGCGAGATCTACGCTCGGCTCGGGGGCATCCCTGAGAACTTGACGGTGACCCAGCTGTACGAAGAGCACTGGCACAAGCGCGTCGGGCGGGACCGCCACGGCCGGCGCGGCGCCGCGGCGACGGCGCAGGAAGCGGCGGCCGAGAAGCTCGCCGCGGAGGTATGGGCCTCCAGCAGGACGCGGTTCGTGGAATCTGTCACGGGCGAGGCGCTGTCGCCCGACCCCGGCGCGATGCGCAAACTCCTCAGCGAGGGAGTGGTGAAGAGGTTTACCGGCCGATACGCCTTCTTCCACCAGACGTACGCGGAGTTCGCGGTCGCCCGGCTCCTGGCGGGAGCCGGTGACGAGCAGGACCTCGCCCGGCTGGGAAAGGGGCTGCGCTCGGCCCTGCAGGCGTACTGGCCCATCGCCCGGCACCTCCTGATGATGACGACGAGCGACGACCGCTACGAGACGCTCGCCGAGGCGGTGCCCCTGGACGATGTCGAAGGTGTCCGGGCGCAGTTGTACGGTGCGTTCAACCGGCGCTCGAGCGCGTTGGTCGCAGAGGTGACCGAAGAGGTCTGGAACATCTCTCCCGCGCTCCTGGTCGCCTGCGTCAAAGTCCTGAGGAACAGCCCCGAGGAATGTGTCCAGGAGTCGGTCGAGGTCTTGCTGAGGTGCGTGCGGACCTCGGACGCCAAGGACATGTCCCGGGTGGTGGAAACCGCCGCGTCGCTGCTCGCGCCAAGTCCGCCGGAGTATCGGATGCGAACCCTTCGGCGAGTGCTGGACGGCCTCATCTCCAGGGCCGACGAACTGGGGCACGAGTGTGTCTCCTCCGTCCTCGCCCGGCTGCTGGCCCTCACGGTCCGTTCCGGGGGAGCCGAGGCGGACCTGGGGCCCATGCTGGTCGAGGTGTACCCCGGCCTTCCCGAAGCCGCCCGCGCGGAGGTGATACGGCTGGTCGCCGGCAGCCCCGGGAACGGGCTGCTCGACCGCTCGCTGCTGCTGACCGCGCTGCGATTCCCGTGCCCCAGCGGTGCGGTGGACAACGTGACCACCGTCCTGCTCCGCGCCTGGGAGGACCCTGTCTTCCGGGACAAGGCGGGCTGGCGCGACTGGCGTGCCGTTCTGAAGGCGGTCCACCCAGAGCGCTGGCAGACATGCCAGGTGCGGCTCGTCGCCGGACTCTGCCGGAACGAGGAGGTGGCCCGGGCCCTGCTGGCCGACCTGGCGGGGTCCGAGGACACCGCCCGCGACAAGTACACCAACGCGGCCAAGGCGATTGCCGACGCCGATCCGGACCTGGTTCGACAGGCCCTGTTGGGATTCGGCGACGGGCTCACCGCAAGCGCGCTCAGCTCCGCCTGCTCCGTGGCGAACCACCTCGCCGACGGACTCCGCGCCGAGGACCGACCGGAACTGGTCGGCCTCTTCAGCCATTACGTCACCGCAGACCCACGGCGGGTCTGGCCGACCGTGATCAAACTCTGCGGCGACGACATGGACCTGCTGCGCGCCAGGGCGGACCAGCTGGACACCGTGGTCCAGGCCGCGGAGCGGGGGACGGCCGGCGCCCGCACGGTGCTGCTGAGCACCTTCGACGCCTTTCTTCAGTGCCTCGGCCCGGCTCAGATCGCGGAGATGCACGAAACCCTTCTCGCCCTGTGCGCGACGGACCGGGCCCGGCGGGCACGGCTGGAGAGCACGGCCGCCTTCCGCTCCGCGGAGGCCCGTTGCTGGATCCGGCGCGAACTCATGGACGGGAACGCGGGTGCCGCGTCGGCGGCGGCCAGAACCATGGCCGGCCAGCTGCACACCGCCGCCGTGACCGATCCGGACTCCGAGGCGGTCCCCTGGCTCGTCTCCCTCCTGGACTCGCCGCACTCGAACGTGGTCCGCGTTCTGGCCCGCGGCCTCGCGGACAACGCGTCGGTCCTCCCGCTACGGGACTCGTACGGCACGGATGTGCAGGAGCAGCTCGTGAAGTGGGCCACCCGGGACAGTGACGCGCAGGTCCAGAGCGCCCTGCTCGACTTGTTGGTCGCCGTCGAACGGTCGGCCGGCCTCGATCGTCGGCTGGCGGTCGGGGTGGTCGACCTGTACTTCGACATCCTGATGGACGGTCTCGGTCCGGACGCGCCGCCGAAACGGAAAGAGCAGCTCCCAGCCCTCTTCCCCCTCTTCGGCAAGTCTTTCACCACGCTGGGCATCAAGTACCTCAGCCACGAAGAGCTCACGAAGAGAGTCGAGGACGTCGTCACCCGTATCGACGCGGGAAAGATCGCCGGGCGGTCGGTCCGTGCCCTCGCCTCGCTGCTCGTACCCCTCGCGCGGAGGTACCCGCAGGTGCTGTCCAGGCTGGAGCAGCTCTGGCCGCGGATGCCGGCCGGCAACAGGCAGGCGACCGCCGAATGCTTCTTCCAGATCGAGCGGGGTTCGCCCGGTACGCGCAGCCTGGCCCTGGCCCGACGCCCGGACTGCCCGCTGGACACGGCCAACTACATTCATGGCAAGTTCGGCGGGTGATCTCGGCAGCGACCCACACTCGTGCTGCCAGGTCGGGCGCGGTCGATTCTTTCCCAAATCTTTTACTCAAAAGGGGCAACAAGAAGGAGTACATTGTCAGCGGAGTATTCGTCTCCGGGCCGGTGACGATGGTTCTTCACCGGGCGTACGACAAGTATTCGCTGAGAATCCTCGGAGGCGCGGTCGCTTAGGAGCGCCGCCTCGCCCAGAGACATGAAGGTCCCCGCTGTCATCGGCGGGGGCCTTTGCTCCGTGCGCGCTCCACCGGCGCTAGCACATGAGCTGTTCAGACTTTTCCTTGTACTCCTGCATTTCGTTCGCCGTGTAGTTCGCTTCCTTGAGGTCCTGCATCAGTGACGCCGTGTCGCCGCACAGACGCAGACGCTGCCCATCAAGGTAGGACTCGACGCCTTCAGCGGTCAGCTCTTCCAGGGACCGCTTGACCTCGTCGCTCTTCTCGTGCGCGTAGGAGAACTCGATCCATTCCTTTTCCTGGCTGGACAGGCGGGATGTGTCGACAGCCGTGCCGCCTCCCCCGCAGGAGGTGGCCATAAAGGTGCATGCCACCACCACGAGACATATGCGCGCTATCTTCACAACGCCCTCTTCTCTGTGAACCACCAGGAAGCGCATTTTATCGCACGCGCACGCCGATCGTTTCAATGCAAACGTCCTGATTGACGCTGTTCGCGTTATGCGTCCTGCGCTGTCAGGAACGCGTCCTCGGCATCTCGGCGAGGGAAGCCAAACCGCACAGCCCCGCGAACAGGGAAATGTACAGGCCGGTGGCCAGGTCGCTGACGTTGCCTTCCTCGACGAGTTTGCCGCCGATGCGCCACCAGGCCACGAAGCCGACCACGACGAGCAGATGGTTGCCGCGCTCCCTCAGCAGCCGCATGCCCGCCCACAGGAGTACCGGCATCGACAGAAGACCGACGATCCCCGCCAGCAGACCTTCCAGCCACCCTGCGCCCATGGCGTCGCCGCTGGCCCGGGACACGTCGTCCGACCACTCCCACAGAGAGGTCCACATCTCGTAGCAGGCGGCTGCCGCCAGTGCCGACAGCAGTGTGCCCTTCACTCCGCGGAAGACCCTGGCCCTCGTCATGTCCTCACCGTTTCACAGGGAGCGGACGCGGGCCTGAGTACGACTACTCAGACCCGCGCCCTCGATCGCGGCGCGGGATCGGTCAGTTCCCGGCGAGCGTGTGCTCCAGGGAGTCGGCGAACAGCCTGGCCCCCGCCACCTTCGGATGGAACGACTTCATGGAGGGTGCCACGTTGCCCGGCAGCCACTTCACGTCGCGGTTGTCCGCCCTGGAGTGCCCGGACAGCACGATGCCGTGGATCGATTCCGGGTCACCGCAGATCGCCTTGCCGGCGAACTCGTCACGCGGGTCGCTGAATACGGCGTTCGCGCTGTACCGGCTGTTGGCGTCGGCGACCGCGTTCGCCATCTCGGCGGCCACGTTGTCGGCCATCGCGTTCAGCCAGGGAGCCTCTGCCAGCCCGATGCCCGGTATGCACTGGCCGTTGCCCTCCAGCAGCCGCGGATAACCCATGAGCACGATCTTCGCGTTGGGCGCCCGCTTGTGGATCTCGTTGAGCGTGGTGACCAGACGCGGCCTGACCGTGTCGCGTGCCCATACCGGTGCCCACTCGTCGACCGGACCGGTCTCCCCGCCGGCCCCTTCCCCGGTGTCCGGATCCTCGTTGGGGAAGGAGTCGTCGGTGCACACCCCCTCCAGGCCCAGGATGCAGTTCCGGAAGATGTCCGTGAACCGCATGTCGTTGCCACCGACCGACAGGGTGACCAGGGTGGTGTTCTGGTCGAGGTACCCCTTGTCCAGCTGGGCGAGTTCGCCGTACTGGGTGTCGCGCAGGACCTGGAAGTAGCGGGCGCCCCCGCACGCGATGAACTGGAAGTCCATGTCGGAGTCGCGGTCGTCAGCCAGCGCTCCCATCGACTTCGACTGGCCCGGCAGCTTGGCCTGACGCGCCCAGGCGTACTTCGAACGGTGGCACTTGTTCTCGGCGTCCGGCTGGGCCGAGTCGTAGAAGTCGGACTCCGGGTAGTAGTCGTCGCCGCCGTTCGTCGACGCGCCCTCACCCGAGGAGTAGGAGTCGCCCATGGCGACGACCTGGTTCTGCGGCTTGCCCGCCATCGGCTGGAAAGCGACCGAGTCCCAGGCGACGTCCTCGGTGCCCGTGCCGTCGTCCGTCGTGTTCGACAGCGAAACGGTGGGCGTTCCGGTGAAGTTGAAGACGCCGATCGGCACCCAGGTGTTCGCCCCCACCCGCTGCGGCAGCGCGCGGTTCGGGCTCGTGGAGTTCGTACCGCCGACCTTGTACTTGGCCTGGCGGGTGTGCGCGCCGTGGTCGGGCAGGTGCACCCAGACCCGCATCCAGCCCCGGTCGGACTTGTTCAGGGTCCACGTGCCGGTGGTCTTCAGACGGCTGCCGTCGGTGGTGCCCTCCTTGTTGGTGTGGGTGAACCAGAAGTGGTTGTCGTAGGCGGCGCCCAGCTGGTGCAGGTCGATACGTGCCGAGGCGGAGCCGAAGTCCAGGTTGAACGAGCCCGCCGAGGACACGCTCCCGCAGGAGCGGAGATCGGAACCGGCCGGAACTGTCCCGTCGGCCAGGTCGTCGACGATGTACGTCCCCGAGGGCAGGTCGGCGGAGCATTTCGGCGGGTAGGAATTGGCGTCCGCCTGCTCGGGATAGGTCTCGTCGAACCGGTGGATGGCGTTGCCGCACTGGGCGGCGGTCGTGCAGCTCTTCCACGTGGCCGCCTTGGTGTACCAGCACTTCAGGTACAGCGGATCCGACTCGTTCGGGTCGCCCGGCAGCAGGCAGGGGCCGCCGCCGGTGTCGTTGCTCGCGCCTGTGCTGATCTTCGACGGGTCGCAGTCGTTGCTGCTGTCGCAGAACAGTCCGATCGGCGGCTTCGACGTGGTGCGGTAGGCGTTGCTGTTCCACCACGCCTGGCGGTAGCCCGCCTTGAAGTCGCCGGGCGCGAACATCGCCGACAGGGGGCGTGCGGACCAGCCGATGACCTTCTCCTGGTACGGCCAGTTCTGCGGGCTCGCGGCGTGGCTGTAGTCGTCGGCGCCTGCGGCGTCCTCCAGGAAGGGAGTGCGGTTCTCCTTCCACAGCGGGTTGGCCGGGTTGTTCGTCCAGCCCAGGCCCCACTTGCCGGAGTTGCCGCCGGCCTCCGACTTCGGGTGATAGCCGGTGTTGTACGACCAGAGGGCCGCGAACCAGTTCTCGATGTACTTCGGGTGGCCGTCGTTGATGACGACCCCGTCGGCCCGGGTCTGGTTCCACTTCTCGATGAGGATGTTGACGCCGGCCGCGATGTTCGCGGCGTAGTCGAGCGCGACGGCCTCCTGCTGCGTGGTCGTCATCGTCGGCTGGCCCTTGCCCGGCAGCCGCATGCCGTCGGTGACCTGGGTGACGCCGTAACCGCAGTCCGACTTCGACCAGTCGATGGCCCATGGGTCGGCCTGCGAACCGTCGGCCGAGTACTTGACGCCGTAGAAGTTGCCGATCAGTGAGTTGGCCGTGACACCCGGCACGGCGTAGCGGGTCGCCTGCCACATGTTCGACTCCTGCGCGGTGATGCCCAGCATCACCTGAGCCGGTATGTGCCAGTCCGCGCCGCTTCCGCCGCTCAGCGAGGCCAGCGGGAACAGAGTCTGCGGGGCGTACGCCGACATCCCGGTGTTCTTCCAGTTCGCCGGCCGGGTGGCGCCACTGTTGAGCTTGCCGACGATGGCCTGGTCCACGGCCCACTCGATCTGCCGCGGGGTCGGCTGGAACGCCTGCTTCTTCGCGTTGTTGCGGGGTACGGAGCAGGTGCGGTCGTCGTCCACGGGCGAGGCCTGCGCCGACACGTCACCGGACACCGCGGCCTTCGCGGCCAGCGCGGGACTCGCGGAGGTCGCGGCCCGTCGGGCGCTCGCGCCGCCGATGACGTCACCGGGCGCGGCGTCCAGCACGATCGACTTCGCGGTGTCCAGGGCCTTCACGGTGATCCGCGCGGGCCGGGCCGAGAAGGAGTCCTTCTGCGAGATGCGCGAGTCCTTGCCGTCCGCCCACGCCGTGGTCAGCGCGGCGGCGCCGTCGCTGGAGATACGGGCGTCCTTCGGGATGCCGCCCGGGTTGTGGATCGAACTCGGCAGTGTGCCGCGGTTCTTGGCGTCGCCGGTGACGTACACGGCCCCGTCCGGTGTCCGGGCGAGGTCGAAGCGGGTGAGCGAGCCCTGTGCGAGCTGGGCGGCGCGCGCCTTTCCGTCGGCTGTCCTCAGGGCCGCGGTGCTGACGCGGGAGACGGCTGCCTGACCGGTGGCGGCGGCCGTGCCGCCCGCCGCCTTGTCCACGGGCAGGCGGTCGATGAAGGTGACGCCACCGTCGGCGTCCGGCTTGAGCTGGAACGGCACAGCGTGTGTGGGGGCCACGGTCCTGACCGTCGTCCCGTCGATGCGCACGATCTGCTTGCCGCGTGCGGCGACGACGTGACCGTCGACCGGGACGGCCGAGGTGACCTGTCCGGCGACCTTCACCGTGTCCGACCTACCGGTGCGGGCATCGGCTGTGATCAGCCGGGTCTCGTTCTTCTTCGAGGCGACCTCGTCGGTGAACTGCGAGAACACGATGTCCTCGCCGGTACCGCAGCCCGGGGAGAAGTAGCCGAGTGTCGCCGTGAACGGCAGTTTGCGGACCTCACCGTCGGTCAGGTCCACGAGGGCGGTGAAGGCCCCGCGGCTCATGAGCTCAGGCTTGTTGGTGAACGTCCGCGGCGCGTACGCGACAGCCGCGTACCTGCCGGATTCCGTCACACAGGCGTTGCCGATCCACGCGTCCGTCTCGAAGCCCGGCTCCGACAGCGAGGCGGCGGTCTTCCACCGGTAGCCGTCCTTCTCGGAGGCCACCAGCACGTGAAAACCCGTGCCGTCGCCCGATGTGGTGATGGCCCGGTCCGATGACGACCGGTAGCCCTTGCCCAGTACCTCGGTGCGCTTCGCCACGGGAACCGAGTGCGGTTTGGCACCCGGGCCGGTGCCGTCGGCGGAAGGCGCGGTCTTCGAGGACCAGCCGTTCGCCGCCCCGGGCGGTACCGCCTCCGCGTAGGCCTGCGTGGTACCGACACCACAGGCCATCGCGATCGCGACTGCCATGGCCGCCGGTATGCGCGCGTGATTGAGGATGCTGCGTCTGCCGTGTCCCAACTTCCTGTCCTTCTTGAGAGAACACACCCGGGTCAGGGTGCGAGGAGTGGAGTTCCGGTGCCGCGGAGCGCGGCATACGCGCCGGTGGCGTCAGTTGCAGGACCCGACCTTGAGGTAGTTGTCGACGACCACGCTGCTTCCGACCTTCATGTAGGAGTACGCCTGGCCGCAGTAGCCCTTGTTCTGGTAGACGGGCCCTGCGTAGGAGCTGTACGTACCGAAGTCCTCGGTGTCAGGGGTGGCGGTGTAGTTGTCCTTCAGACGGACACCCATCGAGTGGGCGGTGCCTGTGTCGTTGAAGAACACGGCACAGATCGGCTTGTCGTAGTAACCGCTGCCTGTCGTGGTGCCGTTGGTCCAGGTGTAGGTGGTCCCGTAGGTGCCGTAGCGGGCAGCGTTGGTGGAGATGGTGTAGCCGGATCCGCACACGTTGGCGGCGGCTGCGGCGACGGCCGCGTCGGACTCGATGATCTTCCTGGTTTCCGCCGACGCCTCTGTGTCGACCTCGATGCCGTTGACGTCCACGACCTCGACGGACGTGTCGGCCTCAAGGCCGGAGCGGTCGGCCGCCGACGCGGTGGGCACGATCATGGTGACGGCCAGCAGAGCCGCGAAGGCACCACCCATACGTATCGCTAACTGCATTTTCTCCCCCTCGTGGTGACAGTCAGGTGACTGGAGCGCACAGAAGGTATCGCAGTGAACGTACAAACGATCGATATTTGTCGATCGTTCTGTCCGTTAGGTACATGTATCTGCGCACTGCGGGGGCAAGCGTTTTCTGCCATCTTCGCCCTTCGTCCGACGGGGCCGAGGAGCATTCCGAGTCCCGCACACGGGTCCGAAACGGCGGACTCCTGGGCACCTCCGCGCTGTCGGCGACCGAGACGGAGCCGGTGCGGCGCTGGCGATATCCGGCCGTACGAAAGTCACCGGCCGACACTCTTACGCCACGGACAGTCGCTCACGCGGGGCGCGCCGGGACAGGAAAAGGTTTGTCATGCTCCTGCCTTTTATGCATGTGCAAGGTGGGAGCCTTCGGCGGTCAGGGCATCGCCGAGGCGCAGGATCGGCGTGTGGTCGGCCCGGCCAGAGGGAGGGGACGTCCATGCCGGTCCTGCAGGACCACGCGCCCGCCCGTCGTGGTGTCCAGGATCAGTGCGAGCGGCGGGGCGGGGAGTTCGAGTCGCTCTCGCACGACGTCGTCCCCGACACCGCAGGCGACCCGGTCGTCGCCGCTACGGCGGTGGAGCTCTTCCGGGGCCGCCACGGTGTCTTCCGTCGCGGTATCCGGCCTCCCAGCCATCCCGCCGCCACCCGCGCCGCCATCCACGCGACCGTCCTGGAGGAACGACTGTTGACGCGGGTCCACCCACTTGCGAGCGACGACACTTCCCCGCTCGACCTCTGACGAGGTGACACCCCCGCATCCGCGGGGCCTTCCGACACACCGCTCTCTCACTGACCGTGATCGCGTCTCGCCCGAGTGCGCCACAGAGCGTGACGGCAGCCCGCGGCGGGTCGTTGGGACCGTGGCCGGACCGCCTCCGGTTCCGGTTCCGCTCCCGCCCGGCCCTTGGACCACTCCCCCATGTCCGTACAGCCGCTCTCCCCGCCGGCCCCCGCACCCGCCCCACCCGCGCCCGACCGTGTCCCCGAAGCGCGCCGGGCGCCCGCGTACCGGCCGCTCCGGCCGTGTCTTCCGGGAGCGTGGCGAATGCCCGCGCTCGTGGTCCTCGCCGCTCTTCCGCTGTACGGGGTGTGGGCCGCCCTTCTCGCGACGGGCGGCGGTGATCTCGCGGCCCAGTACGCCTGGGCGGGCTTCGTCGCACGCAACCCCGACACCGCGTACGGGCTCTTCTGGTACGGCGGCGCGCACACCGCCAACTACAGCGTGCTGTCACCTCCGTTGATGGCGGTGCTGGGTGTGCGCACCGTCTCCGTCCTCGCCGGGGTGGCCGCCACCTGGCTGCTGGGCGCGCTGCTGGAGCGGACCGTGGCCGGGGCGGCGCTGTGGCCCGCGCTGCTCGGCGCGTTCGGGCTGTGGGCCAACGTCGCCTCGGGACGCACCACGTTCGCCCTCGGGCTGGCCTTCGGGCTCGGGGGCCTGCTGGCCGTCGCGGGCCGTCCGGAGCGGCCGGGCCGGCTGGCCGTGGGCGCCCTGGGCGCGCTGCTCGCCACCCTGGCCAGCCCGGTGGCCGGGCTGTTCCTGCTGGTGGCCGGCGCCGGGTGGCTGCCCGCCCGGCGGTACGCCACCTGCCTCGCCCTGTCCGTGCCGCCCGTCGCCGTCGCCGCGCTGACGGCCCTGCTGTTCCCCTTCAAGGGCGAGCAGCCCATGACGGCGGGCCGCGTACTGATGCCCGTACTCCTGTCGGCCGCCGTGGTGTGGGCGGCTCCCCGCGCGTGGCGGGCGGTGCGGGCCGGGGCGGTCGTCTACGCCGTCGGCGTGGTGCTGACCTGCCTCGTCCCCTCACCGATCGGCACCAACGTGGAGCGGCTCGCGGCGCTCTTCGCGCCCGCGGTGCTGCTCGCGTGCCTGGTGCGCGCCGCCGGGTCCGGGGGTGCTCGGGCCGTCGGCTCGCCGGCCGGCGTGCGGGACGTCGTGCGCCGGGCGGGACCGCTCGGCCTCACCCTCGTGCTCGTCGTGTCGGTCGCCTGGACCGGCATGTCGACCGTCAACGACCTGCGGGTCGCCACGTCCGTACCGGCCTGGGCCACCCACACCCACGGCGTGCTCAAGGAACTCGACCGGCTCGGCGCGCTCCGCGACCGGGTCGAGGTGGTGCCCGCCCGCAACCACCGGGAGGCCGCCCTCTTCGCCCCGCACGCGCAGTTGATACGGGGCTGGAACCGGCAGTTGGACGTCGAGCGGGGGCGGCTCTTCTACGAGGGCGCTCTCGACGCGCCTCGCTATCACGCCTGGCTTCGACACTGGGCCGTCGGCCACGTGGTCGTGCCGGACGGGAGGCCCGACGGTCCCGCCGAGCACGAGGCTGCCCTGGTCGCCGCCGGACAGGACTGGCTCAAGCCCGTCTGGCAGGACTCCCATTGGAGGATCTACCGCGTCCGGGACGCCGAACCGCTCGTCTCGGCTCCGGCCGACGTGGTGCGGGCGGGCGAGGCGGCCGTGGTCCTGAGAGTGCCGCGCGCCGGGACGGTGACCGTACGGGTGCGGTACTCGCCCTGGCTGCGGGCCGACGGCGCCTGCGTACAGCCGGACGGGCCCTGGACACGGCTGACCGTGCGGCGGGCGGGCGTCTACCGGCTGGACTCCAGCTATGCGGCCGGGCGCTCCGGTGAACGGGGATGCGCGCCGGGGCGGGACGGGGAACGGCGAGGCGGGGACCAGCGGGACGGGGAGCGGCGGGACGAGGAGCGGCGAAGCGGCTGACCCGGCCCGGCCCCCGGGCCCTTCGGGCTCGGCAGCCGGGCTGTCGTCAACCGCCGTCAACTGCCGTCAACCGACCAGTGTGACGTCCTGCTCCTTGGCCGCGTGGAACATCGGCAGCGGCAGACCCGTGGAGCGCAGTTCCATGAGCGTCGCCTCGACCTTCGCCGCGCCCGGCTCGAACCGGCCCGGATCGGTGCGTTCGGTGTTCACCCAGCGGTGTTCGGCGCCGTCGCAGACCGCGGTGGTGCTGCCGATGCCCTTGCGCACGTTGCTCCCGCCCGGGCTCAGCGAGGAACTGTCCTGGCTGAGGGAGGGGCGGTCCTGGCTCAGGGAGGAGCTGATGAAGACCGGGCCCGTACCGCCCGTGCAGCGGTAGGTGCCTGACAGTGTGACGGTGCCGTCCGCGGCGAGACGGGCCGTCGGGTCGACGGTCACCGTCTCCGACAGTCCGGCCGGACCGGCAGGCCCGACCGGCGCGGCGGACGGGGCCTGTCGGGACAGCGCGCTCGCGGACGGGGCGGCGACCAGCAGCAGCGCCGCCCCGGCGGCTGTGCCCATGACCTGGTGCAATCGCATTCGGAGTACCTCCTGGAGTGGGGGCCTCCACAGGTACCGGCCCGGCGCGCCCGCGGGCGTGATCCTCACTCCTTTGGTGGCGAGTCCGCATCGTCCGTCCTGGGCTCGTCCGAGTGTTGTCCGCGTGTTGTCACGCTTCCCGTCCGGCTGTTCCGATGAGTTCTCGGCAGGCGCATGGTCTATCCATACGGGCGACGAAAACGCCGCCCGACTCCTCGCACGTGGAGGCCCACCATGTGTTCTCACCAGGCTTCTTGCCCGTCCGCCGAGCACTCCGGGCGTTCGAACCACTCCGACGCGCACATCGTCTCCGCGCACCCCGAGCAGGGCTGGTACCTGCTGTGCGACGGCACGATCGTCTTCGACGACACCGGCGCGCTGCTGCCCGACGGACAGGTCGTCGGTCCGCACCGGGTGCCGGTCGAGCAGCTGGCCATCGCCGCCTGATCCCGCCCCGACGCCCTGCGGACGCCGTACCGGCCCCGTACCGCCTGACCACGTACCGCCGTACGCCATGCGCCGTCGAGGGCAGCGGAACAGCCCTCCGACGGGACCGGCGAAACGTGAGAGACCTGAGCGACCTGCGCGATCTGCGCGATCTGCGCGATCTGCCGGACCTGCGAGACCCGCACCATCGGCCGGAGCCTGCCGTCTCCTGTTATCGCGGACCGTTGACTGCCGTCATGAAGTCGATACGCTCCTGATGCGGCCCCACCACGACCAGGGGCCCGAGTTCTTCTTCCGGCACGACGCCCGAAGGCGTCAACCCGGTGCGTACGCACGGCCGTTCCGTGCGAATGGAAAGTGATCCCCTGCCCCCGGACGGCGATCTCGCGTGACGGTGACGATCTAGAGTGATCAACGTGTCCGAGCAACACGCCCCCCGGTCCCTCATCGTCACCTTCTACGGCGCGTACGGCCGCTTCGCCCCCGGTCCCGTACCCGTCGCCGAGCTGATCCGGCTTCTCGCCGCGGCCGGCGTGGACGCGCCCTCCGTGCGTTCGTCGGTGTCCAGACTCAAACGCCGGGGGCTTCTCCTGCCGGCCCGTACCGAGGCAGGCGCGGCCGGGTACGTCCTGTCGCCGGACGCGCGACAGCTCCTCGACGACGGCGACCGCCGGATCTACGCCGCCTCGCAGCCCGAGGACGGCACCTGGGTGCTCGCCGTGTTCTCCGTGCCGGAGTCCGAGCGGCAGAAACGTCACGTACTGCGCTCACGCCTGGCCGGGCTCGGTTTCGGGACAGCCGCCCCCGGAGTGTGGATCGCCCCGGCCCGCCTCTACGAGGAGACCCGTCACACGCTGGAACGGCTCCGGCTGGACTCGTACGTGGAACTGTTCCGCGGTGAGCACCTGGGGTACGCGCCGACCGCCGAGGCGGTCGCGCGCTGGTGGGACCTCGCCGAGATCGCCAAGCAGCACGAGGCGTTCCTCGACCGGCACGCGCGCGTGCTGCACGACTGGGAGGCCCGGGACGACACCCCGCCGCAAGAGGCGTACCGCGACTATCTGCTCGCCCTCGACTCCTGGCGCCATCTCCCGTACACCGACCCGGGACTGCCCTCCTCGCTGCTGCCCCAGGACTGGCCCGGAGCCCGTTCCGCCGCCGTCTTCCGGGCCCTGCACGAGCGGCTGCGGGACGCCGGAGCGGCCTTCGCGGGCGTGCCCCAGGGTCTCCCCGAACCCGAACCCGAACCCGAACCCATGTGACCTGAGCCACATTTCGAGTCGCTAAGGGAACGCTCAGGTCACTCAATCCCTCTTCTCATGTTCCTTACCTAGCGTCGGGGCCCATGAGTCTGATGGGCAATCTGAACCGGGCGCTCTCCGCCACCACCGGCCTTCAGGTGCGCCGGGCCGCTCCCGCCGCGCCGCCACAGCCGAAGAAGGGCGGGGTGAAACCCGGGAAGCGGCCCACGCCGGTGTACCGATGTCCGGCGCCCGGGGATCTCGCCACGGACCGGTTGCTGCGGCGGCCGGTCTTCATCATGTCGCCCGTCCGCTCCGGTTCGACGCTGCTGCGGATGCTCCTGAACGCGCACTCGCAGCTGCACTCCCCGCACGAGCTGCACATCCGCCGCCTGGAGGTCGACTTCGGCAGCAGACTGTCGCAGCGCGCCATGAGCGCCCTCGACCTGGAGCGCGGCGACCTGGAGCATCTGCTCTGGGACCGGGTCATGCACCGGGAACTGGTCCGGTCGGGCAAGGACGTCCTCGTCGAGAAGACGCCCAGCAACGCGTTCGTCCACCGGCGCATCCGGGACTGCTGGCCCGACGCCCGCTTCGTCTTCCTGCTCCGGCACCCGGTGTCCATCGCCCGGTCCTGGCACGAGGGCGACCCCGGCAAGCGGACCTTCGACGAGGCCGCGGCCGACGCACTGCGCTACATGAAAGCCGTCGACAGCGCCCGGAACGCGACCACCGGCGGCCACACCGACGACCCTGCCGGCCACTGCACCCTGCGCTACGAGGACCTCACCGCCGACGCCGAGAAGGAGTTGCGCGGCCTCTGCGCCTTCCTCGGCATCGGCTTCGAGCCGTCGATGCTCGACTACGGCCGCCGCGACGACACCCAGGTGGTGAAGGGCCTCGGCGACTGGCGGGACAAGATCCGCAGCGGGCAGGTGCAGAGCGGGCGCGCGCTGCCCGCCGAGGACGAGATCCCGGAGCTGCTGCGCCCCATGTGCAAGGCCTGGGGATACAGCTCGTGAACCGGCACGAGCGCCCGACCCGGCACGAGCACGTGAAACCGCACGCCGAGATCGCGGAGGTATGGCCGCGCGACGGACACGTCCGGCTCGTCGGACACATCCACGGCCGTCCCGCCGAGGGCGACTGGCGGCTGCAGCTCACCCGTCGCGGCCGTCCCGGGCGGCCCCTCGACTACCCCGCCCGGGTGAAGGGCGACCGCTTCGAGGGCGAGCTGCCCATCGCCGACCTGGTGCCGTCCGACCCCGCCGAGACCGACGAGTGGGACATCCATCTCACCGACGGCGAGGCGCGGTTGAGGGCAGGACGGCAACTCGACGACATCCACGGCAAGAAGAAGATCATGGTTTTCCCCGAGCAGCGCGTACGCGGCCTGCGCGTGCGTCCGTACTACACGGTGAAGGACAACCTTTCACTGGAGTGCCGTACGGGAGCCGCCATATGACGGGACATCAGGGCACCACCCGGCGTCCGGGCACGCCCCGGCGGCCGAAGGTCCGCTATCTGCTGCTGCACGCCTACGGCCGCGGCGGCACCATCCGCACGGTGATGAACCAGGCCAACTCCCTTGTCCAGGCGGGCTGGGAGGTCGAGCTGGTGAGCGCGCTGCGCCGCCGGGACGACCTCCAGTTCCCGCTCGACCCGCGCGTGAGTGTCACCACGGTCGTCGACCTTCGCGAGAGCGCCCGCACTCCCGGCCGGGGTGCGGCCGGCCGCTGGCGGGACTGGCGCCGCGGGCGGCTGACCGAGCGGCCCGCACGGCACATCCCGTCGGGCGAGTTCGGCCACCGGTACTTCAACCGGTACGTGGAGCAGCGGCTGATCGCGTATCTCTCCTCGCTGCGTGACGGCATCCTCGTGACCACCCGGCCCGCGCTCAACTTCCTCTCCGCGGGGCACGCGACGGGCGGCGTGGTGCGGGTGGCGCAGGAGCACATGAACCACGGCACGCACAAACCCGACGTGCGGCGACGCATCCGGGAGACCTACTCGCGGTTCGCCGCGGTCGCCGTCCTGACGGAACGGGACCGCGAGGAGTACGAGCAGTTGCTGCCCGGCACCCGGGTGGTCCGCATCCCCAACGCCGTGCACACCCTCGACCAGGTCCCCTCGGACCACCGGTCGAAGATCGCGGTGGCGGCCGGGCGGCTGTTCCCGCAGAAGGGCTTCGACCTGCTGATCCCCGCGTGGGCGAGGCTCGTCGAGAGGTACCCCGACTGGCAGTTGAGGATCTACGGCAGCGGCGAGAGGAAGGCCGAGCTGCGTGCGCTGATCGAGGAGCACCACCTCTACAACCACGTGCTCCTGATGGGCCACACGGACCGGCTCGACGACGAACTCGCCAAGGCCTCCTTCTACGTGCTCAGTTCACGGTTCGAGGGGCTGCCGATGGTGATGATCGAGGCGATGAGCCACTCGCTGCCGGTGGTGGCCTTCGACTGTCCGACCGGCCCTTCGGACGTGCTCACCCACGGCGTCGACGGCCTGCTGGTACCGCCCGAGGACCCCGAGGCGCTGGCCGAGTCCATGGCCGAGCTGATGGGCGACCGGGCGCTGCGCGCGGACATGGGCGTCGCGGCCGTACTGACGGCGGCCTCGTACGGCCCGGACGCGGTGCACCCGCGCTGGGAGGCCCTCTTCAACGAACTCGGCGAAACCGACGGCCCCGCATCCGGTGGATCCGGTATGTCCGCTGCATCTGCCGGGTCCGGTGCACCCGGCGGGCCCGGCGGCGCCGTTGCCCCGGGCGGCTCCCACGACCACGACCTCCCCGAACAACGGCACCCCACCTCGGACGCCGCGAAAGGACACCACGCATGACCACCACGGCAAGGGGCCGTCACAAGCCCCCTACCGCTCAGGGAGCCACGGTCTGGCTCACCGGGCTGCCGAGCGCGGGCAAGACGACGATCGCCCGCTTCCTCGCCGGCCGGCTGCGCGCCGAGGGCCATCGCGTGGAGGTCCTCGACGGTGACGAGATCCGCCGCTTCCTCTCCGCGGGGCTCGGCTTCTCCCGCGAGGACCGCAACACCAACGTGCAGCGCATCGGCCTGGTCGCCGAGGTGCTGGCCCGCAACGGCGTCCTCGCCGTCGTCCCCGTCATAGCCCCGTACGCCGACAGCCGCGAGGCGGTCCGCAAACGGCACGAGGCGAGCGGGACGCCCTACATCGAGGTGCATGTCGCCACACCGGTCGAGGTGTGCAGCGAGCGTGACGTGAAGGGCCTGTACGCGCGGCAGGCGGCCGGCCGGCTGACCGGGCTCACGGGGGTCGACGACCCGTACGAGCCCCCGCTCGACCCGGCGCTCGCGCTGGACACCCGGTCGCGGACGCCCGAGCAGTCGGCCGACTCGGTGCACGCGGTGCTGGCGGCCAGGGGGCTGGTGTGAGTCCCTCGACGACACCTACGGCGGCCCCGGCCGGCGCGACGGCCCCGGCAGCCCCGCAGCGCCCGTACGCCTTGAGCCACCTGGACACTCTGGAGTCCGAGGCGGTGCACATCTTCCGCGAGGTGGCGGGCGAGTTCGAACGGCCGGTGGTCCTCTTCTCCGGCGGCAAGGACTCCATCGTCATGCTCCACCTGGCACTGAAGGCCTTCGCGCCCGCCGCGGTGCCGTTCTCACTGCTGCATGTGGACACGGGACACAACTTCCCCGAGGTCCTCGAATACCGCGACCGCACGGTCAAGAAGCACGGCCTGCGGCTGCACGTGGCCTCCGTACAGGACTACATCGACCGCGGCACGCTCAAGGAGCGCCCGGACGGCACCCGCAATCCGCTGCAGACCCTGCCGCTGACCGAGAAGATCCAGGCCGAGCGCTTCGACGCGGTCTTCGGCGGCGGACGCCGCGACGAGGAGAAGGCCCGCGCCAAGGAACGCGTCTTCTCCCTGCGCGACGAGTTCTCCCAGTGGGACCCCCGCCGCCAGCGCCCCGAACTGTGGAACCTCTACAACGGACGCCACGCCGCCGGCGAACACGTCCGCGTCTTCCCGCTGTCCAACTGGACCGAGCTGGACGTGTGGCAGTACATCGCCCGCGAGGGCATCGAACTGCCCGAGATCTACTTCGCCCACGAACGCGACGTCTTCCAGCGGGCCGGCATGTGGCTGACCGCGGGCGAATGGGGCGGCCCCAAGGACGGCGAGACCATCGAGAAGCGGCAGATCCGGTACCGCACGGTCGGTGACATGTCCTGCACCGGCGCCGTCGACTCGGACGCCGTGACCCTCCACCAGGTCATCACCGAGATCGCCGCCTCCCGGCTCACCGAGCGGGGCGCCACCCGCGCCGACGACAAGATGTCCGAGGCCGCGATGGAAGACCGCAAGCGCGAGGGGTACTTCTAGCCATGACCAGCACCACCAGCTCGGCGGCCCGCACCGACGTCGACACCTCTGTGATCCGCCCCGACGTCGACACCTTGCGGTTCGCGACGGCCGGTTCCGTGGACGACGGCAAGTCCACCCTGGTCGGCCGCCTGCTCCACGACTCCAAGTCGGTCCTCACCGACCAGCTGGAAGCCGTCGAGCACGCCTCGCGCAACCGCGGCCAGGACACCCCCGACCTCGCCCTCCTCACCGACGGCCTGCGCGCCGAACGCGAACAGGGCATCACCATCGACGTCGCCCACCGCTACTTCGCCACCGCGAAAAGGCGGTTCATCCTCGCCGACACCCCCGGCCACGTGCAGTACACCCGCAACATGGTCACCGGCGCGTCCACCGCCGAACTGACGATCATCCTCGTCGACGCCCGCAACGGCGTCGTCGAACAGACCCGCCGGCACGCCGCCATCGCCGCCCTGCTGCGCGTCCCGCACATCGTGCTCGCCGTCAACAAGATGGACCTCGTCGGATACGAGGCGAAGGAGTTCGACCGGATCGTCGAGGACTTCGCGGGTCACGCCGCCGAGCTGGACCTGCCGGGCTTCACCCCGATCCCCGTATCGGCCCTGGTCGGCGACAACGTCGTGGACCGTTCCGCGCACATGGACTGGTACGAGGGCCCAGCGCTGCTGGAGCACCTGGAGTCCGTCCCGGTCGGCGGCGATCCGAGGGGCGAACCCGCCCGCTTCCCCGTCCAGTACGTGATCCGGCACGGCGAAAGCCGTCACTACGCGGGCCAGCTGGCCTCCGGCTCGCTGCGCGTGGGCGACCGCGTGACCGTTCACCCCTCCGGCGGGACGTCCGCGATCGAGGGCATCGACGTACTCGGCGAGGAGGTGCGGGAGGCGTACGCTCCGCAGTCGCTGACCCTGCGCCTGACGGACCACCTCGACGTGTCACGCGGCGACATGATCACCAGTGGGCCGGACGCGCCCGCGCTCACCCGGGACGTCCGGGCCGCCGTCTGCCATCTGGCCGACCGCCCGCTGCACGTCGGCGACCGCGTCCTGGTCAGGCACACGACCCGCACGGTGCAGGCCGTGGTGAGGAACCTGACCGCGGGAGAGGCCGGGCTGCACGCGAACGACCTGGGCCGGATCGTCCTGCGCACCGCCGAACCGCTGGCGCTCGACGACTACGCGGACTGCCGGCGCACCGGCGCGTTCATCCTGATCGACCCGGCGGACGGGGCGACGCTGACGGCCGGCATGGTCGACCTGGGCGAGGCCGCCGCCACGATCTGACCGCGCGATCCAGCAGGGCCGTACGGGGCCGGGCACCGAGCGACAGGGTGCCCGGCCCTTTGCTGTCGCCCCCTGCCGCCCCCTGGCGCCCAGGCTGCCGCCCGCGCTGCCGCCCGCGCCCTCGCCGTCACCCGCCCTGTCGGCCGCCCGGTCACCGAGTCACGACTCGTCGATAGCTCGGTAACGGCGGGAGCGCGGCGCGGGAGCCGGACCGTTCCACTGGGTAGGCAGCCCGAAGCCGGGCCGAACGTCCCGAAAAAGGCCCACCGAGCGCCTCTGTCGGGATGCGACGTACCATTCCTAAAGTTGAAAGCAGGACATCCTGCTCCATGAACGGATCCGCCTTGCACGAGCCCCACGCCCCAGCCTCCTGGCGCATCGCCCTGCCGCACACCGTCGCGGCGGTGCCGGTCGCCCGCGCACTGGTCCGTACCGCGCTGGCCGAGATCGAGCTGAGCGCCGACTGCGACACCGCGGAGCTGCTCACTGCCGAGCTGGTGGCGAACGCCGTGGAGCACACGAGAGGCGACGCGCCCATAGAGCTGGTCGTGGAGCTGCTGCCCAGCGGATGCCAGGTCGAGGTGCACGACCCGGACCCGTCCCCGCCGGGCGACCTCACGATCCCCGGCCCTTCGTACGAGCCCGACCCCTGGCAGGAGCACGGCCGAGGGCTGCTGCTGATCCGCACCCTCAGCTCGTCCTGCGGACATCGCCCGACGGAGTCCGGCAAGGCGGTCTGGTTCCGGCTGCCGGTGGTGCCCCACCAGCGCAGGTCCGCCTGACAGGGCTCCTGGCAGCAGCCGGGACAACGCTCAGGACAGCGTCGCCACCAGTACGGCCTTGATCGTGTGCAGCCGGTTCTCCGCCTCGTCGAAGACGACCGAGTGGGCCGACTCGAAGACCTCGTCGGTGACCTCCAGGCAGTCCAGGCCGTGCCGCTCGTGGATCTCGCGGCCGACCTTGGTGCCCAGGTCGTGGAAGGCGGGCAGACAGTGCAGGAACTTGACGTCGGCGTTGCCGGTGGCCCGCAGGACATCCATCGTCACCGCGTACGGGCCGAGGTCGACGATGCGCTCGTCCCAGACCTCCTTGGGCTCCCCCATCGACACCCACACGTCCGTGGCGACGAAGTCGACCCCCAGGACCCCCTCCGAGACCTCCTCGGTGAGCGTGATCCGCGCGCCGCTGCGCACGGCGAGCTCGCGCGCGTGCTCCACGATCTCCTCGGCGGGCCAGTAGGCCCTGGGCGCGACGATCCGTACGTCCATGCCGAGCAGCGCGCCGGTGACCAGGTACGAGTTGCCCATGTTGAGGCGGGCGTCGCCCAGGTAGGCGAAGGCGATCTCGTTCAGCGGCTTGTCGCAGTGCTCGACCATGGTGAGGACGTCGGCCAGCATCTGCGTCGGGTGCCAGACGTCGGTCAGGCCGTTGTAGACGGGCACTCCGGCGTGGGCCGCCAGCTCCTCGACGCCCTCCTGGCTGTCCCCCCGGTACTCGATCGCGTGGAACATCCGGCCGAGCACCCGCGCGGTGTCCTTCACGGACTCCTTGTGCCCTATCTGTGAACCGGACGGGTCGAGGTACGTGGTCGACGCGCCCTGGTCCGCGGCGGCGACCTCGAAGGCGCAGCGGGTGCGTGTCGAGGTCTTCTCGAAGATCAGCGCGATGTTCCGGCCCCGCAGGTGCTGGGTCTCCGTCCCGGCCTTCTTCGCCGCCTTCAGCTCGGCGGCGAGCTCGATCAGGCCGCGGAACTCCTCCTGCGTGAAGTCCAGCTCCTTCAGGAAGTGGCGGCCGGCGAGGGCGTACGGGACTGTCGCCATGGGGGCGCTCCAGGGTTACGTAAACAGGGACTCTTGGAATTCTATACGACGACCCACATTTCTATACGGCCCCTCTTCTCGCGCGGCCCCGCTCCGGCACCCTCGCTCCGGCACCCCGGCCCCGGCGTCCCTGTCAGCCCACGGCGTCCCGCTGGACCGGGCAGCTCATACAGCGCGGGCCGCCCCGTCCCCGCCCCAGCTCGCTGCCGGGGATCTCGATGACCTCGATGCCCTGCTTGCGCAGATGCGTGTTCGTGGTCTGGTTCCGCTCGTACGCGACGACGACGCCCGGCTCGACCGCGAGGACGTTGCAGCCGTCGTCCCACTGCTCGCGCTCGGCCGCGTGGACGTCCTGGGTGGCGGTCAGCACCCGGATCCGGTCCAGTCCGAGCGCGGCGGCGATCGCGCGGTGCATGTGCTCCGGCGGATGGTCGGTGACCTTCAGCTCCTTGTCGCCGACGCCCGGTTCGATGGTGTACGAGCGGAGCATGCCGAGCCCCGCGTACTGGGTGAAGGTGTCGCCGTCGACCATCGTCATCACCGTGTCGAGGTGCATGAGGGCCCGCTTCTTGGGCATGTCGAGCGCCACGATCGACTGTGCCGAGCCGGTGGCGAAGAGCTTGTGCGCGAGCATCTCCACGGCCTGGGGTGTCGTCCGCTCGCTCATGCCGATGAGCACGGCGCCGTTGCCGATGACGAGCACGTCGCCGCCCTCGATGGTCGACGGGTAGTCGGCCTGACCCTCGGACCACACGTGGAACGTTTCTTCGCGGAACAGCGGATGGTGCCGGTAGATCGCCTCGAAGTGCACGGTCTCGCGCTTGCGGGCGGGCCAGCGCATGGCGTTGATGGAGACGCCGTCGTAGATCCAGGCGGAGGTGTCGCGGGTGAAGAGGTGGTTGGGCAGCGGTCCGAGCAGGAAGTCGTCGAGGTCCATGACATGGAAGCGCACGGACGTCGGCTCGGGGTGCGCCTCCAGGAACTCCCGTTTGGTCATCCCGCCGACCAGCGCCTCGGCCAGCTCGCCCGCCGGCAGGCTCTCGAAGGCGGCCCGCAGATGATCGGTGGCGAGCGGCCCGTACTCCTTCTCGTCGAAGACCCTGTCCAGTACGAGCGACCGGGCCTCCGGGATGGCCATGGCCTCGGTCAGCAGGTCGCCGAAGAGGTGCACGGTGACCCCGCGGTCGCGCAGGACGTCCGCGAACCCGTCGTGCTCCGCACGCGCCCTGCGCACCCACAGCACGTCGTCGAAGAGCAGAGCGTCCTTGTTGCTGGGGGTGAGCCTTTTGAGCTCAAGATCCGGCCGGTGGAGGATGACGCGGCGCAGCCGCCCGGCTTCGGAGTCGACGTGGAATCCCATGACTCCATCCTGACCACCGGAAGGCCGCTTGACCCACCGGTCGGCACTTTCTTCGCCCACTCGTTCGCCTTCGCGCCCTCACGACCCGTCCTCCTCTTTATAGTCCTCTTGACTATAAAGAGGAGGACGGGTTATCGTCGAACGGACGACAAACGAGGGGGAGTCCGATGGCCGACATCACCCGGCGCCTGGGCTGGCGCCACCTGCGCGGCGCTCCGACGGCGCACATCCGGCACCACCGCGGCGGGGAGCTGCTGCACGACGGCCCCGGACTCAGCTTCTGGTACCGCGCGTTGAGCGCCGCGCTGTCCGAAGTGCCGGTGGACGACCGCGAGTTGGCGATGACCTTCCACGCCCGTACGTCCGACTTCCAGGACGTCGCGGTGCAGGCGACCGTCACCTACCGGGTCAGCGACCCGGCGCTCGCCTCCGCCCGCCTGGACTTCAGCGTCGACCCCGACACCGGGGTGTGGCGGGGAGCGCCGCTGGAGCAGCTGGGCACCCTGCTGACCGAGACGGCCCAGCAGCACGCACTGGACG
This sequence comes from Streptomyces sp. NBC_00414, assembly GCF_036038375.1. Classification (NCBI taxonomy): domain Bacteria; kingdom Bacillati; phylum Actinomycetota; class Actinomycetes; order Kitasatosporales; family Streptomycetaceae; genus Streptomyces; species Streptomyces sp. NBC_00414. The sequence continues at coordinate 2,814,265 of NZ_CP107935.1, forward strand.
TACTGGCCCGTACGACACTGGCGTCGGCGCTGGTCGACGGCGTGGCGGCGGTACGGGAACGGGTCGCGGCGGGGCTGGGCTCGGAGCAGCGGCTGCCGGCGACCGGCATCGAGGTGGTCGCCGTGCGCGTGGTGGCGCTGCGTCCGGAGCCGGAGGTGGAACGGGCCCTGCGCACACCGGCCCGCGAGCAGATCCAGGAGGAGGCGGACCGGGCGACGTACCAGCGGCGGGCCGTGGCCGTCGAGCGGGAGCGGGCGATCGCCGAGAACGAACTGGCCAGCCAGATCGAACTCGCCCGGCGCGAGGAGCAGTTGGTCGAGCAGCGCGGTACGAACACGCGCCGCGAGGCGGAGGAGAACGCGGCGGCGGACGGGGTACGCGCCGAGGCCGAGGCGGCCCGGACGGTGAAGCTGGCCGGGGCGGAGGCCGAGCGCTCCGTGCAGCTGGCGGACGCCGAGGCCAGGCGGACCGAGCGGCTGGCCAAGGCGGAGGCCGATCGGACGGTACGGCTCGCGGACGCCGAGGCGATCCGTTCCGTGCGGCTCGCGCGGGCGGAGGCGGAGGCGGCGCGCGAGGTCGGGGAGGCACGGGCGCAGGCCCAGGCCGCCTGGCTGCGGGTGCACGCCGACGTCGACGTCAGCACGCTGCACGCCCTGACCGGGTCGCGGCTGGCGGAGAACCTGCCGAACATCGACAGCGTGACCGTCTCGCCGGACGTGCTGACCGGCCTGCTGGCCAAACTGGGCGTACGGGACGGGACATGAGCCTCGCCCCACGGGTGGTGATCGTCCACCGCACCACGGAGTACGAGGAGTTGGTGGCCCACCACGGCACGCACGGGCAGGCCGCCTTCTTCCTCTCCTCCCGGGGCCGGGACATCGAGGAGGTCGCCGAACGCCACCGCCGCACCCGGCGCGCGCTGACGGACGTGACCTCCGTGATTCCCCTGACCTGGCGTCAGAGCCGGGTCGAGCGAACCGATCTGGACCGTTTCCTGTTCGCGCCGGAGGACGTGGTGGTCGTGGTCGGCCAGGACGGTCTGGTGGCGAACGCGGCCAAGTACCTGGCCGGGCAGCCGGTGGTGGGCATCGACTCGGAACCCGGCCGCAACCCGGGCGTCCTGGTGCGCCACCGGCCCGCGGACGCGGGCAAGTTGCTGCCCGCGGCGCTCTCGGCCACGACGTCCGTGGACGAACTCACCATGGTCGAGGCCGTCGCCGACGACACCCAGCGGCTGCTCGCCCTGAACGAGATCTACCTGGGCGCGGCGGGGCACCAGACGGCCCGGTACCGCCTGGGCGTCGAGGAGAGCGGGTCCGCCGCGGGTGGTGGAGGCGTCGTCGAGGCCCAGGCCTCGTCCGGGGTCCTGGTGGGGACGGGGACGGGCGCGACGGGGTGGATCCGGTCGGTGTGGGAGGGCCGGGGCGGCCCGCTGCCCCTCCCCCACCCCACGGAGGACCGCCTGGTCTGGTTCGTCCGCGAGGCCTGGCCCTCCCCCGCCACCGGCACGTCCCAGGTGTCCGGCCAGCTGACCGCCACCTCCCACCTCACCCTCACCGCCGAGTCCGAACGCCTGATCGTGTTCGGGGACGGGATGGAGGGCGACGCGCTGGAACTGACGTGGGGGCAGTCGGTGCGGGTGGGGGTCTGTGGGCGGCGGTTGCGGTTGGTGGGGTGAGGAGTTCCTCGCCCCCGCCGCCCCTACCCTCCCCCATCGTCACTGCATGGGGGCTGCGCCCCCTCGCCCCCGTTGTCCTCAAACGCCGGACGGGCTGAAAGACGTCCGCCGGTCCGGCGTCATCTCAGCCCGTCCGGCGTTTGAGGACCGGGGGTTCGGGGGCAGCGCCCCCGAGTACGTGACGGGAAGGGCAGGGGCGGCGGGGGCGGGAAAAGCCCTACAGCCGTGGATCCACCGGCTCCGACTCCAGCGCCAGCACCCCGAACACAGCCTCGTGCACCCGCCACAGCGGCTCCCCCTCGGCGAGCCGGTCCAGCGCCTCAAGCCCCAGCGCGTACTCGCGAAGCGCGAGCGAGCGCTTGTGGTTGAGGGAGCGCCCCCGCAGCCGGTCGAGGTTCTCGGGGCGCGTGTACTCCGGGCCGTAGATGATCCGGAGGTACTCGCGGCCCCGGCACTTGACGCCCGGCTGGACCAGTCGGCCGTTCCCGGCGCGTGCCACGGCCTGGACGGGCTTGACGACCATGCCCTCACCGCCGCGGCCGGTCATCTCCAGCCACCAGTCGACCCCGGCCCGCACCGACGCCGGGTCGTCCGTGTCGACGAAGAGACGTCGGGTGGTGCCCAGCAGCCCGGACGGGTCGGCCGTCACCAGCCGGTCGATCAGTGCGAGTTGCTCGTCGTGCGGCACGGCCGCGAGGCTCCGGCCCTGGGTGGCGAGGATCTGGAAGGGTGCGAGCCGCACGCCTTCCAGGCCGGACGTGGGCCAGCAGTACCGCCGGTAGGCGTCGGTGAAGGAGGCCGCGTCGGCGGCCCGTTCCCGCTGCTTGGCCAGCAGGTCCCCGACCTCGATGCCACGGGCCGCCGCTCCCTCCAGCGCGGCGATCGCTCCCGGGAACACCGCCCCGGCCGCGGCGCCCACGGCGGCGTACTGCGAGCGCAGCAGCCCGGAGGCCTTGAGCGACCAGGGCAGCAGCTCGGCGTCGAGCAGTACCCAGTCCGTCTCCAGTTCCTCCCACAGGCCGGCCTCCGTGACGGCGGCCCGCACCCGCCCGAGGATCTCCTCGGTGAGGGAGACCCCCGCCGCCGAACCCTCCCCGGAAGCCGCCGAATCCGCCGAACCCGAGAAGAAGGGGCGGCCCGTACGGGTGTAGAGCGCCCCGGTGACCCCGGCCGTCGATCCGAACCGCCCGCGTGCGGTCTCCGCGGTCCGGCACACCAGCGCCACCGCCCGCGACCCCATGTGCTTCTCCTCGCACACGACCCGCGCGACCCCGTCGGCCCGGTACTGCTCGAAGGCCTCGGCGGGGTGCTCCAGGTATCCCTTGACCCGCGAGGTGGCGGTGGGTGCCATCGTCGGCGGCAGGTACGGCATCAGGCGCGGGTCCACGGCGAAGCGGCTCATGACCTCCAGGGCCGCGGCCGCGTTCTCCTCGCGCACGGCGACCCGCCCCGCGTGCCGGGTCTCGACGACCCGGCGGCCGTGCACGTCCGCGAGGTCGAGCGGCCGTCCCTCGTGACCGCCCGGCGCCTCGGAGGCCAGCGGCCTGACCGGCTCGTACCAGACCCGCTCGGCCGGTACGTCGACGAGTTCGCGCTCCGGCCAGCGCAGCGCGGTGAGCTTGCCGCCGAACACGGCTCCGGTGTCCAGGCAGATGGTGTTGTTCAGCCAGGTGGCCTCCGGCACGGGTGTGTGGCCGTAGACGACCGCCGCCCGGCCCCGGTAGTCCTCGGCCCACGGGTAACGCACGGGCAGCCCGAACTCGTCGGTCTCGCCGGTGGTCTCGCCGTACAGCGCGTGCGAGCGCACCCGGCCCGACGTACGGCCGTGGTACTTCTCCGGCAGGCCCGCGTGGCAGACGACGAGGCCGCCGCCGTCGAGGACGTAGTGGCTGACGAGCCCGTCCACGAACTCCCGTACCTGCTGCTTGAACTCGTCGCTCTCCCCCTCCATCTGCGCGATGGTCTCGGCGAGGCCGTGGGTGGGCTGGACCTTGCGGCCCTTCAGGTGGCGGCCGTACTTGTTCTCGTGGTTGCCCGGTACGCACAGGGCGTTGCCCGAGCCGACCATGGACATCACCCGGCGCAGGACGCCCGGGGAGTCCGGGCCGCGGTCGACGAGGTCGCCGACGAACACGGCCGTACGACCGTCGGGGTGCACGCCGTCGTCATAGCCCAACTTGCCGAGCAGCGACTCCAGTTCGGAGGCGCAGCCGTGGATGTCGCCGATGATGTCGAACGGGCCGGTGAGGTGGGTCAGGTCGTTGTACCGCTTCTCGGTGCGGACCTCGGCGGTCTCGGCCTCCTCCACACCCCGCAGGATGTGCACCTTCCTGAAGCCCTCACGCTCCAACTGGCGCAGGGAGCGCCGCAGTTCGCGGATGTGCCGCTGGATGACGCGGCGCGGCATGTCGGCGCGGTCGGTGCGTGAGGCGTTGCGCTCGGCGCACACCTCCTCGGGCACGTCGAGCACGATGGCGATGGGCAGCACGTCGTGCTTCCTGGCGAGGTCGATCAGCTGCTTGCGGCTCTCCGACTGCACGCTGGTCGCGTCCACGACGGTGCGCCGGCCCGCCGCGAGCCGCTTGCCCGCGATGTAGTGCAGGACGTCGAAGGCATCCGTGCTCGCGCTCTGGTCGTTCTCGTCGTCGGCGACGAGGCCCCGGCAGAAGTCCGACGAGATCACCTCGGTCGGCTTGAAGTGCTTACGGGCGAAGGTGGACTTGCCCGAGCCGGACGCGCCGATCAGCACGACGAGGGAGAGGTCGGTCACGGGCAGCGTACGCGCCCTGGAGCCATCGGACGTGGTGGTTGCGTTGTCGGCACTCATGCGGCCTTCTCCTCCTTCGTGTCGCTCGCGCCCTTGGCGGTCGTGGTGGTCCTCGCGTGCGTGGCGGTTGCGGTGGTCGTGGTGGTCATGGTGAAAACGGCCATCTGGGTCGGGGGTCCCACCTCGGGGTCGTCGGGTCCGACCGGTACGAACTCCACGCCGTAGCCGTGCCGTTCGGCCACCGTGCCCGCCCAGGCCCGGAACTCCTCACGTGTCCACTCGAAGCGGTGGTCGCTGTGCCGGACATGGCCGGCCGGGAGGGTGTCCCAGCGGACGTTGTACTCGACGTTCGGTGTCGTCACGATGACGGTCCTGGGGCGCGCGGAGCCGAACACCGCGTACTCCAGGGCGGGCAGCCGAGGCAGGTCGAGGTGCTCGACGACCTCGCTCAGCACGGCGGCGTCGTACCCCTTGAGCCGCTTGTCGGTGTACGCGAGCGAGCCCTGGACGAGCTTGACGCGCTCGGCCTGCCGCTCCCCCATCCGGTCCAGCTTGAGCCGCCGCGAGGCGATGATGAGGGCCCGCATCGACACGTCGACCCCGACGATCTCGGAGAAGCGCGTGTCCTTCAGCAGCGCCTGCACCAACTGGCCCTGTCCGCAGCCGAGATCGAGCACCCGGGCGGCGTCGGCCGCCCGCAGCGCGGCGACGATCGCGTCCCGCCGCCGGACGGCGAGCGGTACGGGGGCCTCCTCGGTGTCCGTCCGCTCGTCGACGGCGTTGTCGATCTCCTCGACCGCGCTGTCGTCCGTCTCGGCGAGCCGTACGAGTTCCAGCCGCTCCATGGCCTGCCGGGTGAGCGACCAGCGGCGCGACAGATAGCGGCTGGTGATCAGCTTCTGCTCCGGGTGGTCCGGCAGCCAGCCCTCCCCGGCCCGCAGCAGCTTGTCCACCTCGTCGGAGGAGACCCAGTAGTGCTTGGCGTCGTCGAGCACCGGCAGCAGGACGTACAGGTGCCGCAACGCGTCGGCGAGGCGCTGCTCACCTTCGAGTACGAGGCTCACGTACCGCGAGTCGCCCCACTGCGGGAACTCGGTGTCCAGCGCCACCGGTTCCGCGCTCACCGCCCACCCGAGCGGCTCGAAGAGCGCGCGTACGAGATCGGCGCCGCCGCGGGCGGGCAGTGCGGGCACCTCGACGCGCAGGGGCAGCGGGCGTGCGGGCAGTTCCGGCTTCGCCTGGCAGGTGCCCTTCATGGCGCTGGAGAAGACGCTGCTCAGCGCCACGGCGAGCAGCGAGGACGCCGCGTACGGGCGGTCGTTGACGTACTGCGCGAGGGCCGCGTCCGGTGCTCCGCCGCGGCCCTTGCCCTTGCCGCGCCGGACCAGTGCCACCGCGTCGAGCTCCAGGAGCAGCGCCGCCGTGCAGCGCTCGGCGCTCGCCTCCGGGTAGAAGACGTGGGCCTCGCCGTAGGAGGTCGAGAACGCCTGCGTTTTGTCGGGATGCTTGTGCAGCAGGTAGCCGAGGTCGGTCGCGGGGCGCTCCGGGGCGCCGGTGGTACTGATCGCAAGGAACACTGATCTGCCTCAAAACGTCTTCTGAACTGCGGGAACCTGCCGTGTCGGCGCGCCCGCCCAACGTACAGCGGACATCGCCGTCGCACGCAGGCATTTTCCTTGACCGGGTTCTTGCCCAGGTTCCTTTCCCTGGCCGTTCGGACCGCGGGGTTGGACAGTCGGCCGACGCGGTGCTCGGGGGTGCGCGCCTAGCGTCGTTCGCACCAGAGACCACGGAGGGCCACCGCAGGCCACCGCATCCCGAGGGGACCATTCGATGGATCAGCGAACGACGACCGGGGCGACCACGGAACTGGAGCCCGACGTCATGGACCTGCTCGTGGAAGCACTGCGTGGCGCGGTCAGGCGCGAGGCGACGGCCGTGGGTACCGAGACCGTGCTGGCCGCGCTCGTCATGGGGGACACGGACGCCGGGGCGGCGATCGCCCCGGGCATGCGCCGGGCCGGTGCGCTCAGCGGGCTGATCTCCGGCCGGGCGGGCCATGGTTGGGCGAGCGACGACGACACGAGCGGCGACGCGCCCTTCGCCGACGCGGCCTATCTCGACGCGGTCTCTTTCGACTCGACCGAGGCCGACGCGGCCGAATCCGACGCGGCCGAGGTCGACACCGCCTGGCGCGAGGCGCGGTGGCGTCTCGGACTCGGCTCGCGCGCATCCGCCCCGCGCGGCGACCGGGCGCCGGTGGTGCCCGCGATGAGCGGGGCGCTGCGTACCTGTCTGCTGCTCGCGATCGAGGCGGCCCGCGCCGAGGGGACGATCTCGGTGCGCTGCCGGCACGTGGCGCGGGCCCTGGTGGACCTGCCCGGCGGGCGGGCCCGTGAGGCGCTGCTGCTGCGGGGCCTGGACCCGGCCGACGCGGCGACGGCGCTCGACGCGCTGCGCTCCGACGACCCGGCGCGGAGCGAGGGACCGGAGTCCCGCGGCGTCACCCTGCTCCGCCGGGCCGGGACTCTGGGCAAGTCCGGCAACCCCTTGAGCCGCGCGTTCACGTCATGGACCGCGGGAGCCGCCCAGAACGGCTCGCCGGTCCTGTTCGCGGTGTCCGTCGAGGCCGTACGGCAGGCGGTACGGTGCGGGCGCGCCGCGGCCGAACCCGTGGATCTCCTGCTGGGTGTACTGGCCCTGGACCGGGCCCTGTCCGTCGCCGGACGGTCGCTTCCCGGGGACCTCGCGGCGGCCAACTCCGCCGCGGCCCTGCTGCGCCGTCACGGGGTGCGGCAGGCTCCGCTGACCCTCGCGGCGATCGCCTCCGATCCGGCGCCGGATGTGGATGCAGCTGATATCGCCGATGCCACCGACGTTCGGCTCTCCGCCGCCTCCCACAAGGTGATGGCGGTCGCCCAGCTCACCGCGGCCGAGCACCGCTCCCCCACGGTGGGTACGGTCCACCTGCTGGCCGCACTCCTCGACGAACCCTCGGCGAAGGCGAAGGCGGAGGCCGGGGTCGGAGCCGGGGCCGAGAGCGAGGGCGAGGGCGAGGGCACGGTCGTACGGCTGCTGCGGGCGGGCGGTCGGGTGGACACCGCGGCCCTGCGGGCGGAGCTGCGACTGCGACTGCGTCCAGGCGCGTGACAGCCGTGACAGCAGCGTTCGGGCGCGTGACAGCAGCATCCGGGCGCATGACGGCAGCGTTCGGGATCCGGAGTGGGAGCGAGGCAGGAGCAGGGCAGGGGTGGGGCAGGAGTGGGGGCAGGAGCAGGAGTGATCATGAGTCAGGTGTCCGACGTGTCTCGGCGGATACGGCACGCGGCGGCCCGGAGCCGGGCCGCCGTGCGTACCGTTCCGCGCCGTACGGTCCTCGCCGAGGCGCTGCTGTGCGTCCTCACCGCCGCCCTAGGGCTGATACCGCTGCTGCTGGTGCCGCCGGACCGGCCCGTCCTGGCGGTGCTCGAAGCTCTGTGGGCGACGCTGATCGTCGCCGCGCGGCGGGGCCGGCCGGTCGCCGCGGTCCTGTGCGTGTCCGTGCTGCTGGTGGGTCACAACATATGGACGCTGGCGCCGGTGGCTCTGATCATGCTGTCCGCCACCCGGCGTATCGCTCCGACGCGGCGCGCGTGGCAGGTCGCCTGGACGGCGTGCGCCGTCGTGGGCGTGCTGACCGTCGTCCGGGCGATCCCCCGGTGGGAGGACCTGGCGGAGGAACTGGCGGGCAGCGCGGTCAACTCGGTGCTGCTCCTCCTGCTCCCCGCCCTCGCCGGGACCCTGCTGGGGCGGCGCCGACTCCTGGTGAACCTGCTGCGGGAACGCAACGCCTATCTGGAACAGGCCCGTTCGCTGAGCGCCTCGGCCGCCCGGCTGGAGGAACGCAACCGGATCGCGGGTGAGATGCACGATCTCCTGGGACACCGGCTGAGCCTGATCTCGATGCACGCCGGGGCACTGGAACTCGCCGCCGCGCGCCAGTCGCCTCCCCTCTCCGGGCAGGCGGAGCTGCTGCGCACGACCGCCGGCACGGCCATGGAGGAACTGCGCGAGATCCTCGGAGTGCTGCGCCACGCGGACATGACGGACGTGGCGGACCGGGCGAACAGGGCGGACGGGTCCGGGAGCGAGCGGGGTACGCGGGAGGACGTCACGGCTCTGGTGGCGGAGTCCCGGCGGACGGGCGGCGACTTCGAACTCGACTGGTCCGTGCCCGACTCGGCGGTGCTGGGCGACCGCACCCGCCAGGCCATCCACCGGGTGGTCCGCGAAGGACTGACGAACGTCCTGAAACACGCGTCCGGCGCGCCCGCCCGGGTGGAGGTCAGGAACGCGGGCGGCGGGATCGAGGTGTCCGTCACCAACGGCGTGCCGCGTACGGAGGACCCTTCCCGGGGCGGAACCCGCAGTGGGCTGGCCGGTCTTCAGGAGCGGATCTCGTTGCTCGGCGGCGGGTTCGAGGCGGGTCCCCTGACGAACGGCGGTTTCCGCGTGGCGGCCTGGCTGCCGCCCCAGTCCGGCGGAGGCGTGCCCGCGGGGCCCGCGCCCGCAGGGCCCGCAGGGCCCGCGACCACACAAGCGGCACAAGCCGCACAGACAGCGCAGACAGCGCAGACAGCGCAACCTTCGCAGGACTGGAGCCGGTCGCCGCTTCCGGGCTCGGACGAGGTCCTGACCTGGCCGCGCGTCCTCGGAGCGGGCTGCGCGGCGGTGCTCGTGGTCCTGCCGACCGTGGGCTTCCTCTTGTTCCTGCTGATGACAGCGACCCTAAGATGAGCCGATGATCCGAGTTCTGGTCGCCGACGACGAGGCGCTGATGCGTGCCGGAATCCGGCTGATCCTGGAGAACGCCGAGGACATCGAGGTGGTGGCCGAGGCGGGCGACGGCCTGGAAGCCGTCGCGGCGTGCCGCGCCCAGGACATCGATGTGGCCCTGCTCGACCTCCGGATGCCGGGCACGGACGGGATCGCGGCCGCCGAGGACATCGCCCGGCTCTCGCCCCGCACCTGCACAGTGATGCTGACGGCGTTCGGCGAGGAGGCGAGCGTGACGCGTGCCCTGCGGGCCGGGGCGAGCGGCTTCCTCCTCAAGGACACCGGCCCCGCCGAGCTGATCCGCGCCGTGCGGCTCGCCGCCGACGGTGAACCGGTCCTGGCGCCCCGCATCACCCGCCGGCTGCTGGAACGGCAGATACGGTCCGGCCGCGACACCGAGGCCGCCCTGCGCAGGACCGATGAACTGACCCCGGCCGAACGGGATGTGCTGCGGTTGCTGGGCACCGGTCTGTCCAACACGGAGATCGCCGCCCGGCTGTATCTGAGCGCCGGCACTGTCAAGGCGCACATCAGCAGGATCCTGACCCGCACCGGGTGCGCCAACCGCGTACAGGCCGCTGTGCTGGCGCACGACGCGGGTCTGCTCGCCGAGCGTTGACGATGCGGGGCCCCGCCGGGGAGCGGACGGACGGGCACAGGCGGGGCACTGTCGCTCAGAGCTGGGACTGGACCTGGGAGGAGATGAGGTCCAGGTGGTCCAGATCGTCGAGGTCCAGGATCTGGAGGTAGATCCGCTGGGAACCGATCTCCGCGAAACGGCCGATCCTGTCGACGACCTCGGCCGGGGAACCCGCCAGGCCGTTGGCCTTCAGCTCGTCCACCTCACGGCCGATCGCCGCCGCCCGGCGGGCCACCTCGGCGTCGTCCTTGCCCACACAGGCGACGAGCGCGTTGGAGTAGACGAGGTCGGTGCCCTTGCGGCCGGCCTGCTCCGCGGCGGCCCGCACCCGGCCGAACTGCCGCTCACTGTCGTCGACGGACGCGAAAGGCATGTTGAACTCATCCGCGTACCGGCCCGCGAGACGAGGTGTACGGGACGCCCCGTGGCCGCCGATGAGCACCGGCACCCTGGACTGCGCGGGCTTGGGCAGCGCGGGCGAGTCGGTGAGCTGGTAGTAGGTGCCGTCGTAGGTGAAGGTCTCGCCGGCCTTGGTCTCCCACAGCCCGGTGACGATCGCCAGCTGCTCCTCCAGGCGGGCGAACTTCTCCTTCGGGAACGGGATGCCGTACGCCTTGTGCTCCTCCTCGAACCAGCCTGCGCCCAGGCCCAGTTCGACCCGGCCGCCGGACATCTGGTCGACCTGGGCGACCTGGATCGCCAGGACGCCGGGCAGGCGGAAGGTACCGGCGGTCATCAGTGTGCCGAGGCGGATCCGCTTGGTCTCGCGGGCGAGTCCGGCGAGGGTGATCCAGGCGTCCGTCGGGCCGGGGAGGCCGTCCACGGACCCCATGCGCAGATAGTGGTCCGAGCGGAAGAAGGCATCGAAGCCGAGGTCCTCGGTGGCCTTCGCCACGGCGAGCAGGGTGTCGTAGGTCGCCCCTTGCTGGGGCTCGGTGAAGATTCGAAGATCCATGCCTCCATCCTGCACGGTCGGACACCGTCGGGCGCCATCGGTACCGCCGGTGGCCCGTGTCCCCGGTCGGGTGAAATCCGTCAACCTCGCGCACGGCGCGGGTCCGCGGCAGTGACCCGCCTGTGCGGTGATCGTTGGCTCGGGCGGACCCGGACCGGCCGGCGTCCGCCGCTCCCCGGCGCGGGAGGGTGTAGGCCGAGGAGGCCGTCATGTCCCAGGAAACTGTTCCCTCGTCGCAGCCGAAGGGTTTGCTGCAGCAGATGGAGGAGTTGATGGCGGCGCTCAACGCGGACCTGTCACAACTCGACGCCGACCTCCAGCAGTCCGGCCCCCACCAGCCGGCCCCGACCGACCCGTCCGACCGCCCCTGATTCCCCTCGCCCCCGCCGCCCCTACCCGTCCCTGCCTCGGGGGCCGGCGGCCGAGGACCTTCCAGCCCGTCCGGCGTTTGAGGACGAGCGCGCAGCGCGATACGGGGGCGAGGGGCGCAGCCCCATGCAGTGACGATGGGGGAGGGTAGGGGCGGCGGGGGCGAAAAACACCCCGCCCCCTACCCCGCCGCCGCCCCCTGATCCCGCACCGCGAGTCTTCGCAACATCTCCAGCACCCGGTCCCGCGACTCGTCCGCCGCGTCGATGGCCTCCATGCACTGCCAGTACGTCGCCTCGTCCGCAGCCGCGCAGGCTATGCCGACGAGGACGATCCCGACCTCACCGAGCAACCCCCCGAGTTCGAGAAGCGCCCCCCGGGCGTCACCGAGCTCGGTCAGCTGCGCGGCCCGTAAGTCGCTGACATCGAGCGCCGGAGCGTCCAGCACCCCGCACCCCCGGCCGGCCAGCTCCGTCAACCCCAGTGCCTCGCCCCGTAGTTCGGGAGGTCCGGACACGGCCAGGCGACTGCCTATCGCCTGGGCGAGGGCCGAGGCCTGCCAGGCCTCCGCCATGGTCTCGGAGGCGTCGCCGCTCTGCATCAGGGCACACCTGCTCGCGCCGATGAGCCGCACCGCATCCATGCGCTGTCCCCGTCTGTCCCGACGTGTTGTGCACACGCCTACCCGAACTCCGCCTGCCACTACCCAGAGTGAGGTGCCTCGGGACGAAAAGCCAGAGGAAGTCTGAAATCTGCGGACACGGAATCGAATTCTGATAGATCGACAACTCCGGAGAGTGACAATCGGAACTGTTGGTTCGTTTTCCCTTGCGCAGTCGGGGAGTTGGGCACAGTTGGTGAAGTTGGCAGAGCCAGGCAGATGACGGCGGCCGGACGGCCGCAGCCGGATCGCGGCAATCGGATGACGACAGCCGCGATCCGGCTGCGGCCGGGCGACGGCAGCCGGCCGCGATCAAGTCACTCCCCCACCGGGAACCTCCGCTCGTTCCGGTCGATCTTCGCGTCGAGCGCGGCCAGGGCGTCGACCCCGAGCACCTCGCACAACTGGAGCAAGTACGCGAGCACGTCCGCGATCTCGTCCGCCACGCGTGGCGCCTTCTCCGGGTCGTCCATCACCCGGGCCGACTCCTCGGGCGTCAACCACTGGAAGATCTCGACGAGTTCGGACGCCTCCACGCTGAGCGCGGCGACGAGGTTCTTGGGCGTGTGATAGGGCTGCCAGTTCCGCGCCTCGGCGAACGCGGTCAGCCGGCGCTGCAGTGTCGACACATCAAGTTCGGTCACGGTTCAAGGTCTACCACCGTCACCCCACCCACCCCCGCCGCCCAGGACGCGTCGCTCACGGCCCCCACCAGCCGGATGTGCCCGCGCTCGCACATCCGGGCCGCCAGCCGTACGAGCCCTTCCCGTTGCCGTGCGTCCAGATCGCGGTCGAAACCGTCGACGAGCACGGTGAGCGTCTGCAGCGCCGCGGGCACCTCCCCCGCCAGGTCGACCTCCAGCACGCCGGGCCCGGTGAGCAGCACCAGGGCCAGCGCGAGATACCGCAACTCCCCGTTCCCCAGCCGCCCGAGCGGTGTCCGCAGACCGTCCCCCCGGTCCAGCAGCGCCCGGACGGTGGCGTCCGACCCACCGCTCGCGATCTCCGCCAGGACGTCGCGCACCGGGCCCGCACAGCCCGCCCGTACCGCGTCGACCAGCAGCCCGTGCCGCCGCCCGCACTCGGAGCGCGTACGCCACAGCACTTCGGCGAGGTTGTCGCAGCCACGCAGCAGCCGGCCCGCGCCGAGCGGCACGTCGGTGCGCATGGAGCGGGGCAGCGGGTCGCAGACGAAGACCGAGCGCAGGGCGACCACCATCTGCTCGGCGGCGGCGAGGACTCGGCGCTGGCCGTCCGTCCGGCCCGCGACCCGCAGTGGCAGGAGCGCGGTGCCGAGCCGGTCGTCGGGCAGCGGCGCCCTCGTCACCGCGGACGAGCCCGCGGTGTGCCAGGCCGCCTGCACCGCCCTGCGGCTCGGGTCCCGCAGAGCCGTCTCCAGCAGGGTGAGCCCGCCGGCGGTCAACCGCTCGCCCGCGATGCGCAGTTCGGGCTCGGCCTGCACGGCCACGTCGAGCCGTACGGGGCCCTCGGGGCCGTCCGCCGTACAGCCGATACGGAACCCGCGGCGCCGCTGGGCGTCGGGCCGGGCCCGCTCGGGCACACAGGCGGCCGGGTCCGGGAACACCTCGGCCAGTTCGGCTCCGCCGCCGAGCCGGGCCAGTGCCTCGTACGCGTGCAGGGCGCTCGATTTTCCACTGCCGCTGGGCCCGGAGAAGAGGCTGAGGGGGCCCAGCGGGAATCCGGCGCCGCGGTGGGCGGCGAACGCGGACAGCCTCAGTTCGGTGACGCTCGGCCGGTCCGGACGAAACGGGTGCGCCTCCGCTTGGGGCTCGCGGGAGTCCGCGGCTCCGTCGCGGCCGGCCGCGTCGCGCCCCGCGCCCCTGATGAGCCACGACGAACCCGGCCCCGTCAGGGGCGCGGGGAACGGCGTGATCTTTTCGCCCTCAGGAGGGCGGGGAGACACGGTCATATCCGGACGGTAGGACTCCGCCGCGAGGCCGAACCGTTTCGTCCGCGGACCTTCCTACGATCGGGGGATCCGGTCCCAGCGGTTGCCGGTAAGGCCCACGCCGAGAACGTCCGCGCCAAAAACCGTCCGCGCCGGGAACGTCACACGCCGGGGATCCCGGCCCCCTGCATCAGTCCCGCGACCTCGGTCCCCGGCGGCGTCAGCAGGAAGACGTTCTTGTCGACCCGGTGCATCCCGCTCGCGAGGCCGAAGACCACTCCCGTACTGAAGTCGAGTACGCGCTTGGCGACGTCCGTCTCGGCGCTGGTGAGGTCCAGGAGGACCGGGATACCGGCCATCAGGGTCTCGGCGACCTCGCGGGCGTCCGCGAAGATGTTGATCCGCAGCACCACGAAGCGGCGCCGCGTCTCTGTCTCCGCGTCGGGGAGCGCCCGATGGCCCACCGCCGACGGCCAGGCGTCGCGGCCGCGCAGAGGAACTACCTGGGCGAGCCCTTCCCACTGTTCATCGGTGACGTCGTGGCTGTTCACCGGCTCCCCCCGCCCTGTCGTGCCCTGAATCGTGCTGATTGCCCGCAGCGTCGTGCTGGTTGGCTGCAGCGGCCATTGTTGCGCATGGTCACCCGTTCGGCCCAATGCGACACGGTCCGCAGCCGACAGACCGTAACGATTCGGGGCCCTCACACCGGGCCTGCCAGCACTGTGTGACGGGTGTAACCCCTCATGATCGCGCCACGTGACACAGGCGTAACGGGCAATTCGTACAGTCGGAGCCCCGTGAAAGCCGGAGAAAGGCAGCGTGTGAGCACGACCTCCCCCACGTCCCAGGTTCGCACGGTCTGCTCGTACTGCGGCGTCGGCTGCGGCATGGTCCTCGACATCGGGATGGGCCCCGACGGGCGGCGTACGGTCCTGAAGGCGTCCGGGGACAAGGCGCACCCGGCGAACCGCGGGCGGCTGTGCACCAAGGGGGCGACCACCGCGGACATGCTGGCGGCTCCCGGACGGCTCTCCACCGCGCTCGTACGGACGGACCGCGGGACCGAGCCGGAACCGGCGCCCGTGGCCGCGGCGATCGCCGAGACCGCGCGGCGGCTGCGCGCGGTCGTCGACGAGCACGGCCCCGACGCCTTCGCCTTCTACGTCTCGGGGCAGATGAGCCTGGAGGCCCAGTACCTGGCGAACAAGCTGGCCAAGGGCTTCGTGCGGACGAACCAGATCGAGTCGAACTCCCGGCTGTGCATGGCGAGCGCGGGCGCCGGCTACAAGCTGTCACTGGGGGCCGACGGGCCGCCCGGCTCGTACCAGGACTTCGAGAAGGCGGACGTCTTCCTCGTCATCGGCTCCAACATGGCCGACTGCCATCCGATCCTGTTCCTGCGGATGATGGACCGGGTGAGGTCGGCGGGCGCGAAGGTGATCGTCGTCGACCCGCGGCGCACCGCCACCGCCGACAAGGCCGATCTGTACCTGCGGATCAAGCCGGGTACGGATCTCGCCCTGCTGAACGGGCTGTTGTACCTGCTGCACGAGAACGGGCACACGGACCCCGGCTTCATCGCGGACCGCACGGAGGGCTGGGACGCCATGCCCGGCTTCCTCGCCGACTACCCGCCCGCCGCCGTCGCAGAGCTCACCGGCATCCCGGAGGACGACATCCGTGCGGCCGCGCGGCTGATCGGCGAGGCCGGCGAGTGGATGAGCCTGTGGACCATGGGCCTCAACCAGTCCACGCACGGCACCTGGAACACGAACGCCCTGGTCAACCTGCATCTCGCGACCGGCGCGATCTGCCGTCCGGGGTCCGGGCCCTTCTCCCTCACCGGGCAGCCCAACGCCATGGGCGGCCGCGAGATGGGTTACATGGGTCCCGGTCTGCCCGGACAGCGGTCCGTGCTCGTCGACGACGAGCGTGCCTTCGTCGAGGAACTGTGGGAGCTGCCGCCCGACACCCTCCGGGCCGACGGGGCCGGGAAGGGCACCGTCGAGATGTTCCGGAGGATGGCCGACGGCGAGATCAAGGCCTGCTGGATCATCTGCACCAACCCCGTCGCCTCGATGGCCAACCGCCGGACCGTCATCGAAGGCCTCGAAGCGGCCGAATTCGTCGTCACGCAGGACGTGTTCGCCGAGACCGAGACCAACGCGTACGCCGATGTCGTGCTCCCCGCCGCGATGTGGACCGAGACCGAGGGCGTCCTCGTCAACAGCGAGCGCAACCTCACGCTCGCCCGGCCCGCCGTCGACCCGCCCGGCGAGGCACTCGCGGACTGGCGGCTCATCGCGCGCGTGGCCTGCGAGATGGGATACGAGAAGGGGTTCTCGTACGAGAGCGCGGAGGAGGTCTTCGAGGAGATCAAGCGCGCCTGGAACCCGAAGACCGGGTGGGACCTGCGGGGTGTCACGTACGAGCGGCTGCGGGGCACGTCCGTGCAGTGGCCGGCCGCGGACGAGGAGGGGCCCGACCGGAACCCGATCCGGTACGTGGAGTCGGGCGGCCCCGTTTTCCCCACGGCGAGCGGGCGGGCCGTGTTCCATGCCCGGCCGCACATGCCGGCCGCCGAACTGCCCGACGACGACTTCCCGTTCGTGCTGAACACCGGTCGGCTCCAGCACCAGTGGCACACCCTGACCAAGACGGGGCGGGTGGCCAAGCTCAACAAGCTCGATCCCGGGCCGTTCGTGGAGGTGCACCCCAAGGACGCGGCCGTGCTCGGTGTGAGTGACGGGGACCGCGTCGAGGTCGCCTCGCGGCGGGGGCGGGCCGTGCTGCCCGCGGTCGTGACGGACCGGGTGCAAGTGGGGTGTCTGTTCGCGCCGTTCCACTGGAACGACCTGTTCGGGGAGTATCTGAGCGTCAATGCCGTCACCAGTGACGCCGTTGATCCTGTGTCTTTTCAGCCGGAGCTGAAGGTGTGTGCGGTGGCTGTGACTCGGGTTTCCTCCCCGCTGGGGGCGCTGCCCCCAGACCCCCGCTCCTCAAACGCCGGAAGGGCTGAGAGTACGGCGGCCGGAGGGGCTGCGATCATCGGTGCCGCCGGGAGCGTCTTCGGGCTGGAGCCGAGTGCTCCGCCCGTCCTCTCCTCCTGCGAGCGTCAGTACCTCACAGGCTTTCTCGCCGGGCTTCCCGCCGGTGCTGCCGGTGTGCCCGTGCTTCCGCCGGACGCGCCCTTCGACCCGGATCACGCGCTCTGGGTGAACGGTGTGCTCGCCGGAATGTACTCGCGAGCGGCGGACACCCCGCGGGCCATCACCCCCGCCACCCCCCTCCGCGAAGTCGTCGTCCTGTGGGCCTCGCAGACCGGCAACGCCGAGGAGTTCGCGTTCGTGGCCGCCGAGAAGCTCACCGCCACCGGCCACAAGGCCACGCTCGTCGGCATGGACGACGCCGACCCGCGCGCGCTGCCGCCGGGCGCGGATCTGCTGCTCATCACCAGTACGTTCGGCGACGGGGACGCGCCCGACAACGGCTCGGGTTTCTGGGCCGCCCTGGACCTGCCCGAGCCGCCCCGCATGGACGGCGTGCGCTATGCGGTGCTGGCCCTCGGCGACTCCTCGTACGACGACTTCTGCGGGCACGGCCGCCGGCTCGACCAGCGGCTGGACGAGCTGGGCGGGGTCCGGCTCGCTCCGCGTACGGACTGCGAGCCGGACTACGAGCCGTCCGCTCAGGCCTGGCTCGACCAGGTGGTCAGCGCGCTCGCACCCGGTCAGGAGCCCACCGGGGCACCCGTTGCCGCACCGGCCCCCGCCCCGTCGGGAAAGCCCGCCGCCGTCACCGCGCGGCTCGTCGGGAACCGGCTGCTCAGCCTGCCCGGCGCGGGCAAGGAGGTTCGCCGGTTCACCTTCGACACCCGGGGCGGCGACACCCCGCTGACGTACGAGGCCGGGGACGCGCTCGGGGTCCGGCCGCTCAACTCGCCCGCACTGGTGGCCGAATGGCTGGAGGTGGCCGGGCTCGACGCCTCAACCGCCTTGGAGATCGGCGGAGTTGGCCACACGTCCGTCGCCGACGCTCTCGGACGGCATCTCGACATCACCAGGATCTCCCCCGACCTGTTGCGCTTCGTCTCCGAACGCACCGGTGACAACCGGGAGTTGAAGAGGCTGCTGCGTCCTGACAACAAGGACGGTCTCGCCAAGTGGAGTTGGGGGCGGCAGGCCGTCGACGTGCTCGCCGAGCACCCCGTGCGGGCGAGTGCCCAGGAGTGGGCCGGAGTCCTGAAGCGCCTCCGGCCCCGCCTGTACTCCATATCGTCCAGCCCGCTCACCGACCCCCACCTCGTGTCACTGACGGTCTCCGTCGTGCGGTACGAGAACCTCGGCGGACGGGCCCGCGGCGGTGTCTGCTCACCGTTCCTCGCCGACGCCGAACCGGGCACGCCGGTACCGGTGTTCGTACAGCGCTCCCCGCATTTCAGGCCCCCGGCGGATCCGGCGACGCCCATGGTGATGGTCGGGCCCGGCACCGGGGTCGCGCCCTTCGTCGGCTTCCTGGAGGAGCGGCGGGCCCTCGGCCACCGGGCGCGGAACTGGCTGTTCTTCGGCGAGCAGCACCGGGCGACCGACTTCTACTACGAGGAGGAGCTCGGCGGCTTCCTGGCCGACGGCACCCTCACCCGGCTGGACACCGCGTTCTCCCGCGACCAGCGCGCCAAGGTCTACGTCCAGGACCGGCTGCGCGAGCACGGGCCGGAACTGTGGTCGTGGCTCCAGGACGGCGCGCGCTTCTACGTCTGCGGCGACGCCTCCCGTATGGCGAAGGACGTCGACCGGGCCCTGCGGGACATCGCGGTCACCCACGGCGGGCTGAGCGAGGCCGAGGCCGCCGCCTACGTCAAGCAGCTCGCGTCGGACAAGCGGTACGTCCGCGACGTCTACTGAGCCCGGCCCGTACCGCGCCCTTCAGGAGCGCGGGAACCGCGCGGCCGGCCCCCACCGGGCCCGCAGAGCGAATCGCCGCCCCTACCGAGCCACGGCCCTTGCGGGACAAGGCCACTACTGACCTGCGCCGATACACCCACCGGACGGTGAACGGCACACCAGGCCCACGCACCTAAACCTGTACCGTTCATTTACTTGAACTGTTCGTGTTTATGTCAGTAGGTTGGGTCCATGACCGCATCCAGGACTCCGACCACCGCCGAGGAGCTGCGCGGTGCCGGCCTGCGAGTGACGGCCGCCCGTGTCGCGCTGCTCGAAACCGTCCGGGACGGTGATCATCTCGGTGTCGAGGCGATCGCCACCGAGGTACGGGCCCGCGTGGGCCACATCTCACTTCAAGCCGTGTACGAGGCGCTGCACGCGCTGACCACGGCGAAACTCGTCCGGCGCATAGAACCGCCCGGCAGTCCGGCTCTTTTCGAGGGACGCGTCGGGGACAACCACCACCACCTCGTGTGCCGGTCGTGCGGAGTCGTGGCCGATGTCGACTGTGCGACCGGTCACGCTCCCTGCCTCACCGCGTCGCAGGACCACGGCTTCTCGGTCGACGAGGCCGAGGTCATCTACTGGGGCCTGTGCCCCTCCTGTGCCACCGCTTCCACCACCCTCAGTTCCTGAGCATGCGAACCACCCGTTCGGAAGGATTTCCCATGACCGAGAACCATGACGCGATCGTCACGGACCCTGAGCCGCAGGAGTCGGGCGGCTGCCCGGTCGCCCACGGTCGCGCCCCGCACCCGACCCAGGGCGGAGACAACCGTCAGTGGTGGCCCGAGCGCCTCAACCTGAAGATCCTTGCCAAGAACCCCGCCGTCTCCAACCCCCTCGGTGAGGAGTTCGACTACGCGGAAGCGTTCCAGAGCCTCGACCTTCCCGCGGTCAAACGTGACATCGCCGAGGTACTGACGACCTCGCAGGACTGGTGGCCCGCCGACTTCGGCAACTACGGGCCGCTCATGATCCGTATGGCCTGGCACAGCGCGGGCACGTACCGCATCAGTGACGGACGCGGTGGCGGCGGCGCCGGCCAGCAGCGTTTCGCGCCGCTGAACAGCTGGCCGGACAACGTCAACCTCGACAAGGCCCGCCGTCTGCTGTGGCCCGTCAAGAAGAAGTACGGCCAGAACCTGTCCTGGGCCGACCTGATGATCCTCACCGGCAATGTCGCCCTGGAGACGATGGGCTTCGAGACCTTCGGCTTCGCCGGTGGCCGCGCCGACGTGTGGGAGCCCGACGAGGACGTCTACTGGGGTCCCGAGACCACCTGGCTCGCCGACGAGCGCTACACGGGCGACCGTGAGCTGGAGAACCCGCTCGGCGCCGTCCAGATGGGCCTCATCTACGTCAACCCCGAGGGCCCGAACGGCAACCCGGACCCGCTGGCCTCGGCCCGCGACATCCGTGAGACGTTCCGCCGGATGGCGATGAACGACGAGGAGACTGTCGCCCTGATCGCGGGCGGTCACACCTTCGGCAAGACCCACGGCGCGGGCCCCTCGGAGAGCGTCGGCGACGACCCCGAGGCCGCCTCGTTCGAGGAGCAGGGCCTGGGCTGGAAGAGCAGCTACGGCACCGGCAAGGGCGGCGACACCATCACCAGTGGCCTTGAGGTCACCTGGACGAGCACGCCCACCCAGTGGAGCAACGGCTTCTTCAAGAACCTGTTCGAGTACGAGTGGGAGCTGACGCAGAGCCCCGCGGGTGCCAACCAGTGGGTGGCGAAGGACGGCGCCGGCGCGGGCACGATCCCGGACGCCCACGACTCGTCGAAGAGCCACGCCCCGAAGATGCTGACGGCCGACCTCGCGCTCCGGTTCGACCCGGCGTACGAGCAGATCTCGCGCCGCTTCTACGAGAACCCCGACCAGTTCGCGGACGCCTTCGCCCGCGCCTGGTACAAGCTCACCCACCGTGACCTGGGCCCGAAGTCCCTCTACCTCGGCCCGGAGGTCCCGGAGGAGACCCTGCTGTGGCAGGACCCGGTCCCGGCGGTCACGCACGAGCTGGTCGACGCGGCGGACATCGCCGAGCTCAAGAGCCAGATCCTCGCCTCGGGCCTCACGGTCTCCGAGCTGGTGTCCACCGCGTGGGCGTCCGCCTCCACCTTCCGTGGCAGCGACAAGCGCGGCGGCGCCAACGGCGCGCGTATCCGTCTGCAGCCGCAGAGCAGCTGGGAGGTCAACAACCCCGACCAGCTGGCCTCGGTGCTGCGCACCCTCGAAGGCGTCCAGGAGTCGTTCAACTCCGCGCGGACGGGCGGCAAGCAGATCTCGCTCGCCGACCTGATCGTGCTCGCCGGTGCGGCGGGCGTCGAGAAGGCCGCCAAGGACGGCGGCGTCGACATCGAGGTGCCCTTCACGCCGGGCCGCACCGACGCGTCGCAGGAGCAGACGGACGTCGAGTCGTTCGCCGCGCTGGAGCCGACCGCCGACGGGTTCCGCAACTACCTCGGCAAGGGCAACCGCCTGCCGGCCGAGTTCCTGCTGCTCGACAAGGCGAACCTGCTCAAGCTGAGCGCCCCCGAGCTGACCGTCCTCGTCGGCGGCCTGCGTGTCCTGGGCGCCAACCACGGCCAGTCCTCGCACGGCGTCTTCACGGACACCCCCGGGACCCTGACGAACGACTTCTTCGTCAACCTCCTGGACCTGGGCACGACGTGGAGCTCGACCTCCGCCGACCAGACGGCCTTCGAGGGCCGGGACGCCTCCACCGGCGAGGTCAAGTGGACCGGCACCCGCGCCGACCTGGTCTTCGGCTCGAACTCCGAGCTGCGCGCGCTCGCCGAGGTCTACGCGAGCGACGACGCGAAGGAGAAGTTCGTGAAGGACTTCGTCGCGGCCTGGGTCAAGGTCTCGAACGCGGACCGCTTCGACCTGGTCTGATCCCCCGGTTCGCCGAGGGTTGAGGGCAAGCCGATGCCCGGGCCGGTCCACCTGGACCGGCCCGGGCATCGTCGTCCCACGACCCCTGCGGCTACGTCGGCGCCTACGACTTGGGGTCGTGGCCCCAGTTCATCAGCGAGTGGCGCCACCGAGTGTTCGTGACATCACCGGAAGGGCGCTGCTTGAGGTGGCGGTGCACATAGCCGACGACCTTGCGCATATGGGCGACGTCGTCGTCCGTCAGGTCGGCCTTCTTCTTCTCCAGCAGGCGGACGATACGGCGCCCGGAGGCGTGCCCCACGCTCTCGCCGTCGCCGTCCGACTGGCCCACGCTCTTCGAGTCGTCCGTGTCCAGCCACTTCTCAAGGGCGCCGGGCGTCATGTTGACGGCCTCGCCGAAATCCTTGACCGTGTCCGCCCGATCCGTGTCGGTCCTGCCGCCACTCATGAACCGCTGCTCCTCTTGCGCAGCGACCCGGGCTTGTGGACGGCGTTGCGGCCGGACTTGTCGCTCTCGACCTCGTACTGTGGTTCGTCCTTCGAGGCGTCGACGGTGCGGCCCGCCACCTCGGCGCGGCCCGTGATCTTCTTCTTCACCTTGCCGGGGACGGTCTGCCCATGGCTGCTCCAGGCGACCTTGTCACCCTTGCCGAGCTTCTTGTCCTTGTCCTTGTCCTTCGCCACGATCCACACGCTCCCTCTGCTTCGGCCCCCGCAACGGACGACCTTCCCCACTGTCCGGTCCCTCGTGGCACAGCGCACTTCGGCGGCGCGGCGCCTAACGGCTGAGCAGCCGAAGGACCGCCTCCTCCACCGGCTGTGTGGCCAGCGCGCCCGCCACCGGTACGGAGCCCAGGGACGCGAGAGCGGGGGCGATCGTCCTTCCCTCGTCGAAGAGTTCGAACAGGCGCGGGTTGATGTAGGAGGCCCGGCAGACCGACGGTGTGTTGCCCAGGTAGCCGGCGACCTCGCTGACCGCCCGTGCGGAGGCCCGCCTCCTGGCGCTCGGCGAGGTGCCCGCCACGTCGGCCGACACGGCGAGCGCGACCGCCGCGAGCACCGTGGCGTGCCAGGTCCGGAAGTCCTTGCTGGTGATGTCGAGGCCCGCGAGACCGCGGAGGTGCGCGTTCAGGTCACCGGCGTCGATCGGGTGCCAGCGGCGCGACTCCCAGTACGCGAAGAGGTGATCGTCGTCGTCGCCGCGGCGGAGCAGCGCCCGGACGGCCGTGTAGGCCTGGGCGTCGACGATCTCGCGGCAGTAGCGGCGGCCGCTCTTGGCCGCGTAGTCGAAGCCGACCGCGCCCCGGCTGCAGGTGACCTGGTGGCGCCGCACGGTGATCAGCCCGTAGGACTCGTTGGTCTTCGCGTACCGGTCGTCCCCGACGCGGAAGAAGCCGAGGTCGAGCAGGCGGACACCGAGCGAGAGAACCCTCTCCCGGCTCAGGCCCTGGCCTTCGAGACCCTTGCCGACCTGCCGTCTCACCTCGGGCAGGGCCGCGCCCACCTCCAGGATCCGCGTGTGCTTGGCCGCTTCCTGCCGCTCCCGGAACAGAGGGTGGTAGAGGTACTGGCGTCGGCCGGCCTCGTCCGTGCCGACCGCCTGGATGTGGCCGTTCGGATACGGCGAGATCCACACGTCCTGCCAGGCCGGCGGGATGACGAGATCACGTACGCGCCGCGTCTCCGGGCCGGCGGGCAGGGCCCGGCCCTTGGTGTCGAGGTAGCGGAAACCGCCGCCGTGCCGGCGCCGGCCGTAACCGGGGCCCGTGAGGTCACTCGTCCGGAACCGCATCGCGCTGCTCCCTCTGTCACCAGGAACCGCCTGAACCACCTGAACCACCTGAACCGCTGATCCGCATCTTCCTTAGAAGGCGTACCTGATCCGCAGCCACGGCGCATGCGCTGCCAGCAGTTCCCGCAGTCGAGTCAGGGCCCGCTGCTTGGTCTCCAGGGCGTAGCGGACGTTGAGGGCCCCGTTCTGGGAGCGCTTGGTCTCCTGGATCTCCGGCTGCCACAGCACGTCCTCGGCACGGGGGTGCCAGCCGAGGTTGACCTCGTGGAGCGACTGGTTGTGGGTCAGCATGATGATCTCCGCCGCGGCCTGCTCCTTCACGCGGGCGGGCAGGACGTCGTCGAGGTGCGTGAGCAGGTCGGCCCAGTCCCGCTGCCACCCCGGGCGCAGCACGACGGGCGAGAGGTTGAAGTGGACCTCGTACCCGGCGTCGAGGAAGTCCGCGGCCGCCGCGATCCGCTCGGGAACGGGGCTGGTGCGGATGTCGAGGAGCCGGGCGTCCTCGGGCGGCATGACGGAGAAGCGCACGCGGGTACGCCCCTGCGGGTCGAGGGCGAGCAGGTCGGGGTTGACGAACTTGGTCGCGAAGGAGGCCTTCGCCGTCGGCAGGGTGCGGAACGCGGCGACGAGATCCGCGGTGTTGTCGCAGACCAGGGCGTCGACGGAGCAGTCACCGTTCTCACCGATGTCGTAGACCCAGGCCTCGGGGTCGCACTGGTTGGGTTCCGGTTTGGGGCCCTGGACCCGTACGTGACGCCGTACGTGCGCCACGATCGCCTCGATGTTGGTGAACAGGGTGATGGGGTTGGCGAACCCCTTGCGGCGGGGGACGTAGCAGTAGGCGCAGGCCATCGCGCAGCCGTTGGAGGGGCCGGGGGCGATCCAGTCGGCCGATCTGCCGTTGGGGCGTGTGGTGAGGCTGTGCTTGACGCCGAGTACGAGCGTGTCGGTCTTGATGCGGACCCACCGGGCGATGTTGCCGTCGTTGCCGTGCAGGGAGGGGATGCGCCAGTGCCCTTCGACCTCGGTCACCCGCACACCCGGCAGTCCGGCCATGATCTGCTGCCCGCGCGGGGAGTCGAGGGCGGCCGGTTCGGCGTACACCTCCCGCACGTCGAGCATCCTGCGCGCCTGGGGGCTGTCCCGGAACGCCCCGTGCCCGGTGTTCGCCGGCCGCGCGGGTTCCGGCGCCGTGTCCGACCATTCGAAAAGCGCTTGCTGCTCGGGCTGCTGCTCGGACTCCACGTGCTGTTCCTCTCCGGGCGGGGGCGGGCCGTGGGCGCTCAGTCCCTGCGGTCGCGCTCCTGCTCCAGCAGCTCTTCGAGATCGGCGAGGCGGTCCAGCCCCCGCACAGCCTGCGTCATCCGCGGGTTGTGTTCGAACCGGTCGCGGTGGCGGTGCAGGAGGTTCCAGTACCCGGCGGTGAAGGGGCAGGCGTCCTCGCCCACCCGTACGGACGGCTTGTAGCGGCAGCCGCCGCAGAAGTCGCTCATCCGGTTGATGTACGCGCCCCCGGACGTGTACGGCTTGGTGGTCATGCGGCCCCCGTCCGCGTACTGCGACATGCCGACCACGTTCGGGACCATCACCCAGTCGTAGCCGTCGACGAAGGAGCGGTGGAACCAGTCGGTGACGGCCCGGGGCTCCCACCCCCGCTGCAGGGCGAGGCTGCCCAGGATCATCAGGCGGGGGATGTGGTGCGTCCAGCCGGTCGTCCTGACCTGTCGCAGGACGTGGCTGAGGCAGTTGGCGTCCGTCCCACCGGTCCCGTCGGTCCCACCGGTCCCGTCCGTCGCATCCGGGGACAGGTCGGTGAACCAGTCGGGCAGCGGCTCGTGGTGGCCCAGGACGTTGCTCTCCCGGTACCGCGTGCCGAAGCGCCAGTAGACGTGCCAGACGTACTCGCGCCAGCCGGCGATCTGCCGTACGAACCCCTCGGCGCTGTTGAGCGGCACGTCGCCCGACCGCCAGCGTGCCTCCGCGCGCTCGGCGCATTCGGCGGGGTCCAGCAGGCCGAGGTTGAGCGAGGAGGAGAGCAGGCTGTGGCTCATCGTCGCGTCCCCGGCGAGCACCGCGTCCTCGTACGCGCCGAAGGTCGCGAGCCGGTGTTCGACGAAGCGGTCGAGCGCGGCCAGTGCCTCCCGGCGGGTGGCGGGGAACCCGCGTGGTCCGTCCTCGCCGACGAACTCGACGTCCCCGTCACGCGACCACCGGTCGAGGTCGGCCCGCACCTCGTCGTCGATCTCGCTCTCGCGGGGGTGGTACGGGGCCGGGACGCCCAGGTCGGCGGCGCCGCGCGGCGGGGGCTGCCGGTTGTCGTGGTCCAGGTTCCACCGGCCGCCGGCCGGCCGGTCGCCGTCCATCAGCAGGTCGTGTGTCTGACGGACCCAGCGGTAGAAGTCCTCCTGGCGGAGGTGTTTCGTGCCGCGGCCGTCCGCCCAGAGCTTGAACTCGTCGTGCGTCACGAGGAAACCGCGCGCCGGCAGGACACGTACGGAGGGCAGGGCGCGTACGAAGGCGAGGGCCGCGTGGGACGTCGGGTGGTGCACGGTCACCCGGCCGTCCCCCACCGCCTCGCGCAGCCCCTCGCGGTAGGTGTCCGCCTTGACGTACCGCACCCGGTCGCCCAGCCCGGCGGCCCGGTGGCGCATCGCCGACAGGATCAGGTGCGCCTTGGCGCGGTGGAACCGCCGTCGTCGCAGGACGCTGCGGGCCTCGATCATCAGCAGCGGCGCGTCCCGGCGCGGGCCGCCGCGCGCGGGATCGACGAAATGAGGGCCGAGCTGGTCACCGAAGAGCCAGTGGGGGGTACCGGGCTCCTCCCCGGCCGCGTTCTCGGTCACGTCGTTCTTGGTCATGCCGGGCGCTCCGTCGACGGGTCGTCGCCTCGTCGGCGCCCTGCGCGGCGCGACGCTTCCTCCGCAGATCAAAGCGCACGACGGCGCGGGCGGTACGCGGCACACGCCGGAGCGGCGTCACCAGGCCCCGCCCGACATCGCTCGATCACTCGCCGTACGTCGCTCGCCTTACCGGTCGTCACTCGGCGTCGGCCGCGCTCGTCCCGGGCAGCACGGCGGAGTTGTGAAGCGTGGAGCCGGTGTCGATGACGTCCCGGGCCACCTTGCTGAGCAGGAGCCGGCGCCGACGGGCGTGACGGCGCATGATCTCGAACGCCTCGTTGAGGCTGACGTCACGGCGGGCGGCAAGCAGTCCTTTCGCCTGTTCGATGATGATGCGGCTCTGCAGGGCGGTGTGGAGTTGTTCGTTGACGGTGTCCTGGCTCCGGATGGTGCGGGCGTGCAGCAGGCCGATGGTGGCGGCGTCGGCGAGGGTCTGGGCGAGGGCGATGTCGTCGGCGTCCAGTGGCCGGTCGGCGGAGCGCAGGAGCAGCAGACTGCCGATGGTCTCCTGGCGCAGCCGCATCGGCAGGGCGGTGGCACGGGAGTAGCCGGCCTGCCTCAGCTGCGCCGTGAACTCCGGCCAGCGGGCGGCCTCGTCGCCCGGACCGTTCGCGTCGACCGGCCGGGCGGTGCGGTGGGCGTCCGCGGCCGGGCCCTCGGCGCAGGCGATGTCCAGTACGCGCTGCAGGGTGGGGCCGGCGTCGCACGGGGCGGGGCTGTACAGCCGGGGCCCGTGCGCCAGGAAGACCGCGGCGTCCGTGACGTCCAGGAGTTCCTGGCAGCGGACGGTCATCTGCTGCAGGAAGCCGATGACGTCGAAGTCCTCCACCAACGTGTCGGCGAGTTCGACGAAGGTGCGAGCGATGTGTTGCTCCCTGCTCATGGGCAAGCTCCTTGTCCCTCACACCGGCTGTCCTCGGTGTGGTCGACCGGGTCCGGTGATGTCGTCACGGCAACTGCCGCTCGATGATGTCGCGGGCGGTGTCCGTCAGGGACCGGCCGGAGGTGTAGGCCTGGCTCCGCAGCCGGTCCAGGGCCTCGGCCAGCGACACGCCGAGTCGCGCGCTGAGGACGCCGGTGGCCTGGTGCACTTCGGCGCGGTGCAGATCGACCGTGCCCCGGTGGCCGGGGCCGTCGTCCGCGTTGTAGGCGGACGGCCAGTTCTGGAGCACCTGCTCGGCGAGCGCGTCGGCCACCAGCCAGCCCTCGGTCAGCTGCTGCCGGGTGAGCGGGCCGGGGGTTCTGCGGTAGCCGGTCATCGTCCCCGCCTGTACGGCGCCGATGTGCACGGGCCAGACGAACAGCGCCGCGATGTCGAGTTCCTCCGCCTCCGCGGCGAACTGCGGCCACTGCCGTGCCAGCAGTCGGCCGAGATCGGGCACCTGCCGTACCTCGGTCGCGTCCTCGATCAGCAGACCGGGACCCTGGCCCAGGACGAACTGCAGGTCCTCCAGGCGTGCACTGGTGTTGTCGCTGAACCACACGAGCTCCCGTCCTAGAGTGACCGCGATCCCGCCGAGCCCCAGGGCATGCGCGCAGGCGACCGCCCACTGCCGGCGCTCTTCCTCGTCCGCTGCTGGGCCCAGGCTGTCCAGCAGCCCCCTGACAGTGGCACCCATGTCGCCGCCCACCGCCTTCCTGACGCTTCCCGCACGGCGTCGGCCGCACGGTCCGAGCGTAGCGACAGTCATACGGTGCGTGACAGCCGGTAGCCCGATCGCGCCGACTGCCGACGGCACGGGGACGGGGCGGCCCGAAGGCACGGGGACGGGGCTTGCCCGACGGAGACAGGGCCGCTCGGGGGAAGAATCGTTCCCCTCGCGTCTCCTTTCGAGCGGTGGGGGAACCCGTGGTCCATGACCACGCGATCGGAACTGCCCGGCACGGCCGAGTCGTACTGGATGGCCACGGCGCCGGGACCCCGGTGGCCGGCCCTGGAGACCGACGCGACGGCGGACGTCGTCGTGATCGGGGCGGGCATGGCCGGCCTGTCCGTCGCCTGGGAGCTGACCCGGGCCGGACGCAGCGTCCTCGTACTGGAGGCGGACCGTGTCGCCTCCGGCGTGAGTGGCTACACGACGGCGAAGCTCACCGCGGCGCACTCGCTCGTGTACGAACGCCTGCGCCGCACCCGCGGGAAGGAAGGCGCACGCCGGTACGCGCACTCCCAGCAGGCCGCGGTGGAACGGGTCTCGTCCGTGGCGGCCGAACTCGGCGTCGACTGCGACTTCGAGCGCTCGTCGGCCCTGACCTTCACCGTCGATCCGGGACAACGGGCCAGGTTCGAGGCCGAGGCGGAGGCCGCCGCCGAAGCGGGGCTGGCCGCCGACCTCGTGACGGAGACGGACCTGCCGTTCCCCGTGGCCGCGGCGGTACGCGTCACGCACCAGGCGCGGTTCCACCCGCGCAAGTACCTGCTGGCCCTGGCCGACGACATCACCGCGCGAGGCGGTGTCATCCACGAACGGACCCGGGTGACCGGCCTCAGTGAGGGCAGTCCGTGCAGGCTGGCGACCGAACGGGGCACGACGATCACGGCGGACGACGTCGTCGTCGCCACGCACTACCCGGTATTCGACCGCGCCCTTCACTTCGCGCGCCTGTCACCGCGCCGCGAACTGGTCGTCGCCGCTCCCCTGCCCGCCTCGGCGGCACCGGAGCACATGTACATCACGGACGACCTGGGTAAACGGTCCGTACGCACCGCCCCGCTCGACGAGGGCCGGCGGCTGCTCATCGTCACCGGGGAGAGCTTCACTCCCGGTACGGGTGACAGCAACGAGCGCTTCCTGCGACTCGACGCGTGGATGCACGAGCACTTCCCGGTCGGCGACACGGCGTACCGGTGGGCGGCCCAGGACAACGACGTGAGCGACGGCGTGCCGCTGGTCGGCCCGTTCCATCCGGGCGCCCGCCATGTGTACGTGGCGACCGGCTTCGGCGGCTGGGGCATGAGCGGGGGCGCCATGGCCGGACAACTGCTGGCGTCGACGCTCACCGGCACGGAACCCGAGTGGGCGGGCCTGTACGACCCGCGTCGGCTGTGGAGCACCGTCCGGGAGGGCTCGGCCCTGCTGAAGCAGCAGGCGGAGGTGGCCAAGCACTTCGTGGGCGACCGGCTGAGGACCACCCATGTCGATTCCGTCGCCGAGATCACCCCTGGTTCGGGCGCGGTCGTACGGGTCGAGGGGCGGCGCTGTGCCGTCTACCGGGACGAGACCGGCGCGGCCCACGCCGTGTCGGCGCGCTGCACCCATCTCGGTTGTCTGGTCGCGTTCAACGAGGCGGAGACCGCGTGGGAGTGCCCGTGCCACGGTTCACGCTTCGGTATCGACGGGGAGGTCCTCCAGGGACCGGCGGTACGCCCGCTGCCGCCGCGGACGGTCTGAGCGCCTGAGTCCGGGCGCGGGCCCACCAGCCGGTCCGAGCCGGACTCCGTCCGTCAGTCCGCGCCGACGTCGTGCACGGACACCCGGATGCTGCCGGCGCTGCCGTCGGCGGCATCGGGGATGAGCATCCCCGCCTCGGCACCGGTCCGCAGGTACTCCACCACCGCCTGGTCGAGCATCTCGCCGGGGAGCGCCACGGGGATCCCGGGCGGGTAGGGCGTGAGCATCTCGGCGCAGATCCGCCCGACCGCCCGGTCGGCGGGAACCTGCGCGACCTCGCCGAAGAAGGCATCACGCGGCAGGGTCACCTGGCGCAACCGCAGACCGCCCGGGTCCGGGACGCGGATGTCGGGGGCGCGCGGCAATTCGTCGGCGTGGGAGACCAGATCGCGCAGGCCGTCGAGGAGCCGCTCCGTCGTCGTCTCGTCATCGGCCTGGGTGAGCTGGGCGTTGATCCGCCGGTGGAGGGTCGGGGCGGTGACCCGGTCGCCCTGCAGGTGGAACACCGAGCCCTGTTCGAGTCCGGAGCCCATCTTGTGGACCGACGTGACACAGACGTCGGCGCCGGCGTCCATGGCCCAGGTGGGCAGCTCCGGGTGGAAGGGCGAGAACATCTCGCACTGAGCGGGGTGTGTCGGGTCGTCGGCGGGCGGGGCGGGTCGGCGGTCGACACGAACGGTTTTCACGCGGGGACGGAGTGACCGCTGTCGACGAGTGCCCCTCACCGGGACAGCCGACACATGTACTGCGCCGTCCGGCGCCGGGTGCTGCTTACTCATCCGTTCGGTCGCGGTCCGCTCGCACACCCGGCGGAGCGCCACATCAGATGGGAAACGCGTACGCCAGGTGAGAAACGGACCGGGTGAGAAACAGACCGAGGGGTACGCGGACAGACGTCGAAACGCGGGCCCGGTCGAGTCGCCCGCCCTCAGTTCAGGAGGAGTTCGCCATGCCCCAGGGTTCCAACGCGAAGCGTGAGCGTCAGTACGAGCACATCAAGGAGAGCGCCGAGAAGCGCGGCACCTCCACGGGGCGGGCGAAGGAGATCGCGGCGCGCACCGTGAACAAGGAGAGGGCCCGCGCCGGCGAGTCGAAGACGGCGAGCAGGACATCCACCCAGGACAGGAAGTCCGCCCCGCAGCGCGGTGGTGAACGCTCCCACAGCGGCGCCCAGGGTCCGACGAGGGACCAGCTGTACGCGGAGGCGAAGAAGCGCGGCGTCGAAGGCCGTTCGTCGATGAACAAGCAGCAACTGGCCAAGGCTCTCGGCCGCTGAGGTTCACCAGACAGCTTTCCGGTCCAGGAGCCCGATCGCGGCGAACCGGTGTTTCAGGGCAGCGGTGATGCCCCTGTGCCGGTACGGGACAGGGGTGGGCCGATGTATCGATGTGCCGATGTATCGATGCGCAGCGGACGGGAAGGTTCCAGGCATGCGCCCTTCCCAGCGCCCCGGCCCCGGACGCGACCTCGTAGGACGACCCACGCGCGGGGCGCCGCACGAGATCGATCGTGAACTCGGCCGTGAGGAGGGCGGGTTGCCGACCGGGGAGCAACTGCTCGCGGAGACGGAGCAGCTCAAGCGGGCGCTGGAGCGGCGGCCGGTCATCGACATGGCACGCGGGGTGCTGATGGCGACCTGGTCGTGCACCGCGGAGGAGGGCTGGCGGATCCTGGTCTGGGTGTCCCAGCACTCCAACACCAAGGTGCACGACGTGGCGGAAGCCCTGCTCGCGACGACACGGAACGAGCCGATGCCCCCACACCTTGAGAAGCATCTGCCCGCGGCACTGGAGCAATGGCGGGCGCTACGGGCTTCCCTGTCGGACCGGTGAACCACCGGTGGCGTCGACGCGGTCGCCGTCGCCCACCCCACGAACCGCCCGTCCGCCTGTTCGCCGACGAACCGACGAACCGGCGAACAGACAACCCGGCGAACCGGCGAACCGCGTCACGGTCACCGTGGATCGGGAAAATCAGCGCTGCAGGGTGAGGACACCCGGCCGCCACGGCAGTCTGTTGTAGTCGCCGCCCGCCGTGGGGGACTTGCCCTGATAGAGGAACTGCAGGTTGCAGGGGTCGATGGTCATGGTCTGGTCGGGGTTGTCGCGGACCAGGTCACCGTGGCTGATGTCGTTGGTCCAGGTGGCACCGCTGTTGGCCTTGCCCGCGAAGGGGTTGCTCTCACCGGCGGCCTGCGGGGTCCACGAGCCGCTCAGGCTGGAGGCCGTGAAGGAACGGAAGTAGCGCCCGTTCGCGCCCATCGCCTCGACGATCATGAGGTACTGGTTCTGACCCTGGACCTTGTAGACCTGTACGCCCTCGAACAGGTTGGCCTTCGTGTCGCTCATGATCGTCGTGTACGACGAGCCGAAGCTGCCCGGGAAGTTTCCGACGGGCATGCTCGCCCGGTAGATCTTGCCGTTGTCACCGGCGAAGAACAGGTACATGTTCTGGCCGTCGGCGATCAGGGTCTGGTCGATCGGGCCGGTGTCGGACCCGGAGATGCTTCCGGTGAACAGCGGCTGCGGAGCGGACCAGCCGTTGGGGTTGGTGGGGTCGCTCGACGTGCGGTAGATGAAGGGCCACGCACCCCACTGGTACGCCAGCACCCAGATGTTCTTGGGCGCGAAGTAGAACAATGTGGGCGCCACCGCGGCCTGACCCATCCCGGACTGGCCGGCCGACGCCATGTCCGACCAGTTCGTGAAGGGACTGAACATCATCGAGCCGTACGACGCAGATCCCGACACGTTCGACGCGTAGACCAGGTGCTTGCCGTTGTGCGTCACGGTGGTGAAGTCCTTCACCGCGAGCCACCCGTTCGCCGGCTGCGCCAGCACACCCGTCGATGTCCACCGGTACGTCGACGGAAGGGAACACGAGCCGTCCGTCGGCGGGGTCGACGCCGGTCCGGCCCACTTCTGGTTGCTGCCGCCGTTGCACGTCCACAGCTGTACCGCCGTGCCGTTGGCCGTACCGGCGCCCGCCGCCTCCAGGCACAGCCCGGACTCCACACCGACGACCGTGCCGTCGGAGTTCACCCGCCACTGCTGGTTCGCGCCGCCGGAACAGGTCCAGAGCTGCACCCAGGTACCGGCCGTGGTGGCGTGGCCCGGAACATCCAGGCACGTGTTGCCGTACACGGTCAGCTGGTTGGCGTCCGTCAACGTCCACCGCTGGTTGGCCCCGTCCCAGCAGTCATAGAGCTGCACGTATGTGCCGTTGGTCTGGCTCGCGCCCGGCACATCGAGACACCGGTTCGAACCAACTCCGCGCAAGGCGCCACTGGTGGCCGCCTGAGCCGGGCCGGCGACGAGCATCGCCGCCAACGCGGCCAGGACCGTCACCGCGGCGGCGAGCACCCCGGACGGATGCCTGAGGCTGAATCTTCCTCTGCGCATGGGAATTTCCCCAACCTTGAGTAGGCGGTTCCGGTCGACCTCGTCAGAGGTGGTCCGGACTGCGCGACAACAGGAGACTGATTGATGCGTCCATGACAGGTACACCCACAGCACACTCCTTGCGCCTCGACATTCGGGGCGGGCCTCGGAGATGCCCTGTTGTGCGATGACCGACTTCGACACGTTCGCGATACCGAACAAAGGTCGAAGCGTCGAGCAAGCTGAATCATAGGGAGCCCGTAAACGACGTCAATACCTCTCGCATGTATCGCTTGAAGCACCGAAACCTTTCGGGGAGTCCACGCGTGAAACGGCGCACGTCACACCGCGATGAGGCCGGGGAAAGCAACCCGACCCCCGAGGCTCCCGGACGACCTCGACGAACGAGTTCTCCGCATCCTTGCGACCTCCGTACCGACTGCCACCACACCCACAACCGTCCCCGAGTACGAGCACGAAGCACGAGCACGAAGCAGACCAGGTGCGGCACTCATCCCCGCCCCAACCGCAGATCGAGCGCGGCCCCTACGTCAGGGCAGTTCCGGCGGACGGTGTCGAGGAACGCGCCCAGCGCCGGGGAGCGGTCCCGGTCGGCGAAGGACAGGACCAGGTCGGGCAGCGCCGTCCTCGGGGTCACCTCGCAGAACCGGATCCCCGGCCTCGGCGCCTCCCTCATACGGGACGGACCGAGGCCCACGCCGACCCCGCAGGCGGCCAGGCCCATGATCGTGTGCACGTCCCTGGCCCTGGTGGCACCCTCCAGCGCCGCGGCGTCCTCGCCCAGCAGGACACGCAGCCCGCTGGCGACGGCGGGCTCGTCCTCCCCGGCGGCCACGATCAGCGGCTGCCGTCGCAGCTGGTCCACGCTCACCGATGCCTGGCCCGCATAGGGGTGCGTGCTGCCGACCACGGCGATCAGGTGGTCGTGGCCGACCGGGACGGACACCAGGTGCTCGGCCCCTGCGCCCCGGGGCGGTCCGAGGGTGACTGCCACGTCCAGTTCCCCGGCGATGAGCGCGGCGGCGCTGCGGCCGGATGCCATCTCGTGCAGCTCAAGCCGTACGTCGGGCCGCTCGCGGCCGAACCGGCCCAGGACGTCCGGGAGCGGGTCGAGCAGTGCGGAGGCGATGAAGCCCAGCCGCAGTCGGCCCGTCTCGCCGCGCGCCGCCCGGTCGGCGTCGGACTTGGCCGCCGCCATCTCCTCCAGCGCCCGCCGCGCCCGGGCGAGGAACGCCTCGCCCGCGGCGGTCGGAAACACGCCCTGGCGCGTGCGGTCGAACAGCCGGGCCCCGGTCTCGCGCTCCAGGTCGGCGATCTGTTTGGACAGCGGGGGCTGCGCGATACCCAGCGCGCGGGCGGCCCGGCCGAAGTGTCCGTGCTCGGCGAGGGCGAGCGCGTACCGCAGATGCCTCGCTTCCACGACACCCCCTCCACACACGAAGCCCGTGCAGACGAATTCCATACCGTTCCATACCCGCGAGGTCCATACACACGAAGTATCGCCACCCAGCCTGCCATATCTTTTCCTGGATCGATCCACCGTGGTCGGCTGGGATGGAGGCCATGACCCCCTCCCTGAACAGCACGAACAGCACGAACAGCACCGTCTTTGTCCTGGTGCACGGTGCCTGGCACGGCTCGTGGCAGTGGGCGGCGACGCAGCGGGCGCTCACCGGTCTCGGTGCCGCGAGCGTTGCCGTCGACCTGCCCGGGCACGGCTTCGGCGCTCCCCTGCCCAGCGGATACCTGCGGCCCGGCCGCCCCGGCCTGCTGACCGAGAGGTCGCAGCTCGCCGACGTGACGATGGACGACTGCGCCGACGCCGTCCTGGACACACTGCGCCGGGTCCGCCGCTACGGCTGTGTCGTGCTCGTCGCGCACAGCGCGGGCGGCGGCCCCGCGTCGCTGGCCGCGGAGCGCGCGCCCGAGCTGGTCGACGGCGTCGTCTACCTCTCCGCGTTCGTCCCCGCCGGCCGCCCCCGGTTCTTCGACTACCTGAGCGCGCCCGAGAACGCCACCGCTCTGGGGCAGGGCCTCAACCTCGGTGATCCCGAGGCGCTGGGGGCCGTACGGATCGACCCGCTCTCGTCGGACCCCGCCTACGTCGAGGAGCTGCGGCAGACCCACTACCACGACACGCCCGTCGACCGCTTCGACCGCTGGCGCTCCGCGCTCAGCCCCGATCTGCCGCTGGCCGTCCCGACGACCCCCGTCACCCTCACCGCGGCACGGTGGGGCCGTATCCCGCGTACCTTCCTGCGCTGCGCGGACGACCGGGCGCTGCCGACGGCCGCACAGGACCTGATGATCGCGGAGGCCGACCGGGCCATGCCGGACCAGCCGTTCACCGTCCGCACCCTGCCGGGCAGCCACAGCCCGTTCGCCGCCCGCCCGCAGGAACTCGCCGAGGCGCTGGTCCGGTGAACCGCCGACGCCTCCTGCCGCCGGTGAACGGCCGAGGCCTTCTGCTGCCGGTGGTCCTGAGCGCGACGTTCGTACAACTGCTCAACGTCACGATCGCGCAGATCGCCGCCCCGGCCATCCAGTCCGGCCTGGGCGCGGGGCCCGGCGCGGTCCAGCTCGTGCTCGCCGGATACACCCTGGCGTACGCGTGTCTGCTCATCACCGCCGCACGGCTGGGCGAGCGCTACGGCTACCGGCGGCTGTTCGTGCTGGGCACCGCGGTGTTCACGGCCGGCTCGGTGGCCTGCGCCGCCGCGCCCGGCGCCGGCTGGCTGATCGCGGCCCGGCTGGTGCAGGGTGCGGGCAGCGGCCTGGTCGCCCCGCAGGTGCTCTCGCTCATCCGCACCGCCGTTCCGCCGGAGCGCCGCCCACGGGCCCTCGCCCTGTACGGCGCCACGATGGGCGTGGCCTCGCTGGCCGGACCGCTCATCGGCGGGCTGCTCGTCGGCGTCGACCTCTTCGGCCTCGGCTGGCGCGCGGTCTTCCTGGTCACGGTGCCGGTGGCACTCCTCTCGCTGGCGGGGGCGGCCCTGCTGCCCCGTACGCACTCCACGGACGGACAGCGCGTGGACCGGGTGGGAGCGGCGCTGACCACGATCGGCTTCGCCGCGCTGGTCCTGCCGTGCACGCTGGGCCGGGAGGCCGGCTGGCCCTGGTGGACCTGGGCCTCCTTCGCCGTGGCCGCGGTGGCCCTCACCTGCTTCGTCCGCACGCTCCGGCACCGGCAGGACCCGCTGATCCACCCGTCGGTCCTACGGGACGGGACCGCGCGGCGGGGTGTGCTGCTGGTGTTCGTCTTCAACGCCGGGGTCCCGTCGTTCACGTACCTGCTGTTCCTGCATCTGCAGTCCGCTGTCGGGTACTCGGCGCTGTCCGCCGCACTGGTGTCGGCGCCGTTCGCCGCCGCGGCCGTCGTGGGCAGCCGTGCCGCCCCGGCCCTCTCCCGCCGGCTGGGCGCGACGGCGCTGACGGCCGCCGCGCTCGTCCTGGCGGGCACGGCCGTGGCGCTCGCGCCGCTCATCGGCACCGAGTCCGGGCGCCGGGCGGCACTGCCGGTACTGGCTGCCGGAGGCGCCGCGTTCGGCCTGTTCACGGCCGCGGTCTTCACGCTGGTGCTGGCGGGTGTACGGGGCGCCGCCGCGAGTTCGGTGTCCGGGCTGCTGCCCACGGCCCAGCAACTCGGCGGCTCGATCGGGGTGACGGCGGCCGGGCTCGCCTACTACGCACCGGCCGACAGCACGAACGCGGCGTTCGCCCACGCCATGGCGTACGAGGCCGCGGTCTTCGTACTCACGGCGCTGATCGCCCTCCGGCTACGACGGGCCGGTTCAGTGCCTCAGGCGCCCTTGGCCACCGGCTCCAGGATCGCCACGCACTCCACATGATGCGTCATCGGAAAGCTGTCAGCTTGAGCGGATCACGGAAAAGTCCAGGTCAGAGCTAGTTTCTGAGCTCGCCGTCCTGCGTGTGAGTGCCTGGAGCGTCAAACGAGCGTCACGGTCGACAAGTAGCGATGGTCCTCTCCTGCTGGCCGGGCAGGTACGGGTGGGGGCGGCGACGGGCCTGTGCAGTGCCGTGCTCGCCGCCGTTCTGCCTTGTTCGCAGGCTGGTCGGAGTCGGTGCGTTCGCCGACGCGGCCATCGGCCAGTGTGCGGCCTGCGGATGGTGATCGTCTTCAGCAGCCCGCACACCGCAACTACATCGTCGCCTTCTTCGGTGTCGGCTGTTCGGCATGGCGGCTCCAGGAAGCGCGGCTACGTTCCTGACGCCAAGAGACCATCTCAATTGGCGAGTCTGCGTTAGCAGAAGAGGGTGCAGGCGATGCTGGGGAAGGCCAGGAAGTGATCGCCGCCGGCGGAGCAGGTGGGCTCGACAGCGGCGCGCCCGGGTTCCGGCCGCGCCGCTGTCGAGCTGTGGTCAGCCCTCGGGGGGAGCCCCCGGCTCAGTGGAGCTTGTTGACGGCGGTCTTCGTCGTGGTGCGGAAGGCGGTCAGCGGGGCGTCCTCGAGGTCACCCATCTGGCCCCAGCGGACGAGGGTGACGGTGCGGCCGTCGCGGCCGACGGAGAACAGGTGGATGTCGGAGATGCCGATCTGCGGGTCGGCGGTGTCCAGGCTGTAGACCCAAGCGCCCTCCTCGACGGCGAGCTTGCCGTGGGAGGCGCTGACGGCCTGCAGGCCCGGGTTCTGCTGCTCCAGCAGGGGGCCGCAGCCGGCCAGGGCCCCGCGGAGGGTGTCGACCAGCTTCACGGCGTCGGCCTCGGTACGGGCGACGGTGGTGACCTGGACGCCGTTGGTGTCGAGCTCCGTGCTGAACTCGCGGTAGCGGGTGTTCTGCGCCGGGATCTTGTACGGAGCGCAGAGGACGCCGCCGTTCTCCGGGACGCCGGTGAAGACCTGGGTGGCGGTCCACGGCGTCGACGACGGCGGCATCTGAGAGGCGGCGAGGAAGGCGGGCTGGGCAGCGGCCTGCGCCGGGGCTGTGGCGAGGGCCGCGAGGCCCAGTGCGGCAGCGGCTGCGGTGGCGAGCGCGGTGCGGAGCTTGTTCATGGTGGTGGATCCCCCGTCGGGTCGTTCGTTCGGTCAGTGCTCAACCAGCGTGGGGCCGGCGCCCGCCGGCTGCAACGATCACGCGCCCACCAGCCGTCCCGGAACCATTCCACCCCCGCTGACGTGCAAGGACGTGAAGGTGGGACGCAGGGTCGAGGGGGATGGAATGCCGAAGGACGCCGCCGTCGAGGAGTTCGCGGGGCTCGTGCGCGCGCTCAAGGCGCGGGACGGGAGGAGCTACGAGGCGCTGGGCCGACGGCTGAGCGTCAGCGCGTCCACCCTCCACCGCTACTGCTCGGGCGCGACCGTCCCACAGGAGTTCGCCGTGGTCGACCGCCTCGCCCTGCTGTGCGGGGCGGACGAGGAGGAACGGCGGGCCCTGGAGGCGGCCTGGACGGAGGCGGACCGCGCCCGCCGCCGAGCGGCCTCGCCCGCGCCCACGCCTGTGCCAGCCGTGTCGGCCGCGCCGGAATCGAACCCGGAACTGTCCGCACCGGAGGCGGACCGCGCCCGCCCCCGTCGTGGCGCCCCCGCTCCCCTCCTCGTCGCCGCCGCCGTCGGCCTCGTCGTGCTCGCCCTCGCCGCCGCCCTGCTCGGCCACCCAACCCGTACGGCTTCCGCCCCCGCTCCCGCTTCCACCGCTCCGGGGCGGACCGCGGCCCCCCTCCCCTTCACGTGGAGCATCGGTTCCCAGCTCTGGGAGGGCGGCTGCGGGCACACCTACCTCGTGGACCGGGCCCCCCGCACGGTCGCCCCGCCGCCGGTCGCGGCCGACTCCGGGGCGTGGGCCGGGACGCACGGTGCCGTGCATGGCGGGGAGGCGCTGGTGCGGATCACGGTCCAGGGCCGGTCGCCGTCCGACGCCGTCGTCCTCCATGGCCTGCACGTGCGCGTGGTCGACCGCGCCGCGCCGCTGCCGTGGAACGCGTACCGGATGGACAACGGCTGTGGCGGCGCCGTCACCCCGCGCCACTTCGCCGTGGACCTCGACCGACCGCGCCCGCTCGCGAGGCCCGTCGACGGCCTTGACGCCTCCGGCGCAAAGGTCCGGAAGATCCCGGCCGTCTCCTTCCCGTACAAGGTCACCTCCTCCGACCCCGAGGAGCTGCTGGTCTCCGCGCGGACGGCGGGCTGCGACTGCCGCTGGTACCTGGAGCTGGAGTGGAGCGCCGGGGGCCGTACGGGGACGGTGCGGATCACGGACGGCGGGAAGCCGTTCCGCACGAGCGGGACCAGGGGGAGGCCGGCGTACGTGCACGACTCCGCCGAAGGGCGCTGGATCACAGACTCGGACTCTGGACAGACCGAGTGACCGCTGAGTAACTTCGAACGGGAAGGCCGTTGCCAAGGGCACCGACCTGGAGAACTACGCAAGCACCGACGCGCTGTCGAAGTTCCGTTCGGCGGTGTCATGGAGGGTTGCCAGGGCGCGGAGAACGAGGGTGGACAGGCGGGTGCCGTCGTCGAGCGCGTGGGAGTCGCCCTTCAGGATCCGGGCAGCGAAGACGGGCAGGGGCTCGGCCTGAGCCGGGCATTCGGCGAGTACGGTCAACGCGTCCGCGAGCAGAGTGCGGGTCAGTTCCGGTGATCCACCGACCAGGCCGGCGCTCGGCACGACGCGGTCCAGTCGGAGAGCGCGGGCTGGGCCCGCACGGTGGCGTGATCGTCCAACCATGCCCACAGCTCGGCGCGTTCGGTTTCTTCGCGGCGGCGGTCGGACGCGCGGTCCCCGAGGGGGCCCACAAGTTCGGTGACGGTTTCACGGACCGTGCGGCCGGACAGTTCGGTGACGGCCTCTTCCAGGCGCGACAGAGCGACGAAGGGGCGCGGGTCCGGCAGACGATCCAGGCCGAGAAGGTCGGCAAGCGCCTCGCGCTGAGCTTCGTCGAGCGGTCCGAGGCGCACCCGTGTGACGGGGCGGCCGGAGGACAGCCGGCTGTGGACCATCTGCCAGAGCGGGCGGAGTTCGGGACGGCTCAGGGTGCGTTCGCCCTGGGCCGGTTCCGTGTAAGTCATCCTGCCTCCAGATCGGTGCCGTTCCAGACGAAGCGAGCGCTGGTGACAGCGTCGTCGTCCCCGTCGATGAGGAGTTGGTGGACAGCGATGCCGGGTAGTTCGCCGTAGGTGCACCACTCGTGGTCGGAGGTGACCATGAGATCGAGGTCGAGTGCGGTGAGCAGGGCAAAGACCTGCCCGCGGTTGACTGCGTCCACTCCGACGAAGACCTCGTCAAGCAGGATGGGTCGTGGTGCCAGTGGCACGGCCTCGTAGTGGGCGGCGACTGCGGCGAACAGTGGTAGGTGCAGGGCGATGGCCTTCTCCCCACCGGAGAGTGCGCCGTGCAGCTTCTTGGTCAGCGGCTGCCAGCCGTTTCCGTTCGCCCGATCGAGGCGCACCGTGAATCGGTGCCAAGCGGTGTAGTCGAGCACCTCGCCGAGCTGCTCCTCCCAGCTCGCGGCCGTGTCGCTGCTCTTGGCCTCCTCGATACGGGCTCGGAAGAAGCGGTGCAGGGCCGGTCGAGGCGTTTCGAGAAAGAGAGAAGAGGGGTGGATCATTTCGGGTCGCAGTTCGAGAAACCGTTTTTCAGGCCATCGCCCCCGCGAGCCCCTCACTGCGCAGGCGGGAAGCCGCGCACGGTGGTTGGGGCCAGGCCCCGGATTACGTCGACGAACGCTTGACGGTTCGAGTAGCGCACCGATGCCTTCACGCCGAAGGCTTGGCCGTCCTCGGCGGCCGATACGTGCCTGTCGTCGTCCGAGTACTCCACGGTGACGCAGACGTAGGCGTTGATCGAGCCGCGGAGGGTCCTGTGTACCAAGCGGCTGGTAGCTCTTGCTGCCGCGGCCCGGTCGGAATCGCAGCAGGTTGAGCATCACCACCAGGCCGCCAGGATCGTCGGCGAGCAAGACATCGAGATCAAGGTCGCCGGTCTCGACCATCAAGCAGCAACCGGCCCGCCGGGCGTGGCCGGTGGCCCTCACCGCTGACTACGGCAAGCGGCAGACGCCCAGCTCGGGCAGAGCCAGGCCCATCGGCCAGATCTGTATGGTCATCGCCGATGCCGACCTGCTCGACGAAGTCCGTGGTCACGTTGAGTCGAAGGACCTCGAACTCGCCGTCGGCTGATCGGATGACCGGGGTGGCTCCTGCGGTCGATGGCGGCTGCCCCGGACGTGGCACAGACGCGCATTGACGGCTTGACGCTCGCAGTCAGCCGAGTGTGACCTTGCGTTTGAGGCCGTTGCCCTGGCGCCAGTCGTAGATCCGGTCATGCTGGAGCCGTCCGACGACGATCCCCGGTGCGATACCGGCAGTATCGGCGAACGCTTCGATGGCCGTGAGCGAGAGGTAGCGGGTGGCAGCCAGCTTTTGATACGCCGCGGCGTGTTGAGGTGGCAGGAGAACGTCGGCCGCGAACGCGTTTGCCTCGTCTTCGCTGATGTCTTCGTGGCGTTTGCCGGGTGAGAGGTTGTCGCGGTCGTCCATGAAGGTCAGCCGCTTGCCGTGCAGCAGGACATGCGCGAGTTCGTGGAAGAGGCTGAACCAGAACTGGTCGTCTGTTTTGAACCGGTCGCTCAGCGCCACCATGACCTTGTCGGATGTCAGCCAGCGCGTCGCACCGGAGACGTTGGTTTTGCTGAGTGCCGGGACGAACGTCAGGGCGACCCCCACCTGCGCGCAGAGCTGCGGCAGTTCCACCGACCAGGCGTCCTGCTTCTGCAGGGTCAGTTCA
This sequence comes from Streptomyces sp. NBC_00414, assembly GCF_036038375.1. Taxonomy (NCBI): domain Bacteria; kingdom Bacillati; phylum Actinomycetota; class Actinomycetes; order Kitasatosporales; family Streptomycetaceae; genus Streptomyces; species Streptomyces sp. NBC_00414. Next base: position 2,856,131 of record NZ_CP107935.1, read on the forward strand.
CGCAAGCGGGGCAGCAGGGCAGTGAGGGCCGCTCGGTCGTACGGCTCGCAATCCCGTTCGCGGGCTTCGCGCTCGGCCAGGCGCAGCCAGGTCGCGGTCGCGTACTCGTTCTGGCTGAGCATGGAGGAGCGACGGAACGCTGCCTGATAGCCGCGCCACACGTTCTCGGCGACATCTGGGGTGACCACGCCGAAGAAATCGAGCAGGCGCCGAAGGTTCCGCACGTTCTTGGACCGGTCGGGCAGAATGCCGCGACTGACCAGCTCACGCAGGGGGAAGCGATCGAGCCATCCGAGATGTTCGGACAGGGCCAGCTCTTCCACCTCGCGGGCAAGTTGTGTGCGCCAGGCGGCCTCACGGGCATTCCACAGCCCCGCAGGCACTCCAGTGGCGCGCTCCAACAGCAGGGCGGTGTCGGGGCTCAAGGCGGCGGTGCCCTGAACGACCTGGTTGATGTGTTTGGTGGACAGTCCGGTTCGGCGAGCAAGGTCGGCTTGCGGGATCCCCAGGACCTCCAGAGTCTCCTTCAGGGTCTCTCCGGGGGGCGGGACCGTCTGAGGCGCGTACGAGGTCGGGTCGGCGCCGGGGGTCATCTCGATGCCTCTCTGCGGGTGTGGAGCGGGGCGTGGCGGGGGCCAGGGGCGGCGGGTCCGGTCCGGACGTCTGTGACGAGTACGGATCGCACGTCCGAGTAGTCGAGTCTTCCGTTGGCAAGCCGAGGAGGCGGGTCGGCGCGCGGTCTCAGCAGCAGGTCCGCCTCCGGTCCAAGGGATACGAGCAGCAGGTCAGGGCTGGCCGGGCAGGGGCGCAACCTGGCTGCCGGTAGACGTGTCAGGGCGGCCAGATGGGCTGCGGCATCGATCTCCGCCAACCGTCGCCGCAGTACCGCGGCCAGTGCCGGACCGTAGCGACGCTCGCGCGCGTCGTCGTCGTTGCAGGACCGGGCCAGCTCGACGTCGAGGAAGGAGAGCTCCACCGGTCGCCTCACGAATCATTTGCATTAACGGACTCAGTGCATGCTAACATCGGCGCAAGATCGAAAAATTGCATGCACCGAACTGGTGCATGCAATAATTCCGCCTGGTCGTTTGTGCCTGTTCATGGGTGCCAGGCGCCTCGCGGGCCATGCCCGCTCGACTCCGGCATCGCCGGAAGGCAAGGAGGTCTCGCCATGGCTGTGGCAGACGCCGCCCCCAAGACCGTCACCATCACCGTGGACCGTGAGCCGGTCTCCGGTGTACCCCGCCGAACCACGCCGAACGAGATCCTGCGTCTGGCCGGGATCGACCCCGCCGGCCACTACCTCGTCAAGATCACCGGCCGTCACCAGGAGTCCTTCGAGGGGCGGGGCGAAGAGCCGATCACTGTGCACGAGCACGAGAAGTTCGTGTCGCTGTCCACGGGGCCGACGCCCACTTCATGACCACGACCGAGCCGCTCTGGGGGCCCGCCGCGCTGCAGGCAGGCCTCCAGGCCGCCGGCTACACACCGCAGCAGCAGAACGACTTCATCGTCTTCGACTACACGATCGAGGCCGGCTCGTACGCCGGGCAGACCATCAGGATCGGACTGCAGGCGACCGCGGACTACCCCACGACTCCGCCCGGCGGCCCGCATGTGAGCCCGCGCCTCGGACACCCCCAGGGGGCCGTGCACCCCTCCGGACTGGGGACGGAGTGGGAGTACTGGAGCCGTCCGGCCGCAGGCTGGGCCGCCGACCGCAGTGCCCGGGGCTACCTACGGCACCTGCGCACCCTGTTCGCGCAGCTCGACGAGCGAGCAGCGGCATGATCACCCGGTTCGGCGCGGCCGTGCCCACGCCCCTCGCCCGGCGACTCAAGGAGCACCTCCTGCGTGCTGATGGGCAGGAGGACTGCTGTTTCGTCCTGTGGCGTCCGGCCACCGGTGCCAGCCGCACCACCGCGGTGCTGGTCGAGGTGGTGCTGCCCTTGGAGGGCGAGCGCATCGTGCATGGCACCGTCGATTTCACCAGCGCCTACTTCCTGCGCTCCGCGAGCCTGGCTGCGGAACGCGACTGTGGTGTCGGCCTGATCCACTCTCATCCCCGGGGACAAGGCTGGCAGCGTCTGAACCAGGTCGACCACGACGCCGAAGCCTCCTTCGCGGCACAGGCTCTCGCACTCACCGACCACCCCCTGCTCGGGATGACCTTCGCCGGCGGCAATGCCGGGCACAGCGCCCGGATCTGGCAGAAACGCGATTCCCGGCACTACCGACCGCTTCACGCTGAGAGCGTCCGCGTCGTCGGCGAAGAGTTCAGCGTCACCTTCAACAGCCTTTCGTTCCCCGCACCGGCCGTCACGAGCGCACAGCAACGCAGTCTCTCCGCGTGGGGGCAACAGACCCAGGACACCCTCGCCCGTCTCCACGTCGGCGTGGTCGGAACCGGCTCGGTCGGCATGCTGATCGTCGAAGCCCTCGCACGCACCGGCATCGGGCGCCTCACCCTCTTCGACTTCGACTCCGTGGAGACCGTCAACCTCGACCGCCTCCTGCACGCCACATCACGCGACGCCCGCGCGAAGCGGCCCAAGGTTCACCTTGCCGCCCGAGAGGCGCGTCGTGCCGCCACCGCCCCGGCCTTCCGGGTCACCGCGCTGGAGGCGAGCATCACCGAGCCGAACGGCTTCGCGGCGGCCGCCGACTGCGACGTGCTCTTCTCTTGCGTCGACCGCCCCTGGCCGCGCCACGTCCTGAACCAGCTGGCGTACGCGCACCTCATCCCCGTCATCGACGGCGGAGTGAGCGTCGACGCCCGCGGCGGCAGTCTCCGAGGTGCCGAATGGAGGGCCCACGTCGCGGCTCCCGGCCGGGCCTGCCTCGAATGCCTCGGGCAGTACGACTCCGCGGACGTCCCCACGGAACGCGACGGCTTGCTTGAGGAACCCTCCTACATCACAGGCCTGGCCGCCGATCACCCACTGCGCCGCAAGGAGAACGTCTTCATCTTTTCCACCGCCGCAGCGGCCGCCGAACTGGCCCAGTTCATCACCATGGTGGCCGCGCCTGCCGGGATCAGCGACAACGGGGCCCACCTATACCACCTCACCACCGGCACCCTCGATCGCCGTACCGAAGGGTGCGTCCCCGGATGCCCCTACGACACGACACTGCTCGCCCTGGGCGATACGGCGCCCACCGTCACAGGGCGACACCTCGCGGCCGAGCGCGTCCGCGCCGGACGCGGCACGTTCCGCTCCCGCTTCACCGAGCTCGCGCATCGACTGCGCCAACCCAGGTCATGACAGGCGCGCTGTCCCAGCCAGCCAACGCACGTGCAATGCCTACTGATCGCCTCTCGCCAGATGGAGACGTACCGATGGTTCGAAAAGAGTCCCTTGCGCAACTTCTCGACGAAGGACGCCGCAAGATCCAGGTGACCGACAAGGAACTCGCCGAGGCCAAGCGCCGCCGCCGGCTTCTGGCCGCGTCCGTACGCCGGGCCTTCCCCGGTTCCACCAGCTACTTCAACGGGAGCGTCGCGCATGGCGACGCCAACACACCCCTGACCGACGTCGACCTCGGCGTCGTCCTCACCAGGAAGCAGGCTGGGCCGTACGGCCCAGGCAAAAAGAGCGCCCTGCCCTTGATGGAGGTCGCACGCGACGCCATCCACGACGACCTCGACGACGAGTTCCCGAACCTCACCATCGAGGTCGTCGGCCGCCGCCGTGCCGTTCTCGTACGGTTCGGCGACCCGGTGACCCCGGGGCAGTCCGACTTCACGGCGGACGTCATGACGGCGCTCCCGCACCTCTCGGGCCGCGGGCTGTACATCCCCAACAACAAGATTGCAGCACGGTGGGACCGCGCCGACCCGATCACCCACACGCGGATGGTGCTCCACGCTATCGAGGACACGAAGGTCGTCTTCGCGCGGACGGTCCGATTGCTGAAGCACTGGAACGGCACCCACAGCAAGCCCATGTGCTCCTGGAACATCAAGGCCCTCTGCCTCGGCTGCCTCGACGAGCCCATGTCGCTCATCGCCGCGCTCCAGGCCTTCTTCACCCACGCGGCGGACGAGATCGACAAGGGCCCGACGCCCGACCCGGCCGATGTGGCCGGCCCGATCCCGCTCAACATGCCACGCAGCGAGGTGCACAAGCGGCTCTGCACCGCGCGGAAGTACATCAACCTGGCGATCGACCACGAGAAAGCCGGCCGTCCGCACAGCGCGCAGAACGCCCTGCACCAGGTCCTCCCGGAACTCGTGCCGAACGCGGACGCCACGGAGGAGGAGGCAGACCGTCTGGCGAGAACTGTGCGCTCCGGCGGCACATCCCTCTCCGGGCTGGGGCTCGCCACCGGACTCGTCACGCCCACCCGGACCCGGGCGTGGGGGGACTGACGCCATGCCGATCTGGTACGGAGCCCAGCCGGCCTGGTGGGCCCCGCTCGAACGAGACGCCCGGCGGCACTTCGGTGACACTCTCCGCCACACGTACCGCCGCGACACACTGACGTACGAACTCAGCGGGCTCGACGTCACAGGCGAACGCGACCCCATCGATGTCCGGATCTGCTTCCATGCGGATCCGCCCTACTCCACCTATGGCGAGAAGCCGGAGAACTCCCCGCGCGTCCACGCCAAGCCCGGGGCCTCGTCGAAGCACCGGCACCAACCCGACGACGCCCTCTGCCTCTGGTATCCGCTGGACGCGGAAGAACAGCGCTGGACGAGTTCCAGAGGCCTTCTGGACCTCATCGAGATTGTCCGCACACACTTGTTCCTCGAACACTACTGGCGGCTCACCGGCGGTGAGTCCGACGGCCAGTGGCTGATAGAGGACGCTCCTCACGGCATGCCGGAGAGTGGTGTGTGGCAGTCATCGCGGCAGCGCAAGCGACGAAGAGCAGCTGGACCTGGGCCGAGACGGCCGCGCTGATCGTCCCGTTCATCGCCCTGTTCGGCGCCTTCCTGTCGTATGCCCTCAGCCAACGGGCCGTACGAAAAGAGCGCCGGGCGAAGTCCTTCGCCGAGGCCCTCACGGCGGTCGAGGAGTATTTGGAGATGCCGTACCGCATCCGGCGCCGCCCCGAGTCCACCTCAGCCATACGGCAGCAACTCACCGACGAGGTCAGCAGCCTGCTCGCTCGCATGGCCTTCCACCAGGCCTGGCTCCAGATCGAGGCATCGGCCGTCGCGGCCCCCTACGCAACGCTCGTGGCAACGGCACGAGCCGAAGCCGGCGCACAGATGAGCCTCGCCTGGTTACAACCGCCGATTACCACAGACGACGGAATGAACCTCGGAACCCCATACCCGCGAGATCGATCGACCTCAGCCCGGGCCTCTTGCATCGAAGTCATGCGACGTCAGCTCTAACAACGAGAGTCGGTCACGGGAGCCAACACCGAGCTGGCCTCTTCGGGGCGCTCCGGATGCCAAGTACTCAACTCTCTAGTGATTTCCTTCGACAGTTCTGGGAGGGGTGCGCCCAGGGCTCTATAGGGGGCGACAGTGTTGAGGAACTCGCCGACAGTGAAACCGAAGTCGAGTGCGCCGGCAATGATCTGACCGACACCGAGGCTCCAGTCCACAGGCTCCACAGCCCAACGTGGGGTGATTAAATATTCCTGCAGAAGCCAAGGTTGGAGATCCTCAGTGCTTTGAGTGATCGCGGGAAGCTGGGCCTCAGGATAAGTCCGGGAAAGGCATTCACAGGCTTCTCCGATCTATCCTAATTCCCTGAGCTTCCTTTTAATGCGATCGCAGTCTGCTTGCCTTCCCTGATCTTGATAGATCAGAAGGGCCCCCTCCCAAGCGGCACGCGCTTGACCTAGGTCATTAATCGAAAAACTTACTCGACCAAGGCAATCCAATGAATTAGCCTCGTAGTAAACATGGCCTAGGATGCGAAAGAGATCAAGAGCCTGTCGGTAGTAACTCAGAGCTTCATTAGGTTGAGCTGCCAGCTCGCCCACATAGCCCAAGTTGGAAAGCGCCTGCGCTTCACCTTGGCGCTCATTGTTATGCCGACACAGTGACAGGGATTTCTGGCAAAATGTGCGAGCTTCTTGATGGTTGCCAAGTCGTGCAGAGTATAGGCCCACCATACTCAAGGCATTGGCCTCCCATGTCGCATCATTGAGGTTCTGGAAAATTCGTAGGGCGCTCATGGCGTGTTCCAAGGCGCGTCGCGTCTCCCCCTTTTCCTCCCAAGCCTTTGTTAGAGTGTAGTGCACCTGAGCTTGACCGAAATCATCTGCAATCTCTTCTGCCAGATTTAATGCCTGGCGCAGATGCGTAGTTGCTTTTGTATGCTTGCCTACTCGCGTATAGGCGTGACCAAATAGCCTATGCACCATTATAAGAGCGACTGCATCACCTTCCGTTTGCGCAGCTGCCAGCGCAGAGCGCCAGGCGGCAATGCGCTCATGAAGGTATCCCTGCCGGTACTGGTAGGTGTCCATTGCCCAGGTCAATTGCCAAGCCGCTCTGTGACACCGCCCCGACTCGACCGCCAGCACTTGTACAGACCGTAAACAAGCCAACTCGCTACCGAACCAGTCTCGTGCTTTTACTGGATCAGAAAACGATAAAGGACGACATGATGAGCCCGGAGATGAAATCTCGATAGGCGGCCGACGGGGATTAATGACCCTGTCGGCCGAATGGGCGGAGTGAAGATAGAAATAAACCAGTCGGTCCAGCGCAACTTCCTGATGAATGGTCGGCTGGATTTTCCGTGCCTGCTGTGCTGCGTAAAGTTGAATGAGGTCATGCATGCGCCATCGACCGGGTACGTGCTGTTCAATTAAGGAAGCTCTTTCCAGTACCTCAAACGTCGAGACGGCACCTCTCTCTGTGAGGCCAAGTAAGTTTGCCGCCGCTGGAAGGCTGATTTCCGGAAGGCTGGCCGCGCCTAGAAGCTCGAACACGGTCCTTTCCTGTGAGGCGAGAGCCCTATATGACCAAGATAGGACAGCTGAAAGACTAGCCGATGGGTCTCCTGCATCAAGCGAGTTGAGTCGATTGGCCGTGTCGCGAAGTTCCTCAGCCCATACACTGAGAGGGAAAGACGGGTGACTTGCGGAGCGTGCAGCCACAATGCTTAGCGCCAATGGCGATCCAGCACAGAACCCGATGAGCTCCGCAACCGCTTCAGGTTCAGCGTCGAGCCGTTCTTGACTGAGTCGTAGAGTAAGCAATTCACGGGATTCATGTTCGTTAAGTCTATCCAAGACCAACCAATTCACGTTTTGTGTTGCGACGAGAGCCGAAAGTTTATCGCGGCTCGTCACTACAACGGTGCACGTAGGACTTCCAGGCAATAGGGGCGAAACTTGGGCACTGTCACGTGCATTGTCCAGCACTATAAGTATGCGTCTGCCTGCGACGAGGCTTCGAAATAAACCCACCTGGGCGCCCGGGGTATTCGGCATCCTTTCAACGCCTACTCCTAGCGCCTCCAAAAAAATATGAACAACAGTTTCCGGCAACATTGGACGGCCTGCGGGAGCATAACCATGTAGGTCTATAAAGATCTGCCCATCCGGGTAAGATTCAATATTTTCGTGCGCCCAGAATAGGGCTAGCCACGTCTTTCCGATACCTCCCGTACCCGCGATTGCGGATATAGCTAGAGTCGCTCCTGGTTGTCCTTTACGCACCAGAGGAAGGGATAGCTTCGCTAGTTCATCTAACCGACCAACGAACGGACGAGGAAGCGGTGGAAGTTGGCGCGGAATCGCCGTTGGTTGCATTGATGAGTATATATGAACATCGCCAACAGTTCCTGACTGCACAATAGCGCCACTGGATGCCGAGTTAACGGAATTGTAAACCGTTAACCTAGATGAGATTTGGTTTCGGTCTTCTGGTGAACTTTCTGATCTCATTTGTTTGAACCCATTTGCAGAGCGCTAGACTCGCATATTAAATTGCATCATAGCTAGTGCGCTATAGGCGTGCCTGCCGAGATGTCCTGCAGTAAACCCTGTCCTTGCTGCAAAACGGTCGGCTCGGTTACTTCACTCTGGCGCCACTACGGACGCTGTGTTGGAACCGATCACTAGCTGCCTGAGCTTCCCAAGTAACGATGCCTTCAGGGTAGTAGGTCACGCTCAGTTCGGACCCCGTGCAGTCAGACACTCGTGAGGTGGGCGGACCTCTCTACGGCTAGTCTCGATCACTCGGACGGATGGCTTACGTCACCATTTGAGACTCCAGGACCCACACGAAAGCCACTCCGCCCTTCGCAAACGTCCAACCCTCGTAAGCAACCTCGACACTCGGCGGCAGTTCAGACGCTTCGAGGTGTCTATGTCTTGGCTGCCGCGGGCCTGACAGGTAGTCGACGACGTGCATGCGACGGATGCCGCACTCGCCACACCAGAGTTCAGCGCGGAAGTCCTTGGTCGGCTAAGCGAGGTCGAGGTGCAGGACGCTTGGCCGTAGCGGTCGCGGTTCATGGAGGCGTCGGTCAGGACGAGGGCGCGGCGGGGATGCCCAGGGTCCACGGCTTGGTGCGCGAGGGCGCGCAGGATGTGGCCGCCGAGCGGCCCGTCGCCCGCTTCGGCCGCTATGCGCGCGGCGAGAGTGAGGTAGCGCTGGGCGGTGCGGTGCTCGGAGGCGTCGAAAGCCATCCACCCCGACAAATAGGCCATCTCCGCCACGGCCGATAGGTGTCGCGACGAGTTGATCGTGGCGCTGGTGGCCGTGCAGTGTCTTGATGCAAGTGAGGACGTCGTCGCGGACTACTTCGCGCGGGTGGTCGTAGGGGTTCGACCATTCCAGTAGGGCCGGGCGGACTCGGTTGCGGTAGAGCCAGACCGTGCCTTCCCGTCGCGGGAGGCTGCGGGGTCCGCCGTCGCGCAGGACGCGGGTCCAGCGCTCGGCCTCCGAGCGGATGCCGGCTGCTAGCCCCTCCAGCCTTTCGGCGAGCCAGCGCACGACTCCACGTTCGCTGAGGCGATGGATCGCCCCGAGGTTGCGAGTGGAGCCATTGTAGACCGCCCAAAAGGGCCATCTACTTCTCCGGAGCCAACCTGAGGCTGCTGAGTAAGGTCGTGGTACATCGAGCTGGAGAGGTAGTTGCGTGGCCAACGAGATTGTGATCGCACAGACGACCATCGACAACGAGGACCAGGCAAAGGAGCTGGCCCGGGGCGCGGTGGAAAGCAAGCTGGCAGCCGGCGTCCACATTGACGCGCCTGTCACTGCCGTCTACTGGTGGAAGAGCGAGGTCGAGACGACGTTGGAGTGGCGTATCTCGTACATGACCACGACAGATCGCCTCTCGCAGCTGGAGTCGTGGTTGTCCGAGAGGCACCCGTACGACGTCCCTCAATGGATCACGCTGCCTGTGACTGGGGGATCGGATGCATATCTGGCGTGGGTTGTTGAGGAGACAACGCGGGACTGACAAGTGACGCGATGTGCGGCGAGCTGCGACAGTCGGTTTCCGTGGTCGCCAGTGTCCGGGACAATGGGATCTGCTCAAGCCGCGAACTGTCCCAGGTGATGAGCGAGTTCTCGCTCACTGTCCGGGAGCCGTGCGGCGATCTTCGCGGCACGTTCCTTGCCCATCGTGTTCGGCTTGGCTTGTGATGCGGCCGTGAACTGGCGTGACACGTGAACGCCTTGTTCAACGTCGCCCCCATGTAGAAGCGCCGAGGCGAGATCACCGAGGACAACAACGCCGCCGTCCGGGAGTTCGTCCCCGAGGCGGCTGATCGCAGTGTCGGCCGTGAGGGTCAGTTCGGGCCGCCCCAGCTGCCCGAACACGGACAGGGCCAACGAATCCATCCGATACGGCGTCACGAAGCGGGCCCATGACTGTTCACCGGTGTGATCCGCAAAGTCGTAAGCGAAGCGCGCTCGGTCAAGCGCACGCAGAGCCCCTATCTCGTCACCGACCGCGGCAGCTTCCTCCGCATGTCTTCCGAGTACCCAGGCAGCGGCCGTGGCGTTGCCGTGACCGCGTACGTCCTTGGAAGCTTGAGAGAGGAGTTCCAGCTTCCTCTTCGGTGTCGAAGCCTCGTAGCTAGCGTAGGTGAGAGCCAAGGCTCTGAGCGGAGGGTGCCCGGCCTTCGTCGCGCACGCAGTCGCGACGTCGTAGTAGGCGTCGGCCTTGTCGTACTCGCTTAAGTCCCAGGCCACCCATCCGGCCAGGGCAGCGGTTTCCCCGGCCGCGATGGTGAGAGCCCGTTCATGCTCGCCGGCATGAGGCAGGGCTACCGTGATCGCGTCGAGGTGCGATTCGACCGTGCGTTGCAGGCGCTGGGCACTGAGGTTGAGTTCCTGCACATGCAGGTCGGCAGCTCGGTTGATGAGCGCGACCGCAGCGGGCGTGTCGATACGGGAACCCTTACTGAGAGCGAAAGCGAGCCTCCCCCAGGGCTCGGCAGCCGCGCTTACGCCGATGGCGGCGCTGCCCAGCAGCTGGCGGCGCTTCACGTCGTCCTGGTCCTCCTCTTCACGAACGTTTCCCCGCCGCCGTCGAGCACGGGCCGCTTTGGCCGCCAGGAGTAGCTCGTCGACGGGGACCCCGGAGGCCGCAGCGATGTGGGCGAGTGTGTGGTTCGTTGGGACGTTCTCGGAGTTTTCATAGCGGCTGATCTCCCGGCGACTCACGGTTTGTCGCCCGGAGGCAGCGTTGATCGCGTCGGCCTGCTCCTCTTGCGTCCGGCCCGCGCCCTTCCGGAGCCGGAGCAACAGTTCGGCGAACTGATCTGGCATCAGTGTGACCTCTGTCGTGGGCGGAATCCAATCATGGCCTCAATTCCCCCGGGGTTCCCCCTTGACAGAAATTTCCCCCTCGGGATTCCCCTGGTAGACGGCTTCGCAACGCGGTGCGATGGGCACATGACCACGCTCCTCAAGCTCGGTAACCGAAGCCGGCCGGTGCTGCTCTGGGACGGGATCAAGTTAGGCGGCCATCTCCTGCCGAATCCGGTCCAGGCCATGGTCTGCGACTTCCCTGATCTCCGGCAGCCGATGGCGCGCCGCGCGCACAATGCGCTGCAATTGGTGCGGAAGGCGCTGGCGGACGGCTTCGTCGACGGCGGTGTGCAGGGACTGCGCGGCGCGGGCGTAGTCGTCAGCGGCCAGCCGTACTTGGGCGACGGTGATGAGTTCGATCACGCGCCACTGCGGGGCGACGGCCATCGTCGGTACGGGACTGCCCTGCTCGACCAGTCGTATGGCGATATCGGTCTTGCCAATAGCCATCAGGCCTCGAAGTCGGATCTCGTGCAGGGCGTAGGGATTGAACAACGAGGTGTGTTCGGTCTCGGCGAGAAGCCGGTTCGTTTCCCTTATCGCCTCGTCGAACAGGGGCTGATTTCGGATGGCGCCGGCCGCGCGAGCGAGGAGTGGCAGCACAGCTGCTTTGGCCTCGTGGTCCGGTGCAAGAGCTGCCGCGTGTTGAAGCCGGTCGACGGCGGCTCCGTGAAGGCGGGCTTTGCGCAATTCGTTTCCGTGCATGCGCAGCACGTAGGACGTGAAGACCGGATCGCCGAAGTAATGAGCGAGGGCGATGCTCTTCGCAGTCCAGCGGGCAGCGGTACTGAGTCGCTCCTCTGGCAGGACATTGCCCAGGGCGACACCAAGGCCGACACGAGCTCGAGCCAACAGGTACAGGACTTCCCGTTCCATGTGACCGTCCTCCATGCGCGCTTCGAGCCGGGCGACCAGTGGCCACAGCTCGGCGACCGCTTCGGAAGCGTGCCCGGATTGCCGAGCGATCTCGGCAAGGCGGACGGTGGACTCGCCGAACTGGAGCATGGCGCGGTGATCGGTGTCCGCAGGATCAGTAACGCCGACGACGTGCGGAGGCAGACACAGGGACTTCGCGATGTGTCGACGAGAGCCGACATCTTCGAGGCTCCGTTTGCCCAGTTCCAGCAGCGAGATGTACGTCTTGTCGTAGCCGAGAAGCTTTCCGAGTTCGGTCTGGGTTATGCCGTGCACACCGCGGTGGAAGCGCAGGATAGCCCCGATGTCGCGGGTGGCGAGGATTGCCTCGGCCTGCGGGGTGGCCCAGTGCCACAGGGTGTGTTGAGGGCGTCGTGCCATCATCGCGCCGTCCATGGCCGGTCACATCCGCGCAAACCAGGTACCGATGGACTGTTTGTATCCGTCCGGCATGGCCAAGCCGGACACTTCGTCGGCCGGGAACATCCCGAGTTGTTTGTGCTCGTGACTCAGCACGGGGGTCATGTCCGGAGTGAGGACAGTGCATCCGTAGGTGACGATCACGACTCGCCGGTCCGGCATGGCGACGGGCAGCGGCTGGTAGATCCACACGTCCAGGAGCGGACCGGCCTTCACCGCCCAGCCGGTCTCCTCCTCGATCTCCCTCTCCACAGCGAACTCTGGTGTGGTGTCGCGGGGTTCGAGTCGCCCTCCTGGCAGTTCCCACTCCTCGCGTTCGTTCTTCAGCAGCAGTACGCGTCGCTGGCTGTCCACGGCGACGCCCTTGACGGAGACGGGCCATGTAGGGGGCGTGTAATCCATCGCTCTCCTCGCATTACACGTGTGGCCGGGGGTGTGCGGAACGTAGCACGCGCCCCGTGGACCAACACGGGCGTGGGTGAATTGCCCGAGTCGACAATCCGTCGCTTTACCCCCGCCCTCGCGGCGCCGAACAGTGAGCTTCTTCAGAACGGCCACGATCGGGTGACGGCTGTATCTGCCGGGGTCAGCTGCTGCCGCAGCCCAGAAGCCGGGTCAACCGGCGAGAGCCATTCGCCCCATGGTGTGGCTGCTGAAGAAGCTCAGTGAAAACACCACAGCGCCGAGAAGGAGCTTCAGGATGCGCCGAGTTCATGAGCCGTACGCCGACGTCTTCGCGCGCAACCGTATCGACCTCACCGTGACGGGAGTGGAGGCGAGGATCGCGGGGCGGCTTCGGGAGACGGGCCTGGTCACTGTCGACGGCCTTGCCTCACGCGCTGCCGTGCTCGCTTTTGCCACCCGGATCATGAATGTGGTGCCGCACCGCGACAGTGACCCGGATGGTCTCACCACGATCTGCGACACCCGTCGCGATGCGCATCGGGCGGGCTTCGCGGGGTTCAGCAACGTCTCCCTCGATCCGCACACCGAGCGCTCCGGGACACCCAATCCGCCCCGTCTGATGCTCCTTGTGTGCGGGCAAACTGCCGTGGTCGGCGGGGAATGTCTGCTCACCGATGGGCAGGCCGTGCACTCCGGCCTCTTCGCTGATGAACGGCAGGCCGGACTTGCTCTGGCGCAGCCCCGCACCGCCTTCTTCGGCGCCGGTGACGGACACACCACGCAGGTGTTCACCGTCCATGACGATCTGAGGGTGTCCGTTCGTCTCCGGTTCGACGGGCTGGCGCGCTGGAACCCGATAGTGCAGCCCTACCTCCCGCAACTGCGGGCCGCGGCCGTACATCATCAGGTACGTCTTCCCCTGGCTCTCGGCCAGGGCTACCTGCTGGATAACGAACGCTGGCTGCACGCGCGACGTGCCTTCACCGGTGATCGTCTCTTCTGGCGTGCCCTTGGTGAGCCCCTGTTCCCCATGCCGCACGGGTTCTTTCCCGCCCGCGTCTCCGTTCGCACACCCGTGCTCTCGGAGGCAGGATGATCGCGAAACGAGGCACCACGTTCGCGACGGGTGTGACGACGTCCAGCGAGTCCTTCGCCCTCAGTTCCTCACCCGAGGACCAGGCGGTTCTGTGCGGCTTCCAGGTCGACTTCCTCCCGGCTGAGATCCGCACTGCGGAGATGAGACAAGTCGCCAGGGGCCAGCTGAGCCGGTGGAACCTGACGATGCTGACCGACGACGCCACGCTCGTCGTCTCCGAGCTGGTGACCAACGCCATCAAACATGGCAAGGGAAGATCGGTCGGACTCAAGGTGCGACGCTTCACCGATGACCTTCGCATCGAGGTGACCGACGACAGCTCGACTCCAGCACGGCTGCGTTCTGCCGGCCCGGCCGCCACGAGAACGGCCGCGGCCTGTTTCTCGTGGCGGCCGTCGCGAAGGAGTGGGGCGTGAGTCCCGACGGCACGATGACGTGGTGCTCACTGACGATCCCCGATGAGGCATCGTGATGGCCACAGTGACGGCTGATGTCGCCGGGCGGTTGCCGAGTCCGGGAGCCTCCAACGATCGCGAGACGATCGGCGTGGGTCTGTACTGCCTTCGCCTGCTCCTCACGAGCGAGGTGATCGAGCGCGCTCCCATGGCAGACGTCGGGCAGCGTCCCCTGTCTGCCCGAGTCGTCGCCCGGCGCTGGGCCACGGCCCCACGTCCCCCACGGGGAACCTCAGCGCCTCGGCGCTGGGCGGTGGCTACACCCCATCAATCGCCAACTCCCGTGCTCGGCAACCCCGTTTACACCCTATTGCCGTGCGCGGGTCCGGCTGGTCGGCCGCTGGTCCCCCGGATAGTCGGTGATCCGGGAACCAGCGGCCGCCCTCTCCGGACACCCGTCCCTGTTCTCGCCGTTCGTGGGGTTCTACGGCACAGGGGCGGGCCCGTCTCCCGGTGTGGAGAGCCACGCGGCCTCCGGTCACGGACGGCATGGCAACTCTCCACGCCGGGACACCCGAGTCATCAGCAACCAGCCGGCCACAGCGAATGCCGTTCCTGAGGATCCACTTGATGCAGTTGCAGTCGAAGTTGATCAGCTGTCCCGCGCCTCGGCGCGTGGCCGGCACCTAGGGGCGACGCCCTGGCTAGCGTCCCCAGCCCCAGTCCGGCCTCGGTTACAGGCACCCCTCCCAGAGACAGAAGTAGGTAATCGGATGACTGCCGTTGATGACGAGACCGTTCGCGATGCAGACAGGTTGCGTGCAGAGATGGTCCGTGCGTTGCGTGATCAGGATGCGATCACGTCCGAGGCGGTTGCTGCGGCCTTCGCCACGGTGCCCCGGCACCTGTTCGCGCCGGAAGCATCCCTGAAAGTCGTCTACGACCTCCACCGCATCGTGCCGGTCAAGAAGGACGACAACGGCCTGAACGTCAGCGTCATGTCCGCCGCCCACCTTCAGGCCGTGATGCTGGAGCAGGCCGACATCGAGCCCGGGATGAAGGTTCTGGAGATCGGCTCCGGCGGGGTCAACGCCGCGTATCTCCAGGAACTTGTGGGCGGCGACGGTGAAGTCACCACCGTCGACATCGACGGGGACATCGTCGACCGCGCCCGCCTCTGTCTGGACGACGCCGGCTATACCTTGGTGAAGACGATCCTCGCCGATGGCGAGAGGGGCGTCCCTGAGGGGGCACCGTACGACCGGATCATCGTCACCGCCGCTGCGTGGGACATCCCCCGTTCGTGGATCGACGGACTCACGGAGAAGGGCCGGCTCGTCGTTCCGCTGACGGTGTGCGGCACGACCCGCTCGATCGCCTTCGACCGCGACGGCGAGGGCCTGGTCAGCCGCTCCTACCGGTTGGCGCACTTCGTACCCATGCAGGGCGAGGGCGCCGCCGAGGAACGCAAGGCACTGCTGCGAGAGGGCGTCGTCGTGCAGACCGACGACGGGCGGGTGCCCCTCAACCCGCAGGCTCTCAACCATGCCCTGGACGCCCCCAGGCTGGTGCGATGGTCGGGGGCGGCGTGGGACCTGCCCGACGAACTGGAGCTGTACCTCACGCTCAACCTGCCCAGCGTGGTACGGCTGCACGCGGCCAAGGACGTGGTCGACCAGGGGCTGGTGAACCCGTCGGCCCTGGTCGGGGTGTCCGCGCTGGTCAGCGAGGACAGCATCGCCTACCGCACCCGCCGCGACAACGAGGACACCGGCGGCTTCGAGAGCGGCGTCATCGCCCACGGTCCGCAGGCCGAAGCCCTCGCCGACCAGTACTCGGAACTGCTGCGCCGCTGGGCCGAACACCACCGTCGCAGGGGAGCCGTGACGTTCCGGTACCTGCCGGGCCCCGCCCCTACCCCGCTGCCGCAGAACGCCGTGCTGCGGCGGCACGGAATCGTCACCGCGTCCTGGAGCTGAGACTCCGGGGCCCTGCGAGGGCTCCGGGACCCTGCACACCCTCACCCATTACCTCAAGGAGGCAGCCATGACCGTTCAACTGGAACGACCGGCCATAGCCGCGCAACCGGTCGCCGAAGTGCCGGAGTTCGCTGACTTCGACCTGGACATCACCATCGTGGAGGGCGGTCCTTCCTCGGACCAGCTCATTCGGATGACGGACGACGGCTGCAACTCCACGTGCGCGACCGCGTGCACGAGCTGCCCCGCGTAGTACCGACCGTGTCCATCGCGGTGCCCGGTCACGCCCGCGCTACGGGCGCGGCCGGGCACAGCGCAGTCCCAGGAGGGGCGTATGTATCGCCACCTTGATGCGGCCCTGGTCCGGGCGTCTGCATGGCATCCCGAGCGCCAGATCGTCTGGCCTGATCTCACTGGCGCGTGCGCGGGCCCAGCGTCCTGGCGGGCGTGGCTCCAACACGTTTGGCACGACAGCGACTTCGCGGCAGCCGTCAGGGCTGCCAGCCCCGACCTCGCGAGCTGTGTGGATCAGGTCTACGCCGGCCAGCCGGTACCTGCCGCTGCCGTGCGGCGCACGGTGGTCGCGATGATGCGCTACCTGCTGCGTGCTCGCAGCCGGGCGACCCCGTTCGGCCTGTTCGCCGGCGTGGCGGCCGTACGAATAGGCACGGTGCCCGCGCTCCGTGTCGGCACCGGTCACCGCGCCGCCGCCAGAGCAGACGCGGCGCAGAGTACGGCCCTCATCGACCGCTTTGAGCAGCACCCGGCGTTGCGGCCCCACCTGATGCTGCTCGCCTCCAGCCTCCTCGTCGAACGCGACGGGTGCGGGGTGATCGAGCACCGCCCGAGCGGAACCCCCGGTCGACGCCCCGACCACATGCAGATCCGCATGACCGCGCCGGTCCGCGAGGCTCTGGACGGGGCACGGACACCGGTTCTGTGGAGTGACCTCGCCACGAAATTGACCACCAGCTTCCCGAGCGCGCCGCCGTCCGTGATCGACAGCCTCATCGCAGACCTGGTCAGGCAACGCGTCCTGCTCACCAGCCTCCGCCCGGCGATGACCGTCACCGACCCACTCACCGCCCTCCTCGACCACGCACCTCACCTCCCGCCCACTGACGCAGCAGAGATCCAGTCCGTTCCCAGGACCGCGCTCGACCTGCGGGTGGACTGGGACCTGACCGTACCTACGGCCGTCATACAGGAGGCGGCAGCGGCAGCGAAGGCGCTCATCCGCCTCGCGCCACAAGCGTCCCTGACTGGCTGGGCCCAGTGGCATCGCCGCTTTCTGGAGCGGTACGGTCCGCGGGCGGTCGTTCCCGTCCTGGACGCGATCGACTCGCTCGGCTACCCGTCCGGGTTCCTGGGCGCCACCACTACGCCGACGCCTTCCCCACTGCCCGACCGGGTCGGCCGCCTCGTCAAACTCGCGCACACCGCCGGTATGCAGCGCCACCTCGAAATCCAGCTCGACGATGCGGAGATCGAGGATCTGGCCACCGTCGATCCGGTCCATCCCGTCCAGCCGAGCACTGAACTGACCGTTCGCATCGACGCCGAGAGCGTTGCCGCCCTCCAGCAGGGGGATTTCACGCTGCACGTGGTCGGGGTGGCGCGCTCGGCCGGCGCGACCACCGGACGCTTCCTCCACCTGCTCGACGAAGAAGACCGCCGCCGCATGACCGAGGCGTACGGCGCTCTGCCCGCGGTGCACCGAGACGCGCTCCGCGCACAGATCAGCTCAACTCCCTTAACGACGCTCACGGAGAACGTCGCGCGCGCCCCACAGGCGACCGACTTGGTGATATCGCTCGGCGACTACCACGGCTCGGACACCCGTCTTGTCCCCGTCACGGACCTCGCGGTGACCGCAGACGCCGAACGGCTGCACCTCGTCTCGCTGTCCTGTGCCCGCCCGGTCCACACGCTGCTGCTCAACGCTGTGGACCTGGGCCACCACTCGCATCCGCTGTGCCGCTTCCTGACGGAGGCACCCGCCGCGCTGGCCGTCCCCTGCGCCGGGTTCAGGTGGGGGACCGCCGCCTCCCACCTGCCGTTCCTGCCCGCGCTGCGCTACGGCCGGACGATCCTGTCCCCGGCCCGTTGGCTCCTCACGCACGAGGTCCTGCCGCCCACGTCGGCGCCATGGCCGCAGTGGGACGAGGCACTGACGCGATGGCGGCGCGAAGTCCATCTGCCCGAGCGGGTGTACCTGAGCGAGGACGATCAGCACATGGCCCTGGACCTGGCGGAGCCCTCTCACCGGGCCCTGTTGCGCGTCCACCTGGACCGCGACGGCACCGTGACGCTGTGCCCGGCACCGCACCCGAAGGACCTGGGCTGGACCGGCGGCCGTGCCCACGAAGTCGTCATTCCCCTGAGCACCGAGCAGAACATCACCCCCGTCCGGGTGGCAGGCGGCGCCGTCCCCCGGGAGCACAGTCACCTGCCCGGATGCAGAAGCCGCATCTCCCTTCACCTCCACGGTCATCGCGACCGGCAGACCTCCATCCTGACCCGGCACCTCGCCGCCCTGCTGGACGAACTTGGCGCTCCCCAGTGGTGGTTCGTCCGCTACCGGGACCCCGACGACCACCTTCGTGTCCGCTTGACCTGCCAGCCCGGCACCCTTGGCCCTGCCTTCGAAGCGATCGGCCACTGGACCCGCGGCCTGCGGCAACGCGGTCTGATCACTCACGCCAGTGTGGAGACCTACCACCCGGAGACAGCCCGCTTCGGCGGCCCCACCGCAGTCGATGCGGCCGAACGGTACTTCGCCGCCGACTCCGCCGCCGCCATGGCGCAGCTCAACATCGCGGTAGGAACGGAGGTCCCCGACCCTCGTGCGGTGACCGCCGCCAGCATGGTGGACATCGCGGTGGGCGTGCTCGGCGACAGCGCTGCGGCGATGCAGTGGCTGATCAAGCACACCCGCACCGATCCGGCCGCTCCGCCCCGCGCCGTCTACCGCCAAGCCGTCGACCTGGTGAACACGACCACAGGCAGCTTGGGCGAGCACGTCACCGCAGCCTGGTCCGCGCGCCGCGGTGCGCTGGCCGACTACCGCCGCGCGCTCACGGACGCAGCCCTCCAGCCGGACGAACTGCTGCCGGACCTGCTGCACCTTCACCACGTACGGATGCACGGGCCGGGACTGCCCGAGGAACGCACCCACCTTCACCTGGCCAAGGCCGCCGCCCTCAGCTGGACAGCACGCGCAAGGAGTACACCGTGATCACCACCGCTCCCACTCCCACAACGCTGGCGAGCGTCGACTATCTGGCCAACGCACTGGCCGAGCCGGGCACCGCATGGCCCGGCGGACGCCCCGACGGCGGCCGGTCCTGGCCACAGTCGCTCGCGGGAGGAGCCTCAGGCATCGCTCTTCTACACATCGAGCGCGCCCGGACCGGGCACGGTGACTGGGCCACCGCGCACGTCTGGCTGAAGGCGACGGTGCAGGGCGAGGTCAGCGCCGCGGCCAACGCGAACCTGTACTTCGGCGCTCCCACCCTCGCGTACGTGATGCACCGGGCGTCCAGCGCATCGAGCCGCTACCTGCCAGTCCTTGACCGCCTGGACGCCGCCACCCTCGCCCTCACCCGAACCCGGCTGGCCGCCGCCCACCAGCGCATCAGTCGTGCCGAGCACCCCCTCATGGAGGAGTTCGACTTGATCCGCGGTCTGTCCGGCCTGGGCGCCTACCACCTCAGCCGCCACCCGCACCACGAGATCACCGCGGACGTCGTCACCTACCTGGTCCGCCTGACCGAGCCCCTCCCCAGCCCGGCCGGGCTGCCGCCGTGGTGGACGGACGTCGCCCCCAGCGGCGTCCTTCACCCCGACTACCCCGGCGGGCACGGCAACGTCGGGCTCGCCCACGGCATCGGCTCCACCCTCGCCGTCCTGTCGCTTGCCCTGCTCGGCGGGCCGGCCGTGCCCGGCATCGCCGACGCGATCGCGAGGATCTGCACCTGGACGGACCACTGGCGCCAAGGCGACCAGAGGGCGCCCTGGTGGCCGGGGCACCTCTCGGTGCAGCAGGTGACCGCCCACCAGGTTCATTCCGCTCTTCGGCCCCGGCCGTCCTGGTGCTACGGCGTCGGCGGCACCGCCCGTGCCCAGCAGCTGGCCGGACTCGCCCTGGGCGACCCGGCACGCGTCGCGATGGCCGAGACCGCGATCCTCGCCGCCCTACGAGACCCACTCCAGTTGGATGCGCTCCCTGAGACCGGGTTGTGCCACGGCATGGCCGGACTCCTTCACGCGGCGTGGCGGATGGCCACCGAGACGGACAACCCCGAGATCGCCGCGGAGTTGCCGAGCCTTACCGACCGCCTGATCACCGCGCTCGACCAGAGTGACCCCGGCCCGGAACTCCTCGAAGGAACGGCCGGAGCAGCACTCGCCCTGCACACCGTGGGCACGGGCAGGGCGCCCGCGCCGCACTGGGACACCTTCCTCGCTCTGGCGTGATGCCGTGCCCATCCGTACCGACACCGAAGGGTCTGAAGTGACCGACCTCGTGACCGTCGCCGTGTGGAACATCGAGGCCGACGGCGGCCGTAATGGCGAACACCGGGATCTCGCACTCGACGTCCTGACCGAGTTCGAGCCGGACATCTTCCTCCAGCAGGAGGCCAAGTTCAGCCGTGATCGGGGCAGTGAACGCCTGCACGCCGCGGAGAACCGGCTGGGCTTGCGCGGGTTCCTCTCCGCGCCCGATCCGTACGCGGACGCCGACATCGCGACCGCCGTCTACCTGCGGCCCACGATGTTCGACGTCGTGGAGGCACGCCCCCGCGCCAAGCCGTGGTGGCTGCACCCCTGCCACGTGGTCGCGCGGCTGGGCGCCTGTCCGGTTCCTCTCAACCTCCTCTCCCTCCATATGTGCTGCTTCGACGCCAACCAGCGTCTGACGGAAGCATGTTGGACGGCCATGCATGCCGGTGGGGTCACCTTCGCCGCCGGTGACACCAACAGCTACCCGCATAATCCCGAACGCCTCGCCCTGCCCGACTGGGCCGCGGTGACCGACCGTGCGCACATGGTCCACCGGACCTTCCTCGACGCCGACGGGCACCGCCACAGCGACACCCGCCCCGACGCTGCCCTGACCGACGCCGGCTACCTCGACCTCGCCCGGTTCGCAGCCGACCACCTCGGTCAACCTGAGGCACTCAACGCCACCGCCGGACAGCGTAAGTTCGACCAGGGCGGTCCCCAGCGCATCGACCGTGCCTATGGGACAGGCGGCCTCGCCTCCGCGCTGCACAGCGTCGAAGTCGTCGACAACGACGACACCCGGGAAGCCTCCGACCACTCGCTCCTGATCCTGCGCTTCTACCGGGTGCGGCTCGAACGCGTGCTGACACCGCCTCTGGCCGCTGCCCACACCGCGGAGGCACTCCGATGACCTTGTCCTCCTGGTGCCAGGCCAATATCGCGTTCACGGACTGGGACAGCGCCGAGTCCCTCGCGGTGTCCCGACTCGCACCCATTCTGCGGGCCGCCGAGGACGAAGGTGTCCTTGCCCGGTGGTTCATCATCCGCAAGAGGCCCTGCTGGCGTGTGCGCTACCTGCCCGGCGCCGGAGGAGCAGAGCGCATCAGCCAGGGCTTCGACGCGCTGGTGGGCGAGGGGGTCACCACGGCGTGGACAGAGATCGTCTACGAACCCGAGGAGAACGCCTTCGGCGGCGCCAAAGCCATGGCAAGCGCGCACCGTCTCTTCCACCACGACAGCCGTACCCTGCTCGAACACCTCCAGGGGGAGGGCGGCGCGCACCGGCGCGAGACATCCGTGATGCTGTGCAGTCTCCTGATGCGCTCCGCCGGGCTGGACTGGTACGAACAGGGCGACGTATGGGCCCGCGTCGGTGCCCACCGGGGGCTGCCCCCAGATGTCACATCAGAGAGTCGCGAGCGACGACAAGCTGCCGTGCATCGGTTGATCTCCGTGAACGGGGACGAACTGATGCGCGCCGACGGGCCGCTGGCACACCTGATGGACTGGGCCCGCGCCTATGCCGTTGCCGGGCGGGATCTGGCCCACCTCATGGAGTTGGGGCTGCTTCACCGCGGCCTGCGCGACGTCCTCGCGCACCACGTGCTGTTCGCCTGGAACCGCATAGGCCTCCCCTACGCCACTCAGGCCGTTCTCGCCGACGCCGCGAAAACCGTCGTCTTCGGCCCGGATCCCACCACAGAAGGGAGCGCCGCGAACCGTGTGGACAATCCCTGATGTGCTGGCCCGGCGCTTCCCGCTCATCGCCCGCCCCCGCCCGGCCAGTCTCCCCCTGCCCCAGCGTGTTCGTGGGCTCGCCGAACTCGCCGCACGGGTGGCGAAGACGGGCGACGCGAGCATCGCCTCCACGGTCTGCAACCAGGCCGCGCTGATCGCCTCCGACACCGGCATGCCGGACGTCGCCCGCGCGCTGTGCCGTCAGCATGCTGCCGCCTACCTAGACGCCGCCCCCTTGTCCGGCCGGGCCGCGATCCGTGCCCTCGAACCCGTGGTCAACCTTGCCCGTCTCGACATCCGTGCTGGGCATTATGCCGACGGCCGCCACAGGCTCCTCCAGTTGTTCGACGCAGTCAGCACCAGCGTCTCCATCGCCGTGTTCGAGGACATTGTCGTGCCACCCGACCTCACCTCAACAGCGAGCGACCGCCAAGAGGTCCGCGCCTGGCTGTGGCGAGTCCTCCTCGCCGATGGCACCCACGCACTGACCGCCGCCGGCCGCTGGACGGAAGCACTCGCCCACGTCGAGGCACACCACGGCGTCGGGCAGCGCATGCTCGACGGCCGCCAGGTCGCCGTCCTCGCCGCGCTCTCCACCGGAAACACCGGCGACGCCAACAACCTCCTGGACGACACGAAGCCCGGGGAACCTTGGGAGGAAGCGGTCGCCAACTGCCTGACCGCCATGTGCCACCGGGCAGCAGGACTGCCCTGGGAGCGCACGCTGCAGAACCTGGTGGCCACCTACCTCGGACACCAAGAAGGGGAAGCTCTGACCGTGTTCTACACGCGGCTCGGGCTCGCCGTCCTGGACGTGATTGCCTCGCCCGAGAGATCCGAAGCGCGCCTCGTGGTCGAGGAGTTGCACCGCAGAGCGATCAAGGCGTCCGACGGCTATGCCGTCCGAGACATCCTGGCGCACCCCCTGTGTGCCGCCCTCGCTACCGATCGAGAGGCGCAGGACTGCCGGACTCTTCTCACCGCCTGCGCCCTCGGAGCTGGAACGCTCACCGAGGAGCTACGTGGCCAACTGGACCATGCCGTGCGTACGAGCGACCACACGATCCGGGAAAGCCTTGCCCGCCAAGATCATTCTTGCCCAATTGGGCAAGAATGATCTTGATTGGGTCGACGCTCGTCCATCACTGCGAGCCGATCAGCACGTGGAAACCTCATGCGCCACAGGCTTCGGCGATTCGGCCAGATCTGCACCGCTCCGAGCCGTGCCAGCGCGGCGATCCCGCGCGCATCCCCTTGTGATTCAAGGGCTCACGCGCGTCCGAAATCGAGCGCGTTCGAATCCCGTGGCATGTCGTTATGCCGGGCACCGCCGAGCCATTCAGGTGCGGCCACACCCCCAAGGAAGGATGCAGGTGACTGCGACTGACGCCTCGACTTCAAACGAGGAGACGCCACCCCCTCCGCCGCCGGCCACCATCGCCTTCGAAGGCGTGCACGGGAGGAACCCGCTGGCAGACGCCAGTTTCGGAGCCATGTGCCGGCGCCTTCCGTCCGTGCTCGGACGCACGGCACGGATGGCCTGGGCCGTCGACAGGACCGGCGTCGTGCTCCTCCTCGCCTGCCAGTTGCTCACCGGTGCCGCGGCGGCTGTCGTCCTCGCGTTCACCGCTCAGGCGATGACTCATCTCCTCGGCACCGGCGCCGTGTCCGAACGTCTGCACGCCGCCATGCCCGCCCTGGTCGTCGTCGCAACGGCCGCAGGCATCGGCCGCATCAGCAGCGCCGTGTCTTCCTACGCCGACGCCCGGATCACACCTCTGCTGATGACCGAGGCGGACATTACCCTCGTCGCCGCCGTATGCCGCGTGGAGGCATCCGCATACGGCGAGGACGGCTTCGCCGACCAGCAAGAAGCCGCCGAAGTAGGCGTCACCCGCACCCGGACGATGCTGCAAGACGCCCAGCGGTTCATGTCCGCCCTGATCCGTATGGTCGCCGCGAGCGGGGTCATCACCGCCCTGCACCCGCTCATGCTGCCCTTGCTCCTCCTGGCCGTTCTCCCGGCCGGCGTCGGAGCCGTGCTCTCCGCACGCGTCGACTACGAGACCCACTACCTCAACGTCGGCGACCGCAACGTGCGTTCGATGATGCGCTGGTGGGCCACCTACTCCCGCTACGGCGACGAGGTCCGCGCCAACGGCATGACCGGCTACCTCATCTACTGGTACCGCGCCCTGTCCGACCGAGTCGATCAGCGGACCTTGACCGCGGCCCCGCGGATGCTCCGCATCGTCCTGGCCACCAGTGCCCTGGGCGGGCTCTTCCTCGTGGGCACCTGGGCCACCCTCGCCTGGCTGGCCACCACCGGCAGCGTCGCGCTGCCCATCGCGGCCACCGCGGTCGTCGCCGTGCAGACCACACTGGCCGCGCTGTCCCAGTTCGTCATCCACGGCGCCGCGATGTTCCACACCTCGCTGTACCTGGCCGACATGCGGTCCTTCCTCGACATGGCCAGCAAGCGGGCGCCGAAGCGAGGGGACTTGAAGATCCCGCCACGCGTGGAAGAGATCTGCCTCGACGAAGTCGTCTACCGCTACCCCGGCAAGGACGACCCGGCCGTCGCAGGCGTCTCGCTCACGCTCCGCCGCGGTGAGATCCTGGCCATCGTCGGCGAGAACGGCTCCGGCAAGTCCACCCTGGCCAAGCTCATCACCGGCATCCTCCTCTCCGACAAGGGCCGCGTCCTGTGGGACGGGATCAACCTTGCCCATGCCGACCCCGACGCGGTATGGAAACGCACCGCGCTGGTTCCTCAGAACTTCGCCTGCTGGCCCCTGCGCACCCGCGAGAACATCACCCTCGGTCAACCACACACGTACGACGACGGACCGGTGTGGGACGTCGTCGACGCCGTCGGAATGCGAGAGGCGATCGAGAAGCTGCCCCAGCAGCTAGACACCCTTCTCGCCAAGGAACTGTGGGGCGGCGCCGAACTGTCCGGCGGACAGTGGCAGCGACTCGTGTGCGGGCGGGCGTTGTACCGTCAGACGCCACTGTTGATCTTGGATGAACCGACCTCGCAGATGGACGCCCGCGGCGAACACGGCATCTTCCTGGAAATCAGGCGAATCGCCGCCCAGCGTATGACGATTGTCGTCACCCACCAGCTCGAAAACACCAGGCTCGCTGACCGCATTCTTGTCATGGACAAGGGCCGAGTCATCGAACAGGGTACGTACGAAGACCTGGTCAACGGTGGAGGCTTGTTCGCGGAACTCGCCGCTCTGGCCAAGGACCGGTAGGGCCCCTAACGGATATCTGCCCGACAAGACGCACCGTGCGGCACTGATGGCGCTCCAGCACTCCGGGAATCTGCTCGCGGTAGGTCTGACGCCAGCAGCCCAGGGCCGGACAGGCCAGCCGCCGTACGTGCAGCTGGTCGACGACCTGGTGGCCGTCGACCAGCATGTCCCTCACTGTTCGGCGGTGATAACCGTGCACCTTCGCCGTCGGCGTCCCGTACACCGGACACGGCACCGCCACGTCCCGGGTCTGGGCCAAGACCATCACCGCGTCACCGCTGTCCTCGACGACCAGAGGCGAAAGCCCCGAAAACACCCTCCCTATGAGGGAGTTGATATCCACCACAAGATCATGGTCAAGGGCGGCTACTCGGCATCACCACCGACTAGATGCTGTTGGTGATCTTTCGTGAGGTTGGTAAACTTCCAAGTTTTGCGGTGCTGTTCAGGCAGAGCCGCTGAACCGGGGTGAGGGGCCGCGCGGACCTGGGTAGTGCGGTTCCTAGTGGAAAACATCCGCTGAGTCGGACGACGTTGGCTCCGGTGAAATGCGTACGCGAGCCACCGGCGATCAAGCCCCGAGGGCTCGCGGCAGCCACCAGCCCCCCGCACCACAGACCCGACCATGCCGGTCCCAGGGATGCGCAGACCGAGTGCGCAGCCAGGTGTGGTGTCTCAATGGCTGATTGCCTGGCACTCACCGACACCGGAGCGTTGCACCGCCGGGTGACAGCCGGCGCGCCCGTGAACTGTGCAAGGTCTGCGACACGGACAAACCCGCGGCCGCGGCCGTGATCGGCTTCTTCACCTCGGGTGGCGGCCACGACCTCAGCCGGGCCGAAGAAGGCTCCCGCCTGATGATCGAATGGACACGGGAAGGCATGGCCGCCCACGGCTGGCACTGGGAAGAAACCCCCCGCGGCCACCACTGGACCCCTCGGCAGACTGCCGGGCCGGCAGGCCGTGATTAGGGTGCAGGAAGCGTCGTTGAAGTCGGCGAAACGTATTTCCCGTCCCCCGTGGAATGCGTACGCGAACCCCCGGTGCTTGAGTCCCGGGGGTTCGCCGCTGCTGCCGCCAGCCCCCGGACCACAGACCCGACCACGCAGTGCACAGGGATGCGTAGTCTCCGAGGGTCCAACTCCCGTCATGGCGTTGGACCCTCACCCCACCAGGCTTTCCTCATCTGAAGTCTCGGGCCCCAAGGTCGCCTTGGTCGGCTACATGCTGCGGCGCTTCCCTGACAAGGGCTGGCACAGCGTCATGGGGATCATCTGAAGGTTGACATGGCACTGCGGGAAGTGGAGGCCGTCGGAACCGCGGCTCGACTGCCGACGGTGCTGGGAGACCAACGTCGTCCAGGGCCGCCCGAAAGACTTCCGGACCACGACGCGCCACGAGCTGCCCGGCGAGTGGCACTGCTGGTCGTGCGACGCGCTCAACACCACCCCGACGCGGGCCCGCCGGGACGGCCCGGACGCGCCGACCGGTCCTCCGCCCTCCAGACCCCCGGGGCCCCTGAAGGGTCTTCCCGGCGGGCTCGGCTGCCAGTCCACGGTCAGGAAGCCAGGCGGCACCGGGCCAACCCACGTCAGCAACCCTGTCACGGAGGGCGGCGCGAGCCCGGCCACGCTTGAACGACCAGATCAAGGTCGGTAGGGGCTCCAGCGGCCGAAGCGGGCCAGCAGCAAGTTCCGCGTGCCCCTCGATGCGGCTGGGGGCGCGCGGCTCCTACAGGTGCGTCACGCTTTCGCGTGCGAAAGCCACCAGCCACGCGAAGGCCGCCGGCGTCAGGTGGAGCTCGTTTCCGGGCTGGTCGCTGTTCCGCACCCCGATGACGCCGGGGCTGAGCTGCGTCACCTCGACGCAGTTGTTGTTCGAGTGGCTGGACTTGAACCAGCCCTGCTGCTTCAGCTCTTGCACCACATCTCCCTTGCTTGCGCGATGATCCGTGCCACGGACCCGGCCGGGCCGAGTGCCGCCGCCATGAGGCGGTCGTGGGAGTCCAGGCCGTGCGCGATGGACTCCGGGCTGTTGGTGACCAACGTACCGGTCGCCGTTTCGGCGCATGTGATTTTCGGACCGGGCCCCTACTTGGCTGTCTGCCGAGCGTCCCGCCGGACCCGCCGACTGTCATCACCCACACCGGTCAACCCGCGACAGGCCGCCGTGCGTTCGCGGCCACTCGGCAGCGCCTCGCCGTGCCTGGCGAAGGCCGGGCAGCGCGGGTCGCTCGGCTTCCCCTCGGTCGCCGGAAGCCTGCGCGCGCACCTGCTCGTGCGTGAGCAGGATCCGCTTCACCGGGTCTGCCGACCCCCTGATGCCGCGGTGCCCCGTACGCGGCCGGCACACCGCCGAAAGCCTCGACCGCTCCTGCCTGCCCGGTCATCTCCAGCAGCAGGCCACTGGCCGCCCACCGGGGTGTGTCACCGGTAGTACCTTCGTTCGAGGAACGGCGTTGGCGTGGGCCATGTCGTCAACCTCCACTGGTTGAGGGCCATGCCCCCGGCCCGCGTCACCCCCACCCGCATCAACTACGCGCGCCCAACTCGACATCGGCGACCGTGACGGCGCGCTTCAGAACCTGTCGACGGCGTTCAACACGGCGCCGCAGATGGTCCGCATCCATCCCATGGGCCGGGAAGTCTTCCGCGTCCTGGCGTCCCTGAACCGCCGCAGCAACCCTCCGCTCGAACGGCTCTCCCGGCTCTCCGAATCAGTCTCTGAGCATCTCCGGGGCAATACTCTCTGAACCGTCCTCGCGGTCCGCACCACCGGCTGCTATGGGGTGCGGCGTTCGCTGACGTGTCCGCCGGGATCGTCCAGCAGGGCGATCCGGACGGTGATGCGTTTGCCTTCCGGTTCTGGCCGGGCTTCGAAGGCCTGGGCGACCGCCATGACGATCTCCAGGCCATGCAGTCCGATCCGGCCCGCATCGGCGGCGTGGGCGACCGGCAGGACCGGATCGCTGTCCCGCACCGACACCTCCACCACCTGCCCGGTGACGCGCAGATCCAGCGACACCGGGCCGGGCGCGTATTTGTGTGCGTTGGTGACGAGCTCGCTGACCACCAGCTGGGTGAGGTCCATCGCCCGCGCGGACACCGGCAGCCCGTGCTCGTCCCGGGCACGGGTGAGGAAACCGGCTGCGTGGTGACGCGCCGTGGCGATGGCGCTCCCGCCACTGTCCAGTGCGACGGTGTCCTGGACCAGAGGGTTCTGCGGCACCAGCCTGTCCTCACCGCCGAGGGCAGATTGCGCCTCGTCCATCGTCTTGTTTCCCCGCTTGCCTCTTTGCGCGTACCCCGCGCCCTCCCCCGCATGTCCCCCGGGCATCACGGCTAAAGTACCGAACTGCTGTTCGCCGTAACGCCGGGGCAGGCTTTCGGCGCTGATCGAACCAAGCCCCTCTGTATCAGCGAGCGCAGCCGAGGAAACGGAACACGTTGACAGACATCCAGGAACCAGCCCGGCCCGGCCAGTTGTCGGCCGACCACACCACCCTTAACGGCGTCCTGGTGGTCAGGCTGCACGGCGAGATCGATCACACCGTCAAGGACCAGTTCAGTAACGCCCTTCTCCCCCGCGACGGTGCGGCGCCCTTGCGGATCGTGGCCGACCTCAGCGGGGTGACCTTCATGGACTCCAGCGGCATCAACACCCTCATCACCACCCACCAGAAAGCAAGCGCCGCTCAGGGATGGCTGCGCATCGCCGGCGCCCAGGAAGCCGTCCAGCGCGTCCTGCACATCGTCGGCGTGGACCAGTTCATCGACTGCCACCCCAGCCTCGAACAAGCCCTCCGCCAATGACCCCTGCGACGGTCCAGCCCAGCACGGTAACGGGTGTCGCCCGAGAAGCCGCTCACGCAGCCGAGCGCCGGAACACGCCGACCGCGGTACGCAACTCATGCGGGCGCCCTCAGAAGTTCTTTCGGCAGCTTGCTTGACCCGGCATAACGCCCGTTAAGGACACGGGGTTGCACGAGGCGGCGTGGGCGGGCGTTTCGGGGGAACGAGAGGCCGGTAACCATTCGCGCTTCGGAAGTGAGGCCGCCCCATGGAGCCTGCCGCCCGCCATCAGGACTCAGGACCGGTCATGGATGCTCCGGTAGCTGCCTCCGCCGCGTTCGAGGGCAGCGCAGAGATCGGTGAGGCCCGCGACATGGCCCGCGCTTTCCTCACATCCTTGCAATCCGTGCACGGGCTGCCGGTGTCGGCCCGCGCGATGGGCACGGTGCAGCTGGTCGTGAGCGAGCTGGTGACCAACGCCCGCAAATATGCGCCCGGTCCGTGTCTGCTGACACTGGAGGCCAAGGACGGAGCCGTGCAGGTGAGCGTGTGGGACAGCGGCACCACGCTGCCGACGGTGCTGCCCGCGGACCCTCAGCGGATCGGCCAGCACGGCCTGGAGATCGTGATGGCGGTGTGCCAGACCTTCTGTATCCAGCGGGATCCGGTGGGCAAGCGGATCACCGCGGCCATCGTGCTCGCCGACGACCCCGGTGGCGATGCGGCCGGCCGCCAGGCCATGTGACATCAAGCTGCAAGGCCCCGCCACCCTCAAGTGCAGGGTACGGACCAGGGACGTCGCCACGGGGCCGTGACGGCACAGAGCAAACCGCACGCCCGCCCCGGGCACAGGACGCCGATGGCGATGTCGAAGCCAGTGGTTCAGACGGCGGCTGCGGAAGTCATCGCTCCGGCGGTACGGCGGTATGCGGCGTTGATGCGCTGGGCTTCTTCGAGCTGGTCCTCAAGGATGATGATGCGGCAGGCCGCCTCGACCGGGGTGCCGTGATCGACGAGTTCCCGGGCGCGGGCGGCGATGCGCAGCTGGTAGCGGGAGTAGCGGCGGTGACCGCCCTCGGAACGCAGCGGGGTGATCAACCGGGCATCTCCGATGGCGCGCAGGAAGGCGGGGGTGGTGCCGAGCATGTCGGCGGCCCGGCCCATGGTGTAGGCGGGGTAGTCGTCGTCATCGAGACGGCCGAAGGAATCGTCTGCTGTCACGTGCACCTCGTCTGTGGAAGCTGTGGAACGCGTGGAGGGGCCCTGGTGCCGTACGGCACCAGGGCCCCGAAGGAACTGCTACACCATCTGCCGGCCCTGATATCGCACCGGCCTTCTGTGTCCGCAGACCCGACCCGAATGCGGTCGGAACTGCCGGGATCGCGGTTGCTTGACCGGAGACCACCTCACTATCGATGTCCTGCGGTACCCGGGTTCAAGATGTCCGCCCGGGCGATCCTGATGGCGCTTTGGCTCCTCCGTTCATCCCTCTTGATCTGAACTGCACTTTCCAAAGGGGGGACTGCGACCTGCTCTTACCTGCTGATGATGCGAACTGCTTGGCGGCCTTTTGTCAGCACCGCTCTCCGGCAGCCAGCCCCGTCGCCCGCCCTGCGTCTGCTCTGGGCTTAGAACCCCACTGCCGAACCTCCCGGAACGCGCGCCCGCAGCCGGCGCCTTCACCGAGGTACTGCTCTGCTACTTCGCTGCTGGATACCGCGTACTTCACCTGCGGGTACTGCCACCGCATGTCCTGTGCGGCGATCCTGCTAGCGGTGGCCCCTGATCACTGCGGGCCACCCGGTCCGGCCGTCAGCCCTGTCGCCGTCCTGCAACTGCTCTGGCTTCAAAGCTCCACCGCCGCACCGCACTGCACACTGCAACTACATACTTCTTGACCGGCAGTTCGTCTCTGCCAGGCCCTGCTGTCTCTCTGGGCTACGAGAAAAACCATACCCACACCATCAACCAATGTCTACTCTCGCCAGCATAGATTTCCGACTCGTCAGCGATGCATTTATCGCACGTCTCCGCCACCCACGTGGATTGGGGCCGGCCCCGGATCGCGCCGTCCCTCACCGAGTGGCAGTCGGCCCGCGCCCGTAACCCGCTGCCGGGCGCGCGCCATAGCTGCCTCGGGAGGTTGGTGCCGGCTCAGGCTGGCTATTGTCCGCTGAACCAGCGTTCGGCTGCGTCATGATGTCCGTTGTTGAGCAGCCAGGCTTTCGCGGTCGCATCGTCGACGAATCCGTAGGTGTCCGAGTTTTCCTGTTCGGTCCAGGCGTTGAAGAGCCAGCGGCCGTCGCGGGCGCGGCACAGGGCCTGGTGCCCGTACTGGCCGAGCGCGGTGGGGCAGACGTTGGCGGGGTCCTCTCGTATCCGGTGGCGAAGCCGGGGTCGAACCAGTCGGCCAATGAGGGGGCGTCCTCGTACTCGCCAGCGGGATAGGTGACGACGTTGAAGTGCGGCATGCCTCCTCCTCCGGGCTGTGCGCGTGCGGCAATGGTTCCACCCCCGAGTCCCCGACAGCCCCCGACCGGTCACGGTGACCGGTCGGGGGCTGTCGGAAGCCTGGGGGTGGTCAGGACAGTTCGGCGAAACACAGCCAGGCGGGCGGTTGCAGGCTGGCCCGGCCCGTGTAGCCGAGGACTCGGATCGCGTACGCGAGGGCGTTGAGAGCCAGAGGCCCTTTCGCCCGCAGCAGAGCGAGCCTGTGGCGTGCAGACACCGGGCCCCGTATTCCGCCCGCGGATGCGGTGCAGGCCCGGCGCGTCCCTCGGAGCATCGAAGTGCCGGGCCGTCTACGCCACGGCCACTCGGAGGGAGTGCCCACCGGCGCTGCTCGGGGGAACCGGCGCCGGGCCGGGCACGCGGCCGCCGCATCCGTGGCGGCGGCCGCCGCCACGCCACCAGAGCCCATCCAAAAGGCCGGCCGCCACGCCCGTGGCGCACCGCACAAGGAGCTGTCCCCCATCACCGCCCCCTGGCCCATCCGCCGCGAAGAGTGCCGCGTGGTGCGTCCCCGCGGAGAACTCGACCTCGCCAGTCGCGATGCCTTCGCACAGCTCCTGCGGGGAACCTGCCGCACCACCCTGGACGCCTGGCTCATCGTCGACCTCACCGCGGTGACCTTCATGGACTGCACCCCGCTGCACGAACTGTGCACCGCCCAAAAACGCTGCGCGCAGGCCGGCCGCGGCCTGCGCCTGGTCTACGACCAGCCCGCCATCGGCCGCCTCCTCGCCTTCAGCAGCCTGGCCGCCGTCTTCC
Organism: Streptomyces sp. NBC_00414; assembly: GCF_036038375.1. Taxonomy (NCBI): domain Bacteria; kingdom Bacillati; phylum Actinomycetota; class Actinomycetes; order Kitasatosporales; family Streptomycetaceae; genus Streptomyces; species Streptomyces sp. NBC_00414. Next base: position 2,888,661 of record NZ_CP107935.1, read on the forward strand.
CCCGCTACGCCAGCCCCGATGACGCCTGGTCAGGACAAGCAACCACCAAGCCCTCCTGATCCGCACGCCCCGCCGGTATACCGGCAACGGGCTCTGCGTTCTGCGCCGACGGAACGCACAGCCCGCTTCCCCCTACGCCACCGGATACGCGACCGCCAGCCCGAGCATCGGCGGAAAGAGCAGCACGTATCCGGTGAACGGCCGGGGACGTTCGATGAATACGCCCCGCTCCACGCCCCGGCCCCCGGCCTGGCCCCACCGCAGAACAGACTCCAGATACCGCGCCACGCACCACAACCCCCAGCTCACGCCAGCCCGATGACACAGGCCAGCCCGGTGCCCGCCCGGCCCGGACACCACCCCATGAGACGCGCACCCAACTGCGGGACGCGCTCGCGAAACGGCCGGTCATCGACAGGGCCCGCGGAGCCCTGACAGACCTCTGCTCCTGCTCCGCGGACGACGCACTGGAAATCTTGATGGACATCTCCCGGCACTCCGCCACCCAGCTGTACGACGTCGCCGAAGCCCTCCTCACCAGCGTCCAGGGCAAGCCGCTGCCGACACCTCTGCAGAGCCACCTCGCCGCCGCGGCCGCCAGAATGCGCACACGCCACCACGGCCACGCATAGAACAAGCCCGGTATGCGTGCCCACAAGGCGCCAACGTCGTTGACAAGGCAGCGCGCACCCGCTTCCTCACCGCGGATGCGTAGTCTCCGAGGGTCCAACACCCGTCATGGCGTTGGACCCTCACTCCATAGGGTGTCTCCCCCGACGTAACGTCGGGCCACCCCGGGGTACCGCCGCCAGATCAAGGTGCAGGCCAACCTCCAGGAGGGCCGCCACGCGCTTGCCCGGAAGATCCTTCCACGGCCGGGCCGGGCAGCTCTACCAGCGCTACCAGGACGGCATGGAGGACCAGATCGGCGCCCTGGGACTCGTCCTCAACGCCCTGGTGCTGTTCAGCACCCGCTACATGGACTCCGCCGTCACGCAGCTGCGCGCCGACGGCTTCGACGTACGAATATGCGGACGTGGCCCGTCTGTCGCCGTTCGTGCGGCACCACATCAACGTGCTGGGCCGTTACTCCTTCTCGCTGCCCAACTTGCGAGGCGTCCCAGATGTGGGCTGCGGACAGGTCGATGACGACCTTGTCGGGGTCGGCGGCGTAGTTGAACTGGCCGACGAGGTCGTTGGAGGAGGCGAAGAACAGTTCGCCGGTCACGGCGTACACCACCGTGCTGCCGTCGGGATCGGTGACCGCGGTGACGTTGGCGAGGTGGGCGACGCGTTTGGCGAAGATGACCATTGCGGTGATGGAGCCGATGGCGAGGTTGTCGGTGGCGACCACGCAGATCACGGTAATGACCATGACGGCGATCTCCCCGGCTGGCATCCGCTTGAGGGTGTGGGTAGCCGCCTCTGCGACAGCCGGCCAACCCGATGACGACCGATCAACAGCAGCCACCTGGTCACTTCCCGACAGCGGACCGCCCCTCACCCACGCCCTGCCATCAGGTAGCCAGCGCTCCACGCTGCTGACCCTCACCCGCTGCTACCGGCACACCCACTCACCCAGGGAACCGGACCCTGTCCACTGGGGAGAAGCTCGGGCTCGCACAGGCAGTCCGTTACGAGAAGGCCAACGGAGCGTCCATACCCAGCTACAGCCACATCGCGGTGGCACTGCGCAGTACCGGACAACAATGATCCTGCTCAGCGTGCTCGATCGGCAGACTTCACAAGATCCTCGCCAGAGCCGAAATACGTGAACATCCACACCACGGCAGGCTTCGGGTCGTCGAGAACTGGAACAGCGCGAACACCGTGCTCCGCTATGGCAAGATCCCAGCACCACACCACACGACAGCAGGATCGGGGAGTTCCGGGGATCCTGCCGCAGGCCGAGGCGACGCCAGGTCAGGAGCGGTTCAACTCATACAACTTCCGTCCGGCCGAGGAATAGACGAGTGCGTGGTCGTCGCCATCGAACCGGACTGTGTACGCGGCCTCGTTGGGACTCTGGACCACCGTGAGTGTGTACTGCCCGGCTTCGTTCGGCCGTGTGGACAGGCTGCATCGCATCGGACCGCCGATGTCGAGTGGCCTTCCGTTGTTGTAGTAGAACCCTGTGCACTGTCCGTCTTCGCCGAACGTCTTGATCCCAGTGTCGTCGCTCGGTGTCCAAGAGCCCGCCAGGGGCGGCGAGTCGGTCGTGTCACCCGAGGAGTCGTCCCCGCCTGCCCAGATGGAAAGGCCGGCGATGAGTCCCAGTACGACGATGCCCCCGATGGTCGTCCGCACCTTGTTGCGTTCGGCCGCGTTGATGACGTTGGTGATGACCTTGGTGATGACCTTGTTGTTGTTCCCCGTCACGATGGATCCGCCGGAGCCCGTTCGGTAGCTCGGCCCCCTCGACCGGTCGTCGTCACCCTCGCCCTCCAGCGCCTCCCGAAGCGCTGCCGCGAGTTGGTGGTCACGGTCGACCGCGGCCTTGACCGCGTTCTCCGCGTCCGCGCGCGCCGAGGGAGACGCTTCTCCCTGCTCCTGGGATTCGGTTAGCAGCCGCCGGATCGCCGGGTCACCGCCCAGCTTGGTCGCGATGAGCCCGCGGACGCGTTCCGCGGCCACATCCAAAGCCTGATCGGCGAGTCCGTTGAACTCCACTCCGACGCGACGGGCCTTTCCTGCCGCCCATACGACCAGCATTCCGACCGTCGCGGAGATCAAGTCCATGGTGCGCTTCCTTCTGCCAGCTGCCGTGAAGCCGATGAGTCCGGTCGTAGGAAGGTGAGATCCCGCCGTGCTGGAACAGCCCGGCCCTTGACGGAGGTCCGGAGAGCGCCGTCCCGACCACGGCGGGGGCGGACCTACCGGCCGCCTTCCCGGTCGCTGATCTTCTTGCCCATGGCGGCGCCCCCTGCGCCCACCATGGCCAGCACCCCGTAGGTGAGGAACAGGGCCGTGCTGGTGGTCCCTTGGCTCAACAGGAAGGCCATGACCACGAACAGAACAATTCCGGCGGCCATTAATGCTTTTCCGTTGCCCATGCCGTACCCCGTTCTTTCGGCACTTCTCGCCCTCGAAGCCGAGGTGCAGGACAAGCTAGCAACAAAGGGCGGCGTGATGAGCTTTTCTCCTCAAATACCCACTGACGGTTTTCAACGGAATGATCTACGTGAAGCGGTATGAACCGCTCCGTGCGTGAGCCACGGCTGGTGCAAAGTGCTGGTGACCACGAGAGTGTGCAGGTCCCAGCGGTGTGACGTTGTGGGTAGCCGCCTCTGCGACAGCCGGCCAACCCGATGACGACCGATCAACAGCAGCCACCTGGTCACTTCCCGACAGCGGACCGCCCCTCACCCACGCCCTGCCATCAGGTAGCCAGCGCTCCACGCTGCTGACCCTCACCCGCTGCTATCAGCACGCCCACTCACACGTGTGGAGCTAGCTGGAACTACGATGCTTGGGCGGCATCCGGCTCAGCACCAAGGCAGGTCAGACGCCTTCGCCAAGACCTCGCTATAGGGCGCCAGGCCAACACCACACGAAGGATGCTGTTGGTGATCTTCAGTTAGTCAGGGTTCGGCAGAGTCGCTTGAATCGGCTGGCGTGGTGGTGAGGTGCCTGGCGGGAAGTGTCCGCTCAGGCGGATGATGTTCGTCCCGGCGGCGGTCAGGACGTGCTGGACGTGCGTCTTGGCCATGCCTCGGTAGCGGCAGTGCCGTAGTCCGTGGGCGTGGATGGTTTCGGAGACGGTGGCTTCGCAGCCGGCCCGGATCGCATAGTGCTGCCGCCACTGGAGGGTGTCCTGTTCGCGTCGGACCCGTGTCTGGATCTCCTGCAGGGGCTGGGGCAGCAAGATGATGTGCCGGGCGCGGTCGTCGGTGGTGCCCGTGCATTCCTGCCGGGCTTCGCAGACCCGGCAGGCTGGCTTGGGGAACAGCACGGACAGCCGTTCATGCCCGTCACCCCGAGTCGCCTTCCAGGGATGGCTGGTCACTCCCCGGGGGCAGGTGAGGGTGCGGGCGTCCCAGTCGGGTGTGAAGTCGGCCTTGGTGAAGCCGGGATGCTCACGAGCCTTGGGGTCGGCCCGAACCGGGCCGGTCAGTACCACCCCGTGGGTGCCGGCGGCCCGGTCGATGGATTCAGGAGTGATGTATCCGGCGTCGACGAAGTGCTCCGGGTCCGTGAATCCCTGCCGGACCAGGTCCCGGTGGATCTGTTCGAGGGCGTCGATGTCCTGCTCGGGCGCCGGCCTGGTGGTGACCTGCACAATCACGTGCGGACCATCACCACAGGTTTCGCTCTGGTGATCGCGATAGCCGATCCACTCCTTCTTTCCCGACGCGGTCAGCTGCTGGCTGTAGTGAGCCTCGCCGTCATAGGGAGAGATGATCTCCATGCTCACCCACGGGACACTGGCCTTCTCCCTCCGGCCTTCCCGCGGCCTCGGGACGCGAAGCGGCTCTGCGCGGCATATCGCGCCTGCTCAACCGGTCCTTGGTGGACTTCGGTCCCCGCCACCGCTGCCGCCCTGCGCTGTCGAACGAGTACTGCTGCACCCACACGCGCCGCAGAATTTCCACCTGCGCCAACGCCCTCAGCCGCGGCGGGACTTCATCGCTGAAAACAGCCGACAGAAGCCGCATTCCGTCCGCGCCGACCTGCAGCACGTACTCCTCCAGCGCCGCCTTGCCCTTGGGCAGCCGATGGTAGATGGCCGGACGTCCGTACCGGTCCGCCCAATCCGCGGTAACCAATGACGCCAGCCAGACCTCATCCGCCAGCGTCAACTGCTCCAGAGCGGCACGCAGAGTCTCGGTGACCAACTCCGCCCGTCTCAGCTTCCGAATGGCAGCGAGTTCTTGAGTGGAGTCCGTACGCACCGCACCACGCCGCTTGACCAGGCCCGCAGCCGCCAGGTGGTCGACCATCACGGCCAGCAGCCGATCCGCCAGGTGGTCGACCATCACGGCCAGCAGCCGATCCGCCCGGTCATCCTGGGCCATACGGTCCCGGAACTCGCTGAGCACGGAATGGTCGAAGCCCGGATCGTCCAGCTCAAGGCCGTGAAGTCGGCCCGGAGCGCGGTCCCGGCCTTTCGGCCGGGCCGTTTCTCCGGACCGCTTCCCGCACCCGCCGTGTGCCTCTCAACGCAACGGGCGCTCCACAAGACCCGGCCCAGATCCGCCAGATTCGAGCCGGTGGAAGTGTTACGAGGCTTCAGACACTGGTTCCTCTCGTACGGCTTCTCAACTCGCTTGCCCGGCCCGTACCGTCTGGCAGTACCAGTACGTCCCGTCGTCGTCAGGGCTGCTTACCGTCCTCCCGCGCGTCTCCGCGATCAGACTGCCCTCAGCTTCACCGGCCTGCTGCGACAGGCCAGCGGCGGGGCCCTTTCGCCCCCGCCCGGAATAGCGGCGCATCGTGGCGCACCAGACAGTACTTCCAGTCCATCCGGCAGCGGACCGCCTCGGCGGCCTGCCGGTCCGTGAGGTTCTCCGCGTACTGCAACACCGACACCATCGCCAGCCGAGCCAGCGACAACCCCCGCCGCCCGTCAACCGGATACCAGTCGGCGAAGTGCTCATCGGCGAACAGCTCGTCCAACCGGTCACGCACCCACATGGCCACTGTGCCCCGTGGATTGCTCGCCCGCGCCATCCGAACCGTCAACGGCGGAATCGTCCGCCCCGAACCTGAACCCATCGACATCGCGGCCACCCCTCCGACCGCTCGAACCACCCCGCCCAGACCAGCGCAGCACACCGCACCGATCCACACGCCAACCAGGTCATGGACTTCACTCCACCGGGTGAAGATCACCAACAGCATCCCGACTACGGGCCAGAGCCGAACGTCTTACAGTCCCACCTCGCCCGTTCAGACGTCACCTGCTGGAAGACGCCTTCGCACCTGTCCGGCGCGGACAGGTGCGAAGGAACGTTCATGTGATGATAGTGAGCGGGTTTTCCATACGTTTCCAGGCTCCGAGGACGGCCTTGTGGGCGTCCGGCTGCAGGTGGGCGTAGCGCTGGGTGGTCTGGAAGCTCTCGTGTCCGAGGAGGTGTTGGACCTCGTAGAGCGAGACTCCCTTCTGGACGAGCCACGAGGCGCAGGTGTGGCGCATGGAGTGCGGTGGGTAGTGCGGGACGAGCTGTAACTCGCCGTCGTCGCCGAAGTAGAAGGCGGCCTCGACGGCGGGCCACCAGGTCTGCCGGCGCCAGTTGCTGTCGGCGAGCAGGCGCCCGGAGCGGCCCTTGGTGATGGTGGTAAACACCACCGCGTCGCGGTCGAGCCGGTGGATGTGGCGTTCGAACACTTCCAGGACATGGGGCGGGAGCGGTACCTCCCGGCGGCTCTTGGAACTTTTGGGGTATTCCTTGATGCCGCTTTTGGTGTTGACCTCCACCACGAACAGGCGCGAGCGGCGCACGTCGATGCGGTGGCGGTGCAGACCGGAGAGTTCTCCCCAGCGCAGTCCGGTGTAGAAGCCGAGCAGGCACATCGTCCGCCAGGCGGGGGTGAGTCCGTCGAGGATGCTCTGCGCCTGGTCGGGCGTGAACCACTGCGGCGGTTTGACCGCGATGGGCGGCAGGTCGATGCTGCGGCACGGGCTCACCGCGATCACATCGTCGTCGACCGCCGCACGCATGATCGACGACGTCAGGTTGTAAGCCCGCTTGATCGCAGCAGGGCCCGCGCCCTTGTTGACCAGGGAGCGGATCCAAGTCTGGACGTCCATGCGGGTGATGGCCCTCATCTCCCAGTCCGCCCAGTGGGGCATGACGTGGTTCTTGATGCTCGATGCGTCGCCGCGCAGGGTGTGTGGTTCGACGATGCGGGCGTTCCACCATCGGTCGTGCCACTCTCGGAACGAGATTTCGCCGGCCCGCGGGTCGCGTATGGCTCCGCGGGCGAACTGGGTCTCCAACTCGATGCCCCAAGCGCGGGCCTGGGCTTTGAGGGGGAAGGACTCGCTGAACCGGTCGCCGGTCCGATTGCGTACGGTCGCCTGCCACCTGCCGGACTTCAATTTACGCAGGTACGTGGTACTGCTCCTTCACGCAGGGACGGTGAGGGCTGGAGCGACGGTGAGAGATCACCGGCGGGCGCGCGGGGAAGCGACCAGCCTGCTGGCGATGAACTCATCCAGCCCTGCGGCGGGGACACGGACGCGGGAGCGTTGCGTCCCGGTGCGCAGGTCGACGACGGGAAGGTCCCCGGCGGCGATGAAGCGGTAGACGGTGCGGCGGTCGACGTCCAGGGCGGCAGCCACGGCAGGGATGGACAGCAAACGGGCAGGCATGGGCGACTCCTTGGAGACATGGAGGGGAGGAAAGAGCCGGCGATTGGATTTCGCCGGGCTGGCGGGCGGTCCAGGACGAAGGTTGACCAGCCCGGTCAGGGCAGTGGGACCACATCGCCCGGGAGATGCGTCACGTGATGGCCGCAGTGAGGTGCGGACCGCCGAAGGTCGGGATGCGTGCGGCGGCGGGCCCGTCTCCGGATCTTGGGCCGGAGTGCGGAGCGGTTATTACTGCTCAGGTGAGTGGGCTGTGCCCGTCATGAAGGCAAAGGCTGACCCCGAAGACTCCTCTTCAATCCGTTCCAGAAGGGCACGAAAGCGCCCTTTGAAAAGCAACAAAGAATCGCCTATCGCGGGCTGCGGCAAACTGCTCGACTCCTCACACACAAGTTAGGGCCGCGTCGGCGCTCTCGGTCGTTCAATGGTCTTGAGAATCGCCGGTTTGGCCAACCGGCGATCGTCGGCTATATTCCCCCGCCGTCCGCCCGGTGACGCGTACCGGCATCGCCGAGGAGTGCCTGGGGAGCCACGCCGAGGGCGGCGGCGATGGCCACGAGGTCGTCGACGTCGCAACGGCGAACTCGTCTTTCCACGCGGGAGAGTTGGGTGAAGGTCAGGGGCCGGCCGAGGGCGGTGACGCGGGCGGCGAGGTAGCGCTGCGAGTAGCCGCGCGTGGTGCGCAGGCGTTCTATGGCGTGTGCGGCGGCTTGTCCGGCGGGGCCGATTTCGAGGGGGCGTGGCGGCATGGGTGTGTTGTAGCTTGCTTTCCCGAGCCGGGGGAAGCGGTGTGGTGTCTGCCGTGAGCGATGCACGCGATGTGCCGGTTTCCGGCACCTTTTTCCTTGACCGGCGTTTCGGGTTTATGGTTCTCCGGCCCCGCACGATTACTGCAGAGTTTGTAGGTCAACTCTGGACTTGTGCACGGTGGGTGTGGCTGTGTTGTCCACGCGCCCCGGCATTTCGCCGGACAACGCCCCGAATCGCGACGAAGGTGGTCGATCGACATCGCCCGTATCCGCACCATCAAGCCCGAAGCGTTCGCCTCCGAGTCGTTGGCGATGGTGTCCCTGTCCGCGGAGCGGACCTTCTTCGGGCTGCTCACGCAGGCCGATGACCGCGGTCGATTCCGCGACCAGGCCGCGGTCATCGCCGGCCTGCTGTGGTCGCTGCGCCCGGACCACGGCCCCGTGGGCGTCGATGACGACCTCAGCCAGCTCCAGGAAGCCGGGCTGATCTGCCGCTACGAGGGCGGCGACGGCAAGCGGTACCTGCACCTCGTCACCTTCGCCCGCCACCAGAAGATCAACCGGCCCAGCGGCGTGCGCCACCCGGACTGCCCGCACCACGATCTGGGCCACCTCGGCCCTGTCCGTGAGCCCGCGCTGAGGACTCACGGAGTCCTCCCGGAGCACTCCGTGACCCCTCACGGAACCAGGGCGATAACCCCGCCTACCGAAGAAGGGGCTGGTCAGCAGGCACTCAGTGAGTCCTCATCGCCAACTCACGGCTGGCTCACGGAGGGCTCCGTGAGCCCTCACGGTCCGGATCTAGGACCTAGGAACTTGGATCTAGGATCTTCCCCTTCGGGGGGCGCGAGCGCCCCCGCGCCTGCGAGCGCCTCGGCGAAGGACCTGATCGGCGAGTACGTCGCCGCGTGTGCCGAACGCCCGCCGGGCAGCTTCCTGGGACACCTGGGACGCGAAGTGCGCAACCTGCTGGCCGAGGGCATCAAGGCCGACCACATCCGCGCCGCACTCATCCAGCAACGGGCCAAGGGAGTGCACCCCAGCGTGCTGCCCAGCCTCGTCAACGACGTGATGAACACACCCACACGCAGCACCGCCCCGAGCCGGGCCTGGACCAACCCGGCCGATACCGCAGCGGCTTACGGAGGCCAGCTCTGAACACCACCACCGGCACCCGCAAGCGCCCACCTCAGCCCGTCGGCACCATGACGGACCGCCTCGAAGCCATCCTCACCGCCCGCGGCCTCGACCCCACAGCCACAGCAGCACCACCGCCGGAGGAACCGGTCAGCGCCCTGGAACTGGCCGACAGACGCATCCCCGCCCGCTACCGCGGCGCCCGCGCCGACCACCCCCAGATCACCGCCTGGGCCACCCAGATCGCCCGAGCAGGACGCCCAGGACCAGCCGGAGCTCCCGGTATATCCGAGGGCGGCTCCCTGCTGATCGTCGGCCCCACCGGCACGGGCAAGACCCACCAGGCATACGGCGCCATCCGCACCCTCCTGCACCGAGGCGTCCGCCTGCGCTGGGAAGCCACCACCAGCGCCGACCTCCACGCCCGCCTGCGCCCCAACTCCCGCACCGGGCACGACAGCGAACGCGAGCTGCAGACCCTGGCCCGCTGCCCGCTGCTGCTCCTGGACGACCTCGGCGCGGCCAAGACCAGCGAGTGGACCGAGGAGCTGACCTACCGGCTCATCAACCACCGCTACGAGCACCTGCTCCCCACCCTCATCACCACCAACCTCCCCACCGCCGAACTCCGCACCACCCTCGGCGACCGCGTCGCCTCCCGCCTCGCCGAAATGACCGAACGCGTCATCCTCACCGGCCCCGACCGCCGCCGCGAGGACCCCGTCTCGACCAACCGATACACGCCATCCCTGTAGCGGGTCGGTCGGCGTCTGCGCACAGGCCATTCCGTCCGGGGACCGTCGCCATACCTCGGGACCGGTCCCCAGCAGAACGGGGACCGACTGCCTCCAGTAGCGGGGACCGACGCCACCTCTCGGGGCACCGTCCCGACGGCGCACTTCGGGGACCGGTCCCCGATCGAAGCGGGGACCGGTCCCGGAGCCGAACACGGCACCGTACGGGGACCGGTCCCCAACGAACTAGTCGGACCCGGGGACCGGGGACCGGGACAACGAACAGGTCAACGCCTTACAAGAGCAGCCTCGGTCCCCGCAGCGCACTCGGGGACCGCCCATGCGGGGTGGCCGGGGACCGACGCCTTCGTCGCCTGCCGGGACCGATACACGCGGGGACCGACTGGTACCACGGTCCCCTCAAACGGGGACCAACCACGGGGACCGTTCCCCTGGACCGGATGAAGAATGCAGGTCTCCGCGGGCCCCGATCCGGTGCATCCCCGCGGGACCGTCCCGGCCCCGGCTGCCCTCTCTCCGGCCCCGACCGCCACAGACCACGCCGCCGCGTCAAATACGCTGCCAAGGAGCTTCCATGCATCAGCGCCATCCTCAGACGTCCACCGAGGCGCACCAGAACGTGACCTCCCCAGCCCCAAACCGCACAGCAAGTTGGGGCGGAAGCGTAGCTTCCGCCGACCCCGCCCCTGGAGGGGCGGAGGGTGACCTGCACCGGGAGGCGCAGGTCTCGGCTTCGACCGAGGGCGGATCGAAGCCGGGGCAGGAGGAGGAGCCGACCGAGCGCCGCAGTCGCCGCGAGCGCGCCGCCCATACCCGTCAGCGTCCACGTCAGCCGCGTGAGAAGAAGCGCTTGCACCAGCCCAATGCGCGCTTCAACGAGGAAGAGTTCGCCGTGATCAGGTCCGCCGCCGCCCGTTGCAACCTGTCCGTCGCCGGCTTCCTTGCTCGCTCCGCCCTCGCCGCTGCCCGTGACCTCGATCGCACCAGCGCGGAGATAGCCGACGAGCGGGAAGTAATCACCGTCCTGCTCGAGAGCCGTCGCAAGCTCGGCTGGGCCGGCAGCAACCTCAACCAGGCGGTCAAAGCCCTCAACTCCGGTGCCGAGGACACCCCACAGCTATGGACAGCCATCACCGCCGTGCGGCGCGCCGCCGACACCGTCCACGAAGCCTGCACCCGACTGATCGAACAGCGCACTTCGTGATTCCCCGTGTTCATGCACCTGGCTCCCGGACGATCGGCCTGCTCACCTATCTCTACGGTCCCGGCAAGCGCGAGGAGCACACCGACCCTCACCTCGTCGCCTCTTTCGACAGCATGTCCCCCGACCCGGGCCGCGACCCCAACGCCACACTCAAAGACCTGCAGACCCTCCTCGACCACCCCGTCCAGGCACTGCCCGGGCACGCCCGCCCCGCCAAGCACGTCTGGCACACCTCCGTGCGCGCGACCGCGGACGATCGGACACTCAGTGACGAGGAATGGGGAGAGATCGCCCGGCGCATCGTGGCCGCCACCGGCATCGACCCCGGCGACGGCCAACCCGGATGCCGCTGGGCCGCCGTGCGCCACGCGGATGACCACATCCACATCATCGCCACCCTGGTCTGCGAGGACGGCAGCCGACCCGACGACTACCGCTCCGGCAAACGCGCCCAGGCCGAATGCCGCCTGATCGAGAAGGAGTACGGCCTGCACCAGGTCACGCCCGGCGACGGTACCGCCTCCCAGCGGCCCACCAGCGCCGAGCGCCACAAGGCCGAACGCCTGGGCCGAGAGCGCACCGCTCGGGAGGAACTGCGCGAGACGGTACGGCGGGCTGTGGCCGGCGCGAAGAGCGAGGAGGAGTTCTTCGACCGGCTGGCCGCCGCCGGCCTGCTCATCCGCAAGCGGGCCGCGCCCTCCGGGGATCTACTCGGCTACAAGGTAGCCCTGCCCGACGACCTCAACAGGGATGGCCATCCTGTCTTCTACCCCGGCGCACGTCTCGCGCCGGACCTGTCCCTCCCCTGCATCCGAAAGCGCTGGTCCGCCGGCGCCGTCGCCCAGGACGCTGCCGACACCGCGACCGACCCGGCCGACCGCGCGAGACCGCTCACCGCGGCTGCCGCCCGCCGACGCACCGCCTCCGCCACCTGGCAGGCGGTACTGGTCGTCGAGTACGGCGAGGACGCGGTGGTCGCCGGACACATCGCCGCAGCCGGTGAGGTCCTCGACGCACTGGCGCAGACATCCGCCGCCCACACCCGCCACGCACTGCGCGACGCGGCTCGCGCGTTCGAGCGGGCCTCGCGTTCCCATGTCCGCGCCGAGCGCGGACACGACCGCGCCCTGCGCCAGGCCGCCCGCGACCTCGTCCACGGCGGCCCCGCCCACGGCCGCGGTGAAGACGGCGCGACGACAGCGATGGCGATCGACATGCTGTTCTTCCTCATCACCGCAGCCGGCCACTGGCACGCCAAGAAGGGCCACAACCAGCAGGCCACCGCAGCACACCGAGCCGCAGAGCACCTGCGCGCCGCCTACCAGAGCGCCGCTGCCCAACCCCTCGGCGCCCTGTACCGACACGGCCGACACCTGGGCCGCGCCCGGCTGCACCAACAGAGCACGGTGGTACACAAGGCCGTACCGGAACTGGCGGAGCGCATCCTCGCAGAGCCAGGCTGGTACGCCCTTGCCGCCACTCTCGCCGACGTCGAAGCCGCCGGCCACAACCCGGCAGCCCTCCTGATCGATGCCACGGCACGACGGGAACTCGGCACGGCGGACTCCATCAGTGACGTACTCGTATGGCGACTGCGCCGGGTCGCAGAGCTGCCCGCCAGCACAAGCGCCGTCGCCCCTGGCGTCTCCATCACACCGGCACCGGCGGCCCGGCCGGACCGACGAACTCCTCGAAGACCGAGACGCCGACCATGACCTACGCTGCCGTCTGACCAAGGCGTGTACGGCACTGCGTTGTTCGGTCTTTAGGTGCGCCCCGACCGGAATGGCTTCTCACTCTGTTACGAAGGTCGCCATCCCTTCTGGACCGAAGCCACGTCACATTGCGGGATTCACCTTCACAGTGGTGACGCGGGCTCACCTTCGGGGTGCCGGAAGTGCACGACATGCACCCCACGACCACCACCGCCAGCCTGCGTCGGACATCTGGATAGGGTCGCGGTACCCCAGCTGGAGAGGTAGCCGCATGGACCACGAGATCGTGATCGCGCAGACGACCAGTGACAGCGAAGATCAGGCGAAAGCTCTCGCCCGAGGCGCGGTTGAGAGCAAGCTGGCAGCTGGCGTTCACATCGATGCACCCATCACCGCCTTTTACTGGTGGAAGGGCAAGGTCGAAGCGGCGCAGGAGTGGCGAATCTCGTACATGACGTCGGCGGACCGCCTCCCAGAGCTGGAGGCGTGGCTGCACGAGAAGCATCCATACGACGTCCCCCAGTGGGTCACGCTGCCCGTGACCGGAGGGTCGGAGGCGTACTTGTCCTGGGTGGTCGACGAGACGCACCCGCAGTAGGGGCGAGCACGCCACCCAGCGCCTCTCTCGGAACTGTTCAGCGGTCGCTTTCAAGCTCTTCAGTGGAATGCGCGCAATGCCCTGGGACTACCAGGCGGTGGCCGTGATCACTCGCCGAGCATCTCGTCAGCGTGACGCGAAAAGAGGAGAACTCACGCCTTCATCCCAACTGGTCTGAGATCCTGGAGTCCGATCGAGAGGGGCCGCGGGCATGGAGTGGAAGACCCACGGTGAGCGTCAGATCTACAACAACCCCTGGGTGAATCTGTGGTTGGTGGATGTCCAGCAGCCGGATGGGCGCCGTTGGGAGTACCACGTCGTTCGTCTGCGGCACCTGGCCGTGGCCGCCGTGGTCAACGATCGCCAGGAGGTCTTGATGATGTGGCGGCACCGCTTCATCACCAACTCGTGGGCCTGGGAGCTCCCCATGGGGCTGGTGGAGGAGGGTGAGGCCCCGGAGGAAGCGGCGGCTCGCGAAGTGCTGGAGGAGACCGGCTGGCGCCCTGGCCCCATCAAGCCCCTGATCTATGCCGAGCCGGCCAACGGGATCACCGACTCGCAGCATCACGTCTTCCGCGTCGACGGTGCGACCTACTCCGGACCGCCCACGGAGAAGAACGAGTCCGACCGCATCGAGTGGATCCCCCTCAGCGAGGTGCGGGGGATGATCGACCGACGCGAGGTCGTGAGCAGCGGATCTCTCGTCGGTCTGCTGTATCTGCTCATGGACGAAACGATCCGCTGACGGGTGGGAGGACTTCCCGTAACCGGGCCTCGAAGGCAAGGGCTACGGGGTCTCGTCCGTAGGGAGCCAACTGGCCGTAGCACTCCCTCAACTGGCCCGTCACCCGCTCGGACACCACGGTCGACGCGGACTCCAGAGCTCACCACCACGACGGACAGCACCCCGTCCCGCTGGGCTATGAGCCCGGAAGTCTCCACGTCGACCAAGGCCCAGTCGCGGGCGTAGTCGCCTGTGACGGGTAGATCGAAGGAGCGACGTGCACCCGGGGATCTCCTCGGCCGCCAGCCGCGCGGAGACCCCGGCTTCCAACAGCGCCACACCGGTCGTAAGCCCCGAGACTCCTGCGCCTACGACGGCAGTCACCACTTTATTCTCACGCACCAGCTCTTTACTCAGTCCCGATGCTCACCGATTGCCCCGCTGGCGATCCCGCTGACCAGCGCATGCATCGCCGACCTCAAGAACAGCAACGGCCCACGGCCGATGTTCTTGGAGTCGCGTACTGCGGCGTGTCCGCCCAGTTCCGCGACTTCCACGCAGTCGTTCGCACCCCCGCTGTACGAGCTTTTCCGCCACTGCGCTTGCGCGAGATCGACGTCGTGTGGGGCAGTCGTGCTGGGCGTGCTCACTCTTCGAGCTCCTTGCTGATGCGTGCGATGCGGGTGCGGGTCTCCGACGGGTCGAGGGCGGTGCTCCTCAGCTGGTCGAAGATGTCCGTGTAGTTCTCCACATCCTCTGAGGACTCGAGATACACGGAGTTCTTGGGATTCTCCAGCCACACCAGGTCCGGCGTGGGGTGCGGAAAGGTCAGGATGACGAACGGGCCGTACAGCCCGGGATGCGCGCCGAGCGAGAACGGCAGGAGCTGCACGGTGACGTTCGGCCGCTCGCTTGTCTCCACCAGCTTCCGCATCTGGTCGCGCATCACGTTAAGGGAGCCGACCGTCCTGCGCAGCACGGCTTCGTCGAGGATCGCCCAGAATCTGGCAGGGGCCTCACCGCCCACGCGGTTTTTCTGCCGCTCCATGCGGACTCTGACCAGGGACTCGACCTGCGGCGGGGACAGGTCCTTCCTCATCTGGGAGATCACCGCACGGGCATAGCCCTCAGTCTGGAGCAGTCCCGGCACGAGCATCGGCTGGTAGCTGGCAAGGTGCGTCGTGCCGGCCTCCAGCGCGAGGTACCCGTCATAGCGGGTTGGCGTGAGTACCGTCGAGTACTTCCGCCACCAGGGCTTCTGCTGCTCCTTGTCCGCCCGTACGAGGTCGAGCACGTCGGCCCGCCGGTGCTCGTCGTCGACGCCGTACAGGTCCAGCAGGGCCCGAACGAGGACCGGCGTCGTACCGCGTTCGCCGTTCTCGATCCGGCTCAGCGACCCCTGGTTGACCTCCAGTCGGCCGGCGACCTCGGTGAGGGTAAGCCCGGTCGCGTCACGTAGTTCCTTCAGCCGTGCCGCGAGCTGTCGCCGATACACCGACTGCGGGACCAGGCTTCTCTTCAGGGCCATGCCGGAAGTTTCTCCGAACCAGCAACTCCTCTACAACCCATAGGGGGCAACTTTGCAAGACATGTTGCCTAGTTGATGGTTGCGTCGGCATGCTGTCAGGAGTCACGGCGCGCGTTTCCTACGGACGTGCGCCGCAGCCGACCGACGGGCGAGCATAGCCACGACCTCGCTACCGGCCCACGCCTCCATGTCGGTCCCGCGAGCCGCACCAGGAGGGTGGGCCATGCCACGGACGACGCTGCTCCGGCAGCTGCTCCAGCAACGGCACCTGACGACGCACGAGGCTTTCGCCGCCCAGTACGAGCGGGCCGCAACACGGCTGGCGGAACTCGACCGCGATCACCGGCTGGCTTCTCTCCAGGTTTCTCCACGCCAGTTCGACCGCTGGTACGGCGGGGAACTGCTGACTCTGCCGCGTCCTGACGCCTGCCGGGTGCTGGAGCACATGCTGGGCAGACCTGTGTCCGAGCTGTTCTCCACGGCGTACGCAGCCGACTCCGGACACGGCCGCGACGAGGAGCCGAGAACGCACCAGCAGGCGACAAGTGCCCCTCCGCGACGTGATGACGACGAGAACCCATTGGACATCGTCGCCCGAGCTCAGCAGCTCACGACCAGCAACACCGACGACGCAACGCTCACGTTCCTCGATTCCTCTCTGGAGGGCATCACCAGCCGGTACGAACAGGACGGGCCCTATGCCCTTCGTCCCCAGACCCGCCAAGTGCGGCAGCTCGCCCACACCCTCCTCGACGGTCGCCAGCCCCCACGCGTGCGTCGGGAGCTCTTCCGCCTCGCCGCCCGCGCCTCCAGCCTGCTCGGCTACATGGCGGTGAACACGGGTGATTTCGCGCTCTCGGAGGCGTACTGCACCGAAGCCCGGGATCTCAGCCGTGAGATCGGCGACCTGGACACCGATCTCTGGGCGTGCGGCACCCTGTCCTTCGGCCTCTACTACGCCGGTCGGTACGACGATGCGGACGCCTGCGCAGCCTCGGCCGTCGAGCGGGCACCGCGGCATGCCCAGTCCATCCGTCTGCTCGCCAACGGTCGGGCCCGGGCCCTCGGCAAGACCGGTGACCGGCGTGCCGTCGAGCAGGCCATCGGACAGGCCCTCCGTCTCTCCGACCTCCACGAAGTACCCGTAGGACTGACCTCCTGCATCTCCTTCGAGCCGTATGGACGGGCCCGGACGCTGGCCAACGCCGTCACGTCACACGTAGCGCTGCGCGACACGG
Organism: Streptomyces sp. NBC_00414; assembly: GCF_036038375.1. NCBI lineage: Bacteria > Bacillati > Actinomycetota > Actinomycetes > Kitasatosporales > Streptomycetaceae > Streptomyces > Streptomyces sp. NBC_00414. The sequence continues at coordinate 2,905,621 of NZ_CP107935.1, forward strand.
CCCAGGTACTGCGCGACGCCGAGCGCATCGACGATTTGGTGGAGCACTCGGCCTCCTCCTGGAGCCGTTCGCTCGTACGCCTCGACGTCGCCACTGCGCTGCTGCAGCAAAGCAAGCCCGACATCGATCACGCGATGGCGCTCGGCCGTGAAGCCCTGCGGTTATGCGGGGACTCGCCGATCAATTCCGTCTACCAACGCTCCCGTGACCTGCGTGAGCAAGCAGGGCCATGGCGTGATCACCCGGCGGTGCGCGATTATGGCGAGGAGTTCCGAACCTGGAGCTCGCAGCCGGCCGCCCTGGCCATGGCCTCATCCGCGTCGTAGGCGCCGTCGGTGTCGTCGTGCTCCAGGACAGTGTGAAGCCGAAGGAGTCCGACGGGTGCCCCTGCTCAGCGCCGATCCTGCCGCCTTCCCTGCCGAGCCCCCCGCCGATACATACGATCCGGCGGTCATCGCGGCCCACGACTGGGCGGCGTTCAGCGCACTCGACGAGATGACCGACCACTGGGCACGCCCAGGTTGGTCAGACGGCAGCCGTGCGTACTACTGGATGCTGACCTTCCCAGATGCTCGGCGGCTCGCTGCCCTTGCCGGGCGCTGCCAGGAGGAGCTGGCGCCCCTCGGCCTTGACCCGGTGCCGGCGGACGGACTGCACACCACCCTCGCCCGAGTCGGAGCGACGGGCGACGTCACACCCGGCCAGTTGGACAGCTTGGCGAGGGACGTCGAGGCGCTGCTGCCCTCCGCGTTCTCCGTACGCGCCATGCCGCTGGCCGGCTCCCGTGGTGCCGTCCGTCTGTCCCTCGGCCCGTGGGAACCCCTGCTTCTGCTCCACCATGCACTGGCCAAGGCAGGGAGCGACGTCGGCTTGGTCCCGAAGAAGCCGACGTCCGCTTTCCGGCCGCATCTGAGCCTCGCGTACAACAACCGTCGGCGTCCCGCCGCCCCCGTCGTGGAAGCGGTCTCAAGCCTCCGCACCCTCCCGGCTATCGAACTCTCAGTGTCCGTCGTCCAGCTGGTGGAGCTCCGTCGTGAGGGACGGACGTACCACTGGGATGTACGGAAGAGCGTCCCGCTCGGATAGCCCACCGGCGCCCAGGGCGAGCACCACGACCACTTCCTTGCCGATCGCGGTCAGCCGGACCGACCACTCGAAGGCCAACTCCTCGACGAGCAGCAGCCCGAGACCGTTCCCCGTCAGCTCATCCAGCGACTCCCCCGCGGAACGTACCCGGACTCTGGAGACATCCCGTCCCGCGTCATGGACCCGCAACACCGCAGCGTCCTGGTAGATCTCCACGCTCATGCAGTCCGGTCCTCCGGCTGTATGCCTGAGCGCGTTGCCCACGAGCTCAGAGGCGACCAGAACGGCGTCATCGACCCGTTCCGGTGCGGCACGTCCCTTGAGGAATTCCCGTACGTGTCTGCGCGCGAGCTCCGAGGGCTCGGTGCAATCGGACAGCTTCACCCAATGACGCCGTACTGGTGTCCGCCCGCACAGGCGCTCTTCGTCCACCGCGTTCATCGCCGCTTCTCGTCTTCGCTAGGCATTGGACCGACCAGCCTCGCTACGCCTGAGCCGCGGCGGTACGCCGTGCGTCCGCCTCTTTCCTCATCCCCGGACGGCGGGCGAAAGGCGTGCTGACGGCGTACCGCCGCCGACTGCCACCGGCGAGGCTCTTCGGCGAGGCCCATATGTCCTCACCGCTCTCTCCGGAAGCACTGAATCCGGGTTCCCCACGGAATCCAGATAGCCGGCGAGGGGCCGCACCCAAGGTGCGAACGCGGCAACCCGGTCCTGCGGCACTCCGCGCACAGGGCGGGCAGCACGACGAACCGTTCGGATCCTTCCGACAGAGAGGAAATGCGATGAGCAGCGCAGCCATGCTCACCCCGATCACGACGGCCACCACCGAGGCATCTGTCACGACGGCCGTCCCCGGGGTGCCCGCCGACCCGTTCGACGTCGACCTGACGATCGTCACGGAGATCGGCGCCGACCTGCTTCCCAAGGCGTGTGGCACCGGTGACGGGTGCGCGGCGTCCTGTGCCTCGTCCTGCGCCAGCGCCGTCTGACGACGGCGAGTGCACGGGGTCGGGGGCGCTGCCGCTTCCGACCCCGCTCGTTCACAGCACTGATGGCGGAGGTAATGGGATGGGGAGCGACGGAAAGCTCTACCAGCACACGGGCGCGGCGTTGCTCCGGGCCGCCGCGATGCCGCTGACGGATCTGCCTGATTGGTGGCCTGACCTGTCCGACACGGACGCATGCGGCAGGTGGCTGAGGCACGTGTGGGCCGATGCGCGGTTCGCCGATGCCGTCCGGCAGGCGAGCGGTGATCTCGCCACGCGGGTCGACGCGATCTGCGGTGGACAGCCGGCGCGCTCCAAGCAGGTCCGGCGCGCTGCCGTAGCCACCGTCCGCTACTTGTTGCGCGCCACCGGGCGGCCGACCCCGTTCGGCCTCTTCGCGGGAGTCACCGCGGCCGACGTGGGATCGACGCCGCACATGAAGTGGGGGGAGGCTCACCGAGCCGTGGCTCGGGTGGACACCGAGTGGCTGGGCGACGTCCTCGTCCGCCTGGATGCGTGTCCGGCCCTGCTGGAGCGCCTGGATGTCGTCCTGAACAACCTGGCGGTGCGCCGCGGTGGACGCCTGCACGTCCCACACGGGGGACCGATGGGTGCCACCGTTCGGCGCACCAGCGCGGTACGCGTGATCGAGGATCTGGCACGTCGACCGGTCCACTTCACCGCCCTTGCGGAGCAGCTGGCCGCCTCTTTCCCCTCGACCGACCCACAGAAGATCCGCACACTGCTCGGCGCGCTGGTACGTGAGAAGTTCCTGATCACCAGTTTGCGCGCGCCCATGACCGACACCGATCCGCTGTCCTACCTGATCGCTCAGCTGCGCGGCGTGGATGCGGGCACGGTGCCGGAAGTCGCGCAAGTCCTGCATGAGCTTGAGGCAGTGCAACGTGCCGTACACGAGCACAACCGGCTCCCCGCGAGAGCGCAAAGGCCGGCTCGGGAGGAACTCACGGGTCGGCTGCGTCGGCTCTCCGAGGCGGGTCGAAGTCCCTTGGCCGTCGACCTGCGACTGGACGCCGAGGTACGGATCCCCGGGAGCGTCGCGATGGAAATGGAGAGGGCCGCCGGTGCTCTACTGCGGCTCACGCGCCGACCGACGGGCCAAGGTGTGTGGAAGGAGTACCAGGCCACGTTCTGGGAGCGGTACGGCACCGGCACCCTCGTGCCGGTGAAGGAGGTCGTCGACCCAGCGTCAGGACTCGGCTACCCAGCCGAGTACCCCGGCAGCCGTGTGACCGCTCCGCCCCCGACGGTCTCCGAGCGCGACGAGCGGCTACTGTCCCTGGCCTGGCAGGCACTGGCCGACGGCAGCAGGGAGATTGTGCTCACCGACGACCTGATCGACAGCCTGGCCGGCGATACGCCCACCGGGCAGGAGGCACCACCCCACGTGGAGATGTGCGCGCGCCTGCACGCCGACAGCCTGTCCGCCTTGGAGCACGGGGACTTCACGCTCACGGTGACACCGGCCCGCGCCGCTGGAACGCTCACCTCCCGGTTCACTCCGGTCGCCACCGGCACGGGACTGGATGAGATCTACCGTCGCGTTCCCCCAGGCGTCGAGAACGCGCTGACCGCGCAGCTCTCCTTCCCTCCCCTGTACCCACACACGGAGAACGTCGCCCGCATCCCCGCCTATCTCCCACACGTGATCCCCTTGGGCGAACACCGCAGCTCCGACGACACCTCGACGACGCTCATCGACGTGGACGACCTCGCGGTCACGGCCACGCACACCCGCCTGTACTTGGTCAGCATCTCCCGCCGTCGCCTGGTGGATCCGCAGGTCTTCCACGCCATGGCCCTGGACAAGCAGCCCCCGCCCCTGGCGCGGTTCCTGGCGCACCTGACCCGCTCCTTCGGCCCTGCCTGGACCGGCTTCGACTGGGGGCCGCACAGCGGACGGATGCCGTTCCTGCCGCGCGTCCGCTACGGGCGCGTGATCCTCTCTCCCAGCCGCTGGAACCTGACCACCGGCGACCTCCCAAACCGCTGCGCGGACATGCGGGAGTGGACCGACGCCTTCTGCCGGTGGCGGAAGCGGTGGCACTGCCGCGGTGCCGTCGAGCTGCGGGAGGACGACCGGACACAACGGCTCCAACTCGACGTGCTCGCCCACGCCAGCGTCCTGCGTGCCCACTTGGACCGGGAAGGCCACGCCGCGCTCACGGAAGCACCGGCCGAGGAGACCTACGGCTGGATCGCCGGCCACGTCCACGAGATCGCCCTGCCGATGACCAGCACCCGCCCGCCGATGCCCGACCCGCTTTCCGGCCCCCTCCCCCTGCTGACCAACGGCACCCTCGGACCCGTACCAGGGGCGGTGCAGGCACCCTGGCTGAACGCCAAGATCTACAGCCATCCCGAACAGTTCGAGGAGTTGATCGCCACCTACCTCCCGCAGCTCGTGGTCCAACTACCGGAGGCACCCGAGTGGTGGTTCGTCCGCTACCGCGCCCCGCACGATCTCGACCACCTGCGCCTGCGTATCCGCACCCGTAGCCCCGGGCAGTACGCCGTTTGCACAGAGCTCGTCGCCCGATGGGCCGCCGGGCTGCGCCACGAAGGGCTCAGCAGCAGGCTCGTGTTCGACACGTACACCCCGGAGATCGGCCGCTACGGCACCGGAGTCGCCCTGCGCAGTGCCGAGGCAGTGTTCACAGCCGACTCGGCTTACGCTCTCGCCGCCCTGCGGAGCCTGGGAACCGACGGCGTCGACAGACGCGCGCTGGCCGCCGTCGGCATGGTGGACATCGCCTGCGGCCTGCTCGGCCCCGACGGGGGCATGCGGTGGCTGGCCAACCGTCCCGCGCCTCCGGCTCGTGTCGGACGGGGCATCCGCGATCAGGCCATCGAACTCGTTCGCCTGCCCACGCCCCAAGCCCGCGGCTGGGGCGAAGCGCTCGCCCAGGCTTGGTACCGCCGCGCCGTGGCCCTGGCGCTGTATCGCGAAAGCCTCGCCGAAGGCAGGGACCTCGACTCCGTCTTGGAATCCTTGCTGCACATGCATCACAACCGTCTGCGCGGCGTGGACCGGGAGGACGAGGGATTCTGCCGCCGCCTTGCCCGTCAGTCCGCCGTCGCACGGGCCGCCTGGCCAGGGGAGAGCCACTGATGAACCACGACGTGGCGCCCACACCCACCGGGTCCGGCTGGGGCCAGTCACTGTACTCAGGCGCGGCGGGGGTCACCCTGCTGCACGCCGTCAGGGCCCACATCGGCGAAGACCACAGGGACGCGCTCCGGCCTTGGGCCGCCGCCATGGTCAAGGGCCCGATCCAGGCCGCTCCCGCAGCATGCGATCTGTACGAGGGCGCCCCAGCCGTCGCGTACGTGCTCAGCTTCATCCACTCGAACACCGCCACTCGCGCCTTGGCGACCCTGGACACACACATCGCCGACGTCACATGCCACCGCCTCAAGCGGGCACACGCCCGCATCGATCGCGGCACCCTGCCCGCGCTGGGCGAGTACGACCTCATCAGGGGACTGACCGGGCTGGGCGTGTACCACCTGCACCGCGGCCACAAGACGGAGCTGCGGAACGTCCTCGCCTATCTGGTGCGGCTGACCGAACCAATCACTATCGACGCGCGACATCTGCCCGGCTGGTGGACCGGCGACAGCCCCGATCTACGGCCGTCGCCGCGATGGCCCGGCGGACACGGTAACTTCGGCCTCGCCCACGGCGTCGCCGGACCGCTGGCGCTGCTGGCCACGGCACTACGCCACGGCCGCACGGTGCCCGGGCAGACGAAAGCCATCACCCGGATCTGCGACTGGCTCGACCGCTGGCGCACCGGCGCCGGCTTGCGCGACTGGTGGCCGGACCTGATCACACGAACCGAACACCAACGTGGCGAGCTCCAGCGCTCAGGACCCGGGCGCCCGTCATGGTGCTACGGCACCCCCGGCATCGCCCGCGCTCAGCAACTCGCCGGCCTCGCCCTCGGCGACCGTGACCGGCAACATCAGGCCGAGCAGGCCCTGGCCGGATGCCTGGCCGACGACCAGCAGCTCGCCCAGCTCACCGACGCATCCCTCTGCCACGGCTGGGCGGGGCTCGTGCAAACCGTCTCCCGTGCCGCCGCCGACGCCATCGACGACGAACTCACGACGCGTCTACCCGGACTGAACACCCGGTTCAACGAGCACGCGGACCACCGCTGTCCGCCAGACGGCACCGCCCTGATGGACGGCACGGCAGGCATTCACCTGGTCCGTCTCACCAACCTCGTCAACACGGCGGTCACCGCCCCCTGGGACCGCTGCCTGCTCCTGACGGGATGAAGCCACGACTCGCACCCCCGCATTACCACGGATAACTACGATTTGCCCCTGCCGTACTCACGGCCGGGCACCTTCCGGAAGGACGCGATGAACACCACCCCTGACGCCTCCCCCGAGGACCTGCGCAACCACCTGGTCGACACCATCTTGCAGGAGGACGTCTCCGGCCTCCGCGACGCAGACGTCGAAACCGCCATGCGGACCGTACCCCGGCACGCCTTCCTCCCTGACGCGTCCCTTGAGGAGGCGTACGCCAACAAGAGCGTGACGATCAAGGAGAACCCCGACGAGGACGCACTCCCGCTGAGCTGCGCGTCCCAGCCCGACGTCGTGCACTTCATGCTGGTCCAGCTCGCGGTCCGCGAAGGCGACAACGTCTTTGAGATCGGGGCCGGTACCGGCTACAACGCCGCTCTGCTCAAGCACCTCACCGGGAAGGCCGGGCAGGTCACCGCGTGCGACATCGATCCCGATGTCACCGCCTACACTCGCCGGATGCTCGACGCGAACGGATGTGAGGACGTTCGCGTGGTCACGAGGGACGGCGCCCTCGGCGCCTCACGGTTCAGCCCTTACGACCGAATGATCGCCACGGTCGGCATGTGGGACCTCCCCGGTGCCTGGTGGGATCAGCTCGCCGTCGGCGGACGCCTCGTGGTCCCCCTGCGCTGGCGCGGGCTCTCCAGGGCCGTAGCCTTCCAACGCGAGGAGGGGGTGATGTGGTCCGACTCCGTCAAGATGTGCGGCTTCCTCCCGGTGATCGGCCAGGACGGGGAGCGGAACGACTACATCGACGACGACCGGCTCGTCAGGCTCTACTGGGACGAGGACCAGTCCATCGCCCTGGACCTCCTGCGCGACGTCCTTACCCGACCGAAGTCGCTCGCTTGGACCGATGTGACGGTCGGCCCCGTTGAGTCGTTCGACGGCGTCTGGCTACGGCTGAGCGCCACGGAACGGACGACCTGCCGCATCACCGCGAAGCCCGCAGCGATGGAAGCCGGTATTCACCGTCCCGCCTCACCCGCCCTGAGCCCTGCCCTCGTCGAGGCCGACTCCATCGCTTACCTCACTCTGGAGCGGACCACCGAAGACCCGGAAGGAGAACCCCGGTTCCGCCTGGGAGCCGTCGGCTACGGCGAGGCCGGCGCCGATCTCGCCGAGCGGATCTGCGCGCAGATCCGTGCCTGGAGCCCGGCCCGGACCGCCGAACCCGTGGTCACGGCCTACCCCGCGGACACACCGGACAGCGACCTCGCCGACGGAGCCGTGATCGACCGGCCCTCCGTGCGGCTCGTCATCGCCTACGGACCCTGATGACCTGACGCACACGGGCGTGGCCGTCGCCAGGTGCGGCCGCGCCCACCGAAACGAGAACGGCGCTGCGCCGGAGCATGGTGGTCACCCCTCCGCGCGGTTCGCCTCGCAGTTGGTGCACCGCCGCACTGCCCGTCGCCTCGGATTGCCTACTGATCGTAAGTACGTCATGAAGTGGAATCTTTAAGAAAGATCTTTGGTAATGGCCATATAGATTTTTTCATCCTGTAATTCACATTTCTATGTTCGGGATTCTAAAGGGCTTTGCGCCAAGCCCTGCCGGTGGACCGGATTTACTTGAACCGAAGGTAGCCGCAGCATTCCGGCACCCTCTGCATGCCCACTCTCATCGGATCTCTCCGGCTCTATCGCGTCACCGATCCCAAACGGTTCGACAACCGCCGCCACTCCCTGGACCTCGAACCGCACGCCGAGTGGGCGAACCGGCTCCAGGCACAGACCCTGCCGCCCGAGCGCACGGCCGCCTCCGGTTGACCTATGCAAGCCCCGTTGTGCCGCAGTCATCAGTCCCGGCTCTCCCTATAGGCGGCGGATCACGAGGGCTGCGGCCCGACGACCCCACCCCCTGTCCTGAGGACTCACTTCCATGCATTCCTTACGCGCACCAGGCCGGTGCGCCGCCGTCACCCTCCCAGCTTTCTCACACTGGGGGCCCACTGATGCCCTCTGCTGACATGAGCCTGACACTCCCGCATCCCGCCGGCCGGGACGCCGATCTGCGCGTCGCTCTGGAGGATCTGCGGCTGAATCGGTGGCTGTCGACGAAGGAGTTGCTCGCCAGGACGGATTCCTGGTCACTGCGGTGCAGCCGAAGTCAGGTTCTGGGGCGCGCGGCGGTGGGCACCGAGGCGATCGAGATGTGGGCCGCGGAGGAGCCTGAGGACTGGAATGCCTGGATGATGCGGGCCCGTGTGCTGAGCGAACGCGTGGTCCTCGCCCACCGCAACGGCGCCTCCCGACCACAGCTGATGCAGGCCATTCTCAAGGCCCGTTACGCGTGCAGTGCGGCTGCGGAGTGGAAGGCCGATCCGGTGCCGCCGCTGTGCTTCATGACCCTCGCACAGGCCGACGACGACCCCGGGCGGCCGCACAATCCGCTCAACTGGATCGCGCGTGAGGACCTGCTGCCGCCGGGGCCCTGGCTGCTGCTGGACGCGGTGCACCAGCGCGATGCGCACAACCGTGAGGCGTTCCACCGGATGCTCGCCGTCTTCCGCGCCCGCGGCAATGAGCTGATCACCTTCGCGCAGTGGGTGGCCGCCAGAGCCCCCGTCGGGTCGCCGCTGAAGGTTCTTCCGCTGTACGCGTTCGTCGATCAGTACCGCAAGCAGTGGGCGACACGGCAGACCGCCAGTGTGCTCGCGTACTGGGTCACCGAGGACAAAGCCCACTACGCCCGCCAGGCACTGCATGAATGGTTCGAGCCGACGCAGCCCGCGCCGGGGCAGCCCGACACCCGTTCCCTGCTGGATCTCAACCACCTGGCGCACGCCCTGACGGCCACCGGCGTAGGCCATAGCGGCCCGGTGTTCGAGGCGATCGGCCCGCACGTGACCACCGCGCCGTGGGCCCAGGTCGCCCACGAGCCACAGGAATGGCAGGAGGAATTCCTCAAAGCCCGCCGCCCCAGCCTGAGATCCAGGGATCGCCGATGACCATCAGAGGCCCACCTTCCACGGTCGTGGACCCATGTGCTCGCCCACTCCCCCTCCGATTCCTCCAGAGGACCTTTCCCTTGCATTTACCACCCGCACCACGCCGTCTCTCCCCTCCTCCCTTCTCCCCCGAGGTGCCTGATGTCGCACAGACGATCAACTAGCCGCCGTCCGCTGGACGACGACGCGGCGCTGCGCGGGCACGGCTACACGCCCGAGCTCAAGCGCGGCATGGGCGGCTTCGGGAACTTCGCGATCAGCTTCTCGGTGATCTGCATCCTGGCCGGCGGGATGACCCTGTTCGGCTACGGCCTCAACACCGGCGGCCCTGCCGTCATGCTGTGGGGCTGGGTCGGCATCGGCGCCATGACCCTCATCCTCGGCGCGTGCCTGGCCGAGGTCACCTCCGCCTATCCCACCTCGGGCGGCCTGTACTACATGGCCCACCGCCTCGGCGGCCCGCGCTGGGCCTGGGTCACCGGCTGGCTCAACCTGCTCGGTCTGCTTGGCGCGATCGCCGGGATCGACTACGGGTGTGCGCTGTTCGTCGGCGCGTTCGCCAACCTGCAATGGGGACTTGAGCCCACGCCCGAGACGACGATGCTGATATTCGCCGGCATCCTGCTGCTGCACGGCACCCTCAACACGCTCGGGGTGCGCCTGGTCACCGTGCTGAACTCGATCTCGGTGTGGTGGCAGCTCGCCGGCGTCGCTCTGATCGTCGGCGCGCTCACCCTCGCCCCGGGCGAACGACAGAGCGCCGGCTTCGTCTTCACCCATTTCAACAACGGCACCGGCTTCGACAACCCCGTGTACGTGGCCGCACTCGGCTGCCTGCTGGCCGCGTACACGTTCTGCGGCTACGACGCCTCCTCCCACCTGTCGGAGGAGACCAAGGGCGCACAGATCGCAGCGCCCAAGGGCATCGTCCGCGCCATCGCCTGGTCCTGGGCAGCCGGCTTCGTGCTGCTGGCCGGCCTGCTGTTCGCGATCGAGGACTACGCGGGCACCCTGGGCACCAGCACCGGAGTGCCGCCCGCGCAGATCTTCATCGACGTCCTGGGCACCGGCGTGGCCAAGGGGCTGCTCCTCGTCGTGATCGTCGCCCAGTTGTTCTGCGGGAACGCGGAGACGGCCGCCGCCTCCCGCATGGTGTACGCGTTCTCGCGCGACGGAGCCCTCTACGGCTCCGCGACCTGGCGCCGCGTCAGCAGCCGCACCAAGACCCCCGTCCCCGCGGTGTGGCTGTCTGTCGGTGTCGCGCTGCTCCTGGCGCTGCCCAGCCTGTACTCGCCGACCGCCTACGCCGCCGTCACCGCGATCAACGTCATCGGCATCACCCCCGCCTACGTGATCCCGGTCTATCTGCGGCGCCGCCACCCGAAGAAGTTCACGCCGGGCCCCTGGCACCTGGGCGCCTGGAGCAAGCCGCTCGGCTGGATCTCGGTGGGCTACGTGAGCGTGCTGACCGTCGTGTTCTGCCTGCCGCAGGCTTCCCCGATCACCGTGCAGTCCTTCAACTACGCGGGCATCGCCCTCGCGGTGGTCCTGCTCATCGCGTGGCTCACCTGGATCACCAAGGGCCGACGCTCCTACAAGATCCCGCCGCTCGGCACCGAAGCCGAAACCGTGGCCCTGTCCGAAGGCGTACTGTGATGACCCACGAGACCGAACCGAGTGGCCTGCTCGTCCTGGGGCGCGGCGGCCAGCAGCCGCAGGACCTGGGCCGGCTAGTGCGAGACCGCGAGATCACCACGGTGATGCTCGCCGTCCCCGACATGCAGGGCCGCCTCAAGGGCAAGCTCCACGACGCCCGCACGTTCCTGGACCGCTTCGAATCACACATGTGCGCCTACGTCCTGGCCACCGACCTGGACATGCGCGCCCAGCCGGGGTACCGCCTCACCGGCTGGGACGACGGGTTCCAGGACCTGCGTGTCGTCCCCGACCCGAAGTCGATCCGCCGGCTGTCCTACCTGCCCGGTACCGTCCTGGTCCACGGCGACGCCGTCCACCAGGGCTGGCCCATCGACGTCGCCCCGCGGCAGATGCTCCGTCAGCAGATCGCCGAACTCGCCTCCTTGGGGTATCGGGCCAAGGTCGGCATCGAGAGTGAGTTCATGCTCTACAAGGGCACTCCGGCGCAGGCCCGCCGCCGCGGATACCGCAGCCTCGCCCCCGTCTCGCCCTACAACCTCGACTACGCGCTCGACCACCCGCCGACCCTGAGCGCCTTCTTCCACGACCTCCGTGCAGCGCTAGATGGGGCCAGCTGCCCGCCCGAGGCGATCAAGACGGAAGGGGCACCCGGCCAGATCGAGGTGACGTGGCCCTACGAGGACCCGATGACGGCCTGCGACCTCTACACCGTCCACCAGCACGCCGTGCGCCACCTCGCCGCACAGCACAAGATGGCGCCCACGTTCATGGCCGCCCCGCAGACCGGGGTCGGCAGCGGCCTGCACCTGCACGTTTCCCTGTGGCGCGATGAGGAGGACTCGGCGTTCTGGATGCCGCAGGGCAGTGAACTGCCCGAACCGCTGCAGCACTCCGTCGCCGGGCTCCTCGACGCCCTGCCACACCTGGCACCGCTGTACGCGCCCACCCCGAACTCGTACAAGCGCTACCGCCCGCACTCGTTCGCCCCCACCCGCTTCACCTGGGGGCACGGCAACCGCACGTGCACCATCCGTATAACCGGCGAGGAGTCGAACCCGCACCTGGAGAACCGCGCGCCGGGCGCCGACGCGAACCCCTATCTGGCCCTGGCCGCGACGCTCGCCGGGATCAACCACGGCCTCCGCAACCAGCCGAAGCTCCCCGCGCCATGCACGGGCAACAGCTACCAGGACACCGATACGCGCGAGATGCCGTACAGCCTGGATGAGGCAACCACCGACTTCGCCGGCAGCCGTATCGCGTCGCTCGCATTCGGGCCCGACCCTGTGGACCACTACGTCCATGCCTCCGAGCTCGAACACTCCGCCCTCGCGTTCGAGGTGACGGACGTGGAACTGGCGAGGGGGTTCGACCGTGGCTGAGCTTCCCACCGTGACGTTCCCCGTCACCGCTACGCCGGCGCGCCGTGTGCTGTGGCAGCTCGCAGGGCTGCTGTCGCTGGCCACCCTCGCGAGCCTGGCCGGCGGGACGGTGTTCGCTGCGTCCCTGTACGGCGTGCAGTGGGAGATCACCGAACTGATCAAACTTACCCAGCTCGCCTGCAGTTACCTGGTGGGCGGCTGGCTCACCTGGCTGGTGCTTCGCCGACCCGCCCCGAAAACCGCCCCGCGCTGGTGGCGGCCGCTGCGAGGACATGCGGCGGGAACGCTGGGAGTGGCGATCTCCGCATTGGCCATGCCGGCGGCCGGCACGCTGGGCCGCGATCTGGGGCCGGCGCTGTTCGGCTGCGCGGCGGCATGGCTGGCCGTGGAAATCTGCCGTTCTCACGGCGTCTGGCCGGACGACGAAGCTCCCTATACGCCTGGCCAGCAACTGCAGCGCTGGAAAGTCGCACAGTGGGGGTTCATCGTTTGCGGCGTGTCCGGTCTCCTCTTCGGCCTGCTGGGGAAGCTGTTGACCTGGCTCGACCTGGACATCGTGCCGGTCATGCGGGACAGCCAGATGGTCACGCTCGGTATCAGCGGTCCGGTAGAACTCGCCCTGACCATCGGGCGTTCCGTCGCGATCGAGGACGTCGTTATCGTCGCGGCCACGATCACGCTGATGAAGGCCGTACGCAGACCCACATGGGAGATCTACACCCTGGTCTGCCTCATCGAGATAGGACTGCACGCCTACTTCGGGCTTCCCGCCATCGGCGCCGCCGCCATGGCCGCAGGCCGCGTCTGGCTGTACCTGCGCTACCGCAGCCTCCTGCCCCTGATGGCCGCACACACCCTGTGGGACCTCTTCCCCGAACTCGGGCGGCTGTCCTTGCCCTACCGGCTGACGGCGGGCGTCCTGCTCGCCGTCCTATTCACCGAGATCGACCGCCGACTGAAGAAGACCGCCGGCCAGCCACCCCCGGAAGCACCAGCCTCCTCACAGCCCGCCACCCCTACCCATGTCCGCGACCGTATGCAGGAGAAGCGCCCGTGAGCACGACGGACGAACTCGCTGACCCCGACGCGTGAGTCCACCATCTCTGCGACACCCGGGGTGGCGGGGCCACACGGCGCCCGCCACCCCGGCACCGCACCGCACAGCACGACCAAAAGGCAACCGTCCATGACGAACACCTCCGCGCGGCCCCAAGCCCCGCCCGCCATACCGAAGTTCCTGGAATTCGGGATCACTGGCAGGTGCCAGCTCACCTGCCCCACCCTCTGTTACGCGAAATCGGGCGGTACCAACGGGCACGGCGAGATGTCCACCGCCGACTGGAAGCGGCTCATCAGCGACGCCGCCGAGGTCGGCGTGAAGAAGGTCCAGTTCATCGGCGGGGAACCGACTCTTCACCCCGACTTCGAGGCGCTGGTGAACCGCGCTCTGGTGCTCGGCCTCGGCGTGCAGGTCTACAGCAATCTCTACCGCGTCAAGCTTGAGCACTGGGAGCTGTTCATGCGCCCGCGGGTGACTGTGGCGACGTCGTACTACAGCGACGATCCTGCAGAGCATGAGCGCGTCACCAACCGCAGGGGCTCGCACGCCGCGACCCGCGCGAACATCGTCGAGGCACTGCGCCGCAACATCCCGCTGCAGGTCGGCATCGTCGAGGTCTTCGAAGGGCAGCGCACCGCACAAGCCCGCGAGGAGCTGCTCGCTCTTGGCGTCCGCAGGGTGGTCACCGACCGGGTCCGCAGTGTGGGCCGCGGCGAGGTCCACATCCCCAGCCCCAGCGATTTGTGCGGCAGGTGCGCCAGGGGCCGGGCGGCCGTGATGACCGACGGCACCGTCACCCCGTGCGTCCTGGGACGGTTCCTGCCCACGGGGAACGCGAAGAGCGACGGGCTCGCCGCCGTGTTCGGTGGACGGGCCTGGGCGGACACGGCAGCACGCATCCCGGCACGCACGGACGCCTGCCCGCCGGATGATTCCGGGGACTGCGACCCGGCGAACACCGACGCCTGTGACCCGGCGTACTGAAGAAGAGGAGCAACCGCTGATGACATGGGTGGCACACGCCCGGACCCTGGCGCGGGAGATCATTCGCCCGGAATCACGCTGGCACTCGGCCCTGGCCGAGGTGCCGCGGCATCAGTTTGTCGTCAACTGGTGGCAGAAGCAGGGCGAGAGCTGGGCTCTGCGCAGCGGCCCCGACAACGCATCGGCCTGGATGACGGCGGCCTACAGCGACCAGACGCTCGTAACCAGGGTCGGCACCTCCCACGCTGACAACGCCCAGCCCGGCGATGCCCTGGCCGACGGCACGCCGACCTCGTCGTCGACGCTGCCCAGCCTCCTCGTGCGGATGTACCGGCACGCGATGATCGGCGACAATGACCAGATCCTGGTCACGACAGGCAGCGGCTACGGCACCGCCCTGGCATGCGTACGGCTCGGCGACAACTACGTCACTAGCATCGACGTCGACGAACACCTGGTACACGCCGCTCAGGACCGGCTCAGCCTGCTCGGCATGCGCCCGCAACTCGAAGTCTGCGACATCACGGGCCCACTGCCCAGGAAGTACGACCGCATCGTGTCCACGGTGTCCGTACGATCCGTGCCCGCCTCCTGGCTCCAGGCACTACGGCCGCGCGGCCGCCTCGTGACGACGATCGCCGGCACCGGCCTGATCCTCACTGCCGACAAGACACCAGACGGCAGCGCCGCAGGCCGCATCGAGTGGGAGCGGGCCGGCTTCATGCCCGCCCGCCACAGCACCGACTACGAACCGCTTTCCGCCGACGCCTGGAAGCAAGCCACTGAAACAGAAGGAGCACAGTCCTACACCAGCCGGTACCCGCTGCTATACCCCCCGGACGCCTGGGACGTCATGTCGATGCTCGAACTGAAAATCCCTGGCATCCAATACCACCATGACGAGGAGAAGGGCCTTCGAACGGTGCGGCTGCTACACCCCGACGGGTCATGGGCCCGCGCCGATGCAACCGGCTTCCTCGCCTCGCCGATCGTGCACGAGGCCGGCCCTCGACAGCTGTGGACGGAGCTGGAGAAGATCCGCAACCGCCTCAACCGCGAAGGCACACTCCCCCTCTACGGCGCCCAGGTCACGATCACACCAGAGGGTGAAACGACGCTGACCCGCGGAGCCTGGACAGCAACTCTGTAGCTATCCGCTATAGAACGTGTAGCTGGCCATGAACCTGCCCACCGTGGCTGGAGACCCCTCTGTGCGGTGCTACCGCATATCGCTACCGTCCGGATACAGCATGTGACGAGGAGGCGGCGTATGGCAGCAGGCGGGTACCGGAACCGTGCGGGCGCAAGTGCGGGCCGGATGGGAAAGGTCACGCGGATCGCTGAGCGAGCGGTGCAGCATCGGCGGGCCCGGGTCGCGCTGCCGCTCCTCTCGGTGGCCGCCGCGCCGGTCGGCTGGACGGTAGGCACCGTGGGGACCTGGCAGCTGGGTCTGGTGGCCGCGCTCGTCGTCGTCGGGCTGGGCGCGCGGCGATTGTACCGGCGGGCCCACAACAGCTGGGCTGCGGGCGCGGCCGGGGAAGCGCGGACCGCCCGGCTCCTGGCGCCGCTCGTGCGCCGGGGCCATGCCGTGGTGCTCCACGACCGGGCGGTCCCGGGCAGTCGCGCGAACCTCGATCACCTGGTCTTCACGGCCGCTGGCGCGGCGTACGTCGACACGAAGAACTGGACGTCGGGCAAGTCCTGGCTGACCGTGCGGGACGGCGTCCTGGGGTACGGCCGGTACGACCGTCCCGGGCCCTGCGGACCGTGGCGTGGGAGGCCGAACAGGCGGCCCGCGCGCTCGGCGTCCCGGTCCGGCCGGTGGTCGCCGTGCACGGCGCGAAGGTCCCGGCGCCGCGCGGCCAGCTCGAACTGGCGGGCGTGACGGTGGTGGAGGCGAAGCGGCTGCGGAACCTGCTCCGGAGCCTTCCACCCCAGCCCGGGTGGAACTCCGCCCGGATGGGGGCGGCGGGGCAGCTGGCGGACCGGACGCCGCCCCCGGCTTACTGACAATCAACTGACCTACCTGCGAACAGAGTTGGAGCGATACCGACTGTCAGTGCGGTGCCTTATCTTCAGAGATACGCCCGAATTGGTCGTGATCACCCAACTCGCCCCCAAGGACACCACCTGATGACGCATGTCCGTGGCTACCGCCGCGCAGACGGTACCTACGTCCGTCCGCACCACCGCCGTACCCGTCCCAGCGGAGCCCGTCCCGCTCGCCCCGTCCCGGCTCCCCGCCGGGTGAGTCCCACCGTTGCCCGGCCTCAGTCGGCTTCGCCGGGCTCAACGACACGGGTGCGGGGCTACCACCGTGCGGACGGTACCTACGTCCGCACGCACCACCGCCGGATCAGCCGCCCGGCCGCCGTGGCGGCCGGCGGAGGCGGCACCATACTGCTCATCCTCGTACTGCTGGTCTTCAGCGGCGGAGGCACAGGCGAAAGTTCTCCCAGCCAGTCACCCAGCTCGCCGGCCAACATAAGCAACCAGCTACCCGGCCGGTAAGCGGCGCCAGAGGAGGGCCCCGGGCGTGAATCGCCTGGGGGCCTCCTGGCGTCCGGGATCAGACGTGGCCAAGAGGAGCGTAGGTGATGCCGACGTCTCCGGCAGAGGTCGCGGCATGTGATACGACCTTCCAGATCGCGGGGTGGCTATGTAGGTCTGAGCGGGCTCTGGCTTAACTTGTATGACGCCGCCACTCTGAGTGACGATTGCGCCCCTTCGAGCCGTACGTGAAGTCGCCCGAAAATGGTCCGTAGACACGGTAGTTGGGCTGACAGTTCGGGGCCGTGGAAGAGGCCGTGCTCCGGCTGAAGAAGTTGTTGTTCCCGTCGATCGCGGACGTCGCGGTGCTGTCGGTGGATGTGGACATTGAGATAGTGCGCGTTGATGCGCAATGCATCGCGAACGGCGCCGTGTGTCCGATCTGCGGCATCTAGTCGAACCGGGTTCATGGTTCCTACCAGCGGTTTCCCGCTGATGTGCCGAGCGGTGGCCGAAGCGTTGTTCTCCAGTTGAGGGTCCGCCGGTTCAGCTGCGGGAACTCGGATTGTGCACGCCGTACCTTCGTCGAGCAGATACCCAGCCTGACACGTCGGCACGGTCAGCGAACCGAACGGCTACGCTCCACCCTGGCTGCGGTCGGTCTGGCCCTCGCGGGCCGGGCCGGGGCTCGCATGGCGCAGGTTCTCGGGGTGTCCGTCAGCCGTAGCACAGTGCTCCGGCTAGTGAATGCTCTTCCCGAGCCTCAGACGTCCGCTCCGCGTGTGGTCGGCGTCGACGAGTACGCCACTCACAAGGGCCGCTACTACGGCACCGTCCTGGTCGACATCGAAACCTGCCGCCCCATCGGCCTACTGCCGGACCGGAAGGCTTCCAGCCTCGCGGCCTGGCTCATCGAGCGGCCAGGTGTTGAGGTCGTCTGCCGGGACCGCGCACCGTTCTTCGCCGAAGGCGCCGCCTCCGGCGCCCCGCAAGCTGTCCAGGTTGCGGACCAGTGGCACCTCTGGCACAACCTGAGCAAAGCCGCCGAAAGAGCCGTCGCCCAGCACCGCCGCTGTCTCAGCACCCTCGTCCCAGACACCCCCGAACCCGAGCCAGAGTCCGTCCCGGAGGAGCCGCCCGGTTCACCCTGGCCAACCGGGCACCGGTTCGCCGACCGCACCCAAGCCCGGCATGCCGCTGTCCATACACTGAGCTTCTTCAGCAGCCACACCATGGGGCGAATGGCTCTCGCCGGTTGACCCGGCTTCTGGGCTGCGGCAGCAGCTGACCCCGGCAGATACAGCCGTCACCCGATCGTGGCCGTTCTGAAGAAGCTCACTGCTGGAGGCCGGGCACAGCCGCCGCTCGATCCAGCGTCAGCTCGGCATGACCTGGCGGACCGTCAAGCAGCTCGCTGACGCCGCGGCCCCGGAGGCGCTGTTCACCGGCCAGTGGCAGAACCGGCCCTCAATCCTCGATGACTACAAGCGCTACCTGGACGACCGGTGGAGCGAGGGTTTCACGAACGCCTGGAAATTGTGGGAGGAGATCGTGCCGCTTGGCTACAAAGGCAGCCACCAGCGCGTCCGGGTCTACCTGCACAAGAAGCGCACCTCGCCGCGGCCGGTGATCGCCCGGCCACCGTCGCCCCGAACGGTCGCCGGATGGGTGCTCAGGAGACCGGAGACGCTCACCGAGTCCGAACAGCTCCAGCTCAAAACCGTCCGCACCCACTGCCCCGAGCTCGACGCCCTCACCCGACATGTCCGCTCCTTCGCCGTCATGCTCACCGAGCGTCAGGGCGAGCGTCTCCTGGACTGGCTCGACGCCGTCCGGCAGGACGACCTGCCCAGTCTCCACACCCTCGCCGCCGGCATCGATCGCGACCTCGACGCTGTCATTACCGGATTGACCCTGCCTTGGAGCTCGGGCGCAGTCGAAGGTCATGTCAACCGGATCAAGATGCTCAAGCGCCAGATGTTCGGCCGTGCGGGCTTCCAACTTCTATGCGCAGGCGTCCTATTGGCGTGACGGAGGGTGCTGCGTTGGCGGCGTAGGCATGGTCTTCCGCTGATTTCCGAGGTCCGTCATGATGCGGCATGGAGTGGCTCAATTCCTTGATGACGCTCGCCGGTGTGGCAGTGGGCGTGGCTGCAACGCTTGCCACGGAGCGCCTCCGCTGGAAGCGGGAGCTTGCCAGGCAGACACGATTGGACCATCGCCAGCTATATGAGCAGTACCTAACAACCCTGCACGAAGCGGGTGAGGCACTCTGGGCTCTGGCGCACAGTGACATCGAATCCTCGACCACTCCAGATGTCGCTGCCCGTGCGATATTTCGCTCAGCAGGAGTCTACGCGTCACTGGAGCGAGTCTTAATTGGTGGTCCGGTCTCGGTCCATGAAGCAGCCCGGAAGAGCTTCCATGCGATGAGGGACCTTCGGGACTGTATTGCTGCAGGGGGCCTCGTCGGCAGCCCTGATCACCAGGCGGCCGAAAAGAAATGGGAGATTTGCCGAGACCAGCTTCGCTCGGCAATGCGCGCTGACCTCCAGAGTCTGTAGCCCGCGCTCTCACAGAAGTTGAGCCAGAGCCCCAACACACGTCCATAGCCACTCCAGCTGCTCGACGTACTGACCCAGGTCGCCGGTCAGTCTCTGCTCTGCGTGATGACCTCGCCCCGGAGGTCCACGGCGGTGGCGGCCGCTACCGACACGGGGCGGTCCAAGTCGTCCGGCTCGGGACGGCCGGCCTGCTCGTTAGACCGAGACGGAGGGGCCGGGGACGTTCATGCGCCGGGAGTGGTCGCCCGAGGACGTCGTGCCGACTTCGACCAGACGGTTCGCGTCCCGGATCACTCCAAGTCGCCCCATGCCCAAGGGGCAGCGACGCTCCCATCAGGCTCCCGACCGAACCGGAACCGCTCCCGGTGGCCATCGATCCTGATGAACACATTGAAGCGCCCTTCGACAGGAAGCCGTTCGGTCAGGGCGGTGGCCTGCTCATGCGCCCCGACCTCCCGCAGTTCCCCCACCAGCCAGGCCACGGCCTCTGGGTCATCGAGGGGGACGTGGGCAGCGGGGTCACGGGCCAGCAACGCGGTGACCTGCTCCTGCGCCCCGGCCTCCCGCAGTTCCCTCAGCAGCCGGGCCACGGCGTACGGTCTGTCGAGGGGAACGTGGGCGGCGGCCCGTTCGGTCAGGGCGGTGGCCTGCTCCTGCACCCCGGCCGCCCACAGTTCCCCCACCAGCCGGGCCACGGCCTCTGGATCATCGCGAGGAACGTGGGCGGCGGGGTCACGGGCCAGCAACGCGGTGACCTGCTCCTGCGCCCCCGCCTCCCGCAGTTCCCTCAGCAGCCAGGCCACGGCGTACGCGTTGTCGAGGGAGACGTGGGCGGCGGCCCGTTCGGTCAGGGCGGTGGCCTGCTCCTGCACCCCGACCTCCCGTAGTTCCCTTACCAGCCAGAGGACGGCGGACGCGTTGTCGAGAGAGGCGTGGGCGGCAGCCCGTTCGGCCAGGGCGGTGGCCTGCTCCTGCACCCCGACCTCCCGCAGTTCCCCTACCAGCCAGGCCACGGCGGACAGGCTGTCGAGAGAAGCGTGGGCGGCAGCCCGTTCGGCCAGGGCGGTGGCCTGCTCCTGCACCCCGGCCGCCCACAGTTCCCTCAGCAGCAGGGACACAGCGGACGGGTTGTCGACGGGGACGTGGGCGGCGGGGTCACGGGCCAGCAACGCGGTGACCTGCTCCTGCGCCCCCGCCTCCCGCAGCCTGGCCAGCAGCCGGGCCACGGCGGACGGCTCGTCGAGGGGGACGTGGGCGGCGGGGTCACGGGCCAGCAACGCGG
Organism: Streptomyces sp. NBC_00414; assembly: GCF_036038375.1. Lineage (NCBI taxonomy): Bacteria > Bacillati > Actinomycetota > Actinomycetes > Kitasatosporales > Streptomycetaceae > Streptomyces > Streptomyces sp. NBC_00414. Next base: position 2,926,418 of record NZ_CP107935.1, read on the forward strand.
TGACCTGCTCCTGCGCCCCCGCCTCCCGCAGTTCCCTCAGCAGATCGGCCACGTCGTACGCGTTGTCGAGGGAGACATGGGCGGCGGCCCGTTCGGCCAGGGCGGTGACCTGCTCCTGCGCCCCGACCTCCCGCAGTTCCCTTACCAGCCAGGCCACGGCGGACGCGTTGTCGAGGGAGACGTGGGCGGCGGGGTCACGGGCCAGCAACACGGTGGCCTGCTCCTGCGCCCCGGCCTCCCGCAGCCTGTCCAGCAACCAGGCCACGGCGGACGGGTCGTCGAGGGAGGCGTGAGTGGCGGCCCATTGGGCGGGGTGGTGGTCGGCAGGGTGCAGGGTGCGGAGGTGGTTGACGAGGGCGGATGCGGCGTGGGGGTTGCCGTGGGTGGTGGCGTGTTTGTGTAGTTGGGCGGCGTCGCGGTACAGGCCCCGGTCCCAGGCGGCATTTCCGAGTGTGGTCAGGTCGGCGGGGAGAGCATGGGCGGCGGCCGCAGTCCAGAAGTCGATGGGCGGGATCATCTCGGCACGGTGGTGGCGGCCGTGCTGTTCGAGGTAGTCGGCCAGCCGGTACAGCGTCCCCTGCCCGGTCCCGGTGCGATGCCCGGCAGGGGGGCCGGTAGGGGCGCCGCTGCGGCGTTTGCGTTGGTTGCGGGGAGTGCCGGTCTTGACGGGGGTGAGGATGCCAGGGATGCCGTTGCAAGGTTTCGTGACGTAGTGCAGAGCCTGTTCGAGCCAGTCGTCACCGCTCTGGTTCCACTCGGCCTCGGTGAGATAGCCGGGGGTGGCCTCGGCCAGCCAGGCCAGAGGGATGCGCGGACCGGCGCCGAGACGGCGGACGTCCATGGCCGCGTGGATAAGCGCCTTCGTGGCTGGCGGGGCGTCCTCGAAGCGGCTCAGCAAGACCGGTACCCCGGCCAGATACTGGGTGATCTGTCCGTCCGTGGCGTGTTCGGCGGCCTCCCCGAGCCGGGGGTCGGCGCCGGCCGCCTGGGTCAGCTCGCCCAGTGCGGCGCCGATGAAGGCATCCGGCACTCTGATCCTGTGGCCGTCCAGCAGCTCCCGGGCCTGAGCGTGCGGGTCCCCCTCGGTGCGGGTAGTCAGGGTGTCCCAGTGATCCGGCCACAGGGTGGCCAGCACCAGCACCGGGGCCCGCTGCGGGTCGCGCAGCAGGTTCCGCAGGCCCGCAGCGATCTGCTCCCCGAGTGGGGCGAGGAGCAGGTATTCCTGGGCCTCGTTCAGCCAGATCACGGTGTACGGGGCGACGTCGGCGAGTTCGGCCAGGGCTGCGTCGGGGCGGGTGGGGTCGATGGGATGCCACAGCCGCCAGGGCTCGTCCCGCCCGCGCAGCAAGGTAAGGGTTTCCCAGCAGGCGCGGGTCTTGCCGGTGGAGGAGCCGCCCACCAGCACCGCGATCCGGCTGGCCCCGGCGACGGCCTGTACCACCACCTCAGCCAGCGCCCGGTCGTGCTCGCGCAGCACATACGTCGGCAGCATCGGCAGACCGGCGGCCGGGGAGCCGATCGCATGGTGCACCTCCAGGTGGAACGGGTCGGCCACCTCCGACAGGGGCCGGCCCGGCCGCATCCGCTCCAGCACGGCCCGTACCTGCCCGGCTTGGACCGCAGCACTCGTGCCGTCCGCGCGCCGGCGGGCCTCGGCCTGGTAGGCGCGCTGCCACTTGTGCACGTCCAGCACTGCGGCTGCCGCCGGGTCACCGGCCAGCCCGGCGCGCTCGGCCTGTGCCCGCACGACCCGTACCAGGTTCAGCAGCTGATCGCTCTGCTGGGGGAACCGGTCAGCGCGTAGCCAGTCCCCGATCGTGGTCGGGCTGACCCCGACGGCATCGGCCAGTGCGCGCTTCGACGGCTGCTCCTGCAGACGCTGGTCGCGGAACGCCGCCAGTTCGGCGATCAGCTCGGCGTATCCCGGTTCCTGCGCCGCCGGTCCCGTCATCACGACGCCTTTCCCTCCCGCGCGGCCCGGGCACGGGTGTCCACCCCGCCCCTGGACACCTTGGTGGACACCCACCCCGGCCGTGGCGTGAACCCTAACGCCCACCGGCTCGCTTCGCCGCGATGTGTCCAATCCGCACTGGGACTCCTGTGGGACAGCCCCCTGGACAGCCAGCGTCGAACGCATCCCGCACGGCCCGCCCCGGGCCGTCACCACCACCACGGGGAGTTCACGCGATGAGCCCGCTGCAGATTCTGTCCCTCATGCTCGCCCTGTCGACCGCCCTCAACATAGCGATCACCGCGGGCCTGCTCGCTCGCCGATCCGGCGTCGGCATCCCTCAGGCGATCCTCACCGGCGCGGGCACCGCAGCCACCGGCCTGGGCATCTACTTCGCCGCCGTCGCCGCCTACAAGTGATCACGCCCGTGACTTTTGGGCATATCTTGGCTGGACCCGAGGACGTTGCCGGACTGCCCACGAAACTGCCCTCTCGGCCACTTTGCACCGTAGGTCAGAGATAGGACACCGGGGCCGACGAGGTGGCCACCACGGCGGCTCGCTGAGCGGAGCGCCCACGACGGGCTCGGCCACATCGCGGCAGCTGCTGCTCCCCCGCAACCACGACCGGGCGGTGCAGTCTGCTCACGCTCGCGCGTCCGTGACGGCGACAGTACGGCGGGCGGCCCAACTCCGTCCGAGCAGACGGCATTCCGGACCCCGGCCTGCCTCCCCTCCCCGCTGACCCTTGCTGCGAGCACAACGGCGAGAGGTGCAGTCGACGGACGGCTGGCCATGTAAACCGCCCAACGTGGCCGTGCCCGGCGGCGTCCACCAACCGGTCGGTTGTTGAACAACGCGCCGTTCGCGGGCAGCGACGGGCGCCAGACCGGTCGAACGTGTTCAGGAAGGGTGTTCATCAACTCGGCGTGTTCAAGAACCTCTTGGAACCCTTTTCTGTACGGTGTTGGGCACGACGACGACCGCAGAGTGGGCTGACGCCGACAGCCCGATGGAGACCTTCCCCGCGAACGCGTCCGGGGCCCGAGTCGGATACGGGCGGGTGTCCACGCAGGGGCAGCTGCTCGACCGGCAGATCGCGGCTCTCGAAGCGGCCGGTTGCGTCCGGGTCTTCACGGACAAGAAGTCCGGCAAGAACGCGGAGCGCGAGGAACTGTGGAAGTGCCTCGACTACCTCCGGCCCGGCGACACCCTCGTGGTGCCCTCGCTCGACCGCCTCGGCCGCTCGATCCAGGACCTGATCTCCATCGTGGCGGGCCTGCGCAAGCGCGGGATCGGCTTCCAGTCCCTGCACGAGTCCCTCGACACGACCACGCCCGGCGGCCGCCTGGTCTTCCACGTGTTTGCCGCGCTCGCCGAGTTCATCCGCGAGCTGATCGTGCAGGGCACCCATGAGGGCCTGGCTGCCGCACGCGCCCGCGGCGAGCGGATCGGCCGGCCACCCGCCATGACGGAGGAACAGATCCGGCATGCCCGCGGGCTGCTGACCGACCCGGAGAACACGATCACCTCGATCGCCAAGCTGCTGGGCGTCTCCAGGACTACGATCTACAAGTACGTGCCGGAGCTGGCGGCCGGGAGGGACTCCCTGAGCGCCGTCTCGCCCACGACCGCGCTGCCCGGGCCTCGTTGAGCGTTGAACCGAGGACGGCGAGGGGGCGTGGACCAGGTCCACGCCCCCTCGCGGTCTTTCCTGCTCACCCCGTGGAAATTTCTCAAATCCATGAGTCCGCCCAGAGAGGTCGCGGCAACCCAGCGTCGACAATCCAAGATCGCGTCGAGTCGCCTAATTTGTTCGTCTCGACCAGGGCATCGGCCTTCTCGCGTGCGCCCGCCGTCTCGGCCTGTCGCTGAATACGGTCAAGCGCTATGCCCGTCATAGCGAGCCGGACCGCACGGTCCGGGCTCCCATCTATCGGGCCTGCCTGGTCGACCCCTACCGCGCCCATCTGCGCAGACGTCGTACCCAGGACCTAACCGTCCCCGTCACCGACCTGCTGGCGGAGATCCGAGAACAGGGCTACACCGGCAGCGCTAACCTCCTGGTCCGCTACGTCAATCAAGGACGCGTCAAGGCCGACCACGCCGCCCTGTCACCCCGCAAGGTCACTGGCCTGCTCACCTGCCGCCCCGGCCGCCTCTCCGACGACCAGCGCGACCAGCTCACCGGAGCCTGCCCGCAGATGACCGTGCTGGCCGACCAGATCCACACCTTCGCCGAACTACTGGCTTCGCACGAGGACAATGCCGGGAAGCTGACGGCCTGGATCAACCGGACTCACGCCGCTGACCTGCCCTTTCTCCACTCCTACGCCAATGGCCTGGAGCGTGACCGCGCCGCCGTCGAGGCCGCCCTCACCCTGCCCTGGCACAACGGCCGCACCGAGGGCGCCAACACGAAGATCAAGTTACTCAAGCGCCTGATGTACGGCCGCGCCAGCCACCGCCTGCTACGCCAGATCGTCCTGCTCAACTGAAGCCCGGTCCGGACGATCAACGCTTACGAAAATCTTGGAAGAGCCGCTCGTTTGACAGACCCTGACGACATCGAGCGCCTGGTCGATCACGGCGTGCGAGTTCACTGCTTCCTGCAGCTGCGCGTTCTCATCACGCAGTACCGCGACCTGTTCGTCGAACGCGACGAAGACTCAGCGTCGGCCAGGCAGCTCTGTGTCAAAGAATTTGATCACCGAAGTAACCAGCATAAGGGCGTACACCGCGTTGATACGCGAGTACTGAGTCCGGGAGACGCCGTGTGCGCTGGGATGGCGTCCGAAGGTGCGCGGGATCGGGTCGCCGTTCTTGGGGAAGTACTTGGCGTGCGCGTACCAGACCGGGGCGAAGGTGCAGGCGACCTTGTACTTGTAGTCGTCCATCTTGAACTTGATGCCTTTGGTCTTGAAGTCGTTCTTCGTGAGCTGCACGCGGGCGGCGTTGTCGAAGTGGCGCTGGAGAATGGAGTCGAGCAGGTTGGCGGCCAACGCCTGAGCTGCGCTGGTGTGACCATCGCGCAGGGCACGTGCGACGTCGAGGGCGAAGCCTCGGGCATCGTGAACTGCTGAGTGGTCAACTTCTTCGAGTACCTTCTCGCAGTCGTTGACAATGCCCTTCCAGCGTCGGCCGATGATGCGCCGCCGGGCGGCGGCGTCCGGTGCTTCCAGCAGGGCGTGTACCGTCTGCGGCCCGGGCACCCACATGAGAGGTATGCCTTCATCAACCAGGAGCTTTTCCAGGTCGCCCGTGCCGAGCGTGACATCGCGCAGGTTCTCTGGGCGGTGCTTGTTGAGGGTGTCGCGCAGGGATTCGAAGACGCTGTGCCACTGGGGCGGCCGGTAGGTTGCGGCCAGCGGCTCCAACGCCTGCCGGATCGTATCGTTGAAGCCCGTCAGATCCGCCATCTGCCGACGGAGGTTCTCCGTGACAGCGGTCATTCGGGTCAGCGGAGAATCAACCACGATCCGAGGAAGGACCGGGCGCATTCTCAGCGCAACGGACTCAGCGAGCATCTTGCCAATCCGCGCATTTTGGATTCGCATGGCGTCCTGGAATGGCTTGAGCACCGCCGCGTGGAAGCCGGACAAATCGACCGTGTCCGTCAGATCCGTATCATCGGACTCGCTGGCCTCCTGCTCCTCAGCCGGATCCTCGTCCTCGAAGCCGTCAGGCTCCCCATCCTCGCTCATAGCCGTATGGTTCCACGCCTCCATGTGCTCTCACCAGGTGTTTTTATCGGGAAACGCTCCCTCGCCACGTGCACTACACCGGGACATACATGGTTCAGTCGACAGTCGCGCAGGCCCCGTACAGCGCTAGGACGGCCCTTCGGGCGCTGTGCTCCACCAGTCGGCGATACTCCTCCGGGGAGCGGCGGTGCTGTTCTTCGCGAGCGATCTACCGAGCAGGACGTCGCGATTGATGTATAGGGCGACGGCGGCAAAGACCAGCACGATCTCCCAGGCCCGGCTGACGACCGCTGGCCACTGGATCCCATCTCGCGCCATACCGATACTTGCACCCCTTCCGTCAAATCCACCGGCAAAGCCAGCCACGGCGCCGGGTCGTCCTCTGGCTCCGGCGGCGCGGTGGCCTCGAGGTGGGCGTCAGTCACTCGTGTGTGTGAGGAGGTTCCAGGGCTCCCATGTGCACAGTCGCCATTCTCCCGGCCACGGATCCGGCTTGGGAAAAGCCTGGGTGTCTTCGCGAATCCATCGGAGGGTCACGGTGGCCGGCAGTCCACCGTCGCGCTGAAGACGGGCCGTAACGGTGCATGCGGCGGCCATATCGTGTTCTACGGCAAGGATGTCGAAGGCTGTCAGGGGGTAGCGTTCATAGGCACGGCGGATCACGCTGCGCACGGCCTTGCCGTGCTTGGCGTGCGCGTCCTGGGTGATGAGATCGCTGATGGCCCCGTAGTTTCGCTGCACCCACCATGTGAGCAGGCGCTCCGAGCCCTGCCGGGCGGGGTGGTTGTTGAAGGCATCGCTGCCGGGCAGGTGCTCACGAGGTGTCCACTGCTCGTTGATGCGGTTGATCTTGCCCTGCTCCACGGCAAAGCCGACGAAGTCCTTGGCCTTGGCCGCCAGTGCTTTCCAGGTCAAGGGCGGAGCGGCCTCGTGCTGCTGTTCCTTGTGCCGGGCGAAGGCCCAGTCCGTGACAGCGAACAACCGGTTCCAGGCTTTGGTCGCCACGATGACGTTGTCGTAGTTGAGGATGCTGCCGTGCACGATGCCGTTGCGGTAAAGCTCGTAGACGGGCTCTTCCTGCGTGGCGGTACGTCCTTTAAGGAAGGTTTTATGGGCGTGGGCAAGGCCGCGGTGGTGGCCTACGACGCTGTCCCAGGCATGCACTTCCTCCGACTGCCGGGCGTGCAGGCCCCGGCGTACGGTCTCGAACTCGTTGACGAAGCCGTCCATGACGCTCAGCAAGACATGAACGCAGGCGTAGTAACGGCCCGCGGTGTAGTCCTCCCTCGCCTTCTCCACCAGCGGAAGTCTGCGGCGCATCGCAGGCAACTTCCGCAGCGAGAGCAGCATGGCGGTCATCTGCTCGCTGTCGCGATAGTGGTCGATGAGCATGGTCTCGGCCCGATCGGCATCCTGAGCTGCCTCGGCCAGAATGGTCTCGACCGCCGTCAGCGACAAACGGTCATGGAAGATCCAGTGCTTGTCACTGAGCAGGTTGTAAAAGGCTTCGACCAGAGCCGCAAGCTCCTCCATCTGCTGTTTGATCGCTTTGGTCTCCGACCTCTGCGACGGAACCATGCGCAGGAGCAGCAGGGCCTGTTCCGCTTGCCGGAACGAAGGAAGGTCACGAGCCGATTGGTAGGACACGCAGCGATAGTAGGGAAGAGCACTGACATTGTCCCAAAGATTTTTCCTTAGACGGGCAGGTTCCCAACAACCAAGGCAGCCACCTAGGCTGGACTGTCCCCTTTTCGTGTGTGGTCCATCTACCCGCTCCAGACCTCTCGCAGGACACGGGCAGGGCGCATCATGACGGGACGCGGAAACCGCGAGTGAGCAGGAATGGCTGCGCACCCAGTCACCTCTTGCGTAGGCGTCGGTCTCAGGTAGCTCTCCGCAGCCAGGTGCCGTCGACCATCGCGGGGCGGTGCCAGATGAAGACGCAGCTCTGCAGGCTGGCGAGTGACGGCCGGCGCAGCACGGAGCGGATCCGCTCTGATCCCACTAGGACGACGGGCATCCGGCACTCGCGCTCCTGGAACAGGCTCCACAAGCCGTAGACGTACTGCAGGGCCTCGGTCCGCAGCAGATGCGTATCACGTACGACCACCACCGGCGCAGAGCGCCGTGCGAGTTCGTCCTCGACAGCCCGTTGCGCGTCGGCCAGGCGTCGCGGCCGGACACCGAGGTGCAGAGCGGCGTGGAACGCGTCCAGGAGCGCCGCGAGGTTGCCCGGCGCGGCGGTCGTGACCACGACGGGTACGGCCCTGTCGCAGCGACTGAGAGCGGCCTCCACCACAGCCTCACCTTGGACGTCCTCCGGCGCGATGATGCACAGCAGCGCACGGGTCTCAAGGATGTGGCCAAGGTTGTCGGCAAGTGCGGAGAACGCTTCGTCGGACACGGCCGTGGCGACCTCGCCCATGGCCCCTCCTCTGGAGTTGCGTACGGGACGCCACCAGTCGAGCACGTTCGCGGACAGCTGCGGAGACATCGGCGTCATCACGGCGCAGATTGACCGGGCATGTTCAGGATGTGAGCGGCTGTGCCGGATCAGCCAGCTTCGGGACCCGGGTGACGGTTGCCGCGGCAGTCGTAGACCGCGAGTGACAGTTCTTTCATCGCGGCCCGGGCGCGTTCGGCGTCCAGGCCGTCGTCAAGGGCCTCCAATGCAGCGGCCGCCGACACCCGAACGGGACGAGGCAGGCCGTCATTGGTGGAGAGCCGGTACGCGACGGTGCGACGGGCGTCCTGTTCCTCATCGCTCGCCCCGTCAGAGGTCAGCGGGAAGACCGCGGCTCGTACATCGCGATGCTCAACAGGACGGTGTCGGCGATCCCTTCCGCATAGCCGTCACCGTTGACGGCCTGGACGACGATCCCCGCGGGCCGGGAGCGGACAAGCATTCCGAATCACGCGCCCACGCTAGTGGTAGTCGCGCCTACCACGGCGCCCACCCAGCCGTCCATGACGAACCCGAAGCAGGCTCCGCTACTCACCGCGCATACCAACAACGCGACGGTCATCGCGTACAGGGCCCATCGAAGACAAAGGGTGGAGAGCAACAGGTCCGACTGGCGCTTGTCTCCGTGGTCAGCAGTTCGGTTGCGAAGTCCGGCCCGGATGCAGGCGGGATGAGCTGAGTGGTCATGAGAGGACCGTAAAAACGGGCAGTGACAAGGAGTCCTGCGTCTGGAGTAACCCGATTCACCCTCTGGGCGACCTCTCACCCGATCGGACCTACTCCCCCATACGCTGCTGGACCGCCCCCCCCAACCGCGAGATCTCTGCCGACTTCCGAGCGGGCGCGACCCGGCACACGGTGGTGACCGTGAGAATTTCCTCCTGGCCGCTGCTGTGCACGGCGCCTCTCCGACCGCCCAAGCCGGAGAGCCGGTGCACGACCATCGGCGCGCTGGTCACGCCTCCCGGCGTACCCCGGGCCGGTTTCATGGGCGAGTCGGCCTGGGGGCGTCAGGGAGAGTCGCCGGACCAGTCCCAACGGTTCCGCTCGCCGGGACGAGGGTTGCACAGGGCCCAGCCGCCGGCGTCGAACTGCCCGAGCTCGGTCATCAACGCGACGCCGGTCTGGATCTCGTCCGCTGTCCAGTTGGTGATGTCGAGCAGCAGGCCGTCCAGCGGGCCGCCGACCAGTTCGGCGTAGTCCTGGTTGGGCAGCGGGCCCGGGTGGTCGTAGACCTGGCCGCGCAGCAGCTGCTCGTCATCACGGTCCATCCGTTCAGCCTGGCAGCCGCCGCTGACAGCCCGGGTCACGCGAGGCCGCAGGCCGTCGTCTCACACAGGCCGCCCAGATCGGCAGATGGGCGGCCTAGCGATCTTCGACGATGAAGCACGCTCGCTGGTAGAGCTCGTCGAACGTGATGATCTCGACGTCCTGGATCGAGGTCCGGTAGAGCTCGAAGGAGTTGATCTTCTCCGGGTTCACGGCGTCGTTGTGAGTGAACTCGCGCAGACTGCCGATCACCACGACCTGCCGGGGCCGGGTAGTGGACATTTCGACGCCGGTCGGGGTGCCGTCGTCGTCGTAGATGCGGGTGAGGAACTCGCGGGAGATGAGCTGCTGGGCCTTGCTGGCGGTCTTCTGCACCTGCGCCACGCCGCCGCCCAGTTCTTTCGATGCCTGGTATACGCCCGCACGGTACGGGGTCTTGGCGAGCAGCTCCGTGTCGTGGGCCTTGATTTCACAGAAGAGCATGCTGCTGATCAGGCCCTTGGACCGCATGATGGCGTCGATGCGTTTCCCGGCTCCGCCGAAGATGTTCGCACCGGTGGTGATGCGTTCCAGCTTGCCGTCGTCGATGGATTCGCAGGCGATGAGGTTCAGTCCGTAGCCGAAGATCCACTGGTTCGCCTCGAAGAAGGCCTGCCAGACCGCTTCCGTCCCGCGCGTCGTTGCCCGGCTCTCCTCCTGCTGGAAGTAGTCCGGATCGGTGAGCAGCCGATCGAACCTCTGGAGCTGTTCCTTACGGTTGCTGATCAGCCGGATGTCCTCCTCTGTCAGGCCGCCACCGATGGCTGTCCTGACCGCACCAAGCACCGTCGTCCGGTCCTGGCCCGTCAGCAGATGGGCCAGTTGGGCCTCGTCTGCGGCCACGAGCTGGAGGGAGTCGCCGGGTGTGCTCAGGCCGGTGCAGCCCTGGAGGAAGTTGATGACTTTCCAGAAGTTCTCGTGGACGTCCCCGGTGTCGACAAGTGCCTTGACGGCCCGGGTGGTCCCGGTGTCGGGCACCGTATGCGTGGCGGGGACTTCTCCGGCCTTCTTCTTGTCCTTCTTCCAGAGCTTGATCCTCGGTGTGAAGGTGTCGCCCTTCTTGATGATGGTGACGTTGCACAGCGTGGCCACCCGGGGCCGGTCGTCGAGGACGAAGTCGGTGATCATCCGGCGTGCGCGGGTGTCGTAGAGGTAGTGGAACCCGGTGTTGTCCTGCGAGCCGCGGATCTCCAGATCGGTGAAGTCCCCGCAGGTGACGTCGAACGCGGTAGTGGTGAAAAGGAGGCGGAGACCGCGAACGAGGGGGGTAGCGGGGGCCACAGCCTCAGTCCGCCAGTCCGGCGCGATGTTGGGCAGCGGCCGGGTATCGCCTTCGACCACGAGGCCCTGAACGTCGATGCGTCCGAGCTGGCCGAACAGAGGCCCCAGTGTCCGCCAGATCGCCTCCTTGACCTCCGGCGTGCAGGTGGGCTGGAGCTCGCGCTCCACGGTCAGGACCGCCTCGTAGGTGGCCTCCGTCCAACCGTCACCAGGTATGGGGTTAAAGAAGCCACCATCACGGCGCAGGGTCAGGACAGCCGTGCGCAGCACATCACGTGCGGACTCCTCACCGGCGCAGTCCAGGAGGCTGTACGTCTGCCCCAGGACCAAATCGAGCTTGCCCGTGTCGTCGTCGTTCAGCGGCAGCGGGACCAGCGGTCCCGTGGGCGGAACCCGGACCGGCGTGTAGATGGGGCGGCCGGAGAGAAAGCCGTGGGGACGCAGACCCCATCCGTCCGGTGCCAACAGCCGGTTCAGCTCCTCAACCTGCTTCATCGCCTCCTCGACGCCAGCGGCGACCTCGGGATGGACCGTTCGCGCCAGGAAGGCGAGCAGCACCACGTCCGGCCCGTCGGAGAGCTCCAACCGGGGGTCTTCGAAGATCCAGTCATCGTCCAGGTCGCTGTTGGTGATCCGGTGCTGCTCGATGTAAGCACGGACAGTCGGGGGCCGGCTGTCCTCGGACGGAAGGCGGTCCAGGTCGTAGAGGCCCTCCAGGAACGTGACCTCGTCCAGCCTCCCCCACCAGGGACTCGGTATCCCGCGCAGGTATTCGAAGATTTCGTACCGCGTCACCGCTGTGATCGATGGCTGCGGATGTGCCGGGGCGGGGTCACTGGACGTCATGTGTCCCAGGATGAAGGCCAGGACGGCCAATTACCGGCCGATCGAAGATCTCTTCCCCGCTGAACTCGCGGGCGGAACAACTGCATCAGGGCGATATGCCGCCCGCCGCGCCCCCGCCGCTCAGGAGTCGGCGAGGGGGCGGCGTTGCTGATCCTCGCGGGCCAACTGTTCGGCGAGAACGTCACGGTCGACGTACGGGCCGATAGCCGAGCACCATGCGCTGGAGTTCGTCGGGTGCGAGGGCTTCGACCTGCCAGAGGGCGCCGGCAGCCCGGAGCACTCCGCCTGCATCGACTCCTGGGCGCAGCATATGGGCGCCGCCATAAGCTGACGCCGGGAACCGCGGAGGGCCCGGCAGGATCTGCCGGGCCCTCCACTGTTTGGTCTCAGCGACGGGTTGTGTACATGTGCAGGATGTCCTGGCCCATGGGCGCTAGCGTGCCGTCCGGGTTCTCCCGGAAACCGGGGGCCGTGTTGAAACGCAGTGTGGGCCCGCGCATGCTCAGCTGGACCCTGTCGAGTGCGGCGTGCCGGTCCGGGTGACCGACGACGACCTGTTCGCAGGTGTCCGCGAGGTCCTGGTTACAGCTGATCGCTCGGCTGATTTTGACTTCTTCGGCGGATGTGCCCTGGCCGGGGACGAGGACGAACTGGGCGGTGGGGCTGACCGGGAACCTGATCTCGTGAGCCCCCTCCAGGCCGAAGCCTCGGTAGGCGTCCTCCGGAGTTTCCGGACGCCAGAGGACGAGGGGTGCGTCGGAGGTGAGGAAGATCGGCTTGCGGCTGGTCTCAAGGCGCCAGTGCCGAGCACGGTACTCTGGGATACACACCCGAACGGAGCTGAGGGTCACGGTGACCGCTTCGTCGTGGGTGGGGTCGTTGCCGCCGTTCATCGCCCGTGTGCCGTGGTAGTAGTCGAAGGCACCCTGGGCTTCGGCTACCCGTGGCGGGTGACCGAGATGCTTACGTGTGAGGTACTCGGTCATCAGCGCCAGGTCGACGTTCCGGCCGTCCGCGTAAGCGGTGACGTTGCGCCCGAAGAGCGGGCCCGTGCGCTTTCGCGGTGTCCTGGCCATCTGCACAGCAAGGTAGAGGCAGAGCAGTTCGCGGTCGTCGGTCCCGGCGGCCGGTGGCATCCCCGTCTCGTCTATCCGGCGCAGGGCCGCGAGTGCCTGCCCTTCCAGGCCGCTGAGCTCGTGCTCAATGATCGTGGAAGGCATGCCGTTCTCGTCCGTGATTGTGTAGAAACCGGTCTCGGCAGCGACGTTCTTGACGTTGGCGAGGTGCGTCTTCGGAGGGCACCGGCGCCTCACTCTGACCATGCCACCTCGCCCGAATCGTGCCAGATAGCTCTGCGGCACGTAGTGGTGGAGTTTCGGCACAGGCACGTCAGGTGCTCACCTCGGTGATGGAGTCCGCGATCAAAACGGGCAAGTGGTTGAAGGCGCGTTCCAGGAGCCGTTCGATCGGGACGGCGTACTTGCTGGAGTCGACGTTGATGAGCGTGTTCCAGACCGCGGGTTCGTAGCGGGCAAGCATGGACAGCGTGTACAGCACCGCCCACCAGGCCATCAGCGGGTGTAGTTCCCGCTTCATCGAGCCCAGGACGGGCAGGAAGTACCGGCTCCCGGCGTAGCCGCGGGTCAAGGTCCGCAGGTGGGCCTGCCGTTCGGCCATGGTCGCCATCCCGTCGAACCCCGTGCCCACGCCCTTGGGCATCAACCAGTTCATCGCCAGCTGGCCCCCGCCATGGTCGTAACGGACGTAGAACGGAAGCGCCGCCTCTCCCACATTCCTGTAGCTCTCGTGCCGGACGACAGCCGGGTAGGCGGTCAGAAAGTCGGCCAGCGTCTCACGAGTGCCGGCCTTGACGACCCGATCAGGGATGTTGCACACGAAGACGCTGAGGAGAGAGTGGTCGCCTTCGTTGACGCTGCCCTCATCCGTGTACAGCGGGGTGAGCCGGTCCCTGGTGGTGAGCGGGTAGCTGAGGTTCGGGGGCAGCAGGTCCCAGACATCTTCCAGGCTCAGCGGGTCCTTCTCCCATACCGGTGAGTCGAGGACTTCGCTGACCTTCACGAAACTGCCCTGGGTGCCGGGCGGATCGGTGCGGATCTCGATGTCGGGGAAGGGCTGGTGGAACCCCGTGGTCTTGATCCCGTGTGTCTTGAGGCGCCAATCCTCGCCGTCGAGGGACCGGGCGGCGGCCGTGATGGCGCGGCCGGCCTGGCTGAGACCGTAGAAGGCCAGGATCGGGCTCGTGGCCGGGCCCACGACGGCGGCGGCACGAAACAGCTGCTGAGCCTGCTCCAGGGCTGCCGAGTACGTCATGCGCCGGGAGCCAGCGTTGGCTTTGGCCGGTGGATTGGAGCGGCTGGCCCGCAGCCGCTCCCACGCCTCATCGGCGTCGAGATCGTTCATGGCCGGGACGCTACCCCCAGTCGAGTTGACGCCGCTGGGTGATTTTCTCCCTCGCGTACACGGCCGCTGATTCAAGCTCATAAGCCGAACTTGTCAATTTTTAATAGTCCTTTATGGCTTTTCAGAGGTTATGCAACAGTCTTGTTCGTCCGCTCAGGGCGGACCGCGAGAGAGGAAGATCCCCCATGGCACGACGCACCGACGCCACGGTCGATGTACGGGGTGACGGCGGCGAGGACCAAGCGCTGGAGTTCGTCGGGTTCGATGGCTTCGACTTCCCACTGGACGGGGTGGTCGATGTCGAAGCCGTGCAACCGGGCGAAGGACGGCCATCGCGGATCGTCGCGCTTGCCTGCGGTCGCGGGCAGCGCGTACTGCCGGACCTGGTCGTGGGTGAGCAGGATGCGGGTGACCCAGCTCCAGCATCCTGTGCACTGCACCCAGTCTCGCTCGATGTCGGAGCCGGAGGCGTCGAAGTCCCCGACGTAGGCCAGATGCGCCTCCCTCGGATCGGCGGCAGTGCGGTCGCGGACGACGTCGACGTACGACTGGGAGCCGAAGCCGCGGACCACCAGGACCGGGATGCCGTACGGCGCGAGCCAGTCGGTAAGCAACTGCCGGAGGGTGTCTTTCTTTGCGGCGACGTACAGGGCGTGCTCCTGGCCTTCAGTGCGGTCCAGGCGGAACCAGTCGAGGGCTTCGCTCAGGAACGTGTCCACATCCGGCCAGGCCGCCGGGACGTGGACCTCCCGCAGGGTGTCGATGAGGTCGGGAAAGCGGCCCTCGCGGCGCGCCCTGGCCAATTGCGAGGACAGGCGGCTGTACATCGGCGGTGTGTGCGGCAGGACGCCCTCGGAGGCGAGCCGGTATATGAAGTGTTCTCCACCGTTTCGGTGTCTCATGAGACACCGGTGGCGGGCTTTGACCTGCCCTGATGCCGTGCGAGTCGTGGCCGCGAGTGTGCAGTTCCATGAGAGGGGACTGAGACAGGTTCAGAGCCCGCGCTTCTCCATGTCTTCCCACTTCCGCCTAATGGGCGTGAGCGTGTTCGCCCCCGAAGTAAACGAGACTTCTACTGGCTCTCCGCAGCTCGCTTCGCCGTTGGGGCCGCGCTCGATGATGGAGAGCAGTTCCGCTTGCCGACCGTCCCTCGTTGCGGCATAGACCGTGATTCCTTCCATCCGGTCGAGACGGTCCCGCGCCGGGAAGAAGATGGTCTTCAGCTCCTTCTCCTTCTTCGTGGGAATCGCGAGCCAGCTCTCAGAAATGATCACGACCCCGTCAGCGCGCGTAGATTCCACCAGATCAGCGATACCTTCGAAAGAAAGCATCTTGGTGTCTTGATCGTTGAACCGCAGTTCCTGGGTAGCAACCACCGTCTCCCCATTGTAGAGGAATGCGAACGTGCCATGGTGGCCATCCTTCTGCGTCATCACCCGAGCCATCGACATAAACCCGGGGACATTTTCGATGGGTCCAGACTCGGGGAACTTGAGCTCTCCGTATCGCTCTCCGGCGGCCTCCAGGGTCTCGGGGTCCGGATCGAAATGCTCAAACTCTTCCTCGACGACGCCGCCCGACATGGTGAAGTGGGCCTGAAGCTCCGACTGGGCCAGGTGCATGCAGGGGAGCCGTGCCAACGTGCCGTGAAGGGCCGACGTGACGCATTCAATGGACCTGTCCGCGAGGTCACACCTCTCGACACCAAACGCTTGGTGGGCCCTCCACAAAATCTGACTGAGCCAAGAAAAGGCTTCAGCGGTGGCAGCCAGGAGTTCCCACCCAGGGAGCGCTTTATCGACCCACTTCCGCCGGACCGTGATCAGGCCGACGGGCGGGGTGTTCGAATGACGCAGTGCATGAATGATCTCAGGGGTGGACATCCTGGGCGGGAACGTAGCGGTTCCCTCGACCCGCTGAAGCCAGTTCCGGGTCCAGATCACCTGGCAGCTACTCAAGAGCTCCAGGTCTGATTCCTTCGTGATCCGGTTGCGGGATTTGACGACCCACCCCATGATCTCGCTTTTCTTGCAAGCCTCTTGGAACTCCGGATACCAGGTGGCGAAATCAGGGATCACGGCTTTCTGCTTCTGAAGCAGCCAGGTGACGTTTCTGAGGTTGGGAACCAGGGCGTTCAGGTTGAGCCTGAATCCATCCGGATCAAGGTAGGAGTCGTGCAGCGTATGCCACTGGGTGTGGCAGTCCATCAGTCGTCTGTGAGCGTCAGCCACTGGGCAGGACTGAACGGCATCCGAAGTCATGGGCCGATTGTAGGCTCGGATTTCCTGTATGACGGAATCCTTTTCGGGGCGAATCGTTTCAGAAGATCAGTGCGGTCCGGTGGCCTCGGGACTGGCGGAGGCCCGGTGCCCGTCGAGGGCGACAACTTCCTCCTGGCCTGCGAGTTGGTCTCGAAGAGCGGCGTTGTCGTGGTGCAGGGCGGCGATGACCGTGGCAGAGGCGTCGAGTCGACCTTGCAGCTGAGTCCGCTCGCGTTTGATCACTATCAACTCGGCCCGCAGTTCCTTGAGTTCATCATCGCTCCGTGTTTCGCCAGGGGTGCCGGTGGCGGCTGTGCGGCGGTCCCATTCGGCCAGGATGCCGTGGGCCCGGTTCATGGTGGCCCGGCTGACGCCGGCTTCCCGATAGAGGTTCTCCTTGGTCAGCCGCCCGTCGGTGCGGGAGGGGCGGCCTGCGAGGAGTCGTTCCAGCGCGGCTCGCAGGGCCTTCGCCGTCTCAGCCGAGACGTGGTCCGTGAGCGTCGGGCCGGTGGGTGTCGCGGTCACCTATGGGCCGTTCGGATCACTGAGCGGACGTCGTGGAGCTGGTGGTTGAGCTGTTCGCGGTGGCAGGGGGCGATCTTGGGGGTGTTCAGCAGGGTCAAGAGGCCGGTCTCCTCGCTCTGCCAAATCTTGAGGTGGTCGGGGGCGATGGCGCTGTTGTGGCAACGTCCGGGCTGGCAGCGGTCGATCAGCGGCCCGGTGTGTCCGGCGGGAAGGATCGCCTTCTCGATGCACTTCGCGCCGTCGGGGTTGTTCTGGTCGAAGGTTGGAAGATGTTGCTGAACAGGCTGCTGAAGGCGCTCTCCCGGGCCTCCTGGTTTGGCCCGCCCACCCGTCCGGAGCTGGCCGGGCACGTCCTCGGCGCTGCCGTAGGCTTGCCCCAGGGCTGCCCAGTCGATGTCGTCCAGCCCTGCCAGGAGATCGTCGGATCGTTTCATGATCCATATGCTGGCAGGGACCACTGACATCGATCCCGCAGACGAGCTGTCTCCTTGAGCCCAACGGCCGAACTCACCTGTCAATCGGTCAAGATCGCCTGTCAAAGGACACACGCCAGGGGATCAAGGAGAGACACCAGGCCAGAACGGATGCATTGACCCACCCGGAGCCCTGGCGAGCGCCCGAAGCTCCAGGGCGGACCAGGTGCGACGAGTATCTCGTGGGCCAGCCGGACACCCGTCAGCGGCCGCAGCCTACGAGGTCTTCGCGAAAACGCCGTGGGAGTCCCCTGGGACTTTTCTGGGACTTCCGGCCCCATCAAGCGGCACGAACGTGAAATAGCCGAAAGGTCATTCGCGCAGGTCAGCGATCGCCAACCGCTCATCGCGGCAGGTCAACGCACTCGCTGGTCTCTTCCGGAACATCTGATCTGCACGATCCGGCGGCCCCGCATTGAGCGTCACCAGCCCTCGGCGTCAAAACGTCACTCGCAGCTTTGACGCCACCTGACCTGCTCAATGCGCACCTGACACCCCATCAGAACGAGCGTCAAATGAGCGTCACGAGCGTCATTTCAGCGTCAAGATATCGCCCGTAACGCCCACACCGCACATAACGCGCACGCGCAAAACCGCAGGTCAGACGCCCTTCGCCACCGGCTCCAGGATCGCCACGCACTCCACATGATGCGTCATCGGAAACAGGTCGAACGCCCGCAGCGTCCGCACCCGGTAGCCGCCCTCGCGGAAGTACGCCAGGTCGCGCGCCAGCGCCGCCGGGTCGCAGGCGACGTACGCGATCTTGCGGGCGCCCAGTGACGTCAGGTGCTGGACCGTCTTCTTGCCGGCGCCCGCGCGCGGCGGGTCCAGGACGATGAGGTTGACCTCGGTGATGCCGGTGCGCGGGAGGATCGCCTCGACCTTGCCCTGTTCGATGCGGACGCGGTCGAACGCGGCGAGGTTGTGCCGCGCGTCCTCCACCGCACGCTTGCCGGACTCGATGCCGAGGACCGCGCCCTTGTCGCCGATGCGGTCGGCGAGGGCACCGGCGAAGAGGCCGACGCCGCAGTACAGGTCGAGCGCCATGTCGCCCTTGCGCGGCAGCAGGCCCTGCATCACGGTCTTGACCAGGGTGTCGGCCGCCTGCGGGTGGACCTGCCAGAAGCCGCCGCTGCCGACCCGGTGCGTACGGCCGTCGGCGCGCTCGCGGACGAAGGCGCGGCCGTGGACCCGGTGGATCCCGCCGTCGTGCTCCTCGACGCGCATGACGGAGGCGGGCTTGTCGAGCTCGACGAGGGGCAGCCGGGCGCCGGGCCGCGGTTCGAGGATGACCATGCGGTCCTGCGAACCGGTCGCGGCGATCGCCTCGACGGACTCCATGCCGGACCAGTCGTGCTTCTCGATGCCCAGCTCGGAGACCCCGGGGGCGGCGATCATGCAGTGCTCGATCGGCTCGACCTCGTGCGAGCGGTGGCGGCGCAGGCCGGCGTTGCCGTCCTCGTCGACCGCGTACTGCACGCGCGTACGCCAGGCGGGCACCTCACCGGGGGGCAGCTTGTCGCCCTCGGCCGGCATGACCGTGCCGTCCCAGCCGGCCTCCTCCGGAGTGAGGCCCGCGAGCCGCTGGAGCTGCTCGGTGATGACCTCGCCCTTCAGCCGCCGCTGCGCGCCCGGCTTGGCGTGCTGCCAGTCGCAGCCGCCGCAGCGCCCGGGGCCGGCGTAGGGACACGGGGCGTCCACCCGGTCCTTGGAGGCTTCCCGGATCTCGACCGCGTCCGCGCGCAGGAAGCGCGAGTCCTCCTCGCCGTCCGTCACCCGCGCGAGGACCCGCTCGCCGGGCAGCGCGTGCCGTACGAAGAGGACCTGGCCGGCGTCGGTGCGGGCGACGCAGTGCCCGCCGTGCGCCACGGGGCCGACCTCGACCTCGTACTCCTGCCCCACGAGCGACCCCGCCGGCGTTTTCTTCGGTTCTGCCTGCATGGCGGGGTGACTCCAGATGCGAAAGGGGAACGAACGGCCAGAGCGGCCGGACCACAGCCCACCAGTCTACGTGGACGCCGCCCGACCGCTCACCACACTCGTCCCGCCCTCAGCGCTTGGGCCCCGACGGCTCCTTCGGCCGGTGCTCCGCCGGACCGCGCCGCACCGAGCCCGGAGCGGTCCACTCCGAACGCCTGCGGGCACGCTTCTTGGCCACCTCGGAGGACTCCAGCTGGTACGGCACGGACGTCACCATCACGCCCGGCGTGAACAGCAGCCGCCCCTTGAGCCGCAGCGCGCTCTGGTTGTGCAGCAGGTGCTCGTACCAGTGGCCGACCACGTACTCGGGGATGATCACCGACACCACGTCGCGCGGGGACTCGCGGCGCAGCCCCTTCACGTACTCGATGACCGGGCGGGTGATCTCGCGGTACGGCGAGTCGAGGATCTTCAGCGGCACGGTGAAGCCGCGGCGTTCCCACTCGTCCCGAAGGGCCTTCGTCTCGGCCGGGTCGACGTTGACGCTGAGTGCCTCCAGGGAGTCGGAGCGCATCAGCTTGGCGTAGGCGAGGGCGCGCAGCGTCGGCCGGTGGATCTTGGAGATGAGGACGACGGAGTGCACACGGGAGGGCCGCACGCTGTCGTCGGACGGGCCCTCGGGCGCGGCGATCTCCTCGGCGACCCGGTCGTAGTGCTTCCGGATCGCGGACATCGTCGCGTAGAAGATGACCATGCCGAGGAGGGCGACCCAGGCGCCGTGCGTGAACTTGGTGCCGAGGACGACGACCAGGACGAGGCCGGTGAAGAAGGCGCCGAACGCGTTGATGGCACGGGAGCGGACCATGTGGCGGCGCTTGGCCTGGTCCTTCTCGGTGGCCAGGTGGCGGTTCCAGTGCCGGACCATGCCGGTCTGGCTGAGCGTGAAGGACACGAACACGCCGACGATGTAGAGCTGGATGAGGCGGGTCGAGTCGGCCCCGTAGATCCAGATCAGCAGGATGGCGGCGCCCGCGAGCAGCACGATGCCGTTGGAGAAGGCGAGCCGGTCGCCGCGGGTGTGCAGCTGGCGCGGCAGGTACCGGTCCTGGGCGAGGATCGAGCCGAGCAGCGGGAAGCCGTTGTACGCGGTGTTCGCGGCCAGGAAGAGCACGAGCGCGGTGGCCGCCGCGAGCACGATGAACAGGAAGCTGCCGTCGCCGAACACGGCCTCGGCGACCTGGGAGATCACCGGGTTCTGGACGTAGTCGGAGCCGACCGCGACCCCGTTCTCCAGGAGGTCGTGGGCCGGGTACTCGGCCATGCGCACGTTCGTCGCCATGGCGAGGGCGATGATGCCGCAGAACATGGTGACGGCGAGCAGCCCCATCGCCGCGAGCGTGGTCGCCGCGTTCTTGGACTTGGGCTTGCGGAAGGCGGGGACGCCGTTGCTGATCGCCTCGACGCCGGTGAGCGCCGCACAGCCGGAGGAGAAGGCGCGCAGCAGCAGGAAGACCAGGGCGAAGCCCGCGAGCCCCTGGTGCTCGGCCTTGATCTCGAAGTCGGCGGTCGGCGCCTTCATGGTCTCGCCGAGGACGATCCCGCGGAACGCCCCCCACGCGATCATCAGGAAGACGCCGGTCACGAACACGTACGTCGGGATGGCGAAGAGCTTGCCCGACTCCTTGACCCCGCGCAGGTTCATCAGGGTGAGCAGCACGATCACGGCGATCGCGCAGAGGACCTTGTGCTCGACGACGAACGGGATCGCCGAGCCGAGGTTCTCGATGCCGGACGCGATCGACACGGCGACGGTGAGGACGTAGTCCACGAGCAGTGCGCTGGCGACGGTGAGACCGGCCTTGGGGCCGAGGTTGGTGTTGGCGACCTCGTAGTCGCCGCCGCCGCTGGGGTAGGCGTGCACGTTCTGCCGGTAGGACGCCACGACGGTGAACATCAGCACGACGACCGCGACGGCGATCCAGGGGCTGAAGTGATAGGCCGACACGCCCGCGATGGACAGGACGAGCAGCACTTCTCCCGGCGCGTACGCCACGGAGGAGAGCGGGTCGGAAGCGAAAACGGGAAGTGCGATGCGCTTCGGCAGGAGAGTCTCTCCGAGCCGGTCACTGCGCAGTGCGCGCCCGATCAGGATCCGTTTGGGCACGTCGGTCAGTTTGGACACGGTGAGGATCGTAAGCGGTCGAACACTCCCCCGCCCACCCTCCCTCGCCCCGCGCGGCGACCGATGAGAAGGAGGTCTGTCCGCGATCCGTCCGGGATCTCCTCCCGATCCGTCCCCGATCCGTCCCCGACCCGCTCTCGATCTGCTCCCCATCTGCTCTACGAGTGAAATCCGGTACGGGTTCGCTTATGGATTCGCAGGTCAGACGAATCCCCATGCCTATATGAAAAAAGCCAAAACTTTGCCGCCCTTTGCCCATTCATGGAGGTTCCATGCACGCCACCGCTGCACTCATCAGTGCCACTGCTGAACTCATCGGTGCCGCCGCCGGACTTGTGGGCCTCGGCATCCTGACCCTCGTCAGCGTGCGCAGCATCAGCCGGCGCTGATCTCCGGCGTCGCGGACGGGCTGATCGCGGTCACGTCGTGGGCGGATGTGCACAGGGGTGCCGCCGACGGACCGCGCGTGTGTAGCTTGGGCGTCGGTCTGAGACCCTGTTTCAGCCTGAGCAGTAACTTTTCACACCGGAAGGACGGTCGTGCACATCGTCATCATGGGCTGCGGCAGAGTGGGTTCCGCTCTCGCCCAGACCCTGGAGCAACAGGGGCACACGGTCGCCGTGATCGACCAGGACCCCACCGCCTTCCGACGACTGGGCTCCGGATTCGGCGGCCGTCGTGTGACCGGCGTCGGCTTCGACCAGGACACCCTGCGCGAAGCGGGCATCGAGGAGGCCGGGGCCTTCGCCGCGGTCTCCAGCGGGGACAACTCGAACATCATCGCCGCCCGGGTGGCCCGCGAGATGTTCGGCATCGAGAACGTGGCGGCACGTATCTACGACCCGCGCCGCGCCGAGGTGTACCAGCGCCTGGGCATCCCCACCGTCGCCACCGTCCGCTGGACGGCCGACCAGATGCTGCGCCGGCTGCTGCCGTCGGGCGCCGAGCCGCTGTGGCGCGACCCCACCGGCGGTGTGCAGCTCGCCGAGGTGCACGCGTCGACGGCGTGGGTGGGCCAGCGGATCAGCCGCCTCCAGGAGGAGACCGGAGTACGCGTGGCCTTCCTCACCCGGCTGGGCGAGGCGGTCCTGCCTTCCTCCCAGACGGTGCTGCAGGAGGGCGACCTGGTGCACGTGATGATGCGCACGGACGACATCGAGAAGGTCGAGGCGTCGTTCGCCGAGGGCCCCGAAGAGGAGAGCGGTCACTGATGAGGGTCGCCATTGCCGGTGCCGGCGCCGTGGGC
The DNA here is from genome assembly GCF_036038375.1 of Streptomyces sp. NBC_00414. NCBI lineage: Bacteria > Bacillati > Actinomycetota > Actinomycetes > Kitasatosporales > Streptomycetaceae > Streptomyces > Streptomyces sp. NBC_00414. The sequence continues at coordinate 2,948,999 of NZ_CP107935.1, forward strand.
CGCTCGATCGCGGGCGAACTGCTGGAGAACGGCCACGAGATCCTGCTGATCGACAAGGCGCCGACCGCGATCTCGGTCGAGCGCGTCCCGATGGCGGAGTGGTTGCTCGCCGACGCCTGCGAGATCACGTCCCTGGACGAGGCGGCGCTCCAGCGCTGCAACGTGGTGATCGCGGCCACGGGTGACGACAAGGTCAACCTCGTCGTCTCCCTGCTCGCGAAGACCGAGTACGGGGTCCCGAGGGTCGTCGCCCGCGTCAACAACCCCAAGAACGAGTGGCTGTTCAACGAGTCGTGGGGCGTGGACGTCGCCGTATCGACCCCCCGCCTGATGTCGGCCCTGGTCGAGGAGGCGGTGAGCGTCGGCGATCTGGTCCGGCTGCTGCGCTTCAGCCACGGCGACGCCAACCTCGTCGAGCTGACGCTGCCCCCGGAGTCCGCGCTCGCCGGCACCCAGGTCGGCGACGTGGCATGGCCCGAGGACACCTCGCTGGTCACCATCATCCGCGGCACCCGGGTGCTCACCCCGACCCGGGAGGACTCCCTGGAGGCGGGCGACGAACTCCTGTTCGTAGCGGCCCAGGCCCGCGAGGAACAACTGGAGGACCTGCTGTCGGTACGCCGGGAGAGCACGGCGGGTTGACGGCCGGAGCTACAAAAAAATGAGGGGGCGCCCGGAGAAATCCGGGCGCCCCCTCATTTTCCAGCCCGTCCGGCGTTTGAGGACGAGGCCGTTCAGGCCGAAGCGGGGGTCCGGGGGCGGCAGCCCCCGGTGGCCCACACCAGCACAGGCCGCCTAGTCGGCGGACCGGGCCGCGGCCTGCCGCTCCTTCTCGGCCTTCTCCTCCGCCTCCATCTCGGCGAAGACGTCGATCGGCGGCGGCGCCTTCGCGAGGAAGACCCACGTCAGCCAGACCGCGAGCAGGAAGGGCGGGATCTTCAGCGCGATGAGGACCCAGCCGAACTGGGTCGTGTCGGCCCACCAGTAGAGCGGGAAGAGGATCGCGCACTTGGCGAGCAGGATCAGGCCCCACGCGTAACTGGCCTTCGCGTAGGCCTTCTTGCGGCCGGGGTTACGCGTACGCCAGGAGAGGTTCTCCTTGAAGACCGGGCCGAGGATCAGGCCGATCAGGGGAACTCCGGCGAGCGTCGTGATGATGTAGGCGAGGGCGAGACCGAGCGTGTAGAGCATGCCCGGCAGGTAGAAGTCCTTCGCGTTGCCGGTCATCATCGCGAAGACGACACCGAAGGCGACACCGAAGACACCGCTGAACGCGTGCTTGACGGTGTCCTTCATGACCAGGCGGACCACCACGAGCAGGATCGAGACGCCGAGGGCCGCGATGGCCGCCGAGTGCAGGTCCTTGTTGATCGTGAAGATCGTGACGAAGAGCAGGCCCGGCAGGACCGTCTCGATCATGCCCCGCAGACCGCCGAACGCCTCGAAAAGGGCGGCCTCGGTCACCGCCCGTGAGTCCTGCGCGTCCCGCGCGTCCCGCTGGGCGTCTTCGGTCGGCTTGTCGAGCGACGTCACCGGCTACTCCCGTCCGAGGGGTCTGAGTTCGTACTTCGGATTGAACAGCACGCGACGGCCCCGGCTCATCGAGATCCGGCCCGACGCCATCAGCTTGCGCCCCGGCTCTATCCCCACGATGGAGCGTCTGCCGAGCCACACCACGTCCAGCGCGGCCGAACCGTCGAACAGCTCGGCCTCCAGGGCCGGGACACCGGCCCTCGGGCGCAGAGTGACCGTGCGCAAGGTACCAGTAACCGTGACCACCTGTCGGTCGCGGCAGTCACCGATGCGGGTGCAGCCCGCGGTCTCGGCGTCCTCGCGCAGCTCCTCCGACTCCAGGTCCTCCTGAGAGGAGGAGAGCCGGTCGATCATGCGCCGGAACCGGCCCGCCAGCTTTTCGGATCGAGGGACAGCACTCATACCTCAAAGCGTACCGGGGGCGCTGACAGGTACGTACCCGTGGCACTAACGCTCGAACCGGTAGCCCATCCCCGGCTCGGTGACGAAGTGCCGGGGATGCGACGGGTCCGCCTCCAGTTTGCGGCGGAGCTGGGCCATGTAGACCCGCAGGTAGTTCGTCTCGGTGCCGTAGGAGGGGCCCCAGACCTCCTGGAGCAGCTGCTTCTGGCTGACCAGGCGGCCCGTGTTGCGCACCAGCACCTCCAGGAGGTGCCACTCGGTCGGGGTGAGGCGCACGTCGCGGCCGTCCCGGTTGACCCTCTTGGCGGCCAGGTCGACGGTGAAGTCGTCCGTCGCGACGATCACGTCGTCCTCGCCGCCCCCGGTGGGCTCGGCCCGGCGGACGGCCGCCCGCAGCCGGGCGAGCAGCTCGTCCATGCCGAAGGGCTTGGTCACGTAGTCGTCGGCGCCGGCGTCGAGGGCCTCGACCTTCTCGTCGGAGGAGTGCCGGGCGGACAGCACGAGGATCGGTACGCGCGTCCAGCCGCGCAGCCCCCTGATGACCTCGACGCCGTCCATGTCGGGCAGACCCAGGTCGAGCACGACCACGTCGGGGTGGCGGGCGGCCGCGAGCTGGAGCGCGGTGGCGCCGTCGGGGGCCGCGTCGACCTCGTACTTGCGTGCCTTGAGGTTGATCACGAGGGCTCGGGTGATCTGCGGCTCGTCGTCGACCACGAGGACGCGCGTCATGAAGCCTGCCTTTCCGGTTGAACGGGTCCTTCTTGCACGGGTCCTTCTTGCACGGGACTTGCTTGTGCGGGCTCTTCTTGCACGGGCTCTTCTTGTACGGGTCCTGCCTGTGCGGGCTCTTCTCGTACGGGTTCCGCGGGGCCCTCCTGACCGGGGGGACGCGCCCTGAGCGTGAGGACCATGGTGAGGCCGCCGCCGGGGGTGTCCTCGGCGTTGAGCGTGCCGCCCATGGCCTCGGCGAAACCGCGGGCGACCGCGAGGCCGAGGCCGACCCCGGCGCCGCGCGGTGCGTCGCCGTACCGCTGGAAGGGCGCGAAGATGCGGTCCTTCGCCTCGTCGGGGACGCCCCGGCCGCGGTCCACGACCCGCACCTCCACCCGGTCGCCGAGCGTGCTGGCCGCGACGAGGACACGCTCACCGACAGGGCTGTACTTGACGGCGTTCTCGACGAGGTTGGCGACCGAACGCTCCAGCAGGCCCGGGTCGACGGCGACCATGGGCAGGGTCTCGGGGATCTCCAGTTCGACACTGTGTTCCGGTACGCCGCCGAGCGCCATCGGGACGACCTCGTCGAGGTCGATCTCGCGGATCAGCGGGGTGACCGTGCCGGTCTGCAGGCGGGACATGTCGAGCAGGTTGCCCACCAGGTGGTCGAGCCGGTCGGCGCCCGCCTCGATGCCCTCCAGCAGCTCCGCCTCGTCCTCCTCCGACCAGGCCACGTCGTCCGACCTGAGGGACGACACGGCGGCCTTGATCGCGGCCAGCGGCGTACGCAGGTCGTGGCTGACGGCGGCCAGCAGCGCCGTGCGGATGCGGTTGCCCTCGGCGAGCGCGCGGGCCTGCTCGGCCTCCTGCTGGAGGCGCTTGCGGTCGAGGACGACGACGGCCTGGGCGGCGAAGGCGGCGAGCACCCGGCGGTCCTCGGCGGGCAGCACCCGGCCGGAGAGGGCGAGCGCGGTGTGGTCGCCGACCGGCATGTCCACGTCCGCGGATTCGGGGAGCGCCGGCGGGTGCGGGCCCACGCTGCCCGCGCAGGTCCACGGGTCGACGTCGCTCGTGCGCTCGAGGAGGGCGACCGACTCCATCCCGAAGGTCTCGCGGACCCGCTCCAGCAGGGCGTCGAGGCTGGTCTCGCCACGCAGGACACTGCCCGCGAGGAAGGAGAGGATCTCGGACTCGGCGCGCAGCCGGGCCGCCTGGTGGGTGCGGCGGGCCGCCAGGTCCACCACAGAGGCGACCGAGATGGCCACCCCGACGAAGATCACGATGGCGACGATGTTCTTGGGGTCCGAGACGGTCAGCCGGTGCAGCGGCGGGGTGAAGAAGTAGTTGAGCAGCAGGGAGCCGAAGGCCGCCGAGGCGAGCGCCGGGAGCAGTCCGCCGAGCAGGGCCGCCGCCACGGTCAGCGTCAGGAACAGCAGCATGTCGTTGGCGAGCCCGAGGTCCGCGTCGGCGTTGATCAGCAGCAGCGCGAGGACGGCCGGGCCGACGACACCGGTCAGCCAGCCGGCGATGATCCGGGACCGGCCCAGGCGGGCGCCCCGGGCCACCGGGAGGCCGCGCCCCTTGCCCGCCTCGTCGTGCGTGACGATGTGCACGTCCAGGTCGGGCCCCGACTCCCGGGCGACCGTGGCGCCGACGCCGGGCCCGAACACGTACTGCCAGGCCTTGCGCCGTGAGGAGCCCAGCACGATCTGGCTGGCGTTGACGCCGCGGGCGAACTCCAGCAGCGCGGACGGGATGTCATCGCCCACGACGTGGTGGAAGGTGCCGCCCAGGTCCTCGGCGAGGGTCCGCTGGACGGCGAGTTCCTTGGGCGAGGCGGAGGTGAGGCCGTCGCTGCGGGCGATGTAGACGGCGAGCACCTCGCCGCCGGCGCCCTTCTCGGCCAGCCTGGCGGCCCGGCGGATCAGCGTACGGCCCTCGGGACCGCCGGTGAGGCCGACGACGATGCGTTCGCGGGCCTGCCAGGTGGAGCGGATGCCGTGCTCGCCCCGGTACTGCCGGAGGTACTCGTCGACCCGGTCGGCGACCCAGAGGAGGGCCAGTTCGCGCAGGGCGGTGAGGTTGCCGGGCCGGAAGTAGTTGGACAGGGCCGCGTCGACCTTGTCGGGCTTGTAGATGTTGCCGTGCGCCATCCGGCGGCGGAGCGCCTGGGGTGACATGTCGACCAGCTCGATCTGGTCGGCCCGCCGCACCACCTCGTCCGGGAGGGTCTCGCGCTGGCGGACGCCCGTTATCGACTCCACGACGTCACCGAGCGATTCGAGGTGCTGGATGTTGACCGTCGAGACGACGTCGATACCGGCGGCGAGCAGTTCCTCGACGTCCTGCCAGCGCTTCGCGTTACGGGAGCCGGGCACATTGGTGTGCGCCAGTTCGTCCACCAGGGCGACGGCCGGGTCGCGCTCCAGGACCGCGTCGACGTCCATCTCGGTGAAGACGGCGCCCCGGTGGGCCAGCTCCCTGCGGGAGATCTGCTCCAGGCCGTGCAGCATCACTTCCGTGCGCGGCCGGTCGTGGTGCTCGACGAAGGCGACCACACAGTCCGCGCCCCGCTCGACCCGGCGGTGCGCCTCGGACAGCATCGCGTACGTCTTGCCGACGCCGGGTGCCGCACCGAGGTAGATCCGAAGCTTGCCGCGTCCCATGGCCTCATTGTCTTCCCAAACGCACTGCGTGGCTGGGTAGACCATACGGCCGACGATCCGGACGAACGGGGCGGGAGGCGGGGGTACGAACGTCTTTGACACAACCCTGACGCGCCCCAATCTTCGAGCAGCGCGGGGAACGGCGCAGTCTTTGTGCTTTTAGGGGCGCGGGGAACGGCGCAGTCTTTCGCTTCTAAGGGTGCGGGGAACTGCGCGACCAGCCCCCACCTGGCCCGCGGACGAAATCGAGCGGCCAAGCCCTCAGCCCCCGGCACGGGGCCTGGGCCCGGGGCCCAGACGTCAGCTCTCCACGATCTCACCGTCACGCAGCTCAAGGACCCGGTCGGCCAGGTCCAGAAGGGCCGCGTCGTGGGTGGCCACGAGCGCGGTGACCTGCTCGCTGCGGACGACCGCCCGCAGCAGCTCCATCACCCCGATACCGGTCTCGGCGTCGAGCTGCCCGGTGGGTTCGTCGGCGATGAGCAGCGCCGGGTTGTTCGCGAGGGCGCGGGCGATGGCGACGCGCTGCTGCTGACCGCCGGACAGCTCACCGGGCCGCTGCGCCGCGTGGTCGGCGAGCCCGACCAGGGAGAGCAGCAGCTCGACGCGTTCCTCGCGCTCGCGCGGGTCGGCCCGGCGCAGTCGCATGGGCACGCCCACGTTCTCGGCGGCCGTCAGGATCGGGATGAGCCCGAAGGACTGGAAGACGAAGCCGATCCGGTCCCGGCGCAGCTCAAGCAGCCCGTTCTCGCCGAGTCCGGAGAGGTCGAGCCCGTCGACGGTGATCCGTCCCCCGTCCGGCTCGTCGAGGCCGCCGACGAGGTTCAGCAGGGTGGTCTTGCCCGAACCCGAACGCCCCTTGAGAGCGACGAGTTCACCGCGCGGAATGTCGAACGACACCCCGCGCAGGGCGTGTACGGCGGTGGCACCGCTCCCGTACGAGCGGCGGACCCCCTCCACTCGCACCATCGTGTCCGTGCCGACCGTGCGCGTCACGACCTGGCCCATACCCCTCGCCCCTCCCCCGTGTCCCCCGTCGACCGGGCGCCAGTATCCCCGTCCGGCGCCCGGACCTGCAACGGTTCAGCTCGGGTTGTCGCCGTGCGTGAGCGTTTCCCAGGCGACGAAGAGGTTGTTGCTCCCCGCCGGACGGTTCTGCGCGGTCAGCCGCTCGGTGTTGGTCATGGCGATGCCGAGCCGGTTGTGCAGGGCGTTGTAACCCACCTCGGTGATCGGTCCGAGTCCGAGGTGCAGCGACCCGCCGCACAGCCAGCTCGGGGCCGCCTCGCCGAGCTGGTACCTGGCCTGGAAGCCGAGCGCGTGCCGCAGCCGCTCGCCGACGTCGGTGCCGTACAGGTCCTGGCCCTGGATGCGGCTGGTCTCGGCGATGTGCGCGATCGCGGAGATGCCGTATCCGGTGTGGGTGAAGTCGCGGCAGGTCTCCTGGGTGACCCCGTTGACGAAGGTGGACTGGCCCTGCCAGTAGTTGACGATCTTCTGGGTGGTGTCGAGGTTCTGGCTGGGCACGGTCTTCGGCAGGGCGCCGTCGGAGGAGAGGTAGACGTAGGCGGCCGTACGGGTGCGGAACTTCGCCATGGCCTTGTCGTACGAGGTCTTGTCCTCCAGGAAGACGGAGATGCCGACGGCGGCCTCCATCATCGACAGTTCCCAGTTGCCGTTGGAGTTCGAGCCGTTGATGACCTTGGGCAGATAGACGTTGCGCAGCATCGTCGAGAAGCGGCCGGAGTTCGCCCAGCCGCCGTCGTACGTGTACTTGATGATCTCGGCGGCCTTCGGCCAGGACGAGCCCGCCCAGCCGGTCTGCAGCGGCGCGTTGCTGTTGGTGTGGTCCTGGATGGTCCCGGACCAGGCGTCCATCAGCTCGATCGCCTTCTTCGCGTACCGGGCGTCCCGAGTGACATACCAGGCGAGCGCCTGGGTGTACGCGGCGATCGCGTCCTCACGCTCGTCGGTGCAGCCGTTGTTGGGGTTCGAGTACGAGCCGCACTCGACGACCGCGCGGGGCTTGGCGGTGCGCGTGAGCGAGCCGTACTTGCTCGACATCATCTGGTCGTACGCGCCCTTCCAGGGCTGCGCACCCGCGTTGACCTGCTGTCGGGCGAAGTCCAACTGGCCGCGGGAGACGGTGACTCCGGGGTGCGCGAAGGTGGCGGGCGCCGCCTCGGCGTGCTGTGCGGCGGGCCAGGCGAGGGCGCCGGCCAGCAGGGCGGTGACGGTGGCGAGGAGCGCGAGGCGGGACCCTCCGCGGTGACGCGCGGCGCGTGAGGGGTGTGCGGGGCGTGCGGGATGCGGGGGGACCGGAGCGGTCGGCTTCATGGGGGGCCATCCGTTCTCGTATGTGAACACGGAATGCCTTTATGAACACAGGCGTTGGCCGGGACCATAGGTACAGACCATGTCCGCGTCAAGAGAAATGGCGGGCGTCGGGAACGGGAACGGCCCGCGAGCACCGGACGCCGTCCGGAACCTACGGGCCGCGCGGGTCGCCCACCAGGGCGGTTCGGCCCCGGCTCAGCCCGCTGACATCACCGGCGTCCGGCGGACCCCTCAGGCCTTGACCGTGAAGCCGTGCTGCCGGCCGAGCTTGCTGAGGGTGGTCTGCCCCGGGATGCCGTTCGCGTCCGTGCCGCTGAAGCCGTAGCGGCGCTGGAGGGCCGCGTACGCCTCGACGGTCTTGCTGCCGAAGGAACCGTCGGCCCACTGGGCGGGCAGCAGCCCCTCGGCGACAAGTGCCTTCTCGACGACCAGGACGTCCGGCTTGTGCGTCCTGCCGCCCTGCGGCAGCCCCGGGTCCCGGCGCGCGGCGGCGATCAGATTGCCGAGGTCGACGACGGGCTTGGCCGACGTGGCGCCGTTCCCCGGCTTCTCGGCCGGGGCCGCCTCGAACAGGGCCGACCTGTTGATGTCGCCCGGGTCCCAGTGGTCGTTGCCCGGGATGTTCGCGTGGCCGTAGTGGCCGCCCTTGCTCATCCAGACCGAGCGGGGGCGGTTGGTCGCGTCGGCGGCCGAGGTCGCGAGACGGCCGGCCGGAAAGGTGTCCGGGATCTTCCAGGAGCGGATCGCGGCCATCAAGGCCCTGTAGTTCGGGCCCGGCTTCCAGGTCTTGGTGAACGGCTTGGCGGCCCGCCCCAGCACCTCGATCTGGATGCAGACCTTTCCGACGCGGTTGGTCCTCGTCGACCCGTCGTTGAGCAGGGCGCGCGCGCTGTGGTTCAGCGGTCCGAACTGGCCGAGCCGGTCGGTCGTCGGGTCGTACAGCAGGTGTGGCTCGGCGCCCTTCCTGATCAGATCCGCCGCCACGGCCCTGAACGCGTCGTCGCCCGTGCCGCTCTCCGTGGTGTGCCAGACGACACGGCCCGGAACCGACGGGAGATCCATCGCCCCTCCGATGCTCCCGTCACCCAAGCGCTGCGCCTTCTCGATCCAGTTGGTACCCACTTCGCATCCCCCATGGATTCTCATGATCGGCAAGTCGGGTGTGGATCAAGGGAGTTGAGATCCCCACCCTCCTTCGTCATGCCCAGGGTGACGCAGAGTAGCCGTATTCGGGTGGCGACCAGGGGCCTTCTTCACTCGTTCGGCCCACACGAAGGACCCCGGGGAGCCCGCATGTCCGGACATGCGCCGGACCCGAGCCGGACATGCGGCCGGACGAGAAGCCGGACCGCGCAGACGACGACGGGCCGCATTCCCCATGGGGAATGCGGCCCGTCGCGCACGTCCGTGCACACGTCCCGCGCGGCTGTGGATACGGCTAGCGGACCTCGGTGATCTCCGGGCCGCGCTGCAACTGCCCCATGCCGCCGGAGAAGCGGGACCCGGCCTGCTCCTCCTGCTGCACACCCTCAGCGACCATCTGCGCGTCGTCCGGCAACTTCAGCACGATCGGGTCGCGCGGGGCCATCGGGCCCTCTCCGCGGACCACCACGGTGTCCTGGAAGATCTGCTCCAGCAGACCCGCGGCCTGCGGCTGCACCGCGCCCTGCCCGGAGATCACTCCGCGCAGGAACCAGCGGGGGCCGTCCACACCGATGAACCGGACGACCTGGAAGCCGCCCGTGCCGTCCGGCAGCTGCACCGGTACCTGAGCGCGCAGCTCCCAGCCCAGCGGTCCCTCGACCTCGTCGATGACCCCGCCCTGCTGGGTGATGCCGGTGGCGATCTCCTCGCGCACCTCGCCCCAGATGCCCTCGCGCTTGGGAGCCGCGAATGCCTGCAGCTGGACGGCGCTGTCCTTCAGCACCACCGTGGCCGCGACGATCGCGTCACCCGCGACCTCCACCCGGAGCTCCATGCCGTCGACCCCGGGCACGAAAAGGCCACCCAGGTCGACCCGGCCGTCGGCCGGATCGCGCACCTCGGTGCTGTCCCAGGGCCCGTCGGGACGCGGCTCCGGTTCGAGCCTCACGCGCTCGCGCTCCGCCCCGTCCGCCTCAGTGTCGACGCCGTCGACGACCTGCTCGGCCTCGCCCGCCGCGTCCTCGGCGGCACTGCCCTTCTTGCGACGTCCGAACACGTCACTGTCCTTCCCGGTCGGATACGACCGAAGCGTATCGATTCCCACCCGTTGTGCCGCCCACCGCGGAATGTCCGCCGGTGGACCCGAAGCCCCCTGCGGCCCGCGCCGAGTCGGGAAGCTCCGCGACTTCCTGGAAGCTCACCTTCTCGACCTGCTGGACGACCAGTTGGGCAATCCGGTCGAAGCGCTCGAACCGCACGGACTCGCGCGGGTCGAGATTCACCACGATCACCTTGATCTCCCCACGGTACCCGGCATCAACCGTCCCCGGGGCATTCACGAGGGCGACACCGCAGCGGGCGGCCAGCCCCGAACGCGGGTGCACGAAGGCCGCGTACCCCTCGGGAAGCGCGATGCACACCCCCGTGGGGAGCACGGCACGTTCGCCGGGCTCCAGCACATGGCTCTCGGTGGTCCGCAGGTCCGCGCCGGCGTCGCCGGGATGCGCGTACTGCGGAAGCGGTACGTCCGGGTCGACGCGCTTGATCAGCACGCCGACCGGGGCCTGGGCGGGGGTCACGGGTTCACCTCGAAAGCGCGGGCACGGCGGACCTGGTCGGGGTCGTCCATGGCCGCCCGGATCTCCTCCGGCCGGCCGTTGTCGACGAAGTGGTCGACCTTCACCTCGATGAAGAGAGCGTCCGCACGGACGGCGACGGGCCCCTCGGGGCCACCGATCCGTCCCGTGGCGGACGAGTAGATCTTGCGTCCGGCCACCGCGGTGACCTCGGCCTCCAGATACAGCACGGTACCCACGGGCACGGGCCGTACGAAGTCGGTCTCCAGGCGGCCGGTCACGGCGATGGTGCGCAGCAGCCAGTTCAGCGAGCCGAGGGTCTCGTCGAGGGCACTGGCGAGGACACCGCCGTGCGCCAGACCGGGAGCGCCCTGGTGCGCGGACTGCACGGTGAACTCCGCGGTGATCTTCACCCCTTCGTCCGCCCGGGCCTCGAGGTGCAGCCCGTGCGGCTGTCCGCCGCCGCAGCCGAAGCACTTGTCGTAGTGCGCGCCGAGCAGCTCGCCCGGTGCGGGCGCGTCGGGATGGCGCACCGGCGCCACGGCGTCGGCCGGGGGCCGCAGGGCCGAAGATGTACCACTCACAGGCGCAGACCTTACCTCCGCGTCAGCGGACCGCACGCACCGTGGCAGGCTTGGCGGTATGCAGCCCTTGGCCTCGCCGTACGAAGAACGTCTGACCGCGCCCCGCTCCTGGTGGTTCGTCTGCCTGCTGGTGGGCGTCTCGATGGCGCTGATCCTGCTCCCCTTCGGCACGCTGCCCCTGCTGGGCGGCCTGGTCGGCGGCACGGCGGTGTCGGCGGTGGTGGCCAGTTCGTACGGCTCCGCGCGGATTCGCGTGGTGGGCGGCGCGCTGATCGCGGGCGAGGCCCGGATCCCGGTCTCCGCCCTGGGCGAGGCACACGTCCTCGACCCCGAAGAGGCCCGCGCCTGGCGCTCGTTCAAGGCCGACGCGCGCGCCCACATGCTGTTGCGCGCCTACGTCCCGACGGCCCTGCGCGTGGACATCACCGACCCGGCGGACCCGACCCCGTACGTATATCTGTCGACCCGCGACCCGGAGCGTCTGGCGGCGGCACTGGAAGCGGCGCGGGCGTCCGCGTAGACAGACCGCGACCCTGACCGGCCCCACCCGCGGGACCCGCCCACCGGGACCGCAACGGGGCCGAAACCGAACAAGATTCCGTACGCGTACCCGTACGGAATCTTTTCCTTTCACGGGTCAGAACTTTGCCCGCCGACAGCGGGCGGCGGTCCCGGTGGGTCAGTGCCCCAGCTCTCCGCGGAGGTCGCCCAGGCTCAGCGGGTCGGCCGGCTCCTCCAGCGGCGGCAGCGCCGGGAGGGCGTCCCAGGGCACCTGGACCTTGCGAAGGTCTCTGCGCACCCGGTCCGCGAGCTTTCTCGTGTCACGGCGGTTCATGAGGGCCCCGACGGCCGCGCCCACCATGAAGGGCATCAGGTTCGGCAGGTTCCGGACGGTGCGCTTCATGATCTGCTGGCGCAGCTCGCGCTTCATCTGGCCCCCGAGGGCCGAATTGAACGTCGACGGCTTGGTCACGTCGATGCCGCGCTCCTGCGACCACGAGTTCAGATACGTGGTGGAGCGCTCTTTCAGGTTGCCCGGCGGACGCAGGCCGTAGACCTCGTACAGCTCGGCGATCAGCTTCAGCTCGATCGCGGCGACGCCCGTGACCTCGGCGGCCAGTTCCGTGGGCATGGCGGGCGGCACGGGCATCATCGCGGCGGCGCCGACGCCCGCGCCCACGGTGGACGTCGCGTTGCACGCGCCCGCGACGATCTTGTCCGCGAGCTGTTCGGGCCCCAGGCCCGGAAACTGTTTCCGGAGTGCGGCGAGGTCGCGTACGGGGATCCGCGGGGCGATCTCGATGATGCGGTCGGTGACGTACGCCAGGCCCGCTCTGGCCCGGCTGCCGCCTCTACGGACGCCTTCCTTGACCCCGTGGCCGACGGCGGCCGCTCGGCGTCTGGCGACAGGCGCCTTGGTCACCGGCACCTCCAGGGCGCCGGAAGCGCCTGTCGCGTCCACTGCTTCGAGCGAGGCCGGGTGGCCCCGCTCGTCGTCTTGCAAGCCGTCCTGAGACGGACCGGCCGCTCCCCGGTCACGAAAGCGGCGCTTCCAGGGCGGGGTCGAGCCTGTCACGGCCGACCCTGCCTCAGTCGCAGTCGCGGCAGATCGGCTGGCCGTTCTTCTCTCGGGCCAGCTGGCTGCGGTGGTGGACCAGGAAGCAGCTCATGCAGGTGAACTCGTCCTGCTGCTTCGGCAGGACCCTGACGGCCAGTTCCTCGTTGGAAAGGTCCGCTCCGGGCAGTTCCAGGCCTTCGGCGGCCTCGAACTCGTCCACGTCGACCGCCGAAGTCGACTTGTCGTTCCGGCGAGCCTTCAGTTCTTCAAGGCTGTCCGAGTCGACGTCGTCGTCGGTCTTGCGTGGGGTGTCGTAATCCGTTGCCATGTCGCTCTCCCCCTCTGGGTGTCTGCGGTGTCTCAGCGCAGGTAACGCGTGAGAGGCCGGACTTGTGCCCGACCTGAGGCGGAGATTTTGCCTCACATCAAGGTCTGTTACTCAATCGACACCCAACCGGACTCCTGAGGAGTGATCGGCTTGGATGGCGAAGCGGACCGTACACGGTCCGAATGCCGCACTTCAAAGGCGTCTCACCGTGTACTTCCCGTGATCTCGACCCCCGAAAACCCGGATTTTCCCGGCTTTCCGGCAACCTTATTGATCACGGAGGGTAGATGGCCGGAAATTCGCCCTGTGATCGATCACACACGAGCGTGCCTTTTGTCTGCCCAGAAAATTCCGCGCAAAGCGAACATCCTCGCGTGTCGGCGACATGGTCTCAGATAGGTAGGGCGACTCGCATCACCAGGCCACCTCCCTCACGCGGCTCCGCGACGATATGGCCGCCGTGCGCGCGGGCCACCGACCTGGCGATGGACAGTCCGAGGCCCACACCCTTGTCACTTCCCGTCCGCTCGGTACGCAGCCGCCGGAAAGGCTCGAAAAGATTGTCGATCTCGTACGCGGGGACCACGGGACCGGTGTTGGAGACCGTGAGGACCGCCTGGCCGTGCAGTACCTCCGTGACGACCTCGACCCAGCCGTCCTCCGCCACGTTGTACCGCACGGCGTTCTGGACGAGGTTCAGGGCGATCCGCTCCAGGAGGACGCCGTTGCCCTGGACGACCGCCGCGGCCCGCTCCCCACGCACCTCCACGCCCTTCACGTCCGCCTCGCCGCGCACCTGGTCTATGGCCTGCGAGGCGACCTCGGCGAGGTCCACCGGCTTGCGCTCGACGATCTGGTTGTCGCTGCGGGCGAGCAGCAGCAGGCCCTCGACGAGCTGCTCACTGCGCTCGTTGGTGGCCAGCAGGGTCTTGCCCAGCTGCTGCAGCTCCATGGGTGCGCCCGGATCGGACAGGTGCACCTCCAGGAGCGTGCGGTTGATCGCCAGGGGTGTCCGCAGCTCGTGCGAGGCGTTCCCGACGAACCGCTGCTGGGCCGTGAAGGCCCGCTGCAGCCGTTCCAGCATGTCGTCGAAGGTGTCCGCCAGCTCCTTGAGCTCGTCGTCCGGGCCGTCCAGCTCGATCCGCCGGGACAGGTCCGAGCCCGCCACCGCACGCGCGGTACGGGTGATCCTGCCCAGCGGCGACAGGACCCGCCCGGCCATCGCGTAACCGAAGGCGAACGCGATCACGGCGAGACCGAGCAGCGCCATCAGGGAACGGCTGAGCAGCCCGTCCAGGGCGTGCTGCCGCTGGACGGCGGTGCACTCCTTGAGCATGGAGTTCAGCTCTTGGTTGTCGCCCGCCCCGCTCAGCTGCGGACAGGTCGCACTGGTGAGTTCGAGGTTGCTGCCGGTCACCTGGAAGTCGACGCCGCTGCCCTCGTGCAGTGCCTGGGCCGCGAGCAGATAGATGATCGACAGCAGCAGGATGCCGGCGATCAGGAACATCCCGCCGTACAGCAGCGTGAGGCGTATACGGATGGTCGGGCGCAGCCACGGGAACGGCGGTTCCGGCTTCCTGGGGTCCCAGGTGGGTTTCGGGGGCGCCTTGGGAGGAGCGGGTGTCGTGGTCATCGGGGGTCAGATCCGGTATCCGGAGCCGGGCACGGTGACGATGACCGGCGGCTCGCCGAGCTTGCGGCGCAGGGTCATCACCGTGACCCGTACGACGTTGGTGAACGGGTCGGTGTTCTCGTCCCAGGCCTTCTCAAGGAGCTGCTCGGCGGAGACCACCGCGCCCTCGCTGCGCAGGAGCACCTCCAGGACGGCGAACTCCTTGGGGGCGAGCTGGACCTCCTTGCCGTCGCGGAAGACCTCGCGGCGGTTGGGGTCGAGCTTGATCCCGGCGCGCTCCAGGACGGGCGGCAGCGGCAGGCTCGTACGCCGGCCCAGGGCACGCACGCGTGCCGTCAGCTCGCTGAACGCGAAAGGCTTGGGCAGGTAGTCGTCGGCGCCGATCTCCAGTCCCTCGACGCGGTCGCTGACGTCCCCGGAGGCCGTGAGCATCAGCACGCGCGTGGGCATGCCGAGCTCGACGATCTTCCGGCAGACGTCGTCGCCGTGCACCAGCGGGAGGTCACGGTCGAGGACGACCACGTCGTAGTCGTTGACGCCGATGCGCTCCAGGGCGGCCGCGCCGTCGTACACGACGTCGACGGCCATGGCCTCCCGGCGCAGTCCGGTGGCCACCGCATCGGCGAGCAGCTGCTCGTCCTCGACGACGAGTACACGCACGTCGCTTGTCCTTCCTGTGTCCACCCGCGTAGCGCCTTCTCGGCGCGCGCGGGCGGGTCCTGATGGGGCCCTCCGGCTCAAGCACAGCCGAGCGCAGGGAGGGTGGGACTCCATCCTGCCCTTTTCGGCCATAAGTCGGCTGTAAGACGGGTTCGGGGAGCGGGAATGCCAGATTTTCTCGGGGGGTTGAGGTTTCCGTGGAAGGGAGCGGGGGGAGGACGGATTTACACCCCGCGATCACGCTCTGCTCGTGCCGCACCACCTTGCGGTACGTCATGGTCCGCTTCCGCAGGGCGGGCGTGGGTGTCCGGCACTGACGCCGCCCGGCTGGGCAGCGCCGGGCATCCCTGGAGACGTGATCGTCCCTTCCGAACGGCACACCCCCGTGCCACCACCGACCCACGACCCAGGACGAGGGGGCGCAGCATGGACGCATTCACCGCAGGACTTCTGCAGCGCATAAGGGCGACCGAGTCCGACCTGACGATGGCTCGCGAGACCGGCGACGACTTCCTCGCGGAGGTCGAGCAGGCCGAGCTCGACGACCTGCACCGCCTCGCCGCGGAGCACGGGGTTCAGGTCGGCGTGTCACACGTCTGACCGAGCTCGTCACGAGAGCGGGGCCCCGGCAGATCCAGCCCGGGGCCCCGCTCCGTCGTCCGTGTCGAGGTATTCGTCGGCGCAGGTCAGTCGTGCCAGGCGCCGAGTTCGTCGAGCCGGGTCTGGAGGGGCTCGAAGAGGCCGGGCGGGGCCGCGACGGTCAGGTCGGTCGAGAGGGGATCTCCGGGGCGTCCGCCGGTCAGCGCGCCCGCCTCCCGGGCGATCAGATCACCCGCCGCGTAGTCCCAGGGGTTCAGTCCACGCTCGTAGTACGCGTCCAGGCGGCCCGTGGCCACGTCGCACAGGTCGATCGCCGCCGAGCCGCCGCGGCGGATGTCCCGGACCTGGGAGATCAGCTGCCCGAGCACCTCGGCCTGCCGGGCCCTGCGGTCCGCGAGATAGCCGAAGCCGGTGCCGACGAGGGCCAGCGCCAGGTCGGGAGCGGGCCGCACGCGCGCGGGGCGGTCGTCGACGTACGCGCCCCCGCCGAGGACGGCCCGGTAGGTCTCCGCGCGCATCGGGGCGTGCACGACACCGACGAGCGTCTCGCCGTCCTTGCGGGCCGCGATGGAAACGGCCCAACTGGGCAGCCCGTAAAGGTAGTTGACCGTCCCGTCGATCGGGTCGATCACCCACTGGACGCCGCTGCTGCCCTTGATGTCGGCGCCCTCCTCCCCCAGTACGCCGTCGTCCGGCCTGGCGTCGGCCAGCAGGCCGGTGATCAGCTTCTCGGAGGCGATGTCCATCTCGGTGACGACGTCGACCGCGCTGGACTTGGTCGCGGCCACGCCCAGGTCGTCGGGGCGGCCGTCCCGCAGGAAGGCGCCCGCCCGGTGGGCCGCGTCGAGCGCGATCTCCAGGAGCCGGTTCTTCAGCTCGTCGTTCGCTGTGGCGGTCACGGGGCTCCTCATGCGTACGGGCTGTCGGCGCCCGCGGCGGCGGGCTTGGGTGCGCGGGCCGGGCAGCAGCCCACGGGGCAGAGGTCGTGGCTCGGGCCGAGAGCACCGAGCGCGCAGGGCGAAACGTCTCTGCCCTTCCCCGTGGCGTCTCCGACCTTCCCTGCGGCGTCTCCGCCCCTCTCGGTGGCGGACCGCTCCAGGACGAGGTCACGGATCGCGGCGGCGAACCTCGGGTCGGCGCCCACGGTGGCCGAGCGGCGCACCGGCAGTCCCAGCTCCGCGGCTTTCGCCGTGGCCTCCGTGTCGAGGTCGTACAGGACCTCCATGTGGTCCGAGACGAACCCGATGGGCGCCATGACGACGGCCGGGACGCCGGCGCCGTGCCGCTCCTCCAGGTGGTCGCAGATGTCCGGCTCCAGCCACGGGATGTGCGGGGCTCCCGAGCGCGACTGGTAGACGAGCCGCCAGGGGTGGTCGGTCCCGGTCCGCTCGCGCACCGCGTCGGCGATGAGACCGGCGACGTCCATGTGCTGCCGCACGTACGCCCCGCCGTCGCCGTGGCCCTCCACCGGTCCGGAGGTGTCCGCCGCCGAGGTCGGGATCGAGTGCGTCGTGAAGGCGATGTGCGCGCCCGCGCGGACGTCCTCGGGGAGGTCGGCGAGCGACTTGCAGACGCCCTCGATCATGGGCTCGACGAAGCCCGGGTGGTTGAAGTAGTGCCGGAGCTTGTCGACCCGCGGCAGCTCCAGGCCCTCGGCCTCCAGGGTCGCCAGCGCCGCTGCCAGGTCCTCGCGATACTGCCGGCAGCCCGAGTAGGAGGCGTACGCGCTCGTGGCGAGGACCAGGACGCGGCGGCGGCCGTCGGCTACCGCTTCCCGCAGGGTGTCGGTCAGATACGGGCCCCAGTTCCGGTTGCCCCAGTACACGGGCAGGTCCAGGCCGTGCTCCGCGAAGTCCTTGCGCAGGGCGTCCAGCAGGGCGCGGTTCTGGTCGTTGATCGGGCTGACCCCGCCGAACAGGAAGTAGTGCTGCCCCACTTCCTTGAGGCGTTCCTTGGGGATGCCCCGGCCCCGCGTCACGTTCTCCAGGAACGGGACCACCTCGTCGGGGCCCTCGGGGCCGCCGAAGGAGAGCAGGAGCAGGGCGTCGTAGGGGGTGGCATCGAGCGCGTCTCGCATGCCTCGATCCTGCCACCCGCTTCTGACAGCCGGGCATCGGCGGGGGCCGAACGGCAGGTGGACGGAGTGCCCGGGGAAATCCTCAGATGAGTTAGGGTCGCCTGACTCGTAAGCTGTATCGGCCAGCTTCACGCCTTACCGGACCCTCACCGGAGACCTCCCGTGCTCAGCCCCTACCGCGCCCTGTTCGCCGCACCCGGCTCCAGGGGATTCACCACCGCGGGCCTCCTCGGCCGGATGCCGCTGTCGATGATGGGCATCGGCGTGGTCACGATGATCTCCCAGCTCACCGGGCGGTACGGGCTCGCGGGCGCCCTCTCGGCGACCATGGCACTGTCCGCGGCCGTACTGGGCCCTCAGATATCCCGTCTGGTCGACCGGCACGGGCAGCGGCGGGTGCTGCGGCCGGCCGCGCTGTTCGCGCTCGCCGCGTCCGGCGGACTCCTGCTGACCGCCCACTTCGACGGGCCGGACTGGGTGCTGTTCCTCTGCTCGGCCGGCATCGGCTGCGTACCGAGCGTCGGCGCGATGACCAGGGCGCGCTGGGCGCTCATCTACCGGGGCAGGCCCGAACTCCACACCGCGTACGCCTTCGAGTCCGTCGTGGACGAGATCTGCTTCATCTTCGGGCCGATCATCTCCATCGGTCTGTCCACCGTGTGGTTCCCGGAGGCCGGTCCGCTGCTCGCGGCCCTCTTCCTGGCGGCCGGTGTCTTCTGGCTGACGTCCCAGCGCGCCACCGAACCCCCTCCGCATCCTCGCGGGCACCACACGGGAGGCTCGGCGCTGCGCTCGGCCGGACTGCAGGTCCTGGTGGCCACCTTCGTGGCGACCGGCGCGATCTTCGGCGCGGTCGACGTGGTCACCGTGGCCTTCGCCGAGGAGGAGGGCCACAAGGGGGCCGCGAGCATCGTCCTGGCCGTCTACGCGGCGGGTTCCTGCGTGGCCGGGGCCGTCTTCGGGCTGCTGCGCTTCGCGGGGCCGCCCGCCCGCAGGTGGGTGCTGGGCATCTGCGCCATGGCCGTGAGTATGATCCCTCTGCTACTGGTCGGAAACTTGCCGTTCCTGGCTGTGGCGCTGTTCGTTGCGGGCCTGTCCATCGCGCCGACGATGATCACGACGATGGCCCTCGTCGAACTGCACGTACCACGCGCGAAACTGACCGAGGGCATGACGTGGGTGAGCACCGGGCTCGCGGTCGGGGTCGCGCTCGGTTCCTCCCTGTCCGGCTGGGTGATCGACGCAGCCGGGGCACGGGCCGGGTACGGGGTTCCGGTCGCGGCCGGAGCTGTCGCGGTCGCGGTGGGTTTCCTCGGGTATCGCCGGCTCAGCAGGCCGGTTCCGCAGCGGGGAGGAACCCATGAGAAGCACAGTGAGCGCGAAGAGCGGCACCTGGCGTAACTGGGCCGGGAACGTCACCGCGCGGCCGGCCCGGGAGGTCACTCCGGCCTCCGTCGAGGAACTCTCCGCCGCCGTGCGCCGGGCCGCCGAGGACGGCTTGAGGGTCAAGGCCGTCGGTACGGGCCACTCCTTCACCGCGGCCGCGGCGACCGACGGCGTATTGATCCGCCCTCAACTGTTGACCGGCATCCGCGGGATCGACCGTGAGAACGGCACCGTGACGGTGGAGGCCGGCACCCCGCTCAAGCGCCTCAACCTCGCCCTGGCCCGGGAGGGTCTGTCGCTCACCAACATGGGCGACATCATGGAGCAGACGGTGTCGGGCGCGACCAGCACCGGCACGCACGGCACCGGCCGCGACTCCGCCTCGATCGCCGCCCAGATCGCGGGACTTGAACTGGTGACCGCCGACGGCTCGGTGCTCGCCTGCTCCGAGAAGGAGAACCCCGAGGTCTTCGCGGCGGCCCGCCTGGGGATAGGCGCCCTGGGTGTCATCACCGCGATCACCTTCTCCGTGGAGCCGCTTTTTCTCCTCACGGCCCGCGAGGAGCCGATGAGCTTCGACGAGGTGACGAGTTCCTTCGACGAACTGTTCACGGAGAACGAGCACTTCGAGTTCTACTGGTTCCCCCACACCGGCAACTGCAACACCAAGCGCAACAACCGCAGCGCGGGCCCGGAGAAGCCGGTCGGCACCGTCCGTGCCCTGTACGAGGACGAGTTCCTCTCCAACGGCGTCTTCCAGGCGGCCAACTACGTGGGCCGGGCCGTCCCCGCCGCGATCCCCTCGATCGCCCGGATCTCCAGCCGCGCCCTGTCCGCGCGCACCTACACAGACATTCCCTACAAGGTCTTCACTTCTCCGCGCCGGGTGCGTTTCACGGAGATGGAATACGCGGTTCCGCGGGCCGCTCTCGTCGAGACACTGCGCGAACTCAAGGCCATGGTCGACCGTTCACCTCTGCGCATCAGCTTCCCGGTGGAGGTGCGCACGGCCCCCGCGGACGACATCACCCTCTCCACCGCCTCCGGCCGGGACAGCGCGTACATCGCGGTCCACATGTTCAGGGGGACGCCGTACCAGGCGTACTTCAGCGCCGCCGAGCGCATCTTCACCGCGCACGAGGGCCGGCCCCACTGGGGCAAGGTCCACACCCGGGACGCGGAGTACTTCGCCGGTGTCTATCCGCGCTTCGGCGAGTTCACCGCGCTGCGTGACCGGCTCGACCCGGAACGGCGTTTCGGCAACGACTACCTGCGGCGGATCCTGGGCGAATAGCTGAACACATCGACCGGGAGCAGCCGTTCACATCGACCGATTGCCCGAGCACAGGACGCTTGGGCGAAGCGGTTGCCTCCGTTTCCGGCGATCATGTGAAGATCGAGTATCACCATGATCACTGGAACGTCACCCCGGGCGGCCAACTCCCGCCCCCGGACAGAAGTTCGGTGGCGTGCCGATCCGCGCAAGTGGCCCGAATGGAGTACTGTTGCGAGCCCTGGGACCGGACACTCGCCAGGGCGTCCGGAGCCGTACAGGACCGCCGAGAGGGGGCCCGTTGCACAGGGTGATGAGGTTCGTCACTTAGCGTTGCGAATAGGTAACCGTGCCATAACGGCGAGTTCGGGCCACCGTCCGACACGCCGGGCAACTCGGCAAGGTTGTGGCAGGCTGCACCCGGGCAGGCCACACTCGACTAGCGGAAGCAGCGACGCACGTGACGTCGGCAGGCACCACCCGGGAGGTCCCCATGCCCGAACTGCGTGTCGTGGCCGTCTCCAATGACGGCACACGGCTGGTGCTGAAGGCTGCGGACAGCACGGAGTACACGCTTCCGATTGACGAGCGTCTACGCGCCGCCGTACGCGGCGATCGTCCCCGCCTCGGCCAGATCGAGATCGAGGTGGAGAGCCATCTCCGCCCCCGAGACATTCAGGCACGCATACGCGCGGGAGCGTCCGCCGAGGAAGTCGCACAGCTCGCCGGTATCCCCGTCGACCGCGTGCGCCGCTTCGAGGGACCTGTGCTCGCCGAGCGTGCCTTCATGGCGGAGCGGGCCCGCAAGACCCCCGTCCGCCGCCCCGGCGAGACGACCGGCCCCCAGCTCGGCGAGGCCGTGCAGGAGCGTCTCCTGCACCGCGGCGCCGACAAGGAGACCGTCCAGTGGGACTCGTGGCGCCGCGACGACGGCACCTGGGAAGTCCTGCTCGTCTACCGGGTGGCGAGCGAACCGCACTCCGCGAGCTGGACGTACGACCCGCCCCGGCGGCTCGTACAGGCCGTCGACGACGAGGCGCGCTCGCTGATCGGCGAGTCCGACGATCTCGGCGCCGCCGAGCCCAGCTTCC
This sequence comes from Streptomyces sp. NBC_00414, assembly GCF_036038375.1. Taxonomy (NCBI): domain Bacteria; kingdom Bacillati; phylum Actinomycetota; class Actinomycetes; order Kitasatosporales; family Streptomycetaceae; genus Streptomyces; species Streptomyces sp. NBC_00414. The sequence goes on from NZ_CP107935.1 coordinate 2,970,561, forward strand.
CGTTCGTGCCGCGTATCGCGCGGCTGCCGCGCGACCGTCCGCTGGACCGTGCCCTGGACCGGCAGATCGAGCGCCCGAGCCTGCCCCCGTCACCGCCCGATCCGGACATCGAGGAGGGCGTCAGCGAGCGTGAGCGCGACTCGCTGACCAGCCTCCTGGAGGCGGTGCCCAGCTTCCGCGGCGACATGGTCGTGCCCGAGCGGCCCTCGACCGCCCCCGCCGCCTCGGCGGCCTCCACGACCTCGACCACGGAGCGTCCCGCGACCGAGGAACCGCCCGTCCCGGAGGAAGAGGTGGAGGAGCCGCCGGCTCCCGCGGCCTCGGCCGGCTCCGCCTACGCGGACGTGCTCATGCCGCGCTCGGTGGCCAGCCACCGGGACCGGCTCGTCGGTGCCACCGATCGGCAGGCCGAGGCGGACGGTGTCCGCCCGGGACGCAGAGCGGCCGTACCGAGCTGGGACGAGATCGTCTTCGGGACGCGACGCAAGAAGCAGGACTAGGAAGTGGCAGGGGCTCGCACCGTCTCGGTGCGAGCCCTCTGTTCTCCCGTCCGCCCTTCCTTACCGGTCCGCTCCTCCTTGGGAGCCCGTCCGGCCGCCGCGCCTCTCGCGCTACTGCGGATCGGGTCCGGTCGCGACCGGCCGCCCCTCGTCCTGGGACCACTCCGACCAGGAACCCACGTACAGCGCGGCCGGGATGCCCGCGACCGCCAGCGCGAGGACCTCGTGCGCGCCGGAGACGCCCGACCCGCAGTAGACACCGACCTCGGAAGAGCCGTCGGCGCCCAGGGACGCGAAGCGGTCGGCGAGTTCGGCGGCCGGCAGGAAGCAACCGGTTTCGGCCACATTCCCGGTGGTCGGCGCCGACACCGCACCGGGGATGTGGCCGCCCACACGGTCGATCGGCTCGACGTCGCCGCGGTAGCGCTCGGCGGCCCGGGCGTCGAGCAGCAGACCGGTGCGGGCCAGCGACGCGGCCCCGTCGGCGTCCAGCAGGGACACCTTCCCGGGAGCCGGTACGAAGGTTCCGGCGGCCGGCGCCGCACGGCCGCTCTCGACCGGACCGCTCCAGGCCGCGAGGCCGCCGTCAAGGACACGCACCGACGGGTGACCCGTCCAGCGCAACAGCCACCAGGCCCGCGCGGCGGCCCAGCCGAGCCCTCCGTCGTACACGACGACGTCACGGTCCTCGGAGACCCCGGCCGCGCGCATGGCCGCGGCGAAGACCTCCGGGTCCGGCAGCGGGTGGCGTCCGGCGGCGCCGGCGGGAGCGGCGAGTTCGGTGTCCAGGTCCACGTAGACGGCCCCCGGAATGTGCGCCTCCTCGTAGAAGTGGCGCAGGTTCGGGCCGCCCAGCTGCCAGCGGACGTCCAGCACGACCGGGGGGTTCGGCCCCGCCAGGTCGCTCGCGAGTCGGGATGCGGAGATGATGGCGTTCATGGCCACCATCCTCGCGCACGGGGTGGCTACATCGTCCGGGTCCGGCTACTGTGCTCCGCCGGGCCGACCCGACCACACGGCGTGCAGGAACGAGCACGCACTGTACGGCCGATGGACATGCGCAGGCAATCGCGGGGAAACGGATGGGCAACAGGAATGCGGGCATCCTCCCGCCGTGGGCCGTTCGGCCGGGACGCGTCGGAGTGCCGGTGGTGCGACCATCGGCACCGGGCGACCTGGTCCACAGCGGCGGTACGCCCGGTTCGTAAGCGGAAGTGAAGCGGCCCCACGAGGCGCCGAGGAGAGGGTGACGATGACCGAGGCACGGGGGTCGGCCGGCCTGAACGGCTCTGCGTACGCGCCCGGAACACCCTGCTGGGTGAGTCTGATGGTGCACGGGATGGCCGCGACCCAGGAGTTCTACGGGGAACTGTTCGGCTGGGAGTTCCAGCCGGGTCCGCAGCAGCTGGGTGCCTATGTGCGGGCGCAGCTGGACGGGCAGGAGGTGGCGGGCATCGGCCAGCTGCCACCGGACCGTCATCTGCCCGTCGCGTGGACGCCCTACCTCGCCTCGGACGACGTGGACCTGACGGCGGAGACGGTCCGGCACTGCGGCGGCACGGTCGGCGTGGGGCCGCTGGTCGCCGACGACGCCGGCCGGCTGGCGATCGCCTCGGACCCCTCGGGCGCGGTGTTCGGCGTCTGGCAGGCCGCGGCCCATCTCGGCGCGGGCATCGCCGGGGTCCCCGGGACGCCGACGTGGAACGAGCTCATCACGCGTGACTCGGAGGGTGTCGCCAAATTCTACGAGACGGTCTTCGGTTACGAGGAGGAGCCCGTCGTCTCCGCCGACTTCGACTACATCACCCTCCACATCAAGGGCCGCCCGGTGGCCGGTATCCACGGTGTCGGCAACGCCCTGCCCCGGGACCGGGGCGCCCACTGGATGACGTACTTCGAGGTCGTCGACGTGGACGCGGCCGTGGCCCTGGCCGTCGACCTCGGCGGCCATGTCCTCAAGCCGCCCCACGACGGCTCGTACGGCCGTGTCGCCACGGTGGCGGACCTGGAGGGCGCGGCGTTCTCACTGGTACGGACCAGCCGCTGAGCCGTCGGCACCGGGCTGTCGGGCTGACCCGTAGGCGCCGGGCCGTCAGCGCTGGGGCACGGCGTCCACCGGGAGCACGTCCGGGGACAGGACGCCCACCCGTGCGGTGACCGCGGTCAGCCGGCGGCGGTGATGGCGACGGCACAGCACCTCGTAGCCGATGTCCTCCGACTGGTCGACGTCGCCGACCACGACCTGGGCACCCTCCACGACCATCCGCCCGCCTATGGTGCGGGCGTTGTGGGTGGCGCGGGCGCCGCACCAGCAGAGGGCCTCGACCTGGAGGACCTCGACGCGGTCCGCGAGTTCGACGAGTCGCTGGGAGCCGGGAAAGAGCTTCGAGCGGAAGTCGGTGGTGATGCCGAAGGCGAAGACGTCGATGTCCAGGTCGTCGACCACACGGGCGAGTTGGTCGATCTGCTCGGGGGCGAGGAACTGTGCCTCGTCGGCGATGACGTAGTCCGCCCTGCCTCCCCGCGAGAGGTGTTCGACGAGGTACGCGTACACGTCCTGGTCGTCCTCGACCTCGACCGCGTCAGTGACCAGGCCGAGGCGTGAGGAGAGCTTGCCCTCGCCCGCGCGGTCGTCCCGGGTGAAGATCACGCCCTGCAGGCCGCGGGCCGAGCGGTTGTGCTCGATCTGCAGAGCCAGCGTCGACTTCCCGCAGTCCATGGTTCCGGAGAAGAACACCAGCTCGGGCATGGTGGGTCGAGCACCTTTCAGCAGGGGTGACGCGGGGCGGGGAGAGGGTCGGTCAGGAACGTACTTCCAGCAGTGGAACGTGCTGTTCCACCGGGGTCATCGAGCCGTGGTTGCCGACCATCAACGACTCCTTCGGCTCCCGCTCGGACGCGGTGATCAGCACGTCGTCCCGGGCCGCCGCGACGACGTCGCCGATGCGCGCGTACACCCGCTCGTCGACGTGCGGGCCGAACCAGCCTGCCGCGATCGCCTCGTCGCGCGAGGCCACCCAGAACTGCTCGCCGAGCACCTCGCGCCAGCAGGTCAGGACGTCCGACTGGGCGCCCGGGACCGCGTACACGTGCCGGGCCCGGCCCTCGCCGCCGAGGAGGGCGACGCCCGCGCGCAGCTCCCAGTCCTCGTCGAAGTCGATCCGGTGCTGCTCGTCGAAGGGGATGTCGATCATGCCGTGGTCGGCGGTGACGTACAGGGCCGCGCGCGGCGGCAGTTGCTCGGCCAGGCGCTGGACCAGCCGGTCCACGTACATGAGCTGGCCGCGCCAGGCGTCGGAGTCGACGCCGAAGCGGTGTCCCTTGCCGTCGACCTCGGCGTAGTACGTGTAGACCAGCGAGCGGTCCCCGGCGGCCAGTTGCTCGGCCGCCATGTCCATGCGGTCCTCGCCGGTCAGCCGTCCGTGGAACGTGCCGCCGCTGAGCGCGATCTTGGTCAGCGGGGTGTTCTGGAAGTGCGGCGCGGACACCTGGGCCGTGTGCACGCCCGCCGCGTCGGCCAGCTGGAACACCGTGGGGTACGGCTGCCACTTGCCCGGCTTGGTCCAGGGGATCCAGCGGAGCTGGTTCATCAGCTCGCCGGTCTCGGGGTTGCGCACGGTGTAGCCGGGCAGTCCGTGGGCGCCCGGGGGCAGTCCGGTGCCGACCGAGGCCAGCGAGGTCGCGGTGGTCGCGGGATAGCCCGCCGTGATCGGCCGGCCGGTGCCGCCGCGCGAGCTGCCCAGCAGGGAGCTCATGAACGGGGCCTCGTCCGGGTGCGCCTTCAGCTGCTCCCAGCCGAGACCGTCGATCAGGAAGACGCAGTTCCGGTCGGCCGGGCTCAGTTCGCCGAGGGAGGCGGTCATGTCCGGTACGTCCATGCCCGCGGCCAGCGTGGGCAGGAGGTCGGCGAGCGAGCCGCTGCCGTACTCGGGTACGGGCGCGGATCCGACGGTGAGTGGTTCCGGGTCGTCCCAGACTTGCTGGGCCATCAGCGGGTGACGTCCGCGGTCGCCTCGGAGAGCGACTGCGCGAAGGCCAGCGTCTGGCGCACGGCGTCCGGGCCGTCACCGGCCTCGCTGACGCGCAGGCTCAGGTCGTCCGCCGTCGAACTGCCGGTGTAGCCGTGGTCGGCCTCGCAGTTGGGGTCGCCGCAGGCCGCCGGCTCCAGGTCGATGCGGGCGACCGCACCCCAGCCGATGGTGAGGACGACCTCGCGCGGCAGCGTCCCCACGACGTACTTCTCCGGGTTCGCCACGACCCTGCTGAGCACGACGGACGAGATCCGGCCAAGCTTCACGGACTCGGTGGACGTGGTCGCGTACGGCGTGGGCGACGTGCTGTCCGCGGCCTGCTCGTCGGTGTGGCTCACGATGAAGCGGTTACCCGTGAGGACGAGCACCGTGACATGCCGACGCACCTCGTTCGCGTCGAACGTCGTCTCCTGGTGGACCAGATACGACCGGATGGGCTCGCCTCCCACAGCGGCCTCCACCGCCTCGGCCACGAGGGCCGGGTAGTAGCCGCTGCGCTCGATCGCCGCTCGCAGCCCCTGGGTCGTCGTACTGGTCTTGGCCATGACGTCCATCCTACGGGGGAGTACTGAATGCGAGGCACCGCTCAGTACACCGGAAGCGTGCGGGGCCCGAGGTCGTCGCGGGCGGGCGGCGGCGCGAGCCGCACGGAGGCGCCGAGCACGCTCAGCCCGCGCGGGGCGACGACGACGGGCTCCAGGGACACGGAGACGACCTCCGGGTGGTCGTCGACAAGCCGTGACAGACGCAGCAGCAGTTCCTCCAGTGCCGCGACGTCCGCCGGGGCCGAGCCGCGCCAGCCGAAGAGGAGCGGTGCGGTCCGGATGGAGCGGACCAGTGAGGCGGCGTCGCGGTCGGTGACCGGAATCAGTCGGTGTGCGGTGTCTCCCAGCAGTTCCGAGGCCGCTCCCGCGAGCCCGAAGGAGAGCACCGCCCCGGCCGCCGGGTCGATGACCGCCCGGACGACCGTGTCGACGCCGCGCGGTGCCATGGCCTGTACCACCGGGCGCAGTTCCTCGGGCTGCCCGAAGAGGCTGGTCAACTCGGCGTACGCGCGCCGCAGTTGCTCCTCGTCCGCCAGGTCGAGGCGGACGCCGCCCAGGTCGGCGCGGTGTCGCAGGTGCGGGGCGGTGGTCTTCAGCGCCACGGGGTAGCCGAGACGCTGCGCGGCGGCCACCGCTTCCTCGGGCGTGGACGCGGGCAGGGCGCGACGGACGTCGATGCCGTACCGGCCGAGGAGGGCGCAGGTGTCGTCGGGGCCGAGCGTGAGCCCCGCCTCGCCCGCTCCCGGTTCCGTGGAGACGGCCCCTTCTCGGTCGGCTCCTTCGCCGTCGACCAGCAGGCGGTCGATCTGTTCGGCCGCGCCCTTCTCGTCGATGTCCTCGTACTCGGGCACCCGCCCCGGGTCGGCGGACTCGCGCCGCCACTGGCCGTATCGCACGGCTTCCGCGAGCGCGCGCACGGCCCGCTCGGCGGCGGGGTAGGCGGGGATGAGCCGGGAGTCGACCTCAGCGCTCTCCGTCCCGGCACCTCGCGTCCCGGCGCTCTCCGCCTCGGGAAGCACGGGAGCGGCTTGCGGGGCGGGGCCGGCCGGAGCTGGTGCGGTGCCGACGGGCGCTGGTGTCGTGCCGGCCGGAGCTGGTGCGGCGCCTGCGGATGCCGCCGCGAGGCCTGCCGGGGCGCTGCCGGCTGCCGCGAGACCGGCCGGTGCGGTGCTCGCCGCCGCGGACAGGGCCTCCGCGAGCCCGCCCAGCTCCACATGCACCACGAGAACCGGCTTGGCGGGAGCGGCAGCGGAGGCCGAACGGAGGGCCTCCGCCAGAGCGGCGTCCGCCGCGGACCTCTCGCCCACCGCCGGAATCGCGGTGACCACGACGGCGTCGCAGGCGTCGTCGGCCAGCGCGTCTGCCAGCGCCGCGCGGAAGTCCTCGGCCGAGGCGCCCGTCGTCAGGTCGCGGGTCGGCTGCGGGCTCAGCCCCTGGGCGAGACACGCGTCGTACGTCAGCAGCCCGAGCGACTCGGAGTTCCCGAGGATCGCCACCCTGGGGCCCACGGGCAGGGGCTGGCGGGCCAGCAGCAGTCCCGCGTCGACCAGCTCCGTGATCGTGTCCACGCGGATGACCCCGGCCTGCCGCAGCAGGGCGGACACCGTCGCGTGCGGCAGCCGGGTGGCCCGTACGGCGTGCCCCTGGGGCGCGGCTCCGCCGTGCCGTGCGCCCTGGACGACGACCAGCGGCTTGGCCGCCGCGGTGCGCCGGGCGAGGCGGGTGAACTTGCGCGGGTTGCCGATCGATTCGAGGTACATGAGCGCGACATCGGTGTCCGGGTCGTCGTACCAGTACTGAAGGACGTCGTTGCCGGACACGTCCGCGCGGTTGCCGGAGGAGACGAAGGTCGACACGCCCGTCACCCCGGTGACCCCGCCGCCGCGCCGGTGCAGCCGGGACAGCAGCGCGATCCCGATGGCCCCGGACTGGGCGAACAGCCCGATGCGCCCGGTGCGCGGCATCTCCGGCGCGAGCGAGGCGTTCAGCCGGATCCGCGGGGAGGTGTTGATGACACCGAAGGCGTTCGGCCCGATGATCCGCATCCCGTACGTACGTGCCTGGCGCACGAGTTCGCGCTGGCGCTCCCTGCCCTCGGGGCCGCTCTCGGCGTATCCCGCGGAGACCACGACGAGTCCCTGCACCCCGTGCTCGCCGCACTCCGCGACTGCCTCGGGGACCCGGTCGGCCGGGACGGCGATCACGGCGAGGTCGACGGGCTCGTCGATGTCCCGCACGGAGCGGTGGGCCTGGACTCCGGCCAGCTCCTTCTCCTGAAGTGCGCCGTTCACCGCGTACAGGCGCCCGGTGAACCCCGCGTCCCGCAGGTTCTCCAGGATGCTGCGGCCCACTCCCCCGGGTGTGCGGCCCGCTCCGACCACCGCGACCGAGCCGGGCGCGAGGAGCCGGGCCACGGAGCGGCCCTCCGCCCGCTGCTCCCGCGCGCGCTGCACGGCGAGCGAACGGTCGGTGGGCTCCAGGTCGAACTCCAGGCGTACGACGCCGTCCTCGAAGCTGCGCTTCTGCTGGTACCCGGCGTCCGTGAAAACCTTGATCATCTTGCTGTTGGCGGGCAGTACCTCGGCGGCGAAACGGCGGATGCCGCGCTCACGGGCGACGGCCGCGATGTGTTCGAGCAGGGCGGAGGCCACGCCACGTCCCTGATGGGCGTCCTGCACGAGGAAAGCGACCTCCGCCTCGTCCGCGGGGGCGGAGGCGGGCATCCCGGAGGCGTTGATGCGGTCGTAGCGTACGGTGGCGATGAATTCGCCGCCGACAGTGGCCGCGAGTCCCACCCGGTCCACGAAGTCGTGGTGGGTGAAGCGGTGGACGTCCTTGGCGGACAGGCGCGGGTACGGCGCGAAGAAGCGGTAGTACTTCGACTCGGCGGACACCTGCTCGTAGAAGCTGACGAGGCGGTCGGCGTCGTCGGCCGCGATGGGCCGGACGCGCGCGGTGCCGCCGTCGCGCAGGACGACGTCCGCCTCCCAGTGGGCGGGGTACTCGTGCCGGTCCGACGGGGTCTGCATGGGGCCCAGAGTACGACTCGGGTCCGACAACGGCGGGCTCGCGTCCGGCGGGGGCCCGGGGCAGTCTTGGGGAACCCGGCCGGCCGGGTCCGCACCCACGCAGGGCACGCTCCACCGTATGGAACACTGGTCTAGACAACCGTGAGACACCTGAAGGGCAGCATCACATGGCTGAGCGCCGCGTCAACGTCGGCTGGGCCGAGGGCCTGCACGCCCGTCCCGCCTCCATCTTCGTCCGGGCGGCCACGGCCACCGGTGTCCCCGTGACGATCGCCAAGGCCGACGGCAATCCCGTCAACGCCGCTTCCATGCTCGCGGTCCTCGGCCTGGGCGCCCAGGGCGGCGAGGAGATCGTCCTGGCCTCCGACGCCGAGGGCGCGGACGCCGGGCTCGACCGCCTGGCGAAGCTGGTCGCCGAGGGTCTCGACGAGCTCCCCGAGACGGTCTGACCTCCCGGACCCCGTACGGCGGAGCCGCGTCACCCACACCCCGGGGGACGCGGCTCCGCCGTTTGCGCGTACGGGACCGACGGGCCGGAGTCGCCCCCGGGGGCTCCCCCGCGACGAAGATTTCCCAGCGGGGCGGGAGCCGTGTTTTTCACACGGGACCGGCGCGGCAATTTCCGTGCATACAGAAATTGCGCGCTCCGCAGTTCCGGGCACGCAGAATAAAAGGGCACCAGAAATAGGAACCTGCCGAATATCCCTCTTTGTATACGGTGCTTCTGTTAATGCCGCAGGCCCGCTGTGTTTACGGGATGTTGCGAAGTCCTCACACGTTCGACGCGGTCCGCGCCGGGAAAGCGCAGCCGGTGCGCGGAGGTCGCCCGCTCCGTGTGCAACGCCGTGATCGACCGGGCCCGGTCACTGTCACCGCGGGCCACGGCGTCCACGATGGCCCCGTGCTCGGTCCAGGACTCGGCGGGGTGCGCGGGCGCCTCGACCGAGTACATCCAGGCGATCTTGTGCCGCAGCTGACCGAGCGTCGAGGTCAGCGCCGGGCTGCCCGAGGCCTGCGCGAGCGTCTCGTGGAACCAGCCGCCGAGTGAGCGCAGATCCTCGCTGTTGCCCCGCCTGGCCCGCTCCTGACCGAGTCTGACCAGGCCGCGCAGCACCTTGAGATGGGCCTCGGTACGTCGCTGGGCGGCCCGGGCGGCGCCCAGCGGCTCCAGCAGCACACGCATCTCCAGGAGGTCGGCGGCCTCCTGCTCCGTCGGTTCGGCGACGCACGCGCCCGCGTGCCGGCGGGTGACCACGAAGCCCTCCGCCTCCAGGGTGCGCAGCGCCTCGCGCACGGGGACCCGCGAGACGCCGTAGCGGCGCGCGAGCAGTTCTTCGGTGAGCCGGCTGCCGCGCCCGTAGACACCCGCGACGATGTCGTCACGGATCGCCGTGCATACCGAGCGCGCGGGAATACGCATGACCGAACCTCCGCCTTAATCCCCGCGAAACGCGGTCGATTGACGCTTGTTCGGTGACTCTATTGCAGAGAACGGGAAATTCCGAAGGCAGCCGGGAATCCATGGATATTTTTTGGACACACCACGTCTCCGAACAGGCAGTCGTCCGGTGCGGAAGTGACCGGAAGCGGTCGTACGGGTACCTACGGGCCCATCTGAGGCGACGGGATCGCGCGAAGGCCCCGGCTCGGTGAGCCGGGGCCTTCGCGCGGATGCGGTGCTGTACGTCCGTACAGAGATGCCGTGCGGTCAGACGTTGACGCCGTGCCCGCGGAGGTACGCGACGGGGTCCATGTCGGATCCGTACTCCGCGGTCGTCCGCGCCTCGAAGTGCAGGTGCGCCCCCGTGACGTTGCCGGTCGCCCCGGAGAGGGCTATCTGCTGCCCCGGAGTGACCGTCTGGCCGACCGAGACACCGATGGACGAGAGGTGCCCGTACTGGGTGTACGTGCCGTCGGTCATCTTGATGACGACCTGGTTGCCGTACGAGCCGCCCCAGCCTGCCTCCACGACGGTGCCGGAGCCCACCGCGTGGACGGCGGTGCCGCTGGCGGCGTGGAAGTCGATGCCGGTGTGGCTGCCGGAGGACCAGATGCCGCCGCCGGCCTGGTAAGAGGTCGAGACGTACGAGCCGGCGATCGGCGCGGTGTAGGCGTTGAGGCGCTTGCGCTCCTTCTCGCGGGCCGCGCGGGCCTCGGCCTCGCGCTCCTTCTCGGCCCTCGCCTTGGCCTTGGCCGCGGCCTCCTCGGCGCGCTTCTTCGCGGCGGCCTCGGCCTTCTCGCGGGCCGCGTCCTGCTCGGCGGCCTGCCGCTGGGCGGCGGCCTGGGCGTCGATCTCGTGGGCGACCGAGTCACCCATGGTGACGGCCCGGAGGGGGCCGGTCTGCTCGATCTCGCTCTCGGCGGCGAACGCCGGGGCGGCCAGTGTGCCCACGACACCGGTGGTGGCCAGGGCTGCGACGCCGACGGTCCTGCGGGTCGTGCGCGTCATGCGGCTGGGAAGACGGTGCTTCCCCGTGGCGCGGGTGAACGCCATGAAGTGGCTGGTCCTTTCCTTCCTTCTCGCCTACCGGGTTAGCTGACGGGTTCGGAGCAGGAAGGTCTCCTACGGACCCCCTTCGGGAAGGGCGTCCGATTCACCCCAGGGACGTGGGTCCCCGGCTCCCCTGGCTCGCGCCATGCGGGGACTCGGCGATGACTGTCCGGTGCCGCGGACGCGGCGCAGTGCCTGACGAACAGCCGGACCGACGCTAAGCGGCGCCTCTTTCAATAGACAAACGGATCAACACTTTTGTAGCGCACGCCACAGGGCAGACAGGCAACCTCTCCACCAATACGGGCAACTTCCGCCTCAATGCAGACAATCAGGGAGGAAGGCGGTACGGGCAGCAGTATGAAAAAGGGGCCCGGGCGACTCGTCGGTCACCCGGGCCCCACCTGCTGCCAGTACCTACTCCGGTGCCACGACGCTGACTTCGCCGATTCCGAGGGCCCTGACGGGCCCCTCGATCTGCGCGGCGTCACCGACGAGGACGGTCACCAGACGGTCCACCGGGAAGGCGTTCACGGCGGCCGCGGTGGCCTCCACGGTGCCGGTGGCGGCGAGCTGCTTGTACAGCGTCGCCTGGAAGTCGTCCGGCAGGTGCTGCTCGACCTGGTCGGCCAGCGTGCCCGCGACGGCGCCCGCGGTCTCGTACTTCAGGGGCGCCACCCCCACCAGGTTCTGCACGGCGACGTCACGCTCGGCGTCCGTCAGACCCCCGGCGGCGAGGGTGCGCAGCACCTTCCAGAGGTCGTCGAGCGCCGGGCCGGTGTTCGGGGTGTCCACCGAGCCGCTGATGGCGAGCATCGAGATGCCCGTCCCGTCCGGGGCGGAGCGCAGAACCTGGCCGAACGCCCGCACGCCGTAGGTGTATCCCTTCTCCTCGCGCAGGACACGGTCCAGGCGGGAGGTGAGGGTGCCACCGAGGCAGTACGTGCCGAGCACCTGGGCGGGCCACACACGGTCGTGCCGGTCCGCGCCGACGCGGCCGATGAGCAGCTGCGTCTGGACGGCTCCGGGACGGTCGACGATGATCACCCGGCCGGTGTCGTCGGCGGTCACCGAGGGCACGGGACGCGACTCGGCCTGCGATCCGGTCCAGGTGCCGAGCGTGTCCCCGAGCAGCGCGTCGAGGTCGACGTCGGTGAGGTCTCCGACGACGACCGCGGTGGCCGTGGCGGGGCGTACGTGCTTCTCGTAGAAGGCGCGTACGGCCGCCGAGTCGATCGCGGTGACCGTCTCCTCGGTGCCCTGGCGCGGGCGCGACATCCGGGAGTCCGCCGGGAAGAGCTGCCGGGACAGCTCCTTGGCGGCCCGCCGGGCCGGGTTGGCGGTCTCGTGCGGGATCTCGTCGAGCCGGTTGCGCACCAGCCGCTCGATCTCGCCGTCCTCGAACGCGGGCGCCCTGAGCGCGTCGGCGAGCAGGCCGAGCGCCTTGGGCAGCCGGGAGACGGGGACTTCGAGGCTGAGCCGTACGCCGGGGTGGTCGGCGTGCGCGTCCAGGGTGGCGCCGCAGCGCTCCAGCTCGGCGGCGAACTCCTCGGCGGAGTGCTTGTCGGTGCCCTCCGAGAAGGCTCGCGCCATGATCGTGGCGATGCCGTCCAGGCCCTTCGGCTCCGCCTCCAGCGGGGCGTCCAGGATCACCTCCACGGCGACGACCTGCTGGCCGGGGCGGTGGCAGCGCAACAGCGTCAGGCCGTTGCCGAGGGTGCCGCGCTCGGGCGCGGGGAAGGCCCAGGGCCTGGCCTCGCCGGCCTGGGGCTGCGGGTGGAACTCCATCGTGGCGAGCTCGGTCACTTGGCCGCCTCCTCGTCGGTGTTGTCAGCGGCGGCGTCGGTCCCGGGGGCGTCGGTCTCCTCGGCGGCGACCGGCTCGTAGACCAGCACCGCGCGGTTGTCGGGGCGCAGGCGGGCCTTGGCGACCTCCTGGACCTCCTCCGCGGTGATGTCGAGGACGCGCTGGACGGCGGTCAGGGCGAGCTGGGGGTCGCCGAACAGGACCGCGTACCGGCACAGTTCGTCGGCGCGGCCCGCGACCGTGCCGAGCCGGTCCAGCCACTCGCGCTCCAACTGGGCCTGGGCGCGCTCCATCTCCTCGGCCGTGGGGCCCTCCGCGGCGAACCGGGCGAGCTCCTCGTCGACGGCGGCCTCGATGACCGGGACCTCGACGTCACCGGAAGTCTTCACGTCGAGCCACCCCAGGGAGGGCGCTCCGGAGAGACGCAGCAGGCCGAACCCGGCCGCGACGGCGGTGCGGTCGCGGCGTACGAGCCGGTTGTAGAGCCGGGACGACTCGCCGCCGCCGAGGACGGTCAGGGCGAGGTCGGCCGCGTCGGACGCGCGCGTGCCGTCCTCCGGCAGCCGGTAGGCGGCCATCAGCGCGCGCGCCGGGACCTCCTCCTCGACGACCTCGCGCAGCTGCCCGCCCATGGTCTCCGGGAGCGAGCCGTCGCGCGGGGCGGGCTTTCCGTCATGGCCCGCGACGGAACCGAAGTACTTCTCGACCCAGGCGAGCGTCTGCTCCGGGTCGATGTCACCGACGACCGACAGCACCGCGTTGTTGGGCGCGTAGTAGGTGCGGAAGAAAGCGCGCGCGTCCTCAAGGGTGGCCGCGTCCAGGTCCGCCATCGACCCGATCGGGGTGTGGTGGTAGGGGTGGCCCTCCGGATAGGCGAGGGCGGTCAGCTTCTCGAAAGCGGTGCCGTAGGGGACGTTGTCGTAGCGCTGCCTGCGCTCGTTCTTGACGACGTCCCGCTGGTTCTCCATCGACTCTTCGTCGAGCGCGGCGAGCAGGGAGCCCATGCGGTCGGCCTCCAGCCAGAGGGCGAGCTCCAGCTGGTGCGTCGGCATGGTCTCGAAATAGTTGGTCCGCTCGAAACTCGTCGTCCCGTTGAGCGAACCGCCCGCTCCCTGGACCAGCTCGAAGTGACCGTTGCCCTTCACCTGGCCGGACCCCTGGAACATCAGGTGCTCGAAGAGGTGGGCGAGCCCGGTACGGCCCTTGACCTCGTGACGCGAGCCGACGTCGTACCAGAGGCACACCGCCGCGACCGGGGTGAGGTGGTCCTCGGAGAGCACCACACGCAGGCCGTTGGCCAGGCGGTGCTCGGTCGCTGTCAGGCCGCCGGAACCGGCCTCGGCTGTGGCCGTGTGACCCATGGGCATGTACGTCCCTTCGATCGCGGAAAACTGCTGAATTCCTGCTAGTCATGCCACTGTATGCAAGCGCGCGGACGGCTGGCGAAGTTCCCGCGTCGAGTACGCCGAGAGCGAGCACCGGGCCGCCCGCGGGATCCCGCGCGACCGCGCGGGCAGCACAGGCCCGGCCCGACGACGCTCCCACCGGCAGCCGACCCGGCCAGGGGCGCTCCCCCAAGGGCGCGGGGAACTGCGCGACCAGCCCCGACGGCCCCGCACCCGACGAGCCCCCCTGCCCCCGGAGGGACTCGGCTCACGACGGGTGCAGGCGGTCGGCCGGGTGCCACCGGGGCCGCCCGCCCCCGTGAAGCCGGCCGCACGGCGCACGGCCAGAACGAGGTAGCCTCCGAAACCTCGCGCGACCGATGACGCGATAGCGTCCGGAGACCTCCGCAGGCAGCGGGGCCGGGGTTCCGACTGCCTGCCGAGACCGCCGGAATCGCTGTCTGCCAGGCCTGTTGAGCTGGTCACGCACCCGACCCGCGAGACCCGTACGGACGGGTCGTGGTCCGCGTTGTCAGTACCGCGGTCCACAATGGACCGCGTCAGAACCCGTTCATGCCCCGGCAGAGACTGTGAAGGAGTCGCAGCAGCGATGGCCCGCCGCAGCACGAAGACCCCGCCATCCGACGACTTCGAGGAGCGCATCCTCGACATCGACGTCGTCGACGAGATGCAGGGCTCTTTCCTTGAGTACGCGTACTCGGTCATCTACTCCCGAGCCCTGCCGGACGCCCGCGACGGCCTCAAGCCCGTGCACCGCCGCATCGTCTACCAGATGAACGAGATGGGGCTCCGCCCCGACCGCGGCTACGTGAAGTGCGCCCGCGTCGTCGGCGAGGTCATGGGTAAGCTCCACCCCCACGGCGACGCGTCGATCTACGACGCCCTGGTCCGCCTGGCCCAGCCCTTCTCCATGCGCCTGCCCCTGGTCGACGGCCACGGCAACTTCGGTTCGCTGGGCAACGACGACCCGCCGGCCGCCATGCGGTACACCGAGGCGAGGATGGCCGACGCCACCTCCCTCATGACGGAGTCGATCGAGGAGAACACGGTCGACTTCAGCCCGAACTACGACGGCCAGGAGCAGGAGCCGTCGGTCCTCCCGGCCGCGTATCCGAACCTCCTGGTCAACGGCGCGTCGGGCATCGCGGTCGGCATGGCGACGAACATGGCGCCGCACAACCTCGGCGAGGTCATCGCCGCCGCCCGCCACCTGATCCGCCATCCAGGCGCCGATCTCGAAACGCTCATGAAGTACGTCCCGGGCCCCGACCTGCCCACCGGCGGCCGGATCGTCGGCCTGACCGGGATCAGGGACGCGTACGAGTCGGGCCGCGGCACCTTCAAGATCCGCGCGACGGTGTCGGTGGAGAACGTGACGGCGCGCCGCAAGGGCCTCGTCGTCACCGAACTGCCCTTCACCGTCGGCCCGGAGAAGGTGATCGCGAAGATCAAGGACCTGGTCGGCTCGAAGAAGCTGCAGGGCATCGCCGACGTCAAGGACCTCACCGACCGCTCGCACGGCCTGCGCCTGGTCATCGAGGTCAAGAACGGCTTCGTGCCGGAGGCGGTCCTGGAGCAGCTCTACAAACTGACGCCGATGGAGGAGTCCTTCGGCATCAACAACGTGGCGCTGGTGGACGGCCAGCCGCTCACGCTGGGCCTCAAGGAACTGCTGGAGGTGTACCTCGACCACCGTTTCGAGGTCGTGCGCCGCCGCAGCGAGTTCCGCCGCACCAAGAAGCGCGACCGGCTGCACCTGGTCGAGGGTCTGCTCGTCGCCCTGCTGGACATCGACGAGGTCATCCGCCTCATCCGCTCCAGCGACAACTCCGCCCAGGCCAAGCAGCGCCTGATCGAGCACTTCTCACTGAGCGAGATCCAGACGCAGTACATCCTGGACACGCCGCTGCGCCGGCTGACCAGGTTCGACCGCATCGAGCTGGAGACCGAGCGCGACCGGCTCAACGGCGAGATCGACGAGCTGACCGGCATCCTGGACTCGGACACCGAACTGCGCAAGCTGGTCTCGACCGAACTGGCCGCGGTGGCCAAGAAGTTCGGCACCGACCGGCGTACGGTGCTGCTGGCGTCGGCCGGTTCCGCCGCGACGGCCGTTCCGCTGCAGGTGGCCGACGACCCGTGCCGGGTGCTCCTGTCGTCGACGGCCCTGCTCGCGCGTACGGCCAACGGCGAGCCCTTCGGGGAGAACGAGGGCCGGCGCGTCAAGCACGATCTGATCGTCTCCGCCGTCCCGGCGACGGCGCAGGGCGAGATCGGCGCGGTCACGTCCACCGGACGGCTGCTGCGGCTCAACGTCATCGACCTTCCGCAGCTGCCCGAGACGGCCTCGGCGCCCAACCTCTCCGGGGGCGCGCCGATCTCGGAGTTCCTGGCTCTGGAGGGCGACGAGCAGGTGGTCTGTCTGACGACGCTCGACGAGTCGTCGCCGGGCCTGGCGCTCGGCACGCAGCAGGGTGTGGTCAAGCGCGTGGTCCCGGACTACCCGTCCAACAAGGAGGAGCTGGAGGTCATCTCCCTCAAGGACGGTGACCGGATCGTCGGCGGGGCCGAGTTGCGCACCGGCGAGGAGGACCTGATCTTCATCACCGACGACGCCCAACTGCTGCGCTATCAGGCGTCCCAGGTCCGTCCGCAGGGCCGGGCGGCGGGCGGCATGACGGGTGTGAAGCTCACGGACGGCGCCAAGGTCATCTCGTTCACGGCGGTCGACCCGGCCGTGGACGCGGTGGTGTTCACGGTGGCGGGTTCGCGCGGCACGCTGGACGACTCGGTCCAGACGACGGCCAAGCTGACCCCCTTCGACCAGTACCCGCGCAAGGGCCGCGCCACGGGCGGCGTTCGCTGCCAGCGCTTCCTGAAGGGCGAGGACTGCCTGAGCCTGGCCTGGGCGGGCCCCGCTCCCGCCCGCGCCGCGCAGAAGGACGGAACACCCGCGGAACTGCCGGAGATGGACCCGCGACGCGACGGCTCGGGCGTCTCGCTGGCGAAGACGGTCTCGGTGGTGGCAGGACCGGCATAGCCGACACGGACAGCCGGTCCACCCGGTACAGCCGGTACAGCCGGTAGTACCGGACGGGCGACGACGCGGCGGCGCGATGGATGCAGGGAGGCGCGGGACCGGCTAAAGCCCGGTCTCCGCCTCCGGTTCCGCCTCCCCACCTTGTACGTATCTCAGGACGCCCCACATGCCGCGCTCGTCGGCGTGTGGGGCGTCGTCCTTGCACGCCTCCAGTTCCTTACCGAGGGCGAGGGTGTCGATGCCGGACCCGATGAGCACGAGCTGGGTGAGGCGCTCGTCCGAGGCCCAGGGCTCGGGATAGAACCGCAGGAACCGGCCCACCGCGTGCACGGCGTACCGGTTGCGGGGGTCGGCGGCGCCGAGGTCGACGTACCCCTTGATGCGGTAGAGGCCGTCCGGCCTGCTGTCGAGGAAGTCCATCAACCGCCTTGGCCCGAGCGGCACTTCGGAGGTGAAGGAGACCGACTCGTAGGCGGAGTGCAGATGGCCGAGGTGCCCTGCCGAGCCGTCGTCATCGCGGTCATGGTCCTCGTGCCGGTGGAGGTCGTCGAACGACAACTGGCCGATACGTTCCTCAGACGGTCGGCAGTCGAAGAGGAACTCGGGGTCGATCCGCCCGTACGAAGCCGGTACGACAGCGGCACCGTCGGCGAGCGTACGCACGACCCGGATCACCCGGTCGGGATCCGTCGCACGGTCCGCCTTGTTGACGACGACCAGGTCGGCGATGGCGAGGTGCCGGTCGATCTCGGGGTGCTTCTCGCGGGTGGCGTCGAACTCGGCGGCGTCGACGACCTCCACCAGTCCGCCGTAGACGATGTGCGGGTTCTCGCTGGCCAGGAGCATTTTCACCAGCTCCTGGGGCTCGGCGAGACCGCTCGCCTCGATGACGATCACGTCGATCCCGGAGGAGGGCCGGGCGAGCCGGTCCAGATACAGGTCGAGTTCACTGGCGTCGACGGCGCAGCACAGGCACCCGTTGCCCAGCGACACGGTGGAGTCGCCGAGCACGCCGGCCACGGCCATGGCATCGATCTCGATGGCACCGAAGTCATTGACGATGGCCCCGATACGACTGCCTCCGCCGCGGTGCAGGAGGTGGTTGAGCAGGGTGGTCTTCCCGGAACCCAGGAAGCCGGCGAGGACGAGGACCGGGATCTGCTGGGGGCTCGCCTGACTCAACGCACGACCTCTCTCACACCAATTGCGTACTCCGGCTCACGGACCGGCTCTCACGACGGGGAACCAATGCCCGCCAAGGATACGAGCCGCCCCGGAAAGCCCCCGAAGTGAACGATTGTTAGCGGCGCTCGCGGGGCACACGTCAGGCAAGGCGCCGAGTTGCGCGACCCGCGCTTCCCTCCGTGCGCCGCCTCTCCGCCTCCCAGCCGACCAGACCCTCTCGGCACTCTGGGAGACGGCAAGCGCCGCCCAACGCTTCGCCGGTCCGCTCCCTGTCGACCCGCACCCGACGACCGGCGGACGGTCGCCTGATTCGGGGGTTGACATGGCCACACAGAACTTTTGGAAGGGGCGGCTCTCCGCCGCCCGCACGAGGCTCACGTCCGCGGCCGACTCCGTCGCCACGGCCAGGGATCGGCACCGCCGACGTGCCACCCTCACGGAGCAGCACCGACTCCACTTCGATCTGCTGTGCAAAGCCATGGACGATCCCGCTCTCGCCGCGGTCCTCAACACGTACGAGAACGATGTCAGCCCTGAAAGGCAGCGCCAGTATCTCTTCGCGAATGCGCTCTACGTCAACGCTCTGTACTTCCACCGCATCGGGGCCCTGACTCGGCGCGAGTTGCACGGGCATTTCCGCGTCATATGCCAAAATAATATATTCCAGGAATACTGGGCAGCGACCCGCCACCATCGAGAGAGCCTGCCCGGCGCGTCGGAGGAGGCCGAACTAGGTCAGATCATGGACGGCCTCATCCAGGAACAGACCGAGTCGGACAGTGACGAGTGGTGGGTCGTGGGAGAGCCGCCCGAAGAGTCGCCGTGACGCGCCATCCACCCATTCCACGCGCACCGATCTCAGACCGCACAAGCCGCCCATGCACCCCGCATACCATCAATGCCCAAGATGCACACTCATCCTCGCAATTTTCCCGTCGTCAAGGCGGCACGAAGAATTTCACTCGGTTTCGCGCTGTTATGCCGCGCGCGGCCAGTGGCTTCCGATATAAATTGGCGCGTGCCCGCTATGCGGGCACTCCGAACGCACACCCATCGCTCGGAGAGTTGTGCCTCCGACGACCACCCAACGCTCGGAGCCGGCCCGTCACGAGACCGAGAACAGCTCGGGGACGACCATCTTCTCCGAGCCACAAGGCTGGTACTTATCCGTGAAAATCGTGCGACGTGTCGGGGTTTCACCACGTGAGCGTGGGAGTGCAAGTGGTCAGACCTGCCCCGACATCTTCGAGCTCGCTGACGGCAACTTCGCAGTCATCGGCCGGGAAGCCACCAAGGAACTCGACCCGGAGCTCCCGCCCGATGCCGGACGAGCCGACTACGAACGGATCGTAGTGATCACACGCGAGACTCTGGTGCGCGCGAAAGCGGATATCCCCGACGCTTGAAGTGGACAGCCAGGGAGGACCACACCCCGGCTGAGGCAGAACCGGCTGGGTGGTGAAGGCAGCATAGGCATTACTCGCGTACCCGCGTACAGGTGCTCACTGGGCGTACGCGGGTAATGCGTCACCATCGTGCGCCGACGCGCGCCAGAGGTCGCGGATGCAAGGTTTCCGGGGGCCTCGGAGTGCTCCGGAGTGAGACTCCCTAGGCCACCGCAGGAACCACAACCGGCGCCCCCGGCCCCACGTACCGCGCCGCCGGCCGAATGATCTTCGGGTCCTCCGCCTGTTCCAGGATGTTCGCGCTCCAGCCGACCACACGTGCCGCCGCGAACGTCGGCGTGAACATCTCGCGCGGGAGGCCGCAGAGCTCCATGACCACGCCCGCGTAGAACTCCACATTGGTGTGCAGCTCACGCCCCGGCTTGAGTTCCGCGAGGATCGCCTCCACCTGCCCTTCGACCTCGACGGCGAAGTCGACCAGCGGGCCGCCGAAACGCTGCGCGATCTCACGGAGCATCCGCGAGCGGGGGTCCTCGGTGCGGTAGACGGGATGACCGAAGCCCATGATGCGGTCACCCGCCAGGACCCGTTCACGAATCCAGGAGTCGATACGGTCGGGCGTTCCGATCGCGTCGAGCGTGTCCAGGGCCCGGCTCGGGGCCCCACCGTGCAGCGGACCGGAGAGGGCTCCCACCGCCCCGCCGAGACAGGCAACCACGTCAGCCCCCGTCGAGGCGATCACCCGGGCAGTGAACGTTGACGCATTGAATCCGTGATCAATGGTTGAGATCAGGTACTGCTCAACGGCCCGCGCCCGAGCAGGCTCCGGCTCCGAACCGGTCATCATGTAAAGGTAGTTGGCGGCGTACGACAGGTCCTCGCGCGGCTCGACCGGATCGAGTCCCCGCCCCAGCCGGTGGAGCGCCGTCAACAGCGTCGGGACGGCCGCCGAGGCCGCGAGCGCGTCCGCCCGGCGCTGTTCGCCGTCGAGGTCGAACACCGGCCGGAATCCACGCGCCGCTCCGAACAGCGACAACGCGGTCCTCATCCCCGCCAGGGCCCCGGCCCGCCCACTGGCCGCGGCGATGGCGGGCAGCACCGCCCGCACCTCCTCGGGCAGCCGGCGCAGCTCCGCCGTCCGCGCGGCGAAGGCGGAACGCTGCGCCGCGTCCGGTAGTTCACCGTGCATCAGCAGATGCCACACGTCCTCGAAGCCCCGGCTCCTCGCGAGTTCCACGGCCGAGTACTGGCGGTAGTGGTAGAACCCCTCGGCGCCTCTGACGTCACCCAGCAGGGTGTCGGTGACGACGACGCCCGCGAGTCCTCGCGGAACTTCGACAACAGCGCCCGTGGCCCGCCCGTTCGTGGCCCGGTTGATCGACATGCTTGCCTCCCTGAACTTGATTTGACTGTCCATGCTTGACTTATCCATTGTCAATATTGATTGAATCAATACGTGACTCGCGGATATGGGAGATACGGAGATACCCATGACGGATCAAGAAGCAGTCCCGGCACACGAGGGGCGGCGGATCAGCACCCGGGAAGCCGCTGAACTGCTCGGCGTGAAGCCGGAGACGGTCTACGCGTACGTGAGCCGTGGCCGACTCGGCAGCCGGAGCAACCCGAGCGGCCGGGGCAGCACCTTCGACCCCAAGGAGGTGGAGGCTCTCGCGCGCCGCAACAGGCGCGAGGCGGCGCTGGGTTCGCCGGCCGCGGGCACGCTCTCCGTCCGCACCCGGATCACCTTGATCGACAAGGACCGCTACTACTTCCGAGGCGTCGACGCGACCGAGCTCGCCGCACGCCATTCCTACGAAGAGGTCGCGGAGTGGCTCTGGACAGGCGCCCTACGCCCCGGCGCCACCTTCACGGCACCCGAGGCATCTGTCACGGTGGCGCGCCGCGCCGTCGATTCGCTGCCCGAGCACACGGGCCCCACCGACCGGCTCCGCGTGGCCGCCATCGCCGCGGCGACCGCCGATCCACTGCGCTTCGACCTTTCCGAACAGTCCGTGCTGGGCACCGCCCGCACCCTGATCCCCACGCTCGTCGCCGCCCTGCCGCCCAAGAGGCACGACCACCGGGACGACGGCCCACTGGCACACCGTCTGTGGTACCGGCTCAGCGGACGTGACGCCTCGGAGGCCTCGCTGCGGACCATGGACACAGCCCTCGCACTGCTCGTCGACCACGACCTGGCCGCCTCGACACTCGCCGTACGGGTGGCAGCCTCGGCCCGTGCCCATCCGTACGCCGCCGTATCGGCGGGCCTCGGCGTCCTCGAAGGCCCCCTCCACGGAGCGGCCAGCGGCCTGGCACACCGGATGCTCCTCGATGTCCTCGACCGCGGCTCGGCGGGCCCTGTGATCGCCGACGAACTGCGCGCCGGACGCCGCGTCCCGGGCCTCGGCCACCGCCTCTACCCCGGTGAGGACCCGCGCGCGCGGGCGCTGTTCGCCCTCCTGGAGGAGATCCCCGACGCCGCTCCCGCACTGGCCGCGGCCCACGACGTGGTGACGACGACCGCCCGCCACGTCCCGCTGCACGCCAACGTCGACCTCGCCCTCGCCGTCCTCACGGCCTCGTCCGGCATGCCCGCCTCGGCAGGCGAGACGATCTTCGCCGTGGCCCGGACGGCCGGCTGGATCGCCCACACCCTGGAGGAGTACGGCGAGGCGCCTCTGCGCATGCGCCCGAGCGGACACTACGTAGGAGAACGGCCACCGCAGCCACTTCCGGAGCAGTGACACCACCGGCCTCAGAGGCCACAACGAGCCAAGTCAGAATAGGCTCACCTGTGTGAGTACGTGCGCGAAGGTCTCACGAGACCTGGAGGAACCCCTCGCGGGGACCGCCGCCACGGCGAGGACGTGGCTGCTGGTCGAACAGCCCGGTCCCTGGGGTGCCGAAGCGCTGACATCGAGCCATCTGGATCCCGCGCTGGGTCGCGCCCTGACGCGGGCCACCGAGGGCACCGGCGTACGCGTCGCCCTGATCCGCCGCCCGGGACGCCACGCGGACTGCCGCACGACCGCCGAGCGTCAGGTGTACGCGGCCCACACCGCTCCGGGAAACGTATGGCTGCACAACGCCACCACGTCCGACCCCGAGCAGCTGCTCACACTTGACTTCGCCGAGCTCGGTCGAGGCCTGTCCGGCACCTTCGACGCGGTGCTCGACGGCCGCCCCCACACCGGCGACCCTCTCGCCCTCGTCTGCACCAACGGCAAGCGCGACCGGTGCTGTGCCCTGCTCGGCCGCCCCCTCGCCGCCGAACTCGCCGCCTCCGGAGTGGCGGGAGCGTGGGAGGTCACGCACCTGGGTGGCCACCGCTTCTCCCCCACGCTCCTCGTGCTGCCCTTCGGCTACGCGTACGGGCGCGCCGAGGCTCATGCGGTCAAGGAAGTCCTACAGGGTGTACGCGAAGGGCGTGTCGTCACCGAGGGCTGCCGAGGCAACTCCGCCTGGGAGCGGCCCGGTCAGGCAGCCGAACTGGCGGTGCGCACAGCGGTGGCCGAGCACGCGGCGGGCGCTCTGAACGTGGTCCGTACCGAGGGCGAGGCACCTGACTGGGAGGTGACAGTCGCCCATACCGACGGCCGCCGCTGGCTCGTCACGGTCAGCCAGGGTGCCTCGTCGCCGCCCCGGGCGGAGAGCTGCGGCTCGGCTCTCGGCTCACCCGCCCGGATGGACGTGACGACGGTCCGTGAGCTGTCGGGCACAGCCACCACGCACCACGCCACCCGCTGACCTTCCGGCCCGCCGACCTGCCGGCCCGTGGACCCAGCGGCCCATCAGCCCACCGACCCGCTGACCACGGCATTCGAACGAGATCCGGGCCACACCGCCTACGGCCCGGGCCATCGCTCCCCGTACCGTCATGGGTATGAGCCCCACTCCCCCTGCTCGACGACTCCGCCTCGGCATGCCGAGGCGGATGTTCTCGCAGGTGCTGCTGATGCAGGTGGCGATCGCCGCCGGGGTCGCCGTACTCGCGACGGGGCTGTTCCTCGCCCCTCTCAGTGAGCAGCTGGACGACCAGGCGATGCGTCGCGCGCTCGCGATCGCGCAGACCACGGCGGCGCAACCACGGCTCGCCGAGGAACTGACGTCGACGCGGCCCTCGGCCGACGG
Organism: Streptomyces sp. NBC_00414; assembly: GCF_036038375.1. Lineage (NCBI taxonomy): Bacteria > Bacillati > Actinomycetota > Actinomycetes > Kitasatosporales > Streptomycetaceae > Streptomyces > Streptomyces sp. NBC_00414. Next base: position 2,994,137 of record NZ_CP107935.1, read on the forward strand.
GCCCGTCCAGGCCGAGGCGGAACGGGTCCGCAAGGCGAGCGGGGCCGAGTACGTCGTGGTCATGGACATGCACGGCGTGCGCTGGTCGCACACCAATCCCGCCGAGATCGGTGGACGCGTCTCCACCGACCCTCAGCAGGCTCTGGCCGGCCGGGAGGTCATGGAGATCGACGACGGCACCCTGGGCCGCTCGGCACGCGGCAAGGTGCCGCTGCGCGACGCCGGCGGCGACATCGTGGGCGCGGTCTCGGTCGGCATCGAGTACGACAGTGTGCGCGCCCGTCTGATCCATGCGATCCCGGGGCTCTTCGCCTACGCGGGCGGCGCCATGGCCGTGGGCGCGCTGGCCGCCTATCTGATCTCGCGGCGTGTGCAGCGGCAGACCCGTGATCTGGCCTTCTCGGACATCGCCGGACTCCTGGCGGAACGTGAGGCCATGCTGCACGGCATCAGGGAGGGCGTCGTCGCGCTGGACCGCGAGGGCAGGATCCGGCTGCTCAACGACGAGGCCCGGCGGCTGCTGGGCCTCGGTGACGAGGCCGTGGGGCAGCCTCTCGGCACGGCGCTCGGCGAGGGACGTACGACCGACGTGCTGGCCGGAACCGTCAGCGGCACCGATCTGCTCACCGTCCGAGGACAGCGGGTCCTGGTCGCCAACCGCATGCCCACCGACGACGGCGGCGCCGTCGCCACCCTGCGGGACCGCACGGAACTGGAGCAGCTGGGCCGCGAGCTCGACTCCACCCGCGGCCTCATCGACGCGCTTCGCGCCCAGGACCACGAGCACGCCAACCGCATGCACACACTGCTCGGCCTGCTGGAACTGGAGATGTTCGACGACGCCGTGGAGTTCGTCGGCGAGGTGGTAGGCGACCACCGGGCCACCGCGGAACAGATCACCGAGAAGATCCACGACCCACTGCTCGCCGCCCTGCTGGTGGGCAAGGCCACCGTCGCGGCGGAGCGCGCCGTGGCCCTGACGGTCTCCGACCGGACGCTGTTCCCCGACCTGCTGGTCGATGCCCGGGGACTGGTCACGATCGTCGGGAACCTCGTCGACAACGCGCTCGACGCCGTCGCGGGCACCCTCCACGCGCGCGTGGAGGTCGAACTGCGCGCGGAAGGGCGTACCGCCGTGCTCCGGGTGCGGGACACCGGGCCTGGTATCCCCGCCGAACAACGCGAGTTGATCTTCACGGACGGCTGGTCCACCAAGGAACCGCCGGCCCACCGGGGGCGCGGGATCGGCCTGTCGCTGGTGCGACGGCTCGCTGAACGGCAGGGTGGCAGCGCACGGGTCGCGGAGGCGGCGGGCGGGGGCGCGGAATTCACGATCGTGCTGCCTGAGGCGCTTGCTGAGCCGGGGCTCACCTCCGAGCCGGAGCCCGGCCCCGCGCCGGAGAGTACCGCCACGACCACCAAGGAGGAGCCACGATGATCGAGGTACTGGTCGTGGACGACGACATCCGGGTCGCCCGGGTCAACGCCGCCTACGTGGAGAAGGTCGCCGGCTTCCATGTCGCGGGCGAGGCGCACTCGGCGGCGGAGGCACTGCGGCAGATGGAGGCGCTGCCCCATCTGGACCTGGTGCTGCTCGACCACTATCTGCCCGACCGGACGGGACTCGCGGTCGTCCAGGAGATGCGGCGGCGGGGCCTCCAGGCCGACGTGATCATGGTGACCGCCGCCCGTGACATCACCACCGTCCAGGCGGCGATGCGGCAAGGTGCCCTGCAGTACCTGGTGAAACCGTTCGCCTTCGCGGGGCTCCGCGCGAAACTTGAGGCGTACGCCGAACTGCGTCGCACCCTCGACGGCGGCGGTGAGGCCGAGCAGGCCGAGGTCGACCGGATCTTCGGCGCCCTCTCGACGGGCACGGAACCTGATCTGCCCAAGGGGCACTCCCCCACCACCGCGGAGGCAGTGCGCCAGGCCCTGGTAAACGCGGAAAACCCCCTGTCCGCCCAGGAGATCGCCGAGCTGACCGGCCTCAGCCGGCAGACCGCCCAGCGCTATCTGAAGCTTCTGGAGCGCACCGGCCGGGCCACGCTGAGCCTCAAGTACGGTGACGCGGGCCGCCCCGAACACCGCTATGTCTGGGCGACCCGCCCCTGACGACGCCACGGGCCGACCCGATCTCGAAGCCCCCAAGCCTCGTCAGACCGCCCCCGCCCCCGTCAATGCCCGCACCTCGGTCTCCGCGTGTTTGGCCTCGTCCGGCGCCTCCGTCGAAGTGACCGTGCCGAGCCAGCCCGCCAGGAAACCCATCGGGATGGACACCAGGCCCGGATTGTCCAGCGGGAAGTACTGGAGGTCGGCGCCCGGAAACAGCGAGCCGGGGCTGCCCGACACCACGGGCGACAGCACCACGAGCACCAGGGCCGGCAGCAGGCCCCCGTACACGGACCACACCGCGCCGCGTGTCGTGAAGTTCCGCCAGAACAGTGAGTAGAGCAGGACGGGCAGGTTCGCCGACGCGGCGACCGCGAAGGCGAGCCCCACCAGGAACGCCACATTGAGGTCGCGCGCGAGCAGGCCGAGCGCGATGGCCACGACGCCGACCCCGACCGCGGCGGTCCGCGCCACGGCCACCTCGCTGCGCGGCTTCGCGCGCCGTCGCCGCAGCGACGCATACAGGTCGTGGGCCACGGACGCCGACGAGGCGAGCGTGATGCCGGCGACCACCGCGAGGATAGTTGCGAAGGCGATCGCGGCGACGATCGCAAAAAGAACCGTTCCTCCAGTGGACGCGGCACCGCCGCCCAGATCCAGCGCCAACAGAGGAACCGCCGTGTTCCCTGCCGCGTTCGACCCGCGTACTGCATCGGGGCCGACGATCGCCGCCGCTCCGAATCCCAGCACGATCGTCATCAGGTAGAACCCGCCGATCAGTCCGATCGACCAGACGACCGAGCGACGGGCGGCCCGGGCGGTCGGCACGGTGTAGAAGCGCGACAGGATGTGCGGCAGGCCCGCCGTGCCGAGCACCAGCGCTAGGCCCAGGCTGATGAAGTCGAGGCGCGCCGTCCAGTCCCCGCCGTACTTCAGCCCCGGCGCGAGGAACGACTTCCCGTGCCCGCTCCGCTCCGCCGCCGTACGCAACAACTGGTTGAAGTCCCCGTGGAACCGCATCAGGACGAGCACGGTCAACGCGATCGCCCCGCCCATGAGCAGGACCGCCTTGACGATCTGGATCCACGTGGTGGCCCGCATCCCGCCGAACGACACATAGACGACCATGAGCGCGCCGACGCCGATGACCGTCCACGTCTGGGCGGCCTCGCTCGTGCCTCCCAACAGCAGCGCGACCAGGCTGCCCGCCCCCACCATCTGCGCCACCAGATAGAGAACGGACACGGTCACCGAGGAGGTTCCGGCGGCGATGCGCACCGGCCGCTCACTCATACGTGCGGCGACGACGTCGGCGAGCGTGAACCGCCCGCAGTTGCGGACCAGTTCGGCGACCAGGAACAGCACGACCAGCCACGCGACGAGAAAACCCACCGAGTACAGCAGCCCGTCGTAGCCGAAGAGCGCGATCAGCCCCGAGATACCGAGGAAGGAGGCGGCGGACATGTAGTCGCCCGCGATGGCAAAACCATTCTCCATCGGTGAGAAGAGCCGGCCGCCCGCGTAGAACTCCTCCGCCGAACCGTGCCGGTGACGGCTCACCCAGGTCGTGATCCCCAGAGTGATCGCGACGAACACGCTGAAGAGCAGCAGGGCCAACGTCTGATGGTTCCCGGTCACCGCTCACCACCCGTGACGCCACGCGTCAGTTCCTGTGTGTCCCAGCGCAGATCGAGCGCGGCGCGGTCTCTGCGCAGCCGTGCGTGCCGCGCGTACGCCCAGGTGAAGAGGAACGTCGTGAGGAACTGTCCGAGCCCCGCGACCATCGCCACGTTCACCGCGCCGACGACGGGCCGCGCCATGAAGGCCGGTGCCGTGGTCGCCGTCACGACATAGGCCACGTACCAGGTGAAGAAGACGGCGACGGCCGGGATCACGAACCTCCGATACCGGCCGCGCACCTCCTGGAAGGCAGCGCTGCGCTGCACCTCCAGATAGACATCGGCGGCGCGTGCGCTTCGGTCCTCCTGCTCCCCGCGCGCGGGCGGCACAGTTGGAGCGGGCTCACCCGTACCGTCCAACTCGCCCCACCCGGAGGCGAGCGCGTCGTACCAGGGGTCGTCGATCCGGACCTTTCCGGGGTCGGGACCGTCGTGCTTCTCCACCGAACTCTCCTTGTCCGCCGCCCGTTTCGGCCGCGTGCCCAAGGATGGACAGAACGGGAAGATCCCTGACTCTTCTCTCCCCGCACTTCACCCCATCAGGTGACTCACCCCCCTGGTGGCCGCACAAGTCCCTTCCCGAAGGCGTAACGGACGGCCTGCGCACGGTCCCTGAGTCCCGTCTTTGCGAAGAGGTTGTTGATGTGGATCTTCACCGTGGCCGTGGACACCTGCAGCTTGCGGGCGATCTCCTGGTTGGTCAGGCCGTCGGCGATCAGCACCAGCACCTCCGTCTCCCGCAGGGTGAGCCCGTCCGGAGCCTCCTGAGCGGGCACGACAGCCTGCGGTTCCGACAGTCGCTCCAGCAAACGTCGCTGGATGCCCGGCGAGAACCCCGCGTCCCCGGACAGCACACTCCGCACGGCTCGGACGATCTCGTTCCCGTCCGCGTCCTTGGTGAGATAGCCGCGAGCGCCCGCTCGCAGAGCGGGAAACAGCGACTCGTCGTCGGCGAACGTGGTGAGCACGACGACCTGCGTCCTCGGATGCTCGGACCTGATGCGCCTGGTCGCCTCGACTCCGTCGCAGCGAGGCATGCGCAAATCCATCAGCACCACGTCCGGGTCGAGCTCGGCCACCAGCCGTACCGCCTCGTTTCCGTCGGCGGCCGCACCGACGACCTCGATCCCCGGCAGCAGGCCGAGCAGCATCACGATGCCCTCGCGCACCACGGTCTGGTCGTCCGCCACCACGACACGAGCAGGCTGCGCACCGGACTCCGCCGTCATACGGGCACCTTCAGCGTCACCACGAACCCCTCCTCGTACGGTCCGGCCTCCAGCGAGCCGCCCAGCAGCTCGGCCCGCTCCCGCATTCCGAGCAGACCGTATCCGGCGCCGGTGTGGGTGAACTCTCCCGGCGGTGCACCCGAATCCCGTACACGCAGCGTCACTTCGTTCCTGCCGTAGTCCATGCGTATGCGGACCTTGGCGCCCGGCGCGTGCTTCCGGACGTTCGTCAGGGCCTCCTGAGCGACCCTGCGGACCGCCTGGGACACCTCGGCCGACAGCAGTCGTCGTTCACCCGTGACAGTGACATCGGCGCCGGCGGAATCGGCGACGAGCTCGCTCAGGAACTCCTCCAGCGGGGACAGCTCGCCGCGCAGCGCGGAAAGTGCCTGTCTGGTCTCGGCGAGCCCTTCGCGGGCCATCCTTCGTGCGGCCACGACACGGTCGAGGACCTGGTCCCTCTCGCCTCCTCCCTCGATCAGCAGTCGGGCCGCCTCCAGGTGCACCAGCTGGGCCGAGAGGCTGTGCGCCAGCACGTCGTGGATCTCCCGCGCGATCCTGGCCCGCTCCGCCAGTGCCGCGGACTCCGCCTCGGCCGCACGCGCCGCACGCTCCTGCGTGAGGAGCCGCTGGGTGCTGCCGCGGGCCTCGGCATCCAGCCGGAGCACGTAGCCGATCAGGGCGATCCCTCCGGTCGTGGCCACGGTGGCCGGCCAGCCGTCGTGATCGGCGACCGTGTACGCCCCCAGCGCCACGAAGGTGGCCGGCAGGCCGGCCACCAGGGGCAAACGCTCCATCGCGAGGACGCCGCACACGCACCACAGGACAAGGGCAGGGCCCCGGAGACCCACGCCGTGTGCCACCAAGGCGACCGCGAACAGCAGGGCGAACAGTCCGAGGGAGGGCAGGAGCCGGTGGTCGAGCGTGGTCCTCGTGAAGCCCCAGGCCCCGAATCCGCAGGCGAGGACGCCCAGGACGGCCGCCGCAATGCCCCAGCCGTGCAGGTCGCTGCCCTTGAAGATCGTCACCAGGAGGATCCCGGCGGCCAAGATGCGGGCGGCCATGGTGAGTGCGTGCCTGGCCCTGTGCACCCCCTCTCCGGAGAGGGCCTCGCGGGAGGGCCAGCGCTGCCAGACGTTCTCCGTCACACGTGCTCCTTCCACGAGGGGCGAGCCACGTCTTCCCCGAGGGCCGCGCTCTGCCCGGCCACCGGATGCAGTCCCTGTGCCCGCCAGGCCAGGATGCCGGAACGGACGAGGAGTGTCAGAGCGAGTCCGAGGAGCAGGGCCGAGGTGCCCTGGTGGAGGCCGAACGCGGCTCCGAGTCCGGCCAGACCCGCCCGCAGGGCTATGCCGGTGACCCAGACGCCGACGCCGGCCTTGCTGCCACTGCTCCACACCGATCCGTCCGGCGTCGTCCAGATGCGGGTGGTCCATGCCCAGCCGAGGCCGGTGCCGAGCGCAATGAGGAGTTCGACGCCGAGGAGGAGAACCGATGCCGTCCGGTGGTCGGGATCCAGCAGGCCCGGTTCACGCACGGCGAGAAAGATCAGCACCGCGGGTGCGGCCCACCAACGCCTGTCCGCGTCCATCCGCCGGGGGCGGAACTGGCGGGCGATCACCAGGACGACTACGGCGACAATCGCCAGAACATCGACAAGCCCGGACATCGCGGCCTCCGTGAGCAAGGAGAGGAAGGTGCCGGCAGCGGGTGCTGTCGACGCCTTCGACGCTACGGAAACGAGCCGGTCGGCAGATCGGAGCCAGGGTGGATCGTGGCGACTGTCGGCCTCCACCCACGGGTGGAGGCGATCTCCTGCGCACCTTCCCCGCGCCCTCCCGGAGCTGCCCGCACCCTCCCGGGGCTCCTCGCACCCTCCTGGAGCTCCCCCGTGCCCTTACGGAGCACAGCGACCGAAGGCGCCGCGTCCGACGGGAGGTGCGTGCCAAAACAGCGTGCGACGGAACAGCATGCGACGGGGCCGACCGATGTACCGGCCGGCCCCGTCGGATCAGATCACCTACGCGTCGATGCGCGAGCGGTCCAGCGTCGCCGCGGAGCTGGAGATGAACTCCTTGCGCGGGGCGACGTCGTTGCCCATCAGCAGGTCGAAGACCTGCTCAGAGGCTTCGAGGTCGGTGATGTTGATCCTGCGCAGCGTGCGATGGCGCGGGTCCATGGTCGTCTCGGCCAACTGGTCGGCGTCCATCTCCCCGAGACCCTTGTAGCGCTGGATCGAGTCCTTGTACCGCACGTTCTTCCGCTGGAGCTCCAGCACGGTCTCCCGAAGCTCCCGGTCCGAGTACGTGTAGATGTACTTGTCCTGGCCCTTCTTGGGCTGGCTCAGCTCGATCCTGTGCAGCGGCGGCACTGCCGCGAACACCCGGCCGGCCTCGACCATGGGCCGCATGTAGCGCTGGAAGAGCGTCAGGAGCAGGCAGCGGATGTGCGCGCCGTCGACATCGGCGTCGACGAGCAGGATGATCTTCCCGTAGCGGGCGGCGTCGAGGTCGAACGTGCGTCCCGAACCCGCTCCTATGACCTGGATGATCGCGCCGCACTCGACGTTCTTCAGCATGTCCGACACGGACGACTTCTGAACGTTGAGGATCTTTCCGCGGATCGGCAGGAGGGCCTGGAATTCGGAGTTCCGGGCGAGCTTGGCCGTACCGAGCGCCGAGTCGCCCTCGACGATGAACAGCTCGCTGCGCTCCACGTCGTCGCTGCGGCAGTCGGCGAGCTTGGCGGGCAGCGAGGAGGACTCCAGGGCCGTCTTCCGCCGCTGAGCGTCCTTGTGCTGGCGGGCCGCGATCCGCGTACGGGCGGCGGCCACCGCCTTCTCCAGGACGACACGGGCCTGTGCGGCCGCGTCCCGCTTCGTGGAGGTCAGGAACGCCTTGAGCTCCCTGGAGACCACGTTCGTCACGATGCGACGAGCCGCGGAGGTGCCGAGCACCTCCTTCGTCTGTCCCTCGAACTGGGGCTCCGCGAGTCGGACGGTGACAACGGCGGTGAGGCCCTCCAGGGCGTCGTCCTTGACGACGTCGTCCTCGGCGACGCGCAGCAGCTTCTTGGTCCGCAGCACTTCGTTGACCGTCTTGGCGACAGCCTGTTCGAAGCCCGCCACGTGGGTTCCGCCCTTGGGCGTGGCGATGATGTTCACGTACGACTTGAGTGTCGTGTCGTAGCCCGTGCCCCAGCGCATCGCGACGTCGACACCCAGCTCGCGGGTGACTTCGGTCGGAGTCATCTGTCCGTGGTCGTCGAGGACCGGGACCGTCTCCTTGAAGCTGCCCTGGCCGGAGAAGCGGAGCACGTCGCAGACGGGCTTGTCGGAGGCCAGGTACTCGCAGAACTCGCTGATGCCGCCGTCGAAGCGGAACGACTCCTCGCCCTTGCTGCCGCCCTCGCCGAGCCCGAACTCGTCACGGACGACGAGGGTCAGGCCGGGCACCAGGAAGGCGGTCTGCCGGGCGCGCTGGTGCAGGTGCTCCAGGGAGAGCTTGGCGTCCTTGAGGAAGATCTGGCGGTCGGCCCAGTACCTCACGCGGGTGCCGGTGCGGGTCTTGGGGACCCTCTTGAGCTTGCGCAGGCCGGACGACGCGTCGAACGTGGCATCGGCGCCGTCGCCCTTGAAGGCGCCGGGCGTGCCCCGCCGGAAGCTCACCGCGTGGGTGTTGCCCCCGCGGTCGACCTCGACGTCCAGGCGGGCCGAGAGCGCGTTCACCACGGAGGCGCCCACGCCGTGCAGGCCGCCGGAGGCCGCGTACGAGCCGCCACCGAACTTGCCTCCGGCATGCAGCTTGGTCATCACGACCTCGATGCCCGAAAGACCGGTTTTGGGCTCGACATCCACCGGAATGCCGCGGCCGTTGTCCCGCACCTCGACAGAACCGTCGTCGTGCAGGGTCACGTCGATGTGGTCGCAGTAGCCTCCGAGTGCCTCGTCCACGGAGTTGTCGATGATCTCCCAGAGGCAGTGCATCAGACCGCGGCTGTCGGTCGATCCGATGTACATGCCCGGGCGCTTCCGCACGGCCTCAAGACCTTCGAGGACGAGCAGGTGCCGCGCGGTGTAGTTGGAACCGTCACGGTCTGCTCCGGTCAGCAGGGCTGTGGACGGCACGGACGTCTCGGCGGTCACGCGGTTCGCTCCTCGCTGAATTTCAGTTGGGGCCCTTTTGGGTAAGGGTCCGGCTTCGGTCACCGGTCTGAGGGTACCGAGGCCTGGTAGAGCCGTTGTAACGCCACCCTCGTCCCAAACGCAGGGTAGTCCAGAGTCGTATGCTTGTTCGATCCCTCGTTGGAGTGAAGTACATATCACGTTCCCTTCCAGGCATGAACCATTTAGGCTCCGGGCACGTCCTCAAGAACAACCGGCAAGCCAGCCGGGAGGACTGAACCTGACAGAGCGCGAACCCGTAAGACACGAAGACACGCAATACGGCTCATTCGCCGCCAACCGGCAGCAGACAGCCGACTCGGAAAGATTTTTTTCGAGGAAGAGCCACGAGCGGGAACGTTTTCGGCCTGGTTGGATGTTGACCCTGGTACGACAGCTCGTCGAGCTAGAGAAGAGGCGACGTGACTACTGTTCTGACCCCCGCGAGCCCACTGACGGCCGCTGACCGCTGCGACCGTTGCGGCGCCCAGGCATATCTGCGCGTCGTCCTCCTCAACGGTGGTGAACTGCTCTTCTGCGCCCACCACGGGCGCAAGTTCGAGCCGGAACTCAAGAAGATCGCCGCTGAGATACAGGACGAGACGGAGCGGCTGACCGCTGCCCCGGCAAGCGCCAATGACGAAGAGCACTGACACTTCGCGCAGACGACGAGCCATCTCCGGCACAGGCCGGTGACCGGGCGGCCGCCCCTGGTTCCAGGGGCGGCCGTTCGCGCTCGTGACTGCGGAAGAGCGCTCATGCCCGCAGGAGCCACCGCACGACAACCGTCAGTGGCCCCTTGCGAGCGCTGTGACGACCCCTGAGACCCGCGTGTAGACCCCGGGGCTGCCGGCCCGCCCACAGCCGCTTCCCCACGACACAAGGCCGATCAGCCGCCCCTGAGCGACCAGCGGCCCGCCACTGTCCCCCTGACACGCGTCGCGGCCGCCACTCTCCTCCCCCGCGCACAGCATGGAGCCGGCGAGATACGTTCCGTCGGCACTGCCCGGATAGGCCCTCTCGCAGACGGCGTCGGGCAGCACCTGCACGTGCGAGGCCCGCAGGGCACTGGCGTAGTCCCCGCCCCCCGTCGTGTCGCCCCAGCCGTAGACCACGGCACCCGTACCGGGCTTGTACGCGGGATCTCCGGCGCCGGCCATGCGCATGACCGAACCGGCGGCGAGCGGTTCCGCCAGGGTGAGTACGGCGAAGTCCCCGGAGTTCGTGTAGGCGTCGTGCCGCGGATTGATCCGGACGTCGCGTACGGCGATCTCCTCGCCCCCGTCCGCCCGTAGGTCCCCGCGCCCCGCGACGATCCTCAGATCACGGACCTGCCGAGGGGGCGCACCCAGCACTTCCTCGCCCAGACAGTGGGCGGCGGTCAGCACCGTGGTCCGCCCGATCACCACTCCCCCGCAGAACTGTCCCGCACGTGTACCCCCGAACCGGTCACGGCTGGACAGGGCCACCATCCAAGGGGTCTCGGCGATCTCCACCGGGTAGCCGCCGATGACGACGTCGGCCGTCGCGGGGGCCGGGGACGCCAGCGGTATCACGGCCGCCACGGCCGCGAGGGCCAGTACTCGGGCGAAGGTACGACGCATGCGCGCTCCTCACTCTGGGGTTGTCACGAGACACCCAGAGTGATTCAGACGGCGGCACTTCGCACTCCGCGCGGACCGAGGGCCCGGCTCCCCTCACGGGAAACCGGGCCCTCGGTGACGTACTGCGGCCGCGGCCTAGTCGAGGTAGTCGCGCAGGACCTGCGAGCGCGACGGGTGACGCAGCTTCGACATAGTCTTGGACTCGATCTGGCGGATGCGCTCGCGCGTCACGCCGTACACCTTGCCGATCTCGTCGAGGGTCTTCGGCTGACCGTCGGTGAGACCGAAGCGCATCGAGACGACGCCCGCCTCGCGCTCGGACAGGGTGTCCAGCACGGAGTGCAGCTGCTCCTGGAGGAGCGTGAAGCTGACCGCGTCGGCCGGGACGACCGCTTCCGAGTCCTCGATGAGGTCACCGAACTCGCTGTCGCCGTCCTCGCCCAGGGGGGTGTGGAGGGAGATCGGCTCACGACCGTACTTCTGGACCTCGATGACCTTCTCGGGGGTCATGTCGAGTTCCTTGGCCAGCTCCTCCGGGGTGGGCTCGCGGCCCAGGTCCTGGAGCATCTGGCGCTGCACGCGCGCGAGCTTGTTGATGACCTCGACCATGTGCACCGGAATACGGATGGTGCGGGCCTGGTCGGCCATGGCGCGGGTGATCGCCTGGCGGATCCACCACGTGGCGTACGTCGAGAACTTGTAGCCCTTGGTGTAGTCGAACTTCTCGACCGCGCGGATCAGACCGAGGTTGCCCTCCTGGATGAGGTCCAGGAAGAGCATGCCGCGGCCGGTGTAACGCTTGGCCAGGGAGACCACCAGACGGAGGTTGGCCTCCAGGAGGTGGTTCTTGGCGCGGCGGCCGTCCTCGGCGATGATCTCCAGCTCGCGCTTGAGCTTCGGCGCGAGCTTGTCGGCGTTGGCCAGCTTGTCCTCGGCGAACAGACCGGCCTCGATGCGCTTGGCGAGCTCGACCTCCTGCTCGGCGTTGAGCAGCGGGACCTTGCCGATCTGCTTGAGGTAGTCCTTGACCGGGTCGGCGGTTGCACCGGCGGCGGCGACCTGCTGCGCGGGAGCGTCGTCCTCGTCCTCGTCGGACAGTACGAAGCCCTGGGCGCCGTCCTCGGTGGGCTCCTCGCCGGACTTGGCCGTACCCGGAGTCTCCTCGGTCGCCTCGTCGTCCTGCTCGGCGTCGTCCTTCTTGGCGGTGGTCTTCTTCGCCGCCGTCTTCTTGGCGACGGTCTTCTTCGCGACGGCCTTCTTGGCGGTCGTCTTCTTGGCCGCGACCTTCTTGGCGGACGCGTCCTCGGCGGGATCGTCGACGTCAGGCATCACCGGCGTGGCGGTGGCGGTGGCCTTCTTGGCCGTCGCCGTCTTCGCCGCGACGGTCTTGGTGGCGGTGCGCTTGGCGGGACTCTTCGCTGCGACGCTCTTCCGGGTGCGCTTCGGCTCCGCGGCACTGACCATCAGCGTCACACCCTCTTCCTCGAGGATCTGGTTGAGGCTGCGCAGTACGTTCTTCCACTGAGTGGCCGGAATCTGGTCAGCTTCGAAGGCCCGACGCACGTCATCGCCGGCGATCTGCCCCTCAGCCTTTCCCCGCTCAATGAGCGCCATGACAGAGACGGACTCGGCGATCTCCGGCGGGAGCGTACGGGATGTGCTGGCCGACACGAACAACCTCTCGGAACGTTGGAAAACGGCTTCCGGCCCCGTCCACTGCGGAGAGGAGCCGACGACCGCCGACTTTGGAATGGGCCGACGGCGCGGGCGGGAGCCTAGAAGAGTCACAGCGCCTGAAGCGGCGCTCATATTCCCTACTCGGCTGTCACCTCTTAGGTCATCGCGCTGTCCCGAAGAGTGTTACGCCCAATCTGCGTGGCCCGAGTCACACCCCGTAAGCGCCTAAAAACGGCCAGATACGGTCAGAGGTGGACAGTCGACGGTTCCAGCATCCCATCACACCGCCGGGCCCCGCCGGATCCTTCAGGAATCCGGTGGGGCCCGGCGGCAGACGGTTCGCCGGCCAAGCGGTGCCACGCGAGGCGGTTGCTCCCGGTCGCGCCACCCGCGGTACGCGATCAGTGCTCGCGCGGCGCGGGCACGACGCGCTCCACCTCGGGGTGGACGGTGAGCAGCTGCCGCATGGCCGCCTCGGCACCCGAGGCGTCACCCGCCGCGAGGGCGTCGGCGATGCGGGCGTGGTGCGAGAGGGATGCCTCGTTCGGCCGGTCGCAGCCCGCGACCGGACCACCGGAGACCTGGAGCGCGGCCGACACGATCCCGGAGAGATGTTCCAGCATGCGGTTGCCCGCGACCTGGATGAGCAGCGAATGGAATTCGGCGTCGGCCCGCGAGAAGGTGAGCGCGTCACCCTGCCCCATCGCGTGGCCCATGATCTCGACCATGTCGGTGAGCCGCTGCTGGACCTCCGGGCGTCCGTGTCCGGCGGCGAGGCGGGCGGCCAGCGGCTCGATCGTCCAGCGCAGCTCGGCCAGCTCACGACGCTGGTCGTCGCGCTGCGGGCCGAAGGCGCGCCACTCGATGATGTCCGGGTCCAGGAGGTTCCAGTCGCTGACCGGACGCACGCGTGTGCCGACATTGGGGCGGGCGCTGACCAGTCCCTTCGCCTCAAGGACACGGAGCGATTCACGGACGACGGTGCGGGAGACCTCGAATCGCTGCCCGATCTCCTCGGGAACGAGCGGACGGTCGGCACCGAGGTCACCGGAGACGATCATCTGACCCAGCTGCTGAACCAGTTGGCCATGCAGGCCCCGGCCGCGGCTTCCGGCGGCGCGTCGGCCCATGCGGCCCAGATCCGGGTCTGTGGCATCCCACACAGAGCCGCCGCCGCGGCCCGCGGCGGGTCCCTCCGCATAGGGATAGCGGTCGAGTTCGCCCGGTCCGGCGAGGCCGGAGTCTGCGGAACGGGCGGCGGTCATCATGGTGTGCGCAAGGGTAGTCACGGATCCTTTGTCGGCGTCGTCTCCAACTCCCTTGAGGTCTTTGGTGAAAAGCACACGAAAGGGTGATCGCTCACCCCGTCGTAATTGACGCCTTATCGGAAAGAAATGGGCGTTCTGCGTGGAGTTGTGCACACGAGGGGAACACACGTGCACGGTCGGTCGTCATCGGACCCTGCTCCGCAGCGTCGTGAGCAGATATGCGCAGAGCAGGGCCGTGACTGACAACATCAGTGCGCTGCCGACAGGTTGGGCGATCACTCCTGCCGCGGCGGCCAGATAGTGCTCGCCCCCGAACGGCCACTGCACCAGCACGAGCTCGCGCAGCCGGGTCGAGAATCCGGCAGCCGTCCGGACCGACGGCCCTTCCAGGACCTTTTGTACGACCGGCACGACCAGGATCGGCACGGCGAGAACCGCCGCGAGTCCGGCGGTCGTGGACCGGAAGATGCCCGCCGCCAGAACCCCCGCCCAGGCACAGCCGACCACCAGGCCGATCCAACTCGCACCCAGTGAGATCCGGTCCGGGGGAACCCCGGTCAGTTCCCGTCCGTAGACGAGGTGGAGCAGTTCGGCGTTCAAACCGACCACACCGAGGGCCAGCGTCAGCGCGGTGGCGGCCGCGACGACGAGTTTGGCGGCCAGCAGCCCGAGGCGACGGGGGACGGTACCGCGGTCCGCGGCCAGTGCGGGGTGGCGGAACTCGTCACCGAAGGCGAAGGCGCCGAGCAGTCCCGCGCCGAGCGCCGCGGGCGGCAGGGGGAAGTCCCGCGGCCACGCGGCGAGCAGCCGCGCCTGCGGCGTGTGTCCCGCCCTTGCCAGGAGTACAGCGATGACGGCGGAGGTCACGAGCACGGCGGCAGCAGTCAGCCAGCCCGTACCGACTCCTGTCGCGCGGCGCAGTTCGTAGCGCAGCGGACGCAAGGGACCGGCGCCCTGGCGGACGGTGATGGGCGGCGGGAGGGGTGACAACTCGTGCGCACCCTGCCCCACGGCGCTCCGCGCCGGCGCCCCGTTCTCAGCCTCAGCTTCGGCTTCGGCTTCGGCTTCGGCTTCGTCAGGCCGCTTCTCCGGTTCCGGCCCGGGCGTCGGCCCCATGTCCCCGACCTCGTCGGCGAGTTGGTGTACGAGGATGCCGTGGCGGTAGGCGGCCTCACCGACGTCGGAGCAGGTGCTGCCGTACACGGAGAGGCGATTGCCGTCCTCCTGCACGACCTCCACGGAGCACCTGGCGGTGCGGGCCTCCTTGGTCAGCAGAGCACCGAGCCGGGCGGCGTGCGGGCTCCGGACGGCGACGCGGGGCCGGAGCCTGGTGCGTGAGAAGTCCGCGACCTCCTGGTCGGCGACGAGCCTGCCCTTCTCCAGCGTGACGACCCGGTCGGCGGTCCGCGCGGCCTCCTTGGGGTCGTCCGTGGCGAACAGCACGGTGCCGCCGGCGCCTGCGTGGGCTCGCAGAACCCCATGCAGCCAACGGCTTTCACGGGCCGAGAGTTCGTCGGTGGCGCCGTCGAGCACGAGCGTGTGCGGATCGGACAGCAGGGCACAGGCGAGGCCCAGGCGGCGGTCCATGCCTCGCGAGAGGGTGCCCAGGCGTTCGTCGCGCAGGCTGACGAGGCCCACCACCTCCAGGACGTCGTCGGCACGCCGTGCGGGTACACCCGCCGCGGCGCACATCATGCGGAGTTGGCCTCGGACCGTGCGTGCCGGATGGCCGGGGACCGCTCCGAGGAGAACACCCACCTCGCGCGAGGGGTGGGCGATGCGATGCAGCGGGCGGCCTCTGAAGTAGGTGATTCCGCGGCCCTGTTGCAGTTCGAGCATGAGCCTGAGCGCGGTCGTCTTGCCTGCGCCCGGGGCGCCGAGGAGCGCCGTGACGCGACCTGGGGACACCTCGAAGGAGACGTCGTCGACAGCGGGGGGAAGCTCCTTGCGGGCGTTGCTGGTCAGTCCGATGGCCTGGATCACCCAAAGCAAGATAGCGCGATATGTCACGTTTTCCGGGCACCTTGGGCGCGCCCGGAAGCAGGCTCCTTGGCAGTCCGGCCACTTGGGCGGACCGCCGGCGTCGAGGCCGACCGCCCTCGGGACTGTCTGGCAAATCCCGTCGTCGCCAAAGGGCGGCCTGGCGTCGCCAGGCAGGCGGGATCTGTCGTACAAGCTCTGGGGCAGGAGTCAGACTTCGGGGCGGAGCATCGGCGGGTTGAGCAGGGTGGCGCCGCCCGCGCGGAAGAGCTGGGCGGGGCGACCGCCCTGCCGGGTCGTCGTTCCGCCCGTGGGGACGAGGAAGCCCGGCGTTCCGGTCACCTTGCGGTGGAAGTTGCGCGGGTCGAGCGCCACGCCCCACACCGCCTCGTACACCCGGCGCAGTTCGCCGACCGTGAACTCGGGCGGGCAGAAGGCGGTGGCCAGCGACGAGTACTCGATCTTGGAACGGGCGCGCTCCACGCCGTCCGAGAGGATCTGGGCGTGATCGAAGGCGAGCGGGGCCGCCTGCTCTCCGTCACGGCCGTAGCCGCTCTGGTGAAGCAGGTCCTCGACGGGAGCCCAGCGGGCGCTGTTCGCGTCTCCGCCCGCTCTGGGCGCGGGCAGGTCGGGTGCGAGGGCTAGGTGAGCGACGCTGACAACCCTCATCCGCGGGTCACGCTTGGGGTCGCCGTAGGTCGCGAGCTGTTCCAGGTGTGCCCCGTTCGCCTGCGGGGGAGCGTCCGGTGCGTGGGCGCTCAGCCCGGTCTCCTCCCTCAGTTCCCGCGCCGCGCCCTGGGACAGGTCCTCGTCCGGTCGCACGAAACCGCCGGGCAGCGCCCACCGTCCCTGGAAGGGCGGCTCACCCCTGCGTACCGCCAGTGCGCACAGGGCGTGACGACGCACGGTCAGCACGACCAGGTCGACGGTGACAGCGAACGGCGCGAAGGCTGACGGGTCGTAAGGCATGCCGCGATCATAGTCGTCTGCCTGACGATAAACACTCTCTTCACCGGTCGCTCACATGGCTGATCCACCCCTCTCCGGCAGGACACCTCGGCCCTCCGCGAGCCCGGGCCCCACGGCGGACAACCCCTCATGCCCCCAGCTGAAGCCCGTCGGCAGCCTCCTCCACCATCGCCAGGCCGAGCCTGCTGACGCGTACGGAGAAGGGGGCGCCCGCGACGCGCAGTCCGGTCAGCCCGATCTCCCCCAGGGGAGCACTGCGAACCGGACGCAGTGTCACCGTACGAGCCGGGGCGTCGGGACGGACCCCGGCGAGGGTGGTGAGCAGGAGGATCCCGGCGGCCGCGGCGGTGGCCGCCGGTCTGCAGGCCGTCGGATGCGGAACCGGGGCGCCGCCTTCCGTACGCTGCTCGCCCGAGTACATCTCGGGCAGCCGGTAGCCGAATGCCTCGGCCGCCGCCAGCACGCCCCGCAGCAGTGAACCCGCCTCCTTCTCGTAGCCCGCGGCGGCCAGCCCCGCCACGGCGAGAGCCGTCTCATGGACGCGCACGGACCCGCTCCGATGCCCGAACGGGTTGTAACCCGTCTCCTTCACACCGAGGCTGCGCAACCCCCAGCCCGAGTCCATGGCGGGTCCGCCGAGCAGGCGCGCGAACTGTTCCGTCCGGTCCATGTCGAGCAGACCCTGGGCCGGGGCGCCGGCGCCGAGCAGTCCGGTGTCGAGCAGGTGGACGCCGCCTGCACCGAGATACGGCATGAGCCGCCCTCCCGGCAGACGGGCGGCGGCGGGTCTGCCGCCTCCTCTGTCCTCGATCCAGAAGTCCTTCTGGAACGCGGTCCTCAGCTGCCGCGCCCACCGGCGCAGCTCTACGCCGCCTCCCCTGCCGTACGCGTCCAGGAGATCGGCACCCAGCAGAGCGGCTCGGTGAGCGTGCGCCTGTGTCTCACAGCGCCATGGCCCGCCCGGGTGCGGGTCCGACAGATACGTGCCGTCGCCGACGGCGGTCCGCAGCCACTGGAGGCAACGTTCGGCCGCGGGCAGCAACTCCTCCGTCTCCGGCTCCGGGAGCCCCCAGCGCCGGGCCTCCGCGAGGACCACGGGAAACAGCAGCGTCGCCTCCTGCCCCGTGCAACTCGGCGGCAGCTGCGCACCGGCTTGGCGTCGCGGACCGGGAATCAGACCGGATCGTGGTCCGGCGTCCACGAGTTGGGTACGGGCGATGGTCCGCAGGGTGCTCGCGGCAAGGCGGGTGCCCAGCGGCAGGGCCATGCGGGCCGCCGCGAGTGCCTCGGCCGGTGCCATGCCGCAGCGCCAGGGAACCCCGCCGGCCAGGTGCGTGTCGGACGGCTGTACGGGATCACGCAGGAGGAGTGCCTGCAGATCCCCGATGCTCGCGCGCAGAAGCGCCTCGGCCCTTGGGTCGTCCCCAGCGGCCCGTGCCCGAGCGAGGGGGCTGGTGGCACCGCGCGCGACGGCGCGGACGGGTCCCGCCCCGGTCGGGCCCACCTTCAGCTCGACGCTTCGGGTGCCGCCGGGCGGCAGTTCGAACTCCCAGCGCAGCAGTCCGGCGGAGGCCAGCGCGTCCGAGGGCGGCGGGTCGGCCGTGACGGCGGAGTGCCCGGTGGCACACGACCACCGCATGCCCGAGTCATGGACACTGGCCGGCAGATCGGGGCCGGCTCTCCCCGCCGCGACCGCACCCAGTTCGGCCAGGTCCGTGCCGAGCGCAACCTCGACAGGTAGGCGCAGAGGGCGGTTGGCCGCGCTGCGCAGGGTGATCCGCTCCGTGCCGTCCGCGTGTCGCACTCGTTCGACCAGGACGTCCGGGTCGGGTCCGCCGTCGGCGGAGAGGCTCAGGGTCGCCACGAATCGCGCCTGGTCGGCCGTGATCATCCGAGCCTGGACGGCGAGCGGTTCCCGGCCCGCCACCCGCAGCCGGCATCGAGAGAGCATGCGCCGGCCCGACCGGTAGAAGCCCTCCAGCCCGTCACCGGTCAGCTGCCCCTGTTCCGTGGAGATCGCGATTCCCGGCAGGGCGACACAGATCAGTGCGGTGTGGGCGGGCGGCAGGTTCACCGCGCCGCGCTGCACCGCCGGCACCGTCTGCGGGGCCAGGGCGGCGCCGCGGCCCATGGAGGGCTGTGCGGGCCTGTGAAGGACCGGCGGGTCGCTGTCCGGAACGGCGGGCGTGGAGGACGGGGTGGGCAGGGACATGGGGCGGCTTCTTCCGTGCTCCGTGCGCCGAGTGGCTGCTCGGCGATGTGTGGGGGCTCCGGCGGGGCGAGGCCGATGCGACGGCACGGCGCAGCCGAGGGCTGCGCCACTCAGGTGAACGGGGCCGACCTGCCCCGAGTCACGCCCTGATCCCCGGAAGCCCACCGATCGGACCCGACGGACCAGTCCCGCCCACACCAGCCGGACACCGCTCCCCTCCCTCACGTGTCGCCCATCGGCTCACCCGCACGGTCGCCCTCCGGCGTCCCGGGCCGTCCGGCACTTCGGCGAGAGCGAGCCGCACCGCTCATGCCTTCGCCTCCTCGACGGGAGCCTTGCTCTGCGGTGGCCCCGGATCCGGAAGAGGTGGACCGAGGGCGGCGCGTGCCCCCGGTGGTGGCCGGTCGGGAACCGGGCCGGTCGGCTGCGCCCTCCGTGGCCCGCGACCGGCGTCGGCGGCGGGCAGGAACCCTGGGAGACCCTGCAGGAACATGCTCTGCCGGCCCGTCGGCGTCCGCCGGTGCAGCCGGCGAGGCAGCCACCTCGTCGTCGATGCGATCCGTGCGCTCCCCCCGGAGACACCGGCGGATCGACTCCGGGTCCAGTCCCTCGTTGCACGCCTGATGGAGCAGCCGGGCGAAGAGATATCCGGAATCCGCTCCGAGCGCCATGGCCAGTGCCTCGCGAGCCTCCAGTTCGTCACCGGAGGACCACGCGACCCACCCGGCGAGCGTGAGCGGGGCCGCGGCGTGCTCTCCGTACGATCCGACGCAGCGGCGTGCCAGGGCCCTCCAGAGGCGCAGGGCCGGTCCGGCCTCGTCCCCCTCCATCCACTCCGCCGCCCGGTCCCGTGTCGTGCGGTCCTGCAGACCGAGGATCAACGTGGCCGCCTCCTCGTGACGCAGTAGCCCGTCGTCCCGGAGGTCCGCCGGAAGTGTGCCGGGCCCAGAGGCGGCGGAAGAGTCGTCGGCCAACCGGCGCATGATCTGAGCAGCCAGCTCCAGGGTCGTGGCCGCCACACCGGCCCGGCTCTCGTCGTCCAGAATCCGAGGGATCAGCGCCATGCTCACCGCGTCGAGTGCGGACTCCTGCTCCAGCACTCCCTTGGTCTCCCACGGAGTGAGCCTCGCCCGCAGCTGCCGCAGGGTGCCCCGCACCTGAAGCCCGGCGTAGGTGGCGGCAGCGGCCAGCACGGACGTGCCGGGCAGCCCCATGGACGTACCGTCCGTCGGGCAGCAGTTTTCGCTGGGGCAGCAGTACGACCAGAAGCGGCCGTCGGAGATGCACAGTGCCTCGATCACCGGGACGTCGAGCACTCCGCATGCCTTGCGCAGCAGTTGCGCGAGCGGACGCAGACGCTCCATGACCGCCCGACCCGATTCTCCCTCGCCGGGCTCCTGGCAGAGGAAGGCGACCATGCTCTCGGGTAGCGCTCCCCTCCGTTCGCTGCCCTTGACCAGGCCGTGTGTCAGCTGCTGGGCCACGGACGGCCAGTCGTCCGCGTGCGGCGGGATGCCCAGTCGGGCCCGTCCGCCGAACCGGCCACGCCCGTCCCTGTCGTGGAGGGCGACGAGCACGATGCTGTCCTCGGGCCGGTACCCGAGCAGGTAGGGCAGGGCATCGGCCAGTTCTGCCGGAGTGCGGAGGGTGACTTGGTGCTCCGGACACAGGGTGCCGGCCGCGCGGTGTGCCGAGCCTGCGGAGGTCGTGCCGTCCCGGTTCTTTTTCCGTCCGACGCGTTTCTGTCCGACGCCGCCTGCGCCCGGTCCACCGCGCCCCGAGCCGCCGCTCTCACCCCGCGAGGCGGCACCGTCCTGCCGACCCGCCCCGTGCGTTCCGCCCTTCCCGCCCTGCGCCTCCTTCCCGCCCTGCTCGGCGATCCCGCCCAGCCCGGCGATCCCGCCCTGCCCGGCGATCTCGTCGCATCGGTTCGTATCGCATCGGCTCGTGTCGCTGCCGCTGCCGCTGCCGCCGAGGTTCTCGGCCGGTTCGCTGTGGTTCGTCATGCCGTGACCATCCCGCGAATTCCGGAATCCCGTTGGGGCCTGTGGATAACCACGACCATGACCACGTCAGAAGTTGTCCACAGCGGATCGGCCTTATTCGCGCGATGTCCGACCCATCGGGTTGCATGGGGTCATGAGCAACGAAGAGCTGCGCACAGCGGCCGACACCGTCCTCGCCCGCCTCGTCGGCGCGCCGGGAGGCGACGCCCGGCTGCGCGAGGACCAGTGGCGCGCCATCGAGGCCCTGGTGGCCGACAAGCGCAGGGCCCTGGTCGTACAGCGCACCGGCTGGGGCAAGTCCGCCGTGTACTTCGTCGCGACCGCGCTGCTGCGGGAACGGGGGGCCGGCCCCACCGTGATCGTCTCGCCCCTCCTCGCCCTCATGCGCAACCAGGTCGAGGCGGCCGCCCGCGCCGGCATCCGGGCGCGGACCATCAACTCCTCCAATTCGGAGGAGTGGGACACGATCCAGGACGAGGTGGCCGCAGGAGAGGTCGACGTCCTCCTGGTGAGCCCGGAGCGGCTCAACAACCCGGACTTCCGGGACCAGGTGCTGCCCAGGCTGTCGGCGGCGACCGGCCTCCTCGTGGTGGACGAGGCGCACTGCATCTCCGACTGGGGCCACGACTTCCGGCCCGACTACCGCCGTCTGCGCACGATGCTCGCCGACCTCCCCGCCGGGGTCCCGGTCCTCGCGACCACCGCCACGGCCAACGCGCGCGTGACCGCCGACGTCGCCGAGCAACTGGGCACCGGCGGGAGCACGGACGCCCTCGTCCTGCGCGGCCCCCTGGACCGGGAGAGCCTGAGCCTCGGCGTGCTGCAGTTGCCGGACGCCGCCCACCGGATGGCCTGGCTCGCCGAGCACCTGGGCGAGCTGCCCGGATCCGGGATCATCTACACGCTCACCGTGGCCGCCGCCGAGGAGGTCACCGCGTTCCTCCGGCAGGCCGGGCACACCGTGACCTCGTACACGGGGAAGACGGAGAACGCGGACCGGCAGCAGGCGGAGGAGGACCTGCTCGCCAACCGCGTCAAGGCACTTGTGGCCACATCGGCGCTGGGTATGGGCTTCGACAAGCCCGACCTCGGCTTCGTGGTGCACCTGGGTTCGCCGTCCTCGCCCATCGCCTACTACCAGCAGGTGGGCCGGGCGGGCCGTGGTGTGGAGCATGCCGAGGTGCTGCTCCTGCCCGGCAAGGAGGACCAGGCGATCTGGCAGTACTTCGCGTCGATCGCCTTCCCTCCGGAGGAGCAGGTCAGGCGCACCCTGGATGTTCTCGGCCAGGCGGGCCGCCCGCTGTCGCTCCCCGCGCTCGAACCGCTGGTGGAGCTGCGCAGGTCACGGCTCGAAACGATGCTCAAGGTCCTGGACGTGGACGGCGCCGTGAAGCGCGTCAAGGGCGGCTGGATCTCCACGGGCAACCCATGGACGTACGACACCGAGCGCTACGCGTGGGTCGCCAAACAGCGCGCGACCGAGCAGCAGGCCATGCGCGACTACGTGACGACGAGCGGCTGTCGGATGGAGTTCCTGCGCCGGCAGCTGGACGACGAGGGCGCCGCCCCGTGCGGTCGCTGTGACACCTGCACCGAGCCTCGGTTCACCGACGCCGTGTCCTCGTCCGCCCTGGACTCGGCGCGTGGGGAGCTCGGCCGCGCGGGTATCGAAGTGGATCCCCGGAAGATGTGGCCGACGGGCCTGCCCGCCGTGGGCGTCGACCTGAAGGGACGCATCCCGGCCGGCGAACAGGCCGCGACCGGAAGGGCGCTGGGAAGGCTTTCGGACATCGGCTGGGGCAACCGGCTGCGGCCGATGCTCGGCCCCCAGGCCCCGGACGGACCTGTTCCGGACGATGTGGCGCAGGCCGTTGTCGGCGTGCTGGCCGACTGGGCAAAGGGACCGGGCGGCTGGGCCTCGGGCGGTTCCGACGCCGTGCCGCGCCCGGTCGGCGTCGTCACCATGGCGTCGCAGCGTCGGCCGCACCTCGTCCAGTCGCTCGGCGCGCGGATCGCCGAGGTCGGCCGTCTGCCCCTGCTGGGCTCCATCGAGTACGCCCCGGGAGCCGATGCCGCGCAGGTCTCCAGAAGCAACAGCGCGCAGCGGCTGAAGGCCCTCGACGGGGCACTTGTGGTCCCGCCCGCCCTGGCCGCGGCGCTCGCCGGGGCAGCCGGGCCGGTGCTGCTCGTGGACGACTCGACCGATACCGGCTGGACGCTCGCGGTGGCCGCGCGCATGCTGCGGCGGTCCGGCGCACAGGGGGTGTTGCCGCTGGTCCTCGCTGTGCAAGGTTGATTCCCACGGTGCGGTGGTAAATACCGAGCAGGGATATAAGCAGCGGATCGCCAGATAACGGTCGGTGGCCCCAATTGCTCGTTGCCGCAACCAAGTTCGACAGGAAGAATTGGCCTCGCGCCCCGCGTGGCCTCCCGAGGTCGCCCGTTCGGGCTGTGCCGCGGCGCGCTCCCCCAGTCCGACCCTCGCCCGCAGTGTGGGCGCGTAGCCGAAGGGAGGACCGTGACCTTCGGATTCGCTCCGTCCTCGGCGGCGTCGATGTCGACGTCCGCCACTTCCGCCAACCCACTGACCCGGATGCTTGAGCCCGCCGAGTGGGCCGCTGCGGGGATTCCGCTCCTGCGCAATCCCCGGGAGGTCGTCAGCGGACTGCACTCCCGGCACCGGCCAGGCCCCACGACCGCGATCGTGGCGGTGCTCGATCCCGACGAACGACTGAACGCGAGCGCCTCCTTCACCCGGCGGCCGACTCCGGCGGACGGCTGGATGTTCCGCAACGCACTGCTCGCGCAGTTGCGCCGGGTCATCCCGCACGACCTGCGGCGCCGCACACCGGTGCGTACGGCCGTGCTGCTCTACTGCCGTGACGGCGACGCGCGTTGGACGGAGGAGGACGGGGCGTGGATGTGGGGGCTGCGAGACGCCTGCACGCTGCACGGCCTGCGCTGTGGGGCGTACATCACGCTGACACGTGACGGCTGGCAGGTGCTCGGCGAGGGACGCGGAGGGCGCAGGCCCAACGCGGACTCACCGCCGGAGTCCCTGGAGTCGTTCGCGGCGGCCGAGACCATACAGCCGCGCACCGGTGGGGCCGCCTCGGAGGTACTGCGCCGCGCGGCCGCGCGCTGAGCCGACGGCCGATTCCGGCCGTCGGCACGAGTTCGGGCACGGGCTTCCCGTCGCGGCGCGCCCGCTCACGCGGGCCGCCCCGCCTCGGACCGCGCGCACCGCGCATCCGTGAGGACCGCGAGCATCCCTGCGGGGCGGGCCGGCACGTCCCCGTACCGGCACACGTCGGACCATCCTCTGTGCATGCTCCGAGCGGATGCCACCGCGGTGGCATCCGAGTCATGAGACCCCCCGGAAGGACAGGGGTGCTCAGACCCCCGCGCCCAGTACCGAGTTGATCCGCTGCGGGTCCCCGCAAACGATCAGCAGGGCACCGGCTCGGCCAAGGGCCAGCGGCAGGGCGGTGACGGCAGTGGCGTCGGGCCCTCCATTGACGGCGACGACGACCACGGGCCGGGACGCGGCACGACCGACGGCGGAGGCGTCGGCGTAGAACACGTCGTCTCCCGCGTCGTGCTGAGCCCAGTACGCGGCTTCGCCGAAGGAGAGCTCGTGCGCGGCCCACGGGTGAGGTTCGCCGGTGGTGATCACCAGCACCTCCCCAGGGGCCCTGCCCGAGTCAAGGAGCAGGTCGACCGCTTCCTCGGCGGCGTCCAGCGCGCCCTCGGCCGAGGCCGGGATCAGCTGGATCGTCGGAGTCGGGGCTGCGGCAGGGGCCGCCGGAGCGGCAGGCCCCGGGTTGGCCACGGCCGTGTCGCGCGGCGTGCGTTGCACAGGCGGCATCGGCCGGACAGGACCCGGACGGCCTGGACGCGGAGGTGCCGCGGGGCGGGGGCCGGGTACGGGGCGGGGGGTCGGCGCGGTCCGGCCGGTGGCCGGACTGACGCGGGGACCCTGGGCACTCTCGTGAATCTGAGGCTCCTCGGGAATGAGAGGCATGAGCTGATTTTTATCAAACGCCGGTGCGACTCGCGTCAGCGGGTGGCACATGAGTGCGAACGGGATGGTCAGAAGTCGAAGCCGAGTTGCCCTTCGATCTCCGGAACACTTCCGTCCGCCCAACTGCGGACCTTCTTGAGGTGCCGCCACTGGGGCAGCGCATCAAGATACGCCCACGACAGCCGGTGGTACGGGGTGGGGCCCCGCATCTCCAGTGCGGCCCTGTGCACCGGTGACGGATACCCGGCGTTGGCCGCAAAACCGAAGTCTGCATGGTCGACACCCAGTTCGGCCATCATTTTGTCGCGCTGAACCTTCGCGATCACCGAGGCCGCCGCGACGGAGACGCAGGACTGGTCGCCCTTGATCACCGTACGGACGTGCCACGGAGTGCCGAGATAGTCGTGCTTCCCGTCGAGGATGACCGCGTCGGGACGCACCGGCAGCGCTTCGAGGGCGCGGCAGGCGGCCAGCCGCTGCGCGGCCGTCATCCCCAGCTGGTCGATCTCCTCCGGAGAAGCATGCCCAAGGGCGTACGACGTCACCCACTGCGCCAGTATCTCGGCGAGTGCGGTGCGCCTCTTGACGGTGAGGAGCTTGGAGTCGGTGAGGCCTTCGGGCGGGCGACGCAGGCCCGTGACCGCCGCGCAGACGGTGACCGGGCCGGCCCATGCGCCGCGCCCCACCTCGTCGACACCGGCAATGACCTTCGCTCCGGTCGTGGCGCGCAGGGAGCGCTCGACGGTGTGGGTCGGTGGTTCGTACGGCATGACCAGCTCAGCCTACGCCGCCCGCGACCCCGCTCGACACCCGGTTCCCCCGAGCGCCCCGAGCACCTCCGACCGGGCCGTCCCGAAGGCCGCCCGAAGGCCGCCCGGAGTCACTCCGAGGGCCGGTCGGGGCCGAACCCCAGGGCCCGTCGGGGCCGAACCCCGAGAGCCGGCCGGGGACGGAGCCGGAGGCCGCTCAGACGCCTTCCGGTCGCAGCAGCGGGACCATGAGCTGGTCGATCATCTCCTCGATGTCCCGCTCGCTCCATTCGCTCGCGCACACCTTCGAGCGGTACATCATCATGGCCGGAATGGCGTCGAGGACATAGGAGTTCGCCGCGTCCGGCCGCACCTCTCCCCGCCGGATTCCACGGTCTATCACCTCGCCGAGCAGCCGTATGGTCGGCTCCACGACCCCCGCGATGATCACTTCGTGGAAACGCTGAGCCTGGGACGAGTCGCATTCGTGAATCACCGAGCGCAACGCGAATCCGGGGCGGGAGAACATCGCCGCGCGCGCTCGTCGGCACAGTTCCAGCAGGTCGTCCCGCACGCCTCCCAGATCGGGCACGTCCACGAGCGACGGAAGCCCGGCCCGGAGCGCGTCCGCGACGAGATCCTCCTTCGACGGCCAGCGGCGGTAGACCGCGGCCTTCCCCGTCTGGGCGCCTGCCGCGACACCCTCCATCGTGAGGCCGTTCCAGCCGACCGTGCTGAGCTGCTCCAGTGCGGCATCGAGGATCGCACGTTCGAGTACGGCACCGCGTCTGCGCGGGGAAGCCGCCTGAGCGGGGGCGGCCGTCCAACTCGAAGTAACCATGAGCCTGTCTCCATGTGAGCGGGCGAGGGGCGCGCACGTTCGTACGCACGCAGTACGTACTGCGTATGCACGCGCCATACGGACTGGGGATCCGTGAGCGGTCAAGTGACGCCAACCGGAAGCGACTTCAGTGAACGCTTGCGTTCACTGTCGGGGACTCACTACCTTTTGACGCGACAGTGAACGCGAGCGTTCACTAACGCACTCGTGGGGGACTCAATAGTGACAACCTCTCCGTTGATTCAGGATCAGAAGCCGGGAGCGGCCCGCCGGGAAGGGCATCCCGGCATCGCACTCACGGTCATCGCGGCCTGCCAACTCATGGTGGTACTCGACGCGACGATTGTGAACATCGCGCTCCCGCACATTCAAGGCGCTCTCAAGTTCTCCACCACGGATCTCACCTGGGTGGTCAGCGCCTACACACTCACATTCGGCGGTCTGCTGCTGCTCGGCGGCCGGGCCGGTGACATCCTCGGCCGGCGCCGGGTCTTCATGTCCGGCATCCTGCTCTTCACGGTCGCCTCGCTGCTCGGCGGACTCGCCCAGGAGCCCTGGCAACTGCTGGCGGCACGCGCCCTCCAAGGGGTGGGCGGCGCGATCGCCTCCCCCACGTCGTTGGCGTTGATCACCACGACGTTCCCCGAAGGGCCCGAGCGCAACAGGGCGTTCGGGGTCTTCGCCGCGGTCTCGGCCGGTGGCGGCGCGATCGGTCTGCTGGCCGGCGG
Source organism: Streptomyces sp. NBC_00414 (assembly GCF_036038375.1). Lineage (NCBI taxonomy): Bacteria > Bacillati > Actinomycetota > Actinomycetes > Kitasatosporales > Streptomycetaceae > Streptomyces > Streptomyces sp. NBC_00414. The sequence goes on from NZ_CP107935.1 coordinate 3,021,377, forward strand.
CATGCTCACCGAGTGGCTCGACTGGCGCTGGGTGCTCTTCGTCAACGTACCCATCGGTGTACTGATCGCCGTGGTCACACCGATCTACATCAGCGAGTCCGAGCGGCATCCGGGGCGCTTCGACATCGCGGGCGCGCTGACCTCGACGCTGGGCATGGCCTCGCTCGTCTACGGCTTCATCCGGGCCGCGGAGGAGGGCTGGCGGGACAGCCTCACCATCGGGTCCTTCGGCACCGCGATCATCCTCCTGGTGGCCTTCGCCCTGGTCGAGTCCCGGGCCAAGGAACCGATCACGCCGCTGCGGATGTTCGCCGACCGCAACCGCTCGGGCACGTACGTGATCATGCTGAGCCTGGCCGCGGCGATGTTCGGCATGTTCTTCTTCATCGTTCTCTTCGTGCAGAACGTGCTCCAGTACACGCCGATCGAGGCAGGCCTGGCCTTCCTCCCCGTGACGGTCGCGATCGTCGCCGGTGCGGGTCTGTCACAGCAGTTCCTGCCGGTGCTCGGCCCGAAACCGTTCATGGTGGTGGGCTCGTCCCTGGTGGCGCTCGGGCTCGGCTGGCTGACGTTCATCGACCCGGGAAGTTCGTATCTGGGCGGTGTGCTCGGTCCGATGCTGCTGTTCGGCTTCGGCATGGGGCTGAACTTCGTGACGCTGACCCTGACCGCGGTCTCCGGGGTCGCCGCGCACGAGGCGGGCGCGGCATCGGGTCTGCTCAACGCCACACAGCAGGTGGGCGGTTCGCTCGGCCTCTCCATCCTCACCACGGTCTTCGGTACGGCGAGCCGTGACGAGGCGGAGAAGCAGGTCGCGGACTTCATGGCCAACGCCTCGGCCGAGCAGAAGGCGGAGTTCGCCAAGACGCACCAACTGCCCGCTCCCTGGAGCAACGAAGTGCTCTCCCAGGGCATCTCCACGGCCTTCATCCCGGCCGTCGCGATGGCCGTGCTGGCCCTGATCATCGCCACCCTGGTGATCCGGGTCCGCAAGAGCGACCTGGAGGCGCTGTCGGGCACGGCGGGTCCCGCCGCGGGCTGACCTCCACCGTCACCCACGCGACTGTGCGGGCCGGGCCGCCGTATCCGGATACGGCGGCCCGGCCCGCACAGTACGTATGGCTCAGCGGTACGCGCTCTCGTCGCCCCGACTCAGCGGCGCCAGGTCCTGTTCCAGTCGGCCGCACACACGCCAGTCGGCCTCGGGGGACAGCTTTCGCTCGTCGAGGATGTTCCGGGCGCGGGCCTCGCCCCAACTCGTGGCGTACCAGGGCCCGGCGCTCCCCTCCAGGTCCTCCGCCACGTGTTTCAGGGCACAGGACCGAAGCGGCTCGTCAAGTGTGTCCAGAGCGGGCACGGCGTCGGCGGACAATCCGCGCGCGTAGTCGAGGTCGAACGTGCCCGTCTCCTCGTACCGCTGGACGTTGCGCTCGGCGATCAGCCCGTCGGGCGACACGATCCCGAAAACGAGCACTGTCGCGGCGGCGCTCGCCAGCACCACGCGCGGCAGCCAGCGGGCTCCCAGGACGCCGGCCGCCATGATGAGCACGATGACCAGGCCGAGCCAGAGCTCGACGGTCACCACGGAGATCCGCAGCCGGGTGAGCCCGTAGGCCTCCACGTACATGTCCATACGCCGTACCGCCGAGGCCACGACCACGAGGGCGAGGGCGCAGAGGGTGCCGAGGACGGCGCGTACGAGCGTCCGGTCGCGCGATCCGTCCCGTGGGGCCCAGCGCAGGGCGAAGACGATGACGAGCAGGGTGAGGAGCGTGACCAGGAGCAACTGCCAGAAGCCCTGGCGCGCGTACGCGGAGTACGTCTGGCCGGTCTTCTCCAGTACGGCGTCGTATCCGCCGAGCAGGACGACCAGCTGGACCGCGTTGAAAACGGCGAAGAGCGCGGCGAGCACGACCAGGGGCAGTGCCCACTCGACGCGGCCGCGGGCGCGGCCCGGGGGCACCTCGACGCGGTCCCACTGAACGGGCGCCGCGGCCGTGTACGCCGCCGCGAGAGCGCCGACCACGCCGATCACGAAGAGGACGCCGTGCCAGGGGCCACCGGAGACCGAGGCGTCCGGCACGAGGCTCTCCAGGAGGTCCGCGAACGCCGCGTCGGCGCCGGCGAAGAGGGCGCCGAAGACCACCAGCAGTACAGCGGCCACAACGATCGCGCGCAGCACGGGGCCCACGTTGCCGCGCGCGCCGCCGGTCCGCTCACGCAGTCCGCGCCAGCCCCAGCCCGGACCGGTGACCAGCGAGGTGTAGAGGCCGATCGGGCCGAACAGCATCCCGGGCCAGGTACGGCCGCCGTGCAGGGCGAGCGAGCCCACCGCCAGAGCGGCCACGACGGCGAGGAACGACGGCCAGTCGGCGTCACGCAGTGCCGGAACGATCAACAGGGCCAGTCCGCCGACGCCCCACACCAGCGTCCAGGGACGTGGCCGTCGGCCCGCCGACCCGGCCGCGAAGTACGCGCCGAGCGTGACCGGGATCGCCACCAGCAGGAGATTGAGCGCCAGGCCCTCGCCGAGCAGAAGCATGCTGAGCAGACCGGTCGCCAGGGCGGCCCAGAGAGTCGCGGTGCGGACGGGCGCCGGAGTCCCTGCCTGGATGTCCGCGAACCAGGACTCCACGGCGGGGCCGTCCCAGCCTTCGCCCTCGGAAGAACCGCCATCGCCGAATCCGTCTGCGACCGGGCCCCCGCCCGAGCCCTTGCCTTCGCCCTCAGTCTCGCCCGAACGCGCGACCGCACGTGCGCCCGTACCCGTACCCGCGCCCGCGCCCGCAGCCCCGCCACCTGAGCGAGCCGCGGGAACGGCGTCCTTCGGCTCCTCGGCGTCAACACCGGAGGACCCCGCGGGCTCCCCGGCCTCCGAGGGCTCCCCGACCTCCTCCGGCTCCCCCGTTTCCGACCCTCGCGGCTCGGCCTCGGACGGTTTGTCGGACACAGGACCCCCTCCCCGACCGGTCCGGGCAGCACGCGGCGCACAGCCGCGGCGGGAGCTCAGGAACCGGTTTCTCGTCGGCGCCGGCCCGTGATGATCAACGAGCGGCGTGGCGGCAAGGGTAACCGCGGGGCTGTCGGCACAGCGGACCGCGGCTTCTCTGTGGCAGGGCTGTGACAGGGCTCGACACGTGGGGCGGGCGGAAAAGGGGCACGCGCGCGTGCCCCTCGGCCCCGAGCGTCAGAGAGCGGCCGCCGGTGCCGCCCAGTCCGGCAGGGGCTCCGTACGCTGCACCCACTCCGCGGGCGGCGCCCCGGCCTTCCCCGCCGCCACGACACCTCCGACGATGGCGCAGGTCGTGTCCATGTCGCCGCCCACCTGCGCGGTCGCCCAGAAGCCCTCTTCGTAGTCGCCGAGAGCGCGCGCCGCCGACCAGAGTGCGAACGGCACCGTGTCGTGCGCGGTCGTGCGCCGCCCGCAGCCCAGAACGGCCGCCACGGTGGTCGCGTCCCCGTAGTCGAGCATGTCCCGGGCGCGCCGCAGACCCGCGCCCACGGCGCTGCGCGGCACGAGAGCGATCACGCCGTCAAGCAGCGCGTCCGGTCCGGGCGGCCCTCCCGGCGCCGCGGCCAGCGCGGCGGCGGCCGCCACGGCCATGGCGCCGACCACCGCTTCGCGGTGCTGGTGGGTGGTGTACGCCGAGATCTCGGCCTGGTGCGTGGCCTGCTCGGGGTCGTCCGCGTACCAGGCGCCCAGAGGGGCGATCCGCATCGCCGCGCCGTTGCCCCAGGAGCCCTGCCCCTTGAAGAGGGCCGACGCCAGTTCGCGCCAGTCGCCGCCCGCCCGGATCTGCCGCAGCAGCCGGTCCACCGCGGGTCCGTAGTCCCGGTCGGCGTCGTGGCGCTCGGCGAAGGAGCGGGCCAGTGCGTCCTGGTCGATACGGTGGTGGGCGGTCAAAGTGGCCACTACGGAGGCGGCCATTTCCGTGTCGTCGGTCCACTTCCAGGGTCCGGGCGGCAGTGCGCGGTCCTGGAGCAGCGGGTAGTTCACGGGCACGAAGAACTGTGAGCCAAGTGCGTCCCCGACCGCGAGTCCACGCAGGCTGGCCAGGGCGCGGTCGAGGCGCCCGGCGGGAGAGGAGTCAGCGGTCATCGCTCTGCCACTCTAACCGGTGGCTCCGTACGACTCCGGATCACGCCAGCGCTCGAAGGGGCGGTCGATCGTGTACTTGTCGTCCTCCCCGAGGACGAGCATCCGCATCTCCGCGTTCCCCGGGTTCGACAGCGATTCGAATTCGGCGACCGTCCAGTGGAACCAGCGCATGCAGAACAGCCGCATGGCCAGGCCGTGGGTCACCAGAAGCACGTTGGGCGGGTGATCGGGTGCCTCGAAGCTCCGGAACAGGCTCTCCAGGAAGTTGCCCACCCGGTCGTACACATCGGCGCCGGACTCGCCCTGTGCGAAGCGGTAGAAGAAGTGCCCGTACGCGTCGCGGTAGGCCTTCTGGAGACGTACGTCGTCCCGGTCCTGCCAGTTCCCCCAGTCCTGCTCGCGCAGCCGGGGCTCCTCGCGGACCCGCACCTGGGCAGGGTCGAGGTGGAAGGACCGGAAGGTCTCGTGCGTGCGGCGGTACGGGGAGACGTAAACGCTTACCTGCTCGCTGCCGAAGACCTCTCTGAGCCGCTTTCCCGTCTCCTCCGCCTGTCGCCACCCCTTCTCGGTGAGTGCCAGAGCGTGGTCGGGTTCACGCTCGTAGACGGAGTCATCGGCATTGCCCACCGACTCGCCGTGCCGGACAAGAACGATGCGCCGTGGACGTGCCATACCGGAACCCTAGATCGGGTCACCCCCGATCGAGCACTCGTACGGGCTCCATACGTCACAGGTCACACGAAACGCGGCCTCGTCGGACGCCGCCCGACGCCGTCCGACGCCGGAGAACGCCGTCGAACGCGGCCGGAAGCCGTCAGACCGTCCGGGTCGGCTCCAGCTGGAGTCAGACCGTCCAGGTCGGCTCCAGCTGGACGATGTCCCCCGTGAGCGCTATGACGTCCGCCTCTATCTGGGCCCGCAGCGCGAGCCGCTCCACGCGCTCGGCACGGTATTTGCCGTGCTCGGCGGCCGACTGCCACATCGACAGGACCATGAACTCATGGCCGGGTGCCTCGCCGAAGAGGCCCCGCACCATGCCGGGCGAGCCGGCCATCGCCGGGTTCCAGACCTTCTCCTGCATCAGCGCGAAGTGCTCGGCGCGCTCCTCGTGCACGCGACAGTGCGCCACCCGCACGAGATCGGCCTCCGTGAAGCGTGGTTCGAAACCGGTCTTCACGTCGAAGCGGTGGTCGAAGAGTGTGGCGTGCTGATCCTTGAAGGTGCCCGACTGGGAGGCGGCCAGCCGGTCATGGGATCGCGCCATGAAGGAGTCGTAGAAGGCACGGCTCTCCCAGAAGGCGAAGATGTGGGCCACTCCGGGCCTTCCCCGGCTCCAGCCCCCGCCCTGCCCCCGGAATCCCGGCTCCCCCAGAAGTCCCGCCCATTTTCGCTGTCCCCGTTCGAAACCGCGGCGGTCCACCACGGTGCAGCGAATCCACTTGACCAGCACCGCGCCATCGTAAGGCCCAGGAACGTGGCGTCGGTCACGCTCGGGCGCACTGCATCCGCACGAGCGCCCCCGTGCGCGTGGCACGATGGACAACACGCCTCATCTGCCCGGCAGTTGAGGCGGCCGACGCAGGGGCACCAGGAGGGATGTGCGGTGAACGGCCTCAACAAGGGCATCAGCAAGGTCGAGGTCTCGGTGAAGTGGGATCCCAGTCCCACCGGCGAACCGGCCATCGATCTCGACATCGTCGCCGCCACCTATCTCGCGACCGACAACCACGAGAACCCCGACTACGTAGTGCACTTCGGCAGCCGTTCCCCGGACGGCACCATCTACCTCAACCGGGACAGCAAGGACGGCAAGGGCTTCGGCTGGGACGAGGTGATGACCCTGGAGCTGAGCCGCCTCAACAAGCGCTACGCGCGCGTGATGGTCGGTGTCGCCATACAGCAGCGCACCGGACGGCGCACGTTCGTCGGGGTCAACAACCCGGCCCTGCGGATCCGTGAGGGCTACACCGTCCTGTCCGAGGACGATTTCGGCGGCGTCCTCGGGGCCACGGCCACGACGGTCGCGGAGTTCGTGCGCGACGGCTCCGGAGAGTGGACCTTCCGTCCGGCCGTCCGCGGCTTCGACGCCGACCCGGCGACCTTCGCGCGGATCATGGGCAACGCTGAGGCGGCCTGACCTGCGCGGCCCGCGCGCCCGCGCCGAAAGTACGCGCACACGCCGGAGGGGCGGCACAGCTTGTGGCTGTGCCGCCCCTCCGGCGTGTGGGTCCGCCGGTGATACTGGCGGAGAGCACTTATTCCTGACGTGCGCTATTCCTCGGCATCTGGCTCTCGATCGGGGAACGCGCGCAGCCTCAGCTGTGACGCCCTGTGGTCGGCGAGCCACCGCATCCGGTTGTCATCCGCGGCGATCCCGGCACGTGCGGCCTGGGTCCACTCCTCGCGGTCGAGCACCTCGAGGTAGGTCGCACGGAGCGCTTCCTGTTGTGCCGCGGTGCACCCCGCAGCCTCGTAAGGCTCCGTAGTCAGGTGCTGAGTGAGCACCGCGATCGTGAAGTAGCGCTCCATGGTCGGGCTGAGCAAACCCACATGGCGAGCATGAGCTTCCAGGACCACTCTCGAATGGGGGTAGTGAGCGAGGGTGAGTCCCATCCCCCCGCAGTCGCTCATGAGATGGAGTAGCCGACCGATGTGGTCGACCATCTCGCTGTCAGTGTCGAGCTCTGCAAGCGCCTCATGGAGTCTGGCGACTGTGGCGACCTTGCCGGCGAAGTATCCGTTGAGGAAGTCGCCGTCACAGGCCCTGCGCAGCAGCCATCGTCGGGCAGCTGGGTCGTCGAGTCTGCAGAGAGCCTCAACGGCATAGACACGTCCCCAGCCGGTGACTCGCTCAGCGAGCCAGAGCAGGGCTTCGACTCCTCCTTTCTGCCGCTCGAAGGCGTGCGCCGCCAGCGGCCCGAAGCGGTCGGAGAGCAGCCCGATCGTCTGAATCAGTGGAATGTCGTCAGCTGTTCCCACAACGGCGAGCAGGGCAAGCCCGACAGTGACTGAGCAGCGATCGGTGCCATAGCGGACCAGCCAGCGGCCCGTTTGACGAGCGCGTTCCGTGTCCACCCGCGCAGCCGCGGCGGCGATGTGCTCGTTGTGGTGAATCGGAATGTAGACGTCGTGGAAGACGTCGGCCAGTTCGCTGGGCAGAGCAGAGGCACTCGCGAAATGCGTGTCCAGAATGAGCGCAATATCCTTGCCGGCCAAGTGCCGGTCTCTAGGTGCCTTCGGGCCTCGACGACGGTGCAACGCGTCGTCGGGAAAGGGGTACCCGTCGCGCGGAAGCGGCTCATCCGGAACCAGTTGATGCAGCCGCAGCGCGTGGTCGAACAGCGTTGTCGGTGATCCGGGCAGTCCTGTCCCGGTCGTCCCGCTCATCGGCGGACGGAGGACTCGATTCTCTTGATCATGGCCCGGAGCATGCCACGAGAGCAATCGCCGCGACAAGCCCTCGACCCGGCCGCGCGTTGCATCAAACACAACAGCCAGGCATCACGCTCGTCGAAGGCGGTGGAGCCGCGAGACCGGCTCCACCGCCCTGACCATCTACTTCACACCCTGAAGGCGCTCGGTGTCAGCTGCAACCGCTGGTCGAACCGCAGCCCTCGCAGATGTAGCAGGATCCGGCCCGCTGCATCTTCGTACCGCAGGAGAAGCACAGGGGGGCGTCCGCCTGGATGCCCAGCTGCATCTCCACCAGTTCGGCACTGGTGTGGGCCTGCTGCGGAGCGGGCTTGACCGCTTCGACCTCGGCCTTCGGGGTGACGACGGCCTTCAGCTCCTGCGCGCGGGGCGCGGACTGGGCCAGCCCTTCGACGTCGACCTCGTCCTCGCTCGGCTCGTACGAGCCGGTCTCCAGGTGACGCTGCCGCTCGTCGGCCGAGTGGATGCCGAGGGCGGAGCGCGTCTCGAAGGGCAGGAAGTCGAGCGCCAGGCGGCGGAAGATGTAGTCGACGATCGACTGCGCCATCCGCACGTCCGGGTCGTCCGTCATACCGGCCGGCTCGAAGCGCATGTTGGTGAACTTCGAGACGTACGTCTCCAGGGGCACGCCGTACTGAAGGCCCACGGAGACGGCGATCGAGAAGGCGTCCATCATGCCCGCGAGGGTGGAGCCCTGCTTCGACATCTTCAGGAAGACCTCGCCGAGACCGTCGTCCGGGTAGGAGTTGGCGGTCATGTAACCCTCGGCGCCGCCGACCGTGAAGGACGTGGTGATGCCGGGACGGCCCTTGGGGAGGCGCTTGCGGACCGGGCGGTACTCGACGACCTTCTCGACCGCGGTACGGATGGTCTCCTCGGCCTTGGCCGTGACCTCGACCTTCTCCTTCTCCTTGGTCTTCGCGGAGAGGGGCTGGCCGACCTTGCAGTTGTCGCGGTAGATCGCGAGCGCCTTGACGCCCAGCTTCCACGCCTCGAAGTAGACCTCTTCGACGTCCTCGACGGTCGCCGTCTCCGGCAGGTTGACCGTCTTGGAGAGCGCGCCGGAGATCCACGGCTGGATCGCGGCCATCATGCGGACGTGGCCCATCGCGGAGATGGAACGCTCGCCCATGGCGCAGTCGAAGACCTCGTAGTGCTCGGTCTTCAGCCCCGGAGCGTCGATCACGTTGCCGTTCTCGGCGATGTGGGCGACGACCGCCTCGATCTGCTCCTCCTGGTAGCCCAAGCGACGCAGGGCCTGCGGGACGGTGCCGTTGACGATCTGCATCGAGCCGCCGCCGACCAGCTTCTTGAACTTGACCAGCGCGAGGTCGGGCTCGAGGCCGGTGGTGTCGCAGGACATCGCGAGACCGATGGTGCCGGTCGGGGCGATGACCGAGGCCTGCGCGTTGCGGAAGCCGTTCTTCTCGCCGAGCCGCAGCACATCCTGCCAGGACTCCGTCGCGGCGGCCCAGATCGGCGTGTCCAGGTCGTCCACGCGGGGGGCCACGGCGTTGGCGTCGGAGTGCTGCTTCATGACGCGCTGGTGCGGCTGCGCGTTGCGGGCGTAGCCGTCGTACGGGCCGACGACCGCGGCGAGCTCCGCGGACCGCTTGTACGAGGTGCCGGTCATCAGCGAGGTGATCGCGCCGGCGAGCGAACGGCCGCCGTCGGAGTCGTACGCGTGGCCGGTCGCCATCAGGAGGGCGCCGAGGTTGGCGTAGCCGATGCCCAACTGGCGGAAGGCGCGGGTGTTGTCGCCGATCTTCTGCGTCGGGAAGTCCGCGAAGCAGATCGAGATGTCCATCGCCGTGATGACGAGCTCGACGACCTGCGAGAAGCGCTCGACGTCGAAGGACTGGCGGCCCTTGTTGTCGTCCTTGAGGAACTTCATGAGGTTCAGCGAGGCGAGGTTGCAGGACGTGTTGTCCAGGTGCATGTACTCGCTGCACGGGTTCGAGCCGTTGATACGGCCGGACTCCGGGCACGTGTGCCAGCGGTTGATCGTGTCGTCGTACTGGATGCCCGGGTCGGCGCACGCCCAGGCGGCCTCCGCCATCTTGCGGAAGAGCTCCTTGGCGTCGACCTCCTCGATGACCTCACCGGTCATGCGGGACGTCAGCCCGAACTTCTCGCCGTTCTCGACGGCGTTCATGAACGTGTCGTTCACGCGGACCGAGTTGTTGGCGTTCTGGTACTGGACGGACGTGATGTCGTCGCCGCCCAGGTCCATGTCGAAGCCCGCGTCGCGCAGGGCGCGGATCTTCTCCTCTTCCTTGACCTTGGTCTGGATGAAGTCCTCGATGTCGGGGTGGTCGACGTCGAGGATGACCATCTTGGCGGCACGGCGCGTGGCGCCGCCCGACTTGATCGTTCCTGCGGAGGCGTCGGCACCGCGCATGAAGGAGACGGGACCCGAGGCGTTGCCGCCCGAGGAGAGCAGCTCCTTGGAGGAGCGGATCCGGGAGAGGTTCAGGCCGGCGCCCGAACCGCCCTTGAAGATCATGCCCTCTTCCTTGTACCAGTCGAGGATCGACTCCATGGAGTCGTCGACGGCAAGGATGAAGCAGGCGGAGACCTGCTGCGGCTGGGGCGTGCCGACGTTGAACCACACCGGCGAGTTGAAGCTGAAGATCTGGTGCAGGAGGGCGTACGCCAGCTCGTGCTCGAAGATCTCGGCGTCGGCGGGCGAGGAGAAGTACTTGTGGTCCTCTCCGGCCTTCCGATACGTCTTCACGATGCGGTCGATGAGCTGCTTGAGGCTCACCTCGCGCTGCGGGGTGCCCACGGCGCCCCGGAAGTACTTGCTGGTGACGATGTTGACCGCGTTCAACGACCAGAAGTCGGGGAACTCGACGCCACGCTGCTCGAAGTTGACCGAGCCGTCGCGCCAATTGGTCATGACGACGTCACGGCGCTCCCAGGCCACCTCGTCGTACGGGTGCACGCCCGGAGTGGTGTGGATGCGCTCGATACGCAGTCCCTTGGTGGCCTTGGTGCCCTTCGCGCGGGAACCTCGTGCCGGACCGCTCGCCGTCTCTGTCATGCCGCCTCCCTGTATCAGGCTAAAACGCCCTGAAGTGCCTCGTTCTTCCCGGGGCACGGTATGTTTTCTGGTGTCGCGAGCACCGCGTACGCGTACGCTCGCAACAGGTCTGTGGTCGCCGATCGGCAGGGCCGCTGCCGGCCCTTCTCGTCAGTCGGCGGCGCTGGCGGGAACGGGGACTTCGACAGTCTCTCCGGACCCGCGGTCGCTTCCCTTGCACCCCTCGCACACGTCTTCGTCGGCCGTGGCGGGGCCCTGCGTCTCTTCCCTGAGCTCCGTGATGGCGGCCTCGAAGTCCTCCAGCGAGTCGAACGCCCGGTAGACGGACGCGAACCGCAGGTAGGCGACGAGGTCGAGCTCCTGCAACGGGCCGAGTATGGCCAGTCCCACGTCGTGGGTGGTCAGTTCGGCACTCCCGGTGGCCCGCACCGCCTCCTCGACCCGCTGGCCGAGCTGAGCGAGTGCGTCCTCCGTGACGGGCCGCCCCTGGCACGCCTTGCGCACGCCGTTGATGACCTTCGTACGGCTGAAGGGCTCGGTGACTCCGGACCGCTTCACCACCATGAGGGAGCACGTCTCCACGGTCGTGAACCGACGGGAGCAGTCGGGACACTGGCGGCGCCTGCGGATCGACGTGCCGTCATCCGTCGTACGACTGTCGACGACGCGGCTGTCGGGGTGCCTGCAGAAGGGGCAGTGCATTGGCTCCAACCCTCCTTGCACAGCACGACTCGATAGCCTCGACAGGCCTCCTGGGCCCCTCGAAGCAGGCCCCAGCATAGGCGATGACCGAGGACCCGGAAGACCGGGGGACCACAACTTCTGGGCTGCTGTGGAACTCGGACCACTATATGTAGGGCCTGACCCGAATTTCACGCTCTACGCGCGTGTCGCACCCGTATTGGCATGTGCCGCGTGTCCATTCCGGCGAGGAGCGTACGGGGATACGGTGTGCGGCAGCGGAACGGGGGCCGGTTCCCGATCCACGGGGCACCTGATGGCAGACTGGCCCTCGCCCCGCTCCGACCCACAAGGCCACGGCATCGGCGGCGAAGCGTACGAACAAAAGCGGCCCTGAGCACTTCGCCCGCCCCGTGCAGCGGTAGCCATACACCCAGACGCGTGATCACGTAAGGCCATTCGCGTTTTTTCACTCGAACGTGTGTTTGGCGCAACCTTTCGAAAGCAACTACCGTTGTCCAGCAGGGAGACGAACGAGAGGGGCCGACGTGACCACCACCGCAGACAGTGCCACCATCACTGCCCAGGACCGCTCCCAGGGCCGATTTGAGCCGGTGCAAGCCATGAATGAAACCGCGAACCAGGAGGGGCCCAAGCCCGCACGCTCCCTGCCGGGCCGACCTCCAGGCATCCGGGCGGACAGCTCCGGACTCACCGACCGGCAACGCCGGGTCATCGAGGTCATCAGGGACTCCGTCCAGCGGCGGGGGTACCCGCCGTCCATGAGGGAGATCGGGCAGGCCGTCGGCCTCTCCAGCACCTCCTCGGTCGCCCATCAGCTGATGGCACTGGAGCGCAAGGGCTTCCTGCGCCGCGATCCGCACCGCCCCAGGGCCTACGAGGTCCGCGGATCCGACCAGTCCACCGCGCAGCCCACCGACACGGCCGGCAAGCCGGCGGCGTCGTACGTCCCACTGGTCGGCCGGATCGCCGCAGGCGGTCCGATCCTCGCCGAGGAGTCGGTCGAGGACGTCTTCCCGCTGCCCCGGCAGCTGGTCGGCGACGGCGAGCTGTTCGTGCTGAAGGTCGTCGGCGACTCGATGATCGAAGCCGCGATCTGCGACGGCGACTGGGTGACCGTCCGCCGCCAGCCGGTCGCGGAGAACGGCGACATCGTGGCGGCCATGCTGGACGGCGAGGCGACGGTCAAGCGCTTCAAGCGCGAGGACGGCCACGTGTGGCTCCTGCCGCACAACTCGGCCTACCAGCCCATCCCGGGCGACGAGGCGACCATCCTCGGGAAGGTCGTGGCGGTGCTCCGGCGGATCTGAGGATCCACCCCTGACCGGGCCCCGGGACCCCTGCGCCGGTTCCGGGGCCCTGCACTGTCCACACGCGGCGCTGGGCGCTGTTCTGTCCGTCCGCTGCGCACGTCTCAGGGGCTGCTCCCCCGGCTTTCACCGGGGAGCAGCCCCTGAGGCCGTTCAGGCCTCCTCGGCCCCCGCGGCTTCCTCGGCCTTGCGGGCCTTCTCGTCGATGGCGGCCAGCGACCGCCGCACCTGATTGCGGTCCGTCGTGTACCAGAAGTCCGGCAGGGACGCCTTGAGATAGTTGCCGTACCGCGCGGTGGCGAGCCGCTGGTCCAGCACGGCGACCACACCCCGGTCCTCCGTCGCCCGTACGAGACGGCCGGCGCCCTGCGCCATGAGCAGGGCCGCGTGCGTGGCCGCGACGGCCATGAAGCCGTTGCCCCCGGCCTCCTCGACCGCTTTCTGGCGAGCGCTCATCAGCGGGTCGTCGGGGCGCGGGAAGGGGATCTTGTCCATGACGACCAGCTGGCAGCTGGCGCCCGGGACGTCCACGCCCTGCCAGAGCGAGAGCGTGCCGAACAGACAGGTCTTCGGGTCCGCGGCGAAGTTCTTGATCAGCTCGCCGAGGGTCTCCTCGCCCTGGAGCAGGATGGGGAACTCCGGGACGCGGGTGCGCAGTTCCTCCGCGGCGAGCTGAGCGGCCCGCATCGAGGAGAACAGGCCGAGCGTACGACCGCCGGCCGCCTGGATCAGCTCGGTGAGTTCGTCGAGCATGTCCCCGCGGTCGCTGTCCCGGGCGGGTCTGGCCAGGTGTTTCGCGACGTACAGGATGCCCTGTCTGCCGTAGTCGAAGGGCGAGCCGACGTCGAGGCCCTTCCAGACCGGGATGTCCTCCCCCTCGATGCCTTCCGGGGAGAGGCCGAGCGAGGCGCCCACGCCGTTGAAGTCGCCGCCGAGCTTCAGGGTGGCCGAGGCCAGGACTACGGAGCGGTCCGCGAAGAGCTTCTCGCGCAGCAGGCCCGCCACGGACATCGGCGCGACCCGCAGGGACGCCCCGAAGCGGTCGTGCCGCTCGTACCAGACGACGTCCCACTCCGAGCCGTTCGTGATGCGCTCCGCCACGTCGTGGACGCTCTCCACGGAGGCCAGTGCCTGCTTGCGGACCGCGTCCTCGTCGGTGACGGACTTGTCGCGGGTCGCCCCGATCCCCGAGATCACCGTGCGGGCGGCGTCACGCAGGGCCATCAGCGCGTACCCGAGGTCCTCGGGGACCTCTTCGAGGCGGCCGGGCAGGGCCAGCTCCATCAGCCGCTCGAAGCCCTCGGCGGCCGTCTGGAGCTGGTCGGCCGCTTTCTCGTTGACGAGCTTCGCCGCCCGGCGCACGGCGCGGTTGACCTGGCCCGGGGTGAGCTCGCCGGTCGCGACTCCGGTGACCCGGGAGACCAGCTCGTGGGCCTCGTCGACGATCAGCACCTCGTGCTGCGGGAGCACGGGGGCGCCTTCGATGGCGTCGATCGCCAGCAGCGCGTGATTGGTGACGACGACATCGGCGAGCTTGGCGCGCTCCCGGGCGGCCTCGGCGAAACACTCCGCTCCGTAGGCGCACTTCGAGGCGCCGAGGCATTCCCTGGAAGAGACGGAGATCTGCGACCAGGCCCGGTCCGAGACACCGGGGGTGAGGTTGTCGCGGTCCCCCGTCTCGGTCTCGTCCGACCACTCCCGCAGGCGCAGCAGGTCCTGCCCCAGCTTGCTGGTGGGCGCGGCAGCCTCGAACTGGTCGAAGAGTCCCTCCTCCTCGTCCTGCGGGGCCCCCTCGTGCAGGCGGTGCAGGCACAGGTAGTTCGACCGGCCCTTGAGCATCGCGAACTCGGGGCGTCGGCGCAGCAGCGGATGCAGGGCGTCCACCGTGCGCGGCAGGTCCCGCTCCACGAGCTGCCGCTGGAGCGCCAGGGTGGCGGTCGCCACGACGACCCGCTCCCCGTGCGCCAGCGCGGGAACGAGGTAGCCGAGCGATTTACCGGTGCCGGTGCCGGCCTGGACCAGCAGATGGGAACCGTCGTCGATGGCCTGCGCGACGGATTCGGCCATGGTCACCTGGCCAGGGCGCTCCGTACCGCCGACGGCTGTGACGGCGGCATGCAGGAGTTCGGGGAGTGAGGGCTCTGTCATAGCCCGACCACCCTACGGGTCGGCACCGACAACCGGGTGATCGCGGCGGCGGAGGGGGACGTGATCAGGACGCGTGCACGGGCGGTGACCTGGCGGGGGACGCGGTGGGGGGTCACGACTGGTGCAGCGGGTTGGGGACGGTCCCGTGCACGGCGGCGTGCGGGCGCTGCGGCCGGTCCCGGTAGCCGTCGAGGTGCAACCGGTTGCGGTTGAGGCAGAGCCGCTCGATACGGGGAGTGAGCAGGTCGAACGTTTCGTAGCGGTCCTTGAGCTCCGGGAAGCGCCTGTGGTGCCGGAGGATCTCTGCCCGGACGAGTGACCAGAACTCGTCCTCGGAGACGCCCAGTTGCTCCTGGCACAGCGGGGCCAGGTAGCGGAAGACTCCGACGAAGAGCCCGGAGTGGATGAACTGGGTGAGGAAGGCGGCCGGTTCCGTGAGCAGCACGGCCCGTACGTCGTCGGGCATGGAGGCGTGTTCGGGGAGCCGTTCGGCGCTCACGTTCACGTCGTCCACGAAGTCCTTCACCGCGAGCCGCACCGGTACGTCATGGTCGTCGAAGACAACGATCGCGTTCTCGCCGTGTGGGCTGAACACAGTGCCGTAGCGATAGAGGAAGTGCAGCAGGGGCGGCAGCAGCGCGGTGAAGAGGCAACGCAGCCAGCTGCGGGGTTCGAGGCCCGAGCGCTCGACGAGCTCCGCCGCGAAGGCACGGCCCTCGGGGTCGGTGTGCAGGAGGGCGGCGAGCGTACGGGCGCGTTCGCCGGGCGCGAGGTGACGGGAGAGCGGCTCGCGCCAGATCGCGCCGAGCAGTTCCTTGTATTGGTACGGGACTTCCGGCAGCGCGTCGTACACGGGGTGCCCGACCGTCACGGACGCGACCTCGCCCAGCAGGATCACCCCGCAGGTGTCGTGCAGGAAGGGATCGGTGTCGCGCAGCCCGTGCATCCAGGCGGTGACGGCGGGGGCCGCGAGCGTCCGTTCCGTCGGGAGCCCGCGCCACACCAGGGTGTTGAGCACGGACAGCGGCAGTTTCACGGTGTGCCGGTCCGGACGGGAGGTGTTCAGGAACGTGCGGATCGACTGCTGGGGCAGACGGAGGTCGCCGTCCGGGGGCAGGGGGACGATGGCTCCCGCGGCGACGGAGGGCGCGAAGAGCGGCAGCACGACGTCGTTCCACTGCCAGGGGTGCACGGGCAGATAGAGGTACGACTCCGGAGTGAGCCCCCGCGCGCGCAGTGCCGTGTCGTAGGACGTGCGGACGGCGGGGTCGAGCTCGCGCGCGTAGAGCTGGTCCGCGCTGTCCAGACCCTGAACGCCCCGGTAGGTGGCGAGCGAGGTGTGCACGGCGATCCACGGCAGGACTGTCGCCCTTCGCCCCTCGGGCGCCCACTGGGCGGCGTCCGTGGCCGAGAAGCCGAGCCGGCCCTTGTTGAGGACGATCCAGGGGTGACCTGTCTGGTGGCCTTCCAGCTCCGCGTATCCGAGATCGGCGAGGCGGGCGGCCGGGAGCGCGGTGTGGTCCAGCCGGGCGTCCGCGGCGAGTGTGGTGGACAGCTCGCGGATGACGTGGCCGAGGGTGGCGCCGTCGAGGTCGAGAGCGGCACGGGCGCGGGTGAGGAAGTCGAGAGGGTCGGTGTAGGGCCGCTGATGCGGGACTGCGCCGGGGCCGACGGGTTCCACGGGGGCGGTGGTGCGCGGGGTCGCGGCGGGCCGTGCGGCTCCGCCGGCTCCCTCGGTCAGGGTGAGTGACGACGGGTCCACTCGCCAGCTGTCGTAGGCGCCGCGGCGGGCGCGGAAGGCCAGGACGCCACCGGCGTCGAGGCGGAGTGTGTAGGAGCGCTCGCCCGAGTCCTGTGGCCCGAGGACGGACGGCGAGGTCGGCGGTCTGCGGGCGTCCGTGACGGGAGGCGAATCGTCTCCTCTGGTGCCCTGGGACGCGACGGGCGCCGCGGCGCCGGAGGGACGGGAAGGAGAACCGGCCGCCGCCGTGGTGCCGGTACGGTGCACGGCCGGCTCAGGCCGGAGGATCTCCTCGTACGCGAACTCGCCGATCATCTTCGCGAGCAGGCGGCGCCCCGCTTCCTCCCATCGTGCCGGGCTCAGTTCAGGCGGACCGTAGAGGCGTGACGGCTCTCCGGGAGCCGGGGCGGCGGACGAGTTCGGCACAGGGACTCCTCGGCTGGGAACCTGATGGGGACGAGCGGTGTACTGGGAGCGACGGCGCTACAACAGATCGCGCAGGGCCCGGTCCCGGACCATGAGGGCTGCCTTCTTGTCGGGCAGATCGACCTCGGCGGAGAACCGGAATCCGGCGCTCAGGAAGGCGGACACGGAGGGGGTGTTGCGAAGGTCGGGCTCCGCGACGACCCGTGCGCAGGAGGGGCGCCGGTCGAGGACGAGGTCGGAGACGGCACGGAGCAGGATCGTGCCGAGTCCCCGCCCGCGATGGGCGACGCCACCGATGAGGAGGTGGATCCCTGTGTCGTGGAGGCGGGCCGGGTAGTGGCGGGCCAGGGGGTCGAGATCCGCGCGGTAGATCTCCCAGTAGCTCATCGGTGTGCCGTCCAGCATGCCGAGACAGGGGACGCTGCGTCCGTCGCCGTCCAGCTGGGCGCGCAGATGGTCCTCGGTCGCCGTCCCGGGGCCGGAGAGCTCCCAGAAGGCGGCCACGGCAGGGTCGTTCATCCAGCGGCTGATGAGCGGAAGGTCACGGTCGACGTGTACGGGGATCAGGTGGAAGACGCCCACGGGAGTGGCTGTCCGCCCCCAGTCACCGACGCGGTCGAGCAGGTCATCACCGGCGGGGGCGGCCCGCACCTCATACTCCGCCGGGCGCGTCCTCCCACCGTCCCGTTCACTGCCACCCCCGCCGCCGCGCCCGCCACCGCCCCCGCCACCTGGCTGCCAGTCGCGGTGTTCGCCGCCGCTCCGCTCGCTCCACGCCGTGGCTGATCCGGCGCCCCCGGCCGCTGCGGCCGCTCCCGCAGCTCCGGGTGCTTCAGCCGTTCCCGCAGCTCCGTCTGCTCCCGCTGCTCCCGCCGCGCCGGTTGCTCCGGCTGCCTGGGCGTTCTTCGCGAAGAGCGCGAGGAGTTCGTCGGGCAGGCGCAGGTCGAGGGTGTCCTCGACGTCCGCGGCAGGACCCGTATCGCTACGGGCGCCGGTGCGGTGGGCGGTGTCGGCATCTGCGTCGACGTCGGCGTCGGTGCTCGCATCGGTGGGAGGCACGGCGACGCTCCTCTCAGGAGACGGGGTGGGGCATGTTCCTCAGGAATGAAGGGGGTTGGCGATGGTGACGTAGACGGACTGGGTGTCGACCGGGCCGACGAGCTCGTCGAGGCCGTGCAGCCGGGTCAGCAGGTTGGCCTTGCAGCGCAGGACGGGTGAGTCGAGCAGGTGGGCGGGCAGGGTGGTTCGCAGCCGGGCAGGACCGGAGGCGACGTTGGTGAGGAAGCGGCGGAAGGCGGCCAGCAACAGGCGCTCTTCGGCGAGGCGTTGGGAGCCGAAGGCGCCGATCAGGCCGAGCACGTTGTTGATGGCGAGGTAGTAGGCGAACCGTTCGTCGGTGACCGCGTCGGGGACGAAGGTGTCGCTGCGCTCGCCGATGCCGGGCAGTCGCTTGTCCAGTTCCGCGCGCCGGGACTCGCGGAAGTAGTAGCCCTGGTTGTCGCGGTAGCGGCCACCCCTGGGCCAGCCGTCCCGGTCCAGCAGGATCAAGGTGTTCTGCTGGTGCGCCTCCAGCGCGATGCCGGCCTCGCCGTCCAGCCAGAGGACGGGGCGGACGACGTGTTCGAGGTAGCGCAGGAACCACTCCGCGGCGACGGCTCCACGCGGCCTGCCCGTGCGTCCGGCGAGCCGGGTGACGATCTCGGTGAGCCGGGACCGGGTCGTGGACCTGTTCGGCTCGGGGTGCCGTTGCGTGGTGGACGTCACCCAGGGCCTGGGCGAGACGAGCCCCGCGATGCAGGAGACGTCGTCGGTCGGCGTGAACGGGTTGTGGCGGATCATCACGTCGAGGCCGGTCACCGGGGTGCCGTCGGGGTCGTTCACCGCGAGCCACGCGGGGTCGCGCACGATGTCGAAGCCCGGATGGACCGCCTGCCACTGTTCGGCGAGACCGGCCCGCAGCAGGCGGTGGACCTCGACCCCTCGGTGGAATTCCTTGCGGAGGTTCTCCCGGCGGGAGTTGGTGATGCGCAGGCCCAGCGACAGCTTCAGCATCGCGGGCGCACCGGAGCGGTAGAGGGTGCGCACGGAGGAGGTGGGGTGCCACGGGGAGCCGTGGGGGCCGAGGTCCCGAAGCAGTCCGGCGTCCAGGAGTTTCGCGGTCTCCGGGCGCCGGAGGACTTCTCGGAGCTGCCAGGGGTGCATCGGCAGCGCGGCATGGCCGTCGGGCAGGCGCATCCCGGGGCCGGCGAGCCGGGAGGTCAGCTGTTGCGCGGGTACGGGCCGGCCTCGCTCGGTCCACGCCGAGTCGGTGGCGAGAACGGAGGGGGCGACAGCCATCCAGTACAGGACGAACGAGCCGCGCGACTCGGGCGAGTAGAGCCGGGTTTCGACGCCGGTGAGTCCTTCGCGGCTCTTCGGGGTGGGGTGGAGCGGATGGCCGAGCAGCAGTGACTGTTCTGCGGAGAGGAAGAGGTCGGGGCCGTCGGCGGGGTTCTCCCTGCGGTCCGTGATGAACACGACGGTCCGTCGCAGGGAGTCCGCGACCCGGCCGACCAGGTCACCGCCGTCGATCGGGGCCTGGGGCCCGACGGCCGCCCCCGGGGCGACGGAGGTGGTCGCCTCAGTGGACACGTGCGCCGGGGCGGAGCCGGCGGGCGCTGTCGGGGGCCCCTGCATCGGGGTCTCGCGGCCCAGTAGGGCGGCGAGCGTGACGGCGTCGGTGGGAGGTGCCTGGTCCGGGGCGCCGGAGAGATGGGGAGGGCCCAGCCGGTGCCACCCCGTGGGGGACCAGTACTGGACCGGGACGACAAGGGCCGTGCCACTGGCCGGGAGGGGAATGCGCAGGGCGCCGTCGGCAGGAGCGGCGAGGTCGTGCTCGCGTACCCAGCAGCGCAGCAGGTTCTCCACGGCCGCGGCCTGGGCGGCGGTGTGCGGGTCGGGGTGTTCCAGCAGATCGGTGGTGGCGCCGAACAGCGCTTCGGATTTCCCGGACCCTCCCTTCTGCCGGGGGACCGATTCGGCCTCCTGCCCTTGCGAGACCTGCGTGCGGCGGGCTGCTCGCTCGTGGGCGTGGGGGCTGCCGTCGGGTGCGGGGCTAGCGTTCAAGAGGGTTCCTCGGGGGTGGTTCAGGTTCGTACGGCGACGAAACGCGGCTGTTCCGGCATAGGTGGTACCTGTTCGTTTCCTGGTCGGGGCGGGGAGGCGGTGGGTGCGGCCCGGTGATGCCTGGCGGTTGCGGCCGGGGAGACGTCCACCTCCGGACCCCGGCCCAGGCCCTCCAACGAGCAGGCCGCCCTACCCGGCGCGCTCGCCCTGTTCGACATGCTCGGTCCGCTCCGGGTGCTCAGTCCGGTCGGGATACGCGGTGCGCTCGGTCCGTACGAGGTGCTCGGACGGCGGTCGTCGGGCGTCCGTGACGCGTGGGCCGGTGGGCGCCTTCGCCCTCTCCGCTGTCGCCTCCGTCGCCGGCACCACCTGCGTCGCCGCCACCTCCGCCACCGCGTCCGCGAGCCGGTCGAGCACCGCCGTCGCCTGCTCGTCGGTGATCGTGAGCGGTGGGAGCAGCCGCACCACGCTGGAGTGCCGACCGCCCAGTTCCACGATCAGTCCGCGCCGCAGGCATTCGCGCTGGACCGCGGCCGCCGGCGCGGGCGCGGCGGGAGGAGGTCCTCCGGGATCCGCGGACGGCTTCTCGGGGTCCACGAACTCGACGCCGATCATCAGGCCTCGGCCACGCACCTCCCCGACGCAGCCGAAGTCGGTCTCCAGGGTCCGGAGTTGGGTGATCATGCGGTCGCCCAGCGCGGCGGCGCGCTCGGCGAGTCCGTTCTCCCGGACGTACGCGAGGGTCGCGGCGCCCGCGGCCATGGCGAGTTGGTTGCCGCGGAACGTGCCGGCGTGGGCGCCCGGTTCCCATACGTCGAGGTCGTCGCGGTAGACGACGACGGCCAGCGGCAGACTGCCGCCGATGGCCTTGGACAGGACCATCACGTCGGGTGTGACGCCGCTGTGCCCGACCGCCCAGAAGGTGCCGGTCCGCCCGACCCCCGTCTGCACCTCGTCGGCGATCAGCGGAATGGAGCGTGCCTCGGTGATCTCCCGCATCCGCCGCATCCAGTCGTCGCGGGCCGGAATCACTCCGCCCTCGCCCTGCACCGGTTCGAGGATCATGCCCGCGGGTCTCGGCACCCCGGATCTCGGGTCGTCGAGGACGGACCGCGTCCAGCGCGCGGCGAGTTCGGCCCCATGGCCGCCCCCGACGCCGAACGGGCAGCGGTAGTCCTGCGGATAGGGCAGGCGCGTCACCCGTACGTCGGGGGCGCCTCCGGATACCGCGAGCGCCCCCGCGGTCATCCCGTGGTAGGCGCCGGTGAAGGCGAGAATCCCGCTGCGGCCGGTCGCGGTGCGCACCAGTTTCAGCGCGGCCTCCACGGCGTCCGTACCGGCGGGACCGCAGAACTGCACGCGCGCGCGGTCGGCGAGGCCGGGCGGCAGGGTGCGGAACAGTTCGGTGGTGAAGGCGTCCTTGACGGGTGTGGCCAGGTCGAGGACGTGCAGCGGGGCCCCCGAGTCGAGGACCTTCCGGATGGCCTCCAGGACGACCGGGTGGTTGTGGCCGAGGGCCAGCGTGCCCGCGCCCGAGAGGCAGTCGAGATAGCGGCTTCCGTCGGCGCCCTCGATCGTCAGTCCGCGCGCCCGCACGGGGACGATCGGCAGGGCGCGCGCGTAGGTGCGCGCCGCCGACTCGCGCGCCGACTGCCGCCGCAGGATGCCCTCTTGCGCCGCGCGCGCTCGCGCGTTCTCGTGCGCCGTGCGCGCCGTCCCGTTCTCATGCCGCGTGCGCGCGCCCGCCGCTTCCTGCGTCGCGGGCGCCGCCTCGGGCGCGGACTCCGTCACAGCCACGTCTGTCGTCCTCCCGCTGTCCACGCTGTCCAGGGGCGAGTTGCCGGTCCGCCCGATGGGAGGCGGCAGAGGGATGAACGCAGCCGGAACGTCCCCCGTACGTACCAACGACGAGGACCGCGCGGGGCAACGGCGGACTTGAGATCCACGCCGTGACGGAACCGTTGCGGGCCCGTCGGAAGTCCCCCACAGCAACGGCATAGTCTGTGGTGCCGTTCGGCGGTCCTCGCTGATCAGCGCCCGCGGTCCACATCGGGTACGTACGGGTCCCCGGATCCGTGCGAAGTCCCATGTGGCAGCACAGAGTTGTTCGTTCACCTCCAGGGGGAGTCACACCATGCGACCGATACGCCCGCTCTTCACCGCCCGTCGAGGGGGGAGCCCGCGCCGCAGAACCTCCCCCGTGTTCGCCGCGGTCGGGCTGGCCACCGTGCTCGCGCTGACCGCCACCGCATGCGACTCCGGTGGGGACGCCGACGCCGCCGCCCAGACATCGGCCGCCTCGGTCGGCGACGGCAAGATCCAGATCCCGGACGACATCAAGGACCGGCTCAAGGAGCGCGGGATCGACATCGACAAGTGGAAGGGCGGTGAGTGGAAGAACTGGGACAAGGACGACTGGCTGCGCGAGGCAGGCGACTACATCAACCCGATCATCAAGGACCTGTGGGACCCGGACCGTATGCGCGAGGCCGAGGACCCGGACCAGGGCAAGGGTGTCGACGAGAACGACCTGTCGGGTGACCAGGGCGTGACCGACCCCGAGCCGGCGCCCGTGGAGGCGCAGGCCGTTCCGGCGGGTTACCACGAGAACGTGCCCGAGGCGGGCAAGGTGTTCTTCGACTCCCCCGAGGGCACGATGGTCTGCTCGGCGACCGTGGTCGAGGACCCGGCCCACCCGGGCAAGTCCAACCTCGTGTGGACCGCGGGCCACTGTGTGCACGCCGGCGCGAAGGGCGGCTGGTACCGCAACATCGCCTTCGTGCCCTCGTACAACGACAGCGCCATGTCGGCCACCGAGATCGCGGGCGCGACCAAGGAGCAGGTAGCTCCGTACGGTGTCTGGTGGGGCAACTGGGCGCAGACCTCGGACCAGTGGATCGAGCAGGGCGGCCCGACGGGCGGCGACGGTGCCTCGCACGACTTCGCCGTCATCCATGTGACGCCGGAGAAGGGCGGGGACGGCAAGTCCCTGGAGGAGACGGTCGGTTCGGCGCTCCCGGTCGATTTCAACGCCCCGGCCGTGTCCGAGGTCGGGGACATCACCGCGACCGGTTACCCGGCGGCGAAGCCGTTCGACGGGGAGACCATGTACCAGTGCACGGACAAGCCGGGCCGGCTCTCGATCGTCAGGTCCAACCCGACGATGTACCGCATCGGATGCACCATGACCGGTGGTTCCTCGGGCGGCGGCTGGGTCGCCACGGGCTCGGACGGCGCTCCCGCGCTGGTCTCCAACACCTCGATCGGCCCGGTGACCGCGGGCTGGCTGGCGGGTCCGCACCTGGGCTCGGAGGCCAAGGGGATCTACGACGCGGTGAGCAAGAAGTACGCGGCGCAGCGGTAGCGGCAGGGGGACGGACGGCGGCAGGGTGGGCCTCACGGAAATTTTCACCGCTCGGCCGCCGTTCGTCCCCGACTCCCCGGGCATAGTGGGATGTCGCGGTGGCACGGGCACCGCGGAGCGCCTCATCGGTGTTCTCCGCGGCCGACCCGTATGTGCCTGAGCCGCATGAGAGAGAAGCACGTTCTATCGGGGGTAGACAACACCATGCGTTCCACACGTCCGTCCTTCGCGGAAAGTCGCGGGCGGGGCCGCTTCATCGCCGCCGCCGGACTCGCCGCGGCCCTGGCACTGACCGGCACCGCCTGTGACTCGGAGGACGACAAGGCCGCCGACAAGCCGGCTGCCACGGGTTCCGAGTCCTCCGGTTCCGACAAGATCGAAATTCCGGCCGACATCGCCGACAGGCTCAAGGAGCACGGCATCGATGTCGACGACTGGAAGGACGGCGAGTGGAAGAACTGGGACAGGGACAAGTGGCTCAGTGAGGCCCAGGACTTCGTCAACCCGGTGATCGAGGGCCTCTGGAAGCCCGAGCGGATGACGTCCGCCGAGGACCCGGCCAAGACGATCTCCACGAAGGACGCGGCGGCCGAGCAGGGCGTCAGCGACCCGGCGCCCGCCCCGGTCACCGCGGCGCGTGAGAAGACTCCGTACCACGACAACGCCGCCCCGGTCGGGAAGGTCTTCTTCGACTCCCCCGAGGGCTCGATGGTCTGCTCCGGGACGGTCGTGAAGGATCCGCGCAACCCGGGCAAGTCCAACCTCGTGTGGACCGCGGGCCACTGTGTGCACGCCGGCGGTGGCGGCGGCTGGTACCGCAACATCGCCTTCGTGCCCGCCTACAACGACCTCGGCAAGACCGAGGCCGAGCTGGGCGACGCCACGCAGGAGGAGATCGCCCCGTACGGCCAGTTCTGGGCGGACTGGGCCTCGACCTCCGACGAATGGATCGCGGGCGGCTCTGAGTCGGGCGGCGAGGGTGCCCCGTACGACTACGCGGTACTGCACGTGAAGCCGGAGTCCGGCTCCAAGTCCCTTGAGGAGACGGTCGGCACCGCGCTGGACGTCGACTTCTCCACGCCCGCCGTCGCGAACGCGGGCACGATGGGAGCCTGGGGCTACCCGGCCGCGCAACCGTTCGACGGTCTGATCATGCACAGGTGCGTCGACCGGCCGGGCCGGCTCTCGCTCAGCCCGGCGCTGCCGACCATGTACCGCATCGGGTGCACGATGACCGGTGGTTCGTCCGGCGGCGGCTGGTTCCGCGTCGTCGACGGCAGGACCGTGCTCGTCTCGAACACGTCGATCGGCCCGACCGACAGCACCTGGCTGGCGGGCCCGCAGCTGGGCAAGGGCGCGAAGGCCATCTACGACAACATGAGCGAGGAGTACGGCGCCAAGTAGCCGCCGTACCTGCCCGCACCGCACGCGTCAGCACGTACGACGAAGGCCCGCCCCCTGCGAGAGGGGGCGGGCCTTCTGTCGGCTTGCGGTGATCAGGCCGCGGGAGCCGGGACGTACGGAGCGAGCTCCGCCGCCAGTTCCTCGTGCACCCGCACCTTCAGCAGGGTGCCCTCCGGGGTGTGCTCCTCGGAGAGGACCTCACCGTCGGAGTGGGCCCGCGCGACGAGCCGGCCGAGCGTGTAGGGCACGAGGGCCTCCAGCTCGACCGAGGGGTGCGGCAGTTCGACGTCGATGAGCGCGAGCAGCTCCGCGATGCCCTGGCCGGTACGGGCCGAGACCGCGATGGAACGCTTCTCGTTGCGCATCAGCCGCTGGAGCACCAGCGGGTCGGCCGCGTCCGCCTTGTTGATCACCACGATCTCGGGCACCTTGGTGGCGCCCACGTCACGGACGACCTCGCGCACGGCGGCCAGCTGCTCCTCCGGCGCCGGGTGCGAACCGTCCACCACGTGCAGGATCAGGTCGGAGTCGCCGACCTCCTCCATCGTGGAGCGGAACGCCTCGACGAGGTGGTGCGGCAGATGCCGTACGAAGCCGACGGTGTCCGCCAGCGTGTACAGCCGCCCGCTCGGGGTCTCGGCCCGGCGCACGGTCGGGTCGAGGGTCGCGAACAGCGAGTTCTCGACGAGTACGCCCGCGCCCGTGAGGCGGTTGAGCAGCGAGGACTTGCCGGCATTGGTGTAGCCGGCGATCGCGACCGAGGGCACCTTGTTGCGACGGCGCTCCTGGCGCTTGATGTCGCGGCCGGTCTTCATGTCCGCGATCTCCCGGCGCATCTTCGCCATCTTCTCGCGGATACGGCGCCGGTCCGTCTCGATCTTGGTCTCACCGGGACCACGGGTGGCGAGACCGCCGCCCGCGCCGCCGCCCATCTGACGGGACAGCGACTGACCCCAGCCGCGGAGCCTCGGCAGCATGTACTGCATCTGCGCGAGAGCGACCTGCGCCTTGCCCTCCCGGGACTTGGCGTGCTGGGCGAAGATGTCGAGGATCAGGGCCGTACGGTCGATGACCTTGACCTTGACGACGTCTTCGAGGTGGATGAGCTGGCCCGGCGAGAGCTCACCGTCACAGATGACGGTGTCCGCGCCGGTTTCGAGCACGATGTCCCGCAGCTCGTTGGCCTTGCCGGAACCGATGTACGTGGCCGCGTCCGGCTTGTCCCGGCGCTGGATGACTCCGTCGAGCACGAGCGCTCCCGCGGTCTCCGCGAGGGCGGCCAGCTCGGCCAGTGAGTTGTCCGCGTCGGTCGCGGTCCCTGAGGTCCACACACCGACGAGGACCACCCGCTCCAGACGGAGCTGTCGGTACTCGACCTCGGTGACGTCCTCAAGCTCGGTGGAGAGTCCCGCGACGCGGCGCAGGGCCGCACGCTCGGAACGGTCGAGCTGGTCGCCGTCCCGCTCTCCGTCGACCTCGTGGCTCCAGGCGACGTCCTCTTCCATCAGGGCATCGGCCCGAAGACCGTCGGGGTGGTTCTGCTCAACGCTCTGGGTGTCCTGGGAAGGGGAAGAAGAGGAGGTCATTGGGTCCTTACGTCGATGGGTTACCGAGGTGACGGACTCCGCCCGTCACTCAGCAGAACGTCCGGGGCCGCCGGGAGATTCCCGCCCGGGGCCAAAGGGCCGTGCCGCCGACCTGAAGTGTCGTCGACGTGAAGATGTTCGCACGGCACGCCCCGTCTCGTCACTCGAATTCCCGGGCCTTGCCGGGGGCTACCGGGCGCGCTTCGCGCTCTTCCCGGCGGGCGCCGAACTGCGCCAGTCGGGGTGTCCCGGCATGGGCGGGGTCTTCTCCGCGTAGAGCCATTCCTTGAAGAAGCCGCTCAGGTCGCGGCCGGCGATGCCCGTGGCGAGGCGCTCGAAGTCCGCCGTGTCGGCGACACCGTCGTGGTGGGTGCTCACCCAGGCGCGCTCCAGCCGCTCGAAGGCGGGCCGGCCGATCTCCTCGCGCAGCGCGTACAGGACGAGGGCGCTGCCGTCGTAGACGTTCGGCCGGAAGATGCTGAGCTTCTCGCCGGGCTCGGCCGCCTTCGGGGCGGCGGGCGGGCCGCCGGCCCTGCGCCAGGTGTCGGACGACCGGTAGGCGGCCTTCATCCGGGCCTCCATGGGCCGGTCGGCCTTCTCCTCGGCGTGGAGGGCCTCGTACCAGGTGGCGTGTCCTTCGTTGAGCCACAGGTCGGACCAGGTGCGCGGGGAGACGCTGTCGCCGAACCACTGGTGGGCCAGCTCGTGCACCATGATCGACTCGACGTACCACTTCGGGTACTCGGACCGGGTGAAGAGCTCCCTCTCGAAGAGGGACAGGGTCTGTGTCTCCAGTTCGAATCCGGTACGTGCCTCGGCGATGAGCAGCCCGTACGTCTCGAAGGGGTAGTCGCCGACCTTCTCCTGCATCCAGGCGATCTGGTCGGGCGTCTTCGCGAGCCACGGTTCCAGCACCTTGCGGTCCTTGGTGGGCACCACGTCGCGTACGGGCAGGCCGTCGGGGCCGTTCCGGCGCACCACGGAGGAGCGGCCGATGGACACCTGGGCCAGTTCGGTGGCCATGGGGTGCTCGGTGCGGTAGGTCCAGGTGGTGCCCGCGGCGCGGCGGGTCTGTCCTACGGGGAGACCGTTGGCGACGGCCGTGTAGCCGTCGGGGGCGGTGACCCGGATGGTGAACATCGCCTTGTCCGAGGGGTGGTCGTTGCCGGGGAAGACGCGGTGTCCGGCGTCGGCCTGGTTGGCCATCGCGAGCCCGTCCTTGGTGGGCACCCAGCCGCTCTGCTGGTCCTTCGTGGAGACCGGGTTGCTGTCGTGGCGCACGGTGATCCGCACCGGGATGCCCGGCGGCAGGGATTCGTCGGGTGTGACGACCAGGTCCTCGCCGGCGCTCCGGAACTCCGCGGGCTCACCGTCCACCTCGACGGATCGCACCGTTCCGTGCGAGTAGTCAAGATTGATCTGCTCCAGCCAGTCCGTCGTGCGGGCGTCGATGACGGTGACGGCCGGCAGGGGCTCGGTGTTGCTGCCGGAATAGGTGAAGGCCAGGTCGTACGCCGTGACGTCGTACCCGGGGTTGCCCAGGTGGGGGAAGAGGCGGTCGCCGATACCGAGCGGTGAGGGGGCGGGGGCGCTCGCGGCGATGAGGCAGACGGACGCGGCGGAGGCGATGAGTGCGGTCCTGAGCCGTCGTCGCCGGGAGGCGTCGGGGCCGGGGGGCCCGGTGTGGGGGGTTGCGGGGGGCGTTGTGCGGGTGCGCAGCATGGACCACGGCTATCAGCGCGTGGGGGGTCGGCGGTGCCGACTCGCATGGGGGCCACTCGGACGGCCCCTTCGTGTGACTATTTGGGGCCACCAGTCCCCTGGCCGGGGGCGGTTGGTTGTCGGGTGCGGGTTCGTCGTGGCTGGTCGCGCCGTTCCCCGCGCCCCTTGAAGGCAACCGATTGCGCCGTTCCCCGCGCCCCTAAAGACGAAAGACTGCGCCGTTCCCCGCGCCCCTAAAGACAAAAGATTGCGCCGTTCCCCGCGCCCCTAGGGCCTACGGCCCATGGGTGCGAGGGGTGATGGGGCTCTACGGAGTCGTCGACTGGTGGTGGGCTCGGCTTACGTCGAAGACTCCCGGGACGTTGCGCATCGCTCGCATGAGGGCGGGGAGGTGTGCGGCGTCCGGGAGCTGGAGCGTGTACGTGTGGCGTACGCGCTGCTGGCTGGGCGGTTCGACGGTCGCCGAGACGATGGCGACGCCCTCAAGGGCGATGGCTTCGGTGAGGTCGGCGAGCAGATGGGGCCGGCCGAAGGACTCGGCGAAGAGCGTGACGCGGCACTCGCTGGTGTCACCCCAGCGCACGTCGACCTCCGCGCGCCCCGCGCTCTTCATACGCTCCACCGCGGCGCACTCGACGCGGTGCACGGTCACCACTCCCCCGCGTACGGAGAACCCGGTGATCGCGTCGGGCGGTACGGGCGTACAACAGCCCGCGACGCGTACGGTCGCGCCGGGCCGGTCGACGACGACGTCCGCGGCGGCCGGACGGGCGGCGGGCCCGTCCGCGGACGGGCGGCGGGTCTCGGCGGGGGCCTCGGACGCGGTGTCCGACGCCGGGTGCGCGGCCAGCCAGCGGGTGATGGCGATCCGCGCGACGGGCGTGTGCGCGTGCTCCAGCCACTCCCTGGAGGGCTCCGAGGCCGGGTCCTGGCCCATCAGCAGCTGGACCGTGTCGCCGTCCTTCAGGACCGTGCTCAGCCTCGCCAGGCGGCCGTTGACCCGGACGCCGATACAGGCGTGCGCGTCCTCGCCGTACTGGGCGTAGGCGGCGTCCACACAGCTGGCGCCCGCGGGCAGCCCGAGCGTGCCCCCGTCGGGGCGGAAGACGGTGATCTCCCGGTCCTGGGCGAGGTCGTCGCGGAGCGTGGACCAGAACGTGTCGGGGTCCGGCGCGGCCTCCTGCCAGTCGAGGAGACGGGACAGCCAGCCGGGACGGGTGGGGTCGGCGCGCTCCCCGTCGGCGGGACGGGAGCCGTCGCCGTCGGTCTGCTCCTCGGCGGGATCCGCGGGAGTGGCGTACGGATTGCCGAGCGCGATGACACCGGCCTCGGCGACCTTGTGCATCTGGTGCGTACGGATGAGGACCTCGGCGACCTGCCCGTCGGGGCGGGCCACGGCGGTGTGCAGCGACTGGTACAGGTTGAACTTGGGAACGGCGATGAAGTCCTTGAACTCCGAGACCACCGGGGTGAGGCAGGTGTGCAGTTCGCCGAGGACCCCGTAACAGTCGGCGTCCTCGTTGACGAGGACCAGCAGGCGGCCGAAGTCGGCGCCGCGCATCTCGCCGCGCTTGCGCGAGACGCGGTGCACGGACACGAAGTGCCGTGGCCTGATGAGGACTTCGGCCTGCAGGCCGGCCTCGCGCAGGACCCCGCGCACCTCTTCGGCGATCTCGGCCAGGGGGTCGTCGGTGCGCGAGGAGTTCTTGACGATGAGCTCGCGGGTGTGGGCGTACTCCTCGGGGCGCAGGATCGCGAAGACGAGATCCTCCAGCTCGGTCTTGAGCGCCTGGACGCCCAGGCGCTCGGCGAGCGGGATCAGGACGTCCTTGGTGACCTTGGCGATGCGCTCCTGCTTCTCGGGACGCATGACTCCGAGGGTGCGCATGTTGTGCAGCCGGTCGGCGAGCTTGATCGACATCACGCGCACGTCACTGCCGGTGGCGACGAGCATCTTGCGGAAGGTCTCGGGCTCGGCCGCCGCCCCGTAGTCGACCTTCTCCAGCTTCGTCACGCCGTCGACGAGATAGCGGACCTCCTCGCCGAACTCCTCGCGCACCTGGTCGAGCGTCACCTCCGTGTCCTCGACGGTGTCGTGGAGCAGGGAGGCGGTCAACGTCGTGGTCTCCGCGCCGAGTTCGGCGAGGATCAGCGTCACGGCGAGCGGGTGCGTGATGTACGGCTCGCCGCTCTTGCGCATCTGGCCGCGGTGCGAGGACTCGGCGAGGACGTAGGCGCGGCGCAGCGGGTCCAGGTCGGCGTCGGGGTAGTGGGCCCGGTGGGCCTCGACCACATGGCCGATCGCGTCGGGCAGCCGGTCGCGGGCCGTGGGCCCCAGGAGAGCGGCCCGGCCGAGGCGCCGCAGATCGATCCGGGGGCGGCCCCGCCTGCGCTGTACCGCGGGCGTGATGGGGCCGGGCGTCGCGGGGTTCGTGGCCTCCGCACTCATGGGCACCTCCGGCTGCGTTGACCGGCGGACGGGGCGCCCCATGGCGTACGCGGCTCTGGGGATGGCGTCGTTCCCCCGTCCGGGCCGGTCCTTGATGCTACCGAGCCCATCACGCCCGACCGACCGCCTCTCGCCGAGCGTGAAACGGATCACCCATTCGAGCGAAGGTTCAGGGGGTCGTGTTTTCGAGCCATTCGGTGTCGATCTCACCCTCTGCGACGATCACCGCGGGCCCGGTCATCTCGATCTCGCCGTCGGGGCGCTCGGTGATCACGAGCCGGCCACCGGGCACATCGACGGTGTATGTGGCCGGGGTGCCGGTCACAGTGGGGTCGGCGCCGTCCCTGCGTGCCGCCGCCACGGCCACGGCACACGCGCCCGTGCCGCACGAGCGGGTCTCGCCCGAGCCCCGCTCGTGGACACGCAGAGCAACGTGATGAAGGCCACGGTCGACGACGAACTCGACGTTCACGCCGTCCGGGTACGCGGACAGTGGGCTGAACGGCGGTGGGGTGTACAGATTTCCGGCGTGGTCGAGATCCTCCACGAAAGCGACGGCGTGGGGATTGCCCATGTTCACGTTGCGCGCGGGCCAGCTGCGCTCGCCGACGGTCACGGTGACGTCGCCCTCGGGGAGGATCGCCCTGCCCATGCCGACGGTGACGTCGCCCTCCTTGGCGAGGTGGACGCTCTTCACGCCCGCGCGTGTGGCGACCGTGATGTCACCTTCGGCCACATGTCCGGCGCGCTGGAGGTAGCGGGCGAACACACGCACTCCGTTGCCGCACATCTCCGCGATCGAGCCGTCGCCGTTGCGGTAGTCCATGAACCATTCCGCTTCGGCCGCCATCGACCGGGCCTCGGGATGCGCGGCGGACCGTACGACGTGCAGCAGGCCGTCCCCGCCGATGCCCGCGCGGCGGTCGCACAGGGCGGCGGCGGTGGCCGGGGGCAGGTCGACGGTGTTCTCGGGATCCGGAATGATCACGAAGTCGTTCTCGGTCCCGTGCCCCTTGAGGAAGGCGATCCGCGTGCTCATCGTTCGATCGTAAGGGGTCGGTACGACGGTCCGGCGAGCGTGTCGGGGCGACAGCCCGGCCGCCGATCCGGCGGGCCGACCGTACGGGGGCACGACGCGCACCGCGCGGGCCCTCGGAGCGCCTCAGCGCAGGCGGGCCACGCGCCACACGGCGAGCACCACGACCGCGCCGACGAGGACGGCGTACGCGATCGCGACGCGCCAGTCGGGGCGGCGGCCGGAACCGCGCTGCGGCAGCCCGGGCCACGTGTAACCCACGCGGCGGGCGGCCATCATTCCCCAGCCGGCGGCGCAGGAGCAGATCAGCAGGCCGAGCATGGCGATCATGGCTCCGCTGTCGCCGAAGTCGAAGGCCAGCGGGAAGGCGAACATCAGGGAGCCGAGGGCGGCGAGGCTCACGATGGGAGCGAGCTGCCAGATGCGCATGCGGCGCTGCGGACGCAGCTCCACCTCGACCTCGGGCCCCGGGAACATCTCATCGGGCTCGGGACCGTCCGCGGTGACACCGCCGCTGATCTCGTCGGGGCCGTCCGGGCTCAGCCGGTCCCCGTCGGGGTCCTGCTGGTCCTGTGCGGCGTCGTGCACCCCACTGGTGACGGTGCTCTGCTCCGCGCCTGGTGCGGTGTCACGAGGGCCGGCCTCCATCGCCACGCGCCCTCCCCACTCGGACTCCACTTGGTCGATCGAAGCTCGATGATGGCACGGCCTCAGAGGCCCGGATGACGGCCGGAGCGTCCCGATGCCAGGACGTGATCAGGCTGTGACCGGTCGTTCGACCAACGCCAGCGCGAGCTGCGGAAGTTCTGTGAGATCCGCCGCGGCCCCACTGAGCCAATGCACCCGTGGATCGCGTCTGAACCAGGAATCCTGACGGCGCGCGAAGCGCTTGGTGGCACGTACGGTCTCGGCCCGTGCCTCGTCGTCGGTGCACTCCCCGGAGAGCGCCGTGAGCATCTGCTGGTAGCCGAGCGCGCGCGACGCCGTACGCCCTTCGCGCAACCCCTGCGCCTCCAGTGCGCTCACTTCCTCGCCGAGGCCGCCCTCCCACATGCGGTCCACGCGGCGGGCGATGCGCTCGTCGAGCTCGGGGCGCGCCACGTCGACGCCGATCTGCAGGGTGTCGTAGACGGAGTCGTGGCCCGGGAGGTTGGCGGTGAAGGGTCTGCCGGTGATCTCGATGACTTCGAGGGCCCGGACGATACGGCGGCCGTTGCTCGGCAGGATCGCGTGGGCGGCCTCGGGGTCGGCGACGGCCAGCCGGGCGTGCAGGGCGCCGGAGCCCCGCAGGGTGAGCTCCTCCTCAAGACGGGCTCGTACCTCGGGATCCGTACCGGGGAATTCGAGGTTGTCGACGGCACCGCGGACGTACAGACCCGAACCGCCGACGAGGACGGGCCAGCGGCCCTCCGCGAGCAGCGCGTCGATGCGGGCGCGCGCGAGCCGCTGGTACTCGGCGACGCTCGCCGTCACCGTCACGTCCCAGATGTCGAGGAGGTGATGGGGAACACCGCCGCGCTCCTCGGGCGTCAGCTTGGCGGTGCCGATGTCCATCCCCCGGTAGAGCTGCATCGAGTCTGCGTTGACGACCTCACCACCGAGACGCTGGGCCAGGTGGACGCCGAGATCGGACTTTCCGGCCGCGGTGGGACCCACGACGGCGATGACCCGCGGAGCGGGAGCTGCTCTACTCACCGTCACAGTCTCGCAAACCTCGGGGCCACTTCTCGAACGAGCTACGTGACGGCACAGGTCCGGGGTCGTTGCCTGTTGCGAGGTTCCAGCCGCCGGTTTCGAGGACCGGTGACCCCGGGCGACGCAATGGGACGCACCGGGCGACGCGGAATTTCGCCCACACGAGCAGGTTATGGAGACGAAATGGGCGTTTTTGCATGGCTTCTTGGCAAAGAGAGGTCTGAGTCCAAAGGATCGGAGTCCGCGGGGGCTTCCGCGGAGGCGTCGGCCGCCGAGGTGCGGAGCGACGGCCTGAAGGCCGATTCCGAAGCGGGGACGCGGGCGGGGGCCGGATCGGCGACGGAGTCGACGTCGGAGTCGGAGTCCGGGGAAGCGGCGGCCGCAGCGGCGGCCGCGACCGGAGCCGAGGCCGTCGACACCTCCGCCGACGTCGACGCCGGGCCGGGCGACGGGTCCGAGGCCGCCCCCTCGACCGCGACCGCGGATGCCACCGCGGATGCGGCTGCGTCGAAGGAGTCCGCCGGATCCGGTGAGGCCGGGTCGGAGGCCGTCGAGATCCCCAAGCAGCAGTCCAGCGAGAAGGCGGCCGACAGCGAGGTCGGCGAGGGCGCACGCAAGTGACGGGTGGCGTGACGCCGCTGTCGCCCCCGCCGGCGCCGTCCTCGGTGTCCTGAGCGACCACACTTCGGCGGACCGGCCCGGAGCGATTGCGGCTCCGGGCCGTCCGCCGTGTTCTCACGGACGTGGGCGGCCGGCGCGGGCCGCGATGCGGGTCACCAGGGGTCGTTCGTCGGCGCGGGTCCGTCGTGGCTGATCGCGCCGTTCCCCGCGGCCCTTGAGGGGGCCGGGCTACGACCAGGTCGCCACCATGTAGCCGACGCCGTACGGCGCGTCCTCGTACAGCAGGGTGCCGGTGAGGCCGGCTCCCTGTGCCGCGCCCGCGAGCACCTGCCAGGGTGCGCGGCCGGAGGCCTTGAGTTCGTACGCCGGCTCGGCGTCCAGGGCCTTGAGGGCGGCCACGTCCGCCGTGCCCAGGGCCCGCGCGACCTCCGCGTCGAAGCCCGCCGCCCGCTCGTCGAGGTAGCCCGGCGCCTTGAGCGTGCGGCACGCGCTGGAGTCGCCCATCACCAGCAGCGCCACCCTCCTCGCGCGGGCGGCGATCTGCTCCCCGGCTTCGATACACCGCTCGGCGGCGAGCGGTTCCCCCACGCCGAGGCCCTCGACGGGGGCGTGGGACCAGTCCGTACGGCCGAGCAGCCAGGCGGCGACCGCCAGCGAGGGCGGCAGGACGGGTCCGGAGGGCACGGAGGTGGACTCGGTCCCGTTCCCGCCGAGCCGCACGTCGAGGTCGACGCCGAAGCCGCGGAACGAACCGCGGGCGCCCTCGGGATGCGGTCCGCGCCCGCTCTCCCCGGCGGGTCCCACGACCACCAGCAGGTCCGGGCGGGCGGCGGCCAGTACCCCCAGGGCGTCCGTACAGGCGGCACGTGCCGCGTCCAGTTCGGGCGCGGCCCCCGCGGCCACGTCGGGCACGAGCAGGGGCGGGCAGGGGCACACGGCGGCGGCGACAAGCATGATCGGCAGCGTAACCCCGCGCGGCGGCCGGGTGTCAGTCCTCGATCAGCACGTCGGTGAGGTCGATGACGGTGAGGACCAGAACGACCAGTTTGCCGTCGCTGATCACGTACTCGACGAACAGGTTGCGCGACAACGCGATCTCACGTGTCGACTCGTCGCCGCGAACGGAGTGGGAGAGCTTGTGCCGCGGCTCGGTCACCAGTATGGCCAGGCCACGCTCCAGCACGTCACGCCGGTCGGCGGGCAGGCTGTCACGTACCTGGGCAGCCTCTTCGGTGAACGCAACTCTGTAGGGCAACACGTGATGCTCCTTCCCGCCCGTAATGTGCCAGGCCGTCAGTCCACACCGCAACCACTGCCCGTGGCGACCGGCAGCGGCTCCGGGACGCCGATCTGCGGCAGTCCCAGCATGACGCCGACGGGCTTCGCGGCCTCGGCCGCGTTGCGCTTCTCCCAGGCGTCCCCCGCGCGGGTGCGGCGCACGTCCAGGGCGGCGCCTTCGGCGAGAAGGTGGTGCGGAGCGGCGTACGTGATCTCGACGGTGACGACGTCGCCGGGACGCACCTCGGCGTCGGGCTTGGTGAAGTGCACCAGGCGGTTGTCGGGGGCGCGCCCGGAGAGGCGGTGCGTGGCGCCGTCCTTGCGGCCCTCGCCCTCGGCGACCATGAGCTCCAGCGTGCGGCCGACCTGCTTCTTGTTCTCGTCCCAGGAGATCTCCTCCTGGAGGGCCGACAGGCGCATGTAGCGCTCCTGCACGACCTCCTTGGGGATCTGCCCCTCCATGGTGGCCGCGGGGGTCCCGGGCCGCTTGGAGTACTGGAACGTGAACGCCTGCGCGAAGCGGGCCTCGCGGACCGCGTGGAGGGTCTGCTCGAAGTCCTCCTCGGTCTCGCCGGGGAAGCCCACGATGATGTCGGTGGTGATCGCGGCGTGCGGGATCGAGGCACGGACCTTGTCGATGATCCCGAGGTACCGGTCCTGGCGGTACGAGCGGCGCATCGCCTTCAGGACGGTGTCCGAACCGGACTGCATCGGCATGTGCAGCTGCGGCATGACGTTCGGGGTCTCGGCCATCGCGGCGATGACGTCGTCCGTGAAGTCGCGCGGGTGCGGCGAGGTGAAGCGCACGCGCTCCAGGCCGTCGATCTTCCCGCAGGCCCGCAGGAGCTTGCTGAAGGCCTCACGGTCGCCGATGTCGGACCCGTAGGCGTTGACGTTCTGCCCGAGCAGGGTGATCTCGGAGACGCCCTCGCCGACGAGGGCCTCGATCTCGGCGAGGATGTCGCCGGTCCTGCGGTCCTTCTCCTTGCCGCGCAGCGCCGGGACGATGCAGAAGGTGCACGTGTTGTTGCAGCCGACGGAGATGGAGACCCAGGCCGCGTACGCGCTCTCGCGTCGGGTCGGCAGCGTCGAAGGGAACGCCTCCAGGGACTCGGCGATCTCGACCTGCGCCTCCTCCTGGACGCGGGCGCGCTCCAGGAGGACGGGGAGCTTGCCGATGTTGTGCGTCCCGAAGACGACGTCCACCCAGGGCGCCCTCTTCACGATGGTGTCGCGGTCCTTCTGGGCGAGGCAGCCGCCGACGGCGATCTGCATGCCGGGACGCTTCGTCTTCATCGGCGCGAGCCTGCCGAGGTTCCCGTAGAGACGGTTGTCGGCGTTCTCCCGCACCGCGCACGTGTTGAAGACGACGACGTCGGCGTCACCGTCGGAGCCTTCGGGAGCGCGTACGTAGCCGGCGTCCTCCAGCAGCCCGGAGAGCCGCTCGGAGTCGTGGACGTTCATCTGACATCCGTAAGTGCGCACTTCATACGTTCTGGTCAGGTCCACTGCCCGGCTCCGGTCGCTGCTGCTCATGTGACAAGGGTAGGCGGTGCCCGGAGTACGTCCCGCCCCATGGGGCCCCTGGCGCACCCCCTGGGCCCGGTCCTGGTCATCCGGACCCGTGAGCTGGCAGGATCGCGCACATGTTCCAGGCACTCCCCCGTATCGGCAGACGCCGGGCCCTGCAGGGTTCGGCCGCCGCCTTCGTGGCCTTCGGGCTGCTCCTGTGGTGGCTGCTGCCCCTGGGCGAGAGCTCGCCGGGCGGCAGGGTCGTCATCAGCACGGGGACACCGACCGGCGTGTACCAGCTGTACGGAGATCTGCTGAAGGAGGAGCTCGCCAAGGACATGCCGCGCCTGGACGTGGACCTGCGCCAGAGCGAGGGCTCGCAGGAGAACGTGCGGCGGGTGGCCACCGGCGAGGCCGACTTCACCATCGCGGCGGCCGACGCGGTCGAGAAGTACCAGAACGACCGCGCTCCCGGCGCGGACCTGCTGCGCGGCTGCGCGCGGCTCTACGACGACTACGTGCACGTGGTCGTCCCCCGTAGCTCCACCGTGGACTCCATCGCGGCGCTGAAGGGCAAGCGGGTGGCGGTGGGGCCGACGGGTTCCGGGGTGCGCCTGATCGCGGAGCACGTGCTGGCGGCGGCCGACCTCGACCCGAAGACGGACATCAAGCCGGTGTCCGCCGGAATCGCGGAGGCGCCGAACCTGCTCGAAAAGAACAGGATCGACGCGTTCTTCTGGTCCGGCGGTCTCCCGACAGGCGCCGTCGCGGAACTCTCGAAACGTTTCGACATCAAGCTGGTCCCGATCACCGCCGACCTGGTCACGAAGCTGCACGAGCCGGGCGCGGGGTCCAGTTACTACCGGTCGGCCCTCATGCCGGCGAACACCTATCGCGGGGACCGCGACGATGCCGCCGTACCGACCGTGGCGGTGGCGAACCTGCTGGTGACGCGGGCCGGGACGGACGCGACGCTCACCGAGGGGATGACCCGGACCGTGATCAGGAGCCGCGACCGCATCGGCAGCGAGGTGCACGCCGCACAACGCGTGGACCTGAGGACCGCCATCTACACCGACCCTCTGGAGCTGCACGAGGGCGCGCAGCGCTACTACCGCTCGGTCAAGCCCTAGGCGGTCGGCCCCGGAGGACGGGGGCGCCTCCACCGGGGCGGGCCCCGACCGACCAACGACAGACCGAGGCGGGCCCGACCGGCCGACGGCCTGGGACCGGGCCCCGCAGGGGCCCTGTACGCCCGCTCAGGCCCCTGGCATCGTCCGGGGGACCTGCACCGTCACCTTCAGGCCGTGCGGCTCGTGGTGGGCGTAAGCGATGGAGCCGCCGCCCGCGGAGAGCAGGGCCCGGGAGATCGACAGCCCGAGGCCCGAACCCTTGATGTTCTGGTGGCCGGTGGAGCGCCAGAAGCGGTCGCCGACCCGGGTCAGCTCCTCGTCGCTCAGGCCGGGTCCGCGGTCGGCGACGACGATCGTCGAGACCTCGCCGTTGGAGGCCACCCCGACCTCGACGGACTCTCCCTCGGGTGTGAACTTGAGCGCGTTGTCGATGACCGCGTCCAGGGCGCTGGAGAGTGCGACGGGGTCGACCCAGGCGGTCGTGGCGGGGCAGGTCCCGACGAGCCGTACGCCCTTGTCGTCGGCGACCGGCGACCAGGACGCCACGCGTTCGGCGGTGAGCTCTCCGATGTCGGTGAGCCGCAGATCCACCTCGGCGTGCTCGGCGAGGGCGAGGTCCAGGAGATTGTCCAGGACCTCGGCGAGGCGCTTGCCCTCCGTACGGACCGAGGCGATCTCCTCGTTGCCCTCGGGCAGTTCCAGGGAGAGCAGCTCGATACGCAGCATCAGCGCGGACAGGGGATTGCGCAGCTGGTGGGAGGCGTCGGCGACGAAGGCGCGCTGCTGCTCCAGGACGTCCTCGACGTTGTCGGCCATCTCGTTGAACGACCGGGCCAGGCGTCTCAGTTCCGGTGGTCCGCCGGCGACGGCGACCCGGGACTTCAGACGGCCGGTCGCGATGTCGTGCGTGGTGGCGTCGAGGACGCGGACGGGCAGGAGCACCCAGCCGGTCAGCCGCAGCGCGGCGCCCAGCGCGAGGAACATCGCGGCCGCCTCTCCGGCGCCGATGACGAGCCAGCCGTGCAGGATCCTCGAACGCATCTGCCCGGTGGGCGAGTCGGTGACCACGACCGCGACCACGTCACCGTCCCGTACGACGGGGGACGCGACGACGAGCCGGTCCCGCTGCCACGGCCAGACCTGCGCCGGGTCATGGCTGCGGCGGCTCTGGAGCGCTTCGTCGAAGGCGGCGCGCACCTCGCCCTTCCCGGGGATGTTCCAGTCCCCCGGCGCGTTGGCCATGATGCCGTGGTCGCGGTAGAAGACGCCCGCCTTGATCCCGTACAGCTTGTGGTAGGTGCCGACTTCCTGCTGGAGCGTCTCGCGGCGCTGTTCCGTGGTGCTGATCCGTGACCCCTCCGGGCGGTCGGCCACGAACTGGGCCAGGGACGCGAAGCGTGCCGTGTCGTCGATGCGGTCGACGACCACGTTCTGCTGCTGGGCGGCCGCCAGGCTCACGGCGAGGGGGATGCCCAGAGCGAGCAGGATGGCCGCCATCAGGACGATGAGCAGCGGAAGAAGGCGTGTACGCACGTGGACCCGCTAGGCGGCAGGCGCGACGAGCCGGTATCCGACGCCCCGCACGGTCTCGATCAGGGCCGGCATGCGCAGCTTGGAGCGCAGCGAGGCGACATGCACCTCCAGGGTGCGGCCGGTCCCCTCCCAGCTGGTGCGCCAGACCTCGCTGATGATCTGTTCCCGCCGGAACACCACTCCGGGCCGCTGGGCGAGGAGCGCCAGCAGGTCGAACTCCTTGCGGGTCAGCTGGACGACCGACCCGTCGACGCTGACCTGGCGGGTGGGCAGCTCGATGCGCACGGGCCCGAGGTGCAGCGCGTCGTCGCCGGGGGTCGCCGCGTCGTCGGGGACGGTGCGCCGGGCGACGGCGTGGATACGGGCGAGGAGTTCCCCGGTGTCGTAGGGCTTCACCACGTAGTCGTCGGCGCCGAGGTTGAGGCCGTGGATCCGGGAGCGTACGTCCGCGCGCGCGGTGACCATGATCACGGGTGTACTGGTGCGCTTGCGGATCTTGCCGCAGACCTCGTATCCGTCCTGGTCGGGCAGTCCGAGGTCGAGGAGCACCACCCCGAAGCCGTCGCTCTCCGGGACGAGTGCCTGGAGCGCCTCCTCGCCGCTGCGGGCGTGCGTGACGGCGAAGCCGTGGCGGGCGAGGACCGCGGACAGAGCGGCTGCGACGTGGTTGTCGTCCTCGACGAGGAGCAGTCTCATTACGGCCCCCTTCAGTTCATCGTTCGTACGTTCTCGGTGGATAGACATGCGTTCTCGGTGGCTGGTCATGGCCACGCGCGCGTGTCCCCTGGCAGTCAGGCCGATGGACGCGGACGGCGTCAAGCATGTTCGGGGCGCGGCCCACTTCCGTTACGCAGCCGGTACGCGCCCGAGGCGGCCTTCACGAAGAGTGTCTGTTTGCCGCCGGATCGTTATGCTCAATTTCCCCTCAGATGTAATGACGCTGATCGTGCGGCGTTACTACTGTCCTCCGCAACCGAGGAGGACGGAGCTAGAGGCCGATGACCGAAGTATCGGTGACCAAGGACGCCCTGCCCGCGACCGATGATCTGGTCGTACTGAAGAACGTCAACAAGCACTTCGGTGCGTTGCATGTACTTCAGGACATCGATCTGACCATCGCCCGCGGTGAGGTTGTCGTGGTCATCGGACCCTCCGGGTCCGGAAAGTCCACCCTGTGTCGCGCGATCAACCGCCTGGAGTCGATCGAGTCCGGGACCATCACGATCGACGGAAAGCCGCTGCCCGAGGAGGGCAAGGCACTCGCCCGTCTGCGAGCCGACGTCGGCATGGTCTTCCAGTCGTTCAACCTGTTCGCGCACAAGACGGTGCTCGAAAACGTGATGCTGGGCCAGCTCAAGGTCCGCAAGGCGGACAAGAAGGCCGCTGAGGAGAAGGCACGCGGGCTGCTCGACCGTGTGGGCGTCACCGCCCAGGCGGACAAGTACCCGGCGCAGCTCTCCGGCGGACAGCAGCAGCGTGTCGCGATCGCCCGGGCGCTGGCGATGGACCCCAAGGTCATGCTCTTCGACGAGCCGACGTCGGCTCTCGACCCGGAGATGATCAACGAGGTCCTGGAAGTCATGCAGCAGCTCGCGCGTGACGGAATGACGATGGTCGTAGTCACCCACGAGATGGGATTCGCCCGTTCGGCGGCCAACCGCGTCGTCTTCATGGCGGACGGACGCATCGTCGAAGAGGCTGTGCCGGACCAGTTCTTCAGCAACCCGCGTAGCGACCGGGCGAAGGACTTTCTGTCGAAGATCCTGCACCACTGACGACCTACGGCACCCGCACGCCGGATCGCACTTCTTCACCACTCAAAGGATGTTCACCATGAAGCTTCGCAGGGTCACCGCCGCCTCGGCCGCCGTCCTCGCACTCGCCGTCGCCGCCACCGCGTGCGGTTCCGACGACAAGGACGACAGCAGCAGCTCCTCCTCCGGGGGCGGCGACAAGAAGATCACCATCGGCATCAAGTTCGACCAGCCCGGCATCGGCCAGAAGACGCCGGACGGCTACGCGGGCTTCGACGTGGACGTCGCGACGTACATCGCCAAGGATCTCGGCTACAGCGAGGACCAGATCCAGTGGAAAGAGGCGAAGAGCGCCGACCGCGAGACCATGCTCCAGCGTGGTGACGTCGACTTCATCGCCGCCTCCTACTCGATCAACGACGAGCGCGCCGCGAAGGTCGACTTCGCCGGCCCGTACCTCCTCGCCCACCAGGACGTGCTGGTCCGCGCCGACGACAAGGACATCAAGACGCCGGAGGACCTCAACAGCAAGAAGCTGTGTTCGGTCACCGGCTCGACCTCGGCGCAGAACGTCAAGGACAAGCTCGCTCCGAAGGCCCAGCTGCAGCAGTACCCGACGTACTCCGCGTGTCTGACCGGTCTGCAGAGCGGCGCCATCGACGCGCTGACCACGGACGACTCGATCCTCGCGGGTTACGCCTCGCAGTCGAACTTCAAGGGCAAGTTCAAGCTCGGCGGCTTCAAGATGACCAACGAGAACTACGGGATCGGCGTCAAGAAGGGCAGCGACCTCAAGGCGAAGATCGACAGCGCCCTGGAGAAGATGGTCTCCGACAAGTCGTGGGACAAGGCCGTCGAGGCCAACTTCGGTCCGGCCGGCTACAAGAACGAGCCCGCCCCGAAGATCGGCAACGTCGTCAAGTAAAGCGGGATCCGACCTGACCGGTGCGTCGTCCTCGTGGGGCGGCGCACCCGTCAGGAGGGCCCTCCCCACACGCGGAAGCACGGGAGATCGTGTTCGATTTTCTTGAAGGTTACAACCTGTGGGAAGCCTTCTGGACGACGGTGCAACTGACCGTCCTGTCCGCCGTCGGCTCCCTGATCTGGGGAACTCTGCTGGCCGCCATGCGGGTCGGTCCAGTGCCTCTGATGCGCGGTTTCGGTACCGCCTACGTCAACATCGTGCGGAACATTCCGCTTACGGTGATCATCCTGTTCGCGTCCTTGGGTCTCAATCAGACGTTCGGCGCCACCCTCGGCTCGAACGAGATCGACACCACCAACTTCCGGCTCGCGGTGCTCGGCCTGATCCTCTACACCTCGGCGTTCGTGTGTGAGGCGCTGCGGTCCGGCATCAACACGGTGCCCGTGGGCCAGGCCGAGGCGGCACGTGCCCTCGGTCTGAACTTCACGCAGGTGCTGAGCCTGGTCGTACTGCCGCAGGCGTTCCGTTCCGTCGTCGGTCCGCTGGCCAACGTCCTGATCGCGCTGACGAAGAACACCACGGTGGCCGCCGCCATCGGCGTCGCCGAGGCCGCGCTGCTGATGAAGGAGATGATCGAGAACGAGGCGCAACTCGTTCTGATCTCCGCGGTCTTCGCATTCGGATTCGTCTGTCTGACACTGCCGACCGGTCTGATCCTCGGCTGGGTGAGCAAGAAGGTGGCGGTGAAACGATGAGTTCCGTCCTCTATGACTCCCAGGGCCCGAGGGCCAAGCGGCGGAACCTCGTCATCTCCGTGGGGTTCGTCGTCGCCATAGCCGCGCTGCTGTGGTGGATGTACGGCGTGCTGGACGAGAAGGGCCAGCTGAAGTGGGCGCTGTGGGAGCCCTTCTTCCACGGGGAGGCCTGGAGCACGTACCTGTGGCCCGGTCTGCTGAACACCCTGAAGGCCGCGGCGCTCGCCATGGTCATCGCGCTTCCGCTCGGTGCCGTCCTCGGTATCGCGCGGCTGTCCGACCATGTATGGGTGCGGGTCCCGGCCGGTGTGGTGGTGGAATTCTTCCGATCCATCCCGGTGCTGGTCCTGATGATCTTCGGCCTGGCACTGTTCTCCGAGTACACGAGCGTCAGCACGGACGACCGTCCGCTGTACGCGGTCGTCACGGGTCTGGTGCTGTACAACGCCTCCGTCCTCGCCGAGATCGTCCGGGCGGGCATCCTGTCGCTGCCCAGGGGACAGGCCGAGGCCGCGTCGGCCATCGGTCTGCGCAAGAACCAGATCATGCGGTTCATCCTGCTGCCGCAGGCGGTCACGGCGATGCTGCCGGCGATCGTCAGCCAGCTCGTGGTGATCGTGAAGGACACCGCACTCGGCGGCGCGGTCCTCACCTTCTCCGAGCTGATGGCCTCCGTCAGCCCGATGAGCGCGTACTACGGCGCCAACACCCTCGCCAGCTTCACGGTCGTGGCGCTGATCTTCATCGCGATCAACTTCTCGCTGACGAGCTTCGCGAGCTGGCTGGAACGCCGGCTGCGCCAGGCCAAGAAGTCCACCGGTGCGGTCGTCACCGCGGACGCGGTGGAGGAGCTCAGCACGCCGGGTGAACACGTGGACGGCCAGAAGTAGGCAAGTCCTGCTAACAGGGCACGTCCGGCGTAGAACTGACGAGATGTGAGCAACCGGAGGCAGTGGCGTGGTCGCCACTGCCTCCGTCACTTGACGCAAGCACCGGCAATAGGTTGCATACGTTCTGTGATCGTGTACCCCGCTCCACCTGCAAGTCCCGGTAGGACACTCAGTACGCCGCTCCGGGCAGGGGGCACCGCGCCGTGGACCCGGTGATCATCGTCGGAGCGGGGCCCGTAGGACTCACGCTCGCACTGGCGCTGGCGCGCCAGGAGGTCCCGTCGGTCGTCCTGGACGAGGGCCCCGGCAAGGACGAACAGCGACTCGCTCGTACGGCCGTCCTGCGCGAGGACACGGCCGCGCTGGTCGAGCGGCTGACGGGCTTCCCCGTGACCGAGGCCGGTTTCCGTTGGGCCGGATGGCGGTCGATGCGGCGCAAGCAGGTGATGCGGGAGATCACGTTCACCGAGGACGATCCCATGCTCCTGCACGTCCCCCAGCACGTTCTGACGGCCGCCCTGCGAGAGGCGATCGGGACCGAACGCCTGGTCAAGGTCGCCGTGGAGAGCCGCCTGGACTCCCTTGAGCAGGAGACCGCGGGCGTCACGGCGCACACACGGGGCCCCAAGGGCACCTGGTGGCGCGGCAGCTACCTGGTCGGCTGCGACGGACCGCGCTCGACGGTACGAAAGCTCCAGGACATCCGCTTCCCGGGGCGCACGGCCGTGGAACGCCACGCCGTCGCCGCGCTGCGTGCGGAACTCCCGTGGCCCGGCGAGGCGTTGCTGCACCGCACACCCCCGTGGCGGTCCTCGGGCCCCCCGGTCTCCGAAGTGACCGCGCGGCCCCTCGCCGAGGACGTGTG
This sequence comes from Streptomyces sp. NBC_00414, assembly GCF_036038375.1. Classification (NCBI taxonomy): domain Bacteria; kingdom Bacillati; phylum Actinomycetota; class Actinomycetes; order Kitasatosporales; family Streptomycetaceae; genus Streptomyces; species Streptomyces sp. NBC_00414. The sequence goes on from NZ_CP107935.1 coordinate 3,065,908, forward strand.
GCGCATGGACTGGCTGCTGCCGCCGGGCAAGGACCTGGTCACACCGGACCTGCTGGTGGCACGCGTCCGGGAGACCCTCGCGGGCTGGAGCGGGGGCACCACCCCGCCGTACGAGCTGCTCGACACCGGAGTCCACACGGTCCACCACCGGCTGGCGCGGCGCTGGCGGGCCGGCCGGGTCTTCCTCGCCGGGGACTCGGCGCATCTGCTCGGCGCACTCGGCACCCAGGGCCTCGACGAGGGGCTGCGGGACGCCGACAACCTGGCGTGGAAGCTGGCTCTCGCCTGGCACCACGGCCCGCACGAGGCACTGCTCGACAGCTACCAGGTGGAGCGGCGCGCGATCGTCGCCGCCCGACTGCGCGCCGCCGACCAGTCACTGCCGCTGCTGCGCGGCGGAGGACTGCGGTCCGCGGTGCCCGGGGCGGCCCGCGGCCATGACGCCCTGCTCACCGACGGTCACCTGGGGCGCGGCCCGCTGGGTGCGCCGGGAGCGTACGCCGATTCGCCGCTCGCGCCTCCGTACGCCGAGTCGGCCGTCGAGGTCGACACGGCTGCGGGCGCCGCGGTCGCCGATGTCCTGGTGACGGCGGAGGACGGTTCGTCCGTGGCGCTGCGGGACCGGCTGGGCCGGGGGGCGCTGCTCGTGCTGCTCATCGCGCCCGGAACCGTGGTGTGGGACCGCAAGCACTGGGTGACGGCCGGGATCATGCCGCGGTTGGCCGCCGCCGTGACCGCGTTGCCGCACCGGGCCGAGCTGCTGGTCGCCGAGAGCTACCCGGGCGCGGCCGCGCACACCGTGCTGCTGATCCGCCCGGACGGGCACCTGGTCACGGCGTTCGGCGGGGTGCGCCCCGCGGACCTGTACGAGGCCGCGGAGGCAGCGCTGGGCGGCCCCCGGTCGACGGCCGGGGCGCCCGCGGGCAAGTCCTGAGGAGAGCGTGCGCCCCTTGGTGAAGGGGCGCCTGTCCAACCCCTGACACCGAGTTGACCGGCCTGCACCGCCATGGTGTACTCCGGATCGTGACCGACACCTGTGTGCGCCTGTGGCGGAGGGTCCATATGGACCTCGTCCGCTATTCGGGCTGCCTGTGTCGCCCGTCCTGCTGAATTCGCATCCCTCTGAAATCCCGCGCGTGAGGCCTCTGAGCTGCCGCGCACCCGCGAACGCTTGTCAGGACGGTACCCGTGTCTGTGTCACCCTCTGCTCCCGCTTCCGCCGGTTCCGCCGCCTCCACCGAGGCCCGCACTCCCACCCAGGCCGAGCTGCTGGACTTCGTGCGCCGTACGGCCGCCGACGCCGAGCTGATCGCCTCCCTGCCGCTCGACCCCGAGGGCCGTACGTGGGTACGCCTCGAAGGTCCCGGCGGTAGCGAGGCCTGGCTCATCGGCTGGCCGCCCGGCACGGGCACCGGCTGGCACGACCATGCCGAGTCGGTGGGCGCTTTCCTCACCGCGTCCGGCGAACTCAAGGAGAACTCGCTCGTCGCACGGCTGCCCACCGACGGCTGGAAGACCCTCGAACTCAACGAGGGAATCGACCGTGAGCGGCGGTTGTCGGCCGGCAAGGGCCGCTCCTTCGGCCAGCACCATGTGCACGAGGTGCTCAACGAGTCCACCGAGGAGCACGCAGTCTCCGTTCACGCGTACTACCCGCCGCTGCCGCGGATCAGCCGCTACAGCCGCACCGGCCAGATCCTGCGCCTGGAGCAGGTCGAGCGCCCCGCGGACTGGCAGTGACGGCCGGAGGTCCCGTGACAACCGGGACTCCCACGGTGACCGGAGATCCCGTGGTGACCGAACACCCGGTGGGCATCGACGAGTTGCTGGAGCGCGTCCGTGCCGGTCTGGACCGGATCGAGGCGGAAGCCGCGCACGACGCCGCACGGGCGGGCGACGCCCTGCTCGTCGACATCCGGTACGCGGCTTTGCGTGAGCGCGACGGTCTGATTCCCGGGGCGCTCGTCGTCGAGCGCAACGAACTGGAGTGGCGGCTCGACCCGCAGGGCAGCCATCGCGCCCCCGAGGCCACGAGCCACGACCTGCGCGTCGTGGTCGTCTGCAACGAGGGCTACGCGTCGAGCCTCGCGGCCGTCTCCCTGCGGCAGTTGGGACTTCACCGGGCCACGGACCTGGTGGGAGGCTTCCAGGCCTGGCGAACGGCCGGGCTGCCGGTGGGCACGGCTCCGTCATAGCCACTTGGCCACAGTCAATGGTGGGGGCCCCTTGAAGTAAGGGGCCCCCACCATTGCGTACCGCCCCTTACTCTCCGGACTCCCGGCCGTCACTCCTTGGCCGTCACTCCTTGGCCGTCGCCGCCGTGACGGGGCGGACCCTGAGCGCCGCGCGGCCGGGCAGTGAGCTGGCGACCAGGGCGAGCAGGCCGGCGGACGCCACCACCGCGACGTACACCAGGGGCGTGACGGCCGGGGCCGCGCTGCCCGTCATCCCGACGCTGAAGGCCGTGAGGACGGCGAGCGCGATGCCGCTGCCGAGGGCCGTGGCCAGCAGCAGGACCGACAACGCCTCGGTCCGCAGCATGCGCAGCACTTGGCGGCGGGTTGCGCCGGCGAGGCGGAGCAGCGCGAACTCCCGGACGCGTTCCGAGACCGACATGGCGAGCGTGTTGACGACCGCGATGGCGGTGAAGGCGAGTACGAGGCCCATGGCGAAGTAGTTGACCTCGGCGTTCGCCTGCTGACGCTCGGCCTGCAACGAGTCCGCGGTGGCCGGAGAGACCACCCGCACTCCCGGGAACTTCCGCACAGCCGTCGCCAGTTCGCCCTGTGAACGGTGAGTGGAGACGAGGACCGTGGCCGCGAGCGGGTTGTCGACGTGCCGGGCGATCAGGTCGTGGGCCATGGTGAGGTCGCCGAAACCGAGTCCCTTGGCGTAGACGGCGGCGACGGTGAGCGTGACGGGCGTGCCGTCGCCGAGGGTGAGCTTCAGCGTGCTGCCGGGCTTCAAGTGCAACTGGTCCGCAGCGAGTTCACTGACCGCGATGGTGTCCTTCGTGAGCCCGGCGAGGGACCCTTCGGTGACATCGGGGTCCCAGGTACGGGCCAGCCCCTGGGTGGTGACGCCCTGGGCGGCGTACTTGGAGAGCCCGACACGGACGGTCGTGCGGACGACCTCGGTGGCGACGTCGTGGCCCGTACGCAACTGTCGTGCGGCCTGCGCCGGGACGCCGGGCCCCTGTGCGGCGAGGACCCAGTCCGCGCGGATGCCCTCGCGGGCCTGGCCTCGGGCGGCGTCCCCCAGGGTCGGCTGGACGAAGAGGACCGTGCAGGTCATACCGATGAGGAGGGTGAGCGGGGTGACGACGGAGGCCATGCGGACGGCGTTGCCGCGCAGGTTGGCGGTGGCGAGCCTGCCGCCCGGCCCGGTGAGCCGCAGTGGAGTGCCCAGGACCGCCACGGCCGCCCGCACCAGCAGCGGACCGAGCAGGGCGACGGCGGAGGCGAGGACCACAACGGTCAGGAAGGTCACGGGAGTCGAGGCCGGCTCGGTACGCAGCACGCTGAGTACGACGACGAGAACCGTGCCTCCGGCCAGCAGCACGAGCCCCGCGAGGATGCGGCCCCAGGCGGGCCGGGTGAGTGCCGCGCCGGTCTCGGAGAGTGCCTCGGCCGGGCGCATACGGGCGATCCGACGGGACGAGACCCGCGCGGCGGCCCAGGCACCGACGAGAGTGGCGGCGACAGCGGCGAACAGCGGGAACACGCTGACCGTGTGCTGAAGCGTGGCAGGGACGGCCCCGAGGTCGACGAACCGTCCGTGCAGCCAGGCACCCAGCGGCAGTCCGACGAGCGCTCCGACGACGCCCGCCGCGGCGCCGACCAGCAGCGCCTCCCGGCCGAGAAGCTTGCGGATCTGCCCCGACGTGGCGGCGACGGCACGCAGCAGGGCGAGTTCGCGGTGCCGCTGCTGGACGGAGAGCGCGAAGGTGCCGACGACCACGAGGACGGCGACGAGGAGGGAGGTGCCGCCCATCGCGCCCCCCATGCTGACGAGTTTGATCCGGGCGGCGGCAGCGTCCAGGAACTCGACGGGGCCCCGCTCGTCCCCCGAACTGACCTGCGCCGTGGTGCCGTGCAGCGCCTTGGCCACGGCTGCTTCGAGAGTGGCGGTGTCGGTGCCCTCGGCCGGTACGACGCCGAAGGCCGTGACCTTGCCGGGGTGGGCGGCGAGGCGCCGGGCTTCGGCGGCCGAGAAGAAGAGGGAGGTCTGGTGGCGCACACGGTCTCCCGCGGGCACCGCGATACCGGTGACACGGTACGTGCGCGGGCTCTGCGTGGACTGGACGGTGAGGCGGTCTCCGAGGTCGATCCGGGCGCGGTCGGCGAGGTAGCGGTCCACGACCAGATCGCCCGGCGCGCTGGGCGCAACGCCGGTGGCGAGGGTGTACGGAGTCAGAGCCGCCGAGTCCCACGAGTGGCCGTAGGCCGTCCGGTCGCCGGTGCCGGTGGGTGTCAGGGGCTGGGCGAGGAAGGTCAGTTCGGGAATGACGCGCTCGACGCCGGGGGCCGCACCGAGCCGTGCTGTGAGGTTCTCCGGCAACCAGGCCCGTTCGGCGATGGGCTTGGCCTTGTGCTTGGTCTTGGTCTTGCCCTTCTTGTGCTTGACGGTGGTCTTGTGGACGTTCTGGTCGGCGGAGACCACGACGGGGGTGGCGGCGTAGCGCTCGGTACTGATGGTGCCGCGCAACCCGGTTTCGAGGAGGGTGCCGCAGGCCGCGATGAGGGCCGCCGCGCACATCAGGGCGAGGAAGGCGCCGAGGAAGCCGCCTTTGCGGTGCCGGACGGTCCGCAGTGCATAGCGCAGCATCATGGCGTCTGGGCCTCTCTTCTGTTGTGTTCGTCTGTGTCGCCCGCGGCGTCGGCCTGGGCGGGGAAGGCGAGGAACCGGGTGAGTACCGTGCGCGCGTCGGCCGGGGTGTCGGCCTCGGGCCGCTTGTACCGGTTGAGGAGGGCGATGTACTCCTCGAAGAACGCGCGGAGTTCGGGGAGCGTCAGCCGGATCGTGCCGCGTGAGTACGGGAAGGCGTCGGCCCAGGGCCCGTCGACCGCGTGCTGCTGGAGCTGCTCGAAGAGTTCGAGGTCGGCGGCGTAGGCATGGTGGTTGAGCTCGTCCATGACGAGCCGCATCTCGGGGCTCTGGCGGCTGCGGGGCGGAAAGCGGCGGTCGCCGGGAACGGCCCGCCACCAGCGCTCCCGGCCCTGCCCTTGGGCGCCCGTCTCCTCGACGAAGCCGTAGCGCGCGAGTTCACGCAGGTGGTAGCTGGTGGCCCCGGTGTTGAGCCCGAGGGCCCTGGCCAGTGTCGCGGAGGTGGCGGGGCCGTGCACGGTGAGGTGCTGCAGCATCCGCTGTCGGCGGGGCTGGGCGAGTGCTTTGAGCGTGGCAAGGTCGGAGAGCTCGACCGGGGCGCGGCCGGCTTCCTCGGATGCGGTCTTCTCGGACGCGGTCTCCTCGGATGCGGGAGACGCGCGCCCTGGTTCCGTGGGGTCCGCGGCGCCGGGTGTCTGTGCCATGCGTACACAGTCGCCTGTGCACAGGTACCTGTGCACTGCGGTCGCCCGGCGTCCTGGACAGGGGGTTAACCCCACCCTCGACCACGACAACAGGGTCTCTCAGCCGAGGAGTTGACACCCGAGCGGACCGAAGCCCCCATGACTGCGGCCCGCCGTACGACTCCGGGCCCGACACAGCCACCGGCTCCGGCTCCGGCTCCGAGCCCGAACGCGATGGGCGCCCCCGCGCGTCCACCGTGCCCAAAGCCCAGAGCCCAAAGCCACCGGCCACCTCGCAGGGAATCCCTCCCTGCCCCCCTCAGAACCCCTCGTCGCCGAGGAACTCCGTGTCCTCGCCCTCTTCCTCAAGCGCCTTGCGGACCACGCTCAGGGCAGTGCCCTGTGAGTAGCCCTTGCGGGCGAGCATGCCCGCGAGGCGCCGTATGCGCTTGTCGCGGTCGAGGCCGCGAGTGGAACGCAGCTTGCGCGCCACCAGTTCGCGTGCGGTCGCCTCCTCCTGGTCGGAGTCGAGTTGCGCGACCGCCTCGTCGATCAGCGTGGAGTCCACTCCCTTGGTCCTCAGCTCCTGGGCGAGTGCCCGCCGGGCGAGACCCCGCCCGTGGTGGCGGGACTCCACCCAGGCTTCCGCGAAGGCGCCGTCGTTGATCAGCCCGACCTCTTCGTAGCGGGACAGCACCTCGTCCGCCACGTCGTCCGGGATCTCTCGCTTGCGCAACGCGTCCGCCAGCTGCTTTCGCGTGCGCGCGGTCCCGGTGAGCAGGCGCAGACAGATCGCCCGCGCCTGCTCAGCCGGGTCCCTCGGTGGCTCCCCCTTCTCGGCCCTCGACGAGCGAGGGGTGCCTCCGTCCTGTGTGTCGCCGGACGACTCCCCGAAGCCGCTCCGCCGACCGCGCGCCCGTCGAGCCCGGCCCCCGCGACCCGGGGCACCCTCGCCCCGAGCCCCGCCGCCCCGCTCTCCGTCGTCCCCGTACGGCCAGTCACCGGCGCCGCGCCCTGAACCGGCGCCCGATGAACCGCCACCTTCCCGCGAACCCTCGCCGTCCCCCGGAGCACCGCCTTCGTGCACGCCGCCCCCGTCGGCGGAGCCGAAGTCTCCCCCGTGGCCCTGCCCTCGGGAGGCAACGGGGTAGACGTACTCGGACCAGTCCGTTCGTCGTGTCACGGACTAGCTCTTGGCCGCCGCGGCCTTGGGCTTGACGGTCTTGGCCGCGGGAGCGGGAACCGTCTTCGCCGCCTCTCCGGGAGCACCCGGCACCGCCGCGTCCGCGCCCGGCTCGACCGCAGACTTCTCCGCCTCCGGCTTCACACCGACGCCCAGCTTCTCCAGGATCTTCTTCTCGATCTCGTTGGCCAGGTCGGGGTTGTCCTTCAGGAAGTTGCGCGCGTTCTCCTTGCCCTGGCCGAGCTGGTCGCCCTCGTACGTGTACCAGGCGCCGGCCTTGCGGACGAAGCCGTTCTCCACGCCCATGTCGATCAGGCCGCCCTCACGGCTGATGCCCTGCCCGTAGAGGATGTCGAACTCGGCCTGCTTGAAGGGCGGTGCGACCTTGTTCTTGACGACCTTCACGCGGGTGCGGTTGCCGACCGCGTCGGTGCCGTCCTTCAGGGTCTCGATACGACGGATGTCGAGGCGCACCGAGGCGTAGAACTTCAGCGCCCGGCCACCGGTCGTGGTCTCCGGCGAGCCGAACATCACACCGATCTTCTCGCGCAGCTGGTTGATGAAGATCGCGGTGGTCTTCGACTGGTTGAGCGCGCTGGTGATCTTCCGCAGTGCCTGGCTCATCAGACGGGCCTGCAGACCCACGTGCGAGTCGCCCATCTCGCCCTCGATCTCCGCGCGCGGCACGAGGGCGGCGACGGAGTCGATGACGATGAGGTCGAGCGCGCCGGAGCGGATCAGCATGTCCACGATCTCCAGAGCCTGCTCGCCGTTGTCCGGCTGCGACAGGATGAGGTTCTCGATGTCGACGCCGAGCTTCTTCGCGTACTCGGGGTCGAGGGCGTGCTCCGCGTCGATGAAGGCCACCTGACCGCCGGCCTTCTGCGCGTTCGCCACGGCGTGCAGGGTCAGGGTCGTCTTGCCGGAGGACTCCGGCCCGTACACCTCCACCACCCGGCCACGCGGCAGGCCGCCGACACCGAGTGCGACGTCGAGTGCCGTCGAGCCGGTGGGGATGACCTCGATGGGCTCGTTCGGCCGCTCGCCGAGGCGCATCACCGCACCCTTGCCGAATTGCCGTTCAATTTGTGCGAGCGCGGCGTCGAGCGCCTTCTCGCGGTCGGTTCCTGCCATGGGTTCCACCCGATTTGCTTGTGTCGATCGCTTCACGTCAAAGACGCTAACGCCTGCCACTGACAATGCGCCCCGACGCCCGTCCAGCCTGTGGATAACTCGGGCACTTCCGCATGAAATCCCCGCCCGCATCCCGTTTCGGGCTTCGCCGGAGCCTCCATAAGAATGGATGTTCGATTTTGATGTCAAGCGCATCAGGTGCTTCGGCGAGAGCGTGTCGCAGCCTCCACTGCCCGGCTGTTCCGGAGCCGCGGGGCGCATGCGGAACGGTGCTAGGAGGAGGCCCGGGGCCCGTCGTCCTCCACCGGCACGGACTCCCTGGGGCTACCCCGCAGCAGGCGTCGTATGCGCTTGAGGAAGGTGCCTGAGCCCCGCTTCCTGCGCCCGTGCACCCGCGGGTCGTCCGTGACGTCGTACCGCTTCACGTACGCCCCCAGGAAGGCCTGCAGCGTGGCGACCGCCGGGATGGCGATCAGCGCGCCGACGGCTCCGAGCAGGGCGGTGCCCGCGATGACCGACCCGAAGGCGACCGCCGGGTGGATGTCCACGGTCTTCGCGGTCAGCTTGGGCTGCAGCACGTAGTTCTCGAACTGCTGGTAGATCACGACGAAGACCAGCACCCACAGCGCGTACCAGGGGTTGACCGTGAAGGCGATCAGCATCGGCAGGGCGCCCGCGAGATACGTACCGATGGTGGGGATGAACTGCGAGACCAGTCCCACCCAGACGGCGAGCACGGGCGCGTAGTCCACGCCGAGGGACTCCAGCAGGATGTAGTGCGCCAGGCCGGAGACGAGGGCCATCAGGCCGCGTGAGTACAGGTAGCCGCCGGTCTTGTTGACGGCGATCTCCCACGCGCGCAGGACCTCCGCCTGCCGGGCCGGCGGCAGCACCGAGCACAGCGCGCGCCTCAGCCGCGGGCCGTCGGCGGCGAAGTAGAACGCGAACAGGGTGACCGTCAGGAGCTGGAAGAGGCCGCCCAGCACCTGCGCGGACACGTCCAGAACCCCGGTGGCGCTGTTCTGCACGTACTTCCGGAGCCAGTCGGAGCGCAGCAGGCTGTCCTGGATGTCGACGCGGCTGAGCTCCGTGTGGAAGGTGGTGTTGATCCAGCTGATCACCGAGTCGACGTACTTCGGGAAGTCCTCGACGATGTCGATGATCTGCCCGGCCAGCATCGAGCCGAGCAACGCCACGAAGCCCGCGCTCACGACCATCACGATGAGAAACACGAGACCGGTGGCGAGTCCCCGCCGCATGCCGAACGAGGACAACCAGCTCACCGCGGGCTCTATCGCCAGAGCCAGGAAGAACGCGATGAGGATGTTGATCAGCAGCCCGGTCAGCTGGTGGAAGGCCCAACTGCCCAGCTGGAAACAGGCGATGAGAGCGAGCGCGAGCACCATGGCCCGCGGCAGCCAGCGCGGCATGCCGCTGCCTCCCTCGGCCGCGCCCCGGGCCGGGGGGCTGGGAGGTGTCGTGCCGAGCGGGGACGCGTGCTGTCCGACCTGCGCTGTCTCGTCTGTCGATGCCACGGGCCAAGTCTCGCCCACGCCACCGGCAATCGTCCCCACTCCCCCGGATCTTCGTGGTCGCTCAGCGCGATTCGTGGGGAACGTTCACCGCCGTACACACCGCGCGCCACACGTCCTTCGCCTCCCAGCCTGCGTCCAGCGCCTGCTGCACCGTCCGTCCGCCGAGTTCCGACATCACGTGATCGCGCGCGAACGTGTCGGCGTACTCCGTACCGAAGTGCTCCGACATCCGCTCCCAGAAGACCGTCAACCGCATGACTCCAGTATCCCGCCCCTGAGAGTGGGCCCGAGCCGGGACCGCTTGCCGAGAACGCTTTCCGCCCTACGGTCTGACCCATGGCCGAAACAGGAGCATCCCCACTCCCCCCGACGCCCCCGGCGCACACTCCCCTCGCGCGTGCCGAGCATTTCGTCTGGCTCACCGCGCGCGTACTGGAGCAGCGGCGTTTCGCGTACCACTTCCTGGGGGGCGGCGCGGACGCGGTCGAGACCGCGCTGTCCGCCTACCGCAACGAGGACGACGGGTACGGCCACGCGCTGGAACCCGATCTGCGCGGCCCGGTCAGCCAGCCCCTGCACGTCGGGCACGCGCTGCGCGTCCTGGACTCGATCGGGCGCTGCGGCGGACAGCGGGTGGAACGCGTGTGCCGCTATCTGACCTCCGTGTCGACGCAGGACGGCGCGCTGCCGGCGGTGCATCCCAGCCAGCGTGGCTACCCGTCGGCGCCCTTCGTACCGATCGTGGACGACCCGCCGAGCGAGCTGCTGTCCACCGGCCCGGTGGTGGGTCTGCTGCACCGCAACGAGGTGTGGCACGCCTGGCTGTTCCGGGCAACCGACTTCTGCTGGCAGGCGGTGGAGTCCCTGGAGAAGACACATCCGTACGAGATCGAGGCCGCCGTGGCCTTCCTGGACGCCGTACCCGACCGACCGCGCGCGGAGGCGGCCGCCGACCGGCTCGGCCGTCTGATGCGCGAGCAGCGGCTCGCGGTGCTGGACCCGGAACACCTCGACGCGTTCCCCGTGGCACCCGGTTACGCGCCGGGGGAACGCCATCTGCCGCACGACTACGCGAAGACCCCGGCTTCCCTCGCGCGCGCGTGGTTCACCGACGACGAGATGACCCGCTCCCTGGGCTTCCTGAGAACTCAGCAGCAGGAGGACGGCGGCTGGCCGATCCGCTGGCGCCAGTGGGCTCCGGGCACCGCCCTGGAGGCCCGCCCGATCGTCACGATCGAGGCACTGCGCACCCTGCGGGCGTACGGGCTCCCCGTCACTTGACACCAGGCACCCGAAGTCACGAGCAGCCACCACCACACCCCCACCGCAGCCCGCCACCACCCACCCACAACCAGCGTCCGCGCACCACCATCCATGCTCACCACCACCGCTGCTCAGCCAGTCATGGCCCGCACTCCTGCCGTGACCAGCACGGCCGCGGCCACGACCAGCAGGAAGGGCGCGCGGAGAAGCAGCGCCACGCCGGCCGCGGCGAGCCCCGCGGCCTTCGCGTCCAGCACCAGGACGCGGCCGTCGGCGAAGGTCTGCTGGGCCGTCAGGGCGGCCAGCAGGGCGACGGGCAGCAGGGCGGCCAGCCGCTGGACGAGCGGCCGCTCCAGCACACCCGCGGGAATCAGCAGCCCGATGAGTTTCACGGCGTAGCAGCCGACAGCGGTCACACCGATCGCGATCCAGATGTTCAACGCTTCTCCTCCACCGCATCGGGCTCACCGAGGGTCTCCGTACGCCCTCTGCGACGGCCGTGCACCCAAAGGGCGACCGGGGCGGCCAGCGCGGCCACCAGGACGGGAACACCGGCAGGCAGTACGGGCAGCAGTCCGAGCCCGAGAACGATCGCGAGCCCCGCGACAACGCGTTCCAGCGTGGTCACGACCATCGGCGCGAGCAGTGCCAGGAAGACCGCCGGTCCGGCCGCGTCGAGGCCCCACGCGTCGGTGTCGCCGATGGCTTCGGCGCCCAGCGCGCCGAGCAGCGTGGTCAGGTTCCACAGCACGTAGAGCGACAGGCCGGTGACGGTGAACCCGATCCGCACGGCGCGCCGCGAGGGCTGGGCGAGGGCCACGGCCGTGGTCTCGTCGATGACCCACTGGGCGGCGAACGGGCGCACCGCGCGCGGGAGGGCCAGCAACTGCGACAGACGCAGTCCGTAGAAGGCGTTGCGCACCCCCAGGAAGAACGCGCCCGCCGCGGCCGTCAACGGGTTGCCTCCGCCGGCCAGCGCCCCCACGAGGGCGAACTGCGAGGCGCCGGTGAACACCAGAAGGCTGAGCGCACAGGTCTGCAGCACCGTGAGCCCACTGCCCGCCGAGGTCACCCCGAAGGCGAACCCGGAAAGCCCGACGGCCACCCCGACACCGAGGGCGTCCCTCACGACGGCGGCATCGGGTTTTCCGCCGTCTTCATCTCGCAGGCCCGTTCGTATGTCCGCTTGAACTGTTTCTTCTGCCACGCCTGGGACGGTAGGCCGGTCCCGGGCCTCGGGTCTTGTACGTTCTTGCGCTCGCGCTGATAGGCACCCGGCGGCACGCCCACGATCCGGGTGAAGTGCCGGTTGAGATGCGGCTGGTCGGTGAAGCCCACGGTGAGTGCCACCTCGGCAGGCACGACTCCGGCATCCAGCAGCCGACGTGCGCGCCGCACACGGACGTCGGTGAGCCACGCGTGGGGAGGCATGCCGTAGGCGTCCCGAAAGGCGCGCAGCAACGCGAAGGGGCTGGTCCCGAGATCACCGGCGAGCCGTTCCAGCGTGGGCGGGTGCGCGATCCGCTCTTCGAGAATCGCACGCGCGCGTGCCGCCGCCCGGGCCCCCGCCGTCCGCGGGACCCGCTGCGGCAGCGTTCCGCCGTTCAACTTCAGCAGCCGGGTCACGGCCACCCGCAACAGCGTGTCGGCGGCGAGCGCGTTGCCCTCGTCGGCGGCGCGCAGCACCTGGTGGACCAGCCCCACGGTGTACGGATCGTCGACCACCGGGCTCATGAAGCCGGGCGCGCCACGGAGGACGGTGGTCTCGGCGGCGATCTCCGCCACCAGCTCGGGCGACGGATAGACCGCCCCGTACCGCCAGCCCTCGGGAACGCCGGCACGCCCCGTGTGCGAGGTGTCGGGATTGACCAGCGCGAGAGCCCCGGCCCCGGCATACTGATCGGCGCCCCCGTGGTGGAAGACCTCCACCCCGTCGGAGATGGCGGCGATGACGAAGTTCTCGTGCGTGTGCCGGACAAAGGTCTTCTGGACATACCGGGCGCGCAGCAGATCGACACCGGGCAGCTCCGCGTACTGCCAGTGCCGAGCCCGCTCCTTCCCCACACCCGCCATGCCTCCATTCTCCGCCATCACCAAACCCAAGATGAGCATGCACATGCCCCGCCCGCCCAACCAGCCACAGCCACAGCCACAGCCACAGCCGTGGACGTGGCCGTACCGCAGCCGCAGCCGCAGCCGCAGCCGCCCGACAACAGGAGGGGCCGGTCCGGGGGTGTCCGCCCGCAGCGGATGGCGCGTAACCCGCAGCACCTCCGCAAGCATCCGATCCGCGCCAGACCGAGGACGGACACCCCCGGACCGGCCCCGCCCCACCCACCGGGCAGACGCGCCCGCGAAGCCCTCCCCCCTCCCCCCGCTCGTCCCCTCGCAGGTCAGCGCCATTGTCAGTGCCCGGGTGCAGGATGGACACATGGTCAGCTCCGCACACCGAGCCCTGGACGGCTTCTCCCCCGCGACCCGCGCCTGGTTCGCGGGGGCCTTCGACGCGCCCACCGAAGCCCAGGCAGGCGCGTGGAAGGCCATCGGCGAGGGCTCGGACGTGCTGGTGGTAGCCCCGACCGGCTCCGGCAAGACCCTGGCCGCGTTCCTGGCCGCACTGGACCAGCTGGCCTCGACCCCACCCCCGGCCGATCCCAAGAAGCGCTGCCGAGTCCTGTACGTATCACCACTCAAAGCCCTCGCGGTGGACGTGGAGCGCAACCTCCGCAGCCCTCTGACCGGCATCCGTCAAGAAGCCGTGCGCCTGGGCCGGCCCGAGCCCGAGGTGAAAGTCGGCATCCGCTCGGGTGACACCCCACCGGCCGAGCGCCGCACCCTGGCCACCCGCCCCCCGGACATCCTGATCACGACACCCGAGTCACTGTTCCTGATGCTCACCTCGGCCACGCGCGAGGCACTGACGGGCATCGAGACGGTGATCCTGGACGAGGTGCACGCAGTCGCGGGCACCAAGCGCGGAGCCCACCTCGCCCTGACCCTGGAGCGGCTCGACGAACTGCTGCCGAAACCGGCCCGCCGTATCGGTCTCTCCGCCACGGTCCGCCCGGTGGACGAGGTGGCCCGCTACCTCTCCCCGCAGCGCAAGGTGGAGATCGTCCAGCCTCCCTCCGGCAAGGAATTCGACCTCTCCGTGGTCGTGCCCGTCGAGGACCTGGGCGAGCTGGGCGGCTCCCCGGTGGCGGACTCCAACGAAGGCGCGGAGAAACCCTCCATCTGGCCGCACGTAGAGGAAAAGATCGCCGACCTGGTCCAGTCCCACCGCTCGACGATCGTCTTCGCCAACTCCCGCCGCCTGGCGGAGCGCCTCTGCAACCGGCTCAACGAGATCGCGTACGAGAGGGCGACGGGCGAGCCCCTGGACGAGCACCACTCGCCGGCGGAGCTGATGGGCGGCTCGGGCGCCGCTCAGGGCGCCCCGCAGGTCATCGCCCGTGCCCACCACGGCTCGGTCTCCAAGGAGCAGCGCGCCCTCGTCGAAGAGGACCTCAAAGCAGGCCGCCTGCCCGCGGTGGTGGCCACCTCCAGCCTGGAGCTCGGCATCGACATGGGCGCGGTGGACCTCGTCATCCAGGTCGAGTCCCCGCCCTCCGTGGCATCCGGCCTCCAGCGCGTGGGCCGCGCGGGCCACCAGGTCGGGGCGGTCTCCACGGGCGTGGTCTTCCCCAAGTACCGGGGCGACCTCGTACAGGCCGCGGTGGTCACCGAACGGATGCGCACAGGCTCCATCGAGTCCCTCCGCGTCCCGGCGAACCCCCTCGACGTCCTGGCCCAGCAGATCGTCGCGATGACAGCGCTCGACACCTGGCAGTACGACGACCTGCTCACCACGGTCCGCCGCGCGGCCCCGTTCGCCTCACTGCCCGAGTCGGCGTTCACAGCGGTCCTGGACATGCTCGCGGGCCGATACCCGTCCGACGCCTTCGCCGAATTGCGCCCGCGCGTGGTGTGGGACCGGGTCGCGGGCACGATCACGGGCCGCCCCGGCGCACAGCGTCTCGCCGTCACCTCCGGGGGCACGATCCCGGACCGCGGCCTCTTCGGAGTGTTCCTGGCCGGCTCCGACCCGAAGAAGGGCGGCGGCCGGGTCGGCGAGCTCGACGAGGAGATGGTCTACGAGTCCCGGGTCGGGGACGTCTTCACCCTGGGCACCAGCTCCTGGCGCATCGAGGACATCACCCGCGACCGCGTCCTGGTCTCCCCCGCGCCCGGCGTACCGGGCAGGCTGCCGTTCTGGAAGGGCGACCAGCTGGGGCGCCCGCTGGAACTGGGCCGCGCGCTCGGCGCGTTCCTGCGCGAGGTCGGCTCGATGCCCAAGGACGACGCCCGGCTGCGGCTCCTGACCGCGGGCCTGGACGCCTGGGCCGCGGAGAACGTCCTTTCCTACCTGGCCGAGCAGCGGGAGGCCTGCGGCCACATCCCGGACGACCGCACCATCGTCGTCGAGCGGTTCCGCGACGAACTGGGCGACTGGCGGGTCGTCGTGCACTCCCCCTTCGGCGCCCAGGTCCACGCCCCCTGGGCGCTCGCACTGGGTGCCCGTCTCTCCGAGCGGTACGGCATGGACGCACAGGTCATGCACGCCGACGACGGCATCGTGCTGCGGCTCCCGGACGCCGACCTGATGAGCCTGGACCTGCTCGACCAGGAGCCCGTGAAGCTGGGCAGCGAGTACGACGCCGAGCAGGCCCCGGTCGGCGCGGCGGACATCGCGTTCGACAAGGGCGAGGTCAACCAGATCGTCACGGACCAGGTAGGCGGCTCGGCCCTGTTCGCGTCCCGCTTCCGCGAGTGCGCGGCCCGCGCGCTGCTCCTGCCGCGCCGCAGCCCGGGCAAGCGCACCCCCCTGTGGCAGCAGCGCCAGCGCGCCGCGCAACTGCTCCAGGTGGCCAGCGAGTTCGGTTCCTTCCCGATCGTCCTGGAAGCGATCCGCGAATGCCTCCAGGACGTCTTCGACGTACCCGGCCTCGTCGAGCTGATGGGCGACCTGGAGTCCCGCAAGGTCCGCCTCGTCGAGGTCACGACACCCGAGCCGTCCCCGTTCGCCCGCTCACTGCTGTTCGGCTATGTCGCCCAGTTCCTGTACGAGGGCGACTCGCCCCTGGCAGAGCGGCGCGCCGCGGCCCTGTCGCTGGACTCACGCCTGCTCTCCGAACTGCTCGGCCAGGCGGAGCTGCGCGAGCTCCTGGACGCGGACGTCCTGACGGAGCTGGAGCGCGAGCTGCAGTGGCTGACCGAGGACCGCCGCGTCAAGGACGCCGAAGGTGTCGCGGACCGGCTGCGGATGCTCGGCCCGCTCACGGACGAGGAACTGGCCGAGCGCGGAGCCGAGCCGGAGTGGGTCCGCGAGCTGGCCGCGGACCGCCGGGTCATCCGCGTCCGGATCGCCGGGGCCGACCACTGGGCGACGATCGAGGACGCGGGCCGCCTCCGCGACGCGCTGGGCACCGCACTGCCCGTCGGCGTCCCCGAGGCCTTCACGGAGCCGGTCAAGGACCCGCTCGGCGATCTCCTCGCCCGGTACGCGCGCACGCACGGCCCGTTCACATCGACCGCCGCGGCAGCCCGCTTCGGCCTCGGTACCGCCGTCACCGAGGGCGTCCTGCAGCGGCTCGCGGGCAGCGGCCGTGTCGTACAGGGCGAGTTCCATCCGGCGGGGATCGGCCAGGAGTGGTGCGACGCGACGGTGCTGCGCAGACTGCGGCGCCGTTCGCTGGCCGCGCTGCGCCACGAGCTGGAGCCGGTGCCGCCCGCCGCACTCGCACAGTTCCTGCCGCAGTGGCAGCACCTGGGCAGCGGGCACGGCCTGCGCGGCCTCGACGGACTCGTGCGCGCGGTCGAGCAGTTGCAGGGTGCCTCAGTACCGGCCTCCGCGCTGGAGAAGCTGGTCCTGCCGTCCCGCGTCTCGCACTACGCCCCCGCGATGCTCGACGAACTGACCGCGGCCGGAGAGGTGGTGTGGGCCGGAGCCGGCGCACTGCCCGGCAAGGACGGCTGGGTCTCCCTCTATCTGGCGGACGCGGCACCGCTCCTCCTGGCACCGCCGCACCCGCTGGAGCTGACCCCGCTCCACCAGTCGGTCCTGGACGCCCTGTCCGGCGGCTACGGCCTCTTCTTCCGCCAGATCGCCGACCAGATCCGCGCGACCACACACCCGGGAGCCCTCGACCCCCAGCTCGCCGACGCCGTCTGGGACCTGGCCTGGTCGGGCCGCCTGACGAACGACACACTCGGCCCGATGCGCTCCCTCCTGGGCTCGGGCCGCACCGCGGGTTCCACCGCGCACCGCGCGAAGCGCACCATGCCCCGGGGACGGTACGGAACGCTCACGGCCGCCGCACGCCCCACCTCGCGCACGGGCCCGCCGACCGTCGCGGGCCGCTGGTCGCTGCTGCCCGACCGCGAGCCCGACGCCACGGTGCGCGCCCACGCCCTGGCCCGCACCCTGCTCGACCGGCACGGCGTGGTCACCCGGGGCGCGGTCGCCGCGGAGGGCGTGGAGGGCGGCTTCTCCGCCGTCTACCGCATCCTGTCCGTCTTCGAGGAGAGCGGCCAGGCCCGCCGCGGCTATGTGGTGGAAGGGCTGGGGGCCGCACAGTTCGCGATGGACGGTGCCGTGGACCGGCTCCGGGCGGCGGCCACCGCCCGCGAGCGGGGCGAGTCGCTGCCCGGCCCCGATGCTCCGGGCGCCGCCTCGTCCGGCCACTCCGGCGCGCACACGCCGAGCCCCTTCGACGACCTCCCCGGGCACCCCGACCCCTTCGCCGACGACGCGCACCTTGCAGACGGCGGCCCGAGACCGAACAGCGACCCGTACTCCCTCCGCTCCGGACCGTCCAGGGCGACCGGCCCCGACGGCTCACCCCCCGGCTCCGAACGGGGTTACGCGTCCCCCTTCGCCGACTCACCCCGTTCGGCCCCGCAGGCCTTCCCGGGAGGCCCTTCCACCCGGGACCGCACCCGCGCGAGCAACGCGAACCGCGCCATCGTGCTGGCCGCCGCCGACCCCGCGAACGCCTACGGCGCGGCCCTCCCCTGGCCCGAGCCCCCGACCGGCGCCGGCCACAAGCCCGGCCGCAAGGCAGGTTCCCTGGTCGTGCTGGTGGACGGCGAGCTGACCCTCTACATGGAGCGAGGCGGCAAGACGCTCCTGGCCTGGCCCTCCGCCCCGGACGAGACACCCCTGTACGACGCCCGCCTGCGCACGGCCGCCGAGTCGCTCGCCGCGGCGGCCGGCGCGGGTTCCCTCGGCACGGTCACCGTGGAACGGGTCAACGGCGCTTCCGCGCTGACGTCAGAGTTCGGCACCCTCCTGGAAGGAGCCGGTTTCCACGCGACCCCACGCGGACTGCGCCTACGCGCTTGAGCACCCGCCCACCAGAACCGCCCGCTCCGGCACCACACCGACGAAGCCCTACCGAATCTCCGACCCCACCGTCGCCGACCTCACCGTCACCGAACCCACCCACAGGACGCCCCACTCACAGGGACGCTCCGCCCACCCCGTGCCACATTGGATCCCATGCCCGAAGGAGACACCGTCTGGCAGGCCACCCGGCGCCTGCACAACGCCCTTGCGGGCCACGTCCTCACCCTCTCCGACCTCCGGGTCCCGAAGTACGCCCTGACCGACCTCACCGGGCGCACGGTCCTGGACGTCACCCCGCGCGGGAAGCACCTGCTCACCCGCCTCGAAGGCGGCCTCACCCTCCACTCGCACCTGCGCATGGACGGTTCCTGGAAGATCTACGCCCCCGGTGAGCGCTGGCGCGGTGGCCCCGGTCACCAGATCCGCGCGATCCTCGGCACCGAGGAGCGTACGGCCGTCGGATACCGGCTGCCCGTCCTCGAACTGCTCCACACCGCCGACGAGGACCGCGCGGTCGGACACCTCGGCCCCGACCTCCTGGGCCCCGACTGGGATCCCGACAAGGCCCTGGCGAACCTCCTGAGCGACCCCGACCGCGCCCTCGGCGAAGCCCTCCTCGACCAGCGCAATCTCGCCGGCATCGGCAACGTCTTCAAGAGCGAGATCTGCTTCCTGCTCCGCGTCACCCCCTGGATCCCCGTCGGCGGGCTCCCCGCCGAATACACCGTCTACCTGCCGACGCTCGCCAAGAAGCTCCTGGAGGTCAACCGCGAGCGCCCCACCCGCATCACCACCGGCCGCCGCGACCAGAACCTGTTCGTCTACGGCCGCGCGGGCCGCCCGTGCCTGCGCTGCGGCACCCGGATCCGCGTGGCGAACCAGGGCGACGGCTCCCGCGAACGCCCCACGTACTGGTGCCCGACCTGCCAGCCGGGCCCGTCCCCACAGCCAGGAGCACCCCAACGCCCCGGCCCCACCCCCACCCGGTGAGAACCACCCACGCCAGCCACGCCACCCGCACCCGCACCCGCACCCGCACCCGCACCCGCACCCGCAAAACTAATTGACGACCCGTCAGATGACTCGTACGGTCCCTGCATGCCCGTCACGGCGTACGACCTCACCGGACGCACCGCATTCGTCACCGGCGCGGCGAGCGGCATCGGCCGCGCCAGTGCCGTGCTGCTCGCGGAGGCGGGTGCGACCGTCCACTGTGCGGACCTCGACGCCCAGGGTCTCGACGAGACGGCCGCCCTGATCAAGGACGTGGACGGTACGGCCCGCACCCACACCCTCGACGTCACCGACAGCTCCCGGCTCGGCGAGGCGGTCGCGAGCTGCGCGCGCCTGGACGTCATGGCCGCCGTGGCCGGGATCATGCACAGCAGTCCGGTCCTGGAGACCCGCGACGAGGACGTCGACCGGGTCCTCGGAGTCAATTTCAAGGGCGTCCTGCACGCCTGCCAGGCGGCGGCCCGCTCGATGCTGGCGTCCGGCACGCACGGCAGCATCATCACGATGGCCTCGGGAGCCGTGGACACCGGCGGGCCGGGACTCCTCTGCTACGGAGCCGCGAAGGCGGCCGTCGTGCAGCTGACGAAGACCCTGGCGACCGAGATGGGTCCGCACGGCATCCGCGTCAACGCGGTCGCGCCGGGCTGGATCCGTACGCCGATGACCGACCGCCGCGGCGAGGAGGCCCAGGCGCGGACAGAGGCCTTCATGGCACGGATGTCACCGCTGGGCCGGGTCGGCGATCCCGAGGACATCGCCCACGCGGTCCTGTACCTCGCCTCCGACGCCTCGGCGTTCACGACGGGCCAGATCCTCCGCCCCAACGGAGGCGTGGCGATGCCTTGGTAGCACCGCGGCGAGAACCACCTCAGTCCCCGCCACCTCAGCCCCCGCCACTCAACATCGCAGACACCCCAGCCACCCCAGAAACCTCAACCAACCAAGACGCCCCAAGCACCTCAGGCACCCCAATCACTCCGGGAGCCCCAAATACCTCAGGCACCCCGGTCACCCCAGACACCTCAAAAGGGCTCACCCCGCCCCACCAGCGGCCCGCGCCGCCTCCGCCAAGCATCCGAAGCCCGCCGCATCCACCGGTCCGACCCGACCGCCCCAACGGCCCGCGCTTTGGGCACGCAGTGCACAGGAAGCAGGCTCAGCCCCCACCCGCCCGCCGCGACCGCCCCTTCCAGGACACCGGCGTCAGCGGCGAAGGCCAGCCGTATCACCGCCCACCACCACAGCCCTCCGGCGCCCAGAGCAAGCCCCCACCTGCCTATTCGCCCTGTCCGGCCCATCCGCCCAGTCATGGCACCGCCTCCAGCCCGACGCTAGACCGCCGCGTTCCCCCGTCGACAGGGCGCACCGGCACAACAGGAGCGCACCGGGCGCACCAACGGCTCCCACCCCACCGCGACGCGCCCGCCGCCACCCGCTGACCGTTCTCCGCCGGCCGTTCTCGCTACCCGTTCTCCGCCTGGAACATCCAGTGGTGCTTCTCAAGGTCGGCGGTGATCCCGATGAAGATGTCCTGGCTGACCGGATCAGCGTCCCCCGTAGCCCCCACCCGCTGCCGCATCCGCGTGATCACAGCTCCGAGGGCGCCCACCAGGGCCCCCACCGCGTCGGTGTCCTTCACCCATCCGTCCTTGACGGGGCCGATACCACTGCTGTTCGCGACGGTCACGGCACGCCCGTCCGGCGAGACACCCAGCGTGGAGGCACGTTCCGCCACGGTGTCGGAGTGCAGCCGGGCGGTGTCGACGACCTCGTCGAGCTGAAGGTGGACGGACCGGAAACGCGGCCCCACCACGTTCCAGTGGATCTGCTTCGCCACGAGCGACAGATCCACGAGATCGACCAGAGCGCCCTGCAGCGCCTCGGACACGGTCTTCAGATCGGCATCGGACAGCGGGCTCTTCACGACGTACATCGACATCCTCCGGTCAGCAGCGACCCCCGGCCTTGCCCTCCACCATCGCCGCCCCAGCCGATACCGGCAAACGCGATAAACCCCCCAGAACCGCCGGGCGATGCCTCGGCGCGACGCGAAAACCCCGACCGCACTCCTCCAGGTCTCCCCGGAGAAGCCCCGGCCGGGGCTCTCACACAGTTCTTCTCGAAGCTTCTTCGTTCCTCGCGGAGCTTCTTCGCAGGGCTTCTTCTCAGCGCCGCGAACAGCGCTTTTCCCAGCTCACAGCTGCGAGCCGATGAGCGTCACGCGGCGACGACGTCGACCGCCTCCGCAGGCGCCTTGATGGTCACCCGTTCCGGCGGCACACCGCTCACCGAGACGGAGTTGAGCCTCGGGCGTACCGGTGTGGGTACAGGCTCGGTGGCCGCTGCCGACTGGGCCAGTTCGGCCAGTGCGAGTTCGTCGCTCACTTCCCGCATGAGCTCGGACATCCGTACGTCCAGCGCGTCGCAGATCGCGGAGAGCAGTTCAGAGGAAGCCTCCTTCTGCCCCCGCTCCACCTCGGACAGATAACCAAGTGAGACTCGGGCGGACGAGGAGACTTCGCGCAGAGTACGGCCCTGGCGCTGGCGCTGCCGACGCAGCACGTCACCAAGCAGGCGACGGAGCAGAATCATCGGTGGCTCCCTCCTCGGACCGCGTAGCCGCATCCTTCACGCCCCACCGTACCGCCTCGCGCCGCGGTCGTGCGGGGAGCGATGTCGTGTTCACTCAGGGCTGCAAACATCAAAACCCCCCGTTCTGTTCCGTATCCTGTGCCCGATCATTCCCAGGGTGTTCGCCCACAAGCCGCTCCAGAAGCAGTGCGAGCACGCTCCGTACACTCTCCATACGGATTTCCGTCCGGGAGCCGTTCAACCGCAACGCGCACACTTTCCCGCCAAGAGCGCTTTCATGCATCGCCTCGGAGGGACCGTCCACGGCGACGAAAACCGTGCCGACCGGCTGCCCGTCCTGGGGCTCGGGGCCGGCGACTCCGGTGGTCGATATTCCCCAGTCCGCACCGAGGACTGTGCGTGCGCCGGCCGCCATCTGGGCCGCGACCTGCGGATCCACCGCTCCCCGCTGATCCAGCAGAGTGGCGTCGACCCCCAGGACGTCACGCTTGAGGTCGGTGGCGTACGCGGTCACCGAGCCGCGGAAGGCCTTCGAGGCCCCGGGCACCGCCGCGAGCTCCGCGGCCACCAGACCGCCGGTGAGCGACTCGGCGACAGCGAGGGTTTCACCCCTCACTGTGAGTAGTCGCAGCACTTCGGCGGCCGTGGACGTCACGCTTCCGCCTCCTCGGCGGCGGCCTTCCGCTCGGCCAGTCCCTCGCGCCGCAGCACAATGGCCTGTCTCACATAGTCGGCTCCGGTGACGACGGTGAGGGCGACCGCCACAGCCATCACCCAGAACCTCAGGGTCGCCAGCGGCCCCGTCAGCGCCAGGACGTACATGCCGACGGCCACGCCCTGGGTCAGCGTCTTCAGCTTGCCGCCGCGGCTGGCCGGGATCACGCCGTACCGGATCACCAGGAACCGCAGCAGGGTGATCCCGAGCTCACGCCCGAGGATCACCCCCGTCACCCACCACGGCAGATCGCCGAGGTAGGAGAGACAGATGAGCGCCGCTCCCATGATGGCCTTGTCGGCGATCGGGTCGGCGATCTTCCCGAAGTCGGTGACGAGGTTGTACGTGCGGGCCAGATGGCCGTCGAAGATGTCCGTGATCATGGCGACGGCGAAGGCCGCCCAGGCCCAGGCCCGCCAGACGGGGTCGTAGCCGCCGTCGGCCAGCATCAGTGCCACGAATCCCGGCACGAGCACGAGGCGGAGCATGGTGAGCAGATTGGCGACGTTCCACAGGCTGGCCTGGTTGACGGCCGCGGCGCCCAACTTGCTGCCGCCGAGCGGCGTCTTGGGGGCCTGCGCGCCGGCGGTTCCCGTACCGGAGGGTCCCGGCGCGGAGGCCCTCGTACCTGCGGGTGCCGGATGAGTGGGTCCCGTGGCGGCAGGGGCCGTACCGGCGGTTCCGGCAGCACCGCGGGTGCCGGGCGCACCGGGGCCGCCCGCCGCGGATGCCGGGACTCCGGTCATCTGGCTGCCTCCTCAGTACACACGAGCGAGCCCGGGAGCGGCTCGGCCACCAGGTCGACACCTTCGGTACCGACCACCTTCGCCTCGACCATACGGCCGACGGTCAGTCCTTCGCCGCTCGTGAACAGCACCTGGCCGTCGGTCTCGGGCGCCTGGTGCGCGGCGCGGCCGTACGCGGCCTCGTCCTCGGCGGCCGAGCCGGTGGACTCGACCAGCACCGTCAGGGTCTCGCCGATGCGCTCCTCCGCCCGCTGCGAGACCAGTTCCTCGGCGAGCCGGGACACGCGTGCGAGCCGCTCGGCGACGACGTCCTCGTCCAGCTTGTTCTCGTACGTGGCCGCTTCGGTGCCGTCCTCGTCCGAATACCCGAAGACGCCGATGGCGTCCAGGCGCGCGGCGGTCAGGAAGCGCTCCAGCTCCGCCAGGTCGTCCGCGGTCTCGCCGGGGAAGCCCACGATGAAGTTGGACCGGACACCGGCCTGCGGGGCCTTGGAGCGGATCGTGTCGAGGAGCCCCAGGAACTGCTCGGTGTTCCCGAACCGGCGCATCGCGCGCAGCACACCGGGAGCGGAGTGCTGGAAGGACAGGTCGAAGTAGGGGGCGATGTTCGGCGTGGAGGTCAGCACGTCGATGAGTCCGGGCCGCATCTCGGCGGGCTGCAGGTAGCTGACCCGCACCCGCTCGATGCCCTCGACCTCGGCGAGCTCGGGCAGCAGCGTCTCCAGGAGGCGGATGTCGCCGAGGTCCTTGCCGTACGACGTGTTGTTCTCGGAGACCAGCATGACCTCCTTCACGCCCTGCTCGGCGAGCCAGCGCGTCTCGCCCAGTACGTCACTGGGGCGGCGCGAGATGAAGGAGCCGCGGAAGGACGGGATGGCGCAGAAGGAGCAGCGCCGGTCGCAGCCGGAGGCCAGCTTCACGGAGGCCACCGGGGAGCCGTCCAGCCGCCGGCGCAGGGGCGCACGGGGGCCCGAGTCGGGGGCGAGTCCTTCGGGAAGGTCGACAGGGCCGTGGCCCGGAAGGGCGACCGCCGCTCCGGCGTCCTGCCGCTCGGCGGGGCTGATCGGCAGCAGCTTGCGCCGGTCGCGCGGGGTGTGGGCGGCGTGGATCCCGCCGTTCAGGATGGTCTGGAGCCGGTCGGAGATGTCGGCGTAGTCGTCGAAGCCGAGCACGCCGTCGGCCTCGGGCAGGGCTTCGGCCAGTTCCTTGCCGTACCTCTCGGCCATGCAGCCGACGGCGACGACCGCCTGGGTTCTGCCATGACCCTTGAGGTCATTGGCTTCCAGGAGGGCGTCGACGGAGTCCTTCTTGGCGGCCTCGACGAAGCCACAGGTGTTGACGACGGCGACGTCCGCGTTCTCGGCGTCCTCCACGAGGTGCCAGCCGTCCGCCTCCAAGCGGCCTGCGAGCTCCTCCGAGTCCACCTCGTTACGGGCGCAGCCAAGAGTGACGAGTGCGACGGTACGGCGTTCAGGCATGGGCTCAAGACTACTTCGTCCCACCGACAGCCCATGTCGACGGGGTTGGCCGATCCTGGCCAACCCCGTTCCCGCCTGCCCGGGAGGCCGGGCGGATCATGAACTCGCGTCCGCCGGCACGTACCGGCGGAGCCGCTCGGGCGAGCCGATCCCGGTGCCGCTCGGCCCCGCCGGGGCCAGGTGGCGCCCGGCCGAGCCCGGCGTCGCTCAGCCGACCTCGGGGTCGCCCTTCGTGTACGTCAGGCGCTCCACCTGGCCGGGCTGGAACTCGTCGTCGATCTTCTTGCCGTTCACGTACAGCTGGATGGCGCCCGCGTCACCGAGGACGAGGTCGACCTTCTCCTTGTCCTGGAAGGTCTTGGAGTCGCCCTGTTCCAGCAGGCCGTCGAAGAGCAGCCGGCCGTTGTGGTCCTTGGCCGAGATCCAGCTGCGGCCGTCGGGGGCGCTGACCTGGACGGTGACCTTGTCCTGAGGCGCGGCCGCGATGGCGTCGGACGGGTCCGACTTCGGGGTGTCCGGCTTGGTCGGCGTCGGCTTGGTCTTGACGGGCTTGCTGGCGGTGGGCGTGGATCCTTCGGCGACCTGCGTCTTCTTGCCGTCCCCGTCATCGCCGCTGAACATCGTGAAGCCGACGAAGCCGATCACGGCGACGATCGCCGCGACCATGGCCGCGGTCCAGTTGGGGCCGCGGCGTTCGGGACGGATCCGCTCCGCCTCGAACATGGGTGCGGCCGGCGTCGGCGCCGGCCGTCCGCCGTGGGCCGCGTCGTAGCGATCGAGGAGCGGGACCGGGTCGAGGTCGACGGCGCGGGCGAGCGTCTTGATGTGCCCGCGTGCGTAGACGTCGCCGCCACAGGGGCCGAAGTCGTCCTGCTCGATCGCGTGCACGATGGCGATACGGACCCGGGTGGCGTTACTGACGTCGTCGACGGTCAGCCCCGCCGCGATGCGCGCCTGCCGCAGGGCGTCGCCGACCGAAGGCTGATCGTCCGCCACGGAGGGACGCTCGTCCTGAGGGGAGTTGTCGTCGGAGGAGTTGTCGTCAGAGGAGTTGCCGATGGACACGGGGGCGCCTTTCGAGCGTAAAGCCACCTGTGCTGAGGGTTCAGTCTAGGGGGGGTGCGAAAGGGTGGGGCAACCGGGCGGTAGGACTTTGTACGCCATCAGAATGGCCGGTCATCCTGATGCCGGGACATGACTCTGTCCCTTCCCTCAACTTGACGTGCGACGAAGGGAAACGGTTGCTCACCGTTTCCTTACGGGTGAGTCACGTTCCGATCACCCCGGCAACCCGACCGGGTCACCCGGGTGGCCCGACCCACCGCACAGAGGGACGCGGTCCACTCTCGTGGAAGGGAAACGGCCCGCTCTCCCGGAAGGCCGGTCCGCTCCCGTCCGGGAAAGCGGCCCGTCCTGTCTCCCTAGCCTTCCGCCTGCCCCCGGATGACCGCGAGCACTCCGTCCAGCTCGTCAGCCTTCACAAGAACGTCACGAGCCTTGGATCCCTCGCTGGGTCCGACGATGTTGCGGGACTCCATGAGGTCCATCAGCCGACCGGCCTTGGCGAAGCCGACGCGCAGCTTGCGCTGGAGCATCGAGGTGGACCCGAACTGCGTGGAGACGACCAGCTCGGCGGCCTGGCACAGCAGGTCGAGGTCGTCGCCGATGTCCTCGTCGATCTCCTTCTTCTGCTTGGTCCCCACGGTGACGTCGTCCCGGAAGACCGGCGCCATCTGGTCCTTGCAGTGCTGCACGACGGCGGCGACCTCGTCCTCGGTGACGAAGGCGCCCTGCATACGGGTGGGCTTGTTCGCCCCCATCGGCAGGAAGAGCCCGTCGCCCTTGCCGATCAGCTTCTCGGCGCCGGGCTGGTCGAGGATGACGCGGCTGTCGGCGAGCGAGGAGGTGGCGAAGGCGAGCCGGGAGGGCACGTTCGCCTTGATCAGACCGGTGACGACGTCGACGGAAGGCCGCTGGGTGGCGAGCACCAGGTGAATACCGGCCGCACGCGCGAGCTGCGTGATGCGCACGATGGAGTCCTCGACATCGCGCGGCGCGACCATCATCAGGTCCGCGAGCTCGTCGACGATCACCAGCAGGTACGGGTACGGGGACAGCTCCCGCTCGCTGCCCTCGGGCAGCTTGACCTTGCCCTTCCTTATGGCGGCGTTGAAGTCGTCGATGTGCCGGTATCCGAAGGCCGCCAGGTCGTCGTACCGCAGGTCCATCTCGCGTACGACCCACTGCAGGGCCTCGGCGGCCCGCTTCGGGTTGGTGATGATGGGCGTGATCAGGTGCGGGATGCCCTCGTACGCGGTCAGCTCGACGCGCTTGGGGTCGACGAGGACCATGCGAACGTCCTCGGGGGTGGCCCGCACCATGACCGAGGTGATCAGGCAGTTGATGCACGAGGACTTTCCGGAACCGGTCGCTCCGGCCACCAGGACGTGCGGCATCTTCGCGAGGTTGGCCATCTCGTAGCCGCCCTCGACGTTCTTGCCGAGCGCGACGAGCATCGGATGGTCGTCCTCGGCGGCGTCCGCGAGCCGCAGCACGTCGCCCAGATTGACCATCTCGCGGTCGGAGTTCGGGATCTCGATGCCGACCGCCGACTTGCCGGGGATCGGGCTGATGATCCGCACATCGGGGCTGGCGACGGCGTACGCGATGTTCTTCGCGAGCGCCGTGATCCGCTCGACCTTCACGGCGGGGCCGAGCTCGACCTCGTACCGGGTGACCGTCGGACCCCGTGTGAAGCCGGTGACGGACGCGTCGACCTTGAACTCCTTGAAGACGTTCTGGAGCGAGGCGACCACCGCGTCGTTGGCGGCGCTGCGGGTCTTGCCGGGGCCTCCGCGCTCCAGGAGGTCGAGCGACGGCAGGGAGTAGGTGATGTCGCCGCGGAGCTGGAGCTGTTCGGCCCGCGCCGGCAGATCCCGGGACGTGTCGGGAGCGGGTTTGGTGAGATCGGCGACCTCGGGCTTCAGCATCTCCTGCTTGGGCCTGGCGTTCTTGGCCCGCGCGGCGGGCACCGGAGTCGTCTCTTCCCTCCGGCCGGCGTCCTCGCCGACGCCCGAGTCCTCACGCTCGCCCCGGTCGGTGCCGACGCCCTGCGTGAGGTCGGCCACCAGGGGCGAGGGCGGCATCCCGTGCATCACCGCACCGTCGAGCGCCGCGGCGGCGGCAGCGGCCACGTCCACGGCGTCCATGGGCCGGTCCAGCGAGGGCTGCTGCACGGCGGGCCGCCTGCGGCGGCTCCGGCGCTCGGAGAGGGCCTCCTGCTCGGCGTCGTCCGGGTCGTACGCCTCGGGCGCCGCCCGGCGCCTCCGGGGGCTCTCGGGCAGCGCCTCGCGCCACTGCTCGTCGTAGCGCTCGTCGTCGTCCTCGGCGAACACGTCGTCGCTCGCCCGCGGCTGCAGGACGCCCAGCCGGACGCCCAGCATCCGCAGCCGGTGCGGAATCGCGTTGACCGGCGTCGCGGTGACCACCAGCAGCCCGAAGACCGTGAGCAGCACGAGGAGCGGCACAGCGAGGACATCACCCATCGTGTACGTCAGCGGAGTCGCCGCACCCCAGCCGATGAGTCCGCCCGCGTCCCTTATCGCCTGCATGCCGTCGCTGCGGGCGGGCGCCCCACAGGCGATGTGGACCTGGCCCAGCACGCCGACGGCGAGCGCGGACAGCCCGATGACGATGCGTCCGTTGGCATCGGGCTTCTCGGGGTGCCGGATGAGCCGGGCGGCGACGACCGCCAGCAGTATCGGCACGAGCAGGTCGAGGCGGCCGAAGGCGCCGGTCACCAGCATCTCGACGAGATCGCCCACCGGGCCGCGGAGGTTGGACCAGGTTCCCGCGGCGGTGATCAGCGTGAGACCGAGCAGTAGGAGCGCGAGCCCGTCCTTGCGGTGCGCCGGGTCGAGCCCCTTCGCGCCCCTCCCTATGCCGCGGAACACGGCACCGACGGCGTGCGCGACACCGAGCCAGAGGGCGCGTACGAGCCTGTATACGCCCCCTGTCGGGCTGGGCGCCGGCCTCGGGGGCACGGCTTTCCTGACTGCGGCCTTCTTCGCGGGCGCCCTTTTCGCGGGAGCTTTCTTCGCGGGGGCCTTCTTCGCCACAGCCTTCGTCGGAGCGACCGCCTTCTTCGCGGGCGGCTTCTTGGCTGCGGGCTGACGTGAGGCCATGGGTGTGAGGTTACCGGTGGAGACCACTGCGGACACGTGTGCCTACTGCTTCACCCGTTCGTGTCGCCCACCCGTGGCGCCGAACTGACGCCGACTCGACTCCAACCCCGGCCGTCCGGAACGCCGTTCGACCCACCGACAGCCATGGGACACGGGAAGACCGAGAAGCCGACGGCCGCCTCGCGACCGGCGGCCGAGCGCCCCTGGGCTCAGTTCTGGGACGGCAGCGAAGCCGCCCCGCTCCCGGTGCCCGGCTCCAGCGCGTCGAGCGCGCGCCGCAGTCCTGTGAGCTTGCGTTCGAGATGGGCGGCGGTGGCCACCGCCGCCGCGTCCGCCGAATCGTCGTCCAGCTGCTTGGACAGAGCCTCGGCCTGTTCCTCGACGGCCGCCAGACGCGCGGAGAGTTCGGCGAGCAGTCCGGCCGGCTCCTTGGTGTCGCCGAGCACCGACTTGCCGCCGCCGCCCTCCAGCTGCAGGCGCAGCAGTGCCGCCTGTTCCCGGAGCTGGCAGTTCTTCATGTAGAGCTCGACGAAGACCGAGACCTTCGCGCGCAGCACCCACGGATCGAACGGCTTGGAGATGTAGTCCACCGCACCGGCCGCATACCCGCGGAAGGTGTGGTGCGGGCCGTGGTTGATCGCGGTGAGGAAGATGATCGGGATGTCCCGGGTCCGCTCTCGCCTCTTGATGTGCGCGGCGGTCTCGAAACCGTCCATACCCGGCATCTGGACGTCCAGCAGAATGACCGCGAAGTCGTCCGTGAGCAGCGCTTTGAGCGCTTCCTCCCCGGAAGATGCCCGTACCAGTGTCTGATCGAGCGCAGAGAGGATGGCCTCCAGCGCCAGCAGATTCTCCGGCCGGTCATCGACCAGGAGGATCTTGGCCTTCTGCACCATGGCCCGCCCTCCTCGTCCCGGCAGTGCACCGGGCGCCGCCCCAGGGGACGGCTTCTGAGCGCCGCCCGTCCTTGTGCCGGTCATGGTAGCCGCACCCCGCCTGTCGCCACACCCTGTCACCGCGATGTCACTGTGCACGTAGCAGAAACGTAGCGGGAGACCAGAAGGTTCCCCGAATCCCGGGTTTCTACACGGCTCCGGGCACAGTCAGTCAGCAACTCGGCATACCGGACCGCCGGCCGACCGTCCCGTGGACGCGATCATTTCCCTCCCACTCAATCATCCCCGGCCGCCCGATCAAACCCCGCCTTCCGATCACTGCCCCCGCATCCACTGCTGCATGACCGAGAGCAGGTGATCGGGATCGACCGGCTTCGTCACGTAGTCGGAGGCACCCGACTCGATGGCCTTCTCCCGGTCGCCCTTCATCGCCTTCGCGGTGAGCGCGATGATCGGCAGCCCGGCGAACTGGGGCATCCTGCGGATCGCCGTCGTGGTCGCGTATCCGTCCATCTCCGGCATCATGATGTCCATCAGGACGACCGTCACGTCGTCGTGCTGTTCCAGGACCTCGATGCCCTCGCGGCCGTTCTCGGCGTACAGCACCGAAAGACCGTGCTGCTCCAGAACGCTGGTGAGCGCGAAGACGTTGCGGATGTCGTCGTCGACGATCAGCACCTTCTCGCCCTCGAAGCGGAAGACGGCACGCGCCCTCGGGGCGACCTCCTCGTCACCCGGGTCCCAGGCCTCCGGGGCCTGCGTCCGTGACCCCTGCAGCGCGGGCCGGGGCTCGGCCGCGGACACCGCCCTGCGACGCCGCCTGAAGAGCGCGGCGGGCCCGTTCTGGGTCTCCTGGTACGACTTGACCTCCGCCGGTGTCTCCACGCCGCCCTCGGACTCGTGGTCCGAGCCCACCGGCAGCGCCCCGTTCTCCATCGGGGAGGAGAGCTGCGGGTAGCCCTGCGGCGGCAGTTCGCTCGGGTGCAGCGGCAGGTACAGCGTGAACGTCGACCCGCGTCCCGGCTCGCTCTGCGCGTGGATCTCGCCGCCGAGCAGCCGCGCGATCTCCCGCGAGATGGACAGACCCAGTCCCGTACCACCGTACTTACGGCTCGTCGTACCGTCCGCCTGCTTGAACGCCTCGAAGATCACCCGCATCTTGCTGGCCGCGATCCCGATGCCCGTGTCGGTCACGGAGAACGCGATCAGATCGGCGTCCGCGTCCCGCAGCGAGCCCGCCTCCAGCAACTGCTCCCGGATGGCGACCGGCACCTCCGCGCCCGCGGGCCTGATGACCAGCTCGACCGCTCCGGTGTCGGTGAACTTCACCGCGTTCGACAGCAGGTTGCGCAGCACCTGGAGGAGCCGCTGCTCGTCCGTGTGCAGCGTGGCGGGCAGCTCCGGCGACACCCGTACGGAGAAGTCGAGGCCCTTCTCCGCCGTCAGCGGACGGAACGTGGCCTCTACGTAGTCGACGAGTTGGACCAGCGCGATACGCGTCGGCGACACGTCCATCTTGCCCGCCTCGACCTTCGACAGATCGAGGATGTCGTTGATCAGCTGGAGCAGGTCGGAACCCGCCCCGTGGATCGTCTCGGCGAACTCGACCTGCTTGGGGGTGAGATTGGTGTCCGCGTTGTCGGCGAGCAGCTTGGCGAGGATCAGCAGGGAGTTGAGCGGTGTCCGCAGCTCGTGGGACATGTTCGCCAGGAACTCGCTCTTGTAGCGCATGGAGACCGCGAGTTGCTCGGCGCGCTCCTCCAGGACCTGCCGCGCCTCCTCGATCTCGGTGTTCTTGACCTCGATGTCACGGTTCTGCTGGGCCAGCAGCTCGGCCTTCTCCTCCAGCTCGGCGTTGGACGCCTGGAGGGCCTTCTGCCGGTTCTCCAGCTCCGCCGACCGCTCCCGCAGCTGCTCGGTCAGCTCCTGCGACTGCTTGAGCAGCACCTCGGTCTTGGTGTTGACCGCGATCGTGTTGACGCTCGTCGCGATCATCTCGGCGATCTGGCTGAGGAAGTCCTTCTGGATGTGCGTGAACGAGTGGAACGACGCCAGCTCGATCACTCCGAGGACGGTCCCCTCGAAGAGCACCGGCAGCACGATGACATGCGCCGGAGGCGCCTCCCCCAGGCCGGACGCGATCTTCAGATACCCCGGCGGAACGTTCTCCACGAGAATCGTGCGCTTCTCCTTGGCGGCCGTCCCGATCAGCGTCTCACCGGGCCGGAACGACGTCGGCATGGAGCCCATGGAGTAGCCGTACGACCCGAGCATCCGAAGTTCGTACGAATCGTCGTTCGCGGCTCCCACGTGCTTGCCGTCGTCCAGTGGCATCGCCATGAAGAACGCGCCGTGCTGCGCGGAGACCACCGGAGTCAGCTCGCCCATGATGAGCGAGGCCACGTCCGCGAGGTCCCGGCGGCCCTGCATCAGACCGGAGATCCGGGCGAGGTTGCCCTTCAGCCAGTCCTGCTCCTTGTTGGCGATGGTGGTGTCGCGGAGGTTCGCGATCATCTTGTTGATGTAGTCCTGAAGTTCCTGGATCTCGCCCGAGGCGTCCACGTCGATCTTCAGGTTGAGGTCGCCGCGGGTCACGGCGGTCGCCACGCGCGCGATGGCGCGCACCTGCCGGGTCAGGTTCCCGGCCATCTCGTTCACCGACTCGGTGAGGTCGCGCCAGGTGCCGTCGACGTCACGCACGCGGGCCTGGCCGCCCAACTGCCCCTCGGTGCCCACCTCGCGGGCGACCCGGGTGACCTCCTCGGCGAACGACGACAGCTGGTCGACCATCGTGTTGATGGTGGTCTTCAGCTCCAGGATCTCGCCGCGCGCGTCGATGTCGATCTTCTTGGTCAGATCACCCTTGGCGATGGCCGTGGTGACCATCGCGATGTTGCGCACCTGTCCGGTCAGGTTGGACGCCATGCCGTTCACGGACTCGGTGAGGTCCTTCCACGTACCCGACACGCCCGGTACGCGTGCCTGGCCGCCGAGGATGCCGTCCGTACCCACCTCGCGAGCCACCTTCGTGACCTGGTCGGCGAACGAACTCAGCGTCTTCACCATGGTGTTGAAGGTGTCGGCGAGCTGCGCGACCTCGCCGCGCGCCTCGATCGTCACCGTCCGCGTCAGGTCGCCGTTGGCGACGGCCGCCGCGACCTGGGAGATGTTCCGCACCTGCACGGTCAGGTTGTTGGCCATCAGGTTGACGTTGTCGGTCAGGTCCTTCCAGATGCCCGTGACACCCGACGCGTGCGCCTGCCCGCCCAGGATGCCCTCGGTGCCCACCTCACGGGCCACCCGCGTGACCTGCTCGGCGAAGGACGACAGCTGGTCGACCATCGTGTTGACGGTGGTGACGAGTTCGAGGATCTCGCCCTTCGCGTCGACGGTGATCTTCTTCGACAGGTCGCCCTTGGCGACGGCGGTCGTGACCTCGGCGATGTTGCGCACCTGGATCGTCAGGTTGTTCGCCATGAAGTTCACGGACTGCGTGAGGTCCTTCCAGGTGCCGGAGACACCCTGCACCTCGGCCTGTCCGCCGAGGATGCCCTCCGTACCCACCTCACGGGCCACCCGCGTGACCTGCTCGGCGAAGTTCGACAGCTGGTCCACCATCGTGTTGAGGGTGTTCTTCAGCTCCAGGATCTCGCCGCGCGCGTCCACGTCGATCTTCTGCGACAGGTCACCGCGCGCCACCGCCGTCGCGACCTGCGCGATGTTGCGCACCTGCGCGGTGAGGTTGCCCGCCATGCCGTTCACCGAGTCGGTGAGGTCCCGCCACACCCCGGCCACGCCCGGCACCTGCGCCTGACCGCCCAGCCGGCCGTCGGTGCCCACCTCGCGGGCCACCCGGGTCACCTGCTCGGCGAAGGCGCTGAGCTGGTCGACCATGGTGTTGATGGTGTTCTTCAGTTCGAGGATCTCGCCGCGAGCGTCGACCTCGATCTTCTGCGAGAGGTCACCGCGCGCCACCGCCGTCGTCACCTGGGCGATCTGCCGCACCTGGGACGTGAGGTTGCCCGCCATGAAGTTGACGGAGTCGGTGAGGTCCTTCCACGTACCGGACACGCCGTCCACCCGCGCCTGGCCGCCGAGGCGGCCCTCCGTGCCCACGTCACGCGCCATCCGCGTCACCTGGTCGGCGAAGGACGACAGCTGGTCGACCATCGTGTTGACGGTGTTCTTCAGCGCGAGCATCTCGCCGGAGACGTCCACGGTGACCTTCTGCGACAGATCACCGTTGGCCACCGCCGTCGTCACCTGGGCGATGTTCCTCACCTGTCCGGTGAGATTCCGGAACGCCGTGTTGACGGAGTCCGTGAGGTCCTTCCACGTACCGGCCGCGCCGGGCACCTGGGCCTGACCGCCCAGCTCACCCTCGACGCCGACCTCCCGCGCCACGCGGGTGACCTCCGCGCCGAAGCTCGACAGCTGGTCGACCATCGTGTTGACGGTGTTCTTGAGCTCCAGCATCTCGCCGGCGACCTCGACGCTGACCTTCTGCGACAGATCACCGTTGGCCACCGCAGTAGTCACCGCGGCGATGTCCCGCACCTGGGTGGTGAGATTCCGGAAGACCGTGTTCACCGAATCGGTGAGGTCCTTCCACGTCCCCGCCGCGCCCGGCACATTCGCCTGCCCGCCGAGCCGCCCCTCGCCACCGACCTCGTTGGCGACGCGCGTGACCTCGTCCGCGAACGTCCGCAGCGTCTCGGTCATCTGGTTGATCGTCTCGGCGAGCTGCGCGACCTCGCCGCGCGCGGACACGGTCACCTTCTGCGACAGATCACCGTTGGCGACCGCCGTCGTGACCTGGGCGATACCGCGCACCTGCGCGGTCAGGTTGCCGGCCATGAGGTTCACCGAATCGGTGAGGTCCTTCCACACCCCGGCCACACCGGGCACCTGCGCCTGCCCGCCCAGCTCCCCCTCGGTGCCCACCTCACGCGCTACCCGCGTCACCTCGGAGGAGAACGAGGACAGCTGATCCACCATCGTGTTGACGGTGTTCTTCAGTTCGAGCATCTCGCCGGCCACGTGAACCGTGACCTTCCGGGACAGATCACCCTTGGCGACCGCCGTCGTCACCAGCGCGATGTCCCGCACCTGGGCCGTCAGCCGGTACGCCATCGTGTTGACCGAGTCCGTGAGGTCCTTCCACGAACCGGACATACCGCGCACCCGGGCCTGCCCGCCCAACTTGCCCTCGGTACCGACCTCGCTGGCCACCCGCGTCACCTCGTCGGTGAACGTGGACAGCTGATCGACCAGGTTGTTGACCGTGCGCCCGACCTTCAGGAACTCGCCACGCAGCGGATGCCCGTTGCCGTCCGCCGCCTGCGCCCGCAACTCCATACGCGGCGACAGATCGCCCTCCGCCACCGCGGACAGCACCCGGCCGACCTCGGAGACGGGCCGTACGAGATCGTCGACGAGCGCGTTGGACGCGTCGATCGCCGCGGCCCAGGAGCCCTCACAGGCACCCGTCTCCAGCCGTTCCGTGAGTTTTCCCTCACGTCCGACCATCCGCCGCACCCGCGACAATTCACCGGTCAGCTGCAGATTCCGGTCGCCCACCTCATTGAAGACAGCGGCGATCTCGGACATCACGCCATCGCCCGAGACCGTGAGCCTCTTGCGGAAATTGCCGTCCCGCATGGACACCAGAGCCGTCAGCAGCCTGTTCAGGGCCGCCGTGTCCACCTCGGTGGTGCCATTGCGCGGTTTACGCTGATTACTCAGGGACTGTCCGCCTTTCGCGCGCGTTTTTGTGCCCCGCGTCGCTGCGCCAGACTCCACTGTGTCCCTCCCGCAAGGGTCGACCGTTACTGCTCGGCGTACTCGGGTACCACTGCTCCGCGTACCGGAAGGCACTCAGCCTGCCCGGACCATCCCTTGAAGCCTGCCCAGTGTTTCACCATGGCTGAACCAGGCCATAACAGTTCGGCAGCTTCGCACACGGTCCGCACACCCTCTGGACGTAAACACTGACGACCGGCATCCGCATGGACGGCGAAGGTAAGTAACCTTGCATGCGGCTGTCCAGCCGCGCCGGTCCTTCCGGCCTGGGCGGTGGCACGAGCACGAGCGGGCAGGCATCGGAGGGCACCGCACCATGACCACCGGACTGCATCCTGGGGGAGCTCCCCAGGATCCCCGGCCGACCGAGAACCAGCTCCTGCCCCGGCAGGGGCGGGTCGGCCACGGAGCCCTGCCCGCCGACGACCGGACAAGGAGTTACGTGATCACCGCGCGCGCGGCTGCCAGCTTCGACCCTGTCGGGCGGTCCGTCGCGACCGCTCGCTCCTTCGTCCGTGACACCCTCCAGGGCTGGGGCTTCGCCGACATCGTCGACGACGCCGTGGTTCTCACCAGCGAGCTGGTCACCAACGCGGTGGTGCACGCCGGCACGTCCGCGGACGTCCTGTGCCTGCGCAGCGACGACGGCGTACGGATCGAGGTGGCGGACCACTACCCGGAACGCGAGATTCCACTCCAGGGGAACGCCCTGAACATGGGCAACCCCGACCGCGAGGGCGGACGCGGCCTCCAGCTCTGTGCCGCCCTGGCCGGCCGCTGGGGTGTCGAGTACACACCCACCCGCAAGCAGGTCTGGTTCCAGCTGAACCTGCCCGACCGCGCGGTGGGCACCCGCACGGCGGGCCCCGCGCTCCCCTCCCACCTGCTCCCCCTCGCCGACGGCCGCGTCCGCGTGGCGGTCGTCCAGATCGACCGCACCGGCGCGATCAACGCCTGGAACGAGGACGCGGAGGAACTCTTCGGCTACCCGGCGGAGCAGGTCATCGGCAAGCCGCTGACCGATCTCGCGGCCTGGCCGCAGACCCCCGGTACCAGCACCGGCATCGTCGAGGCCCTCAAGCTCTCCCGCTGGGAGGGCAGTTACGGCCTGAGAGGCGCCAACGGCCGCGTCACACCCGTATACGCCTCGCACCTGCGCGTGCGGGACACCGGCGGTGAGCCCTCGACCGTCTGTCTCCTGGTACGCGACCACGAACGAGCGGTCCTGCAGACCCCGTTGCGCGTCTCGGCCACGGACACGACCACCAGCTCCGAGGGCCACGCCTCGGACCCCTTCGAGGTCTTCATCGGCTCACCGGCCCCGGACGACCTGGACGGCCTCCTCCAGCGCACGGTGGAGCGCGCCCGCGACATGCTCGACGGCGACTCCGCCTTCCTGCTCCTGGCGACCGACGACGAGACGGAATTGGAGGTACGCGCCTCCACCGGTCTCCCCTCCGCCCGCCAGCGCTTCGCCCGCGTCCCTGTGGAGGCGGGCACCGGCCGCTACGGCTCGGCCCGCATGCCTGCCGTCCACGAGGACCTCACGGCCGTCCCAGGGGCCGTACCGCTCCTCAGTGGCACCGGCATGCGTTCGGTCGTCACCGTCCCTCTCAAGGTCGAGGGAAGACTCACCGGCTCGCTCGGTGTCGCGGCCGAATCACCTGGCCGCTACTCGAACGAGGAGGCCCTGCGTCTCCAGTTCGCCGCCGACCGCATCGCGCTCGCCGTGGAGTCGGCCCGCCTGGGCGAGCTGGAGCGGCTGCGCCGCGGCTCGCTGTCCTTCCTCGTCGAGGCCTCGGACCTCCTCGCGGGCACCCTGGACCGCGACCAGACGCTGGCCCTGATGGCCCAGATGACGGTCCCGACCCTGGCCACCTGGTGCGCCGTGTACACGATCGCGGACCAGTCCTCGGACCCCTACCTCTCGTACGTCCTGCACGAGGACGAGGAACGCATCGACGGCCTCAAGGCCCTCCTCTCCAAGATCGCCCCTCCGGACCCGGTCCCCACCCCGGGCGCCCGCGTCTGGGCCGCCCCCGCGGAGGCCGCACACCAGGCCGCCCTGCGCACCTCCATGCGCAGCCTCGGCCTCGGCGAACCGGCCACGGTCAGCTCCGGCATCGGTACGACGCTGGCGACGGCCGGAGCGGTCGGCGGCGAGACGGTCGTACTCCCCCTGGTGGCCCGCAACCGCGTCATCGGCATGCTGACGCTCGGCAAGCCGACGGACGAGCACTTCCGCCAGGAAATCCTGGAACTGGCCGAGGACCTGAGCCGCCGGGCCGCCCTGGCCCTGGACAACGCGCGCCTGTACTCGGAGCGCACGGCCATCAGCCAGTCGCTCCAGCGCAGCCTCCTGCCCCCGGAACTCCCCCACATCGAGGGCGTGGAGGTCGAGGTCATCTACCGCGCGGCAGGCGAGGGCAACGAAGTCGGCGGCGACTTCTACGACCTCTTCCCCATCCGCGACGGCGCCTACGGCTTCGCCATCGGAGACGTCTGCGGTACGGGACCGGAGGCGGCCGCGGTCACCGGCCTCGCCCGGCACGCGCTGCGCCTGCTGGCCCGCGAGGGGTACGGCGGCCCGGCGGTCCTGGAGCGCCTGAACTCCGCGATCCTCGACGAGGGCGCCCGCAGCCGCTTCCTGACCCTCCTGTACGGCGAGTTGTGGCCCCAGGAGGACGGCTCGGCGCTCCTGAAGGTGGTCTGCGCCGGCCACCCGCTCCCGCTGCGCCTGCGCCCCGACGGCACGGTGGAACCGGCCGCCGAACCGCAGCCGCTCCTCGGCGTGATGGACGACCTGGAGCTGTACGAGCAGGAGGTGACGCTCGATCCGGGAGACGTCCTGCTGTGCGTGACGGACGGCGTCACCGAGCGCCGCGAGGGCACCCGCATGCTGGGCGACGACGGCCTCGCCGATGTCCTCACCACCTGCACGGGTCTGACGGCCGGTGCGGTGGCCGCCCGCATCATGCGCGCGGTCGAGCGTTTCGCGAGCGACGCCCCGTCCGACGACATGGCCATTCTGGCGATGCGCGTCCCGGGTCTGCAGAAGGACTGACGGACCTGTCCCGGGGCCCGACCGGCCCCGGGATACACGAAAGGCCCCCGCCCACAAGGGCGGAGGCCTTTTCTGCTTGAGCCCCCAAACGGAATCGAACCGTTGACCTTCTCCTTACCATGGAGACGCTCTACCGACTGAGCTATAGGGGCCTGTTGCTTTAGAGGTCTCCCTCCTGGCAACGAAATAAAGCATACCCCGAACGCCGGTGTGCTCCCAACTGCGTTCGATACCGCCTCCGATAACCCTAGAAGGCAGGCTGGAGCAGTCCGCCGAGGGCATTGCACGCGGACACGATCCGCTGCATCTCCCGCTTCGTCAGCTTCGCGTCGACCGGCAGCGCCAGCGTCTCGTCGGCGGCCCGTTCGGTCTCCGGCAGACACACGTCCCGCCTGAACGCGGGCATCCGGTGCACCGGCGTCTTCACCGGCACCCTGCACTCGACGCCCTTGGCCCGCACGGCCCGCGCGAAGGCGTCCCGGTCCGGCCGCCCGTTC
The DNA here is from genome assembly GCF_036038375.1 of Streptomyces sp. NBC_00414. NCBI lineage: Bacteria > Bacillati > Actinomycetota > Actinomycetes > Kitasatosporales > Streptomycetaceae > Streptomyces > Streptomyces sp. NBC_00414. The sequence continues at coordinate 3,104,908 of NZ_CP107935.1, forward strand.
CCCAACACCCGCACGACGTACTGCTGGTAGGTGTGCCCGGTGCCGCGCTCCGGAGTCCGTACACCCCTCAACCGCCCGTCGAGGTAGGTCGCGTGCGCCCTGCGCTCCTCGATCTCGGCGTACGGCGCCTCGGACTCGCCTTGTTCGAGCACCAGCAGCCCGTGCCGCTGGCCGAGGTCCCACAGGCGCGGCATGTCTGCGAGCCGCCCGAAGCGGTGAACGGCGACCATGGCGGCCGTCCGCGGCCCGACAGCCGCCTCCACTTCGGCGGCGTCGAGGCAGTACGTACTCGGATCGATGTCCACGAAGACCGGCAGTGCGCCGGCCAGGATCACGGCCTCGGCGACCTCGACGTTTCCGAACGCCGGCACGATGACCTCGTCACCGGCTCCGACACCCGCGGCCCTGAGCATTGCAGCAGTACCCATGCCCGTGATGTTGGTCGCGCAACGTGAACTCCAAGTGACGCACAACAAAAAAGAGCTGGTCCCTGAACCTAAGTTCAGGGACCAGCTCTCTTAATAATAGTTCGGCGGCGTCCTACTCTCCCACAGGGTCCCCCCTGCAGTACCATCGGCGCTGTAAGGCTTAGCTTCCGGGTTCGGAATGTAACCGGGCGTTTCCCTCACGCTATGACCACCGAAACACTTTGAAAATCTGATTCAAATCAACCGCACCACACCCCCCGTGACCAAACAAGGGAGTGCGGGGTTGTTCGTGGTTTCAGAACCAACACAGTGGACGCGAGCAACTGAGGACAAGCCCTCGGCCTATTAGTACCGGTCAGCTCCACCCCTTACAGGGCTTCCACATCCGGCCTATCAACCCAGTCGTCTACTGGGAGCCTTAACCAATCTAGTTGGTGGGAATACTCATCTCGAAGCAGGCTTCCCGCTTAGATGCTTTCAGCGGTTATCCCTCCCGAACGTAGCCAACCAGCCATGCCCTTGGCAGGACAACTGGCACACCAGAGGTTCGTCCGTCCCGGTCCTCTCGTACTAGGGACAGCCCTTCTCAATATTCCTACGCGCACAGCGGATAGGGACCGAACTGTCTCACGACGTTCTAAACCCAGCTCGCGTACCGCTTTAATGGGCGAACAGCCCAACCCTTGGGACCGACTCCAGCCCCAGGATGCGACGAGCCGACATCGAGGTGCCAAACCATCCCGTCGATATGGACTCTTGGGGAAGATCAGCCTGTTATCCCCGGGGTACCTTTTATCCGTTGAGCGACGGCGCTTCCACAAGCCACCGCCGGATCACTAGTCCCGACTTTCGTCCCTGCTCGACCCGTCGGTCTCACAGTCAAGCTCCCTTGTGCACTTACACTCAACACCTGATTGCCAACCAGGCTGAGGGAACCTTTGGGCGCCTCCGTTACTCTTTAGGAGGCAACCGCCCCAGTTAAACTACCCATCAGACACTGTCCCTGATCCGGATCACGGACCCAGGTTAGACATCCAGCACGACCAGACTGGTATTTCAACGACGACTCCACACTGGCTGGCGCCAATGCTTCACAGTCTCCCAGCTATCCTACACAAGCCGAACCGAACACCAATATCAAACTATAGTAAAGGTCCCGGGGTCTTTCCGTCCTGCTGCGCGAAACGAGCATCTTTACTCGTAGTGCAATTTCACCGGGCCTATGGTTGAGACAGTCGAGAAGTCGTTACGCCATTCGTGCAGGTCGGAACTTACCCGACAAGGAATTTCGCTACCTTAGGATGGTTATAGTTACCACCGCCGTTTACTGGCGCTTAAGTTCTCAGCCTCGCACACCCGAAGGTGCACTAACCGGTCCCCTTAACGTTCCAGCACCGGGCAGGCGTCAGTCCGTATACATCGCCTTACGGCTTCGCACGGACCTGTGTTTTTAGTAAACAGTCGCTTCTCGCTGGTCTCTGCGGCCACCCCCAGCTCACCGAGTAAATCGGATCACCAAGAATGGCCCCCCTTCTCCCGAAGTTACGGGGGCATTTTGCCGAGTTCCTTAACCATAGTTCACCCGAACGCCTCGGTATTCTCTACCTGACCACCTGAGTCGGTTTAGGGTACGGGCCGCCATGAAACTCGCTAGAGGCTTTTCTCGACAGCATAGGATCATCCACTTCACCACAATCGGCTCGGCATCAGGTCTCACCCTTAACGTCATCCGGATTTACCTAGATAACGGGCTACACCCTTACCCCGGGACAACCACCGCCCGGGCTGGACTACCTTCCTGCGTCACCCCATCACTCACCTACTACAGGTCTGGTCCGTCGGCTCCACCACTTTCCATTCCCCGAAGGGTCCGGAACGGCTTCACGGACTTAGCATCGCCTGGTTCGATGTTTGACGCTTCACAGCGGGTACCGGAATATCAACCGGTTATCCATCGACTACGCCTGTCGGCCTCGCCTTAGGTCCCGACTTACCCTGGGCAGATCAGCTTGACCCAGGAACCCTTAGTCAATCGGCGCACACGTTTCTCACGTGTGTATCGCTACTCATGCCTGCATTCTCACTCGTGAACCGTCCACCACTGCCTTCCGGCGCGGCTTCACCCGGCACACGACGCTCCCCTACCCATCCATACAGGCGTTGGCCCTATTGCATGAATGACACGACTTCGGCGGTACGCTTGAGCCCCGCTACATTGTCGGCGCGGAATCACTAGACCAGTGAGCTATTACGCACTCTTTCAAGGGTGGCTGCTTCTAAGCCAACCTCCTGGTTGTCTGTGCGACTCCACATCCTTTCCCACTTAGCGTACGCTTAGGGGCCTTAGTCGATGCTCTGGGCTGTTTCCCTCTCGACCATGGAGCTTATCCCCCACAGTCTCACTGCCGCGCTCTCACTTACCGGCATTCGGAGTTTGGCTAAGGTCAGTAACCCGGTAGGGCCCATCGCCTATCCAGTGCTCTACCTCCGGCAAGAAACACACGACGCTGCACCTAAATGCATTTCGGGGAGAACCAGCTATCACGGAGTTTGATTGGCCTTTCACCCCTAACCACAGGTCATCCCCCAGGTTTTCAACCCTGGTGGGTTCGGTCCTCCACGACCTCTTACAGCCGCTTCAACCTGCCCATGGCTAGATCACTCCGCTTCGGGTCTTGAGCGCGCTACTATATCGCCCTATTCGGACTCGCTTTCGCTACGGCTTCCCCACACGGGTTAACCTCGCAACACACCGCAAACTCGCAGGCTCATTCTTCAAAAGGCACGCAGTCACGACCCACCAAGTAAACTTGATGAGCGACGCTCCCACGGCTTGTAGGCACACGGTTTCAGGTACTATTTCACTCCGCTCCCGCGGTACTTTTCACCATTCCCTCACGGTACTATCCGCTATCGGTCACCAGGGAATATTTAGGCTTAGCGGGTGGTCCCGCCAGATTCACACGGGATTTCTCGGGCCCCGTGCTACTTGGGTGTCTCTCAAACGAGCCGTTGATGTTTCGACTACGGGGGTCTTACCCTCTACGCCGGACCTTTCGCATGTCCTTCGCCTACACCAACGGTTTCTGACTCGTCTCACAGCCGGCAGACTGTGAAAGAGAGATCCCACAACCCCGCATGCGCAACCCCTGCCGGGTCTCACACACATACGGTTTGGCCTCATCCGGTTTCGCTCGCCACTACTCCCGGAATCACGGTTGTTTTCTCTTCCTGCGGGTACTGAGATGTTTCACTTCCCCGCGTTCCCTCCACACACCCTATGTGTTCAGATGTGGGTGACAGCCCATGACGACTGCCGGGTTTCCCCATTCGGAAACCCCCGGATCAAAGCCTGGTTGACGGCTCCCCGGGGACTATCGTGGCCTCCCACGTCCTTCATCGGTTCCTGGTACCAAGGCATCCACCGTGCGCCCTTAAAAACTTGGCCACAGATGCTCGCGTCCACTGTGCAGTTCTCAAACAACGACCAACCACCCATCACCCCACCCTTACCAGGTGAGTGCACTGGGGCCGGCACCGAAGGACGACCATGACGGCCGCACCTTCAGACACCCAACAGCGTGCCCGACCCTCTCGACCCCCCGGGTCTGCTTTCCACGCCCCGAAGGACAGTACTTGCAGCCCGAAGAAGACTGAGAGTGCCGAATAATCAACGTTCCACCCTTGAGCAACCAGCATCGAACATTCGCCGATGTACTGGCCTCTGACCAGGTTCCCGAAGGTTCCTGGTAAGAAATGCTCCTTAGAAAGGAGGTGATCCAGCCGCACCTTCCGGTACGGCTACCTTGTTACGACTTCGTCCCAATCGCCAGTCCCACCTTCGACAGCTCCCTCCCCACAAGGGGGTTGGGCCACCGGCTTCGGGTGTTACCGACTTTCGTGACGTGACGGGCGGTGTGTACAAGGCCCGGGAACGTATTCACCGCAGCAATGCTGATCTGCGATTACTAGCAACTCCGACTTCATGGGGTCGAGTTGCAGACCCCAATCCGAACTGAGACAGGCTTTTTGAGATTCGCTCCACCTTGCGGTATCGCAGCTCATTGTACCTGCCATTGTAGCACGTGTGCAGCCCAAGACATAAGGGGCATGATGACTTGACGTCGTCCCCACCTTCCTCCGAGTTGACCCCGGCAGTCTCCTGTGAGTCCCCATCACCCCGAAGGGCATGCTGGCAACACAGAACAAGGGTTGCGCTCGTTGCGGGACTTAACCCAACATCTCACGACACGAGCTGACGACAGCCATGCACCACCTGTCACCCGACCACAAGGGGGGCCGTATCTCTACGGCTTTCCGGGCGATGTCAAGCCTTGGTAAGGTTCTTCGCGTTGCGTCGAATTAAGCCACATGCTCCGCTGCTTGTGCGGGCCCCCGTCAATTCCTTTGAGTTTTAGCCTTGCGGCCGTACTCCCCAGGCGGGGAACTTAATGCGTTAGCTGCGGCACCGACGACGTGGAATGTCGCCAACACCTAGTTCCCACCGTTTACGGCGTGGACTACCAGGGTATCTAATCCTGTTCGCTCCCCACGCTTTCGCTCCTCAGCGTCAGTAATGGCCCAGAGATCCGCCTTCGCCACCGGTGTTCCTCCTGATATCTGCGCATTTCACCGCTACACCAGGAATTCCGATCTCCCCTACCACACTCTAGTCTGCCCGTATCGAATGCAGACCCGGGGTTAAGCCCCGGGCTTTCACATCCGACGCGACAGACCGCCTACGAGCTCTTTACGCCCAATAATTCCGGACAACGCTTGCGCCCTACGTATTACCGCGGCTGCTGGCACGTAGTTAGCCGGCGCTTCTTCTGCAGGTACCGTCACTTTCGCTTCTTCCCTGCTGAAAGAGGTTTACAACCCGAAGGCCGTCATCCCTCACGCGGCGTCGCTGCATCAGGCTTTCGCCCATTGTGCAATATTCCCCACTGCTGCCTCCCGTAGGAGTCTGGGCCGTGTCTCAGTCCCAGTGTGGCCGGTCGCCCTCTCAGGCCGGCTACCCGTCGTCGCCTTGGTGAGCTTCTACCTCACCAACAAGCTGATAGGCCGCGGGCTCATCCTTCACCGCCGGAGCTTTCAACCCCCACCCATGCGAGTAGAAGTATCATCCGGTATTAGACCCCGTTTCCAGGGCTTGTCCCAGAGTGAAGGGCAGATTGCCCACGTGTTACTCACCCGTTCGCCACTAATCCACCCCGAAGGGCTTCATCGTTCGACTTGCATGTGTTAAGCACGCCGCCAGCGTTCGTCCTGAGCCAGGATCAAACTCTCCGTGAATGTCTGCTCGGCCAGAGAATAAACTCAGCCGGCGAAACATCATGAGAGCGGAACGACCAACCGGAATAAGGAAGGCCGTTCACAGCGTCCTCGCTGATGCGCCTACCGTGCTTGCGCCCGGCAGGACTTTTTCAAAGGAACCTCGTCCCGACCGAACGGCCGGAGACGGGGTATCAACATATCTGGCGTTGATTTTTGGCACGCTGTTGAGTTCTCAAGGAACGGACGCTTCCTTTGTACTCACCCTCTCGGGCTTTCCTCCGGGCGCTTCCCTTCGGTCTTGCTCTTTTACTGTTGTGCTTGTCTCGCCTGTCTTGCGTTTCCGACTCTATCAGACCGTTTCCGGTTCCGATTTCCTCGGTGCTTTCCAGGTTTTCGCTTTCGCGTTTCCCTTTCCGGCGATCCCGACTTTATCAGAAGTTCTGAGTCGGAATTTCCAGCCCCTCCGGGATGGTCCTGACACCAAGTTGTGTCGGGTTCCCCCTCAGGCGGAGCCGTAAACGTACTGGAGCGGAGCGCCCCGATGCAAATCGAGGTGCCCCGCTCCGGGTGTACGTGCTACGAGGTGGCTCAGACCTCGACCACGACCGGCAGGATCATCGGCCGGCGGCGGTAGGTGTCCGAGACCCACTTGCCCAGCGTGCGGCGGATGAGCTGCTGCATCTGGTGGGCTTCGACGACGCCGTCCTGGGCCGACCTCTCCAGGACTTCGACGACCTTCGGCAGGACAGCGCTGAAGGCGGAGTCCTCGATGCCCGAGCCGCGGGCCTGGATGTGCGGCCCCCCGGTGATCTTGCCCGTGCTGGTGTCCAGCACCACGAAGACCGAGATGATGCCCTCGTCACCGAGGATCTTGCGGTCCTTGAGCGTGGGCTCGCCGACGTCACCGACCGAGAGACCGTCGACGTACACGTAACCCGCCTGGACCTTGCCGGAGATTCTGGCCTTGCCCTCGATGAGGTCGACGACCACGCCGTCCTCGGCGATCACGATGCGGTCGTGCGGGACGCCGGTGAGGGCGCCCAGCTCGGCGTTGGCGCGCAGGTGGCGCCATTCGCCGTGGACCGGCATCAGGTTGCGTGGCTTGCAGATGTTGTAGAAGTACAGGAGCTCGCCGGCCGAGGCGTGGCCCGAGACGTGCACCTTGGCGTTGCCCTTGTGGATGACGTTGGCACCCCAGCGGGTCAGGCCGTTGATGACGCGGTAGACCGCGTTCTCGTTGCCGGGGATGAGGGACGACGCCAGGATCACCGTGTCGCCCTGGACGATACGGATCTGGTGGTCCCTGTTGGCCATCCGCGACAGGGCCGCCATCGGCTCGCCCTGGGAGCCGGTGCAGACGAGGACGATCTCGTGGTCCGGGAGGTCGTCCAGTGTCTTGACGTCCACCACCAGGCCCGGCGGGACCTTCAGATAGCCGAGGTCGCGCGCGATACCCATGTTGCGGACCATCGAGCGTCCGACGAAGGCGACCCGGCGGCCGTACTCGTGGGCGGCGTCGAGGATCTGCTGGATGCGGTGCACATGGCTGGCGAAGCTGGCCACGATGATGCGCTTGCTGGCGCCTGCGAAGACCTGTCGGAGCACGTTCGAGATGTCACGCTCGGGCGGGACGAAGCCCGGGACCTCGGCGTTCGTGGAGTCCGAGAGGAGGAGGTCGATGCCTTCCTCGCTCAGCCGCGCGAAGGCGTGCAGGTCCGTGAGGCGGCCGTCCAGCGGGAGCTGGTCCATCTTGAAGTCGCCGGTGTGGACCACCATGCCCGCAGGGGTGCGGATGGCGACCGCGAGGGCGTCCGGGATGGAGTGGTTGACCGCCACGAACTCGCACTCGAAGGGGCCGATGCGCTCCGTGTGGCCCTCGGCGACCTCAAGCGTGTACGGCCGGATGCGGTGCTCCTGGAGCTTCGCCTCGATGAGGGCGAGGGTCAGCTTGGAGCCGATGAGCGGGATGTCCGGCTTCTCGCGGAGGAGAAAGGGGACGCCGCCGATGTGGTCCTCGTGGCCGTGCGTGAGGACGATGCCCTCGATGTCGTCGAGGCGATCCCTGATCGAACTGAAGTCCGGAAGGATCAGGTCGATCCCGGGCTGCTCCTCCTCCGGGAAGAGCACGCCACAGTCGACGATCAGCAGGCGGCCGTCGTACTCGAAGACCGTCATGTTTCGGCCGATCTCCCCGAGGCCACCGAGCGGGGTGACTCTGAGGGCCCCTTGGGGCAGCTTCGGCGGCAGACGGAGTTCCGGATGCGGATGACTCAAAAGACTCTCCTCACCACACGCGCCACGTACCTGGCAGGGCACGTGGCGCGCATGACGTTCGTGCATTAGCAGTTGTCTGGTGGAGCAGGCGCTCGGCCTGCGTGGTCGTACGTATTCAGTTGTGAAGTCTGTGGTTAGAGCTGTACCCCGCCGGCGGCAAGATCGATCTTGAGCTGTGCGGTCTCCTCGGGCGACAGGCCGACCATGGGCAGGCGCAGCGGTCCGGCGGGCAGGCCCTGCAGGGCGAGTGCGGCCTTGCTCGTCATGACGCCCTGGGTCCGGAACATGCCGGTGAAGACGGGGAGCAGCTTCTGGTGGATCTCGGTGGCCTTCTGGACGTCACCGCTCGTGTACGCGTCGATCATGGCTCGCAGCTCGGGGGTGACCACGTGACCGACCACGGAGACGAAGCCGATCGCGCCCACGGAGAGCAGCGGCAGGTTCAGCATGTCGTCGCCCGAGTACCAGGCCAGGTCGCAGCTGGCGATGGCCCAGCTGGCGCGGCCGAGGTCACCCTTGGCGTCCTTGTTGGCGACGATACGCGGGTGCTCGGCGAGGCGCACCAGGGTCTCTGTGTTGATCGGGACACCGCTGCGGCCGGGGATGTCGTAGAGCATGACCGGCAGGCCGGTGGCATCCGCGATCGCGGTGAAGTTCTGGTACAGGCCCTCTTGCGGGGGCTTGTTGTAGTACGGCGTCACGGTGAGCAGGCCGTGTGCGCCGGCCTTCTCGGCGTCGCGGGCCAGCTCGATGCTGTGGCGCGTGTCGTTCGTGCCGACGCCTGCGACGACGTGGGCGCGGTCGCCGACGGCCTCCAGTACGGCTCGTACGAGATCCGCTTTCTCCGCGTTGCTGGTGGTCGGAGACTCGCCCGTGGTGCCGTTGACGATCAGGCCGTCGTTGCCTGCGTCCACCAGGTGGGTGGCGAGCCGCTGCGCGCCGTCGAGGTCGAGTGCGCCGTCCGCCGCGAAGGGCGTGACCATGGCAGTGAGGACCCGCCCGAAGGGGGTCTGCGGAGTGGAGGTCGGAGCCATGGGTAACACGCTACTCGCTGCTCAACGTGCGGTCTGCCCTCGGGGCAGGCGACAAGTCAGGACAAAGATGGAACCCGGCACTGCCTGCTCGGGGGTTCAAGCAGTGCCGGGTCCGTTTGATCAGGCTAGATGAACTTCTCGAAATGCCGCAATACGGACACTTCACTCGGACGACCCGTACAGATGTGCCCGACGGGCCACCTGAAGGGGCGGCCGGGGCGCGCTACGGCGCGACGCGCCCGTTCGTGTTGAAGGCCGCGTACGTGAGGGGCATGAGCCGGGCCCACTCCGCTTCCATCTTCTCGCCGACCATCTCGATCTCCCGCTGCGGGAAGGACGGGACCCTGGCCAGCTCGTGCTGGGTGCGCAGACCGAGGAAGTGCATCAACGAGCGGGCGTTGCACGTCGCGTACATCGAGGAGAACAGGCCCACCGGGAGGACGGCCCGGGCGACCTCCCGGGCCACACCGGCTGCGAGCATCTCCTGGTACGCCTCGTACGCCCGGCGGTACGAGTCCTCCATGACGCGGCCCGTGAGCTCCTGCTGGGCCTGGGTGCCGTCCACGAAGACGTACTTGCCGGGGTGGCCCTCCTGGACCAGCTTGCGGGACTCGCCGGGGACGTAGAAGACCGGCTCCAGCTCCCTGTACCGGCCCGATTCCTCGTTGTACGACCAGCCCACGCGGTGCCGCATGAACTCGCGGAAGACGAAGATCGGGGCGCTGATGAAGAACGTCATCGAGTTGTGCTCGAAGGGGCTGCCGTGCCGGTCCCGCATCAGGTAGTTGATCAGGCCCTTCGAACGCTCCGGGTCCTTCTGCAGCTCTTCCAGCGACTGCTCGCCGAGAGTGGAGACACGGGCGGCGAACAGCACGTCGGAGTCGGAAGCGGTGTGCTTGACCAGCTCGACGGTGACATCGCTGCGGAAGCCGGGCTTGAGGTCGTCGGCGGGGGTGTCGGTCACGGTGTGGAGGGTCCTTCCCATCACTGGCTCGGGCGGCGACCACTCTACGGCCCGGCACTGACAACGGGGCGTTCGGTGCCGTGCCGCGACATTCGTCCACGAACTTCTGCGAAGTCGGTGAAACAGGGCACCATTTGGGGCATTCGCTCGTCTGTATTGGTGACAGTGATTCGTTCGAGTCCCAAGAGGATTCGAGTCCCAAGAGGAGAAGCGTTCCCCATGTTCCGTCGGCGCGAGCCCGTACCGTTCGCCTTCGTCGCGGAAGCCGACAAGTTCCGCAGCAATGTCGCTCCCCCGCCGCGTCTGCGCGCCTCCGCCGGTGAGCTGGCCGGCCGATGGCTCATAGGCCTCACCGTGGTCGCGGGCCTCGTGGGCTCCCTGCTCATCGGGCTGCCCGCCCTGTCGGCCGACACCTCACCCGCGCGTACGCAGCAGTCCGACGCGTCGCAGGGCCGCTGACCCTCCCCCACGGGCCTCCGCTCCACGGGCTCTCACGCGCCGATTGGCCTGGGGAGCACCCCCATGGACCCCCGCGAGTGGTGGGCGGAGATCGGGCTAGGTAGCCTCACCGGGCATAGTCCATGCGTGGATTGAGTGAGGATCAGTCGTGCCCCTGCCCTTTCTGACCGCCGATCGCGCTTTCGACGACACCGGCGAGGACCTCGCGCTGCCGTTCGACGACCGCGACCAGTGGCGGCGTCCCTACCGGCCCGGCCCGTGGCGGGTCGGCGCGGCCGCGCTTCTGCTGCTGCTCGCGTCGTACGTGCTGTTCGCGGCGGTCATCATCGCCGCGGCCGGTAACGGGTCCGGGGGCGCGGTGTGCCTGGGCCTCGCCGTGGTGGTCATCGCGTGTGCCCTGCGTCTGCTGCGGATGGGCGCGTGGGTGAGCGCCGCCGGGCTGCGCCGGGTGCGCTTCTTCCACACGAGTACGACGCCGTGGGCGCATGTCATGGTCGTGCGGACCGTGCAGCAGCCGGTGCGCTGGCTCGGTCTGCCGCGGACGGTTCAGGGGCAGGCCCTCGTCCTCGTCCGGGGCGGCCACTCCGGCAATGAGACGACTCCCCTGCTGACCACGCACAACGCGGACTTCCTGGGGCGCCCCGACGCCTTCGACCGGGCCGCGGACGGCGTCGAGGTGTGGGCGGACGAGTACCGACAGCACGCCTGAGCCGATACGGCCGACGCCACCGGCACGAAGGTTGCGACCGTCACGACGAAGGGGCCGGCCCGCTGATGCGGGTCGGCCCCTTCGTCGTGACACGAGCCGTTCAGGCCCGTACGGGCTTTCCCTCGTGCAGGGCGATCGCGTTCTGCATCGCCTTGCGGGCTCTCGGGGTGTCACGGGCGTCGTGGTAGGCGATCGCCAGGCGGAACCAGCTGCGCCAGTCGTCGGGAGCATCCTCCGTCTCGGCCTTGCGCCGGGCGAAGACCTCGTCGGCGGAGTCACGGTCGATACGCCCGCCCGGGGTGCGCGTCAGCTCGTCGACGGGCAGGCCGCCCTCCGCGTCGAGCTCGGCGGCGAGCCGGTTGGCCCGCTTCACGAACTGGGTGTTCTTCCAGAGGAACCAGACGCCGATCACCGGAAGGACGAGGACGGCGACACCGAAGGCGACCGTGAGCAGGGTGCCGTGCTGGATGAGCATCACACCGCGGCTGCCGACCAGGACGAAGTAGACGACGAGGACGGCGGCCGTGACGGCGTACGTGATCTTCGCTGCCATGGCGGTTACTTCAGATCCAGGAAGTGTTCCAGGCCGAAGGTGAGGCCCGGGGTGTCCACGACGCGGCGTACGCCGAGCAGGATGCCCGGCATGAAGCTGCTGTGATGGAGGGAGTCGTGGCGGATCGTGAGGGTCTCGCCCTCGCCGCCGAGCAGCACCTCCTGGTGGGCCAGGAGGCCGCGCAGCCGGACCGCGTGCACCGGGACGCCGTCGACGTCCGCGCCACGGGCGCCGTCCAGGCCCGTCGCCGTGGCGTCGGGCTGCGGGGCGCTGCCCGCCTTCTGCCGGGCGGCGGCGATGAGCTGGGCGGTGCGGGTGGCGGTGCCGCTGGGGGCGTCCACCTTGTTCGGGTGGTGCAGTTCGATGACCTCGACGGACTCGAAGTACGGCGCCGCCACCTCCGCGAACTTCATGGTGAGGACCGCGCCGATGGAGAAGTTCGGGGCGATGAGCACGCCCGTCCCCGGCGTGGCGGCCAGTGCGGTGTTCAGCTGTGCGAGGCGCTCGTCGGTCCAGCCCGTCGTACCGACCACCGCGTGGATGCCGTGGCGGACGCAGAAGTCGAGGTTGTCCATGACCGAGGCGGGTGTGGTCAGTTCGACGACGACCTGGGCGCCGGTGTCGGTCAGCGTCCGGAGTTCGTCGCCCCGGCCGAGGGCGGCCACCAGCTCCAGGTCGTCGGCGGCCTCGACGGCCCGTACCGCCTCTGATCCGATACGCCCCTTGGCACCCAGGACCGCCACGCGCAGCTTGCTCATGTTCTTGATTCCTTAGTCGGGGACCTGCCCCGGTCGAGGATGTGTGCGGTCTACGCGACGGCGTCGTTCAGGCGGGATGCCTGCTTGTCCTTCAGCGGGCCGATGACCGACAGCGACGGCCGCTGTCCCAGGATGTCGCGGGCGACCTCCCGGACGTCGTCCGGGGTGACCGACGCGATCCGGGACAGCATGTCGTCGACGGACATCTGCTCGCCCCAGCACAGCTCGCTCTTGCCGATACGGTTCATCAGCGCGCCCGTGTCCTCCAGGCCGAGGACCGTGGAGCCGCGGAGCTGGCCGATGGCGCGGTCGATCTCGTCGTCGGACAGGCCCTGCGCGGCGACCTGGTCGAGTTCGTCGCGGCAGATCTTCAGCACGTCGTGGACCTGGCTCGGACGGCAGCCCGCGTACACGCCGAAGAGACCGCAGTCGGCGAAGCCCGAGGTGTACGAGTACACGCTGTAGGCCAGGCCGCGCTTCTCCCGGACCTCCTGGAAGAGGCGGGAGGACATGCCGCCGCCCAGAGCGGTGTTCAGGACGCCAAGGGCCCAGCGGCGCTCGTCGGTTCGGGCCAGGCCCGGCATGCCGAGGACGACATGGGCCTGCTCGGTCTTGCGGCCGATGAGCTCGACGCGTCCGGCGGTGCGGATGGTGCGGGAGCCGTCGCGCGGGGCGATCGGGTCGACGGTCTGCTGCTTGAGCGCGCCGGACTTCTCGAACGCGGCGCGGACCTGGCGTACGACCTTGTTGTGGTCGACGTTGCCGGCGGCCGCGACCACGAGGTGGGTCGGGTCGTAGTGCTTCTTGTAGAAGCGCCGGATGCGGTCCGCGGTGAGGGCGTTGACCGTGTCGACCGTGCCCAGGACCGGACGGCCGAGCGGGGTGTCGCCGAGCATCGTGTGCGCGAACAGGTCGTGCACGCAGTCGCCCGGGTCGTCCTCGGTCATCGCGATCTCTTCGAGGATCGCGCCGCGCTCGACGTTCACGTCCTCCTCGCGGATCAGCGAGCCGGTGAGCATGTCGCAGACCACGTCGATGGCGAGCGGCAGGTCGGTGTCGAGCACGCGTGCGTAGTAGCACGTGTACTCCTTCGCCGTGAACGCGTTCATCTCGCCGCCGACCGCGTCGATCGCGGAGGAGATGTCCAGGGCGCTGCGTTGCCGCGTGCCCTTGAAGAGGAGGTGTTCCAGGTAGTGCGTGGCGCCGTTCAGAGTCGGCGTCTCGTCGCGCGAGCCGACGTGCGCCCAGATGCCGAAGGTGGCGGAGCGCACGGAGGGCAGGGTCTCGGTGACGACGCGCAGGCCCCCGGGAAGGGTGGTCTTGCGGACCGTACCGATGCCGTTCTCGCCCTTGATCAGGGTTTGGGTACGGGCGACGGCCCGCGCCTCCGAGGAGGTGCGGGCCGTCGCCGTAGAGCTACTCGACGTCACTTGTCGGTGTCGTCCTTCTTCTCATCGTCGTCGCCTTCGCCCTCGATCACGGGGATGAGGGAGAGCTTGCCGCGGGAGTCGATCTCGGCGATCTCGACCTGGACCTTGGAGCCCACGGCCACGACGTCCTCGACGTTCTCCACGCGCTTGCCGCCGGCGAGCTTGCGGATCTGCGAGATGTGCAGCAGTCCGTCCTTGCCCGGGAGCAGCGACACGAACGCACCGAAGGTCGTCGTCTTCACGACGGTGCCCAGGTAGCGCTCGCCGACCTCCGGCATGGTCGGGTTGGCGATCGAGTTGATCGTGGCGCGCGCGGCCTCGGCCTGCGAGCCCTGCTGGGCACCGATGTAGATGGTGCCGTCGTCCTCGATCGTGATGTCGGCGCCGGTGTCCTCCTGGATCTGGTTGATCATCTTGCCCTTCGGGCCGATGACCTCACCGATCTTGTCCACGGGGATCTTGACCGTGATGATCCGCGGGGCGTTCGGGGACATCTCGTCCGGCGTGTCGATCGCTTCCATCATCACGTCGAGGATGTGGAGGCGGGCGTCACGGGCCTGCTTGAGGGCCGCGGCCAGGACGGAGGCCGGGATGCCGTCCAGCTTGGTGTCCAGCTGGAGGGCGGTCACGAACTCCTTGGTGCCGGCGACCTTGAAGTCCATGTCGCCGAAGGCGTCCTCCGCACCGAGGATGTCGGTGAGGGCGACGTAGTGCGTCTCGCCGTTGATCTCCTGGGAGATCAGACCCATGGCGATACCGGCGACGGGGGCCTTGAGGGGCACACCGGCGTTCAGGAGCGACATGGTGGAGGCGCAGACCGAGCCCATGGACGTCGAGCCGTTGGAGCCGAGGGCCTCGGACACCTGACGGATCGCGTAGGGGAACTCCTCGCGCGTCGGCAGGACCGGCACGATGGCGCGCTCGGCGAGCGCTCCGTGGCCGATCTCGCGGCGCTTCGGGGAGCCGACGCGGCCGGTCTCGCCGACCGAGTACGGCGGGAAGTTGTAGTTGTGCATGTACCGCTTGCGAGTCACCGGGGAAAGGGTGTCCAGCTGCTGCTCCATCCGGAGCATGTTGAGGGTGGTGACGCCCAGGATCTGGGTCTCGCCACGCTCGAACAGCGCGGAACCGTGCACGCGCGGGATGGCCTCGACCTCGGCGGCGAGCGTACGGATGTCCGTGACGCCGCGGCCGTCGATGCGGACCTTGTCCTTGATGACGCGCTCACGCATCAGGGACTTGGTCAGCGAGCGGTACGCGCCGGAGATCTCCTTCTCGCGACCCTCGAACTGCGGGAGCAGCTTCTCGGCGGCGATCTCCTTGACGCGGTCCAGCTCGGCCTCGCGCTCCTGCTTGCCCGCGATGGTGAGCGCCTGGGAGAGCTCGCTCCTGACCGCGGCGGTCAGGGCCTCGAGCACGTCGTCCTGGTAGTCCAGGAAGACCGGGAACTCGCCGGTCGGCTTGGCGGCCTTCGCGGCGAGGTCGGCCTGGGCCTTGCAGAGGACCTTGATGAAGGGCTTCGCGGCGTCCAGACCGGCGGCCACGATCTCCTCGGTGGGCGCCTCGGCGCCGCCCGCGATCAGCGTGATCGTCTTGTCGGTGGCCTCGGCCTCGACCATCATGATCGCGACGTCGCCGTCCTCCAGGACGCGACCGGCGACGACCATGTCGAAGACGGCGTCCTCAAGCTCGGTGTGCGTCGGGAACGCGACCCACTGGCCGTTGATCAGCGCGACGCGGACGCCGCCGATCGGGCCGGAGAAGGGCAGACCGGCCAGCTGCGTGGACGCGGAGGCGGCGTTGATCGCCACGACGTCGTACAGGTGGTCGGGGTTGAGCGCCATGATGGTGGCGACGACCTGGATCTCGTTGCGCAGGCCCTTCTTGAAGGACGGGCGCAGCGGGCGGTCGATGAGGCGGCAGGTGAGGATCGCGTCCTCGGAGGGCCGGCCCTCACGGCGGAAGAAGCTGCCGGGGATCTTGCCGGCCGAGTACATCCGCTCCTCGACGTCCACCGTGAGGGGGAAGAAGTCGAGGTTCTCCTTGGGCTTCTTGGAGGCGGTGGTGGCCGACAGCACCATGGTGTCGTCGTCCAGGTACGCCACGGCGGAGCCGGCGGCCTGCTTGGCCAGGCGGCCCGTCTCGAAGCGGATGGTGCGGGTGCCGAAGGATCCGTTGTCGATAACGGCCTCGGCGTAGTGGGTCTCGTTCTCCACTAGCGTTTTCTCCGATACTTTTCGTCTTTCGTCCTCACCTGCCCGTGTGGCAGGGGGACGCTTCTGCGGAGAAGCGCGCCTTCTGGTGCGGGCCGGTCTTCGATCGAAGCTCCCGGGGTTCGCATTCTCCCGGGGGCCACTACCGAGGACCGGCGGCGGCGAGGTGCGCTTTTCCTCGTGTCGTGCGGTGTGGCGGCCGTACTTCGCTGTGCGCTGTCACGGTGCCACGCTGTGTCCTACGTATTGCGTTGTGCTACCACACTACAAAGGGGTGGTGACACTCCGCACGTACAGCAAAGGGAGCGGCCCCCTGTTCGTGGGAACCGCTCCCTTCACGATGTCCTACTTGGTGCCGCCGGCCGCACCGCGGCGGATGCCCAGGCGGTCGACCAGCGCACGGAAGCGCTGGATGTCCTTCTTCGCCAGGTACTGCAGCAGGCGACGACGCTGACCGACCAGGATCAGCAGACCACGACGGGAGTGGTGGTCGTGCTTGTGGGTCTTCAGGTGCTCGGTCAGGTCCGAGATACGGCGCGAAAGCATGGCGACCTGGACCTCGGGGGACCCGGTGTCGCCTTCCTTCTGACCGAACTCCGTGATGAGCTGCTTCTTCGTAGCGGCATCGAGCGGCACGCGTACTCCTCGTAGTCTTCTGATGGCCACCGAGTGCCCCTGGTCCACTTCTCAGGGGAGCTTCCGTAACTCGGGAGGCGGGGATCCGCTGGGCGCGTCCTCCGGAGCCCGCGAGGGCGGTCCGGGGGTGCGTACACATACGGCCGTAACACAGCGTACCAGGGGGTGGGAGCCGTTCCGACCGGGGTTCCCGGAGTCCGGGGAGGCCAGGGCCGGTCCCAGTAGGGTGACGCGACAGTCACTCGCATGCCGGGTTCGCTGTCGGATCGTATGTCGGGTTCGTATGTCGGGTTCGTTTGTCGGAAGGGGTCGCTTCGCCATGGCCGAGGCAGAGGACAAGGACGTCAAGGCGCGCAAGGAGCGGGAGAAGGACGAGCTCTACGCCCTCGACATCTCGGGGGTCGAATGGCAGAGCGCGCCGGGTACCGAGGAGCACGAGGAGCGGGTCGAGATCGCGTATCTCCCCGAGGGCGCGGTGGCCATGCGCTCGTCCCTCGATCCGGACACGGTCCTGCGGTACACGGAGGCCGAGTGGCGGGCCTTCGTGCTCGGCGCGCGTGACGGGGAGTTCGACCTGGAGCCGGCGCCGCGGGACGGCGGGGCTTCAGGTCCTTCCGCGGAGTAGTCGCGCCGGCGTACGGCAGGGCACGTACGCGCAGCGGAACGGAGCAGAGCGGAAGCACATCGGAGCGGAGCGAGAAGGGCCGACGGCACGGATGCCGCCGGCCCTTCTCGCTTTAGCGCTCTTTGTCCACTTTGCCTTCCGTACAAGGCCGTTCGTACGCCACTTCTGGGCAGGCTGTGACGTAGTGGGCGGGACCGGAGGGGTGGACGGGCCTGCCGTGGGGGTGGTTGTGGTGATTAGGCTGGGGTGGGCGCGGCAGTAGTACCCGTGGACGGGACCGCCGCGTCACAGGGGGATCCGGGGCGCGTCGAAAGGTCTCGGACGACGAGAACGGTCGCCCCAGCTCGTCATGAGGGTGCTCGACCACACCAGGAGGAATTGTGAACAGCGATCGGGACGGGAACCGCGGGGGCTGGGCCACACCCGGCGATGACCAGTCCGACGCCGAGTCCGCCGTCGAGACGACGGGCGAGTTCACCATCGACTACGCCCCTCCTGCCTGGTACACGCAGAACGCGTCAGGCAGTTCCGACGGAGCTCCGTCGGCCGTGACGGAGACGGACGAGACGGAGACGGACGAGACGGAGACGGACGAGACGGAAGAAGAAGGGGCGGACGCGGAGGCGGAGCGGGGCGCGGCCGGTACAACCGGTACGCCTGGTACGCCCGGTACGGCGCCGGGGGCCCAGCAGGCTCCGGCAGCGCCTTCGTTCGGCCCTCGGCTTCCGGGCATGCCTTCGTTCGCCTCCGGAGCTCCCTACGCTCCTCCGCCGCCTGCGGCTCCTGTTGTTCCTGTCGCTCCTCCCAGGGGGCCGGTCGGCGTTCCGAGGCTGCCCGTGGGCAGTGGGTACGAGCCGCAGGGCGGCGCTCCCGAGGCGCCGGGCGGTGGTACGGGAGGGCCCGCCGCCGTCCCGAACCTGCCGGACTTCCAGGGGTCGGGGCCGGGGCAAGGACAGGTAGAGGGACAGCAGGCGTGGTCTCCGCCGGTTCCGCCGGTTGCCGCTCCTCAGCCCGCGCAGCCTTCCGACGACACCGAGGACACCGAGGGCGACAGCGGGGACATCGAGAGCGGCGCCACCCTGCGGATCTCCCCCGGCGCCGTGCAGCGGGAAGTCGCGGAGCGGGCCGCCGCCGAGCCCCGGGGAGAGGCCGGGCGCGCACCCGATCCCGAGTCCGAGTCCAAGTCCGAGTCCGCCGGTCCGGACGAGGTCGCCGATGCCCCGACGAGCGCCGACGGGGAGGTCGTCCAGGTCGCGTTCGGGAGTCAGTCCGAGGACGACGACCAGGTGGACGAAGGGGCCGAGGACGAGGGCGGGGCCGAAGAGGCGTCCGAAGAGGCGTCTCCGGCCAACGCACCCGTCGTGTCCGTCACCACCGACGAGAACGAGGGTGAGGACGGGGACGGGGACGAGGTGCGGGACGACGAGACCGCCGCCGCCCCAGCCCCAGCCCCAGCGCCACCCGCGGCCCCGGCCGCACGGGCGTTCGCGGATGACGACGGGCCGCAACCGGTTGACGCCACCGCGCAGAAGTCCGACGGCCTCGGTGATTCCTCGCCCGCGGCCGGCTCCGAGCAGGAGGAGGACGTGCTGCCGACGGGCGAGGCCGAGCCTCTCGGCGCGAAGCCCGAGGACGTCGTCGCGGAGCCCGCCCCGAACCCGGCCGACCTCGTGCAGGACACGCCTCCCGCGTGGACTCCGCCGCCGCTGCCGCAGGGTGGACTGCCTCCCCTGCCGCCGTCGTACCAGCCTGCCGCGCCCGCTTCGGCGGGACAGTGGCCCGCGTCGACGGAGGGAGCGGGCGGGCAGCCGCAGGCGGAGGCCCCGGCTCAGCCGTCCGTGCCGCCGCAGGGGCAGCCGTTCCAGCCGCAGGCGCCGCAGCCCTCCCCGCCGGCCTGGCCCGCCACTCCCGGCACTCCCGGCACGCCTGCCGCGCCCAGCGGTCCGGCATCTCCGGGGCAGCCCGGCGGTTACGGATTCCCGCAGTTCAGCGCCCCGGGTACGACTCCGGGGGCGCAGGACAGCGTTCCCGGCACGCCCCCCGCCGCGCAGGCGGCCCCCGGCTTCCCCCAACCGCAGCAGCCACAGCAGCCACAGCCCGGGGTCCCGGCCGGACCTCCGGCCCAGGCTCCCGTGCCGGGCCCCGCACCGGTCGCGGGCACGGGACCGCAGAGTGGTTACGGCTTCCCGCAGTCCGGCCCGGTCGCCGCGCAGCCTCCCGCGGCCCCCGCGCCTCAGGACGGCTACGGCCTCCAGCAGCCGGCGCAGCCGGTGCCTTCGGCGGAGGACCTGATCAGCGCCTTGGAGGAGGCACGGAACACGCGTCGGCTGGCTGCTCAGGCCTCGCCCGCTCAGCCCGCTCCGGCGGCTGCGGACGCTCCTGCGCTGGCCCCCGGTTATGGGTTCCCGCAGCCGGGCGCTCAGGCTCAGCCGGGCGCCCCCGTCCAGCAGGGCACCCCCGCACCGAACACCCCCGGCGCTCCCGCCCCCCAGCCCGGCTACGGCTTTCCGCAGCCAGGCGTCCCCAACCAGCCCGCCCAGCCCGGGGGTTACGGGTTCCCGCAGGCTCCGGCCCACCAGGCGCCCGCACCCCAGCCCGCCGCTCCGCAGGCACACGCCCCGCAGCCGCACGCCTCGCAGGGCCAGGCACCGCAGGCTCCGGCTCCCCAGCCGGCCGCCGGGCAGCCGTTCCCCCAGCAGGGGCAGCCCTACCAGCAGCCTCAGCCCCAGCAGCCCGTACCGCCGCAGCCGAACGCCGAGGGCCGGAGCGCGCCCCTGCCCCCGGCACAGCCGCAGCCGCCTCATGGCCAGCAGGCACAGCCACAGCCGGAGCAGCAGGCCCCCGTCGACCCCCGCACCGGTACCGCCTGGCCGCAGCCCGTGCAGCACGATCAGCGGCAGCGCACCAACCCGGGGGCGCCGCTCGGTTACACGGCGGCCGTGGAACTGTCGTCCGACCGGCTGCTCAACAACAAGAAGCAGAAGGCGAAGAGCGGCCGGCCCACCGCCGGGGCCTCCCGGTTCAAGCTGGGCGGGAAGAAGGAGGAGGCCGAGCGGCAGCGCAAGCTCGACCTGATCCGTACCCCGGTGCTGTCGTGCTACCGGATCGCCGTCATCAGCCTCAAGGGCGGCGTGGGCAAGACGACCACGACCACCGCCCTCGGCGCCACGCTGGCCACCGAGCGGCAGGACAAGATCCTCGCCATCGACGCCAACCCGGACGCCGGCACGCTCGGCCGCCGCGTGCGCCGGGAGACCGGGGCCACCATTCGTGACCTCGTCCAGGCGATCCCGTACCTCAACTCGTACATGGACATCCGGCGGTTCACCTCGCAGGCGCCGTCGGGTCTGGAGATCATCGCCAACGACGTCGACCCGGCCGTGTCCACGACGTTCAACGACGAGGACTACCGGCGCGCGATCGACGTGCTCGGCAAGCAGTACCCGATCATCCTCACGGACTCCGGTACGGGTCTGCTGTACAGCGCCATGCGCGGCGTGCTCGACCTCGCCGACCAGCTCATCATCATCTCGACGCCGTCCGTCGACGGTGCCAGCAGCGCCAGTACGACCCTGGACTGGCTGTCGGCGCACGGGTACGCGGATCTGGTGTCGAGGTCCCTCACCGTCATCTCCGGGGTGCGCGAGACCGGCAAGATGATCAAGGTGGACGACATCGTCAGCCATTTCGAGACGCGCTGCCGTGGCGTCATCGTCGTGCCGTTCGACGAGCATCTGGCGGCGGGTGCCGAGGTCAATCTCGACATGATGCGGCCGAAGGTGCGCGAGGCGTACTTCAATCTGTCGGCGCTGGTCGCGGAGGACATCGCGCGGCACCAGCAGTCGCAGGGCCTGTGGACGTCGGACGGCAACCCGCCGCCGGTCGCCGCACCGCCGCTGCCCGGCCAGCCCGTACCTGGTCAGGTACCTGGTCAGCATGCGCCCGGCCAACCGGCGCCTGGCCTGCCGTACCCGGGGCAGCAGCCGTATCCGGGGCAGCAGTTCCCCCAGCAGGGGCAGCCTGCGCAGCCGTACCAGCAGCCCCCGTCCCAGCCGCAGGCTCAGCCCCAGCAGCCGCAGCCGCACCCCGGTCAGCCGTACCCGCCGCACGGGGCGTCGCCGCAGCAGCCCGGCGGTTACGCGCAGCCGCCTCAGCAGCAGCAACAGCCCGCGCCGCAGGACTATCCCGCGCCCCAGGGCTGGCCCTCCCAGCCCGCGCCCGCACCGGGGCAGCCCTTCAACCCCAACGCCCCCGCACCCGCTCCCTCACCCGCGCCGACACCCGCCCCGGGTCAGCCGTTCCAGCCGGGCGCGCCCTATCAGCCCCCGCAGGCCGACCAGGGCGGTCAAGGCGGTCAAGGCGGTCAGGACTCCCAGGGGCAGAATCCCCAGACCCCTCCGCCCCCGCCGCCCCACCAGTAACCGCTCGCACAGCTAATCCGTACGGTCTAATCCCCGGCCGTTGATCCAGCCTCAGGGCCCGCCCCGTCCACCCACGGCGCGGGCCCTCGGCGTACGCCGGTACGCGGCTCGCGCGAGTGGTGCCAAAACAGCGCCGTACCAGCCCCGTTCTGCGCCGCCAGCCTCCGAACAGGCACTCTTCACCGGTCTGGACCAATGACCGTGAAATCCGGGTCAACTCGTTATTTCCGCAGGCCACACGGGGTTCACGGGCCGTTGACGCATGCCGACCAGCGCTGATAGACACTCACATCGACCCGGCCGCGGTCACCGGATCGGCAGGGCAACAGCCCATCTCCGTGCGAGTGATGACGTGAGGTCAGCGAGCCATGGACACACACGACCAGTACGGCACGAAGCGCTCCGCTGTCGGGCCGGTGCGTAGTCCGCGGGTGCGTCGTGGCTGGTCGCGCCCACGCGGCGGAGCCGCACATGTCACAGCCCCGCGCCCCCTGAGGGGCGCTGTCCTCAGGCTGTTCGCTGTCGCCGGGGCCGGTGCGCTCACCCTCACCGCCGGTCAGGTGACTCCGCTCGGGCCGGCGACCCAGCGGGCCGAGGCCAAGGACGACAAGCAGGTCCTCACGGTCGCGGTGGCGCAGAGCGTCGACTCGCTGAGCCCGTTCCTGGCGGCGCGACTGGTCAGTACGAGCATCCACCGGCTCATGTACGAGTACCTGACCAACTACGACCCGAAGGACAACCACGCGGTCCCGGGCCTGGCCACCAAGTGGGAGCCCTCCGCCGACAAGCTCACCTGGACCTACACGATCCGCGACAACTCCACGTGGTCGGACGGGAAGCAGGCCACCGCCGAGGACGCGGCGTGGACGTTCAACACGATGATGACCGACGAGGGCGCGGCCACCGCGAACGGCAGTTTCGTCGCGAACTTCAAGAAGGTGACCGCGCCGAGCCCCACCGAGCTGGTCATCGAGCTGAAGAAGCCGCAGGCCACGATGGCCGCGCTGGACGTGCCGATCGTGCCGAAGCACGTCTGGGAGAAGGTCGACGACTTCTCCGAGTTCAACAACGACAAGAAGTTTCCGATCGTCGGCAACGGCCCCTTCGTCCTGACCGCGTACAAGGCCGACAGCTACGTACGGCTGAAGCCCAACAAGTCGTTCTGGCGGGGGGCTCCGAAGTTCGACGAGCTGGTCTTCAAGTACTACAAGGACGGTGACGCGGCGGTCGCGGCGCTGCAGAAGGGCGAGGTGTCGTTCGTCTCCGGGCTGACGCCCGCGCAGGCCGCGGCGCTGAAGAGCCAGCAGGACGTCACCGTCAACGACGCGCCGGGCCGCCGCTTCTACGCCCTCGCCACCAACCCGGGCGCGCGGGCGAAGGACGGCAAGAAGTTCGGCGACGGCCATGAGTCGCTGAAGAACCAGCGGGTCCGCCGGGCGCTGTTCGCGGCCGTGGACCGGAAGACCGTCATCGACAAGGTGTTCCAGGGCCACGCGGTGGAGGGCGAGGGCTACATCCCGCCGCGCTTCTCCCCGTACTTCTGGAAACCGGCGGACGGCCGGCGGATCCCGTACGACCCCGCCGAGGCGGCCCGGCTCCTCGACG
Source organism: Streptomyces sp. NBC_00414 (assembly GCF_036038375.1). Taxonomy (NCBI): domain Bacteria; kingdom Bacillati; phylum Actinomycetota; class Actinomycetes; order Kitasatosporales; family Streptomycetaceae; genus Streptomyces; species Streptomyces sp. NBC_00414. The sequence goes on from NZ_CP107935.1 coordinate 3,128,294, forward strand.
AGGCGGGCTACAAGAAGAACGGCGACGGCAAGCGCGTCGGCAAGAACGGCAGGCCGATCACCTACCGCGTCCTCTGCCACGCGACGGACCCGCAAGACAAGGCGGTCGGAAAGTACCTGCAGGAGTGGTGGGGCAAGCTCGGCATCGGTGTCTCGCTCGACTGCCGGGACAACGTGAGCGACCCGTGGCTCGCGGGCGAGTACGACCTCGCCTTCGACGGCTGGTCGGTCAACCCCGACCCGGACTTCGTCCTGTCCATCCACACCTGTGCGGCGCTCCCGGCGACGCCCAAGGACATCGGCGCGACCGACAACTTCATCTGCGACAAGAAGTACGACGAGCTGTACGACCAGCAGCTCGCGGAATACGACGCCACCAAGAGGGCGGAAATCGTCAAGCGGATGGAGTCGCGCCTGTACGACACCGGGTACATGAACGTCATGGCGTACCCGAACGCGGTCGAGGCCTACCGCACCGACCAGATCGCGTCGATCACGAAGATGCCCGAGGCCGCGGGCAACATCTACGGCCAGGACGGCTACTGGAGCTGGTGGTCGGCCACTCCGGCCGCCGCCAGCGAGTCCTCCGACGAGTCGAGCCAGACAGGCGTCATCATCGGCATCGTCGCGGGCGTCGTGATCCTCGCGGGCCTCGGGGTGTTCTTCGCGATGCGCCGCCGCGCCACCGCGGAGGACCGCGAATAGCCCCTGGCAAGCCCTGGCAGGGCCGGACAACCGAGAGTGGCCTGGTAGTGAAAGCTAGTGAGAGCCGTTCATGACCGCTGAAGCGACACCTTCGCTGGTCGGCAGGACCGGCGGTCCGGCCGAGGCCGGCCCGCCGGCGGCGCGCGGACCACGGGTACGCGGCACCGCGTATCCGCGGTACGTGGCCGGGAAGCTGGGCGGCGCGGCCGTCTCGCTGCTCGCCGTCCTCGTCACCAGCTTCTTCCTCTTCCGGCTGATCCCCGGCGACCCGGTGAAGTTCATGACGGGCGGACGCCAGGTGTCGGCCGAGCAACTGACCTCGTACAGACGGGAGTTCGGGCTCGATCTGCCGTTGTGGCAACAGTTCACGGACTACTGCGGCAAGGCGCTCACCGGTGACCTCGGCACCTCGTACCAGTTCCGGGCGCCGGTCATGGACAAGATCGGCGAGGCTCTGCCGAACACCCTGCTGCTCACGGGCACGTCGTTCGTGCTCTACACGGCGATCGGCGTTTTCCTCGGCACCCGGGCCGCCTGGCGCAACGGCGGCCTCGGTGACCGCCTCAACACCGGTCTCGCACTGGTCCTCTACTCGATCCCGTCGTTCTGGCTCGGACTGCTGCTGATCATCGTCTTCTCGGTCGGGATCGGGCCGATCCCCGGACTCTTCCCGACGGGAGGCATGGAATCGGGCGGCGAGGAGGGCTTCGCGTACGTCCTCGACGTCGCCCACCATCTGATCCTCCCCGTCGTGACGCTGGTGGCGGTCGAGTACGGGCAGACGCTGCTGGTCACCCGCTCGGCGCTGCTCGACGAGATGGGCAGCGACTATTTGACGACCGCGCGGGCCAAGGGCCTGCGGGACGATCTCGTCCGCCGCCACCACGCGGTGCCCAACGCGCTGCTGCCGACGATGACGCTGGTCTTCATCAACCTCGGCCGGACCGTCGCGGGCGTGATCCTCGTCGAGACGGTCTTCTCCTGGCCCGGCCTCGGCGGGCTCTTCTACCAGGCGCTGAGCGTGCCCGATCTGCCGTTGGTGCAGGGACTGTTCTTCGTCTTCGCCGCCGCGGTGATCGTGATGAACACCCTGGCCGATCTGATCTATCCGCTGCTCGATCCCAGGGTGGGCCGATGACGACGACGGACCCGGACGAGCCGATGCCCGTCCCGGACGAGCCGATGACGTCCCGGCCGTCGCCGGCGAAGGCCGGGCCCCGCGCTCTCGCCCGGCAGCGGCGCCGCGCTTCCGCCGCCCGCTTCTGGGCGCGGTACCGCACCCACCGCTCCGGTCTCTTCGGGCTGACCGCGCTCACCCTCTTCGCCCTGATCGCGCTCACCGCGCCGCTGACCGTCGGCTCCGACGTGCAGAGCGTGACGGGCGCGCCGGGGCAGCCGATGGAGAGCCCGAGCCTCGAATTCCCCCTCGGAACCGACCAGTTCGGTCGCAGTCTGCTCGGCCTCGTGGTGTGGGGGTCACGGGTCTCGCTGCTCGTGGGCCTGCTCGCGGCCGTCCTGTCGGTCGCGATCGGCGCGCTCATCGGCATCACCGCCGGGCATTTCCGCGGCTGGTTCGCGACGGTGATGATGCGGATCACGGACTGGTTCCTGGTCATGCCGACGCTGGTGCTCGCGATCGCGCTGGCGACCGTGATGTCCCGCTCGCTCGGCACGATCATCCTGGCGATCGGTGTCACCACGTGGCCGACGACGGCCCGGCTGGTGCGCGCGCAGACCCTCGCCGTGGAGTCCAGGCCGTACATCGAACGCGCGAAGGCGCTGGGCGGCGGCCACTGGCACGTCATGTCCCGGCACGTGCTGCCCAATGTCATGCCGCTGGTACTGGCGCAGACGACCCTGATCATCTCCTCCGCGATCCTCGCCGAGGCGACGCTCGCCTTCCTCGGCCTCGGCGACCCCACGGTCGTCTCCTGGGGCGGCCTGCTCCAGGACGCGCGCGAGGCGGGTGCCGTGAGCGCCGGGAAGTGGTGGTATCTGGTGCCGCCGGGCATCGCGATCGCCGTCGTGGCCCTCGCCTTCACCCTGTGCGGGCGTGCCGTCGAGTCCGTCCTCAATCCCAGGCTGGGGGCGACCCGTTGAACACACCGACCGCCGAGAATCCGCGCTCCTCGGAGCACCTGCTGGAGGTACGGAACCTCGAAGTGACGTACGCCGGCGGGGTGGCCGCCGTACGCGGCGTGAACCTCACCGTCGACGCGGGGCAGAAGGTCGGCATCGCGGGCGAGTCCGGCTGCGGCAAGTCCACACTGGCGCTCGCGCTGCTGCGGCTGCTGCCGGCCGGCGCCCGGGTGAGCGGGGAGATCCTCCTCGACGGCGAGGACGTACTGACCATGAAGTGGGGCCGGGTACGGGCGGTCCGCTGGGCCGGGGCCTCGATCGTCTTCCAGGGCGCGATGCACTCGCTCAACGCCGTGCACCGCGTCGGGGACCAGATCGCCGAGCCGATCCTGCTGCACCGCAAGGCCACCGCGGCGGCGGCCCGGAAGCGGACCGGCGAGCTGCTGGAGCAGGTGGGTCTTCCGGCGGCGCGCGCGTCCGCGTACCCGCACGAGCTGTCCGGCGGGCAGCGGCAGCGCGTGATGATCGCCATGGCCCTGGCCTGCGATCCCCGGCTGGTCATCGCCGACGAGCCGACCACCGCGCTCGACGTGATGATCCAGGCGCAGATCCTGCGGCTCATCCAACAGCTCGTCTCGGAGAAGGAGTTGGGCCTCGTCATGATCAGCCACGATCTGGCGGTGCTGTCCGACACCTGCGACCGGCTCGCGGTGATGTACGCGGGACGGGTGGTCGAGGAGGGCCCCGCCCGGCAGGTGTACGAGGACGCCCGGCACCCGTACGGGCTGGCGCTGTCGGCTGCCTTCCCGCGGATCGGGGACGCGGGATCGCGGTTCGCGCCGCGCGGACTGCCCGGAGATCCGCCCGATCCGTCGGCGCTGCCGTCCGGCTGTGCGTTCCATCCGCGGTGCGCGGTGGCGCTGGACTCGTGCGCCGTGGAGGACCAGGTGCTGCGCCCGGCCGCCCCGGACCGGCGGGCGGCCTGCGTGCACGTGGGTCCCCCGGGCTGGACCGACCCGGCGGGCCCCGCGGCCGTCGCGGAACGAGCGAGGAGCACTCCATGACGACGGCCGAGCAGGTCCCGCCGGTACCGGCGGCCCCCTCCGCTCCCCTGCTGAGCGCCGAGGGTCTCCAGGTCACCTTCCCGGCCCGGCGGGGCGACACCGCCCGGGCCCGTGCCGTCGACGGGGTGGACCTCGACATCCGGCCCGGCGAGATCGTCGCGCTGGTCGGCGAGTCCGGGTGCGGCAAGACGACCCTGGCGCGCTCGCTGCTCGGTCTGGTCCGGCCGACGGCGGGCCGGGTCACCTTCGCGGGCCGGCCGCTCGACTACTCCTCGCGCGCCCTCAAGGCGTACCGCAAGCGGGTCCAGCTGGTCCTCCAGGACCCGAGCGGCTCGCTCAACCCCCGGCACACGGTGTACGACGCGGTGGCGGAGGGCCTGCGCATCCACGCGTACGGGGGCGACGAGCACGAGGCGGTCTCGACGGCCCTGTCGCGGGCCGGACTCCGACCGCCCGAGCGGTTCTTCCTGCGTTATCCGCACGAGCTGTCGGGCGGCCAGCGCCAGCGTGTGGTCATCGCGGGCGCGCTCGTCCTGGAGCCCGAACTCATCGTCGCGGACGAGCCGGTGGCCTCCCTGGACGCGTCGGTACGCGGCGAGATCCTGGCCCTGCTGCTGCGCCTGCGCGCCGAACTCGGCCTGTCCGCGCTGGTGGTGACCCATGACCTCGGCCTCGCGTGGAACATCGCGGACCGGGTCGCGGTGATGTACCTGGGCCGCATCATCGAGACGGGCGCGGTGGAGGACGTCCTGAGGGCGCCGCAACACCCGTACACGCAGGCCCTGTTGTCGGTCCTGCCCGAGGCGCCCGGCGATCCGGTCGTGCTGACCGGCGAGCCCCCGGACCCGTCCCGCATCCCCTCGGGCTGCCGCTTCCACGCCCGCTGCCACATCCTGGCGACCGGCGAGGCGGAGCGCGCGGGGGTGGCGGACGCGTGCCGCACGACGGACCTGCCGCTCCTGAACGGCACGGGCGAGGCCCAGGTGGCCTGCCACTGGGCGGCGCCCCGCCAGGGCGCCCCGTAAGGGGCACGGGGAACCGCGCGCCCGGCCACGACGCACCGTCACCCGAAGATTCACCGGCCGGCCCCGGCCGGGGTCAGGCCCCCGCGTCGTACTCGGCAACAAGCTCCCGAGACCGCTTCACATCATCCGAGATCGCTTCGAGCAACCCCTCGATGGAGTCGAACTTCGCCATCCCCCGCACGAAGGCCAGAAAATCAACGGCGACATGCAACCCGTACAGATCGAGCCCCACCCGGTCGATGGCGTAAGCCTCGACCGTCCGCTCGGTCCCGTCGAACTGCGGATTCGTCCCGACGGAGATCGCCGCCGGCATCGCCTCGCCCTGCGCGTGCAGCCACCCCGCGTACACCCCGTCGGCGGGGATCGCGGTGTGCGGCAGCGTCTCGACGTTGGCGGTGGGGAAGCCCAGTTCGCGGCCGCGCTGGGCGCCGCGGACGACGACGCCCTCGACGCGGTGCGGGCGGCCGAGGATCTCGCGGGCCCCTTCGACCTCGCCCTCTGCGACCAGCCGCCGGGTGAGGGTCGAGGAGAACGGCTCGCCGCCGCCCGCCTCACCGGTCACGTACAGATCGACCACGTCGACCTCGAAGTCGTACGTCTTGCCCTGCTCGGCGAGGAACGCGACATTGCCGGCGGCCTTGTGGCCGAAACGGAAGTTGGGGCCCTCGACGACGACCTTGGCGTGCAGCTTGTCGACGAGGACCTTCACCACGAAGTCGGCGGGCGACAGCTTCGAGAACTCGGTCGTGAACGGCAGGATGAGCAGCGCGTCCACGCCCAGTTCGGCCATCAGCTCGGCGCGGCGGTGGTGCGGGGCGAGCAGCGGCGGATGGCTGCCCGGCCGGACGACCTCGCTCGGGTGCGGATCGAACGTGACGACGACGGACGGGACGTCCAGTTCACGCGCCCGTTCGACCGCATGGCTGATGATCAACTGGTGTCCGCGGTGGACTCCGTCGTACGAGCCGATGGTGACGATGCTGCGCCCCCAGTCCTGGGGGATGTCCTCCAAGCCACGCCAGCGCTGCACTGTGACCGCTCCTCGTCGAACCTGTGTCCGTGTCTGCCTCATACGCAGCTCTAAGGGTGCCATGCCGCGTCCTGTGGACCCGCATCGGCATGGGCCCTGTGACCGGTGGCACGTGACGGCGGCCGTGGCGGGGGGTCACACCGGGACCCGTACCCCCGCGAGGTTCTCGATCATGCGGCCCGTGCTGGGTCCGACCACGGTGGACCAGTCCCCGGGCGCGGTGGTCAGCCAGCGGGCGACGAGCGGGGCGAAGCCGGGTACCCGGCGGCCCAGGTCGACGAGAGCGCGGTCGAAGCGGGTGGCGCCGTCCGGCGTGCGCACGAGCAGCAGGCCCACACCGTGGACCAGGGCCCGGGTGTGTTCCTCGCCGTTGGCGGCCGCGCCCTCCGCGGCGGCCCGTACGAGCGCGTACAGGACCGCCGGATCGTGTTCGCGCGTCAGCAGGAGGTCCAGGAACTCGCGCCGCAGCGGGCGGGACCCTGGTGTGCCGGGGGCCGCGAACACCTCGGCGAGCGCGGCCCGCAACGGCGGCCCGCCCCCGTCGAGCAGGCCTGCGACGAGGGGGTACAGCACCGCGCGGGCGTCGGGGCCGTGCTCCAGCCGCCGGTCGACGTACACCGCCACGTGCGCGGCCGTCTCCGGACGCCGCTCCACGACATCGCGTACGAGGGCGGCGACGCGGCGGGCGAGCGCCGGTGTCGTGATGTCGGCGAGCGTGCGCAGCGTCGTGCCGTCGTCCGGTGCGCGCAGGCGGTCGTGGAACGCGGCGAGCACCGGGTCGGGGTGCGTGGCCAGCGCGGCGACCAGCGCGCTCGCGGGCAGCCGGGGGTCGCGGGCTCTGAAGCGGGCCAGGGCCTGCGGCAGATGGCGGGCCCTGGTGTGCGGATCGCGGACCAGCAGGGCCAGGGCGCTGCCGTGCAGCGTGCAGTCGCCGGGGCGGGCGAGCAGGGCGAGCGCGGTCCGGCGCAGCAGTTCCCGGTCGGTCTCGGTGCGGACGTGCGGAGCGGTCCGCTGCGCGTAGGTCGCCGCCGTCGCCCGCCGGGCCGGGCGCACGTCGTGCACCCAGCGGTCGGCCGCGCGGCACAGCGCGGACGGCTCCTCCTCCGTGAGCACGTCCAGCAGCTCGTCCGCGCGCGGGTGCCCGCTGTCGGCCAGCGCCTCGGTCAGGTCGTCCGGGGCGCGGTGCCGGTGGGTGTGCAGGAGGGCCTGGGCGGCGGTCGCGACGGTGGCGTCGGGGGTGGCGGGCAGCGGTCGCTCGTCGTCGAACCAGTGGGTGAGGTGCGGCTGCACACCGGCCGGGTCGGCGACGAGCAGCTCGGACACGGCGTCCAGGTACCGCGGTTCGGTGGCGGGCGGCGCCTCGTCCGCCACGACGAGCCGCCTCAGCAGATCGAAGCGGTGTGCCCGCGGCAGCGGCAGCCCGCGCCAGAAGCCGGGGCCGAACTCCTCCGGCACGGCCCGCCCTTCGGCCCGCCACCTGACCACGTGCTCGGCGAGGTGGCGCAGCACTCCGAGGTACGGGGTCGCGTCGGGCACCCGGAGCAGTACGCCGGAAAGAAGCCGGGTGGCCCACCAGGCGTCGCCGTCCCCGCTGTCGAGCATGTGGAGCAGTTCGCGCAGGCGGAGGGTGAGCTGGTCGTCTCCCTGTTGACGCGGCAGGAGAAGCAGGGCCTGGAGTACGGGGGCGATGCGGTGGCGGGGGACGGTGCGGACCTCGGGCCCGTCCGGGCGCTCGGGGCCGTGGTGGGGCGTCAGTGTCCGCAGTGCCGCGTCCAGGTCGAGGTGCATGCCCTGGATCCAGTCGGCGAACTCCTCGTGGGCGAAGCGATAGCCGTCCCCGGCCGGCACGAGCAGGCCCTCGGTGAGCACGGCGGACGCCCATCCGGTGCATCCGCCGAGCCGCCGGTCAGGCACCGGGCCCCACGGGAACAGCGTTTCGAACGCGGCCCGGTCCAGTTCCCCCTCCCCCGGGCCCAGGCAGCGCCGCGCCGCCACGTGCACCTGCCCGGAGACCCGGGCCGCGAGGCGCCGCACCGCCGTCCCGCGCAGCCCGTTCGCCGCGGCGAGCCGCACGGCCACGCGCAGACACATCAGATCGAGGTACGCGGCGAAGACCTCGTCGCGTTTCGCCTTCCCCTGCGGGGCGCCGGACAGCGCGGCCCGCACCTCCGAGAGGAGCCGCAGCGTCAGCGGATGCCGTGCGTCGGCTCCGTCCAGGGCCCTCTCCGGGATGCCGTACCGGGCCCGGGCCTCGCGTGCCTCGTCCTCCGTCAGGTCCCCGAGGCGTACGCAGGCGGGAAGTCCCCCGGACGCCTCGTCCCCGCCCCGCCGGGGCCCGTACAGCAGCTCGGGCGGGAACTGGGCCCCCGCCCGCTCCCAGTACTCCTCCCGGCAGGCCACCACGAGACGCACCCCGTGCTCGCGCAGCCAGTCAGCCGTGCCCGCGGCCCACTCGGGCAGCCGGTGGGCGAGACCCGGCGGCATTTCCTCGGGGCTGTCGAGAAGGAGCAGCAGGGGCCGCCCGGCATCGCCGGCGAGACGGGCCAGCCGCTCGGGACGGATGTCTCCGAGCTCCGGCGGGGAGCCGAGGTGCGAGACCACGATCCGCCCCGCCCGCTCCAGCGCCCTTCGGGCCGCGTCGCCCACCGATGTGTCGGTGTCCCGCAGATCGGCTCCGCGCAGCCACAGGGTCGGGGCCGGTTCCGCGCCCCGGTTGCGCCGGGCGGCCAGACCGGCCAGTTCCGTCGTACGGCCGCTGCCCGGGGCGCCGACAAGCCCGAGCACCCCGTACGAGCCCGTACTGAACGCGGTGAACTCCCTGGCCACCGCGCGCCGTTCGACGGGCGGGGCCCCGTCGGAGCCCGGCGGGGACTCGACGGTGGCCGTCAGCTCCAGTACGCCCGCAGGGTTGAGGTCGTCCCCGTAGGCGGGCACTGTCGCGGCGTTACGGGCCAGCAGTTCGGCGAGCGGACCGTCGGGAGGCGTGCCGCCCGCGGACAGCGGTACGGCGAAACCGCCGACCCGCCGGTCGGAGTGGAGTGCCGTGCCCAGGACGGCGACCACGGCGCCGGTGGCCGCGTCGACCACGGGCCCCCCGGCCGCCCCGCCGCCGAGCCGCAGCGCATCGCTGCCGGCCGTGCCGATCGCCAGCTCCAGCGCGTCGTCGAGGAGGTGGAAGCGGTCGGTCGCCGTGTACGTCACGGCGGACGAGCCCAGCACGCGGGCTTCCCGCCAGCCGCCCGCGGCGATCCGGACGTACGTGCCGGTCTCCACGGAGTCGCGGACGGTGATCGGGAGGGGGTCGAGGCCGAGACCGGCGCAGTGGACGAGGGCGAGGCCGAGGTCCGGGAGGGCGGTGACGGCGTCGGCCTGGACCAGGCAGGTGCGGTCTCCGGCGGGCGCGTGGAGGACGAGGCGGGGGAGGCCGTCCACCGCCTCGTGACTGGTGACCACCGTGCCGTGGTGGTCCGCGACGAATCCGGTACCGCGCGGCCGTCCGGCCAGATCCCGGATCCGCACCAGGGCCCGGTCGGAGCCTGTCGGGATCCGGTCCGGCACGGTCGGAGTCAGGTCCGGCACGGCCGGAGTGCGGTCCGGCGCGGTCGGAGCCCGGTCCGGCGCCTTCAGTTCTTTCGGGGCGACGTCCCGGTGGATCCCGCCGTCCGCCTCAGCCGTCACCGAGGTCTCCCGGGTCATGCTCGAACCTCCCCGCCGCGCGCGCCGTCCGTGCTTTCGACGCTTCGATTTCCGACGGTAGGCGCGCGATGATCGGCCGCGACAGATCCCGATCCGAACAAGCCCCCTTCCGCTCCCCCGGTTCACTCCGAGCGCCTGGCCGGACGGGTGAATGAACGGGGGCGGATGGATACAACCTTGGATGGGGGAACCGAGGGGGACAGTGGAGCGGCGCCCACAGAAGACCCCGTGAACGCCGCTCCACGCCGAAGAAGAACAGGCAGAAGAAAAACAAGGAGAACGCGAAGAGGCACCCGAAGGGGCGCCCCTCGAAGGGAAACGCGCCAAGAACCCGAGCGGTCAGCCGAAGACCGCGAGGCTCTTGGCCTTGCCCTTCTGCTCCTCCACCAGCGCCAGGAACCGCCCCTCGGGATCGAACACCCCGACGGCCCCGGCCCCGGTGTACTCCTCGGGCATCTCCAGCCGCACGCCGTTCGTCAGCAGCTGCGCGCGCTTCGTGTCCACGTTCCACCGGGGGAACGCGCTGGTGGCGGCCTCCGCGACCGGCATCACGGTCAGCTCCTCCTGGAGCTGGTCGAGGGTCCTGGCGGAGTCGAGCTTGTACGGGCCCACGCGCGTGCGCCGCAGCGCCGTCAGATGGCCGCCGACACCCAGGTCGGCGCCCAGGTCACGGGCGAGCGCACGGATGTACGTACCGGACGAGCACACCACCGAGACGATCAGGTCGAGAACGGGTGTGCCGTCCTCGGCCACGGCGCCGCGGACGTCGTACACGGCGAAGGACGAGATCCGCACCGGGCGGGCCGGGATCTCGAATTCCTCGCCCTCGCGCGCCCGCTTGTACGAGCGCACGCCGTTGATCTTGATGGCGCTGACCTTGGACGGCACCTGCATGATGTCGCCGCTGAGCTTGGCGATCCCGGCGTCGATGGCGTCCCGGGTCACCTGGGAGGCGTCGGTCGACGAGGTGAGGTCGCCCTCGGCGTCGTCCGTCAGGGTGTCCTGCCCCAGCCGGATGGTGCCCAGGTACTCCTTCTCGGTCAGCGCGAGGTGCCCGAGGAGCTTGGTCGCCCGCTCGACACCGAGGACGAGCACGCCCGTCGCCATGGGGTCGAGGGTGCCCGCGTGTCCGACGCGGCGGGTCTTCGCGATCCCGCGCATCTTGGCGACCACGTCGTGCGAAGTGAAGCCCGACGGCTTGTCGACGATGACAAGGCCGTCGGGCGTCTGCTGCTTCTGCGTCATTTGGCGGCGTCGCCACCCGTCTCGTCGCCGACGGACTCGTCGTCGGACGCGTCGTCGTCCTCGTCCGGCTTCTTGTACGGGTCGGCGTCACCGGCGAAGGCCGCGCCGGCCGAGACCTCACGCACCTGCGCGTCCTTGGCCCGTGCCTTGTCGAGGAGGTCCTCGATGGTCTTGGCGGTGTCCGGCAGGGCGTCCGCCACGAAGGTGAGCGTCGGGGTGAACTTCACGCCCGCCGCCGCGCCGACCGCCGAGCGGAGCACGCCCTTGGCGCTCTCCAGGCCCGCGGCGGCTTCCGCGCGCTGCTCGTCGTCCCCGTACACCGTGTAGAAGACGGTCGCCTCGCGGAGGTCCCCGGTGACCCGGGTGTCCGTGATGGTCACATGCGAACCGAGCCGCGGGTCCTTGATCCCACGCTGCAGCTTCTTGGCAACGACCTCTCGGATGAGGTCCGCCAGCCTCTTCGCCCGCGCGTTGTCGGCCACTGGTCCGTCTCCCTTTTATCTGCTGATCCTTGTACGGCCGATCCTTGTCGCCGCACGCTCATTCGTCGTCTTCCCCGTGGAGGCGCCGTCGCACCGACAGCAGTTCCACCTCGGGACGCCCGGCGACCAGGCGTTCGCACCGGTCCAGTACGTCGGTCAGGTGCCCGGTGTCCCCGGAGACCACCGCGAGTCCGATGACGGCCCTGCGGTGGAGGTCCATGTGCTCCACCTCCGCCGCGCTCACCGCGTACTTGCGTTGGAGCTCGGCCACGATCGGGCGGACGACGGAGCGCTTCTCCTTCAGCGACCGTACGTCGCCGAGGAGGAGATCGAAGGACAGAGTCCCCACGTACATATGTGTGTCCGGATGTCCCGCCGGGTCGGGGTAGGTGGCCCGGCCAAGCTTCTTGCCGGGGCACTTGAACGGTACCTCGAACCTCCGGTGCCGCTCGACGGGGTTTTCCTCGCCCCCGCCGCCCCTACCCTCCCCGTCACTGCATGGGGGCTGCGCCCCCTCGCCCCCGTAATCGCGCTGACGCGCTCGTCCTCAAACGCCGGACGGGCTGAAAGGTATTCAGCCCGTCCGGCGTTTGAGGACCGGGGGTTCGGGGGCTGGCCCCCGAGAAAAACCCCGTGGGGGCCGGCTCACAGGAACTAGTTCCTGTGAGCCAACCCCACACGGTTGAGCCGAGCCGCAGGCGTTACGCGCGCGGCTTCTCGCGCATCTCGTACGTCGCGATGACGTCGTCGATCTTGATGTCGTTGAAGTTGCCGAGGTTGATACCGCCCTCGAACCCTTCGCGGATCTCGGTGACATCGTCCTTGAAGCGACGCAGACCGGAGATGTTGAGGCTCTCCGCGATGACCTTGCCATCACGCAGCAAGCGCGCCTTGGTGTTGCGCTTGACCTCGCCGGAGCGAACCAGCACACCGGCGATGTTGCCCAGCTTGGACGAGCGGAAGACCTCGCGGATCTCCGCCGTACCGAGCTCGACCTCTTCGTACTCCGGCTTGAGCATGCCCTTGAGGGCCGCTTCGATCTCCTCGATGGCCTGGTAGATCACCGAGTAGTAGCGGACGTCGACGCCCTCGCGCTCCGCCATCTGCGCCGCGCGGCCCGCAGCGCGGACGTTGAAGCCGATGACGATGGCGTCGGATCCGGTCGCCAGGTCGATGTCCGACTCGGTGACCGCACCCACACCGCGGTGCAGGACACGGATGTCGACCTCTTCACCGACGTCGAGCTGGAGCAGCGAGGACTCAAGAGCCTCCACCGAACCGGACGCGTCGCCCTTGATGATGAGGTTGAGTTCCTGCACCAGACCGGCCTTGAGGGCCTCGTCCAGGTTCTCCAGGGAGAACCGGACTCCGCGCCGGGCGAAGTTGGCGTTGCGCTCACGCGCCGCGCGCTTCTCGGCGATCTGGCGGGCCGTGCGGTCCTCGTCGACGACGAGGAAGTTGTCGCCGGCGCCCGGGACGTTGGTGAGACCGAGGACGAGGACCGGAGTCGAGGGACCCGCCTCTTCCACGTTCTCGCCCTTGTCGTCGAGCATCGCGCGGACACGGCCGTACGCGTCGCCGACCACCATGGTGTCGCCGACCCGCAGGGTGCCTCGCTGGACCAGGACGGTCGCGACGGCGCCGCGGCCACGGTCCAGGTGGGACTCGATCGCAATACCCTGCGCGTCCTGCTCCGGGTTGGCCCGCAGGTCGAGCGAGGCGTCCGCGGTGAGGACCACGGCCTCCAGCAGGCTCTCGATGTTGAGGCCCTGCTTGGCGGAGATGTCGACGAACATCGTGTCGCCGCCGTACTCCTCGGCCACCAGACCGAACTCGGTGAGCTGACCGCGCACCTTGGTCGGGTCCGCGCCCTCGACGTCGATCTTGTTGACCGCGACCACGATCGGCACACCGGCCGCCTTGGCGTGGTTCAGCGCCTCGATCGTCTGGGGCATCACACCGTCGTTGGCCGCCACCACGAGGATCGCGATGTCGGTCGACTTCGCACCACGAGCACGCATGGCGGTGAACGCCTCGTGACCCGGGGTGTCGATGAAGGTGATGCGACGCTCTTCTTCGTTGACGACGGTCGCGACCTGGTAGGCACCGATGTGCTGGGTGATGCCACCGGCCTCGCCCGCGACGACGTTCGTCTTGCGGATGGTGTCGAGAAGGCGGGTCTTACCGTGGTCGACGTGACCCATGACGGTCACGACCGGCGGACGCGCGACGAGGAACTCCTCGCCACCCTCGTCCTCACCGAACTCGATGTCGAAGGACTCAAGGAGCTCGCGGTCCTCCTCCTCCGGGCTGACGATCTCAAGGACGAAGTTCATCTCGTCCGCGAGGAGCTTCAGCGTCTCGTCGGAGACGGACTGCGTGGCAGTGACCATCTCGCCGAGGTTCATCATCACGCCGACCAGCGACGCCGGGTTGGCACCGATCTTCTCGGCGAAGTCGGTGAGCGAGGCACCGCGCGACAGGCGGACGGACTGTCCGTTGCCGCGAGGCAGCATGACGCCGCCGACCGACGGGGCCTGCATGGCCTCGTACTCCTGGCGCCTCTGCCGCTTCGACTTGCGACCGCGACGCGCGGGACCACCGGGACGGCCGAAGGCGCCCTGTGTTCCACCACGGCCACCGGGACCACCGGGACGACCGCCGAAGCCGGGACGGCCACCGCCGCCACCACCGGGACCACCCGGACGGCCTGCGAAACCGCCGCCACCGCCACCGGGGCCACCGGGACGGCCTGCGAAGCCACCACCGCCGCCACCGGGACCACCGGGACGGCCTGCGAAGCCACCGCCACCGGGACGGCCGCCACCTGCGCCGGCGCCACCGGGACGACCTCCGCCACCGGGACCGCGGCCACCGGGGCCACCGCCGCCGGGACGCGGGCCGGCAGCCGGACGCTGCGGCATCATGCCGGGGTTGGGACGGTTTCCGCCGGGACCGCCACCGGGACGCGGAGCGCCACCGGGACCACCCTGCGGACGAGGCATGCCGCCCGGAGTGGGACGGGCACCACCGGGACCGCCACCGGGACGCGGGGCGCCGCCGGGGCCGCCCTGCGGACGGGGGCCACGGTCCTGGCCCGCGCCCTGGGGACGCGGAGCGCCGCCCGGAGCACCGGAACCACCGGGTCCGCCGGGGCCGGGACGTGCGCCGCCCGGACGGGGCGTCTGCGGACGTGCCATGCCGGTGGAGCCACCGGAGGTGAACGGGTTGTTGCCGGGGCGCGGTCCTGCGGGACGACCGCCGGGACGCGTGCCCTGGCCGCCGGGACGCGGGGCGCCCTGACGGTCGCCACGGTCACCGCGGTTGTCGGGACGCTCGCTGCGGCCCTGACCGGGACCGGCCTGACCACCCTGACCGCCCTGTGCGGGACCGGCCGGACGGACACCGGGCTTCGGGGCGCCGGGACGGGCACCGCTGCCGCTCGGACGCGGGTTCGCGGCCGGGGCGGGGGTGACCGGAGCGGCGGGAGCCGCGGGCGGCGCCGTGAACTCGGGCGCGGCCGGAGCCGGGGACGCCGGGACGGGCTTCGGCGCGGGCTTGGGGCCCGGCGTCGGACGCGTACCGGAGGCCGGGGCGGCGGGAGCCGCCGGGGCCGTGGTGTCCGCGGGCTTCTCCGCGGCGGCCGGCTTCGGGGCCGGCGGGCGCGGGGCGGCCGGACCCGGACGGGCGGCCTGCGCCGGGGAAGGCGCGCCGGGCCTGGCGGGCGCGGCCTTGCGCGGGGCGGGCTTGCCGCCGCCGTTGCCCTGCTGCAGGGCGTCAGTCAGTTTGCGTACTACGGGCGCCTCGATCGTCGAGGACGCCGAACGGACGAATTCACCGAGTTCTTGGAGCTTGGCCATGACGACCTTGCTCTCCACCCCGAACTCCTTGGCGAGTTCGTATACCCGGACCTTAGCCACTTCGCTCCTTTTAGGTCCGGGTTGCGTCCGGACCGTCGCTACTTCATGGGCGTACTCATCGCGTGCTCATCGAGTGCTCATCGCAATCTCGACCTACTTCCAACTCGCGGGGTACCAGGGCCGCACGGGGATCCGTGCGACACGTCTTACGTTGTTGCCTGCTCAGCAACTGTCCGTCCGCTCGACGTACCGGCGCAACGCCTTTGTGTCGAGCTGACCCGGGGCACGCAGCGCCCGTGGGAACGCCCGGCGGCGGACCGCCAGGTCGAGACAGACCAGGGCGGGGTGTACATACGCACCCCGGCCGGGCAGCGTACCGCGAGGATCGGGGACACATTCACCCTCGACCACCACAGCACGCAGCAGATCGGTCTTGACCGCTCGCTCCCGACACCCCACACAGGTGCGTTCAGGGCATGCGCGGGCATGCGTCCGGTCAGACACTCTTAAGTCTACCTCCCTGCACCGACCTCACCCCTTTGGGGCAAGTATCGAACAGTTGCCGCGCATAAAACTGTCGTGAAACCGTCGTGATCTAAGCCACCCTCGGCCTGGATCTATTCCCCGGTCACTCCCCGCCCCGGTCGTCACGGCGGTCCTCGCGCCGGTATTCGCGCCGGTCGTCCGGACGGTCACCGCCGTCTTCCCCGGTCTGCTCGGTGTCCGGGCGGATGTCGATGCGCCAGCCGGTCAGCCGGGCGGCGAGGCGGGCGTTCTGCCCCTCCTTGCCGATCGCCAGCGACAGCTGGTAGTCGGGGACCGTCACCCGCGCGGAACGGGCCGCGAGGTCGACGACCTCGACCTTGGAGACCCGGGCCGGGGAGAGCGCGTTGCCCACCATGTCCGCGGGGTCGTCCGACCAGTCGACGATGTCGATCTTCTCGCCGTTCAGCTCGGCCATCACGTTGCGCACCCGGCCGCCCATCGGGCCGATACAGGCACCCTTGGCGTTCAGACCCGACCGGGTGGACCGGACGGCGATCTTCGTGCGGTGGCCGGCCTCGCGGGCGATGGCGGCGATCTCGACGGACCCGTCGGCGATCTCCGGAACCTCAAGCGCGAAGAGCTTCTTCACCAGGTTCGGGTGCGTGCGGGAGAGCGTCACGGACGGACCGCGGACACCCTTCGCCACCCGTACGACGTACGACCGCAGCCGCATGCCGTGCTGGTACGACTCGCCGGGGACCTGCTCCTGCACCGGCAGGATGGCCTCCAGCTTGCCGATGTCGACGAGCACGTTCTTCGGGTCGCGGCCCTGCTGGACGACACCGGTGACGATGTCGCCCTCCCGGCCCGCGTACTCGCCGAGCGTCGCGTCGTCCTCCGCGTCCCGCAGACGCTGCAGGATGACCTGCTTGGCGGTGGTGGCGGCGATCCGGCCGAAGTCCGACGGGGTGTCGTCGAACTCCCGGGCCTCCTGCCCCTCCTCCAGATCGTCGGGATCCTCCTTCGCCCACACGGTCACATGACCGGTTTCCCGGTCGAGCTTGACGCGCGCGTGACGGCGGCTTCCCTCGGTGCGGTGGTAGGCGATGAGGAGGGCCGACTCGATCGCCTCGACCAGCAGGTCGAAGGAGATCTCCTTCTCCCGCACCAGGCCCCGCAGGGCACTCATGTCGATGTCCACGGCTACGCCTCCTCCTCTTCCATGTCCTTCTCGTCCTTCTTGTCCTTGCGGTTGAACTCGACCTGGACGCGCGCCTTGGCGATGTCCTCGAAGGCGAGCCTCTTGGCGGTGGGCTTGCGCCCCTTCACGCCGGGCACCTCCACGTCCACGCCCGCGTCGTCGACCGTGATGATCCGGGCGACCAGCTCGTCGCCGTCGACCGGCTGGAACTTCACGAGCCGTCCGGTGGCGCGTACGTAGTGACGGTGTTCCCTCAGCTCGCGCTCGGCGCCGGGGGTTCCCACCTCAAGGGTGTACTCGCCCTGGCCCATGGCGTCGGTCTCGTCGAGCTTCGCCGAGAGCGCGCGGCTCACATCGGCGATGGCGTCGAGGTCGGCTCCTTCGTCGGAGTCGACGACGACACGCAGCACACGCTTACGGCCGACCGAGTCCACTTCGATCTCTTCGAGGTCGAGTCCCTGCGAGCTGACGAGCGGTTCCAGGAGCTCTCGCAGCCTCTCGCTCTGGGTGGTGCTCATCCGGGTGACTCCTCGGCCGCGTGTGCTGTTGTGGGTAGGTCGCGTGTCAGGTCAAAGGGTATCCGGTCCCAGGGGGTGTTGCCGTCCACCGCGTACGGCCCGACGGCGGGGCGGCGCCGCTGGTGGGCCCGGGGGCGGTACGCGGGTACCGTGATCAAGGGTCTGCCGCCCATTTCGTTCGTACGAGCCCTGACGAGGACGTCTGCCGTGCCGTTCACCCTGCCGTCGCGCACCCCCTCGGGACCGCGCCGAAGGAGCCTGCTCGCCGGGGCCGCCGGAGCGGGCGCCGTGCTGCTCGCCGGCTGCTCCGATCCCGACTCCGACTCCGGGAGCACCAGCGGGAGTTCGTCCGCCGCCGCGCGGGCACGCGCGCGTGCGGCCCGCGACAGCGAACAGCTCGCGCGGCGGTACGAGGCCGTGCTCGCCGCGCATCCCGCGCTGAGCGCGCGGCTGTCACCGCTGCTGGCCGAGGTCGTACGGCACGCCGAGGCGTTCGGGGGCGGCAAGCGGGCCTCCGACGCGGCATCCGCGTCGGCATCTGTATCGGCATCGGCTTCGGCGACTCCCGACGGGGATGCCGCCGCGGGCGCGTCCGTCTCGTCCGGCTCCTCCTCCCCCTCCCCCGAGGTGCCCGCCACGGAGAAGGAGGCCCGCGGTGAACTCGCCGCGGCCGAGCGCGCGCTGGCGGACCGGCGGACGAAGGAACTAGCGGACGTACCGGGAGAGCTGGCCAGGCTGCTGGCGTCGGTGGCCGCGGCCGGTGCGGCGCACGCGTTTTTGCTGACGGAGGACGAGAAGTGAGCGGTTCCGGCAGAACGACGGCACGGACGAAGGCGCCCGCGAAGGCGTCGGCGGAGCTGACGGCCGCGCAGGCCGCGCTCGCCGCCGAGCACGCCGCCGTGTACGGCTACGGGGTCGTGGGCGGTCTGATCCGTGAGGACCGGCGGACCGAGGCGCGGGCCGCCTA
Source organism: Streptomyces sp. NBC_00414 (assembly GCF_036038375.1). Taxonomy (NCBI): domain Bacteria; kingdom Bacillati; phylum Actinomycetota; class Actinomycetes; order Kitasatosporales; family Streptomycetaceae; genus Streptomyces; species Streptomyces sp. NBC_00414. The sequence continues at coordinate 3,146,651 of NZ_CP107935.1, forward strand.
CGACGCCCACCGGGCGCGCCGGGACGAACTGGCGCGCACCGTGCGTGATCTGGGCGGGAAGCCCGGGCCCGCGGCGGCGGCGTACGCGCTGCCCTTCGCGGTGACGGACTCGGGGTCGGCCCTGCGGCTCGCCGCCGAGCTGGAGGACCGGGTGGCCGGGGTGTACTCCGACCTCGTCCGGGCCGCCGGGGGCGACCGGCGGCGGGCCGCGGCGCAGGCCCTGCGGGACGCAGCGGTGCGGGCGGTGCGCTGGCGCGGCGAGAGCGTAGCCTTCCCTGGTCTCGCCGAGCGGTCGGCCACCGCCACCGCACCGGCGACACCGACCTCGTAACCCGTATAGGGAAGGGAACTACTCGCGCATGGCTTTCGAACCGCCGCGGCGTCTGGTCAAGGCGCTCGGCGAGACGGCACCGGGTGGTGACGACTGGCTGGCGAAGCTGCCCGAGGCGGCTCGGCAGGCGGTCGCGCTACGCGGGTCGACCCTGGAGCGTGTGCAGGTTCCCGGCGGGCGCAGCAGTCTCGTGATCCTCGTCCGGCTGCCGGACGACAGCCCCGCCGTGCTGAAGCTGGCGCCGGGCCGGGCCCGGCCGGAGAGCGAACGGGCCGCGCTGGCGCACTGGGACGGCCGGGGCGCGGTACGCCTCATGGACGAGCCGGTCGGTACCGAGGGCGTACTGCTGCTCGAACGGCTGCATCCCGATGTGTCGGTGCGGTCGCTGCCGGAGGCCAAGTCGATGCTGGAGGCGGCCGGGACGCTGCGCCGGCTGTGGGTCGAGCCGCCCGCGGACCATGTCTTCGAGACGGTGGCCGAGCGGACGGGACGGCAGGCCGGGGCCATGCGGGCGGGCGCCGACGCGGAGGCGGTGCCGCTGGTCGACGCGGCTCTCGCGGTGCGCGAGGAGCTGCTGGCGTCGCCGCCGCGGGCGCGTCTGCTGCACGGCACCTTCCGGCAGAGCAAGGTCCTGGCCGGTGAGCGCGGTCCCTGGCTGGCCGTCGGGCCCGACCCCGTGGTCGGCGAGTGTGCCTTCGACCTGGCCCGGCTGGTCCGTGACCGGGTCGAGGACCTGATCGCCTCGCCGTCCGGCGCGGCCACCACCCGCCGCCGGGTGAAGCGGCTCGCGGAGTCCCTGGACGTGGACCAGGAGCGGCTGCGCGGCTGGACCCTGTTCCGGGCCGTGGAATCGGGCGTACGGGCCCGGCGGGTGGGCCGGTCGCAGGACGCGGAGCTGCTGCTGGAGTTCGCCGCCTGGCTGTAGACCCGGGGACCGGCCGTTCAGGGACGGCCCCCGGTGTCCGGACTACTCGGCCGTGAGGCGGGCGATCGCCTCGTCCACGGTCAGTTCCTCGCGCTCACCGGTGCGGCGGTCCTTCAGCTCCAGGACGCCCTCGGCCGAACGCCGGCCGGCCACCAGGATCTTCGGTACGCCGATGAGTTCGGCGTCCGTGAACTTCACGCCGGGCGAGACACCGGCGCGGTCGTCCACGAGCACGCGCAGGCCCGCCGCGTTCAGCTTCTCCGAGACGTCGAGCGCCAGCTCGGTCTGGAGGGCCTTGCCCGCCGCGACGACATGGACGTCGGCCGGGGCGATCTCGGCGGGCCAGACCAGGCCCTGCTCGTCGGCGTGCTGCTCGGCGAGCGCCGCGACCGCGCGCGAGACCCCGATGCCGTACGAGCCCATGGTGACGCGGACCGGCTTGCCCTGCTTGCCGAGCACGTCGAGCTGGAGGGCGTCGGCGTACTTGCGGCCGAGCTGGAAGATGTGGCCGATCTCGATGGCGCGGTCCAGCTTGAGGCCGGTGCCGCAGACGGGGCAGGGGTCGCCCTCGCGCACGACCACGACGTCCACGTACTCGTCGACCTCGAAGTCGCGGCCCGCGACGACGTTCTTCGCGTGCACGCCGTCCTGGTTGGCGCCGGTGATCCAGGCGGTGCCGGGGGCGACGCGCGGGTCAGCGAGGTAGCGGACCTTCTCCAGGCCCTGCGGGCCGACGTAGCCGCGTACGAGGTCGCCGCGGCCCGTGAAGTCCTCGGCCGTGACGAGTTCGACGGGGGCGGGGGCGAAGTGCGCCTCCACCTTGTCCAGGTCGACCTCGCGGTCACCGGGCACGCCGACCGCGACGATCTCGCCGGCCACCTTGACCAGCAGGTTCTTCAGGGTGGCGGAGGCGGGGACGTCAAGGTACGCGGCGAGCGTCTCGATGGTGGGGGTCTCGGGGGTGGGGATCTCCTCCAGGGCGGGGACCCCGGCCGCGTCGACGGGCTTCAGCGCGTAGGTGACGGCCTCGGTGTTGGCCGCGTAGTCGCAGTTCGGGCAGTCGGCGAAGGTGTCCTCGCCGGCCGCGGCCGGGGCGAGGAACTCCTCCGACTTGGAGCCGCCCATGGCGCCCGCGGTGGCCGCGCAGATGCGGTAGTCCAGGCCGAGACGCGCGAAGATCTTCTGGTACGCCTCGCGGTGCAGGGCGTACGACTCGGCCAGACCCTCGTCCTCCGTGTCGAAGGAGTACGAGTCCTTCATCAGGAACTCGCGGCCGCGCAGGATGCCGGCGCGGGGGCGGGCCTCGTCGCGGTACTTGTTCTGGATCTGGTAGAGGATCACGGGCAGGTCCTTGTAGGACGAGCACTGGTCCTTGACCAGGAGGGTGAAGATCTCCTCGTGGGTCGGGCCGAGGAGGTAGTCGCCGCCCTTGCGGTCGTTGAGGCGGAACAGCTCGGGGCCGTACTCCTCCCAGCGGCCGGTCGCCTCGTAGGGCTCCTTGGGCAGCAGGGCGGGGAGGGTGACCTCCTGGGCGCCGATGGCGTCCATCTCCTCGCGGACGACCCGCTCGACGTTGGCCAGCACCTTCTTGCCCAGCGGCAGCCAGGACCACAGGCCGGCGGCGGTCCGGCGGACGTAGCCGGCGCGCACCAGGAGCTTGTGGCTGAGCACCTCGGCGTCCGCCGGGTCGTCACGCAGTGTCTTGACCATCAAACGGGACATGCGCTGGACCTGGGCCATGGTTCTCGACTCCTGCTGCGTATAGGTGATGGCTAGGAGGTTAGCCGGGTGTCCGCCGTCGCCGAAATCCGTTATCGGCGCAGGGGCGGGCAGAGGGCACCCTCAGCGGCGGCGCAGGGGCAGCGGGGCGCCCATCACCACGTACGGCTTCGGTGCGCTGGGGAACAGGACCCGGACGACCAGGTCCTCGTAACCGAGCGAGCGGTACAGGCCGCGGGCCGGGCTCTCCGTGTCGATGGCCGACAGGATCGAGCGCGGTTCGGCGGCACTGTCCGTGATGGTGGTGATCAGGGCGCGGCCGACTCCGCCGTTCTGGAAGTCCGGGTGGACGTGCAGTTCGGTGATCACGAAGGAGTCGTCCAGCCAGCCGTCCTGTCCCCGGCCGCGCAGATAGGGCTCGACGACGGTGGACCACCAGTGCGCGCGGTCGTTGGGCATGCCGTAGACGAAGCCGGCGAGGCGTCCGTCGGCGGTGGTCGCGCCGAGCGCGCGGGCGCCGGGGAAGGTGAGGTGGCGGAGCACGATCTGGCGTCGTACGGCGATCTCGTCCGTGCCGAGTCCGAAGGCCACGGCCTGGACGTTCAGCGCCTCGTCGATACGGGTGGCCAGGTCCAGGGGGCCGATGACGATGTCGTCGGGCGTGAGGGGGCCCTGACCGGGCTGACCGGGGAAGCGCAGCATGTGCGGAGACTACCTGGGGGTCTCCACCGCGTGGGGCGTGGCTGGGGTTGCTTCTCGGCCGCGGGCCGGATGTGGCTGGGCGCGCGGTTCCCCGCGCCCTGACGGCGCGCCCCTCCAGGGGCCGGGCGCCGCTCAGAACAGGACGCTCATGAAGGCGCCTATTTCCTGGAAACCGGTTCTGCGGTACGTGGCTCGGGCCGCTGTGTTGTAGTCGTTGACGTAGAGGCTGACGAGTGGGGCGACGTCCGCGAGGGCGTAGCGCAGGACCGCCGCCATGCCGGGGGCCGCGTAGCCCTGGCCGCGGTACTCGGGGGCGACCCAGACGCCCTGGATCTGGCAGGCCTGGGTGGTCGCGGCGCCGATCTCCGCCTTGAAGACGACCCGGCCGTCGCGGTCCACGCGGGCGAACGAGCGCCCGGAGCCGACGAGTTCGGCGACCCTCGCCTGGTAGAGCAGGCCTCCGTCGCCCGCGAGCGGGGAGACGCCGACCTCCTCCGTGAACATCGCCACGCACGCCGGCATGATCGTCTCCATCTCGTCCTTGCGGATGCGACGGACGTACGGGTCCGGGGCGATGTCGGCGGGGAGCCGGTCGGCGACCATCAGGGGCTGGTGCGGCCTGACCTCACGGGCGGGGCCCCAGTTCGGTTCCAGGAGGCGCCAGAGCTGGGACGTGGCCTCGGAGGGGCCGACGATGGAGGAGCAGCGGCGGCCGGCTCTGCGGGCGCGGTCCGCGAAGGCGCGTACGGCGCGGGGGGTGGCGCAGATCGGGACGAGGTTGGCGCCGGCGTAGCAGAGGGACGTCAGCATGCCGTCCTCGTACCAGCCCCACATCTCGCCGCCCAGGCGCCAGGGGTCGAGGCCTGCCACCTGTACGCGGGAGGTCACGAAGGCGTTCGCCACCGGCTCGCGGTCGAGGACGGCGAGCGCGGCGTCCAGGTCGCTCGGTTCGAGGACCCTGGTGGTCGTCTGCGTCAACACGTGCGGGGCCTTCACCATCAGGTCTGCTGATCTCCGCACTGTACCTGGCGAAACGCGCCCTCGCTGGGGGTGTGCCCCCAGACCCCCCTGTCGCGCTTGCGCGCTCGTCCTCAAGCGCCGGACGGGCTGAAAGATTCGCGGACGGGCCGCGATCTTTCAGCCTCTCCGGCGTTTGAGGAGCGGGGGTTCGGGGGCGGAGCCCCCAGGTAGTGACGGGACGGGTGGGGGCGGTGGGGGCGGAAGAAGCCCTGGTCAGCCCGCGACCGATACCGACGGCTCCCCGGAGGGGATCCCGTCGGCCTCCATCTGCTCGGCGATCTTCATCGCCTCTTCGATCAGCGTCTCGACGATCTTCGACTCGGGAACCGTCTTGATGACCTCGCCCTTGACGAAGATCTGCCCCTTGCCGTTGCCGGAGGCGACTCCGAGGTCGGCCTCGCGGGCCTCGCCCGGCCCGTTCACCACGCAGCCCATGACCGCGACCCGCAGCGGCACCTCCATGCCGTCCAGACCGGCGGTGACCTCCTCGGCCAGCTTGTAGACGTCGACCTGGGCGCGGCCGCAGGAGGGGCAGGAGACGATCTCCAGGCGGCGCTGCTTGAGGTTCAGCGACTCCAGGATCTGCATCCCGACCTTGATCTCCTCGACCGGCGGGGCCGAGAGGGAGACCCGGATGGTGTCGCCGATGCCCTCGCTGAGCAGCGCCCCGAAGGCGACCGCCGACTTGATCGTGCCCTGGAAGGCCGGGCCCGCCTCGGTCACACCGAGGTGCAGGGGGTAGTCGCAGGCGGCGGCGAGCTGGCGGTAGGCGTTGACCATGACCACCGGGTCGTTGTGCTTGACCGAGATCTTGATGTCACGGAAGTCGTGCTCCTCGAAGAGCGACGCCTCCCACAGCGCGGACTCGACGAGCGCCTCGGGCGTCGCCTTGCCGTACTTCTGGAGCAGGCGCTTGTCGAGGGAGCCGGCGTTGACCCCGATGCGGATCGGGGTGCCGGTCTCCTTCGCGGCCCGCGCGATCTCCTTGACCTGGTCGTCGAACTGCTTGATGTTCCCGGGGTTCACGCGCACCGCGGCACAGCCGGCGTCGATCGCGGCGAACACGTACTTCGGCTGGAAATGGATGTCGGCGATGACCGGGATCTGCGACTTCTTGGCGATGGTGGCGAGCGCGTCGGCGTCGTCCTGCGTGGGGCAGGCGACGCGGACGATCTGGCAGCCGGACGCGGTCAGCTCGGCGATCTGCTGAAGCGTGGCACCGATGTCGGACGTACGCGTCGTCGTCATCGACTGCACCGAGACGGGTGCGTCTCCACCCACGGCCACGGTGCCGACCTGGATCTTCCGGCTCTTGCGGCGCTCGGCGAGCCTGGTCGGAACGTCCGGAATGCCGAGTGAAATCGCGGTCATCTGCTGTGCAACCCCAAAGTAAGGATTCGGTCGGTCCCGAAAGCTGACGGGCTCCAGTCATCGAGATTACGGCACCCCCGAAGGCGAAAGCACATTCCCCGAGCAGGACCACCCAATGGAGGACGGCCGGACACCCATGGTGTCCGGCCGTCGCAAACAGCGAGTGGCTACGAGATTCTGACCGGGTTAACCACGTCCGCGATCAGGACCAGGATCGTGAAGCAGATGAAGATTCCGGCCACCACGTACGCGACGGGCATCAGCTTCGCCACGTCGAAGGGGCCGGGGTCCGGGCGGCGCAGCACCTTCGCGCTGTTGCGCCGCAGCGACTCCCACAGGGCGCCCGCGATGTGCCCGCCGTCGAGCGGCAGCAGCGGGAGCATGTTGAACAGGAACAGGGAGAGGTTGAAGCCCGCGACGAGGAACAGCATCATCGCGATCTGGTTCTCCGGCGGGATGTCCAGGGTGAAGACCTCGCCGCCGACGCGTGCCGCGCCGACCACGCCCATCGGGGAGTCCGCCTCGCGCGGGCCGTCGCCGAAGGCCGCGTCCCACAGGGCGGGCACCTTGGACGGCAGGTTGATCAGCGACTCGACGCCGTTCTGCATCATGTCGCCCATGCGGTCCACGGACTGGCCGAACGACTGCTGGACGATGCCGGAGGCGGGCGTGAAGCCGAGGAAGCCGGCGTACACGTACTTGCCCTCGACGTAGCCGCCGTCGCCGTCGGTCGCGCTGACCTGGTTGCGGATGAGGTGGGCCGAGAGGTCGAGCTGCTTGCCGTCGCGCTCGACGGTCAGCGTGACGTCCTTGCCGGGGTTGGAGCGGATGTCGGCCTGCAGGGCGGACCAGTCGGTGACCTTCTCGCCGTTGAACGCGAGGATCTTGTCACCGCCCTTGAGCCCGGCGGCCCTGGCGGGCGCGGCCGTGTCGCTCTTCTGGCACTGGGAGCGGGACTCGCTCTGCTCGATGACGCAGTCGGAGACCTTGCCGACCGTGGTGGTCTGGGTCTGGACGCCGAAGGTCATCATCACGCCGAGGAAGATCGCGACGGCCAGGATCAGGTTCATGAAGGGGCCGGCGAACATCACGATCACGCGCTTCCACGGCTTGCGCGTGTAGAAGAGGCGGTTCTCGTCGCCCGGCTGGAGCTCCTCGAAGGACTGCGCCCTGGCGTCCTCGATCATGCCGCGCCACGGCGAGGTGGACCGGGCCTCTATGCGGCCGTCGGGGCCGGGCGGGAACATCCCGATCATGCGGATGTAGCCGCCGAGGGGGATCGCCTTGACCCCGTACTCCGTGTCGCCCTTCTTGCGGGAGAAGATCGTCGGGCCGAAGCCGACCATGTACTGCGGCACGCGGATGCCGAACAGCTTGGCGGTGGAGAGATGTCCCAGCTCGTGCCAGGCGATCGAGAAGAGCAGGCCGACCGCGAAGACGACTATGCCGAGGATCATCATCAGGGTCGTCATGCACGAGCCTCCGCCGTTGTCTTGGCTGTCGTCTGAGCTGTCTTCTGTGCCGGTGTGCGGGCTGTCGCCCGCGCTGTGAGTTCGCGGGCCCTGGCGCGTGCCCAGGTCTCCGCTTCGAGGACGTCCGCGACGGTGAGCGAGGTTCCCGTCCGGGGGGTGCCGTGCTCGGCGACGACCTCCGTGACAGTCTCCATGATCCCGTTGAACGGCAGAGTGCCGTTCAGGAAGGCGTCCACGCATTCCTCGTTGGCCGCATTGAACACCGCGGGGGCCGTGCCCGCGAGCTCCCCGACGTGCCGGGCGAGCCCCACCGACGGAAACGCGTCGTTGTCGAGCGGGAAGAACTCCCAGCTCGACGCCTTCGACCAGTCGAAGGCGGGCGCGGCGTCGGGGACGCGCTGGGGCCAGCCCAGACCGATGGCGATCGGCCCCCGCATGTCGGGGGGCGTCGCCTGGGCCATCGTCGATCCGTCCGTGAACTCCACCATCGAGTGGACATACGACTGCGGATGCACGACCACCTCAATGCGTTCGAAGGGAATGTCGTAGAGGAGGTGCGCCTCGATGACTTCGAGCCCCTTGTTGACGAGGGTCGCGGAGTTGACGGTGATGACCGGGCCCATGGCCCAGGTGGGGTGCGCGAGGGCGTCCTCGGGCGCGACATCGGCCAGCTCGGCCTTCGTACGTCCTCTGAAGGGGCCGCCGGAGGCGGTGACGACGAGCTTGCGTACGTCGGCCCTGGTCCCCGAGGCGAGCGCCTGGAACAGGGCGGCGTGCTCGGAGTCGACAGGGATGATCTGGCCCGGCGCGGCCAGTGCCTTCACGAGGGGGCCGCCGACGATGAGCGACTCCTTGTTGGCGAGCGCGAGGGTGCGGCCCGCCTCCAGGGCGGCGAGGGTGGGGGCGAGGCCGATCGAGCCGGTGATGCCGTTCAGGACGGTGTGGGCCGGGGAGGCGGCGAGCTCGGTCGCCGCGTCCGCTCCGGCGAGCAGCTCGGGGAGGGGCTCCCCGGGCCCGTACCGTGCGGAAAGGGCCTCGCGCAGTGCCGGTACGGCGTCCTCGCGGGCCACGGCGACGGCCTCGACGCTGAGCCGGTGCGCCTGCTCCGCGAGCAGCTCCACCCTCCCGCCGGCCGCGGAGAGCCCGGTCACCCGGAACCGGTCGGGGTTGCGCAGCACGAGGTCGATGGCCTGGGTGCCGATCGATCCGGTGGAGCCGAGGATCACGACATCCCGACTCCCGTCCACAGGATCGAAGACGAGATGCGGATCGGCGAGGGGGGCTGGACTGTCGCTCATCCCTCCATTGTTGCCGTAACGCGACAGCGACGGGGACAGGGGCGCCCCACGAGTGTCCCGGGTGGGTGCCGGGTGCCTCTTCAGGGGCGCGGGGAAGTGCGTGACAAGCCCCCGCCGGCCCGCAGCCGCTCCCACACCCGCGGGCCCCTACCTCCTGCGCTTCCGCCGGTTCCGGGGCTTCGCGGCCCGCTGCGGTCGCGGCTTCGCGTCGCTCACGCCCTTCGCCGGAGGCGCGGGCACGGCGTCGGAGGGCTCGAAGTCCCCTTCGACGACCCCTTCCGCCGTGTCCAGCGTGGGCGCGCTGAAGTGCAGCCCGTCCGTACGACGACCGGCCTCCAGGGCGTCCTGGCCCGCCGCCTTCCCGGAGGCGTCCAGGTTGAAGACGTATCCGACGGACTCCTCCTTGATGGCGTCGTTCATCGCGACGAACATGTCGTAGCCCTCGCGCTCGTACTCGATGATCGGTTCGCGGCCGAGGGTCCAGCGCAGGCCGATCCCGTCGCGGAGGTAGTCCATCTCGTACAGGTGCTCGCGCCATTTGCGGTCCAGGACGGACAGCACGACGAGGCGTTCCAGGTCGCGCAGGGTGTCCGCGCCGAGCTCGGCCTCGCGCTCCTCGTAGCGGGCGTGGATGTCGTCGATGACGGCGTCGGCGAGCCCGTCGGCGGTGAGGCCGGTCCGGTCTCCCGCCGGGTCCTCCAGGTCCTCGACGGTGACCCGGACCGGGTAGAGCTGTTCGAAGGCGACCCAGAGCCGGTCCAGGTCCCACTCCTCGGGGAAGCCCTCGGCGGTCTCGACGGCGACGTACGCGCGGATGGTGTCGTCCATGAAGTGGAGGATCTGTTCCCGCAGGTCCTCCCCGGCCAGCACCCGGCGGCGTTCCGCGTAGATGAGGGTGCGCTGGCGGTTGAGCACCTCGTCGAACTTGAGCACGTCCTTGCGGGACTCGAAGTGCTGCTGCTCCAGCTGGGACTGGGCGGAGGCGATGGCGCGGGTGACCATCTTGTTCTCGATGGGGACGTCGTCGGGGACGTTCGCCATCGACATGACGCGCTCGACGACCTGGGCGCGGAACAGCCGCATCAGGTCGTCCCCGAGGGAGAGGTAGAAGCGGGAGGCGCCCGGGTCGCCCTGGCGGCCTGAGCGGCCGCGCAGCTGGTTGTCGATGCGGCGGGACTCGTGGCGCTCGGTGCCCAGCACGTACAGGCCGCCGAGTTCCTTCACCTCGTCGTGCTCGGCGGCGACGGACTCCCTGATCCGTTCCAGGGTCTGCCGGTGTTCGTCCCGGTACTCGTCCGGGTTCTCCTCGGGGGTGAGGCCGCGCCGGTCCAGCTCCGCGAGCGCCATGGCCTCCGGGTTGCCGCCGAGCATGATGTCGGTGCCCCGGCCGGCCATGTTGGTGGCCACGGTGACCGCGCCCCTGCGGCCCGCCTGCGCGACGATCTGGGCCTCACGCCGGTGGTTCTTCGCGTTGAGCACCTCGTGCCGTATGCCGCGCTTCTTCAGCTGTGCGGCGAGCAGCTCGGACTTCTCGACGGAGGTGGTGCCGACGAGGACCGGCTGGCCCTTCTCGTGCTTGTCGGCGATGTCGTCGAGGATCGCCGTGTACTTGGCGTCGACGGTCCGGTAGATCTGGTCGGGGTCGTCGGCGCGGGCCATCGGCCGGTTGGTGGGGATCGGCACCACGTGGAGTTTGTAGATCTGGTGGAACTCGGCGGCCTCGGTCATGGCGGTGCCGGTCATCCCGCCGAGCTTCTCGTACAGGCGGAAGAAGTTCTGCAGGGTGATGGTGGCGAGGGTCTGGTTCTCGTCCTTGACCGTCACCCCTTCCTTCGCCTCGATGGCCTGGTGCAGGCCCTCGTTGTAGCGGCGTCCGGCGAGGATGCGGCCGGTGTGCTCGTCGACGATGAGGACCTCGCCGTTGACGACGACGTAGTCCTTGTCGCGCTTGAAGTGCTCCTTCGCCTTGAGCGCGTTGTTGAGGTGGCCGATGAGGGGCGTGTGGTCGGACTCGTAGAGGCTCTCGATGCCGAGCTGGTCCTGGAGGAACTCCACTCCGGGGTCGAGGATCGCGACCGTGCGTTTCTTCGGGTCGTACTCGTAGTCGTGGGTGGCGCGCAGCCGGGCGAGGCGGTCCTTGTCGGCGGGCGTGGTGAAGTTCTCGTCCTGGACGGCGACTCCGCGCATGCGGGTGACCATCGTGGCGAACGCCTCGTACCAGTGGGTGGGCTGGTCGGCCGGGCCGGAGATGATCAGCGGGGTGCGGGCCTCGTCGATGAGGATCGAGTCGGCCTCGTCGACGATCGCGAAGTGGTGTCCGCGCTGGACGAGTTCGTCCCTCGACCAGGCCATGTTGTCGCGCAGGTAGTCGAAGCCGAACTCGGTGTTGGTGCCGTAGGTGATGTCGCGGGCGTACTGCTCGCGCCGCTCGGCCGGGGTCGACTGGGTCCTGATGACGCCGACGGTCAGCCCGAGGAAGCGGTAGGCGCGGCCCATCCAGTCGGCGTCGCGCTGGGCGAGGTAGTCGTTGACCGTGACGAGGTGGACGCCCTTGCCGGTCAGCGCGTTCAGGTACACGGGCAGGGTGGCGACCAGGGTCTTGCCCTCACCTGTCTGCATCTCGGCGATGTTGCCGAGGTGGAGGGCCGCGCCGCCCATGAGCTGTACGTGGAAGTGGCGCATCCCGAGGGTGCGGCGGGCGGCCTCGCGCATGGCGGCGAAGGCCTCCGGCAGCAGGTCGTCGAGGCTCTCCCCGGCCTCGTACCGTTCCTTGAACTCGGGGGTGAGGGATTGCAGTTCCTCGTCGGTCAGTTGCTCGAAGTCCGGTTCGAGGGAGTCCACCTGGTCGGCGATGCGCTGCAGTCTGCGGACGATTCTTCCCTCGCCGGCCCGCATGATCCTGCCGGTGATGTTGTCGAGACCTAGTACCGGCACTGGGACTACCCCCTGACACGGATTCCACTGACCCGGACCTGATGACTCTTCGGGGGCCGGCCGGCGGGGGGCCCGTCGCTCCCCCGCGGCGGGGCCGCACATACCGCGGGCCCCGCGCCCCTGAAGGGCGGCCATCGTGGCGCACGATTTGTCCCCGTTCGCCATTCCGCTCATTGTTGACGCACACCTTTCGTGCGGCAAGCAGCAGAATGACGACGGGGACGGGAGTGCGTTCCTGGGGAAAAGGTCAGCGGATGGGGCGGTGGACATTCTCCTTCTCGGACGCTCCGGGTGTCGCGTCGGCGATCCAGGGACCGTCGCCCGACGGGTCGACGATCCCGTTCTCCAGCCAGGTGTAGGCGCCGCCGAGGACGCCCTTGACGACCTTGTGGTCGACGTCGTCGGTGTTGGACCACAGGCGGCCGAAGAGTTCCTCCACCCGGATACGGGACTGGCCGCAGAAGGCGTCGGCCAGTTGGTAGGCCTCGCGGCCGTGGGCCTCGGTGGTGCGCAGGAGTTCGGCGCGGACGCAGGCGGCGCTCATCGCGAACAGTTCGGCGCCGATGTCGACGATCCGGCCGAGGAAGCCCTGCTTGGTCTCCATCCGGCCCTGCCAGCGGGACATGGCGTAGAAGGTGGAGCGGGCGAGCTTGCGGGCGGAGCGTTCCACGTACCGGAGGTGGCCGGACAGGTCCACGTGGCCCGCCGGGTGGAAGTCGCCGTACGAGCGCGGGAGCTGGCCCGGTCCCGCGATCAGTTTGGGGAACCACTTGGCGTAGAAGACTCCCGCGTTCGCGCCCGCCCTCGCCTTGTCCGACAGGGACTTGTCCGGGTCGATGAGGTCACCGGCGACGGAGAGGTGGGCGTCGACGGCCTCGCGGGCGATCAGCAGGTGCATGATCTCCGTCGAGCCCTCGAAGATGCGGTTGATGCGCAGGTCGCGCAGGACCTGCTCGGCGGGGACGGCCCGTTCGCCGCGGGCGGCGAGCGAGTCGGCGGTCTCGAAGCCGCGGCCGCCGCGGATCTGGACCAGTTCGTCGGCCATCAGCCAGGCCGTCTCGGAGCCGAACAGCTTGGCGAGGGCGGCCTCGATACGGATGTCGTTGCGGTCCTCGTCGGCCATCTGGGACGACAGGTCGAGGACGGCCTCCAGGGCGAACGTGGTCGCCGCGATGAAGGAGATCTTCGCGCCCACGGCCTCGTGGTGGGCGACCGGCTTGCCCCACTGCTCCCGCACGGACGACCACTCGCGGGCGATCTTCAGACACCACTTGCCGGCGCCGACGCACATGGCGGGCAGCGAGAGGCGGCCGGTGTTGAGGGTGGTCAGCGCGATCTTGAGGCCGGCGCCTTCCGCGCCGATACGGTTCGCGGCGGGGACCCGGACCTGGTGGAAGCGCGTGACGCCGTTCTCCAGGCCGCGCAGCCCCATGAACGCGTTGCGGTTCTCGACGGTCACGCCCTCGGCGGCGGCCTCCACGACGAAGGCGGTGATGCCGCCCTTGTGTCCCTCGGACTTCGGCACGCGCGCCATCACCACGAGCAGGTCGGCGACCACACCGTTGGTCGTCCAGAGCTTCACCCCGTCGAGGACGTAGTCGTCCCCGTCAGGCACCGCGCTGGTCGCGAGCCGCGCCGGGTCGGAGCCCACGTCCGGCTCGGTGAGCAGGAAGGCGGAGATGTCGGTACGGGCCAGGCGCGGCAGGAAGGCGTCCTTCTGCTCCTGGGTGCCGAAGATCTTCAGCGGCTGCGGTACGCCGATCGACTGGTGCGCGGAGAGCAGCGCGCCCAGCGCCGGGTTCGCGGAGCCGACCAGGGCGAGCGCCTTGTTGTAGTAGACCTGCGTCAGGCCGAGGCCGCCGTACTTCGTGTCGATCTTCATACCGAGGGCGCCGAGCTCCTTGAGCCCGTTGATCACCTCGTCGGGGATGCGCGCCTCCCGCTCGATGAGCGCGGAGTCGATCCTGGTCTCGCAGAAGTCGTGCAGTTTGGCGAGGAACTCCTCGCCGCGCTCGGCGTCCTCGTCCGGGGGCATGGGGTGGGGGTGGATCAGGTCGAGCCGGAAGCGGCCGAGGAACAGCTCCTTGGCGAAGCTGGGTTTGCGCCAGTCCTGCTCCCGCGCGGCCTCGGCGACCTGACGGGCCTCACGTTCGGAGACAGCGGGCTGGTGGGGTGTTGCGGACAAGAGGCTCACCTCGCCGCGAATAGGGATCTTGGTCCGGTTACGTTACTCACCGGTGCTACTCGATCGTATGTACCCGATAACGACCCCGCTCACCAGTCCTCGCGCACCATTTGGGGGCAGGGCAGGCCCACAGGGCCGTCCTGCCAGGGGCGCGGGGAACTGCGCGCCCGACCCCCACCGGCCCGCACCCGCCAAACACACCCCGTCCCCCACCCCGGTGGGCACCCCCGCATCAGACGGAGTCGAAGCGCTTCGACAACCTATGGACACCCACTCGCCATCAAGCTACTGTCGAGCCACCCTCACTCGCCCCTGTCCTCAACGCGCACTGTCGAAGCGCTTCACACGGTGCCTTTCACACAACGCTTGGAGAGCTGGATGGTCACCCTCGCCGAGGTCGCCCAGCACGCCGGAGTCTCGGCGAGCACGGTGAGCTATGTCCTCAGCGGCAAGCGGTCCATCTCCGCGGGCACGCGGCAGCGGGTCGAGGAGAGCATCCAGCAGCTCGGGTACCACCCCAACGCGGGAGCCCGGGCGCTGGCAAGCAGCCGGTCCAACATCATCGCGCTGATGATCCCGCTCCGCACGGACATGTACGTACCCGTGATGATGGAGATCGCCATCGCGGTGACGACCTCGGCGCGCTCCCACGGGTACGACGTGCTGCTGCTCACCGGCGAGGAGGGTCCCGACGCCGTGCGCCGGGTCACCGGGAGCGGGCTCGCCGACGCGATGATCCTGATGGACGTCGAGCTCGACGACGAGCGGCTGCCGCTGCTGCGGGGCACCGACCAGCCGTCCGTGCTCATCGGGCTCCCCGCCGACACCAGTGGTCTGACCTGCGTGGACCTGGACTTCGGCGCGACGGGCGCGCTGTGCGCCGAACATCTCGCGATGCTCGGCCATCGTGACATCGCTGTCATCGGTGAGGCGCCCGCGGTGTACGAACGGCACACGGGGTTCGCCGAGCGCACGCTCGACGGGCTGCGGACCCGGTCGCGGGAGCTGGGCCTGCGGGTGCTGCACCGCCCGTGCGAGGGCGGCTTCGACGCCATGTCCCTGACCCTGGCCAGGGTCTTCGACGAGCGCCCCGGCACCACGGGCTTCGTCGTGCAGAACGAGTCCGCGGTCGAACCGCTGCTCGCGCTGCTGCGCAGGCAGGGCCGGGCCGTGCCGGAGGACGTGTCGGTGATCGCGATCTGCCCGGACCAGGTCGCCGTCCAGGCCTCGGTGCGGCTGACCTCGGTCGCCATCCCCGCCCAGGAGATGGGCCGTAACGCGGTGGAGCAACTGATCGCCAAGCTGGAGGGGCACGGCAAGGGCGAAGTCGTGCTCATCGCACCCGAGTTGACGGTCCGGGCGAGCACGGGCCCGGCCCCGGCCGCTTCCTGACCCGACCGACTTCCGGCCCGACCGCTACCCGGCCCGGCCGCCCGGCCCCGCCTCCCCCGCATGCCGCCGGGTCCTGTCGCCATTCCTTCCTTCAGGAGCACCCCGTATGAATCAGCCTGCCGAGAACCAGCACGGACGACCGGGAATGCCCGTA
The DNA here is from genome assembly GCF_036038375.1 of Streptomyces sp. NBC_00414. NCBI lineage: Bacteria > Bacillati > Actinomycetota > Actinomycetes > Kitasatosporales > Streptomycetaceae > Streptomyces > Streptomyces sp. NBC_00414. The sequence continues at coordinate 3,162,154 of NZ_CP107935.1, forward strand.
CAGCCGGGACAGTCCGGCCCGGGGTCCGCCAGTCTCGCCCAGTCCTCCCCCACCGTCGGCACGTTCCGTGAACGCGACGGCGCGCTGGAGTGGAGCGGCCGCCAGGAGACCGTCCGCATCGAGCCGTGGGGCCCCGACGCCGTGCGGGTCCGGGCCAGGCTCGGCGGACCCGTCCTGGAGGGCCTGCCCGCCGCCGTGCTCGACGAGGCGCCCGCCACCGAGGCGACCGTCAAGATCGAGGGCGGGCGCGGCCTGCTGACCGTCGGCGCGCTGACCGTGGAGGTCGACGCCGAGGGCCTGATCCGTTTCGTCCGCACCGACGACGGCGCCGAACTCCTCACCGAGGAGCGCGCCCACTTCTGGTGGCCCGGCCCCCGTCTCTACACACCCGTCGGCAACGGATACCACCGCCTGGAGCAGCGCTTCGCCGCCTACGAGGGCGAGAAGCTGTACGGCCTCGGACAGCACCAGCACGGGCTGCTCGACCAGAAGGGCGCCGTCCTCGACCTGGTGCAGCGCAACGCCGAGGTGACCATCCCGGTCCTCACCTCCAGCCGCGGCTACACCCTCCTGTGGAACAGCCCGGCGATCGGCCGCGTCGAGCTGGCGGGCAACGGCACGCGCTGGGTGGCGGACTCGGCCCGGCAGATCGACTACTGGATCACGGCGGGCCACCCGGCCGACGCGCAGCGCCGGTACAGCGCGGTGACCGGCCGTACGCCGATGCTGCCGGAGTGGGCGGCGGGCTTCTGGCAGTGCAAGCTGCGCTACCGCACCCAGGACGAACTCCTCGGTGTGGCACGGGAGTACAAGCGCCGCGGGCTGCCCATCGACGTCATCGTCTGCGACTTCTTCCACTGGACGCATCTGGGCGACTGGAAGTTCGACCCGGCGGAGTGGCCGGATCCGGCGGGGATGCAGCGGGAGCTGGCGGAGCTCGGCATCAAGCTCGTCGTGTCCGTCTGGCCGTCGGTCTCGCCGCTCTCCGAGAACCACCGGCTCATGGAGCAGCGCGGCTGGTTCATCGGCACGCAGTACGGTCCCGTGGCGCACGCCGACTGGCCGGACAAGGAGGTCGCCTCCACCGTCCAGGTCGCCTTCTACGACGCGACGAACCCCGAGGCGCGCGACTTCCTGTGGTCGAGGATCAAGGACAACTACCTCGACCGGTACGGGATCACGTCCTTCTGGCTGGACGCCTGCGAGCCGGAGCTGAAGCCGGGCTTCCAGGAGAACCTGCGGTACTGGGCGGGCCCCGGGCTCGAAGTGGGCAACATGTACCCGCGCGAGAACTCCCGCACCTTCCACGAGGGCATGCTGGCGGCCGGCGAGAGCGAGATCGTCACCCTCAACCGCTCGGCGTGGGCGGGCAGTCAGCGGTACGGGGCGGCCCTGTGGTCCGGCGACATCGGCACGGACTTCGCGACGCTGCGCCGCCAGATAGCGGCAGGCCTCAACACCTCACTGTCCGGCATCCCCTGGTGGAACACCGACATCGGCGGCTTCCACGGCGGCGACCCGGACGACCCGGCGTACCGCGAGGTGATGATCCGCTGGTTCCAGTTCGGCGCGCTGTCCCCGCTGATGCGCCTGCACGGCTTCCGTGACCCGGGCACCCCGCTCGGCCCGGAGATGACCGGCGGCCCGAACGAGGTGTGGTCGTACGGCGAGGAGGCCCGACCGATCCTGGAGAAGTACCTCCACCTGCGCGAACGTCTGAAGCCTTACGTCCTGGAGGTCATGCGGGAGGCGCACGAGGAGGGGCTGCCGGTGATGCGGCCGCTGTTCCTGGAGTTCCCCGAGGACCAGGCGGCCTGGTCGGTGGACGACGCGTACCTCTTCGGGCGGGACCTGCTGGTCGCGCCGGTGCTCACGGCGGGCGCGACGGTCCGTACGGCGTACCTTCCGGCGGGCGCGCGCTGGACGGACGCGTGGACCGGCGAGTCGTACCCGGGGGGTGCGGCCGTGACCGTGGACGCCCCGCTGGACCGCATCCCGCTGTTCCTGCGGGACGACGCGAGGCTGCCCGTGACGGAGTAGTCAGGACATGACGGTGCGGCCGACTCCCCGAAGGGCGTCGGCCGCACCGTCACGCGCGGTGCGGGTCCGTCAACTGCTGCTGACCGTCAGGTTGTTGGTGACGAAGTCCAGGCCGCCGGACGAGGAGGTGACCTCGAAGCCGAACTGGACGTCGCCGATGGTCTCGTTGCCCATCCAGCCCTTGGTGTCCTTGATCCACTTGAGGATCGGCAGGATGCTGACGGAGCCGGAGTTCGAGTCCGAGGTGCGCAGGAACGAGAAGACCTCGTTGGCGCCGTTGTTGCCCTTGTAGACGGCCCAGGTGTGACCGCCGAGCGTGACGTTGCCCTGCGAGGTGCCGAGCGGACCGACGGCTCCGTTGTAGTTGACCCAGAGCATGATCTCGTAGTCGTAGTCGGTGTCCCAGATGTCGTACGAGGTGTTGTACGCGCCGGCCGACGGGACCGTGACGTTGTAGCTGCTGGAGAGCGAGCCGAGCGAGGTGATCGTCTTGTTGATCACCTTCTTGGAGTTGGGGTACGACTTGATGCCGCCGGTGCCCGGGTGGTTGGCCCAGACTCCCCAGTTGGTACCGGAGTTGGCCCAGATGCACTGGCTGCCGGCGCCGGAGCCCCAGATGTTGTTGTAGAGCGTGTAGCCGTTGAGGCTGGTGTTGCCCCACTGGTCGCAGGAGTTCCAGACCGCGGCGGAGGCGGGGGCGGAGGCCAGCCCGACGGTCGCTCCGAGAGCGAGCGCGGGAGCCAGCAGTGCCTTGGTGATCCTGTTCCTCTTCGACTTCATGGTCAGCGTGCGTGTTGCCATGGTGTCCCTTCCATGGGTGGGGGGATGTGGGGGATGGCTGCGCCGTGCGTGTGCCGCGGCCCCAGGGTGAGGACGCGGTCCTCTCCGGCACGCAGGGAGAGCTCTCGCGTACCGGAGGGAGTTCTCAGGTCGATGGAGCGGGTGCGGGTGGGCCGGAGCACCGCCCGGGCCTCCCGCGGACTCCAGCTGAGGTCGACCTCGGCGCCGAACCTCGTCCGTACGCCCAGGAGTTCGCCCGCGAGGAGACCTGCGGGCAGTGCGGGGAGGAGGACCAGCCGGTCGGGGGTCGACTGGATCAGCGTCTCGACGATCAGGGCGGGCAGGGTGTGGGCGGCGTCCGCGTTGTAGACGTCGCGGTGCGGGTAGTGCGCGCTCATGAGGGAGGTGTGGAAGAAGTCGCCCTCCAGCACCTCGCCGAGCGCGTGCGCGACCCGCTCGCCGTCCCGCAGCCGGGCCGCTACGAGGGCGTGGTGGAGATGGCCGTGCGCGGAGTCGTTCTCGGCGCCTCGCAGTTCGAGCGCCCGGTGCGCGGCTGCCGCGAGCGCCGGGGTGTCGTAGGGGTTGATCTCGTCGAGGGGCCAGACACCGTACAGATGGCTGAGGTGCCGGTGGTCGTACGTGTCGTCGAGGCCGGGCCACGCCCACTCGGCCAGCGCCCCGTCGTCGTTGACGCGGTGCGGGGGCAGCCGCCCGGCCAGCGCCCGCCAGCGGTCGGCGTCGGGGCCCGGGTGGTAGGCGGCCGCGGTGAGCAGGGCGTGCCGGGCCGCCGAGAGGTCCATGGCGGCGTTGACCGCGCCCCAGCTCGCGTTCGCAGGGCGGTTCTCGGGCGAGTAGGAGGGGACGACGACGAGATGCCCGTGCTCGTCGGTGCGGGTGAGGAAGTCCTCGTAGAACAGCGCGACTTCGGCGAGGACGGCGGCCAGCCGCGGGTCCCGCTTCCCCCGGGCATCGTCGTGGTCGACGAGCGGTTTGAGCAGCCAGTCGGCGCCCGCCGTCCACAGGTGCAGGGGGTATTCGCGGCTGAAGTGGTACGTGTGCCCGGACTCGCCGTCGGTGTGGGGCGGGGCGACCACTCCGCGCGCGCCGAAGACGGCCCGGGCGTTGTCCCGCCAGTGCGGCAACTGGCCGTGGATCAGCGTGGCGTGGGCCTCGACGACCTCGGGCAGAGCGGCCGCGACGGCCGACGCGGTCTGCAGGTTGAGGTTGGCGTCCGTGGTGAAGGCGCCGGACCAGGCCGTGTCCCAGTCTCCGGTCCACAGCCCGGTGAGTCGCGGTGGCAGCATCCCGCCGGCCGACAGCAGGTGGTAGCGGCCCGCCGCGAAGAGCCGTTCGAGAAGGGCCGGGCTCTCGGGCCGCCTGAGCAACTCGGAGCCGGGGAGCGCGCGTTCGGCGTCGTCGGCGCCGAGGGCGAGCGAGGTGCGGGTGTACGCGGTGCGGTGGAGGCGCAGGTGGCGTTCCAGGAGGCCGCCGTACGGGTCGGCGCCGTCCGGCAGCAGCTCGCGCAGGGCCTGCGCCCGCGCCACCGTGTCCATTTCCCCGGTGTGCCGCTCCACGCGCGTCAGCAGCAGGACCGGCCCGGCGCCCGCCACACGCATGCCGGGCGGGGTCAGCGTCGTCCGGCCGCCGGTGACCACGGCCAGCGTCACGCCGGTGTACGCGCGGTCGCTGCCGGGATAGCGGGCGCTCAGGGTGAGCACGGCGCCCTCGGGGGTGAGGACCGCTCCGTCGCTGACCCGCAGCCCGTCGGGGGCGCCCGGGAGCCGGTGGTCGAGCGTGATGTCCAGGGCGGGCCCCGGCGAGCTCACGTACTGGACGATCACGTCGTCGGCGCGGGAGACGAAGACCCGGCTGCGCCAGCCCGCGCAGTGCGCCTCGGCGACCCCCGTAGTGAAGTCGACCGTACGGCGGTAGTCGCGCTCCCCGTCGGACGGCCGCCGCATCCGCACCTGGAAGGCCGGGTGGAAGGGCTGCACCCACTGCAGGGGGCGCCCGTCCGTGAACTCCTCGGCCGCGGTCGGGTCACCGGCGAGCAACCTGTCCTGGAGGGAGGCAAGTTGGGCCGCCAGCTCCGGAGGTCGGGCGTGCTCGCCGCCGTTGGGCCGGACGAGGGTGTGATGGGTGACGATCACCCGGTCGTCGTTCGGATCGCCGAACACAAGGGCGCCATGCCGGCCGTTGCCGCTCAGGAAGCCGTCCTCCCAGCGCCCGGCCGGGCTCGGCTCCCAGGTGCCGTGCGACGAGGGAAGCGGGGCTCCGGAACCGGAACCGGTACCGGCGTCGGCGCTGATACTCATCGTGCGAGCACCGCCACTCCGTACCGGCCCAGCTCCAGCGAGTCCGTGACCTGTTGTGCACCGAGCAGGTCCCGGTACGTCCCCGGCACCGCCGCCGTGACCGGGTCGCGCCCGTGGTTGAGGACGAAGAGCAGGTCCCCCCGGCGTACGGCCTCCACCTGCGCGGGCAGTCCTTCGAGCACCGGCCGCACCCCCGCGTCGGCGGCCACGCCCTCCAACAGCGCGCGCAGCGCGTCGGGTTCGGGGAGCGTGGAGACGTACCAGGCCCGCCCTCTGCGCAGCACGGCGGGCAGTCCGTCGAGTTCGCCGCCCTTGTAGAGGGAGTGCGCGACGACGTCCCCGGCCTCGGTCAGGGGCTCGATCTCCTCCGACCACAGCGTGCCCCGGAAGCCGTCGCACTCGGCGTGCTCGCCGGGGCCGAGCGGCCACCGCTCGTGCAGGATCCGGATGCCGAAGAGCTCCCGCAGCCGGGCGTCCATGCCACCGGTCCGTACCCGGTCGTCCTCGTCCGCGACCCCGGTCAGGAAGCCGCAGACCAGGGTGCCCCCTCCTCGTACGTACGCGACGAGGTTGCCGATCGCGGTGTCGGTGAGCAGGTAGAGCTGTGGCACGACGACGAGCTTGTACGCGGACAGGTCGTGCTCGGGGTGCGCGAAGTCCGTGGTGATGTGCGCTTCCCACAGGGCGCGGTGCCAGGCCCGCACGATCTGCGGGTGGTCGACCTCCTGGGAGAGCCGGCCGTCCTGCGCGCCCGCCCACCAGGCGTTCCACTCGTGGAGAATGGCGACTTCGGAGGTCGAGTGACTGCCCGTCACCTCACCTCCTATGCGGGCGAGTTCGGCGCCGAGCTGCTTGACCTCCTGGTAGGTGCGCCCCTGCTCCCCCGCGTGGCCGACCATGCCCGAGTGGAACTTCTCCGCGCCCTGCCGGGACTGCCGCCACTGGAAGTAGCAGACGGCGTCGGCACCCCGGGCGACGGCCTGGAGGGACCAGAGCCGGTTGAGGCCGCGGGGCTTGGGGTGGTTGACACCCCGCCAGTTGACCGAGCCCGCGGCCTGTTCCATCAGCATCCACGGCCCGCGGGCCTGGGAGCGGGTCATGTCCTGGACGAGCGCGCCGTCCTGCGCGCCGAAGGGGTCGCGCGGATCCGGATAGAGGTCGACGGAGACGACGTCCTCCTCCCGCGCCCACCGCCAGGCGTCCTGGCCCGCCCACATCGGCATGAAGTTGGTGGTCACCGGCAGGTCCGGGGAGTACCGGCGGACGATGTCGCGCTCGGCGACGTAACACTCCAGGAGCATGTCGGACGTGTAGCGCTTGAAGTCGAGCACCTGGCTGGGGTTGTTCATGTAGTGGGCGCGGCGCGGGGGCAGGATCTCCTGCCAGTCGCCGTATCCCTGGCTCCAGAAGGCCGTTCCCCAGGCCGTGTTGAGCGCGTCGAGGGTTGCGTACCTGTCCCGGAGCCAGCGGCGGAAGGTGCCGGCCGCCTCGTCGCCCCAGTCGTAGGTGCAGTACTCGTTGTTGACGTGCCACATCGTGAGGGCGGGGTGGCTCCCGTAGCGGGCGGCCAGGTCCTCGGTGATGGCGGCGGCGTAGCGGCGGTAGGTGGCGCTGGAGTGCGAGAAGTGCTGGCGGCCTCCCCACCACTCGGTGCGGCCGTCCGCGTCGACGGGCAGGGTGTCCGGGTGTAGCCGGCCCAGCCAGGGCGGGGGCGAGGAGGTGGGCGTGGCGAGGACGACCCCGATGCCGTTCTCGTGCATGAGGTCCGTCAGCCGGTCCAGCCAGCCGAACTCCCGGACCCCTGGGCTCGGTTCGAGCTTCGCCCAGGAGAAGACGCCGAGAGTGACGGAGTTGACGCCCGCCTCCCTCATCAGGCGTACGTCCTCGTGCCAGGTGTCCTCGGGCCACTGCTCGGGGTTGTAGTCGCCGCCGAAGAGGACGCGGCCACGGGCGGCGCCGGCGAGACCGGGGCGCGCGCGGCCTTCGTCCACGGTTGTCGGCCCGGTCATCGGGCGGGCTCCCCGTACTGGATGCCGCGCCCGTTGGTCGCCAGGTACACCCGGCCGTACACGCGCGGGTCGCCCACGACGGTCTCTCCGGTCCAGCCCCACTGATGGGCGTCGTCGTTGATCCGCGTCCAGGTACGCGCCTCGTCGTCGGAGCGGTACACGGCGGTGACGGTCTCCGTGGCGCCGACCTGGTAGACCGCCGGATACCCGCCGGCGTCACCACCGTCGGCGGCCTTGCCGAACCCGAGGGTGTACGAGGCCCAGCAACTGTCCACCTTCGAGAAGCTCACGCCTCCGTCGGTGGACCGGTAGAGCCCGTTCCACTTCACCGAGAGCCACAGGTCGCCGGAGCGCCCGGGAGCCGCGACCACCTTGAACTGGCTGTCCCCCGACGGCAGTCCGCCCGCGCGCGGCGTGAACGTACGACCGCTGTCGGTGCTGCCGTACAGGGTCCCCGCGTCGGTGTCGTACGCGTAGAAGAGTGTCGGGTCGACCGGGTCGGCGACCGGTGTCGCGCCCTTCGGGAAGGAGTCGACCTCGGACCAGGTCGCGCCGTCGTCCGTGGAGCGGTGGGCCGGATGCTTCGTGCCGTCCCAGTGCACGAAGGACCACAGCAGCACGCCGCCGTCCGCGTTGACGGCGATCGGGCCGGGCGCGTCCTTGGCGAGGGCGGGCTGGGCCGCGAAGGGCGTCCAGGTCCGTCCGCCGTCGCCGGAGCGGGCGCCGTTCCCGTGGTCGCCCCAGCCCGTCCGGACGACGTAGGACGGTTCCGCGGCTGCCTGGGCGAGTCCTGTCGCCGTCCCGAAGACGGGGTTCGACGCCATGCCGCGCGACGGGGACGCGGTGAGCCGCTCGTGGTACATCACCCCGATGTCCCCGAGCCCGCTGAGCAGGTGCGCCCGCCCGGCCGGGGGCGAGATCAGCTGCCGTACGGAGGTCTCCTCCAGCCCCCTGACCTGCGGCGCCCAGCGCTTCAGATCACGGGTGCCGTAGAGGGTCGCCCCGGTCCCGTACACGATGTGCCGCGAGTCGTACGGGTCCACGGCCAGCGCCTGGATCCACCAGCCGAACTTCGGTTCGTCGCCGCCCCACTTGAGGTAGGGGGTCTCGGACACGTCGAGGACGGCGGTGTCCTTGAGGGACGTCCAGGTACCGCCGCCGTCGGTGGAGCGGTACAGCGTGTCGACGGCGGCCCAGCGGTTGTTGGTGGAGACGACGACGGTGCCCGGGCGGCGGGCGTCGACGGCGACCCCGCCGTAGCCGAAGGTGTCGGCGGACCCGTCGGGGTTCGTACCGCCGGGCTCGACCGGGGTCACCTCGGCCCACTCGCCGGTCACGGTACGCAGCTTGTGCACGCTGCCGCCGGACTGGCCGTTGGGGCCGGGCGCGTCGGCGTAGGTCACGTACAGCTCGCGCGTGTGCCTGTCGTGGGCCGCCCGGAGCGGGACCTTGGCGGACGTGCCGGAGGGCTGCCCGGGAACGGCCTCCCACGCCGTTCCGTCGGCGGTGCGGTAGAGGTTCGCCGTGCCCGGGGTACCGTCGCCGTCACCCCAGCCGGCATAGACGGACCGCCCGGCGGCGACCAGGAACACGACGCCCTGCCCGGCCGCGCCCGGCTTCGCCGGGAAACCGTGCGCGACCGTCCAGGTGGCCCCGCGGTCGGTGGACTTCAGCAATCCGTCGTGCCGCGTCCCCAGCCACAGCGTGTCGCTGTCCCGCGGATCGACGAGCAGCCGCTCCCCGGCGCCCCGCCCGTCCTCGTTGGCCCCGAGCTTCACATCGAGGTCGGTCCGGCTCCAGGTGACCCCACGGTCCTCGGACCGCAACACAGCCCCGTTCCCGGCCCACGACTGCGCGTACGTACCGAGGGCGAGGTAGACCCGGTCGGGATGCGCGGCGTCGACGGCGACCGCCTCCACCCCGAGCAGGTTCCAGTCGGCCCACCCGAGATGGTCGGTGAGCGGGATCCACCGGGCGGCCCGGTCGTCCCACCGATAGGCCCCGCCGATATCGGTACGGGCGTAGGCGAGCCCTCGTACGGACGGATGGAACAACACCCCGGTGACGAACCCGGTCCCCCCGATGACGACATTGCGCCAGCGATAGGCGGGCGCGTCCGTCGCGGGGGCGGCCGCCGCGGGGGCGGCCGCCGCGGGGGCGGCGACGGCGGGGACGGCGACGGCGGGGACGGCGATCACGGCAGCGGCGGCCGTGCTCCCTGCGATAACGGCTCGCCTGCTCGGGCGGGGCGTGCGCATGACATACCTCGTTCTAAGAGAGGAGAGGTTCAAAAGGAGGAGCGGCCAAGGCTCCCAAGGGGCGCGGGGCTGTGACATGTGCGGCTCCGCCGCGTGGGCGCGACCAGCCACAACGGACCCGCACCCGACAATCGACGAGCAGTCCCCATCCGTCGGAGAAACAGCGGGCCGACCGGCGCCGAAGGCGCAAGGTCAGCCTTTGACCGCCCCGGTCAACATCCCCTTCTTGAAATGCTTCTGGACGAACGGCGAAAGAAACGCCACAGGCAACAACGCCAGCACCATCACAGCCATCTGCACGGCGAGCGCGGACAGTTGCCCCGTCTTGATCGCCTGCCCCAGCCCCACCGGAGGTTCCTGCTTCTGGACGAGCTGGATCATGACGTTCTGCAGCGGCATCATGTCCTGATCGCTCAGATAGATCGACGCGTTGAACCAGGCGCTCCAGTACCCGACGGCGTAGAAGAGCGTGATCACCGCGATGACGGCGCGGGACAGCGGGATCACGATCTGCCAGAGGATCCGCCAGTCCCCCGCCCCGTCGATCCGCGCGCTGTCGGTGAGTTCCGGCGAGATGCCCATGAAGAACGCGCGCAGCACCAGGATGTTGAAGACACTGATCGCGCTCGGCAGGATCAGCGCCAGATACGTGTCCGTCAGCCCCAGCGACTGCACCAGCAGATACGTGGGGATGAGCCCGGCGCCGAAGAACATCGTGGCGAGCAGGATCATCAGGAACCAGCGGTGCCCGAGCGACCCGATGCGCGAGAGCCCGTACGCGGAGAGGATCGACACCGTCATCGAGAACAGCGTGCCGACGAGGGTGACGCCCAGGCTGACGACGGTGGCGCGGGTGACCTGGCCGCCGCTCAGCAGCTCCTGGTAGGCGATGAAGGTGATGTCCCGGGGGATCAGCACCAGCCCGCCGGCCTCGCTGATGGTCTGCTTCGTGGACAAGCTGGTGACGACGACGATCCACAGCGGGAACAGCACGCCCAGGCAGGCGATGGTCAGGGCGATGCCCTTGCCCGCGAGCCCGGCCTTGCGCGGCTCCTCCTCCCAGACGGGCCTCGGCGGGGCCGCCCAGCGGCCGAGCCCCTCGGGGCCGGAAGCCTTCCGCCCCGCGGCCTTCGGCCGATCCTCGGTCACGGAGCCCTCCGTCACGGCACTCATTTCTTGTACACCCCCTGCTCGCCCATGAGATGGGCGATCTTGTTCGCGGCGAGGACGAGTCCGAGACTGACCACACCCTTGATCAGGCCGGCCGCCGCCGCGTAACTGAAGTCCTGGTTGCGGACGCCGTTCCACCACACATAGGTGTCGAGGACCTCCGCCGCGCCCGGTCCCACCGCGTCCCTCTGGAGCAGGATCTGCTCGAAGCCGACCGTGAGCGCGTCCCCGACGCGCAGCACCAGGAGCAGGGCGATCACCGGACGGAGCGCGGGCAGCGTGACGTGCCACATGCGGCGCCACCGGCCGGCGCCGTCCATCGCGGAGGCCTCGTACAGGTCGGGGCTGACGGAGGCCAGCGCGGCGAGGAAGACGATGACGCCCCAGCCGGCGTCCTTCCACACGCCCTCCGCCGTCACCAGGAACTTGAAGATCCCCGGGTCGGTCATGAGGTCGAAGCCCTCGTGGCCGTGCTCTCGCAGGGTCTGCGCGATGATGCCGGCGCCGCCGAAGATCTGCTGGAAGACGGTGATGACCAGCACCCAGGAGAAGAAGTGCGGGAGATAGAGGATCGCCTGGGACACCGCCCGCACCCGGGGTCTGATCACGCTGTTGATGAGCAGCGCGAGCAGGACCGGGACCGGGAAGAAGAGCAGCAGTTGCAGCCCGAACAGGACGAGGGTGTTCTGGACGGCGTCCCAGAACGCCGAGTCCTCGAACAGCCGCGAGAACTGCTCGAAGCCGACCCAGGGGCTGTGGAAGATGGCGACGAAGCCGTTGTCGCTGATGTACGGGTCGTACTCCTGGAAGGCGACGACGTTGCCCAGGATCGGTATGTAGTTGAAGACCAGGACCAGCAGGACGGCCGGCAGGGTCATCAGGACCAGCGTGCGGTCCCGCTTGAGGCGGGCTTTGAACGTGCCGCCGTTCGCGGCCTTCCTCGATGCCCTCCTCGACGCCTTGCGCAGGGTCCTCCGCTCGGCCTCGGAGACCCCCGCGTCGGGCGGTGCGTCGGTGACCGAGGTGGCGCCGCGCGATGCGGTGCCGCGCGGAGTGCTGCCGTGGGGAGTGCTGCCCTGTGGTGAAGTGCCGCCGCGTGAAGTGGTGCCGTGTGCCACCGCGTCACCCCTGCGCGGATCCGCTGTCGTCCAGCAGTTTCCCGTACCAGTCCCGCAGCTTGTCGCCGCCCTGGCTCTTCCAGTCCGACACCGCCTGCTGCATGTCGCTGATCTTCTTGCGGCCGCGGACGATGTCGTCCTCCAGCTGCTCGAAGTCGTTGGAGAGGTTGGTGTAGCGGGCCGGCTCGATGATCTGGAGACCGTAGAAGGAGGACTTCTTGGTGAAGGCGCCCATCCGCTGCTGCCATTCGACCTGCGCCTTCGCGACCTCCGGGAGGTCGGGGTGCGCGATCGTCGAGGCGGGGCTCGCCAGCATCACGAAGGCGTTCAGGACCTCCTGGTTGCCCTTGTCGTTCTTGGTGGGCGTGCCGTCCTTGAGCGTGTAGTGCGTGCCCTCGACCCCGTAGTTGGTGAGCATGTACTCCTCGGTGCCGTACGGCGCGGCGGTGACGTTCGCGGCGGCCAGCACGTCCTGGATCACGGCCTTCGACGCCTTCTTGTTGACGAAGGCGAAGATGCTCGCGGGCGCGCCGGCCCACAGCGTGGGGTCCCCGCCGTCGTGGCCGAAGATGTCCATGCCCGCGATGCGGAAGTCCTTGTTCTGGGCGGCCTGTTCGGCGGTCTTGGCCCACCAGTGCGAGATGTCGTTGTTGTAGAAGAGGACCTCGCCCGAGGCGAAGCGCAGGGACGAGTCGCCCTGGTTCTGCGCCTTGGCGTCCGGGTGGACGACTCCGGCGGCGTACAGCTTGCGCGTCCACTCCAGCGCTTCGAGGTACTCGTCGGTCTCGACGCGGTAGACCAGTTTGCCGCCGACGGAGTTCCAGCCGAGCGACTTCTCGCTGCCGGACAGCACACCGAAGCTGTTGAAGGCCGTCCACTTCATGTCGTCGCAGGCCCACACCTTCGCCCTGGCGTTGGTGATCTCCTTGGCCAGGGCCAGGAACTCGGCCGCCGAAGTGGGGAGTTCGTAGCCCTTCTTGTCGAAGATGTCCTTGCGGTAGTACGGCACGATGTTGGCGACGTACGAGCTGGGCATCGGCAGGCCGCGCAGCTTGCCGCCGAAGATGGAGCGCTGCCAGGCGTCGGTCGGGACGGCGGCGAGGTTCGGGTACTCCTTGACCTTGTCGCCCGAGAGGTAGGGGCCGAGGTCGGCCATCTTGCTGATGATGGCGCTGGGTATCTTGCCGCCCATGTTCCAGCCGGGGATCACCACGACGTCCGGCATGTCGCTGGAGGCGAGCACCGCGCCGAGCTTCTCGTCGTACGTGTTGCCGTCCTGGTTCTGCCAGACGACCTTCGCGCCGATCTTCGCGTTCATCGCCTCGTAGTAGGGGTTGTCGCCCTTCGGCGGCGTGCCCCAGAACGGCGACATGATCTTGATGGTGCTGCCCTTGCCGAGTTTCCCGGACACCGAGGTCTTCAGGTCGGCGAGCGAGAGCTTGCCGGTGAAGCCGAGCGAGGACCCGTTCTTCGACGCGATGTCCGGCGTCACCACGTTCTGCGCCACGAAGGTGGGAAGGATCTTCTTCGCGTCCTTGCCCGAGGTCGTGCCCTCCTTCTTGCCCCCGTCGGAGCCACCGCAGGCGGCCAGCAGCGGCATCCCGCCGGCCACCGCGGCGGTGGCGACCGCCGTGGAGGCGAGGAAGCTTCTCCGGCTGGGGCCGGAGGCGGAGGTGTTCGGCGTCATTGCGTCAACCCTTCGTGGCGCACAGCAGGACACCCGGCGGTGTGGCCGTCGGCTGCGGTGTCTTGAGTGGAACTGGCTGAGCCGAAGCGGAGCCGGCTGAGCTGAAGGACCTCGGAGGTCTGCGCACTCAGCAGCGGCGTCTTCGACGGTCGAAGAGAGTCGAAGCGCTTCGATGTTGCTGCGAGGTTAAGTGAACACCTGAGGGTGCACAAGGGCCGATTCAAACATTCCTCGGAGGTGTGAAGGTCTGTACCGGTCGCTTCCACCCCCGCGAATCCCCTTGGAATCTCCGTGAGATGACGGTGAGGATCAGGAGTTGTCGCGGCTGGGTGTCTTGACACCCGACCACTCGTCGAATGAGCATCGAAGCGCTTCGAAAGCTCGGTACCGCTCCTCCTCGTCTTCCGTAAAGGGATCCTCGCGTGACTGCACAAACGCCGCCTTTCCGCGACTCGCAGCTGCCGTTCGCGAAGCGCATCGACGATCTTCTGTCGCGACTCACCCTCGACGAACGGGTGGCGATGCTGCACCAGTTCGGGCCCGCGGTGGAGCGCCTCGGCATCGCCGCGTTCCGCACCGGCCAGGAGGCCCTGCACGGGGTGGCCTGGATGGGCCCCGCGACCGTGTTCCCGCAGGCGGTCGGCCTGGGCGCGACCTGGAACGAGGAGTTGGTGCGCCGGGTCGGCGAGGCCGTCTCCACCGAGACCCGCGCCATGCGCTCGCGCGACGACCGCGTCGGCCTCAACGTCTGGGCGCCCACGGTGAATCTGCTGCGCCACCCCCTGTGGGGCCGCAACGAGGAGGGCTACTCGGAGGACCCGAAGCTGACCTCGGCGATCGCCACCGCGTACACCCGGGGGCTGCGCGGCGACCATCCCGCCTACTGGCGCACGGCGCCGGTCCTCAAGCACTGGCTGGCGCACAACAACGAGACGGACCGCGCCACCGCGTCGAGTTCGGTGCGCCCCAGGGTGCTGCACGAGTACGATCTGCGGGCCTTCCGCGAGACGGTCGAGGCGGGCGCGGTGGCCGGTGTGATGCCCGCGTACAACCTGGTCAACGGCCGCCCCAACCATGTGTCGCCGTATCTGGGCGAGCATCTGCGCGCCTGGACGGACCAGGACCTGCTGGTCTGCTCGGACGCGGGCGCGCCCTCGAACCTGGTCGACTCCGAGCACTACTTCGACACGCACGAGGAGGCGACGGCCGCGTCGCTGCTCGCCGGCGTCGACAGCTTCACCGACCACGGCACGGACAGCTCGAAGATCGTCGAACGTGTCCAGGGCGCCCTGGAACAAGGCCTGTTGACCGAGGCAGACATCGACGCGGCGGTCCGCCGCCAGCTCGCGGTCCGCTTCCGCCTCGGTGAGTTCGACCCGCTCCTGGACCCGTACGCGGACTCCAAGGACTTCGACACGCCCGCGCACCGGGCCCTCGCCCGGGAGGCCGCGGAGCAGGCGGTCGTCCTGCTCAAGAACGACGGCCTGCTCCCCCTCACCGGGACAGGCACCCGTATCGCGGTGGTCGGCCTCCTCGCCGACGAGTGCAAGCTCGACTGGTACAGCGGCACCCTCATCCACCGCTCCACACCGCTGGAGGGCCTGTACGACCGCTTCGGCGCCGACCGCGTGCACTTCGCCGAGGGCGTGGACCGCGTACGCCTGAAGACCTCCGACGGTACGTATCTGAACGTGCCGCGGGCCGACGACGCGGGCGACGAGGTCCGCGGGGCCGAGGGCGCGCTGGACCCGGCCCTCCTCGCGGGCCGCACCGACCTGCCCCCGCTCACCACCGACGCCACGGGCACCGAACTCGCCCTGATCGACTGGGGCGAGGGCGTCCTCACGTTCCGCGCTCCCGACGGCCGCTACCTCTCGGTCGCCGAGGACGGCTTCGTGCGCGCCTCCGCGGACCAGCCCGGCGGCTGGGTCGTCCAGGAGACGTTCCGGCTGGAACCCGTCGGTTCCGCGGAGACCGGGACCGGAACTCGGCACGGGAACGGGCACCTCCTGAAACATGTCGGTACGGGTCGCTACGTCTCTGTCACCGCCGACGGCGTAAAGGTTGCCGACGAGAACCCGGCGATCCTCGAACTGGAGATCACGGAACGCGGCGAGGCCGCGGTGGCCCGTGCGGCGGCCTCGGCCGACGTCGTCCTCGTGGTCGCGGGCAACGACCCGCACATCAACGGGCGCGAGACGGAGGACCGCACCACCCTCGCCCTCCCCGCCCACCAGCGGCGGCTGCTGGACGCGGCACGGGCCGCCAACCCGCGCACGGCCCTGATCGTCACGTCCTCGTACCCCTACGCCTTCGACCCCGCCGACCTCCCCGCCGTCCTCTGGACGGCCCACGGCGGCCAGGCGGCCGGCACCGCGCTGGCCCGCGTCCTGGCGGGGGACGTCTCCCCGGCGGGCCGACTGCCCCAGACCTGGTACGCCTCCGACGCGGACCTGCCGGACCTCCTCGACTACGACGTGATCGGCGGCCGACAGACGTATCTGTACTTCGAGGGCACCCCGCTCTTCCCGTTCGGCCACGGCCTGTCGTACGCGTCCTTCACGTACGGGGACTTCGCGGCGAGCGTCAGGGAGGAGTCCGCGCACGTCACCTTCACGGTCACCAACACCGGTGACACGGCGGCCGACGAGGTGGCGCAGCTCTACGGCCGCCCCGTGGCCCCGTCCGTGCCACGCCCCCGCCGTGAACTGCTGGCCCACCGCCGGGTCCACGTTCCCGCGGGCGCCTCCACGGAACTCTCCTTCGAACTCCCGCTCTCCGCCTTGGAGTTCTGGGACGTGGCGCACGGCGGACGGCGTCTGGAGCCCGGCGGGTACGAACTTCTCGCGGGCGCGTCCGCCGAGGACATCCGCCTGAGCGGGACGATCGAGCCGGCCGGAACCCCGTCCGCCCCGCGCCCGGTCCTCGAACTCGGCCTGGACGCGGCCGGTTTCGACGCGCAGACGGGCGCCGGGATCGTCGACCGTACGAAGCTGTCGGGCGACGCGGTGACGCCCACGAACCCGGACGCGACCGGTGGGGCCGCGGAACTCGTCTACCGGGCCTGTGACTTCGGCCCGGCGGCCCGGTCCGTCACGGTCGAGGTGTCGGGCGAGGGCACCCTCGAACTGGCCCTGGGCGACGGGCAGGTGATCGCCCACCTGGACATCGCCCCCACGACGGGCCCGTACGCCTACACGTCCGTGACCACCCCGTTCGACGCGTCCGGCGTCCACGACCTGCGCGTCGAACTGCGTGGCCCGCTGCGGCTCTCGCGCGTCGGCTTCTCCGGCTGAGGACCCGGAGCCCGCCTGCGGCACGGAGTGCTCCGGCGGCACAGGGAAGGGGCCCGGCACCGTAAGGCAGCGGTGCCGGGCCCCTTCGTCCGGGGGTGCTTCGTCCGGGGGTTGTGCGTCCGGAGGTCGGGCGGTGTCACCCCTCGGGCTGGATGAGCCCGCGCTCGTAGGCGCGGATCAGCCTGCGGGGTACCGCGTACTCGCGCCCGTCGACGTGGAAGGGGACGAGATCGGGTGTCGCCGCCTTCCACTGGGAACGACGGTGCCGAGTGTTCGAACGGGACATCTTACGCTTCGGGACTGCCATGCCCGGCACACTACATGAAAATGATTGTCACTAGCCATAGGGCAGCCGCGGAGCTTCGGTCCCCGGCCTCAGAGGGCGAGCCCCGTGAGGACCAGCACGCGCTCGTAGGTGTAGTCGTCCATGGCGAACCGCACGCCCTCCCGCCCGACACCGGACTGCTTCACCCCGCCGTACGGCATCTGGTCGGCGCGGTACGAGGGAACGTCACCGATCACCACACCGCCCACCTCCAGCGCCCGGTGGGCCCGGAAGGCAGCCTGCAGATCGTGGGTGAACACCCCGGCCTGCAGCCCGTACTTGGACTCGTTGACGGCGGCGAAGGCGGCGGCCTCCCCGTCCACCTTCTGCACGGTGAGGACGGGCCCGAAGACCTCCTCGCAGGAGATGGTCACCCCGTCCGGTACGCCGGCCAGCACGGTCGGCGCGTACGAGGCACCGTCCCGCTTGCCGCCGGCGAGCAGCTCGGCCCCGGCCGCGACGGCCTCGTCGACCCACGACTCGACACGCCTGGCAGCGTCCTCGCTCACCAGCGGGCCGACGTCGGTCGTGTCGTCGGACGGGTCCCCGGTCACCTGGGCCTCGACCGCGGCGACGATCCGGGGCAGCAGCCGGTCGTACACCGAGGCGTCCGCGACGACGCGCTGCACGGAGATGCAGGACTGGCCGCCCTGGTAGTTGCTGAAGGTCGCGATGCGCGTCGCGGCCCGGTCGAGGTCCTCGTCGCTCGCCCAGTCGGCGAGCACGACGGCCGCGCCGTTGCCGCCGAGCTCCAGGGTGAGGTGCTTGCGCGGTACGGAGTCCATGATCGCGTAGCCGACCTTGTCGGACCCGGTGAAGGAGATGACGGGCAGCCGCTCGTCCCGCACCAGCGCGGGCATCTTGTCGTTGGCGACGGGCAGCACGGACCAGGAGCCGGCCGGCAGCTCGGTCTCGGCCAGCAGCTCGCCGATGACCAGGCCGCTCAGCGGGGTCGCGGGCGCGGGCTTCAGGATGATCGGCGCGCCTGCCGCGATGGCCGGGGCGATCTTGTGGGCGCACAGGTTCAGCGGGAAGTTGAAGGGCGCGATGCCGAGCACGACGCCCTTCGGGAAGCGCCGGGTGAGGGCGAGCCGTCCCTGGCCCCCGAGGTCGGTGTCGAGCCGCTGGGCCTCGCCGCCGTTGAACCGGCGGGCCTCCTCGGCGGCGAACCGGAACACGGACACGGCCCGGCCGACCTCGCCGCGGGCCCACTTGACCGGCTTGCCGTTCTCGGCGGAGATGAGCCGGGCGATCTCCTCGGTCCGCTCCACGAGCCGCTTGCTCACGTGGTCCAGGGCGGCGGCCCGTACGTGGGCCGGTGTGGCGGCGAACTCGTCGCGCACGGCGTACGCGGCGGCGACGGCCTCCTCGACCTGGGCGTCACTGGGGACGCCGACCCTGCCGACGAGGTGCCCGTCCCAGGGGGACGTGACGTCGAAGGCGGTCTCACCGGTGGCCTGGCGCCCGGCGAGCCAGAAGGCGTGGGTGGAAGTCATGAGGGCCCGGCCCTTCCATAAAGTAGGTCAACTGCTCGACCACCCCACGGTAGGCCCGGAGCCCCGCACACCCACTTGTCCAAGACGTAGCAGTGCTCCCCGACACAGCTCCACTTCGTCAGACACCGTGAGGGGCTCCCACCCAGGGGCGCGGGGAACCGCGCGCTCCACCACGACGCGCCCGCACGCGACACTCCAGGCCCCCCACCGCCAAGGGGCGCGGGGAACTGCGCAACACCTCAGCCCTCACTCACCCGCACCCGGCAAAGAGCCCGACAAGAACCGCCTACTGCTCCCTCGAAGGCGAAGCCGCAGCCGTCGCTTTCAACGCCAACCACAACTCCATCCGCACATCCGGATCATCGAGAGACCTCCCGAGAATCTCCTCGACCCGCCGCATCCGGTACCGCAACGTATGCCGGTGCACCCCCAGATCCGCCGCGGCCGCATCCCACTGCCCGTGCCGCGACAACCACGCCCGCAGCGAGGCGACCAGATCCCCCCGCCCGGTCGCGTCGTGCTCGTGCAACGCCCGCAGCAGCCCGTCGGCGAACGCCCGCACCGCGTCGTCCGCCAGCAGCGGCACCACCGACCCCGTGGCCACGTCCTCGTGCTCGACCAGCACCCGCCCCCGCCGCCGGGCGACGGACAGCGCCTGCTCGGCCTGCTTGTAGGCGGCCCCCGCGGCGACCGGCCCGGCGGGCGCGGACACCCCCACGACCAGCTCGTCCTCGTCGGTCCCCTGTTCGGAACCGCTGCGCGCGATACCGACGGTCTCCGCGTACCGGGTGCAGGCGGCGACCACCGCGCCCCCGTCCGCGGCGAGCACCACGAGCCGCTCCCCGTCGGGCACGACCAGCACGGCCTCGCCGGACCGGGCGGCGGCTGCCTCCGCGACCTCGACGAAACCGCCCACCAGATCTCCCCCGGCGTCGGCGAGCATCATCCGGTAGGGCGCGTCCAGCAGCCCTCCGTACAGGTCCCCGGCGACCCCGCGGGCGTGGTCGGACTGTCCGGCGAGCAGCATGCGCAGCACGGCCGCGCCGATCCGCTGCTCGGCGGAGTACAGCGACCGGGAGCGTTCCGTGACGAGTGTCAGGAGGGCGATCGCGGAGTGCACGGCGTACCGCTCGGCCGTGCCCAGCGCGGACGCGGTCCCGACGGCGAGCGCGCCGCGGGCGCGGCGCCCGGTCCCCAGCGAGTGCAGCTCGACCCGGTCCTCGCCGTCCGTGCCGTCCGCGGGGTCCCCGCCGACGACGGAACTCGCGGGCGCGGGCCGGTCGCGCAGCCGCTCCACGTCGGCGGTGATCCGGGCGGCCCTGCGTCCCGCCCATTCGGGTGCGGTGGCGACGACGGCCCCGGAGGCGTCGTACAGCGCGGCCCATCCGTCGACCTGTGAGGCGAGTGCGGACAGCAGTCCTTCGGGGCCGTCGCTCAGTGCCTGCCGGGTCAGTTCGCGCTGCGCGGCGAACCCGGCGGTCACCGCCCGGTACTGGTCGGCGGCGATGGCCGCGGAGACGGCTTTGCTGATGGCCAGAAAAGGCGTGCGCCGGGGGACCTCCAGGAGCGGCAGCCCCTCTTCCACCGCCGCTTCGACCAGTGCCCCCGGGATCTTCTCGTAGTGCACTCCGACGGCGAAGCCGAGCCCGGCCACCCCGGCGCCGACCAGCCGCTTCACGTACCGGCGCATGGCGTCGGCGTCCTCGGCGTCCAGCTTGAGCGCCGTGATGAGGAGGAGTTCCCCGCCCTCCATGTACGGCACGGGGTCGGCGAGCTCGCTGGCATGGACCCAGCGCACGGGGGTGTCCAGCCGTTCCTTGCCCGCGCGGACGGTGAGCTTGAGCGTCGAGTGATGGACGAGCGAGGCGAGCGTGGGGGGCATGAGGCCTTCAGGTCTTCACAGGTTCTTCGACAGTCACGGACGAGGTGATCCTTTGGCCGCGATGTATGAACGACCTTCGCCGATTCTGCCTCACCGTACGGTCGACCAGTGACCATATGTCCAGACACCTTGCCCGCGTACCGCTGAAGGCTCCGGCGCGGCTCAGCTTCCCGGGTTCCGCAGGTCCACCAGCAGGGGCGGAGCGTGCTCGCCGCGCACGCTGGTGAGCGAGAGCACCGCGTGCCCCGGCGGCACCCCGTGCGCCAGCTCGGACGCCGACCACCGTTCCCGCTCGACCTGGCGCACGGTCACGGCCCGGGCGGTGGGCGCGTTCCCGGTGATCACCCGGCGCAGCATGTGGACGGCCTTCCCGGCCGGTGTCTCCGCGATGATCTGCCGGTCGGTGACGTCCCGCGCCTCGATCCACTCCTTGCCCCAGACCTCGGCGAAGTCCTGCCCGTCCCACGGGGTGAGCCCGGACAGCGCCACCCGGCACCCGATCGCGCCGAGCAGCGGCGACCGCAGCGGGCGGGGCGCGTCGTCGAGCGTGCGCAGGGTCATCACGACTCCCGCGTTGGCGGACCGCAGCCGCTGGATCCCCCGTACTGCCTCGGGGGTGACGACCCCGGCGGCGTCGTCGAGGACGAGGCAGGCGAACAGGGACCGGTCCTCGCGCACCGCGACGCTGGCCGCGAACTGGGCGAGGACCAGCCGCGACAGGATCCGTGAGGCGTCCGCGTGGCCGCGCTGGGGCAGGTCGATCCGTACGCGTACGGGATGGTCGAGCGCGCGCAGCGAGAAGGGCCGGGTCTGCCCGGAGGTGTCGAAGAACCCGGCGAAGGCGGGCCGGTCGAGCAGCGCGACCCGGTCCGCGAGCACCCCGCCTACGTCGCCGGGCTGCCCCAGCTGCCGTTCGCGTGCGTCGAGTTCCCGCAGCAGCGACTCCTGGCCGCTCTCGGTGAGCGCCTTGCGGAGCGCGCCGAGCGGGCCGGGCGCGCCGTCGAGGAGCTGCCGCAGTTCGGGCACGGAAGGGAAACGGCCGTGGACGGTCCGGTACGGCCCGAGCAACTGGGCGAGCACGGTGGTGGACCGCCGGCTGTCCCCGCTGGGGTGCGGGTCGGCGAGATCACCGACGAGCGCCTCGGCCAGCACGGCCGCGGCCTCGTCCGGGTCGGTGGTGCCGCCGTACAGATCGAGGTCGTACACGGACTCGGGATTGCCGACCCGCACCACGACGTCGTACGCGTCCACCGGGCCGAGGCCCGCGCCCGCGGCCCCGACGACGACCACGGCGGCCCGTCCGGCGAGCGCGTGCAGGCACAGCGACTCGACGAGCGGCCGGACGACACCGCCGGTCTTGCCGGATCCGGCGGGCCCGACGGCCAGCAGCGAGGTGCCCAGCAGCTCGGGCCCGAGCGCCATCCCGGTGCCGCGGTAGGCGTACGGGTTGCGGGGGTCGTCGGCGGTCGTGCCGAGGCGCACCTGCCCCGTGACGAGGTCGTGCTGCGCGAGGCGGCCGGGCAGATCCCGGTCCCCGGAGGGGTGCAGGCAGGCGGCGGCACCCTCCCGGAGCACGGCGCCGGTGAAGGTGGCGAGGCTGTGCCGCCCGCTGCGCACGCCCTGCCAGGCGCGGGTGATCCGGGCGTGGTCGACATCGCGCATGAGGCCGGCCCGGGCGTCGGAGCCCAGCCGGTCGGCGGCGTCGGCGGCTCCGGCGGCGCGCAGGGCGTTCCACTGCGCGGGGTCCTCCTCGGGGGTGGGCGGCCGGTCGTCGACGGGTGCGGCCCGTCGCCAGGCGGGCAGGCCGTACCGCCGCCAGACCTCGCTCCACCGGCCGAGCCGGCCGACGCCGATCATGATGCCGAGCGCCACGGCCACGTAGTAGGCGTAGACGACCACCACGGAGCCGAAGCTGTGCGGCTGGGCCCAGGAGTCCGGGATCATCGCGTACAGCGGGAGCAGCCACCAGCCGCCGAGGTAGCCGTTCCACAGCAGCGACCAGATCAGGTAGCCCACGAGGAACGCGATGAACGCGCCGCTCAGCAGCTGCCGGGCCGGGATCTGCTCGGGCTCCACCTCGGGCCGGGGCCGGTGCCCGAACCGCCACACGCCCGGCGCGGCCTCGGGCCGGGAGGTGCGCAGCCAGGTGAGGAAGGCGGATCCGTCCGGCCGCGGCGGCCCGCCGGGCGCCTGGGCGGGCCGTGGCGGCACCCGGGGCGGTCCGGCCGGCCGCGGCACACGATCGGCGTGCGTGCCCCGTGCGTCGTGCGTGCCGTCGCTGTCCATCGCCTCTGCCACCCCTGACCAGCCGCTCCGTACGTGGTTCCGAGTCAATCTAACGCCCTCACAAGGGGAGTTCACCGCTCACCCGGCCGGGTGAGCGACGAGACGCGCCCCCACCCCCTTGGACGTTCCCCGGCCGCGCCATGTCCAACACGGACAAGCGGCTTCTCCGACACCGCCCAGATGGAGCATGCCCACCCCCCACCCCCGGCCCTAGCCTGCGGGGAAGGAAACCCGTCAGCCCGTCGCACGACCCCAGGGAGCCCCTCATGAGCGCAGTTCCGCAGGAGCGCCGCATCGTCACCGCCATTCCCGGCCCGAAGTCGCAGGAACTGCAGGCCCGCCGCACCGCCGCGGTCGCGTCCGGTGTGGGGTCCGTGCTGCCGATCTTCACCGCGCGCGCCGGCGGCGGGATCCTGGAGGACGTCGACGGCAACCGCCTCATCGACTTCGGTTCCGGTATCGCCGTGACGTCCGTCGGCGCCTCCGCCGAGGCCGTCGTGCGCCGGGCCGCCGCCCAGCTCCAGGACTTCACCCACACCTGTTTCATGGTCACGCCGTACGAGGGTTACGTGGCCGTCGCCGAGGCGCTCGCCGAGCTGACCCCGGGCGACCACGCCAAGAAGAGCGCCCTGTTCAACTCCGGCGCCGAGGCCGTCGAGAACGCCGTCAAGATCGCCCGCGCCTACACCAAGCGGCAGGCGGTCGTCGTCTTCGACCACGGCTACCACGGGCGCACCAACCTCACGATGGCGCTGACCGCGAAGAACATGCCGTACAAGCACGGCTTCGGCCCGTTCGCGCCCGAGGTCTACCGCGTGCCGGTGGCGTACGGCTACCGCTGGCCGACCGGTCCGGAGAACGCGGGCGCCGAGGCCGCCGCGCAGGCCATCGACGAGATCACCAAGCAGGTCGGTCCGGACAACGTGGCCGCGATCATCATCGAGCCGGTGCTCGGCGAGGGCGGCTTCATCGAGCCCGCCAAGGGCTTCCTGCCGGCCCTCAGCGAGTTCGCCACGGACAACGGCATCGTCTTCGTCGCCGACGAGATCCAGTCCGGGTTCTGCCGTACCGGCCAGTGGTTCGCGTGCGAGGACGAGGGCATCGTCCCGGACCTGATCACCACCGCCAAGGGCATCGCGGGCGGTCTGCCGCTCGCCGCCGTGACGGGCCGCGCCGAGATCATGGACGCCGCGCACGCGGGCGGCCTCGGCGGCACCTACGGCGGCAACCCGGTGGCCTGCGCCGGCGCGCTCGGCTCCATCGAGACGATGAAGGAGCTGGACCTCAACGCGCGGGCGAAGAACATCGAGTCCGTCATGAAGGCCCGGCTGGGCGCCATGGCCGAGAAGTTCGACATCATCGGCGACATCCGTGGCCGGGGCGCGATGATCGCGATCGAGCTGGTCAAGGACCGTACGACGAAGGAGCCGAACGCGGAGGCGACCGCCGCGCTCGCCAAGGCCTGCCACCAGGAGGGCCTGCTGGTCCTTACCTGTGGCACCTACGGGAACGTGCTGCGCTTCCTGCCGCCGCTGGTCATCGGCGAGGACCTGCTGAACGAGGGCCTCGACATCATCGAGCAGGCTTTTGCCCGTATCTGACCCGCATCTGAGCGAGGTCGCTCTCATCGGTTCCGGTCTCGGGGTCCCGAGGAGCGGGGCGTGTGAAGAAGGTGTGCGAGGTGCATGGCGGGATCCGATTCCGTCTGTCGGACGCCTTCCGGCTGTCGTAGGTTCTACGCAGATGAGAGATGCACCCCGCCCACAGGGGACTGTGGGCGATATCAGGACGGGGCCTCCCCAGCTTCGCCCTGGTCGTGCCTTCGCGCACACAACCGGGGCCTTCGGCTCCGGGTCTCCTCACCGATCGGACAGTCGCTCGCCCCAAACCCCCCGGGGCGCGCGACAACCCGATCAGAACGGCCGCCTCGGCGCCACTTCGTGAACGTCCGCGCGAGCGGGTGGCAGCGAGTGGTGGGTCGGGGTGCCTGTACCACCGAAGGGCTTGCACCTACCCCCCCTGGTGCAAGCCCTTCGGCGCGTCCCGGCCCGGCTGCGGGCCGGCTCTTGTGGTCCGTTCCGCGCTTGTGGTCCGTTTCGCGCTTGTGGTCCGTTTCGCGCTTGTGGTCCGTTCCGCGGCCGGGTGTGGTTCGCGGCTGCGGGTCGCGTGCGGCTGGGCGCGCGGTCCCCGCGCCCCTGACGGGGCCCGGCCGGGTCCTGCTGGCACGCTGTACGGCATGACCAGCGTTCCGGATCGGCGGTCCTCGCCGCATGCCCCCGACAGCGGCAGCCAGGGCGAGGGCGAAGGCCCGCCTGCTGCGGGGAGCCGGGGCCGGGGGCCGGCCCCGCTCGTCCTCCTCCTCCTTCTTCTTCTCTTCGGCCTCCTCACCTGGCAGGTCTGCGTCGACGGTCCGCTGCGCCGGGCGGACGAGCGGCTAGCGCGGACGGTCGAGGGCAGCCGCCTCCCGGAGGGCGCCGCCGAGTTCCTCGCGGACCTCGGCAACATCCAGGTCGCCGTCCCCGTCCTGGCCGCGGTCGCCGCGTACGTCGCCTGGCGGGCTCTGCGTGCGGGCCTCCCCCGCTGGTGGCTGCCACCGCTGGCGGCCCTGATCACCATGGCCGTCGTGCCGCTCCTGGTCGTCCCGCTGAAGGAGGCCGTCGGCCGCACCGGGCCGCCCGGCATGGCGGGTGACGGCTACTACCCCTCGGGGCACACCGCCACGGCCGCCGTCGCCTACGGAGCCGCCGTCCTGCTGCTGCTCCCCTGGCTCCACAACCGCTACCTCCGCCGGGAACTCGTCATCGCCTGCCTGGTCCTGGTGGCAGCCGTGAGCTTGGGCCTGGTCCGCCGCGGCTACCACTGGCCGCTGGACGTGGCGGGGAGCTGGTGCCTGAGCGCCGTGCTGCTGCTGGGACTCTCGATGTTCCTGTCCCGCGGCGGCACGGCGGCTCGGTGATCCGGCAGCCGCGACCCCTCAGCCGAAGTAGCCGTCGAAGTTCTTCGAGAACTCCCAGTCGCCGAAGCGGTCCCAGTTGATCGACCACGTCATCAGGCCGCGCAGGGCGGACCAGGTGCCATGGGTCGCGTACGAACCGCAGTTGGTCTTCTTCGTCAGGCAGTCCAGGGCCTTGTTGGTCTCCGACGGCGGTACGTGTCCGTTGCCCGCGTTCGTCGAGGCCGGCATGCCGATGGCTGTCTGCTCGGGGCGCAGCGGCGGGAAGACGTTGGCCGCGTCGCCCGCCACCGGGAAGCCGGTGAGGAGCATGTCGGTCATGGCGATGTGGAAGTCGGCTCCGCCCATGGAGTGGTACTGGTTGTCGAGGCCCATGACCGGCCCGGAGTTGTAGTCCTGGACGTGCAGGAGGGTCAGGTCGTCGCGCAGGGCGTGGATGACCGGGAGGTAGGCCCCGGCGCGCGGGTCCTGGCCGCCCCACTTGCCCGTTCCGTAGTACTGGTAGCCGAGCTGGACGAAGAACGTCTCCGGGGCCATCGTGAGGACGAAGTCGTCGCCGTACTTGGCCTTGAGGGTCTTCACCGCCGATATGAGGTTCACGATCACCGGTGTCTTCGGGTTCTTGAAGTCGGTGTCGTCGGCGTTCAGGGAGAGCGAGTGTCCCTCGAAGTCGATGTCCAGGCCGTCGAGTCCGTACGTGTCGATGATCTTCGAGACCGAGGAGACGAACGTGTCGCGGGCGGCCGTGGTCGTCAGCTGCACCTGGCCGTTCTGGCCGCCGATCGAGATGAGGACCTTCTTGCCCGCGGCCTGCTTGGCCTTGATCGCCGCCTTGAACTCGGCGTCGGTCTCGACTCCCGGGCACTCGGCGGCCGGGCAGCGGTCGAAGCGGATGTCGCCCGAGGTCGTGGTGGTCGGTTCACCGAAGGCCAGGTCGATCACGTCCCAGCTGTCCGGGACGTCGGCCATCCGCGTGTAGCCGGAGCCGTTGGCGAAGCTCGCGTGGAGGTAGCCGACCAGTGCGTGGGCGGGGAGGTCCGCGGGGTCGCCGCCGCCCGGGCCGGCCGCGGTGGTCGCCGTGACGGCCGGGGACTTCGCGGACTCGCCTGCGGTGTTCACGGCGGTGACCTGGAAGGAGTACGCGGTCGAGGGGGCGAGGCCGTTGACGGTGGTCGAAGTCCCGGTCGGCGTCTGGATCTTCGTCCCGTCGCGGTAGACGGCGTAACCCGTCGCGCCCGGTACCGCGGGCCAGGACAGGCCGACGCCGGTGGACGTGACCGTGCCGACGGTGAGGCCGGTGGGTGCGGCCGGCGGCTGTCCCGCGTCGACGCCGGGGCCGACCAGGGTCACGTCGTCGGCGTGGTAGGCGCCGGTGCCGTACCAGCCGTGCGTGTAGATCGTCACCCGGGTGGTGGAGGGGCCGGTGCGGAAGGTGGTGGCGAGCCGCTGCCAGTCCGGCGCGGACTGGGTCCAGGCGGAGACGTCGGTGGTGCCGGTGCCGCTCGCGCCGAGGTAGACGTAGGCGCCGCGGACGTATCCGGCGAGCGTGTACTGGGAGTCGGGCCGGACGGTCACGGTCTGCGCGCACTGCGCGTTGTCGCTGCCGGCCGGGGTCGCCTTCAGCGCCGAAGCACCGCTGCGGACGGGTGAGCCGACCACGGCACCCGCCGTGCAGGTCCAGCCGTCGAGGCCTGACTCGAACCCGCCGTTGCGGGTCAGGTCCGCGTCGGCCGCACGGGCGGCCGACGAGAGTGCGGTGATACCGGGCACGGCCAGGACGGTGGCCGCGCAGACGGCGAGGACTGCTCTGCGGACTGCTCTGTGGACAGGTCTGCGGACAGATCCGACGCGATCCACGAGTACCTCCCGGCGTGGGGGAATTGGAGGGTGGAGCGCGCCCAACTTGGTCCAGACCAATTATCTTGTCAAGACCTCCGGCAGCTATCCGTCACCGACGGCCGGTCCGTGGTCGACCGCCGGTCCGTGGTCGACGGCCGGTCCGTGGTCGACCGCCGCCATCAGTCGCCGGACCCATCGCGGTCACCCGTCGCCAGGGCCGCCGCGGCCTCGTGCATGGCCAGTTCCAGCAGTGCCGGGTCGGTGAGCGTGCCGGAGCCGTCCGGGGGAATCAGCCAGCGGACCCCGCCGGTCGAGCGCCCGGGATACGGCACGACGATCCACGTACCGCGGCCCGCCGTGCGCACCCCCGTGCCCAGCCAGCGCGCGGCCGTCCCCGGCGGGACGAAGAAACCCATGCGCGCGTCGCCGAAGTCGACGAGTACGGGACCCGGTTGGTCGAGCACGCGGGACAGCACGTCGAGCGTCGGGTAGCCGAGCCGGCCCGGCAGGATGAGCACGTCCCAGAGCCTGCCCGCCGGCAGCAGCGCGATCCCCGCGGGGTTGCGCTCCCACTCCCAGCGGCAGGCCTCGGGATCCGGTGCCACGGATGCCAGCCACTCGACCGCCGTCTTGGCCCCTGTCATGGCGGAACCTCCCTCTCTCGTGTCGACGCTGGTCGCGTCACAGGGGAGAGGGAGGTTCGGGCCGGGCATTACGCGGCTTTCGGCAACGAATTGCGGGAGAGTTCTGCGTCCGTCTCAGCTGTCGAAGCCGAGACCCGCCTTGTCCATCGTCCGCAGCCACAGATTGCGCCGGCCGCCGTGCGCGTCCGCGCGTGCAAGGGACCACTTGGTGAGCGTGATGCCCGTCCACGCGAACGGTTCCGGCGGGAAGGGCATGGGCTTCTTGCGGACCATCTCCAGCGACGTACGCTCCGTGCGCTCCCCCGCCAGCAGGTCGAGCATCACGTCCGCGCCGAACCGGGTCGCGCCCACACCGAGGCCGGTGTAGCCCGCCGCGTAGGCGACCCGGCCCCCGTGCGCCGTACCGAAGAAGGCCGAGAAACGGGAGCACGTGTCGATCGCGCCGCCCCAGGCGTGGGTGAACCGGACGCCTTCGAGCTGCGGGAAGCAGGTGAAGAAGTGCCCGGCGAGCTTCGCGTACGTGTCCGGCCTGTCGTCGTACTCGGCGCGCACCCGGCCGCCGTACGGGTAGACAGCGTCGTAGCCGCCCCACAGGATCCGGTTGTCGGCGGACAGCCGGAAGTAGTGGAACTGGTTCGCCGAGTCCCCGAGCCCCTGCCGGTTCTTCCAGCCGATCGAGGCCAGTTGTCCGGCGGTCAGCGGCTCGGTCATCAGCGCGTAGTCGTAGACCGGGACGGTGTACGGGCGCACGCGCTTGACCAGGTTCGGGAAGATGTTCGTGCCGAGGGCGACCCGGCGGGCGCGCACACTGCCGTACGGCGTGCGGACGGCCATTCCCGCGCCGTACGCCCGCAGGGTGAGCGCGGGCGTGTTCTCGTACACGCGCACCCCCAGTTCGACGCAGGCGCGCTTGAGTCCCCAGGCGAGCTTGGCGGGGTGCAGCATGGCGACGCCCCGGCGGTCGTGCAGACCGCCGAGGAAGGTCGGCGAGTCCACCTGCTCCCGTACGGCTTCGGTGTCCAGGTACTCGACGCCGTCGGCCAGGCCCCGGTCCTGCAACTCCAGGTGCCATTCGCGCAGTTCGGCCGCCTGGTACGGCTCGGTGGCCACGTCGATCTCGCCGGTGCGCTCGAAGTCGCAGTCGAGGGAGTAGCGGGCGACGGTCGCCTCGATGCCGTCGAGGTTGCGCGCGCCCAGCTCCTCCAGCGTGTGGATCTCGTCGGGCCAGCGGGTCAGGCCGTTGGACAGGCCGTGGGTGAGGGAGGCGGCACAGAAACCGCCGTTGCGGCCCGAGGCGGCCCAGCCCACCTCGCGGCCCTCGACCAGGACGACCTCGCGCCCGGGGTCGCGCTCCTTGGCGAGGAGCGCGGTCCACAGTCCGCTGTAGCCACCGCCGACGACGAGCAGGTCACAGGTCTCGACGGTGGTGAGCGCGGGCTCGGGGCGGGGTCTGGCGGGGTCGTCCAGCCAGTACGAGAGCGGCTGGGCGTCGGAAAGCGACTTCGCCCAGTTCCTGTCGGTCCGATTGTTGTCACTGCTCATGGCGCTCGGGGCCATGATTTCAACTCCCAACGAATTCGCTGCGGTTATGCCTTCTGGCGGTTGCGGCGATTACTGATGACCATTCCGGCCAGCACGAACAGTACGGCGACGAGGAACATGGCCGTGCCGATGACATTGATCTGAACGGGTGTTCCGCGCTGTGCCGAACCCCAGACGAACATGGGGAACGTGACGGTGGAGCCGGCGTTGAAATTGGTGATGATGAAGTCGTCGAAGGAGAGCGCGAAAGCGAGCAGCGCTCCCGCGGCGATACCGGGCGCGGCGATGGGCAGCGTGACGCGCAGGAACGTCTGTACGGGACCCGCGTACAGGTCCTGCGCCGCCTGCTCCAGCCGCGGGTCCATCGACATGACACGGGCCTTGACGGCGGTCACCACGAAGCTCAGACAGAACATGATGTGGGCGATCAGGATCGTCCAGAAACCCAGCTGGGCGCCCAGGTTGAGGAAGAGCGTGAGCAGCGAGGCGGCCATGACGACCTCGGGCATCGCCATCGGCAGGAAGATCAGCGAGTTCACGGCGCCGCGTGCCCGGAAGCGGTAGCGGACCAGCGCGAAGGCGATCATCGTGCCGAGGACGGTGGCGCCCAGGGTCGCCCAGGCGGCGATCTGCAGGCTCAGTGAGAGCGAGCCGCACAGGTCCGCCACCCCGCAGGGATCGGTCCAGGCGTCCGTGGAGAACTGCTGCCATTCGTAGTTGAAGCGCCCCTTGGGGTTATTGAAGGAGAAGACCGTGACGACGATGTTCGGCAGCAGCAGATAACCGAGCGTCAGCAGACCCGCGATGACGACGAGACGGCGTTTGAACCAGCGCAAGAGGCCCATCTAAACCAGATCCTCCGTCCCGGACTTGCGGATGTAGAGCGTGACGATGGCGAGGATCCCCGCCATGAGAATGAACGAGAGCGCAGCGGCCGTCGGATAGTCGAGAATGCGCAGGAACTGCGTCTGGATGACGTTTCCGACCATGCGGGTGTCGGTGGAGCCGAGCAGATCGGCGTTCACGTAGTCGCCGCTCGCCGGGATGAACGTGAGCAGCGTCCCGGAGACGACGCCGGGCATCGACAGCGGGAAGGTCACCTTGCGGAAGGTGGTGAAGGGGCGCGCGTACAGGTCGCCGGCCGCCTCGTGCAGCCGCCCGTCGATGCGTTCGAGGGAGGTGTAGAGCGGAAGGATCATGAACGGCAGGAAGTTGTACGTGAGACCGCAGACCACGGCGAGCGGGGTGGCCAGCACGCGGTCCCCGGCCGTGGCGCCGAGCCAGCTGGTGACGTCCAGGACGTGCAGTGTGTTGAGGACGCCGACGACCGGGCCGCTGTCCGCGAGGATCGTCTTCCAGGCGAGCGTACGGATCAGGAAGCTGGTGAAGAACGGCGCGATCACCAGGATCAGGATCAGGTTGCGCCAGCGGCCCGCACGGAACGCGATCAGATACGCGAGCGGATAGCCGAGCAGCAGACACAGGATCGTGGCGGTACCCGCGTAGGCGATGGAGCGCAGGAACTGCGGCCAGTAGTCGGCCACCGCGTCCCAGTAGGTCGCGAAGTGCCAGGTGACCTGGTAGCCGTCCTCCAGGGAGCCCGTCTGCACGGACGTGGAGGCCTGATAGACCATCGGCAGCGCGAAGAAGACGACCAGCCAGAGGATGCCGGGGAGCAGCAGCCAGTACGGGGTGAGGCGGCCCCTCTTGCGAGGGGGGCGCTCCTTCGGGGCGGGTGTCGGCGCCAGGGGTGGCGCGTCGGTGACGGTCGCCATCAGGCCGCCGCCCCCTCTTCCTCGACGGTCTCGATACCGGCATCGATGTCCTGGGCGGCGTCGAGGCCGAAGGTGTGCGCCGGGTTCCAGTGCAGAACGACTTCGGCGCCGGGTACGAGCCGGGGGTCGCGGTCGATGTTCTGGGCGTAGACCTCGAACTCCGGGCAGACCGGGCTGTCGATGACGTACTGCGTGGAGACGCCGATGAAACTGGAGTCGGCGATCGTGCCGGTGATGCGGTTGCGGCCGGCCGGGATCTCGCCCGCCTCGTCGGCGTGCGTGAGGGAGATCTTCTCGGGGCGGACCCCCACCAGGACCTTGCCGCCGGTCGTCGTGGGCGCCGAACATCGGGCCTCGGGCAGGACGAGCTTGCCGCCGCCCGCCCTGAGGACGATCTCGTCGCCGCTCCGGGCGTCGACCTCGGCCTCGATGAGGTTGGAGGTGCCGAGGAAGTTGGCGACGAACGTGGTGTTCGGGTTCTCGTAGAGGTCGGCGGGCGAGCCGAGCTGCTCGACGCGGCCCGCGTTCATCACGGCGACCGTGTCGGCCATGGTCATGGCCTCCTCCTGGTCGTGCGTGACGTGGATGAAGGTGATGCCGACCTCGGTCTGGATGCGCTTGAGCTCCAGCTGCATCTGGCGGCGCAGTTTGAGGTCGAGGGCGCCGAGGGGCTCGTCGAGGAGGAGCACCCTGGGGGTGTTGATCAGCGCGCGGGCCACGGCGACGCGCTGCTGCTGGCCGCCGGAGAGCTGGTGCGGCTTCTTGCGGGCCTGCTCGCCCAGCTGGACGAGGTCGAGCATGTCCACGACGCTCTTCTTCACGGACTTGATGCCGCGCCGGCGCAGACCGAAAGCGACGTTCTCGAAGATGTCGAGGTGCGGGAAGAGGGCGTACGACTGGAAGACGGTGTTCACCGGGCGCCGGTACGGGGGCAGGTTCGTCACGTCCTGGTCGCCGAGGAAGACCGTGCCGGAGGAAGGTTCCTCCAGGCCGGCGATCATGCGCAGCGTGGT
The DNA here is from genome assembly GCF_036038375.1 of Streptomyces sp. NBC_00414. NCBI lineage: Bacteria > Bacillati > Actinomycetota > Actinomycetes > Kitasatosporales > Streptomycetaceae > Streptomyces > Streptomyces sp. NBC_00414. Next base: position 3,194,582 of record NZ_CP107935.1, read on the forward strand.
GGTCTTGCCGCAGCCCGACGCTCCCAGGAGGGCGAAGAAGGAGCCCTGGGGAACGGTCAGGTCGAGCGGCTGGACGGCGGTGAAGGAGCCGTAGGTCTTGCTGATGCCCGAGAGGCGGACGTCGCCGCCGGCCTCCGCGCCGTTGTGCGCACTGTTGTTGGTGGTCACGGTGATCACGCCCCCGTCAGCTTTGCGAACTTCTCTTCGTACGCCGTCTCTTCCTTGGTGCTCAGGGAGCGGAAGGAGTGCGACTTGGCCGCCATCGCGGCGTCGGGAATGATCAGCGGGTTATTGGCCGCCGACTTGTCGATCTTCGCCAGTTCGGGCTTCACACCGTCGACGGGACAGACGTAGTTGATGTACGCGGCCAGCTGGGCTGCCGGACCGGGCTCGTAGTAGTAGTCGATGAGCCGTTCGGCGTTGGACTTGTGCCGCGCCTTGTTGGGGACCAGCAGGTTGTCCGTGGACGTCAGATAGCCGCTGTCCGGGATGAGGAAGTCGACGTCCGGGCTGTCCGCCTTGAGCTGGACGACGTCGCCGGCCCAGGCCAGACAGGCCGCGAGGTCGCCCTTGGTGAGGTCGGACGTGTAGTCGTTGCCGGTGAAGCGGCGGATCTGGCCCTTGTCGACGGCCTTCTGCAGCCGGGCGATCGCCGCGTCGAAGTCGTCGTCCGTGAACTTCGCCGGGTCCTTGTCCAGGTCGAGCAGCGTCATGCCGACGCTGTCGCGCATCTCGGACAGGAGGCCGATACGCCCCTTGAGCCTGGGGTTGTCGAGCATGTCGGAGAGGGACGTCACCTCCACGCCGTCCAGCGCCTTCTTGTTGTAGGCGATGACGGTGGAGATACCGGTCCAGGGATACGAGTACGCGCGTCCCGGGTCCCAGTCGGGGGTGCGGAACTGCTGGGAGAGGTTGGCGTAGGCGTGGGGCAGGTTGGACGCGTCCAGTTTCTGCACCCAGCCGAAGCGGATCAGCCGCGCGGCCAGCCAGTCGGTGACGCAGATGAGGTCGCGCCCGGTGTCCTGGCCCGCCGCGAGCTGCGGCTTGAGCTTCCCGAAGAACTCGACGTTGTCGTTGATGTCCTCGGTGTACTTGACCTTGATGCCGGTGCGTTCGGCGAACTCGTCGAGCGTCGGGTGCCGCTTCTCGCTGTCGTCGACGTCCATGTACTCGGTCCAGTTGGAGAAGTTGATCTGCTTCTCCTTGGCCGAGTGGTCCTCGGACGAGACGCCCGCGGTGTTCTTCGCCGCGGGGATCCCGCAGGCGCTCAAGGTCCCCAGTCCGCCGAGGGCGAGCGCGCCGCCCGTCGAGGCGCGCAGCAGCGAACGGCGGCTGAGGGAGGCCCTGCCATGGCGAAAACTGCGCCGCATGGCGGCCAGTCGGGCCGGGGACAGTTGATCGGGCTCGTACTGCTCCATGCTCGTGGTGCCCTTTCGGGAGGGTTCGGCCTGGTCCGGGCCGATGGCGACTAACGGTCCCCGAAGATCGTGCGGTGCCAGTCCTTCCTGGCCACCGCCGTGTTGTCGAACATGACGTGCTTGATCTGTGTGTACTCCTCGAACGAGTACGAGGACATGTCCTTGCCGAAGCCGGACGCCTTGTAACCGCCGTGGGGCATCTCGCTGATGATCGGGATGTGGTCGTTGACCCACACGCAGCCCGCCTTGATCTCGCGCGTGGCCCGGTTCGCCCGGTACACGTCACGGCTCCACGCGGAGGCGGCGAGACCGTACGGGGTGTCGTTGGCGAGCCGGATGCCTTCGTCGTCGCTGTCGAAGGGCACCACCACCAGGACCGGGCCGAAGATCTCGGACTGCACGATCTCGCTGTCCTGGGCGGCGTCGGCCACGAGCGTCGGCCGGTAGTAGGCACCGTGCTCAAGGCCCTTGGGGATCTCCCCGCCGGTGACCACGCGCGCGTAGGAGCGCGCCCGGTCGACGAAAGCGGCGACACGGTCGCGCTGGGCGAACGAGATGAGCGGCCCGAGGTCGGTGTCCGGCGCGAACGGATCGCCGAGCCGGACGCTCTCCATGAGCTCCGCGGTCCTCGAAACGAACTCTTCGTAGAGGGGCCTCTGCACGTACGCGCGCGTGGCGGCCGTGCAGTCCTGGCCCGTGTTGATGAGCGCGCCCGCGACCGCGCCGTGCACGGCGGCCTCCAGGTCCGCGTCGTCGAAGACCACGAAGGGCGCCTTGCCGCCGAGTTCCAGGTGGAGGCGCTTGACGGTGGAGGTGGCGATCTCGGCGACGCGCCTGCCGACGGCGGTGGACCCGGTGAAGGAGGTCATGACGACGTCGGGATGCCCGACGAGGTGCTCACCGGCGTCCCTCCCCGCCCCCGTGACGATGTTGACGACACCGTCGGGAATGCCCGCCAGGGTCGCGGCCTCGGCGAACAGCAGGGAGGTGAACGGGGTCAGCTCGGCGGGCTTGAGGACGATCGTGTTGCCCGCGGCGATCGCCGGGAGGACCTTCCAGGCCGCCATCTGGAGTGGGTAGTTCCAGGGGGCGATGGACCCGACCACCCCGATGGGCTCCCGCCGTACGTACGAGGTGTGGTCGCCGGAGTACTCACCGGCGGACTGGCCCTGCAGATGCCGGGCGGCGCCCGCGAAGAAGGCGGTGTTGTCGATCGTGCCCGGGACGTCGAACTCCCGGGTCAGCTTGATCGGCTTGCCGCACTGCAGGGACTCCGCCTGAGCGAACTCCTCGGCACGGTCGGCGAGCACGGCGGCGAAGCGGTGCATGGCGTCGGAGCGCTCGCCCGGGGTGGCCCCGGACCAGCCGGGGAACGCCTCCCGGGCGGCCCCGACCGCCGCGTCCACGTCGTCCGTGCCCGCCAGCTCGTACGTGTGGATCTCGTCGCCGGTGGCGGGGTCGACGACCGTGTGGCTCCGGCCGGACGTCCCCTTGGCCGGCCGGCCCGCGATGTACTGCGCGCCGTCCGCGAAACGGTCCTGCGCCTGGAAGCGATGGCCCGGATTGTGCATGTCGCTCTCCTCCGCCGCCCGCCCCGCAACCCGGGGGTCGGCGTAGCTCCAGCTCGATTTGAGTGCCGATCCTGACAGAGCAATGGTGCTCCAACAAGTGATTCCGTTGTTGCCTTTTGGTTACGCAACGGAATCTGTCGACCAGGTGTCGAGTCGCTGAGGAAAAGGCGGGACGGATTGTCAGTGGTGCGTGCCAGACTCGCGTGCATGGGGGAGATCGAATTTCACACCGATTCGCCGTTCCACTCCCGGGACACGCTGATCAGCGCGGTCCGGGCGGGCGCGAAGGTCAAGTACCTGCACTTCTGGGGCCACCGCCCCCGCCCGGACGGTCGCATCGGATCGAGCTGTCTGAGCCAGTGGTGGCCGTCGCCGTTCACGGTGGACGGGGTGGAGTACCGGACGGCCGAGCACTGGATGATGGCGCGGAAGGCGCGGCTCTTCGGTGACGCGGAGGCGGAGCGGCTCGCGCTGGACGCGGCGAATCCCGCGCTCGCGAAGAAGGCCGGGCGGCTGGTCCGGGGCTTCGACGAGGCTGTGTGGGAGCGGGAGCGGTTCGGGATCGTGGTCCAGGGAAGCGTGGCGAAGTTCGCGTCGGACGACGGACTTCGCGGGTTCCTGCTGGGCACGCACGGGAGGGTGCTGGTCGAGGCCAGTCCCATGGACCGCGTGTGGGGCATCGGGCTGGCCGCGGACGATGTGCGGGCGTCCGACCCCACCCGCTGGCAGGGCCCGAACCTACTGGGCTTCGCCCTGATGGAGGCCCGAGACCGCTTGCGCTCGGCTTGAACCCCAACGAGCGACCCGGCTGAGGCTGCCCACACCCGCGCCCCCGGTGGGGGCTGGCCGCGCCGTTCCCCGCGCCCTTGAAGGGGCCGGTTCGTGGGGCGGCCCCTTCAGGGACACAGGAACTGCGCGCTCAGCCACAACACACCCGCACCAGAAACCCACCGCCCCCACCCACCAAGGGGCGCGGGGAACGGCGCGGCCAACCCAAAGAGACCCGCACCAGACACCCACCCTCACCCCCACCCACCCAGGGGCGCGGGGAACTGCGCGACCAGCCCAAACGGACCCGCACCAGACAACGCGCGTCAGCCCCCGGCGCTCAGGGGCGCGGGGAACGGCGCGGCCAACCCCCACCGGTCCGCAGCCGACACACGGCCGATACACAGCCCGCCCCCGGCCAGGGGAACCTCAGCCGTCGACAGACAAAGACGCGCTGAAGCCCTCTCCCCCGCCCCCCGAGTCGCTCTCGGAATCCTCCGGCATCACCAGAAACACCACCAAAAAGGCGATCGCCAGCGCGACACCGACCGCCCCACAGATGATCCCCGCCAGCGCCTGCCCCGGATTCGTCGCCTCCCCCCGCCGAACCTTCCCCCGCCCGATCCCCCCGAAGATCAGCGCGAGAACCCCGCACACGATCGCCACCGGCCACAGGCAGAACCCGACCGCCGCGATGATCCCGAGCACGAGCGACGCGGTGCCCATCCCGTTGCTCGGCGCCATGGGCATCCCGGACCAGCCGTACCCGGGCGGCCCGCCCTGCGCATAGCCGGGACCACCGTGCGCGCCTCCGTAGGAGGGCCCGTGGTGGTGGCCATGGGTGTGGGCGGGGTAGACCGGATAGCCGTACCCGTACGGCACCTGCCCCGGCCCGCCCGGAGCGATGGGCGGCGGCGGCACGGCGGATCCCCCCGGAGGCGCGAACGGATCCTGGGGAACCGAACCCGCCCCGGGGAACGAGGTGACGGTCTGCTGGTCGTGCACCGAGGACGGCGAGACCGGTATGGGCGGAGCCCAGGGATTCGGCTCGACGGAAGGCCCGGCCGGAGGCCCGGCGGCAGGCCCGACGGGAGGCCCTGCCGGAGCTCCGGCGGGAGATCCGGCGGGAGATCCGGCGGAAGGTTCGACAGGCGGCTTGCCCAGCGACACCCGCGGCTCATCGGCCGGCACACCCGGTGTCTGCGCGTCCTCGGACATGCACGGAGTCCCCTCTGTCGTACGTGGCGTCATGCTACGGCCCGAGCCTCCCCTCGCGCGGACCGCGGCCTACGATGATCCTCGAACCACCGATCAGCCGATCACCCGCGTCCGCCGCACACCGGCCGGGCGCCGTTCCTGGGGAGGAACCTTGACCGACCTGCACGCCTTCATCGCCGGACTGCCCAAAGCCGAACTCCACGTGCACCACGTCGGCTCGGCCTCCCCCCGGATCGTCTCCGAACTGGCCGCCCGCCACCCCGACTCCAAGGTGCCGTCGGACCCCGAGGCCCTGGTCGACTACTTCACGTTCACGGACTTCGCCCACTTCATCGACGTGTACCTGTCCGTCGTCGACCTGATCCGCACACCCGAGGACGTACGCCTCCTGACGTACGAGGTCGCCCGTGACATGGCCCGGCAGCAGATCCGCTACGCCGAGCTGACGATCACGCCGTTCTCGTCGACCCGTCGCGGTATCGACGAGGGTGCCTTCATGGACGCGATCGAGGACGCCCGCACGGCCGCCGAGGCCGACTTCGGCACCGTCCTGCGGTGGTGCTTCGACATCCCGGGCGAGGCGGGACTCGAATCCGCCGAGGAGACGGTCCGGCTCGCCACCACCGACAAGATCCGCCCGGAGGGCCTGGTCTCCTTCGGGCTCGGCGGGCCCGAGATCGGCGTACCCCGGCCGCAGTTCAAGCCGTACTTCGACCGTGCGATCGCGGCCGGCCTGCACTCCGTACCACACGCGGGCGAGACGACGGGACCGGAGACGGTCTGGGACGCGCTGACGGATCTGCGGGCCGAGCGCATCGGCCACGGCACGACCTCCGCCCAGGATCCCAAGCTCCTCGCGCACCTCGCCGAGCACCGGATCCCGCTGGAGGTCTGCCCCACCTCCAACATCGCCACCCGCGCGGTCCGCACCCTCGACGAGCACCCCATGAAGAGGTTCGTGGAGGCCGGCGTCGTCGTCACCGTCAACTCCGACGACCCGCCGATGTTCGGCACCGACCTCAACAACGAGTACGCGGTCGCCGCCCGTCTCCTGGACCTCGACGAGCGGGGCCTGGCCGCGCTCGCCAAGAACGCCGTCGACGTCTCCTTCCTGGACAGCGCCGGCAAGGCGGCGCTCGCCGCGGAGATCGACACGTACACCGCCGGGTGGCTCGCGCCCTGAACCGGCGCACCAGCACAATGGGCCGATGCGTACCGTGACTGCCGTGGCCCATCGCGGCGACCCCTACCGCGTCCGTGAGAACACGGTCGACTCCCTGCGTTCCGCGTTCCGACAGGGCGCGGACGCCGTGGAGATCGACGTCCGGCTGACCCGCGACGACGTGCCCGTGCTGCTGCACGACGCCACACTGAAGCGGCTGTGGGAGCAGGACCGGCCGCTGCTGTCGCTCTCCGCCGACGAGGTGCGGGGGCTGACTTCGGGCGGGATTCCCACCCTGGAGGAGGCCTTCAAGGCGGCGGACGAGGGCCGGTTCATGGTCGACCTGCCCGGTCCGGCGGACGCGCGCGCCGTCCGCCGGATCGTCGGCGCCATCCATGATCTGGGCGCCCAGGAGCGCGTGTACTACAGCGCGGGCGCCCGGAGCATGCTCGCCGTCCGCGCGGCCGACCCCGCCGCGGAGATCGCCCTGACCTGGACGAGCCTCGCACCGCCGCGGCCCGCGCTGCTCGACGCGGTGCGGCCGCGCTGGCTCAACTACCGCTTCGGGCTGGCGAGTCGTGATCTCGTGGCCCGGGTCCACCGGGACGGATACCTGGTCTCGGTGTGGACGCCCGACACCCGGCGGTCCATGCGACGGCTCCTCGAAGCGGGCGTCGACTCGATCACGACGAACCGCCTCGACACCCTGCGGTCCCTCCGGACGTCCTGAGGCTCGATCACTCCGGACAGAAAAAGGGCCCGGACAGAACAAAAGGCAAGGAGCGCGATCTCCTTGCCACTCTCAAGCTATAGCCCACCGGGGGGCTTGCGGCAAGACCGGGGGTGTCCCGCAGAATCGGCGGCCCAAAGCCGGAATCCGCGGACATGGGGGTCACGACGTGCGTGTGCTGCTGACGACTTGGGGATCGCGCGGAGACGTCGAACCGCTGGCCGCACTGGCGGCGCGGCTGCGGGAACTCGGCGCGCGGGTACGGGTGTGCGCGCCGCCCGACGAGGAGTTCGCGGTGCTGCTGGCACGTGCCGGTGTGCCGCTGGTGCCGCTCGGCCCGTCGGTGCGCTCGGTGGTCGCCGGTACGAGGCCACCGACGGCGAAGGACGCGTTCCGGCTCGCTCCCGAGCTGGTCGCGGCCCGGTTCGACACGCTCACCACGGCGGCCGAGGGATGTGACGCGCTGCTGGCGACCGGCCTGATGCCGGCCGGCGCCCGGGACGTGGCCGAGAAGCTGGGCATCCCTTACGTGCTCGCGTGCTTCCACACGCTGGGCCTGCCGTCGCGGCACTTCCCTCCGGGAAGGCGGCCGGGCACACCGTCGCCGGAGGGCGAGACCGACAACCGGGTGCTGTGGGAGCAGGACGCCCAGCGGGTGAACGCCTTGTACGGGGAGGCACTCAACAGCGGCCGGGCGGCGATCGGCCTGCCGCCGGTGGACAACGTCCGTGACCACGTCCTCACCGGCCGGCCGTGGCTGGCGGCGGACCCGACGCTGTGTCCGTCACAGGGCATGACGGACCTCGACCCCGTACAGACCGGGGCGTGGATCCTGCCCGACGACCGGCCGCTCCCGAAGGAGCTGGAGGCGTTCCTCGACGCGGGCGAACCGCCGGTGTACGTGGGCTTCGGCAGCATGGCCGCACACGCCCCGCAGGACATCGCCCGGGTGGCCACGGAGGCGAGCCGCGCGCAGGGCCGACGGGTGCTGTTCGCCCGTGGCTGGGCGGACCTGGCCGCGATCGACGACTCCGACGACTGCTTCGTCGTGGGCGAGGTCAACCAGCAGGCGCTGTTCCGCCGGGTGGCCGCCGTCGTGCACCACGGCGGCGCGGGTACGACGACCACGGCGGCCCTGGCCGGTGCGCCCCAGGTGGTGGTCCCCAGGATCGCGGACCAGCCGTACTGGGCGAGGCGGGTGGCCGAGCTGGGCATCGGCGCCGCGCACGAGGGCCCGGTACCGACCTCCGATTCGCTGTCGGCCGCGCTCACCACGGCCCTGGCGCCGCGGACCCGCGAACGGGCGGGGGCCGTGGCCGGCACGATCCGCACCGACGGGGCGACGGTGGCCGCGAAACTGCTGCTCGACACCCCCCTCCGGGACCACCGGGTGCGGAGCTCTAAGGGAAATCCCTGACAACACCCTTGCCCGGTACGGCAGTTGCTCGGGGGCCGGACCAGGGTCGCCGCCCTCCCGGAGGAGGATCCGCGGTACGGCGTACGGCCGGAGGATGAAGGTCGTCGATCACTCCGGGAGTCACCTGATGCATGCCCGTATCCGTACCGCCTGTGCCGCCCTCGTGGTGCTGGGCCTGGCCGCGGGCCCCCTGGCCGGGACCGCCCTCGCCGCCTCCCCCACGGCCTCGTTACAGGAGGCCGTGGCTCGGGGCTCGGTGGATCCGGCCACCGGCAGGGCCCTGCGCGCCGCGATCGAGGGGCTTCCGGACGACGACGCGACGGCGGCACTCGTCCGGGTGTCGGGCAAGGACGGCACCTGGCGGGACAGTGCCGGGGTGCACGATCTGCCGAGCCGGCGCGAGGCGCTGGAGGACGGGCGCTTCCGAGCCGGTTCCACGACGAAGGTCGTCACCGCTGCCGTGGTGCTCCAGCTCGCCGCCGACGGTGAGCTGGACCTGGACGGGCACGTCCAGACGTACCTCCCCGGCCTCCTCTCGAAGGCCTTCGAGCCCATCACCGTGCGGCAGCTGCTCACCTTCACCAGCGGTCTGAAACCGGGCGCGACTCTCGGGGACGTGAACGGCGAGGGGTTCGAAAGGCGGTACGAGACGCTGACGCCCGAGGAGGTGGTGGCCGCCTCGGTCGCCCAGGGTCCCGCCTTCTGCCCCGGCAAGCGGCAGAACTACAGCAACATCGACTACACGGTGCTGGGCCTGCTCATAGAGAAGGTCACCGGCGACTCGTACGAGCACCAAGCGGCGGTACGGGTGCTGCGGCCGGCCGGGATGCGGCACACGTCCTTCCCCGGCGGCCCCGACCCGCGCATCCACGGCCCGCACAACCGCGGCTACCAGAAGCTGGCGGACGGCAGGCTGGTGGACGCCACCGAGTGGAACATGTCGGACCGGTGGGCCGCCGGCGACATGATCTCCACCACGGCGGACCTGGAGCGGCTTCTCCACGCGCTGTTCCGGGGCCGGCTGGTCCCCCGGCCACTCCTGGACAAGGAGATGTTCACGCTCCCCGACGTGCCGGGCGCGACCATGAGCGCCGGCCTCCAGCGGTTCGACATGGGCGACGGCAGGATCGTCTGGGCGAAGTCGGGTGCGCGGCCCGGGTACAGCACACTCGTCGCGGCCACCCGTGATCTGTCCCGCACGCTCGTGTACTCGGTCAACGCGACCGACGCGAAGTCGGAGGACATGAACCCGGTGGCCGAACGGATCGTACGGGCGGCGTTCGGCGGGTGAGACCGGCCGCGGCGGACGGACCCCGCCCTCGGAAGCGGGGCGGGGAGCCGCGGTCACCCGGTCAGCCGCGCGTCCGGGCCGGTCCGCCGAGGGCCTCGGCACGCTGCGCGAGGCGCTTCAGGACGGTCTCGCCCCAGTGGAGGTTGCCGCGTTCCAGGGCGATGCCGCCCTGGAGGGTGAGGTAGGGGCCGATGCGGTCGGCGGACGCGAGGTACTCGTCCTCGGTGCGTCCGGCCAGCATGCGTTCCCGCATGCGCAGATAGCGGGCGAGTTTGGCGTCGGACCGCTCCACGCGCTCGGCGACCGCGGTCCGTACGGCCTCGATGTCCTCGGCGTCCCCGATGTCGACGCACTGGACCTTGACCATCAGCTCGTCCCTGATGGCCAGGGGCTTCGCGGGGCCCTCGGTGACGAACGCGCGCAGGACCCGGCGTCCGGCCTCGGTGAGCGAGAAGAGCCGCTTGTTGGGCCGGCGCTCCTGCTGGACGACACGGGCGGAGACGAGCCCGTCCCCCTCCATACGCTCCAGTTCGCGGTAGAGCTGCTGGGGGGTGGCCATCCAGAAGTTGGCGACCGAGGCCTCGAAGCCCTTCGCGAGGTCGTACCCGGACGCCTCGCCCTCCAGAAGCGCGGCCATCACCGCGTTGCGCAACGCCATGAGCCCAAGCTAGCACCGGGTTGATTAGTCAAGGACGCGACTACTGCTGCCCGGACCGCCCTGACCTGGGACCTGGCGAAGGGCCTGCCCCGGTTCGGCGGGCGCGGGCGCAGGCGCGACGGCGGGCGCAGGGGCGGGCGCGGGCGCCACAGCGGGCGCGGGGAATTCGGCAGCCGCAGCCGCAGCCGCATCCGTCTCGAAAAGAAGCGGCGGCAGCAGAGTCGGCCGCTTCGCCTGCCGGCCGTCGCCCGAGGACCGGCCCCGGACCCGGCGCAGGAGCCAGGGTCCCAGGAAGCCGCCGACCCAGCGCAGCTCCGCCCCGACGACCCGCAGACGCGTGGCCGCCGACGCGCCGGGAGACAGCGGCAGCGGCTGCGTCCAGGTGTCGTCGCTGCCGGGCAGGCCGAACGCGTGCGCGACCGCGGCGGCGATGCGCTCATGGCCGAGCGGGCTCGCGTGCAGCCGGTCCGGGCTCCACAGCCGGGGGTCCGTCACCACCTCGTGGGCGGACATGTCGGCGATGACCACTCCGTGCCGTCCGGCCGCCTCCCGGATACGGGCGTTGAGGGCGAGGACCCGGGGGCCGAGCGGCCGGGCCAGCGGGGTCAGCCGCCCGATGTCGGGAAAGGTGACCGTCGCGACGCGGGCGCCCTGCCCGGTCAGCGCGGCGAACATCGCCTCCAGGTGGCCGCCCACCTCGTCCGCGTCGAAGCGGCGCCGCAGCAGGTCGTTCATCCCGGCGACCACGGTGGCCAGATCGGGCCGCAGCGCGAGGGCGGCCGGGAGCTGCTCGGCACGCACCTGTCCCGCGAGACGTCCGCGGACGGCGAGATTGGCGTACAGAAGATCCGGTGACCCCTTCGCCAGCTCCTCGGCCAGCCGGTCGGCGCACCCGCGCAGCCCTCGCACGTCGTCGCCGTCACCGAGTCCCTCGGTCTGACTGTCCCCAAGGGCGACGTACCGCAGATATCCGCTGTCGGACATGGGGTGACCACCTTTCTCCATAGCCCACTAATACCCTATTCACATTGTTGACTATGACAAGGGGCGGGAGAACGCGTCCTCCCGGTCGGCCCACGATGACCTGATTCATGTGCCGCACGGCCGCACTTGCCCGGCCCAGGCAACCCACGGATCCCGTTTCGCTTCCTTCGGGGCGCGAGGGGCTCCCGGGACCGACGGGGCGCCCGCGCTCGAAGTGTGGGGAGGGGAACCCTTGAACCGGACCCGGCGAATAGGTGTCACCGCCGTGGCCGCGCTGGCGGTCCTGGCGGGCTCACCAGGACCGGCCCAGGCCCAACAGCCGTCCCAGGCCCAGTCATCAGCAGCGGAAGCCTTGAGATCCGTGAAGGCCGCCGACAGTCCGCTGCCCCCGGGCTGGCGTGTCATCGGGCGGGGCGCCGGGCGCGAGCTGGTCTGGCGGTCGGACAGAGCCGTGCCCGTGGGCGACGCCCGTGTCGAGTTCCACGCGGACGGGCGGCTGCTCGGGGTGCCGAAGGCGGCCGGGGACGGCCACACGTTCCGGCTCGCGCTCGGCGGCGCCGCACCGCTGAAGGACCTGCGAGTACTCGCCGCCGGGCGCCGGTTGGACGAACCCGCCGACAGCGACCGCAAGGACGGCAGCACCGGCAGGGACCGGGGGAACTCCCCGCAGACCGCGCGGCCCCCGGCCCGGCTCCCCGAGAACTCCGTGGACCCGGGCAGACCGGGCGCTTACCGCACGGTCACCGGGGACTACGACCTCGACCCGGTGAAGCTGCCCGGCCTGGCCCAGCCCGTCGAGATGGAGGCCGTCGTCGTCGCGCCCGAGGGCGCCACGGGCGAACGGCCGCTCGCGCTGTTCCTGCACGGCCGCCACCCCACCTGCTACAAGCCGGGCGGCTCCGAGGACGACCTGACTCTGGACTGGCCCTGCTCGGCCGGCACCCGGCCCGTCCCGAGCCACAAGGGCTATCTGAAGGACCAGAGGCTGCTGGCCTCCCAGGGGTATGTGACGGTGTCGATCTCGGCGAACGGCATCAACGGCCAGGACGCGGACATCGAGGACGCCGGTGCGCAGGCGCGCTCCTCGCTGGTGCGGCAGCACCTCGCCGAGTGGGCGGGCTGGGCCGCCCACCCGGACACCGCCCCGGCGAGCGTGCCCGACGCGGCGAAGGCCGACCTGTCCCGCGTCCTGCTGGTCGGCCACTCGCGGGGCGGCGAGGGCGTCAACCGGGCCGCCATGGACAGCCTCTATCCCCCACCCGCCGCGCAGGACGGCTACCGGGGCCCGGTGCGCTGGAAGATCCGCGGGACCGTCCTCGTCGGACCGACGATCTTCGGCCAGAATCCGGTCGCCGACGTGCCGTCCACGACGATCCTCCCCGGCTGCGACGGCGACGTCTCCGACCTCCAGGGCGAGGTGTACGCCGACGGGACGCGCGGAGTCAGCCGGGGCACCGCGCTGCACAGTTCCGTCTACGTGGTCGGCGCCAACCACAACTTCTTCAACAGCGAGTGGACGCCCGGCCGGTCCGAGGCCCCCTCCTTCGACGACTTCTGGGAGGACCCGGAGGATCCGGAGGGGCCCGACCCGGTGTGCTCCACGAGTGCTCCCACCCGGCTGACCGCCGACCAGCAGCACCAGGCGGGCGCCACCTACATCGCCGCCGCGGCCCGGCTGTTCGTCGCCGGCGACGACCGGGTGCGCCCGCTGCTCGACGGTTCCGGAAAGCGGGCGCCGTCCGCGGACCCGGCCCGCGTACTGACCCACGCGGTCGGTGCCCGCCGCACGGGCGGCTTCCTGCCCGACGCCGGGATGAAGGTGACCGGCGGCGGCAGGCTGTGCTCGGCGATCGACCCCGATCCCGCCGTGGCCTGCCTGGCCCCCGACACCGAAGGGTCGTCGCCGCACTTCGCGACGTGGTCGTGGCGGTCGGACAAGGAACCGGGTCGCGGGGCGGTCGCGCTGAAGTGGTCGGCGCCGGGCACCGCGGCGGAGATCCGCCCCGCCGCCCCGGTGTCCCTCTCCGGCTCCAAGAGTCTCGCGCTGCGCGTGTTCGTGCCGCCGAACACGACCGGCACCGAGCTGGACGTGACAGTCACCGACTCCTCCGGCCGCCGGGCCGAGCTCGGCCGGGTCCGGGCCGACGGGCTGCCGGGCACCGAGCGCACCTCCTCCTACTGGGCGCGGGAGGTGCGGGTCCCGCTGACCGCGGCCACCCGCGCGGGCCTCGACCTGCGGCACGTCAAGTCCCTGTCGCTGACCCCGCGTTCCGGGTCCGGGCAGGCCTGGCTGATGGACGCCTGGGGCTGGGCCCCCGGTACTCCGGTGGTCAGGGCGGCGGCGCTGCCGCGCGTCGACATCGGCCGGTTCACCGTCGAGGAGGGCGACTCGGGCACCCGCACGTACCACATCCCGGTCAAGGTCTCCGGGAACGGCGTCGGCGGCAGTGGTGCCGACGGCAGTGGCAGTGGCGGTGGCAGTGGCGGCAACAAGGTCCGCTTCCTGGTTCTCGACCCGGACACCGGAGCGGCGGAGGAGAAGCTGGTCGCGGTACGGCCGGGCAGCGATCCCGTCGACGTGACCGTGGAGGTGAAGGGCAACACCCGCTTCAGCGACGACAAGCAGTACGACCTCATGGCGAAGGCCGTGCGCGGTGCCGTCATCGGCTCGTACGGGGGCGGGGTCACCGTGCTGAACGACGACCCCGCGCCCGCGGTCACCCTCACGCCGGTCACCGACCGGGTGGCCGAGGGAGGGACGCTGACCTGGCGCATCTCCCTCTCCGAGTCCGTCGACTCGGGTTTCTGGCAACCGGTGCGGGTGCTTCCGGTCGGCGAGGGTGCCGAGTTGTCCACCAAGGACGTGGACCCGCAGTGGCTGATGGACTACTCAGGTGACCTCCCCGATCCGGAGCGCCCGCTCTCCGAGGCGAACCTGTGGGTGTGGACGCTGATCCCGGCCGGGAGCACCGGCGCCGACTTCGTCGTGCCGACGGTGCGGGACGCTCTGGCCGAACCGGCCGAGTCGCTGCGCCTCGCGCTGACCGACGACACCGCCGAGCCGCTTCCCGGCCATCCGGTACTGACGGGCACGGTGACGGACACGCAGTGAAATTCTGGGTCCGAGCCCCGGTCGGGGCTCGGACCCAGCATCTCGGACACCGAACCTCGGCCCCAGGATCTCGGCCTCAGGGCCCCGTCCTGAGGCCGAGATCCTGGGGACCCCGGCCTCAGTACCCCGGCCTCAGTACCTCGGTCTCAGGACCCCGGCCTCAGGGGGTGAGGTAGCAGGTCTTGCTCACGCCGGGCAGCGGATCGCTGCCGAATGCGGCCGTCGTACAGCCGCTGCCGCCGGTGAACGACTTGTACACGAAACTGCCCCGCGCGCCGTAGGCGACGGTCCGCTGCCCGCTGAAGGCGCAGGTGCCGCCTTCGGCGGAACAGGCCGTGCCGTAACCGGCCGGGCCGCCGGTGGCGGTGTAGCAGGACTTCGACTCCCCGGGGATCGGGTCGCCGAAGGTGGCGTCGGTGCACGAGGTGTTCCCGGTGGCCGTGACGGTGGTGAACGCGCCGAAGGCTCCGTACATCACCGGCTGGCCGGCGGCGGCCGGACAGGTGCCGTTCTGGTCCGCGCACTTGGTCCAGCCACCGGGTGGCGCCCCGGCCGGTGGCAGATAACAGGACTTGGTGACGCCGTCGACGGGATCGCCGAAGTGGGCGTTGGCGCAGGCGACGGAGCCGTTGGTGACCTGGTGGGCGAAGTTGCCGTTGGCGCCGTAGACGACGTCACGGTTGTGGCCGGGCACGGAACAGGTGCCGCCCTCGGCCGCGCAGACGGTGTATCCGGGCGGGCCGCCCGCGTCGGCGACGTAGCAGGACTTGACGAGGTTCGACGCCGGATCACCGCCGAAGGAGGCACTGGTGCACGCGGTGCTGCCGGTCACCGTCTTGTACCGGTAGGTCCCGGCCCCGTAGGCCACCGCGCGAGTGCCGCTGAACGAGCACGTACCGCCCTCGCCCGCGCACCGGGTGAAGCCCGCGCGCAGGGCTCCGGTACCCGGCTCGGCGGGCGCGGCGGGATTGCCCAGCCCGGTGGCGGTCACGGTGTAGCCGCCGGGGGCGACACCGGTGAGGTAGACGTAGGTGTCGTCCTGGTTCGCGCCGGTGACGCCGGAGACGGGCGTGAAGTTTCCGTCGCGCCATACGACGGTGCCGTTCACGGACACCGAGACGTTGCCGCCGCCGAACTTCGGGACCCCGATACGGCCGGTGGTACCGGCCGGGCTGGTGAGCCGCGCCGTGTACGTACCGGCGGCGGGGGCGCGGGACCAGGACGCGTCGACGGCACCCTGCGGCATGGTGATGCGGCCCTCGGCGCTGGTCAGGTCGCCGGGATGCGGAACGAAGCGGTACGCGCCGGCCGCCGACTCCGGTGCGGTGCCGAGCACGTCGAAGGTGAGCGTGGAGGTGGGCGCGCTGGACCAGCCGTGGGCCAGGCTCATGAACGAACCGCCGTAGGCGAGGCCGCCGTCGGCCTTGATCCCCTCCCAGAAAGTGCTCCTGGTCCCGATGTCGCTGTTCAGCATGTGGCCCCAGGTGCGGCGGATCTGCTGCAGGGCGCCGTGGTCGTCGTTGGCGGTGAAGCGGGCGTTCAGCTCCATGCCGCCCACGAAGGGCGAGACGTTGCCGCCCCATTCGGGAGTGGTCGGGCCGTAGGTGCCCCAGCGGGTGCCGAGCCCCGCGATGACACTCTTCGACTTGGCCGTGGAGTCGGTGAGCCCGTACCAGACGGCGAGCGAGTTGCCGTCCTGCGGATACAGACCGCTGGTCGGGTTGTCCTTGTACATGCCCTTCGAGGCGTCCCACAGCCGGGAGTTGGCCGCGGTCCTGAGGGCCGCCGCCCTGCTGCTCCAGCTCGTGGCGAGCGCGCTGTCGCCCTTGACCGTGGCCAGGGTGACCCCGCCCCTGAGCGCCGCGTACAGCAGCGCGTTGGCGGAGATGTTCTCACCGCCCTGACCGGCCCGGGCCCAGTCCTGGGTGGCGGTCACGTTCAGAAGGCCATTGCCGTTGATCTTGTCGATGATGAAGGCCATGCCGCGCTTGTAGTCGGCCCATTCGGAGTCGAGCCACGCCCGGTCGGCCGTGTACGTGTAGTACGTCGCCGTGCCCAGCAGCGTCCAGGTGTGGTACGTGTCCGAGCCCTTGAGGTTGAACGGCGGCCCCGACCACGGGATTTCACCTTCGGCGGACATCGCGTCGTACATCGTGGTGAGCGCGTTGCGGGTCGAGGTGAGGTCGTCGGAGTACGCGTACTGCGTGGGTACGGCGATGCCAAGGTCACCGGGCCACACCGTACGGTCGCGTTTGGCGCCGTCGACCAGGACGGAGTCGCCCACGCCGACGGTCGCGCCGTTGTCCCACTCCGAGGACGGCGGCGGCCAGGCGCGCCCCTGGTCGGAGGCGATCGTGTTGAGCTGCACGGTGTACGCCCCGGCGTACCAGATGCGGTTGAGCAGATCGTCGCTGGAGTGGAAGTAGTTGGCGTAGTCGGCCGGGTTGGCCTCCCCCGGAGCCGCGGTGAAGCCGAGACTCACGCCCTTGAGTTCCACCCAGCCCGAGGTGTCGAGGAAGACGGTGAGGTAGCGGAAGCCGCCCCTTTGTCTGGCGGTGGGCACCGTGTACGTGCCGTTGGCCGAGGCCGTCGTGTAGAGGGCCCCGTCCTCGCCGTCACGGCCGCTGCTGCGGTCACTGTTGTTGCCCACGTACAGGGACGACTCGCTGAAGGCCAGACCGACCCGTCGGCCACCGCCGCTGACGGCACCGAAGGATAACGTTGTCACGCCACCGACCTCTTTGCCGAAGTCGAGGGTGACGGCCGACTGCGCGCCGGAGATCCGCGTCGGCTGCCCGTCGAGGACGTTCTGCGGGTTCTCGACACTGCCGGACGTGCGGTGGACGGCGGTCGGCTTGAGGGTGCGGGAGGACGGCGAGTAGTTCAGGGGGTCGACGGCGGCTCCGGGAACGGCCGTTGCGGTCGCCGCCGACGACGGTACGGACCCGGGCGGCGACAGCGAGGCGGCCCCGGCCGGGGACACGACCGGGGCCGGCGGCATCGACACCGCCGCGGCCGCCCCGGCCGGCTGCGCGGTGGCCGCGACCGGCCCGAAGGCCATGATCATGGCGAGGCCCAGCAGGCGCCCCGGGCCGGGTGTTCGGTGCGGCAGTGAACGGCGGCGGCGCATGAGTACCTCCTGGATGGAGTGCGGGAACCAAGTGCGGGAACCGGACGCTTGAATCGATTCAAAAAGATCGGCCAATGCGGCCCGGGGACGAGCGGAACAGTGGGTGTGCGAGGCGCCTCGCCGAAGTTGCCCCGATGATGGGCGCCCGGAAATGGACTGTCAAGCCATCGCGCCCCGCGTGAACTCCACCGGAAAAGCCGCCCGTTGCGGCATTGACAGGGACCCGCCAAAACGGTTCACTGCCTCGAAGACAGGTATGGACCAGTGCTCGATTCCTGGCCGACCCGGCAGGGCTGTCGGTCGACGGACGCGCCCGCCGGACGGCGTCCCCCCATGGCGAATCCGAGGCGAGTTCGATGACCTTGCGCAGCTCAGACATCGTTGTCAGACCACGGCTCACCAGGTTCCTGGTGGCGGCCGTTCTCGCAGGCGCGGCCCTGTCCCCGAACGTGGCGTCGGCGGCCACCGCCGATGCCACGTCCAGCGACACCGCCACCGCCGTGGCTGCCGCGGCCCCGGTGTGCGCGCTGTCCTGCGACACGCTGGATCCGTCGCGGGCCCGGCAGGAGAGCTTTCCCGTACCGGCCAAGAACCTCAACGGCCGCCGCCTCGAACTGCACGTCTCCGACGCGGACGACATGGCGTGGGCGAGCATCGACAACGGGGTGAGCGGCGACGCGGTGTGGCTGGACCGCTCCTGGGACGGCGGCGCCACCTGGGAGGGCCTGCTCGGCAAGGCGAGCGTCCCGGGAAGCTGGACCGGCACCAGGACGCTGATGTACAACATCACCGATCCCCGCAACCACCGACGCGGGCTCGTGCGCGCCTGCGGCGACGCCGCCGGCGTCGGCTGTACGAACTGGGTCCACCCCACCGTCTGCGACAAGCTCTGCGACGGCGCCGACGCGGGCCAGGCCGCCGGTGACGACCAGCCGGTGCCGTCGACCACCCTCCACGGCCGCACGATCCGGCTGCACGTCGACCAGCCGAACTCCATGGCCTGGGCGAGCGTCGACACCGGTGCTCCGGGCGACGAGATCTGGCTCGACCGCTCCTGGGACGGCGGTTCGACCTGGCCGGACGGCTCCTCCCTCGGCCGCGTCGGCACCCCGTCCGGGGCCACCGGCACCCGTACCGCCATGTACGCCACCCGCGATCCGCGCGGCCTCCTCCACGGCGGCGCGGTCCGTGCGTGCGGCCGGGCCGCCGGCCATGCGGAAGGCAGCTGCACCGCGTGGGCCAGGCCCGCGCCGACCAGGGCGCGCGGCGCGGCGGACGCGCTGATGGCCTCGTACGACCCCTACAACGGCTGGTGGCCGAGCAGTTGGTGGAACTCCGCCGCCACCCTCACCTCCCTCATCGACTTCGCGAGGACCACCGGCCGGCACGACTACGACTGGGTCATCGCTCGCACCTTCGAGCAGAACAAGGGTGTCTTCGCCGCCGGGGTGCGCAGTTCGGACGCGATCGAGGGCCACTTCATCAGCCGGTCCATCGACGACTCGGCGTGGTGGGCCATCGCCTGGCTCGACGCGTACGACCACACCGGCGACTCCCGCTACCTCGACGAGGCCGTCACCATCGCGAACTACGTCCACCGGTACTGGGACACCGGCACCTGCGGAGGCGGCGTGTGGTGGGACCGCGAGCGGACGTACAAGAACGCGGTGACGAACGGGCAGTACCTCTGGCTGACCACCGCGCTGCACCAGCGCATCGCGGGCGACACGGTGTGGCTCCAGCGGGCGAGGACGTCCGCCGCCTGGTACCGGTCCAGCGGGATGATCAACTCCTCCGGCCTTGTGAACGACGGGCTGAACTCGTCCTGCGCCAACAACGGCAGCACGGTGTGGAGTTACAACCAGGGACTGGCCATCGGCGGCTTCACCGAACTGTGGAGGGTGACCGGGGACGGTTCCCTGCTGACCACAGCGCGGACCCTGGCCGACGCCGCCGTCAGCAGTCCTGCGCTGACCCGGGACGGAGTGCTCACCGAGTCCTGCGACGTCGGCTCGGCGTCCTGCGACGACAACCAGAAGCAGTTCAAGGGCATCTTCATGCGGCACTTCGCCGACCTCGCGAAGGCCACCGGTTCCAGCACCTACCGGAGTTACGTCCAGAAGCAGGCGGACACGCTGTGGGCGAAGGACCGCACCTCCCTCAACGCCCTCGGCCAACGCTGGTCCGGCACCGGCACCGGCACCGGCCCCAACCAGACCGACTGGCGCACACAGGCGAGCGCCCTCGGAGCGTTGACCGCGGCGGCGGGGTGAGGACCGCGCGCTGACGGCCGCGGGCTGACGGCCGGTGACCTGCGGTCTGCTTGCCGTCCCGCTGACCTGCGGCCGGGGTGCGCTCACCGTCGTCGGCGTCGTCGTCCCCGTACCCGTCCCCGTACCCGTCCCCGTCGCGAACCTGGCCGTTCGTGGCCGTGCGCCGGGGACCCGCCGACCGGCTCCGGCCGCCGGGCGGGGGCGCACCGCGTTCTACAGCCCCGCGATGGCGTTCCACCGTTTCGCAAACTCCGTGCGCTCCTTCGCCGTGATGTCGCGGGCGATCGTGAGCCTCTCGCGCATGGCGCCGTCGGGGAAGATGAGCGGGTCCTCGGCGAGGGCGGCGGTCTCCTTGTCCTTGGCGGAGCCCAGGACGTCCTGGGCGGCCGGGACGGGGCAGACGTAGTTGACCCAGGCGGCGAGTTCGGCGGCCACGGCCGGCTCGTAGTAGTGGTCGACCAGTTTCTCCGCGTTCGCCTTGTGGCGGGCGAGGTTCGGGACCATCAGGGACTCGGACCAGAACTCGGCGCCCTCCTCCGGCACGACGAACTCGATGTCGGGATCGTCGGCCTGGAGCTGGATCACGTCGCCGCTGTACGCCTGGCAGGCCAGCACGTCGCCGCTCGACAGGTCCTTGATGTAGTCGTTGCCGGTGAACCGGCGGATGTGGTCCGCGCGGACGAGGTCGTCGACCTGGTCGCACATCGTGTGGAAGTCGTCCGCGGTCCACCGGGCGATGTCGACGCCGTTGCCCTGCATGAGCAGCGCGAACGCCTCGTCGAGCCCCGACAGGAGCGTGACGCGGCCCTTGAGGTCGTCGGCCCACAGATCGGACACGTGCCGTATCTCCCGGCCGAGCCTGCGGCGGTTGTACGCGATGCCGGTGATCCCGGACTGCCAGGGCACGGTGTACCGGCGGCCCGGGTCGAAAGCCGGGGAACGCAGTTGCGGATCCAGGTACTTGGCGATGTTCGGCTGCCTGGAGCGGTCCATCTCCTGGACCCAGCCGAGGCGTACGAACCGTGCGCACATCCAGTCGCTGATCACGATCAGGTCCCGGCCGGTCTCCTGGTGGTTCATCAGGGAAGGGCTGACCTTGCCGAAGAACTCGTCGTTGTCGTTGATCTCCTCGGTGTACGTGACCGTGATCCCGGTGCGCTTCTCGAAGGCGTCCAGGGTCGGGCGCCTCGACTCGTCCTCGTCGTCGGTGTCGATGTAGAGCGGCCAGTTCGCCCAGGTCAGACGCTTCTCCCTGGCCGACAGGTCGCTTCTCGCGCGGTCTCCTGGGGCGACGTACGCGGCCGGCACGCCGCAGCCCGCGGCGAGCGCGGTGGCTGCGCCCACGCCGAGGGTGCGCAGCAGGGAGCGGCGGGTCACCGGATTCCTCCGGATCGGACCGCTCGGACTCGGGCCGCTCCGGATCAGGCCGTTCGGGATCAGGCCGTTCGGGCTCGGGCTTCTCGGGTTCGCTCGCACGTGGGCAGCATGGCGGGTGCCCTGGCGGGCGGGCAATGGACGCTCTGTCCACCGGTGCGCCCGCCGGACGACAGGGTGTCGCCCCCGCCGCCCCTCCCCCCACCGTCACCGACTCGGGGGCGCTGCCCCCGAACCCCCGGTCCTCAAACGCCGGACGGGCAGAAACCTATTCAGCCCGTCCGGCGTTTGAGGACGAGCGCGTCAGCGCGATTTCGGGGGCGAGGGGGCGAAGCCCCCATGCGGGACGGGAACGGGTAGGGGCGGCGGGGGCGGAAACAGCACCTCCACCCACAACCCCCCTTCCCCCCGGGCACGGGCCCGCACCTCACCCCCGTGCGCCGCAGCGATCGCCGCCACGATCGACAACCCCAGCCCCGCCCCCTCCCGGGCACGGCCCCGCACCCGCTCCACCCCCAACCGCCGGAACGGTTCGAACAGCACCCCCACCTGATCGACCGGCACCACCGCACCACTGTTCACGACCCGCAGAGAGGCCCGCCCACCGACGACCCCGGTCCATACGGTGACCCAGCCCCCCTCCCCCTCCCCCTCGGGCACGTTGTGACGGACCGCGTTCTCCAGCAGGTTGCTCACCAGCCGCTCCACGAGCTGCGGGTCCCCGAGGAGCGGCGCGGAGGAGAGCTCGGCGTCCACCCGGGGCCCGCCCTCGGGCAGCAGGTCACCCGCCAGGACCGCGAGATCCACCGACTCCCGTTCGCACACGCCCCGTTGGCCGCGCGCCAGCATGAGCAGCGCCTCGATCAGCCGCTCCTGTTCCTGCCCGGCGGCCCGCACCCGGAGGCAGGCCGCCCGCAGCGCCGCGGCGTCGGCGTGCGGGTCGGCCAGCACCACGTCGACGATGGCCTGCTGAAGGGTGAGCGGTGTGCGCAGTTCGTGCGAGGCGTTGGCCACGAACCGCCGCTGTGCCTCGAAGGCGCCCTCAAGACGGGCGAGCAGGTCGTCGAACGTGTCGGCGAGACCCTTGAGTTCGTCGTCGGGCCCGGACACGGCGAGCCGCCGGTGCAGATCGTCCGCGGAGATCCGCCGGGCCGCGACCGCCATGTCCCGCAACGGCGCGAGCACCCGCCCCGCGACCAGCCAGCCGAGGATCAGCGAGGCGATCACCATGACGCCGAGCGCGATCCCCGACTCGATGAGCAACTGGTGGAGCTGGTCGCCGCGCTGGACGGCCAGCCGCTCGCGCACATAGCTCTCGATCGCGGCGCCACCCGGCTTCGGCACGGGCCCGGAGACCGTGGGCCCGCTGCCCGCGTCGCCGGTTTTCGGCCGGGCGCCCGACCCGGACACGGCCAGCGACTGGTCCTCGGCCACGAGCGCGTACGTGAGCCCCAGCAGCACCGCCCCCGTCACCACGAACAGCCCGCCGTAGAGCAGGGTCAGCCGCCACCGGACGCTCTGCGGCCCCCGGCCCCGGCCCTCGCGCGATCCCCGGATCCTCCAGGCTCCCGGGAACGCGAACCGCCCGCTCACACGCGGTACCCGGCCTGCGCCACCGTCTCGATCAACGGCGGGTCACCGAGTTTGCGCCGCAGCCTGCTGACCGTCACCTTCACGGTCTGGGTGAAGGGGTCGGCCGCCTCGTCCCAGGCGCGCTCCAGCAGTTCCTCGGCGGAGACGACCGCCCCACTGGCGGCCATCAGCAGCTCCAGGACCGCGAACTCCTTGGGGCTGAGCGGCAGTCGGCGCCCCTCACGGGTCGCCACCCGGCGGGCGGGGTCGAGCCGCAGGTCGCCGCGGACCAGAACCGGCGGCAGCGCGGGCTGCGCGCGCCGCCCCAGGGCCCGTATCCGCGCGACGAGTTCGGTGAAGGCGAAGGGCTTCGGCAGATAGTCGTCGGCGCCCATACCGAGCCCCGCGACCCGGTCGGCGACCGTGCCGGACGCGGTGAGCATCAGCACCCGCGCCCGGCTGCCCCCCTCGGCCAGGGCCCGGCACACCCGGTCGCCGTGCAGTCCGGGCAGGTCACGGTCGAGCACGACGACGTCGTATCCGTTGACCGTGGCCCGCTCCAGCGCCGCGTGGCCGTCCAGTGCGATGTCGACGGCCATTCCCTCCCTGCGCAGTCCCGCCGCGACGGTCTCGGCGAGCTCCTCGTGGTCCTCGACCACCAATACGCGCATCGGCATCTCCGGCTGCGTCTCCGGCTGTTGCGAACCCTGCGGCCAGCGTGCCCGCCGGGTGGTAACAGGGTGGTAAGAGCGCCCGTTCCCGTGCCGTAACCGCCCGCGCGCTGAGGTGTTCCCGAGGACACCCGTCCTCGGAACAGCCGAACACCCGGTACGAGGAGGAACTCATGCGAAGTTCGACGAAACCGCACCGCCGACTGGCCGCGGCCTGCGCCCTGATCAGCGCTCTCGCGCTCGGCGGGGTGTACGCCGGTCAGTCCGTGGCCGCCGGTTCGCCCTCGCCGTCCGACGGTGACTCGTCGTCGTCGAAACCGCCGAAGGACGACGAGTCGACGGACTGGAAGCGCCAGGACAAGGCGTCCCGCGCGTACACCGAGTGCATGCGCGACAACGGCCTGGAGGACTTCCCCGACATCGTCATCCACACGGCGGACGGCGGCCACGGCGTGAAGGTACGGATCGACAGGGACAAGGGTGACCGGTCGAAGCACCCGGACCCGTCCTCCAAGGAGTTCCGAAAGGCGGCCAAGGCCTGCCAGGACGTCCTCGACGACATCGGCGTCAAGCTGCCGGTCCCGCCCGGGGACCTGCCCGGTAGGGGCGACGGCCCCTTCCCGCCCGGCTGCGGCGAGATCAGGCAGCACGAGAAGGGGAGCGACGGGAAGGGCGGCGACGAACAGCGCGAGGACGGCGACGCCGAGCCGAGCGACGCGGGCCTCGTCCTCAGCGGCTGAGCCACCACGGCAGCCGACCGAGGTGCGGCAGCCCACCCACGTTCGGCAGCCGATCCGCGGACGCGGTGGATCCGCGGACGGCAGCCGATCGCAGACGGCGGCGGATCCGCGTCCGGCTACCGACCCACGTTCGGGGCCCATCCGCGTTCGGCTGCCGGGCCCGTGCCCGGCAGCCGAGCCCGCGCTACCACCCGTATCCGCTCTCGCTCTCGCCGACGGCGAATGTCAGCCGAGCGAGGTCATGACGTGCTTGATCCGCGTGTAGTCGTCGAACCCGTACCCCGACAGGTCCTTGCCGTAGCCGGAGTGCTTGAAGCCGCCGTGCGGCATCTCCGCGACCAGCGGGATGTGCGTGTTGATCCATACGCAGCCGAAGTCGAGGACCTTGGACATGCGCATCGCGCGTGCGTGGTCCTTCGTCCAGACGGAGGAGGCCAGGGCGTACTCGACGCCGTTCGCGTACTCGACGGCCTGCGCCTCGTCCGTGAAGGACTGCACGGTGATGACCGGGCCGAAGACCTCGTTCTGGATGATCTCGTCGTCCTGCTTCAGACCGGAGACGACGGTCGGGGCGTAGAAGTAGCCCGTCTCGCCGACACGGTGGCCGCCCGCCTCGACCCTGGCGTGCGCGGGCAGCCGCTCGATGAAGCCGGTGACCTGCTTGAGCTGGTACGGGTTGTTGAGCGGCCCGTACAGCACGTCCTCGTCGTCCGGCATGCCGGTCTTCGTGTCGGCGGCGGCCTTGGCGAGCGCGGCCGTGAACTCGTCGTGGATGGACTCCTGGACGAGGACGCGCGTGGCGGCCGTACAGTCCTGCCCGGCGTTGAAGAAGCCCGCCACCGAGATGTCCTCGACGGCCTTGGCGATGTCGGTGTCCTCGAAGACCACGACGGGCGCCTTGCCGCCCAGCTCCAGGTGGACCCGCTTGACGGCCTTGGCGGCGGACTCGGCGACGGAGATGCCCGCCCGTACCGATCCGGTGATGGACGCCATCGCCGGGATCCTGTGCTCGACCATCGCGCGGCCGGTGTCACGGTCGCCGCAGATGACGTTGAAGACACCCTCGGGGACGACCGAGCCGATGATCTCGGCGATCAGGACCGTGGAGGCCGGGGTGGTGTCGGACGGCTTGAGCACGACCGTGTTGCCCGCGGCGAGCGCCGGGGCGAACTTCCACACGGCCATCATCATCGGGTAGTTCCACGGCGCGACCTGCGCGCAGACGCCGACCGGCTCACGGCGGACGATCGAGGTCAGGCCCTCCATGTACTCGCCGGCCGACCTGCCCTCCAGCATGCGCGCCGCGCCCGCGAAGAAGCGGATCTGGTCGACCATGGGCGGGATCTCCTCGGACCGGGTCAGACCGATGGGCTTGCCCGTGTTCTCGACCTCGGCGGCGATGAGTTCCTCGGCGCGCTCCTCGAAGGCGTCCGCGATCTTGAGGAGGGCCTTCTGGCGCTCGGCGGGGGTCTGGTCGCGCCAGGCGGGGAAGGCCGCGGCGGCGGCCTCCATCGCGGCGTCGACGTCGGCCTGACCGGACAGCGGCGCGGTGGCGTACGCCTCGCCCGTCGCGGGGTTGACCACGTCCGTGGTCCGTCCATCGGCGGCATCGCGGAACTCTCCGGCGATGTAATTGCGCAGACGTCGCAGCTCGGTGCTCACTGCCCGGCCCTCCTGTCGGATGTCCTACGGGTGTTTCCACGGGTGTCTTACGGCGTGCTCGGACAGCCGTCCACGACCGCCCTGCGGCTGCCCCACGACTGTCCTACGACCCGGGCGTCCACTTGTCCACTGGCTGAGACGCCCGGGCTCCCACCCTAATCCTCGCCCCCACGTTTTCAATACCCCCACTTGCCCCAGAACTGCGAAATCCGCAGACTTGGAACACGTAGACAACGAATTTCATCGATCACACCTTGCGGAACCGACGAGCCCTCGTGCACAGTGAGCGCGTGGCCAGTCGAAGCGCAGACCCCAAGGACTCCCGCGAGTCCAGGAACGGCACTCCCCAGCTGGATGCCGTCTCCCTCGCCATCATCGAGCAGCTCCAGGAGGACGGCCGCCGTCCGTACGCCGCGATAGGCAAGGCCGTCGGCCTCTCCGAGGCGGCCGTGCGCCAGCGCGTCCAGAAGCTGCTCGACCAGGGCGTGATGCAGATCGTCGCCGTCACGGACCCGCTCACCGTGGGCTTCCGCAGGCAGGCGATGGTCGGGATCAACGCCGACGGCGACCTCGAACCGGTGGCTGAAGCGCTGACCGCCATGCAGGAGGTCGAGTACGTGGTGATGACCGCGGGCTCCTTCGACATCCTCGCCGAGATCGTCTGCGAGGACGACGACCACCTGCTGGACGTCATCAACAAACGCATCCGGATCCTGCCCGGCGTGCGCTCCACCGAGAGCTTCGTCTACCTGAAGCTCAAGAAGCAGACCTACATGTGGGGAACCCGATAGCCGTGACTGCCAAGGACCTCAGCCGCACCGCGTACGACCACCTGTGGATGCACTTCACCCGCATGTCCTCGTACGAGAACGCGCCCGTCCCCACGATCGTCCGTGGCGAGGGCACCTACA
Source organism: Streptomyces sp. NBC_00414 (assembly GCF_036038375.1). NCBI lineage: Bacteria > Bacillati > Actinomycetota > Actinomycetes > Kitasatosporales > Streptomycetaceae > Streptomyces > Streptomyces sp. NBC_00414. Next base: position 3,221,244 of record NZ_CP107935.1, read on the forward strand.
TCTACGACGACAAGGGCAAGCGCTACCTCGACGGTCTGGCCGGTCTGTTCGTGGTCCAGGCGGGCCACGGCCGGGCCGAGCTGGCCGAGACGGCCGCCAAGCAGGCCAAGGAGCTGGCCTTCTTCCCGATCTGGTCCTACGCCCACCCGAAGGCGGTCGAGCTGGCCGAGCGCCTCGCGCACCACGCTCCCGGCGACCTGAACAAGGTCTTCTTCACGACGGGCGGCGGCGAGGCCGTCGAGACCGCCTGGAAGCTCGCCAAGCAGTACTTCAAGCTCCAGGGCAAGCCGACCAAGTACAAGGTCATCTCGCGTGCGGTCGCCTACCACGGCACCCCGCAGGGCGCCCTGTCCATCACGGGTCTGCCCGCCCTGAAGGCCCCGTTCGAGCCGCTGGTACCCGGCGCCCACAAGGTGCCGAACACCAACCTCTACCGCGCGCCCGCGTTCCTCGACAGCGGGTCGGGCGTCGACCCGGAGGTCTTCGGCCGCTGGGCCGCCGACGAGATCGAGCAGCAGATCCTCATGGAGGGCCCCGAGACGGTCGCGGCCGTCTTCCTGGAGCCCGTGCAGAACGCCGGCGGCTGTTTCCCGCCGCCGCCCGGCTACTTCCAGCGGGTGCGCGAGATCTGCGACCAGTACGACGTGCTGCTCGTCTCGGACGAGGTCATCTGCGCCTTCGGCCGCCTCGGCACGATGTTCGCCTGCGACAAGTTCGACTACGTACCGGACATGATCACCTGCGCCAAGGGCATGACCTCGGGCTACTCCCCGATCGGCGCCTGCATCATCTCGGACCGGCTGGCCGAGCCGTTCTACCAGGGCGACAACACCTTCCTGCACGGCTACACCTTCGGCGGTCACCCGGTGTCGGCGGCCGTGGGCCTCGCGAACCTCGACATCTTCGAGCGCGAGAAGCTCAACGAGCACGTCCTGGAGAACGAGAGCGCGTTCCTCTCCACCCTCCAGAAGCTGCACGACCTGCCGATCGTCGGCGACGTCCGCGGCAACGGCTTCTTCTACGGCATCGAGCTGGTGAAGGACAAGGCCACCAAGGAGACCTTCACGGACGAGGAGTCGGAGCGCGTGCTCTACGGCTTCGTCTCCAAGAAGCTCTTCGAGTACGGCCTCTACTGCCGCGCCGACGACCGCGGCGACCCGGTCATCCAGCTGTCGCCGCCGCTGATCTCCGACCAGTCGACGTTCGACGAGATCGAGGGCATCGTCCGCCAGGTGCTGACGGAGGCCTGGGCGAAGCTCTGAGCCGAACCTGTCTGCGCGGACGGCCGCTCACCGGCCCGCCTGACCGCCCGCTGAACCTTTGAGCTGAACAAGTGATCAACACCGGCCCCGGTGGCGCCCGTTCGAGTGAGAATGAGCGCCCCGGGGCCGCGTGCTGTCCGGCCTCCGGGCCCCGACTCCCTAGCGTGCCCAGTGACCGATCGGCCCTGCCTTCGTTCCCCCGACCGGGGGACCCGACGACCTTCCGAGGCCGCCCGGGCAGCGCAAATCAGATCTGAAGAGGTGTACGCGATGGCGGCTCCGCCGGACAACGACGTGCTCTGGGCACGCGCCCTGCACGTCAAGCACAACGGCTCACCCGCACTCACCGGCGTATCGCTCGGGGTTCGCGAGGGCGAGATCCTCGCCGTCGGCGGCCCGCGCGGCAGCGGCAAGACGACCCTCCTCCAGTGCCTGTCGGGACAGCTCCTTGCGCAGCAGGGCGAGGTCTGGTTCAACAGCACGGCCGTCCACACCATGAGTCCGACGCACCGCGAGCGGCTGCGCCGCGACCGCTTCGGCTGGATCGACCCGGCACCGGTCCTCGTCCCCGAGCTGAACGCCTGGGAGAACGCCGCCCTGCTCCTGATGCTGCGTGGCGTGAGCCGTCGCCGGGCCAGGACCACCGCCCTGGAGTGGCTGGACCGCCTCGACATCGGCGACTGCGCCCGCAAACGCCCGTACGCCCTGCTCCAGTCGGAGCGCCAGCGGGTGGCCATCGCCCGCGCCCTGGCCCCCGCGCCGACCGTGATCTTCGCCGACGAGCCCACCGCGCCGCTGCACCGCGCGGACCGCGCCCAGGTGCTGCGGACGCTCACCACGGCGGCCCGCTCGCACGGGATCACCGTGGTCCTGGCCACGCACGACGCGGACACCGCGGCGCTCGCCGACCGCACGGTGTCGCTCCTCGACGGGCGGCGCGTGCACACCGTCCATCTGCCGCCGGTCGCCGAGCCGGCCGAACCCACCGCACGCACCGAACCCGCCAAACCCACGGATCCCAGCAATCCCACCGATCCCACCGAGACGGAAGGCCGGGCCGCGTGCTCGCTCTCCGCCTAGCCCTCGGGGCGCACCCCGGCGTCCAGTTCCGCAGGCTCCTCGTCGCCGCGGCGGCCGCGGGCACCGGCTTCCTGCTCCTGTGCACGCTGGGGTACGCGCTGGGGCATCCGGGCGCGTCCGCGGCGGCCGTGCTCAGACTCGCGTGGTGCGTCGCGCCGATCGCGGCCACCGTGCAGTTCGCGGTCGCCGTCGCCCGCACCGACCCGGCCACCCGGCCCCGGCCCGGGCTCGCGGCGATCGGCCTGGGACCCGGCCGGCAGATGGTCCTGGCGGCCGTCTCCACCGCCGTTTCCTGCACGCTCGGCTCGATGGTCGCCCTGCTGTTCTTCCTGCACCTGCGCGGCGATCTGGCCGGTCTCCCCTTCGACGGCGACGCGGCCGGCCTGCTGGCCGCGAACCAGTCGCTGCCCCTGCCCGCCGCGCTCACGCTCCTGGCGCTGGTGCCGGTCGCCGCGTCGGCGGCCAGCGCGCTCGTGCTGCGCCCTCGGGGGCAGCACCCGACCGGCGCCGTGGCGGGCGGGCGCCCGGGACGGCTGGGCGGATTCGGCGGCTACGGACGCTCCACCGAACGCGTCGGATTCGGCGCCTACGGACGCTTCGGGGCCCGTACGGACACCGGCACGAACCCGCGCGCGGCCGGCCCCACCGAATCCGCGGAAGACCGGGAGGCAGTCACTCAGACCGCTCCCGACCCCTCCGGCAGGGGCAGTGGTTTCGAGGAATCGGACACGCCCGAATTCCCCGACGCAAACGCCGGGCGCACCGGGCGCGGCACCCCTGAAGGACCCGGCCGCGTCGTCCCGCTCGACGTGCCCCGCCGCTCGGGCGCCCGAGGCAGCGCGAGGACCGACGACCACCCGGACGACCGGGACTTCCCCACCGCGCAAGCCCCCGCCCCCACCGGCCCACCCGTACACCGGGCCCCGCGAGGGGCGCGGGGAACCACGCGGCCGGCCCCCGCCGGCCCGCAGGCCCATGACCACCCCCTGGCCCCGCTCCCCGCTCCCGGCGGCCTCCCCTGGGGCGCCGCCGTGCTCGCCGCCGGTCTCGCGGTGGAGACGTACGCCGGCCGTGGCGCCGCCGCTCACGCGGGGCCCGCGCTGCCCGGCGGCCTCACCGGAGGCCCCTTCGGGGTGCTGGTCGGCTGGGCGCTCACCGCGATCGGGCTCGCGCTGGCCGGGCCGGCGCTCACGCACCTCTGCGGCAGGCTGCTCCAGTCGGTACGACCGGGCGCTCTGCGGCTGCTCGCCGGGCGCGTGCTGATGGAGGAGGCGACCCGCATCGGACGCCCCCTCGGCGTGGTGTGCGCGGTGGCGTCGGGCGCGTACGCCATGGCCGTGCTCCGGACCGGCGCACAACCCGGTGTCGGTCCCCTCACCACGCTCGGCACGCTGCTCGTCGCCGGGTGCGCCGTGGCGACGCTGCTGACCGCCGCGGTCGAGGCGAGGAACGCGCGCGCCGGCACCACGGCCGCGCTGCTGCGGATCGGTGCGCCCGCCTCGACGCTGCGCGCCGCGGCAGCCCTCCGCGCCGGCGCCCTGATCGTCGTCCTGACCCCGCTGACCTGGGCGATCGCGCAGCTCGCGGCACTGCCACTGGTCCACTGAGCCGGCGTACACGAAGAGACCGATCGCGCGGTCGTACGCACGACCGACCGCACGCCCGACCGCGCGTACGAAAAAGATTGGCGCGGGCCGATGATTTTCCCGCGGCCCGCCGGTCTCCCTCTCCGAACAGCAACTCACCTGACGGAGGACCCCCATGTACCAGCAGATGATCTTCGTGAACCTGGCCGTGAACGACGTGGAGGTGTCCAAGAAGTTCTTCTCGGAGCTGGGCTACACGATCAACGCCCAGTTCTCGGACGAGAACGCCGCGTCCGTCGTCATCAGCGACACGATCGTCGCGATGCTGCTGAACAAGCAGCGCTACTCGGACTTCACGAAGAAGGAGATCGCGGACTCGACGAAGACCAGCGAGGTGCTGCTGTGTCTCAGCGCCGAGAGCCGCGAGAAGGTCGACGAGCTGGTCGACAGGGCGATCGCGGCGGGCGGTTCGGCGAGCGGCGAGACCCAGGACCACGGTGTCATGTACGGGCGCGCCTTCGACGACCCGGACGGCCACACCTGGGAGGTCATGTGGATGGACCCGTCGGTCGTCCAGGGCTGAATCCCGCGGTCTCGCCCGAGCGAGCCGTGCCGGAACGGGCCGTGCTTACATGGGCGGGTGCAGACGAGCCCCGCCCATGTGGCCCACCACGGTGACCGAGAGATCGAGACGCTGGAGGAGTTCGACGCGACCGTCTCGGCACGCGGCACCCTCGCCGGCTTCCGTGTCCAGGCCGTCGACCTGACAGACCGTACGAGAGAGCTGCTCGTCAGCGACACCGCGGGCGCCGTCTTCCTGGGCTGCCCGATGCGGGAGAACGCGGCGGCGAAGATCCGGGCCGACGGCGCCCTCGTCTTCCCGCCCCTCCCGAACGTGCCGTTCGACCCGTACCGCGGTCACCTCTACACGCCCGACGAGCTGTTCGGCTCCCTCGACAAGGGCTACGGGGCGACGCCGGACGCCGTCGCGTACGACTGGTTCCGGCGGACCCGGGCCGACGGGGACATCTACGCGTCGATGCTGCGCTCCGTCCACGACGACGCCGTCTCCGACGCTCTCGACGAACTCCTGCGCTCGGCCCGGGTGGTGGGCGTGATGGGCGGTCACGCGCTGGCCCGCGGCACGGACGGGTACGGGGACGCGGCCCGGCTCGGCCGCGCGCTCGCGCGCGCCGGGTTCACGGTGGCGACGGGCGGCGGCCCCGGCGCGATGGAGGCGGCGAACCTCGGCGCGTACGCGGCCCCGTACCGCGACGGCATGCTGGACGAGGCGTGCGAACTGCTCGGCAAGGCACCCTCGTTCGTCCCGTCGGTGACCGACTGGGCACGCACCGCCTTCGAGGTGCGCGAGCGCTGGCCGAAGGGCAACGCCTCGGTCGGCATCCCCACCTGGTTCTACGGTCACGAGCCGCCGAACGCCTTCGCCTCCCACATAGCCAAGTACTTCGCCAACGCAACCCGTGAGGACGGCCTGCTGGCCCGCTCGAACGCGGGTGTGGTCTTCCTGCCCGGCGCCGCCGGAACGGTCCAGGAGATCTTCGACAACACGACGCCCAACTACTACGAGTCGCGCGGCGAACCCACCCCCATGGTCCTGGTGGACCGTGCCCACTGGACGGAGCGCCTGCCGGCCTGGCCGCTCCTCCGAGCCCTCGCCCGGGACCGCCCGATGGAGTCCCGGATCGCGTTGGTGGACCGCATCGAGGAGGCACCGGAGGTGCTCGACCGCCTGTCGCGTGTAAATGAAACCTAAAAGCCAAGGGTCAAGACGGACACACGGATTGACAACCGGAGACGGTGCGCCATAAACCTGTGAGGCGGCTGGGATTGCTGTTTCGCAGCAGCTCCCAGCAACCCCCCTCGTTTTGAGCATCCCGTGAAGGGCAATCGTGTCCATATCTCGCCGTACCGCACGTTCTGTGCGCATTCTCGGAGTTGCCTCCGCCTCGGCCGCGCTCACGCTCGGTCTGGCCGGCAACGCGCTCGCCTGCAACATCAGCGAGTTCTCGGCCGTCGCCAAGTGCGACGGCACGAAGGGTGTCATCAGCGTCACCGACAAGGACCCATCGGGCGTCAAGGCCAAGGTCAGTGTCTTCCTCCAGTCGAACGGTGCCGACGCGAAGCTCGTCGGTGAGCAGGAGGTCGAGGGCACACGCGAAGGCGTGACCATCGACTTCTCCGAGGACTGGAAGCCGAACGCGACGTACCGCGTGCACGTCAAGGCCGGCAACCAGGTCGACGAGGACATCAAGCCGAACCTCGTCACCCCGTCCGAGGCGTGCAAGTCCCCGGAGACGACCACGCCTCCGGCGACCCCGAAGCCCTCGGAGAAGCCTTCCGAGCCCGCCGAGGAGCCCTCGGAGCCCGCCGAGTCCCCGGAGCCGTCCGAGTCGGAGAGCACTCCGGCCGCGTCGACCGGTGACAACGCACCGTCGCCCGCGGGCGACTCGAACCTCGCCGAGACCGGTTCCAGCTCCAACACCGGTGCGATCGCCGGCATAGCGGCCGCGCTCGTGGCGGCCGGCGCCGGCGTGATGTTCGCGCTGCGCCGCCGCGGCGCAGCGAAGACCCGCTGACACCACCCGCAGTAGTGGCCCGTCCCCTCCACGAGGGGACGGGCCACAGCGCTGTCCAGAGCCGCAACCCTCCAGGGCCACCCTCAGAGGCGCGGAGTCGTCAGGGGCGCGGGGAACGGCGCGACCAGCCCCCACCACCCCGCAGAGGCCACCGCGCCTCCACCACTCCCCCTCCCACCCAAGAACCCCTCACCCGAACGACGCCCGCTCCAGCCAGAAGTCCAGCAACTCCCGCTCCCCCAAAACCTCCAACCGCCCCCCGTCCACCGGAACCCGCCGGTAAAAGGCGAGCAACACCTCGGTCAGCGGCCCCCGCAACGCGACCGTCGCCTTCTCATGCCCCCGCCGCCAGTCGATCCCCTCGTCGCCGAACTCGACGATCCACTCGGCGTCCAGACCCGGCTCACTGTCGGTGGCATGGAGATGAATACTGCGCCCCGCCCCACGCAACTCCCGCGCGGCATCATCGGGATACCGCTCCTGCGCGAACCGCACGATCTGCAGCCACTCGTCGATCGCGTCGGCCGCAAGATCCTGCGCAACCTCGAACGCCACCCCGGCCGTTCCGACCGTCCCGACCGTTGCGGCCGCGTCGGCCCGGTGGATCACCGTCTCGTGCGCCATCCGCCGCGCCCAGAACCCGGCCGTGTGCTCCCAGGCCCAGGACCAGGCCGGCGTACCGGCTCCGGCGTCACGGAAGGTCTCCGCGGCCAGCTCCGCGCCTTCCGCGAGCCAGGCGTCCAGGGAGGCGGGATCGTCGTCCTCGGGCCCCACGGCGCCCGCCACGTCCTCGACAGGCACGTTCCTGGCCGCCCCCGTCCGGACGATGTGCTCGGACCACCGATGCGCCTCACCCACATGCACGGCGAGCTGCCGCAGCGTCCAGTCCGGACAGGTCGGCACGGTCGCGGTGAGATCGGCGCCGGCGAGACGGCCCCTCAGCAGCGCGGTCTGCCCGACGATTTCGTCGCAGTAACGGTCGTGCCCGAGTAGCGTCATGGCCCGCACCCTAGGACCCGGGGACCCCTCCGAGTACGACGATTTCGGCTGTGTCGAAGGCCACCCCGACCTCTTCCCCGGTCTCCGGCGCGTCCCGCAGCGCACACGCCGCCTCAAGCCGCGGCGCGCCCCCGGGCTGCAGCTGTACGGCGACATGGGTGCCCCGGAAGGTCCGCGCGGCCACCGTGCAGCGCAGCCCCTCGTCGGCCGGTACGAGCCGTACGCCCGCGGGCCTGACGAGCAGCGTGACCTCGCCCTGCGGGGTGCCCTGGGGCACCGGCACCTTGCCCCAGGGGGTGTCCGCGGCCTCCCCGGAGACGGTCGCCCCGGTCACGTTCTCGAAGCCGAGGAAGCGGGCCACGAACTCGTCGGCCGGACGCTGCCAGACATCGAGTGGCGTACCCGACTGGGCGATCCGCCCGTCCCGCATCACGACGACCCGGTCGGCGAGCGCGAAGGCCTCACCCTGGTCGTGGGTGACCGCGAGCACGGTGGTGCCCAACTCTGCGAAGAGTTCGCGCAGTTCGACCACCAGCCGTTCTCGCAGCGAGCGGTCCAGCTGGCCGAGCGGTTCGTCGAGCATGAGCAGCCGGGGCCGCGGAGCCAGCGCGCGGGCGAGAGCGACCCGCTGCTGCTCGCCGCCGGAGAGGGAGGCGACGGCCCGCCCCTGCGAGCCGGGCAGCCCCACGAGTTCGAGCAACTCCCCCACCCGCACCGCCTGTCGCTGCTTCGACTCACCGTGCATACGCAGGCCGAAGGCCACGTTCCCGGCGACGTCCCGCTGCGGGAACAGCTGATGGTCCTGGAACATCAGACCGACGCCCCGCTTGTGCGCGGGTACGCCGCCGAGGTCGCGGCCGTCCAGGAACACCCGCCCGTCGTCCAGGTCCTGGAGCCCGGCGACGGCCCGCAGCAGCGTCGACTTGCCGCTGCCGCTGGGCCCGAGGACGCACACGATCTCGTGCTCGGCGACATCGAGGCCGACCTCGTCGAGCACGGCCCGCCCGCCGAACCGTACGGTCGCCCCATCGAGCTTGAGCATCGTCAGAACTCTCCCGTCCGGTCGGAGCGAAGGTCGGTGCGAAGGCGTTCGAGGGCCAGCAGCGCCACCGCGCACACCACCATCAAGATCGTCGAAAGGGCCATGGCCTGCCCGTAGTTGAGTTCGCCGGCCCGCCCGAGCAGCCGCGCCACGGCGACCGGCAGTGTCGGGTTGTCGGGCCGTGCGATGAAGACGGTCGCGCCGAACTCGCCGAGCGACACGGCGAAGGCGAACCCGGCGGCGATCAGCAGCGCCCGCCGCACCAGCGGCAGGTCGACCTCCCGCCACACCCGCCAGGGCGAGGCTCCGAGCACGGCCGCCGCCTCGCGCAGGCGTCCGTCCACCGCGCGCAGCACCGGCAGCATGGTGCGTACGACGAAGGGGACACCCACCAGCGCCTGCGCGAGCGGCACCAGGATCCAGCTGCTCCGCAGGTCCAGCGGTGGCTCGTCGAGCGCGATGAGGAAGCCGAAGCCGACGGTCACCGCGGAGACGCCGAGCGGCAGCATGAGCAGCGCGTCGAAGCCCCGTACGAGACGTCCGAGCCGTCCGGTGTCCCGGCGGGTGAGGGCGGCGGCCGCGAGTCCGCCGATGAGCAGCGCGATGGCGGTGGCGGCGAGCGCGTACCGCAGCGAGTTGCCGACGGCGTCGATCGGCGGGACCAGGAAGAGGCTGCCCTCGTTGCTGGTGAGCGCCTTGTAGTAGCCGAATCCGGGGGCGTCGAGCGAGCGCTCGACCAGGACGGCCAGCGGCAGGACGAGCAGGACGGCGATGGAGCCGAGGACGGCGGCGAGCAGCGCCCACTGCCCCGCCCCGCGCGGCCGTCGCGCGGTCGTGGCGGCGTCGACCAGCCGCAGGGCTGTCTCCCGCCGCCGTACGGTCCGGGCGTGCACGGCGAGAATCGCGCCGACCGCGACGAACTGGAGAATCGTCAGCACGGCGGCCGTCGAGAGGTCGAAGATCTCCGAGGTCTGCCGGTAGATCTCGACTTCGAGCGTCGAGAAGGTGGGGCCGCCGAGGATCTGCACGACACCGAAGGACGTGAAGGTGAAGAGGAACACCATGAGCGCGGCGGCGGCCACGGCCGGGCCGAGCGCCGGGAGCGTCACGGTGCGCCAGGCCGCGAACCGTGAGGCGCCGAGCATCCGCGCGGCCTCCTCCTGGCGCGGGTCGAGCTGCGACCAGAGGCCGCCGACCGTGCGGACGACGACCGCGTAGTTGAAGAAGACGTGCGCGAGCAGGATGGCCCACACGGTGGTGTCCAGGCGTACGCCCCACAGCTCGTCCAGCAGTCCCCCGCGCCCGAGCAGCGCCAGGAAGGCCGTGCCCACGACGACCGTCGGCAGTACGAACGGAACGGTCACGACGGCCCGCAGGATCTGCCTGCCCCTGAACTCGAAGCGCGCGAAGACGTAAGCGCCGGGGAGCGCGATCAGCAGCGTGAGCGCGGTAGAGGCGAGCGCCTGCCACGTCGTGAACCACAGGACGTGCCTGATGTCGGGCTGCCCGAGCACGTCCCAGATGCGCCCGAACCGCCAGACCCCGTCGACCTTCAGCCCGCGGACGGTGATCGCGACGACCGGGTAGGCGAAGAAGACCCCGAAGAACGCGACGGGCACGACCATGAGCCCGAGCCGCGCCACGCTCCCGCCTGTGCCTGTGCCTGTGCGCGGGCGCGTGCGCGGCTTCGTCCCGGCACGGGGATCGCCGGGCTCGCGAGCCGCTACTTCAGTACGAGCGAGGTCCATGACTTGACCCACTCGTCACGGTTGGCGGCGATCCTGGCGGGGTCCAGGGTCTCGGGGTTCTCGGCCTTCGGCCCGTACTCCGTGAACGATTCGGGCACCTGAGCGCCCTCACGGACCGGGTACACGAACATGTTGAGCGGCATGTCGTCCTGGAACCGCTTGGTGATGAGGAAGTCGACGAGCGCCTTGCCGCCCTTGGTGTTCTTCGCGTTGCTCAGCAGGCCCGCGTACTCGACCTGACGGAAGCAGGTGCCGTCGGCGACACCGGTCGGCGCGGTCTTCGGCTTCGGGTCGGCGTAGATGACCTCGGCGGGCGGCGACGAGGCGTACGAGACGACGAGCGGCCGCTCGCCCTTGGCCTTCTTGCCGCCGGCGGACCCGGAGAACTCCTCGTTGTAGGCCTGCTCCCAGCCGTCGACGACCTTCACGCCGTTGGCCTTGAGCTTCTTCCAGTAGCCCTCCCAGCCCTTGTCGCCGTACTTGGCGGCGGTGCCGAGCAGGAAGCCGAGACCGGGCGAGGACGTGGACGCGTTCTCGGTGACGAGAAGATCCTTGTACTCGGGCTTGATCAGGTCGTCGAAGGACGTCGGCGGGGCCAGCTCGTGCTCGCTGAAATAGGCCTTGTCGTAGTTGACGCAGATGTCACCGGAGTCGATGGGCGTGACCCGGTGCTTGTCCTGGTCGACCCGGTACTCCGGCAGGATCAGATCCGAGCCCTTGGCCTCGTACGACTGGAAGAGCCCGTTGTCGAGCGCGCGCGAGAGCAGGGTGTTGTCGACGCCGAAGAAGACGTCGCCCTGCGGGTTGTCCTTGGTGAGGATCGCCTTGTTGACGGCCTGCCCGGCGTCGCCGTCCTTGAGGACCCGGACCTTGTAGCCGGACTCCTTCTCGAACGCCTTCAGTACGTCCTTGGTGTAGGCGAAGGAGTCATGGCTGACGAGGGTCACGGTCTTGGACCCGGAGCCCTCGCCGTCACCGCTCCCGGAGTCGGACGAGCCGCACGCGGACAGCACGGCGAGGCCGAGACCGGTGACCGCGACGACGGCCGTGATCTTCTTGGTGGTGCTGGTGGTGCTCATTGTGTTCCTCCTGGGTTGACCAGGAAGAGACGCGGCCCTGCCCGGGATCGCGATCGGATCCCGGGCAGGGCGCAACAGCTTGAGTAGTGACCGAACTTCCTACCCAGAATGACCTGGGCAAGGTTCAGAGGGTCTGCGGGCTGTCCCGCACTCTCAGCGCTGTGGCGCTCCCCTGTCGGAATATGAAGATGTAGACACGCGCGGGTGGCCGAAAGAACCCACCCGCGCCCGCCAGACTACCGCTCGGTCGCCGCGAGCTGTCCGCACGCCCCGTCGATCTCCTGGCCACGGGTGTCCCGGACGGTGACGGGCACGCCGTGGGCGGCGATCGCCTCGACGAACGCCTTCTCGTCCTCGGGCCGCGAGGCGGTCCACTTGGAGCCGGGCGTCGGGTTGAGCGGAATCAGGTTCACATGCACCGGCTTGCCCTTGAGCATCCGCCCGAGCCGGTCACCACGCCACGCCTGGTCGTTGATGTCCCGGATGAGCGCGTACTCGATGGAGAGCCGGCGCCCCGACCGGGCCGCGTACTCCCAGCCGGCGTCCAGTACTTCCCGTACCTTCCACCGCGTGTTGACCGGTACGAGGGTGTCGCGCAGCTCGTCGTCCGGTGCGTGCAGGGAGATGGCGAGGCGGCACTTGAAGCCCTCCTCGGTGAACCGGTTGATGGCGGGGACCAGACCGACGGTCGACACGGTGATCCCGCGCTGCGACAGCCCGAGCCCGTCCGGCTCCGGGTCGGTGAGGGCCCGGATGGACTGGACGACCCGCTTGTAGTTGGCGAGCGGCTCGCCCATGCCCATGAAGACGATGTTGCTGAGCCGCGCCGGGCCACCGGGGATCTCTCCGTCGCGCAGCGCCCGCATGCCGTCGACGATCTGGTGCACGATCTCGCCGGTCGACAGGTTCCGGTCGAGGCCGGCCTGCCCGGTCGCGCAGAACGGGCAGTTCATCCCGCAGCCCGCCTGTGAGCTGATGCACATGGTGACCCGGTCCGGGTAGCGCATCAGCACGGACTCGACGAGCGTGCCGTCGAAGAGCCGCCAGAGGGTCTTGCGGGTGGTGTCGTCGTCGGTGGACAGATGCCGCACGACCGTCATCAGCTCGGGCAGCAGCGCTTCCTGCAGCTTGACGCGCGACCCGGCAGGGATGTCGGTCCACTGCTCGGGGTCGTGCGCGAACCGCGAGAAGTAGTGCTGCGAGAGCTGCTTGGCGCGAAACGGCTTCTCACCGACCGCGGCGACGGCCTCTTTACGCTCGGCAGGCGTGAGATCGGCAAGGTGCCGCGGCGGCTTCTTGGCTCCGCGGGGGGCGACGAATGTAAGTTCTCCGGGCTTAGGCATGGCTGTACCAGTGTCGCAGATCGAATCATGTGACCTGAGCCTCGGCGCCGGGCGCCCACTCCGGCGGGGCGGGATCGCCGGAAGGCCGCCCACCGGGTGTTCCCGGCGGGCCGCCGGGCACGCGCAGGGGATGACCTCTTACTACGCGGCATCGGTTCACCTGGCGGAGCGCTGGCAAGGCCCCCCGTGGTTCAAGTGGGCCTTCCTGGGCGTGTGGGCACTGTGCGGGGTGTACGTCCTCTTCAGGCTCCGCCGGAACGGGTGGAAGTTCCCCAGCCGACGCTGAAGCGGGCTACTTCGGCCGTCGCGTTGCCATGTAGGCCACACTTGGACCTAGAATCGAACGCGTGTCCGATAAAGTGCCTCGCCTGGATCGTCTGCGCAGCGTCCGCGAATGGCTGGCCTGGCAGCTGCGCCGTACAGACGACACCATCGCCGAGCTCGAACGTCAGGAGGCAGCCACGGCCCGTACGGCACGCACACCGCCCTCGCCCACGCCCGGCTGGAAGCTCGCGATGCGGCGAGCGGGCGGCAGACCCAGCCCCGACGCCGTCCATACGAGCGACTGCGGCATGGCCGGCAAGAACACGAGGCCGCTGCCCCGCGAGCAGGCGCTCCGGGCGCTCACGCAGGACGGCGTCACCGCGTGCCCCTACTGCCGGCCCGACAACGACCTGGGTGTGCTGTGAACGGCGAACGGCCGCAATCCGACGACACGAGCACGGCCCCCATCGTCGTGCACCGCATGACGGGCGCCCGCGGGCGCCGGGTCACCGTCCGGGGCCAGGTCTTCGGCCTCGCCCACGGCGACACCGACGTGGTGGAGTTCCTGCGCCGCGCGGGTCTGCCGGACGCCTGGGAGCTGCTGGACGACCCGCGGTGGGTGACGTGGCAGGGCGGCCGGGCACACGAGTACGACCCGGCAGCGGGTTCGGCGGGCCCGGACGCCGAGAACCCCCGGCCCTGATCGGCCGGGGGTTCCCTGACGCATACGGCGCGCTCGGTTCGATCAGCCCGATCCGACGAAGATCACAAAGAGCAGCCAGACCACCGGAGCGGTCGGCAGCAGTGAGTCCAGGCGGTCCATGATTCCGCCGTGGCCCGGGAGCAAGGTGCCCATGTCCTTGATCCCCAGGTCCCGCTTGATCATCGACTCGCCGAGGTCGCCGAGTGTGGCGCTGGCCGCGACCGCGAGGCCGAGGAGCAGCCCCTGCCACCAGGTGCCGTCGTCGATCAGGAACTGCATGCACAGCGCGCCCGCCACCATCGCGAAGGCGATCGCGCCGAGCAGGCCCTCGCGGGTCTTGCCGGGGCTGATGCGCGGGGCGAGCTTGTGTGTGCCGAAGCGCCACCCGACGGCGTACGCCCCCGTGTCGCTGACCACGGCCAGCATCAGGAACGTGAGCACACGCCACGCGCCGTCGTCCGCGGTCAGCATCATCGCCACGAAGGTGGCGAGGAACGGGATGTAGAAGGCCGCGAAGACTCCCGCGGTGACGTCCTTGAGGTAGCCCTCGGGCGGTTCCGTCATCCGCCAGACCAGGACCGCGAGCGCGGTGAGCGCCATCGCCACCCAGGCACCCTCGGGCCCCCGGACGTATCCGGCGATGACCATCGCCGCGCCGCCCAGCGCCAGCGGCACGAGCGGGGCCTTGATGTCCTTGCGCTCCGCGAGCCTCGACGTGAGTTCCCACAGACCGACCACGACGGCGACCGTTATGACGCCGACGAAGGCGGCCTTGACGACGAACAGCGACGCGACGATCACCACGCCGAGCCCGACACCGACCCCTATGGCAGCGCCCAGGTCGCGGCCCGCGCTCTTCTTCTGCGGCGCGGGTGCGGGCTGTGCGGCGCTGGTCATGGGCTCCTGCGAATTCTGCGGATTCTGCGACGGTGCCTGGTGGGGCGGCGTCGGCGGCGTCTCGTCGCGGAACAGGGGGCCGCCCGTCCGAGCAGCCCCCCGGTCGTCATCCTGGTCTCCGCCATGCGCGGGTACGTCGGGCACGATGGGCATGGGGCGAGTCTGCTGCGCGTTGTGCGCATCGTACGCGGGACCCGCCGGGGCAGCCCCCTGGACAGGCCCCTGGTCGGACGGCCCCCAGTACCCGGCTTGTGGCGGTGCCCCCCAGGAAGAGTCGTTCATCAGACTTCGAGCAGCTCTGCTTCCTTGTGCTTGAGCAGCTCGTCCACCTGCGCGACGTACTTCGCGGTGGTGTCGTCGAGCTCCTTCTCCGCGCGGCGGCCCTCGTCCTCGCCGACCTCGCCGTCCTTGATCATCTTGTCGATGCCGTCCTTGGCCTTGCGGCGCACGGAACGGATCGAGATCTTGGAGTCCTCGGCCTTGGTGCGGGCCACCTTGATGTAGTCCTTGCGGCGCTCCTCGGTGAGCTCGGGGAACACCACCCGGATGATGTTGCCGTCGTTGCTCGGGTTGACGCCGAGGTCGGAGTCGCGGATCGCCTGCTCGATGTTGCGCATCGCGCTCTTGTCGAACGGGGTCACCACGGCCATACGCGGCTCGGGCACCGAGAACGAGGCCAGCTGGTTGATCGGGGTCAACGCGCCGTAGTAGTCCGCCACGATCTTGTTGAACATCGCCGGGTGCGCACGGCCTGTGCGGATCGCGGCGAAGTCCTCCTTGGCGACCACGACGGCCTTCTCCATCTTCTCCTCGGCTTCGAGGAGGGTCTCTTCGATCACCACTTGCTCCTGCGTGTCTTGAGTAGGCCCGGCTGCGGTTCCCTGGCGGTTAGGCGGCCGGCTGCGTCGCGTCTTATTCCTGAACCGTTCCCGACCGGCGGGACATTGTCCATCCCCCGGTCAGGCCCGACTGCCCTGGTCACCCACAAGCGTGCCGATCTTCTCACCCTTGACCGCCCGAGCGATATTGCCCTCTGCGAGAAGCTCGAAGACGAGGATCGGGAGCTTGTTGTCACGGCACAGGGTGATCGCGGTCATGTCGGCGACCTTCAGGTCGCGAGTGATGACCTCGCCGTAGCTGAGCGCGTCGAACTTGACCGCTCCGGGGTTGGTCTTGGGGTCGGAGTCGTAGACCCCGTCCACCCCGTTCTTGCCCATCAGCAGCGCTTCGGCGTCGATCTCCAGAGCGCGTTGGGCGGCGGTGGTGTCCGTGGAGAAGTACGGCATGCCCATCCCGGCACCGAAGATGACCACACGGCCCTTCTCCAGGTGGCGCACGGCCCGCAGCGGGATGTACGGCTCGGCGACCTGCCCCATGGTGATGGCGGTCTGCACGCGCGAGTCGATGCCCTCCTTCTCCAGGAAGTCCTGGAGGGCGAGGCAGTTCATGACCGTGCCGAGCATGCCCATGTAGTCGGAGCGGGCCCGGTCCATGCCGCGCTGCTGGAGCTCGGCTCCGCGGAAGAAGTTGCCGCCGCCGATGACGACGGCGATCTGGGCACCGCCGCGGACCACCGCGGCGATCTCCCTGGCCATCTTGTGCACCACGTCGGGGTCGACGCCGAGCGCTCCGCCACCGGCGAACGCCTCGCCGGAAAGCTTGAGCAGAAAGCGGCCGGAGCCCTTTCCGGAGTCGCTCTTTTCGTCCTTGTCGGCGGCCTTGGTGGTGGTCATGGAGATCTCGCCTCTTCTACGTGTCGCGCATACGTGTCGCACATACGAAGAAGGCCACTGCCGGTGGGGTGTTGTTCGCATCCCATGCTCGGCAATGGCCTCCTCGTCAGATCTGCTGCCGTCCGCGCGTCCGCGGGCGGCGGGATACGCGACCACTACGGACGACTGCTGTCGACCCTAGCGGGATCGCGCGTCGATCGCGGTACGGACTCAGATGCCGACCTTGATGCGCGAGAAGCGCTTCAGGGTGACACCGGCCTCGTCCAGGACCTTCTGGACGGACTTCTTGTTGTCGAGCGCGTACGGCTGGCCGAGGAGCGTGGCCTCCTTGAAGAAGCCGTTGACGCGACCCTCGACGATCTTCGGGAGCGCGGCCTCGGGCTTGCCCTCGGCGCGCGTGGTCTCTTCGGCGACGCGACGCTCGGACTCGACGACCTCGGCCGGAACGTCCTCACGGGAGAGGTACTTCGGCGCGAAGGCGGCGATGTGCTGCGCGATGCCCTTGGCGAGGCCGGCGTCGGCCTTGTCCAGCTCGACCAGGACACCGATCTGCGGGGGCAGGTCGGGCATGGTGCGGTGCATGTACGCGGCCACGTAGGCGCCGGAGAACTGGGCGAAGCGGTCGAGGACGATCTTCTCGCCCAGGTTCGCGTTGGCCTCGTCGACGAACGCCTGGACCGTCTTGCCGGACTCGATCTCCGAGGCGAGGAGCGCCTGGATGTCGGCCGGGGAGGTCGCGGCGGCGTGCTCGGCGATCTGGTTGGCGACGACCTGGAACTTCTCGCTCTTGGCGACGAAGTCCGTCTCGCACTTCAGCTCGACCAGGACACCGGCGGTGTTGTCGTCGGCGATGATGGAGACCACGGCGCCGTTCTCGGCGGAGCGGCCCTCGCGCTTGGCGACGCCCTTCTGGCCCTTGATGCGCAGCGCCTCGACGGCCTTGTCGACGTTGCCGTCGGCCTCGTCGAGCGCCTTCTTGCAGTCCATCATGCCGGCGCCCGTGAGCTCACGGAGCTTCTTGACGTCGGCGGCGGTGTAGTTCGCCATGATCTGTGAATCTCTTCTCGGAGTTCGAAGTCTCGGAGTCGGCGTCCGCCGCTGATCGGGCGGGCGTCCACCGAAGATCTACGGGCTGGGGGTGAACGGCGGGCGACGCACGAGGCGCCGCCCGCCCTCACTCAACCGTGACGCTGGATCGTCAGGCCTGCTCGGCCGCGGCCGGCTTCTCGGCCTCGGCCTCGGCGGGAGCCTCAGCGGCGGCCGGAGCCTCAGCCTCGGGGGCCTCGGCGGCGGGAGCCTCAGTCGGGGCCTCGGCGGCGGGCGCCTCGGCGTCAGCGGCCGGAGCGTCGGCGGCGGGCGCCTCGGCAGCGGTCTCGTCGGCCTTCTTCTCGCCGCCCTCGAGCAGGTCGCGCTCCCACGCGGCGAGCGGCTCGCCCGCGGCCTTGTCACCCTCGGCGGCCTTGCCGGCACCGGAACGGGAGATGAGGCCCTCGGCGACGGCGTCGGCGATCACGCGGGTGAGCAGGGTGACGGAGCGGATCGCGTCGTCGTTGCCCGGGATCTTGTAGTCGACCTCGTCGGGGTCGCAGTTGGTGTCGAGGATGGCGACGACCGGGATGTTGAGCTTCCGGGCCTCACCGACCGCGATGTGCTCCTTCTTGGTGTCCACGATCCAGACGGCGCTGGGCACCTTGGACATCTCGCGGATACCGCCGAGGGTCTTCTCCAGCTTGGCCTTCTCGCGGGAGAGGACGAGCAGCTCCTTCTTGGTGAGGCCGGACGCGGCCACATCCTCGAAGTCGATCTGCTCAAGCTCCTTGAGGCGCTGCAGGCGCTTGTAGACGGTCGAGAAGTTGGTGAGCATGCCGCCCAGCCAGCGCTGGTTCACGTAGGGCATGCCGACGCGGGTCGCCTGCTCGGCGATGGCCTCCTGCGCCTGCTTCTTCGTGCCGACGAACATGACCGTGCCGCCGTGGGCGACGGTCTCCTTGACGAACTCGTAGGCGCGGTCGATGTACGACAGCGACTGGAGCAGGTCGATGATGTAGATGCCGTTGCGCTCCGTGAAGATGAAACGCTTCATCTTCGGGTTCCAACGACGGGTCTGGTGACCGAAGTGGACGCCGCTTTCCAGCAGCTCCCGCATCGTGACGACGGCCATGGCCGTACTCCTTGGTGTGCTCGGTTGTGCCGCGACCACCGGACGGCGGTCGCGCCTGACGCCCGCATTGCGCCTTGCCACGAGGGACCGAGGGGCGCTGACATCGGCTGTTCTAGGGCCGGATGCCGGGGCGTGCGAAGTCGACCCGGTGACCCGGATCGCCACAAGAAGTGTACGGGACCCGCGAGGCGCCGGATGACGCCGTTGTCCACAACCGACGGGTACTCCACAGATCCCGGCCATGATCCCCTTTTCCGGATCGTTCGAGGCACCGTTCTCGCATGCGAGCAGATCGTTTTCTTCGTACGCGGCCGGTGTGGCGGCCCGCCCTGACGTCGGCCGCCGTGCTGGTGCTGGGCCTCCTGCTGGGCCTCGTCCTGGGCGGTCCCGCGGCCACCGCCCGCGACGGCGACCCGGCCGGAGGTCCCGGTGGGGGTTCTGTCGGCGGTTCCGGCGGAAGTGCTGTCGGCGGGTCCGATGGAGTGGCCCCGCCGGTCCCTGCCGTCGGCCGCGCCTGGCCGGTGGGGTCGCGCCCGCCGGTGGTGCGCGGCTGGGAGCCGCCGGCGACGGCCTACGGCCGGGGCCACCGGGGCGTCGATCTCACCGCGGCCCCCGGCACCCCGGTCCGGGCCGTCGCTCCCGGCCGCGTCTCCTTCGCCGGCCGGGTCGCGGGCCGCGGGGTCGTCTCGGTCGAGCTGACCGGCACGGGTTCCCCGCCCCTGCGCACGACGTACGGACCGGTGCGGGCGACGGTGAAGAAGGGTGCCGAGGTGGCCGCGGGCGAGGTGGTGGGCGTACTGGAGCTGCCGACGTCCCACTGCCCGACGGCGTGCCTCCACTGGGGCCTGCTCCGTGGGGACGCCTATCTGGACCCGCTGTCCCTGCTGCCCCCGTGGCTGCTGACCAGGGGTCCGTCACGTCTGCTGCCGGTCACGGGAGTCCCCGAGCCTGGACCGACGACCGCACCTCCTGCCGACGAGGCCCGGGCCGCCGAACCGTCCGCGCGTTTCGGTCCTCGGGGCCGGCTGCCCGAGCGGGGACCACCGGCCCACCGGGCGGGTCGAAGAGGCACCGGACGGGGCGCCGGAGCGGCTCAGCCGCTCACGCCTCGCAGGGCCATCGCGACCGCGGCCTCGGTGATGACTCCGGGTTCCTCGGCCGCGCCGATCTCGATCCTTCGCACCGCCGCGTCCGCGATCCCCTGAAGGAGCATCGCGGCCATCCGGGGCTGCTCGTGGCCCATGTCCCGCAACGCCTCCACGATCATCGCGACGAGCCCCCCGTGCGCGGCGCGGATCTTCTCGCGCGCGCCCGCGTCGAGTTCACTCGCGGAGATCGCCACGACGGCCCGGTGCCGCCGGTCCCCCACCAGGGCGAGCTGTCGGCGGACGTACGCCTCGACCTTCCCCTCGGGTGTCCCGGCCAGCGACATCGCGGTCTCGACCTCGGCGGCCCAGAGCGGGAAGTCGACCTCGCAGAGCTCTTCGACCACCGCCGCGCGGGACCGGAAGTACTCGTACACGGAGGACCGCGCGAGCCCTGTCCGCTCGGCGAGCGCCGGGAACGTCAGGGCCTCCGTCCCGCCCTCGGACAGCAGTGACCGCGCCGCGTCCAGCAGGGCGGCTCGCTGCATCGACCGGTGCTCGGCCACGGAGGCCGCTCGAATCCTTGGCACGCTCCCACTTTACGGACGCCCCGCCCAGGACGGGAGACTCTCGTCCGCGAGGGCTCGATCAATAGCTACCGGGCCGGGAGGATTCCTGCCGCCCGGACCACACGTCCGACGGCGTCGGCCCCCACGTGAGAAGTCGTGGCAAGGTGCGCCGCCGCACCCTGGCAGGGCACGATCGCCGAGGTCAACGAGGTCAGCCAGATCGGCGAAGTCGGCGAGGCAGACACAGCCGACAGGGCCCGTCCGGTCGGGAGGCAGCAGAGTCGGTGAGGCCGGCGGAGTCGGCGGGGTCAGCCGAGTCAGCGCCCGAAGCTCGCCAGCTTCGCCCGGAGCTGGAGCACGGACTTGGTGTGGATCTGGCTGACGCGGCTCTCCGTCACCCCGAGCACATTGCCGATCTCGGCGAGCGTGAGCCCCTCGTAGTAGTAGAGGGTCACGACGGTCTTCTCCCGCTCGGGCAGCGTATTGATGGCCCGCGCGAGGAAACGCCGCAGCTCACGATCCTCCGCGACCTCCACCGGGTTGTCGGCCGCGGTGTCCTCAAGGGTGTCCATCAGGCTCAGCCGGTTGCCGCCCTCACCGCCGACATGCAGCAGCTCCTCCAGAGCCACGACGTTGGCCAGCGACAACTGGCCGAACACCGCGTGCAGTTCGTCGACCGCGATGCCCATCTCCGCGGCCACCTCGCACTCCGACGGCGTACGCCGCAGCCGCGCCTCCAGTGTCGCGTAGGCCCGCTCGACGTTGCGGGCCTTCTGCCGCACGGACCGGGGGATCCAGTCCAGCGCCCGCAGTTCGTCGATCATCGCGCCCCGGATCCGCGTGATCGCGTACGTCTCGAACTTGATCTCGCGCTCGATGTCGAACTTCTCGATGGCGTCGATGAGCCCGAACACGCCCGACGAGACGAAGTCCGCCTGCTCCACATTGGGGGGCAGCCCCACACTCACGCGGCCGGCGACGTACTTCACCAGCGGTGAGTAGTGCAGGATCAGCTGCTCGCGCAGCCGCCCGTCGCCCGTGGTCTTGTAGGACCTCCACAGCTCGTCGAGCGTCGAGGGGGCGGGCGGCCGCACGCCGCCGTCACGGGCGGCGGGGGTAACCGCCGCCCGGTCGGACCCGGAGGTGTGCTGGGGCATGCGTCGCCTTGTGCCGTTCTGCAGTGAACTGTGAGTAACTGCGTGAGCTGTCGGTCTGATGTCGAGTTGCCTGTCTGAGTCGGATTCCATGTGAGCGTAGCGTGACTGGAGAGTCGCAGTGTGCGAACAGTGGTGGACTCACCGTGCGCAGATACGTTCCGCTGGGCGCCCCCCAGAGGCACGGTCATCGCCGTGCGTGACCACCGCGGGGCGTCAACTGCGGGAAACCCCAAGGACTTCGGGAGGTCGCCCGGACGGCCGAACACGCTCGGTCAGCATCACCCCTGATCCGTGCCGATGGACATAGCGGCCTGGCGTGTCAACTTCCAGCCGTCGCCGTGTCGTTCGACGAACCCAAGTGAGCGGAGTTCGTACAGTTTCGCGACGGCGTCGTCCTCGGTCGTCCCGGCGTCCCTGGCGATCTCCTGCCGCGACGCCGCCTCCCGGGCCGGCAGCGCGGCCAGCACCCGGGCGGCATCCGCGTCCAGGAGGTCGCGCGGCAGTACGGGTCCGCGCCGGGCCGGGGCCAGCTCGCCCATGTCGCCGACGAGTTCGGCCACTTCCGCGGCGTCGGTGACCAGCACCGCGTCCCCGCGCAGGAGTTCGTGCACGCCCGCCGAGAGCCCGCTGGTGGCCGGCCCGGGTACTCCCATCGTGAATCTGCCCAGCCGCTGAGCGGCCCGGGCGGTCGCCAACGCACCGCTCCGATACGCCGCCTCGACGACCACCGTGCCGCGTGTCAACGCAGCGATGACCCGGTTCCGAAGAATGAATCTGCTCGGGGTCGGGTGGTCACCGGGCGGCAACTCCCCGACGACCAGTCCCTGTTCGGCGATCCTGCTGATCAACTGTGTGTGGCCGCGTGGATAGGGCCGGTCGACCCCGCAGGCGAGCACGGCGACGGTGGCGCCGCCCGCCCCGAGCGCTCCTCGGTGGGTCGCGCCGTCCACTCCGTAGGCACCTCCCGACACCACGACCCATCCCCGCTCGGCCAGCCCGGCGCCGAGCGTCGACGCCATGTGGGCGCCGTACTCGGTGCAGGCCCGTGACCCCACAACCGCGACGGAGCGCAGCGCCCATATCCGCAGGCTGGGCCGCCCCCGCACCCACAGCCCGACGGGCCTCGCGTCTCCGAGGTCGTCCAGCTGTGCGGGCCACTCCGGGTCGCCGGGACACACGAACCGGGTCCCGCTGTCCCGCGCCAGCGCCAGGTCCCGCTCCGGATCCGCCCGCTCGGCCCGGGCCCGCAGACCGGCCCATCGCGTGTCCGTCACGCCCGGCAGCTGTGGTCCGCCTCCGGCGAGGCTTCGGACCACCTCCCCCGCCCCGCTCTCACGCAGCCATCGCCCGCAGACCTCGTCCCCCGGTTCGACGACGCGGGTGAGGAGAGCCCGGTGGAGCCGCTCCTCGTCCCCGCTCACGACGAGGCCCCGATCGCCATCGGCACCCCCCGGGGGACCCCGGTGCGCAGTTGCAGCGCGAGGGTCACGTCCGCGGCCCCTGGCCGGTCACGGCCGGCGAGGTCCGCGACGGTCCAGGCGACCCGCAGGACACGGTCGAGTCCCCGGGCGGTGAGCACACCGCGCTCCAGGCTGCGCTCCGCGTCGTCCATGGCGCCCGGGCACGCGTGCCACCGGCTGCGCAGCTCGCGGCCCGGTACCTCGCTGTTCGTGTGCCAGGGGGTGTCCGCCAGGCGCGAGGCGGCCCTCTCTCTGGCCTCCCGGACCCGGTCGGCGACCGTCTTGGTGGATTCGCCCCGCGCGCCCCGCTCGGTCAGCTGGGAACGGGTGACGCGGTCCACCTCGACCCGCAGGTCGACGCGGTCCAGCAGAGGTCCGGACAGCCGGGACTGGTAGCGGCGGATCATGGAGGGCGAGCACTCGCACAGGGAGTCCCGCTGCGAGAAGCGGCCGCAGGGGCAGGGATTGGCGGCGAGGACCATCAGGAAACGTGCCGGGAAGCGCACGACACCCGCACTGCGGGCGATCACCACGTGTCCCGACTCCAGGGGCTGGCGCAGTGCGTCGAGGGCACGGCTGCTGAACTCGGGTGTCTCGTCGAGGAAGAGCACTCCCCGGTGGGCGAGCGACACCGCACCCGGCCGTGCCACCCCCTGGCCGCCCCCGACCAGGGCCTGCATGGTCGCCGAGTGGTGCGGGGCGCAGTAGGGAGCGACGTCGACCAGGGGTTTGCCGGGTGGCAGCAGGCCCGCGACCGAGTGGACCGCCGTGACCTCCAGGGACTCGCCCCGGCCGAGCGGCGGCAGGATGGCGGGCAGCCGCTCGGCGAGCATGGTCTTGCCCGCTCCCGGTGGCCCCTCCAGGAACAGGTGGTGTCCACCGGCGGCGGCGACCTCCACCGCGGTCCGTGCCGAGAGCTGGCCGACGACGTCGGCGAGGTCGTGTTCGTGGTCGTACTGCGCGGCGCTCGTGCCGTGCATGCCCGTGGCCGCGCCGGTGCCCGGCAGGCGCAGGCCCGCGAGCGGATCGGTGCGGCCCTGCTCGTCCGGGTCCTCGTCGGGCACCGGTTCGTCCGTGAGGACGGCGATGAGCTGGCGCAGGCTGCGGACGCCGAGCACGGACACACCGGGCACCAGGGAGGCTTCGGCGGCCGCGCTCTCCGGCACCACCACCTGCTCGTATCCCGCCTCGGCCGCGGCCAGCACGGCCGGCAGCACTCCTCGTACGGGCCGGACCCGGCCGTCCAGGCCCAGCTCTCCGATCATCACGATGTCGGCGAGCACGCGTGGATCGATGCGCTCGGAGGCGCCGAGGGCGGCACACGCGATGGCCAGGTCGAAGCCGCTCCCGCCCTTCGGCACCGAGGCCGGGCTGAGGCCCACGGTGAGCTTCTTCTGCGGCCACTCGCCTCCGGAGTTGACGACCGCGGCCCTGACCCGGTCCTTGCTCTCCGTCAGGCTCTTGTCGGGCAGTCCCACCAGGGTGAACGCCGCGACCCCCGGTTCCAGGTCCGCCTGTACCTCGACGACGACACCGTCCACGCCCACGAGGGCGACCGAGCACGTACGCGCGAAGCCCATCAGGCCGCTCCTCGCACATGCTCCACGACGGGGGCGCCGCGGTCGGGCAGCAGAACACCCACGACGTCGATGCGCACGCCGCCGGGTGGAGCTCCCCCGTGTTCCTGCAGCCAGCGCTCGGCGAGGCCGCGCAGGCGTCGGGCCTTGACGGGGGTCACGGCGGCCATCGGGTGTTCGAAGGATCCCGCACGGCGGGTCTTGACCTCGCAGACGACCAGTGCGTCGCCGTCGCGGGCCACGATGTCGATCTCGCCGGCCCTGCCCGCGCGCCAGTTGCGCTGCAGGATCGTCATTCCGGCCTCGGTCAGCTGCCGCGCGGCCAGGTCCTCGCCGTACTTGCCGAGTGCGTTGCGCGCCTTGGACGCCTGCGATGGCTTGGACGCCTGTGACGGCTTGGGCGGCTTGGGCGGCTTGGGCGGCTTCAGCGGCTCGGACGCCTTTGACGGCTTGAGCGGCGCGGACGCTTTGAATACTTCGGATGCCTCGGACGTCTTCATGTCGGCACCACCTCCGGCGCCAACACTGAGCCCATGACGATCCGCTAGTGGATCTTGGTGGACGGCCGCTCGATTGTGGACAACTCACTCACCCACACGAGCGGCCGCCGTAGGCCTTTTGAGCCCGTCCTAGCTGCTCGGCAATTCGAGGTCGCTCTTGTTCAGCTCCTCGATGTTCACGTCCTTGAATGTCAGGACGCGCACCTGTTTCACGAACCGAGCAGGCCGGTACATGTCCCACACCCAGGCATCCGCCATGGACACCTCGAAAAACACCTCGCCCTGAACCGAGTGCACCTGCATCTCGTAATCGTTGGTGAGGTAGAAGCGCCGTTCGGTCTCGATCACATATTTGAACAGACCGACGACATCGCGGTACTCCCGGTAGAGCTTCAGCTCCATCTCGGTCTCGTACTTTTCGAGGTCCTCGGCGCTCATGGCATGTTCCCCTTCAGCCGTGCGTCCCCCTATTGTGCGCCAGCCCCGCGAGCCCCTAGACGATTTCCGTGTCGAGGGTCTCGGGCCTGGCCGGGGGCCCTTCGTCGAGCAGCCTGCGCAGCAGCTCGGCGAGTCTGGTCGGATACACCGTCTCATGTGCCCGGGCAAGTTCCTGGCACGTCCACCAGCGCGCTCCGGCGACACTGCGCCGTTCCAGCTCGGTCAGCCCTGTGGCCCGGGTCGCCGTCTGCGTCGTACGGCCGAGGTAGTACCACTCGTCCTGGTGCCAGCGACGCCCCGCGAACGGAAACGAACAGGTCCGCCGCCACAGCACCGGACCCAGCTCGACCTCGGTGACGCCGGTCTCCTCAACGAGCTCCCGCAGCGCGGCCTCCTCCCGCGTCTCGTCGCCCTCCACACCGCCGCCCGGCGTGAACCACCAGTCGTCCGAGCGGTCCTCGGGCTCGTGGCCGTGCAGCAGCAGGATGCGGTCCTGCGGGTCCAGCAGCACCACCCGGGCGACTTTTCGCAGCTCACCGAGATCACCGAGGTCACCGAGGTCACCGACCGCCGGAAGCGCTCCGGTCCCGCCCGTCTCCGCGGTCGGCCTGTCGCCCGCCGACGGGGACCCCTCAGCCGGCAAGTGCGCGCTCCCTCGACCCCGTACGGCTGCGCCTGCGTCCCGCACGATTGGCGATCGGCCCGTACGCGGCCCCGCCGAGGACGAGCACCGCGCCCGCCACGACCGCGGCAAGGACCAGTCGCAGGGGGCCAGGCTCGGAGGTGGCGCCGAGCGTCTCGAAGCCGGTGGGGCGGGCCAGCATGCCGTTCATGGGCCAGGCCACCGCGTCGACGCGCGCGTTCACCGCGCTGCGGGGCACCGTGCCGTTGCCCGCCTCCGTCAGATGGGCGGTGGAGTCCAGCGAACCGCTGCGCTCGTCGCCGAGCAGGAAGAGCCGGTTCTTGGGCACCTCGATGGAGGGGATCGTGGACGACTCGGCCGCACTGCCCTTCGGCAGATACGGTTCGTCGATCTTCTTGCCGTTGACGGTCAGCTTGTCCTGCGTGCAGCAGGCGACCGTGTCCCCGCCGACGGCGACGACCCGCTTCACCATGGGGAGATTGCCCCAGCTCGCCTGCTTGAAGACGACGACGTCACCGCGCTGCACCTCGGAACCGTCGATCCGCTCGGCGAGCACCCGGTCGCCGCCCGCGATGGTCGGCGACATCGAGTCGGTCGGCACGGTGTACGGCTGGTAGACGACCGCTCCCCAGGCGAAGCCGCCGAGGAAGAGGACACAGCCGAGGGCCACGGCCAGCCCCGACAGCTTGCTGCCGAGCCGTCCGTGGCCCTCGTCCGTACGACTTGTCCCGCTCATCCCAGTGCTCCCCAACTCGGAGAATCGACCTCGCGGCCCAGGTCCGGGCAGCGGAAGATCGGCGTCTGGGACGGCACCCTACCCGGCGGTACGCGACCCAGAAACCCTGGTGTTCCCGACGGTAAGGCGACGCCTGCGCCACAGCACCAGCGGCACGGCGCCCACGAGCGCGAACGCGCCCGGAGCGGCGGCGGTGAGGTTCTGGTCGAAGGTGTCCGGCACCGGAAGCGTGGACCAGCGGGTCGGCGGCCAGGCGACGACGACCGCGCGGCCCACCACGTTGTCCACGGGCACGAAGCCCCTGTGCTTGTCCTGCTGGTGGTAGCGGGAGTCCAGCGAGTTCTGCCGGTGGTCGCCCATGACCCAGATTTTGCCTTCGGGAACCTTCACCTTGAACTGGCCGCCGCCGTCGTCCACGGTGCAGGGCGTGTTGCCCGGGTAGACGTAGGGCTCGTTCAGCGCCTTGCCGTTGACCTTCAGCGGGCCGGTGCCGTTGCACTCGACGGTGTCGCCGCCGACGCCGATGACACGCTTGATGAGGTCCTTCTCCTCGGAGGAGGGCATCAGGCCGATCCAGCTGAGGGCCGTCTGGATCGCGTTCGGATTGGGCGTCGGCTCGCCCGCCAGCCACTTGTCGGGGTCGTGGAAGACGACGACCTCGCCGCGCTCGGGCTCCGAGCCGAACCACGGGGTCAGCTTGTCGACGAGGACGCGGTCACCCTGCTGCAGGGTGTTCTGCATCGAGTCCGAGGGGATCGAGAACGCCTGCACCAGGAAGGACTTGATCAGCAGCGCGAGGACCAGCGCGATGCCGATGAGCAGGGGAAGTTCCTTCCAGAAGGACCGCTGCTTCTTCGGCGCCGGAGAAGCTCCTTCGGAGTCCCGCCCGTCCCTGCCGTCGCCGTCCCCGGAATCGTCACCGGAGGGCACGGCGTCCTCGCCGACCGGCGGGACCGACTCTTCGGATCGTCCCGGTCGTTCCTCGGGCCCCTCGTGTCCGGATCGTGCGCCGACCGCCAAATCCCCCACATCCACTCCTCACTCCGTGCCGCCGCCCGCGCCGGATACGACGCAGGCCCACCACTCCCATAACGAGCGGGAGTTCCGCAGGGGTCGGGAGCGGGATCAATCCGTATCGATCCGCGGTGGCCACCCTATGCGACGTGTCGAGTGCGGTGGTCGCTCCGCCGGCCACGTCCGGCACGGACGCGTAGGTGTCCGGTTCCTTGAGCCGGGTCCAGTGTCCGATGGGCCAGGCGATGACCATGGCACGGCCCACGACGTCCTCGGAGATCGTGCCGCCGCCCTTCTCGTCGCGGTGGAAACGGGAGTCGGCGGAGTTGGACCGGTGATCACCCATCACCCACAGGCGCCCCGCCGGCACCTTCACCTCGAAGACGAGCGAGGAGGGCTTGTCGCCGGGGTTGATGTAGGGCTCGTCGAGCGGCATGCCGTTGACGGTGACGCGCCCCTGGGTGTCGCAGCACTTGACGGTGTCACCGCCGACCGCGACGACCCGCTTGATCAGGTCCCGGTCGTTGTCCGAGGGCAGCAGGCCGATGAAGGTCAGCGCCTCCTTGACCTGCTTGACGACGATGGGGTCTTCCTTCTTCGCCGTCGGCTGTTCGTCCTCCAGCCAGCCGCCGGGGTCCTTGAAGACGACGACGTCGCCGCGCTCGGGCTTCGAACCGAACCACGGAGTGAGCTTGTCGACCAGGACGCGGTCACCGATCCGGATCGTCTGCTCCATGGAACCCGAGGGGATCACGAAGGCCTGGACGAGGAACGTCTTCAGGACGAGCGCGATGAGCAGCGCCACCCCGATCAGAAGAGGTATCTCCTTGACCGCGGAGCGCTGTCTGCGCCGCTTGACCCGCCGGGCCAGCTTGCGGCGGTCGGCCCGGCCGGGCATCACGGGGCCGCCCGTGCGCCGGGAGCCCGTGGGCAGGAGGTCCTCCGCGGCACTGTGGGTGCCGCGGGGCTTGCCGCGGTTACCCATGGACACCGTCCACGGCTTCCCGCCCGCTCGACCCGGGGAGGAGCGGGCCCGCGGCGGCGGGCACGCGCGCGTAGCCGTCGGCGCGTTCGAGGCCGGTCCAGTGGCCCAGGGGCCAGGCGATCCAGTCGGCTCTGCCGATCACGTCGCCGACGGGGATCATGCCGCCGCCCGGGGAGCCGAGGTGGTCGCGGGAGTCGCTGGAGTCGCCGCGGTGGTCACCGAGGACGAAGAGGGTCCCGTCGGGGACGGCGACGTCGAAGGGCACTTCGGACGGCTCGTTCCCCGGGTACAGAAACGTCAACTCGTCGACCGAGCGGCCGTTCACCTCGATCCTCCCCTGCCTGTCGCAGCAGACCACATGGTCTCCCCCCACGCCGACGACACGTTTGATGTAGTCGGCGTCGCCGAAGTAACCGGTGCCGTCGAACACGACGACGTCACCGCGCCTCGGCTCAGCACCGAAACGGTACGCCAACTTATTTACGAGAACGCGGTCCCCGATCCTCAATCCGGGCTCCATCGAGCCACTGGGAATTTGGAACGGCTGGATCACGAACCGGGTGAGCAGCAGCAGGGAAAGCAGACAGAACAGCACGGTCAGGCTGATACGCCCGCCCGGCACCCGGTCGGCGACCCGGTCCACCAACGCGAAACGCGACCGTCCCTCCACCCCCTGTGTGTCCGAGATCTCCTCGGACACTGCGGGGTGGGAGGAGCGGTCGCGCTCCGTGTGCTGTGCTTCGGCGTCCATGTGGGCCAGATGCTATCCGGCCCGCACGAGGGACCCGGCGCTGGCTCAGTTGTCGCGCTTCTCCTTGATCTTCGCGGCCTTGCCGCGCAGCTCACGGAGGTAGTAGAGCTTCGCGCGGCGCACGGCGCCGCGGCTGACGAGCTCGATCTTCTCGACGATCGGGGTGTGCACCGGGAAGGTGCGCTCGACGCCGACGGAGAAGGAGACCTTGCGGACCGTGAAGGTCTCGCGGACACCGGCGCCCTGGCGGCGGATGACTACACCCTTGAACTGCTGCACACGGGAGCGGTTGCCCTCGATGACGCGGACGTGGACGTTGACGGTGTCACCCGGGCGGAAGGCCGGGACGTCGCTGCGCAGCGACGCTGCATCGACGGACGCGAGCAGGTTGGACATGATCGTCTGCTTTCTTCGGCGATGCCACAGGTCATCGACGGAAGTCGGTGGTTCCAGAAGGGGGCTGTTCTCGCCGGGGCGGGCGTCGTGTCCCCCTGTGGCAGGGGCGCACGCCGGACGACGTACAGCAGCCGCCTATTCTTCCACGGTGTCGGGCCTGCGCCCAAATCGGCCGTCGGGGCCGGGCTGCCAGCCGAGGATGGAGAGCATCTCGCGGTCCTTCTTGTCGAAGGCGGCGGGGTCGCAGCGCTCGATGAGGTCCGGCCTGTTGGCGGTGGTCCGCCGCAGTGCCTCGTCCCGGCGCCAGCGGGCGATCTTGCCGTGGTGGCCGCTGACCAGCACGTCGGGGATCTCCCGGCCGCGCCACTGGGGCGGCTTCGTGTAGACCGGGCCCTCCAGGAGGTTCGCCATGGCTCCCGGCGCGAACGAGTCGTCCCGGTGCGACTCGGCGTTGCCGAGGACGCCCGGCAGCAGCCGGGCCACGGCCTCCGTGATCACGAGGACGGCCGCCTCGCCGCCGGCCAGCACGTAGTCGCCGATGGAGACCTCGTACACGGGCATACGGGTCGCGTACTCGTCGATGACGCGGCGGTCGATGCCCTCGTAGCGGGCGGGCGTGAAGACCAGCCAGGGGCGCTCGGAGAGCTCGACGGCGAGTTCCTGGGTGAAGGGACGGCCGCTGGGCGTGGGGACGACCAGGACGGGCCCGTGGGAGTCCGTCTCGTAGCCGTCGGCGAGGACGGAGTCCAGTGCGTCGCCCCAGGGCCCGGTCTTCATGACCATGCCGGGCCCGCCGCCGTACGGGGTGTCGTCGACCGTGTTGTGCCGGTCGTAGGTCCACTCCCGCAGATCATGCACGTGCACATTCAGCTGTCCACGCGCGCGTGCCTTCCCCATGAGGGAGACGTTCAGGGGGTCCAGGTACTCGGGGAAGATCGTGAGGACGTCGAGCCGCATCAGGCGTCGGCTCCCGAGGGGCCGCCCGCGCCGGAGGCGCCTTCCGCCTCGCCGGAGGAGCCCGATGAGCCCGAGGAACCCTCGGCTTCGGCGTCCGCGTCCCTGGCGGAGGCGATCTCCGCCCTGTCGTCGATCAGACCGGGCGGCGGGTCGATGACGGCCCGCTGCTTCTCCAGGTCGATCTCGACGACGATCTCCTCGACGAAGGGGATCAGCACCTCGGAACCGTCCGCCCGCTCGACCACGAAGAGGTCCTGGGACGGCAGGTGCGAGATCTCGGTGAGCCGTCCGACCTCGGTGCCGTCCTTCAGGACGACGTCCAGGTCCATGAGCTGGTGGTCGTAGTACTCGTCCGGGTCCTCGGGCACCTGGTCCGGGTCGACCTCGGCGATCAGCAGGGTGTTGCGCAGCGCCTCGGCGGCGTTGCGGTCACGTACTCCCTCGAAGCGCAGCAGGAGACGACCGCTGTGCACCCGTCCGGTCTCGATGGTCAGCGGACCGGCCGAGGCGGGGTCCGTGGCCAGGACGGCACCGGGCCCGAGCCGCAACTCCGGCTCGTCGGTACGTACCTCGACGGTGACCTCGCCCTTGATGCCATGGGCCCGGCCCACCCGCGCGACTACCAGCTGCACTTGCTTGATCTCCTGTCGTGTGTCCACTGCTCCGCCGCGTGGACGACCACGGGCCGGGGACGGCCCAGAGGCCCTCCCCGGCCCGAGCCGGTGCTGCGTGTTACTTCAGCGGACGTGATCCACGTCGACGAGGTCGACGCGGACACCTCGTCCGCCGATGGCGCCTACCACGGTTCGCAGGGCGCGCGCGGTGCGGCCGTTGCGGCCGATCACCTTCCCGAGGTCGTCGGGGTGAACCCTGACCTCAAGAACGCGTCCACGACGCAGGTCACGCGAGGCGACCTGTACGTCGTCCGGGTTGTCGACAATGCCCTTCACGAGGTGCTCAAGAGCCTCCTCAAGCATGCTCAGGCCTCGGTCGACGCGGACTCGGCGGCAGCCTCGTCCTTCTTCTCAGCCTTCTTCTTCTGCGTGATGGCCTCGCCCTTGCTGTCGTCGTCGCCGCCCAGGGCGTCGAACAACGGGCGCGCGGCCTTCGGCTCGGCGACGAGCAGCGGCGGCGGGGCGGGCTCGCCCTTGTGCTTCTGCCAGTCGCCGGTCAGCTTGAGGATGGCGAGAACGGGCTCGGTCGGCTGTGCGCCGACACCCAGCCAGTACTGCGCACGCTCGGAGTCGACCTCGATGCGCGACGGGTTCTGCACCGGGTGGTACAGGCCGATCTCCTCGATGGCCCTGCCGTCACGGCGGGTACGGGAGTCGGCGACGACGATGCGGTAGTGAGGCGCGCGGATCTTGCCCAGACGCTTCAGCTTGATCTTGACTGCCACGGAAGTGGTGTCTCCTGGTCTTGACGGGGTTGGGCACGGCGAGATTGCCGCGTGGGGTTGCGGTACCCGAGTGCCCGATGGACGCGTCAGCCGGAGGAGAGAGGGGTCCTGTGCGGCTGCGAGTACAGCTGACCATTCTGCCACACCCTGAAGGGCCCCTCGACCCGGGCGTACCGACCCCGGGCGGCTCCCGGGCAGCCCCCGGCCGGCCCGCCGCAGGGCCCGGCACGGGTGTCGCCGTCGAGGTGGGCCACCGCACGACCCGGCACCCACGAAGTGCCGCCGCGCTCTTCTGCACCACCCCGGCGGGACGACGGCCCGCCGCTGCGTCGGCTGTCCGCTCAGCCCGCTGCCGCGCCGACCACCTCCGGAATGCGGAACGGCTTCCCGCACCCTCCGCACACGATCGGCGCCTGCGCGAGGACCGACGGAACGACGCGGACGTTGCGTCCGCAGTCGCAGACCGCCTTCACGCGCACGCCCCCTCCGGAGGAGCCGTGCCGGGCGGCCGGACCCCTGAAGCTCTGGGCCGTGTCCGCGGCGGTCGCGACCGTGTGCGCCTTGAGGGCGCGCTGGAGCCGCTCGATCGTCGGGCGGTAGCGCCGCTTCGCCTCGGGGTTGAGCGTGACCAGCGAGAATCCGCTGCTGGGATGCGGCTCCTCGGGGTGGTCCAGACCCAACTCCTCGGCGATCGCGAGGAATCTGCGGTTGTGGTACCGGCCGGCGCGGGAGGTGTCACGGACTCCTCGGGCGGCGGCGATGCCGTGGACTGCCTCGTGAAGCAGTCGTTCGAAGGAGAGTTCGTGTCCGCAGGCGGACGACGACTCCCCGATCAGGGACTCTGGCGCGGCAAGATCGGGCAGCTCGGGGTGGTGCCGCTGAATGTCGGCCCACGCCCCTGCCAGCTCTGCGGCGAGAACAGGTGGTGTCGTGCTCACGTAATGACAACGAGCCGAGGTGCCTCTGTGTTCCTATTCCGGGGCATCCCAAATATTTTGCACGTACCCGTCAGTTGCCGCTGATGCGTCCTGACGAGGGCGGGTGCGCTGATCTGCGGAGAAGCCTCACAGTTCGCACCCAGCCGGTACGTAGTGACGTGTACGTCCGGGCCAGTAGGCGCTGTCTGCGCGCCGGGGCACCTGGGGTCATCGAATGCGCAAGAGGCGTTTCGGTCCTTGTTGCGGCGGAATGCCGGGGCCCAGTAGGCAGGGGCCACGACGGCGACGTTACCGGGTCCGCCGTCGGCCCGGGGCACCGGCCCGTCCCCGGCCACCAGACACCGTACGGTCACCGCGCGCCCGGCGAGCCCGTTTCCCCTCCGTGCCGGGGGTGACCGACGGGACGCCCGCCCGGCCGCCGTCGGCAGTGGCCTCACCGGTCCCTCATCGCCCCCTCGCGGACCCCTCACCGATCCCCTCGGCAGCCGGTCGCCGCACTCGCGGACCTTGGCCGGAACCGCATCGTCGTCCTCCGCGGCGGGACCCGTGTCCCGTACAGGGCGGGGCGCGGTGGCACGCGCAACCCACTGTCATCGCCGTGCGACGTGAACAGGCCACCCACTGCGCGGGCGCATCTGCCGGCAAACAGCGCTCGCCCGCCGGTCGTCCAGGAACACAAGGCGCACATGTTGCCGGTATGTGAATTTTCGCGGCGCGCGCCGATGGTACGCAAACCGGGCTCCGTAACCCCTGGACGCCACGACGAGCGCGGAGTTTCCTGGCATACGGGGGGAGTGCGAGCGCACTGCACGGGGGTGAAGGAACGGGGCACAAACGCAACTCTCGGCGGATTGGGGCACATTCGATGACACCTACGCTCGTGCGGCAGCACCTACCTCACTCGGGGGCCACGCCCCAGGTGGATCAGTGGGCACGCGCGCGTGACTGGGCCGAGATTCAGGAGCGGATGCTCGTTCCGCTCTACGAGGCCGTCTACGAGCGACTCGAAGTGGGCTCCTCGACCAGGCTGTTGGGGCTCGGCTGCGGGTCCGGCCTGGCGCTGCTGATGGCTGCGGCGCGGGGCGCTTCGGTCACCGGACTGCAGGCCCACGCGCCGGAGCGACTGGCACTCGCTCGCGAGCGCCTGCTGCCCGAGGCATGGGGCACGCGTGCGCGTGCCGGTGCCCGGCTGACGGACGGGGAGCCGGCCGACATCGACGACGACGGGGCTGCGGCGGCGTACAACCTGGTGACCGCTTTCGAGCCGGTCGGGTGCGTGGCCGGCGACTCCGAAGGTCTCGCCGGGGCGCTGGCCGCGGCGAGTCCGCTCGTCGGCCTAGGGGTTCCCGTGGTCCTCGCGGGCTGGGGGCCTCCGGAACGGTGTGCCACGTCCTCGGTGCTTCGGGTCGCCGCCAAGCTGGCGGATCCCCTGCGGGGTACGGGCAGTTGGCGCCCCGCTCTGCGTGACGACCTGGAGGAGGTCGCCCAGCGGGCCGGCCTTCGGCCCGACGGGTCCGGGCGGGTCGCCTGCCCCTTCGGGTACGCGGACGTGGACAACGCGGTGCGTGGGCTGCTGTCCACAGGGCTCTTCGACGCCGCCGTCGCGGCCACGGATCCGGAACAGGTCGACAAGGAGGTGCGGGAGGCTCTGCATCCGTACAAACGGCGGGACGGGACGGTGTGGATGCCGAACGTCTTCCGGTATCTGATCGCTCGGACCTGAGGGCTGCGCCCCCGGACCCCCCTGTCGCGCTTCGCGCTCGTCCTCGGACGCCGGACGCGCTGAATACGTTTCAGCCCGTCCGGCGTCCGAGGACGAAGGGAGTTCGGGGGCAGCGCCCCCGAGGTGCCCCGAGGCCGGTGGCGAAGAATCAGCCCATGAACTTCTTGAACTCGTCGGGGAGTTCGAAGTTCTGCGGCTGCTGCTGGCCGCCCGGCAGGCCGAGCGCGCCGCCCGCCTGCCCCCCGGCCTCCCGCCGAGCCGCAGCCTCTTCCTCCTGCTGCTTGCGCTTCATCGGGTTCCCGGACCGCTGCTTGCCCTTGCTCTTCTTGGGCTGCTTCTTCGTCCGGCCGGCCCCGCCGCCCATGCCAGGCATCCCGGGCATCCCCGGCATGCCACCGCCCTGGGCCATGCGGGACATCATCTTGCGGGCCTCGAAGAACCGCTCGACGAGCCCCTTGACCGCGCTGACCTCGACACCGGAACCCTTCGCGATACGGGCGCGCCGCGAGCCGTTGATGATCGTCGCGTCCTGGCGCTCGGCCGGAGTCATCGACTTGATGATCGCGGCCGTGCGGTCGACGTCGCGCTCGTCGAGGTTGCTGATCTGGTCCTTGATCTGGCCCATGCCGGGCAGCATGCCGAGCAGCTTGGAGATGGAGCCCATCTTCCTGACCTGCTCCATCTGGGCCAGGAAGTCGTCGAGCGTGAAGTCCTGGCCCTTCTTGGAGGCCAGCTTCTCGGCCATCTGCTCGGCCTCTTGCTGCGAGAAGGTCTGCTCGGCCTTCTCGATCAGCGTGAGCATGTCGCCCATGCCGAGGATGCGGGACGCCATGCGGTCCGGGTGGAACGCGTCGAAGTCGTCCAGCTTCTCGCCGTTGGAGGCGAACATGATCTGGCGGCCGGTGACGTGCGCGATGGAGAGCGCCGCACCACCGCGCGCGTCGCCGTCGAGCTTGGAGAGGACCACGCCGTCGAAGCCGACGCCGTCGCGGAAGGCCTCCGCGGTGTTGACCGCGTCCTGGCCGACCATCGCGTCGACGACGAAGAGGATCTCGTCGGGCGAGACCGCGTCGCGGATGTCGGCGGCCTGCTGCATCAGCTCGGTGTCGATGCCGAGGCGGCCCGCGGTGTCGACGATGACGACGTCGTGCTGCTTCTGCTTCGCGTACTCGATGGAGTCCTTGGCGACCTGGACCGGGTCACCGACGCCGTTGCCCGGCTGGGGCGCGTAGACGCCGACGCCCGCGCGCTCGCCGACGACGCTCAGCTGGTTGACCGCGTTCGGGCGCTGGAGGTCGCAGGCGACGAGCAGCGGGGCGTGGCCCTGGCCCTGCAGCCACTTGCCGAGCTTTCCGGCGAGGGTGGTCTTACCGGCACCCTGCAGGCCCGCGAGCATGATCACGGTCGGCGGCTGCTTGGCGAAGCGCAGCCGCCGGGTCTCGCCGCCGAGGATGCCGACGAGCTCCTCGTTGACGATCTTGATGACCTGCTGGGCGGGATTGAGCGCCTGCGAGACCTCGGCCCCGAGGGCCCTCTCCTTGACCTGCTTGATGAAGGCCCGGACGACCGGCAGCGCGACGTCCGCTTCCAGCAGGGCGATACGGATCTCGCGCGCGGTGGCGTCGATGTCCGCCTCGGACAGGCGCCCCTTGCCGCGAAGGTTCTTGAATGTCGCTGCGAGGCGATCGGAGAGAGTGTCGAACACGGCGGTCGCGAATCCTCAAGTAGGGGGCAGGGGGGCAGGTCCGCCCTCCAGAGTATCTGCCCACACCGGAAAGGGTCTCCACCCCGTCGTCACGGGCTTCCGTCCAGCGAACGGACGCCCCAGGTGCGCCCCGTCAGGGGCGCGGGGAACTGCGCGCCCAGCCACGACCGGCCCGCAGCCATGGAACAACCGGTCCCGGCCGGACATCTACTCCCGCAACGTGTCCTCCAAAGCCCGCGCCAGCGACGCCGCCTGCTCCCCCGGCAACGGGGACCCGTCGGGCCCGGTCACGTAGAACGCGTCCACCGCGTTCGCGCCCAGCGTGGAGACATGGGCGCTGCGCACCCGGACCTGCGCGTTCTCCAGCGCACGCCCGATGCGGTGCAGCAGCCCGGGGGCGTCGTGGGCGCGCACCTCGATGACGGTGGCGAGCCGGGACGCGGCGGCGGCCACGCTCACCCGGGCCGGCGGCGCGACGATGCCCCGCCTGCGCGGGTAGGCGGCGTCCCGCTCGGCCAGGCGTCCGGTGATGTCGAGGGAGCCGTCGAGGGCGCGTACGAGATCGGCGCGCAGGCGGGCGGCCTGCGGCAGGGACCCGTACTCGGCGGCGACCCGCCAGTCGAGGAGAAGTACGGAGCCGGAGACACCGTCGGGCAGTTCGAACGCCCGCAGTTCCGCGGTCCGCACGGTGAGCCGGTGCATGGCGAGGACACCGGCCACGGCGGGCAGGACGCCCTTCTGGTCCGGTACCGCGATGAGCAGTTCCACACCGAGGGGCTCCGGATCCCGGTCCTCGGAGGGCTCCTCGGTGGGCGGTTCGGTCTGGGCACGCAGCGCGAGCACGGGGCCGCCGGTGCGGAACGCCTCGATGGCGAGCCGTTCCTGTTCGGCGGTGGGCGCCGCGGCCTCGGGCTCCTCGGGGTCGTCCCCGGCGAGCACGGCGGAGACCCGCTTCACCAGGTCCGCGACGAGGGACGCCCGCCACGAGGACCAGGCGGCCGGACCGGTGGCCAGCGCGTCCGCCTCGGTGAGCGCGTGGAGGAGTTCCAGCGTGCCCTGCGATCCGACGGCCTCCGCGACCGCGCGCACGGTCGCCGGGTCCTCCAGGTCACGCCTGGTCGCCGTCTCGACGAGCAGCAGGTGATGGCGTACGAGCGCGGCGAGGGTGGCCACGTCGGTGCGGTCGAAGCCGATGCGGGCCGCCACGTCCCGCGCGATGATCTCGCCGGCCACGGAGTGGTCGCCGGGCCAGCCCTTGCCGATGTCGTGCAGCAGGGCGGCGACCAGCAGGAGGTCGGGGCGGTGGACGCGCCGGGTGAACTCGGCGGCGCGGACCGCCGTCTCGATCAGGTGGCGGTCGACGGTCCAGATGTGGACGGCGTTGCGCTGCGGCCGGCAGCGGACGCGCTCCCAGTCGGGCAGCAGCCGGGTGATCAGGCCCTCCGCCTCCAGTGCCTCCCAGACCTCGATGGTCGAGGGGCCGGAGCCGAGCAGCGTGATGAGTTGCTGACGGGCCTCGGCGGGCCACGGGGTGGGCAGCGGTCGGGCCGCGGCGGCCATGCGGCGGACCGCGTGCAGCGAGAGCGGCAGGCCCGCCTGGGCGGCAGCGGCGGCGGCGCGCAGCGGCAGCACGGGGTCGCGGTCGGGTCGGGCGGCGCGGGCGAGGACGACCTCGCCGTCCTGTTCGACGACACCCTCCGCCAGCGGGGAGCGTTCGGGGGCCGGTTTGCCACCGCCCAGCATGGCGCGCAGCCGCGGCCGCACGGCGCGCGAGCGCAGCACGCGCCCCACCTCGCGCCAGGTGACATCACTGGCGTACGAGACGACGCGGGCGGCCTCGTACACCTGGCGCAGCAGGGTGTCGGCGTCCAGGAGGCCGAGTTCCGCGGCGACCTGGTCCTGTTCCTGGAGGGCGAGGCGGTCGGTGGCGCGGCCGGTGGCGAGGTGCAAGGCGTCACGGACGTCGAGCAGGGTCTTGCGGGCCTCGGAGAGTCCCTCGCGCGGGGCGTCGGCGAGCCAGGAGGCGGCGACGGCGCGCAGGGCGGTGGCGTCGCGCAGTCCGCCGCGCGCCTCCTTGAGGTCGGGTTCGAGGAGGTACTGCAGTTCGCCCTGGCGCTCGGCGCGCTCGGCGCACAGTTCCTGGAGTTCGGGGAGACGTTTCGGCGCCTGGTTGCGCCAGTCGGCGAGGACGGCCGTGCGCAGTCCGGCGGTCAGGCCGAGGTCGCCCGCGATGTGGCGGGCGTCGAGGAGTCCGAGCTGCACCTTGAGGTCCTCGCCGGCCGTCTTGCGGGCCTCGGCGGGGGTGCGGACGGAGTGGTCGAGGTCGAGGCCGAGGTCCCAGATCGGATACCAGATGCGGTCGGCGAGGGAGGCCACCGCGCCCGGGTCGGCGCTGCCGTCGTGCAGGAGCAGCAGGTCGAGGTCGCTGCGCGGGGAGAGCTCGCCGCGGCCGTAGCCGCCGACGGCGACGAGCGAGATGCCGCGCAGTTTGTCGGCGCCCGCGTCGAAGAGACCGGTGAGCCAGTCGTCGGTCAGTTCGGCGAGGGCCGAACGGCGCGGCGGCCCGGACCGCGCCCCCTCCTGGAGGAGGCGCAGCCGGGCCGCCGCGTAGCCGCTGGGTCCCGAGTCCTCTGCTTCCGTACGCATGTCCGTACTCGTCACCCAGTGGCTCCTGTTCGTCTTCTGTCTACAGCGCGTCGGGTCCGCGCTCGCCGGTCCGGACCCGGACCGCCGTGTCGACCGGGACGGACCAGACCTTGCCGTCTCCGATCTTGCCGGTACGGGCCGCCTTCACGATGACGTCGAGCAGCTGCTCGGCGTCATCGTCCTCGACCAGTACCTCGATACGGATCTTGGGAACGAGGTCGACGGTGTACTCGGCACCGCGGTAGACCTCGGTGTGGCCCCGCTGACGACCGTAACCGCTCGCCTCGGTGACCGTGAGTCCGTGGACGCCGAAGGCCTGGAGGGCCTCCTTGATCTCGTCGAGCCGGTGGGGCTTGACGACGGCGGTGATGAGCTTCATGCGTCCACCTTCTTGCTCGCGGATTCGGCGACCGGGCCCGTGGCCGAGGTGCGTGCGGAGCCGCCGCCGGCGCCGCTGAAGTCGTATGCGGTCTCGGCGTGCTCGGCCTGGTCGATGCCCGCGACCTCGACGTCCTCGGGAACGCGCATCCCGATCGTCTTGTCGATCAGGAAGGCGAGGACCGCGGAGGCCACGAGGGAGTAGGCGAGGACACCGAAGACACCGGCGCACTGCTTCCAGAACTG
Organism: Streptomyces sp. NBC_00414; assembly: GCF_036038375.1. Taxonomy (NCBI): domain Bacteria; kingdom Bacillati; phylum Actinomycetota; class Actinomycetes; order Kitasatosporales; family Streptomycetaceae; genus Streptomyces; species Streptomyces sp. NBC_00414. The sequence continues at coordinate 3,261,041 of NZ_CP107935.1, forward strand.
GTCGAGGCCGCCGCCGTAGAAGAGGCCCGCGACGTCGGACTGGCCGCCGCCGGTGGCGAAGAAGCCGATCAGCAGGGATCCCGCGACACCGCCGACGAGGTGGACACCGACGACGTCGAGCGAGTCGTCGTAGCCGAACTTGTACTTGAGGCCGACAGCCATGGCGCAGAGCACACCGGCGATGACGCCCACCGCGATCGCGCCGAGCGGGGAGACCGCGCCGCCGGACGGGGTGATCGCGACCAGACCGGCGACCGCGCCGGAGGCGGCACCGAGGGTGGTGAACGCGCCGTGGCGGATCTTCTCGTAGGCGAGCCAGGCCAGCATGGCGGCGGCGGTGGCGACCTGCGTGTTGACGAACATCAGCGCGCCGACGCCGTCGTCGTTGCCGAGCCAGGAGCCGGCGTTGAACCCGAACCAGCCGAACCACAGCAGACCGGCGCCGAGCATCACCAGCGGGAGGCTGTGCGGGCGCATCGGGTCCTTCTTGAACCCGACGCGCTTGCCGATGACGAGGATGACACCGAGCGCGGCGGCGCCCGCGTTGATGTGGACCGCCGTACCGCCGGCGAAGTCGATGACGCCGAGCTCGAAGGCCCAGCCGCCGGTGCCCCAGACCCAGTGGGCGACCGGGAAGTACACGACCGTGGCCCACAGGGCGATGAACAGGGACCAGGCGGTGAACTTCACGCGGTCCGCGAGCGCGCCGCTTATCAGGGCGGGCGTGATGATCGCGAACATCAGCTGGAAGACGGCGAAGACGTAGATCGGGATGGTGTAACCGTCCCAGAGCTCCATCTTCCCGATGCCGCTGAGGCCCACGAAGTCGGAGGACCAGCCGACGATGCCGCCCGAGTCGGTACCGAAGGCGAGCGAGAAGCCGTAGAGCACCCACAGGATCGTGATGATCCCCATGCTGATGAAGCTCATCATCAACATGTTCAAGGTGCTCTTGACCCTGACCATGCCTCCGTAGAAGAAGGCGAGACCGGGAGTCATGATCAGCACCAGGGCGGAGCAGATGAGCATGAACCCGGTGTTGGCGGCAGACAGCGTGGGAGCGTCTGCGGCAAGCGTGATGGCTGGTGCCATCGGCGTCTCCTCGTCGTTGGTACGGCCCCGTGCGGGCGAAGCCATGAGCGGTTGTGAGGGGTGGGCCGGTTATGTGCCAGAGATTGGCGCAGCGCGGTTTCGACCGGCGCCCCTGCATGTTTCGCCCGGGTGACGAAGAGAACGTGCGTGTTACGCGTCGATGAACCGCCGGATTGTGGTGCCTCCGATCGTTATCGTGGCGCAACCTTCCCCGGCCTCGTCCGAAGTCGTGAACAGACACGGACCCGAGCCACCGATTGCGCAACCCCGACGGCGCTCAGCCGCCTCCGCGAGAGCGGCGCCGGTCCAGGCGCAAAGAGGGACCGGCCGCGGCCGTCCGTCCGATGACCTGGCATGGGGGAGCCGAGTCGGGCTGTTATGGACGGCGGTCGCGGCCGGCGTACTGGGGGTCAGACCGCCTCTGCGGTCTCGGGCAGGTCGATGGCGAGCTGGTCGGTCAGATCCACGACGGCGGCGAGGTCCCCGAAGTCGCGGACGGCCGTGTCGACGGTTTTTCGGATACGAGTGTTGACCCGCTCGGAGCGCACCTTCTTGGCGATCGCGAGGGCCTTGCGCACCAGGACCGTGCTCTGCTCGGGTTCCCGTCGGAGCAGGTGCACCGTGCCCATTCCGACGAGGTTGAGCGCGTATGAACGCTGGTGTTCGGTGTCCTTCTCGAAGAGGTCGACGGCCTTCTGCATGACGGGCTCGGCCAGCGACGCGTACGCGGGGCTGCGGCCCGCGACGTAGGCGAGGTCGCGGTAGGAGTGGGAGTTCTCGCCGTGCAGTTCGGCCTCGGAGAAGAAGCGGATCCAGTCGGGCTCGGGCTCGCCGAACTCCTCGGCGTCCTCGAAGGTGTCCTCGGCCATCCGCACGGCCCGCTTGCACTTTCCGGGCTGCCCCATGTTGGCGTAGGCGCGGGCCTCCATCGCATACAGCATGGACTGGGTGCGGGGGCTCGCGCAGTCCCGGCTGCCGTACTGGGCGAGGTGGATCAGCTCCAGCGCGTCGTCGGGCCGGCCCAGGTGGATCATCTGGCGGCTCATGCTGGAGAGGATGTACGAGCCCAGCGGCCGGTCGGCGGCTTCCTTGGCGGCGTGCAGGGCGAGGACGAAGTACTTCTGGGCGGTGGGCTGGAGCCCCACGTCGTAGCTCATCCAGCCGGCCAGCTCGGCCAGTTCGGCGGCGACCTTGAACAGCCGCCTCGTGGTGGCCTCGGGCTGGGGCTCCTGGAGCAGGTCGGTCACCTCGTGCAACTGGCCGACGACCGCTTTGCGGCGCAGGCCGCCGCCGCACTGGGCGTCCCACTGGCGGAACATGACGGTGGTGGATTCGAGGAGGTCCAGCTCGGGCTGGGAGAGCCGGCCGGGGCGGCGGGAGGCGGCGGCGGAGAGCGCGGGCTCCGCGCGGGGGGCGGTGGGGCTGGGCACCAGCCAGCGCTGCATGGGCTCGATGAGCGTGGGGCCGGCGGAGAGGACCAGGGAGGTGCCGAGGAATCCGCGGCGCGCCAGCATGAGGTCGCTGCGGGAGAACTCGCTGATCAGGGCGACGGTCTGGGGACCGGTCCAGGGCAGATCGACGCCCGACACGGACGGTGACCGGTGCGCGGCGCGCAGGCCCAGGTCCTCGACGGCGACGACACAGCCGAAACGCTCGGAGAACAGCTCGGAGAGGATGCGCGGGATCGGCTCGCGGGGGTTCTCCCCGTCGAGCCAGCGGCGGACGCGCGAGGTGTCCGTCGAGATGTGGTTGGCGCCCAACTGGCGTGCTCTGCGGTTCACCTGGCGTGCCAGCTCGCCCTTGGACCAGCCGCTGCGCACGAACCACGAGCCCAACAACTCATTGGGGCGCTTGTCCGTGCCAGTCGCGGTCCTCCCGCTTCCGCCGTTGCCGCCCACTGGAACGCCCCCATCCCTGAACCCACTTGCGCGCTGTATGCGCCAAGCCCTACCAGAATGCCGGTAAACAGGGCCGCCCGTCCGGCTGTTCTCACCCATCGAACGGGAAGCCGGGTTGCCTCCGGCATACCCACAAGTGCATGCGTCCCCAGGACTCGTGCACTCACAGTAATCCTACGATCACCGCTCCAGCCATGGCGATCCCTGAAACGCCACCATTCGCCACCCCTTCGAATGAACTCGCGGTGGCCGCTCCGCGATTCACTTGACACATGACGGCCGAGAGTGGGCGCAACGATGCACATCGGGGCGCACGAAGCCCGTCGCACCACCCGTGGCACAACCGGGCGCCGCATTTGAACGGCACACCGATGGGAACTGAGAGTTACGACTTGATTCCGTGACGTAACCACGCGCGCGCTGGACCCGTTGGAGGGGGCATGGGCTTCACGATCGGCGGCATCCGCGAAATTCGGTCCGGCTCGCGTCGCCGCGGCCGCTCCTCAGAGTGCACCGCCGTGGCCGAGTTCACCGGGCTGTGGGGCTGGGACGTGGTGCCCGGCGCCCGGACTGCCGCGGGCGCCTGCTCGTGCGGCCGGGCGGACTGCTCCCGGCGCGGCGCGCATCCCCTGGACTTCGCGCCCGTCGTCCCGGCGCGGGCCACGCTGGACGAGGTGACGGATGCCTGGGGCGAATTCCCCGGCGCCTCGGTGATGCTCCCCGTGGGCCGCGCCTTCGACGTCATCGAGGTCGCCGAGTCCGCAGGCCGCCGGGCCCTGGTCCGGCTCGAACGGATGGGGCTCCCCCTGGGCCCCGTGGCCGTCACCCCCGAGGGCCGCGCCCACTTCTTCGTCGCGCCGGGCGCCGCGGCCGAACTGCCCGAGCTGCTCTACCGCATGGGCTGGGACGACGCCGCGCTCGACCTGCACGGCCTGGGTCCCGGTACGCACATCACGGCGCCGCCCTCCGACCGCGGCGGACTCGGCCCGGTCCGCTGGCTCCGCTCCCCCGCACTCGACTCGGCGACGAAGCCACCGGCCGCGCGACTGCTGCTGGGGACGCTGGCGTACGTGGCCCACCGGTCACGCGCCTAGGCCTGGCGGCACCGACCTGACACACAGGCCCGACGCACAGACCCTGACGCACAGATCCACGCAGAGACCTGTCGGCACAGGCCTCCTCCACAGAGGCCTGCCGATACGGAAGGGCCCCACTCCATCTGCACCATGGAGTGGGGCCCTTCATCACTCACGTCCGCGCGTGAGGCGTACTCACTCTCCGATAAGGGCATCCACGAACGCCTCCGGCTCGAACGGGGCCAGGTCGTCCGCGCCCTCGCCCAGACCGATGAGCTTGACGGGGACGCCCAGTTCACGCTGGACGGCGATGACGATGCCGCCCTTGGCCGTGCCGTCGAGCTTGGTCAGGACGATGCCGGTGATGTTGACGACCTCGGCGAAGACGCGAGCCTGCACCAGGCCGTTCTGACCGGTGGTGGCGTCCAGGACGAGCAGCACCTCGTCGAGCGGGGCGTGCTTCTCGACGACGCGCTTGACCTTGCCGAGTTCGTCCATGAGGCCGGTCTTGGTGTGCAGCCGGCCCGCCGTGTCGATGAGCACGACGTCGGCACCCTCCTGGATGCCTTCCTTGACCGCGTCGAAGGCGATCGAGGCGGGGTCGCCGCCCTCGGGCCCGCGTACGGTGCGGGCCCCGACGCGCTCGCCCCAGGTCTGCAGCTGGTCGGCGGCGGCGGCACGGAAGGTGTCGGCCGCGCCCAGCAGTACGTGCTTGCCGTCGGCGACGAGCACGCGCGCGAGCTTGCCGGTGGTGGTGGTCTTGCCGGTGCCGTTGACGCCGACGACCATCACGATGCCGGGGGTGTCCAGCGGGGACTCGGTGTGCACCGTGCGGTCGAAGTCGGGCACCAGTAGCGTGAGCAGCTCCTCGCGCAGCAGGCTGCGCAGCTCCTCGGGCGTCCGGGTGCCGAGCACCTTCACGCGCTCGCGCAGCCGCTCGACCAGTTCCTGGGTGGGCTGCACGCCGACGTCTGCGGTGAGCAGCGTGTCCTCGATCTCCTCCCAGGTGTCCTCGTCGAGGTGCTCGCGTGCGAGGAGCGTGAGGAGCCCCTTGCCGAGCGCGTTCTGTGAGCGGGAGAGCCGGGCGCGCAGGCGTACCAGGCGCCCCGCGGTCGGTTCCGGGACCTCGATCGGGGGTGCTACGACGACCGGAGCGGTCGCCGAGGTGTCCGGAAGATCCACCTCCTCTATCGTGCGGCGCGGTTCGTCGCGCGGCGTCTCGGCCTCGTCGCCGATGTGCGGCTCGGCCGGCGGAGCCGTGATGTCGGGGGCGGCGGGGGGCGGCGGGGGCAGCTGCTTGCGCCTGCGGCTGCCGATGACGAGCCCGCCGAGCGCGCCGATCACGACCACGGCGATGACTACAGCAAGGATGACGATTTCCATAACGCACCCAGTATCGGCCATGGGCCCCGAACGGCTACTGCTTGTGTTTTCCTCCGAAGGACATAAGCCGTTTGAGGGAATCAGTCGGTCTAAAGTACGATGATTCCTCGTCCCTCACGGTCTCGCCCCCACGGCACGGAGCCCCACCTCCATGAGCCCCACCCCGCACGACGGCACCCTGGAAACGCGTGGTCTGGAAACGCGTGGCATCGAACCCGTGCCGGAGGCGGAGCGCACCGCCCGCACCCGCGAGCTCTTCCCCACCTGGGTCGCCGCCAACATCAGCGTGCTGCTCCTCACGATGGGTGCCAGCCTCGTCGTCTCGTACGGGCTGAACCTCTGGCAGGCGCTGGTGGTGGCCACGGTGGCGCCCGTCGTGTCGTACGGGCTGGTGGGGCTGATCGGGATCGCCGGGAAGCGGGGCGGCGCGCCCGGCATGATGCTCTCCCGGGCGGTCTTCGGCCAGCGCGGCAATCTGCTGCCGGGCTCGCTCATCTGGGTCGCCCGCTGGGGCTGGGAGACGATCAACGCGGTGACCGGCGCCTACGCCCTGCTCACCGTGCTCGACATCCTCTTCGGCGTCCGCGGCAACACGCTCCTGACCATCGTGACGCTGCTGCTCTTCGTGATCACCACCTTCGCGATCTCGGGGCTCGGCATCAACGCCGTACGGACGTGCAACAAGTACGCGAGCTACCTTTTCGGCGGCTTCTCCGTCCTCGTCCTCGGACATCTGCTCGTGGACACCGACTGGAGCAGGGTCCTCGGGCAGGGCGCGGGGCCGACGTCCCTGATGGTCACGGGGGTCGGGCTGCTCGCTGCGGGCGGCATCAGCTGGGCGCCCTCCTCCCCCGACTTCACCCGCTACCTCCCGCGCACGGCCTCCTCGAAGGCGATCGTCGGGACGTCCGTGGGCGGCGCCGGCATCGTCGTACTGCCGATGGTCCTGATGGGTGCGGTCATGGCGGTCTCCACGCCCGACCTGGCCTCGGCCGCCGACCCGGTGTCGTTCCTCGGCGAGATCCTGCCGCTGTGGATCGCGGTCCCGTACCTGCTGATCGCCCTGATCGGGATGCTCCTGATCAACGCGATGTCGATGTACTCGGCGGGCTTCACCGCGCAGACCCTCGGCTTCCGGATGCCGCGGCACTGGGCGGTCTCGGTCAACGCCGTGATCTCGCTGGTCCTCGGCGGTGTCCTGATGCTCGCCGCCACCGGCTTCATGGGGTCGTTCATCGCGTTCCTGTCGATGCTCGCGGTCGCGTTCTCGGCCTGGGTCGGCGTCTTCGGCGCGGACATGCTGCGCCGCCGGGAGTACGACGCGAAGGCGCTGCTCGACACCACCCGCACCAGCGCCTACTGGTACCGGGGCGGCTTCGCCCCGGCCGCGGTGGCCGCCTGGGCGGCGGGTCTGGCCGCCGGGCTCCTCTTCACCACGTCCGACTGGTTCACCGGACCGCTGGCCTCGGGCAATCCGGTCGGCGAGAACGGCCTGGGCTGGGTGGCCACGACCGTCGTGTCCTTCGCGCTGTACGCCCTGCTGCCCAAGCCCGCGGTGGCCGTACCCGCACCGGAGCCCGTCGGGGAGCCCGCCCCTCTGGCCGTCTGACGTTCCGTCAGCTACCGTCCCCCTGCACCGGAGCCATGCGCCGGAGTCACCGGCACCCCACCCGCTCGGCGAAGGGGGACTTTCCCATGCCCGTAACGGTCGTACGTTTCAACCTCGTCGAACCCGGCGCCACGGCGGCCTCGCTCAGTGAGCGCTACAAGGCCGCGCTGGAGATGGCCGCTTACGCCGACGACCGCGGCATGACCACCGTGCAGACCGAGGAGCACCACGGCGCCGCCAACAACTGGCTGCCCTCGCCGTTCACCTTCGCGGGCGCGGTCTTCGGCGCGACCCGGAAGATCGCCGTCACGGTCTCGGCGATCATCGGCCCGCTGCACGATCCGCTGCGCCTGGCCGAGGACATCGCCGTGCTCGACCTCCTCAGCGGCGGCCGGCTCGTCACGGTGGCGGGCATCGGCTACCGCCCCGAGGAGTACGCGCTCTTCGACGTGGACTGGAAGCGGCGCGGCGCCCTCCAGGACGAGCTCCTGGAGACCCTGCTGAAGGCGTGGACCGGCGAGGACTTCGAGTACCGCGGCCGTACCGTACGGGTCACTCCCCGGCCGTTCTCGGATCCGCACCCGCTGCTGCTGGTGGGCGGCTCCTCCAAAGCGGCGGCCCGGCGCGCGGCGCGGCTCGGGCTGCCGTTCTTCCCCAGCGCGCATCTGCCGGACCTTGAGGCCTACTACAAGGAGCGGCTCGTCGAGTACGGCACCCAGGGCTGGACCATGATGCCCGCGGCGGTGACCCCGCTGCTGCACCTCGCCGAGGACCCGGACCGCGTCTGGGCCGAACACGGCGAGCACTTCCTGCACGAGGCGCGGACGTACGCCTCCTGGCAGTCCTCCGACATCCGCTCGGCGGTGAAGTCGGCGGCCACGACGGTGGAGGAGCTGCGCGCCGAGGGTGTCTACCGGATCGTGACGCCGGAGGAGTGTCTGGCGCAGGGCCTCGACAGCTATGTACTGCATCCGCTGTCCGGCGGGATGTCCGTCGACGAGGGGTGGCGCAGCATGCATCTGTTCTGCGAAAACGTGCTGCCCCGGCTCAAGGCCCTGTAGGCCTTCGAACCGGGGCGGCACGCCCTCTTACGAGTACAGGGAGAAGGGCAGCGGGGACTTGGCCCGTCTCCCCGGGTTCAGGTGACGGGTCAGCCCATCTCCTCCAGGGTCTTGCCCTTCGTCTCCTTGACGAACTTGAGCACGAACGGGATGGAGAGCGCGGCGAAGACCGTGTAGATCACGTAGGTCATGGAGAGGTTCCAGTCGGCCAGTGACGGGAAGCTCGCGGTGATGGCCCAGTTGGCGATCCACTGCGCGGCGGCGGCGACACCCAGCGCGGCGGCCCGGAGCTTGTTCGGGAACATCTCACCGAGGAAGACCCACACCACGACACCCCACGAGAGGGCGAAGAAGAGCACGAACACATGGGCGGCGATCAGCGCGACCCAGCCCTGGGTGGCGGGCAGCTTGCCGTCGACGAGGTCGTAGGAGAACGCCCAGGCCTCCAGACCGAGCCCGATGACCATGCCCACGGAACCGATGAGCGCGAGCGGCCGGCGCCCGATCCGGTCGACGAAGATCATGGCGATCACGGTGCCGATGATGTTGATGATCGACGTGGTGAACGAGTACAGGAACGAGTCCGTCGGGTCCACGCCCACCGACTGCCACAGCGTCGAGGAGTAGTAGAACGCGACGTTGATGCCGACGAACTGCTGGAACACCGACAGCCCGATACCGATCCAGACGATCGGCTTGAAGAAGAAGGTGCCGCCCAGGAGGTCCTTGAAGGTGGACTTGTGCTCGCTCTTCATCGCGTGCTCGATCTCGGCGACGCGGGCGTCCAGGTCGATGTCGCCCTCCACCTCCCGCAGCACCTCACGGGCCCGCTCGTCCCGGCTCGCGGAGATCAGGAAACGCGGCGACTCGGGGATCGCGAAGGACAGCAGCCCGTAGATGACAGCCGGGATCACCATCACACCGAGCATGACCTGCCAGGCCTCCAGGCCCATGACCTTGCCGCGCTGGTCGCCGTCCGCGGCGTTGAGGATGCCCCAGTTGACCAGCTGCGAGATCGCGATGCCGATGACGATCGCGGCCTGCTGGAACGAGCCGAGCCGCCCGCGGTAGGCGGCCGGGGACACCTCGGCGATGTAGGCCGGGCCGATGACCGAGGCCATACCGATCGCGAACCCGCCGATGACCCGCCAGAACGCCAGGTCGTACAGGGCGAAAGGCAGAGCGGAACCCACCGCGCTGACGGTGAACAGCACGGCCGAGATCTGCATGCAGCGGATCCGCCCGATACGGTCCGCGATCCGGCCCGCGGTCGCGGCACCGATCGCACAGCCGATCAACGCGATCGCGATGACCTGGGCCAGCGCCGCCGAGCCGACCTCGTACCGGTCACGGATGGCCTCGACCGCACCATTGATCACGGCACTGTCGTAACCGAAAAGGAAACCGCCCATCGCGGCCGCCGCCGCGATGAAGATGACATGCCCGAGATGCTCGGGATGAGCCCCTCGGGCTCCGGACTGGGGTGGCTGCGCTGTGCTGGTCACGTGTAACTCCTCGGGCCACCGGCCTCACTGCCGGGGGTGGGGGCGAGCCCTTCCGGACGGTGTCTCCAGTGGCGCACACGTTTACGCCACCCACCACCTGAAGGTAAAAGCAACGAAGCAGAGACTATGCCTTCAAGTTTCGAAGTCAAGAGGGGGTCCCTCGTAAGGGAGTGCAGCGGGGAACCACCCGAGGTGATGGACTTGTGTTCAAGACTTGAAGAGATAGGGGCTGCGTAGCTACGGATACCCCGTAACTCGCGCGGGGAACGCCACAACCGCTGTCGGGCGCCCACAGCCGTTCCCGGGCCGCCGGGATGCGGCTTGCGTTCGGCTCGTACCGCCGTTCGAGCGAAGGGACGCCGGGTGAGGGGTGGGGCGTGAGACGTGGGGCGTGGGGCGTGGGAGTCAGCGCAGTCGCTGGCTGATGACCTTCGACACCCCGTCGCCCTGCATGGACACGCCGTACAGCGCGTCGGCGACCTCCATCGTCCGCTTCTGGTGCGTGATCACGATCAGCTGCGAGGCCTCCTGCAGCTCGCGCATGATCCCGATCAGCCGCTGCAGGTTGGTGTCGTCGAGCGCCGCCTCGACCTCGTCCATCACGTAGAACGGGCTGGGCCGCGCCTTGAAGATCGCCACCAGCATCGCGACGGCGGTCAGCGAGCGCTCGCCGCCGGACAGCAGCGACAGCCGCTTGACCTTCTTGCCCGGCGGCCGTGCCTCCACATCGACACCCGTGGTGAGCATGTTGTCGGGATCGGTCAGGATCAGCCGTCCGTCGCCGCCCGGGAACAGCCGCCCGAAGACCCCTTCGAACTCCCGCGCCGTGTCCCGGAACGCCTCGGTGAAGACCTGCTCGACCCGCTCGTCGACCTCCTTCACCACCTGAAGGAGATCGATACGCGTCTTCTTCAGGTCCTCCAGCTGCTCGCTGAGGAACTTGTGGCGCTCCTCCAGCGCGGCGAACTCCTCCAGCGCCAGCGGATTGACCTTCCCGAGCTGCTGGTAGGCGCGCTCGGCCGCCTTGAGCCGCTTCTCCTGCTCGGACCGGTGGAAGGGGCGCGGCTGGTTGCGCGGATGCTCCGGGTCGTCCGGCAGCTCCTCCCCCTCGGCGGGCAGCGACGGCGGGACGAGCTGGGTGGGCCCGAAGTCCGCGACCAGCCCCGCCGGTTCGACGCCCAGCTCCTCCAGCGCCTTCGCCTCCAACTGCTCGATCCGCAGCCGCTTCTCGGCCCCGAGCACCTCACCGCGGTGCACCGAGTCCGTGAGCTTGTCGAGCTCGCCCTTGAGGTCGCGGCCCTGGTTGCGGGCGACGACGAGATCCTGCTCGCGCCGCGCCTTGGCGCTCTCCGCGGCCGTCCGCTCCTCGTCCGCCCGGCCGAGGGAGACCTCGACGTGGGCGAGCAGCTGCCGCGCGCCGGAGGCGACGGCCTCGGCGACCGCGGCCTCGTGCCGCAGCCGCGCCCGGCGCTGCTCGGCGCGGGCCCGGGCCTCGCGTTCGGCGCGCGCGGCCCGGTCGAGCGAATCGGCCCGCCCGGCAAGCCCCTTGACCCGCTCCTCGTGCGTACGCACCTGGAGCCGGGCCTCCATCTCGGTCTGCCGCGCGTTGGCCCCGTCGGCCGCGAGCCGGTCCCGTACCGAGGTGTCGGGCTCCTCCTCGACCGGCATCTCCTCGGCGACGACGAGCCGTTCGGCCAGCTCCTGAGCCTCCTCCACGGCCCGGTCGAGGGCTTCCTGCGAACGCGCCGCCGCTGCGGTGCCGCGCTCGGCCTCGCCGGCGGCGCCCCGCGCCTGCCCGGCCAGCCGTCCGAGGTGCTGCGCGACCTGGGACCTCTCCCGCTCACCCGCGCGCCGCCGCTCGCCCAGCTCCTCGACGAGAGCGGCCCGCTCCCGGCGCAGCTCGGTGGCGCGCTGCTGGGCCTCGCTCAACTCCTCGCACAGCAAGCCCAGTTCTTCGAGCTCGGCCGCCGCCTCGTCGACCGACGCCTGCACTTCGAGCAGACTGGGCGCCCCGGCGGAACCGCCCTGCGCGAAGTGCGCCCCCAGCAGGTCCCCCTCGGCGGTCACGGCGGTCAGCTCGGGCCGCGCGTAGACCAGGTCCTCGGCGTCCTCCAGGGTCCCGACGACGACGATGCCCCGAAGCAGCCGCCGCACGGCAGGCATCAGCTCGGAGGGCGCACGCACGAGATCGGCTGCGTACGGGGGGTTGGCGGGGGGCGGCTGGGGGCGGCCACCGGAGATGTCGGCAGGACCAGCTGGGTCGGCCGGTTCCGGGACCGACCCGCTCCCGTCACTGTCCCCTCCCGCGAGCAGCAGCGCCGCCCGGCCCGCGTCCTGCTTGCGGAGCAGGCGGATGGCGTCAGCGGCCGAGGCGGGCGTGGTCACCGCGATCGCGTCCGCCGCAGCGCCGAAGGCGGCGGCCAGCGCGACCTCGTGGCCCGGTGTGACGGAGAGCAGTTCGGCGGCGGGGCCGAGCAGGCCCGACAGCCGGTCCTTCGCCGCGAGCAGCGCCCCGGTGCCGTCCTTGCGGCGCAGGCCCAGGGCCAGGGCGTCGCGCCGGGCCTGGGTGGCCGCGCGCCTGCGTTCGGCCGCGGTGGCCGCCTCGCGGGCCCCGGTCAGCGCGGACTCGGCGTCGGCGAGGGAGCTCCTGGCCGCCTCGTGCTGTGCGGCGAGTTCCTCGTCACCCGCGTCCAGTCCCTCGACCTCCGCCTTGAGCTGCTCGTACTCCTCCTGGGCGGTGGCCGCGCGGTCCTGCGCCTCGTCGCGGGCGGCGGCGAGCCGGTCGATCTCGGACTGGGCGGAGGCCGCCCGCGAGCGGGCCGCGTTGACCTGGCCGCTCAGCCGGGCCAGGCCCTCCCGGCGGTCGGCGATGGCGCGGGCCACGTCCTTCAGCCGGCGCTCCTCCACCGCCAGTTCACGCTCCAGGTCGGCCCGGTGGGCGACCGTGTCCTCCAGGGCGTGCTCGGCCGCCTCCAGAGCCGCTTCGAGCTCGGCCTCCTGCTCACGCACCCGCGCGGCCTCGCGCTCCATGTCCTCGGGGTCGCGTCCGCGCCGCTCGTCCGGCGGCTGGGCGGTGGCGCTCTTCACCCGGGCGTCGGCCAGCGAGACCGTGCCGCGCACCCGCTCGGCCAGCTGCGACAGCTCGTACCAGGTCTGCTGGGCCCGCTGCAGCCGCGGGGCGAGCCGCCGCACCTCGTCCTCCAGCGTCGCCTCCCGCTGGAGGGCCTTCTTCAGCTCGGCCTCGGCGGCCTCCTTGCGCTCCTTGAGCGCGGCCTCGTCCGCGACCTCGGCCTGGAGCGCCCCCCTCAGGCGTACGAGATCGTCGGCGAGCAGCCGCAGACGGGCGTCCCGCAGGTCGGCCTGGATGACGGCGGCCCGGCGCGCGACGGCGGCCTGCCGGCCGAGCGGCTTCAGCTGCCGCCGCAGCTCGTCCGTGAGGTCCTGCACACGCGCGAGGTTGGCCTGCATCGCGTCCAGCTTCCGCAGCGCCTTCTCCTTGCGCTTGCGGTGCTTGAGGACGCCCGCGGCCTCCTCGATGAAGGCGCGGCGGCCCATCGGATCGGCGTGCAGGACGGAGTCGAGCTGGCCCTGCCCGACGATGACATGCATCTCACGGCCGATGCCGGAGTCGGACAACAGCTCCTGAATGTCCAGCAATCGGCATGTATCGCCGTTGATCTGGTACTCGCTGCCGCCGTTGCGGAACATGATCCGCGTGATGGTGACCTCGGCGTACTCGATGGGCAGGGCGCCGTCGGAGTTGTCGATCGTCAGCGAGACCTCCGCGCGGCCCAGCGGGGGCCGCCCGGTGGTGCCGGCGAAGATGACGTCCTCCATCTTGCCGCCGCGCAGCGACTTGGCGCCCTGCTCCCCCATGACCCAGCTGAGGGCGTCCACGACGTTGGACTTGCCGGAGCCGTTGGGCCCCACGACGCAGGTGATACCCGGCTCGAACCGCAGCGTGGTGGCCGAGGCGAACGATTTGAACCCGCGCAGGGTCAGGGCCTTGAGGTGCACGCAGCCGGACTTTACCTCCCGGGTCGGTCGAACCGGTCGGTCTCACTCCACGAACGCTCGGTTTCACCCATGAACGTGCAGGGCACACCAGACGTTAAAGAGGGTGAACAGCGAGCGGTGGAGTACGCGGGGGTCAAGAAAAAAAAGGGACGCCGAAGCGTCCCTTGAAACTCTGTTAGCGGCTGACACGGGCAGCCCGTTCACTGATGGTGGTGCGTGTGCTCTTCAGTGATCAGGTGAGCGCAGGCTCCGCCTGGGGTACGTCGATGCTGTCGAGAAGCGAGTCGTGAGAAGCGGCAGCCGCGAGCGCGTCGTTCTCGGCCTGGATTCGTCCGAGTTCGGATTCCAGGTCCTGGACGCGCTGCTGGAGCCGTCGCATCTCGGCAATGAGTCGCGGGTCGGAGCCGCCGACGTAACCGAGAAGCGCCTTTGCCATGATGGATGGTCCTCCACACTGAGTGACCGACCGAAGCGGTGTGGGTCGTGAGGGAATCGCACCCGCGATGCTTGGCAATCTTGGGTTCTTGCTGCCGCTCTTACATGCCAAACAGCTAAGGTGCGCGGGGACTTTCAGCGTCTCACCAAAAAGTTTGACGGTCAACACGATCACACCCCGTATTGGCGGGCACCCGCGGCGCGCGGCCTTGGAACGGGCGGCGCTGCCTGACTGTCGGGACCCCTGGGGCGTGGAGATCATCCTTGTCGGCGGAGCCTGCCACGACAAGGGGTTTCTTGGCAACCACCTGGTGCTTTCTCCCCGGGACAGGTGCCCGGCGCCCGCCCCGCGCTCCCTGCGGAAGGGGTCGCGGACACCCCGTCGGAGTGGACCTCAGCGGATGGCGAAGCCCTCGTAACCACCACGGGGCGTGTCCCAGATCTCAGTGACTCCGTCGACCCGGCCCGGCGTGTCGTCCCCCACGAGCCAGTCGAGCAACCCCTGACACCCCTCCCGGGGGCCCTCGGCGACCACCTGGACGCGTCCGTCCTCAAGATTGAGAGCAAAACCACTCAGGCCGCCGATCTCCAGGGCCCTGGCCCGCGTGTACCAGCGGAAACCCACTCCTTGCACGCGCCCGCGTACCCAGGCGACCAGCCTCGCATGCTCATTCATGGCTGCACGCTAACCGGCCAATTGCTCTCGGAGCACTTCCTCCCCTTGCGCCATGGGGTACCGTCCCGACCCAATGAGCCTCACTCGTTCGGGTGAGGAACGTTGACCGCAAGGATGAGGAAGGCCAGGAGATGGGACGCCACCGACGCTCCGCCGCCGGCCGCGCCGCCACAGGCCGCGCCACCGGGGTCACAGATTTGTACGAGCCGTACACGGGCGGCCACGCGCCGGACGACGCGAGCCAGTACGCGAGCCTGGGCGACTACGCCACCGCGGGCGACCACCGCACCGCCGGGGACTACCTGACCGGCGGCCCGTACTCGACCGCCGGTCTGTACGACTCGCCGGGCGGCATCCACGAGACGGGCGACCTCTACTCGAAGAGCGACGCCTACCTCTTCACGGAGGACGAGACCGCCGGCCACCCGTCGGGCGACTACGCACCCGACCGCGGTCCCCGGCGAGGGGGCCAGCGCCGCCGCAGGAAGGGCGCGACGCCCGTACGCACCGGTCTGCTCGGCGTCTCGGCCGCCGTCGCGATGGGCGCCGTAGCCGTCGCCTCCGGCGTGATACCCGGCAGCGACTCCCTCTCGATCGGCGGCGGCGCGGACAAGGTGCGCGCCCAGGACACCCCGAGCGACGTGGAGACGCAGGGCGGCACGAACGGCGCCGCGGACGACCGCGTGGACTCGGGCACGAGCCGCGACCTGGAACGCTCCCCCTCTCCGTCGGTCTCGCCGACGAAGGCCCCGGAGAAGGCCGCCAAGAAGCCTTCCGCGAAGCCGTCGACCAAGGCGCCGGCCGCCGAGGAGTCGAAGACGGAGAAGCCCGCCACGAAGGCCCCGGTGACGAAGGCTCCCGAGACGACACCGTCGAAGGCCGCGTCCGCACCGTCCACGGCCGAGGCGGCTGTCCTCTCGCTGGTCAACGACGAGCGGGCCAAGGCCGGCTGCAGCCCGGTGACCGCGTCCAGCTCGCTGGCCTCGCTGGCCGAGGCCTTCAGCGAGGACATGGCCGCCCGGGACTTCTTCGACCACACGGACCCGGACGGGGCCTCCCCCTGGGACCGCGCGGAGAAGCTCGGCGTAGCGAACCTCGGCGGAGAGAACATCGCCCGCGGCCAGGCCGACGCCGCCGCGGTGATGGAGGCCTGGATGAACAGCCCCGGCCACCGCGCGAACATCCTGAACTGCGACTTCAAGACCCTGGGCGTCGGCGCGCACTTCGCGTCCGGCGGCCCCTGGTGGACGCAGGACTTCGGCTACTAGCCCACGAGGGCGCTAACTACCGGTTAGTGCCCTCTTCTGGTTAGCGCTGCATGGGCGTACGCTCGGGGCGTGGACCTCACCGAGCGGCCTGACCTCGCGTACGACGTGTTCTCCAAGGCGTGCCCGTCCAGAGGCACCCTTGAGCACGTCACGGGACGCTGGGGCGCGCTCACACTGGGGGCGCTGGCAGCACTGCCCGAGGGATCACTCCGCTTCAACGAACTGCGCCGGCGCGTCGACGGCGTGAGCGAGAAGATGCTCTCCCAGACCCTGCACGCGCTGGAGCGCGACGGGCTGGTGCACCGCGAGGCACAGCCGACGAACCCGCCGCGGGTGGACTACGAGCTGACGCCACTGGGCCGCGAGGTCGCCGGACGGCTGCTGGCCCTCATCCACTTCGTGGAGGGGCGCATGGACGAGGTACTGGGGGCGCGCGAGCGCTACGACACCACGCGCGGCGGACGCTGACAGCGCGGGCAGAAATAGCTGGACCGGTTCATCCAGGGCCTGCGCCGCATCACGGTGCCACAGCGCCGGCAGGGCTCGCCCTCACGTCCGTACGCGTCGAGCGAGCGGTCGAAGTAGCCCGACTCGCCGTTCACGTTGACGTAGAGGCTGTCGAAGCTGGTGCCGCCGACGGCGAGGGCCGCGTTCATCACATCCCGTACGTGACCCAGGAGTTCGGCCGTGCGCGGGCGCGTGAACCCGGTGGTGGGGCGCTCGTAGTGGAGCCGCGCGCGCCAGAGCGCCTCGTCCGCGTAGATGTTGCCGACGCCGCTGATCAACGACTGGTCGAGCAGGGCGCGTTTGACGGTCGTGCGCCGGCGCCGCAGCGCCCCGTGGAACGCGTCGTCGTCGAACAGCGGGTCCAGGGGGTCACGGGCGATGTGCGCGATGACGTCGGGCAGTCCGTCGGGCGAGGTCTCGTGCAGCGAGAGCCCGCCGAAGGTGCGCTGGTCGACGAAGCGGAGTTCCGTGCCGAGGGCGTCGTCGAAGCGGACGCGGATGCGCAGGTGCTTCTCGTCCGCCGCGTCCTGCGGCTGGACGAGGAGCTGTCCGCTCATGCCCAGGTGGGCGAGGACGGCGGTCGGCGAGTCCGCGAGCGGGAGCCAGAGGTACTTGCCTCGGCGCTGGACCGGTCCGATGCGGTGTCCCTTGAGGCGGGCTCCGAAGTCCTCGCCGCCGGCGATGTGGCGCCGCACCGCGCGGGGGTGCAGGACCTGGGCGTCCGCGACGGTCCGGCCGCTGACCCAGCGGTCGAGGCCTCGGCGTACTACCTCGACCTCGGGCAGTTCTGGCACGGGCTCTCCTCCGGAGGGGGTGGCTTGTGAAGGTGCGTTGCGCTGCGCGGGCCGTTGTCGGGTGCGGGTCGGTGGGGGCCGGTCGCGCGGTTCCCCGCGCCCCTGGAGGGCGAAGGGCAGAAGATCGCGCCGTTCCCCGCACCCCTGGAGGCGAAAGGCGCAAGACCGCGCCGTTGCCCCCGCCCCTGGAGGCAGTGAATGACTTCGCCCGCCCCCGGTGGCCGGGGGCGGGCAAGTGCATACAGCTTGGGGCTGTGGGTGGGTCAGGCGGAGGCCGGGTCGGATGCTGTCGTGGGGGAGGCTTCGGGGGCCTCTTCCTCGACCGCGACCGTCGGTGCTTCCACCTCTGCGGCGGCGGCCGCCTCGGCCCGCTCGTCCGCGGCGGAGCGGATGGCCCGCCAAGCGGACTCCGCGGCCTGCTGCTCCGCCTCCTTCTTGCTGCGGCCGGTGCCGGTGCCGTACGAGACGCCTCCGACGCGGGCAGCAGCAGTGAAGGTCTTCTCATGGTCCGGGCCGGTCTCGGTGACCAGGTACTCGGGAACTCCGAGCCCCTCGGTCGCCGTGAGTTCCTGGAGACTGGTCTTCCAGTCCAGGCCCGCACCCAGATTCGAGGATTTCTCGATCAGGGGATCGAAGAGCCGGTGAACGAGTTCGCCCGCCGCTTCCAGACCCTGGTCGAGATAGACAGCGCCGATCACCGCTTCAAGGGTGTCGGCGAGGATGGAAGCCTTGTCCCGGCCACCTGTGCCCTCTTCGCCCCGGCCGAGCCGGATGAAGGAGCCGAGGTCGAGCTCACGGCCCACCTCCGCAAGCGCACGCGAGTTGACCACCGCGGCCCGCAACTTGGCCAGCTGGCCTTCGGGCAGGTCGGGATGGGTCGTGTACAGCGTGTCCGTGACCACGAGGCCGAGCACGGAGTCCCCGAGGAACTCCAGACGCTCGTTGGTCGGCAGACCGCCGTTCTCGTACGCGTACGAACGGTGGGTCAGTGCACGCACCAGAAGGGCGGACTCAAGCTTGTACCCGAGCCGCCCTTCCAGAAGAGTGTGGGACGAGGCTGTGTTCTCCGCCTTTTTCTTGGCGCTTACTTCCGCCTTGGCGTCGTCCGCCTTCTTGGGGCTAGACACAGTGCCTCTCACCAGCCGCTCAGACCTCGAGGACCTGGCGCTTGTTGTAGGTGCCACAAGCGGGGCACGCGATGTGCTGCAGCTTGGGCTCGTGGCAGCGCTCGCACGCAACCAGGGTGGGGACCGCAGCCTTCCACTGCGACCGGCGGTGGCGCGTGTTGCTGCGCGACATCTTCCGCTTCGGAACAGCCACGGCTACTTCTCCTGCTTCTCGGCGGCGCGTGTTGACTCGGGCGCTTCGCCGCTCTTGTCCTTCTCGCCATCTTCGAGTGAACCGGCGAGTCCCTGCAGTGCCGCCCAACGGATGTCGACGGCGTCATGGTGGTGGTCCGGGTCGTCCGCGAGCCGGGCTCCGCACTGGGAGCACAGGCCGGGGCAGTCGTCCTGGCACACCGGCTGCATCGGCAGTGCGAGCACCACCGCATCACGCAGCACGGGTTCGAGGTCGAACAGGCCGTCCTCGATGAAAAGCGTGTCCTCGTCGTCCTCGGCGTCGTCGGCCGGCTCCGCTTTCACACGGCCCCGGTCGTCGGCGTCAGGGTACGAGAACATCTCCTGGAAATCCGTTTCGAGCTGCTGCTCGACCGGCTCCAGACACCTTACGCACTCCCCCTTGGCCAGTGCACGGGCGGTGCCTGTGACAAGCACACCTTCCATGACCGACTCAAGACGGAGGTCGAGCTTCACCGGGGCGCCTTCCGGCACTCCGATGACTCCCTGCAGACCGAGGTCCTTGGGAGCGTCGATCTCGCGGGTCAGGCGCTGCAGCGCACCGGGACGCCGCCCCAGCTCGTGTGTGTCGAACACGAGAGGATTGCGGTGGTCGAGGCGGGCGTTCAGAGCCATTCCTGCTTTCGATCTCGAAACTCGGGGTACTGCCCTCGATGTTTCCCGGGCAGCGTTGATCGCGGACGTGCACACGACCGAAGAGCCAGGATACTGGACCTTTCGCTCACGGCCCAATCCGGTACCGGCACCCCTGCCGGCACCCCCGTCGGCGCCTCGGTCAGCGTCCTTGTTCGTACGCCCGCAACTGCTCCGCGCTGATCATGGTGGTGTCGAAGAGACTGGTCTCGTCGAGCGCGTTCTCGTGCGGCTGGGGCGTCTGCGGGGCCTGGCCGTACGCCTGCTGCTGCCCGCTCTGGTCGTACGCGGCCTGCTGGTCGTAGCCCTGCTGCGGATACGCGGCGTACGGGTCGGCGTTCTGCTGGTAGCCGTATCCGTCCTGCTGCGCGTACTGCTGCTGGTAGCCGTACGGGTCGGCGGGCTGCTGCTGGTAGGCGTAGGCGTCCTGCTGCCCGTACTGCTGCTGGTGGGGCAGCTCCGCCGGCGGCTGGGGCTGTTCGGCGGCCCGCGGCCGGGCGGACTGCTCGGGGATCTCCGCGAGGCCGTCCAGGTACTCGGCGTCCGTGGTGTGCTGCCCCGTCGTCCCGTCCTCCCCGAAGGCGCCCAGGTCGCTCAGGTCGTCGCTGGCGATCCGGCCGTGCAGCTTCTGCCGGCCGCGGCCGACGGCGTCCAGGGTCTTGGCGAGGACGGCCTCGAAGGCACCGAGCTTGACGTCGACGTATTCGTCGGCGTTGCGGCGCAGGGTCTCCGGGTCATGGCTGCGCTCGGGAGCGTCCTCGTCCTCGTAGCCCTGCTCGTCGGTGCCGGGCCCGGTGCCGAGGAGCTTCTCGCGGCCGCGGCCGACCGAACCGAGGGTCTTGGTGAGCACGACCTCGAAGTTGGCGAGCTTGGAGTCGACGTACTCGTCGGCCTCGGCGCGCACGTCCTCGGCCTCCTTGCGGGCCTCGGACAGGATCCGGTCGGCCTCGTTCTGCGAGCGGCGGGCGACCTCGGTGTCGGAGATCAGCGAGCCGCGCTCGGCGTGGGCGGACTCGACGATCCGCTCGGCCTCCAGACGGGCCTGCTCGACCATCTGCTCCCGGCCGCCGATCAGCTCCTCGGCCTGGGCCAGCGAGCCGGGCAGTGCCTGGCGCACCTCTTCGAGCAGGGAGAGCAGCTCGGCGCGGTTGACCACGCACGAGGCCGACATGGGCATCGAACGGGCGCTTCCGACCGCCGAGACGATCTCATCGAGCTTCTTCTGCACGTCCACCGTGTGCTCGCCACTCTCTACAGCTGTGATGGAGACGGACGGTTCGACTGTACGACCACTCCCGCCCCGCCCGACACCGGATGACGCACTGTCAGGCCCACGAATACCCGCCGGGCGCCCGTCAGTCGTCTTCCGGTCGCCTCTCAGTCCTTCTTGAGGCGTTCCGTGAGTGCCCCGAGGACCAGCGGCGGGACCAGGTGGGAGACGTCTCCGCCCCAGGTCGCGACCTCCTTGACCAGCGAGGAGGAGAGGAAGCTGTAGGTGGGGTTGGTCGGCACGAAGAGGGTCTCGACGCCGGAGAGGCCGTTGTTCATCTGGGCCATCTGCAGCTCGTAGTCGAAGTCGCTGACCGCGCGCAGGCCCTTGACGATGGCCGGGATGTCGCGCTCCTTGCAGAAGTCGACGAGCAGTCCGTGGAAGGACTCCACCTCGACGTTCCCGAATTCGGCGGTGACCTGGCGGATCAGGTCGATGCGCTCCTCGATCTCGAAGAGGCCCTTCTTGGACTGATTGATCATCACCGCGACGTGCACGACGTCGTACAGCTTGGAGGCTCTGGCGATGATGTCGAGATGTCCGTTGGTAATCGGGTCGAACGACCCGGGACAGACGGCGCGGCGCACTACAGATCCCTCGCTCTCCGGTCCGGTCATCGTGCGTCTTCGCACGTAGAGGCGGCGCGACCGTACCAAAACGTTCCCTCGCCGTAGCGACGGGAGCGCAGTGCCTCAAAGCCGTCCGGCCATCGGAATTCGCCGCCTCTTGTACTGCGTTCAACGGTGACGAGCGCTTCGCCCGCGAGCCAGCCCCCCGCACGGAGTGTGAGCAGGATCTCCCGAAGATCGTCGTTCGTGACGGCATACGGCGGATCGAGGAACACCAGGTCGTACGGGGCTTCCGGGGCGCCGGTGCGGATGATCTGTTCCGCTTTGCCGGACCTCACCTCGGCGCCGGGCAGGCCCAGCGACTTCACGTTCTCGCGGATCGTGCGGGACGCGCGGGCGTCGGCCTCGACGAGCAGGGTGTGTCCGGCGCCGCGGCTCAGCGCCTCCAGGCCGACGGCGCCCGAGCCGGCGTACAGGTCGAGGACGCGGTCGCCTTCCAGAGGGCCGCCGAGCAGGGACTGCCAGGTGGAGAAGAGACCCTCGCGGGCGCGGTCGGAGGTGGGCCTTGTGCCGGTGCCCGGCGGGACTGCCAGACGTCGTCCGCCTGCTGTGCCGGCGATCACGCGGGTCATCGCGGGTCCTTGCTGGAGGGGGTGGTCACGGGGTCAGTCTGGCAGGTGGGGGGTGGTTTGCGTGGTGGGCGGGTGCGGGTCCGCTGCGCTTGCCCGCGCCGTTCCCCGCGCCCCTTGCGGAGCGGGGCCGCGCCCCTGGACTGGTGGGCTGGGTTGGCGGGTGCGGGTCGCCCGGGGCTGGCCGCGCCGTTCCCCGCGCCCCTGAAAAGCCGGCTTCGCCTTGCTTTTGGCGCGCTCGCGCTCGGGTGGGAGGCGGGGGTACTCCCCCGTTTTCAGCCCGTCCGGCGTTCGAGGACGAGGCCGTTCAGGCCGACGCGGGGGTCCGGGGCTCAGCCCCGGGGGACGGAACCTCTCAGCCCTTTTCCAGGTACTGCTCCCTCTCCTCGTCCAGCAGCGCCTGGAGTGCCGTGCGCAGGGCGGGAAGACCGTCGAGTTCAGGATCGGCGGCCACCACCGCGGTCGCCTCCTCGCGGGCCTCGGCGATGATCTCCTCGTCCTCGATGACGGTCAGCATCCGCAGCGAGGTGCGGGCCCCGGACTGGGCCTGGCCGAGGACATCGCCCTCGCGTCGCTGTTCGAGGTCGATACGGGAGAGCTCGAAACCGTCGAGGGTCGAGGCCACCGAGGTCAGCCGCTGGCGGGCCGGGCTCGCCTCCGGCATCTCGGTGACGAGCAGGCACAGCCCGGCGGCGGAACCACGGCCCACCCGGCCACGCAGCTGATGGAGCTGGGACACGCCGAACCGGTCGGCGTCCATGATCACCATCGCTGTGGCGTTCGGCACGTTCACGCCGACCTCGATGACCGTCGTGGCGACCAGGACGTGCGTCTCCCCGCCGGCGAAGCGGCGCATCACGGCGTCCTTCTCGTCCGGAGGCATCCGGCCGTGCAGCACTTCGACCTTCAGCCCCTGGAGCGGGCCTTTGGCGAGCTGGTCGGCGACTTCGAGGACGGCCAGGGGCGGGCGCTTCTCGGCCTCGTCCTCGGGCGAAGGCTTCTTCTTGCCCTTCTTCTTCGGGTCGTCGTCCTCGTCGCCGATGCGGGGGCAGACCACGTACGCCTGATGGCCGTTGGACACCTCCTCGCGCACGCGCTCCCACGCGCGCGAGAGGAAGTGGGGCTTGTCGGCGGCCGGGACGACATGACTGGCGATGGGCGAGCGTCCGGCGGGGAGCTGGTCCAGGACCGAGGTGTCCAGGTCGCCGAAGACGGTCATGGCGACCGTGCGAGGAATGGGTGTGGCGGTCATCACGAGGAGATGCGGGGGCTGCTTGCCCTTGCCGCGCAGTGCGTCGCGCTGCTCGACGCCGAACCGGTGCTGTTCGTCCACCACGACCAGGCCCAGGTCGTGGAACTGCACCTTGTCCTCGATCAGCGCGTGCGTGCCGATCACGAGCCCCGCCTCGCCGGTGACCAGGTCGAGCAGGGCCTGCCGGCGGCCGGCCATGCCCATGGAGCCGGTGAGCAGCACCACCTTCGTGGAGGTCTCGGCCCCGCCGAGCATGCCGCCCTCGGCCAGCTCCCCCATCATCTCGGTGATCGACCGGTGGTGCTGCTGGGCGAGCACCTCGGTGGGCGCGAGCATCGCCGCCTGCCCTCCCGCGTCGACCACGGCGAGCATGGCGCGCAGGGCCACCATGGTCTTGCCCGATCCGACCTCCCCCTGCAGCAGCCGGTGCATCGGGTGCTCGGTGGCCAGGTCGTCGAAGATCTCCTTGGAGACCTTCTGCTGGCCGTCGGTGAGGGTGAAGGGGAGCTTGGCGTCGAAGGCGGACAGCATCCCGTCCGGCTTGGGCCGCCTTGCCACGGCGGGCAGTTGGGAGTCCGCGTGGCGGCGGCGGGCCAGGGCCACCTGGAGGACGAAGGCCTCGTCCCACTTGAGGCGGGAGCGGGCGTCCTCGATGTCCGCCTTGGTGTGCGGCCGGTGGATCTTCAGCAGGGCCTCGGGCAGGGAGACCAGGCTCCGGCCGGCCTGGAGCGGCTCGGGCAGCGGGTCGAGGGCCTCCTGCGCGCTCGGCAGCACCGTCTGCACGGCCTTGGCGATCTTCCAGGACTCCAGCTTGGCGGTGGCGGGGTAGAGCGGGATGAGCGCTCCGGCCCAGGTGTCCACCGTCTCGTCCGCGTCCTCGCCGCGCAGCAGCTCGTACGCCGGATGGGCCAGCTGGAGGCGGCGGTTGAAGACGGAGACCTTGCCCGCGAAGAGCGCGCGCGTGCCGGGGAGGAGCTCCTTGTGGGGCTTGTGCACGCCGTTGCCGAAGAAGACCAGCTTGAGCTGGCCGCTGCCGTCCGTGATGGTCACTTCGAGGCGCTGGCCCTTGCCGCGGGGGGCCTTGGCCGAGGCGAACGTGAGCAGGCGGGCGTCGGCGACCTGCGCGACCACCGTCGCGTGCTCGTCCAGGGGCAGGTCCGCGAGGTGGGTGAGCTGCCCGCGCTCCTCGTATCTGCGCGGATAGTGGTGCAGGAGATCGCCGACGGTGTGCAGTCCGAGGTGCTCGGCCATCACCTTCGCGGTGGCGGGTCCGAGCACCTTCTTCAGTGGTTCTTCGAGCGCGGGCACGAGATCCATTGCACACCACACCACTGACAATGCCGTATACGTCCTGGAAATCCGCTGGTCAGACGGCTCGTTCGGGGCCTACCATGGCCGCCTCCGGCACTGTTCGCGGTCGCCTCGTTCCGGGACCGCCCGACCCCGCGCCGTCGCACGTCCCCCCACCGGCGCAGCGACGATGGATTCCCAGACCTCACAGCCCTCTCCGGCATCCGAGTCACCCCATACGTTCCAGGTCGACCTGCGCGGCCTCGTGGACCTTCTCTCCCATCACCTCTACTCCAGTCCCAGGGTCTATCTGCGCGAACTGCTGCAGAACGCCGTGGACGCGATCACCGCCCGGCGCGCGGAGCAGCCGGACGCGCCCGCCCTGGTGCGGCTGTTCGCCGAGGGCGGCACCCTGCGCGTCGAGGACTCCGGGATCGGGCTCACCGAGGAGGACGTGCACAGCCTCCTGGCGACCATCGGCCGCAGTTCCAAGCGGGCGGACGGCCTGGAGTCGGCCCGTTCCGACTTCCTGGGCCAGTTCGGCATCGGCCTGCTCGCCTGCTTCGTGGTCGCCGAGCGCATCCGGGTGGTCAGCCGCAGCGCGCGCCTGCCGGACGCCCCGCCCGTGGAGTGGACGGCGAGCGACGACGGCTCCTACCGGGTCCGTACGCTGCCGCCCGAGGCCCGTGCCGAACCGGGCACCACCGTGTACCTGGAGGCCCGTCCGGGCGCCGCCGACTGGCTGGCGGAGGAGCGGGTGCTGTCGCTGGCCCGGGACTTCGGTTCGCTGCTGCCGTACGACATCCGGGTGGGCGGGGAGGCGGTGGCGGATCTGCCGGCGCCCTGGGACCGGTCGTATCCCGGTCCCGCCGCCCGGCGGGTCGCCCTCGCCCGGCACTGCCACGACCTGTTCGGGTTCACACCGCTGGACTCGATCGAGCTGAACGTGCCGCTGGCCGGGATCCGCGGAGTGGCGTACGTGCTGCCGTCCGCGGTGAGCCCCGCCCAGCGCGCCGGTCACCGGGTGCATCTGAAGGGCATGCTGCTCACCGAGCGGGCCGAACAGCTGCTGCCCGACTGGGCGTTCTTCGTGCGCTGCGTGCTGGACACGGACAGCCTGCGGCCCACCGCGTCCCGGGAGTCGCTGTACGAGGACGAGACCCTGGCGGGCGTACGGGAGGCGCTGGGCGAGCGGATACGGTCCTGGCTGACGGGGCTCGCGGCCGGTGATCCGGAGCGCCTCGCCGCCTTCCTCGCGGTGCACCACCTGGGGGTGAAGTCCCTGGCGCGGCACGACCGCGAGATGCTGCGCACGATGCTGCCGTGGCTGCCGTTCGAGACCACCGACGGGCCGCTGTCCCTTGAGGAGTTCGCGCGGCGGCACCCGGTGGTGCACTTCACCCGGACCGTGGAGGAGTACCGGCAGGTCGCGCCGATCGCGTCCGCCCAGGGCGTGGGCGTCGTCAACGGCGGCTACACGTACGACAGCGAACTGATCGAGGCGCTGCCCTCCGTGCGCCCGGGGACGGTCGTGGCGGAGCTGGACGCCGACACGGTGACCGCGCACCTGGACGCGGTCGACCCGGCCGTGGAGCTGGCCGTGGCGGCCTTCCTGGGGGCCGCGCGGGCGAAGCTCGACCCACTGGGGTGCGATGTCGTCCTGCGGGCCTTCCACCCGGTCTCCGTGCCCGCGCTGCACCTGGACGACCGGGCGGCCCGCCACGAGCAGGCCCGCGCGGACGCCGAGGAGCAGGCCGACGACCTGTGGGCGGGCATCCTCGGCTCGCTGCGCGGCAGTGCCCCCCGCGCGCGGCTGGTGCTCAACCACCTCAACCCGCTGATCCGGCGGATCAGTTCGCTCGACGACCGGGAACTGATCGGCACGGCCACGGAGTCGCTCTACGGACAGGCCCTGCTGATGGCCCAGCGTCCCCTGCGGCCCGCGGACTCGGCGCTGCTGAACCGCTCGTTCTTGGGCCTCCTGGAGTGGGCCACCCACAACGACCCCCCGGAGGAGGGCCACCGATGAGCGAGCCCACGGACCTGGACTTCGACGCGCTGCGCCGGGCGATGCAGGACAACTACGAGCAGCCTGAGGGTCCCGCCCGCAACGCGCGCGCGGAGCAGCTGCTCGTCGAGGCCGAGAAGCTGAACATCCCGCTCGCGGTGATCGAGGCGCTCGGCCACCAGCTGAAGGTCTACAACTACAGCTCCGAGAAGGACCGGATGTTCGTCCCCTTCGCGCGCCTGCTGCGCATGTGGGACGAACGGCCCGAGGACTTCGACGAGTACGAGATCCACTCCCTGCACTGGGTCTTCAAGTGGGTGTCCTCGGGGATGCTCGGCCAGCCGCACATACCGCTCGCCTCCATAGAGAAGTGGCTCGGCGAGATGGAGTACCGCTACCGGCTCGCCGGCCACTCCGAACGGGCCGTGCGCGGCGCCGAGTTCAGCGTGGCCAGGGAGGTCGGTGACCTGGCGCGGGCCGAGCGCGCGTACGCGGCGTGGCTGGCCGCGGACCGGGACCGGATGGCCGACTGCCACGCCTGTGAGCTGTGCGAGCAGGGCGGCTGGCGGGCCGAGCGGGGCGCGGACGCCGAGGCGCTGGAGCTGTGGCGACCGGTGCTGGAGGGCGAGTACACGTGCGCCCACGAACCGCATGCCGTCCTCGCGGCCTCGCTGCTGCCCCTGCTGCGGCTCGGCCGCACGGACGAGGCACGCGCCCACCACCTGCGCGGCTTCCGGCTCGTGCGCTCCATGGAGAGCATGCGCGGCGCGTACGCGGACCACGTGGAGTTCTGCGCGCTCACCGGCAACGAGGCGCGCGCCCTGGAGCTGCTCGCGGAGCGGCCCGCGTACTTCACGGACAGCGGCGAGCCGCGCAGCCGGATGGGCTTCCTGGCCGTGGTCGCCCTGCTGGCGGACCGGCTGACGTCCCTCGGGTTCGACACACAGACCGTGCCCGGTCCGGCCGGACGTGCCTGGACCGCGTCCGAACTCGCCGTCCACGCGCGCGTGGAGGCCCTTTCCCTGGCCGGGCGCTTCGACGAGCGCAACGGCACGACGCGGGTGAGCGAGCGCGTCCGGCAGCGCATGGACCAGCGGCCGCTGGTGGACCGCCTGCCGCTGGGCGTACGGGCGGTGCCGACCGTCCCCGCTCCGGTGCGGCCCGTGCCGACTCCCGAGACCGACACCGACACCGACGCCGACGCCGATGCGGGACCGGATCTGCCCGCACTGCCCGCGCTGCTCACCGAGGCCCGGCGGCTCGCCGCGGCGCTGCATCCGGAGTCCGTCGCGGCCTGGGCGGCGGTCGCCGAGGCCGTCGGGGACGAGGAGGCCGGGGCCGAGGAGTTGACCCTTCGCGACCGGGCGGAGATGACCGATCACGAGGCGATGGGTCTCGGCCCCGAGGGTGTGGAGCTGTTCGCCCGCGCCGCCGAGCTGTACGAGGAGGCGGGCGACCCGGGCGAGGCCCTGGCGGCACGCGCGCGTGGAGCGTACGCACTGGCCCTGTCCGGCCGCAGCCAGGAGGCACTGGCCGCGGCCTCGGAGCCGTACGAGCTGGTGCTCGCGCTCTTCGCGGAGGACGCGACCGGACTCCGGCAGGCCGCTTCCGTGCTGGTCGGGCGGGCCCGGATCCTGCTGCAGCGGGTGCACGAGGCGGCGGAGACGAACGGAGCCGGGGCGGGCGAAGGACCGCGGCGGGGACCGAAGGCTCGGGCCGCCGCGGAGACCGCCGCCCGGGAGTTGCTGGCCCTCGCCGGGCCGGGCGCCGGGGACGACGTGCTGGTCGCCGCGCGCGCGGCGGAGGCACAGGCGATGCTCGGGGAGCTGGCGGCGCTCTCCGGAGACGCGGAGACCGCCGCGGAGCTGCTCACACGGGCCTCGGAGGAGTTCGTCGCGGCCGGGGTGCCCTGGTTCGCGGTGGAGTACGAGGCCAGGCTGACCGGGCTCGCGCGCCACCTGGGCGACGCCGAGGCCGCCGAGCGGGCCGCCAGGGCCGCGCTGGAGCACGGGGCGCCCTTCATGGAGGCGACCGGCCATGCCCAGCTGCATCTCCAGCTGGCCGAGATACTCGGCGCCACCGGGCGGTTCGGGGCCGCGGCCGATCACGCCCTGGAGGCGTCGCACTGGGCCGACGAGGGCGGCGAGAGCGCCACGCTGGGCGCCTGGGCACGGCATCAGCTGGGCGGCCTTCTGCTGCGCCAGGAGCGGTGGGCGGAGGCCGCGGAGGTCCTGGAGTCGGCGCTGCCCGAACTGAGCGCGCGGACGCACGGCGACGAGGCGATCGTGCAGACCCGGTGGTGGCTCGGCGACTGTCTCACCGAGCTCGGTGAGCACCGCGAGGCCGCCGAGCACTGGCTCCGGGCCGCCGACATCGCCCGGCAGTGGCCCGAGCAGCAGGACCACGCGACGCTCGCCCACCTCGCCGCGGAGGCGCTCAGCCAGGCGGGGCTGCTTTCCGAGGCGGAGCGGGCCTACGAGCGCGCCGGTGATCTGTGGGGAACCCTCGGCAACGCCCCCGGGCTGATCCGCTCGCTGCGGGCCCGCGCGTGGCTCGCGGTGCGCGGGCGGGACGCCGAGGAGGCCGCTGGCTCCGAGCGGCCGGAGGGTACCGGGCTCGACGCGGCGCGGGAGTTGATGGGCAGGGCGGTCAGTGTGTGCGAGGCCGCCGTGTCCGAGGGCGGGGTGTCCGAGGACGGTGTGTTCGAGGACGGTGTGTTCGAGGACGACGGGGCCCGTGAGCTGCTCGTGTCCGAACTCGCCCACACGCATCGGCAGTTCGGTGACCTGGTCGCCCGTTCCGTACCCGACGACGCCGAGGACGAGGCGATCCGTGCCCTGTTCGAGGAGGCGCTGGCCCATCTCACTCTGGCTGTCTCCGGGTTCCTCTCGCTCGGTGAGGACGCTCTCCACGACCGGACGGGGGCGCAGCTTGCCGCCGGGTGGCTGGAGGCCGACCTCGACCATCCGGGGTGGGCGGGGGCGCGGGCTCGGGCGGTGCTTTCCGCGTATGCCGGTCCCGGCGCCGGCGCTGATGTCGGTGTCGGTGCCGACGAGCTCGTGGGTGCTCGTCTTGCCGAGGCGGAGCGGTTGTTGCGGGCGGTGGAAGGGGGCTGAGCGGCGGATTTCGGGTGCGGGTCCGCTGTGGCTGGTCGCGCCGTTCCCCGCGCCCCTGGAGGGCGAAAGACTGCGCCGTTCCCCGCGCCCCCGAAAAGCCAAAGACTGCGCCGTTCCCCGCGCCCCTTTCGGGGTGTGGTCGGCGGGGTTACTCCACGCCGATCAGCAGCAGTGCTCCCTGGCGGCCGCCGCGGTACACGACCGTGTCCACGGCCAGGTAGGACTCGCGGACCCGGGCTTCCAGGTGGTCCGCGATCGTGTCGGGGGCCTCGTCGCCCAGGACCAGGGTGACCATCTCGCCACCCGCCGAGAGCATCCGGTTCAGGACCGACTCGGCGGTGGCCGTGACGTCGGAGCCGATCACGGCCACGTCACCGTCGATGAGGCCGAGGACGTCGCCGGCCTGGCAGATGCCTGCCATGGTCCAGGACTGGCGTTCCGCGACCTCCACCTCGGCGTAGCGGGTCGCGCCCGCCGCCGAGGTCATCGCGACCACGTCCTCGTCGAAACGTCTCTCCGGCTCGTGCACGGCGAGCGCGGCGATCCCCTGCACCGCGGAGCGCGTGGGGATCAGCGCGACCCGCACGCCCTCGGTACGGGCCTGCTCGGCCGCCGCGGCGGCCGTGTGGCGCAGCTCGGCGTCGTTCGGCAGCAGGACCACTTCGAGCGCGTGGGCCCGCCGTACCGCCTCGACCAGTTCTCCGCTGGCCGGCGGCTCTCCGGGGCGCGCGAGGACGGTGGTGGCTCCGGCCTCCGCGTACAGCCGCGCGAGGCCTTCTCCGGGGACGACGGCCACGACCGCGCGCTGTGCCCTCTCCCGGACCGGTCGGACGGTCGAACCCGTGGTGTGCGCGTCGGCCGGCCCGAAGTGCGTGATCCGGATCCGGTGCGGGCGGCCGGCCTCGACGCCCGCCTCGACGGCCGCGCCCGCGTCGTCGACGTGCACATGCACGTTCCACAGTCCGTCCCCGCCGACCACGACGAGCGAGTCCCCGAGGGCGTCGAGCCGGTCGCGCAGTCGCGCCACGGCTCTGTCGTCCGCCTCCAGGAGGTAGATCACCTCGAACGCCGGGCCGCTCTCCTCCTCCGGAGCGGGAGCGGGGCCGCCGTCCGCGCACTGCGCGTCCGCCGCCTCCACGCGCGCGTGGGACGCGAGCACCGGGACCGCTCCCACGGCGGGGGCCTCGCCGGTGAACGTCTCCACCAGCGCCGCCAGCACGGCCACGAGTCCGCGTCCGCCCGCGTCGACCACTCCGGCCCGCTCCAGGACCGCCAGCTGCCCGGGAGTCGCCGCGAGCGCCGCCCGCGCTCCCTCGTACGCGGCCCGCGCGACCACCGCGCAGTCCCCCTCGGCGCCCGAGGCGGCGTCGGCGGCGGCGGAGGCGACCGTGAGGACCGTGCCCTCGACCGGGTGCGCGACCGCCTGCCGGGCCGCGTCGGCCGCGTACCGCAGGGCGAGCCGCAGGCCCCGGCCGTCGGTGTGTACGGGGTCGCCGTCGGCGGCGAGCACCTGTGCCATGCCCCTCAGGAGCTGCGCGAGGATCGTCCCGGAGTTCCCCCTGGCCCCGATGAGAGCGCCGTGCGCCATGGCCCGTACCGCGTCGGCGAGCGTGGGCCGCTCGACCTCGGGCCCGCGGGGAAAGGTATCGGGCCCCCCGGTGCCGCCGGAGACGGCGGCGTGCGCCGCGAAGACCGCCTCGACCGCCGCGGCCGCCGACTCGACGGTCAGATAGAGGTTGGTACCGGTGTCCCCGTCCGCGACGGGATAGACATTGATCGCGTCGATCTCCTCGCGCGCGCGGCCCAGGGCCTCCAGCGCGAGTCCGCACCAGGCGCGTACCGCGGATGCGTCCAATGTCTGCGGCACCTGCGGCACCTGCGCCTCCTTGAGCAGCCGAACGTCCGACGCAGCGTAGACCCAGGTGGGGTGCCCGCCGGAAGAGGGCGCCGGGAGGGACGTCGCGCGGGACATGGTAGTTTCGTTGTACGGACGCAGTCGTTGTATGCTGCTCCGGTTGCCCGATCTGATCGGGCCTTCCCCCTGGCAGCGCCACTCAGATCCTACGATCTTGATCTCGGCATGCCGGGATCCACCGTAAGAGCATCTGAAGTCTTTGGAGTGACCCGTGGCTGCCAACTGCGACGTCTGTGGCAAGGGGCCGAGCTTCGGCAACAGCATCTCGCACTCGCACCGCCGTACGTCCCGTCGCTGGAACCCGAACATCCAGCGCGTCCGTACCGTGGTCAGCGGGACGCCGAAGCGCGTCAACGCTTGCACCTCGTGCATCAAGGCCGGCAAGGTCTCGCGCTGATCGCTCTGCAACAGCGCGCAGCCACTGCTGGTCCACCGCTCAAAGCCGGTCCCCCTCACGGAGGACCGGCTTTTTGCTGTTCCTCAGCGCCGCTCAGCTGCTCAGCGCTGCATGGTTGTGCCGCCGCTCAGGTGAGCCGCCACCCGTGACGGACCGGGCCGATCCCGGCCCCGAGCGCGAACCCGGCCTCGATCGCCCCGGTGACGTACTCCTTCGCCGCCACGACCGCGTCCGGTACCGACCCCCCTTTCGCCAGCTCCGAGGCGATCGCGCTGGCGAGCGTGCACCCCGTGCCGTGGGTGTGCCGGTTGTCGAACCGGGGCGCGCGCAGCCACAGCTCGTCGGAGCCGTCGGTGAGGAAGTCCACCGCGTCCCCGCTGAGGTGACCGCCCTTGATCAGCGCCCAGGCCGGCCCGTACGACAGCACGGCCGCCGCCGCCCGCCGCATCCCGTCCTCCGACTCGACCGTCACACCCGTGAGCTGGGCCACCTCGTCCAGGTTCGGGGTCGCCACCGTAGCCACCGGAAGCAGCTTCGTCCGTACGGAGTCCAGTGCGGACGCGGCCAGCAGGGAGTCGCCGTGCTTGGAGACCCCGACCGGGTCGACGACCACGGGCGCGTCGGTGCCGCCGATCAACTCGGCGACGGCCTCGACGAGTTCGGCGGAGGAGAGCATGCCGGTCTTGACCGCCTGGACGCCGATGTCGTCGACCACACTGCGGTACTGGGCGCTCACCGCCTCCACCGGCAGCTCCCAGGCGCCCTGGACGCCGAGGGAGTTCTGCGCGGTGACGGCGGTGAGCACGCTCATGCCGTGCACGCCGAGCGCGAGCATGGTCTTCAGGTCCGCCTGGATCCCGGCCCCGCCGCCGGAGTCGGAACCCGCGACCGTCAGCACGCGGGGCGGGACGGGCCGGGTGCCGCCCGGAGGTGTGCTCATGACTCGATGTCCCCGAAGTGGTCCCAGCCGCCCTTGCTGGTCCAGGGCGCCCCGTCGACGGTGACCTGGGGCAGCGCCGACGGATTGAGGACCTCGCCGATCACCTTCCAGCGGGCGGGCAGTTTCACGTCCGCCGGGAAGGTCGCGACGATCGCGTGGTCCTCGCCGCCGGTGAGCACCCACTGGATCGGGTCGACGCCGACGGCCTGTCCGATGTCGTTCATCTGCGTGGGGATGTCGACGGCGCCGGAGCGGATGTCGATGCGCACCTTGCTGGCCTCGGCGATGTGCCCGAGGTCGGCGATCAGCCCGTCGCTGACGTCCGTCATGGAGGTCGCGCCGAGCCCGGCCGCCGCGGGGCCCGCGTGGTACGGCGGTTCCGGGCGGCGGTGGGCCTCGACGAAGGCGCGCGGCGAGCGGAAGCCACGGGAGAGCACGGCGTGCCCGGCCGCGGACCAGCCCAGCCAGCCGGTCACGGCCACCACGTCGCCGGGCCGTGCGCCGCCCCGGGTGACCGGCTCGTGGTTGCGCAGGTCGCCGAGCGCGGTGATCGCCACCGTGATCGTGTCGCCGCGTACGACGTCTCCGCCGACCACCGCGGCGCCCGCGACCTGGCACTCGTCGCGCAGGCCGTCCATCAGCTCGGAGGGCCAGGTGGCGGGCAGTTCGGCCGGGACGACCAGGCCGAGGAGCAGCGCGGTCGGCACCGCGCCCATGGCGGCGATGTCCGCGAGGTTCTGCGCGGCCGCCTTGCGCCCGACGTCGTACGCCGTGGACCAGTCGCGCCGGAAGTGGCGCCCCTCCAGGAGGATGTCGGTGCTCGCCACGACCCTGCGGTCGGGGGCGGCCACCACGGCCGCGTCGTCACCCGGCCCGACGCGTACCGCCGGGGTGGTGGTGAGCCGGGAGGTGAGCTCCTTGATGAGCCCGAACTCCCCCAGCTCGCCCACGGTTCCCTTCACCGAGTCTCACCTGTTCCCTTCGTGCCCATGAGGCGCGTTGCCTTCTGTTCGTGTGTGCGGCCGGTCCGTTCGTGCGGTCGCCCGGCCGGATCGTGCGTGCGGGCTGATCGTTCGGGCGGGCGCCCGGTCGCGGGCCGTCCCGTACCTCGGTACCGTCGAGTCAACCGTCAACCTGTGCGAGCCGTGTACCCCAACGCGCAAGCCCCCGCCCCCGCGGGTCTCCCCGTGGCGTGCGGCGACGCGATACCGTGGCGTTCCTTTTCCCCACATGATCCTCGTGGCCGCCCTGGAGGTTCCGTGGTACAGGCGTACATCCTGATCCAGACGGAGGTCGGCAAAGCGTCGACCGTCGCCGAGACGATCAGCAAGATTTCGGGGGTGATCCAGGCCGAGGACGTGACAGGGCCGTACGACGTGATCGTGCGGGCCCAAGCCGACACAGTCGACGAACTCGGTCGCATGGTGGTCGCCAAGGTCCAGCAAGTGGACGGCATCACCCGCACCCTGACCTGCCCGGTCGTGCACCTGTAGCCCCCGTCTACGCTGGGCCGGTGGACTTCTTCCCTCACCGGCGTGCTTCTTTGGTCGGGCTGCCAGCCCTCGTCCTGCTGATCGCTGCCACTGGCTGCTCCTCAGCAGACGACAACATCCCGGCCTCGGTTCCCAGTCCGGGTACGAAGGCCACCAAGCTGTGCCAGAACCTGGACAAGTCGCTGCCACGGAAGGTGGACGGCCTCGATCGGGAGGATCCCGAGCCCCGGTCAGCACTGACCGCGGGCTGGGGAAGCCCGGCGATCATACTGCGCTGCGGGGTGTCGCGGCCCGCGAAGATGGTCGACCCCAAGGTGGCCAACGGTGACGACCCCGCGGCGATCGGCGGGGTCGTGAACGAGGTCGACTGGCTGATGGAGAAGCGGGAGGGCGGGGTGACCCGCTTCACCTCCGCGCAGCGGCGCGTGTATGTGGAGGTGACCGTCCCCTCCGGGCGGGACACGTCCTCTGTTCTCGTCGATCTGGCCGGGGCCATCAAGTCCGCGATTCCCAAGGGGATCGCGGACTGAGGACCCCGGTCGGTTCGTGGTCGGGTGCGGGTGCGTCGTGGCTGGTGTTGCGCGGTTCCCCGCGCCCCTGAAAGCCAAAGCCCGTGCCCGTGCCCGTGAAGGCGAGGAGATTCAGCGCAGGCCCGTCGGTCGGCGGAGGGCTGCCTGGATCAGGCGGTCGACCAGTTCCGGGTACGGGACTCCGGTCGCCTCCCACATCTTGGGGTACATGGAGATCGGCGTGAAGCCGGGCATCGTGTTGATCTCGTTGATCACGAACTCGCCGTCCTCGGTGAGGAAGAAGTCCGCGCGGACCAGCCCCTCGCAGGAGGCGGCCTCGAAGGCGTCGACGGCCAGGCGCCGGATCTCGGTGGTCTGCTCGGCAGTCAGCGGGGCGGGCACGATACCGGGCGTCGAGTCGATGTACTTCGCCTCGAAGTCGTAGTAGGCGTGCGACTGCACCGGCGGGATCTCGGCCGGCACCGAGGCCCGGGGCCCGTCCTCGAACTCCAGGACCCCGCACTCGATCTCGCGACCGCGCAGCAGCGCCTCCACGAGGATCTTCGGGTCGTGGTGCTGGGCCTCCGCGATCGCCTCGTCGAGGCCGGACAGGTCCTCGACCTTGGTGATGCCGATCGACGAACCGGCGCGCGCGGGCTTCACGAAGAGCGGCCAGCCGTGCTCCCCAGCGAAGTCGATGATCTTCTTGCGGGCCGCCGACTCGTCCTGCTCCCACTCGCGGGGACGGATCACCACGTACGGGCCGATCGGCAGCCCGAAGGAGGTGAACACCCGCTTCATGTACTCCTTGTCCTGGCCGACGGCCGAGGCGAGCACGCCCGAGCCGACGTAGGGGACACCGGAGAGCTCCAGCAGACCCTGCAGGGTGCCGTCCTCGCCGTACGGGCCGTGCAGCATCGGGAAGACGACGTCGACCTCGCCGAGCGCCTTGGGCACCGAACCCGGCTCGCTGTAGACCACTTCGCGGTTGGCGGGGTCGACGGGCAGGATCACGCCGCCCTCGCTCGACTCGGCGAGTTCCTCGACCTCGGGCGTACGACGCTCGGTGATCGTCATCCGCTCCGGGTCGTCGGCGGTGAGCACCCAGCGGCCTTCCCGGGTGATCCCGATCGGCAGGACGTCGTACTTGGTCCGGTCGATGGCCCGCAGGACGGCTCCGGCGGTGACCATGGAGATCCCGTGTTCGGAGCTGCGCCCGCCGAAGACGACGGCCACGCGCGGCTTGCGAGGCGGCTGCTCAGGGCTCTGGGGAAGGTTCTCGGTGCTCATATCGGGTTGAGGGTACCCGGTGGTAGGGCTCCGAGTCAGCGGCCGGTGGCGGGGTCGCTCAGTGCCGTTCCGGCTTGGCGCTGCGTGACATCAGTTCCTTGACGGCGACGACCGGCGGCTTGCCCTCGTGGACGATCTCGACGACGGTCTCCGTGATGGGCATGTCGACCCCGTGCCGGCGCGCCAAGTCCAGTACGGACTCACAGGACTTGACGCCCTCGGCGGTCTGCTTGGTGACCGCGATGGTCTCCTGGAGGGTCATGCCCCGGCCGAGGTTCGTACCGAAGGTGTGGTTGCGCGAGAGCGGCGAGGAGCAGGTCGCCACGAGGTCGCCCAGGCCCGCGAGTCCGGAGAACGTCAGCGGTTCGGCGCCCATCCTGAGCCCGAGCCGGGTCGTCTCCGCCAACCCCCGTGTGATGAGGGACCCCTTGGCGTTGTCGCCGAGACCCATACCGTCCGCGATGCCGACGGCGAGGCCGATGACGTTCTTGACCGCGCCGCCCAGCTCGCAGCCCACCACGTCGGTGTTGGTGTACGGCCGGAAGTACGGCGTGTGGCAGGCGGCCTGGAGGCGCTGGGCCACGCCTTCGTCGCTGCACGCGACCACGGCGGCGGCCGGCATCCGGGCGGCGATCTCACGGGCCAGGTTGGGCCCGGTGACCACGGCGATCCGGTCGGCGCCGACCTTGGCGACGTCCTCGATCACCTCGCTCATCCGCATCGCGGAGCCGAGTTCGACCCCCTTCATGAGGGAGACGAGCACCGTGCCGGGCGCGAGCAGCGGCGCCCATTCGGCGAGGTTCCCGCGCAGGGTCTGCGAGGGCACGGCGAGGATCGTGAAGTCGGCTTCGCGGGCGGCCTCTGCGGCGTCCGTGGTGGCGCGCAGGTTCTCCGGGAGTTCGATGCCCGGCAGGTAGTCGGGGTTCGTGCGGGTGGAGTTGACCGCTTCGGCGATCTCGGCCCGCCGTCCCCACAGCGTCACGTCGCAGCCGGCGTCGGCGAGCACCATGCCGAAGGCCGTGCCCCACGATCCGGTCCCGAAGACGGTCGCCTTGACGGGCCTGCCGGATGTCGTCACTTGCCGTGCCCCTTTTCGTGCTCTGCCTCGGTCGTGTCCCGCACGGCCGTTTCCCGTGCGGTCCTTTCCTGCTCGTCCAGCCTGCCGTGCTCGTCGTGCGCTTCCTGCTCGTCCTGTTCCCGTGTCCTGCGCCGCTGCTCGATGCGCACCTGGCGCGGGTCGTAGCGCGTGGCCGGCGCCTTCTCCCCGCGGATCAGCTCCAGCTGTGCGGTGATCGCGGCCATGATGACCTCGGTCGCCTCCTTCAGGAGGCCGGGGGTCATCTCCTTGTCGTAGAAGCGCGAGAGGTCCACGGGCGGGCCCGCGAGCACATGGTGCGTCTTGCGCGGAAAGAAGTCGGGCTTCTTCGCGTACGGGGCCAGCAGGTGGTTGGCGCCCCACTGGGCTACCGGAATCACCGGGCACCTGGTCTGCAGCGCGACCCGCGCGGCACCCGTCTTGCCGGTCATCGGCCACAGGCCGGGGTCACGGGTGAGGGTGGCCTCGGGATAGAAGGCGACGCATTCCCCGCGTTCCACGGCGTCGATCGCGGCCCTGTAGGCGCTGAGCGCGTCGGAACTCTCGCGGTACACCGGGATCTGCCCGGTCCCCCGCATGGCCGCCCCCACGAATCCGCTCTTGAAAAGCCCGCTCTTGGCGAGGAAACGCGGAACCCGGCCGGTGTTGTACTGAAAGTGCCCGTAGGCGAACGGATCCGCGTGAGAATTGTGGTTCACCACGGTGATAAATCCGCCATCGGCAGGAATGTTCTCCATTCCGCGCCAGTCCCGCTTGATCAGAACCACCAGCGGCGGTTTGACGAGGACCGCTGAGAAGCGGTACCAGAAGCCGATTCTGCGGCGGGACACGCGAACACCTTCCTCTTGGGCCTGGGGGGCCGCACAAGTGTCGCCCCGGGCCGCCTGTCTGTCGAGAACACCGTACGCCCCGGCCTCGGACCCTTCCCGGTGCCCGGGGGACAATGGACGGGACAAGGGAGGGACGGAGCGCTCGTGCAGTGGATCTTGGTCGTACCCCTCAAAGCCCTTGCGCGGGCGAAGAGCAGGCTGTCGGACACCGCGGCCGACGGTCTGCGCCCCGGGCTCGCCCTCGCCTTCGCACAGGACACGGTGGCCGCGGCGCTGGCCTGCCCGGAAGTCGCGGATGTGGCCGTAGTCACGGGCGACGCGCTGGCCGGACGCGAGCTGGCCGCCCTGGGTGCCCGGATCGTCCCGGACGAGCCCGGGGGCGGTCTGAACGCCGCCCTGAGGCACGCGGCGGCGGTCGTACGCACCAGAAAACCGCACACTCCGCTGGCGGCCCTGAACGCGGATCTGCCCGCGCTGCGCCCGCCGGAATTGGCCCGCGTGCTCACCTCGGCCGCCGAATTCCCCCGGGCTTTCCTCACCGATGCCGCCGGATTCGGCACCACTCTCCTGGCCGCGTCGCCCGGCCACGAATTGCTTCCCGCTTTCGGAACGGATTCCCGCGCCCGCCATCGCGCGTCGGGCGCCATGGAACTTCTCCTGCCCGCGGTGGATTCCGTGCGCCAGGACGTGGATACGGGCGCGGACCTGCGAGCGGCCCTGGCCCTGGGCGTGGGCCCGCGCACGGCAGCGGCGGTCCAACGCCTCACAGCAGCCTGAGCCCCTTCAGAGGCGCGGGGCTGCGACATTGTGCGGCTCCGCCGCGGGGGCGCGACCAGCCCCCACCGGCCCGCGCGTACCCGCCGACCCCAGA
The DNA here is from genome assembly GCF_036038375.1 of Streptomyces sp. NBC_00414. NCBI lineage: Bacteria > Bacillati > Actinomycetota > Actinomycetes > Kitasatosporales > Streptomycetaceae > Streptomyces > Streptomyces sp. NBC_00414. The sequence goes on from NZ_CP107935.1 coordinate 3,299,828, forward strand.
CACCCCCTCCCCCGGCAAGGGGAACCGCATACTCTTCCCCCATGCAGGCGACCGCGTACACATACGACCCCGAAACCCGCTCCGGCCAGGTGCTGCTGGACGACGGCACCCCCGTCCCCTTCGACGCCCCGGCGTTCGACAAGGGCGGCCTCAGACTGCTCCGTCCGGGCCAGCGCGTACGGATCGAGGTCGACGGCGAGCGGGACGACCGCCGCATCACGCTGGTGACCCTGCAGACCTTCTGAGCTTCTGGCCTTCTGGCCTTCTGGCCTTCTGAGCTTCTGAGCTTCTGAGCTTCTGAAAACGCCGCGGGCCGGGCTCCCCCGTGGGAGCCCGGCCCGGCGCGTTTATGCCCTACGCCCCTGTCTACCTGCGGGCGGTGGCCTTCTTGGCGGTGGTGGTGCTGCGGGCCGCCGACTTCTTGGCCGGGGCCTTCTTGGCCGCCGCCTTCTTCGCGGGGGCCTTCTTCGCCGCCGCCTTCTTCGCGGTGGTCTTCTTGGCCGTGGCCTTCTTGGCCGTGGTCTTCTTGGCGGCCGCCGAGGTCTTCTTGGCGGTCGTCTTCTTGGCCGTGGCGGTGGTCTTCTTCGCGGCCGCCGAGGAGGTCTTCTTCGCCGCGGTCGCCTTCCTGGTCGTCGCCGCGGCCGTGGTCTTCTTCGCGGCCCCCGTCGCCTTCCTGGCGGTGGTGGCCTTCTTGGCCGCGGCCTTCTTGACCGTGGCGGAAGCGCCACCGCTCAGGCTGCCCTTGGGGGCCTTCTTGACCGCGACGTCGTTCTTGGGGAGCTTCTTCGAGCCGCTCACCAGGTCCTTGAACCCCTGGCCCGCGCGGAAACGCGGCACGGAGGTCTTCTTGACCCGAACCCGCTCTCCGGTCTGCGGGTTACGGGCGTAACGGGCCGGACGGTCCACCTTCTCGAAGGAACCGAAGCCGGTGACCGAGACCCGGTCCCCGCCGACAACTGCACGCACCACGGCGTCCAGTACGGCGTCGACCGCGTCAGCGGCCTGCTGACGCCCGCCGACCTTGTCGGCAATCGCTTCTACGAGCTGCGCCTTGTTCACGTCTTCCCCTTCGGAGACATTGCCAGAACGAAAGTGTTCAAGCTTTTTCGCACGTTAGGCAGATATATACCGCAAATCAAACACGAAACGGGCTAATCACCCTTGTGCCGCAACGAACTGGGACTGTCGCCCAAGTTCCTCAGCGTTCCTCTTCGGGGATTCGGCCCTCGTCGAGGTCCGTCGTGAACCGCTCCAGACGCCTTGTCGCATCGGCGAGATCGTGTTTGGCCACGGCCGTAATGACCAGCAGCTTCCGGGTCAGCGCCATCCGTACGCCCTCCGGGACTTGCAGTGCGCGCACCGTTGTGTGCGCTTCCTTGAGTTGGGACGCGACTGCCGCATAGAGGTCGAGTTGGCCGTCGTGTTCCATGCACAGATTGTGCCATCTGGGGCGAGTTGTCGCCTGCGCAGGGGGTAACTACCGCCTCCCGACGGCCTCCCACGCGCCTCTCCACAAGGCTCTGCGGGGTCTCGGCTACCCCATCAAAGACCCTTGAAACAAGGGCAGTTGAGGCCAATCACAAAGGCCGGAACCCCTCTTCCGGAACCGCACACAGATGTACCCCCAACCGTCCACGATTGGGGGTACAGAGGCCTGTTGCGTGGCTGGAATCAGCCCTGCGGGTTCGGCTCCGGTCAGACCTGAACGGTCCGCGGCTTGTAGGAGGGCCGCTTGGACTCGAACGTGGAGATGTCCGCCTCGTTCTGGAGGGTGATGGAGATGTCGTCCAGCCCGTTCAGCAGCCGCCAGCGGGCGTTCTCGTCGAGCTCGAAGGCGGCCGTGATGCCCTCGGCGCGCACCTCACGGGCCTCCAGGTCGACGGTGACCTCGGCCTCGGGGTCCTTCTCGGTGAGCTCCCAGAGCGCGTCCACGATCTTCTGCTCCAGAACCACTGTGAGCAGGCCGTTCTTGAGAGAGTTGCCACGGAAGATGTCCGCGAAGCGGGACGAGATGACGGCCTTGAAGCCGTAGTTCTGCAGGGCCCACACGGCGTGCTCGCGCGAGGAGCCGGTGCCGAAGTCGGATCCCGCGATCAGGACCGTGGCGCCCGTGCGCTCGCTCTGGTTGAGGATGAAGGACGAGTCCTTGCGCCAGGCCTCGAAGAGCCCGTCCTCGAAACCGTCCCTGGTCACCTTCTTGAGCCAGTGGGCGGGGATGATCTGGTCGGTGTCCACGTTGCTGCGGCGCAGCGGGACGGCCCGGCCGGTGTGCTTGGTGAATGCTTCCATGGCTCTCAGACTCCAGCGGGCGTGCGAACGTCGGCGTCGGACAGGTCGGCGGGGGAGGCCAGATGGCCCAGTACCGCCGTGGCCGCGGCGACCTGCGGCGACACCAGGTGCGTACGGCCGCCCTTGCCCTGCCTGCCCTCGAAGTTGCGGTTGGAGGTGGACGCGGAGCGCTCGCCGGGTGCCAGCTGGTCGGGGTTCATGCCCAGACACATCGAGCAGCCCGCGTGCCGCCATTCGGCGCCGGCCTCCTTGAAGACCAGGTCCAGGCCCTCGGAGACGGCCTGCAGACCGACGCGCGCGGAGCCGGGAACCACCAGCATCCGTACGCCGTCGGCGACTTTGCGGCCCCCGACGATCGCGGCGGCGGCGCGCAGGTCCTCGATACGGCCGTTGGTGCACGAACCTACGAAGACGGTGTCCACCTTGATGTCCCGCAGCGGCTGTCCGGCGGTCAACCCCATGTATTCCAGGGCCTTTTCGGCGGCGTGGCGCTCCGAAGCGTCTTCGTACGAAGCCGGGTCGGGGACGGCCGCCGAAAGCGGTGCTCCCTGGCCGGGGTTGGTGCCCCAGGTGACGAACGGCGCGAGGGAGGCGGCGTCGATGACGACCTCCGCGTCGAATTCCGCGTCGTCGTCGGACTTCAGGGTCTTCCAGTACGCGACGGCGGCGTCCCAGTCCTCGCCCTGGGGGGCGTGGGCGCGGCCCTCGATGTACTCGAAGGTGGTCTCGTCGGGGGCGATCATGCCCGCGCGGGCGCCGGCCTCGATCGACATGTTGCAGATGGTCATGCGGGCCTCCATCGAGAGCTTCTCGATGGCGGAGCCGCGGTATTCCAGGATGTAGCCCTGGCCGCCGCCGGTACCGATCTTGGTGATGATCGCCAGGATCAGGTCCTTGGCCGTGACGTCCTCGGGCAGTTCGCCGTCGACCGTGATGGCCATGGTCCTGGGGCGGGCCAGCGGCAGTGTCTGGGTGGCCAGCACGTGCTCCACCTGGGAGGTGCCGATGCCGAACGCCAGCGCGCCGAAGGCGCCGTGCGTGGAGGTGTGGGAGTCACCGCACACGACCGTGGTGCCGGGCTGGGTCAGGCCCAGCTGCGGGCCCACGACGTGGACGACACCCTGCTCGACGTCGCCCAGCGAGTGCAGCCGCACGCCGAAGTCGGCGCAGTTCTTGCGCAGCGTCTCCAGCTGGGCCCGGGAGACCGGATCCGCGATGGGCTTGTCGATGTCGAGGGTGGGGGTGTTGTGGTCCTCGGTCGCGATGGTGAGGTCGAGACGACGCACGGGGCGCCCCGCCTGACGGAGGCCGTCGAAGGCCTGGGGGCTGGTCACCTCGTGCAGCAGGTGCAGATCGATGAAGAGAAGGTCGGGCTCGCCCTCAGCGCGCCGGACGACGTGGTCGTCCCAGACCTTCTCCGCGAGTGTCCTACCCATCGCTTTCCCTCCGGCCGGCCTGTGAGGCGCCGGCCCAACTAGAGATTTCCGAGGCGGCGGGCGCCCGTACCCCCGGTACCGGACGTCTTCCGCCAGGCCCGTCGGTCCACGGGCCGTGTATGTATCAGGGTGGCGCGTTCCACCGAAAATTGAACTTGCGTTTCACAGAGTGAGACGCGAGTATCGTTTCATGGACAACAGTAGCGGCGTCGGCGTTCTGGACAAGGCAGCCCTTGTCCTGAGCGCACTGGAGTCCGGTCCGGCCACCCTCGCGGGACTGGTCGCGGCGACCGGACTGGCACGACCCACGGCACATCGCCTCGCCGTGGCACTTGAACACCACCGGATGGTGGCGCGTGACATGCAGGGCCGTTTCATTCTCGGCCCCCGGCTGGCCGAGCTGGCCGCGGCCGCGGGCGAGGACCGCCTCCTCGCGACGGCGGGGCCGGTGCTCACGCACCTGCGCGACATCACGGGCGAGAGCGCGCAGCTCTACCGCCGCCAGGGCGACATGCGTATCTGCGTCGCCGCGGCGGAGCGCCTGTCGGGCCTGCGGGACACGGTCCCGGTCGGCTCGACCCTCACCATGAAAGCCGGCTCCTCGGCCCAGATCCTGATGGCCTGGGAGGAGCCGGAGCGTCTGCACCGCGGCCTCCAGGGCGCCCGCTTCACGGCGACGGCCCTGTCGGGGGTACGGCGCCGGGGCTGGGCCCAGTCGATCGGTGAGCGGGAGCCGGGCGTCGCGTCCGTCTCCGCGCCGGTGCGCGGGCCCTCGAACCGCGTGGTCGCCGCCGTCTCGGTGTCGGGGCCGATCGAGCGGCTGACGCGCCACCCGGGCCGGATGCACGCCCAGGCGATCATCGACGCGGCCTCGCGTCTGTCGGAAGCCCTGCGCCGCACCAGCTGAGACCGTCCGTCGACTCCCCTGCCGATCGCTTCAACGCCGCAGCGAACGGCCAGGGTTGATGTCCTCACTCGATGCCCTCGGCACTCGATGCCCGCAAGGCGCGCAACACGAAGAAGCCCTCCCCTGGACGGGGAGGGCTTCTTCGATGTGTACCCCCGACCGGATTCGAACCGGCGCTACTGCCGTGAGAGGGCAGCGTGCTAGGCCGCTACACAACGGGGGCGAGGATCACGAGTGATCCAGCTGGGCTACCAGGACTCGAACCTAGAACAACGGAACCAGAAACCGTCGTGTTGCCAATTACACCATAGCCCAATGATGGTCTAGACCACCTGTACCCCCGACCGGATTCGAACCGGCGCTACTGCCGTGAGAGGGCAGCGTGCTAGGCCGCTACACAACGGGGGCCCTAGCGATCCTGCATGAGAGTCAGCGGGTGCGACCCGGACTGACCCCCTGGGAAGGATCTGTACCCCCGACCGGATTCGAACCGGCGCTACCGCCTTGAGAGGGCGGCGTGCTAGGCCGCTACACAACGGGGGCCTTGCAGAGCTGGTCTCTGCTTGTGCAGATAAGCTCTGCGAGCTGGCCTACCAGGACTCGAACCTAGACTAACGGAACCAGAAACCGTCGTGCTGCCAATTACACCATAGGCCACTGAAACTCAACCCCATGGGGTTTTTGTTTTAGCTTGCGCCTCCGGCCTGTGACCTTTCGGCCCGCACTCCGGCGGCGCAGGAAGAACATTACCTGAAGGTGGACGGCGCTCCAAAACGGGTATCGGGCCGGAGGATCGCGGGGAGTTCGGCCAGCGAGACGATGCGGCGCGGGCGGGAGAGCGGACGCACCGGCGGGCCCGCCTCGGCGTCCGGACCGGGGGGTGTGACGGTGCCCGTGCCGGTGCGGTCGATCCAGACGGAGAACAGGCCCGCGTCGGCCGCGCCCCGCCCGTCGATCTCCGGATGGTCCCCGACGTACGCGACCTGGTGCGGTGGCAGTTCCAGCGCCTCGCAGGCCGTGTGGAAGGCCTCCGCCGCGGGCTTGGAGACGCCCAGTTCGGCCGCGCACAGCACCGATTCGAAGCGCTCCCGCACGCCGAGTACGCGCAGCTTGTGGTCCTGGACACGGAGGCTGGAGTTGGAGAGCACCGCGTGGCGGTGGCTGCCCGCCAGGAGGTCGAGGACGGGCAGGACGTCCGGGAACAGCGCCCAGGCCCGCTCGTAGTGGCTCAGGTACCGGACGAACCAGCCCTCCGCCTCCGCGTCGGTGAGGGGCCGGTCCAGGAACGCCCGGACCCGGTCCCGGCGGCCACCCTCCCAGTCCACCTGCCCCGCCGCGAACCTCGCCCACTGCTCGTCGGTGAGCTCGCGCCAGCGGCCGAGGGCCTGCTCGACGGAGGCGTACTCGTCGAGCAGGCCCTCGGCGGCGAGATGTCCGCGCATTCCGGCGCGGTCCGCCGTGGTGTAGTCGAAGATCGTGTCGTCCACGTCCCACAGCACGGCTCGGATCGTCATGCCCCGACGGTACCTCCGGCGCCGCTCCCGGCGGACGTGGGAAGGGGCGGCATCCGCTGCGGATGCCGCCCCTCGTCCGTCTCCCGCGTATCGCCTACGCGGTCAGCTTCGCCAGCGCCGCGTCGATGCGGGCCAGCGACTTCTCCTTGCCCAGGATCTCCAGGGACTCGAAGAGGGGCAGGCCGATCGTGCGGCCGGTGACGGCGACGCGGACCGGGGCCTGCGCCTTGCCCAGCTTGAGGCCGTGGGCCTCGCCGGCCGCGAGCACGGCCTCCTTGAGGGACTCGGCGGAGGTCCAGTCGGCGGCGTCGAGCTTCTCGCGGGCCGTCGCGAGCAGGGCGTCGGAGCCCTCCTTCATCGCCTTGGTCCAGGACGCCTCGTCGACGGCCGGCTCCGGCAGGAACAGGAAGTCGACGTTGTCGGTGATCTCGGAGAGCACCTTGAGGCGGGTCTGGGCGTGCGGGGCGATCGCGTCCCACTTGGCCGCGTCGAAGTCCTCCGGCGCCCAGGGCGCGAAGGGTGCCTTCAGCCAGGGGGCGCAGCGCTCGGCGAACTCCTTCACGTCGAGCAGCCGGATGTGGTCCGCGTTGATGGCCTCGGCCTTCTTGAGGTCGAAGCGGGCCGGGTTGGGGTTGACGTCCGTGACGTCGAAGGCGGCGACCATCTCCTCGATGGTGAAGATGTCGCGGTCCGCCGAGAGCGACCAGCCCAGCAGGGACAGGTAGTTCAGCAGGCCCTCCGGGAGGAAGCCGCGCTCCCGGTAGAGGTTCAGCGACGACTCGGGGTCGCGCTTGGAGAGCTTCTTGTTGCCCTCGCCCATCACGTACGGGAGGTGGCCGAAGGCCGGGGTCTCCTTGGCGATGCCCAGCTCGGTGAGCGCCTTGTAGAGGGCGATCTGGCGGGGGGTGGAGGAGAGCAGGTCCTCGCCGCGCAGGACGTGCGTGATCTCCATCAGCGCGTCGTCGACCGGGTTGACCAGCGTGTAGAGCGGGGCGCCGTTGGCGCGGACGATGCCGTAGTCCGGCACGTTCTCCGGGAGGTACGTGATCTCCCCGCGGACCAGGTCCGTGAAGGTGATCGGCTCGTCGGGCATACGGAAACGCACGATGGGTGTGCGGCCCTCCGCCTCGTACGCGCTCTTCTGCTCGGCGCTCAGGTCGCGGCAGTGGCCGTCGTAGCCGGACGGCTTGCCGACGGCGCGGGCCGCGTCGCGGCGGGCGTCCAGCTCCGGCGTCGAGCAGTAGCAGTGGTAGGCGCGGCCCGCGTCCAGGAGCTTGTCGGCGACGTCCTTGTAGAGGTCCATGCGCTGCGACTGGCGGTACGGCGCGTGGGGGCCGCCGATCTCGGGGCCCTCGTCCCAGTCGAAGCCCAGCCAGCGCAGCGAGTCCAGGAGCTGCTCGTACGACTCCTCGGAGTCGCGGGCCGCGTCGGTGTCCTCGATGCGGAAGACGAACGTGCCGCCGGTGTGGCGGGCGTACGCCCAGTTGAAGAGGGCCGTGCGGACCAGGCCCACGTGGGGGTTGCCGGTCGGGGACGGACAGAAACGTACGCGTGGGGGCACCCCCTGTCCGAGCGGAGTCGAGGACTTGGGGGAGTTCGCGTTAGCCACGCTTGATCACCTTGTTGGTGAGAGTGCCGATGCCTTCGATGGTGACGGCGACCTCGTCGCCGACACTGAGCGGGCCGACCCCCGCGGGGGTGCCCGTGAGGATGACGTCGCCGGGGAGCAGCGTCATGGCCTCGGTGATGTTGACGATCAGATCCTCGATGGAGTGGATCATCTCGCTGGTGCGGCCCAGCTGGCGCTGTTGGCCGTTGACCGTGCACTGGATGGTGAGGTCGGACGGGTCGAGGTCCGTCTCCACCCAGGGGCCGAGGGGGCAGGAGGAGTCGAAGCCCTTGGCCCTGGCCCACTGCTTCTCGCGCCGCTGGACGTCGCGCGCGGTGACGTCGTTGGCGCAGGTGTAGCCGAGGATCACGTCCTTGACGCGTTCGCGCGGCACCTCACGGCACATCCGGCCGATGACCACGGCCAGCTCGGCCTCGTGGTGCAGCTCCTCGGAGAAGGAGGGGTACGCGATGTCGTCGCCGGAGCCGATCACCGAGGTGGAGGGCTTGAAGAAGGCGAACGGGGCGTCGGGCACCTCGCCGCCCATCTCCTTGGCGTGCTCCGCGTAGTTGCGGCCGAAGGCCACGACCTTGTTGGGGAGCACGGGCGGCAGGAGCCGGACCTTGCTCAGCGGGACCTTGGTCCCGGAGAGCTCGAAGTCCGCGAACGGGATGCCCTTGATGATGTCGAGCACGAGGCCGTCGGTCGATCCAGGAGGGCTCTCGCCCTCGACCGCACCGAACGCGACGTTGCCGTCGATGGAGAACCTGGCGATGCGCACGGTGTCCTTGCGCCCCTCACTGAGCTGGCCGGAGTCTGACGCTCCAGGCTAACGCGGCAAGGGGCGGGCGCCTCGCGCACGGCGGGCCGTGGGCCCGCCGGGAGGGTGCCTACTCGGTGACCGCCGCCGCGACCGGTACGTCCATCAGGATCGTGCGCCGGGGGTTGGCGGTCTGCGCGGGGAGCTCGACGGCGTGCCCCTGCCGCTCCGGCGTGCGCAACTCCTCGGCGTCGTCGAGGTGCGCCAGGGTGGTGCGTCGCGGGTTGGCTATGTTGAGGAACGTCATCGTCGTCTTCATCTGGGGTTACAGGCCCTGTTCCATAGTGGCGCCGACCGGTTCGTGAACCGTCACGTAGGCGCGGGTTGTCGGATTTGCCATCCCTGTAAAGCGTCAGGCTAAACATGCGCTTCCCCGTCGAAGCTGTGAAGACGACGTGATCGTCGTGTGAGTTTCCTCACTTACCCCTGGGCATTTAGGTCAATCCGGACTCCCAACTTCAAGCACCTAAACGGACATTGCACCACGGAAGACATCATTCCGCTCCTGATCATGGCGACTGGGACACCGCTTACTCACGAAGGTCTCGTCCCTATGTGTCCGTTATGGATGAGGTCACTTTCTACGTCTCGTAACGCTGCCCTCACAACGCGTCACGGAGGTCACAGCATGACTCATGGGCCTTGTTGGAGATCCGGCACTGTGCTGGAATTCCTCGGACCGCCGCAGGAACGACCCGGCGCGCAGGGGCGCAACGCAGCGCCGAGTGGCGGCGGGAAAGGGGAACCTGCGCCGGTCACTCACGACCACCATGGGAGCGCATTCAGGGCGCTCCCAAGACGCCGACACCGTCCCGCCGTTCACGCGGAGGGGCGCCTGGTCCAGAGGTTGCGACGCTAGTGCAGGGACGTTTCAAGAGGGATGGCAGCGCTTCGGCGGAGCCGGAGCCGCAAGGCGGGACTGGCCCCAGGGCAGTCGGCTCCTCGCCCCAGCACGCCCAGAACCCGGGACCGGCGCAGGCCGGCAACAGCGGTGACCGCTCCACGCGGCCCGGTGCGCCCAAGGGCGCCCAGGGCAAGGGCGGTCCGAGCGCGGGGAACGGTGCTCCCGGCGCCGCGTCCACCGCGCCCCCCAAGGCGAAGGCCCCCGAGGGGCCCGGCTCGCGAATAGCCCTGCGCAACTGGCGCATCTCCACGCGTCTGGTCTCGCTGCTCGCGCTGCCCGTGGTCGCCGCCACCTCGCTGGGCGCGCTGCGCATCAGCGACACCATGGACGAGATCCAGCAGCTTGAGAACATGAAGCTGCTGACCGACATGACGAAGCAGGCGACCCAGCTCGCCACCGCGCTCCAGGAGGAGCGCGACAAGACGGCCGGTCCGCTCTCCAACGGCACCAAGGCCAGCGACGTCTCGATCAAGGGCCTGCGCGACAAGACGGACCGCGCCCGTGCCGCCTTCCTGGAAGGCACCCACGAGCTCGACGACGCGGACAACAACGCGAACCTCGACGGCGTCCGCGACAACGTGGTGGCCATCGCCACCCAGCTGAACACTCTGAGCAAGGTCCGCAACAGCGCCTTCCTGGACGACGACAACTCGTCCCAGTCGGTCGAGGCGTACCACCGGCTCATCGAGCAGCTGCTCGGCCTCTCCCAGGACATGGCCGAGGCGACCAGCAACCCGGAGATGATCCAGCGCACGCGCGCCCTGGCGGCGTTCTCCACCGCCAAGGAGTACGCGTCGATCCAGCGCGCGGTCATCGCCGCGGCCCTGCCGGCCACGGACAAGACGGTCGGCGAGCTCTCGCCGAACGACCGGCAGTACGGTCTCGCCGCCTTCGAGAACCAGCGGTTCGAGCTCACCAGCTTCGCCAACATCTACGAGGGCAACGCGGGGCAGCTCACCAAGCCCCTCGACGACCCGAACCCGACCATCAAGGACGCCGACGGCTATCTGGGCCGCGTGCTCCCGCGCAACAACGGTCTGCAGCTGCAGGCCAAGCGCTCCTACCTGGACTGGGTCGACGCCTCCTCCTCCAGGTACCAGGAGATGTCGAAGATCGAGCTGACGCTCCTCAACCAGATGGAGCAGAAGGCCCGCGAGCTGCGCAACGAGGCCGAGCAGGAAGCGATCATCTCCGGTGCGCTGATCCTGCTGGTGCTCGGTGTCTCGCTGGTCGGCGCGTTCGTGGTGGCCCGCTCGATGATCCGCTCGCTGCGCCGGCTGCAGGACACGGCGACGAAGGTCGCCCAGGACCGGCTGCCCGAGCTGGTCCGGCAGCTGTCGGAGTCGGACCCGCAGGACGTCGACACCTCCGTCGAGTCCGTCGGTGTGCACTCCAAGGACGAGATCGGCCAGGTCGCCGCGGCCTTCGACGACGTGCACCGCGAGGCGGTCCGGCTCGCCTCCGAGCAGGCCATGCTGCGGGGCAACGTCAACGCGATGTTCACCAACCTCTCGCGCCGTTCCCAGGGCCTCATCCAGCGTCAGCTCTCGCTCATCTCCGAACTGGAGTCCCGCGAGGCCGACCCGGACCAGCTGTCCTCCCTCTTCAAGCTCGACCACCTCGCGACCCGCATGCGCCGTAACGGTGAGAACCTCCTGGTCCTCGCCGGTGAAGAGCCCGGCCGACGCTGGACCCGCCCGGTCCCGCTGGTCGACGTTCTCCGCGCCGCCGCGTCCGAGGTGGAGCAGTACGAGCGCATCGAACTCTCCTCGGTGCCCACCACCGAGGTCGCCGGACGCGTGGTCAACGACCTCGTGCACCTGCTCGCCGAGCTGCTGGAGAACGCCACCTCGTTCTCCTCCCCGCAGACCAAGGTCAAGGTCACCGGTCACGCGCTGCCCGACGGCCGCGTACTGATCGAGATCCACGACACCGGCATCGGCCTCTCGCCCGAGGACCTCGCGGCGATCAACGAGCGGCTCGCCTCGCCGCCCACCGTGGACGTCTCGGTCTCCCGCCGCATGGGTCTGTTCGTGGTCGGCCGACTGTCGCAGAGGCACGGCATCCGCATCCAGCTGCGCCCGTCCGACTCCGGTGGCACGACCGCGCTGGTCATGCTCCCGGTCGATGTCGCCCAGGGCGGCAAGAAGGTTCCGGGCAACAAGCAGAACCAGGGTGCCCCGGCCGTCGGCGGTCCGGCGGCGGCGCAGGCCGCGGCCGGTGTCGCGGCGGCCCGCCGGGGCGGTGCCGGAGGCGGTCCCGCCCTCGGCGCCGGTGCTCCGGGCGGTGGCAACGGCGGCCGGCTGAACCCGCCGCCGCAGCGTGGCCAGGTCGGAGCGGGTACCGCGCCGCGGGCCGCGCTGCCCAGGCCCGAAGCCGGCGGGCGTCCGGGCGGACCGGGTGCGCCGGGCGGCGGCAACCGCAACCCGCAGTCTCCGCAGCAGCCCCCGTATCCCCCGCAGGGCAGGCCGGCACCCGCAGGCGCCGGTGCCCAGCAGAGCTTCAACGGCTTCGGGAACAACTCCGGCGGCCAGCAGGACCTGTTCGGCGGCGGTCGCCAGGACACCACGGGCGGCAACCGCGGCCCCGGTTCCTCGCAGCAGCCCCAGCAGCGGCCCGCAGGCAACGAGCAGGGCCGTCGCCCCCAGCAGCAGTCTCCGCAGCTGCCGCCCCGCGGCGGTCCGCGCGCCGAGCTGCCGGGCGGCAACCCGCAGCCGCGGGTGCCCAGCTGGAGCGACGACAACGCGCAGCCGCCGGTGCCGCGTTCCCCGCAGGACGCCCCGCGCGGCCACGAGGAGCCGGACGTCACCTCGCAGATGCCGCGGATCGACGACCGGCAGGGTGGACCCGCGTCCACCGCCGAGTTCCAGCGGCCCGACTACGACGCCCCGCGCCCCGGTACGAACGCGCCGCAGGGCAACGGGCAGTCGCAGGGCGGCGGACAGTTCGTCCGCCCGGACGTGTTCGGTGCGGGGCAGAACCCGCAGGCGGGCGGCCAGTACAACCGCCAGGACCCGGCGCAGTACGCCCCGAACGGCTACGAGACCGGCACCAACGGTCAGTACCCGGCGCCTGCCCAGCAGGACACCGGGCAGTACCCGGCGCAGGGTTACGGCGAGCGGCAGGACGGTGGCACCGGGCAGTACGAGCGGCCCGCCAACGGCAACCGCCCCTCGCAGCAGCGTCCGCAGTCGCGTCGCCGTCCCACGCTCCCCCAGGAGCCGGACAACAGGGCCGCGAACCAGCGGCCCGACGAGGTGCGGGCGTCGAACGACGGCTGGGAACTGCCGCCGGCGACGAGTCCCGGCGACGGGCGCACTCCGCTGTACGACACCCTGGAAACCAACTGGTTCAACCAGGCTCAGGGCGGCGACGGCGCCCAGAACGAGCAGGCACCGCAGCAGCCGGCACAGGCTGCCGCCGCCGCACCGCAGCGTCCGGCACCCGCCGGCGCTTCCGCCTCCTCCTGGCGGACCACCCCCAATGACGAACTCGGCCGTCAGGCCGAGCGGGTACGCCAGCCCTCCGCGGGTGGCGTGACCGTCTCGGGTCTGCCGCGCCGGGTCCCCCGCGCGAACCTTGTCGCGGGAACGGCTCAGCAGCAGCAACAGCACCAAACCGGTCCGCAGGTCTCGCGCGCGCCTGATGACGTACGCGGCCGGCTGACCAATCTTCGTAGGGGCATTCAGCAGGGCCGTCAGGCCGGTACCGGCCAGACCGGCAGCTTCCCCAGCCCCACTCACCAGCAGGAGCGTTAGTTGAGCCAGATGAGCCAGGCGGCACAGAACCTCAACTGGTTGATCACCAACTTCGTTGACAACACCCCCGGGGTGTCCCACACCGTCGTCGTTTCAGCCGACGGACTCCTTCTGGCAATGTCCGAGGGCTTCCCGCGCGACCGCGCCGACCAGCTCGCGGCCGTTGCCTCCGGACTCACGTCCTTGACCGCCGGCGCCTCACGCATCTTCGAGGGCGGCACGGTGGCCCAGACCGTCGTAGAGATGGAACGGGGTTTCCTTTTCCTGATGTCCATTTCGGATGGGTCGTCCCTCGCGGTCCTGTCCCACCCGGACTGCGACATCGGCCTCGTCGGATACGAGATGGCTCTGCTTGTGGACCGTGCGGGCGCAGTGCTCACACCGGATCTGCGGGCAGAGCTCCAGGGCAGCCTGCTCCACTAGCAAGGTTCTACCGAATGTAGGAAAAACCGTCCGGCCGCCCTCCCCCCACCGGCCCCGTCAGACGGCACGACTGACCGACTTGCTGTCCCGCCCGGAGGATCCATGACCCCGCCCACCGCTTCTCATGATCCGTACGCTCATTCGTACGAGGATGAGGGCGACCAGCCGCTGGTACGTCCGTACGCGATGACCGGCGGCCGGACCCGGCCGCGCTACCAGCTCGCCATAGAGGCACTGATCAGCACCACGGCCGATCCGGCAGCGCTCATGGGGCTGCTCCCCGAGCACCAGCGGATCTGCCACCTCTGCCGTGAAGTGAAGTCGGTGGCCGAGGTGTCGGCTCTGCTCTCCATGCCCCTGGGCGTGGCACGGATTCTTGTCGCGGACCTCGCGGAAGCCGGGCTCGTCGCCATCCACCAGCCGGGTGGCGACGAAAGCAATGGTGGCGCCCCGGCCGTGACACTGCTCGAAAGGGTGCTCAGTGGACTTCGCAAGCTCTGACGGAGGGCGGGCGACCACCTCCGCGAAGATCGTTGTGGCGGGTGGCTTCGGCGTCGGCAAGACCACGTTCGTGGGTGCCGTCTCGGAGATCAACCCGCTGCGCACCGAGGCCGTGATGACGTCCGCTTCGGCCGGCATCGACGACCTCACCCACACCGGGGACAAGACCACCACCACGGTGGCCATGGACTTCGGCCGTATCACCCTGGACCAGGACCTGATCCTGTACCTCTTCGGTACACCCGGTCAGGACCGCTTCTGGTTCATGTGGGACGACCTCGTACGCGGCGCGATCGGCGCCGTCGTGCTGGTCGACACCCGCCGCCTGGCCGACTGCTTCCCGGCGGTCGACTACTTCGAGAACAGCGGACTGCCGTTCGTCATCGCCCTCAACGGCTTCGACGGACACCAGCCCTACACTCCCGAAGAGGTTCGCGAGGCTCTGCAGATCGGGCCCGACGCCCCGATCATCACGACGGACGCCCGCCATCGTTCGGACGCCAAGAGTGCTCTGATCACGCTGGTCGAGCACGCCTTGATGGCGCGCCTGCGGTAGGGCCCGCCCGGAGGACCATGTCCTGCCATTCAAGTCGGCAACACCGTACGCAAGTTGTCGTAGACGCATTGGAGCCGGCTGTGTCGTTTGACACGGTCGGCCTCAGTGTTCATAACGTTTCGACAGAGATATCGAGTGGTGCCGCCACGCGTCGCGGTCGTCTGATGCCGCTGTGCTCACAAAAGCCCCGCCTTTTGGCGGGGCTCGTTCTTTATGACCGTTTTATCTGCAGCCTACATCACCCGGAATCTTCGGTTCCGAGTGTTTGGACGAGCACACACTGACGTGCTGGAATGCCAGAACTGCCCAGTAGTAAGGGCCGGAAAGACACACGCGGCACGACGAAGGTGCCGAGCCGAGAGGTTGTTGGTCGAGTGAGGCGAAGCAAGAACGGTCCCGAGCCGTCGGCACGGGGCAACTTCACCCCGCCGCCGCGCGGAGCGGCTCCCGCACATGTGCCCGGCTCGGAGCCGACGGCCGCACCCCCGCCCAGCGGGGGCCGTTTCTCTCCGCGCAACTGGCGAGTACCGACCAGGCTGAACGCGATCCTGCTCATACCCGTGGTGGTCGGCCTCGTCATGGGCGGCTTCCAGGTGAAGAGTTCGATCGACACCTGGCAGGAGGCCGAGGACGCGCAGAACACCGCGCGCCTGGTCCGCGCCGCCCTGACCTACGGCGACAAGCTGTACTCCGAGCGTGACATCACGGCCGCTCCCCTCCTGGAGGGGAAGGGCGCGAAGGACGCGACCGTCGTCAAGGCCCGTCGTGAGACGGACGCCGCGGCCGTCGCCTTCAACGAGGCCGCGAAGAGCATGCCGGCCAAGCCCGGTCTCGAACGCCGCCTCGGAATCTTCCGCAAGCAGGAGCCCAAGCTCGCCGCGCTGCGCGCGGCCGCCTACACCTCGAAGCTCAAGGGTGTGGAGACCGAAGAGGGCTACGTCAACATCCAGCACCCGCTGATGGAGTTCGCCAACGAACTCGGTCTGGGCACCGGAAACATCACCAGCTACGGCCGTACGGTCTACGCGATCTCCCTCTCCAAGGCCGCTCTCTCGCTCCAGCGCTCCATCGGCACGCATCTGCTGATCAAGCCGGGGCCGTCCGACGAGAGCCTGGCCAAGCAGCGCGTCGCGCTCACCTCGTACGCCTACCTCGAAGGCATCGCCATCGAGGAGTACATCGGCGGTGGTACCGACAGCGACGCCGCCAAGCTGGAGCAGGCCAAGAAGCAGATCCAGACCGACGGCGCGGCCCAGGCCAAGGAGGCCGCGGAGGCCGCCCAGGCCGCCGGGCGGACCTATGTCCCGCCGCCGTCCGGCGAGACCGCCATGGTCAGCGGTATCGGCGGCCTCACGACGACGGACGCCGGCGCCCGCGTCGCGCTCGCCGACAAGGGCATCACGGCCCAGAACTGGTGGGCGGTCAACACCGCCAAGTACAACGCCTACCGCACCATCGAGGCGGACCTCGGGGACAAGGCCGTGAGCGAGGCCTCGACCATCGCCTCCGACGCCAAGCGGGACGCCTTCATCACCGGTGCCGCCGTCGTCATCGCGCTGCTCGCCGCGTTCATCCTGGCCGGCATGGTGGCCCGCCAGATGAGCCGCGCGATGCGCCAGCTGCGCAACGCCGCCTTCGGTGTGGCCGAGCAGCGCCTGCCGATGCTGGTCGACCAGCTCTCGCGCACCGACCCGGGCCGGGTGGACACCCGCGTCCAGCCCATCCCGATCAACACCACGGACGAGATCGGCGAGGTCGCCCGTGCCTTCGACCAGGTCCACCGCGAGGCCGTACGACTGGCCGCCGAGCAGGCCCTCCTGCGAGGCAACATCAACGCGATCTTCACCAACCTGTCGCGCCGCAACCAGTCCCTGATCGAGGGCCAGCTGACCCTCATCACCGACCTGGAGAACAACGAGGCCGACCCGGACCAGCTGGAGAACCTCTTCCGCCTGGACCACCTGGCCACCCGTATGCGCCGCAACGGCGAGAACCTCCTGGTCCTCGCCGGTGAGGAGCCGGGCCGCCGCTGGGACCAGCCGGTCCCGCTGGTCGACGTGCTGCGCGCCGCCTCCTCCGAGGTGGAGCAGTACGAGCGCATCGAGCTGTCCGGTGTCCCGGAGGCCGAGATCCACGGCCGCGCCGTGACCGACCTCGTGCACCTGCTCGCCGAGCTCCTTGAGAACGCCACCACGTTCTCCTCCCCGCAGACCAAGGTCCGCGTCACCGCGACCCGGCTGCCGGACGGCCGCATCATGGTCGAGATCCACGACAAGGGCATCGGCCTCACCGCCGAGGACTTCGCGGACATCAACCACAAGCTGGCCAACCCGCCGACCGTGGACGCCGCGATCTCGCAGCGCATGGGCCTCTTCGTGGTCGGCCGGCTGTCCGACCGGCACGGCATCCGCGTCCAGCTGCGCCCCTCGGGCGAGCAGGCCGGCACGACCTCGCTCGTCATGCTCCCCGACGCGATCACCCACGGTGGCGGCGGCGACTACCAGGTGCAGCGCGACGACTTCACGGTCTCGCAGATCATCCCGGAGCACGAGCAGCCGCAGCAGCAGCCGCCGTTCCAGGGCGAGGAGTTCCAGAGCCCCCAGACGCCCCTGCGCACGGCCGCCGAACTGGGCTTCGACGACAGCCGCTACAACCCCGAGGTCCCGGACGACATACGCGAGCTGGACCCGGTGGGCCGCTCCCTCATGCGTGAGGAGCGCCGCGCGGCCCTGGAGGCCCAGACGCAGGGCCCCGAGGGCGAGGCGCCGTCCTTCCAGGGCGAGTTCGACCCCCAGCAGGCCTACGACAACGGCGGCCAGGGCTACGAGAACGGGCAGGCCGCGTTCGACAACGGCGCGGCCCCGTACGCCGAGACGCCCGCGTACGACCCGGAGACCCCGCAGACTCCGTACGAGGAGCAGCAGCAGACGTCGTACGACGAGACGTACTTCCCGCCGGTCGGCGGGTACCCGGAACCCGCCTATGCGGAGCAGGCACAGGACGAGCACCTGCCCGTCCAGGCGGCCGGGCAGGACACGTTCTCGCCCTACCAGGAGCAGTCCTACCAGGACGACTGGCCGCAGCAGGAGTCGTACCAGAACGGCTATCCGGCCGAGTACGCTCCCGAAGCGGAGTCCCCGCAGAACGCTGAGGCGGCGGCGCAGGACCGCGTAGGCTTCGATGCTCCGGGACCGGTCCCCTCCAGCGCCCCCGAGCTGACCGACGCGGGACTTCCGCGCCGCGGCACCACCGAAGCCGGACTTCCCCGCCGCGGAGCCACCGCGGTCGGCAAGCAGTCCACGGGCCAGGAGTCGTCGCCGGCTCCCTTCGCCAACAACGACACCAACGGAAACAGCGGCAACGGCACCGGCGGCAAGGGCGACTGGCGGTCGAACAACGACCAGATGTGGCACCGCGCCGAAGCGCTGAAGCAGCCCAAGGCGGGCGGGGTCACCTCCTCCGGCCTGCCACGGCGGGTACCCAAGGCCAACCTGGTCGAGGGCACCGCGGAATCGACCCCACAGGGCGGCCCCCAGGTCTCCCGCGCTCCCGAGGACGTCCGGGGCAGGCTGAGCAACCTGCGACGGGGCGTACAGCGGGGACGTGATGCAACCAGCGATACGAACGGTCAGGGCTTCGGCTCTGACAGCACCTACAACCAGGAGCGTTAGTGTGAGCCCGATGAGCCAGGCGGCACAGAACCTGAACTGGTTGATCACCAACTTCGTGGACAACACCCCCGGGGTGTCCCACACCGTGGTGGTCTCCGCCGACGGACTCCTTCTGGCGATGTCCGAAGGGTTCCCGCGTGACCGTGCCGACCAGTTGGCGGCCGTCGCGTCGGGCCTGACCTCACTGACCGCGGGCGCGTCCCGCATCTTCGAGGGCGGGAGCGTGAATCAGACGGTTGTGGAGATGGAGCGGGGATTCCTGTTCATCATGTCCATTTCCGACGGATCCTCCCTCGCCGTTCTCGCACATCCGGAAGCGGACATCGGTCTCGTTGGGTACGAGATGGCCCTTCTGGTCGATCGTGCCGGTACGGTCCTCACGCCGGATCTGCGTGCTGAGCTTCAGGGGAGCCTTCTCAACTAGCAGACAAGCGATGCGTTTTGGCGTCCCGTGGCCGTAAGGTTTCGGGACGCGGCTCCACATTGACGGGCCCGGCACATTCGGAGGAGGAGAAAGTGGCAACACCCCCAGGCGGTTCGTCTTCGGGCAACTGGTCCTACGGCCCCGGCCAGGGCCAGGGCGGCGACGGTTCGCCGAACCGGTACAACTTCCCCTCCGCACCGAGCCCGCGACGCCAGCAGCCGTACTCTCCCCAGGGTCCGGGTCCTTCACCGTACGACCAGCCGTCGGCGCCGCGCATCCAGCCCGTGCAGCCGCAACGGCGCTCGCCCGAACCGTCCCCCGCGGGAAGCGCCAGCAATCCGCTGGTACGCCCCTACGCCATGACGGGCGGCCGTACCAGGCCGCGATACCAGCTCGCCATCGAGGCGCTGGTGCACACCACCGCGCAGCCGCACCAGATGCAGGGGCAGCTGCCCGAGCATCAGCGCATCTGCAACCTCTGCCGGGAGATCAAGTCGGTGGCCGAAATCTCGGCCCTGCTGACGATCCCTCTCGGTGTGGCCAGGATCCTCGTCGCCGACTTGGCGGAAGCGGGCCTGGTCGCCATTCATCAGCCCGGCGGCGACGAGAACGCCGGCGGTCAGCCAGACGTGACTTTGCTCGAAAGGGTGCTCAGTGGACTTCGCAAGCTCTAGCGGAGGGCCTTCCCGCTCCACCACGTCCGCGAAGATCGTGGTGGCGGGCGGCTTCGGCGTGGGCAAGACCACGTTCGTCGGGGCCGTCTCGGAGATCAACCCGCTGCGCACGGAGGCCGTGATGACGTCCGCTTCGGCGGGCATCGACGACCTCACCCACACCGGGGACAAGACCACCACCACGGTGGCCATGGACTTCGGCCGTATCACCCTGGACCAGGACCTGATCCTGTACCTCTTCGGTACACCCGGTCAGGACCGCTTCTGGTTCATGTGGGACGACCTCGTACGCGGCGCGATCGGCGCGATCGTCCTCGTGGACACCCGCCGTCTCGCCGACTGCTTCCCGGCGGTCGACTACTTCGAGAACAGCGGACTGCCGTTCGTCATCGCCCTCAACGGCTTCGACGGCAGCCAGCCGTACAACCCGGACGAGGTCCGGGAGGCTTTGCAGATCGGCCCCGACACCCCGATCATCACGACGGACGCCCGCCACCGGGCGGACGCGAAGTCGGCGCTGATCACGCTGGTGGAGCACGCCTTGATGGCGCGCCTGCGCTAGCGCTCGCGCGCACTCGGCATATCTATTGCCTGAAGGGTGGTTACTCCTCATGGAGTAGCCACCCTTTGTCGTTGCCCCTGCCACAATTGACGCTCGTTGGTCTGGCAGGGGGCGGGGATGAGCGGCGCAGAGGTGGCGGCATTACGGCTGGGAACGACCGTGGCGAACACGGCGGCCCAGATGTGGCTGGGCGGCAAGCGGCGGGAACAGGAGCGTCGGCTGTCCCTGGATGAGCTGGTACGGGTGCGAGTGCCCGGCTTGCGGCTCCAGCGCAGTGTCAGCAGACAGTTCGAGGAGATGGCAGACGCGGCGGCCGCTCGCATGGAGCCTTTCCTGGTCCGCGAGTTCCGGGGGCTGGACGAGAGCGGCCGGGAAGCGGCGATCAACGGGGTGTGCGACACCTTCGCAGCGGCGGACCTGTCGGACGAGGCAGTCCTCGCCGCCGACGCCAACCCGGCGGAACTGATCCGCCGGATCACCCGGACGGTGCCGACACCGGTCGGCCTCAACGAGGCGGAGGAGCAGTTCTACCGGCTGCTCTTCACCGAATGCTGCCAGTACTACGTCAGCATCGTGCGGAGTCTGCCGGTGTTCGAGGAGAGGGCGCTCACCGAACTGCTGGAACGCGCCACGTCACTGGGCACCGATGTGGCGCGCATCCTGGAGCGACTGCCCGACCGTTCGTTGTTCGCACCAGAGGGCACCGACCAGGACGCGGGCTTCCGTCGTCTGTACATGGACCTGGTCAGCAACAACCTCGACGAGGTGGAGTTGTTCCGCCGCACGTCCGATCGCGCGGCGGCGCGGGTCCGGCTGTCTGTGGCGTACGTCAGTCTGCGGACCACGGGAGACGGCGGCACGCGCCGTACCGGCCGCCGCTCATCCCTTTTGCTCCGACCCGACATGAGCGACTGGGAGGAGCCCGGCACGGAGAGTTCGGGCATGCGGGTCGAGGCCGCGCTCGGCGGAGCGTCGCGGGTGTTGCTGCGAGGCGAAGCGGGTTCGGGCAAGACGACGCTGCTGCGATGGCTGGCCATCACGGCGGCACGCGGCGCCTTCACCACCGAACTGGCCGACTGGAACGGGCTCACACCCGTGTTCGTCAAGCTGCGCGAGTACAGCGGCCGTCCGCTGCCGAAGAAGCCCGAGGAGTTGCTGGACGGGGTCGCCGGAACCATCACCGGGGTCATGCCAAAAGCTTGGGTGGAGCGGCAGCTTGCCGACGGCAAGGTCCTGCTGCTGGTGGACGGCGTGGACGAGCTGCAGGGCAAGGAGCGACGCTCGGTACGGGAGTGGCTGCGCAGGCTGCTCGGGACGTAC
Organism: Streptomyces sp. NBC_00414; assembly: GCF_036038375.1. Lineage (NCBI taxonomy): Bacteria > Bacillati > Actinomycetota > Actinomycetes > Kitasatosporales > Streptomycetaceae > Streptomyces > Streptomyces sp. NBC_00414. Next base: position 3,321,196 of record NZ_CP107935.1, read on the forward strand.
GGCGATATTCGGGTCGTGGTCACCTCGCGCCCGACCGCGGCCAGCGTGGACTGGCTGCGGTCGGAGGACTTCACGACCCTCCACCTCGACCGTATGACACCACCGGACCTGGCCGCCTTCGTACGGCGATGGCACCAGGCCGTACGCGAGCTGGGCGACGACCTGCCCTGCGCCGTGGACGAACTCCCCCGCTACGAGCAGTCCCTGCTGAACAGCCTCAAGGACCGGCCGCACCTCCCCTCCCTTGCGGGCACCCCGTTGCTCGCGGCCATGCTCTGCGCCATGCATCTGAACCGTGGCAGTCAGCTCCCGCGCGACCGGATGGAGCTGTACAAGAACGCTCTGGACACGCTCGTCCACGACCGTGACACGGAACGCAACGTCCCGAGCGCCGTCGACAGCAAGCTCAGTCTCGGCGACAAGCTGGTCATACTCCGGGATCTGGCCTGGCGGCTGTCGGACAACAACCGCAGCGAGATCAGCGTGGAGCAGGCCGCTGTCCACGTCGGCAGAAAGCTCACGGCGATGAGGCACCTGGACGTCCAGGACAGCCGTGCGGTCCTCGGGCAGCTTCTGGAGCGCTCCGGGCTACTCCGCGACCCCGCGCAGGGGCGCCTGGACTTCGTGCACCGGACGTTCCAGGAGTACCTGGCCGCTGAGGAGGCCGCGGAGGAGGACCGCATAGGCAACCTTGTCGAGCGTGCTCATCTCGACCTGTGGCGCGAGACGATCATCATGGCCGCCGGCCACGCCAACACCCGCCAGCAGGAGGAACTCCTGGGCGGCATCCTCGACCGGGCAGAGCGGGAACCCCGGCACGCGCGAGTATTGCGGCTGCTGGCGGCTGGCTGCCAGGAAACGCTGCCGTCGATCTCGGACGAGTTGGCCAAGCGCCTGGACGAGGCGGTGTCGGCGCTGCTGCCGGCTCGGCGGGAGACCGACCCGCCCGCACTCGCGGCGGTGGGGACGAGCCTCCTGCGAAGGCTGCCTCGCTCGCTGACGGAGCTGACGGAGAAGGCCGCGGTGCAGACTGTGCGGACGGTGGCGCTGATCGGGGGTGAGGAGGCGTTGTCGCTGCTGGCGGGGTATGTGGATGACAAACGCGAGGACACTCTCGCCGAACTCATCAGGGCTTGGGCATACTTCGATGCGGACGCCTATGCGGACCGGGTCCTGGCATCACTACCACTTAAGGGACGCGTCGTCAGCCTCACGCACGGCGGCCAGCGGGTAGCCGCGACTCGACTGCCTTCGATCACCAACCTGTCGATTGATTATCCGCTCGCAGAGCTCGCCGCCGTGGAACAGTTCCCACACCTTGATCGCCTCTGGGTGGAATCCCTCACCAGCGAGGGTGACATCTCGGTCCTCGCGGTTCATCCAGAACTGCGCGACCTCACGATTATGGGGTGGCAAGGACAGCTGCAGCGCCTCGAAACGTTGGAGAATCTGCAGAATCTTACGCACCTGCGTCTCGGACTCGGTGGTACGGCGCACATCGAAGGTCTACGACTTGGCCAAGCCGTGTCAGGCATCAGCTTGTTCGGGGTGAGCGAAACCACCGATCTAAGGATGTTGCACGGCTACTCCGGCATCTCGTACCTCTACCTGTCCGGCCACAGCACCTGCACGCTGCACGCCCGTATCGGACTAGCCACCATGTCCGGACTTGAGAGCTTAACGTTCAGCCGCTTCGACTTGAGCACCTGGCTGACGGTGAGTAAGCGCCTACCCTCTTCGCTGCAACAACTCACCGTTCGTAACTGCATCATGTCCGGCGACGCTGCCGCACTCAACGGTCTCGACTCCCTGGAGTCGGTCGAGATCGCCCATTGCCGCACCCCCGACGATCAGCCCATCACCGCTCTATATCTGCCAGGCGTGGACGTCAGCATCAGCTGACGCCCAACGCACGGCGGAACCGGTCACCATCAAGCAGCGAGCGTGGAGCCCACCGGCGGCGGCGCAGCAGGCAGGCTCAGCTCGAACCAGATCGTCTTACCGCCCGGCCCGAACTTTCCTTCTCCTATGGCGCATCCGCCCCACCGGTCGGCCACCGTGTCGAGGATGAGCAGCCCGCGTCCGGCCTCCGCGTGCGCCGCGATGTCCGTCCGCCGGGAGCCCGGTGCCGGAGGCAGGTCCGGGCTCATGTCCCAGACGCTGACCCGCAGTACGGGGCACAGCCACTGGAGCCGTACAGATGCGGGGCCCTGCGTGTGCCGGACGGAGTTGGTCGCCAGCTCCGAGGCGAGCAGCTCCGCGCGGTCCACGAGCGGGGTGAGGCCGTGGGCGTCGAGGACTGCCCGGAGGGTGACTCGGGCGATCCCTGGCCCTCTGGGGTCACGGGGGAAGTGCAGCTCGTAGCACCACGGAGCCGTGAAGGGCAGCGGCGGTGGGTGCGGGGTCCCTGACAGTGGGTCGAGGGCGGGGAGGAGAGAGGAGGCCGGGCCGGGGTGGTTCTGTTCGGTGTTCATGTGGCAGCTCCGAGGTGCGCGGTCGCGGTGGATCGTGAATGGCACGCGTCCGACGGTAAGGGACGAACGCATAACGGTGCTACCTAGTCACTCATAAGGGTTAGGTCTGCGAGCGACTGGACCGCGGGCATTCGCGTCGGCACACTGTGCGCGAACGAGGAGAGATTCCATGGCACCGCGACAGGCACCAACCATCCTTCAACGCCGCTTCGGCACCGAGCTGCGGCGGCTCCGCGAAGCGACGGGCATGTCCGCCCCGACGGCGGCGGAGCACCTCGGTACCGACCGCACAGTCATCTCCAATGTAGAGGCGGGCCGGTTCGGCATCAGCGAAGAACGCCTTCGACGGCTCGTCAGCATCTACGAGTGTGATGACCTCGCGCTCGTAGATGCTCTGGTCGAACTGACCGGCGGACGCAAGTCCGGTTGGTGGGAGGAGTACCGAGGCAAGATTCCGCCGAGCTTCCTCGATGTCTCCGCGCTCGAAAACTACGCCACGCGCCTGCGTACGGTTCAAATCGCCCATCTGCCGGGCCTGTTCCACACCGAGGACCACGCACGCGCCATCTTCGAGCTTCCGGCGCCACCCCTGCCGCGTCTGGAGGTCGAGCTACGAGTCGCGCACCGCATCGCCCGTCAGGCGGTGGTTACCGGAGACCACCCGATCCCCTACACGGGCGTGATTCACGAGGCCGCGGTCAGAATGCAGCTCGGAGGACGCGGCGTTGCCCGTGCGCAGCTGCAGTACCTTCTTGAAGCCGGCGACCGGCCGAACGTCACGCTGCGGGTGATTCCGTTCGCGGCCGGGGGCTTCCCGCTGCTCGGTGACTCGTCCGTCATGTACGCCGAGGCTCCGAACAGCCACCTGGACACTGTGCAGATGGACTCGCCCGCAGGAGCCGTCTTCATCGACTCCCCCGCACAGCTCGCCAACTTCCGAACACGACTGGACTTGGTCGAACAGGTGGCGTTGACTCCCTCCAAGTCGAGGGATTTCATCCGCACCGTCGCCAAAGAGCTGTAAGTGGGGTGTCACGTGTCCGGCCTGAACTGGGTCAAGTCCTCGTTCTCCGACGAGGGGGGCAACAACTGCGTCGAGGTCGCCGTCACCGAAGACGGCGCGGCCCTCCGCGAGAGTGACGAGCCCGGTCGAATACTGGCCCTGCCGCGTGAGGGGCTCTCCGCGCTGCTCGTGGCCATCAAGCAGACCCCCTCCCCCTGAGCGAAACGGCGATCGCCGGGCCCGCTCCTCGTGGAGCGGGCCCGGCGATCGGGTGAGCTGGGGGTCAGCCCTGCCAGGAGTGCGGGGCGCGGAAGCCCGGGGTGCGCTCCAGGCGGCGCCAGCCTGCCTTTGCGCGGCCTCGGTGGGCCGGGGCGGCGTCCGTCGGGGCGGCGGCCGCGCGGGCCAGGAGGATCGCCGTCACCGCGGCCAGTTCCTCGGGGCCGGCGTGGCCCTTCTCGACGCGGATATCAGGAATGTCCATAGGTGTCAGTCTCCGTGAGAGAGAGGTACGCGGGGTTGCCGCGATGGGTCCGCCCGGTTACTTACTGGGGCGGGTTTCCGTGCTTGCGGGAGGGCAGGTCCGCGTGCTTCGTGCGCAGCATCGCGAGGGAGCGGATGAGGATCTCGCGGGTTTCCACCGGGTCGATGACGTCGTCGACCAGGCCGCGCTCAGCCGCGTAGTAGGGGTGCATCAGCTCGGCCTTGTACTCCTTGACCATGCGGATCCGCATCGCCTCGGGGTCCTCCGCGTCCGCGATCTGGCGGCGGAAGATGACGTTCGCGGCGCCCTCCGCGCCCATCACGGCGATCTCGTTCGTCGGCCAGGCGTAGGTGAGGTCGGCGCCGATGGACTGGCTGTCCATGACGATGTAGGCGCCGCCGTAGGCCTTGCGCAGGATCAGGGAGATCCGCGGCACGGTCGCGTTGCAGTAGGCGTAGAGCAGCTTCGCGCCGTGGCGGATGATTCCGCCGTGCTCCTGGTCGACACCGGGCAGGAAGCCCGGGACATCCAGCAGCGTGATGATCGGGATGTTGAAAGCGTCGCACATCTGGACGAAACGCGCCGCTTTTTCCGACGCCTCGATGTCCAGCACGCCCGCCAGGGCCTGCGGCTGGTTGGCGACGATGCCCACGACCTGGCCGTCGAGCCGCGCCAGCGCGCAGATGATGTTGCGGGCCCAGCGCTCGTGGATCTCCAGGTAGTCGCCGTCGTCGACGAGCTCCTCGATGACCTTCGTCATGTCGTACGGGCGGCTGCCGTCCGCCGGGACCAGGTCCAGGAGCACGTCTGAGCGGCGGTCCGCCGGGTCCTCGGACTCGGTGGTCGGCGGGTTCTCGCGGTTGTTCTGCGGCAGCATCGACAGGAGGTAGCGGACCTCCGCGATGCAGGTCTCCTCGTCGTCGTACGCGAAGTGCGCGACGCCGCTCGTCTCGGCGTGGACGTCCGCGCCGCCGAGGCCGTTCTGGGTGATCTCCTCGCCGGTGACCGCCTTGACGACGTCCGGTCCGGTGATGAACATCTGCGAGGTCTCGCGGACCATGAACACGAAGTCCGTGAGGGCGGGGCTGTAGGCCGCGCCGCCCGCGCACGGGCCGAGCATGACCGAGATCTGCGGGATGACGCCGGAGGCGCGGGTGTTGCGCTGGAAGATGCCGCCGTAGCCGGCGAGGGCCGAGACACCCTCCTGGATGCGGGCGCCCGCACCGTCGTTGAGGGAGACCAGCGGCGCTCCGGCCGCGATGGCCATGTCCATGATCTTGTGGATCTTCGTGGCGTGGGCCTCGCCCAGCGCGCCGCCGAAGATACGGAAGTCGTGGGCGTAGACGAAGACCGTGCGGCCCTCGACCGTGCCCCAGCCGGTGATGACACCGTCCGTGTAGGGCCTCTTGGCCTCCAGGCCGAAGCCCGTCGCCCGGTGCCGCCGCAGCTGCTCGACCTCGTTGAACGAGCCTTCGTCCAGCAGCAGCTCGATCCGCTCCCGGGAGGTCAGCTTGCCCTTGGCGTGCTGCGCCGCGGTCGCCTTGTCGCTGGGTCCGCGAAGAGCCTCCGCACGGATCGCCTGCAGCTCGGCCACACGCCCACGCGCGTCCGTGGGTTCCCCGGCCAAGGATTCGGTCTCGTCCAAAACGGTCATGTAGTGACCTTACGAAGTCCACCAAGGAAAGCGGGCCGTCGACTCTGTACAGTCTCCGGCCCGTTTTACTGGTAGCCCTGAACAGAACCCTTGCCGCGTGCAGGCGATCCGACTGCTCAGAGGGCCTTTGCCTTGTAGGGGTCACACAAAGCGCTCAACTGAGAGTCACCTCACACTCCATCGTCGCGCATACCTTCCCTGGAGTGACGCGCAGCCTCAGCCGGCGTCCGGTGGCGAGCACCTCGACGCCTGGATCCGCGCGCACGACCCCGCGCACGGGACGGTCCCAGGTCACCTCAAACACCTCTCCGGTACGCAGGGGCTCGCTCACGCAGAGGGTCGCGGTCCCGCCCCGGCGGCGTACCAGCACGCTCGCGGGGGCGGTGGTGCTGAGCGGGCCTGCCGTGCCCGGCTGCCAGAAGTTGGCCGCGAGCAGCCCCAGGGCCGGTACGGACACCGCCTGGCGGCCGGAGTCGTTGGCGAGGACCGACAGCCGGTGGCGATCGGCGGCGCGGGCCGCGACCGTGCGGCGCGAGGCCCCGGGCAGCACGACGTACGCGTACGTGGCGTCCACCGGGTCCGTGCCGTGGTCGATCCAGAGCGTCTGCCAGCGGCGGGTCCGGCGTTCGGTGGTGCTGGTGGTGTTGATGTCGGACCAGGCGCCGGTGCGGTCGTCGCGGAGGGTGTGCGGTTCGGCCCCGTCCAGGAGCACCCAGCCCCCGTGCCCCTCCAGGTGGGCCCAGCCGGGTCCGCGTACGAGGCGCTGCGTGCCGCCCTCCCCCAGGTTCCTGTTGTCGACGACCGTCTCGACCGGAACGCCGTCCGTGGCGGTGATGCCCGCGCCGAGGCAGACGATCGCGTCGTCGAGGCAGAACCACGACTTGCGGGCCTGGAGGGTCGAGCCGAGGCCCAGCAGGTGCTGTCCGACGGCCGCGAACTCCCCGTCCGTCGTGCCGCCGACCCAGCGCGCCGCGGGTCTGGGTTCGCCCCACTCGCCGCCCGCCCGGTCGGCGAGCCGTTTGGTGGACACGGTCGTCCCGGGCAGCCGGTACCAGTCGACGGTCGGCCAGTACCAGTCCGTGTACTGGTCGGTGGGGCTCCCACCGGCCCACCAGTGGAGCATTCCGGCACCCGTGTGCCAGCCGCGCGGGTTCTCGCCGTTGCCGCACTCGTAGTACGCGATCCGCTCGCTCGCCATGGCGATGTTCGCGGTGAAGCCGGGGCCCCCGCCGGAACCCGTCCCGGTGCCTCGGTGGACCGACCTGTCCATGGCGGCGAAGAGGTGGTGACCGGCCGGTTCGGGGGCGGCCGGGAGGGCCGAGCCGGCGACGGCGTGGAGGCGGGCCAGGTCGGCCACCCCGAACTGCCGTGCCGTCAGGATCGGGGTGACGGTGTCCCGCTCGATCCAGCCCTTGATCCTCCCCTGCCAGCGTTCGCGTTCCGCCGCGCTCGCGCCCTGGGCCAGCAGCGCGATCGCGGCGATCAGCGCCTGCCCGTGGAAGTGGTCGCTGCGCATGACCTGCCGGTCGTCGCTCTTGAGGTAACCCCGGCTGATGGCACGCCCGTTGACGCTGTCCATCATCAGCCCGTCGTGGATCAGCGGCGCGTAGGCCTTCTCCACGCTGTCGAGGATGATCTGCCGGCCGGGATCGCTCACCTCCCACTGCGACCCGGCGAGCAGTGCGAAGAGACGGCCCAGCCCGTCGAGCATGACCTGCCCGTACGTCCCCGAGTACGCGACCCAGGTGTGCTGGACGAACGACCCGTCGGCGTAGAGCCCGTCCCCCTTGGTGACGTAGGGGAAGACCGGTGAGAGCGCGTCCCGGGCGAGCGCGATCTTCCCGGGGGCGCGGCCGAGGATGCCGCGCAGGGCGACGGAACGGCACAGGTCGACGCGGTTGGCGCCGGTCGAGGTGCCCGTGTAGTCCCCGAGCATGCTGTCGGGGACGAAGTGGTCGACGGCGGCGCAGGCGGCCTCGATCCGCGTGTCCGTCAGCTCGCCGTACAGGGCGGCCACGATGTCCATGAGGAGGCGGGGGCTGCCGATCTGCCACTCCCACCAGTTGCCGTAGCGGGTGGTCGAGGGGTTGTAGACGGTCGCGGAGAGGTGGTCGAGGCCGCGCAGGACGTCCGCGAGCAGGCCCGCGTCGCCGGTGGACCCGGTGCCCTCCTGGACGTACGCCTGTGTCATCGTCCACAGCCTGCTGTAGCTCTGGGTGATGCCGGCGGGCGGGTCGTAGGGGTAGCCGGGCCACAGCGAGTTCGCCGCCGGGGTCATGGACGCCCGGAAGCCGCGGGCCAGTTCGCCGGTCTCGGCGAGGCGGGACGCGTACGGCTCGGCGGCCGGGTCGTATCCGGCGCCGAGGGCGATCTCCAGCCAGCGGCGGCGGAGCGTGTCGTACGGGTCGTCGTCGGCCGCGTGCGCCGGGGCGGGGAAGGCGGTCGCGAGGAGCGGGGCGCCCGACGTGAGCGCCGCCGCGAGCAGGAACGTACGGCGGGTGGAAGTCATCTCCTGGGTCTCCTCTGTCGGCTCTGTCCGCTGTGTCTCCTAGCAGCCGCCGCAGTTGTGGTAGAGGACGTCCCAGTGGTTGCCCTCGTCCGCGTAGATGTTGCCGGAGCCCGACCGGTACTGGAGGGCTCCGTCTCCGCGCGGGCCGATGTAGGTGAACGTGTTCTTGATGTAGTTCGTGACGCAGGTGCTCTTGGCGTAGTCGAGCTTGTAGCCGTTCCAATGGGAGTACGTGCCGCTCGCGTGGCCCGTCTCCGTGCCGCCGGTGATGTTGAGGGCGCAGCCGGTGGCGCTCTTCAGGGTCTGGGCGCCCTGGGCGGTGGCGAGGTTGAGCTGCTCGAAGGACGTACAGGTGGGGTTGTTGCGGTCCGAGCAGCCGCCGGAGGACGACCAGGTGATGCCGGAGCCGCTGAACATCGAGGTCGCGCTCGCGTGGCTGATCTTCGTGACGGCGGCGGCTTCGGCGATCGTGCTGGTGTCGGGAGCGGCGGACGCCCCCGTGGCGCCGCCGAGCACGACGGCGGCCGGGGCGGCGAAGAGGGTGAGGGCGGTCAGGGCGGAGCGGAGCTTCATGAGGAGCCTTTCCTGCGGATGACCGTGCGGACTGCGGGTGTACGCGGGTACGTGCCGGCTGCGGGTGACCTTGCCGACCGCGGGGCTGGGGACGGCTGTGCAGGGGGAGCAAGGCGATGGTGCCCGAGGTCTACACGTGTCCACCAGGGGGCCAACGGATGACCTTGGGTTTAGACCAATGGCAACCGGGTGTAACCGGGGCAACACACCCCGACCACAGTTGAAACCCGTAGGGAATAGGTCTATGGTCGCCCTAGTTGAACGTTAAACAGCTTCGGCACAGGGCCGGAGCTCGTCCCCCCAAGGAGCCAGTCATGGGAATCTTCGGCCGCAAGGACACCGACACCGCAACCGCGACGCCCGGCGCCGTGAGCCCCGACCTCGCCGCGCTGACCGGCGACTACGCGATCGACCCGGCCCACTCGACGATCGGCTTCGTGGCGCGCCACGCCATGGTCACGAACGTCAAGGGCGGTTTCCAGGACTTCACCGGCAGCCTGCACCTGGACGGCGGCGACCCGTCGCTGTCGACGGCGTCCATCGACGTCAAGATGGACAGCATCAGCACCGGCTCCGACGACCGTGACGGTCACCTGAAGAGCGCGGACTTCTTCAAGACGGAGGAGTTCCCCACGATGACCTTCCGCTCCACCGCGGCGCAGGCCCTCGGTGGCGACGACTACCGCATCACCGGTGACCTGACGATCCTCGGCACCACCAAGCCGCTCTCCATCGACCTGGAGTTCAACGGCGCGGCGAAGGACCCGTTCGGCAACGAGCGCGTCGGCTTCGAGGGCAAGGCCGAGATCCTGCGCTCCGAGTGGGGCCTCACCTGGAACGCGGCGCTCGAGACCGGTGGCGTGCTCGTCTCCGACAAGATCAAGCTGACCTTCGACATCTCGGCGATCAAGAACGCCGCCTGACCCGGGCACCCGGGACTCCGCCCCGAGCCCCGCTCGCCGAGCGCGCCCGCCCTCCGACTCCTTGCGAGCGGACGGCGGGCGCTCGGCTGTGCGGGCCGTCCTGTGCGTCCTGTGCGTCAGGGCCGGACGGCCCGGGCGCACGCATCGGCGTCACCGCACCGGCTGCCCCGACTCCAGCCCGGTGACGGCCTTCCGCAGCCGGGCGGCCCGCACCTCGGGGGTCCTCGCCCTCAACAGGCCCAGGACGACCAGGTACCGGCCCGTCTTCCCGAGCCCGTCGAAGCAGGCCTTCGCGCGCGGGCTGCGGTCAAGCGCGGCGGCGAGGTCGTCCGGCACGGTGGCGTCGCGCTGCGACTCGTACGCGGCCTCCCACCGGCCGTCCGCCCGCGCGGCGGCGACCTCCGCGTGGCCCGTGGGACGCATCCGGCCGGCCGCGGTCAGTGCCTCCACCTTGCGCACGTTCACCTTCGACCAGAGGCTGCCCCGCCTGCGCGGGGTGTACCTCTGCAGATAGAACGACGCGTCGAGGCGGCGCCGTTGACCGTCGATCCAGCCGTGACAGAGGGCCACGTCGAGCGCCTCCGTCACGGTGATCGACGGCACTCCCGACCCCTTCTTGGCGATCCGCAGCCAGACCCCGCCCCGGAGCCCCTCATGCGCGGACACCCACGCGTCCAGCTGCGCCGCATCCGTGAAGGCCTTGATCTCCACACCGTCGAGGCTGCCGAGCGATCCACGACTGTCATCCATGAGGAGACGGTAGGACGCAAATAGGACAGACACTGTCCCAGATAACCCGCCCTCCACACGGGGGCGCGGGGAACTGCGCAACGGGGGTTCGGGGGCGGAGCCCCTGAGCGGTGACGGAAAGCCGGGTCCACCGGCCACGGATATCCCGGTGCGGGCCCGGTGGGCCGCGGGTTAGCCTCCGGGGATGACCTGGCTGCCCGCTGACTTCGTCCATCCGCTGCGCGTCGACCTGCCCGGCGGACCGCATCTGCGGCCGATCGCCGGCGCGGACGCCGCGATCGACTACCCGGCGGTGATGGGTTCGCGGGAGCGGCTGTGGTCGATCTTCGGGGAGGCCTGGGGCTGGCCCGCCGCCACCATCACGTACGAGGCCAACAAGGCGGACCTGGAACGGCACGCGGCCGAGATCGAGGCGCACGAGTCCTTCAACTACGTGCTGTTCGACGAGGCGGAGACCACCGAGTACGGGTGCGTGTACATCGATCCCCCGGAGAAGGCCGGCGCCGACGCCGAGATCTCCTGGTGGGTCGTCGACGGCCAGGTGGGGACCTCGCTGGAGCGTGACCTGGACGCCTTCGTGCCGCGGTGGATCGCCGGGGCGTGGCCCTTCGAGCGGCCGCGGTTCGTCGGACGGGACCTGTCGTGGAAGGAGTGGCTGGCCCTGCCGGACCGGACCTGACGACCGTCCCCGACCGCGGCCGTCGGCAGACTCCGCTGACCGGATAGGAACGGCTGATTTCAGCCCCTTGTGGCGGCGCTCACAGCGTTCGCATAATCCCTCAACAGAAATTGACCGGCTCATGCCGTGAACTACGCGATTTCTTCTCGTCTGACTTGGCATGCGCCTGTCACTTCCACCCCCCACGGAAGGCATCACGTTGAAGAATCTCCTCAAGACGCTCAAGAGATGCGCGGTCGCCGGCGCCGCCGCCCTCGCGGTCATCAGCCTCCAGCCCCTCTCCACCGCGCAGGCCGCCCCGGCGCCCGTCGTCGGCGGAACCCGCGCCGCGCAGGGCGAGTTCCCGTTCATGGTCCGGCTCTCCATGGGCTGCGGCGGCGCGCTCTACACGCAGCAGATCGTACTCACCGCCGCGCACTGCGTGGGCGCCACCGGCAACAACACGAGCATCACCGCCACCGCCGGGGTCGTGGACCTGCAGTCCACCTCCGGCCGGGTCCAGGTCAAGTCCACCAAGATCTACCGGGCCCCCGGCTACAACGGCAACGGCAAGGACTGGGCGCTCATCAAGCTCGCCCAGCCCATCAACCTGCCCACGCTGCCGATCGCCACCAGCACGGCGTACAACTCCGGGACCTTCACCGTCGCCGGCTGGGGTTCGGCCAGCGAGGGCGGCGCCCAGCAGCGCTACATGCTCAAGGCCGGCGTGCCGTTCGTCAGCGACGCCACCTGCCGGTCCTACAGCGGATACAGCGGCCTCGTCGCGAGTGACGAGATCTGTGCCGGCTTCGCCGCGGGCGGCGTGGACACCTGCCAGGGCGACTCCGGCGGTCCGATGTTCCGCAGGGACGGCGCCGGCGCCTGGATCCAGGTCGGCATCGTCAGCTGGGGCATAGGCTGCGCCCGCGCCAACGCCCCCGGCGTCTACAGCGAGGTCTCGACCTTCGCCTCCGCGATCGCCTCGGCGGCCGCGACTCTCTGACGTCCGCGGTACGACGTCCGCGGTACGACGACTACGCGTCGTACGAAGTCCACGCGTCGTACGAGGTCCACGGGTCCGGCGCCGAACCGCGCCGGGCCCGCGGGCGTACCGGCACCCGTAGGCGCACCGGCACCCGGGTACGTACCGGCGCCCGTGGTGTCAGAATCCGCCGCCGAAGTCGCTGCCGCCCCCGCCACCGAAGTCCCCGCCACCGCCGCCGTCGAAGCCCCCGCTGAAGTCACCGGAGTCGAAGTCGGCGCCGGACACGTCCCCGCCCTCGTACCCGCCGCCGCCGAAGTCCCCGTAACCGGAGCCGTAGTCGGCCGCGTACGCCGGGCCGGCCATCATCGAGCCGAGCACCGTGCCGACGAGGAGGCCGGGCAGGATGCCACCGCCGAAGTAGCCGCCCGCCCAGGGGCCGTACGCCGGACCCGCGTCCCAGTAGGGGCGGCGGCCCGAGTCGGTGTCGACCTCGCGGACGGCGGGGTCGTGGCCGTCCGCCAGCCGGGTCTGGTCGGCGGCGCAGACGGGCACCTCGCGGGGCGCTCCGCCCGCCGGCGTCCAGGCGGCGTCGGCGACCGACGGGCCGTGGCGCGGGTCGAAGAAGCAGGGCGCCCGGCGTTCGGGAACCGGCCGGCCCTCGCGGCGCGCGGCGAGCACGGCCAGGGAGAAGCGCCCGTCCTCCAGCGCCTCGGTGACGCCGCGTACGTCCTCGGGACGGGTGGCCGCGGCCATGAAGGACTTCGCCTTGTCGTACGCGTCGAGGGCGCGCTCGTAGTCGGCGCGCATCGTGTCGTCCGCGCCGGCCTCCGCGGGGTGGAAGTCGAGCCGGTCGAGTTCCTCGCCGAAGGCGGTGATGTCCTCGTCCACGACGACACGCAGCCTGTCGAGCGCGGCCTGCCGCTCCGCCTCCTTGCGGCGGCGGTTGCGCCTCGCGAGGGCGTACGCGCCCGCGCCGCCCGCCACGACGACCGCGCCGACCCCGATCAGGGCGCCGGTGCCGACGCCGTCGCCGTCCCCCTCGCTCCAGCCGCTGGGTGCGGAGCCGCCGACGTTGGCGAGGGCCAGGTCCGTGAAGTGGTCCAGCTGGCTCTTGGTGTCCTCGCCCCGGACGCCGGTCACCATGTTGCGCACGGCGGCGGCCGGGATGAGGGAGGAGTCGGCCTTCGCGTCGAACCGGGTGCCGAGCCGGATCGCGTACAGGCCCGTGATGCCGGTGTCGGTGCGCAGGTTCCGGAAGAGGTTCTCCGTGGGGAAGTCCCCGGGAAGAACGGCGACGAACACCGGTTTGTCCGCCCTCTCGATCTTCGCGGCCAGGGCTTCGGCGTCGGCGTCGGACAGGACCCGGGCCATGGACGGATCGACGTACACGGGGCTCTTGCGCAGGGCCTGCGCGACGGTCGGGACGTCCGTGGCGGCGTGGGCGCCGCCGCCCCCGACGGCCAGCGCCGCGAACGCGATCAGCAAAACGGAGAGTCCTCGTGCCAGCGCGCCTTTCATACCTCCGAACCTACTCCTGCCCCACCGTTTCCGGCGGCCCACGCCTTCTGACACCGGGCCGGTCTTTCAGGGGCGCGGGGCTGTGTCCGTCCGCGGCTCCGCCGCGTGGGCGCGCCCGGCCCCCACCGGGCCGCGGACGAACAGCGTCCGCGACCCGGCAGGCGGCCGATCAGGCCGCGCTGTACGCGGCCGTCAGCTTCTCCACCGCCCGCGCATAGCGACCGGTCAGCAACAGATGATCCGCGTCGGCGAACGGCTTGGCGACTGCCGAGGTGATCCCCTGCCCGACCTTCTGCTGGACGAGCAGCCGCGCCTTGCCGACGATCGCGCGCCCCGCCTCCTCGGACCCGGCCCGCTCGGCCAGTGAGGCGGCGACGGCAAGGGCCTTCAGCGTGGCCTTGCCCCCCTCCGGCACCTTGGTCAGCGTCGTCAGACCCCACCCGTAGGGGAACTGCGGGTCGTAGGACGCGTCACCGACGTTGATCGGCAGCTGGGTCTCGGACTTCGGCCACGTGACGGGCAGCTGACCGGTGAAGGCCCGCTTCCCGTACAGCACGTCCGCGACCCCGTCGCCCTCGGTGCCCGGCAGCCAGGACGCGACGAGCGCGTCGATGTCGCCGAGCTGGTCACCGACGAGCTGCGGACGCCCGGAGACGACGAGCACGACGCACTTCATGGCGGCGCACACCGTGTCGACGGCGGCTTTGTCGGCGGCCGTCAGGGCCAGGTCGTTGCCGTTGCCGACATCACCGACGCCCTCCGCGTACGGGGTCTCGCCGACAACCACGACACCCACGTCGTTGCCCGCGGTCGGCGCCGACGCGTCCTTGGAGTACGTGACGGAGCCGCCCGCCTTGCGCAGGCCCTCCAGGATCGTCGTCCCGTCCGTGATCTTCCCGGACGAGCCCTGCCAGGTGATGGTCCAGCCGCCGGTCTGGTTGCCGATGTCGTCGGCGTTGGACCCGGCGACGTACACCTTCTGCGACTTCTTCAGCGGCAGCACACCGCCCGCGTTCTTCAGCAGGACCTGGGACTCGGCGGCGGCCTCGCGGGCCACGGCCCGGTGCTCCGCCGAACCGATATTCGAGGCGCCCGCGGTGTCCGCGTACGGCTTCTCGAAGAGGCCCAGCTTGAACTTCTGCGTGAGGATGCGCGAGACGGCGTCGTCGATCCGCTTCTCGCCGACCCGCCCGGCCCGCACCTCGTCGAGGAGGGTTGCGTGGAAGTCCTTGTACGCGTACGGGACCATGATCATGTCGAGGCCCGCGTTGATCGACGTACGGACGTCGCTCGCGTAGTCGCCGGGGATCTGGTCGATGGCCTGCCAGTCGCTGATCACGAAGCCGTCGAAGCCCATGCGGTCCTTGAGGACCCCGTTGAGCATGTCGGCGCGGGCGTGCATCTTCACCGCGCCCTTGCCGTCACCGAGGATGTCCAGCGAGGAGTACGAGGGCATGAACGTACCCACGCCCCGGTCCACCGCGTCCTGGTACGGAGCCAGGTGGACGGCTTCCAGCTCCTGCCGGGTGACCTTGGTGACGCCCTGGTCGATCGTGTACGAGCCGGTCGTGGACGAGCCGAACTCCGTACCGCCGTCGCCGACGAAGTGCTTCGCGGTGGCGAGGACCTTGTCGTTGCGCTTCAGGTCCTTGCCGCTGGCGGCTCCCTGGAGGCCCTGGATGACGGTCTCCATGGACTCGACGAGCGCCGGGTCCTCACCGAACGACTCGTACGTCCGGCCCCAGCGTTCGTCGCGCGCCACGCACAGGCAGGGCGCGAAGTCCCACGGGATGCCGGTGGCCCGGACCTCGGCCGCGGTCACCTTGCCCGCGTCGTACGCGACCTGGGGATCGCGCGAGGCGCCGATGCCGATGTTGTGCGGCAGGATCGTGGCGCCGACGAGGTTGTTGTGGCCGTGCACGGCGTCCACGCCGTAGATGAGCGGGATCTGGAACCGGGTGGCCTGCGCCCGGAGCTGGAAGCCGTCGATCATCTTCGCCCAGGCCTCGGGCGTGTTCGGCGTCGGCGTGGAGCCGCCGCCGGAGAGCAGCGAGCCGAGGTCGTACGCGGCGATGTCGCCCGGCGCGGTGAGCGCGCCCCGCTCGGCCTGGGTCATCTGGCCGGCCTTCTCGGCGAGGGACAGCCGGGACAGCAGGTCGGCGACCCGCTTCTTCACCGGCAGCTTCGCGTCCAGGTACGGCAGTCCGTGGGCGTCGATGACGACCTGTGGGTTCTCGGCCGGTGCCTTGGCGCCGGTGACCGTGAGCTTCAGCGGTACGGTCTCGGCGTTCTCGCCCGCCTTGTCGCGCAGGGTGGACACCGAGACGGTCCGCGAGGCGCCCGAGGCCGTACCGGCCGGGAAGGTCAGCTCACCCTTGACCGGGGTGTAGTCCTTGCCGGACTCACCGGTGCCGCCGGCCGTCTCGTACGCGACGGTGACCGGGTCCTCGATCGGGGCGGAGCCGGTGGTGGCGACCGTGATCTTCACGGCGGCCGAGCGGCCCTCCTTCACCGGGTAGACGGCGGCGTCGGTGACGACGTTGGCGCGCAGCGCCTGGTCGGCCTTGCCGTACAACTCCACGCCGTCCATGGCGAATTGGTCCTTCACGCCGACCGGGAGCGTGAGCGCGTAGCCCCACATCTCGGTGAGGCCGAGCACCTGGTCGATGCCGCCGACGGGCTGGTAGTCCGTACGGTAGGTGAAGTCGGTGAACGGGATCTCCAGCTGTTTCCAGCCGGTGAAGTCGTCGGTGAAGGACGTCGTCCACAGCTCGGAGGCCTCGCCGTTGGCGCCGCCGTCCTTGAGCTCGAAGTTCACCTTCTTGCCGTTGTTGCGGCCGTCCCACCAGAAGCGGATGCCCTTGCTCGCCGACCAGTCGTGGGCCGGCTCGGCGAAGGCGAAGTCGTGCGTGAAGCCTCCGTAGCCGCTGATGTCGTACGTGCCGGCCAGGACCTTGTCGCCCTGCGGCGCGTCGTCGCGGGCGGCGAGCTCCAGGGTGGGCGGGTCGTCCGAGTCGCTGCCCCAGGTGAAAATGCCCTCTGCGGGCGGGTTCGCGAACGGGATCTCGCCCTCGAAGTTGTCGACGGGGACGGGGGCGGGATCGTCCGCTCCGGAGGCGGTACCCGCCACGGCGAACGGCAGCAGACCGGTCAGCAGGGCGGTGGAGACGAGCAGGGCGGTTCTTCGCATGGACCTTCCCTCGGCTCAAGCTTTGTCGGGATGACCTCGCAGGACTTAAATCACGCCGTGAGTTAACTGACGCCCCGCCCGGCCGTCAAGACTTCACACCAAAGCCAGCACAGAAGCCCGTACCGAGCGAAGTCGCGGCCGGATCAGGGGTGTTGCCCGTTCGGAAACTGAACGCGCACCCTCTTGACGCGGACCCGAAGCCGTCATTTACTCACGCCTCGCACGCCTCCCGTTCCCCCCACCTCCAGAAGGGCGGCGCACCGCATCATGGGCATTCCCGTATCCATTTCCAGCCCCGGCCCCACCCCCGTCCCCGTCTCCGGAAGGCCCCGTCGGGTGGCCCGGCTCCTTCTCGCCGGGCTGCTCAT
Source organism: Streptomyces sp. NBC_00414 (assembly GCF_036038375.1). NCBI lineage: Bacteria > Bacillati > Actinomycetota > Actinomycetes > Kitasatosporales > Streptomycetaceae > Streptomyces > Streptomyces sp. NBC_00414. Next base: position 3,338,282 of record NZ_CP107935.1, read on the forward strand.
GACCGCCGGTCTGACCACGGTCGGCGTCCCGCCCGCGCACGCCGCGGGCGAGCAGGTCACGGCCTGGCTCACCACGACCGACGACTCCGGCGGCCGGCACGTCGTACGGGGGCTGCAGGCGCAGACGCCGTTCGCGTTCCAGGCCGGCAGCGGCGGCGGTGGCGAGAACATCACCGTCGACGAGAACACCCGCTACCAGACCTTCTCCGGCGGCGGCGCGTCGTTCACGGACACCGCGGCCTGGCTGATGGACGGCAGCGGCGCCCTCTCCCAGGCGACGCGCGACGCGACCATGCGCAAGCTGTTCTCCCCCACCGACGGCATCGGTCTGTCCTTCGTCCGCAACCCGATGGGCGGCTCGGACCTGGCCCGCTTCGGCTATACGTACGACGACGTGCCCGCCGGGCAGACCGATCCCACCCTCGCCAAGTTCTCGATCGCGCACGACCTGGAGGACGTGCTGTCGTTGACGAAACAGGCCAGGCAGCTCAATCCGTCGCTCACCCTGATGGCCTCGCCGTGGACCGCGCCCGCCTGGATGAAGGACAACGGGCAGCTCAACGGCGGCTGGCTGAAGGCCGAGAACTACGGGGCGTACGCCAACTACTTCGTGAAGTACCTCCAGGCCTGGCGCGACCAGGGCGTGCCCGTCGACTACGTCAGCGCCCAGAACGAACCGACCTGCTGCTCCGGCTACCCGTCCATGAGCTGGAACGGCTCCGGGCTCGCGTACTTCACCAAGAGCGAGCTGCTGCCCAGGCTCCAGGGCGCGGGGCTGTCCACCAAGGTGCTGGCCCACGACTGGAACTGGGACACCTACGACGCGTACGCGGCCCAGACCGTCGACGACGCGGCGGTCCGCTCGCACCCGAACTTCGGCGGGATCGCCTGGCACGGCTACGGCGGTGACGTCGCCAAGCAGACATCCGTGCACAACCAGTACCCGCAGCTGGACGCCTTCGGCACCGAGCACTCGGGCGGCACCTGGATCGCCAACCAGCAGCGCGAAGACATGAGCAACATCATCGACTACACCCGCAACTGGGCGAAGTCGGTCACCAAGTGGTCGCTGGCCGTGGACCAGAACCGCGGTCCGCACAACGGCGGTTGCGGCACCTGCGACGGGCTGGTCACCGTGCACAACGGGGACTCCCGGCACGGGCAGGTCGACTACACGATCGAGTACTACACGATGGGTCACCTGACGAAGTTCGTCCGGCCGGGTGCGCATCGCATCGCCTCCACGGCGAGCGCGTCCGTGCCGAACGTGGCGTGGCGCAACCCGGACGGGTCGAAGGCGCTGATCGCGTACAACGACTCGTCCGCGGCCAGGACCGTGACGGTCAACTGGGGCTCGCAGCACGCCACCTACTCGCTGCCCGGCAAGACGTCGGCGACCTTCACCTGGTCGGGCACGCAGTCCGGGGGCGGCGGCGGGCAGGCCGGGGCGTTCGTGGGGCTCGCGGGCAAGTGCCTGGACGTGGCGGGCGGTTCGTCGGCGAACGGTTCGGCCGTGCAGCTGTACGACTGCAACGGGTCTGCCGCTCAGAGCTGGACGGTGGGGGCGGACGGGTCCGTGCGGGCGCTCGGGAAGTGCCTCGATGTCACTTCGGCGTCCGTGTCCGACGGGGCGAAGGTGCAGCTGTACGACTGCAATGGGTCAGGGGCGCAGGGGTGGTCGTACAACGCCTCTACGGGGGACGTCGTGAACACCGCCGCGAACAAGTGCCTCGACGTGAGTGACAACTCGTCTGCGAACGGGGCTCGGGCGCAGATCTGGTCCTGCACGGGGGCCGCCAACCAGAAGTGGCAGCTGCGGTAGGGCGTTCTCTCGCCCCCGCCGCCCTTACCCGTTCCCGTCCACGTCTCGGGGGCTCCGCCCCCGAACCCCCGCTCCCCAAACGCCGGAGGGGCTGACTACCAGCCCGTCCGGCGTTTGAGGACGAGCGCGAAGCGCGATCAGCGGGGGCGAGGGGGCGGAGCCCCCATGCAGTGACGGGAAGGGTAGGGGCGGCGGGGGCGAGGAAAAGGTTGGCTAGGCGGCCGGTTCTACGCCCGCGCGCAGCAGCCCGTACGTGTACGCGTCCTCCAGCGCCTGCCAAGACGCCGCGATCACGTTCTTCGCGACGCCGACCGTCGACCACTCCCCCGCCCCGTCCGAGGTGGAGATGAGGACCCGCGTCGTGGACTCCGTGCCGTGCTTGCCCTCCAGGATGCGGACCTTGTAGTCGACCAGTTCCAGCTTGGCGAGCTGGGGGTACAGCTTCTCCAGGGCTACCCGCAGGGCCCGGTCGAGCGCGTTGACCGGCCCGTTGCCCTCCGCCGTGGCGACGATCCGCTCGCCCTTGGCGAAGAGCTTGACCGTGGCCTCGTTGGCGTGGCTGCCGTCGGGGCGGTCCTCGACGATGGCCCGCCAGGACTCCACGTCGAAGTACTTGCGGGCCTTGCCCTCGGCCTCCTCCCGCAGGAGCAGCTCGAAGGAGGCGTCCGCCGCCTCGTACGTGTAGCCCTGCAGCTCACGCTCCTTGACCCGGCCCACGACCCGGCCGATCAGCTCGCGGTCGCCGCCGAGGTCGACGCCGAGTTCCTTGCCCTTGAGCTCGATGGAGGCGCGGCCCGCCATGTCGGAGACGAGCATCCGCATCGTGTTGCCGACCAGCTCGGGGTCGATGTGCTGGTAGAGGTCCGGGTCCACCTTGATCGCCGAGGCGTGCAGACCCGCCTTGTGGGCGAAGGCCGAGACACCGACGTACGGCTGGTGCGTGGACGGGGTGAGGTTCACGACCTCGGCGATCGCGTGCGAGATGCGGGTCATCTCGGACAGCGCGCCCGCCGGGAGGACCTTCTTGCCGTACTTCAGCTCCAGGGCCGCCACGACCGGGAAGAGGTTGGAGTTGCCGACGCGCTCGCCGTAGCCGTTCGCCGTGCACTGGACGTGCGTCGCGCCCGCGTCCACGGCGGCGAGGGTGTTGGCGACGGCGCAGCCCGTGTCGTCCTGGGCGTGCATGCCCAGGCGTGCCCCGGTGTCGGCGAGGACGGTGGCGACGACGGCCTGGACCTGCGCGGGCAGCATGCCGCCGTTGGTGTCGCAGAGGACGACGACGTCGGCGCCGGCCTCCGAGGCGGCCCGGACGACGGCCTTCGCGTACTGCGGGTTCGCCCGGTAGCCGTCGAAGAAGTGCTCGCAGTCGACGAAGACGCGACGGCCCTCGGAACGGAGGTAGGAGACGGTGTCGCGGACCATCTCCAGGTTCTCTTCGAGGGTCGTGCGCAGCGCCAGCTCGACATGCCGGTCATGGGACTTGGCGACGAGTGTGACGACGGGCGCGCCGGACGCGACGAGCGCCTTGACCTGCGGGTCCTCGCTCGCTTTGCCGCCTGCCCGGCGGGTGGCGCCGAAGGCGACGAGCTGGGCGTGCTTGAAGTCGATCTCCTGCTGGGCGCGGGCGAAGAACTCGGTGTCGCGCGGGTTCGCACCCGGCCACCCGCCCTCGATGAAGCCCACGCCGAAGTCGTCCAGGTGCCGTGCGATGGCCAGCTTGTCCGCGACGGTGAGGTTGATGCCCTCACGCTGCGCGCCGTCGCGCAGGGTGGTGTCGAAGACGTGGAACGAATCGTCGAGCTCGCTGGGTTCGGTCATGGTGTCAAGGCTCCTGAGGATCAGATCTCGGTCGGTACCGGAATGACCGGCTCCGCCGTCCCCACATGGTCCCTCGCGCTCTCGCCTCCGGCTGAGGGTGGGCCAGAAAAGCGAAAAACCCCTCGCGGGTGCGAGAGGTCTGCGCGCGGGTCGAGACGACGGTGTCCACCCGTACCTGGTCGTACGTGGTGGTCACTGCGGACCGGCGCGCCTGCTGCCAATAATCGTGGCGAACGAGAGCACGGACGCAGTCTGGCACATACCGCCTCCGTGCTCACCGTCCGTCTCAGGATGCGAGCACTCGGTGTGTCACCGGCACGTCACCGCAGGTGGCGGACGAACACGTCGGTGCCGTCGTTCGTGTCGCCGGCCGGGATCAGCGCCGGGTCCCCCGACTGGAAGGCGATGCGGCGGGCGCCCTCGGAGATCCGGCCCGGCAGGACGTCGGCCGTGGCCGTGCCGCCGGTGGAGTCGGGCGTCACCAGGACGGTGGTGCCCTTCCTCAGGTCCCGCAGATAGACGGGCCACTCCTTGCCGTACTGGGCGTCCGGCTCCGTCACCTCCGACATGAACGTGACGTACCGCCCGTCGGGGCTCACCGCGGGGTTACGGGTGTAGGCCTCGCCGGAGCCGCCCTGGGTGCCGTGGACACGCAGGTTGGCGCCGGTGGCGAGGTCGTGCACGAACACGTTCCAGGCGCCGTCGTTGTCGTCGGGGACCAGGTGGGTGTCCCGGGACTCGAAGACGACCGTGCGTCCGTCGCCGCTGATGGACGGGCGCAGCGACTCCTTCTCGGTGGCCGTGCCGTCGTGGGAGCGGTCGGCCTGGACGCGCTCGCCGGTGCGGCGGTCGTACACCCAGATGTCCCCCCAGTCGTCGCCGCGCGGGCCGTTCGCGTAGTTGTACTGGTAGGCGACGCGGCGGCCGTCGTCGCTGACCGTCGGCTCGAAGGCGTTGCGCGGCTCCCAGGTGGGCCGGGGGTGGCTGATCCGCTCGGTGGTGCCGGCGGTCCGGTCGCGCAGGAAGACCACGGTGCCCTCGCCGGTCTCGTTCAGCGTGTAGACGGCGTAGCGGCCGTTCGGGCTGACGGAGACCGCGCCGGGCGACCCGGTGAATCCCTCGGGGATCTCGATCCCGAACTTCTCCTGCCGGCCCGTGCCCGGTTCGGACAGCCACACGTCGCCGGACGCGGCGTACGCGAGCCGGCCGTCGTCGAGGGCCGCCGCCACACCGCCGAAGCCGGCGAAGCGGGTCTTGTCGGTGCGCAGGTCGCGCAGGTACATGCCCCCGTGCGGCGTGTTCGGATCCAGGTCCTCCGCGTCCGAGGTGAAGGCGACATAGCGTCCGTTGCGGCTGATGGCGGCGTCGCCCGAGGCTCCGTTGCCCGCTTTCCCCCCGGGGGTGACGCTGACCGGCTCGGTGTGCGCAGCGGCGTGCGGAGCTCTGGGCGCGGCGGTCGCGGCGGTCCCCGTCAGAACCGTCGCGGTCACCGCGGAGGCGACAAGAGCCGCGGCGAGCGCGGTGCGCGTGGTGCGAGAGGTGCGTGTGATGCGAGTCGTGCGCGTGCTGGCGTACAAGAGCTTTCCCCCTGTGGTGATTCGGCCGGGGCTGCGACCGCCTCACGCATGCTTCTGCGCACGACTGATTCCCCCCGGCTCCCCGTAGCGCTCGTCCCCCGGCCCTGCGCCGAGGGCTCATCCGATGCAAACGCACCGTCAGGCAGGGGTCAATCCGCCATATCGCGTACAACCTGGACGTGCGTTCAAGCGTCCGGGGCCGTCTGCGGGCGCAGCGCCTCGTCCAGGAATTCCCGTACGTGGCCGAGAACTTGCCCTCGGTCCGTGCCCCGCAGGCCGATCGCGACATGGATGGAGAAGCCGTCGAGGAGGGCACGCAGACGGGTGGCGAAGCGGTCGGGGTCGACCGGCCGGAACTCCCCGCGCGAGGAGCCCTCCGCGATCAGTGCCACCAGGTCGCGGTGCCAGACGCCCTCGATCGCGGCCTGACGCCCGCGGGCGTCGTCGTCGGCGTTCTGCGAGCGGTTCCAGACCTCCAGCCAGAGGGTCCAGTGCGGATCGCGGTGGCCCTCGGGCACGTACAGGTCGACGTACGCGTCGAGTCGCTCGCGCGCCGGAGCCGCCCGTGCGAGCAGCCGGCCGCGCTCGGTGCCGAGCAGTCCCTCGCTCCACTCCAGGGTGCGCAGCAGCAACTCGTCCTTGGAGCGGAAGTAGTAGAGGAGATGCCCGCTGCTCATCCCGACCTCGGCGCCCAGCGCCGCCATGGTGAGCTTCTCCAGGCCGCGCTCGGCGATCATGTTCATGGCCGCGGCGAGGACGTCCTCACGGGGCGGGGCGGTGGTGCGCCGGCGGGTGGTCACCGTGCCTCCGCGCGGTCGGCCCTCGGCTGCTGCTGTGTGACGCAGTGGATGCCGCCGCCGCCCGCGAAGATCGCCCGCGCGTCCACCAGGGTCACCGTCCGGTCGGGGAACAGGCGCCGGAAGATACCCGCCGCGGTCTCGTCGCGCGGGTCGTCAAAGCCGCAGAGGACGACTCCGCCGTTGCAGAGGTAGTGGTTGATGTACGAGTAGTCGGCCCAGTGGCCGTCGGCCTCCAGGACCGTCGGGGCGGGGACCTCCACCACCTCGATACGCCGGCCGTGCGCGTCGGTCGCCGCACCGAGCAGCCCGATGATCTCCTTCGACACCTCGTGGTCGGGGTGGGCCGGATCGGGCTGGGAGTGGGCGACGACGACTCCGGGGCGGGCGAAGGCGGCGACGATGTCGACGTGGCCGAGGGTGCCGAAGCTGTCGGGGGTCCCCGAGTCCCCTTCGGAGGGCGGGGGCGGGTAGTCGCCGGTGAGGCCGCGCGGCAGCCAGATCGCCTTGCGGGTGCCGAGCATGCCGTGGATCTCCGCCTCGACCTCCTCGCGGGTCCAGCCGGGGTTGCGCTCGGGGCCGAGCTGCACGGTCTCGGTGAGCAGCACCGTGCCCTGGCCGTCGACGTGGATCGCGCCGCCCTCGTTGACGAGTCGCGAGGCGTACGTACGGGCGCCGGCGAGGTCCGACACGTACGCCCCGATCGTGGCGTCGTGCTCCCAGCGGGCCCAGGCCTGGGCGCCCCAGCCGTTGAACGTCCAGTCCACGGCGGCGAGTTCACCCTTGGCTCCGGTGAGGAAGGTGGGGCCGATGTCCCGCATCCAGGCGTCGTCGAGGTCGTGCTCGACGGTGTCGATGCCGGGGCCCAGGAGGGCTCGCGCGGCCGCGGACCGGCCAGGCCCGCACACGACCGTGACCGGCTCGAAGCGTCGTACCGCACGGGCCACCGCCGCCCAGGCGGCACAGGCCTCGGCGAGGTCGCCGGGGTCGTCGAAGGTGGGGTTCGGGCCCGGCCACGCCATCCAGGTGCGCTCGTGCGGGGCCCACTCGGCGGGCATGTGGAAGCCGTCGGCGGCAGCGGTCATGGGTGATCCTCAGAGGAAGTACAGGCGGTTGAGTGACACGGACTCGGCCGGTTCCGAGCGCAGCGGGTCGCCGTCGAGTGTGACCAGTCCGGTGTCCCGGTCCACATCGACGTCCCCCGTACGGGAGTTGAGGAGCAGGTCGGCCGGGCCGATGCCGCGGGTGCCGCGGACCGCCACCCTGCGTCGGCGGGTCGGCATGATGTCGTTGCCCCGGTCGAGCGCGGCCTGCGCGACGAACGCGACCGAGATGTCGGCGGGGGTGGCGCCGTGCGCTCCGAACTGGGGCCCCAGGACGAGGGGTTCGCAGGTGTCGGTGGCCGCGTTCGGGTCGCCCACGACTCCGTACGCCGGGAAGCCGGACTTGAGCACGAGCTGGGGCTTCGCTCCGAAGAACTCGGGCCGCCACAGCACGATGTCGGCCAGTTTGCCCGTCTCGATGGAGCCGACCTCGTGGGCGAGGCCGTGCGCGATGGCCGGGTTGACGGTGAGTTTGGCGATGTAGCGCAGGACGCGCGCGTTGTCGTCGTCGGGGCCGTCCCCGTCCAGGGGGCCGAACTGGGCCTTCATCTTCCCGGCCATCGCGAAGGTGCGGCGGACGGTCTCGCCCGCGCGGCCCATGCCCTGGGCGTCCGACGAGGTGATGCCGATGGCACCGAGGTCGTGCAGGACGTCCTCGGCGCCCATGGTCCCGGCGCGTATCCGGTCACGGGCCATCGCCGCGTCACCGGGCAGGTCGGTCTTCAGTCCGTGGACGGAGACGATCATCCCGTAGTGCTCGGCGACCGCGTCCCGGCCGAAGGGCAGCGTGGGGTTGGTGGAGGAGCCGATGACGTTCGGTACGCCCGCCATCTTCAGGACGTTCGGCACATGGCCGCCGCCGCAGCCCTCGATATGGAAGGCGTGGATGGTCCGCCCGTCGAGCACGCGCAGGGTGTCCTCGACGGACAGGCACTCGTTCAGGCCGTCGCTGTGCAGGGCGACCTGTACGTCGTGCTCCTCGGCGACGCGCAGCGCGGTGTCGAGTGCGCGGGTGTGGGCGCCCATGTCCTCGTGGACCTTGAAGCCGGACGCGCCGCCCTCGGCGAGGGCCTCGACGAGCGGGGCCGGGTCCGAGGACGAACCCCGGGCCAGGAAGCCGATGTTGACCGGCCAGGCGTCGAAGGCGTTGAAGGCGTGCCGCAGCGCCCAGGGCGAGTTGACGCCGACGCCCCACACCGGGCCGAACTCCTGGCCGATGATCGTCGTCACCCCGGAGGCGAGGGAGGCCTCCATGATGCGGGGCGACAGCAGGTGCACGTGGGTGTCGACGGCTCCGGCGGTGGCGATCAGCCCCTCGCCGGAGACGATGGACGTGCCGGTGCCGACGACGACGTCCACGCCGTCGAGGGTGTCGGGGTTCCCGGCCCGGCCGATCGACGCGATCCGGCCCTCCCGGATGCCGATCGACACCTTCCGGATGCCCTGGACCGCGTCGATCACGAGGACGTTGCTGATCACGACGTCACAGGTGTCGCGGACGGCCGCGGCCTTGAGGTGCAGACCGTCACGGGCCGTCTTGCCGAACCCGGCGAGGAACTCGTCCCCGTACTTCTGGGAGTCGGACCCGACCCGCACGGTGAGGCCGGAGTCGCCGAGGCGGACCCGGTCCCCGGCGCGGGGGCCGTGGGTGGCGGCGTACTCGTACGGGTTCATCGCTCGCCTCCCCTGGAATCGGCCGCTCCCAGGTATCCGCAGGCCACCGCCCTGCGCAGGGCCTCCGTCTTCGCTCCCGGGGCGTCGAGCGGGCCGTCGACCAGGCCCGCGAAGCCGATCGCCACCCGCTCGCCGCCGATCGGGAGCAGCCCGACCTCGACGGTCTCCCCCGGCCCGAAGCGCACGGACGCCCCGGCGGGGACGGCCAGGTGCGTCCCGTAGGCGGCGGCCCGGTCGAAGTCGAGCCGCGGGTTGGCCTCGAAGAAGTGGAAGTGGGAGGTCACGGAGACGGGGACGGTGGCGGTGTTCGTGACCGGGAGCCGGCGGACGGGCTCGGGGTCGGTGTGCGCGGGTCCCGGCAGCAGTGCGCCCGGTCCGTCGGGTCCGTCGGGTCCCGGGCCGGCCCCGATCGGGTCGCTCACGACCGCGAGCCGGGAGCCGTCGTCGAAGACGGCCTCCACGTGCACCTCGGTCACGATGTCGGCGACGCCGGGCAGTACGTCGTCCGGGCCGAGCACCGACCTGGCCGCCTCGATGGCCTCGGCCAGCCGACGGCCGTCGCGGGCCGCCTCGCAGGCCGTGTCCGCGATGACGGCCACCGCCTCGGGGACGTTGAGTTTCAGGCCTCGGGCCCGGCGGGCACGGGCCAGTTCGGCTGCGCCGAAGAGCAGGAGGCGGTCGCGTTCCGTGGGGGTCAGTCTCATATTGAGCGCCACTCTAACGCTTGGGCCGCTTCAGGAACAGAGGTCTACTGGTCATGGCTGATGGTTATAGAACAGTGCTCTAAATGACCGGCAGCTCGCCGGGCGGTGGATAGGTGCGGGTCGCAGTGGGCTGAGCGCGCGGTTCCCCGCGCCCCTGTGTGCATGGGGACGCGGGGAACCGCGCAGCGGGGGTTCGGGGGCGGAGCCCCCGAGGTGGGGCCCTCGAGGTGGGGCCGTCAGCCCAGGTTGTGCATCCAGTTGTGGGTGTCCTTCGCGACACCGCGCTGGATGTCCAGAAGCGCGTCACGAAGCTTCATCGTGACCTCCCCGGGCCCGCCCCCACTCTGCTGCCACTCCCCGGTGTGGCTCTTCACCGTGCCGACGGGGGTGATGACCGCCGCGGTGCCACAGGCGAAGACCTCGGTCAGCGTCCCGTTCTCGGCGTCACGCTTCCACTGGTCGCTGGAGACGCGGGCCTGCTCTGACCCGTAACCGAGGTCGCGGGCGACGGAGAGCAGCGAGTCGCGCGTGACGCCCTCCAGGATGGACCCGCTGAGGGTGGGCGTGACGATCCTGTCCCCGTACACGAAGTACAGGTTCATGCCGCCCAGTTCCTCGACCCACTTGTGCTCGACGGCGTCGAGGTAGCAGACCTGGTCGCAGCCCTTGGCCGCGGCCTCGGCCTGCGCGAGCAGGGACGCCGCGTAGTTGCCGCCGGTCTTGGCGTCGCCCACCCCGCCGGGGACGGCGCGGACCCGGTCCTCGGAGAGCCAGATGGAGACCGGCTTCACACCGCCGGGGAAGTACGCGCCGGCGGGCGACGCGATGACGATGAAGAGGTACTCGTTCGCGGGCCGCACACCCAGACCGACCTCGGTCGCGATCATGAACGGCCGCAGGTAGAGCGACTCCTCGCCGCCGTGCGCCGGCACCCACGCCTTGTCCTGCCGGACCAGCGCGTCGCAGGCCTCGATGAAGGTCTCGACGGGCAGCTCGGGCATGGCGAGGCGGCGGGCGGACGACTGGAAGCGCAGGGCGTTGCGGTCCGGGCGGAACGTGGCGACCGAACCGTCGGGCTGCCGGTAGGCCTTCAGTCCCTCGAAGATCTCCTGCGCGTAGTGCAGGACGCTCGTCGCGGGGTCGACGGAGAGCGGGCCGTACGGGACGAGCTGGCCGTCGTGCCAGCCACGGCCCTCCGTCCACTTGATCGTCACCATGTGGTCGGTGAAGTGGCGGCCGAATCCTGGGCTGACCAGGATCGCCTCGCGCTCCGCTTCGGACAGCGGGGCCGAGGAGGGCTTGAGCTCGATCGTGGGCGTCGTCATGAGTGGTTTGTCCTTCACCGGTTGTGTGTGACGGGCCGCGCTCACGCCTGTACTGCCAGTGGCCAGTGTTAGGACGTCCGAGCATTCCCTCATTTCGCGGCTCCGCGTTCGATTATCGCGCGAGGTGAGCCGAATGGGGGCACCACCCGTGCGATGAAGGCCACGGAGGGCGAAAACGGTGTGAATGCGGCCCAGGGATTGATGGTGGCACCCGGCGAGGCATACGAAAAGCCGCCGGGTGCGCGAGCGACCCGGCGGCTTGGGTGGTACCGGCGGGTCAGCCGGATACTCGGGCGGCGAGCGCGTCGCCGATTTCCTCGGTCGTACGGGTCGTGGTGCCGCGCTCCGCGAGGTCGGCGGAGACGGCGTCCTCGATGCGGGCGGCCTCGGTCTCGTAGCCGAGGTGACGCAGCAGGAGGGCGACGGACAGGACGGTGGCACTGGGGTCGGCCTTGCCCTGGCCGGCGATGTCCGGGGCCGAGCCGTGCACCGGCTCGAACATCGACGGGAACTCACCGCTCGGGTTGATGTTGCCCGAGGCGGCGACGCCGATGCCGCCGGAGACGGCCGCGGCGAGGTCGGTGATGATGTCGCCGAAGAGGTTGTCGGTGACGATCACGTCGAAGCGGGCGGGGTCCGTGACGAGGTAGATCGTCGCGGCGTCCACGTGGATGTAGTCCGTGGTGACCTCGGGAAACTCCTCGGCCACCTTGTTGAAGACGTTCGTCCACAGGTGACCCGCGAAGGTGAGCACGTTGTTCTTGTGGACCAGCGTGAGCTTCTTGCGGGGGCGGGCCTGGGCGCGGGCGAAGGCGTCACGCACGACGCGCTCGACACCGAAGGCCGTGTTCACGGAGACCTCGGTGGCGATCTCGTGCGGGGTGCCCTTGCGGATCGTGCCGCCGTTGCCGGTGTAGGGACCCTCGGTGCCCTCGCGGACGACGACGAAGTCGATCTCCGGCTGGCCGGCGAGCGGGGTGGCGACGCCCGGCAGGAGCTTCGACGGACGCAGGTTCACGTGGTGGTCGAAGGCGAAGCGGAGCTTGAGCAGGAAGCCGCGCTCCAGGACTCCGGACGGGACCGACGGGTCGCCGATCGCGCCGAGCAGGATGGCGTCGTGCTGCTTCAGGGCTTCCAGGTCGGCATCGGTGAGGGTCTCACCGGTGGCGCGGTAGCGCCGGGCGCCGAAGTCGAACTCCTTGGTCTCCAGCTTCACATCCTGCGGGAGGACGGCGGAGAGGACCTTCAGGCCTTGGGCCACGACTTCCTGGCCGATGCCGTCACCGGGGATCACTGCGAGATCGATGCTGCGAGACATGTCGGCACCCTACTCCCCGTCCCACGGGATGACATGGGGCGTCCGCCATACGGACAGGGTCAGGCTGTCGGCCGGGGTGCGCGCATCAAGCCGTCAACCGCCGTTCACCTGTACGTATGGCGGTTGTTGGCACTTGATGGGAAGTTCACCACCATGACCGCGCCTCCCCTGGGGACACCCCCCGGACCCCCCGTTCCCGACGTCGGCATCCCGCCGCGGCTCGCACGCCGGATGAGCATGGCGGAGCAGTACGAGTATCTGCGGACGAAGTTCTCCCGCCGCCGTGCCCTGGTGAGCGCGGGCGCGGTGGCCGGCGGGCTGCTGGCCGGCTGCTCCGGTTCGGGTTCCGGCACGGACACGGCGAGCCGGTCCGCGTCGCCCCTGTCCGGCGGCTCCACCCCCACCGAGCGGGTGGACGGCGCGGTCGTCACCCCCTTCGGCCGTCATCTCGCCTTCGGCGCGGACCCGAAGACCCAGATGCGGATCTCCTGGCAGGTGCCGCTCACGGTCAAGAAGCCGTACGTGCGGGTCGGTCCGAAGCCCTGGGAGCTGAGCCGCAAGATCGACGCCGAGGTACGTGACCTGCACACGCCCGGGCTCGAAGGGGTGCGGCTCGCCCTCGACCAGTTCTATCTGCACGCGGCGCTCGACGGGCTGCGGCCCGGCACGACGTACTACTACGGCGTCGGTCACGAGGGGTTCGACCCGGCGTCGAAGGAACGGCACTCCACGGTCGGCTCGTTCACGACGGCGCCCGCACGTGCGGAGAGGTTCGTGTTCACCGCGTTCGGCGACCAGGGGGTCACGCCGGACGCGCTCGCCAACGACAAGCTGATCCTCGGCCGGGAGCCCGCCTTCCATCTGCACGCGGGCGACATCTGCTACGCGGACGTGACGGGCCACGGCAAGGAGTCGGACATCTACGACCCGACCGCCTGGGACCTGTTCCTCAAGCAGACGGAGACGGTCGCGAAGACGGTCCCGTGGATGGTGACGACCGGCAACCACGACATGGAGGCCTGGTACTCACCGAACGGGTACGGCGGACAGTCGGCGCGCTTCTCCCTCCCGGACAACGGCTTCGACGCGAAGAACGCCCCGGGCGTCTACTCCTTCACGTACGGCAACGTCGGGATCGTGGCGCTGGACGCGAACGACGTGTCGTACGAGATCCCCGCCAACAAGGGCTACTCGGACGGCCGCCAGTCGGCCTGGCTCGACAAGCGGCTGGGGGAACTGCGCAAGGAGAAGGGGATCGACTTCGTCGTGGTCTTCTTCCACCACTGCGCCTACTCGACGTCGACCCACGCCTCGGACGGGGGCGTCCGGGACGCCTGGCTGCCGCTGTTCACCAAGCACCAGGTGGACCTCGTGATCAACGGCCACAACCACGTGTACGAGCGGACCGACGCCGTCAAGAACGGCGGGGTGGGCAAGCCGGTACCGATCGGCGCGTCGACCGACCCGACGCGGGACGGGATCGTGTACGTCACGGCGGGCGGCGCGGGCAAGAGCCTTTACAGCTTTCCCTCAGGAGTGAAGGACAGCTACGAGGGGAAGGTCGCCGACCGCGAGTCCGTGGACACCTACCACTGGACGAAGTCGAAGAACCAGAACCCCGACACCGTGGAGTGGTCGCGGGTGCGGTACACCGGCTACTCCTTCCTCTCCGTGGAGGCGGAGGCGGGACCGGCTCCCCGGCTCAAGGTGTCGGCGCTCGCCGAGAGCGGCAAGCGCATCGACCATTTCGAGGTGCGGCGCGGAGCGTGAGGCCCCGCGCCACACCCCGGCGGGCGCGGCTCCCGGCTTGTGCTGTGACAGTTGGGGCAACGGCGTCGCGGTACGGGGCTCAGTGGCCCGTCGAGCCGCCGTTGTCCCTGCGGTCGAGGGCGCGCTGGAGCGCGGCCGCGGCGTTCTTGCGGTCGGAATCGCTGGTGCGGGAGACGTGACGGACTCGGCGGGCGGTCGTCTCGGCCATGATGAATCGCTCCTTGCCTCCGGCAGCGGACGCCGGAAGGGGGGTGAGGGGGTTACGAGACGCCGGAAGAGGCGGGGAGCGGTGCCGCAGGGGTTGCCTGCCAGGGGCTCCGGCTCACGACCGCCATTCGCTGGGTCGAGCGAGACGTTCGGCTCCTACAAAGCTAAGTGAGGACCGTGCATCTGTCTCCATAGTTAGTCGGACTTCCTACTATCTGAGACGGCGGATCGGGTCACACTGCCCTGACCTGCGCTTTCGTCTTTCGCGCTGCTTCCCTTCGCGCGGCTTCCTCCGACGTTGCTTCCTTCCGCGCGGCTTCCTCCGACGTTGCTTCCTTCAGCGGCGAGTCCCCGCAGTTCCCTGATCAGCGCGCGTACCGCGAGCGTCGGGGCGAGTTCGGGTGTGGTCACGTATCCCACGGAGCGGGTGGGACGGTCCGGCCCGAGGTCGGTGATCTCCACGGACGGCGGGGCGCCCGTCAGCGACAGCGCGGGCATGATGGCCATGCCGAGACCGCTGCCGACCATCGAGAGCACGGCCCCGTCGTCCTCGGCACGGACCGTCGCGCACGGGATCCAGTCCTGCCCCGCCCACCAGTTCCTGGTGCAGGAGGAGCAGTTCTCCCGCCAGTCGACCAACGGCAGTGAGCGCGGCCGGGGATGGCCGGCCGGATGCACCAGCGAGTACAGCTCCCCCAGGAGGACGTCGCCGATCAGTTCCGGCGGGACCGGCGCGCTCGTGCCGAGGGTGGCGATGCCGATGTCCGCCCGGCCCTCGGCCACCTCCCCCGCCGTGCCGGGGCCGACCTCCCGGACGACTCCGACCGTCGGCTCGATGCCCGGGTGCCGTGCGGTCAGCCGTTCCAGCGCGGGCGGCAGCAGATACAGGGCGGCGCTGCGGAACGCCGCGATGCGCAGCGGCCCGGCGACGGTGTCGCCGCCGCCGGGGCCCGCGCCCACACCGCGCGTCTCGGTGGCGAGCGTGTCCAGCATGCGCAGGACGCGCCGCGCGTGTGTCGCGGCCCGGGCGCCGGCCGGGGTCGGGCGGGCGCCGTGGCGGTCACGTTCGAAGAGGACGACGCCGAGCTTGCGCTCGATGCCGCGCACCCCGTGGGACATGGCCGACTGGGTCGTACCGAGGGCCAGGGCCGCCGCCGAGAAGCCCCCTTCGCTCGCCACGGCCACCAGGATCCGCAGTTCCCGGGGCGCGAGATCGGCTCCGCTCATCAGGGCTCCCACCTGCTGCTATGAGGGCCGCTCATGGGTGCGGCCGTGCCATGAGCGCAACCCTCTGCCCGCCCGGCGCATTCCTGCCTACGGTCCCGTTCCATGACCGCCACGAACGCCTCGCACCCCCTGAACCCCTCTCGCCCCACGAACGCCGCGAGCCTCCCGAGCCCCTGTCGTTCCGCGGACTCCTCGACCGGCCTCGCGCTCACCGTGCGGCAGACCGCCCGGCCGACCGGCTTCCCCACCCCGGAGCACTTCCGGTTCGCCGAATCGCCCGTGCCCGGGCCGGCGCCGGGCACGGCCCTGGTGGAGAACCTGTACTGGTCGGTCGATCCGTACCACCGCGAAATGATGGACGGCGACTTCGAATTGGACGCCCCGCTGGAGGGCCGCACGCTCGGCAGGGTCGTGGCGTCCCGCGATCCGGCGCTGCGCGAGGGCGAGATCGTGTTCCACCGGCTCGGCTGGCGCACCCACTCCGTCGTACGCCCCGAGGAGACCAGGCGCCTCCCGCACCACGACGGCGTACCGCTCTCCGCGCACCTGAGCCTCTTCGGCGGCACCGGGCTGACCGCGTACGTCGGACTCACCCGCGTCGCCCGACTCCGCGAGGGGGACGACGTGTTCGTCTCGGCGGCGGCCGGCGGGGTCGGCACCGCCACCGGGCGGCTGGCCCGACTGCTGGGCGCGGGACGGCTGGTGGGCAGCGCGGGCTCGGCGGCGAAGGTCGCGTACCTCAGGGAACAGGTCGGCTACGACGAGGCCTTCGACTATCACGAGGGCCCGGTCGCGCGGCAGTTGGCGAAGGCGGCGCCGGACGGCATCGACCTGTTCGTCGACAACGTGGGCGGCGACCACCTCGGCGCGGCGATCGGCGCCCTGCGCGAGCGCGGCCGGGTGGTGCGGATCGGCACGGTCGGCCAGTACAACACCCCGGACGCGCCGCCCGTCCTCTTCGACCACGCCGACGTCGTCGAGAAGAGCCTGCGCATCGAAGGCTTCCTGGTGAGCCATTACCGGGACGTGCAGGAGGAGTTGTACGAGTTCGCCGTCCCGCATCTGCTCGCCGGCAGGCTCGCCCTCGACGAGATGATCGTCGACGGCTTCGAGAACATCGTGGACGCGTTCCTGTCGATGCTGCGGGGCGGCAACACGGGCAAGACGATCATCCGGAAGGCCTGACGCGCCCAGATCCGGCGCTTACTGAACGACGCATCAGCAATCCGATGTCTTATGCTGTCAGATTCCTTGAAACGCCCCAATAGCCCCTTCACTCTCACATTTATCGACCCAATACCGTCCAGTCATCGGATGACTGTGCCGGAAGGTCGCGCCAGAAGACTGTGACAGAAGGGGTTGTCCATGGCGGTCTTGGTCCGGGCCCGCACGATCACGCTGATGCTGTGTTCCGCACTCCTCACGACCACCGCGTCGGCCCTTCCCGCCGACGCGAGAACCCTGGCGGCTGGCACGTCGTGGGAGGTGCGCGGCCCGCGCGGCTCCCCCACGGCCGTGGTCTCCCTCGACCCGGCCGACGGGCGTCCGACGCTCGCGGTGGGACGGGCCGGCCGCACCGTCCTCGAACCGTCCCCGCTCGGTCTGGTCACCGAACAGGCCGACCTCTCCCGGGGGTTGACCCTCACCGGCCGCTCCGACCGGACGGTCGCGGAGCGGTACACGGTCCCGACGGGCAAGTTCCACCAGCGCACCGTGCGTATGACCGAGTCCCGTTTCCGCTTCCGTACGGCGGCCGGGGCCCGCGTCGACCTGTTGACCCGTGTCGCCCCGGAGGGCGTGGCCTACCGCTACGTCCTGCCCTCCGACCTGGGCGACGTGGTCCGCGAGGCCTCCGCGTTCACCCTCCCGGCCGGCGCCGAGGCCGTGCTCGGCGGCTACCGCGCCGACAACGAGCTGCGCTTCTCCCGCTACCCGTCGGCGACCGCGGTCCCGGCGGGCCCGTACATGATGCAGTCCCTGTTCAGGACGGACGGCGGCTACGCGCTGATCGCCGAGTCGGACCTCTCCGGCGGCTACGCGGGCGCCCACCTCACCCACGCCGCCGACTCGCCCACGTACGACGTGGGTCTGTGGGCCGAACGCGGCTGGCCGTACGAGGTCGTGGACGCGGGCTGGTACTACAAGCCCGGCGAGTGGGATGTCATCGACCCCGACTGGCAGACGAACAACTGGATGCCCGAGCTGGTGCGCTACGGCAAGGAACGCGGTGTAAAGATCCAGGTCTGGCTCCACTACACCCTCCTCACCGACCCCGTGGAACGCGAGAAGTGGCTGTCCACGCTGGAACGCTGGGGCGTCAAGGGCGTGAAGATCGACTTCATGGACTCGGAGTCGCAGGAGCGGATGGCCTGGTACGACGACGTCCTGCGGGCCACCGCGAAGCACCACCTGCTGGTCAACTTCCACGGCTCCACGATCCCCAAGGGCATCCAGCGCACCTGGCCGCACGTGATGACGATGGAGGGCGTCGGCGGCGAGGAGAAGCGCAACAACACCGCCGAGCAGCTCGCCTCGCTCCCCTTCACCCGCAACGTCATCGGCTCCATGGACTTCACGCCGGGCGCCTTCCACCGCCCGTACCGCCCCAACGTCGGCTCGGATGCCGGTGAGTTGGGCCTCGCCGTGCTCTACGAGTCCGGCGTCCAGAACCTCTCCGGCACCCCGGAGTCGTACGAGGCCCGTCCGCAGGCCCGCCGCTATCTGGAGCAGCTGCCCACCGGCTGGGAGGAGACGCGCCTGCTCACCGGCGACCCCGGACGCTCGGCCGTCCTGGCCCGCCGGGCGCCCGACGGCCGCTGGTTCGTCGGCGGCACGTTCGCGGGGGCGGCCCGGAGCGTGGACGTACCCCTGCGTCTCGGGGCGGGCAGGTGGCTCGTGGAGACCGTGACCGACGGCCCGTCCGGGCTGGTCCGCGCACCGCACGTGGTCCGCGGCGGCGACGGCCTCACCGTGCCGGTGGTGGCGGACGGCGGCTTCGCGGCCCTGGCCTGCCGCTGGCACCCGGGCCGCACGACCTGCGACCACTGAGGGCGTCCCCGTGTCCCCTCTGGGGCGCGGGGAACTGCGCAACGGGGGTCGCTCCGGTGCGCTCACCAGGACGTACGCCGTCGTCGGCCGGCCGCGCACGCACACCGCCCCCGGCCCGGAGGGGGGTGGTTCCGGGGCGGGGGCGGTTCGGTGGGACGTCGTCCCGGGTGCGGGGACGTCCTGGTCCGGGGGTGCGGGACCCAGCCCATGCGCGAGCCGGTCGCAGCTCGGGTACGAGCCGGTCTCAACCCGTGCGGGTCGGGCTCAGCCCATGTGCGGGTACGGGTAGTCGGTCGGCGCGACCAGGGTCTCCTTGATGGCGCGGGTCAGCGTCCAGCGCATCAGGTTCTGCGGGGCGCCCGCCTTGTCGTTCGTGCCGGACGCGCGACCGCCGCCGAAGGGCTGCTGGCCGACGACGGCACCGGTCGACTTGTCGTTGATGTAGAAGTTGCCCGCGGCGTAGCGCAGCTTCTCCATCGTGTGCGCGGCGGCGGCGCGGTCGCCCGCGATGACCGAGCCGGTGAGGGCGTAGTCCGACACCGACTCCATCTGGGCCAGCATCTCGTCGTACTTCTCGTCCTCGTAGACGTGCACGGCGAGGAACGGGCCGAAGTACTCCGTGGTGAAGACCTCGTTGGCCGGGTCGGAGCACTCGACGACGGTCGGGCGCACGAAGTAGCCCACCGAGTCGTCGTACGTGCCGCCCGCGACGATCGTGCAGCTCGGGTCCGCGGCGGCCCGGTCGATCGCGGCCTTGTTCTTGGCGAAGGACCGCTCGTCGATGACGGCGCCGATGAAGTTCGACAGGTCGGTGACGTCACCCATGGTGATGCCGTCGACCTCGGCCGCGAACTCCTCCTTGAAGCCGGAGTTCCAGATGGAGGCCGGGACGTAGGCGCGCGAGGAGGCGCTGCACTTCTGGCCCTGGTACTCGAAGGAGCCGCGGGTCAGGGCGGTCTTCAGGACGGCGCGGTCGGCGCTCGGGTGTGCGACGACGAAGTCCTTGCCGCCGGTCTCGCCGACCATGCGAGGGTAGGTGCGGTACTTCTCGATGTTGTTGCCGACCGTCTTCCACAGGTACTGGAAGGTCTTGGTCGAACCGGTGAAGTGCACGCCCGCGAGGTCGCGGTGCTCCAGAGCGACCCCGGACACCTCGATGCCGTCGCCGGTGACGAGGTTGATGACGCCCTTGGGCAGTCCGGCCTCCTCCAGGAGCTGCATGAGCAGCACGGCGGCGTGGGTCTGCGTCGGGGACGGCTTCCACACGACGACGTTGCCCATGAGGGCCGGGGCGGTGGGGAGATTGCCCGCGATGGCCGTGAAGTTGAACGGCGTGATCGCGTAGACGAAGCCTTCGAGCGGGCGGTGGTCGAGGCGGTTCCAGACGCCGGGCGAGTTCGCCGGGGGCTGCTCGGCGAGCAGGTCACGGGCGTACTTGACGTTGAAGCGCCAGAAGTCGACCAGCTCGCAGGGACAGTCGATCTCCGCCTGCTGGGCCGTCTTGGACTGACCGAGCATCGTGGAGGCGGCGAGGGTCTCGCGCCACGGGCCCAACAGGAGTTCGGCGGCGCGCAGGATGATCGCGGCACGGTCGTCGAAGGACATGGCGCGCCAGGCGGGCGCGGCGGCGAGGGCCGCGTCGACGGCGTCCTGGGCGTCCTGCTTCGTGGCGTTGGCGTAGGTGCCGAGACGGGCCTTGTGGTTGTGCGGCTGCACGACGTCGAAGCGCTCGCCGCCGCCCATCCGCTTCTCGCCGCCGATGGTCATCGGCAGGTCGACGGGGTTCTCGGCCAGCTCCTTGAGCTTCGCCTCCAGGCGGGCCCGCTCGGGCGTGCCGGGGGCGTAGCCGTGCACCGGCTCGTTGACGGGGGTGGGGACCTGGGTCACTGCGTCCATGGGTTCCGTACTCCTTGATGAGCGGGTGTTTCGGGGCTCGGGCCCGGGTCGGCGGCCCCTTGCTGATGTCCTGGGGCTCAGTCCTTGGTGAGGACCGAGCGGGCGAAGAAGAGAAGGTTGGCGGGCTTCTCCGCGAGGCGGCGCATGAAGTAGCCGTACCAGTCGGTGCCGTAGGCGGTGTAGACCCGCATGCGGTGGCCTTCGGCGGCGAGCCTGAGGTGCTCGTCGCTCCGGATCCCGTACAGCATCTGGAACTCGTACTCGTCGATCTTGCGGCCGGCGCGCCGCCCCAGCTCCTGCGCGATGGAGATCAGGCGCGGGTCGTGGGACCCGATCATCGGGTACCCGTCGCCCTCCATCAGGATGCGCAGCACCCGCACGTACGCCTTGTCGATCTCCGGCTTCTGCTGGTACGCGACCTCGGCGGGCTCCTTGTACGCGCCCTTCACGAGCCGTACGCGGCTGCCGTTCGCGGCGAGGCGGCGGGCGTCGGCCTCGGTGCGGAAGAGGTAGGCCTGGATGACGCAGCCGGTCTCCGGGAAGTCCTTGCGGAGCTCCTCGTGGATGGCGAACATCGAGTCGAGGGTGGTGTGGTCCTCGGCGTCCAGCGTGACGGTCGTGCCGATGGCGGCGGCGGCCTCGACGACGGGGCGGACATTGGCGAGGGCCAGCTCGTGGCCGTCCTCCAGCGCCTGTCCGAACAGGGACAGCTTCACCGACATCTCGGCGCGCGTCCCGAGGTCCAGCTCCGCCAGGCGGGCGACCAGCTCCAGGTAGGCGTCACGGGCGGCGCCGGCCTGCTCGGGGGTGGTGATGTCCTCGCCGACGACATCCATGGTCAGCTCCAGGCCCTTGGCCGTGAGGTCCTGGATGATCGGCACGATCTGGTCGACGCTCTCGCCCGGAATGAAGCGGTCGACGACAGGCCTGGTCACCGGGGCCGCCGAGACGAGACGACGCATCCGGTCGCTGCGCGAGGCGGCGAGAATCACGGGACCCAGCACGGGGCACCTCCACAACAAGGCCGGCGGAAAGCCGCACCCGCCCCGGCGGGGTGCCCCAGGTGGGGCGTCCCGAGCGGGATGTTCGGATACGGCACGGAGAACCACCTGAAACCTAAGGATCGCTCCGATCGTCGGCCATCGACAGCTGTCACGCATCCAGGCCCCGGATCTCAGACAGATGTATGAAGGCTCGGGGAAATGCGCGAGAATGCCCGAGTGACGTCGGAACACAAGGGTGACTATCAGGAGCTGGTCGACGAGATCTCGGAGCTCCTCGGCGCCCCCGCGACGCTGGAGAACCGCGACTTCGAGCTGATCGCCTTCGGCGCGTACGACAGCGAGGGCGAGCTGGACGCCTCCGCGCTGGACCCGGTGCGCGCCCGCTCGATCCTCACCCGCCGCTCGACGGCGGCGGTGCGCACCTGGTTCGAGAGCTTCGGCATCGCGCGGGCGATCGGCCCGGTCCGGATCCCGCCGACCCCGGAGGCGGGCGTGCACCGGGGCCGCGTCTGTCTCCCGGTACGCCATCGGGGTGTCGCCCTCGGCTATGTGTGGCTCCTGGCCGACGATCCGGGCCCCACCGACCGGCAGCTCGCGGCGGCCATGGAGGTGACGCCGCGCATCGGCGCCCTGCTCGCGGACGAGGCCCAGGCGGGGGCGGACCTGAGCCGCGAACTCCGTGCCGTCCTCACCGCCGGGAGCGGCTGGCAGCGCGAGCTGGCGGTGACGGAGCTGCGGACGGCCCTGGGCCCTCGCGGCGAAGGCCCGCACACCATGCTCTGCGTGGCCGCCTGGCCCTCGGCCGACCCCGACGATGCCCCTTCCGTACGCACCATCCCGGGCGCCACCGCCCTGTGCGCCCTCCCCCGGGGCACCGACGACCAGGACCTGGCCCTGCTGGTCCGCCTGCGCTCCCCGGAGGTCCTCACCCCGGCGACGACGGCGGCCTCCCGCCTCCTCGAAAGGGCCGAGGAGGTACGGGGATCCGGCGCGCCCGCTCCTGTCCAGCAGGCGCACGAGACCGAGGGCCTACCGGGCCACGGCGGGACCGCGGCCGGGATCGCCGGGCCCCGCACCGGCCTCACCGACCTCTTCGCCGCCTGGCAGGAGGCCTCGGCCGCCGCCCGCGCGGCACTGGCCGAGCCCCGGCTGGGCCCGGTCGCGCACTGGTCGTCGATCGGCCCCTACCGCCTGCTCTCGACGATGCCCCCGAACGCCGCCCCCGACCCGGCCGTACGCCCGCTGCTCACCCCCGCCCACCGCGAACTGGCCCGCACCGCCGAGGTGTTCCTCGACTGCGCGGGCCAGGCCGGCCGCACCGCGGCCGAACTGGGCATCCACCGCCAGACCCTCTACTACCGCCTGTCCCGCGTCGAACAGCTCACGGGCCTGGACCTGGACGACGGCGAGGACCGGCTGCTGCTGCACATGGCGGTCAAGGCGCGGCGCATCTAGGACAGCTGCTCGCGGGACAACCGGGCCGGGTCGACCTCGGTCACGGCCGACTTCCCGTCCAGGTCCCACCCCTGCGCGTACGCCTCGGCGAAGGCCTCCCCGCCCAGCGCGGCCCGCCCCCGGCGGGTGAGGTCGCGGACCTGCCGATCGGTGCGGTCGTGGGCGCCGCGCAGCCGGGCTGCCGCGCCGAGCAGCACGGCCGCCGCGTGGTGCCGACCGAGTGCCTCGGCGAGCGCGGCCACGGTCACCGCCACCAGCGACAGGTTCGGCAGGTCGCCGGTCGCCAGCGCCGCCGCGTACGCCTTCGCCAGCGCCCGCTGTGCGCCGGCCGGATCACCCGTCTCCAGGCACAGCGAGGCCCGCGCGCTGCCGACCAGCGCCCGCGCGTGGTCACCGGGGAACGCGTGATCGCCGGGGGGCGGATGGGGAACCGGGCGCCCGTGGGCCCGTGGGGATGGGGGGACGCCGGGGGACGAGAGGCCTCTGGAGGCCGAGAGGTCACCGGAGGCCGAGAAACCGCCGGACGCCGAGGGAACGCCGGAGACCGAGAAGTAACCCGGGGACGAGAAGTCACCGGAAGCCGAGAGAGCGCCGGAAGCCGAGAGGTCACCGGAGAACGAGATGTCACCCAGGGACGACGGGCCGTCGTACAGGCCCTGTTCGGCCTTGTCGAGCAGGGCCCCCGCCCGGGACAGGTCGCCGAGGCGGAGCCTGAGGACCGCTTCCCAGCCGTCGACCAGGAACAGGGTCTCGGGCGAGTTCAGGCGCAGCGCCCGTTCCCGGGCCGAGTCGATCGTCGCGATCACCAGGTCGGTGTCGCCGCGCCGCAGGTGCAGGTCGATCCGGCGCAGGCCGCCGAACACCTCGTCGGCGAGGCTGAGCGAGCCGAACTCCCCCGCCAGGACGCCGGCTTCGCACAGGTCGGCCAGCGCGCCGTCGAGGTCGTCGTCGTACTGCCGAAGCCGTGCGCGCATCGGCAGCGCGTCGGCCAGTCCCCAGTGGTCGCCGACCTGCCGGAAGCAGGCCAGGGCCGCCTCCACGTCGGTGCGCACCTTGTCCAGCTCACCCGCGTTCTCGGCGAACTGGGCCCGGAACAGGCGGGCCAGCCCGGACAGCCACACGTCGTCGCCGTCGGCCAGCCGCCCGACGAGCGCGGGCACGGCCGCCCCCTCCCCCCGCAGGAACGCGAGCGGCAGCGCGGCGAGCGCGCCGTACGGGCCGGGCAGCTCCGGATACGCGAGCAGCCGGTCGGACGCCTCCCGTATCCCCGCCCGGTCGGCCGCGGACTCCTCGGCCGTCGCGCCGGGCCGGGTGACGACCCGGTTGAGCAGGTGGATCGCCCGGGCGCAGTCGCGGTCGGGCGTCGGCTCGCCGCCGGGCACCGCAAGTGCCTCGCCCAGCCGGTGGGCCGCCTCGGAGTGCCTGCCGAGCATCTGCCAGTACCAGGTCAGGTGCAGGACGAGCGCGATCGCACCGGATGCGTCGCCCCGGTCGCACCGGCGGCGCAGGGCGGCGAGCGTGTTGTCGTACTCGGCGCCGACGACCCGCATCGCCGCCGGCCGGCCGGGCCCGCGCAGGCGCGGGTCGGCCCTGGCCATCAGTTCGGCGAAGTGGTCGGCGGCCAGGTCGCGGACGGCGCCGAGATCGCCCGTCCCGGCCAGGCGGTCGGTGCCGTACTCGCGCAGCGTCTCCAGCATGCGGTAGCGGCCCGGGACGGGCCCGAGGTGCAGCAGCGACCGGTCGACCAGGGCGGCGAGCAGCCCGGGGATCCCGGCGGCCGGTACCGCGGTGCCGGCGCAGAGCGCGGCAGCGGAGGCCGGCGTGACGCCGCCGGGCAGGACCGAGACGCGTTCGGCGACCGTACGCTCGTCCTCGCTGAGCAGGTCCCAGCTCCAGGCGATGACGGCGCGCAGTGTGCGGTGCCTGGGCAGCGAGGTCCGGCTGCCGGTGGTGAGCAGCCCGAACCGGTCCGAGAGCCCGTCGGCGAGTTCGGGCAGTGACAGCGTGCGCAGCCGGGCCGCGGCCAGTTCGAGGGCCAGCGGCATGCCGTCCAGCGCGCGGACCACGTGCCGGACCTCGGGCAGGGTCGTCCCGTCGACCTCGAAGCCGGGGCGTACGGCCGCGGCCCGCTCGGCGAACAGGCGTACCGACGCCGTACTCCGGGCCCGCGCGACGCCGTCGTCCGGGCCGGGCGGCGCGAGCGGGCCGAGCGGCACGAGCGCCTCGCCGTCGACCGCGAGGGGTTCGCGGCTGGTGGCGAGGACGCGCAGCCCGGGGCAGCGGGGCAGCAGTGCCGCGACCAGGTGGGCCACGGCGTCGATCAGGTGCTCGCAGTTGTCGACGAGCAGCAGGATCTCCCGGCCGCCCAGCCGGTCGACGAGCACGTCCACGTCGTCGTCCTCGACCCGCGTCCGGGCCTCCAAGAGCTGTGCACGGACCTCGGAGACCGGTGTCCGGGCTTCGAAGACCGGTGTGCGGGCCTCGGAGACGGGTGTGCGGGCCTCGTAGACGGGTGTGCGGGCCTCGTAGACCGGTGTCCGGGCCTCGTAGACCGGTGTCCGGGCCTCGTAGACCGGTGTCCGGGCCTCGTACACGGCGCCGCCGCGCAGCCCGATCGCGGCGAGCAGGGCGGCGCCGGCCTTGGCCGGTTCGGTGACCGGGGCGAGGTCGGCCAGCCAGGCGCCGTCGCGGTACGCGTGGCGGTGGCGGCGGGCGGCCTCGACGGCGAGCCGGGTCTTGCCGGCGCCCCCGGGGCCGACCACGGTGACCAGGCGCCCGGCGGCGAGCAACGACTCGATCCGGGCGAGGTCGTCGTCGCGCCCGATGAAGCTGGTGAGCGGCGCGGGCAGGTTGCCCGGCCCGCTCTGCGCGGCGGCGGCGGCCTGGGTGGGCCGTTCGGCGCGCAGCAGGCGCAGGTGGCGTTCGCGCAGGGCGGTGCCCGGGCCGGTGCCGAGGTCGTCGGCCAGGGTTTCGCGGACCCGCTCGTACAGGGCGAGGGCCTCTGCCTGGCGGCCCTGGGCGGCGAGCGCGTCCATGAGCAGCGCGGCGGCACGCTCGTGGAGGGGGTGCTCGGCGAGCAGGGCGGTCAGGCGGGTGGCGGCCATGTCGGCGTGGTTCAGGGCCAGTTCGGCTTCGGCGAGGTCCGTGACGGCCTCGACCGAGGTGTGGGCCAGCCGGGTCGCGGCGGCGGGCGCCACCGCGGCGACGACCGTGGGCCCGGCGCCGGGACGGTCGCCCCACAGCGCCAGGGCCTCACCGAGCACGGCCGCCGCGGTGCGCGGATCGCCCGCGCGCAGGCGGTCCCGGCCTGCGGCGGCGAGCCGTTCGAACCGCAGCGCGTCCACGTCGGTGGCGGCCACGTCCAGGCGGTAGCCGCCAGCGGCCCGCGCGAGGAGGCCGGCCGAGCCGAGGCTGCGGCGCAGTCGCGAGACGAGTGCCTGAAGGGCGTGGGCGGGGTCGGCCGGCGGGTCCTCGGCCCAGATCGCGTCGACCAGGACGCGCGGAGCGACCGGGTGACCGCCGGCGAGCGCCAGCCGTACGAGCAGCCCTTGCGACCGCGCCCCCGGAACGGGCAGGGCGGCACCGCCACGGGACGCGGACACCTGGAGGGCGCCGAGCAGCGCGATGCGAAGCCGCGCGTCCCCGTCCTCCATCGCCCCATCTTCGCGCGCGCAGCCGCAAGCTCCCACCCCGGGGCGGGGCCCGCCGCCCTGTCGCCGGACTACGGTCCGGGGCTCCGGTCCAGGGCGGTGCGGTCGGCGCGGACGCAATCGGTTCGCGCGGGCCGCGTGGTCCGCGTGGTCCGCGTGGCCGATGCGACCGGCGTGGTCCGCGTGGCCGATGCGGTCCGCGCGGTCGATGCGAGCGGCATGGTCCGCCTGGCCGATGCGGTCGGCGCCGTGTGAGCCGCCGTCAGCGCCGCGTGAGCCCCGTGTGAGCGGCCCCGGCCACTCTTTGGTCCACCTGATCCCGGGGGCGACCGGCCGGAACCGACCAACCGCCCCCATCCCGATCCCGATGGAGCCACCACCATGAGCACCCCCGCAACAAACAGCCCCGTAACGACCGGGCCCGGCACGACCGGCCCTGACACGACCACCCCGGTCACGATCATCGGCGCCGGACTCGGCGGCCTCACGCTCGCCCGTGTCCTGCACGTCCACGGCATCCCGGCCACGGTGCACGAGGCGGAGGCCTCGCCGACGGCGCGCACCCAGGGCGGAATGCTCGACATCCACGACTACAACGGCCGACCGGCTCTGGAGGCGGCCGGTCTGACGGAGGAGTTCCGCGGCATCGTCCTGGAGGGCCACCAGGCGGTACGGGTCCTCGACCCGGACGGGACCGTCCTGTTCGACCAGCCCGACGACGGCTCGGGTGGCCGCCCCGAGGTGCAGCGCGGCGACCTGCGACGGATGCTGCTCGACTCGCTGCCCGCCGGCACCGTCCGCTGGGGGCACAGGGCCGACGCCGTACGCCCCCTCGGCGACGGCCGCCACGAGGTGACCTTCACCGACGGCACCACCGTCGTCACGAGCGTGCTGGTCGGCGCGGACGGCGCGTGGTCCCGGGTCCGCCCGCTGCTCTCCGCCGCCACACCCGAGTACACCGGCGGTTCGTTCGTCGAGACCTATCTGTTCGACGCCGACACCCGGCATCCCGCCGCCGCGAAGGCGGTCGGTGACGGGTCGCTGTTCGTGCTCGGCGCGGACGGGAGGCTGTTCTCCGCCCACCGGGAGAGCGGCGGGACCCTGCACACCTACGTGACGCTGTCCGAGCCGCAGGAGTGGTTCGCCGCCATCGACTTCACCGATTCCGCCGCGGCCCTCGCGCGGGTCGCCGGGGAGTTCGCCGACTGGGCCCCCGAGCTCACCGCCCTCATCACCGACAGCGACACCGCGCCGGTCCTGCGCCCGCACCACATGCTGCCGGCCGGACACCGGTGGGACAGGAAGCCCGGGGTGACCCTGCTCGGTGACGCCGCCCACCTGGCGGCCCAGGACGGCGAGGGCGCCAACCTGGCCATGCAGGACGGCGCCGAGCTGGGCAAGGCCCTCGCCGCACACCCCGGCGACATCGAGTCCGCGCTCACCGAGTACGAGCAGGCCATGTTCCCGCGGATCGCCGCGGCCACCGCCGCGTCCAAGGCCGCCAACGAGGGCACGCCCACTCCTCAGGACCTGATCGACTTCTTCCGCCGGGACGACGAGCAGACCTCATGAAGCAGCCATCGCCAGGCCGGGCTCCCCGTGGACCACCCGGTCATTATTGAAAACGATTATCATCATGCTACGGTCGGCGCACCTCTCCATTGACCAGCCCTTTACCTGACCAGCCCTCACCCGGAGTGCTCCGTGCGCCTGCCCGTCCGCCTTCTCCCCCTGTCCGCGCTGTCCGCGGCCTCCACCCTGCTGCTCACCGGCTGCTTCTCGGAGCCGGGACCGGCTGCCGGCGAGTCCGCGGGCGGCGACGGCAAGCGCGTACGCGTCGCGATGATGAATCCGCCGCGTTCCGGCCTCTCGCCGCTGTCCGACGACGCGTTCAAACTCTCGCGCTGGTCGGCCGCCGAGACGCTGGTGACGCTCGACGAGGACGGTGACGCGGAGCCCGCGCTCGCCACCGGGTGGCAGCAGGACGGCCGGACCTGGACCTTCGGGATACGGGACGGCGTCACCTTCCACGACGGCACGAAGCTCACCGCCGAGTCCGTCGTGCGTTCGCTCACCAGGGCCGCCACCGCCTCCCCCAAGCCGCGCATCCTCGACGGCGTGGACCTGACGGTGAAGGCCGACGGGGACTCGGTCACCGTCACCACCGGCACCGAGGACCCGCTGGTCCCGCAACGGCTGAGTTCGCCGCAGTTGTCGATCCTGGCGGCGAAGGCGTACCGGGGAAAGACCGTCAGTCCGGTCGGCGCGGGCACCGGCCCCTTCGAACTGACCGACGTGAACGGCACGTCGTCCGCGGCCCTCGACCGCTACGACGGCTACTGGGGCGGCAGGGCCAAGTCCCCCGGCATCGACGTGAGGTTCGTGCCGGACGGCACCGCCCGCGCGGCCGGCCTGCGCAGCGGCGAGGCCGACATCGTCGAGGCCGTACCGGTGTCGCAGGCCGCGCTGCTCGACGAGGACCTGGTCACCGAGGTGCCGATGCCGCGCACCAACACCCTGTACCTGAACACCGGCGGCGGCCCCTTCGAGGACCCCTCGCTCCGGGCCGCCGCCCGCGAGGCCGTCGACGCCGAGTCGATCGTCAAGGGTGTGTACGAGGGTCGCGCCGACGTGGCGAAGGGCCTGCTGGGCCCCGCCCTCCCCTGGGCCGCCGGCCTGCGCAAGCCGGTCGAGCGGGTCAGGTCCGCGGCCCCGAAGGGGAAGACGATCACTATCGGTACGTTCACCGACCGCGCCGAACTGCCCGAGGTGGCGCAGACGCTGCAACAGCAGCTCCAGAAGGCCGGGTTCGAGGTGAAACTGGACGTCCGCGAGTACGCGAACATCGAATCCGACGCCCTCTCCGGCGAGTTCGACGCGTTCGTCCTGTCCCGGGCGACGATTCTCGACTCGGGCGACCCGGCCGCGTACCTCTACAGCGACTTCGCCTCCGAGGGCTCCTTCAACATCTCCCAGCTGTCCGACCGGAAGGTCGACGCGGCCCTGGCCGAGGCCGCCGCGACGAGGACCGGCGACGCCCGCCGCCGGGCGGTCGTCGACGCGGAGGCGGCGGTACTGGCCACCGACGCGGCGATCCCGATGCTGCACGAGCGCGTCATCCAGGGCGACGCGGCCGGCGTCGTGGGCGTCGAGCACGACCCGCGCGAACGGGCCCTGATCACCGCAGCGACCTACGTCAAGTGACGTCCGTGGCACGCCTGTTCACCCCCTCCGGCCGTACCGCCCTCACCCGGCTCGGCTGCCTGGTCGCGGTGCTCGCCACCGTGGGGCTGCTGCCCTGGCTCTCCGGCCGCGACCCCGCGCTCACCGTCCTGCGCGCCCGCTCGGCCGAACAGGAGGGCACGCCGGAGGCTCTGGCCGCGATCCGCGCCGACCTCGGCCTGGACACCGGTCCCCTGTCCCTGCTGGGGAGTTGGGTCTCGGGTCTGCCGCGCGCAGACCTCGGCACCTCATGGGTGTCGGGCACCGACGTCCTGCCGTCGGTCGCCGCCGGACTCCAGGTGTCGCTCGCGCTGATGGGCGCGGCCCTCGCCGTCGCGCTCCTGGTGACCTGCGCCCTGGTGGCTCCGGTTCTGGTACGGGGCCGGGGCTCGGCCGGCGCGTTCGCCGCGATGCTCGCCGCACTGCCCGAGTTCCTGCTGGCCACCGTCGCGCTGCTGGTCTGCGGGGTGTGGCTGGGCTGCCTGCCGACCTCCGGCTGGCAGGGACCGCGGTACATGGTGCTGCCCGCCCTCGCACTCGGCGTACCCGCGGGCGGACTGCTCGGCCGCCTGGTCGCGGACGCCCTGCCTGCCGTCCTGGAGGAGCGGTGGGTGGAGCTGTGGCAGGGCGCCGGAGTGAGCAGGGCACGCGTCACGGCCGCCGCCCTGCGCCGCGTACTGCCGCCGCTGGTACCGCAGTTCGGGATGGTCGCCGTCGGTCTGACCGGCGGGGCGGTCGCCGTGGAGACGGTGTTCGCGGTGCCGGGCATCGGGCGTACGGCCCTCGGGGCGGCGAAGTCGCAGGACCTGCCGCTGCTCCAGGGCGCCGTACTGGCACTGCTCGCACTGGGCCTGGTCACGGGCGCGACAGCGGCGGCCGTACGACGCCGGCTGCTGGGCCCCGCCCTGCGCGACGCGGGGCTGACCCTGCCCGCGGCCCGCCCGGTCCGCGCGCACCCGGCAGTTCCGGCGGCACTCGGAGCGGTCCTCCTGACCGGTATCGCCTGGGGGCTGCTGCGCGACCCGTACACCGTGGACACGGCCGCCCGCCTCCGGGCACCCTCCTGGGCGTACCCGCTGGGCACCGACGGGCTCGGCCGTGACGTGCTGGCACGGCTCGGTCACGGGGCCGCGTCGACGGTCGGCACCGCCGTCGCGGTGTGTCTGGCCGGTCTCCTGCTCGCGCTGGCCCTCGGCTTCCTGCCGAGCCTCGCCGCAGGCGCCTCGGACATCGCGAACGCCCTGCCGCCGGTGATCGTCGGCATCCTGGTCGCGGCGGTCGCCGGACCCGGCACGGGCGGCGCCGCACTGGCCGTGGCCCTCATCTCGTGGCCCCCGCTCGCGGCACACGCGGCGGCCCTGGTCCAGGAGGTCCGCGCGTCCACCTTCCTCCTGACCCAACGGGCCATCGGCGCAAGCCCGTTGTGGATCCTCACCCGCCACGTCCTGCCCTCGGTGGCGGCCCCGGTCACCCGCCACGCCCTGCTGCGCCTGCCCGGCATCGCCCTGGCCCTCGCCTCGCTCGGCTTCCTCGGCCTCGGCGCGCAGCCGCCCGCACCGGAGTGGGGCCTGCTCCTGGACGAGTCCCGCGCGTACGTGGAACGCGCGCCCTGGGCGGCCCTGGCCCCGGCGGTCGCACTGGCCCTGCTGGCGGGCCTCGCGGTGTCGGCGGCGTCGTACGCGGAGGGCGGGCGGCCCGGGCGCGGCACACCGCCCCGAACCCGCCGCCCCCTCGTCCCGGCCCCCTTCCGCCGCCTCCACAAGGAGCCGACCCGTTGAACACCGCCCCTGAGATCCTGCTCTCCGTAAGGGATTTGCACGTCTCCTTCGACTCCGGCGCCGTGGAAGCGGTACGGGGCCTCTCCTTCGACGTACGCGCGGGTGAAGTCCTCGCCGTGGTGGGCGAGTCGGGCGCGGGCAAGTCGCTGACGGCCCGCGCGCTGCTCGGTATGCCGCCGCGGCGGGCGACGGTGTCGGGCAGCGTGCGGATGGGGACGCACGAACTGGTGGGCGCCGAGCGCTCCGTACGCACCGCCCTCTGGGGCCGCCGTCTGGCCCTCGTACCCCAGGACGCGCTCTCGGCGCTCTCCCCCGTGCACACCGTCGCCGACCAACTCGCCGCGTCCGTACGGTCCGTGGACCGCGTCTCCCGCAAGGCGGCGCGGGCCAGGGCGGTGGCCGCGCTGGAGGAGGTCGGCATCGCGGCGGACCGGGCGCGGTCCTACCCCCACGAGTTCTCCGGCGGTATGCGCCAACGCGCCGTCATCGCCATGGCCCTGCTCCACTCCCCCGCACTCGTCGTCGCCGACGAACCGACCACGGCCCAGGACCCGGAGACCCGGCGCCAGATCCTCGGCCTCCTGGCCCGCCGCAGTCAGGCCGCGGGCGCGACCCTGGTCCTGATCACCCACGACCTCCCCACCGTCCGCGAACACGCCGACCGCGTCCTGGTCATGTACGCGGGCCACCTGACCGAGGAGGGCCCGACGAACGAGGTGTTCACCCACCCCCGAGCCCCCTACACAGCAGGCCTCCTGGCAACAACACTCCCACCCCGAGACCAGCCCCCACGCACCCGCGGACAACGACTCCCCGCAATACCCGGCACCCCTCCCACCCCCACAGACCCCCGGCCAGGCTGCGCCTTCGCCCCCCGCTGCCCCCTGGCAGACACGAGCCCCTCAACCACGAACCCCGCGGACGCGAACCGCTGCCGCACCCATCGCCCCGAGCCACAGACCCACAACAACCGCACAGTCGCCTGTCACCACTGGCGCGACCTCCCGGACGACCCGGCCACGCTGTTCACGGAGCCCACATGACCGCCCCCCTCCTCGCCGTACGCGACCTCGTCGTCCGTCACGACGACCGCACCGCCGTGGACCACGTCTCCTTCGACATCGCCCCCGGCGAGACCCTCGGGCTCGTAGGCCCCTCGGGCTGCGGAAAGTCCTCCACGGCCCTGGCCGTACTGCAGCTCCGCCGCCCCGACGCCGGCGAGGTGTGGTTCGACGGACAGGAGCTGACCTCGCTGGACGAACGCCGCCTCAGACCCCTGAGAGCGGCGATGCAGCCCGTCTTCCAGGACCCGTACGGATCACTCAGCCCTCGCCGCCGCATCCGGGACGCTATCGCGGAACCCCTGCGCGTACAGGGCACTTGGGACCGTGTGAGCGGCCCCGCACGTGTGGCGGAACTCTTGGAGCAGGTCGGGCTCGACCCCTCACACGGCGACCGGCGTCCGCACGAGCTGTCCGGCGGTCAGTGCCAACGCGCCGGAACGGCACGCGCGTTGGCGAGCGGCCCGAAACTGCTGGTGCTCGACGAACCGGTCTCCGCTCTCGACCCGTCCCTGCGCGCGGGCATCCTCAACCTGCTGGCGGAACTGCAGGAACGCCTCGGCCTGGGCTACCTCTTCATCTGCCACGACATGACGCTCGTACGACACTTCTGCGACCGGGTCGCCGAGATGCGCGACGGCCGCATCGTCAGGACGACTCCGCCGCGGCCCGCGCCGCCCTCCCGCCCATGACCCCCGTGCCACCCGCGGCCTCCACGACCCGCCGCAGCCCCTCGGTGAGTTCGTCGGCGTTCGTCGCGGTGTCGGGATCGAAGGTCCACTGCGCGATGAGCCCCATCATCAGGGTCATGTAGAACTTGCCCAGGGTGTCGACGTCCTCGTCGGGCACGTCCTCCTCCAGGCCGCCCATCAGCATCGGGATGATGCCGCGCGCCCCCTCGCGCTGGGCCTTCGCCAGATGGTCGCGCACGCCGGGCAGCTTGTCGCCCATGGCCACGATCTCCATACTGAGATGCCAGGGCGAGCCCGGTGTGCGCATGGTCCCGATGATGTTCTTCCAGACCTCGTGGAACCTCTCGAGCGAGCCCGGCTCCGAGCCGAGGTCCGAACCGGGTTCCGAACCGGTCGCCCCCGGCTTGCGCTCCTCACCGTCGAAGGCGTCGGAGACCTGCTCGACGATGGAGATGTACGCCTCCGCGAGCAACGCGTCCTTCGACCCGTAGTGGTAGCCGATCGACGCCAGGTTGGTCCCCGACTCCTTGACGATGTCGCGCGCGGTCGTCCGCGCGAAGCCCTTCTCCAGCAGGCAGCGCTTGGCGCCTTCGAGCAGATCCTCACGGTGTCCCATGCCGCTCACCCTACCTTCGTGACAGACAACCGTCCCAGACGCACGTATTACACAACCGTACTAGACACACGTTTTATACGCCCGTACAGTCCGAGGCATGACGAATTCCAAGGGCCCCACGAGCCCGGAAACCGATGCCGCACCGCCTGCCGGAACCCGCGCCGGCCGTCGCGAATGGACCGCCCTCGGCGTTCTGATGCTGCCGCTGCTCCTGGTCTCCATGGACGTCTCGGTCCTCTACTTCGCGATCCCCCAGATCAGCGCCGACCTGGAGCCGAGCGGCACCCAGCAGCTGTGGATCTTCGACATGTACGCCTTCGTGCTCGCCGGGCTGCTGATGACGATGGGCTCGCTCGGCGACCGGATCGGCCGTCGCAAGCTGCTCCTGGTCGGAGCCGCCGCCTTCGGCGCCGCCTCACTGGTCGCCGCGTACGCGAACAGCGCGGAGACGCTGATCGCGGCGCGCGCGGTGCTCGGCATCGGCGGCGCGACCCTGATGCCGTCCACCCTGGCGATGATCCGCACGCTCTTCACGGACCCGGGCCGGCGCTCCAAGGCGATCGGCATGTGGTCCGCGGTGATGACGGGCGGCGTCGCGCTCGGCTCGGTGATGAGCGGAGTCCTCGTCGAGCACTTCTGGTGGGGCTCGGTGTTCCTGGTGAACCTGCCCGCGATGGCGCTCCTGCTGGTCCTCGGCCCGTTCCTCCTCCCGGAGTCCAGGAATCCGGCGCCGGGCCGCTTCGACCTGCTGAGCGTGCCGCTGTCCATGGCCGCCGTCCTGCCGGTGATCTACGGGATCAAGGAGATCCCCTCGGAGGGCTGGAACGTCCGTTACGTCGTCTCGGTGACCGTCGGCCTGCTCTTCGCCGCGCTCTTCGTGCACCGCCAGCGGACCGTCGAGTCGCCGATGCTGCCGCCCGCGCTCTTCCGCGGCCGGGGCTTCTCACCCGCCGTCACACTGAACCTGCTGTCGTCGTTCGCCATGATGGGCTCGGCGTTCTTCACCACGCAGTACCTCCAGTCGGTGCTCGGCAAGAGCTCCATGGAGGCCGCGCTGTGGGCGCTGCTGCCCACCGTGCTGGTCGGCGTCGCCGCTCCGGTCGCCGCGGGGCTCGTACAACGGGGGGTGAACCGGGCGTACGTCGTCGCGGGCGGCTTCGTCCTCGCCGCCTG
Source organism: Streptomyces sp. NBC_00414 (assembly GCF_036038375.1). Lineage (NCBI taxonomy): Bacteria > Bacillati > Actinomycetota > Actinomycetes > Kitasatosporales > Streptomycetaceae > Streptomyces > Streptomyces sp. NBC_00414. The sequence goes on from NZ_CP107935.1 coordinate 3,373,219, forward strand.
CGGATACGGAATGCTCACGGCCGCCGGTACGGACTCGATGTGGCTGGTGCTCGCGGCGGCGGGCGTCATCGCCTCCGGGATCGTCACCGTGATGTCCCAGATGATGGACCTGGCGCTGGGCACCGTCCCGGCTCAGCAGGCGGGGACCGCGTCCTCGGTGCTGGAGACCGGCGCGGAGTTCGGCGGGGCGCTGGGGATGGCGCTGCTGGGGTCGATCGGCACGGCGGTGTATCGGCACGAGATGCCGTCCTCGGCGGCGGGCGGGGCGCACGAGACGCTGGGGGCGGCCCTTGCCGAGGCCCAGCGGTTGCCCTCGCGGGCGGGGGACGCGCTAGCTGTCGCCGCGCGCGAGGCCTTCACCAGTGGGATGCAGGCGGCGGCGGTCGCGGGGACGCTGCTTCTGCTGGGCGCGGCGGTCCTGGCGGCGGTAACCCTGCGCCAGGTGGCCGCACCTCAGCTGCAGTCCCCCGAACGGGAAAAGGTCTGCGCCTGAACGCCAGGGTTTTCGCCCCCGCCGCCCCTACCCGTTCCCGTCACTGAAGCAGGGGCTCCGCCCCCGCACCCCCGCTGCGCAGTTCCCCGCGCCCCTAGGTACTCAGGGGCGCGGGGAACTGCGCGGCCAGCCCTCACCGGGGCCGGACCACATGCAGGGGCGGGGTGGGTCGGTGTCAGACCAGGTTGACCGAGCGGGCCTGGGTCGCGCCGATTTCTTCCGCCAGCTCCGTCAGGACCGGCTGCGGCACCGTGTCGTCCACCGTGAGGACGGCCAGCGCCTCGCCCCCGACGTCCGCACGGGCGACCTGCATACCGGCGATGTTGATACCGGCCTCGCCGAGGATCCGGCCGAGCGTGCCGACGACACCGGGACGGTCGGTGTAGTTGAGGACGACCATGTGATCGGCGAGCGCCAGATCCACGTCGTACTCACCGACGGCGACGATCTTCTGGTGGTGCTTGGGACCGGCGAGCGTTCCGGAGACCGAGACCTCCTGGCCGTCACTGAGGGTGCCGCGCACGGTGACCACGTTCCGGTGGTCCGTGGACTCCGAGCTGGTGGTCAGCCGTACCTCGACGCCACGCTCCTGCGCGAACAGCGGGGCGTTCACGTACGACACGGTCTCGTCGACGACGTCCTCGAAGACACCCTTGAGCGCGGAGAGTTCGAGCACCTTGACGTCGTGCTGGGTGATCTCGCCGTACACCTCGACGTCGAGACGGACCGCGACCTCGCCCGCGAGCGCGGTGAAGATGCGGCCGAGCTTCTCGGCGAGCGGCAGACCGGGCTTGACGTCCTCGGCGATGACTCCGCCCTGGACGTTCACCGCGTCCGGGACCAGCTCACCGGCGAGGGCGAGGCGCACCGAGCGGGCGACGGCGATGCCGGCCTTCTCCTGCGCCTCGTCCGTGGAGGCGCCGAGGTGCGGGGTGCAGACGACCTGGTCGAGCTCGAAGAGCGGGGAGTCCGTGCAGGGCTCCTTCGCGTACACGTCGAGGCCGGCGCCGGCGACCCGGCCCTCCTTGAGCGCCGAGTACAGCGCGACCTCGTCGACGATCCCGCCGCGCGCGGCGTTGACGATCCGCACCGACGGCTTGACCTTGTGCAGCGCCTCGTCGCCGATGAGACCGAGGGTCTCGGGCGTCTTCGGCAGGTGGACGGTGATGAAGTCGGAGACTTCGAGCAGCTCGTCCAGCGAGAGGACCTTGACGCCCATCTGCGCGGCCCGCGCGGGCTGTACGTAGGGGTCGTAGGCGACGACCTTCATGCCGAAGGCCGACATGCGCTGGGCGACGAGCGCGCCGATGCGGCCCAGGCCCACGACACCGAGGGTCTTCTCCGCGAGCTCGACACCCGTGTACTTGCTGCGCTTCCACTCGCCGTTCTTCAGGGCCGTGTTGGCCTGCGGAATGTAGCGGGCGGTGGCGAGCAGCAGACCGCAGGCCAGCTCGGCCGCGGTCACGATGTTCGAGGTGGGGGCGTTGACGACCATCACGCCGGCCTTGGTGGCGGCGGAGACGTCGACGTTGTCCAGGCCGACGCCGGCTCGTGCGACGACCTTCAGCTTCTTCGCGGCGGCGACGGCCTCGGCATCGACCTTCGTCGCGGAGCGGATCAGAATGGCGTCGACATCGGCGATGGCCGGCAGCAGTTCGGCGCGGTCCGCGCCGTTGCAGTGCCGGATCTCGAAGTCCGGGCCCAGTGCGTCGACGGTCGCGGGCGACAGCTCTTCAGCGATGAGTACGACAGGTTTCGAGCTCACGTGAGTCCTCACAAGTCCATTGCGGACGGCCGTCCCGACGGCCGCAGGCGGTGAAGGATTGCCGCGTGGAAGACGCACGACGCTGTGGGCCCGACGCGTATGTAGTGCTGCAGTCTAGTGGCGACGCGCCGTGTTCACGCGCCTCCGCAGAAGGATCACCCGCACGTGCAGGATCCAGCGTGCGCCCCACTCAGCCCCTGGGGGTCCCCCGCGCCCTTAAGGCTGTGGGGGGATTGAGGAGCGGGGTCCGGGGCAGAGCCCCGTGGCAGCACCTCAGGCATACAGGTACGGCCGTGGCACAGGGCAAACCCAGTACCACGGCCGAACCGACGGAGTCACTCGTCGTCGTTGACCCACGACATGAGCTTGCGCAGCTCCTTGCCGGTGGTCTCCAGGAGGTGGTTCTCGTCCTGGGTCTTGTACTCGTTGTACTTCTTCAGACCGCCGTGGTACTCGTCCATCCACGCCTGGGCGAAGGTGCCGTCCTGGATCTCGGCGAGGACCTTCTTCATCTCGGCCTTGGTGGCGTCCGTGATGATCCGCGGGCCGGTGACGTAGTCGCCCCACTCGGCGGTCTCGGAGATCGACCAGCGCATCTTCTCCAGGCCGCCCTCGTACATGAGGTCGACGATGAGCTTCAGCTCGTGCATGCACTCGAAGTACGCGATCTCCGGCTGGTAACCGGCCTCGGTCAGCGTCTCGAAGCCCGCCTTGACCAGCGCGGCGGTGCCACCGCAGAGGACGGCCTGCTCACCGAACAGGTCGGTCTCGGTCTCCTCGGTGAAGGTCGTCTTGATGACGCCGGCGCGGGTGCCGCCGATGCCCTTGGCGTACGAGAGGGCAAGCGCGAAGCCGCCGCCGGTCGCGTCCTGCTCGACGGCCGCGATACACGGAACGCCGCGGCCCTCCTCGTACTGGCGGCGGACCAGGTGGCCCGGGCCCTTGGGGGCGACCATGCAGACGTCGACGCCGGCCGGGGGCTTGATGAAGCCGAAGCGGATGTTCAGGCCGTGGCCGAAGAACAGCGCGTCGCCGTCGTTCAGGTTGTCCTTGATGGACTCCTCGTAGACCTGGGCCTGGATCGGGTCCGGGACGAGGATCATGATGACGTCGGCCTCGGCGGCGGCCTCCGAGGGGGTCACCACGCGCAGGCCCTGCTCCTCGGCCTTCGCCTTGGACTTGGAGCCCTCGTGCAGGCCGACCCGGACGTCGACGCCCGAGTCACGGAGCGACAGCGCATGGGCGTGGCCCTGACTGCCGTAACCGATGACCGCGACCTTGCGGCCCTGGATGATGGACAGGTCGGCGTCAGCGTCGTAGAACAGCTCGGCCACTTTGGGTTCTCTCCTTGGTGTGCAGGTGTTGCTCCCCACCGTATGCCGGAGGGATGAGGGGAAGTTCCGGGGTCTCGGAATGCGGGCGGCCGACGGCCGCCGACCGCCCGTTTCCGGTCGTACTTCGATCGCTTACGCGGACCGGTCCAGCGCCCGCAGCGACCGGTCGGTGATCGAGCGGGAGCCGCGGCCGATGGCGATCGTGCCGGACTGGACGAGCTCCTTGATGCCGAACGGCTCCAGCATCTTGAGCATGGCCTCCAGCTTGTCGCTGCCGCCGGTCGCCTCGATGGTGACGGCCTCCGGGGAGACGTCGACGGTCTTGGCGCGGAACAGCTGGACGATCTCGACGATCTGGGAACGCGTCTCGTTGTCGGCGCGCACCTTCACCAGAACGAGTTCGCGCTGAACGGCCGCGCCCGATTCCAGCTCGACGATCTTCAGGACGTTGACGAGCTTGTTGAGCTGCTTCGTGACCTGTTCGAGCGGCAGCGCCTCGATCACGTTCACCACGATGGTGATGCGCGAGATGTCGGGGTGCTCGGTGACACCGACCGCCAGCGAGTCGATGTTGAAGCCGCGGCGGGAGAACAGGGCGGTGATCCGCGCGAGGACACCGGGCTTGTTCTCCACCAGGACGGAGAGCGTGTGCTTGGACATGGGTCTGCTTCCTTTACCTACGGCTCTCAGTCGTCTTCGTTGTCGCCGAAGTCGGGGCGGACGTCCCGGGCGGCCAGGATCTCGTCGTTCGAGGTGCCGGCGGCGACCATCGGCCACACCATGGCGTCCTCGTGGACGATGAAGTCGATCACGACGGGCCGGTCGTTGATCGAGTTCGCCTCTTCGATGACCTTGTCCAGATCGTCCGGCGACTCACAGCGGATCGCGTAGCAGCCCATGGCCTCCGACAGCTTCACGAAGTCGGGGACGCGGGTGCCCGCGCTCGGCTGCTTGCCGTCGGCGCCGGGACCGGAGTGCAGCACGGTGTTGGAGTACCGCTGGTTGTAGAAGAGGCTCTGCCACTGGCGGACCATCCCGAGGGCGCCGTTGTTGATGATGGCGACCTTGATCGGGATGTTGTTCAGGGCGCAGGTGGTGAGTTCCTGATTGGTCATCTGGAAGCAGCCGTCGCCGTCGATCGCCCAGACCGTACGGTCCGGCACGCCGGCCTTGGCGCCCATCGCGGCCGGCACCGCGTACCCCATGGTCCCGGCGCCGCCGGAGTTCAGCCAGGTCGACGGCTTCTCGTACTCGATGAACTGCGCGGCCCACATCTGGTGCTGGCCGACGCCCGCCGTGAAGACCGTGCCCTCCGGGGCGAGCTGTCCGATGCGCTCGATGACCTTCTGCGGGGAGAGCGAGCCGTTGTCGGGCTGCTCGTAACCCAGCGGATACGTCTCGCGCCAGCGGTCGAGGTCCGTCCACCAGGCGGTGTAGTCGCCCGCGTGGCCCTCGCTGTGCTCCTTCTGCACGGCCTGGATCAGATCCGCGATGACCTCGCGGGCGTCTCCGACGATCGGCACGTCGGCGGCGCGGTTCTTGCCGATCTCGGCCGGGTCGATATCGGCGTGGACGATCTTCGCGTACGGGGCGAAGCTGTCCAGCTTGCCGGTGACGCGGTCGTCGAAGCGGGCTCCGAGGGCGACGATCAGGTCGGCCTTCTGCAGCGCGGTGACGGCGGTGACCGCACCGTGCATGCCCGGCATTCCCACGTGCAGGCGGTGGCTGTCGGGGAATGCGCCGAGCGCCATCAGTGTGGTGGTGACGGGCGCTCCGGTGAGTTCTGCGAGGACCTTCAGTTCGGCGGTGGCACCCGACTTGATGACGCCGCCGCCGACGTAGAGGACGGGCCGCTTCGCCTGGGTGATCAGCCGGGCCGCCTCGCGGATCTGCTTGGCGTGCGGCTTGGTCACCGGGCGGTAGCCGGGCAGGTCCATGACCGGCGGCCAGGAGAAGGTGGTCCTGGCCTGGAGGATGTCCTTGGGGATGTCGACCAGGACCGGTCCCGGGCGGCCGCTGGAGGCGATGTGGAACGCCTGCGCGATCGCCTGGGGGATGTCCTCCGCCTTGGTGACCAGGAAACTGTGCTTGGTGATCGGCATGGTGATGCCGACGATGTCCGCCTCCTGGAAGGCGTCCGTACCGATCGCCTTGGACACGACCTGCCCGGTGATCGCGACCAGCGGCACGGAGTCCATGTGGGCGTCCGCGATCGGGGTGACCAGGTTGGTGGCGCCCGGCCCGGACGTCGCCATGCACACTCCGACCTTGCCGGTGGCCTGCGCGTATCCGGTGGCCGCGTGACCCGCGCCCTGCTCGTGGCGGACCAGCACGTGCCGCACCCGCTTGGAGTCCATCAGCGGGTCGTACGCCGGGAGGATGGTGCCGCCGGGAATGCCGAATACCGTCTCGGCCCCGACCTCCTCAAGAGAGCGGACGAGGGACTGTGCTCCCGTCACCTGCTCAGGGGCGGACTGCTGTCCTCCGGAACGGGGCCGCGGCTGCGGGTGGTGGCCCCCGGTGGCCTGCTCGGTCATCGGCATTCTCTTCTCGATGCTGAGGGTTTTTGCGAGTTTTATGCGGTGTGCGGTTACTGATCGACAGTCACTGGTGCAACAAAAAACCCCTCGTGCCGTGAGGCAGGCGAGGGGAGCGCGTCGGGTGCGGTAGCGGGGACTTCCGGGTCATCGATCCGGTGTTTCCCAGCTCAGCCGACGCGCTTTCCAAGTACGAGAATTCGGGTGCGCATGGCACAGACCCTCCCCCCGGCACGCAGTGCGTGTCAAGTGGGTGGGACGGGAGTCTCATTATGTGAGCGGAGCGCGGTACCGGTTCCGTACCCTCCCGAGGCGATCCCTGACGCGTACGCACTGGTGCCCCCACCTGCGAAGACGCCGCTACCACCACCTCCAGCGAAGACGGGCTCGACGGGGCCGTGGGGCACGGCGTAGACGCCCGTGACGAGCGCCCGGCGCATTCGGTACTCGTCCAGCGGTCCGGAGAAGGCCACGCCCTGGCCGTGGGTGCAGCCCATCGAGCGCAGGGCGATGACCTGCTCGGGCAGATCCACGCCGTCGGCCACGGACTGCAGCCCCAGATCGTTGGCGATCCGCAGCAGTCCACTGGTGATCTTGTGCAGCCGGGCGGACTCGACGACGCCCTCGACCAGACCGCGGTCCAGTTTCAGTACGTCGACGGGCAGGCGGCGCAGCGCGGTGATCGTCGCGTAGCCACTGCCGAAGCCTTCCAGGGCGATCCGGACACCGAGCCGCCTGAGCGCTTTCAGGCGGCGCTCCAGCTCGTCCAGGGAGACCTTGGGGTCCGTTTCGGCCAGTTCCACGATCAGGGCGCCCGAGGGCAGTCCGTGCCGGGTGAGCAGGGCCTCCACGGAACCCAGTGGCATGGAGCGGTCGAGGAGTCGGCGGGCGGTCATGCGGACGGCCACGGGCACCGCGTGCCCGGTGGCCGCGCGCTCGGCGGCCTGTTCGACGGCCTCCTCCAGCATCCAGCGGCCGAGTTCGGCGGTGCGGTCGCTGTCCTCGGCGACCCGCAGGAACTCGGCGGGCGTGAACAGCACTCCCTGGGCCGAGCGCCAGCGTGCCTGCGCGGCCACCGCCGTGATCCGGCCGGTCTCCAGGGAGACCACGGGCTGGTGCAGCAGTGCGAACTCGCCGTCGTGCAGGGCGGCGCGCAGCCTGGTGGCCAGCTCCGCCTTCCGGACCACGTCCTGCTGCATCTGTGGCACGTACAACTCGACGCGGCCCTTGCCCGCCGCCTTCGCGCGGTACATCGCCAGGTCGGCGTTGCGCAGCAGTTCGCCGGCGCCCAGGCCCGGCTCGGAGAAGGACACCCCGATGGAGGCGGCGACCCGGACATCGTTGCCGTCGATGAGGTACGGCTGCGACAGGGTCGTACGCAGCCGGTCGGCGAGTTCGAAGATGTGGCGCTCGCGCGCGGTGCGGTCGCGGGAGCCGTCACCGACGATCAGGGCCGCGAACTCGTCGCCGCCGAGCCGGGAGGCGGTGTCCCCCTTGCGGACCGCTTCCTGGAGCCTGCGGGCGGCCTGTACGAGCAGTTCGTCGCCGGCCTGGTGGCCGATGGTGTCGTTGACCGCCTTGAAGCCGTCGAGGTCGATGAAGAGCACGGCGGTGCCGCGGTCGGAGGAGCGGCGGCCGGAGAGCGCCTGTCCGACGCGCTTGGTGAACAGGGCGCGGTTGGGCAGGTCGGTGAGCGGGTCGTGTTCGGCGTTGTGCTGCAACTGGGCCTGCAGGCGCACCCGCTCGGTCACGTCACGGCTGTTGAAGATGAGGCCGCCGTGGTGGCGGTTGACGGTCGACTCGACGTTGAGCCAGCCTCCTCCGCTCCCGGCGTCGCCCGAACGGGAGGTGCCCCCGCCTGACCTGAAGCGGCACTCTATGCGGGTGGTGGGTTCCTCCTCGGGATCGGCGGCGAGGAAGCGGCGCACTTCGTGCACCACGGAGCCCAGGTCCTCCGGGTGGATCAGCGTGGCGAGTTCGGAACCGACCAGTTCCTCGGCGGGGCGTCCGTAGACCCCGGCCGCGGCCGGGCTGACGTACCGGAGGATGCCGTTCGGTGCGGCGATCATGATGACGTCGCTGGAACCCTGCACCAGGGAGCGGAAGTGGTTCTCCTTCTGGGCCAGTTCCTGGGTGAGGGTGATGTTGTCGATGAGCATGATGCCCTGGCGCACGACGAGGGCGAGCACGACCGTGCCCCCGGTGACGAGCACCACGCGGTCGACGCTGCGGCCGTTGAGCACGTTGTAGAGGATCCCCAGCGTGCAGACGGCGGCGGCCAGGTAAGGAGTGAGCGCCGCCAGTGAACTGGTGATGGGCCGACTGACCGGATACCGACTGTGACCTCCTTCCTGGAGGGGCACGTGTGCCGGCTGTCCCTGCCGGGGCCCGGGCACGTAGCCGTACACCACGCGCGTGCGCCCCTCTTCTTCCATGTGTCCGTGTCGTTGCCCCACCCAGGGGGCGTAGGCCAGCAGCAGTGAGCCGGCGAACCAGCCGGCGTCGAGCAGTTGCCCTGAGCGGTAGTCGTTGTGGAGCAGTGGCGAGGTGAACAGGGCGTCGCACATCACGGTCAGGGCCAGCGCCCCGATCGCGGTGTTCACCGCGGAGCGGTTCACCGCCGACCGCCTGAAGTGCAGTGCGAGCACCATGCTCACGAGAGCGATGTCGAGCAGCGGATACGCGAGCGACAGCGCGGTGTGGGGAACGCTCGGCCCCTCCGCCTTCGCCGCCTGGGCGAGCGCGAGACTCCAGGAGAGCGTGAGCAGCGAGCCGCCGATCAGCCAGGCGTCGAGGCCCAGACAGACCCACCCGGCCTTGCTCACCGGCCGTTTGGCGAGGACGAGCAGTCCCACGATGGCCGGCGGCGCGAAGCACAGGAAGAACAGGTCGGCGTAGCTCGGACTGGGCACCGGGCTTTCCAGGACGACCTCGTACCAGCCCCAGACGAGGTTGCCCACCGCCGCCATCGCGGAGGAGAGCGAGAAGAGCAGCCATGCGGGTCGAAAGCGGCTGCGCCGGGTGCGGGCGCAGAGGAAGCAGGAGACGGCCGCGGTGGCGGCCGCCGCGCTCAGCCCGAAGTCGCCCATGATCAGGGCCAGTCGTGGTGAGCCCCAGCCGAGCGCGGAACCGACGGCGTATCCCGCGCACAGCAGGGCGAGCACGAGCTGCGGGACCATGCCCGACCCGCCCCCGGTGACCTGGCCGCGGGCCAGCACCGCCCCCGGGGAGCTCACTGTGTCTCTCCGGGCCGAGCCGCCCCCGAGTCCCTCTGGTCCCGGTGTGCCGGATGTGCGTGACGCTTGCGACCGCTCGGCCGGCGGTGGTGGTGGCCGCTGTGGCCGCATCTGCGCGCGGGTGGACACCAGGGTCGCCGTCGGCGACCCCGTCGCGTCGGATCGTTGGTCCATAGGCCGTGCATCGCCCGTCGCCCCCCTCGCTGTTGCTGTCTTTCGATCCCCGGCGCCGGATGGTGCGTGGCGCAGCCCCTGTCGGGACGATACACCAGTCTCGTCACTCAGGGACATAGTTCCTCTACGCTCCGTGACGACCAGCGGGGATATGGACACGGCGCGCATTCGAGGGACTGCGGAGGGTACCCGCGAGTGCCCTTCGTGCGCGCGGCCGGGAGCGAGGAGGACTACGAGCCCGTCGTAAGGACCACGTTCTGCAGTGGCTCCCGGTTCACGAAACGGTTCAACTGGTCCACGAGAAGCCGCTGGGCCCGTGGGAAGAACGCGGAGGTCGGGCCGCCCACATGAGGGCTGATGAGCACGCCCGGCGCGTGCCACAGGGGGTGCCCCGGCGGCAGCGGTTCGGGGTCGGTGACGTCCAGCGCCGCCCGGAGCCGGCCGCTCTCCAGCTCGGCGAGGAGCGCCTTGGTGTCGACGACACCGCCGCGGGCCACGTTCACGAGGAGCGCCCCGTCCTTCATGCGGGCCAGGAAATCGGCGCCGGCCAGGCCTTTCGTCTGCTCGGTGAGGGGCGTGATGAGCACCACCACATCGGCTTCCGGGAGGAGCTCGGGCAGGGCGGTAATCGGATGCACGGGGCCGCGCGCGGTCTCACGTGCGGAGCGCGCGACGCGCGCCACCCGCGCGAGCTCGAACGGAGTGAGCCGGTCCTCGATGGCCGAGCCCACCGCTCCGTAGCCGACGATCAGAACGTTCTTGTCGGCGAGCGCGGGACGGAACCCCGACCGCCACTCCTCGCGGTCCTGCCCGCGGACGAAGTCGGGGATGCCGCGCAGCGAGGCGAGGATCAGGGTGAGGGTGAGTTCGGCGGTGCTCGCGTCGTGCACACCGCGCGCGTTGCACAACTGCACGCCTCTGGGCAGCAGTTCGAGTCCCGGCTGAACGTGGTCGATACCGGCCGACAGGGTCTGCACGACCTTCACGGAGGTCATGTCGGCCATGGGCCGCACGGAGATGTCGCCGCCCTTCATGTAGGGCACGACGTAGAAGGCGCAGTCGGCGGGGTCGGCGGGAAAGTCCTCCTCGCCGTTCCAGTAGCGGTAGTCGGGGCCCGCGGGCAGGCCGTCGAGTTCGTCCGGGGGAAACGGGAGCCACACTTCGTACGTCATGGTCAGGAGGCTATGCGAAGCGCCCGTGGACGCAGAGGTTAGTTTGGGGTGCCAGTAGAGGGAGGGCACGGCCACGTGGAGCGCAGGACTATCGGGGCGGCGGCGCTGGAGGTCGGGGCTGTCGGGCTCGGGTGCATGCCGATGAACTGGGCCTACTCGGGTTCGCGGCAGCGGGGCGGCGAATCGCTGCGGACCGTGCACGCGGCGCTCGACCGGGGCGCCACGCTCCTCGACACCGCCGACATGTACGGGCCGTTCACCAATGAGCTGCTGGTGGGGCGCGCGCTGAAGGGGCGGCGTGCGGAGGCCTTCGTGTCCACCAAGGTGGGCCTGCTGGTGGGTGATCAGCACATCGTGGCCAACGGCCGTCCCGGCTATGTGAAGCGGGCGTGCGACGCCTCGCTGCGCCGGCTGCAGACGGATGTCATAGACCTCTACCAACTGCACCGCGAGGACCCCGAGGTGCCGGTCGAGGAGACCTGGGGCGCGATGGCGGAGCTCGTCTCGGCGGGGAAGGTGCGGGCGCTCGGGCTGTGCGCGGTGGGTGCCCGCTCCGGCCGCAGGCCGGGGGCCCGGCTGCACGACGGGACGATACGGAAGCTGGAGCGGGTGCAGCAGGTCTTCCCGGTGAGCGCGGTGGAGGCCGAGCTGTCGGTGTGGTCGCCCGAGGCGCTGGAGGACCTGTTGCCGTGGTGCGAGGCGCGAGGGGTCGGCTTCCTCGCGGCGATGCCGCTCGGCAACGGCTTCCTGACCGGGACGCTCACTCCGGGCGAGGGGTTCGAACCCGACGACCTCCGGGCCCGGCATCCTCGTTTCACCGCCGAGATGATGGCCGCGAACCAGCCGATCGTCGTCGGACTGCGGCGCATCGCGGCCCGTCACTCGGCCGCGGCGGAGGGCGCCGTCGTCACTCCCGCGCAGGTGGCTCTCGCGTGGGTGCTGTCGCGCGGGCGGCAGGTGGTTCCGGTGCCCGGGACCAAACGGGAGTGCTGGGCCGCGGAGAACGCGGCGGCGGCCGGGCTGCGGCTGACGGCGGAGGACCTCGCCGAGGTGGCGGAGCTGCCTTCGGCACTGGGGTCCTGGGACTGAGCCGGGCTGATGGGACCGGGTCGGAGTCACGGGACCGGGTCGGAGTCACGGGACCGAGCCGGGCCCCGGCCGAGCCGTGGTCCCGGTCCCGAATCGCCCGGTTCGGGCGGGGGTCCGGCGATTCGGTGTCCGTGATCGGGAACCCGGGAGGCCCGGGCGGTGTATGAAAAGTAGAACCTGCCGCGTCGAAGGGATCCTGCATCGTGCAACGTCGAGCTGTGACGGCCGTGTTGGCCGCAGCCACGCTCCTGCTGACGGCCGGGTGCTCCTCGGACGACGGGGGGAGTTCGGACGGCGGCGGGAGCACGCCCTGGGTGAGTCCTGAGGCCGGTTCCTCGGCCCCGGCCTCCGAGCGGGCGGCCGAGGAGACACCGCCCGCCAAGGGCTCCGTGAAGGTCGTGCGGACCGTCACCGAGGGCCTCAAGACACCCTGGGGACTGGCGCCCCTGCCCGAGGGCGGCCTCCTGGTGTCCTCGCGCGACGAGGGGACGATCACCCTGGTCGACGAGAAGACCGGGAAGAAGACGGAAGTGGGCTCGGTGCCCGGCGTCGCCCCCGGCGGCGAGGGCGGCCTGATGGGTTTGGCCCTCTCCCCGACCTACGCGTCGGACCACATGGTCTACGCGTACTTCACCTCGGACTCGGACAACCGCATCGTGCGCATGCAGTACGACGCGAAGAGGCCGGCCGGTGAGCGGCTGGGCGCGCCCGACACGGTGTTCCGGGGCATCCCCAAGGGCACGAACCACAACGGCGGCCGTATCGCCTTCGGCCCGGACAAGATGCTGTACGTGGGCACGGGCGAGACCTACGTCACCGAGCTGGCCCAGGACAAGAAGTCGACGGGCGGCAAGATCCTCCGTCTGACCCCGGAGGGCGAACCTGCACCGGGCAACCCCTTCGACTCGCCCGTCTACTCCTACGGGCACCGCAATGTGCAGGGCCTGGCCTGGGACAAGAAGCAGCGTCTGTTCGCCTCGGAGTTCGGCCAGGACACCTGGGACGAGCTGAACCACATCAAGCCTGGCGGCAACTACGGCTGGCCGGACGTGGAGGGCAAGTCCGACGACTCCGGGTACGAGAGCCCGATCGACCAGTGGAGCACCGACGAGGCCTCTCCCAGCGGTATCGCCTACGCGGAGGGTTCCGTCTGGATGGCGGGCCTGCGCGGCAAGCGGCTGTGGCGCATCCCGCTGAAGGGCACCGAGGAGTCGGCGGATCCCCAGGCCTTCCTGCGGGGCGACCACGGCCGCTTGCGCACGGTGGTCGCGGCGGGCGGTGACAAGCTGTGGCTGGTCACGAGCGAGACGGACGGACGGGGCACGCCGGGCAGCGGGGACGACCGGATCCTGGAACTGCGGGTGAAGTGAACTCGGACGCCTAAGCGGGGGCTTCCGGGTCCTGCCGGTCGTCCTGGTCGGCCGGGGCGTCCTGGTCCCCCACGGGCTCCCCCGCGGGCTGCGCCGGGACGCGTACGACCACCTTGCCCGAGGTCAGATCTATGGGTCCCCGGCCGGGGTCACCGTCGTTCAGATCCACGCGGGTCAGTTCCAGCCGCTTGTTCTCCTCCTCGGTGTGCTTGCGTCCCGGTGCGAAGAGGTTCTCGATCATGTTGAACACGGCGCCTCCCTCGGCCCAGCGTCTCTTACAGCGTAGACCTCACCTCGTGGAACTCATCCGGCTCGTCCGGTCGAGCGGACGGCGGCAGCGGTTTCCGGTGGGAACAGCCGCATCCGGTGTGCCACGGCCGCGGCCTCGCCCCGGCCGGAGACGCCGAGCTTGGCCAGGATGTTCGAGACGTGGACGCTGGCCGTCTTCGGGGAGATGAAGAGCTCCTCGGCGATCTGGCGGTTGCTGCGGCCGACGGCCACCAGGCGCAGGACGTCCCGCTCGCGGCTGGTGAGGCCGAGCGCCTCGGCCGGGTCGGCGGGCGCGAGAGGGGTCCGGCCGGGCGCCAGGGCGAGCGTGAGACGGGCCCGCTGCGCGAGCCGGTCGACGGCGTCGGCGAGCGGCCGTGCGCCGAGGTGGTCGGCGACGGCCCGGGCCAGCCGCAGCAGCTCGGTGGCGCGGCACCGCTCCTCCTCCGTGCCGCCGGAACCCAGCAGGGCCTCCGCGAGCCGGTACCGGACGCGCGCCAGGTCGTACGGGCGCTCCAGCGGTTCGAAGGCCGCGACCGCCTCGGACCAGTCGTCCGGGGTGTCCCGGTCCTCGGCACGCCGCAGTTCGGCGCGCACCCAGCGTTCGTGCGCCTGCCACACGGGCACGTTCGTGGTGAAGGACTCCGTGGTCCTGCGCAGGCGCTCGACGAGTCCGGCGCGCCCCGGTTCGACGGTGGGCAGTCCGCGGGCGTCGGCCTCCGCGGTCGCCGCGGCGAGCAGCAGGGGCCAGCCGTAGCGCTGGGTGCCCGGCGGGAAGCCGAGTTCCAGCGCCTCTTCCAGTTCCGCGCGGGCGTCGAGGAGGCGGCCCTGTCCCGCGGCGATGCCGATGGCGAGGGTGGTCAGGGGCAGCGCGTTCTGGGGTACGGCGTCGTGGGTGCCGAAGTGGCCGCGCGCCTCGGCCAGTTGCTCGCGCGCGGCGGCCAGGTCGCCCCGGGCGAGATGGAGGCGGGCGTGGAGCATCGTGCGGAAGCCCCGGGGCTTGGCGCTCTGGCCGACGCGCTCCGAGTTGTATCCGGCCTCGGCGGCCTCGTCCCAGCGGCCCAGTGAGAAGAGGGACTCGCCGAGATTGCCCCAGACCCAGGCCTCGGTGTCCAGGAGGCCGTATCTGCGGGTGAGTTCGACGCCTTCCTGGAGGATGCGGACGGCTTCCAGGGAGCGGCCGACGCCCTCCAGGTGGGACGGGAGGTTCACATGGGCGCGGCCCATCACGTAGGCGGCGCCGAGTTCCGTGGCCCGGTCCTTGACCTCGTGCACCTCGGCGAGTCCGGCGCTGATGTCGCCCGACTCGACCAGGAGTCCGCCCAGGGTGAGACGCGCGTTCAGCTCGATGTCGCGGGCCCCGACCATGCGGGCGTACTGCACGGCTCGTTCGGCGGCCTGGAGCGCGTCCGGGCCGGGCCTGTGCACCATCAGCCAGTTGGCGACGTGGGCGAGGACGTCTGCGTGCACCTCGGACGGCGGCAGCCCCCGGACGAGGTCCTGCGCGGTGCCGAGTTCCTGCCAGCCGTCACCGAGGCCCTGCCCCTCGACGAGGCGGGAGCGCTGGATCCAGAACCAGGCGGCGCGCAGGGGGTCCGGCTCGTCCTCAAGGAGGTGCAGGGCCCGCTTGGTTATCTTCAGCGCGCGGCTGCGTTCCCCGCAGAACCGGCCCGCCGCGGCGGCCTCGGCCATCAGGTCGAGGTAGTGCAGCCGTGTGGTCGCCGGGTCGCAGCCGTCGGCGCCCCCTCCGCGCACTTCGGGCAGTGGGGGCGGATAGGCCTCGGTGTAGTCGCCGGTCCGCAGTTCGGCGCGTACGGCGTCGGGGGCCGTGTCCCACAGCTCCATCGCCCGCTCCAGGAGCCGTACCTGCTCCGAGTAGGCGTGCCGGCGGCGGGCCGCCACGGAGGCGTCGAGGACGGCGGGCAGGGCCTTCGCGGCGTCGTGCGCGTGGTACCAGTGGCTGGCCAGCCGGGCCGCGCGCTCACCGGCCGCCGGGACGAGCGAGGGATCGGCCTCCAGGACTTCCGCGTAGCGGCGGTTGAGGCGGGAGCGCTCGCCGGGCAGCAGGTCGTCGCCGACGGCCTCACGCACCAGGGAATGGCGGAAGCGGTAGCCGTCCCCGTCGGGCGTCGCGAGCAGGATGTTGGCGCCGACGGCGGCCCGCAGCGCCTCGATGAGGTCGTCCTCGGAGAGCCTGGCCACGGCGGCGAGCAGCCGGTACTCCACGGTCGAGCCGCCCTCGGCGACGATCCTGGTGACCCGCTGGGAGCTCTCGGGCAGGCTCTCGACGCGGACCAGGAGCAGATCGCGCAGCGAGTCGGTGAGGCCGGTGCGGCAGCCGTAGTGGGCGGCGACGGCCAGTTCCTCGACGAAGAACGCGTTCCCGTCGGAGCGGGCGAAGATGTCGTCCACCAGGGCCGGTTCGGGCTCGGAGCCGAGTATTCCGGCGATCTGGCGGCCGACCTCGGTGCGGGTGAAGCGGCCGAGTTCGATCCGGCGGACGGTGCGCAGCCGGTCGAGCTCGGCGAGCAGCGGACGCAGCGGGTGGCGGCGGTGGATGTCGTCGGCGCGGTAGGTGGCGACGACGAGGAGGTGACCGCTGCGCAGGGTCCGGAAGAGGTAGGCGAGGAGGTGGCGGGTGGAGGCGTCCGCCCAGTGCAGGTCCTCCAGGAGGACGACGACGGGGCGGTCGGCGGCGACGCGTTCCAGGAGGCGGACGGTGAGTTCGAAGAGGCGGGCCATGCCGTCCTCGCCGTGCCGGCCGCGGGCGCTCTCGCCCAGTTCGGGCAGCAGCCTGGCCAGTTCCTCCTCCTGTCCCGCTGAAGCGGCGGCCAGTGCGTCGGGCAGGTGGCGGCGCAGGGCCCGCAGCGCGGTGGAGAAGGGCGCGAAGGGCAGTCCGTCGGCGCCGATCTCGACGCAGCCGCCGACCGCCACGACGGCGCCCTCGCGGCAGGCGCCCGCCGCGAACTCCTCGATGAGGCGGGTCTTTCCGACGCCGGCCTCACCGCCGAGCAGCAACGCCTGCGGCTCGCCCGCGACCGCACGGGCGAGCGCGTCGTTCAGTACGCCCAGTTCGTCGGCCCGGCCGACGAAGACCGGACTGACGGATCTGGTCTCCACAGCGCCGAGCATCGCACAGGGGTCCGACACCGCGGCACTGGTTATCCGGGGCCCGTCCGCGGCCCGGGTTCCGCTTGCCCGGGGCCCGTTCACGGCCTCGGGCCCGGCCGCGGTGGCGGACGGGCCCGTGGTCGTCGGGGGCGGGTTCGTGACCGGGAGAGCGGTCACCGTGCCCTCGTTCGGTGCAGGGCGGCCGACCCCCGTGCGGCCGCCCTGCCGTGCCCCGGCGCTCATGCGGCGCGTGCGAACCGGGGCCTGCGGGAGGAGCGGTGGCCGTTCACCCGCCCCTCACTGTCGAGATCGGATCGCGCGGCCTCACGGCGTGCGGCACGACGGCTGCGGGCGGCCTCGCGGGCCAGGCGGTAGTTGTCGGCGGCGCGGATCATTTCCGCGGAACGGATCTGCTGGAGCTCGTACTCGAACATCTTGTACCCCTCGTGGAGAGTGACCGGTGAAGAGTGACCGGTGTGAGTCACCTTCGGCTTCGCTCGTTCGCGATGCCTCAACCTTCGTCTCCAAGGGGGGTGCGCCACATCGGGAGAGTTCCGCATCTTGCACGCACGAGGGGCCTTAGTCCCGCCGTAAGTGGCTCACGGCGGGACTAAGGCCCCTCAGGACGTGCGGTTCTGCGGATGTGCGGTGCTGCGGACGTGCGGTCGGTCAGCCCGTGGTGGTCGGCATGCCGAGGAGGACGTCGGAGTACTTCAGGGCGGCCAGCAGCAGGCCGATGACGCCGAGCGAGACACCGGCCCAGGCGACGGACTTGACCCACGGGGACTGCGCGGGGATCCGGTCCGGGTTGCCGAAGGCGGGCCGCACCAGCACGACGACGCCGACGATCAGCGCGGCCAGCGCGAAGAAGCCGGCGACCAGGGCGTTGGCGTTCCAGGAGTCGGCGTACACCTGCTTGATCTGGGTGGCGACGGGCGAGCCCTGTGCGGTCTCCAGCTGCCCGTACAGCGAGTCGCGCGCCTGCGCGATGGTGCCCATCCAGCTGCCGGTCAGCGAGACGATGCCCAGTCCGGCGGAAACGACCGCGGCGGCGCCCATCGCCACACCGGAACCGGCTCCCGCCTCGGCCGCGGCCCGCTCGTCCTCGGCCTCGGTCTCATCCTCGTCCAGGATCTCGGAGTCGGCCCGGCCGTCGGCCGCCTCGGCGTCCGTGACCTCCTCGACCTCTCCGATCGCGCTCTTCGTGTCGCTCTTCTCGTCGCTCTTGCCGAGCTTCACGGCCTCGTCGTCGCGCTGTGCCTCGGTGCCGGTCTCGATTCCGGCCTCGTTCTCTGTCTTGGTTCCCATGCTCCGCACCGTACGGACGCTGTCTGAGAATTTCTTTAAGATCCCGGGATCAGGATCCCGGGATCCTCACGCGTGGGTCGGCAGATCCCCTTGTCCGGCGGCAGCCGCGCGTGCGGCCCGCCACTCCCCCGCGAGGACCGACCACACCTCGGTGTCCTGCCGTACGCCCCGGTGGGGCCAGTTCTCCCGGAGGACGCCCTCGCGGCTCATGCCGAGCCGCCGTGCCACGTTCAGGCTGGGCTTGTTGGCGACGGCCGCGTACCACTCCACGCGGTGGATGCCGCGCTCGTCGACCGCCCAGTCGATGAGGACGCGTGCCGCGCGCGTGATCAGGCCGCGGCCCGCCGCCGCGGGCTCCAGCCAGCAGCCGACCTCGCAGGTGCCGTGCTCCGCGTCGAAGACCCGGAAGAGCACACCGCCGACTAGCAGTCCGTCCAGCCACACCCCGTGCAGGCTGCCCGTGTCGGCGGCCTTCTTGTCGGCGAACGACTGGAGCAGCTCGCGCGCGGAGTCGGCATCCGTGGCGCGCGACCCGAAGGAGATGTACTGCTGGACGAACTCTCGCCCACGGTCGAGATGGGCGAGGAACTCCTCCGCGTGCCACGGCTCCAGAGGCCGCAGTTCGGCACCGTCGTCACCCAGGGATATCGCGTACATCCTGCTGCCGCTCCTTCACGAGTACGTCCATGGACAGATCCATGGGCAGATCCATGGGCAGATCCGTGGACGGGTCCATGGGTACGTCCACCAGCGCGTCCATGAGCGCGTCGTCGCGCGCCCCCGGGATCGTCGCACGGTGGCCCGGGCCGGCGGTACGGATTTCCGGCGGCTCGATGCTGAGGTGCGGCAGGAGCCGGTCGAGCCAGCCGGGCAGCCACCAGTTGGCGCCGCCCAGCAGGTGCATGAGGGCGGGCACCAGGAGCGTACGCAGCACGAAGGCGTCGAGGGCGACGGCGGCGGCCAGCGCGATGCCGAACATCGCGATGACGCGGTCGCCGCTGAGCACGAAGGCCAGGAAGACCGAGATCATGATCACGGCGGCGGAGTTGATCACCCGGCCGGTCTCCGCGAGGCCCACACGGACGGCCCGGCGGTTGTCACCGGTCTCCAGCCACTCCTCGTACATCCTGCCGACCAGGAACACCTGGTAGTCCATGGAGAGCCCGAAGAGCACGGAGACCATGATCACGGGCAGGAAGGGCTCGATCGGCCCCGCCCGTCCGAGGCCCAGCAGTTCGCTGCCCCAGCCCCACTGGAAGATCGCGACGACGACTCCGAAGGCGGCCGACACGGCCGCGACGTTCATCGCGGCGGCCTTCAGCGGAATGCCGACGGAACGGAAGGCGAACAGCAGCAGGAGGCAGCCCAGGCCGATCACCACGCCCACGAAGAGGGGCAGTTTGCCGACGATGACGTCGGCGAAGTCGTCGTATCCGGCGGTGATCCCGCCGACCTTCAGGTCGAGCGTGGTGCCGGTCTCGGCCCGCGGCAGCACCTCGGTACGCAGCCGGTCGACGAGTTCGCTGGTCCGCTGGGACTGCGGCGAGGACTCAGGTACGACGACGAGGTAGGCGGTGTCCCCGTCGCTGTCGTACGTCACCGGGGTCGCGGTGCGGACGCCCTCGGTCGCCCGGAGCGTGGCGCCGAGGTTGTCGAGGGCGAGCCGGTCCTGGGCGCCGGAGACGGCTGTGACGAGGGTCAGCGGCCCGTTCAGACCCGGCCCGAACCCTCCCCCGCCGCTCCCGCTCCCGTTCTCCGGGCCGGAGGTGCCACCGGCGATCAGGTCGTACGCCTGCCGGGTGGTGGCCGACTCCGGGTTGTTGCCCTGGTCGGAGGTGCCCAGGTGCAGCGAGAACATCGGCACCGCGAGCAGCGCCATGACGGCGAGGGCTCCGCCGCCGAGGAGTTTGGGATGCCGTTCGACGAACGCGGACCAGCGGGCGGCGAGCCCGGTGGGGACCTCGGGTTCGGGCCCGTGCTCGTGCAGTCGGCGGCGTTCGCGGCGGCTCAGGGCGCGCATGCCGACGAAGGAGAGCAGCGCGGGCAGCAGGGTCACGGAGGCCGCGACCGTGAGGATGACGGTGAGGGAGGCGGCGATCGCCACGCCGTTCAGGAAGCCGAGTCGCAGTATCAGCATGCCCAGCAGGGCGATGCAGACGGTGGCGCCCGC
The DNA here is from genome assembly GCF_036038375.1 of Streptomyces sp. NBC_00414. Classification (NCBI taxonomy): domain Bacteria; kingdom Bacillati; phylum Actinomycetota; class Actinomycetes; order Kitasatosporales; family Streptomycetaceae; genus Streptomyces; species Streptomyces sp. NBC_00414. Next base: position 3,393,245 of record NZ_CP107935.1, read on the forward strand.
GAAGACGACCGCGCGCCCGGTGGTGGTCACCGCGTTGCGCGCCGCCTCCGCGACCGGGAGACCGCGCTTGAGGCCACGGCGGTGCCTGGTGACTATGAACAGCGCGTAGTCGATGCCCACGCCCAGCCCGATCAGCATGCCGAGCATGGGCGCGAAGTCGGCGACGGTCATCACGTGCCCGAGCAGCACGATTCCCGCGTACGCGGTGCCGACGCTCACCAGGGCCGTGGCGATGGGCAGAGCCGAGGCGGCGAGGGAGCCGAAGGCGAGGAAGAGCACCACCGCGGCGACGGCCACTCCGACGATCTCGGCGAGGTGCCCGCCGGAGGACTCGGTGAGGGCGATGGCCTGGCCGCCCAGCTCGACCTGGAGCCCGTCGGTCTCGGCGGCCTTCGCGGCGGCGACGACCGCCGCGGCCTCGCTCCGGTCGATGTTCTCGGCCGGGTCGTGAAAGGTCACCGTGGCGTAGGCGGTACGCCCGTCCTCGCTGATCTGACCCGAGCCGCGGCCCTCGTAGGGGCCGGCGACCGCGGCCACCCCGGGCAGCGCGGCGATCCTGTCGAGGGTGCGGGTCATGGTCTGCTCGACGTCGGCGGCGCGGACCGTACCGGGGGTGGAGTGCCAGACAACGGTGTCACTGTCGCCGCCGAGGCCGGGGAAGTTGTCCTGGAGCAGTTCGGTGGCGCGGCCCGACTCGGTGCCCGGCACCTGGTAGTCGTTCGAGTACGCGGACCCGGCGACGAGGGCGGCGGCGGAGACCCCGCCGAAGGCGAGGAGCCAGAGCAGTAGGGCGACGAGGCGGTGCTGGACACACCAACGTGCTAAGGCTGCCACGGACGAGCTCCCTGGGTGCTTTGAGGATCTTTATCGGGAACTGCCCGCAAAGAACGCATGACCGATCTGTTGTCACTCTTCCAGCCGAAAGTGATCGTTGGTCTCGTTCATGGGCTTACTCACAGGAATGCGAGCCAGTTCACACGACAATCCAACAAACTCTGTCGCCCCTCACAGCCCCACAAGGACCGCGGGGAACGGCGCAGTCCTTCCCCCCCCAGGGGCGCGGGGAACGGCGCAATCTTTTGTCTTTGGCCCTTGCCTTTCAGGGGCGCGGGGAACTGCGCGACCAGCCACAACGCACCCGCACCCGCATCCGCGGAACAACCCCCGGCGGAACGCCAAAGGGGCGGCACACCCACCAGGTGCCCCGCCCCTCCGGACAAGCAAGCGACAAGAAACCGAGGGCTAGCCCTCGACCCCCAACTTCTCAAGGATGAGCTCCTTGACCCGCGCGGCGTCGGCCTGCCCACGCGTGGCCTTCATGACGGCGCCCACCAGCGCACCGACGGCCGCCACCTTGCCACCACGAATCTTGTCGGCGACACCGGGGTTCCCCGCGATGGCCTCGTCGACGGCAGCCGTCAACGCGCCCTCGTCCGAGACGACCTTCAGACCGCGCTTCTCGACGACCTCGTCGGGCGTGCCCTCACCCTTGACGACCCCGTCGATGACCTGACGGGCCAGCTTGTCGTTGAGGGACCCCTCACCGACCAGCGCGGCCACCCGGGCGACCTGCTCGGGCGTGATGGCCAGCTCGTCGAGGGAGACCCCCGACTCGTTGGCCGCGCGCGCCAGCTCACCCATCCACCACTTGCGGGCGGACGTCGAGTCGGCGCCCGCCGCGATCGTGGCCACGATGAGGTCGATCGCACCGGCGTTGAGCATCGACTGCATGTCGTGGGCGTTGACGCCCCACTCCTCGCGCAGCCGGTTGCGGAGGGCCAGCGGCTGCTCGGGCAGAGTCGCGCGCAGCTCCTCGACCCACTCGCGGGACGGGGCGACCGGGACGAGGTCGGGCTCCGGGAAGTACCGGTAGTCCTCGGCCTCCTCCTTCACACGCCCCGAGGTCGTCGACCCCGTGTCCTCGTGGAAGTGACGGGTCTCCTGGATGATCGTGCCGCCGTCGTTGAGGACGGCCGCGTGCCGCTGGATCTCGAACCGGGCCGCACGCTCGACGGAACGCAGCGAGTTCACGTTCTTCGTCTCGGAGCGCGTACCGAACTTCTCCCGGCCGTGCGGGCGCAGCGACAGGTTCACGTCGCAGCGCATCTGGCCCTGCTCCATACGGGCTTCCGAGACGCCGAGCGCCTTGATCAGCTCGCGCAGCTCGGCGACGTACGCCTTGGCGACCTCGGGGGCGCGCTCGCCCGCGCCCTCGATCGGCTTGGTGACGATCTCGATGAGCGGGATGCCGGCGCGGTTGTAGTCGAGCAGCGAGTGCGAGGCGCCGTGGATACGGCCCGTCGCGCCGCCGACGTGCAGCGACTTGCCGGTGTCCTCCTCCATGTGGGCGCGCTCGATCTCCACGCGGAAGACCTCGCCGTCCTCCAGCTGGACGTCGAGGTAGCCGTTGAAGGCGATCGGCTCGTCGTACTGGGAGGTCTGGAAGTTCTTCGGCATGTCCGGATAGAAGTAGTTCTTCCGGGCGAAGCGGCACCACTCGGCGATCTCGCAGTGCAGCGCGAGGCCGATCTTGATGGCGGACTCGACGCCGATCGCGTTGACGACCGGCAGCGCGCCGGGCATGCCCAGACAGGTCGGGCAGGCCTGCGAGTTGGGCTCGGCACCCAGCTCGGTGGAACAGCCGCAGAACATCTTGGTCTTGGTGCCGAGTTCGACATGGACCTCAAGGCCCATGACGGGGTCGTACGACGCCAGCGCGTCCTCGTACGACACCAGGTCAGTCGTGGCAGTCACGGTGAAACTTTCCCCTCAGCCCAGCAGAACGTCTTCGTCGCCCAGGCGCTTGAGCTCCCGGTAGAGGATGGCGAGGCCGGTGACGATGGCGGCGGCGGACACGGTCGCGTCGATCAGCCTCAGCGTGTCCCCGTCACTGCGGGCCAGCTTGATCTGCTTGGCGACGCTGATCGCGCCGAACGCGGTACTGCCGAGCGACACGTACAGCCCGGTCTTCGACTTCTTGAAGTTCTTTGCCTTCTTGGCCATGGCACTCACAGCGACGGAGCCTCCTCGATCAACGGGTGGCCCCAGCGTTCCACGAACGCGGCCTCAACAGCGGCACCTACCTTGTACAGGCGGTCGTCCTTGAGGGCCGGCGCGATGATCTGCAGGCCGACGGGCAGGTTGTCCTCGGGTGCGAGGCCGCAGGGCAGCGACATCGCGGCGTTGCCCGCGAGGTTGGTCGGGATGGTGCACAGGTCCGCGAGGTACATCGCCATCGGGTCGTCGGCGCGCTCGCCGATCGGGAAGGCGGTGGTCGGCGTGGTCGGCGAGACGATCACGTCGACCTGCTCGAACGCCTTCTCGAAGTCCCGCGTGATGAGCGTACGGACCTTCTGGGCACTGCCGTAGTACGCGTCGTAGTAGCCGGAGCTGAGCGCGTACGTGCCGAGCATGATGCGGCGCTTGACCTCGTCGCCGAAGCCCGCCTCACGGGTGAGGGCGGTGACCTCCTCGGCGGAGTGGGTGCCGTCGTCACCGACGCGCAGGCCGTAGCGCAGACCGTCGAACCGGGCGAGGTTGCTCGAACACTCGGACGGGGCGATGAGGTAGTACGCCGACAGGGCCAGGTCGAAGGACGGGCAGTCCAGCTCGACGATCTCGGCGCCCAGCTCCTTGAGGAGCGCGACCGACTCGTCGAAGCGCTGCACGACACCGGCCTGGTAGCCCTCGCCGCGGAACTGCTTGACGACGCCGACGCGCATGCCGTCCACGCTGCCGTTGCGGGCGGCCTCGACGACGGCCGGGACCGGCTCGTCGACGGAGGTCGAGTCCAGCGGGTCGTGTCCGGCGATGACCTCGTGGAGGAGGGCCGCGTCCAGGACCGTACGGGCGCAGGGCCCGCCCTGGTCGAGGGAGGACGAGAAGGCGACCATGCCGTACCGCGACACCCCGCCGTACGTCGGCTTCACGCCGACCGTGCCGGTGACGGCGGCGGGCTGGCGGATGGAACCGCCGGTGTCCGTGCCGATGGCGAGGGGCGCCTGGTAGGAGGCGAGGGCCGCGGACGAACCGCCGCCGGAGCCGCCGGGGATGCGCGACAGGTCCCAGGGGTTGCCGGTCGGCCCGTACGCGCTGTTCTCGGTGGAGGACCCCATGGCGAACTCGTCCATGTTGGTCTTGCCGAGAATGACGACGTCGGCCGCCTTGAGCCGCGCGGTGACCGTGGCGTCGTAGGGCGGGATCCAGCCTTCGAGCATCTTGGAGCCGACGGTGGTCGGAATCCCCTTGGTGGTGAAGATGTCCTTGAGGGCCAGGGGTACGCCGGCGAGCGGGCCGAGCTTCTCGCCCCGCGCGCGCTTCTCGTCGACCGCGCGGGCCTGGGCGAGCGCCCCTTCCCGGTCGACGTGCAGGAAGGCGTGGACCTTCTCGTCGACGGCCTCGATGCGCGCGAGGTGCGCCTCGGTGACCTCGACGGCGGTGAGCTCACCCGCCGCGATCTTGGAAGCGATCTCCGCGGCGGTGAGCCTGATGATGTCGACGTTGCCGGTGTTGACGTTGCTGATCGTGCTGTCCGTCATGGTGATTAGTCCTCCCCCAGGATCTGCGGCACCTTGAAACGCTGCTGCTCCTGGGCCGGGGCGCCGGAGAGCGCCTGCTCGGGGGTGAGCGACGGACGGACCTCGTCCGCGCGCATGACGTTCGTCAGCGGCAGCGGGTGGGAGGTCGGCGGTACGTCTTGGTCGGCGACCTCGCTGACGCGGGCGACCGCGCCGATGATGTCGTCGAGCTGACCGGCGAAGTGGTCGAGCTCTTCGGCCTTCAGCTCCAGACGCGCCAGTCGGGCGAGGTGGGCGACCTCCTCGCGCGTGATGCCAGGCATGCAGCGATCCTCAGGGGTGAGTGCGTGTGGTGTGGCCCAATCCTATGGGGCGCGGCGAGATCCCCGTACATCGGTTTCCCCACCCCCGCCCGCCACGGCTCCGACACGTCCCGCCCCACACTCACGCGACGGCGCGAGCCGCACACCGGACGGGCAGGCGCCGAGGGCGGGTGAGTCCCACAGAGAACGCCCACCCGTCGAGGCACCTTGCACGGGCGGGCGGGCGGGAAAGTCCTTACTCGTCCCCCGCCGCCGCGGGCAACGCCGCCTTCGGCCGCTGCCACCCGCGCGACCCCCGCGCCAGCAACCACGCCGTGGCCTCCTCCGGAGGCATCGCCGCGGCGACGAGCCATCCCTGGACCGCGTCGCACCCGAGATCCCGCAGCCGCTCCCACGTCTCGTCGTCCTCGACGCCCTCCGCGACGACGAGCAGTCCGAGCGAGTGCGCGAGATCCACCGTGCACCGCACGATCTCGGCGTCCTCGGTGTCCACCGCGAGCCGCGCCACGAAGGAGCGGTCGATCTTCAGCTCGCTCACCGGCAGCCGCCGCAGATGCACCAGCGACGAGTACCCGGTCCCGAAGTCGTCGAGGGACATCTTCACGCCGTGCGCGGTCAGCGCCGCCAGGGTGTCCGCGGCCCGCTGCGGATCCTCCAGCAGAACGTGTTCCGTTATCTCCAGCTGAAGCGCCCCCGCGGGGACGCCGTGCCGGGCGAGCCGCGCGGCCACCGATCCCGCGAAGCCCGGGGTGTGCACGTCCCGGGGCGACACATTGACGGCGACCGGCACCCGAAGCCCCTGGGCACGCCAGCGCGCCACCTGCGCGAGCGCCGCCTCCAGTACGTACTCGGTCAGATGCGGCATCAGACCGGACGACTCGGCGATGGCTATGAACTCGTCCGGCGGCACCTTCCCGCGCTCGGGATGCACCCACCGTACGAGCGCCTCAAGACCGGCGACCTGCCCGTCGAACCGCACCTTCGGCTGGTAGTGCAGCTCCACGTCCCCCGCGTCGAGCGCCCGCCGCAGATCCCCCAGCAGCCCGAGCCGGTCGGGGGTGTTGGAGTCACGCTTGGACTCGTAGACCTCCACCCCCGTACGGTCCCGCTTCGCCTGGTACATCGCGACGTCCGCCCGTCGCAGCAGCCCTTCCGCGTCCAGCGCGTGGTCGGGGAAGACGGCGAGTCCGGCGCTGGCCTCCAGCACGAGCGTCAGCCCGTCGAGGTCGAGCGGCGATCCGAGCGCGGTCACGAGGCCTCGGGCGACCCGTGTCGCCGACGTCGTCGAGTCGGCGATGGGCAGCAGCACGGCGAACTCGTCCCCGCCCAGCCGCGCGGCCTCCGCCCCGCGCGGCAGCGCGATCCGCAGCCGGTCCGCTATCTGCAACAGCAGCCGGTCCCCGGCGAGATGCCCGAGGGTGTCATTCACGGACCGGAAGCGGTCCAGGTCGATCAGCATCAGAGCGGAACGCGCACCGATGCGTTCGGCGTCGTCCAGCGCCCGCCAGGTCCGTTCGAGCAGCCACTGCCGGTTGGGCAGTCCCGTGAGGGGATCACGCAGTTGCTCCTCGGCCCGGGCCCGCGCTATCCAGAGCGTGGAGTCGAGAGCGATGAGGGGCACGGCGAAGAGCGGCAGCAGTGCGGGGAGGGCGATGGCGACGACACAGATCAGTGGGGCGATACCGAGCAGGGCGACGGCGACGAGCCCCTGCCTGACCAGCGCCGTGCGGGCGACGGTCGGCAGTCCCGGCGTGCGCGGCGCGTGGAGGTACCAGAGCAGCGCGCGGCTCACGACGAGATACGCCCCGGCCGCCAACACCACCTGAGGCATCGTGAAAACGGTCCAGGTCTCCGGTTTCCAGGGCGTCTCGACGGACGGCACGCGGCCGAACGCGGCCAGCACCAGCGCCCCGGCACCGATGCCGAGGATGTCCACCGCGCCGTGCAGAATGCCCTGGCGCCAGCGGTGCCGGCGGGCTATGCCGACGAGCACGACCACGGTGAGGCTGACCATCCCGGCCGGCACCCACCCGTACAGCAGCAGGACGGCGAGGGTGAGGGCCGCTCCGGAACCCGTGCCTCCCCACCAGCGGGACCGGCCGAGCGCGACCAGATGACCGACGATGACACCGACCAGGACGGCCAGCGCCCAGCCGGCGGAGCCGGACGGGAAGAGCCCGTGATGGCCGGTGAAGGCGCGGTAGAAACCCGCTCCCAGCACGGCGCCTGCGGACCCGACGACCGCTGTGGGCAGCGCGGGCCAGGACACCGGCCGGTCGGCCTCCTGACCTGGCAGTTGGGAGTGGGATCCGGGGACGGCGGCGAGCCGGCCGTGGCCGCCCGCGACGGCGTGCTGTCCGGCCGCGTACCCCGGAACGCCGGATCGGTCCGCGGGCCTGGTGACCCCGAGGCCCGCCCCGAACTCCCGGCTTCGCTCCAGCAAGGGGTGCCCCCATCGCCGCATGCCGGTCATCCAGCGCGGGCGCAGCCGTGAGTCCGGGGCGGCGCTCTCGGTCGGTTCCATTCCCGTCCCTCTCACAGCCTGCGGTGCCCACGCCACGCGGCCCGATGCACGGCTGGTCCGGTCAGCGGCACCGCGTCTGAAAACCCTTCCCCCGACTCCTGAAGAGCAAGGGGGTGCCCCAACCGCAGCTGGGCACGGCAGGCGCAGACCTCAACAGTAGGCCGCAGAAGGCTTCTAAGGGCAGCGGTCGTCTACGGTTGCCCGAATGCGACCCGGCCGCCCCTATGCATCTGGTATGCGCCGAACGGGTGGTCTTCAACCGCTAGCCCTCGATCGGAAGTGCCGCTTCCGCCGCTGCCTCCGGTCCTTGTTCGAGCAGAACGGCGAAACCGTCCTCGTTCAGAACCGGCACTTTGAGCTGCATGGCCTTGTCGTATTTCGATCCAGGATTGTCACCTACGACAACGAAAGACGTCTTCTTCGAAACAGAACCGGTCACTTTCGCCCCGCGGCTCTGCAGTGCCTCTTTCGCCCCGTCGCGTGTGTGACGTTCCAGAGTGCCGGTGACGACGACGGTGAGCCCTGCGAGCGGGCGGGGTCCCTCGTCCTCGCCGGACTTCTCCTCCTCCATGCGGACACCGGCGGCCTTCCACTTACGGAGGATCTCCTGGTGCCAGTCCACCGTGAACCACTGCTTCAGCGAGGCGGCGATGGTGGGCCCGACGCCCTCCACGGCGGCGAGTTCCTCCTCCGTGGCCTGCTCGATGCGGTCGATCGAGCGGAACTCACGGGCCAGTGCCTCGGCCGCGACCGGGCCCACGTGCCGGATGGACAGGCCGGTGATGATCCTGGCCAGCGGGCGCTCCTTGGCCGCGGCGATGTTCTCCAGCATCGCGAGGGCGTTCTTCCTGGGCGCGCCCTCCTGGTTGGCGAAGACCGTGGCGATCTTCTCCTCGCCCGTCTTCGGGTCCCGCTTGGGCAGTCCGCTGTCCTGGTCGAGGACGTACGCCCGGATGGGCAGCAACTGCTCGATGGTCAGGTCGAAGAGGTCGCCCTCGTCCCCCAGGGGCGGCTGGGGCGGTTCCAGCGGCTTGGTGAGCGCGGCGGCGGCCACGTAACCGAAGTTCTCGATGTCCAGGGACTTGCGGCCCCCGAGGTAGAAGAGGCGCTCGCGCAACTGGGCCGGGCAGGTGCGGCCGTTGGGGCAGCGCAGGTCGATGTCGCCCTCCTTGGCGGGCGCCAGCGGTGTGCCGCACTCGGGGCATTCCGAGGGCATCACGAACGGCTTCTCGCTGCCGTCGCGCAGGTCGACGACCGGTCCGAGGATCTCCGGGATGACGTCACCGGCCTTGCGCAGCACCACCGTGTCGCCGATGAGGACGCCCTTGGCCTTGACCACGTCCTGGTTGTGCAGCGTCGCGAACTCGACCTCGGAACCGGCCACCGTGACGGGCTCCACCTGCGCGTACGGAGTGACGCGGCCCGTACGGCCCACGCCCACCCGGATGTTCACCAGCTTGGTGTTGACCTCCTCCGGCGCGTACTTCCACGCGATCGCCCAGCGCGGGGCGCGGGAGGTCGAGCCGAGGCGGCCCTGGAGGGGGATCTCGTCGAGCTTGACGACGACGCCGTCGATCTCGTGCTCCACGGAGTGGCGGTTCTCCCCGTAGAAGGCGATGAACTCCCGCACGCCGTCCAGGTCTTCGACGACCTTGCCGTAGCGGGTCGTCGGCAGGCCCCACTCGCGCAGCAGGTCGTACGCGTGCGAGAGGCAGTCGATGTCGAAGCCCTCGCGTGCGCCGATGCCGTGCACGACCATGTGCAGCGGGCGGGTGGCGGTGACGCGGGGGTCCTTCTGGCGCAGTGAACCCGCCGCCGCGTTGCGCGGGTTGGCGAAGGGCTTGTCGCCGGCCTCCACCAGGCGGGCGTTGAGCTCCTCGAACTTCTCCATCGGGAAGTAGACCTCGCCGCGGATCTCCACGAGGTCGGGGATGCGCTCACCGTGGAGGCGGTCGGGGATCTCCGCGATCGTACGGACGTTGGGCGTGATGTCCTCGCCCGTGCGGCCGTCGCCGCGGGTCGCCGCGCGTGTGAGACGCCCGTGCTCGTACGTGAGGTTGACCGCCAGGCCGTCGACCTTCAGCTCGCACAGGAAGTGGTACGCGGACGTGCCGACGTCCTTGGCGACGCGGTCGGCCCAGGCGGCCAGCTCCTCGTCGTCGAAGGCGTTGTCCAGGGAGAGCATGCGCTCGCGGTGCTGGACGGCCGTGAACTCCGTCGCGTACGCCCCCGCGACCTTCTGGGTCGGCGAGTCCGGGGTGCGCAGCTCCGGATACTCGTCCTCCAGGGCCTCCAGCGCACGCAGGAGCTTGTCGAAGTCCGCGTCGCTGACGACCGGCGCGTCCTTCACGTAGTACCGGAAGCGGTGCTCCTCGATCTGCTCAGCGAGCTGCGCGTGCTTCTCCCGTGCCTCGCTGGGCGCGGGCCCCGCAGCCGAAGCCGAAGCCGTCTGTGCGTCCTTGTCGCCGGCCACCGTGTCGTCCTCCGTCACTCTGGGTTGTCCGCGAGGGATCTCGCCGCCCGGACGCAGTGGGCGAGCGCCCTGCGCGCGTACTCGGGGGAGGCGCCCGCGAGGCCGCACGACGGGGTGAGCGTGACCGCGTCCGTGAGAAGCACCGGACTCAGCCCCAGCCTGCGCCACAGCGTCCTGACACCCATGACGCTACCGGCAGGGTCCGACAATGGACCGTCCGTGCCCGGCACGACACCGGCGAAGAGCCTGGTCCCCGCTTCCACGGCTTCTCCGATGACGTCGTCGTCACGTTCGGTGAGGAGCGCGAAGTCGAAGGAGACTGCGGTCGCTCCGGCCCTGCGCAGCAGCGCGAACGGCACGTCCTCGGCGCACGAGTGCACGACGGAGGGGCTGCCCTCCTGCACGCCGATCACGTCCCGAAGGGTCGCCTCGACGAGCTGCCGGTCGACGGCCCGGTGGGTGCGGTAGCCGCTCGCGGACCGCACGTGGCCGCGCAGTACGTTGATGAGTGAGGGTTCGTCGAGCTGCAGGACGATCTCGGCGCCGGGGATGCGGCGGCGTACGTCGGCGAGGTGCTCGCGCAGGCCCTCGGCAAGCGATCCGGCGAGGTCACGGCAGGCTCCGGGGTCGGAGAGCGCCACCTCGCCGTTGTGCAGTTCGAGGGACGCCGCGAGCGTCCAGGGGCCGACCGCCTGCACCTTCAGCGGCCCTTGGTAGCCCTGGGTGAACTCCTCCAGGGCGTCGAGGTCCTCGCCGAGCCAGGACCTGGCCCGCTTGGTGTCGCGGCCCGGCCGGTCCCCGAGACGCCAGCCGCTGGGCTCCACGCGCGCGTACAGCTCGGAGAGCATCCCGGCGGTCCGGCCGATCATGTCCGCGCCGGGGCCGCGGGCGGGCAGTTCCGCCAGGTACGGCATGCCCGTCTCGGGGCCCTCGAAGGTCCCGGCCACGCTCTTGGCGGTCTCCCGGGCGTCCCCGCCGGGCATCGACCCGATGCCGGTGGCGGGGCCGGGCCTGAACTCGCTGTTTTCGCTCACCCGGGCAGCCTACGGAACCCGCGGGGGTCCGGAACCCGTGGGAGGGGCCGCAGGTGCCGGGATCCGGTCAGCGTCCCGGGCGCACCGTCAGGTCGTTGACCTCGGCGTCCCTCGGCAGGTCCAGCGCCATGACGATGGTCGTGGCGACGGACTCGGGGTCGATCCACTTCGAGGGGTCGTACTCCTTGCCCTCCTGCTGGTGGACCTTGGCCTGCATGGCGCTGGCGGTGCGGCCCGGATAGACGGAGGTGACGCGGACCCCGTTGCCGTGCTCCTCGTGGCGCAGGGAGTCGGCGAGGGCCTTCAGCCCGTGCTTGGAGGCGGCGTACGCGGACCAGTCGCCGTACGCGTTGAGCCCGGAGCCGGAGTTGACGAAGACCACGTGGCCCTGGGCGAGCCGCAGTTGGGGCAGGAAGTGGCGGGTCAGCTCGGCGGGCGAGATGAGATTGACGTCGAGCTGGTGGCGCCAGGTCTTCGGGGTCAGATCGCCGACCCGTCCGAGGTCGATGACGCCCGCGATGTGCAGGAGCGAGTCCACCCGGTCGGGCAGCGTCTGGTGGGAGAACGCCCAGGACAGCCGGTCCGGGTCCGCGAGGTCGCCGACGAGGGTGCGGGCGCCGGGGAACTCGGCGGCCAGTTCCTTCGCGCGCCCCGCGTCGCGCGCGTGCAGCACGAGTTCGTCCCCGCGCGCGTGGAGGCGGCGGGCGACGGCCGCGCCGATGCCGGAGCCGGCCCCGGTGATCACATGAGTAGCCATGCCCGCCATGCTCGCATCAGCGGGCGCGCCCGTCTCACAGGGTGCCCCGGCTCTCCTCCAGGTACGCGAGCGCTCCCACGGCCTCCTCCGCGAAGAACACCAGATCGGTGAGCGGCACGGGCAGGAACCCCTCGGCCTCCATACGCAGGAACTGCTGCTTGAGACCGTCGTAGAAGCCGGCGGTGTTGAGCAGGACGACCGGCTTGTCGGTGTGTCCGTGCTTCTTCAGCTCCAGGATCTCGGTGGCCTCGTCGAGCGTGCCCGTCCCGCCGACCATGACGACGACGGCGTCGGCCTTCTCCAGGAGCAGCGCCTTGCGCTCCGCGAGATCCCGGGCGACGACCATCTCGTCCGCGCCCTTGCGTGCCTTGGCGACCAGGAACTCGACCGAGACGCCCACCAGTCGGCCGCCCGCCTCCTGCACACCGTCGGCGACGACCTTCATGAGCCCGACGTCGGAACCGCCCCACACGAGCGTGTGCCCGCCCTTGCCGAGCAGTTCGGCGAACTCGCGCGCGGGCCGCGTGTAGCGCTCGTCGAGATCGGCGGCGGAGAGAAAGACACAGATGTTCATGCGCACAATTTACGGGCCGTCTTCGGCACCCCGGGAGGGAAGAACACGACGGCGCCGAACGCTGTACCCGGAGAGAACGCGGCCGGGGCCCCGCCACGGCAGCGCACCCTCCACCCGTTCGACCTCTACCGCCGATGCACCTCTACCGAAGCACCTCTACCGAGGAGTGGAACGTGACCAAGGGCCATCACATCACCGTCGAGCAGGGCACCGAGCATGTCCGCGTGGTCCACGACGGCAAGGTGCTCGCCGACAGCACGCGCCCGCTGGTGCTGCGCGAGACGGGTCTCCCGCCGCGCTACTACATCCCGCCGGCGGACGTCCACGTGGACCTGCTGACCGCGTCGGACACCTCCACCCACTGCCCGTTCAAGGGAGACGCGTCCTACTGGTCCCTGCCGGACGCCCCGGACCTGGTCTGGGCGTACCCGGACCCGAAGCCGGAGGTGGCGGAGATCAAGGACCACTTCTGCTTCTACGAGGTGGAAACCGTCCCCGCGGACTGACCCCAGCCCGTCGACACCGCCTCGGCACCTGACGAGGCCGATCACCCGATCCCGGCGCTGCCGCAGCTGAAGGCGGCGTCGGCGAGACGGCTCGGCGTGAGGCGAACCTGCGTGAGGTGCTCGGCGAGGGCGAAAGCGGCCGGAACGGCCGGATCGCCGTCGAGGTCGTCGGCCGTGGCGGGCTCTTCCGGGAACGCGAAGCCGAGGCGGTGGATGACGTCCAGGAGTTCGTCCGGGCGGCCTCCGTGGCGTCGGCCGGCGTCACGGAGGCCGAACTGTAGGAGCCGGTCCGAGTTCTCGATCCAGAGGAACGAGCCGTCATAGTTGGCGTCGCTGTTGTCGTGGTGGGAGATCCAGCGGGTGCCCACCGAGGCAGGCAGCGCCTTCTCCTCGTCGACACCGTGCCAGCCGTTGGGCTCGACCATGAGGGTCCACGGGCCGATCGAGGTCATACCGAACAGCGTCCGCATGCCATTGGACGAGGCGTAGAAGTCGTGGGCGGCGTCGACCAGTTCGTTGATTCCGGTGCGTGCGGGTTCGGCTCGGCCTGCGAGCCGGTGCAGCAGCTCCGCCGGAGGGACCTCGTGGACGAGAGTGAGGCAGTAGGAGTCCGCGAGGTTCGAGAAACGTTCCTCGAACCACACGTAGTCGCCGGTGCGCACGGTCATACCCGTGATCCTCGCTCACACCACTGACATCCCCGGCCGACCGCGGCAGGCGTCAGACCGTCGCCGTCGCCGCTCGTGTCGTCGTCGCGATCGTCGCCGAGCCCACCACGCGCGTGTCCTCGTACAGGACGATCGCCTGGCCGGGGGCCACCCCGCGGACCGGCTCCGTGAAGGCGACCTCCAGGGTGCCGTCCACCAGTTCGGCCCGGACCTCGGTCTCGCCGCCGTGGGCGCGGAGCTGGGCCGTGTACGTGCCGGGGCCCGTCGGGGCCGCGCCGCACCAGCGGGGCTTGATGGCCGTCAGTGCGGAGACGTCCAGGGCGGCCACGGGACCGACCGTCACCGTGTTGTCGACCGGGGAGATGTCCAGCACGTAGCGCGGCTTGCCGTCGGCGGCCGGGGTGCCGATGCGCAGGCCCTTGCGCTGGCCGATCGTGAAGCCGTACGCACCCTCGTGGCTGCCCACGACCGCGCCCGACTCGTCGACGATGTCGCCCTCCGCCTTGCCCAGGCGCTTCGACAGGAAGCCCTGGGTGTCGCCGTCCGCGATGAAGCAGATGTCGTGCGAGTCCGGCTTCTTGGCGACGGCCAGGCCCCGGCGCTCGGCCTCCGCGCGGATCTCGTCCTTCGTGGTGAGCGTGTCGCCGAGGGGGAACATGGCGTGTGCGAGCTGGCGGTCGTCCAGCACCCCGAGCACGTACGACTGATCCTTGGCCATGTCGGAGGCCCGGTGCAGCTCGCGCGTGCCGTCCTCGTTCACCAGCACCTTCGCGTAGTGGCCCGTGCAGACCGCGTCGAAGCCGAGGGCGAGGGCCTTGTCCAGCAGGGCCGCGAACTTGATCTTCTCGTTGCAGCGCAGGCACGGGTTCGGGGTGCGCCCGGCCTCGTACTCCGCCACGAAGTCGTCCACCACGTCCTCGCGGAAACGCTCGGCGAGATCCCACACGTAGAACGGGATGCCGATGACGTCCGCGGCCCGGCGGGCGTCACGCGAATCCTCGATCGTGCAACAGCCGCGCGCGCCCGTGCGGAACGATTGCGGGTTCGCCGAGAGGGCGAGATGCACACCGGTCACGTCGTGCCCGGCTTCCGCGGCACGGGCGGCGGCGACGGCGGAATCCACGCCACCGGACATGGCGGCCAGTACGCGGAGGGGGCGAGGGCGCTGCGAGGTCTCAGTCATAACCCCTCAAGGGTACGGGTCCCCGGGAACCGGAGCCCGCGAGTATCCGTTGAAGATCGCATGGGGGAGACCACGAACGACTCGGACCGGCGCATCGGGCGCCGCGCGCTGCTCATCGGCGGGGCCGCGGCCGCCGTCGGCACCGCCGTGCTGGCCCGGGACGAGCTGGGGCGTCTGTGGTGGCGCACGCCGGGCGTGGAGAAGCCCCGCAAGGAGGGCGAGGTCGACTTCGGGGGCGCGAGCTGGGTGGCGGCGTCCTCGGCGAACTGGCGGCGGGCGGACCGGCCGGACGACTTCGGCATAGACCGCGTGATCATCCATGTCACGCAGGGCAGCTTCAAGAGCGCGGTGAAGGTCTTCCAGGATCCGGGCCACGGCGCCGCCGCGCACTACATCGTCGGCAAGGACGGCCGCATCACCCAGATGATCCGCGAGCTGGACGTGGCCTTCCACGCGGGCAACCGCGAGTTCAACGAGCGCAGCGTCGGCATCGAGCACGAGGGCTTCGTCGACCGGCCGGAAGACTTCACGGACGCCATGTACGAGGCTTCGGCCCGGCTCAGCGCGCGAATATGCGCCCGTTACGACATCTCCGTCGACCGGGAGCACATCATCGGGCACGTCGAGGTACCGGGCACCGACCACACCGACCCCGGTCCGCACTGGGACTGGGACCGGTACATCCCCATGGTGCGCGCGGCAGCGAAGCGGGAGGCCGGGCGGACGGCCTCCCCGACGGCCACCCCCACGGCCGAGCCGACCACGCGCGGCGCGTAACCAGGCAGGCAGACAGGAAGCCAGGCAGGAAGCCAGTTCCGCACTCTCCCGAAGAACTCCCCGCACTCCCCCGAGAAGCGGCCACAACCTGTCCTGTACCTCGCGGAGACTCCTGTCCCGGCGGTCACACGGGCCGCTCGTTCGTCGCAAGGAGTTGCGCGTGTTCTCCGTTCTCGCCGACATCAACTGGCTGTCCGTCGCCATGGCCGCCGTGGCATCGGTCCTGCTCGCCGGCGTGTGGTTCGCGGTCGTGATCGCCAAGCCGTACGCCGTCGCCCTCGGCCGCGAAGGCGCCCCGGCGCCCGCGGCGACGGCGGTCACCATGGCGGGTCCTCCGGTGTGTCTCCTGTTCACCGTTCTGACCAGCGCCGTGCTCGTCGAGGCCCTCGACATCACCGGCATCGGTGACGCCGTGGTCTTCGGGCTCCTCGTCGGCGTCGGCTATCTCGGCGCGATGACCTTCCAGATCGCCATCAACCCGAACTTCCCGCGCCCGCTCTACTACGGCGTCCTCAACGCGCCGTTCTTCGTGATCACTAGCGTGCTCGGCAGCGTCGTCCTGGTCTCGATGCGCTAGCGGGCCGGGGCGGGCGACCGGACAGGTAGGACCGGACAGGCACGACCGGACAGGTCCTAGCTGAGTCCCGCCGTCCGGGCCCGCTCCACCGCCGGGCCGATCGCCTTGCCGACCGCCTCGACGTCCGCCTCCGTCGAGGTGTGGCCGAGGGAGAAGCGCAGGGTGCCGCGGGCCAGGTCGGGGGCGGTGCCGGTGGCGAGGAGCACATGGCTGGGCTGGGCCACGCCGGCCGTGCACGCGGAGCCCGTGGAGCACTCGATGCCCTGGGCGTCGAGCAGCAGGAGCAGCGAGTCGCCCTCGCAGCCGGGGAAGGTGAAGTGGGCGTTCGCGGGCAGGCGGCCCCCCTCCGCCGGGTCGCCGCCGAGGATCGCGTCCGGAACGGCCGCGAGGACCGAGTCGACCAGGTCGTCGCGCAGCGAGCCGATCTCACGGGCGAACCACTCCCGCTGCTCGGCGGCCGTGCTGCCCGCCACGGCGAACGCGGCGACGGCGGGCACGTCCAGGGTGCCGGAGCGCACATGGCGCTCCTGGCCGCCACCGTGCAGGACCGGAACAGGGCTGTACTCGCGGCCGAGCAGCAGCGCCCCGATGCCGTACGGGCCACCGATCTTGTGCCCCGAGACGGTCATCGCGGCGAGTCCCGAGGCGCCGAAGTCGACGGAGACCTGACCGAAGGCCTGGACGGCGTCCGCGTGCAGCGGGATCCCGAACTCCCCTGCCACGTCGGCGAGTTCGCGGACCGGCATGATCGTGCCGATCTCGTTGTTCGCCCACATGACGGTCGCGAGGGCGAGGTCGTCGGGGTTGCGGGCGATGGCCTCGCGCAGGGTCTCCGGGTGGACGCGGCCGTACCGGTCGACCGGGAGGTACTCGACGGTGGCGCCCTCGTGCTCGCCGAGCCAGTGGACGGCGTCGAGGACGGCGTGGTGTTCGACGGGGCTGGCCAGGATCCGGGTGCGGGCCGGGTCGGCGTCGCGGCGGGCCCAGTACAGGCCCTTCACGGCGAGGTTGTCGGCCTCGGTGCCGCCGGAGGTGAAGACCACCTCGCTGGGGCGGGCGCCCAGGGCGTCCGCCAGTGTCTCGCGGGACTCCTCGACCGTCCGGCGGGCGCGACGGCCGGCGGCGTGCAGGGAGGAGGCGTTGCCCGTGACGGCGAACTGGGCGGTCATTGCCAGGGCCGCCTCCGGGAGCATGGGGGTGGTCGCGGCGTGGTCGAGGTATGCCATGGTGCGCCCGATTCTAGAGCCCGCCGTCCTCCGACTCGGTCGGGCGGGGGCCGTTCACGCCCGACCCCGGCGCGTACCGGCCTCGGAGGCTCGGCGCGTACCGGTCCCGGAAGCTCGGCGCCTACCGGTCTCAGAAGCTCCAGGACAGGGTGCTGTCCGCCGACATGAAGGCGACCAGGACCACCAGGTCGGCGACGCCCAGGCCGAGCCCGAGGAAGGCGCGCCCGCGGCGGGTGGTGCCCCGGAGGAGGGCCGCAGAGGCCAGGATGATGGCGACGGGGCCCAGGAAGACGTTCAGGGCGAGCAGGCCGACGAGGCCGAGGATGAACGACGCGACGGCCATACCGTCGGCGTCACGGGCGGCGCTCCGGTTCCGCGGGGCGGCGGTGGTGAGTTCCATGTGTCTGCTCCCAGCAGGCAGTCGTGCGTGGACGGATCGACAGTTCGGTCGGACGCGCGCGGGCCGGTCGGACGCGTCGGTCGTATGCGGCCGGTCGTACGCGGCCGGGCGGCGTGGCGGCCGGTTCAGCCGGAGGTCTCGCGACGTCGGCCGTGGCGCTCGCGGATCGCGAAGACGGCCAGCCAGACGCCGATGACCACGGCGGCCACGACGGAGAAGGAGAGCGGCGCGTGGGCCACGGTGCCCAGCACGACACCCAGCAGCAGGAGCGCCGCGACGAGGATCAGCATGAGTCGCCTCTCGTGGAAGATTCGGTGAACGCTTGTAGGTACAGTTGTTCACTGACTCCAAAGTCTAACCTGTTGGGCGACTTTCCCATTACAGAGAACGGTTGTTTACTGCATGGCATGAGTCACACGCTCGGCGTCCGACAGGCCCAGAAACAGAAAACCCGACAGGCGTTCCTGGACGCCGCGTTGGGCCTGCTGGAGGAGCAGAGCCTCAGCAGCCTGGGGCTGCGCGAGGTCACCCGGGCCGTCGGTGTCGCCCCGACCGCCTTCTACCGGCACTTCCACTCGACAGCGGACCTCGGTGTCGCCCTGGTCGAGGAGGCGCTGGGCAGCCTGCACCCGATGATCTCCGGCACGGTGTCCGCGTCCGGCGACAGCGACGAACGCATAGACCGGGCCGTCGCCCTGATCGCCCGTCATGTGCGTGAGCACCCCGCGCACATCCGGTTCATCGCCCGTGAGCGCAACGGCGGGGTGCAGAAGGTCCGGGCCGCGATCGCGGAACAGATGGACCGGTTCACCGACGAGGTGAAGGCCGAGCTGGCCAAGCAGCCCGAGTCGGCCGGCTGGAGCGACGGCGATCTGCTGATGCTCGCCGGGCTGTACGTCGACCAGATGCTGATGACCGCCAGTACGTTCCTGGAGGCGGCCCCGGCGGAACAGGACCGGGTGGCGCGGGTCGCCAGGCGCCGGATGCGGCTGATCAGCATCGGCCGCCGCCACTGGCTGGGCTGACACCCGGCCCCTCCATCGACGGCCCCGCCCGCGCGAAGGGCGCGTACGACGGTCCCGTACGCGCCCTGAGTCCTGCTCCGCCCTGAGTCTTGCTCCGCTCCGAGCCTCGCCCCCAGTGAGCCCTGCGCGCCCCTAGCCCTGAGCCTGCCGGCTCTGCTGCCCCTGACCCTGCGGACCGCCGCCGGGGCCGCAGCCGCCGCCCTGGCCGCCCCCCTGTCCGCCGGGTCCGCCGCTCGGCGCACCGGACGGCATCCCGGAGGGCGCACCCGATGGAGCCTTCCCCGTGGCCGCGCCCGACGGCGCTCCCGAGGGCGCCCCGGACGGCATCCCCGACGGGGCCCCGCTCGGCCACCCAGAGGCGCCGCCGCTCGGCGCGCCCGACGGTGGCCGGCAACTCGACTGCGCCGACGTGCCGTTGCCGTCGCCCGACGAGGAGTCGCCCGAGCCGCAGGCCGTCAGCAGGAGTGGCGCGAGGGCCAGCAGGGCGACGGCGGGAACGTGACGTACACGCTTCATGAGAGCAGCTCCGTTGGGTGAAATGCATGGGATCAGTCTGAGAAACGCATGCAACCAACCGCTCATGGGCCCCGCTTGGGCCCGCGCTGTGCCCCACCTGTGGTTAGGGCAAAGGACGGCTCAACTCCCCCGCCACATCGGCCCGTACAGCTCCGTGCGAGCAACGGCCGCGCCTCGCCCACCATCCCGCACGCGGGCCGCGCGACGACCCGGTCGCCGGTCCCGTCGTCCTCGGGCGGCTCGGTGAGCAGCCGGTCGGACTTCACACCCTCAGAGTACGAAGATCAGGCCCGCCGTGGAGATCGAGCAGGGGCGGGAGACCGGCCGGGTACGGAGATCAGCCGAGCCGCACCCTGGCCAGCTGGCGGGACTGCGCGACGAGTCGGTCCGCGCTGTCCCAGACCTCGGCGTCCTCCTCCAGGAAGCCGCCCGCGAGGTTGCGGGTGGTGATGGAGACCCGCAGCGGGCCCGGCGCCGGACGGCTGCGCACGTGCACGGTCAGCTCGACGGTGGGCACCCAGCCGGTCAGGCCGAGTTCGAAGGCGGTCGGCGGCAGCGCGTCCACCGCGAGGAGCAGCGAGAGGGGGTCGGCGTCACGGCCGTCGGCGAGGCCGAACCAGGCGCGCATCTCGCCCCTGCCGGACGGCGATCCGAGGGCCCAGCCGAGCGTGCCCGGGTCGAGCTTGAGCATCAGCCGGTCGGCGATGGCGGAGCTGCCGGGGACGGGGGCGGGGCTGTCGTCGGGCCCGAAGCACTGGTCGACCGGCGGGATCGCGGGCGGCTTCGCGGTCGTACGGACGTCGTCGGGCAGGTCCGCGAGGTCCCCGTACGAGGCGAGTACGCGGATCCGCTCGACCTCGCGGCCCGCGTCGTCGTACTGGAACAGGGACGCCTGGCCGGTGGAGAGGGTGCGACCGGCGCGTACGACGTCGGTGCGCACGACCGCCGGGCCCGGGTGGGACGCGGTCAGGTAGTGCGCGGAGATCGTGAACGGGTCGGGGTGCGGCAGTGCGTCCGCGAGTGCGCGGCCCAGGACGGCGAGGAGGTAGCCGCCGTTGACGGCGTTGATGATCGTCCACCCGGCGGACAGGTCGATGTCGTAGACGCCGGGTTCGCGTCGGGTGACCGCGGTGTCGCGGTCGAACTCGCTGTCGCCGATCCTGGTCCGCAGCGCGTGCGCGGAAGCTGCTTCTGACATGCGTGAACGGTACAACAGGTAATTACTAAGCGGTAGCTTTTGCTGTTTCGATCACATGAACGCGAGCCTGGCCTCACTCCTGGACCTCGACCGCCGTCGAGCGCCGGTGCCACGCCCGGGGCGCGCGCCAGTGGTAGCGCATCGCGAGCAGCCGCAGCGCGAAGGCGGTGATGACGGCGAGCCCCGAGGTGAAGGGGCTCAGCACGTCGTAGCGGATGCACAGGACGACCATCGTGGCGCCGACGATGGCGGGCACGGCGTACAGGTCGCGGTCCCAGCGCAGCAGCGACGGCACCTCGTTGGCGAGGACGTCCCGCAGCACACCGCCACCGACGGCCGTGGCGAGGCCGAGGGTCGCGGAGGCGGTGAGGCCGAGCCCGTACTCGTACGCCTTCGTCGTGCCGGAGACGCAGAAGAGGCCGAGGCCGGCCGCGTCGAAGACGTTCACCCCGAGCTGGATCCGCTCCACCTCCGGGTGGAGGAAGAACACCAGCAGGGTGGCGAGGAACGGGGTGAGGAAGTACCCGAGGTCCGTGAAGGCCGCGGGCGGCACGGCCCCGATGATCAGGTCCCGGAACAGGCCGCCGCCCAGCGCGGTGACCTCCGCGAGGACGGCGATGCCGAAGACGTCGAAGTTCTTGCGCACGGCCAGCAGCGCGCCGGAGATCGCGAAGAAGAAGATGCCGACGAGTTCGAGGGTGTGCTGGACGGAGGGAGTGAAGAGTTGCTGGAGCACCTCTGTATTCTCACCCAGCACACAGCCCCCGCCTTACATTGCAAGGCGGGGGCTCGGTGTTACTTGTCTTACTTACTTCTCCTCGGCGGGAGTCTCCGGCGCGGTCTTCGTGACCGGAGTGTCCGTGACGGTCTTCGTGACCGGCGTCTCCGCGGCGGTGGTGTCCGCGACCTCCGCGGCCACCGCGGCCGAGGTCGCCGCGGACTCCGCGAGGACCTCGTCGGCCACCAGCTCCGCCGCCTGCTTCGCGACGGTCAGCAGCACGGTGTCCTGCGGTGCCTGGTCCTCGAAGTTCTCCGGGTGGTGGCAGGCGACCTGCTGACCGGGCTTCAGCTCCAGGAGCGGCGGCTCGGTGGTCGTGCAGATCTGCGTGGCCTTCCAGCACCGCGTGTGGAAGCGGCAGCCGCTCGGCGGTGAGATCGGCGAGGGCACGTCTCCCTGGAGCAGGATGCGCTCGCTCTTGGCCGACTTGCGCCGCGGGTCCGGGATCGGCACGGCCGACATGAGCGCCTTGGTGTACGGGTGCATCGGCGCCTTGTACAGCGAGTCGCGGTCGGCCAGCTCGACGATCTTGCCGAGGTACATCACGGCGATACGGTCCGAGACATGGCGTACGACGGACAGGTCGTGCGCGATGATCACGTACGTGAGGCCGAGCTCCTGCTGGAGGTCGTCCAGCAGGTTCACCACCTGCGCCTGGATCGACACGTCGAGCGCGGAGACCGGCTCGTCCGCCACGACCATCTTCGGGTTGAGCGCGAGCGCGCGGGCGATACCGATGCGCTGGCGCTGGCCGCCGGAGAACTCGTGCGGGTAGCGGTTGTAGTGCTCGGGGTTGAGCCCGACCACCGACAGCAGCCGCTGCACCTCCTTCTTGATGCCGCCCTCGGGCGTGACGCCCTGGAGCTTGAAGGGGGCGCTGATGATCGTGCCGATGGTGTGGCGCGGGTTCAGCGACGAGTAGGGGTCCTGGAAGATCATCTGGACGTCACGGCGCATCGGGCGCATCGCGCCGACCCCGAGGTGCGTGATGTCCTTGCCCTCGAACTCGACCTTGCCCGCGGTCGGTTCGAGGAGCCGCGTGATCAGCCGGCCCATCGTCGACTTGCCACAGCCGGACTCGCCCACGACACCCAGGGTCTCGCCGGACTTGACCTCGAAGTCGAGGCCGTCGACCGCCCGCACCGCGCCGACCTGCCGCTGGAGCAGGCCCTTGCGGATCGGGAAGTGCTTCTGCAGCCCGGTCACCTTCAGGAGCGTCTCGCCGGGAGCGGCGTCCCTGGTGAGGGTCGCACCGGCGGCCACGCCGTCGCGCTGTGCGGGGTTGGCCACTGGTTTGTCCTCTGCTTTGTCACTCACAGCTTCGGCGCAATCTCTTCGGTCCAGATCCGTTCCCGCTGCTCCTGCGTCATGTGGCAGGCGGCCCAGTGCTGACCGCCGACCTGGGCCAGCTCGGGGCGGACCGTGCGGGTGACGTTGTCCTTGGGGACGTCCGCGTACGAGCAGCGCGGGTTGAAGGCGCAGCCCGACGGAAGGTTGATCAGCGAGGGCGGGGAGCCCTTCACCGGGATCAGCCGCTCCGTCTGCTCGCGGTCGAGCCGCGGCATCGAACCCAGCAGGCCCCAGGTGTAGGGGTGCTTGGGCTCGTAGAAGACCTTCTCGGCCGGACCCCGCTCGATGCAGCGGCCTCCGTACATCACCAGGATGTCGTCGGACAGTTCGGCGACGACGCCCAGGTCGTGGGTGATGACGATGACCGCGGAGCCGAACTCCTTCTGCAGGTCCCGGATGAGGTCGAGGATCTGCGCCTGGACGGTGACGTCCAGGGCGGTCGTCGGCTCGTCCGCGATCAGCAGCTCGGGGTTGTTGACCAGCGACATCGCGATCATCGCGCGCTGGCGCATACCGCCGGAGAACTCGTGCGGGTAGCTGTCCACCCGCTTGTCCGGCTGCGGGATGCCGACGCGGTCGAGCATCTCGACGGCCCGGTTACGGGCCACCTTCTTGGTGACCTTGTGGTGGATGCGGTACGCCTCCACGATCTGCTGGCCGATCGTGTAGTACGGGTGCAGCGCCGACAGCGGGTCCTGGAAGATCATCGCCATCTCTCGGCCACGCAGCTTGCGCACGTGGTCGGGGTCGGCGGTGAGCAGTTCCGTGCCGTCCAGCCAGATCTCGCCGGAGATCTGGGCCTTGCGCTTGCCGTACTGGCCGGTCGTGTGCAGGCCCATGATGCCGAGCGAGGTCACCGACTTGCCCGAACCCGACTCGCCCACGATGCCGAGGGTCTTGCCCTTCTCCAGCGAGAAGCTGAGCCCGTCGACGGACTTGACCAGCCCGTCGTCGGTCGGGAAGTGCACCTTGAGGTCGCGGACTTCGAGGAAGGCGGAGGGCGTGTGCGAGTCCTTGACGGGCTCACCCACCGCTGCTCCGCTCTTGCTGAGTTCGGTCATGAGAGCCTCACTCGGGGGTCGATCACGGCGTACAGCAAGTCGACCAGCAGGTTCGCGATGATCACCGCGAGCGAGGTGATCAGCGTGACGCCCAGGATGACGGGCAGGTCCTTGTCGCTGATCGCCTTGAGGACGGCCTGGCCGAGGCCGGGAAGGCTGAAGGTGGTCTCGGTGAGGATCGCGCCACCGATCAGCGCACCGAGGTCCATGCCGAGCATGGTGAGGATCGGCGTCATGGTGGAACGCATCGCGTGCTTTCCGATAACGACGGGTTCGGTCAGGCCCTTGGCGCGGGCCGTCCGGATGTAGTCCTCGCCCAGGACCTCCATCATGGTGGCTCTGGTGATGCGGGCGTACATCGCGGCGTACAGGAAGGCCAGCGTGATCCAGGGGAGGATCATGCCGCCGAACCAGCCGGTGAAGCTCTCTTCGAGGGGGACGTAGCTGCCGTCGATCCAGCCCAGTCCGTAGCTGAAGATCGCCAGCGACAGCATGCCGGTGAAGTAGATGGGGAGCGAGACGCCACCGAGGGCGATGATCATCGCGCCACGGTCCCAGAAGGAACCGCGCTTGAGCGCCGAGAGCACACCCGCGGCCACACCGAAGATGAGCCACAGGAAGGCGGCACCGAGCGCGAGACCCAGGGTCACCGGGAAGCGGTCGGTGAGCACCGGCCAGATGGCCTGCTCGCTGCGGAAGGAGTAGCCGAAGCAGGGCGCCGCGCACTGCGTGACGTCGCCGCCACCCGAGTACGTGCGGCCTACGAAGATGCCTTTGAAGAACTCCCAGACCTGGGCGAAGATCGGATCTGCCAGACCGAGCTTCTGCCGCACGGCCTCGATGGCCGCAGGGTCCGCCTGCTTGCCGACGAACATCGTGGCCGGGTCCACGCCCGCCCAGCGGGGGACGAGGAAGAAGATGCAGAAGACCACCAGAATGATGATCACCAGCATCACTGCGGCGGCGAAAAGCCGCCTGATGAGGTATGCGAGCACTGCTCTCGGCCCGGCGGCGGGGCCGCGGGCCACCGGAGGTCGTCCGGTGGCCCGCGGGTCACGCCGCGCCGGCCTTCACCTGCCTTTCGTGCCGTATGGCGGGTGCGCCGGTCGGTGTTACTTCTTCAGGCCGAGGTTGACGAAGTCGTACTGACCGCTGTAGCCGTCGGTCGTGTAGACGTTCGCCAGTCGGTTGGAGCGCCAGTTGATGAACTTCTCGAAGACGAAGGGCAGGTAGTAACCGCCCTCCATGACCTTGTGGTTGATCTCCGTGGAGATCTCGGCCTTCTTCGTGCTGTCGAGCTCCTTGGTGTAGCTGTCAAAGAGTCCGTCGATCGTCTTGTCCTTGATCAGGGCGAAGTTGTTGTTGCCGCTCTCAAGGATGTAGTCGCCGCTCCACAGGGGCAGGCCGTAACCCTGGACGCTGGGGAAGTCCGGGCCCCAGCCCATGATGATGATGCCGTAGCCCTTCTTCTTCACGTTCGAGGGGCTACCGATGATGCCGGTGGTCTGGGCACCGTCGAACTGCTCGATGTCGACGGTGATGCCGACCTTCTTCAGCGACGCCTGGAGGGACTCGGCCGTGGCCACCTCGACCGGCTTGTTGTTACGCACCGCGATGGTGGTCTTGAAGCCGTTCGGCTTGCCGCAGGCCTTGAGCTCTTCCTTGGCCTTGGCGACGTTGCCGTTCTTGTTCGTCGTCGCCGACTCGTACGGGTCGTACTTCTGACCCTCGGAGCCCGGGACCGACGGCGGCAGCATGTTGGTACCGATGTCACCACCGGCGACCGGGCCGCCACGAGCGGTCTGGAGCGACTCGTGGTCGGCACCGTAGATCACGGCCTTGCGGCAGTGCTCGTTGTCGAACGGCTTGACGCTCTGCGGGAAGACCGCGTAGCGGATGTAGCCGGAGACCGGGTTGTCCAGGTTGGCCTTGTGCTGCTTCAGGGCGGTGGTGCGGCCCTGCGGGGAGAGACCGGTCTGGCCGATGTCAAGGTCGAAGTCGCCCTTGATCAGGCGCTGGTCCATGTCATTGGCGTTGGTGAAGAAGTCGACCGTGATCTTGTCCGGGTACGCCTTGCGGATCGGGTCCGAGGACTCTTTCCACTCGGTGTTGCGGACGAGCACGATGCCCTTGCTCGGCGTGTACGACTGGAACTTGTACGGGCCGGACGAGAAGGGCTTCAGGCCGTACTTGGACTTGGTGTCCTTGTCCTGGCGGACCGGGGACGCCGAGGTCAGCGCGAGCATCTCCTCGAAGTCCGAGTTCGCCTCGGGCAGCTTGAAGATGATCGTCTTGTCGTCGGGCGTCTCGATCGCCTTCAGGCCGAGCTTGTCCGCGGACTTGTCCTTGTACGGGCCCTTGTACTCCTTCTTCGGGTCCAGGACCTGCTGAAGGTAGATCGGACCGCCGGAGAGCACGTCCTGCGCCCACGCGCGCTCGATGCCGTACTTGACGTCCTTCGAGGTGATGGGCTTGCCATCCTCCCAGGTCGACCCGGCACGCAGCGTGTACGTGTAGGTCTTGCCGTCGTCCGAGACCTTCGCGGTGTCCTCGGCGAGGTCCGGCGTGACCTTGGCACCGTCGGCGCCCGGCTTGGTCGCGTTGGTGACCAGCTGGCGGCTGTAGTACCGGGAGAAGTTCCACATGAAGCCGTAGTAACCGCGGGTGGTGTCCCACGAGTCGGCATCCTGGGCGCCCGCGAACTTCAGCGTGCCGCCCTTCTTGGCGAGGGAGGCCTGGGCGACCTTGTTGTTCGCGGCGTCGAAGCCGGCCGCGCCGGTCTTCGAACCGCCCCCGTCGTCGTTGCCGCCGCCGCACGCCGCCGTGGACAGCAGTGCAGCGACCACGGCTGCGGCGGCCACGGCCTGCTTGCGCCGCCCTGTGGTGCGTTGGGTACTCACTCGGATCCTCCGATATGTAGCGGCCCGTCGACAGATGACGAGCCCTTGGGGGTACGGCAGTTCAGCGGGAACCCTTCGGGTCGAGCGCGTCACGCACGCCGTCGCCGAAGAGGTTGAAGGAGAGCACCGTGATGAAGATCGCCACACCCGGGATCACCATGTACATGGGATCCGACTCGTAGTAGTCGATCGCGGCGGAGAGCATCTGTCCCCACGACGCGGTGGGCGGCTTGACGCCCACGCCCAGGAAGCTGAGCGCCGCCTCGGTGAGGATGTTGGTCGGGATCATCATCGTCGTGTACACGATGATCGGAGCGACCAGGTTGGGCAGCAGCTCCTTGAACAGGATGTAGAACCGTCCGGCTCCGAGGCTGCGCGCGGCTTCGACGTACTCGCGTTCACGCAGCGAGAGCGTCTGGCCGCGCACCACACGGCCGACGTACGGCCAGCCGAAGAAGCCGATCACCAGGATCATCACGAACAGGCGCACGCCCGTGCCGGTCAGGCCCAGCATCTCGTTGGGCATGACCGAGACCAGCGCGATGATGAAGAGCAGCTGCGGGAAGGCCAGCAGGCCGTCCATCACGCGGCTGACGGCCGCGTCGACCCAGCCGCCGAAGTAGCCGGCGAGTACGCCGAGGATCGTGCCGAGCACCACGGCGACCAGGGCCGACAGGAAGCCGACCAGCAGGGAGATCCGGGCTCCGTAGACGATCCGGGCGAAGATGTCGCGGCCGCTGACGGGTTCGACACCGAAGAGGTGGTCCCCGCTGATGCCGCCGAAGGACCCGGTGGGGGTCGAGAAGAGCGGGTCGATCAGGTCCTCGTGGTGAGTCTCGGGGTCCTGTCCGACCAGGTTGGCGATCACTGGCGCGAACAGCGCGATCAGGATCAGCACGAGCACGACCATGCCGCCCGCCAGGGCCAGCTTGTCGCGCTTCAGGCGCTCCCAGGCGATGCGGCCGAGGGAACGCCCTTGTACCGCCTTCGCCTCGG
Source organism: Streptomyces sp. NBC_00414 (assembly GCF_036038375.1). Lineage (NCBI taxonomy): Bacteria > Bacillati > Actinomycetota > Actinomycetes > Kitasatosporales > Streptomycetaceae > Streptomyces > Streptomyces sp. NBC_00414. The sequence goes on from NZ_CP107935.1 coordinate 3,420,608, forward strand.
CGGAGCCGGCAATGAGCGCCGCCTCGTCGGCCGCGCTCGGTGCGGCTTCGGCCGTCGGCTCGTGCAATGGTGCCGTCATCTGGCAGGGACCCCTCTCAACCGGCGGTAGCCGGCCCACGCTTGCCGCGGTAGCGGCGTGATCAGTCCTTCGTACATACAGAAGGTTTAAACCCCCTGGACCGGGAGTCTTCAACGCCTCGGTGATCTGAAGCCAGACTTGAAGGCGAATGGATGCGCAACCGTGATGCCGTCAGGAGGGTTCCGTTATCCGAACGCCGGGTAACGGGGGTCGGACACATGACACTTGGGGCGAAAGGGGCCCCGCAGCTCATTTACCCGCGTAGATCGGGACATTCCGCCCAGCGGCGGTACGGGTGTGAGAGCGGATGCTCCACTGGGTGGACTCCACCTGACGGACTGCGGCCACCCGGAGGGATGGACGCCGTCCGTCCAGATCATCTCAGTACGTGCCGGGGAACCCGTAACCGCCCGCCGCCGGCGCCTGGACGGGAGCCGCGTGCGCCTCCCGGTCGTAGAACGGCCGCGCGTTGGCGCGCAGCCACAGGGCCACCGGGTCGTACTCGTCCGACATCGCGACGGTCGACACCGGCAGACCGTCCGGCACCGCCCCGATCGACTGCTGCATCATCGCCCGCACCGAGTCCACGGCCGGTGGACTGGTGTCGTACACATCGAGCCCGATGGCGAGATACGGGGCTCCGAGCGCGGGCTGCACCCAGGCGCGGCGCAGCGAGCGGACGGCGGCGGTCCGGTGCGCGTTCTGCGTGAGCAGGGCGTAGAACTGCGGGATCTCGATGCCCGGCTCGGACAGCCGCAGCGGACCCGCGGGCTGCCGCTCCAGACCGGTGGCGATGCGCCGCAGGTCGAGCCAGGGGATGCCGACGCCGCCGCCCGGCGCGTGCGGATTCAGCCAGAGGCCGTAGTGGTCGGGGTAGAGGGTGCGGGCCACGTCGAGCCCGTCGACCACCTCGTACGAACGGTTCCAGCCGCTGGCCGAGAGCTCCTGGGCGGAGGTCACACAGGGCGCGTAGCCGAAGCCGTCGACCTCCATGTTCCCGTACTGGGCGTCGGGCGAGCCCGACTGGCCGTGCCAGAGCAGCATCCACACCTGACCGGACGGCGGGGTCGCGAGAGCGCGAAGGAGCGCCTCGTAGGCGTCGTAACGCCCGGGCGTCACTTGGCGCAGCATGTGCTCGACCTGCCCGGCCGCGGCCGTGCCCGACGCGCTCACCTTCTACCGCCCCTTCGCGACATCACTGACATACGGTTCCAATTCGACGAGGTGCCATGTTCACTTGAACATCGCACCACCCCGACCGAGCCATGAAACCAGCTTAAGCGGCGATCCCGACAGCACCGTTGCGCTCCGCCGGGTTTGGTGTTCTGAGCTCGGGACCGTGTGTGATGCGTCGTGCGCGGGTTGTGTGTGGCCGGCCGCGCCCCGCGGCGGAGCCGCACATCGAAACAGCCCCGCGCCCCTTTCGGGACGCGCCCACCTCAGAAAGCGTGGGTGTAGAAGGGCCGCACCCGGGCGCGGAGCCAGTCGCCCACCGGGTCCTGGGCCACGTCCAGGAAGACCAGGCTCACCGGGTGGGGCAGCGGGACCCGGCCGAGGGCGCGGCCCAGGGCGTCCAGCGGGAGCGTGCGCGCGTTCTCGTCCCAGTGGGTCGCCTCCACGCCGACGAACATCACCGTGTCGCCGCCCTCGATGCTCGCCAGACAGCGCCGGGCGCTCGCCACCACGCCGGTCGCGTCGAACTCCGCCGAGGCCGCGGCCAGGAAGTCCACCGGGTCGTCCTGCCAGTCGGGCTGGAACAGCCGGACCCGGCCGCCGCTCGCGGGCCCGTCCAGCTCGGTCCGGCCGGCCCGGCACAGCTCGGCGACGGCGAGCGGGGGAACCGGCATCCCCACCGTGCCGTCCGGGTTCAGCGCGATCCCGACCTGGGGCGGCAGACCGCGCGCGAACTCCACGGCGGGCGCCACGGTGTACGCCATGCGGTCGCCGACGACCTGGCGGAACTGCTGCTCCGAGGTGAAGACCGGCACGTACGCCTGCCCGCCCAGCTCGATCGTGGGCAGGTCGAGCGGGCCGCTGTGCGGGCCGCCCCCCTCGGGCAGCGGCACCCAGATGAAGCCGCGTCCGAGGGTCTCCACGACCCGGGCCCCCGTCGAGGGCGACGGAGGGAGTCCCAGGGACGCGGCGAGCACCTCCTCCAACTCGTTGCCGGGCCAACCCATGTGGGGGTGCGCCTGTGCCGGAATGTCCTGTGCCTGGAAGTCCATCTCCACCGCCTGCTCCAACCGCCGTGTGCGGTTGACGAGGTTAGTCGCCGTCAGTCGCCGAAATCGATGCGCCGCAGCACGTCCGCCGCGGCACGGTCGACGAGCACCGCGGAACCGCAGCCCTCCGGGAGGTCGCCCTTCTCCACGGACCGCAGCAGCCGGGCGACCGCGCCGCGGTGCCGGGCGAACGCGTACCGCGAGACGCCCCGGCCGCGCTCGCGCTGGCCGTCGAGCGCCGTCCCGGGATCGACGTCCAGCAGGAGCAGGTGCAGGGTGCCCCCGCGGCGCCGGGCGTCCCGGGCGAGCCAGCTGCGCACCCAGGCCTGCGTACCGCAGTCGTGCACGACGACGCCCTCCCCGGAGCGCAGGGCCCGGCGCAGGCCCGCGTAGTGCGCGGCGCGGACGAGGGGCCGGTAGACCGCGTACGGCAGGAAACGGGCGAGGCGCTCGTCCCAGCGGTCGCGGGTGTCCTGCGAGTCGATGCGGCGGCCGGTGACCGCCCGGCGCATCAGGGTCGACTTGCCGCTGCCCGGCAGGCCCGTGACCACCACCAGGTCGGCCCCTCCGAAGCGCAGACCGTGCGGGCTGTGTCCCGAGCGGGCCCGCAGATCGCGGACGACGGGCGTCACCATCGGGTCGCACGCCTCCCTGGCCGGTGCGGGTGGCTGCTTGGGCAGCGCGATGCCCGTGCCGGTCGCGTACGCCGTGGTCCTGTTCACCCTGATCGTCCTCCCCATGGGGTCGGCAGACCCATCTCCGTCGAGTGTAAAGAGAAGGTAATGCGCTGGTCCCCCCGTTTCTGTTCTTGTCCTGCCACAGCCCCGTCACAGATCACTGTGAACACCCCTGACCCCCGTCCGGTCACTGCTCGGCCCCCTCCCGGAGCCGGGGGCGTGCAATGATGTGCCCGCCAACTGCATACCGGCCGCTTGAATCCGCGCGGGAGAGTTCCGGGTACATGTACACGCAGGTGTACGAGTGCCCGGGCGCCGAAGGAGCAAGTCCCTCCCTTGAATCTCTCAGGCCCCCGTTACCGCGCGGACGAGGCACATCTGAAAAGCGGGCCGCCCCCTGACAGCCAGGGCGTCGGCCCCACCCAAGGTGCAAGTCAGTGACCCCCGTATTCACCGGTGGACACGGCGAACCTCTCAGGTTCCGATGACAGATGGGGAGGAACGACCTCGCCGTCATGCCTTGGGAGCCCCGCCGATGAGCAGCAACACCCCCGTTGAACCGCGCCGTACCGCGCTCGATGCCCTGCATCGCTCGCTGGGCGCGACGATGACCGACTTCGCCGGCTGGGACATGCCGCTGCGCTACGGATCCGAGCGCGACGAGCACCTCGCCGTCCGCACCCGGGCCGGTCTCTTCGATCTCTCGCACATGGGGGAGATCACGGTGAGCGGCCCGCAGGCCGCCGCGCTGCTGGACTTCGCGCTGGTCGGCAACATCGGGGGCGTGAAGACCGGCCGCGCCCGCTACACCATGATCTGCCGGGCCGACGGGGGCATCCTCGACGACCTGATCGTCTACCGCCTCGCCGACAGCGAGTACATGGTCGTGGCGAACGCCTCCAACGCCCAGGTGGTCCTGGACGCCGTCACCGAGCGCGCCGAGGGCTTCGACGCCGAGGTGCGCGACGACCGGGACGCGTACGCCCTGCTGGCCGTACAGGGGCCCGAGTCCTCCGGCATCCTGAAGTCCCTCACCGACGCCGACCTGGACGGCCTGAAGTACTACGCGGGCCTGCCCGGCACGGTCGCCGGCGTCCCCGCCCTGATCGCGCGCACCGGCTACACCGGCGAGGACGGCTTCGAGCTGTTCGTGGCCCCGGCCGACGCCGAGAAGCTGTGGCAGGCGCTGACCGACGCCGGAACCGCGGCCGGACTCGCCCCCTGTGGGCTCTCCTGCCGGGACACCCTGCGCCTGGAGGCGGGCATGCCGCTGTACGGGCACGAGCTGAGCACCTCGCTCACGCCGTTCGACGCCGGGCTCGGCCGGGTCGTGAAGTTCGAGAAGGAGGGCGACTTCGTGGGACGCGAGGCGCTCTCCGCGGCCGCCGCGCGTGCCCTGGAGAATCCCCCGCGGGTGCTCGTCGGCCTGGTCGCCGAGGGCCGCCGGGTCCCGCGCGCCGGGTACCCCGTGGTCGCCAACGGCAAGGTCGTCGGCGAGGTCACCTCCGGCGCGCCCTCGCCGACGCTCGGCAAGCCGATCGCGATGGCCTACGTCGACGCCGCGCACTCCGCGCCCGGCACCACCGGTGTCGGCGTGGACATCCGGGGCAGTCACGAGCCGTACGAGGTCGTGGCTCTGCCGTTCTACAAGCGTCAGAAGTAACACTGTCCGCACGCGTCAGAAGCATCATCGGTACCGGTCCGCGAGCACCGGACGTGAACCATGGTCCGCGACCGACACAAGTGACTCTGGGCACATCCACCCAGCTCACCAGCGTTCCCCCGCATCAGCACTCCCCGCGTACAGGAGAATTCAGGCCATGAGCAACCCCCAAGAGCTGCGCTACAGCAAGGAGCACGAGTGGCTGTCGGGCGCCGAGGACGGCGTCTCGACGGTCGGCATCACGGAGCACGCGGCCAACGCGCTCGGTGACGTGGTGTACGTCCAGCTCCCGGAGGTCGGTGCCGCGGTGACCGCGGGCGAGACCTGCGGCGAGCTGGAGTCGACCAAGTCGGTGAGCGACCTGTACTCGCCCGTCTCCGGTGAGATCACCGAGATCAACCAGGACGTCGTGGACGACCCCGCGCTGGTGAACACCGCTCCCTTCGAGGGCGGCTGGCTCTTCAAGGTACGGGTGGCGGACGAGCCGAAGGACCTGCTCTCCGCCGCCGAGTACACCGAATTCTCCGGCTCCGAATAAGGACTCCGCACCGATGTCGCTTCTGAACACGCCCCTGCACGAACTCGACCCGGACGTCGCCGCCGCCCTCGACGCCGAGCTGCACCGTCAGCAGTCCACCCTCGAGATGATCGCCTCGGAGAACTTCGCCCCGGTCGCGGTCATGGAGGCCCAGGGCTCGGTCCTCACCAACAAGTACGCCGAGGGCTACCCCGGCCGCCGCTACTACGGCGGCTGTGAGCACGTCGACGTCGCCGAGCAGATCGCCATCGACCGCGTCAAGGAGCTGTTCGGCGCCGAGTACGCCAACGTGCAGCCGCACTCGGGCGCCTCCGCCAACCAGGCCGCGCTCTTCGCGCTGGCCCAGCCCGGCGACACCATCCTCGGTCTGGACCTCGCCCACGGCGGCCACCTGACCCACGGGATGCGGCTGAACTTCTCCGGCAAGCAGTTCAATGTGGTCGCTTACCACGTGGACGACGCCGGCCTGGTCGACATGGCCGAGGTCGAGCGGCTCGCCAAGGAGCACCGCCCCAAGGTGATCATCGCGGGCTGGTCGGCGTACCCCCGGCAGCTGGACTTCGCCGAGTTCCGCCGGATCGCGGACGAGGTCGAGGCCTATCTGTGGGTCGACATGGCGCACTTCGCGGGCCTGGTCGCGGCGGGTCTCCACCCCAACCCGGTGGAGCACGCGGACGTGGTCACCTCCACCACGCACAAGACACTCGGCGGGCCCCGCGGCGGGATCATCCTCGCCAGGAAGGCCTTCGCGAAGAAGCTGAACTCGTCCGTCTTCCCGGGCTTCCAGGGCGGCCCCCTGGAGCACATGATCGCGGCCAAGGCCGTCTCCTTCAAGGTCGCCGCCACGGAGGAGTTCAAGGAGCGCCAGCAGCGCACGATCGAGGGCGCGCGGATCCTCGCCGAGCGGCTGACGGCGGCCGACGCCCGCGAGGCCGGGGTGAACGTGCTCTCCGGCGGCACGGACGTGCACCTGATCCTGGTCGACCTGCGCGAGTCCGAGCTGGACGGGCAGCAGGCCGAGGACCGGCTCCACGAGGTCGGCATCACGGTCAACCGCAACGCCGTCCCGAACGACCCCCGGCCGCCGATGGTGACGTCGGGCCTGCGGATCGGCACGCCCGCCCTCGCCACCCGCGGCTTCACGGCCGAGGACTTCACCGAGGTCGCGGACGTCATCGCCGAGACCCTCAAGCCGGTCTTCGACGCGGCGGCGCTCAAGGCCCGCGTGACCGCCCTGGCCGAAAAGCACCCGCTGTACCCCGGTCTGGGCAAGTAGTCCCGTTTCGCGGGGTACCGCGCACACTGGAAGGTGCGCGGTACCCCGTCAGACGCGTGCCGCACCCGGGCCACACCCCGCCCCACCCCTGCCGTACCCCGCTTCACCCCGCTTTGAGGAGTTCCCGTGGCCATCTCGGTCTTCGACCTGTTCTCGATCGGCATAGGCCCGTCCAGCTCCCACACGGTCGGCCCGATGCGCGCGGCGAGCATGTTCGCGCACCGCCTGCGCAACGAGGACCTGCTGGCCCCCGTGACCGCGGTCCGCGCAGAGCTGTACGGCTCGCTCGGCGCGACCGGGCACGGCCACGGGACCCCCAAGGCGGTACTGCTCGGCCTGGAGGGCGCCTCGCCCCGCACCGTGGACGTCGAGGGCGCCGACGCCCGCGTCGAGAAGATCAGATCCTCGGGCCGCCTCGACCTGCTCGGCGAGCACGAGATCGGCTTCTCCTTCGACGACGACCTGGTGCTGCACCGCCGCAAGACGCTGCCCTACCACGCGAACGGCATGACCCTGTGGGCGTACGACGCCTCGGGCGCCGAGGTGCTGTCGAAGACGTACTACTCGGTGGGCGGCGGCTTCGTCGTCGACGAGGACGCGGTGGGCGCGGACCGCATCAAGCTGGACGACACAGTCCTGAAATACCCCTTCCGTACGGGCGACGAGCTGCTGCGGCTGGCGAAGGAGACGGGCCTGTCCATCTCCGCGCTGATGCTGGAGAACGAGCGGGCCTGGCGCACCGAGGAGGAGATCCGCGAAGGGCTCCTCGCCATCTGGCGCGTGATGCAGGCGTGCGTGTCGCGCGGCATGTCCCGCGAGGGCATCCTGCCGGGCGGCCTGCGGGTCCGCCGCCGCGCGGCCATGTCGGCCCGCCAACTGCGCGCCGAGGGCGACCCGCTGGCCCACGCGATGGAGTGGATCACCCTGTACGCGATGGCCGTGAACGAGGAGAACGCGGCGGGCGGCCGCGTGGTGACAGCCCCCACGAACGGCGCCGCGGGCATCATCCCGTCGGTCCTGCACTACTACGTGAACTTCGTCGCCGGCGCCTCCGCCTCGGAGGCCGAGAAGGAGGACGGCGTCGTACGCTTCCTGCTCGCCGCGGGCGCCATCGGCATGCTCTTCAAGGAGAACGCCTCCATCTCGGGCGCCGAGGTCGGCTGCCAGGGCGAGGTCGGCTCGGCCTGCTCGATGGCGGCCGGCGCCCTCGCCGAGGTGCTCGGCGGCTCTCCCGAACAGGTCGAGAACGCCGCCGAGATCGGCATGGAGCACAACCTCGGCCTCACCTGCGACCCGGTCGGCGGCCTCGTCCAGATCCCCTGCATCGAGCGCAACGGCATGGCCGCGGTCAAGGCCGTGACGGCGGCGAAGATGGCCATGCGCGGCGACGGCTCCCACAAGGTGTCCCTCGACAAGGTCATCAAGACGATGAAGGAGACGGGCGCCGACATGTCCGTCAAGTACAAGGAGACGGCGCGGGGCGGGCTCGCGGTGAACATCATCGAGTGCTGAGCTCCGGGGCTCGTACGTCGGCGCATGCTCCGGCGTGACCTCCCGGGGGTCGGCGGGCGTGCGGGTAGGGCGGGCCAAGTGGGGTACGTCCAAAGGATGTTGGCCCCCCACAGGCCCCAGGAGGCACAGTCGTGCTTCCGGCCCCCACGCACCAAGGAGTTCGCACATGCTGCGCGGTATCGACGTAAGCGCCTACCAGTCGTCCTCGTACAGCACCGAAGGCCTGTCCTTCGTCTTCGTCAAGGCCACCGAAGGCCGCACGTACGTCAACCCGAAACTGAGCGCGCAGACCAAGCGGGCCAGGGACGCCGGTTGCGTGGTCGGTTTCTATCACTTCCTGTGGCCCGGCAACCTCACAGCGCAGGCCGAGTACTTCGTCAGCAAGGCCCCGGAGAAGGCCGGCGACATCCTCGCCGTGGACTGGGAGACGACGGGCGAGGGCACCCACGCCAGCAACGCCGAGAAGGACCGCTTCATCCGCAAGGTGCGGGAACTGCGGCCCAACAACCGGGTCATCTTGTACTGCAATCGGAATTACTGGCTCAATGTGGACACGACCTCGTACGCCGGTGACGGTCTCTGGATCGCCGACTACGTGACGGCGGGCAAGCCCCGCATCCAGGCCAAGTGGCGTTTCCACCAGCACACCGACGACCCGCTGGACAAGAACGTCGCCGATTTCTCCAGCAAGGCCGCCCTGCGCGAATGGGCCGAGAACGCCTGACGGGTGGACTCTCCTCGTGAACGGCGAGACTCTCGACAGAAGCCGCGCACCGAATGCCGACCGCGGCCCGCTTCGGGGCGGGAGTCGAACGGGGCGTTCACCAGGGGGCACATCCGATGCGACATGCGAAAGGACGGTATTGCGCCGCCGCCGTCATGGCATTGCTGATGATTTCCGGCCTGTCGGTGGATCAGGTGCCGCGATCGGCACCCGTGGCCGCTGTTCCTGGACTGGTCAGGGTGACTTCCGGACCGACTCCCGACAATTCGGAGGCGCGCAAGAGCAAGAGCGCGCAATGCCCCGCGGGCCACCGGGTGGTCGGCGGCGGTGGATGGGCCTTCGACCACGGTCACGGGATCGTGGCTCTGACCGGGGCGGAACCGGGGCGTGACCTCCTCCTGCAGCGCGACTACTTCCGCGCCACGGCCAGTGAGCCGAGTACCGGATTCAGTGCGGGCTGGTGGCTGGAGGCGTACGCGCTCTGCGCGCCCGCCGCCTCGCTGCCGGGCCATCAGCTGGTCTCCGCCATCTCCTCGGACATAGGTTTCGCGACCGCCCGCGTCAGGTGCCCGGCCGGAAAGCGGGTGATCGGCACCGGCGCTGCCGCTTTCCCCGATCACCATGTGGGCCTTCAGCTGTTCCGCTCGACCGGCTCGCGTGATGCCGCTGTCGCCACGGTCCGGGGCCGAGGGGATCATCCCGGGTCCATCCAGGTGCGCGTTCTCGGAATCTGCAGCACCGTTCCCGCGGTCACCGTGGCGACCGTACGGAACGTGGACAACGCCGTCGCCGAATGCCCGTCCGGAACGCGGGTGCACGGGCTGGGTGGCGGGGGCAGCCCCACCGATTCCGGCAATTCCTTCCTGCAGGAGGTGTACGCGCCGTCCCAGCTCGACCGGGCGAGCACCTCCATGACCGCGACGCCCGACGGCGGGATGGTGTCGCAGGCGATCTGCACCCGCTGAGAACCGGTGTACGAGCCCCGGCTTAGGCTCTGTCCTGCGGTTCGACGGCAACCGCGAGGACGAGGGGAGCTGCACAGCATGGGTGGGAGTGTCGCTGCGGTCAGCAGTAATGGGGCGTACTCGTTCACCAAGCCGAACCGGGAGAGCATCACGCTGCTCGCGGGGCTCGGGGTCGAGGGGGACGTGCATGCCGGGGTCACCGTCAAGCACCGGTTCCGGATGCGGAAGGATCCCTCGCAGCCGAATCTGCGGCAGGTGCATCTCATCCACGAGGAACTGTTCGACGAGGTCCGGGGAGCCGGGTTCGAGGTCGCGGCCGGGGAGCTCGGGGAGAACGTCACCACCCGGGGCATCGATCTGCTGGGGCTGCCGACCGGGACCCTGCTGCGCCTCGGCGACGAGGCCGTGGTGGAGGTCACCGGCCTGCGCAATCCCTGTGCGCAGATCGACACCTTCCAGAAGGGCCTCATGAGGCAGGTGGTGGGGCGGGACGAGGACGGGAAGGCCCGGTTCAGGTCCGGGATCATGAGCGTGGTCGTCACGGGCGGCCTGGTGCGGCCCGGCGACCCCGTCGAGGTCGAACTGCCTGCCGGGCCGCACCTGCCGCTGGAGATCGTCTGAGCGGTGGGCGAACGGGTTACGCGGTGAAGTCCGGCGTACGTTCCCGCGGCGCCTCGGCCAGCGCCTTCTTCACCGCCTCGACGCCTTCCCGCAGGCCGTAGACGGGGGTACCGGGCTGCTGGCGCCAGGAGTCGTCGAGGCCGCCCGCGTCCACGGTGTCGAAGCCGAGTTCGTCGATGAGGGCGCGTACGACCTGCTTGGCGGTGGCGTCGTCGGCCGCCACCGGCAGGGCGACGCGGTCCGGGGCACCGGCCGGGCGGGGACGGTCGAGGATGTCCTGGGCGTAGGTGCCGTTGAACGCCTTGACGACGGTGTGGCCGAGCTGCCGGGCCGTCCAGCGCGACTCCGTCAGACCCCCGTCCTCGATCTCGTCGATCCTGCCGTCCCGCTGCTTCGGGTAGTAGTTGCCGGTGTCGATGACGGTCACCCCGTCGGCCGCCTGGTCCAGCAGTCCGGACGGCAGGGCGGGGACCGCCTTCAGGGGGATCGTGACGACGACGATCTCGGCGCCCCTGGGGGCCTCCTCGACGGTGACGGGCGTGGCTCCGGTCTCCTCCGCCAGCGCGGTGAGCGTCTGCGGGCCGCGGGAGTTGGCGACGTACACGTCGTGCCCGAGTTCGGTGAGCCGCCGGGTGAGGTTGCCGCCGATGTTCCCTGCTCCGATGATGCCGATCTTCATGTTGGACTCGCCCTTCGAGGGGGTGGGGGACTCCTGGCGCGATATACCAACCGCGGGCCATACCGGGCTATTCCGATCCCCACTCGGATGGGCGAACACGACGAAAGGGCGCCCTCCGCGAACCGGTGGGCGCCCCTGCCGCTCAGGTCACCTGTTGACGTGGGCCCAGAACTCGTCGAACGAGAGCAGCTTGTCGCCGTTGAGGTCCTGGGCGCCGATGACGGCCTCGGCCACCGACTCGGTGACGTTCCAGTCCCCACCCTGGGCCAGGGCCTTCTTGAACTCGGCGGCGGTGATGTAGCCGTCCCCGTCCACGTCGATGCGCTCGAACGCCTTGCGTGCTTCCTCGATGTCCGCCACCGGACCCGCCCCTTCGTGGTGCTTCACTGACGAGGTCAGATTAACGTTCCGTCCCGGCACGCGACGCGGCGACCACCTACGCGAACTCCTCGGGGTGCGCGGGCAGCGGCCCGGTACCCCTCCGGAGGCCGGGCCTTCGAGTGGGTGCAGACTCAAGGAGTCGAGGAGTCGAGGCGTCAAGGCGTCGAAACGGAGGAGTGGGCGCGTGGCCGAGAGTTTGCGGGACATTCTCGACGCGGCGGCCCGGGACGACTTCCCGCCGGCGGACGGCTCCGTCACCGTGGTGCGTCAGCACTCCCACCGGGACGCCGGTGTCCTCGCCTTCACCGCGCACTCCGTCGTCTTCACGGACGAGGATCCCGACTGGGTGCACGCGACGCTGGAGCGGGTCGACTGCGACGCGCTGGCCGCGGCGATGAACCCCCGGTTCCTCGCGGCTCTCATGGACCGCACGGGGCGTACGAACGACACGATCGACCTGCTGGCCGTCGCCGCGCCCCTCCCGGGCGAACCCTCTCTCGCGCTGACGGAGGTCACGGACCGGGACCATCACCGGGTCGTACGGGCTCGCACGCACCGTGACGAGGTGCGCGTGTGGGCCGCCGACGGGGGTGTGCTCGTCCTGGGCCTCGGGGTCGCGGGGCGGCTTGAGGTGGCCGTCGAGGTGGACGAGGGCGTACGGCACCGGGGGCTCGGCCGTGAACTCGCGCGGGCGGCCCGGCAGTTGGCCGGCGGGGAGCCGGTCTGGGCCCAGCTCGCCCCGGGGAACGCCCGCAGTCTGCGGGCGTTCCTGGCGGCCGGTTACCGGCCCGTGGGTGCGGAGGCGCTGCTCAGTGCCAGGGCTCGTAGTGCGGGTTGCTCTCGCAGTCGCTCATGATCTCGGTCTTGGTCTTCTTGTCGACGGGGCAGACGCCGATGATGTACTGCCGCGCGATACCGCCCGGGAAGGCGACCTCGACCTGGTCGGCCCACTTGTGGGTGTCGCCGATGGTCTTGTTGACGTCCACGCCGCCCGGGGCGTCGATGTAGTAGTTGTAGCCGCTCTTCCACCACGTCTTGTAGAGGTCGTGGTCGTAGCTCGTGGAGACGTACGGGGAGGGCTGGTTGACCAGGACGTACTGCTCGATGTCGTACTGGCCGTTGACGACGTCCTTCGGGAGGAAGCCCTGCTCGAAGACGACCGCCGGGCCGCGGCCGTCGCTGCGGTAGAGCGTGCCGCAGCTTGTGCGCCAGGCGGGGGCGGGGGTGATGCGGTCCACGTCCACGCGGTGGTCGGCGGCGGCGTGGACGGGGTCCGCGTACTGGGGGCAGGCGGGGGCGGCGGCCGACTTCGTCGGGGTTTCGGTGGGGGGTGTCGCGGCGGAGGTGGTGATTACTGCCGTCAGGGTGAAGGCGAGGGCGGCGGCGTGGCGCTTCCAGCGGGTTGTGATCATGGGAGCACGATCTCGGCGTGTTGTGTTCCGCGGGCGGACCCTCACTCGTATGGCGGCGTGTCCGTCGACGGGGTTGCCGCGGGGATTCCCTCGCCCCCGCCGCCCCTGCCCTTCCCGTCACTGCATGGGGCTGCGCCCCTCGCCCCCGGTATCGCGCTGCGCGCTCGTCCTCAAACGCCGGACGGGCTGAATACGTTTTCAGCCCGTCCGGCGTTTGAGGACGAGGGGTTCGGGGGCAGCGCCCCCGAGTACGTGACGACGGGTAGGGGCGGCGGGGGCGAGGGAAAAGGCCTAGCGGTCCGATACGCGCATTTCGAACCAGGTCGTCTTGCCTCGCGGGAGGAGGTCGACCCCCCAGCGGTCGGACAGTTTGTCCACGAGGAAGAGTCCGCGACCGCTGACGTCCATGTCCTGCACCGGCATCAGACAGGGCAACCCCCGCGAGGGATCCCGGATCTCGACCCGGATCCACCCCCGTCGGCGCCGCATACGGAGCCCGAAGACCCGCGCCCCGGTATGCCGCACGGCATTGCCCACGAGTTCCGACACGAGCAACACGGCGTCCTCGGTCATCTTCGGCGAGAGGCCCCACTGGCGCAGCACCACGACCTGGGTGAGCCGGCGCGCCGTGGCGGCGGATTCCGGCCGGGACGGCAGCGGTACCTCGGCCTCGGTGGGATTGCCGAACAGTTCCAGCGCCTTCAGCGCGCGTTCGTCCTCGACAGCAGGCGACCAGCGCGCCGCGGTCGCACTCCCGTGCCGCCGCGGCTGTTCGATACCCTCCAGCCCCGCCATGCCCCCATCATGACCCCCGGAGGGGCCCTTCCGGGGGCGTTCCGGAGGAATCCGCCCCCCGGAACCAATTGTTCCGCATCGCCCGATCGACATATGCCATCGGCATTCCGATGGCCTCCACAGCCCAACTGGCCTGCGAGAAAGGGCTCGCCGACGGCAATCGCCCGCGGCCCCCGACAAGGAACCCTTAAGGCTGCGTTAAGGCTCGGATAAACCGCTCCTTCGAGGGAACCTCGACGGGCGCGGGTGATACACCGCGTCAACAGCAAGGGGTCCGGGCGACTTTCAGAGGGTGGTTCAGAGGAACTTCGCCTTGCCCGGGCCCTCCTCCACGAAGCTCCGCATCCCCCGCTCCCGGTCCTCCGTCGCGAACAGTCCGGCGAACCAGTTGCGTTCGATCGTGAGGCCGGTCTCGATGTCCGTCTCCAGGCCCGCGTCGACCGACTCCTTGGCGGCGCGCAGCGCGAGCGCCGGTCCCTGGGCGAGTTTCGCGGCCCACGCGTGCGCCTCGGTGTACACGTCGGCGGCCGGTACGACCCGGTCCACCAGTCCGAGCGTCAGGGCCTCGTCGGCCTTGACCATCCGGCCGGTGAAGATGAGGTCCTTCGCGCGGGAGGGGCCGATGAGGCGGGACAGGCGCTGGGTGCCGCCGGCGCCCGGGATCAGTCCGAGGAGGATCTCCGGCTGGCCCAGCTTGGCGTTGTCCGCGGCGATCCTGAAGTCTGCGCACAGCGCCAGCTCGCAGCCGCCGCCCAGCGCGTAGCCGGTGACCGCGGCGACGACCGGCTTGGGGATGCGGGTCACGGCGGTGAAGGAGTCCTGCAGGGCCCGGGAGCGTACGACCATCGCCGCATGGTCCATGGCCTGCATCTCCTTGATGTCGGCGCCCGCCGCGAACACCTTCTCGCCGCCGTAGAGGATCACCGCGCGGACGTCCTCGCGGCGGGTGGCCTCCTCGGCGAGTTCCTTGAGCCGGTCCTGCGTGGCGACGTCCAGCGCGTTCATGGGCGGACGGTCGAGGCGGATCGTGCCGACACCTTCGGCGACTTCGAGATGCACAGTCATGAGAGGAGGTTAACGAAGGCTAACGGGAACGGCCCCGGTGTGCTCCGTCACAGCGGAGCACACCGGGGCCGTACGGTGTCAGAGAGTGGGCCGGCGGGTCAGGCCGTCCACTTCTTCCACGACATGTTCCAGCCGTTGAGCCCGTTGTCCGGGTCGATGATCCGGTCGTTGGAGTTCTTCACGATCACCACGTCGCCGACGATCGAGCGGTCGAAGAACCACGCGGCCGGGGCTCCCCGGTCACCGCCGCCGCGCTGGTCGCGCAGGCCGATGCAGCCGTGGCTGGCGTTGTAGTTGCCGAAGGCGTCGCCGCCCCAGTAGTTGCCGTGGATGAACGTGCCCGAGTTGGACAGGCGCATCGCGTCCGGCACGTCCTTGATGTCGTACTCGCCGCCGTAGCCGACCGTCTCGCCGTTCATGCGGGTCACCCTGAGGCGCTCGCTGATGACCATCTGGCCGTTCCAGGTCTCGTAACCCGCCTTGCCCGTCGTGACCGGGATGGTCTTGATGACCTTGCCGTCCCGCTTGACGGTCATCTTCTTGGTCTTGACGTCGACGGTGGAGACCTGGCTGCGGCCGATCGTGAACTTCACGGTCTTGGCCTGCTCGCCGTAGACACCCGGCCGGCCCTCGACACCGTCGAGGTTCAGGGTGACGGTGACCTTCGTACCGGACTTCCAGTACTCCTCGGGACGGAAGTCGAGGCGGTCGTTGCCGAACCAGTGGCCCTGGACGTCGACCGCGGGCTCGGTCTTTATCCTGATCGCCTTCTCGACGTCCTCGGGGTGTGTGATGCCCCGCGTGAAGCGCACCGAGAAGGGCATCCCGACGCCGACCTTGGAACCGTCCTCCGGCGTGAAGGTGCCGACGAACGTGTTCTTCGGGGTCAGCGTGGTGAAGGCGGACTCCTCGGCGGCCTGCCGGCCCGCGGAGTCCTTGGCCACCGCGTGGACCTTGTACTTGGTGGACGCGGCGAGATGACCGGCGGGCGTCCAGCTGGCGCCCCCGTCGGTGATCCTGCCCTCGACCGGAGTGCCCTTGTCGTCCTCGACCGTGACCTCGGTGAGCTTGCCCTTGGCGGCCGTCACCTTCAGTGCGCCGCTGGTCCTGACGGCGCCCGCCCCGTCCTTGGGAGCTATGGTCACGACCGCCTGCGAGACCTTGGTGTCCGCCTGGTCCGAATCCTTACCCTTGTCACCGCCGGACCCGGAGTCCGAGTCCCCTCCTCCGCCGCACGCGGTCACGAGAAGCAACAGCACCCCCAGCACAAGTGCCAGGGCCCCCTTGCCACTTCGAGTCCGCGCGCCAACCGACGCCCCCGATATCGGTCGCCCGTTCAAGTTCGTTCTCCCCTCGCACGGCCTGTTCAGGCCCGTACTACGGCGCGTCCCACGCACGCATCGCGCTAATTAATCACACTGCCACGTGGGATGGTCTCCCGGGAATGTCACCGTTCAGTCCCAACTGATCGGCCCGGTGGCGCCGCCAGAGCCTTCCCTGTGCGTACCCCTATGTCGGGCTACTTCACCGCGGAGCCCGCTTTCCAGGCTTTCCAGCCCATGTTCCACCCGCCGAGGCCGTTGTCGGGAGCGACCTTCTTGTCATTGCTGTTGACGACCTCGACGACGTCGCCGATGAGGCTGCGGTCGAAGAACCAGCCCGCCGGGGTCGCGGAGCTGCCGCCCTTCACATCGCGCAGTCCCACACAGCCGTGGCTGACATTGGCCGTGCCGAACACGCCCCGGGCCCAGTAGTTGCCGTGCAGGAAGGTCCCGGAGGAGGTGAGGCGCACCGCGTGCGGGACGTCCGGGATGTCGTACTCGCCCTTGCCGTCGGCCCGTTTGAAGCCGACGGTGGCCCCGTTCATCCGGGTCACCTCCAGCATCTCGGTGACCACCATCTTCCCGTTGTACGTGGTGTTCCCCGGGGCTCCCGCGGTGATCGGCACGGTGGACAGGAGCAGTCCGCCACGGCGTACCTGCATCGTGTGGGCGGCGGCGTCGACGAGGCTTCTCTGGTCGCGGCCGACCGTGAAGGAGAACGTCTTGTACTGCAGCCCGTACACGCCCGGGGCCGCCTCGACGTCCCGCAGCCGCAGGGCGACGGTGACCTTCGTGCCGGGCTTCCAGTAGGTCTCGGGGCGGAAGTCGAGGCGGTCCCGGCCGAACCAGTGCGGGGCGATCTCCGTTCTCGGCACGGACGTCACGCGGATCGCGCGCTCGACCGCCGCCCGGTTCTCGATCTCGCGGTTGAACTCCAGCGACACGATCATGCCGGTGCCGACCGTCGAGCGGTTCTCCGGCATGACGTATCCGATGAACCGCTCGTCGGGAACGTACGTCGTGAACGTGACGTGCCGTGCCACCCGCCGGCCGTGGCTGTCGAGCGCGACCGCGTCCACCGTGTACTTGGCGGCCAGCGCGAGTTTCCCGTCGTCGGGCCGCCAGGTCGCGCCGTCCTCGCCGATCCGGCCGGGCACCGGGAACTCCTGCGCGTCCTGGGACTTCACCACCTTCACGGACTCCAGGCGCCCGGCCGGCACCCGCACCTTCAGCCCTTCCTCGGGGCGTACGGCCTTGCTGCCGTCGTCCGGCGAGACCCGGATCGCCTCCTCGGGCGAGCGGGGTTTGCCGAGCATCTCGTCCACCCCGTGCGAGGTGCATCCCGCGGCCGAGGCCAGCAGGCCTGCCCATGTCAGTGCGGCGGCCAGCGCGGCCCCTGCGCGCCGCGCGCGCGTCTGTGCGTGCATCACGTGGGACCCAACGACCGAGCGGGCCCCGGGAAACCGGGATGCGTCCGTCAGGGCGTGGTGCGCCCGTGCCTCCCCCGTCTGTCCGTCCCCGCCTTCTCACCCCCGTCACGGGAAACGTGAGTGCGAGCCCGGCTCTGGGCAGAACAGTGGGGAGGACGACACGTCAGGAGACCGCGGCCGGGATGCCGCGGTCCTCCTCGTGCCGCTCCGACCGAGCCGCGGGAGGGCGCAGGGTGTCGAGCGCAGCCGAGCAGGAGGCAGTGCAGGGGGCGGCCGTGCGGGAACCGCGCGCCCTCGGTGGAGGGCTGCCCGCACAGGCCGCCCCAGCGGTGAACGGCACGGCGCGTCCGGCGCCGGACATCCCCGTGTGGCCGGGTGCGCCGACCCCGCTCGGGGCCCGCTTCCGGACGGGGCCGGACGGGGTCTCGGGCACCAACTTCGCCCTGTGGGCGGGCGGGGCCGAGTCGGTCGAGCTCTGTCTCTTCGGCTCACCGGGCGACGGGGACGCGCGCGGGGAGGGCGAGGGCGCCGAGATCCGGGTTCCGCTGACCGAGCTGACCCATGAGATCTGGCACGGCTTCGTGCCCGGGGTGCGGCCCGGTCAGCGGTACGGCTTCCGGGTGCACGGCCGCTGGGACCCGTGGACCGGCGCCCGCTGGAACCCCGCGAAACTGCTCCTGGACCCGTACGCCCGTGCCGTGGACGGCGCCGGACGGGACGAGTTCGGCAGTCTGCCGCCCGAGGTGTACGGGCATGTGCGCGACTGGCCCCAGCAGCAGGTCGCGGACACCGTGCGCGACGACCGGGACTCCGCGCCCTACGTTCCCAAGGGGGTCGTCGTCCATGACGACACACCCGGCGACGAGTGGGCGGACGACCGGCGCCCCAAGACGCCGTGGGCGGACTCCGTCATCTACGAGCTGCACGTCAAGGGCTTCACCAAGCTGCACCCGGGGATCCCGGAGGAACTGCGGGGCACGTACGCCGGGCTGGCGCATCCGGCGGCGATCGAGCACCTGGTGGCGCTCGGGGTGACGGCCGTCGAGCTGCTGCCGGTGCACCAGTTCGCGCACGAGGACCATCTGCTGCGCCGGGACATGAAGAACTACTGGGGCTACAACTCGATCGGCTACTTCGCCCCGCACGCCGGGTACGCGGCCTCCGGGACCAACGGCCAGCAGGTGGGCGAGTTCAAGCGGATGGTGCGCGCGCTGCACGCCGCCGGGATCGAGGTCATCCTCGACGTGGTCTACAACCACACGGCGGAGGCGAGCGAGCTGGGCCCGACGCTGTCGCTGCGCGGGATCGACAACCGCGGCTACTACCGGCTGCAGGACGACGCCCGGCGGTACGCGGACTACACGGGTTGCGGCAACACCCTGCACGTCGTGCAGCCGCACGTGCTGCGCCTGATCACTGACTCGCTGCGGTACTGGGTGACGGAGATGGGCGTCGACGGCTTCCGCTTCGACCTCGCGGCGGCGCTCGCCCGCTCGATGCACGACGTCGACATGCTGTCGCCGTTCCTGGCCGTCATCGCGCAGGATCCGGTGCTGCGCCGAGTGAAGCTGATCGCCGAGCCGTGGGACGTCGGCTCCGGCGGCTACCAGGTGGGCGCCTTCCCCCCGCTGTGGACGGAGTGGAACGACCGCTACCGCAATGCCGTACGGGACTTCTGGCGGGGCGCGCTGCCGGACGTACGGGACCTCGGGTACCGGCTCTCGGGGTCGAGCGACCTGTACGCGTGGGGCGGGCGGCGGCCGTACGCCTCGGTGAACTTCGTGACCGCCCACGACGGCTTCACCCTGCGGGACATGGTGTCATACGAGCGCAAGCACAACGAGGCCAACGGCGAGGGGAACCGGGACGGCACCGACGACAACCGGGCCTGGAACTGCGGGACCGAGGGAGAGACCGACGACGCCCGGATACAAGGTCTGCGGCGGCGCCAGCTGCGCAACCTCCTGACCACGCTGCTGCTCTCCACGGGCGTCCCGATGCTGGTCGCGGGCGACGAACTGGGGCGGACCCAGGGCGGCAACAACAACGCGTACTGCCAGGACAACGAGATCAGCTGGCTCGACTGGAGCCTGCTGGACGACCCCGGTTGGCGGGCCCTGTTCGACCTGACGTCCCGGCTGATCGCCCTGCGCCACGCGCATCCGGTGCTGCGGCGGCGCGCCTTCTTCTCCGGTCGGGCCCATTCGGCCGACGGACTGCGGGACCTGGCGTGGTTCACCGCCCACGGCACGGAGATGACGGAGCGGGACTGGTACGCGCCCGCCGGCACCCTGGGCATGTTCCTGTCCGGGCGGGACATCCCGGGGCGGGACGCGCGGGGCGTACCCGTGACGGACGACAGCTTCCTCGCGGTGCTGCACGCGGGGGACAGACCCGTCAGTTTCGTCCTGCCGGGGCCGCCGTGGGCCCGGTCGTACGAGGTCGTCGTCGACACGTCGCGGGAGGAGCAGGGGGCCGTGCCCGGGGTGGCGCACCGGGCGGGCGGGACGATCACCGTGCCGGCCCGGGCGGTCCTGCTGCTGCGGGTGGTGGACTGAGAGGGCGCCCTGCACAGGCGGGGCACAGGGGGGCTTCCGCGATCCGGACACGTCCTTGACGTCCCGGGTGGCTCACTGGGAACGTCCCTTGTCATGAGGCTCTCCGCTGATCACCCGTGCGCGTGTGTCGCGCTCGTGGAGCGGCGCCATGTCGATCTGTGCCGGCAGTCCAGCGCCCTCTGTCGCTGAGCCCGCGGTCGTCCCGCGATCACCCCGCGCTCTTCCTGACCTTCCCCCCTCCTGGGCTTCCCCCCTCCGCGTCCCGGTCCGGGACCGCCACGCATCCGAGGATCACGTATGCCTGAAATATCCCGTCGTACCTTCGGTGGGCTCGTCGGCGG
Source organism: Streptomyces sp. NBC_00414 (assembly GCF_036038375.1). Lineage (NCBI taxonomy): Bacteria > Bacillati > Actinomycetota > Actinomycetes > Kitasatosporales > Streptomycetaceae > Streptomyces > Streptomyces sp. NBC_00414. The sequence goes on from NZ_CP107935.1 coordinate 3,440,868, forward strand.
CGGTGCCGTCACCGCGGTCACCACCACGGCCGCCACGGCCTCCGCCGAGCGGCCGTTCAGGGCCCGCCCCGCCGACGCCGCGACCGGCAGGCGTCCCAACATCCTGGTCATCCTCGGGGACGACCTCGGCTGGGCCGACCTCTCCTCGTACGGCGCCCCGCACATCCGCACGCCCCACCTGGACCGGCTCGCCCGGCAGGGGGTGCGGTTCACCGACGCGTACTCCGGGTCCGCGACCTGCTCGCCGACCCGGTTCAGCCTCTACACCGGCCGGTATCCGGGCCGTACGCCCGGCGGGCTCGCCGAGCCGATCGCGAACAAGGCGCAGGGGCTCGACCCGAACCACCCCACCCTCGCCTCCCTGCTGAAGAAGGCGGGCTACTCCACCGCGCTGATCGGCAAGTGGCACTGCGGCTGGCTGCCCGACCACAGCCCCACCAAGTCCGGCTGGGACGAGTTCTTCGGCAACTTCGGCGGCGTGCTGGAGTACTTCTCCAAGCTCGGCCAGCTCGGCGACTACGACCTCTACGAGGGCGACGCCCAGTACAAGGACCTGCGCTACTACACCGAGGTACTCACCGAGCGGGCCGTGGAGTACGTCGGGCGCGACCACGACAAACCCTGGCTGCTGAACCTCAACTTCACCACCCCGCACTGGCCCTGGCTCGCCGAGGACGACGCGGAGACCGGCGCCGAGATCGCCGCGAAGATCCGGGCGGCCGGGAACCAGGGGGAGGTCTCCCGGGCGCTCAACCACTTCGACGGCGGCTCGGTGGAGAAGTACGCGCAGATGGTGGAGAGCCTGGACGCGGCCGTCGGCGAGGTGCTCACGGCGCTGCGTCGCTCGGGTCAGGAGGAGAACACTCTGGTGCTGTTCGCCAGCGACAACGGCGGCGAGCGCTACTCCTACAACTGGCCGCTCAGCGGGGAGAAGTTCGTGCTCCTCGAAGGCGGTATCCGGGTGCCGGCGATCGTGCGCTGGCCGGCCCGGATCGACGGCCGTCAGGTCAGCCGCGAGCCCAACTTCTCCCCCGACTGGACCGCGACCCTGCTGGAGGTGGGCGGCGCCCGGCCCGACCCGGCGTACCCGCTGGACGGCACCAGCCTCGCCGGATACCTGCTGAAGGGCGAGCAGCCGCCGAAGCGCGACCTGTTCTGGCGGGTACGGGCCAACCGGGCGCTGCGGCGCGGCGACTGGAAGTACTACCGGGACGCCGCCGGTGCCGACCACCTCTACAACCTGGCGAACGACGCCCGTGAACAGGCCGATCTCGCCCCGGACCGGCCGGAGCTGCTCGCCGAGCTGAAGGCGGCCTGGGAGAGGACGGCGGCGACCCTTCTCCCGTACCCGACCACCTAGGACGGCTCCCGGCCCTCGGACCGGCCAAAACTCGCTGGGTGTTGTCAGTGCCGAAACGTAGGCTCGCTGCTGATGCCGACCACACCTGCGCCCGCCGAGGGAACCACCGAGACCGAGTCCACCGAGAGCCGTTCCGCCGTCCGCAGCCTGCTGCGGCTGTGGCCGTACGTACGGCCCGTGCGCGGGCGGCTGGCCACCGCGGCCGTCGTCGCGGTCGCCGCCTCCTGTACGGGGCTGGTGATCCCGCTCGTCCTCAAGTGGATCGTGGACGGGCCGGTGGCCGACCGGAGCACGGGCGGGGTGTGGCTGGGCGCGCTGTACCTGCTGCTGCTCGGGATCGCGGAGGCGGTGCTCTTCGGGCTGCGGCGCTGGCTGGTGGCCAGGCCGCTGGCCGGGGTCGAGGCGGCGATGCGGGCCGATCTGTACCGGCACCTGCAGCGGCTGCCCATCGCCTTCCACGACCGCTGGCCGTCGGGACAGTTGCTGTCGCGGGGCACGACCGATCTGATGCTGCTGCGGATGTTCCTCGCGTTCCCGCTGACGTTCCTGCTGGTCAACTCGGTGACGATCCTCGTGGGTGTCCTCATCATGCTGGCCCAGGACTGGACACTGGGACTCGTGCTGCTCGCGCCCGCCCTGCCCGTGATGGTCGTCTGCTGGCTCTTCGAGAAGCGGTACTCGCGGGTGGCACGGCAGGCGCAGGACCAGGTCGGCGATCTGACGACGCTCGTCGAGGAGAGCGTGCTCGGCATCCGGATCATCAAGGGGTTCGGGCGCCATCGCAGCCAGGCCCTCGCCTTCCGGGAGCTCTCCCGGACGCTGCGCGGCACGGAGCTGGCGAAGGCGCGGCTGCTCGCCGGTATCTTCGCGGCCATCACGACCCTGCCCGAGCTGGCCATCGGCGCGGCCCTCGTGCTCGGCACGGTGCAGGTGGCCGACGGTTCCCTGTCGGCCGGGACGCTGGTGGCGTTCCTGTCCACGGCCCTCGCCCTGCGCTGGCCCGTCGAGTCGATCGGTTTCCTGCTCGCGATGAGCCAGGAGGCGGCCACGGCCACCGAGCGGTACTTCGAAGTCATGGACGCGGCCCCGGAGTCGGACACGGCGTCGGCGTCCGCGGCGGCACCGGCTTCCAGGGCGGCACCGTCTTCCAGGGCGGTGCTCGTCGGCGCCGGTGGCGGCGACGGGCCCGGCGGGCTCCGGTTCGAAGGGGTGCGGTTCCGGTATCCCGACGCCGAGAGCGACAGCGTGCCCGTCCTCGACGGCATCGATCTGCACATCCGGCCCGGCGAGACCATGGCCCTCGTGGGCGGTACGGGCTCCGGCAAGACGACGCTCACCGCGCTCGTCCCCCGGCTGCACGAGGTCACCGCGGGCCGGATCACCCTGGACGGCGTGGACATCACCGAGCTGCCCAGACAGGAGCTGCGCGCCCTCGTGGCGGTCGCCTTCGAGGAGCCCACCCTGTTCTCCGCCGGGGTGGGCGAGAACGTCCTCATGGGCGCCGCGGACACCGCGGGCGAGGCCGATCTGGCCCGTGCCCTGGCCGTCGCGCAGGCGGACTTCGTCCACGCGCTGCCCCAGGGCACGGACACCCAGGTCGGCGAGCAGGGCCTCAGCCTGTCCGGCGGCCAGCGTCAGCGGCTCGCCCTGGCGCGGGCGGTCGTCGGCAACCCCCGCTTCCTCGTCCTGGACGATCCGCTCTCCGCCCTGGACGTCCACACGGAGGCCCTGGTCGAGGCGGCCCTGCGCCGCGTCCTCGCCGGGACGACCGCCCTGGTCGTGGCCCATCGCCCGTCCACGGTCCTGCTCGCCGACCGCGTCGCCCTGCTCTCCGGGGGCCGCGTCACCGCCGTCGGCACGCACCACGAACTGCTGCGTACGAGCGCGGAATACGCCTGGCTGATGTCGGGAAGGACAGAGACGACCGAGAGGGAGAACCGATGACGGCGCCCACGACCACCGCGCCGACGGACGGCGACGCGGCGCGGCCCGCGGCCCTCGAGGACGGCGATCCCTTCGACCGTGACGCCCTGCCCGCTCCCCCGCGGGCCACGGCCGTCCTCCTGCGCTCCCTGCTCGCGCCCATGAAGGCCCGCGTCGTCCTGTCGGCGGTCCTGCTGCTGCTCCAGCAGGCGGCGGTGCAGGCGGGCCCGATGCTCGTGGCGTACGCCATCGACCGCGCCGTACCGGCGTTCCGCGACGACGACCACGGCCCGCTGATCGCGGTGGCCGTCGCCTACGCGCTGTGCTCGCTGGCGGCCGGCGCCCTCCAGTGCGGCTTCGTCCTCGTGTCGGCCCGCGTCAACCAGGACGTCCTGCTCGACCTGCGTGGCAGGATCTTCCGGCACGCGCAGGCGCTCAGCGTCGACTTCCACGAGCGCTACACCTCGGGCCGGCTCATCTCGCGCTCCACGACGGACGTCGAGTCACTGCGCGAGCTGCTCAGCGAGGGCCTCCAGGAACTCATCACCGTCATCCTGTCGTTCGTCTACATCTCGGCGCTGCTGCTCTGGCTGGACCTGGGCCTCGGCGCGGTCGCGGTGGCGTCGTTCGTGCCGCTGTACCTCCTCATCCGGCTCTACCGGCACCGCGCCGGGCGGATCTTCACCCTCCGCTCGACCGCCATCGCCGCGGTCATCGTGAAGTTCGCGGAGACGATGAACGGCATCAGGCCGGTGCGCGCCTTCCGTCGCGAGGCCGTCAACGACACGGCCTTCCACGCGCTCAACAGCCGCCACGAACGCATCAACGGCGACGCCATCCTGGAGATGGCCCGCTATGTCGTCGGCTCCCGGCTGGTCGCCAACACCGCGGTCGCGGGCATCGTGCTGTGGGGCGCGTACCGGGTGGCCTCCGGGTCCCTCGCGCTGGGTGTACTGGCCGCCGCCGTGCTCTACCTGCGGCGCCTGTACGACCCGATCGACCGGCTCGGCATGTTCCTCAACTCGTACCAGTCGGCGGCGGCCTCGATGGAGAAGATCGCGGGTCTGCTGGCCCAGGTCCCCTCGGTGCCGGAACCGGCGCAGTCGCGTGAGCTGCCCCCGCTCGCCTCCGAACTCCCGGGCCGGGAGGTCGTGTTCGACGACGTCCGGTTCGCGTACCGCACGGGCGGCGAAGTGCTCCCGACCTTCTCGCTGACGCTCCCGGCGGGCCAGACCGTCGCCGTGGTCGGCTCAACGGGTGCGGGCAAGTCGACGCTCGCCAAGCTCCTGGCCCGCTTCTACGACCCCACGACCGGCCGGGTCCTGCTCGACGGCGTGGATCTGCGCGAGCTCTCGGTGCCCGAACTGCGGCGCGGTGTCGTGATGGTGACGCAGGAGGCCTTCCTGTTCTCCGGCACGGTCGCCGAGAACATCGCCATCGGCCGCCCCGACGCCTCGCGCGAGGACATCGAGCGGGCCGCCAAGGCGATCGGCGCCCATGACTTCATCAGCGCCCTGCCGGACGGCTACGACACGGACGTACGCAAGAGGGGTGGGCGCATCTCGGCCGGTCAGCGCCAACTGGTCGCGTTCGCGCGGGCATTGCTGGCCGACCCGGCGGTCCTGATCCTCGACGAGGCCACCAGTTCGCTGGACGTGCCAGGTGAACGGGCCGTCCAGCGGGCCATGGACACGGTCCTGCGCGGGCGTACGGCGGTGGTCATCGCGCACCGGCTGTCGACGGTCGAGATCGCCGACCGGGTCCTCGTCATGGAGCACGGCCGCATCGTCGAGGACGGCAGCCCCGACCGGCTCATCACGGACACGGGCCGGTTCGCGGACCTGCACCAGGCCTGGCGGGACAGCCTCGTGCAGGGAAACGCGGACGCCGGTTCCGCGCGCTGACGGACGCCGACGCGCGGCGGCCCACGTGGCCACTCGGAGAAGCCTTTCCCGAGTCGATTGCGTCTGGGTAACTCATCAAGTCAGATACTTGCACTTGATGTTAAGTGGGTGACTCTCTAGCGTTCTCGGCATGAACCTCACCGTCCTCGCGGCCTCCGGCCGGACCGGAATCGCCCTCACCCGACAGGCGCTGGAACGCGGCCACACCGTGACCGCCGTCGCGCGTGACCCCGAGCGGATCGACCTTCCCGACTCCCCGAACCTGCGCAAGGTGGCGGGCGACGTGACCGACGCGGCAGGCATCGCCACCGTCGTGGACAAGGACTCCGTGGTCCTGTCCGCGCTCGGCACGGACCGGGCCGGAATCCTGCTGACCGGCGCCCGGGCCGTGGTCGCCGCCGGCCCGCGGCGCGTCATCTGGCTCGGCGCCTACGGCACCGGCAGATCGGCCGCGGTCGCCGGGGAGGGCGCGGACATGCTCGCCAGGGCGCTGGGCGACCGGCTCGCGGACAAGGTCGAGGCCGACGACACCGTCCTCGCCGCCGGCGGCACCGTCTTCCACGCCGGGATGCTCGCCGACGGACCGGAAAGCCCCCACCGGCGCACGGTCGGCCTGGAGGCCGGGCCGCCCTTCGACCTCGGCGCGAAGGTCAGCCGGGAGACCGTCGCCGCGGCCATGCTCGACGAGGCCGAGACGCCCCGCCGTCCCGGCGCCGTGGCCCTGCCGCTGGCGCAGTAGTCGGCCGGTGCGGTCAGCCGCCGGTGATCTCCTCGATCGAGGCCCGGGCCTGCTCGCGGAGCCAGGCGTGGGCGGGGTCGGAATCGTAGCGCTGGTGCCAGTTGCAGTGGATCGCCGCCGCCGGCGTCTCGATCGGCAGCGGCCGGGTGACCAGCCCGAACGCCTCGACGAGCGGGCCTCCGAGGATCTCCGTGCAGGTGACCAGCGCGTCACCGCCGGCCGCGATCCGCAGGGCGGTGGCCACCGTCGCCACCGCCGCGACCACCCGGCGCCGCAGACCCTCGGCGGCCAGCACGTCGTCGATCGGCGCGGTGAGCCGGCCCCGCCGGGAGATCACCACATGCGGCTGCGCCGCGTAGGAGGCCAGGTCCAGCCCGGCGGCACAGGGGTGGTCCGCGCGCATCGCCACGACGAGCCGGTCCTCACCGAGCCGCTCGGACCGGAACTCGGGCAGACTCGCCCGGCCGCCGCCGAGTTCCAGATCGACGCGGCCGTGCCGGAGGTCGTCGGTGTCGACGGAGGTCTCCGCCAGCACCCGCAACCGCACCCCGGGAGCCCGCTCCTGGATCCTCCCGACCAGCACCGGCAGCAGGGCCGCGGCCACCGCGTCATGACACTGGATCGTGAAGGTGCGGTCCATCCCGGCCGGGTCCAGCTCACGGATCGGCGCGAGCACCTCGTGCGCCTGCCTGACCAGCCGGTGGACGTCCTCCCGTACCGACATCGCGTACGGGGTGGGAGTCATCGAGTGGCCGGTGCGCACCAGGATGTCGTCCCCGGTGACGGCGCGAAGCCTGCCGAGGGTACGGCTGACCGCGGGTGAGGACAGGTGCAGCCGCTCGGCCGCGCCCATCACGCTGCCCTCTTCGAGCAGGGCGTCCAGCACGGTCAGCAGATTCAAGTCCAGTTGCATGAACGTAAATCTTAACAAGCCATAGATCCACTTCGATCAATTCAGGAGGACCCCATGACCCAGAACCAGGCACTGCTTGCCGCCACCGTCGCCGCCGTCCGCCGCGCCGGTGCCCGGATGATGACCCGCTACTCCACCGAGTCCCGCCCGCCCGCGCTCCCCGAGCTCCTCGCGCAGCTCCAGGCCAATGACGCGGCCGTCGTCGACACGCTGCACCCGGCGCTGGCCGAGGCTCTGCCGAGCGCGCAATGGCTCAACGACGAACACGGATCGGGACCGCTGGCCACGGGCGAGTGGTGGCTCGTCGACCCGGTCGGCGGCAACGTCAACGCCGTGCACGGCATGCCCGACTGGAACATCGGCGTGAGCCTCGTCCGTGACGGCCGCCCGGTGCTGTCGGTGGTCCACTTCCCGGTCCTCGACGAGATGTTCACCGCGACCGAGGGCGGCGGGGCGTTCCTCAACGGCGTACGGCTGAGCGTTTCGGCCAAGACGTCGCTGGACGGCGCGCTGGCCGGGACCGGCCAGGCCCAGCCGGGTCACCACCCCGATCTCGCGCGGCGGACGGGCGCCGCCTTCACCGCGATGACGAACTCCGCCCTGCATGTGCGGATCTCCGTACCGGTCACCCAGCAGCTCGCCCAGGTCGCCGCGGGCCGGCTGGACCTGCACTGGCAGTTCGACAACGTCCGGTCCCACACGGCGGGCGTGCTGCTCGTCCAGGAGGCCGGAGGCGTCGTGACCGACCTGGAGGGCAAGCCGTGGGACCTGGCCGGCGAGAGCTACCTCGCCGCCGCGCCGGGTGTGCACGCCGCCGCACTGGAGGTGCTCACCGCCTGAGGCAAGCCCGGACCTGCTGATCGACCGCACCTGACCCGTACCCCCACGACTCCGCGGACAAGGACGACCATGAGTACCCTCGCCCCACCCCGAACCACCCCGAACCACCCCGGCGGCCCGGGTGAACCGAGTCCGGTGGCGCATCCCCGCCCGGTTGCGCAAGAGCATCCTGGTCACGCATGTCGTGTCGGCGGGAGTCTGGATCGGCATCGATGTCGTCTCCGCCGTCCTGGTGGCGATCGGCTGGTCACGCGCGGGCGACGACCGCACCGCCGTGTACCAGGCACTCGCCGACTACTTCGTCGTGCCGCTCCTGCTGTCGGCTCTCGCGGCGGGGGTGGTCTGCCTCGTCACCGGTGTCCTGCTGGGCCTTGCGACCAAGTGGGGACTCGTCCGCTACTGGTGGGTCGCGGTGAAGCTGGTCCTCAACACCGTCGCCTGCGTGATGCTGCTGGCGTTCCTGGGCCCGATCACCGAACTGTCCTCGGGCGAACAGCCGTTGCGGGACATCTGGTTCGTCGCGTTCCTCGCCGTCACCGCCATGGTGCTGCTGAGTCTCGCGATGGTGCTGTCGGTCTTCAAGCCGTGGGGCCGGACGACGCGAAGGAAGGCCGGGAAGCCGACGACCGGCCCGTCGGAGTCCTCCGACGGTCCCCGTGTTCCCGGCGCTCCCACCGGTCGCGGCCAGGCAGCACCGCACTGATTACATAGGGGGTGAACTCCGGCCGCCCGAACCGGAGTTCAGCGCGCCCGGTGCGACCCCGGCCGTCGTCACCGATCAGATCGCGGAGGACCTCCGATTGCTCACCGACCAGCGATGCCGCCGCTGCTCCCCGTGCTCGGACTCCGGCGTTGCCGCGGGTGTCGGATGAGCCGCGTGGAGCGCCTCGCGTACGAGGATCCCGGAGTGCCCGTCCTGCGCGGCGGCGGCCGGTTCCTGTGGTGGCTGGTCACCCGGCAGCCGGGGCGGTCGGCGGCGGGCGCGGTGCTGGCCACCACCTGGCTGGTGCTCATCGCCCTGACGCCGTATCTGCTGTCCCGGGCGATCGACGACGGGCTGGAGCCGGGCGACCGGGGGGCGCTGGCCGGCTGGTCCGCGGCGCTGCTGGGCCTCGGGGTGTTCAACGCCGGGGTGGGTGTCCTGCGCCATCGCACGATGACCAAGGTCCGGATGGACGCCAACTTCCGTTCGGTGAAGCTCGTGGTGGGGCAGGCGACCCGGCTGGGTGCCGGGCTGTCCCGGCAGACCGGGACCGGCGAGGTCGTCACGATCGGCGTCGGTGACGTGCTGACGATCAGCCAGGCACTGACCGTCGTGGGGCCCGGCGTCGGCGCCGTCGTCGCCTATGTCGTCGTGGCCGGGCTGCTGCTGGCGGTCTCGCCGCCGCTGGCCGCGGTGGTCCTGATCGGCATACCGGTGATCGTCGTCCTCGTCGGCCCCCTGATGGGGCGGCTGCAGGGCACGGAGACGGAGTACCGCGAGCTGCAGGGCACGCTGACCGCGCGGATCGGCGACCTCGCCGGCGGACTGCGGGTCCTCAACGGCCTCGGCGGGAAGGGGCTGTTCGCCGACGCCTTCCGCCGGGACTCGCAGCGGCTGCGGGAACAGGGGTACCGGGTCGGGTCGGTGACCAGCTGGCTCCAGGCGCTCGGCGTGGGGCTGCCGACGGTGTTCCTGGCCGTGGTGACCTGGCTGGCGGCCCGGCTCGCCGCCCAGGGGTCGCTGACCGTCGGCGAACTGGTGTCCGTGTACGGCTACGGCGCGGTCCTCGTGGCACCGGTGGCGTTCTTCGTCGAGTGCGGCTACCAGATCAGCCGGGGTGTGGTGGCCGCCCGACGCGTCGTACGCTTCCTGGCCCTGGAGCCCCTCATGGCCGACGACCCCGCCGCGGACCTCCCGCTGGACGCCCCCGCGGAGCCTTCGGTGCTGCACGATCCGGAGTCCGGTGTCCGGGTGGTGCCGGGTGCGCTGACCGCGCTGGTCGGTGCCCGTCCGGCGGAGTCCGCAGCCGTGGTCGACCGGCTCGGCCGGTACACCGCGTCGTCGGCGACCTGGGGCGGCGTACGTCTCGACACGATCGCCCTGCCGCGGATACGGGAGCGCATCCTGGTCGCCGACAACGAGGCCGACCTGTTCGCGGGCACCCTGCGCGACCTGCTCCTGGGCCACCGGGAGGACCAGGACGAGGAGGCCGTCGACAGGGCCGTGCACGCGGCCGTCGCGGACGACATCGTGCTCGGGCTGCCCGACGGGCTCGACTCGGCCGTCGACGCGCAGGGCCGCAGCCTCTCCGGGGGCCAGCGGCAGCGCGTACGCCTGGCACGGGCCCTGCTCGCGGACCCCGAGGTGCTGCTCGCCGTGGAGCCCACCTCGGCGCTCGACGCGCACACCGAGGCCGCGGTCGCCGCCCGGCTGCGCGCCGCACGCACCGGCCGCACGACCCTCGTCACCAGCACCTCGCCCCTGGTGCTCGACCAGGTGGACACCGTGTACTACCTGGTCGACGGCAAGGTCGCGGCCGTCGGCGGACATCGCGAACTCCTCGACGGGGAGCCGGGATACCGGGCGCTGGTGGCCCGCGACACGCAGGAGGTCGTGCGATGAGCACACAGTTGCCGGTCGCCGAACCGGCCGACGTGCGCGCCGCCGCGGCCCGGCTGATCCGCGCGGACGGCCGTGCCTTCGCCGCCGTGCTCGTCCTGAACGCGCTGGCCGCCGCTGCCGGTCTGGCCGGCCCGTGGCTGCTCGGCCGCATCATCGACGAGGTCCGGGCGGGCGGCGGTGCCGCCGCCGTGGACCGGCTGGCGCTCGTCATCCTGGTGTGCGCGCCCGCCCAGCTGCTGCTGGCGCGGGCCGCCCGGTTCGTGGGGCACCGGTTCGGGGAGCGGACGCTGGCGCGGGTGCGCGAGGAGTTCGTCGACCGGGCGCTGGCACTGCCCGCGTCCGTCGTGGAGCGGGCGGGCACCGGCGATCTGACGGCCCGCGGCACCGCCGACGTCGCCGCTGTGGGCACGACCCTGCGCGACGCGGGGCCCGAGCTGCTGATCTCCTCGGTGCAGGCGCTGTTCGTCATCGGCGCGGTCTTCGTGCTCGATCCGCTGCTCGGCGTCTGCGCGGTGCTCGCCCAGGCCGGTATCTGGTTCGCCCTGCGGTGGTATCTGCGCCGGGCCCGCCCCGCCTACCTCGCCGAGGGCGCCGCCACCTCGGAGGTCGCCGAGATCGTCTCGGCCACCACGTCCGGCGCGCGCACGGTCGAGGCGTTCGGCCTGCAGCGGCGGCGCGTCACCGCGAGCCGGAACGCTCTCGACACGTCCCGCCGCACCCGCATGCACACGCTGAACCTGCGGTCCGTGTTCTTCCTGAGCGTGGAGATCTCGAACGTGCTGCCCGTGGCCGTCGTGCTGATGGTGGGCGGGGCCCTGCACGCGCGGGGCGCGATGAGTGTGGGCGCCGTGGTCGCGGCGGCCCTGTATCTGCGCCAGCTGGAGTCGCCGCTCGACACGATCCTGATGCGGGTGGAGCAACTGCAGAGCAGCGGCGCCTCGTTCGCGCGGGTGGAGGGCCTCGGCCGGGCCCCGCGGACCGCACCGTCGGGATCGCCGTCGGCGTCCCCCGCACCGGCGGACGACCGGATCGACGTACGGCGGGTCCGATACGCGTACGACCGCGGCGGCGAGGTGCTGTGCGGGGTCGACCTGACCGTACGGCCCGGGGAGCGGCTGGCCGTCGTCGGGCCCTCCGGCGCCGGGAAGACGACCCTGAGCAGGCTGCTCGCGGGCATCGACGTGCCGCGCTCCGGCACGGTGACGGTCGGCGGGGTGCCGATCGCCGGTCTGGACCCGGAGCAGCTGCGACGGCAGGTCGTGCTCGTCACCCAGGAGCACCACGTGTTCCTGGGCACGGTCCGCGACAACCTGCTGATCGCCGAACCGGACGCCGACGACGCCCAGTTGTGGGCGGCGCTCGCGGCCGTCGGCGCCGAGGACTGGGTCAGGGAGCTGCCGGACGGGCTCGACACGGAGCTGGGCCCCCGCGGCCGTCCCCCGGCCGCCGGCCACGCCCGGTCCGCCGGATCCCCCGTCGCGGACGGCTCGCGGGCCCAGCAACTGGCCCTGGCCCGGGTGGTGCTGGCCGACCCGCACACCCTGATCCTCGACGAGGCCACGGCGCTCCTCGACCCGGCCACCGCACGTCACACGGAGCGTGCGCTGGCCGCCGTGCTCGAAGGGCGCACCGTCATCGCCATCGCGCACCGCCTGCACACCGCGCACGACGCGGACCGGGTGGCCGTGATGGAGGCGGGGCGGCTGACCGAACTCGGATCCCACGAGGACCTCGTGGCGGCCGGCGGCGCCTACGCGGCCCTGTGGCACTCCTGGCACGGCGAGCACCCACGCCCTTCCTGAACCGTGATCCGCCACTCCTTTCCCCTCGGGTCCGCTGAGCGGAACCGCGCTTGTGCGAGCCATAACGCCTCCCGGAATATCTAACGCAGCCAGACACCGATCTGGATGGTTAAAAAGGGAGTCGGGAAAATGTCGAAGGAAAACATGGGAACGCAGGCGAGCGACCTTCTGGGCGACCTGGAGGACTCCGCCGAGCGCGACGTGACCACCCTTGCCGAGCTCGGTTTCGACCGTCCGGTCAAGGCGTACGTCTACTGATCGCGTCTGATCCACTTGCCGGGCCCGCCCACGTCGTGGCGGGCCCGGCGCTCTCGGGGACAAGAACGGAAAAACCGACGGGGGAAAGATGAAAGACGTATTCGAAGTATGGCCGGGTCTGCGTTCCGTATTTCCCGACGGAGATGTCCTGTTCATCTCCGACCGGCAGTACGTCGTGGATCTGATGACGGAGCGGGGGCTGCCCAGCGAGCATTTGGCGGAGGTATCGGAACCGCCCGGGTCCGTGGTTCTCGTCGGCTGCGACTATGCGAGCCTCGGCCCTCGGGAGGCATTGCACGAGCTGTTCGCCGGGAGCCGGGTGCTCTGGGTGCCGCTGGTGTCCTTCGACCCGGATCCCGGTGCCGCGCGCTACTCGCTCGACCTCATGCTGGCGAGCGACCTGGCCGCGTCCGCGAAGGGCAACCGGGACTGGACCTCGGTGCTGCGCAGGGCCCGGCGCCCGCTGGTCGTCGCCGGCGACCGCACCTCGCTGACCTTCCAGATCGTGCGGGACGACATCGTGGTGGTCACCCGCCTCCAACCGCTGCTGGAGATCGGTGAGTTCGTCAGCATCGCCGAGTACTTCGAGGTCGACATCGACAGCAGCCTCGACGTCGGCGCCGACACGGACACCGGCACCGGCACCGACACCGACAAGGCCTCGTACACCGCCGACGGCACCTTCTGGGCCGACGGCCTGTGTGTGGCACGGCATCCACAACTCGACCTCGACGCACCGGCCCTGAAGGAGGCGCGGGAGATCGCGGCCCGGGTGGCCGAGGCCGGCGGAATGCTGGTCCGGGTCGAGAACTGCCACGTGGTGTCCGCCGTCTGCGGGGGCGAGGAGTGGGCGAGCGAACTGGCCCTGTGCGCGGGAGAGAGCGGCTCGCGTCTTGTCGAGTTCTCGTTCGGCACGAACACCGGGATCCTGGACGACCTCGACTGGTCGGTCAACTCGCAGATCAACGAGGGTGCCGCCGGTGTGCACATGGGTGTGGGCGACGGCGTGAGCGGCGCTCACATCGACTTCGTGCTGCCCGCCGCCAAGGTCGGACTCGCCGGGGCATGAGGGGCGGACGCGACACGGCGGAACCGTCGTTGTGGACGCACCGGGGTTTCCGTCTGCTGCTGGCCGGGGTGACCGTCAGCACCTTCGGGGACTGGCTCCTCGCGATCGTCTTCGGCATGTGGGTGAAGGACCTGACCGGGTCGAACGCCCTGGCCGCGAGCATGATCTTCGCCGGCACGCTGCCCGCGTTCGCCGCCCCGCTCACCGGGCTCGTGGCCGACCGTTTCCCCCGCCGTACGGTGCTCGTGTCGGCCGGACTCGGATCGGCCGCGATGCTCGGCCCGCTGTTCGCCGTGCACGACCGCGGCGACCTGTGGATCCTCTATCTGGTGGCCGTGTGCGGCGGGCTGGCCGACGGGGTGATCTCCGCCGCGGTGAACGGCCTCAGCCGTTCGATGGTCCCGGAGGAGTCGCTCGGCCGGGCCAACGGCATGCTGGCGACGGTCCGGCAGACCATGCAACTGGCGGGACCCGCGGCGGGCGCCCTGCTCTACGCGGCGTCCGGCGCCCGGACCGTCATCGTGCTGGACGCCGCCACCTTCGTCGTCGCCGCCCTGTGCGTGGCGATGATCCCGGCGCACGGCACACGGCGCGGACAGGAGCGCGGCGGTACGGAGCCGAAGCCTCCCGCGCCTGGCGTGCCCGACGAGCCGGAGGCGGAGGACGAGTCGCTCGCGTCCGAGGCCGCCGCGGGCATCCGGCACATGGCGGGGGTCCCGGTGCTGCGGCGGCTCCTGTTCACCGGCTTCGTCTTCGGGCTGACCATCGGCTTCGCGGAGGCGGTCGTCTTCGCGGTGGTGGAGGGCATCGGCCGCCCGGCATCGTACGTCGGTTTCCTGACCAGTGCCGAGGGCATCGGGTCGGTCGCCGCGGGCGCGCTCGTCACCGCCCTGAGCAGCCGTGTCGGGGACTTCCGGAAGATCACCACGGGGCTCTGCTGCTTCTCCGCAGGCCTGTTGCTGCAGACGGGCGGGGGGCTGCCCTTCGTGGTCGCCGGAGCCGTCCTCGCCGGTGCGGGCGCCCCGCCGCTGGTGGTCGGCATCACCACGGCGGCCCAGCGCCGCACACCGGACGCCCTCACCGGACGGATCTCGGGGGCGCTGAACTTCGCCGTCAACGTGCCGTTCGCCGTGTCGATCGGCCTCGGCGCGATCCTGGTCGGCCTGATGCCGTACCGGATCCTGCTGCTGTCGATGAGCGCCGGTCTGGCCCTGGTCGCCCTCTACTCCAAGGTGGCTCTGTGTGAGTCCGGACACAGCGGGCGGACGGCGGCGGATGACGTTGACCTGGTGCACGACCGGTGATTCGTTGAAATCGGCGCCGGCCGCCGCCCGTTGACGGCCGCACGCGCGACACACGGGGGAAACGGGAAACACGGGGGATGACAAGCATGTCGTTGAGCGATGTGGAGCAGGTGCCACGGTTCGGGGCGACGATCCCGCGGTCCACTGACGGCCGGGGTGTCCTGGAGGGGGCCTTCTCCTTGCTGGAGGCCGTGGAGCGGGCCGGAGAGGCGGGACTGACCAGACTCGCCTCGGACAGCGGTCTGCCGAAGGCGACCACACACCGCCTCCTGGGACAGCTGGTCGAGCTGGGCGCGATCGAGCGCTGCGGAGGCAGTTACCGCATCGGTTCGCGGATCTTCCGGCTGGGCCGCAGCTGGCAGCCGCACCCGAGGCTGCTGCGCGCGGCACGCGGGCCGGTGCGCCGCCTGGCCGGGACGACCGGCGCGACGGTGGCCGTCAACGTGCTGCGGGAGGGCCGCACGATGGTCGTCGCCGCGGTTCCCGGCGAGGTGGACGAGATCGTTCCGGTGCGCCCGGGCGCGATGTACCCCTGGTCGACCGCGGCCGGCAAGGTGCTCGTCGCCGGTGCGCGGCCCGGTCTGCCGATGGGCCCGCTGCCGCTGTCCTGGGCGGCGGACGCGGAGGAGATCCGGGAGCGGGGCGTCGCGTTCGACCACGAGGAGACGGTCACGGGTGTGTCCTGCGTGGCCGCGCCGCTGTACGGGGCGGGCCACTCGCCGACGGCCTCGCTGTGCGTGGTGACCGACGCGTCGGCCCCGCTGCAACGGCTCGCGGACGGCGTCGCCCAGGCGGGCAGAGCCATCAGCGCCTCGCTGCGCACCCGCTGAGCCGCCGGGCTCACCCGACGGACCTGCGCACGGAGCCGGGACCGGTCGCACACGCGCCGGTCCCGGTCCCGGTCCCGGATCCAGTCCCGCCGTGCCCCGCACGGCAGTTGACCGGTTCAGCGACTCACA
Source organism: Streptomyces sp. NBC_00414 (assembly GCF_036038375.1). NCBI lineage: Bacteria > Bacillati > Actinomycetota > Actinomycetes > Kitasatosporales > Streptomycetaceae > Streptomyces > Streptomyces sp. NBC_00414. The sequence goes on from NZ_CP107935.1 coordinate 3,456,544, forward strand.
CTTCGGCGATTCGCAGTTCCGCGATCCACACTTCTGCGGTTCGGCAGCCCGGCATCAAGTCCGTATACCGAACACGAACATCCGGACAACGGAGCCTTTCCGGCCAACTTGTTGATGCGCACCTGACAGTGCGGGCAATTTCCTGCCACTCTTCCCACGACCACCCCACAGCAACCTCACAGGAACAGCTGTGGCGTGGCCGATGGCTCCGCACGCAAACAGCTCCGCATGCACGTGGTTCTGCGTTCCGTCTTGTTCTGCCCGGACGGCTCCCGGCCGCCCGGTCCCCCCTGGCCATGTGTTCGTGGCCACGCAGAAGGAGTCCGTGTTGAGACGCACCTCCCACAGACCCACCGCCCGCCCCGTCCCCCGCAAGGCCGCGGCCGGCGCACTCGTCGCCGTCGCAGCCCTGCTCGCCGCGGCCGTCCAGACGGGCGCCGCGACCGCCGACGCCCCACCCGCCCCGGGCAAGCTCGACAAGGGTTCCCTGTCGGTCAAGCTCTCCCCCGCCCAGCGCGCCGCGCTGCTGAGCGACGCCGACTCCGCGAAGGCGGACACTGCGGCGGACATCGGCCTGGGCGCCAAGGAGAAGCTCGTCGTCCGTGATGTCGTCAAGGACGCGGACGGCACGGTCCACACGCGCTACGAGCGCACCTACGCCGGACTCCCGGTCCTCGGCGGCGACCTCGTGGTCGAGACCGCCGGGTCGGGGAAGACGAAGGGCGTCACCCGGGCGGTGAAGGCCCGGCTCACAGGGCTCACCACCAGCGCCGCCGTGAAGCCGGCGGTCGCCGAGAAGCAGGCACTCAAGGCAGCCTCCGCCGAGGGCTCGAAGAGGACCGAGGCCGACGGCGCCCGCAAGGTGATCTGGGCGGCGAGCGGCAAGCCGACCCTCGCCTACGAGACGGTCGTCGGGGGGCTCCAGCACGACGGCACCCCGAACGAGCTGCACGTCATCACGGACGCGGCCACCGGCAAGAAGCTCTTCGAGTACCAGGGCGTCGAGAACGGCACCGGCAACACCCAGTACAGCGGCTCGGTGACGCTCGGCTCCGCCCAGTCCGGGTCGACGTACAACCTCACGGACCCGACCCGCGGGAACCACAGGACCAACAACCTGAACCGCGGCACGTCGGGCACCGGCACGCTCTTCTCGGGCCCGGACGACGTGTGGGGCAACGGCGCCGCCTCGAACACCGAGACTGCCGCCGCGGACGCCCACTACGGGGCCGCGCTGACCTGGGACTACTACAAGAACGTGCAGGGCCGCACCGGCATCCGCGGTGACGGCGTCGGCGCGTACTCCCGCGTCCACTACGGCAACAACTACGTCAACGCCTTCTGGCAGGACTCCTGCTTCTGCATGACGTACGGCGACGGCTCGGGCAACGCCAAGCCGCTCACGTCGATCGACGTGGCCGCGCACGAGATGACGCACGGCGTGACCGCGAACACCGCGGGGCTCGTCTACAGCGGTGAGTCGGGCGGTCTGAACGAGGCCACCTCCGACATCTTCGCGGCGGCCGTCGAGTTCTACGCCGGGAACTCCTCCGACGTCGGCGACTACCTGGTCGGCGAGAAGATCGACATCAACGGCAACGGCACCCCGCTGCGTTACATGGACAAGCCCTCCAAGGACGGCGCGTCAAAGGACAGCTGGTACTCGGGGATCGGCTCGGTGGACGTCCACTACTCCTCGGGCCCCGCGAACCACTTCTTCTACCTCCTCTCGGAGGGCAGCGGCGCCAAGACCGTCAACGGCGTCCCGTACGACTCGCCGACCTCCGACGGACTGCCGGTCACCGGCATCGGCCGCGACAAGGCCGCGCTGATCTGGTTCAAGGCGCTCACCACCAAGTTCACCACCACGACCAACTACGCGGCGGCCCGCACCGGCACGCTCGCGGTCGCGGGTGAGCTGTACGGCACCACGAGCGCCGAGTACACGGCCGTGCAGAACGCCTGGGCCGGCATCAACGTCGGCACCCGGCCCGGCGGCGGGGGCGGCGGCACGTCCTTCGAGAACACGACCGCGGTATCGATTCCGGACAACGGAGCCGCTGTCACCTCCTCGATAACTGTTTCCGGCCAGGCCGGAAACGCACCGTCGAACCTGATCGTGACGCCGAACATCACGCACACCTGGCGCGGCGACCTGGTCGTCGACCTGGTGGCACCGGACGGCTCGACGTACCGCCTCAAGCCCTTCAGCTCCTCGGACTCAGCGGACAACGTCACCGAGCCCTACACGGTCAACGCTTCAACCGAAGTCGCCAACGGCACCTGGCAGTTGAAGGTCCAGGACCAGGCGGCCCAGGACGTCGGCAGGATCAACAGCTGGAAGATCACCTTCCCGACGACCTAGGCACGCGGACCCCGCGCACAGAAGGTGCCGCCCCGGGAGCGACTCCCCGGGGCGGCACCTTCTTTACTCCGGCTTTGCCGCCGTCTTGCCACGGACTTCCGGTTCCATTGCCAGACCTTTGCGGGCGATCAAGTCCGCAATGCGTACGCGGATCTTCGGGCAGCGGACGATTTCCGGCCAACCTCCATTTGCCCCGCTGACATGTACGCGACCCAACTGGCACTGTTCACCTCGCACAGCACGGATCAGTACGGCACGCCCGCACCGCAACTTCACAGTCGCCCGACCGCTTCCCCATGACGGTCGGTCACCCCCCACGAAGGAGCTTGTGTGACCCCCCTCTACGCGCGTCGCAACCGCACCACCCTGGCCATCGCCACCGCTGTCGCGGCCGGTGCTCTGCTCACCACCGGTCTCACCTCCGGTGCCTCCGCCCAGACCCCGGCGGAGACGTCCGAGGCGACCCTCGCCGCGGCCCCGGTCCAGCTGTCCCCCGCGGCCCGTACGACCCTCATCGCGAAGGCCGACGCCGCCACCACGGAGACCGCCGACGAGATAGGCCTCGGCGCCCAGGAGAAGCTGGTCGTCAGAGACGTCCTCAAGGACGCCGACGGCACGACCCACACCCGCTACGAGCGCACGTACGCGGGACTCCCGGTCCTCGGCGGTGACCTGGTCGTCCACGAGACCAAGGCCGGCGCGACCACGGGCGTGACCAAGGCGACCAAGGCCACCATCAAGGTCTCCGACGTGACCCCGGGCATCGCCAAGTCCGTGGCCGAGAAGCAGGCCGTGTCCGCCGCGAAGGCCGAGGGCAGCAAGAAGTCGGCCGCCGACAAGGCGCCCCGCAAGGTCGTCTGGGCGGCCGACGGCAAGCCGGTCCTGGCCTACGAGACGGTCGTCGGCGGCTTCCAGCACGACGGCACCCCGCAGGAGCTGCACGTCGTCACCGACGCCGAGTCGGGCAAGAAGCTGTACGAGTGGGAGGCGGTCAAGACCGGTATCGGCAACAGCCAGTACTCCGGCAAGGTCACCATCGGCACCTCGCTCTCCGGCTCGACGTACCAGCTCAACGACACGTCGCGCGGCTCGCACAAGACGTACAACCTCAACAAGGGCACCTCCGGCACGGGCACCCTGTTCACCGACGCGGACGACACCTGGGGCACGGGCGCCGCGTCCAACACCCAGACCGCCGCGGTCGACGCGCACTACGGGGCCCAGGTCACCTGGGACTTCTACAAGAACGTGCTCGGCCGCACCGGCATCAAGAACAACGGTGTCGCGGCCTACTCCCGCGTCCACTACAGCACGGCGTACGTCAACGCCTTCTGGCAGGACTCCTGCTTCTGCATGACGTACGGCGACGGCGCGGGCAGCGTCAAGCCGCTCACCTCGCTGGACGTCGCGGGCCACGAGATGAGCCACGGCGTGACCGCGAACACCGCCGGCCTCAACTACAGCGGTGAGTCCGGCGGCCTGAACGAGGCCACCTCCGACATCTTCGGCACGGCGGTCGAGTTCTACGCGGCCAGCTCGTCCGACGTCGGCGACTACCTCATCGGCGAGAAGATCGACATCAACGGCAACGGCACCCCGCTGCGTTACATGGACAAGCCCTCCAAGGACGGCGCGTCCAAGGACAGCTGGTCCTCCAGCCTCGGCTCGGTCGACGTCCACTACTCCTCGGGCCCGGCGAACCACTTCTTCTACCTCCTCTCGGAGGGCAGCGGCGCCAAGACGATCAACGGAGTCAGCTACAACTCCACGACGTCGAACGGCACGACGCTCACCGGCATCGGCCGCGACAAGGCCATCAAGATCTGGTACAAGGCGCTCACCGAGTACATGACGTCCACGACGAAGTACGCGGGCGCCCGTACGGCGACGCTGAGCGCGGCGTCGGCGCTGTACGGCTCGACGAGCACCGAGTACAAGGCGGTGGCGGCGGCCTGGTCCGGCGTGAACGTCGCGTAACGCTCCCAGCAGTGGCACGGGCGGTACCCGGGACGAGGTCGGTCCCGGGTACCGCCCTACTCTTGGTTCCCATGCCCTTCACGTACGAGGATGTGGGCGCGACCCGCGACGGCCGGTGCCCACCCGGCTTCCACCCACTGCACGTCCGCAGCCGCATAGGCGAGGGCCACGAGGTCTTCAAATCCGCCTCCCAGGCGGTCATGACCTGGGAACTCCACAAGGCGGCCGGCGTCACGATCACGACGGACGCAGCGGAGGCGGCCCCGGGTGTCGACGTGACGGTCGGCCTGGGCTCCTTCATCAAGGCTCCCTGCCGCGTCGTGTGGACCCTCGACGAACCCCGCCGCGCCGGCTGGGCCTACGGCACCCTGCCCGGCCACCCGGAGTCCGGCGAGGAGGCCTTCGTGGTCGACCGCACCGGCGACGGCACGGTCTGGCTGACCGTGACCGCCTTCAGCCGCCCCGCGAAGTGGTACACGAAGGCGGGCGGGGCGGCCACGCGCGGCCTGCAGCACGCGTACGCGCGGCGGTGCGGGGTGGTGCTGCGGCGGATGTGCGCGGAGTTCGACGAGGCGTAGGCGCGGCGAGGTGTGCACCGGGGCGACCGCGCCCGCGCGCACACCTCGCCGCGCCGCCGCGTCACCGCATCAGCACCCCCGCCCCCTCCACCAGCTCCTCCGCGGGTACCGCCACCAGGCCCAGTTCCGCGTTGGAGGCGAGGAGCCGGTGGGCCGGCAGGACGCGGACCGTGTAGCCGAAGGGGCCCGTGCGGTCGAGGGCGAGCGGGCCCTCGTAGAGCCAGCGGCCCTCCGGGTCCGGGCCGCCCGCCGGTTTCAGCGGGAAGGTCGTGCCGTCCGTGATGCGGTCCTCGGAGTCGACGCGGCCCGAGACCGCCTGGACCTCGACGTCGTCCGGGGCCAGGTCGCCGAGGCCGACGAGGACCCGCAGGGACAGCGTCGAACCCAGCTCGGCCGTCGCGGTCACGGCCGTCGTCTCGACGTGGTCGACCGTGACGTGCGGCCAGGCCGACCGCACCCGGGCCTTCCACACCGCCAGTTCCCGCGCGGCGGAGTGGTCCATGGAGCGGTGGGCCAGGGCCGCCGGGGTGTAGAGCCGTTCCACGTACTCGCGGACCATGCGGCCGGCCAGGACCTTCGGGCCCAGGTGGGTGAGGGTCTGGCGGACCATCTCGATCCAGCGGTCGGGCAGGCCGGCCCGGCCGAGTTCGTAGAAGCGCGGGGCCACCCGCTGTTCCAGCAGCTCGTAGAGGGCCGAGGCCTCCAGTTCGTCGCGGCGGTCGTCGTCGACCGCGGTGCCGTCCGCCGTGGGGATCGCCCAGCCGAAGTCCGGCCCGAACCATTCGTCCCACCAGCCGTCCAGGACCGACAGGTTGAGGCAGCCGTTCAGCGCGGCCTTCATTCCTGAGGTCCCGCACGCCTCCAGCGGGCGCAGCGGGTTGTTGAGCCAGATGTCGCAGCCGGGGTACAGCTTCTGCGCCATCGCCATGCCGTAGTCGGGGAGGAAGACGAGGCGGTGGCGTACGCGCGGGTCGTCGGCGAAGCGCACCAGTTCCTGGACGAGGCGTTTGCCGCCGTCGTCGGCCGGGTGGGCCTTGCCCGCCACCACGATCTGGATCGGCCGCTCGGAGTGCAGCAGCAGGTCCATGAGCCGGTCCCGGTCCCGCAGCATCAGCGTCAGGCGCTTGTAGGAGGGGACGCGGCGCGCGAACCCGATCGTCAGGACGTCGGGATCGAGTACGCCGTCGATCCAGCCCAGTTCGCCCGTCCCCGCGCCGCGCTGCCGCCAGGACGCGTACAGCCGCTCCCGTACCTCGGTCACCAGCTGCTCGCGCAGGGAGCGGCGCAGCTCCCAGATGTCCTGGTCGGGGATGTCGGCGACGGCGTCCCAGCGGTCGGAGCCGCCGACGGTGAGGGCGTCCTCGGTGCGCTGCGCGCCGATCTGGCGGGCGCCGAGCCGGAACACCTCGGGCGCCACCCAGGTGGGGGCGTGGACGCCGTTCGTCACGGAGGTGATGGGTACCTCGGCCGGGTCGAAGCCCGGCCACAGCCCGGAGAACATCTCCCGGCTGACCTGGCCGTGCAGGAGGGAGACGCCGTTCGCGCGCTGGCCGAGCCGCAGTCCCATCACGGCCATGTTGAAGAGGTTCGGCTCGCCGCCCGGGTAGGTCTCCATGCCCAGGCGCAGGATGCGTTCGACGTCGATGCGCGGGAGTTCGGCGTCGGGGCCGAAGTGGCGGGCCACCAGCTCCCGGTCGAAGCGGTCGATGCCGGCGGGCACGGGGGTGTGGGTCGTGAAGACGGTCCCGGCCCTGACCGCTTCGAGGGCGGCGTCGAAGTCGAGGTCCTCCTCGGACAGTTCGTGGATGCGCTCCAGGCCGAGGAAGCCCGCGTGGCCCTCGTTCGTGTGGAACACCTCGGGCCGCGCGTGACCCGTCAGCCGGCAGTACGTACGGACGGCGCGCACCCCGCCGATGCCGAGCAGCATCTCCTGGAGCAGCCGGTGCTCGCTGCCGCCGCCGTAGAGCCGGTCGGTGACACCGCGCTCGCCGAGGTCGTTCTCCTCGACGTCGGAGTCGAGCAGCAGCAGCGGGACCCGCCCGACCTGGGCCAGCCAGATCCGGGCGTGCAGGGCCGTGCCGCCGGGCAGGGCCAGGGAGACCTGGGAGGGCGAGCCGTCGGGTTCGCGCAGCAGGGAGACGGGCAGTTCGTTGGGGTCCAGGACCGGATAGTGCTCCTGCTGCCAGCCGTCCCGGGACAGGGACTGACGGAAGTATCCGTGCCGGTACAGCAGTCCGACGCCGATCAGGGGTACGCCGAGGTCGCTGGCCGCCTTGAGATGGTCCCCGGCGAGGATGCCGAGGCCTCCGGAGTACTGCGGCAGCGCGGCGGTGATGCCGAACTCGGGTGAGAAGTAGGCGATGGCGTCGGGGAGTTCGGACGGCTGGGACTGGTACCAGCGGTCCCCCGTCACGTAGTCGTTGAGATCGTCGGCGGCAGCGGCCAGCCGCCGCAGGAACCGCCGGTCGTCCGCGAGCTGGGCCAGCCGCCCGGACGACACGCTCCCGAGGAGGCGTACGGGATCGCATCCGGAGGCGGTCCAGCGCTCGGGGTCCACGGACTGGAAGAGGTCACGGGTCTCGGCATGCCAGGACCAGCGCAGATTGCGCGCCAGGTCGCTGAGGGGGTGGAGGGCTTCGGGGAGTACGGGACGCACGGTGAACCTGCGGATGGCCTTCACGAGCTTCCACCTTCACAAAGGACGTATCAGGAGGGGCGAACCAGGGCCGTGAGGGACACACGTCGGTGTGCGCCCTTCGTCACCCACGACGGTAGCGGCGAGGGTGCCTCCGCAACTACGGCGCGAAGCGCTCGGCGGGGTGCACTGTGATCAGAGCGCGGGCCCGGTGAGGGCTGGGCGCGCAGTTCCCCGCGCCCCTTCGGGGGCGCTCTTCGAGGGCTCTTCGAGGCCTCTTCGGGGAGGGCGGGTGATATGGCCGATTCCACCCCGGCGGGTGGTCTTGTGGGGGTTCGCGGCGCACGAGAGGCTGCCGAATGGCGATCCGGCCGCCATGCCCGCACGGCCCTTCCAAGGTCCGGCGAGGCCCGCGTGCGCCCGCCGAGGGCGCGGGCGCACGACCCCGGCCGGGTCACGCCGAGTCGACGAGGGGAACGCAGACCATGGCAGTGACGCGCACGCGGCGGCTGCACTGGGCGGGGGGCCTGACCGCGGTCCTGACGGCCGCGGCCGTCACGGCTCCCGCTCCGACCGCACACGCCGCTCCCGAGGGGCGGATATCCGGCAGCGCGAGAGCCGGCTCCGTCAGCGGCAGCTACATCGTGACGCTCAAAGGGGCAACGAGGGCTCCGTCGAAGGCGGGCAAGGCCGTCGCCACCGAGTACGGAGCAGAAATAAGCCACACCTACAGCACCGCGCTCAACGGCTACGCGGTGCGGGCGGGCGAGCGGCAGGCGCGGCGGCTGGCCGCCGACTCCCGGGTGGCCTCGGTCGCACGGGACGCCACGGTGACCGTCGAGCACCGGCAGCCGGATCCGCCGTGGGGCCTGGACCGCATCGACCAGCGGGAACTGCCGCTGGACAGCGGCTACACCTGGCCCGAGTCCGCGGGGCAGGGCGTGACGGCGTACGTCATCGACACCGGCGTACGCGTCACCCACCAGGACTTCGGCGGCCGGGCGGGCTCCGGCTGGGACTTCGTCGACAACGACGCCGTCGCCCAGGACGGCCAGGGCCACGGCACGCATGTGGCGGGCACGATCGCTGGCACCACGTACGGGGTCGCGAAGCAGGCACGGATCGTCGCCGTCCGCGTGCTCGACAACAACGGGGCGGGCACGCTGTCGCAGGTCATCGCCGGTATCGACTGGGTGACGGAACATGCCAGGAAGCCGGCGGTCGCCAACATGAGCCTGGGCGGCCTAGCGACCCCGCAACTGGACGCCGCCGTACGCAACTCCATCGCCTCCGGCGTCACCTACACACTCGCGGCAGGCAACGACGGCCGCCCGGCGAGCCTCTACTCACCGGCCCGCGTCAAGGAGGCGATCACGGTCGGGGCGGGCGACAAGAAGGACGCCAGGGCGTACTTCTCCAACTGGGGCGCGCGACTGGACCTGTTCGCGCCGGGCGTGGACGTCACCTCCGCCTCGAACACGAGCGACACCGGGAGGGCTACCCACTCGGGTACCTCGATGGCGTCGCCCCATGCCGCCGGCGCGGCCGCGCTGTATCTCGCCGACCACCCCGCGGCGACTCCGGCCGAGGTCGGCAGGGCTCTCGCCGAGCGAGCCGCCTCCGGGGAGATGTCCGACGTGGGCCTCGGTTCCCCCAACAGGCTCCTGCAGGTCGACAACCCTTGACCAAGTGCTCATTCACGGACCGGTCTCGTCCCGCGAATCCCGGGTAGATGTTTGACGGATCAGTGGCGGATTCCCATCGGGCGAGGCCGGTCTTGTGTGTGGACATACGCGCGAGTAGTTAACAAAGTGCCGGATTGCCTACCCGAAAGGGGTGGGAAGGCTCCATCGGTAACGCACCGCAGGACCCACCTCCCCACACTCTCATCCGCCCGCCCACGTTGACGCGGACAGGAGCGGTCATGCCCGCCAAGCACCACCAGCCGTCACCACCCCCGACGCCCGGCACCACACCACCCCCGGATCCGGGGGAGAAAGCCGACCGCCCACAGTCACCGAAAGCCCGGAGCGCCGTGAAGGCGGCTCCGGCGGAATCGACCGAGCCGACCGGTAAGACCGGAGAAACCGGGCGTACCGGACCCACGGATCCGGCCAAGTCCACGGCACCCGGCGCCGGGCAGGCCGCCCCCGCGGCCCCCGCCGTCCCCACTCCCGGGAGTGCTCCCGTGATCGGCCGCATCCCCGTCCTGGACGTACGTCCTCTCGTCGTGGGCGGCCGACGCCCCGCCAAGGCCGTGGTGGGAGAGGCTTTCGAGATCTCCGCGACGGTCTTCCGCGAGGGCCACGACGCGGTCGCCGCGAACGTCGTCCTGCGCGGCCCCGAGGGCCGCACGGGCCCCTGGACACCCCTGCGCGAACTCGCCCCCGGCACCGACCGCTGGGGCGCCACCGTCTCCGTACCGGAAGCCGGTGACTGGACATACACGGTGAAGGCGTGGGGCGATCCGATCACCACCTGGCGCCATCATGCCCGGATCAAGATCCCGGCGGGCATCGACACCGAACTCGTCCTGGAGGAGGGCGCGCTGCTGTACGAGCGTGCCGCTGCCGGGGTGCCGAAGAGCAAGGGCCGGCGTGAGGCGATCCTCGCGGCCGTGGAGGCCCTACGGGACACCGGCCGTCCCGCGGCGGCCCGTCTCGCCGCCGCGCTCACTCCCGACGTGGACCACGTCCTCGCGCGCCACCCCCTGCGCGAACTGGTTACCGCCGCCGACCCGTTGAACCTGCAGGTGGAGCGGGAGCGGGCGTTGTTCGGCTCCTGGTACGAGTTCTTCCCGCGCTCGGAGGGCGCGGTGGTCGAGCCCGGCAAACCACCGGTCAGCGGCACCTTCCGGACCGCGGCCCGGCGGCTGCCCGCCATCGCCGACATGGGCTTCGACGTGGTGTACCTGCCACCGGTCCACCCCATCGGCACGACCTTCCGCAAGGGCCCGAACAACACACTGGACCCCGGCCCGTACGACGTCGGGGTGCCGTGGGCGATCGGCTCACCCGAGGGCGGGCACGACGCCGTCCACCCCGACCTGGGCACGATCGACGACTTCGACGCGTTCGTGCGCCGGGCCACGGAACTGGACCTGGAGATCGCGCTCGACTTCGCCCTCCAGTGCTCACCCGACCATCCCTGGGTGGAGAAGCATCCGGAATGGTTCCACCACCGCTCCGACGGCACGATCGCGTACGCGGAGAACCCGCCTAAGAAGTACCAGGACATCTATCCGATCGCCTTCGACCGGGACATGCCGGGCCTGGTGCGGGAGACGCTCAGAGTGCTGCGGTTCTGGATGAGCCATGGCGTACGGATCTTCCGCGTCGACAATCCCCACACGAAACCCGTCGTCTTCTGGGAGCGGGTGATCGCGGACATCAACCGCACCGACCCGGATGTGATCTTCCTGGCCGAGGCGTTCACCCGCCCGGCGATGATGCACACGCTCGGCGCGATCGGTTTCCAGCAGTCGTACACGTATTTCACCTGGCGCAACACCAAGCAGGAACTGACCGAATACCTCACCGAACTCTCCGGTGACGCTGCCGCCTATATGCGGCCGAACTTCTTCGTCAACACCCCCGACATCCTGCACGAGTTCCTTCAGCACGGCGGCCGGGCGGCGTTCGAACTGCGCGCGGTACTGGCGGCGACGCTCTCCCCGACCTGGGGCGTCTACAGCGGATTCGAGCTGTGCGAGGGCGTGCCGGTGCGCGACGGCAGCGAAGAGTACCTGAACTCCGAAAAGTACCAACTGCGTCCGCGAGACTGGGAGTCGGCAGAACGTGAAGGCCGTAGCATCGCGCCCCTGATTGCCGAACTCAATGCGATCAGGCGCCGCAGCCCCGCCCTTCGGCAACTGCGTGACCTGCATTTCCATCACACGGACAAGGAGGCGGTGCTCGCCTACTCAAAGTCGGTCACGGATGAACGCGGATCGAACACGGTTCTGGTGGTCGTGAACCTCGACCCCCACCACACCCAGGAAGCCACGGTCTCGTTGGACATGCCACGACTCGGCCTCGACGAGCACGCGTCGGTGCCGGTCCGCGACGAGCTGACCGGCGAGACCTACCACTGGGGCAGGGCCAACTACGTACGCCTGACGCCGGGACACCGGCCCGCGCACGTCCTGACCGTCCTGCGACCGTCCTCACCGCCCACCGGAGGGTCACCCACATGATCGTCAACGAACCCGTCCCGGACACCTTCGAGGACACCCCCGCCAAGGACCGGGACCCCGAATGGTTCAAACGCGCCGTCTTCTACGAAGTCCTCGTCCGCTCCTTCCAGGACAGCAACGGCGACGGCATCGGCGACCTCAAAGGCCTCACCGCCAAACTCGACTACCTCCAATGGCTCGGCGTCGACTGCCTGTGGCTGCCCCCCTTCTTCCAGTCCCCCCTGCGCGACGGCGGCTACGACGTCTCCGACTACACCGCCGTCCTGCCCGAATTCGGCGACCTCGCCGACTTCGTCGAATTCGTCGACGCCGCCCACCACCGCGGCATGCGCGTCATCATCGACTTCGTCATGAACCACACCAGCGACCAGCACCCCTGGTTCCAGGCCTCCCGCAACGACCCCACCGGCCCCTACGGCGACTACTACATGTGGGCCGACGACGACCGCCAGTACCCCGACGCCCGCATCATCTTCGTCGACACCGAAGCCTCCAACTGGACCTTCGACCCCGTCCGCAAGCAGTACTACTTCCACCGCTTCTTCTCCCACCAGCCCGACCTCAACTTCGAAAACCCCGCCGTCGTCGAAGAAATCATCTCCGCCCTGCGCTTCTGGCTCGACCTGGGCATCGACGGCTTCCGCCTCGACGCCGTCCCCTACCTCTTCGCCGAAGAGGGCACCGACTGCGAAAACCTCCCCGCCACCCACCAGGTCCTCAAACAGGTCCGCGCCGAGATCGACGCCCACTACCCCGACACCGTCCTGCTCGCCGAAGCCAACCAATGGCCCGAAGACGTCGTCGACTACTTCGGCGACTACACCGCCGGCGGCGACGAATGCCACATGGCCTTCCACTTCCCCGTCATGCCCCGCATCTTCATGGCCGTCCGCCGCGAATCCCGCTACCCCGTCTCCGAAATCCTCGCGAAAACCCCCGCCATCCCCTCCGGCTGCCAATGGGGCATCTTCCTGCGCAACCACGACGAGCTCACCCTCGAAATGGTCACCGACGAAGAACGCGACTACATGTACGCGGAATACGCCAAAGACCCCCGCATGCGCGCCAACATCGGCATCCGCCGCCGCCTCGCCACCCTCCTCGACAACGACCGCAACCAGATCGAACTCTTCACCGCCCTCCTCCTGTCCCTCCCCGGCAGCCCGATCCTCTACTACGGCGACGAGATCGGCATGGGCGACAACATCTGGCTCGGCGACCGCGACGCGGTCCGCACCCCCATGCAATGGACCCCCGACCGCAACGCCGGCTTCTCCTCCTGCGACCCCGGCCGCCTCTACCTCCCCACCATCATGGACCCCGTCCACGGCTACCAGGTCACCAACGTCGAAGCATCGATGTCCTCCCCCTCATCGCTGCTGCACTGGACCCGCCGCATGATCGAGATCCGCAAACAGAACCCCGCCTTCGGCCTCGGCTCCTACACCGAACTCCCCTCCTCCAACCCCGCCGTCATCGCCTTCCTCCGCGAATACAAAGACGACCTCGTCCTGTGCGTCCACAACTTCTCCCGCTTCGCCCAGCCCACCGAACTCGACCTCCAGACCTTCAACGGACGCCACCCCGTCGAACTCATCGGCGGCGTCCGCTTCCCCGCCATCGGCGAACTCCCCTACCTCCTCACCCTCGCCGGCCACGGCTTCTACTGGTTCCGCCTCCGCAAGGACGCGGTCTAGCAGGGCCTGGGGAAGGACCTGCACAACGGACGGCGGGGCGGTTTCCCCCGCCCCGCCCTGGGCACGCAGTAGTAACACCCCGACTCCGGGGAAAGGACGCGACGCCATGTCCGAAGCCGTCACCCGCTCAGTGCACTCCGCTTCGACGAGCCCCGGCCTTCTCGCGTCCCTCGATCCACTGCTTCGCGAGTGGCTTCCACGGCAGCGGTGGTTCGCGGGCAAAGGCCGTCCCGTCACCGGGTTCTCCCTGGTCTCGGTGACCGAAGTGCTGCCTCTGAACTCCAGACTGGGGCTGCTCCATCTGCTCGTACGGGCGCACCAGCCGCTCGTGCCCACGCAGAGCGCGCCCGCGTATCCGGCCGACTGCTACCAACTGCTGCTCGGTGTGCGCGAGACCCTGCCGCCACGGCTGGCGCCCGCGCTGATCGGCCGTCCGGCACAGGGACCGCTGGCCGGGCTGACCGTGTACGAGGCGCTGCACGATCCTCGGCCCGCCGATGTCCTCCTGGAGGCCCTGCGGGAACGGGCACGCATCGGCGAGCTGCGCTTCGAGCGGGACATGGCGCGGGAGATCCGGGGCGATCTGGTGCCGCGGCTGGTGACGGCCGAGCAGTCCAACTCCTCTCTCGTCTACGGAGATACGTTCATCCTGAAGCTCCTGCGCCGGATCGTGCCCGGGGTCAACCCCGATCTGGAGCTTCCGCTGGCGCTGGCCCGCGAGGGCTGCTCCCGGGTTCCGGCTCCCGCCGCCTGGATGCTGGCGGACCTGACCGGCGAACCAGGTGATCCCGGTGAGCCGTACGTGCTCGGTGTGCTGCAGCCCTTCGTGCAGGGCGCCTCGGACGGCTGGGATCTGGCGCTGGGCGAACTCGCCAAGGGCGAGGACTTCAGCGGTGCGGCGCGGGCGCTCGGCCGGGCCACCGCCGAGGTCCATGTGGCGCTGGCCCGCGCGCTGCCCGAGGTGACCATGGGGCGTGCGCAGATGGAGCTGCTCGTGGAGGGTATGGCCGAGCGGCTGGAGGCCGCCGTCCACGCGGTGCCCGCGCTGCTGCCGTACGCGCCGGGTCTGCGTTCCGCGTTCGACGCGCTCGCCGATCTGGCGAGCGAGGGCCGGACGTGGACGGCCCAGCGGATCCACGGGGACCTGCACCTGGGCCAGTGCCTGCGGTCGCCGTCCGGCAGCTGGTCGCTGATCGACTTCGAGGGCGAGCCCTCCAAGCCGCTCGCCGAGCGTCGCATGCCCCAGCCGACCGCGCGGGACGTGGCCGGCATGCTCCGCTCCTTCGACTACGCGGCGCACTCGCTCCCCCCGGTTCCCGGTTCCGCCGGGCCCGAGGCGACGACTCCGTCCGCCGTGCCCGGCTGGGCCGACGCCTGCCGGGCCGCGTACTGCTCCGGGTACGCCGAGGCGGGCGGGCGTGATCCGCGTACGGATCCGGTGCTGCTGCGCGCGTACGAGACCGACAAGGCGATCTACGAAGTCGTGTACGAGGCACGGCACCGGCCCGACTGGCTGCCCGTGCCGATGGCGGCCGTCCGCCGGCTGGCCCTTCCCGAACCGTCCTGACCCCGTCCCGCTCCACCGCTCACCGTGCCGAGGAGGCTCCGCCCGTGACGCCCCGCCCGAACCCGCCCGCCAAGAAGCCGAAGAGCTCGAAGGCCAAGGCCAAGGCCGCAGGCAAGGCCGCCGAGAAGGCGAAGGCCGAGCCCACGGTCGAGGACGTACGGGAGGACGTACGGGCCGAGGTCACGGAGCCCGCACTCGTCCCCGAACCCGCTGCCGTGCCCGTCCCCGAACCTGTTGCCGCGCCCTTGGCGACACCAGTGACGCCTCAGGATGCCGTCCCTCATAGGCCCGTCCAGGAGGTGCAGGAGCCCGCTCAGGAGGTGCGGTCGCTGGCCGTGCTGGACCGGGCCGACCGGGAGCGGCTGCTCGGGGGCGCGCACCACGATCCGCACTCCGTGCTCGGGGCCCACTCCGTGCCCGACGGGGTGGTCTTCCGGGCGCTGCGGCCGTACGCGCTCGGCGTGACCGTCATCGCCGAGGGTTTGCGGGCCGAACTGCACGACGACGGGGAGGGGTTGTTCTCCGTCGTACTGCCCCTGCGGGAGGTGCCGGAGTACCGGCTGTCGGTGGAGTACGAGGGAACGGTGCAGGACACCGAGGACGCGTACCGGTTCCTGCCCACGCTCGGCGACTTCGACCTGCACCTGTTCGGAGAGGGGCGGCACGAGCAGCTGTGGAAGATCCTCGGCGCGGAGCCGATGGAGCACCAGGGCGTGGCCGGCACCCGCTTCTCGGTCTGGGCGCCGAACGCCCGCGGGGTACGGATCTCGGGGTCCTTCAACTTCTGGGACGGGACCGCGTTCCCGATGCGCTCGCTGGGCTCGTCCGGGGTGTGGGAGCTGTTCGCCCCCGGTGTCGGCGAGGGTGAGCTCTACAAGTTCGAGATCACCCGGCCCGACGGCACGAAGACGATGCGGGCCGACCCGATGGCGCGTCGTACGGAGCTGCCGCCCGCCACGTCCTCCGTGATCACTGCCTCGCGTCACGAGTGGCAGGACCAGGAGTGGATGGAGCGACGGGCCGACCGCCCCGCGCACCAGGCCCCGTTCTCCGTCTACGAACTCCATCTGGCGTCCTGGCGACCGGGCCTGACGTACCGTCAGCTCGCCGAGCAGCTGCCCGTCTACATCTCCGACCTCGGCTTCACGCACGTCGAGCTGATGCCGGTCGCCGAGCATCCCTTCGGCGGCTCCTGGGGCTACCAGGTCACCGGCTTCTACGCGCCCACCGCCCGGCTCGGCACCCCCGACGACTTCAAGTACCTCGTCGACGCGCTGCACCGGGCCGGCATCGGCGTGATCATGGACTGGGTGCCCGCGCACTTCCCGCGGGACGAGTGGGCACTGGCCGAGTTCGACGGGCGGCCCCTGTACGAGCACGAGGACCCGCTGCGGTCCGCGCACCCCGACTGGGGAACCCTCGAATTCGACTACGGGCGCCGCGAGGTGCGCAACTTCCTCGTCGCCAACGCCGTGTACTGGTGCGAGGAGTTCCACATCGACGGGCTGCGGGTCGACGCCGTCGCCTCCATGCTCTACCTCGACTACTCGCGCGAGGCCGGCCAGTGGACACCCAACGTCCACGGCGGCCGGGAGAACCTCGACGCGGTCGCCTTCCTCCAGGAGATGAACGCCACCGTCTACCGGCGCGAGCCCGGTGTCGTCACGATCGCCGAGGAGTCGACCGCGTGGGACGGCGTCACCCGGGCCACCCACCACATCGGTCCCGGCGGCTTCGGCGGTCTCGGCTTCGGGCTGAAGTGGAACATGGGCTGGATGCACGACTCGCTGGACTACGTCTCCCACGAGCCCGTCCACCGCAAGTACCACCACCATGAGATGACGTTCTCGATGGTGTACGCGTACAGCGAGAACTACGTCCTGCCGATCTCCCACGACGAGGTCGTGCACGGCAAGCGGTCGTTGGTGTCGAAGCTGCCGGGCGACTGGTGGCAGCAGCGTGCCACCGCGCGGGCCTATCTGGGCTTCATGTGGGCCCATCCCGGCAAGCAACTCCTCTTCATGGGGCAGGAGTTCGCCCAGGGCGCCGAGTGGTCGGAGGCGCACGGGCCCGACTGGTGGCTCCTCGACCCGGCGTACGGCGCGGAGGCCGACCACCGGGGTGTGCGTGACCTCGTCCGGGACCTCAACACGGTGTACCGGCAGGTGCCGGCGCTCTGGGAGCTCGACACCGACCCCGACGGGTTCGGGTGGGTCGCCGGGGATGCCGCCGAGGACAACGTCTTCGCCTTCCTGCGGCATGCCGCCGACGGCTCGCCGCTGCTCGCCGTGTCCAACTTCTCGCCCGTCGTGCGGCACGAGTACCGGCTCGGGGTGCCCGATGACGTCACCGCCTGGCACGAGGTGCTCAACACCGACGCGGGGCGGTACGGCGGGGGTGACGTGGGGAACGCCGGGGCCGTCAAGCCGGACGACCTGGCCTGGCACGGCCGCCCGGCCAGCATCCGCCTGACCCTGCCACCCCTCTCCACGGTGTGGCTCCGCCCGGCATAAGCCCCCTTTCCTCGCCCCCGCCGCCCCTACCCGTCCCGTCACCGACTCGGGGGCGCTGCCCCCGAACCCCCGGTCCTCAAACGCCGGACGGGCTGAGATGCAGCCGGACCGGCGGACGTCTTTCAGCCCGTCCGGCGTTTGAGGACAACGGGGGCGAGGGGGCGCAGCCCCCATGCGGGACGGGAACGGGTAGGGGCGGCGGGGGCGGAGGAAGGTCAGGTGGTGGGCGGCAGAGCCTCCTGCAACGGCTTCGGCAACGGCTCCGCGTGGACGATGCCGAGCGACTGCGTGGCCCGGGTCAACGCCACATAGAGGTCACTCGTTCCGAAACGGGCCGGCTCCACCACCAGCACCGCATCGAACTCCAGCCCCTTCGCCTGACGCGGGTCGAGCAGCACGACCCCACGGGTCAGATCGGGCGACTCCCCCGCCACAACCCCGTCGAGCCGCCCGGCCAGCACCCCATGCAGCTCCCGCGGCGCGATCACCGCGAGCCGCCCCTCGGCGGGAGCCAGCTCGGCGACGGCCTTCTCCACCGCACCGGCCAGCTCGGAACTCTCCCGCGCCCAGGGCCGTACCCCCGTGGACCGCACCGAACTGGGCGGCTCGAAGTCGGGCCGCTCGGCCCGCGGAACGGCCGCCGCCACGTCCATGATCTCGGACGGCGTGCGGTAGTTGACCGCGAGCCGGGTGTGCTCCCAGCGGTCCTCGACGTAAGGGGAGAGGATCTCCGACCAGGAGCCGACGCCCGCCGCCTCGGCCGTCTGGGCCGGGTCGCCGACCAGCGTCATCGACCGCGTGGGACTGCGCCGCATCAGCAGCCGCCAGGCCATCGGCGACAACTCCTGCGCCTCGTCGACGATGATGTGCCCGAACGCCCAGGTCCGGTCGGCGGCGGCCCGCTCGGCGGCACTGCGGTGGTCGTCCTCCTCGTGGCGTTCGGCCATCCGCTCGGCGTCGATGATGTCGTGCGCCGACAGGACCTCCGCGTCCTCGGCGTCGATGTCCTCGAACTCGTACGTCCTGGACGCGTAGGAGACGTCGAGCACGCCCTGCGCGTAGGCGACCTGCCGGTCCCGCTCCTGCTCGGCGGCGGCCTTCGTCACCCGGTCGTCCTCGCCGAGGAGTTCGGCCGCCTCGTCGAGGAGGGGCACGTCGGAGGTCGTCCAGGCCCGGGTGACCGGACGGCGGACGGCGTCGGCGTCCTCCTCGGTGAGGTACGCGTCGGGCTCGGCGAGGAAGTCCGCGACGAGGCGCCGCGGGGTGACGCGCGGCCACAACTGGTCGATGGCCGCCCAGACCTCGGGGTTCTCGGCGAGATCGTCGCGGATCTGGGTGATGTCACTGGGGTCGAGCAGGTTCGTGCCGTCGAAGGGGTCCGTGCCGATCCGCTCGGCGAGCATGTCGGTGAGGGTGTTGAAGATGTGGCCCTCGAAGTGTTCGCGGGCCACGTTGTGCGGCAGCCGCACCTCGCGGGTGCGGTCGCGGGCGACGCGTACGAGACCGGCGTCGAGCATCAGGATGTCCCGGTCGTGCTCGATGGCGATCACCGGGTCGGGCAGGGACTGGCGGTCGCGCACGACGGCGGCGAGGACGTCGGCCATGTCGGCGCGGCCCTTCACCGCGGCGGCCTCCGGGGTGTCGGAGGCGCTCGCCCGCACCCCGGGGTACAGCTCGCCGACGGTCGCCAGCAGGACGCCCGTCTCACCGAGCGAGGGCAGTACCTCGCCGATGTAGCCGAGGAAGGCGGGGTTCGGGCCGACGATCAGGACGGCTCGCTTGGCGAGCAGTTCGCGGTGCTCGTAGAGGAGGTAGGCGGCCCGGTGCAGCGCCACCGCCGTCTTGCCGGTGCCGGGGCCGCCCTCCACCACCAGGATTCCGCGGTGCGGGGCGCGGATGATGCGGTCCTGCTCGGCCTGGATGGTCTGCACGATGTCGCTCATACGGCCGGTGCGCGCGGAGTTGAGCGCGGAGAGCAGCACGGCGTCGCCGGTCGGGTCCTCGTGTCCCGTGCGCAGCCGGTCCCCCAGGTCGAGGATCTCGTCGTGCAGGGCGGTGACGGCACGGCCCTCGGTGGTGATGTGCCGACGGCGGCGCAGGCCCATGGGGGTGTGGCCGGTGGCGAGGTAGAAGGGGCGGGCGACCGGGGCCCGCCAGTCGATCAGGATCGGGGTGTGTTCGACGTCGTCGGCGCGGATACCGATACGGCCGATGTGGTGGGTGAGACCGGCGGAGCCGGAGGGGTCCGAGGACTCGGGGGCGTCGGGGGCGTCGGGGAAGGTGGTGAGGTCGATCCGGCCGAAGCAGAGGGAGCCGTCCACCGCGTTCAGCGCGGCGAGCAGGCCGGAGCGTTCGGCGACCAGGACGTCCCGTTCGAGGCGGGCCTGCATGGGTGTGCTGCCCTGCGCGAGGGCGTCCGTCACCGAGGCCTCGGTTCCGCCGCGCAGTGCGTCGACGCGCGCGTACAGACCGTCGATGAATTCCTGCTCGCCGCGCAATTCATCGTCCGGCAATCCGTTGGTCGAGTTTGTGTCTGTGTCTGTGTTCGAGGCCCTGTTTGACAATTCCACTCCCGGCCGGATATACTGCGAACAGTGAACTTCTTCGTGACCCGCTTTACGCAAGTCGCGAACCATTCAATATACGCAAAGAAATCCCCCGTCGGCAATTGCCGACGGGGGATTTCTTTATTCCGTCCCGGTCAGATCACGTCCGCCAGCTCTTCGAGGAGCCGCCGCTTGGGCCGGGCACCCACCATCGACTTCACCGGCTGCCCGTCGCGGAACACGATGAGCGTGGGCATCGACAGCACCCCGTACGCGTTCGTGGTCTCCGGATTCGTGTCCACGTCCAGCTGCACCACCTTGAGCCGGTCGCCCTCCTCCGAGGCGATGGCGCTCAGCACCGGCGCGATCTGCCGGCACGGCGGGCACCAGTCCGCGGTGAACTCCACCAGCACGGGCAGCTCCGCCCCGATCACCTCCGCCTCGAAATCCGCGTCCGTCACCTCGGCCACACCTGCCGCCTTGATCACCGCGTCTCCCCTCCCAGCTCACACACCGGTTCCGGACCACCCGGAACCGCCGCCTCGGACGCCAGCCCGCCCATCGCCCGCTCGGCCCGCGCCAACTGCCCGCCGACCTGCTCGCGTACCGACCGCAGCTCGCCGATCAGCGCGTCGAGCTCGCCGAGCTTGCGCCGGTACACGGCGAGCGAGGCCGGACAGGCGTCGCCCTTTGGATGACCGGCCCGCAGACACTCCACGAAGGGCCGCGTCTCCTCCAGGTCGAACCCGAAGTCCTGCAGCGTCCTGATCTGCCGCAGCAGTTTCAGATCGTCCTCGTCGTACGTCCGGTACCCGTTGCTCCCCCGCCGCGCGGGCAGCAGCCCCCGCGACTCGTAGTACCTGAGCGTCCGAGTGGTGGTCCCGGCCCGCTCCGCCAGCTCGCCGATTCGCATGCCAGGACGGTAGTCCTTGACGCCCACGTCAAGGCAAGAAGCCCAGGTCGGAGCAGACGGTCAGCGAGTGACGGGCGGCAGCAGCGGTTTGCGCTCCACCGGGGACGACAGCACGATCGACGTCGTCGTACGGCCCAGGGCCGCGGTCTGCTCCAGTACGTCCTCCAGGTGGACGGTGTCCTCCACCGCGACCTTGAGGATCCAGCAGTCCTCACCGACGACGTGGTGGGCCTCGGTGATCTCGGGGCGGGCCAGCAGCTCCAGCGTCCTCGGGTGCTTCAGCGTGTAGCCGCCGTGCGGGTCGACCCGGACGAAGGCCTGGATGCCGTAGCCGAGGCGGGCCGGCGACACGTGGGCGCCGTAGCCGGTGACGGCGCCGGCCGACTCCAGACGGCGGACGCGTTCGGCGACCGCCGCCGGGGACAGCCTCACCCGGCGGCCCAGCTCGCTGAGCCTGATCCGGCCGTCGCTCTGCAGCAGCTCCAGGATCTGCCGGTCCAGCACGTCGAAGCCCACCGACGTTTCGGCGGCGCCGGCTCGCGAATGCCGTGGTTCTTTCGGTGCCGCGACCGGATCTCCCATGTCTCCCCCTTCAGACCGCCCTCGTACGCCACGAGAATTATGACCGCAGGTCCGGTCCGGCCGGGGATTCAGGAAAAGGGGGCAGCGTGCGTGACGTGTGTGTCATAGGCGGCAACCGGTATTTCGGCAAGCGGCTGATCGCCCGGCTGCTTTCCGCCGGGGACAGGGTGAGCGTCGTCAATCGGGGGTCGGCGGCACCGCCCGCCGGGGCGATCCATCTCGTCGCCGACCGCGACGACGAGGAGTCCCTGGAGCGGGCGCTCGGCTCCCGCACCTTCGACGTCGTCGTCGACCAGGTCTGCTACACCCCGGTACAGGCGGCGATCGCCAGCCGGGTCTTCGCGGGACGCACCCGGCGGTACGTCATGACGTCCACGGTCGAGGTGTACGAGCACCTGGACTCGGCGGACCTCGTGAGCGAGGACGCCGTCGATCCGCGTACGGTCCGCGTCGACCTCGGACTCCCCTGGAACGACCCGGAGTTCCTCGACACGCACTACGGGGAGGGCAAGCGGCAGGCCGAGGCGGTGCTCGCGGCGGGGGCGGGGGGCGCGGCGTTTCCCTGTGTGGCCGTGCGGGTCGCCCATGTGCTGGGCGGTGACGACGACTTCACGGGGCGGCTCGCGCACTACGCGGAGCGGATCCGGTCGGGCGAGCCGATCGCTGTGCCGGTGGTGAACCGTCCCGCGACGTACATCCATGTCGAGGAGATCGCGAACTTTCTCGCGTGGACGGTGGGCGAGGAATTCACCGGGGTGGTGAACGCGGCGTCCTCCGGGGTGCTCGGCACCGAGGAACTGTGCGAGGTGGTGGCCTCGCATCTCCCTGGCGGGAAGGTGGTTCTGCGTCGTGTGGTGGGTGGGAGGTTCTCGCCGTTGTCCTTCACCCGCTCGTACGGAATGGACAACGCGCGGGCCACGCGGCTCGGCTTCGCCTTCACCAAGGTCCACGACTGGCTCCCGACCGCGGTGACCTCCACCCTCGGCCGCACCTCCTGACCGAGGTCCCCACCCGCGGCCCGGTGGGGGTTGCCCGCGCCGTTCCCAGCGCCCCTTGAAAGTGGGGCCGCGCCCCTCAGGGGCGCGGGGAACGGCGCAGTCTTTTGTCTTTAGGGGCGCGGGGAACGGCGCGGGCGCCCCCACCCCCCACCGGGGCCGCACCCGCCGGCCCCGCCCGCCCACGCAAACCGCCGGCGGTCGCCCAGGTGGGGGAACCTGGGGCGACCGCCGGCGGGCGGGGGAGGGAGATGGCTTGCTTCGGGCAGCGACTAGGCCTTCGCCAAGGCCTTGTCCCCGGACCCGGGCTGCTCCGGCACATCGGCCGAGCCGGACGACCCGTCCCCGTCGGTGAGACCCCCGTGTCCTTCGTCGAGCAGCGTCGTCTCGTCGAACGGAATCCGCCCCGCGAGCACCTCGTCGACCCGGGGCCGGTCGATCTCCTTGGTCCACGTACCGATGAGGACCGTGGCCACGGCGTTGCCCGCGAAGTTCGTCAGGGCGCGCGCCTCGCTCATGAAGCGGTCGATGCCCACGATCAGGCCGATGCCGTCCACCAGCGCCGGCTTGTGGGACGCGAGACCGCCCGCCAGGGTGGCCAGACCCGCGCCGGTGACACCCGCCGCGCCCTTGGAGGCGACGAGCAGGAAGAGGAGCAGCGGGATCTGCTCACCGATCGACATCGGCGTACCCATGGCGTCGGCGATGAACAGCGAGGCCATGGTCATGTAGATCATGGTGCCGTCGAGGTTGAAGGAGTAGCCGGTCGGGACGGTGATGCCGACCACCGGCTTGCTGACACCCAGGTGCTCCATCTTCGCGATGAGCCGCGGCAGCGCGGACTCGGAGGAGGAGGTGGAGAGGATGAGCAGGAACTCCCGGCCCAGGTACTTGAGCAGCAGGAAGATGTTCAGGCCCGCCACGATCCGCAGCATCGCGCCGAGCACGATGAAGACGAAGAGGAAACAGGTCACGTAGAAGCCGAGCATCAGCACGGCGAGGCTCTTGAGTGCGTCCACACCCGCCGAGCCGGTCACCGCCGCGATCGCGCCGAACGCACCGATGGGCGCCGCCCACATCACCATGGCGAGGATGCGGAAGACCAGACGCTGGATGTGTTCGATGCCGCGCAGGATCGGCGTACCGGTCGAGCCCATGGCCTGCAGCGCGAAGCCGGTGAGCAGCGCGATGAGCAGGGTCTGCAGGACCTCGCCGCCGGTGAACGCGGAGACGATCGTCACGGGGATGATCCCGAGCAGGAACTCCTCGGTGTTCTTGGCCTCGACGACCTGTCCCTGGCCCGCGTCCTTGATCGCGTCGGTCACCGCGAGGCCCGTCCCGGGCTCCAGGATGTTGCCGACGACCAGGCCGATGGCCAGTGCGACGAACGACATGACCACGAAGTAGCCGAGCGCGATGCCGCCCACCGCGCCGACCTTGGCGGCCTTGCGTACCGAGCCGATGCCCAGGACGATCGTGCAGAAGATGATCGGCGAGATCATCATCTTGATCAGGTTCACGAAGCCGGTACCGATCGGCTTCAGCTTCACGGCGAAATCGGGGGCGATCAGCCCCACCGCGATACCGGCGGCCACGGCGATGATCACCGCGATGTACAGATAGTGGGTGCGGTCCCGCTTTGCGGCGGGAGCGGCAGGTGCCGTATCGGGTGTGCTGGTCACGGCTGCCCTCCTTGACGACGTCGTCGGCATCATCCGGCGTGCGGCTCACGTCCGGGGGTTGTCGGTGACTATCTCCCAGCGTGTGAGGGCGGTCACCCTTCCGTTCATTTCGTTCACACATTTCCAGCCAGGCAGACTGTGCGCATGCGCCTACCCCGTGCCCCCCGACCGCGCAGCCTGGCCGGCCAGCTCTTCGCCATGCAGGCCGTGCTCGTCGCCGTCGTGGTCGCGGGCTGCGCGCTCTTCACGTACGTCAGCGACCGCAGCCAGGCCGAGGACGCGGCGGGCCGCCAGGCCATGGGAGTGGCCCGTTCCGTCGCCGACTCCCCTTCGGTACGGGAGGCCATCCGCACCGAGGACCCGACGAGGACGCTCCAGCCGTACGCGCAGGCGGTGACGCGCGGCGCGCAGGTCGACTTCGTCACGATCATGAACCCCGGGGGCATCCGCTGGACCCACCCCAACGAGGAGCTGATCGGCAAGCACTTCCTCGGACACACGGACCGGGCGCTCCTCGGCCAGTCCTTCACCGAGACGTACACCGGGACCCTCGGCGAGTCCGTGCGGGCGGTCACCCCGATCCGTGACGGTGGCCGGATAGTCGGTCTGGTCAGCGCGGGGATCAAGGTCGACGAGATCAGCCAGCGCGTCGAGGGCCAGGTCAAGGCCCTGTTCGGCGTCGCCGCCGCCGCGCTGGCCCTGGGCGCCGTGGGTACGTACGTCATAAACGCCCGGCTGCGGCGCTCCACCCACGGGATGAACGCGGCCGAGCTGAGCCGGATGCACGACTATCACGAGGCCGCGCTGCACGCGGTGCGCGAGGGACTGCTGATGCTGGACGGGCAGTACCGGGTGGCGCTGATCAACGACGGCGGACGTGAGCTGCTCGGGGTGGGCGCCGACGTGGTGGGCCACTCGGTGGCCGAGCTGGAGCTGCCGGCTCCGCTGACGGGGGCGCTGCTGTCGGGGGAGCCGCGGGTGGACGAGGTGTATCTCACCGAGTCGCGGGTGCTGGTCATGAACACCTCGCCGGTGTCGGGCGGCGAACGCCGGGGCACGGTCGTGACCCTGCGCGATGTCACCGAACTGCAGTCCCTGATGGGCGAGCTGGACTCCGAGCGGGGCTTCACCACGGCGCTGCGCTCGCAGGCCCACGAGGCCGCGAACCGGCTCCACACGGTCGTCTCGCTGATCGAGCTGGGCCGGGCCGAGGAGGCCGTCGACTTCGCCACGGCCGAGCTGGAGCTGGCCCAGGCGCTGACCGACCAGGTCGTCGCGGCGGTCAGCGAGCCGGTTCTCGCGGCGCTGCTGCTGGGCAAGACGGCCCAGGCGAACGAGCGCGGTGTCGAGCTGGTGGTCTCCGAGGACAGCAGCATCGACGACGGCCTGCTGCCGGTCTCCCTGACCGCGCGTGATCTGGTGACGGTGCTGGGCAATCTGATCGACAACGCCGTGGACGCGGCGCAGGGCTCGGTGGGCGCCCGGGTCACCGTCACCGCGCTCGCGGACACGGAGGGCCTGGTCCTGCGGGTCGTCGACACCGGGGCGGGGGTGGATCCGGCCCACACGGAGGAGGTCTTCCAGCGCGGCTGGTCCACGAAGCCGGCGGGGCCCGGCGGGCGCGGGCTCGGTCTGGCGCTCGTACGGCAGGTGGTGGCCCGGCACGACGGCACGCTGACCGTGACGACGGCCCCCGGCGGCGGCGCGTCCTTCGAGGCGCGGCTGCCGCTGCCACTGCCTCTCCCGGCGGAAAAGCCCCAGGAAGGGACTAGTGTCCACGCCGGACCCGAAACCGGTTCCGCACCCGGATCCGGAGCGGTGTCCGCGCCGGGGCCCGAGCCGGGGCCCGGTGCAGGACCCGAGCCAGGACCCGAGCCAGGGCCCGACGCAGGGTCCGAGCCGGGGCCGGAGCCCGGGGCCGGGCCCGCGCATGAGCCGACGCCGCACGGAGGCACCCCATGAGCACGCCTTCCCCCGCCCCGGACATCCGCGTCCTGGTCGTCGAGGACGACCCCGTCGCGGCGGACGCGCACGTCCTGTACGTGGGACGGGTGCCCGGATTCGTCGCGGTCGGCAAGGCGCACACGGGCGCTGAGGCCAGACGGGCGCTGGACCGCACGCCCGTGGACCTCCTTCTCCTCGACCTCCATCTGCCGGACGTCCACGGTCTGCAGCTGGCCCGCTCGCTGCGCGCCGCCGGTTATCACGCGGACGTGATCGCGGTGACGTCCGCGCGCGACCTCACGGTCGTACGGGAGGGTGTGTCGCTGGGAGTCGTGCAGTACGTACTGAAGCCGTTCACCTTCGCCACCCTCCGGGACCGGCTCGTGCGCTACGCCGAGTTCCACGCCGCGGCCGGTGAGGCCAGCGGCCAGGACGAGGTCGACCGGGCCCTCGCCACGCTCCGGGCGCCCGGCCCGGCCGCGCTGCCGAAAGGGCTCAGCTCGCCCACCCTGGAGAAGGTCACCCGGGCGCTGCGCGACTGCCCGGAGGGGCTGACCGCGACGGGCGTCGCGGAGGCCGTCGGCATCTCGCGGATCACGGCCCGGCGGTATCTGGAACATCTGGTCGACGCGGGACGGGCGGGGCGCAGTCCTCAGTACGGACAGGTGGGCCGGCCGGAGCTGCAGTACCGATGGGTGAAGGGTTGACCGGTTCAGCGGGTCGAACAATCAGGCCATATGCGGGACTACACGGCGTTACGGGCTCACGACGGGCCGCGACAGGGCAGATGAGACACGACCGTAACTGAGCAGTCGCGCAAGGTCATTGACCTGACGCGACCACTCCTCTTACGTTCGGGCCATCGAACAACGGCCACAAAGACGTCGGCCGGCAGGAGGTCGTACCCGTGCGTCCCACCCCCACTCCGCTCCTTCTCGCGACCCTGCTCACCGCATCCGCGCTCACCGCCTGCGGCAGCGGCTCCGGCAGTGATCCGGACACCGTGGAGATCTCCTACAAACAGTCGACGGACAACTCCGTACGTGTCATGGACACGTATCTCGCGGACATCAAGAACCAGTTCGAGAAGGCCAACCCGGACAAGAAGGTCAAGCTCGTCCCGATCAAGGCCCCGGACTCGGAGTACTACACGAAGCTCCAGCAGATGCTCCGCTCCCCCAAGACCGCGCCGGACCTGGTCTACGAGGACACGTTCCTCATCAACTCCGACATCACGAGCGGCTACCTCAAGCCCCTGGACCCGTACCTCGACAAGTGGGACGACTGGGGCCAGTTCATCGACACGGCGAAGTCGGCGGCGCGGGCGGAGGACGGGAAGACGTACGGCGTCCCGGACGGCACGGACACCCGCGGCCTCTGGTTCGACAAGGGCATCTTCAAGCAGGCCGGGCTGCCCGCGAACTGGCAGCCGAAGACCTGGGACGACATCCTCGACGCGGCCCGCACGATCAAGGAGAAGGTCCCCGGCGTCACCCCGATGAACGTGTACACGGGCAAGCCCGCCGGTGAGGCGGCCACCATGCAGGGCTTCGAGATGCTCCTGTACGGGACGGCCACCGGTGCCACCGAGAGCCCGCTGTACGACACGGCGTCCAAGAAGTGGATCACGGGCAGCCAGGGGTTCAAGGACTCGCTGCAGTTCGTCGAGACGGTCTTCAAGGACAAGCTCGGCCCGGACGTCTCGGACGCCCTCGACCCCAACTTCGCGACCAGCGTCCGCGGTGAACTCCTCCCCGAGGGCAAGCTCGGCATCAACCTGGACGGCTCCTGGCTGCCGCAGGACTGGCAGGAGGGCAGCGGCCACGAGTGGCCGGAGTGGTCCGAGAAGCTGGGCCTCGCGTACATGCCGACGCAGGCCGGCCAGTCACCGGGCAAGGTGAGCATGTCGGGCGGCTGGACCTGGGCGGTCCCGAGCAAGGCGGCCAACCCCGACCTGGCCTTCGAGTTCGTCAAGACGATGCAGACGAAGGCGAACGCCCAGAAGTGGTACATCGCCAACTCCGGGATCGCGGTCCGCACGGACGTGGCCGAGGACCCGGCGTACGTGCAGGCGCAGCCCGGCATCAAGTTCTTCACGGATCTGGTGTCGAGCACGCACTACCGCCCCGCCTACCCCGCGTACCCGAAGGTCTCCACGGCCATCCAGGAGGCGATGGAGGGCGTGACAACGGGCGACAGCTCGGTCGCGGAGGCGGCGAAGAACTACGACGAGGAACTGAAGTCGGTCACGGACAACCAGGTCATCAAGAAGTGACCGGCCGCTCATGACCACCGCACCCCCCGCGGGCCCGGGCCTGGTGAAGACCGCCCCGGGCCCGGCCGCCGCACCGCCCCCGTCCGGCCGCCACCGCGATGCCCGCCGTGCCCTGCTGCGCGCGCTGCCCGTCTCCCCCGCCGTCGTCCTGCTGCTCCTGTTCCTCGCGGGGCCGATCGCGTACTGCGCCTACATCGCCTTCACCGATCTCCAGCTCACCGGCCAGGCCGAGTCGTCCTTCACCGGCTTCGACAACTTCCGTACCGCCTTCAAGGACGAGGCGTTCCTCAACGCCGTCTGGCTGACGCTCGTCTTCACGGTCCTCAGCTCGATCATCGGCCAGAACACGCTGGGCCTGGCCCTGGCCGCGCTGATGCAGCGCGCGTCGAAGCCGATCCGGACACTCACGGGCGGGATCGTCGTCACGGCCTGGGTGCTCCCGGAGGTCGTGGCGGGTTTCCTCCTCTACGCCTTCTTCCGGCGCGAGGGCACCCTGAACGCGATCCTCGACTGGCTCCGTCTCCCGTCGCAGAACTGGCTGTTCACGCTGCCGATCCTGGCGGTGTCGTTCGCGAACGTGTGGCGCGGGACGGCCTTCTCGATGCTGGTCTACTCGGCCGCCCTGAACGAGATCCCGAAGGAGATCACCGAGGCGGCGGAGGTGGACGGCGCGGGCGGCTGGCGCCGGATGTGGCACATCACGCTGCCGATGATCCGCCGTTCCATCGGCACGAACCTGATGCTCAACACCCTGCAGACCCTGTCGGTCTTCGGTCTGATCTGGGTCATGACGAGAGGCGGCCCGGGAAACCGCAGCCAGACCCTCCCGCTCTTCATGTACGAGCAGGCCTTCCAGAAGAGCATGATCGGCTACGGCACCGCCGTGGCCCTCCTGCTGCTGGTGGTCGGCTCCCTCTTCTCCCTGGTCTATCTGCGCCTGCTGCGGACGGAGGTCTGAGATGGCAGCACGTACGACACTCAACACCCGCCGCGCCAACCGCCGTTACGCGGCCGACGCGGGCCTGCTGTTCGTCGCGGCGACCTTCGTCCTGCCGCTGGCGTGGGTGATCCTGTCCTCCCTGGACCCGCACGCCGAGCTGAAGGTGAACCTGCCCGACGGGGTCACGCTCGACAACTTCGACGCGGTCCTGAAGCCGGACATCACGTTCACACCGCTGCTCAACAGCCTGATCCTGTGCGGCTGCGCGACGCTGCTGACGGTGGTCTGCGCGGCGCTGGCCGCGTATCCGCTCTCCCGTTTCCGGTCCCGTCTGAACCGCCCGTTCCTCCTCACGATCATCTTCGCGACCAGCCTGCCGATCACGGCGATCATGGTTCCGGTGTACGCGCTGTTCGTCCAGGTGAACCTGATCGACACCATGCAGGGCACGATCTTCTTCTTCACCGCGTCCCAACTGCCGTTCGCCATCTGGCTGATGAAGAACTTCATGGACGGCGTACCGAAGGAGCTGGAGGAGGCGGCCTGGACGGACGGCGCCTCGTCGTTCCAGTCGCTGCTGCGCGTCGTGCTGCCCCTGATGGGACCGGGCATCGCGGTGGTGACCGTCTTCTCGTTCGTGGCGATGTGGGGGAACTTCTTCGTCCCCTTCATGCTGCTGCTCTCGCCCGACCAGATGCCCGCGTCGGTGAGCATCAACGACTTCTTCGGAAACCGCGGGACGGTGGTCTACGGACAGCTGGCCGCGTTCTCGATCATCTACTCGACACCGGTGATCCTCCTGTACGTGCTGGTGGCGCGGAAGCTGGGCGGAGGGTTCGCGCTGGGCGGGGCGGTCAAGGGCTGACCGCCCCGCCCAGGGCTCGGAGCCCGTGTCAGCTGGTCGTGACGGCCGTGTCGTCGACGACGAAGCTGGTCTGCAGTGAGGTGTCCTCCACTCCGCTGAACTTCAGGGCGACGGTGGAACCGGCGTACGAGGACAGGTCGAAGGTCTTCTGGACATACCCCGTGGCCTTGTTGAGGTTCGAGTAGGTGGCCAGGGTGGTCGAGCCCGCGGTGACGGTGAGCTTGTCGTAGGCGGTGCTGGTGGACGTCTCAGCGCTGTCGATGTGCAGCCAGAAGGTGAAACTGGCCTTGCAGCCGGAGGGGATGGCCACCGACTGGGACAGCGTGTCGGTGTGCGAGGACCCGTACCCGTCGAGCCAGGCCTTGTACGAACCGCCGTGGGCCGCCTGGTCGGTGTCGTTGGTGATGACACCGCTGGTCGCGGTCCAGGTGGTGCTGCCGGACTCGAAGCCCGCGTTGCCGAGCAGCTGCGCCGAGGCGCAGGTGCCGCCGCCGGTCGAGCTGACGGTCCAGGTGAAGGACGCGGTGCCGGTGGCGCCGGTGCTGTCGGTGACGGTGACCGTGGTGCTGTAGGTACCGGCGGCGGTCGGGGTCCCGGTGATCGCGCCGGAGGAGCTGATCGACAGGCCGGTGGGCAGGCCGGTGGCCGCGTAGGACAGTGAGCCGCTGTTGCTGCTGCCGGCCGAGATCTGCAGGCTGACCGCGGTGCCGACGACGGAGGACTGGCTGCCCGGGTTGGTGACGGTGACGCCACCGGTCGGCGGGGTGACGTGGCTGCCCACGTTGATCCCGGCGAAGGCGTTCGCGACACCCGCGTACTGGGTCGAGTTGGCCCCGTACAGAGAGGTCGCGGCGTTCAGGGCGGCGGTGCGGGCGCCCGCGTAGTTGGTCGTCGACGTCATGTACGTCGTCAGCGCCTTGTACCAGATCTGCAGGGCGGCGGCGCGGCCGATGCCCGCGACGGCGACACCGTCGGAGGTCGGGCTGTTGTACGAGACACCGTTGACGACCTTGCTGCCGCTGCCCTCGGAGAGCAGGTAGAACATGTGGTTCGCGGGGCCCGAGGAGTAGTGGACGTCGAGGTTGCCGATCCCCGAGTACCAGCTGTCGGAGGAGCCGCCGTCCTTGTCGGGCTCGTCCATGTAGCGCAGCGGGGTGCCGTCGCCGTTGATGTCGATCTCTTCGCCGATGAGGTAGTCGCCGACGTCGTTGCTGTTGGCGGCGTAGAACTCGACGCCGGTACCGAAGATGTCGGAGGTCGCCTCGTTCAACCCGCCGGACTCACCGGTGTAGTTGAGGTTCGCGGTGTTGGAGGTGACACCGTGGCTCATCTCGTGGCCGGCCACGTCGAGCGAGGTCAGCGCGTGGGTGCCGCCCGAGCCGTCCCCGTACGTCATGCAGAAGCAGTCGTCGTCTCAGAAGGCGTTGACGTACGCCGAGCTGTAGTGGACGCGGGAGTAGGCGGCGACGCCGTCGTTCTTGATGCCGCTGCGCCCGAACGTGTTCTTGTAGAAGTCCCAGGTCGTCTGGGCGCCGTAGGCGGCGTCCACGCCGGCGGTCTGGGTGTTGGAGCCCGACCCGGTGCCCCACACGTCGTCGGCGTCGGTCATCAGCGTGCCGGTGCCCGAGGTGCCGTTGTTGAGCGAGTACGTCCGGTGGCCGCCGCGCGTGGTGTCGTACAGCTGGTAGGTCGACCCGGACAGCGTGGTGTTCAGCGTGACCGTGCCGCTGTACTGGCTGTTGCCGGTGCCGGTCTTGACGTCCTGGAACTCGTGGAGCTTCGCCCCCGTGCTCGCGTCGGTGATGACGTGCAGCCTGCTGGGCGTGCCGTCGTCCTGGAGGCCGCCGACGACCGTCTCCCAGGCGAGCCTCGGAGTGCCGTCGCCCGCCCAGATGACCTTGCGGACGCTGTCGGCGGTGGGCTTCTGGGCGTCGAGCGCCTTCGCCGCCTTGAGGGCCTTGGTCTCGGCGGCCGACTTCTTGTAGGTCGCGGTGGTGGAGGAGACCTTGAGGGTCCGCTTCCCGGCGAAGGTGGTGCTCACCGTTCCGGTGGCCACGGAGGCGGGCGGGGTGTGCACGACCAGGTCGCCGCCGAGGACCGGGAGCCCGTCGTAGGTGCGCTCGTAACGGGTGTGGAGCGTGCCGTCGTTGTCCTTGACGACGTCCTTGACGACCAGCTTCTCCTTGGCGCCGAGGCCCAGGGTGTCGGCGGTCGCGCCGGTCTTCTTCGCCGCGCTCCTGATGAGCGCGGTGCGCTGGGCCGGGGTGAGTTCGGCCGTGAGGCCCCCGGCGCGCACGGGGCCGGGGTGGGGGGCGGCGGGCTCGGCGGCGGCGGGGACCGTCTGTGTACCGACGGCGAGGAGGGCGGCGGTGGCCACCAGGGCTCCGGCTGCGGCCGCCTGGCGGGGGATTCGTCTCACTCGTACTCCTACTGCGACGGCCGCGGGGCGGCGGCCGGTGACAGCCCGGACAGACGGGATGTGCTGCCCGGGACGAGCTGAGCAGGGGGTGCGGGACCGTGGCCGCGGGCAGGCTGTGGGGGAAACCGGGGCCGTGGCTGGGGGGAAGAGTCGCATCGTTGACCTATACATGTCATGCCCCCACAGATGATCCGAGGGTTATCCCTCTGTAGCCCTGTGTGACCTCTGTGCGGTCCCTGTACGACTCCTGTACGACCTCGCCCGGCCCCCAGGGACGGGGAGGAGTTCGCGCTCCGCCGTGTGGCGTGCCTCACGGCGAGCGCCGCCGGGCGCCGCGAGTGGCTCCCGGCTCCCCCGGAGCCTCGCACCCTCCCCGCGCACCGCGGGACCGGGGCCCCCGAACGACCAGTGGCGGCACCCTCGGGCGCCGCCACCTACTCGTCCAGGCTCTTCATTCCTCTTACGTCCTCGCAGGTGAGACGTCATCGCCGGGTCGAGGCCCCCCCAAGGCACCACCCTCGGGGCAGCCCCGACGAGCTGCCGCTGGACCAGCAAAGCCACAACGTCAGCACGTTGAATCTAACGGCGTGAGTGCACAGCCCATTCCATAACTTTCGGGAGTCTCGGTTCCTACCCGTTGGTAATCACCAAATTTTAGGGACAGCGAATCCTGCCTCGTCCTACACGAATCGGCGACGAAAAGCACTGCCCCGAGATGACATTTCCGTGACACCGGGGCTGTGTTATATCCTGCCCGATCAAGAGCGGTACTGGCTTTAGCTGACCTCACCAGTCGGTTCGGCCGACCCACCAAGTCGGTCTCGGGTCCTCTCTTGCATGCGCTTTACAACGCTGGACCAGCAAAAAACTTCAACAAAGCAAGAGGAACAGAGGAATGGATTTCCTGACAGCAGCAGTCATGATCGTTGGGATCATCGCCGGCACCGTGGTGCTCGTCGTGAAGTTCCTGTCGTCCAAGCCCGCGCGGATCGCCGCGGCGCTCGCCGCCCTCGCCGTCGTCCTCGCCGTCCTGCCGAGGATAATCGAGCCGCTCGCCCCCGACGCTCCGTCCACCCCGGCGCCCACCCCCACGCCCGCCGTCACGGTGACCCCCGCCGGGTCGCCGGGCGCGGCGACGCCCGGACCGTCCGACACCGCACCGGCCACCGGGCCCGGAGCCGCCACATCGGGGGGAACGCTCTGATGGCGACATGGCAGGACAGGACCGAGTACGCGGAGCTGCGCGCCGACGGCAGGCGTGGCGTGAGCCGCCTCTTCGGGAAGCCGCCCCTGCCCCGTCGCTACCACGAGGACGGCCTGCAGCCGATGGTCCTGGGTAACTCCGTGTACGCGTTCGACGAGGAGACGGGACTCGTCGAACACGACCTCTCCGGGGCCCGCGCGATCCAGGCCCTCATCGACCTCAACCCGTTCCTGTCCCAGCTTTCGCCGCGGTACCGGCACGAGTTCATGTCCCTGCTGGCCACCAGGTCGAGCGCCCGCGACACACAGCTGAGAGGGGCCGGCTCCTCGACGCTCCACATCGTTCTCTCCGGCTGCGTGTACGAAGAGTCAGTGTACGGAGAGGACACCACCGTGCGGATACACGGGAGCGGAGCGGTCCTCGGAGCCGCCGAGGTCTTCAACGAGGACCTGCACGCCCCCACCGCGAAGTGCCTCAACCGGACCCTCTCGCTGGCCCTGCCGATCGCGCGCATGCGTGCCCTCATGGAGCAGAACAGCCAGCTGGCCTCCGCCCTCGGCAGAGCCCTGACCGACCAGCTCGTCGTGGGCGAGCGCGTCTACAACCGCCGCAGCCTGCTGCCCGAGGAGAGACTGGCCGGCCTCTTCGTCCACCTCCTCGACCGGTGCGCCGTCCCCTGCTCCAGGCACGGGCGGATGATCGAAGGGCTCTCGCAGGACAACCTGGCCGCGGCCCTCTGCGTCAGCCGGGGGACGATAGAGAACGCCGTCAAAGTGCTGCGCGACCTCGATCTGATCACCACCGGGTACCGCCAGTACCGATTCCCCCAGGAGCGGGAACTGGCACGGTTCGGAAAGGTGAGAACGCTTCCCCAGACCGTCACCGGTTCGGCGGAGATTTAGCGGTCAACCTTCCGCTTGAGCCAATCGAACCCACCTCCGGAAAGTTCTTTCCGGAGGTGGGTTTTCTCTTGTCTATACCTCTTTATTTTCCGGTCGGCCTGATCGATAATTAGCTCGACATCGAGATAGCGGGCGCTTAAACGGATTTAACGCGGCTGCTTTTATCCAGGAATTCCGTATTCAGGAACTCGATCCTGCTTTGCGGTAATATCTCTCAGAGTGTTCTTCGTCACACGGCTCGGGCTCGATGAGCGCGGAACGGGGCACGCGCCGGCCTCCCCGCACGCCTCACGTACCGAACGGTTCGCGCCGCGCGTTTCCGCTCCCCCGCGCGGCCACCGCGCACGCCAGGGGCGCCGAAGGGGGTGACGGCCACCATTCCGCCCCCGGCACCACACCCGCCGGAGGCCCGCACTCCGCCGTCGCCGAACGTTTTTCGCATATGCCCGTCGACGCTGCTCATGGCGCTTGCCGGGACGGCCCGGCGGTCATGTGCGGCGATCGTCCGCCCACGCGCGGCCCGCGGTCCGAACACGTCGGCCGGTGCGCGAGTTCCCTGGACAACTGTCCGAAATAGTAGCTTCACACAATCCGTGAGCCTGGCCGAACAGACCGTAGTCACCGCAGCCCCGCGGCCATAAGTTGTGCCCGTGCACCAACAGTCGGCGCCTCAGCCCACCCCGCCCTTCGACGCCCCGGCCGCCCGCAAGCTGCGTACCGCTCTCGGCATGGGGCCGGAGCATGTCGCGTACGGGATGCGGACCTCTTTCGGACTGCCCCATGTGACACCCGACCTGGTCGTCGCCTGGGAACGGGGCCTGGCCACTCCGGGCAACGGCGAACTGATAGCGCTCGCGGGCGTGTTGTGGTGCTCACCGGGTGAACTCATCGGCGCGCCCCGGACCTTGCGCGAGCACCGGATCGCCCGCGGACTGCCGGCCGAGGACGTCGCACGGGGCGTGGGCCTCGAACTCCTCGCGTACGTACGGATGGAGGAGGCGGACGAGTGGCGCGGCAGCGAGCGGCAGTCGACGGCGCTCGCCGCGGTGCTCGATCTCTCGCTGGAGGACCTCGTCACGGTCACCGGCCGCGAGCCCAAGCTGGCGATGATGCTGCGCAGCGCGGTGACGACGCGCTGGCAGGCGTACGTCCGCCCGGTGGGCAAGCTGCTGACGCTGGAGCGGCGGATCGTGGGACACGCGCTGCGGGCCCTGCACACCGAGTACCAGGGCCGGATGGTGCCGACCCTGAGCTGGGGCGGCGGCGGCCCGGCGGGAGCCGACGCCGACGACGCGGGCCGGGACTTCCTGGAGCGGATCGTCGACCGCTTCTGGTCGACGATCCGGCGCGACGCCGAGAGGTACGGCGACGGCTGAGACTCCCGGCGGCCCTGGAAGTCGACGGGCGTCCCTAGAAGACCGACTCCGCCTCGTCCATCCGGTCCTTCGGGACCGTCTTCAGCTCGGTGACGGCCTCGGCCAGCGGCACCATCACGACGTCCGTGCCGCGCAGTGCCGTCATCCGGCCGAACTCACCCCGGTGCGCCGCCTCCACCGCGTGCCAGCCGAAGCGCGTCGCCAGCACCCGGTCGTACGCGGTCGGCGTGCCGCCCCGCTGGATGTGGCCGAGAATGACCGGCTTCGCCTCCTTGCCGAGGCGGCGTTCCAGCTCGTACGCCAGCGCCGTGCCGATGCCCTGGAAGCGCTCGTGGCCGAACTGGTCGATGGCGCCGTGGCCGTAGTCCATGCTGCCCTCGACGGGGTGCGCGCCCTCGGCCACGCAGACGACCGCGAACTTCTTGCCGCGCGCGAAGCGCTCCTCGACCATCTTGATCAGGTCGGCCGGGTCGAACGGCCGCTCGGGCAGGCAGATCCCGTGGGCGCCGGCGGCCATGCCGGACTCCAGGGCGATCCAGCCGGCGTGCCGGCCCATGACCTCGACGACCATGACCCGCTGGTGGGACTCGGCGGTCGTCTTGAGGCGGTCCATCGCCTCCGTGGCGACGCCGACGGCGGTGTCGAAGCCGAAGGTGCGGTCCGTCGACGAGATGTCGTTGTCGATCGTCTTGGGGACGCCGACCACGGGCAGGCCCGCGTCCGACAGCATCCGCGCCGCGGTCAGCGTGCCCTCGCCGCCGATCGGGATCAGTACGTCGATACCGAACTCGCGCGCCATGTCCTGGGCGTTCTCACAGGCCTCGCGGAGGCGGTCGCGCTGGAGGCGGGAAGAGCCGAGGATGGTGCCGCCGCGGGCGAGGATGCCGCTGACGGCGTCCAGGTCGAGGCTGCGGTAGCGGCCTTCGAGCAGTCCCGCGTAGCCGTCCTCGAACCCGACGACCTCGGCGTCGTAGTTGGTGACGGCTCGGTGCACGACCGACCGGATCACGGCGTTCAGTCCCGGACAGTCGCCGCCTGCGGTGAGAACTCCGATGCGCATCGTGCTGTGTCTCCTGCTCGCTGATTGGGCTGTGTCTCCGGTGGTACCTGTGAGCCAGTCCGATTGTTTCACGGGCCGCAGGGGGGCGCCGTCCGCACCCTTCGCGCCCCCTCGACCATCCGCGCGCCCCCGCATGTACCTCTCCCACCGGCCCCGCCCGTCACACCCGTCCACAGGGGCCGCTCACCCCCGGCCTGACGGGCGCCTTATCCATGCCCGGAGGTATTGTCAAGAGGGCTCAGCCGGACGATACCGGCTGCGTTGTACCGCTATCGGAGGAAACGGAGAGCACGTGACGCGCAGCGTGTACGTGACCGGGATCGACCGAGGTGACGGCCGCCAGGTCATCGAGCTGGGAGTCATGGAGCTCCTGACCCGTCAGGTGGACCGGGTGGGGGTGTTCCGACCCCTCGTCCACGACGGGCCCGACCGGCTCTTCGAGCTGCTGCGCGCCCGCTACCGGCTCGCGCAGGACCCGGCGACGGTCTACGGCATGGACTACCACGAGGCGTCCGCGCTCCAGGCCGAGCAGGGCACCGACGAACTGGTCTCGCAGCTCGTCGACCGCTTCCACCGGGTGGCCCGCGAGTACGACGTCGTCCTCGTCCTCGGTACGGACTACGCCGACACCCAGTTCCCGGACGAGCTGGCGCTCAACGCCCGCCTGGCGAACGAGTTCGGCGCCTCCGTGATCCCCGTCGTGGGCGGCCGCAAGCAGACCTCGGAGTCGGTCCTCGCGGAGACCCGCAACGCGTTCCGCGCCTACGACGGCCTGGGCTGCGACGTCCTCGCGATGGTGGTGAACCGGGTCGCCCCCGCCGACCGCGGCGACATCCACGAACTGCTCGACGACCGCCTCCCCGTGCCGTGTTACGTGCTCCCCGACGAGCCCGCGCTCTCCGCGCCGACGGTCGCCCAGATCACCCACGCCCTCGGCGGCAAGGTGCTGCTCGGCGACGACGCGGGGCTGGCGCGCGACGCGCTGAACTTCGTCTTCGGCGGCGCCATGCTGCCGAACTTCCTCGGTGCGCTGACCCCGGGCTGCATGGTCGTCACGCCCGGCGACCGCGCCGACCTCGTGGTGGGCGCCCTCGCCGCGCACAGCGCCGGCACCCCGCCCATAGCAGGCGTGATCCTCACCCTGAACGAACGCCCCAGCGACCTCGTCCTCACCCTGGCCGCCCGCCTCGCCCCCGGCACCCCGGTGGTCGCGGTGGAGACCGGTTCCTTCCTCACGGCGTCCGAACTCTTCGCCATGGAAGGCAAGTTGAACGCCTCCACGCCCCGCAAGGCGGAGACGGCCCTCGGCCTCTTCGAGCGGTACGTGGACACCAGCGGCCTCCTGAAGCGCGTCTCCGCGCCCAGCAGCAGCCGCGTCACGCCGATGATGTTCGAGCACAAGCTCCTGGAGCAGGCCCGCGCCGACAAGCGGCGCGTCGTGCTGCCCGAGGGCACCGAGGCGCGCGTCCTGCACACCGCCGAGGTGCTGTTGCGCCGCGGTGTCTGCGACCTCACCCTGCTGGGCCCCCTCGACCAGATCCGCAAGAAGGCGGCCCACCTCGGCATCGACCTCGGCGGCGCCCAGCTGATCGACCCGCACACCTCCGAACTGCGCGACCGGTTCGCCGAGAAGTACGCCCAGCTCCGGGCCCACAAGGGCGTGTCCGTGGAGCTGGCGTACGACGTCGTCTCGGACGTGAACTACTTCGGCACGCTGATGGTCCAGGAGGGCCTCGCCGATGGCATGGTCTCCGGGTCGGTGCACTCCACGGCGGCCACCATCCGCCCGGCCTTCGAGATCATCAAGACCAAGCCCGAGGCGTCGATCGTCTCCTCGGTCTTCTTCATGTGCCTCGCCGACAAGGTCCTCGTGTACGGCGACTGCGCGGTCAACCCCGACCCGGACGCCGAGCAGTTGGCCGACATCGCCATCCAGTCGGCCGCCACCGCCGAGCAGTTCGGGGTAGAGCCGCGGATCGCGATGCTCTCGTACTCGACCGGCACGTCCGGCTCCGGCGCGGACGTCGACAAGGTGCGCACGGCCACCGAACTGGTCCGCTCGCGGCGCCCCGATCTGAGCGTCGAGGGGCCGATCCAGTACGACGCGGCCGTCGAGCCGTCCGTGGCCGCGACCAAGCTGCCGGGATCCAAGGTCGCCGGGCAGGCGTCCGTGCTGATCTTCCCGGACCTCAACACCGGCAACAACACGTACAAGGCCGTGCAGCGCTCGGCCGGCGCCATCGCCGTCGGACCGGTCCTGCAGGGCCTGCGCAAGCCGGTCAACGACCTGTCCCGGGGCGCGCTCGTCGGGGACATCGTGAACACCGTCGCCATCACCGCGATCCAGGCCCAGGCCGCCGCCCGCCCGGACACCTCGGCCACCGCCGCCCCCTCGTCCCCCACCCCGAAGGCTTCCGCCCAGTGAGTGCCACCCGCGTCCTCGTCCTCAACTCCGGTTCCTCGTCGGTGAAGTACCAGCTGCTCGACATGAGCGACGGCAGCCGGCTGGCCGCGGGCCTCGTCGAGCGCATCGGCGAGGAGACCTCCCGGCTCAAGCACACCCCGCTGGCGTCGGGCGGCGAGTCCCGCGAGAGCACCGGGCCGATCGCCGACCACGAGGCCGCGCTGAAGGCCGTCTCCGAGGAGCTGTCCCGGGACGGGCTCGGCCTGGACTCCCCCGAGCTGGCCGCGATCGGCCACCGGGTCGTGCACGGCGGCAAGCGGTTCACGCAGCCGACCGTCGTCGACGACGCGGTCCTCGCCGAGATCGAGCGGCTCATCCCGGTGGCGCCGCTGCACAACCCGGCGAACCTCACCGGTATCCGTACAGCGCAGGCCCTGCGCCCGGACCTCCCCCAGGTCGCCGTCTTCGACACGGCGTTCCACACGACGATGCCGGAGTCCGCGGCCCGCTACGCGATCGACGTGGAGACCGCCGACAAGCACCGCATCCGCCGGTACGGCTTCCACGGCACCTCGCACGCGTACGTGTCCCGCGAGACGGCGCGGCTCCTCGGCCGGGCGCCGGAGGACGTGAACGTCATCGTGCTGCACCTGGGCAACGGCGCCTCGGCGTCGGCGGTCGAGAAGGGCCGGTGCGTGGACACCTCCATGGGGCTGACGCCCTTGGAGGGGCTCGTGATGGGTACGCGCTCGGGAGACGTGGATCCCGCGGTCATCTTCCATTTGATGCGTGTTGGCGAAATGTCCACGGACGAGATCGACACTCTGCTCAACAAGAAGAGCGGTCTGATCGGACTGTGCGGTGACAACGACATGCGG
Organism: Streptomyces sp. NBC_00414; assembly: GCF_036038375.1. Taxonomy (NCBI): domain Bacteria; kingdom Bacillati; phylum Actinomycetota; class Actinomycetes; order Kitasatosporales; family Streptomycetaceae; genus Streptomyces; species Streptomyces sp. NBC_00414. Next base: position 3,497,056 of record NZ_CP107935.1, read on the forward strand.
GAGATCCGCCGCCGTATCGACGAGGGCGGCGAGGACGGCGCGCGGGCGCAGCTCGCCTTCGACATCTACGTACACCGGCTGAAGAAGTACATCGGTGCCTATTACGCGGTACTGGGCCGGGTCGACGCGGTCGTCTTCACGGCCGGGGTCGGGGAGAACGCGGCCCCCGTGCGCGAGGCCGCGGTCGCGGGCCTGGAGTCGCTGGGCCTGGCCGTCGACAGCGCCCTGAACGCCGTGCGCTCCGGCGAACCGCGGCTGATCTCGCCCGAGGGCGCCAGGGTCGCGGTGGCCGTCGTACCGACCGACGAGGAACTGGAGATCGCCGACCAGACGTACGCGCTCGTGGGAGACGGCAGCGCCTGAGGAGGCGTGAGGCCGCCGGAAACAAGCCGGGAAGAGATGGAGAAGTCAGCCGGGAGAACACCGCGGAAACAGCCGGTCAGGGCCACGCCTGAGCGCACACCCGCCCATTTGTATCTTCCGCCAGACGGAATATTCCGAAGCGAAACAAACCGATAGGATCGCCCCCATGCGCCGTTCCAAAATCGTCTGCACACTGGGCCCCGCCGTCGACTCCCACGAACAGCTCGTCTCGCTGATCGAGGCCGGCATGAACGTGGCCCGTTTCAACTTCAGCCACGGCTCCCACTCCGAGCACCAGGGCCGCTACGAGCGGGTCCGGGCCGCCGCCAGGGAGACGGGCCGCGCCATCGGCGTCCTCGCCGACCTGCAGGGCCCGAAGATCCGGCTCGAAACCTTCGCCGAGGGTCCCGTGGAGCTGGAGCGCGGTGACGAGTTCACCATCACGACCGAGGACGTCCCGGGCGACAAGTCGATCTGCGGCACCACCTACAAGGGTCTGCCGGGCGACGTCTCCAAGGGCGACCAGGTACTGATCAACGACGGCAACGTCGAGCTGCGGGTCGTCGAGGTCGACGGCCCGAACGTCAAGACGATCGTCATCGAGGGCGGCGTCATCTCGGACCACAAGGGCATCAACCTGCCCGGTACGGCCGTGAACGTGCCGGCCCTGTCCGAGAAGGACGTCGACGACCTGCGCTTCGCCCTGCAGATGGGCTGCGACCTGGTCGCGCTGTCCTTCGTGCGCGACGCCCACGACGTGAACGACGTCCACAAGATCATGGACGAGGAGGGCCGCCGGGTCCCCGTCATCGCCAAGGTGGAGAAGCCCCAGGCGGTGGAGAACATGGAGGCCGTCGTGGCGGCCTTCGACGGCGTCATGGTGGCCCGTGGCGACCTCGCCGTCGAGTACCCCCTGGAGCGGGTCCCGATGGTGCAGAAGCGCCTCGTGGAGCTGTGCCGGCGCAATGCCAAGCCGGTGATCGTCGCGACCCAGATGATGGAGTCGATGATCACCAACTCCCGCCCGACGCGCGCCGAGGCGTCCGACGTGGCCAACGCGATCCTGGACGGGGCCGACGCGGTCATGCTGTCCGCCGAGTCGAGCGTCGGCGCGTACCCGATCGAGACCGTCAAGACGATGTCGAAGATCGTCGTCGCGGCCGAGGAGGAGCTGCTCTCCAAGGGGCTGCAGCCGCTCGTGCCCGGCAAGAAGCCGCGTACGCAGGGTGGTTCCGTCGCCCGTGCCGCGTGCGAGATCGCGGACTTCCTGGGCGGCAAGGGCCTGGTGGCCTTCACCAAGTCCGGTGACACCGCCCGCCGGCTGTCCCGCTACCGCGCGGCCCAGCCGATCCAGGCGTTCACCACGGACGAGGGCACCCGCAACCAGCTCTCGCTGAGCTGGGGCGTCGAGTCGCACGTCGTGCCGTTCGTGCACAGCACCGACGAGATGGTCGAGCTGGTCGACAGCGAGCTGCGCAAGCTCAACCGCTTCAGCGACGGCGACATCGTCGTGATGACCGCCGGTTCGCCTCCCGGCGTCACCGGCACCACGAACATGGTCCGCGTACACCACCTGGGCGGCTGACCCGCTCCCGTACGCCGCTGAGGGCGCCCCCTGGTTCACAGGGGGCGCCCTCAGTGCGTGCTGCCGTGCTGCCGTGCTGCCGATCCGACTGTCGCGTACCGGGCTCTAGCCGAGCGGCGTGTTGTACTGCTTCATCCCGGGGATGGTCAGGTCGCCGCCGAACTGGGCGGCCTGGACGACCTTCACCTTTGTGAAGTAGATCAGCGGAATGTTCAGCGGCGGCGGGTTCTCCGGGTCGAACGTGATCGGGATCAGACCGAGCAGGTTCCCGGAGATGCTCTCCGTGTACATGACCGTCTTGCCGTTCTTGATGGTGGACGTCGTACCGCTGCCCGCCTGGACGTGGTACCGGACCCCGGCGTCCTTGTCGTCGACCGTCTGGTGCAGGTCGCCGATGTCGGTGCCGTTGGAGATGACGTACTTCAGGACCTTCTTGACCGAGCCGTTGGCCGTCTTCACCTTGACGATGCCCTGGTAGTCGGCGCCCTTGAGGGTCAGGGAGCTGGCCTCCAGCATCCAGGGGTCGTCGGCCAGGGCGGGGATGCCCTGTTCGACACCGCTCTCGTCGTCAGTGGCCGCAGGACAGTCGTCGGGGTCCGTGGTGGAGCTCGCGGACGGGCTGGGCGTCGGGGAGGCGGTGGCCTCGTCGGCCGCGTCCTCCGCCTTCTCCGTGGCGTCCTTCGCAGCCTCGGACGCCGTGCCGGCCACGTCCTTGACCGTGTCCTCGGCCTTGTCCGCGGTGTCCTTGACGGTGTCCTTCGCGTCGTCGGCCGGGTCCGAGGCGCTCTTCGTGGCCGAAGGGCTGGGCGTGGCGGACGGCTCCGCGGTGGGGGTCGCGGTCTCCTTCCCGCCGGGCGTGAGGATGTCCTCAAGCGCGTCGCCGATCTCGTCCAGGACGTTGCCGCTGCTCTGCGAGGGGGTGGGCGCCGGTGTGGACGCCCCGCCCCCCGACCCGGCCGGCTTGCTCGTCGAGGCGGACGGCTCGGGCTCGGGCTTGTCCTCGGAACCTGAATCCGAGGAAGAGCCGTTGCCCGTCGAGCCGTCGCCCGCGGAGTCGTCGTCCGAGGGTTCGTCCTCGCCGGTGGCGGGAGCGCTGGTCGAGGCGGAGGGCGACGGGGTCGCCGACGCGTCCTTCTCCTCGTCGTCCTTGGCACTGTCGTCCAGTGCCTCGACGCAGTCCTTGTACTCGTCGATCGTGAGGTTCTTCGCCGACGGCTTGTCGTCGGCCTGGGCGAGGGTCGGTGTGAACCCCATGCCCATGAGGATCGCGGTCGGCATCGACGCTATGGCTATCGCCTTGCCCGCGGGCACGTGCAGCCTGGTGAACAGCGGTTTCCTGGGGGCTGCGTGCCGCGGCCCGGTTCTCTCACGGGTCTCGCCCGCGGAGTCCGCGTATTGGACCTCGTCAGCCGGCACTGTGCCTCCCGTTCGCCCCGTCGGTGGGGCTCGTTCCTGACAGATCGTTCGGCCCGCTCGCCCCGTCGGCCGGTACGGCCTGCGGAGCGCCTCCCTTGTCCGTACGGTCCGTCCCGGTCCGCTGCCCCGCCGTCTCCTCGCCGGGCACCCAGGCGACCGCCATCCCGCCGCCCACCAGGGCCAGCAGGAAGCCGATCAGGAAGCCACCGAGGTTCGACACGGGGATGGAGACCAGCCCGAGCAGGATCGCCGCGACACCGGCGAAGACCCGCACGTGCTTCTGGTACCAGAGGCTGATTCCGAGAACGCCCAGGAGCACTCCGATGATGAGCGAACCGGCACCCGCGGTCGTCGCCATGGCCAGCGTGAGATGCCCGATCTGAATGTTCGCGTACGGGAAGTACGCGATCGGGAAACCCGCGAGCAGGATGAACAGGCCGGCCCAGAACGGGCGGCCACCACGCCAGGCACGGAACCGCAGCCGCCAGTAGGTGATTTGACCGCGCGCGGCAGGATTCCCTGCAGGAGTCTCGGCGCTCATGGAAAACAGCTCCCTGGAACGGCGTTGCTGTGAGAGGTTCACGTACTACGAAGTAGGGGGACGGGCGGGCGAGGCAGCACAAGCTCCCTCACCCGCCCAGGGAGTGCTTAGTAGCACTCCTTGACACCCTTGGACAGCGACATCTTCAGGCCGCTGAGCTTGAAGGTGCCGGCCGTGGTCGCCCACGCCGTCTGCTTCACGTCGGTCAGCACGGCCTTGTCGGCCTGCTGCGCGAAGCCGTAGGGGTTCGCCTGGTCACCCTTGGCGATTCCCGGACCCTTGCTGGCGTCCTTGGCAGCAACACCGATGTCGATGTTGGTGAAGGTCGCGTTCGCCGAGAGGTCCTCGACGTCGATGTAGAGGTTCTCGGCCTCTACCGGCTTGCTGCCGCCGCCCGCCTTCAGCGTCAGGCTGACGGACCCGAGCAGCGGGATGTCCGGGGTGACCACGGACTGGCACATGTTCGTGATCGAGGCGGACTTGAACGCCGACACCGCGACCGGGTGCGCCGTCTTGTCGCCCTTGAGCGTGTACCCCTGGTCGATGGCTCCGTACTGCGAGAAGCCGGTACCGACCAACTGGTCCGCCGTCACCTTGAACGACTGACCCGACACGCTGAACGACGCGGCGAGAGCGCCTTGTGCAAGGGCGATGCCTATGCACGCCGTCGCGGCCACGCTGGGCACCATGACGACGGCGAACCGCTTCCATCTGGTCCCGCCACGCACCTGGGACTCCATATTTCCTCCTTCTCGGACGTACATCTCCGGCCCTGGCCGCCGCCAGACGGCGGCTCAGCCGGGCAGGGATGGGAGAAGTGCTACGTCCTCGGGAAGGAGAGCGCCCGAACCCGGAGGCGCGCAACGCACCCGAATCACCGGCGATCACCCCCGAGCGACAACCACTGGTCGCGCCTGAACACTTCACGCACAACCTGCCGGACAGGCTCCGCCGAGCGGCGAAGACCCCCCTGTCCAAGGGCCGGCGCCACTGCCGCCGTCCCTACTCGGTGGGGACCCAAGAAAACCCGCTGACCCGAGTGGTTGTCGGGGGAGGGTAATGGACCGAGCGTCGCCGATCGTGGTGCATTCTCGCCGCCCGCACAAGGGGGTTCGTTACTGGCTAGTAACGGCCGGATAACCGAACAACGACCCGTCGGTATCGACCGACAACTGAGGGTGGCCCCGAGGGAGGTGACAAAGTGATCGAAGATTGGACGGAATCCGACAGATCACCGCCTCGGACTTACTCCCAGTAACAGCGACCGCGTTTACCAAGTTTTGGTAAAACGCGGTCGCAATGTAGCTGTGTCGGCAAATCTTTCACCCGGGCATCACGGGTCCCGGCGTTTAGCGACTGGTCAGAACAGGGCGCGGGCCAGCGCCCTGCGCGCGGCCGTCACGCGCGGATCGTCGGCACCGATCACCTCGAAGAGCTCCAGCAGCCGTACGCGCGCCGCCTCGCGGTCGTCGCCCGCCGTACGCGCCACCGTGTCGACGAGCCGCCCGAGCGCGTCCTCCACATGACCGCCCACCAGGTCCAGGTCGGCCGCCGCGATCTGCGCCGGCACGTCGCCGGGCCGGTCAGCGGCCTCCTTGCGCACCCGCTGGGGGTCCGCGCCCTGCACCCGCTGGAGCAACTCGGCCTGGGCGAGGCCCAGCTTGGCCTCGGTGTTCCCCGGGTCGTCGCTCAGCACGTTCCTGTACGCCTGGACCGCGCCGCCCAGGTCGCCCGCGTCCAGCGCCTGCACGGCGGCTTCGAGCAGCGCGTCGTAGGGACCGACCGGAATCTCGGGGGCCGTCGCGGCCTCGTCCGGCCCCGCACCCGCCCCGTCCTGGTCCACGGTCAGACCCGTGAGCCCGAACCGCTCCTCGGCGACCTGCACCAGCTGATCCAGGGTGCCCCGGATCTGCGCCTCGGGAGCGGCGCCCTGGAAGAGCGGCAGTGCCTGGCCGGCCACCACCGCGAAGACGGCCGGGATCCCCTGGATCCCGAACTGCTGCATCAGCATCTGATTCGCGTCGACGTCGATCTTGGCGAGAACGAACCGGCCGTTGTACTCGACGGTGAGCCGCTCCAGGAGCGGGCTGAGCTGCTTGCACGGCTCGCACCACTCGGCCCAGAAGTCGATGACGACCGGGACCTCGGTGGAGCGCTGCAGGACGTCCCGCTCAAAACCCGCCTCGTCGACGTCGATGACGAGACTCGACGCGGACACGGCGGGAACGGCCCCGCCCCCCTGTCGTACCGCTTCGGCGCGCGCCTGCTCCGCCTTCGCCTTGGCCTCCTGGGCCGCTTTCACCGCGGCGAGGTCGACGACTCCGCTCATGGACATGTTCCGTGGCTGCATGCGTCTATCCTCCCCCCTCCGCGCGCCTGTGTGAAAAGCGCTGTGAAAGCCAGTCCTGATACGTGTTTCTGACGCCGGGTCCCCACCTGGCGTCGCGTGGTCGTCGCGCTTTCGCTACGGCCCGTAGCGTAACTGTGCCGGGACGGCCGGGGGAAGCCCGTCCCGGTGATCTCCCTCACCCGTCCACACGATCCCCCTCAGCGGAACGTCCGGATATGGTCGCCGACATGCAGAGTCGCACTTCCGCACCCCGTACGGGCCGTACGGGACGTCCGCGCAGCGTCGAGGCCGACGAGGCGATCCTGGCGGCGACGCGTGCGGCTCTCGTGGAACTCGGCTGGTCCAAGCTGACGCTGGGGAACGTGGCCACGCGCGCGGGGGTCGCGAAGACGACGCTCTACCGCCGCTGGGCGGGCAAGAACGAACTCGTGGTCGACGCGGTGGCGGCCCTCTTCGACGAACTGGAACTGCCCGACCGGGGCACTCTCGCGGCGGACATCGAAGGGGTGGTGCTCCAGTTCGCGGCGATCCTGGCCCGCCCGGAGGCGAAGAGCGGACTGCTGGCCGTGCTCGCCGAGTCGACCCGCGACGACGCGCTGCGGGAACGTATCCGCACGTCGGTCGTCGACCGTCAGAAGCGGCTGGTGCTGGAGGGGCGGGCTCGCGCGCAGGTCCGCGGCGAGCTCCCGCCGGAGTCGGACCCCTCTTCCGCGGCCCGCACGGTGGATCTCATCTTCGACATGGTGGCGGGGGCGGTGGTGCATCGGACGCTGATCAGCGCGGAGCCGGTGGACGAGCCCTGGGTCCAGTCCTTCACCCGAGTCCTGCTCCTGGGCCTGGCAGGCGCGGCGACCCACCCCTGAACCGGTCCGGAACCCACCCCTGGGGCTGCGCCCCAGACCCCTGTCGCGCATGCGCGCTCGTCCTCAGACGCCGGACGGGCTGAAAGACGTCTTTCAGCCCGTCCGGCGTCTGAGGACCGGGGGTCCGGGGGCGGAGCCCTCGAGTACGGGACGGGTAGGGGCGGCGGGGGCGAGGAAAGCCCTAGGCCTTCGCGACCGCGCCCGGATCCTCCGTGACCTTGGACTCCAGTTCGCGGCTGACCTTGCGCTCCACGAAGAAGGCCGCGGTCGGGACGGTGCCCGCGAGCAGCACCCACAGCAACTTCGGCACCGGCCACTTCGCCTTGGACCCCAGGTCGAAGGCGAAGACCAGATAGACGACGTACAGCCACCCGTGCGCGACGCTGACGACACGCGTGAAGTCCGCGGCACCGTCCAGGTCGAGCACGTACTTGCCGATCATCCCGAGGACCAGCAGGACCAGCAGGACACCGGTGACGTAAGCCATGACGCGGTAGCGGGTCAGCACGCTCTTTTTCATGGCTACGAGCGTAACCACCGGATTCGCACGATCTTCGGGCGCCCCCGGCCCGGCCGCCCCGCGGGTCACTCCTCGTCGAAGTCGTGCGCGGCCACCCTCAGCGGCCGCAGCATCGCGAAGATCTCCTGGCACTCCTCGGCGTCGTACACACCGAGGCCGAAGTCCATCGCCATCAGGTCGCGGGTGGCCGCGTCACAGGCCTCGCGCCCCTTGTCGGTGATGGAGGCGAGGGTGCCGCGTCCGTCGTTGGGGTTGGGCCGTTTGTCGACGAGCCCGGACCGTACGAGCCGGTCCACGGTGTTCGTCACGGACGTCGGATGCACCATGAGCCGCTCGCCGATCTTGGACATCGGCAGCTCGCCGGCCTTGGAGAAGGTGAGCAGCACCAGCGCCTCGTACCGGGCGAACGTCAGTCCGTACGGCTTGACCACCGCGTCGACCTCGGCGAGGAGAATCTGGTGGGCGCGCATGATCGAGGTGATCGCGCCCATGGACGGCACGGACCCCCAGCGCTGTTTCCAGAGTTCGTCGGCTCGGGCGATGGGATCGAAGGCAAGGCTGAGCGGCTTCGGCACGGCAAAGACCCTACCGGCCGGTCATATCGTGGTCAGCCCCGTCTCGCCTTTCGGTATTCGCCCGCTTCCTCACCCTTCTTCCTCACCCTGCTTCCGCACTCTTCTTCGCAGCCTTCTCCTCGGCCTTCCCCTCCGCCTCCCCCGCGGTCCTGCCCGTTCGCCGTACCTCCGCCGCCAGGAGCAGGCAGCACACCGTGCCGAGCACGCCGACCCCGCCCACGACCGTGCTGACCGGCCAGAACTCGGCGGCCGCCCCGGCCAGCGCCATGCCCACGCCCTGAATGGTCATCAGCCCGGCCGTGTGCACGGTCATGGCCCGCCCGCGCAGTTCCCCGGGCACGGCGTCCACGAACCAGCGGTCGAGCCCCAGGGTGTACGCGCCCGTCGCCCCGGCGACCAGCAGCGCGAGCAGGATCCAGCCGAGGTCCGGGTGGAAGGGGTAGGCGAGGAGCGGCAGCAGTCCGCAGCCCGCGAGGGGCAGCACGATCCGGGAGCGGGTCGCGGGAGACAGGGCGGCGCCCGCGTACAGCTCTCCGGCGATCGTGCCGATGGGCATCGCGCACATCAGCAGCCCGACCCAGGCCGTGCCGACCCCGATCTCGTCCGCGTACGCGGCGGCGAGGGCCTCCGGCGCGACGACGAACATCGGCGGCACCCAGAGCAGGAGCAGCAGCGCCCGGATCCGGCGGTCGCCGAGGACCTGCCGGGTGCCGGCGAGCGAGTACCGCATCAGCGGTCCGCCGCCGGTCCGCGCGGGCCTGCGCCGGGTGCCCAGGCGCAGGAGCAGCGCCGAGGCGAGGAAGGTGCCGAAGGTGATGACCAGCGCCCCGCGCGGCGGCACGAAGGCCAGCAGGACACCGCCCAGGCCGAAACCGACGAGCACGGCGCTCTGCGACACGATCCGCAGCAGGGAGCGGCCGAGCACGAACAGGTCGCCGTCCCCGAGGATCTCGGTCAGTGTGGCCATCCGGGTGCCGCTGAACACCGGCGAGACGGCCGCGATGGCGCACCGCAGCGCGAGCAGCGCGGCGACGGGGGTGGCGGGCAGGGCCATCAGCGCCGCGCATCCGGCGCACACGAGGTCGCACACGACGAGCACCCGGCGGGCCGGGAACCGGTCGGCCACTCCGGACAGCAGCGTCCCGCCCACGAGGTACGGCAGGAAGCCCAGCGCGAAGGCCAGCGCGCTGAGCAGCGGCGATCCCGTCAGCTCGTACACGAGGACGGTCAGGGCGATCTCGCTGACGACGACGCCCAGCAGCGACAGGGCGTGCGCGGCGAAGACGACCCGGAACTCCCCGACGGCGAAGGCCCTGCGGTACCCGCTCCCCCGCGCGTCGACCGAGGGTTTGCCGACGGAGTGCGGCTCCGGTGCCGTCGTCGCGGTCTGTGTTTCTTCTGGCATGGGCAGCAGCGTCGCGCGGCCGTGCCGGACGCCCTAGAGTTTCGGCAGGGGCCGAATCTTCGCGGTCGAAGTTCGCCGAGGCACCGGGAGGCGTGATGCCGTACCACCTCCACTTCGGGGAGGACGACCTTCTCAACTGCCGTTTCGCGCTGTCGCCCCTGTGGGAGACCCACGAGGCGGTACGCACCTTGCGGCGCCCGGAACGGCAGGGCTATCACCCGGCGTGGCTGCGCCGCATCCGCTCGGCGGCGGACACGCTGGACCTGGAGCCCCTGTGGCTGCTGATGCCGCAGCGCGGGAACAGCCCGGACTGCCTGATGCCGCCGCCGATCGGGCCCGCGGCCACGTTCGAGGAGGAGATCGCCGCCGTGCGCGCCACGGATCCCGAGGTCGCGCGGGCCGAGCTCGCGCTGTCCCTCGCGGACACCCCGGGCGCCGCCGAGTCCCCGGCCGGCCGGTCGCTGCTCGCCGACCCCGCCCGCGCCGTGCGGGAGCTGGCGGACACGATGGAGGCGGCCTGGCACACCCTCGTGGAACCCTCCTGGCCGAGGCTCCGGGCCCTTCTGGAGGCCGACATCGCCTTCCACTCCCGTCGCCTGGCCGAGGTGGGTCTCGCCGGACTGCTGCCCGAACTGGACCGGCGGGTCGCCTGGGACGCGGGCAGGCTCACGGTCAACTCGCGGGGAGAGCACGTACGCGAACTGGGCGGCCGGGGACTGGTCCTGATGCCCAGTGTCTTCACCTGGCCGGACGTGGTGAGCGGCTTCGACCCGCCCTGGCAGCCGGCGCTGGTCTATCCCGCGCGCGGCATCGGGGGCCTGTGGGCCGAGCCGTCCGGCCGTACGCCCGAAGCCCTGGTGCGGCTGCTCGGCCGGGGGCGGGCCACCGTGCTGGCCGCCCTGGAGGAACCGACCGCCACCACGGCCCTCGCGCACCGCCTCGGCCTCGCGCCCTCGTCCGTCTCCGCGCACCTGTCGACGCTGCGCGACGCGGGCCTGCTCGTCTCGCACCGCTACGGACACCAGGTGCTGTACGAGAGGACGCCGCTCGGCATCGCCCTGGCCTCGGGCGGGGCCTGACAGCTCGGCAGGCAACGCCGACAGGAACGGGGACGAGCGGGTCGCGGTGTCGCACCGTTGCCCGATAGATCCCTTATGTCACGATGGCCGGAAAACCGTCACTGACGGTCACCTTCGCCCAAGGGGGCAGGATGTTCCGGCCGACCCGTACCCGTGTCCGTACCCGTACCTTCGCGGCGCTCGCCGCGTTCGCCGCGCTGGGACTCGCGACGGGCTGCTCGTCCCCGTCCGGGGCCGACCCGGCCGCCCTCGCCCGGCAGACCGGGGCGCAGCCGAAACCCGCCGCGGGCTCCCCGTTCTGGATCGACCCGCAGAGCCCCGCCGCCCGGCAGGCCCGGGCGTGGGAGCGGCAGGGCCGGGGGCACGACGCCCGGCTGCTCAAGCGCATCGCGGACCGGCCCGCGGCGCTGTGGCCGGCCGGCGACCGCCCCGAACCGAGGATCAGGGAGGCGACCGGGGCGGCGGCCGGGGAAGGGCGTACACCCGTGTTCGTCGCGTACGACATCCCGCACCGCGACTGCGGTCAGCACTCGGCGGGCGGGGCGCGCGACGGCGACGCCTACCGGGACTGGATCGACCGGTTCGCGCGGGCCCTGGGCGACAGTGCCGCGCTGGTCGTGCTGGAGCCCGACGCGGTCGCGCACATCGTGGACGGCTGCACACCGGTCGAGTACCACGCGCAGCGCGAGCGGTTGCTCTCCGAGGCGATCGTGCGGCTGAAGCGGCAGCCGAACACGAAGGTGTACCTGGACGCGGGCAACCCGGACTGGATCCGCGAGCCGGACAAGCTCGTGGAACCCCTCGGGCGGGCCGGGGTCGCGAACGCCGACGGATTCGCCCTGAACGTCTCCAACTTCCAGACGGACGCGATCACCAAGCAGTACGGCCGCCGCCTCTCGGCAGCCCTCGGCGGCAAGCACTTCGTCATCGACACCAGCCGCAACGGCAACGGCCCGCTGGGCGGCGACCGTTCCCAGGCCTGGTGCAACCCGCCGGGCCGGGCGCTCGGCACCCCGCCCACCACCGACACCGGCGACCCGGTCGTGGACGCGTACCTGTGGATCAAGCGGCCCGGGGAGTCGGACGGCCAGTGCCGCGGCGGCCCCGCGGCCGGCCAGTGGTGGGCGGACTACGCCCTGGGCCTGGCCCGCAACTCCAAGGGGCATTGAGCCGGCAGGCCCCCGGGGAGTCGCGGGCCGCGCGTCACTTGACCTGGACCCACTTCGCCTCGGACGGCGTCCCGTCGGCGTCCGACACGAACAGCATGTACCAGCCGGGCGGCACCAGCGTCCGGTCCTTCGGTACGTCCACGGTCACCGAGTCCTTGGACCTGGTGATCCCCAGCGCGATGGACCGCTGCTCGACGTCCGTCGTGTGCGTGACCGCGCTGGGCCGCATCAGCCGGGCGTTCACGACCTGTTCCGGATGCCGGGTCGCGAAGGTGGCGCGGCCCTCGCCGTCCACCTCCTGCGGTCCGTCGCCGAGAACGGGCCGGCTCTTGCCGTTCTTGTGCAGGGCGGGCGGGGTGAAGATCTCCATGCGCTGCTCGAAGTGACCGAGCTTGGTGTTCTGCTGGTCGTCGAAGAGCGGGTCGGAGCCGAAGGTGGCGATCCGGCCGTCGGGCAGCAGGAGCGCCTCGGAGTGGTAGTTGCGGCCGACCTTCGGCGAGGCGGCCGAGCGGAAGGAGTTGGACTTCGGGTCGTAGAACTGCGCCTTGTGGATGTTGCTGGCGCCGCGCCCGCGGTAGTCCTTCGCGCCGTTGGACGTGAACACCGAGTCGTCCGGCATGATCACGCTGTTCAGATAGCGGGTGCCCTGCGGCAGGTCGGGGCCGTCCTCGAAGGCGGGGTTCGCCTTCTTGAGGTCGACGACGGCCGTGCGCGAGGTCGACTTCTTGGACTCGCCGACCCCTCCGCCGCCGAGGATCATCACCTTCTGGTCCTGGGCGGGCGGCAGCAGGAGCGAGGTCGAGGTCTCCGTCTCGTCCGGGTCGCTCAGACCGGGCACCTTCTGGAACTTGTTGGTCTTCAGGTCCCACAGACCCGCGTCGCGGCCGAGGTCGGCCGGCCCGTAACCGGCGTTCGAGGCGGGGTAGAAGAGCTTGCCGCCCTTGGTGAGGAAGAGGGCCGGATAGGTGGGGAAGTAGCGGTGGGGGCCCGGAGTCCACTTCCTGGTCCTCGGGTCGTAGATCTCGTTGTCGCCGGGGTCGATCACTCCGACGTCGTCGAGCCCGGAGACCGCGAGCACCTTCCCGTCCTGGAGCCCGACGAGCGTCGGATACCAGCGGGCCTTGTCCATCGGCTCGACGGGCACGTACTTCTCCGCCGTCGGGTCGAACTCGTAGGCGGCCTTGATCCCCTGGAAGTCCTGCTTCTCCATGGTGATCTTCTCGGAGAGGCCGTACGTGTTGTCGGCGTCCTTGCCCTTGAGGCCGAGGATCTCGTACTGGGCGCGCTTGTCCGTGACCGGCGCCGGGCCGTCCTCGGTGGCCTCGACGAAGACCCGGCTCTCGCTCGCCTTGACCTTCGTCTTCCAGGGCTGCATGACGCCTGCCCTGTTGTAGGTGATCTCCTGGGTGCGCTTGGCCTTGGGCACGGTGACGTCGAAGCGGCTGACGTACTCGACGCCGGAGGGCGAGCGGAAGCGGGTGCCCTTCTTGAGGACGATGGGCTTGTCCGGGTTCTCGTTCTTCACCCGCATGCCACCGCCGGCCCGCTCGACCTCGCCGTCGAGCAGTTCGTAGCGGGCCGTGCCGCCGGCCACGAGCATCCGGCCGCTGGGCAGTTGGGCGTGTCCGGCGCAGAAGAAGTCGGCCGGTGTGGGGATCTTCTTGAAGGTGTCGGTCCGCGGGTCCCACAGGACGGTGTCGAAGGAACCCTTGTCGAACTTCTTCTGCTCGTTGCCGGAGCCCGCGACGATCAGCACCTTGCCGGTGTGCAGGAGCGCCGCGTGGATGGCGTTGGTGCGGAACTCCTCGGGGATGGCCAGCTGCTTCCACGAGCCGTACTTCGCCTTGTAGCCGGGCTGGGCGATCTTGTACTCGTGGTACTCCTTCGAAGCGAAGCCGATGGCGGCCGGCGCGTTGAGTCCGGCGAGCAGCGCGACGCCGCCGACGCCGAGCAGCCGCTTCTGTGCCTTCTTCGACAGCGTCCTCTTCAGGGGCGCCTTCAGGGACGTCTTGTTCAGGGGCCGGTGGGCCATGGCCTAGCTACCTCCTGTCGTACTGCTGGAGACCGTTCCGGCGGGGAGCGAGCCGCTGGGGACCGCGCCGCCCGTGCTGCCCGCGAGCGCCGGGGCGGGCTCGGCGGCCTCGCCGATCCGGACGGCGGGCACCAGGCGCCGCTCGGCCCTGCGTGCCCTGGCCCGGGTGGCGGTCCACACGGCCACCGGGGCGAGGGAGATGGCCAGCGCGAGCACCGCCCAGGTGCGCATGGCCGCGTGGGTGTGGTCGAGCACGAACGACGCGACCAGTGACGAGGCCAGGACCGCCGCCCAGAAGAGATGGATACGGAAGGTCACGAACCGGTCGGGGCTGGTGTCGCCGCCCTTGGGGGTGATGACGAAGCGGCTGGGACGGCGGACCAGGGCCGCGCCCAGGGACTTGAGGTAGATCGGCGCCGAGAGGGCCGACATCGCCATGCCCGCCAGACCTCCCGAGCCCTCCGGCTCGTGCGGGGAGACGTTGTGCCGCCGGTTCCACAGGTACAGGCCGACCTGCAGGGCGGCTGCATCGCTGTAGAGCATCAGCCACATGGAGGCCGAGACCTGTGTGCCGGACGCTCCGAAGCACAGGAACAGGACGCAACTCAAGATCCCCAGCAGCCAGTTGACGGCCGTCATCGGGTAGTAGACGAGCATCAGCGTGTACGAGAAGAGCCGGCCGGCAGGCATCGTGAAGGGTGCTTTCCAGTACTGCTTGAACAGCGTCTCGTAGGTGCCGCGCGACCAGCGCATCTGCTGGGTGAAGAAGTCCGTCCAGGAGGCGGGGCCCTCACCGACGGCGAGCACGTCAGGGGTGTAGACGGACTCCCAGTGGTGACCGGTCCTCGGGTTCTTGTGCCGGTGCATCTCGAAGCCGGTGGCCATGTCCTCGGTGATGGAGTCGTACAGGCCGCCGACCTGTCTGACGGCCGCGATCCGTACGACGTTGTTGGTGCCGACGAACATGGGTGCGCGGTAGCGGTTGCCGGCGCGCTGGATCAGGGCGTGGAAGAGGAACTGCTGGGACTCGGCCGCCTTGGTGACGGGGGTGGTGTAGTTGCCGTACACCTGCGGGCCGACGACGAAGGCGACGTCCGGGTCGCGGAAGTAGCCCATCATCCGTTCCAGGAACTCCGGGAGCGGCACGTGGTCCGTGTCGACGGAGGCGAAGTAGTCGTACTCGCCGCCGTGCATCGCGATCCACGCGTTGTAGTTGCCGTGCTTGGTACGGATCTTGTGGACGCCCTTGGGCCTGTTCCACTCGGGGACGCCGTGCCGCGTGAAGTGCCGCACGCCGAGTTCCTCGCAGAGGGCCTTGGCCCGCTCGTCGTCGCCCTCGTCGAGGAGCCAGACGTCCAACGGGCCTGTGTGGGTGACCTTGACGGCCCCTTCGAGGGTGGCGCGGACCATCGAGAGCGGTTCCTTGCCGGGGACGAACGTGGTCAGGAAGGCGACCCGGGTGCCCCTGGCAGGGGTGACGGGGACCGGATCCCTGGCCACCATCGTCGCGTGGGCGATCGACACGACGTTGACGACCATGAAGAGCTCGATGAGGCCGATCGCCACGAGCATCGTGATGTCGAGCCCGACCAGCCAGCGGGCGCCGCCCTCGCGGGACACCCAGTGGGTGGGCCACACCAGGTAGACCAGCAGCAGGGCCGTGAGCACCGGGGCGAGCGTCATGAGCAGGACGGCTCTTATTCGGTGCGGCTCGCTCGACAGGAGCTTGGTGTACTGGACCCGGTAGGCCGAGCCGGACGGCTCCGTGAGCGGTCCGGCCAGCCTGCTGTGGGTGTCGTAGTCGTAGCCCTCCGGCCGCACAGCGCCCTCCAGTGATCGAACAAGCCGATACCCACACAAAAGTGGCATTTACTCGGCGTGTCGAACGGAGGGGGTCCAGGTGGGTGTGCGTGCGCCTCCGGCGGTCGGGCGGTTCGGGGCGCTCCCCGGTGCCCGGTGGGCAGGTGCGGGTCGCACGTGGCTGAGCGCGCAGTTCCCCGCGCCCCTGGAAGCGGGCGGATCGCCCCGTCAGGGGTGCGGGGAACTGCGCGGCCGACCCCCGCCGGGGTTCAGACGACACTCGACCGGCAGCACACGCCCCTCAGGGGCGCGGGGAACTGCGCAAACCCTCACGGGCCTGGGCCGACGGGCGTCATGCGGACAGGTGGCGTTCCACCGTGGTCACCTTGGACGTGAGTCCGTCCGTGACGCCGGGGCGGATGTCCGCCTTCAGGACGAGCGACACCCGAGGCGCCCGCGCCTCGACGGCGGCCACGGCCCGCCGGACGACGTCCATGACCTCGTCCCACTCCCCCTCCACGGACGTGAACATCGCGTCCGTCCGGTTCGGCAGCCCCGACTCCCGAACGACCCGCACCGCGTCGGCGACGTACTCCCCCACGTCCTCGCCGACCCCCAGCGGCGTCACGGAAAAGGCGACGATCATGCGCCCACGATCCCTTCGCTGCGCGCGCGGGACGCGATGACCGCACGCTCGGCCTCACCCTTGAGCTTGCGCTCGGCGAAGAACCCGCCGGTCGGCAGCACGGAGAGGACGAAGTAGAGGGCCGCGGTCTTCGGACCCCACTTGGCCCGGTTCCAGGCATCGGCCCAGAAGATCACGTACAGGACGAAGAGGATGCCGTGGACCATGCCCATCACCGGCACCGCGTTGAAGTCCGTGGTCCGCTTCAGCACGGAGCAGATGAGCAGCAGCAGGAACGAGACGGCCTCCGGACCGGAGACCAGACGGAGGCGGCGGAGGGCGGAGGCGGTCTTGATGTCCACGGGTCACCTTCGGTGGGAGAGACGCCGGCACCGGGTGCGGACGCCTGGGAACAGCGGCTTTGTGAATGCGAGCACAAACGTTCGCCCATTGTGGCATTGGGGCCGTGGGAGACGGCCCAGGGGTCCCGGGACAGGGCCGGGAGGAGGGCGGGACGGGGCCGGGGACGTGGCCGGAGCGAGACCCCCTAGGGGACCCGTCCGGGTCGTTCTCCACCCGTAGGACCTGTTGGGGGGACTTTCCGCCCGCTACCTTCACTTCGTGGCGATGTTCCGACTCCAAGGCAGCAAGGTGCTGGCCGTCGACATGACCGGCGACGCCGTGAAGGCGAAGAACGGCTCCATGGTCGCGTACGACGGTCAGATGGCCTTCAAGAAACTCAGCGGCGGCGGCGAGGGCGTCCGCGGCATGGTGACGCGCCGGATCACCGGTGAACAGATGACCCTCATGGAGGTGAAGGGCCAGGGGACGTGCTGGTTCGCCGACCGGGCCAGCGAGATCAACCTGGTGAACCTCCGGGGCGACAAACTCTTCGTCGAGTCGAGCAATCTCCTCGCGACCGACTCGGGGCTCCGTACGGGGACGTCCTTCACCGGCCTCAGGGGCGCCTCGCAGGGCAACGGCCTCTTCACGACGACCGTCGAGGGACACGGCCAGGCGGCGATCATGTCGGACGGCCCGGCGGTCGTGCTGCGGGTCAGCCCGCAGTACCCGCTCACCGTCGACCCGGGCGCGTACATCGCGCACCAGGGCGATCTGCGGCAGTCCTTCCAGTCGGGCGTGACGTTCCGCACGTTCATGGGTGAGGGCGGCGGCGAGGCCTTCCAGGTCCGCTTCGAGGGCGACGGAGTCGTCTACGTGCAGCCCAGTGAGCGCAACTCGATCGCGGGAGACGTGTGACATGCCCTTTCGCGAGATCAACTCGAAGGTGATCGAGGCCACGGTGGCGCCGGGCCAACGGCTGTTCAGCCAGCGCGGCGCGATGCTCGCCTACCGGGGCGAGGTCTCCTTCACCCCCAACGTGCAGGGCGGCCAGGGCGGCATCATGTCGATGATCGGCCGCCGGGCCGCCGGTGAGGCGGCGCCCCTGATGACCGTGGAGGGCTCCGGCACGGTCCTGTTCGGGCACGGCGGCCACCACGTCCAGGTGATCGGCCTGACCGGCGACACCCTGTACGTGGAGGCGGACCGGCTCCTGGCCTTCGACGGCACACTGACGCAGGGCACGATGTTCATGGGCTCGCAGGGCGGGGTCATGGGCATGGTGCGCGGCCAGGTGACGGGTCAGGGCCTGTTCACCACGACCCTCAAGGGTCACGGCAGCGTCGCCGTCATGGCGCACGGCGGGGTCATCGAGGTCCCGATCAGCCCGCAGCGCCCGGTGCACGTCGACCCGCAGGCGTACGTCGCCCATCACGGAGACGTCCGCAACAAACTGTCCAGCGCGCTCGGTCTGCGCGATCTGGTGGGCCGCGGCTCGGGCGAGGCCTTCCAGCTGGAGCTGAGCGGCAGTGGCGCGGTGTACGTGCAGGCGTCGGAGGAGAAGCTGTGACCACCCACCCGGGCACCGGCCCCGTGATCCACGACCCGGCGACACTGCCGGTCGACGACAACGTGAACGCGTACACCTTCTGTGTGGAGCTCAAGGGGAGCGAGTGGTTCCTGCAGAAGGGCAAGATGATCGCCTACTACGGCTCGATGGAGTTCAACGGCATCGGGCACGGCCGTCTCGACCGCCTCGTGCGCACGTCTTTCCATTCGCCGTTGCACGCCAGCGACTGGGTGGTGGCGTCCGGCTCGGGCAAGATGCTGCTCGCCGACCGGGCCTTCGACGTGAATTCGTTCGACCTGGAGGAGGGCAACCTGACCATTCGCTCGGGCAACCTCCTCGCTTTTCAGCCAAGTCTCGCTCTCAAGCAGTCGATCGTGCCGGGCTTTCTGACACTCATCGGAACGGGCAAGTTCGTCGCCGCCTCGAACGGCCCGGTGGTGTTCATGGAACCCCCGATCCGGGTCGACCCGCAGGCTCTGGTCGGCTGGGCCGACTGCCCCTCGCCCTGCCACCACTACGACCACGGCTACATGACGGGCCTGATGGGCGGTCTACGTGCGATGACGGGCCTCGGCGGGGCCTCCGGCGAGGAGCACCAGTTCGAGTTCGTGGGCGCCGGCACGGTGCTGCTGCAGTCCAGCGAGGCACTGATGGCGGAGCAGGCGGCGGGGGCGGTGCCGAACGAGCCGGGGGTGCCCGGTGGCGGCGGGGTGCCAGGTCACCAGGGGCAGCAAGGCGGCACACCGCGCCTTCCCGGACAGCTCGGGGACCTCCAGCGTCGCTTCGGGCTGTGAGCGGTAGTCTGCAGAGTGTGACGTCGAACGTGTGCGCGCCGTCACGCAACCCTCACTAGTTCGCCTTTCAACATTTTAGGTAGACTTCATTCATGGAGACCGAGACGGCCACCCGCTGGCTGACCGATGCGGAGCAGTGCGCATGGCGCACCCACCTGGAGGTCAACAGGCTGTTGACGTATCAGCTCGAAAGAGACCTCCAACCGTTCGGCCTGACGATGAACGACTACGAGATCCTGGTGAACCTCTCCGAGTCGGAGGGCGTGCGGATGCGGATGAGCGACCTCGCGTCCGCCACCCTCCAGTCCAAGAGCCGCCTCTCGCACCAGGTCACCCGCATGGAGAACGCGGACCTGGTCCGGCGTGAGAACTGCGAGTCCGACCGCCGCGGGCTGTACGCGGTGCTCACGGACCACGGCCTGGAGACGATGCGCAAGGTCGCGCCCCACCACGTGGGTTCCGTGCGGCGGCACTTCATCGACCTCCTCTCGCCGGAGGCACTGGAGGAACTCCACAAGTCCCTGACCCCGATCGCGGAACACCTGAGGGGCCAGCGGGGCCGCCCGTGACGCAGCGCGCCCCCGCCCCATAGGGGCGCGGGGAACGGCGCAGTCTTTCGAGGGCGCGGGGAACGGCGCGACCAGCCCCAACGGCCCGCAGACCGATCGCCGTGCTTCAGCGGGCCGCTCAGGCCACTGGCAGGCGGAGCTCGAACAGGGCTCCGCCCGCCGGCGCCTCCCGGACGATGAGCGACCCCCCGTGCCGCACGGCCACGTCCCGGGCGATGGCGAGCCCCAGCCCGGCCCCGCCGTCGTCCCGGGTACGGGCCTCGTCGAGCCGCACGAACCGCTCGAAGACCCGCTCACGCTCATCCGCGGGCACGCCCGCGCCGTCGTCGGCGACTTCGAGGAGAGCCCACTCCCCCACGCGCCGCACGCTCACGGCGACCGTCGACCGCGTGTGCCGCTGCGCGTTGTCCAGCAGATTGCCGAGCACCCGCGTCAGCTGACCACGGGACCCGCTCACTTCCACGGCCTCCGCGTCCACGGACACGTCGACCCGGTCCCCGGCCCGCTTCCCGGCCTCCGTACGGACGAGCGCGGCCAGGTCGAGGCGTGCGTCCGCCGACCGCTCCCCCGCGTCCAGCCGGGCGAGCAGCAGCAGGTCGGCGGCGAGCCGCTGCAGTCGTACGGTGTCCTCGACGGCGCCCTCGACGTCGAGCAGCTCCGGGTGCGCGGCGCCCACTTCGAGCTGGGTGCGCAGGGAGGCGATGGGGCTGCGCAGTTCGTGCGAGGCGTCGGCGACGAACGCGCGCTGGCGCTCCACCGAGGCCTCCAGGGCGGCGAGCGTCTCGTTCGTCGTCCGGGCGAGGCGGGCGACCTCGTCGTGGGTACCGGGCTCGGGGACTCGTCGCGAGAGGTCCTCGGAGGCCGTGATGGCGGCCATCTCGGCACGGATCCCCTCCACGGGCCGCAGCGCCCGCTTGGTGACGACGTACGTCACCCCGCTGACCGTCACCAGCAGCAGGGGCAGGCCGATCAGCATGGCTGTCAACGCCGTGCCGACGGCGCCCTGTTCGGCGGAGAGCGGGGCGCCCGCGTAGACGGTGAGCGGGACGCCCCCCTTCGTGACCACGTCGACCGCGGCGAACCGGTAGTCGTCCGTCTCCCCTTCGACGGTCGCGGTGCCCTCGCCGTACCAGGTCTCGTCGGCGATGTCGCCGGCTTCGAGGGCGTCCTCCTCGTCCGCCACGCCCTCGTCGGTGTCGCCGGCGTCGTCGTTGGCGACGGAGTTCAGCCGCTCCGAGGCCTTGGCGACCACGCTCATGCCCTCGACGTCCTCGCCGAAGGCGACGGCCTTGCCCTTGCGGTCCAGGACCTCGACGGGGTTCTCGTCGCCGTCCGGCAGGTCGAGATCGTTGTACGCGAACCCGTTCGACAGCGCCGAGGCGGCGTTGCGGGCCACCGAGTCGGCCTCGGTGTCCGCCTGGCTGATGAGGCTGGCCCGCAGCGCGAACAGCACGGCGGCGCCGGCCGCGACCAGGGCCACGGCGACGACGAGGGTCGCGGCGAGGGTGGCGCGGGCCCGTACCGACCGCATGCGCCGCCTCATGCCCGTACCTCCAGTCTGTACCCGGCCCCGCGTACGGTCCTGATGAGCTCCGGGCCGAGCTTGCGGCGCAGGGTGCTGATGTAGACCTCGACGATGTTCGGGTCCCCCTCGTACGCGAAATCCCAGACGTGCTCCAGGATGTCGGCCTTCGACACGACCTCCCCGGCCCGCACGGCGAGCTGCTCAAGGACGGAGAACTCCTTGGTGGTCAGGGTGATCTCGTCGTCCGCGAGGTACACCCGCCGGGAGGCGGTGTCGACCTTCAGGTTCCCGACCTCGTACACGGGTGAGGCTCCGCCCGACGGGCCGCGCCGCCGCAGCAGCGCCTTCACCCGGGCGACGAGGACGACGTACGAGAACGGCTTGGTCAGATAGTCGTCGGCACCCGTGTCGAGGCCCTCCGCCTCGTCGTACTCGCCGTCCTTGGCGGTGAGCATCAGGATCGGCACGTCGTGTCCCGCGGCGCGCAGGGCGCCGCACACGCGGTAGCCGTTCATCCCGGGCAGCATGATGTCGAGGATGACGAGGTCGTACGAGCCCTCGCCCGCCATGTGCAGCCCTTCCAGGCCGTCGTGGACCACGTCCACGGCGTACCCCTCGGCCGTCAGGCCCTTGGCGAGCGACAGGGCGAGCCGCTTTTCGTCCTCCACGATCAACAGGCGCATGCCTCCAGCTTGGCAAACCGAACCTGAAGAGACCTTCAGGAGGCTTCAGGTCTGCTTCAGCGTCGGTCGACCACCTTGGGTCCTGTCGAACAGCAGACGAGGCACACAAGCCACCTGCAACCGGCGACACCATCCGTTACTGGTTGCAGCCAGTCGCATTCAGGAGGAATCCCCATGAAGCGCAACATCGTCATCGCCACCGTCACGGCCGCTGTCCTGATCGGCGGCGGCACCGCGACCGCCATCGCGGTCTCGGGTGACGACGAGGCGCCGACGAAGAAGTCCGACGTGCGGGTGTCGAACGACGACACCGGCCGCGACGACGACGCCGATGCGAACGACACGGACGACAACGACGCGGACGACAAGGCGGAGGACAAGGCCGACGCGGCCGAGGACCGGGCCGCGAAGGACACCGGCGAGGACGCCGAGGACAAGGCCGAGAACGCCACCGACGCCAAGGCCGCGAAGGTCGACGCCGCCGACGCGATCAAGGCGGCGCTGAAGAACACGGCCGGCACGGCGGTCTCGGCCGACCTGGACGACGAGGGCACGAAGCACGTGTGGGACGTGGACATCCTCACGAACGGCGGCGCCTGGCACAGCGTGCAGGTCGACCCCGCCACCGGCAAGGTCGTCGGCTCCCACGTCGACCGGGACGACGACGGTGACGACGCCGCCGAGACCGCGCAGATCCGTGACGCGCTGAAGGGCAGCTCCGTCACCGCCGCCGAGGCCGCCGAGGCCGGCGCCGCCAAGGGCACGGTGACCTCCGTCGACCTCGACGAGGAGGGCACGGACAAGGCCTGGGAGGTCGACACCACCGCGGCGAACGGCACCGGCAGCGACTGGAGGGTCGACGCCGCCTCCGGCAAGATCACGGCGGACCGCACCAACGACTGACGTTTCCACCGCAGGTTCCACCTGCAGGTAGGGGTGCCCGGCAGCGGGTGCCCCCACCTGCATTTTCTCGTCCCCGCCGCCCCTACCCTCCCCCGGTCTCGGCTTCACTCGACCGGGGCCCCCATCGTCACCGACTTGGGGGCGCAGCCCCAGGAGTCAGCTCTCCGCCAGGGCTTCCACCAGGGAGTCCGCCGCCCGGTACGGGTCCAGGTCGCCCGCCACGATCCGCTCCGCGAGCGCGCTGAGGCGCCGGTCGCCGTGCAGGTCGGCGATCCGGGCCCGCAGCGCCGTGACGGCGATCGTCTCGACCTCCCGGGAGGCGCGGGCGACCCGCCGCGAGGCGAGCACCCCCCGCTCCTCCATCCACGCCCGGTGCTTCTCCAGTGCCTCGACCACCTCGTCGAGGCCCTCCCCGCGCGAGGCCACCGTCTTCACGACGGGCGGCCGCCAGTCCCCCGGCCGGCGGGACTCGCCGAGCCCCAGCATGTGGTTCAGCTCACGGGCCGTGGCATCCGCCCCGTCCCGGTCGGCCTTGTTGACCACGTACACGTCGCCGATCTCCAGGATTCCGGCCTTGGCCGCCTGGATGCCGTCGCCCATGCCGGGCGCGAGGAGGACCACGGACGTGTCGGCCTGCGAGGCGACCTCGACCTCGGACTGGCCGACGCCCACGGTCTCGACGAGCACGACGTCACAGCCCGCCGCGTCCAGTACCCGGATGGCCTGGGGCGCGGCCCACGCGAGCCCGCCGAGGTGCCCTCGGGTCGCCATGGAGCGGATGTAGACGCCGGGGTCCGACGCGTGGTCCGACATCCGGACGCGGTCGCCGAGCAGCGCCCCGCCGGAGAACGGCGACGACGGGTCGACGGCGAGGACGCCGACCCGTCTGCCCTGCCGCCGGTAGGCGGTGACGAGCGCGGACGTGGACGTCGACTTGCCGACGCCGGGCGCCCCCGTGAGGCCCACGACGTACGCGTTGCCCGTGAGCGGGGCCAGCGCGGCCATGACCTCACGCAGTTGCGGGGACGCCCCCTCCACCAGCGAGATCAGCCGGGCCACGGCCCGCGGCCGGCCCTCCCTGGCCCCGGCCACCAGCGAGGCGACGTCCTGCATCACAGCTCCGTTCACCCGATCACGCGTTCAAATATTCGACCGACCCCCGGGTCAGGCCTTGGGTACCCGCACGATCAGTGCGTCACCCTGCCCGCCGCCACCGCAGAGCGCCGCCGCGCCCACACCGCCGCCGCGCCGCTTCAGTTCGAGGGCGAGGTGCAGTACGAGCCGGGCGCCGGACATGCCGATCGGGTGGCCGAGGGCGATGGCGCCGCCGTTGACGTTCACCTTTTCCGTGGACACGCCGAGATCCTTCATTGACTGGACCGCGACGGCGGCGAAGGCCTCGTTGATCTCGATCAGGTCAAGATCCTCGACGCCGATGCCCTCCTTCTTCAGCGCGTGCTGGATGGCGTTCGACGGCTGCGACTGCAAAGAGTTGTCGGGTCCGGCGACGTTTCCGTGGGCGCCGATCTCCGCGATCCAGTCGAGCCCGAGCTCCTCGGCCTTGGCCTTGCTCATGACGACCACGGCTGCCGCGCCGTCGGAGATCTGCGAGGCCGAGCCCGCCGTGATCGTGCCGTCCTTGGCGAAGGCGGAACGCAGCCTGCCGAGCGACTCGGAGGTCGTCTCCGCGCGGATGCCCTCGTCCTGGCTGAAGACGACGGGGTCGCCCTTGCGCTGCGGGATCTCGACGGGCGTGATCTCCGCCTCGAAGGTGCCGTTCTTCTGCGCGGCGGCGGCCCGCTGGTGCGACAGGGCGGCGATCTCGTCCTGCTCGGGCCGCAGGATGCCGAGCCGCGTGTTGTGCTTCTCGGTCGACTCGCCCATGGCGATGTTCTCGAAGGCGTCGGTCAGCCCGTCGTGGGCCATCGCGTCGAGCATCTCGATCGCGCCGTACTTGTAGCCCTCACGGGACTTCGGCAGCAGGTGGGGGGCGTTGGTCATCGACTCCTGGCCACCCGCGACCACGATGTCGAACTCACCGGCGCGGATCAGCTGGTCGGCGAGCGCGATGGCGTCGAGGCCCGACAGACACACCTTGTTGATCGTGAGCGCCGGGACGCTCATCGGGATGCCCGCCTTGACGGCGGCCTGGCGTGCCGGGATCTGCCCTGCCCCGGCCTGGAGCACCTGGCCCATGATCACGTACTGCACCTGGTCGCCGCCGACGCCCGCACGGTCGAGGGCGGCCTTGATCGCGAATCCACCGAGGTCGGCTCCCGAAAATGACTTCAGGGAGCCGAGCAGCCGTCCCATCGGGGTGCGTGCACCCGCAACGATGACGGAGGTGGTGTTGTTCGTTCCAGACATGAGGAGCGATCCCCTTCCAGCTTGCACAGCCGAGGAGTGAACGAGGGTTTACCAAAGAAGGTACTGAGCGGTAGGCCAGCCGTCATCCGGCCCGTCGTGTGATCGCGCGCACGTTGCGTAACCGCCGTCGGAGCGCTGCACTGACAGCATGCTGACGCGAATCGACCACATCGGGATCGCCTGTTTCGACCTCGACGCGACCGTCGAGTTCTACCGGGCCACGTACGGCTTCGAGGTGTTCCACTCCGAGGTCAACGAGGAACAGGGCGTGCGCGAGGCCATGCTCAAGATCAATGAGACCTCCGACGGAGGCGCCTCCTACCTCCAGCTCCTGGAGCCCACCCGCGAGGACTCCGCGGTGGGAAAGTGGCTGGCCAAGAACGGTGAGGGCGTACATCACATCGCCTTCGGCACGGCGGACGTGGACGCGGACGCGGCCGGCATCCGGGAGAAGGGCGTACGAGTGCTGTACGACGAGCCGCGCAAGGGTTCGATGGGCTCCAGGATCACCTTTCTGCACCCGAAGGATTGCCATGGCGTCCTGACAGAACTGGTCACTTCGGCGCCAGTTGAGTCACCTGAGCACTGACCTCCGTATATCTGGGCCGGTAGGGTTGGGCACGGCCGTCGCCTCTTCGGGGCGGTCCGGGTCCTCATCGTCAGGATCCGAGGGCCGGGGTCCAGGTTTCGGGGGACGAGCGTCGGGGGAGCAGCCCGTGCTCCGCCGTTGATCTGACACCATTCCCCGGGGGCCCTGTCCGGCGGATGGACGGTGCTCGTTTGGAGAGACTTGCGACCAGGGGACGGATGGGACCGCGCAGTGCGGGGCTACGAACGCCAGGAGCGAGAGCCGGCGGCTGACGTCGACCACCTCTCTCGGTTCGAGGCCGAGATGGAACGGCTGAAGACCGAGCGGGAGAAGGCCGTCCAGCACGCCGAGGACCTCGGCTATCAGGTCGAGGTGCTGCGCGCCAAGCTGCATGAGGCGCGCCGCAGTCTGGCGACCCGGCCTGCCTACGACAGCGCCGACATCGGCTATCAGGCCGAGCAGATGCTCCGTAATGCCCAGATCCAGGCCGAATCGCTGCGCCAGGACGCCGAGCGGGAGCTGAGCCAGGCCCGCGCGCAGACGCAGCGGATCCTCCAGGAGCACGCGGAGCAGGCCGCCCGTCTCCAGGCGGAGCTGCATCAGGAGGCGGTCACCCGCCGCCAGCAGCTCGACCAGGAGCTGGCCGAGCGCCGGCAGAGCGTCGAGTCGCACGTCAACGAGAACGTGGCGTGGGCCGAGCAGCTGCGCGCCCGCAGCGAGCAGCAGGCCCGCCGGCTGGTCGACGAGTCGCGCAGCGAGGCCGAGCAGGCCCTGGCCGCCGCCCGCGCCGAGGCCGAGCGGGTGGCCGCCGAGACCCGCCAGCGCCTGCAGAGCGACGCCGAGCGGGCCCGCTCGGAGGCCGAGGCGCTGCTGCGCCGGGCCCGCACCGACGCCGAGCGGCTGCTGAACGCGGCCTCGACGCAGGCCCAGGAGGCCACCGAGCACGCCGAGCAGCTGCGCAGCTCGACCGCGTCCGAGTCGGACAACGCCCGCCGCCAGGCCGGCGAGCTGAGCCGCTCCGCCGAGCAGCGCATCAACGAGGCCGAGGCGGCACTGCGCGAGGCGCGGGCCGAGGCGGAGAAGGTCCTCGCCGAGGCCAAGGAGGTCGCGGCCAAGACGCTCGCCGGCTCGGAGTCGGCGAACGAGCAGCGCACGCGTACGGCCAAGGAGCAGGTCGCCCGGCTGGTCGGCGAGGCCATCAAGGAGGCCGAGACCACCAAGGCCGAGGCCGAGCAGATCGTCGCGGACGCCCGCACCAAGGCCGAGAAGATCACCGCGGAGGCCGAGGAGAACGCCCGCAGCCTCACCGCCGAGGAGACCGCCTCCCAGCTCGCCAAGGCGGCCCGTACCGCCGAGGACGTCCTGAACAAGGCGTCCGAGGAAGCCAAGACCACCACCAAGGCCGCCTCCGAGGAGGCCGAGCGCATCCGTGCCGAGGCCGAGGCCGAGGCGGACCGGCTGCGCGCCGAGGCGCACGACATCGCCGAACAGCTCAAGGGCACGGCGAAGGACGACACCAAGGAGTACCGCGCCAAGACGGTCGAGCTGCAGGAGGAGGCGCGCCGGCTGCGCGGCGACGCCGAGCAGCTGCGCGCGGACGCCAACGCCGAGGGCGAGCGGATCCGCTCCGAGGCCCGGCGCGAGGCCGTCCAGCAGATCGAGGAGGCGGCCAGGACCGCCGAGGAGCTGCTGTCCAAGGCGAAGGCCGACGCGGACGAGCTGCGGTCGAACGCCACGACGGAGAGCCAGCGGGTCCGTACCGAGGCCATCGAGCGCGCGACGACGCTGCGCCGTCAGGCCGAGGAGACCCTGGAGCGCACCCGTGCGGAGGCCGAGCGGCACCGTACGGAGGCCGTCGAGCAGTCCGAGGAGATCAAGGCGGACGCCGAGCGGGCCGCCGGCGAACTGCACGAGGAGACCGAGCGGGCCATAGCGGCCCGGCAGGCCGAGGCGGCCGAGGGGCTGACCCGGCTGCACGCGGAGGCCGAGGAGCGCCTCGCCTCCGCCGAGCAGGCGCTGACAGACGCCCGCGCCGAGTCCGAGCGGATCCGCCGCGAGGCGTCCGAGGAGATCGACCGGCTGCGCGCCGAGGCCGCCGAGCGGATCCGTACGCTCCAGGCGCAGGCCGAGAAGGAGGCCGAGCGGCTGCGCGACGAGGCCGCGTCCGACGCCTCCGCGTCGCGTGCCGAGGGCGAGTCCATCGCCGTACGGCTGCGTTCGGACGCCGCCTCGGAGGCCGAGCGGCTGAAGTCGGAGGCCCAGGACACCGCCGACCGCGTACGGGCGGAGGCTCAGGCCGCCGCCGAGCGGCTGGCCACCGAGGCCGCCGAGGCGCTGTCCGCGGCCCAGGAGGAGGCGGCCAGGCGCCGCCGCGAGGCCGAGGAGCTCCTCGGTGCCGCGCGCCAGGAGGCCGACCAGGAGCGCGAGCGGGCCCGCGAGCAGAGCGAGGAGCTGCTCGCGTCGGCGCGCAACCGCGTGGAGGAGGCCCAGACCGAGGCCGTACGGCTGGTCGAGGAGGCGGACCGCCGGGCGACCGAGATGGTGTCGGCCGCCGAGCAGACCGCACAGCAGGTGCGCGACGCCGTGGCCGGGCTGCACGAGCAGGCCCAGGAGGAGATCACGGGCCTGCGCAGCGCCGCCGAGCACGTGGCGGAGCGCATGCGCACCGAGGCGCAGGAGGAGTCCGACCGGGTCCGCGCCGACGCGTACGCGGAGCGGGAGCGGGCGACCGAGGACGGCAACCGGATCCGGCGCGAGGCGCGGGGCGAGGCGGAGGCCGCCAAGTCGCTGGCGGAGCGCACGGTCTCGGAGGCGATCGCGGAGTCCGAGCGGCTGCGTGCGGACGCCTCGGAGTATGTGCAGCGGGCGCGTACGGAGGCTTCGGACGCCATCGCGTCGGCCGAGCAGGACGCCTCGCGTTCCCGGGCCGAGGCACGGGACGACGCCAACCGCATCCGGTCGGACGCGGCGACGCAGGCGGACACCCTCATCACCGAGACGACGGCCGAGGTGGAGCGGCTCACCGCGGAGACGAACCAGGAGGCGGAGCGCGTCCGCGCCGAGTCCGTGGCGAAGGCCGAGAAGCTGATCTCGGACGCGACGGGCGACGCGGAGCGGCTGCGCGCCGAGGCGGCCGACACGGTCGGCTCCGCGCAGCAGCACGCCGAGCGGATCCGGTCGGAGGCGCAGCGCTTCAAGGCCGAGGCCGCCGCGGAGGCCGACCGCCTCATGTCGAACGCCCGCGACGAGGCCGACGACACGCTGGACAAGGCGCGCAAGGAGGCCAACAAGCGGCGTTCCGAGGCGGCCGAGCAGGTCGACAAGCTGATCACGGAGACGACCGCCGAGGCGGACAAGCTCCTCTCGGAGTCGCAGCAGAGCGCGCACAAGACCACCGCGGACGCCGAGGCGCAGGCCGACACGATGGTGGGCGCCGCGCGCAACGAGGCGGAGCGGCTGCTCTCCGAGGCGACGGTCGAGGGCAACTCCCGGGTGGAGCGGGCCAGGACGGACGCCGACGAGCTGCTGATCGGCGCGCGCCGGGACGCGACGGCCATAAGGGAGCGTGCCGAGGAGCTGCGCGACCGGATCACCGGTGAGATCGAGGAGCTGCACGACCGGGCCCGCCGGGAGTCCGCCGAGACGATGAAGGCGGCGGGCGATCGGTGCGACGCGCTGATCAGGGCCGCCGAGGACC
Source organism: Streptomyces sp. NBC_00414 (assembly GCF_036038375.1). Taxonomy (NCBI): domain Bacteria; kingdom Bacillati; phylum Actinomycetota; class Actinomycetes; order Kitasatosporales; family Streptomycetaceae; genus Streptomyces; species Streptomyces sp. NBC_00414. The sequence goes on from NZ_CP107935.1 coordinate 3,526,418, forward strand.
AGCTGAAGGAGTCCGAGGCGAAGGCCAAGGACCTCGTGTCGGAGGCCAATTCCGAGGCGAGCAAGGTCCGTATCGCCGCGGTGAAGAAGGCGGAGGGGCTCCTCAAGGAGGCCGAGCAGAAGAAGGCCGCGCTCATCGCCGAGGCCGAGGGCATCAGATCCGAGGCGGTGCGGGAGGCGCGGGCCGCGGTCGAGGAGGGCAAGCGGGAGCTGGAGGTGCTGGTCCGCCGCCGGCAGGACATCAATGCCGAGATCTCCCGTGTCCAGGACGTCCTGGAGGCGTTGGAATCCTTTGAGACGCCGTCGAGTGGCAAGGACGGGGGCGTCAAGGCGGGCGCGGCGGCCGGTGCGACCCGTTCGGGTGGCAAGCCGTCCGAGGGCTAGCCAGATGGGCAACTTCCGTGCATGCCGGGGGGCTTCAGTGAAGCTCCCTGGCAAGCGTTCCGGCCGTTAGCCACCAAAAAGGGTGTCATTCTCCATATCAATCGGGCTACTGCTCGATGACACACCGTTTTGGCCCCTAGGATTCCACCTATCACCTCACCGGTCTCATTCGACAGGAACCCCATGAGCGACACTTCCCCCTACGGCTTCGAGCTTGTGCGGCGTGGGTACGACCGCGCTCAGGTGGACGAACGCATTTCGAAGCTCGTCTCCGACCGTGACAGCGCTCTGGCCCGTATCACTGCTCTCGAAAAGCGCATCGAGGAACTCCATCTCGAAACGCAGAACGCCCAGGCCCAGGTAAGCGACGCCGAGCCGTCGTACGCCGGCCTCGGCGCCCGCGTCGAGAAGATCCTCCGCCTCGCCGAGGAGGAGGCCAAGGACCTGCGCGAGGAGGCCCGCCGCGCGGCGGAGCAGCACCGTGAGCTCGCCGAGTCGGCGGCTCAGCAGGTGCGCAACGACGCGGAGTCGTTCGCCGCGGACCGCAAGTCCAAGGCGGAGGACGAAGGCGTCCGGATCGTCGAGAAGGCCAAGACGGACGCCTCCCAGCTCCGTCAGGAGGCGACGAAGGACGCCCAGTCGAAGCGCGAGGAGGCGGACGCCCTCTTCGAGGAGACCCGTGCGAAGGCCGCGCAGGCCGCCGCCGACTTCGAGACGAACCTCGCCAAGCGTCGCGAGCAGTCCGAGCGTGACCTGGCCTCGCGTCAGGCCAAGGCCGAGAAGCGTCTCGCGGAGATCGAGCACCGCGCGGAGCAGCTGCGGCTCGAAGCCGAGAAGCTGCGTACGGACGCCGAGCGTCGTGCTCGTCAGACCGTCGAGACGGCTCAGCGGCAGGCCGAGGACATCGTGGCCGACGCGAACGCCAAGGCCGACCGGATCCGTTCCGAGTCCGAGCGGGAGCTTGCGGCTCTCACGAACCGGCGTGACTCGATCAACGCGCAGCTCACGAATGTTCGCGAGATGCTCGCGACGCTCACGGGGGCGGCTGTGGCTGCCGCCGGTTCGCCCGCCGAGGACGAGCCGATCACCCGTGGGGTGCCGGCTCAGCAGTCCCGGTAGTCGACCGTACCGTCCCGGTACCTACGGGTTTGTGGGGATCTGCGGACCGGCTGTGGCTGGTCGCGCAGTTCCCCGCGCCCCTTACGGGGCTGTGGCTGGTCGCGCCCACCCGGCGGAGCCGCACATCGATACGGCCCCGCGCCCCTTGCGGGGCACCTCCGAAGCCCTCTGCCTTGAAGTGGCAGGGGGCTTTGTTGCGTCTTAGCGTGGGCGCATGATCGAGGTTGATGGGCTGACCAAGCGGTACGGCGAGAAGATGGCGGTGAACCATCTGACGTTCGCCGTGCGGCCGGGCATCGTCACCGGGTTCCTGGGGCCCAACGGAGCCGGGAAGTCCACGACGATGCGGATGATGCTCGGGCTCGACCGCCCGACCGCGGGTGACGTCCGGATCGACGGGCAGCACTACGACCGGCTCAAGGACCCGCTGACGTACATCGGCGCGCTCCTCGACGCCAAGGCCATGCACGGCGGTCGCAGCGCCTTCAACCACCTCCTGTGCCTCGCGCAGAGCAACGGCATCCCGCGGAGCCGGGTGCACGAGGTCCTCGACACCGTCGGCCTCACCTCGGTGGCGAAGAAGAAGGCCAAGGGTTTCTCGCTCGGGATGGGCCAGCGGCTCGGCATCGCGGGCGCGCTGCTCGGCGACCCCCGGATCCTGATGTTCGACGAGCCGGTCAACGGGCTCGACCCCGAGGGCATCCACTGGATCCGGAACCTGATGAAGTCCCTCGCCGCCCAGGGCCGTACCGTCTTCGTCTCCTCGCACCTGATGAGCGAGATGGCGCTGACCGCCGACCACCTGGTCGTGATCGGCCAGGGCCGGCTGCTCGCGGACACCTCCATGGCCGACTTCATCCGGGAGAACTCCCGGTCGTACGTGCGCATCCGGTCGCCCCAGCGGGAACTGCTGCTCGACGTGCTGCACCGGGCCGGAATCGTCGTCGTGGAGAACGGCGTCGGGACGCTGGAGGTGGACGGGCACCGGCCCGAGGACATCGGTGAGCTGGCCGCCGAGCACCGGATCGTGCTGCACGAGCTGAGCCCCCAGCAGGCCTCGCTGGAAGAGGCGTTCATGCAGCTCACGGCGGAGTCGGTCGAGTACCACGCGCACGCCGACACGCCTTTCGGCGACCTGCCTCCCACCGCCGCGCCGCCCCCGCACGGCGGACAGCCGGGACCTCGGTGGGGCAACGACTGGAAGAAGGGCTGATTCCATGGCCGCGACCCAGGTCCTGAGGTCCGAGTGGACCAAGATCCGGTCGGTGGCGTCCACGTTGTGGACGCTGAGTCTCGCCGCCGTGGTGACCGTCGTGCTCGGTGCGCTGATCTCGCTGCTGTCCAAGAACGAGTTCGACAAGATGGACGCGAAGGACCGGCTGTCCTTCGACCCCACGTACATCAGCTTCGCGGGGATGAGCCTGGGTCAGCTGGCGATGATCGTGTTCGGCGTGCTGGTGGTGTCCAACGAGTACAGCACCGGCATGATCCGCACCTCGCTCTCCGCCGTCCCGCAGCGCGGCACGTTCCTCTTCAGCAAGATGGCGGTCGCGACCGTGCTGGCCTTCCTCGTGGGCCTCGTGACCAGTTTCGTCGCCTTCTTCCTCGGCCAGGCGATGCTCGGCTCGCACAAGGCGGCGATCGGCGACCCGGGCGTCCTGCGCGCGGTCATCGGCGGCGGCCTCTACATGACCCTCATCGCCGTCTTCTCGATGGGCGTCGCCACGATGCTCCGCAGCCCGATGCTGTCCCTCGGCATCCTGATGCCGTTCTTCTTCCTGATCTCCGCCATCCTCGGAAACGTCCCGGCCACCAAGAAGATCGGCCGGTTCCTGCCCGACCAGGCCGGCAGCAAGATCATGCAGGTGGTCACCCCGCTCGACGACGACGTACCGTACGGGCCCTGGGGAGGGCTGGGCATCATGGTGCTGTGGGTGGTCCTCGCGGTGGCCGGCGGGTACGCGCTGCTCAAGAGGCGGGACGCGTAGCCTGCGGTTTTTTTACCCGGTCTTGAGGGGAACCGTCAGCGCCCCGATATCCTCCTAACCCTTACGGGGGCGTGTGCCCCGACGTCCTGAACCTTTCGATGGGTGCGGAGAATGATCGAGGCAGTCGGCCTGACGAAGCGCTACGGCGACAAGACGGCCGTGTACAACCTTTCCTTCCAGGTCAGGCCGGGCTCCGTCACCGGCTTCCTCGGCCCCAACGGGTCGGGCAAGTCCACGACCATGCGGATGATTCTCGGACTCGACAACCCCACCGCGGGCCAGGTGACGATCGGCGGCTACTCGTACCGCAAGCTGCCCAACGCCCCGCGCCAGGTCGGCGCGCTGCTCGACGCCAAGGCCGTGCACGGCGGCCGGCACGCCCGCAACCACCTGCTGTGCCTGGCTCAGCTGTCGGGCATCCCCGCCCGCCGGGTGGACGAGGTGCTCGGTGTCGTCGGGCTCCAGGACGTGGCGAAAAAGCGCTCCAAGGGTTTCTCGCTCGGTATGGGCCAGCGACTCGGCATCGCGGCCGCGCTGCTCGGCGACCCGCAGGTGCTCCTCTTCGACGAGCCGGTCAACGGACTCGACCCCGAGGGCATCCTCTGGGTGCGCAACCTGATGAAGTCGCTGGCCGCCGAGGGCCGGACCGTCTTCGTCTCCTCGCACCTCATGAGCGAGATGGCCGTCACCGCCGACCACCTCATCGTGATCGGCCGCGGCCAGCTGCTCGCCGACATGAGCGTCCGCGACTTCATCTCGCACAACTCCGCCGACTTCGCGCGGGTGCGCACCCCCGGGACCGACCCCGCCCAGCGCGAGAAGCTGACGGCCGCGCTCACGGAGGCGGGCGGCCAGGTGATGCCGGAGCAGGACGGCGGCCTGCGCGTCACCGGCCTGCCGCTGCCCCGCATCAGCGACCTCGCCCACGACGCGGACGTACGCCTGTGGGAGCTCTCCCCGCACCAGGCCTCGCTGGAGGAGGCGTACATGCGGATGACGCAGGGCGCCGTCGACTACCGCTCCACCACCGACCAGCGCGCGGGCCTCCAGCAGCAGCTGCCGCCGGGAGCGATGCCGCCGCCGCAGATGCCGGTGCCGGGACAGGGCCAGCCGGGCTGGTACGCGCCGCCGCCGCCCCAGCAGGGCGGGCAGCCCTTCGCGATGCCCCAGGGACAGCCCCCCGCGGGCCCCTACGGCGCTCCGGGCGCCCCGGGCGCGGGAGAGCCCAACCCGTACGCCCAGCCCGCCCAGCCCGCTCCTGCGCAGTCCGCTCCCGTGGAGCCGCCCGCCGTCGCGCAGCCCTCCCCCGCCGCCCCCGACCTGACCAAGCCCGAGGACGCCCGATGAGCACGCCCCAGCCGCAGTCGCCGCAGCAGGCCGCCCCTGCCCCGAACTGGCAGTCGGGTCCCGGGACTTCGTACACCTCGCCGATTCCGGTCACGCGCACCCACCTGGGGCACGCGCTCACCTCGGAGTGGACGAAGATCAAGTCGGTGCGCTCCACGATGTGGACGCTCGGCGTCTTCCTGCTCCTGGTCGTGGGCATCGGCCTCCTCGTCGCCGCCCAGACGAACGACAACGACTACGCGGACGTCCCGTACACGATCCCCGCCTTCTTCGGGCTGATCCTCGGGCAGATCTGCCTGATCACCCTGGGCGTGCTGGTGGTCTCGTCCGAGTACGGCACGGGCATGATCCGTACGACGTTCACGGCCTCGCCCCAGCGCCACCGGGTGCTCACCGCCAAGCTGGTGATCTTCTTCCTCGTCGCGTTCGTGGTGTCGGCGGTCGCCATCGGGTTCGTCGGCCTGATCACCTCGGGCATGCACGGCGGGGCGTCGGACAACAAGTGGGGCGGGACCGTCCTGATGGGCGCGCTCTACGTGTCGCTGCTCGGCGTGCTCGCGCTCGCCGTGGGCTCGATGCTGCGGCACTCCGCGGGCGCGATCACCGCGATGCTCGGCCTGGTGCTCGTGCCGGCCATCCTGCCCGCGTTCCTGCTGATGTCCGAGAGCCTGCGCTCGCTCGGCGAGAAGATGACCGAGTACAACGCTCCGAACGCGCTCGCCAAGATCTTCGAGCTCGACTCCGAGAACGGCAGCGGCGGCTCGCAGCTCATCCTGCTCGTCTGTGTGACCGCGGCGGCCGTCGCGGGCGCCTACGCGCTCCTTGAGCGCCGGGACGTCTGACCGACCGGACGCGGAAGACACAGGAGGCCGAGCGAACGCGGAGGCTGCGCCCCGGCCTCAGAACCTCGGCGCGTTCCGGGACCGCTGCACCCTCGTGGTGCGGCGGTCCTTCGCGTTCCAGCACGACTTGTGCCAGTGGCGCCGCTCGTCCACACCGGAGTGCTCGGGCCAGGCCACCACGTGCGGGACGCCGGAGGGGATCTGCTGGTCGCAGCCCGGGCAGCGGTAGGTCTTGCCCTGCGCGCTCGCGCCCGCCACGTGCCGCACGCTCCACGACTCGCCCTGCCAGCTCTCCGCCGACTGCCAGCCGCCGTACCGGTCGGACGGATCCTCGTCCGCGCTCCGGCCTGAGCCATCGGCGTGGGGACGGTTGCGACGCGGGGACACAGGACACCTCACGGAGCTATACAGGGAGTACGGGCTGCCTCCAGCCTACGCGGCGCTCCCAGGGGTACACGTACGTCACCAATCCCCACAGATCCCCCGCACGGTCGGCTCATTCTGCAGACAATCCGCCAATCTCCCCGCCAGGCCGTGTCCTTGGCACGTGTCAGACGGTTATGCGGGATGGGGGAGCCTCGTCGGCACAAGGAGGCAGGAGTGCGATGCGCGTAGGAAGTTTCGTTCTGGCGGCCCAGTTTCCCGGTCAGGGACAGGGCGAGGCGCTGCACCGCGCGGTGCGGTCGGCGGAGGTCGCCGAGGAGGCCGGGCTCGACACGGTGTGGCTGGCGGAGCACCACTTCGTGCCGTACGGGACGTGTCCGTCGGCCGTGACGCTCGCGGCGCTGCTGCTCGGGCGCACCCGCCGGATCCGCGTGGGCACGGCGGTCAGCGTGCTGCCCACCGTGCACCCGGTGGCGCTCGGCGAACAGGCGGCGCTGCTGCACGTGACCTCGGGCGGGCGCTTCTCGCTCGGGGTGGGCCGCGGCGGGCCGTGGGTCGACCTGGAGGTCTTCGGAGCGGGCCTCGAAGCGTACGAACACGGGTTCCCGGAGTCACTCGACCTGCTGATGCGCTGGCTGCGCCGCCCGGCCGTGGCGGGCGGCTCCGAGCGCTTCGACTTCCGCGAAGTGACCGTCGTACCGAGGCCGTCGGAGGCCCTGTCGGGCGGTGAGAGCCCGGAGGTCATCGTCGCCTGCACCTCGCCTTCGAGCGTCAGGATGGCCGCCGAGCGCGGGCTGCCGATGCTTCTCGGCATGCATGTGGGGGACGAGGAGAAGGCCGAGATGGTCGCACTGTGGCGGACGTCCGCGCTCGCCGCGGGGCACTCCCCCGACGAGATCGCGACCGCCGCCCATGTCTCGGCCGGGGTCGCGCAGATCGCGGACCGGCGGACGGACGCCGTCGAGACGCTCCAGAAGGCCATGCCGGGCTGGCTCAGGCAAGGACTCGAAGCCCATGTGACGGTGGACGACCGCGCGCGCTCGATGCGCGATCCGCTGGCCTACACCGAACTCCTCTGCGGGCTCCACCCGGTGGGCACCCCCCGGCTGTGCGCGGACCGCCTCGCGGCGACCTCCGAGCGCACGGGGATCACCCGCTTCGCCCTCCTCGTCGAGGGCTCCGGCGACCTGGCCGCCACCGAGGAGAACGTACGGCGGCTGGGGGGCGAGGTACTGCCACGGCTCCGGTGAGCCGTGGATCCGCGCACCGGTCCGAGGCCGCGACGCCCCGGGCCTGTGCGGCCCGTGGCCCGGGCCGCACAGGCCCGGGCCACGGAAGCCTGCCGCTCCCGTACAGAGCACCTCCCGCGTACGGAGCGGCAAGCCGTGCGGCGTCAGCGCATCAGCAGTCCCGGAATTCCGGTGACTGGTTCAGCAGTTGACTGCGCACCGACGTGAAGCGGGTCAGGGTGTCGTCCACCGAGCCGTCCAGCGGGAACACTGCCACCCGGTGGCAGTTCTGGAAGGCCAGCCGCACCCCGAAGTGCCGCTGCAACGCACCTCGTATCGCGTCACTCGCGAGGGCACGCAGCAGCTGGCCCCGCGCCTGCTCGTCCGGCGGCGGCGTCTGGTTGTCGGCGAAGTTGCCGCCGTCCACCTTCAGCTGGGCCACCAGGGAGCTGATCATCTCCCATGCGTAGGGCAGGGAGGTCCGGACGCAGTCGACGAATTCCGCTTCGTCGACCTCGCCTCGCTCGGCCTTTTCGAGTAGGGCCGGTGAGACGTCCAGCGACATGGGTTCTCCTCTCGCACCCCCTCGGCAGAGGGGGTTGACGGACAGGGAAGGAGACCGCGATGGCGAACACGCTGAGTACATGCATCGCGACCTCCCGTTTACACGGTAGGCAACTGTTCGTGGCCGCACCAGGACATTGGGCACACAGTGAAGACCCGACGTGCACACAACCGGCCACTTTCGAACAGGGCTTATCCGGGGAAACAGGGGCGACAGGAAAGGCTGCCGGGCGGCGAGCCTCCTGGGCGGATCGCGCCGACCCGTGCCGGTCGAGTAGCGTTGCCGACCATGCGTCTCGTCATTGCCCGCTGCTCCGTTGACTACGCGGGCCGGCTCACCGCCCATCTCCCGTCGGCCCCCCGCCTCATCCTCGTGAAGGCCGACGGCAGTGTCTCGATCCATGCGGACGACCGGGCCTACAAGCCCCTCAACTGGATGTCGCCGCCCTGCACCCTGAAGGAGGGCTCGGGGGACGACGAAGGCATCTGGACCGTCATCAACAAGGCGGGCGAGAAGCTCATCATCACGATGGAGGAGGTCCTCCACGACTCCTCGCACGAGCTCGGCGTCGACCCCGGCCTCATCAAGGACGGCGTGGAAGCGCACCTCCAGGAGCTGCTCGCCGACCGCATCGAGATCCTCGGTGAGGGCTACACGCTGATCCGCCGCGAGTACATGACGGCCATCGGCCCGGTCGACATCCTGTGCCGCGACGCGGCCGGCGGGACCGTCGCCGTGGAGATCAAGCGGCGCGGCGAGATCGACGGCGTGGAGCAACTGACGCGCTACCTGGACCTGTTGAACCGCGACCCGCATCTCGCGCCGGTCCGCGGCGTCTTCGCCGCCCAGGAGATCAAGCCCCAGGCCCGCGTCCTCGCCACGGACCGGGGCATCGGCTGCACGGTCCTCGACTACAACGCGATGCGGGGCATCGAGGACGACAAGCTGCGGCTGTTCTGACCCCGGCCGAAGCGCTTCGCACGGTATGACGGTGGGCCGGGACCTGTGACAGGTCCCGGCCCACCGTCATGTCGTGGCCTGCGTGTCCGCGCCTCAGATCACCGTCGGCGACCCGGGTGCGCCGCTGTCCGCCGGGTTGCTCGCGGAGCTGCTCGTGGCGGGGCTGGACGCGGGGCCGCTGGCCGAGTCGGAGGTCGAAGGGGTGGACGGCGGTGGCTCGCTGGGCTCCCCGGAGGGATCGGGGCCGGTCGGCGTCGGAGTCGGCGTCGGGCTCGGCGGCTTCGTGGTGTCCGACGGCTTCGGCGAGGTCGGCGGCTTCGTGGACGACGGCGGCTTCGTCGTGGACTTGGTCGGGCTCGGCTCCTTCGACCCGCTCGGGTCGTCCGACGGCTCGCCGGTCGACGTCGGTGTCGGGTCGTCCGAGGTCCCGAGGACGCCGTCCTCGCCCGGGTCGGTCGGGCGGGCCGTCGAGTCCGCGTCGCTGCTGCCCTTCTTCGGCCGGTCCGCGCCCAGTCCGCCGCCGCCGTCGTCGTCCGCGCTGGCCGACGGGGTGACGGCGACCTTCTCCGCCGGGGCGTCGTCGTCGGGGTTGGAGGTCGCGCCGAGCGTCACCACCGTGCCGAGCACGGCGGCGAGCAGGGCGCCCGCCCCGGCGGCCACCAGATTGCGCCGGGTGCCGTTGACCAGGCCCTTGACCCCGCCGGGCTTCGCCGAGGAGGCGGGCCCGGTGCGGTGCGTGATCAAAGTGGCGGGCTCACCGGGCCCCTGCAGCGAGGGGACCGGCACGAGGGCGGCCGGTACGCCGCCGGGCGGGGACGCCGACTCCTCGTACCGCGCGTCGGGCACCTCCTCGCCGGAGGTCGAGCCGATCGCCGCGGGCAGTGCCGGGAGCCCCTGCCCGGGCGAGACCGGGAGGCCGGAGAGGCCCGAGCGGTCCGCGACCAGTGCCAGGGCGCGCCTGCCCGCCACGGTGCCGCGCTTGTCGGCGAGGGCGCCGCGCAGGCCGACGGATGCCTCCAGTTCGGCGCGGGCCCGGTCGAGCTGTCCGCCGCAGAGCGCGAGGACGCCCAACTCGTGGTGGAAATAGGCTTGATCCGAGACCTGGCCGGCGAGCCGGGCGGCCTCGCTCCCGGCGCGCAGCGCACGCTCCCAGGCGCTCCAGTGCAGTCCCGCGGCGAAGGCGGGCGCGGCCGTGCGGGCCAGCTCCACCGCTGTGGCGTTCTCCTCGGCCGGCGGCACCGTGAGCGGCACCAGGGCGGCCAGTGCGGCGAGCACGGCGTCCGCCTCGGCCGAGACCCGCTCCGGGGTGACGGACGGGTGCCCGGCCCACCAGGCGTAGTGCCGGGCGGCGGCGCGGGCGGTCTCCTCGGCGTCCGAGGCGTACCCGGCGGCCTCCAGCTGGGTCTGCACGCCGGCCGCGAGCCGGTAGTGCGATCCGACCGGTGTGACGAGCGCGCAGCCGACGAGTTCCGCGAGGGCGGCGTCCGCGTGCGTGTGCCCCACGATGGCGGGCAGATGCGCCTGGTGCGGCACCTCGCCGCCCAGCGCGACGGCGAAGCGCAGGGTGGCGCGGGCCGACTCGCTGAGCCGGGAGGCGAGCAGCGCGGCGGGCGCGGCACCCTCGGCGAGCGAGGGCAGCGGCACCTCCTGGCCGTCCTCGGCGTCGGAGGGCGCGTCGGCGGGAGAGTCGTGGTGCGCGTCCGCGGGCGCGTCGTCGGAGTAGGGGTCGTCGGAGTAGCGGCCGAACTCGTCGAACGCGTCCGGGTCGGTGCTCAGCTGGTCGCGCTGCCGCAGCAGGGCGCCGGCCTGGACGAAGCGCAGCGGGAGTCCCTCGGACTCGAACCAGAGGTCGCCCGCCCAGTTGGCCTCCGCCTCGGTCAGGACCCGGCCGACGGCACGCTCCAGCAGTTCGAGCCCGCCGCCGCGGCCGAGACCGCCGAGGAAGACCTCTTCGAGGAGCGAGTCGGCGGACGGTGCGGCGATCTCGGGTGTCGCGGAGACCAGGAAGGCGCACTCGGGTGTGGCGTCGAGCAGGTCTTCGAGCGCGCTGCCGCCGAACTCCACGTCGTCCAGGACGACGACCGCGCCGATCTCGTGCACGAGCGCGAGCAGTTCGGCCTGTTCCGGCCGGTACAGCGGAGCGTCGTAGACGGCGGCGAAGAGGTCGTGCAGCAGATCGTCCGCCGTACGGCGGTGGCCGCTGAGGCGGACCACCCCGTCGGGCGCGAGGTCCGCGCAGTCGTCGGCGACGGCGTCCAGGAGAACGGTGCGTCCCGAGCCCGAGGGCCCGGTGAGCCGTACGGAGCGGCCTCGCGCGAGCAGCCGTACGAGCCGCTCACGCTCCTCCTGGCGCTCCAGGAGCGGCAGTCCGGGCCCCGGTGCCCCGGGCGGTACGGGCGGCCGTGCCGCGCGGGTCTGCTCGGTCCGCTCGGTGGCGCTGAACTTCGTGGGCCGCGGTGGCCGCTCGCCCGGCGGGCAGAGCTCGATCTCGCTGCCGTCGACGGGATTGACGGTGAGCAGATGGTCGCCCGCGACAAGTTGGACGGTGCGCGCCAGTGCGGGTGTGTGCTGGACGCCCCCCTGCCCCAGCGCGTGCGCCAAAGGCTCGCGCGGTGGGCGCTGTCTTGGCGCCGAGCCGTCGTCGTGGCCGTACTCTTCGGGTCCCCGGTTTGTCGGGTCCATAGGTCCAAGCCCCCCAAAAGCGTCGTGTGCCGAGCCCCTCCCGGCCTGCCGCACACTGCGCTGTCGCTTCTGGTCCGGTGCCCACTCACGGGTTCATCAAGACGCGGGCACGCGAACCCTAAACCTTCGCACAGTATCTACGAACACACGGGGTACCGCGCCGTCCGAGACGTCACAGCTTCGTGAGGATTGTTCGCGAGGTACGGGTTTCGTACGCCGCTTCCCATCCGATCTTCGCCGTTTGCGGCAGTTACGCGGAGCCACGTGCGGAGAAGGCCGGATCACCGCCGGATGCCGTGCCGGGTGTCACGGCGGGGCGTCACACCCTGGGCAGTGATTCGACCCCGATGCCGCCTTCGATGGCCAGGATGCGGTGGAGGCGGGTGGCCACCAGCAGGCGCTGCATCTGCGGCGGGACGCCGCGCAGCACAAGCCTTCGGCCGCACCGCCCCGCCCGCCGGTGGGCCCCCATGATGACACCGAGCCCGGTGGCGTCCCAGGAGTCCAGCTCTGACAAGTCGAGCACCAGGTCGCCGACGCCGTCGTCGATGGCCGAGTGCAGGACCGTACGGGCGTCCGCCGCGCTGCGTACGTCGAGGCGGCCCCCGACGACCAGCTCGGCGTGGTCGCCCCTGATGTGCATATGCGCTCCCCGAGAGTGCGTATTTTCGTACTCGGCGTCTTCGTCGTGTCCTGTTGTCAGGTGTTGCCAGGACTGACTGCAGTACCGGGGCAGAAGTTGCCCTCTGTGAGCGAACCGATACCCAAATCACCCTGACGAGTGACAGCGTGACGGATCGTGGTTCACCACAGAGTCAGTACGTGCGTCAGTACGTGTAGAAGCCCTGCCCGCTCTTGCGTCCGATGTCACCGGCGTCAACCATCCGGCGCATCAGTTCGGGCGGGGCGAACTTCTCGTCCTGGGACTCGGTGTAGATGTTGCTCGCCGCGTGCAGCAGGATGTCGACACCCGTGAGGTCGGCGGTGGCGAGGGGTCCCATGGCGTGACCGAAGCCCAGCTTGCAGGCGAGGTCGATGTCCTCGGCGGTGGCCACGCCCGACTCGTACAGTTTGGCCGCCTCGACGACGAGGGCCGAGATGAGCCGGGTGGTGACGAAGCCGGCCACGTCGCGGTTGACGACGATGCAGGTCTTGCCGACCGACTCGGCGAACTCCCGCGCGGTCGCGAGTGCTTCGTCGCTGGTCTTGTAGCCGCGGACCAGCTCGCAGAGCTGCATCATCGGCACCGGTGAGAAGAAGTGGACGCCGACGACCCGCTCCGGGCGCCCGGTGGCCGCCGCGATCTTGGTGATCGGGATGGCGGAGGTGTTGGAGGCGAGTACGGTCTCGTCCTTCACCAGCCGGTCGAGCGCACGGAAGATCTCGTGCTTGACTTCCAGCTTCTCGAACACGGCCTCGACGACGATGTCGACGTCGGCGACCGCGTCCAGGTCGGTGGTCGTGCTGATGCGGCCCAGCGCCTGCCCGGCCGCGTCGGCGTCCAGCTTCCCCTTGCTCACGAACTTGTCGTACGAGGCCTTGATGCCGTCGGTGCCACGGGTCAGCGCCTCGTCGGTGACATCCCGCAGGACGACGTCCCAGCCGGCCTGTGCGGCGACCTGGGCGATACCGGACCCCATGAGTCCGGCCCCGATGACGGCGAGCTTCCCTGCCACTGTCCGACTCCCTGCTGCTTCTTCCCGGGGGTCGCGTCCGTGCGGCCACCGCCGCGCGACCCCGGACCCCGGACGGCGGAAGGCCGACCGGGACGACTGGCGTTGACATCGCGAGACAGCCCCGAACAACGCGCCTTCGAGTTGCCTCTCCGGCGGACCATAGCGCTCGTGAGGTGCCGTGTGACCGGTAAGTAATGCGCGTCACGTCTCATCTGACGGACATCACACCGGGCGGCTCATTCCGGCGCCCGTACGGCGTAGTTGAGGACCTTCTCGCTCAACAGTTCCTCCATGCCGTCCAGGAGCCTCAGCACCTCGCGGGAGACGTCGGCCGGATCCCGCCCGGCGACCATCTCACGGCCGACGGTGCTCATGACCGTCTGGTGGAGCCAGCCGATCTGCCCCGCCATCAGCCCGGGGGTCGGATCGTCGGGGGCCGCGCCCGTCTCCTCGCGCAGGGTGTCCGCCAGGTGGTCGTGGACCTCCTGCTGCAGGCTCCACAGGCGGGAGCGGAGCGCGGGCGCGTCGTGGATGACCCGCATGAAGCGGTCGTAGCCCTCCATCAGGCCGACCCGCGGCGAGACCGCCTCGACCTCCTCGCGCAGTTCGCGCAGGACGGCGGCGGCGGCCGACTCACCGGGATCCCGGCCGCGCACCCAGCGCGAGAGCCGGTCGATCACACCCTTGCTGCGGTCGAAGAAGAGGTCTTCCTTGGCCGGGAAGTAGTTGTAGACGGTGTTCACGGACACGTCGGCGGCGTCCGCGACGTCGACCATCGTCACGGTGACGAAACCGTGCTCCAGGAACAGCCCCGTGGCGATGTCCGAGATGCGCTGCCTGGTCTCGCGCTTCTTCCGCTCCCTGAGCCCCTCTGCCATGGGCTCATCGTAGGCCGGACCCGGATTTATTGGACTCTCTTAAACTTTGGTGGCATTGCAAAATTTGAGTCCCTCTGTTTTTCTTGGCGCATGCCCATCATCAGCACGGCCGGCCTGGCCCGGACCTTCCAGACCAAGCGCGGCCCCGTCGAGGCGGTCCGCGGCATCGATCTCACCGTCGCGCCGGGCGAGATCCTCGGCCTCCTCGGCCCGAACGGCGCGGGCAAGACGACCACGCTCCGCATGCTCACGACCCTGCTGGCGCCCACCGGCGGCGCCGCCACCGTCGCGGGCCACGACCTGGCCGGCGACCCGGCGGGAGTGCGCCGCGTGTGCGGGTACGTGGCGCAGTCGGGCGGGGTCGACCCCCAGGTCTCCGTACGCGAGGAACTGGTCACGCAGGGGCGCCTCTACCGGCTGACGAAGCGGCAGGCCATTGAGCGCGCCGAAGAATTGGCCCGCGATCTCGACCTGACCGAACTCCTCGACCGCAGGACCTCGGCGCTCTCCGGAGGCCAGCGCCGCCGGCTCGACATCGCGCTCGGCCTCGCCCACCGCCCGAAGGTGCTGTTCCTCGACGAGCCGACCACGGGTCTCGACCCGGCGAGCCGTGCGGACCTCTGGGACCTCGTGCGGCGTCTGCGCGACGAGTACAGCACCACGGTCCTGCTCACCACGCACTACCTCGACGAGGCGGACGCGCTCGCCGACCGGCTCGTGATCGTCGACGGGGGTGTCGTGGTGGCGGAGGGCACGCCGAGCGCGCTCAAGCTCCGATACGGCGGATCGATCGACGCGACGCTCCAGGACACGTTCCTGGCGATCACCGGCCGCGCCCCGGAGAAGACCGACGCCACCCCCGCGACCATCTGACCGCCGAGGACGTGATCGACATGCTGCTCCAGGACATCGCGCTGATCTTCGGGCGCTATCTCCGCCAGACCCTGCGCTCCAAGTTCGCGATGCTCTTCGGCGTGCTGATGCCGCTGCTGTACCTGCTCTTCTTCGGGCCCCTGCTCACCGACCTGCCGCTGGGTGGCGGCGGGAGTTCCTGGCAGGTCCTGGTACCCGGTCTGCTGCTCCAGCTCGGCCTGTTCGGCGCCGCGTTCGCCGGATTCATGATCATCGTCGAGAAGAACCACGGGGTGGTGGAGCGGATGCGTGTCACCCCGGTCAGCCGGCTCGCGCTGCTGCTCGGCCGGGTGCTGCGCGACACAACGGTCTTCGTCCTCCAGGCGGTTCTGCTGGTCCTGGCCGCCCTGGTGATGGGCCTGCGCGCACCCGTCGCGGGCATCCTGATCGGCTTCGCCTTCGTCGCGCTCCTGACCGTCTCGCTGGCCTCACTGTCGTACGCGCTGGCCATGCGCGTCAGCTCGCCCCACACGTTCGGCCCGACCGTCAACGCGCTGACCATGCCGTCCATGCTCCTGTCCGGCCTCATGCTCCCCATGTCGCTGGCACCCGGCTGGCTGGACGCCCTCTCGCACGTCATGCCGTTCCGGTACCTGGTGGACGCGATGCGGGACGCGTACGTCGGCTCGTACGCCACCGCCTCCATGGCGTACGGGGTCCTCGTGGCCGTCGGCTTCGCGGGACTCGCCGTGACAGTGGGCACACGCGTGTTCCGAACGGCCGGGGCGTAACTACGCTGGTCGCATGGTCAATCTGACGCGCATC
Source organism: Streptomyces sp. NBC_00414 (assembly GCF_036038375.1). Classification (NCBI taxonomy): domain Bacteria; kingdom Bacillati; phylum Actinomycetota; class Actinomycetes; order Kitasatosporales; family Streptomycetaceae; genus Streptomyces; species Streptomyces sp. NBC_00414. Next base: position 3,542,148 of record NZ_CP107935.1, read on the forward strand.
TACACCAGGACCGGCGACCGGGGCACCACGGCCCTCGGCGACATGAGCCGCACCGCGAAGACGGATCCGCGGATCTCGGCGTACGCCGACGCCAACGAGGCGAACGCGGCCCTCGGCACGGCGATCGCCCTCGGCGACCTCGACGAGGAGATCGTGAAGGTCCTCTCCCGCGTCCAGAACGACCTGTTCGACGTGGGTGCGGACCTGTCGACCCCGGTCGTCGAGAACCCCGAGTTCCCGCCCCTGCGCGTCGAGCAGTTCTACATCGACAAGCTGGAGGCGGACTGCGACCGCTTCAACGAACGGCTGGAGAAGCTCCGCTCCTTCATCCTCCCCGGCGGCACCCCCGGCGCGGCCCTCCTCCACCAGGCGTGCACGGTGGTCCGCCGGGCGGAACGCTCGACGTGGGCGGCCCTGGAGTCCCACGCCGAGGTCATGAACCCCCTCACAGCGACCTACCTCAACCGCCTCTCGGACCTCCTCTTCATCCTGGCAAGGACTGCCAACAAGGAGATCGGGGACGTGCTGTGGGTCCCGGGCGGCGAGCGCTGAGCGCGTCTTCTTGAGGGCGCGGCGAACGGCGCAATCTTTTGGGGGCGCGGGGAACGGCGCAGTCTTTTCGCCCTTCAGGGGCCCGGCGAACGGCCCCGTCACCGTTTCGTCAGGCTCCCCGCCACGGACTCCGGCGCCTTCTTCGGGAACACCAGATACGTCAACGCGATCACCCCGTGAATCCCAGCGGCGCGCCACGCCACATACCGCCAACTCTCCAGTGAGGACACCCGCCCCGGGTCACCGACATACCAGATCGCGATCTGAAGCAACCCCGTGGCGACGGCAGCCGCCACCACCGTGCCGAGCCACACCACCCCCTCGTGCCGAGCCCGGGCCATCCCGTACTTCGGCGGTCCGGCCGGTCGAGGCGCCCCCGCAAGCCGGTGCGCCGCATGTCCGTCGAGCCACTTCACGGTCCGGTGCCCGTGCCCGACGGTGTACCCGATGTAGAGCGCGGCCAGCCCGTGCGTCCAGTTCGGCTCGGCCCCGGCCTTGAGGTCCAGCGCGGTGACCACCAGCAGCACGACCTCCAGCAGGGGCTCGCACAGCAGCAGGGCCAGCCCGGTGCGGGGCATCCTCAGCAGATAGCGGAAGGCCAGGCCCGCGGCCAGCAGCACCCAGAAGCCGACCTCGCACACGGCGATCAGCGTGACGATCACGACGAACTCCTCTCGGTCACCCTTCCAGGTTCGCGAAAGAACGACCGAAGATCGTCGTCGGCGATGACGAACCGGCACTGCATCCTTCGATGTACTCGGACGTGCGCACGGACCGTTCTCCAGGATCAGGCGACGAGCGGGCACTGCGTGTTGGATGGAGTCATGCCCGTACGACTCCCCCGCCCGCACCGCGACGACGTGCGCATCGCGCTGGCGGGACTGCTCGGCGGACTCCTCCTGTGGGCCGCGGGGCTCGGCACCCGCCCGGAGTCCGACCCGATCGTGCTCTGGTCGGGGCGCTGGCCGATCCTGCTGCCGCTCGTCGTCATCGCCGGCTGCGAGCTGCTGCGCCGGACCCACCCGCGCACGGGCCTGCTGGTGGGTGTCGCCGCACTGACCCTCGACACCGTCACGCAGGGCAGCCTGGCGACCGTCGTGATGTTCACGGACCTGGTGTACGCGGCCGTCCTGTACGGGCAGCCCGCCACGGCCCGCCGCGTCCTGTGGATCAGCGGGGCACTCACGGTGCTGGGCACCGTGGTGCCCTTCGCCGTCCTGCGGGTACCGGAAGCCCTGCTCATCGGCGTGGTCATCGGTGTCGTGTCGTTCACGCCCGGCGCCACCGGCTGGGTCGTACGCAACCACCGCGACGCCGCCGAGGCCGCCCGGCTGCGCGCCGAACAGACCGCCCTGCTCGCCGAGATCGACCGCGTCCAGGCGGTCACCGCCGAACGCGCCCGGATGGCGCGGGAGTTGCACGACATGGTGGCCAACCACCTGTCGGCGATCGCCATCCACTCCACGGCCGCACTCTCCCTCGACGACCCGGACACCTCGAAGCAGGCGCTCGGGGTGATCCGCGAGAACAGCGTCGAGGGCCTCGCCGAGATGCGCCGCCTCATCGGCATCCTGCGCGACAGCAGCGGCGACACCGAGCCGGCCGCCGCGCCCACCCTGGACGGGCTCGGCTCCCTCGTGGAGCACGCCCGCGGCAACGGCCTCGACGTCGGCCTCGACTGCGCCCACACCGCGCTGCCGGCCCCGGTCGAGCTGGCCGCCTACCGCATCGTGCAGGAATCCCTGACCAACGCCCTCAAGCACGCCTCCCCCGGCCGGGTCACGGTCTCCCTCGTCCAGCGCGACCACGCCCTGGACGTGACCGTGACCAGCCCCTTCGGCGACGTCCGGGACGACGGCCCGCGCGCCCCCGGCTCGGGCGCGGGCCTGATCGGGATGCGCGAGCGGGTCGCCCTGCTCCAGGGCACGTTCGAGGCCGGACCCGAGGGCGCGACCGGCGCCGGCACCTGTGCCGAAGACACGGCGGGCGGCGGGACCTGGACGGTCCGCGCCACCCTCCCGATCACCGAAGGAGAAACCGCATGATCCGTGTGCTCGTCGCAGAGGACCAGGCCGCCGTACGCGCCGGGCTCGTCCTCATCCTGGGCAGCGCCCCCGACATCGAGGTGGTCGGCGAGGCCGGGGACGGCGAGCGGGCGGTCGCCCTGGCCAGGGAACTGCGGCCCGACCTCGTCCTGATGGACATCCAGATGCCCCGCCTCGACGGCGTCTCCGCCACCCGCCAGGTCGTCGCGGAGAACCTCGCCGACGTCCTCGTACTGACCACCTTCGACCTCGACGAGTACGTGTTCGGCGCGCTGCGCGCGGGCGCCGCGGGCTTTCTGCTGAAGAACACCGAGGCCCGTCGACTCCTCGACGCGGTCCGCACCGTGGCGGGCGGTGAGGGCCTGATCTCGCCCGCGGTCACCCGCCGGCTGATCGCCGAGTTCGCCGCGCGTCCCGTGCGTGAGCCGTCGGCCGACCCGTCCGTCCTCGACGCGCTGACCCGGCGGGAACGGGAGGTCCTCTCCTGCCTCGGCGAGGGCATGTCCAACGCGGACATCGGGGTACGTCTCGACATGGCCGAGGCCACCGTGAAGACGCACGTCAGCCGCCTGCTGGGGAAGCTTGAGCTGCGCAGCCGGGTGCAGGCGGCGGTGCTGGCCCAGGAGTTGGGCGTGTAACAAGTAGTCACACCAACCCCCACAGTGGTCTGGACCTATTGACCTATGGTCCAGACCTTTCTATTGTCCTGCGCACCTCATAAAACTCCCCCCAAGGAGACGCGGATGCGCCTCGGACACAAGCGCCTAGGACACCGATTCGGACACAGAGCCGTGGCGGGGCTCACCACCCTGCTGCTGCCGTTCGCCGCCCTGGTCGGGCTCGCGAGCCCCGCCTCCGCCGCCACGTCGGCGACCGCCACCTACGCCAAGACTCAGGACTGGGGCACCGGCTTCGAGGGCAAGTGGACCGTCAAGAACACCGGCACCACGGCCATCAGCTCCTGGACCGTCGAGTGGGACTTCCCCTCGGGCACCTCGGTCACCTCCGCCTGGGACGCCGACGTCACCAGCTCCGGCACGCACTGGACCGCCAAGAACAAATCCTGGAACGGCACCCTCGCACCGGGCGCCTCCCTCTCCTTCGGCTTCAACGGCTCGGGCACCGGCTCCCCCGCCAACTGCAAGCTCAACGGCGGCAGTTGTGACGGCGGCCCCACGGTCCCCGGCGACAACGCGCCCTCCGCCCCGGGCAAGCCGACCGCCTCCGACATCACCAACACCTCGGTGAAGCTGGCCTGGAGCGCGGCCACCGACGACAAGGGCGTCAAGAACTACGACGTCCTGCGCGACGGCGCCAAGGTCGCCACGGTGACCGGCACCTCGTACAGCGACACCGGCCTGACCGCCGGCACCGACTACTCGTACACCGTGCAGGCCCGTGACACCGCCGACCAGACCGGACCGGTCAGCGGCGCGACCGCCGTGCACACCACCGGCGGCACCACCGACCCGCCGCCCACCGGCGACAAGGTCAAGCTCGGCTACTTCACCGAGTGGGGCGTCTACGGGCGCAACTACCACGTGAAGAACCTGGTCAGCTCCGGCTCCGCGTCGAAGATCACCCACATCAACTACGCGTTCGGCAACGTCAAGGGCGGCAAGTGCACCCTCGACGACGCCTACGCGGCCACCGACAAGGCGTACACCGCCGACCAGTCCGTCAGCGGCACCGCCGACACCTGGGACCAGCCCCTGCGCGGCAACTTCAACCAGCTGCGCCAGCTGAAGGCCAAGTACCCGCACATCAAGGTGCTGTGGTCGTTCGGCGGCTGGACCTACTCGGGCGGCTTCGGTGAGGCCGCGGCCAACCCGGCCGCCTTCGCCGCCTCCTGCAAGGCCCTCGTCGAGGACCCGCGCTGGGCCGACGTCTTCGACGGCATCGACATCGACTGGGAGTACCCGAACGCCTGCGGCCTGAGCTGCGACACGTCCGGCTTCAGCTCCTTCAAGACGCTCAGCCAGGCGCTGCGCACCGAGTTCGGCTCCAACTACCTGGTCACCGCGGCCATCACGGCGGACGGTTCCTCCGGCGGCAAGATCGACGCGGCCGACTACGGCGGCGCCTCCGCGAGCCTCGACTGGTACAACGTGATGACGTACGACTACTTCGGCGCCTTCGACGCGGACGGTCCCACCGCCCCGCACTCGCCGCTGACCTCGTACAGCGGCATCCCGGCGGCCGGCTTCAACTCGGCCGACGCGATCGCCAAGCTCAAGAGCAAGGGCGTACCCGCGAAGAAGCTGCTGCTCGGTATCGGCTTCTACGGGCGCGGCTGGACCGGCGTCACCCAGGCCGCCCCCGGCGGCTCCGCCACCGGCGCGGCACCCGGCACGTACGAGGCGGGCATCGAGGACTACAAGATCCTCAAGAACTCCTGCCCCGCCACCGGCACCATCGCCGGTACGGCCTACGCGTTCTGCGGCAACAACTGGTGGAGCTACGACACCCCGGCCACCATCGGCTCCAAGATGACCTGGGCCAAGAACCAGGGCCTGGGCGGCGCGTTCTTCTGGGAGTTCAGCGGTGACACCACCAACGGCGAACTGGTGACGGCCATCAACAACGGCCTCAACTAGCAACCCCGCGGCCCCGAACGACAACCGCCCGGGCAGCGAGTGAATGGCTAAGCCACATTCACTCGCTGCCCGGGCGGCGCGGCTTCCAGCCAGGCAAGAAACCCGGTCAGCGCGTCCTCGCTCATGGCGAGTTCGAGCCGCGTACCGCGATGGACACAGGCCAGGATGATCGCGTCGGAGAGCAGCGCCAGCTCCTCCTCGCCCTCGGGAGCGCGCCGGCCGGCCACCTCGATCGCCGAGCGCTCAAGAACACGACGCGGCCGAAGCGCGTACGAGAAGACCCGGAACCACTCGATCCGGTCACCGCTGTAGCGGGCGATGCCGTAGCCCCACCCCTTGCCACTGGTGTCGGTCTTCTCCGGGACGTCCCACCGGAGGCTGCAGTCGAAGGTGCCGCCCGAGCGCTGGATCACTCTGCGACGCAGGCCGAAGACGAAGAGTCCGAGGGCCACCAGTACTACTACCGACCCGACCACAGTCAGAGCGAGGACCATCGACACCGACCTCCTCGTCTCCTAGGTAACGGAAAGGAAAAAAGCACCCGCATCGCCTCAGCCGCGACCCGGTCCGGAAAAGCTCCGGTCCTGGCCGCGGCTGAGTCACTTCCTGTGGCGCGCTGGTTTCAGTGCGCCGACACCGCCCGCAGTCGGACGTCCGCGCGACGCTCGGCGGACGCGTCGGCGTCCGACTTCGCACGCTCGAACGCCCGCTCCGCACGCTGGACGTCGATCTCGTCCGACAGCTCGGCGATCTCGGCCAGCAGGGACAGCTTGTTGTCCGCGAAAGAGATGAAACCGCCGTGCACCGCGGCGACGACCGTTCCACCATCACTCGTACGGATGGTCACCGGGCCCGACTCCAGCACACCGAGCAGCGGCTGGTGACCGGGCATGACGCCGATGTCGCCGGACGTGGTACGCGCGACGACCAGGGTGGCCTCGCCGGACCAGACACTGCGGTCCGCGGCGACGAGCTCGACATGCAGCTCAGCAGCCAAGGTGGGCTCCTCGGGTCACCACCCGGCGTTCGCTGCCGGGTGTTGGGTCAAAGTCTAATAGGCGTAGTGAGAAGGGCGGGACCCGCCCCGCGAGGCACGGCCCCGCCCCCTCACTCAGAACCACTCGGAACGCGAGGTTCAGGAGACGCCGAGCTCCTTGGCGTTGGCCTTGAGGTCCTCGATGCCACCGCACATGAAGAACGCCTGCTCCGGGAAGTGGTCGTACTCCCCGTCGATGATCGAGTTGAACGCCGCGATGGACTCCTCCAGCGGAACGTCCGACCCGTCCACGCCGGTGAACTGCTTGGCGGCGTGGGTGTTCTGGGACAGGAAGCGCTCCACACGACGGGCACGGTGGACGACGAGCTTGTCCTCCTCGCCCAGTTCGTCGATACCGAGGATCGCGATGATGTCCTGGAGGTCCTTGTACTTCTGCAGGACCGTCTTGACGCGCATGGCGGCGTCGTAGTGGTCCTGCGCGATGTAGCGCGGGTCCAGGATGCGGGACGTGGAGTCCAGCGGGTCCACGGCCGGGTAGATGCCCTTCTCGGAGATCGGACGGGAGAGAACCGTCGTCGCGTCGAGGTGGGCGAACGTGGTGGCCGGGGCCGGGTCGGTCAGGTCGTCCGCGGGAACGTAGATCGCCTGCATCGACGTGATCGAGTGACCACGCGTCGAGGTGATGCGCTCCTGCAGCTGACCCATCTCGTCGGCCAGGTTCGGCTGGTAACCCACCGCGGACGGCATACGGCCGAGCAGGGTGGAGACCTCGGAACCGGCCTGGGTGAAGCGGAAGATGTTGTCGATGAAGAACAGCACGTCCTGCTTCTGCACATCGCGGAAGTACTCCGCCATGGTCAGACCGGCCAGGGCCACGCGCAGACGGGTGCCCGGGGGCTCGTCCATCTGACCGAAGACGAGAGCGGTCTTGTCGAGAACGCCGCTCTCTTCCATCTCCGCGATGAGGTCGTTGCCCTCACGCGTGCGCTCACCGACACCCGCGAAGACGGAGACGCCCTCGTGGAGGTTGGCGACACGCATGATCATTTCCTGGATCAGCACGGTCTTGCCGACACCGGCACCACCGAACAGACCGATCTTGCCGCCCTTGACGTACGGCGTGAGAAGGTCGACGACCTTCAGGCCCGTCTCGAACATCTCGGTCTTCGACTCAAGCTGGTCGAACGCGGGTGCCTTGCGGTGGATGGTCCACCGGTCGCCCTCGTAGGCCTCGTCGGAGTTCAGTACCTCGCCGAGGGTGTTGAACACCTTGCCCTTGGTGAAGTCACCGACCGGGACGGAGATGCCCGTACCCGTGTCGGTCACCGCGGCCTGGCGGACCAGACCGTCGGTGGGCTGCATGGAGATGGTGCGGACCAGACCGTCACCCAGGTGCTGGGCGACCTCAAGGGTCAGCGTCTTCTTCTCGCCGGCGTTGGCCGGATCGGCCACCTCGACGTGAAGGGCGTTGTAGATCTCCGGCATGGCGTCGACGGGGAATTCCACGTCGACGACCGGGCCGATGACCCGGGCGACGCGGCCCGTGGCAACGGCCGTCTCAACTGTCGTCGTCATTACCTGTCACTCCCCGCGGTCGCGTCGGCGAGGGCTGCGGTGCCACCGACGATCTCGCTGATTTCCTGGGTGATTTCGGCCTGGCGGGCCGCGTTGGCAAGTCGGGAGAGTGAAGTGATCAGGTCTCCCGCGTTGTCGGTCGCCGACTTCATCGCGCGGCGGGTGGCGGCGTGCTTGGAAGCAGCCGACTGGAGCAGCGCGTTGTAGATACGGCTCTCGACGTACCGCGGCAGGAGGGCGTCCAGGACGTCCTCCGCCGACGGCTCGAAGTCGTAGAGCGGGAGGATCTCGTCCTTGCTGGACGACTCCTCCGCGACCTCTTCGAGGCTGAGCGGCAGCAGACGGCTGTCCACCGCCGTCTGCGTCATCATCGAGACGAACTCGGTGTAGACGATGTGGATCTCGTCCACGCCGCCCTCCGCCGTCTCCTTCTCGATGGCCTCGATCAGCGGAACGGCAACCTTCTTGGCGTCCGCGTACGAGGGCTCGTCGGTGAAGCCCGACCACGATTCCGAGACCTTGCGCTCACGGAAGTTGTAGTGGGCGAGACCACGGCGGCCGACGATGTACGTGTCGACCTCCTTGCCCTCGGCCTCAAGACGGGCGGTCAGCTTCTCCGCCGCCTTGATGGCGTTGGAGTTGAAGGCGCCGGCCAGTCCGCGGTCGCTCGAAAGGAGCAGTACCGCGGAACGGGTCGCCGTCTCCGCCTCCGTGGTCAGCGGGTGCTTGGTGTTCGAACCGGTCCCGACCGCCGTGACCGCGCGGGTGAGCTCGGTCGCGTACGGCGTGGAGGCCCGTACCTTGCGCTGCGCCTTGACGACACGCGAGGCGGCGATCATCTCCATCGCCTTGGTGATCTTCTTGGTCGCGGTGACGGATTTGATGCGACGCTTGTAGACCCGGAGCTGGGCTCCCATGAGTCAGGTCCCTTCCGTCGTCACTTGCCCGCAGCGGCAGGGGTGTCCTCGCCGAGCAGCTTGCCGTCCGACGTCTCGAACTGCTTCTTGAAGTCCGCGATCGCGTCGGCGATGGCCTGCAGGGTGTCGTCGGACATCTTGCCGCCCTCCTTGATGGAGGTCATGAGGCCCTGCTCCTTGCGGTGCAGGTACTCGAGCAGCTCCTTCTCGAAGCGGCGGATGTCGTTGACCGGAACCTCGTCCATCTTGCCGGTGGTGCCTGCCCACACGGAGACGACCTGGTCCTCGGTGGCCATCGGCTGGTACTGAGCCTGCTTGAGCAGCTCGACCATCCGCTGACCGCGGTCCAGCTGCGACTTCGACGCGGCGTCCAGGTCGGAACCGAAGGCGGCGAACGCCTCCAGCTCACGGAACTGGGCGAGGTCGACGCGCAGTCGGCCGGAGACCTGCTTCATCGCCTTGTGCTGCGCGGAACCACCGACTCGGGAGACGGAGATACCGACGTTCAGCGCGGGGCGCTGACCGGCGTTGAAGAGGTCCGACTCCAGGAAGCACTGGCCGTCGGTGATGGAGATGACGTTGGTCGGGATGAACGCCGAGACGTCGTTGGCCTTCGTCTCGACGATCGGCAGACCGGTCATCGAGCCCGCGCCCAGCTCGTCCGAGAGCTTCGCGCAGCGCTCAAGGAGACGGGAGTGCAGGTAGAAGACGTCACCGGGGTAGGCCTCGCGCCCCGGCGGGCGGCGGAGCAGCAGGGACACGGCGCGGTAGGCGTCGGCCTGCTTCGAGAGGTCGTCGAAGATGATGAGGACGTGCTTGCCCTCGTACATCCACTGCTGGCCGATGGCCGAACCGGTGTACGGCGCCAGGTACTTGAAGCCGGCCGGGTCGGACGCCGGGGCGGCGACGATGGTCGTGTACTCCAGCGCGCCGGCCTCTTCGAGGGCGCCACGCACGGAGGCGATGGTCGAGCCCTTCTGGCCGATGGCGACGTAGACGCAGCGGACCTGCTTCTTCGGGTCGCCCGTGCGCCAGTTGTCACGCTGGTTGATGATCGTGTCGACGGCCAGCGCGGTCTTGCCCGTCTGACGGTCGCCGATGACCAGCTGACGCTGGCCACGGCCGATCGGGGTCATCGCGTCGACGGCCTTGTAGCCCGTCTCCATCGGCTCGTGCACCGACTTACGGGCCATGACGCCCGGTGCCTGCAGTTCGAGCGCGCGGCGTCCGGACGTCTCGATCTCGCCGAGACCGTCGATCGGGGTGCCGAGCGGGTCGACAACGCGGCCGAGGTAGCCCTCGCCGACGGCCACGGACAGGACCTCGCCGGTACGCGTGACCGGCTGCCCCTCCTCGATACCGCTGAACTCACCGAGGACGACCGCACCGATCTCGCGCTCTTCCAGGTTCAGCGCGAGGCCGAGGGTGCCGTCCTCGAACTTCAGCAGTTCGTTGGCCATGGCCGAGGGCAGGCCCTCGACCTTCGCGATGCCGTCGCCGGCAAGGGTGACCGTACCGACCTCCTCGCGCGAGGCCGCGTCCGGCTTGTACGACTGGACAAAGTTCTCCAGCGCATCCCGGATCTCCTCCGGCCGGATCGTGAGCTCCGCCATCTGGGTTCCCTGCTCTCCTTGTTGGGCCCGAAGTTTTCTTGGGGGGTCTGGGGTCTGCCCCCAGGAATCCTCTGCACGGCCCAACCAGGGCCGTAAGCACTGCGGTGTACTGCTTGTGTACGCGTATTGAGTTGCTGCTAGCCCGCCATGCGGCGGCTGACGTCCTCAAGCCGGTCCGCGATGGAGCCGTTGATGACGTCGTCGCCGACCTGCACCCGGATTCCGCCGATGACCTCGGGGTCCACGTCGAGATTGAGGTGCATCGGGCGGCCGTAGAGCTTCGCGAGGGCGGCGCCGAGGCGCTGCTTCTGCGGTTCGCTCAGCGGGACCGCCGAGGTGACGACGGCGACCATGCGGCTCCGGCGTCCGGCGGCGAGCTTGGACAGGGATTCGAGTCCCGACTCCAGGCTACGTCCCCGGGGCGCGGTCACAAGGCGTGTGACCAGTCGCTCGGTGACGGCGTCGGCCCGGCCGCCGAGCAGGCTGCGCAGCAGCTCGCTCTTGGCCGTGGCGGTGGCGCCGCGGTCGGTCAGCGCTGCGCGCAGCCCGGTGTTCGAGGCGACGATGCGGCCGAACCGGAACAGTTCGTCCTCGACGTCGTCGAGCCTGCCGGCGCGCTGCGCGGCCGTGAGGTCGGCGGTGTCGGCCAGCTCCTCGATGGAGTCGACCAGGTCACGCGACCGCGACCAGCGGGAGCGGACCAGACCGGCCACCACGTCGGCGGTGGTACCGCTGACCTGGCCTGCCAGGAGGCGCCCGGCCAGTTCGGCCTTGGCCTCGCCGGCCTGCGCCGGGTCGGTGAGGACCCGGCGCAGGGACACCTCACGGTCGAGCAGCACGGTGACGGAGGCCAGCTCGTCGGCGAGCTGCGCCGCGTCGACGGACGGGGAGTCCGTCAGCGCGTCGAGACGCTCACGTGCGGCAGCCAGCGCGTCGCGGCTCGCTCCGTTCATCGCGTGGCCTCGGCCTTCGAAGCGGTCTCGTCGAGACCGTCGAGGAACCGGTCGATCGTGCGGCTCTGCCGGGCGTGGTCCTCAAGGGACTCGCCGACGAGCTTGCCGGCCAGTTCGGTGGCCAGCTGGCCCACGTCCTGGCGCAGCGCGGACGCGGCGGCCTTGCGGTCGGCGGCGAGCTGCGAGTGACCGGCGGCGACGATCTCCTCGCGCTGCCGCTGGCCTTCCGCGCGCATCTCGGCGATGAGCGTGGCGCCCTGCTCCTGCGCCTCCTGGCGCAGACGCGCGGCCTCGTGCCGGGCTTCGGCGAGCTGGGCCTTGTACTGCTCCAGCACGCTCTGGGCCTCGGTCTGAGCGGCCTCGGCCTTCTCGATACCGCCCTCGATGGCCTCGCGGCGCTGTTCCAGAACCTTGTTGATGTTCGGGAGCAGCTTCTTGGCGAGGAAGCCGAAGACGATGACGAAGGCGATCAGGCCGATGACCAGCTCGGGGATCGGCGGAATGAGGGGATTTTCCAGCTCCTCAGCCGCGATATTGAGCATCTGGCTCATATCAGTGCCTTTCGTCTAGTGGGCTGTCGTGGATCCGACGATCACACGCCATAGACGAACGGCATGACCAGGCCGATGAGGGCGAGCGCCTCACAGAAGGCGAAGCCGAGGATCTGGTTGGCGCGGATCAGGCCGGCAGCCTCGGGCTGACGGGCGAGGGCCTGGGTGCCGTTGCCGAAGATGATGCCGACGCCGACGCCAGGACCGATGGCGGCGAGGCCGTAGCCGATGGAGCCGAGGGAGCCGGAGACGGCGGCGAGGGTCTCAGTGGCAGCCATGCTGATTCTTCCTTCTCTGTACGGACCGGCGGAGGTTGGCCACCGGACGCTAAGGGGGTGTTGCAGGGGGGTTCGCTCAGTGGTTCTCGGCGAGCGCGCCCTGGATGAAGGTGCAGGTCAGAAGCACGAAGACGTATGCCTGCAGGGCCTGGATGAACAGCTCGAACGCCGTCATGACGATCACCATGACGAACGAGACGCCCGCGTAGGCGATCCCGATGCCGTTGAGCAGGTACCAGCTGGCGATCGTGAACAGCAGCAGCAGGGTGTGACCCGCGAACATGTTCGCGAACAGTCGCACCGCGTGCGTGAACGGCCGGACGATCAGGTTCGAGAGCAGCTCGATACCCATGGCCAGCGGAAGAACCGGGCCCAGCGACTTGTCGTAGCCGGAGAAGTTCTTGAACGCACCGACGAATCCGTGCCGCTTGAAGGTCAGCGAGACCCACAGGACGTACACGATCCCGGCGAGGACCGCGGGGTACGCGATGATCGACGTGACCGGGAACTGTGCGACCGGGACGATCGACCAGATGTTCATCATCCAGATGAAGAAGAACAGCGAGACGATCAGCGGTACGTACTTCTCGCCTTCCTTCTTGCCGATCGTCTCGTAGACGACGCCGCGCCGGACGAAGTCGTATCCGGCCTCGGCGACCATCTGCAGCTTGCCCGGGACGACCTTCGGCTTACGGAAGGCGGCCCAGAAGAAGCCGATGACGATGACGGAGCCGAGCAGCGCCAGGAGCATCGTCTTGTTGAAATAGACGCTGCTGTCCGCATCGCCCACGAGGGGCTCGAACAGGAACGAGTGCAGGCCGGGAGCCGGGAATCCACAGCCGTCGAAGATGTGGCAGTCGGTCTCGAAGGCGAGCACCTGCGTCGGGTCAGCACTCACCGCGGGCTCCTTCAGCGTGGCGCATAGGTACGGCAACCTCGTTGTGTCGGCGCGGCGCGCAGCCGCGGTTCGGCACTGGACTGGTGTAACGGATGTGAGGGCGGCTGGGGGGCATCAAGCCTCGCGATTGAGCAGGCGTCAGCTCAGATGCCCGCGCCCGCGATGCCGCAGTTGGCACCGGACGATAGCAGGGTCTTCTACGAGCACTTATCCCGGCCCTACCCCTCACGACGAGTGCCCTGTCTTTTCGGGCCTGTCGCCCTTCGAGGACTCGGGTTCGACGTAGAGGATCTTGGCTTTCATCTGGGCACGCGCCTGTGCGCCGATCCACGCGAGCGTGGCGGCGACGATGGAGATCGCGAAGGCCTTCGGGTTGAACAGCGTCGTGTTCTTGAACGCGGCGACGAAGATGAACAGCAGAAGAATCTGTGCCGTATAGAGCATCAGACCCATCGCCTGGAACAAGTGCGGAAGCGATTTGGCAGTGCGCTGCAGAACGTACAGCCCGATGCCCATGAAGAGGATCACGACCAGCGTCGCCACAAGCGCCCCGACCGCCCCCTTGCCTCCCGCGACCACACCACTGACGACGGCGGCAATAGCGCCGACGGCAGCTGTGGGCACAGCGGCCTGGAGAAGGATCCGGACGTCATTGGAGGGCATGGCGGCAACTCCGCTTTGCTCAAGGGGGCAGGTGTCGTCATGGACGAGCGTAGTCCCGGACAGAGAGAGAACCTCACCGCCGGTGAACCGTCGCACTGCGGTCCTTCGGCTCTGTCCTGGGTTCTCGTGAACCGTATCACAAACTATTTGATGCAGTCTTTACCTGGTTGGTGTGCCCGGCGTCACACATGAGAGTGAACATGCACGTCTGTGCACTCGGGCGACCTACTTGTCTGGTATTAGGGCGGTTCCGGAGAGCCGCCCACGGGGCGGCTCTTGCGGAATTCTTACCCGGCGTCAGCGCGACGTTCCGGCCCTGCGCTCTTCCAGCAGACGCGAACGGGGGCCGACAGCGGTCGCCCCGTTGACCCCGGAGACTCCCGCGGCCACCGGAGTGCGGCGTTCCCCGTCCTGCTCCGTGTCCTGGGCGCCGTCCTCGCCGGCCTCGCCGTGCGTCCCCTCGCCCGTTGCGTTCGCGACCGCCGGGGCATCCTCGCCTGGCAGGTCCACGGCCCTGCGCCGCCGGTAGCGCGGCGGCACGAAGTGCTCGGCCCAGCGCGGGGCACGCGGCGTGAAGCGCGGCAGCAGGAGCAGCAGCAGGCCCACCGCGCTGAGCGCCATGATGCCGAGCACGATCCACATGGCACCGGAGTTCACCGAGTAGGCGAGGGCTCCGAAGGCGATCAGCGCCGACCAGAAGTACATGATGAGCACGGCCCGGCTGTGCGAGTGCCCGATCTCGAGCAGACGGTGGTGCAGGTGTCCGCGGTCGGCGGCGAACGGGGACTGGCCCCGCCAGGTGCGCCGCACGATGGCGAGCACCAGGTCCGCCGCCGGGACTGCGATGATCGTCAGCGGCAGCAGCAGCGGGATGTAGACCGGCACCGTCTGGTGCACGGCCTCCTTCTCGGACCCGGCGAACAGGTTCATCGCGTCCGGGTCGACCTGCCCGGTGATGGAGATGGCGCCGGCCGCCAGCACGAGGCCGATGAGCATCGAGCCCGAGTCGCCCATGAAGATCCGCGCGGGGTGCATGTTGTGCGGCAGGAAGCCGAGGCACATGCCCATGAGGAGCGCGGCGAAGAGCGTGGCGGGGGCGGCGGACTCCAGCCCGTACCCGTACCAGATGCGGTAGCCGTACATGAAGAACGCCGCCGCGGCGATGCACACCATGCCCGCGGCGAGGCCGTCGAGGCCGTCGGCGAAGTTCACCGCGTTGATGGTGATCACGACGAGCGCGACGGTCAGCAGCGTGCCCTGCCACTGGGTCAGCGAGACCGAGCCCACACCGGGGATCGGCAGCCACAGGATCGTCAGACCCTGCATGACCATGACGCCCGCGGCGATCATCTGGCCGCCCAGCTTGATCAGGGCGTCGATCTCGAACTTGTCGTCCAGGACGCCGATGAGCCAGATCAGGGCGGCGCCGGACAGCAGGGCCCGCGGCTCGTTGGAGTTCTCGAAGACCTCGCTGAGGTTCGTCAGGTGGTCGGCGACCAGCAGGCCGGCGCACAGTCCGAAGAACATCGCGATACCGCCGAGGCGCGGTGTGGGTTCTCGGTGCACGTCACGTGCCCGGATCTCCGGCATCGCTCCGGCCACGATCGCGAACTTCCGCACCGGCCCGGTCAGCAGGTACGTCACCGCGGCCGTGATGCAGAGCGTCAGGAGGTATTCACGCACGGGCATTCCCCACAGGTCTCGCTGGCCATCTCAGCCCCACACCATAGCTTCGTGCGCATACGGTTGAGGACTTCCGGGTAGAGCCGATGGTTGCACGAGTGGTTGTGCCCCCATGATCGCCCACCCCCCGCTAGCCGGGATAGGGGGGAAATCTCCCGGTCAGATCCCGCACTTCTTCACGTACTCGACGGCCCGCGGACTCGTCCCGCACGGCCGCGCCGAACAGCGCCGCGATCCTGGCCATCTCGGTCTCCCCCATGCCCTGCGTGGTGACGGCGGCCGTGCCCAGGCGCAGTCCCCGCACGTCGGGGTGGGGCAGCGCACAGGTGTCGAGGACCATTCCGGCGGCGGCGAGACGGCCGCGGGCGGTGCGGCCGTCCACCCCGAGCGGCGCCGGGTCGACGGTCAGCAGGTGGGTGTCGGTGCCGCCGGTGGTGACCGCGAGCCCCTCCGCGGCCAGACCCTGTGCCAGCATCCGCGCGTTCGCGACCACCTGATGGGCGTACGCGGTGAACGCCGGTGTTGCCGCCTCGCCGAACGCGACGGCCTTCGCGGCGACGGTGTGCATCTGCGCGCCGCCCTGTGTGAAGGGGAAGACGGCCCGGTCCACCCTCTCCGCCAGCTCGCCCCCGCACAGCAGCATCCCGCCGCGCGGCCCCCGCAGCACCTTGTGCGTGGTCGCGCACACGACATCGGCGTACGGGACCGGGCTGGGCGCCGCTCCCCCGGCGACGAGGCCGATGGGGTGCGCGGCGTCGGCGATGAGATACGCGCCGACCTCGTCCGCCACCTCGCGGAAGGCCGCGTAGTCGATGTGCCGGGGATACGAGATGGACCCGCACACGACGGCTTTCGGCCGGTGGGTGCGGGCCAGCGCCCGGACCTGCTCGTAATCGATGAGTCCGCTCTCCGGATCGACGCCGTAGCCGACGAAGTCGAACCAGCGACCCGAGAAGTTCGCGGGCGACCCGTGGGTGAGGTGGCCGCCGTGCGGCAGGCCCATCGCCAGGACGGTGTCACCGGGGCGCAGCAGGGCGGCGTACGCGGCCAGCACGGCCGAACTCCCGGAGTGGGACTGCACGTTGGCGTGTTCGGCGCCGAAGAGGGCCTTGGCGCGGTCCATGGCCATCCGCTCGGCGACGTCGACCAGCTCGCAGCCGCCGTGGTGGCGGGCGCCGGGATATCCCTCGGCGTACTTGTTGGCGAGCGGCGAGCCCAGCGCGGCCAGCACGGCGGAGGAGGTGAAGTTCTCGGCGGCGATCAGCTGCAGCGTCGTCGTCTGCCGCTCCAGCTCCGCGAGGAGGACCTCGGCCAGCTCCGGATCCTGCCGGCCGAGCACATCGACGATGAGCGGACCTTCAAGGGTGTGTGTGACCGGCATGGCGGACTCCGACCTCGGCGGGGGGAACGCTATGTCCCAATGTAGGACCGAGTCCCCTGCTGCGCCCGGTGTTACGTCCGAGCAGGGCACAGGACGCCCGCCCACACCCCTGTTCCAGCCGACCGGCCCCCTGCCTCGGCCCCACGCGCCCCGCCACTCTCAGGCCCGCGCCGGCGCCCCCGTCAGAGCCGTCACCACGGGATCCAGCGCCTGGTTGAGCCCAATCCCCCACGCACCCCTCGCACCGCTCGGCCCCAGAGGGCCTCCCGGGCTTCGGGCCGCTGCGCCGGACTCCGTCCGCCGAAGTCGGTCTCCCGCCCCGGTCAGGCCCGCGCCGGCGCCCCCGTAAGAGCCGTCACCACGGGATCCAATGCCTGGTTGATCTCGTCCCCCACCGAGCGGAAGAACGGGAGCGGGGCGCCGTACGGGTCGTAGACCTCGTCCGCCTCCGCCGTCGGGGCCAGGAGCCACCCGCGTAGAGCCGCCGCGGCGCGGACCAGGGCCCGGGCGCGTTCGACCATGCCGTCGTCCAGGGGCGGCAGCGTCGCGGGGTCTATGGCACGGACCAGGCGGGTGAACTCCTTCAGCGTGAAGGTGCGCAGGCCCGCCGAGTGACCCATGGAGATGACCTGGGCGCGGTGGTCACGGGTGGCGGTCAGCACCAGGTCCGCCCGGATGACGTGCTCGTCCAGCAGCTCTCGGCCCACGAAGCCGGAGGCGTCCGCGCCGAAGTCCGCGAGGACCGCCTCCGCGTTGGCCTCCATGGGCGCGCCCTCGTGCCCCCACGTACCGGCGCTCTCCACGATCAGGCCGCCCCACAGGGGGTCACCGAGCCGGCTCGCCAGGGCATGACGGGTCAGCCGCTCGGTGATCGGCGAGCGGCACACATTGCCGGTGCTGACGTGGAGGATGCGAAAAGAGGAGTCGCCCGAGGCCCCGTCGCCGTAAGCCCCCGTGTTCCCCGTCCCCGTACCTATGCCACGCCCCGCGTCAGGGGCTGTCAATTCGCCACCTCGAGGTCGGGTACGACCTTCCGCAGCTCCTCGGCCGAGAGCGCGCCCGCCCGCAGCAGCACCGGCACCTTGCCCGTGACGTCGACGATCGACGACGGGACGATGCCGGGGGTGGGGCCGCCGTCCAGGTACACGGAGACGGAGTCGCCGAGCATCTCCTGCGCGGCGTCACAGTCCTCGGGGGACGCGTGTCCCGTGAGGTTGGCGGAGGAGACGGCCATCGGGCCGGTCTCGGTCAGCAGCTCGATGGCGACCGGGTGCAGCGGCATACGCACGGCGACGGTGCCACGGGTGTCGCCCAGATCCCACTGCAGGGACGGCTGGTGCTTGGCGACCAGGGTCAGCGCGCCGGGCCAGAAGGCGTCGACGAGCTCCCAGGCCATCTCGGAGAAGTCCGTGACCAGGCCGTGCAACGTGTTCGGGGAGCCGATGAGGACGGGCGTGGGCATGTTCCGGCCGCGGCCCTTGGCCTCCAGCAGGTCGGACACGGCCTCCGAGCTGAACGCGTCGGCGCCGACCCCGTACACGGTGTCGGTCGGCAGCACGACGAGCTCGCCCCGGCGGACGGCGGACGCGGCCTCGCGCAGACCCGTCGAGCGGTCGGTGGCGTCGTTGGTGTCGTATCGCCGTGCCATCAGCAAGCCTCCTCGAACACGCGGGCCCCGTTGGCCGCGCGTCTAACGGTTTCCACGTCGTCCGGGCGGGACATCGCCGTGGTCATGGCGTCGCCCTGCGGGCGGTCGCGAACCGCGGCCGGTTGTTGAGGTCCGGGTGGTCGGCCGCGTCGGCCCAGCCCCGCTCCTCGGTGAAGATCCACGGCACCTGTCCGCCCTGGGTGTCGGCGTGCTCGACGACGACGACACCGCCGGGCCGCAGCAGCCGGTGCGCGGTGCGCTCCAGACCGCGGATCAGGTCGAGGCCGTCCTCCCCCGAGAACAGGGAGAGTTCGGGATCGTAGTCCCGGGCCTCCGGAGCGACGTACTCCCATTCCGTGAGCGGGATGTACGGCGGGTTGGTGATGACGAGGTCGACCTGGCCGTCGAGGTCGGGGAAGGCGTCCAGGGCGTTGCCCTGGCGCAGGTCGACCCTGGACCCCTCGACGTTCTTGCGGGTCCACCGCAGGGCGTCCTCGGACAGCTCCACGGCGTGCACGCGCGAGCGCGGCACCTCCTGCGCGAGAGCGAGCGCGATGGCGCCCGAGCCGGTGCACAGGTCGACGATCAGCGGCTCCACGACGTCCATCGCGCGGACGGCGTCTATGGCCCAGCCGACCACGGACTCGGTCTCGGGCCGGGGCACGAACACGCCCGGCCCGACCTGGAGCTCCAGGTACCGGAAGTAGGCCCGTCCGGTGATGTGCTGGAGCGGTTCGCGCGCCTCGCGGCGCGCGATCGTCTCCCAGTACCGGGCGTCGAAGTCCGTGTCCTTGACGGTGTGCAGCTCGCCCCGCTTCACAGCGTGCACGAACGCGGCGAGCTCCTCGGCGTCGTTGCGCGGCGAGGGCACGCCGGCGTCGGCCAGCCGCTGGGTGGCCTGGGCCACTTCCGCGAGCAGCAGGTTCACGCTGGTCCTCCGGGGCTGAGCTGTTGTCCGTCGAACGGATGGGTACTGCGACTGGTTACTGCGACCGGTACTGCGCCTGTCTACCGCTTCACCGCGGCCGTGCCCGTTCGCGTCCTAGGCTGCGGCGAGCTTGGCCGCCGAGTCGGCGTCCACGCAGGCCTGGATCATCGCGTCGAGGTCGCCGTCGAGGACCTGGTCCAAGTTGTACGCCTTGAAGCCGACGCGGTGGTCCGAGATGCGGTTCTCCGGGAAGTTGTACGTACGGATCTTCTCGGAGCGGTCGACGGTGCGGACCTGGCTGCGGCGGACGTCCGCCGCGTTGCGCTCCGCCTCCTCCTGAGCCGCGGCGAGGAGCCTGGAGCGCAGGATACGCATCGCCTGCTCCTTGTTCTGCAACTGGCTCTTCTCGTTCTGGCAGGAGGCGACGACTCCGGTGGGAACGTGTGTGATGCGCACCGCGGAGTCGGTCGTGTTGACCGACTGGCCGCCGGGTCCCGAGGAGCGGTAGACGTCGATCCGCAGGTCGTTCGCGTGGATCTCGACGTCGACCTCCTCGGCCTCGGGCGTGACCAGCACACCGGCGGCGGAGGTGTGGATACGGCCCTGCGACTCGGTCGAGGGCACCCGCTGCACGCGGTGCACCCCGCCCTCGTACTTCATCCGGGCCCAGACACCCTGGCCGGGCTCGGTGGCGCCCTGGCCGCCCTTGGTCTTCACCGCGACCTGCACGTCCTTGTAGCCGCCGAGCTCGGACTCGGTGGAGTCGATGATCTCGGTCTTCCAGCCGATGCGCTCCGCGTACCGCAGGTACATGCGCAGCAGGTCGCCGGCGAACAGCGCCGACTCGTCGCCGCCCGCGCCCGCCTTGATCTCAAGGATGACGTCCTTGTCGTCGCTGGGGTCCCGCGGGACCAGCAGCAGCCGGAGCTTCTCGGTGAGCTCCTCGCGCTGCTTCTCCAGTTCCTTGACCTCGGCGGCGAAGTCGGGGTCGTCGACGGCGAACTCCTTCGCCGTCTCGATGTCGTCCCCCGTCTGCTTCCAGGAGCGGTACGTCGCGATGATCGGGGTCAGCTCGGCGTAGCGCTTGTTGAGCTTGCGCGCGTTGGCCTGATCGGCGTGGACCGACGGGTCAGCGAGCTTCTTCTCAAGATCGGCGTGCTCGCCGATGAGTTCCTCGACCGCCTCGAACATCTCCGGCTCCAATGGACTGCCCCCGGCACCGTCACGGGTTCGGGGACGTAGGTACGGCATGGGGGTTCGTATGGGGGGGTTCCCTGCTCGATCGAACCGCTTGATCGCGTCCGAGAGCGGGGGCGGGGGCTGCACCGCAAAGCGCCGGTCCCAGCGCCCCCGGACGGAGGCGCCGGAGACCGGCGCTGTGAGCTCGCTACTTCGAGTCGGCGGCAGCCTTGGCCTTGCCGAAGCGGGCCTCGAAGCGGGCCACACGGCCACCGGTGTCGAGGATCTTCTGCTTGCCCGTGTAGAACGGGTGGCACTCGGAGCAGACCTCGGCACGGACGGTGCCGTTCGAGATCGTGCTGCGGGTGGTGAACGACGCGCCACAGGTGCAGCTGACCTGCGTCTCGACGTACTCGGGGTGGATGTCGCGCTTCAAGGTGTCTCCTAGTTTCGGGAGGGCGCCGGGTCGCTGCCGCGGATTGCGGGGGCGTGAACCGGGGCCGACTGTCCAGTCTGCCAGGACTGGTGCCATCTCCCCAAACCGGGGGAGGGCGCAAGCTATTCCCCGCCCCGCGAAACGAGCCCCGTAGGGGCGCGGGGAACCGCGCGACCAGCCACGACGCACCCGCACCCGCCCACCGGCGCCCCCCTCGCCCACCCCCGACGGACGCACGCGGCCGAGGCCCCGCCCCTCCCGGGGCGCTCGTCACGAAGTGACTACACCCTTCGCGTCGCCGCTCGCCGTGCCCTTGGTCGCCGACTTGGGGATCGGGCGGTCGTTCTTCAGCGCGTCCCAGACCTGCGCGGCCTTGTCCTTCTCGACCAGGACGCGGTTTGCGTCGGCGGGGTCGTACTGGACCGGCAGCGTGACCATGTTCATCTTCGACGAGCTGATGCCCTTGAGCCCGTTGGCGAAGGACGCCAGGTCCTTGACCGAGGCCAGGTCCGAGTCGGTGGTGACCGTCTTGGTCGCGGTGTCGGCGAGGTCGTACAGCTTCTTCGGGCTGGTCAGTACGCCGACGTCCTTGACCTGCTCGACCAGCGCCTTGATGAACGCCTGCTGGAGCTGGATACGGCCGAGGTCGGAGCCGTCGCCGACACCGTGCCGCGTACGGACCAGGCCGAGCGCCTGCTTGCCGGTCAGCCGGTGCGTGCCGGCCTCCAGGTCGAGGTGGCTCTCCTTGTCGCTGATGTCCTCGGTCGTGGTGACCTCGACACCGCCGAGCTCGTCGATCAGCTTCTGGAAGCCGCTGAAGTCGACCTCGACGTAGTGGTCCATGCGGATGCCGGTCATCGTCTCGACGGTCTTCACCGCGCAGGCGGCGCCACCCGTGGAGTACGCCGAGTTGAACATCGCCAGGGACGCGGCGTCGTGTTCCACGCCCTCGCTGTCGGTGCACTCGGGCCGGGGCACGAGGGTGTCGCGCGGTATGGAGACCACGCTGGCCTTCTTGTGGCCCTCGTAGACGTGCACGATCATCGCGGTGTCCGAGCGGGCGCTGCCGTCGTCGGTGCCGCCGCCCAGCTCCTTGTTGCTGCCGGAGCGGGTGTCGGAGCCGAGGACGAGGATGTCCTGCGAGCCGTTGTCGACGTCCAGGGGCCGGTCGGTGCCGAGTGCCTGGTCGATGTCGACGCTCTTGATGTTGTCGTTGAGGTTGAAGTACACGTACCCGAGACCGGTGCCGCCCAGTACGAAGACGCCCGCGGCGGACCAGGCCGTGATGAGGAGCGCCTTGCGACGCTTGCTCCGCGGCTCGCGTGTGCGGCGATGGCCGGGCTTCGGTGTGCTCTCGTCGGGCATGTGCTCCTCAGTCCTCGCTGCTTCGCTCGGTTACCCCCTGCGGTCAGGGTCAGGCGTGGTCATGTGCCGTGACGGCTCTGTCAGGACTCGTCTGTTCAGACGTTGAAACCGAAAAAAGGGTTGCACGACGCACTGTGACCGTACTGTGCGACCACGGGCACGTTGTGTGACCGGCAGGACGGGCCGCGAGCGGCTTACCTGCGCTTATGCGGGTGGACGCCCTGCTTCCGCACGACCGTGGCGGCCTTCACATCTGTGGTGAAGGTCTCGTGACGGACAACGCGGAGGGCCGCCCCCCTATGAGACGGGGACGGCCCTCCGCGGTACCGGCTGCGCCGGCTGTGACCTCAGTCGTTGCCGTTGCCCGGCATCGGCGTCGTCTTCTGGATCTGCAGCAGGAACTCGGCGTTCGACTTCGTCTGCTTCATTTTGTCGAGCAGCAGCTCGATCGCCTGCTGCTGGTCGAGCGCGTGGAGCACGCGGCGCAGCTTCCAGGTGATGGCGAGCTCGTCGCTGCCGAGCAGGATCTCTTCCTTACGGGTACCGGACGCGTCCACGTCCACCGCCGGGAAGATGCGCTTGTCGGCGAGCTTGCGGTCGAGCTTGAGCTCCGCGTTGCCGGTGCCCTTGAACTCCTCGAAGATGACCTCGTCCATGCGCGAGCCGGTGTCGACCAGCGCGGTGGCCAGGATCGTCAGCGAGCCGCCGTCCTCGATGTTGCGCGCGGCACCGAAGAAGCGCTTCGGCGGGTACAGCGCGGTCGAGTCGACACCACCGGACAGGATGCGACCGGAGGCCGGGGCGGCGAGGTTGTACGCACGGCCCAGACGCGTGATCGAGTCGAGCAGCACGACGACGTCGTGGCCCAGCTCCACCAGACGCTTGGCGCGCTCGATGGCGAGCTCGGCGACCGTGGTGTGGTCCTCGGCGGGACGGTCGAAGGTCGAGGAGATGACCTCGCCCTTCACCGACCGCTGCATGTCGGTGACCTCTTCCGGACGCTCGTCGACCAGGACGACCATCAGGTGGCACTCGGGGTTGTTGATGGTGATCGCGTTGGCGATCGCCTGCAGGATCATGGTCTTGCCGGTCTTCGGCGGGGCCACGATCAGACCGCGCTGGCCCTTGCCGATGGGCGCGACGAGGTCGATGATCCGGGTCGTCAGCACCCCCGGGTCGGTCTCCAGGCGGAGCCGGTCCTGCGGGTAGAGCGGCGTCAGCTTGTTGAACTCCGGCCGTCCGCGCCCCGATTCGGGAGCCATGCCGTTCTGCGAGTCCAGGCGGACCAGCGCGTTGAACTTCTCGCGGCGCTCGCCGTCCTTGGGCTGCCGGACGGCGCCGGTGACGTGGTCACCCTTGCGCAGACCGTTCTTGCGGACCTGGGCCAGCGAGACGTACACGTCGTTCGGACCGGGCAGGTAGCCCGACGTACGGATGAACGCGTAGTTGTCGAGGATGTCCAGGATGCCCGCGACGGGGATCAGGACGTCGTCGTCGGCGACCTGCGGCTCGTTGGGGCCGAACTCGTCGCGGCCACGGCGGCCACGGCGGTCGCGGTAACGACCGCGGCGACCGCGGCGGCCACCCTCGAAGTCGTCGTCGTCCTGGGGACCGTTGTCGCGCTGACGGTCCTGACGGTCCTGGCGGTCCTGCCGGCCGCCGCCCTGCTGGCGGTCCTGCCGGTCCTGGCGCTGCTGGTTGCCGCCGCCCTGACCGCCCTGGTTGCTCTGACCACCCTGGCCGCTCTGGCCGCCCTGCTGCTCGTCGCCCTTGCCGCCACGGCGGTCGCGGTCGCGGCCACCACGGTCACGGTCGCCGCGCTCGCCCCGGTCCGCGCGGTCGCCCCGGTCGGCGCGGTCACGACGGTCGCGGCGGCCCTGACGGCCGTCGGCCCCGCCGTCCGGGCCGTCGCCCTTGGCCTCGCCCTGGGACTGCGCGGGCTCCTCGGTCCTCGGCTCGCTCTTCGCCTCGGCGGTGACCGTCTCGGGGCTGCCTGCCTCGGCGGTGGCGCGACGCCGGCGGCGCTCGGCCGGGGCGTCCTCTCCCCCATCGCGGGCGGGGCCGCCGGCCGGCTGGCCGGGGATCTCGATCTGCTGCTGTGCCACGGCCTTCTCGACCTTGGCCTCCGCCTTCTTCTCGGCGGGAGAGACGGCTTCATCCCCCGTACGAGCCTTCGAGGTGGCCCGGCGCTTGGGCTTCGTCTCGGTGGCGTCCCCGGCGGAGGACGCGGCCTTGGCAGAAGCACCCCCGCCGCCCTGCGCCTCCTTGATGACCTCGATCAGCTGGCTCTTGCGCATCCGCGCGGTGCCCCTGATGCCGAGGCCGGACGCGACCTGCTGCAGCTCGGCCAGCACCATGCCCTCAAGGCCGGTGCCGCGGCGCCGACGGGAGCCGGCACCGGTGGCAGGCGCGGAGGCGTCCGTGGAGGGCGCGGCAGCGGTCTCCTCGACACGTGCGCCCATCAGATCGGTGGTGTCGCTCACGAAGGGTCCTTCCCTGGAGCGGACGTCGGCCTGTCTGGCTCGGCGACCGGTTGTGCTGTCCGACAGTGGTCCGTCTTGTGTGGACCGTGCCGGGGCGGTGGTCCGCCAAAAGGCGGAGGGAATTTCTGGGATGACGTTTCCCGGGGCCATGGACCTGAGGTGCTGTGTCCATCGGCTCGTTCACGCCGGTTCCGGAGCGTGCTCAGCACCGCTCAGCGCGTAGCACCCAATGCATGACGCAAAGCAGTTTGGGGGGCTCCCGGAAGAATGGTTGTCCCGGACGGGGACGTGAAGCACCTCGCCATGGTGGGGTCGGGTGCAGACTTGAGGTTAACACTACCGGATCCAACAAACATTCCCCCTCTCGAAATCCGGCAACCGAGTGTCACGGAGCAAGCGGAAGCACGCTCGCTCCGGTGCCGTCGAGGCCCAGCCGGTTGGCCGCCCAGCCCTCTCCCGCCAGTTGTGCGACCTTGTCGGCCGCGGCCTCGTCGGCGAGCGCGAGCACGGTGGGCCCGGCGCCCGAGATGACCGCGGGGATCCCGTCGGCCCGCAGCCGCTCCACCAGTGCCGCGCTCTCCGGCATGGCCGGGGCGCGGTACTCCTGGTGCAGTCGGTCCTCGGTGGCGGGCAGCAGCAGCTCGGGTCGCCTGGTCAGGGCCTCTACGAGCAGTGCGGCGCGGCCCGCGTTGGTGGCGGCGTCGACGTGCGGGACGGTGCGCGGGAGCAGTCCGCGGGCGGTCTCCGTCAGCACCGCCTTGCCGGGTACGAAAACCACCGGAACGATGGAATCGGCGGGTTCCATCCTGATGGCGCGCGCGGCCCCGTTCTCCAGCCAGGACAAGGTGAATCCGCCGAGCAGACAGGCCGCGACGTTGTCGGGGTGGCCCTCGATCTCGGTGGCGAGCTCCAGGAGGGCGGTGTCGTCGAGCTTGCTGTCGCCGCCTATGGTCACGGCCCGTGCCGCGACGATGCCGGCGCAGATCGCGGCGGACGAGGAGCCGAGGCCGCGGCCGTGCGGGATGCGGTTGGCGCACACGATCTCAAGACCGCGGGGCTGTCCGCCCAGCAGGTCGAAGGCGGTGCGCAGGGAACGTACGAGGAGGTGACGCTCGTCGCGGGGCAGTGTCTCGCTTCCCTCACCCGCGATGTCGATGTTCAGGCCGGAATCGGCCACGCGGACGACCACGTCGTCGTACAGCCCCAGTGACAGCCCGAGGGCGTCGAAGCCCGGGCCGAGGTTGGCACTGGTGGCGGGGACGCGCACCCGGACGGCGGCGGCGCGGAACGCTGGACCGGCCATCGCTCGATGACTCTCCTTGAGCTTGAGCTGCGAGATTTTCGAAATCCTGCGAGACGTACGGAGTATGCGGAAGACCCGGAGGCCGGAGGGACGGCGCGGCACCGCGGCATATGCGGCGGGCGGGTTCGGTACAGCTTATCGAAGGAAGGTTCTGTGGCGACATAGGGCGCACAGGAGGCGCACGATGCGTGTCGCAAGCCCGCATGTGCACCCCCTTTTTTGGAGCTCGGTTCGCCTCCGGGGCGCTGGAGCCTGTGTCGAGGCGGCGATCGTGCTCGACCCTCCTTCGTCGGGCGCTCCGCGCGATCGCCGCCTCGACACAGGCGCGCCCCTTCGGCTCACTCGCTGCCGCCAGTGGGGGCCAGGCACCCTCGTGCGGCCAGTAAGGAGTGACCAGGCCTCGCGTTACGCGAGACCCAGGCGCTCGGCGGCCGTCGCGGCGTCGACCGGGACGGTGACCGGCTGCGGGGCGCCCGCGACAGCCCAGTCGGGGTCCTTGAGGCCGTTTCCGGTCACCGTGCAGACGATGCGCTGCCCCGGATCCACCTTGCCCTGCTCGGCGGCCTTGAGGAGACCGGCGACCGAGGCGGCGGAGGCCGGCTCGACGAAGACGCCCTCCTGCGCGGCCAACAGCCGGTAGGCGCGCAGGATCTCACGGTCCGTCACCTCGTCGATGAAGCCGCCCGACTCGTCCCGCGCGGCGAGCGCGAACTGCCACGAGGCCGGGTTGCCGATGCGGATCGCGGTGGCGATCGTCGAGGGGTCCTTGACGACCTCGCCGCGCACGATGGGCGCGGACCCGGAGGCCTGGAAGCCCCACATCCGCGGGGTCCGTGCGGCGATCTTGTCGGCGGCGTACTCGGTGTACCCCTTCCAGTACGCGGTGATGTTGCCCGCGTTGCCCACCGGGAGGACGTGGATGTCGGGGGCGTCGCCGAGCATGTCCACGATCTCGAACGCCGCGGTCTTCTGCCCCTCGATACGCACCGGGTTCACCGAATTGACCAGCGCCACCGGGTAGTTGTCGGAGAGGTTGCGCGCCAGCGTGAGGCAGTCGTCGAAGTTGCCGTCGACCTGGAGGATCTTCGCGCCGTGCACGAGGGCCTGGCCCATCTTGCCGAGCGCGATCTTGCCCTGCGGGACGAGAACGGCGCAGACCATCCCGGCCCGTACGGCGTAGGCTGCCGCCGAGGCAGAGGTGTTGCCCGTGGAGGCACAGATGACGGCCTTGGCGCCTTCCTCCTTGGCCCGCGTGATGGCCATGGTCATACCGCGGTCCTTGAAGGACCCGGTGGGGTTCGCACCCTCGACCTTGAGGTGGACCTCGCAGCCCGTGCGCTCGGAGAGCACCTGCGCGGGCACGAGCGGCGTACCGCCCTCACGCAGCGAGACGACCTGCGTGGTGTCGGACACCGGCAGCCGGTCCCGGTACTCCTCGATGATTCCGCGCCACTGGTGGGTCATTGCTCGTTACTCTCCTTCAACCCGCATGATGCTGGCGACACCACGCACGGTGTCGAGGTTGCGCAGCGCCTCTACGGTCCCGGTCAGGGACGCGTCGGACGCGCGATGGGTGACGACCACGAGGGAGGCATCGCCGCCTCCGTCCTGCCGCCCCTGCTGGCGAACCGTATCGATCGACACTCCGTGTTCGGCGAAGACGGTCGCCACTTGGGCGAGAACGCCCGGTTTGTCCGCCACATCGAGGCTGATGTGGTAGCGGGTCACGACCTCACCCATGGACGACACCGGCAGCTGGGTGTACGCCGAGTCGCCGGGCCCGGTCGCGCCGCTGAGCTTGTTGCGGCACACGGCGACGAGGTCGCCGAGGACGGCGGACGCCGTCGGGGCACCGCCCGCGCCCGGCCCGTAGAACATGAGCTGGCCCGCGGCGTCCGACTCGACGAACACGGCGTTGTAGGCGCCGCGCACGGAGGCGAGCGGGTGGGTCAGCGGGATCATGGCGGGATGCACCCGCGCGGTGACCGATCCGCCGTCGGCGGCCCGCTCACAGATGGCGAGCAGCTTGATGGTGCAGCCCATCGCCCGCGCCGAGGCGAAGTCGGCGGCGGTCACCTCGGTCATGCCCTCGCGGTACACGTCGTCGAGGCGTACGCGCGTGTGGAAGGCGATCCCGGCGAGGATGGCGGCCTTGGCGGCGGCGTCGAAGCCCTCGACATCGGCGGTGGGGTCGGCTTCCGCGTACCCGAGGGCGGTGGCCTCGTCGAGGGCCTCCTGGTAGCCGGCGCCCGTCGAGTCCATCTTGTCGAGGATGAAGTTGGTGGTGCCGTTGACGATGCCGAGGACCCGGTTGACCTTGTCGCCCGCGAGGGACTCGCGCAGCGGCCGGATCAGCGGGATGGCACCGGCGACGGCGGCCTCGTAGTAGAGGTCCCTGCCGTGTTCCTCGGCGAGGGCGTGCAGCGCGGCGCCGTCCTGGGCGAGGAGCGCCTTGTTCGCGGAGACGACGGAGGCGCCGTGCTCGAAGGCGGTGCTGATGAGGGTGCGGGCGGGCTCGATGCCGCCGATGACCTCGACGACCACGTCGATGTCACCGCGTTTGACCAGAGCGGTCGCGTCGGTGGTGACCAGGGCGGGGTCGATGCCCTCACGCACCTTGGAGGGGCGCCGTACGGCCACGCCCGCCAGCTCGACGGGGGCCCCGATGCGCGCGGCGAGGTCGTCGGCGTGCGTCGTCATGATGCGCGCCACCTCTGAGCCGACGACCCCACAGCCCAGCAGCGCCACCTTCAGCGGACGCGTACGCATCATCCGACCTCGTTTCCTCATACCGTCACGGTGGGACCAGTCTCACTCACCGGACGGGAGTTTCTGCCCCTCGTCCGGATCGTGAGATGTCTATTTCATTTACGCGGGGCCGGAAAACAGGAGATCTTCCGCCCGGAGTCGAGCGGGTCCGTCCGGGCCCGCTCGCTCATGTCAGCCGACGTCGAGACGCAGCAGGTCCTCCTCGGTCTCGCGGCGGACGATGACCCTGGCCTCGCCGTCGCGGACCGCGACGACGGGCGGGCGCAGGGCGTGGTTGTAGTTGCTGGCCATCGACCGGCAGTACGCGCCGGTGGCAGGCACCGCGATGAGGTCACCGGTCGCCAGGTCGGCGGGCAGGAAGGCGTCCTTCACGACGATGTCACCGCTCTCGCAGTGCTTGCCGACCACGCGTACGAGCATGGGCGCGGCGTCACTCGTACGGGAGACCAGGGCGACGCTGTACTCGGCGTCGTACAGCGCGGTACGGATGTTGTCGGACATGCCGCCGTCGACGGAGACGTACGTACGCAGTCCTTCGAGGGGCTTGACGGTGCCGACCTCGTACAGGGTGAAGGCGGTGGGCCCGACGATGGCGCGCCCGGGCTCGACCGAGATCCGCGGGGTCCGCAGCTTCGCGGCCTCGCACTCCCGCGTCACGATCTCACCGAGCGCCTTGGCGATCTCGTGGGGCTCGCTGGGGTCGTCGTCGCTGGTGTAGGCGATGCCGAGGCCGCCACCGAGGTCGATCTCGGGCAGCTCGACCCCGTGCTCGTCGCGGATGTCCTTGAGGAGTCCCACGACGCGGTGGGCGGCGACCTCGAACCCGGACATGTCGAAGATCTGGGACCCGATGTGCGAGTGGATGCCGATGAGTTCGAGCCCGTCGAGCTGCAGGGCCCGCCGCACGGCCTCGGCGGCCTGTCCGCCGGCCAGCGGAATGCCGAACTTCTGGTCCTCGTGGGCGGTGGCGATGAACTCGTGCGTGTGCGCCTCGACGCCGACGGTGATACGGATCTGCACGCGCTGCCGCTTGCCGAGGCCCTGCGCGATGTGCGCGACCCGCACGATCTCCTGGAACGAGTCGAGGACGATGCGTCCGACGCCGACCTCGACGGCCTTGGTGATCTCCTCCACGGACTTGTTGTTGCCGTGGAAGGCGATGCGGTCGGCGGGCATCCCCGCGGAGAGGGCGGTGGTCAGCTCACCGCCGGAACACACATCGAGGTTGAGGCCCTCCTCGTGCAGCCAGCGCACGACGGCGCGGGAGAGGAACGCCTTCCCGGCGTAGAACACGTCGGCGTCGTGCCCGAAGGCGGTGCGCCAGGCCCGCGCCCGTGCCCTGAAGTCGGTCTCGTCGACGAAGTAGGCGGGCGTGCCGAACTCTTCGGCGAGTGTCGCCACATCGATCCCGCCGACGCTGACCGAACCGCTGTCGGTACGCGTCACGGTCTGCGCCCAGACCTTCGGGTCGAGGGCGTTGAGGTCGGCCGCCGGGGCGGTGTAGTGACCCTCGGGCAGGACATCGGCGTGGCGGGGCCCGGCGGGGTGTGCGGAACGGCTCATGTCTGTATGGCTTTCTCGGAGATCCCGGATCAGATCAGTTCAGTTCAGTTCAGCTGGCTTCAGATCATTCGGACCTGATCAGAGATGTGTCGGGGCGTCGATGCCGAGCAGGGACAGGCCGCCGGCCAGCACCGTCCCGGTGGCTTCGGCGAGCGCGAGCCGGGAACGGTGGGCGGCCGAGGGTTTCTCGTCCCCCAGCGGGAGCACCGTGTGCTGGAAGGCGAGCAGCGCGTCGGCGACGGTGACGAGGTGCCGCGCGAGCCGGTCGGGTGCGCGGTGGCGCGCCGCGGCGGCGAGGGCGTGGGGGTAGGTGTCGAGGGCGTCGAGAAGAGCGCAGGGATCGCCCGCGCCGTCCCCGGGTACGGCGGCGAACCCGAGTGCGGCGGCGTTGCCGCTGAGGGCCCGGCAGCGGGCGTACGCGTAACGGACCCGGAAGAGGGGGTTGCTCTCCCGCTGGCTCAGCAGGAGGTGCCCCGCGGTGCCGCTGATGCGGGGGTGGTCGTGGGGGGCGGTGTGCAGGAGCGCCCAGCGGGCGGCGTCGCGGCCGAGGGGGGTGGGGTCCTGGCCGGCGGGCACGGGCCGGAGGTTGACTTCGAGGGGCGCGGTCGCGCCGGGCGCGCCGTAGGCGTCGACGGTGACGCCGAGGGGCCCGGCCCAGGCCGGATCCGGCTCGGCCTCGCAGGAGGTACGGACGAGGTCGCCCTGGGACCGCAGAATCCGGGCGAGCGCCTGCCCGGTGACGGCGGCGCGCACTTCGCGGGGGTGGTGCAGTTGGACGACGTTGCCGGTCGCCCTGTCGGCGTAGCCGTACCGCTCGCCGCGCCGCAGGATCTCCTCGATGAGGGCGGGCCCGCGGCCGCTGAGAGTGATGTTGAGGAACCCGGGCCCGGTGACGTCGACCCGGGTCACGCCCGCCACTCCGCTGAGGTGCGGTAGCAGAATCTCGGCGACCTCACGAGGCGGCCGGCCCGCGGGGCGGGCCAGCTGAAGGGCGACATTGGTGGCGTAGTCCCCGCGTCCTCCGGGCCTGGGCGGCACGACCTGCGCCCGCTCGGGCACGACCACGGCCAGCTCACCCGCGTCCACCGCACGGCGCACGGCGCGCAGAACGGTGCTGGAGAGCTCGACGGGGGTCACGGGACAAGCGTAGGGGAGGAGGGGGGTGGGTAGGCGAATGGGTTTGGGCCGGGGTCCGCAATATGGACGCCCCCTCTCGCCTCTTCCTTGCCCTCTCCTCTCTCCCTCTCCTCTGGCCTTCTTCCGGTCCGGCTCAGTTGCCGGCACGGCCGGCACGCTCGGCCCCACCGGGCCCGTAAAGGCTCTCGGCACTGTCGAACGCCGACGCGGCCCCACTGCCGGAGGCACTGCCGACACCGGTGTCGGCGGTCTCCCGCCGCTCCAGCAACTGGCGTACGAGCCGGACCAGATCCGCGGGCTCGAAGGGCTTGGACAGGAAGGCGTCGACACCGACGTCGAGGCCGTTCTCGACCTCGTACTGGGTGCACGCGCTGATGATGGCGAGTGGGAGGTTACGGGTCCGCGGATCGGCTCGGAGCCGGGCGGCGGTGCGCAGCCCGTCCAGCCGGGGCATGACCACGTCGAGGGTGACTACATCGGGCCGGACCTGGTGGATGACATCCAGGCACTCGACACCGTCGGCCGCGGTCACGACCTCGAAACCCTCCAGTTCGAGGTTGACCCTGATCAGTTGCCGGATGACCTTGTTGTCGTCCACAACAAGCACCCGACCCGACGCGCCTGGCACAAGTCGAGAGTAGGTCGGCGCGCGGGGTCGCGTCCGGCTTTTCCCCACTTCCACCCCACGCGGGGGACCCCCGGCCCGCCACCCCGGCAAGATCCAACGCACCCTCGACACCCCCTCCCCCACCCCCGAAAACCGTTCATGAAGACCCCGAAAGAGCTGGTAGGGTTCAACCCGTCGCCGCAACCACAGCGCCCGACACGCCCCCGTAGCTCAGGGGATAGAGCAACGGCCTCCGGAGCCGTGTGCGCAGGTTCGAATCCTGCCGGGGGCACTCGCCGGTCACAGACCTGAAACCAAGTCCTGACCAGGGCGGATGCCGATGTCAGAGGGTGGGAGTCAGTCCAACTGACTCCCACCCTTTCTCACTGTCTCTCACTGGTTGTGCGTGAGGAGTGCGTGAGCCACGCACTCCTCACGGAGCGTCTGGCGACCCCCAACCCATCGCCTTTTCGATCTTCCTGTTCTCCTCCTCCTCGCTGTTGTCGAGACAGCCGGCGTAGTGGCGGTTGATGACCTCCGGGGACGTGCCCGCGCGTCGCGCCACTTCGGCGACAGGCAGACCCGAGCGAAGCCAGTCCGTGATGCACGTCGCCCGCCCGTGGTACGGCTTCTCGGCAAGCGGCGAATGGAACTTGGGCGGCGGGAAGGCGTACGCCCGCGCTTCCTGCCACACGCGCCAGTAGCTGGACGTGCCCACCAAACCGCCCCGCTCGTTCTGGAACACCCGACCATCGGCGGCTACTCCGAACTCATTGATGTGCGCCCGAAGCATGGCGACCAACACCGGCGGGATTGGCACGGGACGATCCGCTTCGGGGTCTCGCATTTTCAGTCCCCTTCTGTCATGTCGTTCGCCTGAGTCGGTCCACTTTTTGCCGGACACAGGGCGTGTTTCTCGAAGGGTGAGAACGCCCCATCCGGTTTCCGGTAGGTGGCAGTCATCGAGCCGCAGCCCCACAACTTCCGCCGGACGCATTGCGGCGTATAGAATACAGCCGAAGAATGCGACCAAACGCCTTCCCCGATTTCGATGAACCGAGCCCACATAGGAAACGGCCGTGAGGAACTCCCGCCCCTGTGTGGCGTTCATGAGAACTCGCGAGTCAAGCGGACCACTGGCAGCAGTAGCGGTTCGCTCCAACCCGGCAATCGGGTTCTCGTCCAGGTATCCTTTCTGGATCGCGTACTCCATGGCAGCGTTGATGTTGCGGCGGCGGCGCTTGTACGTGTCCTTGGCGGCCAACTTTCCGTCAAGTCTGTAGGCCAACCGATAGTGGACGTCCTCGGCTTTGCTGGTATCTCTCAGCGCCGACAGGGGAAGCGAGTTCTCCGCGAGCCACGCGCAGACCTTCGCCAGAGGTGGCGGGGGTTCCTCGTGCGCGTGGGCGGGTACGACAGTCCACCGCACTGCACGCCGCACGGCTTGGAGATCCGGGGCGTTGGGCTTGTCAGCCATCATCCCCAGGGCTGCGGCAGCAAGACTGTCAGCGAATCCCTCCCGCGTCTTTGCCGCTGCTGTACGCCAGCGACGTTTCATGAACTCGCGCGAGAAATCCCACCACGTGAGGTCCAAATTCGCCTCAGCTTGCGATACGGCCTCTGCGTCTGCCTTCCGAACCTCAGACTCAGGCAGACCCGATTCCACATCGAATGCCTCACCTCTTCGGAGTGCTTGGCGCAATTCCGAGCGGCGGGTATCGGCAAGTGCCGAGGTAGGAAACGATGCGAAACGACGCTTTCCCGCAACGATCCATCGGAGTTGATACGGGGCTGCTTTGCTGGCTACTTTGCCAACTCCCCATACTCGAACGTCAGTTGAGAAGGTACGTTCCTCGCTGCCCTCAGGGCGCCCGCTTCCGTGGGCGCCCTGAATCGCATTCGTCGTACTGTTGGTCACGCAGCGTCCTCCCGCTCCGCAAGCCAACGCTCATACTCCGAACGGCGGATTCGCACGTCACCGTTCGGAAGCTTGATTGAGCGGGGCGCCTTTCCAATTTGGCGCCACCGGTAAAAGGTCGACTGAGGAACCCTCAGATCAGCAATGACCTCTTTAAGGGTCATCTTCTCGTCCAGCGCGCGGGCGCTCATGCTGCTGCCCTCTCCTAGGCTTTGACGGGGCGGGGGTTCAACCCCTTCTGGAAAGTCCGCTACCTGCGCTACCTCCGCTTCCGTGCAGGTCAGAGCCCTGCCGGAGGTAGCGGAGAGGGGTAGCGGTAGCGGATGGAGTAGCGAGAGGTAGCGGGTCGCGGGGCGCGACCCGCTACCGGGTTTGCGCTGGTCAGAGCGTGTTTTCGGCGTCCGGTAGCGGGAGTAGCGGACTTTCCGGGGTCGGGGGGCAGTAGCGTTGCCACGCGTCGTGGAGATCGGTGGCGTAGTAGCCCTTGAGGACACTCCCGGCGGTCTTGATGTTGCGAGAGGCCACGGGGTCGCCGTCTGCGGTGACGTACTCCCCGAGCATCCGGGACAGGCGCCGGTTGTCGAGGGGCTTGCCGTTGAGGTCGGCCCACGGGGCGTCGTCAAGGGCGTTGAGCCGGTCGAGGATGGCGACGGTGGGCAGGCGGTCGATGCCGATCATCACGTGGTCGCGCAGGTCGGTGAGCAGGCGAATTCCGATGCTGCCCTTGTCGTTCACCTGCGAGGCTTTGACCAGGGCCACGCATGCTTCGCGGGCCCGTTTGGGCCAGTCGCCGCCGGCCGCGTCCGCGATGGCGATCAGGGGTTCCCACACGTCCGCCGGCCGGTCGGCGACCCCTTCGGGCATGTCCGGGAACGCGTCGGTGACCTGTTCCTGAATGGCTTCCGCCCACTTGGCGAGCCGGTCACGGAGTTGGTTGCCTTCCCGCACGTGGATGCGGGTACGGAACTGTTCCACCGTCTCGTTCCTGGCCCGGCGGCGCATGCGGATGATGACCGAGCGGGTCATGATCGTGTCGGGCAGGCCACCGAGTCCGGCGACGGCGACCGCGCAGTACGAGGGGAAGCCCTGTACCTGTTGGTTGGAGCCGTCCCCGACGCACCGGTACATCACGCGGCCACGGGTGTGACCTGCGTTGATGAACCCCCGGAGTTGCTCGTTCTCCCCTGCCTTCGGACCAAAGATCGTGTCGATCTCGTCGAACAGGATCGTCGGGCGACCACCGTCCACACCGGACACCGACCGGAACAGAGCGGCGGCGGAAGCGTCCACGGCGGCCATGGAACGCGGTACGAGGGTTTCGACCACTTCCAGGGCCCGCGACTTCCCCGAGCCCGGTTCCGGGGAGAGGAACGCGAGACGCGGTGTGGAGTCGAACGCGTCCAACAGGTGCGCGTGAGCGTCCCACAGGGTGACGGCGACGTAGGCGGCTTCCCGGGGGAAGACGTTGAAGCGACGGTGGAACCCTTCGACCTCGGTGAGCAGGGCCGCGCCGTCGATGGGCGACGCGGGGGTGTCGGTGGTGGTCATGCGGCGTTCCTCCCTTCCTGAGGGGTGCGGAGGGGGCAGTGGTCGCGGTGCGCGGTGTGATCGGAGATCAGGGCGAGCACGCGGGTGTGGCCTACAGCGCTGCGGTCACGGCCGCACTCGCATTTCGAGGTGGCGGTCGGGACCGCGCCGCGCGGGGCGACGATGTGGAGCCACGCCACGGGGTACCGGCCGTCGCCCTGCGGCGGGTTCGGGAGAAGAGCTGAAAGGGCGCCTACGGCGACGTCCCTTCGGGCGCCAACAGCCGCATGGGGACCTGCCTGTTGGGCGGCCAGCGGGCCGTTCGCGGTGTCGGGAAGGCAATCCAGGTGGGGGGAGCGGGGGCGGGTCATGCGGCTTCCCGTGGAGTGGCGTGGGAGAGGACCCATTCCAGGGCGCTGCGGATGGTGGTGCGGCACTCGGCCGGCGACAGTCCCGTCGACTCCCCCGCCGCCTGGATTGCTTCCTCCACCACGGGGCGGGGGATGTGGCCCCACGCGACGAACCGTGCGACCTTGCAGGCGCTGCGGTGCAGCGTGTGGTTGCGGCCGGTGGGTCCGCCCTCGGTCGCCGCCTGGATCACCTCACACTCGCGGGTGAGGGCAACTTGGGCGGCGCGGGTTCCGTCCCGTACCGGCACGACCGCCGGCGCCACGGTCGGCTTGACCGGCTCGGTCAGCAACGCGGCGAGCCACGTAGGAAGTTCGGCGACCGGCGCGGGGTCGGTGACCTCGTACATACCGTCCGATGTGGTGCTGCCGGGGGCGACGACGTAGCCGCCCCACGCGCGGGTGTCGATGTGCCGGCCGAGCCGGTCCACACTGCACTTCAACCGGACCCCGGGCGGGGCGGTGAAGTACAGGTGCTCCCCTCCGCGCGCAGTCCGCACCCGGTGTGTGGTGGGCAACCGCTGTCCGGCGCGCTCGCAGAGCGCTTGCAACGATGTGGCGCCGTCAGGCGCTCCGATGGGCTCGTTCGGCTTGAGCGGGTCCAGGTCGACGACCAGCAGACCGGCCGGACCGGTCGCGATCCCCACGTTGTACGGGCGACTCGCCCATGCGGTGCGGATCAGGTCGGGGTCGGTGGTGGCGCGCTGCTCCGGGGTGCGGTGCCCATTGGCGCACCGGCCGGTTTCCGGGCAGGCGTGTTCGGGGTGCCCGGTGGGGCGTTTCAGCCCGGGGTGCAGCAGGATGACGGGCCAGCCGCGTGCGGCGGCGGCCAATGCGGCGTTGACCAGATGCTCGGTCACGCGGCCACCCCCAACGCTACGGTGGTGAGGTAGGCGCGGCCGATGAATTCGCTGTAGGCGGGCGGGATGGCTTCGGTGAGTTCCTCGCGCACGTCGGTCCACGTCATGCCCATTGCGGCCTGGAGTTCCGGGACGGACGGCTTGCCCCCGCCGTTGCCGTACGCGGCCACGTACGGGCCGTCGAAGTAGACGCCGTGCCGCCATCCGCGTACGCGGCCCCGGTGCGGAACGTGCGCAGGCCGTTCGGCCGTCCAGCCGCCCAACTCGAAGTTGCGGTGCCGGATGACCCCGAGCCCGAACATCTCGCCACACAGGGTGAGGTCTTTACGGATCTCCGCTTGCCCGTTGGGCTGCTCGATGACGTACGGCAGACCGGTCCGTTCGAGGAGGTCACGGGTGGGCGCCACAAGGTCCACGTGGGTTCCGCCCCATCCTCGTGAAGCGTTCGTGCCCACGGTCAAGGTGTTCTTGGCCTGGCAGGGCGGGGACGCGTGCACGATCGCGTACCGGCGGATCTCGCCGGTGGTGATCAGGTGGGCGAGGTATTCGAGGGCGTCACCGTGGTGGTAGGGGAAGGGGTAGTTCGGGCGGGCGGCGATGTCGCAGCCGTCCACGTCGAACCCTGTCCGCTGGTAGCCGGTTGCGGCGCCACCGGCGCAGGAGAACAGATCCAGCACGCGCGGCCGTGGGCCGTTGGCTCGCCGGAGGTCGGTGGGTTGGGTCATCCTGGAGGTCTCCAGTTCCTCGTGTGGGTGCTGGCCGGCAAGGGCGGCCCCGTTCTTTGGCGAGACGTGGGGGCCGCCCTTGGCCTAGCTAGTGGGTCTTGGGGCGGGCGAGCTTGAGGGTGATGCCGCCGATGCCAATCGGGCCGGTGGCGCCCGCGATGACGGTCCATGCGTGGGCGGCGGCGTCGAACAGGGCACAGAGGGCGACGACCAGGCCCCAGGTTCCGAGGGCGGCGGCGCCCGCGACTGCGAACGGGATCAGAACCCGCTGCCACGGGATGCCGGTGTGGTCGCTGGTGGTCTGGACGACGATGACGAGCGGGGCGCCGGTGGCTTCTGCGCGGCGCCAGTCGTCGGCGGGGATGTGCGGGGCGATGATCCCCGGCGGGTCGCGGTGGTTCATGAAGACTCCTTTCCGCGAGGGTAGACCGGTAGACCGGTCCACCCTGGGCAAGCGGCTCGCAGGTGTCAGGTGGGGGTGTCAGGGGTGTCAGCGGGTGGTGTCAGGAGTGCGTGACACCGCGTGTGCCTAGAGGTTTGGGTGTCAGGGTGCCGTGACGGTGTCAGGTGTCACGCGGGTGTCAGGGCAGGAATGATCCGCCACCGGCCGGTCTGGTTCGTCGGCTCCAACCGGCCTTCCTCGTACGCCTCTTTGAGGCGAGCGGAGACCCACGGGCGGGAGAGGCCGTGCCGGTCGCACCACTCCATGAAGTCCTTCGGACCGACGACCATTCGGCCCTCGTCCTCGAACTGCGTGAGCGCGTCGGCGAACAGTCGGCGGGCCTCTTCCGGGGACGGCTTGCGGCCGGTCTCCTGTCCGAACAGCGCGATGTCGTCGCCCTCCTCGGGGTCGGGGAGTTCGGCGTCCGGGTCGATGTCGACGTCCTCCGGGTCGACCAACAGCCCGTACTCCATGTCGTCGTCCCCCTCGTCGGCAGCGGCGCCCGCCGTCGACTGGTCGTCGGTGTCGTTGCGGGTGGTGTAGGCGCGGCCGGCGATACCGGCGGCGGCGCGGTCGGTGATCGGGTCGGGGGTGGCGCCGTTGCGCTGCGCCCACGTGGCCAGCAGCTCCATGACCGGCACCGCCCGGTGCCCGAAGGCACGGGTGCGGCCCGGGGAGGGGTAGCGGGACTCGTCAATGCCGGGGCTGACGACGTAGCAGTAGCCAGGGCGTCGGTTGCCCCATGCCCCGGGGTGCGCGCCCGCGTCGATGACCGTGTCCGGCAGCGAGAACCCTTCGTCGCGCGGGTCGCAGCCGAGCGCGATCACGGACGGCAGCGAGGCACGGGTGCTGGTCGACATCTGGTCGTACGACGGACGCTGAAGCGACACGACCAGCGAGATCCCAGCCGAGCGGGCTTCCTGCGCGATCCCGGTGAACACGTCGTCCCCGAGGGCGCGCAGGGTATTGGCCGCTTCCTCCATCCAGGCGACCAGGAAGGGCATGCCCGCGCAGCCGCACGCCGTGCCGTCCTTGCCGCAGGAGTGCGCGGGGTCGCTCTGTATCTGGACGCATTCCGGGGTCCACTGCCGGTAGCGGTGGGCACCGAGCCACCCGGTGCGGGCGGGGATGGCGGCTTTGAGGGCTTCCACCATGACCTCGGTGGCCGTCCCGCCCTCAACGGCCCAGTCGATACCGGGCAGCAGGGGGCGGAAGTCCTGGAATGACTTGGGGTCGGAGAGCCAAAGGATCACGTCGCGGCGGGAGAGGATCTCGGTCTGGACGTTGAGGGCGGTGTCGCCCTTGCCGGATCCGGTCCCGCCCGCGATCAGGACGTGGGTGCTGTTCCGCTTGGCTTCTGGGTCGCCCGGGAGCCAGAGCAGGAGCGGGGCGCCGTCGTCGTAGCGTCCGATCACCAGCGGTTCCGCGATCGAACCCCCCAGGTTCGAGGGGCCCTCCCACTCCACCAGTTCGGCGAGCATGTCTTCGGGAACGATGACCAGTTCACCGCGCCGTGCCGAGCCGGGATCGGGCAGGTAGCGCACGGCCGACGTCGGCAGATCCAGGGCGGACGCGAGGCGGGACAGGCTCTTGGTGACGTCGTCGTTGGTCTGCTCGCCCGCTTCCAGACCGAGCGGCGCGGTGACCCGGTTGGGTTCCACCTTCGCCGCACCGATCTGTGCCCGCGCCAGTCCGACCTTGGCCAGCAGGCCCTTGTCGGAGCCTTCGCCGGCGGGGTCGTCGTTACGGCGCAGGACCATGCGCACGTTCCAGGACAGGGCCAGCACCGGCCCGCCGATCAGATACATGTCGTCGATCGGCCCCGCCGTGGGCCCTGCGAGGCACGCGGCCGTCAGCCACGCGGACCCGGCGGCCACGGTGATCGCGGAGTGGATGCGGCGCTGCTGAGTGGTGGACTTGCCCATCCACCAGGTGGCGCCGGACAGGGCGACGGACGCGAGGGTGAGGCCGACACCGGCGGCGGCGCTCTCGCCCCACCGCCAGTTCCCCAGTGCCCCCGTGATGCCGACACCGGCGACGCCGATCCACGGGGGAAGGTGGGGCTTGGCCCGGTTGAGCAGGTAGGCGCCGATGCCGCCCCCGCCGCCGTGCGTGTCGAGGGGGTAGCCGCTCATGCCGTCGTCGGGGTGGGTGGTCGTGCGGTTGTGGTCACGGGCCATGGCCTGTGCCTCCTTACTGATCGGCCCAGTTGATGACCGGCGCCTGTGGTTTGCGGGCACGGTGACGAACCGCGTTGATCTCTTCCTGGAATTCCTGCTGGTAGACCGAGTAGCAGGCGGCGGCGTTCTTGGCCGCGTCGCGCAGGGCGTCGGCGGACTTCTGCATCTTGCGGGCGACCTTGCGGGCCCGGAGCTTGGAGCCGAACGCGCGGCCCTCCGGGTCCGGCACGGAGGACAGCACGCTCTTGAAGATCTCAGCGCCCATGGCCACCTCGATGGACAGGGCCACGGCCGCAGCACGCAGGGTGTTGCAGTAGTTCCGTACCTGCGCGGGAGAGGTGAACTCCGGTGCTGGCAGCAGCGATTGGGACCCACGGCCACCGCCGGCGCGGGCGGCGCCCCGGTTGTTGTTGACGGTGACGTTGATGGGCGGGACGAACGAGCCGCCCATCGCGCCGACGAACCCGCCCGCCGCCGCACCGGCGTTGGCGAACTTGTTGGACTTGTTGGTGGTTCCGTCGTTGGTGTTGACGCGCGGCCGGTTTGCGCTCTGTGCCTGCCGATGCTGCCGGTTGGCGGCCCGGTTGGCCGATCCGTTGTCTGCCATGTGGCAATCCCTTCAGGTCAGCGGGTGCGGCGGACGATGAGCCAACCGGTCTGAGCGGGCAGCAGCAGGAACAGCCACAGCAGCTCAAGCGGACCGGCGAGCGGCCCGAACCCGGCTGCCAGAGCGGCCCACGCAAGGGCGAGGGTGGCCAGCAGGGCCAGACCGGAGCGCCACGCGAGGGTGGAGCCGGCGGCGGGGCGGCGGCGCTGCATGAACGCCAGCCATCCGGCCGGCGCGGCCACCGCGGGGGCAAGCACGAGAGCTGACCACCAGGCCAGCACGTGTAGGAGCGCGGTCACCACGAACGCGACCAGGGCGATACCGGTCGGAGCGAGCGCATGGCGGAAGCGCCACAACAGACCGCCCGCCCATCCGGCCAACTCCCGGGCGAGAGAGGGACGGTCGGGCACGACGACCACGAAGGGCTGAGCGGAACGGCGCCCGCGCTGGCGCGGCAGACGCACAGTGTGAACGCCCGCCGCTGTCTTCACGCGGCGGGTACGGGTACGGCTGGACACAGCAGAACTCCCAGGTGAGAGAGGGAAGGATTCAGGCGGCGCGCTGTTCTTCGGGGTAGGCGCAGGTCACGCAGGTGCCGAGGGAGGCGGGGATGACGTATCCGGCGTCCGTGAGGCACTGCGGACACGTCCGGCGGGCGCGGTTGGCGCACTCCAGCGCCCGCCACCTGGCCGGCGTCATCGACCGAACGGGCTTGGCCTGGTCGAGGCGGTAGAAGTAGGCGACGAGCGGGCCGCGCCGGTAGCGCGGGCGCAGCGCCTGAGCGGCCACCTGCTGCCCACCCGGGCGCAGACCGCGCGCCCGTAACTGCCGGCGGGTGGCATAGCCGTCCGGGACGCACCGCCACGGGAACGTGGGGATGCCGTACCGGGCGCCGGTCGGGTCGAAGCACTTCGCGTAGCCGAGCGACATCACGCCACCGCCTCAGCAGGTACCGCCTCGCGGGCGGTACCGGGGTGGCCGGCGTCGCGCAGTTCCTGGTAGCGGGTGGACACCCAACCGACCGACCAACCGCACAACTCGGCAGCGGCCCGCGTCGGCAACCCGGACTCGAACGCGGCCCGGACGATCGGGCGGGCCCGGTCCTCCGAAAGCTTCGCCGTAGCCGGTCCGCCGGCCAGCAGCGCGGCGCGTTCACGCTCGGCACGCGCCGCCCGCTCTACCTGCTCACGGCGCTCACGCTCGACGTGCTGCTGCCGTGCCTGCTCGCGCAGGTCGGCTTCCTCGCGCTCACGGCGTTCACGCTCGCGCCGCTGCTGTTCACGCTCACGCTCAGCGCGTTCACGCTGCTCGCGCTCCGCCCGCTCCCGGATCTCGATGCGCTCGGCTTCCTCGCGCCGCGCCCGCTCTTCGCGCTCAGCCTGTTCACGGATCAGGCTGGCTTCGTGCTCACGCTGCTCACGCGCCAGTGCGGCGGTGTGCTCGCGCTGCTCACGGGCCAGCCGCACCGCAGCCTCGCGCCGTTCGGCCGCTGCCTGTTCCCGCGCCGCACGCTCCGTCTGCTGCCGCTCTTCCAGGGTGGTGACGGCCGCAGCGATGGCGCGCCGGTAGGCGAGTCCGGTCTCTGCGGTGACGATCAGCAGCAGCGGGGCGACCGCGTGGACGGCCGCGCCGACCAGGTCTTTTCGCAGTCCGGAGTCTGCGATGTTCAGGGCGAGGGTCATGCAGCCGGTCATCCAGCGAAGGACGATCGGCCACTTCCCACCGTGACCTCCGAGGGTGGCGAGCACGGCATCGAGGCGGACCACGATCACCACCGCCGCATCGACGACCAGCGGCAGGATCGGTGCCGTCCAGTCCCACTTGTCGGGGGTGTGCTCGGCAGCGAGCGGGGTGACGGTGAGGATCGAATACAGCATCGCGCCCGCCACAATCAGCCATGTGCCGACCGACAGGGCGCGCTCGGCTGAACGGATCTGAACGGCGTTCACGCGTCCACCCCCGCCCATGAACGCACCCGGATCGCGGCGATCAGGCAGACCGGAGAGGCGGGGTCGTCGGGGGTCTCGCTGTCCTCGGTCCACGTCCACTCGGCACCCGGCAGCGGCTCGAAGCCGAGCACGCTGAGCGCGTCCGTACGTTCCGTGAACGTCGGCACCGGCAGCGCCCGGTCGAAGCCGAACTCAGGCCACCGCTCGATGGTGTTGAGCAGCACCACGTACAGGCGCCACGGGCCCCGGCTCACGGACATCTGAGCGGTGAACTCCCCCGCCATCACGCCACGTCCGAGAAAGCGGCGCCGTCCCGGTTGGCCAGCACGAGGCGGGCGGCGAGCACCTTGCGGTGGGCCCGCCGCAGCCGGCGCGTGTCCGTCTCGGTGACCGGCCGGTCCAACAGGCTGATCTGCACATCCAGCAGCTCAACTTCAGCCTGGATGAGCGGCATCTCAATCCAGATGGCGTCCAGCTCCCCGAACGTCGGCTCGCGGTCGAAGTCGTCGGCGGTAACGTCCGTCTGAACAGCACCGATGTGCTTCATGGGTCGTGTCTCCTTAAGAGGGTGGAACGGCCCGAACAGCGGCACCGGTGCTCGAACACCGGTGCCGCCCGCCGTTGTGGAGTCAGCAGATTCCGGCTCCCTGCAACCCCACCCGTACGAGCACCGCG
The DNA here is from genome assembly GCF_036038375.1 of Streptomyces sp. NBC_00414. Taxonomy (NCBI): domain Bacteria; kingdom Bacillati; phylum Actinomycetota; class Actinomycetes; order Kitasatosporales; family Streptomycetaceae; genus Streptomyces; species Streptomyces sp. NBC_00414. Next base: position 3,585,559 of record NZ_CP107935.1, read on the forward strand.
TGCAGCGGGGCCCGGACGGGCAGGGGAGGCAACCGGCCGCAGGCGCGAAGCCTGCGGCGGAAGAAGGCGACCGGCGAAAGTGGTGTGCGGGCGCCGCCGGCCGGTCGACTGCGGCGGCGCCCTGAGAATGTCGTCGGTTCACACCGACCTCCCTCAGCGAGAAGGGGAAACGGCTTCACCGGTGCGCCCTTGCGGGGCGGACCGGTCCCGAGCCGGTGAATCGGGCGCGTCATCGTCACTGCTCTGACGCCAGCAGGCGGCTTGCACGAACGGTGCAAGGTGGCGTGCCGCCGACGACGTCACCCGGTCGTCTCGGGGGCGGTCTTCTCATCCCGCCACGTGCATTGGAGCCCGCTGTACTTCCCCACACCCGTCACCGGGTGGCGCCTGCCAGGCGCATAGGGGGAGAGCTGCGTACATCACGACGGTTTGCCCCCGGACCCTCGCCCTAGGCACCTACCGTGACCGCCGCTCCCGCGTCAGCCCCGCACGATCACTGTTCAGTTCTCAATCAATCGGCGCTTCCTTCGTACTCACCCCTTGTGGGGCTTTCCTCCGGGCACACCCATAGACTGGACCGGTGGACCGGTCCAGTCAAGCGATGCGGCATTCGCTTTGTCGACATACGAAGCATCACCGCTGGCCAGAGGACTAAAAAGCATCAAAAAAAGCTGGACCGGCAGACCGGTCCAGCTCTCCTATGGGTAACTCAGACCTACATCGCATAGGTCTCCACCTGCTCATAGTGAGGGGAGGGTGTGACCCCCTCTTCACATACGAGCGGGCGCCCTTGTTGGTCGTACGCGGTGTGCAGGATGACGCCAACCGCCGTCGCCTCAGACAGCGCAAGGTGGTGCGACTCGTGCTCGGTTGCGAGCCTCACCGTGGTCACGTCCACCCCCTCCGCCGGATAGCGGCCGGTCTGTCGACGAACGTAGCGAGTCGTCCCCTCGGCAATGGGAGCGGTGTCCGCAAGCCGGGGGGAGGCTTCCGCGATCTCCGGCGGGAACCACGCTTCCGCGTAGCTGTGCGGGCTCCCGTCCGGGAGCCGGTGGAGTCGAATGCGCCGCAATGCGGAGACTCCCGAATCCAGGCGCAGCGCGGCGGCCACGCGCACCGAGGGCTCGGCCCAATCTGGCTCACCGACCCTCTCGTAGGGCATGCCTCCAGAGATACGGGCGGAACCCGCCCGTCGTGCGCCCGCCGGCCGCGCGACGGGGGTGTTCGCCACGACGAATCCCGTGCCCTGTTTGGCCACGACGATACCGTCGTTGCGCAGCACATCCATTGCCTTGATGGCGGTCGCACGGGACACCGACCACTGTTCTGCGAGGTCCCGCCCGGACGGCAGTGGCTCATCCGGCTCGAACTCGCCAGCGGCGATGCGGGCACGTAGTGACTCCGCGATCTCCTCGTACTTCAGTAGGGCCATGACTTCCCTTCCTACACTCCAGGGTGGACTGGTCCACCGGTACACACCATACTGCTGCTATGTCGAATCGCGAATTGGCCCCCTCTGTCCTGCGCTTTTACGGCGAGACCGTGAACGAAGGCAGCCGCCTGCGTCGCTCGGCAGACGGCCGTCTCGAACTGGCCCGAACGCAGGAACTCCTACGTCGCTTCCTACCGCCGACCCCCGCCCGGGTGCTGGACGTCGGGGGCGGCACCGGAGTGCATGCGGAGTGGCTGGTGAAGGACGGATACGAGGTGTCCTTGTTGGACCCCATCCCCCGCCACGTTGAGCAGGCGTCTGCTGTCTGCCCGGCATCACTCGGAGACGCACGAGACCTGGATGCGGTCGATGACAGCTATGACGTCGTCCAACTACTCGGCCCGCTCTACCACTTGCCCGACGCCGACGACCGCCGCAAGGCACTCTCTGAGGCCCGACGCGTGGTGAAGCCGGGAGGGTTGGTGGCCGCAGCGGCGATCAACCGCTATGCCTCGCTGTTCGAGCACGTCACATACGCGCATCTGCACACCGAGCGCATGCAGGGGGCAATCTCAAAGATTCTCCGAACTGCGGTGCACGACGGCGATCACTTCACCCTGGCGTACTTCCATCGCGGCGAAGAGCTTGCTGACGAGCTTCGGGAATCAGGGCTCGTCGACGTGCAGGTGTTCGGGATCGAAGGTCCAGCATGGTCGCTCGTGAAGGCGGTGGAACAGCAGCCGGGTGACGGACCCACAGACGATCTGATCGCGTCCGCCATGACGGCCGCGCGAATGGCTGAGCCGTACCCGGAACTGCTAGCCGCTAGCTCACACTTGCTCGCGGTAGGCCGGGCTCCTGCCTCTCCGCCCGGCGAGTGCGTGAGCGGTGCGTGAGCCAACAGCGTGAGCGGTCGCGCGTCGACTCCGCCCCAGGTCAGGGCATCTTTGAGGCACGTCATGACCACGCTCTCCGGAGCCGTGTGCGCAGGTTCGAATCCTGCCGGGGGCACACTGTGCAAGTGTGCCCAAGACCCCGCCATCAGCGGTTTCGCTGAGGACGGGGTCTTCGCGTGTCTGCAGCCATGCGCAAGCGGAGGCCGCCGAAAGCAGCCGTTTGCCAGTGATCACGTTGTAATAGCGTGTTGATCTATCTGCGCGACGCCGCACGTCAGGGGACGTTTTCGCGCCTGCCTAGCGTCGCCGTGCAGGCATGAAGAAAGCCCCGGACCTCTCCAGGGCTCTCGTCCATCGGTCCTGCGGACCGTTTCACTTTCCGGTGTCGTCCTCCTCCCCCAGACCCCTCAAGATCCGGTCGTTCATCTCGTGCTCCTGGCCGTCGATGCACTTCGCGTAGATCTTGAGCAGCACGTCGACCGAGTGACCCGCACGAGCGGCCACGTCCGGTGCCGGAACTCCGGAGTTGAGCCACTGCGAGACGCCCGCATGCCGAAGGTCGTACGGCCGGAAGGCGAGCACGGATAAGACCTGTTCCGGCATGAGCGCCAGCTCTCGCGTCTGCTTCCACACGCGCGAGTACGACGACGCGGCTACGACGTTGCCCCGCTCACTGGCGAAGAGCCGGCCGTCCTTCGCCGTACCGAACTCCTTCAGGTGCTCCCGAAGCAGCCGGACGAGGGGCGGTGGTATCGGCACGATGCGCACCTCGCCCTCCGCCCGCTGCTTCAGGCCCCTTCTGTCATGCGCTTCACCGGAGTCCGTCCATGCCTTGCCCGCCGTCGGACGCGTCTCGGCCAGCTCAATACGACCCCAGCCTTTCGCCGGGAGAGCGCAGTCCGAACGACGAAGACCCAGTGCCTCACCGGGTCGCATGGCCGCGTAGTACAGGCAGCCGAAGAACGCCCGCAGCCGTCGACCGCTGGCCCGCTCGTAGCCACCCACGTACGTCACCGCCGCCAGCAGCTCACGCGCCTGCCGCGGATTGACGACCACTCGGCGGTCAACCTCCTGCACTGGCCGTTTACCGCGCTTGCGGCGTACTCGGCTCAGCGGGTTCGAGGGCAACAGCTCCAACTCAACTGCGTACTCCAGTGCGTTGAACACCACCGCCCGACGCCGCCGGTACGTCTGCGTAGCCGCAGGTTTGCCGTCCAGCTTCCGCCCGAGACCGTCGATCAGCCCATGTACCCGAACGATCTCCTGCAACTCGGCCACCGGAAGCGACGCCCGCTCGATCCACCGCACTGCGGCCGAGATCTCATCCGGCCGTTCCCTGTCCCGCCGGGGCACAGGCAGGACGTACGAGCGCAGTGCGCGGCGCACGAGGTCCGGCGCCGGCCGTCCCCGTACCGGCTTGACCAGCACAGGGACAGCCGTCGCCAGAGAGTCGGTTACGCTGTCCCGCTGCTTCGCGGACGCCTCCGCCCACCTGGCATCGACGTAACTGACCGCCAGCTCCAAGAACGAGAGCGCAGCCCTGCCGCCGCGCAGTGAGTCGGGCAGTCCAGACACCGTGTCGAAGGGCTCTCCCTTGTCCACAGTGCGGAGCAACTTCGCGCGGAAGCGGTCAGCCAGTGCCTTTGTCTTGTACGACTCGCTGAACGACTGACCGTCGACCACCCAGCGAACGAGATAGGTCACTTTCTTGGTCGTCCGATTGACCGAGAGCTTCCATACGGAGACCTTGTACGACTTCACGACGCGGCCCCCTCCGCACGCTGCTCCAACCAGTCGTTGAGCACGTCTCGCCGGACCCGTAACTCGCCGTTCGGTAACCGGATGCAGCGCGGAGCTATGCGCAGTTCCCGCCAGCGGTAGAAGGTGCGCCGGGAGATCCCGCCCAGCTCGTCGAGCACCTGCCGCACGGTGAGCAGTTCGGCCGGCTTCTCACGCGCCATGAGGATCACCGCTCTCCCGCACCGACGCGGCCAGGAGCGCGGCCTCCGGCGAGTAGCCGCGCCCGGCGTAGCGCCACTGGCCGACCGTGACGGTTGGCCGCTCGCCTATGCCGAGGGCTGTCCGCTGTTCCTCAGCGCGGTGATCTGCACGGGCCTGACGGAGCGCGGTCAGGGCGGTGGAGTAGCGGCGTGACTTGGTGGAGAAGTGGCCGCCGTAGCCGAGCATGTGCGCCCAGCGCCGTAGGCCGAGGGGTTCGAACGGAGGCAGGCCTCCGAGCCACCAGCAGGTGCTGATCAGGCGGAGTACGTGAGCCCGTACCGGCAACATGACCAGGTCCCGTGCGTGGTGAACCCGGCCGTCCACCGCGCCGGCGGACTCCGCTCCCTTGGCCGCGTACTTGGCGATGTAGCCCGCGACAGCAGCCGAGGTCAGCCGCTCCCCCGCGCCGAACGCCGCGATGGGGCGCACGTCGACCTGTTCGCCGAACCGCAGCACCCGAGGACCGACGACCTCCGCGCCGGGAGCGACGAGCCGCACCCGCACGACGACCGCCCGCACGGCCTCCGCCAGGAGACCCGTCGTCGCCCAGCCAGGCGGGACCGAGGCCGGTCCGTCCGGGCCATCGAGGCGGATCACGGCATGGAAGTGGACCAAGCCGCGCCGCTGATACTCGGCAACCTTCGCGTACGACAGCCGCACAGCCTCGCTGATCTCCGTACGGGACAGCCCGACCCTCCGGGCGATCTCGCGGCGCAGCTCCAGCCCGAAGCGGTGCCAGAGTTGTCCGGCGTGCGCCTGCCAGAGCACGGCCCCGGCGTAGTCGTAGCAGCGCGGGCAGAGCGGTTCACCGAGCCGGGAATCGTCAGCCGTATGCCGCTCATGGCAGCCGCCCGGCGAGCCGTGTCGGCAGCACTCCCCCGGCCTCCTCGGACGGCAGGCTCGTACCTGTCCGTCGCGTTCACGACGAGTGTGGACAGGGCCGAAGCCGGGAGCGGTCAGGGTGACGAACACCCGAGGGTGCCCGCTCACCTCCTCCGTAACGTTCTTGCCGCCGACGAGTCCGGTCCGGATCAGCTGATACGTGTCCGCTCGGTAGAGCCGAGAGCAAGTCGGGCAGACAGTCGCCCGCCGGTTGCCGCACGCTGTCAGCAGCCGACCGCCGTAGACGTCCGACTCGTACGAGAACAGTGCCTCACCGGTAGTCGTGTCGAAGACGGTTGCCCCGCCGACCAGGTGAATCGGGTTGGTGCAGCCGCCGAGGCGGACGATGTTCCGTCGCCAGACCGCGAAGTCGGGCTCCGATGCCCTGGCGACCAGGGCGGCAAGGTTCTTCGGGAGAAGTGCGGTCATCGCCGATCACCGCCCCCGAACGCCTGCCACATCACGGCAGTGATCCCCTGCGGTCGGGTCTTGGCGCTGAACCTGAGTGTCGGATCGGTGAGCCAGAGTGCGGCGGCATGCGCCGGGCACAGGTGTTGCTCGAAGCCGTCGAGCCCGACGAGGACTATCTGTTCCCGTCCGAGGCAGGTCGGCCGTTCTTTCTCCCTCAGCTCGCAGTCCGGATGAGGAGATTTGCGCGAACGATGCGCGGTGGACAAAGTGTGAGTGCTCCTTTCACTGCTCATGTGGCGGATGGAGTGGGTTCCTGACGGGGTCGGGTTTGGCGACTTCGCGCCCCGTCGGGAGCCCGTCGTACGGGCGGTCACTGCCACTCCTCGGACGGCGCCCCAACGGCGTCGACCAGGGATGCCACGGACGCGTGCCGCGGTAAGAGGACCGCAGGATTGGCGGTCGGGAAGTCGACCGGCTCCCGCAGGCCGGCCAGGAAGGCGGCGCGGTCACCGGAGCGGATGACGTAGTCGGACACGGGAGATCCCTTTCTCGGATCAGCGGGTGTGTTCAGAAGCGGAGTTGGCCGAGGAAGCCGTTCACGCCGTCGAGGAGCGTTTGGACGAACGGCGCGGCCACGGTCCGGGAGAGCAGGAAGCCGAAGGTTCCGCAGATCAGTGCATCGGCCCACCTCAGGTAGCGGATGCGCAGGAGGAACCAGATCAGCAGGCCGAGCAGCAGCACGGCGGACATGGACACCAGCACGACAGGCCCCTTTCACTGCGCTTCGACGTGCAGTTCGGAGAGCACGGGGGTCAGGTGCGCGTACTCGGCTGCGACGGCTTCCGCCTCCACCTCCGTGATCAGGTGCGACCGGGCGCGTTCCCAGCCGTCGCCGGAAGCCAGGACGGCTGTGCCGGCCTGTTCGGGGGTGATGGCCTGCGCCGCCTTGAGCGCGTCGGGGTTGAGGTCGCCGAGCGCCATCTCTGCCGTACCGGGGTCGGCCACTCGGTGACACACCCGGCCGCCGAGCTGGGCCCGAAGTGCGGTGACACCGGGTCCCAGGTCGGAACCGACACGTTGACCGGCGACGACGAGGAAGACTCCGAGAGCCGCGCCAAGCTGAGCAAGTCGGATCAGCGCCGTACCGGCCGCCTGCGCTTCGTCCTTCTCATTCCGGCTGGCGACGAGGAAGAGTTCCGCGATCTCGTCGACGATCACGACGACAGGGACCGGCCGTTCCTTGTCGGACAAGCCCCAGATGTTGCGGACGCGAGCCGCCCGGCAGACGGTCATGCGGTCGAGGGTGAGGTCTACGAGTGCGGTGAGCAGTTGGACCGCCTGCTCCCTGTTGGTCGCGAGGGCGGACAGCCGCGGTTCGTAGAGGGACAGTTCCATGCCGCCCTTGCAGTCGATGCCGACCAGCGCGACGGGTTGTGGAGCGAGGCCCGCCACGAGTGCGTTGATGAGCGTCGACTTGCCGGAGCGGGTGGCTCCGACGATCAGCCAGTGCGGTATACGCCGCAGATCGAGCACCCATGCGGTACCGGTCTCCAGCACGCCCACCGCTACGCGGAGCAGACGACCGGGCCCGCGCTGCTTCGGCACCCGAGGAGCCGCCAACGGATCGGACACTGAGGCGGCGACACGCACGGTCCCCGGCTTCCAGGAGGTCACGCGCACCGCGTGAACCTGCCAGTCCTCCGCCATGGCAGGAGCCGCCTTGACGAAGTCCTCGGGTACCTGCCCCGGTAACAGCCGTACCAGCAGCCAGAACCCGCCGGCGGTCGGCCGTACGAGACCGCGCCGGGGCACACGCGGCTGAGGCGGAGGGGCCCCGTTGCCGACGAGCCCGGACACCACGGTCAGTGCCGGCCGACGGCTGACGGCTAGGCCGCACCCCGCCATCAAGGCTCGCCAGGTGTACATCACCCGGAGGGCGGTGGCCGGGAAGCCGAGTAACAGCCACCAGGCCAACGGGTAGCGGCGGCGCAGGACCGGGGCTGTGATGAACAGTCCCGACACCAACACTGTGGCCACCAGCAGAACCCAACTCGGCCAGGTCTCCCGGTCCGAGGATGCGGAGGCCAGGATCATCACTGCGCAGCCCCCTTGCCCGCCGAAGCAGGAGCGCTCAGGGGCCGTATCTCCGCGGCACGGAAGGCGACGCCGTGCCGCCCGTCGTTCTCCCACGGAGTGGCGACCAGGTCCCGCACGGCCACCGGCATACCGAGCTGGATGCCGACCGGCTCCCCTGAGACGCTCACGTTCACGACGTCCGCGGAGCCTCCGGCCATCAGGCAGAGGCCGACTTGGTACACGGTTTTCCCAGTCTCACGGTCAACTCGAAGCTGACCGGTCTCACGGTTGGCAACCCGCGGAGCAGGGGGAACGGCACAGATGATCCCCGTGAACTTCGCGGTATCGATCGGAAGGCTTGCCACTGTTCGGATCTCCTCATCTCTGGCACCCGAAGGCCGACCCTTCGGGCTGCTTTACCACCCGTACTACGGGTGACGAGCAAGAGTGACCACCCGTAGTACGGGTTGTCAACCGTCTTGTGATGAGCGAAGCTGTCCACGAACGTGGACAAGCTGTCTACGGGAACGCACAACCGCAGAGGTCACGGCCACGGAGGGCCCCACATGCCGCCGAAGAGCACGCAGCCGAAGTACCGGCAGATCGCCGACTACCTGCGCGAAGGCATCCTGAACGGCACCTACCCGGCCGGCCAACCGCTCCCGTCCGAGGAGTCGTTGGCGAAGCAGTTCGGGGTGACGCGCCCGACGGTGCGCCAAGGGCTCACAGAGCTTCGGGCGTCGGGTCTGGTCGAGGCGATCATGGGCCGCGGTACGTTCGCCCGCTCCCCCCACGGCCGCCCCAGTCACACGCGCCCGCGCGGCGTACGCCGAGCTGCGGACGGGCGCTACATCGAAGCCGACGGCCTCCGATGGACAGACGCCGAGCCACCCGTAGCCACCCGTACCGACGCCCCGTTGGCCTTGGCGGACCTGCTCCGCATCCCGCCAGGCGAGCCGATGTTCACGTACGACGCCCTACAGACGGCAGACCAGGGCCACTTGCGGCAGCTCCACCGGACGTACGTGCCGTTCTCAGTACTCCTCGACACCAAGTACGAGGAGGAGGCCCCACCGCCGGCACCGGACCTCTACAACGCGCTCGCCGAGCTGGGCCACGAACTCCACTTCACGGAGTACATCCGCACCCGCATGCCCTTGCCGGACCAGGCTCAGGCCCTCCGGCTCTCGGACGGAGTTCCGCTTCTACACGTCCTCCGAGTGACGCTCACGGAGACAGATAAGCCCTTGGCACTGGAGGAGTTCCACTTGCCGGGCGACGAGTTGGAGCTCTCGTTCAGGCTGTAGGGAACTGCGGCTGGCTCAGACTTTCTCTACGTCATCAAGGCGGCTCGCTCCGCTCCCCGCGCGGCCCGGCCCCCGGCCGGACCTGCGCTCCTGTCTCCGGGCAACTCACAAGCCTGCCCGAGTTGCCGGCCAGCGTACGGCCCCTTGATCATGCTCGCCCCCAAACCAGGCAAGCCACTGGCCAACCCGCTCCACCGACCTCTGGGTACGGCCTGAAGTCGATCTGCGAAGAGTCTCCCTCATCAACCGTTCATTGCCTAATATTAGCCCGATGATGCACAGAAGGGCAGTTGGAGCGCCGGAGGGGCGGGTGCGAGCGTGATCAGGAGCTCACTCTGATGCATCTAGGGGACGCGGCATCTGTCGCCAGGCTAGAGGGGGAATCATGCCTTACCAAGTTTTCCTGGGGTAATCGAAGGATCCCATCGAATCCCACAAGATCCAGCACGCAGCATCGGTGATCAACAAAAGCAGTCTAGCCGAAGCGAGAACATGGGAACCAAATCCTGCCAGATGCTCTAGAGCTAATAAAGTCTGCACCAAGCAGAGAAGAAGCAGACCGCGCGAATGAGTATCCAGAGGAACTTCTCCAGATATCTTTTCTCGGGATTGAAGTGAGGAACGGTGTCTTCACATACCCGGATAGTGCCAGACGGTCTGAGGAACGAACATCCTGGCCTGCGACCCCTGCGCGACACGCCAAAGAGAAAAAAGCTACAGGGTTTATCCAGCTCACAGAAACTATCTCGAAATCGTTGACTAGTAACGACCGTCCGGGGAAAACGCACAAATTCCAATGAAGAGGTTCGGTGGAAACTATCCCTAATTCACACCAGCAGTCGGAAGAGTTAGAACTCTACAAGCTGACCGTAGAGATGGCTGATCGCATATCTGCGCGACGGGGTTCTGCCAATTCTTTCTTCCTGTCCGTACAGACCGCGCTCGTTACTCTAATCGGCTTCGGGATTCCGGAGTTGTCCGAATCACCATGGTGGGTGTCGTGCGCAGTGGCTATGGCTGGTATCACTCTTGCCGTCGCATGGTGGATGCAACTGCGCAGCTACCGGGATCTCAACTCGGCAAAGTTTGCAGTTATCAACAGGCTAGAGGAAGGCCTATCTGTCAGAATTTTCACCGATGAATGGGAAGCCCTAAAGAGCGAAAGATTTTTCAGAGGGCGCAGCCGATACGCCGAGCTTGGGGCAGCTGAACGCTTCGTTCCGCTAGTTTTCGCTGGAATTCACCTGATCCTCTTTGGCGGCGCATTGGCGATGTGACTATCTCTATGGCCGAACTCGTTCGCGGCCCTCTCTACCCAACGGTGCCATGCGCTACGGTGAGCGTGATTAGTGGACGACGTATCGGGGGTAGAGATGTCATAGGCGTAAATTAATAATGCATCAGGTATATGACGGGAGGGCGGAGTGACACATAAGCCGCGGCTGTTCATCGCGTCGTCATCAGAAGGACTCGCCTACGCCGAAGCAATATTCTCCCAATTAGAGCGCGTTTCTGAGCCCAGTCTATGGACTCACGACATGTCCTCGCCGAGCGAGACATTAGTGGAGAGCCTTGAACGGGTTATTGCTAATACGGACTACGCTGTGGTCGTTCTCTCGCCCGACGATGTTCGCCAGATGCGCGGCAGCACTTCCTCAATACCAAGAGACAACGTCATCTTCGAAATGGGTCTGCTGATCGGAAAGCTCGGCCGAAACAAGGTCTTTATGGTCGCCCCCGACGTTCCGCAATGGCCCGCAACACTGAAAGGAATTGACCTCCATCTTCCGAGCGACATCTCTGGAATGCTTTTGCTAGGCTATGCAAAGCGGACGGATGGGAACACACTCGCAAGCGTAGCAACTGCATGCCGACGCATTTCGAGCACTTTGGCCAGTCAGAGCAGAAATCGCGGCCGCCCCCCACATTCCGAGGTGGCCTTTTGGAACAACGTGCAGGAGCGACATCTATCGGGCTTGGATCTTCGTAGTTTGGTTGAGGGAACTCAGTCATCAATATTCGTCTCTGGAATATCGCTCAGATACCTGGTACACCTGTGCTCAAATCAACTACGCAAAGTGCTGGCTGCGGAGGTAACTGTCGACATCCTGCTGCCATCGCATGAATCTGTGGAAAATGGCATATATGACCCGCATAAGACCCACATTCGGGACGAGTTCCCATTGGCTCTTGCGCGCTGGCGAGAATTTGCGAAAAGCTTGAACGACAAGGAAAGGAGCCTACTGAATATCACAGAGACACCACTAGCTCTAACCCAGTCCGTCGGTATCTACGACGGGACGATGTACGTAAACTCTTTCTGTGCCGGGCTGGATTCGCAAGAGCTCCCGAGTTTTCGGCTGAATTCGGACCTAGAAGCTTACCGCAGCTACCTCGTCGACATTAACACGCACTTGGCAGCAGGTCGCAAGATGGCTGGGGGTCGCAGCGACAACATCGTTCATTCTCTCCTGGAACGAATGGAGGGGAGCAAGTGATCATCAAAGCAGTTTTCTTTGATTGCTGGGACACTCTGCTGGACGACACGGTGGAACTAAGCGGGAACATCGAGCTGCGCCTAGCCAAGCAGTTGTCGCACGCTCGACGGGTAGACGGCGAGGTCGTCAATGCGGAGGTACGCAGCGAGGGGAAGCGGTTCGCCGCAGCGATCCGTGCCGGCCGCACTGTGCTGACGCCCACGAAACGGCTCAAGTCCATCCTGGACAGCCTGCCCGGGGCAAAGCCAGGTGAAGGCGATGACACACAACTGATCCGTCGGACGCTCGCCAACGTGGACGCTGCGGTTCACTGCATCCCTGTACCCCCGCTGCCAGGGGCACGCGACATCCTGGCGGAACTCAGTGCGGCAGGGCTGACTATTTGTTTGGTCTCCAACACAGGTTGGATTTCCTCAATAGCCGTCCGACACGTACTTGAGCGATACTCCCTGATGCAATATTTCAGCTTCTGCTACTTCTCGGAAGATGGCTACTACCCAAAACCGAACCCGGAGATGTTCGTTTGTGGTTTGCGAGACCTGGCCATCGAACCATCAAATGCGGTGCACGTGGGCGATCAGGTTCGCAGCGACGGTGTTGCGGCTCTAACAGCGGGACTCCAGCGCGTCGTCATATTGGAGGGGAGGTCGCGCTACCGTGAGCACCAACAAACACCATTCAGCGCCGATCCACGCATCATCAGGGTCGACTCGCTCAACTCCGGGGCTCGGGCCATCGCGGACTTGCGCTTCTGACTTTTGGAGTGAGCATCTCCCTCCAAGCTGGTTGGCTGGCTGGCTAGCTGGCCTGACGCTGGACCAAATTGCACGCGACAGAGTCTCTTCTTACCAGCCTCAGGACCTGTCGAGCTTCGAGGGAACAGGACACGATTTCTCCTCCCACGCAGCGTTTTTGCACGCACTCGTCCTCACTGCGGAAAAAGTGAGCCGACCCGTCAACTACCCCAAATTGGTCCATGACAGCTATTTATGGCGCCGAGTTCTTGAGCAACTCGGCTTGGCACCGCGAAGCCGCCTGCTAGAACTTCTGCCCGGATACTCCCGGACGATCCCCTTCGCGCTATACGGCGCAGATATCGACTGTTGCTTGACTCGTGTAGACAGCGATACTTCCGCAGCGTCCCCTCGGCACGCCGGGAACCGAATCGATCTGCGGCTGCTGGAACTCGATATCACCAGCCACGATCACTCCTGGGCCGGCTACGACTTCGTGGTGGGTAACCATATTCTCGACGACTTAATTATCTCACAGTGGGACCGCTCACGATATATTCGGTCTTTCGGTAACGTCGGCGAAGCGGCCTTGCTGTGGCGGGATTTCGGCGTTAGCGGAGGCTACACGTCGGTCATCACAGTTATAGGTTCGGTTTTCACCCGGTTGATGACCACTATGAGCCCTGGGGCTGTCCTCATACTCAGGGAGTATCCCGCCACCTTTGCCGCCATTCACGGAATCCAAGAACAAGTAGAACTGCACTGGCGGGCCTACCACGCGATCGTGCGACTGGCCCAGTCTTTCGCTGGGACCGCATGGGAGCAAGACATTTCCCAGATCCCGGTCGCCGATGGGTCACGGTTGACCGGCGGGGTGCTGTGTTTCCGACGCGGTAGGAACTGAGTGCCGTTCAGAACCCGGTGACTTTCCCTTGAATAATGGTGGGTAGTGAACTCGTTCAGAGAAAATTAGGCAGACGGCATCACAAATCTCACCGGTTTGAATGGGAGAGGATAGATTTGAATCCTTTGATTTACATCAACGGGGGCGGCCGTCTACATGGCGAGGCAGCTCCACAAGGAGCGAAAGGTTGCGCACTTCTACTGGCGGCTTGTTCATTCCTCGCTCCGAAGCCCGTAGTTTTGAGCAACGTCCCTGGGATTGCTGACATTAGCACGTTTATTGATATTGCCTTAGATCTCCGCTGTGATGCCAGATACATCGAGCACAAACTGAGCATAGATACGACATCTCTGCGTTGCCGAACTCGAATTCACAAAGACCTTGGAGCTCGCCTAAGGGTAACGCCTACGCTGGCAGCCGCGCTACTAGTTAGGACGGGTTCCGTAAAATTCCCAAATCCCGGAGGAGACAGTTTCTGCGAACGTCCAATAAACCTGCATCTGGCGGCTATGGAGGCAGCAGGTGCATCGATCATTTATGAGAACGGGTATTATGTTTCAACGCTTTCCGGTGCTCATCCCCGCGCTTTCAAATTTTCCGCCAATACAAGTCGAGGGCCAAGCCTGGGAGCGACAGCGACTTCACTGATATTGGCTGCGCGTGGACGTGGCACTTCCTTGATCACAAACCCAAGCCCTGAGCCGGAGATCGCTCATCTCGTCAACTACCTTAGAAATCTTGGTGTGCTGATAAGTTACAGATCCGACGGTGCACTCGAAGTCACAGGCAGCGAAGGCTTTCGCAGTTCCGACTATGTTTTACCGTCCGACCGGATCGAAGCCGGATCATTGGCGATTGCCACAATGATCACAAGTGGCCAAATTAAAATAATGAACTTTGCCCCGACTGATCTACCGGAATCTTTCTGGAGTCTCCTGTATGACTCCGGGGCCGAAATTTCCTTCGCGCGTGATTCATGCGTCATCAAGTCTGATGGTATATATTCTAGGGGCTCAAGAGGTCGGCATATTATTACGGCGCCACACCCCGGCTTCCCTACCGACCTACAACCTCAAGCCGCAGTTCTTGCCACACAAGTGAGTACGACAACTCGAATAACCGAAGGAGTCCACAAGCGCCGGTCCAGTCACGTTCTTGGGTTACAGGCTTTTGGGGCAGATGTCGAAAAATTTGGGAGCACAGTCAGAGTGAGAGGTAGGACTCCACTACGGGGGGCAACAGTCGTTGCTGCTGATGTGCGTTGTGCAGTTGCCTATGTTCTCGCTGGTCTTATTTCTTCAGGGGAAACCATTGTTTCTGGATTCTATCATTTGAGTCGTGGTCACGAAGATTTCGCTGGCATCTTGCATCGCCTAGGCGCCGAAATTCGTTGCGTGAGTAACTGACGTATTAGCACGGTCCGCAGTACTTGTTACGAGGCTTGTCGGGTGTTGCGGCACGGTTCCTGCGGCCCTGGACGCGTCCGACGTAACGCCAGCCGCCGCCGTCGGGGACATTCCCGAGCTTCTTGCCGTCGACGTGGAGCATCACGCCGGGATGGGGTCAGGACCGCGTGGGCGGCCGAAGCGGGCATGCCCGGCCGTCCGGCGATCCGGAGCGGGCCCAGCGGTTGTTTCCAGCGCAGATGCACGATCCGGCGGACCTGCGGTTGTGGGGTCCGGGCCGGGCTGCCATGAAGCCGTGGGGACCGGTCGAGCATTGCGGTCGGACCGGACTCGGCGCATCGATCGGGCTGCCGCTTGGCGGTGGGCCAGGACACGTCATAGCGCTCGGCAGCACAGGCGACTGGCCACCCGTCATCAACAATCAGACGCGCCAGGCGCAGACGGGCACGAGGCGTCAAAGGTCAACGCCGGTGAGGTTCGACCGAGATGCGGAGGATGGTGACGAAGAGTCAGATGGTTCTCATGAGAGAAACATCGACCATGGCTGCCCCCAGAAAGTACTCGTTGGAGTTGCGTGAGCGTGCGGTGCGGATGTACCGGACTTCCGACCCGAAACCGCAGATCAAGAAACTCGCCGTCGATCTCGGCGTACACCCGGAGGCCCTGCGCGGCTGGATCCGGCAGGCCGAAGCCGACGCCGGCGAGCGCGACGCCCGGCTCACCACCGACGAGCGGGCCGAGCTGATGGCGCTGCGCAAGGAAAATGCCCAGCTCAAGCGTGCCAACGATGTCCTGCGGACGGCCTCGGCCTTTTTTCGCGGCCCAGCTCGACCCGATCCGGCCCAGGTGACGGCGCTCCTCGACGAGCACCCGCACCTGGGGGTCGAGTGCGTACTCCGGGAACTGTCCATCGCCTCCTCGACGTACTACCGCCGGCGTCGTGCCGAGCGCGAGCCGTGTGAACGCCGGCGCCGGGACGTGGAACTCACCGAGCAGACCAAGGAGATCCACGTCGACTCCGGCGGCATCTACGACTCGCCCCGCGCGTGCACGCCGTCCTCAGACGCGAGGGCGTCCACGTCGGGCGCAAACGGGTCGAGCGCCTGATGCGCGAGGCCGACATCGCGGGCATCAGCCCACGCCGCAAGGGCTTCACGCGCCGCGACCCCAAGGCCGCCCTCGCCCCCGACCTGGTCGAGCACGACTTCACCGCGAAGGCCCCGAACCGGCTGTGGGTCACCGACCTGACGATGATCTCCGCTGCTGATGGGCCGTTGTGGCTCTCGGCGATCCGCGACGCCTTCTCCTGCCGCGTCGTCGCCTGGGAAACCTCCGCCCTCGCGGACGCCGATCTGGTCCTGCCGACGCTGGAGTACGCCCTCGCCTCCCGCGAGGTCACCCCCGGAAAGCTCGTCCACCACGCCGACCACGGGTGTCAGTACACGTCCGCGAAACTGACAACCCGGCTGCTGAGGGGGGGAGTTCAGGCTTCCATGGGATCCGTCGGGGACTCCTACGACAACGCCCTCGCGGAGAACCTCTGGATGCTCATCAAGACCGAATGCATCCGTGGCCGCACCTTCACCATCCGGGCCGAGGCCAACCTCGTGCTCTTCGAGTACATCGACGGCTTCTATAACAGCCGTCGCATCCAGAAACGGCTCGGCTACCTCAGTCCGGTCGAGTTCGAGGAGAAGCACTACGCCGACCAGGCGACAGCCGAACGGGCGAACCTAAAACCCCGTCAACCCGCCCTGACCAGCTCATCAGCACCTCCCGCACGCCGGGGGAACCTCACAGGTCGGAGCCGCTCCGATCCAAGGCGGCGCCCCCACCCAAGATGCTTCGGGACAAAGTGGTCCTCACTCAAAGTCTCACCGCCATGCTTCCGCCAGCGCAGCTTGCTCTGGTCGACGGCATGGCAGCGTGGCTGAGGGCGGTGGGGGTGCGGCGAGGCACACGCGTGCGTGGTCGGTCAGCGCGGCATCCGGCGCCAAAAAGCCCAAGCTTCCCAAGCTGATGTCCTGCTGCATGATTCCTGAGATGAGCCCTGTATTCGTTCCCCAAGCCCATCGGTCTGCCGTTCGTCCGGGCTGCGGCGCTGGGGCGCCGGTCCCGGCCGAGCGGCAGACCGCAGCAATATGGGGACCGAAGACAGCGAGAGGCCCCGCACATCATCCGCCGGGGGAACGGAGACGTACGGGGCTTGGATAGCCGCTTGCGGGAGCAGGCTCGTACCGCAGCCGGCCGAAGCTTCTCGGGTCGAAATGGGTCAGGCAGCCGACGAGTCGCGTCGGGCGTTCCCCGCCTCGCGCATCATCGTCTCCACTTGCGTCGGCGCCTGCGCCGCAAGGCCCGACAGGATCAGTTCCGCCAGCATCACGGCTGCTTCAGGGCGAACGTTGCCGAGGCGTACCAGGCCCTCGCCCGAGACGTTCACGTCGGCCGTGAGGCCAGGGAAGTCCGGCTCCAAGCCCAGGGCGGTGAGTTGCTCGGCTAATACGCCGGCACTGCGTCGAGCCTGTGCCCAGCCCCGCACGTAGGGCACGCCAGGCATCAGGTTCTCGGCTCGTTTGGCGACGACTCCCCGTCGGTCGGTCATCACGTCAGTCCCTTCCTGATCGGTGTTCCGGAGGTTCGGCCCCGCTCTCTTCCAGTCGTCGCAGTCCCGCAGCGAGCGCCAGGCGCAGCAGTTCCGCCAGGCGTTCCGCGGTGGCCGGTGAGACACGGCCAAGCTCGACCAGGCCCTGACCGAACGCATTCATTTCGGCGCGCAGGTAAGGAAAGTCCTTTTCCAGGCCGGCAGCCAGCAGAGCATCCCGGAGGGCCGTCGTGGCGTTGCGTGTGGTGTACCAGTCGTCGCTGTCCAGAGGCGACCAGGTGGCAGCGTCGTGCCGGTGAGCGGCGTCATTTCCCATCGGGCCGGTCCCCCTCGAAGGCGGAAAGCGTGAGGGCAGCCGCAGACGGGTAGCGCTCGCCGTACCGGTCCACACGAGCGAGCAGTTCGGCAGAGGCGACCAGCATGGTGGCCAGGGCGACCGGACGCAGCGGGTTGGCGATGGGCCGCCGAGTCGGAGCACGGAGCCACTGGTAGCGGTCACCGCTCATAGGCATGGGTCCCGGGACGACGACCACAGAGCCGTCTCCCAGGTAGCGGTATGCCGGTGGGGCGCCCTCCTCCTGTACCAGGTGTTGGGTGAACATCTCCTCGCTGTGCGAGCCGAGGAAGAAGCCGACTCGCTGCGCCTTGCGGTCGAGCACGGCGGGTCCGAACGGCAGACCCCTGCGCAGGAGTTGGTCGAAGGTCTCCATGCCAACCCGCTGCTCGACCGTCACCGTGTCGAAGAAGCGGCCGGCTGCCAGCACGTACGGTGCGCGAGGATCGCTCGCCCAAGCCATCCGGCATTCGACCGGATCATCTGCCGCCGCGGAGAGCCATTCGACGCCTCTCGTGGTCATCCTCTGCACGTCATCTCACCTCGGTCTGACTCGGTCACGGCCGCGATGCCGCCCTGTGTCCAGACTCGGGGCTGGGCCCCCGGCCAGGGCAGATGACGAGAGGTGACGGGGGATGACGCGTCACGCGAGGACGCGTCATCCCCCGTCAGGGCGCAACCACGGGCTATCTAGGCTTACTTGGGGCGCTCGGTAGCGAACCGCGCGTACATTCAGACGTGGATCCACAGAGTCACTGACCTCAGCAGTCCCACCAGTGCACGCGCGGGGAGGGAACGGTCACGTCTTCCATGCAGCCGACCGACATCCGCTTACGGCAGGCCCGTGCGGACAGAGGTTGGAGTCAGCCGCGGTTGGTACGTGAGTTGCGGCAGGTCGCTGCTCGACGCGGGCACCAGCTTCCGGCGGACACCAGTGTGAAACGCCGAATCGCGAGCTGGGAGAACGGCCACAGCGTCCCGGACGATTTCTATGGTCCGTTACTGTGCGAGGTGTTCGGGCTCAGCGCCGCCGAACTCGGACTGACCCACGGGAGCGGACGGGATACGTCGCTCATGGACGTCACCTATCCGGCCAGCCCCGACGACGCGATCGAAGCAGTCGGCCAGCTGTGGCGTGCTGATCTCAATCGATACGAACCGCTCTTGCAGGCTGAGCCGTCCGGGCCCGCGTGGAGCGAAGCGTCCCTCCGGTGGCTGGTTGCGCCCGACCCGGCGATTCCCAGGCAGCGCAAGGACGGAATCCGGGTCGGTCTCGGAGACGTGGCAGCGATCAAGACCACGGCGGACATGTTCGCCGAATTGGACGACCGGTTCGGGGGCGACCACGCCCGGCACGCGGCCATCCAGTACCTCAGTACCGAAGTGGCGCCGCTCCTGCGCGGGCAGTACACCGAACAGGTCGGTCGGGCCTTGTTCTCCACCGTGGCGGAGGCGACGCTCCTCGCCGGTTGGATGTCGTACGACGCCTGCCGTCATGGCTTGGCGCAGCGATACTTTCTCCAGGCTCTCCGGTTGGCCCAGGACGCCAACGACCGCCAGCTCGCCGGAAGCATCCTGTCGGCCATGAGCCATCAGGCAACGTTCCTCGGTCGCTACACCGAGGCCGCCACGCTCGCTCGGGCTGCGCTCATGGGGATCTCCCCCGTGGCAACCCCGACGCTGCGCGCGCAGTTCCATGCCATGGAGGCTCGTGCCCTCGCTCGAACCGGCGACGTGCGCGCCTGTGAGGCAGCGCTGAACGCGGCCACGAAGGCACTGGAGAGCCGCAACAGCGATGACGAGCCGGAGTGGATCAGCTACTTCGACGAAGCCGAGCTTGCCGCCGAGGCCGCGCACTGCTTCCGTGACGTCGACAGCGCCCGCCAGGCCGTCGCCCACGCGGAGAACGCCATGAGCGGCAGCCACGTACGAAGCGACTTTTTCGCGACCATGGTCCTGGCCGACGCACATCTACGGGCCGGAGACGTCGAGGAAGCCTGCCGTGTGGCGCTGGACGCGCTCGATTTGGGAGAGCAGCTGAAGTCCGCGCGATGCGTCAGTTATCTCGCCGAGTTCCGGCAGAACCTCGTAACGGCTGGCCAGAGCGCCGAGGTGCACATCTTCACCGAGCAAGTCAGAGACCACAGACTGTGGGTCGCTTCCGGCGATCACGCCACTGTCTGAGGACGCTGCGGGCACACAGACCCACCATTCAGAACGCGTTCCACTCGTCTCGCCCCTTCCCCGTGCGGAGAGATCGCACCCGTCGGGCGAACTCCGCGCCGGACCGCTCGTTGGCCGTGACCTGGTGACCGAGCCAGACAACCATCATCAGCTCACGCAGATCAGCCAGCGTCTCGTACCCCGGCCAGTTCATTAGGTCGAAGCCGTAGCGGTGGACGAACTCCGCGTACTCCGCCTTCGAGTGCCAGCCGTAACGGTCGTAGTAGATCGCCGTCAGGATCAGGTCCCACTCGCGCGGAGCGAGCGTGAAGCCGTCCAGGTCGATGAAGACCGCGTGACCGTCGCTGTGGCGGAGGACGTTTCCGATGTTGGCGTCCCCGTGAATCATGCCAAAGGGGAGTACGAAGTCCAGACGGTCGTAATCCTTGGCGAGCTTGGCCGCTCGTTCCTCCAAGAATTGCCGGTCCTCCCCCGCGACGCCGTCCAGCCCTTCGAGGGACGCCGCCAGTTTGGCGAGCGGATCGAAGTACGGCAGGCCCAGCGACTGCGGCTCTTCGAGCCAGTGCAGGCGGCGCAGCAGATCGGCCAGCTCGCCGATGGTGGCGTACTCCACGTTCTCCTGGACGCTCTCCCAGAAGGTCACGACCAGGCCGCCGACGACGAGCGGCTGAGCGATCTGTGTCGGCACCCGTGTGGCCGGGAAGTCCTCCGACTCCAGCCAGCGGGCCACCTTCACCGCTCGGTCCATCTCCGCCAGGACCGACGGGTCACGCGCGATGCGGACGATGATCGGTAACGACGCCAGGCGGTAGACAGCGTTCGAACCGAGCCGCAGCAACTCGGCGCCGGCGGAGTCGAGTCCGGCCGTCGTGCACGCCTCCCGGAGGACGGGCGCCAAGCCCTCCGCAGTGAACTCCGTGCCGCCGCCGCTGCCCGAGATCATGCTCCGACGATACGGGCCCGACCGTCAGCCTGACAGGTCGCCCGCGTAATAGGGACGTGATGATGTTGCTCGGCATCCGCGCGGGAGGAGTCTCCTTCGCTGGTCAGACGCCCTGTCGTCCCTGTTCTCATCTGGCCTCCGGAGCCGTGTGCGCAGGTTCGAATCCTGCCGGGGGCACCTTGTAGTAGGTGCTCGAAGACCCCGCCGTCAGCGTGTTCGCTGAGGACGGGGTCTTGGCGTATGTGCTGGCGATGTTGCCGGAAGCCTCGGTCGGCCGTCGCGTCGGTATCGTCCCCGGGCATGGAGACAGGCGATCTGCCCGGGTGGGCGGCTCTGGTGGTGTCGGTCGTTTCCGTGGTCGTCAGTTACCGGCTCGGCGTCCGTTCCGCTCGGGCCTCGGAGCAGTCGGCCGCTGCATCGCAGGCGTCCGCGCAGGAGGCACGGCGTTCGTCGGATGCCGCCGAGCGGTCCGCGAGCGCGGCTGAGGGCTCGCTCGCTCTTCAGCGGCAGGAAGCCGATGAGCGGCAAAGGGCGGCAGAGCAGGTGGAGTTGCGGATCGAGCGCACCGGAGGCGGCAGTCGCCTGCGGCTGCGCAATGTTGGTGGAGCCGTGGCCACAGGGGTGACCATCCACGATGCTCCGGGCATCAGCACCCAGGATCGGGAGTTCAACTTCCGCACCGGGATCAGCAACGTGGAACTCGCTCCTGGCGAGGCGCGCGAGTTCTTGGTCTATCGGACGGGAAGCCCGCGCATGCCGGCGCACCTCTGGGTCACGTGGCAAGGGCAGGCGGAGCGGGTCGCCCTCGCGGTTCCGGCGTGACATGGACTCCAGTGGTCCGCTCGCGGGTCCGCTGTCGCCGGGATGGCCTGAGACAGGGCGTCTTCGCTTGACCGCGCGTATAACCGCGCGTGGGACAATACTGCCTCGGCATCCTCCTCTCGCCTCGCCGCGGACTCGTCCTGCAAAGGAATCTGGAGGCGGAACATGATCGGGCAGCAGATCGTCACCATACTCGCTGTCGCCGTCGGTGCGGTGATGTCGTTTCTCGGGACGTTCACCATTGAGGAACGTCGTCGCAAGGCCGACAGGTCCAGGCAGTGGAGCGAGTTACAACTGCAGGCCTACTCCAAGCATCTGATGAACGCCCAGCGCGTTGTGGCGATCACAAGGACGCTGGTCCTGGGGCTGCCGTCGGAGGAAGACAGCCGGCGCATCCACGCCGAACTCGAATCCGCGCACATGGAACGCAATATGAGCGTGGAGCATGTTCGGCTGCTCGCTCCTCCTGTGATAGTCGAGGCCGCGTACCTTCTGAATCGTTCGGTATGGCAGCTGCAGGATTTCGCCCGCGGCGAGCTGGAATGGGATGAGCAGGCCTGGCGTCGGCGGTACGAGGAATTCACACGAAATCTCTTCGGGTTCGAGAAAGCCATTCGGGCCGAGTTGGAGATTCCTGGCGAAATTCCGTATCCGCCGAGGCCGCCGGAGTGGTTCCTCCGCAAGCACACCTAAGCAGGCTCAATCGGGCGTAAGCGGACCGATGGGGGCGTAAACAGGCATAGGTGGGCGATATCAACCGACCAAGTAGGCGGAATTCGCGTCGAGTGCAAAATTTACCCTGAGCAATGATTGCCTTGTGCGTCTCGTACGTACCCCCTGTGGACCGAGCCGTTCACCTCAGGAGGCAGCATGCGCGTCACGCAACGCACGGCAGGGACCGTATTCGTGATCGGTGGGCTGGCCGTGACGCTTGCCGCGCTCGCGTATCCCGCCCTCGTCGGGGTGGAGACCACGACGACCAGTCAGGACCGGATCATCGCCAACACCCGGTACGGGCCCCTGACCGAGGCCGACCGGGACTTCGTCGTCAAGGTGCGGGCCGCGGGGCTCTGGGAGCATCCGCTGGGGTTGATGGCCATGGAGCGTGGCACGACGCCCGCGATGAAGGAGGCCGGGAAGCACCTTGTCGCCGGGCACTCCGGGCTCGACGAGATGTGTCGGAAGATGGCCCCCGAACTGGGGATCACCCTGCCCAACCAGGCCAGCCCGCAGCAACAGCAGTTCGTGGCGACCGTGGACGGGAGCACCGGGCAGCAGTTCGACACGACCGCCGTCAACATCATGCGCGTCACGCACGGGCAGATCTTCCCCGTCATCGCCAAGATCCGCGCCAACACCAAGAACACCATGATCCGTGAGCTGGCCGACCTGGCCAACGACACCGTCCTCGACCACATCACGGTGTTGGAGAAGACCGACCTGGTCAACTACGACCAGGTCAACTTCCAGCAGACCACCCCGCCCAAGCTTCCCAAGACCGAGATGACCCCGCCCGCCCCGCAGCCGGGCGCACCCGTCCTCGTCCTCAACGAGCCCGAGGGCCTGGACGTCAACACGACCTCCCCGACCCCGACCCCCACTCCCACCCCCGCCGTCGGGTGAGCGGATCAGTGAGGGAGAGGGGCTCGCACGCTTTACGCGTCGTGCCTCGCCGTCGCGTCCACCCAGCCCAGCGGGTGCGGCTCCGCGTCGTCCACGTCCGGGACCGGGGGTTCGCCGCCCGCCTCGTTGAAGGCGGTCAAGGCCTCCACGATCGCCGTCCGTTGGTGGGGAGTGAGGCGTTCCACGATCGTGGCGATCTCCGCGCGGCGGCGGGCCGTGACGTCCTCCACCGTGCGCCGCCCCTCCTCCGTGAGCCGCAGCAGGGTCTCGCGGCGGTTGCCGGGGTTGGTCTGCCGGTCGGCGAGACCGGCGGTGATGAGCCGGTCGACCATCCGCATGGCGGTCGACGGCGCGACCTGGAGCAGTTCGGCGAGGGTGACCAGCTTGGTCGCGCCACGCGTGGACAGGACGACCAGCATCCGGACCTGCGGCAGCGTCACCCGCTCCTCGACCTCGGCGAGCGAACGGGCCGAGACCGCGACGAGCACGCGCGACGCGGTCAGCACCGCCCGGGTCACCGCGTCGACATCATCGACACCGTCGACGGCCGCGTCCTCCGCGGTCACCGCGGCCACTTCGGCCACCTCGGTCACCGCGGCCACTTCGTTCTTGGTGGTCGTGTCCTTCGTGACGTCCAGGTCCTCCGTGACATCGACGTCATCCATGGCTCCGACAGGGGTCTCGTGCTCCGGCATGTGTCCTTTCTATCTCGCCGAAGTGTTCGCCCACTCACCTGATCCACACAGATTTTCCCTGTACGTGACCTGGGCGCGTGACCGGGTACGTGACCTGGCCAGGCGCTCAACGCCCCGGCGCCGGGCCCGTACTTCTGCGCACGATCAGTTCGACCGGCACCACCCGGCCCAGCGCCGGTTCCGGTGGGCCGTCCAGTTGGGACAGGAGCAGCCGCAGGGAACGCGTACCGATCTCGGGGAAGTCGGTACGGACCGTGGTCAGCGGGGGCAGCAGGTGCGCGGCCTCGGGGATGTCGTCGTAGCCGACCACGCTGACGTCGTCCGGCACATGGCGGCCCGACTCGTGGAGGGCGCGCAGCACCCCGAGTGCCATCTGGTCGTTGGAGGCGAAGATCGCGGTGACGTCGGGATCTCCGGCCAGGCCGCGGCCCAGTTCGTAGCCCGAGTCGGCGCTCCAGTCGCCGACGAGGGGCTCGTGGACCGGGGCCCCCGCCGCCTGCAGCGTGGCCCGCCAGGCCTCCACCCTCCGGTCCGCCGACAGCCAGCCCGTGGGGCCCGCGATGTGCCGGACCGTCCCGTGGCCGAGGTCCAGCAGGTGTTCGGTCGCCATACGGGCGCCCGCGCGGTTGTCCGCCGTCACGAACGACGCGTCGTTGCCCAGGTCGTTCTCCAGGATCATCAGCGGGGTGTCGAGCTGTGCCTCCGCCAGCGCCCTGCCCACCCAGCGCTGCGGGGCGATGGCGATCACACCGTCCGCGCCCTCGGCCGACAGCGTGTCCACGGCGCGTACGACGGTGGCCCGGTCGGCCGTGTCGAGTGCGATCGAGCTCACGAGGTAACCGGCGTCCTGGGCCGCCGTGTTGATCGCGGTCAGGATGGAGGCGGGGCCGAACCGGGCCGCGTCGAAGGAGATCACGCCGAGCATGCGGGTCCGGCCGCTGGCCAGGGAGCGTGCGCTGCGGCTCGGGCGGTAGCCGAGGGTGCGCATGGCGGTCAGGACCACCTCGCGGGTCTCGGGGCGGACGGCCGGGTTGTCGTTCAGCACGCGGGAGACCGTCTGCTTGGACACACCGGCCAGCCGCGCCACGTCGCCCATCACCGGGCGCGCCCCCGCGAAGTTGCGTCGGCTGCGGCCCTTGGCGGGTCCTGGCCCTGGGGGCGGCGCGCCGTCACCGGTGCTTCGGGTCATGGCGGGTGATGTCCTTCGGGTTCGTGGTTCGTCCCGGCGGTCGTGCCCTCGCCCGGCTGGCCCACAGAATAGGCCGCCGGGCGAGAGAGTGGCGTCACGGGCGCTGCGGGCTCACCCCTCCCCCACCGCCCAGGTACGGGTCGTCACCCACTCGACCCGCTCGACCGCCACCTCGGCTCCCCCGCCGCCGGCCGCCCCCTCCGCCACGTACACCCTCGCGTCCGCCCGTCGCGGCAGCACCTTCAGTCGCAGCCCCTCCCCCCGAAGGGCGAAGGCCGGGAGTCGGTCCAGGGCGATGTCCCAGGGCAGTCCCGCGAAGAACTGGTCCGCCACCAGTGTGTCGCCGACGTAGGCGCGTGCCACGTCTCCGGTCCAGTGGACGCGCAGGAGGGTGCCGGTGAGGGGCAGTCCGTCCGGAACGGCGATGGCGTACTCGGCGGCGGCCGTGTCGTAGTGCTCGTCGGCGGGGGCGCTCGCCCGGCCCTGCACGCCCGTCACGGGTTCGGGCGCCGGGCCCGCGGCACGGACCAGCCCCGCCTTCCCCGTAAAACGCGGGTGCCGGCCCTCGCTGAGCACCTGAAACCGCGTGAACACCCCGTCTCCCGACTCCCGCACGCTCGCGCCCGTCACCACCGGCGGCCGGCGTGGCGCGGGCAGCACGGCGAACGAGGGGTCACCGGCCGGGCCGTGCACGCGTACCTCTCCCTGCCCGTCCCGCGCGTGCTCGTCGAAGACGACGCCTGCGCCGGTCTCGCAGAGCACCAGCCGTTCGGCTCCCCAGGCGACACCCCGGTAGGCGGTACGGGCCGTCGTCGCGTCCAGGACCAGGATGCCGACCCGGTCGCCGTCCGCCGTGTCCACCTCCACCAGGGCGTCGGTGCCGGGGCGCAGCCCGGTGACCAGGACGCGGCCGTCGAGCGTGGCGCACTGTCCGGAGGGCGTCCGCACCGACGCCAACGTGGTGGCGTCCAGGGCCAGTTCGACGGGCACGCCCTCCGTCGCCGCCAGCACCAGGACCGTACGACTGCCGCCGTCACCGTCGTCGACGACCGTGCACACGGGCTGGGCGGTGGCCCAGTCCAGGCGGAGGCCGTCCACGTCGAGGCGGAGGGGCCAGCAGAAGTAGGCGCCCGCCGGGACCGTGACGGGTGTGCTCGGGAGGGTGAGCGCGGGCCCCGCCGGGAACTCGACCGTGAACGAGGTGTCCGGGTGGGCGGGCAACTCCTCGTGCGGCTGGTGGTTGTTGACGAAGAGGAAGCCGGAGTCCTCCGCGGCCCGGACCGCCCAGCGCAGGGTGTCCCGGTCGCCCTGCCCCGTCGGCTGTCGTGCCGGGAGGAAGGACTCCATCGGCGCGAGCAGCTGCCCGAAGTCCGCCAACATCAGGTGCTGGAGGCGCAGTTCGTCGTACGAGGGCCGGTACTGGCCGTACTCGCCGAGCGGAGCCTGGAAGTCGTAGGTTCGGACGGGGAGGTCGTTGGGGTAGCCCGTCGCGTGGGACTCCTGGAGGGTCGTCCGCTCCCCCACGGGATTCGTCCCGCCGTGGAACATGTAGTAGCCCTGCCACACGGATCCGCAGCCGATCTTCGTGAGGCCGAGCGCGCCGACGTCGGCCGCGTCGACCCGTGGACGGCGGTGGTAGGAGACCGCCATGCCGCCGCCCAACTCGCAGGTGGCCCAGGGGAATCGGGCCGCCGAGGCCGACGGGTCGGCGCCGCGTACCGTCGTTGGGCGCAGGTCGGCGCCGATGCCCTCGTCATCACGCTGGTGGGTGAAGAAGAAGTGCTTGCGGCAGGTGTCGGGCCAGCCGCCGTCGGCCTCGGTCCAGAAGGTCTCGGGGTAGCCGCCGTACAGCGGAAGCAGTTCGTCGGGCGGGAGTCGGACCCCGCCCCACGCCGTCGACGTCCAGAGCGGGGCGCTCAGACCGGCGTCCTGTGCCATGCGTTTCAGGGTCAGCAGGTGGCCCGGCTGGTCGTAGAGCTCGTTCTCGATCTGGATGGCGACGATCGGGCCGCCGTGCGCGCGGTCGAGCCCGTACAGCTGCCCGGCGATCGCCTCGTACCAGGTGCGTACGGGTTCGAGGTAGGCCGGATCGTCGGTGCGCGGGGCGCGGGTGCGGGTCAGGAGCCAGTCGGGGAAGCCGCCGTTGCGGACCTCCGCGTGGGACCAGGGGCCGATGCGGGGGATGAGGTCCAGGCCGTGGCGGGCGCAGAGTTGGGCGAATCTTCGCAGGTCACGGTCGCCGTCGAAGCGGATCCGGCCCTCGGTCTCCTCGTGGTGGATCCAGATGACGTAGCCGGCGACGGCCGTCACCCCGCCCGCCTTCATCTTCAGCAGCTCCTCCTCCCACTCCCCTGCCGGGTAGCGGGTGTAGTGGAACTCGCCGGAGACCGGGAACCAGGGCCGGCCGCCGCGGGTGAGGCAGCGGCTGGTGACCTCGATCGGGTCGGGGACGCCGGGGGCGTCGGCTAAGGGGAGGTGGCCGGTGAGCGGCGGCGCGGCGGGCGCGGACACCTTCAGCCGATGGGATGCCGGGCGCAGGGGCGGGCGGAGGGAGGTCATCAGGGCTTCACCGGGCCGAGGTCGGGCGTGTCCGTGAGGTGGACGCGCGGCTCGGTCGTGGCCTGCAGTTCCAGCAGGACCAGTTCGTTGGTGCCGGGACGCAGGACGGGCGCGGGCACGTACAGCGTGCGCTGCGGGCCGCGGTTCCAGTAGCGGCCGAGGTGGAAGCC
The DNA here is from genome assembly GCF_036038375.1 of Streptomyces sp. NBC_00414. Taxonomy (NCBI): domain Bacteria; kingdom Bacillati; phylum Actinomycetota; class Actinomycetes; order Kitasatosporales; family Streptomycetaceae; genus Streptomyces; species Streptomyces sp. NBC_00414. The sequence continues at coordinate 3,613,227 of NZ_CP107935.1, forward strand.
GTTGATCCAGGCCTGGCCCTTGGTCCAGCCGGGCAGGGAGAGGAAGGTGTCGGCGGGCGTACGGACCTCGAAGGTGCCGTGGTGGAAGGCCGGTCCGGCTCCCGCGGGCAGGTCGGCGGCCGGGGCGAAGGGCACCTGGCCGACGGCGTCCAGCGCCAGGGGGTGGCAGTCCCAGCCGTGCAGGGCGGTGCCGTCGAAGGTGACCGGTCCGAGCAGGCCCTTCGGGGCGCCGATGCGCGGGCCGTAGTTGACGCCGCCCATGTTCTCGACGAGCACGTCCAGCGTGGCGCCGGCTCGCGCAACGCGCACGGGCAGGGCTTCCTCATGGTGTTCGCGTTCGAGTACGCCGACGGGGGCGCCGTCCACGAAGACCTGGGCGCGGTCGCCGACCCCGCCCGCGAAGTGCAGGACACCGTCGCCGGACACGGGGAGCGTGGTGCGGTACAGGGCGTAGCCCGCGCGCAGGCCCAGCTCCTCCATCGTCACCGGGTCGGCGTCGACGCGTACCGGCTCGGCGAGGAGGCCCGCGTGCGCGAGCAGCGGAGCCCGGCCGTCCAACTCCACGGACGTGGGCGGGAGTTTGGGCTCCGGTGCCGGGGCGGGCTCGTCGGGTACCGGGGCGTGGCGGGCGATGACCTCGCGGAAGGCGTGGTACTTCGGACCCGGGTCGCCGGACTCGGTGAGGGCCGCGTCGTAGTCGTACGAGGTCACGACGGACTCGTACGCGTGGTCGTGGTTGGCGCCGTTGGTGAAGCCGAAGTTGGTGCCGCCGTGGAACATGTAGATGTTGACCGAGGCGCCCGCGGAGAGCAGCCGGTCGAGGTCGGCGGCGGCGTCGGCCGCGTCGCGCACGTGGTGCGGTTCGCCCCAGTGGTCGAACCACCCGATCCAGAACTCCGCGCACATCAGGGGTCCTTCGGGCCGATGGGCACGCAACTGCTCCAGGGACTCGGTGATCCGGCTGCCGAAGGTGCCGGTGCTGAGGACACCGGGGAGGCTGCCGGCCGCCAGGTGCTCCGGGTTGGCCTGGTCGCAGGTGAAGAGGAGTTCCTCGACGCCCCGGGCGCGGAAGGACTCGGCGAGGTGTTCCAGGTACGCGCGGTCGTCGCCGTACGCCCCGTACTCGTTCTCCACCTGTACGGCGATCACCGGGCCCCCGTTCGCGACCAGTTGGGGCAGGATCGGGGGCAGCAGCAGGTCGAAGTAGCGGTCGAGGGCGTCGGTGAAGCGGGGGTCGCTGGTGCGCAGCCGGATGTCGGTGTCCGTGGTGAGCCAGGAGGGCAGACCGCCGCCGTCCCACTCGGCGCAGATGTACGGGCCGGGGCGCAGCAGGACGTGCAGGCCCTCGGACTTCGCCAGCCGGAGATAACGCGGCAGGTCGAGGATGCCGTCGAGGACGAGGGTGCCTGGCTCGGGCTGGTGGAGGTTCCAGGGGACGTACGTCTCCACCGTGTTGAGGCCCATCAGCCGGGCCTTGCGGAGCCGGTCGGCCCACTGGTCGGGGTGGATGCGGAAGTAGTGCATCGCACCGGAGATGATCCGGAACGGCTCTCCGTGGAGCCGGAATCCGTCGGACGAGGTACTCAGGGCCGACGTGCTCGGAGCGGACATGAGGAGGCTGTTTCCCTTCAGCTCGGGTGTGGGATCGGACGGGGGACCGGTACATCGGACGTGGGACCGGTACAGGGGTGCGTCAGCGATTGCGTGCGTGATGACGCCAGCGGTCGGTCGGCGGTCGGGTCAGTGGTGGGCGGACGGGCGCGTGGCGCGGACCAGCCAGAGCGTGGCGGCCAGGCACAGTGCCGAGACCGCGCACAGCAGGAGCGGTACGGCACGCACCCCGGACCACTCGATGGCCTTGCCGAGCGCGGGTCCCGCGACGACTCCGCCGACCATCGACGCGGCGATGACCACCGCGCCGGCTCTGCGGGCCTTCGGGGCCGCCCTGTTGAGCCAGGGCAGCCCGGTGGGGAAGATCGGCGCGATGAACAGGCCGACTCCCGCGTACGCGTAGGGGGCGAGTGCCGGGACCGTGGCCAGCAGCAGGCAGACCGTCATGCCCGCGCACGAGACGGTGACGATCGACTGGGCGGAGTGGCGCAGCGCGAGCGGTGCCGCGAGGAAGCGGCCGACGGTCATCATCAGCCAGTACACGGAGGTGGCGGTGGCCGCGGCCCCGGCGCCGTACCCGACCGCCTCCAGGTGTGTGGGCTCCCAGCCGCCGACGCCCGCCTCGATGCCCACGTGCAGCACGTACAGGGTGACGAACATGGCGAGCACCGACCCCAGACTGCGGCCGAGGACCGACGCGCCACCGGCCTGCGGCGCCCCCTCGCCGGGCTTCGGCGCGTGCTCGCGTACGCCTTTCAGGCACAGCAGCAGGGGCAGGTTGACGGCGGCGAAGACGAGGAAGACCGCCGGATAGTGCCCGGCGCCGACCGCGCCGATCACGGCGGGTCCGAGGATCGCGCCCACGCCGAAGTGCGCGTTGAGGATGTTGAGCATAGCGGTCGAGCGGCGCCCGAAGCCGACGGCGAACAGCTGGTTGAGCCCGTAGTCGATACCGCCGAAGCCGAGTCCGGCGAGCAGGGCCGCGACCAGCGAGACGGGCCAGTTCGGCGCCAGCGCGAAGCCGGCCGCGCCGACGGCCATCAGCAGGTACGAGGCCCCGAGGAGCTGCCGGTTGCCGAGCCGGCCGTACAGCCGGTCGAAGAGGAGGACTCCGGCGACGCCGCCGAAGAAGTGCGCGCTCAGTCCCAGCCCGGCGGCCGAGGGCGAGAGCCCGAACTCCTCGCGGAGGGCGGGGATGGAGGGACCGTAGAGGGCCTGGAGCGCGCCGATGAGAACGAACCCGCCGCAGGAGGCGACGACGGCCGCGGTACTGAACACGCGCACGTCCGGGACTTCCCGGACGGGCACAGTCACAGGCTCCGGGGCGCTCGTGGCCGGTCGCGCGGTCGGCAGGCCTGTGACGTGGTCACTCACGTGGTCACTCACGCGGACTCCAGTTGACGGGCCACGCTCCAGCGGGCGACGGGCCGACCGGGGCGTCGGCGGTGGCGCTACGGGAACCATGATGTTACCGGTAACTTAAAGCCGTCAAGATCTCCGCGTCAGGATCGTGCGAGAGGTCGGCGAGGGCCCGGATCAGGTCGGTCGACGGGCCGGGCTCAGGGCAGGGTGCGGCGCAGGGCGGCGTGGAGGTGGGCCGGATCCGTCCAGTGGCGGGTCCTGGTCGGCGGCACCCGCCAGTGCAGACCGGGCGCGTACGTGCGATGCCGGGGCGGGATGGCCACGTGGGAGCCCGGGCCGAGGATCTGCGCCGGGGCGATGTCCCAGGTGGCGGCCTCGCCCGGCGGGACGAGCCAGTAGAGGACACCGCCGAAGCCGTCCTCGATCACCGCTCCCGTGCGCGAGCCCAGATGTTCGAGGATGCGCAGGCCCGTGGCCAGCGGGACCCGTACCGCGTCCCACCACTGGCCGGCGGGGAGTGTCCGCACCTCCGGGCCGAGGGGTCGCAGCCACCTCGGGGCATCACTGCTCGGCATGGTTGGGCTGCCACCACCTCTCACCCGGGATCATGACCCTAGAGCGGACTGTAGGCCTCAACTTGCCTGTACGCGTAGGGAACTTGTCGACGTGCGCAGTGGGTTCCACGCGGTCTCGTTCGCGCACCCTGTGGCCCCGTAACGTCACTCGGCGTATTGCTGTACGGACAGTTCGAGTGCTGGTTCGAGTGCTGGGAGGCTCCCGTGTCGGAGCAGGGATCCATCGTCATCGACCCGTCCGGTCGCGACATTCACGGCGAGGCCGCACGGATACGTGAGCGCGGCCCGGTGACCCGGGTGGAACTGCCCGGCGGGGTGGAGGCCTGGGCTGTCAGCAGTACGGACCTCCTGAAACGCCTGCTCACGGACCCGCGGGTGTCGAAGGATCCACGGCAGCACTGGCCGCTGTGGATCAACGGGGAGATCTCACCGGAGTGGCCGCTGTTCACCTGGGTCGCCGTGCAGAACATGTTCACGGCGTACGGCGGGGAGCACAAACGGCTGCGGACGCTGGTGTCGAAGGCGTTCACCGCGCGCCGGACCGCCGCGCTGCAGCCTCGTATCGAGGAGATCACCAAGCAGCTGCTCGACCGTATCGACGAGGTCGGGCGCCGGGACGGCGTCGTCGATCTGCGCGAGGAGTTCTGCTACCCGCTGCCGATCCAGGTGATCAGCGAGCTGTTCGGGCTGCCCGAGGAGAAGGGCGCGGAGCTGCGGGCCGTCGTGGACGGGGTCTTCAACACCGCCGCCACGCCGGAGGAGGTCACGGACATCTACGCCCGGCTGTACGCGGTTCTCGGCGAACTCGTCGCCGCCAAGCGGGAGTCGCCCGGGGACGACCTCACCTCCGGGCTCATCGCCGCGCGTGACGACGAGGGTGCCACGCGGCTGACTGAGCAGGAGCTGCTCGACACGCTGGTGCTGATGATCAGCGCGGGTCATGAGACCACGGTCAACCTCATCGACAACGCGATCCATGCGCTGCTGACCCATCCGGAACAGCTCGCGCATGTCCGGGCCGGGCGGGCCGGCTGGGACGACGTGATCGAGGAGACGCTGCGGGTGCGGGCGCCCGTTGCCAGTCTGCCGTTGCGGTACGCCGTGGAGGACCTGGCGGTCGGCGAACTGGGCGGGCCCGAGGGGGTGGTGATCCGTCAGGGGGACGCGATCCTCGCGGCGTACGCTGCCGCTGGTCGCAACCCTGAGGATCACGGTCCTGACGCCGACCGGTTCGATGTCACTCGGCTCGGCAAGGAGCATTTGGCGTTCGGGCACGGGGTGCACTTCTGCCTTGGCGCTCCGCTGGGGCGGTTCGAGGCTCGGGTTGCGCTTCCGGCGTTTTTCGAGCGGTATCCGGATGTGCGGCTTGCCGTCGCGGACGGTGAGTTGACGCCGGTGGCGTCGTTCATCTCGAACGGGCATCGGGCTCTGCCTGTTCGGCTCGCCGCCTGGGGGTGAGGGGGGTGCCGTTCCCCGCGGTGCTGGGGGTGGGGGTGGCCGGGGCGTTCGTACGTGACGGTCGTTCTCGGCTGAGTGCGCCGTTCCCCGCGCCCCTCAAAGAACCGGGGTGACCGGAGCGTTCGAACGTGACCGTTGTCGGGGGCTGGGTGCGCCGTTCCCCGCGCCCCTCAAAGCGCCGGGGTGGGTCGGGATGTGGAGTGTGCGGCAAGGGTCGTTCAGTTGATGGCGCGAGAGCAACGGCCGCATATCCCGGAGCGCGCCCGCCCCCGCCCCCTACCACGCACCGCAGGCGTGCTTTTAGGGGCGCGGGGAACTGCGCACCCGACCACCCCGTCCGCTACTCACCCCGCCACCACGCCTTCAGTCGGCCCCAGCCGCCCTGAGGGCGGGCAGAGGCAACAGGCGGCGCGGCGGCAGTGGGCGGAAGGATCGGGCGCCGCACGGCGTCCGTACGGTGCTCCTCCCCAGACACCGGCGCCACCGGAAACCGCACCGGCAGTGCGGCCAGAGCGCGGTGGAACGGCCCGGGCCGCCACTCCAGCTCATCCACCGGCACCGCTAGCCGCACATCGGGCAACCGGTCGAGCAGCTTCTCGACCGCCACCGCTGCGATCAGCCGGGCCGGGCTCTGCGCGGGACAGTTGTGCGGCCCCGCGCTCCACGCCAGGTGGGCCCGGTTCCCGGCCCGCTGGTCGTTCGTCAGCGCCGGGTCCGTGTTCGCCGCGGCCAGACTGACGACGAGCGGGTGGCCCTCCCGCAGCAGCGTTCCCTCGTACACGACGTCCCGGACCGGGTAGTGCACCGCGTAGTTCGCCATCGGCGGATCGGTCCACAGCACCTCGTCGAGCGCGTCCTCGACCGGCAGGCTGCCACCGCCCAGGTCGCCCGCGAACCGGTCGTCGGACAGCAGCAGCCGCAGGCTGTTGGCGATCAGGTTCTGCTGCGGCTCGGTGCCCGCGCCCATCAGCACCACCAGCTCGTGGATCATCTCCTCGTCGGTGAGCCCGGCCGGATGCGCCATGAGCCAGGACGTCATGTCCTGCCCCGGCTGCGCGCGCTTCAGCGTGACGAGGTCGAGCAGCGTCGTGGAGAGCAGCTCGTTGGCCTTCTCCGCGTCCACCCCGTCGAAGATCCCGGACATGCCCTCGACGAGCCGCTCGCCCAGGTCGGTCGGGCAGCCGAAGAGCCGGTTGAACACCAGCAGCGGCAGCACCTGCGCGTACTCGCCGAGAAGGTCCGCGTGACCGCGCGGGGCGATCAGGTCGATGAGCGTGTCGGCGCTGCGCTCGACGTATCCGCGCAGGGTGCTGGGCTCGACGCGGGCCAGGCTGTCGGTGATGGCACCACGCAGCCTGCGGTGCTCCTCGCCGTCGGTGAACAGCGCGTTCGGCCGGTACATCATCATCGGCACGACCGGGCTGTCCGGCGCGACGACGCCCTCGGCGAGGTCGCGCCAGCGGCGGGGGTCCTTGGAGAACGTCTCGGGGCTGCGCAGCACGTGCAGCGCGGCCTCGTACCCGGTGACGAGCGTGGCCCGGACGCCGGGCGCGAGTTCCACCGGCGATGTGTTCCCGTGCCCCCGCAGCTTCCCGTACAGCGCGCCGGGGTCGGCGGCGAACTCCGGCCCGTACATGGGGTGGTGGTAGGGGCAGCCCTCGGGCGCCGCGGACGCGGACGGGACGGGTGGTTCGGGGGAGGTCACGCGTGCTCCAGTTCGCTGTCGCCGGCGCCGGCGCTGCTGCCGTCGCGGGTGAGGAGGTATTCGACGAGCGCGATCAGCGCGTGGGTGGAGGAGATCCGGTCACGGGCGTCGCACCGTACGAGCGGGGTTTCGGGAAGCAGGTCGAGGGCTTCGCGGATCTCGGCCAGATCGTGCCTGCCGGTGCCGTCTGTGCCACCGGCTTCGTCGGCGTCGTCGAAGTCGTTGAGGGCGACGGCGTACGGCAGGCCCAGGTCCTCCAGTACGCCCATGACGTCGAAGGACTGGCCCAGCCGCCGCGTGTCGGCGAGGACGAGCGCGCCGAGTGCCCCGCGTGTCATGTCCTGCCACAGCTCGGTGAACCGCTGCTGTCCCGGGGTGCCGAAGAGGTAGAGCACCAGGGAGTCGTTGAGGGTGAGCCGGCCGAAGTCGAGGGCGACCGTGGTGGTCGTCTTGTCCTGCGTGCCCGCGAGGTCGTCGACGAGCGCGCCGGCCTGGGTCATGACCTCCTCGGTGCGCAGCGGCCGGATCTCGGAGAGCGCGCCGACGAAGGTGGTCTTGCCGACCGCGAAGTGCCCCACGATCAGGAGCTTGACGGCGGTCTGCACACCGCTCGCGAGATGGACACCCCCGTGGGGGCCGTCGGGACCGTCGGAGTTGTCGTCAGAGGCGGGCGCGAAGCCCATCGAGGACCTCCTGGAGGATGCGGGTCTCGGAAGGCCGGGCGGACGGTACGGGGGCACGGGTGACGACATGGCCGCTGTCCATGAGGTCGGCGATCAGCACCTTGGTGACGCTGACCGGCAGCGACAGATGGCCGGCCACCTCGGCGACCGACAGCGCGCCGGGCCGGCACAGCTCCATCAACGCCCGCTTCTCCGGGCTCAGTCCGGTCAGCGGCAGGTCGTCGGCGGCGATCAGCAGCGTGACCAGGTCCAGGGTGTTGCGGGTCGGGTTGGAGCGGCCGTCCGTGACGACGTACGGCCGCACCAGTTTCCCTCCGGGTCGCCTGGGCGGTGTCATGCCGGGCTGCCGGCGTCCCGACGCGCCGGACTGGTCAGTTCCTTGCCGAGCCGGTCGACGAGTTTGTGCATGCGGTAGGTGACCGCCTCCATGTCCACGTGTTCGGTGGTGGACACGGCGAGGTAGGCGCCCTCGCCGGCGGCCACGAGGAAGACGTAGCCGTGCGCGAACTCGATCAGCGTCTGCCGCCAGGGGGTCTGCGGGCTGCCGCAGAACTCGGCCGTGCTGCGGCTGATCGACTGGACGCCGGAGAGCCCGGCCGCGAGCCGTTCGGCGTCGTCCCTGCCGATGTCCGCGGAGTGGGCGCGGAGCATGCCGTCGGCCGAGAGCAGGATGGCGTGCCGCGCCTCAGGGACCTTCAGGACCTCGTCGAGCATCCAGCCCAGTTCGTTGTTCGCGGACTCGATCATCCGTGGATGTTCCCTTCGGCTTCGTCGTCTTCGTGGGGGGTGAAGTCCCGGTCCGCGCGCCCGTGGAGCGTGCCGCGGGCGAACGCGCCCATGCGGCGGGCGCTCTCCTCGGCCGAGCGGACGACGGGGTCCTCGACGGGTGCGGGTGCGGTCGCGGCCCGCGTCCCGTCGGCCCGCTCGGCCGGTGCCTGCGACCGGCGCCGGCGCTTGGGCAGCCCGCCGGACGTGGTCGCCTTCCCCGCGACGGCGGCCGGGGTGGAGACGGGGGCGGCGGGGGCGGTCGCGCGGTCGCCCTCGGGGGCCCGGGCGGGCGCCGACGGCGTACGGGTGGAGGCGGGGGCGGGAGGCGTGGTCACGGGTGGCAGCTCCTCCGCGGGGTCCCGGTGCGTGAGCAGGGCGGACGGCAGGAACACGACGGCGCGGACACCGCCGTACGGGGAGCGGGTGTCGGCGGAGACACTGAACCCGTAGCGCGCGGCCAGAACGCCGATGGCGGCGAAGCCGAACTGGGGCGGGTCGTCGAGCCGGGTGACGTCCACGGCGTGCCGGCCGGACAGCAGGGCCGCGGCGCGCTCCGTCGCGTGGGCGTCCATGCCGACGCCCGCGTCGTCGATGATCACGCAGGCGCCGTTGTGCACGGACTGGACGTTGACCTCGACCTTGGTGTTGGGCTGCGAGTGACGGGCCGCGTTGTCGAGCAGTTCGGCGATGGTGAGGACGACCGGCTCGACGGCCCGGCTCTCCACGGCGATGTCGGCCTGCCCGTGGATCTGGACGCGCCGGTAGTCGCGGATGCGGGAGGTGGCGCCGCGGACGACCTCGATCACCGCGGAGGTGGAGCGCTGACGGCCGGGCCAGGATCCGCAGAGTACGGCGATGGCCTGGGCGCGGCGGCCGAACTGGGCGTTGGTGTGGTCGATCTCCAGCAGGTCGCGCAGCACGTCGGGGCGGTCGTGCCGGTCCTGCATGTCGGAGATGGCGACCTGCTGCTCGTTGGCCAGTGCCTGGATCGAGCGCATCGACGCCTTCAGCGCGGACTTGGCGGACTGGTCGGCGCGGGCCTGCGCGTGCTCGACGGCTCCCTCGAAGCGTTCCAGGACGTGGTCGAGGCACTTCGCGAAGGCGCTTCCGGCGAGTGTCGCGTCGAGCAGCCCGATGCCGGGGGCCTGCGGCTGGGGCCCGTGGTCCGCCAGCGCCGGCAGGCGTACGGCGACCAGGTGGCGTACCTCCTCCTCCCGGGTCCGCAGGCCTTCGGTCAGCTCGGCGTCGCGGCGGCGCAGCCGCGCGGTGATGCCGCGTTGGCGCACCAGCAGCACGGTGACGGCGAGCAGCGCGACGGCCACGCACCAGAGCACCGCCTCCGGTATCTGTTCCTTCATGAAGTCCTCAAGTGCGGGGGGAGTCGACGGGAAGGGATCAGGGGAGAGATGGGGAGCGGAACGGGTGGGGTGGGGACGGGGCGCGGGGACGGGGTGCGCGGCGCCCGACGGTACTAGCGAGCCGGAGTGCGTACTTTTCCGCGCGCGCAAGGAAGTTGTCCTCAGACGCACCACGCGCAACCGCGCATGCCTGCCGTCACACACGTCCTGACGGCATCCGCCTGTGCGCATTCCGCACACGTTTCGTCCGCGCGTTACGGAAACAGATTGTGTGCTCTACGCTTACCGCCTGTAACTGCCGTTGACCGCAGGCCGGACGAGCGGGGCGGGGGCAACGGCCGGGGCTTTCTGGGCGGAGGAAGCGCATTGCCCGCGGGAACCTACATCGTGGAGTCGCAGACGACCCGTGAGGTGGAGCCGCTTGAGCGGATCGACTTCTGGAGCGAGCACATCGGGTCGGTCCAGCCCCGGATGGGGTACAGATACGCGCGTACCGACAACTTCCGCGGTGAGACGGTCCGTCAGTGCACCGATGTCTACCAACTGGTCAAGTTCCGGTCGGACGAGATCGAGTACAGCCGGACCCCGCATCAGGTGCGCCAGGATCCCGACGAGGACTACCGCCTGCTGTTCCCGCTGACCGGGGAGATCGTGCTGCGGCAGGACGGCCGGGAGGCTCGGCTGACGCCGGGGCAGGGGACCCTGCTGACCTTCGGGGAGCCCTTCGAGTGCCTTCAGGACGCGTCCACGCGGGCGTTCATCTTCACCATCCCGGCCCGTGAGCTGGACGGTCCGCTGCACCGGAAGTCCCCGCTGGTCACCGCGCTGGATCTGAGTACGGGGCTGGGGCGTGTGGTGGGTTCCATGCTGAACGACCTGCACGAGGAGCGGGAGACGCTCAGCGATCCCCAGTTCAACGCCGTCTCCGACCGCATAGTCGAGTTGCTGTGCATGCTCGCCGTCGGGGACGACCGGCCGGACGCGCCCGGGCATCTGACCGAGGTCGAGGCGGTGGTCCGCCGGTACGTGCGCGAGCACGCGGCCGAGCCCGGCTTGACCGGTACCTCCATGGCGCGGGCGCTCGGGTGGTCGCTGCGGCAGATCCAGCTGGCGCTTCAGCGGGTGGGCACGACGCCGCGGGAGCTGATCCGTGAGGAGCGGTTGCGGTTGGTGCGGGACCGGTTGCAGTGCGGGGAGTGTGAGCACATGACGATCACGGATCTCGCGTACGCGTCGGGGTTCTCGTCGGCGAGTGCGCTGAGCACGGCGTTTCGGCAGCGGTTCGGGGTGAGTCCTCGGGAGATGCGGGCCGGGGCGCGGTGACGGCCTCCGCCCCGGCGAGGCCTTCAGCCCACCGCCCCCCGGCCGGAGGCCGTTCGCGCAGTTCCCCGCGCCCCTTCAGCCCGTCGGTCGGCTGCCGGCCGGTGGGCCGTTCGCGCCGTTCCCCGCGCCCCTTCAAGGCCATGGGCCCTCAGCCCGTCGGTCGGCTGCCGGATGGTGGGGCCGCTCGCGCAGTTCCTCGCGCCCCTTCAAGGCCATGGGGCCCTCAGCCCGTCGGTCGACCCCCGGCCGGTGGGGGCGTTCGCGCAGTTCCTCGCGCCCCTTCAAGGCCATGGGGCCCTCAGCCCGTCGGTCGGCCCCCGGCCGGTGGGGGCGTTCGCGCAGTTCCTCGCGCCCCTATAGCTCGTCGGTCGGGTGCCGGGCGGTTGGGGCTGGGCGCGCCGTTCCCCGCGCCCCTTTGGGGCGGGGGTCCGCCTAGGGGCGCGGGGAACGGCGCAGTCTTTTGGCCTTCGGGGGCGCGGGGAACGGCGCAGTCCCTTCGCTCTTAGGGGCGCGGGGAACGGCGCAGTCCCTTCGCTCTTAGGGGCGCGGGGAACGGCGCAGTCTCTTCGCTCTTAGGGGCGCGGGGAACGGCGCGGGCCGCCCCCGCCCGGCTGTGGGTGGGATCAGGCTGAGGCTCGTTTTCTGGCGGGTGTCTTCTTGGGGGCGGACTTCTTCGCATCGGCTCCCGCCACCGACTTGGCCGAGGCCTTCTTCGCCGAGGCCTTCTTCGCCGAGGCCCCCGCAGCCGTCGTCTTCGCCGCGGTCGACTTCTTCCGCGAAGCCGGCTTGGGGGCACTCGCCGCCGTCTTGGCCGTCTTGGCCGTCTTGCGCGCCGCACCCTTGCGAAGGGGCTTCACCTCGGCCTCGCCCCCGCCGGAGTCGGAGCCCTCGCCCCGGGCGACCCGCGCCTGCCGCACGCTGTTCTCCAGCGCCGACATCAGGTCGATGACCTTCCCACCGGACTTCTCGGCGGAGGGAGCGGACGGCGCCTCCTCCCCGGAGGCCTTCGCCGCGATCATCTCCTCCACCGCCTCTCGGTAGTCGTCGTGCAGCTCGGCGAGATCGACCTCCCCGAGCGTGTCCATCAACGCGTCGGCCAGGTCGAGCTCCTTGTCCCGGACGGTGACACTCGTGTCCGGGGCGACACTCTCCGGCGCCCGGATCTCGTCCGGCCAGAGCAGCCCGTGCATGGCGATGACGTCGTCGACGACCCGCAGCATGCCCAGCCGCTCCCGCCCGCGCAGCGCGAACTTCGCGATGGCGACCTTCTGGCTGCGCTTCAGCGCCTCCCGAAGCAGGGTGTACGGCTTGGCGGCAGGCACTCCGTTCGCCGACAGGTAGTACGCCGTGTCCATCTGGAGCGGGTCGATCCGGTCGGCCGGCACGAAGGCGACGATCTCGATGGTCCGGGCGGTCGGGATCGGCAGGGAGGCCAGGTCCTCGTCCGTGATGGGGATCATCGTGCCGTCCGCGTCCTCGTACGCCTTGCCGATCTCCGACGACGTCACCTCGCGCTCCTCCACCTCGCACACCTTGCGGTAGCGGATACGGCCACCGTCCTCGGTGTGGATCTGGCGGAAGGAGATCGAGTGGTTCTCCGTGGCGTTCACCAGCTTGATCGGGATGCTGACCAGGCCGAAGGAGATGGCACCGTTCCAAATGGATCTCACGTTCGACACCCTTCAGGTAGCTTCCACCCGTTCCCCGACCGGACCGGCCATTTCTGACTGAATACGTGGGATTGTCATCTTATGACGCCAATCACTGAGGTGGCCGGGCGAAGGGTGACCCTGAGCAACCTGGACAAGGTGCTCCACCCGGCGACGGGCTTCACCAAGGGCGAGCTGCTGCACTACTACGCGACGGCCGCGGAGGCGCTGCTCCCCCATCTCCGCGACCGGCCGGTCTCCTTCCTGCGCTATCCCGACGGTCCGGACGGCCAGGTCTTCTTCACCAAGAACGTCCCGCCCGGTACGCCCGACTGGGTCGGCACGACGGAGGTCCCCCGTTCGGAGGGCCCGGCCCGCATGGTCCTGGTCCAGGACCTGCCCTCCCTGATGTGGGCGGCGAACCTGGTCACCGAGTTCCACACCCCGCAGTGGCGGGCGGACGCCCCGGATCTCGCCGACCGGCTGGTCCTCGACCTGGATCCCGGCGCACCGGCCACGATCGTGGAGTGCTGCCGGGTGGCCGTATGGCTGCGCGACCGTCTGGCGGCGGACGGCCTGACCGCGTACGCGAAGACCTCCGGCTCCAAGGGCCTGCATCTGCTGGCCGCCCTGGAGCCCACTCCCTCCGCCGACGTATCCGCCTACGCCAAGGCCCTCGCCGTGGAGGCCCAGGCGGACCTTCCCGGCCTGGTCATCCACCGCATGACCCGCAGCCTGCGCCCCGCCAAGGTCTTCGTCGACTTCAGCCAGAACGCCGCCCGCAAGACCACGGCCGCCCCGTACACGCTCAGGGCCCGCCGGTCCCCCACGGTCTCCACCCCGGTCACCTGGGACGAGGTCGAGTCGTGTGCCGCCCCTGCCGAACTGGCCTTCCTTGCCGAGGACATCGCGCCTCGCCTGGAGCGCCACGGCGATCTGCTGGAGCCGTTGTTCGACACCGGACGGGCGGGGTCACTGCCCTAGCGCTGCACGGGAGGCACGGTGACGCACCCGCGGGCCGGTGAGGGCTGGGCGCGCCCCGCGGCGGAGCCGCGACAGGTCACAGCCCCGCACCCCTCCGGGGCGCCCCCACGGCTGAGCGGGGCCTCAGATGCGTACCCATGTCCCCCGGTCGCGGGCCACCGCGTGCAGTGCTTCGACGTCCGCCGGCTTGAGGACGCCTCCCGATCGGGCCAGGGACGTGACATCGGTGTCCAGCAGGACGCGCATCTCACGCAGTGGTGCCGTCACCGACACGTCCTTGGGACCGAAGAGGGCCAGTACGGGGCGCACCTCGGCGGTCAGGGCGTACGAGGCGCGGTCCGCGTCGGCACGGATCTGCCGCAGCAGCGGGCGGGCCTCCCGGCGCCCCACCGTGACCATCGGATCGGCGACGAGAACGCGCTGCTTACGGGCATACAGCGTGTGCACGGCGAACAGGCCTCCCGGGCCGACCACCAGGTGGTGGACACGGTCCCCGCCGGGCAGGGGTACCGAATGGAGGGTGTGCCACCCCGCTCCCTCCAGCCGGTCCAAGGCCTCGCCCACCGCGAGTTCCGCCGCGAGGGCGTGCCGCCTGGGATCCACCCGCATCCGCCGCTGCGGGCCCGGCTCGTGGTCGAGCACGCTCTGCAGGGCCTCTCCGGGCCGGTTCGGCGCGAGGTCGTCGTCCGGGTGCAGCGACAGCCGCGCGAGTTCGGCGGGGGTCGGCACCGGCGGCGGTCCGATCGTCACCGTTCCGGTCAGGAAAGGTCCGAGCACATCGAGCACGTCCTCGCGGCGCTCCTCGCTGAGCAGATTGACCCGGGCGGCCTCCCTGTCGTACCAGGCGACGTTCCTGCCGTCCGTACGGCAGACGTACAGCCGTTCCTGACCGTGCCGCCAGGTCGGTATGACGCGCAGTCCGTTCATGCACCATCACCCCTCGACCATGGGAACAGGCGGGGTGCTCCAGGGGCAAGAAGCCGGTTACCTTTAGGGGCAGTTGAGGGGGAGGCGCCGTTGCGGGCTCGCAGGAAGCAACCCGATGTGCCGGCCCCGGACAGCCCGTGGAGCGAGATAGTGCCCGGCCTGTGGATGGGCGGTCACGAGTTCACGGGCCGGTCGGGTGAACCGGAATTCGCCGTCGTGCACGATGAGTTCGACCTGGTGCTGACCCTGCTCCGACTACCCGGCCACGGCCCCGACACAGGCGTGGAGCACCATGTGTGGGCCATCCCGGACGGCCCGCTGGACGGCACCCAGCTCGCGGGCGTGATCCGGCTCGCCCGGGCCACCGAAGAGGCGCTCGACAGCGGCCGGCGCGTACTGGTCCGCTGCTATCACGGCTACAACCGCTCGGGGCTGGTCGTCGCGCACGCCCTGGTTCTCGCGGGTTACACGGCCGACGAGGCGATCCGGCTGATCCGCTCGCGCCGTTCCCCGTGGGCCCTGCACAACGAGCTGTTCGTGAAGTACCTGCAGACGGGACTGGCCACGGCCCGGCTCCTGGAGGAGCTCACCGAGTAGCCCGGGTCGCTCGGCCCGCCGACC
Source organism: Streptomyces sp. NBC_00414 (assembly GCF_036038375.1). Lineage (NCBI taxonomy): Bacteria > Bacillati > Actinomycetota > Actinomycetes > Kitasatosporales > Streptomycetaceae > Streptomyces > Streptomyces sp. NBC_00414. Next base: position 3,628,251 of record NZ_CP107935.1, read on the forward strand.
CGTCCGGCCCGCCCGGCGAACAAAAAGGACTTTCGCGCGGATAACGCGAATATGGTGTCCGGGACAGCAGGGTCGGCCGGCCATGCGTGGCACCACGACGGTCGACGCCCGTCCCGCACCGGGCGGGCCGGCCCCGACGCAGGAGCGCAGTGATCCACAACCGCCCCGCGGGCATCCGCGGTTCCCTCCGCGCAGCCCTCCCGCTGCCGTTCGCGCTGTCGATCCGGCTGCCTCCCGCCCTGCCTCTCACGCTGCCGCTCGCGCTGTCTCTCGCCGGGCTGCTGCTGGCGGGGTGCGGCGACCCGGGCGACCTGCGCGGCGCGGGTGCGACGTCCACCGCCGTGGGCCCGACCCGGCTGTGGCCGGAGGTCCCGCCCGCCGCCTCGCCCGCCGTCGACTACGGCGAGGCGGACACCGAGACGGTCAAGGGCGTCACGACCCCGGGCGACGACATCCGCGAGGCCGACCCGGTCGCCGTCTTCCGCGCGGAGATCGCCGCCCACCCCGGCCTCTACACCGGCAAGGGGCGTTACGCGGAGACGGCCCGGCAGGTCGCGGAGTGCGGCGGGAAGAGTGCGCGCGGCCGGACGTGCCCGGTCCTGCGGGCGTACTACCGCGATCTCACCGGTGACGGCCGGGACGACATGGTGCTCGGGGTGCGGATGCCCGGCGACCAGCTGGGCGTGCGCACGTACACCGTCATCGGCCACCGGCTGACGGAGGTCATGGCGACGACGGACAGCACGCTCGGCGTCGAGATCGCGGGCCGGGACGTGATCATCCGCTCACCGTCGAAGCTGCCGGGCTACGAGTACCGGACGGTCTGGTCGTGGGACCGCCGTCAGAAGGCGATGCTCGCGGCCAAGGACGAGATCCTCCGGGTGGGGGCGACGGACCCGTCCCCCGGACGCACGCCCGCCCCGTCCGCGGGCGCCTCCGGCGAGGACGGCGACGCCCGGTGAGGCGGTGGCACCCGGTGAAGGGGGGGCGCCCGCTGAGGGGGTGGCGGCATCGGGCCGCCAGTCTCACCTGGAAGGCGGCCGTCTTCATCACGGTGATGTGCTGCGGGCTCGCCGCGCTCCTCGGCATCCTCGTGCACGTCTCGGTGACCGACCAGACCGTCGGCGAGGCCCGCGAGCACGCACTCGACCGGCTGGCGGAGGCGACGGAGGCGTTCGAGGCGGGCGACCGGCTGCCGCCCGGTGCGGGCGTGGACCTCGCGGGGCTGCCCGCCGGGCTGCGCGCGCTCGCCGAGGCCGGGAAACGCGGCACGACGGTCGGCGCCGGCGGCCCGCGGCCCACCATGTGGGCGGCCGGCCCCGCGAGCGGCGGCCGGGCACTCGCCGTACAGGTCGACTACGCGGGCGCCCGCACGATCGACGGCCTCGACCGGGCGATCCTCGGCTCCTCGGCGCTGGCGATCGGTGTGACGCTGCTCGTCGGCGCCTTCGCGGTGACCCGCGTGACGCGACGGCTGCACGCGACGGCCCAGGTCGCACGGCGGATCAGCGCGGGCGACCTGGACGCGCGGGTGCGGGATCCGCGGGCCGAGGACCGGACGAGCCCTCAGGACGAGGTGGCCGCCGTGGCGGGCGCGCTGGACACGATGGCGTCCTCGTTGCAGAGCAAGCTGCTGAGCGAGCAGCGCTTCACCGCGGACGTGGCGCACGAGCTGCGGACCCCGCTGACCGGGCTGCACGCGGCGGCCGAGCTGTTGCCGCCCGGCCGCCCCACCGAGCTGGTCCGGGACCGGGTCGCGGCTCTGCGCACGCTCACCGAGGACCTGCTGGAGATCTCCCGGCTCGACGCGCGCCGCGAGCGGGCCGAGGTCGACGCGGTGCGGCTCGGGGCCGTGGCCGAGCGGGTGGTCCGGGCCTCCGGGGCGGGCGCCGCCGCGGGTTCGGGCACAGGCACGGGCGCGGGCACCGAGGTCAGGGTGCTGCGGGATGCCGTCGTGGAGACCGATCGGCGGCGGCTGGAGCGGGTGCTGGGGAATCTCGTGGCCAACGCGCACAAGCATGGGCGGGGGCCGGTGACGTTGACGGTCGACGGGGGCGTCATCACTGTGCGGGACCACGGTGACGGGTATCCGGAGTATCTGCTGGGGCACGGGCCTCAGCGGTTCCGTACGGAGGGGGGTGCCAAGGGGCACGGGTTGGGGCTGACCATTGCGCTCGGGCAGGCGGAGGTGTTGGGGGCGGGGCTCGTGTTCGCGAATGCGGTGGGTGGGGGTGCGGTTGCCGTGTTGACGCTGGCCGGGGCGTAGGCCCGCTCGGTCGTCGGCTGCGGGTCCGTCGTGGCTGGTCGCGCCATTCCTCGCGCCCCTTCACAGCAACAGATTGCGCCGTTCCCCGCGCCCCTTAAAGGCAACAGATTGCGCCGTTCCCCGCGCCCCTTAAAGGCAACAGATTGCGCCGTTCCCCGCGCCCCTCAACAGCAACAGACTGCGCCGTTCCCCGCGCCCCTCAAAGACCACAGACTGCGCCGTTCCCCGCGCCCCTTGGACGCAACAGGCGCGTCGTTCTCGCGTGCCTTGACGGCTCCGATGGCTCAGTGTGGCGGGCGCCCGGCGGAGTGCGCTCCTAATGTGGCGATTAGTCAGCTCTGATCCCCATTTCCGGAGGAGCCCGCCATGTCTCTGCGTACCGTTCTCACCCGTCTCGGCATAGCCGTCGCCGGCGGCGCTCTCGTCGTCGGTGCCGCGAGTCCCGCCCTCGCCGGCGACGACTGGGGCGACCACGACGGCAGTCACCCCAGGTACTACAAGGGCCGCATCAGCGCGCCCGGCGGCCTGCGCCTGCGCGACAAGCCGACCCGCGGCAGTGCCGTCATCGGCTTCGCGCACCACGGCGAGGTCGTCTCCATCTTCTGCAAGACCCCCGGCGAGAGCGTCCAGGGCAACCCCCTCTGGTACCTCCTCGCGGACGGCACCTGGGCCTGGGGAGCCGCCCGCTACATCGACAACATCGGTGCGTCGCCCCGTTGGTGCTGAGCACCGGAACAGCCCGATTGTCGCGACATAACGGGACATCGGGCGACGGGCTTGCTAACTTCCGGACATGCTCTCGCCCGGAACGACAGCGCAGGCGGACCCGCCGGCTCCGGTTGTCCGCCTCCCCCGGCGCCGTGGCATCGAGTTCACCCTCCTCGTCGTAGCGGTCCTGCTCTCCGTGTACGGCTACTGCGACGTCGGCCTCGCCCGGACCGGATCCGTCCCGCCCGGCGCCGCCGGATACGGCGCCGGGCTGGGCGTGCTCGCGCTCCTCGCACATCTCGCGGTGCGCCTGCGCGCCCCCTGCGCCGATCCGCTGCTGCTGCCGATCGCCGTCCTGCTCAACGGCCTGGGCCTGGTCCTGATCTACCGGCTCGACCTGGAGACCCCGGGCGACCGGGCGGCGCCCACCCAGCTCGTCTGGTCGACGCTGGGCGTGGGCCTGTTCATCGCGGTGGTGGTGATCCTGCGCGACCACCGGGTGCTCCAGCGCTACACGTACGTGTCCGTCGTCACCGCGCTGGTCCTCCTCGCCCTGCCGATCTTCTTCCCCGCGGTGAACGGCGCCCGGATCTGGATCAGGGTCGCCGGATTCTCCATCCAGCCGGGCGAGTTCGCGAAGGTCATGCTCGCGCTGTTCTTCGCCGGCTATCTCGCCGCCAACCGCAACGCCCTCGCCTACACCGGCCGGCGCGTCTGGCTGCTCCAACTGCCCACCGGGCGTGTGCTCGGCCCGATCCTCACGGTCTGGCTGCTGAGCGTGGGCGTCCTGGTGCTCGAACGGGACCTCGGCACCTCGCTGCTCTTCTTCGGCCTCTTCGTGATCCTGCTGTACGTCGCCACGGGCCGCACCGGCTGGATCGCGGTGGGGCTGCTCCTCGCGGCGTGCGGGGCCTTCGCCGTCGGCTGGCTGGAACCGCATGTGCACAGCCGGGTCGAGGACTGGCTGCACCCCTTCGCGTCGATCGAGGCGGGCCGGGGCCCGAACCAACTCGCCCAGTCCCTCTTCGCGTTCGCCGCCGGCGGGTTCCTCGGCACGGGGCTCGGCTCCGGCCACTCGATCCTCATCGGCTTCGCCGTGAAGTCGGACTTCATCCTGGCCACCGCGGGCGAGGAACTGGGCCTGGCCGGCCTCTCCGCGATCTTCATCCTGTACGGGCTGCTGGTCGAGCGCGGCATCCGGGCGGGCCTCTCCCTGCGTGACCCCTTCGGCCGGCTGCTCGCGGTCGGGCTCGCCTCGATCGTGGCGCTCCAGGTCTTCGTGATCGCGGGCGGGGTGACCGGGCTGATCCCGCTGACCGGGATGGCGATGCCGTTCCTCGCGCAGGGCGGTTCGTCGGTCGTCACCAACTGGATCATCGTGGCCCTGCTGATCCGCCTCAGCGACTCGGCGCGCGGCCGGTCCGAGGAGGAGCAGCAGCACGAAGAGCAGCACCAGGAGCACCGGGAACAGCACGACGGAGAGGTCGCGCCATGACGGGCAACGTCCGCCCCATGACCAGGTACATCCGGCACGCCGCCGCCTTCTGCGCGCTGCTCCTGCTCGCCCTCCTGGCCAACGCCACCCGTGTCCAGGTCGTCCAGGCCCCCACGTACGACGAGAATCCCGCCAACCGCCGCAACACGATCGCCCGCTACGGCCAGCCGCGCGGTGACATCCTCGTCGGCGACAGGGCGGTCACCGGCTCCAGGGACTCCGGTGAGCAGTTCCGCTACGAACGCACCTACAAGAACGGTCCGCTGTACGCCCCCGTCACCGGCTTCGCCTCGCAGGTGTACGGGACGGCCCTGCTGGAGGACGCCGCGGACGGCGTACTGGCCGGCACCGACCGGTCGCTGTCGCTGCTCCCGCTGTGGAACGACCTCGCGCGGGCCCGTAACCCCGGTGGTCGCGTGGTCACGACCCTCGACGCGGCGGCGCAGCAGGCGGCGTACTCCGGGCTCGGTTCCCGGCGGGGCGCGGTGGCGGCGCTCGAACCGTCCACCGGGCGGATCCTGGCCCTGGTCTCCACCCCCTCCTACGACCCCGGGGAGCTCTCCGGCACGGACTCGGCCGTGGCCCGGGCGTGGGCGCGGCTGAACGGCGCGGCGGACAAGCCGATGCTCAACCGTGCCGTCCGGCAGACGTATCCGCCGGGCTCGACCTTCAAGGTGGTCACCGCCGCGGCGGCCCTCGACTCGGGCGTGGTGCGCGATGTGGACGCGCCCACCGAGTCCCCGGACCCGTACCGGCTGCCGGGCAGTTCGGCGCGGCTGACGAACGAGGTCGAGGGGTGCGCGGACGCGTCGCTGCGCTACGCCTTCCAGTGGTCGTGCAACACGGTCTTCGCCGGGCTGGGCGTGGAGGTGGGACCGGAGGCGATGAGGACGACGGCGGCCGGCTTCGGCTTCAACGACCGGAAGCTGGGGATCCCCTTCCGGGTCTCCCCCAGCACCTTCGACACCCGGGTGGACGACGCGCAGCTCGCGCTGTCCTCCATCGGCCAGTACAACACCCGCGCCACTCCCCTGCAGATGGCGATGGTCGCCGCGGCCGTCGCCAACCACGGCTCGGTGCGCACCCCGTACCTGGTGGACCGGACCACCACCGCCGACGGCGACACGGTGTCCGCCACCGTGCGGCACACCCTGCGCCAAGCCATGAACCCCGTCACGGCGGTTCGGCTGCGGGAGATGATGACGGACGTCGTGGAGAAGGGCACCGGCATGAACGCCGTCGTCTCCGGCGCCACGGTCGGCGGCAAGTCGGGCACGGCCCAGCACGGCGTCCACAACTCCGGTACGCCGTATGCCTGGTTCATCTCCTGGGCGCAGGCCGACGACTCCATGGAACCGGCGGTGGCCGTCGCGGTCGTCGTCGAGGACGCGGCGGCCGACCGGGGCGACATCAGCGGCGGCGGGGACGCGGCACCGATCGCCCGAGCGGTGATGGAGGCGGTGCTCGACCGGTGAGACGGGGGTGGTGTCACGGCCGGCACCCGACCTAACGTTCGGTCATGACTCGGCCCGCCGCGTACGAACTCGCCCAGGTGAACATCTCACGCCTCCAAGCCCCCCTGGACTCGCCGCAGTTGAAGGATTTCGTGGACGCCCTCGACCCGGTGAACGCGGTCGCCGACTCCGCCGACGGATTCGTCTGGCGACTGCAGAGCGACGAGGGCAACGCGACGGACGTGTCGGTCTTCGGCGACGACTGGCTGATCATCAACATGTCGGTGTGGCGGGACACGAACGCCCTCACCGCCTTCATGTACCAGGGTCGGCACCGTGAGCTTCTCACCCGGCGGAACGAATGGTTCGAGCGGATCCAGGAGGCGATGACGGCCCTGTGGTGGGTGCCGGCCGGGCACCGGCCGACGGTGGCCGAGGCGGAGGAGCGCCTGCTGCATCTGCGGACGCACGGGGCCACGGCGTACGCGTTCACACTGCGGACGTCGTTCCCGCCCGGGGAGGCCCGGCCCCTTCTGGAGGCCCAGGAGGCGTCTTGACCTCCAGGACGCTTCCTGACCTCCGGGGGACTTCCTGACCTCCAGAGGGCTTCTGACCTCTAGGGGGCTTCCGCTCCCGCCCTGATCGCGTCGCCGACCTCCGCGACCCGCGCCTGCTCCTCCGCCGCGAAGCGCTCCGCGTCGAGCCGCTCGGCCAGCTCCTCGTCCTGGGCCATGAGGAGGTCGAGGTTGGAGTTGCCCATGTCGAAGACGCCCATGTCGACGTAGGCCTGCTGGAGGCGCTTGCCCCACAGGCCGATGTCCTTGACGCAGGGCACGATGCGGGAGAACAGCAGCTGGCGGAAGAGGGCGAGGTACTCGGACCGCTCGCTGTACTCGTCGGCCTCGGCCTTCGGAATGCCGAAGTTCTCCAGGACCTCGACACCGCGCAGGCGGTCGCGCATCAGATAGCAGCCCTCGATGACGAACTCCTCGCGTTCGCGCAGTTCGGCGTCGGAGAGCTGCTTGTAGTAGTCGCGCAGCGCCATCCGGCCGAAGGCCACGTGCCGGGCCTCGTCCTGCATGACGTACGCGAGGATCTGCTTGGGCAGCGGCTTGTCCGTGGTGTCCCTGATCATGCCGAACGCGGCGAGTGCCAGCCCTTCGATGAGGACCTGCATACCGAGGTACGGCATGTCCCAGCGCGCGTCGGCCAGGGTGTCGCCGAGCAGCGACCGGAGGTTGTCGTTGACCGGGTAGAGCATCCCGATCTTCTCGTGGAGGAAGCGGGCGTAGATCTCCGCGTGCCGCGCCTCGTCCATCGTCTGGGTCGCCGAGTAGAGCTTGGCGTCCAGGTCGGGCACGGACTCGCAGATCCGGGCCGCGCAGACCATTGCGCCCTGCTCACCGTGGAGGAACTGGCTGAACTGCCACGAGGCGAAGTGCTTGCGGAGTTCGCCCTTGTCGCGGTCGTTCATCTTGTCCCAGTAGGGCGTCCCGTAGATCGAGATCGCCTCGTCGGGGGTGCCGAGCGGGTCGCAGGGGTCCACCTCCAGATCCCACTGGATCCGCTTCTGACCGTCCCACTGCTTGTCCTTGCCCTTCTGATAGAGGGCCAGCAGACGTTCGCGTCCTTCGTCGTACTCCCAGCTGAACCGTGCCGCGCCGGTCGCGGGCACCTGCCAGAGGGGAGCTCCGGGGTCCTTGGCGTACAGGTCGTAGGTCGGCATGTGTCGCAGGCTCACACGTGGTAGACGGCGGGTCAACAAGTTGCGCGGAAGGGATTGACGAGCTTGCTGACAAGCAGTCTCATAAGACGTGACCGGCGGTAACCCCGATGACTTTCGGTACGACGACGTACGGCGAGGTGGGCACAGTCATGACGACCGTGACGGAGGACAGCCTTGACGGCCTGCGCGACGCGCTCGGCCTGCTCAAGGACCGGGAACAGGTGGCCGAGCGGCTGCTCGACTCCTCCGCGAAGCACTCCTTCGACCCGGACAGGGAGCTGGACTGGGACGCGCCCTTCGAGGAGGGCAAGTGGTTCTGGCCGCCGGAGCTGGTCTCGCTCTACGACACCCCGATGTGGAAGCGGATGAGCGAGGAGCAGCGGATCCTGCTCTCCCGGCACGAGGCCGCGGCGCTGGCCTCGCTGGGGATCTGGTTCGAGATCATCCTCATGCAGCTGCTGGTGCGGCACATCTACGACAAGGCGGCGACGAGCGCCCACGTGCGGTACGCGCTGACCGAGATCGAGGACGAGTGCCGTCACTCGAAGATGTTCGCGCGGCTGATCAGCCGGGGCGGGACCCCGCACTATCCGGTGAGCCGGGCACACCAGAACCTGGGCCGCCTCTTCAAGACGGTGTCCACGACGCCCGGTTCGTTCACGGCCACGCTGCTGGGCGAGGAGGTGCTCGACTGGATGCAGCGGCTGACGTTCCCGGACGAGCGGGTGCAGACGCTGGTGCGCGGAGTGACCCGGATCCACGTGGTGGAGGAGGCACGGCACGTCCGGTACGCGCGGGAGGAACTGCGCCGCCAGATGGTGACCGCGCCGCGCTGGTCGCAGGAGTTCACCCGGATCACCTCCGGTGAGTTCGCCCGCGTCTTCTCGGTCGCCTTCGTCAATCCCGAGGTCTACACGAACATCGGCCTCGACCGGCGGGAGGCCCTGGCCCAGGTGAAGGCGAGCGGCCACCGCCGCGAGATCATGCAGACGGGTTCGAAACGCCTGACGGACTTCCTGGACGACATAGGCGTCCTCCGAGGCGCAGGCCGCCGCCTGTGGAAATCCTCGGGCCTACTGGCCTGAGCGCCCCCCAGGGGCGCGGGGAACTGCGCGACAAGCCCCCACCGGACCCGCACCCGCCCACGGACCCCAGCCAACTCCCACCCCACTCCGCACCCCCGGGAACGGGCTACGCTGCGAGACATGACCTCGCCGGCCCCCACCCGCGCATACCGACGCCTCAGCGTCGAGGAGCGACGCGTCCAGCTCCTCGACGCCGCGCTGTCGCTGTTCGCGGTACGAGCCCCGGAGGACGTCTCCCTGGACGACGTGGCGGAGGCGGCGGGCGTCTCACGGCCACTGGTGTACCGCTACTTCCCCGGCGGCAAGCAGCAGTTGTACGAGGCCGCCCTCCGCTCCGCCGCGGAGGAGCTGGAGCACTGCTTCGCCGAGCCGCCGGACGGCCCCCTCACCCGCCGGCTCTCCAACGCGCTGGACCGCTACCTCGCCTTCGTGGACCAGCACGACGCCGGTTTCAGCGCCCTGCTGCAGGGCGGCAGCGTGGTCGAGACGTCGAGGACGACGGCCATCGTGGACGGCGTACGACGGGCCGCCGCCGAGCACATCCTCAGCCACCTGGACACCGCGGAGCCGGGCAACCGGCTGCGGATGACCGTCCGGATGTGGATCACGGCGGTCGAGGCGGCCTCGTTGATCTGGCTGGACGAGGAGAAGGAACCCCCGCTGGACGAACTGCGCGACTGGCTCGTCGAGCAGTTCGTGGCGTGCCTGGTGGCGACGGCCGCCCGCGACGAGCAGACCGCCGCGGTCGTCCGGGCCGCGCTGACGCTGGAGTCCGCGGACGGGCCGATGGGCGCGCTGGCCCGCCGGGTGCTGCCCGTGGTGAGCGACGCGGCGCACCTGCTGTGACACTGGCTCCGTGAAGAGCGAAGACACCCCCTTCGAGGGCGGCCCCCTGGACGGCCGGGTGCTGCCGGTCCTGCTCGGCCCGACCGGACACCCGCCGAAGGTGTACCGGGTCCCGGTGCCGGACAACGACGGCGGCCCGCCCATGCTCCTCGTCTACCGCCGCGTACAGGCGGGCGCGAGCAGCCGGCTCGGCCTGCACCAGGGATGGAAGTACGAGTACGACCCCACGGGCCGGAGCGGGAAGCTCAAGTGGCCGTGGTCGAAACCGGACCCGGCGCCGAACCCCGCGCCCGACCCGGTCCCGGACCCCACGCCAGACACCACGCCGGACGGCAAGCCGGAAGACACCCACGGGTGACCTTGTTGGGCCGGACCGCCCACGGTCGGCGCGCGCGGCTCGCGCGGGCGTCTGATGCTCACGGTGCGGAGGAGCGGAAATACCGCCCCGCACCGGAGGTGACGACGTGTCAGGAAGACTTCTGCGACTGGTCTGCACGGCGGCGATCGCGGCCGGCGCGCTTCTCGTCCCCGTGACGGCCACCGCGGTGCCCGGCCCCGGCGAGAGCCCCGCACCCGAGCCCACCGGGAGTTCCACGCCCGCGGCCGGGCGCCCTGAGGCCGGGCAATCCGTGGCCGAGCTGCTGACGGACCTTCAGCGGCTGTACCGGGAGGCCGAGAAGGCCACCGAGACGTACAACGCGACCGACGAGAGGCTGAGGCGCCAGCGGGCCGAGGTCGCGAAGCTCAACGGCCGGCTCGCGACGGCCCGCCTCGCGCTCCACGGCAGCCGCGGCGCGGCGGGACGGCTCGCCCGGCAGCAGTACCAGGACACGAGCGAGATCTCCTCGTACGTACGGCTGCTGCTCGCCCGTGACCCGCAGCACGCGCTCGACCAGGGCCACGTCATCCGGCAGGTCTCGCAGGAGCGGGCCGGCACGATGGAGCGGCTGGCGGGCGACGAGCAGCGGACCGACGAGCTGACCCGCCGGGCCCGCACCGCCCTGGACCACCGGCTCACCCTCGCCGAACAGCAGAAGAAGGACCGCGACCTCGTACGGAAGCGGCTCAAGGACGTGGAGGAGCTGCTGGCCTCCCTCACCGAGGAGCAGCTCTCCCAGGTGGCCGAGCTGGAGAGGTCAGGGGTGGCGAAGGCCCAGGACGAACTCGTGGCGTCGGGCGCGCTCAGCAGCACGCGGCGGCCCTCCCGGGAGGGGGGCGAGGCCCTGCGCTACGCCGTGGAGCAGATCGGCAAGCCGTACGAGTGGGGAGCCGAGGGCCCGGACTCGTACGACTGCTCGGGGCTCACGTCGCGGGCCTGGGACACGGCGGGCCGCCCCATCCCGCGCACCAGCCAGGAACAGTGGGCCGTTCTCCCCCGCGTCCCCCTTCCCGACCTGCGCCCCGGCGACCTGGTGGTCTACTTCCCCGAGGCCACCCATGTGGCGATGTACCTGGGCGACGGAATGGTCGTGCAGGCGCCGAGGCCGGGGGCGAGGATCAAGGTGTCCCCGATCGCGGCCAACCCGGTACTGGGCGCGGTACGCCCGGACCCGTCCGCCGCCCCCCTGCGCCGCTACACACCCCCGAAGCTCCCCGAGGACGCGACGGACGGCTCGGACGAGGGCTACCACGCGGACACCCCGTAGAACCACCGGCACCCACGACCTGCCGTCTCCTACTGTTCGTCCTTCTCCATGGCGCTCCCGTCCTTGCGAATCGCCGTACAGACCACGAAATGTGTGCCGGAGGCCCAGGCGCCCCTGCCCACCCAGGACGAACCCTCGTAGAGCTTCGGGTCGTAGCCGTGGTCGCCGGGTGGCACGTGCCGCTGACAGGCCTCGGTCGCCTGCCGCCGTGCCTCGGCGAGGGTCGTGTCCGGGCTCATCCGGTGGAAACCGAGCACCTGCTCATCGTGCGGGCCCTCGCACGAGACCAGCTCGGCCTCGCTGTCGGAGACCCTGTCGAGGCAGTCCCGCTTCTGCATGGTGGCCGTGTCGGTGAATCGCGTGCCGAGGGGGCGGTGTTCCCCGATCGGACCGTACAGCGGTTTGCCGCGAGCATCGAGGATCAGGCAGGCGGTACGCCGTCCGGCGGCTTCGAAGCCGGCCCTGGTCGGGACAGCGGCGTAGGAGCGTACGGCCGCGAGTTTCTCACGGGTCTCCGCGGTCAGCCGCTCGCACTGCCCGGGGCCGGTCAGCCGCGCCTCCGCGGCGGTCGCGGCCTCGACCGTCGCCATCACCTGCCCGTAGGTCTCTTCGCCGAGGCACTTCACGAGCTTGAGTTCGGGTTCGCCGGTGAAGGGGGCGCTCGGCCACCTGACGCTGACGCAGTCGCCGTCCATGAGGGGCCTGTCGAGGGAGAGGCCCGGACCGTACGGTTTCGCCTCGCCCGACGGCTGGCGCGAGAGGGTGACCGAGATCCCTCCGAGCGTCAGGGCCAGTACGAACACGCATGCCGCCACAGCCTGCCGAACGGCGGTCCGGCCGAGAGGGAGAAGAGGCAGGGCGCGTGTGGGCCCCACGACCTCGGGACCGCTGTACGGACCGTCCTCCGGGATCCCGGACGACGGGGTCCGACGGATTTCCGGCACCAGAGGAGGTTCACGGTATTCGGATTCCTCCCGAGCGCCCTTCGAGAACAGGGCGAACGCATACGAGTTCCGGCCCGGCGGTTCCCTGTTCAGGATTCTTTTCGGCTCCGCGGAGGATTCGGTCCCGGTTTCGGCGGGTGGGCCGATCTCCCCTCGGACCGAAGGGCGCTCCAGGTCGACACCGAAGAGACCCGCCGCCACACGGCGGTACAAAGGAATCCGCTCGAACTGCCGCACGGGGGCGGCAGGGCGGTAATCGTCTCCGGGAACTCCGAGAAGACGCATCAGCACGCGGCGCTCCAGTTTCGCTTTCACTGGCCGCCGCCGGAAGCGGTCGCCTCCAGGGCGGTCCCACTCGACCCGGCGCCGCCGCCCTCGGGCGTGGGTGTCGCGGGGCCGGCCACTAGACGGGCGATCTGAGGGGAAGCGCCCAGTTGAGCGAGCACGGCCGGAGCGCAGACTCCCAGCGCCACCGCCGCATAGGCTCCGCTGATCTGTCCGCTGGTCCCGAAGAGCAATGCCGCGCCGGCTCCGATGGCAGAGCGCAGGACCGCGAGACACAGGTGAGCCGTCGCGTCGAAATACACGCGCAGGGCCGGTGGCTTGGCACGTAGGCGACCGCTCGCGGTACGGCGCGCCGCCTGCCATTCCGCACATCCACGAAATACGGCCAGCAGTTCGACACTCAGGCCCCCGGCGGCTCCGAATATGCCGAACTGCCACCAATTCATCATGCCCCCCGCTGCCAACAGCCGTTCAGGCGGCCCACTCCCCAGGGTCGCCGTAAAACATCCCTACCCGGTTGCCGGACCCGGCGCCAGGCCATATGACATATCGGCCCGTTCGCCACCCAGGTGCCGCGCCGGGGTGGTAAGAGATGTCGCTGTGCGGCGGCCAGGTGGACGGGCTACCGGTGTCGGCCTTCGCGACCGGAGCCGGCCCCCGGCCCGTCAGGGCCGGGGGCCGGCTCCGCGCGGGGGGGGAAGTCCTCAGGCGCCGCTGACGGACGCCAGGTACGCGCCCGTCTTCTCCGGCTCGTAGAAGAAGTTCTCGAAGTCCGACGGGTCGTTGAAGCCGTTCGCGAAGCGGTCGGCGACCGGGGGGAGTTGGCCTGCCGCGCCGATCAGGTTGAGGACGTGCTCCGGCGGGGCGCCGAGCATCGCGTTCGTCCACTTGGTGACGTGCTGGGCCGTGTCCCAGTAGCGCTCGAACGTGGCGCGCATCCACGCCTCGTCGAACTCCTTGTCCCCGTGGCCGAGGATCGAGTCGAGGTAGGAGGCGGCGCACTTGGAGGCCGAGTTGGAGCCCTGTCCGGTGATCGGGTCGTTCGCCACGACCACGTCGGCGACGCCGAGGACCAGGCCTCCGCCGGGCAGCCGGCCGATCGGGTTGCGGACGGTGGGCGCGTAGCGTCCGGCCAGCGTGCCGCCCGCGTCGGTGAGTTCGACCTTGGTGGCCCTGGCGTACTCCCACGGCGTGAACCGCTCCATGAGTTCCAGGGTCAGGGAGAGGTGCTCGGCGGGATCCTTGACGCCTTGGAAGACGTCCATCGGGCCGCCGGGTATGCCCTCGAGGAAGAGGATGTCCGCCCGGCCGGAGGTGGTGAAGGTGGGCATGACGAAGAGTTCGCCGACGCCCGGCACGAGGTTGCAGCGGACCGCGTCGAACTCCGGGTGCTCGGGCCGCGGGCCGAGCCCGTGGACGTACGCGACGGCCAGCGCGCGCTGCGGCTCCGCGTACGGGGAGCGCGAGGCGTCGCGGCCGAACATCGACACCAGCTCGCCCTTGCCCGCCGAGACGAGGACCAGATCGTACGTACGGGCGAAGAAGTCGAGGTCGGAGACGGCGGCGCCGTGGATGACGAGCTGGCCGCCGCGCTGCGCGAACGTCTCCATCCAGCCGGCCATCTTCACGCGCTGGTCGACCGACTGCGCGTACCCGTCGAGTTTGCCCACCCAGTCGATGGCGCGCTGCGAGGGGCCCGGGTCGAAGGAGCCGGGGGCCGCGACCGAGACGCCGAGTCCTTCGATCTTCGGGGCCTGGGACTCCCAGAAGTTCAGCTGGAGATCGCGCTCGTTCTGCAGTGCCGTGTGGAACATGCACTGGGTGGACATCACCCGGCCGGTACGGATCTCGTCCGCCGTCCGGTTGGACATCAGGGTGACCTCGTACCCGTTCGACTGGAGTCCGAGGGCGAGCTGGAGTCCGGACTGGCCGGCTCCGACGACGAGTATCTTCCGCATGCGGGTCCTCACTCTGCACTCTGCGTACGCGTACGCCTTGTTCGGGGCTGACGTCCTATTCGGGGCTGACGTCGAGCGCGTGCCCCACCAGCGCCAGCAGTGCCTCGATCACCGAGATCCTGCGGCGCGCGTCCATGATCATGACAGGTATGTGCCGGGGGATCGTGAGGGCCTCCCGCACATCGCCCGGCTCGAACCGCTCACTGCCGTCGAAGTGGTTGACGGCGACGACGTACGGCAGCCCGCAGCTCTCGAAGTAGTCGAGCGCCGGCCAGCAGTCCTTCAGGCGCCGGGTGTCGGCGAGGACCACGGCGCCTATCGCGCCACGCACCAAGTCGTCCCACATGAACCAGAACCGCTGCTGCCCGGGCGTACCGAACAGGTACAGCACCAGGTCGTCGTCGAGCGTGATGCGGCCGAAGTCCATGGCCACGGTGGTGGTGGTCTTCTCCGGGGTCGAGCTGAGGTCGTCGGTGCCCTCGCTCGCCCGGGTCATCAGCGCCTCCGTCTGGAGAGGCGTGATCTCGGAGACGGCGGTGACGAGGGTGGTCTTGCCCACCCCGAAGCCACCCGCCACCACTATCTTCGTGGCGATCGGAGCGCGGGTCCGATCCTTCTGCCAGGCCTTCAACTCCTCGTCGGGCTCCACGCCTTCGGGGAGGCCGGACGATCGGGAGACATCCGAGACGCGGGAGACGTCAGAGACGACGGAGTCCACTCAGCACCCTTTCCAGCAGAGCGCGGTCCGGCTGTCCCGGGCCGTGCCCTGTTCCGTACACACGGATCTTGCCCTGGTCCGCCAGGTCGCTGAGGAGCACCCGGACCACGCCGAGCGGCATCTTCAGAAGGGCCGCGACCTCGGCCACCGTACGCATGCGGCGGCAGAGTTCGACGATGGCCCTCATCTCCGGCATCACCCGGGTGGAGAGTGAACCATTCTCCAGTTCGGGGCGCTCCGCCGGGGCCTCAAGTGCGGCCACGAACGTCTCGACGAGCAGCACGTGCCCGAAGCGCGTACGGCCGCCGGTGAGCGAGTACGGGCGGACGCGGGCCGGTTTGCGGTCGCCGCCGCGGACCGGCAGCCTGGGCGTGCCGCTCACGTCGCTCACTTCGCGGTCTCCATCGTCGTGGTCTTGATCGACGTGGTCTCGATCGACTGGCGCAGCTCGCTGCGGAGTTCGGGAGTCAGGACGTGTCCGGCACGGCCCACGAAGAGCGCCATGTGGTACGCGACGACGCTCATGTCGCAGTCGGGGGCGCCGTGCACGCCGAGCAGCGAACCGTCGCTGATCGACATGACGAAGAGCCCGCCCTCCTCCATCGCGACCATCGTCTGCTTGACGGCGCCGCCGTCCATCAGCTTGGCGGCGCCGATGGCGAGGCTGCCGATGCCGGAGACGATGGTGGCCAGGTCCGCCGCGGAGCCCCGGGGACCCGAGGGTCTCCCTTCGTCCTGCCGCGCCTGCGCGTTCCTCCCGGGGTCGGAGGAGAGCAGCAACAGGCCGTCGGAGGAGACCACCGCGACCGACAGGAGGCCCGGCACCTCCTCGACGAGGTTCGTCAGCAGCCAGTGCAGGTTACGGGCTTCGTGGCTCAGTCCGAAGGTACTGGACGCGGTCAACTGCTTGCCTCCTCGACTGTGTCCCCCCTGGTTTCTACGGCATGTTCGGCGGGCGTCTGCAGCTCCGACGTCTGTTCGGCGATCTCCGCTTCGGCCTCGCGGCGGCCCTCGCTGGCCCCCCGGTGGAATCCGCCGAGGCGGCGGCGCAGTGCCTCGGCGTCGACGGGCGCCGAGCGCGGGCCCGCGGCCGGCGCGGGCGCGGCGAGCTTCGGGGTCCGCTTGGGCAGCCCCTTGTCGGTGACCCGCTCCGGCGTCTCCTGTGCCCCCTGCGGATCCGCTGAATCCTGTGCGTCCTGCGGTCCGTCCGGGACGCGGTCGTGGGCGTCGGGACCGATCGCGTACGGGTCGGCGGGGCGGGCGGGCGCGGTACGGGAAGCCGTGGTGCGGTGGTCCGCGCCGGCCTGGGCGGGCAGCCGGATGGCCGGGGCGTCCGAGGGGGACGCGGCGCCGGGTTCGGCGGGCTCGCCGGCCGGGGACGCGGGGGGCACCGGGGCCATGAGGACCATGGTGGTCTCGGGGCCGGCGGGCTGGTCCGCCTCCGGGGCCGCGGACGCGGGGAGCTGCTCGGACGCGGAGGGTTGCTCGGGCCCGGACGGCTCGGAGGACTCCGCCGGGTCGGACGGCCCCGTCGGGTCGGCGGTGGCAGCGGTTCCGGCGGTGGCAGCAGGCTCCGCGGTGGCGGCGGGCCCGGGGGCGAGAGTGGAGCCCGCCCCGTCCGTCTCGCGCAGGGTCTCCTCCGCCGCCGCGATCAGCGGGTCCCGGCCCTGACGGCCGTACAGGACATTGGAGTTGACCTCGGCGTCCGCGCCCGGCAGGGACATCGCGGACGCGCCCCCGGGAGTGCGGGTGGTGGCCGCCTGGGGGACGGCCACGGTGGGCCCGGCGGCGAGCAGCGCCTTGGGCAGGACCACGACTGCCGTGATGCCGCCCTGCTTCTGCTCGCGCAACTGCACACGTACACCGTGCCGGTGGGCGAGCCGGGCCACCACGTACAGGCCGAGCCCGAGTCCCTCGCCGCTCTCCTCGTCGTACGCGTCCTCCGGATCGAAGGCCGCGAGACGGGTGTTGAGGCGCTCCAGCCGCTCACCGGTCATGCCGATGCCCTCGTCCTGGACGGAGAGCATGACCTCGCCGCTCTCCAGGAGCCAGCCGGAGACCTCGACGGGGATGTCGGGCGGCGAGAAGGAGGAGGCGTTCTCCAGGAGTTCGGCCACCAGGTGGCTGATGTCGTCCGCCGCGAACCCGGCGAGGTGCGCGTGCGGCGGCAGCGCGGAGATCCGGACGCGCTCGTAGCGTTCGACCTCGCTGACGGCCGCGCGCACGACGTCGACCAGCGGGACGGGCCCGGGGTGCTGGTGGCCGTGCTCCGCGCCCGCGAGGACCAGCAGGTTCTCGCTGTGGCGGCGCATGACGGTGGCGAAGTGGTCGAGCTTGAAGAGGGTGGCGAGGCGCTCGGGGTCCTGCTCGCGCTCCTCCAGTCCCTCGATGACTCCGAGCTGCCGCTCGACCAGGCCCAGGGTGCGCAGGGCCAGGCTGACGAAGGTGCCGTGGATGTTCTGCCGGACCTGTTCCAGATGGGCGGCGGCCTCGGCGAGTTCGGTACGGAACCTGTCGCGCTCGTCCGCCATCTTCTGGCGCTGGCCGATGAGGTGCTTGCGGTCGCCCTCCAGCGTGCCGAGGCGCTCCTGGAGCGCGAGGGCGTGCGTGTGGAGCGTGTTGACGGAGCGCACGACCTGGGCGAACTCGTCGTTGCGGCCGGTGAACTTGACCGGCTCGCCGGTGCCGGGCTCGGCGGCCAGCCGTGCCGAACCGCGGCGCAGGACGGACAGCGGGCGCGTGAGCGACCGGGCCATCCCGGTGGAGACGCCGACGGCGAGCAGCATCAGCGCGCCGAGGATCGCGACACGGATCTCCAGCCCGGTGACGTCGTCGTCGCGCAGCTGGGCGAGTTCCTCGGCACGCTGGGTGTTGAGCGACGCCTCGACGCCGCGCATCAGCTCGACGCGGGAGGAGAGCGCCGCGTCCAGCTTCTTGGTGCTGGTGGCCAGTTCGGCGTCGGAGAGGGTGGGCTGGTCCGCCAGGCTCCCGAGGTACTTCTCGGCGGCCTCGACATCGGGTCCGTTGACCGTGGAGTCGTACGAGGCCCGGTCCGCCTTAGGTGCCGTGCCGGCGAAGTCGGCCAGGGCCGCCTGCTCACGGACGTACCCCTGCTGGGCCGCGGCCGTGAGCGCGTTGCGCTGCTTGGTCGCGGCGGCCGACGAGGTGGTGGTCGTGGTCGGCAGGCCCGTGATGGGGTCGGTGGTGGTCTGCTTGCTGGTGGGCACGCTCAGCGCCGCGAGGAGCAGACCGCGGGTCGAGGCGGCCTGCTGGACGGCGGTGTCGAGGTCGGCGAGGGCGTGCGCGCCGGAGCCCGCGCGGGGCGGAATCTTCTCGGCGAGGTCCTCGGCGAGCCCGTGGAGTTCGGTGAGGGCCGTCGAGTACGCCCGGTGCGCGTCGAGGGCGCTGCTCTCGCCGGTGAGCGCCGCTCGGCGGACGGCGGCGATCGCGTCGAGCGTCTTCAGGAAGGACGCGGGGGCGTCCGCCTCGACGGCGGCGACGCGCAGCTCGTCGACCTGACGGTCCACGCGGGCGCTGCGCCGCTCCGAGGGGCCGTCACCCTTGGGCCGGCCGGCCGCGAGAAAGGAGGTGACCTCGTCGCGCTCGTCGGCCAGTGAGTGCGCGAGGGCCAGCGCGTCCTGGGTCCGCTCGGCGGACGTCACCAGATTCTGTGAGTCGTTCAGCTGCCCGGAGGCGGCTATCACGGACGGAGCGCCCGCTCCGGCGATCGCCGCGGCCACGACGGCGACGGCGACGATCAGCCGACTGCGTACGTGAGCGGGGCGACCGCGTCCCGCGGGATCCGGAGTGTCCTGCGGTGCCGGTGAGTTCGGGGTGTGCCCTGAGGCTCCACCCGAGGCCGGCTGCCTGCCTTTGCGCCGAGGCCGCATTTTCTGCACCGGTGCTCGCATTCTTGACTCGTGTCCCCATGGGCCCGGGTGACGATCCGTCAACTCGCGTGTCGTCCCGGTACGGCTCCCGACCCTCCCAGTGCCGGTGGGCAGTGGTCGCGCATCGCCTGACCCGCCACACGAAGGAGTGAACATCGCCGGGGAGCGGCCCGGCAAGTTCCCCTGGCGCGTGCGACACCCCTGCGCGGCAGGCCGGTTGGACGTCCACGGCGACCGATGGCAAGATGCGCCGCCACGCTTCACCCGAGTCGGTGAATCCGTCGCAAAACAGGCGCCTGACCTGCTCGTCCGGACCATTTCACCGACGGTTGCCAGCCTTTGGTGAAGCTCGTGAAGGGCTCGTGCAGACTGGCCGGATGCGCTCGGAACTGATCTCGGTACCCGGTGACCCCACTCGCCCCGACGAGGACTACGCATCGGTCGGACTTCCCGCCTCCGGACAAGGCGGTTCGATCGTCGTCCTGGACGGTGTGACGCCTCCCCTGACCGATCAGGGCTGTCTTCATTCCGTCCCCTGGTTCACCGCCCGGCTCGGTGGCTCCTTGCATGAACTGTCCGTTTCACGGCGAGATCTGACGCTCACTGAGGTCTTGGCCCACGCCATCGCCCGTACCGCCGACGCACATCGGGCAACCTGTGACCTTTCTCACCCACGCACCCCGCAGGCAACGGTGGTGCTGGCCCGCTGGTCAGAGACGTTCGTCGAGTATCTGGTGCTCTCCGACTCGGCGCTGCTCATCGAGTCCCCGGCGGGTGCGGTCATCCCCGTCCTGGACGACCGCCTGTCGCGCGTCCCGCACGCCACGCTGAGGTCGGCCGCCGCGACGGACGCGATCCTCCGCAACAAGGAGGGCGGCTTCTTCACGGCCGCGGCGGACCCCTCGGTGGCGGTGCGGGCCGTCACGGGGTCCCTCCCCCGCGCCGAGGTCCGCGCCCTCACGGCCCTCACGGACGGGGCGACCCGCTGGGTGGAGGTGTTCGGCGAGGGCGACTGGACGGACCTGTTCACCCTGATCCGCAAGGAGGGCGGCCGGTCCCTGATAGACCGCGTCCGCGCCCTGGAACGAGCGGACACGGCCGGTACGTACCTGGGCCGCTCCAAGCCCCACGACGACGCGACGGTGGTGTACGTGGAGCTGTGACCCCGCGGCGAGGCGCCCCGGGGTCGCGGGGCGGCTCGGAGCCGTGGCCGGTCGCGCAGTTCCCCGCGCCCCTCAAAACTCGGAGGGTGCGGGTACGCCGTAGCTGACCGCGCCGTTCCCCGCGCCCCTCAGAAGCGGGGCCGCGCCCCAGCTTTTGCCCCTTCAGGGGCGCGGGGAACGGCGCGCCCGCCGCGGCCCGTCAGCCCCGTTCGACCCCCCGGTTCAGGCGGTGCAGCAACCGCGCCAGCTCAGCCACTTCACCCCGGTCCCAACTGGCCAGTTCACGGACGTACCGCGCCCGCCGAGCATCCCGAACGGTCCCGAACCGCTCCCGCCCCACGTCGGTGAGATGCACGAGCCACGCCCGCCCGTCCGCGGGATCCGGCTCCCGGGCGACGAGCCCGAGTTCCTCCAGCGCCCGCAGCTGCCGCGACATCGTCGCCTTGCCGACACCGATGTAGGCGGCCAGCTCGGTGGCCCGCTGCCGCCCGCGCTCCTCCAGCCGCACGAGGAGCCCGTAGGCGGAGGACTCCAGGTCGGGGTGGACCTCGCGGACCATCTCACCGGAGGAGGCCCGCGCCCGCCTCAGCAGGACGGTCAACTCACGTTCCAGCGCCAGGAACTCCTGGTCCACGGGACCGTGATCCACCGGGCTGTGGTCCACACCACTCCCCGGGACACCGGATCCCGTCCGGTGCCCCTCGCCGTTACCGCCCTCGTGCACGTCAGCACCCATGACCCGGTTTCCCGATCCTGAAAGTTTCCGTCAAAGACCGCCATTGCCGCAGCTGGGCCAGTATTTCGCAGGAATAGACCAACGGCAGCCGCCGAGCCCTCTTTCGGCCGGTCGCCCGCGTGCGTAGCTTCTTCAACAACCACCCGCATGGCATGCCCACGCCATTTATATCGAGCACCACCGAGCCTTCGGAGGCGCGCACATGTACGTGCACAGATCCGGAACGGCCCCCCGCTCGCGCGCACTGGACCATCTCAGAACGCGGCTCGGCGCGATGGGCATCCTGCTCCTGGCCTTCACCCTGCTCCTCGCCCACCCCGCCCGGGCGGCCGACGTCCCGGCCCGCGGCTCCGCGTACATGGGCATGGGCGTCATCCCGCACGACGGCCAGGACGGCCTGCCGACCCCGGGCGACGCCACCCAGACGGAGGGCGTGGACGTCAGCAGCCACCAGGGCAACGTCGCCTGGTCGACCCTGTGGAGCAGCGGGGTCAAATGGGCCTACGTGAAGGCCACCGAGGGGACCTACTACACGAACCCCTACTTCACCCAGCAGTACAACGGCTCGTACAACGTCGGCATGATCCGGGGCGCGTACCACTTCGCGACCCCCGACACGACGGGCGGCGCCGCCCAGGCCAACTACTTCGTGAACAACGGCGGCGGCTGGTCGAAGGACGGCAGGACACTGCCGGGCGCCCTCGACATCGAGTGGAACCCGTACGGGGCGGCCTGTTACGGCAAGTCGCAGAGCGCGATGGTCACCTGGATCCGCGACTTCCTGAACCAGTACAAGGCCCGCACCGGCCGTGACGCGGTCATCTACTCGGCCACCAGCTGGTGGACCCAGTGCACCGGGAACTACGCCGGTTTCGCCTCCGCCAACCCGCTCTGGATCGCCCGGTACGCCTCGGCGGTGGGCACCCTTCCGGCGGGCTGGAGCTTCTACACGATGTGGCAGTACACGTCCTCCGGCCCCACGGTCGGCGACCACGACAAGTTCAACGGCGCCCTCGACCGCGTGGTGGCACTGGCCAACGGCTGAGCCGGCGCGCCCGCGCGTACGCGGAAGGCCCGGGCCCCTCGCGAAGAGGGACCCGGGCCTTCCGTGACCGATGACGTCCGTCACGTCGCCACCGGAGCTTCGGGCACGCGGCTCACGCGAACCTCACGGCTCACGCGGCGCGCACAGCTCACGCCGCCACCGGAACCTCCGTCGCCGCGCCGCTCGTCGCCGGCGCGAGCGCCAGTTCCAGGACCTGGCGGACGTCCGTCACCGCGTGGACGTCGAGCTTCTCCAGAACCTCGGCCGGTACGTCGTCCAGGTCGGCCTCGTTGCGCTTCGGGATGATCACCGTGGTGACACCCGCCCGGTGCGCGGCGAGCAGCTTCTGCTTGACGCCGCCGATCGGCAGCACCCGGCCGGTGAGCGAGACCTCGCCCGTCATGGCCACGTCCGTACGGACCAGGCGGCCGGAGAGCAGCGAGGCCAGTGCGGTCGTCATCGTGACACCCGCGCTCGGGCCGTCCTTCGGTACCGCGCCCGCCGGGAAGTGGATGTGCACGCCCCGGTCCTTGAGGTCGGCGACGGGCAGTTCCAGTTCGGCGCCGTGGGAGCGGAGGAAGGAGAGCGCGATCTTCGCCGACTCCTTCATCACGTCGCCCAGCTGGCCGGTGAGGGTCAGGCCCGCCGCGCCCGTCTCCGGGTCGGCAAGCGACGCCTCGACGAAGAGGACGTCACCGCCCGCGCCGGTGACCGCGAGGCCGGTCGCCACGCCGGGCACCGCCGTGCGGCGCTCGGCCGGGTCCTGGGCGGACTCGGGCACGTGGTGCGGCCTGCCGATCAGCGCGCGCAGATCGTCCGCGCCGACCGTGAACGGCAGCTTCCGCTCGCCGAGCTCGTGCTGCGCCGCGATCTTGCGGAGCAGCCGCGCGACGGACCGCTCCAGGTTCCGGACGCCCGCCTCACGGGTGTACTCGCCGGCCAGCCTGCGCAGCGCGCTCTCGTCGAGGGTGACCTCGGCCTTCTCCAGACCGGCCCGCTCCAGCTGGCGCGGGAGCAGGTGGTCCCGGGCGATGACGACCTTCTCGTCCTCGGTGTACCCGTCGAGCCGCACCAGTTCCATGCGGTCGAGCAGGGCCTCCGGGATGGCCTCCAGCACGTTGGCCGTGGCCAGGAAGACGACGTCGCTCAGGTCGAGCTCGACCTCCAGGTAGTGGTCCCGGAAGGTGTGGTTCTGGGCCGGGTCGAGGACTTCGAGGAGGGCCGCCGCCGGGTCGCCCCGGAAGTCGGAGCCCACCTTGTCGATCTCGTCGAGGAGGACCACCGGGTTCATGGACCCGGCCTCCTTGACGGCCCGCACGATCCGGCCGGGCAGCGCGCCGACGTACGTACGCCGGTGTCCGCGGATCTCCGCCTCGTCCCGTACGCCGCCGAGGGCGACCCGGACGAACTTGCGGCCCATGGCGTGCGCGACGGACTCGCCGAGCGAGGTCTTGCCGACGCCGGGCGGGCCGACGAGCGCGAGCACGGCGCCGCCGCGACGCCCGCCCACGACACCGAGTCCACGGTCGTTACGGCGCTTGCGGACCGCCAGGTACTCGGTGATCCGCTCCTTCACGTCGTCCAGACCGGCGTGCTCGGCGTCCAGGACGGTCTTGGCGCCCTGGATGTCGTACTCGTCCTGCGTGCGCTCGTTCCAGGGGAGTTCGAGCACGGTGTCGAGCCAGGTGCGGATCCAGGAGCCCTCGGGCGACTGGTCGCTGGAGCGCTCCAGCTTCTCGACCTCCTTGAGCGCGGCCTCACGGACCTTCTCGGGGAGGTCGGCGGCCTCGACGCGGGCCCGGTAGTCGTCGGACTCCTCGCCCTCCGCCTCGCCGTTCAGCTCGCGCAGCTCCTTGCGGACCGCGTCCAGCTGCCGCCGCAGCAGGAACTCCCGCTGCTGCTTGTCCACACCTTCCTGCACGTCCTTGGCGATGGACTCGGCGACGTCCTGCTCGGCGAGGTGCTCGCGCAGGTGCTCGGTGGCGAGCTTCAGCCGGGCCACCGGGTCGGTGGTCTCAAGGAGCTCGACCTTCTGGGCGGTGGTCAGGAACGGCGAGTATCCGGAGTTGTCGGCGAGCGTGGACACGTCGTCGATCTGCTGGACGCGGTCCACGACCTGCCAGGCGGCACGCTTCTTCAGCCACTCTGTGGCCAGCGCCTTGTACTCCTTGACCAGCTCGGTCACGGAGCCGGGCAGCGGGTCGGGCACGGTCTCCTCGACCTGCACACCCTCCACCCACAGGGCCGCGCCAGGACCGGTCGTACCGGCGCCCACACGCACCCTGCCGCGACCGCGGATCAGGGCACCGGGGTCACCGTCGGCGAGGCGCCCGACCTGCTCGACCGTGCCGAGCACCCCCGTGTTCGCGTACGTGCCGTCGATCCGCGGAACAAGAAGCACCCTCGGCTTGCTGGCACCGGTGGAACGGGCCGCGGCCTGCGCGGCCTCCACCGCGGCGCGTACATCGGCGTCACTGAGATCCAAGGGCACCACCATGCCGGGCAGCACGACCTCGTCGTCCAGCGGCAGCACGGGCAGAGTGAGCGGTTCGGACGTCAAAGTCATGATCTCCCCTTCGGCATTCAAGTTGAGCTATGTCGACTCAATGCACGTGAGCCACTGATTGTTCCCCCACCGGTGTTCGCTGTGAGCGATAGCTTCTGTCGGACCCGGCCACCGGCCCCGTATCGTCCACCCAAGTAATGACTCAACAGCTCTTTGGGCTATTACGACCCGTGGGCTGTCACGCAGACGGGGGTGGGCCGTGCCGAACGCGACCGTGCGGGCCTGGGTGGACGGATGGGCACTCTCGCGCGGGGCGGCGCCCCCGCTGGCCGAGCCCTGGGGATACACGGTGGACGTGGGCCAGGCCGGGCACGTCACCCGGCATGTGCTGGGCGCGACGGAGGAGCAGGTCGAGGAGGCCACGGTCCGGAAGGTCGCCGACGCGGTGTCCGGCGCCGGAGTCTGGCTCAAGGTCTTCACGGCGCCCGCCCGGGTCGCGCCCTGGCTCGGGGACGGCTGGTGGGTCAAACCGGGGACCAGCTATCTGATGTCGACCCCCCTTGCCCCGGGCCCCGCGCCGGACATGCCGGACGGCTACCGGCTGCGCGCCTGGTCCCGAGGCGGAGTCACGCGGGTCCTCGTCGCCGCGGCGGACGGTTCGCTGGCCGCGCGCGGGCAGATCGCGCCGACCGGCCTCACCGCGGTCGCCGACCAGATCGAGACGGCGCCCGCGCACCGGCGCAGGGGCCTGGGCCGCTTCGTCATGGGCACCCTCACTCACGCGGCGATCGCCCAGGGCGCCGGGACCGGCGTCCTGGCGGCGACACCGGAGGGGCGGGGTCTGTACGAGGCACTCGGGTGGAGCGTGGAGGCGAGGCTGACGAGCGCGAGGTTCTCCCCTGACCCTTTGGACTCCCCGGCCGCTCCGGACGCCCCGAACGCCCCGGACCCCGGGAAGTGACGGGCCGGCCGTCAAGGTGGAGTGGCCGCGGTGACCGACTCGGCCGACGCAGCCGCGGCGGCCACCGCCGCCTTCCGGGAGCGTCGCACCCACGGCCAGGTGGCGACCCCGATGGTCAGGGCCAGCAGGTGCCCCCAGTCGGTCAGGGGGTCCGTGAAGGCGACCAGGCCCTCGACGACCAGCCAGGCGGACACCGCGAGCAGGATCCAGCGCGGCCAGAGCCCCAGCAGCCCGGCCAGGGCGCCCACGCTCGCCGCGACACCGAAGCTGATGCCGTAGTCGTAGCGGTGGAGTGAACTGTCCGGAAGGTGCCCGAGGAGGACCGAGAGGCCGACGGGTATCTCGGTGGCCAGCGTCGCCACGCCATGCCCCAGCAGGAAGACACCCGCCGCGCGCCACCCGCCGATCCGCCGCTCCAACGCGGTGAGCACCAGCAGGAAGGCGATCACGTACACCGAGGTGATCCCGCCGGCGACCCACAGCGCACTGGCGACCAGCACGTGCGCCGGAGCCCGCGCCAGGTGCGCCACGTCCGTGCTGGAGCCCTGGAGCACCCGGCCCACCAGGCCCGCGTCGGCGTACTCGGTGAAGAGCGAGGTGAGGGCGAGAACGACGGCGTACCCGAAGGTGAAGGGGGTGCCGGTGGGGGTGGGGAGGAGGCGGAGCCAGGCCTGGGGGCGCCTCGGTGTCGGGTGCGGGTCCGGTGGGGGCCGGCCGCGCAGGTCCCCGCGCCCCTTACGGGCCGCGCTCCACTCCATCGTCCGGGGCTCCTTCCGTTTCACCCCACCCTCGGCGCGCGCGGTCGCGCTGTCCATGGCGGAGGTCACGCGCGACCAGATTCACAGCGACTCCACAAGCCGTCCATGTCCGGGCCCCGGCGTGCTCCGGGCGATCCGGCCCCGCCACCGGGGTCCCCGGCGCGGCTGAAATCGGCTGCCCGGCCGGGGCGGAGTTGCCAGGATGAGTCCATGACCACCGCGTACGACGCTCCGCACGGCGTCCCCGAAGTCATCGACCGCCGCGAGGGGCCGTACGGCGAGGTCGTGCTGCGTCGGCACGGCGGACTGCTGCAGATCATCGCCAACGGCTGTTTCCTCATGGACACCTCCGACGGCCGCTCGGAGAGGCTGCTGGTCGACGCCGCGCTCGGCGCGCTGGACGACCGCCCCGCGCCGGAGGTCCTGATCGGCGGCCTGGGCGTCGGCTTCTCCCTAGCCCATGCGGTGGCCGAGCCCCGCTGGGGCCGTATCGCGGTCGTCGAGCGGGAGCGGGCGATCATCGACTGGCACCGGTCCGGGCCGCTCGCGGAGCTGTCGGCCCGCGCGCTCGGGGACCCTCGCACCGAGGTCATCGAGGTCGATCTCGTCGCCCACGTCAATGAGACATCCGACACGTACGACGTATTGTGCCTCGACATCGACAACGGACCCGAATGGACCGTCACGGAGGGCAACGAAGGGCTGTACTCGCCGGCCGGACTCGCCGCGTGCGCACGGGTGTTGAGGCCGGGTGGGGTACTCGCTGTTTGGTCGGCCAAACCTTCGCCTGATTTCGCAAGAACCTTGCGGAATGCCGGGTTCCAGCGGGTGCGTACCGAAGAGATCCCCGTTGCCCGGGGCGTTCCGGACGTGGTGCATCTCGCGGTAAGACCTGGATAGCCGAGCGGTGGTCACTGCCCGTACCCTGCTGCTCTGACGCCGATCATTCAAGCGTCAAGCGCAGTCATGGAATCACCCCACTGGTTCCGGAAAGCACACTCAGGGGCGGGCGATGGAGCAGACACACACCTCGCACAACGGCACGGCGGCCACGCCGGGCGCTCAGCGCCGGGTGCTGGTGGTCGAGGACGATCCCACGATCGTCGACGCCATCGCCGCCCGGCTTCGCGCCGAGGGGTTCCTCGTGCAAACAGCGGGTGACGGGCCGGCCGCCGTGGACACGGCCGAGGCATGGCAGCCCGACCTGCTGATTCTCGACATCATGCTGCCGGGTTTCGACGGCCTGGAGGTCTGCCGCCGGGTCCAGGCGGCCCGTCCGGTACCGGTGATGATGCTCACCGCCCGCGACGACGAGACGGACATGCTGGTCGGGCTCGGCGTGGGCGCCGACGACTACATGACGAAGCCGTTCTCGATGCGTGAGCTGGCCGCGCGCGTGCACGTTCTGTTGCGCCGGATGGAGCGGGCCGCGCTGGCCGCGTCCACACCGCGCTCCGGCATCCTGCGCCTCGGCGAGCTGGAGATCGACCACGCCCAGCGCCGGGTGCGGGTGCGCGCCGACGACGTACACCTGACGCCCACCGAGTTCGACCTGCTGGTCTGCCTGGCGAACACGCCCCGGGCGGTCCTCTCGCGCGAGCAGCTGCTGGCCGAGGTCTGGGACTGGGCGGACGCCTCCGGCACCCGGACCGTGGACAGCCACATCAAGGCGCTGCGCCGGAAGATCGGCGCCGAACGGATCCGTACGGTGCACGGCGTGGGCTACGCGCTGGAGACCCCGACACCCTAGAGTCGGGCACCCTGATCGAGGGGGCGGATGTGATGAGGGGTCTCGGCGTACCACGCAGGCGCGTCAAGGCGGGCACGGGGCCGGTCTCCGGCGCGGGCTCCGATATGGATTCCGGCCCGGCCGCCGGTGCGGGTCCCGGTTCCGGCACGGCGTCCGGTGCTGCTTCCGGTACCGATTCCGACGCTGCTCACGGAACCGTTTCCGGTTCCGGAGCCGTTTCGGATGCGGCTGCGGCTGCGGGTGCGCCTCCGGTCGCCGGTCGTACGTCCGGCACGCTGTCCGGTACGACCTCGGGCACGACGTCCAGCGGCTCGGGTCCGAGCTCAAGCTTCGGCTCGGGTTCCGTTTCCGGTTCGGGCTCCGGCTCGGGTTCCTGGGGCGATGTGCGCCCCTTCTCCATCAAGACGAAGCTCGGCACGCTCGTCGTCGTAGCGGTCTTCATCACCACCGGTCTGCTGATGATCGCGGTGCGCACCGAGACGGAGCTGCGCTTCATCACGGTCTTCTCGATGATCGCGACCCTGCTGATCACCCAGTTCGTGGCGCACTCGATCACCGCTCCGCTGGACGAGATGAACACCGTGGCGCGGGGCATCTCGCACGGCGACTACACCCGCCGGGTCAGGGGCGCCGACCGCCGCGACGAACTGGGCGACCTGGCCCAGACGATCAACCGCATGGCCGACGACCTGGAAGCCCAGGAACGGCAGCGCAAGGAGCTCGTGGCGAATGTCTCGCACGAGCTGCGCACCCCCATCGCGGGCCTGCGGGCGGTCCTGGAGAACGTGGTGGACGGTGTCTCCGCCGCCGATCCCGAGACGATGCGCACGGCCCTGAAGCAGACGGAGCGGCTCGGGCGGCTGGTGGAGACGCTTCTCGACCTCTCCCGCCTGGACAACGGCGTCGTACCGCTGCGCAAGCGCCGCTTCGAGGTGTGGCCGTACCTGTCCGGGGTGCTGAAGGAGGCCAACATGGTGGCCTCCGCGCGCGCGGGCATCGCGTCGGGCTCCGGCAGCCACACGCGTACGGACGTCCATCTGCACCTCGACGTGTCACCCCCCGAGCTGACCGCGCACGCGGACCCGGAGCGGATCCACCAGGTCGTCGCCAACCTCATCGACAACGCGGTCAAGCACAGCCCGCCGCACGGCCGCGTCACGGTGAAGGCCCGGCGCGGCGACGGTCCCGAGTCCCTGGACCTGGAGATCCTGGACGAGGGCCCCGGCATCCCGCGCTCGGAGTGGCACCGCGTCTTCGAGCGGTTCAACCGCGGCGGGGTCGTCGCGCCGCACGGCCCGGGCAGCGACGGCGGTACGGGTCTGGGGCTGGCGATCGCCCGCTGGGCGGTGGATCTGCACGGTGGCCGGATCGGCGTGGCCGAATCCCAGCGCGGCTGCCGGATCCAGGTCACTCTTCCGGGAGTGCCCTCGTTGGACAGGTTGACGTAGGGTTCGAAGCGAGAGCCCAAGATCCACGTGATGGTGCAGCAGGACACGTGTCATCGTGCGTTCCTGGCACGGGGGTTCGGCCTTTCGAGGTCGCAGCCCCGGGTCGGCGCGTTCGTTTTACATCGGAACCTCGCTTGTTTCCCGCCATTTCCAACGCCGAAACACGCTTTTCGATGTGACTTACGCGACGATGACCAGGCCCGGCCTGACCTAGCCGGTCCAGGGGGCGTAGCCTTTATTCCCGCTGTCCATCACCTTGTGAAGCGGAAGAGGGCGGTTGCCGCCGTGTCGCCACAGTCCCCCAGTAACTCATCGAGCGTCTCGACCGAGGACCAGCCCGGGAAGAACCCCGCGGCTGCTTTCGGGCCCAACGAGTGGCTCGTCGACGAGATCTATCAGCAGTACCTCCAGGACCCGAATTCGGTAGACCGAGCCTGGTGGGACTTCTTCGCCGACTACAAGCCCGGCGGCGTGGCCGCCTCGGCTCCGGCGGGTACCGCGGCCGCGGGGGCCGCGGGAACCACCGCCCCACAGGCGGCGGCGAAGGCAGCTCCGGCCGCCCCCGCCGCGCCGCCGGCCCAGGCCGCTCCGGCCCAGGCCCCCGCGCAGGCTCAGGCCGCACCGGCCGCCGCGAAGCCAGCGGCTGCCGCACCGGCCAAGGCGGCGGCTCCGGCCGCCGCACCGGCGAAGCCCGCCGCGGCCAAGCCGGCCGCCGCGAAGGCGCCCGCGTCGGAGGCCACCGCGTCCCCGGGCGGGCCGGAGTACGTGACGCTGCGCGGCCCGAGCGCCGCGGTCGCGAAGAACATGAACGCCTCCGTCGAGGTCCCCACGGCCACGTCCGTGCGTGCGGTCCCGGTGAAGCTGCTCTTCGACAACCGCATCGTCATCAACAACCACCTGAAGCGTGCCCGGGGCGGGAAGATCTCCTTCACCCACCTCATCGGCTACGCGATGGTGCAGGCCATCAAGGCCATGCCGTCGATGAACTACTCCTTCACGGAGAAGGACGGCAAGCCGACGCTGGTCAAGCCGGAGCACGTCAACTTCGGCCTCGCCATCGACCTGGTGAAGCCCAACGGCGACCGCCAGCTGGTCGTCGCGGGCATCAAGAAGGCCGAGACGCTGAACTTCTTCGAGTTCTGGCAGGCCTACGAGGACATCGTCCGCCGGGCCCGTGACGGCAAGCTGACGATGGACGACTTCACCGGTGTCACGGTCTCGCTGACCAACCCCGGTGGCCTCGGCACCGTCCACTCGGTCCCGCGTCTGATGCCCGGGCAGTCGGTCATCATGGGCGTCGGTTCGATGGACTACCCGGCGGAGTTCCAGGGCACGTCCCAGGACACCCTGAACAAGCTCGGCATCGCGAAGGTCATGACGCTCACGTCGACCTACGACCACCGGGTCATCCAGGGCGCCGCGTCCGGCGAGTTCCTGCGCGTCGTCGCGAACTACCTCCTCGGCGAGCAGGGCTTCTACGACGAGATCTTCGAGGCCCTGCGCATTCCGTACGAGCCGGTCCGCTGGCTCAAGGACATCGACGCCTCGCACGACGACGACGTCACGAAGGCCGCCCGCGTCTTCGAGCTGATCCACTCCTACCGGGTCCGCGGCCACGTCATGGCCGACACCGACCCGCTGGAGTACCGCCAGCGCAAGCACCCCGACCTGGACATCACCGAGCACGGGCTCACCCTGTGGGACCTGGAGCGCGAGTTCGCGGTCGGCGGTTTCGCGGGCAAGTCCCTGATGAAGCTGCGCGACATCCTCGGTGTGCTGCGCGACTCGTACTGCCGCACCACGGGCGTCGAGTTCATGCACATCCAGGACCCGAAGCAGCGCCGGTGGATCCAGGACCGCATCGAGCGCCCGCACTCCAAGCCGGAGCGCGAGGAGCAGCTGCGGATCCTGCGCCGGCTGAACGCGGCGGAAGCCTTCGAGACCTTCCTGCAGACGAAGTACGTCGGCCAGAAGCGCTTCTCCCTGGAGGGCGGCGAGTCCGTCATCCCGCTGCTCGACGCGGTGCTCGACTCCGCCGCCGAGTCGCGTCTCGACGAGGTCGTCATCGGCATGGCCCACCGCGGCCGCCTGAACGTCCTCGCGAACATCGTCGGCAAGTCGTACGCGCAGATCTTCCGGGAGTTCGAGGGCAACCTCGACCCGAAGTCGATGCACGGCTCCGGCGACGTCAAGTACCACCTGGGCGCCGAAGGTGTCTTCACGGGCCTGGACGGCGAGCAGATCAAGGTCTCGCTGGCCGCCAACCCCTCGCACCTCGAGGCGGTCGACCCGATCCTCGAGGGCGTCGCCCGCGCCAAGCAGGACATCATCAACAAGGGCGGCACGGACTTCACCGTCCTGCCCGTCGCCCTGCACGGTGACGCGGCCTTCGCGGGCCAGGGCGTGGTGGCCGAGACCCTGAACATGTCGCAGCTGCGGGGCTATCGCACCGGCGGCACGGTCCACGTGGTCATCAACAACCAGGTCGGCTTCACGGCGGCTCCCGAGTCGTCCCGCTCCTCGATGTACGCCACCGACGTGGCCCGCATGATCGAGGCGCCGATCTTCCACGTGAACGGCGACGACCCCGAGGCCGTCGTCCGCGTCGCGCGCCTGGCCTTCGAGTTCCGCCAGGCGTTCAACAAGGACGTCGTGATCGACCTCATCTGCTACCGCCGCCGCGGTCACAACGAGTCGGACAACCCGGCCTTCACCCAGCCGCTGATGTACGACCTGATCGACAAGAAGCGCTCGGTGCGCAAGCTCTACACCGAGTCGCTGATCGGCCGGGGCGACATCACCCTGGAAGAGGCCGAGCAGGCGCTGCAGGACTACCAGGGCCAGCTGGAGAAGGTCTTCACGGAGGTCCGCGAAGCCGCTTCCGCGCCCGGTGAGTCCCACGCCCCGGACGTGAAGCCGGAGTTCCCGGTGGCGGTCACCACGGCCGTCTCCCAGGAGGTCGTCAAGCGGATCGCCGAGTCCCAGGTCAACATCCCCGAGCGCGTCACCGTCCACCCGCGTCTGCTGCCCCAGCTGCAGCGCCGCGCGGCGATGGTCGAGGACGGCACGATCGACTGGGGCATGGGCGAGACGCTCGCGATCGGCTCCCTGCTCCTGGAGGGCACCCCGGTGCGCCTCTCGGGCCAGGACTCCCGCCGCGGCACGTTCGGCCAGCGCCACGCGGTCCTGATCGACCGGGAGACGGCGGAGGACTTCACTCCGCTGCAGTACCTCTCGGAGGACCAGGCCCGCTACAACTGCTACGACTCACTTCTCTCCGAGTACGCGGCGATGGGCTTCGAGTACGGCTACTCGCTGGCGCGTCCCGAGTCCCTCGTGATGTGGGAGGCGCAGTTCGGCGACTTCGTCAACGGCGCCCAGACGGTGGTGGACGAGTTCATCTCGTCGGCGGAGCAGAAGTGGGGCCAGACGTCCGGCGTCACGCTGCTTCTCCCGCACGGCTACGAGGGCCAGGGCCCGGACCACTCGTCCGCCCGCCCGGAGCGCTTCCTCCAGATGTGCGCGCAGAACAACATGACGGTCGCCATGCCGACGCTCCCGTCGAACTACTTCCACCTCCTGCGGTGGCAGGTGCACAACCCGCACCACAAGCCGCTGGTGGTCTTCACCCCGAAGTCGATGCTCCGCCTCAAGGCGGCCGCGTCGAAGGCGGAGGAGTTCACGACGGGCGGCTTCCGCCCCGTCATCGGCGACTCCTCGGTGGACCCGGCGGCCGTCAAGAAGGTCGTCTTCACCGCGGGCAAGGTGTACTACGACCTCGACGCCGAGCGTAAGAAGCGCGGCATCACGGACACGGCCGTCATCCGCATCGAGCGCCTGTACCCCCTCCCGGGTGCGGAGCTCCAGGCGGAGATCGCCAAGTACCCGAACGCCGAGAAGTACCTGTGGGCCCAGGAGGAGCCGGCGAACCAGGGCGCGTGGCCGTTCATCGCCCTGAACCTCATCGACCACCTGGACCTGGCGGTCGGCGCGGACGTCCCCCACGGGGAGCGCCTCCGCCGCATCTCCCGCCCGGCGGGCTCGTCCCCGGCGGTCGGCTCGGCCAAGCGCCACCAGGCGGAGCAGGAGCAGTTGGTGCGTGAGGTGTTCGACGCCTGATCCGCAGTCGGACGCCTGATCCGTAGCGTACGGACGCGGTCGTACGACCGGAGGGCCCGGCCCCGAGCTTCGGTTCGGGGGCGGGCCCTCCGTTCATGCCCAGCCGTACGACACCTCTGTCAGATGCTGAGAGGTTCGAAGTTCCAGTACAGGCATGTCCGGTCTATGGGGTCGAGCATGTCCTCACCCCGCAAGGTGCGCAGATCGAGGTCGAGAGCACGGCGGGCTACCCGGGTCAGCGGATGGTCCGGGCCCAGCACCCGGCCGGCCCGTTCCGCCGTGTCCTGGCTCGACGCGACGGCCGCTTCGACACGGTCGGTGAGGTGCCGCGTCATCGCCACGTTGACCGCGCAGCCGAGGGCCCAGGGATGGTCGGGTCCGACGGCGTTCGTCATGTCGGCCAGCGCCTGCTCGGCGAGGTTGCGGGCCTGTGTGCGTTCGCCGACGGCGCGGAGGATGAGGGCCTGGTTGCTCCGGGCACCGACGACGAACGGGTGGTCCGGTCCGAGCAGACGCTCGTACCGGCCGACCGCGCGTTCGCTGAGTGTGCGCGCCCGGTCGACGTCTCCGTGTTCGCGCAGGAAACAGCTGTGGGCCGTGGCGAAGACCAACGTCGCCGAGTGCCGCTTGCCGTGGACCCGTTCGCTCTTGGCGCGCGCGGTGGCGAAATGCTCCCCCGCGGCCCCGTGGTCGTCCGTGCGGTACAGGCACTGGGCCAGGTTGTAGACGGCCCACAGCGTCTGCGGATTGTCGTCGCCCAGAACCTCCCGGCACCGAGCCGTGTTCTCCCGCTGGATCTGCAGAGCCTCCCGGTGGTGGCCGAGCAGACGGAGGTCGATCACGGACCAGAGTTCGCTGTAGAGAGTCAGGAAGTGGTGCGGGCCCAGGATTTCGCCGCGCAGACCGAACACCCGTCGGCCGATCTCCAGTGCCTCCTCGTAGCGGCCGAGCAGACGGAGCGAGGCGGCCCTGTTGTTCTGGGCCCCGAGGGTTGCGGGGTGGTCCTCCCCGCGCAGTTGCGCATACCCCCCGCAGACCTCGTCCGACAGGTGCAGCGACTCCTCGTAGCGGCCGAGCGCCCGCAGGTCGGCGGCGAGGCCGCTGACCGCACGCAGATATCGGTATCCCTGGACGCCGCCGGTCACACGGTGCTCCTCGACCGCCGCACGGTCCACGATCTCGCTGTCCTCGTACGCGCCCATGGCGCGCAGCAGGTTGGCGTAGTGGTGGCCGAGGTCCCACAGCCGTTCGGAGTGCTCGTCCTGGCCCTCCTGCCAGACTTCCAGTGCCTGCTCGGCGAATCGGACGCCCGTGTCGTTCTCGCCCGAGAGGTAGAGGTAGCGGAGGCAGTGCAGAACGAACTCCTGGACGTCCTGATCCGTGCGCGCCAGCAGGTCGGCGTGTTCCAGGTGCGGGACGAGTTCGGCATACCGCCGCCACGCCCCGGTCTCCTCGGGGCTGCCCGGGTCCGACCCGACCAGCACACGGCGAGCCACCTCGGCGCAGTCCGCGTAGTCGCGCGGGGACATGTCGTGCCGGACGGTGCGGTGGACCATCCGGTGCACGGTGAGGAACTCGTTCGACGGGTCCTGCGGCGGGTGCTCGACCCGGACCACCGAGTACTTCCGCAGCTGTTCGACGGCGCGGTCCCAGCTGACATCGTCCGTCAGCAGCCTTGCGACGGCCGGCGGCAGTCCGTCGGCCGGAGTGCCGCGCAGCAGCCTTACGGGCACCGCGTCGGGGGCGAAGAACGTGCACAGCCGGAGCAGTTGCACGGAGTCCGGTGAGGTCTCGCGGACCTTGTCGAGCAGGAACGTCCAGGCGGACCGGAAGGTCATCGGGAAGTCCGCCGACACCTGGACCAGGGTGTCCCGGCCCGGGTCTCCCTCCGCGTCCCCCGCCAGGAGCTGTTCGAGGTACTCCGCGACCGGCATACCGGACTCCTCCAGCCAGCCCGCGGTCTGGTCGAGGACCAGGGGCAGGTCTCCCAGTGCCTCGGCCAGCTGGTGGGAGTCCGGCTCCGTCAGACGGGGCGCCCGCCGCCGGATGAACGCCACCGATTCGTCACGCTCGTAGCCGGAGACCTCCACCATGGCGCCGGGACGCGTGCCCCAGTCCGGGTTGCAGGAGGTGAGGAGCACGTGTCCGGGGCCGGTCGGTACGAGGTCCCTGATCTCGTCCGGTTCGTCGGCACCGTCCAGGATGAGCAGCCATCGTGGATACGGGTCGCCGCGGTGCAGTGCGTCCCGCACCGCGCGCAGCCGCTCGCCGTACTCGGCCCCGGTCGGCAGACCCAGTTCGGGGGCCAGGTCGGCCAGTCCCTGCCGGAACGCGGCCCGGCTGCCCGCGTGCACCCACCACACCACGTGGTAACCGGAGGAGAAGCGGTAGGCGTACTCGGCGGCCAGCTGGGTCTTGCCCACGCCCGACAGGCCGTGCAGGGTGACCCGGCTCTCGCGCTGGAGCGCCTCGTACACCGTGTTGAGCAGTGGCAGTCGGCCGGTGAAGCGGTCGTTGCGCTCGGGAACCCGGCCCCACACCCGGAGGGTGTGCACGGGGAAGGCCGGGCCGGGCCGCTCGTCGTCGGACGACTCGGGAAAGGGATCGGACGGCAGGTCGAGGCGGTCCAGGAGGCGCCGTTCGGCCTCTTCGGCGCCCACGTCGTGGAGCGTGACCGCATCGAGCACGGCCGCCCCGGTGGGCGGGGCCGAGGGGGCCACGGTCACCGCCGCGATGCGCCGCGCGTTCGGTAAGACGACCGCGCGCAGGGCCGCGTCCCACTCCCGGGCCGTGCGGGCGCCGAGCCTGAAGAACTGGTCGCTCAGGAGCAGCAGGACGGGTCCCGGTGCCAGCAGGAGGTCGCGCAGTGACTCCTCGAGGGACACACCGGCCGGCGGGCCCCATCGCTGGTGCACGACCCGGTGGCCGCGCCGCTCCAGACGGTGCCCGATCCAGTCGGCCCAGGGCCGGTGGACGCCCGAGAAGCTGAGCGTGACGGTCTGCCGTCCGGTGCGCAGTCGCCGCGGCCTGCCCGGCGGCACGAGTTCCGGCCGGGTGTCGGGGGACGTGCGTCGGCCGACCGGCCGGCGGCGGTCGTCGGCCGTGCGGTCCTCGGGCCCGACCGGGTCACCGGATCGCTCCGGCGACCGGGGGGAGGGCACGAGGCCGGCCGCGGACGTCCGCTCCCGCATGACCTCCGCCAGCCGGGCGGCCGGTGCGCTGCCGGGCACGCGTTCACGAATCTCCGACAGCAGTTCGGCCTTGCGGACCGGTACGCCCCACTGGTTGTTGACCGTCAGCCACAGCGACGCGTGTCCGGTCGCCCGCCCGGTCGAGACCCGGAAGCGGACCGGTCCGTACGTACCGCCGAACCGGTGCAGGACGACACTCGGCTCGTCGAGGGCGGTGCAGACGAAGTAGGGCGAGCCGTCGAGGGCGACGGTGAAGGTGAATTCCTCGTCGGGGTAGGGCCAGTGGCCGCCCGTGCCACCGTTCTCGGACAGCGGGCCCCGCAGGTCGACGGTGACCAGGTACTCGCACTGCGTCTCGGCCTCCCGCGGCCAGGCCACGACGGGTTCGATCAGGAGGGTGTGGTCGTCGAGGTTCATCACGAACCCTCTCCCCAGGCGCTGTGCCCTCTCTCGGTGACGAGTCGCAGTGTGGTGAGCGGATGACCGTAGTACTGGAAGGTGAAGGCATACAGCAGCCGCATGACCCGCTTCTGACCGACCGCGTCCACGTGACCGTCATCGTTGCGCGTTGTCGGGATCCCCGCCAGGCCGCCGAAGTTTCCCAGGGCCTCGGCCCTGAAGGCCCGCAGGCTCTCCGGGACCGGGAGGTCCGGCCGCCCGGCAACCTGGCGCATCAGACGCTTGATCAGCACGCGTGCGTCCTGGTCCCCCACCTCGCCGGCAGTGACGATGCAGCCGCCCGCCCTCTTGCGCAGGAAGAGTTCGGCGAATCCGCGCAGTGCGTTCTCGCCCTGTCCGAGGTTGTTGACGAAGCGTCCGGAGTGGCAGGCGTTCAGGCAGACCAGGGACCGGTCCCTGCCCAGTACCCGCATGCCCTCGCTGTTGTACTCCGCCCAGGTGCGCTCCGCGAGCGTGAGGCTCATGACGGCGTCGCCGTAGGTGCCGTGGCAGCCCATGTAGACCAGGCCGGTGGGATCCTCCCGGTCCGTGGCGTCGAGCGCCTGCAGGAAGGAGGTCATCTCCGGATGCGTCCGGTGCAGGTACGGCGCGAAGACGTCCGAGTCGTCGGTCATGTCCCGGTGGAGGTAGGCCAGGACACTGCCGCGGCACTCGCCGGTGGGACGCGGCAGGCCCTGGTCGCCGTCGTGCACGGTGGTCCAGCGGGTCAGGACGAGCAGGGCGCCCAGCAGACCGCCCGGCAGGCCGTGTTCCTGGTCGGGCGGCACCCAGAACGCCTCCCACGGCAGTTCGTATCCGGTGTCGTCCCACACGATGAGGCGCAGCGCGTCGCCGTGCTGGACGCGGGCGCTGTTGATCCAGGCGGCCAGTTCGCCCTGGTTCCCCGACCAGTGCTGGATCCCCCGCAGGATCTCGGAGGGGTACAGGCCGTGCTGCGTCAGGTTGCCCAGGCCGACGGCCGGAGCGGTGAGCCGGGTCGGCCCCGGCGCGCAGCTGACCTTGAGGTCGCCGCACCAGCCGCGGAACCGGTAGCCGTCCCGTCCGTCCGCGCCCGCGGCACGGTCGACGCGGAGCACCGCGTACCCCTCCTCCAGCCGCTCGTGGAGCCTGGCGTCGACACTGCCCACGCCGACCGGGGCGTCCGGCGGACGCAGCGGGTGGAGCAGCGACGGGAGCTCGCGGCGCACGGTGTCCATGGGGCGGGACAAGGGCGTCCGGCGGATCGCGCTGCCCGCGCCCGTCAGCCAGCGAGGACCGCGCGGCGGCTCACCACTCACCGGCACCCCCTCCCCGGCCGGTGTCCTGGCCGCTGCCGGTGCTCTGGTTCCTGCCGCGCCCTTCGACCACGGTGGCGCCCAGCATGCCCGCGAGGGCGGAGGGCAGGTTCCCGTACGGTTCGCGCCCCGCGTCGACCACGACCGTCTGCAACCGGGTGCGGTCCATGCCCCTGACGTCCGTCGCGGCGTCCAACGCGTCCTCCACCCCTTCGGCGCCCACCGGGCCGACCAGCCTCCCCGTGTGACTGGCGCGCAGCGGGACGTTGCCGCGCCCGTCCGTGACCACGACCAGCCATGCCTCGGCGAGACCGCTGCCGTGCTGCCGGAAGGCACGGCGCAGGGCCCGTGCCGCCTGTTCGATGCCGTGGGCGAGCGGGCTCGCACGGCCCGGCGGCCGGTAGAGGGCGGCGAGGAGCCGCGGGTCGAGCACGCTGCGCAGGGCGAAGGACTCCGCCTTCAGTTCGTCCGCCGCCCGCGCGCCGCCGACCTCCACGACATGAACGGCGGCACGCATGGTGTAGGCCCACTGGAGGTACGGGGTGAGCGCGTCCTGCCAGTCCCAGTCCCCGCGGCACGTATGGTCCAGGACCAGGACCAGGAGGCGCTCCGGGGCTCCGGCCCGGACATGACTGTGCAGGTCGGCGGGTGTGACCGTGAAGCTTTCGGCACGCCGGACGCGCTGGTGCACCGCGGCCTCCCGCACGGTACGCACGTAGGCCAGATCGTTCAGGTCCCGGGCCCGTCGTGACCCGATGACGACTCCGCGCCGGGGGTCCGTGCCTGTCGTCCGCTGCCACGGGCTGCGCAGCGGGGCGAAGTCGGGCGGCACGTCCGCCCGGTCCTCCGGATAGGGCGTGCCGAAGACCGCCGGAGTGACGCCCGGGGCACTGCCGACGCCCTCGGCCGGCTCGGTCTCCAGCAGCGTCTGCCCGGGTTCGGCCCAACGGCGCTCGGCCTGGTCGCCCTGTCCGCGTCGCACGGTGTCGCCGCTCGGCTGCGGCACGGGGCGCCGCGGAACCGGCGCGGGACGTGCCGGACCGGGCTCCGGTTCGGGCGGCTGCGGCGACTCGGTGGCGGTCAGGCCCATGAGCCGGGCCGCTTCGTCGCAGTGTGCGACACCGGCCGTCTGTTCTCCCTGCAATGCGGCGAGCGCCCGGGCCAGCCGGGCGAGGGCGAGTTGTCTGCGCACGCCGGTGTCCGGACCGAGGAGACGGCCGACGTGGGTGATCACCTCGTCGGTCACGGTGACGGCGGGTGCGTCCTGTCCGCCGGCGGCCCGGGCGGCACTGTCGAGCCAGTCCGGCGGCAGGGAGCCGAGCAGCCCCTCCACGTCGGGGAGCCGAAGACCAGCGGCGGGCAGCCGGATGGCGAACCGGTCGAGCAGGTGGTTGCCGACCCGGCCGGCGTCGGCCGATCCGCAGGCCGCCAGCCAGCGGGCCCGGGGCCGGGCGGTCCGGCTCAGCCCGGCGTGCTCGACCACCGCCACGTCCGCACCCAGCAGTTGGACGGCGGCGCGCATTCCGGCGACGCTCAGACGGCACAGGTCCGGCACGGCGACCACGGGCGGAGGCGTCCCGGGCCGGTCGTCCGCCTGGATGAGCGGACCCGGCTGCATGTGGAAGGCGATGCCGTCGGCCTCCTGTCGCAGTAGGGCCCTGGTCCACAGGTCCTCGTCCCGGCTGGTGGCGCCCAGCATGACCAGCGGGGCTTCCGGCCGCCCCGCACCGGCCAGGATGCGGCGGAAGAGGCGGGCCACCGGGTCGAGCAGTTGGGGTTCCAGGTCGAACAGCAGCACACTGCAGAGCGCGGGGTCGATCGCGGCGCAGACGAGGGCCCGGCACAGGCGCAGCGCGAGGCCGTCCGGCTGTTCCCCCTGCTCCTGTCGTGCCTCGCGCTCCGGCTCGGTGCCGGTGCGCGGATCGATGTCGTTCGGCGGCTCGGTGGACATCGTCTGTCTCAGCCCGCGTCGAAGAGGTCCTTGACACGGGCCTCGTCGTCGGAGACCCACTCGAACGTGCCACCGTGGGCGGTCTCGGGTCGGCGGTGCCGGAACGCCATCGGCAGTACCTGCCTGAGGTGGCCGGGCTCTACAACGTCCGCGCCTTCCAGGGCCGCGAGCGCACGGGCCGCCAGCGTCGCCACGATTTCCCCGCGTTGTCCGACGGCGTCCACCCGCTGGGCCACCTGGGCGCACAGATGGACCGCGTCGTCCGGGACCCGCACCGTGTCCACCCGGTCCCTGGCGCGCTGCAGCCGGTCCCGGGTGGCGGCGTTGTCCCGCGCGGCCTCGGCCAGCCAGGGCGACTCGTCCTTCTTGTGCTCCTCGTCAAAGGTCAGCACGGTCTTTATCGTCCGGTGCCGGGCTTCCGTGTCCTGCTGCTGGGCGGCGACCATGAGCCCGAACCGGTCGAGCAACTGCGGCCGCAGCCAGCCCTCTTCGGGATTCATCGTGCCCACCAGGCCGAAGGAGACCTGCCGGGCGGTGGCGAGCCCCTCCCGCTGCACGGACAGCACGCCGGTGGAGACGACATCGAGGATGACGTTGACGAGGTGGTCGTCGAGCAGGTTGACCTCGTCGATGTAGAGGAGCCCTTTCCCGGCGGCCTCTTCGAGCAGTCCCGGCTGGGGGCGGGCCTCGCCCCTCATCAGCGCCTCCAGCTCCCAGCCGCCGACCACCCGGTCATCGGTGGCGTTGATGGGTAGGGTGACGGGCAGCTCCGCGTGCGCCATCAGCGCGAAGGCACGGACGATCGTGGACTTGGCGGTGCCCCGCGCCCCGGCCATGAGGACACCGCCGATGCGCGGTGCCACGTAATTCAGTTCGAGCGCCAGCTTGAGGTCGTTCTGCCCCACCACACGGCTGTAGGGAAGGATGCGTATGGCTCCGGTCGTACGGCTCACGAGTCGGTTCCCCCTTCGCTGCCCGGTAACGCCTCGGCCGGGGCGGCGGTCCGCCACCGGAACGTGACCTGCAGCTGTGCTTCGGCCCTGCTGGTGACCAACGCCGCCACTCCCGCGTCGACCTTTATGGACAACTGCATCTCGATCTCGTCCGGCCGCAGGTCGTCCGTCAGTTCGGCGAACCGGCCGACGGCCTGCGCGGCGCACCGCCGGGCCAGGTCCAGCCCGTCCGTGTAGGCGTCGTGGGCCACCTCCACGACACGCTGGGCGGCCCGCCCCCTGACCTCCTCGTCCCCGTAGACGGCCGCGAGGCCGCCGTCGGGACCGCCCCCGGCGCCCGGATCGAGATCCACCTCGACCTGGACGGGAATGGGTCCGTCCGCGCCCGCCGGAACGGGGCCCACCAGAATCACCACACGTCCCCCCGGTTCAACTCTCCGGTTTTCTGCGGTTGTTGACTGTCGGCTGTCGGACGGGAACTGGCTTCATTCCCCGGTGCATATGAAGGTATACGTCGGAGAGTTCACTTCTCCGGCTCAGGTGTTCTGCGGTTCGAAGTCCCAGAAGGGCCGTCTGCGGGAACGGGCGGACACCACCTGGGGATGCTGGGCGCCGAAAGTGGCGGTCAGGTCCGTCAGCGCTTCCTGCTCGATCTTGTCAGCCTGCCGGCTGCTTCTGAGACCCCGCAGGTCGTCCGCGTGAGCGACGCGTGCGCAGAGGGTCAGGGGATGAGTGCGGCCCAGGGTCTCGGTGGCCCTGGCGACGGTGCCGGAGCTGAGTTCGGCTGCCCCGTCGAAGTTTCCCATGGTCTTGCGTACCGCGGAGGCGTTGACAGCACAGCCCAGCGTCCAGGGGTGGTCCTTGCCCACGGCGGCGGTCAGGCCTGTCAGCGCCTGTTCGGCCGATGCGTGGGCCTGATCGCGTTCACCCACCTCGTGGAGGACCAGTGCGTGGTTCGCCCGGGCCCCCGCGATGCAGGGATGCCCGTCGGGCAGCATCACCTCGTAGCGGGCGAGCACGGATTCGCTGGAAGCACGGGCCTCGTCGATCTCACCGTGACGACGGACGAAACAACTGTGACTGGACGTGATGATCAGTGTGGACGGATTCGTCTCCCCCAGGACGCGCTCGCTGCGTTCCCGCAGGCCGGCGAGGAGTGCTCCGCCTTCTCGCCGGTCTCCGCCGTCGTACAGACACAGTGCCAGGTTGTGCTCGGCCAGAAGAGTCCAGCTGTGGTCGGCTCCTACGGCTTTCCTCAACTCACGTGCGTTCTCCCGCTGGATCGATACGGCCATCTTGTACTGGCCCAGCAGGCGGAGGTCCAACGCGTAGCGGCTCTCGGACCACAGCGTCTCCGCGTGCCCCGGCCCCCGCTTCACCCGCAGTTCCTCCCACGTGCGCCGGTCCTGTTCCCGCGCCTCCTCGTACCGGCCGAGAAGGCGCAGGGAGACCGCGATGTTGTTCTCGGCGCGCAAGGTCGTCACGGAGTTCTCGCTCAGCGAGCTGCGGCACATCCGGGCGGACCACCGGGAGAGTTCCAGTGATTCCTCGTACCGGCCGAGCGCGCGCAGGTCGGCCCCCAGCCCGTTGACCGCGCGCAGGTACGCCAACGAATCCTCTCCCTGCGCCTCCTTCAGGTACTCCACAGCCTCGCGCACGAGGGTTTCCGAGCGCTGGTAGTCGCCCACCGCACGCAGGAGGTTGGCGTAGTGGTGAGCCGCGTCCCAGACCTTCGGGTGGTTCTCACCGAGCAGGGCGCGCCATGCCTCCACGGCACGCTCACCAAGTTCGATACCGGTCGCGTACTCACCCGAGCTGTACATGTAGCGGAGGCTGTTGAGAATGAGGCGCTGCGCCCCGCGGTCCTTGCTTCCCAGTACATCCGCGTACTTGAGATGTGGCACGAGTTGGGCGTAGCTGTCCCACGATCCGCGGTTGTCCGGGCTGTTCGGGTCAGCCGTCACCAGCGCCCGTCGCACCACGTCGACGAAGAGCGCACGATCCTCGTCCGGCATGTTCTGGCGCACGATCTGGTGAACCATCCGGTGCAGGTAGAAGGGTTCGTCCGGGGCGTCGACCTCGTCGGCTTCCTCGGCCTCGACAGCCCGGGGTTCCTC
Source organism: Streptomyces sp. NBC_00414 (assembly GCF_036038375.1). Lineage (NCBI taxonomy): Bacteria > Bacillati > Actinomycetota > Actinomycetes > Kitasatosporales > Streptomycetaceae > Streptomyces > Streptomyces sp. NBC_00414. The sequence continues at coordinate 3,671,703 of NZ_CP107935.1, forward strand.
GGGGATGACGGAATAGCGCTGCAGTTGTCCGACCGCTTTCGCCCACACCTGCTGGTCCTTCAGCAGACTGGTGACCCGTTCGGGCAGGCCGTCGGTCGACACCTTCCTGAGCAGGCTCACGGGAATGAGTCCCGGCGCGAAAAAAGAACTCAGCCGCAACAGGTCAACCGATTCCGGAACCGCCTCGTACAGCTTCTTGAGCAGTATCGACCAGGCACGCTGGAAGGGCATGGGGAAGTCAGCGGACACGCGCACCACGTTCTGATCGATGTTGCCGGCCAGCAGCTCGACGTACTGAGCGACGGACATGTCGGAGTCGTTGAGCCAGCCGGCGGTCTGGTCCAGTACCAGGGGGAGGTCTTCCAGCGCTTCCGCGAGCTGACCCGCTTCAACCCTGGTCAGCCGCGGGGCACGGCGGCTGACGAAGGCCACCGACTCCTCGCGGTCGTACACCGGCACTTCCAGCAGCCGGCTGTTGTGTTCCCGCCACTGCGGGTTGCGCGAAGTGATCAGGACGTGGCCGGTGCCGGTCGGCACGAGACCCGAGATCTGCTCCGGTTCGTCGGCGCCGTCCAGGACCAGCAGCCACTTCACGTACGGGGTGCCCCGGCGCAGCGCGTCACGCACCGCGCGCAGCCTCTCCCCGTAGTCGGCGCCGGTGGACAGCCCGAGCCTCGGCGCGAGTTCCGCGAGGGTGCGCCGGTAGACGGCCCGCGTCTCGGCGCGCACCCACCAGACGACGTCGTACTCGAGACAGAAGCGGTACACGAACTCCGCGGCCAGCTGGCTCTTGCCCACTCCGGGCATGCCGTGGAAGGTCACGACGCCCGTGCCCGTCTCGGCATCCTGCAACAGCTCGTACGCGTCGTTCAGCAGCTCCTCCCGTCCGGTGAAACGGGTGTTGCGGCTCGGTACCGTCGGCCCCCAGATCTCCGGAGAGGCGGTCGGGAAGCGCGGTGCCCGCTGCGCGCCGGCACGGGGCTCAGGCACGGGCCGACGGAGCAGGTCCAGCCGGTCGAGGCGGTCGAACACCCGGCGCTCGGCTTCCTCCGACCCCACGCTCAGGTCCGTGGCGGCGAGTACGGCGGTCGCCGTCGGCACCGGTTCCGCGGTGACCAGAACCGCGGCGAACCGCTCCGGATCGGGAGCCACCACCTCACGAAGCGCGATGTTCCACTCCTCGTGCGTCCGCGGTCCGAGCTGGAAGTACCACTTGCTGAGGATGATGAGGATGCGTCCCCGGGCGAGCTTCAGGTCCCGCAGGTGGTCCGACAGCGGGATCTCCAAAGAACCCGCCCACCGCTGGTACACGACATGCAGCCCGCGGCGTTCGAGCACGTGGCCGATCCACGCCGCCCAGGCCCGGTCGTAACCGGCGAAGCTGATCGTGACGGAGTCCTCGCGGGCATGCCTGTGAGCCGCTCCGGCCGACGCGCGGCTTTCAGACATGCAGCGGCCTCCCCCGCGTTTCGAAACGCGTGCAGCCTAGACGCCTGTAACGCATACGGGAACTCACCAACAGGCCTTTTTTAAAAGGAAGTTGACGTTTCGAGCGCTCCTGTTGACACAACTTGAACACATCGCCCCACGCGTATCATTTTTCATCCAATTACCTATCAATTGTGACTCTTTTGGGTATGCAATATCCTTTCGGACACGCAATTTGTTCGCTCATTCGGAGGGCGCACGGGAGCGCAGCCAGCGCGCGCGAGCGGTGTTCACGGCCGCTTCGGCTCGGATCCGCGCACCGGCGGGAGGGGGATTCTCACTCATCCGCTCGCACTCACCGGCCAGCTGATCGACCAGCCGGCGCCCCGACGACGTGAGGGAGCCCGCCCCCGCGACCACCGGCAGTGTCACCCGCACCTGCTCCCGGTAGCGGGCGTGCTCGCGCCAGGCCGCTTCCCGCTGTCCGGTGCCGGCCGCGACGGTCAGCGCACACCTCTGGAAGAAGTCCGCGAGCGCCACATGGCTGTACACCCCCTGCAGCAGCCCCTCGTACGGTCGTGGATCCGGCCGCCACGGAGCGAAGTACCGTTCCTGCGGCCCTTCTCGGTGCAGCACCACCATGTCGCTGAGAGCGGCGAGCTTGGCGTGCTGCACCTCGTGCACGAGGGTCGCCGCGAAGGTGGCGGGGGTCGGCGGCGTGCTGCTGAGCACGGCTCCGAACGCCTCCCGCCGGGTCCCGCTGCAGCTTCCCGTCGCCCGCCCCGGCCCCCCGGGGTCCGCCGGTGTGACCAGTGGCACCAGGCAACGCAGGAGCGCGGCGACCTCCGTGACCCGGTGCTCGCCCCCGAGCCGGAGCATCGGCAGCACCCCCGCCCAGGAGCGGAGCCACCGCTTTCGTTCGGCCCCGCCAAGAGTCGCCGGCCCGCTCAGCCCCTGGCGGTGAAGGTCGCCGTGCACCATGCGGTAGGGATCGAGGTCGTCGAGGGGAACGGGAGCGGAGCCGGGCAGCAGACCCGGCAGGCTGCGGGCCGGAACCCAGGAGCCGGCCGGGCAGTGTGTGGCCGCACTGACGCCGATGTCCGTTCCGGTTCCGTTCCTCTCCCGCACCACGACATCGGCACAGCCGTGCCGGCGCAGAACGGTACGGCCGTCACGGTGGACCACGTCGACGGTCACCTCCCCCGGCTCAGCCGTACGCAACGCCCCGAGCGACGGCAGGTACAACGTGCCGCCGGTCGCGGTCAGCCGTACGGAGAAGGGCACCCCGGCCCGTACCGCGGCCGCGGCGGCGAGCGCACTGAAGTGGGCGAGCCCGCGGCGCATGGTGTCGGCCTGGTGTCGACGCGTCATACGGGAGGCGGGTACGGCACCGAGTGCGCGCAGGCAGCTCCGGCCCCAGGGACCGACGAGCGGATGGAGGAGCCGGGCAAGGGCGGAGGACCGGCGGCCGGCGCCTTCCTCACCATGTGTCAGGAATTCCGCCCCTGTCCCGTTGTCCGCCTCCTCCAGTAACGACCAGTCCTCCCTCAGCCGGTCGCGCAGCGGTCGGGGGCACACCTCCGGATCGGCCACCTCGACGGCGTCCAGGATCGCCCGGAGCAGGAGCAGGCGCCGTACGTACTGATCTCTCTGCAGAAGGGCGAGCGTGTCGGGTCCGCCTGCTGTGCGGCCCAGTTCGCTCAAGGCCCGCTCGGTCAGCGCCGACGGGATCAAGGCGTGTCTCCTCCGTGAACGTCCGGTTCGGCCGGGACGCGGTCCGATGCCGATGCGGCTGTCGTTGCCGCCGTGAGCCGCCGGACCACATGCCGGATGAAGCGTTGCAGGTCGGAGCAGTAGACAGAAGGGTTCGCGAAGCCTTCTCCGGCACGGTAGCGATGGGCGTAGTGGCCGCCGCCGCACACCGCGAGCAGGGGGCACGCCCGGCAGCGGGCCCCCAGCCCCGCGGCACCCGCCTGCCGGGCCGCGACGCCGGGATGGAGCAGCGCCTCGTCGAACCGGTTCCGGAAGACGTCGAGCCCCGTCCGGGCGGCGCCGTCGAAAGCGGACTTCAAAGAATCCACCTGCTCGATGCTTCCGTCGGTCTCCACGACCACGGCGTCGAACGGGGCGAGGCCCAGCGACTCGGTGGCCGCGGGCAGCCCGGCGAGCAGGGCGATGCACTCCTCGAAGAGACGTATCCGGGTCTCCTTCCGTCGCCCGGCCCACCAGCGGTCGAAAACAGCGCACAACCAGTCCCCGTACGGCGTCCGCACCGGCCGGGAACCGCTTTTCCCGTCCGTCTCCGGCTCGACATGGGGCGGCGGGGCCGACCAGTTCCCGTGCGGCAGCAACAGGTCGAGGGCCGGCGGGCGCAGGGCGAGCAGGGATTCGTAGACGGCGACGGGATCGGTGACCGGGTCGACCACCGTCAGCACTCCGGCGTACGCGTCCGGACGGTGGTCGGCGAGCAGCCGCGCGCCGCGTACCGCGGCCGGCCAGGACGGGCGGCCCGAGTGGTCGACGCGTCGGGCGTTGTGCGCGGGCAGCCCCCCGTCGAGGCTGATGCCGACGCTGATGCCGTGGCGGGCGAGCACATCGACACGCTGCCCGGTCAGGAGGGTGGCGTTGGTCTGGACAGTGGCGTGCACCGTGCAGGTGCGGGGGACGCTCCGGCGGACACGTGTGGTGAAGCGGGCGAGCGTTTCCACCCCCGCGAGGAGGGGTTCACCGCCGTGCAGGACCAGCGAGACGGCAGTCAGCCCGTGGACCGCCGCGTGTTCGGCGATGCGGTACGCGGTCCGTTCCAGCACATCGGGCGGCGTAGTGGCCGGCCGGTCCCGATAGGTCCGGTCGGGGCCCTCATAGAGGTAGCAGTAACGGCAGGCAAGGTTGCATCTGCCGTGAACTTTTACGATGAATTGCCGGAATGGAGCGGAGGGAGCGCGTACCTGTGCGGACACCGCCCGGCCGTCCACCGCGCCACCCCCAAAGTGTCGGGTTCTCTTTCCGGATCCCGCTCTTCCCGTGCCGCGTTCGCATATGGGACCGCCTTGCCCTCTGCTGGCGCGGCACCCGGTGCCGTGCCGGCAAGCGTTCCTCGCGAGCGGCCTCGGCAGCGCCATTCCCACCGCCTTTGCCATGACAAACGTGACCCGGCCGAACCTGTCCGGTTCGACCAGCAGGTCGACCGGAACCGGCGGGTGCGACCGGCGCCTTCGCGGCTCGCAGGACGACTGACGGCTCAGTCGGCGCTTCAAAAGGCGTTGTTGAACCCCCACAGCATCTCGCTCGGCTGCTCCGCCCGTTCCCGAAGTTCCGCCAGCACCTCGGCGAGCACCGGATGGTCGATCGCCCTCAGTTCCGCGAGTCCCATCGCGAGAAGATCGGGCAGCGGCTCCTCGGCCCCCTGTGCGTCGTCCTGTTCGCCCATCCCCTGACTCCCTCCTTCCGGTCCACGGCGTCACACCGCGGCCGGTGATGGCGGCCGGGCCGCCCTCGACGCCCTACCGTCCCGTAGGACATACCCAGTCGGCGCGGCGGGCATCGAGCCAGTGTGCGCCAGAAGCCCGGATGCGCTCCGCCTATCCTGCTGTACAGACTTTCAGCGAGAACGACGGAGCACCACGCATGTACTTCACCGACCGCGGTATCGAAGAGCTGGAGAAGCGGCGCGGCGAGGAGGAGGTCACTTTCGAGTGGCTCGCCGAGCAACTGCGCGCATTCGTCGACCTGAATCCGGACTTCGAGATCCCGGTGGAACGCCTGGCAACCTGGCTGGCCCGCCTGGACGACGACGAGGACGAGGAGTAGACACCCCCGCCCCCCTCCAGCCCGTCCCGGCCGACCGGAGGCTCCGGGGGCGCACCCCTCTTGGACCGAGGCCCGTCCGACGCTTGAGGACGAGGCCGTCCAGGCCGACGGGGGGTCCGAGGGCGCGCCCCCCCTTCAGCCCGTCCGGCGTTTGAGGACGAGGCCGTCCAGGCCGACGGGGAGTCCGAGGGCGCGCCCCCCCTTCAGCCCGTCCGGCGTTTGAGGACGAGGCCGTCCAGGCCGACGGGGGGTCTGGGGGCGCAGCCCCCAGGGGACGGGAACGGGTAGGGGCGGCGGGGGCGAGAACACCCCGTCGCGACATACCGAGACACCCCCACCGCGAAGCGACAGACACGGGACCCCCACGCCCCGCGACGGCCCACAGTGGCCCAAATTGCACACTTTTCATACCATTGACGCCCCCCGGATCACCAGATCGAGTGCCTTGACTTCACGAAGCCGCGATATATCGTGTCTATCAGGAGACGCGATATGGCGCGTCGTCGTGTCCGCCCCTGCCGAGGAGGTCAGCACCATGTCCGAGTGGTCCGTCGCAGAGCCAAGGAAGCTCACGTTCGACGAACCGGTGACGGCTCTCCACGTGCGCATCGCCAACGGCACGGTGAACGTCGTGGGCGTCGAAGAGGGCCCCGCCCGCCTGGAAGTCTCCTCGATAGAGGGACCACCCCTGATGGTGACCCAGGAGAACGGCACACTCACCGTGGCGTACGAGGACCTGCCCTGGAAGGGCTTCCTCAAGTGGCTCGACCGCAAGGGCTGGCGCCGCAGCGCGGTGGTCTCCCTGGCCGTGCCGGCACGGACGCGCGTCGAGGTGGGCGTGGTGAGTGCCACCGCCGTGGTCTCCGGCATCGACGGGCGGGCGGTGGTGAAGGGCGTCTCGGGCGACACCACACTCGTGGGCCTGTCCGGCCCGGTCCGCGCGGACACCGTCTCGGGGAACGTGGAGGTCCAGGCCCTCACCGGCGACCTCCGCCTCAACTCCGTCTCCGGTGACCTGACCGTCATCGACGGCTCCAGCCCCTCCGTTCGGGTCGATTCGGTCAGCGGTTCCGTGATCGTCGACCTGGACCCGGCGGGCCGGTCCAGCGACATCCGTCTGACCAGCATCTCGGGGGAGATCGCCGTCCGTCTGCCGCATCCGGCCGACGCGGAGGTCGAGGTGGACTCGGCGAGCGGCACGGTCTCCAGCGCCTTCGATGATCTGCGGATCCACGGCCAGTGGGGCGCCAAGAAGATCACCGGCAGGCTCGGCGCGGGGACCGGACGCCTGAAGGCGACCACCCTCTCCGGTTCGATCGCACTGCTGCGCAGGCCCCCCGCGGAGGACGAACCGTGGGACGAGGAAGCGGATTTCGAGAAGGCCACCGACGTCGGGGAGGATGACCCACAGGACACGATCTCAGCCCCGTCCACGTCCGACGCGACATCCACGTCCGACGCGACGCCCACGTCCGACGCGACGCCCACGCCGGATTCGACATCCATCTCCGCGAAACAGCCAGCCGCCGACGTCACCGACGGATCACCCGACGGCCCGACCCACCAGAAGGGGCTCTGACATGGCTCCCGTCTTTGCCCATGGCCGCCTGCGGCTCTACCTCCTCAAGCTGCTCGAAGAAGCACCGCGCCACGGTTACGAGGTGATCCGCCTCCTGGAGGAGCGCTTCCAGGGGCTGTACGCGCCGTCGGCCGGCACCGTCTACCCCCGGCTGGCCAAGCTGGAGGCCGAGGGACTGGTCACCCACACCACCGAGGGCGGCCGGAAGGTGTACGCGATCACGGACGCGGGCCGTGCCGAGCTGGCCGACCGCAGCGGCGAACTGGCCGATCTGGAGCTGGAGATCCGAGAATCGGTCGCCGAGCTGGCCGCGGAGATCCGTGCCGATGTGCGCGGCGCCGCAGGCGATCTGCGCCGCGAGATGCGGGCCGCGGCGAGCGAGGCGCGGCGCGGTTCCACAGGGGCGGGCGCCAGGGCACGCGGCGAACACGAGGGCGCCCACGGCGGCTTCACGGACCCCGGGGACAAGGAGGCGTGGCGCGTCGCCAAGGAGGAGATGCGCCGTGTCAAGCAGGAGTGGAAGGAGCAGGCCCGGCGCGCCAAGGACGAGAGCCGTCGGGCCCGCGAGGAGGCCCAGCGAGCCCGCCACCAGGCCAAGGAGGCCCAGGAGCGGGTCCGGGAGCAGGCACAGGAAGAGCTGCAGCGCATCGCCAAGCGCGTCCAGGACCAGGTGCAGGACCACTTCACCCGGGGCGACTGGCCGACGGGCGTCCGGGAGGGCCTCACCGAGCTCGCCAAGGAGTTCGGCGATTTCGGCAAGGACTTCGGCAAGGAGTTCGGCAAGGACTTCGGCTTCGGCCGGCCGGGCGCGGGTGCCGGAGCAGGAGCGGGTGCCGGGGCAGGGACGCGGAAGCCCGGGCACGCCGAGCACCCGGAGCACCCCGACTACACGGACACTCCCGAGGACTTTCCCGCCGGTTACGAGCCCTCCTGGGCCCACGAGGACTCCACGGGCGATCCCGCCCGGGACCTCGACCGCCTGCTGGACCGCTTCCGCGACGATATCCGCGACGCGGCCCGCGATCACGGAGTGACGGAGGGACAGTTGCACGATGCCCGCCGGCACCTGTCGTCGGCGGCGGCGCGCATAGGCGCGGTGCTGCGGACGCCCAAGGGCTGAACGTCGGTTCGTCGCCCGCCCGCCGGGCCCGACCCACCCGTCCCGCGGGCTGGTCGGGCGCGGCGATCGCGGTGGCCCCGAGGGACGAGGCGGGCCCACCGCGGACCGCCTCGCTCCCTCAGCCCGCCTTCGCCTCTCCCCCGCCGTACAGCACGCGCCGCAGTGCCGTGTAGGTCACCCCGTGGTCGGCCAGGACCTCCGAGGGGACGCCGGGGCGGGCGGCGAGGGCGAGGAGGAGATGCTCGTCGCCGATGTGCCGGTCCTGCTGGGCGACGGCCATGCGCAGGGACTCGGTGAGGACGTCCCGCGCGCCCCGGCCGAAGGGGCGGCGCCCGCCGGTGAAGCCGGACCACCAGCCCCGGCCACGCCCACCGTCGTTGCCGCCGTTCTTCCCGTTCCCCTGGGTTGACTCCAGCGCACCCTCGCCATGGGCCTCCTCGACCCGGGAGACGATCGCCGAGACATCGATGCCCAGCCCCGAGAGAGCGTCCGTGTCGGCGCGGGAGAGCCCGCCGCGACGGCGCGCCTCGGCCAGAGCCCGTTCGACGGACTCCCTGCGCCCTCCGAGCCCCAGCGACGTCAGGGCGAACGACGCGCGGCTGGCCTCTCGGTCGAGGAGCGCCAGCAGCAGGTGCTGCTCCTCGACCGCCTCCGCGTCCAGCCTCTCCGCATGGCCGATCGCGCCGAGGACCACCGCGCGGGCGTCCTTGGTGAACCGTTCGAACATCACTGCCTCCCGTACTTCTTGTGCACGGCCTGCCTGCTGACACCCAGTTCCGCGGCGATCTCCTGCCACGACCAACCCTGATTGCGCGCGCTGCGCACCTGAACCGCTTCGAGCTGCTCCAGGAGTCGCCGCAACGCGGAGACGGCTCGCAGCCCGATCCGCGGATCACGGTCGCCCGCGCGCTCGGCGAGATCCGTTGCTTCGGTCATGATGTCAACTTAGATTGACACACCCGGGCGTGTCAACTGTGGTTGACACGCCCGGGTGCGGGAGGCGCACTACGCGGTAGGGCCGACGGGTGGGAAGGGTGACGGGCGGGAAGGCGATGTCGGTGACGGGCGGTGTCAGGGTGCGGTCAGTACGACCTTGCCGAAGAGTTCGCCGGACTCCATCCGTTCGAAGCCCTCGCGGGCCCGGTCCAGCGGGAGGACCTCGTCGATGACGGGGCGGACGCCGGTGGCGGCGCAGAACGACAGCAGGTCCTCCAGCTCGTCCTTCGTGCCCATCGTGGAACCGACGACCTTGAGTTCGAGGAAGAAGATGCGGGTCAGCTCGGCGTGCGAGGGGCGGTCGCCGCTCGTGGCACCGGAGATGACCAGGGTGCCGCCCGGCTTGAGGGACTTGACCGAGTGGGACCAGGTGGCGGCGCCGACGGTCTCGATGACGGCGTCCACGCGCTGCGGCAGGCGGGCTCCGGACTCCACGGCCTCGACGGCGCCGAGCTCCAGGGCCCGCTTGCGCTTGGCCTCGTCCCGGCTGGTGGCGAAGACCCGCAGCCCCGCGGCCTTGCCGAGCGCGATCGCCGCCGTGGCGACACCGCCGCCGGCGCCCTGGACGAGTACGGAGTCACCGGGTCGTACACCCGCGTTGGTGAAGAGCATGCGGTAGGCCGTCAGCCACGCGGTGGGCAGGCAGGCGGCCTCTTCGAAGGAGAGTTCGGCGGGCTTGGGGAGGATGTTCCAGGTGGGTACGGAGACCTGTTCCGCGAAGGTGCCCTGGTAGCGCTCGGTGAGGATGGACCGCGGTTCCTTCGGGCCGACGCCATGGCCCGTCTGACCGATGACGGAGTGCAGGACGACCTCGTTGCCGGCCTCGTCGATCCCGGCGGCATCGCATCCGAGGATCATCGGCAGCTTGTCCTCGGCGAGGCCGACTCCGCGCAGCGACCAGAGGTCGTGGTGGTTCAGGGAGGCGGCCTTGACGGTCACGGTCGTCCAGCCGGGGCGGGCCTCGGGAGCGGGGCGCTCGCCCAACTCAAGGCCGTTCAAGGGCTGGTCACGGTCGATACGGGCGGCGTAGGCAGCGAACATGTCCCGACCCTAGGCCGCGGGTGCCTCCGGCGGAACCGGGCCCGTCTGTGACACGCGTCCCCCCACCGGGCGCCGACTCACGCGGCGGCCCGCGGCCCCCGGAGTGAGGGCTGTACCCGGCGCTCAGGTGCGGACCGGTGAGACCGTTCGCGCAGTTCCCCGCGCCCCCAAGAGACAGCGGCTCCCCCGCCATCGTGGCTGAGCGCGCAGTTCCGCGCACCCTTGGGGGCGGGGCTGCGCCCCGGCTTTTTTGGGGGCGCGGGGAACTGCGCGTACGGCCCCCACCGGAGCGCACCCGGCACAACACCCCAGCCAGACTCCACCGAACCGCACCCCGCACAACACCCCAGCCAGACTCCACCGAACCGCACCCCGCACAGCACCCCGGCCTGACCCCACCGAACCGCAACCCGCACAGCACCCCGGCCTGACCCCACCGAACCGCACCCCGGCCGGACCCCACCGGGCCCGCGCCCGGACACACCCGCTCGGCCGAATCACCGGCGAAAGGTTTTCCGGGAGCAGGATTCGGGCCCCGCCCAACCAGGACGGGGCCCGAATCCCACAGCCGGAGCCGGGAGGCGGAACGGCTACCGCCGGGCCACACCCTCCGCCCGAGCGGCAGCGGCAACCGCCGCGGTGACCGCCGGAGCGACCCGCTCGTCGAACGGCGACGGAATCACATAGTCCGCGGCAAGGTCGTCCCCGACGACCGCAGCCAACGCCTCGGCCGCCGCGATCTTCATCCCCTCGGTGATCCGGGAGGCCCGCACCTGGAGCGCCCCCGCGAAGATCCCGGGGAACGCCAGCACGTTGTTGATCTGGTTCGGGTAGTCCGACCGCCCGGTGGCGACGACCGCCGCGTACTTGTGGGCGACATCGGGATGCACCTCGGGGTTCGGGTTCGCCATGGCGAAGACGAACGCGCCCTCGGCCATGGAGGCGACGGCCGGCTCCGGAACCGTACCGCCGGAGACGCCGATGAAGACGTCGGCCCCGGCGAGGGCGGACTCCAGCGAGCCGGAAAGGCCGGCCTTGTTGGTCATGACCGCGAGGTCCCGCTTGACCGGGGTCAGATCGTCCCGGTCGACGGACACGATGCCCTTGCGGTCCGCGACGGCGACGTCCCCGAGCCCCGCCTCAAGGAGGAACTTGGCGATGGCCACCCCGGCCGCGCCGGCGCCCGAGATCACGGCCCGCAGCTGCCCGAGCGAGCGCCCGGTCAGCCGCGCGGCGTTCCGCAGGGCCGCCAGCGTGACGACGGCCGTACCGTGCTGGTCGTCGTGGAAGACGGGAATGTCCAGCCGTTCCTGCAGCCGGCGCTCGATCTCGAAGCACCGGGGTGCCGAGATGTCCTCCAGGTTCACGCCGCCGAAGGACGGCGCGAGCCGCACGACGGTCTCGACGATCTCGTCGACGCCCGTGCAGTCCAGCGCGATCGGCACCGCGTCGACGCCGCCGAACTGCTTGAACAGGATCGCCTTGCCCTCCATCACGGGGAGGGAGGCCTCGGGCCCGATGTCACCGAGACCGAGCACGGCGGTCCCGTCCGTCACGACGGCGACCACGGACGACTTCCAGGTGTAGTCGTGGACGAGTTCCGGCTGCTCCGCGATGGCCATGCAGACCTTCGCGACGCCGGGGGTGTACGCCAGGGACAGGTCGTCCTTGTCACGGACGGGCACGGTGGCCTGCACGGCCATCTTGCCGCCACGGTGCAGCGCGAACGCCGGGTCGAAGGAATCGAGGGGCTCGGCCCCGCCGTCCTGATCCGTACTGCTGTCGCTGCGAGGATTGACGATCTCCGCTGCCACTTTGTTTTACCCCTTAAGTCTTCATGGTTGAGGGTTGCCGCTCCTGGTGAGGAGCGGGCGGGCACCGCGCGTGTCCCTGATGACTGTTAAGTACGGAACATGCGCGACGGGCGCGCCGCACACGCGCCCTGAGCCCCGGATGAGGGGTGTAAGGATCCTTCTTACCGGACGGACCGCACCGCGGACGAGTCCATAAAGCGAAGGTCACATGTGGGCGGCCGAAGGTCACACACCGGAGAGGCGGGGCTCGCACTCCGGCGAGCCCGGGCCCGTATACCGGAGCACGAAGGTCACATACCGGTGACATGACTCATGACCGAATGTGTCGAAAAAGCCCATTTAGCGAATAAGCAGCCGATAGGCGCCATGGCGTCGTAAGTGCCCAGAAGCGGTCGCTCACATCATGGGATTCGCAGCAGATCTTCCGGCTCTCGCGGGGGTTTTCCGCACAAGATCCGGTCAAGCCGGACCGCTTCGGTCCGGTTCGGGGGTCACCCGTTATCCGATTTTGACATGGCGGGAACCCTGAAGGGTCGAGTCCGAATGGCAAGATGCCGTAATCACACGAGGTCGCGACACCCGAAGGTGTGTGTTCTCGTCGACCCATCGGCTACTGCCGACCCATCGGCAACTCCACCCACCCGCCGGAGGAACCCACCATGACCGCAAGCTCCACCCGTCGTACGACCGCCGCGCAGTCCCGGATAGCCGCGGTCGGTGCGATCGCGGTCGCAGGCGCCCTGCTGCTCACCGGCTGCGGTGACCAGACCAAGGACAAGGACAGCGGCGGCTCCGACACCGCGGACTCCAGCGCGGCCCCGCTGGCCGACAAGCTGCCCGCGGCCGTCCGCGACAAGGGCGTCATCAAGGTCGGCTCGGACATCGCGTACGCGCCGGTCGAGTTCAAGGACGACTCCGGCAAGACGGTGGGCATCGACCCCGACCTCGCCGACGCCATGGGCAAGCAGCTCGGCGTGAAGTTCGAGTTCGAGAACGGCACGTTCGACACGCTGCTCGGCGGCCTGCGCTCCAAGCGGTACGACATCGCGATGTCGGCGATGACGGACACCAAGAACCGCCAGGAGGGTGTCGACGCCGACACCGGCAAGAAGGTCGGCGAGGGTGTCGACTTCATCGACTACTTCACCGCGGGTGTCTCGATCTACACCAAGAAGGGCGACGACCAGGGCATCAAGACCTGGGCCGACCTGTGCGGCAAGAAGCTGGTCGTCCAGCGCGGCACCGTCTCGCACGACCTGGCCAAGTCCGAGGCGAAGAAGTGTGCCAAGGGCAAGTCCATCTCCATCGAGGCCTTCGACAACGACCAGCAGGCCCAGACCCGGCTGCGTTCGGGCGGCGCGGACGCCGGCTCCTCCGACTTCCCGGTCGCGGCGTACGCGGTGAAGACCTCGGGCGGCGGCAAGGACTTCCAGCTCGTCGGCGAACAGGTCGAGGCCGCCCCGTACGGCATCGCGGTCGCCAAGTCCAACACCGAGGTGCGCGACGCCGTCAAGGCCGCCCTCGACGCGATCATCGAGAACGGCGAGTACAAGAAGATCATCGAGAAGTGGGGCGTCGAGGCGGGCGCAGTCGAAGCGGCCGCGATCAACGGCGGAAAGTGACCGTGTCTCGCTCATCGACACGTCGCTGAAAGGCATCACCCGTGAATGACTTCAAGAAGACCGACTCGTCGGCGGACACCCCGCAGGCCGGACCGGAGGCGATCAGAGCCATCCCGGTCCGGCACTACGGCCGGTACGTCGCCGCCGTGGTCGCCCTCGGCATCTTCGGCCTGCTCGTCTGGGCCTTCGCCAACGGCGACATCAACTGGGGCGCCATCCCCGACTACTTCTTCAACGACCGGATCCTCAAGGGCGTCCGCGAGACCCTCGTACTGACGTTCCTGTCGATGCTCATCGGCATCGTCGGCGGCGTGGTCCTGGCCGTGATGCGCCTCTCGAAGAACCCGGTGACCTCGTCGATCGCCTGGTTCTACATCTGGTTCTTCCGCGGCACTCCGGTCCTGGTCCAGCTGTTCGTCTGGTTCAACCTGGGCTTCGTCTTCCAGTACGTCAACCTCGGGCCGATCTACAAGGACCAGTGGGCCGACTTCATGACGCCGTTCCTCACGGCGCTGCTCGGTCTGGGTCTGAACGAGGCCGCGTACATGGCGGAGATCTGCCGCGCGGGTCTGCTCTCGGTCGACGAGGGCCAGACCGAGGCCTCGCACGCCCTGGGCATGAGCCACGGCAAGACCCTGCGGCGGATCGTGATCCCGCAGGCGATGCGCGTGATCGTGCCCCCCACGGGCAACGAGGTCATCAACATGCTGAAGACGACCTCCCTGGTCGCAGCGGTGCAGTATCCCGAACTCCTGAGGTTCTCCCAGGACATCGGCACCACCTCAGGCGCCACGGTCGAGATGCTCTTCCTGGCCGCCGCCTGGTACCTGATCATGACCTCGGTGCTCAGCGTCGGGCAGTACTACATCGAGCGGTACTACGCCCGCGGTTCGAGCCGCGCCCTGCCGCCCACCCCGTTCCAGAAAATCAAGGCGAACATGCTGTCCCTGTCCAACCGCTCGGGCGGAGGTGTCAACGCATGAGCGCCGACGCGAACGTGACCAAGGACGCGACCGGGGCGGGCTCCGGTACGGCGATGGTGAAGGCCGAGGGCGTCCACAAGTCCTTCGGTCCGGTCGAGGTCCTCAAGGGCATCGACCTCGAAGTGAAGCCCAGCGAGGTCTTCTGCCTGATCGGCCCGTCCGGCTCGGGCAAGTCGACGTTCCTGCGGTGCATCAACCACCTGGAGAAGGTCAACTCCGGACGGCTGTACGTCGACGGGGAGCTGGTCGGCTACCGCCAGAAGGGCGACAAGCTGTACGAGCTGAAGGACAGCGAGGTCGCGCTGAAGCGGCGGGACATCGGCATGGTGTTCCAGCGGTTCAACCTGTTCCCGCACATGACGGCGCTGGAGAACGTCATGGAGGCGCCGGTCCAGGTCAAGGGTGTGAGCAGGGCGCAGGCGCGGGAGCGGGCGGGGCAGCTCCTGGAGCGGGTGGGTCTCGCCGACAAGGCCGGCAACTACCCCTCACAGCTCTCCGGCGGCCAGCAGCAGCGGGTCGCGATCGCGCGGGCGCTCGCGATGGAGCCGAAGCTGATGCTGTTCGACGAGCCGACGTCGGCGCTGGACCCCGAGCTCGTCGGTGACGTCCTCGACGTCATGCGCGACCTCGCCGAGTCCGGCATGACGATGATCGTCGTCACCCACGAGATGGGCTTCGCCCGGGAGGTCGGCGATTCGCTGGTCTTCATGGACGAGGGCGTGGTGGTCGAGTCCGGCCACCCCCGAGAGGTCCTGACGAACCCGCAGCACGAGCGGACACAGTCGTTCCTGTCGAAGGTGCTCTAGCCGTCCGGCGGCGGTTGCGGATACTACGCGGAGGGGCGGTACGGGTTTCCCGTACCGCCCCTCCGCGTTCGTCGACTGCGGGCCCGGTGGGGGCGGGCCCAAGAGATTGCGCGGTTCCCCGCGCCCCTGGGCACCTCAACCCGTCCGGCGTGCACCTCTCAGCCCGCCCGGCGTGCACCTTTCAGCCCGTCCGGCGTGCACCTTTCAGCCCGTCCGGCGTTTGAGGACAAAAGGGGGCGAGGGGGCGCAGCCCCCATACAGTGACGGGGAGGGTAGGGGCGGCGGGGGCGAGGGAAGTCTGCTACCGGACGGCCAGGACCAGCGCGTCGGACGGCGACCGCCACACCTCCCGCGCCTCCGCGAACCCCGCCGCCCGCAGGGCCCCCGCATGCCACGAGGCAGAAGGCGTGTCCCCGTCGGCATGCTCCCCGTAGATCTCGAACCGCCGCGCCGTCGGCTCGGCGAGCACGGGATCCTGCGCGGCGAGCGCCCACCACTCGGCCCAGTCGAGAACCCCCGCCGCCTTCGCGGCGTCCATCCGCGCATGCCGCTGCGCACGATCCGCCGCGTTGATCCGAGGTGTCGTCTCGTCGACCATGTGGTCCGCGTTCATGAACACACCACCGTCACGGACGAGCCCGGCGATCTGTCCGTAGAGGACCGTGAGGGGCTCGCTGTGCAGCCAGTGGAGGGCGGTCGCGGTGAGAACGGCGTCGTACGACCCGTACGGCAGCAGCGAGGCCCAGTCGGGGTCCTTGAGGTCCGCCGTGACGAACGTGACCCGGTCGTCCCCCGCGAACGTGCCCTCGGCGATGGCCAGGAGCGCCGGATCGAGGTCGACCCCGGTACTGACAGCGTTCGGGAACCTTTCGAGGAGCCGGGCCGTGATACTTCCCGTACCGCACGCGAGGTCCAGGACCCGGGGCTCGGGGCCCACCAGCGCCTCGACCATGTCGAGCATGACCCGGAAGCGTTCCTCACGGTCCGGGAGGTACCACTCCTGCTGCCGGTCCCAGCTCTCCTGCCACGCGGCCCAGTCGGCCCCGGTGGTGGTCGTCATGACAGCCCCTTTCCCGCCCAGGATGTAATACCCTGGAAGCACAATTAGCCATTACCTGTCCGCATCACGACGATAGAGTGCCCTCGTAAGGACTACAAGTGGAACTGGCCTATTACTCGGATTACGCCGTCCGTCTCGTCAACAGCGAGGAGCCGGCCCGGGGCAAGGACGCGCTCACCTCGGTCGAGGCCATCCGTGACCTCTTCGGGGGCAACGCGTCGGCGGCCCGCCGCGCCACGGACTCGGACGTGACCCGCTTCCGTGGCGTACGGGCCCGGCTGCGCGCGGTCTTCGAGGCGGCGGACGGCGACGACGAGACGCTCGCCGTGGACCTGCTGAACTCACTGCTGCTGGAGTTCCCGGTCAGCCCGCAGATCTCGGGCCACGACTTCCGGGACGACAACGGCCGCCCGCTGTGGCACATGCACCTGGCGGACCACCCCTCGAACGCGACCGCGGGGTACGCGGCGATCGCCGCGATGGGTCTGGCCTTCCACCTCACCGAGTACGGCGTGGACCGTCTGGGCCTGTGCGAGGCCGCGCCGTGCCGCAACGCCTATCTCGACACCTCGACGAACCGCTCCCGCCGCTACTGCTCGGACCGCTGCGCGACCCGGGCGAACGTCGCCGCCTACCGCGCCCGCAAGCGCCTGGAGGCGGACCGGCCGGAGAGCACCGGCCGGGCGGCCGACCACAACCAGCGCGCGACCGCGAACGGCGAGCGCTGACCCTTCTCCGGCGGCCGGTAGCGGAACCACACCTTCCCGAGGACCAGCTCCTCGGGCACGGTGCCGTAGTCCCTGCTGTCACCGCCGGCGAACGAGTTGTCGCCGAGCACCCACCAGCCTCCCTCGCGCCGCTCGGCCGCCCGCTTGACGACCAGCAGGTCCTGCTGGAACGGATGGCGCAGGACGACGACGTCGCCGGGCCTGACCCTGGCCCCGTACTGCACGACCAGATGATCCCCGTGAAGCAGCGTGGGCGTCATCGACGGCCCCGTCACCTCGGCGGTCCCGAAGGGCAGGACGGCCCTCCCGCGCTCGGTCTCCTGTGACAGCTCCGGCATCCCGGCACCTCCCCGGTCCTATCCTCCACGAGTCCCAGTCTCACCCTGGACTTTTGTCCTAAGCCCATGGGGGCACTCGCAAAAACCCGTCACTCACGGAGTAATGTCCCACCTGAGAAGACGATCACGAGGAAGGACAGCTCAATGCTTTCCCGCCTGTTTGCCCCCAAGGTCAAGGTCAGCGCACACTGCGACCTGCCCTGTGGCGTGTACGACCCCGCCCAGGCCCGCATCGAGGCCGAGTCGGTGAAGGCCGTGCAGGACAAGATGGCCGCCAACGACGACCCGCACTTCCAGGCCCGCGCCACCGTCATCAAGGAGCAGCGCGCCGAGCTCGCCAAGCACCATGTCTCGGTGCTCTGGAGCGACTACTTCAAGCCCCCGCACTTCGAGAAGTACCCGGAGCTGCACCAGCTGGTCAACGACGCCCTCAAGGCCCTCTCGGCCGCGAAGGCCTCGACCGACCCGGCGACGGGCCAGAAGGCTCTCGACTACATCGCCCAGATCGACAAGATCTTCTGGGAGACGAAGAAGGCCTGACCTCGCGTCACGCTCTCTGGTCTGCGGTTGTTCCGACCGCAGCGCCTTCCTGACCGCACCCGGTCCGCAGGCCGCCGAACACGGCGTCCGCAGCGGTCCGGGTGCGGTCGTTCTGCTTGCCCCGCGGGTACAGGGAACCTCCCCACGGGAGGGAAAAGAACTTGAGCTGATCATTGTCAACCCGGCGGTCGGCGGAGTATAGAGAACGTGACGCGGGAGGGGTGACGACATGATCACCGAACTGGCTGTGGAGCGGGTCGAGTTCGCCTGCGTCCGGTGCCGGGACCGCTGGACCGTCGACTACGACGTGCAGCGCTTCATGGACGGCCTCGGGCATGAATGGGAGTACTTCTCCCGCGACAACCGCAGTGTGCCGTCGCCCTACGCCGCCGAGAGCGCGCCCCGTTGCGACCGCTGCGGCCGCCGCCGGGCGGGGCGCCTCGCGGCCCGCCGACCCGTGCCGCTGCCCGGCATGCCGGGCTCGCCCCGCAGCCCGGTCCCCGACACCGGCGGCCACCGGCCCGAGCGGCACAGTGCGCCCGTCCTCTCGGCGACCGACCACCGGCAGCCCGCCCCGACCGCCCTTCCGGCCACGACCGCGGCCCCGACCACGGCTGAAGCTCCGGCTCCGGACAGTCAGGTGGCCGGCGACCCGCACGGCGCCACTCCCTGACGGACGGCCATCCCCGGCTCCCGGACTCCAGCCCCAAGACCCCTGGGACTCTCAGCCCCTCGCCGCGCGGCCGCTGTCCGCGCGCCGCTCCTCCCGCAACTCGGCCAGGTCGGACTCCAGTTGGGCGACCCAGTGACGGAGCGTCAGCACATGCCGTACGCCGGCCAGGGTGACGCCCTCCTCGATCAGATCGAGCGCCTCGGCCACCTGGCCGATCTCCCTGCGGGTGTAGCGCCGCTGGCCGCCGGCCGACCGTACGGGAACTATCACGCCCTGCTCGTCCAGCCTGCGCAGGAAGGCGAGCTGCACGTCGAGCATGTCGGCGACCTGGCCGATGGTGTAGAGCGCCGCGTTCTCGTCGTCGATCGGCAGGGTCGGCACAGGCATCCCCCCGTTGAGGCCCGGCACACATCCGGCCCGGCACAAACCTGCGAGCCAGTTTACGGATTCCATGGACCGTGATTAATACGAACGGGGACTGTTTCGCCGGCGCGGGCAGGGCGGCGCACGCGCTCCATGACGGCGCCGCGCGCGCCCGCGCCACGGGCGCTCACATCCGGGCGTGGTCCTGCGGCGCGTGCAGCGGGCTCCGCAGGGGGATGCGGTGCCCCACGAACGTGGGACGGGTCAGGGCCAGGAACCAGGTGTCGGACCTGACGTCGAGGCCCCGGGCCTCGGCCAGCCGCCGGCACTCCCGCACGTCGTCGCAGGCGGCGATCCAGCGGGGCCGGGCGACGGCGGTGACACTGTGCACCTCGCGCCGGGAGTCGGTCAGGTCGTCGGTCTGCAGCGCGACGAGCCTGCGCGGGGAGATCACCTCGGACAGGGCCCGGGCGACGGGGCTGTCCTCGGGCAGGAGCACCACCGGTTCGCCGTCGAAGTGGACCAGCCCGACCAGTTCGATACGGGGCAGACCGCGGCGGGTGACGGCCAGTCGGGCGGCCGGCGTGCGAGCCAGCGCCTCCCGGCACTCCTGCTCGGTCAGACGGTTCCGGCGCTCCGGCCCGGTCGGGTGACGCTCGTCCACGCTTCGGCCCTCCGCCGGCGCCCGCGCACGCCGGCATGGGCGCACTCGGACCGCGTCCGATGTGGGGGGTGCCTGCCGGGGTCCCGGGCCGGCGCCCCCGGACCGGGTGAACCCGCTGCGGGAGCGCACCCCCACTCTCGTACGGCGAAAGAGCCCCGGCAAGACGCTGTCCGGTCAGGCGGGAACACCGCGCCCGGCGGCCTTGTCCTGCGGTGACCTGGGTTCGTCGAGGAACGTGAAGGTGCGTTCGAGCCGGGAGAGGCGCAGTACACGACGGACCTTGGCGGGGGTGTGGGCGAGCCGCAGTTCGATGCCGCTCAGGCAGGTGCGGTTCCTGATGCGGACCAGCAGGCGCAGGCCGCCGGCGTCCAGGAAGGTCACCGCGCCGAGGTCCACGACGACCACGGAGAAGGCCTGGTCCCGGGGGCGGTCGAGGAGTTCGGCCACCCGCGGGAAGAGTTCCTGTTCGGCCCATGCGTCCAGTTCCCCACGGGGCAGGAGTAACAGCGTGTCTCCTGCCGTCCGGTGGCGCAGGCCGAAGGTGACGTGATGGGTGCCCATGGCCCACCTCAGTGCTCTCTCCAGGAATGACGGCAAACGCGTTGGCGCGACTGGGGGAGGACGCGCGGCGGACGCCACCAGGGTCTTGGGCGGCACCGAAGTGATACTCACCATCGTGCCCGGTCAGATGCGTTCGTACGCCGTACGCGGGCCGGTTCTTGTTGGTTGTTGCATGTATCGGGCGCCGCTGCGCACGCCGGTGTGCGGGGGCGTGCGCAACGGCTCGGACGGGTCGGGGTCACGCCAGGGCGGCGAGCACCAGGGCCGGTTCAAGAGTGCGGCGGACCAGCGCCTGGGCGGTCGAGGTGAGCCGGTTGCCGTTGAGGCCGCTGTAGGCGAGCAGTGCCTCCATGGCTCGCGCGGGTTCGAGCTGGCCGTGTTCGACGAGCATGCCCTGCGCCATCTCGACGGTGGCCTTCGCGGCGACGGCCGCCTGGACGTGGGTGAGGATGTCCATGGGCCTGGCGGGGTCCGGGCTCCAGTGGACCAGGGCCACGGCGGCCACGTCGGCGAGCGCCTGGGCCAGCCGCAGGTCGCCCGGCAGGAGGCCGGCCGGCGCGTTCAGCAGGAGGCTCAC
Organism: Streptomyces sp. NBC_00414; assembly: GCF_036038375.1. NCBI lineage: Bacteria > Bacillati > Actinomycetota > Actinomycetes > Kitasatosporales > Streptomycetaceae > Streptomyces > Streptomyces sp. NBC_00414. Next base: position 3,692,406 of record NZ_CP107935.1, read on the forward strand.
GGAACCGATGGTCTGGTGGTTGACCCGCAGGGGCAGCGCGTGCGCGGCGCCGTAACCCGCTTCCTGGGCCTGTGCGGTGAACCGCGGCCACCGGTCGTCGAGCCCGTCGAGATGGGTGGCGTCCACCGGCAGCCGGGTCCGGTAGCAGTCCCGGCCGGGTCCTTCCCGGGTCTGCGTCTGGACCAGTTCGGCCGAGGCCGCGTGGGCGGAGACCGACATCGTACGAAGGTCGCCGCGGACGGTGGCCATCATGACGCTGACCGTGTCGGCGCCCACGATGCCGACGCAGTGCCCGGCCAGCCGGTCCAGCAGGACCAGCGGGTCGAACCCGTCGGCGAGGGTGTCGGCCAGCCCGACGAACGCCTCGGCGAGCTGCTCTTCACGGGTCATGACCGGTCACCGTCTCCTTCGTCGCCGAGCCGACCGCGGCCCTTCATCTGATCGTCGTCCGCTTCCGGCTGGAAGCGCAGAGTCCGGGCCAGAACGTCCTGTGCCACCTCGGTGACCGTGCGTCCTTCCGAGAAGGCGTGTGCCCGCAATCGGTCCAGGGCCTGCTCGGGATCCGTCCCGAGTTGGACCATGACCATGCCGACGGCCTGATGGACCTCGATGTGGTCGGCTTCCGCGGCATCCACCCATGACGCTACTCCTGCTTCGTCCGCCGAAACGAAGCCGTCCGAGGCGGCTTCGAGATTCAGTACGGCGAACGTGACCGCGTCCCGGGCCAGCAGCGCGATCCGCAGGTCCCTGGGGGACAGGGGCCCGACGGTGTCCCGGTAGAGATCGAGGGTGCCGATCGCGAGCGCGCCCGCGCCGAGCGGCAGCGAGAAGACCGCCCGGACACCCAGATCGACGGCCTGGTGGGCGAAGACCGGCCAGCGGCGGGCGTCCGGCCCCGTGGTGAGGTCCGGTGCGAGCACCGGAGCGGCCCGGTCGAGGGCGCTCTGGCAGGGGCCGTCGCCCAGCGTGTACTGCGCTTCGGCGAGGCGCGCCGCCGTGTCGTCGCTGGCACACCACAGCGCGCGTGCGGTGCGGCTGCCGGTGATCGAGATCGAGGCTCCGGTGACGGGCAGCAGGTCCACGCAGGCGCCGCACAGCAGCTCAGGCACCCTGCGCACCTGACTGGACGAGGTCAGGGACGTGAAGGCCTCCGTGACCCGGCGACGGTCCTCCACGTCGGACGGCTGTATACGGTCGGGCATCTCGTTCTCGCCGCCGCGGTTCTCGGGCCGCATCGGCTTCACCTCCGCCCGGTCGCACGGCCAGCAGCATGATCCACCAGTATCGCCCACGCGGACACCTCTGGAGGGCCGCCACCGGCCCGTCGCGCCCCGTCGGGCCGCGACGCTCGTGTCCCCCAGTGTCGTCCTCCCGGCCGCTCCGGGCTCTCACCGGTCCCGACCCGTACCGTTCCGGGTCGCACAGGTTCCGACTCGTACCGGTTCCGGCCGGGGTGGCTGTGGGGCCGTACAGCGAGCGACCGCACGGCCGCCGGATCGGTGGCCGCGTCACCCGTTCCCGGTACGCCGTCCGTGAGTGGCCGGTCACCCTCTGTTCGGCGGAGCCGGTCCGGCCTAGGGTGACCGGTGCCCCGGCCCCCGGCCCCCGGCGGAACATCGTGTGCGTCGTCGAACCCGTGCGCCGAAACCGAGGTGAGGGCCTTGCGAAGGGGACTTCGTGCCCGGGAGCGCCGGCACGCGGCGACCGGCTTCGCCGGACGGCTCGCCGTCCCCGCACCGTGCGCCGTTCGGCCGCCGCCCCGCCCCGTCCCCCTGAAGTCCGACGTCCAGGGCGGTGGCGGAGCCCCGCCTTCCCCCGGACCTCGTCCCGTCCCTGCCCTCCGCGCGTTCCCGGTCTCCCGTCCGCCCTCGGGAAAGGCACTCTTCCGAACGCTCCGCCCGCACCGCGAACCCGTCTGCCGCACGAGCGCTCCACACCGGATTCCCTACGACCGAAAAGGGAGTGATCCGATCCGATGAGGATCCTGGTCGGCTACGTCGGCGAGCCCGGCACGGCCGTCGACGTCCGGGCCGGGCGGACGTCCGTCGAGCGGGAGGCGCCCGTTGGTGACCGAGACCGACGAGCAGGGATTCCCGCCCACGGGGCGGCTGTGGGAGGCGTTCGTGGTGGAACCGTCCCGCGGGCTGCGCGCCGGCGCGTCCAGAAGCCACGGCGTCGCGCGGGGCAGCGGCCGAACCACTCCGAGGAAGGAGAACGAGAAGAAGGAGACGAAGGAGAACGAGGGCCCGGGTCGGCGCCGGAGCGACCCGGGGCGGCGGCGAAAGGACCGGGACTTCGTGAAGCCGGGCGGACGGTCAGGTTCCGAAACTTGCCCCGGACCCGCTCAGCTGCCCCTGGCGCCCGTGCCCATGCGCCCCGGGACGGTCACCGGTGCGTAAAACTTCGCGCCCGCGAAAAGAAGCGGGCCGGAATATACCACCGCCGTCCACCCACCGTAGTCGCGCGATGGCGCCATGTGCTTGGCTGTCAGTGGAGCGAACAGCAGCAACTCGACCCGACAGCGAAACCTGGGCGCCCGCGGACCCTTCGCTCCGGCTCGGCATCCACACCCAGCCGTCAGGACACGCGTGATGAAGACCGAACCGCTCGCAACCACTGAGGCGCAGGAACTGGCCGCGAACCTGCTCGCCCTGGTCGACGCGCCGTCCCGGGGCGAGAGCGAGGAGCGCCTCCTGCGGCGGCTCACGCGGGTCGCGGTCCTCGTGCCCGGTGTGGAGGCGGCAGCCTGCAGCCTGGCCGGCCCGGAGGGTCCCCTGCACACGGCCGCGTCCGACGAACGGACACGCCGGCTGGAATGCCTGCAGGTCGAGTCGAGGGAAGGGCCCTGCCTGGACATCACCCGAGGCGAGGGGCCCCTGGCCGACATTCCGATGTCCCACCCGCACAGCCGGACCCGCTGGCCCCGCTTCACCAGCCGTGTCCTGTCCGAGGGCTTCACCGCCGTCACGGCCCTGCCCCTGCATCATCAGGAACGGACCCTGGGCGCGCTCGATCTCTACCACCAGCACGGCCGACTGGGGTCGTCGGGCGTCCGGTGGGCCCGGCTTCTCGCCGACGCCACGGCCGTCGGTCTGGCCCATCGCGATGTGCTGCGCGACGCGCTCGTCCGGGGTGATCAGCTGCAGACCGCGCTGAACAGCAGAGTCGTCATCGAGCAGGCCAAGGGCATCCTCGCCGAACGCTTCGACTGCGACCTCCAGGAGGCGTTCGAGCGGCTGCGCGGCCATGCCCGCACGACCCGGACGAAGCTTTCCGACCTGGCCACGCTGATCGTCTCCAACCCGGCCGACAGCCCGCCCTTTCCGCGGCAGCGCCGGGCCCCCTGACGACTGTCGCGCCGACCGCGGTCGGCGGCGCCGGTCCGTCCCGGCCGGTCCGTCCCGGCCGGCTCGTCGCTGTGGCCGCGGTCGCTGTCACGGCCACGGCCGGCGCTCGAACATGACAGCGGCGCCTCCCCCGCACCCGCTCGCCGAACAGGCCCTGGGCGTCCCGTAGTTGACCATCGAACCCGAGCCGTCATCGTCGTAGGCTGAAGGCATCGGCCGTTCCGTCGGCCGTTCTCGCCGGCCGGGAACCGTGGCGGCACAGGGCCCGGCAGGGCGTTGTATCGGCAGAGAGGCACAGCCGAGGACAGGGAGGACGCCGGAATGCCAGAGCAGCCGCGCGAGGAGCGGTTGGCCGCCGCCTTCGCGGAGCTCGCCACCACCCTGACCGGCGAGTTCGACGACATGCACTTCCTGCGCACCCTGTCCGAACGCTGCGTCGACCTGCTGGACATCGCGGCCGCGGGTGTCGTCCTGGCCGCGTCCCGGGACGGCCGGGCGGAGGTCACGGGGTCCGACTCCCGCACCCGCGGCCTGGAACGGAACGGCGTGGACTGGGGCGAGGGGCCGTGCCAGGACTGTCTGCGCACCGGCGATCCCGTCGAGGGAGTCGCCCTCGACCACCCCGACACGGGTACGGCCTGGCCCCGCTTCAGCCGCAGGGCCCGCCGTCTGGGCTTCCACTCGGTCGCCGCGACACCGTTGCGCGTACGGGACGAGGTGGTCGGCGCCCTGAGCCTGTATCTGAGCGTTCCCGGCACACCGGACCCCGGCCGGCTCAGGCTGGGCCGGGCCCTCGCCGACTTCGCCGCCATCCCGATAGTGCAGCAGCGCGAACTGCGCCGGCAGATGCGGCTCACCGAGCAGCTGGAGACCGCGCTGGAGTCCCGCATCCTCGTCGAGCAGGCCAAGGGTGCCCTCGCCCAGCAGCGCCGGATCAGCGTGGACGAGGCCTTCGCGCTGCTGCGCGACCACGCCCGCTCGCGCCGTCGCCGGATCTCGGCCGTGGCCCGGGAGGTCCTGGACGGCACCGGGGACCTGCCGCTCTCCGAGCCCGCGGACTGATCCGGGGGCACTGTCAGTGGGCCGTGGGATGCTGAGGGCATGACCACGGAGGACTTGGTCCGACTGCGCAAGGCACGCGACCGGATGGACCGTGAGTACGCCGAGCCGCTGGACGTGCCCATGCTCGCGCGCACCGCGCTGATGTCCCCGGGCCACTTCCAGCGCAGCTTCCGCGCGGCCTTCGGCGAGACGCCGTACGGCTATCTCATGACACGCCGCATCGAGCGCGCGAAGGCACTGCTCCGGCGCGGCGACCTGAGCGTCACGGAGGTCTGCTTCGCGGTGGGATGTACGTCGCTCGGTTCGTTCAGCTCCCGCTTCACGGAGCTGGTCGGAGAGACGCCGAGCGCGTACCGGGCGCGGTCGCACGAGCCGGGGGCGGCGATCCCGGCATGCGTGGCGAAGACGTACACGCGACCGGTGCGCCGTGCCGCGGCGAAACCTCTAGCGTGAGGGCATGGACCTCAAAATCTCGCAGTGCTTCATCTCGGTCGACGATCACGACCGGGCGCTCGCCTTCTACCGTGACGTGCTGGGCCTGGAGGTCCGCAACGACGTCGGTTTCGAGGGCATGCGCTGGGTCACTGTCGGTCCACCGCTCCAGCCGGACGTCGAGATCGTCCTGGAACCGCCCCTGGCCGATCCGAACGCGCCGGCGGCGGACCGGCAGGCGGTGGCCGAACTGCTGGCCAAGGGGCTGCTCCGCGGCGTCATCTTCACCACGGAGAACTGCGACGCGACGTACGAGCGGCTGCTCGCCGCGGACGCCGACGTCCTCCAGGAACCGATGGACCAGCCGTACGGAGTCCGTGACTGCGCGGTCCGCGACCCCGCGGGCAACCTGCTGCGCTTCACCCAGCGCAAGACCGCGGGCTCGGACAGCTGACCGCCGGCCGGTGGCCGACGGCCACCGGCCATCGGGACCTGCCGGTCAGGAACTCCGCTCCGAGCCCGGGCGTGGCTCCTCGGGCGGGCCCGGCTCGGTCATGCGCGCGGGCTCCGCCTCGGCGGCCGTCAGGATCGGCCCCGTCGCGGGCTTCGCGGGCTCCTGCCCCGCCTCACCCGCCTCGTAGCTCGCGCATCGGAAGTTACGACAGGGGCCGGGGCCCCACACAGGCACGAAGACGCCCAGGGTCTTGTGCCGACGCACGACCATGTCGACGGACTGCTTGCAGACCGGACAGAGGAACTCATCACTGGCCATACCCTCAGGATATTGCGGGACGAGCCGGGCCGACAGGCGAGCGGCACCCCCGGAATCAGCGCTTCCTGCTGTACGTCCGCACGACCGCCCCGTTCTTGAACGTACGCACCTCGCCGAGCGTGAACTCGCTGACCGCGAAACCGGAGCCGAACATCGGCATGCCGGTGCCCAGCACGATGGGGTACGTCTTGATGACCAGCTCGTCGACCTCGTCGATCAGCTCGCCCGCGATCTGCGCGCCACCGCACAGATAGATGCCGAAGTCGCCGTCCTCCGCCTTGAGTTCGCGGACCTTGCCGACCAGGTCGTCGGCGACGATCTCGACGTTCGGGTCGGGCGACTCCTTGAGCGTGCGCGAGGCCACGTACTCGCGCATGTGGGCGTACGGGCTGGTGACGCCGATCCCCAGCGCCAGGTCGTAGCTGCCGCGGCCCTGGACGATCGTGTCGTACTTCTGGTTCGCCAGGTCGTCGAGGCCCGCCGCGCGACGCCCGTGGGTTGGCATCGTCTCGGGATACTCGGCCTTGAGGAACTCGAAGAACTCCTCGTCCACGAAGGGGTACATCGACGCCGCGTCGCCGCCCGGATCGCCGATGAAGCCGTCGATCGAGCAGGCGATGAAATACGTGAGCTTTCGCAAGCCGGTTCCTTTCCGTAGGCTGCTTCAACCACTCCATTCATAGTGCTTCACTTGTAGTGGTTGCAAGGTGATTTCCGGAGATCCCGGTACGGGGCTCAAGTGGGAGAAAGGATTCCGGATGGTGAGCAACCCGCAGCGCCGGGCCGCCCTGGTCGACGCCGGTGTGGAGGTACTGGCGCGCGAGGGGGCCCGCGGGCTGACCTTCCGCGCGGTGGACGCCGAGGCCGGGGTGCCGGTGGGCACCGCCTCGAACTACTTCACCGGCCGCGACGACCTGCTCCGGCAGATCGACGCCCGGCTGCACGAACGGCTCGCCCCGGACCCGGAGGCCCTGGCCGAGCTCCTGAAGGCACCGAGGGACCACGTGCTGATCACGGCCTTCATGCACGACCTCATGGCCCGCGCCCAACGGGACCGCACCGGCTATCTCGGCCTGCTGGAAATGCGCCTGGAGGCCACCCGCCGCCCCGAACTGCGGGCCTCCTACACGAAGACCGTCCGGGCCGACCTCGAACACGGCATGGAGTTCCACCGCGCCGCGGGCCTCCCGGGCGGCGACGAGACCGTGGCGATCCTGTACGTCGCCATGCTCGGCCTGATCCTCGAACACCTGACCCTGCCGGGGGTACTGGACGGCGTACTCCCGGGCGTGAGCGTCCCGGACGGCCTGGTGGAACGAATCGTCACCACCATCGTCCCGCCGCCCACAGCCTGACGCGCGCCCCGAAAGGGCGCGGGGAACCGCGCGACCGGCCCCCACCGGGCCCGCGGCCTACGAACCACCCTCTTGGCGAAGCGCCCCGCGGGGCGCTTCCCGCCACATGGGCCACATGGGCGGCCCCGCGGGCAAAGCAACCTCCCTGCCCGTGAACACGAACCCGAGCCGCTCGTAGAGCGCTCGACCACGCGCACTGCTCGCCTCCAGGTACGCGGCCGTGCCCTCGCTGTCACAACGGTCGAGCACGTGCTGGACGAGGGCCGTACCGAGCCCCTCCCCCTGCCGCCCCGGCCTGACGGCGATCATCCACAGATACTCGTGAGCCGCGCCCACCGGGTGCACCTCGCCGGTCAGCCGGGCGATCAGCTCGACCCGTTCGTTGCCGGGATCGACTGCCTCGCGCAGCTGGGCCGGCCCGTCCTCGTCCTCCTCGTGCGCCTCCGCCGGCATCGACAGCCACAGCGCGCAGGCCGAACCGTCCTCCGTGACGTCCACGTATCCCGCGTCGAGCACGATGTCGAGGAAGGCCCTCATCAGCAGGGGGTGCGTACGCCGCCGGTGGTCCGCGTCGGGAAAGACCCAGCTGCTCACCGGATCGTCCTGGAAGGCCTCGTCGAGAAGCCGCGTCACGTCCTCCCGGTCCCCCGCGCCCGCTCTTCGGATCCCCACGCCCATACCCCGCCCCTTAGCCTCAACGACCCTTTCCCCACTGGCCGTTGCAGCCTAGGCGATCACCCCGTCCGGGGGTGGCGGGTCCCGCGCACCGTGGGGATGCGCGGGGCCCGCCCGGAACCGGAACCTCTCCGCCCCGCCGCGCCGTCAGGTGCCGCACGCGACAGAGAACTCCGGCGTCTCGGTCGGCCGTCTCAGTCGGCCGTCTCGGTCGGCCCTCCTCACGAGTCCCGGCGTGTCACGAACTCCGCCAGGGACAGCAGACCTTCCGCCGCCTCCGGGTCCGGGACGGCACGGGAGAGATGGCCCAGGGCCCGCGCCATCCGGTCGGCGGCCTGGATCTGGGCCCAGTCGCGGCCACCCGCCCGCTCGACGGCGAGGACCGTGCGCTCCAGATCGCCGTCACGGTAGGGAGCCCGGTACAGCTCGGCCAGCTCGGCGCCGGCCGGTGTGCCGGAAGCGAGCGCCGCGACCACGGGAAGGGATTTCTTGCGGGCCATCAGGTCCGCCCCGGCCGGTTTGCCGGTGCGCCCCGGGTCCCCCCAGATACCGATCACGTCGTCGATGAACTGGAAGGCGAGCCCGGCCTCCCGCCCGAACGCGTCGAGCGCCTCGACATCCTCGTCGTCGGCGCCCGCGTACAGCGCCCCCACCGCGCACGCGCATCCCAGGAGCGCGCCGGTCTTGGCCTCGGCCATGACGAGCACCTCGTCGAGCGTGATGTCGTCGGGACCACGACGCTCCAGCGCGGTGTCGGCGTGCTGTCCCGCGCAGAGCTCGACGACACACCTCGCGAGCCGCGCCGCCGCAGCGGCGGAGGCCGGATGCGGATCCTCGGCGAGCAGCCGATGCGCCAGTGCCTGCAGCGAGTCCCCCGCGAGGACCGCGTCGGCGTCGCCGAACACGGCCCACGCGGTGGGCCGGTGCCTGCGGGTGGTGTCCCGGTCCATCACGTCGTCGTGCAGCAGCGTGAAGTTGTGCACCAACTCCACCGCGGCGGCGGCCCGGACGGCCGCCGTCCGCCGGCCGCCGAGTGCCCCGGTCGCGGCCAGTACGAGCGCGGGCCTGATGGCCTTGCCCGCGTTGCCCGCGGCCGGGGTGCCGTCCGCGTGCTGCCATCCGAAGTGGTGGAGCGCGACCCTGCGTATCGGGTCGGGCAGCGAGTCGACGGCCCGGCGCAGTTCGGGTTCGACGGAAATCCGGGCCCGGTCGAGGACCACGGCCGCCTCCTGCCCGCTCGAACCCGCCCACGGGAGCGCCTCGGATGCTGTGCTGACGGACGTCACCGCCAGCGGCCGATCTCGACGTTCTCCAGGACGCCGAGCGCGTCGGGCACCAGGACCGCGGCCGAGTAGTACGTCGTCACCAGGTACGACATGATCGCCTGCTCGCTGATACCCATGAACCGCACCGACAGGCTCGGCTCGATCTCGTCCGGGATACCGGCCTGCTGGAGTCCGACGACCCCCTGCTCCGCCTCGCCCGTACGCATGGCGATGATCGACGTCGTCCTGGCCTCGGTGACCGGGATCTTGTTGCACGGGTAGATCGGCACTCCGCGCCAGGTGGGAATGCGGTTGCCCGCCACGTCCAGGGTCTCCGGGACGAGGCCCCGCTTGTTGAGCTCACGGCCGAAGGCGGCGATCGCCCGGGGGTGGGCGAGCAGCAGCTTGGTGCCGCGCCGCCTGGTGAGCAGTTCGTCCAGGTCGTCCGGGCTCGGTACGCCGTCGTGCGGCTGGATCCGCTGGTCGTACTCGCAGTTGTTGAGCAGCCCGAACTCCCGGTTGTTGATGAGCTCGTGCTCTTGGCGCTCCTTCAGCGCCTCCACCGTGAGCCGCAACTGCTGCTCGGTCTGGTTCATGGGCTGGTTGTAGAGGTCGGCCACGCGTGTGTGGATGCGCAGCACGGTCTGGGCGACGCTGAGTTCGTACTCCCGCGGCGCGGCGTCGTAGTCGACGAACGTCCCCGGGATGGCGGGCTCCCCCGTGTGGCCGGCCGCGAGGTCGATCTCCTTCTCGCCGTACTTGTTGGCGCGCTGGTGCGGGATCGCGCGCAGCTGTGCGAGGTGCTCGCGCAGGGAGTCGGCGCGCTCCGCGATCTGGTCGAAGTGCCTGCGGGACAGTGCGAGGACCGTGCACGCGGTGGTGGCGCGGGCCGTGTACTCCCAGATGGCGTCCGGGTCGAGGATCGCCTGGTCGCCGAAGTAGGCGCCGTCCGCGAGCGTTCCGAGTTCCGCGTCGTCCCCGTACGGTCCGGTGCCGATCTTCTCCACCCTGCCGTGGGCCAGCAGGAACACCTCGTCGGCCGGACTGCCGAACGAGGCGAGTACACCACCCGCCTCGAACTCGCGCTGTTCGCAGCGCGAGGCCAGCTCGGCGAGCACCTCCTGGTCCTCGTAGGTGCGCAGCGCCGGCAGTTCGCCCAGCTCCGCCGGGATGACCTGGACGCGGTCACCGGTCTTCACGAACGTGACCCGGCCGTCTCCCACGGAGTAGCTGAGCCTGCGGTTCACCCGATATGTGCCGCCCTGCACGTTCACCCACGGCAGCATGCGCAGCAGCCATCGAGAGCTGATCTCCTGCATCTGCGGTGCGGACTTGGTGGTGGTGGCCAGGTTCCGCGCCGCGGATGTGCCGAGACTCTTCTGCGGCTGATCCTGGTCCGCGCGGATCTCTTCGCCTACCGACATGAAAGTGTCCTCCCGATCGTGCAATGAGCTGCGGCGCCCACACTTCCATCACCGAGCGTGCCGGTGCTATTACACGAAAGAGGGGGAATGGATCTTCGCGAAGCGGGGCATACTGCGGTCGCCCGTGCGGGCCGGGCGAACCGGTCCGAGACGCTCGTGGGCCCTTCCGGCCGGGAACTCCAAGATCGGGCGGCCCGTTGAGCAGGCAGAACGCACGACGACGGAGGAGACGGCCATGGCAGGCTTCCTGGACCGCGCCAAGGAACAAGCACAGCGCGGCCTCACACAGGGCAAGCAGAAGATCGACGAGGTCCAGGCGCAGCGGGCCGGCGGCGATCTGCTGAAGACCCTCGGCGCGGCCTACCTCGCGGAGCGGCGCGGCAGCGGCTCCCCGCAGGCCACGCAGCAGGCTCTGCAGGCCGTGGAGAGCCACATCGCGACGCACGGGGACGGCTTCCTGCGCGCCTGAGGTCCAACAGGTGGTCCCTGCAGAGGAGTTCCGGGTACAAGCAGCGGTACGAGGCGGCCGCGGCAGGTGGCCGTCGCGCCCTGTGAGGAGGCGGCCGTGGCCCCACCCATGTCCGCGGGCAGTTTTCTGAGCCGGCTCAAGGCGGAAGGAATCACCGTCGTCGAGGTCGGCGACTGGGAGCATCACAACCGCAATCACAAGGGCCCGTGGGGCCCGGTCCACGGCGTGATGATCCACCACACGGTGACGTCGGGCAGCCGGCGTACGGTCGAGCTCTGCCGCGACGGCTACAGCGGGTTGCCGGGCCCGTTGTGCCACGGCGTCATCACCAAGGACGGCCGCGTCCATCTCGTCGGCTACGGCCGGGCCAATCACGCGGGCCTCGGCGACGACGACGTCCTGCGCGCGGTCGTCGCCGAGACGGCCCTGCCGCCGGACAACGAGGCGAACACCGACGGCAACCGCCATTTCTACGGCTTCGAGTGCGAGAACCTCGGCGACGGCGAGGACCCCTGGCCCGACGCCCAGCTGGACGCCGTCGAGCGGGCAGCGGCGGCGATCTGCCGTCACCACGGCTGGACGGAGCGCTCGGTGATAGGCCACCTCGAATGGCAGCCGGGCAAGATCGACCCGCGCGGTTTCACGATGGCCGCCATGCGGGCCCGCATACGCGACCGGCTGTAGGGGCCCGGGACCCGGAGCGGCGCCGGGCCCAGGACGGTGTCGGCCCGGCCCCGCGTGTCGCTCGGACGCGTGTCCGACAATGGGGGTGTGACCGGCCCCGACACCCCTGAAGCTGCCGAGCCCGACCTCGACCTCGGCGTCCTGCGGCCGCGGCTGCCGTCGCCGCTGCGGGAGGTCGAGGACGAGCGCTTCGCGCGGCACGGTGTGCGGCTGCTGCTCAAGCGGGACGATCTGATCCACCCGGAGCTGATCGGCAACAAGTGGCGCAAGCTGGCCCCGAACCTCCGGGCGGCGGCCGGCCGCACGGTGCTGACCTTCGGCGGCGCGTACTCGAACCATCTGCGGGCCACCGCCGCGGCCGGCCGTCTCCTGGGCCTGTCCACCGTCGGCGTGGTGCGCGGTCAGGAGCTCGCCGACCGCCCCCTCAACGCGTCCCTCGCCCGGTGCGCGGCCGACGGCATGCGACTCCATTTCGTCGACAGATCGACGTATCGCCGCAAGAGCGAGCCGGAGACCCTGGCCGCCCTCCTCCGGGCGACCGCCTGCGAGGAGGCGTACGTGGTCCCGGAGGGCGGCAGCAACGCCCTCGCCGTGCGCGGCTGCACGGCCCTGGGCGAGGAGCTGGGCGGACACGCCGACGTCGTCGCGCTGGCCTGCGGCACCGGCGGCACCCTGGCGGGCCTGGCCGGGGGCCTGCCGCCCGGCCGGCGCGCGCTGGGCGTACCGGTCCTCAGGGGCGGCTTCCTCGGCGCCGGGATACGCGCTCTCCAGGAGGAGGCGTTCGGCGGCCCGCGCGGCAACTGGTCCCTCGACGACCGCTTCCACTTCGGCGGTTACGCCCGTACGACTCCCGAACTCGACGCGTTCGCGGACGACTTCGAACAGCGCCACGACCTGCCCGTCGAACGTCTCTATGTCGCCAAGTCGCTGTACGGACTCGTGGTGCTCGCGGCGGAGGGCGCGTTCCCGCGCGGGACGACGGTCGCGGCCGTGATCACGGGCAGGCCGGACGCCTCCTAGGTCGCCTCACGGAACGCCGCCGCCTCCTCCAGGTCCAGTCGGCGCAGCAGGGTCCGCAGCATCTCGTCGTCGATGAAGCGGCCGTCCCGCAGCTTCACGAACATCTCGCGCTCGGCGCTGATCATCTCCCGGGACAGCCGCCGGTAGGTGTCGTCCACGGTCTCGCCGGTGACGGTGTTGACCTGGCCGAGGCGTTCCCAGACCGCGTTGCGGCGGCGTTCCAGGACGGTGCGCAGCCGGTCGGCCAGGGGCGGCGGAAGGGAGTTGCGCTCGTCGGCGAGGAGTTCCTCCAGGCGCGCCTCGGCGGCCCGCGAGGCCTGCGCCTGCGCGTTCGCCTCCGCGAGGGTCTCGGCCTGCTCGTCCCGCCCCGGGAGCTTCAGCATGCGGATGATCGGCGGCAGCGACAGTCCCTGCACGACGAGCGTCCCGATCACCGTCGTGAAGGTCAGGAAGAGGATCATGTTGCGGCCGGGGAAGTCCTCGCCGCCGTCCGCGGTGAGCGGGATCGAGAAGGCGATGGCGAGCGAGACCACGCCTCTCATCCCGGCCCAGCTGATGATGAACGACCCCTTCCAGGTGGGGTTCTCCTCCCGTTCCCGGATCCGCGCGGACAGCAGGCGCGGCAGGAAGGTCGCGGGGTACACCCAGGCGAAGCGGGTCACGACGACGATCACGAAGAGGGCCACCGCGTTCCAGGCCGCGCTCGTCCCCTCGTACTCGCCGAGGCCCTTCAGGATCACCGGGAGCTGCAGGCCGATGAGGGCGAAGACCGCCGACTCCAGGATGAACGCGACCATCTTCCAGACCGCCTCCTCCTGGAGCCGGGTCGCGAAGTCGACCTCCCAGTTGCGGTGGCCCAGGTAGAGCGCGACGACGACCACGGCGAGCACTCCGGAGGCATGCACCTGCTCGGCGACGGCGTACGCGAAGAAGGGGGTCAGCAGCGACAGGGAGTTCTGCAGCAGCGCCTCCGTCAGATGGGTGCGCATCCAGTGGATCGGCACCATCAGGACGAGTCCGACGCCGATGCCGCCGAGGGCCGCGAGCAGGAACTCGCCGATGCCGCCCGCCCAGGTCGCGCCCTCGCCGACGGCGGCGGCCAGCGCCACCTTGTAGGCGGTGATCGCGGTCGCGTCGTTCACCAGCGACTCGCCCTGCAGGATCGTGGTGACCCGCGACGGCAGCCCGACCCGGCGCGCCACCGCGGTGGCCGCGACCGCGTCCGGCGGCGCCACGACCGCGCCGAGCACCAGCGCCGCGGTGAGCGACAGGTCCGGCACGATCACGTACGCGGCCCAGCCGACGGCGAAGGTCGCGAACAGTACGTACCCGACCGACAGCAGCGCCACCGGGCGGACCTGCGCCCGCAGATCGAGGTACGAGCTGTCCGTGGCGGCCGTGTAGAGCAGCGGAGGCAGCAGCAGCGGCAGGACGATGTGCGGGTCCAGGGTGTACTCGGGGACCCCGGGCACGTACGAGACGATCAGGCCCGCCGCGACGAGGAGCAGGGGCGCGGGCACCGGAGTACGGCGCGCGGCACCCGCCACGGCGGCGCTGCCCGCGATCAGCAGGAGCAGGGGCATCACATGCATCGGTATCGGCCCGCTTTCGTTTCCGCGCGGATTCCCGCACACCCGACGTAATCTGGCAATCATGAAACAGTGCACGCACGCCGACGCGCTGCCGCATACGGAACCCGCGCCGCTGAGCGACACCTGCCTCGAATGCCTGGCGGCGGGCTCGCACCCGGTACAGCTACGACTGTGCCTGGACTGCGGTCATGTGGGCTGCTGCGACTCTTCGCCGATGCGGCACGCCACCGAGCATTTCAAGGAGACGGGGCATCCGATCATGCGGACCTTCGAGCCCGGTGAGAGCTGGCGCTGGTGCTTCGTCGACCACGTGCTGGTGTGACGTGGGTTCCGGACGGTTCGACCCTCTGACGTCTGGGTACGTCAATCCGGCGCGCCCTCTTCCCAATTGGGCCCGCAGACCCCTAGCCACTGTGCGTATCCATAGGTTTACTATGAGTGACAGCAAGGGGTTGGGGTCCCGGGGACAGGAAACCTGAGAGCGCGATAGCGTCACCGCTGAACCACGTAGCGCGTTACCCCGGGGGGCGACCCTCGGCCCCCGAAAGAGCTTGTACCACCTTGGAGGTGAGGGTGTCCCAGATCGCAGGCGAGCCCGCGACCCAGGACTTCGTGGAAGTCCGGCTGCCGGCTGCGGGTGCCTACCTGTCGGTGCTGCGTACGGCCACGGCCGGCCTCGCGGCGCGCTTGGACTTCACCCTCGACGAGATCGAGGATTTGCGTATCGCCGTGGACGAGGCGTGCGCGATCCTGTTGCAACAGGCGGTGCCGGGCTCCGTGCTCAGCTGTGTCTTCCGCCTGATCGACGACTCGCTTGAGGTGACAGTCTCGGCCCCGACCACCGACGGCCACGCCCCCGCGCGGGACACCTTTGCCTGGACCGTGCTGTCGGCCCTTGCAGGCAAGGTCTCCTCCTCGGTGGCCGATGACAAAACCGTTTCGATCAGCCTCTACAAACAGCGCGGCGCGGGACCCGGGCCGGCGTGAGGAACGGGGACGGGCCGGTGCGGGACGAAGAGCGCGGCACACGGGAGCTTGCCGCCGAGGGCGAAGGCGGCCCGGGCGGGCCCCGGCGTCTGGCGGAAGGCGTCGACGGCATCCCCGAGCAGCAGGCCCGGCCGCACCCGGAGGACGGCAGTTCCCCGGCGGCCGGGGCGGCTCGGGGAGGGCCGATCGACAAGGACGAGCGCGAGGCGCTTTCCGGCAGTGACGGGCGACAGGATCCAGACGTCGCCGCGCAGTGGGGGTCCCCCCGGACGGAGTCTGGGGGGACGTCCTCGGAAGGGCGGCGGCGGGTGACGGGCGGGATCATGAGCGAGCAGCACGAGCACGAGCGAAATGCCGACAACGGCACGTCGGGATCGCAGCACGATCCCCACAACCGTGCCGGCGCGCGGGCCAAGTTCATCGAGCTGCGCAAGCTGGACAGCACCGGCGCGGAGTACGCGGAGTTGCGCAATCAGCTGGTCCGTATGCATCTGCCGCTCGTGGAGCATCTCGCGCGGCGTTTCCGCAACCGCGGTGAGCCGCTGGACGACCTCACCCAGGTCGCGACCATCGGCCTGATCAAGTCGGTCGACCGCTTCGACCCGGAGCGCGGTGTCGAGTTCTCGACGTACGCGACCCCTACGGTCGTCGGTGAGATCAAGCGGCACTTCCGGGACAAGGGCTGGGCCGTGCGCGTACCGCGTCGGCTGCAGGAGCTGCGGCTCGCGCTGACCACGGCGACCGCGGAGCTCTCGCAGCAGCACGGCCGCTCCCCGACCGTGCACGAGCTGGCCGAGAAGCTGGGCATCTCGGAGGAGGAGGTCCTGGAGGGCCTGGAGTCGGCCAACGCGTACTCCACGCTGTCCCTGGACGTCCCCGACACGGACGACGAGTCCCCGGCCGTCGCGGACACGCTGGGCTCCGAGGACGAGGCGCTGGAGGGCGTCGAGTACCGGGAGTCCCTCAAGCCGCTCCTGGAGGACCTGCCTCCGCGCGAGAAGCGCATTCTGCTGCTGCGCTTCTTCGCGAACATGACCCAGTCGCAGATCGCCCAGGAGGTCGGCATCTCCCAGATGCACGTCTCCCGGCTGCTGGCCCGGACACTGGCCCAGCTCCGCGAGAAGCTGCTGGTCGAGGAGTAGAGGCGGCACGTCACACGGCTCGCGCCCCGTGAGGGGCGCGGGGAGCCACCGGAGATCTACTCCCGTGCTCCGCCCGGCCCGGTGATCCCCAGGGCCCGCGTCGTCTCGGGATTCAGGATCAGCACGAGTGTCGCGACCGCCACCACCGCCAGGGCGATCCCCCCGGGGATGGCGAGACTGTCGGCCTGGAGCAGGTTGTACGCGACGGGCAGCGCCATGATCTGCGTGATGATCGTGGGCCCCCGGCTCCAGCTGCGCCGCAGCAGCAGTCCCCGCGCGGCCAGCAGCGGCAGCAGGGCGAGCACGATCAGCGTCACACCCCCGGTGACGGCCTGGCCGCGGTCGTCCGGATGGCCGGTGAGGCCCATCGCGAGCAGATAGACACCCCCCGCGACGAGGGCGATCCCCTCCAGCGCGGCGAGCGCGGCCGCCACGGTCAGCCGCCCGGGGCGGGGTTCGGCGTCGACGGTTTCCGGGGTGGGATTCTGCTCAGAGCTCACCCCTGAAGGGTAGCCCTCACCCCTTGTCCGCCCACGGCCCCGGGGTTCCTCGCGGTTGACCGGCGAGCGCTCGGCGGGCCCCGCGGCTCTCACCTGATCCTCACCTCGGTATGGGACGAGTACCACGCGGTAGGTACGCTGCATCGCATGCGTGCACTTCTTGTGGTCAATCCGGCAGCTACCACCACCAGCGCACGCACGCGTGACGTTCTGATCCACGCGCTGGCGAGCGAGATGAAACTCGAAGCGGTAACCACCGAGTACCGCGGTCACGCCAGAGACCTCGGCCGACAGGCCGCGGAGAGCAAGGACATAGAACTGGTCGTGGCCCTCGGCGGCGACGGCACGGTCAACGAGGTCGTGAACGGTCTGCTGCACAACGGCCCCGACCCCGACCGGCTGCCCGGCCTCGCCGTCGTCCCCGGCGGCTCCACCAATGTCTTCGCCCGCGCCCTGGGCCTGCCCAACGACGCCGTCGAGGCGACGGGCGCCCTCCTGGACGCCCTGCGCGAGGGCCGGGAGCGCACGGTGGGTCTCGGTCTCGCCGCGGGCACGCCGGGCAGTGAGGACGAGGGCGTCCCCTCCCGCTGGTTCACCTTCAACGCGGGGCTCGGCTTCGACGCCGGCGTGGTCGGCCGGGTCGAACAGCATCGCGAGCGCGGGAAACGCTCCACGCACTCCCTCTATCTGCGTCAGGCGATGCGTCAGTTCTTCGGGGAAACCCATCGCCGCCGCGGCACCATCACGCTGGAGCGGCCGGGTTCCGACCCGGTGACCGATCTGGTGCTCTCGATAGTCTGCAACACCTCCCCCTGGACGTATCTGGGTAATCGCCCGGTGTACGCGTCACCTAAGGCCTCGTTCGATACCGGCCTCGACGTACTCGGTCTCAGCCGTATGTCGACGACCGCGGTTGCCCGGTATGGCACCCAGTTGCTCACTTCGTCCCCCGAGCGCGGACCCCATGGAAAGCACGCGGTGTCCCTGCACGATCTGACCGACTTCACCTTGCATTCGAAGGTCCCACTCCCCCTGCAGATGGACGGCGACCACCTCGGACTGCGTACGAGCGTCGCGTTCACAGGCGTTCGCCGTGCACTGCGTGTGATTGTGTGAGCGGAACGGGCTAAAGTCCTTCCACTCGAACGTTTAGGCCAGGATCCACCCCATGGAAGTACGGCTGTGACCTAGTCGACACCGAGGAATCAAAAAAAACTTTCCGGTAGGGGTTGTATCCGCCGCTGAGGTTTGCGAGTCTCTACGTGGCGCTCGGGACGGGCCGCAACATCGCCCCCACAGAGCGCCGGAACCCCTCCTCACATCCAGGACCACTCCAGTCCGTCTGGTAGTCGGCCCTTCACTTGTTGAGGGATTCGTGAAAGCGTTCACATTCACAAGCAACGTGCATGTAATACCAAGGAGAGGTAGCAGCCATGGACTGGCGTCACAACGCCGTTTGCCGCGAGGAAGACCCCGAGCTCTTCTTCCCCATCGGCAACACCGGTCCTGCGCTGCTGCAGATCGAGGAAGCCAAGGCCGTTTGCCGTCGCTGCCCCGTCATGGAGCAGTGTCTGCAGTGGGCGCTTGAGTCCGGTCAGGACTCTGGCGTCTGGGGTGGACTCAGCGAGGACGAGCGCCGCGCAATGAAGCGCCGTGCCGCCCGCAACCGGGCCCGTCAGGCTTCCGCCTGACAACCCACCCCGCAACAGCCTGAGCTTGGCGGCGCGTACAGCGTGTACGCATCTCCCGCCCCCGAGCCGCAGCGCGCAGGACCCCCGATGCGCAATCGAATGACACTTTGAACCCCGGGCCACTCAGTGGTCCGGGGTTCATTGCTGTGCTCACCGCAGTGAAGATTACGCAGCGTGTTCGTGAAGTAGTGGTGCGGGAGGTACGAAAGTTGCGCGAGGGGTCCGAGAGGGCTCCGGGCTGCCTGGCATATCCAGGCAGCTCATATGCCCCGGGTCACTTGGGGGTCTGCACCGGGATGTCCAGTACGACCTGTGTGCCGCGCTCCGGGGCCGGGACCATGTCGAAGGTGCCGCCCAACTCGCCTTCCACCAGCGTCCGTACGATCTGGAGGCCGAGGTTGCCCGAGCGGTGCGGGTCGAAGCCCTCGGGCAGGCCCACTCCGTCGTCCTGGACCGTGACCAGCAGGCGGTTCTCCTTCGACGAGCCGCCGCGGACCGCGGACACCTCGACCGTGCCGCGCTCACCCTCGCGGAAGCCGTGCTCCAGGGCGTTCTGCAGGATTTCGGTGAGGACCATGGAGAGCGGGGTCGCCACCTCGGCGTCGAGTATGCCGAAGCGGCCGGTGCGCCGGGCGACGACCTTGCCCGGTGAGATCTCGGCGACCATGGAGAGCACCCGGTCGGCGATCTCGTCGAACTCCACGCGCTCGTCCAGGTTCTGGGAGAGCGTCTCGTGCACGATCGCGATCGAGCCGACCCGGCGCACCGCTTCTTCGAGGGCTTCGCGGCCCCGGTCGGACTCGATGCGGCGGGCCTGGAGGCGCAGCAGGGCCGCGACCGTCTGGAGGTTGTTCTTCACCCGGTGGTGGATCTCCCGGATGGTCGCGTCCTTGGTGATCAACTCGCGCTCACGGCGGCGCAGTTCGGTCACGTCGCGCAGGAGGACCAGGGAACCGACGCGCGTGCCCTTGGGTTTCAGCGGGATCGAGCGCAGCTGGATCACGCCGTCGTCGCTCTCGATCTCGAACTCGCGGGGCGCCCAGCCGCTGGCGACCTTGGCCAGCGCCTCGTCCACCGGGCCACGGGACGGGGCGAGTTCGGCGGTGGTCCGGCCGAGGTGGTGGCCGACCAGGTCGGAGGCGAGGCCCAGGCGGTGGTACGCCGACAGCGCGTTCGGGGACGCGTACTGGACGACGCCGTCCGCGTCCACTCTGATCAGGCCGTCGCCCACGCGGGGCGAGGCGTCCATGTCGACCTGCTGGTCGGGGAACGGGAAGGAGCCCGCCGCGATCATCTGGGCCAGGTCGGACGCGCTCTGCAGATAGGTGAGTTCGAGCCGTGAGGGCGTGCGGACCGTGAGGAGGTTGGTGTTGCGGGCGATGACCCCGAGGATCCGGCCCTCCCTGCGCACGGGGATCGACTCCACCCGTACGGGGACCTCCTCGCGCCACTCGGGGTCGCCCTCGCGCACGATCCGGCCCTCGTCCAGGGCCGCGTCCAGCATGGGGCGGCGGCCGCGCGGGACGAGGTGGCCGACCATGTCGTCCTGGTAGGAGGTGGGGCCGGTGTTGGGCCTCATCTGGGCGACCGAGACATAGCGGGTGCCGTCGCGGGTGGGGACCCACAGGACGAGGTCGGCGAAGGAGAGGTCGGAGAGCAGCTGCCACTCCGAGACCAGCAGATGCAGCCACTCGAGGTCGGAGTCACCGAGCGCGGTGTGCTGGCGTACGAGGTCGTTCATGGAGGGCACGTGTGCGAGCGTACCCGTCAGGTACGACAAGACCCGAAATCGGCCACTCGCAGGGGCCCCGGAGACACCCGCGGGCCGCGGCGCCTGAGAGGGACCCTCAGCCCTCCCGGCACCGCAGCCCGGAGCAACATCGGCCGCGGGGTGTGCGGTCCCGATCGGCCGAAGGATGAGGATCCGGTGCAGTCAGGGCAGAGAGCGCCGGCTCCTCGATCCGCCTTCCTGTGCGGGGAAGACGGAGGCTTGATCATTCAGTTTCATTCCTGGGCTTTGCCCATAATTCTGGACTAGACCACTCTGAGTGTCCATGCGTTGTCGGATGTTTGTTGTTGTCTCTTAATCCAACAACTCGCGTCCTACTTCCACCACGCAGCCTAACCCCGAGCGGTTCACCGGCGGGGCCGGATTCGCATGGCGAGTCGGGCCGGCCGAAGACGCGACTGGAGAAGGGTCCTCTGCTAGATTGGTCTATACCACATGTGTGGATGAGTCCCTCCCATCAGAACGGCAGGCCCAGCGTGGAAGTTGTCATCGTTTCGGACGCCAAGGCGGGTGGCGAGCTCATTGCCGGGGCCATGGCGGAGTTGCTCCTGCGCAAGCCCGACGCCCTGCTCGGAGTGGCCACCGGTTCGACGCCGCTGCCCATCTACCAGGCGCTGGCGGCGAAGGCGGATTCCGGGGCCGTGGACGTCTCACGCGCGCGGGTCGCCCAGCTCGACGAGTACGTGGGGCTGCCGGCCGAGCATCCCGAGTCGTACCGGTCCGTGCTGCGGCGCGAGGTGCTGGAGCCGCTGGGGCTCGACATGGACGCGTTCATTGGGCCGGACGGGACCGCCGAGGACGTGAAGGCGGCGTGCGAGGCGTACGACAGGGCGCTCGCCGAGGCGGGCGGGGTCGACCTCCAACTGCTCGGGATCGGGACCGACGGGCACATCGGGTTCAACGAGCCGTGCTCGTCGCTGGCCTCCCGTACGCGAATCAAGACGCTGACCGAGCAGACGCGGATCGACAACGCGCGGTTCTTCGAGGGCGACATCGAGCAGGTGCCGCATCACGTGATCACGCAGGGCATCGGGACGATCCTGGAGGCGCGGCACCTGGTGCTGCTGGCCACGGGTGAGGGCAAGGCCGATGCCGTGGCGGCGACGGTGGGGGGGCCTGTCGCGGCGGTGTGCCCGGCTTCCGCGCTGCAGTTGCATCCGCATGCCACGGTTGTGGTGGACGAGGCGGCTGCGTCCAAGCTGAAGCTGGCGGAGTACTTCCGGCACACCTACTCCAACAAGCCCGCTTGGCAGGGGATCTGACCGCCCTAGGGGCGCGGGGAACTGCGCGGCCGGCCACGACGCTCCTGCGGTCGGCGTCCGTACCTGCGGTAGCCGGTTTACGCATGTGAAGGCGCCGGGTTCCCCCGTGGTGAACCCGGTGCCTTCGTGTGCGGGTGCGCTGTGGCTGGTCGCGCCGTTTCCCGCGCCCTTTAAAGATTGCGCCGTTCCCCGCGCCCCTCAAGACAAGAGACTGCGCCGTTCCCCGTGCCCCTGAGTGTGCCGGTGGCCTACGGCTCCGTGATGGCTTCTGCCGCTGCCAGGCCGCAGGCTCGGGCCGCTCCGTGGGTGGCGATGTGGAGGGCGCCCTGGGGTGGCGCCTGGGGGACGCCCATTTCGACCACGATCGTGTCCGGGCGGGCCGTGACCAGTGTGTCGAGCGCCTCGGCCATCCAGGCATGGCGGTGGACGTCACGGACGACGGCGATCACGCGGCGCGATCCGGCGGCCGTGAGCACCTCGGCCCCGGCCCCCTCCCCCGTGAAGCTGCCGGTCTCCGTGCCGGGCAGCAGGCGCAGCAGTTCGGCGGCGACGCCCCAGGGGGTCTCGTCCCCGACGGCGATGTTCGCGACCGGGGTGAGGGAGGCGACGTACGGGGCCTCGGTGAGCGGGGTGTGGTGCTGCCCGCGGGTAATGGTCAGCGCTCGGCGGGCCGCCACCAGGCCGATGTCAGGGACCGAGGCGGTCGAGGGCGCGGGCGTGTCCTTGGCCGACGTCGTCCAGGAGGCCAGGGCCCGTACCCGGGTCGCCGCGTCCGCCAGGCGTTCCTCGGGGAGTTCGCCCGAGCGGACCGCCGTGACCAGCGCGTCCCGCAGTCGCAGGACCGTCTCCTCGTCGGCCAGCCCGCCGCCCACGCAGATCGCGTCGGCGCCGGCGGCGATCGCGAGGACACTGCCCCGTTCGATGCCGTAGGTCGCGGAGATGGCCTGCATCTCCATGCCGTCGGTGACGATCAGCCCGTCGAAGCCGAGTTCCTCGCGCAGCAGCCCGGTGAGGACGCGGCGGGAGAGGGTCGCGGGGTGGGCCGGGTCGAGGGCCGGTACCAGGATGTGCGCGCTCATCACGGCCCGGCTGCCGGCGGCGATCGCCGCGCGGAAGGGGGCCAGCTCGCGGGCGTGCAGGACCGACAGGTCGGCGTCGATGCGCGGCAGCGCGTGGTGGGAGTCGACCGCGGTGTCGCCGTGGCCCGGGAAGTGCTTGGTGCAGGCGGCGACTCCGGCGGACTGCAGCCCGGAGACGTACGCGGCGGTGTGCCGGGCCACCAGCGCGGTGTCGGCGCCGAAGGACCGTACGCCGATGACGGGGTTGGAGGGATTGGAGTTGATGTCCGCGGACGGGGCCCAGTTGAGGTTGACCCCGCAGGCGGCCAGCCGGCGGCCCAGTTCGTGGGCGACAGCCTCGGTCAGCGCCACGTCGTCGACCGCGCCGAGCGCGTGGTTGCCGGGGAACGACGATCCCGTACGCACCTCCAGGCGCGTGACGTCACCGCCTTCCTCGTCGATGGCGACCAGGACGTCGTCGCGTTCCGCGCGCAGTTGGGCGGTGAGGGCGGCGAGTTGGTCCGGGGAGGCGATGTTGCGGCCGAAGAGGCCGACGGAGGTGAGACCCTCGCCCAGCCGCCGGAGCAGCCAGGAGGGTGCGGAGGTCCCGGTGAAGCCGGGCTGCAGGACGGCAAGGGCGTCGCGGGTCAGCGTGTCCGTGCCGGAGGCGATGGTGGTCATCGGGTGGCGTTATCCCTTCACGGCGCCGGAGGTGAGTCCGCTGACGGCCTTGCGCTGGAGATAGACGAACAGGACCAGGATCGGGATCGCGAAGAGCGAGGCCGCGGCCATGGTGGCCCCCCAGTCGTCGCCGAACGTCGTCTCGAAGCTGGAGAGCCACAGCGGGAGCGTCTGCTTCTCGGCGTCCTTGTTGAGGATCAGGACCAGCGGGAACTCGTTCCACGCCGTGATGAAACCGAAGAGCGAGGTCGCCATGAGACCCGGGGCGAGCAGCGGGAAGATGACCTTCACGAAGGCCTGCCTGCGGGTGCAGCCGTCCACCATCGCCGACTCCTCCAGTTCCTTCGGCACGGCGGCGACGTAGCCGCGCAGTGTCAGGATCGTGAAGGGCAGCACCATGACCATGTAGAAGGCGGTCAGCGGTACGAGGCTGTTGAGGAGGTCCGCGTCGCGCACGATCATGTAGATCGCGATGACCATGACCTCCCAGGGGGCCATCTGCGCGATCATGAAGGTCAGCAGGAAGCCACGGCGGCCCTTGAAGCGCATACGGGCCAGCGCGAAGGACGCGAGCAGCCCGATGACGAGGGAGAAGACCACCGCGAGGACGGTCACCGTCAGGGAGTTGCCGACCAGCGTCCAGAAGTGGTCGGCGTCGAGGGCCTTCTTGAAGTGGTCGAACGTGATGTCGGTCGGTACGAAGACCGGGGTGTCCGCGATGATGTCGCCGGTCGGCTTCAGCGAGGTCGCGAACATCCAGTAGACGGGGAACGTGAAGACCACGAAGAGGACGAGGGCCGTCGCGTTGGGCCACAGCCGGGCCATCAGGGAGCGCTTCACAGCTCGTCCTCCTCTTGCTTGAGAACGGTACGCAGGTAGTAGGCCGTCAGGGCCAGCAGGATGAGGATCGTCAGGAACGAGATCGCCGCTCCCATCCCGTAGTGCTGGTTGCCGGGGCCCTCGACGAACGCGTAGATCGGCAGGGTCTCGGTGAGCCGGTCCGGGCCGCCCTTGTTCATCGCGAAGATCTGCGGGAAGGCCTTGAAGATCCAGATGACCTCAAGGAAGGTCGTCGCCCACAGGAACGGCCGGATGAAGGGGAAGGTCACGGAGCTGAAGCTCTTCCAGGTGCCGGCCCCGTCGATGGAGGCGGCCTCGTACAGCTCTTTGGGGATGGTGGTCGTGGCGGCGTACAGGTTGATCGCCACGAACGGGATCGACTGCCAGACGATCAGCAGGGTGATCACGGAGAAGGTGGAGAGCTGGGTGCCGAACCAGTTGTAGTCGGCCATCGACGTCCAGCCCGCCTTGGCGAGCAGCCAGTTGACGACGCCGAAGCGCTGGGCGAACAGCCACTGGTAGACGGTGGTCGCGGCGATCACCGGCATCGCCCAGGCCAGTACGACGCCGAGCAGCAGCACCAGTCGCATGCGCTTGCCCAGCCGGGCGAGGAGCAGGCCGACGAGCGTGCCGAACACCATGGTGAGGACGACGTTCACGGCGGTGAAGACGACCGTGCGCTGGACGACCTTCCAGAAGTCCGCGCTGCTCAGGACGTCCGTGTAGTTGTCGATCCCTCTCCACTCGGTGAGGTGGAGGATCAGCTGGCGCGGATTGAGATTCTGGAACGACAGCATGCCGTTCTTGATCAGCGGCCAGCCGAGCAGGATCACCGTGGCGAGCAGGGCGGGCAGCAGGAGCAGGTACGGGGCGGAAACGCCGCCACGCCTTCTGCCGGGGTCCGTGCCCGTGTCGTCGGTGGGTGGGGGTACGTCGGTCTTACGGACACCGGGCGCGGCGGCCGTGCCTGTGTCCGTGCGTTCGGTCTGCACTGACATGCTCGCCATCTCTTCCACCATCGAAAGTCACAGTCGGATGCGCCGCCGTGCCGGGGACGGGCGGGACCGGCCCGGCCGTCCCCCGCACGGAGGTGATCAGCTGCTCTGCGCGAGCCGCTTGTTGATCTCCGCCTCGACCTGCTTGGCGGCAGCGGCGGGCGACTTCCCCTTCAGGACCGCGGTCATGTAGGCCTTGATCGGGTTCGGGTCGTTCTCCACGGCGGCCCACTCGGGGATCAGCGGCGTGGTGCCACCGCCGGCGGCGGCCGGAGCGGCGGCCTCGGCGGCGCCGTTGCCCGCGAGGTTGGTCTGCAGCGACTCCTTGTTCGGGATGACGCCGTTCTCCTTGGCGAGCGCGCCCTCGAACTTGTCGGACAGGGCGAGCTTCAGGAACTCCTTGGCGAGCTCCTGCTTCTTGCTGCCCGCGGCGACCGCGAAGTTGGAGCCGCCGAGGAAGACACCCTCGGGCGAGTCGGCCGTCTCACCGGGGATGGTGAAGTAGCCGATGTCCTTCTCTATCTTCTTGTTGGCCGCGATGGCCGTGCCGGCCTCCCAGCCCATGCCGATGAAGGCGCCGACGTTGCCCTTGGCGAAGACCTCGGCCTGCTGCGGGGTCGCCTCGTCCTTGTCCTTGGGGGCCTTGGAGTAGGACTGGTACTCCTTGTAGATGTCCATGGCCTTGCCGACCTTCGGGTCGGAGAGGTTGGAGACGTACTTGTCGCCTTCCTTCTTCACCAGGTCGGCACCCTGGCCGATGGTCAGGCCGTCGAAGAAGTACCAGTTCTGGCCGGGCAGGTAGATCGGCTCGGCGTCGGTCTTCTTGTCGATGGTCTTCAGGGCGTCGAAGAACTCGGCGCGCGTCTTGGGCGTGTCCGTGATGCCGGCGTCGGCCCAGACCTTCTTGTTGTAGATGACGACGCGGTTGGCGAAGTACCAGGGAGCCGCGTACTGCTTGCCGTCGAAGACCGAGGACTCGTTGAGGGCCTTGGTCCAGTCGGCGCCGATCTCCTCCTTGAGGTCGCTCAGGTCGGCGAGACCACCGGTGGCCGCGTAGGCCGGGGTCTGGGTGTTGCCGACCTCAAGGACGTCCGGCGGGTTGTCCTCGGAGAGCGAGGTGGTGATCTTCTGCTGGATGCCGTTCCACTGCTGCGTCTCGAACTTCAGCTTCGCCTTCGTCTTCTTCTCGAAGGCGGCCGTGAGGTCCTTGGTCCAGCCCTCCGGCGTGGAGCCGTCCATGGCCCAGACGGTCAGGGTCTGGCCCTTGTAGCCGTCGGCCCCCGCCTTGCCACCGTCGTCACCGTCGTCGCCGCCACAGGCAGCGACCGACATCAACATGCCCGCGACACCGACGGCCGCGATGAGCTTGCGATTCACGTCATCCTCCTCAGGGATGCCAGCAACCCCCCTGCCCACCGCGTGACTTACGACGAGTACTGCCCGTGGGGCTGGGACCTGGTCCTCAATGGTTTAGACCAGTACGGGGAGCTTGGCCTAGACCTAGAGGGGTGTCAAGGGTGAAAAAGCCCGTCCCGACGGTCCGTTACGCGACCTACATATGCAGGGACCTTTCACTACACGGCCGACAGAACGGGCGGGCCCTCGCGCAGGTCGCGGCCGGGTCTCCGGCGTACCCCGGTCGCGCTGTGGACTAGACCAAAAGGGACCCCGACGGTATATAGAGGGGATCACGCAGCGTGCGGGAGGACACTCGCACGGCTGGGCGTGCCACGATGTGAGCCGTGGCCGGCGCGTACGTCGGCCGCATCGGCACTCGAAGCCGGGAAGGCAGAGTATGAGCACCGACGTCAGCAGTGCGGAGAACGAGGGTGGGGCCCCCATCCGTACCGCGCGCGTGCCCAAGTACTACCGCCTGAAGAAGCACCTGCTCGACATCACCGACACCCTGCCGCCCGGAACGCCCGTACCGCCCGAGCGCACGCTCGCCGCCGAGTTCGACACCTCGCGCACGACCGTCCGTCAGGCGCTGCAGGAGCTGGTCGTCGAGGGGCGCCTCGAACGTATTCAGGGCAAGGGCACGTTCGTCGCGAAGCCGAAGGTCTCGCAGGCGCTGCAACTCACCTCCTACACCGAGGACATGAGGGCGCAGGGGCTCGAACCGACCTCGCAGCTGCTGGACATCGGGTACATCACCGCCGACGACACGCTCGCGGAGCTGCTCGACATCACCACCGGGGGG
This sequence comes from Streptomyces sp. NBC_00414, assembly GCF_036038375.1. Taxonomy (NCBI): domain Bacteria; kingdom Bacillati; phylum Actinomycetota; class Actinomycetes; order Kitasatosporales; family Streptomycetaceae; genus Streptomyces; species Streptomyces sp. NBC_00414. The sequence continues at coordinate 3,719,648 of NZ_CP107935.1, forward strand.
CGGGTGCTGCGGATCGAGCGGCTGCGGCTCGCGAGTGGCGAGCCGATGGCGATCGAGACGACGCATCTGTCCGCGAAGCGGTTTCCCGCGCTGCGGCGGTCGCTGGTGAAGTACACGTCTCTGTACACGGCGTTGGCCGAGGTGTACGACGTGCGGCTGGCCGAGGCGGAGGAGACGATCGAGACGTCGCTCGCCACGCCTCGGGAGGCGGGGCTTCTCGGTACGGACGTGGGGCTGCCGATGCTGATGCTGTCCCGGCACTCGATCGATCAGGATCAGCAGCCGGTGGAGTGGGTGCGGTCCGTGTATCGGGGGGACCGGTACAAGTTCGTCGCGCGGCTGAAGAGGCCCACGGACTGATTGGGCCGGGTGGGCCGGGGGGGCGTTGTCGGGTGCGGGTGCGTTGTGGCTGGTCGCGCCGTTCCCCGCGCCCCTGGGGCTGCGCCCCTGAAAGTCTGCGCCGTTCCCCGCGCCCCCGAAGACCAGAAGACTGCGCCGTTCCCCGCGCCCCTGATGGCTGAGCGCACACTCCCATGGGTGTAGGTGAGTTGGGTCGGTGGGGATCGGGGGATGCACGTGGTGTAGCGCTGGGTGGGATCCTGTTCTACCGTCCTCCCGTCACCCATGGACGGGAGGACGACCCGTGCGCACCGACAGCCCCCGGACGGCATCTCCGCAAGGCCCCCGCAAGGCAAGTCCCCGCAGCATCGTCATCTGGACCCTCGTCGCGCTGGTGAGCGCGGCCGGCTGGTCCGTACTCGCGCTCTCGCGGGGCGAGGAGGTCTCGGCCGCCTGGATGGTCGCCGCCGCCCTCGGCTCGTACGCCATCGCCTATCGCTTCTACTCGAAGTTCATCGCCTACAAGGTTCTGAAGGTCGACAAGACCCGGGCCACCCCGGCCGAGCGGCTCAACAACGGCATCGACTTCCACCCCACCGACCGGCGGGTGCTCCTCGGCCACCACTTCGCGGCGATCGCGGGCGCGGGACCGCTGGTGGGGCCCGTGCTGGCCGCGCAGATGGGGTATCTGCCCGGCACCATCTGGATCATCGTCGGCGTGATCTTCGCGGGCGCGGTCCAGGACATGGTCGTGCTGTTCTTCTCCACCCGGCGCGACGGCCGGTCACTGGGGCAGATGGCACGCGAGGAGATCGGACCGTTCGGCGGCGCTGCCGCCCTGCTCGCCGCCTTCGCCATCATGATCATCCTGCTCGGGGTGCTCGCGCTGGTCGTCGTCAACGCGCTCGCCCAGTCGCCGTGGGGCACCTTCTCCATCGCGATGACGGTCCCGATCGCCCTGCTGATGGGCTTCTACCTGCGGGTGCTGCGGCCCGGCCGGGTCTCCGAGGTCTCGCTGATCGGTGTGGCGCTGCTGCTGCTCGCGCTGGTCGCCGGCCGCTGGGTCGCCGAGTCGTCGTGGGCCGACACGTTCACGCTCGCACCCTCGACCCTGGTCATCTGGCTGGTGGCGTACGGGTTCATCGCGTCGATCCTGCCCGTGTGGATGCTGCTCGCACCCCGGGACTACCTCTCCACGTTCATGAAGATCGGCACGATCGGGCTGCTCGCGCTCGGCGTCGTCATCTCGCTGCCGACCCTGAAGATGGACGCGGTGACGGACTTCGCCTCACAGGGCGACGGACCGGTCTTCGCGGGCTCGCTCTTCCCGTTCGTCTTCATCACCATCGCCTGCGGGGCGCTCTCCGGCTTCCACTCCCTGATCTCCTCCGGCACCACGCCGAAGATGATCCAGAAGGAGACGCAGGTCCGGCTGATCGGCTACGGCTCCATGCTCATGGAGTCGTCCGTGGCGGTGATGGCGCTGATCGCGGCGTCCATCATCGACCCGGGTCTGTACTTCGCGATGAACGCGCCGGCGGGTGTCATCGGCGACACGGTCCAGAACGCCAGCCAAGTGGTGGGCAGCTGGGGCTATCAGATCTCCCCCGAGGAACTGGCCGCCGCGGCGAAGAACGTCGAAGAGTCGTCCCTGCTGTCGCGGACCGGCGGTGCGCCCACGCTCGCGGTCGGGGTCTCGGAGATCTTCTCCGAGGTCACCGGAGGCGGCCTGCGCGCGTTCTGGTACCACTTCGCGATCATGTTCGAGGCGTTGTTCATCCTGACCGCGCTCGACGCGGGCACCCGGGTGGGCCGCTTCATGCTCCAGGACACGCTCGGCAATCTCTACAAACCCTTCAAGAACGTGAGCTGGAAGCCCGGCCTGGTCATCACGAGCGGCATCGTCTGCGGTCTGTGGGGCTACTTCCTGTGGGTCGGCGTCCACGAGCCGCTCGGCGGGATCAACCAGCTGTTCCCGATCTTCGGCATCTCCAACCAGCTCCTCGCCGCGGTCGCCCTGGCCGTCTGCACGACCCTGCTGGTGAAGTCCGGACGCCTCAAGTGGGCCTGGATCACCGGGATCCCGCTCGTCTGGGACGCCACGGTCACCCTGACCGCGAGCTGGCAGAAGGTCTTCTCCAGCGACCCGCGCGTCGGCTTCTTCAAGCAGCGCTCGATCTACCAGGACGGCATCGACCGGGGCGAACTCGTCGCGCCCGCCAAGAACATGGACGACATGCACACGATCGTCACGAACTCCACGGTCGACGGTGTCCTCACGGCGGCTCTCGCCCTGCTCATCGTCATCGTGATCGCGGACGCGACGAGGGTGTGCATCCGGCACATACGCCGTCCCGCGCTCTCCACGCTCAGCGAGGCGCCGTACGTCGAGTCGCAGATCGTCGCTCCGGCCGGGCTGATCCCGACCAAGGAGGAGAAGGAGGAGGTACGCGATGCGGTCGGCGCTGAACCGCGCGGCTAGGGCGGTCGGAGGAGTGCGCTGGTACGTACGGGAACTCACCGACGAGTCCGCGTACGACCGTTACGTCGCCCATGTGCGCACCGCCCGGCCCGATGCGGACGTGCCCTCGCGGCGGGAGTTCGAGCGGATGCGTACGGACCGTCAGGAGGAGGATCCCCGGCAGGGCTTCCGCTGCTGCTGACGCCGTGACGGGAGCGACCGCCGTCGTTGAACGACACGGCACATCCGTTATGCGGACGGGGGTTCCATAAAGCGGAACCGTCCCTTAGATTTCCTGCGCGTTGCACAGGTGATCAGTGAGGGGACGGAGCCGCCGCATGTCAGAAACACCGGACGCGCCAAGAGCGCCCGAGGAGAATCCACCGGTGGTGACACCGGTCCGCGTGGTGATCGCCCTCTGCCTGATCGCGCCGTTCGTGGCGATGCTCTGGGTGGGGTCGTACGCGAAGGTCGACCCGACCTTCATCGGCATTCCGTTCTTCTACTGGTACCAGATGCTGTGGGTGCTCATCTCGACCTCGCTCACGATGACCGCGTTCACGCTGTGGAACCGTGACCAGCGCGCCCGCAAGGCCGCCCGCCCGTCGCAGAAGGGGGGTGCGTCCGCATGAAGGACGGCGTGAACGGCGTGGCACTCGCCGTCTTCATCTTCTTCTTCCTGGCCGTCACGGTCATGGGCTTCATGGCCTCGCGCTGGCGCCGGTCGAGCAACGAGCACACCCTCGACGAATGGGGCCTGGGCGGACGGTCGTTCGGCACCTGGGTCACCTGGTTCCTGCTCGGCGGCGACCTCTACACGGCTTACACGTTCGTGGCGGTTCCGGCGGCGATCTACGCGGCGGGCGCGGCCGGCTTCTTCGCCGTCCCGTACACGATCCTGGTCTACCCGCTGATCTTCACCTTCCTCCCCCGCCTCTGGTCGGTGTCGCACAAGCACGGCTATGTGACGACGTCGGACTTCGTGCGCGGGCGCTTCGGCTCGAAGGGGCTGTCGCTCGCGGTCGCCGTCACCGGCATCCTCGCGACGATGCCGTACATCGCGCTGCAACTGGTCGGCATCCAGGCCGTCCTCGACGTGATGGGCGTCGGCGGCGGCGAGGACACCAACTGGTTCGTCAAGGACCTGCCGCTGCTCATCGCCTTCGGTGTGCTGGCCGCGTACACGTACTCGTCCGGGCTGCGCGCGCCCGCCCTGATCGCGTTCGTCAAGGACACGCTGATCTACATCGTCATCGCGGTCGCGATCATCTACATCCCGATCAAGCTGGGCGGCTTCGACGAGATCTTCGCCAAGGCGGGCGAGGCCTACAACCAGACCAACCCGGCGACCGGCGCGCCACGCGGCTCCCTGGTACCGGGCGAGGCGGGGCAGTGGACGTACGCGACGCTCGCGCTCGGTTCCGCGCTGGCCCTCTTCATGTATCCGCACTCGATCACGGCGACGCTGTCCTCGCGCAGCCGTGAGGTGATCCGGCGCAACACCACGCTCCTGCCGCTGTACTCGCTGATGTTGGGCCTGCTCGCGCTGCTCGGCTTCATGGCGATCGCGGCCGGGATCAAGGTGGAGAACGGGCAGTTGGCGATCCCGCAGCTCTTCGAGACCATGTTCCCGGACTGGTTCGCGGGCGTGGCCTTCGCGGCGATCGGCATCGGCGCGCTCGTGCCGGCGGCCATCATGTCCATCGCGGCGGCGAATCTCTTCACCCGCAACATCTACAAGGACTTCATCAAGCCCGACGCGACGCCCGCCCAGGAGACCAAGGTCTCCAAGCTGGTCTCGCTGCTCGTGAAGGTGGGCGCGCTGGTCTTCGTCCTCACCATGGACAAGACGGTGGCCATCAACTTCCAGCTGCTGGGCGGCATCTGGATCCTGCAGACCTTCCCGGCGCTGGTCGGCGGCCTGTTCACCCGCTGGTTCCACCGGTGGGCGCTGCTCGCGGGCTGGGCGGTCGGCATGGTGTACGGCACGCTCGCCGCGTACGGGGTGGCTTCGCCTTCGCAGAAGCACTTCGGTGGGTCGTCGAAGGAGATTCCCGGGATCGGGGAGATCGGGTACATCGGGCTCACGGCGTTCGTGCTGAACGTGGTGGTGACGGTGGTGATGACGTTCGTGCTGAAGGCCGTCAACGCACCCGAGGGCGTCGACGAGACCTCTGCCGAGGACTACACGGCGGACGCGGGCGACAAGGGAGTCCAGGTCGAGCTGCCGCCTGCGACGGCGGGCACGGCCGGCCACTAGGGCCGTACTCGGGGGCCGGCCCCCGAACCCCCGCTCCTCAAACGCCGGAGGGGCTGAGATCTCGCCGGACGGGCGTATGTCTTTCAGCCCGTCCGGCGTTTGAGGACAACGGGGGCGAGGGGGCGCAGCCCCCATGCGGTGACGATGGGGGTCCCCCCGGTCGAGCGAAGCCGAGACTGGGGGAGGGTAGGGGCGACGGGGGCGGATAACCTGGACCGGTGACCCCACGCGCGCCCATCGTCCTCGACAGCGACCCCGGTATCGACGACGCCGTAGCCCTCCAGTACCTCCTGGGCACAGGCCTGTGGGACCTGAAGGCCTACACCTCCGCGGGCGGCAACCTCCCCGCCGAGCAGACCTACCTCAACGCCCGCGCCCTCGCACGAGCGATGCGCATCGACGCCGACGTCCCCGTGCACCGCGGTGCGGGCCGCCCCCTGACCCGCCTCCCCTACCGCGTCGCCGCCGACTTCCACGGCCCCTCGGGCCTCGGCGACGAGACGCTGCCCGACTCGACCGCCGCGCACCCGACGGAGTCCTCCGCGCAGGCGCTGCTGCGGCTCTCCCGGGAGTACGAGGGCGAGCTGACGGTGTGCGCCACGGGCCCCCTCACCAACATCGCGATCGCGCTCCTGGAGGACCCCGGATTCGCCCGGCGCGTCGGCAGGTTCGTGTTCATGGGCGGCGCCGCGCGGGTGCCCGGGAACATCACCCCGGTCGCCGAGTTCAACATGTGGGCCGACCCGGACGCCGCCGAGCTGGTCCTGTCCTCCGGCATCCCGTTCACGATGGTCGACCTGGACGCCTCGCACCAATGGCTGTTCAGGCCCGCCGACCTCGCGGCCCTGGAGGCGGCGGGCCCCGGCACCGCGCTCGCCGCCAGACTGCTGCGGGTCTACATGGACGCGTACCGGCGCAGTGGCGGGGACGGCACCTGTCCGCTGCACGATCCGCTCGCCGTCGGCGTGTGCGCGGACGAGTCGTTCGTGACGCTCGCGGAGGGCGCGGTCATCGTCGAGTCCGCCGCCGAACTCACCCGCGGCCAGACCGTGTTCGTGCCCTCGGCGGCGGGGCGGATCTACTATCCCGAGTCGCCGGCCCTGACCGCACGGGCCCGCCTCACCGGCCGGGTGGCGCTGGGTCCTGGCCCGCGCGACTTCACGAAGGATTTCGTCTCGACGCTGCAGTTGTGGCCGAGCGCGGGCTGAGAGCCACCCGAACCACCCGAGCCACCGGCACACTGCACACTGCTCAGCATGGACATCGTGATCAGACGGGCGGAGCCCGGGGAGTACACCGCGCTGGGAGAGATCACCGCGCAGGCCTATCTCGGGGACGGGCTGCTCGACTTCGGGGAGAGCGACGAGTACCTCGGCGAGCTGCGGAACGTGGCGAAGCGGGCCGCCGCCGCCGACGTACTGGTGGCCGTCGAGGACGTGGAGGGCGGCGGCGGGGCGGGCGTGCGGGGGCGGCTTCTCGGCGGGGTGACCTTCGTGCCGGCAGGCGGTCCCATGGCCGAGGTCTCGCGCGACGGCGAGGCCGAGATCCGGATGCTGGCGGTCTCGAAGGACGCCCGCGGCAGGGGCGTGGGCACCGCCCTCGTGCGCGCCTGCGTCGACCGCGCACGGGCCACGGACGGCTGCGGGGCCGTCGTGCTGTCCACCCAGCGCACCATGCACAGCGCCCACCGGATCTACGAGCGCCTCGGCTTCACCCGCGATCCGGCCCGGGACTGGAACCCCGTCCCGCACCTGGACGACATCATGCTCCTCAGCTATGAGTTGACGCTCTGACACGCTCCGCTACCCCTCCCGGAGTCGACACGACACAAGATGTGGGGGTGCTTCCGGAGCCCGGCACAAGATGTATGCTCATGCTCGCTGTCGTCGCAGGGGAATCCGGTGCGAATCCGGAACTGTCCCGCAACGGTGTACTTATACGCGCATATACGCATGCCCATATGTCCGCATGCTCGTATATCGCGTACAGGAGTCAGTCCGAGGACCTGCCGACAGCGCGCCTGGACCGTCCGGTCCGGGTGCATGACGTCCGGGCCTCGTGGAGTGGGCCGGTGGACGCGGAGTACCGCTGCCCAGAGCGTGTACCCCCGTGTGCTCCGAATCCCCCTCCCCGCGGGCCCCGTGCCGAGCGAGGGAGAGCCCTACGTGACCATCGCGCCAGCCGATCCGGTCTCCGCGACAGCGACCCGGGAGCAGCAGGACAGGGCCGAGGCAGACGGACCGGGAACCGCGTTGCTGCGGATCCTGACCGACTTCACCGCCGACCTCCCCGGTGCCGACCCCGGCCGGGTCGCCGCCGCCGCGTTGCGCGGCCGGTCCGCCGCCGCGGACACGGCCGAGCTGCGTGAGCTGGCCACGGAGTCGGCCGCAGGGCTCATCTCCGAGGACCCGGTCTACTCGAAGCTGGCCGCCCGCCTGCTGACCGTCGGCATCGCCGAGGAGGCCGCCTCACAGGGTGTGCGCTCCTTCTCCGAGTCGGTCGCCGTCGGCCACCGCGAGGGCCTGATCGCCGACCGCACGGCAGCGTTCGTACGCCTGCACGCGGCCCGGCTCGACGCGCTGATCGACCTGGCGGGCGACGACCGCTTCGGCTACTTCGGCCTGCGAACCCTGCACAGCCGGTACCTGCTGCGGCACCCGATCACGCGGTCCGTCATCGAGACGCCCCAGCACTTCATGCTGCGGGTGGCGAGCGGTCTCGCCGAGGACGACACCACGCGCGCCCTCGACGAAGTGGCCTCCCTGTACCGGCTGATGAGCCGCCTCGACTACCTGCCCTCCTCCCCCACGCTCTTCAACTCCGGTACGCGCCACCCCCAGATGTCGTCCTGCTACCTCCTCGACTCCCCGCTGGACGAGCTGGACTCCATCTACGACCGCTATCACCAGGTGGCCCGCCTCTCCAAGCACGCGGGCGGCATCGGCCTCTCGTACTCCCGGATCCGTTCGCGCGGTTCGCTGATCCGCGGCACGAACGGGCACTCGAACGGCATCGTCCCGTTCCTGAAGACCCTCGACGCCTCGGTCGCCGCGGTGAACCAGGGCGGCCGGCGCAAGGGCGCCGCCGCCGTCTACCTGGAGACCTGGCACTCCGACATCGAGGAGTTCCTTGAGCTGCGCGACAACACCGGTGAGGACGCCCGGCGTACGCACAACCTGAACCTCGCGCACTGGATCCCGGACGAGTTCATGCGCCGGGTGAACGAGAACCGCGACTGGTCGCTGTTCTCGCCCTCGGACGTGCCCGAGCTGGTCGACCTGTGGGGCGACGAGTTCGACGCCGCGTACCGCAGGGCCGAGGAGCAGGGGCTCGCGAAGAGGACCATCCCGGCCCGTGACCTGTACGGCCGCATGATGCGCACCCTGGCGCAGACCGGCAACGGCTGGATGACCTTCAAGGACGCCGCCAACCGCACGGCCAACCAGACGGCGCTGCCCGGCCACACGGTCCACTCCTCGAACCTGTGCACCGAGATCCTGGAGGTCACGGACGACGGGGAGACCGCGGTCTGCAACCTCGGGTCGGTCAACCTGGGCGCTTTCGTGGACGCCGACGCGCAGGACATCGACTGGGAGCGGCTCGACGCGACCGTCCGTACCGCCGTGACCTTCCTCGACCGGGTCGTCGACATCAACTTCTACCCGACCGAGCAGGCGGGCCGCTCCAACTCCAAGTGGCGTCCGGTGGGCCTCGGCGCCATGGGTCTGCAGGACGTCTTCTTCAAGCTGCGGCTGCCGTTCGACTCCCCTCAGGCCCGTGCCCTCTCCACCCGGATCGCCGAGCGGATCATGCTCGCCTCGTACGAGGCGTCCGCGGACCTCGCCGAGCGCAACGGCCCGCTGCCCGCCTGGGAGAAGACCCGTACGGCCCAGGGTGTGCTGCATCCGGACCACTACGACGTCGAGCTGAACTGGCCGGAGCGCTGGGCCGCCCTGCGGGAGCGGATCGCCGCCGTGGGTATGCGCAACTCGCTGCTGCTCGCCATCGCCCCGACCGCCACCATCGCGTCCATCGCGGGCGTGTACGAGTGCATCGAGCCGCAGGTCTCCAACCTGTTCAAGCGCGAGACGCTGTCGGGCGAGTTCCTCCAGGTGAACTCCTACCTGGTGGCCGAGCTGAAGAAGCTCGGCGTGTGGGACGCGCAGACCCGGGAGGCGCTGCGCGAGTCGGGCGGCTCGGTGCAGGGCTTCACCTGGGTCCCGCAGGACGTGCGCGACCTCTACCGCACGGCGTGGGAGATCCCGCAGCGCGGCCTGATCGACATGGCCGCAGCCCGGACCCCGTTCCTGGACCAGGCCCAGTCGCTGAACCTGTTCCTGGAGACGCCGACCATCGGCAAGCTCTCCTCGATGTACGCGTACGCCTGGAAGTCGGGGCTGAAGACGACGTACTACCTGCGCTCACGCCCGGCGACCCGGATCGCCCGCGCCGCCCAGGCCCAGAGCCCACAGGTCCAGGCGCGGCCCGAGACGACCATTCCCGTCCAGCAGACCGCCGACCCCGACGCGGTCGCCTGCTCCCTTGAGAACCCCGAGTCCTGCGAGGCCTGCCAGTAATGACCACCGCACCCGAGACGGCCGCCGAGACCGGCACGACCGACAACGCCGAGAACACCGAGAAGAGTGAGAAGACCGAGAAGAACCTTCTCGATCCCGGCTTCGAGCTGACCCTGCGTCCCATGCGCTACCCGGACTTCTACGAGCGCTACCGGGACGCGATCAAGAACACCTGGACCGTCGAGGAGGTCGACCTCCACTCGGACGTCTCCGACCTCGCGAAGCTGTCACCCGGTGAGCAGCACATGATCGGCCGGCTGGTCGCGTTCTTCGCTACCGGCGACTCGATCGTGTCGAACAACCTGGTCCTGACGCTCTACAAGCACATCAACTCCCCCGAGGCGCGGCTCTATCTGAGCCGTCAGCTCTTCGAGGAGGCCGTGCACGTCCAGTTCTATCTGACGCTGCTCGACACCTATCTGCCCGATCCGGCGGACCGGGCGGCGGCCTTCGACGCCGTCGAGAGCATCCCGTCCATCCGGGAGAAGGCCGAGTTCTGCTTCAAGTGGATGGACTCGGTGGAGAAGCTGGACCGGCTGGAGACGAAGGCCGACAGGCGCCGCTTCCTGCTGAACCTCATCTGCTTCGCCGCGTGCATCGAGGGCCTGTTCTTCTACGGTGCCTTCGCGTACGTCTACTGGTTCCGCAGCCGGGGCCTGCTGCACGGCCTGGCGACCGGCACCAACTGGGTGTTCCGCGACGAGACGATGCACATGAGCTTCGCCTTCGAGGTCGTGGACACCGTCCGCAAGGAGGAGCCGGAGCTCTTCGACGACGAGCTCCGGCAGCAGGTGACCGACATGATGCGCGAGGCGGTCGAGGCCGAGCTGCAGTTCGGGCGTGACCTGTGCGGTGAGGGCCTGCCGGGCATGAACACCGAGTCGATGCGGCAGTACCTGGAGTGCGTGGCCGACCAGCGGCTGCAGCGCCTCGGCCTCGCCCCGGTGTACGGCTCCGAGAACCCCTTCTCGTTCATGGAGCTGCAGGGGGTTCAGGAGCTGACCAACTTCTTCGAGCGCCGGCCCTCGGCGTACCAGGTGGCCGTGGAGGGGACGGTCGACCTCGACGAGGACTTCTGATCCCGTGAGGGGCCCCGCTCCTTCGCGGGGCCCTGCTCGGCCTCCCTGAGCTGACGGTCGACGCGCCGGTCGCGGACGATGCCGAACACCGCGGGGAGGACGAGCAGGACGAGGATTCCGAGGACGAAGAGCATTCCGATCAGGCCTTCCAGCTGTGTCGTATTCATAGACACCACTGTCGCGCCGAATACTCCTTACCGTGAGTGGCAGGACTGCCGTACACCCTCGATTTCCTGCCAGATCGGGTGCACACTGTCAGCATGCTGACCAACGTGGCCGCCGTCCTGCTCGACGGCGTGCATCCCTTCGAACTCGGCGTCGTGTGCGAGGTCTTCGGCCTCGACCGCAGCGACGAGGGCCTGCCGGTGTACGACTTCGCGGTCGCCTCGGCCGAGGGTCCGACCCTCGCCACCCACGTCCCGGGCTTCACGCTCTCCACCCCGTACGGTCTCGACCGGCTGGAGGAGGCCGACCTGATCGTCGTGCCCGCCGGGAGCCACTACATCGGGCGCACCTACCCGCCCGCGCTGCTGGACACCCTCGTCAGGGCCGCCGACCGGGGCACCAAGGTGCTCAGTGTCTGCTCGGGGGTCTTCGTGCTCGGCGCCGCCGGCCTGCTCGACGGGCGGCGCTGCGCGGTCCACTGGCGGCACGCCGAGACACTGGCCCAGCGCCACCCGCTCGCGAAGGTCGAACCGGACGTGCTGTACGTGGACGAGGACCCGGTGATCACCTCGGCGGGCACCGCCTCCGGCATCGACGCCTGTCTGCACATCGTCCGCAAGGAGCAGGGCCCGGAGGTCGCCAACAGCATCGCGCGCCGCATGATCGTGCCTCCGCACCGCGACGGCGGCCAGGCCCAGTACATCGAGCGCCCGCTGCCGCGCTCGACGTGCGACACGGTCGGCGCGGTGCTCGTCTGGATGGAGGCCCACCTCGACGAGGAGGTGACCGTCGAGCAGCTGGCCGCCCGCGCGCACATGTCGCCGCGCACCTTCGCGCGGCGCTTCCAGCAGGAGACGGGGACCACTCCGTACCGCTGGCTGCTGCGTCAACGGGTGCTGCTGGCACAGGAGTTGCTGGAGGCCACGGACGAGACGATGGACTTCATCGCGGACCGCACGGGGTTCGGGACGGCGGCCGCGCTGCGCCATCAGTTCGTCCGCTCGCTGGGTACGACACCGAACGCGTACCGGCGCACGTTCAGGGGCCCGCAGGCCGCCTGAACGTGCGCCGGGAGCGGTCAGCGCGGTACGCCCGCGCTCACCTCGGTACGAGCACACTCACCTCGGTACGAGCCGCGCTCACCTCGGTACGGCCCTCAGCAGCAGCCGGTGCGGTCGCAGCGTGATGCCGACGCGGGTGGTGTCGTTCGACTCCGACACCTGCTCCAGGCGCCAGCGCGAGGCCACCGCCGCCGTGACGAGGCCGAGCTGGGCCATCGAGAAGTGGTCGCTCGGGCACTTCCGGTTGCCCACACTGAACGGACTCATCGCATACTTCGGCACGTCCTTGGCACGTTCCGGAAGCCAGCGATCGGGATCGAACTCCAGACTTCCGTCGTACGAACGCGCATCGCGCTGTATCGCGTACGGGCTGTAGACGATGTCGGCCCCGGCCGGAATGCGATACCCGCCGAGTGCGGTTTCGGTCACCGCCCGGCGCGTCAATATCCATACGGCGGGACGCAACCGCATGGCCTCGACGACGACATTGTTCGTGTGGGACAGCTTCCGTACGTCCTCGAATGCGACCGGGCGGTCACCCGCGACCGATTCGACCTCTTCGCGTACCCGATCCGCGTGTTCCGGGTGTTCTGCGAGGACCTGCAGGAGCCACATGATCGTGGAAGCGACGGTTTCGCTGCCGGGGGTGAGTATCGCGACCACCTGGTCGTGGATCTCCTGTTCCCCGATGGGCTCGCCATTCTCGTCCTTCGCTTCCAGCAATGCCGTCAGCAAATCGTCCGGCTTTTGACCAGATGCGCGGCGCTCGGCGATGATCTCGTCGACCAGGAGGTGCAAATCGGCCAATGCGCGGTCGAATTTGCGATTGGCCGGAAGCGGAAGCCGATAGAGCGGCCCGGCGGGAACCACCATACGGCGGTACATACCGCGGAAGACGGTGGCGAGGGCGATGCTCAGCCGCTCGGCCCGCTCGTCCATGAAGTCGCCGCGCAGCAGGCAGCGGGCGGCGATACGGACGGCGACGCGGAACGACTCGGCGGTGCAGTCGATCGTCTCGCCGGGCCGCCAGCCCGCCGCGAGGGCGTGCGCCTCCTCCTCCATGATCGGCCCGTAGCCGGGGATGGCGTCCAAGCGGAACGCGGGCTGGATCGTCCGGCGCTGACGCCGGTGCCGCGAACCGTTGGCGGTCGCCACTCCCTCCTTGCCGAGCAGGCCTTCCAGGGACTCCCACAGGGGCCCGTCGATCTTGAAGTCGGGGCTCAGCGCCAGCTCCCCGGTGAGCGCCGGCGTGGTGACGGCGTAGACCGTCTTGGGGCCCAGCTTCAGCCGGACGACGTCGCCCTGATCGCGCAGCCGGGAGAGGAAACCCAGCGGATCGCGGACCAGTTTCAGGCCGTGTCCGAGGCCGGGGACGCCGCCTCCGGCCAGAGGCGGGGTGGACAGTTCTGCCGCTTGGTGTGCAGCGGTCCGTACCGACTCGACGGTCATTTCTCACCTGCCGCTTCGTTGTTGACGTACGGGGGTGTGGTGCGGTCGTCCCAGCTGTCGACCATGTACCGGCCCGACTCGTGGTGGAACCAGTACACGGAGCTGAACCAGTTCCGCATATTGAACAGGCACGCCCGGACGGCAGCCGCCAGTTCGGCGCCTCGCACGGACCCGTTGGCAATCCTTTCCGCGTACCGCAACACCTCCTGCTCGGCGACCAGGAATTCATTGATGCATTCCTCGACCCGACGCCTGACTTCCTTGACCGATTCTTCCAGCCGCATTCCCTCGTGATGAATGAGACTGATACCGAGATTGTGTATCTCGTCGCCCGCTATTTCCTTGGGGAGAGAGCACAGGTCGTTGTACCAGGCGGCGAAATCCTGGCACAGCAGAGCGGCCCTGCGATACGCGGAGTTCTCCCGGACCGCGACCGGCAGTTCGTACCCCGCGCTCGGCTCCAGCAGGTCGAGCCAGATCCAGTGCGCGAAAGTGTTCCGGCGCAGTTCGAGATACTCCTCGACGCTCGGGACAATGCCGGCCGCACGGTTACGGAATTCCTGGTCGTACGCCTCGATGACCGCGTGGAAATGGTCGGCGAACCGAGCGTTCCACCCCTCACCCAGGAACGAGTACAGCCGGGCCACGCTGTCCGCGAACCCCGCGACCAGGGGGTCCTGGTGGTACAAATGCTCCTTCGGGGAGTCGAGGGCCGCGTGCAGCCGCGTCCTGAGCCGCTGCCAGGCCGCCGACCGGCCGTGGATGACATCACGGTCGTGACGGTCGTCCCAGACGAAGAACCACGCGCTGTAGTCCGCTATCGCCTGGAGGACCTCGTCGGGCGCGCCTATGTAGAAGCCCGCCATGAGGTCCGTGTAGCAAAGCCCATCGGCATATGCCTCAATCTTGGCCGCCGGCATGAGGCGCATTTCCAGGAGCCAGGTCCGGGTGTTCTCCTGGAGCTTGGGCCAATACGGATGGAGTTGACGGGGAAACTCGGTCTCGATCACCGGAAGAGAGAGCGCCGGTGGAACGGGGACCGTGGTGTACGTCGTTGTGGTGCGCTGTGCGAAGGCAGGCACGAACAAACCCCTCTCAGCCGCCTGTTGACGACACGCCCCTCCCGCTGTGCCGGGCGTGCGCCGTTGCGTATCCCCGCACTTCCCATTCAGCACCACAACTGACCGTTCTGGGAACGGAGTTGCTCTACTAACTAGTCCACGCTGCCGAGAATCTCCCTATGTGTGACTGAATATGGGCCATAAAAAGCGCACAAAGGATCGAACCTGGGACGCACACGCGAACGGCGCCTGGTCGGAAGGGGATCCGACCAGGCGCCGTGGTGCGGGACGCACACGCCCCGGTTGTCGTTTTCTGTCTCAGTCGTTCTCAGGCACTCCCAGGTGCCCTCGGACTGCCGCGGTCACTTTCAGTCGTTCGCGACGACGGGGTACCGCGGTTCGTTCTCGGCCATCTGCCGCAGCGCGTCCTTGCGCTCGCGCTTGGAGAGCCGGTCGATGTAGAGGTACCCGTACAGGTGGTCCGTCTCGTGCTGGAGGCAGCGCGCGAAGTAGCCCGTGCCGCGCACCTTGATCGGGTTGCCCTTCTCGTCCTGCCCGGTGACCTCGGCGTAGTCGGGGCGGGCCAGCGGCGCGTACGCGGTCGGCACCGACAGGCAGCCCTCGTTGCTCTCGTCCAGCTGACGCCGCTCGGTGGGCAGTTCGACGAGCACGGGGTTGCAGATCACTCCCGTGTGCCGCTTGCCGTCGTCGTCCGGGCAGTCGTAGACGAAGACCTTGAGGTCGACACCGACCTGGTTGGCGGCCAGGCCCACGCCCTCGGCGGTGTGCTGGCTGGCGAACATGTCGTCGACCAGCCGGGCGAGGTCGTCACCGAAGTCCGTGACGTCCTTGCACTCCTTGTGCAGCACCGGATTACCGACGACCGTGATGGGCCGGGAGGTCCCGCGCCCGCGGTAGGCCGCCTCACGCTCCTCCGGGCTCTCGGTGTCGATGACGAAGCCCTCGTCGTCCACGGGGAGCACTCCGGAGTGCTGCTGCTCAGTGTCCTGCTGCGCCATGACCGACGTAAGCCTTCCTCGGAAAACGGGGTTGCGATGCGGTACAGGGTACGGGGCGCCCCTGACAGGGGCCGCCCCGCAGGGGCGCCTCCCAGGGGCGCGGGGCCGTGCCGATGTGCGGCCGTGCCGCGGGGCGCCGCCAGCCACGACTCGCCCGCACCCGGCGAACGACCTCGGCAGCCCCCGTCGGCCGCGGCTAGCAGACCTCTTCGAGATCCCGCCAGCCCCGCGAATCAGGACTGTCGGCGACCCACCCGTCCAGCAACCCCCGGACGAGCGAGGCCGGGGCCGCGAGGCCACATTCGCGCTCCGGCACCCACAGCTGCCCGTCGGTCCGGTGACCGAGCGGCCCGGGATGCCCCGGCTCACTGTGATCGTGCGGATCGAGATGCTCCCCGTCACCCTCGTCGGACGGCATCCGCGACTCGGAGCACATCCGGCAGAGCAGCCGTACGGACGACGACCAGTCCTCCGCGGCGAACCCGGCGTCGGCCGCGAGCCGCTCCAGGGCGTCCCGGTCGTCCTCGGTCTCCGCCTCCAGGAGCACGACCCAGGTGGGCACCGGCGAGGGCGCCCACAGCTCGATCTCGTCGAAGACGGGGTACGCGTGCCCCGCGGCGGTCGTGCGCTCCCCGTGGGGCACCCCGTCGTGCAGCACGACCTCGCCCCAGCGCCGCCCGGAGGACGGCAGCGGGATGGAGAGGACCTCGATGCGGGCGGGGTCGAGCCGCCGCCCCCACACGACCTCGGCCTCGCCCTCGGGCGACAGCCGTACGGCCGCGCTGCCGAGGTCCATACCCACCGGCTCGCCGGTGCCGCCGGCTCCCGCGCCGGGCTTGGGCCGGGAGGCACCGCCGGGCACCCGCAGGCCGTACGCCTGCCAGGCCCGCCGGGCCAGCGGCCAGTCCTGCAGGGCCGTCGCCGCGATCCCCACGTTCCACCAATCGGGGGCCCCGGTCTCCCGGTCGAGCAGCGCCACGGCCCGCAGACCGGCCGCTCGCGCCTGTTCCCAGTCGTGCCGGAACTTGTGCAGCAGCGCGAGGTTGAACCACGACTCGGACAGCCAGGGCTCCAGGTCCGCCGCACGTGTCAGCAGCGCCCCCGCGTCCTCGTACCGGCCGTCGCCGATGAGTGTGAACGCACGGTCGGTGGCCTGCCGCCATGAGGCGGAGGGCCGGTGCCGTCCCTTGCCGAAGATCCTCACGATTCCCGCCTGCCAGTTCGTTGAAGAGCGTGCAGCCTCGGGCTGGACTGTGCCCCCTGATGTCCTCTTCCTCGCATCCAACCACGGACGGTCGGAAGGGCGCTCATTACCCATGGGTTACCCAACCAGGGGCAAGGTAAGACCGTCTCTCGCCAGCACCCTGGCCAGCGACTCGACGACCTCGGGCTGATAGTCGCGCGCGGTGCCCAGCCGCAGCTCCTCCAGCGCCTTGAGAGGCCCACCGGGGCCCGCTTCCCGGGCTTTCTCCTCGTATGCGTTCACTGCCCTCACGATTCTGGCGCTGATCGGTTGTTCCCGGTACGGGTCCGCCTGCCGTTCCACCACGACGGCGACCTCGGCCGCCACCCCCGTCCGGCGCACCACGGCACCGCCGAGCAGGGCGATGCGCCGCTGGTCGTCGGGTGCCAGTACGGCCGTGGCACCGGCGGGCACGGGGTCGACGAGCGAGAGCTGGCCGATGTCGTGCATCAGCGCCGCGTACTCCAGGACGGTCAGCTCGGGCCCGGAGAGCCCCAGCTCACGGCCGACGGCCCGGCTGAGCGCCGCCACCCGCCGGGCGTGCCCCGCCGGGGTGTAGCCGGCTATCTCGGTGGCTCTGGCCAGGGAGGCGATGGTCTGGCGGTAGGTGGTCCGGACGGCCGCGTACCGCCGGAAGGACAGCTGGGTGAGCAGCAGCGGCAGCGAGAAGACGGGCAGCGCCCACAGGCCCGCGACGGCGACCGCGAGCGCCATCACGGCCCCGGTCGCGCAGACCGCCGACCCGATGCCGAGCGTGCCCCGCAGCTCGTCCCGCAGCAGCGGTCCGAAGGGCCACCGGGTGCGTGCGTGGGCCATGGCCGCGGCCAGTACGGCGTCCCACAGCGCGGTCAGCAGGAGCAGCGCGACGACGAGCGCCGCGTAGCCGGGTCCGCCGCCGGCCCACTCCCCCAACCTGCCCTGGCTG
Source organism: Streptomyces sp. NBC_00414 (assembly GCF_036038375.1). Lineage (NCBI taxonomy): Bacteria > Bacillati > Actinomycetota > Actinomycetes > Kitasatosporales > Streptomycetaceae > Streptomyces > Streptomyces sp. NBC_00414. Next base: position 3,737,287 of record NZ_CP107935.1, read on the forward strand.
TAGAGGGGCTGGAAGCACACCGCGGCGAATCCGACGGTCAGGACGCGGCGGGTGAGGTGGTCGGCGGTGGGTCCGCGGCCCTTCGCCACGTGCGGCACGCAGCCCAGCAGGGAGGCGGCCGTGACCACGGCGACGATCTGCGGGACCCCGTCGTGGGTGGCGTGTCCGGCGTTCTCCCCGAGCAGCGCGTAGGCGAGGGCCCCGGCGGCGGCCAGCGGCGCCGACTCGCGCTGCTCGGCCCCGCTCCACCGGGCCAGCTCCCCGACGGCGATGAGCACCCCGAACGCGAGAGCGGCACCGCGCTCGTCGAGTCCGTGCCAGAGGGTGACGCCGAGGGCGACGGTCGCGACGAGGGCGGCGACGGCCCGGGCGAGGGTGAGCGCGGACAGGCGGCGCGGACGGTTCACCGGGACCTCCGGCGGGCTGCGGGCGGGGTCGCGCGGCAGGCGGGCGCGGGGGCCGTCATGGTCTGGTTCCGTCGAGGGTCCTGCGCCGGCCGTCCGGCTCACCGGGAGCGGGGGGTGCGGGCGGGCGGGTCCTGCCGTGCGGCGGCGTCTCGTCCGCCGTCACGACGGGATGCCACCCCTGTCGGCCGAGCCCCCGCGTCAGCGCCTCCACCATCCGGGGGTCGAACTGCGCCCCCGCACACCGCTCCAGCTCCTCCAACGCGGCGGCGACCGGCCGCGCCCGCCGGTACGACCGGGTCGACGTCATCGCGTCGAAGGCATCCGCCACCGCCACCACCCGGGCGAACTCGGGGATCTGGCACCCCTTCAGCCCGTACGGATAGCCGCTTCCGTCGAGCCGTTCGTGGTGGTGCAGGATCGCCGATCTGGCCTCCCCGAGGAATCCGATCCCGCGGACCATCTCGTGCCCGTACTCGGGATGCAGCTCGATCACCCGGCGTTCCTCGGGCGTCAGCGGCCCGTCCTTGCGCAGCAGCCGGGTGGGCACCCCGAGCTTGCCCACGTCGTGCAGGATGCCGGCGAACCTGAGCACCTCGGCCCGCTCGTCGTCCATGCCCAGTTCACGCGCGATGACCATCGACGCCTGTCCCACCCGCTCGCTGTGCCCGCGGGTGTACCCGTCCTTGATGTCGACGGCGTGCACGAGCGCCCGGATGGTGGCCCGGTGGGCGGCCCGCTCCCGGTGGTACTGCGCGAACACCCACCACGACACGTACATCGGCAGCAGTACGAGCAGGGCGGCGGCCGGTCCGTACGGGCTGCGCCAGAGCACCGCCATCATCAGTCCGGCGAGCCCGTGCACGGTGACGGGCGCGAGCGAGCGCAGGAACAGGCCGCGCCAGGCGGCCCGTAACGGCACCCGCTCGGCGAGCGCCAGGATCCCTCCGTCGAGCACGGTCAGCACCAGGCAGAACGCCACCACGGCCGCGCCGGCGACCACGAGGGCGTACGGGAAGTCGGACGTGACGACCGCGTCCCGGCCGCCCAGCGACCAGTGGACCTTCGAGGCCGCCCAGGTGCCGAGCGCGAGCTGCGCGGCCCGCCACACCCGGCGCGGCCACCGGGGCCGTTGTTCGACCCGGGCCAGCAGCGCCCCCGGCAACGGCACGAGCGCGGCGGCGGGCGGGGGCAGCAGGAAGGCGGCGGCGAGCATCACCGGGGTGTGCCATCTGAGGGAGGCCCCGGACTCGACGGACGTGCCCGCGCCCTCGGGGCCGCCGTCGCCCGCGAAGCGGCTGCCGGCGAGCAGTTCGCAGGCCGCGCAGAGCACCGCGAACAGTGCCACCGCGGCCCACGGGGCGTGTGTGTCCGGCACCGGCACGGCACAGAACGCCGCGGCGAGCGCGGTGCAGACGACGTAGACACGCGCCCACGGCGGAACCGACCGCATGGCGCTCCCCTCCCGGTGGCCCGGACTCGTCGGCCGACCGGACGGGGGGTCCGCCCGGCACAAGCCCCGTACAGGCTTCGGGACATGGACGATAGGGCGGCCGGGCGCACCCGGGGGAGGCATGGGCCGAATCACCTGGCCGACAGGGGCAGATTCGCCCGTTCGAGTGAGCCGCGCGTTCGTACGAGGCCGCTCGCTCGGCTACGACCGGACGCCTGTACGAGACCGTGCGTTCTGGCTGGAGGCGTCGCCCTCCGGGGCCGTGTTCAGCTCGCCACGTCGGCCGCGAGTGCCTGGGTCAGCCGCTCCACCGTGGCGGGCGACTCCCGCTGGAGCGCGGCGAGGTCGAGGCCGTCGTCCCCCATCACGGTCAGCAGTGCCCGGTCGCCCACGGCCATCACGATGACGTGCCCCGAACCGCACCTCGCCACCACCTCGCGCAGCGCGCCGACGCCCGTCTGGTCGGCCATCCGGCGGCTCACCCCGAGGGTCGCGGCGGCGAGCGCGGCGATGGACTCGGCGTGGGAGGAGTCCGTGTCGGCGACGACGAGGAGCCCGTCCGCCGTGGACAGAACGCTCTCGGAGACCCCCATCACCCGGTCGCGCAGGGAGGTCAGGATCTCGGTGAGGGGATTGGGCGGCGTGTCGCTCATGGCGCTCCTTGCTGCGTGCATAAGTGGTCGTGGTGCGGTCGGAGCGGCGTCAGTCGGCTTCCGGAAGTGCGCCCAGGCCCCGGCGGACCCGGCGCAGCATGTCGAGCGAGGGCTGGTCGGCGGCGAGTTGCTCGGGCGACAGCGGGGGCAACGCGAACGGGGGCTGCGATCCGGAGGGCGAGGGCGTGCCCCGTACCGGCAGCGGTGGTGGTCTGTGCGCGGACGTCGACGGCCGGCCGGACGCCCCCCGGTCCGGTGCGGTTCCCGACCCGGGAACGGTGTCCGGGCCCGGCGTCGCTCCGTGCCGGGACCCGGCGTCCGGGACGGCCCCGCCGTCCTGGCCCGGCGCGAGGTCCGGGCCGGGTGCGCTCTCCGGGCCGCGCGTCCGGCGATCCGCGGTCCGCCGGGCTCCGGCGCCCGTCCCCCGTCGAAGCCGCTTCGCCGCCCGACGTCTGCTTGAACTCACTAGCCCCCGTGCCCCCCGGTCGTCCCCGCGGCAAGAGCGTCGCTTGCCTCAGCGGGTCCCTCGACGGGTCCCGCAACGGGCTGCTGCCCCGGCGCGCCTTCCCGAACCGGGCCCTCCCGCGCACGGTCGTCCCGCGCCCGGTCGTCCCGTGCCTGGGCCTCGTGCGCCTGGGAGTCCCCCGGGCGCGAGGCGCCGCCGCGGGTACGCCTCGGCAGCGGGGCGGCCTTCCCGGCGGGCGCGGCCGGCGTGGTCGCCGCCACCGGCTCGTCGGAGGGGCCGCGTCCTGGCAGCACGCGGGGTGCGGTGCTCGGCCGGCCGTCGGACACCACGCCCGTCTCCCAGCGGATGAGGCCCTGGGCCTCCAGACGGGTCAGGTCCAGCATGATCGCGTACAGCCCGCGCCCGAGGGTGAAGGCCATGTCCCGGGCGGTACGGCGGCCGTTGACCGTGGTCAGTACGGACCGGTGGCGGTCCGAGAGGCCGCGGCGCAGGCCGGCGTCCGGAACCGGCGCTGGCCGTATCCGGGCCAGTTCGCCGGGCGCGCCCCACGGGCCGGAGAGCCGCACGATGCGCCGCGTGGTCTCCTCGGTCAACCGCCGGGGCTCCACACCGGGCCCGGCGAGGAGGGTGGGTTCCGGGTCGCCCAGCGTCCAGCCGCCGGGCGGGCCGATCGCCATGGCGAAGGCCGCGTCGAACACCGACGCGGTGCACACGATCTCCAGTTCGGCGGCGCCCACCAGGCCCGCGGCGACCAGATACGCGCCCAGCCGTTCCGTGTCCCGCTCCGCCGCGCAGGCGGCCAGCCAGGTCTCGTCGTCGATCCGGCCCGGGGTGAGCAGCACCGATGTGGCGGCCGGGGCGCCGGGGGTCTCGACGGCGCCGATCAGGCCGTCCCTCAGGTGAATCGTTCCGCCTGGGGAGCCGGAGACCCGCACGGTGCCGCTGTAGCCCTCGTCGTGCAACCCCTGCAGGAGCGCGGGCAGATTGCGCGCCTCGCCCGTCGTCATGCGAGCACCTCGGCGACCCGGTCGGCCAGACTCCGCGTGGCGAGCGCCAGGTTGGCCCGTTCCCGGTCCATCCCCGCGGTCAGCAGCAGCGGGTCACCGGCCGGCCGTTCGACGGCGAGCAGCACCTGATGGCGCCGCGTGCTGGTCATGATCACGCTCTCCAACTCCCCCTCGGCGCCCGCCCGCCCCAGTCGTTCGGCGATGAGGGCCGCGAGTTCGGCGCAGTCGGCGCCGTCTCCCGCCTCTTCCACGTTCCCGGCCACCCCGTAGGTGAGGCCGGTGACCGCGTCGACCAGGGCGACGCCGGTGACCCCGGGGGAGTCGAGAAGCCGGACCAGGGAAGCATCAACGGCCGTCGTCATTACCCCGTTCCCCCTTCACGTCTTGACGTCGCACACTACTTTGAGATTCAACTTACGCAACAGGCATCATATTTTGTATTTTGTGACGCACTACGCGCTTGTGTTCGATCGTAGTTGTACGGGCAACGACCGGACAGCGTCACCGAGGAATTGGGGCAGCAGCATGAACATCGAGACCGCGCTCAAGGAAGCCATGTCCGTGGAAGGCGCCATCGGCGTCTCCCTCGTCGACTACGAGAGCGGCATGGCGCTCGGCACGCTCGGCGGCGGACCGACGCTCGACCTGGAACTCGCGTCGGCGGGCAACACCGAGGTGATGCGCGCGAAGATGCGGACGCTGTCCTCGCTCGCCATGGACGACACCATCGAGGACATCCTGATCACGCTGGGCAAGCAGTACCACCTGATACGCCCGCTCACCGCCAGCGGCGGCACGCTCTTCCTGTACCTCGCGCTCGACCGCGGCCGCAGCAACCTGGCGCTGGCCCGGCACAGCCTGAAGCGGATCGAGAGCGGGCTGGACATCTGACGCCACACCCGTGAAGCCCGGAAGCCGGACCGGCTGAACCGGTCCGGCATCGGGTGTGCCCACAGAGGGCTCGGGAGCTTCTCAGCCCTCGGCGGCGGCGCCGCGGACGTCCGCGGTCGTCACCTCGTGCTCGGGCACCGTCTGCCCCGAGCGGATCAGTTCGATACGGCCCATGACCTTCGCCCGCAGATCGGTCGGCACGTCGTCCTGACCGCAGCACCGCTTGACGAGCTTCTTCACGGCCTGCTCGAGTCCGTACTTCTCAAGGCACGGTGAGCACTCCTCGAAGTGCACCTCGAACTTGGTGCAGTCGGCATCGGGCATCTCGTGGTCGAGGAACTCGTAGAGATGATCGAGTACTTCACTGCAGTCCGTCTCGTGCGGCTCTCCGCAGCTCATGAGCCCGAGCCTTTCGTTCCGTCCGACTCTCCGGCGCCCGCCGGGACGAGGCCGCGGTCCTTGGCGTAGTCCTCAAGCATGCCGCGCAACTGACGGCGACCCCTGTGCAGGCGGGACATCACCGTACCGATGGGTGTCCCCATGATGTCCGCGATCTCCTTGTACGCAAAGCCCTCGACGTCCGCCAGATAGACGGCGATCCGGAATTCCTCGGGGATCGCCTGCAGCGCCGACTTGACGTCCGAGTCGGGCAGGTGGTCGAGCGCCTGCGACTCGGCGGAACGCAGACCGGTCGACATGTGCGACTCGGCGCGCGCCAGCTGCCAGTCCTCGATCTCCTCGGCGGCGGACCGCTGGGGCTCGCGCTGCTTCTTGCGGTACGAGTTGATGAAGGTGTTGGTGAGGATCCTGTACAGCCACGCCTTGAGGTTGGTGCCCTCACGGAACTGGTGGAAGGACGCGTACGCCTTGGCGTACGTCTCCTGCACCAGATCCTCGGCGTCGGCCGGGTTCCGCGTCATGCGCAGCGCGGCCGAGTACATCTGGTCGAGGAACTCCAGCGCGTCCCGCTCGAAGCGCACATTGCGCTCAGCGGTCGACTCGCTGCTGCCCGCATTCTCGGGCTGCTCCGCCTGGCCGTTGTCGGTCCCTGCGTCGGTCCCTGTGACCGGACCCACCTCCTCCAGAGTCTGGGCGGGGCCGAAACCGGTCCCACCTGAATCGGAGAATAGACGACCAGCGGTCGCGGCGGCTTGCCGATCCGGTCCGCCCGCCACCCGAACAGGGGCGGTCTTCGCCGCGTGCAGCACCGACCACTCCAGGTCTGTCCTGCTCCCACGGCTCGGGCAGATGGTCGAACCCATGCGGCGGACTTCCTCTCGTACGACGTCTCCCAGCACACCTTCCGTGCTGTCTGATCCGCACAACAGTGGTCCGGGGCGCAACATTCCCGGGGTCACGGGAGTGACGAAACCCACTTCAGGACGCCGTCCGTGACGACCGTCAGTGCCTGGTCCTGGTCGACGGGGGCGCGCTTCGGGACCGCGAAGCCATGATCGCCGTACGGCACCTCGACGAGTTCGTACGAGCCCTGCGGGAACTCCTCGGGGCGTCCGAACGGGTCGTTTCCGCCCTGGACGACGAGCGTGGGCACCCCGGCGCCGAGCAGCTCGTCGGCGCGGGACTTCTCCGGGCGGCCCGGCGGGTGGAGGGGGAAGCTGAGCGCGAGGACGGCGTGCGCGCCCAGCTCGGTGGCCGTGCGGCAGGCGACCCGGGCTCCGGCGCTGCGACCGCCCGCGACGACGGGGAGTCCCGGCTCCACGAGCGCCGGCCACAGGCCCCGCCATCCCACGTCCAGCGTCTTCGGGGCGGGCGCCATCTTCTTCCCCGCCACCCGCCAGGGCTGTTCGACGAGGGCCACGGCCACTCCGTGCGCGGGCAGTGCGGCGGCGAGGGCCCGCAGGTCGCGCGCCTCGATACCGCCACCGGCGCCATGGCTGACGGCCAGCACCAGCCTCGCCTTCCGCTTCGCCCGGTGCCAGGTGACACGGGCGGTGCCCGCCTCTGTCTCGACCGACTCGATGATCTCCGTCACATGCTTCACGTCAGAAGAGTGTGCCCTCCTCGGGCCCCTCCAGCTCCTTCAGCAGCTCCGGGCCGTTGTTGCGGACGTTGCTCACCGCCGTGGAGACGGGATACGCCCGCATCAGCCCCTGGGGCGGCGGCGCGAGCAGGGAGCGCAGGTCCTCGACGTCCGTGCGGGAGGGGTCGAGCCAGGCGTCCCAGCGGTCCGGGGTGAGCATGAGCGGCATGCGCGGGTGGATGTCGGCGAGGGAGCGCGGGCCCTCCTCGGGGCCGACCGCGAGCGGGGAGGTCTCCGCCTCCGTGGTGATGACGGAGCAGGTCGCCCACCAGGCCCGCGGGTGGTCGTCGGGCAGCGTCCGGTCCCGCCAGAACTCGTACAGCCCGGCCATCGCGAAGACGGAGCCGTCGGCGGGGAGCACGAAGTACGGCTGCTTGCGAGGCCGCTTCTTCCTGCCCTCGACCTCCAGGTCGCGCTCGCCGGTGCCGGTCACCCACTCGTAGTAGCCGTCGGCAGGGACGACGCAGCGCCGGGAGGTGAAGGCCCGCCGGAACGAGGGCTTCTCGTGGACGGTCTCGGCGCGGGCGTTGATCATCCGTGCGCCGCCCTCGGGCGTCTTCGACCAGGAGGGGATCAGGCCCCACTTGAGGCGGCGCAGCTGCCGAACCGGATCGGGGTTGTCCGCGTCCTTGAGAGGACGGTCCAGGACCGCGTAGACCTCCTTGGTCGGAGCAACGTTGAAATCGGGGTCCAGGGCCTCCTCGGGCTCCCACTTCTCGATCTCAAAGATTCCTGCGAGATCCTCGGGTCCACGACTCGCTGCATACCGTCCGCACATACGTGCAAGACTGCCAGATTCCATACCCCCCAAGGGAGCCCGAGCCAACAATGGACAGCACCGCAGCCACCTCGCTGGCGACCCTCTGGGACGAGGTCTTCGGGAGCCAGCCCGACCCCGACACCTGGGTCGTCGTCGCCACGATGGTGGCCGCGCTGGCCGTGATCGTGCCGCACCCGGTGTGGCGGCTCTCACGCAACGCCATCACCATCGCCCACGAGGGCGGCCACGGTCTGGTCGCGCTGCTCACGGGCCGCAGCCTCAGCGGCATCCGGCTGCACTCCGACACCAGCGGTCTCACCGTCAGCCGCGGCAAGCCGACCGGCCCGGGCATGATCCTCACCGCGGCCTCGGGCTACACGGCTCCCCCGCTGCTCGGCCTGGGCGGCGCCGCGCTGCTGGCCGCCGGCCACATCACCGCCCTGCTCTGGCTGGCCACGCTGCTCCTCGTGGCCATGCTGGTGATGATCCGCAACGCGTACGGCGCCCTCACGGTCCTCGTCAGCGGCGGCACGTTCGTGGTGGTGTCCTGGCTGGCCGGTCCCCAGGTACAGGCGGCGTTCGCGTACGCCGTCGTCTGGTTCCTGCTGCTCGGCGGAGTCCGCCCGGCCTTCGAACTCCAGGCCAAGCGCATGCGGGGCGGGGCGGGCGACTCGGACGCGGACCAGCTGTCACGGCTGACGCACATACCGGCCGGGCTGTGGCTGTTCCTGTTCCACGCCGTGTCCCTGTGCTCCCTGCTGGCCGGCGCCAACTGGCTGCTGGACCTGTGAGGCGTGTGAGATATCGGGTGGGGCCGCAGTGCCTGATGGGGCGCGGCCCCTTCTAGGGGGCGCGGGGAACCGCGCGACCAGCCACAGCGAACCCGCAGCCGCCCGACCACACCGGCCTCCCGAGCTCTCAAGCGCACCCCCCACCCCCTCGGAGCGCACCACCGCTTTCGATCAAGATCTCTGCAAGGGGCGAACCCTTAAAGTGAGGGCATGCCCGTTAACCCCGCACACACCGCCCTCTGGCCCGCCCCGCACGCGAGCGGAGCCGTCGACGCGACGGTCCACGTGCCCGGGTCCAAGTCGGTCACCAACCGCGCGCTCGTCCTCGCGGCCCTCGCCGCCGAGCCCGGCTGGCTCCGCCGCCCGCTGCGTTCCCGCGACACTCTCCTGATGGCCGGTGCCCTGCGGGCGATGGGCGTCGGGATCGAGGAGGGCGTGGGCCCCGACGGTTCCGGCGAGGCATGGCGGGTCATCCCCTCGGGCCTGCACGGCCCGACCACGGTCGACGTGGGCAACGCCGGCACGGTGATGCGCTTCCTGCCGCCGGTCGCCACGCTCGCCGACGGCCCCATCCGCTTCGACGGCGATCCCCGTTCGTACGAGCGGCCGCTGAACGGCGTGATCGACGGCCTGCGCGCCCTCGGCGCCCGTATCGACGACGACAACCGCGGCACGCTGCCGCTGACCGTGCAGGGCGGCGGGGCTCTGGAGGGCGGCACGGTGGAGATCGACGCGTCCTCGTCCTCGCAGTTCGTGTCGGCGCTGCTGCTGTCAGGCCCGCGCTTCAACCAGGGCGTGGAGGTACGGCACACGGGCTCGACGCTGCCGTCCATGCCGCACATCCGGATGACCGTCGACATGCTGCGCTCGATCGGCGCCCAGGTGGACACCCCGGAGTCGGGCGGCGAGCCGAACGTCTGGCGGGTCACGCCGGGCGCGCTCCTCGGCCGCGACCTGACGGTCGAGCCGGACCTGTCGAACGCCCAGCCGTTCCTGGCTGCCGCGCTGGTCACCGGCGGCACGGTCGTCATCCCCGACTGGCCGGTCCGCACCACCCAGCCGGGCGACAGGCTGCGCGAGATCTTCACCGAGATGGGCGGTTCCTGCGAACTGACGGACCGGGGCCTTGAGTTCACCGGATCCGGCTCGATCCACGGCATCGACGTGGACCTGGGCGAGGTCGGTGAGCTGACCCCGGGCATCGCGGCGGTCGCGGCCCTCGCCGACTCCCCCTCGGCCCTGCGCGGCGTGGCCCATCTGCGGCTGCACGAGACGGACCGGCTGGCCGCGCTCACCAAGGAGATCAACGAACTCGGCGGCGACGTCACCGAGACGGCCGACGGCCTCACCATCCGCCCGCGCCCGCTGCACGGCGGGATCTTCCACACCTACGACGACCACCGCATGGCGACCGCGGGCGCGATCATCGGCCTCGCGGTCGACGGCGTACAGATCGAGAACGTGGCGACGACGGCGAAGACCCTGCCGGACTTCCCCGATCTGTGGACCGGAATGCTCGGGAACTGACGGGCGGACCGGGATCATGCGCCGATACGGCAAGCACACCGACGAGGACGACATCCCCTCGCGGCCCAACCGCAAGGGCAACCGCCCGCGGACGAACATCCGGCCCAAGCACGAGGACGCGGCGGAGGGCATGGTCGTCACCGTCGACCGGGGCCGGCTGACCTGCCTCGTCGAGGACCGTCTGATCTTCGCCATGAAGGCACGCGAACTGGGCCGCAAGGCGGCGGTCGTCGGCGACCGGGTGGCCATCGTCGGCGACCTGACCGGCAAGAAGGACACCCTCGCCCGGATCGTCCGCATCGAGCCGCGGACCTCGGTCCTGCGCCGTACGGCCGACGACGACGATCCGTACGAGCGGGTGGTCGTCGCCAACGCCGACCAGCTGGCCATCGTCACGGCCCTCGCCGACCCGGAGCCGCGCCCCCGCCTGATCGACCGCTGCCTGGTCGCCGCGTACGCCGCCGGCCTCGACCCGATCCTCGTCCTCACCAAGTCGGACCTGGCGTCACCCGACGAACTCCTGGAGCAGTACGGGGCGTTGGGGGTCCCGTACGTCGTCACGAGCCGGGAGGAGCTGGAGAGCGGCGAGGCCGTCGACCGCGTACGCAAGCAGCTGGACGGCAAGATCACGGCGTTCGTCGGACACTCGGGCGTGGGCAAGACGACGCTGGTCAACGCGCTCGTGTCGACGGAGCGGCGGCGGTCCACGGGTGTGGTCAACGCGGTCACGGGCCGCGGCAGGCACACCACGACCTCGGCGCGCGCGATCCCGCTGCCGGGCGACGAGGGCTGGGTCGTCGACACGCCGGGCGTGCGGTCCTTCGGGCTGCACCATGTGGACCCGTCGCAGGTCATCAAGGCGTTTCCCGATCTGGAGCCCGGCACGGAGGGCTGCCCGCGCGCGTGCAGCCACGACGAGCCGGACTGCGCGCTGGACGAGTGGGTGGCCAAGGGGCACGCGGACCCGGCCCGCCTCTACTCGCTGCGCCGGCTGCTCTCGACCCGGGAGCGGCGCGAGGGCGACTGACCGTGATCGGCTGCGGCCGGTCGCAGCCCGTCGCGGCCGATCGCGGCCGACTCCCTGCGTGACCTCTGTGTTGTTTGCATCGCCGTCGCGACGGTAAAGGCATAATCGCACCAAGCCGGATCCAAGCGAGACGAAGCGGTCACGGAGCGTGGGAGGGCATCACATGGCGTGGCTGCTGGTTGTCGTGGCGGGGCTCCTGGAGACGGGTTTCGCCGTCTGCCTCAAGCTCTCCCACGGTTTCACGAGACTCTGGCCGACGGTCGCCTTCTGCGTCTTCGCGCTGGGCAGTTTCGGCCTCCTCACCCTGTCCCTGAAGAAGCTCGACGTGGGGCCCGCCTACGCGGTGTGGACGGGCATCGGCGCGGCCGGCACCGCGATCTACGGCATGATCTTCCTCGACGACCTGGTGTCCACGCTGAAGATCGTCTCGATCTCGTTCGTGATCATAGGAGTCATCGGCCTGCAGCTGTCGGGCTCGTCCCACTGAGGTCGCGCCCGGCGTCGGCCCGAGGCCGCGCTGAGTCGCGCTGAAGTCGCGCTGAAGTCGTACCCGAGACGGGAGACGGCTCCGCGGGCCCGTCAGACCACGGAACGCACCGTGGCCAGGGCGCTGCGGACCAGTCCCGCCGTGCCTCCCTCGCCCGCCGGGGCCAGCACGCACGACACCCCCAGCCGCACCGCGAGTTCACAGGCCCGGGCGAGCTCCGCCGCCTCGGACTTCGACCCGCCGTGCGCGGCCAGCGAGGCGACGGCCCGGTCCCGTACCAGCGCCACGAAGTCGCCGGGCGAGGGCAGCGGCCCGTCGGCCCGGCGCTGAGCGGGCACGGCCGAGGACGACGGCACGGCTGACAGGGTCGGAGAGGGCAGCCGCTCTCCCCAGCACCCCGTGAGCATCGCCCGCACCAGCGCGTTCCCCCGGGCGGCGGACGCCGTCCACTCGGCCGCCGCGGCCAGGCGCTCCCGGGGCTCCGGACGGCTCACGAGAGCACGCTCCACCCCCGCGAGATACGCATCGGCCTCCCGCCGTACGAGCGCACGGGCAAGCCCTTCCTTGCTCCCGAACTCGTTGTAGAGGGTCTGCCGGGAGACCCCGGCCACGGCGGCGACATCGACCATTCGTACGGCGGACCACGGACGGCGTCCGAGCGCCGTGTAGGCGGCGTCCAGTAGGGATTCCCGCGCTGCTGGCATCATCGCCTCCCTGGGGCGATCCTGGGGCGATCGGCTCTGCGCTTCAGAGTTGACGCGCACGGGGGCACTGTCAAGACTTCGCACGTTCTATGGGGCGTGCGACGTAGGCGGACGCGGGGGTGCGCGCCCTGGGGGGCGCCTCTGAGGGCGCGGCGGGGCCGTGGAAGGCTGCGGCGCCGCCGTGGCGGGCCGCGCGGTTCCCCGCGCCCCTGAAAGTCGGGGCCGCGCCCCTGCCTTTCGTCTTCAGGGGCGCGGGGAACCGCGCGCTCGGCCACAGTGGCGGCGCACCTTCTCCACAGCCCCAGCCCTATAGCCGCACCCCACGGAGCGGTACCGTTCGCTCATGCCCGACTATCGCGATGACCTGCGCCTCGCCCATGTCCTGGCGGACGCCGCCGACGCCGCGACGATGGACCGGTTCAAGGCGCTCGACCTCAAGGTCGAGACCAAGCCGGACATGACACCGGTGAGCGAGGCCGACAAGGCCGCCGAGGAACTGATCCGCGGCCACCTCGGACGGGCACGGCCACGCGACGCGATCCTCGGCGAGGAGTACGGGGTCGAGGGCACGGGCCCCCGCCGCTGGGTGATCGACCCGATCGACGGCACCAAGAACTACGTACGCGGGGTGCCCGTCTGGGCCACGCTGATCGCGCTGATGGAGGCGGGCGAGGGCGGTTACCAGCCGGTCGTCGGCGTGGTCTCCGCGCCCGCGCTCGCCCGTCGCTGGTGGGCGTCGAAGGGCCACGGCGCGTTCACCGGCCGCAGCCTGTCGTCCGCGTCGCGGCTGAAGGTCTCCCAGGTCTCGCAGATGAAGGACGCCTCGTTCGCGTACTCCTCGCTGGGCGGCTGGGAGGAGCGCAGCCTGCTGGACGGGTTCCTGGACCTGACCCGCGAGGTGTGGCGCACGCGCGCGTACGGCGACTTCTGGCCCTACATGATGGTCGCCGAGGGCTCGGTCGACATCTGCGCGGAGCCCGAACTGTCGCTCTGGGACATGGCGGCGACCTCGATCGTGGTGACCGAGGCAGGCGGCTCCTTCACCGGCCTCGACGGCCGCCCCGGCCCGCACAGCGGCAACGCGGCGGCCTCGAACGGCATCCTCCACGACGAGATGCTGGGGTACCTGAACCAGCGCTACTAGTCGCCACCGGTCGCCGTCACCGGCCGGCGCCACCGGGCGGCCGGCGCTCGTGAGGCGCGTGGCATCGCCCGGGGCACGGGCGGGAGATCACGCGCCCCGAACCGGCCGCGCACGCCCTCTTGTTGACCCTCCCTTTAACTGCGACTCTGAGAGTTCCCCCACTTGTGAACTTGTGAATCCGTTAACTAGCGGATTCGTAGGAGGTGGCTCCGTCCATGCTCGTCCGCGACGCCATGAGCACGGTGGTCCTCACCATCGGCCCCGCCCACACCCTCCGGAAGGCCTCCACCCTGATGGCCGCGCGCCGCATCGGCGCGGCCGTGGTCCTCGATCCCGACGGCATCGGGATCGGCATCCTCACCGAGCGGGACATCCTCAACTCCGTCGGCCTGGGCCAGGACCCGGACACCGAGCGGGCCCACGCCCACACGACCACCGACGTGGTCTTCGCGGCCCCGACCTGGACGCTGGAGGAGGCGGCCCGGGCGATGGCCCACGGCGGCTTCCGCCATCTCATCGTCTGCGACCGGGGCGAGCCGGTGGGCATCGTCTCGGTCCGCGACATCATCCGCTGCTGGGCACCGCTCCGTCAGCCCGCCCCGGCCTGAGACCCACGACCTGCCCACACCGGCGCTCCGGCGAAAAGGTGAGCGGGCCGGCTCCCCGGTACGAGGGAATCCGGCCCGCTCTCTACGGCAAGCGATCCAGTGCTGGTGTCAGCCGCGGAGGGCCTGGACCGCGGCTTCCAGCCGCTTGCCGAAGTCTTCGTCGGCCTGACGGAAGTTGTTGATCGCACGCGCGGCGATGTCGTCGCGCGAGACCTGCGAGATGAAGCCCGCCAGGTTGTCGACCAGCCGCTCCCGCTCACCCTCGGACATCAGACGGTAGAGATTGCCCGCCTGTACGAAGTCGTTGTCCTCGGCGTGGACCGGCGCCTCGCTGTTGCCGGTGACACCGGTGACGGGGAGGGGCTGCCACAGCGGACGGTCCGTCTGGACGGGACCGCCGAAGCTGTTCGGCTCGTAGTTCTTCGCGCCCTTGTGGCGGCCGTCGTACAGGAAGCCGTCACGGGAGTGAGTACGCGCCTCGGTGGCGTGCGGACGGTTCACCGGCAGGTGGTCGGCGTTGACGCCGACGCGGTAGCGGTGGGCGTCGCCGTACGCGAAGAGGCGGCCCTGGAGCATCTTGTCGGGCGAGGGTCCGATGCCCGGCACGAAGTGCGCGGGGCTGAAGACGGACTGCTCGACCTCGGCGAAGATGTTCTCCGGGTTCCGGTTGAGCTCCAGCTTCCCTATCTCCACCGGCGGGTAGTCCTCGTGCGGCCACACCTTGGTGAGGTCGAACGGGTTGAAGCGGTAGGTCGCCGCGTCGGCCGCGGGCATGATCTGCACCTGCACGGTCCAGGAGGGGAATTCACCCCGCTCGATCGACTCCCGAAGATCGCGCTGGTGCGAGTCGGGGTCGAGACCGGAGACGTTCACGGCCTCCTCGGTCGTCAGGTTCTTGACGCCCTGGTCGGTCTTGAAGTGGTACTTGACCCAGAAGACCTCGCCGGCCTCGTTGTTCCACTGGTAGGTGTGCGAGCCGTACCCGTTCATGTGGCGGTACGAGGCGGGGATGCCACGATCACCGAAGAGCCAGGTCACCTGATGCGTGCTCTCGGGGCTCAGCCCCCAGAAGTCCCACACGTTGTCGGCTTCCTGAGAGCCCGTGTACGGGTCGCGCTTCTGGGTGTGGATGAAGTCGGGGAACTTGATGGCGTCCTTGACGAAGAACACCGGGGTGTTGTTGCCGACGAGGTCGTAGTTGCCGTCCTCGGTGTAGAACTTCAGCGCCCAGCCGCGCGGGTCACGCACGGCGTCGGCCGAGCCGAGGTTGCCGGCCACGGTGGAGAAGCGCAGGAAGGTCTCGGTCTGCTTGCCGACCTCGGAGAGGAACCGGGCGCGCGTCCACCGCGAGACGTCACGGGTGAGCGTGAAGGTGCCGTACGCGCCGGCGCCACGGGCGTGGACGACCCGCTCCGGGATGCGCTCGCGATTGAAGTGGGCGAGCTTTTCCAGCAGGAGCTGGTCCTGGACGAGGACCGGGCCGCCGACACCCGCGGTCTCGCTGTTCTGGTTGTCGGCCACCGGCGCGCCGGCCTCCGTCGTAAGCGGTCCCTGCGTCACGTGCGCCTCCTGCGTCATTCCCTGCCGGTCCTGTCCTTCGGCCTGCCCTTCGGCCAAAGTCGAGCTCGATCCTACAATAGACATTGTCTAAGTTAATTCAAGCTCCAAAGTCACACCTGTTCGGGTTCTGGTCCAGCAGGCTGTTAAGCTGTGTCATATGAGCGACCTGTTGGAACGACTGCGCGGACGCGGCTGGCGCATGACCGCGCAGCGGCGCGTCGTGGCCGAGGTCCTTAACGGGGATCACGTCCACCTGACGGCCGACGAGGTGCACGCGCGTGCCGTCGTGAGGCTTCCGGAGATCTCCCGGGCGACCGTCTACAACACCCTGGGTGAGCTGGTCTCGCTCGGCGAGGTGCTGGAAGTCGCCACGGACAAGCGCGCGAAGCGGTACGACCCGAACGCCCACCGGCCGCACCACCACCTGGTCTGCGCCCAGTGCGGTGCGATCAAGGACGTGCACCCGGAGGGCAACCCGCTGGCGGACCTCCCCGACTCGGAGCGCTTCGGCTTCACGGTCTCGAACGTAGAGGTGACGTACCGCGGCGTCTGCCCGAACTGCGCGGCAGCCTGACACCACACTCCCCCTGAAGCCCCGCCCCTGACGGGCCGGGGCTTCTCGGCACCCGGAAACGCGAAAACACCGAAGGCCCGGAACCAATGGTTCCGGGCCTTCGGTCTTCAGTAGCGGGGACAGGATTTGAACCTGCGACCTCTGGGTTATGAGCCCAGCGAGCTACCGAGCTGCTCCACCCCGCGGCGATGACTGAACAGTACGTCACCCCACCGACCAGCGCAAATCCCTTACCACCCCCCCTCCCTCACTCATCCAGCCCGCCCGGCCCCATCCAGCCCGTCCGGCGTTTGAGGACGAGCGCGAAGCGCGATCAGGGGGCGAGGGGCGCAGCCCCATGCGTGACGGGAGGGGCAGAGGCGGCGGGGGCGAACCCCACCCACCCCCACCCCGCCGGCCCGGAGGGCTCACGCAGACAGCTCCTGCCGCAACGCATCCCGCAACCGCGCAGCCCGCTCGGACACCTCACGCGGCCCGAGCGACACGGCCCGATCGGCCCACCGCTGCCCCTCCGCCAGCTCCCCACGACGCGCGTAGACAAGGGCGAGCCGCAACGCCGCCCGCCCGTGCCCCGCGTCGGCCGCCCGCGCCCACCACAGCGCGGCCTCGGGCTCGCTCCCCTCCCGGGCCAGCAGCAGCCCCAGGTTGAACGCCCCGTTCCGCGACCCCGCCTCCGCGGCCTCCCGGTACCACCGGGCGGCCTCGACGACGTCTCCGCGGGCGGACGCCAGCATCCCCACGCGCACCTGGGCCCGCCGATGCCCCTGGGAGGCGGCCCGCTCGTACCACTCCTCGCACTCGCTCTTCTCGGTGGTCGGCTCCCCCAGCTCGTGTTCGGGCGTGGGCGGGCGCCGCGCGTCGAGCACGGTCGCCAGCCGGTACGCCCCCTCCGCGCTGCCACCCCCGGCGGCGCACCGCAGGTGCCGCTCGGCAGCGGCCTCGTCGCCGTCCCTGAGCCGTGCGATCCCGACCTGGAGCGCGGCCTCGGCGTGTCCGGCCGCGGCGGCCCGCTCGTAGCACCGCAGCGCCGCGGCGTCCTCCCCGCGCCCGGCGTGCAGGATCCCGAGGTTGAACGCGGCGTCGACGCTGCCGGCCTCCGCGGCCTTGGAGAACCACGGCTCGGCCCCGGCGGCGTCGCCGACCTGGAGCAGCAGGATGGCCAGCGCGTTCGCCGCCTCGCGGTGCCCCGCGTACGCCGCCCGCCGGTACCACTGTTCGGCCTGGGCGGTGCGCGACTGCTCGGCGCAGAGCAGCCCGAGGTTGTACGCGCCGTTCACGTCGCCGGCGTCCATCGCGGCCCGGTACCACCGCTCGGCGGTCTGTGTCTCGCCCCGCTCGGCGTGCAGCGCGCCCAGGGCGTTGGCGGCGTTCCCGTCGCCGTCCTGGGCAGCGCGCAGCCACCACACGGCCGCGCTCTCGGTGTCGCCGGCGTCGCGCAGCAGGAAGCCCAGCGCGCAGGCCGCCCGCGCCTCGCCGTCCTTGGCGGAGGTCAGGTACCAGCGGCCTGCTTCCTTGAGTTCCCCGCGCCGCTCCAGGATCGCGCCGAGGTGCAGCGCGGCCCGGCGGTGACCGCGCGCGGCCGCCTGCCGGTACCACTGCTCGGCCGCTTCGCCGACGGTCTCGGAGGGACCGCCGTCGGTGTCGGTGTCGCCCGCCTGCGCGGTCGTCCGGTCGAGCGCCCGCGCGAGCCGGTAGGCCGCCTCGCGGTGCCCGCGCTCGGCTGCCGCGCGCATCCAGTCCTCGGCACGGGGGTCGCCGCGGTGCTCCAGGAGGTCGGCGAGCGCGTACGCGCCGAGGGAGTGGCCCTGCTCGGCGGACTGCCGCAGCCAGTACTCCGCGGCGGGCTCGTCGCCCCGCTCGCGGTGGTGGCGGCCCAGTGCGTGCGCGGCGGCCGCGGAGCCCGCGACGGCGGCGATACGCCACCATCCGGCGGCCTCCTCCGCGTATCCGCGCTGGTGCAGGAGGACGCCGAGGTTGTTGGCGGCGGCGCGGTCACCGGCCGCGGTGGCAGCCCGCAGCTGCGGCTCGGCTCCGTCGAGATCACCACGGCGGAGCAGCATGGCTCCGAGGACACTCATCGCCTCGGCGTCGCCCTGTTCCGCGGCGAGCCGTTGACGAGCCTCCTCCACAGCCTCACCGGTCTCGTCCCGGTCGGAAGGCTGCACAAACCGCCCTGTATCCAACAGAGTTGCCTTGTCCCCCATAACGTCCATCGTCGCACCACCTGCAACCTGGGTACACCTGGTATACCGCAGCCAGTGAGGTCACTTCAGCGTTTTGTCGACATGCCCACAGAGAGACAAGTGAAACACAGTTCCCGCAACTCCCTCCGGCCGGCGCGGCCTTCGCCGCGGCAGCACTGGTGAACGAGGGGCGTCCTTGCACACTCGACTGACGGTCCGCACACGCAGAAGGACCCGGATCCTGTGAGGATCCGGGTCCTTCAACATCAGTAGCGGGGACAGGATTTGAACCTGCGACCTCTGGGTTATGAGCCCAGCGAGCTACCGAGCTGCTCCACCCCGCGCCGTTGTGTTTCAACCGTACCACGGCGCGAGGTGGCTCCTGACTCAGCTGCTGTCCGGGCTCTTACTGCTGCTGGGACTGCTGCTGGGCTTGCCGCTCGCCTCGGTGTTCTTGTCGTTCTTGTCACCGGAGCCACTGGCTTTGTCGCCGCTGCCTGCGCTCTTGTCGGCCGAGGCCTGTGCGTCCTCGGCCCTCTTGAGCGCGTCCTCCAGGTCCTTCTGCGCCGTTCCGTACGCCTCCCAGTCGCCCTTCTTGAGGGCTTCCTGGCCTTGGTCGAAGGCCTTCTGGGCGTCGTCGAGCGCTTCCTGGACCGTGGGGTCGCTGGACGCGGGTGGCGGCTTCGTCTCGTCCTCGTCCGGTGGTTCGGCGGTCGAACCGTCCGCTCCGAAGACCTTGTTGAGCGCCTCGTCCAGCGTGTCCTCGAAGGCCGTCGCGCCTCCGTAGGTCACCAGCACCTTCCGCAGCAGGGGGTACTTGAGTCCACCGCCCTTGACGTAGACGGGCTCCACGTAGAGCAGTCCTCCGTCGAGGGGCACCGTCAGCAGGTTGCCGTACTCGACTTCCGAGTCACCACCTCTGAGGAGCCTGATGGACTCGGCGATGGATGGTTCGGAGTTGAACTGGCTCTGCACCCGTTTGGGTCCGTCGACCGTTCTGCCGGTGGGCAGTTTGAGAATGTTGATCTTGCCGTAGTCGCTCGTACCGGCTTCGGCGTTGACCGACATGAAGGCGCTCAGGTTGTCACGCCCGTTCGGAGTGAGCGTCGTCGTCAGGGAGAACGCCTGGGACTGCTCACCTGGCATCTTCATGCTGAGGTAGTACGGCGGTACCGCGTTGCCCGACTTGTTGGTCGGGTCGTCCGGCACCTGCCACACCTCGCTGCCGCTGAGGAACGTCTCGGCGTCCTTCACGTGGTAGCGGGTCAGCAGCTCGCGCTGGACCTTGAACAGGTCCTGCGGGTACCGCAGATGGTCCATGAGGGCCTGCGGGATGTCGCCCTTCGGCTTCACCGTCCCGGGGAAGGCCTTCTTCCAGGTCTTCAGGACCGGGTCCTTGGTGTCCCACTCGTAGAGCGTGACCTTGCCGGTGTACGCGTCGACGGTCGCCTTCACCGAGTTGCGGATGTAGTTGACCTGGTTCTGCTGGGCCACCACCGCCCGCTGGTTGTTGGCGGCGGTCAACGAGTCGGCCGTCGTGTCGCCGAGCGTGGTGCGCGAGGCGTACGGGTAGCCGTTCGTCGTCGTGTAGGCGTCGACGATCCACTCGATCTTGTCGCCGACGACCGCGGGATAGGCGTCGCCGTCGATGGTCAGCCAGGGGGCCACCGCCTCGACGCGCTCCTTGGGCGTGCGGTTGTAGAGGATCCGCGAACCCTCGCCGATCGCGCCGGAGTAGAGAATCTGCGGCTCGCTGAACGCCACCGCGTACGCCGCCCGGTTGACCGGGTTCGAGAGGTTGACGCCGCTCTTGCCCTTGTAA
Organism: Streptomyces sp. NBC_00414; assembly: GCF_036038375.1. Lineage (NCBI taxonomy): Bacteria > Bacillati > Actinomycetota > Actinomycetes > Kitasatosporales > Streptomycetaceae > Streptomyces > Streptomyces sp. NBC_00414. The sequence continues at coordinate 3,757,389 of NZ_CP107935.1, forward strand.
CTGGTCGTCTTCTCGCCGGTGTCGTCGGAGTAGTCGATCTCCTTCTGGGGACCGCCGACGATCGAGTACTGGCTGGTCTTCTCGCCGTAGTAGATCCGCTGCTGGTACTCGCCGAGGTCGCCCTTGGACGGCAGGTCGTACTCGGTGAACTCGGGGCGGCCCTCGGCGTCGGCGTTGGTGCCCTTGGCCGCGACCACTCCGAAGCCGTGCGTGTAGCGGAAGTGGTTGTTGATCCAGTTGCTCTTCGGGATGCCCTGCAGGTTCAGCTCGCGCAGACCGATGACGGTGTCCTGGTCCTTGCCGTCCTTGCTGTAGCGGTCCACGTCCAGGTTCGACGGGAACGCGTAGTAATTCCTGACCTGCTGGAGCTGCTGGAACGTGGGCGAGACGACGTTCGGGTCCAGGAGCCGGATGCTCGCGGCGCCGTCGGCGTCGTCGCGCAGCTTCGTCTTGTCCTTGGTCGTGCTCGTGCCCGCGTACTCGGTGACCTCGGTGCCCGTGATGCCGTACGCGTCGCGGGTCGCCTTGAGGTTCTTCTCGACGTACGGCGCTTCCTTGGCCTGCTCGTTCGGCTGGACCTGGAACTTCTGGACGATCGCCGGGTACAGACCCCCGATGAGGATCGCCGAGAGCACCATCAGGCCGAAGCCGATGACGGGCAGCTGCCAGGTGCGCCGCCACAGCGTGGCGAAGAACAGCAGGGCGCAGATGACGGCGATGCAGAAGAGGATCGTCTTGGCCGGCAGATAGGCGTTGGCGTCGACGTACCTGAGGCCCGTCCAGTTGCCGGTCGCCTTGAAGTCACTGGACTTCACCGCGAGGCCGTACCGGTCCAGCCAGTACGCCACCGCCTTCAGCGCGACGAAGATGCCCAGCAGCACCGACAGGTGCCCGGTGGCCGCGGCCGTGGCGCGCGCTCCGGGGCTGGTGACGCGCAGTCCGCCGTACAGGTAGTGCGTCAGCGCCGCGGCGATCAGCGAAAGGATCGCAGCCGCGAAGCCGAAGCCCAGCATGAAGCGGTACCAGGGCAGGTCGAAGGCGTAGAAGGACACGTCCAGGTGGAACTGGGGGTCCTTCTGGTGGAAGGGCACCCCGTTCACCCACATGAGCCACGTACGCCACTGGCCGGCCGCGGAGGCACCCGCGATCAGCCCGACCAGCGAGGTGATCCCGAGAAGGATCCACGTCTTGTACGGGGCTACACCCATCCGGTAGCGGTCGAGGCTCTGTTGCTCCATCGACATGGCGCTGAGCGGTGGCCGCAGCCGGTGGGCCAGCCAGATGTTCACGCCGACGGCCACGGCCATCAGCAGCCCGAAGACGAAGAACAGACCGATCTTGGTCCACAGGGTGGTGGTGAAGACGGAGGAATACTTCACCGACCGGTACCAGAGCCAGTCCGTCCAGAACCCGGCGAACATGACGAAGGCCATGGCCAGGACGGCCAGCACGCCCAGTGTCATGAGCAGGGTCCGGACGCGCCGGGACGGTCGGCCCACTCTCATCCGCGGCCCTGTCGGGCCTCCGCCGCGGTCCGGCATCTGGAAAGCCAAGGTGCGCACCTCGAAGTTCGCTGTTGGTATCTGGGGGCCCCGCAAACGCCGGGCCACATCTATGCAACTTACTGATGCTTTACCTGGTTCCCGCTTCCGGGGCCGAACGAGGCAGGATTGTGACCATGTCCAACACCGCCTCCTCAGGCACCCCCATGGCGGCCGGTCCGCTGACCCGCGCCGCACTCGAAATCGACGAGTACGTCTCAGGCCTCGGCTGGGACCAGCCCGCCCGGCTTTTCGCACTGGTCGACACCGTCCGGCTGCGCTCCCAGGAACCCGGACTCGCCGAGCGGCTGGGTCTGACCGAAGACGTGCCCGAGGGCACCCTCACCCCTATCGAGCAGGAGGAGATTCCCGCGGGCAGTCCGCTGGACGAGTTCCTCGGCACCATCGCCTGGCCCGACTCCGTGGTCGGCTGCGCGCTGACCGTGGAGCGGCTGATGCTGCCGCCGTCCGCGGAGGCGTCCGTTCCGGACGGCCTCGACGAGAAGCGGCTGGCGAAGTGGGTCGCCGAGCACCCGGAGCGTCAGGAGGTCCGGATGACCGTCGCCGTGCTGCGTGGCGGAAAGCGCGATTCGGCGCTGCGGCTGCGTGAGAAGGACTCGGCGAACGACGTGCTCACCGGATCCGACCTCGTACCGGGCCTGGCCGACGCGCTCACGGCGACGTTCGCGGAGTAGCCCGGACGTGTGAGCGACCTGTCGGTGCGTCGGGGCCTGTGCAGACAGACTCTAGGCGCACTTCGGCAGGTCGGCCGTGTCGCCGCCGCGGATGTCCTTGAGGGCGCTCACCGCGTCGTCGATGGTGTCGACCTTGACGAGCGTGAGCCCGTCGGGGACATCGCGGGCGGCGGCCGCGCAGTTGTCCTTGGGCGTCAGGAAGTACTGGGCGCCCTTGGCCCGGGCGCCGACCGTCTTCATCTCGATACCGCCGATCGGGCCGACCTTGCCCTCGTCGTCGATGGTGCCCGTGCCGGCGACGAACTTGCCGCCGGTGAGGTTCCCCGGGGTCAGTTTGTCGACGATGCCGAGGGCGAACATCAGACCGGCACTGGGGCCGCCGACGTCGGCGAGCTTGATGTCGATGGTGAACGGGAAGGTGTGGTCGGTTCCCGCCTCGATGCCGACGATCGCGCGCTCCTCGCCGCTGTCGTGGGACTTGGCGGTGGTGATCGTGACGTCCTCGGTCCTGGTCGCCGTCTTGTGCTCCTTCTCGGCGGCGGCCTGTTCCTTGGCGGGCACGACCGTGAAGACGACCTTCTCACCGGGCTTGTGCTTGGTGACCAGCTTCGCGACGTCGTCGAACGCCTTCACCTTCGTACCGTCGACGGCCTTGATCACGTCACCGGCGTGCAGCCTGCCCTCGGCGGGGGTGTCCTTGACGACGGTGGAGACGATCACCCAGGACTGCACCGGGATGTCGATCTCCTTGAGCGCCGCGACCTTGGCGCTCTCCTGGGACTGGCTGAACTCCTCGGCGTTCTCCTGCGTCGACTGCTCCTCGGTCTTGCCGTCGGGGTAGAGCGTGTCGTGCGGGACCACCTTGTTGTCGTGTGCCAGCCAGCCGTACACGGCTTCGACGAGGTTCATGTTGTAGTCGGCGCTGGTGACCCGGACGGTGGTCATGTTCAGGTGCCCGCTCGCCGGGTACGTCTTGCGGCCGGTGATCTGGAGCACCGGCTCGCCGTCGTGCTCGCCCAGTGTGTTCACCGTCGGACCCGGTGACATCTCCGAGTACGGCACATTGATGAAGACTCCCGCGCACAGGAGCGCGATCAGCATCAGGGTGGAGGCGAGCATCGTCGCGGTGCGGCGTGGCATGGAACGACAGTACGGGACCCCACTGTCAACGCACCGTCGGGGCCGCCCGAACGGGGGCCCGAGAGCCGGTCAGGCGTCCGAGTGCGATTTCTCCATGGCTTCGCGGAAGCGTGTGTAGCCCGCGAGTTCGTGGCCGTCGCCGATGGTCTTGCGGTTACGCCCCGCCCAACTGCCCCAGGCTCCGGCAGCGATCCCGGCGAAAAGCGGAATCAGCAACCAGGCGAGCGCTGCCATACCGACCTCCCAACCCCAAGAACCACCGCAACTGACTGATCAGCAGATTAACCATCCGCGTGTACAACGCTCACGGCAGGGGTCGGGTTACGCAACCGGAGCGATCAGCAGGCTCCGACCCATTCCTCCGTACCGTCGGAGAACGTCTGGTGCTTCCAGATCGGGACTTCGTGCTTCAGGTCGTCGATCAGCTTCCGGCAGGCCTCGAAGGCCTCCCCCCGGTGCGGGCAGGAGACGGCGACGACCACCGCGAGATCGCCCACCCGCAGGTCACCGATTCGGTGCACGGCCGCGAGCGCCCGTACCGGGTACTCCGCGACGACCTTCTCCGCGATGCGCCGCATCTCGGCCTCGGCGCTGGGGTGGCAGGAGTAGCCGAGGGCGTCGACGTCCGCTCCCCCGTCATGGTTGCGCACGGTCCCCACGAAGAGGGCGGTCCCTCCGGAGGCGTCGTCGCCGACGGCCCGGAAGACCTCGTCCAGGGAGAGGTCGGTCTCCCGGATCGCCAGAAGTTTGATGGGCTCCTGCGCCGCCTGCTCACCGGGATGGTCGTTCATGGGTGCCATGCCCCCATCGTGCCCCACCCCGTCAGCCCGGTGAAACAGCTCTTTCACCCATACCCGCGCGTGCGGCGTCGGAGCCTCCTACAGGACCGGCCTCGGCCCCGGCCCCGGGTGACGCGCATCCGGCACGGCTCAGATCCGCCGCCGGGCCTTCCGCGCCCGCCGCACCAGCGCGGCCGTGCCCAGCAGGGCGACCGTCGCCCCCGCGGCTCCCGCCGCCGTGGCGTCCTTGCGGCCGAGGCGCCGCCCGGCGAGGGTGTGCCGCCCGGCGACCTCCCCCAGAAGCTCGGCGAGGACCTCCTCGTTGGTCCACCTGGGCCGCCACCCGGCATCGTGCAGCCGGCTCCCGCTGACCACCCAGGGATACATCGTGTACGCGAGGTCCCCGGCCGGCGAAGGGGTGAGCCCGATCCGGTGGAGCCGGGCCGCGGCGCCCAGGGCGACGGCCGACGGCAGCTCCATGCGCCGGATCCCGCTGAGCTCCTCGACCTCCTCCTGCTCCAGCCACCCGTCGCACCCGACGGCCAGCTCTCCGTCGACCTTCTCCAGGGCGGCGTACTCCAGAGCGGTGCACAGGTCCTCGACGTGGCAGAACTGCCAGGCGGGCCGGGAGCCGGTGACGACCAGGAGACGAGGCGACTCGAAGTACCTGGTCAGCGCGGTGTCGGTACCTCCGACGAGCACGGCGGGGCGCACGACGGTGACGTTGAGCCCCGGATGCGCGCGGGGCGCACGACGGGCGAGCCGCTCGACCTCAAGCAGGTCCCCGACGCCCGTGGCCTCGGCGGTGGCCCGCAGTTCGGCGTCTTCGGAGAGGGGCAGTTCGTTGTCGGGCAGCGCTCCGTAGACCATGGCCGACGTACAGAGCACGACCCGGTGGACACCGGCTGCCGCGGCGGCCGTGAGCACGGTCTGGGTACCCCGCACGTTGTACGCCGTACGCGCCGCTGGATCCGTCTCCAGATCGAGGTCGAGGGCCAGGTGCACCACGACGTCCGCCCCGCGCAGCTTCTCGGCGATGGCCGGGTCCCGGACGTCGAGGATGTGCCACTGCGCGCCCGCGCACTCGCCGCGCCGCTCGTCGATGGCGATGACCTGCTTGACCTCGTCGCCGGCGACGAGCCGCTCGGTGAGCATCGCGCCGATCCCGGCCGCGGCACCGGTGATCGCCACGACGGGGCCGCGGCCGGCGGACGTCCCGCCGGCCCGCGGCGCCGATGGTTCGGGCCGATGTTCGGGGGACGGGTGGGTTGAGAGGTTTCGCGCTGCGCGAACCTGTGGATCTGGGGAACTCACCAGGCGTCTCCAGCGGTTGTCTTCAGTAAGAACGCGAGTGACGCGTACGTACCAGGTGGCATCCATCCTGCCGCAGCCGCCGAGTCGGCGACGCACCGAGGCCCGAACCGGTTGTGGTGTCTACGCTGGGTGGTGATGCAGGGCAGCCGCCGTCGGAGCGAACCGGCGGCCTTAACAGCCGAGGAATCCCGTGAGTGACACCCCATTCGGATTCGGCCTTCCGCCGGAGGAGCCGGAGAACGGCGACGAGGGCAAGAAGAAGGACCAGCAGAGCGGTGGTGGTCAGGGACCTGCCAACCCGTTCGGTTTCGGGCCCGGCGGACCTGGAGGCGACAACCCGCTCGCAGCCATGTTCGGTTCGCTGAACCCCAACGATCTGGGCGCCGCGTTCCAGCAACTGGGTCAGATGCTCTCGTACGAGGGCGGCCCGGTGAACTGGGACATGGCCAAGCAGATCGCCCGCCAGACGGTCTCCCAGGGCACCTCCGACGGCACGAAGGACGCGAGCGTCGGCCCGGCCGAGCGCGCCGCGGTCCTGGACGCGGTGCGGCTGGCCGACCTGTGGCTGGACGACGCGACGTCACTGCCGTCCGGCGCCGCCTCCGCCGTGGCCTGGAGCCGCGCGGAGTGGGTCGAGGCGACCCTGCCGGTGTGGAAGGAGCTCGTCGACCCGGTCGCCGAGCGCGTCGGCGCGGCCATGGGCGATGTCCTGCCCGAGGAGATGCAGGCCATGGCGGGCCCGCTGCTCGGCATGATGCGTTCCATGGGCGGCGCCATGTTCGGTACGCAGATCGGGCAGGCCGTCGGCGTGCTCGCGGGCGAGGTCGTCGGCTCGTCCGACGTCGGCCTGCCGCTCGGTCCGGCCGGCAAGGCCGCGCTGCTCCCGCTGAACATCGAGGCCTTCGGCAAGGACCTGGGGATCGCCCAGGACGAGGTGCGCCTCTACATCGCCCTGCGCGAGGCCGCCCACCAGCGGCTCTTCGCCCACGTGCCGTGGCTGCGCTCGCACCTGTTCGGCGCGGTCGAGGGGTACGCGCGCGGGATCAAGGTCGACACGGCGAAGCTGGAGGACGTGGTCGGCCAGTTCGACCCGCAGAACCCCGAGGAGCTGCAGCAGGCCCTTCAGCAGGGCATGTTTCAGCCGGAGGACACGCCGGAGCAGAAGGCCGCGCTGGCCCGTCTCGAGACGGCGCTCGCGCTCGTCGAGGGCTGGGTGGACGCGGTGGTGCACGCGGCCGCTAAGCCCCGTCTGTCGTCCGCCGACGCGCTGCGCGAGACGCTGCGCCGCCGCCGTGCCACGGGCGGTCCGGCCGAGCAGACCTTCGCCACGCTGATCGGCCTGGAGCTGCGTCCGCGCCGGCTGCGGGACGCCTCGCGCCTGTGGGCCTCGCTCACGGACGCGCGCGGGGTCGACGGCCGGGACCACCTGTGGGAGCACCCGGACATGCTGCCGACCGCCTCCGACCTGGACGACCCGGACGGCTTCGTGCACCGCGAGCAGCTGGACTTCTCCGAACTGGACAAGATGCTCGGCGAGGCGGCGAGCGGTTCACCCGAGAAGCCCAACCTGACGAAGGACGAGACCGGGCCCGCGGACGAGATCAAGGGCGATACCAAGGACAAGGGCGACAACGACAAGTGAGCCTGTACGACGACGCCGTCCTGGTCCTGAAGGACATCGAGGGCCAGGAGGAACTGCGCCAGGCCTACCTCGACCACCTGGCGGCTCACCCGGACGGCATGTGGAAGGCCTGTACGGCCGGGCACATCACAGCCAGCGCCCTGGTGATCGACCCCGAGCAGGGCAGGGTGCTGCTGACACTCCACAGGAAGCTCCGGATGTGGCTCCAGATGGGTGGTCACTGCGAGCCCGGTGACGCCACTCTGGAGGCCGCGGCCCTGCGCGAGGCCACGGAGGAGTCGGGCATCGCGGGTCTGACGCTGCTCCCGGGCGGACCCGTGCGGCTCGACCGGCATCCCATCCCGGCGCCGTGCCACTGGCACTTCGACGTCCAGTACGCGGTCGTGGCCGAGCCGGGCGCCGTCCAGGAGATCAGCGAGGAGTCCCTCGACCTGCGCTGGTTCGCCTACGACGAGGTGGCACAGGTGGCCGACGACTCGGTGGTCCGCCTCCTGACCGCAACACGGGCAAGACTCTGAAGAGGCATGTGTAAGGGGCGACCGCAACAGCGACCGCCCCTTACGCACGTGCCCTGTCAGGGGCGCGGGGAACTGCGCGACCAGCCCCCACCGGACCGGCACCCGTCCACCGGCCCCTGCCCCGGACCCGGAGGGCCTAGCTCCAGACATTCCCCTGGTTCTGCCCCCGGGCCCCCTGCTGCCCCACCCCGTACTGGGCCCCGAGCCCGGACCCGATCACGGCGTTCTGCGGCGGCAGCATCTCGCTGGGCTGGACGAGCGCGTACCCCTGGCCCATGAAGCTGAGCTCCCAGCCCTCCCCCGTGTTGCCGCGGCGGCGGAACACTCCGGAGGAATGCGTCTGGGCCTGCATCTGTACGCGCAGACTCGTGGACCAGGCGACGATCGCGTCGGCGTCGCAGTTGACGTACTTGTCCGGCGTGACCTGCAGCATCAGCGGCATGCCCGACGTCATCAGGGCGACCTTGCCGCGCCCGGTGATGTTGAGCTGGTACTTGCCGGAGCCGGAGATGCCGTACTGGCTGTCCACGGCGATCACGTCGTGGTGCAGCGAGGAGTCCATCGCCAGGACATAACTGCTGTCCACGGTGAGACCGTCCTGGTCCACGTCCACCACATGGATGTGCTGGGCGAGGTTGGCCAGGAAGACGGTGCCCTGCCCGTGGCAGCGCATCAGGTCGAGTCCCTCCCCGGTGTGCGCGCGCGAACGCTGCTGCCCGGAGTTCTGGTACTCGGCGTCGAACTCCACGAGGCCCTGGTAGGCGACCATGGTGCCCTTGCGGGCGAGCACGTCGTCGTGGCCCTCCAGAAGGACCCGCAGCATCTGCTTGTTCTGCAGGCTGTAGCGGTCCTGGGACTGCTGGTCGTTGTAGGCGAAAAGCGAGCTCTGCATGGTGTGTGTCCTCCCCTCAGCCCCGCACCCGAAGGCGGTCGGTGCTGTCCTCGCTGGGCTGGACGACGACGATGCCCTGGCCCGAGAAGGCCATCTGGAAGGCCTCGCCGCTGCCCCGCCCTATCAGCGACTGTGCCTTGAAGCTGCGCTTGCCCTTCACCTTGAGGTTCGGGGACCAGGCGACGAGCGCGTCCGGGTCGACGTACGTCTCGTCCTCGCCACCGCCGCAGTCGACGACGATCGGCTTGCCCCGGGAGGTCAGCGCGACCCAGCCCTGCCCGGAGATCTTGGTGTTCCACAGGCCCTGGCCGGCGAACTTCGCCAGCCCCTTGACCCGCTCGACACCCCACGTCAGATGGGCGTCGAAGGCGAGCAGGTTGGTGGCGTTGACGGAGATCGCGTCACCGTTGAGGTTGATGACGACGACGTTCGCCCCGTAGTCGGAGAGGTAGAGCAGGCCGTCTCCGGAGCACTTCATCAGGGGTGCGCCCTCGCCGGTCATCCAGTCCTTGGCGATCTGGCGCACGGCCGGCGGATTGGGCTCGTACTGGACGAAGCCCTCGTAGGCGACCATCGACCCCACGCGCGCGAGGAGGTCGCTTCCGGTCTGCATGGCGACCTTCAGCATGTGATTGCCGTGGTTCTCCATGCGCGCGGCAACGGGTGCCGGGGCGAAGCCCGCGAGTTGCTGGTTCATAGGACGGGCTCCCTCAGACCTCGTACGGCTGGACGACGATGAAATTGCCGGGCGCGCCGCGGAACTGGAGGTTCACGCTCTCCCCGGTGTCGCCCGGGTAGGCGTTGCGGCGCATCCTCACCTGGCTGGAAACAATCACCTGGGAGGCGGCGGACCAGGCGACGACGGCGTTGCAGTCGGCGAACGTCGTCGGCGTCACGGGCAGGACGACGGGCACACCGCGCGTCTTCACGACGATCGTGCCGGTGCCCTGGAACTGCATCGTGAACAGGGCGCCGCCGGGGATGCCGTGCCCTTCGACGCGGCGCACCTCGTACTGAAGCGTCTCGTCGAAGGCCAGGACGTTCTCCGCGGAGACGCACACGGCGTCACCCTGCAGCTCGATGGGGTGCAGCATGGCGCCGTTCTCCGCGAGGAAGACCTGGCCACGGCCCGAACAGCGCATGAGCTGCATCTCCTGGCCGGTCGCGTTGCCCACGATCCGGCCGGAGAAGCCAGCGCCCTTGTAGCTGAAGTCGACCTTGCCCTGGTAGAGCACCATGCTGCCCTGGCGGGCCAGTACGGCCTGGTCGCCGCCCATGCCGAGGTCGACACGGACCATCTTCTTGTTCTGCTGGGTCCAGCGCTGCCCGGTGGGCGTCTCCTTGTACGCCTGCAGCGCCGCGGTGACACCGGCACCGCCCTGGGGAGCGCCCTGCGGCACTCCGTACGCGGCGGGCGCACCCGGCGCGCCGGGCTGACCCGGAACCTGGCCGAACGGCGGCTGCTGACCGTAGCCCGGAGGCGGAGTCGGCTGGCCGTAACCCTGCGGCGGAGCAGGCGCCTGAGGTGCCTGAGGGTGCCCGTATCCGGGCGGCAGGGGTGCGGTCTGGCCGGGGGCCTGCCCGTACGGGGGCTGCTGGCCCGGCTGCCCGTACGGCGCCGGAGCGGGCGCCGGAGGCGGTACGGGAGCACCACCGGGCGGGGTCAGGGGCGCGATGATGGTCGGCGCGGCGTGCACCGGGGGCGCGGGCGCCGGCGGTGGCGTCTGCCCCTGAGGCGGCGCGAAACCCTGGGCGGGCTGCGGCGCGGGAGGGGCGGGCGCGGCGTGGCCAGCGGGGGCCCCGAACGCGGGCGGCGCGGAGGCCTGGGCCGGCGGCGCGAACGACGGGGCACCGGCCTGCGGCGCGGGCGCTGCGGCCGGCTCCTCCTCGGCGACCTCGCCGCCGAAGTTCTTCAGCAGCGCGTCGAGGCCGCCGTCGAAGCCCTGACCGACCGCGGCGAACCGCCACACGTCCTTCAGGTAGAAGTCACCCAGCATCACGGCACGCTCGGTGGAGAACTCGGCGCCGGTGAACGAGTACCGGGCCACCTCCTCGCCGCCCGCCACGATCCGGATGTACCCGGGCGCGATCTGGGACATCTGTCCCGCGCCGTCGACGGTCGCCGTGAACGACAGCTTCTGGATCCGCGGAGGGATCCTGTCGAGGGTGACGCGGAAGGACTCCGTGTCGCCCGCCTGCGCGCCGAGGAGCTGAATGGACTCCTCAGGAGACTTCGGCTGGTTGAAGAAGATGAAGTACTGGTCGTCCGAAAGCCGTTCGTCGGCGTCCAGACCGAAGCAGCTGATGTCGAAGGTCAGCCCCGGACCGGTGATCTGCACACCTACGTACAGATCGGTGCCCGCGGTGAGGTCACTGATCCTGGCCTTGTGGCCGCGTTGGAATTCCCTGGCCATGCGTAACGACCGTCCCCCATCCCGAATACAAGTGCGTCGCGTCAGGCTAACGGCAAAATCCAGCCGTGGCGGAAGCCGGTACAGACCCGGTACACAAACCCCGCTCCCGCCCGTCCGGGCAGGGGTTCGGCGTCAGGCCGTCGGACGTGCGTCACTCACCGCGCGCGGCGGGCAGGTGGGGCAGCCGGTCGGCGGCGACCACACCTTCGAGGTAGCCGCGGGCCCGCTCGGTGCGCGGGTAGGCCTCCAGGAGCCGCCAGAAATCGGGCCCGTGGCCCGGTACGAGCAGATGCGCGAGCTCATGGACGAGGACGTAGTCGACGACGTACTCGGGCATGCCCTGCAAGCGGTGCGAGAGACGGATACTGCCCTCGGCCGGGGTGCACGAACCCCAGCGCGTGTTCTGATTGGTGACCCAGCGCACCGACGTGGGCCGGGCCCGGCCGTCGAAGTACAGCTCGGAGAGCCGGGCGGCCCGCTCGGACAGCTCCGTGTCGCCGAGCACCCGCTTGTTCTCCTGGGCGGCCAGCTTGTCGAGCATGACGGTGACCCAGCGCTGTTCCTCCGCCTCGGACATCCGGGCGGGAATGAGCACGACGGTGCGATCGCCCTCACGGTACGCGGAGACCGTTCTGCGCCGTCGCGCGCTCCTGCGGACCTCGATCGCGCTCGCCCCCGAGCCGCTTGGCGGCTGGCTCGTCGTGCTGCGCTGTGGGTTTCCGGCACGGTGCAGTGGGTCGGCGGGCACGCCCCGACGTTACCGGTTGCGCAAGGGGGAAGTCCCGTCTCCGGTACGCATCGATGCCGAACCGCACCCCACGCGCTTGATTTGTGTGACGAACATCCACCGCCTGTGGACAACTTTCGGCACGCGCCGGGCAATGCGGGCATCCTGGCACTCGGCCGACGGAGCGGGACGAACTCCGCCGGCGCACACCGGGACGACAACGGGGACGTACGGGGGGCGCTTCATGCATCCGATGGTGAAACCCGCGCTGCGGCGCGGCTGGCGGGATCTGAACACCGTGCAGTTCGGTATGGCGCCCGCGCACGCGATGGTGCTCGGCCCGATGGACACGGCGACAGGCAGCCTCCTGACCTTGTTCGACGGAACACGCGGGCTGCCTCTTCTGCGCGACGAGGGGCGCCGTATGGGGCTGCCCGACGGTCATGTCGACGGCCTGGTGGAGCGGCTGTCCCGGGCCGGACTGCTGGACGACGCGACGGGCGGCGGCCCGGCCGCCGACGCGCTGCGCGGAAAACCGGCCGTCCTGGACCGGCTCCGGCCCGACGCCGCCTCCCTGTCCCTCGTCGCCCCCGAACCGGGCGAGGCCATGCGCCGGCTGGCGGCCCGTGGCGCACTGCGTGTCCAGGTACGGGGCGCGGGCAGAGTCGGGGTCGTCCTGGCCGCGGCGCTGGCGGGCGCGGGGGTGGGCCGGGTCCAGGTGCAGGACGGCGGTTGCGTCGAACCCTGGGACGTGGCGCCGGGCGGACTGCCCGTGGAGTCCATCGGCGAGCGCCGGGACGAGGCCGCACGGCGCGCGGTGCGCGGAGCCGCACCCGGTCGTCCGCCCCGCCGAGGCGGCGTCCGGTCCGCTCCCGAAGAGGACGACCCGGGCCTCTCCCTGGTGATCATCGCACCCCGGGACGGCCTCGCCGTCCACGCACCCGACCCGGCGGTCTTCGAGCCGCTGATCGACTCCGGCACACCTCATCTCTTCGCCGGGGTCGTGGAAGGCACGGGCGTCGTCGGCCCCCTGGTCCTGCCCGGGGAAACGGCCTGTGCGGGCTGTCTGGATCTGGGACGTACCGACCGGGATCCCGCCTGGCCGCGCCTTCTCGCCCAGTGGCGCTCCGGACAGACCCGTCAGGTACCGGCGTGCGATCTGACGCTGGCCGCCACGGTCGCGGGGCTGGCCGCGGGGCACGCCCTCGCCTTCATGGACGGGGAACAACCGTCGAGTGCGGGGGCCCGCTGGGAGGTTTCGGTGCCCGGTTTCGACTGGCACGCCCGCCCGGTGTGGCAGCATCCCGCATGCCCCTGCGGGCCCGGGGAGAGAGGTAAGGGGGAGCAGACCTCGGAAGGCGAAAGGCCGCACGACACAATGGTCGGGCAACAGCCGCACGCGGCACGGCTGTCCGGTACTTGGAGGGCGCATGTCTGATCTTCCCCGGAAGGCGGTCACCCGAACCGCCAAGCTCGCCGCACTACCGCTCGGCTTCGCCGGGCGCGCCACCTGGGGACTCGGCAAACGAATCGGCGGCAAGTCCGCGGAGCTCGTGGGCCGCGAGCTGCAGCAGCGCACGGCTGAGCAGTTGTTCAAGGTGCTCGGCGAGCTCAAGGGCGGCGCCATGAAGTTCGGGCAGGCCATGTCCGTCTTCGAGTCGGCTCTTCCCGAGGAGGTCGCGGGCCCGTATCGTGCGGCGCTCACGAAACTCCAGGAAGCGGCTCCACCGATGCCGACGCGCACGGTGCACGCCGTGCTGGCCGAGCGGCTCGGCGAGGACTGGCAGGATCTGTTCCTGGAATTCCAGGACAAACCCGCCGCGGCGGCCTCGATCGGGCAGGTGCACCGAGCGGTCTGGCACGACGGCCGGCCGGTCGCGGTCAAGGTCCAGTACCCCGGAGCCGGCGAGGCCCTGCTGTCCGACTTGAACCAGTTGAGCCGTTTCGCCCGGCTGCTGGGACCGCTGATCCCGGGCATGGACATCAAGCCGCTCATCGCGGAACTGCGCGACCGGGTGTCCGAGGAGCTCGACTACGGCCTGGAGGCACAGGCGCAGCAGGCCCACGCGGAGGAGTTCGCGGACGACCCGGACGTCCTGGTGCCGGCCGTGGTCCATCAGCGCGAACAGGTACTGGTCACGGAGTGGATCGACGGAATACCGCTCTCCGAGGTGATAACCGACGGTACGCCGGAGGAGCGCGACCGAGCGGGTCAGCTCCTGGCTCGCTTCCTCTTCTCCGGCCCCTCCCGCACCGGCCTGCTGCACGCGGACCCGCACCCGGGGAACTTCCGTCTCGTGCCGGACGATCCCAGGGACCTCGCGGCCTCCGAAGGATCCGACGACGCCGAAGACTCCGAGAGCGCTGAGAGCGGCGATGCCGCCGAGGGCTCCGAGAGGTCCGCCGACAGGAGTGGCTGGCGGCTGGGCGTCCTCGACTTCGGCACGGTGGACCGTCTCCCGGACGGTCTGCCGTCGACGATCGGGGACTCTCTCCGCATGACCCTCGACGGCGAGGCGGAAGCCGTCTACGAACTGCTCTGCGAGGAAGGCTTCGTCAAGGAGTCCATCGAACTGGACCCGGACGCCGTTCTCGACTACCTGCTCCCCATCATCGAGCCGGCCCAGCTCGACGAGTTCACGTTCAGCCGGGGCTGGATGCGGAGCCAGGCGGCCCGGGTCGCCGACCCCCGCTCCCCCGCGCACCAGTTGGGCAAACAGCTCAACCTACCGCCGGCGTACCTGCTGATTCACCGGGTGACCCTGAGCACGATCGGCGTGCTGTGCCAGCTGGGCGCGACGGTACGGCTGCGGCAGGAACTGGAGGAGTGGCTTCCCGGTTTCCTCCCGGACACGGAGCCGGAACTGGACGTGGACGTGGACGAGGACGAGTCGGAACTGAACGAGGAGGACTCGGCAGCCGGGGCGTGAGGTTCTCCCGCACGTCCGCAAGTGGGGAGTGACCTCTCGTCGCCCTCGGCGGGCGGTGCGACGGGGGGGGGGGGGGACAACGCACCGCGGGGGCCGGTCCGTTCGGACCGGCCCCCGCGATCAGAGGTTGTTCATGTCGGCTCTCGGCCGGTGGGGTCCTACTGCATGACCGCCATGGCCAGAGCGCGGCGGGCACGCAGCGACGCGCGCTCGGCGCGGCGCTGCATACGGCGCGCGGCCACCAGGCGCATGGCCCGGCGTTCCCGCTCCGCCTCCTGGAGTCGCTCGTGCATATGCGCACGCGCGAGAGCTTCTGGGATGAGTTGCATCTCTCGGGTCCTGTTCTGACGCGAGTCGTTCGCGCCGGTGGCAGTGAAGTCTGGAATCGCGGAGCCGGTGGGCTCGCCGGTGAACGGCTTCATCGGGGCCTGTTTCTTGGGGTCGTGCGTCAGGGGGCGATCGATCGTTCCTGTGATGTTCATGCCGCAACCGGGTTCTTGCGCGGACGGCCACGGGGCCGCTTCCGGGCGACAACGACACCCTGGACGAAGAGCTCGCCGCCCCAGACACCCCAGGGCTCACGCCGCTCCTTGGCGCCGGCGAGGCAGGCCTCGATCAGCGGGCAGGTGCGGCAGAGGGACTTGGCGTACTCGACATCGGCCGGCGACTCGGCGAAGAAGACCTCCGGGTCGTACGAACGGCAGGGGACGGGTACGCCCAGGTTCTCGATGGCGTCGTCGAGCGCGGTCAGCGCAGTGAGCGGGGTCAAGGTGGAGTCCTCCGTGGAGCCAGGCGGGGTGATCGTTTCGGAAGGCGGTACGGACGGGGCGTGCGCTTCGAGTTGCACGGCTGGTCTTCCTCGTCTGGTCGTGCCGGCCGGGTTGGCCGGTTGGCGGCTGGTACCGGGGTGTTTTGTTGTCCCGAGGCCCCTTCGCTCCGCCGTCCCCGGTCGGGGACAAACAGAAGGGCCGCGGATCCCGGGTGGGGTTCCGCGGCCCTGAAGGCGCCGGCCTGATCGTCGATCAGGCTGGATCACTCCAGGGGTCAGGCCCACGGAAGGCCCACATCGTGTGATGCGTCTGCTTGTTGGCTCCGGCACCGGCGGCCTCAAAGGCATAGGCCTTCGCCTGTGCCTCTACTGCTTCCAGTGCCTTCATCGGTCGCTCATTGCGCTCGCGAACAGGGACTGCCGCGAGAGACACGGGGGACGCCGGCCGAATGGCAGCGATGCCGGACAGACCGGTGCCCAGGTTCGAGAAGCCGAGCAGGCAGGTGGAGACGACCGAGCGATCGGTCATTTTGGCGGTGCTGGCGGAGCTGGTGGTGATGCTGATCACTGGAATCGCCTCCTCTCGGCGTCTCTGGGACCGGGCGAGCCGGTCCGTCGGTTGTTAAGTACAGCACGAAACCTGGGCCTTCGAGAAGGCCGCCGTTTCCGTGCTCTAGAACTTATGGGGATTGCTGGGGCATGCGCAAACTATTTTCTCGACGATTTTGAATCATTCCTCGTCCTCACCGGTATCAGGCTCCTGACCTGCACAGATGGCGAGTACGTCGGTTCCGTAGCGGTTGAGCTTGCGGGCGCGGACGCCCGGGATGCGGGCCAGCTCAACCGGAGTGGACGGCACCGCTTCCGCGATGGCCATCAGCGTCTTGTCCGTGAAGACGCAGAAGTCCGGCTGGCCGCTGCCCCGGGCCTGGACCGCCCGCCAGTCGCGCAGCCGTTCGTAGAGACCTTCGTCCATGTCGGAGGGACAGTCCTCGCAGCGCATCAGCTTCATCTCGCCGGCGTCGTTGAGGGTGCGGCCGCAGACCCGGCAGCGGGCGGGGGTGCGGTTGGCCCGCCGGGGCACGCCGGGGGCGCTGCCCGGGGCTCCGCGCTCGATGCCGCCCGGCCCGCCGGGGCCGGTGGTGCCCCTGCGGCCCGCGGCGGTGACGGAGCCGGGTCGCAGGCCGTCGAGGAAGCGGCTGGGCCGCCGGTTGGGGCGGCCGCCGGGTGAGCGGGACTGCGACCAGGAGACCGAGAGGTGCTGTCTGGCACGGGTGACACCGACGTAGAGGAGGCGGCGCTCCTCCTCGATCTGTTCGTCGGTCTTGGCGTAGGAGATCGGCATCATGCCTTCGGCGACGCCGACCAGGAAGACGACGTCCCACTCCAGGCCCTTGGCGGAGTGGAGGGAGGCGAGGGTGACGCCCTGGACGGTCGGGGCGTGCTGGGCGCCGGCGCGCTCTTCGAGTTCGGCCACGAGGTCGCCGAGGGTGGCGTCGGCCTTGGCGGCGGCGAAGTCCTGGGCGAGGTTCGCGAGGGCGGCGAGGGATTCCCAGCGCTCTCTGACGGCTCCGGAGCCCGCCGGTGGCTGGTGGGTCCAGCCGTCGCCGGACAGGACGGCTCGTACCTGCGAGGGCAGGTCGGGGGCGTCGTCGAGGAGGGAGTCGTTGCCTCCGAAGCGGGCCGCGCCGCGCAGCGCGTGAATGGCCCGCTTGACCTCGGGGCGGTCGAAGAAGCGCTCGGCTCCGCGCAGCTGGTAGGGCACCGCGACGTCGGCGAGGGCCTGCTCGTAGATCTCGGACTGCGAGTTCGTACGGAAGAGGATCGCGATCTCGCTCGCGGGGGTGCCGGAGGCGATGAGGTCGCGGATGCGGCGGGCGGCGCCTTCGGCCTCGGCGGGCTCGTCGGCGTACTCCGCGTAGCCGGGCTCGGGACCCGCGGCTCGCTGGGAGATCAGCTCCAGACGGTGGTCGGCCGCGCGGCCGCGGGCCTGGGAGAGCAGGCCGTTGGCGAGGTGGACCACCTGAGGGGTGGAGCGGTAGTCGCGGACGAGCTTGACGACGGTGGCGCCGGGGTGGCGGGTGCGGAAGTCGAGGAGGTGGTCGGGGGTCGCGCCGGTGAAGGAGTAGATGGTCTGGCTGGCGTCGCCGACGACACAGAGGCTGTCGCGCTCGCCGAGCCACAGTTCCAGGAGGCGTTGCTGCAGGGGGCTGACGTCCTGGTACTCGTCGACGACGAAGTGCTGGTACTGGGCGCGGACCGCTTCGGCGATGTGGTGCTGGTCCTGAAGGATTCCGACGGTCAGCAGCAGGACGTCCTCGAAGTCGATGACGCCGCGGCCGCGCTTGACGTCCTCGTACGCGGAGTAGAGCTGTGCGATCTCGGCGCGGTCGCGGGGGGCTTCACGTCCGGCTTTCACGGCCGCCGCGGCGTAGTCGGCGGGGATGGTCTGGGTGACCTTGGACCATTCGATCTCGGCGGTGACGTCACGCAGTTCGCCGCGGTCGAGGCGGATGCGGCAGGCGGCCGCGGCGTCGGCGACGAGCTGGATCTTGCGGTCGACGATGCGGGGCAGGCTGCCACCGACTGCTTTCGGCCAGAAGTACTGGAGCTGGCGCAGGGCGGCGGAGTGGAAGGTACGCGCCTGGACCCCGGAGGCGCCGAGCTGGCGGAGGCGGCCGCGCATCTCGCCCGCCGCCCGGTTGGTGAAGGTGACGGCGAGCACGCTGGAGGGCTGGAGGATCCCGGCCCGTACTCCATAGGCGATGCGGTGGGTGATGGCACGGGTCTTGCCCGTACCGGCTCCCGCGAGCACGCACACCGGGCCGTGCAGAGCGGTGGCGACCTCGCGCTGCTCGGGGTCGAGCCCTTCGAGCACCGCGTCGGCCCCACTCGGCGCTGCCGGGTACTGAGAGCCGTGGGAGCCCTGCGGGAAAAGGGTGGAATGCGATGCTGCTGTCACCCCGCCATGCTGCCAGGTCGGCGGAGGCGGATGCGCAGGTTGTCCACAGGGAGCCGCTTGCAGTCGTACTAATACGGCAGGCGCGGCCGGTCCCGTGCGGCAGGCGTCGCTCTTGCCTGCGTCGTCTTCCACCGCTCGTCCTGCCGGGCCGCGTACGGGAATGGCAGCCCGGTCACGTACGTTCCCCTGACTGCGAACACGCACCTCCCTGCAGCGAAGGAGCACGAGAGACATGCCGGGCACTGTGACGATGTACAGCACCACGTGGTGCGGCTACTGCCGCCGGCTCAAGGGCCAGATGGACCGTGAGGGCATCACGTACGACGAGATCAACATCGAGCACGACCCGGCGTCCGCGGCGTTCGTGGAGAAGGCGAACGGCGGAAACCAGACAGTTCCCACGGTTGTCGTTGTTCCCTCCAACGGTAGCGCAGAAAGCGTGATGACGAACCCCTCCCTCGCTCAGGTGAAGCAGGCACTAGCCGGTATCTGATCACTGCTTCGTAGCACGAAAAAGCCCCGCTAGAACCGCAATAGGTTCTGCGGGGCTTTCGCATGCCATAAACCAGAGTTGCGGAAAGCGGCGAAGCCTTTAGTTGATAAAATGGGACTATCAACCAAGAAAGGAGAAAGGAATGCCTACACCCCGCAAGTCATCACCCCTCATGATGAGTTTTGCCTTAACCCCGGAAGACAAGAGCAACGTTGTTGCCTCAGCCGACGTAAGGCAGATCTCACGTAGTGCTCTCATCCGTCACGCGTTACGGAACCTCTTCGTAAGCGACGGACTGACCGTCACCTCGAAAGAACCCGAAACCGAGTAACCACCAACACAAGATAGGAGTAACCATGGAAATCTTGTTTGCCGTCTGCGGAGCGTTAATGCTCCTCGCCCTGACCCTCAAAATCGCAGGGTTCCTTTTTAGCCGACAGTTCAACCAAGAGGTTCAGAGCCTTACCGAGTCCATCCGTAACTACGAGAAGCCGAGGCGATAGCTCATGCACATCACCACTGCCACACCGAAGCCCCCTAAGACCTCGGTCAAGGCCCGTGAAGAAAAAGACCGCTTATGAGTGGGCTCTCGCTGCTTGATTTATTTTGTGGCGGGGGTGGCTCATCATATGGAGCCGCACTCGTTCCTGGTGTAACCGTAAAAATGGCGGCCAACCATTGGCCCGTTGCTATTGATGTCCACCAACTAAACCACCCCAATACAGACCACGACTGTGCCGATATCTCGCAGGTAGATCCAAGGCGCTACCCCACTACCGAATTGATGTGGAGTAGTCCCTCTTGCACGAACCATTCCGTAGCGCAGGGAAGGTCAAGACAGGAGTCCGCTGAGGACGCAGACGCCGAACGTAGCCGATCAACGATGTGGGACGTTCAGCGCTTCACGGAGTACCACCGCTACCGGTTCGTCTTTGTTGAGAACGTCGTGGAGGTCCGCAAGTGGTCGGGATTCCGTGGCTGGAAGATCTCGATGGAAGACACGGGCTACTGCCTCCACGAAGTCTTCCTGAATGCTGCGTTCGCGGGTCAACTTGGGCCGGCCGCTGCTCAATGGCGCGATCGGTGGTTCTGTCTCGCTCATCCCAAAGGCACACCGTGCCCAGACACCGAGCGCTGGACATGTCCCACCGCATGGTGCGAATCCTGCGGCTCGACGCGGGAGACCTATCAGGCTTGGAAAAACCCCGAGAAGCAAGCGGGCAAGTACCGCGCGCAGTACCTCTACCGGTGCCGCACCTGCAACGGGGTCACGGAGCCTCTGACGCGACCAGCGAGCGACATCATCGATTGGTCAGATCTCGGGAGCCGTATCGGGGACCGGAAGCGCCCTCTTGCCGAGAAGACGCTCAACCGCATCAAGATTGGGCTTGAGAGGTACGGTCCCGCTCTGGTCCCGGTAGAGGGTCGCGACGGAAAGCAGCCGTTCGCCCTGGACGTCCCCATGCGAACGATAACCGCGAGGAACGAAACCGGGCTGATGATCCCGGATGCGTTCATTGCCGAGTTGCGCGGGGGTAGTTCTACCGCCCGTTCCGTATCGGTTCCTTTGGCCACTGTCACGGCGTCCGGGAATCATCACGGACTTGTGGTGCCGTACTACAGCCAAGGGGTTACCCGTCCGACCAGCGACCCTCTAAGGACAGTCACCACCGTTGATACTGCGGCACTCGTCCGCGCGCAAGCGTCTGTAGAAGATTGCCTCTTCAGGATGCTCTCTCCTCAAGAGTATGCGGCAGCGATGGAATTCCCCAGTGACTACAACTGGGCTGAGGACCGACTCTCCAAGAGGGTTCGAGTACGACTTGCAGGGAATGCAGTGGCCCCGAATTGTGCCCGCGACCTTGTTGCCTGTGCAGTCGAAACCATCACGTAGAAAGGCAGACGATGTATCCATGTGCCACGCCCATACCGGGCTACGAGAACTACCTGATTACAGAGGACGCACGAGTGTGGAGCAAGCCACGACCAAGAGGTAAAGGAGATTGGATGAAGCCCGCCAAACAACCCAACGGATATTTCCGGGTCGTACTGTTTGGCAACGGCAAGAGGCGTAACGCATCCTTGCACGTATTAATGCTCGAATCGTTCGTCTCTCCCCGGCCTGAGGGGCACATAGCCTGTCACGGCCCTAACGGTAAATCTGACAACTCACTCAGTAATCTCTATTGGGGAACACCTCTGGCAAATAACACCATCGACCGATTACGTGACGGCACTGAGATTCGCGGCGAGGATCATGGTCGAGCGCTACTAACCAACCAGGATGTTCTCGACATACGGGAAACACTGGCGACAGGAAAAGTGCGTCAGGTCGACTTGGCCAAGGAGTATGGCGTATCTAGGCAAACCATCAATCATGTATTCAGTCGCTACACCTGGAAGCATCTATGAGCATCGAAATAACCGCTGAACCTGACGACGACGAACCCGAGAAAGGTTGGCTATCTATGGAAGAGCCGTCATATGAAGTTTCGCTGTACCTAGCCCTTGAGGCAGAGAAGGAGTGACACCGTGCAAGTTCCGTTAGACGACGTCTTGAACGAATACCGAGACCACACCCGAACTACCACCGATGAGCTATTGATCCATAAGGCCGCTTTGAAGAGTGCCGAGAAGCAGATTGCAGAGCTACAGGCCGAGAACGATCGACTCAAGACAGAGGTGAAGCCCCCCGAGGTCTCATAGAAAATGCGAAAGACCCCCAGCATCACGCTGGGGGTCTTCTTTTTCGCCTTACGCAACCCTACGCAGGTACATGGAACATCCCGCCTTGAGGACCGTTGCACCAGCGTTGGAGGTGTTCTGAGCCCAACGAAATTGTAGTGTCCCGGACGTGCCCGACGTAATAAGGGTCCCTCGCATACTCGTGCCGGTAGTAGCACTAAAGGTGACATCAGTACCAATCGCTTGCACTCCGGCACCATCATTGTCGGTCCACACCATTGTTGCACCGGTCGGACCAAGGAAGTCGGCTCGGAAACCGCCACCGCCGTTCGTCCAGACAGCCACCACCTCAACCAAGTATGTGGCGTTGGCCGCTACAGAGACCACCAATTCGTCGTCATTCTGGACTGTGGCATTGCTGGTGACCGACTCGTCACCCGTCTTGACGGCGAACAAATCCCTACCAATACCCGTGACCGAAAGGTTCCCACCGACTGTCACGGTGCCCGACGTCGTGACAGCCGCAGCATTCACGGTTCCAGTAAACGTCGGAGAGGCCAAGTTCGCCTTGAGGTCAAGGGCTGTCTGTTGAGCAGTGCTGACGGGCTTTCCCGTATCGGATGTGTTGTCGACGCTCCCCAGGCCCACCATCGACTTTGTGATGCCGGAGACGGTTCCCGTGAACGTGGGCGAAGCCAGGTTGGCTTTCAGGTCCAGCGCGGTTTGCTGAGCCGTGCTCACTGGCTTTCCGGTGTCGGAGGTGTTGTCGACGTTGCCGAGACCCACCATGGCCTTGGTGATGCCGCTCACCGTGCCCGTGAACGTCGGAGACGCCTTTGGAGCCAAGAGCGCTTCCGCCCCCGTGGCTCGAACGGTCTCGTTGTCCACGTACGTCTTGGTTGCAGCGTGCAGACCGATCGTGGGAGCACCTGACAGGACCAGCGCGCCAGTCATCGTGTCTCCGGCCGTGTCCACGTAGGTCCCAGAGACCGCGGCAACGCTGGCATCGACGTACTGCTTGGGAGCCGCTTGAAGCGCGGTCGATGGGTTGCCCGGTAGCACGATGGCACCGGACATCGTTCCTCCGGCGAGAGCCAGGAACGGACCCCCGGTCGGGCCACCTCCACCACCCATGGCGTCTACATACTGCTTGGTCGCAGCGTGCAATGCGTTGGTTGGGTCGGCATCGAGGGTGAGCGCGCCCGTGAGCGTCCCTCCCCCGAGACCGAGGTAGCGGTCTGACAGGTCGACTACGCCCGTGCGGGTGTCGACGGACACCACGGCGAACGACTCGGGTACTGCACCACCAGGAGGAGACACACGTAGGTCAGCCACCCAGTAGGGACCACCCGAGACAGGCACGCCGATGTAGAACGCGTTGGAGCCGTACTGGTTGAACCCCGGTCCCTCAGTGATGCGGTAGAGGGTGTCCCCGTAGTCAGACTCGATGTCTGCGTTGCCGTACAGGGACAACGTCCATGAGCCGGCGGAGTCCGTACGGGTTGCCTCCTTGGCGACTAGCTCACTCTCGACGTCATCGACGAAGCCAATCCTGGGAGTGCCGTTGAGGTCAACGAGAGTGGCTGTGACGTTGTTGTCCCTGAGCCCAACTGACCCCAGGAGAGCCCCAGTTACGTGAATTTTGGTAGCCATGAGAACCCTCCTTAGGTGGTCACTCGGGTGAGGCGCATGAAGCTTCCGGCACCCATGCGAGAGCCAGTGCCGTTGGATGTGTTCTGAGCCCAGTCGAGGGAGAAGGTTCCACTGTTCGTGGTGACGACCTGTCCTGTCTCCCAAGCCAACGTGAGGTTGGACTGACTGTCTCGGCACCCTTCGTAGGGGACGGACGTCGTGAAGTTGTGGACTCCCGCCCTGACCACGATGTTGGTGGCCGCAGAGTCAGACGCGCTTGAACCAGGGCCGAAGCATGAGCGCAGACCGGTAGCACCAGACGGGACAGTCCACTGCGTCTTGATGTCAGCAGCCGCTAAGGCTCCGTAGTACATGTAGACCTCGACGTGGTACGTCGCGTTGGCCGCTAGCGTCGCCTGAAGAACGGGGTCAGCAGCAAAGGACGTCGTGCTCGCCCGGTCAAGGTTGGTTGTCCTGAAGACGATCTGCGGGACGTACTGACCCCCGACTGTGAGCGCACCAGCAACCGCGACCGTGGAGCCAGACGCACCGACCGTGACGTTTCCTCCGTCGGCATTGAGTAGCAGGGTCGCAGCGCTTCCGTTGCTCCTGGCCATGATTTCGTTGGTGTCCATGGCGAGGTTGGCCGCACCGGACGCACCAATCTGAAAAGCGTGTCCTGAGCTGGAAAGGCTCACGTCCGTAGTGCTGGTCAAGCGCAGAGTTCCCGCACTGGAGAGCACGACGCCGATCCAAGATGAGCCGTCCCACACATAGGCAGCACCCGTGTTGGTCTCAAAGATGCTCAGTCCCGTGAAAGGGGAAGACGGACGGGTAGAGCTAGTACATACTCGAAAGTTCGAGTTCAAATCAATCTTGTCATAGTTAGCGTTAAGGTCCGTGCCAACGTTAATATCATCGGCGCCATCAGGCTTATACAGCGCTAGGCGACTCGTGCTTGTTCCTGCCATTCCTCCGCCTCCTTCCTCTCGTATGGGTTAATAAATGGTGTGCGCCTAGATACGGCCTGTACCGACGTGCGCTTGGATAGTTCACTACGATGACGATCGACAAAAGCAGCCTTTGCAGCCACCTGCCCTACGTCCATGAATGCTAGATAGTCTTCTCGAATCGCATCTAGAGAACCCTCCCGCTCTACCACGCACACCTTGTTTTGCTTTACATCCTTGACGCGCAACATGTGAGCTGTGCGCGCTTCGCTCGCACTCGCACATCGAAAGAGCGTTACCGGTTCAGCATCCGAATCAGTTGAGGTAACCCAACCTTTACGCAAAGCCGCATCATCGCGATTCTGTGCAGGGTCGGGAATCTCGGACTCGTGAAGAATCAGGTCTAAGAGCGTGTCTACATCTGCGGGATCAATGCCATACTCGGCTGCCCGCCACTCCAGTGCCTCAATCGGGAAGATGTGCTGATGCTCTAAACCTCCCGATAGAGACATGGTGACTAGCCAGAATTCTTTTCCTGCGTCGTTGCGAACCTTAGCAACACCTGTGATTAATCGTTCTTGTGCAGCCATAAATACACACTCCCTTAGTGGCGGAAAGCCCAGTAGATAACGGACCATGTTCCATTGGTGGCGGATGTCCCTCGGATCTGAAATGACGACGTCGTGCGAGTATGCACGTTCAATGCGCACCCGAAGTCACCATCCACCGGAGTATCGTTCAGAACCGCAATGGGATACGGGTTCGTGTCGTACGTATTGCCGTATGTCACCGTGGCACTGACCGTGGTCATTGCCGAGAACGTGCCCGCCTGATCCATAAGGAGAGCGGACCTTGTTCCGGAGTATCCGACCTTCCCATAGAACTCCATGGACTCCGTATCACCACGGAAAGCAATTGCCTGCTCATCCGACTCCCCACGGTTGTGACCGATAATGACGCCTCCGTCATAGAGAACAAAACTCCCCCCGCTTGAAACCCCTTCTCCACTCCATCCCATGAGTGCATAGTCCTCCGCCAACTGCAAATATCCACCGTTGGTGGTTGTCAGGTTCTCGGTATAAACCCCGGCAGTAACGATTCCGGATCGCACACCGATCTGACTCCTTGCCGTATCCTCGGCATTCTTCGAAGCAGTCAGATACAGCTCTGTCTCTGTGGGCTCATCAGGCTTGTACCTAGAAAAAATGGTGGCGTAGTTGGACCCGTCCAGCGGGTAGAAGCGGATTACGGGCGCATTGAGACCCGGGGGGTTAATGACGATTCGATCGGAATCCGACCCCGAGGAGAACGAGCCAATAATGGATACGTCGCCCGTAGCCGAGTCGATGGTCACTGTCTCGACACCCGAGGTATTGAACGCCTGCAATCCGTTCTGGTTCAGCTCCACACGTGCGCCCGAGTCGGACGTCTTGATACGCGCCCCGAGAATGAAGTCTGCCGAGATCGTTCCGGCAGTCACCTTGGACACGGTGAGATCCGAGATATGCGCATCGTCAATCAGCAGTGCGGTAGCTGACGCTGCATCCGAGGGCAGCGATTTGTTGCCTGCCTTGTCGACCGCGATGACACGGACGTAGCGGGCAGACAACTCTTCCACCTGGACAGTTGCCACCGCCGGAATCTCGGCGATGATCATGCCTTGGTGAGCGAGCACCTGACCCTTCAGAGTCGTGTCTGAGGGGGTGAAGTGAGGCTCGTAGTCCACGTGGATTTCCAGATGGGCTAGGTCTTGCTCAAGGTTGAAGGTTCCGCCCGTTGCCTTGCCCAACTCATGCGTCACCTGTACAGCGATGCGTGAGCCGGCGACCGACGGAGCCGCAGGTGTACTCGGCGCGATGTTGTCCTGAGTGGTGACGAATGTGGTGTCTCGGTAGGCACCGATGTTTCCGGCCGTGTCGACCCCTCGGATACGGACGTCGTAGCCGACACCCGTGGCCAAGTCATTCAGGAAGAACGACGACTCGCCCCATGCGACGTAATAGGTCTGCCACGCGCTCAGGGCCGGAGTGAAAGGCTGGTCCCACGTGTTGACGTCGTTCCACGAGGTGGAGCTGACAGACGCCCACGACTGCCCGTAAATGGCGTCCGTGTCGACGCGCACCTGAATCTCGTAGTGGTCCCCGTCCAGGACGGTAGAGCCGTCTGTGTTGTTCGGAGCGCTCCAAGCCAGGAGTACGCGCGAGCGCGTGAAGCCTAGATCGTCCTGGTAGTTGACCACCTGGAACGGGGTTGTCCACGTAGGCATGTCGGGAGTCGACGTGTCCGCGTTGGGACGCGTACCGACGCTCTCTCCACTCGCCACGGAAAGCGTGCGGGAGAACTCCCCTACAACAACCTTCGAGCTAGCCTCAGTCTCGAAATCCACGTAGTCGGTCAGGTCGAACCAGTTGCCGTTACGGTCTCGGTAGCCGACCGAGTAGCCGTTGGTGATGCTCCAAGAGGTCTCGTGCACCTGAAGCTTGAGAGGATTAAGCCTCTCGCCACGGAACACGATTTCGTTGTTGGTGTCGACCAGGCCCGCATCGGGGTCGTAGACCCAGATGTAGTCACCGACTTTGAATGAACCATGGACGTCGTAGTCATCCGTGGAAAGGCTCAGCGAGTCACGGGTACCTGAGAAGCGGTTGAGCTGTAGCTGAGCGCGGGCAGTCGCGTTGCCAGTGGACGTCTCAGACTCGCTCACAAGTCGCGTGAGCTTGAGAGTGTTCCCCTGGAGATCCTTGTACGGGTTGAGCCCACCGGAGATATCCGCTGAGCCGGTAGCCGTAGAGGTTCCCTCGCCCTCAGCCAAGAGGACAACACGGGTCGTGAAGTCTTCCATGTCTTGCTCTACGTCCATGCTGCCTTCGAGCGCGCGCATGGACATGTCTTCACCGAACCCCTTGCGTACGACGACGCATGTCGGGTTGGTGACGTACAGGTCTGACTCTGGGCCGGCGTCTAACGACGCGTCACCGTTGACCCTCCATGAGACAGGAGCGACATCCGTCGACATGGTGTCGCAGACGTATTGGATCGCGGTGCGACGGGTTACGTACTGGAAGCTGTTGGTGAAAACCCCAGCCACCGAGTACAGGGTTCCCTCGGTCACTGCTACCGGGAGGAGCGCACGAACCGTATTGGCGAAAGTTTGGCTCGTGAACGTCTCAGGAGTCTCAATGATATCTCCTTTACCTCGGTCGGAGTCGTCATCACCGAGCCAGAAGGCAACACCGACACCTCCGACAGAAATAGCGTCTCCGGCTTCATTGGTGCGTCCGTCATCACCGATCTTTTTCTTACGGACAACACCCACGTAGCGGGCAGCGGCCAGGGAGTTGTTTCCGGCTTGTACGGTGTCGACGCGTCCGGGGAGAATCGCAATGTGCCCGAAGTAGTCGATTGAGTCGAGCACTTCGCGTGGCACAGAGCTGTTCAGCTTCACCTCGAAGCTTCCCAGCGCATGAAGAACCTCAGATACAGCCATGGTTTAACCTCCCTACTGCTGACGATTGTTGTCTGTGTTGACGTTTACCTGAACGGGCCTGTGTAGGTCCGCGTTCGAGGTGTGCTCCTGAATGAGACGGTTGGTCTCTCGTGTCATGTCTTTGACGGAGCTTCCCGAGTTGTAACTGAGTTCATGGCGTACAAACTCCATGAAGTCGCGTACCTCGGCTTGGAACGGCTCGATGGTGTTGACGCTTTCCCATACCTGTTCGCCACGGCGTAGGGCTCGCCACAAAGGGCGGATGACCTTGTTCCAAATAACGCCAAAGGCTGTGATTGCTGCGGCTGCACCACCGAGGGCTACGAGGATGGTTGGCAAGAGTTCTAGTCCGAACATCAACGCCTCACCCCATAGGTCTGCTCAGCCATGAAGCCGATGTATTGGTTACGCAGATCTAGGGCAGCGTCGCCGGATACGGCAGAGCCCCCACCGATGACGGCACCTAGGAAAAAGTCCAGGGTGGTTGTCGAGGTTTTGGTCAACGTGCCGTTGGTCGACCCCGTGAAGGTGTGGGCAGAGCCGCACACGAATCGGTTGCCCGATGCGTCGTTGGACGTGGCTGTCAGGTAGCCGGAAGCGGCCGTGTTCACGTTGGTCTCGGCGGCGACCAGGGCGACCGCGAGGGTGGCACTGGACCCGCTCTGTAGATATCCCTCGACCAGGCGGGAGCCTCGCCTGAGCGTCAGGTCCAGGACCACGCGCCCCGGACTCCTAGACGCGGTCAGACGGACCCTGCACATCTCAAGGTCGTTGCGGAGAATCGACGCGCTGTCCCACACAGGGCCAGCACTCGCCACGGTGGCTCGCCACAGCTTCGAGCGGAACGCACCCGCTGAGTAGGACTGCACGTCGAACACTCCGGCCGAGCTGGTTGGCGTCAGCGCCACGAGACCGTTCCCCAGCGACCAGGCGTCCGGAGCCATCGAGTGTTGGCACCCCTCAAGCTCCAAGCCGTCAGACATCACACGTACGCGACCCGTAAGAGCACCTGCCGCGGTTGCTCCCCAACGGGGAGACACAGCAGCGGGGATGTTCCGGTAGAGCGTCAGGGAGCCATCGGTTCCCGTGCGCGTCATCGAGGTGGGAGACGTCGCGCCCGTGTAGTAGCCGTAGTGGCTCAGGGCCGGCGCATGTGTCTTCTCCCCGGACAGGGAGAAGTCGTTGGCCCTGACTGCCCCTGTGAGTCGGCTCTGTAGGTCGGTCTCGTTCTCAGCACCGACGCGGTCCAGGTCGAGCTTCCAGTCGCACAGGATCAGGTCAGCTTGGTAGTCCGTGACAGCAGCCGAGACCGAAGCCACCCTGTAGTAGCCGTTCCGCTCTTCCTTGTCGGAGAACGTGACGGGTTGGATCTTGCCGACCTCAAGGGCCAACAAGTTCTCGTGCAGTTGGTAGATCTCAGCGCGGGAGAGGTCAGGAGAAGCTTCCTGACCCTCCACGCTGAGCGTCGGGCTCGTTCCGCCTGTCTCCGAAACCGGGAAGGTTTCGCGCAGGGCGATTCGTCCAACCGTGATGGTTCCCCAATCGACTGCCATTAGCGACGCTCCTTCTCCATGTTGCGTAGTTCATCGTTGATTTCCTGCCTGAACGCCTTGGCGAAAGCGCGTCGTTCCGAAGGGCTAGGCAAGGCCATGGAATTGAAGTCCATGGAAAGGTTGATGTTGTAGGTGCTGCCCGTAGCCCCTACCGGCTGAGGGGTTGTCACCCCAGACACTCCGCCGAGAGCGCTCGACATTGACTGAGCTGGAATCCCCGCACCCTTGTCGATACCGGTTGCAAGTCCCTGCATGAGGGCTGCACCGGAATACTCGGTCCACCCCTTACCGGAGAACGGACCTTCCTTGGCGGGCGAGAACGGCAACAAGTCGCGAGCGCCGCTTAGCACTCCTCCTACCGCGCTCTTGACCGATCCGGCCATGGATTTGATTCCGTTGATCAAGCCACGGATAATCGACTGCCCAGCGTTGTAAAGGAAAGAGGCCGCACCGGATAGGGCGCCGACCACTCGTCCTCGGATGCTGGATACGGTGGAAGAAATCCCGCTCACCGCCGAAGCCACAGCGTTTCGTGCGCCGTTGATTCCGCTGGTGATGATGCTCTTGATCCAGCTCCACGCTGCGGACGTTGCAGACTTCACGGAAGACCAAGCGCTAGAGACCCTGGAAGAGATGGCCCCTGTCACAGTGGAAATCGTGCTTCGCACGGCATTGATCTTCGAAGTGACTTGGTTTTGCACCCACTGCCAAGCGGCAGAGGTAGCCGACTTGATGGTATTCCAGTGCTTGATCAGAAGCCCCGGACCAGTGAAGTTCAGGAAGAGGTTCTTCAGGAAGTTGAAGCCGCGCGAGACAACCGTCTTGATGAACTCCCAAGCGGCAGAAGCAGCTACCTTGATCGCGTTCCAACAGACCTTCCAAAGCCTCTGGAACCAATCGGTCTTGGTCGCGATGACGACGATGACCGCTACGAGCGCCAAAATTCCAAGGATGATCCACGTAACCGGGTTGGCCAGCAAAGCGGCCGTCCATGCCCACGTGGCCGTAATGAGAGGCCACATTGCGGTTCCCGTCAGCATCGACGCAATGCGGAATCCGAGCAGAGCTATCTTCAGTGCCGTAATGGCGGCAGCAATAGCCAGGATGACCGGAGGTGGAAGCTTGGACACGAATTCAGCGATAGCGGCCAGCGCCGGAAGTGTGATACCAGCCAGCGGAGCAAGCGCCATAACTAACTTGCCGACCGTGACCGCAATGCTCCCGAGCGTCTGAGCAATGATCGGACCGTTCGTCTTCACGTAGTCTATGAAGGTTTTGAATCCGCTGCTCTGTCCGAGCTGTGCTCCCCATGCGGCGAACTTGGCTGTGAGGTCTGCCAGACCACCGGACATGGTGACCGACATAGGCATGAAGGCGTTGAGGATGCCTACGAAGCCAACTGCGATGTTTTTGAGGATCGTCAGGAAGTTGTTCAGCGACCCACCTGCGTGATGCTGAGCGCCCTTGGCGAATTCCCTGAAGACCGCGCCGGCCTGTCCCTCGCCCAACGTGTCCAAGAATTGCTTGAACTGAAACGAGGCGATGCGAACGAACGGTGTCAGCTTCGGCAGAGCCGACCGCAGCATATTGATGCCCTTGGTGTAAACCGGCATCGTGCTGCTAGCCAACGAGTCGGACCACTCCTTGTGCTCGGTCTTGAGGGCCGAGAGGGCAGTAGCCGTGTCTCGCGTCGCAGGTGGGAGTTTGGCGAGAGCCTTTTCATATGCCTGTTGCTTCTGAGTTGCATCAGCAGCTCCGTCAGCAGCGGCTTTTTGAGCTTCCTCGTAGAGCTTGGTCACCTCAGTGACCTCAGTAAGCTGCGGCTTGGCCGCTAGTCCGAAGGCACCAACGGCAGCACCAGCGGCGGAGAAAGCCGCTGTAATGCCGCCTACGGCTGCGGCTGTGGCAGCACCCGCGGCGATAGCAACCGGACCAACCAAGGTCATCTTGGTTACTAAGTTGCCGATATTGCGCATTGCGTCTTGTACGTCTGCATCGACTTCGATGTGACCTGACGCGATTAAGAATCCGGCCATTGCATATCGATCACCCTTCTGCCCTCAGTAAGTTCGTTGCGGTCTCCCTTCACCTGGGAAGTAGGCCGGTTCTAAGTTGTCTTTTTGCCGCGACTGCCTAGGCGTTCAGCCCAGTACATTGCCTTGCGGTCTTCATCGCTCAGCGCGTTTGCGCGCTTGAGCTGTTGGAGTTCTTCTCGTGACTTCGGGCGGGTCTTCTCTGCCTCCGCCTCCATTCGCGTTCTCATGACGCCTTTGTAGGCAGCCATGCGGAACGCCATTCGAAAGAAGCGCGGGCCTGACAGGTCGTACATGTCCTGGACCCCGTGAAGAGCCGAGAAGTCAGATTCGAGGTCTTCCAGATAATCCAGAATCCATGCGACTTCCTGAGCCCGCGCGACTAGTTTTTTGAGGACTCAGATCCTCCGAGGGCCAGCCGGCCAACCAGCTCCATCACTGCTTCGAACTCCTCAGTGGTGACCTTCTCGCGGTCACGTAGAACGGCGTAAGCGTCGCCACCCAGTAGTTCCTTCATCAGATTCAGTTGCGCAACCTGGGGGTCTACCCCCTCGGTTAATGCTTCCGCGTAGTCGAGCCCAACACGAGGGTCGACCTTCTTTGGAATCTGGTACTCGACGTCATCGAGAATGAACAGGGTCACCTTCTCTACCTCTGCCTTGACCTTGCCACCGATGGTGATCGGCGCAAGGTTGTCCAGAGAGGTATCGACCTTTGATGTCTTCTTTGTAGTCATGATTTGGAATCTCCTTTTGATTGGTGGTGCGATTAGTCTTCGGTGATCATCTTCCAAGGTGCAATGACCTCGCTGACGTAGAATCCTTCGAACTCGACTTCAAAGACGGTCTGGTCTTCCTTCGAGTATTTCCACTTGACGTTGTCCGTGCTGAGAACCTTGCGGATAATGAGGCGCGCACGACCGCCACCAGGCGCCCAACCGTCGACAATGAGCGCGCGGTAAGTGGGCTGAGTCGCGCTGGTCATGAACGCAGGCTCGTAGGTGTGGTAACCCGTGCCAGAAGCTACGGTTCCGTCATTAAGGACGTAGACCAGGTTTTCGAGACTTGGCTCCGCTAGGGAAACCTTCGCCTTGAATGAGCGCTCCTGAAGTCGAGCACCCATCTTGTCTACGGTCTGGTCTGCTACCAGTTCCTTGTAATCCTGCTCTACGGATAGCTCGCAACCGTCCATGGTGAATCCCAAGTCGGTCCAAGCTCCGGAAGCGGGTGGTGTTGCATAGGCCGATGCGGCGGGCTCGGTAGCGCCAAAAGCGCCAATGTAGAGGGTCGCGGGACCCATGACTAAAACGTCTTCGTTTGCCATTTGGTTTACCCCTTTCTTGGGTATCAGTCAGTTGTGTTCCAGACGAGTTCGAAATCAACGGTGTACTTCGCATACTCGGCTTCATCTCCAAAAACCCTTCGGGGAGCCTGGATGACGGTTGCTTGCAAGGTGCGAGCGTGGGGAGCCCCTGTCACTGACAGGGAGAACACTCCTGGGGTGAAACCCCAGCAACCTTCGGAAATGGTTTCCGCTAGGTCGCACGCCTTTCCCCAAGGAGGGGTCTGCTTGGCTGGATTAACCGCCCAGCACACTGCGGTGATTACCGGCCTGCGAAGCCGGTAGTACGTGTGGCTTGAGTCGCCGGTAACGGTGATCTGCACGAATCCGTCCGTAGACCAAGTGGCTTGGTTCTGCGGAAGGGTGGTGCCCACGTTGGTCAGTCCAAGGGAGTGGAGCCACGCACGGGCCACTAGTTCATCGTTGGCGAAGGTGATTGCCATACAGGCTCTCCTCTCTGCTAGCGCTTTTGGTAGAGGGCTCGACGCATGAACCACTGAGCGCGTGAGCCAGGGTGATTTACCTCGTTGACCGGATGCTGTGCGCCCTCCCAATTGAGGGCACCTCCGGCTTTGGCCTTGATGGGGTGAGGGGAAGTGCCCTCTTCAACGAAAATGGCGTACTTCAACGTCCTCGCGCCGATTCGCGCTTCAAGCCCGTTGACTTCCCAATCCAGATCGTTGCGGAGCCGTCCTGTCTCTACAGGTGCGTAACGGACCATGTCCCTGTGAATCTCGCGCGCAATGCGCGTCAGGAAGTCGTGTCCGGCTTCCTCTACGTGCTTTGGCCAACCGGGGTTGACGCGTAAGCGGTAGTTCTTGGGCATGTTGTTTCACGGCTCCTTCTCTTTGCGAGTTGAGGAAGATGTTCACGGGCCCTGTCTGCCAGGACTGTTTCCGTACGCCATCTGTAATGGATGTTCATTTATGTGGTGCGCTTGAGATCCAATTTGGTATCCAGCACACAGACTGGGTTCCTTACTCGGGTTGCCGAGACGATGACCCAGGTCTCTTGGTATTTCTCGTCATAGATGCGGTCGTTGGTCTGCACGTCGACTTCAGAGCCGACACGGCCAACGGCTTTTCGGATGACGCGGGGCATGCCCGAAGTCTCCGTAGTGGCGTCCTCGTTCATCTCGATGATTGAGGCTGCGATGCCTGAGCCGGCTACCGTGTCGTTGTCCACCGGATCACCCCAGTCGTCTTCGGTTTGCCCGCGATAAATGGTGATGGTGGTTGTGGCTGATGCAATCATTTCGACACCCGCCTAAAGATCGATCGGACGCCAGTCCGTACGGTCATCGTCCAGATCAGCGTTAGTTGTGTTGAGGTAGTTCGGCACGTAGTTAGCGGCTCCCCCACCCATGGGGCGGATGTATGTGTTGCGATTGCGTTTCCAGGACAGACGGTCAATGCATCGCTTCGCCATGGGGGCGAGGATCATCGAGTTGGCGTGTCGGTTGTCGACCGACAAACCGTCTTGCTGGAAAGCCTCAAAGTCTGAGTTCGTGAACTGGTCAGGATGCGCGTTCATCCACGCTGCCTGATAGGCGACCGCGGCCTTGAGGAGACGAAGGTTCGTTGTGGAGATGATTCCTAAGTCCGAGGCGTCTTCGGTCGTATCAGCAAAAATCTCAATGAGTAGCTGAGCCATGTCTACTTTGGCCTCAGTTACAGTTACTTCGGTGTAGGCGAGAACATCGCTGGTTGTGCACCAGGCCATTTCGTCACCACCCTTCATGGCTAGAGACCAAGACCGGAGAGGGAGAGGAGATAGGAACTCCCTCTCCGGCGTTCTTGATCAGGCGACTTACGCGGTCTTCTCCAGAACCGCCACAGCCGCAGGGTGAGAAACCTCGAATGCCTTACGCACACGTAGCTTCAATGCGGTCTGGTCAGTGCTGTCGTGAGCACGCGCACGGTCGACCAATGCCTCAGGAGATAGACGGTCACCGCGCATAAGAGCGTCAGTGTCACCAACCACAACGAGAACGGGGTTACCGGCGGGCGCTGCGGAACGAGTCGCAGAAGTCTTGGCTCCGTTGCTCCAAGCAACCGGAATACCAAACAGAGTGTCCGGAGTACCGGCGATTCCCTGAATGAAGATCGGCATACCGGATGTGTCCTTGGCACCACGGAATACGGCACGGAACGCGTTGTGAGCGACAACGAGAGCGCGTGATGAGTTGAAGTAGAGACCCTGCTCAACCTTGGCAACAACGCTGGAAAGCTGGTCGTACGCGGCAGAGGCAGTTCCGTTGTATGCAACGTAGTTGTCGTCTGCTGTGTAACCCTCACCAGTCTCACCATTGGTACGAACGGTCTTGTAGACAGAGGTGAACGGAACAGTGGTTCCGTTGGCAGCAGCGGTAACGGCTAGACAAGAGTTGTCGAACGCGACGGCATAAGAAGTTGCCCAGTCAGTTGACTTGACGGAAATAGTGTTGATGACGGAGTCAGCGTCTGACAGGTCATCTTCGTCAATCTTGAACTGTCCGGTGAACTTCACCGCGTCGAGTAGGACGTAGTCGTTGACGCTTGAGTCGTCGGTGTAAGTTCCACCGGTACCAACGTCGGCTCCGAGAGAACGGAGTACGCGCTGAGTGTCAGTGGTCATATTGAAGGCGCGTGCGTAGGTCTCAACGGCAGAGTTCTGCGAGACACGCTGTAATGCTTCACTGGACCACTCGATGGGAATCCAGTTGGTTAGAGATACAGCCATGAGGGAGGCCAACCTTTCTAAGTAGTTTCGATAGATCGCCTCCACTCGGCAGTAACCTGGGACTTTGAGCGCGGTCCCTGCGCGCTAGGGGTTAGTTGAAGAAAGTTCCGTTTTCGATACGGCGCCTTGCTTCGTCCTCCCAACTTCCAGTATTGGAAGCCTTGGATACGGTCTTCTTACCGGCACCTGCGGTGTTCGCATCGGGCGCCTTCTGACGCTGACGCTTGAACAACTCGGGGTAGTCGGTTCTCAGAGACTCGATCTGCTCAGATAGACCCTCGATGCCGTCCTCATCAATGAGCACGGAAGAGGTGTCGATGAATCGGGCGAGACGCCCGAGCTGTCCGGCCGGAACCCCGGCACCAGCGAGACCGCTGTAGATAGCCTCGTATTTCTTGGCGAGGCCGGTCTCCACAGTCTTGGTGTCGACCGGTTGAACTACCGGCTTGGCTGCGTCGTCGACCACCGCGGCACCCTCGATGCGGTTGCCGTTCTTGTCATAGCCGAGTTCACGCAGAAGACGCTTACGGGTCGCAGCCTCAGAGTTGGCCTTTTTGGCCTCTGCTGTAATGCGCTCCCACTCGTCACGAGCGGGCGGTGCCCAATCCTCAACGTCGGTGTCGTCATCGATCACGTCGTCTTCGAGGTCATCGGCTGAGTCATTCGATGTCGTTGCTGTCATGTGGTTCTACTCCTTTTAATGGGTCCCCATCCTGGGAAACTTTCGTGTTGGTATCGGTGGTCGGCTCTTCCTGAGCCAGCCACTCGTCAATGGTTCGGCTGTCGTATCCGGCCTCAGACAGAAGCTCGTCACGAGGTACGCCAAGCTGCATCTTCAGAAGCAACATCTGAATACCGTTCAGGTCATTGATGTTGCGGACCGGACGCCAATTCACCTGAATCGGGGTTCCGGTGTCCTCTCCCAGCACCTCTAAGGCGAACTGGTAAGAGCGACGGATTGTTGAGCCGAAGCTTCGCTGTAGGTGCTCGACGCGGTTGTACATGGACTCATTGGCCACACGTCGGCTCTCGCCGGAGATTGCGTCTCCGGTGCTGTCGAACGCCTGGAACGGAATCTGTGTCGCTTGAGCCAACACCTTGATGTAGCGGTCGAGAGGCTTCAAGAAGTGATCCGGATTAGCAGCCTCGAACTGTCCGACTTCCTTGTAACCCTGAAGATTCCAGAGGGCGTTGGGGGAAGCGTCTAGTTGGCTCTGTACGGGTACCTCGGGGTTGGAGCCGTCCCTCGGATGCTCCGGGGCGAAATCGCCGCTCTGAGAGCCACTGAGGTCTGCCGCAGGGTCGACCAGTGCATAGCGCTGCGGGAAGGACTGGTAGTCCACGGTCGCCAAGTGGCTGCGAACCAACTTGTCGATGGCGAGCTGCGGGGCGTACGCGTTCACGTGCAGCGGGATGCCGTACGGGCGCGCGGTCCTGTAGTGGAAGTACGGCACCTGTCCGAAGGGGTTCGGCAGGTGAGCCGGCGCCCCATCCTCAGTGAACGGAATCCACTTCGCACGCTTGGGGTCCTTGGGCACCTTGCCCTTGTGCACCCAGCGTTCGATGTGGTCAGGGAAGTACTGGTTCGCACGGATGCGCAGGGTCTCTTTGGCTCCGGTCTCCCATGACTGAATCGCCCGGTCCATCAGGGTCGGGTTCTCCACGCTGTAGAAGACGCGGGCGGTACGGGGGTCCTGCTGTTCCATGCGGACACCGACGGGGGTTCCCTCGATGTCGGTGTCAGGCCAGACGAACAAGTACGCGTCGCCCAACTTGCATGCGTTCAGCAAGAGGACCGGTAGCTCTTCGTCAAGGTCGTTGGAGTCGCGGACGTCGTCCAGGACGTTGTCAAGACTGTTGTTCTCGACGGTCACAGAGTTCAGGTGAAGGAGATCTGTGAGCGCGTCTACCGCGATGTGTGCCAGATTGAAGCTCGGGAAGTCGTTCAGCCCGAAGCGGTTGAGAAGTTGCGCAACCCGTGGGCTCGCATATTTCTCCTCGATGTTGCCTTGATAAAAGGCATCCGCCCGGTCGTACTCCGGTCGTGCTTGGCACAGTTCGAGATAGTCGACATGGAGGGTGTCCAGGCCGATTAAGTCAGGTTCAGAACCTGGCTCTACAGGCATACGCATACAGCTCACCTAAATTCTTGGTAACTCGACCTCCTTTGGAATGGGCGAAACCTGCCGTGATCCGGAGTTCATAGGAATGGGGGTAGCGCCACACCTGGCAACTTGTTTGAGCACGCTCCACAACCGGGAGCGTGAGAATGAGGGGTGAACCAGCCGAGGGAATCGGCAGAGGGCACTACGAGGAACCTCGGCTGGTCGACTGGGGTAGAGAGGCGTCCCGCCCCTGGCTCTACGAACACGGCTCTGAAAGGACGAAAGAAGCCGTATAGGTGTCGGAGTCACAGGAGCGGAACGCTATCTTCTCTCACTTCATATTATAAAGGACATTTCTCAAGTGACGTTCTGCATCTCGGAACTAGGTGGGATAGCGCATGTCCATGCGGGCCACCCTGCGCTTCTCCGGCTTGAGAGACCTCAAGACCGCTCCCCCAATGGCGTCCGTGATGTCGTCGCCCATGTTGGGGTAGGTGAACATCTCGGTCTCCGCTTGGTGGAAGCGATCTAGGTGATACACCAGCGGGTTGGGTCGGTACTGGTAGAGCTGCAAGAGACGGCCGGCTCGTACTTCTTTGTTCTCAGAAGCCTTGTACGTGACGGTGCGGATGCGCAGATCCTCAAACACTTCCTTGAAGAGGTCTCCACCCTGGTTCGTCTCAACCAGGAGGCACGTCGCCTCTGGGAAGGACTTCATGACACCTTCGAGGTAGAGCTTCAGATCCTTACCCGTCATGCGGACACCCACAGCGAGCTTCACCAGGGCCCGCATGGGGTCTTGGTCGGTAGCTGAGGCGATGCCCACCACGGCCACACCCGTCAGGTCGGACTTCAGGTTGCCCTTCGACACGATGGGGTCCACGGAGATGTACGTCCCGACGTCACACGGGAAGTCCGCGTAGCGGATGTCTCCGGGCTGCCACAGCAGACCCGCAGCACCAAGGGGGTCGTTCTCGAAGTTGAGCTTGAACGACGACGTGTGCCTGATCGCGTTCATCTCGTCCAGGTCGAACAGGGGGTTGTCCGGCCACACCGAGGACTCGGCGCCCGTGGTGGGGTCCTCGATGAACGGCTTGTGGTGGTGGACCTGAAACCGCTCCTCCTGGACCCAGTCAAGGTCTGTGGAGGTCTCCCCCTTGGCGTGCCTCACAGCGTCGTGCACGCATGATCCATGCATGGTGACTGTCCCCGTCCAGACGACGTCTGCACGGCGGTTGAGAAGCAGCGTGGCGTTCTGAATCGTGGTGAGGCGCTGAGCCTTCATGTAGGCGGAGTAGTTGGCCGCGTCGGGCTCGACGTCGTCGATGACGATGCAGTCCGGTCGGAGGTTTCCCACCTTCATACCGAGGTTGCTGGAGTCGATTCCCTTCGCGATGAACACGAAGCCACTGCCACAGAAGCGCGCTCCCGCAGAGTCCCCATCCGACATGCCTCGCACGCGCCTCTTGGGGGCGCACAGCTCCGGGAAGTCCTCACGTAGGCGCTCGTTCTCGTCCAACTCCTTGCGGAACGTGCGGAGATGGCTCTGAGCCTGCGTGTCGGCGTTGGCGAACGCCACCGTGAACTTGCTGTACCCGTACGCAGCCCACCAAATCGGGAACACGAGATACCACCACGTGGACTTTCCCAGGTTCCTGGGAGCCACGATGATGTGCCGGTTCTCAGCGGGCTTCTTGGGCCCGGGGCGGTTCCACTGCTTGGCTAGCTCTGCCCACTCCTCATGGACCGGGGAGAAGCTGATTTCCCCCGTGTCCGGATCGCGTACCGAGTCGGGTAAGTACAACAGCGCGAACCTGATGGGGTCATCCTTACAAGCGAAGCGGCGATACTCCGCGCTGCTAGCCAGTGCTTCAGGGTCCAGGTCTTTCATATGACGCTCAAAAATGGGGTCCATCGGTTTCCTCTCGTGGTGGGGTGTCCTCCCGTCGGTGTGCGGTTGGCATGGGTGGGGCGGGGTTTGGGTTTTCGCGACTGGTCAGAGATTGGAATGCCGCTTCTCCTGTGCTTTTCCAGGATTGTCAAATCTAGGTGTACCCCCCATCCACTTTGCTTTCACTAACTCGCCCCAACTAAGTTCGACGTTTTAGCGGCCAAGATCGGCTCTGACCAGTGCATCCTTATGCGATGCATAACGAGCGCGCATGGATATGCGGTCGCGCGTCGGGAGGGAAGCAAGCAGACCGTGCGTACGGTCTGGCATTCCAAGATCACCAAGGCTCTGAAAGAAACTGCCAGGGCTGTGACCTGCAACGATGTGCTTGGCTGGCCTGGACGCGCGAGATCGCGAGGGGAGCAAGGAGAGCGGCCGTACCCCGCCGGCCGAACTCATTGCCTCAGGCAACCATTGGTCGTGAGGAAAGACCAGCACGCTTATGCACTGACGCACGGTCACGAATCGGGGTGCACAGAAATGGCCAGCGGAATTAGTCAGCGGTTCCGAGAATTCGCTTAGCATCTTTGATTGCCAGTTCTTCCATTGCATTGAGGATGGATGGTTCCACTACAGATGTA
Organism: Streptomyces sp. NBC_00414; assembly: GCF_036038375.1. Lineage (NCBI taxonomy): Bacteria > Bacillati > Actinomycetota > Actinomycetes > Kitasatosporales > Streptomycetaceae > Streptomyces > Streptomyces sp. NBC_00414. Next base: position 3,797,244 of record NZ_CP107935.1, read on the forward strand.
GTAGTTACGGTGTGCTCGGTCTTGGTTGGCATATTGAGTCCCCATAGCGAGGCACGTCGTTCGGCAATGCGACCGAGGGCAGTATCAACCTTGAGCAATGGGTCGATGTCCTTTACGGGCTCGCCTGTGGCCGTGTCGATGACTACCTTGCCGTGACTGACAACCTTGTACTTCTCGTCCCTGAGAGCCCACAGGAGGGCTTCACGGCGGTTGAGCTTGTCATCCTCGCTCTTACGCATCTGCTCTGCCATGGGGACCGTGAGACCGTCAATGTATTCCTTGATGAGCGTGCGCACGGTTTCACGCGAGACGCCCAACTCCTCACCAATGGCGGTATTGGATTTGCCTTTCAGGCTGAGTTCATAGGCTTTTAGTCGCACTTCGGAACGCTGAGCCGGATTACCTAACTTGCCATAACGCTTTGTAGCCATAGCTTTTCCTTTTCTGTATAGGGGTGAATAGTGGGTGCATAAAGAATAGATAAGGAACAAAAGGCGGGTAAACTCCAGTGCCTTTTAATCCAGGGTTGAATAGCAAATTTGCAGGGTAAATGTGGGTAGAGGGGTCAAAGAATCATGGAAAAAGTTTTCCGAATCGGCTTGACATACACAAAACAGAGGGGTAAGGGGTCAATGCGCCCTTTGGTCCTTACCTAAATGATAAACCCCAACCCCTTTCCCGCCTTCCGCAAGTCGCATGAGCTGCTAAGCAACCGCTTAGTTGGTAACTCGCATAGGGCTTGATAGCCGATCCAGGTGCCTTGCAGCCCCCCTCAATGGCAAGTCGACCCTTACATTTCCCTTATCTCCTACCCCATCTCCTACCCCTTCTCCTACCTTTTCGGGGCTATCTCCTACCTTTTTGGCCCTATCTCCTACCCTTCTCCTACCTCGATTTTCTTTACCTACAACGCTCTGACCTGCACTTATATATATTTTCTTCTTTATTTTTTAAGAAAAGGTAGGAGAGTAGGAGTAGTTATAGAGAAAAGTTCTGTGAGATTAAGGAGGGGATATCTCTTCTCTGAAAAAACTCTTCGCGAATTATCTCCTACCTCTCCTACCTTTTGGCCCGAAACCGCCTCTGACCTGCGGTTATATAGGTAGGAGAAGACTCGATTCATCTCCTACCCCTGGGCTAAAAGGTAGGAGATAGCTCTCCTACCCGCACTCCTACCACCCCTCCTAACCGACGGTCGACGTGCCGCTTACGTCCGGCACCCACCACCAAGACCGGAGAGAAGCATTCCGTTCGCCCACCGATTAGGCCGATTGACTGAAATCACTGGGCCTTTGGGGTCTCTCACCTGCACCGGAGCTTGCAGCTACTCACGGTTACCTCAATGAAGCCAACTGTGCGCGACAGATGCGTCCACCGCGCTCTAGGGTTTTCGACCAGCGGCGCCCAACTCCCTAGTTCAGACACCCCGGTGCGGGGTGTCCTCGGGGTGCCCGGAAACGAGAGGCAGTACAGCGCATGGACGTAGGCACGTGGGTGTTGGTGGCGACGGGGGCTCTCGTCGGAGTGGGGGTCGTCGCGTCCCACGCGAGCGACACCGCGGTGAAGGTGATCAGCTCGGTCGCGAAGGTGCGCGACGCCTACCGCGCGTTCCGGGGGCGGTAGTCCCCTACCGCCCCACCCACGAGATCTGCTGAGAAGTCTCAATCCGAGGGTGCCGAAGATCGCGTTTTGGTCGTTGCCCCTCAACTGACGTACCTACGTTGGACGTGCTCCCACAGGGCGACCGACCGCAGCACGGTCGGACCGAGCAGCGAGAGGCGACCGAGTTCGTGAACGTAAGCGCGTTGGTGGTACTGGTGACAGGGGTGATCGTCGCGTTGGGGCTCTTGCTGGTATGCCTGAGTGACACAGCGGTGAAGACAATCCAGTCATGGGGCAGGGTCCGGGACGCTTGGAGGGACTTCCGAGCGGGGTAACCCACCGCCCAACCACCGCGGGCGGCCCCGGTCCGGCCCCACACCGGACCGGAACCCCCGCTCGCTCGCCCCCACCGGGGTGGGACCAGGCGAAGACGACGGTACACAGAGCCCTCGGAGACCAACGCGGGGGCGCTCCGTATGCACCCCGGACGCGTCGAGCCTCCCCGCTCCTGGTCGTCCCCGAGCTGCACCACGTACGGGCGCGTGACTCCCGCGCCGGCCCAAGCGCTGAGGTTCCTCAAGTCCGGCATGCCGCACATGGCGGGTTGGGCATCCTGCCCTCATGACAACCGCGCAATGGGCCCTGTTGGTGGCCTGTGGCAGTGCCCTCTTCACGGGCTTCAACATGTTGGCCTCATGGGCCACCTACCGACGTGTCCCTCCACGCTTGATCGCCAAGCCAAAATTGGTTTGGGATAGAGACTGGGATACCGGAAGCAAGACTCTCGAAATGATGTTGATCTTGATCAATCGAGGCCAAAGCCCCATCACCTTCCCAACCGGTGGGGTTCTGCAAATACAGCAGATTTCAAAGTTCTGGTGGAAAAGTCGTGGGGATCGCGGTCGGTATATCGAACGGACCTACTTCCCTCTCCCGGAGAATCCGCAGGTACCTGCCCACGACGGAACCCGTATTGTGTACAGATTTACTGATGAGGAGGTACACGTTCACCGTTTCCACCGAGATGGTTTCTACCGCGCACGAGTACGTGTTCAGCTAGCCGATAATTCCTGGGTGGTATCCAAGTGGACAGGCATCGACATTCCCTGAAGCCCTCCCGTGGGTAACTCAGTCGGAATCATAATCGGGGCTCTTCGGGCACTCGGGGTTCCGGCACGTCTCGAATCGGATGTAGTGCTCGGTGGGCCCCGTGCTGAACGAGTCTGGGGTAAGCCAGTCGACCTTTCGAGCCTCCCCGCACTCCGGACACGGTGACTCGTACTCGGCTCGTTCTTCGTCGCTGAACGCTCGTTGCTGGGTCATCTCTCCACGGTAGAACTACATGCGGTGTTAGGCCCCGCAGATACTCCTACGTTCGGGACCGATCCCACGAACCTATTCACGGGGTCCGGTCGACCCCCAAGGGCGGCAGACCGTACCTCATACATGGGCCGAACCACGACACGGGGCACGCACCACCAGGGCGAGACCCCCTCGACGCGCCCTCAACAAATTGCACGGGCCCTCTGAGGCCCTGCGAGGTCTGGCCGGCGGGTGAGTGCCGGACCCGCGGTCGACCCCTGTACGGGCCTCTGGGGGCCGCCTGGGAGCCGCTTGACGTCGGAATTTTTTGAGTGGTTCTATCCGCTTCCCACCCCGGATCAAAGCGGAGGAACCCATGTTTTCCAGGTCACCAGAAGCCAAGGCGCGTAAGGCCGAGAAGCAGGAAGCGAAGCGGGCCCTGGCCGCGTGGCGGGAGGCCCACCCTGCGGAGAAGACGATGCGCGGAGCGTCCATGCTCAAGCCCTGGCCGTCCTCGGAGTACGGCATCACGCGGTACGGGCCCGTGCTCGGAGCCACCGCTGAGTTCTTCGACGCGGGTGCGCACAAATCCTGGACAGCAACCCGTCTCGTAGCGGGTGCCGCAACCCTCGGCGCGTCCGCTGCACTCACGGGGCGTAAGAACAAGGGTGCCGCATCGGTGGTCCTTGTCTACGCGGACGGGGACGTGAGGAACTTCCCGCTCTCCGGCGACCGCACCGTTCTGATAGCGGCGAAGAGTTATGTCACGGCGTTCAATGCCCTTGCCGCTCAGCTTGCGGCAGAGCAGTCCGCACAGGGGCTCTGAAAATCCCTCGATAAACCCCAGGTAAGTAGGCTCCGGCTAAAAAAGTTGCGGAAAGGCAAACCGGACATTACTGGTATACTTATATCAATGCAGTTCAACAAGGAATAACCCTCGAAAGGACCCTCATGCATCGCGTATCAGAACCATCCTCCTACAACCGAAAAATGGCAGACCACGCACGCTTAGCGTGGGAGATCTACCAGTCCACCACCAAGGGTCAAGGGACGATGGAGGAATTCATTTGGGATCTCCTTACCCTGGTCAAGGTGGATGACCTCCACTGGGAGGACGCTCAGGGAGAGCTATGGGCTCTCCGTTTGGCCCACGAGGCTTACTACGACGAGAGCCAATTTGAACCCGACGAGTGGGACGACAAGCCGTTCCTACCCTGGGCATCCTGATACACCCCTACCTTGCACACACCTTTTGAAAGGAACCACCATGTCCAAGTACGACCTTGAAGCACGTGAAGCACGCGAGATGATGGCACTTGAGCAGGAGAAGCGCGAAGAGCGTGAAGAAATGGAAGCGCAGTTGGCGTATCTCGATAGGAAGGACGCCTATCGTCGCGCAATGTGCCCGTGCGACGAATGCGGTGCGAAGCGCCAAGCGCACACCCCTATGCCAACGCCTTAATTAGCTCCACACGCGGGCAACCGCACTTGCGGAAAGCGGCGAAGGATCATTGCCGTACCATATGTATTACAGGTTGAGAACCGGTCATGCAGACCGGGATTTTCTTTCGCCGCTTTCCGTTTACAACACAAACAAACCTAAGGAGATTCACCATGATGGTGCCCAAAGCATTCCGTATCGAGGATTACAAGGCCCGTGCCGTACACGACTACGCCACCAGGGCTCGCAAGTCCGATGGAGAGTTACTGCGGGACATCGTTTCCCGATACCTGGAAGACCAGGGATATGACCCGTACGACTACATCGAGCCCACCACAGGCTCAACCCGCAGCAGCAATCACTAACCCCCACCCAACCTATGACCCGCTGTCGGGTCGAAAAGGAGTGTCGCTATGACTCACCCATTATTAACCTCAGCTCTTGACTATCTGGCCAGGGGACGAAAAATCCTGCTCATGTCCTCGGACAAGATCCCCTTAGGACTGTGCACCGATTGCGCTCCCTACAAGAGCCACGCTGCACACCGTGAAGTGTGTGCTTGCATTAAAGATCCTTACGGCGTATGCCACTCCTTCTACAGCGCCACCGATGATCCCGCAGTCCTAACCGATTGGTTGACTGGTGATTACGCAGACGCTCCTTGTATCGCTCAGGCCACGGGGACCCCCAGCGACATTTTCGTCATGGAGATTGACCTCAAGAACGGCGGATTGGAGAGCCTAGAGAAGCTGATTGACGAACACGGACCGATCCCCGAAACCGAGATGCACCTGTCCCAGTCGGGCGGCACTCACTACACGTTCCCCATGCCTGAGGGTATGGACGTACGCAACCACACGGGCGAGCACGCACCGTGGCCCGGAATCGATATTAAGGGAACGGGCGGATATGCCCTTCTGCCGCCCTCTCGTGGCGAGAAGGGGCAATACCGCGTCCTGAGTTCTGCGAAGCCGGCACAGGCCCCTCAGTGGCTTCTCGACCGCATCGCGGAGCTACAGCAGCCCCGTAAGCCGAAGGGTCCCGTTAGGGTCTACGACCTTGCCGAGGCTGAGGAGATGTCCGAGGACGTGCGACGCTTCGTCGAAGCGCGTCTGAATCGCATCATCACCGCCGAGGATGGAACACAAAACAACACCCTGTTATGGGTGGGACATCAGCTCTTCTCACTCGTCTTTGCCGAGTTGGCCGATGAAGACTTCATCCGAGAAGCGCTCGCAGATGCCGCGTACAAAGGGGGTCACCCCGACCACCGCGCGGTAGCCACCATCGAGAGTGCGTTCAACCGCGCTGAGCAAAACCCCGATAGTGTGGAAGATTTGTTGGGCACGTCGGGCAACGTCTACAAAGGGTGCTTCACCCGTCGCTACTCGCTTGATCTCCCTGGGAACTACAGCCGATTACTGGCCAAGCACGGAGACAATTTCGGGTACATGACCGACCGCGGAGTGTTCGCCGCGTACTCGGAGCGCACGGGGTTCTGGAAGCTAGGACGCCCGTCCGAAAGCGCTAAGGACAAGTCTCCCGTTCAGCACTTGGTCACGGATGTGTTCTTCAATCTGAGGGAGACCGAGGGCGACCAGTGGCCAGACGAACCGATGGTTCCAGGCAAAGACACCACGTGGAAGGACGTGTTCGAGGGCTTCTGTAAGAGGGCCAATGCCAATACAGCCGCTCAGGACTCCGTCTTGAAGGTGTTGAACTACGAGACACCGAGCAACGCCAACGAATACATCAGCTCGCTCTCGTCCAAGGAGTTCGACGCTCAGGGTGACGTTCTTCCGTTCCGCAATGGCGTGTTGGAGCTGGAGAGCGGAAAATTCCGCAGGACCCGCAAGGAAGACAAGGTGACCACCTACCTTCCGTGGGATTACGCGGGCTCTACTGATTGCACTAACTTCCTAGAATTTTTGAAGCGCGCTCAGCCCGACCCCGCTGTCAGGGATTACCTACAGCGCCGTGCGGGGTATGCCCTGTCTGCCTCCACCTCGGAGAAGAAGTTCTGGATTGACCAGGGTATCGCGGACGCGGGTAAGTCCACGTACGACCTGATCTTGAGTGAGATCCTGGGACCGTTTGCGTACTCCGCTGACAAGAATCTCTTCTATGCCAGTGGCGAGGAGAACCCCGAAAAGAAGGGGAACCTTTTCCACAAGCGCATGGTGCTGCTCGATGAGTGGGATTCACGACAGAAGATCAACTCTTCCTTGATCAAGAGTATCGCTGCGGGCGGACCGGACAACGGACGATTCCTCTACGGGGACCCGTTCGGCTTCAACCACACGGGAAAAGTCTTCATCACCACGAATGCCAACGTGAAGATGGACCTGGACTCAGGACTCATCACTCGCCTTGTGGTGGTCCCGTGGAACGTTCCGATTACTCCGACTCAGAAGACACAGCAGCAGTCCTTAACTGGTGGCGTTGATTTCTTCCGTTGGGTCGTGGCGCGTGAGCGCATGGGCATCATCAATTGGATGGCTGAGGGTTACCGCATGTGGCGTGAACGTCCTCTGTCGGTCGACGTGCCGGAGAGTATTCAGGAGACCACTCGTGCGTATCTCGACAACAACCCTGTGAACGCGTATTTCTTCGACAAATGGGTTCGCACCAGTGACCCCAAGGACAAAGTGAAGTGCTCCGACTTCCACAGGATGTTCGTGGAGTCCTACGACGGGGATGACCGACTTGAGTGGACCGTCAAGAAGGTTACTCAAACCATCATCGGATTACAAGTTGAATATAAGAAGTCCATCAATTTCGGAGTCAATCCGGAGACCGGTAAGAAGGAAGTCACCTCAGGCTTCACCGGAATTAAACCAAAGGAGAAGTGACATGGCTAGGAAGCACGTTTGGTACACGAACAAGAACAGCAAACCAGAAGTGGTGAGGGCTTGGGCTGATGAGTTCAGCTTGTCTGTATCTCACGAATGGCCGCTTTGTTTCTGTGTCTTGTTCAAGAGCGGTGAAACTTCCGTAGTACACAAGTTGGTATGCATGGACTACGAAGATGTTTTCTCCCATGGGCACGTGATCCGACGTTATGAAAGGTCGCCGGAGGGTCTGCTTTTCCACCCGTACCGAAGCGACAGGGGACAGCATGCCGAAGAACGTCTGAAAATCCACCTGAACAGGCTGGAAACTGCTCTGGAACGACTGGGCTACAGCCTTTTGTTCAGCACGGAAAACGACCCTTACAACCCCGGCATGTGCGCGACTTATTTCATCTATCCCAAAGATTGGCCAACGTTCCTGAACGTGTGCCTCCCTCAGGAAGTACCTATGCGGGAGGGATTGAGGGCATGACCCATGGAAGACAACTTAGGCGACTTACCCTCAGGTGAAGCAGAGGCCCGTGAAGCCGAGGTTCATTTCAACAGGATCACGGCAACAGCAGCCCGTGCCACTGCCATTGTCGGTAGCGATTGGAGGGACGATGCGTCTTGCGCGTCGCACCCTGATCCCGAACTGTGGTTTCCGTCGACCGGGCATCCGCTCAACAAGCGTGTGCGTGAGGCAAAGGCGATTTGCCGCGCGTGCCCGGTCAAGCTCACGTGTCTACGGGCGGCATGCCTCATGCGTCCGCTCGGGATTTGGGGAGCGACCACCCACGGCCAACGCAAGGACCACAAGCACGATTTCGACGCTCTGTCCAAACTGACCAACATTTAGCCCAAGGGTGAGTAGCCCCCACCCTGCACGCCATACGTCACGCTGCGGGATCAGCAGCACCAGTAACCACCGGGATGAGGTGAAGCCACTGAACTAATTTCTTCCGAAAGGATGCATCACCCTGAGTATCAAAGATCTCACCACCATCGCGTTCATGGGCAACGAAATGGTCATTGTCTGCACGATCTGCAACCCGACTGCCCGCGTCTGTGGCGGAGCGATGTACACCGCCAACAGTTGGGGCAACAAGGCCATTGCCGAGCACTTCAGGATTCACGCCGACTACTCGGACGGCACCAAGGATGACACCATGGCAGTCAGCTCCATCTAGGACATGAGAAAGCCCCCACCCGAAACGGTGGGGGCTTCTTTGTGCCTGCGCCGCTCTGAGCCGGCCTCAGACGCTCGGGGTGGCGTCTGCCTTCACGGAGGCCACGAACGCGCCCCAGGGAGCCGCAGAGAAAATCAGGGCCGGACCCTCGGGCCTCTTACTGTCACGGACGGGAACTATGCCCGGGACGTTGGCGCACTCGACACAGTTGTTGTCTCCGTTTGAGTAGCTGGACCTGAACCAGTCGTACTCAGTTGTGGTGGAGTCGCTGATAGCTGACATCGTCAGTCCATTTCCTTGATGTGCTCTTTGATGAGAGAGAGTGACTGTTCCACGGGGAGCGCTTCCGAGTTGAGCCGACGGAACAACGCCGTGTAGAACTCGACCTGACTCGGGTCCTCGTAATAGACGATGCTCATGAGATCGTCCCGATAGACAATGTCGGTCTCAACCGGCTCCGGGAACGCGAGAATTCCGAACGGTCCGTAAAGTGCGACATTGATAGACGCGCTGGACGGGAGTACTTGGATTTGGATATTCGTCTCTCGCGCCATGGCGAGAAGCGATTCAAGCTGTTCCCGCATGATGCCGTTACCCAGGTCCGGCTTTAGGGCCGCTTCCGCGATAACAGCCCACATACGCAACGGAGTTGAGCGGGCAAAGGTTTGTCGCCTCTGTCCTCTCACCTTGACCTGGGCGGCAACGTCCGCATCTGATTTATCCGGGCTCTGCATCCGCACGACCGCTTCCGTGTACGCGGGAGTTTGCAGAAGCCCCGGAAGAATGGACGTCTCGACCAGATACAGATCCGACGAGTCCCACTCAAGAGCAATTAGGTCGCTATAGGCCGAGTTCAGCGAACCCTCGTACTGGCTCCACCAACCGCGCTCCCGCCCGTTGCGGGCGAGATCTTGGAACCGTGCGCGCCGGGTTTGATCATCGATCCCGTAGAACTCGAAAAGTGCTTTGAGGTCAAGGGATCGGACGCCACTCTGTGCAGATTCGATCCGGCTGACCTTTGATTCCGCGCAGTCCAGCACTCCGGCCGTTTGAGCAAGGGTCTTCCCTGCTGCCTCTCTGGCCTCTTTCAGCATCCGACCGAGCCGCCGTTGCCGCACGGTCGGATTGCGGTTGACTGGCACGTTTGTGCCCCTTCTGGTCGTCGTCAGGTCTCAGTCTCGCTTCTGGCTTACCCCACAGCAAACACAATGCGTGACTCTCAAAGTGGGGACTTGCACCGTGGGGTGACTTTCCCCCACTGTAGGGATTGTTCCGGAACGCAGGGAGCAACTTGACAGGTCGTCAAGTGCTCTGAGTGGCACGGCTGGTTGGAGAGGTGATCATGAGCGGATTCCGCACAGATCGGATGCGCTACCCGAACCGAAGCGCCTACGTGAAGACGGCACGCGACCGCGTCCGAACCGTCGCCACCGATTGGGGGTTGGCTGAGTCGGTGGTCGACGATCTCGCCCTGGTCGTCTCGGAGCTGGTGACCAACGCCGTGCTGCATGTCGGCCCTGTCGGTAGCCGAGAGATCGGCGTAACGCTCTTCCTGAACCCGGAGTACGTCCGTGTGGAAGTCCGGGACTCGGGGACCGGACTCCCGGTCGTGAAACCCCTGTCAGCAGGGGAACCAGACGGACGCGGTCTGATCCTGGTGCGGCATCTTGCAGACCGCTGGGACGCGCTCCCTCAGGTAGTCGGGAAGATCGTGTTCGCCGAGATCGACCTGAAGTCCTCAACTCCCCTTGCAGGATGCGGAGTTGGCCATGTTTAGGCTCCGGAAGAGTCGACCCCCGCCTGAGCCGGCGAGGGGCACGGCGTACGAAGGTTCGCCGCAAGGTTGGTGGTCCGAGTACGGCGGTCTCCTGGACGTTACATCCGGGGTTGTGGTGCTGCCCCCAGGGACGCCGTTACCGCCGTGCCCCTTCCCCTGCGATCAATGCCGGATCAAGGGGCTTGGCTATGGCCCTTCGGACGACTGATCCCGACACCCTGTCCGCCGAGTGCGCCGTAGCCCAGAGACCCGGTTACCGGGACCTCCACAAGGAGTGTCGGCAGACGGAAGACGTGCCCTTGATCCACGGGGGCGGAATCCTGCTCGTTCGCCGGTGTCGGTGTCTCTGCCACCGGTACAACCGCTAGGGAGACAGCACATGAGCCGTCCGCCTGAGGGCTCTGATCGACAGGCGAGAGCCGCTTACTGCCGTTGGGAAGGCAAGAGTTTCCCGTTCATCGCTTCGGTGTTCGGCTACCCCTCGCCCGAAGCAGCAGAAGCGGACTACGTGGCCTACATGGAGTTCCGCAGGGTCACGCGAGAAGCAACACAGGCGCCGGACTTTCCGGCCGTCTGACCCCCGTTACGGGTCCGTATGGCGACCACACCGCGTCAGGGTCGTGAACCACCACAGACGAGAGGGGCAGCCTCCCACCCCCGAGGGGCTGTCCCTCTCTTGCACCCCACAGACGGGGCCCTCCTAGAGTCGGCGCTAGGAGGGCCCTCTGTTGTCCTCAGACAGCCTCAGAGCAGACCAGAGCCCCAACCCTCAGGCAATCCAGGGTTGGGGCTCTCAGGACGTCTGACAGTCGTTACGCAGCCTGCCTCAGGTGCTCCCTCAGCAAGGGCTCAGGGACGTACGTCGACAGCGCGCTTGCCGCATCTTCGCCCTTGATCTCGTCGCGCATCTCCCACCCGACGCGGTACCAAAGACCGGTCGGCCCACGGCGAATCTTGGTGCGCCACCCCAACATGCGCGCCCGACGTGTCTGGGGATCACCCTCCGTCTGAGCCCACCAGTCCGCGAACGTCGTACCGGTGTCCCGCCACCCCCAAGTAGCTTTCTGCTTCGGCCCGTTGGCCAACTTCTCGTGTTCCTGAGCCGTCTCCGCAGCCATGGCGGCGAACTCGGATGCTGACAGGTGGCCTGTCTTGAACTCTGTACTGAGCTGGTTGAGGCGCCCTTCCAGCACGGCCAGTTCGACGGCCGATTTGTCATCGGAGAGCTTGATCTTTTCTTGGATGGTGTACGTCCCCACCTGCCGCAGGAAGATGTACGCGACTTCCTTGTAGATCTGCTCTGCCGGGTACGACTGTCCGGCGCATGCAGGGATGCCCTTGGACTTGTTCCCCTGGCAGCGGAAGCGAGCGCGCTTGTTCCCGCTCGCCTTCACGAAATACAGCGGTTGCTCGCAACCAGCACAGAAGATCACGCCGAGAAGCGGGCTCGTGTTGGTCGCGCCCTTCACGTACTTGACGGTCGCGACGATCTCTTGCAGTGCTTCGAACTCCTCCGGGGTGAGCACCGGCACGGACCGCAGGATCGGTGTCCCGTCGGCGTTGCGCTCCACGCTTCCGTCTCGCCTGACGTACTCCCCGAGAAGGTTCCGGTTCGTGAGCACGGCCTGTACGGACGTGGCTGTCCACTTGGACCCACGGGGCTTGGCTTTTTCCTTGCTCAGCCGCGTGTTTGTGCTGCCTGCCGCACCCGCGCGCATGCGCGCGATGTCCTGCGACGTCGGGACCTTGTTGTCGTTCAGCCACTCAGCCACCGCAGAGAACGACCGGATCTCCTGGAACTTCTCGATCATCTTGAGCAGCCATGGACCGTACTTGGGGTCAAGTTCGAGCGTGTAACCCTCCCCGTCCTCAGCAGCTACGGCGACGCGTCCGAACGGCACCAGACCACCAGGCCAACGGCCCTTGATCCGCATCGCAAGCCGAGAGTTCGAGATGCGCTCCTTGATCATCTCTAGCTCGGCTTCGGCCAGCACGGCGAGGATCTTCGCGATGGTGCGACCCCACGGCTTGGAGAGGTCAAAGCCCTCTTCCACCGACACGAGGGACTTCCCGTGTTCGTCGCACCAGTCCAGGAGATTGGAGAGGTCCCGAACGGACCGCACGATGCGGTCCAGCTTGAACACGTAGATCACATCAAAGTCATCGACGTGTTCCTTGAGCCACTTCCCGAGGTGCGGACGGTCCCATGGGCTGAAACTTGCCGAGACGTCCAGGTCAACAGCCCAGTCAACCAACTCGATCTCGTCCGCAACGCAACGGTTGTGGATCTTGCGACGTTGCGTGTCTTCACCAGTCTGATTGACGTTGCCGACCGACAGTCGGATGACACCTAGCGCTCGTTTCGTCACGGGAAGCCCCTCTCAGGTGGGGCACCCCGAGGTCTCCTCTACCTCCGTCGCGTGACCAACCGACCAGGCAACGTCTCAAAACGGGACGATATTCCCGCGTCATATGAAACGTCCCTGGTCAGAGCCCTACAGCGTCGGAGGAAAGTCCCCGGACCGTGCCCACCGTCCTCTTCCCGGACGGTTCGACGCTGACGAACCCTTCGCTGGCGCAGGTCAAGCAGAAGATCGGCGCCTAGGACCTGTTCGGCAGGTGCCTCAGACGGCCGCTCCGCGCGTCGGCAGGGGCTTGCCGTACCAGAGCTCGATCAGACGGGCCGCAATCGAGATGCCGTACGGAGGCAGGACCTCCCCGGACTCGAAGGCGGCCCGCAGGTCTTCGCGGGAGAACCAGCGTGCTTCCTCGATCTCCTCGCCGTCGACGTTGATCTCCGCCGAGGTCGCCCGGGCCATGAAGCCCAGCATGAGGCTGGAGGGGAACGGCCAGGGCTGGCTGGCGATGTACTCGACCTCGCCGACGGTGATGCCGGCCTCTTCGAAGACCTCGCGGCGCACCGACTGCTCGATGGACTCCCCGGGCTCGACGAAGCCGGCGAGGGTGGAGAAGCGGCCCTCGGGCCAGTGCACCTGACGGCCGAGCAGGATGCGGTCCTCGTTGTCCGTCACGGCCATGATCACGGCGGGGTCGGTACGGGGGTAGTGCTCGGCGCCGCAGGCGGGGCAGCGGCGGATGTGGCCGGCCGCGGCGATCACGGTGCGTTCACCGCAGCGGGAGCAGAAGCGGTGCAGCCGCTGCCAGTTCTCCAGGGCGACCGCGTGCACCATGAGGCCCGCGTCACGGGGTGACAGGAGCAGGCCCGCCTCGCGCAGACCCGCCGCGCGCGCGGACTGGTCCATGCGGCCGGGCAGGGTGTCCTTCTGGAGCGCGAAATAGCTCACGCCGTCGTCGTCGGTGCCCAGGAAGTAACGGTGTGCCTCGGTGAGGGGCGCTTCGAAGGACGGGGTCATGACGAGTTCGGTGGTGCCGTCGGACGTCTCGTCGATGAGGACCTGACCGCCGGAGACCACGAAGGCGCGGGTGGTGGGGTGGCTCCACGCCGCGGCGAGCCAGGCCTCGTCGAGCCGGTGGTGGGCGGCCCGGTCGATGCCGCTCGGGGCGGTGAGCGAGATGGGACGGTCGGCGGTGTGGTCGGTCCAGGTGGTCACGGGTGCTTCCAACTCCCCCGGTGAAACGGTTGGTTCGGCGGGCTGTTCAGCCGGATGTCCGGATGTACGGCAGGACGTGTGCGGCGGGGCTTCTTCAGTGTGCATCTCGCCAGTTCCGGGCCAGATCGCCCCACAGGTGGGCGGAGGTCTCGACGCCTTTGAGGAGGAGGTCCAGTTCGACCTTCTCGTTGGGGGCGTGCCAGCCGTCGGACGGGACCGAGATGCCGAGGAACAGCACCGGGGCGGCGAGGACGTCCTGGAGGTCCGCCGCGGGCCCCGATCCCCCTTCGCGGGTGAAGAGGATCTCCTTCTCGAAGGCGCGGCCCATGGCGCGTACGACGGACTGCAGGGCGGGGTGGTCGAGCGGTGTGAGGCACGGGCGCGTGGCGGCGCCGAAGGTGATCTCGTGACGGATCCCGGCGGGCAGTTGCTCGGCGGCCCAGCTGCGGACGGCCTTCTCGATGTGGTCGGGGTCCTGTCCGGCGACGAGCCGGAAGGAGAGTTTGACCATCGCGGAGGACGGGACGATCGTCTTGTTCCCGGGGCCCTGGTAGCCGCCGCCGATGCCGTTGACCTCTGCGGTCGGGCGGGCCCAGACGCGCTCCAGGGTGGTGTGGCCGCTCTCTCCGTGGGTGGCCGTGGACCGGGCGGTGCGCAGCCAGCGCTCCTCGTCGAAGGGCAGCTCGGCGAAGAGTTCCCGCTCGCGGTCGGTTAGCTCGGTGACGCCTTCGTAGAACCCGGGGATCGCCACGCGCGCGTGCTCGTCGTGCAGGGCGGCGACGAGGCGGGCGACGGCGGTGGCCGGATTGGGCACGGCGCCGCCGAAGGAGCCGGAGTGGATGTCCTGGTCGGGCCCGTGCAGCCGGATCTCGCACTCGGCGAGGCCGCGCATGCCGGTGCAGACCGTGGGGGTGTCCTCGGACCACATGCCGGTGTCGGAGACGATCACCGCGTCGGCGGTCAGGCGGCCCTTGCGGGCTTCTACGAGAGCACGGAAGTGCGGGGAACCGGACTCCTCCTCGCCCTCGATCAGCAGCTTGAGGTGGACCGCGGGAGCGGTGCGGCCCGTGGCGGCGAGGTGGGCGCGGACGCCGAGTGTGTGGAAGAACACCTGGCCCTTGTCGTCGGCCGCCCCGCGCGCGTGGAGGCGGTTTCCGCGGACGACGGGCTCGAAGGGGTCGGTGTCCCAGCCGTCCTCGCGGGCGGCGGGCTGCACGTCGTGGTGGCCGTAGACGAGGACCGTGGGTGCCTGCGGATCGTCGGAGGGCCACTCGGCGAAGACTGCGGGTGCGCCGGGAGTCGCCCAGACCTCGCAGGTCGGGAAGCCCGTCTCCTGCAGTTTCGCGGCAAGCCAGTCGGCGCTGCGCCGTACGTCCGCGGCGTGCTCGGGCTGGGCCGAGACGGACGGGATGCGCAGCCATTCGGCGAGGTCGTCGAGAAAGGCTGCGCGGTGCTGCTCGATGTACGCGCGGACGGCGCTGTCCGGAGTCTTGCTCATGGTCACGAGCCTATCCGTCCACGCGTGCGTGCTGGTCCGGCGGTTCGTCGGGAACCCCTTCGGGTGGATCTTCCAGGAGGAGCCGCTCCAGCGCGGCCCGGTCCGGCAGGCTCTCGGGGCGTACGACTTCACCGCTGCGCACGTACAGGAAGGCCGCCCGTACGGATTCCAGGGGGATGCCGTGCTGCTCGGCCCAGGCCAGCCGGTAGACGGCGAGCTGGAGGGGATCGGCGGTGCGGGTGCGGCTGGTCTTCCAGTCGACGATCTCGTACGTGGTGGTCCCTGCCCCGTCTCCGTCCTCGCCGTCGCCGCCCTCTTCCTTGTAGACGGCGTCGATCCGGCCCCGTACGACACGGCCTGCGATGGCGAGCTGGAACGGGGCCTCGATCCGGTGGGGCGTGCGGTGGGCGTAGGGGGTGCGTTCGAAGGCGTTCTTGAGGGCTTCCAGGTCGCGTTCGTCGGCGATCTCGGCCTCGGTGCCGGGCAGCTCCTCCGGCTCCAGCATCGGGAGCCGCAGCTCTTCGAAGCGGGCTTCGACCCAGGCGTGGAAGCGGGTGCCGCGGCGGGCGGCGGGCTGGGGCGGGCGTGGCATGGGGCGCGCCAGTTCGGTTGCGAAACCTTCCGGGTCCGCGGCCAGGCGCAGCAGCTGGGACGCGGTGAGAGAGGCCGGCAGGGGGACGTCCGTGACGCTCTCGCGGGCGCGCAGGAGTTCTCCGGTGAGGGCGTCGAGGTCGCGGTCCCAGGAGGCGATGGTGCGGGCTTCCTCGGGGGTGAGGCGCGTGGTCGCAAAAGGGTGCGGGCGGGCGTCCGGGGCGGGGCTGGGGTGCGGGACCCGTGGGCGGTTCGCGGTCCACGTGTCCCGGTCGTCAGGGTCCTCGTCCGCGAAATCGGCCTCTTCGTAAGGAGGCGCGTCGGTGGAATGTCCGTCCCCGTAGGAAGGCGCGCCGGTGGAGGGGCCGTCTCCGTAGGGGGGCTCGTCGGCGAAGTGGTCGTCCCCGTAGAGAGGCTCGTCGTCGTCCGGCGGGGGCGGCCAGTCCGGGTCGTCGTACGGGCCCGGGTCATCGGGAGCCGAAGGGTGCGCCGTCTCGTGGGAGTGGGCGGACTCCAGGTGGGCCAGCACCGTCTGCGCGGCCTCGCGGCGGCGGGCCATCGCCAGGTCGTCGAGCGGGAGCGGCCAGGCGTGGTCACCGCCTGCCGCCTGAAGTGCGGGGTTCTCCTCGTCCTCCTCCGGTTCGTCCTCCCAGGCCTCGATCTCGCCGTGCCCGGCCGCGCAGTGCTCGTACAGGGCGTGCAGGAAGTCGGAGGGGCCGCGGGGCTTCTTCTGGGAGGGGCCCCACCAGTGGCCGGAGCCGAGCAGCAGGGAGCGGGGGCGGGTGAAGGTGACGTAGCCGAGGCGCAGTTCCTCGGTGTGCTGGTGCTCCTTCATGGCCTCGTGGAAGGCCTTCATGCCGCGGGAGTCCCAGGCGTCGATGTCGGGCAGGGTGTCGGCGTCGCCGCGCAGTTCGTGCGGGAGGACCTTGCCCTGGGCAGTCCATTTCTCGCGGCCCTGGCCACTGGGGAACGTGCCGGTGACGAGCCCGGGGACCACGACGACGTCCCATTCCAGGCCCTTGGACTTGTGCGCGGTGAGCACCTTTACGGTGTTCTCGCCGCCCGGCAGGGCGTTGTCGAGGCCCTTCTCGTACTGGGCGGCGGTGCGCAGGAAGCCGAGGAAGGCGAGGAGGCTCGCCTCGCCCTCGTTCGCGGCGAAGGAGGCGGCGACGTCCAGGAAGTTGGACAGCGTCTCGCGGCGGCGGGCGGCCAGGGCGTGCGGGGACGCGGAGAGCTCCACCTCCAGGCCGGTGGTGGCGAGGACCCGGTGAAGGACGTCCATGAGGGGGTCGGCGAGCGAGCGGCGCAGGTCGCGCAGTTCGGTGGCGAGCCGCGCGAACCGTACGCGCGCGTCGGCCGAGAACGGCAGCCCGTCGTCGTCCCCGTCACCGCCGAGGGGTGTCTCCAGGAACGTTTCCAGCGCGTCCGCGAGGGAGATCACCTCGGCCGGGTCGACGCCTTCGACTGCCGCGGCGAGCCGCAGGTCGGGGTCGTCGTCGGCGTCCACGCGCGTGTGGGACACGAGCCGCCGGGCCCGGCGGCCCAGGAGGGCGAGGTCGCGGGCGCCGATGCGCCAGCGCGGTCCGGTGAGCAGGCGGACCAGGGAGGCGTTGGCCCCGGGGTCCTGGAGGACCTCGCAGACGGCGACCAGGTCGGCGACCTCGGGCAGGTGCAGCAGTCCGGAGAGCCCGACGACCTCCACCGGGACGTCGCGGGCGACGAGCGCGCCCTGGATCTGGGCGAAGTCGGTGGCGGTGCGGCACAGGACGGCGATCTCGCCGGGGGCCTTCCCCGTGCGTACGAGATGGGCGACGGAGTCGGCGAGCCAGTCCATCTCCTCGGCGTGGGTGCGCAGCAGGGCGCAGCGCACCATGCCGTCGCGCTCGGCGCCGGGGGCCGGGCGGAGGGCCTCCACGCCCGCGTGCATGGCGCGCAGGGGTTCCGCGAGGCCGTTGGCGAGGTCGAGGAGGCGGCCTCCGCTGCGGCGGTTCTCGCTGAGCGACTGGCGGGTCGCGAGGCGGCCGTCGGGGTGCGCGAAGTGTTCGGGGAAGTCGTCGAGGTTGGCCACGGAGGCGCCGCGCCAGCCGTAGATGGCCTGGCAGGGGTCTCCGACGGCGGTCACCGGGTGGCCCGTGCCGCCGCCGAACAGGCCCGCCAGGAGGATGCGCTGGGCCACGGACGTGTCCTGGTACTCGTCGAGGAGGACCACCCGGAACTCGTCGCGCAGGATGCCGCCGACCTCGGCGCGGGTGCGCGCGAGGGTCGCCGAGAGGGCGATCTGGTCGCCGAAGTCGAGGAGGTCGCGCTCGCGCTTGGCCTTCCGGTAGCGGCTCACCAGCTCGGTCAGTTCACGCCGGGCGGCTGCCGCCTCCGGGACCTTGCGCAGGTCGGGGTTGGTGAGCTTGACGCCCTCCAGCTCGTGCAGCAGCCGGGCGTCGTACGCGCGCAGTTCCTCGGGGCGTACGAGGTGTTCGGAGAGCTCGGAGTCGAGGGTGAGGAGGTCGCTGACGAGGTCGGGGAAGGACCGGGTGAGCGACGGGTAGGGGCCGGGTGCCTCGCGCAGGACGCGTGCGGCGAGCTGGTAGCGCGTGGCGTCGGCGAGGAGGCGGGCGGTGGGTTCGAGCCCGATGCGCAGCCCGTGATCGGTCAAGAGTCGGCCGGCGAAGGCGTGGTAGGTGGAGATCACCGGCTCGCCCGGCGGGTTGTCCGGGTCGATCACGTCCGGGTCGGTGACTCCGGCCTTGATGAGCGCCTTCCGTACGCGCTCGGCGAGTTCGCCCGCCGCCTTGTTGGTGAACGTCAGGCCCAGGACCTGCTCGGGGGCGACCTGTCCGGTGCCGACCAGCCACACCACGCGCGCGGCCATCACCGTGGTCTTGCCGGAGCCCGCTCCGGCCACGATCACCTGCGGGGCGGGCGGTGCGGTGATGCAGGCCGTCTGCTCCGGGGTGAACGGGATACCGAGGAGCTCCTTGAGCTGCTCGGGATCGGAGATACGGGCTGGCACGTGAGAGAGGCTAGCCGCGCCCACTGACAGTCGGTGCCCATTCGGCGGCCGGGCGGGAGGATGCGCAGGTCAGCACACGTGGTGCCGTATGTCACTTCACATCACTTCGTACGCAGGGGCCGGCGTTTGACCCGCATCGCCGCGCAGGCGGCGGACACCCTTCGGACAGCTGCCCGGGGCCCGCCCGCTCACTCGACGACGTGGCGTCCCTCCGGGCGGGCGCTGCACGAGGCCCGGAACGCGCAGTGCGTGCAGTGCTGGCCGGTCGTCGGCGTGAACCGTTCGTCGAGGACCTTGCCCGCGGCGGTGGCGAGCAGGTCGCCGACCCACTCCCCCTCCAGCGGCTGTTGGGCCTGCACCTTGGGCAGGGTCTCGCCGCCGTCCTTCTTGGGGGCGCCCTGGCGGAGCTGGACGAGTTCGGCGCCGCCGGGCTCGGGGCGTGCACCGTCGAAGGCCTCGTCCACGGCGCCCTCGCCGACCGCGAGCTGGTAGACGGCGAGCTGCGGGTGGTGGGCGACGTCGGCGGCGCTCGGTGCCTGCTTGCCGGTCTTGAAGTCGACCACGTAGGCGCGGCCCTCGGCGTCCCGCTCGACGCGGTCCATGGAGCCGCGGATGCGCACTTCGTAGGAGCCCGCTTCGAGGGTGACGTCGAAGTCGTGCTCGCTGGCCACCGGAGTGCGTTCGGCGCGGTCCATGACGTGCCACTTCAGGAAGCGTTCGAGCGCCACGCGCGCGTGCTCCTTCTCCTGCGCCGACTTCCACGGCGCGTCGAAGGCGAGCGCCTCCCACACGGAGTCGAGGCGCTCCATGAGGACGGCGAGGTCGGCGGGCGTACGACCGGAGGCGACCTCGTCGGCCAGGACGTGCACCACGTTGCCGAAGCCCTGGGCGACGGTCGCGGGGGCGTCGGCCTTCACCTCGCGGCCGAGGAACCACTGCAGGGCGCAGGTGTTGGCGAGCTGGTCGAGGGCGCTGCCGGAGAGCACGACGGGATGGTCGCGGTCGCGCAGCGGCACCTTGCTCTCGGTGGGTTCGTACATGCCCCACCAGCGGTAGGGGTGCGCGGACGGCACCAGGGGGCGGCCGTCCTCGTCGCCGAGCGCGGCGAGCCTGCCCAGGCGGCGGGCCGCCGCCTCCCTGAGGGTGGCCGAGACGCGGGGGTCGACCGTGGTGGCGCGCAGCTCGGCGACGAGTGCGGCGACGGACAGCGGCCGACGGGGGCGGCCCGTTATGTCCTTGGGCTCCGTGCCGAGTTCGGTGAGGAAACGCGAGGGCTGGTCGCCGTCGTCGGCCGGGGCCTTCACGGCGGTGACGACGAGCCGTTCACGCGCGCGCGTGGCGGCCACGTAGAACAGGCGGCGCTCTTCGGACAGGAGCGCTCCGGGGGTGAGCGGCTCCGCGAGACCGTCACGTCCGATGCGGTCGGCCTCCAGGAGGGAGCCCCGGCGGCGCAGGTCGGGCCACAGACCCTCCTGGACGCCCGCGACGACGACCATGCGCCATTCCAGGCCCTTGGAGCGGTGCGCGGTCATCAGACGCACGGCGTCGGGGCGCACGGCCCTTCGGGTGAGGGTGTCGGCCGCGATGTCCTGGGCCTCGACCTCTTCGAGGAAGTTGAGGGCTCCGCGGCCGCCGGTGCGCTCCTCGGCGCGGGCCGCGGTCGCGAACAGCGCGCACACGGCGTCGAGGTCGCGGTCGGCGTTGCGTCCGGCCGCGCCGCCGCGCCGGGCGGCCCGCTCCAGGCGCTGCGGCCAGGGAGTGCCGTCCCACAGCTCCCAGAGCGCGTCCTCGGCCGTGCCGCCCCCCGCCAGGCGCTCTCGTGCCTTGCGCAGGAGGGCGCCCAGGCGCTGGGCCCCGCGCGCGTACGAGGGATCGTGGGCGACCAGCCGCTCCGGCTCGGCCAGCGCCCGCGCGAGCAGCACGTCGGAGGGCGGCGGCACGTGGTTGCCCCCGGCGCGCTCCTCCTCGCGCAGGGCGCGGCCCAGACGGCGCAGATCGGCGGCGTCCATACCGGCCAGTGGGGACGCGAGGAGGGTGAGCGCGGTCTCGACGTCGAGCCACGGCGTCTCCGCGACGGACTGCTCCTCCGAGGGGGCGTCCTCGGAAATCGCCTCCTCCGGAGTGGGCGTTTCCGAGACAGCCTCCTCCGGAGTGGGCCCCTCGGCTCGCTCAGCACCTTCGGAGCCCGGCTCTTCGGATCCGGCCGTTTCGTGGTCGGCCGTCTCAGATTCGGCCGTCTCGGTTCCGGCCGTCTCGGTTCCGGCCGTCCGGGACTCGGCCGCCTCGGACTCGCCGGTCCCGGGTTCGGTCGTCCCGGGCTCACCCGCCGACACCGTCTCCTGTGCCGTCTCCCCCAGCTCCGCCGCGGCCACCGCCTTGAGGGCCGTCAGCAGGGGCGTCACCGCCGGTTCGTGGCGCAGGGGCAGGTCGTCGCCGTCGATGTCGAGGGGGACGCCGGCCGCGGTGAGCGTGCGGCGGATCGTCGGGATGGTGCGGGACCCGGCGCGTACCAGGACGGCCATGTCCTTCCACGGAACGCCGTCCTCCAGGTGGGCGCGGCGCAGGATGTCCGCGATGTTCTCCAGCTCCGTACCGGAGGTCGGGTACGTGTAGACCTCCACGTGGCCGCCGTCCCGTACGGGGGCGAGTTCCCTGTGGGCGCGTACCTTCTCCGCCGGGAGACGGGTCAGGGGCATGCGCTGGGTCAGCAGCCTGGTGGCCTTCAGCAGGCCCTCACCCGACCGGCGGGACGTCCTCAGGACCTCGACCGGCGCCGGGGTGCCGTCCGCGCGCGGGAAGATCTCCGGGAACTCCAGGATGCCGTTCACGTCGGCTCCCCGGAACGCGTAGATCGACTGGTCGGGGTCACCGAAGGCCACCAGGGTGCGGCCGCCTCCCGCGAGCGCGTCCAGGAGCCGCAGCTGGGCCGGGTCGGTGTCCTGGTACTCGTCCACGAAGACCGCGTCGTACCTCTCGGCGAGCCGCTCGGCCACGCCCGGGCGCCGGGCGAGCAGCACCGCGCGGTGCACCAGTTCCGCGTAGTCGAGCACTCCCTGCATGTCGAGCACGTCGAGGTACTCGGCGAGGAAGGCGGAGGCGGCCAGCCAGTCGGGGCGGCCGATGCGCCTGGCGAAGGTCTGGAGGGCGTCGGGGCTCAGGCCCAGCTCACGGCTGCGGGCGAGGACCGCGCGGACCTCGTCGGCGAAGCCGCGTGTCGTCAGACAGGCGCGCAGTTCGTCCGGCCAGCGCACATGGGCGAGGCCGAGCCGCTCCAGGCCGGGCTGGCCGGCGAGCAGTTCCCGTACCGCCACGTCCTGTTCGGGGCCGGAGAGCAGCCGCATCGGTTCCACGAACAGGTCGGTGTCCTGGTGGGCCCGGACCAGGGCGTAGCAGAAGGAGTGGAAGGTCGTCGCCTGGGGCGCGCGGGCCGCTCCTATGCGCAGCGCCATGCGGTCACGCAGTTCCACGGCGGCCTTGCGGCTGAACGTCAGTACGAGGATGCGCTCGGGGTCCGCGCCGCGGGCGATCCGGGCCGCCACGGACTCGACCAGCGTGGTCGTCTTGCCGGTCCCCGGACCTGCGAGAACGAGCAGCGGACCCCCCTCGTGGTCAACCGCCGCGCGCTGGGCTGCGTCCAGCAGAGGGGGAGCCACCCGCACCGGCGGGGTACGCACCAGCCGGTAGGCGCCACGGGCCCCCTGCCGACCCTGGGGGTACGACAGGCGCCTGGTGGAGAAAGAGGAGCTCACGTGGTTCGCCGGTCCTGGTGGGTGTGCTGGGGGTTGTCACTGTCGACGCGGAACGCCGTCGGTGAGGGATCGTGCTCGGGCGACGGGTGGGAGATCGGCGGCGCGAGGTGGGCGGTGGCAGCGGGATGAAGGGGGTGCGTGCCGTCGACGCTACGCCGGTGGATGCCGTGGAAGCAGCGCTTCCCCGGGTTCCCTCCCGGCACCGGCGTCTCCCGCATCACGAACGTACGGCATGCCGCGGGCGTGCCCGCATTCCCCCGTACGGGTCACCTGTCCCCCTCCTGCCGGTCCCGTGCCGGAAGCTGTCGGGTGTGACCCTCCGCGCGATCGCCGCCGTCCCACCTGGCCCGTTTCATGTCGATGCGCGGAAGGTGGCCCTCGGAGGCCCTGCTCGCCTCCTTGAGGGGCGTGCCTTCGGCCCGGTAGTTCTCCAGCGCCCTGAGTTCGTGGCCGGGGAGCAGCGCCCCGTCCGCGCGGACGACCCGCCACCACGGAACGGCTCCTCCGTAGAGGGCCATCACGCGTCCGACCTGTCGCGGACCGCCCTCCTCCAGCCATTCCGCGACGTCTCCGTACGTCATGACGCGCCCGGGCGGAATCTGCTCGGCGACATCGAGGACCCGCTCCGCGTACTCCGGCAAGGCGTCCGCCGGGAGGCTCTGCTCGCTCATCCGGTCCATCCTGCACCACCCCGCCGACAACGTGACGCGGCGGCGACTGTGCGTATCCCTCGCCCAGGAACAGCGCTTCAGGCAGACTGTGCGCCCCCGCATTGCACCCTGATGCCCCCCTGTGTCAGCGGGGCATGCCACCATCGTGCGGGCGGTTACTGGTGATACGAGACCAAGAAGAGACGATGAAACAGCAGGGTGTGCACCCCGAAGACGCGGAGGGCACCTCTGAGGTTTCGTCGCGCCCGGATTCCGGCGACGATACGGACGAGAGCCTTCCGCGGACATCAGAGGCGTCCGGGACGCCCGTGACGTCTGTGACATCCGTGACATCCGTGAATCCGGATACGTCCCGGAAGAAGGACATGCGCAAGGAGAGCGGAGCCGAGGAGACCGACGGCGCGGCCGGCGTCGACGACGACGCCCCCGCCGAAGAGGTCGAGGGCGACGAACCGTTGCTCCCCGCGCGCGTGCACCGTCCCTCCGACCTGATGCGCCTCCTGGTGGGCGTCCTCGCGATCGCCGTCCTGCTGTCGATCGCCGCGTTCGCGCACGGCACGACGTCGGGGCTGGCGCAGGACATCAACAAGGGCACCGACGAGGCACCCGACCTGCTGATCAAGATCGCCGGGCTCGCGTCGAGCATCGCGATCCTCCTGGTGCCGGTCGCCTTCGCCATCGAGCGGCTGATCAAGCGGGACGGGCTGCGGATCGCCGACGGTGTGCTGGCCGCGGTCCTCGCACACGGGGTGACGCTCGCCACCGATCTGTGGGTCGCCAAGGGCGCCCCGGACTCGATCCAGAAGGCGCTCACGCAGCCCTCTCCCGGCGACATCCACGCCCTGACGGACCCGGTGCACGGCTACCTCGCGCCGGTCATCGCCTATATGACGGCCGTCGGAATGTCGCGGCGGCCGCGCTGGCGTGCGGTCCTGTGGGTCGTGCTGATGCTCGACGCCTTCTCCATGCTGGTCACCGGCTACACGACCCCCTTCTCGATCATCCTCACGGTACTGATCGGCTGGAGCGTGGCGTACGGGACCCTGTACGCGGTCGGCTCACCGAACGTCCGGCCCACGGGCCGGACCCTGATGGCGGGCCTGCGGCACGTCGGCTTCCACCCGGTGAGCGCCGCGCGGGACGAGACCCCGGAGGCCGCGGACGGCGACCGTGGCCGCCGGTACTTCGTGACACTCCAGGACGGCCCACCACTGGACGTCACGGTGGTGGACCGGGAACAGCAGGCGCAGGGCTTCTTCTACCGCGTGTGGCGCCGCCTGACGCTGCGCGGCATCACCACGCGCCGCAGCCTCCAGTCGCTGCGCCAGGCACTGGAGCAGGAGGCGCTCCTCGCGTACGCGGCCATCGCGGCCGGAGCCAACGCGCCGAAGCTGATCGCGACCTCCGAGCTGGGTCCGGACGCCGTGATGCTGGTCTACGAGCACATCGGCGGGCGCACCCTCGACGCACTGCCGGACGAGGAGATCACCGACGACCTGCTGCGCGAGACCTGGCACCAGGTGCAGGCGCTGCAGTCTCGGCGCATCGCGCACCGCAGGCTGGCCGGCGACGCGATTCTGGTGGATCGTTCCGGCACGGTGATCCTCACGGACCTGCGCAACGGCGAGATCGCGGCCGGTGAACTGATGCTGCGCATGGACGTCGCCCAGTTGGTGACCACGCTCGGCCTGCGGGTCGGCGCGGAGCGCGCGGTGGCCTCCGCCGTCGGTGTGCTCGGCCCGGACGCGGTCGCCGACTGCCTGCCCATGCTGCAGCCCATCGCGCTCACCCGCTCCCACCGCGCGACGTTGCGCAAGCTGGCCCGGGAGCGTTCGGAGCGCGAGCGCGAGGCGGTCCTGGAGGCGTCCCGGCAGGCCAAACTGGCCCGCGCCGCGGAGCACGAGGCCACTCCCGAGGAGACCAGGCCCGTCCTGGAGAAGCCCGACAAGAAGGCCGTACGGGCCGAGCAGCGGGCCGAGAAGCGGGCGATCGACGAGGCGCTGGACGAGGCCCGTGAGGAGGATCTGCTCACCCAGATCCGCCACCAGGTGCTGCTGATCAGACCGCAGGCACCGGTCGAGCCGGCCCGTCTGGAGCGCATCCGTCCGCGCACGCTGATCAGTTTCATCGCGGGCGCGTTCGGCGCGTACTTCCTGCTGACGCAGCTCACGCACATCGAGTTCGGCACGCTCTTCGACAACGCCAAGTGGGGCTGGGTCGCCGCGGCCGCGCTCT
Organism: Streptomyces sp. NBC_00414; assembly: GCF_036038375.1. Lineage (NCBI taxonomy): Bacteria > Bacillati > Actinomycetota > Actinomycetes > Kitasatosporales > Streptomycetaceae > Streptomyces > Streptomyces sp. NBC_00414. The sequence continues at coordinate 3,822,710 of NZ_CP107935.1, forward strand.
TCTCGATGTTGAGCTACTTCGCCGCGGCCATGAGCCTGCTGGGCTTCGTGCCCGAGCGGGTGCCGTTCGTCCGGGCCGTGGCGGCGCAGGTCGCCGGCTCCTTCGTGAAGATCGTGGCACCCGCGGCGGTAGGCGGTGTCGCGCTCAACACACGGTTCCTCCAGCGCGCGGGGGTCCGGCCGGGACTCGCGGTGGCGAGTGTCGGCGCGTCGCAGCTGTTCGGACTCGGCTGTCACATCCTGATGCTGCTGTCGTTCGGATATCTGACCGGTACCGAGAAGACACCCTCCTTGTCGCCGTCCCGGACGGTCATCGCGGGTCTGCTGACCGTCGCGGTCCTCGTCCTCGTCGTGACCTCGGTGCCGTTCCTCCGGAAATTCGTGGTCACGCGCGTGCGGTCGCTCTTCGCGGGTGTCATCCCGCGCATGCTGGACGTCCTCCAGCGACCGCAGAAGCTGATCACCGGCATCGGAGGCATGCTTCTGCTGACAGCCTGCTTCGTGATGTGCCTCGACGCGTCGGTCCGGGCGTTCGGCACCGAGGACATGCCCGCCATCAGCATCGCCAGCGTGGCCGTCGTCTTCCTCGCCGGAAACGCGCTCGGCTCCGCGGCGCCCACCCCGGGCGGTGTGGGCGCGGTCGAGGCCACCCTGACGGTCGGTCTGATCGCCGTCGGACTCCCCAAGGAGGTCGCGGCTCCCGCCGTCCTCCTGTACCGCCTTCTCACCCTGTGGCTGCCCGTGCTGCCGGGATGGTTGTTCTTCAACCACCTGACGCGCAAGGGCGCGCTCTAGGCCCTGCCGTCACAGCGGGACCCGGGAGCGGGCGGGAATTCTCACCCGCACGGCCCGCGCCCCGAGCGGCCCGCTCTGAGCGACCTCAGGATGGGTTCATGCCGAACCCCTCCCCGCCGCGTGCCGCCGTTCTGACCGCCACCGCCCTCCTGCTGCTGGCGGCGCTCGCCGGATGCGGCGAGGACGGCGGCTCCGAGGACGAGGATCTGTCGGCGCAGAAGCTCAGCTGGAAGGACTGCCCGGAACCGTCCGAGTCCGAGGGCGGCGGAGACGCTCCGTCGCCTCTGCCGGACGGCGACAACTGGAAATGCGCCACCCTGAAGGCACCCCTGGACTGGGACAAGCCCAAGGGGGACACCATCGGGCTCGCGCTGATCCGCGCGGAGGCGAGCGGCGCCAAGGACCGGCGCATCGGCTCCCTGCTCTTCAACTTCGGCGGTCCCGGCGGCTCGGGCGTGACCACGCTCCCCGCGTTCGGCCAGGACTACGACCGGCTGCGCACCCGCTACGACCTGGTGAGTTTCGACCCGCGCGGTGTCGGCCGCAGCGCCGGTGTGAAGTGCGAGGACAGCGAGCAGCTCGACGAGTACTTCCAGCAGGACGCCACCCCGGACGACGCCGCCGAGCAACGGGCCCTTGTGGACGGCACGAAGGAGTTCAACAAGGCCTGCGAGAAGAACTCCGGCAAGGTCCTCCCCCACGTGCGCACCACCGACGCGGCCCGCGACATGGACCTGATGCGCCACGTCCTCGGCGACGACCGGCTGCACTACTTCGGCATCTCGTACGGGACCGAACTGGGCGGCGTGTACGCGCATCTGTTCCCCGAGAAGGTGGGGCGGGCGGTCTTCGACGCGGTCGTGGACCCGACGCAGAACTCCGAACAGGGCTCCCTCGGGCAGGCCGAGGGCTTCCAGCTGGCGCTCGACAACTTCGCCGAGGACTGCGCGTCCAAGGCGGACGATTGCCCGCTCGGTGACAGCGCGCAGGACGTGAAGGACCGGATCGCCAAGCTGTTGAAGGACCTCGACAGCAAACCGATCCCGGGCGTCTTCCCCCGCAGCCTCACCCAGACCGCCGCCACGAGCGGCATCGCGCAGTCCTTGTACTCCAAGGAGTTCTGGGAGTACCTCACCGAAGGGCTCCAGCAGGCGTACGACGGGGACGGCAAGGTTCTGATGCTGCTGTCCGACTCGATGAACGGGCGGAACCAGGACGGCGAGTACAGCAACATCAGCGCCGCCAACGTCTCCATCAACTGCGCCGACGACAAACCGCGTTACACCGCCGCCGACGTGACGGCGAAGCTCCCGGAGTTCCGGAAGGCCTCTCCCGTCTTCGGCGACTATCTGGCGTGGGGCATGGTCGGCTGCACCGACTGGGCGGTGGCGGGCGACGCCGACCACCCCGATGTGAGCGCGCCCGGCTCGGCGCCGATCCTCGTGGTCGGGAACACCGGCGACCCGGCGACACCGTACGAGGGCGCCCGGAAGATGGTGGACGCGCTCGGCAAGGGGGTCGGTGTCGAGCTGACGTACAAGGGACAGGGGCACGGGGCGTACGACAGCGGGAACAAATGCGTGCGTGACGCGGTGAACGGCTATCTGCTGAACGGCGGGGTCCCGACGGCCGGCACGGTCTGCTCCTGAGGTGAAACTCGTGAAACAGCAGGTCAGAGAGTTATCCACAGGGCTCCACGGTGCTCGCGGAGATCTGCCTAATATGGCCTGACTGTCATCCGCGACATCCGGCGGACGACGATGCGAGGGGGGAAGTTCATGGCGCGTATCGCACGGTGGACGGCACTGGCCGCCGCCGCGTTGCTGGTGGCCGGCTGCAGCGGCTCGTCGGGGGACGACGGCGGGGACGACAAGAACGACGACGCCGGCAGGCCGCCGGGCGCCGCCTCCTCCGCCGACACGATGCCGGGACTGCCCGCCTCCCTCACCTCGCAGAAGCTCGACTGGAGCAGGTGCAAGGCCACCGAGACCGGTCCCGCACCGGGCGGGGACTGGCGGTGCGCGACCCTCAAGGTGCCGCTCGACTGGGCGAAGCCGGCGGGCGAGACCATCGGACTGGCGCTGATCCGCAGCGAGTCGAGCGGATCGTCGGACGACCGCATCGGCTCGCTGTTGTTCAACTTCGGCGGACCGGGCGGCTCGGGCGTGGACTACCTGCCGCCGTACGGGCCGACGTTCGCGAAGCTCCACGAGCGGTACGACCTGGTCAGCTGGGACCCGCGCGGAGTCGCCGCCAGCGAGGGGGTGCGCTGTCGCGGCGACAAGGAGGTCCAGGCGGCCGAGGCGGTCGACACCACTCCGGACACCGCCGCCGAGGAGACCGCGTTCTTCAAGGACGCCACGGCCTTCGGCGAGGGCTGTCAGAAGTCCGCGGGCAAGCTCCTGGGACATGTCTCGACGACCGACACGGCCCGGGACATGGACCTGATGCGGCACGTCCTGGGCGACCGGAAGATGCACTACTTCGGCATCTCGTACGGCACCGAACTGGGCGGCGTGTACGCCCACTTGTTCCCCAAGAACGCGGGACGGCTGGTCCTGGACGCGGTCGTCGACCCGAGCGCCGGCACGGTGGGCCACGCGGAGAACCAGGCGCGGGGTTTCCAGCGCGCTCTGGAGGACTATCTGGAATCCACGGGCCAGGACCCCGAGCAGGGCTCGCAGAAGATCGCGGCGCTGCTCAAGCGGATCGACTCCGAACCGCTGCCGACCACGAGCGGCCGCGATCTCACCCAGCAGCTCGCTCTCACCGGCATCGTCTACCCGCTCTACAGCAAGTCGTCCTGGCCGGCCCTCACCAGCGCGCTCGAAGCCGCCGAGGACGGTGACGGTACGGAGCTGCTCGCGCAGGCCGACAGCTACAACGACCGTGACGCCTCGGGCAGCTACGGCACGACCACGCATTCCCAACGGGTCATATCGTGCCTGGACGACAAGGAGCGGCCGACGCCCGAGGAGGCGAAGAAGCGGCTCCCCGAGTTCCGGAAGATCTCGCCCGTGTTCGGGGACTCGATGGGCTGGGACACGGCCGGCTGGTGCCACGACTGGCCGGTGGCCGGGCAGTACGAGACGCCGGAGGTGAGCGCGCCCGGCGCGGACCCGGTCCTGGTGGTGGGCAACACCGGCGACCCGGCGACACCGTACGAGGGTGCTCGCAAGATGGCGGACGAGCTGGGCGAGGGCGTCGGTGTGCAGCTCACCTGGAAGGGCGAGGGGCACGGGGCCTACGGGAGCGGGAGCGACTGCGTCGACAGCACGGTGGACGACTACCTGCTGGACGGATCGGTACCGGACGACGGCAAGGTCTGCGGTTAGTAGGAGGTCTGCGGTTCGTGGCGGCCTCGGCCGCCCGGGCGACGGAAAGGGGCCCGGCACACGCGGTGCCGAGCCCCTCCCCACAGACGGTGCGTCTAGTAGATCGGCTTCTCCGGCTCGATCTGGTTGACCCAGCCGATCACGCCGCCGCCCACGTGCACGGCGTCCGAGAATCCGGCCGACTTGAGGACCGCGAGGACCTCCGCGCTGCGGACACCCGTCTTGCAGTGCAGGACGATCTTCTTGTCCTGCGGGAGGGTCTCCAGGGCGGTGCCCATGAGGAACTCGTTCTTCGGGATCAGCTTGGCGCCGGGGATCGAGACGATCTCGTACTCGTTGATCTCGCGGACATCGATGATCTCGATGTTCTCGCCGTCGTCGATCCACTCCTTGAGCTGCTTGGGAGTGATCGTCGAGCCGGCGGCCGCCTCCTGCGCCTCTTCGGACACGACGCCGCAGAAGGCCTCGTAGTCGATGAGTTCGGTGACGGTGGGGTTCTCGCCACAGACCGCGCAGTCCGGGTCCTTGCGGACCTTGACCTGGCGGTACTGCATCTCCAGGGCGTCGTAGATCATCAGGCGGCCGAGGAGCGGCTCGCCGATGCCCGCGAGGAGCTTGATGGCCTCGTTGACCTGGATGGAGCCGATGGACGCACACAGCACGCCCAGGACGCCGCCCTCGGCGCAGGAGGGGACCATGCCCGGGGGCGGGGGCTCCGGGTAGAGGCAGCGGTAGCACGGACCGTGCTCGGACCAGAAGACGGAGGCCTGGCCGTCGAAGCGGTAGATCGAGCCCCACACGTACGGCTTGTTGAGCAGCACGCACGCGTCGTTGACCAGGTAGCGGGTCGCGAAGTTGTCCGTGCCGTCGACGATCAGGTCGTACTGGCTGAAGATGTCCATCACGTTCTCGGCTTCGAGCCGCTCTTCGTGCAGGACCACGTTCACATAGGGGTTGATGCCGAGCACGCTGTCGCGGGCCGACGCGGCCTTGGAGCGGCCGATGTCCGCCTGGCTGTGGATGATCTGGCGCTGCAGGTTCGACTCGTCGACCTCGTCGAACTCCACGATGCCGAGCGTGCCCACGCCCGCGGCGGCCAGGTACATCAGCGCCGGCGAGCCCAGGCCGCCGGCGCCCACACAGAGCACCTTGGCGTTCTTCAGCCGCTTCTGCCCGTCCATGCCCACGTCGGGGATGATCAGGTGGCGGGAGTACCTGCGGACCTCGTCTACGGTGAGCTCAGCAGCTGGCTCGACCAGGGGTGGCAGCGACACGGGGACTCCGTTGGTCGGTCAATCACTACAGTTGTTCTCCCCGTAACACTGCCACGCCCTTCTTCATTCCGAGACACCCGTTCCGATCCGCGAGACGAGTTCGTCCCAGTAGCCGGGCAGGCACTCCCAGGGATCGGCCGAACCACCGCGGTCCGTGCGGTCGGTGAAGTAGATCGTCGAGGCCCCCTGCCAGCGGGCGATGCGCAGCGCCTCGTCGAGATGCCCTCGGGGCATGCCGTGCACGAAGTGGCAGAAGCGCTCGGGCGGGTACTCGGCGGTCCACTCCGCCACCTGCGACCAGCGGTAGTCGCTCCAGGGCCCGGAGAAGGTCACCAACTGGTCGGCGGTCTCGGCGTAACCGGGATACGGGTGGGTGCCGTGGCCGAGGACGAGGTGGCCGTCGCCGGTGAGTGCCCGCAGGGTGTCGGTCGTGCGCCGGATCTCCGGAAGCGCCGTCCGCTCCGTGGGACAGCGGTCCAGGAGGAAGCCGTCGACCTGGTACCAGTCGAGATAGCGATGTGCCTCGGAGACGAGTTCGCCGAAGGCGCGTGCGCCGTACGTCACGTCCAGGTGGCCGAGGACGCGGACGCCCGCGTTGCGCAGGCGTCCGGCGGCTTCGAGACAGTGGGGGTCGGGGCGTGCGCCGGGGCCGTCGGAGACGTTCAGGACGACCCAGTGCAGCGGGGTTCCGGGGCGGGTGAGCCCGCCCCATTCGACCGGGGCGACCAGGGGGTGCGCATAGCCGGGGACACCGAAGCCCATCCTCAGGTCCGTGCTCGCGGTGCCCTTCGGTGTGCTGGTCAGATACGGCATGCGGCCTCCATCCAGATGTCGGCGAGGGATTCCTCGAGGTTGATCCGGGGCCGCCAGCCGAGCCGGTCGCGTGCGGTGCGCACGTCGGCCTGCTGCCAGCTGCCGCAGCCGTCCGGGTAGGGGTACGCGGCCGGGGCCGTGTGCTCTGTTTCGGAGCGGGGGTGGCCGATGGATGGCCGGGTGGGGCCGGGAGTTCCGTCGAGTTCGTGGAGGGCCCCGCCGTAGCCGGCGACGCGCGCGAGGACGGACGCGGCGTCGCGCAGGCGTACGGCACGACCGGATCCGATGTTGATGACGCCCTGTGCGGCGGAGAGGGAGGCGGCATGGACGGCACGGGCGACGTCGCGTACGTCGATGAAGTCGCGCTGGACACCGAGACCGGCCAGTTTGAGTTCGCCGTCGCCGGACTGCATGGCGCGGCGCATCCCTTCGGCGAGGCGTCCGAGCGGGGAGCCCGCCGGGGTGCCGGGTCCGCACGGCGAGAACACCCGCAGGACGACGGCGTCCAGACCGGATCCGAGGACCAGTTCGGTGGCGGCGAGCTTGCTGACGCCGTACGGGCCGCCGGGTCGGGGCACGGCGTCCTCGGCCGTGGAGGAGCCGGGCTGGCTGGGGCCGTACTCCGCGCCGCAGCCGATCTGTACGAGGCGCGCCCCGCAGCCGCTGCGGCGCAGTGCCTCACAGACGGTGGCGACGGCGACGGTGTTGTGCCGGGTGAGCTCGCGGGCGCCGCCGCGGGTGGCACCGGCGCAGTTGACGACGACCCCGGGGTGCACCGCGTCCAGGAAGCGGGTGAGCGCTCCCGGGCTGCCGCTGGCGAGGTCGAAGCGTACGTCCGCGTCGTCACCCCGGCCGAGCGCGGTGAGCTGCACGGCCGGGTCGGCGAGGAGTCGGTCGGCGACGAAGCGGCCCAGGTAGCCGTTGGCTCCGATCAGCAGCACCCTCATCGGGCGGCTCCCGGGGTGGACTCTCCGATGCGGAGGGTGATCATCTGGCGTTCTCCTTCAGGGTGTTGCCGTGGGTCGTTCGGAAGGCCCGCGGTGTCGGCCCCGCGGGAAGGGGTGCGCTCGGCGCGGAGTTCCATCAGGAATCTCCTGGGGCCGAGAGTCGGTGGCGGTTCACGGCGCGTCGCCGTGTGCCGCGTGGGCGGAGGCCCGGGTGAGGGTCCTGGTCGAGTGGAGCAGGAGCACGAGCGCCCCGGCCCCGCACACGAGAGCCGGGATCGCGCCCGCCCCCCAGGCCTCGGTGACGGCCTCGACCGGCACGGCCAGCGCCTCGCAGCCGGGCAGGCGACCCCCGAAGACGCTCAGGAGCGCCGTGGCCTCGGCCACGCCCGCGGCAGCGAGGACGACGGCGGGAGCGTGCCTGAATCCGTGCACGGTGAGGAGTCGGGCGAGCATGAGGAGCGCGCCGAGGGCGCCGGCTCCGGCGTATGCGGCGGGCTCGTCCAGTACCGCCCCGCACAGGGCGAGCAGGCCGCCGAAAGCGCAGAGGAACAGTCCGAACACGCCCAGGAGCAGGGGCCGCACGGAGGCGGCGAAATCCTCCAGGGCCCGGCTGGTGGCAAGTCGGCGCCGGGCGCGTACGGCGAAGAGGTGCGCGCACCAGGCCGCCGGGGCGCAGGCCGCGCTGAGGGCCAGGACGGACGAGAGGGCGATCGGCCAGGAGCTGCCGGAGCTGCCGGTGGGCGGTCCGTCGGGGCCGCCCTCGATGCCGGCGGAGAGCAGGCCGTCGCCGAGGAGTGCGTAGGCGACGAGCCAGTAGGTCCAGGCGCGGGTGGGCGGTGTCGGGGACCATACCCGCGTGGCGCGCAGGGGGCCTCGGCTGCGGGCCGCGCGCACGCCGAAGGCCACGGCGAGTACGCCCACGACGGTCACGGCGAGGCGCGGCCGGCCCTCGGTGTACCGCAGCCCGGTCACGACCGCCGCGCACAGGGCGCCCGGCAGCAGCGTGAGGACCGCCCAGTCGGCGCGTGCCCCGGGGGTGTCGGGTGTCTCGGACGGCGGTGCCGTGTCACCGGCGCGGGGTACCCGCGCGTACATCTCCTCGGCGAGGGAGAAGACGTCCCGGTGCCGGAACTGGGTGGCGGTCCGGTCGGTCACGCCGTGCGCCTCCAGGCCGGCCGCGATCTCCAGCGGGTCCACCGCGCGCTCGCACAGCTGCCGATGGCGATGCATCAGAGCCTTCACCGGGTCGGCGGCGCCGCGACGGGCGGAGGGCGTGCGGTCGGAAACCTGCCCGCCGGAAGGCTGCCTGTCAGCAGGTTGCCGGTCGGCAGGTTGCCCGTGGGGAGGCTGCTGCCGGTCAGAAGGCCGGCGGTCGGCGACCGTGGTGGAAGCCTCCGCGACCGTCACGGCGTCCCAGGCGAGCCGGGTTTCCGTCGTCGTCGATGTTCCCTGCCCGGTATGCGCGACGCGTGCCGCGCCGGGCGGGACAGCCGAGTCCGTCGGCCGACCGGGGCGCGCGCCCGTCGTTCCCGCTTCGGCCGATCGTGCGTCCGCGATGCGCGACTCGCCCAGTTGAACGTCCACGACCCGTGTCTCGCCGGGCTGGATGTCCACCACCTTGGTCTCGCCCACCTCGGCGTCCATGGCCCGCGCATCCCCCCGGTCTCCCGACTTCCCGATGTTCGTGCCCTCGGCGCCGACACCCGCACCCACAGCGGCACCGGCACCGGCACTCGTCGACCGCTCCTCGGACCGTGCGTCCCACGCACCACGACGCGCGCTCACCACGCCCCCTCCCCCGCGGGCACCGGCTCGCCCGGAGCTCCGGACGTGGCCGACGCGGTGGACGTGGCGGACGTCGTCGGAGTGACGGACACGGCGGGGCCGGAGCTGGAAGCGAGCCCCAGCGGTACGCCGCGTACCGGCGGTCCTGCCGCCCAGCCCGGCCCCGGTCTTCCGGGCACCAGCCGCGTCCCCGGTTCCGACCACCGTCCCGGCACCTGTGCCTCGACGGGTATGGCGAACGGAAGGGGCTCGCCCGAAGGGTCGACCACGACCCGTCGGACCGGACAGCGCGAGACGATCTCAAGGTAAATGCTGTGAAATGCCGTGATGTTCTGCTCGACGGTGAACAGTTCGAGCGCGCGGGCACGGGCCGCGGCGCCGAGGCGCGACCGGCGCTCCGGGTCGCGCAGCAGGGAGACGCAGGCCTCGGCGAGCGCCCGCGGATTGCGGGGCGGGACCACGAGCCCCGTACCTCCGATGACCTCGACGACCGCGCCGACGTCCGTGGACACCGTGGCGCGTCCGGAGAACATCGCTTCGACGAGGCTGATGGGGAAGCCCTCGACGACGCTGGACAGGACGACGAGGGCGCCCGCCGCGTACGCCTCCGGGAGGGTCGGTGCCTCCGGTCCGCCGATCTCCTCGAAGGAGACCGGGTTGTCGCCGACGGCGTGCACGCCGTCGGCCTCGTCGGGGAAGAGTTGCGCGGCCAGCGCCTTGCAGTGGGCCAGGTATGTGGCGCCCTCCGGCCCGTCGGCGGGCGCTCCGACGATCCGCAGCCGTGCCTTCGGCTCCTCCTTGCGGATGTCCGCGAAGGCGTGCAGCAGCGAGATCAGGTCCTTGGCGGGCTCGATGCGTCCGACCCACACCAGGGTGTCCGGGTCGGCGTGTTCGACGCTCTCGCCCACCTCCGAGAAGCGGGACGCCTCCATGCCGGGGTAGACGGTACGGATCCTGGTCCGGTCGGCGCCGCAGCGCTCCTGCCAGCGGCGGGCGTGCGTGTTGCCGGGCGTGATGATCGCGGCCTGCCGGTAGGTCTCCGCGGCGAGCCGGCCGTGGAACGCCGCGAGGAGGGCCCGCGCCGGGGCCGACGCCGCGCCTCCCCGCAGATCCTCACGCGGGCCCAGATAGTGCGCCCGCAGTTGCACTCCGTACTCCGTGACCAGCAGCGGGACGTCCGAGAAGTGGCGGGCGAGCAGCCCCGGGAGGGCCGCGGCGCCGCCGGACGTGGCGTGGCACAGGTCGACCGAGCCGAGCCCGTCGCCCTCGTACCAGTCGAGGGAGAGCGGGCGCAGCGCGCGTTCCACCTGGGCGGCGACGGTGAGGAGGTCCGGCACGCGTGCGGTACGCGCGGCGCGCAGTGCGCCGGGCGCGCGGCAGGCGCGTTCGAGGGCGCGCACCGCGGCCTCGGAGCGGAGGGCGCCGACCATGCCGCCCTCGTCCCGGGCGAGTTCGGCGAGTCCGTACAACGCACTGCCGAAACGGTCCGCCGCGCCGGCCGGGGCCTCCTCCACGCGATGTCCGGCCTCGGCGGAGGCGCTCTCCGCGGCGCCGCCGAGTGCGTCGGCCGCGCATATGGCCGCCGCCAACTCCCCGTAGTGCTCGGCGAACCGGCGCCGGGACCGGCGTCCGTATCCCACGCCGTCCTGGTCCGCCGTCCAGAGCGGGGCGGTGCGCACGCGGCTGACCTGGGAGGGGAGCTGGATCCAACCCTCGTCCTCCTGTTGCTCGCTGCGACTCAGGGCGTAGATGTCGAACTCGTGCTGCCCGAGCCCGCGCACGAGCCGGTCGCACCAGAGCCTGGCCTCACCGCTCACATACGGATAGCCACCCTCCGTAAGCAGTCCGATGCGCACGTGCGCACCCCCGATCTCCCTTGTGGGGAGCCGCCGTTGACCCGGCGGCTCGCAGCGGGACGAACGTATGCGGACATGGCGGTGGCGCGATGGACGGTTGTCCATCGCACCACCAGAAGGGGTGAACGGTCGTAACTTTCCCGTGCGGGTCGCGTTCCGTCGCGCTAAGAGATCAACCGAACACGTTTCGTCATACCGCGGCCAGTTGTTGACGGGCGGCTCGACGGCTCTCGCGGCGGGCGGCGGCGACCGCCGGATCCAGCGCGGGGACGGCGGCGAGCAGCTGCTTCGTGTACGGGTCCCGGGGCGACTCGTAGACCTCGTCGGCGGATCCGTACTCGACGATCCGGCCGCGGCGCATCACCGCTACCCGGTCGCTGACCTGGCGTACCACGGCGAGATCGTGTGCCACGAAGACCAGGGCGAGGCCGAGTTCCCGCCGCAGCTCGTCGAGCAGGGCGACCACCTGGGCCTGGGTGGTGACGTCGAGCGCGGAGACCGGCTCGTCGCACACGATGACCCGGGGATCGGCGGCGAGTGCCCGCGCGATGCCGACGCGTTGGCGCTGGCCCCCGCTGAACTCGTGCGGGTAACGGTCGTAGTGCGCTCCTTCGAGCCCCACCCGTTCCAACAGCTCCCTCACACGATTCCGTACGCCCCCTTCGTCCCGTTCACCCCGGGCCCGGAGCGGGTCGGCGATCGACTCGCCCACGCTGCGCCGGGGGTTGAGGGAGGAGACGGGATCCTGGAAGACCATCTGCACGTCGGGGCGTACTCCGCCGCCGGGGCTGATGCTCCCCGCCGTCGGTTCCAGCAGGCCGACCAGCATGCGGCCCAGTGTCGTCTTGCCGCTGCCGCTCTCCCCCACGATGCCGAGCGTCTCGCCCCGGCGGACGGTGAGCGACACGTCGTCGACGGCCGCGAACGCGCGCTTCCCGCGCCCGAACTCGCGCCGCAGACCGACCGCCTCCAGGACGACCTCGGAAGCCGAGGTCCCGGAGGCCGCGGTCCCGGGGGCAGCAGTCCCGGGGGCCGCGCCGGACGCCGTGACCGACGCACCCCCCGCGGGCACCACGCGCGCCACCTCGACCCCGGCCGCCTCGATCCCGGCCGCCTCGACCCCCTGCACGTCAGCCCTCGCCACGTCGGTCCCCGCCACGTCCACACGCGGCAGGCGCGCACGGGGTACGTCCACGCGGGGCACCGCGCCCAGCAGTTCGCGGGTGTAGGGCTGCGCGGGGGCTCCGAGGACCGTGGCGACAGGGCCGTGTTCGACCACGCGCCCGTGTCGCATGACCAGGATGTCGTCGACGCTCCCGGCGGCGACACCCACGTCGTGCGTGACGAGCAGGAGGCCCATTCCGGTCTCCTCCCGCAGCGTGTGCAGCAGATCGAGGATCTGGGCCTGGACGGTCACGTCCAGCGCGGTGGTCGGCTCGTCGGCGATCAGCAGGTCGGGCTCGCAGGCCAGCGCCATGGCGATGAGGGCACGCTGGCGCATCCCGCCGCTGAACTCGTGCGGGCGGGAACGGGACCGCCGGCCCGCGTCCGCGATCCCCACGCGGTCCAGTACCTCCACGGCACGCGCGCGTGCCGCTCGCCGTGACGCACGCGTGTGCACGCGGTACACCTCGGCGATCTGGTCCCCGATCGCGTAGTACGGGTCGAGGGACGACAGCGGGTCCTGGAAGACCATCGCGGCCCGCGCGCCGCGCAGCCGCCGCAGTTCGTCGTCCGACGCGCGCTGTACGTCGACTCCGGCGACCTCGACGGAGCCGCCGACGTGCGCGCCCGTGCCCCGGTGCAGCCCCAGCAGGGCCGAGGCGACCGTGGACTTGCCCGAGCCGGACTCTCCGACCAGGGCGAGCGCCGCGCCCCTCGCCAGCCGGAAGGAGAGCCCGTCGACGGCACGCAGTTCGCCGAACCCGACGGTGAGATCACTTACTTCGACCAGCCCCGCCCCGGCCCCGTCCGTCGAGCTCACACCCGTACCACTCGTCGAACTCACACCAGTTCCACCCGTCGGACTCATGCCAGTACCACCCGTCGGTCGGCCACCGCGTAGAGCACGTCCGCGAGGGCGTTGGCGATGACGACGAAGAATCCGACGACCAAAACCATCCCGACGACCACGGGAAGGTCGACGACATCGACGGCGTGGACCAGCTCCCTTCCGATGCCGGGCAGCCCGAAGAGCGTCTCGGTGAGCACGGCGCCGCCGACGGCCGAACCGACGTTGTTGGCGTTCAGCGCGATGACCGGGGCGAAGGCTCCGCGCAACGCGTGCCGCCCGATGACCGAGCGCTCGCCGACGCCGTACGCGCGGAAGGTCCGGATGTGGTCCTCAGCCAGTGTCTCCAGCATCGAGGACCTGGTCAGCCGGGCGAACGCGGCGGCCTCGATGAGCGCGAGGGAGAGCCACGGCAGCAGCAGGTTCCACGCCCACTGTTCGGGGTCGTCGGTGAGGTTCACGTACTGCGGGAAGGGCAGCAGTTCCAGTTCGCCGCAGACGACGATCATCAGGACCAGGCCGATGACGAAGACGGGGGTGGCCACGCCCACGAGCGTGATGCCGGTCAGCACCCGCTCGGAGAGCCGCCCCCGCCGCCACGCCGAGAGCACGCCGGTGCCGACGCCGAGGATCAGCCACAGCACCATCGACCCGAACACCAGCGACAGGCTGACCGGCAGTTTCGTCAGGATCAGCTCGGTGACCTGCTGGTCGCTCTGGTACGACAGCCCGAGGCAGGGCGCCGGGCAGTGCTCCACCGCGGTGCCGGTCGAGTAGTCCTGGCCGGCGACGAGCCCTTCCAGGAAGTGCCAGTAGCGCACGTACAGCGGATCGTCGAGGTGCAGTTGGTCGGCGACCTGCTGGACCTGGGCGGGCGAACAGCGCGGGCCGCAGGTGATCTGGGCGACGTTGCCGGGGGTGACGTAGAAGATGACGTAGATGATCACCGAGATGGCGAGCAGGGTGATCAGGACGCCGACGGCCCGGCGCAGGACGAACCCCGTGAACCCGTTCATGAGGCACCTCCCCGCTCCGACCCACCGGCCGTCGCCGCCTCCTGAGACCCGCCGATCCCCTCGGACCCGTTGGCTTCCTCAGACCCGCCGGTCCCCTTGAACCTGTTGGCCTCCTCAGACCCGCCGATCCCCTCGAACCCGCCGATCTCCTCAGACCGCTCAGCCGCCTTGGCCGCCACGACCCCAGTGACCCCGGTGATCCCACTGCCCACAGTGACCCCCGCGCCCCCCTGGGCCACCTTGGCCTCCCGCCGCCTCCCCGTCCCCACCCGCAGCCGCGAGGCGGCACGCGGGTCGAGGGCCGTGCGCACCCCGTCGCCGAGGACGGTCAGCGCGAGCACGGTCACGAAGAGCGCCCCCGCCGGCAGCAGTAGGTACTGCGGTGCGGCCTGGTACCAGACGTCGGCCGCGGTGAGCATCTGCCCCCACGACGGCGTCGGGGGCTTCACACCGACGCCGAGGAAGGACAGGGCCGCCTCGACGCTGATGTTCTGCGGGATGAGGATCGCGGCGTACGTGATGACCGGCGCGGCCAGTCCCGGCAGCAGTTCGCGGCGGGCGATCCGCCAGGTGCCCCAGCCGCTGAGCCGGGCGGCGGAGACGTAGTCGAGCCCCTTGAGGGTGAGCGTCTGCGCGCGCACGATCTTCGCGATGTTGCCCCAGGCGATCAGGCCGATGACGAGGGCGACCAGAACGGGCCGCGGGAAGCTCGACGGCACGATCGCGAGCAGCGCCAGCGACATGATCATCAGCGGCATGGCGACGATGATGTCGGTGAACCGGCTGAGCAGCTGGTCGACCCAGCGGGTCCCGAGCGCGGCCGCGACTCCCATCACCACGCCGATGACGATCTGCACGACGGTCGCGGCCAGCGCGACGCCCAGCGAGACCCGGGCCCCGTACACCAGCCGGGCGAACAGGTCGCGTCCGGTCTGCGGCTCGACGCCGAGCCAGTGCTCGCCGCTGATGCCGCCGAACGATCCGACGGGCACACCGCCGCGCGCGGAATCGATCAGGTCGGGGTGGTACGTGGTCGGGTCCTGGCCCTCGATCGCGGTGAGCAGCGGCGCGGCGAGCGCGACCAGGACGAGCAGGGCGACGACGCCCGCCGCGACGAGCGCGGCGCGCCGGGCGCGCAGCCGACGCCAGAACTGACGGGCCCCCGAGGCCCCCGTGGGGACGGGCAGATCCGTCCCCACGGGGGCCTGGGAGGCGACGAGTACGTCACTCACGGCGCTACTTCACCGAGGCCTGCGAGATGTCCAGCACCCCGGTCCAGTCGCTGATGACGATGTTCTTGACGTCCTTGCCGTACAGGCGCTTGTAGACGGGGTGGAACAGGGGCACGGTCAGTGCCTGCTCGCCGATCTTCTTGTCGAGCGCGCCCCAGCGGGTGGCGGCCTCATCGAGGTCGGTCAGCTTGTTGATGGCGTCGATCTCGGCGTTGACCGACTTGTCGTCGAGGAAGCCGGTGTTGAAGTTGGCGCCGTCCTTCACGATCTGCCGGCCGTCGAAGATCGGGGCCAGGAAGGGGCCGCCCGAGGGCCAGTCGGCACCCCAGTGCGCGAGGAAGAAGCCGGGCTCGGTCCTGGCGTTGTGGATCTTGTCGCTGTAGTCGTTGTCCTCCAGGCCCTGGAGTTTGACGGTGATGCCGGCCTTCTTCAGGGCGTCCTGGATGGCGGTCGCTATCTCGGGGCTGGTCTCGAAGTCCTTGGCATTGGAGTGGGTGAGCGTCACGGTCAGGCCCTTCGCGTGGCCGGCCTCCTTCAGCAGTTCCTCGGCCTTGGCCGCGTTGCCGGACCTGCCCGCCGGGAAGTGGTCGTAC
Organism: Streptomyces sp. NBC_00414; assembly: GCF_036038375.1. NCBI lineage: Bacteria > Bacillati > Actinomycetota > Actinomycetes > Kitasatosporales > Streptomycetaceae > Streptomyces > Streptomyces sp. NBC_00414. The sequence continues at coordinate 3,838,366 of NZ_CP107935.1, forward strand.
GCGGTGTAGCCGAAGGACTTCTGGTTGGGCAGGTAGGTCGTCGCGGCCTCGGCCAGGGAGGACCCGCCCGCCGCGTTGATCACGGAGGAGCGGTCGATGGCGTACGAGATCGCCTGGCGCACCTTCGGGTCGTCGAACGGCTTCACCTTCGGGTTGAAGGCGATGTAGTTCGTGTAGCCGAAGTGCCCGGTGCCGACCCGCTCGGCGAGGTTCTTGTCACCGCTGACCTTGGCGAGTTCGGCAGGACCGAGGTTGGTGTCGGTGGTCACGGCGGCGGCGTCCGCGCCCTGGGAAGAGGACAGCCGCTGGTTGATGACGGACGAGTCGAGCCCGGACCGTACGTCGATCTTGTCGGGGTAGGCCTTGCGCTCGGCGTCCGTCGACGCGGACCAGTGCGTGTTGCGCTCCAGGGTCAGCCGCTCGCCGTCGTTCTCGTTCTCGACGACCTTGTACGGGCCGGACGAGACGGGGTGCTCCTCGTACTTCGTACCCGTGTCCTTGGCCTCGGGGACGGGCGCGAACTGCGTCTGCGTGGCGAGGTAGGGGAACTCGCCCTCGGGCTTGTTCAGGCGGAAGACGATGGTTCGCTCGTCGGGCGTCTCGATGGAGTCGAGGCCCTTCTTGTCCTTGTAGGGCCCCTGGTAGTCGGCCCCGCCGATCAGCCAGTCCCTCAGGTAGGGCGCGCCGCCGGAGAGTTCGGCCGCGAAGGACCGCTCGATGCCGTACTTGATGTCGGCGGAGGTGATCGCGGTGCCGTCCTCGTACTTGAGGCCCTTCTTCAGGGTGTACGTCCACACGGTCGCGTTCTCGCTGGGTCTGCCGGTGTCCGTGGCGAGGTCGGGGACGACCTTGGCGCCCTCGGCCCCGTCCTCGCGGTTGCGCGTGGTGAGCGTACGGAAGACGAGGGAGGGGACGTTGCCGCCGCCGGAGGTGTAGAGCCGGGCGGGGTCGAAGTCCTGCTGCGGGTCGGAGTTGAGGACGGTGAGGGTGCCGCCCTTGGCCGGCTTGGCGTCCGCACCGCCGGCTGTGGCCTTGGCATCGTTGTCTTCCGGCCCGCAGGCGACTGCGCCCGCTGCCACGGCGAGGCTGACGGATACGGCGGCCAGACGGCGCGCTGTGACGGACGATCGACGCATGGGAGGAAACCCCTCGGAGAATTCGGCGAATACCGCGCGCGAACAGGGCGCAGTGGGAGGAAAATCGCGGAAATCGCCCCGAGGGCACGCTGGCACAAGAGCACGAGGGCACGCCGGAAAACACCCGGCACCGAAATCTCGGTGCCGGTGAGAAAAGCGGGAGAAGGCCGACGCGCGCCAGGGGCGAAGGTCAGCGACAGAGAATGTCGGCCACGCAGAGCGCGGTCACGCCGAACAGCGCCAGCTCAAGGGCTGCGCGTGCGGAGATGTGACGAGGCGACATGCGAGAAAATATGAACGAACTTTCCCCGCCTGTCAATGTGAGCCGCCCGCCCCTCGACCACGCCTCGGCCGCCCCCGCGGCCCTCCCGCTCAACTCGACGGGAACGGCCAGGGGTTGGGCTTGCACTTGATCCCGTCGTGGTTCAGGAACTTGGTCTGCTGCTGCATGACGGGGGCGAGCCCGCCGTCGACACTGCAGCTCACATGCCCGTACCCGAGCCGGTGCCCCACCTCGTGATTGATCAGCATCTGACGGTACGAGTACATCTTGTCCCCGTATGTCTCGGACCCCTGGGCCCAGCGATATGCGTTGATCATCACGCGGTCGGTGGCGGCCGAGTCGCAGGAGACGTTGTCCACGGTGGTGTCGAGACCCGACTTCGCGCACCAGAACGCGGTGGTGCCGGGACTGGCCAGCGTGATGACGAAGTCGGGCTGCCCGGAGGAGACCCGCTCGAAGGTACGGCCGCCGTCGTGGGCCCAACTCCGCTTGTCGTTCAGGGTTTTCTGCACGGCCTGCGCGAAGAGCTTTCCGTCGAGGCCGAGGGATTTCTCGACGTCGACGCGATAGGTGTATTTCTGTCCGCTTCCCGGCGCCTTGTCGAAGCCGGGGACCGCGTCGAATTTCCCGCCGCCCTTGAGTTCGGCCGCCAGGGGATACTTCTCCGCCATCTGCTGGGCGTACGACAGCGTGACCGGCGGCTTCGCGGAGGGGGCGGGCCGCTTGTCGGTGCGCGACGCGGAGTCCTTGGCCTCCCGGTCGGCGCCGCCGGACGCCTGTGAGCGCGCGGTGTCGTCCTCGCCGCCGTCGGCGACCTGGCCCGCCACGACTACGGCCAGCACGGTGGTGACGGCGGCGGCCGCGATGCCGGTGAAGGCCCGGCCCTTGCCGCCCTTGGTCTTCTCCGGCCGGGCGTCCGGCGTGCGCGGATCCCGGGGCGGCGCCTTGTGCTCGACCTCCTCGTCCCAGTCTGTGACGGGAGTGAAGGGGTCCGCGCGGAGCGCCGCCGCCACCGGGGTGGTGGCGCGGGGCGCGGAGGGGGCGCCGTTGCCGCCGAAGGTGTCGTTGTTGCCACCGAAAGCGTCGACGTAGGCCTGGCGGGGGCCGTTCGCTCCCGCCCCCGCCGGCCCGTACCGCTGCCCGGGGATCGGGGCGCCCGGCCGGTCGCGGGGCACACCTTGGCCCGGGCCTTGCGGGGACGTCCGGGGTACGCCGTACCCGGTGCCCGCCCTCGCCTCCCCCCAGCCGCCGCCCGGCTCCCGCTGCTCGGGGTGACCGCCGCGGACTCTGGGCGCGCCCTGAGTCGGGGTGCCCTCGGCGGGCCGCGGCGCACCCTGCGCCGTACCGCCGTCGGGCAACCGCGGAAAGCCATGAGCGGGGGTCCCGTCCTGGAGACGCGGGAACCCGTGCGCGGGAGTGCCGTCCGGCAGCCGGGGGAATCCGTGGGCCGGGGTGCCGTCCTGGAGGCGCGGGAACCCGTGGGCGGGTGTCCCGTCGGGCAGGCGCGGGAATCCTTGCGCGGGCGGACGGGGAGTTCCCTGGCCGGACGGGCCCGCGGGCCCTTGCGGCACCCAGCCCTCAGGCAGGCGCGGCACCCCCCGAGCGGGCGCTCCGCCCATCGGCGCCGCCGCGGGCTGCTGCCCGGCGGGCGGCCGTCGGCGCCCCGCCGCACCCGCGGTCGCCGCTGTTCCTGGCGTCCCCGGCTCCGGCCGGGCAGCCGGAACCGCGGGAGGGGCGGCGGTGTCGCCCTTGGGGGCGGGCCCGCGCCGGCTGTGACGTCCCACGTCCCGCTTCAGCTCCTTGCGCCGGTAGCGCCGGTGTCGGTCAACTCGCCTGTGTCCGCGAGGAGTTCGCGGAAGGCCGTGGCCATGGTCTCCGGGTATTCCATCATCGCCACATGCCCCGCGTCAGGCAACGTCAGCAACCGCGAGTCCCGGAAAGCACGCGCCGCACGCTGGGCCATACGGTACGAGACGAGTTGGTCGCGACCCCCGTAGACAAGGAGTGTAGGTGCGAGCACCCGCTCGGCCTGGCGCCACAGCCCGTGCTGGCCGCCCAGCGTGTACGCGTTCACGATGCCGCGTGCCGAGCGTGCCATGACGTCCCAGAAATAGGGAAGCGCGAGCCGCCGCTCCATCTCGTCGACGGCGTTCTGGAACCCCTCGGGCGTCACCATGCCGGGATCCCCGTAACAGAGCGCGGTGACGCCCCGTACACGCTGCTCGGCGGTCCAGCCCCTGGTGAACCTGGTGAACAGGGCCGCCACACCGGGCAGGGCGAGCAGCGCCGTCGGTACCGCGCTGCGCTGCACCCGCAGTTCCGGGAGCGCGGGCGAGACGAGCGTGAGCGTGCGGACGAGATCGGGCCGTACGGCGGCGACGCGCGTCGAGACGGCGCCGCCCAGCGAATTCCCGAAGAGGTGCACGGGCCCGCGCTCGGCCGCGTCGAGATAACGGATGACCGCCCGCGCGTGTCCGGTCACCGAGTAGTCGCCGTCGTCCGGCGGCGGCGAGTCGCCGAAGCCCGGCAGGTCCACGGCCTCACTGTCCACGAGACCGTCGAGGAGCGGCATGAGCGCGGACCAGTTCTGCGAGGAACCGCCCAGCCCGTGCACGTACAGCGCGGGCGGCAGCCCTTCCCTGGCCGGCGGCCTCGAACGGACCGTCAGCGTGATCCCGGGGAGCCCGACCGTACGCAGTCGCTCCCCCGCCGCCACCCTGACGGAACTGACCTTCGGCGCAACGGAAGTGGCCAGCACTGACGGCAGTTCGGTCGAAGACATGCAGCAATGTTACGAGACGATCACGCACTGGATCGTGTGTTCGCCGTCACAGAAGGAAGTCATGCCCCGGACGGCCACCGGTCCCGTCGCGGGGCGGATCGCGTAGCGCCTCCACCGCAGGTCTCATAGGCTTCGTGAATGAGGGCACTCGTACCCATGCAAGAGCGCACTCGCACAGCTCGGGAAGAGGACTCATGACTGTCGACCCCACCGACCCCGAGGCACTTGAGGACACGGACGGCACCGACGCGACCGAGATCGGCGTGGAGGCCCCCGAGGCCGACGCCGCCGAGCAGCAGACGGACCTCGCGCCCCGCCGGGACGACCCACTGACCGACACGGACACCGACAACGCCAGCGAGGCGGACCTCGTCGAGCAGGCGAGGGTCGTGGAACTCGACGAGGACGACTATCGGTGACCCCGCTCCGGGGCGCCCGACCGCCGTTCCCGGGCACCCGCCGGGAACTGGTGAGGTCGCCATGCCCCCGTATGGCGTGATCTGCACTGTTTCACCGGCGTCCGGTCCGTGAAATTCTCCGCTCGCACCGCGCACACCACGGTTACCGAAAAGTACGATGGCCGCGCGGCGCTCACCGCATGTGGACGATCTTGGGAGGCGGCGTGACAGCCATCGAGCAGACAGAGGCGGCACGCCCGCGGGGCACACGCCTGCCGCGCCGTGCCCGACGCAACCAGCTCCTCGGCGCCGCCCAGGCAGTTTTCGTTGCGCAGGGATATCACTCGGCCGCGATGGACGACATCGCCGAACGCGCGGGCGTCAGCAAGCCGGTGCTCTACCAGCACTTCCCCGGCAAGCTGGACCTCTACCTGGCCCTGCTTGACCAGCACTGCGAGTCGCTGCTGCACGCCGTACGGACCGCGCTGGCGTCCACCACGGACAACAGCCTGCGCGTACGGGCCACCATGGACGCCTATTTCGCGTACGTGGAGGACGAGGGCGGCGCCTTCCGGCTGGTCTTCGAGTCGGACCTGACGAACGAGCCCGCGGTGCGCGAGCGGGTCGACAAGGTCACGTTCGAGTGCGCCGAGGCGATCTGCGAGGTCATCGCGGAGGACACCGGTCTGTCCAAGGCCGAGTCGATGCTGCTCGCCTCGGGCCTGGGCGGACTCGCCCAGGTGGTGGCCCGTTCCTGGCTGCACAGCGACCGCAGCGTGCCGCGCGACCAGGCGGTGCAGCTGCTGACCTCGCTGGCGTGGCGGGGCATCGCGGGTTTCCCCCTGCACGGCAGCGAGCACCACTGACCGCGGCCGACCCCGGCGGATCACCGCCGGCCGCCGTTTTGTTCCCACGGGGTGTTCGCTCCTGGCGTTCTCGGGCGGAGCATGTACGTCCCCTCACCGGGCTAATGTGTGCTGCGTACGGCGCGGAGACACGCGCACATCAGTGACCGTCGGAGGGACATAGCCGTGGAGGTCAAGATCGGCGTGCAGCACGCGCCCCGCGAGATCGTTCTGGAGAGCGGTCAGACCCCGGAAGAGGTCGAGCGCGCGGTGTCCGAGGCGCTGGCAGGCAAGTCGCAGCTGCTCAGCCTCGTGGACGACCACGGCCGCAAGGTCCTGGTACCGGCGGACCGCCTCGCCTACGTGGAGCTCGGCGAGCCGACGGCCCGCAAGGTGGGCTTCAGCGCGCTGTAGGTCGCGGGACAGACGTAGGAGCAGGACAGGAGAGGGGTTCGGCGGCTTCGGCCGCCGGGCCCCTTTTCATGTCCGCCCCCACGCCCGCGCGCTTCACAGATGGAACACAACTCTTCCACACGGGAGGATTGCATTCCGCAGGTCACGGGTATGACGGGCTACGACCGAAGTGCACACAGCCGTGCGGAAGGGACCCCCCTCATGTTCTTGGAAGCGCTCGGCTCGGCCATCCTCGGTCTGGCCCTCGCCTGGGCGGCGGCATACCGCCTGCCGCACCGCCTGCCGGCTCGCAGCCTCGTCCTCTCGACGGGCGTCGCCGGCGGCCTCTTCGGCGCCTTCCTGACCCACACCGCGCTGGGATCCGTCGGTTTCCTGCCGGTGATGCTCGGCGCGGTCGCGGTCGCGGCGGCCTCGCTCTCCCTGCTCCTACGCCCAGCGGGAAGACTCCACCGCCACCACTCGGCCACCGTCTGAAGGACGACGACTGAGGGGCGGCCCCCAGAAGATCGCCCCGCCCCGTTCAGGGGCCCGGGGAGCGGCGCGGCCGACCCCGACGGACCCGCGGACAGGAACCCACGGTCCCAGGCACCCCCCAAGGGGCGCGGGGAACGGCGCACTCAGCACCCGCCGACCCACACCCGAAAACCCACGACCCCAGACACCCCCTCAAGGGGCGCGGGGAACGGCGCAACCAGCCCCGCCCTCCCGCAGACGACCAATCGCCGGCCCCGGGGGGGGGCAAAGGCTCAGGCGGCCAGCCCCAGCGCAGCCATCCTCTTCGTGTGCGCCTCGGTGATCCGCGAGAACATCCGTCCCACCTCGGCGAGATCGAACCCGTCCGCGACCCCACCGACGAGCATCGTCGAAAGAGCGTCCCGGTCGGCGACCACCCGCTGCGACTGCGACAGCGCCTCACCCATCAACCGCCGCGCCCACAGGGCGAGTCGACCGCCCACGCGCGGATCCGCGTCGATGGCGGCCCGTACCTTCTCGATGGCGAACGAGGCGTGTCCCGTGTCGTCGAGGACGGCGAGCACGAGCTTGCGGGTGTCGGCGTCGAGCCGGGCCGCGACCTCCCGGTAGAAGTCACTGGCGATCGAGTCACCGACGTACGCCTTCACGAGCCCTTCCAGCCAGTCGGACGGCGCCGTCTGCTTGTGGAACCCGTCGAGCGCGGCGACAAAGGGCTCCATCGCCTGGGTCGGCTCCGCGCCGATCTCCGTGAGCCGGGCCCTGAGCTGCTCGAAGTGGTGGAACTCGGCCGAGGCCATCTTCGCCAGCTCCGCCTTGTCCCCGAGCGTCGGCGCCAGTTTGGCGTCCTCCGCGAGCCGCTCGAACGCCGCCAGCTCCCCGTACGCGAGCGCGCCGATCAGATCCACGACCGCGGCACGGTACTGGGGGTCCACGGAGGCCGTGGCCCAGTCCTGGGCGGCGACTCCGGTGGGTTCGGCGGGTGCGTCGGAAGATTTGGCAGGCGTCGTCATGAAGCGCACAATAGCCCGCTCGCCGCACGGCGTAAGGCCCTGGTCAATCAGTGTGACGACGACTACGTGACCAAATCGGCCATCGCATATGCGCGGATCCAGGGTATGGTGGTAATGCGCTCGCTGAGTTGATCTACGTAACTCGACGGGTCCGCACGAATGAGGATGCCCGGTCGGTGGCCCGATCGGCTCCGACCCGACAGCCCTCCCAGCCCGTACGGCACAGTGCGTACGGCATGCGGAGGGACCCTCAGCGGTACGAACGCTTGAGCGTCGGCAGTGGTCCCATGCCACCCGGCTGCTGGTCAATAGCGGCCGACGTCCCCGGCACGGTCCCCGACACGACCCCCGCGCTCGCCTCGCACCGCGTACACAGAAGAGGCAGCACCCTGACTACTTTCCGAGACCTCGGGATCCTTCCCGAGACTGCCGAGGCCCTTGAGGCCGTCGGCATCACGAGTCCCTTTCCCATCCAGGAGATGACGCTCCCCGTCGCCCTCGCGGGCAACGACGTCATCGGCCAGGCGAAGACCGGCACCGGCAAGACGCTGGGCTTCGGCCTCCCGCTCCTTGAGCGCGTGACCGTCCCCGCGGACGTCGAGGCCGGCCGGGCACAGCCCGAGCAGCTGACCGACGCCCCGCAGGCCCTCGTCGTCGTCCCGACGCGCGAGCTGTGCACCCAGGTCACCAACGACCTGCTGACGGCCGGCAAGGTCCGCAACGTACGCGTTCTCGCCATCTACGGCGGCCGGGCGTACGAGCCGCAGGTCGAGGCCCTCAAGAAGGGCATCGACGTCGTCGTCGGCACCCCGGGCCGTCTGCTGGACCTCGCGGGCCAGAAGAAGCTCAACCTGAAGCACGTGCGCGCCCTCGTCCTCGACGAGGCCGACGAGATGCTCGACCTGGGCTTCCTGCCCGACGTCGAGAAGATCATGAACATGCTTCCGGTCCGCCGCCAGACGATGCTGTTCTCGGCGACCATGCCGGGTGCGGTCATCGGCCTCGCGCGCCGCTACATGTCGCAGCCCACGCACATCCGCGCCTCGGAGCCGGACGACGCGGGCGCGACCGTCCGGAACACCGCGCAGTTCGTCTACCGCGCGCACAACATGGACAAGCCCGAGCTCGTCTCGCGGATACTGCAGGCCGACGGCCGCGGTCTCGCGATGGTGTTCTGCCGTACGAAGCGCACGGCGGCGGACCTCGCCGACCAGCTGCAGCAGCGCGGGTTCGCCTCCGGCGCGGTCCACGGCGACCTCGGCCAGGGCGCCCGCGAGCAGGCGCTGCGCGCGTTCCGCAACGGCAAGGTGGACGTGCTCGTCTGCACCGACGTGGCCGCGCGCGGCATCGACGTCGAGGGCGTCACGCACGTCATCAACTACCAGTCCCCCGAGGACGAGAAGACGTACCTGCACCGCATCGGCCGTACGGGCCGCGCGGGTGCCAAGGGCATCGCCGTCACCCTCGTCGACTGGGACGACATCCCGCGCTGGCAGCTCATCAACAAGGCGCTGGACCTCGGCTTCCCGGACCCGCCGGAGACGTACTCCACCTCCCCGCACCTCTTCGAGGAGCTGAAGATCCCGGCGGGCACCAAGGGTGTCCTGCCGCGTGCCGAGCGCACCCGTGCCGGTCTGTCGGCCGAGGTCGTCGAGGACCTCGGTGAGACCGGTGGACGTGGCGCACGCGGTCGCGGTGGCCGTCCGGCCGCCGCCGCTCCGGCCTCGGCCCCGGTCGCCGAGCGCGAGCGTGACCGCGACCGTCCGGCGCGCACCCCGCGCCGCCGCCGTCGTACGCGCAACGGCACGGCGCTCGACGCCGCGGAGCCCCAGAACACGCCGCAGACGGCGGCGCAGACCGCGCCGGGGTCCGTGGCGGAGAGCACCGACTCGGGCCCGGCGACGGAGTCGCGCAGCGCGCGCCGGCGTCGTCGTACGCGTACCGGAGGCGGGTCCGAGGCTGCCGCGAACGCGGTCGCCACCGCCGAGGGCACGGCCGTCGAGATCCCCGAGCCCGCTGTCGTACCCGCTGTGGCGCCGGCTGCCGTACCGGCCGTCGAGCCGGTGGCGGACGGCGAGGCCAAGCCGCGCCGCCGTCGCACCCGTCGTACGGCGGAGGCCGCACAGCCCGAGGTCGCCGTCGTCGAGGAGGCCCCCGCGGCCGAGCCGGCCGTCGTGACCGAGGCCGCCGAAGCCGTGGTGACCAAGCCGCGCCGCCGCACCCGCAAGGCCGCGGTCGCCGAGACCGCCGTTGCCGCGGTGGACGCCGTCGTCGACCCGGTCGAGGCCGTCGAGGCCAAGCCGCGCCGCACCCGCAAGGCCACGGCCGCGGTCGCCGCCGAGGCGGCCCTGGACACGGCCGAGACCGCTGAGGCCAAGCCGCGCCGTCGGACCCGTAAGGCCGCCGTCGCCGCCGAGAGCGCCGAGGTCACCGCGGTCGCCGAGGCCGGTATCCCGGCGCAGGCGACCGAGGAGCCCGAGGCCAAGCCGCGCAGGCGTACGCGCAAGGCCGCCGAGACGGTTCCCGCCGCCCCGGCCGCCGTGGCCGCTCCGGTGGAAGAGGCACCCGTCGCGGAGACCAAGCCGCGTCGGCGTACGCGCAAGGCCGCCGAGACCGCGGTGGACACCGCCGAAGGCACGACGGTCGAGGCGCCGGCCGCCACCGCGACCAAGCCGCGTCGTACGCGCAAGGCCGCCGCACCCGCGGAGGCCGCCGAGGTCGCCGTGGACACGGCCGAGACCGCCGAGGCGAAGCCCCGCCGCCGTGCCCGCAAGGCCGCGGTCGCCGAGGCCGACATCCCGGCCCAGGCCACCGAGGCCGCGGCGGACGTCGCCGAGGCTCCGGTCAAGCCGCGCCGCACCCGCAAGACGGCCGCCAAGGCGACCGCCACGGACGCGGTCACCGAGTCGGTCACGGCCGAGCCGGAGGCCAAGCCGCGTCGCCGCGCGCGCAAGACGGCCGCGACCGTCGAGCCCGCGGAGGGCTAGGTTCGTGTCCGACGGCCCGGTCCCCCTGGCATTCGCCTGGTGGGGGCCGGGCCGTCGGCGTTCCACCGTGTGGCCGCCGGGCCCGGTGCGGCCTCGGACGCCCGGTGCGACCGCCCGGCATGCCGCTCGTCAGGTTGCCCGGATAGCCTCGTTCCCATGAGCCGGCCCTTCACCTTCGTCCCGCCCTCCGGGGCCCGCGCGTATCGCCTCGGCACCGCGCGCGGGGAGTTCGCCGTGATCGACGCGGGCAGCCCCGCGAAGGGAACCGTGCTGCTGCTGCCGGGGTTCACCGGCAGCAAGGAGGACTTCATCTCGCTGCACGAGCCACTGGCGGCGGCCGGGTACCGGACCGTCGCGGTGGACGGTCGCGGCCAGTACGAGACACCCGGCCCGCGCGATGACGAAAAGCCTTACGCTCAGGGCGAGTTGGCGCTCGACGTGCTCGCACAGCTCGACGCGCTCGCCGGTGGACCCGGGAGTCCCGGCGGTCCGGAGGAACGTTTCCACCTCCTGGGCCATTCGTTCGGCGGGCAGGTGGCCCGCGCGGCCGTCCTGCTGGCGCCGGCCCGCTTCCGGTCCCTCACCCTGGTGTCCTCCGGGCCTGCGGAGATCTCCCCCAGCCAGCAGCAGCGTGTGAAGCTGCTGCGGGACGCGCTGACCGTGATGGACATGGCGCAGGTGTGGGAGGCCATCCGGGCGCTGGAGCCGCCGGAGGACGCCGAGGGCGAGCTGGACGCCGGCCTCGACGACCAGGAGGACCTCAGGCGGCGCTGGCTCGGCAACAGCCCGGCCCAGCTCGCCGCCGCGGGACGGCAGCTGTGCGAGGAGTCCGACCGCGTGGCCGACCTGGCGGCCCTGCGCCTGCCCGTGCACGTCCTGTCGGGCGAGAGCGACGACACCTGGTCGGTCCCGCTCCTCGACGACATGGCCGCACGCCTGAAGGCACACCGCACGATCGTCCACGGCGCCGAACACTCCCCCAACGCCGACCGCCCCCTGGAAACGGCCAAGGCCCTGGCCACATTCTGGAACCAGCTGACCTAGACGACCCCGCAAGGGGCGCGGGGAACTGCGCGCTCAACCCCCACCAGCCCGCAGATCCATCACCGCCGAGCCCTCACCCCGCTCCAGCGAAGCAAAGCGCAGCGCATCGCAGCCGTTCAGTACTGCCCTTGAAGGTGCTCCCAGAACCCGTCCCGCAGCGCCCGCCGCAGATCGGCCTGCCCGCGCAGCGAGTACTGCAGCAGCCCCTCCGACTCCACGAGCAGCTCCTGATCGACCGGCCCGGGCAGATACGGATGCCCGGGCAGCAGCTCGGCCAGCGACTCCCGCCCCCGCTCGGACAGCCACTTCGCGGCGATCTGCGCCCCCACGAACCGCACGTCCTCCCGGGCGGGTCTGGCCACCGCCGACGTCTCGTACGAGGTGCCGGTGCGCCGGGCGACGTACGGCTTGAAGAAGTCCAGGTCGAAGGTGCGCTGGCTGTCGACCTCCCACAGCAGCGGCTCCGCCTGATTGCGGCCCTCGGGGGCCTCGATGCCCCAGAGATGGACCCGGGCCCCGTACCCCTGTGCCGCCTCGACGGCCGAGACCAGGTCCTCGTCACCGCCGATGAGCGCCGCGTCGCTGATGGCGCGGTGCCGGGCCAGTGACTCCAGGTCGGAACGGATCAGGGAGTCGACGCCCTTCTGCTGGTTGTTGGCGTTGAGGTTGCCGAGCCGGACCTTGACGTCGGGCAGTTCGGCGATGGACTGCTGCTCCGCCGTGTGGATGCGGCGCCGCGCCCCGTCGTACCAGTAGACGCGCAGCAGCCTGCTGTCCGCGAAGATCGTGCGGGCCCGGTCGATGAGCGCGTCGATGAGCCCCTCGGCGTCCAGCTCGAAGGCCCGGCGGTCCTCCGTCCCCGCCACGAGCCGGCCCGCGGCGGCGTAGAGATACCCGGCGTCGACGAAGATCGCGTGGGTCGACGGCGTCTTCGCCACCTCGGCGAGCATGCGCTGGAGCAGCTCGTTCGAGCGGTCGATGCGCGCGCCGAGGTCGGCGAAGTCGTCGGTTGCCGCGAAGTCGTCATTCATATGCGCCTCATTGTCGCAGGCCGTCACTGTGCGTACACAGGCGGTTCCCATACTCGCAAGTAATTAGACGTTCGAAAGTTTTCTTTAGCGTAGGGAATGTTCGTGACAAACATCCCGTTGACTCCTATGGGAACGCGGGACACAGATGACTCGCTCACCCACCCCACCCAGTAGTTCTCCTTCAGGAGGATGACCAGACGAAGGGAGAAGCCCTTGCGCTTCGAAATCATGCGACTCGACGACGTCGACGGCACGCCCGTGGACAGCACCGTCGTGGACGCCGCCTCCGTCAACCGGATCGTTCAGCAGGCCGCCGCCATCGGGCAGCGCCTCTGGATCCGCCCGGCCGACACCTCGGCCTCATAACAGCGGTTGTACGGCAGTCTTCACCGACAGTCTTCGAAACCCCCGTCCGGCACGATGCCGGGCGGGGGTTTCGCGTTCGGCCGCACGCGAACCGCCCGCCGACCGCGCTCCAACCGCCCTTCGGGCGCACCTCAGCTGTTCTGGACGACCTGGGTGACGCCGTTGATGATCTGCTGCACGGCGATCGCGGAGAGCATCATGCCCGCGAGCCGTGTGACCAGCACGACACCGCCGTCCTTGATGACCCGGATGATCAGCAGCGAGTACCGCATCACGATCCACAGCACGACATGGATGGCGAGGATCGCCGCCCACACCGACACCTGGGTCGCCACGCTGTCGGCCTTCTGCACGGCGAGGATGACGGACACGATCGCGCCGGGGCCGGCGAGCAGCGGCATCCCCAGCGGTACGAGGGCGACGTTGACGTCCTTCGTCTGCTTGGGCTCGTCCGTCTTGCCCGTGAGCAGGTCGAGCGCGATGAGCAGGAGCAGCAGGCCGCCGGCGATCATCAGCGCGGGGACCGACACGTGCAGGTAGTTCAGGATCTGGTGGCCGAGCAGCCCGAAGACGGCGATGACCCCGCCGGCCACGCAGACGGCCTGGAAGGCCATCCGCTTCTGCACCTTGGCCGGGCGGCCGGATGTCAGCGCGAGGAAGATCGGGGTGATCCCGGGGGGATCCATGATCACGAAGAGGGTGAGGAAGAGGGAGCCGAAGACGGCGAGGTCGAACATGAGGAGTTGCGCCTTGCTGAGGTGTCGAAGGTGAGTGGGGGGGGCGGACGTGGGTGGGGTGAACGCGTCCGGGGCCGCCGCGGGTGCGTCGTGGCTGGTCTCGCCCCGCGGCGGAGCCGCATATCGGCACAGCCCCGCGCCCCTGCGGGGCCCCACCGGGCGGAGTGTTACGCGCTCGCGGGTCCGCCCGCGCCCGGGACGGGGAACGCGCCCGTCGCCCGGCGGGTGATCTCGGCGTAGATCTCGGGGTCCGTCGTGTACTCGCCGAGCTCGCACGCCTTGCGGCTGCCGTGGTAGTCGCTGGAACCGGTCGTCAGCAGCCCCAGTTCGCCCGCGAGCCCGCGCAGTCGGGCCCGGGTGGCCGCGTCGTGGTCCATGTGGTCGACCTCGATCCCGTCGAGCCCGGCCGCGGCCAGCTCGGCGATCGCGGACTCCGGCACGGTCCGCCCCCGCTTGGCGGCGGCGGGATGCGCGAAGACGGTCACCCCGCCCGCGGCCTTGACCAGCCGGATCAGCTCGAAGGGGTCGGACTCGTGCTTCTTGATGTGCGCCCGGCCGCCGTCGGCGAGCCACTCGCCGGTGAACGCGTCCGAGACGGTGGGCACCACACCCAGTTCGACCATCGCGGTGGCGATGTGCGGCCGGCCCACGGACCCGCCGGCCGCGATCCGCGCCACCTGCTCCCAGGTGATGGGCACGCCCAGTTCCCGCAGGCTGCCGATCATCGCCTGGGCGCGGGGCACCCGGTCGTCGCGTACGAGTTCGCGCTCGCGGAGCAGGTCCGGCTCGTCGGGGTCGAAGAGGTACGCCAGCATGTGCAGGCCGACGCCGTCGAGGCGGCAGGAGAGTTCGGCGCCGGTCACGAGCGTCAGTCCGGCGGGCAGGGCCGCGATGGCCTCGGCGTATCCGCGGGTGGTGTCGTGGTCGGTCAGCGCGACGACGTCCAGACCGGCCGCCGACGCGTTGCGCACCAGCTCGGCCGGGGTGTCCGTACCGTCGGAGGCCTTGGAGTGGCAGTGCAGATCGATGCGCACGAGCGGACTCCAGACACGGCCAGGACGAGGGGAACCGTCCAAGGATAACTGGATCAGGAACAGCTCCTGTCACACCCGCGGCAGGGGGTCGCCCCCTACACCTGCCCTCAGGGGCACGAGGCCCCGAAGCCGCCCGACCGGCGGAGCCTACGGTTCCAGGATCCGCGGGGACAGCGCCCCTATGGGCAGCAGATCCACTTCCGCGCCGGCGTCCCGCAGATCCGTCAGCACCAGTTCGTCGTACATCATCATTCCCGACTGCTCGGGCCACACGACCGCCCACAGCCACAGCCCGAGCGCCTCACCGGCGAAGACCGCCCGGTCGCCGGGCACCCCGGGGACGTGCCAGAGAGGCGTCGGCCGCCCCGCGGCCAGCACCTTCGCCTGGGCGGGCTTCTCGACGTTCATGTACGGGCCCGGGTCGAGCCCGTCGATGCCCGCGTACCGCGCGCCGAGCCCCACGCCCAGTTCCTCCGCGACGAGCATCAGCTCCCCGAATCCGCCGAGCGGCCCGGGGCCCGAGCAGGCCACCGCGGTCGCACGGCCGCCGCTGCGGTCGTCACCGGCGAACGCGGCACCCGTGAAGAGCCAGCCGACGGGCAGCGGCCACGGCATCCACACCGGCACGCGCGCACGGCGCACGACCACTTCGAGCGCCTCGACGCTGGGCGGGATCACGGGCTGCAGCGGATGCACGATGCCGTGCACGTCGCACTGCCAGGAGTCGGCAAAGAGGCCGGGAGCCCTGACCCGGCCACCACACTTCGGGCAACTGGGTTCGCCCCTCATAGGGCACAACGGTCCTCCCCGTCTTTCGCCGCGTCAAGGACGATCACCCGTCCGGCGCGCGCCTGTCACCTGCCCGCCGCGCCCTTCCGCCGCACAGAAGTAGATGTAGCTTGCATTCATTAGCCGATCTAACTTATTATGTGTATACGCCAACCATCTCTCCGCGAGCAGTACGAAGGAGCGGGCATGAACAGCAGCACGGGAGGCCCCACCGAAGGGGACACCTTCGACGCGGGGGCCACGAGCCTCCTGCGTCAGCCGAAGGCGGTCTGGGCGACCGCCGGGGCATCCGTCGTCGCCTTCATGGGCATCGGCCTCGTCGACCCGATCCTGCCGTCCATCGCCAAGGGCCTGGACGCCACCGCCGGCCAGGTCTCCCTGCTCTTCACCTCGTACTTCCTGATCACAGCCCTCGCGATGCTGGTCACAGGCTTCGTCTCCAGCCGGATCGGCGGCCGCCGGACCCTGCTTCTCGGCCTCGCGCTGGTCGTGGTCTTCGCCGGACTGTCCGGCACATCGGGCTCGGTCGGCGAACTCGTCGGCTTCCGGGCGGGCTGGGGCCTCGGCAACGCCCTCTTCGTCTCCACCGCCCTCGCCGTCATCGTCGGCGCGGCGGCCGGCGGCAGCGCCGCGGCGATCCTGCTGTACGAGTCCGCCCTGGGCCTCGGCATGGCCTGCGGACCCCTGCTGGGCGCGCTGCTCGGTGACGCGAGCTGGCGCTACCCGTTCTTCGGCACCGCGTTCCTGATGGCGATCGGGTTCCTGTGCATCACGGTGTTCCTCAAGGACCAGCCGAGGCCCGCGCGGAAGACAGGCCTGCTCGACCCGCTCAAGGCGCTCGGCCACGGCGGCCTCGCCTCGGTCGCCGCCTCCGCCTTCTTCTACAACTACACGTTCTTCACGGTGCTGGCCTTCACCCCGTTCGTGCTGAACATGACCCCGTACAAGTCCGGCGCGGTCTTCTTCGCCTGGGGTGTGCTGCTCGCGGTGTTCTCGGTGCTCGTGGCGCCGCGCGTGCAGGCCCGGTTCGGCTCGCTGAAGGTGCTGGGCGGCTCGCTGGTGCTGCTCGCGGCCGACGTGCTCGTCCTCGGCTACGGCAGCCACACCACGGCGGTCGTCTGCACGATCGTCTCCGGCGCCTTCATCGGCGTGAACAACACCGTCTACACGGAACTCGCCCTCGGGGTGTCGGACGCGCCCCGACCGGTGGCGAGCGCCGGCTACAACTTCGTGCGCTGGTTCGCGGCCGCCGCGGCGCCCTTCTTCGCGCCGAGGATCGAGGGGTGGACCGACATCCACATCCCGTTCGTGGTCGCGGCGGTCACGGCGGCACTGGGCGCGCTCGTGGTCCTCGTACGCCGGGACGCGCTCACGCACGAGGCGGAGGAGCTGGAGGAGCGGCACGCGGTGGAGGACGGTGTCACCGTCTTCGCGAACTGAGCCCCGCACCCACAGCCTTCACCGAGTGTGAGATACCCAACTGACCGGTTCTGGTCGGCCGTTGGGGGGTCAGTCCAGGGAAACGGACTTGCGTGCGGGATCGCGCAGGTCCGTTCCGCTTGCCAGCCAGCGCTCCTGGAGCGCCCCCGCGCCGTGCACCCGCTTCCACGCGGCCTCGTTCGGCGTCATGGGCAGCAGCGGCAGGAACCGTACGGGGTCCAGGGGTGCGTCGAGTTCCAGATCCTCGACCAGGCCGCCCGGCTCGGCGACCAGGACGGAGGTGAAGGGGGCGCCCGGCCACAGCGGATCGCCCACGTCGAGCGAGGCTCCCGGGGCCACGACCAGGCCCTCGACCTGCGGGGACGCGGCCAGTACGGCGAGGGGGCGGAGCACCTTGTCGGTGTCGACGGCACCTGCCCGCACCGACAGGACCAGCTCGGCGCGCGGTCCCGCGACCGGGTCCACGACGACCGCCGTGGGGTCCGCCATCGGCTGGGCGGACATGCCGAGCGTCGCGTACCGGACGATCCCGGTGGGGGCCGTACCGGAGGTGTCCAGGTCCGTGAAACGGAGCACCTCGATGCGGTCGGTGCCGAGGAAGGTCACCGCTGCGCGCGCGTCCGGTTCGCCCAGCGCGCTGCGCAAACGGGCTTCCACCAGAGCAAGAACATCAACCATGCGCCGAGCATAGAACTCGTCAGCAGCGGGCAAAGCGACGACTTGACACTTCAGTCGGCTGATACTCTTGGCCGCTGGCCGGGGCAGCACGCAGAAGCGTCGCTCTCAAGTCCCGGCCCACGTCTCGACGCATGAGACTCCCCTGCGGGGGATGGACCTCCCCTACGGGGGACCGGCCGGAGGAGGTGGGGCTCCATGGATCGAAGTCGACCAGGTAGTACCACCCGCTCTTCCGGCTGCTGAGTTCCTCTCAGCTTCCCGAGCTCACGCTCTGCCGGCTGCCACCTCTCGCGCTCGTGTCGTTTCCCGCACTCGCGTCATGGCCGGTCCGGTACACCACGGAAGAGCACTTCGTTTTCCCTGATCTGTCTGAATTTTTCTGATCTGTATCAGTAGCGAAGCCGCCACCGTGACGGTGCGGTGCTCCCCGCTTTGTGGACGTGCCAAACATCCGCAGTCAGGACGTCCCCATTCCGGGCAGTTCCAACCGTCGTCGGCGGCCTTCGTTCGCGAAGGAGCCACCCATGTCGATGATCCACAACCTGCGTGCCGCGGTCCGCCCCTCGCTCCGCAAGGACGGCGGCGCGTACGACACCACCCGGTCCGCCGCGGAGAGTTCGGCCGTCGTGGACTGCGCGGTCTACCGCGACGGCGTCCGCCTGCCGTCCGACGACAGCCTCACGCCACGTATGGCGATCCGTCAGGTGCGGCGCGACGGAGGGTTCGCGTGGATCGGCCTGCACGAGCCCACCGAGGACGAATTCTCGGGCGTGGCAGCCGAGTTCGGGCTGCACCCGCTCGCCGTCGAGGACGCCGTCCACGCCCACCAGCGGCCCAAGCTGGAGCGGTACGACGACACCCTGTTCGCCGTCTTCAAGACCATCCACTACGTCGAGCACGACGAACTCACCGCCACCAGCGAGGTCGTGGAGACCGGCGAGGTGATGTGCTTCACCGGGCGGGACTTCTTCATCACCGTGCGGCACGGCGGGCAGGGCTCGCTGCGGGCGCTGCGGCACCGGCTGCAGGACGACCCCGAGCTGCTCGCCAAAGGCCCCTCCGCCGTACTGCACTCCATCGCCGACCATGTCGTGGACGGCTACATCGCGGTCGCGGACGCCATGCAGGACGACATCGACGACGTCGAGACCGAGGTGTTCTCGCCCGGCCGCCGGGGCGGGGTGTCGCGCGGTGTCGACTCCGCCCGGATCTACCAACTCAAGCGTGAGGTCCTGGAGTTCAAGCGCGCCGTGTCGCCGCTGATGCGGCCCATGCAGCTGCTGAGCGAGCGGCCGATGCGGCTGGTCGACCCCGACATCCAGAAGTACTTCCGGGATGTCGCCGACCACCTGGCGCGGGTGCACGAGCAGGTCGTCGCCTTCGACGAGCTGCTCAACTCGATCCTGCAGGCCAACCTCGCGCAGGCGTCCGTCGCGCAGAACGAGGACATGCGCAAGATCACGTCCTGGGCGGCGATCGTCGCCGTGCCGACGATGGTGTGCGGGGTCTACGGCATGAACTTCGAGCACATGCCCGAGCTGCACTGGCGGTACGGATACCCCGCGATCATGGGCATCACGGTGGTGCTCTGCCTGGGGATCCACCGGACGCTGAAGCGCAACGGCTGGCTCTGAGGGGCCGTACGGGGCCACCGCTAGGGTGGCCCTCATGACGGATCAGGCTCTTGCCGAACAGGCCCTTGTCGAGGAGGCCACCAAGAAGTCCGGGCTCATCTGGGTGCGGGGAAGCGGTGTCCCGTCGCTGGATCCCCAGGACCAGGGAGCGCCGACGCGTGCGCTGTGGCACGTATGGCACGACGGGGCGGTGTGCCTCGTCGGGGACGGTCCCGGTGAGCAGCCGCTGCCCGGGCTCGTGGACGGCCGGGAAGCAGTCGTCACGGTCCGCAGCAAGGACAAGGGCGGGCGGCTGGTCTCCTGGACCGCGGCGGTCGTGGAGCTGGCTCCCGGGTCCGAGGAGTGGGCCGTTGCCGTCGGCGAGCTGAAGGGGAAGCGGTTGAACGCGCCCGACGGTGAGGCCATGACGGAGCGGTGGGCTCGCGAGTGCCGGGTTCTTCGGCTGACGCCGACGGGTTCGACCGCGGCGTTGCCCGAGGGGTCCTTGGCGGCGGCGCCTGTGCCCACGTCGGCGACCACGCGGCAGGCTGCGCCGGCGGGGTTGCAGCGGTTGCTCTTCAAGAAGCGGGGGCGCTGAGCGCTGCGCTTCGCGGGTGGGGGTGGGTGTTCGGCTGCGAGGCCGGTGGGGGTTGCTCGCGCAGTTCCCCGCGCCCCCAAAAACGCTTTCGCCTGCGGGCGCATGAGGGTTGCCCGCGCAGTTCCCCGCGCCCCCAAAGACGCTTTCGCCTGCGGGCGCGTGAGGGCTGGCCGCGCCGTTCCCCGCGCCCCCAAAGGGCGAAAGGCAGGGGCGCAGCCCCGCTTTTCAGGGGCGCGGGGAACGGCGCAGTCTTTGCCTTGAGGGGCGCGGGGAACTGCGCGGCCAGCCACAGCGGGCCCGCACCCGCCCACGGCCTTTCAGGGGCGCGGGGAACTGCGCGGGCACCCCCACCGGCCCGCAGCCGGATACCCGCCCACGGCCCTCGCCGCCGCGGCGGCAGGCGGAGGGTCAGGACGGTGGGAGCTGTTGGCCGTAGTCCACCGTGTCGGCCTTGTCCGGCGCCTTCAGCGCGAAGTCCTTGCCCCAGTCGGTCAGACGGATCGTGCCCGCGTCACCGGCCCGCACCAGCAGCAGGGGATACGGCTTGCCCTCCAGGGAGATGTCGATCTGACCGCCGGAGCCCTTGTCGCTGGTGAGGCGAATCGTGCGGGTGCCGTTCAGCTCGTGGTGACCGTCGGTGGCGAGCTCCCCCTGCAGGGAGAGCAGCCCGTCGAGCAGCACGTCCTTGTCGGTGAAGACACTGAGCTGCCGGTACGCGGGGTCACCCTTGGGGACCTTCACGTACATGCCCTCCAGCTTCCCCGCCGCGGCCGTGTCGGACGTACTGTCGTCGCTCTTGCCGTCCTGGTGGGTCCAGAAGTCCGCGTCGGCGTTGATGAAGAGGTGCTCGTCCACCCGCAGCAGGCGGAACGTCACGCCCTTCGAGGTGACCGATCCCGTACCGCCGTCCTTCTTGAGCTGCATGTCCAGCTTGTAGGTCCGCTTGTTGCTGACCACGGCTCCGGACAGCCGTACCGTCTCGGCGGCCTTCGCGGCCGACTGGGTCCGGCTCTGGATCTTGGCGGGGGGAAGTTTCCCGACCCCGTTCGTCCCCGCGTCCGGATCCTCACCGCCGCACCCCGTCACCCCTGCCCCCGCCACGAAGAGCGCGCACACTGCCCTCGCCAACGCGGCCTTACGGGTTCGTCCCCGGGGAATCGCAGTCACAGGTGGCGCTGCCTCTCGTGCGGTTGTCCTCAACGGCGTACCGCAGCGTACCGGGGCCCACTACGCCACTCGGAGTCAGTCCGTCCGCACCGCTCACCAGGGCGTATCCGACCGGGACGGGCTAGCCTGAAGCCCACCCGAGCGGACATGACACTCCATAACGCCCGAACCGAAGCCCGTACGAAGAAGGAGGCGCCCGGATGGCGGCAGGCGCCCCCAGGATCTTCGTCTCGCACCTCGCCGGTATCGCCGTCTTCGACCCCAACGGCGACCAGGTGGGACGCGTGCGCGACCTCGTCGCCATGCTGCGCGTCGGACGGCGGCCCCCACGGCTGCTCGGCCTCGTCGTCGAGCTGTCCACCCGGCGCCGCATCTTCCTGCCCATGACCCGGGTGACCGGCATCGAGTCGGGCCAGGTCATCACCACCGGCGTACTGAACGTCCGCCGTTTCGAGCAGCGCCCCACCGAACGGCTCGTGCTCGGCGAGCTCCTCGACCGGCGCGTCACGCTCGGGGAGACCGGGGAACCGCCCGAAACGGTCACCGTCCTGGACGTCTCCATCCAGCAGTTGCCCGCCCGCCGCGACTGGGAGATCGACCGGGTCTTCGTACGGAAGGGGCGGGCGGGCAGCACGTTCCGGCGGGCCAAGGGCGAGACGCTGACCGTCGAGTGGTCGGCCGTCACCGGGTTCTCGCTGGAGGAGCACGGGCAGGGCGCCGAGAACCTGCTCGCCACCTTCGAGCAGCTGCGCCCCGCCGACCTCGCGAACGTCCTGCACCATCTGTCCGCGAAGCGGCGCGCCGAGGTCGCCGCGGCCCTGGACGACGACCGGCTCGCCGACGTCCTGGAGGAGCTCCCGGAGGACGACCAGATCGAGATCCTCGGCAAGCTCAAGGAGGAGCGTGCCGCGGACGTCCTGGAGGCCATGGACCCCGACGACGCGGCCGACCTGCTCGGCGAGCTGCCGGAGGAGGACAAGGAGCGTCTGCTGGCTCTGATGCGCCCGGACGACGCGGCGGACGTCCGGCGGCTGATGGCGTACGAGGAGCGCACGGCGGGCGGTCTGATGACGACCGAGCCGATCGTGCTGCGGCCCGACGCGACCGTCGCGGACGCGCTCGCCCGGGTGCGCAACCCCGACCTCTCCCCCGCGCTGGCCGCCCAGGTGTACGTGTGCCGCCCGCCGGACGAGACCCCGACCGGCAAGTACCTGGGGACGGTCCATTTCCAGCGCCTGCTCCGCGATCCGCCGTACACGCTCGTGGGCTCGATCATCGACGACGATCTGCAGCCGCTGGACCCGGAGGCCGTACTGCCCGTCGTGGCCGGCTTCTTCGCCACGTACGACATGGTCGCGGCGCCCGTCGTCGACGAGAGCGGCTCACTGCTCGGCGCGGTCACCGTGGACGACGTCCTCGACCACATGCTGCCCGAGGACTGGCGGGAGCGGGAGTTCCACTTGGACGAGGAGCCGGTCGGATCCGGCGCCGAGGAGGTCCCCGATGGCTCCTGAGCGCGAGGCCCGCGAACGGGCCGCCACCGGGACCGGTGCCGCCGCCCGGCCGCGCCTGCGGCTCGACCAGCCGCAGCCGCCGCGGCGCAGGTTCCTGCCCGAGTACGACCCGGAGGCCTTCGGACGGCTCTCCGAGCGGATCGCGCGGTTCCTGGGCACGGGCCGGTTCATCGTCTGGATGACGTTCGTCATCATCCTGTGGGTGGTGTGGAACGTGTCCGCGCCCCGCGATCTGCGCTTCGACAACTACCCCTTCATCTTCCTGACCCTGATGCTCTCGCTCCAGGCCTCGTACGCCGCCCCGCTGATCCTCCTCGCGCAGAACCGGCAGGACGACCGCGACAAGGTCAATCTCGAACAGGACCGCAAGCAGAACGAGCGGTCGATCGCGGACACCGAGTACCTGACCCGGGAGATCGCCGCGCTGCGCGTGGGACTCGGCGAGGTCGCCACCCGGGACTGGATCCGCTCCGAGCTGGAGGACCTGGTCAAGGAGCTGGACGACCGGCGTTCCGACGGGTACGGCGGCGGGCCCGGCGAGGGCCGGGGCGTATTCCCGGCAGAACACCCGCGGAGACGTGACGTAGACGACCGGTGACGGGGCTTTCCGGCCCCCGGGCCGGGCGCCGTACCATCGACACCATGGCTACGGAAGACGCGGTGCGTGAAGCACTGTCGACGGTGAACGACCCCGAGATCCAGCGACCCATCACCGAGCTGGGGATGGTCAAATCGGTTGAGATCGGTGCGGACGGTTCGGTTGCGGTCGCGGTGTACCTGACTGTCTCCGGGTGCCCCATGCGCGAGACCATCACGAACAACGTGACCGAGGCCGTCGCACGCCTTGAGGGCGTCACGCGCGTCGACGTCACGCTGGACGTGATGAGCGACGAGCAGCGCAAGGATCTGGCGTCCGCGCTGCGCGGCGGCCAGGCCGAGCGGGAGGTCCCCTTCGCCAAACCCGGCTCGCTCACACGCGTGTACGCGGTCGCCTCCGGCAAGGGCGGCGTCGGCAAGTCGTCCGTGACGGTCAACCTCGCGGCGGCGATGGCCGCGGACGGCCTCAAGGTCGGTGTCGTGGACGCCGACATCTACGGCCACTCCGTGCCGCGCATGCTCGGCGCCGACGGCCACCCGACCCAGGTCGAGAACATGATCATGCCGCCGTCGGCGCACGGCGTGAAGGTCATCTCGATCGGCATGTTCACCCCCGGCAACGCGCCGGTCGTGTGGCGCGGCCCGATGCTCCACCGCGCCCTGCAGCAGTTCCTCGCGGACGTGTACTGGGGCGACCTGGACGTCCTGCTCCTGGACCTGCCGCCGGGTACGGGCGACATCGCGATCTCGGTCGCGCAGCTCGTCCCGAACGCGGAGATCCTCGTCGTGACGACGCCTCAGCAGGCCGCGGCCGAGGTCGCCGAGCGGGCCGGCTCGATCGCCGTACAGACCCACCAGAAGATCGTCGGCGTGGTCGAGAACATGGCGGGCATGCCGTGCCCCCACTGCGACGAGATGGTCGACATCTTCGGCACGGGCGGAGGGCAGTCGGTCGCCGACGGGCTGACCCGCACCACGGGGGCGACCGTGCCTGTGCTCGGTTCCATTCCCATCGACGTGCGGCTGCGCGAGGGCGGCGACGACGGCAGGCCCGTCGTCCTCACCGACCCCGACTCTCCGGCCGGGTCGGCCCTGCGGGCCATCGCCGGCAAGCTCGGGGGGCGGCAGCGGGGTCTGTCGGGCATGTCCCTGGGCATCACCCCCCGGAACAAGTTCTAGACCTTGGGCCGGGCCCCTGGCGGGGGCCCGGCGATGTCTGTCCGGGCCGAGTGGAACTGCGCGGGCCGACCGCGGGGTGGCCGCGCAGTTCCCCGCGCCCCTGAGAGGGGCCCCTTGCGGGGGCCCGGGCGATGTCTGCGCCAAGTGCAACCGTGCGGGCCGACCACCGCCGACCGCGCAGTTCCCCGCGCCCCAAAAAACCGAAGCCGCGCCCCAGCCTCCCGTCGTCGGCGGAGGGCGCGAGGACCCGCGCAACCCACCAGCCTTTCGCCTCAGGGCCGCGAGGAACCGCCCGCAGCCCAGCCCCCACAGACCCCGGTGCATCGGCCGGAATCCCTCAAGGGGCGCGAGGAACCGCGCAGCTCAGCCCCCACAGACCCGCACAACCCATCCGCCGCAAGCCCCGCAGGGAACCGCACGACCGGCCCCGGCCCCCCGCCCGCACCCGCCGTAACACGCGTGGGAGGGGCCACCGTAAGCAAACGGCGCCCCCTCCCACGCAGCCCGCCGCCTAGGCGTACGTGCCGATGTCCTTGATCATGGCGAAAGCCACCCCGTACGCGCTCATCCCCCGCCCGTACGCCCCCACATGAACCCCTTCCTGCGTGGACCCCGCGAGGACCCAGCCGAACTCGGATTCTCTGTAGTGGAAGGGCGTCGGCACCCCGTCCACGGGAAGGGACAGCGTCGACCAGTCGGACCCCGACAGGTCGTCCGCGAGGACCCACGCCGTCTCGGTCTGCTGGTCCAGCCAGTCGTCGCGCAGGGTGTGGTCCATCTGCCCCGGCCAGGTGAAGGACAGCAGCCCCACCCCGGCGAGCCAGGCCGCGGAGGACACCGAGGTGGCCTCCAGCAGCCCCGTACCGTCGGCGCTGCGCCGCACGGGGTTGGCCGCGACGGTCACCACGACCGCGAACCGCTCCTTGTCCTCGGTGGACTCACTGCGTACCGACGGTTCGTCACCGTGCCCGATCGAGCCGTGTTCGATGGCTCCGTCGGCCGCGGCGCCGACCTGCATCAGCCAGCGCGGACCCGTGAACGCCTCGTCGAGGCCGTACCACGGGAAGGGCGCCAGCAGGTAGCCGTCGACCGTACGCCGGGCGGAGGGGAGCTGTTGTCCACCCTCCGCAGCCGGCGCCTGCGCGCCTACCCGACTTGTCGTCTCCATCTGCCCGTACGCCTCCTCGCTCTGGTCGGACCGGGCGGCCCGCCCCCCTTCGGGCGTCCTTCCGGTCCGCACAACAACTAGGCAGGATAGCCACAGGTCCGCGGCGGACCGGGAAACCGGTCGGCACATGGCTCACATACGCACCTGATCCGGCCCATCCCGAACGGGTCATGAACAGGTCGGAACCCAGGCGAAGTACGGGGAGACGGACGGCGTTCGACTGAAAGTGAAGCGCTTTCCGGACGGCGGGCGCGCCGCCCGGGAACGGACCGCGGGCGTACGCCCCGGACGGGACCCGGGAAGCGTCAGGTCGCGTCGGCGTCGAACGGCGGGTGCTCCTCCGGCGCGAGCTTCTCGCGCTTCTTCGTCATGTCGACGGTCCCGCCGGTGGAGCCCGACGAAGGAGTGGAGGAGGACGGTGTCTCGGACTCGCGGCCGTGCACGGCGTCCGTGACCTCGGCCATCTCCTTCTTCAGGTCGAAGCCGTTACGGATCTCCTTGAGCCCCAGCTCGTCGTTGTCCAGCTGCTTGCGGATGAACGTCTTGGGGTTGAGGTCCTCGAACTCGAAGTCCTTGAACTCCGGTCCCAGCTCCTCGCGGATGTCCGCCTTGGCGCTCTCCGAGAACTCACGGATCTTGCGAATGGTCCGCGTGACGTCCTGGATCATCTTCGGGAGCTTCTCCGGACCGAAGACGAGCACGGCAAGGACAACGAGCGTGACCAGCTCAAGCGCTCCTATGTCATTGAACACCTTGCAGCTCCTTGTGATGTCCTCGGCGCTCGGCAGGTCGTACGTGGTCCGGGCCGGGTCCACGGTACCCGGGGTTCCTGTCCGTCCGGTACTGTCCTGGGCCTCCGGACCGCCTGTGCGCGGCGGGTTTTCCCGGTTGTTTGCCTTGTGGGGCAGGGGGCCGGGCGGTTTCCTGTGAAGTTCCTGTCGGATTCGTGATCCGCCGTCCGCGCCCGCTTCCGGCCCGGTTCACCCGCTGTACGCATCGGCCGCCCACCGGGTCAGTTCCCGTCGGCCGAGCCGAGGACGAGGGTGACCTTCCGCTCCCTCCCGTCGCGCTCCAGCGTCAGCTCAAGCCGGTCGCCGGGCCGGTGGGAACGCGTCTTGACGATGAGCTCCTCGCCGGAGTGCACCCGCCGGCCGTCGACCTGGGTGATGACGTCGCCGGCCCTGATGCCGGCCCGGGCGCCCGGGCCGCCTCGCGTGACCGCCGAGCCGCCGTCGTTGCCCTTGGTGCCGACGCGGGCGCCGTCGCCTGAGTACTCCATGTCGAGCGTCACGCCGATCACCGGGTGGGTCGCCCGGCCCGTGTTGATGAGCTCCTCGGCGACGCGCTTGCCCTGGTTGATGGGGATGGCGAAGCCCAGCCCGATCGAACCGGACTGACCGCCCTCCAGGTCGGAGCCGCTGTCGGCGGAGCGGATGGCGCTGTTGATGCCGATGACCCGGGCCTTGGAGTCGACCAGAGGGCCGCCGGAGTTGCCGGGGTTTATCGGGGCGTCCGTCTGCAGCGCGTCCACGTACGAGATGTCGCTGCCGTCGCCCTCCTCGCCGCCCGCCGTGATGGGGCGCTCCTTGGCGCTGATGATGCCCGCGGTGACGGTGTTCTCCAGGTCGAAGGGCGCGCCTATGGCGACGACGGGGTCGCCGACCTGGACGCTGTCGGAGTTGCCGAGCGAGAGGGGCTTGAGGCCGCTGACGCCGCTGACCTTGACCACGGCGAGGTCGTAGCCGCTGTCGTGGCCCACGACCTCGGCCTTGGCGGTCTCGCCGCCGCTGAAGGTCACCGATATCTCGCCGCTGCCGTCCGCCGGTTCGACGACGTGGTTGTTGGTGAGGATGTGGCCGCGCCGGTCGAGGACGAACCCGGTGCCGGTGCCCTGCGCCTCCGAGCCGCTCACGTGCAGCGTCACCACGCTGGGCAGCGCGCTGGCCGCGATACCCGCCACGCTGTCCGGTGCCCGTCCCCTGGCCTCGGCTCCGGCCTGTGGCAGCTCTACGTCGTCGATCCCCCCGGTGCGCTCCAGATAGGCGCCCACGGCCCCTCCTACGCCTCCTGAGACGAGGGCGAGCAGTGCGGCGCCGAGGACCAGGGCGCGCCTGGTCCGCCTGCGGCGCCCGCTCGGCGCCTCGGCGGCGGCTCCGTGGTGCTGGAGGGGCGCGGCGGCCCAGGGGTCGTAGTTCTGCCAGGGGGCGTGGGGAGCGGGGTCCTGCGGGGCCGGGTCCTGTGGGGTGGAGGCCTGGTGCGGGGCGGAGCCATGGTGCGGGATGGGCGTCTGCGGCGCCGGCACATGAGGAGCGGGCACATGAGGAGCAGGCGTGTGAGGAGCAGGTGTATGGCCGGCGGACGTATGACCGGCGGGCGCGTGAGTGACAGGCGCGTGCGGGGCGGGCTCGTGCAGAGCCGCTGCAGGCGCAGGGGCGGCGGCTCCGGGTGCGGCCTCCAGGGGAGCGTCCTGGGGTGGCGCCACGGCCTTCACCGTCGTGCCGTGCGCGGGTGTTCCGGGGTGCTGCACCGGCGGGGCGGGCGCCCAGGGGCCGGGCCCGCCGTACGGCGGTGTGCTGTAGGGGTCCGGATCGTGCAGGGGCCTGGGCCGCTCACCGGGGGCGGGCGCGCTCGCACCACCGACCGTGCCACCGCTCACGTCACCCGGGAACGGCCCGTCGGCCGGATGTCCCGCACCCGCGACAGCGGTCGCGCCCGCGCCCGTACCAGCGGGCTTCTCCAGCTCGAAGTCGCCGTCCATGTCTCCCCCGTGCGACCCGCTCGCACCGTCCCCCGTGGAAACCGGGTCCGCCGAAACGGAATCCGGCACGGGGGTGCGTGGCCGGCTCCACCACTTCGGCTTCGTGGGCTTCCCCTCGTCCATGCTCTCCCCACACCTGACCCGCGGCACGGCATGTCGGCGGTCGCCGCGTCGTCTCGACCTCCGCGCCCGGATCCCAGCGGCGGGCGCGGCCCATCCCTGGATTCAACCAGGTTCGCGGGCCGCCGCGCAGAGGGCCGGTTCAGCCCGAGGAGGAAGGAGCGGGTGAGGCGGACGGGTCGAACGACGGCACGGCCGACAGCACGGACGCCTCGAACTCCGGTCCCGACGACCATGTGGTCAGCGTGACCTTCGGGGCCGGCGCGAACGGACGTATGAGTGGGGACATCGCGGCGGCGCCCGCCACCACGGGGGTGGTCAGCGCGTGCACCGAGCCCTTGTCCCGCTCGCCGGCCGGGGGCAGTCCGGGAGCCGGCACACCGGGCAGCAGCGGCGCGGACATCTCGGTCTGCGCGCCTCCCTCGGCGCCGAAGGAACGCTGTCCCTGGGCGAGCAGCGGTGCGAGGGACCGGCGGCGCTGCGAGTCCGAACCGGTGGCACCGGTCGTGCTCGACGTGCGCATCGGGGTCACGTTGCTTCCCGTGCCCGATCCGCCGCGCGCGTCCGCGGTGTCGGCCGGGACGCCGGTCGACACCCCGCCGAGCGCGATCGCGGCCAGCGAGACGGCACCGGCCGCGGCGGCCGCGAAGCGCAGTCCCCGGGAGGCGGAGCGCTCGGCCTCGCGCCGGCTGATGTCATGGATGCGGAATCCGCGCTGCTCCGAGGGCAGCACGGTCGCATGGGGGCCGGAGGGCATGTAACCGAAGGAGTCCGGTGTCATGTCGAAGACTCCGGACGCTCCGAACGCTCCCCGGCCCAGTCGCGGGCCGTCGCCGTCCGGGTCACCTCCTCCGGGGAGCCCCTGCAGTCTGGCCAGGAAACTCTCGGAAGGGGGCGGCGGGGCGACCTCCGCGAACACGTTCTTCAGTCGTCGCTGCTCGTCGGCCTCCGACTTGCACTTCGCACAGGTGGCGAGGTGGGACAGGACGCGCTCGCGCGCCTCATGCCCCAGCTCACCGTCCACCAGGGCGGAGAGTCGGTCGCCGAGATGCTGCTCGGCAAGGGGTCCGTCGGCAGGATTCAGCCGTGATCCAGTCACGCGCTCGCGCCCCCTCCTCCCAGAGCGGGCACTCCGGTCACCGCGAAACCGCGGCGCTCGGCACGGGCCTCGGGAGAACGGTGGGCGAGCGCCTTGCGGAGCTGGGAGCGGCCGCGGTGGATGCGGCTGCGGACCGTACCGAGCTTGACGCCCAGGGTCGCGGCGATCTCCTCGTACGAGAGTCCCTCGATGTCACAGAGGACGACCGCCGCGCGGAACTCCGGCGCGAGGGTGTCGAGGGCCTGCTGGACGTCCGCGTCGAAGTGCGTGTCGTTGAAGACCTGCTGCGGGGAGGGCTCACGGCTGGGCAGGCGCTCGGCCGCGTCGTCGCCGAGCGCGTCGAAACGGATGCGCTGCTTGCGGCGGACCATGTCCAGGAAGAGGTTCGTGGTGATGCGGTGGAGCCAGCCCTCGAACGTGCCGGGGGTGTAGGTCGACAAGGAGCGGAAGACCCGGACGAAGACTTCCTGCGTCAGGTCCTCGGCGTCGTGCTGGTTGCCCGTCAGGCGGTACGCGAGCCGGTACACCCGGCCGCTGTGCGTGCTGACGATCTCCTCCCACGTGGGGGGAGTCCACGCCTGCGAGTCCGCGTCGGACGTGAAGGTCGCGGTCTGAGCGGAGTCAGCGATGCGGGATCGGTCAGCAGTGTTGTTCACGGATTTCGGCTCCCCCGACGATCTGAGCAGGCGCCGGAGCACCCCTCCTCGATCCACAGGTTCAGCCGCACCTCCCCTGTCGGCTCTGGTGGTGTCCAGTGGAGCCCCTACCATAGCCACCTCGCCCGTTAGCTCCGGATAAGCGGTTTTACGAGAAATTGATACGCGCTCATATGGCTGCGCCGGCACTCGCCGGCCGTCCTGCTCCATACGCCACCCCCGTGCAGTTCCCCGTCCTCGATCCCCACCCTCTCTAAACGCCTGGTCCCATCTGCGGGTTCCCGGCGGCAACGGATACAGTCACGCCCAGGCAACCACGGGGACAGGAGAGGGCCATTACCGGCAACCGGCTGACGAGCTGGGCGTTCGCCGACGCCTTTGTCGCCGAGGACGAGGCACTGCACTGGGCCCGGGACCGGGCCCGGGAAGCAGGCCTGCGCTCGGTGTCGCCCGGCACGGGCGCCGCGCTGCGACTGCTCGCCGCCACCGTGGACGCCAAGGCGGTCGCGGAGATCGGTACGGGAACCGGAGTCTCCGGTATTCATCTGTTGCACGGGATGCGGCCGGACGGCGTACTGACGACCGTGGATCCGGAGCCGGAGCACCAGCAGTTCGCCCGCCAGGCCTTCCGCGCGTCCGGCTTCGCCAGCAACCGGGCCCGCTTCATCCCGGGCCGCGCGCTGGACGTGCTGCCCCGGCTCGCGGACGCGGGGTACGACCTCGTCTTCTGCGACGGTGACCGGCTGGAGTGCCTCGACTACCTCGCTGAATCGTTGCGCCTGCTCAGGGTGGGCGGCCTCGTCGTCTTCGAGGGCGTCTTCGCGAACGGGCGGACCGTGGAGTCGGGCCCGCAGCCCACGGAGGTGCTGCGGCTGCGCGAACTGCTGCGCGCGATCCGCGAGAGCCAGGAGCTGGTTCCCTCGCTGCTGCCGGTCGGCGACGGCCTGCTGTGCGCGGTCAAGCGCTGATCCCGTCCCGCCCGGACGCCCCGTAACCCCTCGAATCCCTTACGGCCCTTGCCTTCCCCCTTGCCATTCCCCTTTGCATTCCCTGCGGCCTTCGAAGCCCGGGAAGCCCCCTGTGATCCCTCACGGTCCCGTGGGACACCACTGCCCCGGCATCGCGTGGATGCCGGGGCAGTGGAAGGGTATGGTCGCGTTCCGCGTCAGCCGACGACCTTCTTGAGGGCGTCGCCGAGCGCGTCAGCCTCGTCGGGGGTCAGCTCGACGACGAGCCGTCCGCCGCCTTCGAGCGGAACGCGCATGACGATGCCCCGCCCCTCCTTGGTCACCTCGAGCGGGCCATCGCCCGTTCGCGGCTTCATGGCCGCCATGCTCGTTCCCCTTCCTGAAACCAGCTCATCGTCGCCGACGGCCCCATTGAAGGGCACGCATCCTCTCGTCGGACACGCGTCACCGGCATCGAACACATTGCTTCCAAGCCATTATCCCGCATCTCAGGACCCGATGACCAACATCAGTCGGCATCGCTTGCGCAACGCGCTCGATCAAAACCACCCAATTCGGCGGTGTGGCTGCGATACTGCGCCACCGCATGGACTTTCGGACACCGGAATTCTTTGACGCAGGTCACATGTACGAACCCCGCCACCCCTCATGATCTCCGCCATGCTGTCCTCGGAAGCAGTACGTACCGACGGGTACGACGGAGCCGCGACACCTGAGGGGACCATCATGGCCGACACCGTGCTCTACGAGGTGAGCGACGGACTCGCGACGATCACGCTGAACCGCCCCGAGGCGATGAACGCGATGAACACCGGCACCAAGGTCGCCCTCCGGGAGGCGGCGCGGTCGGCCGCGGCGGACGAGTCCGTACGGGCCGTGCTGCTCACCGCCGCGGGCGACCGGGCGTTCTGTGTGGGCCAGGACCTCAAGGAACACGTCGGCGGCCTGCTGGCGGCGCGCGAGTCGGGCTCGGGCGAGGGCGTCATGAGCACGGTCCAGGAGCACTACAACCCGATCGTGCGGGCCCTGACCGGCGCGGCGAAGCCGGTGGTGGCGGCCGTCAACGGCGTCGCGGCCGGAGCGGGTTTCGGATTCGCGCTCGCCGCGGACTACCGCGTCGTCGCCGACACGGCCTCCTTCAACACGTCCTTCGCCGGGGTCGCGCTCACCGCCGACTCCGGGATCTCCTGGACGCTCCCCCGGGTCGTCGGCCCCTCCCGAGCCGCCGACCTGCTGCTCTTCCCGCGCAGCATCACCGCGCAGGAGGCGTACGAGCTGGGGATCGCGAATCGGATCGTGCCCTTCGCCGAACTGGCCGCGGAGGCCGTGAAGGTCGCCCGCGGGCTGGCCGAGGGGCCGACTCTGGCGTACGCCGCGCTCAAGGAGTCCCTCGCCTTCGGGCTCACGCACTCTTTGGACGAGACGCTGGAGAAGGAGGACGAGCTGCAGTCGCGGGCCGGGTCCTCCGAGGACCACTTGATCGCTGTGCAGGCGTTCGTCGACAAGGAGAGGCCGAAGTACCTGGGCCGGTAGCGGGGGGGGTGGGTCGGGTCATCGGGTGGGTCGGGTCATCGGGTGGCTCTGGACGCGCAGTCCGCCAAGTGGTCGTCGACCAGGCCGCACGCCTGCATCAGGGCGTACGCCGTCGTGGGGCCCACGAAGCGGATTCCTCGCTTCTTGAGGGCCTTGGAGAGGGCGGTCGACTCGTCGGTCACGGCCGGGACGTCGGACAGCGTCTTCGGGGCCGGGCGCGTGTCCGGGTCGGGGGCGAAGGACCAGATCAGGTCGTCCAGTTCGCCCGGCGCCCAGTCGACCAGCACGCGCGCGTTGGCGACCGTCGCCTCGATCTTGGCGCGGTTGCGGATGATCCCCGTGTCGGCGAGGAGGCGCTCCTTGTCGGCGTCCGTGAAAGTCGCCACGTCGGCGATCCTGAAGCCCGCGAAGGCGGCTCGGAAGCCCTCACGTCGACGCAGGATCGTGATCCAGGACAGACCCGACTGGAAGGCCTCCAGACACAGCCGCTCGTACAGCGCGTCGTCGCCGTGGACCGGACGGCCCCACTCCTCGTCGTGGTAGGCCACGTAGTCCTCGGTCGACAGGGCCCAGGGGCAGCGCAGGGCCCCGTCCGCCCCCTTCAGGGCGTCACTCACCGGTGGTCCTCCTCCGCGGGCTTCTCCAGGGAGGTGGCCGGGGAGGACGCCGGGATCGAGCGGGCCCCGGCCAGCGCGGCCTCCAGGTCGGCGATCCGGGCGTCCCGCTCGGCCAGTTCGGCGCCGAGGCGGGCCAGGGCGTCGTCCACGTCGGCCATCCGGTAGCCGCGCAGGGTCAGGGGGAAGCGCAGTGCCTCCACGTCGCCCCGGTGCACGGGACGGTCCAGGGGCAGCGGGTCCCGCAGACGCTCCGGCAACGCGTCGGGAAGCGCGCCGTTGTCACCGCCTCCCACCACGGAGAGGGTGACCGCGCCGACCACGACGACGAGGGCGACGACCAGGAACAGGAACATGAACATCTCTGAGGTCCCCACGCTCTGATGCCGACGCGGGGCGCGTCGGCACGGTAAGTGTCAGGCACCGATCGTGCCATGCGACTCTGACCGTTAGGGTCGCAGGCGGTCCGACAGCGACAACTACTGGGAGAGGTCACAGGGGATGCTCAGGCTGGGCAGGCGCGAGTTCGACGCGCACGAGCCGGTGATCATGGCGATCGTGAACCGGACCCCGGACTCCTTCTACGACCAGGGGGCCACCTTCCGCGACGAGCCGGCCCTCGCGCGCGTGGAGCAGGCGGTGTCCGAGGGAGCCGCCATCATCGACATCGGCGGGGTCAAGGCCGGGCCGGGCGAGGAGGTGACAGCCGAGGAGGAGGCGCGGCGGACCGTCGGATTCGTCGCCGAGGTGCGGCGCCGCTTCCCCGACGTGATCATCAGCGTCGACACCTGGCGGCACGAGGTGGGCGAGGCCGTGTGCGAGGTCGGCGCGGACCTGCTGAACGACGCGTGGGGCGGGGTCGATCCGCGGCTCGCCGAGGTCGCCGGGCGGTACGGGGTGGGGATCGTGTGCACGCACGCGGGTGGCACACAGCCTCGTACGCGGCCGCATCGCATCGCCTACGACGACGTCATGGCCGACATCCTTCGGGTGACGGTGGGGCTGGCCGAGCGGGCCGTGTCCTTGGGGGTGCCCCGGGAGTCAGTGCTGATCGATCCCGGGCACGACTTCGGGAAGAACACCCGGCACAGTCTTGAGGCGACGCGGCGGCTCGGGGAGATGGTGTCCACCGGGTGGCCCGTGCTGGTGTCGCTGTCCAACAAGGACTTCGTGGGGGAGACGCTCGATCGGCCGGTCAAGGAGCGGGTGGTGGGGACGCTCGCGACCACCGCCGTGTCGGCTTGGCTGGGGGCTCAGGTGTACCGGGTGCACGAGGTCGCCGAGACTCGGCAGGTTCTGGACATGGTGGCGTCGATCGCGGGCCACCGTCCGCCGGCGGTCGCCCGGCGGGGGCTGGCGTAGGGATTTCCTCGCCCCCGCCGCCCCTACCCGTCCCGTCACTGATCGGGGGCGCTGCCCCCAGACCCCCTCTGTCCTCAAACGCCGGACGGGCTGGATTTTCCAGCCCGTCCGGCGTTTGAGGACCGCGGGTTCGGGGGCCGGCCCCCGAGGCAGGGGCTGAAGCCCCGCCTACCTCCCCGCCTCCTTCGACACCAAAGACACCGCCTCGTCCACGTCGTCCGTGAGGTGGAACAGGAGCAGGTCCTTCTCCGAGGCCTTGCCCTGGGCGATCAGGGTGTTCTTGAGCCAGTCCACGAGCCCGCCCCAGTACTCCGTACCGAAGAGCACGATCGGGAAGCGGGTGACCTTCTGGGTCTGCACGAGGGTGAGCGCCTCGAAGAGCTCGTCGAGGGTGCCGAGCCCACCGGGCAGCACCACGAACCCCTGCGCGTACTTGACGAACATCATCTTGCGGACGAAGAAGTACCGGAAGTTGAGGCCGATGTCGACGTACTCGTTGAGCCCCTGCTCGAAGGGCAGCTCGATGCCGAGGCCGACGGAGATGCCCTCCGCCTCGCAGGCGCCCTTGTTGGCGGCCTCCATGGCCCCGGGACCACCACCGGTGATCACCGCGAAGCCCGCCTCGACCAGACCGCGGCCGAGCGCGACCCCCGCCTCGTACTCGGGCGAATCCGCCGGTGTGCGCGCCGAGCCGAACACACTGATCGCGGCCGGGAGTTCGGCCAGCGTGCCGAAGCCCTCGATGAACTCCGACTGGATGCGCAGCACGCGCCAGGGATCGGTGTGCACCCAGTCCGACGGCCCGCCGGCGTCCAGCAGCCGCTGGTCCGTCGTGCCCGCCTGCACCTGTCCCCGCCTGCGCAGCACGGGGCCCAGCTGCTGCTCCTCCGGTGGCCGATTGCTGCCCTGGGGGTTGCCGGTAGCCATGTCCGCTCCCTCCGCTTGCCGATCGTTCCACCTCAGCGTAGATCTACGCGGGTTACGGAGGGGGGACCTGAGCATGTCCGCCACGAACCGCCGTAGCGGAACCAGGGGGTCCGGGGGGTTCGGAGGGGGGACCAAGGGGGCCAGGGGCCGGTCGGGCCGTCAGGCGTCGTCAAACGCCGTCAGGCCGTCAGCCAGGCCCTCAGGCGTTCCTCGCCCGCCAGGATCTTTGCGGTTTCCACCCTTTCGTCCCTCTTGTGCGCCAAGTGCGGGTTGCCGGGGCCGTAGTTGACCGCCGGGACGCCGAGCGCGCTGAAGCGGGAGACGTCCGTCCAGCCGTACTTGGGCTGGGGAGTGCCGCCCACCGCCTCGATGAAGGCGGCAGCGGCCGGGTGGGACAGACCGGGCAGCGCGGCTCCGCTGTGGTCGTCGACGACGAACTCGGCGACACCGCAGTCGGCGAAGACCTCGCGGACGTGCGCGAGGGCCTCCTCCTCGCTGCGGTCGGGGGCGTAGCGGAAGTTGACGCTCACCACGCACTCGTCGGGGATGACGTTGCCCGCCACCCCGCCCGAGATCCCGACCGCGTTGAGGCCCTCGCGGTATTCGAGGCCGTCGATGACCGGGTAGCGCGGCTCGTAGGAGGCGAGGCGGGCCAGGATCGGGGAGGCCGCGTGGATGGCGTTGGAGCCCATCCAGCTGCGCGCGGAGTGCGCCCGCTCCCCCGTGGTCCTCAGCAGCACCCTGAGGGTCCCCTGGCAGCCGCCCTCGACCTGCCCGTCGGAGGGCTCCAGGAGGACCGCGAAGTCGCCCTCCAGCCACTCGGGGTGCGCCTCGGCCACGTGCTTGAGGCCGTTCAGGTCGGCGGCGACCTCTTCGTTGTCGTAGAAGATGAAGGTGAGGTCACGGTTGGGGGCCGGCACCGTGGCCGCGATCCGCAGCTGCACCGCGACGCCCGACTTCATGTCGCAGGTGCCGCAGCCCCAGAGCACCCCGTCGTCGTCCAGGCGCGAGGGCACGTTGTCCGCGATGGGCACCGTGTCGATGTGCCCGGCCAGGATCACGCGCTCGGCCCGGCCCAGGTTCGTACGCGCGACGACGTTGTTGCCGTACCGGTCGACGGTGAGGTGCGGCAGGGCGCGCAGGGCGGTCTCGACGGCGTCCGCGAGGGGCTTCTCCGTGCCGCTCTCCGAGGGGAAGTCGACGAGCCGCGCGGTGAGCCGGGCGGCGTCCAGCGTGAGGTCAAGTGGGGTGTCGGCCATGCCGTCGACCCTAACGCGCCGGGCGGTCCCGGCCCTCCCGGCCGGCTTCTCCACACCTTCACAGAACCCCGACAGTACCCTCCAGTACCTTGTACGCGTGCCTGAGCCGTCCCCCACTTCCGCCGCCCCCGTGCGCCGAGGCCGCTTACTCCGTTCCGGAGCGGCCCTCGTCGTGCTGCTCGGCGTCGCGGCCTACCTCACCGTGCAGTACCTGACCGGCGGGAGCGGAGTGCCCAAGTGCACGGTCGTCTCGGGCAGAAGCGACGGCGCGTCGTACGAGTTCACGGCGGAGCAGGCGGTGAACGCGGCGACGATCTCCGCGGTCGGCACCAACCGCGGCATGCCCGAGCGGGCGGTCACGATCGCCCTCGCGACGGCGCTCCAGGAGTCCGCGCTGCGCAACCTCGGCCATGGCGACCGGGATTCACTGGGCCTCTTCCAGCAACGGCCCTCTCAGGGCTGGGGCACCGAGAAGGAGATCCTGGATCCGGCGTACGCGGCGGGTGAGTTCTACGAGCACCTGGACAAGGTGCGGGGGTACGCGCGACTGCCGCTCACCGTCGCCGCGCAGCGCGTCCAGCGCAGCGGCTACCCCGAGGCGTACGCGAAGCACGAGCCGGACGCGACGCTCCTCGCGGCGGCCCTGACCGGGCGCGCCGCCGCCACGCTCACCTGCGAGGGCCGCCCGGACACCCGGCCCGGCGGCCCGGAGTCTGTGCGCACGGCGCTCGTACGGGACTTCGGGCGCGGGGTGTTCCAGGAGGCGGGCGCCGCGGTGGCCGCCGGCCCTTCGGCCGATCCGGCCGCCGATGCGGCTGCCACGCCCTCGGCCGCGCCGTCCACCGCCGCGAGCGGTTCCGGCGGCACGGGGACGGTGACCGTGCCCGTCCCGAAGACCGCGGCCGGCGGGGGCGGGGAGCGGCAGCGCGGCTGGGCCCTCGCACACTGGGCCGTGGCCAACTCGTCCGCGCTGCATGTCGAACGCGTCTCGTACGCGGGCCGGGTGTGGCGGGCCGGGAGCACCCGGAGCGAATGGCGGGACGACGACCCGGCTTCCCGGAACGCCACGGGCGAAGTCCGAATCGTCACCGGGCAGTAGTACCGGGCAGCAGTGCGGACCGTCACCCGTTGGTGGCACTTCCGGCGTGCCGCGTCGACTGCCCGTCCCAGTTTTCTGCGGGCTTTCCGCGCACCTGTCCCACGCTTGGCCCGCGGGCGGCAAATCCCTTGCGGGCAAAGGGCCGTAGGGATTCGTCAGACTTTCCGCCCGGCCCTTCTTTGCCCGGGTTTCTCCGCAGCCGATAATGCGACGCATTACCAACTCTTTACTTCGGGCCACCGCAACCTTCGCGGACTTCGAGCGGTAGTCACTGCGTCCGAGCCCGGAACGATCAACAGCCGGTCGATCGACAGCCGTCCGACAGCCAGTCGGTCAACTGCCGGGCACGGTGGAACATTTCATCGTTCTCTTCCGTCAAAGGAGCACCATGTCCCTCCCCCTGACCCGTCGGATCGCCCGTGTCGCGCTGCTCATCGCGGCTGGAGCGGCGCCCGTGGTCGGTGCGGCCGGCTCCGCGAGCGCGGCCGAACTGCCGGCCACCCCCGACCTCGGCGGCCTCAGCGCGCTGGACAACGCGGGCACCACCGTCGACGGTGCCGCGCAGAACGCCACCGGGATGGCCGGCGACACGGGCAGCAAGGCCGTGAAGAAGGCCGTGCCGACCGCGGGCAAGACGAGCGGCAAGGCCGTCAAGACCGCTACGCCCGCCGCGCAGAAGACCGCGGGGGACGTTGCCGGGACCACGGGTGACGTGCTCGGTGACACCGCGGGGTCGGCCACCGGTGGCGGGCTGCCGACCGACGCGGTCTCCAAGGGCGGGCTGCCCACCGAGGGTCTGCCGCTGCAGGGGCTGCCGCTCGGCTGATCGGCCTGCGGCCGGGTCGGCTTGTGCGGTGAAGGGGTTCAGGGGGGTTCCCCTGGGCCCCTTCGCCTCTTCCCGGGCGCGGGCGCCTGCGGCGCTGTGGCGCTGTGGCGCTGTGGCGCTGTGGCGGGGTGATGGTGGGGGTTGGCGGTCAGGTGCGGGTCCGTCGTTGCTGGGCGCGCAGTTCCCCGCGCCCCTGAACGGCGGCCCTTCGGGCGCCGATGGATGCTGGGCGTCGGCAGACCGTGGATGGCCTCAGGTTGTGGGGTGTGTCAGGCGGGATGTTGCTGCCCGGACCCTTTCGTCTGTTGCTGTGAGGGCTACTCGGATGAAGTGGGCGCCTGCCGGGCCGTAGAAGTCGCCCGGGGCCACCAGGATGCCGAGGGTGGCCAGGTGGGACACCGTGTCCCAGCAGGATTCGTCGCGGGTCGCCCAGAGGTAGAGGCTCGCCTCGCTGTGTTCGATACGGAAGCCGTGGCTCACGAGGGCTTCCCGGAGGGCCTTGCGGCGGGCCGCGTACCGCTCGCGCTGCTCGTGGACGTGGGTGTCGTCCGAGAGGGCGGCGACGGTGGCGGCCTGCGTGGGCGCGGACGTCATCATGCCGCCGTGCTTGCGGATCTGGAGCAGATCGCCCAGGACGGCGGGGTCACCGGCGAGGAACGCCGCCCGGTAACCGGCGAGGTTGGACCGCTTCGACAGCGAGTGGACCGCGACGATCCCCTCGTACGAGCCGCCGCTCACCTCGGGGTGGAGCACCGAGACCGGGTCGGCCTCCCAGCCCAGCTCGATGTAGCACTCGTCGGCGAGGACGAGGATGCCGTGTTCGCGCGCCCAGGCCACGATCCGGGTCAGCTCCTGCTGGGAGAGCACCCGGCCCGTGGGGTTCGACGGGGAGTTGAGCCACAGCAGCTTCAGGCCGGTGGGGTCCAGCTCGGTCGGGTCGTCGTAGGCGACGTGGTCCGCGCGGGCCAGCCGGGCGCCGACCTCGTACGTCGGGTACGCGAGGCGCGGGTAGGCCACCCTGTCCCCCGGGCCGAGTCCCAGCTGGGTCGGCAGCCAGGCCACCAGTTCCTTGGAGCCGACCACCGGCAGGACGTTGCGGTGGGTGAGGTCACGGGCGCCCAGCCGACGCCCGCACCAGCCGACCAGGGCGTCCCGCAGTTCCGGTGTGCCCCACACCGTCGGATAGCCGGGCGAGTCGGCGGCCTCGACCAGCGCCTTCCGGATCAGCTCGGGCACCGGGTCGACGGGGGTGCCGACGGAGAGGTCGACGATGCCGTCC
Source organism: Streptomyces sp. NBC_00414 (assembly GCF_036038375.1). NCBI lineage: Bacteria > Bacillati > Actinomycetota > Actinomycetes > Kitasatosporales > Streptomycetaceae > Streptomyces > Streptomyces sp. NBC_00414. The sequence continues at coordinate 3,878,150 of NZ_CP107935.1, forward strand.
GGGTGGGCGGCGGCCGTCGCCTTGTAGGGCTCCAGCTTGTCCCAGGGAAAGGCGGGAAGCCGGTCGGAGACTGCGGACACGGTTTCTGGCTCACTTTCTGCACGGCGAGAACGGCGCCGAACACGACGGCGAAACACGGCGGTCCCGTACGGCCGCGGGCCGTACGGGACCAAGGCGGCACTCCCCCGGCCGACGCCGAGGGGACCGCGAACGCACGAGTCGCTTACTGGTTCTGCGGCGGCAGCGCTGCGACGAAGGGATGGTCGCGCTCGATGAGTCCCAGCTTGCTGGCACCGCCGGGCGAGCCGAGCTCGTCGAAGAACTCGACGTTCGCCTTGTAGTAGTCCTTCCACTCCTCGGGAGTGTCGTCCTCGTAGAAGATCGCCTCGACCGGGCAGACCGGCTCACAGGCACCACAGTCGACGCATTCGTCCGGGTGGATGTACAAGGACCGGGAGCCCTCGTAGATGCAGTCGACCGGGCACTCCTCGATGCACGCCTTGTCCTTGACGTCGACACAAGGCTGCGCGATGACGTAGGTCACGCTGTCGTTCCTCCTCGATAGGGCGCTGGCGAGCCGTCTTCAGGCTCCGCCACCTGGCGCGCGGGAGCGCGGCGTCGTCGATGCCCGCACCTAGTATCTCCGTTCTTGGGCATGATCCGAACAGGAGGGTTGGACTGAGCTGTGGATTTCTCTCCACACTTCCGGCTGGAGGTCCGTGTCACCCCCGCTGACGTGGGCAAACGTGTATCGGTGCGACGGTTGCGCGAAGGAGCCCCCGAGGGTGAGAAGTTCACCGACACGGTCGGTGTTCTCACATCCTGGGACAACGGTGTGCTGCTGATCACACGCCGGTCCGGGGAAAGCGTCCACATTCCGGAATCGACGCTGGTCGCGGGCAAGGTCGTCCCCTCCGCGCCGGCCCGCAGACGGGGCCCGGCGGCCTCGTACGAAGAGCTGGCGCGGGTCGCCGCCCGGGCCTGGCAGCCGGTGGAGCGTGAGCGGCTCGGAGAGTGGGAACTGCGCGCCGCGTCCGGTTTCACGCGGCGCGCCAACTCGGTGCTGCCCCTCGGCGGTCCCGGCGTGCCCCTGGACGAGGCGCTGTCGCTCGTACGGGAGTGGTACGCGGCCCGGGGGCTGCCCGCGTACACGCAGACGGCCACGGGCGCGCAGGGCACGCAGGAGTCGCTGTGCGCGGAGCTGGAGTCTCGGGGGTGGGTGCGTGAGGTGTCCGCGGAGCTGTGGACCGGGGCGCTGGCGCCGGTGGCGGACCTTCCGGACCCCGGGCCCGACCGGCCGGTCGCGTTGTCGCGCGAGGCGGACGAGGGGTGGCTGGGGCGGTACCAGCGCAAGGGGGTGAGCGAGGTGGCGCTGAAGGTGCTGGGCAGCGGGCCCTCGGTGTGGTTCGCGACCGTGCCCGGCAGTGAGCCGGGCGTGCCCGCGGCGATCGGCCGTTGTGTGGTCGACGGCCGCTGGGCCGGGTTCGCCGCGGTGGAGGTGGATCCCGCGCTGCGCCGCCAGGGCCTCGCCACGACGGTCATGACGGCGCTCGCCCGCCGGGCCCTGGCGGAGGGCGCCTCGGCCGCGTGGCTCCAGGTGGAGACGGACAACAAGGCAGCACGCTCCCTCTACACCCGAATGGGCTTCACCCCCCACCACGCCTACCACCACTACCGAGCCCCACGAGCCCCGAGCCCCACAAGGGGCGCGGGGAACAGCGCGAGCAACCCTCACCGGCCCGCACCCGACAACACACCCGCACCACCTCCCACCGGGGGCGCGGGGAACGGCGCGACCAGTCACAACGCTCACGCACCCGACAGCACCCCGGCACCATCCCCCACCAGGGGCGCGGGGAACTGCGCACCCAACCACGACGCTCCCGCACCCGGACGCACCCCGGACGCACCCCGGAAAGTCCCCCACGCCTCCCGCAGGGAACTGCGTGGCGGAGCCACCGACCGGTATCGATCGGCGTGAAAGGGCACGAAGCAGCTATGCGTCCACTACATCCCCCCGACCCGGCGCGAAGCGCCGAATGGCGGCGGCGGTTCGGCGAAGAGGCACGGGCCGACCGCCCCGACCTGTCGGCCCTGTGCCTGCTGGTGGGCGCCCAGGCGGACGGGGCGCTGACCGAGGCCGGACTGGACGCGGCCCAGATCGAGCTGGACCGGCTGGCCGGGGAGCTGCCGTTCCGGCCGGGCGGACCGCGTTCCTGGGCCACGGCGCTCTCCGAACACCTCGGCGGCCTCGGGTTCCGCGGCTCACCCGGCGACTACCAGCGGCTGGAGTCCTCGCTGCTGCACAAGGTCCTGAGCCGGCGCCGCGGACTGCCCATCCTGCTCTCGGTGGTGTGGATGGAGGTCGCGAGGAGGGCCGGGGCGCCCGTCTACGGGGTCGCCCTGCCCGGTCACTTCGTCGTCGGCTTCGGCCCGCCCGAGCAGCAGGTCCTCGTCGACCCCTTCGACGGCGGCCGCGTACTGACCGGCACCGACGCCGAACTGCTGGTGGCCGGCGCCACCGGCTCACCGCTCGACCCGTCGATGCTCTCGCCCGCCGATCCGCTCGACGTCGTCCTGCGCATCCTCAACAACATCCGGGCCTGGGCCGCCGCCCGCCCCGAGCGCTCCGACGTCGCCCTCTGGGCGGTCGACCTCTCCCTGCTGCTGCCCTCGCACCCGGCCCGCCTGCGCTACGAGCGCGCCCAGCTCCTCGTCCAGCGCGGCGACTTCCTCACGGGCGCCACGGAACTCGACGCGTACGCGGAGATCGTGGCCGCCGTCGACGAACCGGCGGCGGCCCGCGTACGGAGCCAGGCGCACGCGGCCCGCGCGATGCTCAACTGAGACCCGTCCCGCACTGTCAGGACCTCTCGGCGGCATTGCCAGGGCCTCTGGTGTCGTTGTCAGGGCCCCTTGACGGCGTTGTCAGGCCCCCTTGGCGGCCAGTTCCTCCAGCGTCCGGGCCACCGACCCGAGGAAGGCGGCGTACGCCCGGGCGCTGCACGGCAGTTCGGGGTTCCAGGGCCGTACGGTCGCGGCGGCGGTCAGGGCCTGCCAGGCGGGTACGGAGTCCAACTCCGCAGCCGGGGCGGCGTTCCCCCGGACGTCCGCGAGGACCAGGTCGGGAGCCAGTGCCACCGCCTGCTCCCAGGTGGTCGTGGCCCAGTTCGCGCCGCCCTCGCCCGGCTCGATCAACTCCACGCCCAGCTCGGCCAGACGACGCAGCTCGGGCCAGGCCCGGGGACGGGCGAGATGCACCTGGCCCGGCCCCGCGGCCGACAGCGCGAGCACCTTCGGCGGCACCGGGACCACCGACCGTACCGCCGACCGGACAGCGCCCTCCGTCTCCGCCAACTCGTGCTCGTGACCGGCCGGTTCACCGCCGAGGGCTGCGGCCAGTGCGGCGAAGCGCGCCAGGATGCGGGGCAGCGAGGTGTCGGCGCCCACCGCGAGGGCGAGTACGGGCGCGCCCGCCCGTTCGGCCGCCGCCTCCGTGACGGCGTACGGCTGCTGTCCGTCGTAGGTGACGTCGACGACCAGGTCCGGCCGCACGGAGGCTATCGCCGAGCTGTCGAGGGTTCTGCCCGCGCCCAGGTAGGGGACGTCCGCGAGCGAACCGGACTTGGCCCGGTCGGGCTCGTCGCCGTCGTGCCCGGATCCGTACACCGCTACGGGCCGCACCCCCAGGTCCCACAGCCCGGCGCCCGCGCGTACGTACGCGGCGACCCGCTCGGGCCGCCCGGTGCGCCCGGTGCGCCGAACCGTGATTCCCCGGTCGTCCGTGAATTCCCAGCCCATACGGCATCCGCCCCTTCGGCACCCGCCCAGCGCGGCCCTCTCGGGCAACGATGCGGCGGAGGTCCGAACAGGACAAGAGGGCACCCGGCCATCACCGGGTGCCCTCTCGACCCTTCGCTCGACCTTTCGCGAAGCTGGGTTCTACGTGGGGTTGGTCTCGATCACGCCGACGCGGTCCGTCGCCGACTTGCCCAGGAGCGCCTGGCGCAGTGCGCCGACCACGTCCTGCGGGGTCACGGCGGTCTTCTTGCCGTTGCCCCGGGCGATCGTCACACCGTCGAACGCGCCGCCGTACAGCTCCTTCAGCGCGGGCAGGTCGTAGTAGTCGACCAGCTTGCCCTCGGGGGTGGCCTTGACGCCGAGGAACTTCCACAGGGAGTTCTCGGGGCTGAACTGGACCACCGCCGTGCCCGCCTTGACGGTCACGAGTCCGGACATCGCGGGCTGCGCGAACTCCTTCATCATGCGGTCGACCTCGGCCTTGGAGACCTTGGGCTCCTTCGCCGTGGTGGGCACCCGCACGGCGGGCGACTTCCCGGTCTCCACCTGGGTGCGGTACGCGTCCTCGACGGCGTCCGTCGACCGGCCGATGTCGATTCCCTTGCCCGCCTTGCCGTACACGGCGACGGCCTTGCCCGACTGGAACTTGATCGTGCCCTCGGTCGCCGAGCCCGAGCCGCCCGCGGCCCCTTCGAGCGCGGCGGCCAGCTTCTCCTCGTCGACGGGCATCACGGGGGCGACGACCCGCTCGTTGCCGAACAGCGAGCCGATCACCGAGACGGGGTTGTAGTCGCTGCCCGCGGCGGCCCGCACCGTGGCCTGGCTGTCGAGCTGCAGCCCGGCCTGGTCCGGCTTCAGCGCGACGGTGTCGCCCTCGACCGACAGCTGGAGCGGCTTGGCGGCCCGCGCCTTGAAGGCGTCGTCGAGCTTCTGGACGGCCTCGTCCCGGGTGCCGCCGCCGATGTCCACGCCGAACACGCTGGTGCCCTTGGGTACGTCGGAGTGGTTCATGAGCAGCCCGGCGCCGTACGCGAGGCCGCCCAGGGTGACCACGCCGGTGACGAGCAGCACCAGCTTGTTGCGCCCCTTTTTCTTCTTCTTGGTCCGGGCGGCCGCGGGCGCGGCCGGTGAGACCGGTTCCGGCAGCTTCGGGGGCTGGTGCGGCAGCGGGCCGTCGGTGTGCGCGCCCGGTCCGAACGGCGAGTTCGGGGCGGGGGGCACGACGGGGATGCCGCTGGTGAGGGTGTGCCCGGAGACGTTCTCACCTGCGCCGCCGTAGCCCGGCGCACCCGGTTCGGGCGCGGGGACCTGCGGGGTGAGGATCGCGGTGTCGTCGCTCATCCCGCCACCGGGACGACCCGCGCCCGAGGGGGTACCGGGGAAGGCGGAGCCGCTCTGGGCCCCCTTGCCGCCGGGGAAGCCGGAGGCGTCCGGGGCACCGGGAGCGCCCGGACCGCCGGGTCCGGGGTTGCCGGGGGCACGGTGACTGCCGGGACCACCGGGGCCGGCAGGGGCGCCGGGGTTGCCGGGAGCGCCCTGGCCGCCGGGGGCACGGTGGCTGCCCTGACCGCCGGGAGCACCGGGGCCCGCGGGACCGCCGGGGAAGCCCTGCCCGCCGGGCCCGCCCGGAGCACCGGGTGCCGCCAGGGGTGTGCCACCGCTTACGGGTCCACCGGTCGGGCCCGAGGGCCCGCCCTGACCGCCCTGGCCGCCGTCGGAGAAGTACGGGAGGCCGTCGCGGCGCGGCTCGCCGCCGCCGTCGCCCGCCGGGTACGGCGACCCGCCGGGCCCGGAGCCCAGCGGCCCCGCCGCCAGCGCCCGGGACACGTCGAAGGAGCCGGTGCCGCCACCGTGGCCGGGTGCCACCGGTCCGGTGCCGCCCGCGCCGGGCAGCCCCGCGCCGTTGGTACCGCCGGGCCTGGCTCCGCCGGGCCGGGCCGCGGGGGCGCCGGCACCGCCGGGCCGCGCCGCGGGCGTACCGGAGGGAGCAACTCCCGCACCGGCACCCGTCCCGGGGCCCTGGGTGTTCGAACCGGCGGCCATTCCGGCGCCGTTGGCGTTGCCACCGCCCGGTCCGCCCTTGGGCGCACCGGACTTGCGCGGGGCGAACCAGTCGCTCGGCTTTCCGTCGGGGCCGGTACCGGCGCCACCGGCGCCGGGCATGGGGTGGGACCCGGTGTCGGAGTCCACGGGGCCGCCCGGAAGAGCGGCCGGTCCGGCGTCCGGGGAGGCGGGCCGGGACGCACCTGTGCCGTCGGAGGACTCCGCGCTCGCCACGGGCGTGCGCACGACGACCGGCGGAATCGGCCGGGATCCGGGGATGTTGATACGGATCCGCGTCGTCAGCGTGGTCTCGGTCTTGGGCTGTTCCGGCCGGTCACCGGCGGTACGAGCCGCTTCGGCGGCGGCTTCGGACACCGTCGGCGTTCCGTACGGCGGAGTCCCCGACGGGTATGCGGTTCCGCCGCGCCCGTTGGGCCCGGAGGACGAACTGTCAGTTTCACGACTCAAGGCAGGTTCTCCTGGTTGGCTCCACCGCCCGGTTACTCGACCTCGATTCGGGCGGCTCGGCGGCGCGCTCCACCATACTGGCCACTTGTCTCCCGCATCTTGCGGCCATCGGGGAAACCCACACCGGACTTGCACCTGCGCGCTGTGGCGAAGTGGTACGTCACTTGCCAAGTCGGGCGGCGGCGCCGCCTGGTTGCCGCCCTTGGCCAAGGGTGGCGCACATCACAGCGACAGCCATCCCGCCGAGCAGGAAGAGATAGGAGCCCGCTCCCGCGGCGAAGAGGAAGTCGCCCTCGGGGCGGCTCGCGGTGAGCAGGACCACGGCGATCATCCAGCCGGCCGCGGGCGCGACCGCCCCGGCCCGGCCGCCGGTCGCCCGCGATCCCCCCAGGAACAGCCCCGCCGCACCGGCCAGCGCGAGCAGCAGCCCGCCCGGGAACCAGCCCGACTGGACCAGCGCCCCGGCCACCGCGACCACGGCGCCGAGCACGAAGAGCCCCAGGTGGACGACGATCCGGGCGGCCGAGGGTGCCCGCAGGGGCTGGGCGAGCACGGTGCCCGCGTTCGACCGGTCGGCGTACGACCTGTCCGCCGTGTTCATCGGGTCCCGCCCTCGGTGGTTGCTTCAGTAATTCCTGCGAACGGATCCGCGAACGGATCCGTGATTCCCGCGAACAGATCGGTCTCACGTGCCGTACCGGCGCGCTCGCCGCGCACCAACTCGTAGTACTCCACGAGGAAAAGGGGCTGCGCGAGCCGGTTGGAGAGGGCGAACCACGGTTCGGCGACCTCGATCTGGGTGGCGTGCGCCCGCATCGCGGCGGCCTTGGCGGCGCCCTGGGCGGTGCCGTCGATCTCCGTGGTGATCACCGGGTCGTCCACCACGCCCGGCACGTCGTCGATCGCTGCACCGGCGGGGAACGGCAGTTCGCCGAGTACGCCCTTGAGACGGGCGAAGCCCTCTTCGGCGACGGAGCGCGGCACGCGGTTCCAGTAGATCTTCGTGATCGTCCACGGTTCGCCGAGGCCGGGCCCGAAGTCCGGCTCGGCCGCCAGGTCGGCGGCCCGCATGGCGACGCGGTGGGCCTGGATGTGGTCCGGGTGGCCGTATCCGCCGTTCGGGTCGTAGGTGACGAGCACCTGGGGGCGTACCTCGCGGATCACCCGGACCAGGTGCGTGGCGGCCTCGTCGACGTCCGCACGCCAGAAGCAGCGCGGGTTGTCGTTCTCCGGGACGCCCATCATCCCGGAGTCCTGGTACCGGCCGACGCCGCCGAGGGAGCGGACGTCACGCACGCCCAGCTCGCGCATCGCCTCGCCGAGCTCCGCCAGGCGGTGCTCGCCGAGGTCCGCTCCCGACAGATGCGCGAGTCCGGGCGGGATGACTTCGCCCTGTTCGCCGAGTGTGCAGGTCACGAGCGTGACCTGGGCGCCCGTGGCCGCGTACCTGGCCATGGTCGCGCCGTTGTTGATCGCCTCGTCGTCCGGGTGCGCGTGCACCAGGAGCAGACGCCCGGCGGAGCCGTCGGGGGGTCCCCCGGGCCGGCCGCTGGAAGAGGGCAGTTCCGTCATGGGCCCCACCCTACGAGGCGGGTGACCAGGTCAGAACTTGATGTCCCCGATCATGCCGGCGATGTTCGTGGTCAGCTCGTTGATCGTCGGAGCGATCGTCGAGCTGGCGAGGTAGAAGCCGAGCAGGACGCAGACGATGGCGTGAGGCGCCTTCAGGCCTGATTTCTTGACCAGGATGAAGACGATGATCGCCAGTAGCACCACCGCCGAAATCGAAAGTGCCACGGCGGCTCACCTCCAAAGATCCCAGGGACAACGGGGGGTGGGGTCGAACATTGGGGGGCAGCAAATCCATACAGCAGCCAGCAGGTTGATACCCACACAGCGCTAGTGATCATAACTATTCGTGCGTGCGCATTGATCGGCGCACGGCCGCACAAGGGGGCGCATGGCCAATATGGTCGGAGCATGACGACCGAGCCTCTCTCCTTTCCGCGCCGGCAGGCGCGCACCCTGCGTTTCACGCTGGGCGCGCCCCGCGCGTTCACCGTGGCGCCCGACGGTTCGCGTGTCGTGTTCCTGCGCTCCTCGTCCGGCACGGACCGGGCGAACCAGCTGTGGGTCCTCGACGTGGCGAGCGGCACGGAGCGCCCCGCAGCCGATCCGGGGGCGCTGCTCGGGGGTTCCTCCGAGCGGCTGTCGGCGGCGGAGCGGGCCCGGCGCGAGCGCAGCCGCGAGGGTGGCGCGGGCATCGTCGGCTACGCCACGGACGCGGCCGTGGAGTTGACTGCCTTCGCCCTGTCGGGGCGGCTCTTCACCGCCGAGCTGAGGGCCGGAACGGCGCGTGAACTGCGGGTTCGCGGACCGGTGATCGATCCCCGCCCGTCCCCCGACGGGCGCCTCGTCGCGTACGTCGCCGGGGGCGCCCTGCGGGTCGTCGGCGCCGAGGGCGAGGACGACAGGGCGCTCGCGGAGCCCGAGTCGGAGACGGTGACCTACGGGCTCGCCGAGTTCGTCGCGGCCGAGGAGATGGGCCGTTCGCGGGGGTTCTGGTGGTCCCCGGAGTCGGACCGGCTGCTGGTCGCCCGGGCCGACGACGCCCCCGTACGCCGCTGGTGGATCTCGGACCCCGCACACCCGGAGCGGGAGCCGCAACAGGTCGCGTACCCGGCGGCGGGTACCGACAACGCGGAGGTGCGGCTCTTCGTGGTGGGGCTCGACGGGGCGCGCACGGAAATTCTGTGGGACCGGGCCCGTTACCCCTATCTGGCGCGAGTGCACTGGTCGGCCGCCGGGGCTCCGCTGCTGCTCGTGCAGGCCCGGGACCAGGCAAGTCAGCTGTATCTGGCCGTCGATCCGGACTCCGGGACGACCCGGATGGTCCATGCGGACGAAGATCCAACTTGGCTTGATCTTTTCCCCGGTGTGCCGAGCTGGAGCCCGAGCGGACAGCTCGTGCGGATCGCCGACGAGGGCGGGGCGCGTGTGCTGGCGGTGGGCGAGCGCCCCCTGACGGGACCGCAGTTGCACGTGCGCGCCGTGCTCGACGTGTCGGACGACGACGTGCTCGTGTCCGCGTCGGCCGGGTCGGCCGCGGCCGACCCGGAGATCGGGGAGGTGCACGTCTACCGGGTCAACGACCTCGGCATGGAGCGCGTTTCGCAGGAGCCCGGCGTGCACTCGGCGGTCCGGGCGGGCGGTGTGACCGTGCTCGTGTCGGCCGTGCCCGACCGGCCGGGAGCCCAGGTCCAGGTGGTGCGCGACAGCGGCCGGAGGGAGCCGGGGAGCGCCCGCGCCAAAGGCCGGACGGAGGCCTTGACCGTGGTCTCGTACGCCGAGCACCCCGGAATGAGCCCGCGCGTGCACCTCACGGAAGCCGGTGAGCGCCGGGTGCCGTGCGCCGTTGTGCTCCCCACGGGTTACGAGAGCGGTCCGCTGCCCGTCCTGATGGACCCTTACGGCGGCCCGCACGGGCAGCGCGTGCTGGCCGCGCACAACGCGTACCTCGCTCCTCAGTGGTTCGCCGATCAAGGTTTCGCCGTGGTCGTGGCGGACGGGCGGGGCATGCCGGGCCGCTCACCGGCCTGGGAGAAGGCGGTCAAGGACGATCTGGCGGCGGTCGTCCTGGACGACCAGATCCACGCGCTGCAGGCCCTCGCCGAGCGTTTCCCCCTGGATCTGACCCGGGTGGCGATCCGCGGCTGGTCGTTCGGCGGCTATCTCGCGGGGCTCGCGGCGCTGCGCCGCCCGGACGTCTTCCACGCGGCCGTGGTGGGCGCGCCGGTCACCGACCAGCGGCTGTACGACACCCACTACACGGAGCGGTACCTGGGCGATCCGAACCGGCAGCCCGAGGTGTACGCGGCGAACTCGCTGATCGACGACGACGGCCTGGTGGGTGCGGTCGAACCGGCGCGGCCCATGATGATCGTGCACGGTCTCGCCGACGACAACGTGGTGGTCGCGCACTCCCTGCGGCTGTCCTCCGCGCTGCTGGCCGCGGGCCGCCCGCACGAGGTGCTGCCGCTGTCCGGGGTCACGCACATGACCCCGCAGGAGCAGGTCGCCGAGAACCTGCTGCTGCTCCAGGTGGACTTCCTGAAGCGGTCGCTGGGACTGCGGTAGGGCCACCGCACCGTGCGGCCGGGTCCGGCCGCCCGCACGGCCTCTATCGCAGAGCTCGGACGAGCAGGTCGACCAGCCGCCGGTAGGTGTCCTGCGAGCCGGACACCTGCCCTATCCCGCCCGCCTCCAGGTGGACCGCGCCGTGCAGGGCCGTCCAGACCACCTGCGCGGCCTCCCCCGCGTCGGCGAAGCCCCGGGGCGTGCGATGTCCGGCGAGGTCCTGGACCAGCTCGATCAGGACCTCGAAGACCGCGTGGCCGTACACCGACGCCTCGGAGCCCGTCCGGGCGACCGGTCCGCCGCCGCCGAAGATGAGCGCATAGCGCTGCGGATGCGCGAGCGCGAAGCGCCGGTATCCGTCGCAGGCCTGACGGAAGCGCGGCTCGGGATCCACCGACCGGTCCACGTCGACCGCCTGCCAGAGGTCGTTCAGAGCCCGGACGGCCAGAGCGCCGAGCAGTCCGTCCTTGTTGCCGAACCGGTTGTACACCCCCATGGGCGCGACCTCCGCCTCACGGGCGACCGCGCGCACGGTGACGCCGGCCAGGCCCTCGCGGTCGAGCACGCTCTGCGCCGCGTCCAGCAGCACCTCGTACAGCCGTTCGCTCGCCGTACGGCGCCTGGACGGCGGACCTGCTCCGGCGCTCATCCGCCCCGCTCCTCCTGTTCGGGCCACCCGGCGGGCCACCCTGTATAACATCGTTCTACAGGGTGCCTCGTCGTGCCCACCGTGCGGCAACCGGAGTGATCACTCGTGCGATCCCACGCATGGACGCGATCCGATCCATGGGCGGCCGGCGGCACGCTCACCGTGGCGGTCGCGCTGGCCGTGGGCGCGGCGTCCGCGGTCTTCGGCGACCATGCCGGTTCGGCGACACTGTGGGGGATCGTCGCCCTGGGAGCGGTCGGCCTCGTCCTGGCCGTGCGGGCGTGGAGTCCCGCCGTCGCCGTCGCCGCCCTGCTGGCCGCCCTGGAGGTACGCGATCCGGCGCCGTGGGGCACCTGGGCGGTCGCCGGAGGGTTGCTGTTCCTGTTCACCCTCCGCCGCCCCCGCTTCGACGCGATCGCCGCCGGCGCGGTGGTCGCGGGCGGCACGATGCTCGCCGCGTACAACCCGTACTCCCCGTGGCAGGACAGCGGCAGCGTCGGAGCGTTCGGGATCGTCACTCTCGCGGCCGCCATGGTCGGGGTGGGGCAGTGGGTGCAGGCGCAACGGCGCTACGTCGTCGCGGAGATGGGGCGCCGGCGTCAGGAAGCCGAACGCCGGCGGGAGGAGGTGGCCCGCCACGTGGCGGAGGAACGGCTGCGGATCGCCCGCGAGCTCCACGACAGCGTGGCCCATCACCTCGCGGTGGTCAGCGTCCACACCAATGTCGCCAAGGCCAATCTCGACTCCTCGCGGGAGACATCCAGGCGCGCCCTGGACGAGGTGCAGGCCGCCACCCGGTCGGTGATGGAGGAACTGGGAGTCGTCCTGGGCGTCCTGCGCGCGTCGGAGTCCGAGGTCGCCCCGGCCGCCCCCGTGGACGTCACCGTGGTCGACGAACTCCTGGAGAGCTTCGAGGGCATCGGGCTGAAGGTCGAGGCCGAGGGGCTGGACCACCTGCTCGCCCTCGCCCCGGTCGCCCGGACCGCCGCCCGGCGCATCCTCCAGGAGTCACTCACCAACGCACGGCGGTACGGCGACGGCGGCGCCACCGTGACAGTGGACCCGCCGGCCGGCGGATACGTCACTCTGTCGGTCCGCAACCCCTGGGTACCGCGCGAGACCGAGTCCGCCGGAAGCGGGCTGGGGCTCGTGGGCATGGAGGAGCGGGTCCACGCGCTCGGTGGCACCTTCCACGCGGGCCCGGACGCGAAGGGATTCCTGGTGGCCGCACAACTCCCGGCCGCCGCGCCGCGAAGAACAGCGAAGGAGACATCCGGATGAGCGTCGTACGCGTACTCGTCGTCGACGACCAGGTCATGATCCGCTCCGGTATACGGGCCCTTCTGGAGACCGGCACCGGAGTCGACGTCGTCGGCGAGGCGGCCGACGGGCGCCGGGCCGTCGACATGGCGCGGGCCCTCGTGCCCGACGTGGTCCTCATGGACCTGCGGATGCCGGTGCTCGACGGGGTGGGAGCGATCACCCGGCTGCGGGCCGACGCCGTCACCGCGGACATCGGGATCCTGGTGCTGACCACCTTCGACACCGACCAGGACATCCTGGCCGCCCTCCAGGCCGGGGCCAACGGCTTCCTCGGCAAGTCGGCGGACCACGAGGAACTCATGCGGGCGGTCGAGCGGGTCGCCGCGGGCGGCTCCTCCCTGTCCGCCGTCGCGACGGACACCGTCGTCGGGCACCTCACCCGCACGGCACGCGAGCAGCGGCCGCCGGAACCGGTCTCCCCCGAGGACCTGCGCAAGGCCGGGTCCCTGACCTCACGCGAACGCGAGGTCACCGTGCTGGTCTCCCAGGGACTGACCAACGACGCCATCGCGGAGCGTCTGTTCATCTCGCCGCTGACGGTGAAGACCCACGTGAACCGGGCCATGAGCAAGATGCACGTCAGGGACCGGGCGCAACTCGTGGTCGCGGCCCTGCGGGCGGGCCTGCGCGAGGACTGACCGCTCCGGGCGGCGAAGCCCCACGGCCGACGAACCACTGCGGGCGGAGGAGAAGCGGGGAGCCGGAAGTACACCAGCGGCGGTAGATCCGCTACCGCCGCTGTGCGACGACCACCGGGCACCTCCCGGCGGAGGCTGGGCACCGGTCGCACGAGCGGCCCGCGCACCGCTTTCCGCAGGAGTCCCGATGTCCCGATTGTTGTCCAGGATCGGCGCGTTCAGCGCCGGTCACCGGCTCGTCGTCACCGGAGCATGGTTCGTTCTGACCGTCGTCCTCACCGTCGTGACGATCAGCGGGGCGAAGTTCTCCGACGCCGAGTTCAGCATCTCGGGCGCCGAGTCGACCACCGCGCTCGCCACGATGAAGAAGGCGTTTCCCGAGGCGGACCCCGGCGCCGGCGAACTGATACTGGTCGTGGAGGCGCCCGACGGCACCTCCCTGACCCGGCCGGCGGGCCGGGAACTGGTCGCGGGCCTCGTCTCGCGCGCCACCGGCGTCCCCGACGTGAAGTCCGCCGCGGACCCGTACGCGAAGGGCCGTCCTTATGTGTCGGAGGACGGTTCGGTCGCCGTCTCGACGCTCACCGTCGACCTGGAGGCGGACCAGGCCGTCGTCGAGGGCGACCTCCGGGAGGCCGCGGCACCCCTGACGGACCAGGGATACCGCGTCGAACTCGGCGGGGCCCTGGACGACGGGCCGCCCGAGATCGCCGGCGTCACCGAAATCGTCGGCGTCGTGGTCGCCTTCGTCGTGCTGCTGCTGACCTTCGGCTCGCTGGCCGCTGCCGGCGCGAACATGCTGACCGCCCTGAGCGGGGTCGTCGTCGGCGTCCTGGGCATTCTCGCGTGGTCGGCCACGGGCGAGGGCATCCAGTCCACCACGCTGATCATCGCGGTGATGCTCGGGCTCGCCGTCGGCATCGACTACGCCCTGCTGATCCTCTCGCGGTTCCGCGACGAGCTCCGCCGGGGCGCCGACGTCGACGCCGCCGTGGCCCGTGCCTCCGGCACGGCCGGCACCTCCGTGGTGGTGGCCGGGACCACCGTGGTCATCGCCCTGACGGGGCTGGCGATCGTCCGGATCGCGTTCATCACCGAGATGGGGCTCGGTGCGGCACTCGCCGTGGTCGTGGCCGTGGCCGCCTCGCTCACCGTCGTACCGGCCGTGCTGAAGACCCTCGGCCACCGGGCGCTGCCGCGCAGGGAGCGCCCGGCACGGGGCGCGGCGTACGCGGCACCGGCGGCCGAAGCGGCCGGAACACCGGCCACGGAGACCGCACCGGACGCGGGGGCGGCATCCGCCGCGCGGGGGCCGGGCGGCAGGCGCGGGACGGGCCTGCTGGGACGCTGGGCCCGGGTGGTGGTCGACCGGCCCGTCCTCACGATGCTGGGCAGCACCGTCGTCGTCGCCCTGCTCGCCGTTCCGGCCCTCTCGCTCAAGACCGAACTCGATCCCCCGGGCGGCCCCGACCCGGCCAGTTCCCAGCGCGCGGCCTACACCACGGTGAGCGACGCCTTCGGCGCCGGCGAACAGAACCCCCTGGTGGTGCTCTTCGAAGGCCCGGACGCGGCGGACACCGCGGCCGGCACGGCGAGGCGGATCACCGCGCTGAAGGGTGTGGCCGACGTCAGTCCGGTCCAGCGCGCCGAGGACACGGGTATCGCCTTCCTCGCGGTCACCCCCGACCACGGCCCGACCGACTCGCGCACGAACGACCTGGTGAACTCGCTGCGCACGGCGATGGACGACGTGGCGGGCGCCGAGGTCTCGGTGACGGGCCAGACCGCGGTCGACGTGGACGTCAACGAGGCGCTCTCGTCGGGCCTGATCATCTATCTGATCGCCGTGGTCGGCCTCTCGCTGCTCCTGCTCACGCTCGTGTTCCGTTCCGTCATGGTGCCGCTGCTGGCCACCGCCGGGTTCCTGATGTCCCTGGCCGCGGGCCTCGGCGTGACGGTGGCGGTGTTCCAGTGGGGCTGGGCCGGCGCGCTGGTCAGCCTGGACGAGGCCAGGCCGCTGGCCAGTCTGACGCCTCTGATCGTGGTGGGCGTGCTGTTCGGCCTCGCCATGGACTACCAGGTGTTCCTGGTGGCCCGTATGCACGAGGCGCACCGCAGCGGACTCCACACCCGGGCGGCCATCGTGCGGGGCTTCGGGCAGGCCTCGCCCGTCGTCGTCGCGGCGGCCGCGATCATGGCGTCGGTGTTCGCCGGCTTCGCCTTCAGCGGCGGCGACCAGATGGTCGCGTCCATCGGGCTGGCCCTGACCGTCGGGGTGCTGGTCGACGCGCTCGTCGTCCGCATGCTCCTCGTACCGGCGGCCCTGCGGCTCCTCGGTGAGGCGAGCTGGTGGATACCCCGCGCGCTGGACCGCGTACTGCCGGACATCGACACGGAGGGTTCGTCCCTGGACCGGGAGGAGCCGCAGGTGGAGGACGGGCCGCGACAGGAACTCGCCGGGTCCGCGCGGCCCTAGCGGATCCGGGGGGGGACGGCGACCGGCCGGGGAGACATGGCGCTCCCCGGCCGGTCTACGGCACCCGCACGGCCGTACGCTGTTCAGAGTGACGCGTCCGTATATCGGTGCCGGGTCGGCCAAGTTGCCTGCGTGTTAACGAAGTTGATGCGTATTTGTCAGTCTATTTCAGCCCGTCCGTCGGCTCGTCCGGGAACTTTCCCAGGGTCTTGCCCGGCGGTTCCACCGGCTCCTCGGGCGGCACCACCTGCTTCTCCTCCGCAAAGTGGCAGGCCGAGTCGTGGGCGGCTGGGCCGGCCTCGTAGCGGAACTCAGCGGGCACCGCGAGCAGCGGGACCTCCATCGCGCAGCGCTCGGCGGCCTTCCAGCAGCGGGTGCGGAAGCGGCAGCCGGAGGGGATGTTCGCGGGCGAGGGCACGTCGCCGAAGAGGATGATCCGCTCCCGGTGCGCGCGAGCCTCCGGGTCCGGGACGGGCACGGCGGACAGCAGCGCCTGGGTGTAGGGGTGCGTCGGGTGGTCGTAGATCTCCTCGTCCCGGCCGGTCTCCACGATCCGCCCGAGGTACATCACGCCGACCCGGTCGGAGATGTGCCGCACGATCGACAGGTCGTGCGCGATGAAGACGTAACTGAGGTGGAACTCGGTCTGGAGCCGGTCCATCAGGTTGATCACCTGCGCCTGCACGGACACGTCGAGGGCGGACACCGGCTCGTCCGCGACGATGATCTCCGGGCGCAGGGCGAGACCGCGGGCGATGCCGATGCGCTGGCGCTGGCCGCCCGAGAACTGGTGCGGATAGCGGTTGATGTACTCCGGGTTGAGTCCGACGACGTCCAGCAGGTCCTGGACCTGCCGCCGCCGGTCGCCCTTCGGCGCGACCTCGGGGTGGATCTCGTACGGCTCGCCGATGATGTCGCCGACGGTCATCCGGGGGTTGAGCGAGGTGTACGGGTCCTGGAAGACCATCTGGATGTTGCGGCGGACCGCCTTCAGGGCGCGGCCGGACAGCTTGGTGATGTCCTCGCCCTTGTACCGGATCTCGCCCGCGGTCGGCTTCTCCAGGTTGACCAGCATCTTGGCGACCGTCGACTTGCCGCAGCCGGACTCGCCGACGATGCCGAGGGTCTCCCCGGCGACGAGGTCGAAGTCGACGCCGTCGACGGCCTTGACCGCGCCGACCTGTTTGCGGAACACGATCCCCCGGGTGAGCGGGTAGTGCTTGACGAGGCCGCGCACCTGGAGGATCGGCTCGCCCAGCGGGGCGTTCAGGTGCTCGGCCACCGCGCCGTTCTTCCGCTCAGCCATTGAGGCACTCCCTCCAGAAGTGGCAGGCGCTCGTACGGCCCGGGCCCGCCTCGGTCACCTCGTACAGGGGCGGTACGTCGGTGCGGCAGACGTCCTGGGCCATGGGGCAGCGCGGGTTGAAGGCGCAGCCCGGCGGGATGTGCATCAGGTTCGGCGGCAGGCCCTTGATCGCGTAGAGCTCCCGGCCCTTCTGGTCGAGCCGCGGGATCGACTCCAGGAGACCCTTCGTGTACGGGTGCGCCGGGGCCTTGTAGATGTCGTGGACCGGGGCGGACTCGACGATGCGGCCCGCGTACATGACGGCGATGCGGTCGGCGACGTCCGCGACCACGCCGAGGTCGTGGGTGATGAGGATGAGGCCCATGTTGAGCTCGCGCTGCAGTTCGGCGAGTAGGTCCATGACCTGCGCCTGGACGGTGACGTCGAGGGCGGTGGTGGGTTCGTCGGCGATGATCAGGGCCGGTTCGAGGGCCAGCGCCATCGCGATCATGATGCGCTGGCGCATACCGCCGGAGAACTGGTGGGGGTAGTCGCCCACGCGGGAGGCCGCGCCCGGGATGCGTACCCGGTCCATCAGTTCGATCGCCTTCGCCTTCGCCTCCTTGCGGGACGCGCCCCGGTGGACCGTGAACATCTCGCCGAGCTGGGCGCCGACGCTGAGCACCGGGTTCAGGGAGGACAGCGCGTCCTGGAAGATCATCGCCATCTGGGCGCCGCGGACCTTGCGCCGCTCCTCCTCCTTGAACTTCAGGAGGTCCTGGCCCTTGAAGAGGATCTCGCCCGCGGTGATCTTCCCGGGCGGGGTGTCGAGGATGCCCATCACGGCCTGCGCGGTCACGGACTTGCCGGAGCCGGACTCGCCGAGCACGGCGAGCGTCTCGCCCTCGTCCACGCTGTAGGTGACGCCGTTGACGGCCTTGGCGACGCCGTCCCGGGTCCTGAACTCCACGTGCAGGTCGCGCACTTCGAGCAGCACGTCACTCACCTCAGCTTCGGGTCGAGGGCGTCGCGCACCGCGTCGCCGAGCATGATGAACGCGAGGACGGTGACGGCGAGCGCCCCGGCCGGCCAGAGCAGCGCGTGCGGCGCGGTGCGGATGTACTGGGAGGCCGAGGAGATGTCGATGCCCCAGCTCACCGTGGGCGGCTTCAGCCCGACGCCGAGGTACGAGAGGGTCGCCTCCAGCGAGATGTACGTCCCCAGCGCGATGGTCGCCACGACGATGACCGGGGCGATCGCGTTGGGCGTGATGTGCCGCAGCAGCATCCGGGAGTTGGAGGCGCCGAGCGCGCGGGCGGCCTGCACGTAGTCGTTCTGCTTGGTGGTGATGACCGACCCGCGGGCGATGCGGGAGATCTGCGGCCAGCCGAGCAGCACCATGAATCCGATCACCGGCCAGACCGTGGAGCTGGTGACCACGGACAGCAGCACCAGACCGCCGAGGACGACGGGGATCGCGAAGAAGATGTCGGTGATACGGGAGAGGATCGCGTCCCACACCCCGCCGAAGAACCCGGCGAGCCCGCCGAGCACCGAGCCGAGGATCGCCACCCCGAGCGTGGCGCAGACGCCGACGGTGACGGAGACCCTGGCCCCGTACACCGTGCGGGTGTAGACGTCGCAGCCCTGGCCGTTGTAGCCGAAGGGGTGCCCCGGCTGGGAGCCCTCCTGGGACTTGGCGAGGTCGCACTTGAGGGGGTTGCCGGAGGCGATCACCGAGGGCCAAAGGGAGATGACCAGCAGGAAGAGAATGATCAGCCCCGAGATGATGAAGACGGGGTTGCGCCGCAGGTCGCGCCAGGCGTCGGACCACAGGGACCGGGGCCGGTCCTGCGGGCCCGTGCCGTCGGGTCCTCCCGGGGACTTCTGCAGGGAGGCGCCCTCCTCCGTGGCGAGGTCCATCGCGCCGCCCATGCCGGTCGCGGCGATGGCGCCGTCCTCGGGGGCGCGGCCGCCTCCCGACAGGTGCGGCCCGGGCGGCATGGCGGGCAGGGGCCGGTCCGGCGGCGGCTGCTCGGGCGGCGTCGGCTGCTCAGGCATAGCGGATCCTCGGGTCGAGTACGGCGTACAGGAGGTCGACCAGCAGGTTGGCCACCAGGAAGACGAGGACGAGGACGGTCACGAAGCCGACGACGGTCTGGGTGTTCTGGCGCAGGATCCCCTGGTAGAGCTGGAAGCCGACGCCGTGGATGTTGAAGATCCGCTCGGTGACGATCGCGCCGCCCATCAGCGCGCCGATGTCGGTGCCGATGAAGGTGACCACCGGGATGAGGGAGTTGCGCAGCAGGTGCCGGGTGATGACCCGGCGCCGGGGCAGTCCCTTGGCGACGGCCGTACGGACGTAGTCGGCACGCCGGTTCTCGGCGATGGACGTCCGGGTCAGCCGGGTCACATAGGCGAGGGAGACGGACGCGAGGACCAGGCCGGGCACGATCAGCTCGTCGAAGGGTGCGTCCGAGGAGACGGACGGGCTGATCCAGCCCCACTTGACGCCGAGCAGCAGCTGGAGCAGCAGGCCGGTGACGAAGGTCGGCACCGAGATGACGACGAGGGTGATCAGCAGGACGCCGGTGTCGACGGGCCGGCCGCGGCGCAGTCCGGTGATCACGCCCAGCGCGATGCCGATGACGACCTCGAAGACGATCGCGACGACGGTGAGCCGGATGGTGACCGGGAAGGCGGTCGACATCAGCTCGGTGACCTCCTGCCCGTTGAACGCGGTGCCGAAGTCGCCGGTGAAGACGTTGCCCATGTAGGTCGCGTACTGCTGCCACACGGGCTTGTCCAAGCCGAACTCCTTACGCAGCTGGGTCGCCGTGGCGGGGTCGCACTGCCGGTCGCCGCACAGGCCCGCGATGGGGTCGCCCATCACGTTCACCATCAGGAAGATCAACAGGGTGGCGCCGATGAAGACCGGGATCATCTGCAGCAGACGCCGGATCACATACCGTCCCATGAGGGCTCCGGAGGTAGGCGGGGGCGCGCGCCTGCTTTCTTGCCGAAGTGCGCGCCCCCGTGGCTCAGCTGACCTTGATCTCGTTGTAGACGGGCAGGCTGAACGGGTTCAGCGCCACGTTCGAGATCCGGTCCGAGTAGCCGGCGCTGCCGTTCTGGTACCAGAGCGGAATGGCGCCCATGTCGTCCCGCAGGACCTCCTCGGCCTGCTGGAACAGGCTGATGGCCTTGGGCTGGTCGGTCTCCGCGTTGGCCTTGTCGACGAGGTCGTCGAACTCCTTGCTGGTCCACTTGCCGTCGTTGGACGAGGCGTTGGTGTAGTACAGCGGCTGCAGGAAGTTCTGGATCAGCGGGTAGTCCATCTGCCAGCCCGCCCGGAAGGGGCCGGACATCTTGGACTGGGTGATCTGGTTGCGGAAGTCGGCGAAGGTGCCGACCGGGTTGCCCACGCAGGCCTTGTCGTTGCCGAGCGCGTTGTTGACGGAGTTGCAGACGGCGTCCACCCACTCCTTGTGGGAGCCGGTGTCCGCGTTGTACGAGATCTTGACCTGGCCGCCGGGCAGCCCGCCGCCGTCCGCGATCATCTTCTTGGCCTTGGCGGGGTCGTACTCGCAGGCGTCACCGCACAGGCCCTCCTTGAAGCCGCCGGCCTCGCCGAGGACGGGCGAGGTCCAGTCGGTGGCGGGGGTACGCGTCTTCTGGAAGATCGTCTCGGTGATCTGCTTGCGGTTGATCGCCATGGACAGCCCGGTGCGGACCTTCTCCATCCCGTCCTTGTCCCAGTTCTTGTCGTAGAACGGGAAGGCGAGGGTCTGGATGATGCCGGCGGGCGTGTTGATGTACCGGTCGCCGAGGTCGCTCTTGGCGTTCTTGAGCTGGGCGGCGGGCACGTCGTCGACGAGGTCGAGGTTGCCGGCCATCAGGTCCGTGTAGGCGGTGTTGTTGTCGGTGTAGACCTTGAGGTCCACCCCGCCGTTCTCGGCCTTGTCCTCCCCCGGGTACTTGTCCCACTTGCGCATCTTCATCACGGAGCCCTTGGCGTACGAGTCGATCGTGTACGGGCCGTTGCCGACCGGCTTCTTCAGCCAGGTGGCGTGGTCGTCGAAGAACGCCTTGGGCAGCGGCGCGAAGGCGGCGTAGCCGAGGGTGTCGGGGAAGGTCGAGAACTTCTGGTTGAGCTTGACGGTGAAGGTGTTGTCACCGGTGACCTTGAGCCCGCTCAGGGTGTCGGCCGTCTGCTTGCCGCCGTCCTCCGGGTGGACCTTGTCGTAGCCGTCGATGTACCCGAAGAAGTACGCGTTCTTCTGGTTGTTCTTGAGGCTGGCGCCGTAGTTCCAGGCGTCCACGAACGACTTGGCGCTGACGGCCTCGCCGTTGCTGAACGTCCAGCCGCTCTTGACGGTGACGGTGAAGTTCTGCGAGTCCGAGGTCTCGATCTTCTCGGCCAGCATGTCGTTGGCCTTGCCGGTCTCGGCGTCGTAGCGCTTGAGACCGCGGAAGAGCATGTCGAGGACCTTGCCGCCCTGCACCTCGTTGGTGTTGGCGGGCTCCAGGGGGTTCTGCGGGTCGCCCCACGACGAACTGAGGACCCCGGAGCCGTCGCCACCGCCGCCGCTGTCGCCCCCGTCCCCGCCTCCCCCACAGGCCGTCGCCGCGAGGGCTGCCGCCGTCGCGCATACGGCCCATCGGGCGTGTGTGGCTCCACGCATGGAGTGCCTCCTCATCGGTGCGCTGCGGCTCCGGCGCCGGAGCCGTACCTTTGCGCCCAATATCGGTGCAGAACTCACATAGCGCATATTTGCCGGGCCACATGGGTGCACGCGGTAGCCGGCATGCGGGCCGGTGGGGACTGATCCCGCAGTTCCCCGCGCCCCTGACGGGGCACGGAGTGCCCGCGCCTTCGGGGGCGCGGGAAGCTGCGCGGCCCACCCCCACCGGCCGGCACGCCGCCTACCCTGGAGGCATGGACTACGCGAAGATGCGCGCGATCACCGAGGAGCTCACGGGGTTCGCCGAGCACCTTGAGGGGGCGTGGAACGTGGAGATCGGGCCCTCGGGCCCCTTCCTCGCCATGATGAGCCCGTCCAAGCGTCACGAGGGGACAGTGCGCCGCATCCGCAACCAGCTCAACGAACAGCTTCCCGCCACCCACCCCGGCTACGTGTACGAGAACGGCCCCGAGATCGAGCACCCGCCGATCGGACGCATGCGGCGTCCGGACGCCGTCGTCATCCCCGAGGACGTCCCCGACGAGGAGGGGCTCGCCGTCGACGCCACACGCGTGCCGGCCGTGGTCGAGATCGTCTCGCCGTCCAACCCGGACAACGACTACACGGAGAAGCTGGCCGACTATCCGGCGATGGGCATCGGCCACCACATGATCGTCGACCCTCGCACGGGGACGATCGAGGTGCACTCCGCCCCCTGCAAGGGCCGGTACCAGGACAAGAACGCGTACATCTTCGGGGACTCGGTGCCGTTCAGCGCCTGGAAGGTGGAGACCGGGGACTTCCGCCGCTATGGCAGGGCCGGGGACGGCGTGAGCTGACGAGTCAGTCGGACTCGCCCCGTTCCACGCAGAACTCGTTGCCCTCCGGGTCCGCCAGGAGGAACCAGCCGCCGCCGTCCGGGCGCGTGTGGTCCGCGATCAGGCGTGCGCCGAGGGCGAGCGCCCGTTCGACCTCCGCCGCCCGGGTGCGGCCCGTCGGCCGCAGGTCGAAGTGGATGCGGTTCTTGGCCGTCTTGCCCTCCGGGACCCGGACGAAGAGCAGGCGCGGGCCTCCGTCGGGGTCCGAGATCAGCGCCTCCGGGTCACCCGGCTTGTCGTCGTCGGCCAATGGCCGGCCCAGCAACTCGCTCCAGAACAGGCCGAGATCGTAGGGATCGCCCGTGCAGTCGAAGGTGATGCTGTGGATGGCGGGGTTCCGTGCGGGGGTTCGGGTCATGGGCGGAGATTTTCGCGGATCCCTTTGCCGATGTCGAACGGTTTTCGACCCCGCCGCGACTTCCGGTGGCGCCCCCGGTTTTCACGGACGCCCTTCGAAGATGTCGGGCGAATGGCCTGCCCGGCGCCCGAGTTCGAGCATCCTCAGAAGTTCCTCACATGACATGACAGAACACGATCAACAACACTATAAATGTTGACGCACGGGAAATCAGACCGGCCCGGCAATGAGCAATGAGCAATGCAGAACATTCAATACGGGGGAAAAGTGAATATCAAGAGGGCTCTCTTCGCCGGTTCGATCGCCTCGACCATGGCCTTCGGCCTGGCGGTCAGCGCTCCCGCACCTGCGGCGCAGGCCGAGGCCGGTGGCCGCTGGTACATCGTCAACCAGTACAACGGGAAGCGCGTCAAGGGGACCGGGTACAAGAAGAAGTTCGTTCTTGCCACCTGTAGGAAGAAGGACGCCTTCCACTGGAACAACTACGGTTCCTCGAAGTACGCCAACTTCAGCGCGACCACCTTCGCCGGAGCCGCGTGTCTCGCCCACAACGGCAAGAACAAGCCCGTCTGCCTGAGTGCGTGCCAGGGCGGCGCGGGAACGGGCGCGTGGGGTCTCGCCTCACTGAACAACGGGGCCAAGACGCCGATCGCGCACACCAAGTGCGGGTACATGCAGGCCGTGAGCAAGACCGCCCTCAAGTGCGGTAAGCGGCCCGCCAATCAGAAGAAGATGACCTGGATCATCAAGTATTCCCTGTGACGGGTCGAATGCGACAGTGACCGCGAAAGGGCGGCACCGTCGATTGCTCGACGGTGCCGCCCTTTCGTCGCAGCCGTCGAACAGCGGCCCGGCAGCCGCGAAGTCCACTTCGGAGCCGGTCCCGGGCCATCGTTCTTCGCGGTCGCCGCCTACGCGCCCGTCGCCCCGTCCTCCAGCGCCCTCAGCGCCGGGTCGAGGACGATGTCCTCGGCGCGGGCCTCGGTCGTCGGGTCCTCCGGGAAGTGGCACGCCGTCAGGTGGCCCTCACGGTTCCCGGAGATCTGGACCAGCGGCGGCTCGGACGTCGCGCACTTGTCCTGCGCCTTCCAGCAGCGGGTGCGGAAGCGGCAGCCGGACGGCGGGTGGATCGGCGAGGGAACGTCGCCGGAGAGCCGGATCCGCTCCCGCTCCTGGGGCTCGTCGTCGAGCGCGACCTCGGGGACGGCCGACAGCAGGGCGTGGGTGTACGGGTGCCGGGGCCGGTTGTAGATGGAGTCGCGGTCGCCGACCTCCACCACCTTGCCCAGGTACATCACCGCGAGGCGCTGCGAGAAGTGCCGGACGATCGCCAGGTCGTGGGCGATGAAGAGGAAGGCGATGCCCATCTCTTCCTGGACCTTCTGCAGCAGGTTGACAACCTGCGCCTGGATCGACACGTCCAGGGCCGACACCGGCTCGTCCGCCACGATCAGCTTCGGGTTCAGGGCCAGCGCGCGGGCCACGCCGATGCGCTGGCGCTGGCCGCCGGAGAACTCGTGCGGGAAGCGGTTGTAGTGCTCGGGGTTGAGACCGACGAGCTCCAGCAGTTCACGCACGCGCTTCTCGACGCCGCCCGCGGGCTTGATCCCGTTGACCTCCATCGGCGACTTGATGATGGTGCCGACGGTCTGCCGCGGGTTCAGCGAGGAGTACGGGTCCTGGAAGATCATCTGGATCTCGGACCGCACGGGCGCCATCTGCCGGCGCGAGGCGTGCGAGATGTCCTGGCCCGCGTAGGTGATCTTGCCGGCCGTCGGCTCCAGGAGCCGGGTGATGAGCCGGCCGGTCGTCGACTTGCCGCAGCCGGACTCGCCGACCAGGCCGACGCTCTCGCCGACTCCGACGGTCAGGTCGACCCCGTCGACGGCCTGTACGGCCCCGACCTTGCGTTTGATCGGGAAGCCGCCGTATATGGGGAAGTGTTTCGTCAGGCCCTCGACCTTGAGAAGCGCCTCCTTCGCCGAATCGGCCGGACCCTGCTGTGCTGGGAGGGTGAGGTTGTCGCTCATGTCTCGGTTCTCCCTAGCGCAGCCGAGGCTGGATCTGGTCGATGAAGATGGTCTGCTTCTGCTCGGCCGTGAGGTGGCACGCGGCGGCACGGCCGTCGGCCAGCGAAGGACGCTCGTCGGCACAACGGTTGCCCGCCACCTCGTCCTTGAAGGCGCAGCGCGGGTGGAAGGGGCAGCCCGGGGGCGGGTCGAGCAGCGAGGGCGGCGTACCGGGGATCGGCGACAGCATCTCGTGGATGTCGCCGTCCAGGCGCGGCATCGAGCTGAGCAGACCCCAGGTGTAGGGGTGCTTGGGCGAGCGCAGCACCTCACGCACGCTGCCGCGCTCCACGGCGCGGCCCGCGTACATCACCAGCAGGTCGTCGGCCATGTTCGAGATGACGCCGAGGTCGTGGGTGATGAAGATGATCGCGGTGCCGAACTCCTGCTGGAGGTCCCTGAGCAGGTCGAGGATCTGCGCCTGCACGGTGACGTCGAGCGCGGTGGTCGGCTCGTCGGCGATCAGCAGGTCGGGGTCGCACATCAGCGCCATGGCGATCATCGCGCGCTGCCGCATACCGCCGGAGAAGTGGTGCGGATAGTCGTTGAAGCGCACCTGGGGCTGCGGGATGCCGACCTTGTCCAGCATCAGGACGGCCCGCTCCTTGGCCTCCTTCTTGGAGGCCCCGGTGTGCTTCATGAACGGCTCGGACAGCTGCCGGCCCACCGTGTAGTACGGCGACAGGGCCGTCAGCGGGTCCTGGAAGATCATCGCCATCTTGTTGCCGCGGAGCTTCTCCAGCTCCTTCTCGTGCGCGGTGACGAGTTCCTTGCCGTCGAGGACGATCTCACCCTCGACGGTCGTGCTGCGCGGGCTGTGCAGCCCGAGGATCGTCAGGTTGGTGACGGACTTGCCGGAGCCGGACTCGCCCACGATGCCCAGGGTCTTGCCGCGCTCGACGTCGAAGGAGAGGCCGTCGACCGCCTTGACGATGCCGTCCTCGGTGGAGAACTGCACCTTCAGATCGCGGACCGAGAGAAAGCTTTCCGGGCCGGTCGGGGCCGGCGCGCCCTCGGTCTTGGTCAGTGTGGTCACGGTGGTTCGTTCTTCCTAGGAGAGCCGGACGCGCGGATCGACGTACGCGTAGACGATGTCGACGAGGATGTTCAGGATCAGGATGAAGAAGGCCCCGAACAGCATGACGCCCATCGTCAGCGGGAGGTCCTTGTTGACCGCGCCGTCCACGGCGAGGCGTCCGATGCCCTGGAGGGAGAAGGTCAGTTCGGTGACCACACCACCGCCGAGCAGGGCGCTGATGTCGATGCCGAGGACCGTGACGATCGGGATGAGGGAACCGCGCCAGGCGTAGCGGAAGAAGACGTACTTCTTCGACATGCCCTTGGCGCGGGCGGTCCGCACGTGCTCCTCCGCCAGCTGCTCGATCATGGAGGCGCGCGCCATACGCGTGTACTGCGCCGTGAAGATGGTGGCCATCACGATCATGGGGAGCGACAGCCCGATGAGCCAGTCGACCGGATTCTCGGTGAACGGCACGTACTTGGGGTCCTCCATCCAGCCCGTGCTGTAGACGAAGATCGTCAGCACGATCGGTCCGAGGAAGTAGATCTGGAACGAGCTGAGGACCATGGAGGCGCCCGTGGCGACCTTGTCCGTCACGGAACCGCGCTTGTAGGCCGCGAGCATGCCCGCGCCGAGACCGATCACGAGGAAGACGACGATGGAACCGAGGGTCAGCGACAGGGTCAGCGGGAAGCGGTCCATGATCGTGTCCCAGACGAAGTCGCCCGAGTAGAACGACTGTCCGAGGCAGGGGGCCGCGCAGTGGCCGTCCGGGAAGTCACGGCCGACCACGATCCCGGACATGAAGTCCCAGAACTGGGTCGCGATGGGCTGGTCGAGTCCCAGCGCGTGGCGAATGTCCTCCAGCCTCGCGGGCGAGCAGTCCTTGCCACAGGCCAGGGAGGCATAGTCGGACGGCGCGGCGACGAAGAGGAAGAACGTCGCGGCGCCGATGAGGAACAAGGTCACGACGGCACCGACTGAGCGCCGGAAGATGAACTGAAGCATGGCGGGGAGGCTGCTCTCTGCGGAGGCGGCGGGCGGTTTCACGGAACCGCGGGAGTGCGCTCCGCCTGGTGCGCACTCCCGCGATCAGCCGTAGAGAGTTACGACTTCAGGAACAGGCGGGTGACGTCGATGTAGCTCGACTCGGTGCTGTAGCGGGCACCGCCGATGTTCGAACCGTAGAGCTGGAACTGCTTCGTGTACCAGAGCGGGGCGCCCGGGTTGATCTTCTCCAGGATGTAGTGCTGCGCTTCCTTCCAGGTCGCGGCAGCCTCGGTCGGCTCCTGGCCGAGAGCCTTCTTGATCAGCTCCTGGACCTTCGGGTCGTTGATGTGCGAGTAGTTCGGCGCACCGTCGGCGATCTGGTCACCGTCGTAGATCGGCGTGACGACCGTGCCCGGGGACGGCCAGTCCTGGCCCCAGCCCGAGACGTACATGTCGTACGGGTTCTTGAGCTTGCCGATCTGCTCGTAGTAGCTCGCCGAGTCGATCTCCTTGGAGACGACGTCGATGCCGACCTTGCCCAGCGCGTCCTCGATGGCGACCTTGCGCTTCTGGCCCTGCTCGGTGTTGCCGTAGGCGAAGACGAGCTTCTTCTCGGCGGCGGGAACGCCCTTCAGGAGCTCCTTGGCCTTCTCGATGTTGCCGGACGGCGTCTTGAGACGGCCGTACGGGTCGTAGGTGGCCTCGTAGCCCGGCAGGGTCGGGGCGAACAGATTCGGGGCCACGTCGCCGCCGTACGCGCCACCCTCGCCCGCGATCAGGGACTTGGAGTTGATCGCGTAGGTGACGGCGTCACGGACCGTCTTGTTCTTGACGCGGTCCAGGTTGAACGTCAGCGTCATGACGTAGGGCTGGTAGCCCTTGATCGTGCGCTTGTTCACCTCCGGGTCGCCGATGACGTCCTGGATCTGGGTGGCGTCCACACCGCCGGTGAACTGGATGGCGCTCTTGGCCGCACCCTGGTCCGATATCAGACGCTTGGTCTGGGTCGACTCGGTGACACCGAAGTCGAAGTTGAAGCCGTCCACGTACTGGTGGCGCACCGAGTCGGTCTTCGGGTCCCAGTTCTCGTTCTTGACGAGCTTGAGGGCCTTGCCGACCTTGTACTCGGAGATCTTGTACGGACCGGTCGAGACCGGGGCCTTGTCGTACTTCGCCTTGGTGTCGGTCTTCTCCGTGACGACGGAGTAGCCCGGCATGGCGAGCGTCTGCGGAAGGTCCGGGCGCGCCGTGTCGAAGTGGAAGACGACGGTCTTCGCGTCCGGGGTCTCCAGGACCGAGTCCGGCAGGTGCTTCTTGCCGAAGCCGCCGTCCGGGAGCGCCTCGCGGTACTTGGCGCCGCTCAGCCAGGTCTGCAGGTAGGTCGGCCCGTCGAAGATGAACTCGGCGTACAGGCGCTCCACCGAGTGGCGGATGTCGGCCGAGGTGATGACGTTGCCGTTCTCGTCCTTGATCCCGTCCTTCAGCGTGAAGGTCCAGGTCTTGCCGCCTTCGGAGGACTTGCCCGAGTCGGTGGCGAGGTCGCCGACGACCGAGACGTTGCCCTTGCCGTCCTCCTCGAAGTTGGTCAGACCGCGGAAGAGCAGGTTGGCGACCTGGCCGGCGTCGGAGACGTAGATCTGGCCCGGGTCCAGGTGCGAGAGGCCCGCCTCCTGGTAGACCTGGATCGTGCCTCCGCTCTTGGCACCGGCGACCTCTTCGGCGGGACCGTTCGACGCGGCGGCGTCGGCGTAGGTGACCGCCTTCGACTGCGTCGAGGCTTCCTTCTGGTCCTTCTTCGAGTCCTTGCCCGAACTGGTGCCCTTGTTCTCCGAGCATCCGGTGAGCGCGAGGGACCCGGCCGCGACGGCGACCACTATGGCTCTGGCTCTGCGCGAGGTGAGCGACTTCATAACGGTGTAAGCACCTACCTGTCGGTTGTTATCCATGAGTACTGCCTGACGCGGCTGGTAGGCCGACGCGGGGGCGGCAGTCACCCCCCACCAATGGACGGTTCAGCGCCCGGACTTGGGGTCGAAGGCATCCCGTACGGAGTCTCCGAGGAGGTTGAAGCACAGGATGAAGATCACCAACGCCATGCCCGGGAAGAACATGAAGGCCGGGTCCTGCTCCGCGTACTTGGCGCCGGCGGCGAACAGGCGCCCCCAGTCCGGAGTCGGCTCGACGAAGCCCACTCCCGCGAAGGAGAGGAAGGCGATGGTGAGGATGGTGCTGGGCAGCTGATACGTGAACTGCACCAGGATCGGCGAGACCACGTTCGGCAGGATCTCCTTGCGGACGATCCGCCAGGGCGAGGCCCCGGAGACCTTGGCGGCCTCCACGAACTCCCGTTCGCGCAGGGACAGGACGGTGGAGCGGACGAGCCGCGCCATTCCCATCCAGCCCAGCACCCACAGCACGATCAGGATGGCAACCGCCCGGAAGTACGTGGGGGTCTCTTCCTGGGGATCCACGAAGAACGCTGTGACGACGGGCATGAACGCGATGAAGAACAACTGCTGCGGGAAGGAGAGGAAGAAGTCGGTGACGCGACCGATCCAGTAGTCGGTACGGCCGCCGAAGTAGCCGCCGACGAGACCGATGAGGACACCGCTGAGCATCACCAGGACGGTCACACCGAGCGCCATGAACAGCGAGGTGCGCATGCCGTACATCAGCATGGAGAACAGGTCACGGCCGTACTGCGGCTCGACGCCGAACCAGTGCTCACCCGAGACACCGCCGAGGTAGCCCAGCGGCAGCCCGAACTCGTCGAGGACGGGGGAGTCCGCGTAGGTGGGGTCCTGGCCGTACAGCGTGTACGGGTCGGTACCGCTGATGGCCGTCAGCACCGGTGCCAGAAGAGCGACCACGAAGAAGAAAATCACTACCGCGGCGCAGAACATGCCAGTACGGTCACGCTTGAAGCGCTGCCACATCAACTGCCCGGGGGAACGCCCCACGAGCTTTCGGCTCTTGGCGGCCTCGACGTTCGGCTCAAGCTCGGGGTCCAAGGCGATCGACGGCCCGGAGCCCTCGGCCTTGGTTGGACTGGTCATCTTTGTTCTTCCCCCGGGGGATGGAGAGTTGAGCGCAGCACAGATACCGGCAGGTTCTGTGGTTTCAGGGAACTTTCACCAAGTGGGTCAACGCGCGTCAAGGGCGGAAGACATAGGGATCTCCCTACCGTCGAAATTTTGAGCAAAAATTGCAGAGAATGACACCTACGCGCGCTTGACAGGTGAGATCAGATTCCGGCAATTCGGTCATCTATCAATAAAATTTCGTTTACGTGTCCGAAACTTGATTGGGCATTGACCGATATGCGAACGGCGCCGCACCCTTTCCGTCGTTGTCCGAACTGAGCCGTTTTCGGCATGCGGGTACGCCGAAGGCCCGGCTCCCCGCAATGCGGACAACCGGGCGCTTCGGTGAACAGTCGGCGAGGCCTCGTACAAGGCCCTCACGGGCCCCAGGAGCGTGCTCCCGGGGCCGGACGGGGCTGGGTCAGCCGTGCTTGGCGCGGCTCGCGGAGCGGGCGCGCTCACGGCCGTCCAGCTTGACCTTGCGGATACGGACGGCCTCGGGGGTCACCTCGACGCACTCGTCGTCGCGGCAGAACTCCAGGGACTGCTCCAGGGAGAGCTTGCGCGGCGGGACGATCGCCTCGAACGAGTCGGCCGCGGCCGACCGCATGTTGGTGAGCTTCTTCTCCTTGGTGATGTTCACGTCCATGTCGTCGGCGCGCGAGTTCTCGCCGACGATCATGCCCTCGTACACCTCGGTGCCGGGGTCGGTGAACAGCACACCGCGCTCCTGGAGGTTCGTCATCGCGAACGCGGTGACGGAGCCGGAGCGGTCGGCGACCAGCGAGCCGTTGTTACGGGTCGTCAGCACGCCGAACCAGGGCTCGTGACCCTCGTGGATCGAGTGCGCGATGCCCGTGCCGCGCGTACCGGTCAGGAACTCCGTACGGAAGCCGATGAGGCCGCGGGACGGCACGACGAACTCCAGCCGGACCCAGCCCGAGCCGTGGTTCGACATGTTGTCCATCCGGCCCTTGCGGACGCCCATGAGCTGCGTGACCGCGCCCATGTGCTCCTCGGGCACGTCGATCGTCATGCGCTCGACGGGCTCGTGGACCTTGCCGTCGATCTCCTGCGTGACCACCTGCGGCTTGCCGATGGTCAGCTCGAAGCCCTCACGGCGCATCTGCTCGACCAGGATGGCCAGCGCCAGCTCACCGCGGCCCTGGACCTCCCAGGCGTCCGGGCGCTCGGTGTCCAGGACACGCAGCGAGACGTTACCGATCAGCTCGCGGTCCAGACGGTCCTTGACCTGCCGGGCGGTGACCTTGCGGTCCTTGACGGCGGCCTTGGCGTCCGCGCCCTTGCCGGTGGCACCGCGGCCGACCATCGGGGAGGTGTTCGTACCGATGGTCATCGAGATCGCCGGCTCGTCGACCGTGATGAGCGGCAGCGCGATCGGGTTCTCGGGGTCGGCGAGGGTCTCACCGATCATGATGTCCGGGATACCGGCGACGGCACAGATGTCACCCGGGCCCGCCTTCTCGGCGGGCTTGCGGGTGAGCGCCTCGGTCATCAGCAGCTCGGTGATGCGGACGTTCGACATGGTGCCGTCACGCTTGATCCACGTGACCGTCTGGCCCTTGCGCAGCTCGCCCTGCTCGACGCGGAGCAGCGCGATACGGCCGAGGAAGTTGTCCGCGTCCAGGTTGGTGACGTGCGCCTGGAGCGGGGCCTCCTCGTCGTAGGACGGGGCCGGGACGTGCGACAGGATCGTGGAGAAGAACGGCTCCAGGCTGTCGCTGTCGGCCGGGACCGTGCCGTTCTCCGGCTTGGTCAGCGACGCGACACCGTCACGGGCGCACGCGTAGACGATCGGGAACTCGATCTGCTCCTCGTCGGCGTCCAGGTCGAGGAAGAGGTCGTACGCCTCGTTCACGACCTCGTCGATACGGGAGTCCGGGCGGTCCGTCTTGTTGATGCACAGGATGACGGGCAGGCGGGCCTGCAGCGCCTTGCGCAGCACGAAACGGGTCTGGGGCAGCGGACCCTCGGAGGCGTCGACCAGGAGGACGACCGCGTCCACCATCGACAGACCGCGCTCGACCTCACCACCGAAGTCGGCGTGGCCGGGGGTGTCGATGATGTTGATGGTGATGACGTCGCCGCCATCCTTCGGGTGGTACTTCACCGCCGTGTTCTTGGCCAGGATCGTGATGCCCTTCTCACGTTCCAGGTCGTTCGAGTCCATCATGCGGTCGTCGAGCGACTCGGCGGCGTGCGCGGCGAAGGCACCGGCCTGCTTGAGCATGGCGTCGACCAGGGTGGTCTTGCCGTGGTCGACGTGGGCGACGATGGCGACGTTGCGGATGTCGTGGCGCGTGGCCATATTGAGGCGCTTCTCCCGGAGTGAGTTGACGGCCATCCGCTTCGCGGGGCCCTGCCGGGCTGAAACGTGCCACGGCCTTACCCCCCATGGTACGGGTGCGCTGCCGCTTGGGCTTCGCGGGCCGGATCGGTCGGCCTTCACAGTGCGGGTGGGCGGGGGCTTGCCGCGCCGTTCCCCGCGCCCCTCACGGGGCCCGGGGAACGTCTGTCACCTGCGGTTTTGTTATTTCTTCAGGAAACCCATGTCCTCGTAGAAGGGGGTCTGGAAACCGAAGGCGCCTGCGTTGGCCAGACCGTTACGGGCCGCTGTGAGCTGGGGGCGCTGGTAGAGGGGGATCGAGCCCGCCGCGGCCCAGATGCGGGCGTCGGCCTTGCGGACCAGCGAGCGGGACTCGTCCGCGTCGAGTTCGGCGACGGCCTGGTCGAACAGCTGGTCCACCTGGTCGGTGCCGACCCTGGTGAAGTTCTGCTCGACGTTCAGGGAGCCGTCCGCCGCCGGGACCGGCTTGGCGTAGATGGGGCGGGCGTCGGTCGCGGGGAACGCGGACGCGGGCCAGGAGTAGAGCGCCAGGTCGTACTGGCCCGAGGCGATGTGGTCCTTGAAGTAGCTGTCGTCGGCGACCTTGGAGATCTCCGTGCGGATGCCGACGCGGTCCAGCATCCGGGCGATCCGGTCCCCGACCGCCCGCAGCGACTGGGATCCCGGGCCCGACGGGAGCACGAAGCGCAGCGACAGCGGCTTGCCGTTCTTGGCGAGCGGCCCCGCCGCGGCACTCCCCGGGGCGCGGGTACCCCTCGGCGCGTACGCACCCGGGGCGCCCCCGGGCCTGAGCTGCTGCTTCCCGTCCTGGGCGAGGTGCTTCTCCGCCCGGCTCGCCCCGTCCCGCTTCCCGGGCGCGAGCACGGTGGGACTCTCGCCGTCCGCGGGCTTGTCGTCCGTCCCGCCGACGATGTACGTGCCGTCGTCCCCGGAGCCGTCCCCGTCGTCCGAGTCCTTGGCGTCCTTGGCGTCCTTGGCGTCCTTGGAGCCCTTCGACGCCTTCGAGCCCTTGGCTGCCCCGGAGGCCTCGGCACCGGCCGCCTTCTTGGGCTTCTTCTCCTCCTTGAGGGGGCCGCCCACCACCCACCCGGCGTCGGAGAGCAGGGCCTGCGCCTCCGCGGTGTCCTGGCCGCCGAGCGCTCCGCTGTTGTCGGCGTACGCGCGCTGTCCGGCGAGCGCGAGATGGCTGCCGACCGGCTCGGCGGGCAGTCCCAGGGGCTCCAGCACGGCCTTGGCGAGCTCATCCCGGTCGAGGGCGCGGGCCACCGCCCGGCGGACCCGTTCGTCGGCGAGAGGGCCCTCCGAGCCGTTCAACGCGAGCTGGGTGAAGGCTGGTTCGAGGGACTTGCGGACCGTGAATCCGCGCAGGGAGGACTGCTGGCCCGCGTACTTCAGGGCCGCCTTGGCACGCTTCCTGCGGGCCGTGGTCTCCTCGTCGGCCGCCTCCTCGTCGGAGCCGTGCGCGATCGCCCAGGAGCGCAGTGCCCTGCCCGGTGTGAGGGCGGCGCCGGGGCCCTGGGCGAGCGGAGCGCCCTCGGCCGCCTTCCCCTCCCGGCCGGCGGTGGTGATGCGGTGGGCCTCGGCCGCGTCGATCTCGGCCAGGTCGAGCCGGCCGGCGGCGAGTGCGGCGGCACGTTTCTCCCGGGGCACGGCGCGCAGGACCAGCTCGGAGAGCTTGGCGGGGCGGCCCCACCAGCGGGGGTTGCGCTTGAGGGTGACGTCGCCCGACCTGCGGTCGACCGTGTCGATGGCGAAGGGCCCCGCGGTGACCTTCAGCCTGCGGCGGGCGCTGTCGTTGAAGGCGTCCGGGGTACCCATGACGTCCTTCGGGTACAGCGGCGAGAACAGCGACTGCCAGTCCGCGTACGGCTTCTTGAAGGTGACCCGCACCTCCAGGTCGTTCGCACCGCGTTCGATCTTCTCGATGCGGTCGTAGCCGGCGTTGCGGGCGGTCCAGTACGCGGTGTCCTTGCCGGACAGGGCCCGCCACTGGGCGGTGAAGTCCGCGGCGCCGATCTCGCGGCCGTCGCTCCAGACGGCCTGCTGGTCGAGCTTGTAGAGCACGACCTGCCGGGGCTCGCGCTCGACGACCTTCGCCGACTCCAGGTAGTCGGGGTTGCGCTGCGGCCGGCCGTTCGCGTCGAGCCGGTACAGGGCGGGCAGTACGGCGCCGGCGACCCGGGAGGTGGCGGCGTCCGCGTCCGCCTGGAAGGTGTTCAGGGTCTCCGGGACGTTGTCCACGGCCCAGTGCACGGTGCCGCCGTCGGCGACCAGGTCGCGCTTCGCGGACGCGATGTCCTGGCCGGCGGCGGGCTTGCCGGCCGCGTCCTGCTCACTGCACCCCGCGAGAGCGGGCACCGCGAGGACGCCCGCCGTGAGGAACGCTACCGAGCGCGTCACCGCGCGCAGTCCGACGCCGTCGTGGGACATGACTGGTACCTCCGGGGGGCCGCTCCACGGGTGAACACGGATGGTCTGATCACGTTTGGCGGTATTTGGAGTTGATCAGATCTATGCGGCCACTGAAGAGGAAAGGTTCCGGCACCGGGCGGCGACACGGCGGCGGGCGCGGGGAAGCCCACCCGTGCGGCGCAATGCCCCGGGCCCACGCGCCGGAGTGCCGCCGCACCCGCACGCCCCCTGGCGGGCTTCTGCCGGATCTCCCCAATCCATGCACGTCCCTTCCCACCAGCTGGTGTGACGCGCGACACTCGCAGGCGCATGAACGTTGCCGCCTTGGGCCGATGGGTCCGCGGAAGTGAGGGCAAGTCATGTCCGTGCACGACGACCTGACGTCAGTCCAGCGCTGCCTCGACGACCTGGTGAGGTCGGTGAAGCGCCTGGAACAGCAGCTGAGTGGCGGCGGCCTGGAGATGCGCAGAGTGCGTACCGACGCCGATCACCTGCGCGAGAGCGTGGCACTGCTGCGCGAGGCCGCGCCCGGCCTCGCCAAGCCGAAGCGCCCCGACCTCGTCTCCATCCCCGACACCCCGTACGACACGACCCTGTGGACGGACTCCGACGACGAGGGTCTCGGCGCCCGCGACCGCCACGCACCCTGATCCCGATCCCCGACCGGAGCTCTCCTTGGCCACTGGTACGGAACCCCATCTGAAGAGCGGCGGCGTACGGAACCGTACGCGCGCCGCGATCACCGCCCCGCATCTGCGGACCGACCGCTGGTGGCTGGCGCCCGCCGCGACCGCGGCCGGGCTGCTGGCCTTCGTCGTCTACTCGACCTGGCGGGCGTTCTCGAACAGCGACTACTACGTGGCCCCGTACGTCTCGCCGTTCTACTCCCCGTGTCTGGCGGAGAACTGCGAGCCGATGAGGAACGGGCCCAACTGGGAGATCTTCGGCAGCTGGTGGGGCCTGTCCCCCGCCCTGCTCGTGCTGATCTTCCCGCTCGGCTTCCGGCTGACCTGCTACTACTACCGCAAGGCCTACTACCGGGGCTTCTGGGCCTCGCCGCCGGCCTGCGCGGTCGCCGAGCCGCACAAGAAGTACTCCGGTGAGACGCGCTTCCCGCTGATCCTGCAGAACATCCACCGCTACTTCTTCTACGCGGCGGTGCCGGTCGCCGGGATCCTCACGTACGACACGGTCCTCGCCTTCCGCAACGAGGACTACGAGTGGGGCCACATGGGGCTCGGCACCCTCGTGTTCCTCGTCAACATCGTGCTGATCTGGGCGTACACCTTCTCCTGCCACTCCTGCCGGCACATCGTGGGCGGCAAGCTCAAGCACTTCTCCAAGCACCCCGTGCGCTACCGGACCTGGCAGCTGGTCGGCCGGCTGAACGCCCGTCACATGCAGCTCGCCTGGGCGTCCCTGGTGAGCGTGGCACTCGCCGACTTCTACGTGTACCTGGTCGCGTCCGGCGTCTTCGACGATCCGACCTTCTTCTAGACGATCCGGCCCTCCTCCCTCAGATAACTCAGACAACTCCGACAGATAAAAGGTGCATCTGATGTCCGTGGTCGACCGGCAGGAGTGGGACGTCGTCGTGGTCGGTGCCGGAGGAGCCGGCCTGCGCGCGGCGATCGCGGCGCGGGAACGCGGCGCGCGTACGGCCGTCATCTGCAAGTCGCTGTTCGGCAAGGCCCACACCGTGATGGCCGAGGGCGGCATCGCGGCGGCCATGGGCAACGTGAACTCCGGCGACAACTGGCAGGTCCACTTCCGCGACACCATGCGCGGGGGCAAGTTCCTCAACCAGTGGCGGATGGCCGAGCTGCACGCCCAGGAGGCCCCCGACCGCGTGTGGGAGCTGGAGACCTGGGGCGCCCTCTTCGACCGTACGGCGGACGGGCGCATCTCCCAGCGCAACTTCGGCGGGCACGAGTACCCGCGGCTCGCACACGTCGGCGACCGTACGGGCCTGGAGCTGATCCGCACGCTCCAGCAGAAGATCGTGTCGCTCCAGCAGGAGGACTTCAAGGAGACCGGCGACTACGAGTCGCGCCTGAAGGTCTACCAGGAGTGCACGGTCACCCGGATCCTCAAGGAGGGCAGCCGGGTCTCCGGGGCCTTCTGCTACGCGCGGGAGTCCGGCCGCTTCTTCGTCCTCGACGCGCCCTCGGTCGTGGTCGCCACCGGCGGCATCGGCAAGTCCTTCAAGGTGACGTCGAACTCGTGGGAGTACACCGGCGACGGGCACGCGCTGGCGCTGCTCGCCGGGGCGCCGCTGCTGAACATGGAGTTCGTGCAGTTCCATCCGACGGGCATGGTCTGGCCGCCGTCCGTGAAGGGGATCCTCGTCACGGAGTCGGTGCGCGGGGACGGCGGGGTGCTCAGGAACTCCGAGGGCAAGCGGTTCATGTTCGAGTACATCCCGGACGTGTTCAAGGAGAAGTACGCGCAGTCCGAGGAGGAGGGCGACCGCTGGTACGAGGACCCGGACCACAACCGGCGCCCGCCCGAACTGCTCCCCCGCGACGAGGTGGCACGGGCCATCAACTCCGAGGTGAAGGCGGGCCGCGGCTCGCCCCACGGCGGTGTCTTCCTCGATGTCTCGACCCGGATGCCCGCCGAGGTGATCCGGCGCCGGCTGCCGTCCATGTACCACCAGTTCAAGGAACTCGCGGACGTCGACATCACCGCCGAGGCGATGGAGGTCGGGCCGACCTGTCACTACGTGATGGGCGGGATCGCGGTCGAGTCGGACACCGCGGCGGCCCGCGGGGTGCCCGGCCTTTTCGCGGCCGGTGAGGTCGCGGGCGGCATGCACGGCTCCAACCGGCTCGGCGGGAACTCGCTCTCCGACCTGCTGGTGTTCGGGCGGCGGGCCGGACTGCACGCCGCTGAGTACGCCACCGGCCTCGCCGGGGTACGTCCTCTCGTGGACGACGCCGAGGTCGACGCCGCCGCCGCGGAGGCACTGCGGCCCTTCTCCGCCGAGGGGCCCGCGCCCGGCGAGGTGGAGGACGGCCGGCCGGCGGAGAACCCGTACACCCTCCATCAGGAGCTCCAGCAGACGATGAACGACCTCGTCGGCATCATCCGCCGGGAGGCGGAGATGGAGGCGGCCCTGGAGAAACTCGCGGACCTGCGGGTACGGGCCAGGCGGGCCGGGGTCGAGGGGCACCGGCAGTTCAACCCGGGCTGGCACCTCGCGCTGGACCTGCGGAACATGCTGCTCGTCAGCGAATGCGTGGCACGGGCCGCGCTGGAGCGCACCGAGTCGCGCGGCGGCCACACCCGGGAGGACCACCCGGCGATGGACCGGCAGTGGCGGCGCGTCAACCTGCTCTGCCAACTGACCGATCCGACCGGCGGCCTGGCGGCGACCGACCCGGTGCACGGCCAGATCGACCTCGTCCGGGAGACCACCGAACCCATCCGACCCGACCTGCTCGCTCTCTTCGAGAAGGAAGAGCTGGTCAAGTACCTCGCCGAAGAGGAGCTCTACGAGTGAGCAGCTATGAGGCCCGCTTCAAGGTGTGGCGCGGGGACGTCGAGGGCGGCGGCCTGGAGGACTTCGGGGTCGAGGTGAACGACGGCGAGGTGGTCCTCGACATCATCCACCGGATCCAGGCGACCCAGGCCCCGGACCTCGCCGTGCGCTGGAACTGCAAGGCGGGCAAGTGCGGTTCGTGTTCGGCGGAGATCAACGGCCGGCCGCGGCTGCTGTGCATGACCCGGATGTCGGTGTTCACCCGGGAGGAGACGATCACCGTCACTCCCCTGCGGGCGTTCCCCGTGATCCGCGACCTCGTCACCGACGTCGGCTTCAACTACACGAAGGCGCGGGAGGTGCCCGCGTTCGTGCCGCCGGAGGGCCTCGGCGCCGGTGAGTACCGGATGATGCAGGAGGACGTGGACCGGTCGCAGGAGTTCCGCAAGTGCATCGAGTGCTTCCTGTGCCAGGACACCTGCCATGTGGTGCGCGACCACGAGGAGAACAAGACCGCGTTCGCCGGTCCGCGCTTCCTGATGCGGGTGGCCGAGCTGGACATGCATCCGCTGGACGCGGCCGACGAGAGCGGCCTCGACCGAAAGAAGACCGCCCAGGACGAGCACGGCCTCGGCTACTGCAACATCACCAAGTGCTGCACCGAGGTCTGCCCCGAGGGCATCAAGATCACGGACAACGCGCTGATCCCCCTGAAGGAACGCGCGGTCGACCGCAAGTACGACCCGCTGGTCTGGCTGGGTTCGAAGATCATGAGGCGTTCTTCGGGCGAGTGACCCGCCGGGGCGCGGCCCGGCGGGTCAGAACAGGCTCAGCAGGGCCTCCGCCGGGTCCGCGAGGCCCGCTCCGCCGTTGGGCAGGGGCAGTTCGAACCACACCGTCTTGCCCCGGGGTGTGCGGCGCGAGCCCCAGGCGGCGCTGAGGAGGCCCACCAGCTGGAGTCCACGGCCGCCCTCGTCCGTGTCGCGGGCCCGGCGGCGGCGCGGCTGGACGAGGCCGGCGTCCCAGACCTCGCAGACCAGCGTGCGGTCCAGGAGGAGACGCAGGCGGATCTCGCCCTCGCCGTAGCGCAGGGCGTTGGTGACGAGTTCGCTGACGAGCAGTTCGGCCGTGTCGACGAGCGGCTCCAGGTCCCAGCCGACCAGTTGGTTGCGGGCGAACTCCCGTGCGCGGCCCACGCTTCTCGGCTCACGCGGCAGCGTCCAGTCGCCCACCGACTCGGCGGGCAGCCCCTGGACCCGGGCCATCAGCAGGGCGATGTCGTCCTCGCCGTGATGGGTGTCGAGGGTGTTGAGGACGTGGTCGCAGACGTCCTCCAGCGGGGCCGAGGGGTCGGTCAGGGCGCCCACGAAGGCCTGCAGGCCCTCGTCCAGGGGGTGGTCGCGGGATTCGACGAGCCCGTCCGTGTAGAGCGCCAGGAGGGCGCCCTCGGGGAGTTCGACCTCCACCTCCTCGAAGGGCTCACCGCCGACGCCCAGAGGCATGCCCGGCGGTACGTCGAGCATGAGCGCGCTCTCGCCCGGTTCGACCAGGACCGGCGGGAGATGGCCGGCGTTGGCGAACGTACAGCGGCGGGTCACGGAGTCGTAGACCGCGTACACGCAGGTGGCGAGGTACACCTCGGAAAGGTCGGCGTCGCGGGACTGGCGGGCACCGCGCGTAGACTGCTGGGTGCCGCCGGGCGTGCCCAGGCCGCGGGCGATCTCGTCCAACGCGGAGAGCACCTCCGCCGGTTCGAGATCGAGCAGTGCCAGCGTGCGTACGGCCGTGCGCAGTTCACCCATCGCGACGGCCGCCCGCAGGCCGCGCCCCATCACGTCACCGACGACCAACGCCGTGCGGTGACCGGGCAGTTCGATGACGTCGAACCAGTCGCCGCCGACCTCCGTGGCCGCGTTGCCGGGCAGGTAGCGGCAGGCGATGTCCAGGCCGGAGGCCTCGGGGTCGCCGGGCGGCAGCAGGGAGCGTTGGAGGATCAGGGCGCGTTCGTGCTCGCGGCGGTACAGGCGCGCGTTGTCCATACAGACGGCGGCGCGGGCGGCCAGCTCGACCGCCAGGGCCCGGTCGCGTTCCCCGAAGGGCTCGCTGCCCTTCGTACGGGAGAACTGGACGATGCCGACGACCGTGTCGTGGGCGACCATCGGCACCGCGAGCGTGGACTGGATCAGCCCGCCCTCCTCGGCGGCGACGAACTGCGGCTTGGCGGTGCGCAGGGCGTCCGCGCAGGAGGAGTTGAAGGAGAAGCGATGGACCGCGCCGACGCTGACGGGCTTGCGGCCGCCGATGAAGGGCGCGTCGGACACGGCGCTCGCGTACGCCACCCGGCGCAGTTCGGCGCTCCCGTCCGCGAGGCCGGGCGGGGTCTCGTCACCGGCGAGCAGACCTTGGTAGAGGTCGACGGAGGCCAGGTCGCAGAAGCCGGGGACGGCCACGTCGAGAAGTTCGCGGGCCGTGGTCTCCAGGTCGAGCGAATTCCCTATACGCGCTCCCGCCTCGTTCAGGAGGGCGAGATTGCGCCGGGCCTGCGCGGCCTCCCGGGCGGCGGCGCGGCGCGCGGTGATGTCCGTACCCAGCCAGGCGATGCCGATCGGACGGCCCGAACCGCCGTGCACGCGGTAGAGGTTGATGGACCAGTGGCGGCGCTCGGTGGAGCCGGGCACGGTGCCGGTGACCAGCATCTCGGTGACGGAGTCGCCCGTCTCCAGGACCCGGCGCAGTATCGCCGACACGCGATCGGTCTCGCCCGGCGACAGATAGTCCTTGACCGTGCGTCCGCGGTGGTCGTCGACGGTGCCGCCGAAGATCGAGGCGAACCGCTGGTTGGCGCGGCGAATCCGCAGGTCCGGGTCGATCAGGAGGAAGCCGAAGGGAGATTGACCGAAAATGGCCTGTGAGGCGGCGAGGTCCGTTTCGATGCTGCGGAGCGTGCGTACGTCCACGACGATGCACACGGCGGCCCGTTCGCCCTCCTCGGTCCGCGTCGGCATGACGTAGACCTCGGCGAGTCCCTCGATGATCCGGCCGCTGCCCTCGGGGTCGGGCAGCCGGAAGGGGACGACACCGGTCCACTCCCTGCCGTCGAGGACCTCCGCCATCTTCCGCTGGCCGAAGTCGCGCCGGTCCTCGGCGACGAAGGCCTCGATGGGGTCCATGCCCACGGCGCGGTCGGTCGGGATGCCGAAGAGCTGCTCGGCGCGCAGGCTCCACTGGTCGACGAGGCCGTCGGGGCCGATCGAGAACGAGGCGACCTTGATGTAGTCGTAGATCGATCCGGGCGGGCTGCTCTGCCACACGACCTCACCGGGCACGTCGCCCGGCGCTCCGTCCGACGGTCCGCCCCGCGCTCCGTCCGACGATCCGTCCCGCGTTCCGTCCGATGCCGCGCCCGCCGCCGCGCTGTCCGCCGCGGGCGTCGCGTCATCGCCTGTCGTCGCATCAGCCATCGCGCCGCCCGACGGGTCCTCGGACTCCGTGGCCTTCGCTGGTATCTCGCTCACGCGAACCGTCCCCTCCAGCTCACCGCGCCCGGCACCGGTCACCGACAGCGGCTGCCCGCAGTATCCAGCACTACGGAGCCGCACAACACGGTGTTCACGATCACAGCACGGTCCCGATGCTTTTAGGCCCGGCTGCGACAAACACTCCCAGTCTTCTAACCACGTGGCACCCCGTCGAACCACCGTCCCGGTCCGTCTCTGCACGCGAGACGGACCCGACCGCTCGCGGCCCCCTCCCGGCAGGCCGCCGATCAGTCGTCGATCGGCCGCCGATCAGCTGGGAACGGCCAGCTCGAACCAGACCGTCTTGCCCGTTTCACCTGGTCTGGTACCCCAGCGGCGCGAGGAGTTCGCCACCAGCTGGAGCCCGCGGCCGGTCTCGTCGTCGGGCTGGGCGGCGCGCTCCCTGGGCGGGTCGGGCAGCGGGTCGGAGACCTCCACCAGCAGGGCGTCGAAGTGAGCCGAGGGGCGTATGAGGCGTACACCGATGGGACCGGTCGCGTGCCGCAGGGAATTGGTCACCAGCTCGCTGACCAGCAGCACCGTCACATCACTCA
The DNA here is from genome assembly GCF_036038375.1 of Streptomyces sp. NBC_00414. NCBI lineage: Bacteria > Bacillati > Actinomycetota > Actinomycetes > Kitasatosporales > Streptomycetaceae > Streptomyces > Streptomyces sp. NBC_00414. Next base: position 3,920,390 of record NZ_CP107935.1, read on the forward strand.
GGAGATCGAGTCCCCAGGCGCGCAGTTGGCCCCGGACGACGGCGCGCGCGGTCCTGACGGCGCCCGGCTCCGCAGGGAAGGTCCACTCGGCGACATCGCCCTCGGTGTGAATCACGCAGCTCACTCCCAGGCCTGAAGCGGACCATGTCCGGTTTCATGGGGTTAATGGGCACATACCCGATATCCTGGGCGAAGTACCGTGGGTGCGGGCGTGCTGTGGCACGAACGGCGTACTCCGGGCTCGCATCACTCTCCACACGCGCCCCGCGAGGGGGAGCGTCCCACGTACGGTGCGCGTATCGCACCCCTGCAGACTTGAGTGCACGAAGTTGCGATGGTCACACCTGTTGTGGAGTGCGTGTTTTGCGGCGGGGCCTTTTTCCGCCCCCGCCGCCCCTACCCTCCCCCATCGTTACCGCATGGGGGCTGCGCCCCCTCGCCCCGTATCGCGCTGACGCGCTCGTCCTCAAACTCAAACGCCGGACGGGCTAGGAGACAGCCCGTCCGGCGTTTGAGGACCGGGGGTTCGGGGGCTGGCCCCCGAGGCAGGTAGGGGCGGCGGGGGAAACACCCCACACGCCTCGCGCGACTTCGCGCACCGCGGGTACGTCCTGGTCCAGCCAGTCGACGTCCCAGAGCTCGTCGGCGGACAGCCAGCGCAGCTCGTCATGGTCCTGAAGGGCTGCCGGCGCAGGCGACCCGGGCAGCAGCCGGACGGTCCAGACGCGCAGGACGTACGGCGCCCGAAGGGCGAACTCCCCCGGCACCCGCTCCACCGGCTCGGCCTCGACCCCCAGCTCCTCACGGAGCTCCCGCACCAGGGCCTGCTCGGGACCCTCCCCGGACTCGACCTTCCCCCCGGGCAGTTCCCAGCGCCCGGCCAGCTCCACGGGCGCACTGCGCCGCGCGGCGAGAAGGCGCCCGCCGCTCAGCACGGCGGCCCCCACCACGACGATCCGTTCGGTCATGCGCCGGAGCCTACGGGAGCCGCAGGAACCCTCCCGCGCCGATCACGGGGCGGCGGTCACCTGGCGGTCGGCAGTCACCTGACGGTCGGCAGTCACCTGGCGCCGTTCTGCGCGATCCGCTCGACCAAGTACAACTGCTTGTGTCCGCGGCCGTCGAGGCTGTCCGCGATCTTCTGGGCCTCGGCCCTGGTCGCGTACCTGCCGATGCGATAGCGGTTGCCGTTGTCGTCCTGCCGTATGACGAGCCAGGGCAGTGTGATCGTGCCGTCGTTCATCGCGCCCCTCCACTCCCCGCCCCCGGTTCGCGCCCGACCCCGTCCGATAAGGAAACCGCAATCCGCATATGCCCGAGCCTACGCCTAACCTTCACGCAGCGAATACGGCTTTTCACAAAGAGGTATGCGCTAGGTAAGCAACCGGCCAGGGCTCGGAGGGCGCATCCTCCTGGATACGCCCTCTGACGCCCCGTCGGCACCCCGTGAGGGTCCTGTCAGCAGGCCGGAGACCGGTCCCGGCGGTGTCACGAGAACGACCGGAATCCACCGGCACGGGCCCACCGCCGGGCGGGCCCTACCTCACCGGCAGGTGGTACGCGATCCGGTACCGGTCCGCCGGCACGACGACGTCCGCCGTCTCCACCGGCCGGCCCGACGCGTAGTACGTGCGCTGGATGACGAGCACGACATGGCCCGGCACTCCCCCGAGCGCCGACAGCTCCTCGGCGAGACCGGGCCGGGCGCCCACCTCCTCCGTGACGTTGTCCACGACCACGTCGATGGCGGCCATCCGCTCGACCACTCCCATCCCGCCGAGGGGGCCCTCCTCGGGGAGCATCACCGGAGTGCGGCCCGTGACGACGAGGGGCTCCCAGGAGGTGGAGAGCATCATCGCCTCGCCCGCGTCCCGGAAGACGTACTTGGTGCACATCACCCGCTCACCGGCCTGGATGCCGAGCCGCTCGGCGACGGCACCGCTCGCCTCCGCCTGCGCGCTGTGCGACTCCCACGTACCGCGCGCGGCCGGGTCGGCCTGCTCCTGGCGGAACGGGGTCGAGCCGTTGTCCGACCGGTATCCGGAGCGGGCGACACGGCGGGGCACCGGGCGCTCGCGCACATACGTGCCCGACCCGGACCGGCCTTCGACCAGCCCCTCGGCCATCAGCACCTTGCGGGCCTCCAGGGCGACCGTGTCCGAGACCCCGTACTCCTCGCGGATTCTCGCCTGGGAGGGGAGTCGGGTGTGCGGTGGCAGCGATCCGTCGACGATCTTCTTGCGAAGATCGCCTGCGACGCGCAGATACGCCGGCTGCTCACCGAATGTCACTGGCCACTCCCTCAGGTTGTACAGACAGCAACAGGGTGGCAACCGTGGGTTGTGCCAGGCAAGTGAAGGCCAAAGAATCACTCGATGTGATGACGGAAGAGCGCCGGGAAACCGTCGGAAGCCGTCGCGAGGGCCGCCGGGTGAGCCCTCGGGGCGTTACGCAGGCACTTTCTCCCCTACTGCGGGTGGCTTCACACCTCCGCGCCGCCCCCTCCCGAACCGTCTCCCGTACCGCCCCCTGTACCGGCGTCCTCACCGGTGCCGTCCTCGTACTCGGGCGGCGGGGTCGACTCAAGCCCCAGGGCCTTGCGCGCGGTGACCGTCTTCTTCGCGTCGGTGAGGTCCAGTGCCGTGCCGTAGTGCTCGTAGAAGGTGTCCGCGTCGGAGGTCTTCGCCGCGTCGGCCCACTCCTTCTTCGCGGACTCCAGATGCCTGACGAGCGTGGCGACCGGCTCCTCGGCGTCGGCGGGCCACTCGTGGCCGCGGAGCATGCCGACCTGCTCGGTGATCGCACCCGAGACCCTGGTCGCCCACGCCTTGTGACCGGGCAGGTCGTCCTCGACGTACTCCTCCTCGGGCGCCGCGTCCATCGCCTCGTTGAGGATCCGGGCCGCCTTCAGATAGGTGAGCTGGTGGGCGTCGAGGGTCGTCGAGTCCTGGCGCAGGGAGCCGGTGAGACTGCCCTTCTCGTCCACGTTGCCGAACACACAGCTGATCTCGCGGTCCCCGAAACCCCAACTGCCGCTCGTGGGCGTGAAGTAGTAGATGTCGACGTCGTCCGGGATGGCCCAGGAGTCCATCGCGTAGGCGTACTGGAGCGAGTAGCACTTGTCGTCGGCGGCCTCGGTGACGGCGTCGTCGCCCGGGTAACCGCCGTCCGCCATCTCGAAGTTCGCGTAGACCTCGCCGTCGTGCTCGTCCTCGCAGGGCACCGTGTCCACGTCGTAGGCCATGCCCTCCAGGGAGCCGCCCGGCGTGTCGAAGCACTGGCCCTTGTCCAGGGAGAAGGCGGCGCCGCTGCCGCCCGCGTCCCGCGCGCCCTCCTTGAAGCCCTCCCAGAACCCGGCCGCGCCGCCGGTGGCCAGCGCGAGTGTGAGGAGCGCGGCGCCGACACCGGACAGGATCATCCCTGCGACGGCCATGCCCTTGCCGCGTTCGCCCTTCTTCTTGATCTGCACCAGCGCTACGGATCCGAGGATCAGGCCTATCAGGGGCAGGAAGCAGAGGATGCCGAGGACCAAGGCGGAGATGGCGAAGCCGTTGATGGGGGCGGGGCGGTTGTACGGGGAGTAGCCGTGCCCCCAGGGCTGGTATCCGTACGGGCCCGGGGCCGGGGCTTGTCCCTGGCCGGGGTACGCACCGTACGGGCCTGGGCCCGGGCCCTGTGGCTGCTGGGGCCCGGGGGGCGGGGGTATCTCCACTTGTACGGTGCTCCTCGTCCGGGTGGTGTGGTGCGTGGTGGTGTGGTGCGTGTTGTGGTGCGTGGTGGTGGTGTGGAACTGGCGTGCGACAAAGCGCATGTTAAGCGCGGTGTGGACGGGGGCGGAACAGCCTTTCTCCGCCCCCGCCGCCCCTACCCGTCCCGTCACCGACTCGGGGGCGCCGCCCCCGAACCCCCGGTCCTCAAACGCCGGACGGGCTGAAGGATGTCGCCGGACCGGCGGACATCTCTCAGCCCGCCCGCGAATCTTCAGCCCGTCCGGCGTTTGAGGACGAGCGCGTCAGCGCGATACCGGGGGCGAGGGGGCGCAGCCCCCGTGCGGGACGGGAACGGGTAGGGGCGGCGGGGGCGAGGAAAAACCCTCGTCCCCGCGGCGGGCCGTACCGCGGGGGCGAGGGGGTCAGGGGGCCTCAGGTCAGAACTGCAGGCCCCACGAGTTGATGTATCCGGTGTCGAGCGACGCGTTGTCGCTCACCCGCAACGTCCACGTCCCGTTCGCGACCTCGGACGACGCGTTCACCGTGTACGTGGTGCTGATGTTGTCCGTGGACCCACCGGCCCCGTACGCCTTCAGCGTGTACGCCGTCCCGTCGGGAGCGACCAACTGCACCTGGAGGTCACCGATGTACGTGTGGACGATGTTCACCGGCACGCTGAGCGCAGCGGGCGCGTTCCCGGTGACCCCGCTCACCGTGACGGGCGAGTTCGCGGTGGAGTTGTCGGCGATGGCGTAGTCCGCCGTGTTCTCGAAGTACGAGCCGGGCGGCGGCGTCGTACCACCGCCGACGCGCAGCAGCCGGTTCGGCGAACCGGTGCCGGGGCTGGTGACGACCCCGGTGGTGGCGGCGGCGACCAGCGCGCTCTGGACGGCGGCCGGGGCGGCGGTGGGGTTGTCCGCCAGATAGAGGGCGGCGGCCCCGGCGACATGCGGGGTCGCCATCGACGTACCGGAGATGGTGTTGGTCGCGCTGTCGCCCGTACCCCATGAGGAGGTGATGGACGAGCCGGGGGCGAAGAGGTCGAGGACGGTGCCGTAGTTGGAGTAGCTGGCCTTGGCGTCGGTGCTGGTGGTGGCGCCGACGGTGATGGCCTCGGTGACCCGGGCGGGTGAGCGGGTCGAGGCGTTGGTGCTCTCGTTGCCGGCCGCGACGGCGTAGGTGACGCCGGAGGCTATGGAGTTGCGTACGGCGGTGTCGATCGCGGTGTCGGCGGTGCCGCCGAGGCTCATGTTGGCGACGGCCGGCTTGACGGCGTTGCCCGTCACCCAGTCGATGCCCGCGACGACCTGGGCGGTGGTCCCGGAGCCCGAGTTGTTGAGGACGCGGACGCCGACGATCCTCGCCTTCTTGGCGACGCCGTACGACGTGCCGCCGACCGTGCCGGCGACGTGCGTGCCGTGGCCGTGGCCGTCCTGGGCGGTGTTGTCGTTGTCGACGGCGTCGTAGCCGTAGGAGGCCCGGCCGCCGAAGTCGGTGTGGGTGATGCGGACGCCGGTGTCGATGATGTAGGCGGTGACGCCCTCACCCGCGGTGTCGTCGTAGGTGTAGCTCTGGTTCAGCGGGAGGGCCGCCTGGTCGATGCGGTCCAGGCCCCAGGAGGGCGGGTTGGGCTGGGTCGTCTCGATCGAGAAGACGCGGTTCTGGACGACGGAGTCGACGGCCGGGTCGGCGGCGAACCGCTTCGCCTCGGCCGCGCTCGCCTCGACGGCGTAACCGTTCAGGGCCTTCTTGTACGTGCGCTCGACGGTGGCGCCGTACTCCGCGGCCAGGGCCCTGCCCTCCGCCGAACCGGCCTTCGCGGCGTCCGCGTGGAGGGTCACGATGTAGCTGTTGGCGATCGCGCCGGGCGCGCCCGCGTACTGGATCCGGCCTTCGGGGCCCGCGGCGTGGGCCTGGGCCGGGAGCGCGGTGACCAGGCCGGCGACGAGAGCCGCGGAGCCGAGACCGATACCGGCAAGTCTTCGCCGGGCATGACGCATCACTGCCATCTGAGGGATCCTCCTCGATCGATGGTGCGCGGGTGGTGCGGTGACGTGCGCGGACGGTGCGCTGGTGGAGACGGTGCGGATGAGGCACACACGGTGGTGCGGTCGTGCACTCACGAGGTGGTGCGGGTCGCACAGGCACACCGGAGGCAGGTTCACTCCGGCTCGTTCGGCGCACCGAACCGTGCGCCCAGCCGAAAGATTGCGGCTCGCACAGGAAATGCACAAGAGTCCTGCACGGACGCAACACAGCTGCCATATGCCAGTCATGACAGCCCGTCACCGGCCGAGGTGCCCGGGACCTGTCCTAACCTGCGCAGATGACTCCCTTGCCGGATTGTTTCTGCCCGGTGGACGGCACGCGCGTCCCCACGGACTCGCTCGCGTGGTGCTGCCCGGTCTGCCGCGGCCCCCTCGACCTGGACTTCGCGCCGACGCCCGCGACCCTCAAGTCCCTCACCGGGAGGGTGAATTCGCTCTGGCGTTACACGGAGTGCCTGCCGCTGTCGGCGCCCTCGGTGTCGCTGGGCGAGGGCCGCACCCCGCTGGTCCCGCTCCGGGAGGGCGTTTCGGCCAAACTGGACTTCCTCATGCCGACGCTCTCCTTCAAGGACCGCGGGGCCGTCGTGCTCGCCGAGCTGGCCCTGCGGCTGCGGCCCCGACGGGTCGTCGCGGACAGCAGCGGCAACGCGGGCACGGCCGTCGCCGCGTACTGCGCCCGGGCCCGGCTGTCGTGCACGGTGTACGTCCCCGAGGGCACGTCCGCCAAGAAGCTGGAGCAGATCGGCGCGCACGGGGCCCGTCTTGAGGTGGTCCCGGGCGACCGGGAGGCGACCGCGTGGGCGGCCAGGAAGGCGGCGGACGAGGAGGGCACGTTCTACGCCTCGCACGTCTTCAACCCGTACTTCCTGCACGGTACGAAGACGTACGTCCACGAGGTGTGGGAGGAGCTCGGCGGACGGCTCCCCGAGGTGCTGGTCGTGCCCGTCGGGAACGGCACGCTCCTGCTCGGCGCGGCACTCGCCGTCGCCGAGCTGCACGCGGCGGGCCTGATCGACCGCCGACCCGCGCTGTACGCGGTCCAGTCCGCCGCGGTCGCCCCGCTCGCCCGTGCCTGGCAGGACGGCGCGGACGATCTGGTGGGGGTCACCCCGGCGGCCCCCACGTTCGCCGAGGGCATCGCGATCCCCCACCCGCCGAGGGCACGCCAGATCCTGCGGGCGGTACGCGAGTCGGGCGGCGCGTTCCTCACCGTGACGGAGGACCAGATCCGCCACGCCCAGACCGACCTGGCCTCCCAGGGCCTGTACGTGGAGTCGACGGGCGTCGCCTGCTGGGCAGCGGTCCGAGACGGCGCCCTGGGCCCCCGCACAGCAGTAATCCCCCTATGCGGCGCAGGCCTGAAATCAGGCCCGGCAACCCCCCACCACTAGGGGCGCGGGGAACGGCGCAGTCTTTCGGCTTTCGGCTTTCAGGGGCGCGGGGAACGGCGCAATCCTTCGGCTTTTACCTCTGGCTCCTGGGGCCGCGGCGAACGACGCGGCCTTCCGCCTTTCGGCCTTCAGGGGCGCGGGGAACGGCGCAATCCTTAAGGCCCGCCAGGAACCACGCGGCCCGTCAAAGCCAACCGCTCCTGCTCCTCCTCCACGATCCGCCGGGCGATCGCCCCGTCGGAGACATCAACCGCGTCAGGCGTGGCCTCAGCCACATCACTGCGCCGCGCATACGCGTCGAAGAGCCGCGCCTTGCTCTCAAGAATCCGCAGCAGCCGATCGTCCACACTGTCCGCCGCCAGCAACCGGTGCACCTGAACCGACCGTACCTGCCCCATCCGATGGGCCCGCGCGACAGCCTGATGCTCAAGCGTCGGCTTGACCTGCGGCTCGCACAGGATCACCACGGACGCCGCCTGCAGATTGAGCCCGACCCCGCCCGCCTCGATCTGACAGAGCAGCACCGAGTGCCCCGCCGCGGCGGCGAACTCGTCGACGAGCTGCTGCCGCCGCACGGCCGGCACCCCACCGGCCAGCGGCCCCAGCACCACATCGCCCAGAGCGTGGTGCACGGTGGCGAGCACGTCACGGAAGTACGAGAAGACGACGACCTTCAGCTCGTTCGCGGCGGCCTCGGTCACCAGCTCCCGCAGCCGCTGCAGCTTCGCCGACTTCTCCGCGTGCACGTACGCGGCCCTGCGCATCGCCATGAAGTTCCCCGCGGCGACCGCCTCCCGGTAGGCGTCCTGGTCGGCTGCGCCGAACTCCTCCCACTCGTCGACCTGGACCAGGGCGGGCAGTTCGGTGAGCACGTCCTGCTGGTTGCGCCGCAGGTAGGCGGGGGCGACGGACCTGCGGAAGGTGTGCGGGCCCGCGACGGCGTCGCTGCCCTGGATCTTCGGCACCAGGTCGGGCTGGAGATAGCGGACGAGCGTACGGAACTCCTCGACGCGGTTCTCCATGGGCGTGCCCGTGAGGAACAGGACGCGCTCGCAGCGGTTCGTCCAGCGCGCGACGGCACGGGAGCGGCGGGCCTCGGGGTTCTTGACGTAGTGGGCCTCGTCGACGACGAGCGCGGCGGGCGCGTCCAGCGGGTTCTTCTCGGCCTTCTTGGGGTCCGGCAGGCTGTGGAGGACGTCGAAGGTGGTGACCGCGACACCCCCGTGCTCACGCCACTCGGCGTACGCGTCCAGCCGGTCGGGGCCGTGCACGGGCACCGCGCGCAGGGTGCTGCGGGAGCCGATCTCCCGCGTCCAGTTGATCAGTACGCTCGCCGGGCACACCACCAGGAAGTGGCGGTGCCCGTCGGCGGCGAGGTGCGCGAGTACCGCGATGGCCTGGATCGTCTTGCCGAGCCCCATCTCGTCGCCGAGGACCACCCGGCGCTGGGCGAGCGCGAACCGCGCGCCGAAGGACTGGTAGCCGCGCAGCGAAACCCGGCGGTGGGTGTCGTCGAGCCCCTGCGCGTGCACCCGGTCGGCGACCTCCGCCGGCAGGAAGCCCTCGGACGCCTCGACGTCGGGCGTGCTGCCGGCGATCTCGGCGAGCTGGCTGTAGTACTCCGCGGACCGCAGCTCGAAGTCCACCCACGCCTCGGCGTCGGACGCGGACTCCCGCAGCAGGTCGGTGGAGGCCTGACTGAGCAGCATCGGTACGTTCTTGGAGACGGCGTCGGCCACGAGCGAGCGCAGTTCGCCCACCGCCGCGAGCGCGCTCTCGCGCCCGGCCCTGCCCACGAGGGCCATCCGCAGTCGCCCGCCGGCCGGCCGCGCCACCGGGAGGAGTCCCGCGAGCTTCCGCCGCAGCTCGGTGGCGGCGTCCACGGCCCGGCGCAGGTCGGGCCCCGCCTCGACGATCCGCCGCAGCGCGATGACCAGGGCGGTGGTCCGCGGCTCCGGGCGGTCGATGTCGATCCGTACGGACACGGTCTCTTCCAGCGCGCGGGCGATCTGCCGGGCCGCCGCGAGGGCCTGGTCGGCGGTCTGCGCCCCGACTCCCGGGATCTGCCGCAGCTCGTAACGGCTCGCCTCGAACACCGGCCGCACGCTGCCGAATCCGGCGCTCTCCAGGGCTCCGAGCCGCAGCCGTCCCTCGGTGACGTCCTTGAGCCGGGCGACGGGAATGCCTTCCAGTTCCTGGGCGACCAGTTCGGCGAGGAGCGGCGCGAGGGCGGCCCGTACCTGATCGACCGCCCTGACGTGGTCGGCGAGCACGTTGCGCGCGAGCCCGCCCAGCCGCTCGCCCCGCGCGACGACCTCCCGCGCCTTGCGCCCCGCCGTCACGGGGCTGCCGACCGCCCTCTCGCCCTCCGCCATGACGCCCCTCATACCCCCGCAGAACCCACGGACCCCGATCGAGCGGTCATCCTTGCACGGGGGTCCGACACCGGGGCCGGACCGTGGACGCGCGCTCAGTCCCGGCCGGTGTCCCCGCCGGTGTTCCCGCTGGTGTTCTCGTCGGCGTTCCGGCCGGTGTTCTGACCCGCGTCCTCGTCGGTGTTCGCCAGGAGCGGCGCGCACTGTGCCGCGAGGCCCGCCATGCCGTAGGCCCGTGCGCTGCGCAGCGCCTCCCGCAGGAGGTGCCGTGCCTGGGCCTCGTCGCCGGGACGGCCGAGCCGGCGCAGGGCGCGGGCCTGGGCCAGCCGGAGGCGGGCGAGTTCCGGCTGCGACGAGCGGGCCGGTACGGCGGCCTGCCGGAAGTGGCCGAGGGCGGTCTCCGGCTCCCCCGCGGCCAGGGCCAGCAGACCGCGGGCCCGCGCGGTCGAGCCGACCAGCACGGTGGGCCAGCCGGCGAGCGCGATCTGCTGCCCGTCGTGCGGTGCCAGCCGCTCGCGGAGCCCCGGCAGAAGCTCCCTCAGCCGGGCCTCGTAACCCCCCTGGACGTCCAGGGCCGCGCAGACCTCGGCGAGTACGACGAGGGTGGGGACCGCCCAGCCGGACGGCGGGAAACGGCTGAAGGCGACGGTGTCGGCGGCGAAGCCCGCCAGCAGGTCGGCGCCCTCGGCGTGCTGCCCCGTCTCGCAGAGGGCGAGCGCGAGGCCCGCCCGCCAGATGGGGAAGTAGGCGTGCCGTTCGACGTCCTCGGCCAGGTCCGAGGTGAACAGCTCCGCCATCCGGCCCTGTTCGCGCAGCAGCCAGAAGGCCTGGCCGAGGCGGGTCTGGCGCAGGGTGTCGGCGGGTACCGCGAGATCGGCGTGCAGGCCCTCGATGTATCTGGACGACTCGACGAGGATCCAGTCCGCCGCTCCGTCGAACCTGCCGTGCCACAGGTCGAGCAGGGCGTCCAGGGTGTGCCGCTGCCAGGTGGCGAGGACACTGTGGGTGTCGGCCGCGTACTTGCGGTACTGGCTCGCGGTGGCCAGTGCGCTGTAGACCCTGCCGGTGCGCAACTGGTCGATGACGAGGGCCATGAGCGCCTCGCCGCGGAAGTACGGGGAGTCGAGCCGGACCGCCGCGTCGTGCAGTTTCTGGGACAGGGTCAGGGCGTCGGCGGCCGGGGTGAAGTCGTATCTCGCCCAGCGGCATTCGGTGAGCACTTCGCAGCGCACCTCGTCGTCCCGGCCGTCCGCCGATAATCGGCTCAGTGTGTCGTCGGCCAGCCTGGCCCCTTCCTCGGGGCCCACCCGGCCGGCCGCGGTGTCCTCGCTGACCGCCATGGACACCTTCTTCGCCAGGTGTGCGGTGAGGCGCAGCCGCAGGCCGGTCGCCTCCGCTCCGCCGTCGCCCTGTAACTCGGCGAGGTTGTTCCTGATCAGATGCAGCAGTTCGTGGTCGACCTGCCCGGGGTCCGACCAGCGGCGGGCCATCCTGATCACGGCCTCGGCCTGGGCCCGCGGATTGCCTGCGGCGCCGTGCAGCGCGGCCCGGTAGAGGCGGTCGGCCTCCCGCATGTCGCCCGTGGTGTGGCTCAGGTCGCCGCGTCTGAGGAGCCGCTCGAACTCGTGGTGGCGCCGGGTGCCGGCCTTGAGCCCGTCGCCTGCCCGGGCCGCTCCGGCCGCTCGTCCGCCGGGCCCGGCCCGCCCCGGTAAGGGCCTCGGTAAGGGGTCGAGGCTGGGCGGAACCAGGCCCTTCAACGTCCCCTTGGCGTCCAGCACCTGGTCGCACAGCTGTGCCAGCTCGACGGACGCCCGTCGCTGACCGGTCTCGACCCGGCTCAGGAAGCTGCGGCTGCAGTGCACCTTGTGGGCCAGTTCGCTGAGCGAAAGCCCTGCTGCAACCCGGCGGCGGCGCAGCTCGGCACCCAAGGCGTTGTCTTCGATGGTCATCCCCCCAACAGCCCGCCGTCCGCCTCGTGTTGCCAAATACGCGCTGGCAACAGCCGGCCACTCCACACAGCCGCGAAAACGAACGAACCTGTCCGTGCGGAGCTTATCGGGAGCAAGGGCTTGGTCACCGGCAGACAGGAGCACCGGCCACCGGCGGCACCAGCGTGCCCGCACGGTGTCGGCCCGGCCCTGTCGAACGGTGCCGGTGACCCGCACAGGTGCGGCCCATCCGGACGGGCCGCACGAGATCGTCGCCGGCGAGCGCTCTTTGGGGGAAGAGGCTCGTCGGCGGCGCCCTGTCCGACCTGGGGCGAAGCGGGGGCGGGGCATTCGGTCCGGGGCGCACGGGGGGCGCTCCGGACCAGCGCTCGTACGCCGTCCTCGCGGGTCCTAGACTCGCGGGTCCTAGATACGGGCGCCGCGCGGCCGTCGGAACGCGAAGGCCGCGACCACTCCGCCCAGCAGCCCGAAGAGATGTCCCTGCCAGCTGACCCCGGTCGCCGTCGGCAGTACGCCCCACAGGATCGAGCCGTACACCGCGCCGACGAGCAGTCCCACGACCACGTCACCGATGCGGCGGTCCACGAAGCCGCGGACCAGCAGGTAGCCGAAGAGACCGAACACGACACCGGAGGCGCCCGCGGTCAGGGAGTGTTCGGGCGCGGTGAGCCAGACGCCCAGGCCGCTGACGAGGACCGTCACGGTGACGACGGCGAGGAAGCGGCGGGTGCCGGACAGCGCGGTGAGGAAGCCGAGGACGAGCAGCGGCAGGCTGTTCGCCGCGAGATGGTCGAAGCCGAAGTGCAGGAAGGCGGCGGGCACGATGTCACGCAGCTCGCCGAACTCTCGCGGGGTGATGCCGAAGGTGTCCAGGGCGTGGCCGGTCACCGCGTCGATGCCCTCAAGCACCCACAGCAGGGCGACCCAGCCGCCCGTCAGCAGGGCCGCGCTCTTGGCCCGCTCACCGCGCGACACCGGGGCGGGCAGGCTCACACCGTGCGGTCCGTACGCCATGAAGACCTCCTGACGGCCCTTGGGCGCCCACGCGTCGGGTACCGCTGTGTACCGCTCAACGCGCGGGAGGCTCCCCCCGGTTCCCGCCCGCGGTGCCCCTCGGCCCCGGTCGCGCGCGGCTGTCCCCCGTCCGAGCTACGCGCAGGTGTCCACCGAGCGGTGACGATTCCCGGTCCACGGATCCATAGCTTTCTACCCAGCCCGCGGCGCTCCGGCCGCGACCTGGAGTAGGAGTTCTGATGAGGCTGGTCCGGCAACTCGTGGCCGTCGCGGCGGTCGCTTTCATCGGCGGTCAGGGAGTCACCGCGGCGAAGGGCGAACCGTGGCTCCAACTGGCCATCGGGATACCGGCGGCCGTGCTCGCGGTGTTCGTCTACCGGTGGGTGGTGGGGCGCACCGAGCGGCGCCCGGTCACCGAACTGGCCCTGGAGGGCGCCCCCGCCGCGCTGGGCCGCGGAACACTGATCGGCGTCGCGCTGTTCGGGGCAGTCATCGTGAACCTCTTCACCTCCGGGTACTACGAGGTCGACGGCCTGCACCCGGTGACGGGCGCGGTGGGTCTGCTCGGCTTCATGGCCGCCGCCGCGGTGACGGAGGAACTGGTCTTCCGCGGCGTCCTGTTCCGTGTCACCGAGGAACACACCGGTACCTGGATCGCGCTGCTGCTGACCGGCACGCTGTTCGGCCTGTCGCATCTGCTCAATCCGAACGCCTCCGTGTGGGGCGCCGCCGCCATCGCCGTCGAGGCGGGCGGCATGCTCACCGCCGCGTACGTCGCCACCCGAAGCCTGTGGCTGCCCATCGGCCTGCACTTCGGCTGGAACTTCGCCGCGTCCGGCATCTTCAGTACCGAGGTCTCGGGCAACGACACCCCGCCGGGGCTGCTGGACTCCTCGATGTCGGGCCCGTCGCCGCTCACCGGCGGCGACTTCGGCCCGGAGGGAAGCGTGTACTCGGTGCTGTTCGGCGTGCTGACGACGATCGCCTTCATGTGGCTGGCCCGCCGGCGCGGCCATGTGGTGCCCCGTGGCGGGCGCGCCGATCGGGCCGGCACCACCGCTACACTCCCCCGATGATCGGGATGATCAGCCTGCGGCGGGCCCCGCAGTGGTGGCGGCAGGCCCCGGAACGGTGGCGGCGGGCCCCGAAGTGGTGGCGCCGGGCCGACGTCACGACCCGGGATCTTCCGCTCGGGCTGTTGTGTCTCGCGCTGTCGTTCCTGCCCGACTTCCACGGGACGCAGATCGGCGGCCTGCCGAACCGCCCCTTCGACGGCCTGGCCCTGGTGGCGGTCGCCCTGGAAAGCCTGCCGCTCGCCGTGCGCCGCCGGTGGCCCGTCGTCTGTCTCGCCCTGGTGTCGGCCGGCTTCGCCGTGGACCAGCTCCGCGGCTACCACGCGTTCGCGGGCACCGCGCTGCCGATCGCGCTGCTGAGCGCGGGGGCCCACCTGCGACGGTACCGGCGTACCGCCGCGGTCGTCTTCTCCGTGGCGTACGTGCCGTTGGCGGTCGCGTTCTCCCGGGTCGTCCAGGGCGAGCCGGGTGAGCCGCCGAGCGAGCTGGTGACGTTCTATCTGGCGCTGGTCCTGGCGTGGGGGCTCGGGGCGTGGCTGCACTCCACCCGGGTCGCGAACGCCGAACACCGGCTGCGTATCGCCGAGGACACCCGCGCCACCGAACGCGCCCGCATCGCACGCGAGTTGCACGACGTCGTGACCCATCACGTGACGGCGATGGTCGTACAGGCCGAGGCCGCGCGCTATCTCACCGCCTCGCCGGAACGCCTCGACCAGTCCCTGACGGCCGTCACCGACACCGGGCGGCGGGCCATCACCGATCTGCGGCACCTGCTCGACCTGCTCAACCCCGACCACGGCACAGGCACAGGCACCGGCGCCGGCCAGGGCGCCGGTCACGCCCCCGGGGCGAGGACGCCGCCCGTCGGCAGGCTGCTCACGCTCGTGGAGCGGACGCGCCAGGCAGGGCAGCCGGTGGAGTTCACCGAGGAGGGCACCCCGGCGGAGTCGACCGGCAGCGCGGAACTCGTCGCGTACCGGGTCGTGCAGGAAGCCCTGACCAACGCACTCAAATACGCTCACGGCAGCCGCACCTCGGTCCGGGTGCGGTACACCGAAAGGGAGATCACCGTGGAGGTCGGTACGGACGGTGCCGGCTCGGGGGCCGGGTCCCCCGGCGGGAGCGGGCGGGGACTCGCCGGTCTCCGCGAGCGGGTCGACGTCCTGGGCGGCGACTTCAGCGCGGGCCCGCGGCCGGCCGGCGGCTTCGTCGTACGGGCGCGCATACCCGCGGGGAGCCCTTCGTGACCGCACCCGTGACGGCACCCGCGACCTCACCGATCCGGGTCCTGGTCTGCGACGACCAGGTACTGATCCGCACCGGCCTGGTGACGATCATCGACGCCCAGCCCGACCTGGAGGTGGCGGGCGAATGCGGGGACGGCCGGGCCGCGGTCGACCTCGCCGCCCGGGTGCGCCCGGACGTCGTGGTGATGGACGTACGCATGCCGGTGCTCGACGGCATCGAGGCCACCCGCCTGCTGGCCGGCGCCGGGGTGCCGCATCCCGTCAAGGTCCTCGTGGTGACCACGTTCAACCTGGACGAGTACGTGTACGAGGCGCTGCGCGCGGGGGCGAGCGGCTTCCTCCTCAAGGACGCGCCCCCGGCCCAACTCCTGCACGGGATCAGGACGGTGGGCGCGGGCGCGGCCCTGCTGGACCCCGAGGTGACCCGCCGGCTGGTCGGCAGGTACGCGGCCCGTATCCGCCCCGCCGACAGCGGCGCTCCGCAGGACGTCCCGCTGACACCGCGCGAGCTGGAGGTCCTGCGCCTCATCGCGAACGGCCTCTCCAACAGCGAGATCGCCGCGACCCTCGTGATCAGCCCGGAGACGGTCAAGACCTTCGTCTCCCGCATCCTCGCGAAGCTCAACCTGCGCGACCGGGTCCAGGCGGTCGTCTACGCGTACCGCCAGGGACTGGTGACCTGAGGCCGTACGACGTGAGGGGCGCCCACGGACTTCCGTGGGCGCCCCTCACTTGCGGTGGCCGGGGTCCGCGGCCCCGGTGGGGTCAGGACGAGGCGGACGTCCCCGCGGACCGGAGCTGGTGGCGCGTGCAGAGGCGTCCCCGGCGCTTGGCCAGGCGCAGGAACACGACCGTGGGGACGGTGCAGACGAGGATGGCGAAGATGCTGGCCTCCGGTCCGAAGCCGCCTCCGGTGATCGCCTCGGGGCCCGACAGGACACCGTGGAGCAGGCCGGTGGGCTGGTCCTCGTTGCCGGAGACCGTGACGCCGAAGATGCCGCTCAGGGCGAAGTTCCAGCCGAAGTGCAGGCCGATCGGCAGCCACAGCGTGCGGGTGGCTGCGTAGACGGCGCCGAGCATCAGACCGGCCTCGACGGCGATGGCCAGCGCGCCCCACACGGTGGCACCGGAGTTGACCAGGTGAAGGCCCCCGAACAGCAGGCCCGAGATCACCATCGCGCCCCGCGTACCGGCGAGTTCCTCGACGAGGCGGAAGATGATGCCGCGGAAGAGGATCTCCTCGACGACCGCGACCCCCGCCATCATCCCGAGGACGGTCACCGCGCCGCCGACGGACACCCCGCCCTTCGTGCCGTATCCGCCGAACAGGGCGATCAGCGCGAGAGTCGCGACGAAGAGTCCGAGGCCGGTGGCGGCGCCGACGCGCAGGCCGGACGCGGCCACGGTGGTGTCCAGCTCGACGGCGGGGCGCTGTTCGAGGATCCGTACCGCCGCCGCGTACACCGTCAGGGCGAGCACGGCGGCTGCCGCGCCGAACAGCAGGGACAGCACCGGGTTGTCGCCCGCCACGCTCCTCATCCCCGCGGCGAGGCCCGTCACCAGGACGAACAGCACCACCATGACCACCAGCCGCACGCCGGCCGGCCACACCCTGCGCGTGCGCGTCGGCTCGAACGGTGTCCGCGAGTACTGGTCCTTGACCCACCGCACTGCCTGCGTGTTCCAGAGCGACATGACGTTTCCCATCGTCGACCGGCGGCCCGGCCGCCCCTGCATCTGGGGAAACGCTATGAGCGGGACCCACTCCGGAACGTCCCGCCGGGGTGGGCATTGCTTGTCGCTCGCGTGGGGGACAACGGGGCGCCGCCGCCGACGATCAGGCGCCGCTGTCCGGGATCAGGAACAGGTGGATGGACTGGTCCTTCGTGCGGAACCGCTTGTTCCGTGCGTCTTCTTCGCCCGGTCGGACACGATCACCGCATGGTCGGCCGGGACCCAGGACACGCCCTCCGGATTGCCGTAGGCCGTACGCCCTTCGCCGTCGGTGGGGAGGCGGTGGACCGTGCCCTCGTCGACCTCCCACTTCCTGGTGGAGACGCGGCCCACCCAGAGCGCGGACGACGCCTGCGACAGGACGGCGATCCGTCCGTCGCGCACCGACACGCTGCTGTAGTCCTCGAAGGGCAACGACCGGGGCAGCCGGATCACGTCCGTCCTGATCCAGCGCTCGCCGTCACGCCGGAAGACCTGGATACGGCCGCCGCCCGGCTTCCTGCCCTTCTTTCCGCCCGCACAGCGGTTTCCCTCGCACAGGGCGAGGAGGTACCCCGTGCCGGAGCGCTCGACCGGCTCCAGACGCTCCATGCCCTAAGACGTGGAACGTGAGCGGCGACGGGGTACCCCGTTCCTGGGGCGACAGGAGCAACTACGCCAGCGGCGAGGGCCAGTTCCACGAGATGTCGCAGGTGGAATCGGGCGTGCTGACCCCGGACACCACACTGGTGACCCTGACCATCGGAGGCAACGACGGCGCCGCCTTCCAGGACGCCGTCATCGCCTGCTACGCCATCGGCGTCTGTGAGACAGGCGACTACACGGCGAGGATCGACAAGGCGGTCGCCGACACCAAGATGCTCATCGAGAAGATCGACGATCCCGGTTACGCCGAGACCGCCCAGATCGTCCTCATGGGCTATCCGAGCATCGTCGGGGACGAGAGCTGCAACGGTGCCGACGTCGCGGTACTGAACGACCTCGCCGACCATCTCCGGGACAAACAGGCCGCCATGGTCGCCGACCTCAAGAAGGCCGGCGTCAAGGTGGCGTACGCGGACTCCATCGCCAAGTTCGAGGGCCACGGTCTCTGCGACAGCGACGAGTGGGTCAACGGCATAGTGACGGGCCCCGAGGGGGAGGGCGACTTCCACACGGGAGACGACGTCCAAAAGGTCTGCTGGTGGTTCAACACCTGCCTGAGCCGTGAGGCCTTCCACCCGAAGCCGTCCGGCACGACCGGATACGCTGCGGTCATGCGCGACACACTGGACTCCATCGGCTACAAGGGAAGTTGAACGGCCGCCGGTGAGCCACGGATCTGACGCGCCCGAGGACGGGAAGCGGGGACACCGCTTCCTGTCCTCGGGATGTCTTGTCGTACTGGTCGTCGCGCTCTGCCTGCTGGGCGCGCTCGTCTGCAACCTTGTCTCCCAACGGAAGAGCGCCGACCACCGGGCCCTCGATCAGATTCAGGCCTCCGTCGAGGACGCGCGCGAGCGGCTGCGCTCGGCGGCCTCGGACGGAACCCTGACGGACGAGGAGATCCAGCAGGCGCTGCGGCTGTCCCAGGCGTCCGCGCGGGACACCGTGCGCACCGAGGACACGGTGACCGTCAAGGCTCTGGTGCGCGGGACGCACGCGTCCGCGGTCGGCGGCGGGGAAGTGACACGCTGCCACCGGTTCCGGGTGGTGTTCTCCGCGAAGGGGACGACGGTCGGCGACGGGCCGGCGAAGAACTGCGACGAGTGATCGCCCAGCCGCCACGAGCACCTCGGGACCACACGCACCCCGAGGGGGAAACCAGCAGGGGCCCGCCCTCACCGGCGAACCCCCGCTGACCTGAGTCCTTCTGACCTGCACCCTGCCGACCTGCGCTTTCCGAAGCCTCGGAAAGCAGCGCGGCCTCCGGTCACACGTTGAAGCGGAACTCCACCACGTCCCCGTCCTGCATCACGTAGTCCTTGCCTTCCATGCGCGCCTTGCCCTTGGCGCGGGACTCGGCGACCGAGCCGGTCTCGACGAGGTCCTCGAAGGAGATGACCTCCGCCTTGATGAAGCCCTTCTGGAAGTCGGTGTGGATGACTCCGGCGGCCTCGGGGGCGGTGGCGCCCTTCTTGATGGTCCAGGCGCGGGATTCCTTAGGGCCTGCCGTGAGGTACGTCTGCAGGCCGAGGGTGTTGAAGCCGACGTGCGCGAGCCTGGCGAGGCCGGGCTCCTCGACTCCGACGGACTGGAGGAGTTCCATGGCCTCCTCGTCGTCCAGCTCCGCGAGGTCCGACTCCAGCTTGGCGTTCAGGAAGATCGCCTCGGCGGGGGCCACCAGGGCGCTCTGCTCGGCCTTGAAGGTCTCGTCGACCAGCTCTTCCTCGTCGACGTTGAAGACGTACAGGAACGGCTTGACCGTCAGCAGGTGCAGGTCGTGGAGGAGGGCCTCCTGGTCCGAGCCCTGCGAGATGCCCGCGGCGAACAGCGTCTGTCCCGCGTCCAGGATCTCCTTCGCCGCCTCGATCGCGGTCACCTTCGCCACGACGTCCTTCTTGATCCGCGACTCCCGCTGGAGGCGCGGCAGGACCTTCTCGATGGTCTGCAGGTCCGCGAGGATCAGCTCGGTGTTGATCGTCTCGATGTCGTCCTTGGGCGAGACCTTGCCGTCCACGTGCACGACGTTCTCGTCCTTGAAGGCACGGATGACCTGGCAGATCGCGTCGGACTCGCGAATGTTCGCGAGGAACTTGTTGCCGAGCCCCTCGCCCTCGCTCGCGCCGCGCACGATGCCGGCGATGTCGACGAAGTCCACGGTGGCGGGGAGGATCTTCTGCGAGCCGAAGATCTCCGCCAGCTTGGTCAGCCGGGCGTCGGGGACGCCGACCACACCCACGTTCGGCTCGATCGTGGCGAACGGGTAGTTGGCCGCCAGCACGTCGTTCTTGGTCAGGGCGTTGAACAGGGTCGACTTGCCGACATTCGGCAGACCGACGATTCCGATCGTGAGCGACACGTTGCGACTTCCCGTACGTGAGGTTGTGGGGCGAGGACTGGGGCCAGGAGGGATGCTCGGGCCGATCCACCAGTCTACGGCGTGCGGCACCTCGCACCGGCGACGTATCGAACGCTTGGCCAAGGTCGGCCAAAGCGCGTGTCTAGGGGGTCATTCCGCACATAACCCGACCTAAGTTGGACCAGTGGAGCAACACAGGACACGTCCTCCCCAGTCACAGCCGTCACGAGGCGGCTCACCGCTTCCCCCGCAGGCCGGGCGGGGCGGTGCCCGTACGGCCCGGCAGGCCGGGGCCGGTGTCCCCCGTACCGCGAAGTCCGTCTCCCCGCTCGTGCAGGCGGTGCGCCGGTTTCCCAACCCCCGGCTCACCGGACTGGGCAGCGGGCTGTTCTGCACCGCGTCGATGTTCGCGCTGGCCTGTCTGATCCAACTGCTGTTCGGGGCGTCACTCGTCGTCTACGGGGTGCTCTTCCTGCCGGTCTGCGTGCTGACCGCGGTGTGGGTGCGGCGGGCCGACCTCGTCACCGCGGTCGTCGCCGTGCCGATCGCCTTCGCCGTCGGCCTGCTGCCCATCGCCGACAGCGACGGCGGCTTCGGCGGCCGGCTGATGGGCCTGGTCACCGCCCTCGCGATGCACGCGGGCTGGCTGTACGGCGGCACCCTGCTGGCCGGGGCCATCGTGACCGTGCGCAAGGCGCGGATGATGACCCGCAAGGCCGCACAGCGACGCCGTACGACCTGACGCCCTTCGACCCGACGACGCTTACGGCTTACGGCTTACGGCTTACGGCTTACGGCTTACGGCTTACGGCTTACGGCCGGGCTAGTCCTTCTGCGCCGCCCGCATCGCCGCGCCCACGATCCCCGCGTTGTTCTGCAGCTGGGCCGGCACGATCTCCGCCTTGATGCCCTCGATCAGCGGCAGGAACTTCTGCGACTTGCGGCTGACGCCGCCGCCGATGATGAAGAGCTCGGGCGAGAAGAGCATCTCCACATGGGCGAGGTACTTCTGGACGCGGTGGGCCCAGTGCTCCCAGGAGAGGTCGTGGTCCTCCTTGGCCTTCGTGGAGGCGTGCTTCTCGGCGTCGTGGCCGTTCAGTTCGAGGTGTCCCAGCTCCGTGTTCGGGACGAGGATGCCGTCCACGAAGAGGGCGCTGCCGATCCCCGTACCGAAGGTCAGGAGGAAGACCGTGCCCTTGCGGTCCTTGCCGGCGCCGAACTGCATCTCGGCGACGCCCGCCGCGTCCGCGTCGTTCAGCACCGTCACCGGCAGGCCGCCCAGCCGGTCGCCGAGCAGGGCGCGCGCGTCGGTGTCGATCCAGTCCTTGTCCACGTTGGCCGCCGTGCGGATGGTGGCGCCGCCGGTGACCACACCCGGGAAGGTGATACCGACCGGGCCCGTCCAGCCGAAGTGGCCGACGACCTCCTTCACGCCGTCCGCCACCGCGTCGGGTGTCGCAGGGTGCGGCGTGAGCACCTTGTAGCGCTCCTCCGCCAGGTCGCCCCTGTCCAGGTCCACGGGAGCGCCCTTGATCCCTGATCCGCCGATGTCCACGCCGAAGATCTGCATGGCTCTACGTTACGTCGTGGGACGGACAGTCACTCGGCCGAGGGGGTGGTTCCCGTGCGCTCGGCCACCAGGGCCGCCGCCTCCGCGCGCAGGTCGCGGCGCAGCTCCTTGGGCAGGGAGAACGTGATGGACTCCTCGGCGGTCTTCACCGTCTCCACGTCCCCGTAGCCGCGCTCGGCCAGCCACTCCAGAACGCCGTCCACCAACACGTCCGGGACCGAGGCGCCGGAGGTCAGGCCGACCGTGGTGACGCCCTCCAGCCAGGCCTCGTCGATCTCCGAGGCGAAGTCCACCAGGTGCGCGGCGGAGGCGCCGGCGTCCAGGGCGACCTCGACCATCCGGATCGAGTTCGAGGAGTTCTTCGAACCCACCACGATCACCAGCTGAGCGTCCTCGGCGAGCTTCTTCACCGCGATCTGACGGTTCTGCGTGGCGTAGCAGATGTCGTCGCTCGGCGGGGAGACGAGCTGCGGGAACTTCTCCTTGAGGGCGTCCACCGTCTCCATGGTCTCGTCTACCGACAGCGTGGTCTGGGAGAGCCAGACGACCTTGGACGGGTCCCGGACCTCGACCTTGGCGACGTCCTCGGGGCCGTCGACCAGTGTGATGTGGTCGGGTGCCTCACCGGACGTGCCGATGACCTCCTCGTGGCCCTCGTGGCCGATCAGGAGGATGTCGTAGTCGTCGTTCGCGAACCGGACGGCTTCCTTGTGGACCTTGGTGACCAGCGGGCACGTCGCGTCGATGGTGGCGAGCTTGCCGGCCGCGGCCTCGTCGTGGACGACGGGGGCGACGCCGTGCGCGGAGAACATGACGATGGCCCCCTCGGGGACCTCCGCGGTCCGCTCGACGAAGATCGCGCCCTTCTTCTCCAGGGTCTTCACGACGTACTTGTTGTGGACGATCTCGTGGCGGACGTAGATCGGGGCCCCGTACTGCTCCAGGGCTTTCTCGACGGCGATCACGGCACGGTCGACACCCGCGCAGTAGCCACGGGGGGCGGCGAGGAGGACACGGCGGCCAGTCGAAGCAGTCATGCGTCCCATCGTAAGGCCGCGCCCGACAGGTCAAAGATCGCGTCCGCGGGGAGACTGGTCGGGGGCCGGGGAGCTGAGCGGGGGCGGGCGCGTCACGACTCTCGGGAGGCATGGATGTCCGGCACGGATTCACCGGCCCGCGCGGCCGACGGCGAGCAGGGGCTGCGGCGCAGCCTCGGCTTCCGTGACCTGGTCGTCTACGGGCTGCTGTTCATCGCCCCCATGGCGCCGGTCGGTGTCTACGGGACCCTCGACGCCAGGTCGCACGGGGCGGTCGCGCTGGTCTACGTCGTCGCCACGGTCGCGATGGCGTTCACCGCGTTCAGCTACGCGCAGATGGTGCGGGTGGTCCCCCAGGCCGGTTCGGTGTTCGCCTACGCGCGCGCGGGGCTCGGCAAGGAGGCCGGGTTCATCGCCGGGTGGATGGCGATGCTGGACTACCTCCTCATCCCGGCGGTGGCGTACCTCTTCTCCGGGATCGCGATGAACTCCCTGGTCCCGGGCGTCTCGCGGTGGGTGTGGACGGCGCTCGCGGTCGTCGTGACGACGCTGCTGAACCTGTGGGGGGTACGGGCCGCCGCGCGCGTCGGTTTCCTGGTGCTGGCGATGGAGATCGTGGTCCTCCTTGTCTTCTTCGTGTCGGCGATCGTGGTCCTCGCGCGCGACGGGGCGCAGCGGGGGTGGCTGTCGCCGTTCTCCGGAGACGGGTCGCAGGGGGCGTTCGCGCTGTCCGCGGTCCTCGGAGCGGTGTCGATCGCGGTGCTGTCGTACCTCGGTTTCGACGCGATCGCCTCCTTCGCGGAGGAGGTCACCGGCAGTTCGGAGAAGGTCGCGAGGGCGGTGCTGTTCTGTCTCGCCCTCGCCGGTGTGCTGTTCATCGCGCAGACGTACCTCATCGCCCTTCTGGAGCCGATGTCGTCGGCGCAGCTCGCCGACGATCCGGTCCGGCAGGGGTCGGCCTTCTACGACGCCGTGGACGCCTCGGTCGGTACGTGGCTGCACGACCTGGTGGCCGTGAGCAAGGCGATCGGGGCGGCGTTCGCGGCGCTGGCCGGGCAGGCGGCGGCGGGACGGCTGCTGTTCGCGATGTCCCGGGACAGGCGGCTGCCGCGGGTCCTGTCGAGGACGGACTCCGGGGTGCCGCGTGCCGCTCTGCTCTGCGCGGCCGTCATCACGCTGGTCGCGGCGGTGTGGGCCGCGCGGCGCGACGACGGGATGGACCACCTGGTGTCTGTGGTCGACGTCGGCGCGCTGACCGCCTTCACACTGCTGCACGCGAGCGTGGTGGGGTGGTTCGCCGTGCGGCGGCGGGGCGGGGCGGTCGTGTGGTGGCGGCATGTGCTGGTGCCGGTCGTCGGGGCGGCGATCACCGTCCTGGTGATCTTCGAGGCGTCGGGGGCGGCGCAGGTGGTGGGGGCGGTGTGGTTCGTGGCGGGGGTCGCGGTGCTGATGGCCCAGCGGACCCCTGCGGGTGCCTGAACTCGTGTGCATCCCCACCCCCGGGGCTCCGCCCCGGCCCCCACCGGACGTCCGAGCGCCTCGCTCGGGAGCACCCCGGCCCCCGCCGGGACGGCCGAGCATCTGGGTCGGCTGCGGCCCGGCCCCCGTGCCGGGACGGCTGAGCGTCTGGGCCGGGCACGCCCCGAACCCCGCCGGAACGGCCGAGCGCCTGGGTCGGCTGTGGCCCGGCCCCCGTGCCGAACAGCTGAGCGTCTTAGCCGGGGCGCGCCCCGACCCCGCCGGAACGGCCGAGCGTCTCAGTCGGGCGCGCCCCGGCCCCCCGCCAGAACGGCCGAGCGCGTTGGCCGGCTGCAGGCCGGTGGGGGGCTGATCGCGCAGTTCCCCGCGCCCCTGACGGGGCACGCCCACCTTTAGGGGCGCGGGGAACGGCGCAGTCTTTTCGCCTTTCAGGGGCGCGGGGAACGGCGCAGCCTTTTCGCCCTTCAGGGGCGCGGGGAACGGCGCAGTCTTTTAGGGGCGCGAGGAACTGCGCGGCCGGCCCCCACCGGCCCGCACCCGGCCAAGGAAGACAACCGACCCTGTCGGAGCCGCCCGCTAGGCTCACCGCATGGCTCTCAACACGTCCGCCGACACCCCCCTCCCCGTCGGCGAGGTGTCGCGGCTCATCGGGGGATGGATCGACCGGCTCGGCGCGGTGTGGGTCGAGGGACAGATCACCCAGCTGTCCCGCCGCCCGGGCGCCGGCGTCGTCTTCCTGACGCTGCGCGACCCGTCGCACGACATCTCCGTGGGAGTGACCTGCTACCGGCAGGTGTTCGACGCCGTCGCCGACGTGGTGAGCGAGGGCGCCCGCGTCGTCGTCCACGCGAAGCCCGAGTGGTACGCACCGCGCGGGCAGCTGTCGCTCCGGGCCGTCGAGATCAAGCCGGTGGGCGTCGGCGAACTGCTCGCCCGGCTGGAGCGGCTGAAGAAGTCCCTCGCCGCGGAAGGCCTGTTCGCCGCCGACCGCAAGAAGCCGCTTCCGTTCCTGCCCCAGCTCGTCGGTCTGGTCACCGGTCGCGCCTCCGCCGCCGAGCGTGACGTCCTGGAGAACGCGCGCCACCGCTGGCCGGCCGTCCGCTTCGAGGTGCGCAACGTCGCCGTGCAGGGCGTCCACGCCGTTCCGCAGGTCGTCCAGGCGGTGAAGGAGCTGGACGCCCTCGATGACGTCGACGTGATCATCGTGGCGCGCGGCGGCGGCAGCGTGGAGGACCTGCTCCCGTTCTCGGACGAGCAGCTCGTACGGACGGTCGCGGCCTGTCGTACGCCTGTCGTCTCGGCCATCGGTCACGAGCCCGACAACCCGCTCCTGGACCACGTGGCCGACCTGCGCGCCTCCACCCCGACCGACGCCGCGAAGAAGGTCGTGCCGGACGTCGGCGAGGAGTACGAGCGCGTCCGGTTCCTGCGGGACCGTGCCCGCCGGTGCGTCGGGAACTTCATCGAGCGCGAGGAGCGGGGCCTCGCGCAGGCGCTGGCCCGCCCCTCGATAGAGGATCCGCACCGGATGGTGGACGAGCGGGCCGACCACGTCGCCGCGCTCCTGGACCGCGGCCGTCGCACGCTCGGCCATCTCCTCGACCGGGCCGGCTCGGAGCTGACCCACACGCACGCGCGCGTGGTGGCCCTCTCCCCCGCCGCGACCCTCAAGCGGGGTTACGCGGTCCTGCAGAAGCCCGACGGCCACGCCGTCCGGTCCCCGGACGAGGTGACGGCGGACGAGCCCCTGCGGGCGCGGGTCTCCGAGGGCGAGTTCACGGTCCGGGTCGCACAGGTGGAACAGGCCGAACAGGCCGAACGGGTCGACGGCTGAGGCAGGACTCGATGTCCGAGGCAGGATCTAGGGTGGGCGCATGACCAGCGTGACCAGCAAGACGGACGAGGCTCTGGGGTACGAGCAGGCGCGGGACGAACTCATCGAGGTCGTCCGGCGCCTTGAGGCGGGCGGTACGACGCTCGAGGAGTCGCTCGCCCTGTGGGAGCGCGGCGAGGAGCTGGCGAAGGTGTGCCGGCGGTGGCTCGACGGCGCCCGCGCCCGCCTGGACGCGGCGCTGGCGGAGGAGGAGAACGACGACAACGACGACTCGGCCGCGGCGGACGCCGACTCCCGGTAGACCGGGGCGGCGCAGGGCCGAGGGCGCTCGGTCCCCTCGCTCCGAGGTGAATGGTCTGGCCATGTATCTGTGAAGCGGATCACTCTGGTCCACTTTTGGTTGAAGCTTAAACCTAATCGGCGTACGGTCGGCCGTGTCAGCCGATCCCTCACAGGAGTTGATCCCCACGGGATCCGACGCACGCTCCGAAAAGGTTTTTCCTCATGTCTCTCGTTCTTGACCCCGCCGCCCAGGACCTGCTGTTCCGCGAGGCCCGCACCGCCAACGCCTTCACCGACGAGCCGGTGACCGACGAGCAGGTGCAGGCGATCTACGACCTGGTCAAGTACGGCCCGACCGCCTTCAACCAGTCGCCGCTGCGC
Source organism: Streptomyces sp. NBC_00414 (assembly GCF_036038375.1). Lineage (NCBI taxonomy): Bacteria > Bacillati > Actinomycetota > Actinomycetes > Kitasatosporales > Streptomycetaceae > Streptomyces > Streptomyces sp. NBC_00414. The sequence goes on from NZ_CP107935.1 coordinate 3,946,518, forward strand.
ATCACCCTGGTCCGCTCCGCCGAGGCCCGCGAGCGCCTCGTGCAGCACATGGCCGAGGGCAACCGGCCGAAGACGGCCACCGCGCCGCTCGTCGCGATCCTCTCCGCGGACAACGAGTTCCACGACGAGCTGCCGCAGCTCTTCCCGCACTTCCCGCAGGCCAAGGACGTCTTCTTCGCCGAGCGCCCGGCCCGTGAGGGTGCCGCCGCGCTCAACGCCGCGCTGCAGGCCGCGTACTTCATCATCGGTGTCCGGGCCGCCGGCCTGGCCGCCGGCCCGATGACGGGCTTCGACTTCGCGGGCGTCCAGAAGGAGTTCCTCGACGGTGACCACACCCCGCTGATGGTCGTCAACATCGGCAGGCCCGCCGAGGACGCCTGGTTCCCGCGCTCCCCCCGCCTTGCGGCCGACCAGGTCATCACGACGGTCTGACCCGGCCCGCCCCGGCAGGACCGAAGGACGTGCGAGAGGCCCCCGGCACTGCCGGGGGCCTCTCGCACGTCCTGTCGACCGGGAAGCGGCGCTCAGGAGCGCGTCACCCAGGAACGCTCAGGACGTCCTGAGCGATTGCGCCATCTTCGTCAGCTGCGCGAACGACGCCGTGCCGGTGACCACGGTCGTGGAGTTCTTCTCCCGGAGCACCAGGGCGTCGTACTTCGCGCCCTTGTACCGCTTCCAGGACTTCTCGCCGATGCGCTGGGTGACGTTCGTCTCCTCGGCGCCCTGGCTGGTGTCGTCGATGAACGTGCCGGGCTTCTGAGTGGACTGCTCGATCGCCACGTACTCCCCGTCGGGGTCGTGGAAACCGAGGTGCCACGCGTCGAAGTCGTCTCCCCGGAACCTCACCGAGGTCGCCTTCCAGTCCGCGGACAGACCCTCGGGCGCCGCCACCGGATACGTGGCCGCGCGACGTGCCGTGAGGAGCTCCACGCGGTAGTCGACCCGTTCGAGAGGGGGCTCCGAGTCGTCATTGGGGATGAACACGTAGATGAAGCCCACGACGATGCCGATCAGGCCCAGCGACAACACCATGTCCCGGACCGTCTGCTTGCCTTTCATACCTGCCACGACCCCATCGTCGCAGGTGTACTGGTCCGCTCATCCGTGGGGCCCCCTGCTCATTTTGTCGGACTGAGGATAGAGTCGGCCCGAACCCTCATCCGGCCGTCGCCGTATCAGAAAGGTGCGCTCCGATGACCGAGCATCACTTGCCCTCCGAACTCGTGGTCCCCCCGGAGGCTCCCGACCGCAACCTCGCGCTTGAGCTCGTGCGGGTCACCGAGGCCGCCGCGATGGCCGCGGGCCGCTGGGTCGGCCGCGGCGACAAGAACGGCGCCGACGGCGCCGCCGTGCGGGCCATGCGGACCCTCGTCTCCACCGTCTCGATGAACGGCGTCGTCGTCATCGGGGAGGGCGAGAAGGACGAGGCCCCGATGCTCTTCAACGGGGAACGCGTCGGGGACGGGACCGGACCCGAGTGCGACATCGCCGTCGACCCCATCGACGGGACGACGCTCGCCGCGAAGGGCATGACCAACGCGATCGCGGTGCTGGCCGCCGCCGACCGCGGCACCATGTTCGACCCGTCCGCGGTCTTCTACATGGACAAGCTGGTCACCGGCCCCGAGGCCGCCGACTACGTCGACATCAACGCCCCCGTGTCCGTGAACATCCGCCGGGTCGCCAAGGCCAAGCGCGTCACGCCCGAGGACGTCACGGTCGTCATCCTCGACCGGCCGCGCCACGACGGCATCATCAAGGAGATCCGGGAGACCGGCGCGCGCATCAAGCTCATCTCCGACGGTGACGTCGCGGGCTCGATCCTGGCGCTGCGCGAGGGCACGGGCATCGACCTGCTGCTCGGCATCGGCGGTACACCCGAGGGCATCATCTCGGCCTGTGCCGTGAAGTGCCTCGGCGGCACCCTCCAGGGCAAGTTGTGGCCCAAGGACGACGAGGAGCGGGCGCGCGCGGTCGACGCGGGGCACGACCTGGACCGCGTGCTGCTCACCGACGACCTGGTCTCCGGCGAGAACGTCTTCTTCGTGGCCACCGGGATCACCGACGGCGAGTTGCTGCGGGGAGTGCGGTACCGGCCCGAGACCGCTACGACCGACTCGATCGTGATGCGGTCCAAGTCGGGGACGGTGCGGCAGATCAACTCCGAGCACCGGCTGGCGAAGCTGCGGGCGTACAGCGCGATCGACTTCGACCGGGCGAAGTAGCTCCGCCGGTCGAACCGTTGCCGCGGGCCGTTGCCGGCTGCGGGGCCGCCGTGGCACACCGATGGGGCGTCCCTTGTGCGGAGGGGCGCCCCATCGGTGTGCCAGGCCCTAGCCGGCCGCGGCTATCGTCCCCGAGGTGTGGGCCGCCTTCTGGAGGTCGAGGTCACGGCGCCGGCGCCGGGCCAGGACCACACGGCGCTCGGCGGCGGTGAGGCCGCCCCAGACGCCGTACGGCTCGGGTTGCAGCAGTGCGTGTTCCCGGCACTCGATCATCACCGGACAGCGCGCGCAGACCCGCTTCGCCGCTTCCTCGCGGGACAGCCGGGCCGCTGTGGGTTCTTTCGAGGGTGCGAAGAACAGCCCGGCCTCGTCGCGGCGGCACACGGCCTCCGTGTGCCAGGGGGCGTCCTGATCCCTCTCACGCACCGGCACCGGCTGGGGCGGAACGGCAGCGACCTGCAGGGACTGATGCGGCGGATGCAGCACGGTCTACTCCTGACGACGGCTTCGCGAGCGAGAGACGATGCAGCAAGGCCTACCCGCTGTGCGCGCGCCTATGCACTCAGTTCGCAAGCGCGGGAGATCCCGTCCGGCACTCGACCGCCGCTCCTGGACCGCGGCCTTCCGGTAGCCGGCGATTCGCGACCGTCAATGCCCGAGATGTTTGCGCAACCGGGCGTTCACCTTGTCGCTGACGCGGTCGAGGATGTCCTCGATCAGCTTGCCCCGCTTGGGTTTCGCCTCGATGCTCCCCAGCACGGCCAGTCCGTCCACGTAGACCACGGGAGCGTCCTGCTCTCCCGAATCCAGCGTGTCCACCTCGAAACTGCCGAGGACTCCGCCACCGCTGCCGCGCAGCGACACGTTCTCCGGGACGCGGATCTCGACGCTGCCGAAGACCGAGATCGCCTTGATCACGACCTGCTGGTGCTCGAAGAGCGCCTCGCTGAGGTCTATCTCCACGCTGCCGAAGATCGCGTACGCGTGCGTGCGGCGGCCCACGCGCCAGCGGCCTCTGCGCACGGCCGCGCTGAACACCGCCACCACGTTCTCGTCGGCCACCGGGGGGATCGCGCCCGGGGCGGGGCGGTTGGGGGCTGCCGTGAACGCGGTCGACGGGCCGGTGCGGTGGGCCGCGGGCAGGTCCCGCACCAGCGGTTCCAGCTCGCCCACGGTCTTCGCGCGGAAGACCTCCTCGACCCGCTCCGCGTGCTCCTCCGCGGTGAGGCGGCCCTCGGCGTGAGCATCGCGCAGCATGTCCGCGATCCGGTCGCGGTCCGCGTCCGAGGCCCGCAGGTCCGTGTGCTTCCTCACGTCGGGCTCGGTGCGCTTCCGAAGGTCGGGCTCGGTGTGCTTCTGAAGGTCCACGGCAGCAGCGTACCCAAACGCGATAGATCGCGACTAGAGGGTGTGGACGGCGGGTGTGGACAGCGAGTGCGGAAGACGAACTGAGCCTTACCTCACAAGCCCGGTGTCCGAGGCAGGTTCTACGCTGGTGGCGCCGCCAACGGAGGCCGGCCGCTGTCTGTCGATGAAGGATTTGGCGAGATGCCTGAGTTCGCGTACACCGATCTGCTCCCCCAGGGAGAGGACACCACCCCCTACCGGCTGGTGACCTCCGAGGGCGTCTCCACTTTCGAGGCCGACGGGCGCACGTTCCTCAAGGTGGAGCCGGAGGCCCTGCGCGAGCTGGCCGCCGAGGCGATCCACGACATCCAGCACTACCTGCGGCCGGCGCACCTCGCCCAGTTGCGGCGCATCATCGACGACCCCGAGGCGTCGAGCAACGACAAGTTCGTGGCGCTGGACCTCCTGAAGAACGCGAACATCGCGGCCGCCGGCGTGCTGCCCATGTGCCAGGACACCGGCACGGCGATCGTGATGGGCAAGCGCGGCCAGAACGTGCTCACCGAGGGCGGTGACGAGGCGGCCCTGTCCCGCGGCATCTACGACGCGTACCTGAACCTGAACCTGCGCTACTCGCAGATGGCCCCGCTGACCATGTGGGACGAGAAGAACACCGGCTCGAACCTCCCGGCGCAGATCGAGCTGTACGCGGCCGACGGCGGCGCCTACAAGTTCCTCTTCATGGCCAAGGGCGGCGGCTCGGCCAACAAGTCGTTCCTCTACCAGGAGACGAAGGCCGTCCTGAACGAGGCCTCCATGATGAAGTTCCTGGAGGAGAAGATCCGCTCGCTCGGCACGGCCGCCTGCCCGCCGTACCACCTGGCGATCGTCGTCGGCGGCACGTCCGCCGAGTACGCCCTGAAGACCGCGAAGTACGCGTCCGCGCACTACCTGGACGAGATCCCGGACGAGGGTTCCGAGCTGGGCCACGGCTTCCGGGACAAGTACCTGGAGGAGAAGGTCTTCGAGCTGACGCAGAAGATCGGGATCGGCGCGCAGTTCGGCGGCAAGTACTTCTGCCACGACGTGCGCGTGGTGCGCCTGCCCCGGCACGGCGCGTCCTGCCCGGTCGCGATCGCCGTCTCCTGCTCGGCCGACCGCCAGGCCGTCGCGAAGATCACCGCGGAGGGCGTCTTCCTGGAGCAGCTGGAGACCGACCCGGCGCGGTTCCTGCCCGACACGACCGACGAGCACCTGGACGAGGCCGGTGACGTCGTGCGCATCGACCTGAACCGGCCGATGGACGACATCCTCGCCGAGCTGACGAAGTACCCGGTGAAGACCCGGTTGTCGCTCTCCGGGCCGCTCGTCGTGGCGCGGGACATCGCGCACGCGAAGATCAAGGAGCGGCTGGACGCGGGCGAGGAGATGCCGCAGTACCTGAAGGACCACCCGGTGTACTACGCGGGGCCCGCCAAGACCCCCGAGGGGTACGCGTCCGGGTCGTTCGGGCCGACCACGGCCGGGCGCATGGACTCCTACGTGGAGCAGTTCCAGGCGGCGGGCGGGTCGCGGGTGATGCTGGCGAAGGGGAACCGGTCGCAGCAGGTCACTGACGCGTGTGGCGCGCACGGGGGGTTCTATCTCGGGTCCATCGGCGGGCCCGCCGCCCGGCTCGCGCAGGACTGCATCAAGAAGGTCGAGGTCGTCGAGTACGAGGAGCTGGGGATGGAGGCCGTGTGGAAGATCGAGGTGGAGGACTTCCCGGCGTTCGTCGTGGTCGACGACAAGGGCAACGACTTCTTCAAGGACCCGGCGCCGGCTCCTACGTTCACGACGATTCCCGTGCGAGGTCCTGGGCTCTAGGGTTTTTCGCCCCCGCCGCCCCTACCCTCCCCCAGTCTCGGCTTCGCTCGACCGGGGGGACCCCCATCGTCACTGCATGGGGGCTGCGCCCTCTCGCCCCCGTTGTCCTCAAACGCCGGACGGACTGAATACGTTTCAGCCCGTCCGGCGTTTGAGGACCGGGGGTTCGGGGGCGGCGCCCCCGAGGCAGTGGACGGGAATGGGTAGGGGCGGCGGGGGCGATATACCTCGTATGACCGACTACCGCATCGAACACGACTCCATGGGCGAGGTCCGCGTCCCCGCGGACGCGAAGTGGCGGGCCCAGACCCAGCGCGCCGTCGAGAACTTCCCGATCTCCGGGCAGCATCTGGAGCGCGCCCACATCGAGGCCCTGGCACGGATCAAGGCGGCCGCGGCCAAGGTGAACGCGGGCCTCGGCGTGCTGGACAAGGACATCGCGGAGGCCATCCAGGAGGCGGCGGGCGAGGTCACGGACGGCAGGTGGGACGAGCAGTTCCCCGTGGACGTCTTCCAGACCGGTTCCGGGACGTCGTCCAACATGAACACCAACGAGGTGCTCGCCACGCTGGCGACGGAGCGGCTCGGCAGGGACGTACACCCGAACGACCACGTCAACGCCTCCCAGTCCAGCAACGACGTCTTCCCGTCCTCCATCCACATCGCGGCGACGGCCGCCGTCACCCGCGACCTCATTCCCGCGCTGGACCATCTCGCCGCCGCGCTGAGCCGTAAGTCGCAGGAGTTCGCCGATGTGGTGAAGTCGGGGCGGACCCATCTCATGGACGCCACCCCGGTGACGCTCGGCCAGGAGTTCGGCGGGTACGCGGCCCAGGTGCGGTACGGGATCGAGCGGCTGGAGGCCTCGCTGCCGCGGCTCGCCGAGCTGCCGCTCGGAGGGACGGCCGTGGGGACCGGCATCAACACGCCGCCCGGGTTCTCCGCCGCCGTGATCGCCGAGGTGGCGCGGGCCACCGGGCTGCCGCTCACCGAGGCGCGCGACCACTTCGAGGCGCAGGGCGCGCGGGACGGGATCGTCGAGACCAGCGGGCAGCTGCGGACCATCGCCGTGGGCCTCACGAAGATCGCGAACGATCTGCGGTGGATGGCCTCCGGGCCGCGCACGGGTCTCGCGGAGATCGCTCTGCCCGACCTGCAGCCGGGCTCCTCGATCATGCCCGGCAAGGTGAATCCGGTGATTCCCGAGGCCGTGCTGATGGTGGCCGCGCAGGTGACCGGGAACGACGCCACGATCGGGGTCGCCGGAGCCTCCGGCAACTTCGAGCTGAACGTCATGCTGCCCGTCATCGCGAAGAACGTCCTTGAGTCGGTCCGGCTGCTCGCGAACGTCTCCCGGCTGCTCGCCGACCGGACCGTCGACGGGATCACGGCCGACCGCGAGCGGGCCCGGGAGTACGCCGAGTCGTCGCCGTCGGTCGTGACCCCGCTGAACAAGTACATCGGGTACGAGGAGGCCGCCAAGGTCGCCAAGAAGACCCTGGCCGAGCGGAGGACCATCCGTGAGGTCGTCCTGGAGTCGGGGTACGTCGAGCGCGGCGATCTCACCCGCGAGCAGTTGGACGAGGCCCTGGATGTCCTGCGGATGACACGGCCGTAACGTCGGCCGGCCATCGGGCGAACCATGGCGCTTACCGCAGCGTCGTATGCCTCGGGCACCTAATATCTGTTCATGGCAGAGGGTGGAGCGGTGACACATGTGGAAGCGGGCGGTTCGGCGGCGTACTGGAACCCCGGGAGTCAGATCCTGTGGCGTTACCGGGAGAACGCCGGCGATCGCCTCCACATCGTCCGTCCCGTGACCGTCGTGCGGGACGACAGCGAGCTGCTCGCCGTGTGGCTGGCCCCGGGGACGGAGTGCGTGAAGCCCGTCCTCACGGACGGGACGCCGGTGCACGCGGAGCCGCTGGAGTCCCGCTACACCAAGCCGCGGACCGTGCAGCGCGACCGCTGGTTCGGCACGGGTGTCCTCAAGCTGGCGCGGCCGGGCGAGCCCTGGTCGGTGTGGCTGTTCTGGGAGCCGGGCTGGCGGTTCAAGAACTGGTACGTCAACCTGGAGGAACCGCTGGCCAGATGGGACGGCGGGGTCGACTCCGAGGACCACTTCCTCGACATCTCGGTACATCCCGACAGGACTTGGGGCTGGCGCGACGAGGACGAGTTCGCGCAGGCCCAGCGGGACGGCCTGATGGACGCCCGGCTGGCCGCGCGCGTGGGGGAGGCCGGGCGTGCGGCGGTGGAGGTGATCCGGGGCTGGGGCCCGCCGTTCTCGGACGGCTGGCAGCGCTGGCGCCCCGATCCGGCCTGGTCCGTACCGTCCCTGCCGGACGACTGGGATCGCACGCCCGCGCACGTGTCCACATGAGACCCTTGATGCGCCCCCGTGGTAGAACCGTAGGATCGTCCTCCGCAACGAACAGTCAGGGTCGGTGTCCAGCACCGGCGTTGAGGAGTGGTGGTCGGGTGGCGGGCGGGTGCGCTACGGCAACTCCCGCAACGGGCGCTGGGCTTGACCGAACGTCACCGAGGGGCGGCAGGACGTGAGCGAGCGGCACGAGGGTCACAGCGGTACGGACCGGAGCCGGCGAATCAGACCGTTCCCGCCGGTGTCCGAAGGTCATTCTTCTGAGAGGCTGTCTGATCACGCGGGGATTCCGTTCCTGGGGCACGCATTCCGGGTATCGGGTTCTCTGCGGGACGAACTGCACGCACGGCGCGCAGCACCGGACGGATGGATTCGACACGCGTGACGGAGCACCCCACCTCTCATGAGCGCCGACAGCCGAACGCTGCCAGGCCGGCGGCCCCCGCGGACCCTCGCGGGGCGCTCCTGCGTACCCCGGAGCAGCCCGTACCGGGCTCACCCGGTTTACCGGCGCAGGGACGATCTGCCGGGACCCCCGCATCGCCGGGGGCCGTCGGTGTGCCCGGTCCCGACAGCCCGGGCCCGATCGGCACGCCCGTGACCGCGGACGCACGTGCCGCCGCCACGGGCACGCCCGCCGCGTCGGGGTCCCCGGCCGGCAGCCAGGGCCCGCCCGCGCCCTCGGGAGGGCACGGGCCGACCGACGCGCCCGCCGGTTCCGGGCCCGAGCACGCCCAGACGTCGGCCACCGAGCCCGATCCGCACCGGCCGCGGCCCGCGCCCGAGGCCATGGGCGCCCAGTCCGGCGCCGAGGCCACCGGCCGGCAGGGCGGCATGGACCGGCGTACGGGGCAGAGTTCGCAGGCGCCCGGCACACCCATGCCCATGCGCCGGGACGGTGACCGGCTGCGCTTCGTGGGGGCCGCCACCCGGCGGATCGCCCGCGGCATCGACCTCGACGAGATCGTGATGGGTCTGTGCCGGGCGACCGTGCCGACCTTCTCGGACGCGATCCTGGTCTATCTGCGCGACCCGCTGCCGGTGGGCGACGAGCGGCCCACCGGGCCCGTCGTGCTGCGGCTGCGGCGCACCGACCGGATCCCGGAGGACCGGGACACCGAGGGCTTCCTGCTGCCCGCGCTGCAGCCCGAGCCCGACGTCGGCATCACCGCCGAGCTGTGCACCGTACGACCCGGTGGCGCGCTGAACGAGGTGCTGCGCGGCGTGCGGCCCGTGTTCGCCGACGCGCCCGCCGCCCGGGCCGCGCTGCCCGAACTGATCGGCGACGACCTGACCGTGCCGGGCGGCCAGCGCGCGATCCTCGCGCCCCTGCGCGGGCGCCGTCGGGTGATCGGGGCCGCGCTGTTCCTTCGCCGCCCCGACCGGCCCGCCTTCGAGACCGACGACCTGCTGGTCGCGGCCCAGCTCGCCACGCACAGCGCGCTCGGCATCGACAAGGCCGTGCTGTACGGCCGCGAGGCGTACATCGCGGACGAGCTGCAGCGCACGATGCTGCCCGAGACCCTGCCCCGGCCGACCGGTGTGCGGCTGGCGTCCCGCTATCTTCCGGCCGCCGAGACCGCCCGGGTCGGCGGCGACTGGTACGACGCGATCCCGCTGCCCGGCAGCCGGGTCGCCCTCGTCGTCGGTGACGTCATGGGCCACTCCATGACCTCGGCGGCGATCATGGGCCAGCTGCGCACGACGGCGCAGACCCTCGCCGGGCTCGACCTGCCGCCGCAGGAGGTCCTGCACCACCTGGACGAGCAGGCCCAGCGCCTGGGCACCGACCGCATGGCGACCTGCCTGTACGCGGTGTACGACCCGGTCGCGCACCGCATCACCATCGCCAACGCGGGTCACCCGCCGCCGGTGCTACTGCATCTGGGCGGGCGGGCCGAGGTACTGCGCGTACCGCCCGGCGCCCCCATCGGCGTGGGAGGCGTGGATTTCGAGGCGGTCGAGCTGGACGCGCCCGCCGGCGCCACCCTGCTGCTCTACACCGACGGCCTGGTCGAGTCGCGGCTGCGTGACGTGTGGACCGGGATAGAGCAGTTGCGCGAGCGGATCGCCGCGACCGCCCAGCTGACGGGACCGGACCATCCGCCGCCCCTGGAAGCGCTGTGCGACGAGGTGCTCGACATGCTCGGCCCGGGCGACCGGGACGACGACATCGCGCTGCTCGCCGCCCGCTTCGACGGGATCGCGCCGAGCGATGTCGCCCTGTGGCACCTGGAGCCCGAGGACGCGGCGCCCGGCCGGGCCCGCCGGCTGGCCCGCAAGGCGCTGTCCCGCTGGGACCTGGAGGAGCTGACGGACTCCGTGGAGCTGCTCGTCAGCGAGGTCGTCACCAACGCCGTGCGCTACGCGACGCGGCCCGTCACGCTGCGTCTGCTGCGTACCGACGTGCTGCGCTGCGAGGTCGGCGACGACGTTCCGCAGCTGCCGCGGCTGCGGCAGGCGCGTGCCACGGACGAGGGCGGGCGCGGCCTCTACCTGGTGAACAAGCTGGCCAGGCGGTGGGGCGCGACCCGGCTCAGTACCGGAAAGGTCGTCTGGTTCGAGCTGAACCACAGCTGAGCCGGACCGGAGCCGAGTCGGATCCCGGCTGAGGGGTACCCAGGCGTCACGCCCCTCAGCAGTCACTCGGCGACCCCGGAACCGAGCCGGAATCCAACCGGAATCGGACCCCGTCCAAATGTTGCCGACATCTCGTCGGCGGAGTTGACTGCTGGGTGTGCGAAGCGATCAATCGACTCTCTTCTCGAACGGGAGGACGCTCGTGACGCAGGCCCCCGACAAGGCTCCGTACACCACGAACAACGTCGGGATTCCGGTGGAGAGCGACGAACACTCGCTCACCGTCGGCCCCGACGGCCCGATTCTGCTCCAGGACCACTACCTCATCGAGAAGATGGCCCAGTTCAACCGGGAGCGGGTGCCGGAGCGGGTGGTGCACGCCAAAGGCAGTGGCGCGTACGGATTCTTCGAAGTCACCAACGACGTCAGCCAGTTCACCCGGGCCGATCTCTTCCAGCCCGGCAAGCGCACGGACATGCTGGCGCGCTTCTCCACCGTCGCGGGTGAGCAGGGCTCCCCCGACACCTGGCGCGACCCCCGTGGTTTCGCGCTGAAGTTCTACACCGAGCACGGCAACTACGACATGGTGGGCAACAACACGCCGGTCTTCTTCGTCCGTGACACGATCAAGTTCCAGGACTTCATCCGCTCGCAGAAGCGCCACCCGGTCACCGGGCTGCGCAGCAACGACATGCAGTGGGACTTCTGGACGCTCTCGCCCGAGTCGGCACACCAGGTGACGTGGCTGATGGGCGACCGGGGCGTGCCGAAGACGTACCGCCACATGAACGGCTACTCGTCCCACACGTATATGTGGATCAACGGCGCGGGTGAGCGGTTCTGGGTGAAGTACCACTTCAAGACGGACCAGGGCATCGACTTCCTGACCCAGGCCGAGGCCGACGAGCTGGCCGGTTCGGACGCGGACAAGCACCGCCGTGACCTGTACGAGTCGATCGAGTCGGGGAACGCGCCGAGCTGGTCCCTCAAGGTCCAGGTCATGCCGTTCGAGGACGCGGCGGACTACCGCTTCAACCCCTTCGACCTGACCAAGGTCTGGCCGCACGGCGACTACCCGCTGATCGACGTCGGCCGGATGGTCCTCGACAAGAACCCCGAGGACTACTTCGTCCACATCGAGCAGGCCGCCTTCGAGCCGTCCAACCTGGTGCCCGGCATCGGCCCCTCGCCGGACAAGATGCTGCTCGGCCGGCTCTTCTCGTACCCGGACACCCACCGGTACCGGATCGGCCCGAACTACGCGCAGCTGCCGCCGAACCGGCCGCACTCGGCGGTGAACTCGTACGCCAAGGACGGCCCGATGCGGTACGTGCCGTCGAACGCGGCGCGGCCGTACGCGCCGAACTCGTACGGCGGTCCGGCGGCCGACTTCGGGCGGTTCGGCGACCCGGCGAGCTGGCAGACCGCGGGTGAGCTGGTGCGCGAGGCGACGAAGCGGCATCGCGAGGACGACGACTGGGGGCAGGCCGGCACGATGGTCCGGCAGGTCCTCGACGACGCGCAGCGGGAGCGGCTGGTGACGAACGTCAGCGGGCATCTGTCTGCCGATGTGTCGCCGCCTGTGCTGGAACGGGCGTTCCAGTACTGGCGGAACATCGACAAGGAGATCGGGGACCGGATCGCCAACGCGGTCAGGGAGGGCTGAGCGCCGCTCTTCGTTCGAGCGGCGTCGTGGCTCGTGCCGGTGGGGAACTGCGGGCCGATCGTGGCCGGTCGCGCAGTTCCCCGCGCCCCCTGAAGGTGACAGATTGCGCCTTTCCCCGCGCCCCCTGACAGGGCGCGGGTCAGTCGTCCGAGCGTGGGTCGTCGGGGTCCGGGGGTAGTTCTATGCCGCTCGGGGATGACGGGGCGCTCGTCGTCGGGGTCGGGTCCTCGTCCGACGGGGTCTCCTCCGGGGTGCTCTCCGGGGCGGAGGTGCTCGTCGGCGGCTTCGTCGTCGGATCCTTGGTGGACGGTTCCGCGGACGGGGTCGTCGGCGTCGGCGTGACCGTCGGCGTCGGGGTGGGCTTGACCGCCGCACCCTGGTCCGTGTCCAGGTCGAACTTGGTGACGTCACCCATCGCGTCGAAGGTGTACGCGGCCCAGATCTGCGCGGGATAGCCACCGCCGTTGACGCGGCCCTTGCCGGGCAGGAGGCCGGTGGCACCCTGCATCGTGACCTGCGCGTGGCTCTTCGCGTCCTCGCCGAACATCCCGACCGAGGTGACGAGGTCCGGTGTGTAACCGGTGAACCAGGCCGACCGGTTGAAGTCGGACGTACCCGTCTTGCCCGCGACCTGCTGGCCGTCCCGGGCCGGGTTGTCACGTACCGACGTCCTGGCCGTACCGTCGTCGACCACGCCCGTCAGGATCGAGGTGACCGTGTCGGCGGCCTCGCGGCTGATGACCTGATCACCGATCGCCTCCGGGATCTTGACCGCGCGGTCCTTGTGCTCGACCGACTTCACGAGGGCCGGGGTGACCTTCTTGCCGTGGTTGTCGAGTGTCGCGTAGACACCGGCCATCTCCAGCGGGCTCGCGCCCATCGTGCCGAGGGTCTGGGCGGGCACCGACTTGACGCCCTCGACGTCCATGCCGAGCTCGCCCGCGGTCTTCATCACCTGGTCCATGCCGACGTCGACACCCATCTGGGCGAAGACCGAGTTGATGGACTTGTTCATCGCCGTCTGGACGTCGACGTCGCCGTAGTCGACGTCGTCCTCGTTCGGCGGGGAGAAGCCGACCTTCGACCCGTTGTCCAGGACGGGACGCTTGCTCGTGCCGTCGTAGATCGTGTTCGCCGTGATCGGGTCGTCGTCCTGGGTCGTGGCGTCCTTGTCGACGGCCGCGGCCAGGATGACCGGCTTGAAGGTGGAGGCGGGCTGGTAGTCGCGGCGCGTGGCGTTGTTCGTGAAGTGCTTCACGTAGTCCACGCCGCCGTACATCGCCAGGACCCGGCCCGTCTTCGGGTCGACGGAGACGGCGCCGGCCTGGATGTCGGCGTCCACGTCCCGCTTCTTCCCGTCGAGCTTGCTGGTCAGCTTGGCCTTGACGGCCTTCTCCAGCTGGGCCTGCTTCTTCTTGTCGATGTTCAGCGTGATGGTCCAGCCGCCCGCCTTGACCAGCCTCGCGGCCTCGTCCATGTCGGTGGCCGTGCCCTCCTCGACGAGCCGCTTCTCCAGCGTCGTGTTGGCTGCCTCCACCAGGTAGCCGGCCTGGCCCTCAAGACCGGGTGCGCCCTTGGGGTCCTTCGGCACGGGGAACGTCATGTCGTCGCGCTTGGCGGAGTTCAGCCAGCCCTCCTCGACCATGTTGTCGAGGACGTAGTTCCAGCGGTCCTTGACCAGTTCCTTGCTGGTGTCGCTGGCCACCGCCCAGTCGTACTGGCTCGGGGCCTGCAGCAGGGCCGCGAGATACGCGCTCTGGGCGACGTTGAGCTTGTCCGCGTCGACCTGGTAGTACGCCTGCGCCGCGGCCTGGATGCCCCACGCGTTACGGCCGTAGTAGCTGGTGTTGATGTAGCCGGCGAGGATGGCGTCCTTGGACTGCTGGCGGTCCACCTTCAGCGAGATGACCAGTTCCTTCAACTTGCGCGTGACGGTCTGGTCCTGCGTGAGGTAGTAGTTCTTGACGTACTGCTGGGTGATCGTCGAGCCGCCCTGCTTGCCCTTGCCGGACAGGGTGTTGAGCAGACCGCGGGCCGTGCCCCTCAGGTCGACGCCGGAGTCCTTGTAGAAGGACTTGTTCTCGGCGGCGACGAAGGTCATCCGGACGCCCTTGGAGACCTGGTCCAGGTCGACCAGTTCGCGGTTGACCTCACCGTCGCGGGCGAGCGTGTCGCCGTTGCTGTACTTGTAGACGTTGCTCTGCTGCACCGCGGCGGCGTTCCCCTTGGGAACGTCGATCATCAGGTAGAGCCCGACGAAGGCGGCCATCACGAGCAGGCAGAGGCCGAAGAACGTGCCGAGCATCTTCTTCCAGGTGAAGAAGCGGCGTATACCGCTCTTGCCACTCTTGCCTTCCGCCTTGGACGAGCGTTTCGGCGCGCCGCGGTGTCCACCGCGCTGCCGCGCTCGTCTCTCATCCGCTCGTCCCATGGATCCGTCCGCTCCGCTTCCGTCTCTCGTGTCTCACAGGTTCATCGCTCGGGTCAGCTCAGCAAACTAACACCGCAGCTGAGGACAAACGTCTGCCGATCCGGCCTTTTACGGACGTGAGAATCAGCACCCACCCCTATGGAACCGACGATTCAAGGGCTTGGAAGGTTGCTGTGACGGGTAAAGTGATATCACTTAGCTAGCCAGCAGGACCGGGCCGGACGTCCGCACGCCGGCCGAAAGCACCACGAAACGGGGGAACACCCATGTCCACACACGACTCTCCAGGCACGGACACAGGCGCGGGGGCAGGCGCGGGGGCGGGAACGGGGGCGGACACCGCCGATGTGCCCGCGATGCCCGCTCCGCGCGTACGGGAGGTCTCCGCGCACAGCATCGGTGGCGGGCTCGCGCTGCTGCTCGGGCTCGTCGGACTGCTGCTGGGCGCCGCGATGGTCGTCTCCGCGACCGCGGTGGACGCCACCGGCGGCAAGGCCGTGCTCATCGTGGCCGGCATCCTGATCGGCCTCGCGGCCTTCGTCGCCATGTGCGGTCTGAACATGGTGGCGCCCGGCGAGGCCCGCGTCGTCCAGCTCTTCGGCCGCTACCGCGGCACCATCCGCGAGGACGGGCTGCGCTGGGTCAACCCGCTCACCTCCCGTACGAAGATCTCGACGCGGGTCCGCAACCACGAGACGGCGGTCCTCAAGGTCAACGACGCCTACGGCAACCCGATCGAGCTCGCCGCCGTCGTGGTGTGGCGGGTGGAGGACACCGCGCAGGCGAGCTTCGAGGTGGACGACTTCCTGGAGTTCGTCGCCACCCAGACCGAGGCGGCCGTGCGGCACATCGCCATCGAGTACCCGTACGACGCCCACGACGAGGAGGGCCTGTCGCTGCGCGGCAACGCGGAGGAGATCACCGAGAAGCTCGCGATCGAGCTCCGGGCACGCGTGGACGCGGCGGGCGTGCAGATCATCGAGTCGCGCTTCACGCATCTCGCGTACGCCCCCGAGATCGCCTCGGCGATGCTCCAGCGGCAGCAGGCGGGTGCGGTCGTCGCAGCGCGGCGCCAGATCGTGGACGGCGCGGTCGGCATGGTCGAGGCCGCGCTCGCCCAGATCTCCGAGCGGGACATCGTCGAGCTGGACTCCGAGCGGAAGGCGGCGATGGTGTCGAACCTGCTGGTGGTCCTGTGCGGTGACCGGGCGCCGCAGCCCGTCCTGAACACGGGGTCCCTCTACCAGTGACCTCACCTGCGGAGGAGACCCCTCCGACTCCCCCTACGCCCCCTCGGCGTCCGCAGCAGCGCAAGCAGGTGCTGCTGCGGTTGGATCCGCTGGTGTACGAGGCGTTGGCGCGGTGGGCCGGGGACGAGCTGCGGTCCGCCAACGCGCAGATCGAGTTCCTGCTGCGGCGGGCGCTGGGCGAGGCGGGGCGCCTGCCCGGCGGGGCGGGGCCGATCCCCCGGCGGGGGCGACCGTCCCTCTCCGAGGAGGACGAGGAGTAGCGCGCCGTCGTTGACCGCGGGCCCGGTGAGGGCCGGCCGCGCAGTTCCCCGCGCCCCTGAAAAACGGGGCTGCGCCCCCTGTCGCGCTTGCGCGCTCGTCCTCGAACGCCGGACGGGCTGAAGATGCCGCCGGGCCGGCTGCGTCTCAGCCCGTCCGGCGTTCGAGGACCGGGGGTTCGGGGGCAGCGCCCCCGGGCAGGTGCTCCACCCCCAGTCACAGAACCGTGACAATCACCTCTGACCTGCGAACCCGTACGCCCCGAAAGCAGCTATCCACCACGCGTATACACACGGTGTATACGCCGTGTGTAGAGTGCTCCGCATGTCCATCGGTCACACGCTCCTAGGACTCCTGGAGTCCGGCCCCCGACACGGTTACGACCTGAAGCGGGCCTTCGACGAGAAGTTCGGTCACGACCGGCCGCTCCACTACGGCCAGGTCTATTCGACGATGTCCCGACTGCTGAAGCACGGCCTCGTGGAGGTCGACGGGATAGAGGCGGGCGAAGGCCCCGAGCGCAAGCGGTACGCGATCACCGAGGCCGGCGTCACCGACGTCCAGCAGTGGCTCGCGACGCCGGAGAAGCCGGAGCCCTACCTCCAGTCGACCCTCTACACGAAGGTCGTCCTCGCCCTCCTGACGCACCGCGACGCGTCCGAGATCCTCGACACCCAGCGCTCGGAACACCTGCGCATGATGCGCATCCTCACCGACCGCAAACGCAAGGGCGATCTCGCCGACCAGCTGATCTGCGACCACGCGCTCTTCCATCTCGAAGCCGACCTGCGGTGGCTGGAACTCACCGCCGCGCGTCTCGGCAAACTCGCTGAGGCGGTGACCCGATGACCCCTGCAGGCTCCCTGCTCGTGGCCCACGACCTGCGCAAGGCGTACGGCCCCACGAACGCCCTCGACGGCGCCGAGTTCTCCATCCACCCGGGCGAGGTCGTCGCCGTGATGGGCCCCTCGGGCTCCGGCAAGTCGACCCTCCTGCACTGCCTCGCCGGCATCGTGACGCCCGACTCGGGCTCCATCATGTACAACGGCCGCGAGATGGCGACCATGAACGACTCCCAGCGCAGCGCGCTGCGGCGCTCCCAGTTCGGGTTCGTCTTCCAGTTCGGCCAGCTGGTGCCGGAGCTGACCTGCGTCGAGAACGTGGCCCTGCCGCTGCGCCTGAACGGCACCTCCCGCAAGGAGGCCGAGCGCACCGCCCTGGCCTGGATGGAACGCCTGGAGGTCGACGACCTGGCGGGCAAGCGGCCCGGCGAGGTCTCCGGCGGCCAGGGCCAGCGCGTCGCCGTGGCCCGCTCACTGGTCACCAGCCCGCGGGTGCTGTTCGCCGACGAGCCCACCGGCGCCCTCGACTCGCTCAACGGCGAGCGGGTGATGGAGCTGCTCACCGACGCCGCCCGGTCCACCAACGCGGCCGTCGTCCTCGTCACCCACGAGACCCGGGTGGCCGCCTACTCGGACCGCGAGATCGTCGTACGCGACGGCAAGTCCCGGGACATGGAGCGCGCCGTATGAGCGCCCGCCCGTCGACCGCCGTCGCCCCGCCCGAGGCTCCGCCGCGACCGGACGGCTGGGAGGACCGCGACACCCCCAGGCTGCGGCAGTGGTCCAGGGACCTGGCCATGGGCGTCAAGTTCGCGTTCACCGGCGGCCGCGAGGGGTGGGTACGTGTCCTGCTCACCGGTGTCGGTGTGGGACTCGGCGTGGCGCTGCTGCTGCTCACCACCGCCATCCCGAGCGCGATGCAGGCACGGTCGGACCGTGAGTACGCGCGGATGGACCTGGTGATGAACGGCGCCGAGCCGGCCAAGTCCGACAACACGGTGCTCGTCGCGAACGTCGGCACCGAGTTCCACGGCCTGGACGTGCGCGGCCGCCAGTTGGAGCCCGAGGGGGCGCGGGCGCCGCTGCCGCCCGGGATCGACGAGTTCCCGGCGCCGGGCGAGATGATCGTGTCTCCCGCGCTGAAGGAACTGCTGGACTCGAAGGAAGGCAGCCTGCTGCGCGAACGGCTTCCGGACCGCGTCACGGGGACCATCGGCGAGAGCGGCCTGATCGGCCCGGCCGAACTCGCCTACTACGCGGGCGGCCAGAACCTGGCCAAGTACGACGAAGGCTCCCGCATCACACGGATCGACACCTTCCACGGGGTGAAGGCGCCCTCCGAGGAGATGGACCCGGTCCTTCTCCTGCTCGTCCTCACGGTCTTCGTGGTGCTGCTGATGCCCGTCGGCGTCTTCATCGCCGCCGCCGTACGCTTCGGCGGCGAGCGGCGCGACCGCAGGCTCGCGGCGTTGCGGCTGGTCGGCGCCGACGGCCGGATGACCCGCCGGATCGCCGCGGGCGAGGCGCTCGCCGGGGCCGTCCTCGGGCTGCTCTTCGGCGTCGGCTTCTTCCTGATCGGCCGCCAGATCGCCGGTTCGGTCGAGCTGTTCGAGATCAGTGTCTTCCCGAGTTACCTCGACCCGACGCCCGTACTCGCCGTCCTGATCGCCGTCGCGGTCCCGGCCGCCGCGGTCGCGGTGACGCTGCTCGCCCTGCGCGGAGTCGTCATCGAGCCGCTCGGCGTGGTGCGTACGGCCAGGCCCGCGCGGCGCCGGCTGTGGTGGCGACTGCTGCTGCCGCTGGGCGGTCTCGGCCTGCTCGCTCCGATGATCGGCAAGGGCAACGAGAACGGCGACTTCAACGAGTACATGGTGACCGGCGGTGTCGTCCTGCTCCTCGTCGGCATCACCGCGCTGCTGCCGTGGGTCGTGGAAGCCGTCGTGGCCCGGCTGAACTCGGGGTCGGTCTCCTGGCAGCTGGCCGTACGCAGGCTGCAGTTGAGCAGTGGCACCGCGGCCCGCATGGTCAACGGCATCGCGGTGGCGGTGGCCGGTGCGATCGCCCTGCAGATGCTGTTCGCCGGTGTCCAGGACGACTTCACGAAGCCCACCGGCCAGGATCTCTCGCGCGTCCAGATGGAGGTCTACGTACCGAAGTCCGTCTCTCTCGCCGACGCCGGGCGGAAGCTCGCGGACACCCGCGGTGTGCGCGGCGCCGTCGCGCTGTCCGACGCCACGCTGGGCGAAAAGGCGAAGAACCCCGACACGTCCTCGCTGATCACGGTCGGCGACTGCGCCGCCCTGCGCGAGGTGGCGAAGCTGCCCTCGTGCCGTGAGGGCGATGTGTTCGCCGTGCAGGGGGTCGAGTACGACTCGGAGACCCCGAGGTTCGCCAAGCCCGGCAAGAAGCTGATCATCGACCCCTCGTACGACGACGTCACGAAGGGTGCGGAGGTGCCCTGGACCGTGCCGCAGGACATCAAGAAGGCCGATCCGCGCAAGGACCCGTCGGGTTGGGAGCGGGGCGGCTTCCTGATCACCACGAGTGCGCTGCCCGCCGCCGCGACCCCGGCCACCAGCGGGGTGATCCAGCTCAAGCTCGACATGACGGTCCCGGACGTGCGCGAGATCGTGCGCAACACCGCCGCGAAGGTCAGCCCGCTCACGGAACCCGTGACGTTCACGGGAAGTGAGCGGTCGGAGCGCTTCGACTCCATCCGCACCGGGCTGTTCGTCGGCGCGGCCTGTGTCCTCGCGCTGATCGGGGCGAGCCTGCTGGTCTCGCAGCTGGAGCAGCTGCGCGAGCGCAAGAAGCTGCTCTCGGCACTGGTCGCCTTCGGCACCCGGCGCCGCACGCTGAGCCTGTCGGTGCTGTGGCAGACCGCGATCCCGGTCGCGCTGGGCCTGCTCCTCGCCGCGGTGGTGGGCCTCACCCTGGGCGCGGTCCTGCTGAAGATGACGGACACCGCGGTGACGGTGGACTGGCTGAGCGTCCTGGCGATGACGGGCTTCGGCGCAGCGGTGGTCCTGGCCGTGACAGCCCTGAGCGTCCCCCCACTCCTACGCCTGATGCGCCCGGACGGCCTACGCACGGAGTAGCCCCCGCTGCTTTAAGGGGCGCGGGGAACGGCGCAATCTTGTCGCCTTTAGGGGGCGCGGGGAACGGCGCAATCCTTCGCCCTTAAGGGGCGCGGGGAACGGCGCAATCTTTTCAGGGGGCGCGGGGAACGGCGCGACCAGCCACGACGCGCCCGCACCCGCACCGCCCCCACGCCTCCCAGGCGAAGCCGTTGCCATACCGGGTCACAACACCCGCACAGGCAACGGCTTCACCGCTTCCCGAAGCGCCCCCGCCAACTCCTCGTACTCCCCCGCCCGCGCAGCCCCACCCCGCATCGCAAGCGCCACCCGCCGAGTCGGAGCCGGCTCCGCGAAATACCCCGTGAGCAACTGATTGCTGCGCGCCGTCTCGACCCTGACGGCCGTACGGGGCAGCAGCGTCACCCCGAGACCGCCCGCGACCAGTTGTACGAGGGTGGAGAGCCCCGCGGCGGTCGTGGTGACCGGCGCGTCCGCCCGCCCGGCCTCCCGGCAGATGTCGAGGGCCTGGTCCCGCAGACAGTGCCCCTCGTCCAGCAGCAGCAGATTGAGCTCGCGCAGCGCCTCGCGCGGGATGCCCTCCCTGCCGCCCAGCCGGTGGTCGAGCGGTGTCACCAGCACGAAGTCCTCGTCGAACAACGGCAGTTCGACGACCCCGGGCACCCCGAGGGGCACCGCGAGCAGCAGCAGATCGAGCCGCCCCGTGGTGAGCCCCTCCAGCAGGTTCGACGTCTGCTCCTCGTGGACCTGGAGGTCGAGCGCCGGATAGCGGTCGTGGACGAGCCGCAGAACGGTCGGCAGCAGATACGGCGCCACCGTCGGGATCACCCCGAGCCGCAGCACCCCGGTGAACGGCGCCCGCACCGCCTCGGCCTCCTCCATCAGCGCGCCCACCTCGTCGAGCACCGCCTTCGCCCGTACGGCCAGCCGCTCGCCCGCCGGCGACAGGAGCACCTTGCGGGTCGTGCGTTCCAGCAGCGTCACCCCGAGGGTCTCCTCCAGCGTCGAGACCGCGCCGGACAACGCGGGCTGGCTCATGCCAAGGGCCGCCGCCGCATCCCGGAAGTGCAGATGTTCGGCCACCGCGGTGAAGGCGCGCAGCTGCGAGAGGCTGGGCTGCCTCTTCCTGACGGGGGGCACGGGCGGTCCTCTCGCTTGTCGCGCTCACATGCACTGATAGCTGTTTTCGATCAACAAGAGCGAGTGTAGCTATTTCCCTAATCAATGCACTCTGTGCCACGATCGAGAGCGTCCAACCCATGAGGAAACCCCTTAAAAGAGGGGTTTTCTTTGTTGCAAGGAGAGCGCGTGCTCACTGTCGGTGACAAGTTCCCCGAGTTCGATCTGACTGCCTGTGTCTCGCTGGAGAAGGGCGAGGAATTCGAGCAGATCAACCACAAGACGTACGAGGGTCAGTGGAAGATCGTCTTCGCGTGGCCGAAGGACTTCACCTTCGTGTGTCCGACCGAGATCGCCGCTTTCGGCAGGCTGAACGACGAGTTCGCCGACCGTGACGCCCAGGTCCTCGGCTTCTCCGGCGACTCCGAGTTCGTGCACCACGCCTGGCGCAAGGACCACCCGGACCTGACCGACCTGCCCTTCCCGATGATGGCCGACTCGCGGCACGAGCTCATGCGTGACCTCGGCATCGAGGGCGAGGACGGCTTCGCCAAGCGCGCCGTCTTCATCGTCGACCAGAACAACGAGATCCAGTTCTCCATGGTGACCGCCGGCTCCGTCGGCCGTAACCCCAAGGAGGTCCTGCGGGTTCTGGACGCGCTGCAGACCGACGAGCTGTGCCCCTGCAACTGGACCAAGGGCGAGACCACCCTTGACCCGGTCAAGCTGCTGGCCGGTGAGTGACCCATGTCCCTCGACGCGCTGAAGTCCGCGATTCCGGACTACGCCAAGGACCTTCGGCTGAACCTCGGTTCGGTCATCGGCAACTCCGATCTTCCGCAGCAGCGGCTGTGGGGCACGGTGCTCGCCTGCGCCATCGCCTCGCGGTCGCCCCGGGTTCTGCGTGAGCTGGAGGAGGAGGCCAACGCGAAGCTTTCGCCCGAGGCCTACACCGCGGCGAAGTCCGCCGCGGCGGTCATGGCGATGAACAACGTCTTCTACCGGACACGGCATCTGCTCTCCGATCCGGAGTACGGGACGCTGCGGGCCGGTCTGCGGATGAACGTGATCGGGAACCCGGGGGTGGAGAAGGTCGACTTCGAGCTGTGGTCGCTCGCCGTCTCCGCGATCAATGGGTGCGGGCAGTGTCTTGACTCGCACGAGCAGGTGCTTCGAAAGGCCGGGGTCGATCGGGAGACGATTCAGGAAGCGTTCAAGATCGCAGCGGTTGTGCAGGCCGTGGGGGCCACGCTGGACGCGGAAGCCGTTCTCACGCAGTAGCCTGCGGCTCGCTCAACTGGCCCCGTTTCTCTCGCCCCCGCCGCCCCTACCCGTTCCCGTCCCGCACGGGGGCTGCGCCCCCTCGCCCCCGGTATCGCGCTGACGCGCTCGTCCTCAAACGCCGGACGGGCTGAAGATTCGCGGACGGGCTGGAGATGTCCGCCGGTCCGGCGACATCCTTCAGCCCGTCCGGCGTTCGAGGACCGGGGGTTCGGGGGCAGCGCCCCCGAGTCGGTGACGGGACGGGTAGGGGCGGCGGGGGCGAGGAAAAGCCCTAAGCCGGGGGCGGCGGCGGAGCGTCAGCCGGAGGCGGGGGCTCCGGCGTCGCCGTGGAGCCGTGGGGCGCCGGCGCGTACCGGAGTGACGCCTCGCTGGAGTGCGACCGCAGGTATCCCACCACCGTGTTGGTGACCGCGACGAGTGGCACGGCGACCACCGCGCCACCGATCCCCGCGACCATCCCACCCGCCGCCACGGAGAGGACGACCGCGAGCGGATGCACCCGCACCGCCCGCCCGAGGATGAACGGCTGCAGGATGTGGCCCTCGATCTGCTGGACGGCGAGCACCACGGCCAGCGTCATGAGGGCGGTGAAGACCCCCTGCGTCACGAGCGCGACCACCACCGCCAGTGCCCCGGAGATGACGGCACCGACCAGCGGGATGAACGCGCCCAGGAAGATGAAGACGGCGAGCGGGACGGCCATCGGGACATCGAGGAAGAAGATGCCGAGGCCGATGAAGATGGCGTCGATCAGAGCGACTATCACCGTGCCGCGGACGTACGCGGTGAGGGTGCGCCAGGCCCGCGGTCCCGCTCCCGCCACACCCGGCCGCGCCGCCGCCGGGACGAGCTTGAGCGTCCACTCCCAGATGCGCTTGCCGTCGTAGAGCAGGAAGAGCGTGGAGAACATCGTGAGGAGGATGCCGGTGAGCGCCTCGACGATGACGGTGACGCCTTCGAGCCCCGCGGACGTGATCTCGTCGGTGTTCGCCCCGACCGCCTCGCGCAGACTCTTGGCGATGTCCCTGATCTGGTCCTCGGTGACATGGAACGGGCTGTTCAGCAGCCACCGCTGCAGCTCGTCGATGCCGTCCTGGATCTGGTCGGCGAGGTTGTTGATGTTCTCCATGACCTGCCAGACCACGAACCATCCGACCAGCCCCATGATGACGAAGCCGAGGATCGCGGTGAGCGCGGTGGCGAGCCCGCGCGGAAAACCGTATCTGCGCAGCCGGGCGACCGTGGGCTGGAGCAGGGCGGTGATGAGCAGCGCGGAGACGAAGGCCAGGACGACCAGTTGTACGGCGCTGATGACCCGCATCAGCACCCAGACGGTGCCCGCGAGGACGAGCAGCCGCCAGCCCGCCTCGGCGGCGACCCGCATTCCCCACGGGACCGCGGTGGCGGGATCCGGGCGGACGTGACCGGCCGTGCCCGCGGGAGAGGCCGGCGACCGGGGCGAGGACGAGGCGTCCGCACCGCCCGCGTCGTCCTTGCGGATCTCGTCGTCCTCTTCGGCGGCCGCGCGGCGCGCGTCCAACCGCTCTCCCACTTCGGTGAGTCCGGCACCGATCCGGCCGAACCAACCTGGCACTCGCGACATGATCCGTCCTCTTCCCCCGTTGCTCCCCACCACTCCTCCCTGGAGTCCCTGGAGTCGTCGGCATCGACCGTACATGGCAGAAGCCCCCCACCGTAGGACGGTGAAGGGCTCCGCGGGGTTGAGCCGTGGCGGCTCAGTAGTAGTTGTTGGCCTGCCAGAAGTTCCAGGCCGCACACGGGCTGCCGTAGCGGCCGTCCATGTAGCTCAGGCCCCACTTGATCTGCGTGGCCGGGTTGGTCGCCCAGTCGGCACCGGCCGAGGACATCTTCGAACCCGGCAGGGCCTGCATGAGGCCGTACGCGTCGGATGTGGGGTTGTCCGCCTGGTAGTTCCAGCTGGACTCGTGGTCGACGATCCGGCTGAAGCACGCGAACTGGTCCGCCGGAACGAGCTGGCGGGCCATCTCCTGGACCTCGGCGGCCGTGTACGACGCCTTCACGGTGAAGCTGGCGGCGTCGCGCTTGGCGGAGCGGCTGGCGACCTTCTCGGCCTCCTTGCGCTCCTTCGCCTCCTGCTCGGCCTTCTCCGCGGCCTGCTGCTTGGCGACCGCGTCCTTGGCGGCCTGCTTGCGCGCGGCTGCCTCGGCGTCCTTCTTGGCTGTCGCGTCTGCCGCGATGGCCTGGGAATCGGCCTGCTGTGTCAGAGAGGCTGTCTGCACCTGCGCCTGCGCGCCCGCGGGTATGTCCGCGAGGAGCGTCGAGCCGCTCGCCGTTGCCTCGGCGTCATCGCTCGACGGAGCGGTGCTGCCCGAGGCAACACCGGTTACGGCGCCGACAGCGGTGACTGCGGTGGCCGAGGCCACTGCGAGCCCACGGACCGAAATCCGGCTCACACGGTTTCCTTCCAGCATCGACCGCTACAGGTGACCCTCGCGGACGCAATCTTGCCCCTGCCACTGGCCTCCCAACTGCGGGGTCACGGGAGGCACGGGCCCGGTGGGCAACTCCCTTGCGGGGAGTGCCGCGTGGTGCTCGGGCGGCATACGACGGCGTTATGGAGTTCTGAGGTTCTTGCTGTGCTGTGCCGCTGGGGGTACAGGTGTGTCGTATGCGGGGCCTGACAGGAGTGAGACTCTGCCGTACGCCTACGCCGGGAGGCAATTCTGTGTTGGGTGTGAAAGCTCACACCTCGTTTGCCTCAGAAGTTTTTCGGAAACGAGAGCGCAGCAAGACGCCGCCCGGCTAGGCTTTTCGCCTTTGCCGGACGGCGCCAACTACCGTGTAGCCGCCATCCGTCGGACAGACAGGACGGGTGGGGGCAGCGGGTGTCAGATCTGTCCGTCCTCCAGCATTTCGGTCACAAGGGCGGCAATCTGGGACCGCTCGGACCTGGTGAGTGTGACGTGCGCGAAGAGCGGATGGCCCTTCAGTTTCTCCACGACGGCCACCACACCGTCGTACCGCCCGACCCTGAGGTTGTCCCGCTGGGCCACGTCATGGGTCAGGATCACCCGTGAATTCGAGCCGATTCGGGACAGAACGGTCAACAGGACGTTCCGTTCCAGGGATTGGGCCTCGTCCACGATCACGAACGCGTCGTGGAGGGACCGGCCGCGGATGTGCGTGAGCGGCAGGACCTCCAGCATGCCGCGGGCGGTGATCTCCTCGATGACCTCACGGCTGGTGACCGCGGAGAGGGTGTCGAAGACCGCCTGCGCCCAGGGGCCCATCTTCTCGGACTCGGAACCGGGCAGATAGCCCAGCTCCTGCCCGCCGACCGCGTACAGCGGCCGGAAGACCATCACCTTCTGGTGCTGGCGCCGTTCGAGCACCGCCTCCAGGCCCGCGCACAGGGCGAGCGCCGACTTTCCGGTGCCGGCCCGTCCGCCCATCGACACGATCCCGATGTCCGGGTCCAGGAGCAGATCCAGCGCGATGCGCTGCTCCGCGCTGCGGCCCTTGATGCCGAAGGCCTCCCGGTCGCCGCGTACGAGCCGGACGTTGCCCTCGGCCGTCACACGTCCCAGCGCCTTGCCGCGCTCGGACTGGATCATCAGACCCGTGTGGACGGGGAAGTCGGACGCCTCGGGGACGTACAGGCTCTCCTGGTCGAAGAGGAGGTCCACCTGTTCGCCGGAGAGCGTCAGTTCGGACATTCCGGTCCAGCCGGAGGAGCCCGTGATGGCGAGTTCCGCTCGGTACTCCTCGGCGAGGAGACCGACCGAGGAGGCCTTGATCCTCAGCGGGAGGTCCTTCGACACGACGGTGACGTCGAAACCTTCCGCCTGCAGATTGCGGGCGACCGCGAGGATGCGGGAGTCGTTGTCCCCCAGGCGATAGCCGCTCGGCAGCACGCTGGGGTCCGAGTGATTGAGCTCGACACGGACCGTCCCGCCCAGCTCCCCGGTGGGGATGGGGGCGTCGAGACGGCCATATTTCACCCGGAACTCGTCGAGCAGACGCAGGGCCTGCCGGGCGAAGTAGCCGAGTTCGGGATGGTGCCGCTTGGCCTCCAATTCCGTGACCACGACGATCGGCAGCACTACTTCGTGCTCGTCGAAGCGGTTCATGGCGTGCGGGTCGGCCAGCAGGACGCTGGTGTCGAGAACATAGGTGCGCCGGTCTGGCATACGGCGCTTTGTGCTGGTCACCACGGAAGGACGTACCCCCTCGGATGAGGTCGGGGAGCGACGGAGGAGAGCTGGACCGGTTTCCGGCACCGATGCACGGGCCGTGAACCGGCCCTCCGCCTCGTCCGTACTGACCGCACGGTCGCGCTGGTGCAAAGGGCCTCCCGGGCGGACGGCCCCGTGCCGTCCGCTGAGATACGACACCCGTGATTCGGGCGTCGACCTGGAGGCTTTATGCCCTCGAACGAGCCATGCCATGCCAGCACACATGGCGGCGCCCTGGTGAACTCCTCATTACTTCCACCCCAAAGGGGCAATCCCCGGCCGCGCGGCAGCCCCTGACGGAGGGGCCGCCCCGGTCCGTCATCCGCCGTAGCGCCGGTGGCGGGCCGCGTAGTCACGCAGGGCGCGCAGGAAGTCGACCTTGCGGAAGGCCGGCCAGAAGACCTCGCAGAAGTAGTACTCGGAGTGGGCCGTCTGCCAGAGCATGAATCCGGACAGCCGCTGCTCACCACTCGTACGGATCACGAGGTCGGGGTCGGGCTGGTCGCTCGTGTAGAGGTGCTTGCCGATCATGTCGACGCTGACGTCCTCGGCGAGTTTCTCCAGCGAGGTGCCCTTGTCGGCGTGGTCGAGGATCATCGAGCGCACGGCGTCCGCGATCTCCTGCCGTCCGCCGTAGCCGATCGCGACGTTGACGAGTATCCCGTCGACCCGTGCGGTGGACTCCTCGGCCTCCTTCAGGACGGTCTGCATCCGCGAGGGCAGGATGTCCGGCGTGCCCACGTGGTGCACCCGCCAGCGGCCGTCCGCGGCGAGGGAGCTCACGACGTTCTCGATGATGCCGAGCAGCGGTACGAGTTCTTCCTCGGGGCGGTCGAAGTTGTCCGTCGACAGCAGCCAGAGGGTGACGACCTCGACGTCGGTCTCGGAGCACCAGCCGAGGAACTCCTCGATCTTGTGGGCTCCGGCCCGGTGCCCCTGGGCGGCGGTGCTGCCGGCGGCCTTCGCCCAGCGCCGGTTGCCGTCCATGATGACCCCGATGTGCTTGGGCACCTGGTCGTGGTCAAGGTGGCCTTCCACCCTGCGTGCATAGAACCTGACCAGCAAGCGGCGCAGGTTGTCGCGCAGGTTCACGTTTTCGTCAGCCCCTCCGTGCAGATGGCAGTCCCCGAGGGCGACACCCTACCCCCGCCCGAGCGCCTCTCCCCCTTGGGGTGCAAGGCCTCCCGGCCGATGGGCGAGCCCGGTGCGGGCCGGGAGCGGGGGCGGGCGGCACGACGCGACGGCGGCTCTGGGGCGTACGCCCGGCGCGTGGCAGCGCACAAAAAAACGGGCCGGTCCGTGGGGGGGAGACGGACCGGCCCGAGGGGGGGTTTCCACCATAACCCTTCGTAAGTGATGTCGCGCGCATCGGCGTGCCACAACTACTCTCCGGAGTCGCCCGACAACGCCTGGGTGGGAGTGGAGGCGTTCATTCAGGGGCAGATCATGGCCGATTCCCAGCGAATTCGAAGGAGATCGAGGATAATTCGAAGAGAACCAGGGGGTTCGCACGAGGATATGGGGCGTTGGGCCATCCGCCTCGGACGTACGCCCCAAGAGTGACGCGGCCCGGTGGCGCCCGCCCCCGGCCCCGCGAATCAGCGGGCGTGGCAGGCACCGCGCAGCCCCCTCCGCAGCGCGGTGCCGTCCCGCGCAGCTTTGCTGACGCGAATTGCCTTGGTCCGAACTTACGGGACCGCGGAGAGCGGAATGAGCCAATCGGCATAACGATGTGGAAACTCTGTGAGCGTTTCCGGGATTTTTACAGCTCACCTCCCCCCGAACAGACGACAGTTGACTCACTTTGCTCACTCTTGGGTATTTACGGTAGTCAATTTCCTTCATGTACCTATCACCCGATTCACCCCTGAACGTGAGTTCGCCTCCACCTGCCGACGGCGTCAGGAAGCGGACAGGATCTGGCCTGGTGCGGGTCTAGCGTCGCCGCCATGACATCGAGGATCACTTGGGACGAGGCGAGCGCGCGGCGCTACGGCCGCCAACTGCTGCGGGTGCCCGCGCAGTCCGGGACATCCGTCGCCGAGGTCGTGTCCACGCTGCTCGCGGTGCACGCGCAGGTCCTGTCGGCGGCCGAGCTCTCCGTGGCGCTGCGGCTCGACGGCTCGACCCGCCAGGACGTGCGCTCCGCGTTGTGGGACGACCGGAGCCTGGTGAAGACGTACGGCCCGCGGGGCACGATCCATCTCCTCGCCGCAGACGAACTGCCCCTCTGGAGCGCCGCGCTGACCGCCGTGCCGGGCGGTACGTCGATGCCCTCCGCGGTGCGCATGACCGCCGAGCAGGAGGATCAGGTCGTCGCGGCGGTCGGTGACGCCCTCGACGGGCGGCAGCTGACCATCGACGAGCTGTCCGAGGAGGTCGTGGCCCGCACCGGCCCCTGGGCCGGGGACCTCGTGATGGAGGCCTTCCAGGGCAAGTGGCCGCGCTGGCGTCAGGTGATGCACCGCGCGGGCCAGTCCGGCGCCCTGTGCTTCGCCCCCGACCGGGGCCGCAAGGCCGCCTACACCCGGCCGCCCCGCTTCGACCCGCTCCCCGCGGCCGAGGCCCTCGCCGCACTCGTACGCCACTATCTGCACGCGTACGGTCCCGCGACCCCGCAGCACTTCGCCAAGTGGGCCGCCGCGCCCAGGGGGTGGGCCGCCACCCTCTTCTCGTCGCTGGCCGCCGCCGGGGACATCGAGGAGGTCGACTTCGAGGGGACGCCCGCCTGGGTGGTGGCGGGCGACGACGACTTCCCCACCGAGGCCGTGCGGGGAGTGCGGCTCCTCCCCTACTTCGACGCGTACGCCGTCGCCGCCCAGCCCCGCGAGCGGATGTTCCCCGGCGCCGCCTACCGGCGGGCCCTGGCCGGCGGACAGGCGGGGAACTTTCCCGTGCTGCTCGTCGACGGGGTGGTCGCGGGTGTCTGGCACCAGCGGCGGCAGGGGAAGCGGACGACGGTGACGGTGGAACCGCTGGGGCGGCTGACCGGCGCGCAGGAGAAGGAGCTGGGCGGGCAGGTCGAGCGGGTGGGCGAGATCCTGGAGGCGAAGCCGGAACTGCTGGTGGGGAAGGTGACGGCGGGGGCACACGCCTGACGCCGTCCGGCCGCGACCAGGGCACGGCCTAGTCGCGCCAGGCGCTCTCCCGCAGCAGGCGCAGGCCGTTGAGGCCGACCAGGACCGTGGAGCCCTCGTGGCCCGCGACGCCGAGGGGCAGCGGCAGGTGGCCCGCCAGGTCCCAGACGACCAGGACGCTGATGAACGCCCCCGCAAGGCACAGGTTCTGGACGACCAGGCGCCGGGCGCGACGGGAGAGGGCGACCGCCTTGGGGACGACCGTGAGGTCGTCGTGGACGAGTACGGCGTCCGCGGTCTCCAGGGCCAGGTCCGAGCCCGCCCGGCCCATCGCGACACCGGTGTGGGCGGCGGCCAGGGCGGGGGCGTCGTTCACACCGTCGCCCACGAAGAGCACCCGGCCGCCCAGGTCCCGTACCGCTTCCGCCTTCTCGTGCGGGAGCAGGTCCGCGCGCACGCCGTCGGAGGGGATACCGGTCCGCTCGGCCACGGAGCGGGCGGCCCGTGGGTTGTCGCCGGTGAGGAGAGCGGGCGCGGCGGTGGTGAGGCGGTTCAGGGCGGAGACGGCCGCGGGGGCACCGGGGCGGATCCGGTCGGCGAGGAGCAGCCAGCCCGCGCGTACGCCGTCCACGCGCACCACGACCGCGGTGCCGTCGGTGTCGGGGACCGCCGCCCCCTCGCCGAGGCGCTCCGGCGAACCGACCGCCACCTCGCGTCCGGCCACGGTCGCGGTGACCCCGCACCCGGGCGCGGACCGGAAGTCGGACGCCCCCTCGGACTGCGTCCCGTGCGGGAGGTCCTGGGCGGCGGCCACGATCGCGCGGGCCAGGGGGTGCTCGCTGCGGTGTTCGGCGGCGGCCGCGAGGGAGAGCAGCTCGGTCTCCGAGAAGCCGGCTTCGGCTTCGGGGAGCACTTCGACGAGGTGGGGCGTGCCTTCGGTGAGGGTGCCGGTCTTGTCGTAGGCGACGCGGTCGGTCTGGCCGAGGCGTTCCATCACGACGGCGGACTTGATGAGCACGCCGTGGCGGCCCGCGTTGGCGACGGCCGACAGGAGCGGCGGCATCGTCGCCAGGACCACCGCGCACGGCGAGGCGACGATCATGAAGGTCATGGCCCGCAGGAGCGCGCCGGTGAGGTCGGCGCCGAAGGCGAGCGGGACGGCGAGGACGAGGACGGTCGCGGCCACCATGCCGAGGGCGTAGCGGTGTTCGATCCGCTCGACGAAGAGCTGTGTCGGGGCCTTCGTACGGGACGCCTCCTCGACCAGGGCCACGACCCGCGCGATGACCGTGTCCGAGGGGTCACGTTCGACACGGACGCGCAGGGCTCCGGTGCCGTTCAGGGTGCCGGCGAAGACCTCGTCGCCCGCCGCCTTGGACACGGGGAGGGGTTCGCCGGTGATGGTCGCCTGGTCGATGTCGCTCGCGCCGTCGAGGACACGGCCGTCGGCGCCGACGCGCTCACCGGGGCGTACGAGGATCACGTCACCGATGGCGAGCCCGGCCGCCTCGACCGTCTCCTCCCCCTCTTCCTCCGTACCGCTCACGGCGTGCAGCCGGGTGGCCGTCGGGGGTGCCAGACCGAGGAGGCCGCGGACGCTGTCCTCGGTGCGTGCGGTGGCCAGGGCCTCCATCGCGCCCGACGTGGCGAAGATGACGATGAGCAGCGCGCCGTCCATGACCTGGCCGATCGAGGCCGCGCCGAGCGCCGCGACGATCATCAGCAGGTCGACGTCGAGGGTCTTCCCACGCAGCGTCCTGAGCCCTTCGAGCGCGGGCTCCCAGCCGCCGGCCAGGTAGGCGGCGGCGTACAGCGGGCCCCACAGCCAGGCGGACCCGCCGAGCAGTTGGAGCGGCAGCGCGAGCAGGAAGGCCGCCGTGGAGAGGGCGGCCCAGCGGGCTTCGGGGAGGGCGAGGAGGCGCGTGCGGACGGGCCGCACGCGTGCCGGAGCCGGAGCGGGGGCGAGGGCGGGCGGGGCTGCGGGGGTGGATGCCGGGGCGGACATGCGCGTCACCATACAGGAACACATGAACAGGTCTTCATTCATACCTTCCACTTCGGACCTCGCGTCTCGGACCTCGTGCCTCGTGCCTCGCGCTTCGGGTTCTGTGCTTCAGGCCTCGTGGCCCGTGCCGACGGATGCCGATGGGTGGGGCGGGCGCCTCGCTACGATGGCGGCATGGGTCATGGGGTCGATGCGAAGAGCAGCATCCGCGACCGTCTGGACGCCGTCGGCGCCGCGGACGTCGCGGCGACGCTCCAGGCCCTGGCCACGCCCTCCCGGCTGCGCATCCTGGCGCACCTGCGGGAGGGCCCGTGCGCGGTCGGCGAACTCGCCGAGGCGGCGGACCTGGAACAGTCGGCGTGCTCCCACCAGTTGCGGCTGCTGCGGAACCTGGGGCTCGTCACGGGAGAGCGGCGCGGCCGGTCCATCGTGTACGCGCTGCACGACGACCATGTGGCGGAGCTGCTGGAGCAGGCGTTGCATCACGTGGAGCATCTGCGGCTGGGGCTGCGGGACGGGGCGTGACCGTCCCGGTGTGACGGGCCGGTGATCGCGCGCGGTCAGGCTTGGGGCTTGCGGGCCTCGAAGGCTTCGGGCTTGCGGGCCTCGAAGAGGTGGCGGGTGCTGTGGGCCACGAACGGGCCCTCGGCCTCGATCCGCTCGTGCAGGCTCAGCAGTCGGGGCCGATAACGGTCGACGGTGAAGCCGGGCACCATCCACACCACCTTCCGCAGGAAGTGCACGACGGCCCCGATGTCCTGGAACTCCATCCGCAGCCGCTCCGCCCGCAGGTCGACGATCCGGAGGCCGGCCGCCTCGGCGTCGGCGCGCTCGCGGTCGGGGTGGCGGTGGTTGCGCCCGGCCTCCGGCTGCGGGCCGAGGAAGTACTCGATGATCTCGAAGACGCTGCCGGGGCCCACGTGCTGGGCGAAGTACGTGCCGCCGGGCCTGAGGACACGCGTGATCTCCGTCCAGTGCGGCGTCACCGGATGCCGGCTCACGACGAGGTCGAAGGCCTCGTCGCCGAACGGCAGCGGGGCGTCCTCGGGGGCGGCGACGACGACCGCGCCGCGCGGGTGGAGCAGGGCGGTGGCCTTGGCGACGTTCGGGGGCCAGCCCTCGGTGGCGGCGGTGAGCTTCGGCAGCTTCCGCGCGGACGCGAGGACTTCGCCGCCGCCGGTCTGGATGTCGAGAGCGGCCTGCGCCCCGGCCAGGCGCTCCCCCATGGCTCGCGCGTACCCCCAGGAGGGGCGCTCCTCGGTGGCCCGTCCCTCGAACCACGAGAAGTCCCACCCCTCGGTGGGGGCGGCCTCGGCCTCGGCGACGAGTTCCTCGAAGGTCTGCATGGGGCGATGGTGACAGGGGGTGCCTGGGTGCCGCGACAGGTTTCCCCTGGGGCCTGGGGTTACTCCTGCGCCGGTTCCTCCTCGTCGAGTACGAGGAGGGTGTGGACGTCGTCGCCGTGCCGGACCGTGCCCGCCGGGCGGAAGCCGTGGCGTTCCAGGAGGCGGACCGAGGCGGTGTTCCCGGCGAAGGGGTCGGCGTGGAGCGGGCGCACGCGCTCCTCGCGAAGGAAGAGGGCGAGGGCCTCGGTGCCGATGCCTCTGCCCCAGTGGGGGCGGCCGAGCCAGTAGCCGACGAAGCGCCGCCTTGCCTCGCCGTCGCCTTCCCCGTCCCACCAGGCGACGATGTGACCGGCGGGGGCGCCGTCCACGTCGACCGTTCGTACGAGGACGGTGTCGTCGCCGAGGATGCGGTTGGCCCAGTGGGTCATGAAGCGCTCGCGTGGCCGGGCCGGGAACCGTGACCGCCGGCCGGCCTCGGGATCCTGTTCCTGCTCGAAGAACGCCTCCAGGTCGGCTTCTTCCACGATTCTCAGCCGTACGCGCGGCTGTGCGGGCGGTTGTCCGTGCGCGTCGTCGCTCACACCGAGGGAGTCTGGCACCGGGCACTGACACTCGGCGTGGGCGACGACGGTGCGGGGACCCGGCGGCTCAGGGGACGAGGGGGCGTACCTCTTCGGCGGTGAAGCGGATGAAGCCCTCGGGGTCCGGTTCGTCCGCGGTGGGCTGGAGGATCACGGTGTCGGCGCCGGCGTCCGTGAGGCGTTGCACGGCCTTGGCGACGGCGTCGGCGTCACCGGCGACTCCGAGGTCCGGGACCGACGCGACGCCTTCGGCCGCCAGCTCGGCCTGGAGGCGGGCGGTGGCGCCGGGGCCGGTGGCCGTGAGGAGGTAGACGACCACTTGGTGCGCGTCGGTGCGGGAGGCCGACGCGCGCCCTTCGTCGATGAGCTGACGAGCTTTCCGTACGCCGTCCGGTGGCGTGCTCGCGGTGAGGATGGTGCCGTCCGCGGCCTCTCCGGAGAGCTTCAGCGAGCGGGGGCCGGTGGCTCCGGCGAGGATCGGCACCGGGGCCGGCGGGGGCCAGTCGAGGGCGACGGCGTCGAGCTTCACGTACCGGCCCTCGGTGGTGACGCGTTCACCGGCGAGCAGTGCGCGCAGCGCCGCGAGGTACTCGCGCAGCAGCGTCACGGGGGACTCGGCCCGTGCTCCGACCTGCCCCATCCAGTCCTGTACGCCGTGGCCGACGCCCAGGACGGGCCGGCCCGGGAAGAGCCGGTGCAGGGTGGCGGTCTCCATGGCGGTGACGGCCACGTTGCGCAGCGGGACGGGGAGGAGGCCGACTCCGACACGCAGGCGGTCCGTCCACGCGAGGGCGGCTGCCGCTGCGGAGACGCCGCCTTCGAGGAAGCAGTCCTCCCAGAGCCAGAGTTCCTCCAGCCCCGCGTCCTCCGCCGCGCGGGCGACGGCTCGCAGACGTTCTGGGGGCAGTTGGGGCCGGAAGACAGCACCGAGTGAGGTCATGGGGCCTTCCTACCCGGGGGGTGGGCGGGGCTCAACCTGTTTGTCGGATCATTCCGCCTGGTTCGCCGGGGGCTCACCGTCGGACGCGTCCGTCTGCGGAGCGACGTACGTCCCCCGCTGCGGGACGGTGAAGACGAGGCCCTCCTCCACGATCACCGCGATCGCACGACGGACCGTCGTACGCGCCAGGCCGTACTGCTGTACGAGCTGGGTCTCACTGGAGATGGGCCTGTTCGGCTGCCACTCGCCCCGCGCGATCCGGGCACGCAGGATGCCCGCGAGCTGCCGGTAAGGCGTGACGGGCCCGTCGTGATCGATTTCAGCGTCCGGCTGGAAGTCCATGATCAGGAAGCCCCCGGCAGCGGGTCGGCGACGAAGGTGCCCTTGCCGTGGACGGTGACGATGAGTTCGCGCTCGCGCAGCACCTGGGCGGCGCGGCGCACCGTCAGGTACGCGACGCCGTATCCGGTGGCGAGGTCGCGCTCAGGAGGCAGCCGCGCGCCGGGCTGCAGCTCGCCCGCTGCGATACCGGGCGGCGATGTGGTCGGCGATGGCGACGTACACAAGTTGCGGCCCTTGCGGATCAAAGTCCGGAATCTTGTTCTGGTCACTCATAGAGCCACCGTAAGCATGCTCGACCTACGGTAACCATGAGTGAGCTATACATAGCTTCACTGAGCTTGAACCGTCGAGACGCAAGAGACCCCGGCGACGGATGTGAGCCGTCCCGGGGCGTGGTCGACGTCTCGTAGGAGCGCCAACGTGCTGGACCTTACCCTTCGCATGCTTGCCTGGATGCTGCGCATCTGCACCCCACGGCCCCGGGGTCGACACCGTCTCGGCGCGCTGCCGCCCCTGCGGTTCATCCCGGTCCCCCCGCCCCGCTTCGCGGACCACCGGCTCCAGCGTGGGCGCCGCAGAGCCGTCTACCTCGCGACGCTCGGCATCGATGTGGGCCCGGCCCGCATCCACGGCGTACGCGTGGCGTCCCGATGACGCGCCCGGCGGTACGGATGTGCGCGCGCTGCGAACGCACCACAGCGGAGCCGGTCCTGGTGCACGAAGTACACGCGGCGACGGGCCCCGGCTTCAACGTCTACGCGTGCCAGGAGTGCGCCGGCCACTACCCGCCCCGCAGGGACCCGTACGAACTGCTCGAAGCCGAGCCCCGCCGATCCCGCCTCACCCTTCGCGTCTACAGGGTCGACGCGGACGGCACCGTGTCCGAGGAACGGGACAAGGTTGAAGTCCTGGTACGCGGCGGCGCGCTGCCGGTGTCGCTCACGTCGGCGTTCCCGCCGTGCGGATGCCCGCGCTGCCGAGCGCGGTAGCCAGACGTAAACCGGTTCACACAGCGCCCGCTCAGGCCTCCTTCGGGAACGTGACCTCCACTCGGCGGTTCTTGCGGCGGCCCTGTTCCGAGGTGTTGTCGGCGATCGGGTAGTCCTCGCTGTAGCCGCGGACCACGAAGGTGACGTTCATTCCACCCAGGTCCGCGGCCAGTTCCTCGTGGACGACCTCCGCCCGCCTCTTGGAGAGGGTGAGGCCGTGCGCGTACGAGCCGAGGTTGTCCGTGAAACCGAAGACGCGGACGTTCGTGGCCTTCTGGGTCTTGATCTCGGCCGCGATCGCCGCGATGCGGGAACTCGCCTCCGGGTTGAGCTTCGAACTGTCCTTCGGGAAGAGAACCTCCGCCTGCAGCGCGAACGTCACGTCCTCGTTCGTGTCCTCGCGCCGCTCCTCACCGCCCAGGTCCTCGACGACCGACTTGATGTCGAGCACCCGCGCCGCCGCGAGCGTCGCGCCGTCGGCCAGCTTCAGCCCCGGGCTGTTCGCGTCGACCTCGGGTGGCGGGGACGTGCTGACGCTGCCCGGCGGCGCGCTCGGGTCCTCGTCGTCCGCATGGGCCGAGGTCAGGGGCGTCATGAAGACCAGCGTCGTGAGGGCGGTGAGGGTGATCGACGTGGTGCGGAGGGTGAGAGGCATGGTCACTCGCCCTCGGGGAGTTCGATGGAGGCCGGGGGCATCGTCGGCACCTGGAACTGCACGCTGCTCGTGCCGTCCGGAGGCGCCGGGAACTGGGCGAACCAGTCGGCGGACTGGCCCTGGTCGATGCCACCTTCGAACTTCGTGCACAGGCAGCGTCCTTCGGTGTCCCTCAGGACGAAGTACTTCTTCTTGCCCGCCTGATCGACGACGCTGGCTCCGGCCAGGGACCCGCCGTTCTTCTTCAGCTCCGTCTCGTCGCTCTTCCATTCACTGGCGAGCCAGATCCCGGACGTAGCGTTCGTCACTTTGCCCTGAACGGTGAGGAACCCGCCCTCGTCGCGTTCGGCGGAAGTGACCGTCAGCGTGATGCCGTTGCTCTTGACCTCGGCCAGCGTCTGCTCCGGCTCGGCTTCCGCGGAGTCCTTGTCCTTGTCGTCGCCCTTGGCAGGAGCGGAGGACGACGCCTTGTCGGACTTGTCGTCGTCGCCGCCTCCACCGCAGCCGGCCACCGTGAGGACCAGCCCAGTCGTGATCGCCACCGCGGCCAGCGCCTTGCGGCCCCGCATGGTGTGCCGAAAGTCCATTGGACGGCTTCCTTTCACTCGGCCAGATGCACAGAGAACAGCACGGACGCGTCGGGAAGGTCGTCCAAATCGAAATCTTCGGGGTCGATGTCCACGGTTTCGCCGTCACAGTCCAGTGTGACGGGTTCCGTAGGGTCGGCGTCGACGTCGAAGTCACACCGCGGTTCGATGACAGCGGTGGCGTCCGCGTTCGCGTGCTTGGTCTCCGTACCCGGAATGATCGAGTCGCCCACCGTGTAGTTCGTCTTGACGGCCACCCGGAATCCGGGCAGGGCATCGACGGTGGCGGGCTGGGCCGGGCCTTGCACAGTCGAGTCGTTGTCGGCAGCCAGCTCCTGCGCCGCGGCCGTGGCTGTGGTTCCGATGCCCTCGAACTTGTCGCCGTCGAGCCAGTCCAGCCAGTCGTCCTCGACGCCGATAGCGCCCTCCAGGCGCTCGATCAGCTCGTCCCTGGCATCCTGTGCGGCCGCCAACGCAGCGGCGTCCGCCGCAGATTGTGCTCCGTTGCGAGCGGACGCCGCCTGAGCGAACGCGAAGAAAGCGAACGCGGCGAATAGCAGGATGCCCGTCAGCCAGATGTAGATGGGGAGCGTCGACCCCCGGTCACCGCGGAAGTCAGGTCGGGTCAGCCGCCTCCGATGACGTCGTTGACCGCGTTGCCGATCGCCTGGGAGATCTTTCCGTCCAGGCCCAGCTGGTCGATCAGGGTGTAGATCCCGGCGATCAGGATCATCAGCCCCGCGTATTCCACGAAGCCCGCTCCTTGGTCCCGGTCCCGGCCCCGCATCCGACCGGATACGGTCCGGGCCCACGACTCGAAGGCCCGCTCCACGCCCAACGTTGCCTTCAGCGTCAAGTCCTTCGCCACCATGGCCCCTACTCTCCCACCCAAAACCACTACCGTCCCGCGCACCGTACGTGAGAACCCGCCTACTGCGGGTGGGTCCAGGGGCCCAACTTCCCGTTGTCGGAGTCACCGGTTCCACCCCCCGTGGGCCGTGCCCAGCCAGTAGGCGATCGCTTCGCTGCGCGAAGAACTGTGCAGCTTTGCGAAGATGCGGTTGATGTGATTCTTCACCGTCTTCTCGCTGATGAAGCACGTGGCGGCGATCTGCTGGTTGCTCATGCCGGCCGCGATGAGATCCATGACCTCCACCTCCCGTGAACTCAGGTCGTGATCAAGGCGGTTGTGACCGCGGCGGTGAAGTCCCGTCGCATAGATGGGGCGAGCCTTTGACGACTGTGCCACAACCGATTGCAGATGCGAAGAGTTTTGGTTCGGTTCGTACGAAACACCGAGCGAATCCGACACATCGACGGCGGACGAGGTGAAGGCCGCCGTCCCGTCGCGCACATCCCGTACCGCGGTGATCAGTTCGTCCGCGGTGAACTCCCCGTGCACGAGGTAGCCGACGGCGCCCCGGCGCAACGCCTCGGCCACCACCTCGGGTTCACGGCTGTACGTCAGCATCATCACGGGGGCGAGCCGGGCCAGCGCGGGCAGCGCGGTCAGGCCGTCGGTGCCGGGCATGCGCACGTCCAGGAGGATCACGTCGGGGCGCTGACAGGTCGCGGCGGCGACCGCCTCCGCACCGTCGGACGCCTGGGCCGCGACCCGGATGTCCGGGTGGGCGTTCAGCAGGGCCGCGAGGCCGGCCCGGACGACCGGGTTGTCGTCGGCCACCAGCACTCGCAGGGGCGGGCCGGGAAGTGCCTGGTCAGGCATGTGCGGCCTCCTCTTGGGGAGTCTGTGAGGGGATTGCGGACAGCAGGCGGGTGAGCGGGAGGTTCACCGTGACCTCCGTGCCTCCGCGTTCGGCTCTGTGCAGCCGGATCTCCGCGCCCACGGTCGCCGCGCGCTCCAGCATGCCCAGCAGGCCGAAATGGCCGGTTTCCGCCAGGACTTGTACGTCGTCCAGGGATACGGCCGTACCGGCGCCGTCGTCCCGCACGGTCAGGCGCAGGGCGGAGTGCGTGGCGGCGAGGACCACTTCCACGCGGGTCGCGCCCGCGTGGCGGTGCGTGTTCTCCAGTGCCTCCGAGACGATCGCCAGGAGTTGGCGGGGCGCCCCCGAGGGGAGGGGGCCGGGGACGGCCGGGGACGACTTGTGCGTGAAGGTCGCCCTGATGCCCGTACGGGACTCGAAGTCGGCCACCCTGGACGCCAGTTCCGTCACCGTGTCCGTCGGTGCGGTGGACATGTCCGTGTGGGCCCGTAGGTCCGTCAGCAGTTCCCTGGACTCCGTCGCCGCCCTGCGTGCCGCTCCCGCCACCGCGGTCGCCTGGGACTTGAGGGTGCGGGGGTCGGCGTCGTGGTCCGCGGCGACCGCCAGGGCCTCCGCCGACAGCGCGAGGCCGTGCAGGGTCTTCGCCACGGAGTCGTGCATCTCCCGGGCCAGACGCGCGCGTTCGGACTCGACGGCCTCCGCGACCGCCAGACGGGAGTTCGCCTCCGCGAGCGCCTGACTCGCCGCACCGAAGTGGAACATCAGGTTCCGCAGCGTGACGCCGATGATGCCCGCCGCGACGCAGAACCCCGCGATGAGGAGGGTGCTGGCACCGGTGCCGGGGCGGTGCTCCCACGCCCTGAACACCGTCAGCAGCACCACCAGTTGCAGTCCCGTGAAGACTCCTGAGCCGCGCCAGCCGTACAG
The DNA here is from genome assembly GCF_036038375.1 of Streptomyces sp. NBC_00414. NCBI lineage: Bacteria > Bacillati > Actinomycetota > Actinomycetes > Kitasatosporales > Streptomycetaceae > Streptomyces > Streptomyces sp. NBC_00414. Next base: position 3,986,260 of record NZ_CP107935.1, read on the forward strand.
CAGACCCGAGAGGAGCGGGGTGCAGACCGCCGCGTACGCGAGAGGAGACGCGGGGGACGCCGTCAGCAGGAGTACGGCGCCGAAGACCAGGTCCACCGCCATGAGGGTCGGGTGGGCCAGGAGTCGGGGGGCGAATCTGTCCCAGTCCCTGAGCATGGCGTACGAGCCCATCACGCCCAGGACCGCGGCGGTGACGACGGCGTGACGGGGGAGGCCGTCGGCGGCGTTGGCCGTCGCGAAGGGGGCGCCTATCGCGATCAGGGTGAGGCGGATGGCGAACGCCTGGCGGCACAGGGCCTGGAGGGCGTTGAGCTGGAGGCGGATGCTGGCTGGCGCTGTCGCGTCGTCTGCGAAATAACCTGCGGCTTGCGGGGCGGGGACGAGCGTCTTGAAGGTGCGGGTCCGCTGTGGCCGGGCGCGCCGTTCCCCGCGCCCCTGGAGAGGCCCCCGAAGGGGCCACCCGCGCTTCCAGCTGCCGGCCGTCATCTCAGCGTCCCAGGATCGAGCCGAAGTTCGTGCCGGAGCCCAGGAACATGCCCGTGGCGATGAGGATCATCGTGGCCGGGAGCATGAAGACCAGCGTGACCATCGTCGCCTTGGGGATCGTCTTCGCCGCCCGGCGGCGGGAGTTCTGGGCGTCGGTGCGGCGCATGTCCGTGGCGAGCTGGATGAGGGTGTCGGCGATCGGGGAGCCCAGTTCCTCGCCCTGCTGGAGGGCCGAGACGAACTGGGCCACCTGCTCGGAGGAGTTGCGCCTGCGCAGTTCGTCGAAGGCCTGGCGGCGGCTGACGCCCATGTCCATCTGGCGCAGGGTGATGCGCAGTTCGTCCGCCCACGGGCCCTCGTAGTGGTCGGCGACGCGTTCCAGGGCCTGGCGGAAGCCGAGGCCCGCCGACACCACGACCGCGAGGACGTCCAGGAAGTCGGGGAGGGTGCGGTCGATGACCTCCTTGCGTTCGCGGATCGCCTGCCAGATCAGGGCGTCCGCGGCCAGCAGACCGAACGCCAGCGCCATCAGGGCGAAGAGGGTCCGGCCGTTGCTGAGGAAGATCAGGAAGAGCAGGGCGCCGAAGACCCCGTACACCGCCCGGCGGGCCGCGTAGCGGTTCAGGGTCAGGCCGCCGGGGTTGCCCGCCATGTCGATCCGGCGCCGTTTGGCGTCCACCCGGCGGGGGCCCATCAGGCGCAGCACGAGCGGGGCGAAGCGCATGCCGAGGCGGTCGACGGCCGAGTCCGCCTTCGAGACGCGGGTCCCGCCGACCTCCAGCGCGAGGGCCATGTCGCCGGGGAGCTTGGCCTCCGCGCGGTACATGCGGACGCCGAGGAGGATGCCTCCGACGGCCAGGCCCATCAGTGCGGCGAGCAGCAACGCGATCATCCTGGGCTCCTCCTCATCCGTCGCCTCCTGACCCGTCCACTCCTCATTCCCCGTCCCCTCCTCATACTTCGATCTTGCCGAGGCGGCGGATCACGAAGAAGCCGATCGTGTAGAGGCCCATGGCGATCAGCACCAGGGTCTGGCCCAGTGGGGAGCCGGTCACCTTGGCCAGGGCGCCCTCGTTCGAGGAGTTGATGAGGAGGAGCGAACCGAGGCCGAGGAGGGGCACGGTGAACGCCGTCGCGTTGACCTCGGAGAGCATCGTGCGGACCTCGCGGCGGGTCTCCTTGCGGTCCTCCAGGGTCTTGGTGAGGTTCCGCAGGGAGTTGACGACCGTGCCGCCCGCCTTGTTGGAGAGGACCAGGGTGGTGACCAGGACGACCAGCTCGCGGGACGGGAGGCGTTCGGCCAGCTCGCCGAGCGCGTCGTCGACCGAGCGGCCGAGGGTCAGCTGGTCGGCCACGCGGGCCAGCTCCTCCCCCGCCGGGGCCTCCAGTTCCTCCGCCGCCATCGCGAGGGCCGTGCGCAGGGCGAGACCGGCCGCCGCCGCGTTGGCCAGCAGCCGCGCCACGTCGGGAAGCTGGTTGATGAACGCCTCGATGCGCTTCTGACGCTGCCAGTTGAGGAAGATCGCGGCGCTCCAGACGCCCACCACGCCCGCGATGGGGCCGAAGAACGGGGCCAGGGCCGCGGCCGCGATCAGCCAGAGCGCGACGACCACGACGGCGACGTACGTGAAGAACTCGCCCGCCGTCAGGTCGAGTCCCGTGGCCGACAGGCGCAGCTGGATCTGGCGGCCCAGGCGGGTGCGGCGCAGCCTGCGGTCGACGGCGGCGAAGCGGCGGGCGCGGCCGGCGGCGGTGCGCAGGGGGCCGCCGCCGGAGAGACGGTCGACGAGGGCCTGGCGCTGGGCGCGGCCGGACGCGTACGTGTGCACGCCCGCGACGGCGAGCGTGCCGCACAGCATGGTGGCGCCGAGGGCGAGTGGCACCGCGTTGTTCACGGCTCGCTCCTCTCGATCGAGACCGAGACGGCTCCGGTGGGGGTCATCCGATGGCCTGCCTGGTGTTGAGGACGTCGATCGCCTCCGCCACTCCGAAGGCGGGCGGCAGCGGCTCGTTGGCGACGTACAGCTTCTCCGCGACCGAGCGGGGCAGCGGGAGGTGTTCGAAGTGGCCGTGGACGACCCGGTCGGGGCCGGTGGGGCGCGGCACGAAGCGGGTCACGGGCACGATGCGGAACTGCTCGCGGCCGTGCGAGACGAGCAGCGCGATCTCGGTGACCTTGCGGGAGCCGTCGGCGTGCCGGGTGAGCTGCACGACGACGTCGACCGCGGAGTTGATCTGGTCCTTGAGCGCCTCGAACGGGATCTGCACCTCGGACATCGAGCCGAGGGTCTGGAGCCGCATCAGGGCGTCCTCGGCGGAGTTCGAGTGGACGGTCGCGAGGGAGCCGTCGTGGCCCGTCGACATGGCCTGGAGCATGTCGAGGGTCTCGCCGCCGCGGACCTCACCGACGATGATGCGGTCGGGGCGCATGCGCAGCGAGTTGCGGACCAGGTCGCGGATGGTGATCTGGCCCTTGCCCTCCACGTTCGGGGGGCGGGATTCGAGGCGGATCACATGCTCCTGCTGGAGCTGCAGTTCCGCGGAGTCCTCGATGGTGATGATGCGCTCGTGGGACGGGACGAGCCCGGAGAGCGCGTTGAGGAGCGTGGTCTTGCCGGAGCCCGTACCGCCACTGACGATGACGTTGAAGCGGGCCCGGACGAACGCGGCGAGCAGCATCAGCATCTGCTCGTCGAGCGAGCCGAGCCCGATGAGTTCGGGGAGCGTGTACGCGCGGGGGAAGCGGCGGATCGTGAGGGTGGGCCCGGTGAGGGCGAGCGGCGGGATGATGACGTTGACGCGCTCCCCGGTGGGGAGGCGGGCGTCGACCATCGGGTTCGACTCGTCCACGCGGCGGTTGACCGTGGAGACGATGCGCTCGATGGTCTGCATCAGCTGCTCGTTGGAGGCGAAGCGGAGCGGCAGCTGCTCCACGCGTCCGGCGCGCTCCACGAAGATGGAGTCCGGGCCGTTGACCATGATCTCGGTGATCGACGCGTCGGCGAGGAGCGGTTCGAGGACGCCGAGGCCCAGGGCCTCGTCGACGACCCTGCGGATCAGCTGGGAGCGCTCGGTGGTCGACAGGACCGGGCCCTCCCGGCTGATGATGTGCCCGAGGACGCGCTCCAGGCGTATGCGCCGCTCGGCCGCCGCGAGGCTCGACATCTCCGCGAGGTCGATCTCCTCCAGCAGCTTGGCACGGTAGACGGCGACGAGGTGTCCGTCCTCACGGCCGGCTCCGCCCTCTTCGGGGGCGGCGATACGGGCTCGCAGGCTCATGTCTTCAACTCCTCTCGGTCGTGAGGTGGTTCGGTCTGTCGGTCGTGCGGTCCGTCGGTGTCGCGGTCGTGCGGTCAGTCGTCGGTGGGCATCGTGGCGTCGCGTTGCACGGTCACGCTCGGCAGGAGGGGGATGACGGCGGGGACCTGGAGCGTGACGGTCGCCGTGGTGACGTCCTCGCCCGCGGCGGCCGACACGTTCGGGCTGAGCCAGCCGCTCGCCGCCGCCTGGCCCGCCGCGGCGCCGTCGTCACCCTGCGAGGCGGCCCGCGCCGCTGCCCGCGCCGCCGAACCGGCCTGGTTGATGCCGTAGCCGATCAGGCCGAGCTGGATGGCGGCCATCCCGATGAGCAGGAGGATCGGCAGGAATCCGGCGAACTCCAGCATGGAGACGCCCCGGTCGTCCCGCGCACGTTTCCGTAAGCGTGCCAAGGGTCGCTTCATCAGTCGTCCCCCTCCAGCGCGGCTCCCGCCTCGCCCTCGACCGTCCAGCCGGCGTCGAAGCCCGGGAAGAACAGGGGCACCTGAGCGGTGACCGTGGCCTTCATGACCGGTCCTTCGACGCCGCAGTTGATCCCGGCGCCGTCCCACGCGCCCGGCAGGTGCTCGCTGCCGGCCTCCTGGCAGGCGCCGCCGTACGCCCCCGGGGTGACCGCGTTCGCGGCGGTCGCGGCCCGCGCCGCCTCGTCCGCCGCGTTCCCGGCCAGGGAGTACGTGTAGCCGTACAGCACGCACTGCCACAGGATCGTCATCACGACCAGCAGGATCGGGAACATGCCGGCGAATTCGAGGGTGACCGCGCCCCGGTCGCCTCCCTTGCGGCGCAGTGAGAGGGAGCCCTTGTCCGAGGAGACCTTGCGGCGCCGGCCACCGCCGCCGGCGGGCTGCTCGGCCATCAGTCCCAGCTCGCCCGCCAGCGCCCACAGCGCCTGCTTGACCGTGGAGCGGGCGTCCAGGTCCTGCATGCGGCCGGCGTCCACGACGGACTGGAGTTCCTTGAAGGCGGCGGGGACCGTGGTGCGGACGACCTTGGTGCCGGTGACGCGTTCGACGAGGGAGGGCTGTATCTCCGTACCGCGGGCGAAGCGGTTGACGACCGTGCGGGTCTCCTCGGCCTTGCGGATCTGGAGGCGGTCCCACATGCGGACCATGCGTTTGGCGGCGCGGACGGCGACGACGTCGGGGGTGACCAGGAGCAGGGCCTGGTCGGCGAGTTCGACGGCGGCGGCGTTCGCGGCGTTCAGCTGGGCGCCGCAGTCGACGACCACGAGGTCGTAGCGGGAGCGCAGGGCGCCCAGGACCTGCCGGGCCACCCGGTCGGTGATCTCCTCGCCGCGCTCGCCCTCGGCGGGGGCGAGGAGCAGGCCGAGGCCGGTGTCGTGGGTGTAGACGGCGTCCTGGAGGACCCGCGGGTTGATGTCGCTGATCGCGGCGAGGTCGGCGATGGAGCGGCGGAACTGCACGTCCAGGTAGGAGGCGACGTCGCCGGACTGGAGGTCCAGGTCGAGCAGGGCGACCGAGCGGCCCGAGGCCTGGGCGGCCAGGGCGAGCTGGACGGCCGTGACCGTGGCGCCGACGCCGCCCTTCGCGCCGGTCACCGTGACGATCGTGCCGCCCGGTCCCGCGTACAGCTCGGGGGCGGCGCTGCCCAGGTGGCGGCGCATGCCGGTGGACCAGGCGGCGGCGGCCTGGACGCGTTCGGCGAGGGCGTCGTAGCCGAGCGGCAGGCCGACGATGCCGCGCGCGCCGCAGTCCATGGCGGCGGTGAGCACACCTGTGCTGGTGTCGGCGGTGATGAGGACGACGCCGACGGCCGGGAAGCGCATGACCAGGTCGCGGATGACGTCGAGTGCGGGGACCGGGCCGATTCGCTCGTGGACCAGGACGACTTCGGGCAGTTCGTCGAGGGATTCGGCGGCCAGCCGGGCCAGGGTGTCCAGCAGGGCCGTGGTGTCGGCGACCGGCGGGGCCGGTTCGGCGTCGGCGAGCTGGCTCAGGAGTGTGCTGAGGGCGCGGGCCGAGTCGATGTCGCCGACGGCGGGCAGGATGCGGATGGTCATCGGCACGGCCCCGTACCGGACGGCCTCGGGCGGACTGAGCGCATCACGGCCTCCTACTTGTCCTCGTCGAGGGTGTACGAGCGGTCGCCGGGGGCGACGGTGGCGTCGGCGCCGCCCGCGATCAGGGCGAGGCGGACGTGTTCGGCGAACGACTCGGCGTACGCGACGCGCTGGGCGTCGGCGGTGTCGAGGGCGAACGTGATGGGGACGGCCTCGTTGGCGGTGCGGCGGCGGTCGTTGCTGGACTGGCCGGGGTCGAGCGCGGTCAGCTTGCCTACGTCGATGACGCGGGCGTTCTGCACGATGACCTTCGACTGGTCCTTGCCGTTGTCGCTCTCGTCCTTGAACGTGGCGTAGATGTTGACCCGCGAGCCCGGGTTGATCTTGCCGGCCACACCGGTCGCCGCGTCGATCAGGATCGCGATCTCCTGCTGGCCCGCCTCCAGGGCGGGCCGGTCGACGATCATGTCCGTCTGGAGCAGCGAGCCCTTCTTCAGCTGGGTGACGGCGATCTTGCCGCGGACCTGGGAGAGGTCGGTGACCGCGGTGGACGAGAGCCATCGCTCGGGCATGGAGACCTTCTCGAACTGGTCGGCCGACAGCCCCTTGTAGGGGGCGATGTCGTCCTTCAGCCGGTATGCGGTGACCTCGGGGCCGACCTTCGAGTTCACGTCGCGGATCACCGACAGCACTCCGGCGAAGGCGCCCACGGCGCACAGGACCGAGAGGACCAGCAGGATGACGCCGCGGCGCTGGCGCGAGTTCACTACATCTCACCTCGTGGGGGCGGTGCCGAGTTCAAGGGGAATTCACCGGTGGTGCGGGGTCTTGCAGGGTTTTCACCGTTATTCAGGTGTACGCGCTTGGCGTGCGGGGCTCACGTAGCCCCTCGGGGCAGGGCGCGTACCGAAGAGGCTGCCCGCACGACGGCCTTCGGAAGCTCGTTCGACGAGGGTGGCAGCAACGGCGCCGCGCAGAAACCGCAGCGGTCGCCGATCAGCTCAAGGCCGCACCAGCGGCACTCCTCGCGCCGTACCGAGGAGACCAGTTGGTACAGCACGGACACGTCGTAGAGGCCCGCGGCGAACTCGGCGACCTTGGCCGTGCCCCACCAGCGGGTCGACTCGGCGGGCAGCGGCACGGTCGCGACCCCCTGCACGTGCCAGGCGGGGGCGAGCGTCCCGGTGAGCCAGTCGGCGGGCAGCTGCCCCGCCGCGACGAGCATCCGCGTCCCGAACTCGGGCCCGGTCAGCTCCTCCTGGCCGACGCGCACCAGCTGGGGCCGCGGAGTGGCCAGTACGGCGAACTGGGCGCCCGGCACCCATGACTTGGCGTGCGACCTGAGCGAGACCGGGATCCGGTCGAGCTTGGCGACCGAGTTGAGCAGGGCGCCCGAGTAGATGTAGTGGGCGAGCAGCCGCGCGGAGGAGGCGAGCACTCCCGGGCTGAAGTCGCAGACGGAGAGCTGGCGCAACTGCTGGGCGAGCAGGGCGAGACCGAGCGGCGGCAGGTCGAGGGCGAGCAGCGCGACGCGGTCGCTCTCCAGGACGGAGCGCACGGCGTGCAGCCGCCGGGTGACGTTGTCCGACGTGGAGGCCGGATACAGCGCGATCACATAGCCGTGCTGCTCGATCAGCGCGTGCATGGCGGTGATGGAGCTTTCGAGGCTTTCGAGGGGCTGGACGGCGGCGGGCGGGATCTGCCGGTCGTGCGGCGGGAGCACCAGATCGGAACTGGTGACGGCTATCGCGGTCGGCACGCTGCACACCACCCCGTTCACTGGGACGGGTGGTCAACCGCGTCCCAGATCGCCCCTGTATCGCCTGAATGTTGTCGCGAATGTCGCCATCAATCCCTCACGGACGGACACAACTTGCCACTGTGGCGTCCTTCCGCAACTGCACCTTATCCACGGCATGCGCCGCTCAACACCGGATCCTTGAGATCAATTCACGCAAGGTGCGCGTGTGATCCACACAGAGTGATCCGCACATGCCTCAACTCCGCAGCGCGGCAGGCGCGTTGACCTCGCCAAAGGTCTTGACAACCTGATTGGTCTGGACCAGTTTGGAGAGGCGACGGTGGCCACCGTGCACGCACTGTGCTCGTCCCCTCCCCACCCCCACTCCCCCACCGGAGGCCCCAGTGGACCGCGTATCAGGCATGCCCAGACGCAGACGGACCTGGGCCGGCGCCCTCGCCGCCGTGCTCGCCGCGTCCGCCCTCTCTCTCGCCGGTGCCGGCCAGGCCTCGGCCGCGGACGTCAACAACACCAAGAACGCCGGATACGAGTCGGGACTCTCCAACTGGACCTGTTCGGCGGCCAGCGGCGCCACCGTCTCCTCCCCCGTGCACGGGGGCGCCGCCGCCCTGAAGGCCACCCCGGCCGGACAGGACAACGCCCGCTGCAGCCAGACCGTGGCCGTGAAGCCCAACTCCGGCTACTCGCTCAGCGCGTGGGTGCAGGGCGGGTACGCGTACCTCGGCGCGAGCGGCACCGGGACGACCGACGTGTCGACCTGGACCCCGGACTCCTCGTCCTGGAAGCAGCTGACGACGTCCTTCACGACGGGCGCCAACACCACCTCCGTGACGGTCTACACCCACGGCTGGTACGGGCAGGCGGCCTACTTCGCCGACGACGTGTCCGTGTTCGGACCCGACGGGGGCGGAGGCGGCGACCCCGACCCGGTGGTCCCCGCGACCCCCGCGGGCCTGAACGTGGCGTCCACGACCTCCTCCTCCGTCTCCCTCGCCTGGAACCCGGTGTCGGGCGCGAGCGGCTACAACATCTACCGCAGCGGTACGAAGGTCGCGGCCGTGACCGGCACCTCGGCCACCGTCACCGGGCTGGCAGCCTCCACCTCGTACTCCTTCCAGGTCACCGCGACGAACACGGCCGGTGAGTCGGCGAGGTCGACCGCGGTCACCGGGACCACCAAGGCCTCCTCCGGCAACGGGGGCAACCTGCCCAAGCACGCGGTGACCGGCTACTGGCAGAACTTCAACAACGGCGCGACCGTACAGAAGATCTCCGACGTGCCGTCCCAGTACGACATCATCGCGGTGTCCTTCGCCGACGCCACGACGACGCCGGGCGCCGTGACCTTCAACCTCGACTCGGCCGGGCTCGGCGGCTACACCGTCGACCAGTTCAAGGCCGACGTCCAGGCCAAGAAGGCCGCGGGCAAGAAGGTGATCATCTCGATCGGCGGCGAGCGCGGCACGGTCGCGGTGAACGACGCCGCCTCGGCGACGAACTTCGCGAACTCCGTGTACGCGCTGATGCAGACGTACGGCTTCGACGGCGTCGACATCGACCTGGAGAACGGCCTCAACGCCACCTACATGACGCAGGCCCTGCGGTCCCTGTCCGCGAAGGCGGGCTCCTCGCTGATCATCACGATGGCACCGCAGACGATCGACATGCAGTCCACGTCGAACACGTACTTCCAGACGGCCCTGAACATCAAGGACATCCTCACGGTCGTCAACATGCAGTACTACAACAGCGGTTCGATGCTCGGCTGCGACGGCAAGGTGTACTCGCAGGGCTCGGTGGACTTCCTGACCGCCCTCGCCTGCATCCAGCTGGAAGGCGGCCTCGCCCCCTCCCAGGTGGGCCTCGGCGTCCCTGCCTCGACCCGCGGCGCGGGCAGCGGATACGTCTCCCCGGCCATCGTGAACAACGCCCTCGACTGCCTCGCCAAGGGCACGAACTGCGGCTCCTTCAAGCCGTCCAGGACCTACCCGGACCTGCGCGGCGCGATGACCTGGTCGACGAACTGGGACGCCACGGCGGGCAACGCGTGGTCGAACGCGGTGGGACCGCACGTGCACGCGCTGCCGTAGCGGCAGGCCGACGGGCTCACGTGTGAGTGGTTCGGCATCTCGGCGCCGCACCGGTGTGTACGCACCGGTGCGGCGCCGCGTCGCGTTCCGGAAGGGTCCCGGCAGTCCCCGACAGTGCGGCCCACCGCGTCTGAAACATTTCCGGGGGCCCACCGCGTCAATGGAGTGAGGGCGGCACGGGCGAACACAGGGGGAGTGCATGAGACCGGTCGGAGCGGGGCTGCACGCGGGCGAATACCAGGAGTTCGCGTCGGCGCGCGTGGGGCACCTCTACCGTTCCGCCTGCCTGCTCACCGGGGGCGACACCCATCTCGCCGAGGACCTGGTGCAGGAGACGCTCGGCCGGCTGTACGTCCACTGGGGCCGGGTCTCCCGCGTGGGCAACCCCGCCGGGTACGCCCAGACCGTCCTCACCCGCACCTTCCTCACCCACCAGCGGCGGCGCAGCAGCAAGGAACGCGCCACCGACGTGTTCCCCGACGTCCTGGACACCCCGGCCGCCGACGCCGACACACCCCTGCGGCTGACCCTGATCGAGGCACTGGGGCGGCTGTCCCCCAAGGACCGGGCCGTGGTCGTCCTGCGCTACTGGGAGGACCGCAGCATCGAGGAGACGGCCGACGCCATGAACGCCAGTTCGGCCGCGGTACGCACCCGCTGCGTACGCGCCCTCGCCAGACTGCGCGCCCTGCTCGGCGAGAGCCTGGGCGAGTACGCGGCGCCCTGAGCCCGTCCCCTCCTCCGAGACCTCCCACAGCCTGTGACCCCGCGGTCCTCGGCCCTTCCGAAACGGCGAAACGGTGATGTGCCATGTCTGTTGAACACGACGAGATTCCCTTCGACGACCGGCTGGGCGCGGCCCTGCGGCAGGCCGGCGACTCCTTCGAGACCGACGGGACCGCCCTGGTCGCCGCCGGACGGGCCCGCGGCCGGCGGCTGAGACTGCGGCGGCGCGCGGCCGTCGTGGGCGGCGTGACCGGTATCGCCCTCGTGGGTGTGGGCGGGGCGCTGCTCATGCCCTGGGACGGCGGCCGGGGCACGGAGCCGTCCGTGGCCTCGGGCGGTACCCCCGTCCCGGACGGCACCGTCGTCACGCCCGACCGGGGCCCCATGTCCGGCCCCGAACTGCTCCGGACCCTCGAATCGCTGCTCCCCGAGGGGACGTTCAGCGTGAAGGAGGCCCGCTCCACCGATCACCCCCTCGGCCCGTACGCCCATCTCGTGTTCGACGACGGACACGGACAGGCGGCGGTCGAGGTCGGCCTCGGCCGGATCGAGGCGGACAGCGAGAAGGCCGAGGAGGTGACCACCTGCCCGGACAAGATCCTCGCGCGCTACGACGCCTGCAAGCGGAGCGAGCTCCCCGACGGCTCCGACCTCATGATCCTTCAGGGCTACGAGTACCCGGATCGCCGCGCGGACACGAAGCACTGGTACGCGCAGCTCGTCACCCCGCAGGGCCAGCAGATCAGCGTGACGGAGTGGAACGCGCCCGCCGAGAAGGACGCCCCCGTCACCAGGCCGAACCCCCCGCTCTCCCCGGCGCAGTTGAAGTCCGTCGTGACGGCGGAGGAGTGGCGCTTCGCCGTCGACGCCATCCCGAAGAAGCCGTCGGGCGCGGAGGCGGGCACGGAGCCCGCTCCCCCGGCGGCCGGGGGCCGGGTCAGGGCCACGCTCGTCTCACTGCTTCCCAAGGGTGTCGAGGTGACCTCGAAGGGCGCCCCGGGCACCGAGTACACCTACGTGGTCGTCGACGACGGCAAGGGCAGGAGCCTCGTCCAGATCAACGTGCAGCACGGCATGTCGGACGCCGAGGACCAGCTCTTCGGCCCCGACGCCGAGACACTGCCCGACGGCACGAAGGTCGCCACCCAGCAGGGGCCCGGCGAGAAGGGCGGCTCCGGAGTCGTCATGTGGACCGTCGACACCCTCAGGACCGACGGGCTGCGTGTGGTGGTCAGCGCCTTCAACAGCGGTGCGCAGAACACCGCCGCGACCCGTGACACCCCCGCGCTGACCATGGAGCGGCTCAGGAAGATCGCCACCAGCGGGAAGTGGCGGATCGTGTCGGGCAGGCCCTAGAACCCGGGCAGGCTCTGGAACTCGGGCAGGCTCTAGAAGAACTCCGCCCACGGCTGGTCCCAGATCTGCTTCACGCACAGGACGACGAAGAGCAGGCCGGCGATCGTCAGCATGGCGTTGCTCAGGAGGCCGTTGCGCCACTCGGGCGGTGTGCGGGAGGAGTTGAGGAGCCAGACCAGGGTGAGGGCCAGGAAGGGGAGGAAGGCCGCGCCCAGGACTCCGTACAGGATGATCAGGCGGAAGGGCTGGCCCTCGAAGAGCAGGACCATGGGCGGGAAGGTCAGCCAGAGGAGGTAGGCGCGGAACGGCCAGGACTTCTCGTGGGTGCCGGATGCCACCTCCTCGCCCGAGGCCGGGTTCGCGTCGGCGTCGGTTTCCGGGTCCGCGTGCGCGGTCTTCGCGGCGGACGCGGCGGCCCTGTCCTTGCGGAAGCGTTCCACGAAGTCCGCGAACATCAGGCTCACGCCGTGCCAGACGCCGATCAGTGAGGTGAAGGACGTGGCGAAGAAGCCGATGAGGAAGAACTTGGCGGTCGCCGTGCCGTACTCGTCCTCAAGGATGTCGCCGAGCTGGATCAGGCCCTTGTCGCCGCTCGCGATCGCGATGTTGGAGGAGTGCAGGATCTCCGCCCCGACGAAGAGCATGGCGATGACGAAGATGCCGGTGGTGATGTAGGCGACGCGGTTGTCGAGCCGCATCACCTTCATCCAGCCGGTGTTCGTCCAGCCCTTCGCGTTGACCCAGTAGCCGTACGCGGCGAGCGTGATCGTGCCGCCGACGCCGCCGATCAGGCCGAGCGTGTTGAGGATCGAGTCCTTCTCGTCGGGCAGCACCGGCAGCAGGCCCGCGAACGCCTCGCCCAGGTGGGGCGTGACGCGGATCGCCAGATAGACCGTGACGACGAACATGACGCCCACCAGGACCGTCATGACCTTCTCGAAGACCGCGTACTTGTTGAACCAGACGAAGACCAGACCGACCAGGCCGGTCAGGATGGCCCACCACTTGAGGTCCATGACGTCCGGGAACAGTGCCTGCAGGGGCAGCCCCGACGAGGACATGGCCGCCGCCCCGTAGACGAAGCCCCAGATCACGACGTACACGACGAAGAACCACGACGTCCAGCGGCCGAGGCTCGCCCAGCCGTCGAAGAGGGTCCGGCCGGTGGACAGGTGCCAGCGGCCCGCGGCCTCGGCCAGGGAGATCTTCACCAGGCAGCCGATCACGGCGGCCCACAGGAGGGTGTAGCCGAAGTTCGAGCCCGCGATCAGGGTGGCGACGAGGTCACCCGCGCCCACGCCCGTCGCGGCGACCACGATGCCGGGGCCGATGTACTTCCAACTGGATTTCCGGGGGCCGGCCACGCCCTTTCCCGGTGTCCCTGGTCCCGTTGTGCTGCCCGAGGGTTCCGGAGTGCCGCCCGAGCCCTTGGTGTCCGCGTGTCCCGAGGTGTCCGCCATGCCGATCAAGAAAGCGTAAAGAGATCCGGGACACAAGAGGGCGTGCGCCGATCCCCACCTGATGTGCACAGGATGAACTGCCTGTTCGAGGGGCGTTCGGGCGGTGGGGGCGGTTCGATTTCGGCCTGATTCCGGTACCGGCCCGCGGTCCGGCCTTGACCCGGACATGCCATGGCTCCACGATGAGCGCCACACCGCACAGCCATCCCCCGCTCCAATCCCCACATTTCCGGTGATCCCGGATTCCATGGAGAAAACAGGAGGATCCATGCGATTTCGTGACAGACGTAGGCGGCGCAGCGCTGCTCTCGCCACGCTCCTCGCCCTGGCTCTCGCGGCGCCCGTCGCCGCCATGACCGACGCGGGGGCCACCCCCGGGGCGGCCCCCGCCTCCGACACGGACGAGATCCGCCAGTACGAGATCCATGTGCACGGCAGCACCTCCGCCGTCCGTACGGCCATCGCGCGGACCGGTGTGTCGATCGACGAGGCCGACGAGGAGACCGTCGTCGTCTCGGGACGCGCCGCCCAGGCCAGGAAACTGCGGCAGCTCGGATACGAGGTGACCTCCCTCGGCTCCGCCCCGGACCGGTCGAGCGCCGCCGACGCCGACGTCGGCATCCTCGACTTCCCCTCGGCCGACTCGCGCTATCACAACTACGCCGAGATGAACACGGAGATCAACCAGCGCCTGTCCGCGTACCCGGGCATCATGAGCAAGCGCGTGATCGGGAAGTCCTACTCGGGCCGGGACATCATCGCCATCAAGATCAGCGACAACGTCGCCACCGACGAGTCCGAGCCCGAGGTCCTGTTCACCCACCACCAGCACGCGCGCGAGCACCTCACCGTGGAGATGGCGCTCTATCTGCTGCGCGAACTGGGTGCCGGGTACGGGTCGGACTCCCGCGTCACGAACATGGTGAACAACCGTGAGATCTGGATCGTCCCGGACCTCAATCCGGACGGCGGCGAGTACGACATCGCCACCGGCGCGTACCGGTCCTGGCGCAAGAACCGGCAGCCCAACAGCGGCAGTTCCGCTGTGGGGACCGACCTCAACCGCAACTGGAACTACCGCTGGGGCTGCTGTGGCGGCTCGTCCGGTTCCACGTCGTCCGAGACCTACCGGGGCTCGGCGCCCGAGTCCGCTCCCGAGGTGAAGGTCGTCGCCGACTTCGTCCGCAGCCGGGTCGTCGGCGGCACCCAGCAGATCAAGGCGGGCGTGGACTTCCACACGTACAGCGAGCTGGTGCTGTGGCCCTTCGGGTACACCACCGCGGACACCGCGACCGGGATGACGGCCGACGACCGCAACGCCTTCGCCGCGGTCGGGCAGAAGATGGCCGCCAGCAACGGGTACACGCCCGAGCAGTCGAGCGACCTCTACATCACGGACGGGTCGATCGACGACTACCTCTGGGGCAGCCAGAAGATCTTCGGCTACACCTTCGAGATGTACCCGTCGTCCAGTGGCGGGGGCGGGTTCTATCCGCCCGACGAGGTCATCGAGCGGGAGACCTCGCGGAACCGGGATGCCGTGCTGCAGCTTCTGGAGAACGCCGACTGCATGTATCGGTCCATCGGCAAGGAGGCGCAGTACTGCGCCTGACCTCCGGTCGACCGCAGTGGATGCGGTGGAGTGAGGTTGTGGGGAACTGCGGGCCCGTCGTGGCTGGGCGCGCAGTTCCCCGCGCCCCCTACGGGGCGCTCTCCTCGGCGGGTTCTGCGGCCTCGTCGTCCTCGAAGTAGGTGTCCAGGACCTCGTCGAGGCTGGTCTCCCACTCCTTGAAGCTGGATCGCGACGTCGCTTCGATCTCCAGGGGGTACCAGCGGCGGTCGGGCGTGTGCACCGTGATGGTGAAACGCTTTCCGAAACGCGGGGACTCCGTCTCGACGGCGCCGATCTCGTCCCAGCGGAACTCGGCCTCCTGGTCGTCCAGGGTCAGCCGTACGCCGCTGTGGTCGGCGACGATCCTCGCGCGGCGGTCGGCGGCCTCGAAGACGGGGCCGCCGCCGTCCGGAGACTCGTCGGACTTGTCGGAGGGCTCGTCGTCCGAGGACTCGTCGTCCGAGGGCTCGTCGTCCGAGGAATCTCCTGCGGCGGGCTTCCCGCCGGAGGGCTTCTGTGCGGAAGACTTTTCGGGTTCCTCCTCCGGGGCCTCGTCCTTCGAGGCCGGGGTCTTGGACGCCGGGGCCTTGGAGACCGACCGCTTCTCGGAGGCCGTCTCTTGCGAGACGGCCTCCTCGGTGGTCTCCGCGGGCTCGGCGTCCTTCGGCGCGGCGGGGCGCGGGCCCGTGATGCCGGGCACGAACGCCGGGTCGACCGCGGCGCCTTGCAGGGGCTGGATGTTGGGTCCTATGCGCTGCTCCACAGCGGGCAGTATGGTCGACGATCCTGTGCCAGGAACAGTCGGGCTCCGGTTCGTCCCGCTACATCGTTATATGAAGACGCTCAGTGCCGCCGCCATCGTGAAGCCCGCCACCGACAGGACCGTTTCCAGGACCGTCCAGGACTTGAGGGTGTCCCGTTCGGAGATGCCGAAGTACTTGGCGACGATCCAGAAGCCGCCGTCGTTGACGTGCGAGGCGAAGATCGAGCCCGCCGAGATCGCCATGATGATCAGTGCCAGGTGTGCCTGGGAGAGGTCCTGGCCCTCGACCAGCGGGACCACGATGCCGGCCGTGGTGACGATGGCCACCGTCGCCGAGCCCTGGGCGACCCGCAGGACGACCGAGATCAGGTAGGCCAGCACGATGACCGGCAGGCCCACGTCGTTGAAGGTGTCCGCCAGCGCGTCCGCGATGCCCGAGCCCTTGAGCACGGCGCCGAAGACTCCGCCCGCGCCCACCACCAGGAGGATGTTGCCCACCGGCTTGAGGGATGACGTGGAGACCGTTTCCAGGGACTTGCGGGACCAGCCCCGCCTGATGCCCAGCAGGTAGTACGCCATCAGCAGCGCGATCGTCAGCGCGACGAAGGGGTGGCCGAAGAACTCGACGACCGAGCGGAAGGTCGAGGGGTCCAGCGCGATCGAGGAGAACGTCGCGGCCAGGATCAGCAGCAGGGGCGTACCGATGATCAGGAAGACCGTGGGGAGGGGGACCGGCTGTTCCGCGTAGTCCTCGGGCTGGGGCTGGGTGGTCGTCGCGACGGTTGTGGAGCCCTTGCCCGTGACCGTGTCGTCGGGCGCTCCCGTCGAGCGGGCTGCCGCTCGGCGTGCCGCGCGCTCCTCGGCCACTGCGGCCTTCGCTTCGTCCGCCGCCTCCAGCATGTCCTGCGGTACGGGGACGAAGAGGCGCTTGCCGATCCAGGCCGCGTACGCCCAGGCGGCGAGTACGGCCGGGATGCCGACGATGATGCCCATCAGGATGACCCAGCCGAGGTCCACCTTGAACAGGCCTGCGGCGGCCACCGGGCCGGGGTGCGGGGGCAGGAACGCGTGCGTCATCGACAGGCCCGCGAGCAGGGGCATGCAGTAGAGAAGGATCGACTTGCCCGAGCGCTTGGCGGCGGCGTAGACGATCGGCGCGAGGACGAAGATGCCCACGTCGAAGAAGACCGGGATGCCGAAGATGAGGCCGGTGAGGCCCATCGCGAGCGGGGCGCGCTTCTCGCCGAAGAGGTTCAGCAGGCGGGTGGAGAGCGCTTCGGCTCCGCCTGACACCTCCAGGATCGCGCCCAGCATCGTGCCGAGGCCGATGATGATCGCGACGTGGCCGAGGATGCCGCCCATGCCCGACTCGATCATCGAGACGGAGGCCGATCTCTGGACCGTGCCGAAGAGTTCCGTGACCGACAGGCCCGCGGAGAGACCCACGGCTATGGAGACCGCGAGCAGTGCGACGAACGGCTGGAGTCTGACCTTGATGATCAGGACCAGCAGAAGGACGATGCCGAGCGCCGCGACGGTCAGCAGGCCCGCTGTGCCGTCCAGGAGGAGGAGCAGGCCTCCTGTGTGGGGTGGGACTTCTGGGGCTGGTGGGGCGGCTGCGAGGAGGGATGACATGGGGAGGGCCTCTTTTTCGGGGCAGGGTGCGGAGTTCCGTGTTTTTGGGCAGGGGGGATCGCCGTACGTCGTGCGGGGTGTTTGTGGGGGGTGGTGCTTGTTGTCGCCGGGTGCGGGCCGGCGGTCCCCGCGCCCCTGAGGGCGCGGGGTCACAGTCAGTTCAGTACTGCCAGTGCGTCGATCTCGACGAGGAGGCCGGCGGGCAGGCCCACGTACACCGTCGTGCGGGCCGCCGGGGGTGCGGTGAGGTTCTGCTCCTCGAAGTACGCGTTGTAGATGGCGTTCATCTCCGCGAAGTGGTCGACGTCGGTGAGGTAGACGCGGATCATCATCGCGTCGTCCCAGGAGGCGCCGCCCTCTTCGAGGATCGCCTTCACGTTGGCGAGCGTCTGGAGGGTCTGCTCGCGCAGCGTGGGGCCCGCGGGTGTCGGGGGCTGCCCCTCGACCGCGGGCAGGAAGCCGACCTGGCCCGCGACCTGGAGGATGTTCCCCTTCCTGACGCCGTGCGAGAACTTGGCGGGCGGGGTCGTGTGGGTCTTCGGGGTGAGGGCGGTCTTGTCGGTCATGAGCTGGTTTCCTTCGTCGGGGTCTTGCCTGAGTACTCGGCGCTGATGGCCTCCGCGGTGCGGCGGACCAGGGGGAGCAGTGTGAGGAGTTCGTCCGCGGTGACGACCACGTTCGGGGCCGAGACGGACATGGCCGCCACGACCCGTCCGTCCGTGCCCCGGATGGGGGCGCCCACGCAGTTGATGGACTCCTCGTGGCCTCCGAGGTCGGTGGCCCAGCCCTGTTCGCGGACCTTGTCCAGCTCCCGCAGGAAGGCGGGGGCGCTGGGGGTCGAACGGGACGTGTACATGGGGTAGTCGAGCTTCTCCGCGAACGTGCGTCGCTCCTGCTCGGGGAGGTCGGCGAGGAGCAGCTTGGCAACTGCGGCGACTGTGATGGCCACGGGTTTGCCGATGCGGGAGTACATGCGTACCGGGTAGCGGCTGTCGACCTTGTCGATGTACAGGACTTCGCCGTCCTCGTGCACCGCGAGGTGGACGGTGTGGCCGCAGTTCTCGTTGAGGCGTACGAGGTGGGGGTGGGCGATCTCCCGCACGTCGAGGTTCTCCACGGCTTCCTGGGCGAGTGCGAAGAGGCGGGCGCCCAGGCGGTAGCGCTGGTCGGACTGGCGGTAGACCAGGCCGTGTTCGTGGAGGGTGCGCAGGAGCCGCAGGGCGGTGGATTTGTGGACGTCGAGGCGGTCGGCGACCTGTCCTAGGTCGGCGGGGCCCTCGGCGAGCAGCGGCAGGATGCTCAGCGCGCGGTCGACGGTCTGGCTCATGGGGTCGGTACCTCCTCCTGGGCCCGGTCTGCGGCGTTCGTCCAGCCGGGGCCGAGTCGAAGTGTCCCCCACGCGTTGTCGTCCAGGGCGGCGAGGCGGTCGGCGTGGTCGCGGGAGGGGGGTGCGGCCAGGTCTCCGGGGACGGTGAGGGCGGCTGCGGCCATGAGGTGGCCGTGGCGGAGGCGGTGTTTCGGGGGGAGGCCGCGGAGGGTTGCCGACAGGAAGCCTGCGGCGAAGGCGTCGCCCGCGCCTACTGGGGCGATCACGTCCACCTTGAGGGCGGGGGCGTCGGTGACGGTGTCGCCCACGCCTTCGCTTGTGGGGTGGGGCGGGGGCGCGCCGGGGGGTGTCCGTCCTCGGTCCGGTGCGGAATCGGGGGCCTTGGAGGCGAGGGCGGTTGACGCACCGGCGCCTGCGGGCGAACACCCCCCGGCGCGCCCCCTTGTCGCCGTACGCGGGTGACGGTCCGCCTCCGCTTCGAAGAGGGTGGCTCCCGCGCTGCCGTTCTTGACCACCAGCACGTTTGGTTCCGGGAGTGCTTCCCGGATCGCCTGCGGGCCGCCTGTGATGCCCCACGCCGCCTCTGCCTCGTCCTCGCCCACGAAGACCAGGTCCGCGCCTCGGGCCAGGGCGAGGAGGGTGGTGCCTGCCGTGGTGGCGTCCGGCCAGAGGCCTTCTCGGTAGTTGACGTCGAAGGAGATCAGGGGGTGAGGGCTTGTCATCGACCTCGACGTCAGGGTCTTGAGGAGGGACAGGCAGTCCTGGGAGAGGGCTGCTGTGATGCCGGAGAGGTGGAGGATGTCCGCCGCGTGGAGGGCGTCCAGGTCGACGGTGGTGGGGGACATCGCCGCGGCGGCGGAACCGGTGCGGTAGTACGCCACCTCGTGGGCGTCGGTGGCCCGGTCGCCGGCCGTGCGGAAGTAGATGCCGGTGGGGCGGGTGGGGTCGCGTCGTACGGCTGAGGTGTCCACGCCGTATGACGCGATGGTCTCCAGGAGGTGGTCGCCGAAGCCGTCCGCGCCTACCCGGCTGACCCATCGCGTGGTGTGGCCCGCGGCCGCCAGTACGCACGCCACGTTTGATTCCGCGCCGCCGATCGCGCGCTCGAACGACGGCACGTCGGCGAGGCGGCCCGGGCGGGACGGGAGGAACGTGACCATGGACTCGCCGAGTGTGACGACCTCCGCGGCGGCCGGGGGTCGCTGGGTGTCGTCGTGTTCGGGCGGTCCGGTGCGGGTCACGATGGCTGGGGCTCCTCGTCACTGCCGTGGGTCTGGGCGGCTCCGTTGACCCGGCGTTGGCCGAGATGTTAGACAGCAGTAAGCGCGATACGCAATGGCCGTTGCGGAGAATGCAATGGCCTCTATGAGGGAGGCTTTATGGCCGCCGACTCCGCCTCTGCCAACGGTGTGGAACGTCTTGCCGCGCTTGCCGACGAGCGTGTCGACCACCGGTTCAAGGGCCTTCCGCCCGACGCCGAGGGGCTGACCGTCGGTGAGCTGGCCGCCCAGCGCCGCAATCTCTTCAGTGGTGGGTTCACCACGCCGCTGCTCGCCCTCTCCGCCGAGCGCCTCGAGCACAATCTGCGGCTCATGGAGACGTACGCGGAGCGGCATGGGCTCGTCTTCGCCCCGCACGGCAAGACCTCTATGGCTCCCCAGCTTTTTCGGCGCCAGATCGAGCACGGCGCCTGGGGCATCACTCTCGCCGTGCCGCACCAGGTGCGGGTCGCCCGGGCCTTCGGCGTGCAGCACATCTTCCTGGCCAACGAACTCGTGGATCCGGCCGCGCTTGCCTGGATCTCCGCACAGCTCGCCGCCGACCCCGGGTTCCGGTTCGTGTGTTACGTCGACTCCGTGCGTGGAGTGGAGTTGATGGATGCCGCGCTGCGGGGGGCCTCCCGTCCGGTTGACGTCGTCGTTGAGCTGGCCGCCGGTGAAGGGGCCCGGACCGG
This sequence comes from Streptomyces sp. NBC_00414, assembly GCF_036038375.1. Classification (NCBI taxonomy): domain Bacteria; kingdom Bacillati; phylum Actinomycetota; class Actinomycetes; order Kitasatosporales; family Streptomycetaceae; genus Streptomyces; species Streptomyces sp. NBC_00414. Next base: position 4,006,769 of record NZ_CP107935.1, read on the forward strand.
TGTGCGGACCGAGGCCTCGTGCGCGGCGGTCGCCGACGCGGTCGCCGGTGTGGACACGCTTCGGCTGGTGGGGGTCGCTGGGTACGAGGGCGAGGTGCCGGACGCCGACCCGGAGCGCGTGCGGGCGTGGCTGCGGCGGCTGACCGCCCTGGCCGTGGACTTCGACAAGGCGGGGCGGTTCGCCGCGTCGGGGCTGGACGAGATCGTGGTGAGCGCGGGCGGCAGCGCCTGGTTCGACGCGGTGGCCGATGTCTTCGCCGAACTGCCCGAGCTGTCACTGCCCGTGCTGAAGCTGCTGCGTTCCGGGGCGTACGTCTCGCACGACGACGGGCACTACCGGGAGGTGACGCCCTTCGTACGGATTCCTGAGGAGGGCGCCCTGCATCCTGCCTTCCGGCTCTGGGCGCAGATCGTCTCACGGCCCTCCCCCGAGCAGGCCTTCGCCAACGCGGGCAAGCGCGACGCGGCGTACGACCTTGATCTGCCCGAGGTGCAGGTGGTGCGGGGGGAGAACGGCGAGCGGCCGGCGGACGGCATCGGCGTCACCTCCCTGTCCGACCAGCACGCCTGGATCCGTACGGGCGAGGGAGCCGAGCTTCAGGTCGGCGACTGGGTGGGGATGGGGCTCTCGCATCCCTGCACCTCGTTCGACAAGTGGCAGCTGATCCCCGTGGTGGAGCAGGACGGCTCCGTCGTCGACTACATCCGCACCTACTTCTAGGAGCCCGCCATGATGGATGTCGTCATCCGTGACGCGGACGTCGTCGACGGCAGCGGAGGCCCCTCCTACCGGGCCGACGTGGGCATCGAGGGCGGCAGGATCACCAGCGTGGTCCAGGAGGCGGCTGCCGCCGGGTGTCTTCGGCCCGTCGCCCGTCGCGTGGTGGACGCCGAGGGACTCGTCCTCTCCCCCGGCTTCATCGACATGCACGCCCACAGTGATCTCGCTCTGCTGCGGGACCCGGACCACAGTGCGAAGGTCGCGCAGGGCGTCACGCTTGAGGTCATCGGGCAGGACGGGCTGTCGTACGCGCCCGTCGACGACCGCACGCTCGCCGAGGTGCGCCGCGCGATCACCGGCTGGAACGGCAACGGTGACGACATCGACTTCAGCTGGCGGTCGGTGGGCGAGTACCTCGACCGGCTGGACCACGGGTTCGATGGTGAGGGCATCGCCGTCAACGCCGCCTATCTCATCCCGCAGGGCGCCGTGCGGATGCTCGCCGTCGGCTGGGACGACCGTGCGGCCACCCCGCGGGAACTGGACCGGATGCGGCAGCTGGTCGCCGACGGCATGCGTGAGGGCGCGGTCGGCATGTCCTCGGGGCTCACGTACACCCCCGGCATGTACGCCAAGGACACCGAACTGACCGAGCTGTGCCGGGTGGTGGCGGAGTACGGCGGCTACTACTGCCCGCATCACCGCTCGTACGGCGCCGGCGCGCTCGACGCGTACCGGGAGATGGTGGAGCTGACGCGTGAGGCGGGCTGCCCGCTCCATCTCGCCCACGCCACCATGAACTTCGGCGTGAACAAGGGCAAGGGCGCTGAGCTGCTGGAGCTGTTGGACGAGGCGCTGGGGGGTGGGGCGGACATCACGCTCGACACGTATCCGTACACGCCGGGGTGTACGACTCTCGTGGCCATGCTGCCCAGTTGGGCCAGCGAGGGTGGCCCTGAGGCGATCCTTGCCCGGCTGGGGGATGCGGAGACCGCCGAGCGGATCCGGCATCACATGGAGGTGGTGGGGTCCGATGGGTGTCATGGCGTGCCCATTGAATGGGACACCATCGAGATCTCGGGTGTCGCCGATCCGGCGCTCGCGTCCTATGTGGGCCTGACGGTTCAGGACTCCGCGGACGCGCGCGGTGAGGCGCCGTGGACGACCGCCCGCCGGTTGTTGCTCGACGACGGTCTCGGGTCGACGATCCTGCAGCACGTGGGGCACGAGGACAACGTGCAGACGATCATGCGGCACCGCGTTCACACCGGTGGCTCGGACGGCATCCTGCGCGGTGACAAGCCGCATCCGCGGGCGTACGGCACGTTCCCGCAGTATCTCGGCCGCTATGTGCGGGAGTTGGGTGTGCTGAGCCTGGAGGAGTGTGTCGCTCATCTGACGTCGCGGCCCGCGGCTCGGCTGCGGCTGCCCGACCGTGGTCTTGTACGGGAGGGCTACCGCGCCGACCTGGTTCTCTTCGACCCGGAGACCGTGGCCGCGGGGTCGACCTTCGACGTGCCGCGTGCGCTGCCGGTCGGCATCCCGCATGTCCTGATCGACGGGCGCTTTGTCATCGAGGACGGGCGGCGCACGGATGTGCTGGCGGGACGGGCGGTCCGCCGGACTCCTCGCTGACCGCCCGCCGACCGGCTGTTACGGCTTGGGCAGGGTGCACCCGGCGGCGTTCAGGTCGAGCTTGCTGTCGACGCCGAAGCAGGCGGGTATCTGGTAGGTCTCCTGCCCGTAGTTGATGCCCGCGCGGACGGTGACCGTGCCGTTCTCGTCCACCTCGCACGGGTTGTTCTCGGTGCAGCGCCCGCCGTCCTCGTTGCCGGTGTTGTTGACGGCGACGACGTTGCCGGTGGCGTTGTCGACCACGGGCGAGCCCGAGGTACCGCCGATGGTCTGGCAGGCGGAGGTGTAGCGGACCGAGTCCTTCCAGGTCCAGTCGCCCTCCTTGAGGCGGTAGGCGAAGCCGTCGATGTTGCAGGCGTACGTGCGCTTCCAGTAGCCGGAGACGACCGTGATGGCGGTGCCGGCCACCGGGTGCGTGTCGTTGAGCGTCAGCGGGCTGATGCCGTACGAGCTGGTGATCTGCCCGTACGTGGTGGTGAGCTGGTAGAGCGAGACGTCCGTGTCGGTCATCGTGGCGTACGCGATCTTGCCGGCCCGCAGGGTGGCGACGCGGGTGCCGGCGGAGTTCAGCAGACCGAAGGTGCGGCTGGAGGCCCGGTCGACGATGACCTCGCCGGCCGCGGGGAATCCGGTCTCCAGGCAGTGGCCGTTGGACATCACCAGCGCCGGGTCGTCGGCCTCCGAGTCCGGGAAGCGCACGACGGAGCCGGAGCAGTTGCTGAGCGAGACGGTGCCGGCGAAGTTGACGGCCTGGACGGCCGCGGGCGCCTTGGTGTCGGTCGAGGTCTCCGTGGCGGCCACCGCCGGTGCTGCCAGGCCCGTCCCTGTGATCATCAGGGCGCCGAGCGCGGCAAGGAGAGGCTTTTTCATGTGGGGGTCCCCTCGTGTGACGTGAGCGGCCGGAGATCTTCCGGCCACTTCCCGTTTTTGTCATGCGCATTCTGAGGCGAACAGATTCCGACGAACAAGGACCCATTTCCAGCCGCCGGAAGCCCCAGCAAGAAAGCAGGGCTCGCACGGATGGCCCACTCAAGGGCGCGGGCGGCCCTTTAAGGGGCGCGGGGAACTGCGCGACCAGCAACGACCGACCGGCACCGACACACCGACGGCCACCCCACCCCCCTAGGGGCGCGAGGAACTGCGCGACCAGCCCCGACCGACCCGCAGCCACGCGTCGGCGTCCGCCCCAGACCCCCCTAGGGGCGCGGGGAACTGCGCGACCAGCAACAACGAACCCGCACCCACACACCGACGACCACCCCACCCCCCAGGGGCGCGGGGAACTGCGCGACCAGCCGCACCCCACCCAGGCCGAGCCAAACACCCGCACCCCCCGGAGGGGCCACGTGGTGGAAAACACGCCGCGACATCCATTACCCGCCCGTAAGCTCACGGACATGCAGGTGATCCAGTCGACCAAGCTCGCCAACGTCTGTTACGAGATCCGGGGCCCGGTGCTTGAGGAGGCGATGCGGCTGGAAGCGGCCGGCCATCGCATCCTCAAGCTGAACACCGGAAACCCGGCAGCCTTCGGCTTCGAGTGCCCGCCGGAGATCCTGGAGGACATCCTCCGCAACGTCTCGTCGGCGCACGGCTACGGAGACGCGAAGGGCCTGCTCGCGGCACGCCGCGCCGTGGTCATGCACAACCAGACGCTGGGCATAGAGACGGACGTCGAGCACGTCTTCATCGGCAACGGCGTGTCCGAGCTGATCGTGATGGCGATGCAGGGCCTGCTGGACGACGGCGACGAGGTCCTCGTACCGGCGCCGGACTACCCCCTGTGGACAGCCGCCGTCTCCCTCTCCGGCGGCACCGCCGTGCACTACCGCTGCGACGAGCAGTCCGCCTGGATGCCCGATCTCGCCGACGTGGAGCGGAAGGTCACCGACCGCACCAAGGCGATCGTGATCATCAACCCGAACAACCCGACGGGTGCCGTGTACGACGAGGCGATGCTGCGGGGGCTCACCGACATCGCCCGCCGCCACAACCTGCTGGTCTGCTCGGACGAGATCTACGACAAGATCCTGTACGACGAGGCCGTGCACACCCCCACCGCCAAGGTCGCCCCCGACCTGCTCACCCTCACCTTCAACGGGATGTCGAAGGCGTACCGCGTGGCCGGGTACCGGGTGGGATGGATGGCGATCTCCGGGCCGCGGGCGCACGCCGACTCGTACATCGAGGGGCTGACGATCCTCGCCAATATGCGGCTCTGCGCGAACATGCCCGGTCAGCACGGTGTCGTCGCCGCCCTCAGCGGCCGGCAGACCATCAACGATCTCGTGCTGCCCGGCGGGCGGCTGCGCGAGCAGCGGGACGTGGCGCACAAGCTGCTGACCGACATCCCGGGCGTGACCTGCGTGAAGCCCAAGGGCGCGCTCTACCTCTTCCCGCGCCTCGACCCGAAGGTCTTCAAGATCAAGGACGACCGGCGGATGGTGCTGGACCTGCTGCGCACCGAGAAGATCATGGTGGTGCAGGGGACGGGCTTCAACTGGCCGGAACAGGACCACTTCCGGGTCGTCACCCTGCCCACGACAAGGGACCTGACGGACGCGGTGACACGGATCGGGAACTTCCTGGAGAAGTACGCCCAGAACTGACACCCGGTCACCCTGCGTGGTCACCCGGTCCCACTTTCGGAGTCCGCTCAACTTTAGACGAAATCTAAGCTAGGATGGCTTCCTGTCAGAGCACAGGAGGCCATCTCCCATGTACGAACCGATCCGCACCAAGTCGGTCCACACGATGGCCGGCACCGCCGACTTCCCCCACCGGTCGCGCGAGGAGGAGCTGGACATCCAGCTCGCCGGTCATCTGGCGGCCCTGCTCGCGGTCACGGACGAGCTCCGTGGCCTCGAACCGTCTGCCGAGCTCGATGTCGCCGCGCAGCGGCTGGCCGAGCAGGTGACCCGGCTGCGCGGCGGGCTTGCGCCGGCCCGCGCGGCGGTCGCCGCCACCGGTCGCGGGCCGCTGCCCGCCGCTCTGCATCAGCGGGCGCACGCCCTTGCGGGGCGCGCTCTCGTCGTCGCGGCGTCCCGGGCGGACACCGCGGGCGCGATCCTGGCCGCCGAGCGCATGGATGTGCACGCGGCGGCCTTGGCGGCGCCGGCGTCAGCCCTCACCGCCCTCTGAGCCGAGGGCTTCGAAGCCCTCGGGCTTCCCCTGTCGGCCCCGGTCCGCGCGCACCCGCAGCGACGTGCGGGCCGGGTGCCACGCATGTCGGAAGGGCCGCACCCTTGAGGGGTGGGGTCCTTTCGTTCTTGAGCGCGGCCTCTTCTTCCGGGTGCGTCCGGCTGTTCTTCCCGAGCGGGTCGGTGAGGGCCTGTCGCGCCGTTCCCCCGCCCCCACCGGGGCACCCCTGGCCTGATAGGACGCCGGCGTTCCGGTTGCGTACTGGGATGGGGTGGTCACCCCCTGTTCATCCGAAGCAGCGAGGAACGTCGGGTTCCGGGAGCAGGCTCCGGGTGTGAGACGAATCATCGCCATCGTCCTGGCGGTATTCCTGATCGGCGGAGTGGCAGCAGCCGTCGTAGCGGGCCGCGAAGAGCAGGACAGCAGCACGGCAACGAAGACCGTGCGAGGAGTGATCGGGTCGGAGAAGGCGGAGTTCTTCGCCGACCCTGATGTGGTGAAGGCCCTGGCTGCCAGGGGCTACACCGTGGAGACGGAGACCTCCGGGTCCTGGGCCATGGAGGGACTCGACCTCAAGGGGTACGACTTCACGTTCCCCTCCAGTCAGGCGCCCGCCGGGGAACTGGCCTCGAAGTACCACGTACGGCAGCCCCTGCCGCGCCCCTTCTACTCGCCGCTCGTGGTCGTGGCGCACCGCAGCGCCGCCGGAGTACTGGCGGACAACGGCCTCGCGACGCTGGGCGGGAAGGGCAACGGCACCCTCAAGATGGGCGCCTATCTCAAGGCCGCCGGGGGCGACCGGACCTGGCAGCAGCTCAAAGGGGCCGGAAAGCATGGTGAGTTGAGCGGCACGCTGTTCATCTCCACCACCGACCCGACCAGTTCGAACTCGGGCGCCCTGTATCTCGCCGCCGCCTCCTACGTCGCGGATGGCGGCCGGGTCGCCGACGGCGCCGCGGCCGTCGACCGTACAGCGCCCCTGATGCGCAAACTGATCAGCGTCCAGGGGTCGCAGCAGACCAGCACGGACGCGGCCTTCCGGGACTTCGTCAGCGGCGTCGGAAACCCGCTGGTCCTCGTGTACGAGTCCCAGGTCGCCGCGCTCCTCGCCGAAGGCCAGGGTGCCGACGACCTGGTCGTTCTCTACCCGGACACCACCGCCAACAGCGATCACACAGTGGTCCCCCTCACGGCGGAGGGCCGCGCCCTCGGTGAACTGCTGGGGACCGACGAGGAGTTGCGCAGGCTCGCGGTGCGGCACGGGTTCAGGCCCCAGGGCGCGGCCGTCGAGTTCACGGCGGCCACCGACGCCCACACCACGTATCTCAACCAGAAGCTGACCGGTGTCCGGCAGGTGCCCGTGCCCGCCTCCAAGGTGCTGCACGAGATGGCGCGCCGGGCCCGGGACTAGGGGGAACAGCAAGTGGGCAACACCGAGGACACCTTCACTCTCACTCCTCCGGAGGCCGTCGCGGCCGTGCCGAAGGAGAAGGCCGGCGGGCTCGTGCCGGTCGACGATTCCGTACGTACGGACATGGCGCGCAAGGCCGCCGAGTACGTCGACGGGCTCGCCGCGCTCGACGCCCGCTCCCCCCAGTTCGCCGGGAAGATCGGCGAGATCGTCGCACTCGGCTCGGGCGAGATGCGCGGGGCCGCCGCCCAGTCGAACCGCATGCTGGAGCGTACGGTCCGCGCCCTTCCCGCGAACGGCGAGGACGCCCAGTCGCGCGTCTCGTCCTCGCTCGTCGAACTCCGGCGCACCGTGCAGGATCTGGACCCGCGCGAGCTGCCCGGCGGCAGGGCACGCAAGCTGCTGTCCCGGCTGCCGGGCGGCAACAAACTCCGTGACCATGTGGCCAAGTACGCCTCCGCGCAGGGCACGTTGAACAAGATCGTGGGCTCGCTGCGCGGCGGCCAGGACGAACTGCGGCGCGACAACGCGGCCCTGCAGACCGAGCGTGTCCGTCTGTGGGACTCGATGGGCAAACTCCAGGAGTACGTCGTCCTGACCGAGGCCCTGGACGCGGCCGTCGAGGGCCACATCGGTGGGGTGGAGGCGCTGGATCCCGCGCAGGCGGACACCCTGCGCGCCGACGTTCTCTTCCCCGTACGGCAGAAGCACCAGGACCTGCTCACCCAGCTCGCGGTGTGCGCCCAGGGCTATCTGGCCATGGACGTGGTCCGCCGCAACAACGAGGAGCTGATCAAGGGCGTCGACCGAGCGGCCACCACCACGGTCTCCGCGCTGCGCATCTCGGTCATGCTCGCCTCCGCCCTGGACACCCAGCGCAAGGTCGTCGAGCAGGTCAACGCGCTGCGCGGCACGACGGAGGACCTCATCCGCGGCAACGCGGAGATGCTCGCCACCCAGAGCGGCGAGATCCAGCGCATCGCGGCCGACCCCGCCGTGGGGGCGGAGACCCTCCGCTCGGCCTTCCAGCAGATCTACCAGACCCTCGACACCATCGACACGTACAAGGCCCAGGCCACGGAAACGATGGCCGCGACGGTGGAGTCCCTGACCGCGGAACTCCAGCACGCCACGACGTACTTGGAACGCAGCCGCTCCCAGGGCGCCTTGGAAGGGGGGCTTGGGTGAACCCGACTGTGGGCAGGCGTTCCGCAGGGCGATGGGGCCCCCGCACGAGCGGAGCCGAGCGTGGGGGAGGGTGGGCACGGACCACCCGCCTGGCCGCAGCCGCCATCGCGTTGGCATTGGTGACAGCCGGATGCACGTCGGCCGTGGAAGAGCCGAGCGCTTCGAACAACGAGCCGGAACCCGGCACCCTCCGCGTACTCGCCTCCAGCGAACTCGTCGACATGAAGAGCGTCCTGGACCAGGTCCACAAGGACACCGGCATCACGGTCCGGCCCACCTACATGGGCACACTCGACGCGGTCGACCTCCTGGCGAAGGGCAGGGCGAAGGGCGTGTACGACGCGATCTGGCTGTCCTCCAACGACTACCTGCGTCTCACTCCCGCCGCAGCGAAGCAGGTCGTGTCCCAGACCCCGGTGATGTCCAGCCCGCTGGCCATCGGGGTGAAGAACGCCACCGTACGGAAGCTCGGCTGGAAGCCGCAGGACGTCACCTGGGCCGACATCGAGAAGGCGGTGCGCGACGACGGGCTGACCTACGGCATGACCGACCCGTCCCGCTCCAACTCGGGTTTCTCCACCCTCATATCGGTGGCCTCGGGTCTCTCCGACGCCCAGTCGGCGCTGACGGACGCGGATGTGGAGGAGGCGACGCCCCGGCTGACGGAGTTCTTCAAGGGGCAGAAGCTGACGTCCGGGTCCTCGGGCTGGCTGGCCCAGGCGTACGACCGGCGCGGTGACGTCGACGCGCTGCTCAACTACGAGTCGGTGCTGAAGTCGAGGAAGGACCTGACGGTGATCCGCCCGCGCGACGGCGTCGTCACCGCCGACTATCCGCTGTCCTCGCTCGCGTCCACCAGTCAGGAGGTCCGTGACGACGTCCGCCGGCTCACCGAGGCCCTGCGTACCCCGGCGACCCAGCGGCTGATCACCGACCGGACGCTGCGCCGGCCCGTCGTGCCCTCCGTGCCGCTCGCGGCGGGGCTCGACAGTTCCCGGCGGCGCGAACTGCCGTTCCCGGGCGGCCGTTCCGTCGCCGACGGGCTCCTCGACTCCTACGAGAACAAGCTGCGCCGCCCCTCCCGGACCGTGTACGTGCTCGACACCTCGGGCTCGATGCGTGAGGACGGGCGGCTCGGCCGGCTGAAGAAGGCGCTCACCGACCTCACCGGCGACTTCCGCGAACGCGAGGAGGTGACGCTCATGCCGTTCGGCTCGGCCGTCAAGAGCGTACGCACGCATGTGGTGCGGCCCGGGGACCCGCGTTCGGGGCTCGACGCGATCCGGCGTGACACCGAGGCGCTCACCGCGGAGGGCGACACGGCGATCTACACGTCGCTGCAGAAGGCGTACGAGCATCTGGGGGCCGACGACGACACGTTCACGTCGGTCGTGCTGATGACGGACGGCGAGAACACGGAGGGCGCCGGCCCGGCGGAGTTCGACGGGTTCTACGGCCGGCTGTCCGGGGACGAGCGGCGGATCCCCGTCTTCCCGATCCTCTTCGGCGACTCCGACCGCGGCGAGCTGGAACACATCGCCGACCTGACCGGCGGCCGTCTCTTCGACGCCCGGAAGGGCTCGCTCGACGGCGCCTTCGAGGAGATCCGTGGCTACCAATAAGTCTCCCGCCAACAGGTTTCTCGGCTACCTGGAGTCCCGAAAGAACCTCACCGGGAGCGCCTGCGGGATCGCCGGTCTCGGGCTGACCTTCGCGGGAGTGGCGGGTGTGTACTGGCCGGTCGTCGTCGCGGGCCTGTACGGCGCGGGTGCGCTGGTCGCCCCGCCGGAGCGGCCGCCCTTGCCGGACTTCCCGGATCCTTCCGCCCAACTGGACGGCATCCGTGAGGACTTCGGGAAGCTTCGGGCCTACCTGGCGGACGTCGAGCTGCCGCCCGCGGCCGCCGGCCGGCTCACCGAGCTGACCGAGCTGCTGACGGCGCTCCTCGACCCCGGGTGGGTCGCTGAGATCCTCGCGCGCGACCCGGAGGGGGTGCACGCGCTGTCCCGGGCCGTGCGGACCGATGTCCCGGAGGCCGTCGACACGTTCGTACGGACGCGGTGGTGGGCGCGGTTGGCGCCCGGTACGGAGGCGCCCGAGCGGCATCTCGAACGGCAGCTGGGGTTGCTGCACGAGGAGGCGGAGGCGCTGGCCGCCGGGCTGCGCGAGACGGAGGCCCGGCGCCAGGAATCCCACACCCGCTATCTGGAGGACCGGGCGTAGCCGAGGGCCCGACGGAGGAGGGGCGGGGCTCACCCGGCGCCGAACTCCGCGACCGCCCGTCCCACGATCGCCTCCAGCTGCTCATGGTGCGCCCCGCGCCAGTACGCCCGCCCGCACTCCCCGCACCGCGCGAACACGTCGTACGAACGTCGCGTCCCCCCTTCGAGCTGCTCGGCGACCTCGTCCTTGGAGGCCGCCGCCAACAGTCCGTTGCACGCGGTGCACCGGCTCCACGGCCGGAGTTCGGGCGCGAACCGGCCCAGTACGTCCCGTAGTTGCTCGTCGGGCCGGGTGCTGTAGACGAACGCCCCGGCCCACAGCTCCCGGCGCCTGAGCAGCCCCCGGTCCCGGCTCAGCAGGACCCGCCGCTCGGCCGCCGACCTCGCCGCGAGCGCGGGATCGCCGATGTCCAGCGACTCGTAGGCGGCGTCGACACCGAGCAGTCGGAGTCGGCGCGCCAGCGTGCCGAGGTGGACGTCGAGCAGGAAACGCAAAGGGGCGCCCGGGACCGGCTGGGGGCGCTCTGCCGCTCGTACCTCGACGGAGTCCGCCGCCGCCGGCAGATGCGAGACGGCCACCGTGCGGCCGTTCACCACGAGTTCGCCGACCTCGGTCAGCGGAACGCCGAGCGACTCGACGACATGGCCCAGCGTGGACGAGCCGTCGGTGGCGACGGGCGTGGCCCCCGCCCGGCGTCCGTGCGGGACGAACACCCGTAGTCCTGGGGCGAATTCGACGTGGATCTCCGGTCCGTTCACCGGGTCAGGATGACATGCGGGCCGGGCCCGTGGCCTCAGGGTTTCCCCGGAGCGAGCCCGTGCTGCAGGACGTTCAGGGCCCGCTCGACGAGGTCACCGAGGTCGTCCTCGTGCCGGTGCTCGGCCCAGTACAGGGTCACCTCCATCAGACCGCCGACGAGGGACATCGCGAAGACGCGCACCTCGAAGCTGTCGGGTGCCCGGCCGGTGCGTTCGCCGATGACCTGGCAGAGCAGATGCCCGGTGACGGACATGCTCTCCATCATCCGTGAACGCACGGAGGGCACCTCGACCATCAGCCGGGTCCGCAGCCGGGTCACCTCGGGTTCTTCCGAGGTGCCGAAGGCGATGGACTTCCGGAACACGTGCCTGAGGGATTCGAGCCACGGTTCGTCCGCCGGACGGGCCCGCAGGTCCTCCACCAGGAGCGGGTCGAACTCGTCCGTGAGGACGATGTCCTCCTTGGTCGGGAAGTAGCGGAAGACCGTGGACGGCGACACCTCGGCCAGCTCGGCGATCTGCTCGATCGTCGTCGCGTCGTACCCCTGGTCCTCGATCAGCCGGTACGTCGCGTCACGGATGGCCGTGCGCGTCTTGATCTTCTTGCGCTCACGAAGTCCCAGCTGGGCGTGGGGGGCGGGAGTCGGAGTACGTGCGGCCGTCATGGGGGTCATTGTCGGCCATCGGCCGGGGCCGGTGCCATGTCCGGGTCGGTCACGTCCGAGTCGGTCACGTCCGAGTCGGTCACGTCCGAGTCGGTCATGTCCGGACCGGCGACGTCCTGGAGGGCTGCTACGGCGCCGGTCGCGCCCAGAGCGGTGCCGGTCGCGTCCGGAACAGTCGTGTCCGGGCCGGTGACACCCGAGTCCCCCGCGTCCGGGTCCGCCGCGTCCGAGTGTTCCGTGTCCGCGTTCGGCAGGAACGCTCCCGCCAGCAGCGCCGCGACGAGCGAGGCGATCCCGCACACCAGCAGGACGAGGCCCATGCCGTGGACGTACGCCGTGTCCGCGGAGGTCAGCAGATCGGCGGCACCGGTGCGGTCGGCGACGAGATGGGCCGCGACCACGGACTCCCCCGCCGTGTCCGCCGCCCGCTCGGGCAGTCCGGTCACATCGAGGCGGTCCCGGAAGGTTCCGGCCAGCAGACTGCCGAGCAGTGCGATGCCGATCGCCCCGCCGACCTGGCGCAGCGTCATGAGGAGCCCGGACCCGCTGCCCGCCCGGTCCGCGGGCAGGGCGCCGAGGGCCCCGTCCATCGCCGGGACGATCGCGAAGCCGAAGCCGAGGCCCGCGACCGACAGCCACAGCGCGGTGAATCCGTACCCGGACTCGACCGTCGTACGGCTCCCGAGGAACGCGGCGAAGGCCAGCACCACCAGTCCGGCGCTCACCACGCCCCGTGCCCCGAACCGCTCCACGACCGGCTGGGCCGCCCTGGCGGCGACCATCAGGCCGCCCATCATCGGCAGCAGGCGGACACCCGTGCCGAAGGCGTCGTTGCCGAGGACGGCCTGCAGATAGGGCGGCAGCACGAACATCAGGCCGGACAGGACGAACATCACGAGCGTCGCCGCGACCGAGTTGAGCAGGAAGCCGCGGTGCGTGAGCAGGGACATGTCGAGCATGGGGCGGGCCGAGCGGCGTTCGCGCCGGACCAGCGCGGTGAGCAGGAGTACGGCTCCGGCGATCAGGGCGAGCACGAGGGGGTCGCCCCAGCCACGGGTCGGCGCCTCGATGATCGCGTAGATGAGGGCGCCCAGTCCGGCCGCGGTGAACACGGTGGAGACCACGTCGACCTTGGGAGAGGCGGGGTCGCGGGTCTCCGGGAGGAGGAAGAGGCAGGCGGTGATGCCGATCGCGGCCATCGGGATGTTGATCAGGAAGACCGAGCCCCACCAGAAGTGGTCGAGCAGCCAGCCCCCGATGATCGGGCCGAGCGGCATGCCGAGCGCGGCCGCGGCCGAGATGATGCCGACCGCCTTGGTGCGCTCGGTGGGCGGGAACAGCGAGGGCAGGACGGACATGGACAGCGGCATCACCAGCGCGGCGCCCACGCCCATCACCGCGCGGGCGACGACGACCCAGGTCACGTCGCCGGCGAGGGAGCCGACCAGCGAACCGGCGAGGAAGACGCCGAGTCCGGCCATCAGCATGCGGCGGCGCCCGAACCGGTCGCCGAGCAGTCCGGCGGGCAGCATCAGCGCCGCGAACACGACGATGTACGCGTCCGCCATCCACTGCTGCTCACCGGTGCTCGCGCCGAGCTGACCGGCCATCGTCGGGAGCGCCACGTTGAGGATCGTCATGTCGAAGCCGAGGACGAGCATGCTCGCGACCAGGGCGCCCAGGGCCCACCAGCGGCGTGGGTCCAGTGCGGCGGGGACGGATTGCTTGGTGACAGTAACCATGAAATGAGAGTAACTCTCAAAAGGTAGCCGCTGTCAATGCGTGAAGGTGGGATGCAGGGTGCGGTCGGGCGTCGGCTGCGGGCGTGAGGGCCGAGGGCGCGCAGTTCCCCGCGCCCCTGGCGGGGCGGGGCGCGGGGCCCGGGGCCCGGGGCCCGGGCATGCGAAAGGGGCCCCGCCGCGCGATGCGGTGGGGCCCCTGCCGGAGAACTGCCGTGGCTATCCGTACTGGTAGGCCACCATCGAGATGCCGATGTAGTGCGCGATGAACGCCGCGAGCGTGAGCGAGTGGAAGACCTCGTGGAAGCCGAACCAGCGCGGTGACGGGTTGGGTCGTTTGAGTGCGTAGATCACGCCGCCGGCGCTGTAGAGAAGTCCGCCCACGATCACCAGGACCAGCACGGCGATGCCTCCGGCCCGCATGAAGTCGGGGAGGAAGAAGACGGCGGCCCAGCCCATCGCGATGTAGCAGGGGGTGTAGAGCCAGCGGGGCGCGCCGATCCAGAAGACACGGAAGGCGATGCCCGCGAGCGCCGCGCCCCAGATGCCCCACAGCAGCCACTTCCCCTTGCTCTCCGGGAGCAACAGCATCGTCAGCGGTGTGTACGAGCCCGCGATGATGAGGAAGATGTTCGCGTGGTCGAGTCTGCGCAGCACGCCGTCCATGCGCGGGCTCCAGGTGCCGCGGTGGTAGATCGCGCTGACCCCGAACAGCAGGCAGGCCGTCAGGACGAAGATCGCGCAGGCCGCTCGGGCACGGGTCGAGCCGGCGAGTGCCGTCAGCACCAGGCCGGAGACGAGGACCGCCGGGAACATTCCGGCATGCAGCCAGCCGCGCAGTCTCGGTTTGACGGGGTGCGGCAGGGAGAGCGCTTCGGCGACGCGGTCGACTACCGGCGTGTCCGCTGAGGCGTCGGGGCTGGGCGCAGTCATGGATCCATCGTACCTACGGAACCGTAAGTTACGTATCAGCCGACCGCCGGAAGCACGCCGAGTGGCCAGCCTCTCACGAGGGTGCCGAGCCGAAGTGCCAGGTGGGCAGGAAGAGCACTTCTCACGCGTGCGGCAACAAGTGGTGATGCTCACGCTGCTCAGGTGTGAGGCCCTCTGGACATATGCGCGCGCCCGTCGGATGATCAAATGAGTGCGGTCGGCACCGGATGAGCGCCAGGAAGATCGATATCCACCGAAAAGATCGATAAAGGTCGGTCAGGATCGGTGATCATCGATTACGTGAAGCATCCGGGTCGCAGCCCCCACGGGGCACAAAAAACAAAAACCCCTCATCTAGGAGCGATCGTGGCGCGCGACATCGCGGCTCCCTCTTCCACCGTCCCCACCAACCATCAGGAACTGATCTCGTGGGTCAACGAGATCGCCGAACTGACGCAGCCGGACAGTGTGGTCTGGTGTGACGGCTCAGAGGCCGAATACGAGCGACTGAGCGAGGAGCTCGTCCGCAAGGGCACCTTCAAGAAGCTCGACCCGATCAAGCGCCCCAACTCCTACTACGCCGCCTCCGACCCGACCGATGTCGCCCGGGTCGAGGACCGGACCTTCATCTGCTCCGAGGACGAGGCCGACGCGGGCCCGACCAACCACTGGAAGGACCCCGCCGAGATGCGGGAGGTCTTCCAGGGCAAGGAGGGCAACGGGGGGATCTTCCGCGGCTCGATGCGCGGCCGGACGATGTACGTCGTGCCCTTCTGCATGGGCCCGCTCGGCTCCGACCTCTCCGCCATCGGCGTCGAGATCACCGACTCCGCGTACGTCGCCGTGTCCATGCGCACCATGACCCGGATGGGTCAGCCGGTCCTGGACGAACTCGGCTCCGACGGGTTCTTCGTGCGTGCTGTGCACACGCTCGGGGCGCCGTTGCAGGAGGGCGAGGCGGACGTGGCGTGGCCCTGCAACTCCACGAAGTACATCTCCCACTTCCCCGAGACCCGCGAGATCTGGTCGTACGGCTCCGGCTACGGCGGCAACGCGCTGCTCGGCAAGAAGTGCTACGCCCTGCGTATCGCCTCCGTCATGGCCCGTGACGAGGGCTGGCTCGCCGAGCACATGCTGATCCTCAAACTCACTCCCCCGCAGGGCGAGTCGAAGTACGTGGCCGCCGCCTTCCCGAGCGCCTGCGGCAAGACGAACCTCGCGATGCTGGAGCCGACGGTCCGCGGCTGGACCGTGGAGACCATCGGCGACGACATCGCGTGGATGCGTTTCGGCGAGGACGGCCGGCTGTACGCCATCAACCCCGAGGCCGGTTTCTTCGGTGTCGCGCCCGGCACCGGTGAGCACACCAACGCCAACGCGATGAAGACACTGTGGGGCAACTCCGTCTTCACCAACGTCGCCCTCACCGACGACAACGACGTGTGGTGGGAGGGCATGACCGAGGAGACGCCCGCCCATCTGACGGACTGGAAGGGCAACGACTGGACCCCCGAGTCCGGCGTCCCGGCCGCCCACCCGAACGCCCGCTTCACCACGCCCGCCGCGCAGTGCCCGATCATCGCGCCCGAGTGGGAGGACCCCAAGGGCGTGCCGATCTCGGCGATCCTCTTCGGTGGCCGCCGCGCCACCGCCGTGCCGCTGGTCACCGAGTCGTTCGACTGGAACCACGGGGTCTTCCTCGGGGCGAACGTCGCCTCCGAGAAGACCGCCGCCGCCGAGGGCAAGGTCGGTGAGCTGCGCCGCGACCCCTTCGCCATGCTGCCGTTCTGCGGCTACAACATGGGCGACTACATGGGGCACTGGGTCAATGTCGCCAAGGGCAAGGACCAGGCGAAGCTCCCGAAGATCTACTACGTCAACTGGTTCCGCAAGAACGACGAGGGCAAGTTCGTCTGGCCCGGCTTCGGCGAGAACAGCCGGGTCCTGAAGTGGATCGTGGACCGGCTCGACGGGCGGGCCGAGGGCATCGAGACGCCGATCGGTGTGCTGCCGGCGAAGGGCGCGCTCGACACGGAGGGTCTCGACCTCTCCGAGGCCGACCTCGACTTCCTTCTCACCGTCGACAAGGAGGTCTGGCGTGAGGAGGCGGCGCTGGTGCCCGAGCACCTGAACACGTTCGGTGAGCACACGCCGGTCGAACTGTGGGACGAGTACCGGGCCTTGGTGAAGCGCCTCGGCTGAAGCCCGGCCCATCCTCTGAGGGCTGCCGCCCCCAGGCCCCCCCCTTCGGCCTGGACGGCCTCGTCCTCAAACGCCGGACGGGCTGAAAAATCAGCCCGTCCGGCGCGTGTGCCATATGGCTGGGGCGCGACCGGCGTCTTTAGGGGCGCGGGGAACTGCGCACCCAGCCACGACGCGCCCGCACCTCAGCGGCTGACATCCCCCCTTCCGCAGGCCGTGCCGTCCCCGTTGCGGTCCAGGCGCAGGGGATCGTCCTTGCCGTTGATCTTCAAGGGGCCGTAGTCATTGGACTTCAGCCAGGCGCAGCGGGACGCCGTCGTGTTCTTCACCTTGGCCGGGAACGCCGTCGGGACGCAGACGTTGGCGGAGCCGTAGTGGCGGTCGCACCCGGCAATGGTCGGGCTGACCTTCGCCGAGGCGCGCTTCTTGCGGGGCTTCTCGACCTTCCCCTCCAGCGAGTCCGCGAAGGAGTGGACGTGGCCCGAGGGTGCGGCCAGGGCGGTCGGCCCTTGGAGGTGGACCCACTTCGCCACCGACGGCACGCCGTTCGCGTCGACCGCGAAGAGCATGTACCAGCCGGGCGGGGCGAGGTTCGGGTTGCTCGTCACATTCAGGTCGACGTTGTTGCCGTCGACCGAGAGCGGCAGGTCCACGAAGCGCTGGTTCGGGTCGGACGAGTGCGTCACCGCGGCCGGGCGGATCAGCTCCGCCCTGGCGATGGGCCGGTCGACCGTGATGCGCTGCGTGTCCCCGTACGTCCACTCGTTGTCGATGAGTGAAGTGATCGCCGGGCGGGGGCCCTTGAGCAGGTAGGGCGGGGTGTAGACGGACACGTTGTGGTTCCAGGTGCCGTTGCCCGGGTTGTCGCCGGTGGCCATCACGCGGCCGTCGGGGAGCAGGAACGCGGACGAGTGGTAGCCGCGGGCCTCGGGGTCGGCGGCCACCGGGTCGAAGGTGTTCGTCGCGGGGTCGTAGAGCGACGACTCGTGGACCGGGTCGGCGCGGTTGTGCAGGGCGCCGCCCGTCTCCAGGACCTTCCCGTCGGGCAGCAGCACCGCGGAGACGTACATCTTGCCCTGGGCGCCGGTCTGCGGGACCTTGCCGTTGCCCAGGTCGACAGTGCCCTGCGGGAGCGGCGGACCGGCGACGTACGCCGGGTCGGCCGACTTGAGGTCGATGACGTCGGTCAGCCGGTTCGCGTCGGGGTTCGAGTCGATGTTGCCGCCGCCGATGGTGAGGACCTTCTGGTCCTGGGCCGGGGGCAGCAGCACGCTGGCCGACTGGTCGCGTTCGTCCTTGCGCTGCAGGCCGGGGACCTGGGTGGTGGTGTTGGCGTCGTAGTCGTAGATCGCCGAGCCGGTGCCGGGGATGTTGTTGCCGAAGGTGTGGCTGCCCGTGTAGAAGAGGCGGCCGTCCTGCATCAGGACCATCGTCGGGTACAGGCCCCAGTACGACCAGGTCTGGTTGACCTGCCACAGCGGCAGCCACTTGTTCTCGGCGTCCGACCAGCGCTCGGCCGTCACGGACCCGGTCGAGTCCTCCTTCAGCCCGCCGAAGGAGATCACGTCACCGTTGCCGAGGATCGTCGCCGAAGGGTACCAGTGCCCGTCGTTCATGTCATTGGTCTTGCTGTACGTCTCGGTGACCGGGTCGAAGGTGTACGAGTCCTTGTAGCCCTGGTAGCCGACCGTGCCGTCGGCGGACGGATAGCCCTTGTTGCCGCTCATGACCAGCACCCGGCCGTCGTCGAGCTGCACATGGCCCGCGCAGAACATGTCCTTCGGCGTGGGGATCTGCTTGTACGTGCCGGTCACCGGGTTGTAGACGGCGCTGGTGAACGTGCCCGCCTCGAACATCTCCTCGCTGTTGCCCGAGCCCGCGATCAGCAGCACCTTGCCGTTGTTGAGGACGACGGAGTGCATGGAGCGGACCGGGTTCCGCGTGGGCAGGACGTCCCAGCGGCCGTCGGCGCACTGCTCGGCCGTGCCCGTGCACACCGGATCGGGTATCGGGTCGGCGACCTGGTCCATCGTGTAGTCGTCGGTGGTCACGGAGCCGGTGCCGTAGACGGAGACACCCCAGCTGATGCGGTCGGTGCCCGCGGGGACCTCGGGGGTACGGACCGTCGCCTCGGACCAGCCCGCGCTGATCGGGAGCGTCTTGAGGTCCGTCCAGTACTGCCAGCCGGCGGTCGTGTCGTGCCGGAAGAGCGTGAGGGAGGTGTCCGGGGTCGTCGACCTGTACCAGAGCCCGAGGTCGTACTGCTTGCCGACGCTCACCACCGGCGCGCACTCGGCGGACTCGGTGATCAGCGCCTTGCGGTCGCCCTCGGTACGGCGGGTCAGCTCGACCTTCATGGCCTTGGAGCCGGTGTGGGCGCCGCCGACGGTGGAGAAGGTGAAGTCGTTGTCGCCCCAGCCGGACTTCTCCCAGCAGTACGGCATGCCGTCGCCGCCCGTGCCCGCGGTCTCGAAGCCCGGGTTCTTCACGAGGTTGGCGGCGGAGGCGGGCTGGGGGACGGAGAGGAGCAGCCCCGAGGTGAGGGCTCCCACGGCCAGCAGGGTGGTGCGGCGGGTCGGGCGCAGGGGATGTCTTGGACGGTCGGGTCGTCCGGGCTTCGGAGCGGGTCTGCGGAACATCAGCTGGGTCTCCTTGCTGTGCGGCTCCTTGCGCGGCGGCTCTCCTCGGCCGCCGTGTCTGTTGCGCGCCCTCCCTTCCGCGGCAGATAGACCAGTGCCTCCGTGCCCACGAACCGCAGGACGAAGGTGGTCACCAGGGCGAGTGCCGTGGCGGTGAGCGCGCTCATGCCGAACCGGCCCACGAGCAGCGCGATCAGCGGAATGCGCAGCACCAGGTCGGCGTTGGCGAGCAGTGCGAACCGGCCGGCCCTGTCCCACCAGTGCCGGTGCCGGCGTCGGTCCCGGAAGCAGAGGTGCTCGATGAGCAGGAAGTTCCAGGCGACCCCGAACTGGTTGGCGACGATCTCGGCGGGCAGGTAGTGCATCCCGGCCGCCGTCAGGGCCCACAGGCCGAAGAGGTTCGGCAGGAAGCCGGTCGCACCGATCAGCCCGAAGACCACCATCCGGGCCACCGGTGAGGCCGTGCGCAGTCCGGCGAGGTGCCGCAGGAAGCGGAGGCCCTCCTGTGCGCTCGACTTGGACTCGCCGGCGAACCGGTCCTGGAAGACGAACGGCACCTCGGTGACCTGGCGGGGCCGGGACCGTACCGCCATTTCGAGCAGGATCTTGTAGCCGAGGGGCTTCAGGACGTCCGCGGTGACCGCGCTGCGGCGGATCGCGAAGAAGCCGCTCATCGGGTCGCTGATGCCGCGCAGCCGGCGCGGGAACAGCGTCTTGGTCAGCCAGGTGGCGCCGCGCGAGACGGCGATGCGGTAGCCGCCCGCGAGTCCCTCGCGGCTGCCGCCCTTGATGTAGCGGGAGGCGACGACGAGCCCGGCGGGCGCCCGCTCCCCCGCGGCGACCAGCTCCGGGACCAGGGACGGCGGATGCTGCAGGTCGCCGTCCATGACGACGATCCAGTCGGAGGTCGCCGCGCGGATGCCCTCGACGACGGCCCCGCCGAGCCCGCCGACGGGCTCCTCGCGGTGCAGCACCGTCACCGGGTACGGACAGTCCCGGGCGGCCTCACGGATCACCTCGGGGGTGTCGTCGGTGGAGTCGTCCACGAACACGACCTCGCAGGGCAGCCGCCCGGGCACCGAGGCGGTGATCTGCCGCAGCAACTCGCGTACGTTCGCGGACTCGTTGAAGGTCGGCACGACGATGGTGACCGCGCCCGGCTCGGGGAGCGGGGAGGCCGCGCGCAGCGCCGGGTCGCTCAGCTCCCCCGGGACGATGGACTCGTACGTCATCGGTCGCCGCCTTCCGTGGCCGCCGCGTCGGCGGAGTCGGCCGCGCCCGTGGTGCTTGCGCCACTCGCCGTGCTCGCCCTGCTGGCCCTGCTCTCCGGGCCGCCGCCCTCGATCCGGCGGATCTCGATGCGGTCCGGGCCCTCGCCGAAGGTGGCGACCGGGGTCGAGTGCTTCATCGCCTGCTTGACGTTGGGCAGGTCGACGGCGTCGCGCCGCACGGTCGGGGAGGCGACGACGTAGTCGAGGTCGCGCCAGCCGCGCGGCATGGTTTTCGTCACCGCGGGGTCGAGGTCGGCCTTGTAGAACCAGATGACGCCGAGGCCGGGCCGGTAGCCGGCGTGCACGAGGTCGAGCCAGAGCGCGTCGTCGACCAGGACCCGGGTGTCCTCGGGGTGCTCGACCTCGGTCGCCAGCCACTGGGACGCGGCCCGGTAGGGGGCGTTGGCGTCGGTGGTGACGGCGGTGCGGGCTCCGTCGTACCAGCGCGGCACGACGTACACGGCCGAGGCGGCGACGAGCAGCGCCGCGACCGCGTACCGGCCCCGGGTGACGTACGTGCTCTCGTCGGCGGCGCGCCGTCTGCGCAGCACCCCGTGCGCGACGCTGGCCGTGCCTCCGGCGAGGACCAGTGCGAGGAACGGCAGTGCCTGGATGACGTACATGGCTGGCAGGTAGCCGGTCGGGCGCAGGGCTACCAGGGCGAGGATCGCGACGGTCAGGGCGGGTCCGGCGAGCGCCCGCGCGGTGACCGACCAGCGCCAGGTGACGAGGAGCAGCAGCGCTCCGGCCAGGCCGCCCAGCGGCAGGATGCGGTCGTAGTAGAGCCAGGACCGCAGGACCTCGTGCGAGCCGGAGCCGGTGTCGAGGATGAAGCCCGAACCGGGCCTGGTCAGCTGGTATTCGAGCCCGTCCCACAGCGACACGTGTCCGGCGCCGGGGAACAGCTCGCCCTTGAGGAGGGCGAAGAGCGGGTACGACATGCCGATCAGGACGCAGGCCGTGACGGCTCCGGTGAGGGCGAACTTGCGGGTGTCGCGGTGGCTGTGGCGCCACATGGTGACGAGCACGGCGGGCAGGACGAAGATCATCGTTTCTTTGGTGAGGACCGCGGCCGCCGCGGCGAGTCCCGCCCCGAAGTGGTGCCAGAGGTGGCGGCTCGGGGAGGCGGCGAGGCAGAACGCGAGCAGCGTCCACATCACCGCGATGTTGTCGAGGAAGATCTCACGCTGGAGGACGACGGACAGCGGCGAGAGCCCGAACAGCAGCACTGCGAGCGCCGCCGCCCAGCGGGGCAGGGACAGTCGGCGGGCCAGTACGTGGACGAGGACCGCGCTCACCGCGCTGACCAGGAGCATCACGATCCGCATCGAGCCGACCGTCATCGACTCGGGGCTGATCAGGGACGGGATCCAGGTCAGCACGGCTATCTGTATCCAGCCGAGGGGCGGGTGGTCGTACCAGTACGTGTAGTGGGCGAGGCCGTCGCCCTGCTGCACGGACCAGGCCTGGGCGAGGTAGGTGCCCTCGTCGTCGCTGAGGGTCGGGTAGTCGGCGATGTTCCAGCCCTGCACGGTCATGACGACCACGAGGAGTACGCCGCACAGGATCAGGTCGGCCTTCGAACCGCGCGGTCGGGACGGCGTCGTTCGAGGGGTCGAACCGGTTTTGGGGACAGGTGTGCGCTGCGCGGGGACCTTGGGGGTGGTCACCGCGGGAAGGGTGGAGGTCACGCAGGAACGTCCTCTCGGGACCCGCGGGCCACGGCCGCGGCTTCGGTGTCGGCATCGGTGTCGGCGCCGGTCAGGGTGTCGGGTTCGATGTCGGCGCCGTTGCCGATGTCCTTGCCGAGGTCGTTGCCGGTGTCGGTGAGGTGTGCGCCGACGTGGCTGGTCAACTCCCAGTCGTTGCGGCCCCGCTGCTCGCGCCAGACGGCACGGACGGCCGCTCCGGCGAGGAGCACCTGGTAGAAGGGGCCGCCGACGACGAGCTTGAGGTAGTGGACGAAGCGGACGCGGAGCCCGTACTGCTTGCCGAAGTCGTGCAGTCCGACCAGTTCGAAGACGAAGGTGACGAACGCGGTGACGGCCGGCAGGAAGGTGATGAAGGCGATGCCGACGGGGACGTCGAGGAAGAGCGCGACGGCCACGTTGAGCGGGATGATCACGCCGGAGATCGCCTGGAGGTACGGCGTCATCAGGGTGTAGCGGGCGAGCAGTCGCCGGCCGAAGCCGGGCAGCTGCTTCCAGTCCTTCTTCCGGTAGACCTGCAGGAAGCCCTGGTTCCACCGGGTGCGCTGCTTGAGCAGCGACATCAGGCTGCCGGGTGTCTCCTCCTTGGTCACCATGTCGGAGTCGTACGCGACGACGACCTTCTTGCCTACGCTGGACAGGCGTACGCCCAGGTCGCAGTCCTCGGCGAGGCAGTCGGGGTCCCAGCCGTCGGCCTCCCGCAGGACGTCCGTGCGGACGAAGACCGTGTTTCCGCCAAGCGGAATGAAACCTTTCTGCGCATGCAGATGAAGCCGCGAGCGGAACCAGAAGAAGTACTCCAGGCAGTTGCGCAGGCTGTACCAGCTGGAGTGGAAGTTGATGAGCTGGACGCCGCCCTGGACGACGTCCGCGCCGGTGGTGCGGAAGGCGTGGTCGACGTGCGCGAGCAGCTCCGGGTGGACCTGGTCCTCGGCGTCGAAGACTCCGACGACGTCGCCGCGGCAGTGCGGCAGCGCCGTGTTCATGGCCTTCGGCTTGTTCTTCTTCTCGTGCGTGTCGACGACCACGCGGACGCGCGGGTCGCGGGCCTCGGCGTGCCGGGCCACCGCGGTGGTGTCCGGGTCGTCGTGGCCGACGATCACGATGATCTCGAAGTCGGTGTGGCTGGATTCCAGCAGGCGCTGGATGGTGTGGTCGAGCACGGCCTGTTCGTGTCTCGCGGGCAGCAGTAGCGAGAAGGACACGTGCTCGCCCCCGTCCGGACTGCTGAACCGGGTGGAGGCGAGCACCTCGGGCGTGCGCCACGCGTGCATCTGCCACCACAGGGTGAAAGCAGCCATCCAGAAAAGGGCGAGCGAAACGACAGCGATGAAGACAGACGCCAGCAAAAGATCCCCCCAGGATCCCCAGAACCCCCTGTCACGACAGGGAGTAACTCCTGTCGTGTCCGGGACAGAGACTATGGGGATTCTGTGAAGTCCGGGAGGTGTTCTGATAAATAGCGTGTTTCGGAATGCTCGGTCGACTAGTGGGACGTATCCGAACACCTGCGCACATTGAGCCTCGGCGTGCCGGGTGTTTCCCCTGCTCAGCGCCCCAGTGCCGCCCGGAGGCGGTCGACATCGGTCGTCGGGGCGTCACAGGTGAAGTTACGGCAGACATACGCGGTTGGTTCATTGTCGACAAGAGATCGGTTTGCGAGCAGGGGGAGTTCGTCACTGTCCGCAGTGCCCACGGCGACGACGGCGCCGGGCGCGGTGGCCAGCAGGGCGGCGCGGTGCAGCTCCTGGGTGGCCGGATTGTCACCCGGTCCGACGACGGCGACCTCGCGCGGCCCGTCCAACTGGGCCTCCGCGGTGGCCAGTCCCCAGCCGATGAACCGCGGGGCGCGCGGACCGAGCGCCTTCACCACGCCCAACGCCCGCTCCGCGGCGGTCCGATGGGCCTGCGAACCGGTCTGGGCCGCGTAGCTCAGCAGGGCTCCGGCCGCCGCGCTCCAGCCGGAGGGCGTGGCGTTGTCGGTCGGGTCCTGCGGGCGCCTGATGAGCTTCTCGGCGTCGGCCGCCGTGTCGTACAGGGCCCCTGACTTCTCGTCGGTGAACTGCACGAGGACGTGGTCGAGCAGGAAGCCGGCGAACTCCAGCCAGACGCCCTCGCCGGTGACCGAGGCCAGCGCGAGGAAGCCCTCCGCGACGTCCGCGTAGTCCTCCAGCACCCCCGCGTGGGCGCCGGTCCGGCCGTCCTTGCTGGTACGGGCGAGCCGCGCGTGCTCGTCGAGATGGAGCCGCACGAGGAGGTCGGCCGCCCCGAGCGCCGCGTCGACGAGGTCGGGCCGGTCGAAGTACGCGCCGGTCTCGGCGAGTGCGGCGATCGCAAGACCGTTCCAGGCGGCGACGACCTTGTCGTCGCGGCCGGGGGCGGGCCGGCCGTCGCGCGCCGCCTTCAGCCGGACCTTGACGGACTCGATCCGCTCGGCGTCGAACACGCCCTCGTTCTGCGGCAGTTGAAGTACCGAGGCGCCCTCCTCGAAGGTGCCCTCCGCCGTCACGCCGAAGTGGTCGGCGGCGAGTTGCGCGTCCTCGTCGCCCAGCACCTCTCGCAGTTGCTGCGGAGTCCACGCGTAGTACGCGCCCTCGACGTGCTTCCCCGTGCCGTCGTCGCTGTCGGCGTCCAGCGCGGAGGCGAACCCGCCCTCGTTCGTGCGCAGTTCGCGGACCATGAAGTCGGCCGTCTCCAGGGCGACCCGGCGGGCGAGGTCCGAGCCGGTGGTCCGCCACAGGTGTGCGTACACGCGGCACAGCAGCGCGTTGTCGTAGAGCATCTTCTCGAAGTGGGGCACGACCCACTCGCGGTCGACGGAGTAGCGGGCGAAGCCGCCGCCGAGCTGGTCGTAGATACCGCCGCGGGCCATGTGCTCGCAGGTGTCGGCGGCCATCTGCAGCGCGCCCTCGGACCCGGTGCGGGCGTGGTGGCGCAGCAGGAACTCGACTGCCATGGACGGCGGGAACTTGGGCGCCTGGCCGAAGCCGCCGTGGGTGGCGTCGTAGTCGCGGGTGAGCCCGAGCAGCGCCTGCGCGAGGTCGCCCTCGCCGGGCACCTGTGCGTCGCCGAAGCCGATCTCGCGGCCGGCGAGATCGCGCACGATCTTCCGGGCGACCTCGTCGACCTCGTCCCGTCGGTCGGTCCACGCGCTGCTGACGCCTTCGAGGACCTGCCGGAAGGAGGGGCTGCCGTGCCGGGGCTCGGGCGGGAAGTACGTACCGAAGTAGAACGGCTCGGCGTCGGGCGTGAGGAAGACGGTCATGGGCCAGCCGCCGTGCCCGGTCGCCGCCTGCACGGCCTCCATGTACACCGCGTCGACATCGGGCCGCTCCTCGCGGTCGACCTTGACGCTCACGAAGTGCGCGTTGAGGTAGTCGGCGGTCCGCTGGTCCTCGAACGACTCGTGAGCCATCACGTGGCACCAGTGGCAGCTGCTGTAACCGACGCTGAGCAGGACCGGTCTGCCCGTCCTGCGCGACTCCTCGAAGGCCTCGGCCGACCAGGGCCACCAGTCGACGGGGTTGTCGGCGTGCTGCAGGAGGTAGGGGGACGTCTCGTGGGCCAGTCGGTTCGGCATGGGGTCCATCCTGCCGCAGTACCCGGGACGCGGCGCGGATCACGGGACGCGCGGCGGATCACACCGGTCGCGCGTGACGGATCACCGGGGCGCGCGGCGGATCATCGGGGTCCGGCAGGGGTAGGTACTGGGTTTCCGGCGGGCGGTGGGTACCGGGTCCGGACTGCCCGGACGGGCGTGAGCATGCCAGGGAACGCGCCAGTGGCTCTCTCGCCTTCCCCGCTCATCCGCAGGACACTTGACCAGGAAAGCCGTTGTCGGCGGAGGGGGACGCGAAATGCGGGACAGCCATCGGGCGGAGGCCGAACGGCTGTTGGTCCGGGCCGTGGAGGAGGAGGTCCGGCGGTCGGGCGGGCGGGTCGACGGGAACGTACTGCTGTCGCGGGCGCGGGCCGCGCTGGACACCATGGCGCAGACGGCCGCCGAGGAGTACGAGGCCTACGCGAAGGCGGCGGACGAGGCGGAGGCGGGCCGGCTGACCTTCGGGCAGCGCTACGCGCGCGAGGGCGCCGGAACTCCCCTGCTGGTCGCGGCCGTCGCGGCGCTCGCGGCCGTGGTGGCGGACCTGGCACTCGGCACCGGCGGGGGCACGGCCGTGGGCGCAGGCGTGATCGTCGGCGCCACGGGCGCCGCGGCCACCGTGGCGAAGGTGACGGCCTCCCATCTGCCGGCCGCGAGCCGCCGCGCGGGAGCCCTCGGCCAGCCCGGCGGCCCCGAACAGCTGCGCCTGACCTGGCTGACCGCCCTGGAGGTCCGTGGGATCCGGCCCTTCTTCGACCAGCAGCGCGTGTTCAAGGCGGCCACCGGAGCGAAGAAGGGCGCGCCCCAGCTGCGGCGTACGGACAAGAGCGCGGCGGCCCGCCGGCGGAGCGTCCTGGAGCAGTCGTTCGGGCAACTGCCGGAGCCGGTCGGGCCGTTCGCGGGCCGGCGCCAGGAACTGCTGCGGATCGCGCAGTGGGTGCACGCGGCCCGCGCGAGCACGGAGACCAGGCCGACGGTGGTCGTCCTGCACGGCGCGCCGGGCTCCGGCCGCAGCACCCTCGCCGTGCGCGCCGCGCACGAGCTGAAGGACCAGTTCCGCGGCGCGTGCGTGGTGGACCTGCGGGGCGACAGCCCGGAGGAGCCGCCGCTGACCACCCGCGACGCGCTGCTGCACCTGCTGAACCGGCTGGGCGCGCCCCGCGAGCAACTCCTCTTCCGCGAGCGCTCCTCGCAGGACCAGCAGGTCCGGCGGCTCGCCGAGCTCTACCACCAGCATCTGACGGGCCTGCCCGTCACGATCGTGCTGGACGACGCGAGCGACCTGGAGCAGGTCCGCATCCTCGTGCCGGAGCGCTCCGACAGCCTGGTCGTCGTCACCGCCCGCAAACCCCTCGACCTGCCCGCCGACCTGCCCGCCTGGGTGCACCAGCTCGCGGTGGAGCCGCTGGCCGCGCCGGGCGCCGAGGAGCTTCTGAAGGCCTCCGCCCAGGACGACTCCTCCCCGTACGACGCCGAAGCCTCCGACGAGATCAGGGAGTTGTGCGGCGGGCTGCCCCTGGCGCTGCGCGTCGCCGGCTCGTCCCTCGGCCCGCGCACGCCCCGCCGGCTCGCCACCGACCTGGCGGCGTACGGCCCGGTCGAGCCCGTCGAACGGGTGCTGTGGCTGCGCTACACGGACCAGCCCGACCCGGCGCGGCGGCTGCTGCGGCGGCTCGCCCTGGCGGGCCGCGCCTCGCTGGGCGCCGCCGCCGCGGCCGCCCTGCTCGCGACGGACGAGCCGGAGGCGACCCGCCATCTGGAAGCCCTCTCCCGCGCCGGTCTGATCGACCACGTCCGCGGCAGCCGCTACCGCCTGCACGATCTCGTACGGGCCTTCGCGCAGGCCCGTCTGCTCGACGAGGAGGACCCGGCCGAGCGCACGGCCGCGCAGGAACGTCTCATCGTGAACTACGGGGAGCTGGCCGACTCGGTGATCCGCCTGGTCGACGGCAAGACGTCGACCCGTGCCGACCAGTTCGGGCCGCACGGGTTCACCTCGCTGGACGCGGCCCTGCGCTGGCTGGACGACGAGTCGAGCTTCATCACGGCGGCGCTGCGGCACGCGGAGGGCGTGAACCAGGCCGCGGTGCTCAACCTCCTGGGCGCTCTGTGCGACTACTGCCTGCTGCGCGGCGACCTCTACCGGCTGGGCGAGATCAGCGAGTTGACCCAGGCCGTCGACCAGGGGCTGCTGGTGCGCTCGGTCCAGTGGCGCACGGGCATCGCGGCCCGTCAGCTCGGTGAACTCGACAAGGCCCGTACGACGCTGACGTCGGTGGTCGACCTCTACTTCGAGGCCCACCACGACGCGGGCGCGGCCCGGGCGCTGTGCTCGCTCGGCATCACCCTCCACCACCAGGGCAACCTCACCGAGGCGGCCTCGAAACTCCAGGAGGCCCTTGACCTGCAGGCCTCCCCCGACCTCGCGGCGGACCGGGCCTGGACGATGCACGCGCTGGCGGCCGTGGAGCGCGACCGGGCGAGGCTGCGCGAGGCGCTCGACCTGCTCACCCGGGCCCTGGACCTGCACCGCGAGGGCGAGTCCGTGCACGGCGAGGCGTGGGCGCACTACCAGCTCGGCCAGCTGGGCCTGCGCATGGGCGACGTACCGCGTGCCGAGTCCGAACTCCGCGACGCCCTCGACCTGTACGGGCGCACCCGCGACCCCCGCGGGGAGGCCTGGGCGCTGACCCAGCTGGCCCGGGCCCGGCTGGTCGACGGCGATCCGTCGGCCGCCGTGGACGGTCTGCGGCAGGCGGCCTCCCGCCACCGCGAGAACGAGGACGCCCGGGGCGAGGCCTGGACGGTCTACTACCTGGGCCAGGCGCTGGAGGAGACGGGCAACCTCGACCAGGCGGTCCGTGAGCTGGAGCGGTCCCGGACGATGTTGTCGCGGATCCGCGACGTCTACGGTCTGGCCTGCGCCCGCCACCACTCGGCGCGGGTGACGCGCGACCAGCGGGCCGCGCAGACCGGCTCGCTCCGCAACTCCGGTTTCGCCCGGCAGCTCCTGGTCGACGCCCGGGCCGACTTCCACCGGATCGGTGTCGCCCACGGGGAGGCGTGGACCTGCCTGGAACTGGCGGTGGTGGACGCGGGCAACGCCCGTACGCAGCCGGCGCTGGCCCTGTGCGACGAGGCGGCCTCGCTCTTCGCCTCCTACGGCGACCGCCGCGGCGAGGACTGGGCCCGCTTCCTGCGCTGCACGCTCCTGCCGTACGCCTCCCCCGGAGGCGTCGAGGTGGGCACGGCCGTCGCCCAGGAGGAGCTGTCCCAGCTGTCCCGCACCGGCCATCCGGCCCGCGACGGAAAACTGGACGACTACATCGAGGCGTACCAGCTGCTCCTCGAACGAGGAGTCCAACTGGAAGCCGGCTGGCAGGCCTGGCGCCTGGGAATGGTCCCGAACCGCCATGCGCGGGAGGTCATGGGGGTGCCGGTCACGGCGGAGCGGGCGTGAGGGCGCCGGCCCGTGCGGGGTCCCCAGGGTGCCGCTGATCCGGTGATGCCCTCGGGGCATCACCGGATCGCCGCCTCACCGGGTCAGGACGCCGGGCCGGGGCCAGCCGTCGCCTTCTCGGAGGGGGCCGCCTTGGGGTCGGCGTCCTCCTTGAAGTCGACCCTCCCCAGCTGCCGGTTCATGCTCTTCATCAGGCCCCAGACCGCCAGGGCCATCACCGCGAAGACGATGAAGCCGAGGACACCGGGGGTGACCTTGTTCTCGTCGACCTCCTTGGCCAGGGGGACGAGGTGCGTCAGTGCCAGGCTTGCGCTCATATCAGGCATTGTCGCGGATGCCCGCGAAGAGGTCGTCCTCGGGGAGGGATGTGTCGACGAGGGACTTCGCCAGCTCGTACTCCTCCGTCGGCCAGACCTCCCGCTGGAGCTCCATCGGGACGCGGAACCAGCCGCCGTCGGGGTCGATCTGCGTGGCGTGCGCGATGAGGGCCTTGTCGCGGATCTCGTAGAAGTCCGCGCACGGCACGTGCGTGGTCAGCGTGCGCTCGGTGCGCTCGAACTCGTCCCACCGCTTGAGCCAGTCCCCGTACGGCGACTCCAGGCCCCGGTCCAGCATGGCCTGGTGCAGCGCCTCGGTGCGCGGGCGGTTGAAGCCCTGGTTGTAGTAGAGCTTCTGCGACCGGTACGCCGGGCCGAACTCCGACTCCGGGTACTTCTCGGTGTCGGCCGAGCCCTCGAACGCCACCATCGAGATCTTGTGGGTCATGATGTGGTCGGGGTGCGGGTATCCGCCGTTCTCGTCGTAGGTGGTGATCACCTGCGGACGGAACGAGCGGATCTTGCGGACCAGCTCGCCCGCGGCCTTGTCGACGTCCTCCAGGGCGAAGCATCCCTCGGGCAGCGGCGGCAGCGGGTCGCCCTCGGGCAGGCCCGAGTCCACGAAGCCCAGCCACTCCTGCTTGACGCCGAGGATCTCGCGGGCCTCGTCCATCTCCTTCTTGCGCACCTCGTGGATGTGCTCCTCGACGTACTTGTCGCCCTGCAGCTTGGGGTTGAGGATGGAGCCGCGCTCCCCGCCCGTGCAGGTCACGACCAGCACGTCCACCCCCTCGGACACGTACTTCGCCATGGTGGCCGCGCCCTTCGACGACTCGTCGTCGGGGTGGGCGTGAACGGCCATCAGTCGCAGCTGGTCAGTCAAGACTCAATCCTCAGTAAGTCGGCGCCCCCGTGTGAAACGGCGCAATCCGTAGGGGTCGTCCCGTAGGGACGTCGATGAGGGGCGGCGGTCGGGTGACGGGTGGGAGCTTCTATAGTGACCGAACCGGCGGGCAAAAAATTCCGGGTCCCGGCCCGGCACACCCGCCTCGGAAAGGACGATCATGAGTACGGTGCAGCTGCCCGAGGGCCGGTACGGTCGCTCCGCGGACGAGCGCTCCGACCGCAAACTCAAGATCATCGGTTCCGTGCTCGGAGCGGCGCTGCTCGCGCTGATCGGCTATTTCGCCTTCCACTACGTGGCCGGCAACAAGATCAGCGCCGAGGTCATCAGCTTCGACGCCTCGGACTCCGCGGTGAAGGTACATCTGGAAGTCCGCAAGGACTCGGGCGTGACGGGCTACTGCACGATCCGCTCCCAGGCCGAGGACGGCTCCGAGGTGGGCCGCGCCGACTTCCGTTTCGACCAGGACTCGACCCGTGTCGACAAGGTCCTCACGCTCCGCACGACGGCCCCCGGCACGACCGCGGAGCTTCTCGGCTGTCACGCGGACTGACTGCCGGGCCGCGGTCGCCGGACGGGTCGGACGGGCCCGTTTCGGCCCCTGCCGGACCGTGCGACCCACCGTCCGCACGGGGTCACACACGACACTGACGGATGTCACTCCCGGCACCTCCGCAGTGACCTGCGTGGACGTAATTCTGATGGGTTATGTCCTCCCCCTTCGCCCCGTGAATTGTTAGGCTCGTGGTTTCGCCCACCCGAGAAGGAACATTCTTCTGGGTAGGGCGATGCTTTGTATTCCCAGTACCTACGAGGAGCACCTGTGACCCAGACCAGCGAGAACGTCACCTGGCTGACCCAGGAGGCGTACAACCAGCTCAGGGCCGAGCTGGAGCACCTGTCTGGTCCTGCGCGCACGGAGATCGCAGCCAAGATCGCGGCCGCGCGCGAGGAGGGCGATCTGCGTGAGAACGGCGGGTACCACGCGGCCAAGGAGGAGCAGGGCAAGATGGAGCTCCGGGTGCGCCAGCTGACCCAGCTCCTGGAGAACGCCAAGGTGGGCGAGGCTCCGTCGGCCGGTGGTGCGGTCGCGCCCGGCATGGTCGTGACCATCGCCTTCGACGGCGACGAGGACGACACGCTCACGTTCCTGCTCGCCTCGCGCGAATACGCGAGCTCCGACATCGAGACGTACTCCCCGCAGTCCCCGCTGGGCTCCGGTGTGAACGGCAAGAAGATCGGCGAGGACGCCCAGTACGAGCTGCCGAACGGCAAGCTCGCCTCGGTGAAGGTCCTCGAAGCCAAGCCGTACGCCGCGTAACCCCGTCCGGCGCGTCGTCCTGGCGAGAGCCCCCGGTGCCTGGGCACCGGGGGCTTCGCCGTGCCTGCGCGCCGGGGGCTTCCCCCGTGGCTGCTCAGCCGGTCCTGTTCAGCCGGCCTATTCAGCGGTGCCTGCTCAGCCGTCCGCCTTGCGGTACTTGCGCACCGCCAGGGTCCGGAAGAGGACGACGATCAGCACGGACCAGATCACCGAGGCCCAGACGGGATGCTGCATGGGCCAGGCGCCGGACTCCACGACACCCGGGTTGCCGAACAGCACGCGGCACGCCTGCACCGTGGCACTGAACGGGTTCCACTCGGCGATGTGCCGCAGCCAGGGAGTCATCTGGCTGGAGTCCACGAAGGCGTTCGAGATGAACGTGACCGGGAACAGCCAGATGATCCCGCCCGAGGTCGCCGCCTCGGGGGTGCGCACGGACAGACCGATCAGGGCTCCGATCCAGGTGAACGCGTACCCCAGGAGGAGCAGCAGACCGAAGGCGCCCATGACCCGGGCGGCGTTGGTCGGCTCCGCTGAACCGGTGCGCCAGCCCACGAGCAGCGCGACGATCGCGAGGACGAGCAGGGTGATGGCCGTCTGTACGAGGTCGGCGACGGTGCGGCCGGTCAGTACCGCGCCGCGGGCCATCGGCAGGGAGCGGAAGCGGTCGACGAGCCCCTTCTGCATGTCGTCCGCGATGCCGGCGGCCGAGCCCGCCGTGGCGAACGTGACCGTCTGCGCGAAGATGCCCGCCATCAGGAAGTTCTTGTAGACGTCCGGGTCGGTGGTGCTCCCGATCTGCATCGAGCCGCCGAAGACGTACGTGAACATGACCACGAACATCACCGGCTGGATGATGCCGAACAGGATCATCTCGGGGATCCGGGTCATGCGGATCAGGTTGCGCTTGGCGACGACCATGGAGTCCCGGACGGACTGCCCGAGGGAGCCTCCCGGGGCCACGGTCCGCACGGGATCGGTGACGGCGCTCACTTGGCGGCCTCCTTCTTGCGCTTGGATCCCTTGGACCCCTTGAGTCCCTTGGTGTCGGTGCTCTCGCCGTTCTCCGCGTCCTTCTGCTCGGCGAGGTGGCCCGTCAGGGACAGGAAGACGTCGTCGAGGGTGGGGCGGCGCAGACCGATGTCGTCGATCTCGATGCCGCGGGCGTCCAGCTCGCGGATGACCTCCGCGAGGAGCTTCGCTCCGCCGGAGACGGGCACGGTGAGCCGGCGGGTGTGGTCCTCGACGGTGGTCTCGCCCTTGCCGAAGCCCCGCAGGACCTCGGCGGCGGTCGCGATGTGCTCGCGCTCGTGCACCACGACCTCCACCCGCTCGCCGCCGGTACGGGCCTTGAGCTGGTCGGAGGTGCCGCGGGCGATGACCTTGCCGTGGTCGACGACGCAGATGTCGTGCGCGAGGTGGTCGGCCTCTTCGAGGTACTGGGTGGTGAGCAGCAGCGTCGTACCGCCCGAGACCAGCTGTTTGATGACCTCCCACAGCTGCTGGCGGTTGCGCGGGTCGAGGCCGGTCGTCGGCTCGTCCATGAACATGACCGGCGGCGAGACGACGAGCGCCGCCGCGAGGTCGAGCCGGCGGCGCATACCTCCGGAGTACGTCTTCGCCGTCCGGTCGGCGGCCTCGGTGAGGTTGAACTGCTCCAGCAGCTCGACCGCGCGGACCTTCGCCTGCTTCGCCCGCATCTGGTAGAGCTGGCCGACCATGTGGAGGTTCTCGCGGCCCGTCAGATACTCGTCGACCGCGGCGAACTGGCCGGACAGACCGATCGAGCGCCGTACCTCGTTCGGGTGCTTGAGCACGTCGATGCCCGCGACCGTCGCCCTGCCGCTGTCGGGCCGCAGCAGGGTGGTGAGGCAGCGGACGGCGGTGGTCTTGCCCGCTCCGTTCGGCCCGAGGAGGCCGAGGACCGTGCCCTCCGGGACATCGAGATCGACGCCGTCCAGAGCCCTTACGTCGCCGAAGGTCTTCACCAGGCCTTCGGCGTAGATGGCGCCTGGCATGTGAGTCTCCCAAGGGTTGGGGATCCTGCGGAAAGTATGAACAAGGCGACTAGTTTCGCCTGTTTTGCCCCATCCGGCGAGCGAATATTTCGCCCGCGCGGACGGCCAAGGCTCGTATGGTCATGGCCCATGCGCTCATGACCCGTGCGGTCATGGTTCGTGCGGTCACGGCCCGTGACGAGAGACACACCATAACGCGATGTATCGCGTTTCCTCAAGTGGTTTTCCGCACTTGCTCGTCCCACCCGGATCCCGTCCGCTCCCGGCCCCGTCCGCACCCGGCCGCGACCCCGGCCGACGACCGTGCTGCTCAGTCGATGACCGTGTAACCCGCTCGCCGCAGCGCCGAGTTCACCTCGGCGCAGTGCTTCGGCCCCTTCGTCTCCAGGTGCAGCTCGACCTCCACCTCCGTGAGCCCGAGCCGTGGATCGGTCCGTACGTGGCTCACATCGAGGACGTTAGCGTCCACCACTGACAACACCCCGAGAAGCGTGGCCAGAGCGCCGGGCCGGTCCGTCAGCCGCAGCGTGACCGCGAGGTAGCGGCCGTTGGCGGCCATGCCGTGCCGCAGGATGCGCTGCATCAGCAGCGGATCGACGTTCCCGCCGGACAGCACCGCGACGACCGGGCCCTCGAAGGCGTCCGGCTCGCTCATGATCGCCGCGACCGGGCTCGCGCCGGCGGGCTCGACGACCAGCTTGGCCCGCTCAAGGCACAGCAGCAGCGCACTCGACAGCGCGTCCTCGGAGACCGTACGGACCTCGTCCACCAGATCGCCGATGATCCCGAACGGCACGTCCCCGGGGCGCCCGACCTTGATCCCGTCGGCCATCGTCGCCGGGTTCTCGACCGACAGCGGACGCCCGGCCGCCAACGAGGGCGGGTACGCGGCGGCGCCCGCCGCCTGCACGCCCACGATCCGCACGTCCGGCCGCAGCGCCTTCACCGCGACCGCGATGCCCGCGGCGAGACCGCCACCGCCGATCCCCACGACGATCGTGCGCACCTCGGGGCACTGCTCCAGGATCTCCAGGCCCACCGTGCCCTGCCCGGCGATGATGTCGGGGTGGTCGAAGGGGTGGATGAACACGGCGCCCGTCTCGGCCGCGTACTCCTGCGCGGCGGCCAGCGTCTCGTCGACCACCGTGCCGTGCGTGCGCACCTCGGCGCCGTAGTGCTTGGTCGCCGCGACCTTCGGCAGCGGGGCGCCCGAGGGCATGAACACCGTGGAGCGCACACCGAGCAGCGAGGAGGCCAGGGCGACGCCCTGCGCGTGGTTGCCGGCACTGGCCGCGACCACTCCGGCGGCCCGTTCCTCGGGAAGGAGCCCGGCGATCCGCACGTACGCGCCGCGCAGTTTGAACGAACCGGTGCGCTGGAGGTTCTCGCACTTGAAGTGGACCGGCGCTCCCACCAGCCCGGACAGGTGCCTGCTGCCCTCCATGGCGGTCATCCGTGCCACGCCCGAGAGCATCTTCTGGGCTCCGCGCACATCGTCGAGGGTCACCAGCGGCAAGGAGTCAGCCGTGCGATAGCTCATGACCGTCAGTCTCGCAGTTCATACCGCGCCACATCGGACGTGACCAACGTCCGAGACCGGGTTTCCTCAGCGCCGGTACGGCCCGCCCCCCGTCCGCGTACTCTGTCCCCCAACCCAGCCCCACGCATGAATAGAGCCCCCGGCCATGCCCACAACACCTGAAATGTCGATGGACATGACGACCGTCGGTGACACCGGTCTTCTCGAAACGCTGCAGCACGAGGTCGCGGTGTTCGCCCGCCGTGCCGAACAGACCCGGCTCGGCGGAGTCGGGCAGGTGCGCAACTCGATGGACCGCGCCGCGTACCTGCTGCTCAACCGCCTCGACAAGGAAGGTCCGATGGGCGTCAAGGCGCTCGCCGCGAGCATGGGCATCGACTCGTCGACGGTCACCCGGCAGGTGGCCCCGCTGGTCGACACCGGCCTCGTCAAGCGCACCTCCCACCCGGAGGACGGGCGTGCAGTGGTGCTCCAGCTGTCGCCGCGCGGACTCTCCCGTCTGGAGGAAGTACGTTCCTCCAGGCGCCAGTTGATGGCGGAACTGACCCAGGAGTGGTCGCCCGAGGAGCGCGAGGCCTTCTGCACGCTGCTCACCCGCTTCAATGTCGCGCTCTCCACCCGCATGGCCGCGTCGCCGTCCGTAGAGGCACCGGCGACCTCCTGACCGCCCGCACCACGCCCCGCCGCCCACGGGCCGCGCCGACGGAACCGGCCGCACCGTCTCGTACCGCCCTCTTGACCAGGGGCCCGCGCCTGGCCTCATATGAGATCGGGT
The DNA here is from genome assembly GCF_036038375.1 of Streptomyces sp. NBC_00414. NCBI lineage: Bacteria > Bacillati > Actinomycetota > Actinomycetes > Kitasatosporales > Streptomycetaceae > Streptomyces > Streptomyces sp. NBC_00414. The sequence goes on from NZ_CP107935.1 coordinate 4,042,940, forward strand.
CCGACGTACGCGGCTGTCCTAGGCGTACGTCTCCAGGGTCCGGTTTCCCACCGTCGGGAGGCGCGGTGCGAGAACGGCAGGCGTTCCGGAACGCCCGCCGTGCCCGGGAGTTCGAGGCGTTCGTCGCGGGCGCGGCAGGGCGGTTGATGCATGCCGCCACGCTGCTCACCGCGGAGCCCCCGGACGACAACCCGCGCGCGCGGCGCCTGCTCACCGCGGCCCTGGCCCACACGTACGCCATCTGGGACCGCCTGCACGGCGAGGACCCGTACGACCGGACCCGGCAGTATCTGGCTGTGCGCTTCGCGCGCGGGGCCTGGCATCAGTACGGCGGCCTCGGCCGGGCGCACCTCCGTGGCCGCCCGCCCCCCGACAGCGCCCTGCGGCACCTCACCCCTCAGGAACGGCTGATCGTCGTGCTGCGCATGTACGAGGGCGTCGCCGAGGAACAGGCCGCCGCGCTGCTGGGGCTGCCCACCGAACGCGTACGGACGATCTGTGCCCGTGCCATGGCCACGTTGCTGCATCCGCCCCGGGAGGCCGCCCCGCCGATCGCGAAAGTGGTGCCTTCATGAGCCCGATCAGCCGCAGGGAGGCCGATGTCCGGCGCATCCTGGAGGAACCGCAGCCGCCCGTACCACGGGATCTCCACACGGAGGCCGTCCGCAGGGGCGGGCGGATACTGCGCCGCCGGACGATCGCCCGGCGGCTGACGTGGCTGGTGCTGCTCGCGGCGACCGTGGCCCTCGTGGTGTGGCTGTCGGTCGCCCAGCCGTGGGTGGAGCCGCCGTCGGAGACGACTCCACCGCTGACCGGCTGGTGAGGCCAAGGGGTTATCCCAGGGCCTGCTTGAGGTCCTCAAGGAGGTCGTCGATGTTCTCGATGCCCACGGAGAGGCGTACGAGGTCGGCGGGGACCTCCAGGAGGGACCCGGCCACGGACGCGTGCGTCATCCGCCCGGGGTGCTCGATCAGGGACTCGACGCCGCCCAGGGACTCCCCCAGGGTGAACACCTTGGCGCGGTTGCAGACCTCGACGGCCGCCTCCTCGCCGCCCTCGACCTGGAAGGAGACCATGCCGCCGAACGACTTCATCTGCTTGGCGGCGGTCTCGTGACCGGGGTGCTCCGGAAGGCCCGGGTACAGGACACGCGTCACGCGCGCGTGCCGGGTGAGCATCTCGGCGACCTTGGTGGCGTTCTCGCTGTGCCGGTCCATCCGGACGGCGAGCGTCTTGATGCCGCGCAGCACCAGCCAGGCGTCCATGGGGCCGGCCACGGCGCCCATCGCGTTCTGGTGGTAGGCGAGCTCCTCGCCCAGTTCCTGGTCGGCGACCACGAGGGCGCCGCCGACGACGTCGGAGTGGCCGCCCATGTACTTGGTCAGCGAGTGCACGACGACGTCCGCGCCGAGCGCGAGCGGCTGCTGGAGGTAAGGGCTGGCGAAGGTGTTGTCGACGACCAGCTTGGCGCCGGCCTCGCGCGCGACGTGCGAGAGCGCGGCGATGTCGGTGATGCCGAGGAGCGGGTTGGAGGGGGTCTCCACCCAGACGACCTTGGTCTTGGGGGTGATGGCGGCCCGTACGGCCGCGGGGTCGCTGGTGTCGGCGACCGACCACTCCACCCCCCACCGCGAGACGACCTTCGCGAAGAGACGGAACGTACCGCCGTACGCGTCATTGGGGATGACCACGTGGTCGCCGGGACTGAGCAGCGTACGCAACAGGCAGTCCTCGGCCGCCAGCCCGGACGCGAACGCGAGCCCTCGGCGGCCGCCCTCCAGGGCCGCGAGGTTCTCCTCCAGGGCGGTCCTGGTCGGGTTGGCGCTGCGGCTGTACTCGTAGCCGCCGCGCAGACCTCCGACGCCGTCCTGCTTGTAGGTCGAGACCTGGTAGATCGGCGGGACGACCGCGCCGGTGAGGGGATCGGCGGTGTTGCCCGCGTGGATCGCCACGGTTTCGAAGTGCTGACTGATGTGCCTGTCGCTCATGGGCTCCGAGGGTAGTGCGCCCGCGGGAATTGTGCCGACGGACGTCCGTCCCCCGAGGTTTTCCACAGGAGTCGCCGCCCTGGTTGGCCAATTGTCGGACGCGTCTGGTTCGCTTGTGGCATGGAAATTCTCTGGGTCCTGATGGCGCTGCTCATGATCGGGTTCGCCGTCGGGCCGATCATGATGCGCAGGCGTGCCGGTATCCAGCAGGTCGCCCCCGGCGACCCGGACGCCGCCGACCCGGCGAACTACGGCTTCCTGCGCCAGGAGGAGCTGGACATCCGCATGCCCGGCCCCGACCAGGATCTCCTTGAGGTCCTCGACCTGGTGCAGCGCAGCCAGGACTACCGCGCGGCGTCACAGCTCCTCGCGGGTACGGAGGCGGAGGGCGAGCGGCGCTGGCAGCGCGTGCAGGCCTTCGCGGGCGCCGCGTCGCTGGAGCTGCAGCAGCGCCCCGGCGGTGTGAGCGACACCCCCGGCGGGCAGTGGCTGCGGGTGTGGCGGACCGAGCAGCCCAAGGACGCGGGCGGCGCGGCGGTGCACGCGGAGTTCCTGGTGCAGCAGGCGTGGCGTACGTCGTCACCGGGGACGGACGAGTTCCGGATCATCATGGAGGAGGCGCGGTCGGCCTGCGGTGACGCGGCGCTGCTGGCTCCCGGCGACCCGATCCCGTACATCATCGAGCTCTCCGTGGCGCGTGGACTCGCCTACTCGCAGCCGGAGTTCGAGAAGCTCTGGCTGAAGATCCTGGACCGGGCGCCCGCGCACATGGGGGCGCATCTGGCGGCGCTGCACTACTGGTGCGAGAAGTGGCACGGCTCGCGGGAGACGGCGTACTCGTTCGCGGAGGCCGCCGCCGCGCGCGCTCCCAGGGGTTCCCTGCTCGCCGCGATGCCGCTGTTCGCGGTCTTCGAGCACCTGCCCGAGGTGAATCTCGTCAGCGGCTTCTACCAGAGCGAGGTCGTGACCAAGGCGGTCCACGGTGCGCTCTTCGCGGTCCACTCGGCCCGCGCGGACGACCCGATGCTGGCGCACGTCCGCCATCTGCTGATCTTCTTCCTGGTCCGCGGCGAGCGCTGGACCGAGTCGATGAACCAGCTGGTGCACGTCGACGGCCACGTGGGCGCCCTGCCCTGGACCCTGACGCCCGACCCGGCGGCGGACTACGCGGTGTACCGGGCCCTGTCTGTGGCGGGGTACGAGGCGAACGGCGGGAGCCCGGCGACGCTGCCGCACTGAGCGGGGGCCCGACGGTCCGGGCGGGCGCCTGACGGTCCCGGCGGCGGCCGATGGCCGGTGCCGGTGCCGGGCCGCCTCGGAATGCCGGATGGACCTACGACGTTCCTCCGCCGGATGCCATCGCGGACATCGCCGCCGCTGCCGCTGCCGCTGCCGCGGTCGCTGTCGCTGTCGCTGTCGCTGTCGCTGTCGCTGTCGCTGTCGCTGTCGCCCCATCGTCGAGGAGGGCCCGTGTTCCCGCACAGCCGTAGCCCGAAGCTGCCCACCGCCGAGCAGGCGCTGCAGGGCCGCTCCGAGCGGATGTACTCCGTGCCCGAGCGGCACACCGTGCTCGGCGGCCCGCTGCTCGGCCCGTACCCCGAGGGCCTGGAGATCGCCGACTTCGGTATGGGCTGCTTCTGGGGCGCGGAGCGCACGTTCTGGCGGCTCCCGGCGGGGATCTTCACCACTCTGGTCGGCTACCAGGGCGGCTTCACCGAGCACCCGGCGTACGAGGAGGTCTGCTCGGGCCTGACGGGCCACACCGAGGTGGTCCGTGTGGTGTACGACCCGGCCGTGATCCCGTACGAGAGCCTGCTGAAGGTCTTCTGGGAGTCCCACGATCCCACCCAGGGCTTCCGCCAGGGCAACGACGTGGGCACGCAGTACCGCTCCACGGTCTACACCCACACCCCGGCCCAGGCCGTCACGGCGGAAGCCTCCCGCACGGCGTACCAGAAGGTCCTCACGTACTCGGGCCACCGCACGATCACCACGGAGATCCTGCCCGCGGAGGGCCGCCCCTTCTATCCGGCGGAGGGCCACCACCAGCAGTACCTGTCGGGCAGCAAGAACCCGGACGGGTACTGCGGACTGGGCGGGACGGGGGTCGAACTGGGCGACCCGTTCGAGACGAACTGGGGAACGTCCTGCCCGACGGGTATCGCCCCGGCGCCCGGGACCGCGGAGCGGTAGCCGACGGCCCTGATCCGGTCGGCTGCCTTGTGCGTGACGGTTGCGTGGCGGTCGCCTACTCCAAGCGGCCGTCGGTGCCGACGAGGGACTCGCACGCGTCGCAGAGCGTCAGCTCTATCAGCCGGGTCTCGCGCAGTCTCCCGGCGGCGCCGCAGCACTCGCAGACGTGCGCGCTGGCGGCCGTGAACTCAGTTACCAGTTCGTCGAGCCTGTACGTCTCCTCGGACGTCCAGTTCCAGCCGCGCTTCCGTGCCCGCGGAAACGCCTGGAAGGCCAGAACAGCCCACTTCTGCTTGACGGCCACAAGCTCGTACTCAGGAAACTCCGCGACGACCGCCTCATGGCACCGCAGCACCAGCGACCACCACCCCGGCCCCACGTCGAATGAGAAACAGGGGTCCTTCAAGTGCTTCCTGAGCGGCTCCAGCACATCAGCAGACACCTCCATGGGACGACCGCTCATCTCCCTGATCCCTTCATGCCGATCGCGTATACCCGTCCGGGACACACCGCAGTGAGGGCCCGTCGCCTGCTGACGCATCGCAGTCTCCGAGGCGATTCGCAAGCTGCCGAGAACGCCCCTGTGGCTCACCGGTCGAGTCAGGCACCACGGTCGGCAGCGATCGTGCGCACAGCCCGTGAGCACGCCGCCCACCGTGCCCCGTTTCTGGTCCGCACCACCTTGACCGGCGGCTCCGGACACGGATGGCCGTGCCATGTGCACCGCGCCTCCCGAAAGGACACGCTCCGGGGGTCCAGCCCTTCGGGAAAGTCCGGCCATTCGTCAACCGACGTCATGCCGTGAGGCTAGTCGTGACCGGCGCGCCCGACGGCGGTTTCGCGCGGGCACCGCTGGACGTGCACGGGCAACTCGTCAGCACCGTCCGGGAACGGGCTGACGGAGACGGCGACCAAGCGGAACTCGCCCCCCGCTCCGCCCAGTTCGGAGTACGGCTCCCAATCGAGCGTGTACTCGCCCCGCAACACGCACGTGTTCCGCTCGTAGGTGCCCTCGGCCCACAACAGTGTGCCCGCGAGTTCACGCCCCTGATGGATCCTGAAGTCCCGATCCCGAGTCGGCCCTCGGCCGGGGCCAGGTGGCTTCCACAGGGACGCGTCGTTGGTCAGCATGATGGCCAGACCGTTCTGGTCCGTCCGGCGGCAGAAGTGCTCCAGCCTCGCTATGTCCCGAACGAAGTTCAGACGAGCGAGGTCTGTGGCGGCATGCCCCTTCAAGACGTAGTCCTCGGCCGGAGTGCCCGCCGTGCCCGTCCATCCGCGGGTGAAGTACTTGAACTCGATCGCGGTACGGGCCGACGGGCCGATGCACAGGAGATCCAGGTATGCGCTTCTGTCCGACAGCCTCTGCGGCACCTCAAGCCGGGAGTGCACGTCTGGGGTCAGCTCCCACAGGGCCCGGGCGAAACTGTGCTGAAGGTCGGCCTCGGAGTGGAAGACCGGTCTGTGTCGCCTCAGTTGTTCGATGACGTCGCCGAGTGAGGTCCGTCCCGCGACAGTTGGGCCGTCGGCCATCGGTGCCATGTTCACCGTGCCATTGAAGTGGTTCCTCAACGGAAGTCTCAAGGCACGTCGCCGCAAGGTCCGTTCGGGTACCACAGGCCATGTCGCATAGCGCCCGTTGCGAAGCAGCTCAGTGAACGGCGGTCGAAAACCAGTAGCAGTCCGGTCGCGGCCGGCCCCACTCTGTACGGCATGGAAGAACCGCACCGCCGGATCCGTGCGGTCCACTCGGAATCCACGATCACCGTCTACCAGGCGTACACCCCCGGTATCGGCCTGCCCGCCGCCCGCGAGGGCCGCTTTCCCGCCGCCTGGAAGCGTGACCGCATGACGTGGATCAAGCCGTCCTTCATGTGGATGATGTACCGCTGCGGCTGGGGCACGAAAGCGGGGCAGGAGACCGTCCTCGCCGTCGAGATCACCCGTGACGGGTTCGAGTGGGCACTGCGCCACTCCTGTCTGTCGAGCTACGTGCGCGGGGTGCACCCCGATCGCGCCACCTGGCAGCGTCAGCTCAAGCGGGCGCCTGCGCGTATCCAGTGGGACCCCGAACGGGATCTGCACCTGAACCCCTTGCCGTACCGCTCCCTTCAGCTCGGTCTCTCCGGTGAGGCCGTGCGCCGCTACGCCGACGAGTGGACGGTCGCCATCCATGACGTGACCCCACTCGCCCGTGAGATCCACGCACTCGTCAGCGGCGGAGACCTCGACTCGGCGGCCCGGCTGCTGCCTCAGGAGCGTCCCTACCCCGCGGCGGCCGACCTGCGCACGGAAGGCGCATCCGGCGGGCCGCCGGCTGTCAAGCCTTTCAGGCTCGTCTGAAAAGGGCAGCGGGCTCGTCCTCGGCGTATCACGATTCCCTGCATGCTGATTCGTCGAACATTGCGGATGATCGTCGTGCTCGCTCTGGCCCTCGCCGGTGCGATCGGGGGTGGTGCGGGGGCGGCGCAGGCCGAGGGGAGCGGGTCGTCGCACGATCGGCAGTTGTTGTTCTACAACCATTCCTACGGCGTCCTCGACCGGGAGACCGCCGACGCCATCGAACACTCCGACTACCTGCGGGACTTCGCCGACTTCGAGGTCCGCACCACGACCGGTACCGGCGGCCAGACCTGGACCGGCCGCTACCTGTACGGCCGCGAGACGTACCTCGAACTGTTCGGGGTCGGTGACCTCGCCGGCCAGGACGGCACCCTCGGCTCCGCCGGTCTGGGCCTCTCGACCGAGCAGGCGGGCGACCTGGCGACGGTCACCGAGCGGCTGAAGGACGAGGGGGTCGCCGATCCCATCGAGTTCCTCCAGACCCGGGACTTCGGTGACGGGGTGCCCGTGCCGTGGTTCGACGCCATCCTCACCGCCACCGAGTACGACGCCTTCGGAGCCTGGGCGATGGAGTACCGGCCGGAGTACTTCGCCGATCCTCGCAGCAGGACCGAGCCGGCGAGTTCTCCCGGTGACGTCGGCCGGGAACGCTACCTTCCCGACGGCTACCGCTCCCACCTGATGCGTGACGTGACCTCCGTCCACCTCGCGGTCACCGAGGGCGACCTCGCCGACACCGTGCCGCTGCTGCGGGCCGGCGGGTTCGGCGTCCGGACCGTGACGGGCGGTGGCGTCGTCGCGGAGCGTGGCGGCACCACCCTCCGGTTCACCGCCGTCCCGCGCGAACAGGCGGGGTTGCGGCAGGTCGAGATGTCGCTCAACCGGCCGGTGCGGGACCGGCACGTGGAGCGGATCGGTCATTCGGCCCTCACCGTCGGCCCCGGCAGCCGTGCCGTGTGGACGTTCCCCGACAACGGCACCCGGTGACAACGACATCCGCTAGGTGACCCGGTCCCCGGGAACCCCACGAGCCCGTCCGGCGTCTTGGCTGCCGTCAGCGTAGAACCGCACGGAGGTCAGGCCAGTCCATGGCGTACGACGGAAACCAGCCGACCGACGACCGGGCGCCCGACGGCCCGAATGACAGCTCCGGCGGGCAGCGGAGCGGCGGCGTGGGCGCCGCTCTCGCTGTCGTCGGGCGCCACCGGCGCGCGCTGTACGGCTTCACGCTCCTGGTGTCCGCCCTGACGGCCGTGCTCGGCCTCGCGATCCTGGCCGGCGGATTCGCGGCGGCCTGGGACACCTTCGAGGGCGTACGGGACTACGCGGACGCCAACATCGCCAACGAGGACTCCTACTCGGCCTACGCCGAGAACGCCCGGCCCGAGCTGGCAGAGGTCGGCCTCATGATGCTGCCGCTGTTTCTCGTCCTGGCACTCCTCGTCGTGTCCGTGCTGCACAGCGCGTACGCCGTCGGCGACGCCCACGCCACCCGCGACGGCGGACCGCTGACCCTGCGCAAGCTGTGGCGGCGTACCCGTCGCCGCCTTCCCGCCGCCGTCGCGGTCAACGCGCTGACCGGGCTCGCCGTGGGCGCCGTGGGAATGGTGGGCCTGGTGCTGTGGAGCCTCGTCGACGGCGGCAAGGTGCCCGGCGTCGAGCCCACGGCCCTGCACGAGACCGCGAGCCCGCAGTACACGCTGGTGGGCTGGGTGCTGCCGATCGCCCTGTGGTGCCTGGGCCCGCTGCTGTACTACCGGCTCTCGGCGGCCACCGCCGAGACGGTGCTGGAAGCCCGTTCCCCGTTCGCCGCGTTGCGCCGCTCCTGGGTACTGACCCGCCGCGCGCGATGGCGCACCCTCGGCCTGGGCACCCTGGTCACCGGAGCCGCCGTACTCGTCTTCACGTTGGCCCTGTACGCGGCCGCTCCCCTGGTCCACTTCGCCGGGCTCGGCATGCTGTGGCTCAGCGGTGACAACGTGTGGATCACCGGCGTGCTGGTGATGGTCCTGCCGTCGGCGATCGCCCTTCTCCTGCTGCCGCCGCTGGTCATGCCGCTGGTGTGCGCGGTGTTCGCCCGTCTCCATGGCGACCTGCGGCAGCGCGAGGAGGCCCGCCGGCCACAGGGTGCGTGACCGGCGGGCCTGATCGGCGGGGCGCCGGGCGGTCAGCCCTCCGCGCGGGCGGGCAGCCGCCATCCCGGACGCGGGAAGTGGCAGGTGTAACCGTCCGGGTAACGCTGCAGGTAGTCCTGGTGCTCCGGCTCGGCCTCCCAGAAGGGGCCGACCGGCTCCACCTCGGTGACGACCTCGCCCGGCCACAGACCGGACGCGTTCACATCCGCGATCGTGTCCTCGGCGATCCGCTTCTGCTCGTCGTCCACGTAGTAGATCGCCGAGCGGTAGCTGAGGCCCAGGTCGTTGCCCTGGCGGTTCTTGGTGCTCGGGTCGTGGATCTGGAAGAAGAATTCCAGGAGCGTACGGAAATCGGTCCCCGCGGGGTCGAAAAGGATCTCGATGGCCTCCGCGTGCGTGCCGTGGTTACGGTACGTCGCGTTCGGCACGTCTCCCCCGGTGTATCCGACCCGGGTCGCCGTCACGCCAGGGAGTCGGCGGATCAGGTCCTCCATCCCCCAGAAGCATCCGCCCGCCAGCACGGCCCTCTGTGTCTGCGCAGCCATTGCGGCCCTCCACTTTTCTGTCAGCTCGGTCACTCGGGCCGCTCGGTTCACACACCACCGGCGTCCATGCCCACTCACCACAACGCGCGAGGGTTCCGGGCGATTCCGCGCACGTCGCTCCGGGCGGTTCCGTACCTGTCGGCGCGACCGGCTCCGTACCGTCGGTCCGACCGGCTCCGTGGGCGGTGAGCGCCCCAGCCCTCCGGCAAAGGAGGTCACTGGAGGTCACAGGAGGTCAACGCGGGGCAGGGGCCCCTCGACGTCGCCGAGAGACCCCTGCCCTAGTTCTGCCCGCTGATCTGCCCGCTGATCTCAGCGCGTCACACGCCGGGCTTTCGCTCGGCGGGCGTTGGCACCGTGGGCGTTCACACCGTGGGCTTGTAGAAGGTGTACGTGGCGGTGTACGGGACGCTGACCTGGTCGGTGCCGGTGCAGGCCGTGGTGGGGGCGACGCCGCCGGTGGTGCCGAGGCGCTGGATGTAGGAGACGTCGGCGAAGACCCCGGCGCCGCGGGTGGCGGTCGACTTCAGCAGCAGCTCGGGGATGGTTCCGGTCTTGGGCGAGGTGGCGACGGCGGCGGCGTTCACGGCGCTGCCGTCGACCGTGGACACCCAGACGGGGCCTCGGGAGTGCAGGGCGACCGGACGGTGGGAGTGGTCGTTCCTGGCCGAGAGGGTGGCGGCGGGCTCCAGCAGCTTCCACGCGCCGTCGGTGCAGGTGTAGGTCTGGACACCGGTGGCGGAGAAGACGCCGGTGAGGCGGTTGCCTTCGGGGACCTTCAGCACGTCGGGAACGTCGACGCCGACGCGTACGGGCTGGGAGACCGCGGCCTGGCCGGCCGACGCGCCGGAGAGCGTGCCGGCGGTCACGGCGGCGAGAGCCGCGGTGGTGAGGACAAGACGCTTGGCGAGCTTCATCGAATGTGTCTCCAGAATAATTTCTGAACGAGGTCACGGGCGCGGAGGCGGACGCCGTTCCGCCGTGCCGGAATCGTTGACGAGACGACAGATCGGGCCGCCGGGCTGAGCGCGCAGCACGTGACGGAGCAAGGAGTATCACCGCCGTGTTCCGTCTTGGCGAGGGCCTGCGGGGCATACGGCCGGTCACGCCACGGCGGACTCGGGGACACCCCCCTTGCCCCACCACCTCCTCAAGCAGCCTCCGCGAGAAGGCTCCCCCCGAGAAACCTGCTCAAGAGACCTGACTCAAGAGACCTGACTCAAGAGACCTTGGGAATGGCGGAGTTGGGGTCGACACCCGCGAACGCCAGGCCTATGACGAAGCCCGCGACCTCCTCCAGTTGGCGGACCCGGTCCAGGGACCCCAGCGTCGCCGGCGCTCCGCCGACGTCACTCACCAGCTCGCCCACGGCCCGCAGGGCCGCCGGATCGTCGCCGCACATCGCCACGGTCGCGCGGGGTCGGCCGTCATCGCCGGCGCTGGTCCACAGGCCGGCGGGAAAGAGGTGGAACGCCTTCACCACGTGGGCTCCCGGAGCAAGCCCGGCGATCCGCTCCGCCATCGACTCGCCCTCGCCGGTGAGCAGATCGCCGACACCGTGCGCGACGGCGTTCGTCGGGTCGATCAGAGGCGTCCCCGCGAGTACGCCGTCGGACGCGCCCGCCAGTGCCAGCATGTCCTCGACGCCGTCCCAGGACACGGCGAGCAGGACCGCGTCGCGGCCCGTGACCGCCTCGCGCGGAGCGACGGCCCTCGTCCCGTGCCCCAGTCGCTCGGCGAGCTTCTCCGCCTTGACCCGCGATCGTCCGCCGATCGACACCTCGTGTCCCGCGCGGATCCAGCCCTCGCCCAGGGCCGCCGCCAGTGTTCCCGTTCCCAGGATCCCGATGCGCATGGTCGCCACCTCTCGAACCGCAATAATTCGTGGTCGGTTGACCAGCCACGGTAAGGACCACGTCACGCACCGATCGGTGCGTGACGGCGCGCGATGATGGCGGTGAGATGACTGACGACGACGCGCACTGCTACGACCTGGTCGCCGACTGCCGGTTGCGCGCGGCCACCGATCTGTTCGCCCACACCTGGGATCCCGTCGTGCTGGCGGCCCTTCGCGCGGGACCGTGCCGGCGCCGTGACCTGCGGGCCGCGATCGGAGGCATCAGTGACAAGGTCCTGACCGACACGCTGCGCCGCCTGCTCGCCAACGGCCTGGTGGACCGCCAGGTCCACGCCGAGGCGCCGCCCCGCGTCGGGTACGCCCTGAGCAGGCTGGGGCGGAGCCTGGTCGAGGGCCCCATGGAAGCACTCGGCCGCTGGGTGGACGAGCACGGTGACGAGCTGCTCGAAGCCCAGGAGGCCGGAGAAACACATGAAGTCCATGAGATGCACGAGGCGCAGGCCCGCTAGAGGGGGCTACTCCACCTCTATGCCGTGGTCCTGGACGAGTTCCGTCAGGCCGCCCCGGTAGCCCTTGCCGCCGAGGACGAAGTCCCAGTCGCCGCCTGCCCTTCGGCGGAACGAGCCGAGCACCAGGGCGGTCTCGCGCGGTCGCCCGTCGGAGACCTCCAGCTGTCCCAGTTCGGACATCGCCGGGTCGAGCAGCCGGATGCGGGCGTCGGTGAAACCGGAGAGATCGGCGTCCGGATTGACCTCGGGGTCGACCGCGGCCACGAGGACGAAGCGGTCCGCCCGCTCCGGCAGCCCGTCGAAGGAGACGCAGATCGCGGCCTTGTCGGGCTCGGTCGCGGGAAGCGTACGCACCGAACCGTCAGGGGTCTGCGGGTTGTTGAAGAAGACGAAGTGATCGTCGCTGAGGACGCGGTTGCCGGAGCAGACGAGAGCGCACACGTCCAGGGCGACACCACCGGTCCACGACATGCCGAGGACGTTGTAGTCGTCGGGCAGCCGGGAGCCGGTGCCCGAAGACCCCGACCCCGCCGACCCTGTCGACCCAGCCGACCCCGCGCCGCCGCCCGGACGGTCCGGCTCGCCCAGCCGCCCGCGCAGCCCGTGCCGGTGCAGCAGATCGACCAGCTCGGGGCCCGAGACGAGTTCGAGCGGTTTGCCGTTGGCGAAGGTGTGCGAGCCGGGGCCGAAGCCCGAAGTCGTGACCAGGACGCTCTTGTTGGCGCCCGCGTCCTGCACGGTCCCGTACAAGTCCCGTACGGCGGTGGGGGGAACGGTGTTGCGGTACCTCTTCACCTGCACGACGATCTTGCCGCCGCGGATCGGTGCCGGATCGAGCGCGTCGACGTCCACACCGCCGTCGCCCGAGCGCTGGGTCGTCACGGCCTGCATGCCCATGGCCCGGAAGAGTTCGGCGACGAGGTTCTCGAAGGCGATCGGATCCATGGCGTACAGGTCCGGTTCCTCGTCGCCGCCGTGGGCGACGACGCGGTTCCCGACGTCCTGCGGCCGGCGGCTCAGCCGTACGGGTGTCAGCTGGTCCGGCCGGGCCGACAGCTGTCCGCGCAGGGCGTCGGACAGGCAACTGCCCGCTTCCACCTGTGCGAGATGCAGGTCACGGAACGCCGAGCGGGTGGCCATGACGGTCGCGAGGAAGATCTGACCGGGCCGGCCCGTCGTCGGGTCGTGTCCGTCCACGAACCCGTTCAGGGTCACCGATTCGAGGGCGCCCAGCTCGTCCGCGGCGAAGAGTTCGTGCAGGACGAGCAGCATGCACTGCGCGAGGACGTCCCGGTACAGCGCCCGCCGCTGGCTCACGGGCCGCGCGGTCTCCTTGTCCTGGTCGGTCCCGGACACGTAGCGGACGGACTTGACCTCGGGGACGATGCCGAAGCCGGGCAGCTCCCAGTCCAGCACCAGTTGTCGGGCCGCCGGGTCATAGGCTGCCGCGACCTGGCGCGGCAGGTCCTCCGGCCAGGCCTTCGAGGCGTAGAGAGCGGCGGAGAAGTACTCGATCACCGCGTCGGGATCCAGGCGCCGGACGCCCTCGACCACCTCGGCGACGCCCGCGTTGTGACGGCGCACCTCGGCCAGCTGGGCGTCGGCCCACTCCTGGTACTGCCGCTGGTAGGCGGCCAGTTGCTGCTGCCTGCGCGCCTCCGCGGTCCGGGCCGCGTGCCAGTCCTGCTCGAAGCGCGCCCTCGCTTCGGCCTGCGCCTGGGCCCGGCGGTTCGCGGTCCAGCCGCTCTGCACCTGGTACTGGCCGGCGTCCGGCATGCGTACCGGCTGCGCCAGCGGTCCCGGGGCGAAGGGCTGGACCTCTTCGGGCCGCATGAGCGAGGACGCCCTGAAGGCGGGAGTGCGGCAGCCCGCGGCGAGAAGTCCCTGCAAGGAAGCGACCTGCGCGTCCAGTTCGTCGGTACGGCGTTGCGCCTCCGCCTGCCGGTACTGGCGGTGGCTCTGGGCCGCTCGCCGCTGGTAGGCCAGCGTCTGCTGCGCCTCCCGCCTGCGCTGTCCGGCTTCGACTTCCAGCTGGCGCTGTTGCTGCCGTTGTACTTCGGCCCAGACGCCGACAAAACCAGTAGAGCGACGAGACATGTGCTGCAGGCCCTCCCCAGGACGTTGACAGCCTCAAGGGAACCCGGCAGGTGTGCCGACAGCGGCGCCTACCCCCGCGCCCCGCTCCCCGCTCCCGTAAGGCCTGGTAAGTATCTCCAAACTGTGGCCGTTCGGGTCCTCGAAGTACGTGCCGCGACCGCCGTCGTTCGTGTTGATCTCGCTGACGCGGCGGTGGTACGGGTCGGCCCAGTAGGTGAGGCCGGCGTCCTGGACGCGGGCGAAGATCGTGTCGAAGTCGTCCTCCGAGACCAGGAACGCGTAGTGCTGGGGCGGGATGGAACCGACGGCGTCCATGTAGTCGAGGGTCACGCCGTTCGGGATCTGCACGGGGATGAAGGGGCCGTACGGAGGGCTCACCTCCAGGCCGAGGATGTCGGCCAGGAACCGGGCCGAGGTCTTCTTGTCGTGGGCGGCGACGATCGTGTGGTTCAGCTCGACGGTCATCGTGCGGGCCTCCTCGGCTCGTCGGAACACCTTCGCTGTCCGTCCACGCTAGGCGTCCGCACGGCGGGGCGGCACCCCCCCCCCCCCCCCCGCAACCCGCACAGGCCCTGACCGGCGCCCTGATCCTGCTCACAGCCGACCTGACCGCCCGCACGCCGACGCCCCCACTGGAAATCCCAGCGGGGGCACTGAACGACGCAACCTTGCAGCTTCCAGGGGCGCGGGGAACGGCGCAGTCCTTTGCCTTTCAGGGGCGCGGGGAACGGCGCAATCTTTCAGCTCTTAGGGGCGCGGGGAACGGCGCAGTCCTCTGCCTTCGAGGGGCGCGGGGAACGGCGCACCCACCCCCCACGCACCCGCAGACGAAATCGCACCCAGCGAAACTAGATCGTCGCGGCGTCGATCACGAACCGGTACCGCACATCACTACCGAGCACCCGCTCGTACGCCTCGTTGATCTCAGCCGCACTGATCAGCTCGATCTCCGCCCCGAACCCGTGCTCCGCACAGAAGTCGAGCATCTCCTGCGTCTCCTGGATCCCCCCGATCCCGGACCCGGCGAGGGTCTTACGCCCACCGATCACGGAGAACAGGTTCAAGGAAACCGGCTCCTCGGGCGCGCCCACGTTCACGAACGCGCCGTCCGACCGCAGCAGCGACAGGAACTTGTCCAGGTCCAGCGGAGCGGAGACGGTGGAGAGGATCAGATCGAACGTGCCGCGCAGTTCCTCGAAGGTCTTCGGGTCACTGGTCGCGTAGTAGTGGTCGGCGCCCAGCTTCAGCCCGTCGTCCTTCTTGCGGAGCGACTGCGACAGCACGGTCACCTCCGCACCGAGGGCGTGCGCGATCTTGACGCCCATGTGTCCGAGGCCGCCCATACCGAGGATCGCGACCTTCTTGCCGGGGCCGGCGTTCCAGTGCTTGAGCGGGGAGTACGTGGTGATGCCGGCGCACAGCAGCGGCGCGGCCTCGTCGAGGGCCAGGCCCTCGGGGATACCGACGGTGAATGCCTCGTCGACCACGATGTGGGTCGAGTAGCCGCCGTAGGTGATCTCGCCGTTCCTGTCGACGGCGTTGTACGTGCCGGTGTTGCCCTGGGTGCAGTACTGCTCCAGGCCCGCCTTGCAGTTCTCGCACTCACGGCAGGAGTCGACCATGCAGCCGACGCCCACGCGGTCGCCGACGGCGAACTTGGTGACAGCCGAGCCGACCTCGGTGACGATGCCGGCGATCTCGTGGCCGGGGACCATCGGGAAGATGGCCTCGCCCCAGCCCTCCCGGGCCTGGTGGATGTCGGAGTGACAGATACCGGCGAACTTGATCTCTATCAGGACGTCCTGCTCGCCGACCGGGCGACGCTCAATGGTGGTGCGCTCCAGCGGAGCCTTGGCGGCGGGTGCGGCGTATGCGGCGACAGTGGTCATGCGGAGGGTTCTCCTAAGGAGGGGGTCTGCGCCCGGCCTGCCTTCCGGCCGGGTACGGCGTCCAGCCTGCCCCGTATGCCGACCTTCACCCAGACCACGGTGTTTCGTACGTCCACTGGTCCTACTACTGGCGGGGGCAGGTTCGTAGGCGTACGACCGTGTAGCACCGTGAATACTGGACGTATGGACGAACAGCCCTCTCAGGAGCCCACCGGCGGACCCGGACAGGAACCGGGGCGGCGGCTGGACCGGCGTGCCGAGCTCAGTGAGTTCCTGCGCACCCGCCGGGCGCGGCTGAAGCCGGAGGACGTGGGGCTGCCGGACTTCGGGCGGCACCGCCGGGTGCCGGGGCTGCGCCGCGAGGAGCTGGCGCAGCTGGCCGGGGTCTCCGTGGCGTACTACACCCGCCTTGAGCAGGGCAACGGGCGGAACGTGTCGACGGAGGTGCTCGACGCCATCGCGCGCGCTCTGCAGCTGAGCGGGGCCGAGCACGCGCATCTCACGCATCTCGCGAAGCCGAAGCAGCACAAGAAGAAGGTGTCGGCCCGGCCGCAGCAGGTGCGGGTGCCGCTGCGGCAGCTGATCGACACCTTCGACAGCGTGCCCGCGTACGTGGTGGGGCGGCGCTCCGACATCCTCGTGTGGAACCGGATGTCCGCGGCCGTGTTCGGGGACTGGTCGCAGATGCCCGCGCAGGAGCGGAACTGGGCGCGGATGGTGTTTCTCCGGCCCGAGTTCCGCGAGCTGTTCGTGGAGTGGGAGCAGAAGGCGTCCGACATGGTGAGTTTTCTGCGTATGGACGCGGGGTGCCATCCGGACGATCCTCGGCTGTCGGCTCTGGTCGGGGAGCTGTCCGTGAAGAGTGAGGAGTTCCGGCGGCTGTGGGCGACGCATGACGTCAAGGAGAAGAGTCACGGGGTGAAGCGGCTGCATCATCCTCTGGTCGGTGAGCTGACGCTCTCCTTCGAGACGTTCAAGCTCGTCGACGACGAGGAGTTGTCGATGGTCACGTACCACGCGGAGCCGGGGTCGCCCTCGGCGGAGGCACTCCGCTTGCTGGCCAGCTGGGGAACGGACGCCGTCCAGGCGGGTTCGTCGGCGCCGCGAGCGTAGTCAGGGGCTCCGCCCCCGAACCCCCGCTCCTCAAACGCCGGAGGGGCTGAGACATCCGAAGGGGCTGAGGATCGGGGCGCGGCCCCATCTTCAGGGGCGCGGGGAACTGCGCGGCCAGCCCCCACCGGCCCGCAGCCGAAACCCACCTCCAGCCCGTCCGGCGCTTGAGGACAACGGAGATCAGCCCTGGTACGGAGGAGCTGAACCCCACGTCCACCGCGGAACCGCCTGCTCCGCAGGAGCCACCGCGTCCGGCCCGGAGAAGTACACGGCCAACCGCGTCCCCCACTCCGCGTACGCCACGAACGCCGAGCGGAACTCGGCGTCCGTCGGCAGCCCCGCCTCGTCCGCCGCGTCCTGCAGCAGATTGACCCAGCGCCGGCGCTGCGCCTCGGTGATGCCCTTCCCCAGGTGCTTGGCGACCATGTGGCCGTGTCCGCCCTGCGTCTCGGAGTAGGCGGGCGGCCCGCCGAAGACCTCGCCGAACCAGGACGCGACATGGGACGCGTGCTCGGCGGCGAGCCCTTCGAAGACGGGGGCGAGGACGTCGTCCTTGAGGACCTTGGCGTAGAAGGCCTCGGTGAGCCGGGTGAAGGCCTCGGCGCCCCCGGCCCACGCGTACAGGGTCGGCACCGCCGCCCCCGTGCCCCGTACCGTCGTCGGTTTGTAGTGGCGCATCTCCTCGATGGACCCGTCGAAGGGGCCCACCTCGGCGATGAAGTCGGTGAAGAGCTCGGACCCGCGGAAGCCCTCGACGTGGTCCTCGGTGGACGTCCAGGTGATGCGGAGCACGAAGTGCTCGAAGTCCTTCTCGCAGCGGGCCAGCTCGTAGTCGACGCACTGCGGGGCCGCCGCGAGGTGCGCGGTGGCCCGGGTGTACGCGGCGAGGAACTGCGGCGACTGCTGCTCGGGAATGAGGTAGCGGATGTACTCAACGGTGTGCGAGGTCATACCCCCCGCATACCCGAACGGCCCGCCGACAGCTCTCTTCGGCGGACCGTTCGTGTATTTCAGCGTTCAGCGAGCCCTACGGCTCACTTCCCGTAGTACGCGTTGTAGATCGAGATCGTCGACTTGTTGCCCTTCTTGTCGGCGATCTTGGCGTGGAACGAGATGCCCTTGCCCTTGGCGGGGTTGGTGATCGCGATCTTGCCGTTCTTGACGGTGACCTTCTTCCAGGTCTGGCCGTAGTCGTACGACACGTACACCGCCAGGGACTTCAGGTTCGAGCCCGCTGCCGAGCCCTGGACGGTCACCGGGACGGAGACCTTCTTGTCCGCCGGTGCCCTGCTGTCCAGGCCCACGGCCGCGTCGAAGCGGATCGAGGACGCGGGCAGCTTGGCCAGGTCGGCCTTCTTGGAGCGGAAGGTCCAGCTGGCGTCGACGCGGGTGGAGGCCGCGGCGACCTTGACGGTCCGCTTGACCGAGGTGGTCAGCTTGTACGAGGCGTCACCGGCCGGAACCTTGAAGATGCCGTCCCCGACCAGCGGGTCGCTGTTCGAGCCGACCTTGGCGCCGTTGCGGTAGAGGGTCGTGGTGACCGACGAGTAGAGCGAGGAGCCGGCGTGGGTCTTGCCGTCGGCGAACAGCGGCAGGTAGCCGTAGATGCCGTTGCCCTCGCGGTAGAGCCCGAAGGAGGAGGAGAGGCGCGGGCCGAAGACCGCCGTGTTGAAGGTCTTCTCGTAGCTCTTGCCCGCGCCGAGGGTCTGCGGGGTGCCGAGCGTGTAGAAGGCCTCGACGATCGGGAAGCCCCACTCGTCGAGCCCGCCGTGCTGCTCGAAGTCGAGGTTCCACTTGACCCCGCCCGCGGTGGACAGGTGCACCGTCCGCGTGCCGGGCAGCGTCTGCTGGATACCGATCGCGGAGGAGCCGGAGCTGCCGGGCAGGCTGCCCCAGGCGGTGATCGCGCCCTTCTTGCCGCTCGACGAGGCGCCCAGACCGGTCTTCACCGTGGCCAGTTCGCTCGCCTTGTAGTGCTTGGTGTAGCCGGTGGCGAGCTGCTTGACCTTGGCTCCGGCGGTGGTGTCGTACTCCTCGGCGGGCTTGGCCCAGTGGCCGTCCCACTGCTGGTACAGCGTGCCGTCCGTGATCTGCGGACCCGCGTGCGCGGCACGGAAGTTGGTGTACGTGTCCAGCCACCAGCCGAACGAGTAGCTGCCGTTGCCGGCGTCCACCGTGTAGTCGGCGGAGGCGAACTCCGACTTCACCGCCGCGTCGGGCACGGTGATGTCCACCGGCTTGGCGGTCCGCGCGTCCACCGTGATGGTGGCGCTCTTGTCGATGCTCAGCTTCGGCTGGGCCACCCAGTCGGTGCCCTTGCCGAAGTCCTCCGGGTCGACGAAGAACGCCGAGTCGAGGATGTAACCGCCCTTGGGCACGCGGACCTTGACGGTGCCGGACGCGTCGTAGGGCGAGTACCACTTCTCCTGGGCGAGCCCGGAGACACCGGCGAGGTTGGTGTTGTACTCCTTCGCCGGGTTGCCGTCACGGTCGATGAACTTGAGGGTGACGTCGTACGACTCCACCTCGCGCTGCACCGCCGCCGCCGTGCGTACGCTCTGGCCGCCACCGGTGGCGGTCACGTACGCGGAGTAGGCGCCGTCGACCGTACCGCCGAGCTTGCTGTTGACCGTGAGGTCGGCGGAGGCCGTGCCGCCCGCCGGAACGGTCAGCGTCTTGGCGCCGAGCGTGAAGAAGCCGGCCGGTGCGGCCTGCCCCTTCGGGTCGGTGGCCGTCACGGCGAGGTTCAGCGTGACGTCGGCCGTCCCGAGGTTGCGGTATGTGACCTTCTCGGTGACCGGGGTGTCGTCGGTGTGCGGCCACTGCTGGACGCCGAAGCTCACCGAGGACGGTTCGGCGACCACGGTCTGCTTGATGGCCTCGCCGACCTGGATCCGGCCCGAACCCTGCTGGAACGGCGTGTACTTGCCGCCCTTCGCCGAGCCGGTCAGCGCGCCCTTGAGCTCGGTGTACGTCCAGCCGGGGTGCTGCTGCTTCAGGATCGCCGCGGCGCCCGCGACATGCGGGGTCGCCATCGACGTACCCGAGATGGTCACATAGCCGGCCGGCTTCTCGCCGACCTCCTTGGCTATGACGCTGCCCGGGGCCGAGGCGGCCGTGATGTCCACGCCGGGCGCGGTCACGTCGGGCTTGATCTGCCCGTCGAGACCGGGGCCCCTGCTGGAGAACGAGGCCAGCTTGTCCGCGTCGTCGACGGCGCCCACGGTGAGCGCGGCCTCCGCGCTGCCCGGCGAGCCGATCGTCTGCTCGCCGAAGTCGCCGTCGTTGCCCGCGGCGATGGCGAAGAGGATGCCCTTCTCCTTGGACAGCTTGTTGACCTGTGCCTCAAGGGGGTCGATGTCGGGGGTGTCCCCGCCGCCCAGGCTGAGGTTCACGACGTCGGCGCCCTGCTCGGCCGCCCAGTCCATCCCGGCGAGGATGCCGGAGTCGTCGCCGTAGCCGTTGTCGTCGAGCACCTTGCCGTTGAGCAGCTTGGCACCGGGCGCGACGCCCTTGTACTTGCCGGCCGACTTGGCACCCGTACCGGCCACGATGGACGCGACGTGTGTGCCGTGGCCGTACTTGTCGGTCGCGTCGGCGGCGGCGGAGAAGTTCTTCGCGGCGACGACCTGGTTCTTGAGGTCGTCGTGGGTCGCGTCGACACCGGTGTCGAGGACTGCGACCTTGATGCCCTTGCCGTCGTAGCCCGCGGCCCACGCCTTGTCGGCGCCGATCTGCTTGACGGACTTGTCGAGGCTGGCCTTGCGGACCCCGTCGAGCCAGACGTGGGCTATGCCGGAGGCGGTCCTCGCGCCGCCCGCCCGCGTGTCGGTGACCGCGGCCCACAGGTCGGGCGCGTCGCCCTTGGGCGTCAGCACCGCGTCCGCGTTCAGCGACTTGAGGGTCCTGCGGACCTTGGTGTCGCCGGCTTCGCGGACGTCCGCCTTCGCCGCCGCGGCCGCGCCGCGGTAGCCGACGATCAGCTTGAGGCCCTGCTCCTGGGCCTTGCGGTTGGCCGACTTGTTGAGTTCGGTGACGTCGAAGAGCCGCTGGTCGAGCTTGCCGCCGGCTATCAGCCGTGCCGCGTCGGCCGGCACGACGAGGGTGTGCCCGTCGGCCTTGCGGATCTGGACGGGTATCCCCTCGCGGCCCTTGGCCCGCTCCAGGCCGATGACGCGGCCCTTGCCGTCGACGACGACACGGTCGCCGGTGATCAGGGTGACGCGGTGCTTGGGCGTGGTCTGTACGGCCTGGTCACCGGCCGTACGCTCGGCCTCCGCCGACGCCGGGCTGGTCATGCCCGCCGCCAGGGCCACGGCCGCTGCCGCGGCGATCGTGGCCGCGCACGCTCTCTTCACTTGTCTGCGCAAGTCTCCCCCTGGAGATCAGGTCCGGGATGAACCCCCGTTCATCCGGCCGGGGGACATCCCGTACGCATGCTCGCGCGTAACCCCCCGGAATACTCAGTATGCCGGGGGGTGAACTGGTGCTCAATAGTGAGACTGCGGTCAAGAGTTGGCGTTTTCCTTGACGGTGATCTTCCCCTTCCGGATCGTGGCGACCCTCGGGGCCTTTTTCGCGAGCGCGGAATCGTGCGTGACCATGATGAAAGTGAGCCCGTGCTCCTTCCACATGGTTTCGAGTACGTCCATGATCTCGTCGCGCATGGACTCGTCGAGGTTGCCGGTCGGTTCGTCGGCGAGCAGCACCTTCGGCTGCTTGACCAGGGCACGGGCGATGGCGACGCGCTGCTGCTGGCCTCCGGAGAGCTCGGCGGGCAGATGCCCGGCCCGCTCGGCGAGCCCCACCGACTCCAGCGCGGCGGCGGCCCTCTCCCGGCGTTCCCTCACCTTCACCTTCAGCGGTACGAGGGCGGTCTCCACGTTCTCCTGGGCCGTGAGGGTGGGAATGAGATTGAAACTCTGGAAAACGAATCCGATGTTCTCGCTGCGGACGTTCGTCAGTTTGGTCTCGGACAATCTGGCGAGATCTGTTCCGTCGAGTTCTATGGATCCGGAGGTGGGGCGGTCGAGGCCGCCGAGCATCTGGAGGAGGGTGGACTTGCCGCCGCCGGTGGGGCCCTGGATGACCAGGCGGTCGCCGTCCGCGATGGTCAGGTCCACGCCCGCGAGAGCGTGCACGGTCTCCTTGCCCCGCTTGTACTGCTTGGTGATGCCTCTTAGTTCGTACACGTAGGACTCCTGGGCCGGGGCGCTCCGCTGGGGGCGCGGTATGAAAAAGTGCGGGCCGTCCGTGGCTGGTCGCGCAGTTCCCCGCGCCCCCGAGGGGCCGGGGTGCGGGGCCGCCCGTAGGTGTTCGGGCTACTCGACCCTGCGCAGGGCGTCCGCCGGGCGGAGGCGGGAGGCCCGCCAGCCGCCGAACGCGCCGGCGATGAGGCCGCCGGCCACCGCGAGGCCCACCGCGATCGCGATCGTGTCGAGGGCGACGGGTGCCGTGAGCGTCACGTCGAGGGCCTTGGACGCCGCCTGGCGGGCCGGGCCGCCCATGCCGCCGCCACCGGGGCCTCCACCGCCGCCGGGGCCGCCCATGCCCCCGCCCGTGGAGGCGAGTTCGGCCTGGAGGGTCGGGCTGATCGCGGTGACGGCGTACGCGCCGCCGAGGCCGAGGGCGATACCGAGGACGCCGCCGACGAGCCCGTTGACGACGGCCTCGCCGACGACCTGCCGGGTGACCCGGCCGGACTTCCAGCCGAGCGCCTTCAGCGTGCCGAACTCGCGGACGCGGCGCGAGACCGCGGACGAGGTGAGCAGTCCGGCGACCAGGAACGCGGCCACGAGCACCGCGATCGACAGCCACTTGCCCACGTTCGAGGCGAGGTCGGAGGCGGTGGACAGCGACCCGGAGACCGTGTCGGCGAGGTCGGCCGACGTCGTCACCGTCGTACCCGAGATGTTCTTCTGGATGGTCGACTTGACGGCGTCGATCTGCTGCGAGTCGGACGCCTGGACGTAGATCGTGGTGACCTTGTTCTTGGAGTCGCTGAGCGTCTGCGCCTGCCTGAGCGGGATGTACAGGTTGGCCGCCGCGTCACCGCTGTCGGGGGTCGCGATGCCGATGACCTTGTACTTGACGCTCTTGACGGTGACGGTGTCACCGAGTGCGAGCTTCTTCTCCTTGGCGTAGGACTTGTCGGCGACCACGACTTTCGCGTCGGTCTCGGAGGTCTTGAAGGTACGGCCGCTGGTGATCTTCGAGGAGGTCAGCGGGCCCAGCGCGGGCTTGGTGACGTCCGTGCCGTAGACCGAGTAGTTGTTGACGTCGAAGTCGGCGCCGCCGCCCTCGACCCGGCCCTGCGGGGACTGCTGGGCACCGGGGCCGCCGCCCTGCTGGTTGCCGCCGCCCCCGCCCTGCTGCTGGTCCTGCCGGAACTCGCCCCGCTGGAACTGGCCGCTGACCTTGATGACCTGGAGGCTGAGCCCGCCGACGGCGTCCGAGACGCCCTCCTGCGTGTCGACCTCGGAGACCGTGCTCGACGCCAGGGTCTGGAAGCCCTGCACCATGACGCGGTCGCTGCTCTGCTCCTCGTCGGAGTCACCGTCCCGGGCGTCGAACTGGAAGCGCGGGCGCTCACCCGTGCTCGACCGGGCCTGGGCCGCCTTGGTGACCGTCATGTCCGTGCCCAGCCCGTACAGCGACTGGAGGACCTTGCCCTGCGCCTTCTCCATGCCGGACGACACGGAGCTGACCACGATGACCAGGGCGATGCCCAGGGCGAGTCCGGAGGCGACGACGAGCGCCGCCTTTCTGCGGCGGCGCAGTTCGCGCCTCAGATAGGTGAAGAACATGGCCGCAAGCTAGGTACGGCGCGTGATGGCGGGATAAGCCCCGCATAAGAGAAGGATGAGAAGGCTGTGCAGAACCCCGGAGCCGTCCCCGGGGACGCTGTGCGGATCTCCGGAACCCTGTGGGAAAACGCCGAGGGCGGCTGCTCCTGACGAGCAACCGCCCTCGGGACGAGGCGTGTTCGGGTCGGACGGCCAACCGGTCGGGTCAGACGGCCGAACCGGCCTTCCACGCCGCCCAGTCCAGGTTCCAGCCGTTGAGGCCGTTGTCCGGGGCGACGGTCTTGTCACCGGTGTTCCGCACGTCCACGACGTCACCGACGATCGAGTGGCTGTAGAACCAACCGCCCGGGGAGTTCGTGTCGTTGGCGCCCTTGGTGTCCGACAGGCCCACGCAGCCGTGGCTGGTGTTGACGCTGCCGAAGATGGACTTGGCGCCCCAGTAGTTGCCGTGGATGAAGGTGCCGGAGTTCGACAGCCGCATCGCGTGCGGGACGTCCTTGATGTCGTACTCGCCCTTGCCGTCGTCGTCCGTGAAGCCGACGGTGGCGCCGTTCATCCGGGTCTCCTTGAACTTCTCGGAGATCACCATCTGGCCCTGGTACGTCTTGTTCTCGGGCGAGCCCGCCGAGATCGGGATGGTGCGGATCGTCTTGCCGTTCTGCGTGACCTTCATCGTCTTGGTCTTGGCGTCGACGATCGAGACCTGGTCGCGGCCGATCTTGAAGGTGACCGTCTTCTGCTGCACGCCGTACACGCCCTCGGCACCCTCCACACCGTCGAGCTTCAGCTTCAGGGTGACGGTGGAGTTGCCCTTCCAGTACTCCTCGGGGCGGAAGTCCAGGCGGTTGGCGTTGAACCAGTGGCCGACGACATCCTGGCCGCTGGTGGAGGAGACGGTGATGCCCTTCTGGACGTCCGCCTTGTTCGTGATCGCCTTGTCGAAGTTGATCGAGACCGGCATGCCGACGCCGACGGTGGAACCGTCCTCGGGCGTGAAGTTGCCGATGAAGCTGTTGGCCGGGGAGACCGTCGTGAACGACGCGTTCTCGTGGGCGGCGCGGCCGTCCGAGTCCTTGGCCGTCGCGGCGATCTTGTAGGCGGTGGCGCGCTCCAGCTGAGCGCTGGGCTTCCAGGTCTTCTTGTCCGCGGATATCTCGCCCTCGACGGCGGCACCCTCCGCCGTCTTCATGGTCACATCCGTCAGTGTGCCCTTGGTCACAGTGACCGCGGCCGCGCTGTTGATGGAGGCGTTGTCGGACCCGTCCTTGGGCGTGATCTTGATCTGGGCCTCGGACGTCTTCTTCGCCGCCGCCTCGTCGACCTTGGACTGCGAGGAGCCGTCACCTTCGTCGTCGCCCTTGGGGTTGTCGCCGCCCCCTCCGCTGCACGCAGAGAGCATCAGCACCCCGCCGAGCAGTGCGGACGCGACCGTCAGGCCCTTGCGCCGCTTACTGTCCGTCATCACACGCTTCTCCATCGTTGCCGAATCCCCAAAACACCGAGAGTCCCCGTAACACCAATTAACGCTACGACCGGTTCGTCCCGTTCCACATCCATCACGGGTGTGGGGCATGCCACGTCGATCCACAGGGATACGCCTGGTGCGGGTGTCGGTCACTGCGCCCCTTGAGACGACAGAACCCCGGGTGGCGGTTGCCGCCCGGGGCCATGAATCTCCCAAGTGGTGTCAGCCGGTCGCTTCTTCCTCGTCCGAGGCGTCATCATCCTCGTCCAGGTCCCAATCCGGCGAATCGGGGTCGTAGTCGACGTGCTCGCTGCTCCACGAGGCCTGGGCGAGTTCGACCCCGGGCAGGTCCGCGACCAGGTCGAACGGGTCCACGAGGTACGCGAGCGCCTCGGCCGTGTTGTGCGTCACCGTGGTCTCGGCGTGGGCCCGCTCGTCGGCCGGGATCTCGGAATCCTCGGCCATGCTGCTCAGCGCCGCCTTGGTGAGGGCGCCCTCGTCGTCGACCTCGACGATCAATTCGACGTGCAACCGTACAAAACGTGATGTCTCAGGTGTGCTCATACGTGGGAGCGTACGGCTCATGGCCACCGTGACTTTCCTGTGACCCGCACCTTTCACTAACATCGCCCCACACGGCCAATTCGCCAGCGTCACAAGGGGATCGATATTCCGTGTCCGCACGTCGATCGTTGCTGACCGCCACCGCCGCGGGGACCCTCCTGGGTGCCCTGTGGTTCGTCCCGTCCGCCAACGCGACGGACGACAAGCCGGCGCAGCACAGAACACAGACGACGACCACGACGGTGGTCCGCACCGCGGCACACACCTCCACGGACACGTCCGGGGAGGCCGCCACAGAGGAAACCGGTACGACCGAGGACACGGCCACCGAGGAGACCCGGACCCGCCTGGCCGACACGGGAAGCTTCGACACGACCCCGTACGTGGCGGGCGGCACGCTGTTCCTGGCCCTGGGGGCCGGGTTCGTCGTCTACTCCGTCCGCAGAGAGCGCATGACGGAGTTCTGACACGGGGCGCCCGAGGGCGCCCCGTCAGGGACGCGGGGAACCGCGCGACCGGCCACGGCGAACCCGCAGCCGCCGCACGACGCTTCCCCCCGAGCGCCCGGTCGGAGCCTCAGGCGGACCTGCGCCCGCCACCCTGCTGCCCACCGCGCGTACGCCCCGCGGCGGCCCCACGTCCACGGGACGCGCCCCCGGCGCCGGACCCGGTGCGAGCAGCGCCGCCACCGGACCGCGTACCGGAGGACCGGGTACCGGCGGCAGCCGCCCCGCGGCCACCCCCGCCTCCGCCACCGCCACGCCGTGCACGGGACTTCCCCTGCGACGGCTGGGCGACCGTGGGCTCCGGCACGGGGATGACGACCGGGACCCCGGACGGCTCGCGCGCGCCGGTGATCCGTACGAGTTCCTCGTCGCTGGACCTGACGCGGGCCGTGTGCGGGCTGATCCCCGCGTTGGCCATCAGCTGGGTCATGTCCCGCTTCTGCTCCGGCAGGACCAGCGTGACGACGCTGCCGGACTCTCCCGCCCGGGCCGTACGGCCGCCGCGGTGCAGGTAGTCCTTGTGGTCGGTCGGCGGGTCGACGTTCACGACGAGGTCGAGGTCGTCGACGTGGATCCCGCGCGCCGCCACGTTGGTCGCGACGAGTGCGGTCACCAGACCGGTCTTGAACTGGTCGAGCGTGCGGGTGCGCTGCGGCTGGGAACGCCCGCCGTGCAGCGCGGAGGCCCGTACGCCGCTCGCGAGCAGCCGCTTGGTGAAGCGGTCCGCCGAGCGCTTGGTGTCGACGAAGAGGAGCACGCGCCCGTCACGGGCGGCGATCCGCATCGCGACGGCCTTCTTGTCCGTCTCGTCGGCGACGTGCAGCACGTGGTGCTCCATCGTCGTCACCGCGCCGGCCGAGGGGTCGACGGAGTGCACGACGGGGTCCGTGAGGTACATCCGCACGAGCTTGTCGATGTTCTTGTCCAGCGTCGCCGAGAACAGCATGCGCTGGCCGTCCGGCTCGACCTGGTTGAGGAGCGCCGTCACCTGGGGCATGAACCCCATGTCGGCCATCTGGTCGGCCTCGTCGAGGACGGTGATGCTCACCTGCGCGAGGGTGCAGTCGCCCCGGTCTATCAGGTCCTTGAGACGTCCCGGCGTGGCGACGAGCACCTCGGCACCGCGCCGCAGCAGAGCGGACTGCTTACCGATGGAGAGCCCGCCGACGACCGTCGCGAGCCTCAGGTTCACGGCCGTGGCGTACGGCGTGAGTGCGTCGGTGACCTGCTGCGCGAGTTCACGCGTGGGCACCAGGACGAGCGCGAGCGGCGCCTTGGGCTCGGCGCGCCGGCCGGCCGTGCGGGCGAGCAGCGCGAGGCCGAAGGCGAGGGTCTTGCCCGAGCCGGTGCGGCCCCGGCCGAGGATGTCGCGTCCGGCGAGGGAGTTGGGCAGCGTCGCGCCCTGGATCGGGAAGGGGTCGGTGACACCCTGGGCGCTGAGCGTCTTGCCGAGCGCGGCCGGCATGTCCAGCGCGTCGAAGGACTCGACGGAGGGCAGTGCGGGCGTGAGCGTCTGCGGCAGGGTGAACTCGCGCGGCGGGGCGACCTGCGCGATCGGCTTCTTGCGTACGTTTCTGCCGCCGCCGTTCGCGGTGGCCGCCTGGCCTCCGCCACGTGTGCCACGAGAGCCGCGAGAACCCCGGGAATTCGCCGGTCGCCCGCCGGTGGGTCGTTCAGGACGTTCGGATCGAGTCATGCTGGATCTGGAATTCCTTCCTGGGCCGCACGGTTTCCCGTGCTTTCACGGTTTCCCGTGCTCTGGGACACACGGACAGCACAAGCCGGGGCCCGCACCCGAAGGTGCGGACCCCGGCTCGCGTGATGCGCGTCCCGGAATTAGGCGGGAACGATGTTCTCCGCCTGCGGGCCCTTCTGGCCCTGCGTGACGTCGAAGGAGACCTTCTGGCCCTCCTGCAGCTCACGGAAGCCAGAGGTGGCGATGTTGGAGTAGTGGGCGAAGACGTCGGCGCCGCCGCCGTCCTGCTCGATGAAGCCGAAGCCCTTTTCGCTGTTGAACCACTTCACGGTGCCAGTAGCCATGTCATTTCTCCTTGGATAGGTGTGGCTCCCATCCGGAAATGACCGGAAAAACAAAACGCGCCTGAGAGAGAATCCTTTCAGGCGCACAAGTTAATGGGTACCAAAAACGTTTCGCTATGAACCCTAGCACACGAAGCGGCGGGGCTGTCGTGGCCGACACGGCACACGCCTGCCCCGCCCGCTCGGACCGGATTTCCGCCGTCCGCCGGACCCTCAGGCCAGCGGGCCCGTCACCGGTTCGACCGCCGCGACCAGGTGGCCGCCACGCACGAAGGCGTCCGCCGCGGCCAGGTCCGGGGCAAGGAAACGATCCGGCCCGGGGCCCGCCACTCCGGCGGCCCGGACGGCCGTGACGGCGGCCCGCGAGGCCGGCGCCGGGGTGAGTCCGGCACGCAGCTCCACGGCGCGTGTGGCGGCGTACAGCTCGATGGCGATGATCCGGGTCAGGTTGTCGACGGCCGTGCGGAGCTTGCGGGCGGCCGACCAGCCCATCGAGACGTGGTCCTCCTGCATCGCGGAGGACGGGATGGAGTCCGCGGAGGCCGGTACGGCGAGCCGCTTCATCTCGCTGACCAGGGCGGCCTGCGTGTACTGGGCGATCATCAGGCCGGAGTCGACGCCCGCGTCGTCCGCGAGGAAGGGCGGCAGGCCGTGCGAGCGGTTCTTGTCGAGGAGCCGGTCCGTGCGGCGCTCGGCGATGGAGCCGAGGTCGGCCGCGGCGATGGCGAGGAAGTCCAGCACGTACGCGACGGGCGCCCCGTGGAAGTTGCCGTTCGACTCGACGCGTCCGTCGGGCAGGACGACCGGGTTGTCGACGGCGGAGGCCAGTTCGCGCTCGGCGACCAGCCGGGCATGGCTCATGGTGTCGCGTCCGGCGCCGGCCACCTGCGGGGCACAGCGCACCGAGTACGCGTCCTGCACCCTCGGCGCGTCGTCCTGGTGATGGCCGGTCAGCTCCGAACCCTTCAGCACGGCCAGCATGTTGGCGGCGCTGACGCTCTGGCCGGGGTGCGGCCGGATGGCGTGCAGTTCGGGCGCGAGGACCTTGTCGGTCCCGAGGAGCGCCTCCAGGCTGAGGGCGGCGGTGATGTCGGCGGACTTGTAGAGGTTGTCGAGGTCGGCGAGGGCCATGATCAGCATGCCGAGCATGCCGTCGGTGCCGTTGAGGAGGGCCAGGCCCTCCTTCTCGCGCAGCTCGACGGGCTCGATGCCGTGCTCGGCGAGCAGTTCACCGGCCGGGCGGACCTCGCCGTCCGGGCCCTCGGCGTCCCCCTCGCCCATCAACGTCAGGGCGCAGTGGGAGAGCGGCGCGAGGTCGCCGGAGCAGCCGAGCGAGCCGAACTCGTGGACGACCGGGGTGATTCCGGCGTTGAGGATGTCGGCCATGGTCTGCGCGACGGACGGGCGTACGCCGGTGCGGCCGGAGCAGACGGTCTTGAGCCGCAGGAACATCAGGGCCCTCACGACCTCGCGTTCGACGCGCGGCCCCATCCCGGCGGCGTGCGAGCGCACGATGTTGCGCTGCAACTGGGCCCGCAGCTCCGGGCTGATGTGCCGG
Organism: Streptomyces sp. NBC_00414; assembly: GCF_036038375.1. NCBI lineage: Bacteria > Bacillati > Actinomycetota > Actinomycetes > Kitasatosporales > Streptomycetaceae > Streptomyces > Streptomyces sp. NBC_00414. The sequence goes on from NZ_CP107935.1 coordinate 4,072,549, forward strand.
GACGCGAGGGCTCCGAAGCCGGTGGAGACCCCGTACACCGGCTCCGGCTTGGCCGCCAGCGCCTCCACGATCTCGCGGGCCGCGGCGAGCGCCGCCACCGCCTCGCCGGAAAGCTCGACCCGGGCGCCGCCGCGCGCCACGGCCAGCACGTCGGACGCGGTGACCCCGCTCGTCCCCACCACCACAGAGTGCATATCCATATTCAGGAGCGTACGCAGTGAATGCGATGGTGTCACTAGTGGGTACGGGGTTGGGTCCTTACATCTCGGTCACACCGAGGCCTCCCGCCCGGTCTACCGGCGACCGCGGAACCTCCGGCGTTCGGCCGCCGCGGGCGGGGGCGCGTCGGCGAGGCGTACGACGGGGTCGTCGGGGCCCTCACGGCCGGCGACCACGGGCTTCGTGGCGCGTACGGCCTTGGCGCGGTACTGGGCCGCGTCGGCGAGGCGGAACAGGCGGCGGGCCGAGCGGACGGGCCCGAGCGGATCCCCGGTCGAGGCGATCCCGCAGGCGACCCCCTCGCCCAGCTCCAGCTCACCGGCGCGGCGGCACAGCTCGTCGGCGACACGGACCACCTCGTCGGCGGCGGGGCCCACCGCGAGCAGACAGAACTCGTCGCCGCCGAGGCGGGCCGCGAGCGTGCCGGGGAGCATCGCGCCGCACAGGGACAGCACCGACCCGAAGCGCTCCAGGAGCCGGTCACCGACCGCGTGCCCCCGGGTGTCGTTGACCCGCTTGAGCCCGTTCAGATCACACACCACAAGGCTCACGACCACGCCCCGGGCGCGGTGGCACTCGATGGCCTCGTCCAGCCGCATGTCCACGGCCCGGCGGTTGGCGAGACCGGTGAGCGCGTCGGTGAAGGCGAGCCGCCGCGCCTCCTCCAGCCGTTCGGTCTGCGCGATCCCGGCGGCGACCACGGAGGCGAGGACGGTCGCGAAGTCGGCGTCGGCACGGTCGAAGACGAGCGCGCCGGCCGGCCGGGCGACATACAACTCGCCCCAGGCGCGCCCGTGCAGCACGATCGGCGCGACGACGCAGCACCCGCGCCCGCGCCGCCTGAGCGCGGCGACTCTCTGATGGCAGTACTCGGCGCGCCCCGCGGCCGGGCCGTCCGCCGTCTCGACCCAGGCGTTGGGCTCGCCGCCGCCCACCCAGCGCTCGTGCAGGAACTCGGTGATCTCGGGGAACTGATGCACGGGGTACGCCTCCCGCTCCGGGAACTCCTCCTCGTCCGGGGCCCGCTCCCCGGTGTTCACCAGGACACGCAGCCGCCCCAGCTGCCGTTCCCACACGGACAGCGCGGCGAAGCTTCCGCCCAGCGCCCGGCGGGCCCCGTCCGCCGCCGCGCGCCACGACTCCCGCGGGGCCTGCGCGGCGGCCATGCCCTGCGCCAGCGCCACCACGGCCCTCAGTCGCACATCGTCACCACCCATTACCCTAGGTTAGGTAGGTTTGCCCGACTTTGAGATGTTGACGCGGCGAACAGGGGTTTCCCCGCGGGCGGCCGACTGGAATGATCGGCCCCGGAAGTTAACCCACGTTAACCGGGAGGGCGACATGACGGAGCAGGCCGACCACGCCGACCAGGACTCGACACGACGGTTCGGGGAGTACGTGGCCGTGCGGCGCCACGCCTCGTACGTCGCGGAGCTCTCCCTGGACCGGCCCAAGGCCATGAACGCCGTGTCCTCCGAGATGGCCCGCTCCATCGCCGCGGCCTGCGAGGCGCTGGCCGCCGACCGGGACGTACGCGCGGTGGTGCTGACCTCGACCCACGAGCGGGCCTTCTGCGTCGGCGCCGACCTCAAGGAGCGCAACTCCCTCACGGACGCCGAGCTGGTCCGTCAGCGGCCGGTCGCGCGGGCCGCGTACACCGGGGTGCTGGAGCTCCCGATGCCCACCGTGGCCGCCGTGCACGGCTTCGCCCTGGGCGGCGGCTTCGAACTGGCCCTGGCCTGCGACCTGATCGTGGCGGACGGCACGGCCGTGGTGGGCCTGCCCGAGGTGTCGGTCGGCGTCATCCCGGGCGGCGGCGGTACGCAGCTGCTGCCGCGCCGGGTGGGTGCGGCGCGGGCCGCCGAGCTGATCTTCTCGGCGCGGCGGGTGGAGGCCGGGGAGGCGCGTCGGCTGGGGCTGATCGACAGTCTGGTCGGGGACGGGGAGGATCGGGCGGAGGCGTTGGCGCTGGCCGCGCGTATTGCCGGGAACTCGCCTGTGGGGCTTCGGGCCGCCAAGCGGGCGTTGCGGTTGGGGCACGGTCTTGACCTCCGTGCGGGTCTTGAGATCGAGGACGCCGCGTGGCGGTCGGTCGCGTTCTCCGGGGACCGGGCGGAGGGGGTGGCGGCCTTCAACGAGAAGCGACGCCCGGAGTGGCCCGGGGAGTAGTTTCCTCGCCCCCGCCGCCCCTACCCGTCCCGTCACTGCATGGGGGCTGCGCCCCCTCGCCCCCGCAATCGCGCTGACGCGCTCGTCCTCAAACGCCGGACGGGCTGAAGATGTCGCCGGTCCGGCTGCATCTCAGCCCGTCCGGCGTTTGAGGACCGGGGGTTCGGGGGCAGCGCCCCCGAGGCAGTGGACGGGAACGGGTAGGGGCGGCGGGGGCGAAACAAACCCCCGGCACCCCACAACTCCCCGTTCGGGTGACGTGACGCCACACACCCCCCGAACCCCCCGCACACGTGCATAACCTGCGCACCCGGGGGAGGGATCCACATGACGAACACGGCGACCCAGACGAGGACCGAGACGGAATCGGAATCGGAATCGGCGGCAACGCCGACCCCCCGCGGCCGCCACCGCAAACCCCGCCCCCACCGCACCCTCCTCGCAGTCGGCGGCCTCGCCCTGGCCGCCGGCGCGCTGAGCATGCTGCGGCTGGCCGTCCCGGACCCGTCGACCGGAGGCGAGCGGGTGGAGGCCACGGACCTCGACCCCAGCGGCTCCGGCGCCGCGGAGAACCCGGCGCAGGACGACACGGGACCGGAGACGGGCGCGGCAGGACCGACGAACGCGTCCCCCTCCCCCACGACGGCCACCGGAACACCCCGCACGACACCCACACCGACAGCGACATCGACGCCGGTATCGCCCCCGGCGCGGACGAACCCGACGGCAGGGGCGGCGGCAGGGGCGGGAAGGACAACAGGCCCGGCAGCCGCCCATCCCCCACCCACACGCACCCGCCCCGTCCAGGGCTCCCGCCCCGGCGGCACCGCTGCCGTACCTCCCCCGGAAGCCGCGGCACGGCAGCCCGCGCCCCGGCCACCCACCGCCACCGAACCCCCGGCACCGGTGGTCCCGCCCCAGGGCTCCTCGCCGGGCGGCGGCATCTGCGTACCGATCGTGGGGCTGTGCGTCGACAACAGCGCCCCGTAGGAGGCGGGCCCTACTCCCGGCGGCTCATCAGCCAGGGCTCGACCACGCCCAGGCCACGCACGGCCCGCTGCCACATGGGCTGGATCCCGAAGCGGTACGCGGGCGGCTCCTCGCCCTCCTTCTCCGCGGCGACGGCCTCCTCGACGGCCACGGCCTCGGAGGCGGGCGCGTCGCCCGTGCGGATGAGCTCCTCCGCGAAGGCTCCGTCGACCAGGACCGCGTCCTTGGGAGCTATCGACGTGAGCCGCGACGCGAGGTTCACGGTCGTACCGAACACATCGCCCATGCGTGTGGTGACCGTGCCGAAGGCGATGCCCACCCGCAGCTCCGGCATCGTCTCGTCGTTGGCCATCGTCTCGATCAGGCGGAGCGCGATCTCGGCGGCGACACCCGCGTCGTCGGCCGCGTACAGCACCTCGTCGCCCAGGGTCTTGATGAGCCGTCCCCCGTGGGCGGCGACCAGGTCGGCGGCGGTGGTCTCGAAGGCCTCGACGAGTTCGCCGAGTTCCTCCTCCTCCATGCGCCGGGTCAGGCGCGTGAAGCCGACGAGGTCGGCGAAGCCCACGGCGAGGCGCCGGTCCACCATCTCGTCGTCGTCCGCGGCCTGCACCACCCGGCCGGTCGCGGCGGCGAGCTGGCGCCGCCACACGTAGATCAGGAACTCCTCCAGCTCGGGCAGCAGCAGCTCGATGAGGGGGTAGGTGACCTCGGTGCGCGTCATGCCCGGCTCGGGAGGCTCGGTGAGGCCCTCCAGGAACGAGTCGATCTGCCACTCGGCCAGCCGGGCGGTGGTCTGCCCGGTGGAACGGGCCACCTGGACCGCCATCGCCTCGCTGAGCAGCCCGGCCTCGACGAGACCGGCCAGCCGTCGCAGGGCCAGCACGTCCGCCTCGGTGAGCGCCTTGGCCTGGCCGATGTCGGCGAAGCCCATGGCCCGCCAGAAACGGGAGGCCAGCTCCATGGAGACGCCCGCGCTGCGGGCCGCCTGGAAGGGGGTGTAGCGCCGCTCGGCGCCGAGGATGAGCTGTTCGAGCCGGAGCGCCAGCGGGTCCTCGTCGGACTCGGCGACGGGCTGGTCGGTGCGGCTGTCCTGCACGCCTGACCGGCCGTTCTGCACGTCCGTCCGGCCGTCCTGCGCGTCCACTGGGTCCTGTTCCTCTTCCTCCACGCGCGCGTGGAGCTCGGCGCGGCCGACCCGCGCGGCCGCCGTGTCGGCGACAGACCCGGCGGTACGCCCCGGCTCACCGTCGGCGGCGGGGCCACCCGTGTCCGAACCGCTGTCGTCGACCGTCACGCCTGCTGCCCTTCCGATCTGCCGCGGTCAGGTATCGACCGGCCTCAACTCTACGGCAGGTGTGCTGTGGCTCACTCCCGACTGCCGGGGCCGGACGGCCCGTGACCCACTCCGTCCACGTACGTCCGGCGGCCCACTCCCTGTCGTACGGCCCGGGTACGTCCCTTGCTCATCACCGGCACGAACGGGCGCGGATCACACGGAACACCCCGCGTACCCCGCTGGCCCCGTCAGCCACCTCTATCCCTTGCGTGTCTTCCATCCCTTCCGCCACTCTCGCCCCTTCTGTCACCCCTGGCACTTCTGTTTCACTCGTTCCCCGGGGATCCGGCCGGGCGCAGGTGCACGATGTCCCCGGCTCCCACCGGCTGCTGCACCCCTTCCGCGGTGGCCAGCACCAGCCGTCCGTCGCCGTCGACGGCGACCGCCTCCCCGGTGATCGACCTGTCCCCGGGCAGTTCGGCCCGCACCTCCCGTCCGAGCGTCGCGCAGCCGGCGGCGTAGGTGTCCTGAAGGCCGGAGGCGGCTGGGTCGCCCGCCACACTCCGCCACTTCTCGAACCACTGTTCGAGCGAGCGGAGGACGGTCCGCAGGATCGTGTCCCGGTCGGTGGTCGTCGCCCCCGCGAGGGCGAGCGATCCGGCGCCCGGCACGGGCAGCTCGTCCGCGCGGAGCGTGACGTTGATGCCGATGCCGACGACGACCGCGTCGGTCCCGGCGCGCTCGGCGAGGATGCCGCCGACCTTGCGCTCCTCGCCCTCCACCGTCACCAGCAGGTCGTTGGGCCACTTCAGGGCCGTGTCCACACCGGCCGACCGCGAGAGCCCCGTCGCCATCGCGACCCCGGTGAGCAGCGGCAGCCAGCCCCAGCGCTCGACGGGGACCCCGGTGGGCTTCAGCAGGACGGAGAAGAAGAGGCCCGAGCGGGCGGGCGCCGTCCACTGCCGGTCGAGGCGCCCCCGCCCGGCGTTCTGCTCCTCGGCGACCAGGACCGTGCCCTCCTCCGCCTTGCCGTCCGCGGCGAGGGCGACGAGGTCGGAGTTGGTGGAGCCGGTACGGGCCACCACCTGGACGTCGGACCAGAGCCCTGCGCGCCCCCCGTCGCGCACCAGCGCGCGGCGCAGCGCCACGGCGTTGAGCGGCGGACGGTCCAGGTCGGACCACCGATTGCTGTTCGCGTCTGAATCATCTCGCGGCGTCATGCAACCCACCCTAGGTGTGGTAAACGCCGCACTGCCGAACGGTAGGCACGCCACTACGCTACGGATGAGTAGCCAATCCCCCATCTGAGCCCAACCCCCTTCTGAGCACCTCACCCTCACGTCCCCACTGAGCAGGCAGGGAGCCGCATCCCGATGTCCGAGCCGGAACAGCAGCACGAGATCGACATCCACACCACCGCGGGCAAGCTCGCGGATCTGCGGCGCCGCATCGACGAGGCGACGCACGCCGGCTCGGCGCGTGCCGTCGAAAAGCAGCACGCCAAGGGCAAGTTGACGGCTCGTGAGCGGATCGATCTGCTGCTGGACGAGACGTCGTTCGTCGAGTTCGACGAGTTCGCGCAGCACCGCTCGACGGACTTCGGCCTGGAGAACAACCGCCCGTACGGGGACGGGGTCGTGACCGGTTACGGCACGATCGACGGCCGCCCGGTCGCCGTGTTCTCCCAGGACTTCACGGTCTTCGGCGGCGCGCTCGGCGAGGTCTTCGGCCAGAAGATCATGAAGGTGATGGACTTCGCGCTGAAGACCGGCTGTCCGGTCATCGGCATCAACGACTCGGGCGGCGCCCGCATCCAGGAGGGCGTCGCGGCGCTCGGCATGTACGGCGAGATCTTCCGCCGCAACACCCACGCCTCGGGCGTGATCCCGCAGATCAGTCTGGTCGTCGGCCCGTGCGCGGGCGGCGCGGTCTACTCCCCCGCGATCACCGACTTCACGGTGATGGTCGACCAGACCTCGCACATGTTCATCACCGGGCCCGACGTCATCAAGACGGTCACCGGCGAGGACGTCGGCTTCGAGGAACTGGGCGGCGCGCGCACCCACAACGCGGTCTCCGGCGTGGCCCATCACATGGCGGGCGACGAGAAGGACGCGATCGAGTACGTCAAGTCGCTGCTCTCCTACCTTCCGTCGAACAACCTCAGCGAGCCGCCCGCCTTCCCCGAGGAGGCGGACCTGACGACGACGGACGAGGACCGCGAGCTCGACACACTGATCCCGGACAGCGCGAACCAGCCGTACGACATGCACACGGTGATCGAACACGTCCTGGACGACGCCGAGTTCTTCGAGACGCAGCCGCTGTTCGCGCCGAACATCCTCACCGGCTTCGGCCGGGTGGAGGGGCACCCGGTGGGCATCGTCGCCAACCAGCCGATGCAGTTCGCGGGCTGCCTGGACATCGACGCGAGCGAGAAGGCGGCCCGCTTCGTGCGCACCTGCGACGCCTTCAACGTCCCGGTCCTCACCTTCGTGGACGTGCCGGGCTTCCTCCCGGGCGTCGACCAGGAGCACACGGGCATCATCCGCCGCGGCGCCAAGCTGATCTACGCGTACGCGGAAGCCACCGTCCCCCTCATCACGGTGATCACCCGCAAGGCCTTCGGCGGCGCCTACGACGTCATGGGCTCCAAGCACCTGGGCGCGGACCTCAACCTCGCCTGGCCGACCGCCCAGATCGCCGTCATGGGCGCGCAGGGCGCGGTGAACATCCTGCACCGGCGTGCCATCGCGGCGACCCCGGAGAGCGAGCAGGAGGCCACCAGCGCCCGGCTGATCCGGGAGTACGAGGACGCGCTCCTCAACCCCTACACGGCGGCCGAACGCGGCTACATCGACGGCGTGATCCTGCCCTCCGACACCCGCTCCCACGTCGTACGCGGCCTGCGGTCGCTGCGGTCCAAGCGGGAGTCCCTGCCGCCGAAGAAGCACGGCAACATCCCCCTCTAGTCCGGAACACCCCCTCTAGTCCGGCTGGGAGCCGTCATGAACATCAAGGTCGTACGGGGCAACCCGACCCCCGAGGAGCTGGCCGCCGCACTGGCGGTGGTCAGGGCCCGCGCCGCGGCGGCGGCCACGGCCCCGCCCGGCGCGGCGCAGGAAAGGGACGCGTGGTCCGACCCGTCCCGGGTCGCCCGGAACCGCCTGCCGATCCCGGGCCCACAGGCCTGGGCCCACACCTTCTGGCCCCGATAGGGGCAGCCCGGTAGGCGCGGGGCTGTGACATTCTGCGGCTCCGCCGCGGGGCGCGCCCGGCCCCCACCGGCCCGCGGTCAGAGAACCGAGCTGACGACTTCGGCCATCACCTGATACCCCGCGTCATTCGGGTGCAGGTGATCGCCGAAGTCGTACGCCCCGCACAGCACATCGGCCCCACCGGCCGCGCCCAGCGCCCGGTGCAGGTCGGCCACCCCGTCGTACTCCCCCGAGCGACGAATCCACTCGTTCAACTCGTGACTCACCTTCGCCGCCCGCTCCCCCCAGTGGTCGGACCCCCCGAAGGGCAGAAGCGTCGCCCCCACGACCCGCACCCCCCGGGACCGCGCCTGCCGTATCAACTCCCGGTGCCCCGCGACGAGCTCCCCCGCCTCGACACGCGGCGCGGGCCGATACGTGGGCTCCGACGGTGCCTCGCTGAACCCGATGTCGTTGAGCCCGAGCAACACGACGAGGGTGCCGACGCCGGCCCTGCCGAGCACGTCCCGCTCCAGCCGGTGGACGCCCTTCTCCCCGTACCAGGCCGAGTCGTTGAGCAGCAGGTTCCCGCCGATGCCCGCGTTGAGCACGGGCCGCCCGGTGCGCGCGGCGAGGGCGTCGGACCATCTGCGGTTCGCGCCCGGCGTGGACCCGAACCCGTCGGTGATCGAGTCCCCGAAGAGCGCCACGCCGTCGGTGCGCCCGGCGGAGAGATCGCCTGCGCCGACATCGACGCCGGACAGGAAGTACCAGGACTCGGTGGTCTCGTCGAAGCCCGCGCCCCCGGTGTCGTCCAGCAGGTCGCCCGCGCCCCGGTAGCTGGTCGCGAAGGCCTGCGCGTGGAAGGTGGCGGGTCCGGTGACGGCGTCGAGGTGCAGGGTGACGGTCACCGATTCCCCCGCTTCCACGGCGAGTTCGGCCGCGTCCCCGACGGTCTCCGCGCGCGCCGGGATCTCGGCGGACGCGGACCCGCCGAAGGTGAGCCGCACCGGTTCGGACCGTACGGCGGCACCGAGGTCCGCGCGGGCGAGGCTCGCGCCCGCGATCCGCAGCGGGGAGGTCCCGTACACGTTCGAGAGGCGGATCCGGACGCGGTCGCCGCCCGCGGTGAGGCGGACGACCTGACGCAGCGACTGGCGCCAGAAGCCCTCCTGCGACCAGTTGGGGGTGAAGCCGGTGCTGGGCGACTGCGGAGAGGCGGTCCAGGCGGTGGTGAACACAGCGATTCCCTCCTAATGGGATCCTAGTCCCTTTAGTGATGGAGGCAACGGTAGCAGCGATCGACCCACTAATGGAATCAGAGACCCTTTAGCTAAGATGAGTACGCGTACTCAGGCGTCCGCGTCCGGGCCGGAGTCACCATCGTGGAATGTTGTGGTCCGATCCGGAGAACGAGCCGCCGAAGGAGCTGCGCGACATGCAGGACATGTTGCGGCGGCTCGGCGTTCTCATGGCGCTGGCCGTGGTGCTCGCGATGATCATCCTCGGCCTGATGTGAGCCCGGCCCGATGCGGGCTCGGCCTGATGTGAGCCGCCGCGGCCCCGCCGATACGCTGACCGCATGACTGATCAGCCACGCCGCAGGCTCGTTCTCGCCTCCCAGTCCCCCGCCCGGCTCGGACTGCTGCGGCAGGCCGGGCTCGACCCCGAGGTCATCGTCAGCGGGGTCGACGAGGACGCCGTGACCGCCCCGACCCCCGCCGAACTGGCACTCGCCCTCGCCGAGGCGAAGGCGTCCGTGGTGGCGGCGCGGCCCGAGGTCATCGGCGCCCTGGTGATCGGCTGCGACTCGGTGCTCGAACTGGACGGCGTGGCCTACGGCAAGCCGGCCGACGCCGAGGAGGCGACCGCGCGCTGGAAGTCGATGCGCGGCCGGGCGGGCATCCTGCAGACCGGCCACTGCGTGTGGGACACGGCGGCCGGCCGGCACACGTCGGGCGTCGCGTCCACCGTCGTCCGCTTCGGCGAACCGACCGACGCCGAGATCGCCACGTACGTGGCCTCGGGCGAACCGCTCCATGTCGCCGGGGCGTTCACGCTCGACGGCCGCTCCGCCCCGTTCGTCGACGGCATCGACGGCGACCACGGCAACGTCATCGGGCTCTCGCTGCCCCTGGTACGCCGTCTGCTGGCGAAACTGGGCGTCGGCATCACCGACTTGTGGACCCCGCGCGAGAAGTGACCTACGAGAAATGACGTACGAGAGCTGACGCGGGAGACCGGCCCGCGGGCCGGGCCCCGGTGGGTCAGGAGGCCGAAGGCGCCGGGGGCGGAGGCAGGACACCGTCCTCAGGACTCGCGGGGCCCGGATCCGGCTTCACCTCGGGCGCCGCGGCGTCTCGGCGGTCGTACGTCATGAAGATGAGCACGATCAGCCCGAGCACGACCATCATGAAGGCGAACGCGCCCCAGCCCACCAGGCCGACCGTGAACGCCCCGAGCAGGGCGTGCACCACCGCCGCGCTGATCAGCAGGATGCGGCCGATGCCCGCGGGCGCCCGGTCACGCAGGCCGACGCGCAGCGCGGTGAAGCCGCAGAGCGCGAAGTAGAGGCCGAAGAGCAGGCCCGCGACCTTCGACGACGTGGACATCACGTCCGGGTCGAGCCCCGCCAGGGACATGTCCTGCCGGTCGACGACGACCCCCATGAACCAGTTGACCCACGCGATGCCCACCGCCTCCACGAAGAGCACGATCGCGGTCACCCATGCCACCGGTCTGCGGACCACCGGCCCCCACCCACTTTCGACTTCCGCCCGAGCAGGGCCGCTGTTACCCCAAGTACGTTGGAGACAGCCAGCACGCTACTAACGAGTAAACCCTGGGACAAGGGATCTGCGGAGGGCAAAGAATCGTTGGGCCATTCGTAGGGACTCCACAAAGAAACGGAGTGTCGCGCAGCACGCTCTCACAGAGACCTTGACCACATCGGCGGGCTAGGGTTCAAGGCAAGCCCCCTGCGTACCGAGGTGCGACAAGGGATTTCGCGGGCGAGCGGGCCTTGTATCACGCTCCGTGTGGGCAAGCTCACCATCGGGGACGGGTCGAAACGACGTGTCGGCAGTCCCTAAACTCGGCTTGTTTCAAGGAGAGGGAGCCAACGTGCGCAAGGTGTTGATCGCCAACCGAGGCGAAATCGCTGTTCGTGTCGCCCGGGCGTGCCGCGATGCCGGTATCGCGAGCGTGGCGGTGTACGCCGAGCCGGACCGGGACGCACTGCATGTGCGGGCCGCGGACGAGGCGTTCGCGCTGGGCGGTGACACCCCGGCGAGCAGTTATCTCGACATCGCCAAGGTGCTGCAGGCCGCCAAGGACTCCGGGGCGGACGCGATCCATCCCGGATACGGCTTCCTCTCGGAGAACGCCGACTTCGCCCAGGCCGTCCTGGACGCCGGGCTGACCTGGATCGGCCCGCCGCCGCAGGCGATCCGCGACCTCGGTGACAAGGTCGCGGCCCGGCACATCGCCCAGCGCGCCGGCGCGCCGCTGGTCGCCGGTACGCCGGACCCGGTGCCCGGGGCCGACGAGGTCGTCGCCTTCGCCCAGGAGCACGGGCTGCCGATCGCGATCAAGGCCGCCTTCGGCGGTGGCGGCCGTGGTCTGAAGGTGGCCCGCACCCTCGAAGAGATTCCCGAGCTGTTCGACTCGGCGGTGCGCGAGGCGGTGGCCGCGTTCGGCCGCGGCGAGTGCTTCGTGGAGCGCTACCTCGACAAGCCCCGCCACGTGGAGACCCAGTGCCTGGCCGACTCCCACGGCAACGTGGTGGTCGTCTCCACCCGTGACTGCTCGCTGCAGCGCCGCCACCAGAAGCTCGTCGAGGAGGCGCCCGCGCCGTTCCTCTCCGACGCCCAGGTCGCCGAGCTGTACGCGTCCTCCAAGGCGATCCTCAAGGAGGCCGGGTACGTCGGCGCGGGCACCGTCGAGTTCCTGGTCGGCGCGGACGGCACGATCTCCTTCCTGGAGGTCAACACCCGTCTGCAGGTCGAGCACCCGGTCACCGAGGAGGTCTCCGGTATCGACCTCGTCCGCGAGATGTTCCGTATCGCCGACGGCGAGGTGCTCGGTTACGACGACCCGCCGCTGCGCGGGCATTCCTTCGAGTTCCGCATCAACGGCGAGGACCCGGGCCGCGGCTTCCTGCCCGCCCCCGGCACCGTCACCACCTTCGCCCCGCCGTCCGGCCCGGGCGTGCGCCTGGACGCGGGCGTGGAGTCCGGCAGTGTGATCGGCCCGGCGTGGGACTCCCTGCTCGCCAAGCTGATCGTCACCGGCGCCACCCGTGAGCAGGCCCTGCAGCGGGCCGCGCGTGCGCTGGAGGAGTTCACCGTGGAAGGCATGGCCACGGCCATCCCCTTCCACCGCGCGGTCGTCGCCGACCCCGCCTTCGCCCCCGAGCTGACCGGGTCCGCGGATCCCTTCACGGTCCACACCCGCTGGATCGAGACCGAGTTCGTCAACGAGATCCCGGCGTTCACCGCTCCCGCGGACTCCGACCTGGACGACGAGCCGGGCCGTGAGACGGTGGTCGTCGAGGTCGGCGGCAAGCGCCTCGAAGTCTCCCTGCCGTCCTCACTGGGCATGTCCCTGGCCCGTACGGGACTCGCGGCGGGCGCCCGCCCGAAGCGGCGCGCGGCCAAGAAGTCCGGCCCGGCCGCCTCCGGCGACACCCTCGCCTCGCCCATGCAGGGCACCATCGTGAAGGTGGCCGTCGAGGAGGGCCAGGAGGTCAAGGAGGGCGACCTGATCGTCGTCCTGGAGGCCATGAAGATGGAACAGCCCCTCAACGCCCACCGCTCGGGCACCATCAAGGCCCTGGCCGCCGAGGTGGGCGCCTCCCTCACCTCCGGCGCGGTCATCTGCGAGATCAAGGACTGACCCGGCCCACCCGTCATTCCCAGGCGCCCGGCGGCAGAATCCTCTCCGCCGGGCGCTTCGGGTACCTGGGACTGTCGCGCCCCGTCGGGCGCCCGAAGGGGCGCGGGGAACTGCGCGACCAGTCCCCACCGGCCCGCAGCCTCCGGACGGCCGTCACAGGGCCGCCGAGACGGCCTCGCACCCCTGGCCGGAGGCCATCGCACCCCTGGCCGGAGGCCATCCGGCAAGAGAGGGCAAGCTGAACCCATGGCCAACCCCCCGGCAGGGATGCGCGCGGACGCCCGCCGCAACCACACCCGCCTGATCGCGGAGGCACGGGCCACGTTCGCCCAGCACGGCGCCGACGCCTCCCTGGAGGACGTGGCGAAACGCGCGGGCGTGGGCATCGGCACCCTGTACCGGCACTTCCCGAACCGTCACGCCCTGCTGAACGCGGTCTTCGCCGACGCGGTGAGCGATCTGCTGAACCGCTCGCGCGAACTCCTCGACGACCCGCAGCCGTGCACGGCGCTCGTGGACTGGCTGCGCGCCGTCATCACTCATGCGAGTGAGTACCGCGGGCTGTCGCGCGCGCTCATGTCGGCCTCGCACGACGAGGCCTCGGCGCTCGCGCAGTGCAGCGGCCCGATGCGCGAGGCGGGCAGTGCCCTCCTCACACGGGCGCAGCGGGCAGGCTCCGTACGCACCGGTGTCTCCATCGGTGATCTGCTTCAGCTGACCAACGCGATCGCGTTGGCCGCCGAAGAGACCCCGGGTGACCCGGAGTTGGCCGACCGCCTGCTGGCGCTGACACTGCGGGGCCTCAAAGCCTGACGCCGCGCACACCGGACGGGACTACCGGCGCGGCGTCTTCAGCCGTTCCGGCAGCCGCTCCGGCGCACGCACCGGCACACGTACCGGCGTCGGGCCGACGTACGCGCTGACGTACGGACTGGACCGCCGTCCGTCAGCCCCGGCTCTGTCGCGTCAACGTCTGCGCATATCCGCGACGCGCGCCCGCTCGCTCTGGGCCTGATCGCCCAGCACCGCCGCGGCGCTGCGCAACTGCGGTGCTCCGCCGGGCACCTGGCCGCGTCGGGGGCCGGGCAGCGGCACGTCCCGGCGCGGCGGCTGGCGCCCCGCCGGGACCGTATCGCCGCCCGATCCGCCGGCTCCGGCCACCGCGATCTGTACGCCCTGGTCGGCCAGGGCCTGCAGTTCGGTGGCCGCGCGGTCGTCCTGGGCCGGTGGCTCGTCCGTGACCAGCCGAGTGATCACATCGGTCGGCACCGTCTGGAACATCGTGTCGGCGCCGAGCTTGGTGTGATCGGCCAGGACGACGACCTCGGCGGCCGCCTGGACGAGCGCGCGGTCGACGGAGGCCGACAGCATGTTGGAGGTGGACAGGCCGCGTTCCGCGGTCAGCCCGCTTCCGGACAGGAAGGCCCGGGAGACCCGCAGCCCCTGGAGGGACTGCTCGGCCCCGCTGCCCACCAGGGCGTAGTTGGAACCGCGCAGGGTGCCGCCGGTCATCACGACTTCCACACGGTTGGCATGGGCCAACGCCTGGGCCACCAGCAGGGAGTTGGTGACGACGGTCAGCCCCGGCACCCGCGCGAGCCGGCGAGCCAGCTCCTGCGTGGTGGTTCCCGCCCCCACCACAATGGCCTCGCCCTCTTCGACGAGGCCCGCGGCAAGGTCGGCGATGGCCGTCTTCTCAGCGGTCGCGAGATGAGATTTCTGCGGAAAGCCGGACTCCCGCGTGAAGCCGCCCGGCAATACCGCACCGCCATGTCGGCGGTCGAGGAGTCCTTCTGCCTCCAGTGCACGCACGTCCCGCCGTACGGTCACTTCGGAGGTCTGGACGACGCGGGCGAGCTCACGGAGCGACACGGCTCCATTTGCTCGCACCATTTCGAGGATCAATTGGCGACGTTCTGCAGCGAACACGAAACTGACAGTAACCCCAACGACCGTCTGCTTTCAGCAGTTTTCGCCGAATAACAGAAGTTGTTCGCATGGCCGGACCCGAAGTGGTATACGCGCCTAATCACGGCGACTATGCCGCGCGAATGGTCCGCGACTCCCCGTGACCGACGGGCCCGCCACTCCCTGTGACCAGCGAGGAATCGCTATTCGTCTCAGCCCTCGCCCGTGGACTTCCGGGTGTGCAGCTGCCGGGCCACCTCGGCGATCGAGCCCGAGAGGGACGGATACACGGTGAACGCCTTCGCGATCTGTTCGACGGTCAGGTTGTTGTCGACCGCGAGGGAGATCGGGTGGATGAGTTCCGAGGCGCGCGGCGCGACGACCACACCGCCGACGACGATCCCGGTGCCCGGACGGCAGAAGATCTTCACGAAGCCGTCCCGGATGCCCTGCATCTTGGCGCGCGGGTTGCGCAGCAGGGGCAGCTTCACGCAGCGGGCGTCGATGACACCGCCGTCGACGTCGGCCTGCGAGTAGCCGACGGTGGCGATCTCGGGGTCGGTGAAGACGTTCGACGACACCGTCTTCAGGTTGAGCGGGGCGACCGCGTCACCGAGGAAGTGGTACATGGCGATACGGCCCTGCATGGCGGCCACGGAGGCGAGCGCGAAGATCCCGGTGACGTCACCGGCCGCGTACACGCCGGGGGCGGTGGTCCTGGAGACCTTGTCGGTCCAGATGTGCCCGGACTCGCGGACCTTGACCCCGGCCTCCTCCAGGCCCATGCCGTCGCTGTTCGGGATGGCGCCGACGGCCATCAGGCAGTGCGAGCCGGTGATGACGCGGCCGTCGGCGAGCGTCACCTCGACCCGGTCGCCCACGCGCTTGGCGGACGCGGCGCGCGAGCGGGCCATGACGTTCATGCCGCGCCGCCGGAACACGTCCTCGAGGACGGCCGCCGCGTCCGGGTCCTCGCCCGGCAGCACGCGGTCGCGGCTGGAGACGAGCGTGACCCGCGAGCCGAGGGCCTGGTAGGCGCCGGCGAACTCGGCGCCGGTGACACCGGAGCCGACCACGATGAGCTCCTCGGGGAGCTCGTCGAGGTCGTAGACCTGGGTCCAGTTCAGGATGCGCTCGCCGTCCGGCTGCGCGTCGGCCAGCTCGCGGGGGTGCCCGCCGGTGGCGATGAGCACGGCGTCGGCGACGAGCGTCTCCTCGCTGCCGTCCGCGGCCCGTACGACGACCTTGCGCGAGCCGTCCAGGCCCTGCATGCCCTCCAGCCGGCCGCGGCCGCGCAGCACCCGCGCCCCGGCACGCGTCACGGAGGCCGTGATGTCGTGGGACTGGGCGAGCGCGAGCCGCTTCACACGGCGGTTGACCTTGCCGAGGTCGACACCGACGACCCGCGCGGGCGTGTCGATGTGAGGGGTGTCGTCGGCGACGATGATCCCCAGTTCCTCGTACGAGGAGTCGAAGGTGGTCATCACCTCGGCCGTCGCGATGAGGGTCTTGGACGGCACGCAGTCGGTGAGCACCGACGCACCGCCCAGGCCGTCGCAGTCGACGACGGTCACCTCCGCGCCGAGCTGCGCGGCCACCAGGGCCGCTTCGTATCCGCCGGGTCCGCCGCCAATGATCACGATCCGAGTCACGTACTCCATTGTCCCGCACGCTTCAAGGTGCTTCCGCCCCGGGGGCTCCGTCCGGGTGCCGCGGGTGTGCGATCCGGGTGGCACGGGCGTGCGAACCGGGGCTCCGGTTACGGGAGAGTCACATGCGTCGGCTGCCGTACCCTCGGTCCCATGTCGCTCTACGCCGCGTACGCCGGCAATCTCGACCCGCGGCTCATGACGCGCCGCGCACCCCACTCGCCGCTGCGCGCCACGGGGTGGCTCAACGGCTGGCGGCTGACGTTCGGCGGCGAGCACATGGGCTGGGAGGGCGCGCTGGCGACCATCGTCGAGGCCCCGCGTTCCCAGGTCTTCGTGGCGCTGTACGACATCGCGCCCCCGGACGAGGAGTCCCTGGACCGCTGGGAGGGTGTCGGCCTCGACATCTACCGGCGGATGCGCGTACGGATCCACACGCTGGAGGGCGAGGAGTCGGCGTGGCTGTACGTCCTCAACGGTTACGAGGGAGGGCTCCCCTCGGCCCGTTACCTCGGCGAGCTCGCGGACGCGGCGGAGTCGGCGGGCGCCCCGCACGACTACGTGATGGAGCTGCGCAAGCGCCCCTGCTGACCCACGGGCCCCTGCTGTCGGCGGGTGTCGACAGGCTTTGGCGGAAACAACAAGACAACGATCGCAAACCCGTGACCATCAACATCTACGCGCGTAGGCCCTGAGCGGCTACCCTCATGCGCGTGAACGCATCTCTTCTTCCGGACGACATCCAGGGCGACCCGTACGCCGCCGCCGACGCCGCCGCCGCGCGCCTGCGGGAACTCTCGGGCGCCGAGACCCACGACGTCGCCCTCGTGATGGGCTCCGGCTGGGCGCCGGCCGTGGATGCCCTCGGCGACCCCGATGCCGAGTTCCAGGTCACCGACCTGCCCGGTTTCCCGCCGCCGGCGGTCGAGGGGCACGGCGGCACGGTCCGCTCGTACCAGATCGGCGACAAGCGGGCGCTCGTGTTCCTGGGCCGCACCCACTACTACGAGGGCCGCGGGGTCGCAGCCGTCGCGCACGGCGTCCGGACGGCCGTGGCCGCCGGCTGCAAGACCATCGTGCTGACCAACGGCTGCGGCGGCCTGCGCGAGGGCATGCGCCCCGGGCAGCCGGTTCTCATCAGCGACCACATCAACCTGACGGCGACGTCCCCGATCGTCGGCGCGAACTTCGTCGACCTGACGGATCTGTACTCGCCGCGGCTGCGGGCGCTGTGCAAGGAGATCGACGCGACGCTCGAAGAGGGCGTGTACGCGCAGTTCCCCGGCCCGCACTACGAGACGCCGGCCGAGATCCGGATGGCCCGCGTCATCGGGGCGGACCTGGTCGGGATGTCGACCACGCTCGAAGCGATCGCCGCGCGGGAGGCCGGGGCGGAGGTGCTCGGCATCTCCCTGGTGACGAACCTCGCCGCGGGGATGACGGGTGAGCCGTTGAACCACGAGGAGGTCCTCCAGGCGGGCCGGGACTCGGCCGCGCACATGGGGGCGCTCCTCACCCAGGTCCTGGACCGCCTGTAGTTTCCTCGCCCCCGCCGCCCCTACCCGTCCCTTACCTGCCTCGGGGGCGCTGCCCCCGAACCCCCGGTCCTCAAACGCCGGACGGGCTGAGATGCAGCCGGACCGGCGGACACCTTCAGCCCGTCCGGCGTTTGAGGACGAGCGCGTCAGCGCGATACCGGGGGCGAGGGGGCGCAGCCCCCATGCGGGACGGGAACGGGTAGGGGCGGCGGGGGCGAAGAAAGTCCCCGGGCCGGGGTACACCGACACGTACGACGAACGAAGAGAGGTCGACCCTCGTGCAGGACGAACTCATCGCGCGGGCCAAGGCATGGCTGGCCGAGGACCCGGACGCGGACACCCGCGAGGAACTCGCGAAGCTCATCGACGCCGAGGACACCGCGGAGCTCACCGCACGCTTCTCCGGCACCCTCCAGTTCGGCACGGCGGGCCTCCGCGGCGAACTGGGCGCGGGCCCGATGCGCATGAACCGCGCGGTCGTCATCCGCGCCGCCGCCGGCCTCGCCGCGTACCTGAAGGGGAGGGGGCAGACGGACGGCCTCGTCGTCATCGGCTACGACGCCCGCCACAAGTCGACCGACTTCGCCCGCGACACCGCCGCGGTCATGACGGGCGCGGGCCTGCGCGCCGCAGTGCTCCCCCGCCCCCTCCCCACGCCCGTACTCGCGTACGCCATAAGGCATCTGGGCGCGGTGGCGGGCGTCGAGGTGACGGCCAGCCACAATCCGCCGCGGGACAACGGCTACAAGGTGTATCTGGGCGACGGCTCCCAGATCGTGCCCCCTGCGGACGCGGAGATCGCCGCCGAGATCGCCGCGATCCGGAGTCTGGCCGACGTGCCCCGCCCGGACTCCGGCTGGGAGACCCTCGACGAGGGCGTCCTGAACGCCTATCTGGAGCGCACGGACGCGGTGCTGGCCCCCGGCTCCCCGCGGACGGCCCGCACGGTCTACACAGCGATGCACGGCGTCGGGAAGGAGACCCTCCTCGCGGCGTTCGCCCGGGCCGGCTTCCCGGAACCCGTCCTCGTCGCCGAGCAGGCCGAGCCGGACCCCGACTTCCCCACCGTCGCCTTCCCCAACCCGGAAGAGCCCGGCGCGATGGACCTCGCCTTCGCGAAGGCCCGCGAGACCGACCCCGACCTGATCATCGCGAACGACCCCGACGCGGACCGCTGCGCCGCGGCCGTCAAGGACGGCGCGGACTGGCGCATGCTGCGCGGCGACGAGGTGGGCGCGCTCCTCGCGGCACACCTCGTCCGCCGGGGCGCGCGGGGCACCTTCGCGGAGTCGATCGTCTCCTCGTCCCTCCTCGGCCGCATCGCCGGGAAGGCGGGTCTGCCGTACGAGGAGACCCTGACGGGCTTCAAGTGGATCGCCCGGGTGGAGGGTCTGCGGTACGGCTACGAGGAGGCGCTCGGCTACTGCGTCGACCCCGACGGCGTACGGGACAAGGACGGCATCACGGCGGCCCTCGCCATCACGGAGCTGGCCTCGGAGCTCAAGGCGGAGAACCGCACGCTCCTCGACCTGCTGGACGACCTCGCCGTCGAGCACGGCCTGCACGCCACGGACCAGCTCGCGGTCCGGGTGGACGACCTGTCCGTGATCACGGACGCGATGCGCCGGCTGCGCGAACAGCCGCCCACGCACCTCGCGGGCCTGTCCGTCACCAGGGCCGAGGACCTCACCCTGGGCACGGACGCGCTCCCGCCCACGGACGGCCTGCGCTACACGCTGGACGGCGCCCGCGTCATCGTCCGGCCCAGCGGTACGGAGCCGAAGCTGAAGTGCTACCTGGAGGTCGTGGTGCCGGTGGACACCCATGACGGCCTCCCGGCGGCGCGCGCGAAGGCGGCGGAGCTGCTGTCGGCGGTCAAGCGGGACCTGTCGGCGGCGGCCGGCATCTGAACCGCCTGACGGACCGGGGGCGGCGGTGCCGTCGCCCCCGGTCCGTCAGAGGCCGTACCGGCTCTTCAGGTGGCGCCAGAAGTCGCGGAGCATCCATTTGTCGAACTCCGTGATGTAGGTGGCGCTGCCCGCGTTCATGAGGAAGCAGCACTGGCCCGTCGGCGTCCAGTCGTAGAAGTCGTCGAGGCCGAAGGTGTGGCCGACCTCGTGCAGGTAGATGTGGATGTCCTCCTGGGCCAGCGCGCCCGTGAAGTACTCCTGGCCGACCCGCTGGCCCCAGTCCCCGCCGGCGCCGCCGCCGAAGCCCTTGGTCAGCCAGAGGGACTGGTCGTAGTGGCGGGCCGCGCCGCCGGGGCACTTCGAGTAGTCGCCGTCCTGGTGGAAGAACCGGCCGCAGTCGGGCGCGCACTGCGGGGCGCCCCCGCTGTCGAGGTTTCCGGCGTAGACGTCGACGGAGTTGTCGGTCCACTGGAGCGTGGAGCGGTTCTTGACCGCCCAGCCGACGATGTTGACCGGCACGCTGGTGTAGGGCCAGGCGTTGTGGCCCGTGCCGTTGTCCAGCATGGCCGCCGTCCACTTGCCGAACTGCTTCTTCAGCGCGGTGTGGATCCGGTCCCGCAACGCCGTACTGACCGGGGCGTCGGACTCCCAGCGGACGCAGTAGTTGATGCTTCCCCGGTTGGCCATGACCTGGTCCCAGCCGTAGTTGCGGAAGCCGTAGAGGTCCGGGTAGGTCGACGAGACGTGGTTCCAGACCTCGTCGAGCGGCTGCACCAGGTTCGCGGGCGGGTTCCACTGGTCGGCCGCCTGCGCCGCCGGGGCCGCCGGTGTGAGGGGCGAGGCGGCAAGCGCGACCAGCGCGGCGAGGACGGTGACCAGACGTGCCAGATGTCGGCCCGGACGGTTTCCCAGATGTCTGCGCACGGTGAACTCCCTTGGTGGGGGACGGGATTTCACCCCTGGGTCGCCACCGGCGCCCCTGCGGTTGCCCACCGTGCCCGCCGCGTTCCGCTCAGCCCCACACCACCAGCACCGCCGCCCACAGCAGAGCCAGCACGACGGCCAACGGCCACAGCGGACGGCCGCGTTCGGGGGCGGTGCTCTCGCCGGTGGGACGCAGCGCCGGGTCCTTGCGCATGGCCGACAGTTCGGCGGCCAGCGCGTCGTACGGATGGACCAGTCCGCGTCGCCGCTCGAACCACGCCCAGCGCGGCGCCGCGACCGACCAGCCGTCGTCCCGCCAGCGGAGCTTCAGCTCGAAGGACCGGCGGCGTACGGAGCGGAAGTCGTCCCAGGGGACGTGCCGGGGGCCGCGCAGCCCGGTGACCCACAGGCCGGAGCGGTCCGCCGTGATGCGCCAGGCGAGTTTCACGGGGACGCGGACGGCTCCGTAGAGACCGAGTGCGGCGGCCAGGCCGAGCTTCCAGGAGGGCAGGTCGGCCTCGGTGAACCCGGCCCAGGTGAGCCAGACGCCCCACTGCACCAGCAGCGCGGCGGCCACCCAGTCCAGCCAGCCCGCACGCCAGCGGCGCACCGGGGTGGGGACGCGGTCCACGACCGACTCCCTCGCCTGTTCCTCCAGTTGGCGGTTCTGCTGCTCGCGGGCCTTCTCCCTGGCGACCCGCCGTGCACCGGCGCTCGGCGACAAGGGGCGGACCGGTCCCGCCGACCACTCCGTCAGCGGCGGCTGGTCGGGGTCCTCGTCGGCGCTGAGGACCACGACCTCGGCGCCGTCGAAGGGGGCGCCGAAGAGGACGGCCTCGCGGACCGGCCCGGGGAGGTCGTCGTCCACCGCGTCGAGGAGCCGTTCCAGTTCCTCGGCGTCGGCATCGGCGGAGTCCGGCTCACCGTCCTCGTCCTCATCGTCGTCGTCCTCTTCCGATTCACCGTCGTACGAGGTCAGTTCGACCGTGAACAGCGGCCGTACCGCCGCCAGGTCGTCCGCCGCGTACACCTCCGTGGTGCCCTGCGCGTCGTCGCGTACGAGAACGCGCAGTACGGGTGCGGGGGCGCGGCGCAGCGCGACGGCCCGGTGGCGGCCGAGCCACGCCGAGACCAGGGCGGTCATGCCGAGCCCCGCCAGGTAGAAGGCCATGACCCAGGAGCCGCGCTGGTCGTCGGCCGTACCCCACAGACCCGCGGTGGCGCCGGTGAGCAGACCGACACCGAGGACCACGAGGCCGAGCGGGAGCAGGAAGCGCCCGCGCCGCACGGTGGCGTCGGCGTCCGGGACCTGTGCCGTGCCGTCCCCGGCGGCCTCCAGGGCCTGTTCCAGCTGGGCGCCGCGGGCCCGCAGGCGGACGGCGACGGCGGCCCAGGAGGCCACCACCACGAGCGCTCCGACGGCCGTGACGCCCCAGGGCATGGACGGCGCCTGTACCGCGAGTCCCAGGAGCAGCGCGGGCGCCCCGGCCCAGACCAGTTCGGGCCGCGCGAGCACCCACAGGACGTAGACCGCGAAGCCCGCCGCGACGAAGGGCCACAGTCCGCCGAGCATCGCGGCCCAGGCGCCCGCGCAGAGCGCGAGGGTGGTCACGGCGCCCGCGATCGACCTGCGGACCCGCAGGAACGTCCAGCGCGGCGGCAGCACGGCCGACCAGCCGGCCGCCCGCCCGGCCGTCCAGTCCCGGCAGTCGTCGGGTATCGCGGCCGCGGGCAGTCTCAGCGGCTCGTCGTACGACACATGCACTCCTGGATCGCGTGGGAACGCCGGTACCGACACCGGCGCGGGCACCGGTGGTGACAGTAGCGACCGGAACGACCCGCTCAGGCCGGCGGACGCCCCGGCCCCCGATGCGGGTGCCGCCCTCTCGTACGGGCCGGCGTGGCCATCGCCTCAAGTCGGGCCCGCTTCAAGCGCGGCGTCCGACCGCGGCGGGCGCCGGGCGGCGGTTCCTTCCGCGCGGGGTGGAGCGGGTGTTCAGCCCGTCGCCAGCAGGATCGCGAGCAGGATCGCGCCGGCCGCCGCGGGGGCCACGATCTCGTAGGCCCACCGCACCGACACGTCGCCCTGGGCCTGCGGGTCCTTGGCCCGGGCCTCCGCCAGTTCCCGCAGTTCGTCGATGATCTGGTCGCCCTGGGCGCGGACGGGTCCGGTGGCCACCGGGGTGGTGTGCGGGGACTGTCCGCGGCGGCCGAGGGCGCCGCCGGTGTCTCCACGGGCCTCCTTGCGAGCGGCCCTGTTGCGGGCGCGCAGGGAGACCGGCACGGCCCACACCTGGTACTTGGTGCCGGCCTTGTCGAGCACCTCGTTCGAGTAGCCGGACCGGAAGGTCTCGACCGTTCCCCAGGGCAGCATGATCACCCGGAAGGGGTTACGGATACGCATCCGTCGCTCGTTCGCGTACACCGCCGGGCGCAGGGTGAAGGCGGCGACCAGCGGCACCACCAGCAGCAGTGCGGCCAGGGCCACCCACGGGGTCCGGCCCTCGCCCGTGACCAGCGCGTCGATGCCGAGCCAGCCCGCGATCGCGAGCAGGAGTACGCCGCCCGCGACGCCGGAGGGGGACCGGTAGACGCGGTCCTTGAACTGGGGTTCCGGGGTTTCCGGTGCGGAGGGCTGGTGGTCCGGGGTCGTCATGCTGCCGATTCTGCCTGACCGCGTCCGCGGGGTCGCTCCGCGGGGGAGGGGGGCGCCGTTTGTTGCTGCGGGCCCCCGGCGGAGCCCGCCACCCAATTCCCCACGCCCCTCCCGGGCCCCGACCCGTGCGGCCGTCGCCGGCCGCGGGCCCGGCACGGGTCACCCGCGCCATCCCCCGCACCTCTGACGGGGACTCCTGAGCGAGCGCCGTCATCACCTGCGAGCCCGGCGGGGGCCAAGCGCGCCGTTCCCGCGCCCCTGACCGGGCTGCCCCGCATGGGCGGCGTCGTCGGCTGCGGGTGTGCGGGGGTTGCTCGCGCAGTTCCCCGCGCCCCCTGATGGGGCATCCCCGGGCCGGGGCCCCGTCAGGGGCGCGGGGAACTGCGCGGCCAGCACCCACCGGACCCGCGGACAAGCACGCCCTCACCCCCACCCCGCCAGGGGCGCGGGGAACTGCGCGCTCAGCCCCCACCGGACCCGCGGACAAGCACGCCCCCCGACCTCCCACCCCATGAGGAGCGGCGCGGCCAGCCCCCACCGGGCCCGCGGACGAGCACGCCGCTCCACCCCCGCCCCGGGCAGGGGGCCCGCAGTGGGCCGCCCGCAAGCGGCCCACTACACGCCCACCCAGGGGTGTACAGCCGCTACGCGCGTAGATATGCTCGTCTGGTGACCATGCCCACCACCACACCCCCCGCAGCCCACGCCCTCACGGACGTGACCGCGTCAGACAGCGCACTGCGCCGCTTCCTTCACGGGCTGCCCGGCGTCGACACGGTCGGCCTGGAGGCGCGCGCCGCCTCGCTGGGTACCCGTTCCATCAAGACGACGGCGAAGGCGTACGCCATCGACCTCGCCATCTCGATGGTCGACCTGACGACGCTGGAAGGCGCGGACACCCCCGGCAAGGTCCGGGCGCTCGGCGCCAAGGCAGTCCACCCGGACCCCACGGACCGCACCGCCCCGACGACCGCCGCCGTCTGCGTCTACCCCGACATGGTGACCGCCGCCAAGGAGGCCGTCGCCGGCTCCGGCGTACTGGTCGCCTCCGTCGCGACCGCCTTCCCCGCAGGCCGCGCCGCGCTCGACGTGAAGCTGGCCGACGTGCGGGACGCCGTCGCCGCGGGTGCCGACGAGATCGACATGGTCATCGACCGCGGCGCGTTCCTGTCGGGCAGGTACCTGAAGGTGTACGACGAGATCGTCGCCGTGAAGGAGGCCTCGGGCGCCGCACGCCTGAAGGTCATCTTCGAGACCGGCGAGCTGTCGACGTACGACAACATCCGGCGCGCGAGCTGGCTCGGCATGCTGGCGGGCGCGGACTTCATCAAGACCTCGACGGGCAAGGTCGCCGTCAACGCGACGCCCGCGAACACCCTGCTGATGCTGGAGGCCGTCCGCGACTTCCGCGCGCAGACCGGGATCCAGGTAGGTGTGAAGCCCGCCGGCGGCATCCGCACCACGAAGGACGCCGTCAAGTTCCTGGTGCTGGTCAAGGAGACCGCGGGCGAGGACTGGCTGGACAACCACTGGTTCCGCTTCGGCGCGTCCTCCCTGCTGAACGACCTGCTGATGCAGCGCCAGAAACTGGCCACCGGCCGCTACTCCGGCCCCGACTACGTGACGGTGGACTGATCCATCATGGCTTCCGCATTCGAATACGCACCGGCGCCCGAGTCCCGCTCCGTCGTCGACATCGCCCCTTCCTACGGCCTGTTCATCGACGGTGAGTTCACCGAGGCGGCCGAGGGCAAGGTCTTCAAGACCGTCAGCCCGAGCACCGAGGAAGTCCTCTCCGAGGTCGCCCGGGCCGGTGAGGCGGACGTCGACCGTGCCGTCAGGGCCGCCCGCGGGGCCTTCGGGAAGTGGTCCGCGCTGCCCGGCTCCGAGCGCGCCAAGTACCTCTTCCGCATCGCCCGGATCATCCAGGAACGCAGCCGCGAACTGGCCGTCCTGGAGACCCTGGACAACGGAAAGCCCATCAAGGAGACGAGGGACGCCGACCTCCCCCTGGTGGCCGCGCACTTCTTCTACTACGCGGGCTGGGCCGACAAGCTCGAACACGCCGGCTTCGGCACGGCCCCCCGCCCCCTCGGCGTCGCCGGTCAGGTCATCCCCTGGAACTTCCCGCTCCTGATGCTCGCGTGGAAGATCGCCCCGGCGCTCGCCACGGGCAACACGGTGGTGCTGAAGCCCGCCGAGACGACCCCCCTGTCCGCCCTGTTCTTCGCGGACATCTGCCGCCAGGCGGGGCTGCCCAAGGGCGTCGTCAACATCCTTCCCGGTTACGGCGACGCGGGCGCGGCCCTCGTCGAGCACCCGGACGTGAACAAGGTGGCCTTCACCGGCTCCACCGCCGTGGGCAAGGCCATCGCCCGCCAGGTGGCGGGCACGAAGAAGAAGGTCACGCTCGAACTGGGCGGCAAGGGTGCGAACATCGTCTTCGACGACGCGCCCATCGACCAGGCCGTCGAGGGCATCGTCACGGGCATCTTCTTCAACCAGGGCCAGGTCTGCTGCGCGGGCTCGCGGCTGCTGGTCCAGGAGTCGATCCACGACGAACTGCTCGACTCCCTGAAGCGCAGGCTCTCGACGCTGCGCCTGGGCGACCCGCTCGACAAGAACACCGACATCGGCGCGATCAACTCCGCCGAGCAGCTCGCGCGGATCTCCTCGCTCGTCGAGCAGGGCGAGGCCGAGGGCGCCGAGCGCTGGTCCCCCGCCTGTGAACTGCCGTCCGCCGGTTACTGGTTCGCCCCGACGCTCTTCACGAACGTCACCCAGGCGCACACCGTCGCCCGCGACGAGATCTTCGGCCCGGTCCTGTCCGTCCTCACCTTCCGCACCCCGGACGAGGCGGTCGCGAAGGCCAACAACAGCCAGTACGGCCTCTCGGCGGGCATCTGGACCGAGAAGGGCTCCCGGATCCTGGCGGTCGCGAGCAAGCTGCGCGCGGGCGTCATCTGGTCCAACACGTTCAACAAGTTCGATCCGACCTCGCCGTTCGGCGGCTACAAGGAGTCGGGCTACGGCCGCGAGGGCGGTCGCCACGGCCTGGAGGCGTACCTCGATGTCTGACAAGCCGAAGAACACCAAGAACACCAAGAACACCGAGAAGGCCGCCCAGACCGAGAAGAACGGGCAGGCCGAGAAGAACGGGCAGGCCGGACAGGCCGAGGCGCAGCGCCTGAGCGTCTTCAAGACCTACAAGCTGTACGTCGGCGGGAAGTTCCCGCGTTCCGAGAGCGGCCGGGTGTACGAGGTGACTGATCCCAAGGGCAGGTGGCTTGCCAACGCGCCCAGGTCGAGCCGCAAGGACGCCCGTGACGCGGCCGTCGCGGCCCGCAAGGCGTTCGGCGGCTGGTCCGGCGCGACCGCGTACAACCGCGGCCAGATCCTCTACCGCGTCGCGGAGATGCTGGAGGGCCGCAGGGACCAGTTCGTACGGGAGGTCGCGGAGGCGGAGGGCCTGTCGAAGTCCCGGGCCGCCGTCCAGGTGGACGCGGCGATCGACCGCTGGGTCTGGTACGCGGGCTGGACCGACAAGATCGCCCAGGTGGTCGGCGGCGGGAACCCGGTGGCGGGCCCGTTCTTCAACCTCTCGTCCCCCGAGCCGACGGGTGTGGTGACGGTCCTGGCCCCCCAGGAGTCGTCGTTCCTCGGTCTGGTCTCGGTACTCGCCCCGGTGATCGCGACCGGCAACACGGCGATCGTGATCGCGAGCGAGAAGTCCCCGCTCCCCGCCCTGTCACTGGGCGAGGTGCTCGCGACCTCGGACGTCCCGGGCGGTGTGGTCAACATCCTCTCCGGCGGTACGGCGGAGATCGCGGCCCCGCTCGCGGCCCACCAGGACGTCAACGCGATCGACCTCGCCGGCGCCGACGAGGCACTCGCGAAGGAACTGGAGATCGCGGCGGCCGACAATCTCAAGCGCGTCGTCCGTCCACAGCCTGTGGATTACTTCGGCACGCCCGGCATCGAGCGCCTCACGGCCTTCCTTGAGACGAAGACCGTCTGGCACCCGACGGGCGCGCTGGGCGCGTCCGGCTCGTCGTACTAGGCCGCGACAGGACGTAGCTGTCACAGCGGGGCGGGCCCACCAGAGCGGGAGAGCCGCGCTTCCCCACCGTCCGGGGGAGGCGCGGCTCTCTCTCGCGTCGCCCGGCGGCTCCGTACGGTTCAGCTGCTCAGCAGCGTCGTCACCTGGCCCACCACCGGCACGGCACCCAGCGACTGGGCCTGCGCGACCGGCGCCGTCAGCATGGTCGTCGCCATCGGCGGGAAGTCGGCGATCTGGGTGCCGAGCCCGTTGTCGAGCGGGTCGACGCCCGTGCCCGCCAGCGGGTTGGGCTTGAGTCCCGCGACCGGTCCGGTCACGTACCCGACGGTCCCGGTCAGCGCCTGGAGTCCGGCCTGCGGGTCGATGTTGCCCAGCGAGGTCGGGCGGGTGCGGATCACGTCCACCACGGGGTCGGTGTCCGCGACGGCCGCGGTCGCACCGGCACCGACCGCGATCCCCGCGGTCGTGAGGGCCAGCAACGCGCGCCGGGCGGTCGGGTTCTGGTAGGCCGAGTGTCGTGCCATGACTGCTGCCACCTTCTGCTGCGTAAAGTAATCAGGTCGACACGTAGGGTAGTTGAGGGGTGACGTGCACTCCAAAGACGACCCGCGGGCTCGGCCGGGAGCGGATGATGCCGCACACTGGTGTCTCGTGAGTTCCCATCTCCCGAATTCCCCGGCAACCGCCCGTGTCGTGCTGCTGTGCGGCCCCTCCGGCTCCGGCAAGTCCCTTCTCGCGGCCCGCTCCGGCCTTCCGGTGCTGCGGCTAGACGACTTCTACAAAGAGGGACACGACCCGACGCTGCCGCAGGTGGCGGGGAGTTCGGACATCGACTGGGACCACCCGCTGTCCTGGGACGCGGACGTGGCCGTCGCGGCGATCGCGGAGCTGTGCGGGACGGGGCGTACGAACGTTCCCGTGTACGACATCTCGCTGAGCGCGCGCACGGGGTCCGAGGTCGTCGACTTCGAGGGGACCCCGGTCTTCATCGCCGAGGGCATCTTCGCGGCGGAGATAGTGGAGCGGTGCCGGGAGGCGGGGCTGCTGGCCGACGCGCTGTGCCTCAGCCGGGGGGCCGTGACCACGTTCCGGCGGCGGTTCCTGCGGGATCTTCGCGAGGGCCGCAAGTCCGTGCCGTTCCTGCTCCGGCGGGGGTGGCGGCTGATGCGGGACGAGCGGTCGATCGTGTCCCGGCAGACGGCGCTCGGCGCGTACGCGTGCGATCGCGACGAGGCGCTGGCGCGGTTGGCCGCGGCTTCCGGCTCCGCGGCGGAGGTTGTGGGTGACGTGCGGGTGAGTGGGGGCTGATCTCGCGCCGTTCCCCGCGCCCCTCAAGAGCAAAAGATTGCGCCGTTCCCCGCGCCCCTTGAAGAGTGCCGTTCCCGCGCCTCTGAAGGCAAAAAGCAGCGGGATCGGTTGGGCCCCCCGGCCCTTCCGGTCCCGCTGCTTCTCGTGCTCCCCCGTGGTCCCCCCGGACCCCGTTGGTCTCCCCCCGGTACTGCTCCCCCGAGCCGTCCGCCGCCTCCCCCGAAGTGACGGACCGCCCCTTGTCGTCCGCCGCCTCCCCCCGGAGTTGCGGACTTCCCCCCGTGCTGTTCGTCGCCTCCCCCGAAGTGACGAACTCCCCCGTGCTGTCCGACGCCTCCCCCCGGAGTGACGGACAACCCCCCTCGGCCTTCAGGCGACGAGCTCCCCGAAGGACTCCTCCTCGTCACGGCCGAAGCTGAGGACGTCGTCCTCGCGCAGCCGGCGGAGCGACCGCCAGATGCTGGACTTCACCGTGCCGACACTGATGTCGAGGATCTCCGCGATCTCCGGGTCCGTGCGGCCCTCGTAGTACCTCAGGACCAGCATGGTGCGCTGGAGTTCGGGGAGCCGGGCGAGCGCCTGCCACAGGACCGCGCGCAGTTCCGTGCCGCGCATCGCGTCCGTGTCGCCGGCCGTCTCCGGCAGCTCCTCGGTCGGGTATTCGTTCAGCTTGCGGCGGCGCCACGCGCTGATGTGCAGATTGGTCATCGTGCGGCGGAGGTAGCCCCCGACCGCGGCCTTGTCACTGATGCGGTCCCACGCCCGGTACGTCGAGAAGAGGGCGCTCTGCAGCAGGTCCTCGGCCTCGAAACGGTCGCCGGTCAGGTGGTAGGCGGTCGCGTACAGGGAGGCGCGGCGCTCCTGGACGTAGGCGGTGAACTCCGCCTCCGACACCGAGTGCCGCTCCCCCGTGACCTCCCCGTACGCCGCCCCCGTTCCCCCGTGGGCGACCCCCGTGCCGCTTCCCCCCGTATGTGCGTCAACCACCGTCATGTAC
Source organism: Streptomyces sp. NBC_00414 (assembly GCF_036038375.1). Lineage (NCBI taxonomy): Bacteria > Bacillati > Actinomycetota > Actinomycetes > Kitasatosporales > Streptomycetaceae > Streptomyces > Streptomyces sp. NBC_00414. The sequence continues at coordinate 4,102,246 of NZ_CP107935.1, forward strand.
GACCCGGTGTGCTGACGCCCGGTGCCGCGAGCGCACCCCCGCCCGCTCACGGCACCGGACTTCTCGGTGCTCCTCGTGACGTCGTGGAGCCGCGTGACAACTGCGCCAGTGCTGGTGCTGTGCAGCGTGTTCATCTCGCGCCCCCCGTCGTGGAGTTCCGGTTCTCCGGTACTTCGCTTGCTTCGTTGCCTGTTTCGCTGTGGTGCTTCCTTGCCTGTGACCAAAAGCTTGCCGGGGCCACTTCATGACGGTGTCCCCCGACTGTCACAGACCTGTCACAGGGCCCGGTGCCGGATATTGCACAGATCGATCACAGAGAAGCGTCGTACGGCTACTCATCCGGCACACTCGGCACGCACTCGTACGCGGGACATGTGTGGGAGCGCTCCAACAGTCGATACCCGCCCACGTCATGGGACAGAATGACGTCCGTGCCTTCCCTGTTGCTGATCGAGGACGACGACGCCATCCGGACGGCCCTGGAGCTCTCACTGACGCGCCAGGGACACCGGGTGGCCACCGCTGCCACCGGCGAGGACGGTCTGAAGCTACTGCGCGAGCAGCGGCCTGATCTGATCGTTCTCGACGTGATGCTGCCCGGCATCGACGGATTCGAGGTGTGCCGGCGTATCCGCCGTACGGACCAACTACCGATCATCCTGCTGACCGCGCGCAGCGACGACATCGACGTCGTGGTCGGGCTGGAGTCCGGCGCCGACGACTACGTGGTGAAACCGGTGCAGGGGCGGGTGCTCGACGCCCGGATCCGGGCCGTGCTGCGGCGCGGCGAGCGCGAGGCGAACGACTCGGCGACCTTCGGTTCGCTGGTGATCGACCGTGCCGCGATGACCGTGACCAAGAACGGCGAGGACCTGCAGCTGACGCCCACCGAGCTGCGGCTGCTGCTGGAGCTGAGCCGGCGGCCCGGCCAGGCACTGTCGCGTCAGCAGTTGCTGCGGCTGGTGTGGGAGCACGACTACCTCGGTGACTCACGGCTGGTCGACGCGTGTGTGCAGAGGCTGCGCGCGAAGGTGGAGGACGTGCCGTCCTCGCCGACGCTGATCCGTACCGTGCGCGGCGTGGGCTACCGGCTGGACAATCCTCAGTGACCAAACCGCAGGACAAGCTCCGTGGCTGGGCCGCGGCGCGCCGGACGGTCATGGCGGGGCTGCGCTTCACCAGTCTGCGGCTGCGCCTGGTCGTGGTGTTCGGGCTGGTCGCGCTCACCGCCGCCGTGTCGGCGTCGGGGATCGCGTACTGGCTCAACCGCGAGGCCGTGCTCACCCGTACGCAGGACGCCGTGCTCGGTGACTTCCAGCAGGCGATGCAGACCCGCGCCAGCACCCTGCGGCAGCACCCCACGCAGGGGGAACTGCAGCGTGCCGCCCGGCAGATGGCCAACAGCAGCCAGCGGTTCAGCGTGCTGCTGATCGCCCAGGACGAGAACGGCGGAACCGTCCGCGGCAACTCCGACCTGGACACCTTCACGCTGGAGGACGTACCGCAGTCCCTCCAGAAGGCGGTGAACAAGGAACAGAAGATCTCCTCGCACAACAAGTACGCGTACCACCTGTACTGGCAGCGGACCGTGCAGGGCGACAAGCCGTATCTGGTGGGCGGTGCCAAGGTGATCGGCGGCGGGCCGACCGGGTACATGCTCAAGTCGCTCGAACCGGAGGCCAAGGACCTCAACTCGCTCGCCTGGTCGCTGGGGATCGCGACCGGGCTCGCGCTGATCGGCTCGGCGCTCCTCGCGCAGGCCGCCGCGACGACCGTACTGAAGCCGGTGCACCGGCTGGGCACCGCCGCCCGGCGGCTCGGCGAGGGCAAGCTCGACACCCGGCTGCGGGTGTCGGGGACGGACGAACTGGCCGATCTGTCACGGACGTTCAACCGCACGGCGGAGGCGCTGGAGAAACGGGTCGCGGACATGAGTGCCCGCGACGAGGCGTCCCGGCGCTTCGTGGCGGACATGTCGCACGAGCTGCGGACCCCGCTGACCGCGATCACCGCGGTGACCGAGGTGCTGGAGGAGGAGCTCGACGCCGAGACCGGCAGCGTCGACCCGATGATCGAGCCCGCCGTACGGCTCGTCGTCAGCGAGACCCGGCGGCTGAACAACCTCGTGGAGAACCTGATGGAGGTCACCCGCTTCGACGCGGGCACCGCCCGGCTCGTCTCCGACACCGTCGACATCGCCGACCAGATCACCGCGTGCATAGACGCGCGTGCCTGGCTGGACGCGGTGGAACTGGACGCGCGGCGCGGCATCATGGCGCACGTCGACCCGCGCCGCCTGGACGTCATCCTCGCGAACCTCATCGGCAACGCCCTCAAGCACGGCGGTTCCCCGGTGCGCGTGTGCGTGCGCGAGGAGGGCGCCGACCTGGTGATCGAGGTGCAGGACCACGGCCCCGGCATTCCCGAGGACGTCCTGCCGCACGTCTTCGACCGCTTCTACAAGGCGAGTGCCTCCCGGCCGCGTTCGGAGGGCAGCGGCCTCGGCCTGTCCATCGCCCTGGAGAACGCCCACATCCACGGCGGCGAGATCACCGCCGCGAACTCGTCCAAGGGCGGCGCGGTCTTCACCCTGCGCCTGCCGCTCGACTCCTCCGAGCCGAAGGACTCCGAGGATCCCGCGGACCCCGGGGTCGAGGACACGGGCCGGGCCGACGCCGACCACGCCGACCGCACCGAGGGGGGCGTGTGATGCCCGTACAGGACACCCGGGACAGTCAGGACACGCCGGGTATACGTGCTCCACGTGTGACTCGTTCGACCCGCGCGGCCCTCACGGCCCGTGCGACCCATGTGGCGCGTCTGGCGCTCGCCCTGCCGCTGCTGGCCGTGGTGCTGGCCGGGTGCGGTATCCGGGCGACGGAGGTGCCGACCGACTTCGGGCCCGCGCCCTCCCGGGTGCCGTGCGCCCTGACCGGTCCCGACATCGGTACGCAGTCCTCGCGGGGCATCCTCGTCCAGGTCTTCCTCGTCTGCTCCTCGCAGCTCGCGCCGGTCGACCGGACCGTACGCATCGAGGCGGGGCCGGCGGAGACGGACCGGGTCCGCGCCGCGCAGGCCCTCCTCGACGAGCTGTCCGAGGCCCCGTCGGACGCGGAGAAGCAGGCGAACTACTCGACGACCGTGCCGAAGGCCCTGACGGTGGACGGCCCGCTGGGCACCGACCCGGGCGACGCGCTCCGGCTGAGCACGGCGCCCGCGGAGCTGACGCCGTACGCCCTGGCGCAGATCATCTGTACCTTCAGCGACTCCGAGGCCGCCTCCGACGACGGCACGGTGACCCTGGGCGGCCCGGGCACCGGCGCGCCACGGCGCTACGAGTGCACGGAGGCCGTGCGCACCCGGCCGGGCACGGAGACCCCGCCCTCGACACGGACCGACGGGTCCTGAGCCCTTCCTGAGGGCCCCGGCCGGAGCGCCGCTGTGGCGCACGCCTCACCCGCGCGGGCCAAGCGGCGCCGTCACACGGAACCGATCCTGCCGGTGCCCGCGTCTTGGGGATCGTGCAGCGTCAAGGCTCGAACGGCAGAACCGCCGTGAACCGCGTCCGTGCGACGGGAGGTCTCCTCCTCGTCGCACACCTCGCGTTTGTTGCCTGGTTCATGCTGCGGCCCCTGGATGTGCCCTGGGTGAGCGCCGCGAACCTGCGTCCCTTCGCGACCATCAGGGCGGATCTGGCGATGGGCCCCGAGGCGGCGGCCTGCGCCATCGGCAAGGGTCTCCTGCTGCTGGCCCCGCTCGGGGTGCTGCTGCCCATGGCCGGCGGCCGGCTCCTCGTCTCCCCGCTGCTGTCCCTGATGCGTACGGTCGCCGCCGGAGCGCTGCTGTCGCTGGGCATCGAGCTGCTGCAGACCGGGGTGCCCGGCCAGGTCGTGGACGTCGACTCGCTGCTGCTGAACACCGTGGGCGTGGGGCTGGCCCATCTGGCCGTCGTGCCCGCCGCCCGGGCCTCGCTGCGCCGCCGGGCCGAGACGCGCAGCCGGGCCGCCGCGCTGCGCCGCAGGGAGGCGGCCCAGGAGTCGGCTCAGGGTCTGACCCCGACGATTCCCAGGGTCGGGATCGCTCCGTAGAGCGACGCTCCCCCTCCTTCGGATCCGTAACTTGGATGTCAGACGGGGCAGCCGCACAGGAGGCCCCGAAACCATCCGACGACCTCATGAAGGAGTCGCAATGAACCGCCTTGCCCGCCCCACCGACGGCCGGATGATCGGCGGAGTGTGCGCAGCGCTGGCTCGGCGCTTCGGTACCTCCGCGACCACGATGCGCGTGATCTTCCTGGTGTCCTGTCTGCTGCCGGGCCCGCAGTTCCTGCTCTACATAGCCCTGTGGATCCTCTTCCCCGCCGAGGGCAAGGCGGCCCGCACGGCCTGGTGACGCGTACGGCCTGGTGACGCGCACCTGAGCACGCCGATGGGGCGCACCCGAGCGGGGGTGCGCCCCATCGGCGCGTACGAAGGCGGTGTGTGCCGGGTTCAGCCCAGCGGGATGCCGTTCACCGGGGTGCCCTGCGTGGGCAGGCCCTGGATGGGCAGTCCGCCGAGCAGACCGGCGACAGGTGCGGCGGGACCCTCGGCGAGGAGGTTCGCGACGGCCGGCTGGGCGGCGGCGACACCGCTGCTGAGAGCGTTCGTACCCTGGGTGAGGGACTCGCCCGCGCCGGGCAGGGACTTGGCGAGCCCGTCCACCGGAAGCGAACCGGCGGCGTTGCCGAGCGCCGGGGTCTCCGGGAGCGCGGGGGCGGCGTTGGCGGCACCGGCGCCGGCGACGGCGAAGGCGGCACCGAGAGCGGCGACACCGAGGGTCTTGGCAGCAGACTGCTTCATCTTCGTCCTTGCATGCTGTGACGGGGATTCGAGCGGTCCGAAACGGTAATCACGTGCGAGCGCGCCCCGCAAACATCGAAAAGCGGCCGAGTCGTCACCACCCGGCCGCTCCCCGTCCCCCGATTTCAGCCCTCTTCGCCCACAGAACCGCTGGTGGAGGCGGTTTGCTGGAACAGCCATTCGGACTTCAGTTCGGCATATCCAGGCTTGATCACGTCATTGATCATGGCCAGTCGTTCATCGAAAGGAATGAATGCTGATTTCATCGCATTGACTGTGAACCACTGCATGTCGTCGAGCGAATAGCCGAACGCGTCGACAAGGTGCTCGAATTCCCGGCTCATGCTGGTGCCGGACATCAAGCGGTTGTCGGTGTTCACGGTGGCGCGGAAATGCAGCCGCCGCAGCAGCCCGATGGGGTGCTCGGCGTACGAGTCGGCGGCGCCCGTCTGGAGATTGGAACTGGGGCACAGCTCCAGGGGCACCCGCTTGTCGCGTACGTACGAGGCGAGGCGGCCCAGTTTCACCGTGCCGTCGTCCTGCACCTGGATGTCGTCGATGATGCGCACGCCGTGCCCCAGCCGGTCGGCGCCGCACCACTGGAGCGCCTGCCAGATGGAGGGGAGCCCGAAGGCCTCGCCCGCGTGGATCGTGAAGTGGTTGTTCTCCCGCTTCAGATACTCGAAGGCGTCCAGGTGCCGGGTGGGCGGGAAGCCCGCCTCGGCGCCCGCGATGTCGAAGCCGACGACGCCCAGGTCCCGGTAGCGGTTGGCGAGTTCGGCGATCTCCAGGGAGCGGGCCGCGTGCCGCATGGCGGTCAGCAGGGCGCCCACGCGGATCCGGTGGCCGTTCTCGCGAGCCCGCCGCTCGCCTTCCCGGAAGCCCTCGTTGACGGCCTCGACGACCTCTTCGAGGGTGAGTCCGGCTTCGAGGTGCTGCTCGGGCGCGTACCGCACCTCGGCGTAGACGACGCCGTCCTCGGCGAGGTCCTCGGCGCACTCGGCCGCGACGCGGAACAGCGCCTCACGGGTCTGCATGACGGCGCAGGTGTGCGCGAAGGTCTCCAGGTACCGCTCCAGCGAACCGGAGTCGGCGGCCTCGCGGAACCAGATGCCGAGCTTGTCGGCGTCCGTCTCCGGGAGGCCGGTGTACCCGAAGTCCCGGGCGAGGTCGACGATCGTCCCGGGGCGCAGGCCTCCGTCCAGGTGATCGTGCAGCAGGACCTTCGGCGCCCGGCGGATCTGCTCCGAGCTCGGGGTGTTCTTGGTCTGGCTCGTCATTTCCGCACTCTAACGCCTACGCGCGTAGATATCCCCTCGCGCGGATCCGTCGATATGTAACGGTGACCGTGCGGACGGATGGCGTACACCATCACTTCTGACACTGTTTTGTCATGGCACAGCAAGCGACGCCGGTTCGCACGGCACGGCTGGGGCGGGCGTTCGGCACGGAGCCGACGGCGGTGAGCGGCGTGGTGCTGCTGCTGCCGGGCGGCGAGGAGACCTCCGCCCGCAGGCCGTCACCCATGCTGGCGGCCGCGTCCGTAAGGGCGTTGGGCCGCCGGCTCACCCGCGCGGGACGCACGGAGGGGCTGGTCGTGCACGTGGTGCACTACCGGTTCCGCGGCTGGAACGGGAGCGAGGCGCATCTGGCGCAGGACGCCGCGTGGGCCGCGGACGAGGTCGTACGGCGGTACGGGGACGTGCCCGTCTGCCTCGTCGGGGTGGACATGGGCGGGCGGGCCGCCCTGCGCGCGGGAGGCCACGAAGCCGTCAACTCCGTGCTGGCGCTGTCCCCCTGGCTGCCCGAGGAGGATGTCGCGGCGCCGCCCGAACCGGTGAAGCAGCTCGCGGGGCGGCGGGTGCTGATCGTGCACGGCACCAACGACGAGCGGGCCGATCCCGAGTTGTCGTTCCGGCTCGCGGCGCGCGCGAAGAAGGCGAACCGGGACATCTGCCGGTTCGAGGTGCACTCGGACGGGCACGCGCTGCACGCGTTCCGGGACGAGGTGTACGCGCTCGCGGAGGACTTCGTGATGGGGGTGCTGTTCGGGCGGTCGTTCTCACGCCCCGTGGAGGACGCACTCGCGGCTCCGCCGCCGCTGGGCCTGCGCATGCCGCTCGCCTCGGGCTTCGGGCGGTCGCTCCGGCGCCGGTGAGGTTCCCAGGTCGGCATCGGGCATGACGGTCCATGACTCTGCCGGCCCGTCCTGAGTGCGCGGTGGGTCGGCGGTGAACAGGCGGTGACCACGCCGGCCCGGGACGTGCCCCACGCCGCCGCGTGCCACCTCCTGACCGCCGGTCGACGAACGATCCGCCGGCGGGAGCTGCCCGAACGCACGACACGATCCAGCCGAACTCACTACCACTGAGCCACGTCCGGGCTGATCATGCGAGGCATGACGATCACTTCACGCCGTGGCGTGCTCGCCGCCCTCGTGGGTTCTGCGGCCACCATCCCGCTCGGCGGCACGGCCGCCGCCTCCCGCGCCGCCGCGCCGGCCACCGCTCCCGTCGCCGCGTCCACGTCGGTCGCCCCCTTCGCCTCTCCGACAGCCGGTTCGGCCCCGGCCGGCTCCACCGTCGCCCATGCGCCCCTGGGCCCCGCCCACTTCAGCGGTCTCACGCTCGCCCCGTCTCTCACCGTGACCGTGCTCCCGGGCGCCCCGGCCCGCACCGAGGTGACCTCCGGCGGCACCCGCGTCGCACTGCTCACGCACGGTGCCCGAACCGTGCTGTTGCCCGGCCCGATGCGGACGTTCACGGAGAACAAGAAGCCCTTCGCCGACGACTTCGGGCGCACACTGCCCGACCCGTCCCTGCCCGCGGACAAGCGCGTGTACTGGGGCTCCTCCCCTGGCGGCGGCAGCTGGTCCACCCTCGGCCCGACCGACGCCGACTACTCGGTGGTGCCGGGCACCGGAATCATCACCCTCACCACCGACTACGCGAGCCGTCACGCCAGCGTCCGGGACGACGGAATCACCGACGTCGATGTACGTTCCGTAGCGCGATTCGACAAGGTACCGACCGGTGAGGCCTGTTCGTACGCCCTCTCCTTCGGCTATCAGGACCCCCACAACAACTACCGGGCCCGACTCTCCTTCGTGACGTCCGGCGCGGTCCAGTTCCGGCTGGAGAAGGAGGTCACCGACAAGGTCACCCGGCTCGACACGGCCGTGACCCTCGCCACCGACGTGCCCGCGGGCACCGACCGGACGATCCGGGTCCGCCGCGAAGGCACTCGCATCCTGGCCAGGGCATGGCGTTCCGCGGACACCGAGCCCTCCGCCTGGACCTTCGACGTCACCGACCCCGACCCCGAGCCCACCCTCGCCAAGGGCCGCGTCGGCCTGCGCGCACTGGCCAACGACGGCTGCACCAATCTCCCCGTCAAGCTGCTCGTCAGCCGGTTCCAGGTGGACACGGCGAACTGGGCGGCGCCCCCGACCGTGACCCACGGCGACTGGGTACGGGTCCTGCCCGAGCCCTTCGACGGTGTCTGGAACCCGGAGCTGGAGCAGGTCATACGCGGCTGGTCCGGATCCACCGCTCCGGACGTCCTCGCCCACGCCGCGATGTTCCTCTCCGGGGCCGCCCCCGTAGCGGCCGGCTCCGGCCCTGCCGAGGGCCGACAGGTGCTGGGCGAGGCAGGGTACGGGTACCTCGATCAACAGGGACAGCGCTTGGAGGGCGCCGACTTCCACGAGTACATGAACACCGGCTGGACCTTCCCCGACGGCGTACACACAGGTCCCTCCACCAGACAGGTCGGCAACCTCGACTGCTCGGGCTACACACGCATGGTCTACGGCTACCACATGGGCGTACCGATGGCCTCGGGCCAGGACACCTCCGGGACCCGGCTCCCCAGAAGATCCCGGGACATGGCCGAGTACTCACCGGGCGTCCGCATCGCGCGCACCGACGGCACGGCGCCACCCGCCGCACTCCAGATCCAGCCTGGCGACCTGGTCCTGTTCAACGCCGACTCGGGCGACGACAACGAGACGGCCACGGTGGACCACGTCGGCATCCACCTCGGCGAGGACACCGCAGGGCAGCGCCGTTTCCTCTCCAGCCGCAAGACGGCCAACGGACCCACCATGGCCGACCTGGGCGGCGCCTCACTGCTCGACGGCACCGGCGCCTATGCCAGGACCCTGCACACCGTGCGTCGGATCTGAAGAGGGCGGCGGACGCCCCGGGTGGATTCCCCTGATTCACGTGACTCGACTTGACCGCGCATGCCTGCCGTGCCTACCGCGATCAGCGACGACGCGGGGGGGGGACGGTGCCGCGCGGTCACCTCGAACACCTGCTGATGACAACGCAGTCGCGGAACGTCGGGCTACAGGTGATGCCGATGGATCGCGAAGGCGCCGCCGTTCAGACCGTGACATCCGCCGCTTCGCCACGGCGCGCGATCGGGAGCGTGCCGTCGGCTACGAGTTCGCTCACCGCGTGGCCGTGCTCGCGGACCAGGTAGTCCATGGCGTGCTCGGTCGAGGACTGGTACTCCAACTGCTCCCCGTAGAAGCGCAGCCGCTCCTGGCAGTCCTCGATGATCTCGCCCCAGGTCTTGACCCAGATACGGAACCTGGGCTGGGAGAGGGCGCATCCGGGCAACCGGTCGGACTGGTGGGCAAGTTGTCGCAGCCCTTCGTCCATGCTGTTGCCGACGAGCCAGAAGTCCCAGGACACGGCGGTGTCGCGGAAACGGTCGGCCTTGACGACAGCCTGGGCGTAGCCGTTGATCTGTCCGAACTCAGTCATGGACAGGACGGTGCTCGGCCGCTTCAGCTCCACGACGAGGTGGTGCCGCTCGCCCCTTCCGCGCCTTGCCGCCTGCGAGAGCATGAGATCGACGCGGCCCCGCCGACCGTCTTCGCGTAGGACGGTCTCCGGTACGAGGTCCTCACGCCCGAGCAGGCGGCAATGCTGTCGCAGCACCTCGTCCAGGCTCCGGTCACTGGCATGCAGGCCGTACTCCTCGCCGAACACCCAGCATTCCTTCTCCAGGATGCTGTGCAGCTCGCCGTGTTCCTTCACCCGCTGTCTGGCCTCCCCGTCGAAGACGAGGTGTTCGAGGGCGCCCAGGAAGTCCAGGCGGTTGGTGGCTGTCGCGGAGGCCTTGACCAGGGTGGCCAGAGGTGTGCGGTCGAGCAGCCTACCGAGCTCCTCCCGCTCCTGCTTGGAGAGGGCGAACAGTTGCTCTGCGATGCGCAGGACGTCGCCCGGCTCATGGGCCAGTACGGACCTCAGGAGCGCGAAGGTGGTACGACGTGACGACGTGCTGCCTCGCGGAAGATGGCGGATCACCGTGGTCGCCACCGCGTCGAACGTCTCGCGTTCCGTCCGCTCGCGCTCGCCCGAGGGACTGCCCGTGTATGGGTAGATGCCCTCTCGCTGCCATTCGGTGACCTGTTCCATCCGCCGTTCGTCGGCGCGTGAGCGGAAGTGCTCCCGCAGCGCCTCGCGTGCCGCCGCCACGGCTTCGGAGGGGGTGCCGTCAGGAGCCCAGTCGGCGAAGGCGAGGTCGTCCGCGTCCAACTCGTCGAAGCCGGCCCACGAGAGGTGGGCGGTGAACTCGAAGCCGGGCGCTTGGATGCCGGGCTTCAGCTGGGCCCGCGACATGCCCTCTCCGTCACAGAGGAAGAGCGCCCGGGTCACCGGCCTGCGCCATTCGATGACCTTGAGCTGCGGGGGTTCGCCGTGCCAATCACGTGGCGAGGGCAGCACATGGTTGCGCACGTGCCGCTGCTCCGAGGCAGGGTCCAGTCGTCGGCCGTCGTACTCGATGTATACGTCCGGGTACTTCTCCAGATACGTGGCGAAGGCGGCCGTCAGCGCAGAGCGGGTGCGGTCGTCGCCGAGTACGTCCAGTTCCTCGCCGCCGAACGCCTCGAAGAGCGTGCCCGGGGGATCGTCAGTGGGCTCCGGTTCGCCGATGTCGAACTCGTCCATGGAATGCCGGTCGGACTCGATCAGCAGACGGTGTCGTCCCTCGATGCCGTCGCTGACGCTGGTCCAGCGAACCTGGGTGCCCAGCGCGAAGGCACGGACACGGCCCCGCCCGTTCTTGCCGTGCAGGGCCCGTTTCTTGACCGGGGTGCCCTGCGCCCGCTTCTTCCAGGAGGCGCCGATGGGTCGGAAGTACTCCTCGCAGTACTCGGAGCACATTCCGGAACCGTCGTCCTCGACACGGACCCTCTCCACCCCTCCGAGGTCGTTCCGCTCCAAGGTGACGACGACATGCCCGGCGTCGGCGTCGAGGGCGTTCCACACCAGTTCCTCGACCGCGCCGACCGGTTGACGCAACCGCGCCAACTCCGCGACGTGCTCTCGGCTGGTCTCCAGCCGCACCTTCACCATGGATCGCGCCCTCTCCTGCGATGTGCCCCGGGACGGGGAGAGCCAAGTCTGCCCTCCTGAACGTGGTTGACGTGCGCCGGTGGAGCGGAACCGCCCCGGGAGAGTGAGCGGGTCATCAGCCGCATCGGGCCACTCTCAGGATGGCCGCGACCGGTTGCTGCCCGTCACTCAGGGAGCAGGTTGCCCCTTCTCGACAGCAGGAACCTCTTGAAAGCCGCCACCGGGGGTGTGTCCGGGTGGCCGTCCAGCCAGGCCACTCCGATTTCTCTGGCCGCTCTCGGGGCCGTGACCGTCAGTTCCACGACTCCCGGGCGGGGGACGGCCGGTGGGGGCAGGAGGGCCACTCCCAGGCCTGCCGCGACCAGGCCGCGCAGCGTCTCCGCCTCCTCGCCCTCGAAGGCGACCCGGGGGCGGAAGCCCGCCTGTCGGCAGAGGTCGTCCGTGATGCGGCGCAGGCCGTAACCGGGTTCCAGGGTGACGAAGGCCTCGTCGGCGGCCTCGGCGAGACGGATACGGCGGCGGGAGGCCAGCCGGTGGTCGGCCGGGACCACCAGTCGGAGCTTCTGTTCGTCCAGGCGGCGGCCCACCAGGTCGGGGGCGTCCGGCACGGGGGACGTGAGGCAGAGGTCGAGTTCGCCGGAGCGCAGGCGCTCGATCATCGCCTCGCCGTAGTTCTGGACGAGGCTGAAGCGGACCCGGGGATGGTCGACGCGGAAGGCCCTGATCAGCGCGGGCACCGTCTCGGAGCCCATGGTGTGCAGGAAGCCGAAGGCGACCTTGCCGGTGGTCGGGTCGGCGTCGGCCCGTACCTCGTCGGCGGCCCGCTCGATCTCGGCGAGGGCCCGTTCGACGGAGCCGAGGAACGTGCGGCCGGCCGGGGTGAGGGAGACCGTCCGGCCGCGGCGGGCGAAGAGGTCCACTCCCAGGTCCTGTTCGAGGCGGACCATCGCCCGGGACAGCGTCGACTGCGGGACCTGCATCTCCTGCGCGGCCCGCGTCACGTGCTCGGTGCGGGCCACGCCGGCGAAGTACGCCAGGCGTGGAGCGAGCACCATGACGATGTCTTCTGTGTCACCGGACGGTGACAGGCGTCCCTCTGACCTCTGCTGATGCATCACGGGAACGATTATGGCGGTTTCATGCATTGGACGGATGAGTAGGAGGTCCTTAGGTTCGAAGCATGCCTTCCGCCAGTACCGGGGCGTCCACCAGCGTGGTCGCCTCCTCCGCCGCCGTCACTCCCACCGAAGTGGTCCCCGTCGACACCCGGCTGACCCCGGGCGGGCCCGGCTACCGGCGGATGAGCTTCGCGCTCTTCCTCGCCGGGGTCGCGACCTTCGCGCTCCTCTACTCCACCCAGGCCCTCCTCCCCCTCATCTCCGGCGACTTCGGAGTGACGGCGAGCACGGCGAGCTGGACGGTGTCGGCGGCGACCGGCGCACTGGCCCTGTTCGTCCTGCCGCTGAGCGCGCTCTCCGAGCGGTTCGGGCGGCGTACGTTGATGACGGCGTCCCTCGCGGTCGCGGTGACCGTCGGACTGCTGGTGCCCTTCGCTCCTTCGGTCGGCTGGCTGGTCGCGCTGCGGGCCGTCCAGGGCGCGGCACTGGCCGGGCTGCCGGCCTCGGCGACGGCGTACCTGGCGGAGGAGGTGCGCCCGAAGGCACTGATCACCGCCATCGGCCTGTTCGTCGCGGGCAACAGCGTCGGCGGGATGAGCGGCCGTGTCATCACCGGCTGGGTCGCGCAGGAGTGGGGCTGGCGGGTCGCCGTCGGCACGATCGGCGTGATCGCGGTGGGCTGCGCGGTGGCCTTCCGGCTGCTGCTGCCGGCGCCCAAGCACTTCAAGGCCGGTTCGCTGCGCCCCGCGGTACTGGTCCGCACCGTCCGCTCCCACCTCGCGAACCCGCTGCTGCGCAGGCTGTACGCGATCGGCGCGCTGTTCATGACGGTGTTCGGCGCCGTCTACACGGTGATCGGCTACCGCCTCACCGACGCCCCGTTCTCCCTCCCGCAGGGCCTCATCGGCTCGATCTTCCTCGTCTACCTGGTCGGTACGGTCTCGGCGTCGACCGCCGGGAAGCTGGTGGGCCGGCTCGGCCGACGCGGCGCGCTGTACCTGGCGGGTGCCACGACGACCGCGGGTCTGCTGGTGTCGCTGGCCGACTCGCTGCCGCTCGTACTGCTCGGGCTGGTGCTGATCACGGCCGGGTTCTTCGCCGGACACGCGGTGGCGTCCTCCTCCGTCAGCCACACCGCGAAGGAGGGCCGCGCGCAGGCCTCGGCGCTCTACCAGTCCGCCTACTACCTGGGCTCCAGCGCGGGCGGCACGCTCGGCGCGGTCGCCTACCACTCCGGCGGCTGGGCCGGGACGGTGGCACTCGGCCTGCTCGCGGTGGTCGGGGTCGTGGGGATCACGGTGCTCGGGTCGCACGCGGCGCGGACGCGGCGACAGCTGGTGGCCGTTCAGCACTGACGTCCCCAGAACGGCCGGGGGCCGACCGGGGTAGCCGGGGAGCAACCGGCGAACATGTGGGTGCAGGTCAGGACAGTAACTGTCCTGACCTGCACCTTTTTCGTCTCGGGGGGCCATTGTCAGTGGGCTGCGGTAGCTTCCGGGGTGTCGGTGCCGCAACGAGGCGGCGAGTGCGCGACGAGGACGTCCGCGCGACGGACAAGGCCACAGGGGTGGGTTGGCTATGAGCGACGGTACGGCGACGGTGGAAGACCTCGACGTCCGGCTGGAGAAGCACCGGGTCGAGCTGACGGGGTACTGCTACCGGATGCTCGGCTCGTCCTTCGAGGCCGAGGACGCGGTCCAGGACACGCTGGTGCGCGCCTGGCGCAGCTACGACAAGTTCGAGGGCCGCTCCTCGCTGCGTTCGTGGCTGTACCGGATCGCGACCAATGTCTGCCTGGACATGCTGACCGCGGGCAACAAGCGGGCCCGGCCCATGGACCTGACGGAGTCGACGCCGCTCGCGCAGGCCGCTCTGACACCGCGCGCGGACAACACCTGGCTGGAGCCGATGCCGGACGCGCGCGTGCTGCCGACGGTCGGCGATCCGGCCGAGGCCGCCGTGGCCAAGGAGTCGGTGCGCCTCGCCTTCATGGCCGCCCTGCAGCAACTGCCGCCCAAGCAGCGGGCGGTACTCATCCTGCGCGAGGTCCTGGCGTGGAAGGCGAGCGAGGTGGCCGAACTGCTCGGCACCACGGTCGCCTCCGTGAACAGCGCCCTCCAGCGGGCCCGCGCCACGCTCTCGGAGAGCGCGGAGAGCGGAAGTGCCGCCGCGCGGGCCGCCACCTCCGACCCGCTCGACGAGGAGCAGCAGAAGCTCCTGGAGCGCTATGTCGCCGCCTTCGAGGGGTACGACATGACGGCGTTGACGGCGCTCCTGCACGAGGACGCCGTGATGACGATGCCGCCGTTCGACCTGTGGCTGACCGGCCCCTCGGACATCACGGGCTTCATGACGACGCTCGGTGCGGCCTGCGCGGACTCCCATCTGGTCCCGGTCGCGGTGAACGGGCTGCCGGGGTTCGCCCAGTACAAGCCGGATCCCGAGACGGGCGGTCACACGGCGTGGGCCGTGCAGGTGCTGGAGATCTCAGAGGGGCGGATCACCGGGTTCCACTGCTTCCTCGACACTCAGCGGTGGTTCCCGCTGTTCGGGCTGCCCCTCCACCTCGAAGGGAAGGCCGACGAGGGCGAGCAGCGCCCGTAGGGCGGGGTCCGGGGCGCGGAGTCTGATCCGGCCCCCGGCGCGGCGGGCGGCCAGCTGCATCCTGGCCAGTGCGTCGATCGTCGTCAGGCCCGGCGGTCCGAGGCCTGCTACGTCGCAGACGACGATGTGGGCTCCGGAGGGCTGCAGCCTTGCGCGCACGGTCTCGCACAGCCTCGGCACGTCGTCTCGGGCGACGGGGCCGGGCAGTACGAGTACGGCGGGTGTCGTGGCGTCCACGTTCGGTAGACCGGGGGGACGGGCGGAACTCATCGCTGACGGGGTGACCTGCGGTCGGCTGGGGGGGGTGGACAGGTCGGCGGTCGGGTGCGGGCCGGTGGAGGCTGGTCGCGCGGTTCCCCGCGCCCCTGAAGGGGCCGGCCCGGGTTGCTCCAGGTCACATTGACCTGGGCATGTCTTGGCACAGAGGGTTGGGTGTATGCCCCATGAATCTGTGGCCGTCGTGCCGCGAATACCGGATCGCCGCCGCTGCCTCGCCGGGCATCCCCGGGAGGTGCCGTGCAAGGGGTGCTGAACGGGTTCGCGGTCATCGCCGTCGTCATCGGGGTCGGCTATCTGATCGGGCGTCGGGGATATCTCGGCGACAACGGGCGCGAGGTGCTGACCAAGCTCGCGTTCCACGTCGCCACGCCCGCGCTGCTCTTCACCACCCTCGCCCAGGCCGACCTGTCGGTGATCCTGTCCAACCGGCTGCTGGTGACCGCGGTCAGCACCTTCGCGGTGGCCGGGGTGTTCGTCGCGGTCGGCGCGGTGCGCCGGTGGGGCGTGGGCCGTACGACGATCGGGGCCCTGTGCTCCAGTTACGTCAACGCGGGCAATCTCGGTATCCCGATCGCCGTGTACGTCCTCGGGGACGCGTCACTCGTGGCGCCGGTCCTGCTGTTCCAGCAGATCGTGATGACCCCGGTGGCGCTGACGGTCCTCGACCTGTCGGGCGCGGGCGAGAAGCAGTCGGTCTGGCGGCGGGTGACCGCCCCCGTCCGCAATCCCGTCGGCATC
Organism: Streptomyces sp. NBC_00414; assembly: GCF_036038375.1. Lineage (NCBI taxonomy): Bacteria > Bacillati > Actinomycetota > Actinomycetes > Kitasatosporales > Streptomycetaceae > Streptomyces > Streptomyces sp. NBC_00414. Next base: position 4,118,200 of record NZ_CP107935.1, read on the forward strand.
GGCTCCCTGTCCGGGGTGGCCGTCTCGGCGAGCGGTCTGACCGTCCCGGGGCCCGTCATGGATCCGCTGACCCTGATCGGGAACATGTCGGTCCCGGCGGTGCTCCTCGCCTTCGGGATCTCCCTGTGCGGCAGCACCATGCCGGGGCGCGGGGCCGACCGGGCGCCCGTGCTGCTGTCCGTCGCCCTGAAGTCGGTGGGACAGCCGCTGGCCGCGTGGGCCCTGGCGGCGGGGGTCTTCGGCCTGCGGGGCGAGCACCTGCTCGACGTGGTCGTCACCTCGGCCCTGCCGGCCGCGCAGAACCTCTTCACGTACGCCTCGCGCTACCGCGTCGGCGAGGTCCTGGCCCGCGAGTCGATCCTGCTCTCGACGATGCTGGCGGTGCCGGTGCTGGTGGTGATCGCGGCGTTGCTGGGGTGATACCCGTCAACGGGCGCTCAGTGGACGGGAAACACGCTCGTGTCGAGCTTGAGGTCGAAGGGCTCCGGCAGCACGATCTGCTCGCCGAACTTTCCGGCTTGCAGCACCCGATAGACGTCCCCCTGGGGCTCGCCGTACAGCGTGACCGTGGGTCCGCCCGGCGCCCAGCGGTCGACGAGCAGATAGAGGGGGATGCCCGCAGCCGCGTAGGCGGCGGGCTTGCTGACGCGATCGTGCTGGGCGTTGGACTTGGAAGTGACTTCGACGACGAGTTCGGCTGCACCGGCCGGAATGTAGTTGCCGGGGCCGTCGACCTCCCCCGTGGGCACCACGACCAGGTCCGGAATGAACATCCCGAGACGCGACGGCACCGCGCTGGAGAGGGTCTGGAAGATCCCCCAGTCATGGGGAATTGCCGCATACAGGCGGCGCTGAACCGCAGCAGTGATCAGGTTGTGCTGATTCGCGGGAGTAGGCGACACGGTGACGATCCCCTCAATGATCTCCACCTTGCTGCCCTCGGGCCACTCCATCTCCTCCCGGAACCGGACGAGGTCGTCCCAGTTCCGCTCGGGCTCGTGGTCGACGGTGAGTGCACTCATGGCGGTCTCCTATCGGTACGTCACCGATCACAGCATGCCGAACGGGACCGGCGGCCGTCCACCGATCCCGTTCACCCGAAGGGGGAACCCCCAGGTCAAGCCGTACGTCAGGCGATACGTTCCAGCACCACCGGTGCCGCCGTGAACGCCGTCCCGGGGGCCGCCACGTCGTACGAGCCCTCGACCGCCTCCAGCGCGTACGCGAAGCGTTCGGGGGTGTCCGTGTGGAGGGTGAGGAGCGGCTGGCCCTCGGTCACCGTGTCGCCGGGCTTGGCGTGGAGTTCGACGCCCGCGGCGGCCTGTACCGGGTCCTCCTTGCGGGCGCGGCCCGCGCCCAGGCGCCAGGCGGCGATGCCGATGTCGTACGCGTCCAGGCGGGTCAGGACGCCCGAGGCCGAGGCCTTGACGACGTGCTGTTCGCGGGACGTGGGGAGTGCCGCGTCCGGGGCGCCGCCCTGGGCCGCGATCATGCGGCGCCACGCGTCCATCGCCGAGCCGTCGGCCAGCGCCTTCGCCGGGTCGGCGTCCTTGATGCCCGCCGCGTCCAGCATCTCGCGGGCCAGCGCGAGGGTCAGCTCGACGACGTCCGACGGGCCGCCGCCCGCCAGGACCTCCACCGACTCGCGGACTTCGAGGGCGTTGCCGGCGGTCAGGCCGAGCGGGGTGGACATGTCGGTGAGGAGCGCGACGGTCCGTACGCCGTGGTCGGTGCCGAGGCCGACCATCGTGGAGGCCAGTTCGCGGGCGTCCCCGATCGTCTTCATGAAGGCGCCGGTGCCGACCTTCACGTCCAGGACGAGCGAGCCCGTGCCCTCCGCGATCTTCTTCGACATGATCGAGGAGGCGATCAGCGGGATCGCCTCGACCGTGCCGGTCACGTCACGGAGCGCGTAGAGCTTCTTGTCCGCGGGGGCCAGGCCGTCGCCCGCCGCGCAGATCACCGCGCCGACCGAGTCCAGGACGGAGAGCATCTCGTCGTTCGAGAGCGCGGCGCGCCAGCCGGGGATCGACTCCAGCTTGTCGAGGGTGCCGCCGGTGTGGCCGAGGCCCCGGCCCGACAACTGCGGGACCGCCGCACCGCAGGCCGCCACGAGGGGGGCCAGCGGGAGCGTGATCTTGTCGCCGACGCCGCCCGTCGAGTGCTTGTCGGCGGTCGGGCGGGACAGGGACGAGAAGTCCATGCGCTCGCCGGAGGCGATCATCGCGGCGGTCCAGGTGGAGATCTCCCGGCGGTTCATGCCGTTGAGCAGGATCGCCATGTTGAGGGCGGCCATCTGGTAGTCGGCCACGTCACCGCGCGTGTACGCGTCGATGACCCAGTCGATCTGCCCGTCACTGAGCTCGCCGCGGTCCCGCTTGGTACGGATCACGGAGATGGCGTCCATCGACGACGAAGTCATGGCTTCCCTTCGGTAGTGCGGCGGCCCCTCCCGGTGTCCTGACGACACACGATGCGAAGGGGCCGCGGATGTCACGTGGATTACCTGGTGAGGTGCTCGGGCCCGAAGGCCTGCGGCAGCATCTCGGAGAGCGGGAGGAGACCGGCCGGGGTCTCCAGGACGAGATCGGGGCCGCCGAACTCGTACAGCAGCTGGCGGCAGCGGCCGCACGGGACGAGGATCTCGCCGCGGCCGTCCACGCACGTGAAGTGCGTGAGCCGGCCGCCCCCCGTGTTCTGGAGCTGCGAGACCAGGCCGCACTCGGCGCACAGCCCCAGCCCGTACGAGGCGTTCTCCACGTTGCAGCCGGAGATCACCCGGCCGTCGTCGACCAGGGCCGCGACACCGACCGGATAGCCCGAGTAGGGGGCGTACGCGCGGGACATCGCCTCGCGCGCCACCTCCCGCAGGGTCTTCCAGTCGACCTCGGGCGGCTCGGTCCCGGCCGTCGTCACTTTCCTTGACCCCGTCGGTACGGCATGCCGTCCGCCTTCGGCATCCGCAGGCGCTGCGCGGAGAGCGCGAGGACCAGCAGCGTGACGACGTACGGGGTGGCGGTGACGACCTGGTTGGGGACCTCGTTGGTGGTGGTGTACCAGAGGAAGACCAGGACGCCGATGAGCGTGGTGACCGCCGCGTGGACGTACCGCTTCTTCCATACGAAGTACGCGGCGCCGATGACCAGCAGCAGGGCCAGCAGGAGCAGCAGCGCGTGGACGTTGGTGCCGCCGCCGCGGAGCTTGAGGCTGTCGGTGTAGCCGAACAGGCCCGCACCGAGGGCGAGTCCGCCCGGCATCCAGTTGCCGAAGATCATCGCGGCGAGGCCGATGTAGCCGCGTCCGCCGGTCTGGCCCTCCAGGTAGATGTTGGAGGCGACCAGGGAGAGGAAGGCACCGCCGAGTCCGGCGAAGCCGCCGGAGATGACCACGGCCAGGTACTTGTACTTGTAGACGTTGACGCCGAGGGATTCGGCGGCCACCGGGTTCTCGCCGCAGGAGCGCAGCCGCAGCCCGAAGGAGGTGCGCCACAGCACCCACCAGGTGGCCGGGACGAGCAGGACGGCGACCACGGTGAGCGGCGACAGGTCGGTGAAGAGGCCGCCGACGAGACCGGCGAGGTCGGAGACCAGGAACCAGTGTTTGCCGTTGAGGGTCTGCAGCCAGTCCGAGAGACCTGGGATGTCGAAGGTGCCGAGCGAGTCGACGGGCGGCGACTGCTTCGACGTACCGCCCTCCTCGCCCTCGAAGGCGAAGGTCGACAGATAGCGGGTGGCGCCCAGGGCCAGGATGTTGATGGCCACACCGGAGACGATGTGGTTGACGTTGAAGGTCACGGTGACGATCGCGTGCAGCAGGCCGCCGAGGGCGCCGCCGATGATGCCGAACGCGACACCGGTCCACGGGCCCCACTGGAAACCGGCCCAGGCACCGAACCAGGTGCCGAGGACCATCATGCCTTCGAGGCCGATGTTGACGACGCCCGCGCGCTCGGCCCACAGACCGCCGAGACCGGCGAGGCCGATCGGCACGGCCAGGCGCAGGGCGGTGGACATCTGGCCGGTGGAGGTGATGCCGTTCGCGTCGGTGATGAGGCGGACGGCCGAGACGAGGACCAGCAGGCCCGCGATGAGCAGGAGCAGGACCGGGAGCGAGATACGGCGGCGGCCCCGGGCGGGCTTCGGCGCCTGCGGCTTGGCGACGGTCGAGGTGCTCATCGGGCAGCCACCTCCTTCTTGGAGTTGTCGTTGGCGGCGGCGGCCAGTTCGGCACCGACGCGCCGCTGCTGGCGGCGCAGGCCCCAGACGCGTACGGCCTCGTAGGAGACGACGACCGCGATCACGATGAGACCCTGCATGATCACCGCGATCTCCTTGTCGTACGCCACCGGGGTCGCGTAGTCGAGAGCGGGCGAGGCCTTGTCGAGGAAGGCGACCAGCAGGGCGGCGAAGGCGATGCCGACCGGGTTGTTGCGGCCGAGCAGCGCGATGGTGATGCCGGTGAATCCGAGGCCCGTCGGGAAGGACAGGCTGTAGGTGTGGGCGTCGCCGAGGAGGATCGGCAGGCCCGCGAGGCCCGCCATGCCGCCGGAGATCAGCATCGCGGTGAGGACCATGCGCTTGGCGTCCACGCCGGAGGCGGCGGCCGCGGTCTCGGAGGCGCCGGTGGCGCGCAGGTCGAAGCCGAAGCGGGTGCGGTTGAGGACCAGCCAGTAGAGGACACCGGCGAGTACGGCGATCAGCGTGAAGCCGTAGATCTCGCCCGCGTCGCCCATGTCGAAGCCGGGGAACCAGCCGGACTCCTTCATCACGCCGGTGGTCTGGTTGTTGCCGAGCGGCCGGCCCCAGACCTCGGTGAGGGTGAGGTAGCCGATGAGGCTGGTGGCGATGGCGTTGAGCATGATCGTCGCGACGACCTCGCTCACTCCGCGGGTCACCTTGAGGACACCCGCGATACCGGCCCAGAAGGCGCCGGTGAGCACGGCGATCAGCATCAGGAACGGGATCTGCAGGGCGGCGGGCAGCGAGACGTGCGCGCCGACGACCGCGGTCATCATGGCGGCGAGGCGGTACTGGCCGTCGACGCCGATGTTGAAGAGGTTCATGCGGAAGCCGACGGCGACCGCGAGGGCGGCGAGGTAGTAGACGCCGGCCTGGTTGATGATCAGGACCTGGACGTCGGCGAAACCGGCCTGCTCGAACATCAGGGTGTACGGCTCGATCGGGCTCTTGCCCGAGGCGAGCAGCACGAACGAGGTCAGCACCACGGCCGCCACGAGCGCGATGACCGGTCCGGCCACCGCGAGGAGCACTCGCTCCTTGTCGAACTTCTTCATCGGGCCTCGTCCTCCGGGGCTGCCTCTGCGGCTTCCGCCACCTGGCTTGACTGCTGTTCGTGCGTTACGTGCTCCAGGTGTCCGGAGGCCGCGCCGGTCATCGCCGAGCCCAGCTCCTCCGGAGTGACGGTCGCCGGGTCCGCGTCCGCGACGAGCCTGCCGTTGTAGATCACCCGGAGGGTGTCGGAGAGGCCGATCAGCTCGTCCAGGTCGGCGGAGATCAGCAGCACCGCCAGCCCCTCGCGGCGGGCCTCGCGGATCTGGTCCCAGATCGCGGCCTGCGCGCCGACGTCCACACCGCGGGTGGGGTGGGCGGCGATCAGGAAGCGCGGCTTGTGGCTCATCTCGCGGCCGACGATCAGCTTCTGCTGGTTGCCGCCGGACAGGGAGGCCGCCGTGACGTCGATGCCGGGGGTACGGACGTCGTACTCCTCGACGATGCGGCGGGTGTCGGCCTGGGCGCCCTTTATGTCGAGCCACATGCCCTTGCCCTTGGAGTTGGGCTTCTCGGTGACGTGGCCCAGGATGCGGTTCTCCCAGAGCGGGGCTTCGAGGAGCAGGCCGTGGCGGTGGCGGTCCTCGGGGATGTAGCCGACGCCCTGCTCACGGCGCTTGCGGGTGGGCCAGGAGGTCATCTCCTCGCCGATGAAGCGGATGGTGCCCGAGTCGGCGTTCTTGAGGCCGATCAGGGCGTCGACCAGTTCGGTCTGGCCGTTGCCCTCGACGCCGGCGATGCCCATGACCTCACCGGCGTGGATGGTGAAGGTGACGTCGTCCAGGACGCGCTTGGCGTCGCCGCCGGCCGCGTCGAGCGCGAGGGATCCGGCGGCCGGGGTGTCACCGACGGTGCCGGTCTCGCCGAGCGAGGCGCCGCCGGCCGCGTACACGGTGAGGCTCTCGACCTGGATGACGGGCTTGTCGGTGACCGTCGACTCGGCGGTCTCCGGCGTGGGCAGTTCGCTGCCGACCATCATCTCGGCGAGCTGCCGGGAGGTGGTCTCGGCGGGGACGGCCGTGCCGACCGTCGTGCCCCGGCGGATGACGGTGATCTCGTCGGCGACCGACAGGACCTCGCCCAGCTTGTGGGAGATGAAGATGACGGACAGGCCCTCGGCCTTGAGCTCGCGGAGGTTGTCGAAGAGCGCGTCGACCTCCTGCGGCACGAGGACGGCGGTGGGCTCGTCCAGGATCAGGATGCGGGCGCCGCGGTAGAGGACCTTGAGGATCTCCACGCGCTGGCGGTCGGCGACCCCGAGGTCCTCGACGAGGGCGTCCGGGCGCACCCCCAGCCCGTACCGCTCGGAGATCTCCCTGATCTTCTCGCGGGCGGCGCCGCCGATGCCGTACAGCTTCTCGCTGCCCAGGACGACGTTCTCCAGGACGGTGAGGTAGTCGGCCAGCATGAAGTGCTGGTGGACCATGCCGATGCCGCGCGCGATGGCGTCGGCGGGGCTGGCGAAGGTCACCTGTTCGCCGTCGACCGCGATGGTGCCCTCGTCCGGCTTCTGCATGCCGTAGAGGATCTTCATCAGGGTGGATTTGCCGGCCCCGTTCTCGCCGACGAGGGCGTGCACGGTGCCCTTGCCGACGGACAGGTGGATGTCGTGGTTGGCGACCACACCGGGGAATCGCTTGGTGATCCCCGCCAGTTCGACCGACACGGGCGACTGGGACGACGGTGACTGTGCGGCGAGCGGAGGGCTGCTGGACGCGTCGATGGCGTACTCCTTGGAAAAGGGGCCGATCTACGCGCGTAGCGCCCCTGCTTCAACTACTACTGCGGAGTCGGATGTTCTGGATATATCCAGGAGCATCCAGGCATATCAATGCCTCCCGGACAGAACCGGATCATCCGCCGCGCGAACGGGGCGCGAGAAGGCCATCCTTCCCACACCCCGTTTTCGCGACCGTAACGCTGCCATTACAGCGCCCGATTGACCATGGTTACCGCGGACGGTTACTACGAGGTCTTGACCTTGATCGTGCCGTCGTTGATGCCCTCGGTGGCCTTCTTCAGGGCCGCCTGGAGCTTGGCGTCAGCCTTGAAGTCGGGGTTCGAGTCCGCGAGGCCCACGCCGCCGGTCTTGAGGGAGGCGCGCACCACACCGGTCTCGGGCTTGCCGTCCTGGACCGACTTGGCGAGGTTGTAGACCGCGCCCGCGACGTCCTTGGTGGCCGAGGTGAGGATGAACTGCTTGTACGCCTTGAGGGCGTCCTGGCTGTACTGGTCGGAGTCGACGCCGATCGCCCACACCTTCGCGGCGGAGGCGGCCTCGATGACACCCTGACCGGACAGGCCCGCGGCGTGGTAGACCACGTCGGCGCCGTCCTCGATCTGGCCCTCGGCGGCGGTCTTGCCCTTGTCGGGGCTGGCGAACCCGCCGTCCTCGGCCTTCTCGGTCAGGAACTGCGAGACGACCTTGACCTTCGGGTTGGTGTCGGCGACACCCTGCTTGTAGCCCGCCTCGAACTTGTGGATCAGCGGGATGTCCACGCCGCCGACGAAGCCGACGGTCTTGGACTTGGTGGTGAGGGCCGCCGTGACGCCCGCGAGGTAGGAGGACTGCTCCTCGTGGAAGACCATGTCGGCGACGTTCTTCTTGTCGATCGTCTCGTCGTCGACGATGCCGAACGTCGTCTTCGGGAACTTGGCGGCGACCTCGGCGACGGCCGGCGCGTAGGCGTAGCCCACGCCGACCACCGGGTTGTAGCCGGCCTTGGCCAGCGTCTGCAGGCGCTGCACCTTGTCGGCGTCGGACTCGCCGTCGGTGGGCTCGACGGCCTTGGAGCCGTACTTGAACTCCGAGGCGGCCTTCTCCATTCCGGCGGTCGCGGCGTCGTTGAAGGACTGGTCGCCCTTGCCGCCGACGTCGTACGCGAGGGCGATGCCCTTGCTCTTGCCGTCGCCGCTGTCAGCGGCGTCGTTGGACGTGCCGCCGCAAGCAGCGAGGGCGGCGGTGAGGGTAGCGGTCGCAACGCCCGCGACAGCGATTCGGGACACCCGGCGCATGGAACGTGACTCCTTTGTGCAAGCGCCCATACCAGGCGCTGGTTCCGCCGCAGCGTAACGCGCGTAGACCAGACGGAAAACCCCTTCTGTCCGGTCCGTTATCGAGCTGTGGCCACAGATGCCCCACAGACTACGGAACGTCGTACGCCCCTTGCGGGAGGCAAGGGGCGTACGACCTGCGAAGCGTGCCCCTCGGCCGGGGTGGTGTGCGGGGCGGGGGTGCGTGGTGCGGTGGGTGGGTGGCGGGCCGGGTGACCGAGTGGGAGGTGCGCGCGTGTCGTCGCTGCGGGCCGGTGGGGGTTGGGCCGCCCGGTTCCCGCGCCCCTGAAAGGCGGCGGCTGCCCGGCCCGCACCGCGCGGGTGCCTCCAGGCGGGGACCGAGGGGGCACAGACACACGGTGAGCGGATCCCCCGGCCAGACGGCCCTGAAGCGGCGCGGGGACCTGCGTGGCCCCACCCAGACCGGGCCAGACCAGGCCACCCCTACCACCAAGGGGCGCGGGGAACTGCGCGAACGCCCCCACCGACCGGCGGCCGGGAGCGCGGTCCCGTCACCGCGCCCAGCGCGTCCGCGCGCCCCGCACAGCCCGGTGGGAGTGACCCCTGCGACCCAGGGCCACCCCCACCAACTCCAAGGGGCGCGGGGAACGGCGTGGCCGACCCCACCGGCCCGCAGCCGACGGCGCACCCGCGCCGCCCCACACGCACAGCCGGAGGCGTTACTCCGTCTTGACCGTTACCTTGCCGCTGATGATGTCTTCCTTGGCCTTGTCGACGGCCGCGACGACATCGGTCATCTCCTTGTACTTCGGGTTCGAGTCGGCGAAGCCCACGCCACCGGTCTTCAGGTCGCCCCGGTGCTCACCGGAGAGCGGCTTCCCCTCGATGACGGACTTGGTCACCTCGTAGACGGCGCCGCCGACGTCCTTGAGCGCGGAGCCCAGGATCCAGTCCTTGGACGCGGCGAGGGCCTTCTGCTTGTACTGGTCCGAGTCCACGCCGATCGCCCAGACCTTCTCGGCCGCGGCCTCCTGGATGACGCCCTGCCCGGACAGACCGGCCGCGTGGTAGATCACGTCGGCGCCGGCCTCGACCTGGCCGCTGGCGGCCTCCTTGCCCATGCTCGGGTTGGCGAACCCGCCGTCCTCGGGCTTCTCGGTGAGGTACCGCTTCTCGATCTTGATCTTCGGGTCGACCGACTCGACGCCCTGGACGAAGCCCGCCTCGAACTTGTGGATCAGCGGGATGTCCACGCCGCCGATGAAGCCGACGTGGTCCTTCTTGCTGGCCTTGGCGGCGGCGACACCGGCGAGGTAGGAGGCCTGCTCCTCGGCGAACACCATGTCGGCGACGTTCTTCGCCTGCACCTGGGCGTCGTCGATGACGGCGAAGGTGATCTTCGGGTACTTGGCGGCGACCTCCTTGACCGCCGGGGCGTAGATGTAGCCGACGCCGACGATGGGGTTGTAGCCGGCCTTCGCCATCTGGGTCAGCCGCTGCACCTTGTCGGCGTCCGACTCGCCGTCGCTCGGCTCGATGTCGTTGCCGCCGATCTTGAATTCCTTCCGGGCCTTCTCGAACCCGGAGTAGGCGGCGTCGTTGAAGGACTGGTCACCCCGGCCACCGATGTCGTAGGCGAGCCCGATGCCCTTGCCCTTGTAGCCGGAGCCTGAGCCGGACTCGGTGTCGCTGCCCGAGGACTCGTTGCTGGTCTCACCGCAGCCGGCGGCCGCGACGACGACGACCGCGACGGCGACAGCGGCTTGTGAAAGCCTGGTTCTCCGAGAAATCCGACGCATGAGAGAGCACCCCTTACATTCCCCAACGGCGCCGTTGCCGACGCTGACTGCGGCGCACAGTAACGCGCGTAGACGGGGAGGGGAACGGGGTTCTTCACTGCCGTTATCGATTCGTGCCGACGGCCGGTTACGAACGCCCGCCGCCGGTTACATGCGAGTGACACAAGGGGACGAAGGGGTACCGACCGGGGCACCCCTTCGTCCGTGCGTCACCTGTCACCGCGTGTCAGCGGCGCTCGTCCAGGAGGGCGGCGGCCGTGAAGAGCTCGACGCCCACCGTGATGGCCGACTCGTCGGCGTCGAAGTCGCCCTGGTGCAGGTCCCGCACGGTCCGCTCGCCCGGTGTGCGCACCCCGAGACGCGCCATGGCGCCGGGCACGTGCTCCAGGTACCAGGAGAAGTCCTCCCCGCCCAGGCTCTGCTCGGTGTCCTCCACGGAGTGGACCCCGAGCCGGGCGGTCATCGCCGCGCGCAGCAGATCGGTCGTGTCCGGGTCGTTGACGACCGGCGGCACCCCGCGTACGTAGCTGATCTCGGACTTGGCCCGGTGGAGCGTGGCGACCTCGTCGATCGCGGCGTGCACCAGATCGGGGGCGGCGTGCCAGGCCGCGAGGTCCAGGCACCGTACGGTCCCGGAGAGTTCGGCGTGCTGCGGGATCACGTTGCAGGCGTGCCCCGACTCGATACGTCCCCAGGTCAGGGAGAGTCCGGAGCGGGCGTCGACCCGCCGGGCGACGACGGCCGGCACGTCGACCGCGACCCGGGCGGCGGCGGTGACGAGATCGGTGGTGAGGTGCGGTCGCGCGGTGTGCCCGCCGGGTCCGTCCAGCGAGACCTCGACCCGGTCGCAGGCGGACGTGATGGGCCCGTACCTGAGTCCGATGCGGCCGGCGTCGACCCTGGGGTCGCAGTGCACGGCGATGATCCGCCCGACACCGTCGAGACCGCCGCCCTTGATGACCTCGGGGGCGCCGCCGGGAAGGACTTCCTCGGCGGGCTGGAAGATCAGGCGTACGGCCCGGTCGAGCAGGCCCCGCTCGTGCAGGTCCGCGAGGACGAGGGCGGCGCCCAGCACGACGGTCGTGTGCACGTCGTGGCCGCAGGCGTGGGCCCGGTCGGGCACGGTCGACCGGTACGCGCACCCGGTCTTCATGTCCGGGATGGGCAGGCCGTCGATGTCCGCGCGCAGGGCGAGCACGGGAACGGCGGGGTCCGGTACTCCGATGTCACAGATGAGCCCGGTTCCGGTGTCGAGCACGCGGGGCCGCAGACCGGCCCTCTCCAGCCTCTCCTTGATCGCGGCGGTGGTGCGGAACTCCTGGTTGCCCAGCTCCGGGTGCCTGTGCAAGTCACGTCGGAACGCGACGAGTTCGGCGCGCAGATCCTCGGACAGCGTGCCGGGAAGTGCTGCTCCCCCGGACGACGCCTCCTCGATCGACGCTTCCCCGGTCGATGCTTCCCCGGACGAATCGGCCTCGGACTCTTGCGACATCAGTTGGTTCACCCTCTGAAGGGTAGGGCGACGCGACCGCCAACTGCCCTGCGATCAACAAAACTTCAACCCGTTCGGGACAGGAAATCTAGCCGCGTGGCGCATACAAATGGACTGGCTTGGGTACACTCGCCCAGCTTTCCGGGTCGCTGTCTCCCACGCCTGCCCAGGCGGATCCGGATCCGGCCTTCCTTGTGGGAAAACCTCCGGGCGGCGGCGCCCATTCCCGGGTCCCCGGAAACAGGCTCTCTACGCATACCACGCATACGGACGCCCGAACGGTTCCGTTCACCTGCCGGACAGCGCCACGGCCGGCGGACCCGGGTTCGGGCCCTACGGGGCCCACCGCTATGGTCACCGGCCGTGACCGAACCCGACTTCATCACGAACACGCGCGCTTCCTACGACGCGATGGCGGCCGACTACGCGCGGGCCTTCCCGGACGAGTTCGGCGGGCAGATCCTGGACCGGGCGGTCCTCGCCGCGTTCACCGAGCTCGTGCGGACGGAGGGGCCCGCCTCCTGGGGGGCGGTGCCGGCCGGTTCCGTGGCCTCCGCGGCCTCCGTCCCCACCGCGTCCGCCGGTGTGGCGCCCGTCGCCGACATCGGCTGTGGGCCCGGGCATGTGACGGCCCACCTGAGCGCGCTGGGCGTGCCGGCGTTCGGCGTCGACCTGTCCCCCGCCATGGTGGCCCTGGCCCGGGAGGCGCACCCGGAGCTGCGCTTCGCGGTGGGTTCGATGACGGCCATGGACCTGCCGGACGGCGTGCTGGGCGGAGTCGCCGCCGTCTACTCCACGATCCACGTCCCGGACGACGAACTGCCCGCCGTCTTCCGGGAGTTCCATCGGGTACTGGCCCCGGGCGGGCACGTACTGCTGGTCTTCCAGACGGGGGACGAGCGTGCCCGGCTGACCGAGCGGTTCGGCCGTGCCATCTCGCTCGACTGTCACTGGCGGGATCCGGGTGTGGTGGCCGGGGTGCTGGAGGGGGCGGAGCTGTCGGTGCGGGCGCGGGTCGAGCGGGCGCCGTACGAGGACGAGAAGCTGCCGCGCGCGTTCCTGCTGGCCCGCAGGCCGCCCGCCCCGGTGGCCGGCTGACGACGGATTCCGCCCCCGCCGCCCCTGCCCTCCCCCGTCTCGGCTTCGCTCGACCGGGGCCCCATCGTCACCGCATGAGGGCTCGCCTCCCTCGCCCCCGGATCGCGCCTGCGCGCTCGTCCTCAAACGCCGGACGGGCTGAAGATTGCAGGGGCGCGGGGAACTGCGCGGCCGGCCCCCACCGGGCCCGCAGACGGAAGTCCGCTCCGGCCCGTCCGGCGTTTGAGGACAGGGCGTCAGACGGTCCTGACCGTCGACAGGCGGTGAACGTCCCGGGCCGTGTCCGTGACGCCCGAGAGGAAGCCCTGGGCCCGAGGGGAGGCGTTCTCCGTGAGCCACGCCGGGTCGATGTCGAAGACGGCGACCTTGACCTCGGTGCCGGCCAGCGCCAGCGGCAGGGTGTGGACGACCGTGGAGGGGAAGCTGAGGATCGTGCGGCCGATGGGGCCCCGGCGGGCGATCAGTTCCAGGGGAAGGTCCGGGCGGACGATCTCCAGGCCGGTCTCGACGGCCAGCCGGTGCAGCTTCTCGGGGCTCTCCCTGCGGTGGGCGAAGTAGCGGGTGGCCCCGTAGGTGCCGACCAGCCCCTTCACCGCTTCCAGGTAGCGGTCGGGGTCCACGACCCCCGTCTCCACCAGGGACGTGCCGACCAGGTCGGAGCCCTTCGTGAGGCGGGGAGGGCCGAAGCGGGCCCGGGTCCAGGCGAAGTCGTTGGCCGAGATGTCGACGCCCTCGGGCGTCTCGGTGATCGGCATGGAGGAGAAGACCTCCACCCGCCGTCCCGCACCGGGGGTGAGCCGGCGGCGGGCCCGGGCCGAGACCGGTGCGAAGACCAGGTCCCGGGCCCCGGGGCGGCCACCGCGCCGGTGCCAGCGCACCAGCCGTTCGCCGCGCGCCAGCTGGGAGACGAACTCCATGGTCGCGGTCCCGTCGTCCACGACGACGAGATCACGGGCGCGGGTGATGGTCAGCAGCAGCTGTACGTATCGCGAGAAGGGGTCGCCCATCACGATGCGCCGTGCGCGCCGCAGCAGCGGTGCGAGCCCGCCGACCGTGTGGAAGGGCGCGGTCGCGCCGCCCCTCGCCTCCTCCCAGCGCACTTCGTACCCCTCGTCCCTGGCCAGCTCGGCCATGCGCCTGAGCTGCCCGCGGGTCATCGGGTCGGTGGGCGACAGGACGACCAGGGTGAGTCCGGTACCGGCCTCACCGGGCCTGGCGTCACCCGTCCTGCCTGCCTTGCCCGAACCTCCGGGCCTGCCCGACCGGCCGAACCTGCCGGCCCCGCCGGGCCTGCCGGCTCCCAGTTCCGGGCCCGGGGGTCCGGAGGTCCCGCCCGTGCTCCTGAGGGCTGCCGCCTTCAGGGCATGCGCGTGCGCCCACTCCAGGACGTTCAGGAGCTGCACCGGGCTTTCCACGAAAGCCAGCGTGGCGGGTGACTGGGGGCCGGTGGACCCGGCGCGGGGACTCATCGACGTACGACCGTCGCTTCCCTGGAATCGGAAGGGGTGGGAGTGACGAAGGGGTGGGGGTGGTCCGGACCGCGTCGGGCTCAGACCGCGACCGGCTCGCCCGCGGCCGCGGCGATCTCCGCCTCGGCGACGACGCCCGAGACGCGGCGCAGCTTCTTCATCGGGCCCAGCTCGGACTCGTAGACCTTCTTGACGCCGTCGCCGAGGGAGGCCTCGATGGTGCGGATGTCGCGGACGAGGCGGGTCAGGCCCTGCGGCTCGACGGAGGCGGCCTGGTCGGAGCCCCACATCGCGCGGTCCAGGGTGATGTGGCGCTCGACGAAGGTGGCGCCGAGGGCGACCGCGGCGAGCGTGGTCTGCAGGCCGGTCTCGTGGCCGGAGTAGCCGATCGGGACGTTCGGGTACTCGGCCTGCAGGGTGTTGATGACGCGGAGGTTGAGCTCCTCCGCCTGTGCCGGGTAGGTCGACGTGGCGTGGCACATCAGGATGTTGTCGCTGCCGAGGACCTCGACCGCGTGGCGGATCTGCTTCGGGGTCGACATGCCCGTCGAGAGGATGACGGTGCGGCCCGTGCCGCGCAGGGCGCGCAGCAGCTCGTCGTCGGTCAGGGAGGCGGAGGCCACCTTGTGGGCCGGTACGTCGAACTTCTCCAGGAAGGCGACGGCCTCGGTGTCCCACGGGGAGGCGAACCAGGCGATGTTCTTCGACTTGGAGTACTCGTCGATCTGGCGGTACTCGTCCTCGCCGAACTCCACACGGTGGCGGTAGTCGATGTAGGTCATGCGGCCCCAGGGGGTGTCGCGCTCGATGTCCCACTGGTCGCGCGGGGTGCAGATCTCCGGGGTGCGCTTCTGGAACTTCACGGCGTCGCAGCCGGCCTCGGCGGCGGCGTCGATCAGCTTGAAGGCGTTGCCGAGGTCGCCGTTGTGGTTGATGCCGATCTCACCGACGACATAGACGGGGTGACCCGGGCCCGCGGTCTTCGAGCCGAACGTGCGCAGACGGGAGTTGGAGCTCATGGTGACGAAGTTCCTTACTTGTCGAGGGAGTCGAGAGAGGGGCCGAGGATCCAGCTGGCGATCTCTCGGATCGCGCCGTCGCCACCGGGGACGGTGGTGACCGCGCGTGCGGCGCCGCGTACGACGTCGTGGGCGCTCGCGACCGCCACGGGCCAGCCGACGAGGGCGAAGCACGGGAGGTCGTTGACGTCGTTGCCGACGTAGAGCACGCGCTCGGGCGCGATGCCCTGTTCCTCGCACCACTGCTTCAGTGCGAGATCTTTCCGGTCGATGCCGTGCAGCACGGGGATCTTGAGCTTCCGTGCGCGGGCGGCGACGACCGGGTTCTGTTCCGTGGACAGGATCAGCATCGACAGGCCGCTCCTGCGGAGGGCCGCGACACCGAGTCCGTCCCCGCGGTGCACGGAGACGAACTCCCGTCCGTCGGAGTCGATCAGCACCCTGTCGTCGGTCTGGGTGCCGTCGAAGTCGAGGACGACCGCGTCGATGTCCTGCGCGGTCGGGAGGGCGCCGGGCCGGTTCGCGTCGAAGAGCGGCGCGAGGGCCCGGGCGCGGGCGAGGTCGTGCGGGTCGTCGATCTCCAGGACCCGCGCGGGGTCGGTGCGGACGAGTTCCGTCCGGCCGAAGAAGCGGTGCTTGTGCTCGCGCAGTCCGGCCGCGTCCATGGCGTACGCGGCGCCGGTCTCCAGGAGGTCCTGGGGCCGGTCCTGGCGGCGCGGGCGGAAGGACTTGTCGTGGTTGACGCCGTAACCGCCGTCCGTGGCGGTGGTGTTGGCGACCGTCGTGGCGCCGCCGACGGACCGGGTGAGTTCGGTGTCGACCGCGGCCGGGTCGTCGTCGGCGTCCCGCCAGATGAACCCGTGGAAGGGCGCCACGGTCAGCGCGGTGTCCGCGCCGTTCTCCACGACCGCGCCGGCCACTCCGTCAATGTCCTCGCGGACGATGAAGGGGCTGGTGCACTGCACGAGGAGTACGGCGTCGACGGCGGAGCCGTGCAGGGCCTCGTGGGCGTCCATGGCGTGCAGGACGGCCGCCTCGGAGGTCGCCGTGTCGCCGGCGATGGCGGCGGGCCGCAGCACGACCTCGGCGCCCGCCTCGCGGGCGGCGGTGGCGATCGCCTGGTCGTCGGTGGAGACCACGACGTCCGTGACGAGCCGGGCCGCACGGCACTCGCGCACCGCCCGGGCGACCAGCGGCACACCGCCGACGGGCAGGAGGTTCTTGGAGGGGACGCCCTTGGAGCCGCCCCGCGCCGGAATCACCGCGAGCACACGGGGCACTGACTTCAGCCGTCCGGCTGCCCCATGGCCCGCTTCGGACTTGGTCATTACCTGTACTCCTTGATCGACGGTCGTCGCGTCCCGAAGGGGCGCGGGGCTGTACCGATGACGGCTGCGCCGTGTGGGCGTGCCCGGCCACGACGGACCCCCGGGTTCGAACCGGCCCCCGCCGCGGAGCGGAACGTCACAGCTCCCCCATCCGCCGGATGACCGGAGCCACCCGCTGCACCCCGTGCCGGTAGGCACCCCGTGCGGCGCGCCGCACGATCTGCCGCACGGGCCCCGGCTCCCGTTCGGCGTCGGGCGCGCCGGGCAGCGGACTGCCGTCCGGGGCGAGGTGGTGACGGGCGAGGATGCCGGGCAGGTAGCCGGGCGCGGTGGCAGGCGTGTAGTAGGGGGCGAGGTCGGGCAGCGTGCCCCCGCCGAGCAGAGCGGCGATCCGCTCGCGGGCCGCGTCGAAGGCCGTCTCGTACGAGCCTTCGCCGGCGGCCGGTCCCCCGCCGGAGACGGATCCCGCGGCGGCGACGCCCTGCCGGGCGACCCACCGCTCGTCGGGCGTCGGGATGTGCCCGTCGTCCAGCCGGTCCCAGGAGGCGAGGCAGCCGGAGCCCACGAAGTGGTGGTTGCCGAGCGACTCGCGCACCCCGAGGTCGGTGAGGACGACGGTGGGGATCCGGCGGTGCAGGGATTCCAGCGCCGCCGTGGAACTGACGGTGACCAGCAGGTCGGTACGGTCGAGGACCTCGCCCATGTGCCCGTACACGAGGCGGAAGTTGGCGGGCGGGCCGCCCGGGATCCGCTCCGCGAGGCGCTGGTAGGGCTGCTCCTCGATGTGTGTGGTGTGCTCGCCCGGCTTGGACCGCAGCTTCAGCAGGACCTCGCGGTCCGGATGCAGCCGGGCGTGCTGGATCAGCCGGTTCAGCAGATACGTACGGTCCTTGCGGCTCTCCGGCACGGAGGGCTGCGCGGCGAAGACGACCGTGTAGGGCCTGCGCCCTTGCTTCGCAGACGGGTCGTGCTTCTCGTACGTGGCACCGCCGAGGAACGGCAGCGCGACCTCGGTCACCGAGGAGGCGTCGGCGCCCACTCCCTCGTACACGGCGGTGAAACGGTCCGCGTCCTGGCGGGAGTTGGCGAGGACCAGGTCCGCGCCGTGCCGCAGCAGCAGCCCGTCGGCGAGCTTCTCGTAGACGACACCGACATAGCCGGTGACGACCACGGGCCGCTCGGTGCTCCCCGTCGCCGCGCGCTCCCGCCACTGGTGGGAGAGCCCGTGCAGCATCGCCTGGACGCCGCCGCCGACGAGGGACAGCACGAGGACGTCGTACGCGGCCTCCTCGCGGGCCATCTCCCGCAGGAACTCGACCGAGGTGACCTCCCGGAGGGAGTCGGCGCGGACGCCGACCTCTTCGAGCTGTCGGGCGGTAGGGGTGGCACGGCCCCTGAGGAGGTAGCCGTCGAGCCTGATGTCCGAATCGGCCGGTGCGATACGGTTCGCGGTGAGCGCGCCCCATTTCCACCGGGTGTCGGAATCGGCGAGGACGGCCACTCGCAGGGACTTCTTGGTACTTGCTGGCACACCGAAGACGCTAGGAAGCGATTCCGATCACCGGCCCAACCGGAATACAACAAAGGGTTAACAGCACACCGCCGAATGGCGAATCGGCCTCGGATCGGCACGCAATAAGACCTGGTTCACCATTCCGCCACGTGTCGTTCACCTGACATCTCACCGGCGGTCAAGACGAATGCCGGGCCGCCGCCTAACGTCACACGGGTGGTCAAGCTCTCCGTCATCGTGCCGTTCTACAACGTGCAGCAATATGCGCCCGACACCCTGAAAAGTCTGCGTGCGAACGCACGCGACGACTTCGAGTTCATTCTCGTCGACGACTGTTCCCGCGACGAGACGCCGGACATCCTCGCGCGCGCGGAGCGCGAGCTCCCGGGCGCGGTGCATGTCAGACACGAGCAGAACGGGGGGCTGGCCACCGCGCGCAACACAGGCATCGACGAGGCGCGTGGCGAGTACCTCACGTTCCTCGACGGGGACGACTGGCTCGCCCCCGGCTACTACGAGCAACTGCTCGCCTCCATAGAGGGGCTGGGCTGCGACTTCGTGCGCACGGACCATGTCCAGTGCACCGCGCGGGCCCGCACCCTCCACCGTGTGCCGCACGGCAGGCGCGGTGTCGTACTGGATCCGCGCGAGGCGATCCTGCCCGCCGACCGCTCCACCTCCGTCGACTACGCGTACGCGTGGGCCGGCATCTACCACCGCCGGCTGGCCGACCGGGGCCTGCTGCACTTCACCGACGGGCTGCGCACGGCCGAGGACCGGCCGTGGATCTGGAAGCTGCACCGGGAGGCGGAATCGTTCGCCACGGTGGGCCTGCTCGGCGTGTTCTACCGGCGCGGTGTCGCCTCGTCACTGACGCAGATCGGTGACGTACGGCAGCTGGATTTCATTCGCGCGTTCGACCAGGTGGTAAGTGAGACGGCACAGGACCGGGACGCGGATAAACTCCTGCCGAAGGCCGTGCGGACCTACTGTGCGATTATTTCCCATCATCTGGGATCCATCGAAAGGTTCGAGCCGCCCGTGGCACGGAAACTGAAGTCGATGAGTGCCGTCGCATTGCGGCGTATGCCGCAGGACGTCCTCGATGACGCCCTCGACTCCATGGACATACAGCGCGCGACGCGACTGCGTCGGCTGCGCCGTCGTCCGGCCGCCGCGGGGGTGTCCGCGTGACGACCCAGATCTTCATGGCGTCGACGCTGTACGGCACGGCGACGCTCGCCGCGGCCGTCGACTCCGGCTGCTTCCGGCCCGCGGACCGCCGCATCCTGCTCGTCTCCAACAACTCGGCGACGCCCGAGACGACACCCGGCGTCGACGAGATGCCCGGCTTCACGCAACTGCGCGGCCGGTTCGACGACGTGATCTCGTGGAACGAGACCATCTCTCCCTTCCACCCCGGCGGTTGGGCCCCGCGGCTCGACGACGTACCCCTGTGGGAGCGGCATCTGCGGCTCGCCTGGGGGCTCGGTGACGACGACGTGGAACTGACCGTCGAGTCGATCCAGGTGAACCCCGCGCTCGGCCTCACCCAGATCTTCACCGGCGCCCCCGTCACCGTCTACGCCGACGGCCTGATGAGCTACGGCCCGACCCGCAGCAAGATCGACCCGCTGGTCGGCACCCGGATCGACCGGCTCCTCCACCTCGACCTGGTGCCGGGCCTGACTCCGCTGCTGCTCACGGAGTTCGGCGTCGAGCCGGAGATCGTGCCGACCACGACCTTCACCGACGTCCTCACCGAACTCGTCAAGACCGGCGACGACCTGCCGGCCATCGACGAACCGGCCCTGCTGCTCGGCCAGTACCTCTCCGCCCTCGGCATCCTCACCGCAGAGGAGGAGGAGGACCTGCACGTACGGATGCTCAAGGGCGCCGTCGAACTCGGCCACGAGCGGCTGGTGTTCAAGCCGCACCCCAGCGCGCCGGCCCGCTGGTCGCGCGCCCTGGAGAAGGAGGCCGAGCGGATCGGCGCCGACCTCACCGTGCTCGACACCCCGGTCCTCGCCGAGGTGCTCTACCAGCGGATGCGCCCCGCGCTGGTCGTCGGCTGCTTCTCCACCGCACTGCTCACCGCCTCCGCGCTGTACGGCCTCCCGGTCGCCCGCATCGGCACCGGCCCGCTCCTCGAACGCCTCACCCCGTACGAGAACAGCAACCGCGTCCCCGTCACGATCGTGGACGCCCTGCTCCCGGAGCTGACGGACCGCGCGGCGGTCCTTGAGCAGCGCGAGGGCATGACCGCCGACGAACTGTCCGAACTCGTAAGAGCTGTGGGCTTCGCCATGCAGCCCAAGATCTACCCGGACACCCGGCCGGACGCCGAGCAGTACCTGACGCGGCGTCTGAACACCCACACCTGGCGTTACTTCAAGCGGCGACGCCTCACCTCACTGGGACTGCCCGGCGCGGTGCCGGCCCAGCTCGCCTTCATTCCGCGCAACGCGACCGTACGACGTGTGGCCAAGCGCGCCCGATCCCTGAAGAGGGCAACGCTGGGATGAGCACCATCAATTCGTCGCCCGCCCCGACGGCCGCTCCCGCGGCCGAGGCGGGCGACAGCACCGCTGTCCCGCCCCGGATAGTTCCCCGCAAGCACGCGCCGCGGCTGCGCGCGCTCGACGGGCTCCGGCTGATCGCCGCGCTGATGGTCGCCGCGTACCACTACGGCGGCCGGGACGGCGAGGTGAGCGAGGCCTGGGGCACCTCGCCGCAGCTCCAGTTCCCCACGCTGCACACGTGGTTCGCGTACGGCTGCCTGGGCGTGCAGGTCTTCTTCGTGATCAGCGGCTTCGTGATCTGCATGAGCGGCTGGGGGAGGACCCTGCGCTCGTTCTTCGCCTCGCGGGTCTCCCGGCTGATGCCGGCGTACTGGGCGGCGGTCGTCCTCGTCACGGCCGTCTTCGCCCTTCCCGCGGTCGCGTACCACGCCGTCTCCCCCAGCGACGCGCTGGTGAACATGACGCTCCTGCAGCAACCGCTGGGCGCCGACCGGGTGCTCGGCGTCTGCTGGACGCTCTGGGCGGAGGTCCGCTTCTACGCGCTGTTCGCGCTCTGTGTGGTCCTGCCGGGTGCGACGCGGCAGCGCGTCATCCTGTTCTGCGCGAGCTGGACCCTCGCCGCGGCGATCGCCCAGGAGGCGCGGCAGCCGCTGCTCGACCTGATCCTGATGCCCGAGTACGCGCCGTTCTTCATCGGCGGCATCGGCCTCTACCTCGTCCACCGCGACCGGCGCGACGCGTACGCCTGGGGCATCGTGGGCGTCAGCTGGCTGATCGGCCAGCACTACGCGGTGGCGACGCTGTGGCACGCGCCCGATCCGGACTTCTTCTCGAACCGGACCTCGACCGGGATCGTCCTCGTCGTCACCCTCGGCTTCCTGGCGGTCGCCGCGGTGGCGCTGGGCTGGCTGAGCCGGGCGAACTGGCCCTGGCTGACGGTGGCCGGGGCGCTGACGTACCCGTTCTACCTGGTCCACGAGCACCTGGGCTGGGTCGCCATCAAGGCCTACCACCAGAGCCTGGGCCTCCCGTCGTACGCGACCGCGGCGCTGACGGTCGTGACGATGCTGACCCTGGCGTGGCTGCTGAACCGCTACGTCGAGGACCGGTTGACGCCGCGGCTGCGCTCGGCACTGTCGAAACCGCGCTGAACGTCCGCGAGGATCTCGCCGAGCGCGTCGCCGGCCTCGTCGATGAGGTCGGCGAGTTCGGACATCCGGCGGGCGAGTTCGGCCCGGGCGGCGGGGTCTGGGACGAAGTCGACGAGCGCCGGGGCCGACTCGTCCGGGTCAGTCGGTTCCACGGCGTGCCTCGATCCCGGCCAGCAGCAGCATGAGCCCCTCCTCGAATCCCTCGTCGTACCCCTCGAAGATGGCTGAGCCCGCGGCGGCCGACAGGGGGTGGTCGGCGAGCATCTCGGCCCGCGCGTCCACGTCGTACCCCTCGCGGCGCTCGCCCGGCAGGGGATACACGCCCTGCTCCTCGGTGACGAAGCCCAGCGTGTACAGGTACGCGGTGGTGAAGGCGCGTACCGCCTGCCGGAGGGTGAACCCGGCGTCCACGAGGGCCCGCAGGTTCTCCTCCATCTGGGCGGCGTGCTCGGTGCCGGTGAAGCGGGAACCGCTGAAGACCTTGGCCCCGTCGCGATAGCTCAGCAGCGCCGCGCGCAGACCGCGGTTGGCCATCAGGAGCCGCTCGCGCCAGTCCGTGTCCGGCGGGATCGAGGTACCGGCGATCATCCGCCGGTACATCTGCGTCGCCATCTCGTCCAGCAGCGCCTGCTTGTCCTTGAAGTGCCAGTAGAGGGCGGGCGCCTTGACGTCCAGCTCCTTGGCGATGACCCGGAGGCTGAGGCCGTTGAGCCCGACCTCGTTCAGCAGACGCAGCGCCGTGTCGGCCACCAGTGTTCGGTCGATCTTCCCTACAGCCACGGTCGCACCCTATCCGGAGGCCCCCCCTTGACAGCTTAACGGCGTTAAGCGCATCCTCGACCCATGGAACTTAACGACGTTAAGGAGATGCCCGCCGTGAATGCTGTCGTGGACACTGCCGTGAACTCTGTCGTGGACACCGCCGCCGTACCGGCCGAGACCGATGTGCTGATCGTGGGCGCCGGGCCCACCGGACTGGCCCTCGCGCTCGACCTCGCCCGGCGCGGCGTGCGCGCCCTCGTCGTCGAGCGGTCCGCCACCCTCTTCCCGGGCTCGCGGGGCAAGGGGATCCAGCCACGCACGCAGGAGGTCTTCGACGACTTCGGCGTGCTGGACGCGCTCCGGGCGGGGGGCGGCACGTACCCCGTCGGGATGATCTGGAAGGACGGCAGGCGGCAGGGCGAGCACCGCATGTTCGACGAGGTGGAGGCGACGGAGGCCGAGCCGTACGCGGGCTTCGCGCTGATGGTGCCGCAGTGGCGGACGCAGGAGATCCTGTTCGCGCGGCTGGCCGAGCTGGGCGGCGGCGTCGCCTTCGGCCGGGAGCTGGCGGGCCTCGCCCAGGACGCCGACGGCGTGACGGCGAGCTTCACGTCCGGCACCCCGGTGCGCGCCCGCTATGCCGTCGCCGCGGACGGCGGCCGGTCCGTCGTACGGCGCGCGCTGGGCATCGGCATGACCGGCGAGACCGTGGACCCGGCTCCGGCACTGGTCGCGGACATCCGCGTCACCGGCCTCGACCGCGACAACTGGCACTTCTTCCCGCCCACCGACACCACCGACGACGAGGGCGGCGGCAAGGGTGCCGGCAGGAACGGCCGGGGGCTCCAGGGCGGCTTCCTGGGGATCTGCCCCCTGCCCCACACCGAGGACTTCCAGCTGGCGGCCGGCTTCGCGGACCCGTCCGCCGAACCGGACCTGTCCCTCGACGGCATCCGCAAGCTGGTCGCCACCCGGACGCACCTGTCCGCGGACGACGTGACCGAGGTCCGCTGGGCCTCCGACTTCCGGCCGCGTGCCGCGATGGCGGACCGGTTCCGGGACGGGCGGGTCTTCCTGGCGGGCGACGCGGCGCACGTCCACTCGCCCGCGGGCGGCCAGGGCCTCAACACCAGCGTCCAGGACGCCTACAACCTGGGCTGGAAGCTCGCGGCCGTGCTGCGGGGGTCCGCTCCGGCCGCCCTCCTCGACTCGTACGAGGCGGAGCGGATGCCCGTCGCCGCGCAGATGCTGGGCCTGTCCACCGGTGTCCACCGCGGCGAGGTGCGGCGCGGTGCGGCCACCCAGCAACTCGGCCTCGGCTACCGGGACTCGGCGCTCGCGGTGGAGACCCGCCCGGACCTGCCCGAGGGGGCCCTGCGCGCGGGCGACCGCGCACCGGACGGCACCCGGGCCGGGATCCGCCTCTTCGACGCCTTCCGGGGCCCGCACTGGACACTGCTCACGGTCGGCACGGACACCGAGGTGCCGGACCTCCCCGGCACCCGCACGGTCCGCTTCCCCGCCTACGAGGCGTACGGGACCGGGGTGTTCCTCGTCCGCCCCGACGGTTACGTGGGCTGGGCGGGCGAGTCGGCGCGGGGCCTCGCGGAGTACGCGGCGCTCGTGGGCGTCAGCGCCCAGGCCCCGTCCTGAGCGGACCTGCCCCGAACGGACCCGTCCTAGACGGAGCCGGCGAGGGACAGCTTGACGGCGAAGCCCAGGAAGAGGGCGCCGGCGGCGGAGGTGGCCCCCGCGGACAGCCTCCTGCGCCGCCGGAAGGCGGCGGCGAGCTTCGTCCCGCCGAATATCAGCGCGCTGAGGTACAGGAAGCTCGCCACCTGGGCGAAGGCACCGAGCACGACGAAGGAGACGGCCGGATACGCGTAGCCCGGGTCCACGAACTGCACGAAGAAGGCCACGAAGAACAGGATCGCCTTCGGGTTGAACAGACTGATGACGAGTGCCCGCCGGAAGGGCCGCTCCTCGACGGCCGGCGGGGCTGCCTCCTCGGCTTCGCCCCGCTCCCGCCGGGTCCGCCACATCTCCCACGCGGCCCGCAGCATCCCGAAGGCCAGCCAGGTCAGATATCCGGCGCCCGCGTACTTCACGATCCCGAACACCAGGGCGTTGGTCTGCAGCAGGGACGCGACACCGGCCGCGGACAGCGTCATCAGCACCGCGTCACCGCACCAGACCCCGGCGGAGGCCTGATAGCCGGTCCTGACGCCCCGTCGCGCGGCGACGGACAGCACGTAGAGCGAGTTCGGCCCCGGCAACAGGACGATCAGCACGAGACCCACGAGATAGGTGGGGAGATCCGTTACGCCAAGCATGAAAGGCAGTGTCGCATCCGGGTATGACACCGCACGATGGGGTTCTGCCGGATGAGACAGCCGCTCGGATGTCGCCGCGGCACATCGGACCGGGACGAGGACCGGATCGATGGGCGGCGCGATGAGCAGCGGGGGGTTCACATGCGTACATCAGGTGTGTTGCGTTCGTCAGGTGTGTGGAGATCAGCCGCGGCGGCGACGGTGCTGGCGGCACTCGTCGCGGTGAGCGGGTGCACCATCCAGCCGGCCGGCCCACCGGGCACGTCACCGGCCGCCACGCCGCCGTCCGCCGGTGCGTCGTCACCGGCCGGCCGCTCCCCCGGCGACGCCAAGCCGCCGAGTTCCGCCGGGCAGCCCGCGTCCGAGGTCCTGTGGTCGCCGGGCGACCGGGGCAAAGACGTACGGGAGTTGCAGGCCCGGCTGCGCGAGGTCCTGTGGCTCTACGAGGGGCCGACGGGGACGTACGACGCCTCGACGGTCTACGCCGTCAAGGGTTTCCAGGGCAAGCGCGGCCTGCCGAGGACCGGCACCACGGACTCGGTGACCTGGCAGCGGCTGCTGGGGATGACGCACGAACCGGGCAAGTGGGATCTGTACGCGTCCGGCGGCCAGCCGGCCGCGAAGCCGGACCCGCGCTGTATGACGGGCCGGGTGCTGTGCATCAGCAAGACCAGCCGCACCCTGCGCTGGATGATCGACGGCCGGACGGTCTCGACGATGGCGGTGCGCTTCGGCACGGAGTACACACCCACCCGAGAAGGTGTCTTCAACGTCTACTTCAAGTCGCGCCATCATGTGTCGACGCTCTACGACTCGCCCATGCCGTACGCGATGTTCTTCAGTGGCGGCCAGGCGGTCCACTACTCCGCGGACTTCGCGGGGACGGGCTACTACGGGGGCTCGCACGGCTGTGTGAACGTACGGGACGAGGGGAAGATCGCGGCGCTGTTCTCGCAGGTGAGGAACGGCGACAAGGTCGTCGTCTACTGGTGAGGGACCCGCGGCGGAGAAGGTGTGCGGGCGCGGGCGGGACCGGGGGAACGTGTCCCGCCCGCGCCTCTGTGCACTGAGCCGTGAGTACGGGGGGAACCCCGGCTCGTGCGACAGCCGATGACCAGTCGGCTCGCTTATTACTGCGTCGGGACGGCTGAAAATGTCACACCGGGACGACAAAAGCGTGTAGACGGAACGAAAGCGCAGGTCAGGAGCGGGAAGCCACCGGCGAGGTCACCCCGGGGCCGCCCGAAGGCCGCCCGACAGATCAGGGAGAGAGCACCCGGGAGGGCACCGAGGCCAGGGGCTCGTCGAGGGTGCTGATCCGCGGGGCCGGGGCCGCCGCGTCGTCCTCGCTCCGGAACGTGCCTGTGTGGCCGCGGTCGTCCCCGCCGTGGCCGCCGCCGTCACCACCATCGCCGCCGCCGTAGTCGCCGCCGCGGTCGTCCCCGTTCCCGTTGCCGCTGCCGCCCTTGCCCGCGTCTCCGCGTCCGGACCTGGGGTCGCTCCAGTCGTCGCCGGAGTCGTGGCGGTTCCGGTCCTTCAGGATGGCCCTGCAGTACTTCTGCACCTGCTCGGCGCCCCGGGCCGCGTCCTCCAGGGTGCGTCTGCGCCCGGCGTCGAGCTCCTTGCCGTCACGGTAGTCACGGCAGGCGGAGGCGATCTTGGCCCACCGCGTGCCCGGCCGGTCCTCCCGCCGGGTCTCGTCGGAGTCGGGCTGCGCGCCGGTACCCGTGTTCCCGTGTGCCTCGCCGCTCGGGGCGGAGCTCTCGCCGGTCGGCGCGCCGGCGCTGCCCTCGGGCCGCGGATCGTCGCCGCCGCGGGTCTCCCCGGGGGACGGCGTGACGAGCGGGCGGTCCGGGGTGACGGCGGCCGTCGCGGAGGCGCCGGGTTCCGGTTCGCCGCCGCCGAAGGCCAGGACACCGGCGGTGGCGGCCACGGCGACTCCGCCGATCATCCCCGCGGCCAGCGCGGCGGCGAATCCGTAGCGCACCGGGCGGCCCCACAGGGAGGGGGCGCGGCGGTCCGTGTCGGAACGGCGGATCTGGACGAGCCCCGCGTCCAGGAAGTCCGGGGAGGCTCTCTGGGACGGGAAGGGCGCGGAGGAACGCGTACGGGCGGCCCCGGCGAGGGCCGCCTCCTCGCTCCGGCCGGAGCGCGCCGTGCGGAACGCGGCCAACGCGGCGTCCTCGCCCGGGAGTTCAGCACTGTTCGGCGCGGTTTCGGCACTGAGCGCGCCCAGGGAGCCGAGTGCCTCGGCGAGCCGGTCGGCCTGGCCGCGGATGTCGGCGTCGACGGCTTCGAGCGGCTCTCCGCGCAGCAGTCGTTCCGCCGCGTCGCGGTCCAGCCACCGGCCAGGGGGCCTGGGGTTCTCCCCCGGGAAGACACAGCGCTCGTCGCCCATCACATGTCCTTCTGCGTCCGCGAAGGCGTATGCGTCACACCGGCGGACGTCACCGCGCGGGTACGCGGCTCTGTGTGCGGGGGTCTCTGCTGGGGTACGGAGGCCAGGGAGCCCACAGATTCCGGATCGGCCGTCTCCGGATCCGCGCCGAGCAGTTCCGCGAGGCGTTTCAGCCCGCGGTGCGCCGCCGTGCGGACGGCGCCGGGCCGTTTGCCGAGGGTGTCCGCGGCGGTCTTGGCGTCGAGGCCGACGACGACGCGCAGCACGACGGCTTCCGCCTGGTCCTGCGGGAGCTGGGCGATGAGGGAGAGGGTGTGGCCCGTGGCGAGCGCCTCGATGGCCTCGCCCGCGGTGTCGGACTCGGCCGCCCTGCCGGTGAGTTCGCTCTCGTCGCCGCCCGTCGCGGGGCGCCGGCCGCGCATGCGTATGTGGTCGAGTGCGCGGTTGCGGGCTATCCGGGCCGCCCAGCCGCGGAACCGGTCGGCGTCCCCGCTGAACCGTTCCAGGTCCCGGGCGATCTGCAGCCAGGCCTCGGACGTCACGTCCTCGGCGTCCGGGTCACCGACCAGCGTCCGCACATACCCCAGAAGCCGTGGATGCACGGCTCGGTACACAGTCCGGAACGCGGTCTCGTCCCCGTACTGTGCGGCAAGCACCGCGGCGGTCAGCTCCGCGTCGTCCCCCAGCACCGCGCCCCTTATTGCGCCCAGCCGGCACCGCTCTCGCGGACCGGGTTCTCTCCGTCGTGGTCTCTCGGTTGATGGTTGCGGTCCTGCCCCGCATCCGGCGCGAAATGCACGTTACGGCTTGAAACCAGGGCGCGTCCATGTCCGTACAACTTGCAACTAACTCGTTGCGGCGTGGGGTGTGACACAAAACGCACCGTCGGCGCTGAGGAGAGTACGGGCCGCCGCGCGGCCCGTGCCGCGCGACGGCCGGGGCCTCTCCTGTGGGGGGTGGCGGCCCCGGCCGTTGCCATCGGCGGAGCGGGCGGCCCCAGGTCTCAACCGCTCCCGCTCTTCGCACTCTTCGCGTTTTTCGCGGCCTTTGTGGCCTTTGCCGCCTTCGGAGTTTTCGTGGTGCCGCCGCCCGGCGTATTCGACGGCTCGGCCGATTTGCTCGCCTCGGGTTTCTTCGTCTTCTCGGCTTCTCCGGCGCCCTTGCCGTTGTTCTTCTTCTGCTTCTGCTGCTTCGTGTTCTGCTTCTGCTTCGCGCCGGTCAACCGCGCCTCGCAGTACGCCGCCACCTCGTCCTCGCCGCCCGCGGCCCGGATCAGCCGCTGCCAGGCGACCGAGTCGAGGGCCTTGCCCCGCTTCTTCACGGAGTCGTACGCGCGGCAGTGGGCCTCGGTGTCCTGAGCGGTGGAAGGGCCGTCGGTCGGTCCCGGCCCGGACGGACCGGGCATGCCCGCGCCGGCACCACTGCCGGCGTCGGCCGCGGCGCTGCTCGACGGGCGGTTCCCGTCCCGCTCGCCGCCCTCACCGCGCTCGCCCGCGCCCGAGCCGATGGCCGCGACCGCCACCCCGCCGAGCGTCACGCTCGCCGCCAGCGCGACCAGCGTCGCCCGCGGCGACCAGCCGCGCCGCCGCTCGCCCGCGGGCCGCCAGTCGTCCCGCCGCCGGGTGCGCGCCGCCCCGTGCGCCCCCTCGTCCCGTGCGTCCCGGAACGCGGCGAGGGCCCGCTTCTCGGCCTCGGCGTCCGCCTCCTCGCCCCGTACGGCGGCGGCGAGCAGGGCACCGAGGTCCGGGCGGTCGCTGCCGCCCTCCCGTTCACCCATGTCCGAATCCACGAATCCACCCTCGCCGCCCGGGGACCGGTTGCCGTTCATCCCGACTCCCCCAGCGTCCGGGGCCCGTCTTCCGTCACACCCTCGGCGTCGAGCCGGTGGCCCAGCCGCTTCAGGCCCCGGTACGCGGCGGTACGTACCGCGCCGGGGCGTTTGCCGAGGACCCGCCCGGCCGCGGGGCCGTCGAGACCGACGACGACCCGCAGCAGTACGGCCTCGGCCTGGTCGCGCGGCAGGGTCGACAGGAGTTCGAGGGCGTACTGCGTGCCGAGGGACTCCAGGGCCTGGTCGTCCGTGCTCTGCGCGGCGGGCAGGTCGAGCATGTCGTGTTCGAGTTCGGACGCCCGCGGCCGTACCTTCTGCCGCCTCAGATGATCGAGTGCCCGGTGCCGGGCGATGGTCGCGGTCCAGCCGCGGAACCCCGCCCCGTCCCCGCGGAACCGCCCCAGATCCCGGGCGATCTCCAGCCACGCTTCCGAGGCCACGTCCTCCGCCTCGCCGCCGACCAGGCCCCGCAGATACCCGAGCAGTCCGGGCTGCACGATCCGGTACGCGACCGCGAAGGCGTCCTCGTCCCCCTGCTGGGCCCGCGCGACGGCCACGCCCAGGTCCCCGTCGGACGACCGCACGCCGCGGGACTCCCCTCCCTGGCCCAACACTGCCCCGTTCGCACCGGGTTCGCACCACGCGGTACGGACCACTGTGCTCGCACACCCTCAAGGTCATCTGCGCCGGACGACGCGGAAACGTCACAGCTCGCCGGTCGCGCCGCCCGTTCCAGCACACCCGGGGAGTCCGGCCCTGGACCGCCCGTGCAGCTGCAGATAGAACGTGCGCAGGGACTCCCGCTCCCCCGCCTCGAACCGCTTCACGACCTTGCCCAGCGGGTTCCACACCCGCCCGTCGGGCATCCGTATGCCCACCGGCTGGCCGAACAACTCCCGCTGCCCCTGATCGAACTCGACCCACGCGGCACCGGCCCGCCGCACCAGCACCTCCCCGGCGTACACACCGAGCCCGAACAGCACCCGCCCCACCGCGGCATGGTCCCGGCCGCTCCCGCGCAGCCCGTCGACGATGAAGTCGACGACGCGCAGGCTCGCCACCGAGTAGTCCAGCGGCAGCCGACTGCGGGCCGTGACGTCGCGTACGAACCCCGCCGCGTGCTGCCGCATGCGCACGTCGGCCGACAGCCGCCGGGCCGGGCGCGCGGGCTCTTCCGACTCCGCACTCGTCCCCTTCACCGCTCGCGCTCCCTCACTCGCTCACGTCCGGGCCGCCAGAGCCACGGCCGGTCCGCAACACCAAGCGGGTCGGGCGCCTCGAACATCACACACCCTCGAAGTGATATAGGTCACGCGGCAATTCACCGGAACCCGTACAACCATCCACCTCTCCCAGGCGTCTTGCCGCGCCTGCAGTGACGTACCACACACCCTTGTTGGGTGATGTTCACTCCGGAGTTGGCGCTGAATTAAGAAGCCACCCTTGTGACGGGTGGGTTTTTTGTGCTGCTTTTCTAGGGGTGGGGTATTTGAGTCGCCGGACGACCCATGCGTACAAACCGCTGAGTCTGAAGCGGAGAGCGTGGCTGACGACAGGGGCCGTGGTGCTGGCCGGGGCGGGCGCCGTGACGTACGCCGTGGCGAACCCGGGCGACGACCCGTCGGCGGACGCCGCGCGCGGCAAGCGTCCCGTGAAGGTGCACGAGCTCGCGATGAGCAGCGACGGTACGGGCCGCCGCGAGGTGGAGCGGACGAGCACCCAGCGGTTCTCGCTGCTCGGCATCTCCTGGACCGGCGCGAAGGCCGAACTCGACGGCAGCGCCCAGGTGCGGACCCGCGCCCTCGACTCGGGCGAGTGGACCGGCTGGCAGAACCTGGACCTGGAACCCCACCCGGTCGACAGGACGGAGCCGGGCGCCAAGGACGCGCGCGGCGCGTCCGATCCGCTCTGGGTCGGCCCGAGCGACGGCGTCGAGGCACGCGTGGTGACGGCTGGGGGCACCTCCCGGACGGAGTCCGGGGGAGGCTCGGCGAGTTCCGGGCTGCCCAAGGGACTTGAGCTGAGCCTGGTGGACCCGGGCGTGACCTCCGCCGAGGCGAGGAACGAGGCGCTGGGCACGACCACGGGTCTCTCGATGGACGGCGCCGCCTTCGCCGCCGAGGATCCGACCGGCTCCCCTGCCGCCGACGCCGCCTCGGGTTCCGCGTCCCCGGCGGATCCGGCGAGCACGGGCCCCGCGGACGCGGCTCCCGCGACCGGTGATCCCGCGTCGCCCTCCGAGAGCACCACGGGAAGCGCCTCCGAGAGCGCGTCGGAGAGCGCCCCGGCCTCCCCGACGCCCGACCCGGTCCCGTCCCCGCCGCCGTCCACCGTGACGCAGCCGCACATCGTCTCCCGCGCCCAGTGGGGCGCCGCCGAGTCGACGGTCAAGGACGCGCCGGAGTACATCGAGAAGGTCAGCGCGGTCTTCGTCCACCACACGGTCGGTTCGAACGACTACAGCTGCGCCGAGTCCCCGGCGCTGGTGCGCGGCATCATGGCGTACCACGTGCAGACCGAGCTGTGGAACGACATCCGCTACAACTTCCTGGTCGACAAGTGCGGCCGGATCTTCGAGGGCCGCGCGGGCGGCGTCGACCTGCCGGTGCGCGGCGCCCACACGTACGGCTTCAACGGCGACTCGGCGGGCATCGCCGTCCTCGGTGACTTCGAGGGCGCCGCCGCCACCTCCACCACCGCGGCGAAGGCCGCGGGCAGGCCGACCCGGGCCGCCCTGGAGTCCGTGGCGCGCGTCGCCGCGTGGAAGCTCGGCCAGTACGGCGGCAACCCGAGCGGCCAGGTCACCCTGACCGCCGCCGACGACACGGGCGTGTGGAAGGCGGGCGAGCAGGCCACGCTGAACACGATCTCCGGCCACCGCGACGGCTTCGCCACCGAGTGCCCCGGCAAGAACCTCTACTCGAAGCTGAGCGAGATCCGCCGGTACGCATCGAGCCCCGGTAAGAACTCCGCGGTCCCGACGGCCGACTTCAACGGTGACGGCATCAGCGACCTCGTCGCCGCCACGCCCAAGCAGGGCAGCGGCTGGCTCACCCTCGTGCCGGGCGGTCTGAACGGCCCGGTCGCAGCCTCGAAGGTGAAGCTCAACCAGGGCACCGCCGAGGTGCCGGGCGCCGCCGAGTCGGGCGACCAGTGGGGCACGGCCACCGCCTGGGGCGACATCAACGCCGACGGTTACGCGGACATCGCCATCGGCGCCCCGGGCGAGGACGACACGACCGGCCACGCGGACCGTGGTGCCGTGACGATCCTGTACGGGCCCAAGTTCAACTCCGGCGCCGACACCATGGCGCTGGGCGACGACTACGAGCCGGTCTCCGCGCGGTTCGGCGCGACCGTCGCGGTCGGCGACTTCAACGCCGACGGCAAGGCGGACGTCTTCACGGCGGCCACCGGCACGGGCGGCAACTGGGCGGCCCGCTTCGACGACGGCCACGAGGTCGCCGGCGACCTCACCACCGCCTCCGGCGCCCTCGCGTACGCGGACGCCGCGACCGGTGACTTCAACCGGGACGGCTACGCGGACGTGGCGCTCAACTACCGCGACGCGTCCGGCGCCGGCAAGGTCACCTGGTTCAAGGGGTCCAGGTCGCTGGGCCTGTCGAAGGTGTCCACGCTCTCCGTGAAGGGCGGCCGCTCGCTCGCCGCGGGTGACGTGAACGGCAACGGCTACGACGACATCGTCATCGGCCAGCCCAACGCCACCGAGTCCGGCGCGATCTCCGGCGGCCAGGTCACGATGGTCCCGGGCACGTCCGCCGGCTTCACCACCACCGGGCTGACGAAGATCACCCAGAGCACGACGGGTGTCGAGGGGGCCAACGAGTCCGGTGACGCGATGGGCGCCTCGGTCTCCGTGGGCGACTTCAACGCCGACGGGTTCGCGGACGTCCTCACCGGCGCCCCGAACGAGGACATCACCCGCAGCGGCGCCGACAAGGCCGACGCGGGCGCCGTCTGGCTCCTCAAGGGCGCCTCGACCGGCCTCACCGGTACCGGCTCGCTCTCCTACTCCCAGGACACGACGGGCATCGCCGGGTCCACGGAGAAGGGCGACAAGCTGGGTTCGTCCGTCTCGCTGACGGACTTCTCCGGCCAGGGCCGCGCGCACCTGCTCATCGGCGCCGAGGGCGAGGACGCGTACAACGGCACGCTGCTGTACCTGCCGAGCACCGCCTCGGGCGTCTCCGTCGCCAGGTCGGCGTACTACGGCGTCACCCAGCTGGGTACGGCGACAGCCGCGCGACTGGGCCAGGTCCTGACCCCGTAGAGCCGCACCCCGCACGGACACGTGAGAGGCCGGGACCCTGGTTCGTTCGCACAGGGTCCCGGCCTCTCCTGTCCCTCCGGAAGGGCTCAGACGCGTCCGCGGGCCCGTCGGGACACCACGGCGCGCAGGACGCGGCGGCCCTCGGTGGTGAGCTCCCGCGCCTGGCGCAGACCCGCGGGGCCGTGGGCCGACACGAGTTCGAGGACGCTGATCTGGCGGCGCAGTTCGGCGGCGACGAGGGGCGACATGTCCTGCGTACGGCCCTCTCGCCGGTCCCGCACCGAGGACTCGCCGTCGGACTCGGCGCGGGCCGTGGCGTCCAGGAGCCGGTGGATCCGGAGCGCGGCGACCGAGCAGTCGTCGGCCCACGTCAGCAGGTTCCCGGCGGTCCGCTCCGCGGGGGCCGCGCCGAGCATGCGCTGGGCCAGGGCGACGGCCTCGCCCTCGGCGGACGCGTTGTCCTGCGGGCCGTCCGGTACGTAGAGCTTGGCGCGCACCTGCTCGACGCACTCGCCCCAGTCCCGGAACCCCTCCTCGGACTCGGCGAGGCTCGCCCACAGGGGGCGCAGGATCTCGTCGTCGCCGCCCAACAGGGGCACGCACCTGTCCAGGCACGCCAGACCGCCGACCGCGAGACTCAGCTCGTCGGCCTGAGCGATCAGTTCCACCAGGCTCATCACGCCTCCCTCGGTGGGCCGCCGCTGGTTGCGGAGCCCGCACTTCCCCTTACTGCGTGCACGGTGGCCGGAACGTCACAGTGCGAAGTGGCCGAAATCTACATGGGGATGACGCCCAGTCGGTCCAGGAACCGGAAGAAAAGCATCTCGGCCGAGGGGTTCGCGTCGGATCTGAGGACGTCGAGGAGACGTTCCTCGGACGCGTCACGGCCCGATTCGGCGGCCCAGGCGACGGCCCGCAGGACGGCGTCACCCGGTTCCAGGAAGAAGTCGTCGACGGCCAGGCCGTCCTCGTTGCCGCCCAGGTACCCGGCCATCGCGTCCCTGGCCAGACAGGTCGTCCAGGCCCCGCTGCCGGGCGCGGCCGCCTCGACGACCACACAGTCGCTGTCCATGACGTATCCGAAGAGCGCGGGCGCGCCGGTCTCCTCGGCCAGGTCGTTCATGTTGCCCACGTCCCCGGCACCGCCGTCGGGAGCGTTCGGGTACTCCCAGACCTGCCAGCCGTCGTCCGTCGTCTCGTGCAGGGTCATGCCCACCGCGCCCGACAACGCGCGTAACTCCGCGAGCGGACGCTCGCTCCTGCCCACGACGAAATACCCCCAGTAGCCCATGCCGCTCCCCCCGGTATGTCGGTTCGGCCAGCGCCGAATACACCACACACGCACAGTAGTTCGCCACCGGAACACGCAAGCCGCGTCAACTACACGGCTACGGCCAAGGCGCCGCCGCGGGCCTTCTCGTCCTGCATACGGGTCAGGCGCAGGATCACGAGAACGGCGAGGACACCGGCGATCAGATGGACCGCGTCCGCGAAGACCACCTGCCCGGCGGCGTCCCGTATCTCATCGGCCGTCTCGGCCAGGCGGTAGGAGGTGGCGGCCGTCCGGTCGGCGACCAGCGAGACGACCCAGAGCGTCCACCAGGTGTTGACCAGGCCGTGGGACGCCCGCCCGGCCGGGCTGCTCGCGTCCCAGACGTCCTCCATGATCCGGCGCGGAAACCACAGGTTGACGATGGGCACGAACCAGCTCCAGCAGGTCCAGCCGCGCTTCATCCGGTGCCCGAACGGGTTGAACACCTCGGCGTTGACCCGCGCCCGCTGGAACCAGACGAGGAAGAGGACCGCGGCCACGACGAGCGCGGTCACCTGCACGATCCCGGACGCGGTGTAGAGGGTGTCCGTACGGTCGATCTCCGCGGTGGGCACCGCGCCGAACCCGTCGCCCACCAGCCGGTCCGCGACGTCGTACGTCAGACAGCCGGCCCAGACCGCGAAGAGGTCGGCGGCGGCGGCCACCCCGACCGCCACGGCGGCGGCCTTCCCGAGCCCGACGGGCGAACGCAGCCAGGCGGGGCCGTGCGGAAGGTGCATGGGCGTGGCGCCGTACGCTCCCGCCTGGGCCGGGTGGACGGGGTGGACGGGCTGAGCCGTGGCGCCGACGCAGTTCCGGCAGAGGGTGCCGCCCGGCGTCGGGGCGTTCTGATGGCAGTGGGCGCAGAGCATGGGTGAGCGGTCCCCCGAGGGTGCGTGCACAAGGCGCAGAGCGTGAACCGGGCGCAGTGCGTGGACGGGGCGCGCCGAAGAGGCGCGCGAAGAAGCCGGGCGCGCCCTCTCCCCAGAGGCCTCGCGCGGCCTGGGGAACATACGGTCCGCGCACCCCGCCCGTCCACTCGGAATCCGGCCGACGCGCAGGTCGGCCACCGTGCGGACCGGCGGCCGGACCGGACCCTCCCGGACCGGCCGCCGCGGACCGGACGGTCCCTCAGCCCAGCTTCCCCGCCAGCCCCTTGAAGTCGGCCCACGACGACGTGGGGGTGCGCGGGTCCCACAGCTTCTGCGTCAGCGCCCGCAACGGCATCCGGATCCCCGCCGCCACCTGGGCCTGCGTCTGGGAGCCCGAGAGGTCGCACCAGACGGCGAAGGACGCGCCGAGGATCTGGTCGTCGTACTCCTCGGGCACCGGCTTCGTCCCGCGTACGACGAGGGGCGTCCACTGCTCGTAGATGCGCTGTCCGGTCGGGTAGACGAAGGTGTTGGGCTGCCCGAGGACGTAGTAGAGGTACTCGTCGTTGTAGTTGAGCATCTCGCGCCCGAACCGCAGGTACTCCGTGGGCTGCCGTGCGCCTATCTCCTTGCCGGTCCAGTACGCGACCTGGAGGTCCTCGTCGGCCTGGACGGTGCCCCCGGCGAAGATCCCGTCGTTCCAGGCGCGCATGGTCCGGTCGTGGCCGCGCACGGTGTCGGCCCGGTCGTTGAGCCACCCGGTCGCCAGGTCGGCGATCCCCGCACCGGATCCGTACGCCTTCGTCGCGGCGGCGGCCAGCTGCGGGTAGGAGGCCGAAGGGTTCGCCACCGTCAGCGCCTGGTACTCGTCGGCGCCGAGGTGCCAGTACCGCCCGGGGAAGAGGTCGGCGTACTCGTTCAGCAGTTCGTCCACGATCTTCGCGGCGGCGGGCTTGGAGATGTCGAGCGCGCCCTTCGAGGCGACACCCGCGGTGTTGCGCAGTTGGAGGTCCGGGTGCGCGGCTATGACCGCGCCGAGGTGTCCGGGCGAGTCGATCTCGGGCACGACGGTGATGTGACGGCTGGCCGCGAGCGCGAGGATGCGCCGCACCTCGGCCTTCGTCAGGTGCTCCTTCGAGACGATCTCGGGGTGCGAGTCGGAGGCGATCCGGAAGCCCTGGTCGTCGGAGAAGTGCAGACCGAGCTGGTTGTACTTGAGATCGCCCAGCTCACGTATGCGGTCCTCGATCCAGGCGGCGGTGAAATGCTTGCGCGCGATGTCCAGCATGAACCCGCGCTGCGGCTTGGCCGGCGAGTCGCGTACGACCCCCTCGGGCGCCGTGGCGTTCCCGTGGACCTCCTGCTTGAGCGTGCGGGTGCCGTGGAAGACGCCCGCCTCCTCCGTACCGCTGATCCGCACCCGCCCGTCCTCGACCCGCAGCGTGTACGACTCCGCGTTCGCGTCCTCGTCCGTGAGGTTCAGCCCGACGTCCCCGGCGCGCGCCTCGCCCTCCCCGGCGTAGGTCAGTCCCAGTTCCTTCGCGAGCAGCCGTCCCTCGTCGGCGAGCGCCCCGTCGCCGACGACCACGCGTCCGCCCTTCGCCGGGCGCCAGCCCGGCCCGCGGGCGGCAGTGTGCTCGCGCACGGCCGGGATCGTCCGGGGCGTCCGTGACATCGGATACGTCCGACTGGGTGAAGGGGTCGGGGAGGCGGCAGGCGCCAGAGCGCTTCTCCCGCCGGAGGGCCGCCGGGTCGAGGGCGTGCCCGAGTCGCCGCTCGGCCAGAGCCCGACGGTCAGCGCGGCACCCGCCACGACCGCCACGACGCCCGCACCGACCAGCAGAGGCTTCCTGTGGGCCGAAGCCGGCCCTCTGCGCCTACGCCGCCCATTCACCACGGACCACTCACGCTCCGATCGCTCTCCGAGACCTGTCCCCGTATCCCCGTACGCTGTACTTCCGCTGTGAACCTAAGCCCCCTTACCCGGTGCCGCCGTCCACCATCTGTCCTGAAACTCTCCCTTACGGGTGAAGTTCGGGCATCTCTCGGACAGCTCCCGCCAAGTCTCGATAGCGTTGAAACCACATCTCTCACTTGATTCCCTTGCTTCTCCCGATCCCCTGCCGAACCACGCGTGGCGCGCATCCGGGCGCCGCCGAACCGCCGAGGAACCCACGCTGCCCGCGCACCGTCCTTCCCGTCTCCCCGGCCAGGCCGTCGCCACACCGGAGTCGCCCGGACACCGTCCCACCGGCCTGGACCGGTTCAACGCCCTGCCCGTGGACCGCGCCGAGCACACCCTCCTGGCCTGCTGCGGCAGCTACCGCTGGGCCCGCCGCGTCGCCGCGCACCGCCCCTACCCGGACCTGGACTCCCTGCTGGCCGCGTCCGACGAGGCGGCGTACGACCTGACGCCCAATGACGTCGCCGAGGCCCTGGCCTGCGAGTCCCTCACGCTCCTCCCGGACGGCGCGTACTCCGCCGCGCACACGGCCCTGAGCGCCGCCCACGCGGCGTACGAGAGCCGTTTCGGCCATGTTTTCGTGATCTGTCTGGACGACACGGCCCCGGAGGACTCCCCCGACCTGGTCCTGACCGAGATCAGCTCCCGCCTCACGAACGACCCGGACGAGGAGCGGGCCCACACCACAGAAGAACTACGCCGCCTGGCCAGAGGCCGCCTGACCAGATCACTGAGGGGCGCGGCCTCCCGCCTCTAGGGGTCGCGGGGAACGGCGCAGTCTTTGCCTTTCAGGGGCGCGGGGAACGGCGCAGTCTTTTTGTCTTGAGGGGCGCGGGGAACGGCGCAGTCTTTTTGTCTTGAGGGGCGCGGGGAACGGCGCAATCTTCTGACTTTGAGCCGCACGGACAACGGCACGGTCCCCCGACCCCAGGGGCGCGGGGAACGGCGCAGTCTTCGGCCTTCAGGGGCGCGGGGAACGGCGCAGTCTTTGGCTTTGAGGGGCGCGGGGAACGGCGCAATCTTTCAGGGGTGCGAGGAACGGCGCGTAAAGACAACGCATCCGGAATAGCCCATACGTACCTCTTTGCCTGCCAGTTCGATCACATCGGTAGGCCCGCCGTAAACGTTCCGACAACACGTCGCTACGATGGCCAGGGCCGGTGGACCGTACCCGGCCGGGCCAGGTCGACATCGAAGCCGGCAGGCCCCAATCCCCGCTCCCGGAGGGTTCTTCCGTGCCGGCTGGAACGCTGTACCGCGGCCGGGAAGGAATGTGGTCCTGGGTGGCTCATCGAGTCACCGGCGTCCTCATCTTCTTCTTCCTGTTCGTACACGTCCTGGACACCGCTCTCGTGCGTGTCTCCCCCCAGGACTACGACAAGGTCGTAGCCACCTACAAGACGCCGATCGTCGCGCTGCTGGAATACGGCCTCGTCGCCGCAATCCTCTTCCACGCGCTCAACGGCCTGCGCGTGATCGCCGTCGACTTCTGGTCGAAGGGCCCGCGCTACCAGAAGCAGATGCTCTGGACCGTCGTCGGCATCTGGGTCGTGCTGATGATCGGGGCCCTGTACCCCGTCCTCGGCCACGCCGCTCGTGAAGTCTTCGGGAGCTGACGCGCAAGATGTCGAACAACACAGGCACCACCGAGAAGGCCGCGTCCGGCATCGGACCCGTGGAGGGCGCGTCCCTCTACGACGTCGACAACCCGGCGCCCCTGATCGAAGCCCCGCGCAAGCGGACCAGGAAGACCCCGAAGTCCACCCGCGGCAACTTCGAGATGTACGGCTGGCTGTTCATGCGGCTGTCCGGCGTCGTCCTCGTCGTCCTGGTCCTCGGCCACCTGCTCATCCAGCTCGTCCTCGACGGCGGCGTCTCCAAGATCGGCTTCGCCTTCGTGGCGGGCCGCTGGGCCTCCCCGTTCTGGCAGGTCTGGGATCTGTTGATGCTCTGGCTGGCGATGCTGCACGGCGCCAACGGCCTGCGTACGGTCATCAACGACTACGCGGAACGCGCGGACACCCGGCTGTGGCTCAAGGGCCTGCTCTACACCGCCACGGTGTTCACCATCCTGCTGGGCACGCTGGTGATCTTCACCTTCGACCCGAACATCCGCTAGGCACGGGGCTGCGAGAATCATGAAGATCCACAAGTACGACACCGTCATCGTCGGCGCCGGCGGCGCCGGAATGCGCGCGGCCATCGAGTCGACGAAGCGCAGCCGGACCGCCGTGCTGACGAAGCTCTACCCCACCCGCTCCCACACGGGCGCCGCGCAGGGCGGTATGGCCGCCGCGCTGGCGAACGTGGAGGAGGACAACTGGGAGTGGCACACCTTCGACACGATCAAGGGCGGCGACTACCTGGTCGACCAGGACGCCGCCGAGATCCTGGCGAAGGAGGCCATCGACGCGGTCCTCGACCTGGAGAAGATGGGCCTGCCGTTCAACCGGACCCCGGACGGCACCATCGACCAGCGCCGTTTCGGCGGTCACTCCCGTAACCACGGCGAGGCCCCGGTCCGCCGGTCCTGCTACGCGGCGGACCGCACCGGCCACATGATCCTCCAGACGCTCTACCAGAACTGTGTCAAGGAGGGTGTGGAGTTCTTCAACGAGTTCTACGTCCTCGACCAGCTGCTCGTGGAGGTCGACGGCGTCAAGAAGTCGGCCGGCGTCGTCGCCTACGAACTGGCGACCGGTGAGATCCACGTCTTCCAGGCGAAGGCCGTGATCTACGCGTCCGGCGGCACCGGCAAGTTCTTCAAGGTGACGTCGAACGCGCACACGCTGACCGGTGACGGCCAGGCCGCGGTGTACCGCCGGGGCCTGCCGCTGGAGGACATGGAGTTCTTCCAGTTCCACCCGACCGGCATCTGGCGCATGGGCATCCTGCTGACGGAGGGCGCCCGCGGTGAGGGCGGCATCCTCCGCAACAAGGACGGCGAGCGCTTCATGGAGAAGTACGCGCCGGTCATGAAGGACCTCGCGTCCCGTGACGTCGTCTCGCGCTCCATCT
This sequence comes from Streptomyces sp. NBC_00414, assembly GCF_036038375.1. Classification (NCBI taxonomy): domain Bacteria; kingdom Bacillati; phylum Actinomycetota; class Actinomycetes; order Kitasatosporales; family Streptomycetaceae; genus Streptomyces; species Streptomyces sp. NBC_00414. The sequence continues at coordinate 4,158,674 of NZ_CP107935.1, forward strand.
ACACGGAGATCCGTGAGGGCCGCGGCTGCGGTCCCGAGGGCGACCACGTCTACCTCGACCTCACGCACCTCCCGCCGGAGCAGCTGGACGCCAAGCTGCCCGACATCACGGAGTTCGCCCGTACGTACCTCGGCATCGAGCCCTACACGGACCCGATCCCGATCCAGCCCACCGCGCACTACGCCATGGGCGGCATCCCGACGAACGTCGAGGGTGAGGTCCTGGCGGACAACACCACGGTCGTCCCGGGCCTGTACGCGGCCGGTGAGGTCGCGTGCGTCTCCGTGCACGGCGCCAACCGCCTGGGCACCAACTCGCTGCTCGACATCAACGTGTTCGGGAAGCGCGCGGGCATCGCGGCGGCGGAGTACTCCTCCACCGTCTCGCACATCGAACTGCCCGAGGACCCGTCCTCGCTGGTCGTCGCGCAGATCGAGCGGCTGCGGTCGTCCACGGGCAACGAGCGCGTGGCGGACATCCGCCGCGAGCTGCAGGAGTGCATGGACGCCAACGTCATGGTGTTCCGCACCGAGCAGACGATCAAGACGGCCGTCGAGAAGATCGCCGAGCTGCGCGAGCGCTACCTGAACGTGTCCGTCCAGGACAAGGGCAAGCGGTTCAACACCGACCTCCTGGAGGCCGTCGAGCTGGGCAACCTGCTCGACCTCGCCGAGGTCATGGCCGTGTCCGCGCTCGCCCGCAAGGAGTCCCGCGGCGGTCACTACCGCGAGGACTACCCGAACCGCGACGACGTCAACTTCATGCGCCACACCATGGCGTACCGCGAGGTCGGCGACGACGGCACCGAGTCGATCCGTCTCGACTACAAGCCGGTCGTCCAGACCCGCTACCAGCCGATGGAGCGTAAGTACTGATGGCAACCCCGACCCTGGACAAGGCCGACGCGGCCGGCACGCCCGAGCCCGGCTTCGCCGACTCCCCGTACATCACGGCCACCTTCCGCATCCGCCGCTTCAACCCCGAGAACTCGGCGGAAGCGGTGTGGGAGGACTTCCAGCTGGAGATCGACCCCAAGGAGCGTGTCCTCGACGCGCTGCACAAGATCAAGTGGGACCAGGACGGCACTCTGACGTTCCGCCGGTCCTGCGCGCACGGCATCTGCGGCTCGGACGCCATGCGGATCAACGGCAAGAACCGGCTGGCCTGCAAGACGCTGATCAAGGACCTCAACCCCGCCAAGCCCATCACGGTCGAGCCCATCAAGGGCCTCACCGTGCTGAAGGACCTGGTCGTGGACATGGAGCCCTTCTTCCAGGCGTACCGCGACGTGATGCCGTTCCTCGTCACGAAGGAGACGAACGAGCCGACGCGCGAGCGTCTGCAGTCGGCGGAGGACCGGGAGCGGTTCGACGACACGACGAAGTGCATCCTCTGCGCCGCCTGCACGTCCTCGTGCCCGGTGTTCTGGAACGACGGCCAGTACTTCGGCCCGGCCGCCATCGTGAACGCCCACCGCTTCATCTTCGACTCGCGCGACGATGCCGGTGAGCAGCGCCTGGAGATCCTCAACGACAAGGACGGCGTGTGGCGCTGCCGCACGACGTTCAACTGCACGGACGCCTGCCCGCGCGGCATCGAGGTCACAAAGGCGATCCAGGAAGTGAAGCGAGCCCTGATCACCCGCCGCTTCTGACCTTCCCGACCGCACGCGACGAAGGCCCCGCCTCCGGATTCCGGAGGCGGGGCCTTCGTCGCGGCCGGGCTGCTCGTACCCGTACCCCTACCAGCGCAGTTCGCCGGTCTCGTCCTGGAGGGTGCCCGTGGGGCCGTTCGTGTCGAGGGTCGCCAGGCGTACGACTGTCGCGGCGCTCTCCTCCACCGGGCGTCCGATTCCGAGGGCCGCGGTCATGTCGGTGGCGGTGGTGCCGGGCTCAAGCGCGTTGAACTTGATGCCCGGCTGGGACTTGGCGTACTGGACCGTGAGCATGGTCGCCGCCGACTTGGAAGCGGAGTACAGCGCGAAGGGCACGTTGAATTCCGGCCGGTCGGGGTTGTTCACCGCCCAGAACGATCCGAGGCTGCTCGACACGTTGACCACGTTGGGGTTCGAGGACTTGCGCAGCAAGGGAAGCGCCGCTTCCGTGACCCGCACCACTCCCACCGCGTTGGTGTCGAACACGCGCAAAGCCTCGGGACCGTCGATGGTCTGATTTCCGAGGACGCCCGCGTTGTTCACCAGGACGTCGAGCCGGCCCTCGGCCGAGTCGATCGTGGCCAGCGCCTTGCTCACCGACGCGTCGTCGGTCACGTCGAGTTGCACGAATCGCACGCCGAGCGTCGCCGCGGCCTTCTCTCCCCGCTCGACATCACGAGCACCTATGTAGACGACGTGGCCCAGCTCCGAAAGCTGCTTGGCCGTCTCGTAACCGATGCCCTTGTTGGCCCCGGTGATCAGTGTGATGGTCATTGCGTATCCTCACTTAGTATAGGAATTGCGTGGATTGGCCAAGGTTTAATGGCTATTTGCTTCATTTGCCCAACTTGCCCCGATTGGGGAGTCAGGCGGTCAGTTGCCGGAGGAGTTCGCCGGCGTCGTGCAGGGCGGTCATGTGCACGAAGCGCCCGTCGCGGACCTGGTAGACGGCGTACTCGACGATCTCGAACGAGGCACCGGTGGGAGCCACGCCGAGCCACTCCTTCACCGGCGTACCGGTGTTGACCAGACGCGCGGCCAGACGGTCGCCGTCGAAGAGCAGTTCCTTGAGCTCCCAGTGGAGGTCCGGAACCGCGTCCACGTCGCGCTTCTGCACCGCGAGGAGGTCGTCCCGGGTGGCCGGCTCACCGTTCAGCGTGGTCCGGTCGTTGATGAACTCGGCCATGCCGTCGACCTTGTGGGCGTTGAGCGCCTCGATGTAGCGCAGGTAGAACGCCCGCAGATCACTGTCGGACATGAGGTGACCCTTCGGTGGGATGCGGGGGATGCGGAGGATGGGCAGGATGCGTGGGAAGTGGGTGCCCGGGGGGGGGCGGTCGTGCCTCTCAGATCTGGTTGAGGCCGCCGTCGACGTACAGGCTCGAACCGGTGACGAAGCTGCTCTGCCCGGAGGCCAGGAAGGCCACGGCGGCGGCGATCTCCTCCGGGCGTCCGAGCCGGCCCAGCGGCACCCGCGTCGCCAGGTGCCGCTTGAACTCCTCCGGGGTGGCGGTGAGTCCTGCCAGGGCGGGCGTGTCGGTCGGGCCGGGCGTGACGGTGTTGACCCGGATGCCGCGGCCCTTGAGTTCGCTGGCCCAGGTCCGGGCGAAGGACCGGGTGGCGGCCTTGGTCGCCGCGTACACGCCGAGCCCCTCATCGCCGACGTCCACGTTGGTGGAGCCGTTCAGGATGACCGAGGCGCCGTCGTTGAGCAGCGGGAGCGCCTTTTGCACGGTGAACAGCGTGCCCCGGACGTTGATGCCGAAGAGGGTGTCGAAGTGCTCCTCGGTGACCTGTTCGAGCGGCGCGAGCGAGGCGACGGAGGCGTTCGCGAACAGGACGTCCAGGCCCTGCCCCCGGGCGCGGATCGTCTCGTAGAGGCGGTCCAGGTCGGCCAGGTTCGCGATGTCGCCGGTCACCGCGGTGACCGATGAACCGATCGCTTCGACGGCCGCGTCGAGTTCGGTCCCGCGCCGGCCGGTGATGAACACGTGCGCGCCCTCGGCCGCCAGCCGTACGGCACCGGCCAGGCCGATACCGGTGCTGCCCCCGGTGACGAGAGCGGTCTTCCCATCGAGCAGTCCCATGCGACCAACCCTTCCGAGTTCTGTAGCGATCACTGCAGAACTCGAACGGTAGCACTTCTGTAGCGATCCCTACAGAAGGCGTAGACTGTGGGGGTGGACACGGAGAGGAAACAGAGCGGCCCTGTCGGCCGGCCGCGGGGATTCGACGCCGACGAGGCCCTTGAGCGCGCCATGCTGGTCTTCTGGGGGCACGGCTACGAGGGGGCCAGCACCGCCAACCTGACGAGCGCGATGGGCATCTCCACCACCAGCATGTACGCGGCCTTCGGCAACAAGGAGAAGCTGTTCCGCAAGGTCCTGGAGCGCTACACCGAAGGCCCGAGCGCCTACCTGGTCCGGGCCCTGGAGGAGCCGACCGCCCTCGGCGTCGCCACCGCGATCCTGGCCGGAACCGTGCGGACCACCACACGCCCGGCCGGCCCTCAGGGGTGTCTGGGCGTCCAGAGCGCCCTGAGCGTCAGCGACTCCGGGCAGGAGATCCGCGACCTCCTCGTCGCCTGGCGCAACGACGGATACTCCCGCGTCCGGGAGCGGTTCCAGCGAGCCGTCGACGAGGGCGACCTGCCCGCGGGCACCGACGCCGGCCTGCAGGCCCGCTACCTCACCACCTTCGCCCACGGCCTCGCCGTACAGGCCGCCGGCGGCGTCTGCCGCGACGAACTCCAGAAGCTGGCCGACGCCGCCCTGCGCAACTGGCCACTCACCTGAGCCACCCGCGTCGGCACCCCGGGGCGCCACACGAGTGACCGCCCGGCGTCCACCCCGCCGCCTCCCCCGTCACCTCCGCCCGGCGACCTAATCTGACGACATGTCAGACGATGAGTCGTACGAACTGCTCGGTTTCGACAACGTCCTCCTCCCCGTCGGCAATCTCGACGAGGCCGTGGACTTCTACCGGCGGGCCGGGTTCGCGGTCGGGTTCCGGCTCGACGAGGCCGGGATCGCCGGGCTGAAGGTCGGCAAGGAGACCCCCGGCGTGCTGCTCCGCCTGGAGGGGGAGCTCGGGCACCGGCCGCCCGCCTGGGCCTCGCCCCGGGTGTGGCTGGAGGTGCGGGACGCCAGGGCAACGGCGGACGCGCTCGCCGCGGCGGGCGTCCAGCCCCTCGACGCACCCCTCTCCGTGGCCACCGGCTGGACCGTCGAGGTCGCCGACCCCTGGGGCAACGTCATCGGCTTCACCGACTACACCAAGCGGCCGGAGCTGGCCCGCACCGGCTGAGACCCGGTCCCACCCGCTGAGCCGCACGTCACACCCACCCCTCCCGCAGATGACTTGAACGTGTTCAAAAACAGGTCTACATTCTCTCTCGACAGCCTTTTGAACACGTTCAAGAAGGCGTCCGAGAAGAAGAGAAGCAGTCGAGAAGGGGCGGGGACATGGACCTCACGGTCGTTGCGTATGTCATATATCTGCTGATCAGCGTCGCGCTGACGATCTGGGTGGCACGGACGCTCAGCCACAACGGGCGGATCTTCCTGGCCGATGTACTCCAGGGGAACGAGAAGCTCGCGGACGCCGTCAACCACCTCCTGGTGGTGGGCTTCTACCTGGTGAACCTCGGCTTCGTGGTGCTCTATCTGAACCAGGACGACGAGATCGCCGACGCCCGCGGCGTCTTCGAGGCCCTGTCGACCAAGCTCGGAGTGGTGCTCCTGGTCCTCGGCGCCATGCACCTGGGCAACGTGTACGTGCTCAACAAGATCCGCCGCCGGGGCGTCATGGAGCGCGAGCAGCAGCCGCCCGTGCCGCCGCAGGGCTGGGTCGCGCCGGCGGGCAGGGCGTGACCCCGGTGGCAACCGCCGCAGGCCCGGACCGGGACGCCGTACGCGTCCCGGTCCGCGGGCTCACCGTCCTGTACGACGCCCAGTGCTCGCTCTGCGCCTTCCTGCGCGACTGGCTCGTACGGCAGCGGCAGTTGGTCCCCCTGGAGCTGGTGGCCGCCGGTTCGGAAGAGGCCAGGCGCCGCTACCCCGGGCTCGACCACGCCGCGACGCTCGACGAGATCACCGTGATCGGGGACTCGGGCCAGGTGTACCTGGGGACCGCCGCCTGGGTCGTCACCCTGTGGGCGCTCGCCGATCACCGCCCGACGGCCCACCGGCTGAGCACCCCGGCCGGGGCCCGTCTGGCGCGGGGCGTGGTGCTCGCCGCCGCCAAGTGGCGCGAGGGACAACGGGCCCGCCGGGAGGGGTACTGGGGCGGGGGCGCGTACACCGCGGCCGGCGGATGGTCGTACGTCCCGGCCCTGGGCTGGACCTACAACCCGCCCGCCTGCGACAGCGACACCTGTCCGCCTCGTTAGGCTCTGTCCCGTGCCAGCAGCGAAAGACAGTGCCCCCAGCCCGGACGGCCCCGCGGTGCCCGAAGGCCACGCCGTGCCCGAGGGCTCCGGCGTGGCCGGCGGCCCCGGCTCCCCGCGTACGCCCGCCAAGAGCGAGCAGACCCGGGCCCTGATCCTGGAGACGGCGATGCGCCTGTTCCAGGAGCGGGGTTACGAGAAGACGACGATGCGGGCCATCGCCAAGGAGGCCGGGGTCTCCGTCGGCAACGCGTACTACTACTTCGCGGGCAAGGAGCACCTGATCCAGGGCTTCTACGACCGTATGGCCGTCGAGCACCGGGCGGCGGTCCGTGAGGTCCTGGACCACGAGCGGGATCTGGAGGCGCGGATCGCCGGGGTGCTGAAGGCGTGGCTGGACGTGGCGACGCCGTACCACGAGTTCGCGGTGCAGTTCTTCAAGAACGCCGCCGATCCGGACAGCCCGCTCAGTCCGTTCTCGCCCGAGTCGGAGCACGCGCGCCTGGAGGCCATCGGCGTCTGCAGCGAGGTGCTCAGCGGCTCCAAGGCGAAGATCCCGGAGGAACTGCGGGAGGTGCTTCCCGAGTTGCTGTGGCTGTCCCAGATGGGCCTGGTCCTGTACTGGATCTTCGACCGCACGGAGGGCCGCGAACGCAGCTACCGCCTCGCCGAACGCGGCGCCCGCCTCACCTCGCTCGGTGTCTCACTGGCCCGCTTCCGGGTGCTGCGGCCCCTGGTCCGCGAGGTGCACGAGCTGTTCACGGACTTCCTGCCGGGGATGACGAACGCGTTGCCCGATCCCGCCGAACCCGCCAGGAAGTCCACGAAACAGCGCCCCTGAGGCGCCCCGCGCGGTCAGTTCACCGCGTCCACCTCGTCCTCCGCCAGCTCCACGTCGTACACCAGCGGTTCCGCGCCGACCATCACGTGGCGGGCCCGGGACGGGTGTTCCGCGGCCGTCACGGCCAGCAGGTACGAGCCCGCGGACGGGACCGAGACGATGTACGAGCCGTCGGCCAGCGAGGTCACCCGGTCGAGCTGACGGCCGCCCTTGGAGAGCAGGGTCAGCGCGGCGCCCTCGACGGGCGCGCCGTCCGGGGTGCGGACGAAGCCGTGGATCACGGTGGAACCGCCGTCGGCGCCCTTGGCGTCGGCCACGCGCGCGTGGGGCTCGGGAACGGCCTCCTCCCGGGGCTCGACCGCCAGGTGCGGCAGCCGCTTCTCCAGGCCCGCGGGCAGCCACCAGTTGGAGTTGCCCAGGAGGTGCATCGCGGCCGGCACCAGGGCCGTACGCAGGATGAACGCGTCCAGGGCGACCGCCGCCGCGAGCCCGATGCCCGCCATCGCGCCCTCCATGTCACCGCTGAGCACGAACGCGGAGAACACGCAGATCATGATCAGGGCCGCGCAGTTGATGACCCGGCTGGTCTCGGCGAGGCCGACCCGCACCGCGCGCGCGTTGTCCTTGGTGTGCACCCATTCCTCGTGCATGCGGCTCACCAGGAACACCTGGTAGTCCATCGAGAGCCCGAAGAGCAGCGACAGCATGATGACCGGCAGGAACGCGGTGATCGGCCCCTCCTTGCCGATGCCGAGGAGTTCCGTGCCCCAGCCCCACTGGAAGATCGCGACGAGCACTCCGAAGGAGGCGGCTGCCGCGATCAGGTTCATCAGGGCGGCCGTCAGCGGCACCACCAGGGAGCGGAAGGCCACCATCAGCAGCAGGAAGCCGAGCGTGATGATCGCCGCGACAAAGTAGGGCAGCCGGTCCCCCGTGACGGCCGCGAAGTCCTTGAAGACGGCGGTCACCCCGCCCACATGGGCCTCGGTCCCGGACGCCGGGATCACGTCGTCGCGCAGCCGGTCGATGAGCTGGTCCGTCTTCTCGGACTGCGGTGACGTGGTGGGCACGACCTGGATCACCGTGATGCCCCGGGCGGGCGGTGCGGCGGCGACCTGAGCGACCCCGTCGGTCGAGCGGATGGTCGAGACGAGCGCGTCCGTGTCCGCCCCGGCCCTGCCGTCCCCGCCGTCCACGACGACCTGGAGCGGCCCGTTGAAGCCGGGCCCGAAGCCCTCGGCGAGCAGGTCGTACGCCTGCCGGGTGGTCGTGGAGTCCTGGTGGTTGCCCTGGTCGGTGGCGCCGAGCCGGATCGACAGGACGGGCAGCGCCAGGACCGCCATCACGACCAGGGCGCCCGCGGCGATCGCCCGCGGCCGCTTCTGCACGTACGAGGACCAGCGGGCGGCGAGGCCGCTCGCCTCCTCCGACTCCGGTCCCTCGGCGGCCAGCCTGCGGCGCTGCCTGCGGCTGAGCACGCGCATGCCGAGCAGTCCCAGGAGCGCGGGCAGCAGGGTGGTCGCGGCGAGCACGCTCAGCACGACCGTCAGCGAGGTCGCGACGACCACACCGTCCAGGAAGCGCATGTTCATCACCAGCATCCCGGCGAGCGCGATGCACACGGTGCCGCCGGCGAACAGGACGGCGCGCCCCGAGGTGTTGAGCGCCGTGACGGCCGACTCCTCGGGTTCCATGCCGCGCAGGATGCCCCGGCGGTGGCGCGTCACGATGAACAGGGCGTAGTCGATGCCGACACCCAGGCCGATCAACGAGCCGAGCAGCGGCGCCACTTCGGGCACGTCGGTGACATGGCTGAGCAGCGAGGTCGCCATCAGACCGGTGCCGAGGGCGGCGATCGCGACGACGAGCGGCAGCAGCATCGCGAAGAGCGAGCCGAAGGCGAGGAAGAGGACGACCGCGGCGGCCAGGATGCCCACCATCTCGGCGATGCCGGTGGGCGGTTCCTGGGTCCGGGTGATCGCCTGGCCGCCCAGTTCCACCTGGAGCCCGGCACGTTCGGCGTCCTGCGCCGTGTCGACGACGTCCTCCACGAGCGCCTTCGGCACGCCGTTGGCCTGTTCGGTGAAGGTGATCTGGGCGTACGCGATCCGCCCGTTCCCGCTGATCTGCGGGGTCCCCTGGGCGGCGTACGGGCTGCTGACCTCGCCGACGCCCTTCATGCGCCCGATCTCCTCCAGCGCGGGCTCGATCCGCGAGCGTACGGACTGGTCCCGTACGGTCCCGTCGTCGACCTTCCACACCACCGTGTCGGTGTCGCCGGACCGCTCCGGGAATGCCTTCTCCATCAGGTCGTACGCGCGCGTGGAGTCCGTGTTCGGAAGGGTGAAGGTGTCCGCGTAGTTCGTGCCCGCGGCGGAGCCCGCGAAGCCCAGCCCCAGCAACGCCCCCACCCACAGAATCAGGACCACCAGCCGGTGCCGATAGCACCACCGTGCCAATGTCGTCACGCCTCAACGCTCCTTAGTCGGTCAGTCGGTCGGTCCCCCAGGTCCTGCGGCTCAGCATCGGGGCGGCGCGGTCCCCAAGACATGACCCGGCCATGACTCACAAGGAACTCCAAAGGGGGAGCCGGTCCCGTTGTCGGTGCCCGCGCCGATACTGGGGGCATGACCGCTCACGAGGGGGCGACCGTGCTGGTCGTCGAGGACGAGCCGAGCATCGCGGACGTCCTGACCATCGCCCTGCGCTACCACCGCTTCGAGGTGATGACGGCCGGGACCGTCCGCCAGGCGCTGACCATGGCCGAGCGCACCCGCCCGGACGCCGCGCTCCTCGACGTGATGCTCCCGGACGGCGACGGCCGGGCGCTGGGCCGTGAACTGCGCGTGAAGCAGCCCGACCTGGCCCTGGTGTTCCTCACCGCGCGGGACGCGCCCACGGAGATCGTCGGCGCGCTCTCCTTCAGCGACGACTACATCACCAAACCGTTCAACATCGACGAGGTGATCGCCCGGATCACCGCCGTCCTGCGCCGCACCCGGCCGGCCGACGTCCTGCCCGAGCGCCCCCCGCTGCGCTACGGCGACCTCGAACTGGACGAGACGACGTACTCGGTGCACCGCGCGGGCCGCACGGTCGAGCTGACCCCCACCGAGTACGCCCTGCTGCGCTTCCTCGTGCGCAACGGCGGGCGGATCGTGCCCAAGGAGCAGCTCCTGCGGCACGTCTGGCAGTACGAGCACCCGGCGGAGTCGACCGTCGTGGAGACGTACATCAGCTATCTGCGGCGCAAGCTCGACGCCCTGGGCGCCCCGGTGATCACGACCCGGCGCGGCGTCGGATACGGGCTCGCATGATCCTCCAGCGCTGCCGCGGCCACGGCCTCCACTCGCTGCGCGGCAAGCTGACGGTGGCCAACGTGGCACTGCTGGCGCTCGGCATCGTCATGGCGACGGCGGTGAGCCTGATGGGCATGCGGTACTACCTGCTCGACCAGGTCGACTCGGAGCTGCTCCGGATGCGGGACTCGCTGGAGAGTACGCAGCTGACCGCGCGGCAGATCGACTCGCTGAGCGCGCTGGCCTTCGTCCGGGAGGGGAGGGCGCCGGAGGCGCAGGGCCCGCCGGACGCGGACTCGCTGTTCGCGGTGGTCGACCCCGAGGGCCGGGCCCTCACCCTCGGCACCTTCGAACCGACCCCGAACCAGCGTGCGCTCGCCGCGGCGGTGGGCCGTCCCCGCGAACTCACCGGCGACGCGGACCCGCGCGACGTGACGGTGGACGGTTCCCCGTTCCGGGTGATCGGCGCCTCCCTGCCCGACGGGTCCGTGATCCTGGTCGCCGGCTCGACCGACGCGCTGCACAAGGGAATGGCCAAGGCCCTCAAGCTCGACCTGTTCTTCGGGGTGCTGCTGCTGGCGCTGCTCGCCGTGCTGACGATGTGGAGCGTGAGCCGGCGCCTGCGGCCCCTGGAGGACATGGTGGAGACCTCCTCGGCGATCGCCGAGGGGGATCTGGCCCGCCGGGTGCCCTCCAGCCACCACCCCACCCAGGAGGTCGAGCAGCTGCGGCTCGCCCTCAACTCGATGCTCCAGCAGGTCGAGTCGGCGTACCGCACCCGGGAGCGGAGCGCGGCCCAGCTGCGCCGGTTCGTCGCGGACGCCTCGCACGAGCTGCGTACGCCGCTTTCGGCGATCCGCGGCTATCTCCAGCTGTACGACAAGGGCATGCTGCGGGAGCCCGCCGAACGCAAGCGCGCCTGGGACCGGATGACCGGGGAGGCCGACCGCATGGGGCGGCTGGTCGACGAACTGCTCACCCTGGCCCGCCTCGACCAGCAGCCCGAACTGCGCTTCAAGAACGTCGACCTGAGCCGTCTGGTGCGCGACGCGGCGGAGGATCTGCGGGCCCAGCAGCCCGGCCGCCCTGTCTCGGTGAGCGCCGAGGGAGCCCTTCTCGTACGGGCTGACGAGTCGGGTCTGCGGAAGATCCTGGGCAACCTCGTGGCGAACGTGCGCACCCACACGCCTGCCGATGTCGCGGTCGCCCTCGCGCTGGAGCGGGTCGAAGGGGTCGTGCGGGTGTGCGTCGCCGACGAGGGGCCGGGGCTGGCCGAGGAGGATGCCGCGCGCATCTTCGACCGGTTCTTCCGGGCGGGCGGGGGTGCGGGGAGCGGGCTGGGGATGGCCATCGTGCAGGGGGTCGCGGCGGCGCACGGGGGTGAGGTGACGGTGCGGACCTCGCCGGGGGCGGGGCTGGCGGTGACGGTGACGCTGCCGTCCGGGCTGTGTGCGGGGTGAGTTCCTCCGGGGGTGCGTGGTGTGGTGCGGGCCGGTGAGGGCCGGCCGCGCGGGGCTCACCGGGGCGCCGGGGCCGGGGCCGGGACCAGGGCCCAGATGGTTTTGCCGTGTCGGCCCCGGCTCCAGACACCCCACGCCGTCGTGAGGCTCTCGACCAGCCGCAGCCCCCGCCCCGACTCCTCGTCGCGCTCCCCGACCGGCCGCAGCCGAGGCTGCACGGCGCTCTCGTCGGACACCTCTATGAGGCAGGACCCGTCCGCGAGCGTGGTCACCGCGACCTCGAACTCCCGCTCCAGCAGCGGCGCGTGCCGCACCGCGTTCGTCGCGAGTTCGGACACGAGCAGCACCACGTCCTCGTACGCCTGCTCCCCCGCGCTGTGCCCCCAGTTGGACAGATGGTCGCGCACCCGGCGTCGCGCGAGTCCGACAGAAGCCGGGTGCCGGGGCAGCCGGAAGGAGTTGCGTCTCAACACGTTTGCTCCTCACCCCGCGCACGCCTCCGTCACATGATGCTGCGTGACGCGGGCCCGATGCGTCACGCGCGCAATTGCAACCCTGCGTGAACGCGTCAGGCGGCCGGCGGCCGGATTCCGCCGGGGCTCCACAACCGGAACACCCGGTGCCGTCCGGCAGGGACGCCGACCGGTCTCGTCCCCACTGCTCAGCACACGTTTCACCCGCTGCCGCGGCCCGCCGATCCGCACCTCGCGCGTGCCGGTTCACCGGATCCTGTGAAGGTCTCCCGCCGTACGGTCGCGGCCGTACGCGCCGCCGACTGGCCAGAAACCAGCTGGTCGGCGCCCTCGGACCGGCCCCTCAGGCCTGCTTGGAGGCCAGCTCCACGACCGTGATGTCGGACGGCGCCCCCACCCTGGTGGGCGGCCCCCAGGCACCGGCGCCCCGCGACACGTACAACTGGGTGTCCCCGTAGCGCTCCAGACCGGCGAGGGTCGGATTGGCCAGGTCGGCGATGAAGTTGCCGGGCCATAGCTGCCCGCCGTGGGTGTGCCCGGAGAGCTGGAGGTCCACCCCGTGGTCCACCGCGTCGTGGATCTGCACCGGCTGGTGGGCGAGCAGGACACACGTGCGGTTCCGGTCGCGGTCCCCGAGGGCCTTCACGAAGTCGGGCCCCTGCCCCTCGTCCTCCCCGGCGATGTCGTTGACACCGGCGAGGTCGAAGTGGGCCAGCTCGGTGCGGGCGTTCTCCAGCGGCCGCAGCCCCAGTTCCCGTACGCGCGCGACCCACTCCTCGGCGCCGGAGAAGTACTCGTGGTTCCCGGTGACGAAGAACGAGCCGTGCCGTGCCCTCAGTTGCGCGAGCGGCGCGGCGGCGGGCCCGAGGTCCTTCACACTGCCGTCGACGAGGTCGCCCACCACGGCGATCAGGTCCGGCTGCGTCGAGTTGATCGTGTCGACGACCTTCTGGGCGAAGCCGCGCCCCAGCACGGGCCCGAGGTGGATGTCGCTGACGACGGCGATCCGGTACCCGTGGGCGGACCTCGGGAGCTTGGCCAGCGGCACGGTGACCCGCTTCACCTTGGGCCCGCTCAGGACGCCGTAGGTCCCGTACCCCACGGTGCCCGCGGCGGCGACCGCGGCGGCCCCGCCCACGACACGTGAGACGAAGAGACGGCGCGAGGGGCTCGCGGGCGCGGGTTCCCGTGCCGACGCCGACGTCGGCGTCCCGGAGGGCGGTTCGCTCTCCCGGCCCGGAGCCTCAGCCTGCGCGGGTACGGGCGCCCCCGCCGGTACGTGTGCGGCCTCGCGCACGTCCGACGGCTCCGGCTCCGGCGCGGGCGCCGAACGCCGGTCCAGCGCCCTCCGCAGCAGCGGCCGTACGGCCTCGCCGACCAGCAGCGCCAGCATGAGGTAGATCGACAGCGCCATCCACAGGAAGCCGGGCCAGGCCAGCACCTGCTGCAGCCGGAACGGGGCGCCCGTCCGCTCGGACGCGACCGCCGCGAACATCAGCAGCGGCCCGCCCACGACCGCGATCGTGCCCACCCGCCGGGAGACCCCGGGCCGCGCCGTCGTGTCGCGCACGAGCCGGCGCCACAGGTACCAGTGCAGCCCCCCGAGCACGGCCAGGGCCAGGACCATGAACACGACGACCAGGATGACCACGCGACGACTCTCCCGTTATGACGTTACGACGTTGTGCGTCACGGCGTGCCGGCGTGACGCGTACTGCGCGTTGGGGCGTTACGACGACGGCGCGTGACGCAAGGCTCGGACGCCACGCAACCCGATGCCCCCGACGACCGTCCCCAAGACAAAGGAGACGACGGCGAGTGTCAGGTGCACCCAGAAGTACCCGGTCGGATCGCCCGCGTCGTCGAAGGCGAGTCCGCTGCCGTCCTTCCACAGGTTCTTGATGAAAGTGATCCAGATGACCCAGCTCCACGCTCCGAACGCGAGCAGGAACCAGGAGACGGGACGGCTGAGCTTCATGGGTTCAGTATCGCCGTCCTCGAACGGAACCGGCGCCCGGGGTGGCGAGGAGCACGGAGCACGGCGCGGTGGCGGAAAAGCCGCTGCCGGAAAGGGCCGTGGCGAGGAGGCCCCCGCGACTTCCCGCGCGACGCCATGTACGTTCTCGACCGTGCCCGCCATGAAAAAGACCGCCAAGTCCTCCTTGCTGGTCACCTCCGCCACCCTGTTGTCGTTCTCGCTCGCGCTCGCGGTGACCGCCACCGCGCCCGCCGCCGCAGCCGCGGCGGACAAGCCGAAGCCGTCCCCGTCGGCGAGTCCCTCGGCCACCCCGCCGGCGGACATGTCGTCCGTGGGCGGCGCCCAGCTCGGACAGCCCGGGACCCAGGCGAATCTCGGCACCGGCGCGCCGGTCCTCCCGAAGGATCTGAGCGCCCGCTCCTGGATCGTCGCGGACGCCGAGTCCGGCGATGTCCTGGCCTCGCACAACGCGCACTGGCGGCTGCCTCCGGCGAGCACGCTGAAGATGCTGTTCGCCGACACCCTGCTGCCGAAGTTCCCCAAGAAGCAGAAGCACAAGGTCGTCCCCTCCGACCTGGCCGGCATGGGCGTGGGATCCAGCACGGTCGGCATAAAGGAGGACGAGACGTACTCGGTGCACGATCTGTGGCTCGGTGTCTTCCTTCGCTCCGGCAACGACGCCGTCCATGTCCTGTCCGCGATGAACAACGGTGTCGACCAGACCGTCAAGGACATGAACGCGCGCGCCGAGGAGCTCCAGGCGCTCGACACGAACGTGGTCAGCCCGGACGGCTACGACGCGAAGCGGCAGGTGTCGTCGGCGTACGACCTGACCCTGTTCGCCCGCTCCGGCCTGCAGAACGAGGACTTCCGGGAGTACTGCTCGACGGTCCGCGCGCAGTTCCCCGGCGAGACGAAGAAGAACAAGAAGGGCAAGACGACGCGCGGGTCCTTCGAGATCCAGAACACCAACCGGCTGCTGACCGGCGACTACGACGTCGACGCCTACCAGGGCATCGCGGGTGTGAAGAACGGCAACACCACGAACGCGGGCGCGACCTTCACCGGGGTCGCCGAGCGCGACGGCAAGGTCCTGCTCGTCACGGTCATGAACCCGGAGAAGCAGGAGCACGACCAGGTCTACAAGGAGACCGCGCAGCTCCTCGACTGGGGTTTCAAGGCCTCGGGCAAGGTCTCCCCGGTGGGCGAGCTGGTGCCGCCGAAGAGCGCGGACACGGGCGCGCAGCCGGGTGCGAACGCCTCCGGCGAGGCGGGCGGTTCGGGTGACGGCACGGGTAAGGGCTCAGGCAGGTCCAAGGCGGCGTCGGCCTCGTCGAAGACGGACGGTTCGGGCGGTGTCGGCATCGCCCTGGCGATCACCGGCGGCGTCCTCGTCCTGCTCGCCGCCGGTGTCTTCGTGATCAACCGCCGCTGGCCGCTGCCGGAGCTGATGCGTCGCCGCCGCTGACGTCCGCGTCGGCGGTGCCGTCCGCCACGGCCTGCTCCTCCGGGGTCTTGTGCTGCGTCGCCGTCCAGGCGGCGCAGAAGAGCAGCAGCTTGGACGTGAAGTTGATCCACAGCAGCAGTGCGACAGGCACACCGAACGCGCCGTACATGCTCTTCGCCGCGACTCCCTGGATATAGCCGCTGAGCAGCAGTTTCAGCAGCTCGAAACCGGCGGCGCCGATCAGTGCGGCGACGACGAGGCGGCGGCGCTCCGGCTGGACGCCGGGGAGCAGCGTCAACAGGTACAGGAGGAGCAGGAAGGCGGCGAGGACGGCCACGGCGAACGCGGCCACCCGCAGCAGCACCCCGCCCCAGCCGCCCTCGTCGATCCCGAGCTGCTCCGTCGTCCACCCCACCGCGGTCGACGCGAGGGTGGAGGCGGCGATCGTGACGAGCGCGGCGCCGCCGAGGCCGACGAGTACGCCGCCGTCCACGAGCTTGCGCAGGATCGGGTTCTCCTCCTCGTCCGGCAGCTCCCAGACCGCGCGCAGGCATTCGCGCATCGAGCCGACCCAGCCGATGCCGGTGAACAGCAGCAGGGCGCCCGCGATGAGTCCGACCGTGCCGGCGTTGTCGACGAGAGCGCCGATGTCGAGCTGTTCGGCGATGCCGGGGATCTGCTCGGTGATCTTGTCTTCGAGCGTCCGCACCCCCTTCTCGTCGAGGGTCGCGGCGGCGATCGCGGCGGCCACCGTGATCAGCGGGAAGAGCGCGAGGAAGCTGATGAAGGTCATCGCGGCGGCGAGCCGCGTCCACTTCACCCGGTCCAGCCGTTCGTACGAGCGCCACGCGTGCGTGACCATCAATCGCGCGACCCACGGGCCCACGCCGGGGAGCTTTTTCAGCCAGTCCATGATCCGACTCTGCCCTCGCCTCGGAAAACCAATGTCCTGGTACCCCAGAAGCGTAGGACCGTGGCGAGCACCATGCCGATGCCCGCTCCGGAAACGACGTCCGCGCGCGGGGAGGTGAACCCGAGGCCGTAGTGGCTGATGAGGATGCACAGCAGCTGCACCAGGGCGCCCGCGATGTTCACGCCGAAGAAGATCCCGTACTGGAGCAGGCCGGCGGTCGTGTGCCGGTACGTGCCCAGCGCGTTGCCCGCGTACGCGACCGAGCAGCCCGCGACGAACGACAGGGCCTTGGCGGTCAGCGGGTCGAGGCCGGCCGGACCGCGCAGCCAGAGGAAGAGGGCGAGGTCGGCGGCGTACGCGAGGAGGCCCGCGGCGGCGAAGCCGAGCAGTTCCCGGCGCTGCGGCCGACCGGTGCGGAGTGGCGGCGCCTGGCTCACCAGTTGGCCACCGCCAGGCCGTACATGG
This sequence comes from Streptomyces sp. NBC_00414, assembly GCF_036038375.1. Classification (NCBI taxonomy): domain Bacteria; kingdom Bacillati; phylum Actinomycetota; class Actinomycetes; order Kitasatosporales; family Streptomycetaceae; genus Streptomyces; species Streptomyces sp. NBC_00414. The sequence goes on from NZ_CP107935.1 coordinate 4,175,591, forward strand.
CGACCCAGGCCACGCCGATCAGGGCGAGCGCGCGGTCGCGCAGGACCACGTCCTCGGGTTCGCCCGCGGTGCCCCGGTCGGCGAAGACCGCGTACCGCAGGACGGCGAGGATGAAGGCGACCATGGAGAGCTGCCGCCAGGGCAGCACGCTGGTGTGCGGCACCCCGCCCTCCTCCAGGGCCCACAGGCAGTACCCGAGGACGGCGACGGAGGCGGCGAGCTGCCAGACGAAGCGCAGGTAGCCGACCGTGTACTCGGTGAGCAGCGCGCGCGTGGCGCCCGCTTTCCCGGCCATCTGGACGGCCTCGGAGTAGCGCTTGGCGGACACCATGAACAGCGCGCCGAAGCCGGTGGTGATCAGGAACCAGCGCGACAGCGGGATGCCGAGCGCGAGTCCGCCGATCATGGCCCGCATCAGGAACCCGGTGGTCACCACGGCCAGGTCGACGACCAGGACGTGCTTGAGGCTGACGCAGTACGCGAACTGCATGCCCAGGTAGGCGGTGAGCAGCGCCGAGGTGAGCGGCGAGCACACGAAGGCGGCCACGGTCGGGGCGACGACGGCGAGCACGATGCCCACGGCGTAGGCGACCGGTACGGGCACCTGTCCGGTGGCGACCGGCCGGTGGCGCTTGACGGGATGGGCGCGGTCGGCGTCGGCGTCCCGTGCGTCGTTGACCAGGTAGACACTCGCGGCGCAGGCCGTGAACAGCGTGAAGACGAGGGCGACCTGGATGAGGGCGTGACGGGAGAAGAGCTCGCCCGCGGCGGCCGGGGCGGCGACGACGAGGACGTTCTTGACCCACTGTTTGGGACGGGCGGTCCTGATGAGCCCCTTCAGGAGGCCGCTTCTCCGCGGGGCGGGCAGTGTTCCCTGTGTCCGATCCGGGCTCTCCGGAGCCTTCAGGACGGCCGTCTCAGCCATGGTCGCGGCCTCCCTTCATCCAGCGGGCACCGAGGCGGGCCGTCGCCGCGCCGAGGGCGGCGCCGGCCGCGACGTCCGAGGGGTAGTGGACGCCGACGACCACCCGCGACACGCACATCGCGGCGGCGAGCGCGGGCACCACGCGTGCGCCGAGCGCTCCGAAGGCCACGGCGGCCGCCACCGCGGACGTGGCGTGCGAGCTGGGGAAGGAGTGCCGGCCCGCGGTGCGGACCAGCGGCTCGACGTGGTGGGGGCGCGGACGGCGTACGAGCCTTTTCACGCCCATGCTGGCGAGGTGCGCGCCCGCGGTCAGGGCCGTGCCGCGCAGCCAGGCGCCGCGCCGCTCCCGGTCGGCGGCGGCTCCCGCGAGGCCCGCCGCGAGCCACAGCGCGCCGTGCTCGCCGGCCAGGGACAGGGCCCGCGCGGCGGCGGCGACGCGGGGGCCGGTGCCGCGGGCGTGGAGGGCCGTGAGGATCCGGTGGTCCAGGTCAGGGCGCTCGTCGTGGTGGTCCATGTGGACTCACTGTTCACGCCGACACCGCTGGAACTCCGGCAATATTGAGCGACATCCCATTAATCACCCATTTCGGGGAGGAAAGGGAACTAAAGCGACGTCAGGTGACTAACTGCACCTTCCTCTCGATACGGTCACTGGCATGTCTACCGACACGGTTTCCGTCACGGGGTGGGGCCGCACCGCTCCCACCGTCGCCCGCCTGGTGCGCCCCCGTTCGTACGAGGAGGCCGTGGCGGCCGTCCGGGAGTGCGGGGCCCGCGGAGGCATCGCGCGGGGCCTGGGACGGGCGTACGGGGACGCGGCGCAGAACGCGGGCGGGGCCGTGTTCGACATGACGGGCCTGGACCGCGTCCACGCGATCGACGCGGAGGGCGGGACCGTGCTGTGCGGCGCCGGTGTCTCGCTGCACCGCCTCATGGAAGTGCTGCTGCCGCTGGGCTGGTTCGTACCGGTGACCCCGGGGACCCGCTACGTGACGGTCGGCGGGGCGATCGGCGCGGACATCCACGGCAAGAACCACCATGTGTCCGGCTCGTTCGCCCGGCACGTCCTGTCCTTCGAGCTGCTGACCGCCGACGGCGAGATCCGCATGGTGGACCGGGGAACACCCCTGTTCGACGCCACGGCGGGCGGGATGGGCCTGACCGGCGTCATCCTGACGGCCACCGTCCGGCTGCAGCCCGTCGAGACGTCGTTGATGTCCGTCGACACGGAACGCGCCGTCGACCTCGACGACCTGATGGCCCGCCTCACGGCCACCGACCACCGCTACCGCTACTCGGTCGCCTGGATCGACCTGCTGGCCCGCGGCGCGTCCATGGGCCGCTCGGTGCTGACCCGCGGCGACCACGCCCCCCTGGAGGCGCTGGCCGGCCGCGCACGCGCGCGCAGGGCCCCGTTGGAGTTCCGTCCCGGGCGCCTTCCCGCCGCGCCCTCCTTCGTCCCCGAGGGCCTGCTCGGCCGCACCACGGTCGGCCTCTTCAACGAGCTCTGGTACCGCAAGGCACCCCGCGCGCGGGTGGGCGAACTCCAGCGGATGTCCGCCTTCTTCCACCCCCTCGACGGCGTGCCGCACTGGAACCGCGTCTACGGGCGCGGCGGTTTCGTGCAGTACCAGTTCGCCGTCGGGTACGGGCAGGAGGAGACCCTGCGCCGGATCGTGCACCGCATCTCGCAGCGCCGCTGCCCGTCCTTCCTCGCCGTCCTGAAGCGGTTCGGCGAGGGTGACCCGGGCTGGCTGTCCTTCCCGATGCCCGGCTGGACCCTCGCCCTGGACATCCCCGCGAACCTGCCGGGGCTCGGCGGCTTCCTCGACGAGCTGGACGAGGAGGTCGCCGCGGCCGACGGGCGGGTCTACCTCGCCAAGGACTCCCGGCTGCGGCCCGAGCTGCTCGCGGCGATGTATCCGCGGCTCGGCGAGTTCCGGGCGCTGCGCGCGGAGCTGGACCCGCGGTCCCTCTTCACCTCCGACCTGTCCCGGCGCCTCGGGCTCTGACCCCGGCCATCCGCCCTGTCGGCCCTCTCCCCATAGGAGTTCGGTTCCATGAAGGACGCCTTCGGCATCCCCCAGTCCCTGCTCGTCCTCGGCGGCACGTCCGAGATCGGGCTCGCCACCGCACGGCGGCTGATCACCCGCCGCACGCGCACGGTGTGGCTCGCCGGCCGCCCCTCGCCCGGCCTGGAGTCGGCCGCCGCCGGACTGCGCGAACTCGGCGCGGACGTCCGTACCGTCGACTTCGACGCGCTCGACCCCGACGCCCACGAGGCCGCACTCGGCAAGGTCTTCGCCGAGGGCGACATCGACATGGTCCTGCTCGCGTTCGGCGTCCTCGGCGACCAGTCGCACGACGAGAACGAGCCCGGCTCCGCGGTACGGGTCGCGCAGACCAACTACACGGGCGCCGTCTCTTCGGGGCTGGTGTGCGCGCGGGCGCTCCAGACACAGGGCCACGGCTCCCTGGTGGTGCTCTCCTCGGTGGCGGGCGAGCGGGCCCGCCGCGCCAACTTCATCTACGGGTCCAGCAAGGCGGGCCTCGACGCGTTCGCCCAGGGCCTGGGGGACGCGCTGTACGGCACGGGCGTCCACGTGATGGTCGTACGCCCCGGCTTCGTCCGCTCCAAGATGACGGAGGGCCTGGAGGAGGCGCCGCTCGCGACGACCCCCGAGGCGGTCGCCACGGCCATCGAGACGGGCCTGCGCCGCCGCTCCGAGACGGTGTGGGTGCCGGGCGCGCTACGGGTGGTCATGTCGGCCCTGCGACACGTCCCGCGGGGGGTGTTCCGCCGCCTGCCGCTGTAGTCGTGCGGGCCCCAGGGGGCGGGGCTGTGCCCTTGAGGGGCGCGGGGAAGCGCGCGGACGACCACGTCACGCCCGCGGGCGTCCTACCTGTCGAGCGACAGGATGACGGTCCTGCTCGTCGGATCACCGCTCCCGCCGACCTGGACGTGGCCCACGCCCAGAACCTGGTCGGTCCCCGGCACGGCCACCACGGCGGTCAGCGACAACGACTGCCGGGAGTCCGCCCGGACCCCACCCCCGTCGGGCAGCCGGGGCCGCCCGATCTTCGTACAGGCCCCGTCGCCGGTGACGTACCGGCTGTCGTCCAGGAGGAGCCCGCCGGTGCCGTCCCGGGCCACGGGGACGCGGCCGGCGCAGTCGCCCTTCGCGTCGGCCACCTTGCTCCACCGGGAGCCGTCCCAGCGCAGCCGTACCACCCCTTCCTCCGGGTCTTCCTCCAACCCCTCGCCGCCGTTGAAGCTGTGCGCACCGTACGCACGGACGTCGTCGGCGGCGAAGGCGAGGATCCGGGCGATTGAGGCGCTCGGCTCGGCGGGCACCGGGTCCGGGAAGCGGTATTCGGGCATGTCGGCCTGCCGCCAGGCCCTGCCGTCCCAGTGCACGGCGGCCGGCTGCTGCATCTCGTGGCCGTCGGTGCCGTCACCGGTGCTGCGGTGTCCGGCCGCCCACAGGTCGTCGGGGGCGACGCCGTCGAGGGACGTGGCGGTCACGGTGCCGGGCAGCGTCACGGCGGTCCACCGCGTGCCGTCCCAGTGCTGGAACCGGGACCCGGTGGCCAGGACCCAGAGGTCGTCGGCGGCGAAGGCTTTCACCTCGGTGATCCGGCCACCGCCCGGAACCGCCGGAAGAACGCTCCACCTCGCGCCGTCCCAGTGGGCGGTCCGCGACGAGGTCGTGTCCTTCACCGAGGCCGTCAGCAGGAACCCGCCGGAGCCCAGGCCGTCGAGGCGCGCCTGGTGGATGCTGTCGCCGAGCACCTCGGGCATCGGCTGCCGCTGCCACCGCGTGCCGTCGCGGTGGAGCAGGAATCCGTCACTGTCCGGCTGCTCGGTGGAGGACGGGTCGGCCCTGTCCGTGACCGTGCCGACCGCCCAGACGTCGTCGGCGCCGTTCGCCATCACGTCCGACAGGCTGCCCTCGTCGAGGATCTCGTCGTACGCCCAGCTGAACCCGGACGTCCCGGCGGCCGGTGCCGAGGACGGCTTCGCCCCGCCGTCGCCGCCGTCGTCGATACCGCATCCGGTCAGCGCGAGGCCGAGAACGGCAAGCCCCGTCATGATCCTGCGCATGATCCCCCAGCCGCTGGTCCGGCGTGTCTTCGCGACCGCCCGGTCGGTCCCGTGTGTCGCCGTGACCGGTGCGGTCAGCAGGCCGGGAGCGGGCCTCGTGCCACGTGGGCCGCCTGGGGCGGTACGACCGCGCCCCCGAAGACGTAGTCGCGCAGCCTGCGCCACACGCCGTCGGGCCCCTGCTCGTAGAGCGCGAAGCCGGTGCACGGCCAGTGCGCCTCGTACTCCGCGAGTTCCTCGAAGGCGCGGTCCATCGCCTCGTCGTCGATGCCGTGCGCCACCGTCACATGGGGGTGGTACGGGAACTGCAGCTCGCGCGCCACGGGCCCGGAGGCGTCCCGGACCTGCTTCTGCAGCCAGGTGCAGGCCTCGGCGCCCTCGACCACCTGCACGAACACGACCGGGGACAGCGGACGGAAGGTTCCCGTCCCGTGCAGCCGCATCGAGAAGGGGCGGCCGGCGGCCGCGACCTCGACGAGATGCGCCTCGATCGCGGGCAGGTCCGACCGCTCGACGCCGGTCGGCGGCAGCAGTGTGACGTGGGTGGGAATGCCGGACGCCGCGGGGTCACCGAAGCCCGCGCGCCGCTCCTGGAGCAGGCTGCCGTGTGGCTCCGGGACCGCGATCGACACACCGATCGTTACGGTCCCCACGTCGTCTCCTGTCGTTGTGTCTGTGTTCTGTTCTGCCGTCTTGGCGTTCTGGTGGGGCAGGGGCTGCTGCCGGTTCGGCTATCGACTGTACGACGGTGCGGGCCCGTAGCGGATGCCGTGCCGGTGTTGTCCTGATCTCGTCCCGACCGCCGTACGGGCTCCCGCAACGGCGGCCGGTGTCCGGCGATCAGTGCTTGGCGGGCAGGAAACCCACCTTGTCGTACGTCTGGGAAAGCGTCTCCGCGGCGACCGCGCGGGCCTTCTCCGCGCCCTTGGCCAGGATCGAGTCGAGCGTCTCCGGGTCGTCCAGATACTGCTGGGTGCGCTCCCGGAAGGGCGTCACGAAGTCGACCATGACCTCCGCCAGGTCCGTCTTCAGCGCACCGTAGCCCTTACCGACGTACTTCTGCTCAAGTTCGGCGATACCGGTGCCCGTGAGGGTGGAGTAGATGCCCAGCAGGTTGCTGACGCCCGGCTTCTCCACGGGGTCGAACCTGATCACCGTGTCCGTGTCGGTGACCGCGCTCCTGACCTTCTTCGCGGTGGCCTTCGGCTCGTCGAGGAGGTTGATGAGGCCCTTCGGCGTCGACGCCGACTTGCTCATCTTGATCGACGGGTCCTGAAGATCGAAGATCTTCGCCGTCTCCTTGAGGATGTACGGCTTCGGCACCGTGAACGTCTGACCGAAACGGCCGTTGAACCGCTCGGCGAGGTCACGGGTCAGCTCGATGTGCTGGCGCTGGTCCTCGCCGACGGGAACCTCGTTGGCCTGGTACAGCAGGATGTCCGCGACCTGCAGGATCGGGTACGTGAAGAGACCGACCGAGGCGCGGTCGGCGCCCTGCTTGGCGGACTTGTCCTTGAACTGGGTCATGCGGGCGGCCTCGCCGAAGCCGGTGAGGCAGTTCATGACCCACGCGAGCTGGGCGTGCTCGGGGACATGGCTCTGGACGAAGAGTGTGCAGCGCTCGGGATCGAGCCCGGCGGCCAGCAGCTGGGCGGCGGCGAGCCGGGTGTTCGCGCGCAGGTCCGCGGGGTCCTGCGGAAGGGTGATCGCATGCAGGTCCACGACCATGTAGAAGGCGTCGTGGGACTCCTGCAGGGCCACCCACTGGCGGACGGCGCCGAGGTAGTTGCCGAGGTGGAACGAGCCTGCGGTGGGCTGGATTCCAGAAAGCACACGGGGACGATCAGAGGCCATGCTCACCATTCTCTCAGGTGCCGGGGCCCACTCCGGAACTGGTCGGAAACAGGTGGGAACCGATCCGTCTCCGGCGGTGTAACAAGAGATCGTGCCGCCGCGACCGGGGCGTGCCCGTACGGCCGCGGCCGGAGCGGGCCCGTACGAACACCGCGCTCGGTTCGGGCCAACGGCCGCCCTCCGTCGTCGCCGATGAGACGAGGAACACAGTCGGCACCCTGCGGATACGCCGCGCGGCGGCCCGGCATGGGCCGGGGCCGCCGCGGGAGTCACGACAGGAGCTGAGCGAGTTGCGAGACGGCCGGGGCCGGAACGCCCGGGGCCGGGACGGGCGGGATCTCAGCCGAGGTCGATCTCCGGGTACAGCGGGAAGCCGGTCAGGAGGTCGGTCGCGCGGTGGGAGATCTCGTCCGCGATCTTCGGGTCGAGGACGTGCTGCGCCTTGGAGGGGGCGCCCTTCTTGGTGGTGCCCGGTTCCGTGGTGGTGAGGACGCGGTCGATCAGGCCCGCGATCTCGTCCATCTCGGTGGCACCGAGACCCCGGGTGGTCAGCGCGGGCGTGCCGATCCGGATGCCCGAGGTGTACCAGGCGCCGTTGGGGTCGGCGGGGATCGCGTTGCGGTTGGTGACGATGCCCGAGTCGAGCAGGGCCGACTCGGCCTGGCGGCCGGTGAGGCCGTAGGAGGAGGCGACGTCGATGAGGTTGAGGTGGTTGTCCGTGCCGCCGGTGACCAGCGTGGCGCCGCGCCGCATCAGGCCCTCGGCGAGGGCGCGGGCGTTGTCGACGACGGCCTGGGCGTAGTCGCGGAACTCGGGGCGGCGTGCCTCGGCGAGTGCGACCGCCTTGGCGGCCATGACGTGCGGAAGGGGGCCGCCGAGGACCATCGGGCAGCCGCGGTCGACCTGGTCGGCGAGCGACGAGTCGCACAGGACCATGCCGCCGCGCGGGCCGCGCAGCGACTTGTGGGTGGTCGTGGTGACGATCTGGGCGTGCGGCACCGGGTCGAAGTCCCCGGTGAGGACCTTGCCGGCGACGAGGCCGGCGAAGTGGGCCATGTCGACCATGAGCGTGGCGCCGACCTCGTCGGCGATCTCCCGCATGATCCGGAAGTTCACGAGACGGGGGTACGCGGAGTAGCCGGCGACGATGATCATCGGCTTGAACTCGCGGGCCGAGACACGCAGGGCCTCGTAGTCGATGAGGCCGGTCGTGGGGTCGGTGCCGTAGGAGCGCTGGTCGAACATCTTGCCGGAGATGTTCGGGCGGAAGCCGTGGGTGAGGTGGCCGCCGGCGTCCAGGGACATGCCGAGCATGCGCTGGTTGCCGAAGGCCTGGCGCAGCTCGGCCCAGTCGGCCTCGGAGAGGTCGTTGACGTTGCGGACGCCGGCCTTCTCCAGGGCGGGGGCCTCGACGCGCTGGGCGAGGACGGCCCAGAAGGCGACGAGGTTGGCGTCGATGCCGGAGTGCGGCTGGGCGTAGGCGTGCTCGGCGCCGAAGAGCTCGCGGGCGTGCTCGGCGGCGAGGGCCTCGACGGTGTCCACGTTGCGGCAGCCGGCGTAGAAGCGGCGGCCGATGGTGCCTTCCGCGTACTTGTCGCTGAACCAGTTGCCCATCGCGAGGAGGGTGGCCGGGGAGGCGTAGTTCTCGGAGGCGATCAGCTTGAGCATCTCGCGCTGGTCGGCGACCTCCTGCCCGATGGCGTCGGCGATCCGTGGTTCGACGGCACGGATCACTTCGAGGGCGCTGCGAAAGGCGGTGGATTCGGTGGAAAGGGGCTCTGGCATGACGGCCTCCGGACGTGGCGTTCGGCGTTCACGGTTCGGCCCAGGCGCACGGCACACAGTTCCCGGGCCGCTCCCCGATGGTCGATCCCATCCCAGCGCGCCAGTCACGGCCCGTGGATCAGCGTACCGGGAGCGCCCGGAGGAGGGGCTCCGCCGTCCACCATGCGAGCGACGGCAGAGCCCGGTCGTGACCGGGCCCTGCCGTGGGCCAGAACTCGTGGGCCAGAACTCGTGGGTCGGAGGATCGTGGGTCGGAGGTCGCGGGTCAGAGGATGACGTGCGGCAGGAAGCGCGCGTACTCGTCGGTGATCAGGCCGGACGACTCGCGGATGCCGAGGCCCGCCGACTCGTGTCCGACGACCCAGGCGCCGAGGACGACCCGGTTGCCGTCGAAGGACGGCAGGGGCGCCAGCTCCTGGTAGCAGCAGGCCTCTTCACGGACGACGGGACCGGCACCCGGCTCGTGGACCGTGACGCCGGCGCCCTCGCGGCCGAGAAGGGGCTTGGCCACGTACCCGCCGGTGGTGGCCAGTTCGCGTGGGCCGTCGAGGTAGGCCGGGAGGAGGTTCGGGTGGTCCGGGTACAGCTCCCAGAGGATCGCGAGGAGGGCCTTGTTGCTGAGCAGCATCTTCCAGGCGGGCTCGATCCACATCGTCGTACCGGTACCGCCGCCGTTGTCGAGGGTGGCGAGGACGTGCGGGGCGAAGCGGTCGGTGGTGAGCCACTCCCAGGGATAGAGCTTGAAGCAGCTGCGTATGAAGCGGAGTTGCTTGTCGACGAAGCGCCCGGAGAGGCGGTCCCAGCCGATCTCCTCCATCGCGATCCAGGCGGTGTCGAGGCCGGCCTGCTCCGCCGTCTCCTTCAGATACCCGACCGTCATGAGGTCCTCGCCGAGTTCGTCGGCGGCGGAGTGCGCGAAGTAGAGGGGGCTGCCCGGCGGGAGGAGAGCGGCCTGCTTCCGCCAGGCTTCGACGAGCCGTTCGTGGAGGGAGTTCCACTGGTCGGCGCCGGGGAAGCGTTCCTCCATCCAGAACCACTGGGGGCTCGCGGCCTCGACGAGCGAGGTGGGGGTGTCGGCGTTGTACTCCAGGAGCTTCGCCGGGCCCGTCCCGTCGTAGCGGAGGTCGAAACGGCCGTACAGGGACGGGAGTTCGGCGCGGCGGCGCCAGGCCTCGGTGACCGTCTCCGCCACCCGCGGGTCGGTGATCCCGAGGTCGGCGAGGCGGTCCTCGGCGACGATGTGCTCGGCCGCGGCCAGGCACATCGTGTGGAGTTCCTCGACGACCTCCTCCAGCGCCTCGACCTCGGGCAGGGAGAAGACGTAGTGGGCGGACTCGTCCCAGTACGGGCGCAGGGAGTCGTCCGGGTAGCGGGTGAGGGGGTAGATGAGGCCCTGGTCCTCGACGGTCTGCTGCCAGCCGGGGCGGGGTTCGATGGTGCGGCGTTCCACAGTCGCGCGTCCGTAGATCCGTGGGTACGTTCCGGTCAGCCGCCGCCGCTGCCCGAGTCCGAGCAGCCGAAGCCGTCCCGGTCGACGGCCTCGCTGCGGCTGAAGGTGCCGTCCTCGGCGCGGCCGGCGGTGACGTCGGCGTCGTAGTACCAGTCGGCGTCGTAGGCGTTACTCCCGCCGGTGCCGCCCGTCCCGCGCTTCTTGCCCGACGACGAGGAACCGGAGCCCGACGCGCAGTGCCTGTCGGCGACGATCTTGTAGCTGCCCGAGTAGTCGTAGCTGTCGCGGTCCACACAGCGGCGGTCGGGGTCGGACCCGCACGAGGTGAGGGCGGTCGCGAGGATGCCCATTCCACCCAGTACGACCGTGCTGGACCGTAGTCTTCTGCGCTGCTCCGCCATGTCTCTCCCCCGTCCGGCCCGTTCCGCGGGCCCGTATGTCTGACATGGTCAGCGTAAAGATCGCGTGGCCCGGTTGTACAAGCGGCTCCCCGAACTCTCCTTCCCCTACAGTCGCTTTGTGCTCTTTGGAATGCTGTGCGCCCTTGGTGCGTCGGTGTGCTTCGGGACCGCGACGGTGTTGCAGGCGATCGCCGCGCGGGCGGCCGGGCCGGGCGCGGAGTCCTCGGGCGCCGAATCCTCGGGTCCCTCCGGTGTGGACGCGGCCCTGTTTCTGCGGGCCGTGCGCGAGTGGCGGTATCTCGCCGGGCTCGCGCTCGACGGGGCCGGGTTCGTCCTGCAGATCGTGGCCCTGCGGTCGCTGCCGATCTACACGGTGGGGGCTGCGCTCGCCGCGAGTCTCGCGGTGACGGCGGTGGTGGCGGCCTGGCTCCTCGACGCGCGGCTGAGCAGGATCGAACGGGGCGCGGTCGCGGTGGTGTGCGCGGGGCTCGCCATGCTCGGGTTCACGTCCGGCGCGGAAGGCGACGAGACCGGTCCGACGGCGCTCGGGTACGCGATGCTGGGCACCGCCTTCGCCGTACTGCTCGTCGGGGCGCCGGCCGGGCGGCTGCCCGGGCGGGGGCGGGCGCTCGCCCTCGGGCTGGGCGCCGGGTTCGGGTTCGGCGTGGTGGAGGTGTCGGTCCGGCTCATCGACGACCTCAGTCCCTCGACGCTGTTCACCAACCCGGCGGCGTACGCGCTGCTGCTGGGCGGAGGCGCCGCGTTCCTCCTGCTCACCTCGGCGCTCCAGCGCGGTTCGGTGACGACGGCCACGGCGGGGCTGGTCGTCGGCGAGACCGTCGGGCCGGCCCTGGTGGGCGTGGTCTGGCTGGGCGACCGCACCCGCGAGGGCCTGGCCTGGGCGGCCGTGCTCGGCTTCGCCGTGGCGGTGGCGGGCGCGCTGGCGCTGGCGCGCTTCGGGGAGGCTCCGGCGGACGCCGCGAAGCCGGGGCCGAAGCCGGGGCCCGACCACCGCCCCACGGCCCCACCGGGCTAAGGAAGTGCCCCGCACAGTGCCTCCAGCGCTCCTGGCCAGCCGCTGTCCGAGGGGGTTCCGTAGCCGACGACCAGGGCGTCCACCGGAGGGGGCGCGGCGGCCGGGTGGCGGTAGCTGGTGAGGCCGTGGACGGCCAGGCCGTGCCAGGCAGCCGCGCGGACCACGGACTGCTCTGTGCCGGGCGGGAGCCGCAGCACCGCGTGGAAACCGGCCGCGATACCGGTGGCCGTGACCGACGGGGCGCGGGCCGCCAGGGCCTCGACGAGCTGGTCGCGGCGGCGCCGGTACCGGAGACGGGAGGCGCGCACATGACGGTCGTACGCGCCCGAGGTGATGAACTCGGCCAGTGTCAGCTGGTCCAGGACCCCGCACGACCAGTCCGCGCCGCCCTTCGCCGCCATGACCTCGGGTGCCAGGTCCGGCGGCAGGACCAGCCAGCCGAGGCGCAGGCCGGGGGCGAGGGACTTGCTGGCGGTGCCGAAGTACACCACGCGGTCCGGGTCGAGGCCCTGGAGCGCGCCCACGGGCTGCCGGTCGTAACGGAACTCCCCGTCGTAGTCGTCCTCCAGGATCAGCCCGCCCGTGCGTCGCGCCCAGTCGACGACGGCGGCGCGGCGGTCGGGGCGCAGCGGCACGCCCATCGGGAACTGGTGGGCGGGCGTCAGCAGCACTCCGCCCGGGGTGCCGCCCGCGTGAGCGTCACGGTCCGCCAAGTCGTCGGTCCGGGTGCCCAGTTCGTCGATCGGCAGCGGTACGGACCCCAGCCCAGCCCGTTCGATCAGGCCCCAGTGCACGTCGAGCCCGTACGACTCCACCGCGAGCGTCCGGGCGCCCCGCCGCCGCAGCACCTCCCCGAGCAGCATCAGCCCGTGGACGAAACCGGAGCAGATGAGGAGGTGTTCGGGGTCGGCGCGCACACCGCGGGCCCGGGCGAGGTAGCCCGCGAGGGCGGTGCGCAGTTCGACCCGGCCGCGCGGATCCCCGTATCCGAGGGCGTCGTTCGGTGCCGCGGTGAGGGCGCGGCGGGATGCCTTGAGCCACTCGGCGCGCGGGAAGGAGGCGAGGTCCGGGGTGCCGGGGACGAGGTCGTACGCGGGGCCCCGGGACGAGCGGGGCCGGCGCGCGGCCGAGGCCGGGACCGCCGGTACCGTCCGCTGCGCCACACGGGTGCCCGAGCCCTGGCGGGCGGTGAGCCAGCCCTCGGCGACGAGGTCGGCGTACGCGTCGGCGACCGTGTTGCGGGCGATGCCGAGGTCGGTGGCGAGGGACCGTGACGACGGCAGCCGGGTGCCCGGTGCGAGCCGCCCGCAGCGTACCGCCTCCCGCAGCGCGTCCGTGAGGCCTCTGCGCAGGCCGGAGCCGGTACGCGCCACGTCGACATGCAGATCCACTCCGAAAGTGGCCCATGATTCAGCCATGGAAATGGACCATACCCCTGGGCTGCTTCGCTCGTAGGGTCGACATCATGACGACGACGCAGACCCCCACCACGGCCACCGACACGACCACGACCACGACCACCGAGGAGGGCGCCGCGAAGGACGGCTCGTACGCCCCCGAGGAGGCTCCCCGGCTCCAGTGGGCCAAGTTCGCCCCCGAGGTCTACAAGGCCATGGTCGGGCTGGACGCGGCTGCCCGGCGGGGCGTCGACCCGGTGCTGCTGGAACTGGTGAAGATCCGCACCTCGCAGCTCAACCACTGCGCGTTCTGCCTCGACATGCACACGAAGGACGCGATCGCGGCGGGCGAGAGCGTGGAGCGGATCGTGCAGCTCAGCGCGTGGGAGGAGTCGCGGCACTTCTACACGGAGAAGGAACTGGCGGCGCTGGCGCTGACCGAGGCGGTGACGGTCCTGACGGACGGCTTCGTCCCGGACGAGGTGTTCGAGACCGCCGCCCGGCACTTCGACGAGACCGGACTGTCCCAGCTGATCGCGTCGATCACGGTGATCAACGCGTGGAACCGCTTCGGCGTGACCTGCCGCCTCACGCCGGGCCACTACACGGCAGGACAGTACAAGTGACAGCAGTGACGGATACGAAGGCCGCGGCTTTTCGTGCGTTGCACCACGGGCGCCCGCCCGGTGATCCGCTGGTCCTTCCCGGTCCGTGGGACGCCGCCAGTGCCCGTGTGTTCGTGGACGCCGGCTTCCCCGCCCTCGCCACGCCGAGTGCGGGGGTCGCGGCGTCGCTCGGGTACGAGGACGGGGCCACGCCCGCCGACGAGATGTTCGCGGCGGTCGCGCGGATCGTCCGGGCCGTCGAGGTGCCGGTGTCCGCGGACGTCGAGGACGGGTACGGGCTCGCTCCGAAGGAGCTGGTGGAGCGGCTGCTGGAGACGGGGGCGGTCGGGTGCAACCTGGAGGACTCCCGTGACGGTGTCCTCCAGGACCCCGTCCGGCATGCCGAGTGGCTGGCCGAGGTGCGGGGGGTCGCGGGCGACCGGCTCTTCGTCAACGCGCGCGTCGACACGTTTCTGCGGGGGGTCGCCGATCCGGGGGCGGCGGTCGAGCGGGCCTCGCTGTATGTCGCGGCCGGGGCCGACTGTGTGTATCCGATCGGTGCGCCGGCGGAGGCGCTGCCGCTGTTGCGGGCCGGTGTTGCGGGCCCGGTCAACGTGTCGGCGTCGCTTTCGGGGCTCTCCGCCCGGGAGTGGGGTGGGTTCGGGGCGACTCGGGTCACGTACGGGCCGGGGTTGCAGCGGGCTGCCACGGTTGCGCTGCGCGAGCTGGCGGGGACGCTGTGACCGGCTGCGGGCCGGCGGGGGCTGATTGCGCCGTTCCCCGCGCCCCTTGGGCGCGCCTTTGGGGGCGCGGGGAACGGCGCAATCTTTTAGGGGCGCGGGGAACGGCGCAGTCTTTTGGCTTTCAGGGGCGCGGGGAACTGCGCGGGCCCCCGCCGCGGCGCAGGCGGACAGGGCTCAGCTGGTGAGCCAGGGCCTCCACGTCCGCTCATGGCTTCGTACCCACTTCTTCGCCGCCTCCTCCGGAGACAGTTTCCGGTCCGCGATGAGGAGGGACACCTCGTTCTGGTCCTCGGTCGTCCACTTGAACTTCTTCAGGAACGCGGCGGCCCCGCCACGGGACTTCGCGAAGTCCGAGTTGAGGTACTTGCGAAGCGGCGTGTGCGGATACGCGCAGGCGACCGCCTCCGGATCGACGTCGCAGCCCTCCTTGTACGCGGGCAGCTTCACCTCCGTCATGGGCACCTTCTCGAAGAGCCACTGCGGCGCGTACCAGTACGTCAGAAACGGCTTCTTCTCCTTGGCGAACTGCCGCATCTGCGTGATCTGGGCCGCCTCCGAACCGGCGAACACCACCTGGTAGTCGAGGTCCAGGTTCTTCACCAGGGCCTTGTCGTTCGTGACGTACGAGGGCGAGCCGTCGAGCAACTGCCCCTTGCCGCCGCTCTCCGCGGTACGCAACCGGTCGGCGTACTTGTTCAGGTTCTTCCAGTTCGTCACGTCGGGGTGCTGCTTCGCGAAGTACGTCGGTACGAACCAGCCGATGTGCCCGGTGACCCCGAGGCCGCCGCCGTCCACGATCGTCTTCTTGTCCTCGACGTACCGCTGCTGCTGCTCGGGGTGTCCCCAGTCCTCCAGGATCGCGTCGACGCGGCCCTGGCTGAGCGCGTCCCACGCGGGGACCTCGTCGACCTGGACGGTGTCGACGCGATAGCCGAGTTCGTGCTCCAGCAGGTACTGCGCGACGGCCACGTTGGCCTGCGCGCCGACCCAGGACTGCACGGACAGGGTCACGGTCTTGGCGCCCTGCGCGTTGGCGAAGGGCGAGGCCTGCTCGGTCATGTCGGCGGCCCCGCAGCCGGTCAGCACCAGCAAGGAGCAGCCGACCGCGAGCACACCGGTCGTACGTGTACGCATATCAGGCTCCCGTCCTTGTACGGCGCTGCGTGGGTTGGGTGACCCGGTCGAGCATCAGGCCGAGGCAGACGATCGCCCCGCCGGCCACCAGACCCGTGGCCAGGTCGCCCTGGGCGAGGCCGAACACGACGTCGTAACCGAGCGCGCCACCGCCGACCAGGCCGCCGATGATGACGACGGCGAGGACGAGGACGACACCCTGGTTCACGGCGAGCAGCAGGGCGGGGCGGGCCAGCGGCAACTGGACCTGGCGCAGTTGCTGCCAGCCGGTCGCGCCCATGGAGCGCGAGGACTCCATGGCCGCCGGGTCCACGTTGCGCAGGCCCTGTGTGGTGATGCGGACGACGGCGGGCAGCGCGTAGACGACCGCGGCGGCGACCGCGGGGGCCCGGCCGACGCCGAAGAGCGCCACGACGGGGATCAGGTAGACGAACTGCGGCATGGTCTGGAAGACGTCCAGGACGGGGCGCAGGAGCCGTTCGCAGCGCTCGCTCCGGGCCGCCGCGACGGCGGTGCCGAAGCCGAGGACGAGGGTGACCGCGACCGCCGCGAGGACCTGCGAGAGCGTGTCGAGGGACGGCTGCCACACGCCGAGCACACCGATCGCGGCCATGGCGAGGACGGCGGTCAGGGCGGTGCGCCAGGTGCCGATCAGCCAGGCGAGCGCGGCGACGGTCAGCAGGACCGCCCACCAGGGCAGCCACTGCAGGCCGTCGCGCACCGGGTTCAGGACCCCGGTGGTGAAGTGGGCCGCCCAGTCGGCGGTGCCGCCCACGTAGGGGACGCCGGAGTAGAGGTGGTCGGTCATCCAGTCGACGGCGCGGTTCACCGGCTCGGCGATGTTCACGATCCAGCTCTCGGGCCAGTCGAGCCTTCCGGCCAGGCGCGCGGCGACCGCGACGGCCACGGCGGCCACGGCCGCGTAGACCCAGCCGCTCCAGCCGCTCCAGCGGGGGTCGGCCTTTTCATGCCCCTCCCCCGCCGCTCCCGTCACCCGGTCCAGGACGACCGCGAGCAGCACGATCGGGATGCCCGCGGAGAGCGCGGCGCCCACGTCGACCGAGGCGAGTGCCTGGTAGACGCGGTCACCGAGGCCGCCCGCGCCGATGACGGACGCGATGACGGCCATCGACAGGGCCATCATGATGCTCTGGTTGAGGCCGAGCAGGAGTTCCTTGCGGGCGAGCGGCAGCCGGGCCGTGAACAGCCGCTGCCGTGCGGTGGTGCCCAGGGACTCGACGGCCTCCATCACCCCGGCGTCCGCGCCGCGCAGGCCGAGCGCGGTCAGGCGGGCCATGGGCGGGGCCGCGTACACAACGGTGGCGAGGACCGCGGCCGGGACGCCGATGCCGAAGACGAGGACGACCGGCAGGAGGTACGCGAAGGCCGGGAGCACCTGCATGGTGTCGAGGACGGGGCGCAGCGCCCGGTACGTGCGGTCGGAGAGCCCGGCGGCGAGGCCGAGCAGCGCGCCGAGGGCGACGGACGCGAGGACCGCGACGGCCATGAGCGCGAGGGTCTGCATGGTGGGCACCCACATGCCGAGCAGGCCGCAGGTCAGGACCGCGGCGGCGGTGCCGAGCGCGAGCCGCACCCCGGCGACCCGCCAGGCGACCAGTGCCGCCGCGGCCGTGACGCCCGCCCAGCCCGCGGCGAGCAGGACGAGGTAGACGGCGCGCACGGCGAGGACCACCGCGTTCGAGACGTGCCCGAAGAAGTAGAGGAACAGCGGGTGGCTGTCGCGGTTGTCGATGATCCAGGTGCTGGCCCGGCCGAGGGGTTCGGTGAGGTCGACGGTGAGGGCGTGCGGCCAGCTGCCGCTCGCCCAGCGGGCGTCGGCCAGCGGCACGAGGACGGCCGCCGCGACGGCGAGAACGACGAGCTTGCCGGCGGCCCGGTTCCTGAGGAACCCGAGGAAGCCGGGCAGGACGGTCCGGGGAGCGGAGGCGGTGGCGGTGGCGGTGGCCATCAGGCCGCCCCCTCGGAGACCGTCGCGGAGGACCGGGCGTCCGTTCCCGCGACCACCTCCAGCAGCGCGTCCGAGTCCACGACTCCGAGACAGCGCCCCTGGTCCACCACGCGGGCCGTCTGCCCCGAGCGGGCGACCGCCTCGATGGCCTGCGAGACCGTGGTCTCGGGCGACAGCGCCGGACCCTCGCCGGCCTCCTGCGCCGACGCGGCCCGCATGGCTCTGCGCACCGTCATGACCTGCTCGCGCGGCACGTCCCGGACGAACTCGCGTACGTAGTCGTCGGCGGGCGAGCCCACGATCTCCTCGGGCGTGCCCAGCTGGACGATGCGGCCGTCGCGCATGAGGGCGATCCGGTCGCCGAGACGCAGCGCCTCGTTCAGGTCGTGGGTGATGAAGACCATCGTGCGGCCCTCCTCACCGTGCAGCCGGATCACTTCTTCCTGCATGTCGCGCCGGATCATCGGGTCGAGCGCGCTGAACGGCTCGTCGAACAGCAGGACCTCGGGATCCACCGCCAGCGCCCGCGCGAGTCCGACGCGCTGCTGCTGGCCGCCGGAGAGCTGGCCGGGCCGCCGCTGCTCCATGCCCTCCAGGCCGACCTTCGCGACCACTTCCCGCGCCTTCGCACGCCGCTCGCGCTTGGACATGCCCTGGACCTCGAGTCCGTACGCGACGTTGTCGAGCACGGAACGGTGCGGGAGCAGGCCGAAGTGCTGGAAGACCATCGCGGCACGGTGGCGGCGCAGTTCGCGCAGCCGCGCCCTGTCCATGGCGCGCACGTCCTCGCCGTCGATGACGATCGTGCCGGCGGTCGGCTCGATGAGCCGGGTCAGACAGCGTACGAGGGTGGACTTGCCCGAGCCGGACAGGCCCATGACGACGAAGACCTCGCCCTTGTGCACATCGAAGCTGACGTCCCGGACGGCGGCCGTGCAGCCGGTACGGGACCGGAGTTCGGCGGCGGAGAGGGCGGCGAGCTCGGGGTCGGCGGGGACCCGGTCGGCCTTGGGTCCGAAGACCTTCCACAGGCCGTCGACGGAGAAGACGGGTTCGGCGCCCCCGGCGCCCCTACCCTCACCCTCGGTGCCCCCGCGCTCGGCAGCGGTCTCCTGAACAGTGGTCGTCGTACTCATCACGCACCGCCTCCCAGCAGGTCCACGCACTTCTCGCCGACCATGAGCACCCCGATCATCGGGTTCACGGCGGGCATGGTCGGAAAGACGGACGCGTCGGCGATCCGGAGGCCTTCGAGGCCCCGGACGCGCAACTCGGGGTCCACGACGGCGAGTCGGTCGTCGGGCGCGCCCATCCGGCAGGTGCCCGCCGGGTGGTACACGGTGTGGGCGACCTTGCGCGCGTACTCGCTCAGCTCCTCGTCGCCGGTGACCTCGGGTCCGGGGCACACCTCGCGCTTGAGCCAGTGCGCGAGCGGCTCGGCCTTCGCGATCTCGCGGGCGATCCTGATGCCGTCGACGAGGGTGCGGCCGTCGTAGTCGTCCTCGTCCGTGAAGTAGCGGAAGTCGAGGGCGGGCTTCTCGGCCGGGTCGGCGCTCGTCAGGTAGAGCCGGCCGCGGCTGTGCGGCTTGGGGATGTTGGGGGTCATCGAGACGCCGTGCGCGGGGCGTTCGTAGCCGAGGCGCTCCGGATTGTCCGTGAACGGGATCTGGTAGAAGTGGAACATCAGGTCGGGGCCCGCGCGTTCGGGGTCCCGCCGCACGAACAGGCCCGCGTCGGAGTCCATCGCGGAGTTCTCGGGGATCGGCCCGTCCGTCTCCCAGACGATGACCGACTCGGGGTGGTCGAGCAGGTTCTCGCCGACGCCCGGCAGATCGTGGGCCACGGGTATGCCGAGCTTTTCGAGGTCCTCGCGCGGCCCGATGCCGGAGTGCAGCAGCAGCCGGGGCGAGTCGACGGCCCCGGCGCACAGCAGGACCTCGCTGCGGGCCCGTACGAGGAGTTCGTCGCCGTCCTTCGTCGTCACGTGGACCCCGCGGGCGCGGGTCCCGTCCAGCTCCAGCTTGTGCGCCCAGGTCTCCAGGTAGAGGTGGAGGTTGGGCCGCTCGTCCATGACGGGGTGCAGATACGCGACGGACGCGCTGGAGCGCTTGTTGGTCTCCGGGTGGTACGCGAGGTCGAAGAAGCCGACGCCGTCGGTGAACGGCTTCTTGTTGAACCCCTCCACACGCGGCACGCCGAGCGTCGCCTGCGCCGCGTCCACGAAGTCGCGGGCGATGGCGTTCCGGTCCTTCTCGTCGACCGGGACGATGTTGTTGCGCAGGCGCGGGAAGTACGCCTCCATGGGGGCCGAGCCCCAGCCCTCGGCGCCCGCGGCCTCCCACTCGTCCCAGTCGGACGGCAGGGGCTTGAACGCGATGAGGGTGTTGTGCGAGGAGCATCCGCCGAGGACCCGGGCGCGGCTGTGCCGGATGTGCGAGTTGCCGCGCGGCTGCTCGGTCGTCGGGTAGTCGTAGTCGAGTTCCCCGCCGAGGAGGCCCATCCAGCGGCGCAGGGTCAGGACGTCGTCGCGGCCGACGTCACTGGGGCCGCCCTCGATGACGGCGACGGTGACGTCGGGGTTCTCGGTGAGCCGGGAGGCGATGACGGATCCCGCGGTGCCGCCGCCGATGACGACGTAGTCGTACGTGTGCTCGTTCTCGTGTCCGTTTTCGTGCCCGTTCTCGGGCTCGTTCTCGGGCCTGTGCTGGTGCTCGTGGGCGTTTTCGGGCATGCGGAGGCGCTCCAGGGTGCCTTGTGCGGTGGGAAGTTGACGGGACCGGGGGCCGGGGGCGGGGTCGCGGGGTGTCAGCCGCGACCCGCCGGCCGGGCGGTGGCGGGCGTCAGCCCGCGAACCACCGGACCGGCTTCGGCGCGAGGTTCTGGTACACGTGCTTCGTCTCGCGGTACTCGGCGAGGCCCGCCGGACCCAGCTCGCGACCGACGCCGCTCTTGCCGAAGCCGCCCCACTCCGCCTGCGGGAGGTAGGGGTGGAAGTCGTTGATCCAGACGGTGCCGTGGCGCAGCCGGCCGGCCACCCGCCGGGCGCGTCCCGCGTCGGCGGTCCAGACGCCTCCCGCGAGCCCGTACTCCGTGTCGTTGGCGAGCGCGACGGCCTCGTCCTCGGTGCGGAAGGTCTCCACCGTCAGGACGGGCCCGAAGACCTCTTCCCGGACGACGCGCATCTCGCGGTGACACTGGTCGAGGACGGTCGGCTCGTAGAAGTAGCCGGTGGCGGGGCGCACGTCGGAGGGGTCGGGGCGGGCGCCGCCGGTCCGCAGCACCGCGCCCTCCGCGAGCGCGGAGGCCACGTAGTCCTCGGTCTTCTCACGCTGTTCGGCGGAGACGAGCGGGCCGCACTCGACGCCCTCCTCGGTGCCGCGGCCGAGCCGGATCAGCTCGGCCCGCCGCACCAGTTCGGCGACGAAGCGGTCGCGCACCGACTCCTCGATGATGAGCCGGGAGCCCGCCGAGCAGACCTGGCCGCTGTGGATGAACGCGGCGTTGAGTGCCTGGTCGACGGCGGTGTCGAAGCCTTCTTCGGTGGCGCAGGAGTCGGCGAAGACGACGTTGGGGTTCTTGCCGCCGAGTTCGAGGGCGACCTTCTTCACGGTGACGGCGGCGGCCTGCGCGACCTTCGTACCGCTGGCGAGGCCGCCGGTGAAGGAGACGAGGTCGACGTCCGGGTGCTCGGCGAGACGGGCGCCGACGCTGTGCCCGGGGCCGGTGACGAGGTTGGCCACTCCGGCGGGCAGCCCGGCCTCGACCAGCAGCCCGATCAGGGCGACGGTGGTCAGCGGGGTGATCTCGCTGGGCTTGATCACGAAGGTGTTCCCTGCCGCGAGGGCGGGGGCGACCTTCCAGCTGGCCTGCAGCAGCGGGTAGTTCCAGGGCGTGATCATCGCGCAGACGCCGAGGGGTTCGTGCACGACGACGCTGTGGATGTCGTCCGAGCCGGCGTCGACGACACGGCCGCCGCCCTCTCCGACGACGAGGTCGGCGAAGTACCGGAAGGCGTCGGCGACGCAGTCGATGTCGACCCGCCCCTCCTCCAGCGTCTTGCCCGCGTCCCGGCTCTCCAGGAGCCCGAGCGATTCGCGGTCGCGGACGAGGAGGTCGGCCACGCGGCGCAGGAGGGCGGCGCGCTCCGTGACGGGTGTCCGGGGCCACGCTCCGTGGTCGAAGGCACGCCGGGCGGCCTCGACGGCGGCGTCCGTGTCCGGCACCCCGCCCTCGGCGACCTCGGCGAACGGCTTCGCGTCCGCCGGGTCGATGATGTCCCGCGTGGCCCCCGAGGCGGCGGCACGCCACTCTCCGTCCACGTGAATCGTCTGCTGCGCCTGGTGTCCCGACATGATTCGGTGCTGCCTTCCGTTCCTGTTCCGTGCCCCTGTGTCACACGCATGTCACTCTCGGGGGCCGGGTGCACCTGCCCCTCTGCCCGGATGTCATGCGCACCCCGTCGCCGAAGTGCGCGGGGTCACTGACAAGCCCGCCGAAACGTGGACACTCCAGCCGGTCTTTGACTAAAGTCAAAGGTTATGGAGTCGGCATCAGCGTCAGTGTCCGCGTCTGTGGTGTCCGCGGCGCACGTGACCACCCTGCGTCGCTTCAACCGGTACTTCACGCGCCGGATCGGCGCGCTCGACGACCACTACCTCGGGCAGGACCGGCCGCTCGGCGAGGCCCGGCTGCTGTACGAGATCGGGACCGGCGCGTCCTTGAGGGAACTGCGCACCCGGCTCGGCCTCGACGCCGGATATCTGAGCCGGATGGTGCGCGCGCTGGAGAAGCAGGGGCTCGTGCGGGTCACCGTGCATCCGGCGGACAGCAGGCTGCGCCTGGCGGAGCCCACACCGGCCGGGCGGGCCGAGCTGGCGGAGCAGAACAGCCGGGCGGACGGCCTGGCCGAGGGGCTGCTGCGCGGGCTGGACGACACACAGCGGGAGCGGCTGACCGAGGCCGTCGCGGTCACCGAGCGGCTGCTGCGACTGGCCGCGATCACGGTCGGCACCGTCGACGCCACGTCGGCCGACGCACGCGCCTGTCTCGGAGGCTTCGCCGCCGAGCTCGACGAACGGTTCCCCGAGGGCTACGGGACGACCGACCTCGTACCGCCGGAGCGGATCGACGCCTTCCTCGTCGCGTACGAGGAGGAGCGTGCCGTCGGCTGCGGGGTGCTCTGCGCGCTCGACACGGACACGGCCGAGATCCGGCATCTGTGGGTGCGCCCGGACGCCCGCGGGTTGGGCCTGGGACGACGGCTGCTGACCGAACTGGAGCGCGGGGCCGCCGGACGCGGCCACCACGTCGTCCGCCTCGACACGCACAAGGTCCTCAAGGAGGCGGCGGCGATGTACCGGACCGCCGGATACACCGAGATCCCGGCGTACGACGACAATCCGCACGCCGGGTACTGGTTCGAGAAGCACCTGCCCCGCTGACCGGTCTGGCGGCCCACCGGCTCAGGAGGCTGAACGCACTGATCCCCGGGCGACTGCCCGGGGATCGGTGGAAGGACGAGCGGGGCCTAGATGAGGCCGAGGGCGCGAACCGCCTCGCGCTCCTCCGCCAGCTCCTGCACCGAGGCGTCGATGCGGGCGCGGGAGAACTCGTTGATGTCGAGGCCCTGGACGATCTCGTACGAGCCGTCCTTCGTGGTGACGGGGAAGGAGGAGATGAGGCCCTCCGCGACACCGTACGAACCGTCGGACGGGATGCCCATGGAGGTCCAGTTGCCGTCCGCCGTGCCGTTGACCCAGGTGTACACGTGGTCGATGGCGGCGTTCGCGGCCGAGGCGGCGGAGGAGGCGCCACGGGCCTCGATGATGGCCGCGCCGCGCTTGGCGACGGTCGGGATGAACTCCTCGGCCAGCCACTTCTCGTCGTTCACGGTCTCGGCGGCGTTCTTGCCGGCGATCGTGGCGTGGAAGATGTCGGGGTACTGGGTGGCGGAGTGGTTGCCCCAAATGGTGAGGCGCTGGATGTCCGCGACCGTCGAGCCGGTCTTCTTCGCGAGCTGCGTGAGCGCGCGGTTGTGGTCCAGACGCGTCATCGCGGTGAAGCGCTCCGCCGGTACGTCCGGGGCGGCGGCCTGGGCGATCAGGGCGTTGGTGTTGGCCGGGTTGCCGACGACGAGGATCTTGACGTCGTCCGCGGCGTTGTCGTTGATGGCCTTGCCCTGGGGCTTGAAGATGCCGCCGTTGGCCTCCAGGAGGTCACCGCGCTCCATGCCCTTGCTGCGGGGGCGGGCGCCGACGAGCAGACCGACGTTCGTGCCGTCGAAGGCCACGTTCGGGTCGTCGGTGATGTCGATGCCCTGAAGGAGCGGGAAGGCGCAGTCGTCGAGCTCCATGGCGGTGCCCTCGGCGGCCTTCAGCGCCGGCGTGATCTCCAGAAGACGCAGCTTGACCGGCACGTCCGCGCCGAGCAGCTGGCCGGAGGCGATGCGGAAGAGCAGGGCGTAACCGATCTGGCCGGCCGCGCCGGTGACGGTGACGTTCACGGGAGTGCGGGTCATGGCGTTCTCCGTAGGGCAGCTGACGGTGGGGCGTCCCTGCCCCGGGGTACTGAATCCGCTCCCGTCGCCACGATGATCGATCATCGCTGCCGATGATCGATCTCTCGGCGTCAAGAGAGATCCAGCGGTCAGGCTATCGCGCATCCGGGATCCCGGACGGCCGGGTCCGATGTGGCCCGTCCCACAGGGGCGATCGGGGAGCGCTGCCGGAGGACGCGGCCGGAGAGGGCGGCCGTCGATCCTGGAGAGTGGGCCGACGACCGCCGGGCCGGGGTGCCGGTCGGCGGGGAGGGCCGGCTGTCCGCCCTCCCGGCGAAAGGCCGGGATCCCGTGGGGGTACGCTCCGCCTGCCCCGAAGTACGCCGGGCATTCCTACCTACAGCGATCGAATGCTGACGTGCTGCGATCACGCGGCTGACGTGCGACGACCGGCCGCTCGCGGGCGCACCGCGCTCTGGCGTGTCGCTCGCGGGCGCACTGGCGGCACCGCGAAACGTCCTCCGACGTCCTCCGACGGCGACGGGCGCCCGACTCGGTGGAGTCGGGCGCCCATCGGACCGAACCCCCGAAGGGACCGGTCAGGGTCGTGCGTTGTTACTTCACTTCACTTCACTTCACTTCACTTCGTGCAGCCTTCCACGCCCGACTTGAGCGTCGCGCAGGCCTTCGCCGCGGTGGCGTTCTTCACCGCGACCATCGGCGTGTAGGCGTCGGTGTCCGTGTCGACCTGCGCGGTCTGCGCGGCGGCCGACCCCGCCTTTATCCGGACCGTGTCCCCGGCTCCGGCCGCGGTGATACGCGCCCAGGCGGCGCCGCACGTCTCGCTGTAGCGGACCTCGACCTGGGCGGTGCCGACGACGGCCTTCTCCACGGTCTGCGCCAGCGTCCCGCCGCAGCCCATGTTCTCCGGGTCCTTGCCCGCGCAGTCGGCGCCATTGCACTCGACACCGGCCGGCAGCTCCTTGCTCACCGTCGGGCTCGGGGTCGGCTTGGCCTCGTTCCCGCCCTTGCCGTCACCGCCGGAGCTCGTGACGTACACGGCCACGGCTATCAGCACGAGCGCGCCCACGACTCCCGCGAGGAACATGGTGAGCCGCCGCTTGCGCCGCTGCCCGTCGGGCGAACCTCCGGATCGCGACCGCGCGTCCCGCGGCGGACCCCCGGCCGGAGCGTCGGGACCCGCGGGGCCGGCCGGGCCGGCCGGCCCGAAGCCTCCCGCCGGACCGTAGCCGGAGGCACCGGACGCGCCGGCTCCCCTGGGCCCGGAGACACCGGACGATCCCGGCGGCGAGGCGACGACTCCCCAACCGCCACCCCGCGAATCCGCACCGGCGCTCGCACCGGCACCCGTGCCACCACTGCCGGCACCCGCCCCGGCCCCGTACGGCGGCCTGCGTTCGTCGTCCCGGGCAGGGCTCTGCGCCGGACTCTGCGGAGGCACCGTGGGTGCCACCCCGGCAGGACCGGCGATGCCCGGCTTGGGCGCGGCCGTCGCGTTCCCGCCGGCGCGCGCCTGTTTCCCGCTCTTTCCCCCCTTGGCCGGAGTCGGCCCGAACTCCCCGAGCGCGGCGCGCGCCTGGGAGATCCGGATCGCCTCCATGGTCATGTCGTGGCGCATCTCCGAACGGCTCCAGGCCCGCTCGGCCAGCTCCCACATCGTCGTCAGATGGACCGGATTGGTCCCGGTCACCTCGGCCAACGCCACGATCGCGCCCTTGGGCGCGAGCAGGCGGCCGTTCAGATACCGCTCCCAGGACGTCTTGCTGTATCCGGTGCGGTCGGCCACGGCGGCGATACTCAGCCCGCCGCGATCGACCAGTCGGCGCAACTGACTGGCGAACTCCCTTACCTGCGGATCGAGTTCATCCGGCAAGGGCCTCCAACGAGGCATTGCTACCCCCCTCTTCCCCCCGTACGTGCTGGTCTTTTCCCGCGTGTGAAGCCTCTGCCGAGTCCCCGTTCCGGCTACCCACAGGGATGCGCCCGGCCAGGATCTCAGTTCCCGGGATGGGGGCGCACGGGAGCATTCGGGCCTGTGGGCATGCACCGTTGCATGCCCCCTGGTCTGCGGTCCAGTGTCCCACCGACTTGTCTCTCGGCCGACGCGATGGTCCGGCCGGTGCACGAGGACGTCCCGGAGCGTCCCGATTGCCCACGTTATCCATGGTCTTGGGGGTGATCGCCGCACATCCTCGAACTTGTCAATACATCGACACGCGGGGAACACATGCGCGATCTCATGCGTCACTCACGTCTTCACGGGGATCACGCGCACGCCAGGGGCGGAGCGGATCGTCGACGTTCACCACCGTCGCCGCGAAGCGACGGCCGACGCCGGTCCGCCAGGCTATCGACGGAAGCGGCGGCGCGTACGCCGATCGGCATCGTGCCCCGCACGCGGATGGTGCCGGAACCGTCACCGCCCTGCCACAGGGGACTGACGGCTATTGAACAGCCATTGGCACGTCCATGACCCTTGAATCCAGGCGGCGCCCCTCCGCGCTCGGGGGAGTGGACGGGCGCCGCCGCTCACACCCCGGGGCCCGGGCCCCGGCGGGGCGCGGGGAACCGCGCGCCCGGCCACGACGGACCCGCGGATCCCGATGGCGCCGAAACCCGACGGCGCCAGAACCCGACGGCCCCAAGGGGAGCGCTTACGTCCTGATCGTGAAGTGCAGCGTGTCGTCCAGGAACGGGAGCACCAGCCAGGGGTTGGGCTGCGCCATCATCGAGAGCAGCACGATGGCCATCCCCAGGACGCCGTACGTGACGAGGTCCGTGAACCGGGAACGGACGGCGAGCATGCCCACGTCGGGCAGCATCCAGCGCATGGCGGCACCCACGAGCAGCGCGACGCCGATCAGCATGGTGCCCGCCTTGAACGCGTCGAGCGCGGTCAGCAGCAGGCCGAGCCCGACCAGGCCGGTGACCGCGAGGATCGGCCACTGCCGTGCGGGCGCGGGCGCGCCGCGGGAGGCCGCCCTGCCGCCGCCCTCGGGCCGCGCGGTGTCCCTGGTGAAGAGCGGGAAGCGCCGCGTGACACGCCGGGGCTCCCCGTCGGGACCGGGCGCGCTGACGGCGTCCCGGACGGTCAGCTCGTCGTCCTCGGCGGAAGGAGCGGCGGGGTCGCCGGTGCCGGCTTCGGCCTTTGCCCCAGCCTTGGCCTCACCCTTTGACTCAGCTTCGGCCTCCGATGCCGGTGCGGCCGCGGGGACGGCTGCCGATTCCGGTGCCGGGGCCGGCTGAGCGGCATCCCGCTGATCCGGCGTCCCGTTCCCGGCCGGAGCCGAGGCAGGGGCCGTGGCCGGGGCATCGCCCGCGGCCGGGGCGTCGGTCTCGGCCGGGGGCACGGCGTCCGGGTCCGCCGGGGCTCCCGGCGCGCGCTCAGCCGGCACTGCGTTCCGCCGCCTCGACCACGTTGACGAGGAGCTGGGCGCGGGTCATGGGACCCACTCCGCCCGGGTTCGGCGAGATCCACGCGGCGACCTCGGCCACCCCGGGGTGGACGTCGCCCACGATCTTGCCCTCGGCGTTGCGGGAGACGCCGACGTCGAGGACGGCCGCCCCCGGCTTCACGTCCTCGGGGCGGATCAGGTGCGCGGAGCCCGCCGCGGCGACGACGATGTCGGCCTGGCGCAGATGCGCGGCGAGGTCGCGCGTACCGGTGTGGCACTGCGTGACCGTCGCGTTCTCCGAGCGCCGGGTGAGCAGCAGCGGCATCGACCGGCCGATGGTCACACCGCGGCCGACGACCACGACCTCGGCGCCCTTGATCTCCACTCCGTACTGCCGGAGCAGGGTGAGGACGCCGTTCGGGGTGCAGGGCAGCGGGGCCGGCTCGTTGAGGACGAGACGGCCGAGGTTCATCGGGTGGAGCCCGTCCGCGTCCTTGTCCGGGTCCATCAGTTCGAGGATGCGGTTCT
Organism: Streptomyces sp. NBC_00414; assembly: GCF_036038375.1. Lineage (NCBI taxonomy): Bacteria > Bacillati > Actinomycetota > Actinomycetes > Kitasatosporales > Streptomycetaceae > Streptomyces > Streptomyces sp. NBC_00414. The sequence continues at coordinate 4,203,435 of NZ_CP107935.1, forward strand.
CGTCGATGCCCTTGGGAAGCGGCAGCTGGACGATGTACCCGGTGCAGGACGGGTCCTCGTTGAGCTCGCGGACGACCGCCTCGATCTCCTCCTGCGTGGCGGTCGCGGGCAGTTCGCGCTGGATGGAGGCGATACCGACCTGCGCGCAGTCGCGGTGCTTGCCCGCGACGTACTTCTGGCTGCCGGGGTCCTCACCGACCAGGACGGTCCCGAGTCCGGGCGTGATGCCCTTCTCCTTCAGGGCCGCCACGCGGGCGGTCAGATCGGACTTGATCGCGGCTGCGGTGGCCTTGCCATCGAGAATCTGGGCGGTCATGGACCCATCCTCCCGGATGACGGGGTCCGGGTTCCAATCCGGCCCCCCGCGGCCTCCCCCGATGCCCTGCCCGGCCCCGCCCCGCCCTGTTCCGCGGCCGCCGTGCCCCTGCCCCGGGCGGGCCCACCGCCGCTCCGCCCCGTGTCCCGCTTCGTCCCATGATCGACGATGTTGCACTTGCACAACACACACGGCATCCGGCTGGACAAATAAGTGAAGCGTTAAGGACGATGAATGCACAGTGCCGCGGACAGTACCGGGGGGACGAACCGCATCTGTAGAACTTTCCTCCGAAATGTGCCGCGTCGTCCCCGCACTTGACGCAACGACGGAGGAAAGACGCCATGAGTTTCGGCGATCCGAACAACCCCTACGGCCCGCCGCCGCAGGGTCAGCAGCCCGGTTACCCGCCCCAGCAGCCCCAGGGCCAGCCCGGATATCCGCCCCAGCAGCCCCAGGGCCAGCCCGGTTACGGCTACCCGCAGGGCGTCCCGCCGCAGCAGCCCGGCTACGGCTACCCGCAGCAGCCGGCGTACCCCGGCTACCCGGGCGGGAACCACATGCCCATAGAGATGCCGGGTCTGATGAAGACCGCGCGCGTCCTGCTGTTCATCCTGGCGGGCTTCCAGATCCTGTTCGGGATCATCGCCGGTATCGCCGTCGGCGCCGCGCAGGACGTGTCGAACGGCATCGGCAGCGGTGACGACACCGACACCCTCGCGGGCCTGGGCTTCGTGCTCGCGGCGTTCCTGGTCGGCATCGGCGCCCTGTCCATCTTCCTGGGCGTCAAGTTCAAGAACGGCGGCAGCGGCATCCGCGTCACGACGATCGTGTACGCGTCGCTGATGATCCTCGGCGGTCTCGTCAACACCGTGCAGGGCGGCGGCGGTTCCGGCACCTTCGGCGGGATCATCTCCCTCGCCATCGCCGGCATCATCCTCGCCTCGATGGTGAACAGCGCCGCTTCCACCTGGTTCAACCGCCCGCGGTACTGACCTCGGGAGACGGCGCGCACCCGCCGTTCACACACCAAGGGCCGTGTCCCGCCTCGCGAGGGGGGACACGGCCCTGGTGCGTACCGGAGCGATCGCCGGTCGGTCCCCGAGCGGCGACCGCCGGTCGGGCTCTAGTGGAAGAAGTGCCGCGTCCCCGTGAAGTACATGGTGACGCCGGCCTTCTTGGCCGCCTCGGCGACCAGTTCGTCACGGACCGAACCGCCGGGCTGGACCACTGCCTTGACGCCGGCCGCGGTCAGGACCTCCAGGCCGTCGGGGAACGGGAAGAAGGCGTCCGAGGCGGCGAAGGAGCCCCGGGCACGCTCGGCGCCCGCCCGCTCGACCGCGAGCCTGGCGGAGTCGACCCGGTTGACCTGGCCCATGCCGACGCCGACGGAGGCGCCGTCCTTGGCGAGGAGGATCGCGTTGGACTTGACGGCACGGCAGGCCCGCCAGGCGAAGGCCAGCTCGTCCAGCTCGCCCTGCGAGAGGGGCTCGCCGGTCGCCAGCGTCCAGGAGGCCGGGTTGTCGCCGTCGGCCTGCAGCCGGTCGGTGACCTGGAGGAGCCGGCCGCCGTCGATCTGCTTGACCTCGACCGGCGCGGCCGGACCCTGGTGGGCGCGCAGCACGCGGATGTTCTTCTTCTTGGCGAGGGCCTCCAGCGCGCCGTCCTCGTACTCGGGCGCGACGATGACCTCGGTGAAGATCTCGGCGACCTGCTCCGCCATCTCCTTGGAGACCGGGCGGTTGACGGCGATGACGCCGCCGAACGCGGAGAGCGGGTCGCAGGCGTGCGCCTTGCGGTGCGCCTCGGCGACGTTCGCGCCGATCGCGATGCCGCACGGGTTGGCGTGCTTGATGATCGCGACGCACGGGTCGTCGTGGTCGTACGCGGCACGGCGGGCTGCGTCCGTGTCCGTGTAGTTGTTGTACGACATCTCCTTGCCGTGCAGCTGCTCGGCGTCGGCCAGGCCGCCGCCCGACGCGCTCTCCACGTACAGGGCGGCGCCCTGGTGCGGGTTCTCGCCGTAGCGCAGGGTGTTGCGCTTCTCGAAGGTCGAGCCGATGAACTCGGGGAAGTCCGAGTCGTCGGCGGGCGCGTACTCGCTCGCGAACCAGGAGGCGACGGCCACGTCGTACGCGGCGGTGTGCTGGAAGGCCTCGGCGGCCAGGCGCTTGCGGGCGTGCAGGTCGAAGCCGCCGTCGCGGACCGCGGACAGCACGTCGGCGTACCGCTCGGGGCTGGTGACCACGGAGACGGACGGGTGGTTCTTGGCGGCGGCGCGGACCATCGAGGGGCCGCCGATGTCGATCTGCTCGACGCACTCGTCGGGGGTGGCGCCCGAGGCGACGGTCTCCCGGAACGGGTAGAGGTTCACGACGACCAGCTGGAACGGCTCGACGCCCAGCTCGCCGAGCTGCTGCCGGTGGGATTCGAGCCGCAGGTCGGCGAGGATGCCCGCGTGCACGCGCGGGTGCAGGGTCTTGACGCGGCCGTCCAGGCACTCGGGGAAGCCGGTGAGCTCCTCCACCTTGGTGACGGGAACCCCGGCGGCGGCGATCCTCGCGGCGGTGGAGCCGGTGGAGACCAGCTCGACGCCCGCCGCGTGCAGACCCTGGGCCAGCTCTTCGAGTCCGGTCTTGTCGTAGACGCTGACGAGCGCGCGCCGGATGACCCGCTTGCTGCTCCCGGCCGTGCCTGTGCTGCCTGTGCTCTCGGCGGTCACTGGATAACTACCTTTCGTCCCTCGATGCGATAGCCGTTGCGGGCGAGCCGCCCCACGACATCGACGAGCAGCCTTCGCTCGACTTCCTTGATCCGCTCATGGAGAGCGGAACCGTCGTCCTCGTAGTCCTCGTTGCGGACCTCGACCACGCCCTGGGCGATGATCGGGCCGGTGTCGACGCCGTCGTCGACGAAGTGGACGGTGCACCCGGTGACCTTCGCGCCGTAGGCGAGGGCGTCACGGACGCCGTGCGCTCCCGGAAAGCTGGGCAGCAGGGCGGGGTGGGTGTTCACGCACCGGCCGCCGAAGCGGGCCAGGAACTCCTTGCCCACGATCTTCATGAACCCGGCCGAGACGACGAGATCCGGTGCGTACGCGGCGGTGGCCTCGGCCAGGGCCGCGTCCCACTCGTCACGGGTCCCGTAGTCCTTCACCCGGTGGACGAAGGTCGGCAGCCCGGCACGCTCGGCCCGCTCCAGTCCCGCGATGTTGTCGCGGTCCGCGCCGACCGCGACGATCTCGGCTCCGTAGCCGGCCACCCCCTGCGACGCGATCGCGTCGAGGAGAGCCTGCAGATTCGTACCTGATCCGGAGACCAGCACGACGAGGCGCTTGGCCTTGGCCACGGCGGGGCCCTTTCTCGGGGAGTGCCTTTGTATGGTCGTACGAATGCTTCGCGCCCTCGGATACGGGGAAGTCTACGAAGCGGCCGACCGTCAGCAACGATACCGGCACACCGGGCGGCCCCCACGGGACGGGGGCGTGGCCGGAAGGTAGCGTCTGGGGAGGAACCGCCCGGGGAAGACGGTCCGCGCAGGGGAACGCCTTTCGCGTACGGGACGTTGACCAGGGACAGGTGCGAATGTCCGGGAAGCGATCCCCGGACGCGCAGCCGGTTCCGTGGACAGTTGCCCACCGATCACCACCGCCGCACACCACCAAGGGGAAGACGCACACCTGATGCCGGACCGAAGTCTCCGACGCCCTCCGCTCCTGCTGCGCGAGCGGCGCTCCTCTCCCACTCCCCCGCGGGAGAGCGACGACATGCCCGAGAGCGGGCAGGGCTCCGCGGGCGGGCAGGACTCCGGTGCGCCGGCTTCCGGGCAGCGGCCGGAGCCGCCCCGGGCGCCGGGGACCCCCTCGGACGACAACCCCTTCGCCCCGCCGCCGGAAGGCACCCCCGACCGGCCGTGGCAGCCACGGCGGCCCGCGGGCGGCCAGGGTCAGGACGGCCCGCACGGCCAGGACGACGGCAGCTCCCCCTGGGGCAGCCAGTGGAGCGACCGGCAGCCCGGTCCCGCGCAGGGCGGCCGTTTCGGTGACAGGCCCGGTTCGGGCAACTCGGGCGGCCCCGGCGGCGGCCAGGGCGGTCCGGAAGGGTCCGGCGGCCCGGGTGCCGGTATGCGCTGGGACCCGACCGACCCCGCACAGCGGCGCGCCCGGTACGCGCTGCTGTCGGGCATGTGGGCGTTCTTCTTCGCCCTCTTCAGCTGGCCGTACATGGCGTTGCTGCTCGGCGCGCTGGCCCTCTACTGGTCGATCAGCGCCCTGCGCACCAAGCCGCGTTCGGCGAACCCGGACACCCCGGCGCCGTCCGGCCAGGGCTCGAAGCCCCAGACCACCGCGGCGATCAGCGGCCTGGTCACGGCGTCCCTGGCACTCGCCATGGTCGCGCTGACGTTCACGGCACAGCTCGTGTACCGCGACTACTACACCTGCGTGAACGACTCCCTCACCAACACGGCGAAGAAGTCCTGCGACAGCCTGCTGCCGGACGAGCTGCAGGGTCTGCTGGGCACGCGCGACTGACCCGGGTCCCACGGGGCGCCATGCGGCGGGCACGGCTGGACGAGGCGTGCTGAGCCGGTCGGTCCGGAGGTTCGGTCGTCAGTCCGGGGGGTCGATCCGGTCGACCGGGGTGGACGCCTTCTTCAGCGCCGCCCAGCGGGCCTCGCGCGAGACGTCGTCGTGCCAGAGGGAACCGACGGGTTCGGCGGGCGGCAGGAAGTCGTACGGCTCGAAGTCCGGATCGGGAACCGGACGACCGCCGGTGGCTTTCCCCGGCTTCTTCCCCTCAGCGCGCCGCCCGGACCGCAGCCGCGAGAACCAGGAGGTTCGCGAGGACGACTCGGGCTCGGCGGTGCGGGCAGGGCCGGGCCGGGGCCCGGTCACCGGTTCGGCGGAGCCGGAGGGACCCCGGGGCGGGGGCGACGGTGTGGACGCGGGCGGGGGCTCCGCTGCGGATCCGGATGCGGCCAGGGGGCTCTGCGGGTCCTGAGCCGAAGGCGCCTGGGTGGGCGGCACCTGGGCGGGCGATGACTGGCCGGACGGGGCTCGGCCAGGCAGCGCCCGGGCCGACGGCTCGGGCACCGAGGACTCCTCGGCCGGGGACTCGCGCACCGGAGCCTCCGCGGCCGGAGACCCGTTCGCCGAAGGCTCCGCGGTCGCAGACCCGTTGTCCGGAGGCCCCGCGGTCGCAGACCCGTTCAGCGGGGGCTCGGGCGCCGGGTGCCCGTTCGCCGGGGGCACCGGAGGTTCATGGACCAGGAACTCGTAGATCGAGTGCTCGCGGGTCTCCCGGGTCGGCTGTTCCTTGGGCGCCTCCCCGTCAGGCGCCTGCCCGTCGGCGGACGGTCCGTGGGCTCGCGCACGCCGAGTCCAGAGCCCCCGCCCCCAGAGCCCGCGCCCCCCTGCCCGGAATCCGCGTACCCGGAGTCCCCGTAGCCCGAGGCCCGAGCCCCGGAGCCCGTGCGCGTCGGAGCCCCGTACGCGCGGCGCCCGGGTCCGGGGCTCGCGCAGGCGCCAGGAGCGCAGGGCCAGGCCGGACGGCAGGCCCACCACCGCGATCCAGGCCGCCGCGGCCGGCCCCGTCTGCCACCAGACAGGGCCGAAGTCGGCGAGCGCGGCCACCCCGAGGGGTCCGCCCGCCAGGGCCGCGAGGGCGCCGAGAGCCAGACCGCACAGGACCGCCGCGAGCGCCAGGGCCCCGGCGGTACGTCCGGCCGACCAGGCCGCCTCCCGCCGGGCGGCCACCGAGGGTGCGCCCTCTCCCCCGCCCGGCGTCGGGGCCGGCACCGACGCCGTACCCGCCCTGCCCGCCCGCTTGCGCCCCGGCACCCCCGCCCCGACCGCGAACCAGGCGACCACCACTCCGGCCACCAGGGGCACGGCACCCGCGGCCCAGTTCAGCGGGGTTCCCGGGCCCGCGTCCGGAACGACCGCCAGCAGGGGAAAGGGGGGCAGCCGTGAGCCGGGGTCCGACAGCAGCGGCCCCGCCGCGTGCCCGGCCCCGAGCGCGAAACCGGGGCCGAGTGCGTACGCGGCGCCCCACACCGCCGCGTTCGGGACGAGGGCCAGCGCCAGCAGCAGCACCGCGAACCGGCCCGACCAGCTCTCCGTGAGCTGCAGGAACGACAGCCGCGCCGCGCCTCCGTGCCACACCAGCGAGGCACCGACGAGTACGGCCCCGCAGCCCACGAGCACCGCGGCCCCGGCGGCGGCGGCGCGTACGGCGGCCAGGGGGCGGGACCCGGCCGCGAAGGGATCGAGGGGAAGTCCGCCGAGCGCCCGGCGCAGGGGCCGCAGGGACGGCGGTACGGGCCCGAACGGCCGCCCGTGCGCCGACCAGACGCCCGCACCCGCCGCCGTCACCACGAGCAGCGGCGGCAGCAGGACGACGGACGCCCAGGCGGGGCGCGGCTCACCGCCGGAGGCGTACACCGCCGCGGCGGCGCCGACCGCCACGTACCCCAGGACGGCTCCGGCCCACGCCGTGCGGGCGGGGGGCGGCACGGCGGTGTCGCCGCCGTCCGCCGCGTCGCGCGCCGCGCGGTGCAGCAGCCACACGGGCAGCGCGACCAGGAGCAGCGGGGTCACACCAATGGGTGCCGGTACGCCGGACAGCGTGTCCGCACGGACGAGTTCGGCGCCGTGCGCCAGCAGCCACAGCCCGGCGGCGACGTGCAGCGCCCCGTCGGGGCCGCTGTCCGGGTAGGGCGAGCTGATCCACAGGACCGTCACCAGTACGGCGAACGCCGCCAGGCCGAGGCCCGCCGCGAGCGCGCCGCCGACCAGGCCGGCGGCCAGTCCGGGCGACCGTTGCCGCAGCCGGACGAGCGGCGGCGGCAACGACGGGCTGCGGTCCGGGCTGCGATCAGGGCTGCGGTCGGTCATCTGGGTCACGCCCGCCATGCTCCCAACGACACGCGCTTTCCCGTCGTAACAGGCGAACCTCGGATGTGTCGCTCAATATACGTTTTATGTACTTTTACGTACGAAAGGGTGCCCGGTGACGCAGACCGCTGCCCCTGCCGACGCCGGTACCGAGGCGGAGGCCGAGACCGAAGCCGGTACAGACGACGCCCTGACACCCGCTCAGGCCTTCGACGCCCTTTACGCGTACGCCGCCCCCGCCCTCGTACGGCAGGCGTATCTGCTCACCGGGCGGCGCGAGCTGGCGCGGGAGTCCGTGGAGCGGGCCTTCCAGCTGGCGTGGCAGCGCTGGCCCGAGGTGGCGGTCGACCGGGATCCGGCGGGCTGGGTGCGGGCGGCGGCGTACGAGTACGCGATGTCCCCCTGGCACCGGCTGCGGCTGCGCCACCGGACCCCCGAGTCGCCGCCCGTCGCCCTGGACGACCGCCGGCTGTTGTCCATACTGCTGAGCCTGCCGCCCGTGTACCGGCGGACCCTGCTCCTCTACGACGGCGTCGGGATCGGGCTGCCGGAGACCGCGGCCGAGACGGAGGCGAGCACTCCGGCGGCGGCGAACCGGCTGCTGTACGCGCGCGCCACCGTCGCCCGGCGGCTCCCCGAGCTGGCGGAGAAGGAGGAACTGCGGCGGCGCCTCGCGGAGCTCGGCGGCACGGAACGGCTGCGGACCGCGCCGAAGCCCGTCGTCGTGCGCTCGGGCAGCGAGCGCCGGGCCCGCCGCTGGACCCGCGCGGCCATCGCCTTCACGGTCCTGATCATCGGTTCCACCGCGTTCACGCTCCACACGGCTCCCGACCACTACGAGGCTCCGCAGGCCCCGGCCACGAAGGTGCCCGGAGTTCCGCCGCGTTCCGGCCCCGCCCCGCTGTCGGCGCGGGACCTGGAGCTGCGGGCCAAGCTGCGCGGCATGTTCGGCGAGGGCCCGGAGAGGCTTCTGCCGCAGCTGCGCTGAGCGCCGCCGGGGCACCTGAGCGCCGCCCGGCAACGCGGGCGGGCCCGCACCCCTGGTGGGGGTACGGGCCCGTCGGCGTAACGGCGAGCGGTGAATCCGGCTGGTCAGCCGGCGAGGATGGCGCGGGCCAGCTTCGCCGTCTCGGTCGGCGTCTTGCCGACCTTGACGCCGGCGGCCTCAAGGGCCTCCTTCTTGGCGGCGGCCGTGCCGGAGGAGCCGGAGACGATGGCGCCGGCGTGGCCCATGGTCTTGCCCTCGGGCGCGGTGAAGCCCGCGACGTAGCCGACGACCGGCTTCGTCACGTTCTTCGCGATGTAGTCCGCCGCACGCTCCTCGGCGTCGCCGCCGATCTCACCGATCATGACGATCAGGTCGGTGTCGGGGTCGGCCTCGAACGCGGCGAGCGCGTCGATGTGCGTCGTACCGATGACCGGGTCGCCACCGATGCCTACGGCCGACGAGAAGCCGATGTCACGCAGCTCGTACATCATCTGGTACGTCAGCGTCCCGGACTTCGAGACCAGGCCGATACGGCCCGGCTTCGTGATGTCGCCCGGGATGATGCCGGCGTTGGACTGGCCCGGGGTGATGAGACCGGGGCAGTTCGGGCCGATGATGCGGGTCTTGTTGCCCTTCGACTTCGCGTACGCCCAGAAGGCGGCGGAGTCGTGGACGGCGATGCCCTCGGTGATGACGACCGCGAGGGGGATCTCGGCGTCGATGGCCTCGACGACGGCGGCCTTGGAGAAGGCCGGCGGCACGAAGAGGACGGACACGTTGGCGCCCGTCTTCTCGATGGCCTCGGCGACCGTGCCGAAGACGGGGATGTCGGTGCCGTCGAAGTCGACCGACGTGCCGGCCTTGCGCGGGTTCACGCCGCCGACGATGTTCGTGCCGTCGGCGAGCATGAGCTTGGTGTGCTTCATGCCCGTGGCGCCGGTCATGCCCTGGACGATGACCTTGCTGTCCTTGTTGAGGAAGATAGCCATGGCTGTTCTGTCCCTCGTCCCTTACTTCGCGGCCGCGAGCTCGGCGGCCTTGTCGGCCGCGCCGTCCATGGTGTCCACGCGCTGCACCAGCGGGTGGTTGGCGTCGGAGAGGATCTTGCGACCCAGCTCGGCGTTGTTGCCGTCGAGACGCACGACCAGCGGCTTGGTGACTTCCTCGCCCTTGTCGGCGAGCAGCTGCAGCGCCTGGACGATGCCGTTGGCGACCTCGTCACAGGCGGTGATGCCACCGAAGACGTTGACGAAGACGGACTTGACGTCCGGGTCGCCGAGGATGATCTCCAGGCCGTTCGCCATGACCGCGGCCGAGGCGCCGCCGCCGATGTCGAGGAAGTTGGCCGGCTTCACGCCACCGTGGTTCTCACCGGCGTACGCGACGACGTCGAGGGTGCTCATGACGAGACCCGCGCCGTTGCCGATGATGCCGACCTCGCCGTCGAGCTTGACGTAGTTGAGGTTCTTCGCCTTGGCGGCGGCCTCGAGCGGGTTGGCCGACTCCTTGTCCTCGAGAGCCGCGTGGTCCGCCTGGCGGAACTCGGCGTTCTCGTCGAGGGAGACCTTCCCGTCCAGCGCCAGGACGGCGCCGGAGGCGACCTTGGCGAGGGGGTTGACCTCAAGAAGGAGGGCGTCCTCGGCGACGAAGGTGTCCCACAGGGTCACGAGGATCTCGGCGACCTGCTCGGCCACCTCCGCCGGGAACTTCGCCAGGGCCACGATCTCGCGGGCCTTCTCGATCGAAACGCCCTCCACGGCGTCGACCGGGACCTTCGCGAGGGCCTCGGGGGTCTTCTCCGCGACCTCCTCGATGTCCATGCCGCCCTGTACGGACGCCATGGCGAGGAAGGTGCGGTTCGTGCGGTCGAGGAGGTACGAGACGTAGTACTCCTCAAGAATCTCCGGGGCCGTCTCGGCGATCATCACCTTGTGGACCGTGTGGCCCTTGATGTCCATGCCGAGAATGTCCGTCGCGCGAGCGACGGCCTCGTCCGGGGTCGCGGCCAGCTTCACGCCGCCGGCCTTGCCGCGGCCACCGACCTTGACCTGCGCCTTGACGACGGACTTGCCGCCAAGTCGCTCGGTCGCCGCGCGCGCTCCTTCAGGCGTGTCGATGACTTCACCGGCCAGCACCGGTACACCGTGCTTGGCGAAGAGGTCCCTCGCCTGGTACTCGAACAGGTCCACGCGCGTCCGTCCCTATCAGGTAATTCGCGGTTCGTTGTCTGCGTGGGCGTGCCGCGAGGGCAACGTGACTGCGCGGTCACAAGGAGGGCGTGAGCACGGTGGCCGGCACGCGGCATGTCCGTCTCGCAGGTTATCCCCGCCGGTGGTGGGGTCGTAAATCGCAGATCACACCTGGGCGGTGATTACGGTCACAGATTGCCGGAGTAAAGGGCCTCACCAGGCTGGGGTTTGCCTGGTGAGGCCCCTCGAACAGCCCCTGAAACTGACCTGAGGGGCGTGGGGCCGCCGGTCCTCACCCCAATGAGGACCGCCCGGCCCCGACCGCAGGGTCCCGGCCGCACGGACCGAACGGATTTCGGCCGTACGGGCTGACGCCCTGCGGAGTCGGAGGTGACTCGGGTGCGAAGCGGACGGGTTCCGACGGCTCCGGGACCCCTCCGGAGAGATCCGGAGGGGCCCGGAGGGGTGACGTACGGGCGGCCGTCGGGCTCGGCCGCACGTCAGCGGCCGTCAGGGGGCGTCCGGCGCCGTCAGACGCCGTATGCGGAACCGCCGTGGACGGGCGGCAGGTAGCCCGGCGTGACGGACTCGGCGACGTCCCGGACGCCGCCGACCGCGTTACCGGCCAGCGGGCCGGCGTCGGATCCGACGGTTCCGGTCAGGTCGCGTGCGAACGGAGCGGCCTGTCCGGCCACGCCGGCCGCGACCGGGGCGACCTCGTCGGCCACGCCGTGCGCGAACGGCCGGATGTCGCCCGTCACGCCGTACGCGAGCGTCGTGGCGCTGCCGCCGACTCCGTCCACGACCGGCTGGACGTACTGGACGACGGTGTCCACGACCGGGTGCACCGCGCCGCAGACGCCCTCCGCGAAGGGGGGCACCTGCCCCGTCACGCCCCGTGCGAACGGGCCGACCCGACCGGTCACTCCGTACGCGAGCGGCGGCACCTCGCCGACGACACCGCCCGCGAAGGGGCCGACGTGGCCCACCGCTCCGTCGGCGAGGACGGTCGCGTCGCCGACCGCCCGCCCCGCGACAGGGAGCACGCCGTCCACCGCCGTGGCGGCGACGGGCGGAAGTACGGAGGCGACGGCCTCGTCGGCGACCTGGGCCACCAGGCCCGTGGCGTACGGCGGGACGTCCGCGACCACACCGACGGCGTAAGGGGCGACATTCCCGACGACGCCGGTGGCGTACGGCCCCGCGCTCCCGACCACGCCCGTCGCGTACGGGGTCACGTCGGCGGTGACCCCGTCGGAGTACGCGTGCACGTCGGCCACCGCGCCGAGGGCGAGACCGGTGGCGTCGCCCGCGGCCCGGCCCGCGACCGGGACCACGCCGCCGACGGCACCGGCGGCGACGCGGGTGACCCCGGACACGGCCTGGCCGGCGACGGGTGCGACACCGGCGACCGCCTGGCCGGCGATGGGCTTGACCCCGCGCACGGCGGTGCCTGCGACGGGCGGCAGCACGGCGTCGGCCGTCTCGTGGACGACGGCCTGCTCCCGCGCCGGCTCCGGCTCCAGCTCCAGCTCCAGCTCCGGGGCGAATGCCGACAGGGGGCCGAAGAGGTAGTCGACCTCGGCCTGGGGACGGGGTGCGGTGACGTCGGCCGACTCGACCGCGTCGGTCGCGTCGACCGAGTCGGTCGCCTCGGCCGCCTCGGTCGCGTTCTTCGTCCGTGCGACCTGGTGCGCGGGCAGCTCGGTTTCGACGTGGTGGCGGGCCCGGTCGGCGGCCTGGGCCGTGGAGGTGGCGGCCTCCCGCGCGGCCGGGACGGGGGTCTTGTCCGCGACGGTGCCGGTCACCTCGGTGACGGTGTTGCCGGCCGTGTCGACCGTGTCGTCCACGGAGACGGACACGTCGGGTACGGCCGCGGAGGTGGCGGGCGGTTCGTCCGCGCTCGCGACGGCGGAGCCGAGTGCCCACGCGCCGGTGACTCCGGCGGCTATGACGATGGAACGGCGAATGTTCTTGTTCATGCGTGCGTCAGATCCTTCGGATACCGAGAATTCGGGACGGCCGGTGGGGAGGGAGGGGCCGGACGTCCGGAGGGGCCTATGCGCCGCGTCGGTGGAGGGGAGTCGGGCACCGACACCTGTGGCAGCAGCCCACGTCCGGGGCGGGTCCGGCTGATCGCGTCCCGGGAGGGGAGCGATCGGCAGGTCTCTGCGAGGAAGGCCGGCTCTAGCCGGGGAACGCCGGAATGTCCCGGTGCCGGTCCCGGGGCCCGGCCGCGGTGACGTCCGCGGCGGCGCCGGGCACCAGCGTCGGCCGGGCCCTCTCGTTCAACGTGACGGCCTGCGCGTCGCCGTGCCTCGGCGACCCGTTGTCGACCCCGAGATGACGCCCCGACGCACCCGTGGGATCGCCGTCGGGGACCTGGTGCACGGGCGCCTGTCCGACCCCCGTCGCCCGGGTGTTCCCGGCGTGCCCTCGGTGGCGCACGTCTTCACCGGCCGCCGCGGGGACAACGGCGACCCGCGGCCCGTACACCGCGACACTCTCGCCGCGCGACTGCTTCCCGGCCGTCTGCCGCTCGTCCGGCGCCTGCTGCTGCTCGTCCGTCGTCCCGCCCGGCTGCTGCGGCGCCGCCGTACCGGCCGGCAGGGTCTCGCCCGGAACCACGGGCAGCGGCAACGGGAGCCCCGGCAGCTCCGGAGCGCCCGGGAGTGTGGGCAGTTGGGGCAGCGACGGCCACCACTGCGGCGGGGCCGGCTGCTCGCCGATCCCCCCGGCCGGCCCGTCGCCCAGCCCGTCACCTGTCCCGTCGGTGATCTGATCCACCAGATCGCCGACAGGCTGGACGACGCGCTCGGCGACCGGCCGCACGAGAGACTCCGTCACCGGCCTTACGACGCGCCGGACTTCGTCGGTCACGGACCGGGGCTTCGCGTCCGGCGACTGCTCGCCGGTCCTGTCCCGCTGCGTACCCGCCGCCGGCCCCTCGGCCGAACTCGTCACCGACCGGACCACCTCAGTGGGCTTCTTGGCCGGTACGAGGCCGTCCGCCGCGTGCGCCTGCTCCCCGCAGAGGAGCCCGAGCCCGAACAGCCCGCCCACCAACAGCACCACTTGCAGCGCACGCCGCCCCGCCGTCCCACGCGTCACGCGCGGAGCGGTTTCGGGCGGTGCAACTGACAGGGCCAAGACGGGGAGAGCTTCCCGTGCGGAGGAACAAGGCTGGGGGTCGAGCCGGGGTGGGGGCGTGGCCGCGAGGCTGTGCGCCCCCGAAGGCCCGCCGATCCTCGCACGGGACTCCCGAGGTTGCGCAAGCCCTCTGTTACCGATGGATACTCATGTCCGCTTTTTCCGTCGCCCCACCGCTCCCGCTCTCTCCCCTGCTCCCCCAGCTCCCCCCATCTCCCGTCCCCGTGTCTCTATCGGCCCGGGCCGCCGGAGTCCGGTATCGGCAGCGGGCGCTTCTCGATCGCCGCCGCCATCACCTCCGGGAAGAGGTCGGGCGTACAGGCGAACGCCGGTGCACCCAGGCCCGCCAGCGCCGCCGCGTGATCACGGTCGTACGCCGGGGCCCCCTCGTCGGACAGCGCGAGCAGCGTCACGAACTGCACCCCCGACGCCTTCATCGCGGCGACCCGCTTCAGCATCTCGTTCCGGATGCCCCCTTCGTAGAGGTCGCTGATGAGCACGACCACGGTGTCGGCGGGGCGCGTGATCTGTGACTGGCAGTACGCGAGCGCCCTGTTGATGTCCGTGCCGCCGCCGAGCTGCGTGCCGAAGAGGACGTCGACCGGGTCGTCGAGCTGGTCGGTGAGGTCGACGACGGCCGTGTCGAAGACGACGAGCCGGGTGTCGATGGACCGCATAGAGGCCAGCACCGCGCCGAACACCGACGCGTACACGACCGACGCCGCCATCGAGCCCGACTGGTCGATGCAGAGGACGACCTCCTTCTTCACCGACTGCGAGGCACGTCCGTAACCGATCAGCCGCTCGGGCACGATCGTGCGGTACTCGGGCAGATAGTGCTTGAGGTTGGCCGCGATCGTGCGGTTCCAGTCGATGTCGTGGTGGCGCGGCCGGTTGATACGCGCACTGCGGTCGAGCGCCCCCGTGAGAGTCGCCCGAGTACGCGTCGCGAGTCGCTTCTCCAGATCCTGAACCACCTTGCGTACGACAGCTCGTGCCGTTTCCTTGGTCGTCTCGGGCATGGCCTTGTTCAGCGACAGCAGGGTGCCGACCAGGTGGACGTCGGCCTCCACGGCCTCCAGCATCTCCGGCTCCAGGAGCAGGGCGGACAGACCGAGGCGGTCGATGGCGTCCCGCTGCATGACCTGGACGACGGAGGACGGGAAGTACGTGCGGATGTCCCCCAGCCACCGGGCGACGGCCGGCGCGGACGCCCCGAGCCCCGCCGAACGCTCCTGCCCCGCCCGCGCCCTGCCGCCCTTCCCGTTCCCGTACAGCGCGTCGAGCGTCCCGTCCATCGCGGCGTCCCGCCCGGTGAGCGTGCAGCCCGTGCCGTCCGCGTCCTCCCCGCCCAGCACGAGCCGCCAGCGCCGGAGCCGCTCGTCGGTGGCACCGGCCTGGTCGCCCACACCGGCCGTTTCGGCGTTCACGGCATCCGTACTCATCGGCCCACCCCCGCAAGGTCGTTGTCCACGTCTGCCTCGTCCAGCCCCAGCAGCAGGCGCAGCACCGGAAGTACGGCGTCCGCGCGGTCCTCGTCGAGGTCGGGTGCGAAACCGGGTGTCCCGGAGACGGTGTCCGCGACGCTCCCGCGCGGACCCGGGCCACGCCGGACCAGCTCGCCGAGGGTGCGGCGCACCCCGGGCTCGTACGCCGAGAACGTGCGCCGCAGCAGCGGCAGTACGTCGGTGAAGGCGTCCCCCGGCACTCCGGTCAGCCAGGAGTCGACCAACGCGAGCAGGCGCTCGTCGTGCACGAGCAGCATGCCGCCGCCCGAGCCCCCTCCGACGAATCCCTCGATCCACGCCGCCGCGTCCCCTGGCGCGGTCCCCGGTGACAGGACGAGGCCCATGAGCCGCGCCGCCTCCTCCTGCCCCAACTCCCCGTCGTCCAGCAGCAGCCGCACAGCCCGGCCCCGGACGACACCCGGAACGGTGTCCCGCGCGCAGAGCGTGCCCAGCACGGAGTGCCACCGGCCGCGTATGCCGGCACGGGAGTCGCCCGCGCCTCCCCCGGTCCCAGCGGCTCCCTCGGCCCTCTCGGTCTCCTCGGCCCGCTCGGTCCCCTCGGCCAGGAGTCCGACCGCGCCGTGCACCGCGTCGACGTGCCCTCGCATCTCCTCGGCGGCCTCGGTGTCGAGAGCGGCGCATGCCGGGGGCAGCCCGACGAAGACCCGCTCCGCGAGTCCGGCGGCGACCTCGGCCAGGGCCTGGGTGCCCGTGCCCCGTACGTCGCCGTAGCGGAGGGAGCGGACGAGGGCGGGCAGCGCCTGGGCGAGGTGGCCGACGTCGGTGTCCAGGGCGGCCCGGTCGGCGAGGATCCGCATCACCACGGGGAGGGCGTCCGGGAGTTCGGCGAGGAGGCAGCGCTCGGCGAGACCGGTGACGTCGGCCAGCGACCGGGCGCCGACGGCGTCCGACTCGGCCTTCGCGGTCGCGGCGGCGATCACGGTCGTACCCCACACGCCCGCCTCGGCGACCCGTACCGCCAGCTCCGGTTCCCAGCGCAGCCGCCAGGTCTCCCGGAACGTACCAGTGCTGCCGCGCGACGCGACCGGCTCTCCCCAGCCGACGCCGAGGAGGCGCAGCCGGTGCAGCAGCCTGCTGCGTCCGCCGTCGGTCTCCTTGCGCAGATCGAGCTCCAGCTCCCTCTCCTGTGCCTCCGGCTTGAGCCGCAGCCGCCGCTGGAGCCGGGCGAGGTCGCGCTGGAGCGGGACCGCGGGCGCCGCCGCCGGTACCTCGCCCAGGACGTCGCCGACGACGAGCCGGTCGTGCACGAGCGCTAGCGGTACGTCCGAGCCCTCGCACATCACGGCCCGTACGGCGTCGGTGGTCTCGGTGAGGCCCGGCAGGGGGCGGCCCCGCATCGCCGCGAGCGTGTCGGCGAGCCGCACCGCCTCGATGACGTGCGCGGAGGAGACGGGCCGGTCCTCGTCCCGCAGCAGCCTGGCCACCTTCGTCATCCAGCGCTCTATGGGGCGGTCGGCCGCGGCGAACAGATGCCCGTACCAGCCGGGCGAGTCGATGCCCGCGCCGTAACCACTCATGCGGGAGAGCCGCCGGTGGGTCCAGGGCACCCAGGTCATGTCGGCCTTCACCTTGGGCAGTCCCTTGAGCAGGGCCCGGTCGGCGGCGACGGTGGTCCGCTGCCGCAGCGCGGGCACGTGCCAGGCGCCGCACACCACGGCCACGTCGTCCCCGAACTCCCGCTGGGCCGCCCGCACCTGGAGCCGCATGTAGGCCTCGCGCACGAGGTCCCGCTCGTGTCCCCCCGCTCCGTAGACCTCCCGCAGCGCCTCCATGGCCTCGCCGAGCACCTCGAACGGTGCGAACGCGTCCCCTCCCCGCACCCCCCGGTGCTCGATCACGTCCTCCCACCACCGCTCGGGGTCGTCGTACCCGGCGGTCTCGGCGAGCACGGCGAGCGGGTCGATCCGCACGGCCTCGGCGGGTTCGGAAAGAAACCCGTCCGGCTCCCCCTCGCCCTCCCCCGCCCCTTCCTTCACCCGCACCTCTTCCTTTTCCTCCTCCCGCTCCCCTTCCTCGCGTCCCCAGGCGAGTGTGTGCGTGGCCGGGAGGTCGATGAAGCGGGCCGGCACCTCGTGTTCCAGAGCCCAGCGGATGGCCACCCACTCCGGTGAGAACTCGGCGAGCGGCCAGAACGCCGACCGCCCCGGCTCGTCCACGACGTGGGCGAGGAGCGCGACGGGCGGCCGCATGTCCTCGTCGGCGGCGAGCGCGATCAACGCGTCGGCCTCCGGCGGCCCTTCGAGGAGCACCACGCGCGGGCCCGCCGCGTCGAGTGCCGCCCGAACCGCCCGCGCCGAGCCGGGCCCGTGGTGACGCACCCCGAGCAGCAGGGGCCCGGGCGTCCTGCGGACCTCGGCCGCGCTCCCCGCGGCCCGCCCGCTCACGCGCTCACCTCCCGGCACGCCCGGTAGAAGTCCTTCCAGCCGTCACGCTCGCGGACGACCGCCTCCAGATACTCCTGCCAGATGACACGGTCGGCCGCCGGATCGCGGACGACGGCGCCGAGGATGCCCGCCGCCACGTCGCCCGCGCGCAGGACGCCGTCCCCGAAGTGGGCCGCCAGGGCGAGTCCGCTGGTGACGACGGAGATCGCCTCGGCGGTGGACAGCGTGCCGCTGGGCGACTTGAGCTTCGTACGGCCGTCGGCGGTGACGCCGTCGCGCAGCTCGCGGAAGACGGTGACGACGCGGCGGATCTCGTCGATGCCGTCGGGCACGGCGGGCAGGTCCAGGGAGCGGCCGATCTGGTCGACGCGGCGCGAGACGATGTCGACCTCGGCGTCGGCGCTCTCCGGCAGCGGCAGCACCACCGTGTTGAAGCGGCGGCGCAGGGCGCTCGACAGGTCGTTCACCCCGCGGTCGCGGTCGTTGGCCGTCGCGATGAGGTTGAAGCCCCGCACGGCCTGCACCTCCGAGCCCAGCTCCGGTATGGGCAGGTTCTTCTCCGACAGGATCGTGATGAGCGTGTCCTGTACGTCGGCGGGGATGCGGGTCAGCTCCTCGACCCGGGCCGTCATGCCCTCCGCCATCGCCCGCATGACCGGGCTGGGCACCAGGGCGTCCCGGCTCGGGCCGTGCGCGAGCAGTTGCGCGTAGTTCCAGCCGTAGCGGATCGCCTCCTCCGGTGTGCCGGCCGTGCCCTGCACGAGGAGGGTGGAGTCACCGCTGACCGCCGCGGCCAGATGCTCGGACACCCATGTCTTCGCCGTACCCGGTACGCCGAGCAGGAGCAGCGCCCGGTCGGTGGCGAGCGTGGTCACGGCGACCTCGACGATGCGGCGCGGTCCCACGTACTTCGGCGTGATCACCGTGCCGTCCGGCAGCGTGCCGCCCAGCAGGTACGTCGCGACGGCCCACGGTGACATCCGCCAGCGGGCGGGGCGCGGGCGGTCGTCCTGCGCGGCCAGCGCGGCGAGCTCGGCGGCGAACGCGTCCTCGGCGTGTGGCCGCAGCTCCTCGCCCTTGTCCGGCGCGGACACGACCGCGGACGTACGCGCGCCTTCGGACCCGGCTCCGCCCCCGCTCGTGGGCGCGGGGCCGGACTGGTGGTGGTTCGGGTCGACGGATGTCGGGTCGACGGACACGGACATGGAGCGGTCCCCCTTGCGGCTCGGCCGGTTCGGATCTGGTTCCACCGTGCACCACGCCACTGACAATCGGCTCTGACCTGCATAAACGCCTCCATCACAGGCGATTGTCAGTGGTGGGATCTACCTTCGGACGCATGACTCAGCAGGGGGTGCGCTGGACCGCGGATCAGGTGCTGGCACTGGCGCCTGACACCGCGTCACGCAAGGCGGGCAGCAAGCTCGGCGCGGCCGGGCCGTGGTCCGAGGCGGGCAGTTCCGACGAGGGGGCGGTATGGGGACTGTGCAGGGGAAGCGGCAGCAAGCCGTACCGGACGGTGATCGACATCGCGGACTCCACCGGGCCCGCGTACAAGTGCAGTTGCCCGAGCCGCAAGTTCCCGTGCAAGCACGCGCTGGGGCTGCTGCTGCTCTGGTCCGGCGAGGACGGCGCGGTGCCGCGGGGGCAGGTGCCGGACTGGGCGAACGAGTGGATCGAGGGCAGGCGCAAGCGCGCGGACGACAAGCGGGCGGAGGGCGCGGCCGGTTCGTCGCCCGCGGCTGATCCGGAGGCGGCACGGCGCAGGGCCGAGCGGCGCGCCGAGTGGATCACCACGGGGGCGTCGGAGCTGGAGCAGCGGCTGACCGATCTGCTGCGGGGCGGTCTGGCCTCGGCGGAACAGGCGGGGTACGGGCTGTGGGAGGAGACGGCGGCCCGCATGGTCGACGCGCAGGCACCGGGACTGGCGGCGCGGGTGCGCGAGTTGGGTGCCATACCGTCGTCCGGGCCCGGCTGGCCGGTGCGGTTGCTGGAGGAGTGCGCGCTGCTGCACCTCCTCGACCAGGGGTGGCTGCGCCGTGCCGCGCTGCCCGAGGGGCTGGCCGCGACGGTCCGTTCCCGGATCGGGCTGCCCGGCTCGGCGGACGGCCCGCCGGTGCGCGACCGGTGGCTGGTGCTGGCCCAGTACGACACCGCGGACAGCCGCCTCACGACCCGCCGTGTCTGGCTGCACGGGGCCGAGTCGGGGCGCACGGCCCTGCTTCTCTCGTACGGGGCGGCCGGGCGCGCGCCGGAGCTGTCGTTGCCCGTCGGGCTGACGCTGGACGCGGAGGTGTCCGCGTATCCGGGTGCGGGGCAGTTGCGGGGGGCGCTGGGCGAGCGGTTCGCCGCTCCGGCGCCCACGGGGTTCCGGCCGCCCGGGGTGGACGTGGCGCGGGCCGTGGCCCGGTACGGCGAGGCGCTCCGGGACGACCCGTGGCTGGAGTCACGACCCGTGACGCTCGCCCGCGTCGTACCGACTCCGGACGGCGACGACTGGCAGCTGGCGGACGCCGACGGAGAGCTCGCCCTGCCTCTCACCCCGGCCGCCAGGTCCCGCTCCGGCCTGTGGCGCCTGGTCGCCCTCTCCGGGGGCGCTCCGGTGACGGTCTTCGGAGAGTGCGGCCACCGCGGCTTCTCCCCTCTCACGGCCTGGCCGGAAGGCCCGGGCGAGGCGGTGACCCTGTGCTGACGGCACCGCGCTCCGGCCTTCTCACCGCCCCGTGGAAGGGGCGCCCATGACGAAAGGGACGCTCATGCCCAGTACCCCCGCTCCCACAGGGGCGCCCGCCGGAAGCCACTGGGAGGAGCTCGTGACCGTGGCCCTGCTGGGGACCACACGGCGTACGCCGCCGGGAGTCACGGCCGGGCGCGACGCACCGACGGCGCTGCTGGACGCGGCGGCGATGGAGACCGTACGGCGCCGGGCCGGGATGCGGCCGGGGCGGGCGGCGGCCCGGGTCGAACCCGCGGCGGAGGACTCTCGTCCCGCGCTGCCGCCGGCGGCGGCACGCCGGCTGACGATGCTGCTCGCCGACCGGCCGGGGGCGGGGAGCGGGGGCCGCAGGGGGACGGCTCCCGATCTCATGGAGCTGCTCCCGCAGTGGCTCGCGACGGCCAACCGGCACGGTTACGCGGCTCCTCCGCAGGCGCTGCCCGCTCTGCTGGACGCGGCTCGGGGGCGTACGGACATCCGGCCTGCGGTGCTGGCGTTCGCGGGGCCGCGCGCCCTGTGGCTGGCCCGGCTGAACACGGACTGGCGGTTCGCGCTGCGGGCGGCGCCGGGCGGCGGGGCGGTGCTGCCCGGGCCCGAGGAGCCCGAGCGGATACGCGCCCTGTGGGAGGAGGGGCTGTTCGCCGAGCGGGTGGCGCTCCTGGCGGCGGTCCGGGCGCGGGACGCGGCGGCCGCGCGGGACCTGCTCGCCACGACGTGGGCGTCGGAGCGTGCCGAGGACCGGCTGATGTTCCTCGACTCGTTGCGGACGGGACTGGGTGCGGCGGACGAGCCCTTCCTGGAGGGGGCGTTGGCCGACCGGAGCCGCAATGTGCGGGCCACCGCGGCCGAGTTGCTGTCCGCGCTGCCCGGCTCGGCGCTCGCCGGGCGGATGGCGGAGCGGGCGGGGTCCTGCGTCGCGATCGACCACACGCGCGGGACGCCGACGATAGCGGTGGAGGCGCCGCACGAGTGCGATCCCGGCATGGAGCGGGACGGTGTGGTCTCCAAGGCTCCGGCCGGCCGGGGGGAACGGTCCTGGTGGCTGGGCCAGTTGGTGGAGTCGGCGCCGCTCGGCACCTGGTCGCGGCGGCTCGGCGGGCGCACGCCGGAGGAGATCGTGGCGCTCCCCGTGGCCGACGACTGGCGGGACGAGTTGCATGCCGCGTGGTGCCGGGCGGCGGTGCGGCAGGGGGACCCTTCCTGGTCCAGAGCGCTGCTGGGGACGTCGGCGGCGCCGGAGGCGGGCGGGCCTGGAGCGGTGTCCCTCGCCGAGCGGGCGAAGCTGCTCGGCACCCTGGGGGCCGGGGAGCGGGCCGAGTGGGTGGCGGGGTTCATAGCCGTGCACGGGCTGTCGGAGGCGTTCCAGCTGCTCGGGGTGTGCGCGGTGCCCTGGGCCGGCCCGTTGGGGCGGGCGGTGGTGGACGCGCTCAACATCGCGCGGGACGCGGGGAGTTATCCATGGAGTTTCAGCGGGGTCATGGGACTGGCCGAACGCTGTCTGGACCCGGCGGAGGCCGTCCGTCTCGAAGCGCTCACAGCCGTCCCCGACGAATCGGAGAACGCGGCGCCGGGCGCCGGAGGCTACTGGGCCGAATCCTTCCAGCGCCTGGTCACCACACTGCGCCTACGCGCGGCAATCCAGACAGAACTAACCGAACCGTGACCCCGCCCGCCACGACCGCCCGGCCCCGGCTGCCGAACGCCCTCCGCACCGACCCGCCCACCCAGGGGCGCGAGGAACTGCGCGACCAGCCCCCACGGGCCCGCACCCACCCACACACCCCAAGCACCCCGACCGATCCGCCCACTCAAACCCCCATCGCCCAGGGCGCGAGGAGCTGCGCGACCAGCCACAACCGACCCGCTCCCACCCACTCGCACGAACCGCCCCCACCCCCCGCCAACCCGGCGGAGCCCTACGCGGGCTGTCGGACGTTGGCCCGTACCCACTCCACGACATCCGTCACCGCGGCCCCGGGCGGGAAGATCTCGGCAACCCCGTCCGCCTTGAGCGCCGCGACGTCGGCCGGGGGGATCACCCCGCCGCCGAACACCTTGATGTCCTCGGCGTCGCGCTCCCGCAGGAGCGAGACGACCGCGGTGAACAGCGTGCTGTGCGCGCCGGACGGGACGGTCAGACCGATCGCGTCGGCGTCCTCCTGGATCGCCGTGGCCACGACGTGCTCGGGGCTCCGGTGAAGGCCCGCGTAGATGACCTCCATACCCGCGTCCCGCAGCGCCCGCGCCACGGCCTGAGCCCCGCGACCGGGTCCGTCGGGCCCCGGTTCGGCCACCACCACGCGGATCGGACCGGCTGCCACACCCATCACTGCCTCCATGAACCGACTGCACCGACCGCACCGACCGCACCGACCGCACCGACCTGCGGAGATCCGTTCCGCGAAGATCCGTTCACCAGAGACCCGTTCCGCGAGGATCCGTTTCGACCGGCGCCCATCTCGGACATGCCCGGCACAGCCGCTCCGCCCCGCACGGGCCGGAGAAGTGAACGAGCGTTATTGCCAGCATCCCGTACCCGGCAGTTTCGCGGTGGAGGGCGAGGGGGAAATCACACGGTGGGACAAGTTCGCAGCGCATCGATCCCGCACACCGCGACACACGGTTCGCACCCGGGACGAACGCAAGGGAAACCGCTACGAGGTCTCCGTACCTCCGCGCCGTCAGCCGCGCGACGGGGTGGTGCGGCGCATCGGCGATCGCACGACGACGGGCACCCCGTCGCTCCACCGGTGTCACCCACACCGCACGTGCACCGTCGCCGTCCTCACCCATCGGCTTCCCACGAGGGCACACGGGGGACAGAGGGTTCCTGCCGTGCGCCGACGGGAGGTCGGCCATGAAGGTCACCAGGGCACTGCTGCCCCTTATTCCACTCTGCCAGCGCCTGCTCCCCACCAGGCTGGCCGGGCTCTCACTGACCTTGCTGAAGGCGACGGCCCTGGAGATCGCGATCCTCGCCGGCCATCTCGTCCTCTACCCCTCCGGCATCGCCCCGGAGCGCCGCCGGTCCCCGATCCCCACGCAATCCCTGGCCGACCTGCCCGACCCGGACCTCTGTACGGACAGCACCGCCGACGCCGCCCGGCTGCCCGCCCCGGACAAGCCCCCTGTCGTCCTGCTGCACGGCTTCATAGACAACCGCTCGGTCTTCGTGCTCCTGCGCCGTTCCCTGGCCCAGCACGGCCGGCAGCAGATCGAGTCGCTCAACTACTCGCCGCTGACCTGCGACATACGGACCGCGGCCGAGCTGCTCGGCCGGCACATCGAGGAGATCTGCGAGCGCACCGGCCGTCAGGAGGTGGACATCGTCGGGCACAGTCTCGGTGGACTGATCGCGCGCTATTACGTGCAGCGCCTCGGCGGTGACGTCCGCGTCCGGACTCTGGTCACTCTGGGCACACCGCACTCGGGCACCCGCGTCGTGCCGCTGATGAACGCGCACCCGATCATCCGGCAGATGCGCCCGGGCTCCGGCGTACTTGAGGAGCTGCGCAAGCCCGCCCCGCACTGCCGTACGCGGTTCGTGAGTTTCTGGAGCGACCTCGACCAGCTGATGGACCCGCTGGAGACGGCGTGCGTCGAGCACCCGGATCTGCTCGTGCAGAACGTACGGGTGAGCGGAATCGGACATCTCGCCCTGCCGGTGCACCCGGCGGTCGCGGCCGGCATACGCCAGGCCCTGGACGCCGAGGAGGAAACCGCCCGCGCCGCCGCTCACACCGGCGGACTGACAGTGGCGTGACCAGGGGCCCGGCCGAGGCGATCCGGACGGAGACGCTCGGCCGAGGAGACACAGCCGGAAGGGCACAGCCGGGGCCTGACCGGAAAGGCCCAACCGGAATCGGACGTCCGGCGGCGATCCGTCCCGAACCGGGGCAACGGGGAGCGGCCGCAAACTCCTTGAGCGGAAGCCGGGTTCGGCTTCCCAGGCGACTTTTCTTCGAACGTTCATCGAACGCAAGGCCAAAGCTCTGCCCATCCTCCGCCGAAAGGCGGCCGAATGCCCGTTTCCTGAGAGGAGGAAACCTGCCGAAGATTGTCGCGCCCGCATACCGCCGGGTACAGTCGCCGCACTGCTCTGCCAGCCCCTGTTGTCGAGGCGAAAGAGAAGTTGGTGAACGACCGTCACCCGTCGGGGACCGTAACTCCCCCGGCTCCGGCTCCCGAAGCCGCCTCGGCGCATTACGCGTCCCATGGCCAGCAGGGAGTCCAGTACGGCGACTTCACCATGTACGACGGATATCCCGCCACCGGTTTCGACCCTGCCGCCACCGGCTCGTACGGCACGACGGGCGGCTACGACACGACAGGCGCCTACGCGGCGGCCACGTTCGACACCGACCCCCTCTTCGGCGATCTGCCCGGCAACGGAAGCGGAACCGACGGAAGCGGCGGCGGAACGGGTTCGTACGGCACCACGACCGGGGCATCACCCAGCGGTAACTGGAACGATTCCACCGGCGGGCAGCAGACGCTGAACTACGACCCGTACGCGGCCCAGCACCACGCCGCCTACGAGACCGGCAGCTACGACACGAGCGGTGTCTGGCCGGAAGCCGGTTATCAGCAGCTCGGCGAGATCCCGACGCAGGCCGCGGGCCCCGACGGCACCGGGCAGTGGGACGCGAACGCCTGGCAGCAGGCCGGGCAGGCCGAACCCACCCAGCAGTGGACGGCGCCCACCTTCGAGACGGGCACGTACGACGCCACGGCGTGGAACTCGGACGGCGGCGAGCAGCCCCAGCCCCACACCCAGCTTCACCCGCAGGCGCAACACGAGTCGTACGACCAGCACGATCCCTACGACCAACACGAGTCGTACGACCGGCAGGACGCGTACGACCGGCGTGAAGCGTTCCACCAGCAGGCCACCGCCACGTTCGAGCAGGTTCCTTTCGAGGAACGGGTCACCGCGCAGAGCGAGTTCAAACACTCCGGCCGTACGGATGATGTCGATGCCCTCGCCGACGCGGATCCCGACTCTCACGCTCGCACCCACGATCACCCCGACGACGAGCCCGACCTGCTCGACGGCGTGGAGGAGATCACTCCCGCCGCCGCGCCGGGGTCCCGTGCCGCGTCCCGCGCGGCGGGCCGTTCCGCTTCCCGGTCGCGCCGCCGCCCGCCGCCCAAGCGTTCCGCGCTGCTGACGATCGCCGTGCCGTCGGCGTGTGTGATGGGTGTCGCCGGCATCGCCGCCGCGTCCGTGACCGGTGGCGACGGCGGAGACGATGTCCAGACGACGGCCGCCGCACCCGATGCGAGCGCCGTGAAGCCGTCGGCCGCGAACAACAAGCTGGACGCCCAGCTCGAAAGCCTCTCCGCGGACGCGGACGACTTCGCGGACCGGGCGAGCCGCACGCAGGAACGTATCGACTTGAAGGCCGAGCAGGCCGCCGAGAAGCAGAAGGCGGCGGCCGACGCGGCCCGCAAGGAGCGACTGCGGCCGAAGTTCGCGCTGCCGGTCGCGCGGCACGGGCTCAGCGCCTACTACGGCCAGGCCGGCGTCAACTGGATGTCCGTGCACACCGGTATCGACTTCCCCGTCTCGTACGGCACGACGGTGATGGCCGCGACGGACGGCACCGTCCGCACGCAGTGGAACAGTGCCTACGGGAACATGATCGTCCTGACGGCCAAGGACGGCACGGAGACCTGGTACTGCCACCTCTCCACGTACAAGGTCGCCTCGGGGACGGTCGTGAAGGCCGGCGACCCGATCGCGTACTCCGGCAACTCCGGCAACTCCACCGGCCCGCACCTCCACTTCGAGGTCCGCCCCGGCGGCGGTTCGGCGATCGACCCGCTCCCGTGGCTGCGCAGCCACGGAATCGACCCCACCTAGCCGGACCGCGAACGTCCGACGGCACACGGCCGTCGGACCGGCGGAGCCGCCCGATCGACGGCCCTGCCCGACTCCGCCGCCTGCTCAGGCGCTTCCGCCCGCTCCGGCTTCCGCCCGCTACAGCTTCTCCACCGGCGCGTACCGCAGCAGCAGGCGCTTCGGCTTCTCTCCGCCGAAGTCGACCGTCGCCTCCGAGTTCGCCCCCGTGCCCTTCACTCCGACCACCGTGCCGAGGCCGAACTGGTCGTGGGTGACCCGGTCTCCGACAGCCAGCGACACCACGGGCTTCTCCGCGGAACCACGCCGCGTCGCGAAGCCGGACGCGCCCGAGGCCGCCGAACGGGAGCGGGAGGAGGACAAGGAGGCCGCCACACCGCCGACCGGGCCGGAGGCCACCGCTCCCATGGAGCCCGTGCGCTTCCAGTCCAGATGCGCGTCCGGGATCTCCTCAAGGAATCGGGACGGCGGGTTGTACGAGGGCTGCCCCCACGCGCTGCGCATCGACGCCCGCGTCAGATACAGCCGTTCACGCGCGCGGGTGATGCCGACGTACGCGAGCCGGCGCTCCTCCTCCAGCTCCTTGGTCTGGCCGAGGGCGCGCATGTGCGGGAAGACGCCGTCCTCCATACCGGTCAGGAAGACGACCGGGAATTCGAGGCCCTTGGCGGTGTGCAGGGTCATGAGGGTGATGACTCCGGAGCCGTCCTCGTCCTCGTCGGGGATCTGGTCGGAGTCGGCGACCAGGGCCACCCGCTCCAGGAACGCGGCGAGCCCGGTCGGCGTACCGCCCTCGGCCTCTCCTTCTCCCTCGGCCTCTCCCTCATTCGCACCGGCATCCGCACCCGCGACGACGCCCGCGCCACCGGCCGCCTCCTGCTCGAACTCCAGCGCCACGGAGGCGAGTTCCTGGAGGTTCTCGATGCGGGTCTCGTCCTGCGGGTCGGTGGAGGCCTGCAACTCGGCGAGATAGCCGGTGCGTTCGAGGATCGCCTCCACGACGGTCGCCGGTCCGGCGCCGGACTCGACGATCGTACGGAGGTCCTCCATCAGCGTGTTGAACCGCTTGACGGCGTTGGTCGAGCGGGCCGCCATGCCGTACGCCTCGTCGACGCGGCGCAGCGCCTGCGGGAAGCTGATCTTCTCGCGCTGGGAGAGCGCGTCGATCATCGCCTCGGCGCGGTCGCCGATACCGCGCTTGGGCACGTTCAGGATGCGGCGCAGCGGTACGGAGTCCTCGGGGTTCGCGAGCACCCGCAGGTACGCGAGGACGTCCCGGACCTCCTTGCGCTCGTAGAAGCGGACGCCGCCGACGACCTTGTAGGGCAGGCCGACCCGGATGAAGATCTCTTCGAAGACACGGGACTGGGCGTTCGTGCGGTAGAAGACGGCGACGTCGCCGGCCTTCGCGTCGCCCGCGTCGGTGAGACGGTCTATCTCCTCGGCGACGAACTGCGCCTCGTCGTGCTCGGTGTCGGCGACATAGCCCGTGATGCGCGCGCCCGCGCCCGCGTTCGTCCACAGGTTCTTCGGGCGGCGCGATTCGTTGCGCTCGATGACCGCGTTGGCGGCGGTCAGGATCGTCTGCGTGGAGCGGTAGTTCTGCTCCAGCAGGATCGTCGTCGCGTTCGGGTAGTCCTCCTCGAACTGGAGGATGTTGCGGATGGTCGCGCCGCGGAAGGCGTAGATCGACTGGTCGGCGTCACCGACGACGCACAGCTCGGCCGGCGGGAGGTCGCCCTCCGACGGCGGCACGTCCTCGGGGTGCGCCACGGGGTCCGTGGCGCTGCCGACGAGCTCCCTGACGAGGGAGTACTGCGCGTGGTTCGTGTCCTGGTACTCGTCCACAAGGACGTGGCGGAAGCGGCGGCGGTAGTGCTCGGCGACGTCCGGGAAGGCACGCAGGAGGTTGACCGTCGTCATGATCAGGTCGTCGAAGTCGAGCGCGTTCGCCTCGCGCAGCCGCGACTGGTACATCGCGTAGGCCTGGGCGGCGGTCTTCTCGAAGCCGTCGGAGGCCTGGGCGGCGAAGTCCTCCTCGTCGATCAGCTCGTTCTTCAGGTTCGAGATCTTGGCGCTGAAGGACTTCGGCGGGAAGCGCTTGGGGTCGAGGTCCAGGTCACGGCAGACCAGGGCCATGAGGCGCTTGCTGTCGGCGGCGTCGTAGATCGAGAAGGACGACGTGAAGCCGAGCTTCTTGCTCTCTCGGCGCAGGATCCGCACGCAGGCGCTGTGGAAGGTCATCACCCACATCGCGTTCGCCCGCGGGCCCACGAGCTGCTCGACGCGCTCCTTCATCTCGCCCGCGGCCTTGTTCGTGAAGGTGATCGCGAGGATCTCGCCGGGGTGCACCTTGCGCTCGCCCAGCAGGTGCGCGATGCGGTGGGTGAGCACCCGGGTCTTGCCGGAGCCGGCGCCGGCCACGATGAGCAGGGGTGAGCCGTGGTGGACCACCGCCGCGCGCTGGTTCTCGTTCAGCCCGTCCAGGAGCGCGGCCGGGTCCACGAGCGGCCGGGGGGCGCCGTCGCGGTAGAACCCGTCCCTGCTCGGAGGCACGTCGAAGCGCCCGCCGAACAGGTCGTCCGGAGCGTGGTCCGGCTCCTCGTCGTCGGGCGGCGGCGGGGGCTCGTCCTCATGGGCCGGAGGGGGCTGGAGGTCCGCCAGGAAGCTGTCATCAAAGAGGCTGCTCATCGCTCTCCGAGTCTAGGCGCCCCCACTGACACCCCGCCGCCACCCCGGAAACTCGGCGGAATCCGTCCCGGACGACCAGCGGGCAGACCTTCACCCACAATGACGGCCCCGCCACTTTCCGCGACTGCCCGACCGTCCGCCCACCCGACCGTCCGGCCACCCGGCCGACAGGGAACTTCGCCTCGTACATGAGCACCCGGCGGGTGACGTACGTATAACCCGGACGAGACAGGCCGGACACCCCGTCGACAGCCCGTACGCATTGCCCGGATCACCCGGATCACGAGAATCACCCGGATCACCTGGACGCTCGCCCCGCCCCGACAGGTCTGGCCGATTGGCGACCAACCCCTCCAACCACGCGGAGGCGCGTGGAGTTCGCCACTCCACGACACGGCCGCCCCACCCCTGCACCACTCGGGACAACTCGCTGCAGATCGCAATCAATTGACCTCGGCGAGCAGGATTCGAGGCCCAGGTCACGAAAATGTATCGGGCATATCGCACATCAAACTTCACAGGTGCCACACGAATTGGCTAACTTTCGAGTAGCCCGCTCGACCCGCACCGGCGAACAACGCCGGGCCGAGCGGACTCCGCCGAATCCGGCCTGCCCTCGTGGCCTCCGGAACCGGGGACCCAACCGATCCTGGGGTGAATCGGTCCTGCTTCCTCACGGGACGAAGGACCGTAGGGCAAACCTTCCGAAGCACTCGCCCGAACCCGACAGCTAACTCGGTAGGCGGATGACGGAAGGAGACGCCTTCGTGGCGCCACACCGCAAGTCGCGGCCCCCCACCATGGGCGTACGGACGCCGGCCCTCGCCACCGCGGCTCTGACCTCGGTGGCCCTGCTCTCCCAGACGGCGGACGCCTCGCCTGCCGCGGAGCCCAGGCCGAGCACGGAGGAAGTCCAGAAGAAGGTCGACGACCTCTACCAGCAGGCGGGTACGGCCACCGAGAAGTACAACGCGGCCAAGGAGAAGACCGCCAAGCAGCGCAAGCGCGTCGTCACGCTCCTCGACGACGTGGCGCAGCGCGCGGAGAAGCTCAACAGCGCGCGCGAGGCACTCGGGACGTTCGCCACCGCGCAGTACCGCACGGGAGCCTCGGCCCCCGACTCGGCCTCCCTCCTCCTCGCGGACAACCCGCAGGACTACTTCGACCAGACCCAGCTGATGAACCGGCTGACCGCCCGCCAGAAGCAGGCCGTCGACGACTACGTCGCACAGCGGGCCGGCGCGTCGGAGAAGCGGCAGGAGGCGTCCGAGGGCCTGGAGGCGCTCACCACGACGCAGAGCACGCTGAAGACATCCAAGGCGGACGTCCAGCGGAAGCTCGCCGAGGCGCGCGAACTCCTTTCGAAGCTGACCGCCGAGGAGAAGGCCCGCCTCGCCGAGACCGAGCGGAAGAAGCAGGCCGAGGCCCGGCGCAAGGCGGACGAGCTGGCGCGGCAGCAGGCGGCCGACGCGGAGCGCCGCCGCAAGGAGACGGCGGCGCAGGGCACGGGAACCGCCACGGGTACGGGGACGGGTACGGGGACGGGAAGCACGCCGGGCTCCGACTCCACCTCCGGCACCAAGGCGGCCAAAGCGCTCGCCTTCGCCCGCGCCCAGATCGGCAAGCCGTACGTCTGGGGCGCGAGCGGCCCCGGTTCGTACGACTGCTCCGGTCTGACCCAGGCCGCCTGGAAGGCCGCCGGGGTGACCCTTCCGCGCACCACGTGGGACCAGGTCGAGACCGGCACGACGGTCTCCGTGGACAGTGCCCAGCCCGGCGACCTCGTCTTCTTCTACGACGACATCAGCCACGTCGGCATCTACGTCGGCGACGGCATGATGATCCACGCCCCGAAGCCGGGCGCGTACGTCCGCGAGGAGTCGATCTACTACATGCCGATCCACAGCGTGGTGCGGCCGGGCTAGGCGCCCACCCGCATCCGGACGGGGTACGGCACGTGTGTGCCGTACCCCGTCCGCGTTCCGGGGCGGCCCCCGGGCCGGGCCCATAGCACCGTCGCGCGCGCCGCTCCCCCACAACGCGCCCATCGGTCACCCCACCACGCCAAGTCGGTGGCAGCGGGCCCGGATCACGGTCGTACCCGGTCAGCTCATGGCCGAGTGGCACCACTTCCGTACATGCCGTTACCACCGGCGCGTCGCGAGGTTTAGCGTCCTTCCCCAGGTGACCGGCTCCCCACCACAACCGCCCGGGCCAGGGCGGCAGTCGGCACCACCGCCCGAAGTCCGGCGGCGGTCCGCTCCCCCTGTGCGGGCCGCCGCCGGACGTGCAACCAGCCCCTGGAACCGCCGCCGGGGCGCACCAGCGCCCCGGCGGCCGTACGGAAGGAACGTGGAACGCACGTGGCAGCGCACCGCAAGCCCAGACAGCGCTCACTCGGCGGCGGTACGGCCCGCACCGCCTTCACCATCGCCCTCGCGGGCGCGGCGAGTGCGACCGGGTTCGACGGGACGGGGGTGGCCGCACCCGATCTGACGCCGGCCCAGGTGAAGGCGAAGGTCGACAAGCTCTACCAGGAGGCGGAGGTCGCCACCGAGAAGTACAACGGTGCGAAGGAGAGGTCCACGAAGGCCACCGACCGGCTCGGCACGCTGCAGGACGAGGCGGCGCGCAAGACGGCACGGCTCAACTCCGAGCGGGACGCGCTCGGTTCGCTGGCGACGGCGCAGTACCGGGGCGGGGGCATCGATCCCTCGCTGGCGCTGATGCTCTCCTCGGACCCCGATCAGTACCTGGACGGCGCCGCGTTCGCCGAGCGGGCCGGCGACCGGCAGGCCTCTTCGGTCTCCCGTGTACGCACACAGCTGCGCGACATCGATCAGTTGCGCGGCGCCGCGCACATCGAACTCACCTCGCTGAAGGCGCGGCAGGCGGATCTGAAGCGGCACAAGAAGACGGTCACCGGCAAGCTCGGCGAGGCGCGCCGGCTGCTGTCACGGCTGTCGGACGAGGAACGGGCCCGCATCGGCGCGGACGACCCGGACACCGCACGCGCCTCGCGCTCCGGTACGGCCCCCCGCGGCCTCGGTGCGGGCTCATCCACGACCGCCCCCGACTCCCGGGCGGCAGCGGCGGTCTCGTACGCCTACGGGAAGCTCGGCAGCCCGTACGTGTGGGGTGCCACAGGGCCCGACGCCTTCGACTGCTCGGGGCTGATGCAGGCCGCGTACCGCTCCGCGGGCATCTCGCTGCCCCGCACGACGTACGCGCAGATCAACGCGGGCCAACGCGTCTCCCGGTCCCAGCTCCAGCCCGGTGACCTGGTGTTCTTCTACTCGGGCATCAGCCACGTGGGGATGTACGTGGGCAACGGGCAGATGGTGCACGCCCCCAACCCGTCGGCGCCGGTACGGGTGGCCCCGATCGACGAGATGCCGTTCGCCGGGGCCACGCGGGTGGCGTGAGACCCCGACAGCGCGTACGCCACCGTCGGGCGCCGTCGACCGCCCGGCCCGGCTCCAGCACACGACGGGCGGGGACGCCCCGGCCCACGGCGCCCTAGACCAGCCTTCGCGCCGTCGCCCACCGTGTCAGCTCATGGCGGTTGGAGAGCTGGAGCTTCCTCAGGACCGCCGAGACATGGGACTCGACCGTCTTGACGGAGATGAAGAGCTGCTTGGCGATCTCCTTGTACGCGTACCCGCGGGCGATGAGGCGCAGGACCTCCCGCTCGCGCTGGGTGAGGCGGTCGAGGTCCTCGTCGACGGGCGGGGCGTCCGTGGAGGCGAAGGCGTCGAGGACGAAGCCGGCCAGGCGGGGCGAGAAGACGGCGTCGCCGTCCTGGACACGGAAGACGGAGTCGACGAGATCCGTGCCGGTGATCGTCTTCGTCACATAGCCTCGGGCACCGCCGCGGATCACACCGATGACGTCCTCCGCCGCGTCCGACACGGACAGCGCGAGGAACCGGACCGGCTGCTCGGGGTCGGCCATCAACGGCGAGCAGCGGCGCAGGACTTCGACCCCGCCGCCGCCGGGGAGGTGGACGTCGAGGAGGACGACCTCGGGGCGGGTCGCCGTGATGACCGTGACCGCCTGGTCGACGTCCGCGGCCTCGCCGACCACCTCGACGCCGGTCCGCTCGGTCTGCCCGATCTCCGCCTGGACTCCGGTACGGAACATGCGGTGGTCGTCGACGAGCACCACGCGCACCCGCCGCCCGGGCGCGGAACCGGCCGGGTCCCCGGCCGAGTTCGTGTCCGGCGCACCGGCGCCCGCACCGGCCGCGCCGCCGTTCGGCCCGACCGATCCGGCCGGGCCGGCCGCTCCGGTCGGTTCGTTCGCGTCGCTCATGTCTCCGCCCTCTCCATCTCCAGCTCGACCTCTGTGCCGCCGTCCGGCACCGCGCGCAGCCTGGCGGTACCGCCGTTGCGCTCCATGCGGCCGATGATCGATTCTCTGACGCCCATGCGGTCGGCGGGTATCGAGTCCAGATCGAATCCGGGACCGCGGTCCCGGACCGACACGAAGACGGTCCTTCCCTCGACCTCGGCGAAGACCTGTACCGCGCCGCCCTCGCCACCGTACTTGGCCGCGTTCACCATGGCTTCCCTCGCGGCCTGCATCTGGGCCCCGGTCCTGTCGTCGAGAGGGCAGTCGCCGACGACCACGACCTCGATGGGAACCCCGTGCTTGTCCTCGACCTCCGCCGCGCTGCGCTTGACGGCCTCGGCGAGGGTGTCGGGCTCCTCCGCCTCGTCCTTGCCGGTGCCCTCCGGTTTGTAGAGCCAGTTGCGCAGGTCACGCTCCTGGGCGCGGGCGAGGCGTCGGACCTCGCTCGCGTTCTCCGCGTTGCGCTGTATCAGCGTGAGGGTGTGCAGCACCGAGTCGTGGACGTGCGCGGCGACCTCGGCCCGCTCCTGGGCGCGGATGCGCATCAGGCGCTCCTCGGAGAGGTCCTGCGTCATGCGCACGAGATACGGACCGGCCAGCAGCGCTATCCCGACGAGGACGGCGAGCGCGGCCTGCAGGACCGAACCGAGGTGGGCGGCGGAGCCCTGCAGGACGAATATCCCGGAGACTCCCGCGGCGACGAGCAGGACACCGGCCGCGGAGCGGAGCAGGGTGATCGTGCGCTTGCGGCGGCCGACCTCCATCCAGCGGGCCCGTCGCGCGTTGTCCGCCTGGCGCCAGACCAGGGCCACGCCCGCGCCGACGAGGACGGTGGGCCAGAGGTAGGCCTTGGCGCCGCCGCTCAGATCCACGTTCCCCACGAAGATCAGGGCCACCACGACCATCGCGAGCAGCGCGACGATCTGGCCCTTGTCGGGCTTGCGGGCCACGAGCCTGCGGCGGCCGTCGGGGGCGGTCTCGGTGGCGAGGGCGGGGGGCCTCTCGGCGTCCACGCCGCCGACTCCGAGAGGGACGAAGAACCAGAACGCCGCGTACAGCAGGGCGCCCAGGCCGTCCGACATGAACAGGCCCGCGAAGATCAGCCGCAGCCAGATCACGGGCAGGCCGAGATGCCCGGCGAGCCCCCGCGCCACGCCCCCGAGCCAGCGTCCGTCGCTGCTGCGGTAGAGCTTGCGCGGAGGCCGCGGGTCCTCGACGGTCAGGGCTGCGGCGTCCGGCATGCCATCGATGTTCACATGCCGGGCCCCGCCGGGCATCAGGGTCGACCCCCGAGACTCCCCTGATCTTCGAACCCGGCCCCGAACGGCATGAGGGTCGCGCCGGGGTGGATTTCAGGGTTCGGCCAGGGTCGTTCCGACTGCCGCCGGGCCGTCTCGGCCGTCACCATGGACGTATGAGCGATCAGCAGCACGCCTCGGCGCATCCGGGACCCGGGCCGGACCCCGGCCCCGGTCCTGGCCCGGGCCCGAGCGCGGGCCAAGACCCGGGTGCCGGGCCGCGGGACTCCGTGCCCGCGGCGGACTCCGTGCCCCCGGCGGACGCCCCGGCGCCCGCCGCCGGTGAGGAGCCGCGTGCGCCCGGGGGAAGGAGCGCGCACGAGGACCCGCTGACGCCCGAGGAGCCGGTGGCGCCCGAGGTCCCGCGCGGGTTCCGGCGCGACCGGCGGCACAAACTGCTGGGCGGTGTGTGCGCGGGGCTCGGGCGGCAGTGCGACATGGACCCGGTGATCTTCCGGATCGTGCTCGCGGTGCTCTCCGCGATCGGCGGCCTCGGCCTGATCTTCTACGGCTTCGCCTGGCTCTTCGTCGCGTACGACGACGACGAGGAGAACGAGGTGCGCAAGCTCCTCACCGGCCGCGTCGACGGCCAGGCGCTGGCGGGCGTGCTGTTCGCCCTGGTCGGCTGCGGTGTGTTCCTCTCCATGCTGAACAACGCGAGCGTGCTCACCTTCGCGGCGACGCTCTCGCTGCTCCTCGCGGGCGCCGGCTACTGGTCGCGGCAGCGCACCGACGTCCCCGACCCGTCCCCCAGCTCCCGGGTGCGCCCGGGCCGGGGAAGCCCCATCGCCGCGCAGGCCGTCGCCGACGCTCCGCCCGAGGCGCAGGCACCGCCCGTGCCCGCCGCCTTCCCCTCCTGGTGGCGGGAGCCCATCGTCAAGGACGGGACGTACGAGGGCGGCACGGGCTATCTGTGGGGCCCCAAGGGCACACGGGACCGGGACATCGCGGCGGCGATCACCATCGCGCAGGGCGGCGGCACCGACCGGGGCATACCGACGCGGGACGCCAAGCCGCGCGGCCCCAGCGGGATCGGTGGCCGGGTGTTCCTGCTCGCCTTCCTCGCGGGCGCGATCGGTACGCGCCTGACCTGGGACGAGCGGACGTTCGGCGCCAGCCTGCAGACCGGGCTGGCCTGTGCGCTCGCCGTGTTCGGCCTGGGCATAGCGGTCAGCTCGTTCCGTGGGCGTACGGGAGCGGGGACGATCTTCCTCGCGATCGTCACGGCGGGGCTGCTGGCGTGCTCGGCGGTGCTGCCGAAGGACATCACCACCCACTGGGAGCGAGTGGACTGGTCGCCGGCCACGGTGGCCGCCGTACAGGAGCAGTACGACCTCGGCACGGGCGTCGGCACGCTCGATCTCAGCCGGATCGACCTCGGCAGGGGCCGGACCGTGACGACGAACGCCGAGGTGGGCATGGGCCGGCTCAAGGTCGTCGTACCGAAGGACGCGACGGTGCGGCTGACCGTCGAAGTGGGCGTCGGCGACATCCAGTTGCCCGGTGACGACAAGCAGGACGTGGACGTGGCTCCCGGCAAGCACAAGGAACTGACACTCACGCCCGCGGACGGGAGCAAGGACGGCGGCACGCTCGACCTCACTCTCGAAGTCGGCGTCGGACAGGCGGAGATGGCCCGTGCTGCGTCATGAATTCAAGCCGGGGCGGCTGGTGGCGGGCTTCTTCCTCACCCTCACGGGCGGCGTCTACGCCGGTGACGCGGGCGGCCTCTGGGAGACCCCGTGGTTCGCGGTGATCCCCCTCGTCACGGGAGGTCTGTGCCTGGCGGCTGTGACGGGCAGCGTGTCCCACGGGATTCGGCGGCGCCACCGGCGCCGCGCGGTGCCCGCACACGACGGCACGGGCACCTCGGGCTGAGCACTGCCCCCACCCGGCTCGGGACCGGGCGGGTCGGTGACCTGCCCGGTAGGCGACGGGGGCCGGTGGCCTGTCCAGCAGGCGCGGCCGGTGCCTGCCCGGTGGGCGAAGCCGGGGCCCGCCCGCCTAGTAGGCGCCCGTCCTGCGCCTTCGGCGGGACCGGAGCATCGCGTCCACCGAGAACACGCCCGCTCCGGCGAGTACGAGGGGCAGCCAGGCCATCAGGTAGGGGAGGTCGTTGCCGTAGTAGTACGGGTCCGCGGCCCAGCTCATCGTGAGCCAGAGGCTGAGGGAGATCAGCGCCCCGCCGAACGCGGCGAGGCGGGCCAGCAGGCCGATCAGGGTGCCGATGCCCACCGCCAGCTCGCCGAAGGCGATGGCGTAGCCGAAGCCGACGGGGTTCTTGAGGGAGAGGTCGATGAGGGCGGGAATGGCCGACGAGTCACGGACCGCGCGCATCATGTCGCCGATCGAGCCCGCCCCGGAGTCGGACATGAACGCGCTGTCGGTGAGTTTGTCGATCCCCGCGTAGATGAAGGTGACGCCGAGGAAGACACGCAGGGGCAGCAGGGCGTACCGCGTGGCGGTGTCCCGCCAGTCGCCACCGCCGCCGTCGTCCGCGTATCCGGAGTGCGTGTCCATCCGCATGCCGTGAGCCATGAGCCCTCCGCCACCTCTCAACCGCCGAACGGTTCACCCCTCAACAAGACAATACGTACGGCGGCCGGTCCTCGCTCAAGGGCGGACCCACAAATTTTCACCACGTCCACCCGAACATCCCCTTTGATCCCCTGAAGGGCGGGAATTCCCTGCGTGCACGCGGTCCCGCGGGGAGGGGCCGGTCGGGTGGTCGTCCGGCGCGGAGGCCGGAGGCGGCCGTCAGTCCGTCACGTCGATCTCCACACGGTTCGTCTCCACACCCGCCGCGGTGACGACCTGTACCTCCACCCGCCCCGGCTCCACGTCCGCGGGCACCGGCACGGTGAGCACCGCGTCGGAGGGGTTGCTGAAACCGCCCGGCACCGGAACCAGCGGCACGTGCACGTGCACCGCGCCGATCCGCACCACCATCCGCGACAGCCGGTCCGCGCTCTGCGCGCCGGGCGGCACGAATCCGGCGCCCCGGATCTCGATGTCGTCGCCGGTCCTGATCGGCGCGTCCAGGTCGCCGGCCTCGCGCGAGCGGACGACCGAGAGGATCACCGGCCGGCCGCCCTCGGCGTACTTCGCGGCGACATAGGTGGCGGCCGAGATCAGAACCACCACGGCGAGCCCCCACGGCAGGTCCGGGAGCTGTTCGGGCCGCCGGGCCAGCCGTACCGCGGCGAACACGAGGGCGACGGCGCCCAGTACGGCGTACTGCGTGTCCGCGAAGCTGCCGCGTCCGGAGTCGTCGGTCAGCAGGTCGGCGGCGCGGGGCCGGTCGGCCCGTACCTTCTGCAGCCGCTGTCCGAGGACCCGCAGCCCCACCACCCGGCGCACCAGGACGGCGATCGCGCACACGACGGCGAGGACGGTCACGATGCCCGCGCCCCGGGCGAGTTCGAGCCCGGCGATCAGGGAGTCCCGCTCGGCGTGCGAGGACGCGCCGGCCAGCCGTCCCGCCAGCACCAGGACCGCGTAGACGACGAACAGCACCCAGCCGCCGGCCACCACACGGGAGGTGGAGAGCCGGTTGTCCTCACCGATGACCGGTGCCAGCACTCCGCCGCGCGCCCGGTGGAACCACGAGGCCACGGTCAGCAGAGCGGCCACGACGACCGCCGCGAGCAGTCCCGCGGTGCGCGCGGACGTCCAGCCCGCCCCGATGGCGGTGAGCGTCTGCACCAGCAGCAGGACGACCACAAGAGCCCATACGGTCATGACGGTTCGCCGCCACACGAGGCCGAGCCAGACCTCCCCCTCGGCCCGGCCGCGTTCGGCGACGAGGTCCGCGGACTGGGTCAGCTCGTCCGACACCCACTGCCGCGAGGCCCCCGCCGAGTACGCGACCGCGGCCGGCAGCCCGTGTCCCGACGCCAGTTCGTCCCGCTTGGAGAGGAACGCGGCGACGGCCCGCCGATGGCCCTCGCGTGCCCCGTGCGGACAGTCCCCGCAGGCGCAGCCGCCCTCGTGCCCGCCCCGACCGTGACCCCGGCCGGGGTCGAGCCCCGTGCCCTGTCCAGCCTCCTGCACCGCCACGCCCGTTGCCGCCTTCCGCACCGCTCCGTCGAATATCCATCGGCCGTACACCCGCCCACCGCACAACTGCGCAGCCGCACAACTGCCTTGTGACGACAGCGCATTGTGCCGTACCGCACACCCCTCGCGTCCGCCAGGTCCGGTCAGCGCGGGTGAACCCTCCACCCCCGTGTTGACCCGGCTGCGAGAATTCCCGTATGGCCGAGATCATCCAGCGCGACGGGACCTGGGCCTTCGACGGCAGCACGGTCCGGATCACCCCGGGGCTGCACCGTTCCGTGCCGCTGTTCCGGCAGACGTACGGAGAGATCGCCGTGCCCCTCGAAGCGGTCGCGGGCGTCGTCTACGAGCCCGAACGCAAGCGCGGCCGGCTGCGTCTGAGACTCCGGGAGGGCGCCGACCCGCTCCTCCAGGCGACCGGGGGCCGGCTGCCCGACGCGGCGGACCCGTACCGGCTGTCCGTGGACATCGACCGTTCGGGCGTCGCGGAGTACGTCGCCGAGGAGATCCGGCACGCCCTGCTCATCGAACAGATCCCCAAGGAACCGGCAAAGGCGTATCTCCTGCCCGGCCCGCCCGTGCCCGTCTCGGTCCGCTCCAGCGACGGCACGGTCTCCTTCGACGGAGCCAGGGTCCGTATCGACTGGAGCGACACCTCGGACCGGGTGAAGCGCGCGACGGGCCCGCGCATCATCGGCCTGCCCGATCTCGTACAGGTGGAGTGGCTGCCCAACTCCGGTTACGAGGACGGCTTCCTGCGGTTCGTGACGCACGACTCGGTGTTCTCCAAGCTGCCGCCGGAGAAGGACCCGTTCGCCCTCGACCTGTGGGGCAGCGCGCGCCGCGACCTGCTCACGGCCCTCGTCGCCACCGCGGTCATGGCCCGCCTCCCGCACCCGTCCGTCCGGGCCGCCGAGCCGGCGCGCGGGGATCCGCCCCGCCTCCTGGCCGCCGTCCAGGACTCCGTGGCGTCGTCCCGGCCGCAGACACCCCAGGCATCCCCGACAGCCCCGCAGGACCTCCACGACGTACTCCTGCGCCGGCTGCGTGAGCTGGGCGAACTGCACCGCGACGGCGTGCTCACCGACGAGGAGTTCGCGACGACGAAGGCGGCCGTGCTCCGCGACTTCTAGCGAGGCGACCGCCGGTTGGGGTGAAACGGCTCTCGGCACGGCAGGTCTCATGAGCGAACCGCATCAGAACGGCGGGCCGTCAGGACAGCAGATCCGGCTCGCTGCGGCTGATGTCCTGCCACAGCGGCTGGTAGTTGATCCACGCCACCAGGTCTCCGCCGGTCTGTTCCCGTGTCGCGACCGCCTGTTTGTGGTCGATCAGCACCGGCCGCCCCGCCGCGCACGCGGTCAGCTGCACCTGGCAGGACCGTTCCATCGACAGGAACCACCAGGCCGCCGCGTCCACCGAGTCGCCGACCGTCAGCAGTCCGTGGTTGCGCAGCACGAGCGCCTTGAACGAGCCGAGCGCGGTGGCGATCCGCCGCCCCTCCTCGGCGTCCACGGCGACCCCCGAGTACGCGTCGTACAGCGCGTGGTCCTCGTAGAACGCGCAGCTCTCCTGGGTGATCGGGTCGAGGAGCTCGCCGAGCGCGGACAGCGCGCGCCCGTGCACCGAGTGGCAGTGGGCGACCGCGACGACGTCGGGCCGGGCCGCGTGCACCTGGGCGTGCACGGTGAACGCGGCCTGGTTCACGTGATAGCGGCCCTCCAGCACCTGCCCGTCCTCGTTGGCCATCACCAGATCGCCGACGGTGACATGCTTGAAGGGCATCCCGAACGGGTTGACCCAGAAGCAGTCGCTGTACTCCGGGTCCCGCGCGGTGATGTGGCCGGAGACCCCGTCCTCGAACCCGAGGCGCCCGAAGAGCCGCAGCGCGCCCGCGAGACGTTCCTTGCGGTGCCGGCGCTCGTCGTCGAGCGACTCGTGCATGGGCGGCATCGCGAACCGCAGTCTGTCGGTGGGAAGGGGCAGGGGCGGCGTGGGCCCGTGCATATGTCCTCCAGCCCTGAGGGGCGGACTCCGTACGTGTTTACGGGCGGGAAGTTACCGGCGGTCAGCGCAGGAGAACAGAGGTGTCGAAGAAGAGAGTGCACAACCGTTGTACGAGATCGCCGGTCTGCCTGACCGGAGCCGTCACACTCGTCGGGCCCATGCGCCGACGCCCCTGGAGGAACCCCCCGTGCACAGCCTTCCCCACACGCTGCGCGGACCGCACGCCGCGACCGCATCACCGTTCCACCCGTGCCGCCCCTGCCGTCCCCGCCGCCCATGAAGAAGACCGAACGCCTCATCGCCGGCATGCTCAGACAGCTCGCCACGCGCGACGTGGTCGTCCTGGACGACCAGGGCGGATCCCCACGCCGCCTCGCCGCACTCACCTACATCGCCGTGCAGTACGGCTTCCGGTACGAGAGGTCGAGCAGGGTCGGCCAGGTCCTTCAGGTCCGGCTGGTCCGCGACCCCCGGCCCGAGGCCCGCGAGCGCGGTACGGCGGCTCTCAGCAGGCTCGCCGCGGGCCGCACCCCGGGTATGCGTCCGGGCACCCTGAAGCCCCTGCCGGACGTGGCGCCGACGGTGGATCTGCTCAAGGCCCGTATCGAGTTCGACGCCCTGGACGACGACCTCGACTGGCGCCGCAAGGCCGTCTTCATGACCGCCAGCGCGACCCTCATGGCGCTGCTGCTGATCCCCGCGGGCTGGACGGCCTCG
This sequence comes from Streptomyces sp. NBC_00414, assembly GCF_036038375.1. Lineage (NCBI taxonomy): Bacteria > Bacillati > Actinomycetota > Actinomycetes > Kitasatosporales > Streptomycetaceae > Streptomyces > Streptomyces sp. NBC_00414. The sequence goes on from NZ_CP107935.1 coordinate 4,244,590, forward strand.
CTCGCCGCGGGCGCCACGATGGCCGCGGTGTTCGCGGTCCTCCTGCGCCTGGAGATGATGCGGAAGGAGCGGCTGGCCCGGCGCCTGCGGTCGGCCGGCCGCAACTCCCGCAGGACCGGCCTGCGGAACTCGCTGCCGAAAAGGCGACACTAGATGTCGGGTATCGGCGCCACACTCGTCGTATGACTCGCACGACGTCGAACTGGGCGGCCTTCGTGGCCGCGGAGCGGGATCTCGCCGGGACCGTCGAGAAACGGTTCGCGGCCTTCACGCACCACATCGTCGCGACCCTCCGCAAGGACGGGTCGCCCCGCACCTCCGGCCTTGAGGTGCGCTTCCTGAGCGGGGAGCTGTGGCTCGGCATGATGCCGGACTCCCTCAAGGCGCTGGACCTGCGGCGGGACCCGCGGTTCGCCCTGCAGGCGAATCCGGGGCCGGGTACGGAGATGGCCGGCGGCGACGTACGGATCGCGGGCCGGGCCGTCGAGGTCCAGGACCCGGCGGAGAAGGCCGGATACACCGAAGAGGTGAAACCGCCGGAGCCGTTCCACCTCTTCCGCACCGAACTGACGGAGGTCGTACGGACCTACGTCGAGGACGACACGTATCTGGTCGTCCAGATCTGGAAGCCCGGAGTGCCGGTGCGCACCCTCAAGCGGACCTGAGCCCCGGGGCTGACCGGACCCACCCGGCTACCCGGCTGCCTGGCTGCCTGGCTGTCTGGCTGTCTGGCTGCCTGGCTGCCTGGGGGGATTACTCCCACTCGATGGTGCCCGGCGGCTTCGACGTCACGTCGAGGACGACCCGGTTGACGTCCGCGACCTCGTTCGTGATGCGCGTCGAGATCTTCGCGAGGACGTCGTACGGCAGTCGCGACCAGTCGGCGGTCATCGCGTCCTCGGAGGAGACGGGCCGCAGCACGATCGGGTGGCCGTACGTGCGGCCGTCGCCCTGGACCCCGACGGAGCGGACGTCGGCGAGCAGCACGACCGGGCACTGCCAGATGTCGCGGTCGAGACCGGCGGCCGTCAGCTCCTCGCGGGCGATGGCGTCGGCTTCGCGGAGCAGGTCGAGCCGCTCCTTGTCGACCTCGCCGACGATCCGGATGCCGAGACCGGGGCCGGGGAACGGCTGGCGCTGGACGATCTCGTCCGGCAGGCCCAGCTCCTGGCCGACCATCCGGACCTCGTCCTTGAAGAGCTGGCGCAGCGGCTCGATCAGCTGGAACTCAAGGTCCTCGGGAAGCCCGCCGACGTTGTGGTGCGACTTGATGTTGGCGGTACCCGTACCGCCACCGGACTCGACCACGTCGGGGTAGAGCGTGCCCTGGACGAGGAACGCGACCTCCGGGCCCTCGTCCGCGATGATCTCCGCCTGCGCCTGCTCGAAGACCCGGATGAACTCGCGGCCGATGATCTTCCGCTTCTCCTCGGGGTCCGAGACGCCCTTGAGGGCGGTGAGGAAGCGCTCCTCCGCGTCCACGACCTTCAGCTGGACGCCGGTCGCCGCCACGAAGTCCTTCTCGACCTGCTCGGTCTCGCCCTTGCGCATCAGACCGTGGTCGACGTACACGCAGGTCAGCTGGGTGCCGATGGCCTTCTGCACGAGGGCCGCGGCGACCGCGGAGTCCACGCCGCCGGACAGGCCGCAGATGGCGCGCTTGTCGCCGACCTGCTCGCGGATCAGCGCGACCTGCTCCTCGATGACGTTGCCGGTGGTCCAGTCCGGGCTCAGGCCCGCGCCCCGGTACAGGAAGTGCTCCAGCACCTGCTGGCCGTGCGTGGAGTGCATGACCTCGGGGTGGTACTGGACCCCGTACAGCTTCTTCTCGTCGTTCTCGAAGGCCGCGACCGGGACGACGTCCGTGGAGGCCGTCACCGAGAAGCCCTCGGGGGCGGCGCTGCACGCGTCGCCGTGCGACATCCACACGGACTGCTCGTCCGGGGTGCCCTCGAACAGGGTCGAGCCCGACTTCGAGACGTGCAGACCGGTGCGGCCGTACTCGCGGGCGCCCGTGTTGTCGACCGTGCCGCCGAGGGCGGTCGCCATCAGCTGGAAGCCGTAGCACATGCCGAAGACGGGGACGCCGGCCTCGAAGAGCGCGCGGTCCAGGCGGGGGGCGCCCTCCGCGTACACCGACGAGGGGCCGCCGGAGAGGATGATCGCTGCGGGGTTCTTGGCGAGCATCTCGTCGACCGGCATGGTGCTCGGGACGATCTCGCTGTAGACCCGGGCCTCGCGGACTCGGCGGGCGATGAGCTGGGCGTACTGCGCGCCGAAGTCGACGACCAGGACGGTGTCGGGGGCGGCGGCGGGGGACGCTTCTGGCACGGTTTGCCTTCCGGCGGTTTTGCAGGGCTGTGCGATTGATTCTAACGGGGGTCGGGGGGCGGGCGGCCACGGTCGGTTTCTCGGGGGCTCCGCCCCCGAACCCCCGGTCCTCGAACGCCGGACGGGCTGGAGGTGCGCGACAGGGGGTCTGGGGGCACAGCCCCCAGGAAGGCCGTCTCAGGATGCGAACCGGGTTGGACCGCGCGGAGCGCGCGGGCATACTGCTCCCATGCTCACGCACCAGACCTTCGTCTTTACCTATGGCACCCGGCCCACGGGCTGCCATGGTCGTGCTGCTTGAGCAACTGACAAGCGACATCCCAGGCGCCCCGGGCCGACAAGGCCCGGGGCGCCCGCGTTTTCCGGACCTTGCCGCTCCGGGGCACCCCACCTGAAGAGGAGCCCACGAGATGAGCACAGCCACCCCCGGCACGGCCACCACCGACAAGACCGGTGCCCGCACCGAAGAGGCCGCCGACCTGATCACCGGCGCCCGCGAGCGCATCGACGCCCTCGACGACCACATCATCGGCCTGGTCCAGGAACGCATGGCCGTCTCGGCCGTGATCCAGAAGGCCCGGATCACCTCCGGAGGCCGCCGGGTGAATCTGTCGCGCGAGATGGAGGTGCTCGGCCACTACAGGGAAGCCCTGGGCAAGCCGGGCACCGCACTGGCGATGACCCTGCTGGAGCTGTGCCGGGGCCGCATCTGAGGGCGCGTACGGCATCCCGTACGACATCCGCGTACGACGGACGTCCGGTGCACGCACGTACGCATGCCCTCTCACCCGTACGGCGCGTGACCGTCCCGCAACGGGCTTCGTTGGTCCGGTGCCTGTGTCAGCCAGGGACGGGTCCGAAGAACCACGCGTGGCTCCGCTGGAGCGGGAGGCGTACGGACGTGCGCCGTGGGACCCCGTTCCAGAGAAGTGGCCGGACGGCAGGGGACAGCAGCCCGGTCACCCAAGAGGTCGGCTCCGGGGACGCCCGGAGCCGACCGGCGGAATCTGCGCAAGGGCGGTCGAAACGGTTGCGTAGGCCGCGGCCCATCGAGCACGATGCCTAGAACACCCCGAGTCCTCGAACGACATCCGTATTGCACCGCCCCACCGCCATTGGTCGAGACCACGCGCACTCCCCCCGTGCGCCGGGCGCAGACCGGCGGACAAGCCATTAGGCGGCGCTACCCCCCGGCGCCGCCTCCCCAGGCACCGGCGCTGCCCTGACGTCGGTGCTGACCACGAAGGGCCCCGTGGATCGCCCCGCGGGGCCCTTCGCCTGTCCGGAGCCGTGCCCCGGTCCGCTTCGGCAGGTCAGCCGGCCGTCTTCGCCAGCTTGGCGAGCTGCGCCTCGACCAGCTCGGCCGGTACCTCGATCTTGTCCGCGTCCAGCATGTTCATCGAACTGAACGCCACCAGCGTCGTACCGTCCCGGACGACCGTGTACGCGGCGGGCACCTGCGCCCCCTCGATCGAGGCGACCAGCCTGAACGCGACGGATTCGTCGCCCAGATCGGGGTCGGCCGCCGCCTTGACGCCCTTGTAGTCGTAGTCGGCGTGCCGGTAGGCGGTGCAGTCCTTCGTCGCCGAACGCAGGCCCCTCATCACCTTGTCGGCCTCGCCGGACCCGTACGAGAGGAGGGCGAACGTGTTCACCGACGCGTCCGTCTCGTCCTTCGACACGACACCGCGGCTGACTCCCGCCCGCGAGCCCGGGTCGGTGGTGAACAGGAACATGTCGGCGATCGGCTGGCACTTCGACGGTGTCGCCGGGACGGTCTGGCCCAGGAGGTCAGCGCCTTCCGACGCCTTGACCTCGAAGCCCTTGACGTCACCCGTCGCGAGCGCGGCCTTCTTCAACTGCGCCTTGGTCAGGGCCCCGTCACCCTTCCCCGCCCCCGAGGTGCCCCCCGGATCCCGCGTGTTCTCCGGTTCCCGCGAGCCCTTCGGGTCCTGTGGGTCCTTCGTGCCCGCCTGGCTCTCCCCGGCCGGGGCCTTCGTCTTCTCCCCGCCGGCCGTCCGTTCGCCCGCCGCCTTCGACCGCGACGACTTCCCGGTCTCCTCGGTGCCGCCTCCGCCGCACGCCGCGACGCAGCCGAGCGCCGCGACGGCCGACACGGCCACCAGGGGCCGCGAGATCTTGGTCCTCATCCTTGTCATCATGTCCGCGACACCGTCCCACACGGCTCGTCACCGGAGTCGCCACCGATGTCCCGGCTGCGGTCGTACGGGTCGGTCGTGGGCCCGCTCGGGGGCGCGCCCGTCGGCTCGGCCGAGGACAGCCGCGGGTGCAGGAAGCCGTCGTAGACGTCGCAGGCGGAGTTGGAGATGTCGTTGTCGTAGTTGACGACCGCCAGCCTGCCGGGCGTGACGTCGTACTTCGCCGGATCGGGGACCTGCAGGTCGATGACGCGGCGGACGATGGTGCGGGCGACTTCGGTGGAGTCCGGGTCGGCCGGGGCCAGCGCGTAGACGAAGGTGTAGTCGGTGTGGATGTCCAGCGCCCCGTCCTCGCCCGCCTCGAACGTCGTACGGCCACGGGTCTTGACCACGTTACCGACGAGCCGCACCTCGTCCCGGTCGAAGCGGCTGAAGAAGCGCAGCGGATCGTCGTCCTCGCCGGGATCGCGCAGCCAGGACCTCAGATCGGCGACCAGGTCGGGCTGCTTGGGGTCGAGCACCGTGCCGAAGACGGTCTCGGGGGTGGCGCCGAGCAGCGTCCCGCGGTCGATGTTCGCCTCGACGAGCAGGGTTCTGCTCTGCTCCAGAGCCCGGCCGACCTGATCCTTGGAGAACGAACCGACCGCCTTCGCCCTCGGAAGCACGATCCCGGCGGCGCCGTCGGCGTACCGCGCGGCCGGGGAACCGGCGAAGGGCTCGTCCAGGGTGGGCGTTCCGGGCGCGGAACCCGGGGCCGCGGTCTCGGGCGCGGTCTCCGCGGGCAGCGGGGACGCGGCCTGCGGGCCCGGGTTCACGCCGGAGTCCGTACCGAAGGGGTCGCCCGGCAGCAGGGACGGCTTCATGGCCACGACCGCCACCGCGAGGGCGAGCGGGATACCGATGATCGTCCACACCTTGCGGCGCCGGGCTCCGCGCCCGTACGCCCCCTGCCCCGCGGAGTCCGTGCGCCATCCCTGGGGCAGTTCACCGCGGGCCTCCTGCCGGCGCAGCCGCTCGGTCACCATGCGGGCGCGCGCCGACGGCTCCTTGGGGGCCTCCGAGGTCCGGATGTCCCGCTCACTGTCCTGGACGAAGCGTTCCCACACGTCGTCCGGTATGGACTCCCCGGACCCTTCGTGCCCCTCGGGCTTCCCGGACGGCTTCTCACTCACGGCGCTCGCGCCTCTCCCCCATGGCTGACGTACTGACAGCCGACCGAGGGTCAGTTCTAAGGCGTGGGCACTGGAGTTCACAAGTCGGACCCGCGTGTGACCCAGCCCACATAAGAATTCTGTGAGTTTTAGGACAACCCTTCACAGGAGTCACAGGTCTCCCTCCTGGAATCAACGGCCATACCCGCGACCGCCACGCGGAGGCCTCCCGAATCTCGTGCCGCGACCTCGCGGCACACCGGACTTTCCGAGGTCTTCATGAAGCTTCGCCGTGTCATGGTCGCTGCGGCCACGACCGCAGTCATAGCCCCGCTCGCCCTGCTGTCGGCTCCGGCCGCCTTCGCGACCGACCCCGCGCCCACCGGGACCGAGACCGCGACCTCGACCGCGACGCCGGGCCCGAGCGAGACCACCGCGACGACGACGCCCGCCGCGACGCCCACGACGACGCCGCCGAGCGAGACGCCCCCGAGCACGCCGACCACGACCCCGCCGGTGACCACCCCGGCGCCGAGCACCACTCCGCCCGAATCGTCGGAGACCCCGGACCCCGAGCCGTCCGTGTGCGAGGACACCAAGGTCGACGTCAGCATCACCGGCCTGCCCGGCAAGATCGCCGTGGGCAGCGGCTGGCACAAGTTCTCGCTGAACGTCCTGAACTCCTCCGACTCGACGCTCCAGGACCTCGACTTCCTCGCGGGCGCCTCGTCCGACGTGGACGGCACGGACCTGTTCAAGAGCAAGCAGGTTCAGCTCCAGGCCTGGAACCCGGACGCCAAGGTCTGGGAGAACCTCGACGAGGAGGGTTACGCGGTCGGCTTCGTCGGTTACACCGACGAGCTCAAGCCCGACTACGAGGTCCACGTCCCGCTGCGCATCAACGTGAAGTCCACCGCTCCGGTCGGCGCGGGCTTCTCGCTCGGCGCGACCATCTACGGTGACGACGACGCGGAGTGCACCGGCTTCGGTGAGGTCGCGTACAAGTTCCAGATCGTCGCCGCGGGTACGGACACCAACGACACCAAGCCGCAGGAAGGCGGCAAGGCGCCGGTCAGTGACCAGAAGCCGGACAAGACCAACACGCCGCAGGTCACCGGCAACCTCGCCGAGACCGGGTCCAGTTCCGCGCTGCCGACCATCGGTCTCGTGGGCGGGGCCGCGCTGGTCGCCGGTGTGGGTGCGGTCGTCGTCGCTCGTCGCCGCAGGGCCGGCTCCGACGCGTAACCGCTCCGCTGGGGTTCGGATGTTGACTGCGGGCCCGGTGGGGGCTGGGCACGTAACCGCTCCGCTGGGGTTCGGAAGGTGACTGCGGCCCGGTGGGGGCTGGCTGCGCAGTTCCCCGCGCCCCTGAAGACAGAGGGCAGACGCGTGATGCGTGGCTGAACTTGCTGTACGCGCGGCAGACGTGAGGACCTGCGCTCGGAGGGGGGCGCAGGTCCTTCGTCTTTCCTGTGCCGTGAAGTGCGTGCGGCTACTTCTTCGGTGGCATCGTCGGCATGCCCAGGAACGGGAGTTTCAGGGCACCGAAGGCGTCCGCCGGGACCGCGGGCGAGAGCGGCTCGACCGGCTTCAGGCGCTCGTACGCGGCGCCGATCGCCGGACGCGGGTCCGCCTCGCCCTTGTTGGGCCAGTACGACATCGCGCGCTCGGCCTGTGCGGTGATGGTCAGCGACGGGTTCACGCCCAGGTTCGCCGAGACCGCGGCGCCGTCGACGACGGAGATGCCCGGGTGCCCGTACAGCCGGTGGTACGGGTCGATGACGCCCTCGTCCGCGGAGGCGCCGATCGGGCAGCCGCCCAGGAAGTGGGCGGTCAGCGGGGTGCCCATCAGTTCGCCGACGTTCGAGCCCGCGAAGCCGTTGATCTCGGCGGCTATCGCGGCGGCGCCCTCCGAAGCGGCCCTGATCTGCTTCGGGTTGGGGGCGCCGTGGCCCTGGCGTGCCGTCAGCAGGCCCTTGCCCGCGCCCTTCGGCTTCAGGTACGTCGTCAGGGAGTTGTCCAGGGACTGCATCACCAGGCCGATGATGGTCCGCTCCGACCAGCGGCGGTTGGAGATCGAGCGGGCCATGAGGGTGGGGTGCTTGACCGCGTTGACCAGCCAGCCGAGCGCCCTCGACGAGCCTTCCGTGTAGGGGACCTGGAGGATCGACAGGCTGCCCATCGAGTTCGAGCCCTTGCCGTAACGGACGGGCTCGATGTGCGTGTTGGCGTCCGGGTGGATCGAGGACGTGATGGCGACCCCGCGCGTGAAGTCGACCTTCGCCTCGCCGGTGGCCTTGCGGTAGCGGCGGTCGCTGGTCTGCGCACCCACCAGCGCCTCGGAGTTCGTACGGGTCAGCTCCCCCAGTCGCTTCGACAGGTGCGGGAGCTGGCCGCCCGCCTTCATCCGGTGCAGCAGGGTCTGCGTACCGTACGTGCCGGCCGCGAGGACGATCCGGCGGGCCTTGAAGACACGCCCCTCACGCTTGGCGCCCTTGCCCCTGCGGTCCGTGGGGAGCGTCGCGACGGCGTACCCGCCCTGCGAGTCGTCCGTGAGGGACACGACGGTCGTCAGGGGGTGGACGACCGCGCCCGCCTTCTCGGCGAGGTACAGGTAGTTCTCGTTGAGAGTGTTCTTCGCGCCGTGCCGGCAGCCCGTCATGCACTCGCCGCACTCGGCGCACGCGCTGCGGGCCGGGCCCGCGCCGCCGAAGTACGGGTCGTCGACCGTCTCGCCGGGCCGGGCCTTCACGGTCTTGTCGGCGTCCTCGCCGTCGCCGAAGAAGACCCCGACCGGCGCCATGTGGAAGGTGTCCCCCACGCCCATCCGCTGGGCCGCCGCCTTCAGATGGACGTCGGAGGGCGTCATGGTCGGGTTGAGCCGTACGCCGAGCATGCGCTGCGCCTGGTCGTAGTACGGCTTCAGCTCCTCCTGCCAGTCGGTGATGTCCTTCCACTGCGGATCCTCGAAGAACGGCTTCGGCGGTACGTAGAGGGTGTTGGCGTAGTTGAGGGAACCGCCGCCCACGCCCGCGCCGGCGAGCACCATCACGTTGCCGAGCAGGTGGATGCGCTGGAGGCCGTACATGCCGAGCTTCGGCGCCCACAGGTAGTTCTTCAGGTCCCAGGAGTTCTTCGGGAGCGTGGCCGGGGTGAAGCGGCGGCCCGCTTCCAGGACACCTACGCGGTAGCCCTTCTCCGTCAGGCGCAGGGCGGTGACGGATCCGCCGAAGCCGGAGCCCACGACGAGGACGTCGTAGTCATAAGCGTCCTGAGGCACGTGCTTCTCCCCTTTGAGCGTGCGGTGCGGGTGATTCGTGGTTGCTCGCGCAGTTCCCCGCGCCCCTGAGGGGCGGAGCCCCTCAAGAGACCACTAGCGGAAACGGAACGCCTTCATCAGCCGCAGGCTGCGGCTCATGAACTGGGCGTACTTCTCGTCGTCCATGCCCAGGGACGGGGCCATCGGCAGCAGTCGCTGCTGGGCGACCGTCTGGGCCTCCGTGTACTTGAGGATGCCCTCGGAGCCGTGGCGGCGGCCGAGGCCGGAGTCCTTCATGCCGCCCATCGGCGACTGGACGCTGCCGTACGCGGGCCCGTAGCCCTCGTTGATGTTGACCGTTCCGGTGCGCAGCCGGGCCGCGACCTCGGCGCCGCGGCGGCCGTCCTTCGTCCAGACCGAGGAGTTGAGGCCGTAGGCCGTGGCGTTGGCGGAGTCGATCACCGCGTCCTCGTCCTTGAACCGGTAGATGGAGACGACCGGGCCGAAGGTCTCCTCGCCGCAGACCGCCATGGGTGTCTCGACGCCGTCGAGGATGGTGGGCTCGAAGAAGTACGGGCCGATGTCCGGGCGCGCGACACCGCCCGCGACGACGGTCGCGCCCTTGGCGACGGCCTCCTCGACGTGCCGGGTCACGGTCTCCAGCTGGCGTTCGCCGACCAGCGAGCCCATCTCGGCGCCGTACGCGAGGGACGTACCGAGCCGCATCGCCCTGGTGCGGGCGGCGAACCGCTCCAGGAAGGTGTCCGCGATCGACTCGTGGACGTACAGCCGCTCGATGCTGATGCACAGCTGTCCGGCGGACGAGAAGCAGGCGCGGACCGCGCCGGCCGCCGCCCGGTCGATGTCGGCGTCCTCAAGGACCAGCATGGCGTTCTTGCCGCCGAGTTCGAGGGAGACGCCGACCAGGCGGGCCGCCGCGCCCTGCGCGACCTCGCGGCCCGTGCGGGTGGAGCCGGTGAAGGAGACGTAGTCGGCGTGCTTGACGACCTCCGGGCCGATGACCGGGCCCTCGCCGAGGACCACCTGGAAGACGTCGGCCGGCAGGCCCGCCTCGATCAGCAGGTCACGGGCCCACAGGGCGGTGAGGCAGGTCTCGGTGTCGGGCTTCATCACGACGGCGTTGCCCGCGACGAAGGCGGGGAGCGCGTCGCCGACGGAGAGTTCGAGGGGGTAGTTCCAGGGGGCGATCTGGCCGACGACGCCTCGCGGGTGGCGCAGCTCGGTGACCTTGGTGAGGGTCGGCATGGCGCCCGCGTGCCGCTTGGGGCGCAGGTAGAAGGGGGCCCGGCGGCCGTAGTGGCGGGCCGCGACGGCGACCGCCTGGACCTCCTCGTGGGCGTGCAGACGGGCCTTGCCGGTCTCCAGCTGGATCAGGTCCAGCACTTCGGCCTGGCGGGCGAGCACGAGGTCGTGGAAGCGGAGGAGGACGGCCGCGCGCTCCTTCACGGGGATCTGGACCCACAGGCGCTGGGCGGCGCGGGCCCGGTCGTAGGCCAGTTCCACGTCCTGCGGGGTGGACTCGGGCAGGTCGGCCAGCTTCTCGCCGGTGAACGGCGTGTGGTTGGCGGTGCGGCCCGAGCCGACCACGCCACGGGTGAGCTGGGCGATCAGCTCCGGCGTGACCACGTCAGCGGCCGTGCGGGCGCCTTCGGGTGCGGGCGCGAGAGGGTTCGTACCGGTCTTTTCCGGGGCCTGTGCCGGGGCCTGCGAGTCCGTCATGAGCCGCAGAGTATGCCCGCCCGCGCTCTTTGGGTACCCGTCGGTAACAGGGTTTCACCGAGTACACACACAGCGCCAGTGATCACTGGCAGCAAATGCCCTGATCAGGGTGTTGTCCGGGGACGATCAGAGATGACCGGAGTCCGGCCGTGCCCGGCGGAGAATCCGTACCCGGAACCTACGGCTCGATCTCAAGACGCTCCCGCGCCCCCTTGAACACCGCGGTGCCCCTCTTCTCGTCCGCCGTCCCCTTGGGCATGTCCACCCGCAGCTCGTACAGACGGCCGTCGTCGGTGAGGATCATCAGCTCCATGACCCGGGTCAGGTTGCCCTCGGTGTCGTAGGTGGTGTCGGCGAGCACGGCCTCGTCCCCGTGGAAGGACGTGGGCGTGTACTGCGTCCTCGACTCCCCGTATCCCGCCCAGGTGTCGCCCTGATGCCGTGCTCTGGCCATCGGTGAGCTCGGCGCCTCGTCCCACTGGGTGAGCCGGACCTGGACGACCTCGTCGTTGTCGAAGATCGCCATCCGCGGCTGGTCGTCGGCGCCGCCCTGCTCGTGGAAGCGCACGAACTGCCGGGGGAGGTGCAGGACCGCCTTCAGGTCCTTCTCCGGGCGGGCGGTCCACACCTCGCCGACCGTGGGGACGGGCGCGGTCTCGGGTGAGGTCGCGGACGAGTCCGCCGGGGTCCCGCCCACGCCGTCGGTGAGCGAGGTGCCGAGCCAGACGCCGCCCGCCACGAGCAGGACGCCGACGAGCGTGCCGCCCACGAGCCGGGAAGCCCGGCGCCTCCCCGGCTTCGGGAGCACGACATCGGCGTCGGTGGCGTGGGTGCTGTCCGATTCGGGGGCCGGGGCGGGAGCTGGGCCGGAGGCCGGGTCAGAGTCCTGCTTGAGGTCCGGATGCGAGTCCGGGCCCGGGGCCGGAGCGGGGACCGGGTCCCGGTTGTGGTCCGGATTGAAGTCCGGGCCCGCGCCCGGGGCCGGGTCGGAGTCTGGGGCCAAGTCCGGATCCGGGACCGAGCCCGAGACCGAGTCCGAGACCGGAGCCGAGTCCGAGTCCGAGACCGAGACCGGGACCGGAGCCGAGTCCGAGACCGGAACCGGAGCCGAGTCCGAGACCGGAACCGGAGCCGAGTCCGAGTCCGAGACCGAGACCGGGACCGGGACCGGGACCGGGACCGGGACCGGAGCCGAGACCGGGACCGGAGCCGAGTCCGAGTCCGAGACCGAGACCGAGACCGGGACCGGAGCCGAGACCTCCCCCGGTACCTCGGGATGCGAAGGTGCCCGTCCGAACCGCATCGTCCCGGAGTCGTCCGCGAACTCCCGTAAGAGAGCGGCGTCCTGCGGAGCCGTCAGGTCGCCCCTGGGTGCCGGCCATCCCTCCGCCACCGCCTCCAGCGAGGCGGCGACCTCGTCGGCGTCCGGCCGCTGGTCCGGGTCCTTCGCCAGGAGCCGTACGATCAGCGGCCCGAGCGGCCCCGCGTGCTTCGGTTCCGGCGGCTCGGCGGACAGGATCGCGGCGAGGGTGGACTCCAGCGTCGTACGCCGGAACGGGGACCAGCCCTCGACGGCCGCGTACAGGCAGACGCCCAGGGACCACATGTCCGCGGCCGGGCCCGCGCCCCGGCCGGACATCCGCTCCGGCGCGATGAATTCGAGGGAGCCCACGAACTCCCCGCTCATCGTGAGCGATTCCTCGCCCTGGATGTGCGCGATGCCGAAGTCGGTGAGCACGACGCGGCCGTGCTGTCCGAGCAGGACGTTCGCGGGCTTCACGTCGCGGTGCACGATGCCCTTGGCGTGCGCCGCCTTCAGTGCGCCCACGACGGACAGCCCGATCCGCGCCGACTCGGTGGGCGGGAGCGCGCCGCGCTGCAGCACCTCGTGCAGGGACTCGCCGCGGATCAACTCCATGACGATCCAAGGCAGTCCGTCCTCCACGACCACGTCATGGATGGCGACGGCGCCGGGATGGTCCACGCGCGCGGCGGCCCGCGCCTCGCGCTGCAGCCGGTGGTACGCGCGCTGGTGGGCCGCGTCCCGCGGATCACCGGGCAGGCGGGGCTCCTTGACGGCGACGTCCCGCCCCACGAGTTCGTCCGTGGCCCGCCACACGGTGCCCATGCCGCCCGAGCCGATGCGCTCCGTCAGCCGGTAACGGCCGCCGACCAGGCGCCCCCCGTCATCGCTCATGTCCCATCAGTACCGTGCGCGGGCGGAGCTTGTCGATGTTCGGGCGGTGCGCACCACGGGTCAGGCCGCAGGAGGTGTCCGGTTCGCGGGCAGGTGCTCTTCCCGGGGCAGCGCACGGTGTCCGGGCAGGGCAGTACGCCCGACCGCCGCCGCGAGTTTGCGCAGCCGGCGCCAGTCGATGGGCGGCTTGGCCTCCGGCACGCCCGGCCGGTTCCCTGGGACGCGCACGCGCAGGGCGCCGGGCTCGATCCGGCACCGTACCGGCGTGGGGAGCATGAGTGCCTCGCCGTCCACGCCGACCTCGATCTCGGGGCGGTCGGCGTCCACGACCACCTCGCGGGCCGTCAGCACCGTGAGCCCGGTGGAGTGCCTGCCCAGCAGCAGCCCGGCGGCCTCGGCGGCGTTCTCGACCCGGACACCGAGGACGCCCAGCACGCCGGACTCCAGCCGCTCGCGGTAGCCGAGCCCCGCCGGATCGTCCATGCGGTAGGGGTTGTTGCTCACGAGAAGGGCCTGGGGCGCGTCGATGACGGCCGCCCGGGTGGCGCCCCCCGCCTCCGGACGGGCGGCCCCGCCCGCCTCCTCCACCCTGGCGGTCAGCCGCGGCCCGCGCTGGTGCGTGAGCAGCTCGGGCAGCAGCTCCAGCGTCGTACGGACCTTGTCGTCCCGGTACTCGGGGCTCTGCACGACCACCGCGTACGCCCCGAACGAGGCGTTGTTGACGAAGGGGTGCGAGTCGGCGAAGCCGAGGTCGACGTGGAGTTCGACGCCTTCCTCGGTGAGCGCGTCGAGGCTCGCCGCCGGGTCGCCCCGGTCGAGTCCGAGGTCCATCGCGAAGTGGTTGCGGGTCCCGGCGCAGACGACGAGGAACGGAATGCCGTGCTCCGCGGCGACGGCGGCGACCAGCGCCTGCGTACCGTCCCCGCCCGCGACACCGAGCAGATCGGCGCCGTCCTCGACGGCCCGCCGGGCGAGGACGGTGACGTCCTCCTGCCGTTCGGGGTCGAGGAGATGGACCCGTGCCCCGAGCTTCTCGGCCTTCTCCTTCAGCCCGAACCGCTCGACCTTCCCGCCCCCGGAGCGCGGGTTCATGATGAGGAAGGGGCTGACGGGGGCGGGGGTCCGGTGCTCCCGCACGCTCACCGTGTGCGACCTGGTGCTGCTGAGCGCGAACTTCCCGGCCCAGACGGCCGCTCCCCACAGGACCAGGGACACGAAGACGACCCACAGCAGGTTCTCGGCGGCGAAGAACCAGATGACGGCGGCGGGCGTCGCGGCGGCCAGCGCCACGGCCGCCGCGCGGGCCGGTCCCCGCAGCGTCAGGACCCACCACAGGGCGGCCACGGTCACCGCCGTGCCGAACACTCCCACCGCGACGAGCAGCAGGCTCGCGACTCCCCCGAACAGGAGCGGCAGCAGCACCGCGATGCCGGCCGCGGCCAGGGCACCACGCGCCGCCCAGCGCTGCCGGGCATGCGCCCGCCCGTCAAGATCCAGGCCCACGCCTGCCGCCTCTCACCGTTCGCGCAGTTCCCCGCGCCCTCAACAGATTGCGCAGTTCCCCGCGCCCCTAGAGGCAGAAGATTGCGCCGTTCCCCAGGCCCCCGAACAGGCGGACCCGCGTTGCCTTCGTGCCTTCAGGGGCGCGGGGAACTGCGCGGGCAACCCCCACCGGACCGCACCCGAAGAACGACGGCCCGGGGCAGCAGTATGCCGCTACCGAGGTCCACTTGACGCCTCGGAAAAGCGCCGGAAAGGCGCCGCCGGGGGTTCACAACCTGTCGATGTCCAGGTTCGCGATGGCCGTCCTCGCTACCGCCCGCCCGCGCTCGGTGAAATCACCCTTGCCCGGGTAGCCGATCATGAGCTTGTACATGTCTCCCGACGTCGTCCTGTAGTACAGGACCTGGATCTCGCGCGGACGCGGATTCTCGGTGTCGGTGCTGGTGTAGACGACGGTGTTCTGCGCTGCCTTGCGGTCCTTGTACTTGACGTCCTTGGGGTCACTCGTGGGCGCGGGATCGGAGTCCATGCCGAGCCCGTAGGCACCGCTCTGCTTGTACGCGGTGTCGTCCTCGTACATCTCGGCCGACGCGGTCCCGGCGATCTCGCCCGAGGTGTCCTCGGCCTTCTTCTCCAGCGACAGGCTGAGCCAGAGGGTGCCGCTCTGATCGGTGAACTGGACCCAGTGCTCGTCCTTGGGCGCGTCGGGCTTGGGCACGGTCTTCCGGTAGCCCTCCGGTACGGCCACCGTGGCGCCCAGGGCCTTCAGTTCGGCCTTCTTCCAGCCGTCCGGCAGCGGGCCCGCGAACGGGTCCGCGACCACCAGGTACGCGGCCACCGCGGCAGCGACGACCACCGCCGCGAGGCCGATCCAGCCCTTGCGGCCGACGCGCGCCCGCAGGCCGCCGGGCCGGCTCCCGCCGGGCGCCGGCAACTGCACGATCCGGGTGGGCTCCGGCTGGGGCGGCCGTACGGTTCGCTCCAGGAGGGCCCGTACCCGCGCGGCGTCCGGGCGGCGGTTCGGGTCCTTGTCGAGGAGGCCGTTGATGGCCTCGGCGAGCGGTCCCGTGGCCGCGTTGGGCGGGGCCGGCGTGGCGTTGAGGACGGACTGGAGCGTCGCGGGCGTGTTGCTGCGGCGGAACGGCGACACGCCCTCCGTGGCCGCGTACAGGACCACGCCCAGCGACCAGAGGTCGGAGGCCGGACCCGGGCGCTGCCCCAGCACCCTCTCGGGCGCGATGAACTCGGGCGAGCCGACGAAGCCGCCCGTGTCGGTCAGGTTCGTCTCGCCCTCGATCTGGGCGATGCCGAAGTCGGTGAGGACGACCCGGTCGCCCGTGCCGAGCAGGACGTTGTCCGGTTTGACGTCGCGGTGCAGGATGCCCGCCGCGTGCGCGGCCTCCAGCGCGCCGAGCACCTCCAGGCCGATCCTCGCCGCCTCCAGCGCCCCGAGCGTGCCCTCCTGCAGCGCGGCGCCGAGCGACCGGCCCCGGACCAGTTCCATCACGATCCACGGCCGGCCGTCCACGACGGCGACGTCGTGGACGTTGACGACCGCCGGGTGGTCGAGCCGGGCCGCGGCGCGCGCCTCGCGGCGCATCCGCTCATGGACATTGGCTTGTTCACGTTCGGGAAGGTGGTCGGGGACGCGCGGTTCCTTGACCGCGACCTCGCGGTCCACCGTCTCGTCCTTG
This sequence comes from Streptomyces sp. NBC_00414, assembly GCF_036038375.1. Classification (NCBI taxonomy): domain Bacteria; kingdom Bacillati; phylum Actinomycetota; class Actinomycetes; order Kitasatosporales; family Streptomycetaceae; genus Streptomyces; species Streptomyces sp. NBC_00414. The sequence goes on from NZ_CP107935.1 coordinate 4,260,624, forward strand.
GCCCGCCATACAGTTCCCATGCCGCCGTGGCCGAGCTTGTCGAGCAGCCGGTACCGGTCCGCGATGAGCCGCCCGGAGCCGGGATCCTGCGGCGCCTGCCGCACCGGCGGCTGCGCCTGCTGCGCCACCGGTTGTGCCTGTTGCCCGGGCGCGATCCGGGCGGGTACGGCGTAGGGGTTCCCGGGGTGTGGCACGGCGACCGGTGGGCGCGGCGGTTGCAGACCGAAACTCGTCGGGTCGTCGGGTCCGTAAGGGGCTCCCCCGTTGCTGCTCATGGGGTCCATCCTTATCGCGGCAGGCGCCTCCGCTCCACCCTGGGCGCTTTCCAGTCACAGACCCGTGACGCGAGACACCCGTTATGTTCTGTTCGACGCTTATTCGCCTTGTGCGGCTTTACGGCGGAACGCGGCTCAGGAGCCCGTACGGGCGAAGGTGTCCACCGCCACGTCGAAGTACTCCCGCGCCTCCCGCGCCTGGCCGACCGGCGCCGACACCAGTACGTCGTACATCCGGCCGCCCTCCTCCCAGCACAGCTCGTAGATGTGCCGGGCGCCCTCCGCCTCGCTGAAGCCGTCCCAGGTGAACTCCCAGAGCGCGGCGGGGCGTCCGGAACGGGTGGTCTCGGTGACCCGGCCGTCGCGGTACCCGGGGTAGGTGTCGGGTCCATCAGCTGCCGCGCGCTCCATCACCGCGAGCGGTCCGCCCGGTTCCGGTTCGGACCCCTTGACTCCGATACGGAAGGTCTTCCCGGCCGACGTGTAGTGGACGCGCCCGCCCTGCGCCTCGCGCGTGAAGCCCACGGGGACGGCGAGCGAGAAGCCCGCCGGGTCGCGGGCGAGGCGGTATCCCGTGGGCACCGTACGGCCGGCCGAGGCCGTCGGCCGGGAGCCGGTGACGGTGGGGCTCGGCGTCGGGCCGGTGGCCGTACGGGACGAGGAGACCGAACCCGCGGGAGGCGAGGGCCCGTTGTCGCCGTCGCCCATCAGGAGGGCGGCTGCGGACACACCCGCGACGGCCATCGCCGCGACGAGGGCGGCCGCGATCAGCACATTGCGTATCGACGGGGAGACGGCGAAGGGGACCCGCAGCGGGTGCGGCACGGCAGACTCCGGCGCCGTCGGCCCCGGGGTGCCGGCGTCCCGCCCCGACGCGTCCAGCCGTCCCGGTGTGTATCCGGGCGGGACCTGCGGCATACGGCCCGTGTCCAGAAACGCCCGCAGCAGCCGCTCCGCCTCGATCGCGTCGAGCCGCCGTTCCGGATCACGTTCGAGGAGGCCCCGGACGAGAGGAAGCAGGGGCTCGGCGGCGGCGGGCGGATATATGTCGTCGACCACCACGGCGTGCAGCGTGCCGCCCAACGAGTCGCGGCGGAAGGGGGATTCACCGCTCAGGGCCGTACAGAGCAGCGCGCCGAGCGACCACAGGTCGGACTCGGGCCCGGTCCTGTCGCCCGCCATCCGCTCGGGTGCGGTGTACTCGGGCGAGCCCACGAACGCCTCGCCCTCGGTGAGCGTCGTCGCGCCCGCGACCTGCGCGACCCCGAAGTCGGTGAGGACGACGATGTCGTCCAGGGTGAGGAGCACGTTCGCGGGCTTCAGGTCGCGGTGCAGGACACCGGCGGCGTGCGCCTTGCTCAGCGCGCTGAGCAGGTCGATGCCGATCCGGGCCGCCTCGACGGCGTCGACGGGGCCGTACCGGGAGATCCGCTCGGCGAGTGAACCTCCTTCGAGCAGGTCCATGACGATGTAGGGGCGTTCGTCCTGCTCGACGACGTCGTGCACGACGATGATGTGCGGATGCCGCAACTGGGCGACCGCGCGGGCCTCGCGCAGGGTGCGTTCACGCTGCAGCCGGGACTCCGCCGCCGAGAGCGAGGTGTCGAGGTCGATCTCCTTGACCGCGACCTGCCGGGCGAGCAACTGGTCCGTGGCCCGCCACACGACACCCATACCGCCCCGGCCGATCCTGGCTTCCAGGCGGTAACGGCCCGCGATGACACGGGCGTTGTCCCGCGGTCTCTCCCCCTCGGTCCCCATGCGTCTCATCATGCCGCAACGGACGGAACCCTTCCGGGGTCGCACAACGGCGGTTGGCCGACAACCGACGTAAGCCCCCAGACCCGCAGGGCCCCACAAGGGTCCCGCAGGGGGCGCGGGGAACTGCGCGACCAGCCCCCACCGGCCCGCAGGCGACAACACGCCCCGCCGGGGCGGTCACTGCGAAGCAGGCGGCTGCCACCCCCGCAGAATCGTGTCGAACTGCTCCCGCGCGGTCTCCCAGTCCGCAGCGGGCGCAGACGTGTAGATCACGTACTCGACCCCGTCACGGCCGAGATACGCCTGTTCCATGGCCCGCCGCGGCCCAGGAAACTCCGTGTCCTTGGCCAGCGCCGTCCAGGTGAAGTCCCACAGCGCTCCCGGCCGGTCCCGGAAAGTGTTGGATTCCAGACCGACCCGCCGGTATTCGCTCAGCCGGCCAGAAATCTGCTGTTCCAGGTCACTGAGATGCCGGTACGGCGTGTCGAAGTCCGGCGAGTCGTCCACAGCGATGCGTACGAAGTGCTCGCCGCCGTCGGGCGTGTAGTCGACCTGCGTGCCCTCGACCTGCCGCTTCCATCCCTCGGGCAGTACGAGGCTGAAGCCCTGGGGGTCGTCGACCCGCTCCCAGCCCTCCGGCACGTCCCCGGTCTGGGCCGCCTCGGTCTGCTTCCCGTCGTCCTGCCCGCCCGAGGAGGACGGGTTCTTGGGAGACGACGAGGAGTGGTTCGGGGACTTCGACCCGTCGCCGTCCTGCCCCCGTCCGTCCGCGAGCAGCATCGCCGCGACCCCGCCGCCACCGACGAGCGCGGCGGCCAGCACGACCGCGGCGACGGTACGGAACCGGCGGCGCCCTGGCCTGCCGGCCACCGCGGGCTGGTTCGCGGTGGCGACGGCCGGGTCGGGAGCGGGCCGGCCGTGACTGCCGTACGTGTCGTGGCCGTCCGGGCCGCCGTAGGGACCCTGCGGATACTGGCCGCTCTGCGGGCCGTTGAAGCCGTGGGACCCATGGGCGACGGCATGCGTGGCGCCTTCGGACCCGGGAGCGACGGCCTGCGCCGGCCCGTACGTGCCCGGGGACCCCGGCAGTCCCTGGCCGTACGTTCCCTGGGGCGTCCCGGTGTTGTCCACATGCTGCGTGGGCACATAGGCCTGCGCCGAGTGCGGTGTCCTGCCCTCGGCGGCCTCGGCGAGCATCTGCTCCGCCTCGTCCGGCCCGGGCCGCTCGGCGGGGTCCTTGCGCAGCAGGGCGGTGATGACGGAGGTGAGCGGTCCCGCGTTCTCCGGGGCGTCGGGCTCCTCGCCGACCACGGCCTGCATGGTCGTCAGGGGTGTCGTCCGGCGGAACGGCGACCTGCCCTCGACAGCCGTGTAGAGCGTGGCACCCAGCGCCCACAGGTCGGCGGACGGGCCCGGGTCCTGGCCACGGATGCGTTCCGGCGCCAGATAGTCGACCGAGCCGACGATCTCACCGGTGCGGGTGATCGTCGTGTCTCCCTCGACCTGCGCGATCCCGAAGTCGGTGAGCAGCACGCGCCGGTCGTGCGAGAGCAGTACGTTGCCGGGCTTGACGTCACGGTGCAGCACACCGGCGGCGTGCGCGGCCCGCAGCGCGCGCAGGACCCACAGCCCGACCCGGGCCGCCTCCCTGGGCTCGATACGTCCCTGCTCCTTGACGGCGTCGGCGAGCGAGCCGCCCTCGACCAGCTCCATCACGATCCACGGCCGGCCGTCGTGTTCCAGTACGTCGTGCACGGTGACGACGGCCGAGTGGTTGATGCGCGCGGCGGCGCGGGCCTCGGCCCGGGTCCTGGCGAGGAGGACGGCCTGCTCGCTCTCGGACACGTAGAGCGCGGCCGTCAGCTCCTTGATCGCGACGGCGCGGTGCAGCACTTCGTCGCGCGCACGCCACACTCGGCCCATGCCGCCACTGCCGATGGAGTCGGCGAGCCGGTAGCGGCCTGCCAGGAGCAGGCCCTGCATCTGATTCACGTTTCCCCGCAATGCTCTTGACAGGGTCAGACTAAGGACCGACACCCAGCCAGGGAACCGGCGGGGTCCGACGGAGACAGCACTGTGACGGTTGCCTCGGACATGAACGAGCGGTTGCCGCCCGGTGATCGGGCGCTGAGCAGCGAACCGGCGCCATCACCACGGCGGATGCCGGCACGGCCGATGTCACGGCGGCACAACTCCCCCGGCTGCACAGTGTGATGACGCCACATCAACCGGTGATGCGATCGGGCGCCGACCGGTGACGCGACGCGGCATCACCCGGTGATGCCGTACGGCGTCAGCCGGTGATGCGTTACGGCGTCAGCCGGTGATCTGGTACGTCGACGACGCCTGCTCGTACAGCCGCGTCACCTCGTCCCGCTCGGCCTCCGGGCCGCGCACCTGCACCACGTGGTAGCGCCCACCGGCGATGATCACGAGGTTCCGCACGTAGACCTCGCTGCCCGTGGCGTCCTGCCAGGTGAACTGCCCCTCGGCCATGGCCCGTCCGCCCACGTCGATCCGCCGCATCCCGCTGGACGTGGCCCAGGTCGAGTCACGGAACGGCTGCAGCTCGCGCTCGTCCTCACGCTGGTAGGACATCGGATCGCCGCCGAACTCCTCGGTCGTGTCACGTCCGGGCACGACCAGCAGCTCGAACTTGCCCTGCGAGTAGACGACCTGGCCGCGTCCGTTCTTCCCGGTCCGCTCCCAGCCGTTGGCGACCGCCACCCGGAATCCCTCGGAGTCCTTGCGCAGGGTGAAGCCCTGCGGAAGCTCGGGGCCGGTGGTCTGGGTCGTCGAGCTGGACGAGCGCGTCGGGCTGCTCTCCTTGCTCGGTGTCTTCCCGCCCTGCGGATCGGAACTCGCCTTCCCGTCCGGCCCCGCGCCGGTGTCCCCGGAGTGCCCGGGAGTGGGCGTGACGACATCCCCCGCGGAACCGGTGCGCTCACCGCCGGAGCCGGTCCTGGGCATGAACGCCATGGCGTACGCGACAGCCGCGGCCATGACGAGCAGGATCAGCAGCAGCAGTGTCCGGCCGAGCCTGCGGGGCTTGACCTCCTTGCCCTGCTTGCCCCGCTTGTGACGGCCGTGGGGTGTGGTCGCGGGCAGCCCTGCCCGGCGCCTGCGGACGAGCTCGCCCCGACGGCGTACGACGGGCAGCCGGGTGGGGTCCACGGGCGGTGCCGCTATGACGTACGTACCCGCCTCGGGCTCGGGAGCCGACCGCACCAGTGAACGCAGCCAGCCCCGCAACTCCTCGAAGTCCAGTCGCTCGGTGGGGTCCTGGCGCAGCAGCGACTCCACGACCGGTCGGAGCGGACCGCACTCCTCCGCGAACGCGGGCGGCTCCGCGCACACCAGCTGCACCAACTCGGCGGTGCTCTCCTCGGGGTAGGGCGCGTGGCCCTGTACGGCGCGGAAGAGCAGCGCGCCCAGCGCCCACAGGTCGGTCGCGGGGCCGATCGGCGCCGCCAGCTGCCAGTTCTCGTGCACGGGGCCGGCCTGCTCGGGCGCCCAGCGCTCGGTGACGGGCCCCACGACGGCCATCCGGGCCTGCCGGGCCCGCTCCGCCGCCAACGCGGTGGCCGGGCCCCGCCGGGTGGCGGCGGAGGAGGAGGTGAGTTGACTCCACTGGGTGGGAGCCATGCCCGTACCCGCAGCCGTGCTCGCACCCGTGCCCGTCGCCATGCCCGCGCCCGTGCCGGGGTCCGCGGAGGCGTGGTCGGCGGGCGGCGCGTATCCGGCGCCGTACGCGGCGGCCTCCGTCGCCCGGCCGCCGGCCGTGTGGCCGATTCCGCCGTGCCCGCCGTTGCCGCCATTACCACCGTTACCGCTGTTGCGGCCGTCGGGCAGCGCGGGAGGGCGGCCCTGTCCGGAACCTCCCACCGCGGGGGCACCGCTGCGCGGCGCCGCACCGTGCCAGGCGCCCGGCAGCCCCACCCCGTACGGGTCGGCGATCTGTCCGGGCGGCGATGTGTGCTCCGTCCCCTGACCGGCTATCCGGCCCGAGATCGGCCCTGCGGCCCGACCGGCCTCGGTGTCGCCGTCGGCGGACCGGGGCCGCGGCGCGGGCAACGCCGCGTTCCCGCCGCCCCGCTGCTCCTCCTGCACCCGGGCCGCCGCGCGGGCACCCGCGCGGTAGGCCGCGATGGCCCCGGCCCGCGCGGCCCGTACGTCTCCGCCCGCGTCCAGCGCCCGCTGCGCCATGTCCGAGGCATGCGCCTGCGACTGGGCCTGTGAATGTGCCTGGGCTTGCGTGACGGGCAGCGTGCTTCCGCCGCCGCCGCGCACGGCCTCGACCGCGGCACGGCCGCCGTCCGGCCCACGCGCGCCGGGAACCGCCTGTCCCACGGCCCGGCCGGGGGCACCGGACCTGCCCAGCTGCCCGGCCGCGCCATCGGGCCGGCCCGCCTGCCCGGACGAACCCGCCTCGCCGGACGGACCTGTCTGACCTGCCCGACCCGCCTGGCCGCCTGCCGTTCCGCCTTCACCCTCGGCGGCCGGCACCGGGTCGTACCCGCACAGCGCCTCTTCCGCGGCTCCCGAGGCGAGCCCCGTGAGCATCACTCGGCCGTCGTCGCAGACGAGCACCGTGCGCGCGGTGATGTTCCGGTGCACCCATCCGTGCGCGTGCAGCACCCGCAGGGCGGTCAGCACGTCGGCGGCCACCTCGGCGGCCCGGTACGGGCTCAGCGGCCCCTCGGCGAGCAGCGCCGCGAGCTGCCGCGCGGGCACCAGCTCGCTCACGATCCACAGCGACCCGCCCTCGGCGAACACGTCGAAGACCTGGTCGAGCCGGGGATGGTCGGGTATCTGCGCCGCGGCCTGGGCGGCCTCGATCGCCCGTCGCACGGCCGGCTCGGTGGGCCGCCGGGTGGTGTGCGCGGACGGCCGCCGCACCCCGGCGTCCCGTGCCACGAACCCGTCGGGCAGCCCGTCCGCGTCGAGCACCTCCGCCTCGATGACCTCGGGCAACTGCACCTGCCGGACCAGGACTTCCTGTCCGCTGTAGGTGTCGAAGGCCCGGGTGGTGTCGGCGAGTTCGTACTCGTCCGTCGGCGGGAGCGGCAGGCGGTAACGGTCTGCGAGCACCCGTCCCGCATAGTCCTCCACAATGCCTCCCCCGGCCGCCCGGTTGGTCAATTCCGTTCGCCATACGTCCCGTTGTGGCTGCAGTTGTGCCTGCGTACGGTCCGCAACCACTCACGATACGTGCCGGAGGCAACCCGTCATGAGGAGATACGAGATCTCAATTGACCCGTGACCCTCAGGACTTCGGTTCGAACGACTTTGTCAGCGTGCGCCACGTGTCCTTGCGAAGCCCGGTGTCCCACTTCGAGTCCTTCGCGGTGTACATGAGCGCATATCCCTGGCTGCCATTGACGACGAAGCCGCGGTCTATGGACCGGTATTTGGTACCGCTCTCCACATAGGTGAATTCCCAGTCGGCCGTGTTCCAGCCGCGGTAGTCCACCTTCTCTATTCGGATCCGCTGATACTCCGCCCGCCGCATGCTCCTCTCCTGGTTCGTCCAGTCGGCCACCGGGTCGTCCTTGGGCGTCGTGGTCCAGCCGACCAGCAGCTTCTGCCCGTCGGGGCCGGCGAACCGGGAGCCGGCCGCACTCGTGGACTGGTATTTCCAACCCTTGGGCAGGCCGATCGAGAACCCTTGCCCGTCCTTGTGCGTCGACTCGACTCCGCTGCCCGAACCGCTGTTGGAGCCACCGCCCGACCCACCCGATCCGCTCGACTCGCCGGAAGCGCTCGCACTGGGAGAACTCTCCTTCGAGGCGCCGCCGCCGGAGGAGTCCGTCTTGTCGTCGTCCGAATCGGTGCCGCTGTTCTCGTCCTGCTTGGTATCGCTTCCCGCGTTCGCCCCACTGGACGTCGACTTGTCGTCGCCGCCCTTGTTCTCCTTGGCGCCCGAGCCGTCGTCGCCACCCAGCGTGACGGCGAGGATGGTACCGAGCACGGCCAGCGCCACGACGACGGCGATGATCACCAGCGCCCGCCGGGACACCACATCGGTGAGCGGCGCCCTGGAGGTGGTGCCCCGCGAGTACGCGGGCCGGGAATCGCCCGGACTTCCGCCCACCGCACTGGAGTTCAGCGCCGAAGCGGAAACGTCCCGGTTCTTCGCGGAAGCGGGCACACCGGCGCCCGCGGAACCGGACCCCGCACCACCGGCGGAGCCGGAACCAGAACCCGGAGGCGAACTCGAAGGCCACGGCGAAGGCGAAGGCGCCACGCCGGACGAAGCGGAAGCCGCGGGAGCCTCCGACGCCGAGGCCGAGGCAGGTGCCGACGCCGACGCCGAGGCGGCCTTCCCGCCCGACGTCTCCGCGGACCGGTCCGCGGCCACTCCGGTACCTGCCGCCGCGGCGGCAGCCCCCGCCGCTCCGGCCGCTCCGGCGCCCTTGCCCTTGCGCACGGAGCGCAGTGCCCCGCGCAGTCGGTCGCCCGGCTCCTCGCTCTTCCTGCCGGCGCCCGAAGTCCCCTTCTTGGAGGGGCTCTTCCTGTCAGGGCTCTCCGAGGGGAGGTCAGGCAACGGCACGACCTTGGTCGCGTCCACCGGCTCCGGCTCGTCCTTGGGCTCGGGCGTGTTGACGATCTCGGTGAGCATCGCCCGCGCCCCGGCGTCGTCGAGGCGCTGCTCGGGGTCCTTGACGAGGAGGCCGTAGATGACGTTCTCCAGCGGGCCCGCGTTCTTCGGCTGCTCCACCGGTTCCGTCATCACCGCGGTGAGCGTCGCGATGGCGGACCCCTTGTCGTACGGCGGCACGCCTTCCACCGCCGCGTACAGCAGGCCGCCGAGCGACCACAGGTCGGCCGCGGGGCCGGGCTTGTGCCCTCGCGCCCGCTCCGGCGAGATGTACGAGGGCGCGCCGACCAGCATGCCGGTCGAGGTGATGGACGGGTCGCCCTCGACCTGAGCGATGCCGAAGTCCGTGAGCACGACCCGGCCGTCCTTGCCGATGAGCACGTTCGACGGCTTCACGTCGCGGTGCAGGATGCCCTCGCGGTGCGCCGAGCGCAGCACGTCGAGAATGGCGAGGCCGACCTCGGCCGCGCGCCTCGAAGTGAGCAGCCCGTCCTCACGGATCACCTCGGCGAGGGACTTGCCCTCGACCAGTTCCATCACGATCCACGGCCGGTCGTCCTCGTCGACCACGTCGTAGACGGTCACCGCGCTGTTGTTCCGGATCCGTGCGATCGCCTTGGCCTCGCGGAAGGTCCGGGTGATCAGCCGACGCTTCTCGTCCTCGTCGATGCGCGGCGGCAACCGCAGTTCCTTCACGGCGACCGTGCGCCCCAGCGTCTCGTCCTCCGCCCGCCACACGGTGCCCATGCCGCCGCGGCCGAGGACTCCTCCCAGCCGGTACCGCCCGGCGAGGAGACGTCCACCATCGTCCTGACGGGATGCTCCCGCCTGCTCCGCCTCCGACATGCGTCCCCTCATGCAACCCGCCCTGACAGAGCCTCCATTGTCCCCCACCCGGCCACCGTCCGATGCCCCGGGTGCCTCTCCTGGAGGCGACGCTTCCCCGAACCGTCCCGCATCCGTCCCCCATCTGCCGCTCGGCCCCGGTCCTCCCCCGTCATGAGCTGCGACAAGGGGAGTTCTCGATGCCACCACCGAGGGTGTTACCGCCTCCGAAAGAGCGGGTACCCACTTCGCCCGCGCGGAAGCCACCACGAAATACGGGTCGCGCGCACGGCCGCCCCGGCGGCGGGCACCGAGCCCTGTCCGCCGCCGAGTTACGCCCCTTACCTGCTGGAACGACCGGGTTCCGAACAGAGATCCCGGTCCGGCACACTCGTTCGGGTGACGCTGATTCAGGTCGGGCCAGAGCGCCCTACAGCGGCACGATGTCCGGTGCTCCCAGCCGTGCCGCGTCGGCCGTCAGATCGTCCGGCTGGCGCTGCGACTCCCGCTCCGCCTCCACCCGCTTCTGGTAGTGCTCGACCTCGCGCTCGATCTGGTCCTTGTCCCAGCCGAGCACCGGCGCCATCAGCTCGGCGGCCTCCCGCGCGCTGCGCGTGCCCCGGTCGAAGGTCTCGATCGAGATGCGCGTGCGCCGCGTCAGCACGTCGTCCAGATGCCGTGCCCCCTCGTGCGAGGCGGCGTAGACGATCTCGGCGCGCAGGTAGTCGTCGGCCGCCGGCAGCGGATCGCCCAGCGTGGGGTCGGCGGTGATGAGGTCCAGTACTTCCTCGGCGAGTGACCCGTACCGGTTCAGCAGGTGCTCCACGCGCACCACGTGCAGGCCGGTCCGCGCCGCGATCCGTGCTCGCGCGTTCCACAGGGCCCGGTAGCCCTCGGCGCCGACCAGCGGGATGTCCTCGGTGACGCACTCGGCGACCCGCTGGTCGAGGCCGTGCACCGCCTCGTCCACCGCGTCCTTGGCCATCACCCGGTAGGTCGTGTACTTGCCGCCCGCCACGACCACGAGCCCCGGCGCCGGATGCGCCACGGTGTGCTCGCGCGACAGCTTGCTCGTGGCCTCCGACTCACCGGCGAGCAGGGGCCGCAGTCCCGCGTACACACCCTGTACGTCGTCGCGTGTCAGCGGCACCGCGAGCACCGAGTTCACATGCTCCAGCAGGTAGTCGATGTCGGCGCTGGACGCCGCGGGGTGCGCCTTGTCCAGGTCCCATTCGGTGTCCGTCGTCCCGATGATCCAGTGCCGGCCCCAGGGGATCACGAACAGCACGGACTTCTCGGTGCGCAGGATCAGTCCGCTCGTCGAGGTGATCCGGTCCTTCGGTACGACCAGATGGATGCCTTTGGAGGCCCGGACGTGGAACTGGCCCCGCTCCCCGACCATCGCCTGGGTGTCGTCCGTCCACACGCCGGTGGCGTTCACCACCTGCTTGGCGCGGATCTCGTACTCGCCGCCCCCTTCGACGTCCTGCACCGTGGCGCCGACGACGCGTTCACCCTCGCGCAGGAAGCCTGTCACGCGCGCCCGGTTGGCGACCTTCGCCCCGTACGCCGCGGAGGTGCGCACCAGGGTCGCCACATAGCGGGCGTCGTCCATCTGCGCGTCGTAGTACTGCAGCGCCCCGACGAGGGCGTCCTTCTTCAGGGCGGGGGCGACGCGCAGTGCGTGGCGCCGCGAGAGGTGGCGGTGCGTCGGCAGTCCGCGCCCGTGGCCGCGCGCCATCGACATCGCGTCGTACAGCGCGACGCCCGAACCGGCGTACAGCCGCTCCCAGCCCTTGTGCTGCAAGGGGTACAGGAACGCGACGGGTTTCACGAGGTGCGGTGCGAGCCGCTCCAGCAGGAGCCCGCGCTCCTTCAGCGCCTCCCGTACGAGCGCGAAGTCGAGCATCTCCAGATAGCGCAGGCCGCCGTGGATCAGCTTGCTCGACCGGCTCGACGTGCCCGACGCCCAGTCACGCGCCTCGACCAGTCCGGTGGACAGTCCGCGGGTCACGGCGTCCAACGCGGTGCCCGCGCCCACCACGCCCGCTCCTACGACGAGCACATCCAGCTCGCGCTCGGCCATCGCCGCGAGTGACTCGGCGCGCTCCGCCGGTCCCAGTGTCGCTGTCCGCACAGTTGCCTCCAGCTGTCTGTCGCGCCGGGCTCACCCGTACGGCGAAGCCCTGCTCACATCCCCCATGCCCAAATTCTGACCGTGATGCCCCGCATCGGCCACCACCGGCGGTCCGCCTGTGGATATCTCTCGGCGACTCCCGGAGAAACACAACCATGCAATCCCGCATATCGGTCATATTTACTCCTAGTCTGACATTGCGCTCGCCCGTTCTGTCCACAGGGCTTGCGCCCTCGTCCCAGTCCGGCTACAGGGAAGGACGGCCCACCGCCATGCCCGCAGATCTCGCCGTCATCGGCCTCGGCCAGCTCGGCCTGCCCCTGGCCCGGGCCGCCGCGACCACCGGCATCGCCACCCTCGGCTACGAGTGCGGCGACCCCGCACCCCTGGCCGCGGCCGACCTGCGCCGGATGCTCTCCACCGGATTCCGGCCGGCCACGGACCCGGCCGAGCTCGGCCGCGTACGCACCGCCGTCATCTGCGCTCCGACCCCGCGCGGCGCGGACGGGACGCTCGACCTGGGGCAGGTGGCCTCCGCCGCCCGTACCCTGGCCGCGCACCTGCGCCCGCACACCACGGTGATCCTTGAGTCCCCCGTGTACCCGGGCACGACGGAGGAATTCCTCCGTCCGCTCCTCGAAGAGGGCTCCGGGCTCCGGGCGGGCCGCGACTTCCACCTCGCGTACTCGCCCAGCCGGGTGGATCCGGGCAATCGCGACCACGGCCCCGCCAACACCCCGAAGGTCATCGGCGGGCTCACCCCCGCGTGCACCGAGTCGGCCGCCGCGTTCTACGGCCGGCTCACCGACAAGGTCGTACGCGCGCGTGGCACCCGCGAGGCGGAGACCGTGCAGCTCCTGGAGACCAACTACCGGCACGTCAACATCGCGCTGGTCAACGAGATGGCCGTCCTCTGCCACGACCTGGGCGTCGACCTGTGGGACGTCATCCGCTGCGCCGAGACCAAGCCGTTCGGCTTCCAGGCCTTCCGCCCCGGCCCCGGAGTGGGCGGCCACGCCGTCCCCCGCGACCTCGCGGGCCCGCGGACCCGCGCCCTGCGCATGGTCGAACTGGCCCAGCAGGTCAACGACCACATGCCCCGGTACGTCATCCAGCGCGCGGCCACGCTCCTCAACGAGCACGGCAAGTCGGCCCGCGGCGCGCGCGTGCTGCTCCTCGGCGTCACCTACAAGTCCGACCACGCCGACCAACAGGGCTCACCGGCCCAGGAGATCGCGACCCGGCTGATGGAACTGGGCGCCGCCGTCAGCTACCACGACCCGCATGTCCCGTCCTGGAGCATCCTGGACCGCCCGGTCCCCCGGGTGGACTCCCTCTACGAGGCGGCAGCCGACGCGGACCTGACGATCCTGCTCCAGCAGCACCGCACGTACGACCTGCAGGGCCTGTCGGTGAAGGCCCAGCTCCTCCTGGACACCCGGGGAGCCACCCCCACGGGGGCGGCGCACAGACTGTGAGGCACGCGAAGGGGCCCGGTCACCGAGTGACCGGGCCCCTTCGCGTTCGTCGGCTCAAGCCGAGCGCGGCGTCACCGCTTGTGCTGGGCGTCCGCCACCGTGACCTCGACCCGCTGGAACTCCTTGAGTTCGCTGTAGCCGGTCGTGGCCATCGCGCGGCGCAGGGCGCCGAAGAAGTTCATGGAGCCGTCGGGCGTGTGCGAGGGGCCGAGGAGGACCTCCTCGATCGTGCCGACGGTGCCGAGGTCGACCTTCTTGCCACGCGGCAGCTCGTCGTTGACGGCCTCCATGCCCCAGTGGTGGCCCCGGCCGGGCGCGTCCGTCGCGCGGGCGAGCGGGGAGCCCATCATCACCGAGTCGGCGCCGCAGGCGATCGCCTTGGGCAGGTCGCCGGACCAGCCGACACCGCCGTCCGCGATCACGTGCACGTACCGGCCGCCGGACTCGTCCATGTAGTCACGGCGGGCCGCGGCCACGTCGGCGACGGCGGTGGCCATCGGGACCTGGATGCCCAGGACGTTGCGCGTGGTGTGCGCGGCGCCGCCGCCGAAGCCCACCAGGACACCGGCCGCGCCGGTGCGCATCAGGTGCAGGGCCGCCGTGTACGTGGCGCAGCCGCCGACGATGACCGGGACGTCCAGCTCGTAGATGAACTGCTTCAGGTTCAGCGGCTCGGAGGCACCGGAGACGTGCTCCGCCGAGACCGTCGTACCGCGGATGACGAAGATGTCGACGCCCGCGTCCACGACGGCCTTGGAGAACTGGGCGGTGCGCTGCGGGGAGAGCGCCGCCGCGGTGACCACGCCCGAGTCGCGCACCTCCTTGATGCGCATCCCGATCAGCTCCTCCTTGATCGGAGCCGCGTAGATCTCCTGGAGCCGACGGGTGGCGGTCTCCGCGTCCAGCTCCACGATCTCGTCGAGGAGGGACTGCGGGTCCTCGTGCCGCGTCCACAGGCCTTCGAGGTTGAGGACGCCCAGACCGCCCAGCTCCCCGATGCGGATGGCGGTCGCCGGAGAGACCACCGAGTCCATGGGAGCCGCCAGGAACGGCAGCTCGAAGCGGTAGGCGTCGATCTGCCAGGCGATCGAGACCTCCTTCGGGTCGCGCGTACGGCGGCTCGGGACGACGGCGATGTCGTCGAAGGCATACGCCCGGCGGCCGCGCTTGCCGCGCCCGATCTCGATCTCAGTCACGTGTGTGGCCTTTCCCTCTTCGGTTCTGCGCGTTCCAGTATCCCCGACGCATACGACGAGGGCGGTCCCGGAGCCTCCGGGACCGCCCTCGGGTGAGTTCCACGCACGCGTGGACCCTCTTTACGACTGCTGGTACGACTACTGGCCGCGGCTGTAGTTCGGTGCCTCGACGGTCATCTGGATGTCGTGCGGGTGGCTCTCCTTGAGGCCCGCCGACGTGATCCGCACGAAACGGCCCTTGGTCTCCATCTCGTCGATGGAGGCGGCGCCGACATAGCCCATCGTCTGGCGCAGCCCGCCGACGAGCTGGTGCAGCACGTTGCCCAGCGGGCCGCGGTAGGGCACCTGGCCCTCGATGCCCTCGGGCACGAGCTTGTCGTCGGAGGCCACCTCGGCCTGGAAGTAGCGGTCCTTCGAGTACGACTTGCCCTGGCCGCGGGACTGCATGGCCCCGAGCGAGCCCATGCCGCGGTACGACTTGAACTGCTTGCCGTTGATGAAGAGCAGCTCGCCGGGCGACTCCTCGCAGCCGGCGAGGAGGCTGCCGAGCATCACCGTGTCGGCGCCGGCGGCCAGCGCCTTGCCGATGTCTCCGGAGTACTGCAGACCGCCGTCCCCGATCACCGGGACACCGGCGGCGCGGGCCGCGAGGGCCGCTTCGTAGATGGCGGTGACCTGCGGTACGCCGATACCGGCGACGACGCGGGTCGTACAGATCGAGCCGGGGCCCACGCCCACCTTGACGCCGTCGACACCGGCGTCGATCAGCGCCTGGGCGCCGTCGCGGGTGGCCACGTTGCCGCCGATGACGTCGACGCCGACGCTCGACTTGATCTTCGCCATCCAGTTGAGGGCGTTGCTGTTGTGCCCGTGCGAGGTGTCGACGATCAGGAAGTCCACCCCGGCCTCGGCGAGCGCCTGGGCCCGCTCAAGGGCTTCGGGGCTGGCGCCCACGGCGGCGCCGACGAGGAGGCGGCCCTCGGCGTCCTTCGCGGCGTTCGGGTACTTCTCGGCCTTGACGAAGTCCTTGACCGTGATGAGGCCCTTGAGGATGCCCGCGTCGTCGACCAGCGGAAGCTTCTCGATCTTGTGGCGGCGCAGCAGCTCCATGGCGTCGTTCCCGGAGATGCCGACCTTGCCGGTGACCAGCGGCATCGGGGTCATGACCTCGCGCACCTGACGGGAGCGGTCGGTCTCGAAGGCCATGTCGCGGTTGGTGACGATGCCGAGCAGCTTGCCGTTGCCGTCGGTGACGGGGACACCGCTGATGCGGAACTTGGCGCACAGCGCGTCGGCCTCGCCCAGCGTCGCGTCCGGGTGCACCGTGATCGGGTCGGTGACCATGCCGGACTCGGAGCGCTTCACGAGGTCGACCTGGTTGACCTGGTCCTCGATGGAGAGGTTCCGGTGCAGTACGCCGACGCCGCCCTGACGGGCCATGGCGATCGCCATCCGGGACTCGGTGACCTTGTCCATCGCCGCGGAGAGCAGCGGGATGTTCACGCGCACGTTGCGGGAGATGCGGGACGAGGTGTCGACCGCGTTGGGCAGCACTTCCGATGCGCCCGGCAGCAGCAGCACGTCGTCGTAGGTCAGCCCGAGCGTCGCGAATTTCTCGGGCACTCCGTCGACGTTTGCAGTCATGACACCTTCCCCAAATGGCCTTGATCGGTGCGGATGTCCATGCTAACGGGAAGCATGGCCGTCTCATTCCACGGTTGCGGATGCCCCTGGGCCTCGTGGATTCGTACGGGCCGGGCGGCTGCCCCGTTCATCGGGCGCCGCGCCCATCCAGGAGCCGGATCCAGGACGGGCGCCGTCCCGCACCGCGGCTCCGCGCCCCGCCCTGACGGCAGCAAGAATTTGCCGTACCGATGCGTACCGATGACGAAGGCGCGCACCGACGGCAGGGGAAAGGGATCTCCTACTGCTCGGCCAACGCCCTGAGGCGGCTGAGCGCCCGGTGCTGGGCGACCCGGACCGCGCCGGGTGACATTCCCAACATCTGTCCGGTCTCCTCGGCCGTGAGGCCCACCGCGATCCTCAGCAGGAGCAGTTCGCGCTGGTTCTCGGGGAGGTTGGCCATCAGCTTCTTCGCCCACTCGGCGTCGCTGCTGAGGAGCGCGCGCTCCTCGGGGCCGAGCGAGTCGTCCGGCCGCTCGGGCATCTCGTCCGACGGCACGGCCGTCGAACCGGGATGACGCATCGCGGCCCGCTGCAGGTCGGCCACCTTGTGACCGGCGATGGCGAAGACGAAGGCCTCGAAGGGGCGCCCGGTGTCCTTGTAGCGCGGCAACGCGAGCAGCACCGCTACGCAGACCTCCTGCGCCAGGTCCTCCACGAAGTGCCGCGCGTCACCCGGAAGCCGGGACAGACGCGTACGGCAGTAGCGGATGGCGAGCGGGTGGACATGGGCGAGGAGATCGTGTGTGGCCTGCTCGTCGCCCTCGACCGCGCGATGAACGAGCGCACCAATCACCCCATGGGCATTAGCCGCCTCGTCGTCACGCATCGGTCCATGGTGCCTTGGCGTCGTTCGATCCGTGGCACCGCGTCCGTAGTTGTGCACCGAAGCGTTATGAGCAGGTGCGCCGGAACTCATCTCCTGCGCCCTCCCCTCCCGCTCGACCGACCTGTTCCCGAGGAACTCCACACCTCAAGGATGCGGCATCCGCCGGGAAACGGGGATCGGGTACCCGAACGGCCCCGTTCGACCCCCTGTCGGGCCCGGCCCCGCCCGCCTTTCGGCAGGCGGGGACATCCGTACCCGCGCGGCGGCTCACCTAGCGGACCAGGCCCCATCGGAATCCGAGCGCCACCGCGTGCGCGCGGTCCGAGGCGCCGAGTTTCTTGAAGAGCCGACGCGCGTGCGTCTTGACCGTGTCCTCGGAGAGGAACAGCTCACGGCCGATCTCCGCGTTCGACCGGCCGTGGCTCATGCCCTCCAGGACCTGGATCTCACGCGCGGTGAGCGTCGGCGCCGCGCCCATCTCGGCCGACCGCAGTCTGCGCGGCGCGAGCCGCCAGGTCGGGTCGGCGAGGGCCTGGGTGACGGTCGCGCGCAGCTCCGCGCGGGAGGCGTCCTTGTGGAGATAGCCGCGGGCACCGGCGGCGACCGCGAGGGCGACACCGTCCAGGTCCTCGGCGACGGTGAGCATGATGATGCGCGCACCGGGGTCGGCGGACAGCAGCCGCCGGACCGTCTCCACGCCGCCCAGACCGGGCATGCGTACGTCCATCAGAATCAGGTCCGAACGGTCGGCACCCCAACGGCGGAGGACTTCCTCGCCGTTGGCCGCCGTGGTCACGCGCTCTACACCGGGCACGGTCGCCACCGCGCGGCGGAGCGCCTCTCGGGCAAGCGGGGAGTCGTCGCAGACGAGGACGGATGTCATGGCCGTCCTCCGCAGCTGATGCGCGTCACCTTGGGCCTCCAGGCTGGTACGAAATCGTCACCTGTGCGGTCGACCGTCTCGGACGCTTGCCCGAGCGTTTGTTCCTTCAACCGCCTCGCACACTCAACGACGGTCACTCGAAAGAGTTACGGGGCCGTGAACCACCTTCGGCACTCTACGTGAGGGCACGGACACGGTGCAGACACCCGCGACAGACCCTCAAGGTTTCATCACAAGCAATGCCCCATTTAGCCGCTTTTCTTCCCATTTCCTGGTGTCTGAGGCTAGATTCGCAATGAGTCATATTTTCATCTCCTTAGATCGTAGATGTACGGTGATGGCCACGTAACCGACCAAAACGGCTACAAGGGGACAAAGCAATGGCAGATTTCTCCCGCCTTCCCGGTCCCAACGCGGATCTGTGGGACTGGCAGCTCCTCGCGGCGTGCCGCGGGGTCGACAGCTCGCTCTTCTTCCACCCCGAGGGCGAGCGTGGTGCGGCACGGAGCGCTCGTGAGAACTCGGCCAAAGAGGTCTGCATGAGGTGCCCCGTGCGGGCGGAGTGCGCGGCGCACGCGCTGGCGGTGCGCGAGCCCTACGGCGTGTGGGGCGGCCTTACCGAGGACGAGCGCGAGGAACTCATGGGACGGGCGCGCAACCGCCTGGTCTCCGCGTCGAGCGGGGGCAACCCGTCACACCACTGAAGGAACGTTTCTCCGCGCGGACTCACGCGCAGGCACGCATGTCGACGCGCGGACCGACGCGCATACCGGCACGCACGCGCGTGCACCCGCTTTCCGTCCCCCACCGCATACCTCCCGCCCCGTAGGCACGGCCGACACCGTCCTCAGCGGGCCGCGGCCCTGGCCAGCTGGTCCAGCGTGGCCGCCACGGCGGGCACCTGGGCCAGATCCGGCAGCGTGAGCGCGACGATCTCCCGCCGCAACGCGGGCTCCACCGTCACCGTGCGTGCACCCTTGGGGCGTACGGACTCGATGGCCAGCTCCGGCAGGACCGCGACCCCGAGGCCGGCTCCGACCAGACCGACCACCGCCGGATAGTCGTCGGTCGCGAAGTCGATGCGCGGTGTGAAGCCCGCCCTCTCGCAGACCTCGATCAACTGCGCCCGGCAGCGGGGGCAGCCGGCGATCCACGGCTCGTCGGCCAGATCGCCGATGGCGACCGCACCCGCCCGGGCCAGCCGGTGTCCTTCGGGGACCAGACCGACGAGCCGGTCCGTGAGCAGCGGCCGGATCACCAGGTCGTCCCACTCGTCCGGGCCCGCCGCGCCCCCCACTTTGGCCGCCCCCTCGTAACGGAAGGCGAGGGTCACGTCGCAGTCGCCCTCGCGGAGCATCTCCACGGAACGCGGCGGCTCGGCCTCCTCAAGGGAGACCCGGGTGCCGGGGTGCGCGGCGCGCAGGGCGGCCAGCGCGGTGGGTACGAGCGTGGAGCTTCCGCTGGGGAACGAGACCAGCCGCACCCGGCCCGCGCGCAGGCCCGCGATGGCGGCGACCTCCTCCTCCGCGGCGGTCAGGCCGGCGATGATGCCCGCGGCGTGCCGGACGAGGGCCTCGCCGGCCTGGGTCAGACGCATCTCGCGGCCCGTGCGGATGAGGAGCGGCGTACCGACGGACGCTTCCAGGGCCTTCATCTGCTGACTGACGGCGGGCTGGGTGCAGCCCAGTTCGCGCCCCGCCGCCGAAAAGGAGCCGGTGGCGGAGACGGCGCGCAGAACGCGCAGATGGCGGGCCTCGATCACCCTTCGAGCATAAGCGAATCTTGGATACGGCGACGAATATCGCGTCGACGCTTTGGATCGCATCGCCTAGCGTGCCGTCATGAAGCTTCTTTCTCTGAATCTGGGCCGGCCCAAGGCCGTCGACTACACGGATCAGGCCGAGGGGGTGACCGGGATCGACAAGCGGCCGGTGGACGGGCCGGTGCGGGTGTCCGCGCCCGGCCCCAAGGGCGTCGGCGGGAGCGGTCTCGCCGGGGACGCCGTGTGCGAGCTGCGGCACCACGGCGGCGACGACCAGGCCGTGTACGCCTTCGCCCGTGAGGACCTCGACGACTGGGCGCGCGAGCTGGGCCGCCCCCTGGCCGACGGGACCTTCGGGGAGAACCTCACGACGGAGGGGATCGACGTGTCCGGGGCGCGGATCGGGGAGCGCTGGCGCGTCGGCTCCGAGGTCGTACTCGAAATCACGTCCGGGCGGATCCCCTGCCTCACCTTCCAGGGCCACCTGGGCGAGAAGGGCTGGGTCAGGCGGTTCACACAGAAGGGGGTCTCCGGCGCGTATCTGCGGGTGATCGAACCCGGTGAGATACGGGCGGGCGATCCGATCGAGATCGTGCACCGGCCGGACCACGAGGTGACGGTCGCCCTCCAGTTCCGCGCGGTCACGGTCGAACGGACGCTGCTGCCACAGGTGTTGGCGGCGGGCGACGCCCTGCACCCGGAGACACGGGACAAGGCGCGGGCGTACGTGGAGAAGTACGGCGGCGGCAAGGCGTGAACGGGGCCCCGGCGGAGCGGTTCGCGGTGGTGCGGGAAGCGCGGTGCGCGCGGGCTGTTTCGGGCCGCACGCGGCTCGGACAGCATGCGACGGGTCACTAACCTTGGGCCATGACAACGGCTCTGATTACGGGATCGACAGCGGGCATCGGCGCCGCCTTCGCACGGCGGCTGGCCGCCGACGGGCACAACCTCGTGCTGGTGGCGCGCGACACCGAACGGCTCGGCGAGCAGGCGACGGAACTGCACGACCGGCACGGCATCGAGGCGGAGGTGCTGACGGCGGATCTGGCGACGGACGAGGGCATCGAGTCGGTGGCCGCCCGCGTCTCGGACGGCAAGAACTCCGTCGATCTGCTCGTCAACAACGCGGGCTTCGGCAACAAGGGCCTCTATCTGGACGTCCCCATGGCGGACGAGCTGAAGATGCTCAAGGTGCACTGCGAGGCGGTCCTCCGGCTGACGTCCGCGGCGGCCGAGTCCATGCGGGAGCGCGGGCGCGGCGGTGTCGTCAACGTGGCGTCGACGGCCGCGTTCCTGCCGCGCGGCACGTACGGGGCGTCGAAGGCGTGGGTCGTGCAGTTCACGCAGGGCGTGGCGAAGGACCTGGCGGGCAGCGGGGTGCGGCTGATGGCGCTGTGCCCCGGGTTCGTACGGACCGAGTTCCACGAGCGGGCCGGGATGGGCACGGACAACATCCCCAACTGGATGTGGCTGGACGCCGACAAGGTGGTCGCGGCCGCGCTGGCCGACCTGGCGCGAGGCAGGTCGTTGTCCATTCCGGACCCGCGCTACAAGGCCCTGATGGGCGTGGCGAAGGTGACCCCGCGGAGCCTGCTCAGCGGAATCAGCTCGAAGACGGGCCGTAAGTACGGCCCCAAGTGACCCCGTTGCTGCCGTTAGGCACCGACAACGCGAAGGCCCGGTCCCCCGCCGAAACGGGAGACCGGGCCTTCGTCTGCGCCTGCCGTGCCCCTTCAGGGGCGCGGGGCTGCGTCCTTGTGCGGCTGCGCCGCGTGGGCGCGACCAGCCCTCACCGGACCCGCGGCCGAGAACCGACCGCGCTTCCAGTGAAGCGACTAGTGGGAGTGCCCGTGGCCGCCGTGGCCCGCGTCGGCCTCTTCCTCGGCCGGCTTCTCGACGACCAGGGTCTCGGTCGTGAGGAGCAGCGAGGCGATGGAGGCGGCGTTCTCCAGGGCGGAACGGGTGACCTTGACCGGGTCGATGACGCCGGCCTTGACCAGGTCGCCGTACTCGCCGGTCGCGGCGTTGAAGCCCTGGCCCTTGTCGAGCTCGGCGACCTTGGAGGTGATGACGTAACCCTCCAGGCCGGCGTTCTCGGCGATCCAGCGCAGCGGCTCGACGGCGGCCTTGCGGACGACGGCGACACCGGTCGCCTCGTCGCCGGTCTTGCCGAGGTTGCCGTCGAGGACCTTCACGGCGTGGACGAGCGCGGAGCCACCACCGGAGACGATGCCCTCCTCGACCGCGGCGCGGGTCGCGGAGATGGCGTCCTCCAGACGGTGCTTCTTCTCCTTCAGCTCCACCTCCGTGGCGGCGCCGACCTTGATCACGCACACGCCGCCGGCCAGCTTCGCGAGGCGCTCCTGGAGCTTCTCGCGGTCCCAGTCGGAGTCCGTGGACTCGATCTCGGCCTTGATCTGGTTGACACGGCCGGCCACGTCGGCGCTGTTGCCGCCGCCGTCGACGATGGTCGTGTCGTCCTTGGTGACGGTCACGCGGCGGGCGGTGCCCAGCACGTCCAGGCCGACCTGGTCGAGCTTGAGGCCGACCTCCTCGGCGATGACCGTGGCGCCGGTGAGCGTGGCGATGTCACCGAGCATGGCCTTGCGGCGGTCACCGAAGCCGGGCGCCTTGACGGCCACCGCGTTGAACGTGCCGCGGATCTTGTTCACGACCAGGGTCGACAGGGCTTCGCCCTCGACGTCCTCGGCGATGATCAGCAGCGGCTTCGACGCGTTGGTCTGGATGACCTTCTCAAGGAGGGGCAGCAGGTCCTGGATCGAGGAGACCTTGCCCTGGTGGATCAGGATGTAAGGCTCGTCGAGGACGGCCTCCATACGCTCCTGGTCGGACACCATGTAGGGCGAGAGGTAACCCTTGTCGAAGGCCATGCCCTCGGTGAAGTCCAGCTCCAGACCGAAGGTGTTGGACTCCTCGACGGTGATGACACCGTCCTTGCCGACCTTGTCCATCGCCTCGGCGATGAGCTCGCCGACCTGGCTGTCCTGCGCGGACAGACCGGCGACGGCCGCGATGTCGGACTTCTCGTCGATGGGGCGCGCGGTCGCGAGGAGCTCCTCGGAGACCGCGGCGACGGCCGCGTCGATGCCCTTCTTGAGGAGGGCGGGGGACGCGCCGGCGGCGACGTTCTTCAGGCCCTCGCGCACCAGAGCCTGGGCCAGCACGGTGGCGGTGGTCGTACCGTCACCCGCGATGTCGTTGGTCTTGGTCGCCACCTCCTTCACCAGCTGGGCGCCGAGGTTCTCGTACGGGTCGTCGAGCTCGACCTCGCGGGCGATCGTGACACCGTCGTTGGTGATGGTGGGGGCGCCGAACTTCTTGTCGATGACGACGTTGCGGCCCTTGGGGCCGATCGTCACCTTGACCGTGTCGGCAAGCTTGTTGACGCCGCGCTCAAGGGCACGACGGGCGTCCTCGTCGAACTTCAGGATCTTCGCCATGGAGCTGATTCAGTCCTCTCGAAAAAACGAACAACGCCCCCAGCACCCGGCTTTTCAGTACTCGTGTGCAGTACTCGCGGGGGCCAGGGGCGCAGTTCAAAGCAAACCTGGGTGAATTACTTCTCGATGATCGCGAGCACGTCGCGGGCCGAGAGGACGAGGTACTCCTCGTTGTTGTACTTCACTTCGGTGCCGCCGTACTTGCTGTAAAGCACGATGTCGCCGGTCTTCACGTCGAGCGGAAGACGCTCGCCGTTCTCGAAGCGGCCCGGACCGACGGCCAGGACGACGCCCTCCTGGGGCTTCTCCTTCGCGGTGTCCGGAATGACCAGGCCAGAGGCGGTGGTCTGCTCGGCTTCGAGCGGCTGGACCACAATGCGGTCCTCAAGCGGCTTGATGGCAACCTTGGAGCTGGTGGTCGTCACGATCCGACCTCCCCCTTCGGAGATCTCACGGGGTTAACTGTCTGAGGTGGCGACCAGGTGGATCCGTCGTCGCGGGTGCCGGACCTGCCCGTCGCTATTGGCACTCTCCTGTGGTGAGTGCCAGAGCCGAGACTATGACTGCGATTAGCACTCGGTCAAGCGGAGTGCCAGTTGCCTCCGGCGGTCGGGCGTATGTGGGCGGGTCAAACGGGGGTGAACGCGCCCCTGGGGCTGCGCCCCGGACCCCCCTGTCCTCAAGCGCCGGACGGGCTGGAGCGTTTTCGCGTGGGCGTTCGATGGGGCGGGCCCGAACGATTGCGCAGTTCCCCGCGCCCCCAGGTGCCTGGGGGCGCGGGGAACTGCGCAACGGGGGCGAGGGGGCGCAGCCCCCATGCGTGGACGGGAACGGGTAGGGGCGGGCGGGGGCGAGGAAACCCCTAGGGATCCCCTACAGGTAGTCCTCAAGCCGAGCCACAGTGAAGCCCTGCTTCTGGATCCGGTTCAGGATTTTGGTGGTCGCCGCCGTCAACGTGACGCCACTCACGCCCTCCGGGCAGTACAGGATGTCCCCCGCCCGCAACCGCTCCGCCTCCCGCGAAAGAACAACCGCGGCGATCCCACAGTCCGCCGCCGCCCGCAGCGTGTCGTCGTTGTAGTCGCCGTAGGGCGGCCGGAACAGCCGCGGCCGGATCCCGAAGCGCTCCTTGAGCTTCTCCTGCTGACCGCAGATCTCGGCCCGCTGCCCCGCGTACGGCAGACCGGGCAGGTACGGATGGTCGAGCGTGTGGTTCTGCACACTCGCGCCGACCGCGCGCAGCCGCCCGAAGTGGGCGTACCCCGGCCCGACGACGCTGTCCGTGAGGAACACGCTGACCGGCAGCCGAAGCTCCCGCACCATGTCGACGAACCGAGGGTCCTTCTCGGCACCGTCGTCGAAGGTCAGGAAGACGACCTTGTCGCGGGTCGGGACACGGTCCACGACGGGCGGCAGACCGGGCCCCGCGGCCCGTACGGCGGGCCGGGGGACGGACGGGGCAGGCGGGACCGGCGCCGCGGCGAGCGGGGCACGCAGCCCCCAGCGGCGGTACGCGTCCACAGGGGGCGCGTGTGTGCGTACCTTCTGCGCGGCCTTCTTGCCCAGTCTCTCGATCGGGTCGACGGACTGGGCGCAGCCTGCGAGACAGCCGGAGAGGCAGAGCGCGGCGGTCACCACCGCGGCGGTGGTCCCCCGCCGCCTCGCGGCCCCCCACCGCCTCACAGGTAGTCCTCCAGGCGTGCCACCGCGTACCCCTTGTCGGTGATCAGCTTCAGGAAGCGGCGGATCATGTCGGGCATCGTGCCCTCCCAGTCCTCCTTGCCGCGGAAATGGCTGAGAACGATGTCTCCGGGGCGCAGGTCGCGGTCCCACTCCCGGTAGTCCCAGCGGTCGACGAAGACCTCCTCGTTCCAGAGGGGGGCCGCCTTGATGCCGCAGGCCCCGGCCGCGCGCAGGGTGTCCTCGTTGTAGTTGCCGAAGGGCGGGCGGAAGAGCGTCGGACGCTTTCCGTACCGCTTCTCGATCACGTCCTGCATGCCGCAGATCTCGCGCTTCTGCGCGGCGTACGACAGGCCCGGCATGTAGCGGTGGTGGAGGGTGTGGTTGTTCAGCGACACCCCCGCGGCCTGCATCTTCTTGAAGTATCCGTAGTCCTCCTTGACCAGGTAGTCACTGAGGAACGCGGTGTAAGGGATCTTCAGCTCGCTCATCATCCGCAGGAACGCCGGGTCCTTCTCGGCGCCGTCGTCGATGGTGAGGAAGACGACCTTGTCCTTGGTGGGGATCGTCGTGAAGACGGGCGGGAGTCCTTCGTGGTCCTCCACCTCGAAGCCCTCGCGGGTGTCGATGTGCGGCTTCTTCGCGGGGGCGGGGGGTGCGGGCAGGGGGGTCTTGGCCAGGCCCCATCTCTTCACCGCGGCGGCGTGGGCGCGCTGCTCCTGGCGGAGTTCGGCTTTGGCCTGTTGGCCTGCGGCCGGCTTGATGACTTCGGGCGTGGGTTTCCCGTCCCCACAGCCCGCGGCCAGTGCGCCGGCCGTCAGCAGGACGAGCGCAGCGCGTGCCGGGCGGGACGGGCGGGCGACGACCTGCGGGCCGGTGGGGGCTGGTCGCGCAGTTCCCCGCGCCCCTGAAGGGGCACCCGTCCGATCCCTGTTCGCACCGCCACTGTCGGATTGTCGTACAAGTCGCATGGGGCCGGATACTCCCAGGTCACAACCCCTTTCCCGGCCCGACACCGCCGTCGCGCGCGTGCCGTCCACCGACTGGCCCACAATGGGGCGGTGAACGACCTCGATCCACTGGCCTCCTTCGCCGCTCTGCTCACGTCCGAGGGACGTGCCCTTCTCCACGAGGTGCGCGGTACCGAACCGGCCCAGGAGCTGGCCGTGGCGACGCGGCTGCGGCGCGATCACCCCGTCGGGCTCGTGTCCGCCGTGCTCGGCCAGGCGCGGCTGCGGCAGCGGGCCGTCGCGAAGTTCGGCGCGGCGGACGCGGCGCGGATGTTCTTCACGCCGAACGGGGTCGAGCAGTCGACCCGGGCGAGCGTCGCCGCGTACCGTGCCGCGCGCTTCCAGGCGCTCGGGGTGCGGTCCGTGGCCGACCTGTGCTGCGGCATCGGCGGTGACGCGATCGCGCTCGCCCGCGCCGGGATCCGGGTCCTCGCCGTCGACCGGGACCCGCTGACTGCGGCCGTGGCCCGGGCGAACGCCGAGGCGCTCGGACTGGAGGGGCTGATCGAGGTCCGCGAGGCGGATGTCACCGAGGTCGACACCGCCGGGTACGACGCCGTGTTCGTGGATCCGGGACGCCGGGGCGGGCGGGGGCGGATCTTCGACCCCGAGGGCTACTCACCACCCCTGTCGTGGGCCGTCCAGGCCGCCCGCAAGGCGCCTCTCGCCGCGCTGAAGATCGCCCCGGGCATCCCCCACGAGGCCGTCCCCGCCGAGGCCGGGGCCGAGTGGATCTCGGACTCCGGGGACGTGAAGGAGGCCGTGCTGTGGTTCGGCACCGGGGAGGCGAGCTCCGTCCGCGCGACCCTGCTGCCCGGAGCGCGCACCCTCCTGGGCCGCGGACTGCCCGACCCCCAGGTGCGGCCCGTGGGCCGTTTCCTGTACGAGCCCGACGGCGCCGTCATCCGCGCGCATCTGGTCGCCGAGGCCGCCGAGGAGCTGGACGGCGGAGGGCTGGTCGACGAGACGATCGCCTACATCACCGCGGACTCCGCCACGGCCACCCCGTACGCCACCGCCTACGAGATCACCGATCAGCTCCCCTTCGGCGTCAAGAAGCTGAAGACGCTGCTGCGGGAGCGCGAGGTGGGCATCCTGACCGTGAAGAAGCGCGGATCGGCGGTCGAGCCGGAGGAGTTGCGGCGCAAGGTGAAGCCGCGGGGGCCGCACTCCGCGACCGTGTTCCTGACGCGGGTGCAGGGCGCCCCCACCATGCTCCTGGGGCACCCCGTCACCGCATCCGGCGCCTGACACCCGGCAGCTAGCCGTCCAACTGCTCCAGGGTCGCGTTCGACGGGCCCCTGCGGGACTGCTCGTCGCGCGCCACGTCCTCCGCCGCGGCCAGCACCCGTACCGAGTTCTGCCAGGTCAGCTTGGCGAGGTCCGGCTTCGACCAGCCGCGGTCCAGGAGCTCCGCGATCAGGTTCGGGTAGCCGGAGACGTCGTTCAGACCCTCGGGGGTGAACGGCGTGCCGTCGTAGTCGCCGCCGATGCCGAGGTGGTCGACGCCCGCCACCTCACGCATGTGGTCGAGGTGGTCGGCGACCGTCGAGACGGTCGCGACGGGCCGGGGGTGGGTCTCCTCGAACGCGCGGTGGACCTTCATCCCGTCGGCCGTCGTGTCGAGGTGGTGGAAGCCGTGCTCCCGCATGTTCTCGTCCGCGGCGACCGTCCAGTCGACGGCGGCCTGGAGGACGAACTTCGGCACGAACGTCACCATCGCCACACCGCCGTTGGCCGGCAGGCGCTCCAGCACGTCGTCCGGGATGTTGCGCGGGTGGTCGCAGACCGCGCGCGCGGACGAGTGGGAGAAGATCACCGGCGCGGTGGACGTGTCCAGCGCGTCCCGCATGGTCGTGGCGGCCACGTGGGAGAGGTCCACCAGCATGCCCAGGCGGTTCATCTCACGTACGACCTCGTGGCCGAAGGGCGACAGCCCGTCGACCGCCGGCTCGTCCGTCGCCGAGTCCGCCCACGCGATGTTGTCGTTGTGGGTGAGGGTCATGTAGCGGACCCCCAGCTCGTACAGGCCGCGCAGGGTGGCGAGGGAGTTGTCGATCGAGTGGCCGCCCTCGGCGCCCATCAGCGAGGCGATACGGCCCTCGGCGCGCGCCGCCTCCATGTCCGCGGCGGTCAGGGCGCCGCGCAGGTCCGCCGGGTAGCGCTCGATCAGCTGCCGTACGCAGTCGATCTGTTCGAGGGTCGCCGTGACCGCGCCGGGCAGGTCCGAGCGCACGTACACCGACCAGTACTGCGCGCCGACACCGCCCGCGCGCAGCCGCGCCAGGTCGGTGTGCAGATGGGCGCTCTGGTCCCCGGCGATGTCGCGGGCCCCGATGTCGTAGCGGACCTGCTCGCGCAGCGCCCAGGGGAGGTCGTTGTGCCCGTCGACCACGGGGAACTCGGCGAGAAATGCGCGGGCGTCGGCGAGGAGTGCCTGGGCGTCGTCCGAAGAAGTCATGTCCGTCACTTCCCGAAGCCGAAGCCGTTGCCCGTGCCCGTGCTGCTCTCGACCTTGGAGCGCAGCCGCCTGCCCTTCTCGGTGGCCTGGTCGTTCAGCTCCTGCTGGAAGTCACGCATCCTGCCGAGGAGTTCCTCGTCGTGCGTGGCCAGGATGCGGGCGGCCAGCAGGCCCGCGTTGCGCGCGCCGCCCACCGAGACCGTGGCGACCGGGACACCGGCCGGCATCTGGACGATCGACAGCAGCGAGTCCATGCCGTCCAGGTACTTCAGCGGGACCGGCACACCGATCACGGGCAGCGGGCTGACCGAGGCGAGCATGCCGGGCAGATGGGCGGCGCCACCCGCACCCGCGATGATCGCTTTCAGGCCACGCCCGGCCGCCTCCTCGCCGTACGTGATCATCTCGCGCGGCATCCGGTGGGCGGAGACCACGTCCACCTCGTACGGGATGTCGAACTCGTCGAGGGCCTGCGCGGCCGCCTCCATGACGGGCCAGTCGGAGTCCGACCCCATGACAATGCCTACGACAGGGCTCATTCGGTGATCGTTCCTCTGAGGTAGCCGGCTGCGTGACGGGCGCGCTCCAGCACGTCGTCGAGGTCGTCGCCGTAGGTGTTGACGTGGCCCACCTTGCGGCCGGGCTTCACGTCCTTTCCGTACATGTGGATCTTGAGCTGGGGGTCGCGTGCCATGCAGTGCAGGTACGCGGAGTACATGTCGGGGTAGTCGCCCCCCAGGACGTTCACCATGACCGTCCACTTCGCGCGCGGGCGCGGGTCGCCCAGGGGCAGGTCCAGGACCGCGCGGACGTGGTTGGCGAACTGGGAGGTGATCGCGCCGTCCTGGGTCCAGTGGCCGGAGTTGTGCGGGCGCATGGCCAGCTCGTTCACGAGGATGCGGCCGTCACGGGTCTCGAAGAGCTCGACGGCGAGGTGGCCGACGACGCCGAGTTCCTTCGCGATGCGCAGGGCCAGTTCCTCCGCCCGGAGCGCGAGCTCGTCCGAGATGCCGGGCGCGGGCGCGATCACCGTGTCGCACACCCCGTCGACCTGCTGGGACTCGACGACCGGGTACGCCACGGCCTGGCCGTGCGGCGACCGTACGACGTTGGCGGCCAGCTCGCGTACGAAGTCGACCTTCTCCTCCGCGAGGACCGGGACGCCGGCCCGGAAGGGGTCCTCGGCGTCGGCCGCGGACCGTACGACCCACACGCCCTTGCCGTCGTAGCCGCCGCGGACGGTCTTGAGGACGACGGGGAAGCCGTCCCCCTCGGACCCGTCGGCGCCCTCGGGGAGCCCTTCCGCCGCGAAGGCCACCACGTCGGCCGGATCGCTCACGATCCGGTGCCGTGGGCACGGCACCCCGATCTCGACGAGCTTCGCGCGCATCACACCCTTGTCCTGGGCGTGCACGAGCGCGTCGGGGCCGGGGCGCACGGGGATGCCGTCCGCCTCCAGTGCCCGCAGATGCTCGGTGGGTACATGTTCGTGATCGAAAGTGATCACGTCGCAGCCCCGCGCGAAGGCCCGCAGCGTGCCGAGGTCGCGATAGTCGCCGACGACGACTTCGCTGACCACCTGCGCCGCAGAGTCCTGGGGGGTGTCACTGAGGAGCTTGAACCTGATGCCGAGCGGGATGCCCGCCTCGTGTGTCATACGAGCGAGCTGCCCCCCGCCGACCATGCCGACTACCGGGAACGTCACACCACCAGGGTATCGGCCATATCGGGCCACTCCTGTCGCGCGCCCGATCATCGGAAATTGTGCGGGTTCATCACATCCGGGCCACATCTTCGAGTCCGAGCCGGGCACCGGAGGGAACCGCTGGTTAGCATGGCGGAGTCGACGAAGGTTGACGAAAATGGCGTATCCGACGAGACGGGGGCTGGGCGACACCATGGGCACAGGTGGTAAACGTGGGGCTCATGCCAGGCCGGTCAGCGCCGTTCGTGTCCGGATCGAGCGCCTGACCAGGGAAGTCGCCAAGTTCGGCGCGGTCGGCGGAGCGGGTCTCCTCGTCAACCTGATCGTCTTCAACCTGGTGCGCAGTACCACCGATCTCCAGGTCGTCCGGGCCAGTGTGATCGCGACGGTTGTGGCGATCGTCTCGAACTACATCGGTTTCCGCTACTTCACCTATCGCGAGCGTGACAAGAGTGGCCGTACCAAGGAACTGACGCTTTTCGTGCTGTTCAGCGCGATCGGCCTCGTCATCGAGAACGGTTTCCTCTTCGCCGCCACGTACGGCCTGGGCTTCGACAGCCCGCTCGCGAGCAACGTCTTCAAGTTCGTCGGTATCGGCATCGCGACGCTCTTCCGCTTCTGGTCCTACCGCACATGGGTCTTCCGGGTCGCCCCGGAGGTCGTCCCCGACCCCGAGCCCGTGGCCGACGCCGAATCGTTCCTGGAGCCCCCGGCGCCCTACCTCGACGAGGACATCCCGACCCACGGCTTCCGCCAGGTCCAACGCGTCCGCTGAGCCCGAGGCTCACAGGGAGCGCCTCTTCGGGGGCGCGGGGAACGGCGCAGTCTTTCGTCTTTCGCCCTTCGGGGGCGCGGGGCCTTCGCCCTTCAGGGGCGCGGGGAACTGCGCGACCCGCCCCAGCGGCGCCGCGCACATCCAGGGCGCGAAGCCAACGGGCGGCGGAGCCCTACCGAACCGTGGGTTCCTCCCCCTCCCGCCGCTTCAAGGGCGTACGGGACAAGAACAGCCCGAACACAGGCGGCTGCGCCTGAAGCATCTCCAACCGCCCCCCGTCCGCCTCCGCGAGGTCACGGGCGACAGCGAGCCCGATCCCCGTCGAGTTCCGCCCGCTGATCGCCCGCTCGAAGATCCGCGCGCCCAGATCCGCCGGCACCCCCGCCCCCTCGTCGGTGACCTCGATCACGGCCTGATTGCCGGTCACCCGCGTGCGCAGCGCGACCGTGCCACCCCCGTGCATCAGCGAGTTCTCGATCAGCGCGGCAAGAACCTGGGCCACGGCCCCCGGCGTCCCCACGGCCTGCAGATGATGCTTGCCGGAGCTGACGATCGCGCGGCCCGCGTTGCGGTAGGCCGGGCGCCACTCGGCGAGCTGCTGCTTGATGACCTCGTCGAGGTCGAAGGTGACGGCGGAGCCGGTGCGCGGGTCGCGGGCGTTGGTCAGCAGCCGTTCCACCACGTCGGTGAGGCGCTCGACCTGCCCCAGCGCGATGGTCGCCTCCTCCTTGACCGTGCTCGGATCGTCGGTGAGCGTGATCTCCTCCAGCCGCATGGACAGCGCGGTCAGCGGTGTACGCAGCTGGTGCGAGGCGTCGGCGGCCAGGCGCCGTTCGGCCGTCAGCATGCGGGCGATGCGCTCGGCCGAGCTGTCCAGCACGTCGGCGACCCGGTCCAGCTCCGGAACCCCGTACCGCTTGTGCCGCGGGCGCGGGTCGCCCGATCCGAGGCGCTCCGCGGTCTCCGCGAGGTCGGTGAGCGGGGAGGTGAGCCGGTTGGCCTGGCGTACCGCGAGGAGGACGGCGGCGATCACCGCGAGCAGGGCCACCGCCGCGATGATCAGAAGCGTCCGGCCGACCTCACGGGTGACCGCCGAGCGCGCCTCCTCCACCGTGACGGTCTCGCCCTCCTCGCCCTCGCGGGTGGACGTGATGACGTCACCGGTGGGCGGAGTGCCGATGTGGATGGAGTCGCGGCCGGGGATCTCGATGCGCGCGTACCGGTCGCCCGTGACCTGGTCCTTGAGGACGCGGGCGTTGACCTGCTCGTCGCCGAGGATGCGGCTGTCGACGATGCTCACCAGCCGCACCGCCTCGGAGTCCACCCGCTCCTGGGCGCTGTTGCTGATCGTGCGGGTCTCGACGATGACGAGCGAGACCCCGAACACGGCGATCACGACCAGCACGACGGCCAGCGTGGAATTGATCAGACGGCGACGCACAGGTCCCTCCGGGCAGATGACTAGGCGAACCAGTGTGGCCCGGGGCGCCCGGTGGCGCCCCTTCGGGGGCGCGGGGAACCGCGCGCCAGGCCCCCACCGGCCCGCAACCGCCCGCCGCCGCCGGAGCGCCCCGGCGACAAGGCGCCCCGGTCAAACCCGGCGGAGCGAACCGCTCAGCTCTTCTCGAAGCGGAAACCCACTCCTCGTACCGTCGCGATGTACCGCGGATTCGCCGCGTCGTCGCCCAGCTTCTTGCGCAACCAGGAGATGTGCATGTCGAGCGTCTTGGTGGACGACCACCACGTGGTGTCCCAGACCTCGCGCATCAGCTGATCGCGCGTGACGACCCGGCCCGCGTCCCGGACGAGCACCCGGAGCAGGTCGAACTCCTTGGCGGTCAGCTGGAGCTCCTCGTCGCCCATCCACGCCCGGTGCGACTCGACGTCGATGCGCACCCCGTGGGTGGCGGGCGGCTGCTGGGGCTCGGCCGCGCCGCGCCGGAGCAGGGCCCGGACCCGGGCCAGCAGTTCGGCCAGGCGGAAGGGCTTGGTGACGTAGTCGTCGGCGCCCGCGTCCAGACCGACGACGGTGTCCACCTCGTCGGCGCGCGCGGTCAGGATGAGGATCGGCACGGTCATCCCCTCGGCGCGCAGCCGCCGGGCGACCTCCAGTCCGTCCATGCCTGGCAGCCCGAGGTCGAGCACGACCAGATCGATACCGCCCTGGATGCCGGCGTCGAGCGCCGTGGGTCCGTCCTCGCGTACCTCAACCTCGTACCCCTCTCGGCGCAGGGCGCGAGCCAGGGGCTCCGAGATGGACGCGTCGTCCTCGGCGAGCAGTACTCGGGTCATGAAGTGATGGTAGTCCGCTGTGGACCAGCACAGTGAGGGTGATCGACATCTGTGATTGTCCTGGGCCGTACGGGACATGCGGCGGACGCGCCGTGGACGCGCGACGAGCGCGTGATGGGTGCGTGACGGACATGCGACCCTTTGGTTGAGGCTGTAAATCTGTGAACGTCCTTCGATTCGCACGCATGGTTCCATCCACACCTGTGATCCATATCTCAAGTCATGCCATATGCGGCATTGATGCGACGTGGAGCCTTATGGTGACCGGACGCCTGTAGCACCACACAGGGACCTTTGGCGGTGGCTTCGCGCTGAAGGTCTCTTTTGTGTGCGGGCTGGCGCCTGCCAGCCTCGAAAGGAATGACCTGTGGCCGGGCCCCGAGCGCGAGAACGCGCGACGGGCGTGGATCCCGGTGGTCGTCGTCCACCGCTCCGAGCCCGGAGCGGACTCCCCGTGGGCGTGGGGCGGGACGGCCCTCCCGCCGGTGCCGGCCGCCACCCCCACCGGGCGCGCAATCCCACTCCGCTCCAGCGGCGCGTCCCGACCAGCAAGGAACGACCATGGCGTCCAGCCTGACGAAGGACTCGGTCTCTCCGGGCACCCCCGGTTCCGGTTCCGAGATGACCTTCTTCGGCCACCCCCGCGGACTGGCCACACTCTTCATGACCGAGATGTGGGAGAGGTTCTCCTACTACGGCATGAGGGCACTGCTCCCGCTCTACCTGGTCGCCCCCGGCGGCCTGCACATGAACGCGACCACCGCGACCGCGATCTACTCGGTGTACCTGTCGCTCGTGTACCTGCTCGCCCTCCCCGGCGGCTGGTTCGCGGACCGTGTGCTCGGCCCCCGCAAGACCGTCGCCGTCGCGGGGCTGGTCATCATGCTCGGCCACCTGACGCTGGCGCTGCCCTCGTCCGGCACCTTCTTCGCGGGGCTCGGTCTCGTCGCGATCGGCTCGGGTCTGCTGAAGGCCAACATCTCGACGATGGTCGGCCACCTCTACAAGGGCCCGGACGACCCGCGCCGCGACGGCGGTTTCACCGTCTTCTACATCGGCATCAACCTGGGCGCCTTCGCCGCTCCGCTGGTGATCGGCACCATCGGCGAGAAGGTCGACTGGCACCTGGGCTTCGCGCTCGCCGCGCTCGGCATGGCGCTGGGTCTCGCCCAGTTCCTGATGGGCCGCCGCCACCTCGACGCGCGCTCCGACGTCGTCCCGACGCCGCTGTCCGCCGAGGAGAGGGCCTCGACCCTGCGCAAGGGTCTGCTGTGGCTGGCCGTCGCCGCGGTCTTCTACGGCGTCGTCGGCTTCTCCGGCCACTACACGCTGAACTGGATCATGGCCCCGCTCGCGATCATCGGCCTGGTGGTCCCGGTCTGGGTCATCGCCCGGATCAAGCGGGACAAGTCGCTGGCCCGGGTCGAGCAGTCGAGGATGTCCGCGTACATCTGGTTCTTCGTCGCCGCGGCCGTCTTCTGGATGATCTACGACCAGGGCGGCTCGACGCTGTCGATCTTCGCCGAGCACTCGGCCGAGAACAGCGTCTTCGGCTGGGAGTTCCCGGTCTCCTGGTACCAGTCGGTCAACCCCGTCATGATCATGGCGTTGGCCCCGGTCTTCGCCTGGGCGTGGCTGGCGCTGAACCGGGCCGGCAAGGAGCCGAGCACGATCGTGAAGTTCGCGTCGGGTCTGGTCCTGGTCGGCGCCTCGTTCTTCCTCTTCCTGGCCCCGCTGTCGATCGCCGAGGGCGGTCACAAGGCCGCCGCGATGTGGCTGGTCGCCATCTACTTCGTACAGACCGTCGGCGAGCTGGCCGTGTCCCCGGTCGGCCTCTCCGTCACCACGAAGATGGCTCCCGCGAAGTACGCCTCGCAGATGATGGGTGTCTGGTTCCTCGCGGTCACCGCCGGCGACGCCACGACGGCGCTGCTCTCCATCGCGGGCGTCGACCTCAACGGCATGGGCATCGTCGCCCTGCAGGCCGCTCTCGCGGTGGTCGCGGGCGTGGCGATCTACATGTACCGCAACAAGGTCAAGTCCTTGATGGGCAACGTGAACTAGGCGCTCCGCTGTGGTGGGCGGTACATCGACTGCCGGTACGTCGTCTGCGTGCGCGCCATGGCCGGCCGCGCCGTTCCCCGCGCCCCTGGATACCCAGGGGCGCGGGGGCACCCACCCCTAGGGGCGCGGGGAACGGCGCAATCTTTTGTCTCTGGGCTTTCAGGGGCGCGGGGAACGGCGCAGTCCTTTCGCTTTCAGGGGCGCGGGGAACTGCGCGGCCAGCCGCAGCGGCCCCGCAGCCTCCCCCCACGCTCACCCCTACGGCGCCCTCCGAGAAGCGGCCCGCCGCCAAGCACCCGGCATAAAGGTGAACACGGCCCCGCCGAGCAGAACCGCGGTCCCGGCGACAAACCCGAGCGCCCGCAACCCCCCACCGTCATCGGCCCCGGTATCCGCAAGCCCGCCCCCGGCGGAGCCACTCCCGGCCGAGCCGCTCCCACCGGAGTCACCCCCACCGGCGGAGCCACTTCCACCCGCCGCACCCCCGGGCTGGGCAGCCGTGTCCAACGTCAGCGAAACCGCCGACTTCGTAGGCGTACACGTGGTCGTCGTCCCGAGCGCCTTCACCGTCAGCACGCCCGGCGACAACGTCGACTCCCCGTCCGCGCCCGGCTTGTACGTGCCCGTCATGTCGGAGATCACCATGGGATCCCCCGACTTGATCGCCTCGGAGTTCGTCGGCCCCTCGACCGCGACCGTGCCCTTGTCGGCGCCGCCCAGCACGACCTGCATCGACGGCTTGACCGAGTCCGCCGGGATGTCGGCGGGGCTGTCCATCACGGACCCCTTGAACTGGACGGTGAGGCCGTAACTCCCGCCGTTCTTCTTGGCGTTGATCTGCACCGGCGAGGTCGCGTTCTTGTCCCCGATGGGCGTCTTGCACGCGTAGGGGATGTCGACGGCCTTGCCGGTGAAGTCGGTCTGCTCCCCACCACCGGTGGAGCCGCCCGTGTCACCGCCCCCGCCGTCGCTCCCGGTCGTACCGCCGGTGGTGTCACCGGTCGTGCCCCCGGTGGGCGCCGGGCCGGTCGGGTCGGGTGACTCGGGAGGCGGATCCCCCTCCCCCGCCGTCACGTTGATGGTCGCGGCGGGCTTCACCGTCTCGGTCGGCGCGCACTTGGTGTCCGTGGACATGACGTTGATGGCGTACGCGTCCGGCGTCAGCGTCACCTCGCCGGCCTTGGTCAGTTTCAGCTTGCCCTTCATGTCGGACAGGACCATCGCCCCGCCCTTGGGTATCGCCGGGTTCTCGCGCGTCCCCTGCATCGCGACGGACGCGGCCTGCGCACCGGCCGCCTTGAGGGTGCCGGACGGCTGGACGGAGTTCGCGGGCAGGTCGATGAGGTCGGGATTCTTGGACGCGGCCTGCGCGAACTTCCACACCACCTCGACCTCGTCGCCGACCTTCGCCGTGGCGGGCGCGCTGATCTCCACCTTCGTGGTGCCCTTGACCGTCGGCAGCCCGGAGACGGGAGGCGGTACGCAGTCGGTCGCGTAGGACACCTCGGCGGCCTGGGCGGGCGCCGCCGCCACACCCAGCAGGACTCCCGCACCGCCGAGCATCATCGCGACTCCGGCCGCGCTCGCTCTCCGGCCGCCTCCGGGTCTCTTCCATCCGGGCCGGACTCTCCGTTGCGTGCTCACGTGTTTCCCTTCCTGGTGGGGGTCGTCGAAGTGTTCTCGTGCGGTGCGGAGAGCTGATCGGCCTCGGCGGCCCCGGGATCGGTGTCCGGGGTGAACCAGGGCAGTGCGGAATTCGTACGGGACCGTGTACGCGTACCTGAGCCGGCGTCGACGGAGTCCTCGCCACCGGACCTGTCGGACGGGTCGGGCTCGTGGCCGTCGGCTTCCTGCGCCGCCGAGGCCGACGAAAGACGCAACTTCGGCATCCGCAGGGTGACTTCGGGCAGGCGCAGCCCCCCGCGCCGCACCCCGTGCGCGCCACGGCCGGGCCGCGCATTCCGTCCTGACCGTCCCCCGCGTCCAGCGCCACCGGCGCCGTAACGCCCGGTGCGGGCGGAGGAACCGTGCGGCCGCACCCGGTCCACCACCGCCATCCCGGTCCGGAACAGCGCGGCCGGTACGACGACACAGACCAGGATCCAGAAGAGCGTCACGCCCCAGGGGCGGCCCACTCCCCACGGCTGCTCGGCGAGCACCTTGCCGTTGAACTTCAGGGAGACCGTGTAGTCGCCGTGCGCACCGGCCGTCAGCTCCACGGGCAGGGTGATCCGTGCCTTCTTGCCGGGGCCGATGGTGCCGCGCCACTGCAGTTCGTCCCACTGCGGGGCGAACACGCCGTGCGAGGTGCCGATCTGGAAGACCGGGTTCTTCACGGCGGCGGTGCCGACGTTGCCGACGGTGAAGACGAGCTTGCGGGACGGCGGCGCGCCGAACCAGGTGAGCAGGCCGCTCGACCCGTCGAGCCGGGTGTCGGTGAGCACCGAGAGCCGCCCGCCGGTGTCCTGCTTGGGCAGTGGCTCGACCTCGTGTCCCGCGACCAGGAACGGGGCGTCCGCCTCCGCCTTCGCCCCGGTGACCGTCGCGACATGCACCACGCACGGGCACGGTTCGGGCGGTTCGGCGACCGGCAGTTTCTTGCTGAACCGGCCCTTCGCGTCGGTGGTGACGGCCCGTCCGTCCGCGTTGGCGCAGGAGTTGGTGCCGCCGATCACGCCCCGGTCGGTCGAGGACTGTCCGCAGACGAGCATCATCAGCAGGGCCTTCGCCCGCCATCCACTGCCGCTCACGGTGATCGAACCACCGGTTCCCGCCTGGGACTTGGACAGCTTCACCGCAGGCTTCGGGGCCGCCTTCTGGGCCGCGGAAGCCGTCACCCCTCCCAGCGGGAACAGGACGAGCGCGAGCACCGCCACCACGGCGGGGATCCGCACCCTCACGGCCTCCCGGCAGCGACGTACTCCTCCGGCCGTGCCGCACACGCCACCGCTCACGTCGCCGCTCCCGTCGTCTCGGCCTCCGACGTCTCGACCTCCGTACGCGGCCGTTCGGTGACCCCTGTCGGCCAGGGCCGCCTCCGACGTCGTACGCGTCGTACGAACCAGTGGGCGCCGCCCGCGCACACCGCGAGCCCGGACAGCGCGCCCGCCACCACCGCCGTCCACGGCACGAACCACGCTCTCGAGTGCGCCCCGGCCCGGGCCCCGCCCTCCGCGGTGACCGTCAGCTCGACGTCGACCCCGTCCAGGGCGGGCGGGTCGGGCCAGGGTTCGTCGAGCTCGACACGGCGGCCGGGGAGCAGTTCGACGGGCAGGGTGCGCGGGGCCCGGTCGAGCACCTCGCCGAACAGGCCCTCGGCGCGTACGGCGAGCTCCGGGGTCAGCACGGTGGTGCCGCGGTTGACCAGCTCGTAGGAGATCCGGCCGTCGTGGATCTTCACGTGCTCGACCGTGAGCGCCGAGAGGGTCGGTCCGCCGACGCGCAGATGGACCCGTACCGCCGCGGTCCGGCCTCCGGCGCTCGCGAGGATCGCGCCGGGGTGGTCGCCGGGCGCGGTGCCCGCCGGGACGCTCACGGTGAAGGGCACGTCCGCGCGGGTTCGCGCGGGGATCCGTACCGTCCGCTCGGCGAAGGTGATCCAGGCCCCGGTGTCCTTCGCCCGCGCCCGTACGGAGAGCGCGCCGTCGCCGTCGTTGTCGGCGTCGGCGCCCCGGAGCCGTACCGTCAGCGGCTTCCCGCCGGGGTTGCGCACCGACACCGTGTCCTGGAGGACCGTGCCGGGCGCGCCCTCCGCGTAGAAGTACGGCCGGCCGTCCGGTCCGCCCGCCGAGGGCACGACGGACCAGTCGGCGTCGGCCGCGGAGACCGGGGCGACGCCGAGCACGGTCACGGAGGCGAGGCAGAGGGCACGGACGGCGAACGGCATCGGCGGCTCCGAAGCAGAAGGGGTGTGGCCTGGTGGTTCAGCCGCGGGCCTGATGCCTCCGGGTCAGCCACAGCACGCCCGCCGCGCCTGCCAGCAGGACGGTTCCGCCGAGCGTGCCGAGTGCGATCGCGCTGTCCTCGGGCCCGGTCTGCGGCAGTTCCTCGCCGCCCGCCGGGGCGTCCTGCGAGGAGCCGGTGGTGCCCGAGCCACCCGTGGTGCCGCCGCCGGCCGCCGTGACGTCCAGGCTCAGCGAGGGCTTCGGGTTGTTGCCGGGCGTGCAGGTGGTCGTCGTACCCAGGGCCTTGATGGTCAGCACACCCGCGGTGAAGGTGACCTTGCCGGTTCCCTTCGGGGTGTACGTCCCGGTCAGATCGGTGATCTTGATGGGGGTGTTGGCGGGGATCGCGTCCGGGTTGGCGGGACCCTTGACCGACACGGTGCCGCTGTCGGCGCCGCCGAGTTTGATGACCGCGCTCGGGTTCATCGCGCCCTTGCCCAGTTCGACGGGGCTGGACGAGACGCCCTTCTCGAAGGTCATCGTGAGTCGGTAGCCGCTGCCGCTCTTGACGCCCTTGATGTCGATGGGCGAGACGGCGGACTTGTCACCGATCGGGGTTTTGCACTGGTAGTTGACGTCCACCACATCGGCCCGGGCTGCGGGGGCGGCCATCAGCACCGCCGAGCCGGCCAGGGCCGCGGCGGACGCGAGCGCGGCGGTTCGTTTCTGGTACGTCCGGTATGACACGGTCCCCTCATTCCCGAAGGCGTTCCTGACACCGTTCCTGAATCAGTTCCTGACGGAACATCAGATCGGCCGTCAAGGTACGCCCGGGCCCTTGCCGAGGGAAGACAAAGTGCGCACCGGATCCGTGAGGATCCGATACGCACGAGGTAGGGGTCCCCTACGAAAAGAAGAGCCGCACCCCTTCAGGGGCGCGGGGAACGGCGCGGCCAGCCACAACGGGCCCGCAGCCGACCATGGGCCGGGCCCCCTTCGAGGGGCGCGGGGAACGGCGCGAGCAACCCTCACGGGGCCCGCACGGACGAGCTCGCCGCACGGCCACCCCCTCAGGGGCGCGGGGAACTGCGCGATCTTTCAGGGGCGCGAGGAGCTGCGCGGGCAACCCTCACCGGGTCCGCGGCCGAACACCCGCCAGGCGGACGCACCCTCACAGGGGGCGACGCCACACCACAGCGGAGCGCTACGCGGGGGCGCCCAGCTCCGCCCAGACCGTCTTCCCGGGCACATCCGCCGTACGGATCACACCCCAGTCCAGGCACAGCCGCTGCACGATGAACATCCCGTGCCCGCCGGGCCGCCCCGCCCGGTGCGGCGTCCGCGGAGCCGGCTGACCCGCGCCGCGGTCGGACACCTCGATCCGCAGCACCTTGTTCTCGCAGGAGATCCAGAGCTCGTCCGGACCCTCCGCGTGCAGACAGGCGTTGGTGACGAGTTCGGAGACGACCAGCAGGACGTCCTCCGCCGCGGCCCGCTGGTCGGCGGTGGCCGCGGGCAGCCATCCCCACTCGTACAGCGCCTGCCGGGCGAAGTCACGGGCGAGCGGGACGACGCCGCTCTCGCCGTCGAAGTTCAGCCGGAGGGCACGACGCCCGGGCGTACCGCCCGGAGACGTCCCGGAAGCGCCGCCGTCGCCCGGTT
The DNA here is from genome assembly GCF_036038375.1 of Streptomyces sp. NBC_00414. Classification (NCBI taxonomy): domain Bacteria; kingdom Bacillati; phylum Actinomycetota; class Actinomycetes; order Kitasatosporales; family Streptomycetaceae; genus Streptomyces; species Streptomyces sp. NBC_00414. The sequence continues at coordinate 4,301,048 of NZ_CP107935.1, forward strand.
CAGGGCCGCGGTCGCCCGGCGAGTAAGGCCGGGTGGTGCTCATCAGCGCTTCACCTCACCGATTCACCAGTTCACGATCAAGACTTAGTTCTCAGCACATACAGCACACTCGGGAAGCTCGGGACACTCGGGCTCAGGGAGTGATCCGGGACTGCCGCGCACTTGCCGTTCGGTCTGTCGACCTGTTCAGGATGTCTCCTGCCCGACCGAACCGTCAGGACACCCACTTGTTCGGTACGGATGATGTGACTCCGATATCGCGTTGATCACATGGAGGCATCCTGGCCGCGACTGTGCCGCGGGACAGCACCTCGGGGTGACTAGTCACCCCGGCCGGCCCCGGCATCGCCCGCCTGGGAGTCGCCTGCCCCGCTCTTGTCGTCCAATGCCGCTTCCAGCGTGTCGTGCACGGTGAACACGGCTTCCGCCCCGGTGATCTCGAAGACCCGGGCCACCACGGGCAGCATTCCTGCCAGGTGGACCCCGCCACCGGCGGCTTCGGCCCTCAGCCGAGCACCGAGGAGGACGTTCAGTCCGGTGGAGTCACAGAACTCCAGCCGTGAACAGTCCACGACGAGACGCACGAACCCGCGGTCGAGGCAGTCCTCGACCGGTTCGCGCAAAAGGTCCGCCGTATGGTGATCCAGCTCACCCGCCGGGGTGACGACGGCACTAGTGCCCTCTTCTCGCACCTCGACCAGAAGCCGGCCCGACTGTGCGCTGCCGACCGTCCCGCGGTCCATGCCGTCTCTCTCTTCCGACCGATGTGGTTGTTCGTTGACGCACTCGAACCCTACGCCTTCCCTGCACACTCTGACACCCGAACAACCGCCAAGAATCGGACATTTCACCGCATAACTCACTTGCGAGAGGGTCACGAAAGCGGGTAGGGCTAGTAGAGACAGTTTTCGACACGGCCGGCTTTGGAGGCGCCGCACACCGCAGTGCACGTATTGGCATCGGCAGCCATATGCCGAAAACGATGGAGGACATCATGTCACCCCGGCTCGACGCATCGCAGGCCCAGAGGGCGACGTCGACACGCCCTCTGGAACAGCTGGAAGAAGAGTCCGCCGACGAGAACGCCGGCCTCGCCGGGCTTCCCGAGATCCCCCCCTTCGCCGAGGTGGGCCCGGTCGACGCGCGGGCGCTGTCCAAGACCCTCTTCGGGCGACTGGAGTCGCTGGAGGAAGGGACCCCCGAGTACTCGTACGTCCGCAACACCCTTGTCGAGCTCAACCTCGCCCTGGTCAAGTTCGCCGCTTCCCGGTTCCGCTCCCGCAGCGAGCCGATGGAAGACATCATCCAGGTCGGCACCATCGGCCTGATCAAGGCCATCGACCGCTTCGAGCTGAGCCGTGGCGTCGAGTTCCCGACTTTCGCGATGCCAACCATCGTCGGTGAGATCAAGCGTTTCTTCCGTGACACGTCATGGTCGGTGCGCGTGCCGCGAAGGCTTCAGGAACTCCGTCTCGACCTGGCCAAGGCGGGCGACGAACTCGCGCAGCAACTGGACCGCGCTCCGACGGTGGGAGAGCTGGCGGAGCGTCTGGGGCTGTCGAACGACGAGGTCGTCGAGGGCATGGCCGCGTCCAACGCCTACACGGCCAGCTCACTGGACGCCCAGCCCGAGGAGGACGACTCCGAGGGCGCGCTGGCGGACCGTATCGGCTACGAGGACCACGGACTCGAAGGCATCGAGTACGTCGAGTCGTTGAAGCCGCTGATCGCCGAACTTCCGCAGCGCGACCGGCAGATCCTGTCCCTGCGCTTCGTCGCCAATCTGACCCAGTCGGAGATCGGCGAAGAGCTGGGCATCTCGCAGATGCACGTGTCGCGACTGCTGTCGCGGACGCTGGTGCGGCTGCGCAGGGGCCTGACCGTCGAGGAGTGACCGTCCAGTAGCGGCACCTGCGCCGCAGGACGTGCGCGGGTGAACACGCGGGACATGCGCGGGTGAACACGAAGGACATGCGCGGGGCCGAGCCGGTGCGACCGGCTCGGCCCCGCGCGTTCCGTCCTCGGGCGGTTCCTCATCCCCGCGCCCGTCCCTCATTTGACGCATCCGAGTTACCCACGGCAACCCCTATCCCCTCTGGTCGACTTCCCTCACTATGGTCACCCGGCAAACTGGCTGGTACGTCAGCAGTCGAGCGAGCGAGCGACGGTACGGGCGCGGAGGAGGCAGCGGCATGGCTCGGGGCGAGAGCGAAGACGATCGGCCCGGCGGGGGCGTGCACACGGGAGCGTCCGACGCGCGGCTCACGGAACTGCTGCGTGCCGACGCCTCGACCGGACAGGCTGCGCTGGATGAACTGCGCGCCCGCCACCGGCCCACGGTTCTCGTGTACGCCCGGCTGTGCACCACCGGCGAGTACGCGGCCCGGGAGCTGACGGCCCACGCGTTCACGCTGGCCGCCCAGGAGACCGTACGCGGGGTCGACCCGCGCGGTCCGTGGCGGCACCAGCTCCTCCTCCTGGCCTGGCGGGTGGCCGTCGCGTGGGCCGGGGACCAGCGCTCCCGCCGGCTCGACCCCGGACTGCTCGCGCGGCTGCACGAGTCCGGACCCGGCGGCCCGACCCCGCCGATGCTCGACGCGTTCCGCTCGCTCCCCACCCGGGTCCAGGGCCTCATCTGGTACGGGCTGGTCGAGCCCGTACCCGAGGACGAGACGGCCGAACTGCTCGGCGTCACCCGCGAGGACGTGACGTACGGGACGGAGTCGGCGCTCCAGGCGTTGCGCGCGACTTTCCTGAAGTCCCACCTCGCCGCTTCCGGTGACCCGCGCTGCCAGGACTTCCGCCGGCTGATCGAGGAGTCGGTACGCCCCGACATCCCCCGTCACAGCCCGGATCTGCGCGCCCACATGGCCGAGTGCGGGCACTGCGCCACGGCGTACGAGGTGCTCTCCGCGCTGCGGGACGACCCGCGTACGGCGCTGGCCGAGGGCCTGCTTCCGTGGGGCGGCACGGCGTACGCGTCGGCCGTCGAGACCCGGCCGCGCGCCCACGAGCGGGCCGAGTCGGGGCCCTGGGTGGCGCTGGGGACCTGGCCGCCGTCCCGTCGATTCGTCCTGACCTCCGCGGCGCTGGGGATGGCGCTGGCCCCGCTGCTCCTCTTCCTCGTCCCCTCGGACGGCACGCGGTCCCAGGAGGCGGGCGGCACGGCTCCCGTACGTCCACCGGTGACGGTGACGGCCACGGTCCCCACGACACCGCTGCCCTCGGCGACGAGCACGACGAAGCCGCCGAAGCCGCCGAAGCCGACGCGCAGTCCGAGCCCCACGAAGTCGGCGGCCCCGAGTCCGTCGCGCACGAAGCAGACGCCGCCCCCGTCCCCTCCCGGCGGCAGCTACACCCAGGTGGTCAACCTCGCCTCGGGCCGCTGTCTGGACATCCGCGACGGCGACCTGGAGAAGGGCACGGACGTGATCACGGCGACCTGCTCCTCGTCCCGCACGCAGCGCTGGCGCGTCGACGCGGACCAGGGCGCTCTGCGGTCGTACGCCGACCCCGACTTCTGCCTGGACAGCCGCGGCGCGACCGACGACGGCGTGGGCATCTGGGAATGCGACTCGCTCGACGGCCGCAACGGCCCGAACCTGCGCTTCGCGGTGACCTCGACGGGCGCCCTCCGCCCGGCCATAGCCCCGGATCACGCGCTGACGCCATCCGGCGACAACGCCTTGGACCTGACCCCGGACACCGGCGGAACGGGCCAGCGATGGCGAGCGGGCGCGGCCTGAACCACCCGCGCTGTGCAGTCGTACGGCGCCTCAGGATCCCTCGGTGAACAACTCCCACGAGTCGCTGACCTGGTAGGAACGCTCCAGCCAGGCACCGAGTTCGTCCATGTCGGTGGAAGCGAGGACGCGCTCGCGAACGGCGTCCGGCACGTCGATCCGGCGCCAGCGAAGATTGCGCAGAACGCTCTCCGCCCTCTCCTGCGCCCGCCCCTCTTCGCGACCTTCCTCACGCACCTGCTCGGCAAGCGGGTGTCGCCAGAAGTACTGGATCGCCGTCATCAGGTCCTCTCTGTCCGATTTGATCAACGAGCTACACGGCGGCCAGGTCACACCAGACGTACTTGCCTCGGTTGCCGTATCTGAACAGTGGTTGCCAGCCCCAGGCGTCGGAGCACGCGCGGACCAGGGCGAGGCCTCTGCCGCCCTCGGCGTCCGTCAGGCTCGCCAACTCCCCTGGAGGCTCGGGCGGTTCGGGGTCCGCGTCCCACGCCCCGATCTGCAGGACCCCGACCGACCAGCAGACGCGGAGAGTCGCAGGCCCCTTCGTGTGGAGTACGGCGTTGGCGACCAGCTCGGCCGCGAGGAGTTCGGCGACATCGACGAGGCGGATCAGGCCGTGCATGGTGAGGATCAGGCGGAGGGTACGGCGACAGACGGTGACGCCGCGGGGGTCGTTGGGGATGGAGACGGAGTACTCCCAGGGAGCGGTCTCGGTTTCGGGCATGCGGCAGCTCCAGGCGTGGGTACGGGATGAGTCGCACGGGCGGTGGCAGAGCCGCAGCCGTCATGGCAGGACGGAGCGGTGCGCTTCCGCAGCGTGTGCAGTGCGTCACCGAAGGTAGGGCATTAATTAATGCCGCTGCAAGCGACTGCGTAACCTGCCACCCGTACGTGGCACAACCGCAGATCTGTCGAGAATCGGAGGGCGTATGCCGCCAAGGAGTCATCCCACGGCGCGTCAGGCTCGCCTGGGAACCGAACTGCGCAGGCTGCGCGAGGCTTCCGGCATGAAGGCACGTGACGTTGCCGCGTTCCTCAACTCCACCTCGACGCAGATGAGTCAGATGGAGGCGGGCATCGCGGGCGTCAGCGCGGAGCGCATCCGGCGCCTCGCGGCGCATTACGCCTGCACGGATGAAGCGCTGATCGACTCGCTCGCGGCCATGGCCGGCGATCGCACACGCGGGTGGTGGGACGAATACCGGGGAGTCCTGCCCCAGGTCAACCTTGATGTTGCCGAGGCGGAGCACCACGCGACGTTTCTGCGAGAGGTCGTCATCACCCACGTTCCCGGGTTGCTGCAGACACCTGACTACGCGCGGGCGATCTTTGGGTACATGCGTCCGGAGCTGCCGGAGAGTGAGCTGGGACCTCGGGTGGAGCACCGGATGAAACGGCATGCCGTCATCGAGGGCGACAACCCGCCTCCGTACGAGACGATCATTCACGAGTTCGCACTACGAATCCGTGTGGCCGACCGCCAGTCATCCGTCGCTCAACTCCGCCGCATCCTGGCCGAGATCGAGCAAGGGCATGCGACCGTACGTGTCATCCCGGCCGACCAGGATCACTTCGCCGGAGCCGGAGCCTCGATGTTGTACTTGGGCGGCCCGCTGGCCCAACTGGACACCGGGCTCAAGGACACCCCCGGCGGCACCATGTTCATCGACGCCGAAGCGCAGTTGGAACGGCTCCGAACACTCTTCCGTAAGGTGGGGAAGGCATCTATGGAACCCACGACGTCACGTGACTTCATTCACCGCCTGACGAAGGAACTGTGAGGCACCCCATGAGCCACACCCTGCACTGGCAGAAGTCCTCGTTCTCCGACGGCGGCGAAGGCAACACCTGCGTCGAGGTCGCCGCCTCCCCCGGAAACCTCCACCTCCGCGAGAGCGACACCCCCGGCATCGAACTCGCCACCGCACCAGGCCCGTTGGCCCACCTCATACGCGGGGTGAAAGCGGCCGCGGTCCCTGCCGCACCCTGATCACACCCGCGCGCCCCGTCGCCACACCTCGCTCACCAGCGGCACCCCCGGCCGGTAGGCCAAGTGCACGTGGCTCGGGGCGTCCAGAAACGCCAGGTCGGCGTACGCGCCCGGGGCCACGCGGCCGATGTCCGTGCGGCGGAGGGCCGCGGCCCCGCCCGCCGTGGCCGACCAGAGCGCCTCGTCCGGCGTCATCCCCATGTCCCGTACCGCCAGCGCGATGCAGAACGGCACGGACGACGTGAAGGACGAGCCCGGGTTGCAGTCGGTGGAAAGGGCTACCGTGGCGCCCGCGTCGAGGAGCCGGCGCGCGTCCGGCCACGCGGCACGGGTGGAGAACTCCGCGCCGGGCAACAGCGTCGCCACCGTGTCACCGCTCGCGAGGGCGTCCACGTCCGCGTCGGTCAGGTGCGTGCAGTGGTCGGCGCTCGCCGCGTCCAGTTCGACGGCCAGTTGCACCCCGGGGCCGTACGAGAGCTGGTTGGCATGGATGCGGGGGTGCAGCCCCTTCGCCTTGCCCGCCGTGAGGATCGCGCGGGCCTGATCGCCGTCGAAGGCCCCCTTCTCGCAGAAGACGTCGATCCAACGGGCGTACGGGGCACAGGCGTCGAGCATCTCGCCGGTGACGAGCGCGACGTACGCGGCGGGGTCGTCCGCGTAGTCCGGCGGGACGATGTGCGCGCCGAGGTAGGTGACCTCGTCGGTGTGCGCGGCGGCGATCCGCAGGGCCCGCGCCTCGTCCTCGACCGTCAACCCGTAGCCGGACTTCGTCTCGAACGTGGTCGTGCCCTGGCGCAGGGCCTCGGCGAGGTAGCGGGTGAGGTTGCGCTCAAGCTCCGAGTCGCTCGCCGCGCGGGTCGCGGCGACGGTCGTCCGGATGCCGCCGGCGCTGTAGGCCCGGCCGGACATACGGGCGTTGAACTCCTGCGTGCGGTCGCCCGCGAAGACGAGGTGCGAGTGGGAGTCGACGAAGCCGGGGACGACCGCGCGGCCACCGGCGTCGACCCGATTGTCAGTGGCGGGTGCTTCTCTTGAGTCACCGGTCCAAGCGATGCGGTCGCCGTCGATGACGACGGCCGCGTTCTGGATCAGACCGAGCGGAGACCCTCCCCCATTCTCGAATTTACTCGAACGGGGGGACCCCCACCCGAGAGAGGAGTCGTTGGTGACCAGACTGGCGATGTTGGTGATGAGGGTCGTGCTGCCGGTATTGCTACCGCTGGTGGCGCCGGTCGTGCTGCTCATGACGTCCTCGGGGGCTGTCGGGGCGAAGGGGGCCTGGTCAGGGTCGGCGCTCAGGCGCGCAGCGCTTCGATCGCGTCCGCGAGGGCCTGCGGCACGTCCGGAACAAGGGCATGCGCCCCGTCGCGTACGACATGACGGCCGCCGACAACCGTGTGCCGCACATCCGCCGCTGTCGCGGCGAATACGGCCGTCTCGGCGCCGAGCCGTGGCAGCGTCCCCGCTGTTCTGACCGAGTCGAGCGCGACCGTCGTGAAGTCGGCGAGCGCGCCCGCTTCGAGGACGCCCGCGTCGGTCCAGCCCAGGGCCGCGTGACCGTCCGCGGAGGCGGCGCGCAGAAGCGCCGCCGCCGTCCAGTGGCCCCGGGTGCGGCTGCGCAGGCGTTCGTTCAGCTCCATCGCGCGCGCCTCTTCGAGCAGGTCGATGACGGCGTGGCTGTCGGAGCCGAGGGACAGCGGGGAGCCCGCCTGCTGGAGCGCGACGGCCGGTCCGATGCCGTCGGCGAGGTCGCGCTCGGTGGTCGGGCACATGCAGGTGCCGGTGCCCGAGCGGCCGAGCAGCGCGATGTCCGCGTCGGTGAGGTGGGTGTTGTGCACGCCGGTGGTGCGCGGCCCGAGCACCCCGTGGTCGGCGAGCAACTGTGTAGGGGTACACCCGTGGGCCGCCTGGCAGGCGTCGTTCTCGGCCGTCTGCTCGGACAGGTGCACATGGAGCGGGGCCCGCCGCTCCTCGACCCACCGCGCCACCGTCGCCAACTGCCCGGCGGGCACGGCCCGTACGGAGTGGATGGCGGCCCCGATCCGCGCGTGATCCCGGTCCTTGAGAACTGAACAGCGTGCTGCCCAGGCCTCCGCGGTGCCGTCGGAGAAGCGCAGCTGGTGCCGGTTCGGGGGCTGCCCCCTGCGGGCGTCGACCAGACCCCCGGCGAGGTAGACGGTGTCGAGGAGGGTGATGCGGATGCCCGCCTCGGCGGCGGCCTCGACGAGCGCCTCACCCATGGCGTTCGGGTCGGCGTAGGGCGTGCCGCCCGGCGCGTGGTGCACGTAGTGGAACTCGCCGACCGCCGTGACACCGGCAAGGGCCATCTCGGCGTACACCGCGCGGGCGAGCGCGTGGTACGTGTCCGGGGTCAGCCGGTCCGCGATGGAGTACATGATCTCGCGCCAGGTCCAGAAGGTCCCGGAGCCGACCTGGACGGTGCCGCGCAGGGCCCGGTGGAAGGCGTGGCTGTGGGTGTTGGCGAGGCCGGGGAGGGTCAGGCCGCGCAGGATCTCCGCTCCGGGCGGTGGGCTGTCGACGCCCGTACGGACGGCGGCGATCCGTCCGTCCGCGCCCACGTCGAGGGCCACGCCCGGCTCCACGTAGGAGTCGAGCCAGGCGTGCTCCAGCCAGTACGTCGTGCCTCGCACGCTCGCTTTCAGCTCGCTCACTTGCAGGCCAGCCCTTCCAGTACGTCGGCCAGTGCGGTCACCCCGGCAACGCAGTCGTCCTCGGCGGCGTACTCGGCCGGCGAGTGCGAGACGCCCGTGGGGTTGCGTACGAACAGCATGGCGGTGGGGATCGAGCCGGAGAGGATCCCGGCGTCGTGTCCCGCACCTGTTCCGAGGACGGGAACATTCAGGTGCGCCCCCGTGCCCCCGTCCCCGCCGCCCAGGACGCGGGCGATCTCGTCCCGCAGTGCGTGCTCGAACTCGACGACCGGGGTGAACGACTCCCGGACCACGTCGAGGTGGATCCCGTGCGCGTCGGCGTACTCGCGGGCCGCCTTCTCGATGCCGTGGACGACCGTGTCGAGGGTCGCCTGGTCCGCGGCGCGGGAGTCGAGCCAGCCGCGTACGAGGGAGGGGATGGCGTTGACGCCGTTCGGCTCGACCGAGATCTTGCCGAAAGTGGCCACGGCGCCCGCGAGCTCGGCCTCCCGGCGGGCCGCGAGCACGGTCTCCGCGTACGACAGCATGGGGTCGCGGCGGTCCACGAGGCGAGTGGTGCCCGCGTGGTTGGCCTCGCCCCGGAAGTCGAACCGCCACCGCCCGTGCGGCCAGATGGCGCTGGCGACGCCGACCCGGTCGCCGGTCAGGTCCAGGGCGCGCCCCTGCTCGACGTGCAGCTCGACGAACGCGCCGATACGGGCCAGGCGTTCGGGGTCAGCCCCGATGGCGTCCGGGTCGTGGCCCGCGGCCTCCATGGCCTGCGGGAGGGTGATCCCGTCGGCGTCGGTGAGCCGGTGTGCCTGCTCGACGGTGAGTTCCCCGGCGGTGAGCCGCGAGCCCACACAGGCCAGCCCGAAGCGGGCACCTTCCTCGTCGCCGAAGTTCACGATGGCGAGGGGCTTGGTGAACCGCGCGTTCCGGCCGCGCAGTTCGTCGAGCGCGGCGAAGGAGGACACGACGCCGAGGGGCCCGTCGAAGGCGCCCCCGTCGGGCACCGAGTCGAGGTGGGACCCGGTGACGACGGCGTCCCCGGCCGAGGGGTCGCCGAGCCACGCCCACTGGTTGCCGTTCCGGTCCAGTTCGAGGGTGAGCCCACGCGCCTCGGCCTGTGCCCTGAACCAGTCACGGCAGTCGGTATCGGCCCCGGTCCAGGCGAACCGCCGATACCCACCGGACCCGGCATGCCGCCCGATGCCCGCCAACTCCCCCCACATCTCAAGAAAGGAGGAACCCCCCGCCCCAGCCGGCCCGTCCGGCGTTTGAGGACGAGGCCGCTCAGGCACCACCAGCCCGTCCGGCGTTTGAGGACGAGGCCGTTCAGGCCGATCGGGGGCCTGGGGGCGGAGCCCCCAGCGGGGCCCGGGGGCGGAGCCCCCGCCGGACGACGACCCGCTCACTCGCCCTCCCGCATGGGAACCCGCACACCACGCTCGTCAGCGACGGCCTCGGCGATGTCGTACCCGGCATCGACATGCCGAATGACACCCATCCCGGGGTCGTTCGTCAGCACGCGGCGAATCTTCTCGCCCGCGAGCTTCGTGCCGTCGGCCACCGTCACCTGCCCCGCGTGGATGGAGCGCCCCATGCCCACACCGCCGCCGTGGTGGATGGACACCCAGGACGCGCCGGAGGCCACGTTCACCATCGCGTTCAGCAGCGGCCAGTCGGCGATCGCGTCGGAGCCGTCGAGCATGGCCTCGGTCTCGCGGTACGGGGAGGCGACGGAACCGCAGTCGAGGTGGTCGCGGCCGATGGCCAGGGGGGCCGTTAGTTCGCCGGAGGCGACCATGTCGTTGAAGCGCTCGCCCGCCTTGTCGCGCTCGCCGTAGCCGAGCCAGCAGATCCGCGCGGGCAGTCCCTGGAAGTGGACGCGCTCGCCGGCCAGCTTGATCCAGCGGTGGAGGGACTCGTTCTCCGGGAAGAGGTCGAGGATCGCCTTGTCGGTCTTGTGGATGTCGGAGGCCTCGCCGGACAGGGCGGCCCAGCGGAAGGGGCCCTTGCCCTCGGAGAACAGCGGCCGGATGTAGGCGGGCACGAAGCCGGGGAAGGCGAACGCCCGCTCGTATCCGGCCAGTTGCGCCTCGCCCCGGATGGAGTTGCCGTAGTCGAAGACCTCGGCGCCGGCGTCCATGAAGCCGACCATCGCCTCCACGTGCCGGGCCATGGACTCACGGGCCCGGGTGGTGAAGCCGGCCGGGTCCTTGGCGGCGTACGTGGCCATGTCGTCGAGGTCGACGCCGGTGGGCAGGTAGGCCAGCGGGTCGTGGGCCGAGGTCTGGTCGGTCACGATGTCGATCGGGGCGCCCTCGGCGAGCATGCGCGGCAGCAGGTCGGCGGCGTTGCCGAGCAGGCCGATGGAGAGCGGGCGGCGGGCGTCCCGGGCCTCGACAGCGAGCTGGAGGGCGTGCTCCAGGGAGTCGGCGCGTACGTCCAGGTACCGGTGCTCGATGCGGCGCTCGATGGCGCGCGGGTCGACGTCGATACAGATCGCGACGCCGTCGTTCATCGTCACGGCGAGCGGCTGGGCACCGCCCATGCCGCCGAGACCGGCGGTCAGGGTGATGGTCCCGGCGAGCGTCCCGCCGAACTTCTTCGCGGCGACGGCGGAGAAGGTCTCGTAGGTGCCCTGGAGGATGCCCTGCGTGCCGATGTAGATCCACGATCCGGCGGTCATCTGCCCGTACATGGTGAGGCCGAGGGCTTCGAGGCGCCGGAACTCCTCCCAGTTCGCCCAGTCGCCCACCAGGTTGGAGTTGGCGATGAGGACGCGCGGGGCCCACTCGTGGGTCTGCATGACGCCGACGGGGCGGCCGGACTGGACGAGCATCGTCTCGTCCTGCTTCAGCGTCCGCAGCGTACGGACCATGGCGTCGTAGGAGCGCCAGTCGCGGGCGGCCTTGCCGGTGCCGCCGTAGACGACGAGCTTGTCGGGGTGCTCGGCGACCTCGGGGTCGAGGTTGTTCTGCAGCATCCGCAGAGCGGCTTCCTGCTGCCATCCCAGGGCGCTCAGTTCCGTGCCGCGTGATGCTCGGACGGGGCGGGGTCCTGACATGGTCTGCCTCCTGGCGACTGGTGAGTACTCCGGGTGCTGCCGTTCGTACAGCGGTCCAGCGGTAAGCGGTACAGCGATACAGCGATACAGCGATACAGCGGATATTCACATCCTGGGCTTCTGAATAGAACTAGTCAATACCCCCGTGGGCCAGCGGGGGCGCCGTACGGGTGTTTGGCTGGATGTATGGCTGCATACGGCACGGACACAGGGGACACGGACACGACGGGCGATCGGCCCGACGGGAGCGCGGGCGGGGGCAGGGGTGGGGGAACGGACGGCGGAACGGCCGAGACGGTGAAACTGGAGGCGACTCAGGGCGCGGCCGGGGCCGTGCGGCGCGACGAGGCCGTTCGCGCGGCCGTGGAGCAGGGACTCGTGAGCCCCTCCACTCCCCTCGTCGCACTCCTCGACACCACCGGCATCCGGGCTTCCGTGGCGGCCCTGCGGGCAGCCTTCGACGCGGTGAGCGCACCGGGTACGCCCGTGCTGCACGCGTTCGCGGTGAAGGCGACCCCGCTGGTGCCGGTGCTGCGGCTGCTGCACCGGGAGGGCGTCGGCATGGAGGTCGCGAGTCCGGGGGAGCTGGCCCTCGCCCGCGCGGCCGGGGTGCCGCCGTCCCGTACGGTCCTCGACTCGCCCGCGAAGACCCCCTCCGAGCTGCGGGAGGCGCTCGCGCTGGGCATCGCGGTCAACGCGGACAACCCCCAGGAGCTGGCGCGGATCGACGCCCTGGTCCGGTCGGCGTCGACCCGCTCGCCCGTGGGGCTGCGGGTGAACCCGCAGGTCGGCGGGGGTTCGATCGGGGCGCTGTCGACGGCGACGGCGACCTCGAAGTTCGGGGTGGCGCTGCGGGACGAGGGTGCGCGCGAGTGGGTCGTGCGGGCGTATCTGGACCGGCCGTGGCTGACCCGGCTGCACACGCACTCCGGTTCGCAGGGGATGCCGCTGGAGCTGATGGCGCGCGGGGTGGCCGCGGCGTACGGGCTCGCGGAGGAGGTCAACGAGCGGGCCGGGCGGCGGCAGATCGACACGCTCGACATCGGCGGCGGGCTGCCGGTGAACTTCGGCTCGGACGCCCACGCGCCGACCTACGAGGAGTACGCGCGGCTCCTCGCGTCGACCGTGCCGGGGCTCTTCGACGGGCGGTACGGGCTGGTGACGGAGTTCGGGCGGTCGCTGCTCGCCAAGCACGGCATCGTGCTGGCCCGCGTCGAGTACGCGAAGTCGGCGGGCGGCCGGGCGATCGCGGTGACGCACGCGGGAGTTCAGGTGGCGGCCCGCACGGTGTACGCGCCGGAGTCCTGGCCGCTGCGGGTGGCCGCGTACGACGACAAGGGGCGGCCGAAGGCGGGGCCCGACGTGGTGCAGGACGTGGCGGGACCCGCCTGCTTCGCGGGTGACCTGCTGGCGGAGGGCCGGTCGATGCCGCTGCTCGAACAGGGCGACTACGCGGCGGCGCTCGACACGGGGGCGTACTACTTCGCGCACCACTACGGGTACAACTCGCTGGCGCGGCCCGCCGTCCACGGTTTCGGTCCGGACGGGGCGGGCGGGGTGCGGTTCGCGGTGGTCCGCACGGCGCAGACGCTCGACGAGATCGTGGCGGAGTCGGGAGGGGCACACACCGAGGCGTTGACCGGCACGATCTGAGGCACCCGCGCCGGGCCGAGCCTGTCCGGGCCGACCCTGCTCGGCCCGGACAGGAGCACAAAGCAGCGCGGATCGTGCCTGAATCCGCGGACCAGGAAAATCCCGAAGGTCTGATTATCGGCAGGGCAATCGACCCACACTAGTCAGCAACCGGCATGTTCCAAGGGAAATTGCCATATCTCTCACTCGTCGCGCACACGTTGCGTAGCTTCTGCGTCACTCAGCTGAACCGACGGGCGGGAGGGGGAGCACCGTGCCCGGAATCGACGAGTGCCTGCTGGAGGCCATGAGGCTGCCCGGAGCCCGGGGAGCCTCGGTGGTCGACTGGACCAGCGGACTGGCTCTGGGCACGGTCGGCGACTCACCCAACGGGGACCACGAGGCCACCGCGGCCGAGTCGGCGGAACTCGCCCGGCTCGCCGCGGAACACAAGGCCTTCGCCCCGGAGGAGGGAGCCGACTGGTCCGGCGGGCAGCCGCCGGTGGAAGACCTCATCATCAGCAACCGGGACAGCTATCACGTCCTGCGCTTCGTCCGGACGACCTTCGACAGCAGTGTGTTCCTGCATCTGTGGCTGGGGCGCTCGGACGGCAATCTCGCACTGGCCCGAATACGCCTGGGCGAGATGGCGGAACGGCTGGTGGTGGGGTGACCACGATGGAAGCACGCCCCCTGCCGGAACTGGGGAGATACGACCGCGGTCCGTCGGAGCGCACGGACTCGCAGACCGGGGCGGCGCCCATGCTCAGCCCCATGCTCAGCCGCCTCGCGGAGGAGCGCGCCACCGGCGTCCTGACCCGGGACCGCGGGGTGCTGTATCTGGTCGAGGGCCAGGTGGTGCACGCCGAGAGCCCCGCGACCCCCGGGCTCGACGTACTGCTCACCAGCCGCGGGGCACTGGGTTCCGACGGCTGGTGGGAGGCCGTCTCAAAGGCGGGGGCCGAACGGCGCGTCGGACGGTTCCTGGTGGACAGCGGGCGGCTGGCCGCGGGCGCCCTGGAGCTGTGCCACCTGGGGGCGCTGTACGACGCCGCGTTCTTCACGCTCGGCGCGAGCAGCGGGCCGGCGCGTTTCAGGTACGGGGTCGCGCACTGGATCGGCCCCGTACGGCCGGTGACCGTGGACGCGGTGGAGCGCGAGACGCTGCGGCGCCGCGCGCTGCTGCACCGCATCTGGCCCGACCCGGACACGGACACCGCGGAACTCGTCCGGACCGGCCGGGCCGTCGACGCGGTCCTCCCCCCGCGTCAGCGCACGGTGCTCGACCAGGTCGACGGGCAGCGCACGGTCTCGGACATCTCACGGGTCCTCGGCCGGCCGGGATTCCACACCCTGGTCGACGTCCGCCGACTGGCGGCCGCCGGGATCGTGACGACCCGTACGCGCACGGTCGAGTCCCGGGCCCCGGAGTCCGACGTACCCGTGTCCCCCCTCTCCAGTGCGACCGCCCGGGCGGCGCAGGCCGCGCAGGCGTCGGCGGATCCCGACGTGGCCCTGCTGCGCAGGCTCAGAGACGCATTGGAGGCCTTGTGATCCGCGCGCTCCGACAGCGTGCCGAGAGGAGACAACTGATGGCGGCGGAGGCCGAAGTCCTCGACGAACTGCACCGGTTACGGGCCCGGGTGCCCCAGCTCACGGGCGCGCTCGCGGCCAGCGTCGACGGCCTGGTACTGGCCCAGGACACTCCGGGCGTGGAGCCGGAGGGGCTGGCCGCCCTCACCGCCGCCGCACTGGGGGTCGCCCTCCGTGTGACGGACGCGACCGGACGGGGCGACTTCCGCGAGCTGCTGGTGCGCGGCGAGCACGGCTATGTGGCGACCTACGCGGCGGGACCCACCGCCGTACTGACGCTGCTGGCCGGCGACCGGGCGAACGTCGGCCGGCTGCATCTCGAAGGGCGCCGCTCCGGCACCCGGATCGGCGAACTCGTCGAGGCCGCCGCCGAGGCCCAGCCGACCCCGGCGGCACGGCCCGCCCCGAAGGCCCTCACACCCCGCACCAGAACCGCGCGCACCGCGCGGACGGTCCCCGGGCCGACCGGCGAAAGCCCTTGAATCCGGTGGCACCGAACCGAACCTGACCACCCTGAAACACCCTGAACAACCACGAACCAACATGAACTGAACCGAACCGAAAGGACCGGCACAACCATGACCAACACCGAAACCGCCTTGAAAGAGACTCTGGCCTCCATCGAGGGCGCGACCGGAGCCGCTCTCGTCGACTACACGACCGGTATGGCGCTGGGCACGATCGGCGGCAGCAAGAGCTTCGACCTCACGGTCGCCGCGGCCGGCAACACCGACGTCGTCCGCGCCAAGATCCGCACCATGGAACACCTGGGCCTGAAGGGCGAGATCGAGGACATCCTGATCACGCTCTCCGACCAGTACCACCTGATCCGGCTGATCAAGGGCCGGGGCGGCAACGGCCTCTTCCTCTACCTGGTGCTCGACGCCAAACGCGCCAACCTGGCCATGGCCCGCCACCAGTTGAAGAAGATCGAGGGCGACCTGGAGGTCTGACCGACCCAGCGGTGAACCGGCGGGGGCGAGGTCCGGGGGATCAGACCAGCACCCCGCCCCGACGCCGCGCCCCACCGGGCGCGGCGTCGCCCGCGGCGATTCCGGTGGCTCGGTAGCCCTTGACGCGCTTGCCCGCCGGAACGCCCGCGCCACGGCCCAGCCAGTCGACCCGGACCCACAGGAGCGACTCGGCCGACCGTTCGAGCCGGCCGATCCAGGCCGCCTTGAGGCGAAGGCCCACTCCGGCGCCGGCGAGCAGCAGCCCGCCGGCGGCCGGCACGGCGAACGCGGACCCCAGCGCTGCGGCGAAGGCGAGCAGCAGCCACCAGCGGTGCCCCCGGCGCCAGTTCCGTACGGACACCGCCCGGTCCTGCAGCACATCGTGCTTGCTCGCGCGGTCGGCGCCGCGGGCGAGTGCCACGTACCGCTTCCTTCGCATCAGCAGGACGACGACCGCTGTGATCAGGAAGAGCGCGGCTCCCGCCGGCACCCCGATCCGCCGTCCCGTGATCCCGGGCACCAGTGCGCCCACTCCCGCCGCGACGACCCCGAGCCATCCCAGCGGTGCCGCTCCGGCCCGGACGACGACGGCCACCCGAGCAAGTCCCTGCCCTCCGCGCGCCACGCTCCGCCTCCTCACCAGACGCCTGTGTGTGGCG
Organism: Streptomyces sp. NBC_00414; assembly: GCF_036038375.1. Taxonomy (NCBI): domain Bacteria; kingdom Bacillati; phylum Actinomycetota; class Actinomycetes; order Kitasatosporales; family Streptomycetaceae; genus Streptomyces; species Streptomyces sp. NBC_00414. Next base: position 4,317,345 of record NZ_CP107935.1, read on the forward strand.
GGCAGATTAGCGGCCGAAGGTGAGACAAATATGAGAGAGCCCGCAAAAGGACAGGCGGACTCCGCTACTCCACGAACAGGTTGCGCGCGGCGGCTCCCGCGTCGAACTCCTCAAGGCGCGCCTGGGCGTCCGGCAGCCCGTCGCACATCGCTTCGAGCAGCACCCGCCCCAGCAGCATCGGCGCGCAGGCCGTGTCGAAGGCGAGCCCCGTCCCGACGGCGGCGGGCAGCAGCAGGTCGGACACCTTGGCGACCGGCGCGAACGCGGAGTCCGCGACGGTGACGACGGTGAGGCCGGCCTCCTTCGCGTACGCGAGGGTGTCGACGACCTCGCGCGGGTGGCGGGGCAGCGCGAAGCACAGCAGGGTGCTGGCCCCGGCCCGTACCGCCGCGTCGATCCGGTCGTGGACCATCGTGCCGCCCTCGTGCAGCAGCCGGACGTCCGGATGGACCTTGGCCGCGAAGTACGCGAAGCCGTACGCCTGGGACGCGGCGGCCCGCAGCCCGAGCACCGGCAGGGGGCGCGAGGCGGCGAGGAGCCGGCCGGCCCGTTCGACGGGACGCGGGTCCGCGAGCACGGAGGCGAGGTGGCGGAGGTTCTCGATCTCGGCCTCGACGGCCTGCTGGTACTCGTTGTACGAGCCGGTGTCGGCGGCGGGTTCGGCGGGGGCGACCTCGCGCAGGTGTCTGCGCAGCGCCGGGTAGCCGTCGAAGCCGAGGGCGACGGCGAAGCGGGTGACGGAGGGCTGACTGACGCCGGCGAGTTCGGCGAGCTCCACGCTCGACAGGAACGGCACGTCGGCGGCCCGGCGCACCATGCTGTGCGCGATGCGCCGCTGGGTGGGGGTCAGCCGGTGCCCCTCGAAGAGCGCCTGCAGCCGTCCGGCGGGAGCGTCCGTCACGCCCGAGCCGCCGCCGGTGCTCCCGTCGTGCCCGCCCGTGTTCGGGTGGTCCGTGCTCGCGTTGCCGTCCGGGCCCATGTCCATGTCCCTGTCCATGCCCATATTCACGCTCGTGTTCCCGTCCACGCTCATGCCGCCGTGCTCCCACTCCAGATGTCCGTGAACCGGTCGAGCAGCGCGGCCGCCGCCGTCACGTCGTCCGTGAGCGGCCGGTCGGTCGCATCCGCGTCGAGCACCGATTCGGCGATCTCCAGCGCCCTGCCCACCGGCAGCTCCGGGTCGGGACGCAGGCCGCGCTGGCGCAACGCCCGTACGGCGGCCACGAGTTCGCAACCGACGACGAGACGGTACGCGCTGCACGCGCGCAGGGTCTGGCGAGCCGCGAGCGAGGCGAAACTCGCCTGCTCCTCGACGCCCCGGGAGAGTACAGCGTGGCCGAGCGAGGCGGGCGCGGAGAAGGCCCGCAGGTCACCGAGGGCGGCCCCGGCGGCGTACTCCAGGATCATCACGCCGGAGGAGGCCGCCTCGTGGTCGGCGAGGAAGGGGCGCAGCCGGGTGTAGGAGGGCTCGTTGAGGGTCGACAGGCGTGAGGTCGACAGCCGGGCGACCTGGGTGAGGGAGAGCCTGAAGTGGTCCAGGGCGAGGGCGAGTTGGGCCTGGTAGAAGCCGCCGTGGTGGTAGGCGGCCATGTCCTCGGCGCAGATCAGCGGGTTCTCGGCGGCCGCGTTGATCTCGACGGCCAGGACCTCCTCCAGCGCGTCGGCCGCGTCGTGCGCGGGGCCGTGGATCTGGGGCACGCACCGGAAGCCGTACGGGTCCTGGATCCGGCCGAGCGGCGGTGTCGGGCGGTCGGGCGCGCCGATCATCTCCCGCATCCGCCGGGCCACTTCGGTCGATCCGCGATGCGGCCGGGCGGCGTGCACGGGCGCCGCGTACGCCTCGTACGAGCCGTCCACCGCAACCAGCGACAGTGCGGCGACGACCTGTGTGGCACCGATGAGCCCGCGCAGTTCGTGGAGGGCGAGCGCCGACTGGCCGAGGGTGAGGGCGTTGCTGCTGATGAGCGCGAGGGCGTCGTTGTTGTCGAGCGGCTGCGGTTCGGGCGCGACCACCGTCGCCGTCGCCGTAACTGTCGCTGTGGCTGTGGCTGTGGCAGTCGCCGGCAAGCCCGAGGCGCCTCCCGGTGTCGCGTCCGCGCCGCGCCAGGGATGCTCCCCCGCCAGTGCCAGCCCCAGCTGCGCCAGGGCCGCGATGTCGCCGGTCCCCACCGAGCCGAACTCGTTCACGACGGGGTACGCGCCGGTCTCCAGCGCCTCGCACAGCGCGGTGACGACGGTGGGGCGCAGGCCCGCGCCGCCCGCTAGGAGCTGGTTCGCCCGTACTGCGAGCATCGCGCGGACCTCCCGGGCGGGCAGCTCCGCCCCGATGGCCCCCGCATGGCTGCGCAGCAGGCGCAGACCGTGCTCGGCGGCCGCCTCGGTGGGCACGTCCTCGTTCCGGTTCGCGCCGACGCCGGTGGACCGGCCGTACACGCGGCCGGTCGCGGCGATGCGCCGGGCCGCGTCCCAGGATTCCTCGACGCGCTTCATCGCGTCGGTGCCGGGGACGGGTCGCGCGGACCCGTCGGCGAGGCGTACGACGTCGGCGACGCCCGTGCTGTAACCGTCCAGCACCACGAGGCCGGTCGTCACCCCACTCGGCGTGTCCACATCCCGAGACGACATAGAGCGCAAACTCCCCTCAATCCGGGCATTCGGTCTTACCTGTCGATCACAGGAAACCGGCGATCGACACCACACCGTTGACAAGCTATTCAAGTACAGAGAACTCTGCATGACTATATGCAGCCGGGCAAGGGACACCTCATGATCCAGTTCGACGCGGTCCACAAGCGTTTCCCGAATGGCACCACCGCGGTCCACGACCTCTCCCTGGAGATGCCTGAAGGGGGCGTGACCGTCCTCGTGGGATCTTCCGGTTGCGGCAAGACGACGACCCTTCGGATGATCAACCGGATGGTCGACCCCACCTCGGGCACCATCCGGGTCGGCGGCCGTGACGTGCTGGAACAGGACGCCGCCGACCTCCGCCGCTCCATCGGTTACGTCATCCAGCAGTCGGGGCTCTTCCCGCACCGCACGGTTCTCGACAACATCGCGACCGTGCCGCTGCTCCTCGGCTGGGGGCGCCGCAAGGCACGGTCCCGGGCCGCGGAACTCCTGGAGACGGTCAGCCTGACCGCCGAGGCCGGGAAGCGCTACCCTCACCAGCTCTCCGGCGGCCAGCAGCAGCGCGTCGGCGTGGCCCGCGCGCTCGCGGCCGACCCGCCGGTGCTCCTGATGGACGAGCCGTTCGGCGCCGTCGACCCGGTCGTCCGCACCCAGCTCCAGGACGAACTGCTCCGGCTCCAGAAGGAGCTGAACAAGACGATCGTCTTCGTCACGCACGACATCGACGAGGCGGTACGGCTCGGCGACCGGATCGCCGTGTTCCGCACCGGCGGTCACCTCGTCCAGTGCGCCACCCCGGCCGAGCTGCTGGCCCGCCCGGCGGACGACTTCGTCGCGGACTTCCTGGGCGCCGAACGCGGCCTGAAGCTGCTGTCCCTGACCTCGCTCAAGGGCATCCCACAGGCCCCGGCCCCCGAGAGCGGTACCTGGGAACTGGTCCTGGACAGCGCCCGCAAACCCCTGCACTGGCGCCCCAAGAACACCGGGGACACCGCAGGAACCGGAGAAACCACAGCAACCGCAGCAACCGAACTCCCCGTACGCCCCCTGCGCGACACGGACTCCCTGCTCGCCGCCCTCAACGAGTCCATCGCCTCTCCGGCCGGACTCGTGGCCCGGGTCGGCGCCGACGGCGCCCTCACCGGAGTGACCTCGCGCGACGAGATCCACCGGCACGCGGGACAGGCCCACGCGGAAGCCCGGGTGGCCTGATGACCATCGACTGGTCGTGGATCGGCGACCACACCGACGACCTCACCACCCTCACCCTCTCCCACCTGCAGGCAGCGCTGTCCGCGGTCTTCTTCGGGCTGCTGATCTCGCTGCCGCTGGCCGTGGTCGCCCACCGGATCCGCCCCCTGCGCGGCGTCCTCCTGGGCCTGTCGAACGTCCTCTTCACGATCCCGTCGATCGCGGTCTTCGTGCTGCTCCTCCCGGTCTCCGGACTGACCCGCACCACCACGGTCGTCGGCCTGACGATCTACACCCTCGTCGTCCTCCTGCGGAACACGGTCGAGGGCCTCGACTCGGTCCCCGCGAAGACGAAGGAGGCCGCGAAGGCCATGGGCACGCGCCCCCTGCGCGCCCTCCTCACCGTCGAACTCCCCCTCGCGCTCCCGGTGATCATGGCGGGCGTCCGGATCGCGACGGTCATGTCGATCTCGCTGGTCTCCGTGGCCACGTACATCGGCGACGGCGGCCTCGGCCAGCTCTTCACGGACGGCTTCCAGCGCAACTTCCCGACCCCGGTCATCGTCGGCGTCGTCCTGACGCTTCTGCTGGCCCTGGTCGCGGACGCCCTGCTGGTCGCCGTCCAGTACGTACTCACCCCGTGGAAGAGGCGGCGAGCCTGACATGTACGAACTCTTCAAGAACCTCGGCGGCTGGCTCGTCGACAGCGAGCAGTGGACCGGCCCCGACAGCATCGGCCACCGCCTCGCCGAACACCTCCAGTACTCGCTGCTCGCCACCCTCGTGGCGACCGTGATCGCCCTCCCGCTGGGCCTGCTGATCGGCCACACCGGCCGCGGCGCGTTCCTCGCCATCAACCTCGCGTCCTTCGGCCGTGCCCTGCCGACCGTCGGCCTGGTCGTGCTGGTCTTCCTGGCCAGCGGCCTGTCGATGTGGCCGGTGTACGTGGCGCTGGTCGCCCTCGCGGTCCCCTCGATCGTGACCAACACGTACGCGGGGATGACGGCCGTCGATCCGGACGTGAAGGACGCGGCGCGCGGGCAGGGCATGCGCTGGCACCAGGTCCTCCTCCAGGTGGAACTCCCTCTCGCGCTGCCGCTGATCATGACGGGGCTGCGGCTGGCGCTGATCCAGGTGGTGGCCACGGCGACCATCGCCGCGTACGTGTCCTTCGGCGGGCTCGGCCGGTACGTGTTCGACGGGCTCGCCCAGCGGGATCTTGTGCAGGTGCTCGGCGGGGCGGTGCTGGTCGCTCTGGTCGCCGTCGTGCTCGACCTCGCGCTGAGCGGGGTGCAGCGGGTGCTGTTCCGGCATCGGCCGGCGTAGGCGTTGCCCTGTGCCGCCGCCGGCCGGACTTCATCTGCGGGTCCGCCGTGGCTGGTCGCGCAGTTCCCCGCGCCCCTGAAAGCACCGACCGCGGCCCTCTCGAAGAACCGGGCGCGGCCCCCTCGATCCTCGTCACTCCCCCTCAGGAGCATCCCCATGAACCGACGTACCCTTCTCGGCGGGATCTTCGCCGCCGCCTCCGTTCCCGTCCTTGCCTCGTGCAGCAGTGGGATCACCTCGCTCGACGGAGACGGGGGTGGTGGCGGTGGTGGCGGGTCGAGCAAGGACGGCATCACCATCGGGACCGCCAACTTCACCGAGAACCAGGTCCTCGGCTTCCTCTACGCGGCCGTGCTGGAGGCCGCCGGTGTGAAGACGAAGGTCCGCCCGAACCTCGGCACCCGCGAGATCCTCATCCCCGCGCTCAAGGGCGGCGACATCGACCTGCTCCCCGAGTACCAGGGCGCCCTCCTTCACTACCTCTCCCCCAAGTCGAGGGAGACCGAGGAGGGCGAGATGCAGAACGCCCTCGCGATGGCGCTGCCCGCCGGACTCCAGGTGCTCCCCTACGGCAAGGCCGAGGACTCGGACGCGTTCGTCGTCACGCGGGAGACCGCGGAGAGGTACGGCCTGTCCTCGCTCGCCGACCTGAAGAAGCAGAACGGCAAGCTCGTCATCGGCGCCGCGCCCGAGGTGAAGAAGCGCGAGGTCGGCGTGGTGGGCCTGAAGGACCGCTACGGGGTCGAGTTCAAGGAGTTCAAGTCCCTCGACTCCTCGGGGCCGCTGGTGAAGGGCGCCCTGAAGAAGGGCGACGTGGACGTGGCGAACCTCTTCACCACGGACACCGACATCGTGGCCAACAAGTGGGTCGTCCTCACCGACCCGGAGAACCTGATCCCGGGCCAGCACATCGTCCCCCTCGTCGCGGACCGCAGGGCCGACTCGACGGTCCGCAAGGCCCTCGCCGAACTCGGCAACGTCCTCACCACGGCGGACCTGACCGAGCTGAACCGCAAGGTCGACAAGGACAAGAAGGACCCGGAGGACGTGGCGGACGACTACGCGAAGGAGAAGGGCCTGACCGCCTGACAGCCCGACCGGGCGGGGCGAACGGTGCCTGCCGGCCGGGGCCGGGACCGGTGGGGAGGAGCCCAAGCGGACAGGGGGGCTAACCCCCGTGCCAAGCCGGCGCCGGCTCCCTACCGTGGACCTCATGACCGGAATGGAAGCCCGCGACGCCGAACTCAAGAAGGAACTCGACGCCACCTTGCACGCACGCAAGGAACTGGGCGCCGAATACGAGTCCGCGCTGGTCGACTCGTTCCTGGAAAAGGTCGAACAGCGCCTGGACGGCGCGGTCGACCGCCGGGTGCGCCGCCAGCTCGCGGAACAGCAGATGGTGGTGGCCCGGGACGCGCGCTCCCCACAGGGGTCCTCGGACTCCTGGGGCGAGCGCTTCGGATTCGGGATCGTCTCCCTCGTCCTCGCGATCCCCCTGTCCGCCATCGGCGGCGGGGTCGCCCAGCTGCCCGGCCTGCTGGTCGCCTGGGCGGGCATCGTGGGGGTCAACGTGGTCCAGGCCGCGCGCCTGTCACCGAGCTTCTTCGGACGGCGCAGGAACAAGCCCGACTCGGACTGGGACGGGTGACGCGGCGGACCGCTGTTCCGTCTCGCGGGCTGTCTACCTGATCGCCGGGTCCCGGCTCTCCCGGAGCGTCCAGCCGATCGCGCCCGGTACTTCCCGGGCGCGGCCCGTGACACTCCGGCCGGAGGCGGCCACGGCGACCGCCGCGCCGAGGCAGAGCAACAGGCCGGGAAGGCCCGCCACCGCGCCGAGCAGTACTGGTGCGATCAGTACGACCGCGCCGAGCAGCCGGCCGAGCTGGTGTCCGTGCAGATCCGGGCGGAACTTCGCGCGTCCGCCGAGGGTGCGGCTCGGGCGGTCGGGCGAGGTGGCACGCAGGTTGACGGAAGCGCCGTTGCCGGGGTCGGCGAGGTACGGCCGGGCGACGTCTCGGGAGAGTTCCCCCCACACCACGTGACCGGTGTCGGCGACGAGCGCCACGGGGAGTCCTTTCTCGATCAGTTTCCAGCGCGTCGGCAGGCACATCCATGCTTCATGGCCGCCGAGTCGAAGCCCGGCCTGCAGCAGATCCGTGGTGGCGCGCGTCAGACCGGTGCCGCCGCCCGCCGGGTCCATCGGGTGGATCCGAACCGGGGCTCCGCCTTCGGCCGCTGACACTTCGAGCCAGTGCGTGTGCTCGGTCCGGATCGTGCCGGGCTTGTCGCCGCGCTTCTCGTACCGCTTCCAGACGGGCGCCCCGATCCGTACGCGCACGGCGTGCACCTGCCCCGCGGCGGCGTCCGCGTGCAGAACGCGCTGGCGGGAGCCCAGCCGGTGCCCCAGCAGGTCGCCCGCGACGTAGCCGAGCGGCACGAGGGCGAGGCCTGTGACGAGGGTGCCGACGAACGCCGTCAGCGGCCCCTCGTACCGGACGGATCCGAGGCGCAGCAAGGCGAGCGGAGTGACGATCGTCAGTAGCGCGCCCGCTGCCAGGCCCCAGTCGTGGGGCGGTTTGCGCAGCGAGCGCGGGACGGACGTCTGCGGCGGTACCGGCGGGTCGGCCCGCACTCCGGGAGCCACCCGGCACGCGAGCATCCATGCGCCGGTGGCCGTCGCGGCGATCCCGAGAGCGCCGATGATGTCCCACCTGGGGGTGGGCGCGCCGGGCCGCACGAGAGCGAGACCGACCGCGACGGCGACCGCGACGAGCGCGGTACCACCGAACAAGCGAGTGAGGACCGTGGCACGTCGCAAGGCGCACCTTTCTCCATGGCTCCGGTGACTGGACGGTCAGGGGAGTGGGGGGAGGGGTGCGCTGTTCCGTCTGGTGCAGGTGGGGGCGGACATTGTCCGCCGGACGGCGCCGAGAAGTAAAGGGTCGGCCGGGCCGAGGGCCCGGAACCGGCCCGAACACGACCGCCGCCACGGCGGCGGCACAGCGGGAGAACACCGAAGGGCCCGGTACCTGCCGGGTACCGGGCCCTTCGTGAGCTTGCGCGGGGACCGCCGCACCCCCGTTGCCGGGGGGCGGGACGACGGCGGTCCCCGCGAGGGACGCGAGCCGGGTCAGGGCCGAGCTGCGCGTCCGTTGGCGTCCATGGAGGTCCGGGAGCCGCTCCGGAGGTCCTTGGCGCCGTTCTGGTGCCGGCGGGGCGGGAAGCTTTCCCCGTGCTGAACGCCTGGGAGGTGACCCCTGTTCGCCCTTGCCGACATCCACCAATGTGCCGTAGCCGTGTTAAGCGTGTGCTGCGTGGACGTGACGCGCTCGTACCACTTCCACGAAGTTCCGCCGTGACCGCTCACACCGCAAGTCCCCCTCCGGCGCGCGCGGTTCACCGGAGGTCCTACTGCCGTCCACCCTTGGCCAGGAAGGACAGCAGGTCCTGCCGGCTGACGACTCCGGTCGGCTTGCCCTCGACGAGGACGATCGCGGCGTCGGCGGCGCCGAGCACGGTCATCAGGTCGCCCACCGGCTCACCGGAGCCGACCTGGGGCAGCGGCGCCGACATGTGCTTCTCCAGCGGGTCGGTCAGGGAGGCCCGCTGGGTGAACAGCGCGTCGAGCAGTTCCCGTTCGACGACGGAGCCCACGACCTCGGCGGCCATCACGTCCGGGTGTCCGGCGCCCGGCTTCACGATGGGCATCTGCGAGACGCCGTACTCGCGCAGCACCTCGATCGCCTCGCCGACCGTCTCGTCGGGGTGCATGTGGACGAGCTGCGGCATGGCGCCGTGCACCTTGTCGCTGAGGACGTCGGCGACGCGGGCGCTGGGGCCCTCGTCCTCCAGGAAGCCGTAGTCGGCCATCCACTCGTCGTTGAAGATCTTGCTGAGGTACCCGCGACCGCTGTCCGGCAGCAGGACGACCACGACGTCGTCGGGGCCGAGCCTTTCGGCCACCCGCAGCGCGGCCACGACGGCCATGCCGCAGGAGCCGCCGACGAGCAGGCCCTCCTCCTTGGCGAGGCGCCGGGTCATCTGGAAGGAGTCCTTGTCGGACACGGCGACGATCTCGTCGGCGACGGTCCGGTCGTACGCGGTCGGCCAGAAGTCCTCACCGACGCCCTCGACGAGATACGGGCGCCCGGAGCCGCCGGAGTAGACGGACCCCTCGGGGTCGGCGCCGACGACCTGGACCTTGCCGTCGCTGGCGTCCTTCAGGTACCGGCCGGTCCCGGAGATGGTGCCGCCGGTCCCCACGCCCGTGACGAAGTGCGTGATCCGCCCCTCCGTCTGCGTCCACAGCTCAGGGCCGGTGGAGTGATAGTGCGAGGCGGGATTGTCGGGGTTGGAGTACTGGTCGGGCTTCCAGGCCCCGGGCGTCTCACGGACCAGCCGGTCGGAGACGTTGTAGTACGAGTCGGGGTGCTCGGGGTCCACCGCCGTCGGGCAGACGACGACCTCGGCCCCGTACGCGCGCAGCACGTTGATCTTGTCGGTGCTCACCTTGTCGGGGCACACGAAGATGCACTTGTAGCCCTTCGTCTGGGCCACGATGGCAAGGCCCACACCCGTGTTGCCGCTGGTCGGCTCGACGATCGTGCCGCCCGGCTGGAGCTCGCCGCTCTTCTCCGCGGCCTCGATCATGCGCAGGGCGATGCGGTCCTTCACGGACCCGCCGGGGTTGAAGTACTCGACCTTCGCGAGGACGGTCGCCTGGATGCCGGCGGTCACGCTGTTGAGTCTCACCAGCGGGGTGTTGCCGACGAGACTGATCATCGAGTCGTGGAATTGCACCGTTGTCTCCGGAGCTGAAAAGAAATGGTCGGGATGGTTCCGTCAGCCTAAGCCCCTCCTGGGCGTTCACACCGCGTTGAGATTGACCGACGGTCTGTACGGGGCAAGGAGTGGGTGTACGGCTAAGAGGAGGTGGCGGCTTCGCATGTCGAGCTTGTCGAGGGCGAGGGTGGCACGGCGGATCGCGGCGGGCGCGGCGTACGGCGGCGGCGGGATCGGGCTGCTGGGCGCGGCGACGGTCGGAGTGGTGCTGGCCGAGGTGCATCTGGCGAAGCGGCAGGTGGGCCACGGACGAAGTCCCCATCCACCGAGCGCGGACGGACTGTACGGGTATGCGTACGCCGGTTCTGAGGAACCGTTGCGCCTGACGATGCTCGGTGACTCGACGGCGGCGGGGCAGGGGGTGCACCGGGCCCGGCAGACACCGGGTGCGCTGCTGGCGTCCGGGCTCGCGGCGGTGGCGGAGCGGCCGGTGCGACTCCGGAACGTGGCGTTGCCCGGCGCCCAGTCGGACGACCTGGACCGCCAGGTCAGGCTGGTCCTCGGGGATCCGGACGGGTTGCCCGAGGTGTGCGTGATCATGGTCGGCGCGAACGACGTGACGCACCGGATGCCGGCGACGCGGTCGGTCCGTCATCTCTCGGCCGCGGTACGCCGACTGCGTACCGCCGGTGCCGAGGTGATCGTCGGCACCTGTCCGGATCTGGGCACGATCGAGCCGGTCCACCGGCCGCTGCGGTGGTTCGCGCGGCGGGCCTCGCGTCAGCTGGCGGCGGCGCAGACGATCGGCACGGTCGAGCAGGGCGGGCGGACGGTGTCGCTGGGCGACCTGCTGGGGCCCGAGTTCGCGGAGAACCCGCGGGAGCTGTTCGGGCCCGACAACTACCACCCGTCGGCGGAGGGGTACGCGACGGCGGCGATGGCCGTGCTGCCGACGGTGTGCGCCGCGCTGGGGCTGTGGCCGGCGGAGGAGGAGCGGCCGGACGTCTCCCGCCGGGAGGGGTTCCTTCCGGTGGCCCGAGCGGCCGTGGAGGCGGCTTCGGAGCCGGGTACGGAGGTGGCGGCGGCGATGCCCACGGGTCCGCGCGGCCCCTGGGCGCTCCTGAAGCGCCGCCGCCGCCGGAGGGTTCCCGCTTCGGACCCGGCCCCGACAACCGCCTGAGGGGCGCTTCTCGCCCCCGCCACCCCCTACTTGTTCCCGTCCACGCATGGGGGCTGCGCCCCCTCGCCCCCCTTGTCCTCAAACGCCGGACGGGCTGAGATGTCAGCCCGTTGGGCGTTTGAGGACGAGCGCGAAGCGCGACAGGGGGTCTGGGGGCGCAGCCCCCAGGGCAGGGACGGGCAGCGAGGAAAAAGCAAGCGCTTGGAAAGTGCGGTCGGAGTCACACCGTCGCACCCGTGACCTCACCCATACGGACGGGTAGCTTCCCAACCAGGTCCGCCCACATCCCCCGCGACGTCAATGGAGCCGTAGATGCCCGAAGCCGTGATCGTCTCGACCGCCCGCTCCCCCATCGGCCGCGCATTCAAGGGCTCCCTCAAGGACCTGCGCCCCGACGACCTGACCGCCACCATCATCCAGGCGGCCCTCGCCAAGGTCCCGGAGCTCGATCCGAAGGACATCGAGGACCTGATGCTCGGCTGCGGCCTCCCCGGCGGCGAGCAGGGCAACAACCTCGGCCGCATCGTGGCCGTGCAGATGGGCATGGACCACCTCCCCGGCTGCACGATCACCCGTTACTGTTCCTCCTCGCTCCAGACGACCCGCATGGCCCTGCACGCCATCAAGGCCGGCGAGGGCGACGTCTTCATCTCGGCGGGCGTCGAGCTGGTGTCCCGCTTCACGAAGGGCAACTCCGACAGCCTCCCGGACACCCACAACCCGCTCTTCGCGGACGCGGAGGCCCGCACCGCCGAGGTCGCCGCGAGCGAGGGCGCGTCCTGGCACGACCCGCGCGAGGACGGCCTCGTCCCGGACGCGTACATCGCGATGGGCCAGACCGCGGAGAACCTCGCCCGGATCAAGGGCGTCACCCGCCAGGACATGGACGAGTTCGGTGTCCGCTCGCAGAACCTCGCCGAGGAAGCCATCAAGAACGGCTTCTGGGAGCGCGAGATCACCCCGGTGACCACCCCGGACGGCACGGTCGTCAGCAAGGACGACGGCCCCCGCGCCGGCGTCACGCTGGACGGCGTCCAGGGCCTCAAGCCCGTCTTCCGCCCCGACGGCATGGTCACGGCGGCCAACTGCTGCCCGCTCAACGACGGCGCCGCCGCCCTCGTGATCATGTCGGACACGAAGGCCCGCGAGCTGGGCCTGACCCCGCTGGCCCGGATCGTCTCGACCGGTGTCACCGGCCTCTCCCCCGAGATCATGGGCCTGGGCCCGGTGGAGGCGTCGAAGCAGGCCCTCTCGCGCGCGGGTCTGACCGTCGGCGACATCGACCTGTTCGAGATCAACGAGGCGTTCGCCGCCCAGGTGATCCCGTCCTACCGCGACCTGGAGATCCCGCTGGAGAAGCTGAACGTGAACGGCGGCGCGATCGCCGTCGGCCACCCCTTCGGCATGACCGGCGCCCGCATCACCGGCACGCTCATCAATTCCCTCCAGTTCCACGACAAGCAGTTCGGCCTGGAGACGATGTGCGTGGGCGGCGGCCAGGGCATGGCGATGGTCATCGAGCGCCTGGGCTGATCCCGAAGCACAGTTCCTGTAACCGGAGTTGAACGCAGTGTGAACGAAACGGCCCGGAGCCCCGCACCCACCGGGACTCTGGGTCGTTTTGTGATCGAATCTCCCCCAGGATGTGACCTAACTCCCTTCGGCGAGGGATTTATGCAGGTCAGAGCCACTACGCAACTAAACGTCAGGGCTAAAGTCCTGTCCCTTTCGTGACGTTACGCACTGACAGCTGGTTAGTCCGCCCTTCAAGCTGATGTAGGAAGTCGGGGGTCGACTTTGAACCGGGAGTACGTCAGTGAGCACCACGTTTCTCGCTCTGCTGCTCGCCACAGCCACCACCACGGCCGTGGGCGTCGCCGTTCTGCGCACCCTGCTGGCCCTGCGCCGGCAGGTGGCCGCCCTGCACACCGAGCTCGCCAGAAGCCGCTCCACGGCCCTCAACGGCCTCGTACCGGCCGCCCGTGGATCCGCGGACGCCGACGAGATACGCGCCGCCGTGGCCGAGGCCCTCGCCGAGGAGCGCGAGCGTGAGCTCGCCGAGGCGCGCGCGTTCTGGGCCGCCCAGGAGGCACGTGACGCCGGCGACGCGCCCACCCTGCTCGGTCTGCCCGACAGCGAGCTGTTCCTGCCGCGCCAGTCGGACTTCATCGGCCTCGAACACCTGGAGCCGGTGACCGAACCGGCCGCCGACACCGACGAGTTCTCCGGGGACTCCCCCGAGCTGGCCGCGGCCCGCCGACGCCACCCCTCGCACCCGGACTTCGTCCCGGTCCAGTCACCGATGGTGAACGACCACGAACGTACGGTGTCCTGCCTTGAGGAACTGGCCGACTCCCGCACCGAGTTGGCGGACGTGCGCCCCGGACCGCTGGGCACTCTCGACGTGTACGTCTTCGCCGACGGCACCACCCTCTGCATGACCCCGGGCCACCGCGAGACCGCCGAACGCCTCGCCGAGTCCCTGCGCACCGGCCACCCGCCGGTCCTGCTGGGCGGCTCGGGAGTCTCGGGCGCCTACGCCCTCACCTTCGAGTGCGGCCAGGACAACGTCTACGTCCTCGCGGACCGGGTCATAGCCTCGCTGTAGGCACCGGAGCGCGACCGTACGCGCCCGGCTCAGACGCCCGCCCTCTTCTGCGCCTCCTCCACGAGCACCAGTGCCTCCGCGAGTTCCGCCTCGGTCCTCAGTACGAGTGCCAGGTCGTGCACGGCCACCGTGATCTGGTCCGCCGACGCGAACATGCCCGCGTCCGGCATCTCCCGAGGGGCCTGCCCGGGGTCCTCCAGCCGCTGGGCGCGCAGGGACAACTCCCTGGCCAGGCCCAGTGCCTCGGCGGCGGCCCCCCGTTGCAGCCGGCTCTGCGGCGCGGCCCGCAACCGGTCGGCGAAATGATCCACGGCACGGGTCAGCGGCGTCGTATCAAGCACGTCGCGAGACTACGCGTCGCAACCGGACTGTTGCCAACGACCGAACCCTCAGGCACGGTGGCGTGAAGGACCGGCTTACATCCCCTTTGCGTCCGGAGGCGCCGATGTCCCAAGTCTTCTCCGCGGAGACCCATCGCAACCTGCTCGCCCGCATCCCCCACTGCACCGGTCGTGAGATCTCCGACTGGCTGCGCACCGTCGACGAAGGCCCCGCTCTCTTCCGCTTCGAGGAGAAGGTCAGCTGGCTCCGTGCCGAGCACGACCTCGCGTACGGCCACGCCAAGGCGATCATCCACGAGTACGACCTGAGGAGGGCAGCGCGCAACCTGCGCTGAGCGCACCCTCGCTGCTCCGGCACCGAAGAAGAATGGAGGGCCCCGCGAACCGAAGTTCGCGGGGCCCTTCATCTTCAAGCGGTGGCCGGGCCCCGTAAGGGGCGCGGGGAACTGCGCGGCCGGCCACAGCCGACCCTCAGGTCGGTCACCGTGCCCAGCCCCCCGCTTACCGCGAAGAGCTAATCGTTGCCGCTGAAGATGGCCACCAGACGCAGCATCTCCAGGTAGATCCAGACGAGGCTCATGGTCAGACCGAACGCGGCCAGCCACGCTTCGTCACGCGGCGCGCCATAGGCGATGCCGTCCTCGATCTGCTTGAAGTCGAGCGTCAGGAAGAACGCGCCCAGGACGATCGCCAGGATGCCGACGATCGCGCCCAGCGGGCCCATGCTGCGCAGCCCGCCGTCGTCGGCGACACCGAAGACGACCAGCAGCAGGTTGACCGCCATGACGAGCACGAAGGCGATGGCGATGGCCATACCGATGCGCGCGTACCGGGCGGTGACGCGGATCCAGCCCGCCTTGTAGATCAGCAGGGTGGCGCCGGAGACCGCCATGGTGCCGAGCACTGCCTGGAAGGGCGCGCCGGACCACCTGCTGTTGTACATCTCGCTGATCACGCCGAGGAAAACGCCCTCGAAGGCGGCGTACGCCAGGATCAGCGCGGGTGAGGCCTTGCGCTTGAAGGCCTGGATCAGCGCGAAGACCATCGCGATGAGCGCCGAGCCGATGGCCAGGCCGAAGCTGGTCGACGTGACCGGCAGCAGGACCCAGGCGAGAACGGCACCGACGGTGACGGTACCGAGGGTCATGGCCGTCCGCGCGACGACGTCGTCCATCGTCATGCGGCCGGCGGCGGGCGGGGCCTGCGGCGGTGCGCCGTGCTGAAGGCCCTGCTGAGCGTAAGGATTCTGCGCGTACGGGTTGCCGCTCTGCGGGGCACCGGGGGCACCCTGTGCGTACGGGTTCCCCTGCGTTCCGACAGCGGGGCCCCCGGCCTGCGGCGCCGCGTTGAAGCCCGCGTAGCCGTTGTCGCGGCTGAACCCCCGTCGCGAGAAGACCGGGTTGCTGCTCCTCATTTCACTCCTCCATGGCCACCTTGCGCGGCCTTGGCTCAAGAGTAATGGGTAGGCAAAAGAATGCATCTAGTGCCTGGGGAGGATCTTTCCCCTCTTGTGACCGGGAACACCGGGTCTCACCCCGGCATTCCCCCGCACCTGTAGAACGCCGGTACGTACCGGTCCGGTTCCCCCGCCAGGGGTGTTTCACTCCAGGCATCACTCCAGGGGGAAGCCTGTGTACCCCTCGGCGAGGTCCTGCTCGGCGGCGCGCGCGGAGGCGAGCCGCTCCAGCCCGGCCAGCTGGATCCGGTCCTCGAAGGGCGTCGCGCCGGGCGAGCGGTGCAGCAGCGTCGTCATCTCGTACGAGAACCGCTCCGCCTGCCACACCCGCCGCAGGCAGGTCTCGGAGTAGGCGTCGAGCAGCTCGCCGGACCCGGTCTCCTCGTGGTGCGCCAGCGCCCGCGCGAAGGTCACGACGTCACCCACCGCGAGGTTCAGGCCCTTGGCGCCGGTCGGCGGCACGATGTGGGCGGCGTCCCCGGCCAGGAAGAGCCGCCCGTGACGCATCGGCTCGTGCACGTGGCTGCGCATGGGCGTGACGGACTTGGAGGTGATGGGCCCTCTCGCCAGCCGCCAGTCGTCGTCCGTCTCGAAGCGGCGCTCCAGCTCGTCCCAGATCTCCTCGTCGCTCCACGACTCGGCGTCCGTCCCCTCGGGCACCTGGAGGTAGAGCCGCGAGACGACGGGCGAGCGCATGGACAGCAGGGCGAAACCGCGGTCGTGACGGGCGTAGACGAGCTCGTCGTGCGACGGGGGCACGTCGGCGAGGATCCCCAGCCACCCGAAGGGGTACGTCCGCTCGAAGACCTGTGTGAGCTCCTCGGGGATCGCCTTGCGGGCCACGCCCCAGAAGCCGTCGCACCCGACGACGTACGCGCACTCCAGGACGTCCTCGCGGCCCTCGTGCCGGAAGCGCACCCGGGGGCTGCCGGTGTCGGCCCCCTCCACGGCCAGCGCCTCCGCCTCGAAGAGCAGCGGTCCGCCCTCCTTGAGCTGCAGCGCGATGAGGTCCTTGCACACCTCGGTCTGGGCGTAGACCATCACGGACCGCCCGCCGGTGAGGCCGGGGAAGTCCACGCGGTGGCGTCTGCGCGCGAACCGCAGCTCGATGCCGTCGTGGCGCAGCCCCTCGCGGTCCATACGGGCACCGGCGCCCGCGGCGCGCAGCACGTCCACGGTCCCCTGCTCCAGGATTCCGGCACGCTGGCGCTGTTCCACGTACGCCCGGTCCCGGCTCTCCAGTACGACGGAGTCGATCCCCGCGTTGTGCAGCAGCCTCGCCAGCAACAGGCCGGCGGGTCCGGCCCCGATGATCCCGACGGTGGTACGCATCGACACGCCCCTTCGCGTTCCGACGACTCCCGTGAGTGCCGCCGGCGCGGTTCGCCGGGGCTCGCCACTGTTCGCCCTTTGTTCGCTGAGTGAAGTTTTATTCACCGCTTTCCCGACGTGAGTCTCCGACGAGCGGGACCCGCTGTCAACGGTCGAGTGGTGAAGTCTTCAATGAAGGATGCACCCTTCATCGCGATACGCCGGGAAGGGCTGAAGTGTCGGAGGTGCCCGGAACCGGACTTGAACCGGTACGCCCGTTAAGGGCAGCGAGGTTTAAGCTCGCCGTGTCTGCATTCCACCATCCGGGCAGGCCATGTACTCCGCTTCGAGTCCCCCGAGCCTATCGGGACAGATCCCCCGAACAGCGGTGGGGCGACCCGATGTTGTCTTATTTTATTGGCGTCTGAGGGTGCATCAGCCCACGGTATGCGCCATCCGCACATGCCACGTGCGTTTCGACGGGCGCGGGACGGCCCCCGGGGAATGACGTGATTTCACCGCCCGAACGAGCGGAACCTGACGAACCGTCGCCATTTCCCCTCTCTCGGGGGTGCGGGTCATCCCCAGGTATGACACGGAGCCGCGCGGTCCGACCCGAGTCCCCCCTCGGAACCGGAACAGGGGGTGACTACACGGCGTGGATCAGCGCCGACGATGGAACGGTCGTCCACTCGTCGTCGTACCGACAAGGAGCACCCTTCCGTGACCACCACTCCCCTCGCCGAACGGACCACCACGGTGGCCGCCCGCGCCACGGAACTGTCGAAGGTCTACGGACAGGGGGAGACCCAGGTGGTCGCTCTGGACCGGGTCTCCGTCGACTTCCGGCAGGCCGAGTTCACCGCGATCATGGGCCCCTCCGGCTCCGGCAAGTCCACGCTGATGCACTGCGTCGCGGGGCTGGACAGCTTCTCCTCCGGCTCGGTCCGCATCGGTGAGACCGAGCTCGGCTCCCTCAAGGACAAGCAGCTGACGAAGTTGCGCCGGGACAAGATCGGCTTCATCTTCCAGGCGTTCAACCTGCTGCCGACGCTCACCGGCCTGGAGAACATCACGCTCCCCATGGACATCGCCGGCCGCAAGCCGGACAAGGAATGGCTGAACCGCGTCATCGAGATGGTGGGACTGTCCGACCGGCTCTCCCACCGGCCCTCCGAACTCTCCGGCGGCCAGCAGCAGCGGGTGGCCGTGGCGCGTGCGCTGGCGTCCCGCCCGGACATCATCTTCGGCGACGAGCCGACCGGGAACCTGGACTCGCGGTCGGGTGCGGAGGTTCTCGGCTTCCTCCGCAACTCCGTACGGGAGATGGGGCAGACCGTGGTCATGGTCACCCATGACCCGGTGGCCGCGGCGTACGCGGACCGGGTGATCTTCCTGGCCGACGGGCGTGTGGTGGACGAGGTGCACGCGCCGACGGCGGACTCGGTGCTGGACCGCATGAAGCGTTTCGACGCGAAGGGCCGCACCAGTTAGGGGCGCGCTCTTCTTCACCGCCCCGGCCTGACCCCGAACATCGCCTGCGGGCGGTGAAAGCTGGGCGCGCCGTTCCCCGCGCCCCTGAAGGGCCACGACCCACCGCTTCAGGGGCGCGGGGAACGGCGCGGCCAGCCCCCACCGACCCGCACCGAACCATCCGCCCGTCGCCTTTTTGGGGGCGCGGGGAACGGCGCGCTCAACCTCCACCGACCCGCACTCGACACGCCGACCCGCCCCCACTCGTCAGGGGCGCGGGGAACTGCGCGACAAGCCCTCATCGGCGGGCAGCCGACCTCGCCCCGCCCACCAACCTCACCTGGACTGAGAAGACATGCTCCGTACCGCCCTGCGCAACGTGCTGGCGCACAAGGCCAGGCTATTGATGACCGTGCTCGCCGTGATGCTGGGCGTGGCCTTCGTCTCCGGCACCCTCGTCTTCACCAACACCATCTCGGACGCGTACCAGAAGAGCTCCTCGAAGGGCTTCGACCAGGTCGACGTGGCCGTCGAGCCGAAGTCCGCGGAGGACGAGGGCGACAAGCTCGGCAAGGACCCCGAGCTGACCCAGGCACTGCTGGACAAGGCCGCCAAGGCCCCCGGCGCCGAGTCCGCCATAGGCGTCGTCGGCGGCTTCACCGCCATCGCCGACAAGGACGGCAAACTCATCGGCGGCGGCTTCCAGTCGCAGGGCGGCAACCACTGGGGCGACAAGGACCCCCGCTACCCGCTGAAGAGCGGCAAGGCCCCGGCCGGCAAGAACGAGGTCGCCATCGACGCCAAGACGGCCGAGCGCGCCGGCTACAAGGTCGGCGACACCGTTCGGCTCTCGATCGACGGCCCGGTCCTCACGCCCACCGTCACCGCGATCTTCACCACGGACGACGGCAACGTCGCCGCCGGCGGCAGCCTGGCCCTGTTCGACACGGCCACCGCGCAGCAGCTCTTCCACCGGACCGGCGCGTACGACGAGATCGACGTGAAGGCGGCCCCGGGCACCAGCCAGACCGCACTCCTGGCGAACCTCGAAAAGATCCTCCCGCAGGACATCACCTCCACCACGACCGGCCAGGAACTCGCCGACGACCAGGCCGAGATGATCGAGGCCGAGATGAGCGGCCTCAAGACCGGCCTGCTGGTCTTCGCCGGCATCGCCCTGTTCGTCGGCACGTTCATCATCGCCAACACCTTCACCATGCTGGTCGCCCAGCGCACCAAGGAGCTGGCGCTGCTGCGCGCGGTGGGCGCCTCCCGCAAGCAGGTCACCCGCTCGGTGCTCCTCGAAGCCTTCCTGGTCGGCGCGGTCGCCGCCGTCTCGGGCCTGCTCGCCGGCATCGGCATCGGCGCGGGCCTGCGCGCCCTCATGGGCCTGCTGGACGCCACGGTGCCGGCCGGACCGCTCGTCATCACGCCGGGCACTGTCGGCACGTCGTTCGCCGTCGGCATCCTGATCACGATGCTGGCCGCCTGGCTGCCGGGCCGCCGCGCCGCGAAGATCCCGCCGGTCGCGGCGATGAGCAGCGTGCACGCCACCGCGACCACCAAGTCGCTGGTGCTGCGCAACACCTTCGGTGCCCTGGTAGCGGCGGCCGGCGTCACCGTCGTCCTCTACGCCACGACGCTGAAGGCGTCGGACGGCCAGGCCCCGATGGGCTTCGGCGCGTGCCTGCTGATCATCGGCGTCTTCATCCTCACCCCCCTGCTGTCCCGCCCGCTGATCGCGAGCGCCGCCCCGGTCCTGCGGATCTTCGGAGTCTCGGGCAAGCTGGCCCGCCAGAACTCGGTACGCAATCCGCGCCGCACCGCGGCCACCGCCTCCGCCCTGATGATCGGGCTGACCCTGATCACCGGTATGACGGTGATGGCGGGCAGCCTGCAGAAGGGGATCGACAAGATGGCCACGTCCGCGCTGAAGGCGGACTACGTGGTCTCGATGGCGAACTTCAACTCCCTCTCGCCTGACGTCGCGAAGAAGCTCGCCGCGACCGACGGCGTCACCGCCATCAGCCCCATGCGTGACGCACCCGCGCGGATCGACGGCGAGACCGAGTACGTGACCGGTGTGAAGGGTTCGACGATCGGCGCCCTGACCGATCTGAAGATCGAAAACGGCTCCTTCAAGGTCAGCCGCACCCAGGTGGTGGTGGACAAGGACACCGCCGAGGACCACGGCTGGAAGGCCGGTTCGACGTTCTCGGCCTCGTACGAGGACGACAAGAAGCAGCGGCTGACGGTCGCCGGTGTCTACGAGGGCAACGAGATGATCCGGGGCATCATGGTCGACATCGCGACCCTCGCCCCGAACCAGACGGACCCGGGCGACTCGCAGGTCATGCTGAAGACCTCCGGCGGCCCGTCCGACGCGACCAAGGACCGCCTGGAGAAGGCGCTCGGCGACAACCCGGCCGTCAAGGTCCAGGACAAGCAGGACGTCTCCAACGAGATCGCGCAGATGATCACGTTGATGCTGAACATGCTGTACGGCCTGCTGGCGATGGCCGTCATCGTGGCCGTCCTCGGTGTCATCAACACCCTGGCCATGTCCGTCTTCGAGCGTTCACAGGAGATCGGCATGCTCCGCGCGATCGGCCTCGACCGCAAGGGCATCAAGCGGATGGTCCGTCTGGAGTCCCTGGTCATCTCCCTCTTCGGCGGGGTGCTCGGCGTGGGCCTGGGCGTGTTCTTCGGCTGGGCCGCCGGTGAACTGGCGGGCTCCAGCATGCCGACGTACGAGATGGTGCTGCCCTGGGGCCGGATGGGTGTCTTCCTGCTCCTGGCGGCGGTGGTCGGTGTCCTGGCCGCCCTCTGGCCCGCCCGGCGCGCGGCCCGCCTGAACATGCTGTCGGCGATCAAGTCCGAATAGGCATCCCGCGCAACCGGCATGCGGAGGGGGCCCGTTCCGGACGGAACGGGCCCCCTCCGCATGCGTCCGCTCAGTTCCAGGTACGGGCCCGCAGCGGCATGCCCGACGCGCCGGAGCCGGGTGTACGCACCGCGAGTACCTGATTGACACCGATGCGGTTGCGCTCGAAGGCGAGCGCCGAGGCGGCCATGTAGAGGCGCCAGACGCGGGCCCGGCCGGGGCTGGTGAGCCGGACGGCCCGCGGCCAGTCCGCCTCCAGGCGGGCCACCCAGCGGCGCAGGGTGAGCGCGTAGTGCTCCCTGATCGACTCGACGTCCCGGACCTCGAACCCGGCGCTCTCCAACTGGGTCACGGTCTCGCCGATCGGCGCGAGCTCCCCGTCCGGGAAGACGTACGCGTCGATGAACCCGTTGATCTCGTACGCCGATTCGTCGCGCCACGGCCGGCGCCCGATCTGGTGGTTCAGGAGCCGTCCGCCCGGCTTGAGGAGGGCGAACAGGTCCCGCGCGTACTCCAGATAGCGGTCGCTGCCGACATGTTCGGCCATCCCGATGGAGGAGATGGCGTCGTACGGCCCGTCGCTGACGTCCCGGTAGTCCTGGACGCGGATCTCGACCCGGTCGGTGAGCCCTTCCTCCGCGACGCGCTTACGGGCGTACGCGGCCTGTTCCTGGGACAGTGTCACGCCGACGACGCTCACGCCGTGCTCGCGGGCCGCGTGGATGGCCATCGAGCCCCAGCCGCAGCCCACGTCGAGCAGCCGCATGCCCGGCTTCAGCTCCAGCTTGCGGGCGATGAGCCCGAGCTTGTCGCGCTGGGCGTCCTCAAGCGTGCCGTCCGGGGACTCCCAGTAGGCGCACGAGTAGACCATGGACGGTCCGAGGACGATCTCGTAGAAGTCGTTGCCGACGTCGTAGTGGTGGCTGATGGCCCGCCGGTCGCTGCGCTTGGTGTGCAGATGGGAGAGCTGGGAACGTCTGCGCACCTCCTCGCGGGGCGGGGCGGGTGGCAGGGGCGAGCCCGCCATCTTCACGAGCCCGCGCACTCCGGACCGTACGTCGGGGTCCCGCAGGGCCTGCGCCAGGGTCCTGGCGTCCTCGCCGCGCTCCCAGACCATCTCGGCCACCGCGTCCAGAACCGCGTACAGATCGCCGTCCACCGTGAGGTCCCCGGCGACCCAGGCCCTGGCCAGGCCCAATTCCCCCGGCTTCCACAGGAGTCGGCGCAGGGCCCGCCGGTTCCGTACGACGAGCACGGGTGTGCCCGGCGGTCCCGCTTCCGAACCGTCCCAGGCACGAATCCGCACCGGGAGCGGAGCTCCCAGCAACTGTTCCACCAGCGCCTTGAGCCGAAGCGCCGCGTCCTGCATGACGCACACCTCCGTGACGAGGAATTCACAAACTCCAACACCACGTAAACACCAACGGGCCCGGAGCGCAGTCCCGCGAAAGCGTCATGTTCGAGCAAAATACATGCAGACACCACGTACTAACCGGGTGGTGTCTGTCCCCCGGGGGCTGCGCCCCCAGACCCCCATCGCGCTGACGCGCTCGTCCTCAAACGCCGGACGGGCTGAAGCCCCCACGACCGCACCGACACCTTCCAGCCCGCCCGGCGGATCTTCCAGCCCCCGCCCGGCAAGGTCTTCGGGCCACCTGGCGATCTTTCAGCCCGTCCGGCAAGGTCTTCAAGCCGCCCGGCGGATCTTTCAGCCCGTCCGGCGTTTGAGGACGAGCGCGCAGCGCGATACGGGGGCGAGGGGGCGCAGCCCCCATGCGGTGACGGGAAGGGTAAGGGCGGCGGGGGCGAGGAAGAAACGCCGAAGGGGCCTCCCGCACCACGGATGGCGGGAGGCCCCTTCGGGCAGAGCGGGTGGGACGGTGACCGGAGGTCAGGAGGCCTTGGCCTTCTCCTCGGTCTTGGCGACGGCAGGAACCGGCGCCGGCTTCGCCGCCTCGTAGAACTCCTCACGAGGAGTCTCCATCGCACCGAGCGAGACGACCTCACGCTTCAGGAACACAGCCAGCGTCCAGTCAGCGAAGACCCGGATCTTCCGGTTCCAGGTAGGCATGGCCAGCCCGTGGTAACCACGGTGCATGTACCAGGCCAGCCGCCCCTTGAGCTTGATCTTCATCTTGCCCACGACGATGAACGCGACGCCCTTGTGCAGCCCGAGCCCGGCCACCGCACCCTTGTTGGCGTGGCTGTACTCCTTCTGCGGGAAGCCCCGCATACCGGAGATCACGTTGTCACCGAGGACCCGCGCCTGACGCAGCGCGTGCTGGGCGTTCGGCGGGCACCAGGCGTTCTCGTTGCCGGCCTTGCGGCCGACGAGGTCCGGCACCTGGGCGTTGTCGCCGGCGGACCAGATGTAGTCCGTGCCCTGCACCTGGAGGGTCGTCCCGGTGTCCACGTGACCACGGGGACCGAGCGGCAGGCCGAAGCGGGAGAGCACCGGGTTGGGCTTGACGCCGGCGGTCCACACGATCGTGCTGGAGTCGACCTCGAGGCCGTTCTTCAGGACCACGTGGCCGTCGACGCAGGAGTCCATGGAGGTGGAGAGATAGACCTCGACCCCGCGTCCTTCGAGGTGCTCCTTGCCGTACTGGCCGAGCTTGGGGCCGACCTCGGGAAGGATCTTGTCCGCGGCGTCGACGAGGATGAAGCGCATGTCGTCGCGGGACACGTTGTTGTAGTACTTCGCGGCGTCCCGGGCCATGTCCTCGACCTCACCGATGGTCTCCGCGCCTGCGAAGCCACCGCCGACGAAGACGAAGGTGAGCGCCTTGCGGCGGACATCCTCATCGGTCGTGGAGTCGGCCTTGTCGAGCTGCTCCAACACGTGGTTGCGCAGGCCGATGGCCTCCTCGATGCCCTTCATGCCGATGCCCTGCTCGGCGAGGCCGGGGATCGGGAAGGTGCGGGAGACCGCGCCCATCGCGATGACGAGGTAGTCGAAAGGCAGCTCGTACGCCTCGCCCACGAGGGGGGCGATCGTGGCGACCTTGCGGTCCTGGTCGATGGTCGTGACCCGGCCGGTGAGGACTTCCGCCTTGGGCAGCACGCGTCGCAGCGGGACGACGACGTGCCGAGGCGAAATGCTGCCTGCGGCTGCTTCGGGGAGGAAGGGCTGGTAGGTCATGTACGACCGGGGGTCGACGACCGTGACGGTCGCCTCGCCGTAGCGCATCTTCTTGAGGATGCGCCGAGCTGCGTACAGGCCTACGTACCCACCGCCTACTACGAGGATCCTGGGACGCTCCGTGGTGCTCATGCCATCGAGTATCCACCCGCCCCAGGGGGGTCGCTCGTGCGCCCCTTCACAAGCTCCTTCACACCCTCTGTTACACTGCGCGGCCCACGTGACCCAGGTCATGGTCCGGCAGGGGAACCAGCGTGCGTCGCGGGCCGTTGTCAATGCCGCCTGAGCTGCCACTCCGGCCTTTCGGGCCCCTTGGACCAGTACCCCTCTTCATACGATCGCAGCATCCCCGAAACAGCCCGTTGATCATGGACCGGACTCCTCCGGGAGCCCTTGAGGACCCGGAAGGAGGAAAACCTCCCCCAGCAGGGCCGATTCTCTTGTGAAGAACTTCACGAAGTTTTCCGCCGGGGTGTCGGAGAGGTCGTTTCCGAGCCCTCTCCAGGCCCCTCAAGTGCGCTCATACGTCATTGGAACTGCTCAGCCGAGGCTACCAACGGGTAGCGAAGAGGGGTCCGAACCGGGCGCCGGACGTGGGTCGGACCGGGGCCGGATCAGGCCACGGACCACGCGATGCCGTCGAGGATGTCGTGCTCGCTCACGACGACCTCCCGAGCGCCGGTCCGCTCCATGATCGCGAGGAGTACGAGGGCGCCTGCGCCGATGACGTCGACGCGCCCCGGGTGCATCGAGGGGATCGCCGCGCGCTCGGCGTGCGTGGCCGCGAGCAGCCGCTCGGTGATTGCGCGGACCTGCTCCAGGGAGACCCGGGAGTGGTGGATGGCCTCGGAGTCGTACTCCGGCAGCTCCAGGGCGATCGCCGAGACGGTGGTGACGGATCCGGCGAGCCCGACGAGCGTGCGGGCCTCCCGCAGGGGCACGGACTCCTCGGCGAGGTCGAGGGCCGCCTCGATGTCGGCGCGGATCGCCCGGACCTGCTCCTCGGTGGGCGGGTCGGTGACCACGCCGTCCCGCACGAGGTGCCGTTCCGTCATCCGTACGCAGCCGATGTCCACCGAGCGGGCGCCCCGCACGTGGTCGTCGCCCACGACGAACTCGGTGGAGCCGCCGCCGATGTCCACCACGAGGTAGGGCTTGGCGAGGTCGTCACGGCCCGTCAGCTCCTTCGTGGCGCCCGTGAACGAGAACTCGGCCTCCTGGTCGCCGGAGATGACCTCGGGCTCCACGCCCAGGATGTCGAGGACTCCGCGGACGAAGTCGTCGCGGTTCTCGGCGTCGCGGGAGGCGGAGGTGGCCACGAAGCGCAGGCGCTCGGCGCCGAGTTCCTTGATGACCGCGGCGTACTCGCGGCAGGCCGCGAAGGTCCGTTCCAGGGCCTCGGGGGCGAGCCGGCCCGTGCGGTCGACTCCCTGGCCGAGCCGCACGATCGTCATGCGGCGGTCCAGGTCGACGAGTTCGCCGGTCCGCGGGTCCGCGTCCGCGACGAGCAGCCGGATCGAGTTGGTACCGCAGTCGACGGCGGCGACACGAGTCATGACAGTGGTCTCCTGTTGCGATCGTTCGGCGGCCGGTCCCCGCAGGGTTCTTCGCCCCCGCCGCCCCTACCCTCCCCCAGTCTCGGCTTCGCTCGACCGGGGGACCCCCATCGTCACCGCATGGGGGCTGCGCCCCCTCGCCCCCTTTTGCGCAGTTCCCCGCGCCCCCAGGTACCTGGGGGCGCGGGGAACTGCGCAATCTTTTGGGCCCGCCCCCACCGGGCCCGCAGCCGACAACGCGCCCCGAGCCACCCGGTTCACCCAGCCGTCGGCACGACACACGCCCCCTTGCGCCACCACTCCGGCAGCATCGCGATCGCCTCGTCGCCGAGCGGGTTCACGCCCGGGCCCGCGGCCAGGGAGTGCCCGACCAGCACGTGCAGGCACTTCACCCGGTCCGGCATCCCGCCCGCGCTCGGAAATCCTTCGAGCACCTCGATGGAGTCACGGCGGGCGATGTAGTCCTCGTGCGCGGCCCGGTAGGCCTTGGCCAGCTCGGGGTCCGTGGCGAGACGCTCCGTCATCTCCTTCATGACGCCGTTCGCCTCCAGCGTGCCGATGGCGGAGGCCGCGCGCGGGCACGTCAGGTAGTACGTCGTCGGGAACGGCGTCCCGTCGGGCAGACGGGGAGCCGTCTCGACGACGTCAGGCTGCCCGCACGGACAGCGGTGCGCGATCGCGCGCAGCCCGCGCGGCGGCCGCCCGAGCTGCTGCTTGAAGGCCTCGACGTCCGCGTCGGTGGGCTCGGTGCGCGGAGTGGACGGCGGGGGCGTTTCCATGCCTTGGGTCTGTGTCTTTCTGGTCGGTCGACGGAGGTCGGTTCACTGGTCGGAGGCGTCGGCCTTGTCGACGCCGTCCCAGACGTTGGCGTACCAGGACCGGTCGGCCGCCGTCTGATCCGTACGCGTCTTCTTCGCCACGTCGGGGTCGATCACGATGTAGCCGGTCTCGCCCGGCATCACGTAGTGCAGCCGCTCCCGGATGCGCTGCTCGGCGTACGCGTCGTCCTGCCACCGCGTCTTCAGGTCGCGCAGTTCCTCGACCCGCTCGCGGGCCTGCTCGCGCTCGCGCTGCAGATCGGCGACCTCGGCACGCTGGGAGACGTACTGCCTTATGGGATAGGCGAGGGCCACGACGAGCGAGCACAGGACGAGGGCGAGGAGCGCCGCCCGGCCGGTCAGCCGCGAGCGGCGCGCCTGGCGTTTGGTCTGGGAGCGGTAGACACGGGCGGCGGTCTGCTCGCCGAGCGCCCGCAGCCTGGTCGCGGTGGAGAACCGGTCACGGTCCTTCACAGCCATCTGTCCCGCCTCCCCGATACGTGCGTACGTCCCCGCACACGGTACGGGACCGGGTACGGGGACGTACGTACGACGCTTCCTACAAGGGTGTCAGCCCCTGCGGGGTCAGCCCTTGAAGCGCGGGAACGCCGAGCGGCCCGCGTACACCGCGGCGTCGTCGAGGATCTCCTCGATGCGCAGCAGCTGGTTGTACTTGGCGACGCGGTCCGAGCGGGCCGGGGCGCCGGTCTTGATCTGGCCGCAGTTCACCGCGACCGCGAGGTCGGCGATGGTGACGTCCTCGGTCTCGCCGGAGCGGTGGGACATCATGCACTTGAAGCCGTTGCGCTGGGCCATCTCGACGGCGTCCAGGGTCTCGGTCAGCGAGCCGATCTGGTTGACCTTGACGAGCAGGGCGTTGGCGGAGCCCTCCTCGATGCCGCGGGCGAGGCGCTCGGGGTTGGTGACGAAGAGGTCGTCGCCGACGATCTGGACCTTGTCGCCCAGCTTCTCGGTGATGACGTTCCAGCCGGCCCAGTCGTCCTCGTACAGCGGGTCCTCGATGGAGACCAGCGGGTACGCGGCGACGAGCTCCTCGTAGTACTCGGTCATCTCGGCGGCCGAGCGGGACTTGCCCTCGAACTCGTACTTGCCGTCCTTGTAGAACTCGGACGCGGCGACGTCCAGCGCGAGGGCGACCTGCGCGCCGGGGGTGTAGCCGGCTTCCTTGATGGCTTCGACGATCAGGTCGAGGGCCTCGCGGTTGGAGCCGAGGTTCGGGGCGAAGCCGCCCTCGTCGCCGAGGCCGGTGGACAGGCCGCGGCTCTTCAGGACCTTCTTGAGGGTGTGGTAGACCTCGGCGCCCCAGCGCACGGCCTCGGAGAAGGACTCCGCGCCGATCGGGGCGATCATGAACTCCTGGATGTCGACGTTGGAGTCGGCGTGCGACCCACCGTTGAGGATGTTCATCATCGGGACGGGCAGCAGGTGCGCGTTCGGTCCGCCCAGGTAGCGGAAGAGCGGCAGGTCGCTGGCCTCGGAGGCGGCGTGGGCGACGGCGAGGGAGACGCCGAGGATGGCGTTGGCGCCGAGCGAGCCCTTGTTGTCGGTGGCGTCCAGGTCGATCATCGCCTGGTCGATGAGGCGCTGCTCGGTGGCGTCGTAGCCGACGAGCTCCGGGCCGATCTGCTCGATGACGGCGAGGACGGCCTTCTCGACACCCTTGCCGAGGTAGCGGTTGGGGTCTCCGTCACGCAGTTCGACTGCTTCGAAGGCACCGGTGGAGGCACCGGACGGAACGGCGGCACGACCCGTGCTGCCGTCGTCGAGGCCGACCTCGACCTCGACCGTGGGGTTGCCTCGGGAGTCCAGGATTTCCCGGGCTACGACGACGTCGATGGACGGCACGAGCATCTCCTTCTGGGATGTGACACAAGCTGTGCCGGGCCGGAGGCCCGGTTGCGCGCAGGCCGTGGTGGCCCCGCGGGATGAGCCTAACCGGCTGCCGGGGATCGGCCAGCCCTCGACCGCCCCCTGGACGGAACCGAGAGGAAATTGTTTCCGAACGGAACAAAGCGAGGCGGTAAAGCGGCAAGAAAAAACCCCGCCCCGGTGCGTACGGGGGAACACGCACCGGAGCGGGGGCCCGTGGGGGACGGGGGTGGCCCTCACGGGACCTCCACTATGGAGGACACGGATGTGAGAGCGCTGTGGTTCAGTCGCGATCCGGTCGCGGACCGGAACTCCGGCCGAGGCTGAGCGGCCAGGGCCTCGGCCGGAAGGTGCCGTCCGCACTACCGAAGTGGGGGGGTGCGACCGCCGGGGGTCAGCCGCGGCGCGGCTGCTCGGGGGTCAGCTGAGGTGCAGCTGCTGGCCCGGGAAGATGAAGTCGGCGTCGTCGACGATGTCGTCGTTCAGCTTGTAGAGCTTCGCCCAGCCGCCCTTGACCTTCTCCTTCGCGGCGATCTCGCTGAGGGTGTCGCCCTTGACGACCTTGTACTCGCCGTCACCCTTCTCGACCTTCTTGCCGGTCGGGGTCTCGACGGTCTTCTTCGCGGCCGGACGGTCCTGGGAACGCGAGGCGCGCTCCTCGGAGGACTGCGAGTTCTGCGGCTGCGGCTGCGTGGTGCTCTGGCCGGAACCGTTCGAGTTCGAGTCCGCGGGAGCCGAACCGCCACCGGTCGAGGCACCGGACAGGCCTACGCCACAGCTCGGCCAGGCACCCTTGCCCTGGCTCGCGAGAACCTTCTCGGCGACGGCTATCTGCTGGGACTTGGAGGCCTGGTCGGCGGTGGAGGCGTACGAGCTGCCCCCGTACGCGGCCCAGGTGGAGGACGAGAACTGCAGGCCGCCGTAGTAGCCGTTGCCGGTGTTGATCGACCAGTTGCCGCCGGACTCGCACTGGGCGACGGTGTCCCACTCGGAGGCGGTGGCGGCGGAGGCTCCCGTGGCGCCCATCAGCGGGACGGCGACGGCGGCGGTGGTGACACCGGCCAGCGTGGCGATACGGGTGGCCTTGGACGGGCGACGGTGCTTGCCCTTGTTCGAAAGCAGCATGAAGTGATCCCCTCACCGACGCCTGCGAGGTGAGCTGTCGGGTTCGGGCCGAGTGAGTTGCCCGGCCGCGTGACACTGCTGTCACGCGGCTTAACCCCAAGCCGTTCCCGGTCTCGACGACCGGTTCCGGCACTTACCTTGGGTCCCCCGCTCCTGCCTACGGCGCTTTACGCGTCGACTGTTCCCGTACGGCCGTTGGCAGGATTCGGCGTGCGACCGTCGGGGCTCACCAATGGCGAGCGGTCACGACCGTAGACACGGGCCGTGCCGAATTTCAAAGACGATCAGGGGTCTTGAGATCCATGTCTCAATTCGCCAAATCGGACATTCAACGCGAACTACCGCTGGTTTTCGCCCGATTCGGCGGCTTGATCACTACTTGCTCGCGAGCGCTCAGCCGTCGACGGCGATGCGCTGACCGGGGATGATGAAGTCCGGGTCGGCGCCGATGCTGTCCTTGTTCGCGGCGTAGAGCTCGCTCCACCCGCCGTCGATGCCAAGGGAGTCGGCGATGCTCGACAGACTGTCCCCGGAGCGGACCGCGTACGAGCCTTCGTCGGCGAGGACGCGCGAGGTGCTGTCGCTGCGCGAGGCGTGCCGGCCGGCGTAGTCGTCCGCGCGGGGCGCGGTGTCGACCTCTTCGGCGCTGACGCCGCGGTGACGGCCGGAGCTGTCGGCCTCGGCGTCGGTCGAAGCCTCGTCGTTCTGGGAGGACTTGTCCGGGTCGTCCGCCTTCGCCGTGGCGTCGGTGGACGGGCTGTCCGATCCCTGTGCGTCCGAGCCGGAGTCGTCCGCGGCGTCGGAGTCACCGTCGGTGGACGAGTCGGACTTGGAGTCGTTGCTCCCCTTTGTCGCATCCGAGTCGGCCGACGAGCCGGCGTCCTCGGCGAGGCCCGTGTCGACGTCCGCGGAGTCGGAGTCCTGCGTCAGGCCGGCGACGAGACCGCAGGTCGTCCAGGCACCCGTCCCCTGGTCCGCGAGTATCTTCTCGGCGACGGCTATCTGCTGCGAGCGGCTGGCCTGGTCGGCGCTCGGCGCGTAGTCGAGGCCGCCGTGCTCCTCCCAGGTCTCCTGGGTCATCTGGAGTCCGCCGTAGAGCCCGTTGCCGGTGTCGGCGCTCCATGAGCCACCGCTCTCGCACTCGGCGACCGCGTCCCAGGTCGTTCCGCTGGCGGCACTCGCGCCGCTCGCACCGAGCAGGGGGATCGCGATGGCCGATCCGGCCACGCCGGCGGCGACGAGGAGCGCCGGGGCCTGGCGGGGGCGACGATGACGGCCGTTCCCGGAGAGCATGCGATTGCCTTTCACGTGACAGCAAGGAATACGCACGGGACACAGCGGAAAACTGCGCTCGTGGCTGCTGCGACGGGCGGGCCTGCCGCATTGAAGGGTGAACGTAGCGGCACTCGAACTCTTGTCACAAGTCGATGCAGCGTAGATAACGTGAAGATCACAGAGTTGACGGAGGCTCACCTTCCGGTGGCTTCGGTGCTACAGCCGCCAGACTTCCGTCAAGACTTCGCGACCGGGGTGAACTCCACCGGAAGCGTGCGCAATCCACGCATGATGAGCCCTCCTCGCCACCTCAAATCGGCGGAATCTCCCGCGAGTTGCAGGTCGGGCAGGCGGGTCAGCAGCGTGGTCAGCGCGGTCCGGCCCTCCAGCCGGGCGAGGGGCGCGCCGAGGCAGTAGTGGATGCCGTGGCCGTAACCGAGGTGTTGGTTGTCACGGCGGGAGAGGTCGAGGGTGTCCGGGTTCTCGAACCGGTCGGGGTCCCGGTCGGCCGCCGCGAGCACGACGAGCACGGGGTCACCGGCCGCGATGTCCTGCCCGCCGATGCGGAGCGGTTCGGTGGCGAACCGCCAGGTGGCCAGTTCCACCGGCCCGTCGTAGCGGAGCAGTTCCTCCACGCCGGTTTCGAGGAGGTCCGTGTGACCTGCCGCGAGGGAGTCCTGCAGCCGCTGCCGCTGCCCGGGGTGGGTGAGCAGGGCGTAGGTGCCGTTCCCGATGAGGTTCACGGTGGTCTCGAAACCGGCGAACAGGAGGATGAAGGCCATCGCGGCGGCCTCGTTCTCGGTGAGGTGCTCGCCGTGGTCGGAGGCGCGGATGAGACCGGAGATGAGGTCCTCGCCGGGGGCGGGCTCGTCGGTGAGCTCCTGGCGCTTGCGGTGGATCAGCTCGGCGAGGTAGCCGCGCATCTTCTTGACCGACCGGGCGACACCGCCCCTCGGCCCTCCCCCGTGCCGGATCATCATCCCGGCCCAGTCGCGGAAGTCGTCCTGGTCCTCGCGCGGGACGCCGAGGAGATCGCAGATGGCATGGATGGGGAGCGGAAAGGCGAACTCGTGGATGAGGTCCGCCTCCCCCTTCTCGATGAACCCGTCGATCAGCTGGTCCGTCAGCTCCTGGACCCGGGACGCGAATTCGGCCACCCGCCGAGGGGTGAACGCCTTGCTGACGAGCCGCCGCAGCCGGGTGTGGTCCGGCGGGTCGATATTGAGCAGGTGGGTCATCAGCTCGGCCTTCCGCTCGCCCGGAATGCCGGTCCTGCCCTTCGCGTGCGCGGTCCCGTCGTGATGGGCGGGGTTCTTGCTGAGCCGGCCGTCGGCCAGGGCCTGCTTGGCGTCCGCGTAACGGGTGACCAGCCACGCCTCCACCCCGCTGGGCAGCTTCGTCCGATGCACGGGAGCGTGCTCACGGAGCCAGGCGTACGCCGGGTAGGGATCGGTCGCGAACTCCCAGCTGAAGAGTTCGGGGGCGGACTGCCCCGCGGGCGGCTGTGCAGGCGTTTCGGTCACTCCTCGACGGTATCGGGAGGCGCGGCGCGGGCCCGCCCGGCGTCCTGCCACGGCAGGAAGGGCGTCGGCCGCCCCTCTCAGCGGGACACCGATTTACGACGTCTTACGCTCTTCATCTGGGGCTGTCCCGAAATGTTTCCCCTCTTGACCGGACGGCGCTCGGCATACCTACATTCGCGAGCGTGGACCCCGAAATACTCCGGACCAGTTTCGCGGTCGTCGAAAGGCGGGCCGAGTTCGCGCTCAAGTACTTCTACTCGCATCTGTTCTGGCACCACCCCGATGTCCGCGCCCTGTTCCCCCTGGACTCCCCGGAGGACAAGGAACGCCAGCGGGACCGCCTCTTCACCGCTCTGTCGCTCGTCGTCGCACGCCTGGAGGGTCCGGGGCTGCACGAGTACCTCCGGGACCTGGGGCGGGACCACAGGAAGTACCTGGCACGCCCGGAGCACTACACGGCCGTGGGGGACAGCCTGATCGCCGCGTTCGCCGCCGTGTCCGGGTCGGCGTGGAACCCGGAGGTGGAGAAGGCCTGGGACGAGGCGTACGAGCTGATCTCGGACGTCATGCTGGACGGCGCGGGAGAGGCCGAGAGCCAGGGGGAACCGTCCTGGTGGGACGCCGAGGTCGTCGGCCGCACCGGGCACGGCGACGATCTCGCCGTGCTGACGCTCCGTCCGGACCGTCCCCTCCCCCACCTTCCGGGCCAGTACGTGAGTGTCGGCAGCCCCCGGGCTCCGGGCGTCTGGCGTCCGTACTCCGTCGGCAACGCGACCCGCCGCGACGGCACCCTCGATCTGCACGTCAGCCTCGTCGAGGACGGTGCCCTGTCCCCCGTACTGGTCCGGCGCACCCGGGAGGGCGATGTCCTGCGGCTCAGCGCGCCGGGCGGGCGGCTGACCCTGCGTACGCCGGTGGAGCGGCCCCTCACCTTCATCGCGGCCGGTACCGGCTGGGCCCCGGTGAAGGCCCTGCTGGAACAGCTGGCACGGGAGCCCGGCCCGTACGACGAGGCCCGGCTCTTCGTCGTCGCCCGCGACATCGCGTACCTCTACGACCGGGTCGCGCTCGAAGGGCTGCGCACGGGGCTGCCGTGGCTGGACGTCACCGTGATCACGCCCGCGCCGGGGCGGCCCAAGGGGCAGGCCACCGAGCGGCTGCTGACGGCGTTGGGCAACCGGGCCAACTGGGCTCGCCATGACGTCTATCTGGCGGGGCCGCCGGGGCTCGTCGAGGAGATCTCCTCGGTGCTTCCCCGGCTGGGCGCGGAACCGTCGCGGGTCTTCTGTGACGAGCTTCCGTCCACGGGGCGGGACGGCGACGGCGGTGACGGTCGGCCGCTGGGGCCCGGGGCGTGGCTTCTTCAGCGGCCCCGGCCCCACTGGCACCTGCCGGTGGGTTGTGACGGTGACTGAACGCTCCGCTGAACCGGGGACAGTATGTTGGCCGCGGGTGCGTCGTGGCGGGCCGCGCCCCTTCCGGGCGCGGTCAGGACTCCGTTGCTCGTATCGCGTCGCGGTAGGCGCGGGCTGCGGCGCGCAGGGATGCTTCCGGGTCCACCCCGGCCGCCTCCGCCCGTACCGCCAGGGCCAGTAGTTCGTAGCCGATGCCCTCTCCCCGGGGCAGGGGCACGTCCAGGTCCGCCGTGCGCGCGCGGGAGGCCAGCTTCGCGGCGAGCGCGAGGCCCGGCTGGCCGAGCGGGACGCCCTCCGTGACGGACGTGCGCTGCTTCTCCTCGGCCTTGGTGCGCAGCCAGTGCTCCTTGACCTCCTCGGGCGTGGAGGCGCTCTCGTCGCCGAACACGTGCGGGTGGCGGTGGATCAGCTTGGTGACGATGCCCGCCGCCACGTCGTCGATGGAGAAGGGCTCCGACCCGTCCTCCGGGCTGCCCTCCTCGGCGATCCGGGAGTGGAAGACCACTTGGAGCAGTACGTCGCCGAGCTCCTCGCGCAGCTCGTGCCGGTCGCCCTCCTCGATCGCCTCGACGAGTTCGTACGCCTCCTCGATGCCGTACTTGGCGAGGCCCTTGTGGGTCTGCTGGGACGACCAGGGGCATTCGAGGCGGATGCGGTCCATGACCTGGACCAGGTCGAGGAGGCGGGCGCCCGGGAGGTCGTACGAGGCGGGGAGCAGTTCGAGGTCGGGCATCTGGACACGGCCCGTGCCGGCCAGCCGGGACAGGCCGTCGGTCAGGCGCGGTTCGCCCTCGCCGGTGGCGACGACGGTGACCGTGCGCCCGCCGGCGCAGGCGTCGACCAGCTCCTGGGCGCCGGGCTCGGCCTCGTCGACCTGGATGCCGGCCTCGCGCAGGTACGGCAGCTGGGGGTGGGCGCCGTCCGCGCACAGGACGCGGTCGGCGCCGTGCAGCGCCTGCCAGGCGGGCCAGGACAGGAGTCCGGGGGCGACGCGGTGGCTGGTGGTGAGCAGGACGATGCGCCCCGGGCTAGATGCGTTCACACCCCGAACGTAACCCACCCCACCGACATCAAGGTCACGTGCTGTGGACAGCGGGGGCGTTCATGGGCCGCCCCATGGGCTTTCAGCGGTCACGCAGTCTGCTGGCCGGCCGCCGTGACGTCGCGCACCCAGGGCAGCTTGGCGTCGGTGCGGCTGCTCTTCTCGACGTCCCAGGTGCCGTAGCGGGGGTTCAGGTCGACGTCCAGTTTCCTGGAGGCCCCGGACAGCGCCTTCCAGAAGGCCGGCTGGCTGGTGTCCGTGCCGAGTTCGGCGGCGAGCTTCTGCGCCTCGATCTGGACGCGGAGGTTGTCGTCGAGCCGCTCGGGCGGGACTCCGTACTGCTGGAGCCAGCTCACTTCCAGGGCCTTCGCGCCGCCCGCCTGCTGTTCCAGGCCGGCGCGGGCCTGCTGGATCTCCTTGCGGGTGACGCTCACCCCCGCGTCCTGGGCGGCCTGCCGCAGTACCCGGTCGAGGACCATGCCGTGCAGGGTGTCGCGGGTGAGGCCGCCGGACTTGGAGATGGCCTGCTCGTACTGCGCCTCGTCCTTGGTGGCGGCCCGCTGTGCGGTCCGTACCTCGTTGACCCGGTTCTCCAGCTGGGAGACCGTGATCCGGTCGTCGCCGACGACGGCCGCGGCACCGGGATGCGCGTCGCTGCCACAGGCGGTCAGGAGAGGGGCCGCGGTGACGAGCGCGGCGGTGAGGAGGAACGCGGTGCGACGGCGGCGGTGCAAGGAAAACCTCCTGTAGGAGATTGTGCGACGGTGCACAAAGTCTTGCGGTGATCGATGTTAGGCAGGGGACCGGCTATCGGCCACCCATTCGACCCAACGATTCGCCTGGACTTCGGGCACCGTCCCGCAGTCCACTCCATCCGCACGCCGCACAGCGGTCCCTTCGGCGCGGCCGGTCAGCCTCGGACCTGCCCCAGCCACTGGAGGGTC
This sequence comes from Streptomyces sp. NBC_00414, assembly GCF_036038375.1. Lineage (NCBI taxonomy): Bacteria > Bacillati > Actinomycetota > Actinomycetes > Kitasatosporales > Streptomycetaceae > Streptomyces > Streptomyces sp. NBC_00414. Next base: position 4,353,258 of record NZ_CP107935.1, read on the forward strand.
CGGCCGATGTCCCCGACCAGCGGATGGCCGGGGCCCCGCAGCCGTTCGACGTCGTACTGGAGGCGGGCCAGCGTGTCGTGGGCGGCGGCCCGGTCGCCGAGGGCGAGGAGCAGATGGCCGATGCGGCGGCGTACCTCGAAGGAGAGTTCGGCGTCCTGGGCGACGTACTGGTTCTCGTAGTACGGCAGCAGCGCGCGGTACTCGGCGAGTGCCGCGGCCGGTTCGCCGAGCTGTTCGAGGCACTGGGCGGCCTCGTAGCGGAAGCGCAGGGACTGCGGGTCGGCCTGGCCCGCCTCGGTGGCCCGTTCGTCGGCGAGGCGGCGCAGTTCGGGCAGGGCGCGGCGGTACTGGCCGTCGTCCATCAGCGTGGCCGCGTACTGCTTGCGCAGGGTGCGCACGACCGGTGAGTGCTCGCCGTGCTCGGCGGCGGCGGCCGGGAGGATCTGGCCGAGGATGTCGACGGCCTGCGTGATGCGGCCCTCGCCTAGGAGGCGCTTGACCTCGTCGACCGCTCCCGCGACGTCGGGCTTCTCGACGGCGGGCGAGGCCTGCGGCTGCGCCGCGGGGGTGCGGGCGCGGTCCGGCCAGGGGGCGTGCGGGCGCAGGAAGGGGCGTGTGGGGTCGAGCGGCCCGCCGGACGGGATCCCGCGCGCGGGAAGCAGCGGCAGCAGCTGCTCGTACGTCTCCTGGGCGGAGTCGGGGCGGTGCTGCGGGTCCTTGGAGAGCAGCCGCAGCACGAGGGCTTCGAGTGCCTCGGGTACCTCGGGGCGCAGCCGGCGGACCGGCAGCGGCGGCTCGTAGAGGTGGCGGTGCAGCACACCGAGGGCGGTGGAGCCGGAGAACGGCACGTCACCGCTGAGCAGTTCGTGCAGGAGCACCCCGAGCGCGTACAGGTCGGTGTACGGGCCGACCGCGCCGCCCATCGCCTGCTCGGGGGCCATGTAGGCGGGCGAACCGATGGGTGAGCCGGTGTGCGTGAGGCGGGTGGTGTCCGTGTCCATCACCGACGCGACGCCGAGGTCGAGGACGGTGACCGTGCCGTCCTGCTTGATCATCACGTTCCGCGGCTTGAGGTCGCGGTGGACGATCGGCACGGCGTGCACCGCGGACAGCACGGCACACAGCTGCGCGGCGACCGAGACGGCCCACTGCCAGGGGTACGGGTCGTGCTCGGCCAGGTGGTCGGAGAGGTCGGCCCCGTCGACGTACTGCATGACGAGGAACAGCTCCTCGCCCTCGCTGCCCGCGTCGTGGACCGTGACCAGGCCGGGGTGGTCGACCTGCGCGGTCACCCGGCACTCGCGCACGAAGCGGCGGCGCAGCTCCTCGGCCTCCTGGCCCGCGACCTTGTCGGGCCGCAGCAGCTTGACGGCGACCCGCCGGTCCAGGCGCTGGTCGTACGCCGTCCACACCTGGCCCATGCCGCCCTGCCCGATGAGCGTGGACAGTTCGTAGCGGCCGGTGATCACACGTCCCGGCGCCACGGTCACCTGCCGTCCTCGTGCTTGCGGAGATAGTCACTCAGCTCGTCCAGCTCGGCGCGCACCTGGTCGATACGGGCGGGCGCGGGGCGCTGCGGCGGCGGGGTCGGCGCGGAGGGCTGCGACTGGGGCTGCTGGGGTATCGGGGCCATCGGCGGCACCGGCGTGTGCGGGCCGGCCGCGGCGTACGGGGGCTGCGGGTAGCCGTACGCGTGCGCCGGGGCCTGCTGATGCACCGCGTACGTCTGATGGGCGTAACCCAGTGCGTGGAAGTGGCGGATGTCCGCCGCGAGGTAGTACGAGATCGCGGGCACGAGGGAGCCGAAGAGCAGGGCCAGCCCCGTCCAGCCGCCAGGGGTGTGGATCTCATCGCCGGGCTCGGTGCCGAGCAGGACGAGACCGAGTGCCTCGGCCGCGAAAGTCGCCACGACCAGGCCCCAGTCGAGCGATTTGCGGGTCACCAGCGCCAGGCGCAGCATCATCGCCCAGCCGAGCAGGCCGAAGCTGCACACGGAGATCACCACGAAGAACACGCGCAGGAAGACCAGCAGCCCGGTCGAGGGTGGCGGCTTCACCGGCTGCGCCTGGCCGTGGCCTTGCATGGTTGCTCCTGGAGGCCTGATGGGGACGGACGGAGGTACGGACGTACAAGTGCGGAGTCCGAGCGTATAGGCCGACAAGGACAACTGGTCCAGGGTTGTACCGAACCGTTGTCGTGCTGGTCACCGCGTCCGCCCCAAGGGCCTCAGCCGGGCTCGACCGTGCCGTCCGTCAGACCGTCGTACATGCCCCGGACCAGCTGCTCGCCGAGGCGTCCCGCGAGCCGCAGCGTCTCCTCGAACTCGGCCAGCGCGCGGAACCGTTCGCCGTACGTGCGCTGCTGTTCCAGTGGCAGCCGGGGCAGTTGGAGACGGCGCACGTCGAGCCGGGTCGCGGTGGACGCGTAGCTGCTGGCCTGGCGGTTGTTGGCGGTGCCCCGCAGGAAACCGGCGAGGAACCACGGGTCGAGCGCGGCCGGGTCGGGCCGCAGCAGCACGAGGTTGCGGCCGAGGGCGGCGCCCGCGGTCGCGTCGTCGACCACGCGCGCGATGGAGCCGCCGCCGAGGACGGGCACGACGACGTCCCCCGTCTCGGTCAGCACGGGTTCCTCGTCGCTCTCGGGCAGCGTCCCGGACGGCGCCGTACCGCTGAGGACGTCGTGGTCGGTGAGCACGGGCACGCGCGCGTGGCCGCCGTTTCCTCCCGTACGGAGCTGGAGGGCGCCTGCGCGCGCGAGTTCGCCGATCGTGGTGAGCGGCCAGCGGGCGGGCGGGCGCGGATCGGCGGGGGGCGGGGTGAGGCGGCCGGTCAGCCGGAGGGTCTCGCCCAGCCGGTCGCGCACCCGCGCGAGCTGTTCGCCGCCGGCGGCGGCCGGGGGCGGCAGATGGCGGGCCGGGGCCAGGTCGACGTCGTCGTCGAGGAGTTCGATGACCGGCACGCAGCGGCTGAGTCCCGGCTGCTCCGGCACGGTGCCGGTCCGGTCGAAGGGCCGCCAGGCGTCGAGGACGGCGGCGCGCACGGCCTGCCAGTCGAGGCCGCCGCGGCTGTCCGCGGTGAACACACCGGTGTCGGCGAGCAGCACCTCGGGCTGCGCGGGCTGAGCGGTGACGGCCGGCTTGCGCAACACCCACAGATGCAGCGGGAGGTTGTACGGGGGCGCCGCGCCCGGCGGCAGGGCGATCACCGCGCGCAGGGCGCCGCGGCGCAGCAGGTCGGCGCGGATGCGGCGGCCCGAGCGGCGGGAGGCGGCGGCCGGCGGCATCAGGAGGACGGCGATGCCGCCTTCCTTGAGACGGGCCAACGCGTGCTGCACCCAGGCCAGTTCGGACTCGGTGCGGGCCGGGAAGCCGTACTCCCAGCGCGGGTCGTAGGCGAGCTCGTCGTGACCCCAGTTGCGCTCGTTGAACGGCGGGTGGCAGACGACGGCGTCGGCCCTGAGGCTGCCGTACGCGTCCTCGCGCAGGGTGTCGGCCGCGGTGGTGCGCACGACGGCGCGGGTGTTGAGGGCCAAGCGCAGTGCCGTCAGGGCCGCCAGCTCGGGGGCGCTGTCCTGGCCGTGGAGGTGCTGCTCCTCGCCTGCCGACGCGCCCTGCGCGGCGGCCGTCGCGCGCAACAGGGCGCCGGTGCCGCACGCCGGGTCGAGGACGGTCGCGGCCGGTCCGACGAGGTCGGCCATCAGGGCGGCGAGACCGGTCGGCGTGAGGGTGTACTGGCGCGGGTTCGCGTCGAGGTGCCTGCCGAGCAGGAACTCGTACGCCTTGCGGGCGTCCAGTTCGGCGGCGAGTTCGGCCGCGGCGCGCAACAGGGATGCCGACGCCTGCAGTTGGGCGGCGGTCGGCGTGTCGACGGCCCGCTTGCGGATCACGCCGAAGCGCGGGGTGAGGACCTGGTCGAGGGGCGTGGGCAGCAGTTCGGCGAGGCGGGCGTCGGAGCCGGCGCTCAACTCCAGCCAGACCGTGGGGCGGTCGTGGACGAGCAGGAGAGCGCAGCCGACGTGGATCAGGGCGGTGACAGGGCCCTGCGGGTGTCCGGCGACCTGCTGCCAGACGCGCTCGCGCAGGGGGACCTCGGCCAGCTTGCCCTGGGTGCGCAGCCAGTCCTCGACCTCGGCGAGCGCGAAGGAGGGGCTGGTCTCGGTGCCGCCGACGGGCTTGGGGAAGTCGGCGTGGCGGCGGCGCCAGTTGCTGACGGCCGCCCGGCCGACTCCGGCGAGCCGGGCGATCCCGGCCGCGGTGACCTCTGTCCCGTTCTCCTGCACCCGCCCGGCTCCCCTCGTCTGGTGTGACGTCTCGTCTGGTGTGTGACGTCCGGCTGGTCGTCCGGCGGACCGCTTCCGTCCGGCGTGTGGCGTCGAGCATAGCGATGCGGGCAAGGTCTACCCATTCACGGCCGTGTACACAACCATCTCCGCGAACCGTGTTGACTCGGTTCACATGCTCTGCTGTGATTGACCCATCGGATGAACGGCCGCCGGGTTCGAGGCGGTCGTCAACCTCTGGGGAGGGGACTGTCATGGGTGCCAAGGGCAAGATCGCGTTGGGCGTTGTCGTGAGCGTCGTCGTCATCGGCGCGGTGTCGGCGAACTCGGGCGACGGGGACAGCGGTTCCGGGAAGGGCAAGGACTCCGCGGCCTCCGCCGAGCGCGGGTCCGGCAAGAACTCCGACGCCGGATCGGACACGACCACGAAGAGCGACACCAAGGCCGACAAGCCGAAGAAGGCCGAGAAGAAGGCGGCGTTCCAGGGTGACGGCGACTTCCAGGTCGGCTCCGACGTGCGGCCCGGCACCTACCGGACCACCGGCAACACCGACGCGCTCTGCTACTGGGAGCGCTCGAAGGACGCCTCGGGCGAGATGGACTCGATCCTCGCCAACGACAACGTCAGCGGCACCAGCTACGTGACGATCCTGAAGAGCGACAAGCTCTTCAAGTCCAGCGGCTGCAAGGACTGGGAGGCCGTGGACGCGAAGGCCTCCGGCACCCCGGCCACCCGGATCAAGGGTGACGGCGGGATGCACAGGGTGGGCGCCGACATCGCCCCGGGCACCTACCGGTCCACCGGCAACACGGACGACCTCTGTTACTGGGAGCGGACCAAGGACTCCTCCCACTCGATGGACTCGATCATCGCCAACAACAACGTGTCCGGCTCGGCCGTCGTGACCATCGCCGCCGGGGACGCGTACTTCAAGACCTCGGGCTGCAAGGACTGGAAGAAGACCGGCTGACACCCGGCGCCCGACACCGGTCCGACTGACACCCGGCGCCGTCCGGCAGACACCCCGCACCGACCCGGCCGACGCGCCCCGCGTCCGCCCCGCGCCCTGGTCCGCCCTCCCACTCCCCCACCCCGCGCCACCTCTCCGCTCCACCTCGACCTTGAAGGAAACTGTCATGCGCCGTACCGCACTTGCCGCTCTCTGCCTCGCCGCCGCGGCGACCGCCTCGCTCACCGGCTGCCTGCCCGGCGGCGAGGACAAGGCGGACAGCAAGCCGAAGGGCCCGTTCGCCGGGCTGACCGGCGGCGAGATCGCCGACCGGGCCGTGGAGGCCACCTCGAACGCCTCGTCGCTGCGCATGAAGGGCGACATCCAGGACGACGACGGCAGCCGCATCGACCTGGACATGGCCCTCGACAAGAAGGGCAGATGCGCCGGCACGATGAGCGCGAACGGCCAGGGCGAGGCCGAGCTCATGATGACCGGGGACACCCTCTACATGAAGTACGACGAGAAGTTCCTGCGCGCCCAGGACGAGGACGCGCCGAAGGAGGAGACCGACGGAGTGGTGGCGATGCTGGCCGGCAAGTGGACCAAGATGTCCGCCAAGGGCTCGGACGCCAAGGACATGGCGAGCTTCTGCGACCTCGACACCGTCCTCGCGGACTTCCAGGACGTCAGCTCCGACGCCACCCGCGGCAAGACGGCCACGGTCGACGGCACCCCGGCGATCGTCCTGCACGAGAAGGACGGCAAGGACACGTACACCCTGTATGTGGCCACTGAGGGCAAGCCCTACCTGCTGAAGGTCATCAGCAAGTCCGCCAAGGACCCGGGCACGGTCACCTTCAGCGACTTCGACACGCCGGTCCCGGCCGAGACCCCCAAGGGCAAGATCCTCGACCTGGACGCGCTGGGCGGCTGACGGCCAACCGGCCTTCTCAAAAAGGCGTGTCTCAAAGGGCGTGCCGCACCCACACGTTGGGCTCGACGTACACCGCGTACCCGAGTGACGGCTCGCTGTGCACCGGCACCAGCGCGCCGGGCACCTCGACCTGGCCCTCCTTGTCGAACGGCAGCCCCGTCCACGCGCGCCACTCGTCGAGCGACGCGGCGACGGTCATCGACGCCGGGGCCACCGCCTCGATACGCGCGCCCGCCCGGACGTGGACCCGCAGCCACGGGTCGTGCGGCAGCCCGTCGTCACGCATCCGGAACGCGTACTCCTCCATCGCCGTACGCGGTTCCAGATGCTTCGCGCTCGGCCGCACCGGTGCGACGACCGCGCCGAAGCCCTTGGCCCGGGCGTTGTCACGCATCGCCGAGAGCATCCGTGCCGACAGGCCGGTGCCCTGGGCGTGCGGGGCGACGACGATCGAGATGGCGCTCACGGTGTCGGGCGTGACGCCGCTGCGCAGATCCCCGAACGCCCACACCAGCACCTCGTCCCAGCCCCGCGCCGGCAGCGCGCCCGCGCCCTCGTCCCCGAGGGCGAACGGCACGCTGTAGGCGTGCGCGACCACTTCGCCGCTCTCGTCCTCGGCGAACAGCACGTACTCCGGGAGTTCCCTGGCGATCCGGCCGTAGTGCGCGTTGCCGACGAGGTCGTTGCGCACGAACTCGGGCCAGGTGTCGGCCATCCCGGTCACCGCGTCGTACATCTCCGGACGCTCGGCGAGGCTCGCGATTCTCAGCACCATGCGGGACACGGTAGGCACCGGACCGGCTTCGGTGTAACCGCTTTTCCCGGCAGCGGCCGCCCCTCGCTGAGCCCCGCGGGGGTGCTCATACCCGCAGGAGCACGCCGGTCGGGGGCAGCCCCGCGACCTGTGCGCAGTGATCAGGCCGCCCTGCGCGCGTTCAGGCCGCCCTGCGCGTGTTCAGTCCGCCCCGCGCGTGTTCAGTCCGCGTGGAACCGGCTGGGCGCCTGCGTCGAGGTTCCGCCCGTGGGGAGCTTCTGCCCGGGGCAGGCGGACAGCACCTTCTTCATCGCGGACTTCTCCGCGCCGGTGACCCACAGCTCGTACTTCTTCTTCACGGCGACCTGCCGGGCCACGTACGTGCAGCGGTACGCCTTGTGGGGCGGAAGCCAGGTCGCGGTGTCCCCGTCACCCTTGCTGCGGTTGCGTCCGGCGTCGACGGCGAGGAGGTTCAACGGATCGTTGGCCAGCGCTATCCGCTTGCTCGCGTCCCACTTCTGCGCGCCCTTCTGCCAGGCGTCCGACAGCGCGACGAGATGGTCTATGTCGACCTCGCTGCGGCCGCCGCGGACGAAGGTGACGTCCTTGTCGGTGTACGGGTCGGGATCGAGCGTCCCCGACTTCACGCTGCACTCACCGTCGCTGAACTTCACTTCCTTCAGGTCCCGCTTGAGGATGTCGTCGCGGGTGTCGCAGCTGTTCGAGTCGGTGTCGGCCCAGGGGGTGCCGAACTTGTCCCGGTCGTATCCCGTCTTGGGCGCCCTCCCCTTGACGGTCAGTGAGTCGACGGCGGTGAGGGCGGCTCCCCCCGCACCCCCCGCCTCCTGCGGCCCGGCGGCACCGGTCGTCTCCGGCGTACAACCGGTCGCGGCGAGCAGCAGGGCCGCGACACCGGCGGCCCTGGTCCAGAACGTCACGGGCGCTCCCTCTTCTTCACCTGCCCATGTCCGCCCTGAGCGGGCGGTCTTCCTGCACCTCACCGTACTGGCCCGGAGGTTGGGCAAGAACGGCGTGAAACGGACTTACCGGGACTTCGGTCCGCACGTGGCGCACCACCGGCGTGATCGAGGTGGCGAGAAGCCCTCGGCCGTCGGAGTCGGTCGCCCGGACGCGGTCGCCGGGAGACCGCCTCTCGAAAGCCGTCCCTCGGACACCCGCCCCGCACACCGGCCCCTGGCGAAAGGCTGTCCCGCATCGCGCCGCTCACACCTTGCCGATTCCGAGTGTCGTCTCCGAGGGCAGCAGCCCCGATCCGAGCACCGCGACCCAGAACTCGCCGAGCAGTGCGGCGAGGTGTCCGTCGCCGCGGTGCTCGCGCAGGATCGTCGCGGCGTGCCACAGCTGCAGGTGCGGGGCCTCCGGCCACGGCAACCCGGCGTTGGCGGCGGCCAGAGGACGGCCGCCCGGGTCGACTGCCTCGGCCGCGCGCCGGGCCAGGGCGGCGGCCTCGGCGAGTTCGGCACTGTCGACGCGGTCGCCGAATATCGCCCGGTACGCACGGTCGATGCCCCTCCCCCGCGCCTCGACCACGGCCCCGGGGCTCGCTATGTCCCACGCCGGGTCCATGTGTTCGGCGACCATGCGCGGGCTGAAGCTGTAGAAGGCTGAGGCGACCTGCCCGCTCCCCACGGACCCCAACGGGGCGGCACGCAGCGGAAAGTAGCTCGGCCAGCGCTCCTCGACAGCGAAGCCGAGCGCCGCCGCCTCCTCGAAGACCTCCGGCGCGTAATAAAGCACGGCGTGCAGCGGCTCGATCAGATGCCACATCTGCCGCACCCGGCCGAGCGAGACCCCGGCGCCGTCACCATCACCCGACATCGCCCCAGCGACCTCAGCAGACATGACACATCCCCCTGACCCGTTCCCGCGCAACCCGGAGGAGGTGTTCCACACACTCACGGGCCTGCTGTTCCGGTCCGGGTGACCGGCCTGCTGTTCCGGTCCGCGTGACCACCGGTGGACCGTCGGCCCACAGATGATCCACGTGAACACCGGCAGGCCGACGGCCCACCGGGACCTCACGCCCCCGAGCCGGACGCCCCCGAACCGGAGCCACACGCCCCCAGCCCGAGCCCCACGCCCCCGGAACCGAAGCTACGACCCCAGAATCGAAGCCAGGAACTCCCCCGTCCACCCCAGCAACTCCCGTCCGACCAGCGGCTTGCCGCCGACCTTCGCCGTCTTCGGGCGCGGGACCAGTACCTGGTGGGCGGAGGGCTTGATCACGGTGCCCGGGTACAGGCGCTGGAGCCGCAGCTCCTGCGACTCCCGCAGCTCCACCGGCGCGAAGCGGATGTTGTTGCCCTGGAGGACGACCTCGCCGACGCCGCACGCCCGCGCGAGCATCCGCAGTCCGGCCACCAGGAGCAGGTTCTCCACCGGCTCGGGCAACTTCCCGTAACGGTCGACGAGTTCCTCGCGTACGGCCTTGATGTCGTCCTCGGAGTTGACCGAGGCGATCGAGCGGTAGGCCTGCAGCCGCAGCCGCTCGCCCGGCGCGTAGTCGTGCGGGACGTGCGCGTCGACCGGCAGCTCGATCTTGACCTCCAGCGGCGCCTCCTCCACGACACCGCCCTCCATGGAGGCGCGGTAGTCCGCGACCGCCTCGCCCACCATGCGTACGTACAGGTCGAAGCCGACTCCGGCGATGTGGCCCGACTGCTCGCCGCCCAGCAGGTTTCCGGCGCCGCGGATCTCCAGGTCCTTCATCGCCACGTACATGCCCGCGCCCATCTCCGTGTGCTGGGCGATGGTCGCGAGACGCTCGTGGGCGGTCTCCGTGAGCGGCTTCTCCGGGGGGTACAGGAAGTACGCGTAACCGCGGTCGCGGCCACGACCCACCCGGCCGCGCAGCTGGTGCAGCTGGGAGAGGCCGAAGTTGTCGCCGCGCTCCACGATCAGCGTGTTCGCGTTCGAGATGTCGATGCCCGATTCCACGATGGTCGTGGAGACGAGGACGTCGAACTTCTTCTCCCAGAAGTCGACGACGACCTGTTCCAGGGCCTGTTCGGACATCTGGCCGTGGGCGGTCGCGATCCGCGCCTCCGGCACGATCTCGCGCAGCCGGGCCGCGGCCCGGTCGATCGACTCGACCCGGTTGTGGATGTAGAAGACCTGGCCCTCCCGCAGCAGCTCCCTGCGCACCGCGGCACCGATCTGCTTCTCCTCGTAGGGGCCGACGAAGGTCAGGACCGGATGCCGCTCCTCCGGCGGGGTGGTGATCGTGGACATCTCGCGGATGCCCGTCACCGCCATCTCCAGGGTGCGCGGGATCGGGGTCGCGGACATGGTCAGTACGTCCACGTTGGCGCGCAGCTTCTTCAGCTGCTCCTTGTGCTCGACGCCGAAGCGCTGCTCCTCGTCGACGACGACGAGTCCCAGGTCCTTGAACTTGGTCTCCGAGGAGAAGAGCCGGTGGGTGCCGATGACGACGTCCACCGAGCCCTCCCGCAGGCCCTCCAGGGTGGCCTTCGCCTCGGTGTCGGACTGGAAGCGCGACAGGGCCCGTACGTTGACGGGGAACTGCGAGTAGCGCTCGCTGAACGTCCCGAAGTGCTGCTGCACCAGCAGCGTGGTGGGCACGAGGACGGCGACCTGCTTGCCGTCCTGGACGGCCTTGAAGGCCGCGCGGACCGCGATCTCCGTCTTGCCGTAACCGACGTCGCCGCAGATCAGCCGGTCCATCGGAACCGTCTTCTCCATGTCGTCCTTGACCTCGGCGATGGTCGTGAGCTGGTCGGGCGTCTCGGTGTACGGGAACGCGTCCTCCAGCTCGCGCTGCCAGGGCGTGTCGGCTCCGAAGGCGTGCCCGGGGGCCGCCATCCGCGCCGAGTACAGCCTGATCAGGTCCGCCGCGATCTCCTTGACGGCCTTCTTGGCGCGCGCCTTGGTCTTCGTCCAGTCGGCGCCGCCGAGGCGGTGCATGGTCGGGGCCTCGCCGCCCACGTACTTGGTGATCTGCTCCAGCTGGTCCGTGGGGATGTAGAGGCGGTCGCCGGGCTGGCCGCGCTTGGCCGGCGCGTACTCGACGACGAGGTACTCGCGGGTCGCGCTCTGCACGGTCCGCTGGACCATCTCGATGTAGCGGCCCACGCCGTGCTGCTCGTGGACGATGTAGTCGCCCGTCTCCAGGGTCAGCGGGTCGATGGTCTTGCGGCGGCGGGCCGGCATCCGGGCGCCGTCCTTGCCCGCGGCCTTCTGCCCGGTGAGGTCGGTCTCGGTGAGCACGGCGAGTCTGAGCGCCGGGTCGACGAACCCGTAGTCGATGGAGCCGCACGCCACCTGCACGACCGAGGGCGCCAGCGCGCCGAGGTCCGACTCCAGGCGGGCCGCGATGCCCTCGCCGCCGAGCACCTCGACCGTACGGGCCGCCGGGCCGTGGGCCTCGGTGACGAACACCGTGCGCCAGCCGTCCGCGAGCCAGCCCTTGGTGTCCGCGAGGGCCTTCGCGGTGTCGCCGCGGTAGGTCTCGGGCGCGTGCATCCCGAGCTTCAGGGTGTCCGCGTCCAGCTCTTCGTCCGCCGCGAACTGCGACACCGACCACCACATCATGTCCAGCTCGCGGGCCCGCTCCCGGACGCCCGCGATGGACCACAGGGACGCCGCGTCGACGTCGATCGGGGCCTCGCCGCCGCCCGCCGTCGCCGCCCAGGACGCCTGCAGGAACTCCTGCGAGGTCGCCACCAGGTCCGCCGCGCGCGTACGCACCCGCTCCGGGTCGCACACCAGGGCCATGGACCCCTTGGGCAGTACGTCGATGAGCAGCTCCATGTCGTCGACGAGCACCGGCGCGAGGGACTCCATGCCCTCGACCGCGATGCCCTCGGCGATCTTGCCGAGCAGCTCGCCCAGCTCGGGGTGCTCCTCGGCGAGGGCGGCGGCCTTCGCCCGTACCTCGTCCGTGAGCAGCAGTTCCCGGCAGGGCGGCGCCCACAGTCCGTGCTCGGCGACCTCCAGGGAGCGCTGGTCGGCGACCTTGAAGTAGCGGATCTCCTCGACGTCGTCGCCCCAGAACTCCACACGCAGCGGATGCTCCTCGGTGGGCGGGAAGACGTCCAGGATCCCGCCGCGTACGGCGAACTCGCCGCGCTTCTCGACCAGCTCCACCCGGGCGTACGCCGCTGCCGACAGGCCCTTCACGATGTCGCCGAGGTCGACGCTCTGGCCGGACCGCAGGGCGACGGGCTCCAGGTCGCCGAGGCCCTTGACCTGGGGCTGGAGGACCGATCGCACGGGGGCGACCACCACGGAGACCGGGCCGGTCTCCGGGTCGTCGGGGCGCGGGTGGGCGAGCCTGCGCAGGACGGCGATGCGGCGGCCCACGGTGTCGCTGCGCGGGGACAGCCGCTCGTGCGGCAGCGTCTCCCAGGACGGGTACTCCACGACGGTGTCGGGCGGCAGGAGTGAGCGCAGGGCCGCCGCGAGGTCCTCGGCCTCTCGGCCGGTGGCCGTGACCGCGAGTACCGTGCGGCCCGCCTCCCTGGCCAGGGCCGCCACCGCGAAGGGCCTGGCGGCGGGCGGGCCGACCAGGTCGACGTGCATGCGGTTGCCGTCGCCGGCGGCCTTCACCGCTTCGGTGAGTGCGGCGTCCTTGACGACGGCGTCGAGCAGACCGTGCAGGCTCATGAAGGGTTTCCGTCCGAGGAGCTGGGGGCTTGGGGGGGTGGGATGGGCAACGCGAGCCGCCCGACACGTCTGACGGGCCGGGGGTGTCCAGGGTACGACGCCGGGGTCCTCCCCGCCCGCCCCTGTGGACAGCGGGGCCTTTTCCCGCCCCCGCCGCCCCTACCCTCCCCGTCACTGCATGAGGGCTCCGCCCCCTCGCCCCCGATTGCGCGGTTCCCCGCGCCCCCAAGGACCTGGGCACTTAGGGGCGCGGGGAACCGCGCAGTCTTTTGCGCCCGCCCTCACCGGCCCGCAGACGCCGAACAGCCCGGTGCCGCCGAGTCCGAAGACTCGGCGGCACCGGGCTCCCCCGTTTCCCCCGGCCCGCGCAGCTACTCCGTCGCGATCGCGTTCAGGACGTTCATCCGCCCCGCCCGGAACGCCGGCACCAGCGCCGCGAACAGTCCCACGAAGGCCGAGCCGATGAAGACCCCGATGATCGTCGGCCACGGGATGTCGAGGACCTTCAGGCCCTCCAGGGCGAGGAGCTTCTGGGCGGTGGCGCCCCAGCCCATGCCGAGGCCCAGGCCCAGCAGCGCTCCGAAGAGCGCGATGACGACCGACTCCAGGCGGATCATGCGGCGCAGCTGGCGGCGGGAGAGGCCGATGGCGCGCATCAGGCCGATCTCGCGGGTCCGCTCGACGACCGAGAGGGCCAGGGTGTTCACGACGCCCAGCACCGCCACGATGATCGCGAGGGCCAGCAGGCCGTAGACCATGTTCAGGAGCTGGCCGATCTGGTCCTTGAGCTCCTGCTTGTAGTCGGTCTGGTCACGGACCTGGTACTGCGGGTAGGCGTCCAGGGACTTCTTCAGCGACGCGTACGCCGTCTTCTCCTGGCCCTCCTTGGCGGTGGCGAACATCATGTCGTTCGGCGGCATCCTGTCGGCCGGGACGTACTGCTCCAGCGTGGTGATGTTCAGGTAGCGCGAGCCCTTGTCGAGGGCCGTGTCGTCGTTCGTGATCGCCGCGACCTTCAGCTTCGCGCTCTGCCCGCCCTTGAAGGCGACGGTCATCGTGTCGCCGACCTTCACACCGTGCTTCTCGGCGTAGAGGGAGCCGATCGACATCGCGTTCCTGCCGTACGCCGCCGACAGGTCACCGGCGATCGTCTCGCGGCGCAGGTCACTGGCGTACGTCGGGTCGGCGGCCGTGACGTCGCTGTCCTCGGTCTTGCCGTCGGGCGAGGTGAGCTTCGCCTCGACGATCTTGTAGCTGGTGACGTGCTCCAGGCCGGGCGTGTCCTCGATGGCCTTCTGGGCCTGCGGGACGATCCGCTGGTTGCCCTGGACGATGAAGTCCGTGCCGACCGACTTGTCGAGTTCCTCCGTCGCGGAGGCGACCATCGAGGAGCCGACCACGGAGAGGCAGGCGACCAGTGCGAGGCCGATCATCAGGGCCGCGCCGGTGGCGCCGGTGCGGCGCGGGTTGCGCAGGGCGTTGCGTTCGGCGAGGCGTCCGACGGGGCCGAAGCCGCGCAGCAGGAACGCGCTGAGGAACCGGACCACACCGCCCGCGAGCAGCGGGCCGATGATGACGAACCCGATGAGCGAGAGCACCACACCGATGCCCAGCATCGACGCGCCGTCGCTCGCCTTGTCGGCGCCGGCCGCCGTGAAGAGGGCCGCGCCTCCGGCACCCGTGAGGGCCAGGCCGATCAGTCCGCGGATCCAGCCGGCCTTGCCGTCGGCCGGCGTACCGGCGTCGCGCAGTGCGGCCATCGGGGAGACCTTGCCTGCGCGGCGGGCCGGCAGGTAGGCGGCGAGGACGGTGACGACGACGCCGAGGACCAGTCCGATGACCGGGGTCGTGGCCTTCACGGTGAGGTCGTCCGTGGAGAGGTTCATGCCCGCCATCGACATGAGCTTCATGAGGCCGATCGCGATGCCGACGCCGGCGGCGACGCCCAGGATCGAGCCCACGACGCCGAGGAACAGTGCCTCGATGAGTACGGACCGGTTGACCTGCTTGCGGGAGGAGCCGATGGCCCGCATCAGGCCGATCTCCCGGGTGCGCTGGGCGACCAGCATCGAGAAGGTGTTGATGATGAGGAAGATGCCGACGAGGAAGGCGATTCCGGCGAAGCCGAGCATGGCGTACTTGATGACGTTCATGAACTCGCCGACGCCCTCGCGGCTCTCGTCCGAGAACTCCTTCTGCGTCTGGACCTTGAACGTCCCGTCGGCGGAGGTGAGCTGCGCGGACACGTTCTGCTTGAGCTGCGTGTCGGTCACGCCGGCGGCGGCCGAGACGTTGATCTGCGTGAACCGGCCGGTGGAGCCGAGCAGTTCGCGCTGTGCGGTGGCCGTGTCGAAGTAGACGACGGCGGCACCGGGGTTGGTGATCTTGAAGGTGGCGATACCGACGATCTTCGCCGTGAAGTCACCGGTGACGGCGATCGTGCGCAGCTCGTCACCCATCTTGAGGTGGTGCTTGTCCGCGGTGTCGGCGTCGACCATCACCTCGGTGGGACCGCGCGGGGCGTGCCCGGAGGTGATCTCCATCGAACGCAGGTCGTTCTTCGTCCAGTTGCCCGCGATGGTCGGGGCGCCGGTGCTGGACCCCATGTTCTTGTTGTCGCTGTTGACGACGGTCACGTTCATCGAACTGACCGCGCCCTCGGCGGACTTGACACCCTCCGCCTTCCGCGCCCGCTCGACGACCGAGGCGGGCAGCGACTCCGGCTTGCCGTTCTGCGGGGTGTCGTCGGCCTTGGCCGCCTTGGGCGAGACCGTGACGTCGGACGAGGTCGTCGCGAAGAGCTTGTCGAAGGTCGTGTTCATCGTGTCGGTGAAGACGAGCGTGCCGCACACGAAGGCCACCGACAGCAGGACCGCCACGGCCGACAGGGCCATCCGTCCCTTGTGCGCGAAGAAGTTGCGCATCGAGGTCTTGAAGACGGTCATGACGTGCGCCCCCGGGCGTCGAAGTCCTTCATGCGGTCGAGAACGGCGTCGGCCGTCGGCCGGTGCATCTCGTCGACGATCCGGCCGTCGGCCAGGTACAGCACGCGGTCCGCGTAGGAGGCGGCTACCGGGTCGTGCGTCACCATCACGATGGTCTGGCCCAGCTCGTCGACCGAGCGGCGCAGGAAGCCCAGTACCTCGGCGCCGGCCCGGGAGTCGAGGTTCCCGGTCGGCTCGTCACCGAAGATGATCTCGGGCCGGGCGGCCAGGGCGCGGGCCACGGCGACGCGCTGCTGCTGGCCGCCGGAGAGCTGGTTCGGCCGGTGCTTCAGACGGGAGGACAGGCCGACGGTCTCGACGACCTGCGCCAGCCACGCCTTGTCCGGCTTGCGGCCCGCGATGTCCATCGGGAGCGTGATGTTCTCCAGGGCGCTCAGCGTCGGCAACAGGTTGAACGCCTGGAATATGAAGCCGATGCGGTCCCGGCGGAGCTTGGTGAGCTTCTTGTCCTTGAGCCCGGTGATCTCGGTCTCGTCCAGGTAGATCTTTCCGGCGGAGACGGTGTCGAGACCGGCGAGGCAGTGCATCAGTGTGGACTTGCCGGATCCCGAGGGGCCCATGATCGCGGTGAAGCGGCCCCGCGCGATGTCCACGTCGACCTGGTCCAGGGCGACGACACGGGTCTCACCGGACCCGTACGCCTTGACGACCTGCCGCGCCCGCGCGGCAACGGCCGTACGCTCTCCAGTGCCCCCGTGCCTGGGAATGGTTACAGCCGATGTCACGGTATGTCTCCTAAGTCGGCCACTGTCAGGACAGTGACGGTCTGCGGTACGTGGTCTGCGGTACTGGTCTGCGGTTGCCCGCGTCGAGCGGTCGAGCCCTGCTGGTACGTCGTGCGGTCGAGCCCTGCGAGTTCGTCGTGCGGTGCGGCGGTGCGGTCACGCCGCCCGGTCACAGCACCAAGTCTGGTGGCGGAGGGCGGCCCCCGCGCTGGTGCCCAGCGCAGTCTTCTGCTGGGGAAAACCCCACCCCCGAAGGTGCGGGACACCGCCCCCGAAGGTGTGGACCACCGCCCCCGCACCGCCCTCAGCGGCATAAAGCCAGGTTAAGTTCCGCCCCCGTACCGTCTCGTCCTCCGCCGGTACGAACCCTCCCCGAGCCGAACTACGGATCTCCCCCTAGGGGCTGTCCACCCGTCGGTGGAGTCCCTCTCGGGGACGCCTCCACCCTCGGGCGCACCCAGCGTCCACCCTCCCGCGACGTGAGGCTCAAGTGGGAGAGTGGCCACGGCAGATAGATGCAAGGGGAAGGAATCCTGTGGGCCAGGGGGACACCGAGATACCGGCCGTCACGGAGGACGGGCCCGCCGCGGCGCGGGCCGGGGCCCGCAGGCGCCGGGCCGTCGTCGCCTCGCTCATGCTCTGCATGGGTCTGGCCGCGCTCGACTCCACGATCGTGTCGACCGCCGTCCCGCAGATCGTCGGCGACCTCGGCGGCTTCTCCGTCTTCTCCTGGCTGTTCTCCGGCTATCTGCTCGCCGTGACCGTCACGCTGCCCGTCTACGGCAAGCTCTCCGACACCTTCGGCCGCAAGCCGGTCCTGATCGCCGGTTCGATCCTCTTCCTCCTGGGCTCCCTGCTCTGCGCGCTCGCCTGGAACATGGCCGCGCTGATCGCGTTCCGGATCGTCCAGGGCCTCGGTGGCGGCGCCCTCCAGGGGACGGTCCAGACCCTCGCCGCCGACCTCTACCCGCTCAAAGAACGGCCCAAGATCCAGGCGAAGTTGTCCACGGTGTGGGCGACCGCGGCGATCGCGGGGCCGGCGCTCGGCGGAGTGCTCGCCGCGTACGCCGACTGGCGCTGGATCTTCCTCATCAACCTGCCGCTCGGCGCGGTCGCCCTCTGGCTGCTGATCCGCCACCTCCACGAGCCCGAGCGGGCCGCCCCCGCGCGCCGCCCGCGCATCGACTGGGCGGGCGCGCTCACCGTCTTCGCCTGCGGCGGCGTACTCCTGACGGCCCTGGTGCAGGGCGGAGTGGCCTGGCCCTGGCTCTCGGCACCCTCGATTGCCTTGTTCTGTACGGGACTCGGCCTCATAGCCGTTCTCGTACTCGTCGAACGCCGGGCGGCCGAACCGATCATCCCCGGCTGGGTCTGGCGCCGCCGCACCATCGCCGCCGTGAACCTGGCGCTCGGCGCCCTGGGTCTGCTCATGGTCGCCCCGACGGTCTTCCTGCCCACGTACGCGCAGTCCGTGCTGGGCCTCGCCCCCATCGCCGCCGGATTCGTGCTCTCCGTCTGGACGTTGAGCTGGCCGGTGTCGGCGGCCCTCAGCCAGCACGTCTACCGGCGTATCGGTTTCCGCAACACGGCGATGCTCGGCATCGGCACAGCCACGCTGATCCTGTTCGCGTTCCCCTTCCTGCCCTACCCCGGCGAGGCCTGGCAGCCCACCGTGCTGATGCTCCTGCTCGGCGGGGCGCTCGGGCTCTTCCAGCTGCCGCTGCTCATCGGGGTCCAGTCGACCGTCGACTGGGCGGAGCGCGGTACGACCACCGCGTCCGTCCTCTTCTGCCGTCAGACCGGCCAGACGGTCGGCGCCGCCCTCTTCGGCGCGGTCGCCAACGGCGTACTGGCCTCCCGGCTGGGCGGCGCGGGCGACCTGGACTCGGTGACCACGTCCCTGGAGTCGGGCGCGCCGGCGGAACACGTACGCCGGGCACTCGCGGAGGCGGTCCACGCCGTCTACTTCGGCGCGGCCTGCGCCGCCGCGCTCGCCTTCCTGGTCCTGCTGTTCGTGGCCCCGCGCCGCTTCCCGGTACTGAAGAGCCCCGGGGACTGAGGGGCGTCACTTCTCCCGGTCGAACCAGGCCGTGGTCTCCGGCAGGAACAGCAGCACCAGCACGGGCACTCCCAGCGCGATACGCGGAGCGGCGTCCAGGAAATCCTCGGGCTCCGTGGCCCCGAAGGCCTGACCGGCCGCCCCCACGACGACGAACAGCATCACCACGAACGTCGTGAGCCGCGTGCCGTTGCGCGCACCACCTTCGTACGTCAGGGCGAGCAGCGCGCACACCCAGACCAGGAGCCACGGGCCCATCAGGTTGCCCATCCCGTAGTACGTCAGCCCCTCGGACCGCGCGAGCATGACGACCAGCCCTACGAACGCGAGTGCGAACAAGAGCAGTTGGGCCGCACGGACCTGAACGGGCAGCACGGATTCACGTACGCCACTCACCGGTTCCCCCCTGTTGAACTTGTCAAAAAGACGCCGCCGTACAAGTTAACGCGGGTAACACCCCAGGTCACAGAAGTAAGCGCATACCGACCAGCCAGTTTGGCGAAACCCTCGCTTTGCTTGCTACCTACGAGTAACGTGCGTCCCCGCTCACCCCCCGCTCCCTGCGGCCCACACCGGGCCCGAGCCACGCAAGGAGAACCGGGATGTCATACGACACGTCCCCGTCGTACCCCGTTCCACCGCACCAACCGCCACATCAGCCATACCAGTCACACCAGCAACCACACAGTTCATCCCAGTCCTATTCCACCTACCCCTGGGCGCCGCAGCAGCCGGAGCCCGGACCCGCGGGGCCGCCCCGCCCCCGGCACGCCCCGCTCGGACAGCACAGCGACATCCGTGTCCTGCGCTCCGCGTACCGCCTGCAGCGGCGCGTGGCGACCCTGGCGGCGCTCGGCTACTTCACCCTGTTCCTCGTGCTGTCGGCGTCCGCGCCCACGCTGATGGCGGGCGAGGTGACCGGCGGCCTGACCGTCGGCCTGCTCCTCGGCCTGCTCCAGGTCCCCGTCACCTGCGGGGCGATCGGACTGTACGAGTACACCGCCCGCGGGTCCGTCGACCCGATCGCCGAACGCCTCAGGAAGCAGGCCGATCTGGACACCAAGAGGGCGGAGGCGCACCGGTGACCGGCTTCAGCAGTTCCGCCCAGGCGATGTCCCTGGTGGCGTTCACCGTCGTGGCCACCATCACCCTGCTGCTCTGTGTGATGACCGGCCCCGACCGGGACGACCTCGACGAGTTCTACACCGGCTACGGCAGCCTCTCCCCGATGCGCAACGGCCTCGCCATCGCCGGTGACTACATCTCCGCCGCGACGGTCCTCGGCACCGGCGGCGTCATCGCGCTCTTCGGGTACGACGGCGTCGTACTCGCCCTGAGCACCGCCCTGTCCCTCATGCTCCTGATGTTCCTGCTGGCCGAACCCCTGCGGAACGCGGGCCGGTTCACCATGGGCGACGCCCTGGCACGGCGGATGCCGGGCCGGGCGGTACGGATCACGGCGTGCGCGGCGACCCTGACCGCGCTGCTCCCGCTGATGCTCGTCCAACTGGCGGGCACCGGCGACCTGCTGGCGTTCATCCTCGGCTTCTCCAACGAGGGGCTGAAGACGGGCTGCATCATCGGCCTCGGCCTCCTGATGATCAGCTACGCGGCGATCGGCGGCATGAAGGGCACCGCGCTGATCCAGATCCTGAAGATCGTGATGCTGCTCGGCTCCGGCGCCGTCGTCGCCCTGCTCATCCTGAACAGGTTCGACTGGAGCCTCGGCAACCTGTTCGACCAGGCGGCCCAGAACAGCGGGGCGGGATCCGCGTTCCTCAGCTCCGGCCTGCAGTTCTCGGCCGGGCCCAGCCCGCGCCTGGACATGATCACCTCGCAGCTGACGGTGGTGCTCGGCGGGGCCTGCCTGCCGCACATCACCATGCGCATGTACACGGCGGGCAGTGCCCGTCAGGTGCGCCGGTCGATGTCCTGGGCGGTGCCGGCCGTGGCCCTGTTCGTCCTCGTCATCACGGTCGTCGGCTTCGGCGCGACGGCCCTGATCGGGCGGGAGACGATCGCGGGCGCGGACCCGCAGGGCAACACGGCGTATCTGCTGGGCTCCCGGGCCGCGTTCGGGACGGACGTCTCCACCGCGGAGACGTTCCTCTTCACCACCGTCACCGCCGCGCTCTTCCTGACACTGCTCGCCTCCGTCGCCGGCATGATCCTCGCCTGCGCCAACTCCCTCGCCCATGACGTCTTCGCCCACCGCAAGGAGCAGCTCTCGCCGCGCCGCGAGATGACGCTGGCCCGGGCGTCCGCGGCGGCGGTCGGCATCCCGGCGATCGTGCTGGCCACCCTGGTCCAGCACCACAGCCTGCAGCCGCTGGTCACGCTGTCGTTCTGCCTGGGCGCCTCGGCCATCGCCCCCGCGCTGGTCTACAGCCTCTTCTGGCGCCGGTACACCAAGGCCGGGCTCCTGTGCACGCTCATCGGCGGCTCACTCGGCACGCTCATCCTGATGACCGGCACGAACCTCGTCTCCGGCTCCCCCATCTCCGCGTTCCCCGACCACGACTTCACCTGGTTCCCGTTCACCACGACCGGCCTCGTCTCCATCCCGCTGGGCTTCGCGCTCGGCTGGCTCGGCACGGTGGCCTCCGGCCGGCGGAAGGCGGAGGAACACCGGAAGCAGTACGAGGCCGTGGAGGGGTGGATCCTGGCGGGGGCCGTCCGCGAGGACTGAACGCCGCGCCGGGGCCTCCGGGTGCCGGGCACGCTGTGGGCCGGTGGGGGCTGAGCGCGCAGTTCCCACCGGCCCGCAGAGGGACTACTCCGCCGCCGCCCGACCCGTCAACGCCGCGAGGCTGCTGCGCACATGGTCCATATGCGCCTGCACCTCGTCCCACTCCTCGCCGTGTTCGCGCAGCACCCGTTCCGTCTCGCGGGCGACGCGCTCCTCCCGGACCCGGGCCTCGGCGAGGAGTTCGGCGGCGCGGGCGTCCGCGTCCTCCTGGAGGTGGCGGGTCGTCTCCCGCGCCTCGGCCAGGTCCCGCCCCGCTTCCGCAAGGCTCTCCTCGGCGCGCGCGACGAGATCCTCGTGGCGCGTGTCGAGGGCGGCCTCCCGCTCGGCGGCCTCGCGCCCGGCCCGTTCCCAGCGCTCGGCGTGCTCCTTCTCCTGCTCGGCCAGCAGGTTCTCGCCGCGCCGCCGCGTCTCGCGCAACGCCGCCAGCGACTCCCCGCGGCCCTCCTTCACCTCGCGCCGCGCGGAGATCCGCATCTCGTCGGCCTCGGCCTGCGCGGCGAGCAGCCGGTGCCGGGCCCGTTCGTCGGCCTCGCCCCGCACCTCGTCGGCGTCCGCCCGCGCGGCCTCGCCCACCCGTTCGGCCGCCGCCCGCGCCTCCTCCACGACCCGGCGCGCCTCGTCCAGCGCGTCCTGGCGCAGCGCCGCGGCCTCCTCCTCGCCCAGCTCGAAGAGCCGCCGGGCCCGGTCGCCGAGCGTCTCGTACGTCTGGGGGGCGAGCCCCGCCACGACCTCGCGCAGCCGCAGCGCCTCGCTCTCCATCTCCCTGGCCAGCACGGTCAGCCGCGCGGCCCGCTCCCAGGCGGCGTCACGCCCTTCCGAGAGCGCCGCGGCGTACGCGTCGACCTGTTCGGGGCGGTAACCACGCCCCCGTACGGCCTCGAAGCCCTGAGACGACACCGGTGAGCTGCTCATGCCGCACATCTTGGTGGATCAGACGGAAGTGTTCATAACGCGACACTCCGCGCATTCAGCCGACCGGATCCGGACACCTGAATCCAAACGAACCCGGACTGACCCAGAAGAATCCGAATGAACCCGGGGGAATCCGGACCGACGAGAGGGCCGGGCCCGGTCGGTCGACCGGGCCCGGCCCTCTCGCTCCGCTCCGCGTCAGTGCCGCGCCGTCAGAGCAGGCCGTCCCACATCTGCTCAAGCAGCACCGACCACCAGCTCTCCGGCGACCCGAGGGCCGCCGGGTCGGTCGCGGCCAACTGCGCCTGGAAATCGACGGTCCAGCGCCCCGCCTGCTCCTGGTTGAGCCCGAAGCGAAGACGCCACATCCGGCCCAGCAGCGCGAGGCTGCGCGCGAACTCGGGCAGCCCCGTGTTCACGAACTGCGGCGGTACGGGAGCACCGCCGGGACCCGATTCCACCGGCACGGCCACGATGTTCGCGGTGCCGTACTGGACACAGATCGCCTTGCCGAAGTCACTGCCCATGACGAGGTACGAGCCCGCGTCCGCGCTCGGCTGCACCCCGCGCTCCTGCGCCAGTTCGGCGAGCGTGGGCACCGGACGGCCCGGCTGGGCCTGCGCCCAGAAGAACGGGTTCATGTCCACGGGCAGCCCGGCCACCACCAGGGTGTGCGCCACGATCGGCGGTACGCCCTGCCGGGACACCGCCGCCTGGTCGAACCGGAACAGGCCGGGGCCGAACGCGGCGGCCAGCTCCTGCCCGATCGCCTCCGGCGGGATCGGCGGCGCGGACTGCACCGGCGGCAGCGGCGCCCGTACGGGTGCGGGCCGCGCCGGACCGTCGGCGACCTGGTGCAACTCGCCCTGATGGGCGAGCAGTTGCGCCATGCCCTGCTGACGGCTCGCGTGGTCGGTGCCGTACGAGGCGATGC
This sequence comes from Streptomyces sp. NBC_00414, assembly GCF_036038375.1. Classification (NCBI taxonomy): domain Bacteria; kingdom Bacillati; phylum Actinomycetota; class Actinomycetes; order Kitasatosporales; family Streptomycetaceae; genus Streptomyces; species Streptomyces sp. NBC_00414. The sequence goes on from NZ_CP107935.1 coordinate 4,376,207, forward strand.
TCGTGATCCGCGCCTGCGGCCAGCTCTCCCGGATCATCCGCGCGCAGTACGCGCCCGGCAGCTCACAGGACTCCAGTTCCGTGTGCAGTTCGAGGACCTGCTGCGGCGGCACGTTCATCGCGCGCAGCTCGTGCAGGATCTGCCACTCCGGGTGCGGGGTGCCCGGCGCGGACCGCCGGATCAGCTGCTGCTCGCTGCCGTCCTGGGCCCGGTAGCGCAACACCGCCTGGTAGCCGGGTCCGACCGTGGGCTGGGCGTGCTGCGGATAGCCGTAGGCCGGCGGCTGCTGACCGGGCATCGGCTGCCCCGGGAAGGGCGGCTGTCCCTGCTGGCCGGGGAAGGGCGGCCGGCCGCCCATGTGCGGTGCGGGCGGCGGCATCCCGGGGGCCCCGGGAGGCGTTCCGGGCGGGCCGGGGGCGGGCGGCGGCGGAGCCGTACCCGGACCACCGACCGCGGGACCGGCCAGCATGGTGGCGGCATGGTGCACACCACCGGGCGGCGTACCCCCCGGAGTACCGGACCCACCGGGAGCACCGGGAGCTCCAGGAGCACCCGGGGCGCCGGGCGCACCAGGGGGCTGCGGAGCGCCGGGGCCGCCGACCGCAGGACCGGCGAGCATGGTCGCCGCATGGTGGACACCACCGGCGGGCGCACCACCGGGAGCACCAGGGGTGCCAGGAGCACCGGGAGGCTGGGGAGCGCCAGGACCAGCCGCCCCACCGGCTCCACCCGGCGCGCCGGGCCGGCCCGGCGTCTCCGGCCCGTCGGGGCCGAGCTGCGAGACGAACTGCGTCGGTACGTATCCGGCGGCGGGGGCGCCCGGAGCACCGGGGCCGGACGCCGGAGCGGGACCACCCGGAGCCGGACCGCCCGGCCGCGCACCCGGCGTACCGGGCGCCCCGGGAGGCGGCGGTGTACCGGGCGCACCCGCACCCCGCGCGCCACGCGGCGGAGCCTGCGCCTTGCTGGTCGCCGCGTCCGCGATGTCACCGGCGTTGGGCGGCAGCGGCCGGCCGGGCGCACCCGAGGCGGGCGGCTGCGGCGCGGCGGGGGCGGGCGGCTGCGGAGCACCCTGCGGATAGCCGTACGACGGCGCGCCCGGCGGAGGCGTCCCGGGGCCGGCGTTCTGCGGATGGCCGTACGAGGAGGGCGCGGCCGGTGCCGCACCGGGCGCACCCGGACCCTGTGGGGACGCGGGCGGCGCCGGCTCGCTCAGCGCGGGCGCGACACTCGTCCGCGGCAACTGGCTGCCGCCCGAGATCAGCTTGGTCCTGGCCTCGGGCTCCGTCCCGGGCGGGGGCGGCGGTGTGGCACCGGGCCCGACATCCCGTATCTGCGGCGCGTACACCGTCGCGGGCAGGGGCACGGAACGGTCGTCCCCCGCCTCGGCGTTGGTGTCGGTACCGGCCCACGGAGTCGCGTCGGCGGGCACGGCGGCGCCACCGGGCGCGCTCCCGCCCGCGGCGGGCCACGCCGTACCCCCACCAGGGGCGCCGGGCGCCGGCGAACCGGCGGGCGGCCCCGGCAGAGTCTCGGGCAGCGAACCCCCGGGGCTCCCGGAACCGCCGTGGGCGGCGGGGGCGGCAGGGACCGCGTCGGCCGGCGGAACCGCGTCGACCGGGGAAGCTGCACCCGCCGAAGGAACCGCGTCGCTGACCGCGGCGGCGGGGCGGGACCCGGCACCGTCCGACGGCCGGCCCGGAGCCCCGCCGGACGTGCTGTCCCGGCGGTCCGGGATCCCCATCCGGTCCGCCGCCTCCTGCAGCCACTCCGGCGGAGTGAGCAGGAACGACGTCTGGTTGAGATCGACGCGCGCGGGAGGCGGCGGAGGCGCGTCGTCCACCGCGTCGACGAGCCCGTACTCCTCCTCGTACCGGCGGATCACCTCGCCCACCGGCAGCGAGGGCCACAGCGTGGCCTCCCCGCTGTCGCGCGCGATGACGAGCCGCTGGGCACCGCCGTCGGACCGCGGACCGTCGGCCCGGTCCTCCGCCCACACCACGAAGCCGAGTTCGAACTCCCGGACCCGCACCTCACGGTGCTGATAACCGGGCACGTCCCCGTTGATCCACTCTTCCGCGCGCTCCTGCGCCTGCGCGAAGGTCACCATCGGACGCTCACTCCCCCACCGAAGACACGGCGGACACCGGCACCGCCCGCGCGAAACCGCCGTCCACCATCAGGTTCGCCACCGTCTCCAGCTCGGGCGGATTGCCCGCGAGCCGGGACAGGAACTGATCGAAGTCGTCACCACAGGGCAGCAGCAGCCGCTGTACGCGCTCGGCGGGCGGCCACTCGTCCTGGTCACGGGCGTCGTCGAACGCGCAGAACCACACCGAGCCGATGCGGTCGCCCTTCACCTTCACCGCGAGCAACCCGCCCTGCACGAACCCGACGCCCAGGTAGTCCTTGGTGAGATGGTCCCGCAGGCACTTGTTGACATAGACGAGGTCGTTGACGGCCGCCTCGTCCCGCACGGTGAAGAACGGCTGGTCGACCAGCAGCCCCAACTCCGCGTCCAGCGCGGCCCCGAGCGGCGCACACCCGCCGGCGGCCTTCAGGAAGGACCGGTACGCCCCGGGCAGCCGGTACCCGAGATCCTCCTCGACCCCCTGCACCTGCTGCTCGGTCACGGCGACCGACGCCTTCGGCAGTACGAAGTGCGCGGGCCTGGTCTCCTGCAACGGCCGCGTGCCCCGCTTGTCCTGGTCGACCACCGCGGTGGCGAGACCGCCGTGATGCCGCAGCAACGCCTTCACCTCGACCGGCACCAGCTCCAGCCGGCGCGAGCGCGGCACGTGGTGCCACGTCCAGCCGTGCGGGGTCGCCACCGCCGGGATGGTGTCCCACAGATCATGTCCGGAAGCCGCCATGGCGGCGTTCGCCGACACGTAGTCCGTCAGCCGCAGCTCGTCGACGCCGAACCCCTCGGGCGGCTCGGCGATCTCGGCGGCCGCACGCGCATAGAACGAGAAGTCGGGATAGCCGCCCTCGTCCACGCGTACCCCTCTCGGGTGACGTGCCGCCCGAACCGGATCCGGGAAGTGCACGACCTGCCCGGCATAGGCCGCGTTCGGCGGCGCGGCTTGTTGCCCGAGCCGACCTGTCGTCATGGCGGTTGCCCCCTGCGGCGTAATGAAGGATCGCGGATGTCGACAGCCTATGCGGTGGAACGACACCGGTCACCGGGCCTCCTGTTCCATACCGGCCAAGGGTCCTCCGGTTCCGTGACCTGCCGTCATCGAGCCGTGACGGTACGACGAAGACCGCGCGTGTCGCACCGCCCCAGCTTCCGCACGGGCCACGGAGTTTGGCACTCTGTCGGAGCACCGGGGGATGCAGTAAGGGGAGGAAACAGGACGATGAGCGCGACACAGACAGGTACGTCCGGAGATCCGCGGGTCGGCTGGAGCAGCACCGAGGTGCCCGCCGCCCCGGTCCTCCTCCACCGCCGCGACGGCATACTCCCGACCATCGCCGCCGCCCTCTCCGTACGGGGCGCGACCCTCACCGGCACAGCGGGCCGCGGCGACCAGCCGCCGCCCCTGCACCCCCTCGTGCGGGACTTCCTCGACACGCTCACCAGCGGCCAGCGCGACCGCTTCACCGGCCGCTGCGCCGAGGCGATCCTCATCTCCCGCCACCTCGCCGCGGCCGACACCGCCCGCTCCAAACGGGCCACACGGAAACCCATGACCAACGGCGAGGCCAGGAAATCCCTCAAGCAGGCCAAACTCACCGCCCGCCGCATCCGCGAGGACGGCGACCCGCTGCACGGCAGCTTCGCGCCGCCCTGCCGCGCCTGCACCGCACTCAGCGCCCACTTCGGCGTACGCATCGTCGACCCGACCGCACCGGAGAACTGACAGGGACCTCCCACCCGCACGAAGGCGCCACCGACGCCACCAGAAGCCGCCGGCCGGGAATCCGCACGGCGGCTCAGACCGATCGCGAAGGGCAGATGCACACCGACCGCACCGCCACCTCCACCACCCGCTTCTCCGTCCAGGTCGACGCCTCGCTGCGCGACGCCGGATGGCAACCGGGCCGCTGGGACATAAAGCAGGCCGAGTTCTGGGCCGACGCCCTGCGCGGCCACGAGTCCCCCGCAGGGCACCGCCACGCCGTGTTCCCGGCGGCGGTGGAGGCATGGGCGGAGTTCGGCGGGCTCCACATCAGCACGGCCGAGGCCGGCCGGCAGATCGCCTCGTCCCCGCTGCACCTGGACCCCCTGCACGGCCTCCACATGGCCCGTACCCTCGCCGACCTCGGCAGGGCCCTGGACACCGAAGTCGCCCCCCTCGGCGAGGAGACCGACAGCCGGGCCCTGCTCGCCATCGACACGGAGGGCCGCGTCTACACCCTGGACCACACCGGCGACTGGTACCTCGGCCCGGACATCGACCAAGCCCTGGCGACCCTCATCGCGGGCCGGGAGCCGGTACGCCTGACAGCGGGCTGAGCCGGCCGGACCGATCGATCCGGCTGAGCCGACAGCGCCGGGCCGCCGACACCGGCGCCGTCACGGGCACAGGTACCGACGCCGTCACGGGCACGGGTGCCGAGGCCGTCACGGTCGCCGACAGCGATGTCATGGCAGGCACCGGCACCGTGAACGCCGGCTCATCCCCCGGCCGGGATGACCGCCGACACCCGGAACCCGCCCGCGTCCGTCGGCCCGGACACGAACACCCCGCCGAGGCCGACGACCCGCTCCTTCATCCCCAGCAGGCCGTTCCCCCCACTGGGCAGCCTGGCGTCGGACGCGGCACCCGGCTCGGGCGGCGGCCCGTTCTCCACCTGCATCGCGATCTCGGCCCCCCGGTGTGCCAGCCGCACCCGGGTCTTCGCCCCCGCAGCGTGCTTGTGGACGTTCGTCAACGCCTCCTGCACCACGCGGTAGGCGGTCTGCTCCACCATCGCCGCGTACACCCGCGCCTCCCCCTCCACGGAGAGGTCGACGACCATCCCCGCGGCGGCGGACTGCCCCACCAGCTCGTCGAGGTCGTCCAGGCAGGGGCCGTCCCCCGCCTCCTCGTCGGCGGCCCGGGACGCGGCGGCAGCGGCGGCGGCAGCCGCACCCACCGCCGCCAGCGGTACGGACTGCACCGGAGCGGACCCGTACCCCACCCCCCGCGCCGACCCGTCACCCGTACGCAGAACCCCCAGCATCTCCCGCAGCTCGGTCAGCGCCTGCCGTCCCATGTCGCCCACCAGCGACGCGTTCTTCACGGCCTTCTCGGGATCCTTGCGGGCCACCGCCTGCAACGCGGCGGCGTGCACGACCATCAGACTCACCCGGTGCGCGACCACGTCGTGCATCTCCCGGGCGATCCGGGTCCGCTCCTCGTTGCGCGCCCACTCCGCCCGCTCCTCGGCCCGCTCCGCCAGCAGCTGCAACTCCCGCTCCAGGGAGTCGGCCCGCTCCCGCAGGCTCTCCATCAGCCGGCGCCTGGCTCCCACGTACAGGCCGAGCAGCACCGGCGGGGCCGTCATCCCGAGCGAGGTCGTGATCGACACGAAGGGCACGAACCAGTCCCCCAGCGTCACATCCCCCTGCACCATCCCCTGGTGCGCCCGCACATAGGTGACGATGAGCATCCCCACCATCGACATCCCGGCCAGCGCCCCGATGATCCGCCTCGGCAGCTCGGACGCCGCCAGCGTGTACAGCCCGACGAGTCCCATGAGGAACCCCATCTGGGCCGGCGTGATGGCGATGGACACCAGCACGACGGCGATCGGCCACCGCCGCCGGAAGAGCAGTACGGACCCGGCGGCGGCCCCGAAGAGCATCGCCACGGGCACCGGCACCCCCGCCGCCCCCGCGAACGGAAATCCCTCTATCGCGCACTCCACCGACGACACCAGCGCGAGGCTCCCGTCGAGCACCGCGCTGCGCCACCTCGCCCACCACCACGGCCCCGTCAAGGCCTCGGTGTGGTCTTCCCCCGTCGTGGTCATGACTCCAGCCTACGGTCGCGCGCCGCCCCTTTTCCGGTGAGTTTCCGGGACTGGCCTACACCACTCCCCGTAATCGAACAGAAGCGAAACGGCCCGTTATCCCTCGAACTGCTGAATCGCTGACCGTTCGACACCGGACCTCCACATTCCGCCGACCCGGGACGCCACCCGGACGCCACTCGGGACGCCTCCCGGGGAGGCCCCGTGATCCAAGTCCTTCGGAGTGCCGATCTGTACCGTCGCGTCGAAGGGGCTCGGTGCGGCATAGTGTTGGGTGCCAACTCGACGGCCGACCGAATGTCCGGCTTTATTCGGGTTCCATCCCCCGTGGTGTAATTGGCAGCACTGTGGCTTTTGGTGCCATCTGTCCGGGTTCAAGTCCTGGCGGGGGAGCCCTCCACGTCCGGGCCCTGACAGCGCTGTCAGGGCCCGCTCCCATGTCGCTCCTGAAACGCCCCGGTATCCTGCGGATGTCCGCACCCCAGACACCAGTAGCCGAAGGGCATATCCGTGAGCGCCAACCTTCCCCAAGCTCTCGGCTCCGGAGCAGGGGAGACCCCACCCGCAGCCGTCGTCGTTCTCGCAGCGGGTGAGGGCACCCGTATGAAGTCGGCCACACCCAAGGTCCTGCACGATCTCTGCGGCCGTTCCCTCGTCGGCCATGTGCTCGCCGCCGCGGGCGAGTTGGATCCCGAGAACCTGGTCGTCGTCGTGGGTCACGCCCGCGAGAAGGTCACCGCGCACCTCGCCGGAACCGCTCCGGGTGTCAGGACCGCCGTGCAGGCCGAGCAGAACGGCACGGGGCACGCCGTGCGGATGGGCCTGGAGGAGCTGGGCGGCGTCGTCGACGGCACCGTCGTGGTCGTCTGCGGCGACACCCCCCTCCTCACCGGCGAGACCCTCCGGAAGCTCGCCGCGACGCACACCGGCGACGGCAACGCGGTCACCGTGCTGACCGCCGAGGTGCCGGACGCCACCGGCTACGGCCGCATCGTCCGGGACAGCGCCTCGGGCGCCGTGACGGCGATCGTCGAGCACAAGGACGCCTCCGACTCCCAGCGCGCGATCCGTGAGATCAACTCCGGCGTCTTCGCGTTCGACGGACAGCTCCTCACGGACGCCCTCGGCAAGGTCCGCACCGACAACAGCCAGGGCGAGGAGTACCTGACCGACGTCCTCGGCATCCTCCGGGAGGCCGGGCACCGCGTCGGCGCCGCCGTGGCGGGCGACCACCGCGAGATCGCCGGCATCAACAACCGGGTGCAGCTCGCGGAAGCGCGCCGCATCCTCAACGACCGCCTGCTGCGGGACGCGATGCTCGCCGGTGTGAGCGTCATCGACCCGGCCTCGACCTGGATCGACGTCACGGTCACCTTCGAGCAGGACGCGATCGTGCACCCGGGCACCCAGCTCCAGGGCGCCACCCACCTGGGCGAGGGCGCCGAGGTGGGCCCCAACTCCCGCCTGAGCGACACCACGGTGGGCGCGGGCGCGCGGGTCGACAACACGGTCGCGAACGGCGCGGAGATCGGCCCCCAGGCGAACGTGGGCCCCTACGCGTATCTCCGTCCCGGCACCCGCCTCGGCCTGAAGGTCAAGGTGGGTACGTACGTGGAGACGAAGAACGCCTCGATCGGCGAGGGCACCAAGGTCCCGCACCTGTCGTACGTGGGCGACGCGACCATCGGCGAGTACACGAACATCGGCGCCGCGAGCGTCTTCGTGAACTACGACGGCGAGGCCAAGCACCACACGACCGTGGGGTCGCACTGCAAGACGGGTGCGGACAACATGTTTGTGGCTCCCGTCACCATCGGGGACGGCGCGTACACCGCGGCCGGCTCCGTGATCACGAAGGACGTACCGCCCGGTTCACTGGCCGTGGCCCGTGGCCAGCAAAGGAATATCGAGGGCTGGGTGGCCCGCAAGCGTCCCGGCGGCGCGGCCGCGAAGGCCGCGGAGGCGACATCCCGGGAGGCCGGCGGCGAAAGCTGACCGGAAAAGGTCGGGTCTGACTCGGCGTACCGTGATAGATGCACACACCCGCACATCCAGCTGAGACCGCAACTGAGAACTCAACTCATCTCGACATCCAGCTGAGACACCTCTGAGGAGACAGTGCTGTGACCGGGATCAAGACGACCGGCGAGAAGAAGATGATGTTCTTCTCCGGCCGCGCCCACCCCGAGCTTGCCGAGGAGGTCGCCCACCAGCTGGGTGTCGGGGTCGTTCCGACGAAGGCCTTCGACTTCGCCAACGGTGAGATCTACGTCCGCTACGAGGAGTCGGCCCGCGGCGCCGACTGCTTCCTGATCCAGAGCCACACGGCTCCGATCAACAAATGGATCATGGAACAGCTGATCATGATCGACGCTCTGAAGCGGGCCTCCGCCCGGAGCATCACGGTGATCATGCCGTTCTACGGTTACGCGCGTCAGGACAAGAAGCACCGTGGGCGTGAACCGATCTCGGCGCGCCTGATCGCCGACATGCTGCAGACGGCGGGCGCAGACCGCCTCCTGACGGTCGATCTGCACACCGACCAGATCCAGGGCTTCTTCGACGGCCCCGTGGATCATCTGTTCGCCCTCCCGCTGCTCGCGGACTACGTGGGCCACAAGGTGGACCGCTCGAAGCTCACGGTCGTGTCCCCGGACGCCGGCCGCGTGCGGGTGGCCGACCGCTGGTGCGACCGCCTCGGCGCGCCGCTGGCGATCGTCCACAAGCGCCGCGACAAGGACGTCGCGAACCAGGTGACCGTGCACGAGGTCGTGGGTGACGTCGAGGGCCGGGTCTGTGTCCTGGTCGACGACATGATCGACACCGGTGGCACGATCTGCGCCGCGGCGGACGCGCTGTTCGCGCACGGCGCGGAGGACGTCATCGTGACGGCGACGCACGGTGTGCTGTCGGGTCCGGCGGCGGACCGTCTGAAGAACTCGAAGGTCAGCGAGTTCGTCTTCACGGACACCCTGCCCACTCCGGGCGAGCTGGAGCTCGACAAGATCACGGTCCTGTCGATCGCGCCGACGATCGCGAACGCGGTCCGTGAGGTCTTCGAGGACGGTTCCGTGACCAGCCTCTTCGACGAGTAGCACGCGTAACGGATCCCGCGGCTCCGCACCGGGGCCCGCGTAGATCGATTTCTTGTACGGCCTCCCCGCCGCGTAAGCTGTCACAGTTGCTCGGCGAGGGAGGCCGCACTCTTTGGTGCGGCGGTCCGTTATCGACGCGCTCTTCGTAGCAGGCCGATGGTTCGGCCGGGTGACTCTCTTTCCCTGGCTTCCCTGTTCTACGAGGAGTGACCATGTCCGAGGTCAAGATCGCCGCTGAGACCCGCACCGAGTTCGGCAAGGGTGCGGCGCGCCGCATCCGCCGTGAGAGCAAGGTCCCCGCCGTCGTGTACGGCCACGGTGGCGACCCGGTCCACATCACGCTGCCGGGCCACGAGCTCCAGCTCGCCCTGCGTACCGCCAACGTCCTGCTGACCCTGGACATCGAGGGCAAGACCCAGCTCGCCATCCCGAAGGCCGTCCAGCGCGACGCCATCAAGGGCTTCCTGGAGCACGTCGACCTGCTCCTCGTGAAGAGCGGCGAGAAGGTCAACGTCGAGGTCTACGTGCACACCGAGGGCGACCTGGCCCCGGGCGCCTTCCTCCTTGAGCACGTGCTCAGCACGCTGACGGTCGAGGCCGAGGCCACGCACATCCCCGAGTCGGTCACCGTCTCCATCGAGGGCCTGGAGGCCGGCGCCTCCATCCTCGCCAAGGACATCCCGCTGCCCGAGGGCACCACGCTGGCCATCGACGAGGACGCGGTCGTGCTGCAGGTCCTGGCCGCCCAGTCGGAGGAGCCCGCGGAGGACGCCGGCGAAGAGTCCGCCGAGGCCTGATCCCGCACCGCATCACGTGTTCCACCGGCCGCCGCTCCTTCGGGGGCGGCGGTCGGCGCGTATCCGCTGAACGCCGGTAAGCCAATACGCCAGTACAGCCGGTCGAGGACCCATGGGAGTGACGGACGTGACCACGGAACCAGGCGCCCCCTGGCTGATCGTAGGGCTCGGTAACCCCGGCCCCGACTACGCCATGAACCGCCACAACGTGGGCTTCATGGTGGCCGACCTCCTCGCGGGGCGGATCGGCGGCAAGTTCAAGCGGGCGGGCAAGGCGCAGGCCCAGGTGATCGAGGGGCGTATCGGCCCGCCCGGTCCGCTGAACCGCCGGGTGGTCCTGGTGAAGCCGATGTCGTACATGAACCTGTCGGGCGGTCCGGTGACGGCTCTGCGGGACTTCTTCAAGGTGCCGACGGCGAACATCGTGGCCGTGCACGACGAGCTGGACATCGACCACGGGGTGCTGCGGCTGAAGCTGGGCGGCGGCGACAACGGCCACAACGGCCTGAAGTCGATGACGAAGGCGATGGGCCCGGACTATCACCGGGTGCGGTTCGGGATCGGCCGCCCGCCGGGCCGTATGCAGGTCGCGGACTTCGTCCTGAAGGACTTCTCCTCGGCGGAGCGCAAGGAGCTGGACTACTTCGTGGACCGGGCCGCGGACGCGGTGGAGGCTCTGATCATCGAGGGCCTGGAGCGGGCGCAGTCGACGTACAACTCCTGACGGGCGGAAAGGTCCGCACAACACGGGACTTGTCCCCCGCCGGAGTTGACCGACCGCATGGCCATGGCCAAGGATCGCCGCCATGCCCGCCCACGCCCATTCCCGCGCCTCCCGCCCGAAAGCGGCCGCGGCGCTGCGGTTCGGGCAGCTCGCGGCGATGGGTACGGTCGCGGCGCTGATCCTGATCGCGGGCGTCTGGGCCTCCTGGGGAACCGCGCAGCACGTGATGCTCACCAAGGGCCGTGAGCGCGGCACGATGACGGTCACCAAGTGCGCGGAGGACCACTGCACGGGCCCGTACCGGCCGACGTCGGCGGGTTCCACCGCCCGGGACCGCGTCGTACTCGACAGCGAGGTGGCCGTGGAGAAGGGCCGCACGTACACGGTCGTGGTGAAGCCCGGCAGCGACGAGGTCGTCCGCGCGGGCACCGGTGGCCTGCTCTACGCCTGGGTGCCGCTGGGCGGCGCGCTGATGCTCGCCTCCGTGGTGGTGGCGGGCGGCCTGGGCAGGACCCGGCTGGGCTGGGTGCTCGGCGGCGCGGGCCTGACGCTGGTCACGGCCGCGTTCCTGGCGCTCTAGTACGCGGCCGTGGTACGGGGAAGGGGGCCGGGCGGTCGTACGACCGCCCGGCCCCCTTCCCCGTACCGCTTGCCGGTCAGCCGGTGTTGCGCAGGCCCGCCGCCACGCCGTTGACCGTCAGGAGCAGCGCGCGGGACAGCAGCGGGTCGGGCTCGGAGCCGGCCGCCGCGGCGTCGCGCTGCCGCTTGAGGAGAGCCACCTGGAGGTACGAGATCGGGTCCAGGTAGGCGTCGCGGACGGTGAAGGTCTGCTTGAGCACCGGGTGGGCGTCGAGGAGTTCGGCCTCACCGGTGATGCGCAGCACCTCGCGGACGGTCAGTTCGTGCTCGGCCTCGATGGTGGCGAAGACGTGCTGGAGCTCCTCGGGGACGAGGGTCTCGACGTAGTGGCGGGCGATCCTGAGATCGGTCTTGGCGAGCGTCATCTCGACGTTGGAGATGAAGTTGCGGAAGAAGTGCCACTGCTCGTGCATCTCGTCCAGGACGCTGTCGAGACCGGCCTCGCGCAGCGCCTTGAGGCCGGCGCCGACGCCGAACCAGCCGGGCACGATCTGCCGGGACTGGGTCCAGCCGAACACCCAAGGGATGGCACGCAGGCCGTCGAGCGAGACGCCCGAGCCGGGACGGCGGGAGGGCCGCGAGCCCAGGTGCAGGTCGGCGAGCTGGTCGACCGGCGTGGAGGCGAGGAAGTACGTCGGCAGGTCCGGGTCCTCGACCAGCCGGCGGTAGGCGGCCTCGGCGGCCTCCGAGACGACGTCCATGGCGGCGTCCCAGCGGGCGAGCGCCTCGTCGGACTGGCGGGGCGAGGTGTGCAGCGCGGACGCCTGGAGGGTGGCCGCGACGGTCAGTTCGAGGTTCTCCCGGGCCAGCGACGGCACGAGGTACTTGTCGGAGATGACCTCGCCCTGCTCGGTCACCTTGATCTCACCCTCCAGCGTGCCCCAGGGCTGGGCGAGAATGGCGTCGTGCGACGGGCCGCCACCACGCCCGACGGTGCCACCACGGCCGTGGAAGAGCCGCAGCCGCACGCCGTACCGGTGCGCGACGTCGCGCAGTCGCCGCTGCGCCCGGTGGATCTCCCACTGGCTCGTCGTGATGCCGCCGAACTTCGACGAGTCGGAGTACCCGAGCATGACCTCCTGGACATCGCCGCGCAGGGCCACGAGCCGCCGGTAGGACGGGTCGGACAGCATGTCCTCAAGGATGGTGTCGGCGGCCTTGAGCTCGTCGGTCGTCTCAAGGAGCGGCACGATGCCGATCTTCGCCCAGCCGGCGTGCAGGTCGAGGAGTCCGGCCTCGCGGGCCAGCACGGCGGCGGCGAACACGTCGTCGGCGCCCTGGCACATCGAGATGATGTACGACTCGATGACCTCGGGTCCGAAGACCTTGAGCGCCCTCTTGACGGTCTCGAAGACGCCGAGGGTCTTCGAACCGGCGGCGTCGAGCGGGGCCGGGGTCGGTCCGAGCGGCCGACGCGAGCGCAGTTCCTTCGCGAGCAGCTTGTGCCGGTACTCGCGCGGCATGTCCTCGTAGCGCCAGGACTCCTCGCCGAGCCGGTCGAAGAGCTGCCCGAGCGCGTGGTGGTGGGCGTCGGCGTGCTCGCGTACGTCCATGGTGGCGAGCTGGAGGCCGAAGGCGGCGAGCGTGCGGATCGTACGGTTCATGCGGCCGTCGGCGAAGAGGGCGCCGCGGTGCTCGCGCAGGGAGGTCTGGATGAGGGTGAGGTCCTGCAGCAGCTCGGCGGTGCCGAGGTAGTCGTGGCCGTCCTCGTGCGGGATGCCCTTGGCCAGGCGCTGCTTGGTGTTCTCCAGCTTCTGCCGGATGCAGGTGGCCTTGAGCCGGTAGGGCTCCTCGGCGTTGAGTCGCTTGTAGCGGGGACTGATCTCGGGCAGCCGCTCCAGATCGGTCTGCAGCGAGGAGAGCAGTTCCTCGGTGGCGCCGGTGTAACGGATGGAGTTCGACAGGAAGCCGCGCAGCTCGTCGATCAGTTCCAGCGCGTCGTTGATGCCGTGCTCGTGCTGGAGGATGAGGACGTCCCAGGTGACCTGCGGGGTCACGTTCGGGTTGCCGTCGCGGTCGCCGCCGATCCAGGTGCCGAAGGTGAGGGGACGGGTCTCCTCGGGCAGCTGGACGCCGACGCGCTCCAGTTCCGCGGTCAGATCCTCCAGGACGTCCCCGACGGCGCCGGCGTGCAGCTCGTCCAGGTAGTAGATGGCGTTGCGGGCCTCGTCGGCCGGTTCGGGGCGCACGACCCTGAGCTCGTCCGTCTGCCAGACCAGGTCGATGTTCTCGGCCAGACGGGTGTCGTAGCGGCGCCGGTCGGCTTCGATGACCGGGGTCTCCAGCAGGGCGGCGATGCGACGCAGCTTGTTGAGGACCGAGCGTCTGGCCGCCTCGGTGGGGTGCGCGGTGAAGACGGGACGGACGTTGAGGTTCTTCACGCTGGCGCGCAGGTGCTCGGGGTCGGCGTCCTTGAGCCGGTCGGCCGTACGGGCGAGGAGGCCGCCCTCGGCGGCGCGCCTGGCACGCAGTTCGCGGCCGCGGTGCACCTGCTCGGTGACGTTCGCCAGGTGGAAGTAGGTGGAGAAGGCGCGGACCAGCTTGGCCGCGGTCTCCAGTTCGGTGCCGCGCAGCAGTTCGGCGGCGGCTTCACCGTCCTCCCGGGTGAGGCGGCGAACCTTCTCGACCAGTTCGAGGAGCTCGGGTCCCTCTTGCCGTACGAGGGTCTCGCCCAGCAGATCGCCCAGGCGTCGGATGTCGGCGCGCAGCTCACTGCCGGTTGTCGTGTTCTGGTCGTCGGCACTGCTCACAGGTGCGGCTCCTTGCAGTGTTGAAGCTCGTCTGGAGGGGAACCCGTCGGCCCGAGGCGGCTAGTGCCGCATCAGCGGCTGGGCATCCGGGAATGAAACAGAGCGGACCGCGCTGTCCGACCGAGACCAAGGATAGGTGTCCATCCGGACGCACAGTCTCTCGGGCTCTTGCCCCACGGCGACGCGCTGCCATACTTACGACGCCGTAGGTTACGGAACCGTAAGCGCTGTTTCCGGCTACGCACAGACACGCTTACCGGCCACACCCACACTCCTCGACCCCCCAGGGGACGCCCCATGCCCACAAGTCCCGATGTGATCGACGACGCCCCGAAGGCGCGCGACAACGATCCCGCAGCCCCCTCCGCCACCGTCCCCTCAGCCACGCTGGGCGGCGAGAAGAAGCGCTCGATCGAGCAGATCACCCTCCTGCTCTTCATCACGGTCCCGTTCCTGGCCGTCCTCGGGGCGGTCCCGCTGGCCTGGGGCTGGGGTGTGAGCTGGCTGGACCTCGGCCTGCTGGTGTTCTTCTACTACCTGGGCTGCCACGGGATCACGATCGGATTCCACCGCTACTTCACGCACGGGGCCTTCAAGGCGAAGCGCCCGCTGCGTATCGCGCTCGCCATCGCCGGCTCCATGGCCGTCGAGGGGCCGCTGGTGCGCTGGGTGGCCGACCACCGCAAGCACCACAAGTTCTCCGACGCCGAGGGCGACCCCCATTCGCCGTGGCGCTTCGGCGAGACGGTCCCGGCCCTGATGAAGGGCCTGTGGTGGGCGCACATCGCCTGGATGTTCGACGAGGAGCAGACCCCGCAGGAGAAGTACGCACCGGACCTGATCAGGGACAACGCACTCCGCGCGATCTCCCGCCAGTTCCTCCTCTGGGCGGGCCTGTCCATCGCGCTCCCGGCGCTGATCGGCGGCCTGGTGACGATGTCCTGGTGGGGCGCGTTCACCGGCTTCTTCTGGGGATCGCTGGTCCGGGTGGCGCTGCTGCACCACGTGACCTGGTCGATCAACTCGATCTGCCACGCGGTGGGCAAGCGCCCCTTCAAGTCGCGTGACCGCTCGGGGAACGTCTGGTGGCTGGCCGTCCTCTCCTGCGGCGAGTCCTGGCACAACCTCCACCACGCGGACCCGACGTCGGCCCGGCACGGTGTGGAGCGCGGCCAGGTGGACTCCTCGGCCCGCCTGATCCGCTGGTTCGAGCGGTTCGGCTGGGCCTACGACGTGCGCTGGCCGTCACGCTCACGTATCGATTCCCGCCGTAACCCGGACGGGAAGGGCGCCCGACGCAAGGCGGAGACGGCCGAGGCGGCATGATTGACGGCGTGGCCGACTCCAGCACTCCCAGCAATGAAAAGCCGCGGCGCGCCCGCCGCACCCGGATGACCGGGGCGGAACGGCGGGCCCAGTTGCTGGAGATCGGCCGCACCCTCTTCGCCCAGAAGGGCTTCGAGGCGACGTCGGTGGAGGAGATCGCGGCGAAGGCCGGCGTCTCCAAGCCGGTCGTCTACGAGCACTTCGGCGGCAAGGAGGGCCTGTACGCGGTGGTGGTGGACCGCGAGATGCGCCGCCTCCTCGACGGCGTGACCAGCTCCCTCACCGCAGGCCACCCCCGCGAACTCTGCGAACAGGCGGCCTTCGCGCTCCTCGACTACATCGAGGAGTACACGGACGGCTTCCGCATCCTGGTCCGCGACTCCCCGATCCCCCAGTCGACGGGCAGCTTCGCGTCCCTGATCTCGGACATCGCCACGCAGGTGGAGGACATCCTGGGCCGCGAGTTCAAGCGCCGGGGCTTCGACCCCAAACTGGCCCCCCTCTACGCCCAGGCCCTGGTGGGCATGGTCGCCCTCACGGGCCAGTGGTGGCTGGACGTCCGCCGCCCCAAGAAGGCGGAGGTGGCCGCCCACCTGGTCAACCTGGCCTGGCACGGCCTGGACGGCCTGGAGGCGAAGCCTCGCCTGATAGGGCGCCGAAAGAGTTAATACATAGCCCACAAGATGAACCTTGTGGTACCAATGCACCCATGACTGAGATCGCGATCAGCGCCGCCCGTTCCCAGCTCGGTGACCTCGTCCGGCGCGCGGCCCACGGCCGCGAGACCATCGCCCTCACCGACCACGGTCACGTGGCGGCGCTACTCGTCTCGCCGCAGGTCATAGAGGACTTGGAGGACGCGCTCGCAGCCGCCGACTACCAGCGCCGCAAGGCGGAGGGGACGCTGGGAGAGGGCGTAAGCCACGAGGAAGTCGGGCGCATGCTGGGGCTGCGGCCATGAACTACCGAATCACCTGGGAACCGAGCGCCACGAACGCGGCCGTGCGGTTCCTCAAGGACGATCCCGCGGGGCTCGCCGCCGTCTACGAAGCCGTCGACACCCTCGCCAAGGAACCGCGCCCCACCGGCTCCACCGCCTACGGCCCGAACATCCGCCGCCTACGCGTCGGCGACTACCGCGTCCTCTACGTGCTCGACGAGGACGTGATCCGGATCCTCGTCACCCACCTGGGCCGGACGCCTTGAGGCGCCCTCCCTCAACGGCCGTGGTGTACGGGATCCACACACTCGGCCTGAAGGGAATATGAAGGTCCCGATGGAGACGGTCTGCCGTGTCTGCGGGCTGGACGACGGGGTGACACCCCTCTGGAACGAGTACGGCGTGCCGCAGTACGTCATCTGTGCCTGTTGTGCCACGGAGTCGGGGATCGGCGACGACAACCTGCCCCAGGTGCGGGAGATCCGCGGGTACTGGGTGGCGCGCGGCGCCGAGTGGGACGATCCGCGACTTAAGCCGAAGGACTGGGACCTGCTGAAACAGCTCGCCAACATTCCGCCCGAGTGGCGCTGACGCACGACAGAGCTGTGGCGGGCCCGCGTCACCGCACACGGGCCCGCCACGGAAGCGGCCGGGTACGCCCTCGTGTGTCTCAGAAGGTCGGTAGCGGCTCCAAGAACTCCAGCCGGTTGCCCACCGGGTCCTCCGAGTAGAAACGACGGTGTCCGGGAAGCAGGTCGTCCCAGCCGACCGGTGCGCCCAAGGCGGCGAGCCGGTCCGCGTACGCCTCGATGCCCGTCACCCGCAGCCCTGGATGGGCCTTCCTCGCAGGACGGAAGTCCGCCTCGATCCCCAGATGCAGCTGAACCGCCCCGGCCCGGAACCAGCAGCCCCCGCGCGCGGCGAGCGCGGGCGGCTTGGGGATCTCCGTCATCCCGAGGACGCCGACGTAGTAGTCGCGCAGGACCGCCTCGGCCCCCGGCGGCGCGGCGAGCTGCACATGATCCACAGCGGTCAGCACCGGCTCAGCCGACCTTCCTCGCCACCACGAACAGCCGCCGGAACGGCAGAACCGTGCCGTACGGGGCCGTCGGATAAGCGTCCCGGAGCAGGTCCCGGTACTCGGCGGTGAAGGCGTCCCTGGCGTCCGGGTCGTCGGCGAGAGCCGTGAGAGCCGGCCGCATCCCGGTCCCCTTGGACCAGTCGAGAACGGCGTCCTCGCCCTGCAGAAGCTGCATGTAGGTCGTCTCCCACACATCCACCTCGCACCCGAGCCGCGCCAGCCGGTCCAGATAGACGAGCGGGTCGTGCACCGAGTCCGCGCCCCGGAGAACTCCGGCCAGCCGCCCCTTCCACCGCGGGGAGGCGGCGAGTTCGCGCATCAGGGTGTGCAGGGGCGCGTCGATGTTGTTCGGCACTTGGAAGGCGAAGGTGCCGCCCGGTGCCAGCGCGTCGAGCCACGGCCCGAACGCCTCCAGATGCCCCGGCACCCACTGCAGCGCGGCGTTCGAGACGATCAGGTCGTACGTCTCCGCCGGCGCCCACTCCGTGAGGTCCGCGTGGCCGAAGTCCAGGCGACCGCCACCGGCTGTCGGCCCCGCATGCTCCTCGGCCCGGGCCAGCATCTCCGGGGAGTTGTCGAACCCGGTGACGTACGCGGCAGGCCAGCGCTCGGCGAGCTGGGTGGTGACATTGCCGGGGCCGCAGCCCAGGTCGGCGATACGGGCCGGTTCGCCGGGCAGGGCGGGGACGCGGCCGAGCAGCTCCGCGAAGGGACGGGCGCGGTGCCCGGCGTGACGCAGGTACTGCCCCGGATCCCAGGTGGGAGTGGTGGTGGCGGACATCGGGAGCCTCCTAGGAGTCAGGACGAGCCGACCTCCACCCTCACATCCCCACTATCTCGCCGTCAAGATACTTGACATCAAGAGACTTCACATCGACACAACCACTACACTGATCGCCATGGAGGACGAGGTCGATCGGTTGGTCGCAGCATGGCGCCGGGAGCGCCCCGACCTCGACGTGGAACCGCTCGAAGTGCTCAGCCGCGTGAGCAGGCTCGCCCGGCATCTGGACCGCGCGCGGCGGATCGCGTTCGCCGAGCACGCCCTGGAGCCCTGGGAGTTCGACGTGCTCACCTCGCTGAGGCGGGCGGGAGCCCCGTACCAGCTCTCCCCCGGGCAGTTGCTCACCCAGACCCTCGTCACCTCGGGCACGATGACGAACCGTATCGACCGGCTCGCGAAGAAGGACCTGGTCGAGCGCCTCCCGGACCCCAGCGACCGCCGGGGCGTACTCGTCCGGCTCACCGAGGAGGGCCGCGACCGCGCCGACCAGGCACTCGCCGGACTCCTCGACCAGGAGCGGGCGATCCTCGCGGAACTCAGCCGGGCCCAGCGCGGTGAACTGGCCGGGCTGCTACGCCAGCTGACCGCCCCGTTCGACAACATCCCCGGCTAGGTCCACCGGACCGACCCCGGCCCGGCGGGCGAGCGCCACGGCCGCGAGGGTCGAGTGCACGCCCAGCTTCCCCAGCACGTTCTGCATATGGGTGCGGACGGTGTGCGGGGAGAGGAACAGCCGCTCGGCGACGGCCTTCCGCCCCAGCCCGGCCACCATGCAGCGCAGCACCTCGCGCTCGCGCGGCGTCAACGACTCCACCAGCCGCTCGCTCTCGGTGCGGTGCTTGCGGGCGGCGGTCAGCTCACGCAGGACGCCGGTGAGCAGAGCCGGCGGCAGATGCGTCTCGTCCCGCAGCACACCCCGGATGACCGTCAGCAGCCGGGACAACGAGCAGTCCTTGGCCACCCAGCCCGAGGCGCCCGCCTGCAGGGCGAGAGCCGCACGACGCGGATCGTCCTTCTCGGCGAGCACGACGGTACGGACACTGGGCTGGCCCGAACGGACGCCGGCCACCAGCGAGATGCCGTCGACCAGGCCTTCTTCGTTGTTGTCGTGCACGGGCACGGCCGGGCGGACACCCGGCACGTTGCCGCCGAGGTCGGCGTCGACGAGCAGCACGTCGAACCTCCGGCCTTCCGCGACCGCCCGTTCGAGGCAGCGCAGCGCGGCCGGGCCACTGCCCGCCGCGGATACGTCGACGTCGGGCTCGGCAGCCAGGGCGGCAGCGAGCGACTCGGCGAAGATACGGTGGTCGTCGACGACCAGAACACGGATGCGAACCACTGAAACCCCCACTGGTCGGGGGACGGACCGGCGCAGGTACGGCGCCCGAGGTGATCCCGGGCCTCCTGTCGGCCCGGAAAACGGGGTGCCGCAATCGCACGGCCGCCGCCGTGCTGGAACTGCTACCCCCACTTCGGGCGTCGTACCCGACTGTCTCGCCCCCTGATCAGCACCGGCCCCCACCGGTGCTGCTCATCAGAGTAAGGCCGTGCGGCAGGAGCGGAAGGTGATTTGCAGAACTGATTGGCCGACGCGTTTATGGTGAGCCGTATGTTTCGTATTGAGACAGAAGTCGACAAAGAGCGTAGCCAATTTCTACGGTCTCGGCTGCGGGAGGCCAATGTCGCGGCCTCACCGATGCTGCGCTCTCTGCGCGGAACGCCTGGTGAACGGGAAGTTCCGCTCCATGTCTGGGCATTGGAGGCGGACGGCTCGGTCGTGGGCGGGCTGGTCGGGCACACCTGGGCGACATGGCTGCATGTCGCCTATCTCTGGGTCGACGAGCGGTGTCGCGGGGGCGGACTCGGATCGCATCTGCTGTCCCGGGCGGAACATCTGGCTCGTACGTCCCGCGGGTGCCGCAGTTCCCGGCTGGAGACGTGGGACTTCCAGGCTCCCGGCTTCTACCTGAAGCAGGGGTACGAGGTGGTGTGCGTGATCCCCGACTACCCCCCGGGCATCACGGAGTACACCCTGACCAAGCACCTGCCCTGACGGACCTTTTCTCGCCCCCGCCGCCCCTACCCTCCCCCAGTCTCGGCTTCGCTCGACCGGGGGGACCCCATCGTCACTGCATGGGGGCAGCGCCCCCTCGCCCCCCTGTCGCGCTGCGCGCTCGTCCTCAAACGCCGGACGGGCTGGAGAGTCCGCGGCCGAGCCTCGATCTCCCAGCCCGCCCGGGGCATCTTCAGCCCGTCCGGCGTTCGAGGACCGGGGGTTCGGGGGCAGCGCCCCCGAGTACGTGACGATGGGGGAGGGTAGGGGCGGTGGGGCAAAAAAGGCCTGTCAGGCCACCCGGCGGGCGCCCTCCGACGGCACCGCCGGGAACACCCGCGGCGCGGTGTACCCCGCAGCAACGAACGCTTCCTCCACAGCCTTCGTGACCGTGTCGACGTCCGCCGCCTCGACCAGCACGACCGCCGATCCGCCGAAACCGCCGCCCGTCATACGGGCCCCCAGCGCACCGGCCTGGTTCGCCGTCGCGACGACGAGGTCCAGCTCCGCGCAGGAGATGCGGAGGTCGTCGCGGAGAGAAGCGTGGCCGGCCGTCAGGATGGGGCCGATCCCCCGGATGTCGCCCGCGTCGAGCAGGGCGATGACCTCCTCGACCCGGTGGTCGTCCGACACCACATGGCGTACGTAGCGACGCACCCGCTCGTCCGAGAGGCGGGCCAGCGCCGCGTCCAGGTCCTCGTACGCCAGGTC
The DNA here is from genome assembly GCF_036038375.1 of Streptomyces sp. NBC_00414. Taxonomy (NCBI): domain Bacteria; kingdom Bacillati; phylum Actinomycetota; class Actinomycetes; order Kitasatosporales; family Streptomycetaceae; genus Streptomyces; species Streptomyces sp. NBC_00414. The sequence continues at coordinate 4,397,071 of NZ_CP107935.1, forward strand.
GCGCAGGAACGGGACGCCCAGCTGCCGCGCACCCTCCTCGCAGCCCTCCCGCCGCTCCGCGTACGCCCCGTCGCCCAGCGCGTGCTTGACGCGGCTGTCGACGACCAGGAGTTGCAGGCCCTGGGCCGGGAGGTCGAAGGGGACCTGCCGGATAGACAGGTCGCGGCAGTCGAGGTGGAGGGCGTGGCCCTCCGTGCAGCAGGCGGACGCCGTCTGGTCCATGACCCCGCAGGGCACGCCCACGAAGTCGTTCTCCGCGCGCTGGGAGACGCGGGCCAGCTCGGGCCCGGTGAGGCCGAGTTCGTACAGGTCGTTCAAGGCCAGGGCCGTCACCACTTCGAGCGCCGCCGACGAGGACAGACCCGCGCCCGTCGGGACCGTCGAGGCGAGGTGGATGTCCGCGCCCGTGATGGCGTGCCCTGCCGTGCGCAGGACCCAGACGACACCCGCGGGGTAGGCCGCCCAGCTGGTGTTCGTCAGCGGGGCGAGGTCGTCGACGTGCAGTTCTACGACCGGGCCCTCGATGTCGGCCGAGTGCAGGCGCAGTACTCCGTCGTCGCGGCGCGAGACCGCCGCCACCGCCGTGTGCGGCAGCGCGAGCGGCATGACGAAGCCCTCGTTGAAGTCGGTGTACTCACCGATCAGGTTGACCCGGCCGGGCGCCGCCCAGATCCCCTCGGGAGCGGTCCCGTACAGCTTCTCGAAGCCGCCGCGGACCTGCTGAACCGCTACCTGTGCCCCCACTAGTGCCCCTCCGCCTTCACATCGTTCCGCTGTGCGAACTCCCACGCGTCCGCGACGATTCCCGCGAGATCCGCGCGGGACGGGTTCCAGCCGAGCCGTTCGCGGGCCGTGGCGGCCGAGGCGACGAGGATCGCCGGGTCGCCCGCCCGGCGCGGGGCCGCGACCTCGGGGATCGGGTGTCCGGTCACCTCGCGGACGGTCTCGATCACCTCGCGGACCGAGAAGCCGTTGCCGTTGCCGAGGTTGCAGATCAGGTGCTCGCCGGGCTGCGCGGCGGCGACGGCCAGCAGATGCGCCTCCGCGAGGTCGGCCACATGGATGTAATCGCGGACGCAGGTGCCGTCCGGCGTCGGGTAGTCGTCGCCGTAGACCGAGATGGCGTCGCGGCGGCCCTGGGCGACCTGGAGGACGAGCGGGATGAGGTGCGACTCGGGGTCGTGCCGCTCACCGCTGCTGCCGTACGCGCCGGCCACGTTGAAGTAGCGCAGCGATACGGCGGCCAGCCCGTGCGCGGCGGCCTCGCCCGTGATCATGTGGTCGACGGCCAGCTTCGAGGCACCGTACGGGTTCGTGGGGGACGTCGGCGCGGACTCGGTGATCGGGGTCGTCTCCGGCTCGCCGTACGTCGCCGCGGTGGAGGAGAAGACCAGCTTGCGGACGCCCGCCTCGCGCATCGCGGCGAGCAGGGCCATCGTGCCGCCGACGTTGTTGTCCCAGTACTTCTCGGGCTTCACGACCGACTCGCCGACCTGCGAGAACGCGGCGAAGTGCAGCACGGCGTCGAAGGAGGGGTCCAGCCACTTCGCGGCGTCGCGGATGTCGCCCTCGATGAAGGCGGCCCCGGCCGGGACACCCTCGCGGAAGCCGGTGGAGAGGTTGTCGAGGACGGTCACCTCGTGGCCCGCCTCCAGCAGGTGCTGCGCGACCACGCTTCCCACATAGCCCGCACCGCCGGTGACCAGGTACTTCCCACTCATGAACTCGCTACCTCTCGCAGTCGCTGGGCCGCGGTCTCCGGCGGCACGTCGTTGATGAACACGTTCATGCCGGACTCGGAACCCGCGAGGAACTTCAGCTTGCCGGAAGTGCGGCGGATGGTGAAAAGCTCAAGGTGGAGCGCGAAGTCCTCACGCACCACTCCGTCGAACTCCTCCAGCGTGCCGAACGGCGCCTGGTGCCAGGCCGAGATGTACGGCGTCGGAGGCTCACCTTCGCCGAAGATCCGGTCGAAGCGCCTCAACAGTTCCAGATAGACCTTGGGGAACTCTGTGCGGGCACCCTCGTCCAGGCCCAGCAGGTCGGGCACGCGGCGGCGCGGGTACAGGTGCACCTCGTACGGCCAGTGCGCCGAGAACGGCACGAAGGCCACCCAGTGCTCGGTCTCCAGGACGACCCGCTCGTCGGCGAGCTCGCGCTCCAGCACGGCGTCGAAGAGGTTCTCCCCGCCGGTCGCCTCCTTGTGCGCCGCCAGCGAGCGGAGCATCAGAGCCGTCCGGGGGGTAGTGAAGGGGTACGCGTAGATCTGCCCGTGCGGGTGTCCGAGGGTCACACCGATCTCGGCGCCGCGGTTCTCGAAACAGAACACCTGCTCCACGGCGGGGAGATGGGACAGCTCCGCCGTGCGGTCGGTCCACGCCTCCAGGACGAGACCCGCCTGCTCCTCGGTCAGGTCGGCGAAGGACGCGTCGTGGTTCGAGGTGAAGCAGACGACCTCGCACCGCCCGGAGTCCCCGGCCAGCGACGGGAAGCGGTTCTCGAACACCGCGACGTCGTACGAGGAGTCGGGGATCTCGCTCAGCCGGTCGCCCTCGGAGGGGCACAGCGGACATTCGTCGGCCGGCGGGTGGTAGATGCGGCCCTGTCGGTGCGAGGCGATGGCCACCGCGTCACCGAGCAGCGGGTCCCGCCGTACCTCCGAAGTGGTGACCGTCCGGTCCAGCGGGCGCCGGTCCACCGCGTCGCGCACCGTGTCGTCGCGCGAGTCGTAGTAGATGAGCTCACGACCGTCGGCCAGCCGGGTCGAGGTCTTCTTCACGCCGGACTCCCCATCACTACCCGATCAAGGCAACAAATCAAGGCAACAAACAGAACCAAACACATCAAACCACAAATCCCCACGTCCGTCACCACCACAACCAAACAAAGAACACCAAAACTGAAGTGAGTGCCGCATGCAGACCCCCACATACCTGGCCGCGGAGCTGCGGCTCCCCACCAACTGGCTCGACTACACGATCCTGGCGATCTACTTCGTCGTCGTGCTCGGCATCGGCTTCGCCGCCCGGCGCTCGGTGAAGACCAGCCTCGACTTCTTCCTGTCCGGGCGTTCACTGCCCGCCTGGGTGACCGGGCTGGCCTTCGTCGCCGCCAACCTCGGCGCGACCGAGATCCTGGGCATGGCCGCGAACAGCGCCCAGTACGGCGTCTACACCGTGCACTGGTACTGGATCGGCGCGATCCCCGCCATGGTCTTCCTGGGCCTGGTGATGATGCCCTTCTACTACGGCTCGAAGGTCAGGTCCGTACCCGAGTTCCTGCTGCTGCGCTTCGACCGGGGCGCGCATCTGCTCAGTTCCGTGCTGTTCGCCTTCGCGGCGGTCCTCATCGCGGGCGTGAACCTCTACGCGCTCGCCATCGTCGTCGAGGCGCTGCTCGGCTGGCCGGAGTGGGTGTCGATCGTCGTCGCGGGCGCCTTCGTGCTCGCGTACATCACCCTCGGCGGTCTGTCGTCGGCGATCTACAACGAGGTGCTGCAGTTCTTCGTCATCCTCGCCGCGCTCATCCCGCTCACGCTGCTGGGCCTGAAGAAGGTCGGCGGCTGGGACGGTCTGACCGACTCCCTCACGGCGAGCCACGGCAGCGACTTCACCACCGCGTGGGGCGGCACCGGCATCGGCAGCGACAACCCGCTCGGCGCCAACTGGCTGACCATCGTCCTGGGCCTCGGCTTCGTGCTCTCCTTCGGCTACTGGACGACGAACTTCGCCGAGGTGCAGCGCGCCCTGTCCGCGAAGAACCTGTCGGCGGCCCAGCGCACCCCGCTCATCGCCGCGTTCCCGAAGATCTTCATCGTCTTCCTGGTGATGATCCCCGGCCTCGTCGCGGCCGTGCTCGTACCGAAGATCGGGACCTCCGCCTCCGACCTCCAGTACAACGACGCGATCCCGTACCTGATGGAGGACCTGCTCCCCAACGGAGTCCTCGGCATCGCGGTGACGGGCCTGCTGGCGGCCTTCATGGCGGGCATGGCGGCCAACATCTCGTCCTTCAACACCGTCTTCACCAACGACATCTGGGGCAAGTACGTGAAGCGGGACGAGGAGGACGCGTACTACGTGCGCTTCGGCCGTCTCATCACGGTGGTCGGCGTGGTGGCGTCGATCGGCACGGCGTTCCTGGCGTCGTCCTTCTCGAACATCATGAGTTACCTCCAGACGCTGTTCTCCTTCTTCAACGTGCCGATGTTCGTCGTCTTCATCGTCGGCATGTTCTGGAAGCGGGCGTCCATGAAGTCCGGGTTCTGGGGGCTGCTCGCGGGCACCACGGCCGCGATGGTCAACTACTTCGTCCTCTACAAGCAGGACATCATCGGCATCCCCTCCGACCAGGGCGCCAACTTCGTCTCCGCGATCGCCGGGTTCGTGGCCGGCGCGGTCGTCATGTTCGCGGTCTCCCTCTTCACCGCCCCGAAGCCGGCGGAGGAGCTGCGGGGGCTGGTGTACGGAACCAGCTCCCCCGGCATGGAGGAACCGGCCGGCGCGGGCGACGACGCCTGGTACCGCAGCCCCGCCCTGCTCGGCTGGGGTGCCATCGTCCTGGCCGCCGCCTGCTACATCCCGTTCTCGTTCTGACCACTGGAGGATCGACAGCCATGAGCGAGCACTCCGAGCGGGACCTCCAGCGCGAGGTCACCGAACTGCAGGGCAAGTCGGCCACCGCGGCCAGGCTCTTCGACATCCGCCGCATCATCGGCGGTCTCTTCGTGGTCTACGGGATCATCGTGACGATCGCCGGGATCACCGCGTCCGACGCCGACATCGACAAGGCGGAGGGCGTCAACATCAACCTCTGGACGGGCCTGGGCATGCTGGCCCTCGGCCTGTTCTTCCTGGCCTGGCTGCGGCTGCGGCCGGTGGCACCGCCGACCACGGCCGACGACGCGACCGAGTAGCCGGCCGGCCCGGGAGCCCGGGCCCTGGGCCCTGTCGTCGAATCCCCGCGTGCCGGGCGACTCCTGGCACGCACTCCGGGCGGACGTCGGCAATTTGGCGACAGGCCCTAGGCCTCCTGCCCCCCGCCCGGTACCGAGTGCTGCGACACCGGGCCCGCGCGGTCCAGGAGGCCCGTACGGGCCGCCAGGGCGGCCGCCTCAAGGCGGGAGCCCACGCCCAGCTTCATCAGGACCCGCTGCACATGCGTGCGGGCGGTGCTCGGCGCTATGCCCATGCCGGCCGCGATGAGCCGGGTGTCCTCGCCGTCGGCCACCCGCACCAGCACCTCGACCTCGCGGGGCGTCAGCATCTGGAGCAGCCGCTGCCCCTCGTCGTCGGGCTGCGCGGCCGGATTGAGAAGCTCGCTGAAGGCTCCCTGGAGGAGCTGCGGCGCCACCGCCGCCTCTCCCGCACGGGCCTTCATGATGGCGCGTTCGACACCCTCTATCCGCTCGTCGTGCCGTACGTATCCCGAGGCGCCGGCGGCGAACGCGGCGGCGATACCGCGCGGGTTGGGCACCGGTCCGAGGACCAGCACCGCGACCTGCGGCCGCTCCCGCTTGATCTTCACCACCGGGTCGAAGATGCCCGGTTCGGCAGGCGTGGCCGTACCGATCAGGCACACCTCCGGCGCCCTTGTGATCACCAGCTCCGCCGCTCCCGCGGCGGGTGCGGCCGCGGCCAGCACGCGGTGTCCGCGCAGTTTCAAGGCCGAGGCGAGCGCCTCGGCGAGCAGTCGGTGGTCGTCGACCACCATGAGCCGCACTCCCATCGAGCCCAACCCCCCAGTCCCCCCAGGTTCCCTACTGGTACCCCATGGATAGGAGCCCCCCGGCTCTCCATCCCCCGGAAGCTACACGCTTGTTCGACGTTGCGCTCCCCCCAGTGAAGAGAAGTGCCCCGGAATGCCTACATTCATCTCTTTCGCGGAACGGCGCATGGGAGACAACCTCCCTGGGCCAATACACGGGTATACACCCGGAGTTTCCATTGATCATGGGTCTCCGTCGAGCACGGCGGGGCAACTTGCCACACTCCGCAGCGAACACGCCTGACCCGGATCGCCGTTTGACCACCCTGTATCGACCTTGGACCATTTCCCGTTGTTCGCCGACAGCATCGCCGACGCCCCTGCCACCCGGGAAGCGGGCGGCAGGGGCGTTCTGTCGACACAGGGGCGTTCTGTTGACTTCAAGGGTCTTGAAGTGGTCTTCACGGGTGCCGCGTGGACCACCGGGTCGTGGGCCGTCGGGCACCGGCCCGTGGGCTATTCGGCGCCGAATCCGATCGCCACGTAGTCCTTCTCGTCCTTGGAGTACGGCGCGCTGACCAGATCCTCGGCCATGAAGAGCCGACCGCCGGTGTAGAGCATCTCCGAGGTCTTGGGCACCATGCCGCTGATCGCGCTGCGGACCTGGTCGGTGGCCGGGGTCTCCAGGAGCTTGGTCTCCTTGAAGGACTTGCCGTCGATGGAGACGACCTGGGAACCCTTGTCGTAGGGGCCGCTCTTGTACGCGAGGACGTTGGTGCCGTCCATCCGGATCGGGAAGATCTCGTAGCCCTCGCCGGCGTCGGCCCGGTCGCTCGTGGACTTGCCCGTGGCCAGCGAGAAGGACACGATCTCGTTGACCCGGCTGTACTGCTCTGCACCCTCGTGCTGCTTGGTCGGCACGTACAGCTTGTCGTTGCCGACCGCGATCGACTTGCAGTTGTGGACCTTGTTCACACCGCAGTCGTGCTCGTACTTGCCGTCCTCCAGCGTGATCTTCGCGCGCAGCTTGCCGCTGTCGTCCAGCGAGAAGACGTCGGTCGCGCCGGACGCGGTGATCTCGCCGGAGTCCACGCCGAAGACGACCGGCTTGGTGGAGATGACCTTGGCGTTGTCGATGCCGGAGGGGAGCTTGTAGCTCCACTTGACGGTGCCCGACTTCGGGTCGAGCAGCTGGACCTCGTACTTCTCGTTGCCGTAGTCACCGCACTTGCGGACCGCGACCAGCTGCTCGCCGCCCGCGTAACCGACGTCCTCGCACGTGCCGACCTTCGGCTGCCACAGGACCTTGCCGTCGGCGATGTCGAAGGCGGCACCGCCGTCGAGGCCGGAGCCCGCCGCGACCGTGGTGCCGGTGATGCTGACCTCCTTGAACTTGGCCTTCTCACCGCCGCCCGGAGCCACGGACTTCGTCCAGAGCGCCTTGCCGGTGTTCACGTCGAAGGCCGTGACCTCGGTGCACTGCGGGTACGGGTCGGCCTTGGTGCGCTTGGCGGCCTCCGCGACCACCACGGCGACGCCGTCCTTGGTGACCTCGGGCGAACCGGCACAGGTCAGGCCCGTCAACGGCAGGGACCAGGACTCCTTGCCGGTGTCCGGGTCGTGGCCGACGATCTCGCGGACGCCCGCCTTGGCGTACACCTTGTCCGTCAGCCAGGAACCCTCCACGCTCCAGACGTCCTTCTTGGGGACCTCGGGCGCGGGCAGCTGGAAGAGGAGCTTCGCGCCGGTGCTCGACGGCACCTTCTCCGAGCCGCCGCCACCACCCGCGTCGTCGCCGCTGCCGTCGTCCTTGCCGCCGTCGGTGCCGCCGGGGCCCGCGGAGGTGTCCTTGTCGTCGTCCTTGCCGGACGAGCTCGCGTACCAGACACCGCCGCCGACGATCAGCGCGATCGCCACCACGGCCGCGACGATGATCGCCGCCTGGGCGCCGAACTTCCTGCCACCCTGCGGGACCTGCGGCTGCATCGGCAGGGTGCCCGGCTGCGGATAGCCGTACTGGGGCTGCTGCCCCGGGTAGCCGTAGCCCTGCGGCGGCTGCTGGCCCGGATACCCGTAGCCGGGCACGGTCGGCGGCTGCGGGGCGCCCTGGGGGGCGCCGGGGGCCTGCGGGTAGCCGTACGGCTGCTGCGGCGGTCCCTGCGGCGCGGCGGGCGGGCCGGCCGGGGGCGGGGTCTGGGGTGCCTGCGGGTAGCCGTAGCCCGGCTGCGGGGGCCCGGCGGGCGGACCGGCCGGCGGCGGTGTGGGCGGGCCGAACCCGCCCGGAGGCGGGTCCTGCGGGGCGCCGAAACCGCCACCCTGGGGCGGCTGGTTCGGCGGCGGGGGCGGGGGCGGCTGGCTCATGGCGTGAGTACCTCGGATGCGAAGGGGACGAGGATCGGGCGTACGCACACAAGACGGACGTACGCGGGGCGGGCACGGGGGCCGGGAGCAAAACCGGCCGGGTGGAGGGCTGGGAGGAGGAGCGGAGCCGGCCCGGTCACTTGCCGTAGGCCAGCATCAGCTTCTCCTTCGACTCGTCGTTGCCGGTCAGCCGGGTGGTGGAGAGGTAGAAGCGCCCGTCCACCCAGTCGACGGCCTTCGAGAAGAAACCGTTCTCCACGTCCGCCGCGCCCTGCGGGTTCTGCAGCAGCGTCTTCGGCGTGTGCGAACCGCCGCCGGTCGGGATCGAGACGATCCGCCCGCCCGCGTCGTACGAGGGCCCCACGTACGCGACGAGGTCCGTGCCGTCGGTCTTCAGCGGCACCATCGAGTCGTCCGCCGGGGACTTGACGCGCCACTTCTCCTTGCCGCTCTCCAGGCTGATCGCGACGATCTCGTTGGCGCCGCTCTTCGCCTCGGTCGGCAGGTAGAGGGTGTTGGCGTCGGCCGCCACGCCCTCGCAGCCCTGGAGGTCACGCGAGAGGATCGCCCAGCCGCACTCCGGCGCGAACGACTCGTCGACGTCGACCTGCGAACGGGCCGTGCCGTCGTTCTTCAGCGCGGTGACGTTCCACTGCTTCTTGTCCGCGTTGGTGAGGTAGAGGACGACGGGATCGACGGAGTACGCGCGCTCGACGCGCCAGCCCTTGGGGATCTTCCTGGTCCACTTGGCCTTGCCGGTCGACGGGTCGAGCTCCTGCACCTCGTCGTGCTCGTCGTCGCCGCCCGCACCGCAGGAGGACACGGAGAGCAGCTTGGCGCCGCCGGCGAACGCCGACGGGAAGCAGGCGCTGCCGTACTTCTTCTTGTCGAAGAGCTTCTCGCCGCTGCCGGTGTCGTAGCCGACGCCGGACATGGAGCGGCCGACCAGCAGCGTGTCCCCGGAGATGTTCAGGCTGAGGGTGAGGGAGCTGTCGAACAGGTCACCCTTCGGGATCTCCTTCGTCCAGCCCTTCTTGCCGGTGGCGAGGTCGATCTCCACGACCTGATTGCACTCGGCGGTGTCCTTGGTGCCTTCCTTGTACGCCACGAAGACCTTGTCGTCGGACGTCTTCTGGCCGGAAGCGGCACAGATCGGCTGCGGGAAAGTGATCGCGGGCCAGCTGACCTTGCCGTCGCCCACGTTGTAGCCGAGGACCTGCTTGTACGCGGCCTTCACGGCGACCTTGTCCGTGATCCACATGCCGGGGGCGTCGGCGCCGGAACCGGGCGCGTCGGGCGCCTCCTTGTACCAGAGCACCTTCGACTCGCCGGCCTGGCGGCCCTCGTTGAGGTCCTCGGAGCCGTCGTTGCCGTCACCGTTGCCGTCGCCGGGGTTGACCGGCGCGTCGGATCCCGAGGGCTTGGCGTCCTGGCTCTTGTCCGCGACGGGCTTCTTCTTGCCACCGTCGTCGTCACCGCTGGTGAGGGCGAACACGGTGCCGCCGACGACGAGCACGGCCGCCAGCGCCGCCCCGATGATCACGAGGGGCTTCCCCTTGAAGGGACCGCCCGAGCCGCCGCCGGGCGGAGTGCCGGGCCCGCCCGGGAACTGCGGCTGCGCCGGGTAGCCGTAGCCGGGCTGCTGACCGTAGGGCCCCGGCTGCTGCTGACCGTAGGGACCGGGCTGCGCGTACGGACCCGGCTGCTGCGGGTAGCCGTACGGCCCCGGCTGCTGCGGCTGCCCGTACGGGCCGGGCTGCTGCGGGTAGCCGTAACCGGGCGCGGGCGGCGGCGGGGTTCCCGGCGCGCCCTGCGGCGGAGGCGGTGTCTGCGGAGCGCCCTGCGGGGGCGGCGGGGCCGCCGGCGGCTGGGCGGGCGGTGGCGGAGTGGCTCCTCGCGGGTCCTGCGGAGGTCCGAAGCCGCCCTGCGGCGGCTGGTCCTGCGGCGCTCCGAACCCGCCCTGCTGCGACGGCTTTTCAGGCGGCTGAGTCATCAGCGCGTTCCCCCTCTTCACTGATTTTTAGCCATGCCCTGCAGTACGCACCGCAGCAGGCGATGCACTCACAGTGGTTGTCATGCGGCCTGAGAGTGTTCCCAGAAGCCTCTTTGTATCACCCTGGAGTGCTCGAACACCGGGCCGGTTCTCCCCTGTTTCCAAGGGAGGACCGGCCCGTGATGCCCCCGTTACGCTCCTTCACGCGCTCTTCACGCGTCTTCTGCGAGCTCCAGCCAGCGCATTTCCAACTCCTCGCGCTCGGTGGCCAGTTCACGCAGGTCGCCGTCCAGTTTCGCCACTTTCCCGAAGTCCGTGGCGTTATCGGCGATTTGGGTGTGGAGCTTCTTCTCCTTCTCGGAGATCTTGTCCAGCTGGCGCTCGATCTTCTGGAGTTCCTTCTTCGCGGCGCGGTCCTCCTTGGCGGACGCGGCGGCCGGGGAGGCGCCCCTGTCCGCGGCGGGAACCGCGGCCGCGGCGGCCTCCTCCATCTTGTGGCGCCGCTCCAGGTACTCGTCGATTCCGCGCGGCAGCATCCGCAGGGTCGCGTCGCCGAGAAGCGCGAACACCCGGTCGGTCGTGCGCTCGATGAAGAACCGGTCGTGGGAGATCACGATCATGGAGCCCGGCCAGCCGTCGAGGAGGTCCTCCAGCTGGGTGAGGGTCTCGATGTCGAGATCGTTCGTCGGCTCGTCGAGGAAGAGGACGTTCGGCTCGTCCATCAGGAGCCGCAGGATCTGCAGCCGCCGCCGCTCACCACCGGACAGGTCGCCGACGGGCGTCCACTGCTTCTCCTTGTTGAACCCGAAGGTCTCGCAGAGCTGGCCCGCGGTCATCTCACGGCCCTTGCCGAGGTCGACCCGGTCGCGGACCGCCTGGACGGCCTGCAGCACCCGCAGTGTCGGGTCGAGTTCGGCGACCTCCTGGGAGAGGTAGGCGAGCTTGACGGTCCGGCCGGTGACGACCCGGCCCGCGGCGGGCTGCGTCTCACCCTCGGAGCGGGCGGCCTCCGCCATGGCCCGCAGGAGGGAGGTCTTGCCCGCGCCGTTCACACCGACCAGGCCGATCCGGTCGCCCGGACCGAGCTGCCAGGTCAGGTGCTTGAGGAGCACCTTCGGCCCGGCCTGCACGGTGACGTCCTCCAGGTCGAAGACCGTCTTGCCCAGCCGGGACGAGGCGAACTTCATCAGCTCGCTGCTGTCCCGGGGCGGCGGCACGTCCGCGATCAGCTCGTTGGCGGCCTCGACACGGAACCGCGGCTTGGACGTACGGGCCGGGGCGCCGCGTCGCAGCCAGGCCAGCTCCTTGCGGACCAGGTTCTGCCGCTTGACCTCCTCGGTGGCGGCGATGCGCTCCCGCTCGGCGCGCGCGAAGACGTAGTCGGTGTAGCCGCCCTCGTAGTCGTAGACGGCACCCTTCTGCACGTCCCACATGCGGGTGCAGACCTGGTCGAGGAACCACCGGTCGTGGGTGACGCAGACGAGCGCGGACCGGCGCTCGCGCAGATGCCGGGCGAGCCAGGCGATGCCTTCCACGTCCAGGTGGTTGGTGGGCTCGTCGAGGACGATCAGGTCCTGCTCCTCGATGAGCAGCTTGGCGAGCGCGATGCGCCGCCGCTCGCCGCCGGAGAGCGGTCCGATCACGGTGTCGAGGCCCTGCGGGAAGCCGGGCAGGTCGAGCCCGCCGAACAGGCCCGTCAGTACGTCCCTGATCTTGGCGTTGCCCGCCCACTCGTGGTCGGCCATGTCCCGGATGACCTCGTGCCGGACGGTGGCCGCGGGGTCCAGGGAGTCGTGCTGGGTGAGCACGCCGACGTTCAGCCCGCCCGAGTGCGTGACGCGCCCGGTGTCGGCCTCTTCGAGTTTCGCGAGCATCCGGATGAGCGTGGTCTTGCCGTCACCGTTGCGGCCGACCACCCCGATCCGGTCCCCTTCGGACACACCGAGGGAGACTCCGTCGAGCAGCGCACGGGTTCCGTACACCTTGCTGACCTGCTCGACATTGACCAGATTGACGGCCATTGCACTCCTGACAAGGGGGATCGGTCGACCTTCCAGGGTAGTCGCCCGGAAGAGTGATCCTTCCGCACGCCCGGACAGGAACAGCGGCACAGCTTTTCGCCCCGAGGGGCGCGGGGAACGGCGCAGTCCTTCGCCCTTCAGGGGCGCGGGGAACGGCGCAGTCTTTCGTCTTCGAGGGGCGCGGGGAACGGCGCAGTCCTTCGCCCTTCAGGGGCGCGGGGAACGGCGCAGTCCTTTAGGGGCGCGGGGAACGGCGCAGTCTTTCGTCTTCAGGGGCGCGGGGGAACGGCGCGACCAGCCCCCACCGGACCCGCACCCGCCCCCCACCCGCCGACCGCCGAGGTCACAGCACAACAGCCCCAGCCACCGGCCCCACAGCCACGCGCGCAGCGCGACACGTCCCAGAAGCCACAAGCCCCGCCGCGACCTTCCCCGCCGACTCCCCGTCCGGGACAAGGAACGCCGTGGTCGGCCCGGACCCGGAAACGATCGCGGCCAACGCCCCACCCTCGACCCCGGCGGCCAGCGTCGACGCCAAGGACGGCCGCAACGACAACGCGGCCCCTTGCAGATCATTGGACACGGCCCCGGCAAGCGCCGAAACGTCTCCCGAGGCCAACGCCTCAAGAAGCCCCTCGGAGGCAACCGGCTCAGGCACCGCGACCCCCGCGTGGAGCCGGTCGAACTCCCCGTACACCGCAGGCGTCGACAACCCCCCGTCGGCGACGGCGAACACCCAGTGGAAGCTCCCCCCGACCGGCAGGACCCGCAGCTGCTCCCCCCGCCCGGTCCCGAGGGCCGCCCCGCCCACCAGGCTGAACGGCACGTCGCTGCCCAGCTCGGCGCAGATCTCCAGCAGCTCGTCCCGCGAGGCCCCCGTACCCCAGAGCGCGTCGCAGGCGACCAGCGCGCCCGCGCCGTCGGCGGAGCCGCCCGCCATGCCCCCGGCGACCGGGATGTCCTTCGCGATGTGGATGTGCACATCGGCCCGGCGCCCGTACCGCGCGGCCAGCTTCTCCGCCGCCCTGGCCGCCAGGTTCGTACGGTCCAGGGGCACCTGGTCCGCGTCGGGCCCCTCGCAGGTCACCCGGAGGGTGTCGGCGGGGGTCACCGTCACCTCGTCGTACAGCCCGACTGCGAGGAAGACGTTGGCGAGGTCGTGGAACCCGTCGGCCCGGGCGCCGCCCACGGCCAGCTGGACATTGACCTTCGCGGGAACCCGTACCGTCACACTTCCCGTCACGCTCACTGCTTGTTCTCCGCGATCCGTGCGAACTCCTCCACCGTCAGGGACTCCCCGCGCGCCTGCGGTGAGACCCCCGCGGCGACGAGGGCGGCCTCGGCCGCCGGCGCCGAACCGGCCCAGCCGGCCAGCGCGGCCCGCAGCGTCTTGCGGCGCTGGGCGAAGGCGGCGTCCACGACGGCGAAGACCTCGCGCTTGGAGGCTGTCGTCTTCACCGGCTCCGCGCGGCGGACCAGCGAGACGAGCCCGCTGTCCACGTTCGGCGCGGGCCAGAAGACATTGCGGCCGATCGATCCGGCGCGCTTGACCTCGGCGTGCCAGTTCGCCTTCACGGAGGGCACGCCGTAGACCTTCGAGCCGGGCGGCGCGGCCAGCCGGTCGGCGACCTCCGCCTGCACCATCACGAGCGTGCGCTCAATGGTGGGGAAGGCGTCGAGCATGTGCAGCAGGACCGGCACGGCGACGTTGTACGGGAGGTTCGCGACCAGGGCCGTCGGGGCGGGGCCCGGCAGCTCGGTCACCTGCATGGCGTCACGGTGGACGAGCGAGAAGCGCTCGGCGCGGTCCGGCATGCGGGCGGCGATCGTGGCGGGCAGGGCGCCCGCGAGGGCGTCGTCGATCTCGACGGCGACCACCCGGTCGGCCGCCTCCAGGAGCCCCAGGGTCAGGGACCCGAGGCCCGGTCCGACCTCGACGACCACGTCCTCGGGACGGACGTCGGCGGTCCGGACGATGCGCCGCACGGTGTTGGCGTCGATGACGAAGTTCTGACCGCGCTGCTTGGTGGGCCGTACGCCGAGGGCTGCCGCGAGTTCGCGGATGTCGGCGGGGCCCAGGAGGGCGTCGGAGGCGGGGCTGGTCACCCCCCAAGCCTACGGTGAGCCGACCACAGGCCTGTCCCGTGCCCCGCCCTGAGGGCTCCGCCCCCAGCCCCCCCGTCGTGCTGAACGCGCTCGTCCTCAAACGCCGGGCGGGCTGAAAGAAGAAAAGGTGGGACGCAGCCACAGCCGGCCCGCACCCGACGGCGCACCCCCCTACAACCGCCCACCACAGTGCGGCCACGGACTGGCCCCCCGCCGCACGTACAACTTCTTCGCCCGGAACGTCTGCTCCCCGGCGGAAGCCTCCTGCGGTCGCCCCACCCCGCCGAGGCTCTGCCAGGTCTGCGTGTCGAACTGGTAGAGCCCCCCGTACGTCCCGGACGGATCGACCGCCCCCGGCCGCCCACCGGACTCACAGTGCGCGAGCCCCTGCCAGTTCAGCTGGTCCGCCCCCCGCACGGACGTGGGAAGCGGCTTCGTGCCCACCCTCACCACCTGCGTCCGCGGCTCGTGCACCACCTCGGACCGCAGCCGCCGCGGCTTCTGCTTGACGCCGTTGACCGTCCGCAGGGAGTACGTGACGCGCCGCAGCCCGGGCCGCCCCGCCCGCTCCACGACCTCGGTGCCCCGGAACAGCTCGGGGTCCTGGGTCCGCTGCACCGCGAAGGGGAGCGGCTCCTCACGGACCTCCTTCATGCCGGTGATCCGCATGACCGTCACCGTCTGCCCGTCGCGCGGGAAACTCTCGGGCGGCACGGAGGTGGTGTCCTGTCCGCGCAGCGTGATCCCGGCCTCCTCGACGGTCTCGATGACCGTCGCCGCGTTCGTGCGGACCGTCCGTGCCTGCCCGTCGGCCATGACGGTCACGGTCCGTTCGGTACGGACGTCGAGCGCGAGCCCGGCCCGCCCGATCTGCCGGGCGCGCGGCACCGAGACGTACGCGCCCTCCGCGCGCACCCCGATCTCCCGCAGTGCCTCCTCCACCGTGCGCGCGGTCGTCCACACATGGCTCCGCTGCCCGTCGAGAGTGAGGCGCAGGGGCCGCCCGTACTCCACGGCGATCTCTTCACCGCTGGTCAGAGCGGTTCCGGGGGCGGGGGCCACCACGTCGTGGGCGCCCACCCGGACGCCCTCGTCGGCGAGCAGTTCGCGCACGTCGTCCGCGAAGGTGTGCAGGGTGCGCGGCTTGCCGTCGACGGTCAGTTCGATCGCCTTGTCGTCGGCGACGAACGCGGAGGTGCCACCCGCGAGGAAGGCCACGACCAGCGCCTGCGGCAGCAGTTTCCGTACATCGGGCCGCTCCGCGCTCCTGCGGCGCCGGGCGGCCTTCCGGGCTTCGGCGCGTCCGCCGGGCCGGGGCGATTCGGCGGGCGGCTCGACGGGCAGTTCGGCGGTCGGGGTGAGGGGCATCGCCTGCCGCGGGAGCGTCGGCGCGTCGGGGGACCAGGCCTCGCCGACGTACCCGTACCCGTGGCCGTGCGCGTGACCGTGTCCGTACTCGCGTTCGCGCTCGTACGCGGGCTCGCGCTCCGGCTCGTACGCGTACGCGGGTTCGTGTTCGCGCTCGTACGCGGGCCGGTACGTGTCGGGGTGTCCGTATCCGTGGCCGTACGGCTCGGAGTTCCCGTAGGCGGAGTGCCCGTGTGCCGGGTCATACGTCTCGTACTGCGAACTGCTCACGACGACACGCTCCAGAAAGACCGGTGGAGAGAGGTACGCCCGCAGGGCTCGTTCAGGGTGAGAGGGGCGGGTGGGGCGGCGAGTGGGAGGCGGGTGGGCGGACAGAACCTAGCGGAGCGTTCGTCACTCTCCAAAGCAGCGCGACCACACGGTGTCGCGAAGTGCCCCCGGCCGGTCCCCGGGAGCGCGATGTCCGTTATGCCTCAGTAATCGAACGCGCGGGCAGTGTTCGCCGAGACCGCCGTCGCCAGCGCGTCCTCGTCCAGGCCCCGCACGGCGGCCATGGCGCGGACCGTGACCGGAATGAGATACGGGGCGTTGGGCCGTCCGCGGTACGGCATGGGCGTCAGGAAGGGCGCGTCGGTCTCGACGAGGACGAGTTCCAGCGGTGCCACGGCGAGGGCGTCCCGGAGCGGCTGGGCGTTCTTGAAGGTCATGTTCCCGGCGAAGGACATGTAGTAGCCGGCGCGGGCGCAGATCTCCGCCATCGCCGCGTCACCGGAGTAGCAGTGGAAGACGGTCCGCTCGGGCGCGCCCTCCTCCTTCAGGATCCGCAACACGTCGGTGTGGGCGTCCCGGTCGTGGATGACCAGCGCCTTGCCGTGCCGCTTGGCGATCTCGATGTGGGCGCGGAAGGACCGCTCCTGGGCCGCCATGCCCTCGGGGCCGGTACGGAAGTGATCGAGGCCGGTCTCACCGACCCCCTTGACCTGGGGAAGCGCGGCGAGCCGGTCGATCTCGGCGAGCGCCTCGTCCAGCGCGCCCGCGCCACCGCCCGCCCTGGCCCCCTGCCGCGACCAGCCGTCGGGGTCACCGTGCACGATGCGCGGCGCCTCGTTGGGGTGCAGCGCGACGGTCGCGTGGACGGCGTCGTACGCGGCTGCCGTCTCGGCCGCCCAGCGCGAGCCCTTCAGGTCGCAGCCCACCTGCACCACCGTCGTCACGCCGACCGACGCGGCCTTGGCGAGACCCTCCTCGACCGTGCCGGACTGCATGTCGAGATGGGTGTGCGAGTCGGCCACCGGCACCCGCAGGGGGTCCGGCAGCGGCGGGGCTTCGGCTTTGGAAGGCATACCCCGATCCTACGAAGGGCCCCCCGGGGCAGCGGAACGCCGGGTCCCGCCTCACGGGGGAGCGGTCCGCGAGGCGGGACCCGGAGGGCCGGAAGGTCAGCCCGCCTTGCGGTGGTGGAACGGGTGCAGCAGATCGGACAGGTGCCAGTGGTGGCCGTGCCTGGGCAGCGCCGCCGCCTCCGACAGCTGGGCCGTCTCCGGCAGTTGTGCGGGCTCCGGCAGCCGCGCCGCCTCCGGAGACTGGGCCTTCTCCGCCACCGCGGGGGCCGCGGCACGCTTCATCGGCGGTACGGACAGCTGGCGGCGCATCGAGTTCTGCGCCGACGACACCTGGCCCGCCCGCATGATGCGTACGACGTGCCCGTCGCAGTTCACGCAGCTCGGCCGGCTCAGCGGCGACGGCACGACCAGGCCGTCGGCCACGTACGTCACGAACTCCGCTCCCTCGGCGTCGATGTGGTGCTCGATCTCGTACGACTGCTCCCAGCCGTGCCCGCAGCGCATGCAGGCGAAGGAATACGACTCGTGGACGGTGTCGGTGGCCGTGACGCGGTGTGCGGGCCCTCCGGTGATCCGACCGGTCTGCCCTGCGATCTCACTCATGCCAGCTCCTCTTGTCCGCTGGACGAGGACGGGTGTGTCCTTCCTCCAGTGGACGCCTCCGCCGACGTGAACGCACCGGACCTGTCGAGTGTTGGAAGCGTCTTGGCCGTTCCTTGTCGGAGGGCCCTCGATACCCGGTCCGGGCTTTGCCTTGGACGGCGGTCCTTTGCTCGCGCATGGGCCCGTGCGCTCCCCTGTGAAATCGTGCGCTCCCCTGAGAGCCGTACGCTCCCTCAGCCGGGCGGGTTACGCACTCGCGCAGCAGGTCAGGCCGTCACGCAGGGGGTCGCGCGTGCAACTTTCAGGGGTCGCACACGCGGCAGTCACACGCGGCGTTCACGGGGTCGCGCGTGCGGCATTCACGGGGTCGCGCGTGCGGCGTTCTTCGCCGCGACGACCGCGTCGAAGACCTCCCGCTTGGGCAGCCCCGCGTCGGCGGCGACGGCGGCGATCGCCTCCTTGCGCCGCTCCCCCGCCTCCTCGCGCACCTGCACCCTGCGCACCAGTTCCTCGGCGTCGAGCGACTCGGTGACGTCCGGGGCGCCTTCCACGACGACGGTGATCTCGCCGCGCACGCCCTCGGCGGCCCAGACGGCGAGCTCTCCGAGAGGGCCCCGCTTGACCTCCTCGTACGTCTTCGTCAGCTCGCGGCAGACGGCGGCCCGCCGCTCGGCGCCGAACACCTCGGCCATCGCGGCGAGGGTGTCGTCGAGCCGGTGCGGCGCCTCGAAGAACACGAGCGTGCGGCGCTCGTCCCCGACCTCCCGCAGCCGCGAAAGACGCTCGCCGGCCTTGCGCGGCAGGAATCCCTCGAAGCAGAACCGGTCGACGGGCAGCCCGGACAGGGCGAGCGCGGTGAGCACGGCGGAAGGCCCGGGTACGGCCGTGACCTTGATGTCCTTCTCCACGGCGGCGGCGACGAGCCGGTATCCGGGGTCGGACACGGACGGCATCCCGGCGTCCGTCACGAGCAGCACGCGCGCGCCGCCGACCAGCGCCTCGACCAGCTCGGGCGTACGCGCCGTCTCGTTGCCCTCGAAGTACGAGACGACCCGTCCGGTCGGCTGTACGTCGAGGCCCTGGGTCAGCCGCCGCAGCCGCCGGGTGTCCTCGGCGGCGATGACGTCGGCCCCCGCCAGCTCCGCCGCGAGCCGGGGCGGTGCGTCCGCGATGTCCCCGATGGGCGTGCCTGCGAGTACGAGGGTTCCTGCCGCGGTTCCATCGGTTCCTGTCACGGTTCCATCCTCGCAGGGGCGGCCCGCGGGACTCACACAGACCTGTTCCCTACGATGGCGCGGTGACAAGTACCGCGTCCTCCACGGACACCCGGCAGGGACAGGGCGTCGAAGAGCAGCGGCCGTCGTGGCAGCAGCGGCTGCGCAGGTTCGGCTACACGGCCGGATCCAGAGACGACGTCCGCGACCGCCTCGTGCCCGCGTACACCGAGCCCGGCCCACGTCTGTGGGCTGCCGTCGGGCTCCGCCAGGAGGCCGCCGAACGCATCGTCCGCTGGTCGGCGTGGGGCGGCCCGCTGCTCATCACGCTGATGGCGGGCCTGATGCGGTTCTGGAACCTGGGCAGCCCCAAGGCGGTGATATTCGACGAGACGTACTACGCCAAGGACGCCTGGGCGCTCATCCACCGCGGGTTCGAGGTCAACTGGGCCAAGGACGCCAACGACCTGATCCTGCAGAGCGGCGGGAACGTCAAGATCCCGACGGACGCCGCCTATGTGGTGCATCCGCCGGTCGGCAAGTACGTCATCGGGCTCGGCGAGTGGATGTTCGGGTTCACGCCGTTCGGCTGGCGGTTCATGACGGCCCTGCTCGGCACGCTGTCGGTGCTGATGCTGTGCCGGATCGGCCGCCGCCTGTTCCGCTCGACGTTCCTCGGCTGCCTGGCCGGCGCGCTGATGGCCGTGGACGGCCTGCACTTCGTGATGAGCCGCACCGCGCTGCTCGACCAGGTGCTGATGTTCTTCGTCCTCGCGGCCTTCGGCTGCCTGGTCGTCGACCGCGACAAGGCCCGCGAACGCCTGGCCGCCGCACTCCCGCGGGACACCGACGGAACCGTGCGCCCGAACGCGGAAGCAGCCCAGAACACGCTCCTGGGCCGCCGCCCCTGGCGCCTTCTCGCGGGCCTGATGCTCGGCCTCGCCATCGGCACCAAGTGGAACGGCCTCTACGTCCTCGTCGCGTTCGGCCTGATGACGGTCCTGTGGGACGTCGGCTCACGCCGGGTGGCGGGGGCCCGCCGCCCCTACCGCGCCGTCCTCAAGCACGACGTGGGCTGGGCGTTCCTCTCCACGGTCCCGGTGGCGATCGCCACCTACCTCCTCTCCTGGACGGGCTGGTTCCTGTCGGCCACCGACGGCAAGGGCGGCTACTACCGCAACTGGGCCACGGCCGACGGCCGCACCAGCGACTGGTCCTGGCTGTTCCCCGACTGGTGGCGCAGCCTGTGGCACTACGAGACCCAGGTGTACGACTTCCATGTCGGCCTGCACTCCCCGCACACGTACCAGTCGAACCCGTGGAGCTGGATCGTCACCGGCCGCCCCGTCT
Organism: Streptomyces sp. NBC_00414; assembly: GCF_036038375.1. Lineage (NCBI taxonomy): Bacteria > Bacillati > Actinomycetota > Actinomycetes > Kitasatosporales > Streptomycetaceae > Streptomyces > Streptomyces sp. NBC_00414. The sequence continues at coordinate 4,417,136 of NZ_CP107935.1, forward strand.
CGTACTTCTACGAGTCGCCGCTGCCCGGCAAGGACGGCTGTCCGACGGACGCGGGCGAGAAGTGCGCCCGCGAGGTCCTGGCCCTCGGCACCCCGCTCCTGTGGTGGGCCGCGGCCTTCGCGGTCGCCTACGTCCTGTGGCGCTGGCTCTTCCGCCGGGACTGGCGCGCGGGCGCGATCGCCTGCGGCATCGCGGCGGGCTACCTCCCGTGGTTCCTCTACCAGGAACGCACGATCTTCTTCTTCTACGCGGTCGTCTTCCTCCCCTTCCTTTGCCTGGCGGTGGCGATGATGGTCGGCGCGATGCTCGGCCCCCCGGGCGCCACGGAACGCCGCCGAGTGGTCGGCGCGGCGGCCACCGGCGTCCTGGTCCTCCTGATCGCCTGGAACTTCATCTACTTCTGGCCGATCTACACGGGCCAGGCGATCCCGATCGACAACTGGCGGGCCCGCATGTGGCTCGACACCTGGGTCTAGCCGGGCGGACGTACCGGGAGGGCGCGGCAATATGCCGCGCCCTCTCGGCCGTTGTCGGCCGTCAGTCGCGAGGCGCTGTACCCGGGCGCCCGGGTACCGGGGAGGGCCCAGGTATCCGGGCGCCCGGATAGCTGGGCCCTCCCCGCCATTACCCCCGACGTAATCGACCGCTCCCCCGCCCCCCGGCAGGATCAGGCGCATCGGCGGAAAGCCCCGCCGGGATCCGGTCGCGGTAGTGAGGAGAGCGTCATGTCTGTCAGGGCCAGTGCGGAAACGGTCGTCGACGGTGAAGCCACCCGGGGTGTCGTGCGGGAGTTTCTCGCCGCCCGGGCCGCCGGGGACACCGGGCGGCTCGTCGAACTCTTCGCCGATCGGGTCGACTGGGTGCTCGCCGAGAATCCGGGCGTTCCGTGGATCCGGCCGCGGTCCACCGGCGCCGAGTGTGCGGCCCAGTTCACGGAGTTGAGCGAACTCACCGTGCCCGAGGACGCGCGTGTCTCTGTCACGGCCGTCCTGGTCGACGGCACCGACGCCGTGCTGACGGGGCACCTGTCCGGGACCGTGCGGGCGACGGGAAAGTCCTTCGAGGGGCCGTTCGCGCTGCGTCTCACCGTCGAGGGCGGGCGGATCACCCGGCACCACCTCTACGAGAACAGCCTGTCGATCGCCGAGGCCTGCGCTGTCTGAGAGCCGCCTAACAATCGGGGAACAGCACCCCCATCCGTCACTCTCCCCGCATACAGTGCGACGCAGGGACACCGTTCTGAACGCGTTCAGAACGGTGCACGGGGAGGATCGGGAGGGGACGCGGGATGCGGAGCGGCGTCAAGGTCGGCATCGTCGGTGGGGTGTTCGCCGTGATGGTGGGGGGCGCCGGGTACGGCGCGTACAACATCGTGAGCGCGGTCAGCGGGGACGGGGGCTCGGCGGGGGCCGGGACGAAGAAGACCGGGCCGCCGTCGGGCGACGAGGTCCGGGAGACGTCGAAGAAGTTCTTCGCCGCCTGGGAGCAGGGTGACGCCGCCACGGCCGGGAACCTGACCGACAACTCGGTGGTCGCCAAGGACCTGCTGGTCGCCTACGGAGGGCAGGCGCACATCGGGAAGGTGAAGATCACTCCCGGCGCGGCGTCGGGCGCGACCGTACCGTTCGAGGTGTCGGCCACCGTGTCGTACGAGGGGAAGAGCAAGCCGCTGACGTACAAGAGCGAGCTGGCCGTCGTGCGGGGGAAGACCACGGGCCGGGCGCTGGTCGACTGGCAGCCGTCCGTTCTGCACCCGGATCTCAAGACCGGCGACACGCTCGTCACGGGTGAGTCGGCGAGCCCGCCCATCGAGGCGGTGGACCGCAACGGCGTGGTCCTGACCAAAGGCAAGTACCCCTCGCTGGGGCCCGTGCTCGACGCCCTGCGCGAGCGGTACGGCAACAAGGCGGGCGGCACTCCCGGCGTCGAGCTCGCGATCCACCACGAGAACGAGAACGCGGGCGACAGCACGCTCGTGACCCTCGCCAAGGGTGAGACCGGCAAGCTGCGCACGACGCTCAGCGCGGGCGCGCAGGCCGCCGCGGAGAAGGCGGTCACGCGGTACGCGGAGTCGTCCGTGGTCGCCGTGAAGCCGAGCACCGGGGAGGTGCTGGCGGTCGCCAACCACCGCGAGGACGGGTTCAACGCGGCGTTCCAGGGCAAGGCCGCCCCCGGCTCCACAATGAAGATCGTCACCGCGGCGATGCTCATCGACAACGGCGTGACCGCGATGAACAGCCCGGCGCCGTGCCCGGCGACCGCCGTCTGGCAGAGCCGGACCTTCAACAACCTCACGGGCATGGAGCCCAACGAGAAGGCGACACTCGCCAACAGCTTCATGCGCTCGTGCAACACGGCGTTCATCAAGCTCATCGACGGCTCCGACGAGCGGCCGCTCACCGACGAGTCGCTCACCACCGAGGCGCAGGAGCGGTTCGGTATCGGCAAGGACTGGAAGACGGGCATCGTCTCCTTCGACGGGAGCGTCCCCGCGTCCGGCGGTCCGAACCGCGCCGCCAACGCGATCGGCCAGGGCGAGGTCCAGATGAACCCGCTGAACATCGCGTCGGTCACGGCGACCGCGATCACGGGCGCGTTCCGTCAGCCCTACCTCGTATCGCCGAAGCTCGACGACCGGCAGCTGGCCACCGCCCGCGGTCTGCCGTCCGGCACCTCCGCCCAGCTGAAGCAGATGATGCGGCTCACCGCGACGAGCGGCACCGGCGCCCAGGCCATGTCCGGGCTCGGCGGTGACATCGGCGCGAAGACCGGCTCCGCCGAGGTCGACGGCCAGGAGACGTCCAACAGCTGGTTCACCGGTTTCCGGGGCGACATCGCGGCCGCGGCCATGACGGAGGCGGGCGGCCACGGAGGGGACGCGGCGGGTCCGATTGTCGCAGCTGTGCTACGGACAGGTGGCTGAACTCACCCTCACAGGGCGGGACTCTAGGGTGGTCACTCTCGTTCTATGAGAGCCAGCAGGGACTCGGGGGCTGAGCTAAGGATTCGGAGACCGGGCAGGGGCTCGGAGAGCGAGCAGGGACTCGTGGAGCCGGCCCGGACTCGTGGAGAGCCGTTGAGGGCGTCGGGGAAGCAGCGAAGGAACGGAAGCCGTGGGGAACAGAAGGCGCGCACCTGAGCGCAGCAGGACGAAGACGAAGCCCGCCGTCATCGGCGGGATGATCGCCGTTGTCGTCGGCGGTGCGGGGTTCGGCGTGTACGCCCTGTACGGCGGCGGAGCGGTGGCCGACGCGGGCTCCGCCTCCGGCGGGAAGGCCGTGAAAAGCGGCCCGCTGTCGGCGGCCGAGGTGAGGTCCACGGCCACGGCGTTCCTCAAGGCCTGGCAGAGCGGTGACGTGGAGAAGGCCGCGGCGGCGACGAACGACTCCACCGCGGCGCGCACCCTGCTCACGGGGTACGGCAAGGAGGCGTACATCGAGGATGTGACGCTCACCGCCAAGAAGCGCTCCGGGGACGCCGTGCCGTTCTCCGTCAAGGGCACGGTCACGTACAAGACCCTGACCAAGCCCCTCGCGTACGAGTCCGAGCTGAGCGTCGTGCGTCGCGTCAAGGACGGGAAACCGCTGGTCGACTGGCATGCGGCGGTCGTGCACCCGGAGCTGGAGGACGGCGACAAGCTGGTCACCGGCGAGGCGGGGACGCCCCCGGTCAAGGCCCTGGACCGGGACGGCGGCGAGCTGACCACCGCCAAGTACCCCTCCCTCGGGACGGTCCTGGACGGCCTGCGGGAGAAGTACGGCAAGAAGGCCGGCGGCAAGGCGGGCGTCGAGCTGCGGGTGGTCCGCGCCGGCTCCGAGGGCGCCGACGACAAGAGCAAGAAGGACACGAAGAAGACCGGGTCCTCCGACAAGAACCCCGACAAGACGCTGCTGGAGCTGAGCGAGGGCACGCCGGGCACGGTCCGTACGACGCTCAGCCCGGCCCTCCAGGCGACCGCCGAGCAGCAGGTGGCCGCGAAGTCCAAGGCGTCGGCGGTCATGATCAAGCCGTCGACCGGCGAGATCCTGGCCGTCGCGAACTCGGGGCACGGCTTCAACACCGCGTTCCAGGGCTCGCTGGCCCCCGGCTCGACGATGAAGATCGTCACGGCCTCGCTGCTCATCGACAAGGGGCTCGCGTCGGTGAACAAGGTGCACCCCTGCCCCAAGTACTCGACGTACGGCGGCTGGAAGTTCCAGAACGACGACAAGTTCCAGATCAAGGGCGGCACCTTCAAGGCGAGCTTCGCGCGCTCCTGCAACACGGCCTTCATCAGCCAGGCGAAGGAGCTGAGTGACGACGATCTGACCAAGCAGGCTCAGCAGGTGTTCGGCCTCGGCATGGACAACTGGGCGATCGGGGTGCCCACCTTCGACGGCTCGGTGCCGGTGCAGTCGCAGGCCCAGATGGCGGCCTCGCTGATCGGCCAGGGCGGGGTGCGGATGAACCCGCTGAACATGGCGTCGGTCGTCGCCACGGCCAAGACGGGCACGTTCCACCAGCCCTACCTGGTGGCTCCGACGGTCGACGACCGGACGCTCGCGAAGGCGACCCGTTCCCTGTCGGCCTCGACGCAGTCGCAGCTCAAGGAGCTCCTCCAGTACACGGCCGCGGCCGGTACGGCGGCCGAGGCCATGGCGGGGCTCGGCCCCGACTTCGGCGCCAAGACCGGTTCCGCGGAGGTCGACAACCAGAAGAAGCCCAACGGCTGGTTCACCGCCTGGAAGGGCGATCTGGCCGCCGCGGGCGTGGTCCAGCAGGGCGGCCACGGTGGCGAGACGGCGGGTCCGATCGTGGCGGCGCTGCTGAAGGCGGGCAGCTGACGGTGCGGGCGGGCGGCTGAACCGGTCGGCCCGGCCGGCCCGGTCAGGTCGGCCCGGTCAGGTCGGCCCGGCCCGCTCAGTTGGCCACGGGGGTGGCCGTGTACGTCCGGCGCAGGAAGCGGATCAGCGTCTTCGCGTCGAACTGCACGACCGCCACTCCCTTCGCCGAGTGGAACTCCATGACGGCCTGGACCCGGCCGCAGGGCCAGATGCGTACGTCACCGGCGGCGGCCGGCGCCCGGAGCCCCTGTTCGAGCAGGTCACGGGCGAAGACCCACTCGTGATGACCGGGCAGCATGATGTGCACCTGTCGAGGGTCGGCCTCGGGGTCGTATCGAAGGGCCACCGGCACGGCGGGCGGATCCTGCGCCTCGTCCGTCACGATATGGGCGCGCGCGTACTGCTCAACGGCGGACATCGATCGCTCCCTCTTTGTGCTTGTTCTCCTCTAATGTCGCATATTTCCCGATATGCGCTCCCAGGCGAGTCGTAGTCGTATTCGAGGACACCTCGCTCTTGCAAGCTGTTCGCATTAAGCGCCTATCATCGAACGGTTAGAGCCAGCCGGCCTGCCCCCGGAAGCGGAGCCCTCCATGCACGTGCCCGACGGATTCATCAACGCGCCCGTCTCCGTCGCCGCCGGCGTCGTGGCCGCCACGGCGGTCGCGGTGAGCCTGCGCGGCGCCCGCCGTGAACTGGACGAGCGCACGGCCCCGCTCGCGGGCCTGGTGGCCGCGTTCATCTTCGCCGTGCAGATGCTGAACTTCCCGGTCGCGGCCGGGACCAGCGGACATCTGCTCGGAGGCGCGCTCGCCGCGATACTCGTGGGCCCCTTCACCGGGGTCCTCTGCGTCTCGGTCGTGCTCCTCATGCAGGGCATCCTCTTCGCGGACGGCGGCCTCACCGCGCTGGGCGTGAACATCACGGTCATGGCGGTGGTCACCACGGTCGTGGCCTACGCCGTCTTCCGCGGCCTCGTAAAACTCCTGCCCAGGAAGCGTCGGTCCATTACCGTCTCGGCCTTCGTCGCCGCTGTGATCTCCGTCCCGGCCGCCGCCGTGGCCTTCACACTGATCTACGCGATCGGCGGCACCACGGACGTCCCGATCGGTCAGGTCTTCACCGCCATGGTCGGCGTCCACGTCCTCATCGGCATCGGCGAGGCCGCGATCACCGCCCTCACGGTCGGCTCCGTCATCGCCGTACGACCGGACCTCGTGTACGGGGCCCGCGGTCTGACCACGCCCCTGAAGCTGCGGGTCAACGGCGAACTGGTCGACACCCCCGCCGCCGAGCCCGTCCCGGTCGCGGCCCGGTCCCACCGCAAGGTGTGGCTGGCGGGGCTCGCCACCTCCCTCGTCCTCGCCGGCTTCGTCAGCTTCTACGCCTCGGCGAACCCCGACGGCCTGGAGAAGGTCGCCTCCGACAAGGGCATCGACGCCAAGGTCGAGGACCACGCCGCCGCCGACTCGCCGCTCGCCGACTACGGCGTCGAGGGGCTCACCGACAGCCGGCTCTCCGGCGGCCTCGCGGGCGTGATCGGCGTGGGCGTCACGATCGTCGCGGGCACGGGCGTCTTCTGGGCCGTCCGCAGGCGTCGTACGCCCGAGACCCAGGGCGGGCCCGCCCAGAGCGGGCCGTCCCAGGTCGGGGAATCCGTCTGACATGGGTTCCGGCCACGCGCACAAGCTCTACCGGCACGGGCACTCGCCCGTGCACGCCCTGCCGCCGCACACCAAACTCGCCGCCGTCTTCGCCTTCGTGCTCGTCGTCGTCTCGACGCCGCGCGAGGCGATGTGGGCGTTCGGTCTGTACGCGCTGCTGCTGGCGACCGTGGCGTACGCGGCCCGGATCCCCGCCGGCTTCGTACTGAAGCGCCTGTTGATCGAGGTGCCGTTCGTGGCCTTCGCCGTGCTGATGCCGTTCGTGGCGCAGGGCGAGCGGGTGGACGTGCTCGGCCTGTCCCTGAGCGTGAACGGCCTGTGGGGCGCCTGGAACGTACTGGCCAAGGGCACCCTCGGCGTCGCCGCGTCCGTCCTGCTCGCCTCGACGACCGAACTGCGCGAACTCCTCCTGGGACTCCAGCGCCTGCGGCTGCCACCTCTCCTCGTGCAGATCGCGTCCTTCATGATCCGGTACGGGGACGTCATCGCGGACGAGATGCGGCGGATGCGGATCGCGCGGGAGTCGCGCGGCTTCGAGGCCCGTGGCGTCCGCTCCTGGGGCGTCCTCGCCAAGTCCGCAGGCGCTCTGTTCATCCGCTCCTACGAGCGCGGGGAACGGGTGCACCTCGCCATGGTCAGCCGGGGTTACACCGGTTCGATGCCGGTCATCGACGAGGTGACCGCGTCGCGCGCGCAGTGGTCGTACGCCTTCGCCCTGCCGTGCGCCGCACTCGTCGTTTGTCTGCTGGGATGGACCCTGTGACCTCGCCCTCTCCCGTGCCCCTGTCCCCCGCCCCCTCGCTTGAGGTGGCCGGGCTGGCCTTCGCCTACCCGGACGGCCATCAGGCCCTGTTCGGCGTGGACTTCACCGTCGCCCGCGGCGAGCGCGTGGCCCTGCTCGGTCCGAACGGCGCCGGCAAGACGACCCTCGTCCTCCACCTCAACGGCATCCTGACCGGCGGCGCCGGGACCGTGACGGTCGCCGGGCTGCCCGTCGGCAAGAAGCACATGGCGGAGATCCGGCGGAAGGTCGGCATCGTCTTCCAGGACCCGGACGACCAGCTCTTCATGCCGAGCGTGCGCGAGGACGTGGCCTTCGGGCCCGCGTCCGCCGGTCTGAAGGGGCCCGAGCTGGAGGCCCGGGTGCGTACGGCGCTGGAGCGGGTCGGCATGGAGGACTTCGCCGACCGCCCGCCGCACCACCTCTCCTACGGCCAGCGGCGCCGGGTGGCCGTCGCGACCGTGCTGGCGATGGAGCCGGAGATCCTCGTCCTCGACGAGCCGTCGTCCAACCTCGACCCCGCCTCACGGCGTGAACTGGCCGACATCCTGCGCTCGTTGGACGTGACCGTGCTCATGGTCACGCACGACCTGCCGTACGCCCTCGAACTGTGCCCCCGCGCCCTGATCCTCAGCGAGGGCGTGATCGCGGCGGACGGCAGGACCGGGGAACTGCTCTCGGACGACGAGCTGATGCGCGAGCACCGCCTGGAGCTGCCGTTCGGCTTCGATCCGCGCTCGGTGACAATGGGCGCGTGACGCTCGCGCGGCGAAGGGTACGGACGTGGTGAAGGTGAACGGCACAGTGGCCGAGGGCTTCGAGCCGGTCAGGACGGCGTTCGTACGGAACTTCGAGACGCTCGGGGACCGGGGCGCGGCGGTCGCCGTGTACCGCGACGGCCGCAAGGTCGTAGACCTGTGGGCGGGCACGAAGGACATCGACGGTACGGATGTCGTGGATGCCACGGATGCCACGCATGCCTGGACGGCCGGTACCGCGCAGATCGTGCGCTCGGCGACCAAGGGCGTAGCGGCGGCGGCTCTGCTCCTCCTCCACCAGCGGGGGCTGCTGGACCTGGACGCGCCGGTGGGCGAGTACTGGCCGGAGTTCAAGGCGGCGGGCAAGGAGCGGGTGCTGGTCCGGCACGTGCTCTCGCACCGCGCCGGGCTGCCGGTCCTGGACCACCCGCTCACCCCGGAGGAGTCGCTGGACCCGCTGCGGGGCGCCGAGGCCGTCGCCCGCCAGGCCCCCGTGTGGGAGCCCGGCACGGACCACGGGTACCACGCGCTGACGTACGGCTGGCTGGTCGGCGAGCTGCTGCGGCGCGTCACGGGCAAGGGCATCGGCGACTGGATAGCCGAGGAGATCGCCGGGCCGCTGGGCGCGGACCTGTGGGTCGGACTGCCGGACCGGGAGGCGTCCCGGGTGGGTCGGGTGGGCCGCGTGGAGACTCCGGAGAACGGTGGCGGGGGCCTGCGGGCGCGCCCGAAACGATCGGTCACGGAGGCTTACGAGGACCCGGACTCCCTCACCCGGCGGGCCTTCGCCGCGATCACCCCGTTCCCGGACCAGAACGACCCGGCGTACCGGGCGGCGGCGCTCCCCGCGACGAACGGCATCGCGACGGCGGACGGGCTGGCCCGCTTCTACGCGTCCCTGATGGGCGAAGTCGACGGCGGTACGCGCCTGTTCACCCCGACGACTCTGGCGGTGGCCCGCGCCGAGGAGTCCGCGGGCCCGGACCGCGTCCTGGTGATCAACACCCGCTTCGGCCTCGGTTACATGCTGCACGGCTCGGCCTCACCGTTCCTGGCCGCCGGTTCCTTCGGCCACCCGGGCCGCGGCGGCTCCCTGGGCTTCGCCGACCCGGAGTCGGGCATCGCGTTCGGCTACGTGACGAACGGCTTCCGCAAGACGGTCACGGCGGATCCACGGGCGCAGGCGCTGGTACGGGCGGTACGGGCGGCGTTGGCATCCTGACCGAACTCAGGGGCCTTGTCGGTGCCCCGTCAGCTACCGTCTGCGTATGACGGTCGAACGGGTGGGGGGCGTGTTCTTCGCGTCGATCACGGGCATCCTGTGCCTGCTCTTCGCATCCGCGACGCTGGTCCGCTGCCTGCTGAGGCGGCGCGGTGTCAGCACGACGGCGGAGCTGGTGAGGTTCCGCACGAAGGTGGCGGAGGACGGCGAGTTGCTGTACTTCCCCGTGGTGACCTTCACGCTCCCGAACGGCGAGAAGGTCAGGGCGGAGGGGGAGCGCATGTCACATCCGCCCCGCGGCACGGGGGAAGGGGACCACACCGAGGTGGTGTACGACCCGGCGGTCCCGAACAGCGTGACCCTGCCCTCCCTCCAACCGGGCAGGCTCAAGACGACCGAGATCCTCTCGCATGGCCTCGCGTCGATCGCCTTCGCGTACATCACGTACCGGATCCCCGCCGACACGTTCTGACGAGGGCCGCCGGTTCACGCGCGCCGCCAACGGAGCTTGTCACCCCGCGGAGCGCCGCGCGCCAGAGACCGTCGCCTCGGGGCGCCCTACGGTTCCGTGTGGCGCGTGGGAGAACCCGGGTTCTTCGCCCCCTCGATGACGACCTCCCGCTTCATCCGGTGAGCCACCCGAAGATCCACCTCGCTGTCGGGGAACTCCGGATTCACGTAGGCGAAGAGAGCCCGGGCGTAGTCCTCGGTCCGGAACAGTCCCGGCACATGAGTGACTGCCGCGCCGCGGGTGCTGTGGGCGGCGGGTGTGCTGCGGATCGGGGCCTGGGATGCCGATCCGGAGCCGCCCGGGCCGCCGCCGTCCGAGCCGCGACCCGCCCATCGGCGCACCTCACGACCGGCGTGGCGAAGGCGCACCAGGACACCCCCGCGACCCTGGCACGCCTTCGTCCCACCCGTCCCGAAGTTCCCCCCTCGGGCCCGCGTCTGTCGCGGTGGTCACAAGGATGCTCGGCGGGCGCCCGTCTGTCGTTGGCCCACGGTCCACGCCTACTTGGCGGAGCGTCCACGGCCCCGCGGATCCGCCTCCGCGCCCGCGGACAGCGCCTGTCTGCGGAACTCACCCGGCGGGAGGCCGTACGCGGCGCGGAAGGCCCGCGTGAACTCCGGAGCGCGGGGGAAACCCCAGCGGGCCCCGACGGCATGGACCGGCATCGGGCTCAGGGCCGGGTCGGCGAGATCCCGGCGGGCGTTCGCCAGTCGCCGGTCGCGGACGTACGCGGCCACGGAGACGTTCTCGGCCCGGAAGACGCGGTAGAGGTGACTGCGCGAGACGTGGTGCGCGGCGGCGATCCGGGCGGGGGTCAACTCCGGGTCCGCCAGGTGCCGGTTGACGAACGCCTTGACGCGCAGGACCAGCGTCCGGTCATGGGTCTCGGGCGGCAGCCGGAGGTCGTCGTCCACCGCGTGCGCGAAGACGGCGGTGACGAGGTCGGCGACGACCGTCCCGAGGCGGGGCGCGTCGGAGGGCCGGTACGGGTTGGTGTCCGCCGCCAGTTGGACGAGGAACTGGGCGAGCAGCGCGCCCGTTCCCTCACGGCCCGATATCCGGCGCCCGATCGCCTGGTCGGCCCGCCCCGTGGGCAGCGCCACCAGCGCCCGCGGGATCTCGACCCCGACGATGGTGACCGGGTCGGGGCCGGTGGTTATCTCGTACGACCGCGAGGAGCAGTTGATGTGGAAGTCGCGAATCCCGTACGCGGCCTGCTGTCGGCCCCAGGCGGCTTCGCCCTCGCCCCGCAGCAGCAGGGAGAGGTGGAAGGCCTCGGGGTCGGACTGGCGGACGAGTTTCGGTGTCCGCCGGAAGACGAGGTGGTCGAAGGTCGCCGGCCACACGCTCACGCCGCCCAGCCCGATCACGCGCTGGTGCCCGCGGTAGTCCGCCGCGCGGTCGCTGGCCAGCTGCATGGGGGCGTGCGTGTGCCCCAACTGCTGTGTCCACGCCTCGAACCGGTCGGCCACCGGCAGATCCAGAGTTCGCAGGACCGACTCGTGTAGCACGCAGGTAGTCAATCACACGGGTTCCGCGGGGCCGGGGCTGAGTTTTCCGACCGCACGCGGTCCGGGCTCCCCGGGGGGACGGTCGCGTGTCGGGTGCCGGTCCGGTGGGGGCTGGTCACGCAGTTCCCCGCCCCCTGAGGGGCCCGCCCTGTACGCCTAACCGGCGTGCAGCATCAGGCCTATCCCGACCACCAACAACCCCGCCGCCGCGATCCGCGGCGCCCCGAACCGTTCCTTGAAGAACACTGCTCCTATGGCCGCGCCGACGATGATCGATGTCATACCGGGCTCGTACCGTGTTCGGCATGAGCCGACCCAAGTTAGGCAAGGCCACCATCACACCGGGTGAGCCTGCCGCGATCTACTGCCGCTTCTCCCATACCCGCGACGAGGACCAGACCGGGGTGGACCGCCAGGAGCGCATCTGCCGGGACATCGCCGAACGGCTGCAACTCCGCGTCGAGTCGACACACGTCTACGTGGACAACAACCGCTCGGCATGGCAGCGCATCCGCAAGCGGCCGGGCTGGGAGGAGATGCTACGGGCGATGACGGCTGACGAGATCCGGCACGTCATCGTCTACCACCCCGACCGTCTCATGAGGCAGCCCAAGGATCTCGAAGAGCTGCTTTCCATAGCCGACGACAAGCGCGTCCTGCTGCACGGCGAGGCGAACCGACGCGATCTGTCGGACCCCGACGACCGGTTCATCCTCCGTATCGAGGTGGCCCACGCGTGCCGTTCCTCCGACGACTCATCACGCCGACTCAAGGACGCTTTGAAGGACAAGGCCCGCGAGGGCAACCCGCATGTGGGCAACCGTCCTTACGGCTACACCAGGGACGGCCGCGCGATCGTCGAGGAGGAGGCGAAGATCGTTCGAGAGGTCTACCGCAGGTATCTGGACGGCGAGTCGCCGAACCACCTGGCACAAGATCTCGTCGCACGCGCCATCCCCACGTCCAAGGGCAAGGCCTGGAACCCCGAGAACGTCCGCCATCTCCTGTCGTCCCACTTCGTGGCTGGTTTGCGATTCCACCTCGGTGAAGAAGTGGCCGTTGGGACGTGGCCCGCCATCATCGATCGAGGGCAGTGGGACGAGGTCCAGCGGCTCCGGGAGTATCGCGCCCAGGCACACCAGGACACGAAGCAGCGCCCTATTCGGACCTACCTCCTGCGCGGAGTCGCCACCTGCTCGTGCGGCGCACGCATGGGCGGCACGAACAGCGGCCGATACGCCTACTACCGGTGCACCCGCTCCGACAACACCGACCAGCAGAAGTGCAACCGCGCCATCTCCGCCGGACCGCTCGAAGAGTTCGTACGGGACGTGGCGATCAAGGTTCTGACCAAGCTGGACACCTCTGGTTACGAGCCCGCCGCCACCACACGCCCCGAAGCCGATGTCGTTGCCGATGAGAAGGACCGGACGAAGCTGGAGGAACTGAAGGAACTGTGGCTCCACGATGACGATTTCACGACGGCCGACTTCCAGTCGATGCGCGCACCCATCCTCAGGCGGCTCAAGGAACGACAGCGGAGGACCGTCAAACGGCCGGTCGTGGTCCTGGAAGGAATCGCCGGCCCGGACGCCGAAGCGAGTTGGGAACGCCTGGAGTCAGCGGAGGACTACGCGCGCATGAACGCGATCTATCGGTTCCTGTTCGCCGCCGTGATCATTGGCCCGCCGAGGCGCAAGGGTGGCCCGGGGTTCGACACCGGCCGGGTGGAGATCGAGCCGAATCCGCTGGACTAAGGAGCATCGTGTGATGCTCAGTGCCTGCCAGTGAGGCGGAGCCCTTCCCCTACCCATGTGATCAACACGCTTGGCTGGAGCCGACGGACGCATCAGGGAACTCCAAACGTGTCTTAAGCTGCCGAGCCATGGATGCTGGAGTTGCGGCGCTGCTTGGTGCAACCGTTGGAGCCGTGGGGACCAGCGTTGCCGCTGCCGTGAACGGGTTCTTGAGTCGTAACCAAACTCGAATGCAACTTCGCGCTGAGCACGCACGATTACTACGCGAGCCACGGCGGGCTGCGTACGTGGCGTTCGCTCAGTGCTTCCAAGAGACGCACACCCTTCACGCTGAGGCAGCTAAATCCGCAGCGGAGGCAGTTCCGGAGGATCCGGTCCGAGGCGGTCTCCTGCGCGATGCCCACGAGGCCTACGACCAGGCTGGAGAGCGGCTGCACGGTGAGCTTCAGCAACGGCAATCAGCTGTGGCCGTCGAAGGTCCACCGAACGTCACGGCTGCCGCGCTGGAGGCACAGGATGCACTGCTTGCCTCGCGTATCGAGTTGTACCGCTGGATCCAGCACTTGGAGCGCGGAGAACCTGCGGATGAGCGGGAGCACGCAGCGGACAGTGCGCTGTTAGCCGTTCACCCACCGTTGGTGCGGTTTCTCAACGCGGCGTCTGGTGCTCTGGCGGACAACGGCTTCAACCCGTAACGACAGAACCGTCCCGTCACCCTCTGGTAGGAAGGCACGCTAAGGATCGTGTAACGAGCTCCAAGGACGAGCCGGTGCCTTGTGCCGCCCGAACGTAGATGGGAAACAACGACGTGACCGAACAAGCCGGAACGACAGGACGGACCGATGGTGAGGTTCCGCCCTCGGCCCACCCCACAGAGGTTGCAGCAGATCACCCGTTGTCCCAGTCGGACGTCGAAATTCTGCGCTTGATGGCTGCGGGGTGGTCGATCCGCGAGACCTCGGAACGGATGTGCCTCTCTTATCGGACCGCTATGCGGCGCATCCAGCAGCTCATGACCTTGCTAGACGCTCACAGCACCAAGGAGTTGGCGGCGAAGGCCTTACAGAAGGGGCTGATCTAAACGTGTTTGATAGCGTCTTGTTGTCGGCTCGTGAGCGAGCAACTCCCAACGCGTCCTAGGAACCTCGCGCAGGGCCGAGGAGCCTCGCGAGTCGCGCAGCCTTTTTATGCCCTACTCGTGTCGGAAACTTGGCTGCTTGGCGCTCGACAGCCCGAACCCACTGCTCGTTGCGGTTTCTCGTCACCGGGATGCCTCACGCTCTTCGCGCACGATCTCGCGGTTCTTGGCGAGGTCTTCGAAGACTCCAAAAGCCATGAGCGCGGCACCGGGGGTGTGACCGGAGCCCACGTAGTGCCACTGCCGATCGGTGACGGCATCAGGAAACTTGGTCTCTCCGACGTAGTCAGCGCGTTCGGCGCGTAGCGCCGCGTACGTGGTCGAGTAGGCGCGAGACTTGGTGAGGATGTGGCCCCGGTAGCCGAGGGTGTGTGTCCAGACACGAAGATGCAGAGGCTCGTACTCAGGCAGACCACCGAGGCGCCAGCAGACGCGCATGAGGCTGCGAACGTGGTCGGTGACCGGAGCCGTAGCTATATCAGCCCAGTTGGTCAGCTTGTGGTCCGTGCCAGCGCCGGTCTCGCTCGCTCCCTTGGCCACGTACTTGGCGACGTACGCGGCCACGGCGTCGTCATCCGGTCCGAGACCGTCGGCGCGGAGTGGTCGCGTGTCGACCTGAGTCCCCCAACGCAGAGCGAGTTCCCCAACTGCTGGGCTGTGGAGCGTGCGGACGACGACCCGACTCGCAGAGGCGCGCACCGCGTCGGTCAGTCGGGCGATCGTGCCCCAAGCCGGAGGTTCGTCGGTCGGTCCGTCCGGGCCGTCGAGGCGGACGACGGCATGAACGTGGACGGCACCGCGCCTCTGATACTCGGCGACGCGGGCGAAGGACAGCCGGGCGCGCTCGGCGAAACGGGACTGTACGAGACCCGCGGAGGAGGCGAGGTGTCGGCGGACGCCGATGACGAAGCGGTCCCACAGCATGCCCGCGTGCGCGTGCCAGAGCGCGTGAGCTGTGTAGTCGTAGCAGTCGGGGCAGAGGGGCTGGCCGACGAGGGATCCGTCTGTGTCATGGACCGCGCCGCAGCCGAAGGGACGGCCGTGTTCGCAGCTGGTCCGATCCCGTCGGGGTTGGCAGCGGTCGTCTCCGGCACGGTGCACCGGACCGAAGGACGGCGCGGTCAGCGTAACGAAGAGTCGGGGCCGATGGCGGACCGCGTCGGGGACGTTCTTGCCACCGATCAGGCCAGCGCGGACGAGGTGGAAGGTGTCGCCTGCGTGGAGGCGTGAGCATGGGGCGCAGACGGTGGCCCGTCTGTTGCGGCAGCGGACGGAGAGCCGCTCCCCCGGTTCGTCGCGAGTGTCGTAGTGGCGCAGGATCTCGCCGGTCGTCGCGTCCAGGGTGGTCGTCGAGCCGGACAGGTGCACAGGGTGAGCGCATCCGCCCGTGGCCATGAGCTGTCCGAGCCAGCGCGCGAACTGGGGATCTTGGGCGATGCGGATTGCGTCGCGGTCTGCTTCGGGAAGCTGACGCAGGCGCGCCGCGCGGTCGAGTGTGGCGCGCCTGTCAGCCGAGGTGTTCTCGGGTGTGATGGTGGTGACCTTCCGGGGTGGGCCGCCGTAGCGGCACGGGTGGTGGTGGGTGGCGCGCAGTCGGTCATGTGGATCACTCCTGTGGCTGGTCGGGGGTGGTTCGTGGGTTCAGCGGATGGTTCCGGCGCCCCGGCAGACGCGGCAGCGGCGCAGTCGTCCGGTCCAGGTCCTGCGGGCCCCGTCGCCCTTGCAGTAGGGGCACCTCACGCGAGGCATGGGCATGGCGTCGTGTCCTTTCTGATCAGGTGTGGGAGAAGCCGGTGACGAACCAGGTGACGAGTCCGTGGACGGTGAAGATCACGGGGGTCTGGCCGAGGTAGATGCCGAAGAGGCCGACGCAGACCGCTTCCCAGGCGCGTACGTCGCGGGAGCGGACGAGGAGGACGGTGATGATCCCGAAGATCACCGCGAACGTGAACGCTGTTCCTTCGCTGATCACTTGTCGTCTCCTTCCAGGGCCGCGAGAGCGCGGCGGACAAATGACATTTCCGGGGCCAGCGCGGAGTGCCGCTGTGCTGCCGCGATGGCCTCTTCGGTGGTGGTCAGGTGCGAGCGGGCCCGGCTCCAGCCGCCGTCCGGTCCGGTACACACGGCCACGCCCCGTTCCTGGGCGGTGATCGACTGAGCGACGGTCACCGCGTCCTTGTTGAGGTCGCCCAAGGTCATCTCTGCCGTGCCGGGGTCGTTGACGCGGTGGCAGATCCGGCCGCCGAGCTGGGCACGCAGTGCGGTGACGCCGGGGCCGAGGTCGGAACCGACGCGTTGGCCGGCGACGACCAAGTGCAGGCCGAGCGCGGCACCGAGCTGAGCCAGCCGCAGGAGGAGGACGGAGCACTGTTCGGCTTCCGCCTTGCTCTCCCGTCTGCCGTCCGACAGATACAGCTCCGCGATCTCGTCGACGATCACGACGACCGGCACCGGCCGCAGCGTCTCGGGGAGCTCCCAGATGGAGCGCGCTCCGGCCGAGCGGCACGCGTTCATCCGGTCCTGCATGTCGACCACCAGCGCGCCCAGGACCGCGACCGCTTCCCGTCGGCAGGTCGCGAGCACGCTCAAGCGGCTGGTGAACAGGCCCAGTTCCATGCCGCCCTTGCAGTCGATGCCGATCAGGGCGACGGGTTGCGGGGCGAGCTGGGTGATGAGCCGGGCCAGCAGGGTGGATTTGCCGGAGCGGGTGGCGCCCGCGATGAGCCAGTGCGGGATGAGCCGCAGATCCATCACCCATGCGCCGCCGCTCTCCAGGACGCCGACGAGCGCGGACAGCAGCGCGGCGGGAGCCGTCGCGAGCCCCGGCCGCAGGAGCGGATCCGTGGCGGTCGCCGTCAGCAGGACGAGTCCGCGTTCCGGCGAGGTGACCCGTACCGCGTGGACCTTCCAGGCGTGCACGAAGGCGTCAGCCGCCTTCAGGTACGTGGCCGGGGTCTGGCCCGCGTGCAGGCGCACCACCACGGTCAGGCCCAGGCGGGTGGCGCGCGGGAAGGAGATCCGCGGAGCCACCGGCCGCAGCGGGTCGCCCTTGACCACCAGGTCCCCGAGCAGCCCGCGGGGCGGGCGGCGGGAGACGGAGAGGTCGTTGAGCAGGGCGACCTTGCGCCAGGTGAACAGCACCCGGCAGGTGGTGGCCGGGTATCCGGTGAGGTACCAGTGCCAGGCCGGACGGTGCCGCCGCAGCAGGTCACCGACGACGAGCACCCACGCCAGTACGGCGAGTGCGAGGGCGAGCGCGATCGAACCGTTCATCACGCACCACCGGCCTTTAAGACGGTGCCGTGCACGGGCGTGATGGCGTCCGCGCGGAAGCTGATCCCGTGCCGGTCACCCATCGCCCAGGCGAACGCCACCAGCCCGGTGACCTTGAGGATCTGTCCTTCCTCGATGCCTTTCGGCTCGCCGCTCACCGCGATCTCGATCACGGAGATACGCCGCCGGTCCTGACGCACCGTGACGGCCACGGTGTAGACGGTCTGGCCGTCGCGGTCCTTCTTCACCTCCTGTGTCTCGGAGTTGCTGATCTTCGCTTCGGGCGCGATGGCGCACCGCAGTACGCCGAGCCGCGCCGTGTCCACGGGTATGGACTGCATTGCATGGCCTCCCTGGCCAGTCGGGACGTCCGACATATTCAGACGTCACTTGTCCTTACGAGTTACGACTATGGAGTTCTGTACAGCGGGGGTGCAACTACTTATGCTGACGAGTGATGTCGCGCGTGCGACGTGCCTACGACACCGACCCGAAGGTGCCCAGATGACGGAGATCCAACGCCCCGGAGCCCTCTATCAGCAGGTCGCCGCCGCCATCCGGGAGGCGATCCTGTCGGGCGAGTTCACTCCGGACTCCCTGTTGCCGTCCGAGGCTCAGCTCATGGCCCGCTACCAGGTCTCGCGTCCCACGGTCCGCAACGCCGTTGCCGCCCTGCGCGCGGAAGGCCTGATCGATGTCCGCCACGGCAAGGGCAGCTTCGTACGCTCCGACAGCCAACCCGCGCTCACGATCGAGCGCCGCATCAGCCGCACGTCCGATGGGCAGTTCGTCATGCCCAACGGCGACGTCTGGACCGAAGCCGAGAAGCCGAGCACCTACCGCACGCGCACGACCAAGACCACGGGCCACTTCCTCGCGCTGGACAAGGAGGAAGCGCTGTTCGGATGCGACCGCCTGCTCACCGACCCTGAGACCGGCACCCGTGCGATGCACCGCACGCTGATCCCCTTCGAGGTCACCGAGGGCGCCCCGGCGCTCGCGGAGGAGCCGGGCAAGACGCCGACC
The DNA here is from genome assembly GCF_036038375.1 of Streptomyces sp. NBC_00414. Lineage (NCBI taxonomy): Bacteria > Bacillati > Actinomycetota > Actinomycetes > Kitasatosporales > Streptomycetaceae > Streptomyces > Streptomyces sp. NBC_00414. The sequence goes on from NZ_CP107935.1 coordinate 4,435,600, forward strand.
GAGGTCTACCGGACACTCACCCAGGCCGGGCACAAGCTGTGGTGGTCGGAGACCGTCCGCGCCCACATGCCGATGCCCGACGAGCGCACCACGCTCCAGCTCCCGGACGCGACCCCGATCCTGCACCTGTCCCGCGTCACGCACGGCGCCAACGACCGCCCGCTGATTCTCGAAGAGTTCCGCGTCGGTGCGGACCGCGCCGAACTCGCCTACCGGATCACCGCCGACAAGCAGACCACCCGACGCCGCCCGGCATGATCGGCAACGGCCATCGGTCAAAACCGTCTTCACTTCCTCAAGGGCGCGCCTGCGGCGCGCCGGGCAGCCCGGCCGCCCCGGCCGGGCGTGCGGCGTGACCGCCGATCCCGTCCGGTCGCCCGACTGCCCGCACCGCAGCACGCCAGAGGTTGTAAGACGTCGACTCACCGAGCCGGGCCGGGGCCCGCGTGGCTGGGGGTCGACGGCCTCCGAGACTTTAGGCAGCTCCCATGGGGCGAGCCTCGAAGACCAGGGGGCCGATCGGGCACACCAGCGGGCAGGTCCAGTACCTGCCCGATCCGCCGGGCGAGCGTAAGGCCCCCTGGTCACTCGCCCCATGGCAGCTACCGCCCAAAGTCTCTGCGGCCGGCGACGTGCCCACGCGCGCCGCCCATCCAGGAAAAAGCGGATCATGCGGCACCACCGTCGCCGCCCACGAGCGTCTCCAGGAAACCGGCGAGTCTCTCCACCGCATCCGGCCAACCAGCGACCCGTACGACCCCGCGACCGCCCCCGTCCGTCGAGGCCACAGCCCGGACGTCCGACAGTTCGAATCCGGAGCGCAGGAGCGCCCGATTCAGCCTGTCAGAGGCCTCCCGTGCCTCACGCCAGCCCGCCATGTAGTCGACGCCCGGCACCCACAGACCACAGTCCTCGCCTGCGATGTCGAGTCCGTCCCTCAGCCGGTCCTCATCCGCGCCAGTCACCTTGCCCACCTCTGCCCTGATCTAGGTAACGGATCGTCAACTTCCTTTGGCCCAGGGCAGAACGCAGAGCAACGGCCCCGGTACCATCAGGCACCGGGGACCGCTGTCCCCTTCCGGACCACCCCAGTTGCTGTCCAGGCGCGGGGGTGGTCCGGTCTCGGTATGAGGTTGTGAAGCGCGGCCCCCCGCCCGGGAGGGGGCCCCCGGAGGAGTGCAGGGGACCGCGCCCCTTTGGCCGGAGGAGTCACACCCCGGCCGGTTCCCGAGCCGCCGCCCACTCCCGATCGCGTGGGAGTTGAACGAACGGTGACGGCCCGGAGATCATCAGTCGGGTCTGTCCATGGCTTCGCGGTCAAGGTCGAAGCGGCACCAGACCGTCTTGCCGCCCCGATCTCTCGGTGTCCACCACACCGCCACCGCCAGACGCTGAACGATCAGCAGCCCGCGCCCTCTGTCGGGCACCACCGCTTCGGAAAGATCTCCCATCAGCCCCGGAGAGAACGGCTCGCCTACCGGGAGCACGGGAGGCGTCGAGTCCTCATCTGCCACACCGACGAACAGCCACTTCGGCCACAGCTTGAACGTCACATCGACGCGCCGCGCGCAACCGGGCTCCGCCAGGTGACGATCGGGCACCGCGTGGTTCACCACGTTCCCGACCAGTTCCGAGACAGCCAGCCGAGCATCGTCCACGACGTCTCGCACGCCAGCCCCACGCAAGAACGCGGCCGTCATGTCACGCGCCACGCGCACGGTGTCGGGGAACTCGGCAAAGAGCGTCAGCGCCAGGAAGCGCCCAGTAGAGGACGGGTCCGGCACCACATACCAGTGAGCGAACGCGTCCACTTCACTCATCAAGTGCGCAGACTTCTTGGCGTCCATCGGTCCCCTTCCGAAGCCCTCGACGGGCCTCTACGGCGCCGCTTGCTGTTGGCAAGCCAGTACACGACGCAGAGGGCGCAGCCGGGAGCGTTCACCAGGGGGTTCACGTGAACACCGGTAAAGGCAAAGGGGGTTCACCGATGAACCCCCTCAGAACGAGACTGCTGTGACAGGATGGATACTCGCCGTTATTCTCGGGCTGGGCAGGGGAGCATGAGCCGAGGGCCGAACGCGCAGTTAACCGCTGTCATGAGCGAAGCGAAGGTCTCCAACAAGGGCCTCGCAAGGCGGATGCGGGACGCCGCCACGCAACGCGGCACAGGGCTGGGAACAACGCACGTTTCCGTCCAGCGTTGGCGCAACGGCGGAGGCATCCAACCGCAAGCAGTGGCGATCATGGCGGACGTGCTCGGCAGCAAAGTGGGCCGCCGGCTCACACCCGGCGATCTCGGATTCCTCGACCACACCCAGCCAACAGCCCCGCAGCCGATCGGCTACCCCGGCACCGTCCCCGACGTACTCACCCTGCTGGACGGACTTGCCGAAGAACGCGCCGAGACTCCATCCCCGGATCAACTGGCCATCGCGGACGCCGACCTCAACTCCGCCGTCCTGTCGTGGATGATCGGCCGCCCCGACGGCGTCCAGGCCGACAGGCCCGCTCACCAACGCGTCGGCATGCGCGACGTGCGCGCGATCCGGGACGCAGGCAGCATGTTCATGCAGCTCGACTTCAAGTACGGCGGAGGCCACGGCCACAAAGCCCTGCGCCACTACTTCCGCCACGAAGTCCTGCCGCTCCTGGACGCCAGCTACAGCGAGAAAGTGGGCAACGCGCTCTTCGGCGCCGCAGCCGAGGTCTCGCAATTACTCGCCTGGACGGCGTACGACACGGGAAACCACCGACTCGCCCACCGCTACCTGACGTCCACGTTGCGGCTGTCGCAGGTCATCGACGATCGAATGTTCGGCGCCCGCATCCTCGGCAACCTCAGCCACCAGGCGAACTACCTCGGCAACCACGCCCAAGCCATCCAGCTCTCACGCGCCGCCGTCGAGGGCGCGAAGGGCCGAGCCACACCACGAGCCATGGCCCTGAACTCAGCGATGGAAGCCCGCGCACTCTCCAACGCGGGCGACCCGGTCGCGGCTGGCCGGGCCATGAACGAAGCGGAACGCCACTTCGAGCACGCCGACACAGGCGAAGATCCAGGCTGGCTCAGCTACTTCGACTCCGCGGAACTCACGGGCGAGATCTGCCACTGCTTCCGAGACCTAAAGATGCGCCGCGAGTCGGTCGAGGCCGCTCAGCGCGCGGTCGACGAAACCGACCCGAAGTACGCCCGCACCTTGGGTTTCTGCCGCATGGTGCTCGCCCAAAGCCATCTGCTGAACGGCGAACTGGAGGCCGCCGTGACCACTGCCAGCCTGGCCGTCGACGGTGGCGACAGCCTCCAGTCCTCCCGCTTCCTGCGCTACGTGACCGACTTCCAGGCCGAGGTGAGCACCCACGCGACAAACCCGACGGTGGCCGCCTTCAACGACCAGGTGCACGACGCTCTCGCCCGACTGGAAGACGACGAGTAGGAACTACCAGGGCCGCCAGTCCCGCGGACCGTCGTCATTACGCAGCCCAGTGATACGCCGGCGGTACTCAGCCGCCGTCTTCTCGTCTTCCTGCACGTTCTGCATCAGCCACGTCGTCATGCCGAACTCTTGGAGACCACGCAGCGTCTCGTACCCGGGCCAGTCGTACAGATCCCGCCCGTACGCGGCCACGAAGTCGGCGTACTGCTCATCCGTCTGCCACCCAAGGCTGTGATGCTCCACGGCCGTCACCATCAGATCCCACTCCGGATGATCGAAGCAGAAATTCTCGAAGTCGATCAGGATGACCTGCCCCTGATCGTCGACCATGAGGTTCTGCACGTGAGCATCACCGTGCACGGGCCCCTTGGGCGTCTCGAACCGCAGCTCCGCGTACTTGCCTTGGAGCTCCCGCCACCGCTTCCGCAGAAAGGCCTTGTCATCCTCCGGAACCACGGCGAGGTTCATCCGCAGCTCTTGCTTGTCGAAGGGCTCGAACGCGGGCAGCGCCAGCCTGGCCGGCACGGTCAAGGAGTGCAGGTCACGCAGGATGACCCCCAACTCCCCATACGTCGCCTTCCGATCACCCTCAACGATCAGATGCCAGAACGTCACCGGATGACCATCGACAAGAAGCGGCTGCTCAAGATCCTCAACGATGCGAGCAGCAGGAAACCCTTCCCCCGTCAGCCACCGCGAGACGGCCACTTCAACGCGCGCTTTCGGTAACCACTCTTCACCCCGGGCCACGCGGACGATAACCGGGGCCGCGGCCAGCCGGAACAGGGCGTTCTCCCCGAGACGGATCAACTCCGCGTCTCTGCCGTCCAGCCCCGCAGCCCGGCACGCGGCAACCATCACCCGCGTAGCCCCCGCCGACGTGAACCCTTCTTCCGCTCGAGCAGCGTCAACCGCCATGCCCGTACCAGCTCCCCTAGTCACATGCGATCAACCGACGCGCACCCATGGGTGACCAACCCGACGCACGTCAGACAGACCACGACGGTACCTAAGGGATTGGGGCGCAACCGAGTCGCATGCAACGCACGTCTTGACTGGTCAAAAGGTCTTGAGGTAAGTCGCGCGGGGCCCGAACCTCTATCTGTCCGATGCACAACCGCGATCCAGGGGCAGATGTCTGTTGTGAGCGCTATTCTGCATGAAGCAGACAGGCACTACGGGGGAAGGTAGATCCGCTTGCGCTTCATGTTCGTCCATGGCACCGGCGTGAGACACAAGCGTTTTGTGCAGTTGTTCTCGTTGATCGCGGGAGGGATCGTAGCGAGGTTCCCCGACGCCGAACTAATCCCGTGCTACTGGGGAGCCCAGTATGGCGCGGTTCTAGCTGCAGGCGGCGCTTCCATCCCTCGCCGTGGGGGAGCTCGGGGAGATATCGCCAACTTCGGAGATCCATTCGATCAGGAGTCTGCCGAATGGCAGCTTTTGCTGACTGACCCTCTTTGCGAGCTCCGAGTTTTGAGCGCCACCTTTTCCACAAGTAACGAGGAGCTTGGAATTCCTGGTGTCAGGTCTGAGGGAGAAGTTGTAGCCGACCGCCTATTCGAAGTGGCTCGGGGCATATCAACTAGTGATGACCTCAGCACCTTGCTGCACGCCACCGGAACCACTGACGTCTTTCTTGACGCAACCCAGAAAATTTCAGAGTCATCAGAGTTACTAAACGCCTGCCAAGCAGCATCCCACCCTTATGCAGTAAGTGAACTAGTCACAGCTACAGCTCGCGCAGTCGCGGCACAGACCTTACGCGATGCCGGTGATGAAGCTCTATGCACAGGCGGTGAACGCGATTCCATAGTCAATACAATAAATACCCGGTTAGGCGGATCCGGACGTGCTCCCGGAGGACGACCAGCAGAGATTCTCGGTAAGCTAGCTCTTCGGTTAACCACGCAGCCAATTCTAGATCACTGGCGCACTCCATTAACCAATGGAGGGGTTCCAGCAATGGGCGATATCTTGCGCTATCAAACTCGCGGGCGCCCTCTCCGGGAACACATACAAAATCTCATCACAGCCAGCGACAAGCCTACGGTCGCGATTGGCCACAGTTTGGGCGGCGTCGCCCTCGTAGACTGCCTTGCATTATCTGCCATTGAACAAGAACCGCTACTCAATATGCGACTCCTAGTGACCGTCGGATCTCAAGCTCCATTCCTCCATGAATTAGGCGCACTAACGGGACTCCCACCTACTGCAACCTTGCCACCAGGGTTCCCCAGATGGCTGAACATCTACGATCGCAGAGATCTCCTAGCTTACCGAGCGGAACCAATTTTTCCCAACCAAGATAGAGTCATCGACTATGAGGTTAACAGTAGGCAGCCGTTCCCTCTTAGTCATAGCGCTTACTGGAAACTCGATTCGGTGTACGATCGAATTGCCGAGGAGATTGAAGCTATCGAGTGAAAATCAATCTCTCCGATCAGGTGGATCCTCAAAGAGTCTATGGACTAATTGTAGGGATAGAATCGTACGCGATTAGCCCTAATTGGAATCTACCCGGCGCGACCCGCGACGCAATACGTTTCATGAAATGGTTGACAGAACGCGCGGCGGTACCGGAAAAAAACTTACACCTCATGCTATCTCCGCTCATTCAAGAGCGAACTAGCCAACTAAATTTCGAGTATTCCTTACCAACTCGAGAGAATATCGAGCAAATCCTCTTCAAAGAGTTGCCCGCACAAGACGGGGATCTTCTGTGGATCTATTGGGCGGGACATGGCTATCTAGACGCAAGTCATCAATTACTATTACCTTATTATGATGCGACTGCCGATTGGACGAAGCATCTCAATCTTGAAGCTGCTCTCCGCTGGTGGAAAACGGCCAGACCTGCAAAGGGCAGGTTTCCGCGGCAGATCATAATTGGAGACGCTTGCCGAGTTGACGCGAACGCAGCCCGAAACCTTACCTTTGGACAAACTGACTACGGAAGCGGACGCCCCGATTCAAAGCGTCGGCAATTTACGCTTTATGCGGCTCATGCCGGCGAGATGGCCCAAAACCTCGCTGACCGCGGGGCCGGCCAGTTCACGGACGTCCTACTACAACAGCTTGATAAGCGCACCCTTGATGACACCGTACGGCAACTAGTCAGCGTTGCCCAAGCCGTACAGGCCGACCTTCAGGTGTTGCGCGCCCAGAACCGAGCCTGGCAGCACCCTCAATTTGTCATCGATCGCGACTGGTCAGATTCCTCAATTTTTGGAGATCGTTGGATTATCCAGGAAACCGCTGAATCCGGAGCTATGAGATTAGACCAGATCGCCTGGCAAGGACTTGCACCTCTTCTTGCGGAACGTACTCCACCAGCGCATTCATATGACGCTTACAGATGGGCGTTTGAAATCTCAGATTGCATTTTCCCCGCACACCAGGGTTTACCAACGGGTGGCCTAGCTGGAATCACACGCGACCTGAATTCACGCCAAGGTAGGCATCGAGACATGCCTCTTGTTATGCCTTTCATGCGGTATCTCGCAGCGCGTTCCAGTGATGCTTCCTGGTCGCGGGTGGCCGACGAATGGATTACGTCCACATGCGAGCGGCTAAGAACTTCCGCTGTGCCTATACCACCCGGCCCCGAACCAGAGCCACCAAGTCTTCACGTACAGTTAAGAAGGGATGAACAGAGAAACGGTCAATATTGGCTAAGAATGTGGACCTACCACGGTAACGCCTTTGAGGCTGTTTGGGAATCGGACGATGCCGTCGACATTACTACCGTGAAGGCCCGCCTCGGCGAGCAGCTAATGACTAAACGTGCTTACGGATTGAGCCGGATCGAATTCCATACTCCATACGAACTGCTTGTGGAGGAATTTGAATCTTGGCGTCTACCAATCGGACGGCGCGGTAAACCGGTAGTTTTGGGGCATGTGTACGAAATCGTAATGAGATGTCCAGACGAGCGAGACGGCATAGCTGGCGAGCACTGGCGCCGCAAATGGGATTGGTTTAAGGTCCACGGTGGACTCCACCCGAAAGCGGTTCATAGCCTAACCGACGATCAAGTCTCTACGTCACTGAGCTTACATCTACAAGCTGACGCGCCGCCTGTTTGTATTCTCGCAGAAGTTTCTTCTGGGCATCTGATGGATACTCTTGATGCTGTTCTAGATTCGGGTGTACCGATTGCCGTATGGTCCAGAAGCTACGGCCAAGGAACAGCTGCCCGCTACGTTACACAAACGCTTAACGATGCTGGCTTGATGGACCTCAACCGATTGCCTCGCGTACTGAAGATGGCACGTATTCCACAATCTCCGGGATTAATCGATAGCAGTAGCAACACAATACAACCGATGGCATTGATGTGGGACGACCCCGAGCGTGTACCAGAGAGGAGACCTTTGACATGAGGGACTGGTGGATCTATCAAGGCCTTGGAAGCGTAAATGATAAGAATATCAGGCTAGCGGAGCAACAACCGCCTTGGCGGTCCTTTACTGGGGTACCGGACCCATCGTACGAACCTCCCGGAACTCACGGCGCAGCATGGGAAGAGACCTGCCGGCGAGGCTCAGGTTACGTGCCAGATGCCGCAGAGATCGATGCAGTAAACACAGCGCTCTACCTTCGGCGTCCGCTATTGATCACCGGTAAGCCCGGTACCGGAAAGTCCACACTCGCCTACAGTATTGCAGCAGACCTCCAACTAGGCCCGGTTCTTCATTGGCCGATTACTAGCCGCACCACTCTCCGTGACGGTCTTTACCAATACGATGCAATCGGACGTCTTCATGACGCAAATCTGCGTAGCTTCGAATCCGAATCTGCCTCCATTGATCCGTCCATCGGACGCTATCTCCGTTTGGGACCGCTTGGAACTTCGTTGATTCCTCATGATATGCCGCGCGTGTTGCTTATCGATGAGATCGATAAGAGCGATATAGATTTGCCGGGTGATCTCCTGACGGTTTTCGAGGAAGGATCTTTTGATGTTCCTGAGCTAGCGCGAGTTGCAGCCCGCCATCCCGAAGTTCGCGTCGGGACCGAGGACGACCCTGAAACTGGTGTGAACGTACCGCGAGGGAAGATTAGTTGCTCAACTTTTCCGATAGTAATTCTAACGAGTAACGGGGAGCGAGACTTCCCTCCTCCCTTTCTGCGTAGGTGTATCAGATTGCATATGGGTCCTCCAAGCAAAGAAAAACTGACACAAATTGTGCGCCAACGCATGAAACTCGAGAGCGATGATGCAATGGCCCAGTATCAGGACATTATTGATGCGTTCATTAACCGTCGCCTTGAGGGGGATCTTGCTACCGACCAACTTCTTAATGCTGTGCAACTCCGCTTGTCTGGCGCTTGGCAAGATGCCACAGATCAGTCTCACTTTCTAGAGACGGTACTACAACGTCTTACAGGTCCCACCCTGGGGTAGGTATGATTGATAAGCTGTATTCGGCTTTAATCGCTGCAGGTGTCGATGTGGGCCCTGAAGAGGTAGCAGAGATCCTTTGGCTAGCCACACGTACTATTAATGCTGAATCGAGTGAACCCAATGTTCCTCGTCGTGTTCCTGAGTATTCGAATTCCACGCTGCCAATCCCAGTCCCAGAAATTACTCGCGAGAACGGCACCGCCGCAGAGGTTAGGCGCTACTTTAATACTGATGCCGAAGCCAAGACACCTCATGCATCGCAAAGTCCGGCAGGCGGGCTAGTTCTTGTTCAACGTGCGCCCGCTCTGGATAACCCGCTAGAAATCATGCGCGCACTTCGACCGCTTGGGCGCCGAGCGCTGACTAACGGCGGCGTTACGGAGCTCGATGAAGAGCAAACCGTAACGACGAGTGTTGAACAACGCATGATGGTTCCTGTGTTCAAACCACAGAAGGGGCATTGGCTCGATCTTGCGCTGATTATTGATACTCATCATTCGATGTTGTTATGGAATGATCTTGTAGACGAGCTACGCCGGGCTTTAACCCTTACCGGTGTTTTTCGAGATGTGCGAGTCTGGTATTTAAGTCACGGAGACGGACAGGAAGCGCACACAGTTTCAAGAACTACACGCGGGGAACCTAGGCCGCCTCAGGAAGTATCTGACCCTGCCGGCCACCAACTCGTTTTAATTGTCTCTGACACAGTTGCTTCACGATGGAAAAGCCAGAGCTTGGCCAGTATCATGCGACAGTGGGCGTCTCATGGGCCGCTTGCCATTTTGAATGTTCTTGCACCACGTCTTTGGACACGGTGCGCTGTGCACCCTATCGGTGGTCTAGTTCGACCAGGTTACCCGGCTGCACCAAACACATCATGGCGGCTTACACCTCCACAAGGAAAACGACGACGATCTGAGAATTGGTCCAGATTTTTTGATAAAGTCGCCATCCCGGTTTTGGAAATTTCGCCGAAAGGTATTGCAGCTCTCGCCACAATTGTGGCTGGCTCCGGAGAGTGGAACCACGTCCCTTGCTTGATTCTAGAACGTGATATCTCGGCCACAGAACAAGGAGCCGCGGTGAATTCTCCTAACCAAGCGGTCTCTGACCCCGTAAGCACTTTTCGTAATTTTCAAGAAAACTCTTCTCCTGCTGCTCAAGAACTTGCGGGTTATCTATCAGCAGTGCCTTTGACGCTGCCAGTTATGACGCTTGTGCGCCGTGTAATGATGCCTCGCTCCGAGCATAGCCACCTAGCTGAAGTTGCGCTCGGTGGACTTTTTGAGTCATGGGCAGGAATTCAATCAGCTGCCGATATCGATCGATTCGAATTCCAGTTCCTTCCTGGAGTCCGGGAAGCGTTGCTTGGAGCGCAGCTTCGCGAGGATGTTACAGCAGTTCAAGAAATTGTCCGGCGTCAGGTAGCCGATTTTATCGAACGTTCCGCAGCGGTTAGAACGTTCCAAGCAGTGAAGGTCACAAGCAATGCCGTGAAAGACCTATATGTTAAGGAAGGCGCGATCCCATTTGCCGAAACTGATCGCACCTCCGAAACAGATACAATTGGTCGATTGGCTGGCATTCAAGCTGATGTGAGTTCGTCCGTTGCAAACGATGACGAGCAGTCAGCTCGTGTCGTGGCAGGAAGATTCCGTCTAGATCAGCTTCTGTCGTCGGGGGTGCGTGAGAAAAAATGGCAAGCTTGGGATCAAGAAGCACGTCGTCTGGTGTCCGTGAGCGAATTTCAATCCTTAGGTCAAGGATCAGATAGGGGCGCCTCCAACTGGGCAGAGAAATATCGACAAGCTCACCGAGCAGAGCCACAGCATTTAGTATCTCTGTATCATGTGGGTAGCGAGTATGAATCACTCTATGTTGCGACCGAGGAGCCAACTGGACTGTCCTTGCAGGACTATATGCAGGAACAGGGAAAGCTTGGAGTGGGATTTACCGAAGCGCTGGCGTTTCAAATCGATTCAGCACTATCCGCCTTGCACGGATCGGGCTTAGCTCATGGCGACCTTAAACCCGAAAATATCGTAATCGGCCCGACGGGTATTGCGAAGGTGAAAAGCTCTTTCTCTTCCACATGGAGTACACAGAGCATATCTCAGTATTCACCACCGGAGGCAGGCAAGGTTCCACCTAATAGAAACTCGGATTTATTCTCCCTTGGATGTATTCTGTTTGCGAGCCTAGCGGGTAGCGCTCCGTACTCCGCTGGATTCAGCGCGCTCGAGGAGATGCCGAGTAGCGTCTCACGAATGTTACGCCGCACAATTCTCGGACTTACTGCTTTAGACCCGGCAACGCGGGATTCTGGCGCTCGATCTCTAAGTAAACTTAAATCGGATCTGTTGAGGCGCGCGGAAACAAGTGGCGCGGACCTGGATGAGGCTTCTAGCTCTTCATACGCGCCAATCCAAGGATTTCGCCCCTATGTTCCCAGTGAGGACGAGAGGCATACGTCATCCCCGTCTGACGACGGGGATCCGCAGTTGCTTCGGCCTTACGCCATGACTGGAGGCCGCACAAGGTCGCGCTATGATCTTTCCATCGAATCTTTAGTCACCACTACAGCAGATCAAGAGCATCTAGTAGGACTACTTCCAGAACATTCGAGGATTTGCCGCCTCTGTGTGGAAAGTAAGTCTGTAGCTGAAGTTTCAGCCTTACTTTCAATTCCTCTTGGTGTTGCTCGCATTCTGGTGGCGGACTTGGCTGAAGCTGGCCTTGTTTCGGTCAATGATCCCAATTCTCGAAAAAGGGGAAAGCAGGAGCAAATTCACCTGCTTGGCGAATTGCGCGATGGATTGGAGGATTTATGACGATTGCCGCCGAGTCTCGCTTCGCAGGAAATTATTAGTCGAACAAGTTCGAGATACCATTTAAGGCTACCCTGGATAAGTGCTTTTCTTGAAGCACTGGAATCTCACGAAAATCGCACACATTTTTCATCGTTGTTACCGCTTGAACCTGACTTAATCAAAGAGGTCGAAGAGGCAGTCAGCTGACTGACCTGGCCTCCCACGGCTGAGGTGGCCTCCCGATCTCTCGTTTCCACCACTGACCCTCTGCATCCCGAAACCCGAAGACGATCACGATTCGTGCGTCAGGGACGGGACGGACTGCCTCGCCGGCTGGATCGATCAGTTGCACTCTCGCCGTCAGCGTCTGCTGTGGCTGAAGGACACATGCGATCTTTGCGTTCGGCCTGGTGTCGAGGTCCAAGCGCCAACCCACCGCATCGTGTGACGGCGACTGACGAACATCCAGGACCTCAACATCACCTATGGGGCTTGAACCTCCGTTGGTGATGCAGACGTCAAACGTCATACCGCTGGACCACGGAACTGACGCGATCACCAAGGAGGCTCGGCCATGAGCTGCTTTAGCCACTCGATCCGTGTCTTCTTGATCCGCCTTTACAGCCCGTCGGTGCGGTATCCACAGTGCCGCGACGGCAACACCCACACCACCAGCTGCGATCCCGGTGCTCACTATGTTCCAGACATCGGCCATGAACCCACCCCGCACGCGTCTATGCCGGGAGGATCGCAGACGTCTGGCTTGCTTCTCAACAGGCGCGGGGCCCAACGGACATCAGATTCCACAACTGGGGCCATGAGGCATGTTGAACAGCAGAGTTATTGCCGCATGAGCCAGACTTGACCGACGATTCGCGCAGGGCCGCGACCGGGGCCAGTTCCGCGCGGGTCTGGGCCCACAGGACCAGGCCGTACGCGGCGACGGACAGCGCGGCACCCAGGAGCCCCAGCCCGGCGAACGGCCGGAGTATGCCCAGGAGTTCGCCGCGCCGGCGGTACAGCGCGTACGCCGGGACGGCCACGCCCTCCACCGCCATCAGCCAGGCGATGTAGCCGAGGGAGGAGCCCGAGGCGCGTACGCCCAGGCCGTCCACGACCGTGTACGCCGCGATGGTCAGGCCGGTCGCGAACGCCGCGACGATCGCCGCCCAGTCGGGCCGCTTCCCGCGCAGGCCCCACAGGGCGACGCCGGTCAGCCCCGCGCACGACACGGCGATGCCCGCGGCCGCCCAGCCGTCGGGCACCTCGTGCGCGAAGAGGGCGGCGAGCAGCGTGACCACCAGGGGCGCGGTGCCGCGCGCGATGGGGTACGCCTGCCCGAAGTCCCCCAGCCGGAACGACCGCATCAGCAGCATGTAGTACACGACGTGGATGACCGCAGAGGCGAGCAGGTACGGCCAGGCCTCCGCCGCGGGAAACGGTACGAACGGCACCATGACCAGGCCGATGAGCGCCCCGCCGCCCGCTATCAGCGTGAAGCCGACGAGCTTGTCGGTGATGCGGTGGGCTATCGCGTTCCAACTGGCGTGGGTGATCGCCGCGAGCAGGACGGCCGCGGTGACCAGCGGGGTCACGCGGTCTGCTCGCGGACGTCCACCAGGGTGCCGCCGGCGTGGTCGATCAGGGTCCTGGGGGCCATCGGGAACACGGTGTACGGGGTGCCCGCCGCGGCCCACACGATGTCGTGGCCGAGCAGCGAACGGTCGGCCAGGACACGGGTCTTGCTGCGGTGCCCGAAGGGCGGCACGCCACCGATGGCGTACCCGGTCGTCTCCCGTACGAGATCCGCCCTGGCCCGGGTGACCTTCTCGGCGCCCAGCGCGTGCTGGACGAGTTCGAGGTCCACGCGGGACGAGCCGTCCATGAGGACGAGGACCGGAACGCCGTCCGCGGCTAAGATCAGCGACTTGCAGATCTCGCTGAGCTCGCAGCCGAGTGCCGCGGCGGCCTCGGCGGCGGTGCGGGTCGCCTCCGGGAAGCGGCGGATCCGCGGAAGCAGGTCGTCGAGACCCAGATTCCGCACGGCCTCGGCGAAACGGGGGTGTGCTCCGGACTCTTCGGTGCCGTCAGTGGCGCTCGTCGTCATACCCGGCACGCTAGCGGTGCGTGTACGAGGCATGCGAACGGGTTGCCAGGAACCGGCGCCCCCGCCCTCTCCGCCCTCTCCGAAATATTAGTAGCCATGAACATAGTAGCCATGTACTGTATTTCTCATGAGCGAGACCGGCAGCGAGATAGGGAGCGGAGCCGCGAGTGAGAGACCGAAGGGGCCTGCCCCCACCCCCGGCTATCTGGTCTGGCGCCTGGCCAACAAGTGGCGCGTCGCCGTGGACCAGGCCCTGGCGCCCCTGAATCTGACGCACGCCCAGTACGTGCTGCTGGCCTCCCTGTCCGGCATGGAGCGAACCGGCCGGCCGCCCAGTCAGAGGGAGCTCGCCGACCACACCGGCCTTGAGGCGCTGTACGTGTCCAAGCTGGCCCGCGCCCTGGAGTCGGCCGGACTCGTCGCGCGCACCAGGGACACCGAGGACACCCGGGTCGTGCGGCTGGCCCTCACCGAGGAGGGGCGCACGACCGTACGGCCGGCCATCGACGCCGTACAGGTGCTGCTCGATCAGCTGCTCGCCTCGCTCGGCGGGCTGGGCGACCCCCGCACCACGGAACTCGAACGCACCCTCACCGACCTGCTGGACACCCCACTCGACCCCTAGGACCCGCAGAATCCGACGGAAGGACGGCTCGACATGCCCGACACCCGTGTTCTCGACTCGGCGATGCACCACGAGGAGTCGGGCAGCGGAACGACGTTCGTCTTCCTCCACGGCAACCCGAGCTCCTCGCACCTGTGGCGGAACGTGCTGCCCGGCGTCGGCGCCGGACGCCTCCTGGCACCGGACCTGATAGGGATGGGGCGCTCCGGCAAGCCGGACATCGCGTACCGGTTCGCCGACCACGCCCGATATCTCGACGCCTGGTTCGACGCGCTCGGCCTGGACCGTGTGGTCCTCGTCGGCCACGACTGGGGCGGCGCACTGGCCTTCGACTGGGCGTCCCGGCATCCCCGGCGGGTGCTGGGGCTCGCCTTCCTGGAGTCCATCGTCAAGCCGATGGCCTGGGAGGACCTGTCCGAGCAGGCGCGCAAGCGCTCCGAGACGATCCGGGCCGCGGGCACCGGCGAGGAACTGGTGCTGGAGCGGAACCTGTTCGTCCGGCAGGCGTTCACCGGCGGTGTCCTCACCCCGGTGGCGGACGAGGTCCTGGAGACCTACCTCGCCCCCTTCCCGACCCCCGAGAGCCGCAGGCCCGTCCTGGAGTGGGCCCGGCAACTGCCGCTCGGCGGGGACCCGGCCGGGCTGATCACCCGTATCGAGGCGTACGACGCCTGGCTCGCGAAGAGCGAGGACGTACCGAAACTGCTCATGACGTTCGAGGGGTCGCCGACCCTGCTGATAGGCCCAGAAACGGCCCGCTGGTGCGAGGAGCACATCGCCTCGCTGGAGAGCGTCCACTGCGGGGCCGCGGGCCATCACGCGCCCGAGGACCGTCCCGCCGAGATAGCGGCCGCGGTGTCCGCGTGGGCCGACCGGCACCGGCTCCGCTGAACCGGCTGCGTCGAATGGGCTGCGTCGAATGGGCTGTGCCGCACCGGCCGCCACAACGAAGCAGCCGGTGAGGGCCGCCCGTCCCCACGGGGCCCTCACCGGCTGGTCATGGCCGGCTGCACCGGCCGCTCGTCACCGGTTCCACCGGCTGGTCATCGCCGGAGCCGTCGCGTCAGACGCGTACCAGCTCCCGGTCCTCGTCCGTGGCCGCGTCCTTCGCGGGGCCGTCGTCGAGGGCCCGCAGGCCCTCGCCCTCGACGTCCACGTTCGGCAGGGCGCGGTCCAGCCACTTCGGGAGCCACCAGGCCCGCTTGCCGAGCAGTGCCAGGACCGCCGGCACGATCGCCATGCGAACCACGAAGGCGTCGAAGAAGACGGCGATCGCGAGACCGAAACCGATCATCTTGATCATCGAGTCACTGGCACCGACGAAGCCGCCGAAGACGGCCATCATGATGATCGCGGCGGCGACCACGACCCGGGCGCTGTGCCGGAAACCGGTCACGATGGCCTGGCTCGGCGACTCGCCGTGGACGTACGCCTCCCGCATCCGGGTCACGAGGAACACCTCGTAGTCCATCGCGAGGCCGAAGACCACGCCCACCATGAAGATCGGCATCATCGACATGATCGGGCCGGTCTCCTCGACACCGATCAGTCCGGCCAGCCAGCCCCACTGGAAGACCGCGACCACCGCGCCGAGCGCGGCGAGCACGCTCAGCAGGAACCCGAGCGCCGCCTTGAGCGGGACCAGGATCGAGCGGAAGACCACGATCAGGAGGAGGAAGGCCAGCCCGACCACCAGGGCCAGGTACGGGACCAGCGCGTCGTTGAGCTTCTGCGAGAAGTCGATGTTCATCGCGGTGGTGCCGGTGACCAGCACCTCGGCGTCCGTGTCCGCCTTGATGTCGGCGCTCTGGCCACGGATGGCGTGCACCAGGTCCTCGGTCTGCGTCGAGGACGGCTTGGAGCCGGGGATCACGGTGATCGTCGCGGTGTCGCCCGCCTTGTTGGGCGCGGGCGGGGTCACCGTCACGACGTCCTTGAGGCCCTTGATCCCGTCGGTCACGGACGTGAAGGCGGCGGTCGGGTCGTCGCTGTTCTTGGCGTCGACCACGATCATCAGAGGGCCGTTGAAGCCGGGGCCGAAGCCGTCCGACAGCAGGTCGTACGCCCGGCGCTGCGTCGTGGACGTCGGCTGCGAGCCGTCGTCGGGCAGGCCCAGTTCCAGCTGGGTGGCCGGTACGGCGATCACGCCGAGGCCGACCACACCGAGCAGCAGCACGGCGGCCGGGCGGCGGATGACGAAGCTCGCCCAGCGGGTGCCCATGTTGGGCTTGGCCGGCTTCTCGGAGGTACCGGACGCATCGGATGGGCCGGACGTACTGGTGGCGCGCGCCTTGCCCTTGTCCTTCCTGGACGCGTTGTCCTTCCTGGACGCCTTGCCCTTCTCGCCCGCCGGCTTGATCTTCCTGCCGGCGTACCCGAGCAGCGCGGGGATCATGGTCAGCGCGATGAGGACGGCGACCACGACGGTGCCCGCCGCGGCGAGGCCCATCTTGGTCAGCATCGGGACGTTGACGACCGAGAGGCCCGCCAGGGCGATGACGACCGTGAGACCGGCGAAGACCACCGCCGAGCCGGCGGTGCCGGTGGCGCGGCCCGCCGCCTCCTCACGTCCGCGGCCCTCGGCCAGTTCCGCCCGGTAGCGGGAGACGATGAACAGCGCGTAGTCGATGCCGACCGCGAGGCCGATCATCAGCGCGAGCGTCGAGGTGGTGTCGCCGAGGTCGAACGTGCTGGCCAGCGCGGTGATGGTGGAGACGCCGATCCCGACGCCGATGATCGCCGTCAGCAGCGGCAGTCCGGCCGCCACCAGCGAGCCCAGGGTGACGACGAGGACGACCGCGGCGAGGGCGAGGCCGATGATCTCGCCGGTCGCGCCCATCTCGGCGCCGGCCTCCAGCGCGTCGCCTCCGACGTCGACGGTCAGCCCGGTGTCACGGGCCTTCTCGCCGGCCGCCTCCAGGGCGTCCCTGGTCGAGTCCGCGAGTTCCATGCCGGGGGCGTCGTAGCGCACCGAGGTGTAGGCGACCGTCCCGTCCTTGCTCACGGCGTTCGTCGTGAACGGGTCGGTGACGGAGACGACCTCGGAGCCGTCGCCCAGTGCCTGCACGGTCTTCGCGACGGTCGCCTTGTTGTCGGCGTCCGTCATCTTCTGGCCCTCGGGCGCCTTGAAGACGATGCGCCCGGTCGCTCCGTCGGCGCTGGCGCCGGGGAAACGCTGTTCCAGCAGGTCGAAGGCCTTCTGCGCCTCGGTGCCGGGGATGGAGAAGGAGGTGGTGCCCGCGGGGGGCGCGGAGGCCGCTCCGACGCCCGCGAGGGTCAGCAGCGCCACCCATATCAGGACGGCGAAGTGCCGTCGCCTGAAGGCGATTCGGCCGAGTTTGTAGAGGAACGTGGCCACGAGGGCGTACTCCCGGTCAGTCGGTGATGGCCGGCGTCGAGGCAGGCATCAGGGCAGGATCCAGGCATCAGGGCAGGATCGGGGCAGGGATCATCGGCCCGACGACGTGAGCGGTCGCGTCAGGTGCAGGTGCGTGTGTCAGTGCGCCGGGGAGGCGTGCGTGATGTTCGCGTGAGGTGAGCGAAAGGGCCGGGCTACGGAGTGGAGTGCGGGGGTCAGGCGACGAGGGCGGGGATGACCACTGCGTCGATGTACGAGGAGAGGAAGGCCTGCGTGGGTGGCTCGTCGTCGATCATCGTCCGGGCCGCGAAGGCCCCGATGATCATGTGCAGCAGGTAGCCGATCGCGGGGTTGTCGGCACGGACCTCGCCGCGGTCGACGGCACGCTGCACCACCTGGCGCATCTCTTCCAGTTCCGGTTCGACCAGCCATTCCCGCAGGGCGGCCAGCAGATCGGGGTTCGAGTGCACCGCCGTCCCCAGGGCGCGCATCAGGGAGGAGTTCTGCTCCATCTCACAGTCGTCCTGGCGGGTCGTCATCGCGTGGAGGTCGCCCCGCAGGGAACCGGTGTCCACGCTGGCGATGCCGACCGGTTTGTGATGCCGGACCGACCTCGCGACCAGTTCGGCCTTGCCGCCCCACTGGCGGTAGAGGGTGGCCTTGCTGGACCGGGTGCGGGTCGCCACGGCGTCCATGGTCAGGGAGTCGTAACCGACCTCCCGGAGCAGGTCGAGCACGGCCTCGTACAGCTCGGCCTCGCGCTCGGGCGAGAGCCGGCTGCGACGCGTCGTTGCTGTCTCAGCCATCCCGATTCACCGCTTCCACCGATGCGAAACTGTCTCGTACTCCTAGGAAGATACCCTGCATGTCAACGAAACGAAACCGTTTCGTACGTGTGCTGGGTCACGCGTTTCCCCGCGACCACGAGTTGCCGGGCCCCGCCCCCCGGAAAAGCATGGGGAGGTGAGCGACGAGTACGAGTACGAGCGCGAGAACGCGACCGAGGCCCGGCCCACCGCCCACGACCCGGCCGGGGGCGCCGACGGGCCCGCGGCCGGAGGCGGCAGGGGGCAGTCGGCCGGAGGCGGCGGCGGGCGGGCGGTCGAGAGCGGCGGCGGTTCCTATCTGCGGTTCCCGCATCTCAGCGGCGACCGCCTCTGCTTCGCGGCCGAGGACGACCTCTGGGTGGCCCCCCTCGACGGCCCCGGCCGCGCCTGGCGGCTGACCGTCGACCGTACGAAGGTGAGCCACCCGCGCTTCTCCCCCGACGGGCGGCACATCGCGTACACGACCTGGCGCAGCCTCGTACCGGAGATCCATCTGGCGCCGGTGGACGGCGGCCCGGCCCGGCGGCTCACCTACTGGGGCAACGCCGACACCCAGGTCTGCGGCTGGTCGCCCCCCGACGCGGAGGGCGGCTGCGACATCCTCGCCGTCGCCTCGCACGGCGAACCCTTCTCCTACTTCACCTGGGCCTACCGCGTGCCGGTCGACGGCGGCCCCGGCCTCAAACTCCCGTGGGGCCCGGTCTCCGACCTCGCGGTCGCGGACTTCGACGGCGAGCGCAAGACCCTCCTCCTCACCGGTACGCCCCCGCACGAGCCCGCCGCCTGGAAGCGCTACCGCGGCGGCGCCACCGGACGGCTCTGGCTGCACGGGCAGCGCCTCCTCGCCGGTCTCGACGGGCATCTGGACTCACCGATGTTCGTCGGCGGGCGGATCGCCTTCCTCTCCGACCACGAGGGCGTCGGCAATCTGTACTCGTGCCTGCACGACGGTTCCGACCTGCGGCGGCACACCGACCACGACACCTTCTACGCCCGGCACGCGTCGAGCGACGGCACCCGGGTCGTCTACCAGTGCGCGGGCGACGTGTGGATCGTCGACGATCTGGCCGCGGACGCCCGGCCCCGCCGCCTCGACGTACGGCTCGGCGGGCCGCGCGCGGGCCGCCGCCCCTACCAGGTGCCGGCCGCCCAGCACGTCGACGGGATCTCCGTGGACGAGACGGGCCGGGCCTGCGCGGTCGTCGTACGCGGCAGCCTGTACTGGCTCACGCACCGCGACGGCCCGGCGCGCACCATCGCCGACACCCCGGGCGTCCGTGTCCGGCTGCCGGAGATGCTCGGTTCCGGCGGGCAGGTGGCGTACGTGACGGACGCGGACGGCGAGGACGCCGTGGAGATCGCGTATCTGCCGCGCGCGACGGGCGAACGCGAGCCCCGCCGACTGGCCTCCGGGCAACTGGGCCGCGTCCAGGAACTCGTCTCCGACCCGAAGGGCGAACGGCTGGCGATCGCCTCGGAGGACGGCCGCCTGCTGCTGATCACCGTGAACGGAGACGGGAACGGAGGCGGGGATGAGGGCGGGGACGGGAACGCGGGGATGGAGGAGGCGGGCGGATCCGGTGCGGTCACGGAACTCGTCCGGTCCGTCAACGGGCCCGTGCGCGACCTCGCCTTCTCCCCCGACGGGACCTGGCTTACCTGGTCGCATCCGGGCATCGGCCGCACACTCCGGCAGATCAAACTGGCCCGCATCGAGGGACCCGGCGCCCGCACGGTCGTCGACGTCACCAACGGCCGTTTCGAGGACGAGAACCCGGTCTTCACCCGCGACGGCCGCTTCCTCGCCTTCCTCTCCTGGCGCGGCTTCGACCCGGTGTACGACGTCCACACCGGCGACCTCTCCTTCCCACTGGGCTGCCGCCCCTACCTCGTACCGCTGTCCTCGGCGACCCCGTCCCCGTTCGCGCTGACCCCCGAGGGCCGCCCCGCGGCGGGAGGCCTGGACGACGAGGGAGGCGGGGACGGGGTCGCGGTGGGCGGCACGGTGACCGTCGAGACCGAGGGGCTGGAGAGCCGGGTGACGCCGTTCCCGGTCACGGCGTCCAAGTACTCGGCGCTGTACCCGGTCGCGGGCGGCGGGCTCGTCTGGCTGCGCTGGCCGATCTCGGGGGCGCTCGGCGAGACGTTCGCGAACCCGGACGACACGAGCGGCCGGCCGACCCTGGAGTACTTCAACATCTCCAAGGCGAAGAAGTCCGAACTCGTCGGCCACCTGGACTGGTTCGCGCCCAGCGGCGACGGCAGCCGGCTCGTCGTGGTCGACGAGGGAGAGCTGCGGGCCGTCCCGTCCACCGAGTCGGGCAACGGCGACTCGACCGTCTGGATCGACCTGCGCCGCATCCTGCACGAGGCCGACCCGGCCGCCGAGTGGCGCCAGGCGTACGCCGAGGCGGGCCGTCTCATCCACGCGTACTTCTGGGAACCCGGCATGTGCGGCATCGACTGGCCGGGCGTCCTTGACCAGTACCGTCCGCTGGTCGAACGGGTCGCGTCCCCCGACGAGTTCGCCGACCTGCTCCGCGAGGTACTGGGTGAACTGGGCACCTCGCACGCGTACGTGGTCGCCGCGCGCCGCAACGAGGGCCCGGCGCACTATCAGCGCCCGCAGGGTCTGCTCGGCGTCAGCTTCGCGTGCCGGGACGGCGGTTGGATCGTCAAGCGCATCCTGCCCGGCGACTCCTCCGACTCCAAGGCGCGTTCACCGCTCGCGGGTACGGGGATTCGTGAGGGCGCGCGGCTCACGCATGTGGACGGCCGCCCGGTGGACCCGGTCACCGGCCCGTTCCCGCTGCTCGCGGGGGCGGGCGGTACGACGGTGGAGCTGACCTTCACCCCGGCGGAGACCTCGGAGACCCCGGAGAACCCGGGAGGCGAGGGGCGTGCGCGGCGGGTCGCGGTGGTCCCCCTCGTCGACGAACGCCCCCTGCGCTACCAGGACTGGGTGGCCAAACGGCGCGAGGTGGTACGGAAGTTGAGCGGCGGGCGGTGCGGATACCTGCACATCCCCGACATGGGCGGCTCGGGCTGGGCCCAGTTCAACCGCGACCTGCGCATGGAGGTGTCACGGCCCGCCCTCATCGTCGACGTACGCGGCAACGCGGGCGGCCACATCAGCGAGCTGGTCATCGAGAAACTCACCCGTACGATCATGGGCTGGGACCTGACCCGCAACGCGCAGCCGGTGTCGTACACGTCCAACGCCCCGCGCGGGCCGGTGGTCGCCCTGGCCGACGAGATGACCTCGTCGGACGGCGACATGATCACGGCGGCCTTCAAACTGCTGAAGCTGGGGCCGGTGGTGGGGCAGCGCACGTGGGGCGGGGTCGTGGGGATGACCGGCCGCCATGTGCTGGGGGACGGGTCGGTGATCACGGTCCCGATGAACGCGGCGTGGTTCGACGCGTACGGGTGGTCCGTGGAGAACCACGGTGTCACTCCTGACCTCGAAGTCCTCCGCACCCCACTGGACTGGGCGGAGGGCCGCCACGCCCAACTGGACGACGCGGTCCGCCTGGCCCTGGACCTCCTGTCCACCCACCCCGCGGCCACCCCGCCCCCGTACACGGATCTCCCCGACAGATCCCGCCCGCCACTCCCACCCCGAACGTAACCGCCTCCCGGCGGGGGGGGAACTGGCCGACGCGTATTGAACCTGCGGCACCGTCGTGGCTGGCCGCGCAGTCCCCCGCGCCCCTGACGGGGCCCACCCGCCCCAGCCCCCACAGGGGTGCGGGGAACGGCGCAGTCCTTCGCCCTCAGGGGCGCGGGGAACGGCGCGGCCGGCCCCCACCCACCCGCACCCGACAACCCACCGCCACCTACGGCAACAAGAAACGTGGGGCGCCCCAGAGAAGTAAGGGCACCCCACGTCAATTCCGGCCAAGGCCGAACAGAAGCGTCAGCTCAGACGTCGAACTCGTCGAGCCGCTCCCGCGCACCCTGGGAACGCTGCGCGTCCTCAGGCGTACGCCGCTCCGTGCGCTCGGCACGCTCCGGCCGCTCACGGTCCGGCCGCTCCCGCTCCGCGGGCCGCTCACGCTGCGGCATCTGCTGACCACGCTCGCCCGCCTGGTCGCGCCGCTCGCCGAGCTTCTGCTTCGCGTTGCGCTGAAGCTCTTCGGTCTTGTCCTGGAACTGGTCCTTCATGGCCATGAGGTTCACTCCCGTTTGTGGGTGAGGGGGTTGGGCCTCGACCAGAGTTACATGCACAGACATTGCGCGCATTTCGATCAGTTACGGTCGGTGACGCACCGTGTCCCGCCCGGCCTGATCAGCCTCCCCACCTGCACCGACGAGCCCTTTCGCGACGCTCCCCAGCCGCGGCCCGAACCGTCGCATCTCCCGCTGCCCGACCGTCCCGATGAGCGCCGGAAGGTACCCGCGCACCCCCTGCATCCCCCGCAGCCACCACTGTCCGTACACATGGCTCGCCCGCCTCTCGATCCCGGCCACGATCCGGTCGACGGCCGGCCCCAGCGGGTACGTCTTGTTGGCGGGCCACGGCAGCCGCTGCCGCAACTCCCGCATGACGTCGTCCTGATCGGCCCCGCGCACCATGTCGGTGTCGGTCCACGACAGATACCCGACCCCGACGCGTACGCCCTGGTACCCGACCTCGGCCCGCAGGCTGTGCGCGTACGCCTCGACGCCCGACTTGGACGCCGTGTACGCGGTCATCATCGGCGCGGGCGTGATCGCGGCGAGCGAGGCGATCTGGAGCAGATAGCCGCGGCTCTCCAGGAGGGCGGGCAGGAAGGCGCGGGCGGTGACGGCCGACCCGATGAGGTTCACCTCGATGACCCGCCGCCAGGCGACCGGGTCGGAGTCCACGAACGGCCCGCCGTTGGCGACACCGGCGTTGGCGACGACGATGTCGACCTTTCCGAACCGCGCCTTCACCTCCCGCGCGACCTCCGCCATCGCCTCGTGGTCGGTGACGTCGGCGTGCCAGTACCCGCTCTCGCCGTGCAGCCGCTCGGAGACACCCTTCAGCTCCTCGGGCTCCAGCCCGACGAGCGCGACGGTGGCGCCGCGGGCGGAGAGCTTGCGGGCGAGGAGTTCCCCTACACCCCGCGCGGCCCCCGTGACGACGGCGACCTGTCCTTGAAGACCGACCCTGCTCATGCGCCCTCCTTGATCACTGCGTATGTGGCGACGAGTTCCCGTATCCGGGTGGTGACCAGGTCCGGTGCCTCGATGGGCGTCATGTGCCCGATCCCGGGCAGCTCCGTGGAGCCCACGCAGTTCGGCAGCGCGGCGACCAGGGAGCGGGCGTGCACGGCGGGCGTCAGCCGGTCGGCCGTCCCCACGACGACCGCGGTGGGCACGGTCAACTCCCGCACCGCGTGGTCGAGATCGAGCAGGTCGAGCACCTTCGACCAGGAGTACCGCACCTGCCGGGGACACGCGTGCACGATCCGCGCGCACGCATCGACCATCACCGGCGCCGAACCGGGCCCCATCGTCCCGTACTTGAGGATCCGCCGGGCGAGCGGTGTGACCGGTCCGAGCGGCGCCCGCGACCCGAGGATCTGCTTCGTGAGCCAGGTACGCGGCCGTCCGGCCCGCATCGGCAGCACCAGCGACTCGGCGACCAGCCGTGAACTGCCCGTGCTGCAGAGGAGTACGGCCGCGGCGTGCGCCCGGAACCCGGCCCGCCCGGACGCGGCGATCAGCGTCATCCCGCCCATGGAGTGCCCGGCCAGGACCGCCTTCTCGCCCGGCGCGAGCGTGGCCACGAGCACCGCCTCCAGGTCGTCGGCGAGCCCGTCCGTGCTGCACGCGGGGCTCGCGGGGCTGCGCCCGTGCCCGCGCTGGTCGTAGACGATCACCCGGTGGTCGGCGGCGAGGTCCCGTATCTGCGCCGCCCAGAAGGCGGTCGAGCACGTCCAGCCGTGCGCGAGCACCACCGTGGGGGCCGCGGGGTCGTCCACGGCTCCGTGCACCTCGACGTGCAGCCGTGCCCCGTCGGCGGAGACCGCCGTCAGCTCGCGCGCGGGCACGGGCGGCGCGTAGGGACCGGAAGCCTCGCGCGTCAGTCGGCTCATACGTCTGCCTCGGCCTTCTTCTTCGTAGGGTTCGTGGGGTTCGTGGGGTTCGCAGGGTTCGTGGGGCGGCCGGCGGGTTGCGCGGCGGATGCGGATTCCGGTTGCGGTTCCGGTTCCGGCTGCGGTTCCGGCTGCAGTTGCGGTGACGGGGCCGGTGCGGGTGCCGGTCGCCGGATCAGGTCGTACTCCGCCAGGTCGACGCGACGGGTGGCGCCGCGGAACTCCGTGGTCGTGCCCGGCCAGACCGTCGTGTTGACGCCGTTCTCGTCGAGGTACCAGCTGTTGCAGCCGCCGGTGCTCCAGACCGTGCGCTTCATGCGCTCCTGGACGCGGTGGTTCCAGGCGTCGACCGCGGCGGGGCGTGCGTCGAGGGCGGCCCGGCCGCCGAGCACGTCCAACTGCCGTACGTAGTCGGCCAGATAGTTCAGCTGGGACTCGATCATCAGGATCATGCTGGAGTTCCCGAGGCCCGTGTTGGGCCCGATGATCGTCATCCAGTTGGGGAACCCGGCCGCGGTCGCGCCCCGCAGCGACTTCATGCCGGTCGACCACGCCTCTGCGAGCGTCCTGCCGTCCGCGCCGACGACCCGCTCGGCGATGGGCATGTCGGTGACGTGGAACCCCGTACCGAAGACGATCGCGTCGACCTCGGCCTCGCTGCCGTCGGCGGCGACGACGGTGGAGCCGCGGATCTCACCGAGTCCGCTCGCGACGACGTCCACATTGGGCTTCGCGAGGGCCGGGTAGTACGTGCTGGACAGCAGGATGCGCTTGCAGCCGATGCGGTAGGACGGGGTCAGCCTGGCCCGCAGCCGCGGGTCCTTGATGGCCCGGAACATGTTCCGCTTGGCGATCTGCTCGACCAGGCCCAGCTCGTTCGGACGCTTCGTGAACGCCTGGACCTGCAACTCCCGGATGCCCCACAGGAGTCCGCGCCGCAGCCGGGCGGTGGCGGGCAGCGTCCGGTGCAGCAGGCGCTCGGCGCCGCTGATCGTCCGGTCCACGCGCGGCATCACCCAGGGCGGGGTGCGCTGGAAGAGGGTGAGCTTCGCGACCTCGGGCTGGATGGCGGGCACGATCTGGATGGCCGAGGCCCCGGTGCCGACCATCGCGACCCGCTTGCCGCGCAGGTCGTAGTCGTGGTCCCAGCGGGCCGAGTGGAAGACCTTGCCCGGGAAGGTGTCGAGCCCGGGCACGTCCGGCACCTTGGGATCCGAGAGCGGCCCGGTGGCGGACACGACGAGGTCGGCGGTGAGGGTGCCGCTGCTGGTCTCGATCACCCAGCGCAGCCGCTCGCCGTCCCAGGTCATCAGCTTCACCTCGGAGTTCAGCCGCAGGTGCGGCCGCAGCCCGAAGGTGTCGGCGACGTGCTCCAGGTAGGCGCGGATGTGTCCCTGCCCGGAGAAGGTGCGCGGCCACTCGGGGTTGGGCGCGAAGGAGAACGAGTAGAGGTGGGACGGCACGTCACAGGCGCAGCCGGGGTAGCTGTTGTCCCGCCAGGTGCCGCCCACGCTGTCGGCCCGTTCGAGGACGACGAAGTCGGTGACGCCCTCGCGGCGCAACCGCACGGCGGCGCCCAGCCCGCCGAAACCGGAGCCGATCACCGCCACCCGTACATGCTCGTGCTCGGTCATCCCGATGCCTCCATGCCGCGTGCGACCGCGCCAGTGAACACTGGCGCAATTGGGAGGGTAGAGCAGCTCCGTACTGATGGGTAGGGGTTGCACGCAGGAAAGTTACCGGCGGTACGACATAGGGTGCCGGTGTGGCGGACAAGCGGGAGTACCGAATGGAGGAGCTGGCCAGGGAGGCCGGCATCACCGTGCGCACGCTGCGCTTCTACCGCGAGCGGAAGCTGATCCCGCCACCGCGCCGCGAGGGCCGCATCGCCTGGTACGACGAGGACCACCTCGCCCGGCTGCGCACGATCGCCGCACTCCTGGAGCGCGGCCACACACTCAACGGCATCGCGGAGCTGGCCGAGGCCTTCGACCACGGCCGTGACGTGGGCGAACTGCTCGGGCTCGGCGCGCCCACCGAGGAGACCCCGGTCCGCCTCTCCCCCGAGGAACTGGCCGACGTCTTCGCGGGCCAGGCGACCCCGGAGAACCTCGCCGCGTCCCTCGACCTCGGCTACCTCGCCACCGACGGATCGGACATCGTCCACATCAGCCGCCGGCTCCTGGAGTCCTCGGCGGCCCTCGTCCGCGAGGGCATCCCGCTCGCGGACATCCTCTCCGCGGCCCACCGCGTACGCGAACACGCGGACGCCCTGGCCGAGTTGTTCACCGACCTGGTCCTCACCCCGGAACGCACCCCGGAGGACCTCCGACGCCTGCGCCCGCTGGCGAAGAGCGTGGTGGAGGCGGAACTGTCGATGGCGCTGGACCGACGCCTGCAGAAGCGGCCGTAAGCGCCACAGGCACCCACGGCCGCCGCGGCCTCAGCGGGCCGCGCCCCGCCGGTCATCGGTCATCGGTCACCTGTCGTAGACCACGGTCACCGGGGCGTGGTCCGACCAGCGCTCCCCGTGGGTCGCCGCCCGCTCCACGAACCCCTTGACGGCCTGGGCCGCGAGACCGGGCGTGGAGACCTGGTAGTCGATCCTCCACCCCGAGTCGTTGTCGAAGGCCCGCCCCCGGTACGACCACCACGAGTACGGCCCGTCCACGTCCGGATGCAGCGCGCGTACGACATCCACGTACCCGCCCCCGCCCTTCGCCGTGTCGAAGACCTGCCCCAGCCACTCCCGCTCCTCCGGCAGGAAGCCGGAGTTCTTCCGGTTGGCGCGCCAGTTCTTGAGGTCGGCCGGCTGGTGGGCGATGTTCCAGTCGCCGCAGACGACGACCTCGCGTCCGTCGGCGGCGGCCCGCACGCGCAGCCCCTTCAGGTAGGTGAGGAACTCGCCCATGAACCGGACCTTCTCGTCCTGCCGCTCGGTCCCGACCTCACCGGAGGGCAGATAGAGACTGGCGACGGTGACGCCGGGCAGGTCGGCCTCGACATAGCGACCGCTGCCGTCGAACTCGGCGGATCCGAAGCCGACCTGGACGCGGTCGGGCTCGCGGCGCGTGTAGAGGGAGACGCCGGCCCGGCCTTTCGCGGCGGCGGGCGCGTGCACGACATGCCACCCGTCCGGCTGCCGTACGTCCTCCGGGAGCTGCCCGGGCTCGGCCCGTACCTCCTGGAGGCACAGGACGTCGGCGGACGTCTCCGCCAGCCACTCCACGAAGCCCTTCTTGGCGGCGGCTCGGAGCCCGTTCACATTGACAGAGGTCACAGTCAGCACCCGGGCACGATACCGGCACACTGGAGGAGCACACCGCACCCCTCCAGTCCCTCCTACTGCATAGAAGTACGATACTTAGCATGGATATACGCCGGGTCACCTTCGACCACCCCGACGCCGTCAAGCTCAACGACGAGGTGCAGGGCGAGTACGCCGTGCGCTACGGGGACGAGGGTGACGTCACTCCGCTCGACCCGTCGATGTTCGAGCCGCCGCTCGGCCTCTACCTGATCGCGTACGACGACCGGGACCGGCCCGTGGCCACCGGCGGCTGGCGCACCCAGGACAAGAACGACGACGGCTACTCGGACGGCGACGCCGAGCTGAAGCGCATGTTCGTGATCGAGGAGGCCCGTGGCAACGGCCTGGCCCGCCGCATCCTGGGGGCCCTGGAGGCCGACGCCCGCGCGGCGGGCCGCACCCGCATGGTCCTGGAGACCGGCAACAAGCAGCCCGAGGCCATCGCCCTGTACGCGTCCAGCGGCTACGAGCCCTGCGTGAAGTTCGGCCACTACCGCTTCCACGAGGACAGCCGCTGCTACGCGAAGCTCCTGTGAGGACGGACGATGTCCCGATCAGTGGATGCGCACACCGCCGACCCGTGCCCGCGGTGCTCCGCCGGGGCGGTCCGGCCGGGCAGCCCCGTGTCCATCGAGGGACGCGACTCGGTCGGCTACGCCTGCGACCGCTGCGGGCACACCTGGTCCCGGCCGGTCGAGACCGACGTGGACGTGTACGACATCGTAAGAGTGGACCTCCCGCACGCCACGCTCTACGGCACGGTCTGGCAGGTCGAGGCGGACCGCGTCCTGGTACGCGGCACGGCCGGCGAGTGGCTGCGGTGGGTGGAGCGCTGGAGGGTCATCACCTACTGACCCCGCCCACGGACAGGACCCGCTGACGCGCAGCCACACCCTTGGCCGCCGCCCAGCATCAACACCAAAGAACCCCCGCCGGATCTCCCCGGCGGGGGTTCTGAGCTGCGGTGGACCTGTGGGGATTTGAACCCCAGACCCCCTCGATGCGAACGAGGTGCGCTACCAGACTGCGCCACAGGCCCTTGCAACGAGTGAAACTCTAGCATCCCGGTCCGGGTGCTTGGAAATCCGTTCCCGGTGGCTCTCCCGCTGGTCAGGGGCAGGGCTTTCGGCGGACTTCTGAGGTGCCGTCACTGGTGTCGCCACTGGTGCCGTCACCGCTGTCGTCACTCGTTGGCGGCGCGTGGCCGGTCGCCGTCCTCGTACTGGTCGAAGAGCGGCGTGCGGCCCCGTTCGCGGGCCCGGCGGGCCGAGGCCGCGCGGCGGACGTCCGCGGCGTTGTCCAAGTTGTCGTCCCCGTCGGGCTCGCCCGGCTCCTCCTCCGCCTCGGCCGTCCCGGCCGCCTCCGTCGCCTCGGCGGTCGGACGGTCCGCGTTCGGCTCGACCGTGCTGGACCGGGCCGAGCTCCACGCGTCGGGCGCTCCCAGGTCGACGTCGGACGTCGCGCGCGGGGCGACCGGCGCCGTCACGTACGTCGGCAGGGGCACCGGGACGGGGTCCCAGCTCTCGCCGCGGGCGGGCCCGTTCCGGCGCTCGCGCTGCTGGTCGACCCACTCCGCGTGGTCGGTCTGCTCGACGAGCGCACGGCGGTCCGCCGCGAGCGCGGACATGCCGGGGTCGGTGTCGGCCTCGGGTCCGTCCTCCGGCTCGTCGGCGGCTCCCGGGTCGGCCGGGGGCCGCCGGCGCGGCTGCCGCTCGCGCAGGCGCTGCGCCGCGGCCTCGGCCTGCCTGCGGTCCATCACGTACGTGAAGCGCCGACGCTCCTGCGAGCGCAGATACGCGATGTAGATGCTCAGCATCACCGCGGGCACCCCGGGCGCCCACAGGAACGCGAGTCCGCCGACGGCCGCGACGACCGCACCGAGCGTGAAGGCGAAGAAGAGGACGACGGTCGTACGCCGTCGGCGCGCGAGCACCTTGGAGCGCCGGGCGCGAGCCGCTGCCTCCGCGGCGGCGGCCCGTCGCGCGGGAGACGACGCGGTCGCCCCGTTCGAACCGTTGGACCCCTTCGACCCCTTCGGCCCGTTCGGTTTCGAGCCGGTCGATCCGTTCGACGAGGGCTTGGCGCCCTGCTGGGGCACTGGCCGACCCCCCGCCGCGCGGCCCTGCTTGGGCGCGGGGTGGGCCGTGGCCTGGGAGCCGGGTTCGGGCGCCGTCGCGGCCGCCTGCCGTGACGCCTGTCTGAAAGCCTGCTGCGCCTGTTGTGCCTGCGCCTGGGCTTGCTGCGCCTGGGCCTGGGCCTGCTGCGCCTCGGAGCGCGCGTCCCGGGCGTCGCGCGCAGCACGCGCATCACGCGCGCCCCGCGAAGCTCGCGCCTCGTCGACGTCGGCCCGTACTTCCCGGCGCGTCGGAGGCATGGCGAAGGCCCGGACGTCCACCGAGTCGGTGACGCCGTCCGGGTCGGCGCGGTGCTCCCCCTCGTCGGTGGAGCGCGCCTGCAGGTCCTTGGCGTATCGGCGCTCCATGCCCGCCCGTCCGGAGAGAAGCCGGATGGCGGTGCTGAAGCGTTCCGTCGGACGGGCCTCGTTCAGCTCGTCCTGCCTACGGAGCCACATCGGCACCAAGTAGGCGGCCCAGGCCCCGACAATGACTGCGTAGATGAGGCCGCTGCTGCTCACGCCTCACACGGTAGAGGGGTTTGCATGAGGCCATCTGCCAATTGGGCCGGTGTGTCGCACGATCTGGCTGATATTTCGAGCTTTTTTTGTGACCGATGCGATCAGCTGGCCGCCGAGAGCACGAAATTAATGCCCGAGGATGGTCGATCCCCGATCATTTTCGAACACCTATTTCATTTACGCCGTGTTCCGAGGTGTGTCCCGAGGTGAGTTTTCGGACGCCTTCCTCGTGCGCGTCCGCCGCCAGCGGGCCAGCAGTCCTTCGGGGATCTCCTCGGCCGTGAGCGCGAAGACGAGGTGGTCGCGCCAGGCGCCGTCGATGTGGAGATAACGCGGACGGATGCCTTCGTCACGGAATCCGAGTTTCTCGACGACCCGTCGGCTGGGCCCGTTCTCGGGCCGAATGCAGACCTCGATGCGGTGCAGACCAACGGTTCGGAAGCAGTGGTCGGAGACAAGCGCCACAGCCGTCGGCATGACCCCGCGTCCGGCGACAGCCTCGTCCACCCAGTAGCCGATATGGCCCGAACACATGGAGCCCCAGGTGATTCCGGCGACCGTCAGCTGTCCGACGAGCCGCCCCTGGTACTCGATGACGAACGGCAGCATCCGCCCCGCGTTCGCCTCGGCGCGCAGATGCCGGACCATCTGCCGGTACGTCGGCCGGTGGGCGATCGGTCCGCTGGGCGTGGGCGGCGGGATGGTCGCCTCCCACGGGCGCAGCCAGTCCCGGTTGCGCCGGTTGACGTCGCGCCAGGCTCGCTGGTCGCGCAGCTTTATGGGCCTGAGGACCACATCGCCGTGCACCAGCTCGACCGGCCAGGATGGGCTGTTCAGCTCGCACCCCCACTGCCGCTGGGTCTGGGGTGGTCGCCGCCGCGGAGCTGGTCGACGGCGTGGATCAGGAGGGGTTCGAGGACGGCCAGGCCGTCCTTGACCCCACCGGTGGAGCCCGGCAGGTTCACGATCAGTGTCCCCTCCGCGACCCCGGCGAGACCTCGGGAGAGCGATGCCGTGGGCACCTTCTCCCTTCCGAACGCGCGGATGGCCTCGGGAATGCCCGGCACCTCGTACCCGATCACGTTCCGCGTGGCCTCCGGCGTGCGGTCGGTGGGCGAGATGCCTGTGCCGCCGGTGGTCACGATGACGTCGTAGCCGGCCCGGACGCCCACCCGCAGCGCGTTCTCGACGGGGTCCCCGTCGGGGACCGCCCAGGGGCCGTCGACGGCGAACCCGAACTTCGCGAGCCCCTCCGCGATCAGCGGACCGCCCCTGTCCGCGTAGACGCCCGCCGCCGCGCGGTTCGAGGCCGTCACCACGAGTGCGCTGTACGGGGCGGTGAGCGCGCCTCCGATCGGCGGCTCGGCCGGTGCCGCCGGTGCCGCCGGTGCCGCCGGTGCTTTAGGGGTCTCCGGAATCTCTGGGTTCTCCGGGGTCTTCGTCATGTCCGGCTCCAGGTGCCCGACTTGCCGCCGGTCTTCTCCTCCACGCGCACGTCCGTGATGACCGCCCCCTTGTCGACCGCCTTGACCATGTCGATCACGGTGAGAGCCGCCACGGTGACCGCGGTGAGGGCCTCCATCTCGACGCCCGTGCGGTCGGTGGTCTTCACGGTGGCCAGGATCTCGACGGCGTCGTCCGCGACCGACAGGTCCAGCTTGACACCCGACACCGACAACGGGTGGCAGAGCGGGATCAGATCCGGTGTGCGCTTGGCGCCCATGATGCCCGCGATGCGCGCGGTGGCGAGGGCGTCGCCCTTGGGCACCCCCTCGCCGCGCAGCAGCTCGATCACGCGGGGCGAGACCAGGACGCGGCCGCTCGCGCGGGCGGTGCGTGCCGTCACGTCCTTCTCGGACACGTCGACCATGCGGGCGGCACCCGCCTCGTCGATGTGGGTCAGTCTGTCCTGCGTACTCATGCCGTACTCATGCTGTGGCGGCGCTCCCGGTCGTGCCTGTCGTGCGCGACACGGTACCCCCAACCCGGCCCGGTCAGCCGAGGAGGACCACGTCGACCTCGGTGCCGGGCTCCACGGACTCGACGTCCTCCGGGACGACGATCAGCGCGTCGGCGTGCGCGAGGGCCGCGATCAGGTGGGATCCGGCGCCGCCGACGGGCGTCACTTCCCCGTCCGCGTACCGGCCGCGCAGGAATTGACGGCGGCCGGCGGGCGAGGTGAGTGCCTTGTCCGTGCGGAGCATCGCCCTGGTGGTGGGCCGGTGGATGTCGTCCAGGCCCGCCAGGGTGCGGATCGCGGGGCGCACGAACAGCTCGAAGGACACGTACGAGGAGACGGGGTTGCCCGGGAGGGCGAGCAGCGGGGTGTGGTCGGGGCCGATGGTGCCGAAGCCCTGGGGTTTGCCGGGCTGCATGGCGAGCTTGCGGAACTCGATGCCGCCGCCCGCCTCGTCCTCGTCGCCGACCGAGGAGAGCGCCTCCTTGACGACGTCGTACGCGCCGACGCTGACGCCGCCCGTGGTGACCACGAGGTCTGCGCGGATGAGCTGGTCCTCGATGGTGGCGCGGAGCGTCTCGGCGTCGTCGGCGACGGCGCCCACGCGGTAGGCGATCGCTCCGGCGTCGCGGGCGGCGGCGCACAGCGCGTAGCTGTTGGAGTCGTAGATCTGGCCGGACTCCAACTCACCGTCGGGCTGCACGAGTTCACTGCCGGTGGACATGACCACCACGCGCGGGCGGGGGCGGACGCGGACGGTTCCGCGGCCGATCGCGGCGAGCAGGCCGATCTGCGGGGGGCCGAGGACCGTACCCGCGGACAGGGCGCGGTCGCCCGCCCGCACATCGCTGCCCTTCGCGCGTACATGCGCGCGTGCTCCCGCCGGGCGGTGGACGTGCACCTGTCCCGTGGCGCCCTCGGGGGACGTGCTGCGGGCGCGCATCCCGGAGACGGGGCCCTCGCCGAGGCCGCCGTCGGTCCACTCCACGGGGACGACCGCCTCGGCGCCGGGCGGCAGCGGGGCGCCCGTCATGATGCGGGCGGTCTGGCCGGGGCCCACGTGCAGCAGCTCGGACTGGCCCGCCGCCACGTCGCCGACGACGGTGAGGACCGCCGGGTACTCCTCGCTCGCGCCCGCCACATCGGCGACCCTGACCGCGTACCCGTCCATCGAGCTGTTGTCGAAGGGCGGCAGGGACACCGGCACCATGACGTCCTCGACCAGGACGCAGCCCTGGGCGTCGAGGAGCTGCAACTGGATGGGGTCGAGGGGCCGCACGGTCGCGAGGATGTCCTCAAGGTGCTCGGTCACCGACCAGAGGTGGTCCTTGCCGGTGACACGGGTCGCGGCGGTGCTCAAATTGCTACATCTCCTCGGTGACGTAACTGCGAAGCCAGGCCCGGAAGTCCGGGCCCAGGTCTTCACGTTCGCACGCGAGTCGGACAATGGCACGCAGGTAGTCCCCGCGGTCACCGGTGTCATAGCGGCGGCCCTTGAAGACGACGCCGTGCACGGGGCCGCCGATCTTCTCGTCGTCCGCGAGCTGCTGGAGGGCGTCGGTGAGCTGGATCTCGCCGCCGCGGCCGGGCTCGGTCTTACGGAGTATGTCGAAGACGTGGGGGTCGAGGACGTAGCGGCCGATGATCGCGTAGTTGCTCGGGGCGTCCGCCGGGTCGGGCTTCTCGACGAGGCCGGTCACCTTGACGACGTCG
The DNA here is from genome assembly GCF_036038375.1 of Streptomyces sp. NBC_00414. NCBI lineage: Bacteria > Bacillati > Actinomycetota > Actinomycetes > Kitasatosporales > Streptomycetaceae > Streptomyces > Streptomyces sp. NBC_00414. The sequence goes on from NZ_CP107935.1 coordinate 4,469,854, forward strand.
CTGTCCTCGGTGACCTCGACGGCCGCGCAGCCGTAGAGGTGGATCTGCTCGGGCTCGACCTCCATGAGCGCGATGACACTGCCGCCGTACTGCTCGTGGACGTCGACCATGCGCTTGAGGAGCGGGTCGCGCGGGTCGATCAGGTCGTCGCCGAGGAGTACGGCGAAGGGCTCGTGACCGACGTGCGGGGCGGCGCACAGCACGGCGTGGCCGAGGCCCTTGGGGTCGCCCTGGCGGACGTAGTGCATGGTGGCGAGGTCGCTTGACTCCTGCACCTTGGCGAGCCGGCCGGCGTCACCCTTCTTCTGAAGGGCCGACTCCAGCTCGTAGTTGCGGTCGAAGTGGTCCTCAAGAGGGCGCTTGTTGCGGCCTGTGATCATGAGGACGTCATCGAGGCCGGCGGATGCGGCTTCCTCGACCACGTACTGGATCGCGGGCTTGTCCACGACCGGCAGCATCTCTTTGGGAGTGGCCTTGGTGGCCGGCAGGAACCGGGTGCCGAGACCTGCTGCGGGGATGACAGCCTTGCTGATCCTTGGGTGCGACTGAGTCATGCCCGACACCATATCCGGTGCCTTTGTAGGGAATCTGTGGCTCCGGTTAATTCGCTCTCATATGAGCGCATTATGAAGGGTACGGGACAAGTCTATGAGTGACCTGGGGCCCGAAGAGGACTCTGGCAAGCCATTGTTGCGACGCGGGATCCTCACGGTGAGGAACCGGTTGACAGCCGATGACGTGCGGGAATCGGGGACCGTGCTCGCCGCCCGCGCGCTGGAGCTGCCCGAACTGGCGCACGCGCGCACCGTGGCGGCGTATGTCTCCGTGGGGAGCGAACCGGCCACCCGCGCGCTCCTCGACGCACTCCACGCGCGCGGCGTGCGCGTCCTGCTCCCGGCGCTCCTCGCGGACAACGACCTCGACTGGGGCCCCTACGAGGGCCAGGACTCGCTCGTGCGCGTCCGGCACGGCGGAAAAATGACCCTCCTGGAGCCCGCGGGCGGCCACTTGGGCCCGGAGGCCGTACTCGGCGCCGACGCCGTGCTGCTGCCCGGCCTGGCGGTGGACGGGCGCGGGATGCGGCTGGGGCGCGGCGGCGGATCGTACGACCGGGTGCTCGCGCGGCTGGAGCGGGCGGCTGCGGATCCGGCCCTCGTGGTGCTGCTGTACGACTCCGAAGTGGTGGGCCACGTCCCCGAGGAGCCGCACGACCGGCCGGTGCACGCGGCGGTGACCCCGTCGGGGGTGCACCGCTTCCGCTGACCCTCCGGAGCACCCCGGTGTGCGAAAGGGCCCTCCACGCGTGCGTGGAGGGCCCTTTCACGGATGCTTCTCAGGGTTGCAGTACGAGCGTGTCCGACGTGGCCTTGTCCACGGCCCGGCTCGTGGAGACCCACGGCAGCAGTTCGCCCTTGACCCACTTGCTCGTCTGGTCGATGTAGTGGGCGCTGTACGCGTGCCCGGAGGCTCCGGTGAGGTTGATCCACTTGGACTTGTCGAAGTCGGCGAGGTTCACCACCATGCGCATCGACGGCACCCAGACCACCGAGTAACCGCCCGCCGCGTTCCAGCCGGTGGCGTTCACCGCCGCCTCGCCGCCGCCCATGTTGTACGGGCCGCGGTTGAGCATGTACTGCAGGAAACCGGGGCCTTCGGTACCGAGGGTCTGGTTCTTCAGGTACAGCCGGTGCAGCCGGCCCCAGCTCCAGGTGTCGAGGTCCTTGCCGAGCTTGGCGGTCAGCTCCCAGCGGGCGTCCGCGAGGGCCCGGGCGAACAGCTCGTCACGGGTGTCGACGGCCTTGTCGGTGCGCGTCTTGGGCGCCGACCACCAGTCGTTGTCCTCGTCGTCGAGGATCTTGCGGACCACCTCGAACCAGCGGTCGCCGCCGTCCGGCTGGGCGCTGTCCGCGTCGCGCTGGCCGCACTCGCGGACCTTGTCGTCGTCGTCGTCCACAGGTCCGGTGGAGTCGGCCGGTTCGACGTACAGGCACTGGCCCTTGACCCGCAGTTCCTTGGGCAGCTTGTTGCCGAAGGCGAGCTTGAGGATGTTGCGCCAGGTCGCGTTGAAGTACGCGGCGGCGGCCGAGTCGGCGTCCTGGGTGTAGTTCCAGCCCTCCAGGAGCTTCTGCGCCTCGCGGACGTCCTTGTCGGGCACGTCGATCTTGAGCAGCTTGGGCACCAGCAGCTTGGCGATCTCACTGCTGTTGTCGAGCTGCATCTGGCGCATGTCGTCCGTCGAGATCTTGCCGCCGTTCTTGATCTTCGACGCGACGAGGTCGGCGATCCGCTGACTGCGGGTGCCGTAGCCCCAGTCCGTGGTCAGCGTGTACGGGTACTTGTCCTTGTCGACCACGGCCTGGTTGGCGGTCACGATGTAACCGCGCTCGGGGTTGTACTCGTACGGCAGTTCGTCCTGGTCGATGTAGCCGGTCCAGCGGTACTTGGAGTCCCAGCCGGGCGACGGGAGCGAGCCGTCGCCCTCGTTGCGGATCGGGATCCGGCCCGGCAGCTGGTAGCCGATGTTGTTCTCGGTGTCCGCGTAGACCAGGTTCTGCGAGGGGACGTCGAAGAGGGCGGCCGCCTTGCGGAAGCTCGTCCAGTCGGTGGCCTTGTTCATCGCGAAGACGGCGTCCATCGAGGTGCCCGGGTCCAGGGCGGTCCACCGCAGGGCGATGCCGTAGCCGTCACCGCGGTCGGGGGCCGCGCTGTCGACACCGGCCTTCTTGCCGACTTTCACGAGTTCGTCGTCGCGGTCGGACAGCAGCGGTCCGCTGTTGGTCTCCCGGACGACGATGGTCTTGCTCGCACCGCCCGCGACGTCGATCCGCTCCTTGCGGGTGGTGAAGGGCAGCACCTTGTCGTCGTACTCGTAGCCGTCCCCGGTGAGCTTCTCCAGGTACAGGTCCGTGACGTCGGCACCCGAGTTGGTCATGCCCCAGGAGATCTCCTTGTTGTGGCCGATGACCACACCGGGCATGCCCGCGAAGGTGTACCCGGAGACGTCGTACTGGCACTTCTCGGAGACGCTCTTGCAGTGCAGGCCCATCTGGTACCAGACCGACGGCAGCGAGGGCGACAGGTGCGGGTCGTTGGCCAGCAGCGGCTTGCCGCTGATGGTGTGCTTGCCGCCGACGACCCAGGAGTTGGAGCCGATGCCGTTGCCGTTCACGCCGACGGCCTCGGGAACGTCGTCCAGCACCTTGTAGAGGCCCGACAGCTGGCTCTCCAGTCCCGTGGGGGCCTCGGTGCCGTTCGTGAGCCCGGTGCCCGCCGTGGACTGCGTACCGGCGGTGCCTGTGCCTGTGCCTGTGCCGGTACCTGTGCCGGTGCTGTCCTGCGAGTACTCGCCGGTGACGGTGTCGTACTGGCCCTCCCGCACGATCGGCTTGTTCCGGTCGTACGGGTACTCCGGGTACAGGTCGGCGATCTGCTTGGGGCCGAGACGGCTGGTCATCAGGGACCGGTCGATCTCGTCCTGCATGTTGCCGCGCAGGTCCCAGGCCATCGCCTTGAGCCAGGCCACGGAGTCGACCGGCGTCCACGCCTTGGGTGTGTAGTCGTTGGTGAAGCCCAGGGCCGCGTACTCCAGGGAGATGTCCGCGCCGTCCTTGCCCTTCAGGTAGGCGTTGACCCCCTTGGCGTACGCCCGCAGATACTTCTTCGTCGAGGCGGACAGCTCGGTCCTGTACTCCTTCTCCGCCACCCGTTCCCAGCCGAGCGTGCGCAGGAACTCGTCGTTGTCGACCTGGCTCTTGCCGAACATCTCGGAGAGCTTGCCGGCCGTCATGTGGCGGCGGACGTCCATCTCGTAGAACCGGTCCTGTGCCTGGACGTAGCCCTGCGCCATGAACAGGTCCTCGTCGGTCGAGGCGTAGACCTGCGGGATGCCGTAGCCGTCCCGTTTGACGTCCACGGGTCCCGACAGACCGTCGAGGGTGATGGAACCCTTGGTCTGCGGGAAGGAGGCGCGGACGGTGCTGATGCTCCAGAACGCCCCGTAGGCGACACCGCCGATGATGGCCAGAACCAGGACGATCAGGACCAGACGGGCTCTGCGCCCCTTCTTCCTGCCGGACTTGCCGGGCTTTTGACCGGAAGATGCGGTGGTGTTGGGGGGCATCGCTGTCCTTGCTGTCCTCACGCGAGCGGCAGACGGGCTTGTCCAGTTGACTGAACGCTGGAGCAACCATAGGCGCAGGGCCAACCCCGGCTTGACGCGGTGTCGGGAACCCGAGCGGACGAAAGTTCGATCTTGCCCTGGCAAGTGTCAAGAAAGCGTCAAGAGTTAGGTAAGGTAACGAAGTAGTTGAATCATCGAAGTAGTTGAAAACCGGGCTACTCGTGACAGCGAGAAAGGACCAGCCGCTGACTGTCCACCACCTCAACCAGCTCTTGCTCGTCTGCTCGCTCGTTCTGCTCGTCGCGGTGGCAGCGGTTCGGATCTCTTCGCGCAGCGGGCTCCCCAGCCTGCTCGTCTACCTGGGCATCGGCGTCGCCATGGGCCAGGACGGCATCGGCGACGTCCACTTCGACAACGCCGAGCTGACCCAGGTCATCGGATACGCGGCCCTCGTCGTGATCCTCGCCGAGGGCGGTCTGGGCACGAAGTGGAAGGAGGTCAGGCCGGGACTCCCGGCCGCCTCCTCACTGGCCATCGTCGGCGTCTCGGTGAGCGTCGGCGTCACGGCTACGGCGGCCCACTATCTGATCGGGCTGGAGTGGCGGCAGGCGCTGATCATCGGCGCGGTGGTGTCCTCCACGGACGCGGCAGCTGTGTTCTCGGTCCTGCGGAAGGTGCCCCTCCCCTCGCGCGTGACGGGCATCCTGGAGGCCGAGTCCGGGTTCAACGACGCCCCGGTCGTCATCCTCGTCGTCGCGTTCTCCACGGCCGGGCCGGTGGACCACTGGTACCACCTGATCGGCGAGATCGCGCTGGAGCTGACCATCGGAGCGCTCATCGGGCTCACGGTGGGCTTCCTGGGGGCGTACGGGCTGCGGCACGTGGCACTGCCCGCCTCCGGCCTCTACCCGATCGCCGTCATGGCGATCGCGGTCACCGCGTACGCGGCCGGGGCCCTGGCCCACGGCAGCGGGTTCCTCGCCGTGTACCTGGCGTCGATGGTGCTGGGCAACGCCAAGCTGCCGCACTGGCCCGCCACCCGCGGCTTCGCCGACGGGCTCGGCTGGATCGCCCAGATCGGCATGTTCGTGCTGCTCGGCCTGCTCGTCACCCCGCACGAGATGGGCGACGACATCTGGCCGGCGCTCGTCATCGGCCTCGTACTCACCATGGTGGCGCGACCGCTGAGCGTCGTGGTGGCCCTGCTGCCGTTCCGTATGCGCTGGCAGGAACAGGCCCTGATGTCCTGGGCCGGGCTGCGCGGCGCCGTGCCCATCATCCTGGCGACGATCCCGATGGTGAGCGGCATCGAGGAAAGCCGTCGCATCTTCAACATCGTCTTCGTCCTTGTCGTCGTCTACACCCTCGTCCAGGGACCGACGCTCCCCTGGCTGGCCCGGAAGCTGGGCCTGTCCAAGTCCGACTCGGAGACCGCCGACCTGGGGATCGAGTCGGCGCCGCTGGAGCGGCTGCGCGGGCACCTGCTGTCCGTGGCCATCCCGGACGGTTCGAAGATGCACGGCGTCGAGATCAACGAGCTGCGGCTGCCCGCGGGGGCCGCGGTCACACTCGTCGTGCGCGGTGGAGAATCGTTCGTCCCCCTGCCCACGACCGTGCTGCGGCGTGGGGACGAGCTGCTCGTGGTGGCCACGGACCCCGTCCGGGACGCCGCCGAGCGGCGCCTGCGCGCGGTCGGCCAGGGCGGAAAACTGGCGGACTGGCTGGGGACCGGCGGGGATCGCTGACCGAAGGGCGGGGCGGGGCGGGGCGGGGCTGAGGTCGGGGTCGGCGCGTTGTGAAACCCAGGCGGCCGACTGGAAAGTGCTGGTTTTCACAGGTCGGACCTCGTTCGGCCCTGTATCATCAAGGCACACTTGATCGAACCAACTCTGCCTGACGCAGTGCTGGCGCGACCGTATGGCGGCCGCGGTGCCCCTCCCCGTGGGCGGCCCGGTATCTACCGCAGTTCCGCGCAAGAGGACAGCTCTCGGCGCCCCGCGCCCCACCACAGGGGCCGCGCTACCAGGCGGCAGAAAGGCACGGCCGTGGCATCCACGGTCACCCCGGAGACCACCGGGACTCCGGTCTCCAAGCGCCCGGGATACGGACAGCTGCTGCGTACGCGCGGCGCCTGGACGTTCCTGCTCCCCGGTTTCGCCGCGCGCCAGCCGTTCGCGATGCTGACCATCTCCATCGTGCTGCTCGTGCAGCACACCACCGGCTCGTACGGAACGGCCGGCGCCGTCGCCGCCGTGACCGGGGTCGCCATGGCGCTGTTCGCGCCCTTCACGGGCCGTCTCGCCGACCGGCACGGCCAGCGGGCCGTGCTGCTCCCCGGCGTCGTCGTCCACACCCTGGCGGGCCTCTCCCTGACCGCGCTGGCCCTCGCCGACGCTCCCCTGTGGGCGCTGTTCGTGGCCGCCGTACCGACCGGTGCCTCGGTGCCGCAGGTCGGGCCCATGGTGCGGGCCCGCTGGGGCATGAAACTCCAGGGCTCGCCCCTCATGACGACCGCGGCGGCCTTCGAGTCCGTCACGGACGAGCTGACCTTCGTGTTCGGGCCGCTCGTCGCCACCGCGCTGTGCACCGCCGTGGATCCGGCGGCGGGGCTGGTCACGGAGGCCGCGCTGACGTTGGTCGGCGGCCTGCTGTTCGCCGCTCAGCGGGGCACCCAGCCTGCCGTGGGGGTCGCGGGCGTGAATGGCGTGGGCGGTGGCTCAGGGGTCGGTGACGGTGGGCACGCGCGCGTGAAGCCCGTTTCCGCGCTGGCGGTGCCCGGCGTGCGGGTGCTGATCGTGGCCTTCCTCGGCATCGGCGCCGTCTTCGGCGGCATGCAGGTCTCGCTGGCCGCGTTCAGCGAGTCGATCGGCGAGCCCGGCCTGAACGGCGTCCTCTACGGGACGTTCGCCGCCGGCAACATGCTCTCCGGCATCGTCTGCGGAGCGATCGCCTGGAAGGTGGCCCCGCGCCGCCGCCTCCTCATCGGGTACGCGGCCCTGGCGCTGACCGCCTCCGGACTGTGGGCGGCGCAGTCGGTGATCGTCCTCGCCGGAACCGGTCTCCTCGTCGGCATGTGCATCGCACCCGCCCTGATCACCGGTTACACGCTGGTCGAGGCGCTGGTGCCGACAGGCGCCCGCACCGAGGCCTTCACCTGGCTGACGGGCGCGGTAGCACTCGGCCAGGCGGCCGCTGTCATGATCGCCGGGCAGCTGGAGGACCGCCTGTGGGACGGGGCCGGTTTCCTGGTCCCGATGGGCGGCACACTGCTCGCCCTGGGGACCCTGGTGGCCCTGCGTTCACGGCTCGCTCCCCCCGCCGTGAGCCGTACCGTCGCACGTGGCGTGGGTCACCGTGTGCCGGTGGCAGTGGACTGATCCCGAGGAATACGTCACTATGGACCGTCGTTAGCACTCACTGAGTGAGAGTGCCAGGAGGAAGACAAGTGCCGACCTACCAGTACCAGTGCACCGAGTGCGGCGAAGGCCTTGAGGCGGTGCAGAAGTTCACCGACGACGCCCTGACCGTGTGCCCCGAATGCAGTGGCCGCCTGAAGAAGGTGTACTCCGCAGTAGGCATCGTCTTCAAGGGCTCCGGTTTCTACCGCAACGACAGCCGCGGTTCGTCGTCGAGCAGCAGCCCTGCCACGGCCTCGAAGTCCTCGGGCTCGTCGTCCGACTCGAAGCCGTCCAGTTCGTCGGACTCCAAGTCTTCGTCGTCCTCGTCGGATTCGAAGTCGTCGTCCTCGAAGTCGTCGTCCACGAGTTCGTCCTCCGGCAGCAACGCCGCCTGACGCCTTCTCGCGCCCTATTTCTTACGGGACCCTGTCGTCGCGCCTCACGCGCACGGCAGGGTCTTCGGCGTTTCCGGGCCCCGTTAGGGTGCCGTCCATGGCGAACACGGAGAACGTCGAGATCGGCGTCATCGGCGGGTCGGGTTTCTATTCGTTCCTCGACGACGTGACCGAGATACAGGTGGACACCCCCTACGGGCCGCCCAGCGACTCCCTCTTCCTCGGCGAGATCGCCGGGCGGCGGGTCGCCTTCCTCCCCCGCCACGGTCGCGGGCACCATCTGCCGCCGCACCGCATCAACTACCGGGCCAATCTGTGGGCGCTGCGCTCCGTCGGGGCGCGGCAGGTGCTCGGGCCGTGCGCGGTGGGCGGGCTCCGCCCCGAGTACGGACCCGGGACGCTGCTCGTGCCGGACCAGTTCGTGGACCGTACGCAGTCCCGGGCGCAGTCGTACTTCGACGGGGTGCCGTTGGCCGGGGGCGGCACGCCGAACGTCGTGCACGTGTCGCTGGCCGATCCGTACTGCCCCGTCGGGCGGGAGGTCGCGCTCGCTGCGGCGCGCGGGCGGGAGTGGGAGGCCGTCGACGGCGGGACGCTCGTGGTGATCGAGGGGCCGCGGTTCTCGACCCGTGCGGAGTCGCTCTGGTACCGGGCGCAGGGGTGGTCCGTGGTGGGTATGACCGGGCATCCCGAGGCGGCGCTCGCCCGTGAACTGGAGCTCTGCTACACGTCGATGACGTTGGTCACCGATCTTGATGCGGGGGCCGCCGCGGGGGAGGGCGTCTCGCACGACGAGGTGCTGAAGGTGTTCGCGGCGAATGTGGGGCGGTTGAGGGGCGTTCTGTTCGACGCGGTTGCCGGGCTGCCGGACGGTGGCTCGCGGGACTGCCTGTGTGCTTCGGCGTTGGGCGGGATGGATCCGGGGGTTGCTTTGCCGTAGTGGGGTCTCGTCGGCGCCTCGGGGGTGTGTGGCCGGGGCGGGGGCCGGGGGGTGCGGCGGGGGCCGGGGTGGGGTGCGGCGGGGGTGGGAGCGGGCCGTGCCGGTACGTCGAGCCCGCCGCCCCCGGGTGTACTGCTCTTGGTCTTGTCGGGCGCCCCTTCCTGGAGGAGCCCTACGCGGCGGGCTTTCGACGTACCGGCACGGCCCGCTCCCGGTACGTCGTCGGCTGCCGGGTGTGTGGGGGCGGACGTTCTCCTTCGGGTGGTGGGGATTTCCACAAGTGGGGGGTTGTCCACGGGCGTCCGCGGGAATCTTGGCGAGGCTGCAGTCTGGGGGCTCGATCCCTCTCCGACCGCAGGCGGTGGTACTCGTGTCGCAGCTGTCTTCCTTTCCGCGTCCGTTGGGCACGGACGTTCCCGGTACGTGCCAGGTGCCGCATTTCGCTCCTGTACGGGTGCGGGGCGGGCGGCATCAACTGCGTCGGCTGGTTCGGTGTCGGAGGCGGGCCCTGGCGGCGGGACTGGCGGTGACTGCGGCGGCCCTGGTCGCGGCCGGGCCCGGAGACACGGTGGCGCGGGACACGGGGCCGCCGCGGGCCCGGGCGGTGGTCGAGGCCGGGCGGGAGCGGCGGCCGGTCGAGAGGGTGACGGCGGCTGTGCGGATCGCCGACGGCGCTACCGTGCGGCTGCTCAGGCCCGGGGACCTCGTGGACGTGATCGCGGCCGAGCAGTCGGCGGCGGGTGACGCACGGGTGGTGGCCCGCGGGGTGCGGGTGACGAAGGTCCCGGAGCCTTTGGACAGCGTGTCCGAGGGCGGTGCGCTGGTCGTTCTGTCCGTGCCGAGGAGGACTGCTGCGCGGCTGGCCGGGGCAGGCGTGACCTCGCGGCTGGCGGTGACCCTGTGCTGAGCGTGGTCAGGGGCGTCGCCGTGGGGCTGTCAAGTCGCTCGTTGGAGTTATGGAATTGGACAGGGCGGCCGCACCCTGACGTAGGTTGCGGAGCTGTTCGTTCCACAATCTGTGCAACCGAGAAGGGTCCCCCTGGTGAGCGAGAAGAAGAAGGACCCGAGCATCCTGGACGGCTTCAAGGCCTTCCTGATGCGCGGGAACGTCGTCGACCTGGCTGTCGCGGTGGTCATCGGCGCTGCCTTCACCAACATCGTCAACTCCGTGGTGAAGGGCGTGATCAACCCGCTGGTCGGCGCCTTCGGCACCAAGGACCTCGACAAGTACAGCTCGTGCCTGAAGTCCCCCTGCGACTTCGACGAGGCGACGGGGACCGCGACCAGCGGAATCCCCATCATGTGGGGCACCGTCCTCAGCGCGACGCTGACCTTCGTGATCACCGCCGCCGTCGTCTACTTCCTGATGGTCCTGCCGATGTCCAAGTACCTCGCCCGGCAGGCGGCCCGACAGAAGGCGAAGGAAAGCACGCAAGAGGTGATCGAGGTGACCGAGCTGGCGGTTCTCAAGGAGATCCGCGATGCCCTGGTGGCGCAGCGCGGTGCCGGTGGCGCCGGCGGTGGCACTGGCGGTGGCGGCCTCAGCGAGCGGTAGCCGCGACAGCGGGGGTACGCGCCGCCTGCGCCGGCCTTGCGGCCTGGGTGGCGATCGTCGGTGGCCTCGTTCAAGCGGCGGCCGACGTGGGCCGCGCCCGCTCGGCGGCTGTCGTTCGGACGGTCCGCCGGTGGGATCAGATGTGGTGGGGCGGCTTCTCGTCCAGGAAGCGGGCCAGGTCCGCGGCGCTGTCTCCGGTCGGCCGTTCGCCCCACCCGTGGTCCGTGTCGTCCGCGGACGGCCGGCTCAGCGGGTCGTCGAAGACCAGCGCGGCCTTGGGCTCACGCGGTTCGGGGGTGGGCGTCTCACTCATACCTCCAGGGTACGCGCTGGGAGCGTGGCTCCGGGTGACGTCGGGTCGACACTGGGCTCATGACAGTTGATGCTCTGACCGATGTGACCGGGGTGCGTGTGGGGCATGCCACGCGGATCGGCGACGGCCGGCTCACCGGCACGACAGTCGTCCTGGCTCCGGAAGGCGGCGCCGTCGCGGCCGTGGACGTGCGCGGCGGCGGGCCCGGCACCAAGGAGACCGACGCGCTCGATCCGCGCAATGTGGTGAGCAAGGTCGAGGCGATCGTGCTGACCGGCGGCAGCGCGTACGGGCTGGACTCGGCGACCGGTGTGATGGCCTGGCTGGAGGAGCGGGGGCGCGGGGTGCGGGTCGGCCCCGATCCGCACCATGTCGTGCCCGTCGTGCCGGCGGCCTGCGTCTTCGATCTGGGCCGGGGCGGCGACTTCCGGGCCCGGCCGGACGCGGCGACCGGCCGCGAGGCGGTGGAGGCCGCGGCGGCGAGCGAGCTGGGCGCGCCCGTGCCGGAGGGGTGCGTGGGCGCCGGGACCGGCGCGGCCGTCGGAATGATGAAGGGCGGGGTCGGTACGGCGAGTGCCGTCCTCGAATCGGGGATCACGGTGGCGGCGCTCGTCGTGGCCAACGCCGCGGGATCGGTGCTGGAACCGGAGACGGGGGCGCTCTACGGGGAGTTGGTCCAGGGGCGGCTGAGCTGTCCGGCCGCGGAGGTCCACCGGGCGGCGCGGGCACGGCTGGCCGAGGCCGCGGCGAAGAACACGGTTCCCCCGCTCAACACCACGCTGGCGGTGGTGGCCACCGACGCCGACCTGTCGAAGGCACAGGCCCAGAAGCTGGCGGGCACGGCACACGACGGCATCGCGCGAGCCGTCCGGCCGGTGCATCTGCTGCACGACGGGGACACGGTGTTCGCGCTCGCCACGGGCGCGCGAGCGCTCGCGGTCGAGGACCCCCTCGCGTTGAACGAGATCCTCGCCGCCGGCGCGGACCTGGTGACACGCGCGATCGTACGGGCGGTTCGGGCCGCCGAGTCGGTGGAGGGCCCGGGCGGATCGTGGCTCGCCCACCGGGAGTTGTACGGAGGAGGAAGGGAGTAGGGCAGGCGCGCAAGTAGGGCTGTGGGGCGTGGGATTGTCCCGACTCTGTCACGTGATGGTGTTCGGGGCGGGCTGTGGGAACCCGGGCGGTCCGAGTCTCCCTCCTTGTTCATGGATCTTCCGCCATGGACCGGAGCGGACCGTCCCACACCACAAGAATCTGGAGCAGCCCGTGACAACGCCCGACACGACAGCGAGGCGCACGCTGGTGGCCTGTGCCGCCCTGATGGTCGGCGCCCTGACTCTCACCGCCTGTGGCAGCGACGCCAAGGCCGACAACAAGGCCGGTGGGTCCAAGTCCGGGGCGGGGATCGTGATCTCCGCGAAGGACGGTTCGGCGGGGGCGTCGATCAACTCGACCGGTGTGAAGGTCGGCGACGGGAAGCTGACCGAGGTGAAGATGACGGAGTCGGAGACGGGAGAGGCCGTACCGGGGGCGATATCGGGGAACGGGAAGAGCTGGAAGCCCGAGGAGCGGCTGGAGCGCGGGACGAAGTACCGGATATCGGCCACCGCCAGGAGTGGGAGCGGAAAGACCTCGGCGGCCGATTCCACCTTCACCACGGTCTCCGAGGACAACAGCTTCATCGGGACGTACACGCCCGACGGTGGGGCGAAGGTCGGGGTCGGGATGCCGGTGTCCTTCACCTTCGACAAGGCGATCACGAACAAGAAGGACATCGAGTCGCACATCGAGGTCTCGTCCAGCAGCGGCCAGAAGGTGGTCGGGCACTGGTTCGGCGCGCAGCGGCTGGACTTCAGGCCCAAGGAGTACTGGAAGGCCGGTTCCAAGGTCACGACGAAGGTCGACCTGGACGGGGTCGAGGGAGCGAACGGCGTCTACGGGGTGCAGGACAAGACGGTCACCTTCACGGTCGGGCGTTCCCAGGTGTCCACGGTCGACATGGACACACAGACGATGAAGGTCGTACGCGACGGGGCGACCGTCAAGACGATCCCGATCTCGGGCGGCAGCCCGGACAACAGCACGTACAACGGGCAGATGGTGATCGCCGAGAAGTTCCGGCAGACGCGGATGGACGGGTCGACGGTCGGCTACGGCGGTGAGTACGACATCGCTGACGTGCCGAACGCGATGCGGCTGACAGCCTCGGGGACCTTCATTCACGGCAACTACTGGTACGACAAGAGCAACCCGCCCTTCGGGAAGCAGGGCACCAGCCACGGCTGCGTCGGCCTCGCGGATGTGCAGGGTGCCGGGAGCGACACGAACGGCAAGTGGTTCTTCGACAACTCGCTCGTCGGGGACGTCGTGACGGTCAGGAACTCCCCCGACAAGACGGTCTCGCCGGACAACGGGCTCAACGGCTGGAACATGGCATGGAGTGCATGGACCGCCGGAAGTGCCCTCTGACCTAAGGGTTTTGAGGTTTTCGCGGGCCGCGCGGGAACTTCTCCCGCGGCACCGGCGTTTTCTGTGCGTACGTTTTCTCGGTTCCCGGACATGATGTCCGACCGAGGGGCTACGGTATGCACCCACAAGGTGACATGCAGCAACGCCGGGAGAAGCCTTGAGCGTTCCGTACGAGACGGCAGCGTACGAGCCACCCGAGTCGCCCGAGTCTCCGGAGGAGCATCTCGCGCGACTCCTCGGTCGCGCCCTGAACTCCTTCGAGCTGCCGGACGACACGATACGGCGGCTCGACCGGGCGCTGGCCCACGACAGTTCACTGCACTCCGCGCACCACAGCGCGGGGCTGCACCGCGAAACGTATCGTCATACGTGGCTGCTGGCCGATGGGAGCGCGCTCACGCTCTGGGAGCTGGTCCACAACACCGCGCCGAGCCGGGACACCCAGCACGAGGTCTACGAGGACGAGGAAGAGCTGCGTACCGCGACCGCGCGCCTGCCGCTGCCGATGGACACGCCTGACTTCGAACTGCCCCTGCTGGTGCGGCTGTCGGCCATTCCGGAACCACTGCACGCCTACGTTCCGGACGACTCGGCGGACCACGGGCGGCGGCTGCTGCGGCGCGCCGAGAACGCGGACCGGCCGGGCGAGGACATGGCCGAGCTGCTTCGTACGGCGTTCGCGCACCAGATCACCCAGGCCTTCGGGCGGCCCTGCCGGGCCGGCCGCAGAGGCCTGTGCTTCTCGCTCTACGAGCACGCGTTCCTGCTCCGCGACGGCCGCGAGCTGTCCCTGTGGGAGGTCGAACACACGGCGACGCCCGACGGACGGCACATGTGCGAGGTCTACGCGTCGGAGGAAGAGGCCCGGGAGGCCATGGAGCGCCGGGCCGCCAACCTGCGCTGAGAGCGCGCGAGCGCTGAGGACGCCAACGTGCGCCGAGGGCGCCGAGAGATGCGTGCGGGCAGCTGACCGATACGTGCGGACGCGGCCGTGGCCCGGGAGTGAGTCTCCCGGGCCACGGCCGTGTGCGGGTTCTGCGGTCGAGCGCGCCTACGCCGCGACCGGCTCCTTCGGCTGCGTCGCCGTCGAGGCCTCGGGTGCCTTCTTCGCGCTGCCGTCAGGAGCCTGCTTGCGCATGCCCTTCAGGACGATGACCAGGCCGGCCGTGACCGCCGTGCCGATCGCGATGGCCAGCAGGTAGAGGAAGGGCTTGCCGATCAGGAAGGTGACCCAGATGCCGCCGTGCGGGGCACGCAGGGTCGAGCCGAAGGCCATGGTCAGGGCGCCGGTGACGGCGCCGCCCGCCATCGAGGCCGGGATGACCCGCAGCGGGTCGGCGGCGGCGAACGGGATGGCTCCCTCGGAGATGAAGGACGCGCCGAGGACCCAGGCGGCCTTGCCGTTCTCCTGCTCGGCCGGGGTGAAGAGCTTCTTGCGGATCGTCGTCGCCAGCGCCATGCCGAGCGGCGGGACCATGCCCGCGGCCATCACGGCCGCCATGATCTTCATGGCGGAGTCGCTGGGCGCCGCGACCGAGATACCGGCCGTCGCGAAGGTGTACGCGACCTTGTTGACCGGGCCGCCCAGGTCGAAGCACATCATCAGCCCGAGCAGCACGCCGAGGAGGATGGCGTTGCTGCCGGTGAGGCCGTTCAGCCAGTCGGTGAGAGCGTCCTGCGCCGAGGCGATCGGCTTGCCGATGACCACGAACATCAGGAATCCGACGACCGCCGAGGAGATCAGCGGGATCACCACCACCGGCATGATGCCGCGCAACGGCTTCGGGATGTTCACCCGCTGGATCGCGAGGACGACGCCACCGGCCAGCAGACCGGCCACCAGGCCGCCCAGGAATCCCGCGCCGATGGTGATCGAGATGGCGCCGCCGACGAAGCCGGGAACGAGACCCGGCCGGTCCGCCATGCCGTACGCGATGTAGCCGGCCAGCACCGGGACGAGGAACCCGAAGGCCGCCCCGCCGATCTGGAACAGCAGCGCGCCCCAGCTGTCGATCTGGCCCCAGTCGAAGTGCTCGGTGACCGACTTGGCCTCGTTGATCTGGTAGCCGCCGATCGCGAAGCCGAGCGCGATCAGCAGACCGCCCGCGGCCACGAAGGGGACCATGTAACTCACGCCGGACATCAGCCACTTGCGGAGCTTCGTGCCGTAGCCCTCGCCGGGCTCGCCGGTCCGTTCGACCGGTGTGCCGCCGCCGGGCCTGGCAGCCGCGGTGGCCTCGCCGCGCGCGGCCTTGGCGCGCACATCGGCGATCAGCTCGGCGGGCTTGTTGATGCCCGCCTTCACACCGACGTCCACGGTCGGTTTGCCGGCGAACCGGTCCTTCTCCCGTACGGAGACGTCGTGCGCGAAGATCACGCCGTCCGCCGCGGCGATGACCGCCGGGTCGAGCCGGGTGAAGCCGGCCGATCCCTGCGTCTCGACGACGATCTCGACGTCACCGGCCTCGCGGCCCGCGTTCTCCAGCGACTCGGCCGCCATGTAGGTGTGCGCGATGCCGGTGGGGCAGGAGGTGACGGCGACGATCCGGAACGGCCGGTCGCCCTCACCGGCGGAGGCGGAACCCCCGTCGGCCGTGGCCTCCGGTACCGACTTCGGCGTGGTCGGCGTCGGCGTCGAAGCCGGAGTCGGAGTCGGAGCCGAAGCGGGCTCGGTGGCGTCCCCGGCGGCCTCGGCCGGCTCGTCCCCGCGGATGAGCGCCGCCGCGGACGCCGCGTCGTCCACCGACCGCAGCGCGGAGGTGAACTCGGCGTTCATCAACTGGCGGGCCAGCGACGACAGGATGGTGAGGTGGGCGTCGTCCGCACCGGCCGGAGCGGCGATCAGGAAGATCAGGTCGGCGGGGCCGTCCGGCGCACCGAAGTCGATCCCGTCCGCGCTGCGCCCGAAGGCCAGCGTCGGCTCGGTGACGTGCTCGCTGCGGCAGTGCGGGATGCCGATGCCACCGTCGAGGCCGGTCGGCATCTGGGCCTCACGGGCGGCGACGTCGGCGAGGAATCCATCAAGGTCGGTCACCCGCCCCAGGGAGACCATGCGCTCGGCGAGGGCACGCGCCGCCGCTTCCTTCGTATCGACGGACAGGTCGAGATCGACCAGGTCCGCGGTGATCATCTCGCTCATCGCGGGCTCCTTCGCTCGCGTATCGCCCGGGAAGAGTGGTGGGCGAGGGTGGGGATGGGGACGGGGGTTACTGCGGTTGCTGCCGTTACTTCCGCTACTGCGACTACTGCGGGGTGGGCTGAGGGGGTGTTGCTCATGACGCGGGCTCCGTCAGGACGCGGTCCACCGGGATCTCCGCGGTGACCGTCACCGCGGCCGGGTCGAGGTTCGCCGGGCTCGGCATCACGCTGCCCGGCAGCTGCACGGCCGCCGCTCCGTGCGCCACGGCGGAGGCGAGCGCACCGGGCCCGCTGCCGCCGGCGATGAGGAAACCGGCGAGGGAGGAGTCGCCGGCGCCCACATTGCTGCGTACGACGTCGACGCGGGCGCTCGCGAACCAGGTGCCGTCCTCGCCGACGAGCAGCTGCCCGTCCGCGCCGAGGGAGGCAAGGACGGTCCGCGCGCCCAGCCCCCGCAGTTCCTCGGCGGCCTTGACCGCGTCGCCCACCGTGGTGAGCGGGCGGCCGACCGCCTCGGCGAGTTCCTCGACGTTCGGCTTGACGACGTCGGGCCGTTCGGCGAGGGCCGCGAGCAGCGCCGGTCCCGAGGTGTCCAGCGCGATCCGGGCGCCCGCTCGGTGGGCCCGGGCGACCAGTTCCGCGTACCAGGAGGGTGCGAGGCCGCGGGGCAGGCTGCCGCAGCAGGCGATCCAGTCGGCGTCGCGGGACTGCTCGCGCACGGTCTCCAGGAGCGACTCCTCCTCCGCCGAGGTGAGTTCGGGCCCGGGTGCGTTGATCTTCGTGAGGACGCCGTCCGCCTCGGCGAGGGCGATGTTCGAGCGGGTCGCCCCGGCGACCGGGACCGGCGCGACCTCGATGCCCTGCGCGTCGAGCAGGTCGGCCACGAGCGCGCCGGGGGCGCCGCCGAGCGGCAGGACCGCGACAGTGCGCCGGCCTGCCGCGGCGACCGCCCGCGAGACGTTGACGCCCTTGCCGCCCGGGTCCATGCGCTCTCCGGTGGCCCGGATGACCTCACCGCGGTCGAGCGAGGGAACCTCGTACGTACGGTCCAGGGAGGGGTTCGGGGTGACGGTGAGGATCATGCGCACTCGTTTCCGGCCATAGGCGTTTCGCTGCACACGGAGCACTTCTCGCTAGACACAGAGCACTTCCGTGCCGCCGCGCTCGATGGCGGTGGCGTCTTCGGGGCTCAGCCCGCTGTCGGTGATCAGGAGGTCCACTTCACCGAGGTCGCCGAAGCGCGCGAAGTGCTCCTGGCCGTGCTTCGCGGAGTCGGCGAGCAGCACCACGCGGCGCGCGGCGGCGAGCGCGGCGCGCTTCACGGCGGCCTCGGCGAGGTCCGGGGTGGTCAGGCCGTGCTCGGCGGAGAAGCCGTTCGCGGCGAGGAAGACCACGTCCGCGCGGATCTCCCCGTACGCCCGCAGCGCCCAGGCGTCGACCGCCGCGCGCGTACGGTGCCGGACGCGGCCGCCGATGAGATGGAGCTGGATGCCGGGGTGGTCGGCGAGGCGGGCCGCGATGGGGAGGCTGTGCGTCACGACGGTGAGCGACGTCTCCAGCGGGAGGGCCCCGGCGAGGCGGGCGACGGTCGTGCCCGCGTCGAGGATCATCGTGCCCTCGTCGGGCAGTTCGGCGAGGGCCGCCTTGGCGATGCGGTCCTTCTCGTCCGCGGAGGTGGTCTCGCGCTCGGCGAGGTCGGGCTCGAAGTCGAGCCGCCCGGCCGGTATGGCGCCACCGTGGACCCGGCGCAGCAGTCCCGCCCGGTCGAGGGCCTTCAGATCGCGCCGGATGGTCTCGGCCGTGACCTGGAACTCCTCCGCCAGCGACACCACGTCCACACGTCCACCGTCACGCGCGAGCCGGAGAATCTCCTGCTGCCGCTCAGGTGCGTACATGCCCGTTCGCCTCCACTCTGTGCCCGAACCTGTGGTTTCACGCGCAGGCTACGCCCGAGTTTCGGGAAAGTAAACAGGTTCGGGCATCGATGTGGGCATGAACGGACATCCGGTGTGACATCCGGAAAACACTGCGAGGCCCGGCCCCTTCGAAGGGGCCGGGCCTCGCAGTGCCGGGCAGTGAACCGTCCGGTCGGTGAATCGCCTTGCTCAGCCGACGAGTTCGGGCTCCTGCTCCTTGGTGTCCAGGGCGGGCACGACGGGCGCGGTCTCCATGGCCTCCGCTCCCTCCACGTGCTGGGCGGGGCGCTTCGGGAGGGCGAACATCAGGAGGAAGATGACCGCCATGACCACGGCGACCCAGACCAGCGCCTGCTGGAAGGCGTCGACGAAGGCGGGGCCCGTCCCGGCCGGTGACAGGTGGTCGGACATCGCGCCGAAGAAGACGACGGAGACCAGCGCGAGGCCGAGGGCGTTGCCCATCTGCTGGACGGTGTTGA
This sequence comes from Streptomyces sp. NBC_00414, assembly GCF_036038375.1. Lineage (NCBI taxonomy): Bacteria > Bacillati > Actinomycetota > Actinomycetes > Kitasatosporales > Streptomycetaceae > Streptomyces > Streptomyces sp. NBC_00414. The sequence continues at coordinate 4,488,577 of NZ_CP107935.1, forward strand.
TCAGGCCGGACGCCGAGCCGGAGTGCTCGCGCGGCACCTCGGAGAGGACCGCCTCCGTCAGCGGGGCGACGATCAGGCCCATGCCCACACCCATGACGACCAGCGGAAGGGCCATCTGCCAGGAGGCGATGGACATGCCGTACCGCTCGGACTCCCAGATGTAGAGCAGGACACCGGCGGCCATGGTGAGGGCGCCCGCCTGGAGCACCTTCCGGCCGAAGCGCGGCACCAGCTTCTGCACCGAGAGGCCGGCCGCCAGCGACACCGCGATCGAGAAGGGCACGCCCGTCAGGCCGGCCCGCAGCGGGCTCCAGCCGAGGCCGGTCTGCATGTAGAGCGTCCAGACCAGGAAGAAGATGCCGAGGCCGATCCCGAAGACGGTCTGGACGGCGATGCCCGCCGCGAAGCTCTTCACCTTGAACAGGGAGAGTTCGACGAGCGGCGACCCGTCACGCGCCGTCTTGCGCTTCTCGTACGCCACCAGCGCGCCGAAGACGACGACGGCGCCGCCCATCGAGACGTATCCCCAGGTCGGCCAGCCCAGCTCGCGGCCGCGGATGAGCGGGTAGAGCAGCATCAGCAGACCGAGGGTGACCAGGGCGACGCCGACGAGGTCGAGCTTCAGGGCCCGCGGGGCCTTGGACTCGGTGATGAACTTCCGGCCGAGGATCAGGCCCGCGATGCCCACCGGCAGGTTGATGAGGAAGATCGGCCGCCACTCCAGGCCGAACAGGTTCCACTCCGTGAGCAGCGCGCCGAAGAGGGGTCCTGAGACCGCGCCCAGGCCCACGATCGCGCCGAACAGGCCGAAGACCTTGCCGCGTTCGTGCGCGGGGAACGTGGCGTGCACGATCGACAGGACCTGCGGGACCATCAGCGCGGCCATCGCGCCCTGGAGGATGCGGGACGCGACGAGCATGTCCGGGTTCACCGCGAAGCCGCAGAGCGCGGACGCGAGGGTGAAGCCGCCGATGCCGATGAGGAAGAGCCGCTTGCGGCCGTGGATGTCGCCGAGCCGTCCGCCGGTGATCAGGCCCGCGGCGAAGGCGAGCGCGTAGCCGGCCGTGATCCATTGGATCTGGCTGAAGGTCGCACCCGCGTCCCGCTGGATCGACGGGATCGCGATGTTCACGATCGTCACGTCGACCAGGTCCATGAAGGCGGCCGTCATGACAATGGCCAGCGCGTACCAGCGGCGGCGGTCCGCCGTTGCCGCTGCCGTCGCCGGGGGCGTCGTCGGGGGCGTCGTCGACGGGTCGGCCTCCGGGCCGGGGGGTGTGGAGGTGCTGCTTGGCGAGGTCATGTTGCGAAGGTAGGGGGGATGTAGGTCAGGTCATGTCCTAGTTCTGGTGCATCCTCGGAGGAGTCGAGGATGCCGCGGCGTGTATGGAGGGTGCGGGTGCGTTGTGGCTGGTCGGGCCCACGCGGCGGAGCCGCGAAATGTCGCAGCCCCGCGTCCCTGAGAGCAAGAGATTGCGCCGTTCCCCGCGCCCCTTAAGACGCCATCTCATTTGGGTGACTAGACTTGTGGCGTGTCAAAGATCGTTGAGCGGCTGGTGCCGGACGAGTTGTGGGAGCTGTTCCAACGGGTGGTGCCCGACGCACCGTCGCGGCCCCAGGGCGGTGGCCGGCGTCGGCACGGCGACCGTGAAGTGCTGGCCGCGATCGTCTTCGTGGCGACCTCGGGCTGCACGTGGCAGCAGGTGCCGACCGCGTCGTTCGGCCCGTCCGGCGCGACGGCCCATCGGCGCTTCACCGAGTGGACGAAGGCCCGGGTGTGGGCCAAACTCCACCGCCTGGTCCTCGACGAGCTCGGATCCCGTGGCGAGCTGGACTGGTCCCGGTGCGCGATCGACTCGGTCAACATGCGGGCCCTGAAAAGGGGAACTGACAGGCCCGAATCCTGTAGACCGGGGCAAGTACGGGTCAAAGATCCACTTGATCACAGAGCGGACCGGACTGCCCCTGTCCATCGGCATCTCGGGCGCCAACACGCATGACAGCCAGGCACTGATCCCACTGGTGAAAGGCATACCGCCGATCCGCTCCCGCCGGGGACCCCGGCGACGCAGACCCCACAAACTCCACGCCGACAAGGGCTACGACTACAACCACCTGCGACGATGGTTATCCAGCCGAGGAATCCGGCACCGCATCGCCCGCAGGGGCATCGAGTCCTCGGCCCGCCTGGGCTGCCACCGCTGGACCGTGGAGCGCACGATGTCCTGGCTCGCCGGATGCCGACGCCTGCACCGTCGCTACGAACGCAAAGCCGACCACTTCCTCGCCTTCACCAGCATCGCCTGCACCTTGATTTGCTACCGCAGACTCACCAAATGAGATGACTTCTAAGGGCAAAGGACTGCGCCGTTCCCCGCGCCCCTTGAGGGCAGAGGACTGCGCCGTTCCCCGCGCCCCTGAAGGCAGCGGTTGTCGGCGTCCCGGAAAGCACTAGCAGAGGGAGAAACCATGAGTACGGACACCCCGGCTCGGCTGCTTCAGTTGTTGTCTCTTCTTCAGACTCCTCGGGAGTGGCCCGGTGGGGAGCTTTCGGAGCGGCTCGGGGTGTCGCGGCGGACCGTGCGGCGGGATGTCGACCGGCTGCGGGAGCTGGGCTATCCGGTGCAGGCGACGAAGGGCGCGGACGGCGGCTACCGGCTGGTCGCGGGGAAGGCCATGCCGCCGCTGGTCCTGGACGACGAGGAGGCGGTGGCGATCGCGGTGGGTCTGCGGGCCGGTGCGGGGCACGCCGTCGAGGGCGTCGACGAGGCCTCGGTCCGGGCACTGGCCAAGCTCGAACAGGTCCTGCCGAGCCGCCTGCGCCACCGGGTCTCCACCCTTCAGGCCGCCACCACTCCCCTGACGGCGGGTGACGGCGCAAGCATCGCGCCCGAGACGCTGACCGTGATGGCCTCGACGATCGCGGGGCGCGAACGGCTGCGGTTCGCGTACCGCGCGGGGGACGGGGCGGAGAGCCGGCGCCTGACCGAGCCGTACCGGCTGGTGTCGACCGGCCGCCGCTGGTATCTCGTCGCGTACGACCTCGACCGCGAGGACTGGCGCACCTTCCGCGTCGACCGGGTGTCCGACCCCTTCGCGACCGGGGCCCGCTTCACCCCGCGCGAGCTGCCGACGGGGGACGCGGCCGAATATCTGCGGCAGTCGATGTACCGACGGCAGGAGACGTACGAGTTCGACGTGACGTTCGCCGCGCCCGCGCAGTTCATCGCTGCGCGGCTGCCCGCCTGGCTGGGGGCACCCGAGCCGATCGACGACATGCGGTGCCGGCTGCGGGCCTCGGCCGGTGACGCGGTGGAGTGGCTGGCGGTGCGGCTCGCGATGGTGGACTGCGAGTTCACCGTGCACGGGCCGACGGAACTCGTGGCCTGTGTGCGGGACTTGGGAGGCAGGCTGAGCCGGGCCGTCGGGAACTAGGCCGTGCCCGCAGGGCCTGTCCTGCCGGACGGTGCGGCCGTCGGCAGGGTTTGCCCCCGTGACACAATGTGCCACCTGGGTCACCCCGGGGTTCAGGTTCGGGGTGGCCCAGCTGTCGTGTCCGTACGACGGCACGACCCCGCGGATGGAGTCGAGCCCCGGCGCCAGGGGGGGGAGGCGCCGGAGCTCGACTCTGGAAGAGTCCCGGCACCGGGGGGAGTGCGTCGGGACTCGGTATTTGGGGGTCCTGGAGTTTTGTGCCCCGGGACCGATGTGTTGAAGCGGCTGTAAACGGACTTCCGTGCGACTCCGATGACCGGTCTTGGCCGGTCATGCCGTGCGGCATGACCGACTCGGTTCCGCTCATCTGACCCGCGGTAGGCTCGCGTGCCCCCGAAACGCGGACCCAATCCCCGCGACGAGGATGAGTTTTCCTCACCCCGTCCCGGAGCGCCGCCGGAGCTCGGAGGCGGTGCCGCCCGCGGACCGGACAACCGCCCGGACGGTCTACGCCGCGGCGTCGAACCCCGTGGACCGGGCCAGCTTCTTCAGCTCCATCAGCGCGTGCTTCTCGATCTGGCGGATGCGCTCGCGGGTCAGGCCGTGCTCCTTGCCGACCTCGGTCAGCGTGCGCTCGCGGCCGTCGTCGATCCCGTACCGCATCTTGATGATCGAGGCGGTGCGCTGGTCGAGGCGGCCTATGAGGTCGTCCAGCTCCTCACTGCGCAGCAGCGTGAGCACGGACTGCTCCGGCGACACGGCCGAGGTGTCCTCAAGCAGGTCACCGAACTGGGTGTCGCCCTCGTCGTCCACCGCCATGTTCAGCGAGACCGGGTCGCGGGCCCAGTCGAGTACGTCGACGACGCGCTCCGGCTTCGTGTCCAGCTCCGCGGCGATCTCCGCGGGCTCCGGATCGCGGCCGTGCTCGCGGTTGAACTCGCGCTGCACACGGCGGATCCTGCCCAGCTCCTCCACCAGGTGGACGGGGAGCCGGATGGTGCGCGACTGGTCGGCGATGGACCGGGTGATGGCCTGCCGGATCCACCAGGTCGCGTACGTCGAGAACTTGAAGCCCTTGCGGTAGTCGAACTTCTCGACCGCGCGGACCAGGCCCGCGTTCCCCTCCTGGATCAGGTCCAGCAGCGGGAGACCGCTGCGGGGGTAGCGACGGGCCACCGCGACGACCAGGCGGAGGTTCGACTTGATGAAGACTTCCTTGGCCCGCTCGGCCTCGGCGACCAGCGCTTCGAGCTCCTCGCGGGAGGCCTTCACCTTTGTGTCGGTGGCCTCACCGTCGAGAAGCTGCCGCGCGAAGACGCCGGCTTCGATGGTCTGGGACAGCTCGACCTCCTTGGCGGCGTCGAGCAGCGGTGTGCGCGCTATCTCGTCGAGATACATGCCGACCAGGTCGCGGTCGGCGATCTCGCCGCCTACGACGCGAACACTGCGTGCCGCGTCGGTCTCGCCGGAGGCGGACTTACGACGGGCGACGGCACGGGTTGCCATGCGTGCTCCCTTGCGATGGTGGGCTTGCGGGTCCTAGTGGTGGCTTTGGTGGCTCGGACACCCTCCCGAGTGCCCTGCTTCCGATGGAAACAACGACTGGAATCCGGACAGAATTCCCAACCCGCCCCTCGATTTTTCTGATCTTGCAGTACCCTGTGCCGCCATAAAGGGAGGTCCGGTGCCATCGGAACGTACAGAGGTCCAGGTCAGACCCGGAGTCGAAACGGACCTCGACACCCTCACGGACATCTACAACCACTACGTACGTGAGACGCCGATCACCTTCGACACGGTGGTCTTCACTGCGGAGGAGCGCCGCCCTTGGCTGCTCTCTCACCCTGAAGACGGCCCGCATCGGCTGATGGTTGCCGTGGACGCGGACTCACAGCGGATTCTGGGGTACGCCACATCGAGCGCGTTCCGGCCGAAGCCCGCGTACGGGACGTCCGTGGAGGTGACGGTCTACCTCGCGCCCGGCGCGGGCGGCCGGGGCGTCGGCACGCTCCTCTACAAGGCCCTGTTCGAGGCGCTCTCGGGCGAGGACCTGCACCGGGCGTACGCGGGGATCGCGCAGCCCAACGAGGCGTCCGCGCGGCTGCACGAGCGGTTCGGCTTCCGGCACGTCGGTACGTACCGGGAGGTGGGCCGGAAGTTCGGGCGGTACTGGGACGTGGCGTGGTACGAGAAGGATCTCTGAGGGGGTAGCCCCCAGGGGTCCGGGGGCGGCCCCGCAAGGGAGAAGCGGTCCCCGTCAGCCGAACTGCACCGACCGCTTGGCCAGTCCCAGCCAGAAGCCGTCGATCACGGACCGCTGGGTTTCCAGATCGCCGGAGGCGTCCGCCGCGCCCATGGTCACGAACAGCGGGGCGAAGTGCTCCGTGCGCGGGTGGGCCAGCTGCCCGGCCGGGGACTTGTGGAGGAAGTCGAGGAGACCGTCCACGTCACCCGAGTCGAGCGCCTGGTGGCCCCACGCGTCGAACTCCGCCGACCAGCCGGGGATGCCGCCCTGGCGGAGCGCGGCGAGGTTGTGGGTGAAGAAGCCGGAGCCGACGATCAGGACGCCCTCGTCGCGCAGGGGGGCCAGTTTGCGGCCGATCTCCATGAGGCGGACGGGGTCGAGCGTGGGCATGGAGATCTGCAGGACCGGGATGTCGGCCGTGGGGAACATCTCGACGAGCGGGACGTACGCGCCGTGGTCCAGGCCGCGGTCCGGGATGTCCTGGACCGGCGTGCCGGGGGCGCGCAGCAGCTTGCGGACGGACTCGGCGAGGGCGGGGGCGCCCGGGGCGTCGTACCGCACCTTGTAGTAGTGCTCGGGGAAGCCCCAGAAGTCGTAGACCAGCGGGACGGACGCCGTCGCGCCGAGGGCGAGCGGGGCCTCCTCCCAGTGCGCGGAGACCATGAGGATCGCCTTGGGGCGCGGGAGGTCGGCGGACCAGGCGGCGAGCTGGCCGGGCCAGACCGGGTCGTCGGCCAGGGGCGGGGCGCCGTGCGAGAGGTAGAGGGCGGGCATGCGCTCCACGGCGGGGCGTTCCTCGGTGGCTGCGGACATGACTGCGACTCCCTCTCCTGCTGCTCGAAGGATACTGCCTGAAGAGATACTTGCTTGAAGTATCAAGCTTTACCAGGCGGAGCCTACTCCCTACTTGTTTAAGATTCAAGAAGGGGCTCGTACAGTAGGTGTATGAACACCGCATCCGCTGACGAGCCGCGCTGGCTCAGTGACGAGGAACAGCGCACCTGGCGTGCGTTCATGCACGCGACCACGCTTCTTGAGGACCATCTCGACCGCCAGCTGCAGCGTGACGCGGGCATGCCGCACATCTACTACGGCCTGCTCGTGCAACTGGTCGAGGCGCCGCGTCGACGACTGCGGATGACCGAGCTGGCGATGAAGGCGAAGATCACCCGGTCTCGGCTCTCGCACGCGATCGCTCGGCTGGAGAAAAACGGGTGGGTGCGGCGGGAGGACTGCCCCTCGGACAAGCGGGGGCAGTTCGCCGTCCTGACGGACGAGGGGTACGCGGTTCTTGAGCGGATCGCTCCCGGGCATGTGGCCGCGGTTCGGCAGGCGCTGTTCGACCGGCTCACTCCCGAGCAGCAGAAGGCGCTCGGGGAGGCGATGCTGCTCATCGCGGAGGGGCTTCAGCCGGAGGGGGCCGGGGCGGATCTTCCCTGGCTACGCTAGGGCTCTCTACGGGTTGACTCCCGCTGGCCTGCTCTTCCGGCCGGCTGCGCCGATCTGGGTCGGCCGGGGCGCGCTGTCGGGTGCGGGTGTGCTGTGGCCGGCCGCGCAGTTCCCCGCGCCCCTGAAAAGCGGGGCTGCGCCCCGGCCTTTTGTCTTCAGGGGCGCGGGGAGGTGCGCGGGGAATCCCCACCGGCCCGCAGGCTCACAACGGCGTTCGTGCCCCGAAGGGGCGCGGGGAACTGCGCGGCCAACCCCCGCCGAGCCGCACGTCCGTGACAACCGGTCGGGCCCCGTCAGGGGCGCGGGGAACTGCGCGGGCACCCCCCGCCGGCCCGCAGGATCGCGGCCGGCCACCCCGCGGAGCGCAGCGCACCGGTCGGGGCATGGCATGGATCTGCCCCGGCTCCGTAGTTCATGGAGTCGGGGCAGATCGGGGTCGTGCGTACGAAGGCGTCCCCACCCCTGCGTACGCACGAGGTCAGTGGGTGACCCGGTCTGGTCCAGGCCCGTACACCGCGGAGCGGCTAGTGGGCGATGACCGGGACCTTCAGGTCGTCCTCGGCCCCGTCGACGGCGTCGGAGGACGAGTTCATGTCCACACTCCCCGCGTTGACGAAGGTGAAGACGATCACCGCGGCCAGGACGAGGATGCCGACGGCGAACCAGATCGCGTTCGTGTAGCCGTGCACCTGGGCCTGCAGCTGGACGAGCTGCTGCTGGGACTGGGTGGTGGCGCCACCGATGTGGTCCTTCACGTACGCGGTGGTGGCCGAGGCGGCGATCGTGTTCAGCAGAGCCGTACCGATCGCACCGCCCACCTGCTGCGAGGTGTTGACCATCGCGGAGGCGACACCGGAGTCACGCGGCTCGACACCCAGCGTGGCCAGCGACATGGCCGGCATGAACGCCGTACCCATACCGAGGCCGAGCAGGAGCATGCCGGGCAGGAGCACGCCGGCGTACGAGGAACCGATCTCCAGCCGGGTCAGCAGCAGCATGCCGAGCGCCGCGACCAGGAAGCCGGGGCCCATCAGCAGCCGCGCCGGAAGGCGGTTCATCAGCCGGGCGCCGATCTGCGTGGAGCCCGTGATCATGCCCGCGATCATCGGCAGGAAGGCGAAACCGGTCTTGACCGGCGTGTAGCCCTTCACGATCTGCAGGTAGTACGTCAGGAAGAGGAACAGACCGAACATCGCGATGATCGCGAGGCCGAGCGAGAGGTAGATACCGCCACGGTTGCGCTCGGTGATGACGCGCAGGGGCAGCAGCGGGGCCTTGACCTTGGACTCGACGAAGACGAAGGCGGCCAGGAGCAGCGCCGACGCGATGAACAGGCCGATCGTGGTGGAGTCGCTCCAGCCCTCGGACTCGGCACGCGTGAAGCCGTAGACGAGGGAGACCAGACCGAGGGTGGACAGGACGACACCCGGGATGTCGAGCGGCGAGCGGTTGCGGCTGCCGACCGGCTCACGGATGACGAAGTACGCGCCGGCCGCGGCGATGATCGCGAACGGGATGTTGACGAAGAAGGTCCAGCGCCAGTTCAGGTACTCGGTGAGGAAACCGCCGAGGATCAGGCCGACGGCGCCACCGCCACCGGCGATCGCCCCGTAGATGCCGAACGCCTTGGCGCGCTCCTTGGAGTCGGTGAACATCACCGCGAGCAGCGACAGCGCGGCGGGCGCGAGCAGCGCGCCGAAGGCACCCTGCAGGGCGCGGGAGCCGAGCAGCAGTGCCTCGTTGGTCGCGGCACCACCCAGGGCGGACGCGCCGGCGAAGCCGATCAGACCGGCGACGAAGGTGCGCTTGCGGCCCCACAGGTCGGCTATGCGGCCGCCGAACAGGAGCAGTCCACCGAAGGCGAGCGCGTAGGCCGTGATGACCCACTGCCGGTTGCCGTCGGAGATCCCCAGGTCCTGCTGGGCCGAGGGAAGGGCGATGTTCACGATGGTCGCGTCGAGCACGACCATCAGCTGGGCGAGCGCGATGAAGACCAGCGCTTTCCAGCGGTTGGAATCGGGAGCCGGCGCCTTGGCGGCGTTGGCCTGGACTGTTTCAGACATGGGAGTACCCACTTCAGGACTTCGTGGCGAAAAAACGTGACGGAAGGGACGGCTCGTCACCGGCGACGTCTTCGTCGACTACGTTGTCGACGCCCCTCCTCGACGCCCTTGTCGATGACGACCGGTGGCTTGTGGTGTGAGTAGTGACTCGCGAAACGCGCGGATCCGATCGGTCGGTCAGACGCTCGCGCGATCGGTCGGACGCTCGGTCCGGCGGGCCGGGGCCCGGCCGGGCTGATCGCTCGGGTCGGTCAGGCTCGTCGTAGGTCCTCCATGGTCGCGGCCGCGCCGGGCAGTTCGGAGCGGGCGGGTGCCCGTAGTCCGTCCAGGAACAGCTGCAGGTGGCGGTGTACGAAGCGGTCCATGTTCGGGCATGCGGTGCCCGGCAGGGGCCGGGTGAGCTGGGTGAGGGCGACCATGAGGTCCCCGACGGCGACGTCGGAGCGGAGCTGGCCCGCCAGGCGGGCGCGTTCCATGAGCGTCTCGATCAGCTCCTCGACCCGAACGCGCGAGGCGACCAGGTCGGGGTGGTTCGCGTCGAAGGTCGCGGAGAGCATCGGGCACAGGGCGCCGATCCGCTCGTCGGCCGACGCGTGGACGAACCGTGAGAGTGCCTCGAAGGCGTCGCCCGTCTCGGCGAGCATCTGCTCGACCTGCTCCGAGACGCGGTCCATGACCGAGCAGACGACCTCACGCTGGAGGGCCGCCCGGTCCGGGAAGTTGCGGTACAGCGTGGCGTTGCCGATACCCGCCCGTCGGGCGATCTCGTCGAGCGGCACCTCGGCACCGAACTCGACGAACATCTCTCGTGCGGCGGCGACGATCCGCTCCCGGTTGCGCAGAGCATCGGCCCGCGGGCGGGGCACCTTGCGCTGGGCGACGGTTGCGGTCTCCACGGCGTACTCCTTCGAAGTTCTCTCGGTGGATCTGGTGGATGTTCCGGTGGATCTCTTGCAGCTCTTCTGGTGGTTCTCTCGGTGATTCGTGCCGCCCGCTCGATCCGGGGAACGTCTCCCCGTTTCATGCGGACACAGGTCTAAACGGGGAGAGGGTCCCCGGTTATTTCCCGATCCTGAAGAGATTCACTGTGACCTGGGTCACACATGATCCCGGGGTTGTCCACGCCCCGGTTTCGGCCGCCTCCCACGATCGGTCTCCTCCAGCGCGCGCCCACGCATTCGGCGGCACAGGGTGATCGGACAGGGTGCAGCCAGAAACGGCCGGCTGCCTGGAGCGAAAGGCTTCTGCATGCAGCCGACCAGCCGTCGGATACGCCCGCGCCGCCGCACCGCAGCCCTCTTCTCGGTCACCGCCCTCACCCTGGCGGTCAGCACGTCCGCCGGGTCCGGACATCCGACGGCCGGCTCGACCTCGGCGGCGGGCCCGGTGGCACCGGCGGCCGGGACCTCCCCGCTCGGCCCCTGCCTGATCAGCGGCGCGAGTGGCGTGCAGATGTCGGAAGGCATCCCCACCCCCACCGGATACGCCCGCTCCACCGGCGCCGTCCGCGCCCTGAACCTGATGGTCGACTTCTCCGACGCGCCCGGGCAGGGCAAGGCGCTCGACCGCTTCGGCGAGTTCTTCCCGCAGACCACCGACTGGTTCCGCACCAGTTCGTACGGCCGCCTCGACTACCGCCCGCAGGCACCGATAGGTGACTGGCTGCGGATGCCCAAGCCCTTCAAGGAGTACGGGATAGAACGCGGCGCCCCCTTCGATCCCGGCTACCGCGAGCTGGTCCAGGACATCGTGAGCACCGCGGACCCGAAGGTGAACTTCCAGGACTACGACCTGCTGAACGTCCTGATCACCCCGAACGCCGGCCCCTCCGCCCTGGACACGGTCCTGTCCGTCACCTTCGCCGGCAACACCGAGGCACCGGTCGCGGACGGGGTGCCCGTCGCCAACGCGTCCTTCGTCTACAGCCGCCAGGACGACGGGTCCGGCACGTACGCCGAGACCGGCTACCGCGTACTCCCCCATGAGAACGGCCATGTCTTCGGACTGCCCGACCTCTACACCCAGGACGGCGGCGGCGCGGTCGGGCACTGGGACATCATGAGCGAGGACTGGGGGGCCGACAACGACCTGCTGGGCTGGCACAAGTGGAAGCTCGGCTGGCTCGACGACTCCCAGGTCGGCTGCGTGGCCTCACCCGGCACGACCGAGCACGTGCTGACCCCGCTGGCCGAGCCCGGCACCGGCGGCAAACTGGTCTTCATACCACTCGACTCGAAGACGGGGTACGCGGTCGAACTGCGCACCCAGGCGGGCAACGACGAGTCGGTCTGCAAGGCGGGCGTGCTGGTCTACAAGGTGAACGCGGACGTCGACACCGGCCACGGCCCGATCTCGGTGGTCGACTCCACGAAGGACAGCGGCGGCTGCACCCGCAGCCCGAACGTCCACGCCGAACTCTCCGACGCCCCCTTCTCCCCCGGCCAGTACTTCAAGGACCTCCGGGCCGGCATCCGCATCACGATCGCGGGCACCGACCCCAAGGGCAACCACCGCGTGTACGTGACCCGCGGCCCCCTCTAGGGACGCGGGGCTCTCAAGGGGCGCGGGGAACGGCGCAATCCCTTGCCCTCAAGGAACGCACGGAACAGCGCGACCAGCCCCGGCTTCCAGGGGCGCGGGGAACGGCGCAATCCCTTGCCTTCAGGGGGCGCGGGGAACGCGCGACCGACCCGCACCGGGCCGCGGCCGAGTACGCCCCTTCCACCCCGTTCATTACCGTGTCCCGGACACCGTAATGGGGAGCCCATGCCACCGACCCACCTCACACCCACCCAGCCCGACGCAGTCGAACCCGCAGAGGCCGTGGCCCCGCTGATGCGCGGCATCACCGTGCTGCACCGCCTCACCGAGGCAGGCGGCACGCGGAGCCTCAGCGGCCTGGAGAAGGCCACCGGCCTCGCCAGATCAACGGTGGACCGCATCGCGGCGACCCTCGCCCGGATGGGATACCTGCGCCTGGACGGCCGGGACGCCGTACTCGCGCCACGGCTGATGGAGCTCGGCAACGCCTACCTGGCCGCCCTGCGGCTCCCCCGCCTGCTGGACTCGCGGGCCGACGCGCTCGCGGACGAGCTGGACGAGTCGGTCTCCCTCGCGGTCGCCGACCGGGACGGCATCCGCTTCATCCACCAGGCCACCCGCCGCCGCGCGATGTCCCTGAGCTTCCGCATCGGCGACCTGCTGCCGGCCGAACGGACCGCGCCCGGCCCGCTGTTCGCCACCGAGTGGACGACCGAGGACTGGGCGCGCTGGCGGGCCCGGCGGGCCGCGGACCCGCGGGACCACGGGTTCCCCGCGGTGCCCCCGCGTGAACGCCCCGCCCGGGACGAGGAGTTCGAGCAGCGGACGCACGAGGCCGGCACCCGGGGCTGGGCCCTCGACGACCAGTTGATCGAGCCGGGCCTCGTCGCCGTCTCGGTGCCCGTACGGGATCCCGGCGGGGCCGTCGCCTGTGTGGTGAGCGTGGTCAGCCACACCAGCCGCCACAGCGCGCACTCCCTGCGGGAGACCGTGCTGCCCCGGCTGCGGGCGACCGTACGCGCCATGGAACGGGATCTGCGCGAGGCGCCCGCCCGGCCGCCCGCCGCCCCCGCCGGGCTGGCCACCTGGACCGGCGCCTCGAAACAGGAGCTGGGCCGGGAGTTCATCGAGTCGCTGGCCCGCGGGCTGACCGTGATCACGGCGTTCGGGGAGGGCCGGGCCGAACTGACGCTCACCGAGGTGGCGCAGGCGACGGGTCTCGCACGGGCCACGGCCCGGCGGGCACTGATCACGCTGGAACACCTGGGCCATGTCACGGCGCACGGCCGGACCTTCCGCCTCACGCCCCGCGTCCTGGCCCTCGGCTTCCCGCCGTTGTCCCGTACGTCGCTGCCCCAGATCGCGGCCCCGCACCTCGCCGACCTCGCGGAGCGGCTGCACGACTCGGCGTCCCTCGCGGTGCTGGCGGGCGACGAGATCCAGTACACGGCCCGGGTCGCCACCAGCCGCATCATGAGCGTCAACATCACGGTCGGCACACGGCTGCCCGCGTACGCGACCTCGCTGGGGCGGGTGATGATGGCCGACCTCTCCCCGGCCGCGCGGGGGCCGTTCCTGACGGACCTGCACGCGCTGACTCCGCGCACGGTCACGGACCCGGAAGCCCTCGCGGCCACTCTGGACCGGGTGCGGGAAGCCGGATACGCCCTGGTGGACGGGGAGTTGGAGGAGGGGCTGCGGTCGATCGCGGCGCCTGTGCGGGATCGTACGGGGGTTGTCGTGGCGGCCGTGAACGTGGCGATGCACAGTTCGCGGCGGACGGTCGAGCAGTGCGTGGCGGAGGTGCTGCCGGAACTGTCCGCGACGGCCGGGCTGATCGAGGCGGACCTCCGCGTAGCGGGCCGCTTCACCCGCGTCCCCACCGCCTAGCCGCGGGGCGGGCGGGGGTGCGGCCACCAGGCGGGCCGGCGAGGGCTGATTGCGCAGTTCCCCGCGCCCCGCCTTTTGGGGGGCGCGGGGAACTGCGCAATCTTTTAGAGGCGCCGGTAGAGGCGCCGGCTCACGCGCTCTGCCGAGACGCGACCCGGTGCAGCGGCACAACCGCTTGCGCCTCCGCCCCCGCCACACCCTCCCGCCGCCGCCCCGAAGCCACCAGTTCCTTCAGCGCCGGCTCCGCCGCGAGCCGCGGCAACAGCAGCGCCCAGAAGCGCGTCAGCATGGACTGCGAGAGCCACTGCGCGTTACGACTGCCCAGCGCCCCGAACCCCACGGTCGCAGCAACCACCGCATGCGCGGCATCCTGCGGCGCGACGTCCCGCGCCAACGCCCCCTCCTTCGCCGCCTGGACCAGCAGACTCTCGACCCAGGCCTGCCACCGCCGCCGAAGATCCGCGCCGGGCGCCACCGGCACGGGACTCTCGCTCAGATCGAACCCGGCCCGCAGGATCACGTCGTGCCGCAGCCCCCGCAGCAGGGCGTGGGTCGTGTCGACCAGCACCTGCAGGGCCCCGCCGCTCCCGGCGGCCTGCCCCCGCGCGGCGCCCTCGGCGGTGATCTGCCGCAGCCGCTGCGCCGCCGCCTCCCACACCGCCGCGGTCAGCGCCGCCTTGCTGGCGAAGTGGAAGTGCAGGGCGCCGTTGCTGACTCCGGCCCGGGTGCTGATCGTCGACAAGGACACGACGTCGAAGCCGTCCTTGCTGAAGAGCTCGGCCGCCGACTCGATCAACGCGTTGCGCGTACGCACCGCTCGCTCCTGCTGGGCCATCTGAACGCTCCGTTGTTGCGAGGGCATGCCGGAAGGGCAGAAACACGATAACAAACCGCACGCGCGGTTTCTATAGTCCCTGCAACAGGACGGGCAGGGAGCCGTAGCCGTTGACGATGAAGGACTCCACGGGCTCGATCCCGTCCGCCGGTACCGCGAGCGACAGTCGGGGGAAGCGTTCGAAGAGCCCGGCCACCGCCACCCGCGCCTCGATCCGTGCGAGCGGCGCCCCCAGGCACCGGTGCACCCCGTGCCCGAAGGCCAGGTCCTCACGTCGGCCCGGCCGCAGCACATCGAAGACGGCGACATCGTCCCCGTACGCCTCGGGGTCTCCGGAGGCCGCGGCGAAGGAGACGAGGATGGGATCCCCCTTGCGGATCACCACCCCGCCGGAACCGCTCCCGGCCTGGCCCGGCGCCCCTTCGGCCGGCTCGTCCTCCCCCAGTGTGATGTCGTCCACCGCGAACCGCATCGGCGAGTACGCCGCCGGACTGTGCGCCCGCAGCGTCTCGTCCACCACGTCCGCCCAGGTCGCCCGCCCCGCGCGTACGTGGGCCAGCTGGTCGGGGTGCGAGAGCAGTGCCCCGACGGCGTTGGTGATGAGGGTGCAGGTCGTCTCCTGGCCCGCGGCGATCATGAGGTAGAGGGTGCCGAGGAGTTCCTCCTCGCTGAGCCCGCCGTCCTGGTCGCGGGCCTCGATCAGCGCGGACGTCAGATCGCCGCCGGGGTCTGCCCGCTTCTGGGCGACCAGCCGGGCCAGCATGCCGAAGACCTCGACCTGCGCGGCGGCCATCTCCACGGCGGGCACCGCCGTGCCGAACACCAACTCCAGCGCGGTGCACAGGGGTTCGCGCGCCTCCTCCGCCACCCCGAACAGTTCGCAGATCACCCGCATCGGCAGCAGTTTCGCGAACTCGGTCCGCAGATCGATCCGTTCACCGGCCGGGTGGGCGGCCAGCTCGTCCAGCAGCCCCGCCGTGAGCTCCTCGATCCGCGGCCGCAGGGCCTCGCTCCGGCGTGCGGTGAACGCGCCCGCGACCAGCCGCCGCAGCCGGGCGTGGTGCTCTCCGTAGGCGAACAGCATGTTCTCGTTGGCGACCCACGGGTACAGCGGCCAGTCGGCGTCTATCCGCCCGTCGACGAAGGCGGGCCAGTGCTGCCGCGCGTCCTTGGACACCCTCGGGTCGAGCAGGAGCTGCTTGACGTACTTCTGCCGCACGACCGCCCAGGCGGCCACCTTGCCCGGCAGTTCCACCGCGGCCACCGGCCCTCGTGAGCGCAGCTTCCCGGCCTCCGAGGCAAGATCGCGTCCCGTCACGTCCAACGCGTACGGGCAAGCGGGCATGTCCATCCGTGCACTCCGTTCGGTAGGTCGTTCGCCCGCCCCGCCGACGCGGGCGGGGCGTCTCACTGGGCGGCGGTCACGACCTCCGCCGACGACTCGGCCCGCGAGGGCTTCCCGCTCTTCCCCTCGACCCCGGCACCGGCACCGGCACCGACTTCCGTCCCGCCATCGCCATCACCATCACTGTCGCTGTCGTTCTCGCTCTCGTCCGTGGCCTCCGCCTCGCGCAGGCGCATGGCCTCCGCGTACACGCGGGCCGCGCGCTCCACGGAGAAGTCAAGGCGTACGAGAATTCCGGGCACCGCGATCGACGGCATCAGATGCCGGTAGAGGTCGGCCACCCGCTCGGCCAGGTCCGCGCGGCCGGTCATGATCCGCGACAGCACCTGGACGCCGGTGAAGGCGCCGACGAACAGCTTGGCCAGCGAGTCCACATCGGCGTGCGGCAGGACCTCACCCTTGGCCTTGGCCTCCCGGAACAGCGCGTGGGTGTGGTCCTGCCAGGCCTGCATGGGCACCCGGCGGTTGAGATGGTCCTTGGGCGAGCCCTGGTCGACGGTCAGCCGCACGCTGCCCTGGACGATCGGGTCCCCGGTGTCCTGCTTGAGCAGATAGGCGAGCAGCAGCGCCTCGTCCAGCGACTGCTGGAGTTTCAGCTCCTGTTCGGGCACGCGGGGCAGCGCGTCGACCTGCCCCGCGAGGACGGCCTGGGCGAGCTCCTCCTTGGACGTGAAGTGGAAGTAGAGGGCGCCCTTGGTCATGCCCGACTTCTTGAGGACGTCCGAGATGGTCGCCGCCTCGTATCCGACCTCGTCGAAGACCTGGGCCGCGGCGACGAGAATCGCCCGTCGCGTCCGAATGGCTCGCTCTTGCCGCGCCACGGGGAACCTCCGTACCATCCCGCTCACCGGGAAAAAGAGACCATGAGGTCTGTACCGTAGGCCCTCGACCTCGCGGCTTAGAATAAAACCAGCCGAACGGTTTCTCAAGGATTTGTTCGACCCGGACTCGTCGCACCGCGCTGAACTGTGGCAATGTCTCGATGTCGCCTTCAGCGCCCTCCCCGGCTCTCCGAGTGTGCCTCGCGCGCCTCCCCAAGCGCCCTTGAAAACAAAACCGGTTGGTACGTATCTTTGTGGGGCAGTGGTTCGCATCCGACCGATCCCACAGCCTGGGGAGTTCGATGTCCGTGCCCGCACACACCAAGACCCACCCCGTCGCCGACGAACTGGCCCGGCTCCTCTTCGAGGGCGCCGACCGCGAACGCGTCCACGGGGCCTGGCGCCGGCTCATCCGCGGCAAGGAGTTCGCCTACCGCGCGGACCTTCCGCCGCGGGAGCGGACGGCCCTCTCGTACGAGCGGCTGCGGCTGCTGAACGAGGCGGTGGGCGATCCGGTGGAGCTGGCGGCCGATCCGTACCGCCTGGCGGGACTGCACGAGTGGACGGGGCCGGTGGACGGCGGGCTGACCACCCTCGCGAGCATCCACTACAACCTCTTCCTCGGCAGCGTCCTCGACCATGACGGGGGCCGCGCCAGAGACCTCTCCCCCTTTACGTCGCTGCAGCGCACAGGAACGTTTCTGTGCACGGAGTTGGAGCACGGCAACGACGTGGCGTCGATGGAGACGGTCGCGGTGTTCGACCGGGTCACGGGCGGTTTCCGCCTGAACACTCCGACCGAGGGCGCGCAGAAGTTCATGCCCAACACCAGCCTGACCGGCGGCCCCAAGACGGCCCTGGTCGCGGCCCGCCTCCTCGTGGACGGCGAGGACCGGGGGACGTTCCTCTTCCTGACCCCGCTCAGCGACGAACAGGGCCATCTCCCCGGTGTCCGGGTCCGCCCGCTGCCCCCGCGCACCGGCACCCCGGTCGACCACTGCCTCACCGCGTTCGACCAGGTGTGGCTGCCCCGCGGGGCCCTGCTGGAGGCCGAGCACGGACGACTGTCCGCCGACGGGACCCTGACCAGCAGCCTCGGCAACAGACGCAAGCGGCTCCTGCGTTCCATCAACCGCGTCACCATGGGCAAGCTGTGCATGAGCGCGGGCACCCTGGGCATGTCCCGCGCGGCACTGACGATCGCGGTGCGGTACGCCCACAGCCGCCTCCTGGCCGGGCCGAAGGCGGGCGAGCGCATCCCGCTGGCCGCCCACCGCAGCCATCACGGCCGGCTGCTGCACTCGCTGGCCACGGCGTACGCGATGACGTTCCTGCACCGGGCGACGGTGAGCCGTTTCGCCGCGCACGCGGCGGAGGAACGGGCGGAGGTGGAGCGCGAGGTGGCCGTGGCCAAGGGGTGGATCACCTGGCAGGCACGGGAGATCACCACCGAGTGCCGTGAACGCTGCGGCGCGCAGGGGCTGTTCCCGGCCAACGGTCTGGCCGACCTGCCCCTCAACATCGAGGGCGGCATCACCGCCGAGGGCGACAACCTGGTGATCTGGGTGAAGGCCGCCTCCGAAATGGTCTTCGGCCACCGGGTCGCCGCGCGGGCCGACGGAACGGGTGGCCCAGGTGATCCCGGTGCCCCTGGTGCCCCAGGTGATCCCGATGATCCCGGTGACCGGGAGATCACTGAACTTCCCTTCCTGCGGGACCTGTTGGCCGAGGTCGAGCGGATCTGGCAGGACCGGGCGCGTGCCGCGCTGCGTGAGGGGCCCTCGGGTGACCCGGTCGGCCGCTGGAACGTGACCTCGGACGCCGCCCTGGAAATGGTCTCCGCACACGCCCGGCTCCGTGCGGCCGACGCGTTCCTGGCCGCGATCGGGCGGACCACGGATGCGCGGGCCGGGCATCTGATGCGTAACCTGTGCCGGCTGTTCCTGCTCCGGCAACTCGGTGCGCACAGCGGTGACCTGCTGGCCGAGGGGCGGATCACGGCCGATCACGTACGCGCGCTGCCGAAGGCCGTCGACACGGTCCTGGGGGATCTGGCGCCGCATCTGATGACGCTGGTCGACGCGTTCGATCTGCCGGCGGAGGTGCTGTCCAGCATTCCGATCGCCAGCGGGGGGTGTGTCGGCGGGGCCGTGAGCGACGACCTGGCGGGGCGGGTGGGGGTTGGGGCCTGCTGAGCCTTTGCCTTGGGGGGGTCGTCGTCCGGCTGCGGCCCGGTGGGGGTTGTCCGCGCAGTTCCCCGCGCCCCTGAAAGGCCAGGGTCGGCTGTCGAGTGCGGGCACGTCGTGGCTGGCCGCGCAGTTCCCCGCGCCCCTAAAAAACCGGGTCGGACGTCGGGTGCGGGTGTGTGTTGGGGGGGGTGATCGCGCCGTTCCCCGCGCCCCTTAAGGGCGAGGGGGCTGGACGCACCGTTCTCGTGCCCCTGAGGGGCAAAAGCTGGGGCGCAGCCCCGCTTTTGAGGGGCGCGGGGAACTGCGCGGCCAGCCACGACTGCCCGCAGACGCTGACGCGGTCACCCCCGCACGCGCGGACGCGCTACCGCACCAGACAAGGCCTCTTCGCGTCGAACTCCCAGTCCGGGACCAGGTACCGCATACCGGCCGCATCGTCCCGCGCCCCCAGTGACTTCGTCAGATACAGCTCGTGGGCCGCGAGCAGCCGGTCCATGTCCAGCTCGACACCCAGCCCACCCGCGTCCGGCACGGCGATCTCCCCGTCGACGATGCGCGGCGGGCTGACGGTGAGCCGCTCCAGCCCCTCCTGCCAGATCCAGTGCGTGTCCAGCGCGTTGTACTCCCCCGGCGCCGCCGCCCCGCAGTGCGTGACCATGGCGAGCGAGATGTCGAAGTGGTTGTTGGAGTGACACCCCCAGGTCAGCCCCATCGCGTTGCACAGCTGAGCCACCCGCACCGACCCCTGCATCGTCCAGAAGTGCGGGTCGGCCAACGGGATGGACACGGACTGGAGCGCCAGGGCGTGCGTCATCTGCCGCCAGTCGGTCGCGATCATGTTCGTGGCCGTCGGCAGCCCGGTCGCCCGCCGGAACTCCGCCAGGATCTCCCGCCCGGAGTACCCGTCCTCCGCCCCGCAGGGGTCCTCGGCGTAGGCGAGCGTGCCGACCAGCGGCTTGCACAGCTCGACGGCCTCGCGCAGCGACCACGCCCCGTTGGGGTCGAGAGTGACCCGCGCCTCCGGGAAGCGGCCCTTCAGCGCCCGTACCGCCTCGACCTCCTCCGCCCCCGCCAGGACCCCGCCCTTGAGCTTGAAGTCCCGGAAGCCGTAGAGGTCGTACGCGGTCTCGGCCTGCCGGACGATCGCCGCCGGCGTGAGCGCCTCCTCGTGCCGGACGCGGTACCAGTCGACGTCCGAGTCAGGCTCTCGGACGTACTCCAGGTCGGTGCGGCCAGGGTCCCCGACGTAGAAGAGGTAGCCCAGGACCCGTACGGACGACCGCTGTTGGCCGTCGCCGAGGAGTGCCGCCACCGGTACGTCGAGGTGCTGGCCCAGGAGGTCGAGCAGCGCCGACTCGACGGCCGTGACGGCGTGCACGGTGGTGCGCAGATCGAAGGTCTGGGCCCCTCGGCCGCCCGAGTCACGGTCGGCGAAGCGGTCCCCGATCGCGCGCAGGACCCTCTTGTAGTCGCCCACCTTCGCGCCCACGACCAGGGATTCGGCGTCCCGCAGAGTGCGGGTGATCTTCTCGCCGCCGGGCACCTCCCCGAGTCCCGTACGGCCCTCGGAGTCCTTGAGGACCATGATGTTGCGGGTGAAGTAGGGGCCGTGCGCGCCGGAGAGGTTCAGCTCCATGCAGTCGCGGCCGGCGACGGGATAGACGGCGAACTCGGTGACGGTCGGCTGGCTCATACGTATCGGAGTCCTTGACTGATAAGAGGGGGAAGGGGAGGAGGGGTGTCGGGTTCGGCGAGGGGCGGGCTCAGAGGCTGAGGATGTCGAGGGTCCACTCCATCGCCAGGACGCCGCCCAGGCCGAGGACCGCGAGGACCGTCGTATAGGTGGTACGGACCTTGATCGCTTCGACGACCGAGAGGTTGAAGTACTCCTTGAAGAGCCAGAATCCCGGGTCGTTGACGTGGGAGAAGGCGATCGAGCCGCAGGACACGGCGAGGACCATGATCTCGGGGTGGATGCCGCTGCCCGCGAGGAGCGGCAGCACCACGCCGGAGGCGGTGACGACGGCGACGGTCGCCGAGCCGAGCGCGACCCGCAGGATGACCGCGATGAGCCACGCCAGGATGATCGGCGAGACGGCCCAGCTGTCGGTGGCGTCCTTGATGTAGTCGGAGATCCCGCCTTCGACGAGGACGTTCTTGAAGGCGCCGCCCGCGCCGATGACCAGCAGGATCATCGCCATCGACTGGGCGGCCGAGGTGCAGGACGCATTGACGTCGGCGAGGCTGCGGCCGATGCGCGGTCCGAACGCCCAGATCGCCAGGAGCAGGGTCAGCATGAGCGCGATGGGCGCCGAGCCGATGAAGGCGACGAAGTGCAGGAGCGGGCTGTCGCCGGAGGCCGCCATGTCGATGACCGCGGCGCCCGCGATCAGTACGACGGGGAAGAGGGCCACGGACAGCGACCAGCCGAGGCCGGGCATGTCGGCGTCCTCGAACTCGCGGTCGCTGACCAGGCCCTTGGGGATGGCCGGGTCCATGGCCCTGATGAACGGCAGCCGCGGCCACAGCAGGGCGATGAACGCGCCCACCGGGACGGCGATGAACAGGCCGTAGAACAGGGTGTGTCCGACGGAGGCGTGGAAGGTCGCGGCGACCGCGGTGGGGCCCGGGTGCGGCGGCAGGAAGCTGTGCATCGTCGACAGGGCGATCGACATCGGCAGGCCGACCCACAGCAGTTTCGCCCCGGTGACCCGGACGAGGGTGAAGGCGATGGGCACGATGATGATGAACGCGACCTCGTAGAACATGGTCACGCCGATCAGCATGGACGTGACCACCATGGCGACCTGGACCCAGCGCGGCCCGAAGGCTTCCAGCAGCCGGGCGGCTATCCGCTGGGCGGCGCCGGAGTCCCCCATCACCCGGCCGACCATGGCGCCGAGCCCGATGGTGAGCATCGTGTCGCCGATCTGGCCCCCGATGCCCTCCGAGAGGACGTCCGGGATGTCGGCCACCGGTATGCCCTGGACCAGGGCGACGCCCACCGCCACGAGCAGGAGCGCGGCGAAGCCGTTGAGTTTCATCCGGGTCATCAGGAACAGCAGCACCAGAACGCTGATCCCGACTACGAGCAGAGGCATGCAGTTCCCCTTTGAACCGGCCGTGTGTCAAGCGGTGGATCGGGTGGTACGCCGGCAGTACGCCGGCGGAGCGGTATGTCAGGCGGTGGCGCGTCGGCGGGGCGCTCCGACCAGGGCGAGGCCGGCGTCGAGGATCGCCTCCAGCTCGGCGAGGTCGGCGTCGTCGGGATCGGTGAGAGGGGCCCGTACGCGGCCTACCGGCAGGCCGCGCAACCGGGCGGCGGCCTTGACGAGGGACACGGCGTATCCCGGCACGCGGTCGCGCAGCTCGACCAGCGGGACGTAGAAGTCGCGCAGGAGCTTGGTGAGCACGGCCTCGTCGTCCCCGCGCAGGGCGGTGAAGAAGGCGCTCGCGATCTCAGGGGCGAAGGCGTGCACGGCGGACGAGTAGGCGGGGACGCCGACGGTGGCGTACGCGCGGGCCTGGATCTCCGCGGTGGAGGCCCCGTTGAAGAAGAGGAAGCCGTCGGGGGCGGCGAGGGTGAGCCGCTGCAGCCGGTCGAGGTCGCTGTGCCCGTCCTTGAGGCCGACGACGGTGGGGATCTCCGCGATGCGCCGCAGGCTGTCGGCGGTGAAGGCGACCTGCCCGCGCTGGTACGCGATGAGCGGCAGCCGGGTGCCGTCGGCGATCCGGCGCAGTTGCCCGACCAGGCCGTCCTGCGGGGCGCCGACCAGGTAGTGGGGCATCACGAGCAGGGCGTCGGCGCCGGCCTCCTCGGCGATCCGGGCGAAGCGAAGTGCCTGCGCCCAGCCGTAGCCGATGCCCGCGACCACCGGCAGCCGGCCGTCGGCGATCTCCACGGTGGCCTCGACGACCGCGCGGTACTCGTCCTCGTCGAGGGAGAAGAACTCGCCGGTCCCGCAGGCGGGGAAGACGGCGCCGGGGGCGGTCGCGTCCGGTCCGGGGGCCAACTGGCCGGTCAGGTAGGCCCGGTAGGACTCCAGGTCGAGACCGCCGCCGCTGCCGTCGCCGCTGCCGATGCCGCTACCGATGCCGTCTTCGTCGTCGTCGCGGAAGCTGGTGAGGGGGAAGGACAGCACTCCGCCCGCCATACCGTCGCGCAGCCGCTGCACGACGAGGTCGGTCTCCGCCGCCCCGGCCGCCCCGCCCGCTCCGGCCGACCCGCCCGCTCCGCCTGCCTCCGAACTGAACCGCATCCCGATCTCATCTCCATATGCAGATGGCGTATATGTATGAGAACGGAGGTTAGGTCGATGAACCGGGCATGGTCAATGGGTGCGGCAGCGCGGTTTTACGATGGCGCCATGCCGGAGAGCAGCGGGGGCCGCGAAGTACGGGAAGCGAGCGGTGTACGGGGAGCGAGCGGCATGCGAGGAGCGAGCGGCGTGCGAGGAGTACGCGGGGTGCGAGGAGTACGCGGAGTGAAGTCGGCGGGCCGCACGGTCGCGCTGCTGGAACTGCTCGCCGCACGCGGCGACCGGCCCGCCCGCCTGGACGAACTGGCCGAGGAGCTGGACGTACCGCGCAGCAGCATGTACCAGCTGCTGCAGACCCTCATCGACTGCGGCTGGGTGCGCTCCGACACGACGGGGTCCCTCTACGGCATCGGCATCCACGCCCTGCTCACGGGCACGAGCTACCTCGACAGCGACCCGCACGTGCGCGTGGTGCGCCCCTACCTCGACCGGGCCTCGGACGCGCTCGGCGAGACGATCCACCTGGCGCGGCTCGACGGCCCGGACGTCGTGTACCTCGCGACCCGCGAGTCCCACGAGTACCTGCGCACGATCAGCAGGGTCGGCCGCCGGATCCCGGCACACGCGGGCGCGCTGGGCAAGGCCCTGCTCGCCGAACGCCCCGACGCCGAACTCCCCCTCCCCGAGGACCCGTTGGCCGCCCTCACCGACAACACGCACACCTCACGGGCCACCCTCCTCGCCGACCTCGCGGAAGTACGCGCCCGCGGCTACTCCATCGACCGCGAGGAGACGGTGACCGGCATCGCGGGCTTCGGCTTCGCCCTGCGGTACGACTCCCCGGCCGCGGACGCCATCAGCTGCTCGGTACCGGTGGCCCGCCTCAGCGAGTCGCACGAGGCCCAGGTGATCGCGGTCATGCGGGAGATGCGGAGAGAGATCGAGAGCGTACTTCCGTCGGCCTCGGGGGCGCCGGACTGGCGGTGAGGGGTCGCCGCACCGGCGCGGAGGGGGTGACGGGCCCGCGCTGAGGGGGTGGCGGGCCGGCGCTGCTCGTCGGCCGCTTCGACCACGTGACGGCGGACGAGACTCACCGCCTGTTACCGGCGACCCTCACCTACCTACGATCGTGACCGCTCGGTCGCCCCACCGACCCGGTGGCCCTGAACTCCACCGCCATGGAGCGAGAGAACAGAGTGCCGAGCCAGACACCACGAGGCGGCACCGGGCGGCCCCCCGAACAGACACGGGGAGCAGAAGGACCCGGCAACCCTCGCCCCCACCCTCTCCACATCCGCCAATCGCTCCCTGCAAGCCACGGAACCAGCAGGTCAGGGACGCTCCAGCCACCGCCCCGCGCCCCTGCCCCCATACACAGAACCCTCGCCGACACACATCCGCTAAGCTGTGCCTGGTCAGTCGTCGGTACGTCGCGTTGTCTGCGCAGTTGACATCGCAGGGGGCGCCGCACCGTGCCTGACCAGCGGGCTTGTAGTCCTCGCCAAAGATCCACAGCCTGGATCCCCAACAAGGTCTCCTACAAGCCCCCGCCTTCGTGGGGCTTGTAGAAAACTCCTTCGCCGCAGGTCAGCGGCCGGCCAGGAGATCGCTCCGGAACGCACACCCCTTGTTTTGGAAACGCTCGGCCGATCACCGCAGGTCAGGGCTGGTTCCCGCTTCTCGCTCAGGCACCTCTTGAGAGGTGACCGTTAGCGACGTACGAGATGCACGCTCAACATGCTGACGACAGTTTCAGCGCCATGAGATGCCAGCCTTCCGGAACGCTCTCAGATCCTCGACGGCTCCGGCCACGATCAGCAGCCGGACCTCATGGCTGACACCGCGCCCCGCTCGGCAAGCAGAGGTCGCACCTCGCCAACCACTCAGACGAAGCGGGCCACCCGGGAATAGCGGGCTGGAACATGGCGGGGAATCCCATGACGGAGATGGCCAAGGGCAATGAGGAGTCGGTCGATACACATCCGCCGATTCATAACTCGGGCGCCACGACCTGCTTCCACAACTGGGAGACAAGCCTGGCGTACTAGCACTCGTGCCACAACAAACCGACTTCGCCACTGAGTTCAGCAATCGCGAGACACCCGTGTGGGCTCGAGCGGTCAGAGTGAGCACTGCGACGCCCCGATGTCAGTGATGCCCCTTATCGTACTGATCAGGTGAAGCGTCGGAACAAACCGTGGGCTTCAGGGCGACATGGGCGCCGACAGTCCGAAAGCGGGCAGCAAGTGACACAGAGAAGCAGCAGCCATCTGGAGCAGGACGACCTCATTCAGGACCGTGAAGTCGACAACCCCCACGATGACCGGCTGGCTCACAGCCACATCGCCGACCAACTCCATGACGTGGTGCTGTCGGTCCCCACTCCGACCAACATCGCCGTGTGGGGACCTTGGGGCTCCGGAAAGTCTGGCGTAGCCAACCTCCTCCAAAGTCAGCTGGCGAAGCAACGGAACGTGCGCTTCGTACGGTTCGACGCCTTCAAGTACGCGGAGAACCCGCTACGCCGGAACTTCATCACCGCAGTCGCTACAGCCCTGGATATCAAGGACTCGCGGTTCCACGACGAGTTGTACAACGGGCGAGTCGCCGTCAAGCTCCAGTTCGAGCGTGGCGAGGTGTGGCGCCTACTGAAGACGTTCGGCCAAATGTTCGGCGCTGTTGTTGCCTTCTTCGCCGTCGTCATGTCGCTTCTTGCCTGGGTACGCGGAGGAGCCTTCCGCCCCGCGTTCGCCGACGTGACCTCCGAAGCCCTCAAAGCGGGCATCGCTCCGGCTGCACTACTGACCTCTCTGGCCGTTCTGGTGTCGCGCACACTCACGCGCGAACACAAGACGGAAGCCGCCGACAGCGATGAGCAGTTCGAAAAACTCTTCGCCGACCTCGTCGAACGCGCCGACACGAAGCGCCTGATCGTGTTCGTGGACGAGTTGGACCGCTGCACTCCCTCAGACGTGGTGGCGACCCTGAACGCCCTGCGTACTTTTCTCGGCGCCAACGGATGCGTCTTCGTCGTGGCGGCCGACCAGCAGGTCCTGGAGGAAGCACTCACCCGGGCTCTGGAACAGGCCACACCTGCCGACACCGTGAACCCGTACTACAGCAGTGGAAGCGGCTACCTGGACAAAGTATTCCAATACCAGATCAGTCTCCCGCCTCTGCTGGTACCCAGAGTGACCCGCTTCGCCGCAGACCTAGTACGCGCGCGAGGCGGCGTGTGGGCAACGTTGGACATCGATCTCACAATGAGTGTGCTCGTGCCTTCGCATGTGCGTAGCCCTCGCCGCGTGAAGGCACTGCTGAACACCTTCGCGCTGACGTACCGGCTGGCTCAGCGGCGGGCCGCGGAAGGACTGCTGGAGACCGACCCGGCAACTCGGACACCGGAGATCGCCAAACTTGTCTGCCTCCGGATCGAGTTCCCACTGTTCGCAAGAGATCTACTGCTCGACCACCGGCTTTGCGAGTACGTACTGGCGTTGGACGCCGACCCCAAGGCCGTTCTGGGCAACTACGTACGGCCAGAGGTCAGGGAAGCCGCACGCAGGTACGCGAACCTCGAAGCCGCCGTAGACCTGCACCTCATTGAGCCGAAGGAACCCGGCGAGGATGACGGCAAAGAGGAGAATGCGGCTGAGATCCGAAAAAGCCATGGTCAGCAGCTAGTGTCCTACCTCAAGCGGACACGAACGGTGCCGGGCCCGAGTGGTGACCTGCTCTATATGGAGACCAGTGGCAGCGCCTTCGGGCTGCCAGCGTCTCTGGCCGAGGCACTGGAGCAGCACGCTCAGAACGCCGAGTTGGACGCCGTAGTTGCGATCGTCGACGGGCTTCCCTCCAGTGCGCGCCCGGCCGCGCTGTCCCTGCTCACGCAGCAGGCACGAGACGCCATCGGCCTGGAGGAGGAGAACGTTGCTCACTCTGTACTGGCGGTCTGCAGCAACACCGGTGTCCCGTTGGACGGCGCTGCGGACCCGGCGGTCGAGATCCTCACGCCGATCCTGACGAACTCTGCGCACGAACTGCCTGTAGAGGTACTGGACGGATGCTGGCGGCTGGCGCTGGCAAGCAGTCGTCCGGCGGCCCTGGAGATGCGCTCGATCGTCCTGCGACACAGTGTGCTCAGGCATAGCCCCTCTATGACCGCCATGGTGGTGCGTCATGTCGAACAGGTTCTCGCGGCGGCCCCGGCCCTTGTACAACAGCTGGTCTCTCAGCATCTTCTGCTGGCCGAGAAGGAGGACATGGCGGACATGCTCGCCGAGCTCCCAGCCACGGAAGCCGCGATGCTGATGACACACATCAGTCCTCACGCCACGAATCAACTACGAGAACTGATCAAGAAACACCAGGAATGGGCCGCAGAGCAGGAGAGCTCGGAGGCCGCTGCCACGGACACTCCACGGCAAGAACCGCATTCTCCTGCCGATGCACTGCGCAGGCTGCAGGAGCTTTTGGAGCACTGGTGCGAGGCGTGCCCCGAAGCAGCGCACGTCGTCGTGGGACTGTTGCTGGCGCTGGACAGCCTGCAAGGCCGGAACATCGTGGAGGAGTGTGCGGCCTCCATCCCTGCTGTGCGGGAAACGCCTCTGGCACGGACCGTGCTGTCGAGCGCCGGCCGACGTGTCATCACCAGTTGGCCGACCTGGCTGGAGTTGCTGGACCCACGGTCGTCCACCGCCGACATGGTCGATGAGTTCGACGGGCTGCTGAAAAGGCTGTGGGCGCAGACCAGCAGACCTGACGATGCGCTGGCACCGGCGGTGGTTGGTCGCGTCGCGGACAGTTTCATGCGGCTGTTCGACCACGGGCCTTCGGACCAGCATCCGCACATCACGCCGTTCGTACTGCCATCGCTTTCACGGCCGACGACCGATGAGGAGGCCACGGAGCAGCTTCGGCTGCTCGGGGCGCTTCTCCCCCTGGCGAACAGTGGCCTGTTGAAGCGGACGCCATTCGTCCACCACCAGTCGGCAGCCCTCACCCAACTACTCACAGATGGGGACAGCCTTGTCGAATCGCAGGACAGCACACTCCTGACCTACATCGAGTCGGTCTTGACAGACTGCTTGCGCGACTTGGACTCCCCCGTGACGGCTCCGCTGGCTCCGGAGGAAGCTCGTACTCTGGTGGGCGCACTCGACGACGCCGGCTGGCTCCCAGGGCACGAGCACACTCGTCTGCGGGTGCGAGCGCACCATCTCCTGATGACCGGCGGAGTCGACAGGCACGGCATGGAAAGCATGCCGCCTGCCGCGGCCATGGCCGACCATGCCCGTAGCAACTCGGGCTCTGTCGGCGGGACTGTGGCCGCGTGGATCGCTCTGGCAGAACCTTCGGCCCCGGATCTGTTCACTGCCGTATCTGCGAGTCTGCGGCGCCCTTCCGCGCTTCAGACCGACACGGCACTGCTTCCGGCCGTGGCCTCACGGCTGGCGGCTCTGCCTCCGTTGGAACAGGCCGGCTTCTGGAAGGACGTGCTGGGAGGATCAAGCACCCACCTGCCGGAACAAACCCTGATCGGGGCAGGATGGCCGTCGCTTACGGACGGCCTCGCCGCCGAGTTGCTGGTCGACAGGTACAGCCGTGCGTCCAAGAATGCGGACCGCCGCGCCGTACTCGACTTGTGGAAGGCCGCGAACATCACTCAGCCAGCCGCTCGTCACGACCTGATCCAAGCAATCCTCCTCCCCATGCTTGACGCCAACCAGGGAGCCGCTGACCTCGCCCTGTCATATCTCCCACAGCTGATGGACTCCGTCCCCAAGGGGATGAAGAAGTCTGTGCAGACGGCCGTCGAAGCCAGCGGCAGCAAATGGACCAGTCTTGCGCAGCGTGGCGTCAAAGCGCTGAAGAGCGTCGGTTACTCAACCGAACGCTCCGGCCTCCTGAAGCTGGGCGAACGCATCAGCCGCAGCAACGACGACTGAGCATCAGCAGGTGCCCGCCGTGGCCCTCGCCGAATGCGCACAGCTCTTACAGGGCCCGGCGGAAGCAGCCTGAGGTGGAATCTCCGCGAGCCCTCGACAGGCGACAGGCAATCGTGCACGACAATGTGACGGTGAGCTTGCCGCCTGCCCCAGGACGGCGGGCGGGTGCCGACAGGTGGTCAAGTTCGACACAGTCTCACTTCAGCGAATTGCCCGATCACTGTCGGCATCATTCGCATGCAACGCAGCAGAGGTGCTGGCACTGGTTCTGACGGACGCTCAGCGTATGAGGAACGTACTCCGGAAGAAATCATGCTCCACCACACTCGCTGTGATCGACCGCCAGGAACGTGTACTGCTGTGCCGAACTCACGGACAGTCCGTTTGGTGCCCGACCCCTTCAAGAGTGATCCGGATCCGGCCGTCCAAGTTCTCCTTCATTCACACCCTGGACCCGCTCTTCTCTCACTGGTTCGTTTCCCGCACGCCAGTGATCGGCAGATTCGACCTCAGCTCGAAGGGCGACAACTCAACCGGATCAACGAACATCTTCATTGTCCGGCACAGCAGAATGAAGCCGATCAGTCTTCGCGCTCGCTCGCACTCCCGGGCAGATGCCGACTACGTGTGGCATCCGTTGTCGAACGTCGAAGATGAGATGTTCGATGTGTATCCACGCGAACTGGGCCCCCTTCTACGCGGGTATCTGGAGGGCTGGATTCCCGACGGTGTCATCACTCTCGTCGAGTGACCCCTCATCCCTCACCAAGGAGCGCGCTCTATGCCCAGTCCACACTATCGACGGCGATCTCCAACCCGCGGTCCGCTGGCCCTGGAGGTCCGGACCCTACTGGCAGCCGCAGGACTGCCAGAATCGGACAGCGACGACCGCCATCGGGCTCACGGCATGGTGGTGACCGATCACGGTGAATCCGTCGGCGTCGAATGGTTCGTCTCACGCAGTCTGCGCCGCGCCGCAGCCGACGAACAGCTACGGGGTTGGCCCATGAGTGAGGCGGACCGTGCGCACGAAGCCGCCCGACGTCATCTGCACGCGGCACTGTTCGGCCTCCTCTCGGAGGTGGGCTACCTGGTGGAGGCTGACCTGGCTGACTCTCCGGGTGCCCTGACTGTCCGAGCCGGCCGAGTCTCCACTACCACCACGTTGGCCACGGACATCAAGCGAATCCTTGCAGAGCTCCATGACTCTGCAGAAACCAAAAAGCGCCCCGACCCTTCGTCGTGACACATAGCCACGCCATCCAGACTTACGGAAGAAAGCTGCAACGTCTGAAGAGGATCTATCCAAGTACTACCAGTGGGTCAGGTCAAAAACTTCCGAGCAATATGGGTCCACCGCGTCCGAGGGGTTGTATTTCAACTGATCGTCGGCGATGAGTGAGGGCAGGGCGGCAGCCAGACCGGTGATGCCCACGGCCACGGCTCCCTCTTCATCCCGAA
Source organism: Streptomyces sp. NBC_00414 (assembly GCF_036038375.1). Lineage (NCBI taxonomy): Bacteria > Bacillati > Actinomycetota > Actinomycetes > Kitasatosporales > Streptomycetaceae > Streptomyces > Streptomyces sp. NBC_00414. The sequence goes on from NZ_CP107935.1 coordinate 4,519,118, forward strand.
GAGACACGTCGAGACCGACCATTCCCGACAATCCCTCACCGGTCACGTAGAGACGCGCACTGCGCTGGTCAAGGAGAAGGAAGCCACACACGCCCAGCTTCCCGGCGAGTTCGGATTCTTCGGGCGGAACGATACCTGCGACGGCCGCGTGAAGGGCATCCGTGAGATCGAGCTCCGGACCAGCCTCCAAGAGTCGCGCCACCCCCTCCGTACCCACAATGGGAATTCCGTGCCCGTCGCGGTCGCCATCGCCACCATGATCGGAGTCCGCTGCCGTCCGTGGAACGTCGGGCTCCTGCCGCATCCGCACGATCTGCCGCAGAGTAGCGGCCAGCACGAAGGCGGGGATGTTGTCACCGTGCTGGTCCACCAGCGGCAGGTCGTAGGCCACCGAGGTCCCGACAATGCGGCCATCCCAGACGACCACTCTCCCCACCACTCGTCCGTCCCGGACGGGAAGCACACCTCGGACGACAGGGCCGCCCCCCAGAGGGGTCGCCGTGAACCGCAGCATGCCCCGGACAAGGGCGGCTTGCAGCCGTATCACTCCTGCGTTGTCCCACCGTTGCATCGGCACGGACTCCTGACTGCCGTCGGCGAGCGGGGACTTCATGTCTCGTTCACCGCATCGGGGCACTTGTTGCGCGCAACCCGCTCACAGTAGGCCGTGATCGTTCCGATCTTGTGGCTGTGGTCGGCTAGCGCGTAGTTGCCGTCCGCGGTCTTGTAGCTGTACTGGGCGATCACCTTGATCCGGGCGAGGACCGCGCCGAGACGGTTGGTCAGCACGCCGCCGTAGACACGGCGCGCTCCGTCCTTCTTTTCCGGGCGCTCACTGGTCACGATCTTGATCACTTTGGGATCGTGGATGTTGTGCGGTCCCGAGAAGTGCAGCCAGCCGAACTTGCTGTTGCCTTCCCGGGTCGGAATGTTCTTGCCCTCGCCGTCCTTGCTGACGAACTTCACCACGCTCCAGTGACTGACGCGTGCGGTGGCGTCAGAGCGCGGCGGAGCCGGACTCAGCTGGGGCACATCCACTGTCAGCCCCTCAGCCTCGGCGCGATCCACGCCGAACGACTGCGCGTACTCCTCGTCGGACATCACGCGGAGACCTTGCGGAACCGACGGTGCCGTTCGCGATGAGGCGGAAGTGGCAAATGCGGAGGCCATAAGGGTGCCTGCGACTACAGCCGAACAGACCACGGCGTTCATAAAGGTGCGCAACGGCCGTCCTTTGCGTAGCCAAACGACGCTTGAGGCGGGGGCGGCAGCGCCCCCTGTTGGCGGCTGATTCGATCACGGGCCCGGCAACATGACTAGCAAAATGCCATTGATTCACCCTTAATCGGTACGAGGTGGCCATAGGCAGGCCGACGCAACATGAGCCGAGGTCAGGATCGGCCGCTGCGGTACACGCCGAACCCAGCATCCAGGCCGCTCGCGGCAAACTCGCCGCAGACCGTGTCGACTGAGCGCGGATGGAAGTCGACATCCACACAGAGAGGCCGATGACCAGCTCCACTTCTTGATTTCCGACCTCAAATGAGGGAGGGTTTCCGGAAGCCCGACTGGTTCGTGGAGAGGCTGGACATGGCTGTCGTGCATGCGGAGAGTCCCCGGATCGGCAATCGGCTTGCCGAGTTGGGGCTGTCGGTCGAGGAGATCGGGGACGCGCTGCGGCGCGCCGAGGCCGAACGCAACTTTTGTACGCCGCTGGATCCGGTCTCCCTGCCCGGCAACATTTTCTGGGGGCGCACCGTCCGCTTCCTGAGGGAGACATACATCCCCAAGGGCTGGAGCAGTGCCAGCCCGAGCAACGTGCCGTTGCTCGTGGCGCCGTCCGGCAACTTCGCCCTGACGGCCTCCAGCGGCAGCCAGGAGACGGGGTATGCCGCGCTCACTCCCTCCACCCGATACCCGAAGGGGACCGCGGTGATGAAACGGGTGGAGGCGAACCGGCAGTTGCTGCTGTTCGGCGAGAGCGAGGCGGAGCCCGAGCAGCAGGATGTCGGCGACGGCATACCGACCTGGTTCCTGCTGTACCAGCATGTGAAGACCGATGAGGGGCGGCGCCTGCACGCGGAGCTCTCACTGCCCGACAACACTGGCAGTCGTGGCAAGATCAGCAGCTGGCATGAACGGATCATCCTGCCCTGGATCGACTTCGAGGGCTTCGCTCCGTTCGCTGACGACGCCGGCGACCAGGGCGGCATCGACATCCCCATCGAACGTCTGGCCTGACCGGACCGCTCCGACCCTTTGGTTCCTCTCCCATGACCACCGCATCCCGGATCGTCCTGGCGCGCAAGCGTCGAGGACTGACCGTCACCCGTCTCGCCCAGATGGCGGGCCTGACGTCCCGCAGGTTGTCCGACTTCGAGAACGGACGGGCCAACCCCAGCCCGCCGTCGCTGCGGGCGATCGCGGCGGCGCTGGAGTTCCCCGAATCGTTCTTCGGCGCCGAGGAAGTCGCCGAGCTGACGGTGGACTCGGTGAGCTTCCGTGCCCTGAGCAAGATGACCGCCTCCCAACGGGACATCGCACTAAGCTCCGGCCGGCTGGCCCGCGTACTGCACGACTGGATCGGCGCCCGTTTTCGACTGCCCGCTCCCGACGTGCCGTCACTGACCTCCTTCAGCCGCCTGCGATCGGAGGAAGACCAGATCCCTCATCCGGGGGAGGCCGCAGGCACCGACTGCCCGGCGGAGGAAGCCGCCGTACTGGTGCGGGCCCGCTGGGGGCTGGGGCACGCCCCGATTCCGCACACCGTGCACCTGCTGGAGGCACACGGCGTGCGCGTCTTCTCGCTCTCCCGGGACTGCCCGGAGGTCGACGCGTTCTCCTTCTGGGACCGGGGAATCCCGTTCGTGCTGCTGAGCCCCGAGAAGACCGCGGAACGCGGGCGCTTCGACGCCGCCCATGAACTCGGGCACCTCGTCCTGCACGGCGAGGAACAGATGCCGCACGGCCCGCAGGCCGAAGCCGAAGCCCACCGGTTCGCGGCCGCCTTCCTCATGCCCCGCGCCGACGTTCTCGCCCACGCCCCGCGAGGCGCGAGCACCACCTGGATCCTGCAGGCCAAGCGCCGCTGGAAGGTCGCCGCCATGGCGCTCGCCCACCGGCTGCACGAACTGGGCCTGACCACCGAATGGCAATACCGCAGCCACTGCGTGGAACTCAGCCGCCTCGGCTACCGCAAGGCGGAACCGCGCAGCGGAGTGGCCCGCGAAACCTCCCAGGTGCTGGGCAAGGTGTTCACGGCCCTGCGCGACGAGGGCACCCGCCGTGCGGACGTGGCCCGTGACCTGCACCTGCGACCTGCCGATCTCAACGACCTGATCTTCGGTCTGATCGTCACCGCGCAGGATGGCCAAGGCCAACGACACGAAGGGGCGGACAACCGGCCGCGGCTGTCTGTCGTGCGCTGACACCGCCCGTCCCTGGTCGATGCCCGTTCTTCGGCGACGTACAGGCAGAGGTTCGCTGTCTCCGCCTACGGAGTGTTCCGCAGCCGGAGACAGCCGACGCCTGGGCCGCCTCACTGACCATGGGGCGGCCGAAAGAGCCATACCGGTGCGGAACAATTCGAGCATGGATCCGCAGCGCAGTTCATCGCCTTCCGACACTGACGTGCTGCGTACGCGGTACGCGTGCCGTTTGCCGGCCTCTCTGCAGGATCTAATCGGCCCTGTGGACGGACGTGTCGAGCTGCCGCTCCATATCGCGTGGTCGGGCCTGCGCGCCTATGACCTCGGCCGACCGCGACAATGCATGAGCCTCTATCGCACCGTCCTGGCCGAAGGACAGCGCGACGACCTCGTCACCTTCCTCCATCACGACCTGCTGATCGCCCAGTGGCCCGACCTACGCCCTCTGATCAGCAGGCATATCCGCACCGTATGGGAAGGCGCCTTCCCCGAGCTCATCCCCCCGGACATCGCCTTGGCGTGAACCGCAACTGAATACGGCCGCCGGTGCGATCTGCCAGTTCGTGGACGGGGCATCGGACGTCGGCGCCCACCATCGCGTCAGGCCGCGTCACCAGCCAGCGATGTGTTCGCTGTCCGGCTGCACGGCAGGGGCATGTTCGAGGCGCCGCACCACGCTGAGTGCTGTCCGGCAGATTCGCGCCGCTACTGCGAAGAGCCCATGCGCTGCGACACGGAACCCGCTGCCGCCAGACGGAGCCGCAGCCAGCATTCAGGCCACGGTTCGGCCGGCCGAAACCGCTGCGTCGCGGACCGCTGACGGGCCTGGCCAGAGTTGATGGTCCAGGGCGTCCTCAAGCCGAGTGAGGGTGCCGATGTCCGGAAGAACGTCACCGTTGAGCACACGGGCGACCGTGGAGTGCGCAACGCTGGCGATCTCCGCAAGACCTCGTAGCGAAAGGTCGCGGGATCTCATCGTCTGCTCCAGATCGAGCGCGAGCAGCAGTCCGCAGTGCGCGCTCAGTGGGGCGTCTGCGGCAAGGGCCACATGGGGCCAGTCGCCCTCCGCAACGTAGAAGAGAGGATGCTTGTCGTTGTTACTGCGGGGCATGTTCCGATCGTGCCACGCGCCGAAAGAGGCGTAGGCAGGTCTGCGGGCAGCACGAGTCCGGCGGGCACTTAGGAAGTACCGGGGCCAGGCCGCCATGCCACCGCCTTACGACGTCCGGCTTCGGCCCCCGAGCGCACCTGGCACAGCCGCTCACGCGACAGCGCTCCTAGGCCCGGAACGATGCTCTCAGCAAATCGAGTCGACGCACAACAACGCTTGCCTGTCAGGCAGTTGGGAGTACCCAGCTATCTCCACGCAGACAATTGCCTTATTTCTACGCGGAGTTGAGAATTGGGGCGAAGAAGTACCAGGTCGCACAGGGCTTCAACTACCGTCGAGCACTACCTGATGCTTGGTCAGATTCATTTGTTAGCACGATCATTCATGCGCTTGCGCGTTCCGCTTGGAGGCCAGGTAAGGTGTGTCGCACGTCGCTTCGGACACGGATGGGGAGGGTGTGTTGAGCAGCGCGACCAGCGGGCCCACGCAGCCGTTCATCACCAAGCTTCGAGAGGTCGCGGAGGCCGAGCAGGCCAAGCGAGTCCGTGCCGATAGCGCGGTGGCCGAGGCCGAACGTATTCTCCACGAGGCGCTGCAGGCTCAGCGTGTCGCGACGGAACGGCACACAGCCGCCGTGTCCACCGCCGAAGCGGCGGAAGTGTACGCGGCGGGATTCGCTCCCACCGCAGCGCAGGCCACCTCAAAAGATGACGCCCAGGCAGACAGCCCCGCCGCTCCGGCAGATCCTCCGAGAACCCAGGAGCGGTCCCTCCTGCAGCTGATCGCAGATGTCATGAACGTGGGAGAGGTCATCCCATCTACGGAGATCTACGAACGCGTGCGACAACTCCGCCCGGAAACGGGCAAAGGATCAACTCGCGGATCTCTTACCCATCTGCGCAAGCGGGGCACCGTCGAGCGCGTCGGCAAAGGTCTCTACCGCTTGCAGGTCATTCCGGCGGACTACCGGAGGCACGCCTAGAGAGCACAGACGCATCACCCTAGTGACGCGCAAATAGGCGCCGCCGGAATACTCGCGAGGTCTTCCAGCGGCGCCCGTGACACGTCAGCTGAGGGCCCACGTATCAGGGTCAACTCTAAGGCATGGCCAGCTGTTCTCGCAGTGGCGTGTCAGTTAACCCGTGCCCGGCCCTCCCCAGGAAATACCCATATTTCCCGATGACTTGAGGGCCCACCATGACTTCTTTCATACGTTCCGCCGTCGGCGGACCCGCCGCCCCTACCCCTGTCCGCCCTGTGGTGGCTGCCGGGGGTGCTGATCAGTGACATCCTCCGCGCCGAACAACCGGAGCCCGTTCATGCTCCCCACCGAGCGTCTGACCCCACGGCGCCAGCTTGAGATCGTCGACATCATGCTTGAGGCCGGCGGACCCGACTGCCTCCCCGTGGCTGTGCAGACCATCGCCTCACAACTGGGCATCTCCGTCAAGACCGTCTCCCGCGCTTCGGCATTCCTCAGTCACACGGGAATCCTCTGGACTGGCAAATCGGGGTGGACCCTGACCTCACTCGGATCCAAACTGGCCCGGCTGCGCTCCACCGATACAGCGCGCGCACGTCTCCTACTGCGGGACCACTGGCAGGGCAGCTGGTTCGACAAGCGTGCTCTGAAGCAGCTGGCTTCCGGTCCGATGGAGGACGCGAAGCTGGCCGAGGCCCTGAGCGCGGGACTGCCCGGACCGCGCGAGCGCGGGCTGTATCTGACGGAATGGATGGCGTACGCGCTACTCCTCGACCGTGACGAGCATGGGCTGTTCACCCTTCCCTCCTCACAGCGCGCTTCCACGACCTCGGGCCCCGAGACCGCCGCCGGCCCGTTCGGAGTCCTTGACCCGTTGCTCAACACGCCCACCGAGCAGTTCTCCGCTCTGCCCGATGCCGATTTCATCGCGCTGATGGACGCCTATCGCACAGTCTTCGCGTCGCTCACCCCGAAGACCCAGAGCCAGGCGGAGCACTGATCCGCCCGCCCCGCTGAGACCGGGGCGGGCGTCGAGAACCCCGCTCCGGTGCAGCGTCCGCTGACGCTTTCCGTCGTGCGCGGACATTCCCTTCACGCCGCCCAGCCGACGCGGTGCACAACGACATGGCCGCGCCGCGCTTCGCTCTGCCAGCGCGGCGTCACCCTTTCACGCTCTTCCTGTTGCCGCGGAGATCATCCATGCCCAGAGTGTCGCATGTACGGAACACCACTGTTTCAACCGCTTTAATCCCTTTGTTTCTGCCTCCTGTCGTGCGGGGATCGGAGCCGGTTGTGCTGGTGCCACCCCGGCGAAGGGCCCTCATGGTGGGAAACGACCCCTCTCTCACGTACGCGTTCGACCGTGTTCAGGACGCCTGGCAGAGCATGGCCGCCCACGGCGAGTTCACCGAGCAGACCCTGGACAAGTTCGGCCTGCTGCTCAAACGCTGCGAGCGCTACCTGCAACTGCGCGGCGCCGTCGTCCTCGGTGACGTCACAGCCGATCTGGCGGAGGACTTCGTCACCGCCCGCGGTCGCAGTCGCCACGGTCACGTCACCGACTCCGCGGCGGCCACCATGCGGCTGCGCCGCTCGGTGGTCCGTACCGCCTACCGCACTCTGCGCGAACTCGGCTTGAGCGACGCCGACCCGGCCCGGGACATCGTCCTGCCCGCCCGCGCGATCAGCGGTGTCCGGCCGCTCGCCGAGGACGAGGTCATCGATCTGCGCCATCGTGCGTCATTCGTCACCCGCCCCAGCCGCCACGGGGCCGCTGCCGCACTCGCGCTGGCCGGTGGTCACAGCGGGGAGATCGGGCACATCCGCGTACGAGATCTCGACATCGGCCGGCGCCGGGTGTGGATGCACGGCTCCACGAAAGTGGACGCGCGCTGGTGCCCCCTGGACGACTGGGGCCTCAACGTCCTGGCCAGCCGGGCCAGATTCGTCAGCGCACGCCAGCTCCGCAAGGAGTCCGCGCCGAACGCCCGCCTCGCCGTCTCCGACCGGCACGGCTCGGATGCCTACCTACAGGCCCGCGCGTGTGTCGCCCTGGGTGACCTGCTCAAACGCATCGGCCTGAGTGACGAGGAAGACGTCAAGCCGTCCTCGGTCACCGCCTGGGCCGCGGTCGCGGAGTTCGAACGCACCGGGCGCATCGAGGACGCTGCCCGTCGTCTCGGCCTGCGCTCCCTGGACCGCGCCGCCGCCGTCATCGGTCACAACTGGCACACCACCATCTCCGAGGACGAGCAGGAGGTCCTCCGTGCCTGACGACATCTTCGGCGACGCTCTTCCTCAGCACCTCCGGTCCCGCAGAAAGCGCCAGCTCAGCGACAAGGAACAGCGCAACCAGCAGCAGCGAATCGGGGACTGCCTCAACGAACCCCTCATCTACGAGATGGCCGAACATCTGCCCGCGCCCGCCAGCCGCGGCTGCCCCCGCCAGTACCCAGCCGTCGTCTACCTCCTGCTCTCCGCCATGATGACCGTCACCGGCTCCAAACGCTCCGCCGTCGGCACCCTGGACGACGCGCAGTGGAGGGGTGTCCGCGCCTCCGTACGACGAAACGCCGGACGTACCGCAGCAGCCCTGCTGCCACTCACCGCGCCGAGCCGCTTCCAATATCAGTACGCCGAGCTGAATCTCCTGGCCCCCAGCATCGAGATCCTCCAAGACGTCTTTGAGCAGCGTGCCATCCAACAGGCCCTTCACCAGGGACTTTTCCCTGAAGACGTCACACGCAACTGGGTAAGACCCGAGCGACGCCGGCTCCTCGTCGGTGACGCTACTGTCCCCAAAGCGCCCTCAAAAGCGGAACACGCCTTCACCGTCGACACCACCACCGGGGAAAAACGCAGACACCGAGTCGACCCTGCTGCCCGCCTCCACTACGAGAACGGCGAGAAGGAGAAACGCCTCGCGCGAGGCACGAAGTGGTTCTTCGCCTCGGCCCGGGACGACGGCTACTGGCGGCGCGTCATCCTGGCCGTCCGGCACGTCGCCGGCGGCGAATACGAGGACGAAGCCGCCGTCGCCGTACGGTCCTTCACACAGCTCAGCAGACTGCTGCCCGGCTGCATGGGCGTCATCTACGACGGAGCATTCCGAGGTATCCACCGCGACGCCCTCGCCCGCCTCGGACTCCTGGTCATCAACAAGCAGCACGGCTCAGTCAAGCCACGCGCCTACGAGCTCCTGCGCTTCGGGCGCTGCCGCCACGACCTGTGGTGCGACCAGGGCCGCATCGCCGAGCGCGTCCTTCTCGACGACGGAACGAGCACCCTACTACCGGTCCCCGTCAGCCGCCTCGAACACCGCCAGGGCCGTACCAAGTCACGCTGGTACCACCTGCTGCACATCCCTTGCCGCCACGGCGCCCACCCCTACCGCGTCCAAGTCGGGATCACCACGACTCCCGACGACCGCACCGGCACGGACCCGGACACCGGCCGTCGATTCAAGAGCGACACCGAACGCGACTTCCACCGCGCCGAGTACCTCCAGCAGATCCCGGAGCCCACCCTCGCCCACCAGCGGCTCTACCCCTACCGCAGCGACTCCGAGTCCGTACACAACCAGCTGGATCAGAGCATGTGGAACAACCGCATGATCTCCTACGGCCTCGAGCGCCAGAAGGTCTTCACTCTCGGCTTCGCCCTGGCCCAGAACGCCACCAGTAGACGCATCTTCCTGGAGAGCTCAGGAGTCACACGAGCGGTGAAGTGCGGGCAGAAGTCCGCATAGCACTGGCGCAAGAATGAGCGGCCTGCTCAACGCCCGCCTCGTCGCCTTTTCCATGGACGCCTGAACTGAACCTTCTTCGCGGCCCTGGACAACTGGAGACTGTGACATGGCAGTCAGCCGGGCAGTATCAGTCGGCAGGTCTCCCCCGGCCGTACCGACACCGCGCGGTCCGGCAGCCGGACGTCGATGGGCAGCCGGTCCGACGAGGGCACGGTGAGATCCAGGCTTCCCCGTTCCATGCGCAGCCGTACACCCCAGTGGCCCTGGTAGCGCAGGGCGAAGCCGTAGGAGGAGAGTTCCGGCAGGGGAACCGGGTCGAGCCACAGGGCGCCCTGGCGGGTTTCCAGGCCGGTGAGTCCGCGCTGAACGAGGTCGAGGGTGCCGGCCATGGCGCCCAGGTGGATCCCTTCCCCCGTGGTGCCGCCCTGCAGGTCGGCGATGTCGCCCCGAAGTGCCTCCTGGCAGTACCGCCAGGCTTCGGCGCGCCGGGCCCGGGCCAGCACCCAGCCGTGCACCAGGCCGCTGAGGGTCGAGCCGTGACTCGTACGGCTCAGGTAGTGGTCGACCGTGCGCTGCCAGGTGGTTTCGTCGAGGCGGTGACCCAGGCGGCCGAAGAGTTCCTGGAGTTCAAAGGGTGAGAAGAGGTAGCCGAGCATCAGCACGTCGGCCTGCTTGGATGCCTGGTAGCGGTTGACGGAGTCGCCCTCCGCCTCCAGGATCCGGTCCAGACGGCGGATGTCGCCGTACCGCTTGCGGTAGCCGTCCCAGTCGAGTTCGTCGAGCGCCCCGTAGCCTTCGAACTGGCTGATGACGTCGTCGTGGAAGGGCACGTGGAGGGTGCGGGACACGTCCTCCCAGAGTTCGAGTTCGCCGCCGTCAAGAGCCGTCCGTTCGACGAGTTCGCGTCGGCGCGGTTCGGGGAGGTTCCGCAGGATTTCGAGGGCGCGGGTGAGGACCCAGGCGGCCGTGACGTTCGTGTAGGCGTTGTCGTCGAGGCCTGGTTTCTCCGCGTCCGGGTACGCGTCGTGGTACTCGTCGGGCCCGACCACCCCGCGGATGCGGTGCCGTCCCAGACTCTCGTCGTACGTGGCCGAGTCCGCCCAGAAGCGGGCGATCTGCAGGAGCATCTCGGCGCCCTTGGTGTGCAGGAACTCGGTGTCCCCGCTCGCCTGGCAGTACTGCCACACGTTGTACGCCACAGCCGATCCGACGTGGTGCTGGAGCCGGGAGTGATCGGGCAGCCAGCGTCCGGAGCGGGGGTTGAGGTGCAGTTCCTGGGTCTCCTCGCGGCCGTCGCTGCCGCTCTGCCAGGGGTAGAGGGCGCCTGTCCGGCCGGCCTCCCGGGCTGCACGGCAGGCCGCTTCGAGCCGTCGGTGCCGGTAGCGGAGCAACGCGCGGGACACCTCGGGGAAGTGCAGGTTGAGATAGGGCAGGACGAACAGCTCGTCCCAGAAGACGTGCCCCCGGTAGGCCTCACCGTGCAGTCCCCGGGCCGGTACGCCCACGTCGAGGTCGGCGGTGTGCGGGGAGAGCGTCTGGAGCACGTGGAACAGGTGCAGCCGCAGGATGCCGCCGGCCTCGCCCGGCACGTCCAGCCGGGCCCGGCTCCACAGCTGGTCCCAGGCCGTGATGTGCGACTCCAGCAGGTCGTCGAAGCCGGGTGCCCCGGTCACTCGGTCGACCGCGGCCCGCAGAGGGTCGCTGATCGCGGGATCGTGTGAGGTGTGCAGGGCGACGGTCTTGTCGACGGTCACCGTGCGGCCGGGAACGAGGTGCAGGCGTGTGCGCTGCGCGGCGCTCAGGGACATATGACGGATCGCCACGGGCTCGTCGGCGGTGAGCCGGGCCGCCATACCGACACGGATGTCCGACGTACGCGTACGGCAGCGCAGCCAGACGGTGTCCGGGCCCGCGGTGTCCGTCTGCACATGCGTCAGATGGCGGCCGTCCAGGTCCTGGTACCGCGCCACGCCCGCGTTGGTGACGGCGCCGTCGAGGGCCGCCTCCACGTCGAGGTCGCCGGAGAAGTTCTCCGCGGTGAACTCGGTGCGCAGGGCCGCCAGATGAGGGTCGGCCATGTGCGTGAGGCGCAGCTGGCGTACGGCGAAGGTGCGGCCTTCGTCGTCGGCGTACCGCGTCCGGCGTTCCAGCAGGCCGGACGCGAGGTGCAGGGTCTGGCCGTGGTCGAGCACGGTCGCGGTGTCCGGGGTGAACCAGGGGCCGGGTCCTTCCTCGCCCCGCAGGCGGAAGCGGAGTGGCAGCCAGTTCGGCAGATTCACCATGTCCTCGTTCTCGACCCGGCGCCCCGCCACCTCGGAGGTGAGCCGGTTGTAGCAGCCGGCCGCGTACGTGCCCGGGTAGTGCACGTCGTCCGCCGCGCACTCCGCCAGCGCCCCACGGGTGGCGATGTATCCGTTGCCCAGCGTGCACAGTGACTCCCTGAGCCGCTCGTCCGCGGGGTTGTAACCCTCGTACGCCCAGGTCCCGTCCGTCACTTCGCCTCTCCCGTCCCGATCAGCTCTCCGAGATCCCGTACGACGAGGTGGGCGCCGTGCTGCAGAAGTGCCTCCCGTGTGCCGGGGACGGCCGTGCGGTCCACTCCGACGACCAGGGCGAAGCCTCCCCGACGGCCCGCTTCCACCCCTGCCAGAGCGTCCTCGACCACGGCGGCGCGGTCAGCGGGGACGCCGAGGCGGCGGGCCGCCTCCAGGAACAGGGCGGGGTGCGGCTTGCCCGGCAGGTCGAGCCGGGCTGCCTCCCCGCCGTCGACCAGGGTGTCGAAGAGATCGAGCACTCCGGCCCGGGTGAGGAGCTCACCTGCGTGGCGGGACGCGGACGCGGCGGCGAGGGGCACCTCCCTCCGGTGCAGGGCGCGCAGCAGGCGTACGGTCCCCGGGTAGGCGTCGATGCCGTGCTCGCGGAGCCGGTCGGTGAACAGCTCCTCCTTGTCGGCGGCCACCTCCCGTACCGTCTCGGCGGGCAGATCGAGACCGCGTGAGACGAGGAAGGCCGCGGCGCCGTCGAGACGGGACTTGCCGTCCACGTACCGCAGGTAGTCGTCCCGCTCGTCGAACGGTCGCCGTTGGTGGGGGTCCTCGGGCGGGTGCGCGCGCAGGAAGGCGTCGAAGGCCGTCTTCCAGGCGGCGGCGTGCACCCGGGCCGAGTCGGTGATCACCCCGTCGGTGTCGAGGACGACGGCCCGGACCTTCCGGAGCACGGGGGCGAGGGCATCGCCTGCGGGCCCGGACCGTGCCGCGGGCGAGGTCACGGCTGTCCCGCGGGGCGGTCGGTTCCGGCCGCCCTCTCGGCCTGCGGGGCCCCTGCCCCGGTACGGTCCCGTGCCCCGCGTCGGCAGGTGCGGGCGGATCCGGTGCTGCCCGGTGGTCGGACGACGGTCATGTGTGCTCCTGAGTGAGGAGGGGTGAGAGGACCGGGTTCCTCGTGCACTGTTTCCACGGTCACGCCTGTTGGGGCACTATCGCCACCGGACAGTCCGCGTGGTGCAGCAGCGTGTGTCCCACCCTGCCGAGCTGCAGGCCGAAGTGGCCGTGCCTGCGCCGGGCCCCGACCACGACCAGGTCCGCGGCCGCCGAGCGCTGCAGGAGCACCTTGCGGGCCGGCCCTTCGACCGTGGTCCTGCGCACCCGCACCGCCGAGTGGTCCGCGACGCCGTCGTGGACGACTGCGTCGAGCAGCGCCGAGGCCCGTTGCTCGTGGTAGTGCTCCGGTTCGCCCGCCATGCTCGGATGGTCGGTGCTCTCGTACGCGGGACACCGCCAGGCCCGTACGACATCCAGCGCGCACCCGCGCGCTTCCGCCTCGCGGAACGCGAACCGGGCCGCCTCACCACTCGCCGCCGGATCCCCGGCACCGAGCAGGATGCGTTCGTGCGTCGCCTCCAGTGCGGCCTTGTCCCCGCGGACAACGATCACCGGGCAGTGGGCACGGGCGGCCACCGCCAGACCGACCGAGCCCAGCAGCAACCCCGCGAGCTCGCCGCGACCGCGCGAGCCGGTGACGAGGGCCGAGGCGTTGCGGGCCGCCTGCAGCAGCGCGGTCGTCGCGTCCTCCGGCACGACCTCTGTGGAGACCTTCACGGACGGATCACGCTGCCGGGCGCGCTCGGCAGCGGATGCGACAAGGGCCTCGGCAGCTGCCTGCTCCGACGGGCGTCCGGCGTCCCTGCCCTGTTCGACGCCTTCGTAGCGTTCCCACAGGCTTGCGTGCACCAGGCGGATCGGCAGACCGTGGCGGGCCGCCTCGTCCACCGCCCAGTCCGTCGCGTGAAGGCTGGACTCCGATCCGTCCACTCCCACCACCAGGGGCAGCTCCATCATGGCCACCGCCTTCCATACGAGTCGGGTCGTTCCACCGCGGACAAGGGACCACTGTCACCGTGGCACCGGTGTCCGGGTGGTACGAGGGGCTGTTCGGCCCTTGTCGGGCACGCTCGGCATCGTCCGGGGAGTCGGCCGCCGACGAAGGGGCCAATGACCGCGTAGCCGCAGGAACAACGAGTCGGTCACCGCGACCGTGACCAGCAGCACGGCTACGGCCACGACCAGCAGCACAGCGAACAACTGGTAGAAGTCCGGCGTGAGTGTCGTACGCACGACTGTCACCTCCTGGGGAGCCATGCGTCTGGCATCGCTCCCACCTTCATCCAACTCCGCTGCGTGTCTGCGCACTTGAGCCGGTCGGTACGGTCCGTTGGGTCGAACGTCCTTGGTGGATGGGGTCGAACTCCGCCCCGTACGCCTCTCGCTGTGCGGCGCCGTCCGCGCTCGGCTGGAAGGCAGCAGCCATCCACTGGGGAGGAACCGCCATGTCGAAGACAGCCCCGCACACGCCTGGGACCGCCGGTCCGCGGCGGCCACGGGCAAACGCGCACACCCTGGACGTCGCCCACGTCAACGGCGACGTCTACGAGGCCGACGTCCGTGGGCACCACCTGCTGGTCGACCAGCCCACGGACGCGGGTGGCACGGACACCGCGCCCACACCCGTCGAACTGTTCGCGGCGTCCCTCGCCACCTGCGTCGCGTTCTACGCCGGCCGCTACCTCACACGCCACGGCCTGCACCGCACGGGGCTGCGGGTCAGGGCGGAGTTCGCCATGGCCGAGGACCGTCCGGCCCGGGTCGCCTCCGTCCGTCTCGGCATCACACCGCCGCCCGGACTGTCCCAACAACGCCGTGCCGCTCTGCTCGCCGTCGCCTCGCACTGCACCGTCCACAACACACTGCACCAACCACCCGAGATCGACATCGAGCTCGTCCCGTGAGCACTACCGGACGCCGAGTCCCGTGAACACTCCCGGACGCTGAGCGAGGACCTCATGAAACGCTTCCTTCCGGACAAAGTCCCGCGCCGTCCCCCGGCGGCGCGTTTCCGGCCGCCCAGGCCGGAAGCGGCTGTTCTGGCCATCACCTCCGCCGCCCTCGCGGCAGGCGGTGTCTTCTGGCTGACCGGTGCCACCGGTCCGGCCGACCTGTGCTGGGGGCTGGGCACCGTCGCGGCCGTCGGACCCGCCGTGGCCTGGGTGCTGGCCGCGCTGCGCCGCGGCCACGCCGGGGTGGACCTGATCGCCGTCCTCGCGCTCGCAGGGACACTGGCCGTGGGCGAATACCTGGCCGGTGCCCTGATAGCGCTGATGCTCGCCACCGGTCGCACCCTGGAGTCCGCCGCACAGCGGCGGGCCTCCCACGACCTGCGCGCCCTGCTGGAACGTGTACCGCGCACCGCCCGCCGACGCGTCGGGCCCGAGGTGGTGGCGGTACCGCTCGCCGAGGTCGCCGTCGGTGACCTGCTGGTCGTCGGCCCCGGCGAGGTCGTCCCCGTCGACGGCCTCGTGGTCGCCGGCCCGGCCGTGCTGGACGAGTCGCCGCTCACCGGGGAGTCACGGACGGTGGAGCGCGGGCCGGACCAGCCCGTCCGCAGCGGTGTGGTCAACGCGGGTGGCGCCTTCGAGCTGCGCGCCTCCGCCACCGAGCAGGACAGCACGTACGCGGGGATCGTGCGGCTGGCCCGGCAGGCCGGGGCCGAATCCGCTCCCGTCGTGCGCCTGGCCGACCGCTACGCGGCCTGGTTCCTGCCCCTGGCCGTGGCGGCGGCCGGGCTGGCCTGGCTGATCAGCGGTTCCGCGGTACGGGCGGTGGCGGTCCTGGTGGTCGCCACACCGTGCCCGCTCCTCCTGGCGGCGCCGGTGGCGGTCGTCTCCGGGCTGTCGCGAGCCTCTCGGCTCGGTGTGGTGATCCGAGACGGCGGCGCTCTGGAGAACCTGGGCCGGGCGCGGACCCTGCTGCTCGACAAGACCGGCACGGTCACCAGCGGTCACCCGCAGGTCCTGGACGTGACCGCGGCGCAGGGCTGGGATCCGGCGGAGGTCCTGCGCCTGGCCGCCTCGCTCGACCAGTACTCCCCACATGTTCTGGCCCGGGCCCTCGTACGCGCCGCCCGGAAGCGTGGCCTGCGACTGACCGTGCCGGTCGACGTCTCGGAGACGCCCGGCACGGGACCCTCCGGTGTGGTCTCAGGCCGCCGGACGGCCGTCGGCCGTCTCGACGTCCGCGTGGACGCGTCGGCCTGGACACGCTCGGTCGACAACCGCGCGCTCCTCGACGGAGCGGCGGTCGCATGGCTCACCGTGGACGACCGGCCCGTCGGCGCCGTCCTCCTCCGCGATCCCCTGCGCCACGATGCCCCCAGGACCGTACGCCGCCTGCGTGCGGCGGGTATTCGCCGCCTTGTGATGCTCACCGGCGACCGACCGGAGCCGGCCCGCGAGACAGCCGTCGTGCTCGGCCTCGACGACGTGCGCGCCGAGCTCACCCCGGCCGACAAGGTCGCCGCTGTGCGCGCCGAACGCGACCACACGGTCACCGTCATGGTCGGCGACGGCGTCAACGACGCGCCGGCGCTGGCCGCCGCGGACATCGGCGTGGCCATGGGGGCGCACGGCTCCACCGCTTCCTCCGAGGCTGCGGACATCGTCCTCACCACGGACCGCGTGGACCGGCTGGCCGACGCCGTCTCCATCGCCGTACGCGCCCGGCGACTGGCCGTGCAGAGTGCACTCGGCGGGATGCTGCTGTCCCTCGCCGCCATGACGGCGGCCGCCTTCGGCCTGCTGCCGCCCGCCGTAGGCGCTCTGCTCCAGGAGGGCATCGACGTCGCCGTGATCCTCAACGCGCTGCGCGCCCTCCGCATCGACCGTTCGGCGCGGCCGACCCTGGAGCCCGCCACGGAAGCCCTGATCCACCACTTCGCGGCCGAACACGACGACCTCCAGGACGTTCTCGGAGCCGTACGAGATGCCGCGGACCGCCTGTCCGACGGCCCCGGCCCCGAGGCCCTCTCCTCCGTCCGCACGGCCCACCGGCTGCTCACCGAACGGCTGCTGCCGCACGAGTACGCCGAGGAACACCAGCTCTATCCGGCGCTCGCCCCCGCCCTCGGCGGGCCCGAGGCGACAGCAACCATGAGCCGTGCCCACGCGGAGATCGAACGGCTCGCCCAGCGCGTCGCCACCCACCTCACGCTCGCCGGCGCAGACGGACACCTGGCGCCGCAGCAACTCGACGACCTGCGCGCCTGCCTCTACGGGCTGCACACCGTGCTGCGCCTGCACTTCACCCAGGAGGAGGAGAGCTACTTCTCCCTCGCCCCATGACCGCACACCGTATGGCCCGGCAAGTCGGTGACGTACCGGGCAGTGGCGCCCCGCCGCCCTCCCCGGTACGAACGGCATCGCATGCCGAACGGCCTCGATCGTCGGGCCGGTCGGCCCACAGTCGGCACGTTTCCCACGCGTTGTAATCGAGTTGAGGAACGTCTCGGCTCTTCCGTGAGAAAGGGGGAGATCGGCATGACAACGTCCCGCGTCCTCAGCCGTCTCGTGCTGGGCGGTGTGCTCCTGGCCCTCGGGGCGTCGGCGCCGGCCACGGCGACCGGCCATCGGGCGGACGCCCCGGTCTCCTCGGCCACAGCTCCTGGCCGAGGAGGCAGCCCGCAGTCCACCGTCGACCGGGTCGCCGACTTCTACGGCGCCTACATCGACGTCCTGTACGACTCCGGCCGAGGGCGGTTGGCCGACTCTTTGCGCGGCCACTACCTTACTGCCGAGCTGCGCCGATCCCTGGCCCGCTGGGAATCCACCCACCACAAGGACGGTGTGCTGCGTGCCAAGGGGGTCCCGATGGCCTGGAAGGTCGTCCACAACGACAGCGGCATGGGGCACTGCTGGACTCACGTCACGCTCACCTGGCGGGACTCCGGTGAGCGGGTCCACCGCACACACCTGACGGTCCGGTCCGACCTGGACACACGACTCGTCTCCGGCATCCACCTCGACGTGTAGGGGTTCGGCCCCCACCGGCCCGTACCCCTTGATCGCTCTCCGGCACCGGCGCGACGTGAAAAGGCGCGCCGGTGCTCTTCGCGTCCGCGTCCCCACGAACGACCGACGGAACGCATCCCGAGGTGGGAAGACATAGGTGTGCGCGGCCGGGCGAACGGTCCGGCCGCGCAGACGTGGTGCGGCTCAGCGCGCTTCGGCGCTCAGACGTGCCGTACCGGGATGGTCCTGGTGCCCGTCTTCGTGTCGGGCACCGGTACGGTGATGGTCAGGACACCATCCTTGTACTCCGCGGTGGCCTCGTCGCCCTTCGCCCCGGCCGGCAGCCGGACGGCGCGGGTGAAGGTGCCGTAGCGGAACTCGGTGTGGTGCTTCTCCGTCGTCTCCTCACTGCGCTCGGCACGCAGGGTCAGAACGCCCCCTGTGACCGTGATCTCGACATCCTTGGCGGGGTCGATGCCCGGAAGCTCGGCTCGCAGCGCGTACGCACCTTCCATCAGGCGTTCCTCGATCCGGATTCCGTGCGTCCCCGGAGCCGTGTGCGCCCCGGGAAAGCCGGTTTCCATCCAGCCGAACAGATCGGGCAGAGTCGGCCAGCCAGGTAGCCGTTCGATCATGCCGCTCATGTCTCCCTCCTCTTCTTCGACACTCCCAGCGTCGCCCCCCGGATCCCACACGCGCAGGGGCCGACCGGGCCTGTAAGAGTTCCGGTCGGCCGATCGACGGGCCGCGCGGCACAAATCACGTGTGTGGCGGACCGAGCCGGCCGGCCGTAGGAAACGCGAGCCTGTTCCGGGCCGGGGCCGGGGCTGGAAGCCCCTTGGCCAAACGGCTGTCATGTCGACAGGCTGCAAGGGAGCGTCGTCGTTCTGTACGGCCGCCCGGAAAGAAGGGCGTTTCTCCATGGCGCACTCTCGCCGTGGAAGCGTCGGACGAGACACCTGGTGGGGAGAGGGGAACACATCATGACGAACCCGGTTGTAGTCGGCATCGACCCTGGTCGGTCCAATCGGACGGCCATGATCTGGGCATCCGCCGAAGCCAGCCGACGCCGCCTTCCTCTGCGCTTGGTCGTCGGCCTTCAGCGGCCCGCCGTCCGGAACGCGCCCCGGCGAGCGCGACTTCGTCCCAGACTCGGCTCACCCACCCGCGACGACACGGCGGAACGCGCGTTGAGCAAGGAAGTCGCATGGCTGTACAGCCGCCATCCGGAGTTGGAAGTCTCCGTGCTCCTTGTCCGGGACGCACCCGTACCGGTCCTGCGCCGACAGACGCGTACGGCAACGATTTTGGTGCTTGGCTCGCGGCGCCCGAGCACCCGGGAGAACATCTTCGGCAGGCACTCCGTCGCGTTGCCGGTCATCGCGCAGGCCGCCTGTCCAGTGGTGGTCGTACGAGATGCCGAGGCCGTTCGACGGCAGCCGTCTCCCATCGTCGCCGGGGTGAACATCGGCTGGGACGGACGCCCGCATTCGGAGGCCGTGGTCGATCAGGCATTCGAGGAAGCCGCACGGCACCGGACCGCACTGCGGGTGCTGTACGCGTGGCACCCGCCGCTCCTGGGTGTCCTGGACGAACATGCGACCCTCCGGGAATGCCGTCGGCTCCTGTCCGAAACCGTGGCACGCCGGCAGACCGCCTACCCCCACGTGGAGGTGCGGCAAGAAGTGATCCGCGGTCGCCCGTTCCACGTCCTGTCCCGAGAGTCCGCGGACGCCCTGGAACTCGTCGTCGGCACTCGCGGTCACAAGGGCACGGCCGGGCAACTGCTCGGCAGGGTCGTACATCAGGCACTTCATCGCAGCACGTGCCCGGTCGTCGTCGTTCCACGACCGGGCGGACGAAGGCTCCCCAACGAGCGACCACGCGTCAGCCGGCTGTCAAGGCTGACGCGGAGGGCCGCCGCTCGTTACGCCCGTGGACTCTTCCTCGTCACCCGCGCGTGGCCAGGAAGGCGGCCCCTGGGTTCGCGCCGCAGTGTGGTCGGAGACTTCGGCCTCGGCCGGGGCATCGGCATACGTCCACCACGCCGGCCTCGGCGACCACCGATGACGCTCGACGGCCACCGATGACGTGGGAGCAGTGCCTCCCGGGGCAAGCCTGACATTCCTCGTCCGGCGAAGACCGCTCCCGGCGTCCTACTGCTAGCCCACCGGCGCCCACCACACCAGGGTCGTACCGCCGCCGTCGGGGCTGCTCAGCTCCAGCTCGCCGCCCAACTGCGTGGCCCGTTCGGCCATGTTGCTCAGGCCGCTGCGGCGGCCCTCGGGCGCAATGCCCACGCCGTTGTCGGAGACCGTCAGACGGACTTCGCGGCCGTCGGTCTCCAGGACCACCGCGGCGCGGGTGGCCCGGGCGTGCCGGGCGATGTTCGTCAGGGCCTCGGAGAGCACGGCCACCACATGGTCGGCCGTCTCCTTGGTGACCTGGGTGTCCACCAGGCCCTCCATCCGCAGGCTGGGCGCGAAGCCCAGCACCGGCGCCGCGTCCCCGGCCACGCGCACCACCCGGGATCGCAGGCCCGGGGCCGTGGGGCCGCCGCGCGAACGCAGACCGAAGATCGTCGACCTGATGATCTTGATGGTCTCGTCCAGGTCGTCCACCGCCCGCACCACGCGTTCCGAGGCCTCGGAGTGCTCGATGAATCGGCCCGCGCTCTGCAGCGTCATGCCGGTGGCGAACAGCCGCTGGATCGCGAGGTCGTGCAGGTCGCGGGCGATCCGGTCACGGTCTTTCAGCACCGCGATCTCCTCGGCGTCCTCCCGGTGTTCCGCCAGCTCCATCGCGACCGCGGCCTGTGCGGCGAAGCCCTGCAGTGCCTCGGTCTCCTTCCCGGCGAACTCCGCCCGGCCGGACTCGCGCACCAGCAGGACGATCCCTCGCACCCGCTCGCCCGCTCCGATGGGCACGGCGACCGCCGGGCCGAGCCCGGTGAACCGCATCCGGTCGGAGGACGCCCGTTCCTCGGCGGAGATGTCGAGGCTGGCGACCGAAGCGGCCTGGGAGAACGCACGGCCGATCAGGCTGTCGTCCACCGGCAGCACCAGTCCGCGATGCGCCTCCGCGCCCTCTCCGATGGCGAGTTCCACCGTCAGCGAGTCGGTGTTCTCCATGGGCAGGGCGACCACGGCCAGCGCCGCCGAGGTGATCTCCCTCGCCCGTTCCGCGATCAGGCCGAGGACCTCGCCGCGGTCTCTGCCGGACATCAGACAGTGCGTGATCTCCGCGCTCGCCTGCAGCCAGCGTTCACGCAGCCTCGACTCCTCGTACAGACGGGCGTTGTCGATCGCCACACCGGCCGCCACGGCCAACGTCGACAGGACCGACTCGTCCTCCTCGTCGAACTGCGCCCCGCCTCGCTTCTCGGTCAGGTAGAGGTTGCCGAAGACCTGCTCCCGCACCCGGATCGGAACACCGACGAAGGTGTTCATCGGCGGGTGGTGGGCCGGGAAGCCGTACGAGGCCGGGTGTTCGGAGAGCTTCACCAGCCGCAGGGGCTCGGGATGGCGGATGAGCTCGCCCAGGATGCCGTGGCCCTCCGGATAGTGGCCGATCTCGGCGATCTGCTGCTCGCTGATGCCGATCGTGTGGAAGGCCGAAAGCCGCTTGCCGTCCGGTCCGATGACCCCCAGGGCGGCGTACTCCGCGTCCACCAGCACGGCCGCGGCCTCCACGATGCTGTACAGCGCCTGCTCCAGGTCCAGCTCCCGGCCGACGGAGAGCACGGCCTCCAGAAGGCTGTGCACCCGGTCGCGCGTACTGCGGGCGGCGTCCAGCCTGGCCTGCAGTTCTTCCAGCAGCTCGTCCAGCTTCAGCTGCGGCAGCCGTACGCGGGCCTGAGGGGAATCCTCGGAGCTACCCACCGGATGATCCTCCAGGTCCCTCTGCGCGCGGACGGCAACCGTTCCGGTCATGTCCACGGTATCGGTCCGGTGCGCGAGAGGGAACGGATCTAGTCCGGTGGCCGGGCCCGGAGCCCGCCCGGCCCCGTCAGCCCAGGGGCGGCCGGGACGCGACGTACTCGGTGAGGTCGAGCAGCCGGTTGGTGTAGCCCCATTCGTTGTCGTACCAGCCGAAGACCTTGACCAGCTCGCCGTGCGCCTGGGTCAGCGGAGCGTCCAGGACACACGAGGCGGGGTCGCCGACGACGTCGCGGGAGACGATCGGGGCGTCGGACACCCGCAGAACGCCCTTCAGCGGCCCGTCCGCGGCCTCCCGGAACGCCGTGTTGATCTCGTCCGCCGACGCGGGCCGCTCCAGGACCACGCTCAGGTCGGTCAGAGAACCGTCCTCGACAGGGACGCGTACGGCGATACCGTCCAGGGTGCCCGCCAACTCCGGCATGACGAGTCCCACCGCACGTGCGGCTCCGGTGCTGGTGGGGATGATGTTCACAGCGGCGCTGCGGCCCCGGCGGAGGTCCTTGTGCGGGCCGTCCAGGACGACCTGGTCGTTGGTGTAGCCGTGGATGGTGGTCATCAGACCCTTGACGATGCCGAACTGCTCGTGCAGCACCTTCACCATCGGCGCCACGCAGTTGGTGGTGCACGAGGCGTTGGAAATGACGTGATCCCGCTGGGCGTCGTACGTGTTCTCGTTGACACCCATGACGATCGTGCCGTCGACGTCCTTGCCCGGCACGGACAGCAGAACCTTGCGCGCTCCTGCCTTCAGGTGCAGGCCCGCGTCCTCGCGAGTGCGGAAACGGCCGGTCGACTCGATGACCACGTCCACGCCGAGGTCGCCCCAGGCCAGGGCTGCGGGGTCCCGCTCGGCGGTCACGGCGATGCGGTGGCCGTCCACGGTCAGCGAGGTGTCGTCGTGCTCGACGGCACGGTGCAGCCGTCCGTACGTCGAGTCGAACTCCAGCAGATGCGCCAGGGCCGCCGGCGAGGTGATGTCGTTGACCGCCACGACCTCCACCGGCGTGCCGACGCCCGTCTCCGCGCGCTCCAGTACGCAGCGCAGATAGTTGCGTCCGATGCGGCCGAAGCCGTTGATGCCTACCCGCACGCTCATGTCCGTCGTCCTTCCGGTCCGTCCCGTGTCTGTCTGCGCTGCCAGCGTGCGGGTGGTGGACCGGGTGGGGCTTGGGCCTTACGGGGGCGAGCCGGAGGCCGTTCGGCCCTGCGGCCCACTGCTCGGTACCTGTGCGGGGACTGCGGGCTTTCGTGCCTGGGGCCTTCAGTGCGGCAGGGCTTCAGGGCTTCAGTGTCCTTCGTTCTTGATCCTGTCCTGGGCCTGGGTGGCGATGACGGCGGCCTGGATACGCCGCTCCACGCCGAGCTTGGCGAGCAGGCGTGAGATGTGGTTCTTCACCGTCTTCTCGGCGAGGAAGAGGCGCTGGCCGATCTGGCGGTTGGTCAGGCCCTCGCCGATCAGAGCCAGGATCTCCCGCTCCCGTTCGGTCAGGCCCGGCAGCGCGTCCGGCTCCTCCTTGGGCCGGTCCCCCGCGCGCAGGCGGGCCATCAGCCTGGCGGCGGCGCTCGGGTCGAGCAGTGACTGGCCCGCGGCCACCACGCGGACCGCAGACACCAGGTCCGCTCCCTTGATCTGCTTCAGGACATAACCGGAGGCCCCGGCCATGATCGAGTCGAGCAGCGCCTCCTCGTCGTCGAACGAGGTCAGCATGAGGCAGGCGAGATCCGGCATGCGTGAGCGCAGTTCCCGGCACACCGTCACACCGTCCCCGTCGGGCAGGCGGACATCGAGGACCGCCACATGAGGCCGTAGGGCGGGGACGCGTACCAGCGCCTGGTCAGCGGTTGCGGCTTCGCCGACCACCGTGATGTCCGGCTCGTCGTTCAGCAGGTCGTGCACCCCGCGCCGGACCACCTCGTGGTCGTCCAGCAGGAAGACCCGGATGGGGCTGTCGGGGCCGGGCCGCTCGCTGTCCGCCATCGGATGCTCCCTCTCGTGCGCCGGACGCCGATGTCCGCACCCTCGCGCGTACCGGCTTCTTCTGGTTCTAGATCCTTCCCGCATCCGGGACGAACGACCAGGGCCGGTCGGCCCCGATTCCCCAGGCGAACCGATTCACCAACGGGGTCACGGGGGCCGACCGGCCCACCGGCAGGGACGTCCAGTACCTGCTCCGCTGCCGACGGCGGTCCGACGCTGGAGGAACACAGGCCCACACAGCCGCGGTACCGAGCCGAGGAGCACACCGTCATGGTCCGTTACGTGTACGACTTCACCGAGGGCGGTCGTGACATGGCCGACCTGCTCGGTGGCAAGGGAGCGAACCTGGCCGAGATGACCGGTCTTGGCCTTCCGGTGCCGCCGGGGTTCATCGTCACCACCGCGGCCTGCCGGGCCTTCCTGACCACCGGCGCCGAACCCGACGGCATGTCCCAGGAGGTCTCCCGTCACTTGTCGGTCCTGGAGGCCGCAGCCGGTCGGGGGCTGGGGCAGCCGGACGACCCGCTGCTGCTGTCCGTCCGCTCCGGAGCCCGCTTCTCCATGCCGGGCATGATGGAGACGGTCCTCGACATCGGGCTGAACGACGCCTCCGTCCTGGGGCTGGCCAAGGCTTCCGGGAACGAGCGGTTCGCCTGGGACTCGTACCGCAGGCTGGTGCAGATGTTCGGCAGTACGGTCATGGGCGTCGACGCCGACCTGTTCGAGCAGGCCATGACGCGGCTCAAGGAGAGGCGCGGCACCCCGGACGATCTGCGGCTGGACGCGAGTGACCTCGCCGAACTCGTGGAGACGTACAAGAACCTGATCCGTGTCGTGACGGGCGACTATTTCCCGCAGTCGCCCGCCGAGCAGCTGCGCCGGGCGGTGCTCGCGGTCTTCCGCTCGTGGAACGGTGAACGCGCCCGGCTCTACCGGCGGCGCGAGCACATCCCCGACGACCTGGGCACCGCGGTCTCCGTGCAGCGCATGGTGTTCGGCAACCTCGGTCCCGACTCCGGCAGCGGTGTCGCCTTCACCCGCGATCCGGCCACCGGACGCAGTGGCCTGTACGGCGACTATCTGTCCAACGCTCAGGGCGAGGACGTCGTGGCCGGCATCCGCAACACCGTGCCGTTGGCCGAGCTGGAGAGGCTCGACGCGGCCTCGTACCAGCAACTGCGGGATCACATGCGGACGTTGGAGAACCATTACCGGGACCTGTGCGACATCGAGTTCACCATCGAGCGCGGCAAGCTGTGGATGCTGCAGACACGGGTGGGCAAGCGGACCGCGGAGGCCGCCTTCGCCATCGCCGCCGAGCTGGTCGACGAAGGGCTCATCACCCCGGCCGAAGGGCTGTCGCGGGTCGGCGGAGAAGGGCTCGCCCGGCTGATGTTCCCGCGCTTCGACACCGACGCGACCGGGGACCCGCTGGCCCACGGCCTCCCCGCCTCGCCGGGGGCGGCGGTGGGCGCGGCGGTCTTCGACTCCACCGAGGCCGTACGGCGTGCCGGGGCCGGGGAGAAGGTCGTCCTGGTCCGCCAGGAGACGACCCCCGACGATCTGCCCGGCATGGTCGCCGCCCAGGCGGTGCTCACCAGCCGCGGCGGCAAGACCAGCCACGCGGCGGTCGTCGCCCGCGGCATGGGCAAGGTGTGCGTCTGCGGTGCCGAGGAGCTCGTCGTGGACGCCGAGGCACGGCGCTTCACCACGCGTGACGGCACCGTCGTCGAGGAGGGCACGGTCGTCTCGGTGGACGGCTCCACGGGTGCCGTGTACCCGGGCGCGGCCCCACTGGTCGACTCCGCGGTCATGCGCTACCTGGAGACCGGTGACCGCGGTGAGCGGTCGGCCCAGGTCGTCGACGCGGTCGCACGAGCTCTCCAACAGGCCGATGGAACAAGGCGGTTGGAGGTCCGCGCCAACGCCGACACACCGGAGGACGCCGCCCGTGCCCGCCGGTTCGGCGCCCAGGGTGTCGGCCTGTGCCGCACCGAGCACATGTTCCTCGGGGAGCGCCGCAAGCTGGTCGAGCAGATGATCCTGGCCGATGACAGCGCACGCCGCGAACGGGCGCTGGACGCGCTGCTCCCCCTGCAGCGGCAGGACTTCGTCGGAATCCTCGAAGCGATGGACGGCCTGCCCGTCACCATCCGTCTCCTCGACCCGCCGCTGCACGAGTTCCTGCCCGACCGCACCGAACTCGCCGTGCGGATCGCCACCGCCGAAGGACACGGCGACCGGCCGGACCCGCACGACACCGAACTGCTCGACGCGGTGAACCGCATGCACGAGGAGAACCCGATGCTCGGCCTGCGCGGTGTACGCCTGGGCCTGGTGGTGCCGGGCCTGGTCGCCATGCAGGTACGGGCCATCGCAGAAGCGGTCGTGGAGCGTACGCGGGCCGGGGGCTCGCCGGAGGCGGAGATCATGGTGCCGCTGGTGGGCGCTGTCGAGGAACTGCGCATCGAGCGCGAAGAGGTGGAGCGCGTACTGGCCGAGGTGTCGGCCGAGTCCGGCGTCCCGGTGACCTGCCCGGTCGGCACCATGATCGAGCTGCCCCGGGCCGCGCTCACGGCCGGCCGGATCGCCGAGCAGGCGGAGTTCTTCTCCTTCGGCACGAACGACCTCACCCAGACCACCTGGGGTTTCTCCCGCGACGACGTCGAGGCGGCGTTCTTCTCCGCCTACCTCGACAAGGGCGTCTTCGCCGCGTCCCCGTTCGAGACGATCGACCGCGAGGGCGTGGGGCGACTGGTCGGGATCGCCGTCGCCGAGGGCCGCGCGGCCCGGCCCGATCTGGCGATCGGTGTCTGCGGTGAGCACGGCGGCGACCCCGAGTCCGTCCACTTCTTCCACGCGGCGGGACTGGACTACGTCTCCTGCTCGCCGTTCCGAGTCCCGGTGGCCCGCCTGGAGGCCGGACGGGCCGCACTGTCGGAGACCGGGGTGAGCGACAGCCGGTGAGGGGCGCTGGCCCTGACATCGGCCGGTCCTGGTCCACCGCGGGGCCGGTCCACTCGGCCCGCTCCCCCGGGGCCGCTCGGGCCCCGGCGGGGACCATCGGCACAAGCCGCGGGGGAGCGCGCCGGACGAGAGTGGAGCCATGAACGGCACCGGTCCCCGCGGTGCCGCTCCACAAGGACCCGCCGCTCACCACGGCGGCACACAACACCGGAGGTGCACGCCATGACCCGACACGGCGCCGGAACCACAAAAGGCGCGGCAACCACGGTCGAGGGAACCGCCGAGGCACCGTCCGACATCACCGTCGCCGTGGACCGGCTGGTGACGGCCGGCCTCAAGGCGCTCGCCGACTACGAGGCCCTGGACCAGGAACAGGTCGACCACATCGTCAAGAAGGCATCCGTCGCGGCCCTGGACCAGCACACCGCACTGGCCCGCCTCGCGGTGGAGGAGACCGGGCGCGGCATCTTCGAGGACAAGGCCGCCAAGAACATGTTCGCGTGTGAGCACGTGACGCACAGCATGGGCGACATGAAGACCGTCGGTGTCATCGCCCGCGACGACATCGAGGACATGGTCGAGATCGCGGAACCAGTGGGTGTGGTGTGCGCGATCACACCCGTCACCAACCCGACCTCGACCACGATCTTCAAGGCACTGATGGCGCTGAAGACCCGTAATCCGGTCGTGTTCGCCTTCCATCCCGCCGCCCAGCGCTGCAGCGCCCGGACGGCACAGGTCGTACGGGACGCCGCCGTCGCCGCGGGGGCGCCGGAGCACTGCATCCAGTGGATCGAGACCCCGTCGGTCGAGGCGACCGGCATGCTCATGCGTCATCCGGGCGTCTCCCTGATCCTCGCGACCGGCGGCAACGCGATGGTGAAGGCCGCCTACTCCGCCGGTAAGCCGGCCCTGGGCGTGGGCGCGGGGAACGTTCCCGCGTACGTGCACAGGAGCGCCGCGCTGCGCCGGGCCGTCAACGACCTGGTGCTGTCCAAGTCGTTCGACAACGGAATGATCTGTGCCTCCGAGCAGGCCGTCATCCTGGACGACGAGATCTACGAGGAGGCCCTGGCCGAGTTCCGGATCCTGCACGCGCACCGGGCGACCGCCGAGGAGAAGGCGAAGCTGGAGGCCTTCCTCTTCCCGGCCGGCACGCTCCCCGACGGCGGTGCGGCGGGCGGTGGTCGTGAGCCCAAGGTCAACTCCGCGGCGGTGGGGCAGAGCCCGGCGTGGATCGCCGAGCGGGCCGGCTTCACCGTGCCCGCCCACACCTCGCTCATCCTGGTCGAGGCCGAACGGGTCGGCCCGGAAGAGCCGTTGACCCGCGAGAAGCTCTGCCCCGTCCTCGCCGTACTACGCGCCGGGTCCGAGCAGCAGGGCTTCGACCTGGCCGCCGACATGGTCGCCTTCCACGGGCAGGGGCACAGCGCCGTCATCCACACCGGGGACACCGCCCTCGCGGAGGCCTACGGCCGCCGGATGAAGACCGTGCGGATCATCGTCAACGCACCGTCCTCGCAGGGCGCGATCGGCGGCATCTACAACCACCTGCTGCCGTCGCTGACCCTCGGCTGCGGTTCCTGGGGCAGCACGTCGGTGTCCAACAACGTCTCCGCCGTCCAGTTGCTGAACATCAAGAGGGTCGGCACTCGGCGCAACAACCTGCAGTGGTTCAAGGTCCCGCCGAAGATCTACTTCGAGCCGCAGTCCATCCGGTACCTGACCGCCATGCCGGACATCCACCGCGTCACGATCGTCACCGACGCGACCATGACCCGCCTCGGCTTCGTCGACCGCGTGACGCGTGTCCTGCAACGCCGGCACGACCCCGTCACCCTCCAGATCATCGACAACGTCGAACCGGAGCCGAGCATCGACTCCGTGCGGCACGGCGCCCGCCTGATGGACGACTTCCGCCCCGACACGATCATCGCGCTGGGCGGCGGCTCGCCCATGGACGCGGCCAAGGTGATGTGGCTGCTGTACGAACAGCACGCCCGTGGCAAGGACATCGACTTCACCGACATGCGGCAGAAGTTCTCCGACATCCGCAAGCGCGCCTTCCGTTTCCCCGTGCTGGGCGCCCGCGCCCGCCTGGTGTGCGTGCCCACCACCTCCGGCACCGGCGCCGAGGTGACCCCCTTCGCCGTCATCTCCGACCCGGCCACCGGCAAGAAGTACCCACTGGCCGACTACGCGCTGACCCCGAGCGTGGCCATCGTCGACCCGTCGCTGACCAAGGAGCTGCCGCCGGCCCTGGCCGCCGACAGCGGCTTCGACGCCCTGACCCACGCCATCGAGTCGTACGTGTCCGTGTACGCCAACGACTTCACCGACGGTCTGGCACTCCACGCGATCCGGCTGATCTTCGACAACATCGAGGCGGCGGTCGACGACCGCACGGACCGGCCGGACGCGCGGGAGAAGATGCACAACGCCGGCACCATCGCCGGGATGGCTTTCGGGAACGCCTTCCTCGGCATCGTCCACGCCATGTCCCACACCCTCGGCGCCACCTTCCACGTCGCGCACGGCCGCACCAACGCGGTCCTGCTGCCACACGTCATCCGCTACAACGGCACCGTTCCGACAAAGCTCACGGGCTGGCCCAAGTACGAGCACTACCGCGCTCCGGAACGCTTCCAGGACATCTCCCGCACGCTGGGCCTGCCGGCGGACACCCCACAGGAGGGCGTGGAGTCACTCGCCCGTGCCGTGGAGCGTCTGCGTGACGCCGTGGGGATCGAGCCGTCGTTCCGTGCCATCGGCGTCGACGAGCACGCCTTCCTCGACGCGCTGCCCCAACAGGCCCTCAACGCCTACGAGGACCAGTGCGCGCCCGCCAACCCGCGGATGCCGATGCTCGACGACATGCAGGAGATCATGCGCACGGCCTACTACGGCCGCGCGGACGCTCCCGGCGTAGACGCAGACGCGAACGCGGACGCACAGGGACGGCCGGACACGGACGAGGGCCGAAAGGCCCTGGCGTGAGGCACCCCGGCATCGTTCCAATGACCTGATCACGCACACGCGGTGTGCAACGACCCCCTACGGACATCCGCCATGGCCTTCGACAACGCCGAGCCGGTCGACTCCGGGCCCCGCCAGAGCATCGAGCTCGACGGCGACGAGGCTCTGCGGCTGCTGAGCACCGTGTCCCTGGGAAGGATCGTCTTCACCCGGCACGCGCTGCCCACCGTCCGCCCGGTCAACCACATCCTGGACGCCGGGGACATCGTCATCCGCACCCACGAGGGGGCGGCCATGACCTCACGCACCCGACAGGGCAGGGGCCCAGGAGTGGTCGTCGCCTACGAGGCCGACGCCATCGACCCCGACACGCACCTCGGCTGGAGCGTGGTGGTCACCGGCTACGCCCACCTGGTGACCGACTCGCACGAACTCGCCCGCTACCAGAAACTGCTCCGCCCCTGGGTGGAACAGACGATGGACTACGCGGTCCGCATACACCCCGACCTGATCACCGGCATCCGCCTCACGCCGACGGACCGGCCGCCCGCCTGAACCGGCGTGCTGCGGAACTCGGCTTGTCTTTACCGGCGTGGCCTTGCCCGCCCCCTGCTGAAGTAGGGCTGGCAAGGGATGGACTGCGGCGGACAGGGTGTACCCCTGAATCAGATCCGTCTGGCCCTGCACGTACCTGGAGTTCTGTGACAAGGGTTCCAGGACGGCTACCATTCTCCTCTCTGTACATCGACGCATTTACCCGGCAAGCCAGTTCAGGCTGTTGGACGAACACGAATGCAGCCTTACGACGGCCGCCACTTGACGTACACAGGGCAATCCGCACTCTGGCCGGACCCCGGTGTCAGTGCGTGGGAGGTTGCATGGGCTGCCACGCGTGGACCTGGCTGTCCCACATCATCACCTTCGCGCTCCGAATGACGTCGGGGTGAACGTCCGACTGAGCGCGGACGGCCTGCAGGAACTCCGCCTCCGGCTCGGCAGGCGGGAAGACCCACGAGCAGCCGGTATCCGCGTCCCGAATAGAAAGCCGGCCATCGCGCGACGCCGCCAGTAGGATCAGCATCCTTTCGCGGTCTCTCCTCTGCTTCGCCCCGTTGGCGAACAGAAGGGCGAATGGCGCTATGAGCCTGACCGGTTCCAGGATCTCAAGGATCTGACCGAGGTCGATCCCCGTTGTACTCAGGGGCTTGGGTGAGGCGCCGAACTCCACCGCTAGGCGGACGACGCGCTCCGCTGCGGCGTCTGTCAAGTCCGTGAAGTCGATTTCGAACGCAGGTTGCGTGGAGGGTGTGGTCATGCCTTCTCCTCAATAGACGGTCGGCACCGGGTACGGGTTCTCAGGAGCCGATGTATACGAAGGCCGCCCAGTTTTCCGGGTCAGCGTAGATGCGCTCGGTCTTGTTGGTCAGCGCGAGCGCCCTGTGGAAGATGTCGGGATGACTGGCGGCCAGGTCGGCACGGGTCGCGGTGCTGATCCACCGCTGGGCCTCGACGAGCGCGAGGGGACCCGCCACCCCCGCGGCTCTGGCGCGGTGAAACTCCCGAAGCAGGAGCACAGTGGGTATCTCGCTCACCGGCCACATGGGGGCGACAACGGCGGCTGCTCCAGCCTGAATGAGGGATCCGGGAAGTCCCATCGCCTCGTCGGGCTGAGTCCGGTCTCCCTGCTGACCGTTGCAGGCGGACAACACGACGAGCTGCGCTCGGACGGCACCGTTGAGAATGAGGTCCCGCACCGTCAGTTGGCCGTCGGTCATGACCAGGGAATTGTCGAGGGGATCATTGGCGGTTCCCCTGCCGTGGCAGTGGAGGTGGCATACATCCGCTTTGGGAAGTTGCTCAAGGACCCGGCCTCGGGTGGCGCGGAGTATGGGCAGCGTGGCGTTCCCGTAGAGATCACACAGCCATCGGCACTGCTGGGCGCCGAATCGCAGCGGCGCTGGGCTTTGGTCAGAGCCGGCTGCTTCTATGGCGAGGAAGCCCTCTGGTCCCGGCGGCCGAGTCTGACCAAGAGCACGGGCGCTGGGCAGATAGCGAATTGCTGGCCATCCATAGGTGGCCCGGCTGTTTCCGAGCTGGGAGGCCAGCGCCGTGTGCAGCGGGAGCCACCCGAGGACACCGAGAGGTACCAGGCTCAGTGGTAGGCCGTCGCCCATGACGCTACGGAGTGCGTCCGCCAGGGGTTGCAGTCCCTGCCGCAGCCATTGCCACGCTTCTCGGGCAGGGGCCGCGATCTCGGAGAAGTCCAGGGCCGCAGCAGGTTCGGCGCTGTCCATGCTGTCGCGTAGACGCCGCGCCATCCCTGTGCCGATTTCTGGCAGCCGTACGGTCACCGGGCGGTGCGCGCCGGTCACGATGAAGGCACGCCCGTCTCGTTCGGCCGCCGCCACGTATACGAGAGGGCCATGAACGTCGGCGATTTCCCGCAGGGTTTCGAACCGCACGATCGGATCCGGTGGGAGGCGGGCGCGTACACGCCCGAGGATGAGTGTCGGCGTATTCCTGCGACGCGTTGTGGCGCGTGCTGGCCGCCTACCGGACGTCCGCTCGTCGATTGCCTTCCGGGCTCGGGCAGCCTCGTTGCGGGCCTGTTCGAGAGTATTGGTGTATGGCAGCGTCCATGCCCCCAGCCGGGTGCGGAACGCGGGTGCATTCGCCCCGCGGTCGGCGGAATAGCCAGCGCGCAACTCGTCAGCGAGGCGCTGACGGGCCGCAAAGTGGCGGGTGAGTAGCTCGCGGCCCTGCGCTCCGTCAGCGGCCAGGGCTGCTCGAACGCCCGGGTCGAGGTCGTCGAAGAACTGGCTCAGCAGGATCGCGCGGGCGTGCTCCAATATTCGCACGGCGTCGTCGGCGTGGTTCGCCTCCTCCAGGCACGCTGCCGCGTCGGCGACCAGATCAGGCCGTTCCCCGATCACCGCGCCTCGGCGGACGGGATCAAGGATGGCTATCGCTTCCGTCGGTAGCACACGCATGCGATGGAGGTACGCATCGCGAAGGTCAGGGAGGCTGTCTGCGGTCCTGGCTTCGTTGATCCATTCGTTCGCAAGCCTGACCTGGCCACCGTGTGTGTATATGTACGCGTCCAGCGCGGCGTGCCGTGCCCACTTCAGAGTCCCATTTCGCCTCCTCATGCGCCCATCTCCCGGCGTAGGCGGGTGATGCCGTACAGGAGCCCGGATCCGAGTTCCGCGTGCACCGGCGCCGTCTTGCGGATCTTGTGCGCGAGCGCCTCCGCCTCGTGCAGATCCTGCACCTCCCTCTCCGGGAATCCACGTCCGGCGTCGATGTACCGCCCGAACTGGTGCACCCACTCGACCCGCCGTGTCAGAAGCATGACGAGTGACGAGCGTGCGCCGACGAGCCAGATGTCAGGAAAGCTTCGCTCGGCGAGGAGGTCCCTCAACTTGCTCAGCGCTCCGTCGACCGCGTCGAGTCCCGACCTGATGGCAGAGACATCGCCGGCCTGGGCACCCGAGGAGTGTTCCGCGAGGCGGCTCCACGCACACGTGGTGATCTCCTTGGCTTGGCGGTCGAGGCGGCACGGAGCTGCGGACGGCGTGTCCGCGACTGCGGCGTGGTAGTAGCGGGTTGCATTCTGCAACCTCCGCAGTGCTGCCTCGTCCCCGGAGCCGGGTTGCAGGGTGTTCGACAGATGGAGTTCACGGTCGCCGGCCGCCTCGTGCCACAACGCCCAAGGAAGGGAGCCCCGTTCGGCGAGGTCCTGAAGCACACCGCGGCGCTGTCGGCCGGGTGACTCAGGGTCGTGGTCAGTGCCGGTCAATGAGTCGTAAATGTATGGGTTCAGCGTGATGCCGGCCTGCATCTCGATCGCTTCACGCAACGCGACAACAACCTCGCGGGCCACATCAGGGTCACTGTCCGGAGTGAGGAGGCTGTCCACCAGGACATCCAGCTCGGCCTTTGCTTCGCTCTCCGATTCCCCGCGCAACGCCGCGCGGCAGGCGTAGGCAACAACAAGGTTACCCAGAAGCCGAGCCCATGCCATCGGTGCCAGGTCGCTTCGCCGCAACTCTTGCCGTATCAAACTGATTGCCTTGGCGGCATGACGAAAGTCGACCAAGAGCACGGGACCCGAACTGAAGCGACGCCGCTCGAACCCCTCGATGGAGCGCCGCTGCACCACGGCCATGACGATGAAGACAGCGATGGACAGCGCCGTAGCGGTAGGCCACACTGCCAGGCCCGCAGCCCACGGGAACACGAATGCGCAGAGCGTCGGCGCGATCGTCCACAACCACGCGGACTTGTAGGTGTGACCGGGCCCGCGGTACACGAGCCCGCCCAGGGCCGTCGTCACCCCGACCCACTGCGCGAGGGCCGTGATCGTCACGATCCCCACCGCGAGGGCGGCACTGGCGCCTTTCGACAGCCCGACTCTCTCCAGCCACGAAGTCATCCACATCACCAGCAGTGCATCCACGGGTATGAGCACTGCGATCGCCAGGGTCATGAGCCTGCGCCGCCTCCACAGCTCCACGATTCCCCTGCCCCTTCAGCCGTACGAAAGCCGTCCGTTCATTGCGATGCCACTCATGACCACGAATCAGCGCCACTATCCGTTCCCGGCGGCTGGGGGCGCGCAGGCGCATATCTGCGGCGCACGCTGTCACGATTGGGAACAACTCTGTGTCAATGTCGGCGTGAAGCAGGACCAACCCAAGATTCATCGCTGCTGCTGCGTCGCGGATGACTGTTCAATAGCGCCCTCACCCCACCCGCGTACCTCATCCAGACCATGCGGCACCCCTTACACACAATGCAACTTCGCACACCTCTCATCGATGGCTATCTCATGAAAACCGTCCTACCACTCACATACACAAACCCGCTTCAAAGCGCTACAGACCGTAGGTACGGCCGTAGCAGTCGCGGACTCGCGCACGGGTTCTCGTGGACCGACGCCAGAACTTCAGGACGCACGCGCCCCTTTTCTGTAGGCCGTTGAAACCCAGTAGGCAACAGTTGTGACCTCACGGGCGAAGAACCCGTTGCCAGCTTCGGCCGGGGGAGACATCGCTCAGGCGTCCGAACCAGTCGGCCTCTTCCGCGAGTTCCCCGGCGATCCGCTCCGTGCTGCAGCGGGCCGCGGACTCCTTCCGGCTGCCATTCTTGTGCAGACCTTGGGTTCAGTGAACAGCTTGGGCGTGGCGCACTCATCGCCCTTGCCCGCGATGTGGGTGTAACCCAGGGAGCGCCAGCACCGACGCACCATCCCAGTGTGACCACGCATACACCGCCTGGAGATTTAATCCCTTGACAGAGGCCCCCGGTTGATTCAAGTCGGGCATCTAAGCTCTATGGGTTGCGGAGCAGCAATTTGCCGGTAGTCACGCGGACGTGGCATCGATTACCACCTCTCAACGAGGAGATGCACTCCGCAAGGCGGGAGCGCCGGACCTGAGTCGACAGGCCGACTCAGCACCCGCACATTGCATCGAACGGTGACCCCGCAGAGAGCGCGAACCGCTTATTCGGTGAATACGACGAGCGGTCTCTCCTGAATTCGTCGGATCAGCGCAGAAAGCGGTCACCATGCAGACGCGGCACGGGCCGCCGTCCCGGATGCGACTGTTACTGACGGGCCCGCGCACAACATGTGAGGAAGTTCGCGAAAGCGCTCGGTCATGCGGCCCTCGTGCCATGACCGAGCGTGCTGGCCGGTCAGCCCTCCCAGGTCCAGTCCGCGACCTCCGGCAGGTCCGTGCCGTGGCTGCGGATCCAGTCGTGGTGGCGCAGCCGGGTGTCCTCCATCTGCTGGCGTACGGTCGCGGCGCGGACCGCCAGGCCCGGTACGCGGTCGATGACGTCCATGACCAGGCGGTAGCGGTCCAGGTCGTTGCGGACCACCATGTCGAAGGGCGTGGTGGTGGTGCCGATCTCCTTGTAGCCGCGTACGTGCAGATTCCGGTGGCCGGTGCGGCGGTAGGCCAGGCGGTGGATCAGCCACGGATAGCCGTGGTAGGCGAAGATGACCGGTTTGTCGGTGGTGAACAGCGCGTCGTACTCGGAGTCGTGCATGCCGTGCGGGTGTTCCTCGCTCGGCAGCAGCCGGGCGATGTCGACGACGTTGACCACGCGGACGGCGAGGTCGGGCAGGTGCCGGCGCAGCAGTTGCGCGGCGGCCAGCACTTCCTGGGTGGGGACGTCGCCGGCGCAGGAGAGCACCACGTCGGGTTCGCGGGTGCCGTCCTCGGTGCCGGCCCAGTCCCAGATCCCGGCGCCGCGGGCGCAGTGGGCGCGGGCCTGCTCCATGGACAGCCAGTCGAAGCAGGGCTGCTTGCCCGCGACGATCACGTTCACGTAGTCCCGGCTGCGCAGCGCGTGGTCGGTGACCGACAGCAGCGTGTTGGCGTCCGGCGGCAGGTAGACCCGTACGACCTCGGGGCTCTTGTTGAGGACGTGGTCGATGAAGCCCGGGTCCTGGTGGGAGAAGCCGTTGTGGTCCTGGCGCCAGACGTGCGAGGTCAGCAGGTAGTTGAGGGAGGCGATGGGGGCCCGCCAGGGCAGCCGGCGGGTCGTGCGCAGCCATTTGATGTGCTGGTTGACCATCGAGTCGACGATGTGGACGAACGCCTCGTAGCAGGAGAACAGGCCGTGCCGGCCGGTCAGGAGGTAGCCCTCCAGCCAGCCCTGGCAGGTGTGTTCGGAGAGGATCTCCATCACCCGGCCGTGCCGGTCCAGGTGTTCGTCGACGGTGAGTGTGCCGGCCTGCCAGGCCTTGCCGCTCGCGCCGAAGACGGCCTGGAGCCGGTTGGAGGCGGTCTCGTCGGGACCGACGAGCCGGAAGTCGCGCCGCCCGCTGGTGGCCCGCATGACGTGCTCCAGCAGGTCACCCAGCACGCGCGTGGGCTCGTGCAGCGTCACGCCGGGCTTCTCGACTGTGACGGCATAGCGTTCCGGCTCGGGCAGCGGGAGTTCGCGCAGCAGCAGTCCGCCGTTGGCGTACGGGCTGGCGCCGAGCCGGTGGGTGCCGTCGGGGATGCAGGCCAGCACGTCCGGGCGCGGTCGGCCCTGCTCGTCGAACAGCTCCTGCGGGCGGTACGAACGCAGCCAGGCCTCCAGCTGACGCAGGTGTTCCGGGTTGTCCCGCACGGCGGACAGCGGGACCTGGTGGGCCCGCCAGGTGCCCTCCACCGGCAGCCCGTCGACCTCCGCGGGGCCGGTCCAGCCCTTGGGGGTGCGCAGCACGATCACCGGCCAGTGGGCGCGCTGCGTGGCGCCCTCCTCGCGTGCCGTGCGCTGGATGAGCTCGATCCGCTCCAGGGCGTCGTCCATCGCGGCGGCCATGGCCCGGTGGACGGTCATCGGGTCGTCGCCGGTGACGTGGATCGGGGAATGGCCGTATCCCCGCAGCAGGGCGTCGAGTTCGGGCTCGGGCAGACGGGCCAGCACCGCCGGATTGGCGATCTTGTAGCCGTTCAGGTGCAAGATCGGCAGCACCGCCCCGTCGTGCACCGGGTCGAGGAACTTGTTGGAATGCCAGGAGGCGGCGAGCGGTCCGGTCTCGGCCTCGCCGTCCCCGATCACGCAGGCGACCAGCAGGTCCGGGTTGTCCAGGGCGGCCCCGTAGGCGTGCGAGAGCGAGTAGCCCAGCTCGCCCCCCTCGTGGATGGAACCGGGCGTCTCGGGCGCGACATGGCTGGGAACCCCACCGGGGAACGAGAACTGCCCGAAGAGACGGGCCATGCCTTCGGCGTCCCGGCTCACGTCCGGATACGTCTCCGAGTACGAACCCTCCAGCCAGGAGTTGGCCAGTACGGCGGGCCCTCCGTGTCCGGGACCCCAGATGCACACGGCGTCCAGGCCGCGGGCCTTGACGACACGGTTGAGGTGCGTGTGGACCAGGTTCAGCCCCGGAGACGTACCCCAGTGACCGAGCAGCCGCGGCTTGATGTGTTCGGGGCGCAGCGGTTCGGTCAGCAGGGGGTTGGCCATGAGGTAGATCTGGCCGACTGCGAGATAGTTCGCGGCGCGCCAATGGGCGTCCAGCGTCCTCAGCTCGTCGTCCGTGGGCGGGGCGGGCGTCTGCCGGGTGTCGACGGACATGGGGGTCCCTTCATGAGGTGTGGGTCGCAGAGAGGTGCGGGTCGGCGAATCGTGCCGGGCCGTTCCGTGGCCGTGACGTCGTTCATCTGCTCGGCACGACGAGCACGGGGCAGTGGGAACGGTGCAGCAGGGTGTGCGCCACCGGACCCAGGTGCGGTCCGACGCGGTGGGTGCGGTGGTGTGCGCCGATGACGACGACATCGGCCGCACGGGTGGCTTCCAGCAGGGCGTGCGCCGGTCCCGTACGGACCGTGCGGGTGTCGGTTCCGACGGCGGGGTGCTGCTCCTTGAGCCGGGCCAGCGTGTAGCGCGGCACGGCCTCCTCCGCCCTGTCCTGCTGGGTGAGCCGTGTCTGTCCCGGGGGCGTCGTGGAACCGGGCAGGGGCATTTCGGGGGTGACGTGCCGGTGGTTCGAGGAGTGCAGGACACGTAGCCGGGCGCCGCGCCGCTCCGCTTCCTCGAACGCGTAGGCGGCCGCGTCGGTGTCCGCGTCGTCGGCCAGACCGAGCAGCACCTCACGGCCGTCCCAGCGCGGATGATCGCCGCGTACCACCAGCAGCGGACCGTGTACGTGCGCCGCCAGGCGCAGGCTCACGGAACCGAGCAGCATGCCGGTGAGCCCTCCGAGCCCGCGGGTCCCGACGACGGTGAGCGCGGCTTCCTCGCTCTCGCGTGCCAGCGCCCGTACGGCGCTGCCCTGCACGGCCCTGGTCGTCACCGGCAGTCCGGGGTGGCGTGCGCGGACCCGGGCCACGGCGGCCGCGAGGATCGGGCCTGCCTCGTCGAGGTCGGGCACGGCGTACACGATGCGCAGAGCGGCCACGCGACGCGCCGCCTCGTCCGCGGCCCGGTCCAACGCTCGTACGGAGACCAGCGAGCCGTCCACTCCGGCGACCACCTGATGGACCTTCATCGTCGTGCTCCCTTCCGTTCCGCTTCGTGTTCCAGGGACGATGCTCGTCGCTCGTGAAGCCTCGGAGCAGGGCCCCTGAGAACCCGTCGGCGCGCCGTACGGCCCCCTTGCCGTTGGGCCTTACGGTCCTGCGTCCGGCTGCGCGAAGAGGCGGCCCGGGGCACGGTGGGCTCTCACGCCGTGATCCGGCGTCCGGTGACAGCGACGGGATCGATACGGATCCACAGGTCCCGTTCTCCTCCGGACCAGGGCGTGCTGTGAGCCAGCTCCGTGAGCAGACGCACGGCCTCGGGGTCGGTCACCGTACGGGCGTCCCCGCGCACGAGCACGCTCCAACCCTCGCTGAGGGCGTCGTCGACGCGGTCGACCTCGAAGGCGACCCGATGGCCGGCCGCCAGCGACGGGGTCGTGTCGGCAGCGGTCCTGAAGACGATCGCCCCCTCCACGACGCTGTAGTTGACGGGGACGACGGCCGGCCCCTCGGGGGTCGACACCGCGATCCGACCCACGCCGTGCGTCCGCAGCAGCGCTCTGGACTCCCCGGCGCTCAGCTCGGTGAACCGGGCGTTCCGTGAGGCCCGTCCCGTGCCGGCAGGCAGCCCGGTGTTGCCGCCCGCGAGCTCCGCGACCGTGGTGCTCAGGGCTCCCGCCAGTCTGCGCAGGACGCCGGCGTCGGGCGCTGCGCCGGGGTGTTCCTCCAGGTACCGGAGGTAACTGACGGCCATCCCCGTTCGGGAGGCCGTCTCCTCCCTGCTCAGACCGAGCTCGCCGCGCCGCAGGGTGAGGCGGCGTCCCAGATCCCCCAGGGGCGCGTCCCGGTCCACGTCCGGGGGTTTCGAGGGTGACTGATTCGAGGGCGGCTGATCCGCCATGGCCCTCACTCCTTTCGTCCCGTCCCCCGAACGGCGATCTCGTGCCGCGTCCCGCTGCGTACCAGGGCACGCGCCGAATCGGCGTCGGGATTGCCTCGCACGTCCAGCTTGTCCGGAACCGGCGGTGTGCGCTTGGGCCGGTCGGCCCTGATGGTCCGCCGGGTGGGGGCGATCGGGCCGGGACGTGGCGGTGCCCGGGAGGACACGCCGACAGGGCCCGCTCGACGTGGACCGAACGGCCCTTCCGGCCGACCCGCCGGCCCGGCTTTGCTCGGGTCATGTCCGAGAACCACTGCAGGTCCGCGTGCCACCACTTCGCACACGTCGTCGACGGCACGACCGTCGTGGAGCTGCGCGGCGAGATCGACATAGCCACGGCGTCGCCCATCGCGGCCCGCCTCGACACAGTCACTGCCGGCCCGTGCCCCGACCTGGTGCTGGACCTGCGCGCCGTGTCGTTCATCGACTGCGCCGGGCTGAGCCTCCTGTGCCGCGCCCGGAATCGTGTCCTGGCCAGGCGGGGCAGGCTGTGCCTGGTCACGGAGGACACCCGTGTCCTGCGTGTCCTGCGTGGCGCGGGCCTGTCCGGTGTCTTCACGACGTATCCCCGCCTGCCCGGGCAGGCGGGCGGCACTCCGGACCGTTCCGACCACGCCCTTCAGTAGGCGGCCACTCCGTGGTCCCGGAACTGTTCCTGAACCCGCCTGATCAGGTCGGGTTCGGGGACTGGGGTGTCCCGCAGCGGGAAGGGCAGGCCGAGGGCCTCGTACTTCGCCGCGCCGAGTCGGTGGAACGGCAGGACGTCGACGCGGTCGACGCTGCCGAGACCGGCGACGAAGCGGGCGAGACCCTCGACGGCCTCGGGTTCGTCGGTCAGACCGGGGACCAGGACGTAGCGAACCCACATGCGGATGCCGAGCCGGTCAAGCCGGGTGGCGAAGTTCAGGGTGGGGGCCAGTTCGCCACCGGTCAGCCCGCGATAGGTGTTCACGTCGAAGGACTTGATGTCGAGGAGCACCAGGTCGGTGTCGGCGAGCAGTTCGTCCGTGGCGCGGGCACCGAGGAAGCCCGAGGTGTCGAGCGCGGTGTGCAGCCCGGCCTCCTTGCAGCGGCGCAGGATCGCCGCGGTGAAGGCGGGTTGGAGGAGCGGCTCGCCGCCGGTGAGCGTCACCCCTCCCCCGGCCGCGGTGACGAATCCCCGGTACTTGCCGATCTCGGCCATCACCTCGTCGACGGTGGCCTCCCGGCCGTCCCTCATGTGCCAGGTGTCGGGGTTGGCGCAGTACAGACAGCGCAGCGGACAGCCGCTGGTGAAGAGCACGAACCGGGTCCCGGGCCCGTCCACACCGGTGGACAGGTCCCAGGAGTGGATCCGGCCGACCGCGTTCATCGGGCTTCTCGTGTTCATCGGGCTTCGTGGAAGGTGCGGCTGATCACGTCGAGTTGCTGCTCACGCGTCAGGCGTACGAAGTTGACGGCGTACCCGGAGACCCGGATCGTCAACTCCGGGTATTTGTCGGGGTGTTGCATCGCGTCCTCCAGCGTCGCCCGGTCCAGGACGTTGACGTTCATGTGGAAGCCGCCGGAGGCCGTGTAGGCGTCGAGGATGCCGACGAGGTGGGACGCGCGCTCTTCCGGACGATGGCCCAGCCCCTCGGGTGTGATCGTCGTGGTCAGCGAGATGCCGTCGCGGGCCTGCTCGTACGGCAGCTTGGCCACCGACAGCGCGGAGGCGGCCACACCGTGCCGGTCGCGGCCGTTCATGGGGTTGGCGCCGGGCGCGAAGGGCTGTCCGGCGCGGCGGCCGTCGGGGGTGTTGCCGGTGTGCTTGCCGTAGACGACGTTCGAGGTGATGGTCAGCACCGACTGGGTGTGTTCGGCGTTGCGGTAGGTGGGGTGCTCGCGCACCTTGGCCATGAAGGATTCGACCAGTGCGACGGCTATGGCGTCGGCGCGGTCGTCGTTGTTGCCGTAGGCCGGCCAGTCGCCCTCGGTCTCGTAGTCGACGGCCAGTCCGGTGGCGTCGCGGATGACCTTCACCCGGCCGTACCTGACCGCGGACAGGCTGTCGGCGGCGACCGACAGGCCCGCGATGCCGCAGGCCATGAAGCGGTGCACCGGGTGATCGTGCAGGGCCATCTCGATGCGCTCGTAGGCGTACTTGTCGTGCATGAAGTGGATGACGTTCAGCGTGTTGACGTAGGTGGCCGCCAGCCAGTCCAGCATCCGGTCGTACGCCGCCGACAACTCCTCGTAGTCCAGATAGTCCCCGGTCAGTGCGGGCGCCCGCGGGCCGATCCGCTCGCCGGTCATCTCATCCCGGCCGCCGTTGATCGCGTACAGCAGTGCCTTGGCGAGGTTGACGCGCGCTCCGAAGAACTGCATCTGCCTGCCGACCGCCATCGCCGACACACAGCAGGCGATCGCCGTGTCGTCGCCGGTGCGCGGCCGCGTCAGTTCGTCGGACTCGTACTGGACGGCGCTGGTGTCGATGGACACCTGCGCACAGAACTCCTTGAAGCCGGCCGGGAGTCGGGGCGACCAGAGCACGGTGAGGTTGGGCTCCGGGGCCGGGCCGAGGTTGTAGAGCGTCTGGAGGAAGCGGAAGGAGGTGCGGGTGACCAGCGGACGCCCGTCGGTGCCGAGGCCGCCGATGGACTCCGTCACCCAGGTGGGATCGCCGGAGAACAGCGCGTCGTACTCCGGGGTGCGCAGGAACCGTACGATCCGCAGCTTGATGACGAAGTCGTCGATCAGCTCCTGGGCCCGGGTCTCGTCGATCAGGCCTTCCGCCAGGTCCCGCTGGAGGAAGACGTCGAGGAACGTGGAGGTGCGGCCCAGGGACATCGCGGCGCCGTTCTGCTCCTTCACCGCTGCCAGGAAGCCGAGGTAGAGCCACTGCACGGCCTCGTGGGCGGTGGCGGCCGGACGGGTGATGTCGCAGCCGTACGAGGCGGCCATCTCCGCCAGTTCGCCCAACGCCCGTATCTGCTCGGCCAGTTCCTCTCGGTCACGGATGACGTCCGGGTCGGAGGGCCGCGCGTCCAGCAGGGCTCGCTCGGCCTTCTTGGCCTCGGTCAGGCGGGTTGTGCCGTACAGCGCCACCCGGCGGTAGTCCCCGATGATGCGGCCGCGTCCGTAGGAGTCGGGCAGCCCGGTGATGATCCCCGCCTTGCGAGCGGCCCGCATCTCGGGCGTGTAGGCGTCGAAGACCCCGTCGTTGTGGGTCTTGCGATAGGTCCCGAAGACACGCGAGACGAACGGATCGGCCTGGTAGCCGTACGCCTTCAGCCCGTTCTCCACCATCCGCAGTCCGCCGTTGGGCATGATCGCCCGTCGGAGCGGGGCGTCGGTCTGCAGACCGACGATCAGCTCGCGTTCACGGTCGATGAAGCCCGGCCGGTGCGAGACGATCGTGGACGGGGTACTTGGGTCGACATCCAGGATGCCCTTGCGCCGCTCCTCGGGGAAGAGCGCGCTGACCTTGTGCCAGACGGCCAGGGTGCGTTCCGTGGGACCGGCCAGGAACGCCGGGCCGCCCTCGTACGGCGTGTAGTTGGCCTGGATGAAGTCGCGCACGTCGATACGGCTCCGCCACAGCGTCCCGGCGAAGCCACGCCATGCATCGGCCCGTCGCCTGTCGGCTTCCACGGCTTTCACGGTTGCGGTCATCGCCGGTCGTCCTCTCGCTGTTCCACTTGTCCGGTGCGTGTCTCTCTCGCTTCACATGCTTGTCCGCCGCGGTCGTCGCGGGCAGTGCCGGACAGCGCCGACGGGTGGGCCGTCCGGCCCCAGGACGGTGGGGCCGGGTGGACTCAGGCGTGCGGGACCACGGCGACGGGGCAGCCGACGTGGTGCAGGACCGCGTGGGCCACGGGACCGATGTGCGTTCCGAGGTGGCTCTCCCGGACCCTCCGGCCCACGACGACGAGGCAGGCTCCGGAGGACGCGTGGACCAGGGCTCCCGCAGGCCGGCCTTCGAAGACTGTCTCGGTCACGGTGACCTCGGGATACTTCGCGCACCATGGACGCAGCGTCGCGACGACGGCGCGTTCCTGGGCGGCGAGCACTTCCGCCCCGGCCCCGGTGACCGCGTGCAGGTCGGTGCCGTCGGCCGAGGGGACACTGAAGGCGTGGACCACCCGCAATGCGGCACCGTGCTGCCGGGCGGCCTCGAAGGCGAACTCGATCAGTTCGTCACAGGGATGCCGGATGTCCAGACCGAGGACGACATCGCGGTAGGGAGTCTCGTCGGTCTCCGGGGAAGAGCCCTCCTCGCCGGGCGTCGTGGGGTACTCGTCGGCCGC
Organism: Streptomyces sp. NBC_00414; assembly: GCF_036038375.1. Taxonomy (NCBI): domain Bacteria; kingdom Bacillati; phylum Actinomycetota; class Actinomycetes; order Kitasatosporales; family Streptomycetaceae; genus Streptomyces; species Streptomyces sp. NBC_00414. The sequence continues at coordinate 4,562,764 of NZ_CP107935.1, forward strand.
GGCCTTGCCCACACGGACGAGCACGACGGGGTGTACGGACCTGGCGACGACCCGCTGGGACACCGAGCCGACCACGAACCCCGCGAGGGCGCCGAGTCCGCGGGAGCCGAGTACCAGCATCTCGGTCTCGTCGGTCGCCGCGAGCAGGGCCGCTACCGGCGAGTCGGACACCAACCGGGCGTCGATACGGAGATCGGGGTGTGCGGCCCGCACACTGTCGACCACATGATTCAGGGTCTGTTGGGCCCATTCGTGCTCGCTGCTGCCCATGGGGACAGACGCGGGAGGCCGGGGGTGCCACTTCCAGGCGTGCACCAGCCTCAGTGGGGCTCCGCGGCGCACGGCTTCCCGGGCCGCCCAGTGTGCGGTGGCGAGGCTCTCGACGGATCCGTCGACGCCTGCGGTGACATGGCGAAGCATGCTGTGTACCTCCTGGGTCCGGGACCGGCTGCTCTTGTCGTCGAGCTTCGTGCAGGAACGGAGCCGTGCGTATGGGCCGTGCAGGCCCTCCGAAGGCCCTTTGGGCCCCACTTGCGGTCCGTTCCCGCCGAAGGGGGCCCGCGCGGAGTACCGGGCGGCCTGGTCATGGGGCCGTGTGGCCCATGGTCCTCGCCGGGGCCCGGTAAGACGCTGTAGGTGCCAGGACCGCATGCACCCATGGAGGCACGTCATGAACGATTCCGTCACGTCGAGCATGCTGCGGGCCCTTCCCGCCGCACACCGGCAGCGGTTGATGAACCTCGCCCGCGAGGTGTCGTTCGAGTCGGGCACCCGGCTCTTCGAAGAGGGCGCACGCGCCGACCGGTTCTGGATCGTGCGCACCGGCACGGTCGCCCTCGACATGCGGGTGCCCGGTCGACGGGCCGCCGTCATCGAGACGCTCGGACACAACCAACTCGTGGGCTGGTCCTGGCTGTTCGCGCCGCACACCTGGCACCTGGGCGCCGAGGCGACGAGCCCCGTCCGGGCCTACGAGTTCGATGCCGCAGCCGTACGCGCCCTGTGCGGGAGCGATCCGGCATTCGGCATGACGGTCGCCCAGTGGGTCGGTGACGTACTGGCCCACCGGCTGCGTTCGGCCCGCACCCGGCTGCTGGACCTGTACGCCCCCTACGGCAGCGGCAGTCGCGTGTGACGACGCCCTCGACCGAAGTGTTCAAGTGCAAGGAGGCATCATGCACGGCACGCCGCACGTGGTGAGCGATGTGATGACCCACGCCGTAGCCACGGTGGATCGCAAGGCCTCGTTCAAGGAGATCGTGCGGACGATGCAGGAGCGGAAGGTCAGCGCCCTGCCCGTCGTGGGAGGTAAGGGACAGGTGGTCGGCGTCATCTCCGAGGCCGACCTGCTGCCCAAGGAGGAGTTCCGCGACAGCGACCCCGACCGCTACACCCAGCTGCGAAGGCTCTCCGACCTCGCCAAGGCCGGCGCGGTGACCGCCGGGGAACTGATGACCTCCCCGGCCCTCACCACACCCCCCGACGCAACGCTCGCGCAGACCGCTCGGACGATGGCACGCGCCAGGGTCAAGAGGCTTCCCGTCGTCGACGAATCGGGCGCGCTGCTGGGCATCGTCAGCCGCGCCGACCTGCTGAAGGTCTTCCTCCGGGACGACGAGGAGATGGCGGAGGAGGTGCGGCGCGAAGTCGTGTCGTACCTGTTTCCCCAGCCCTCGTCCTCCGTGCGGACAGAGGTACGGGACGGAGTGGTGAAGCTCAGCGGGCACATCCGGGACACGTCCCTGGTCCCGGTGGCCGCACGTCTGGCACGAGCTGTCGAGGGCGTCGTGGACGTCGAGTTCGACCTCTCCGAGGACGAGCGTTCCGCGTAGCCGGGGGGGCGAAGGGGCGGCGGGCCGTGCCCGCCGCCCCTTCGCAGAACGGCTCGGCCTCGGCAGGGTCCCGGCAACAGTGATCCACGCAGCGAGTCCGAACCCGTCTCCCCCTGACCACGCGGCCGTGGCCGAAACGATGGCCGAGGTCGGCACCGGCATCTCCGCCGAGACCCCGAAGATCCTCACAGGGCAGGCCGTCCGCCCCATCCGCGACGTGATCGAGACGCGTATTCGCGAACTGATCTCCGAAGTGGCACCCGCCTGGCATGACGCCCGGCTGAGGACGGCCACCAACGACTTCTGGCGACGCCTGTGATCAGGTCTCAGGTCAGCCGGTCCTGTGCCCCCACCGCGGCCCGACCCGTGCCCACTCCTCGCCCCACCGCTCGGTTGCCCGGCGCTCGATGCGCAGCCGGACGAGGCGCCCACCGGCGAGGATCACCAGTCCGCCGAGAGCGCCGACTCCCGAACCGGTCAGAATCGCGCGCGCCTGCGCCTCCGCCCGGCTCATGGGATCGGGCACCAGGTGACCGTGCCCGTCCGTCCACACAGACACCGTGGCACCGGCCTTCGTGCCGGCCCGCACCCTCGCGCTGTCGGTACGGACGGTTCCGTTGCCGTCGGTCCAGCGAACCTCGGCCCGCACCTGGGAGTAGGTGGCCCCGGTGGTCATGTCACGCAGGCCTGCCGGCGCCGTCTCCAGAAGCACGGCGGGCACCTCCTGACGCTCTGCCCGACCCTTCGTCAGCGCGTTCTCCGTCCCCTCCGCGGAAACGGCTCCCGCGGTGACACCGCCGATCGTCGCCAGAGCCCAGGCGACCAGGACGATCCACGCCTCCACCGCGTCGCTGTGCCGCCGCAGCGGATTTTGCCGCCACCGCCATCCCAGGACCTTCCTACGCCCGTCCTTCCACACCGTTCGCACCCCCTCGTCTGCAGCTGAGGTCGAGGATCTGAATCGAGGAACTGCACTGAACGTCTCACCTCCGAGATCGCCGCGGCAGGTGCCTCAGGTCCGCGGAATTCGGGCCCTTCGGGACCGGTCGAGGCCGTACGGCCCCTCCTGCGAACCGCGCGTCCGGCGCGACGCTGGACCCGCTCACCGACAGAGCCCCGCCGTCCCATCGGCGCCGGGCGGGGAGGAGTTCCTGATGCGATCCACCGCTCTCGACGTCACCACCCTGGAGAACCTCGTCTCGGCGGCCGTGGCCGCCCCTTCGATCCACAACACCCAGCCATGGCGCTTCCGGCTGGACCCGGACACCACGACACTGGAGATCCGGGCAGAGGCGGCGCGCGGTCTCCGTCACATCGACCCGACCGGCCGGGGTCTGTACCTGTCCGTGGGGTGCGCTCTGCTCAACCTCCGGGTGGCGGTGGCGCACTACGGCTGGGAACCGGTGTCCCGGTTGCTCCCCAGGCCCGACGAGCCGGATCTGCTGGCGACCGTACGGCTCGGCGGGACCACCGGCGCTTCCTCCACCCCGCATCTGTACCGGACGCTGTGGCGCCGGCACAGCAGCCGTTTCCCTTTCTCCGAGCGGCAGTTGCCGCCGGCCGTCCTCACCGAACTGGCCGAGGCCGCCCATGCCGAAGGAGCCCGCCTGAGCCGTCCCGATCCCGCTGAGAGCGACCGGCTCCTGCGGCTCACCCGCGAGGCGGAACGCCGCAACTCGGTTGACCCCGACCGGGCGGCGGAAAGCCGCCGCTGGGTGCACGATCCGACCGACGCGGCCCTTGGCATACCGCCCGTCGCCCTGGGACCGCAGGACTTCCTGGAGCGCCTTCCGATGCGGGACTTCGGCGCGCACCAGCATCCCGATGTGCTCACCGCCCGCCCTTTCGAGAAGCGGCCGTCGATCGCCGTACTGTCCACCACTCACGACCGGCGGGCCGACTGGTTGCGCGCCGGACAGGCTCTCGAACGCGTCCTGCTGGTGGCCACCTCTCACGGCGTACGGGCGTCCCTGCTGCACCAGGCCCTGGAGTGGCCGGATCTGCGGGAGCAGCTCGTGGGGACACCCGGCAGCAGGGGCGCGAACGCCCAGATGGTGCTGCGCCTCGGGTACGGTCCACAGGGCCCGCCCTCCCCGCGTCGCACGGCGGACCAGGTACTGGCCGAGGAGTCGCTGTCGGCCTCCCGCCGGACGCGATGACCCGGACTCGCTGACCGGCCACCGCGCGCGTCGGCATCGGCGTCGACGCCGGGGCGCCCGGCCCGCCGCCGCTCCAGGCCCCGGCGTCCCCCGGTCCGAGCAGGCCGCTCAGGTGTGGGGCACCACTGCGACCGGGCAGCCGACGTGATGGATCACCGCATGGGTGACGGGTCCGGTTCGCGGGCCCACGGGCCGCTCGGCCAGGCGGTGGCCGACCACCAGAAGCCCGGCGGCGGAAGCGGCCCGGACCAGCGCGGTCGATGCCTTGCCCTGCGGCACGCACTCCACGACCTCGACTTCGGGGTACTTGTCCCGCCACACCTGAAGCACCGCAGACAGGAATCCCTTCCACTCCCGCGCCTGTTGCGGTTCGTCCGCCAGGGCGACGTCCCCCGGACCCAGTTCGAGCGCGGAGGGTGCCTGCCACACGTAGAGGACCCGCAAGCGGGCACCGCGCAGCCGGGCCGCCTCGAAGGCGAACTCGATCACCTCGTCGCCCGGGTCACCGGCGTCGAGACCGAGCACCACGTCCCGGTAGCCGGTGCGGTCGGACGCGCTCCCGTCCTCCGCGGGAAGGTGTTCGTCCCGCGCCTCCTCCCCCGCGCGTACGAGGACCACGGGGCGGGGCGCCTTCGCCACCACTCCGAGGGCCACGGATCCCACCAGGAAACCGGTGAAGCCGCTGAGCCCGCGCGAGCCGAGTACCAGCAGGTCCGCTCGGTCGGCCGCGCTCAAAAGGGCGGCGGTCGCGGGTCCTTCGACCTGTTCGTCGGACAGGAGCGCCGCTGGGCAGGCACGACGGACGTGTTCCTCCGCACGGCGCAGGACCCGCCGGGCCAGCTGCCGCCCGGCGGCATTCGCCGGCTCGCCGTCCGCCTGGCGGGGATGCCAGTTCCGGGCGTGCAGGAGCAACAGGGGACGTTCACGGCGTACGGCCTCACGGGCCGCCCACTCGGCTGCTGCGAAACTCTCCGCGGAGCCGTCGACTCCGGCGATCACGGGCGCGAGCATTCCGCACACCTCCAGCATCTCGGTCTGCTTCTCATGGCCAGCGTCGTCCCGCGTCAGCCCGGCGGGCATGGGCCACCAGGTCTTCGCCGAGGACCGTTCGGCCCCTGCTCAGATGTGCCGTCCGGGTCCAGGGTGGTGATGGGGAGAACCTCTCCCGCGGACCTGGGAGGCGGAATGTCGGGGCAGCGAGTGATCGTCGTCGAAGTGGACCGGTCGGCGCGCAGCCGTGTCGCTGCCGACTGGGCCGCACGGGAGGCGTTGCGGCGCGGGCTGCCTCTGCGGGTGGTCCCCGTCGCGCCACCGGACCCTGCGGCGGCCGAATTGGCGTACAGGCATCCGGAGCTGAGGCTCGACACTGCACGGTTCACCGGAGCGGCCGTACCGGAGCCGCGCTCGCTGTGGCAGGACGCGGAGATCGTGGTTCTCGGCCTGCCCGGTGAGGACGTGCTCTCCGACAGCACCCCGGGAACGCCCGCGCGCGAGGTGGCCGGGGCATCCACCTGCCCGGTGGTGCTCGTGCCCGACGGTCACGTCCGGGCGGATCCGGCCTACCGGCCCACCTGGATCACTGTCGGCGTCGATGCCCGTGCCCCGGCCGCCGGGGCGATCGGCTTCGCCTTCGACACGGCGCGTCGGTGGCGCGCGCACCTGCGTGTCCTGCACGCCTGGACGTTGCCGCCCTCCGCCGCTGAACTCCCCTTCTCCGTACCGGAGGAGGACCGCGCCACCTGGGAGGACCACGAGGTACAACTGCTGTCCGACGCGGTGCGGCCGTGGCGTGAGAAGTACCCGACCGTACGGGTCCTCGAAGACGTCGTCCTGTTCTCTCCGGCCGAAGCGCTGATCCGGAACCCGGGCGGCGCCGAGCTGGTGGTGATCGGCCGGCGGCACCCGTACGGATACGGAGCCGGTCTGTCCGCCGTCGCGGACGAGCTGCTGCGGCACACCCGGCGCCCGGTGGCCGTGGTGCCCGGATGACACAGGGCGTCCGCCTCCGTGCGGGCCCGGCCGGGACGGCCAGGAACAGCAGGACCGCGGGGCGTTCGGTTCCTGTGGGGTCGAGCGCCCGACGACGCACACTTCGGGAGGCTGCGATGTCCGACTCTCAATCCTCTTCATCCACCGGTTCTCCGCACACGGTGAGCGACGTGATGACCCACACGGTCGTCGCTGTCGGGCGTGAGGCGCCCTTCAAGGAGATCGTCGAGCTGCTCGGTCAGTGGAAGGTCAGCGCGGTGCCTGTCCTGGCGGGAGAAGGGCGCGTCATCGGTGTGGTCTCCGAGGCGGATCTGCTGCCCAAGGGGGAGTTCCGCGATGTCGACGACCAGGTCGCTGACCGTGACGGCGATCCAGCGGAGCGGAGCAAGGCACTCGGCCTGACCGCCGGCGAGCTGATGAGCAGCCCCGCCGTCACCGTGCATCCGAACGCCACGCTGTCCGAGGCCGCCCGCATCATGGCCCGGCGCCGGGTCAAGCGACTCCCGGTCGTCGACACGATAGGTCTGCTGCAGGGAGTGGTGAGCCGCGGTGACCTGCTCAAGGTCTTCCTCCGGCCCGACGAAGAGATCGCGGACGAGGTACGGCGGTCGGTCCTCACCCAGCTCCCGATCATCACCCCGGTGACGGTCGCTGTGGCCGAGGGAGTGGTCACCCTCGGCGGCTCCCTGCCCGACCGTGGTCTGGTGCCCGTACTGGCCAGGGCCGTGCGGGCGGTCGAGGGGGTAGTGGACGTCCGTATCGATCTCGTGCACCGGTGACACGCCTCGACTCCCGAACCTGACCTAAACGGCCGCCGCCCCGTGTGCCGGTCGAGGCGGCGGCCGATGCGCTTAGATCTCGTTACTTACTCGTCCCGTCCTGGGTCGTCGTGTCCTGGCTCGTCCGGTTCCGGTCGTGGCCGCCCACGAGCTCGGCCCCGATCCGCGCTGCCCACGCCTCTATCGCGGTGAAGTTCCGGAAGTCCCCGTCCTTTCCGGAGCGGAGGATCATCCGGGCGACGAGACCCTTGGCGCCCTCTTCGAGACAGCCACCGAAAGTGACGTGCTCCTTGACGTCCAGCCGGACCATGGCCCGCTTCACATCGGACACGGGCGGGATGTCGCGCTCCGAGGCCGACGCGTCGAGCGGGCCGCTGCTGAACAGCCACACCGGCCGTCCGGCAAGTTCCCCACGGCGGCGGCGGAGGAACCGGCGGGCATCCCTGTGCCAGCGCCCGGCGTACAGGCCGCCGCCGACCACCACGGCGTCGTACGACGCGATGCCCCCCGCCACGGAACGGGCCGGCAGTGACTCGACGGTGAGTCCGTCCTTGCGCAGGACCGCCGCGACGGCCTCGGCGATCCGCGCGGTCGATCCGTTCTTCGTTCCGTAGGCGACCAGCACACGCTTGGGCATGAGAGTCCGCCTCCTCTCCATCCGGTCCATCCGGTCCATCCGGTTCGGTGTCTGCGAGTCGTGTCGTGTCGTCTCAGATCCTGCGCTTCCAGGTGTCGGTGACGCCGTGCAGCCCCTGTTCGTCGGGCTGGAACCGGTCGTCGTCCAGCCGGAAGGTGAGCTTGTCGACGACCGCGACCACGCCGTCGATCTGACGCGTCATGGAGACGGCGATCTTCGTCTCGCTCTTGCGTTCCATGTGACCGGCGAGCGTGACCACGCCTTCGACCACCGATACCTCGACCGTCTGAGGCGCCAGCCACAGTGCCCGCACCAGCACCTCGTCGATCACCACCTGGCGGATCTCCAGGTCGGGCCGCAGAAAGACCTGGAGCAGGTCGCGGCGGGTGACGATGCCGACGAGCCGGTCCTCCTCGTCCAGGACGGGCAGTCGTTCCACCCGTCGCCGGGCCATCGTGCGGGCGGCCTCGACGATGGTGTCCTCGGCGTGCACCGTCACGGGCGGGGCGGTCATCAGCTGCCCTGCGGTACGGGCCCGCGCCTTCACGGCCTGCTTCCTGGCTCCGGGCTTCAGACCGGCGAGCCGCGGACGACGCTTCGGTGCGTACGGGTCGGGGGTCTGGGCCTGCCGGACCATCAGGTCGGTCTCGGAGATGACTCCGATGACCTTCTCGTCCTCGTCGATGACGGGCAGGCCGCTGATCCGGTGGTCGGCCAGCTGCCGTGCCACCTCTTTGAACGGGGTGCCGTACTCGGCCCGGACGACCTCCTCGGTCATCACGGATCCGACCTTGTCGTGCTTCATGGTGTCTCCCTCCTCAGCGGAGTCGGCGCAGGTACGGGTCCTGGGGCCTGCGTGGCAGCAGGCGCACACGCGCATCGAGCACGGAGACCGTGTCCGGTGTCGCGAGAACGGGGTTGAAGTCGGCCTCGGCGAGCTGAGGGAGGTCGCTCGACATGCGGGACAGACGCAGCAGGACCTGTTCGAGGGCTTCGAGGTCGACCGGGCCGCCGCCCTTGGCTCCGAAGAGGAGCGGGGCGCAGCGCGGGGTCGTGATCAGGTCGTGCACGTCGCGGTCGGTGAGCGGGGCGAGTCGGGCGGCGTGGTCGGCGAGCACCTCCGTCGCCGTGCCGCCGAGGCCGAACAGGGCCAGTGGTCCGAAGACCTCGTCCTGGACGACGCCCGCGAAGAGTTCGGTGCCGCGGGCGACGAGTGGCTGTACGACTACGCCCGTGAGCAGACCTTCGAACCGTGTCTCCAGGTCCCGGAAGGCAGCCCGTACTTGGGAATCGCCCTGGAGGTCGAGGTGGACGGCGTGCTGTTCGCTCTTGTGCAGCAGGCCCGGCCAGTGGGCCTTCATGACCACCCGGCCGTCGGGACCGCGCAGCCGCTCGGCGGCGATCACGGCGTCGTCCTCGGTCTCGGCCCAGGCCCACCGGAGCTGTGGAATGCCGTAGCAGGCGAGGAGTTCGGCGCAGGTGCGCGGGTCCAGCCAGCCGCCGTCGGGGTGCGCGGCCAGGTAGGCGTCGGCGACCTCGTGGGCGTGCTGGGTGTCGACACCGTCGAGGTCCGGCACCGTACCGGCGGGGCGGCCGAGCCAGGCGGCCCGCCGCGCGGCGTGGGCCAACGCCCGTGCTGCCGCTTGGGGTTCGGCGTAGGAGGGGACGGTGCCGCCGTCGGTGGCGGGCAGCAGTTTGACCGGGAGGTCCTGTTCGAGTCGCACCGCGACGACCGGCACCGTCCGGCGCCCGGGTCCACGGGCCTCGCCCGCCGGGGCGGAGTCCGGATCCTGCGACCGGGTGAGGGCCCGGGTCAGGTCGTCACCGGTCGCCGCGGCGACCGCCGTCGGGACGAGGGCCAGCAGGACGGCGTCGACACCCGGGGTACGGGTGATCCGCTCGACGCAGTTCCTGAGCTGTTCCTCGGTGACGGCGGCGGTCGCGTCGACGGGGTTGCCGACGGCGGCACCCTCGGGGAGTACGTCGAGCAGGTCGTCGACCGCCTCCGGGGTGAACGGCGGCAGGGTGAGTCCGGCCTCCGCGCAGGCGTCGGCTGCCAGGACGCCGGCGCCGCCCGCGTTGGTGACGATCGCGACGCGGGTGCCGGCGGGAAGCGGCTGGGAGTGCATCAGGGCGGCGGCTTCGAGGAGTTCGGCGACCGAGTGGGTGGCCGTGATGCCCGCCTGGGTGAACAGGGCCTGCCGGGTCATCGTCCGGGTGGCGGCGGCCGCCGTGTGCGAGGCCGCGGCGCGGCGGCCCGCGTCGGTGCGGCCGGCGTCGACGGTGAGGACGGGCATGCGCCGGGTCACTCGCCGCGCGGTGCGCGAGAAAGACCTTGGGTTGCCGAAGGACTCCAGGTGCAGCAGGGCGAGGTCGGTGCGGCCGTCGCCCTCCCACCACTGGAGCATGTCGTTGCCGCTGACGTCGTACTTGTCGCCGAGTGAGGCGAAGGAGGACACCCCGATGCCCAGGCGGGACAGCCCGTCGAGGAGCGCGATGCCCACACCGCCGGACTGCACGGCCACGCCCGCGGTGCCGGGGTGCGGGTGGTCGGCGGCGAAGGTGGCGTCGAGACGCAACTCGGGCTCCGTGTTGGAGACGCCGAGGCAGTTGGGGCCGACGAGGCGCATGCCGTACGCGCGGCATGCCGCCAGCAGCGCCTGGGCCTGGGTGCTGTCGAGGCCGGCGGAGACGACGACCAGGGCCCGTACACCGGCCTTGCCGCACTCTTCGGCGGCCGCCGGGACGGCGGCGGCCGGTACCGCGACGACGACGAGGTCGGGGGTCCTGGGCAGGGCGCTGACCGAGGGGTAGGACGGCACGCCGAGGATCGAGGCGACCGATGGGTTCACCGCGAAGAGCCGTCGGGTGAAGCCACCCGCGTGCAGGTGGTGCAGGACGGCGCGCCCCACCGAGCCGGGCCTGCGTCCCGCACCGACGACGGCGACGACGCCGGGCCGCAGAAGGGGCTCCAGGCTTGCGATGTCGGCGGCCCGCCCGCGGGCCTCGACGGCCGTCAGGTAGGTGTCGTCCTCGGTGAGGTCGACGGTGCAGCGCACCTCCGGCCCTTCGAAGCGGCGGGCCGTGCGCAGGCCGAGATCGGCGAAGAGCTGGAGGACCTCGTGGTTCTCGCTGAGGGCGTCCGCCGTGAACGTGACGATGCCCTCCGCACGGGCGGCCGAGACCAGGTGCTCGACGAGCAGGGTGCCGATGCCCCGGTGGTGGAGGCCGTCGGCGACGGCGATGGAGATCTCGGCCGAGTCGCCACCGTCCCCGGTGTCGTACTCGGCCAGGCCGATCACCTGGCCCTGTGTCTCGGCCAGCAGGGCCCGGTATCCGGGGCGGGGCGGAGCGCAGGCGCCGTCGGCGGCCATCTCGGCGGAGCGGCGGCTCGCCGCGAAGAAGCGCAGCCGCAGGTTGTCCGGGGACATCTCCTCGTACAGCCCCTGCAGCTGGTCGTGATCTCCTGGTGCCACGGGACGGATACACACGGTGGTGCCGTCCGAGAGCAGGGCGTGGACTTCTGGTCGGCTGAGTGCTTCGTCCGTCATCGCAGGTCTCCTCAAGGCCTCTGGGCACTTCGAGCATCCAGCGGTTCGGACCGCGGCCCCATGGGCTGTACGGGGGCGGTATGGGGGCCGGTCGGCCCCAAGGCCCCCGGCCGTGCGGCCGGTCCGGACGCTACGGAGGAGGACGCTCCGGGGGTGGGTGCCGCCCGGTGCCGGGGTGCGCGGCCTCCCCGCGGTCAGTACGGTGCTGTCCTGGTGTCCGACCTCGGGCGGGGTGGTTCCGCCGGGTCCGCGAGCGGTGGAGGCGGCATGGCCGACAAGAAGGCGGCGACTCTGCCGCGCAAACCGTACGAGCGTGAACTACTGCGCCTGCAGACCGAGTTGGTGAAGCTGCAGGAGTGGGTCCGGGCGGAGGGTGCCCGGCTCGTGGTGGTCTTCGAGGGACGCGACGCGGCCGGCAAGGGCGGCACCATCAAGCGCGTCGCGGAGCATCTCAACCCGCGGGTCGCCCGGATCGTGGCCCTTCCCAAGCCGACCGAGCGGCAGCGCACCCAGTGGTACTTCCAGCGCTACACCGAACACCTTCCCGCCGCCGGGGAGATCGTGCTGTTCGACCGCAGCTGGTACAACCGGGCCGGTGTCGAGCACGTCATGGGCTTCTGCACGAAGCAGGAATACCAGCTCTTCCTGCGCCAGTGTCCGATCTTCGAGCGGATGCTGGTGGAGGAGGGGATCGTGCTGCGCAAGTACTGGTTCTCGGTGAGCGACGCCGTGCAGGAGGACCGCTTCCGGCGCCGGCTCGACGATCCGGTGCGGCGCTGGAAACTCTCGCCGATGGACCTGGAATCGATCACCCACTGGGAGGCGTACTCGCGGGCCAAGGACGAGATGCTGGTCCACACGGACATCGCCGAGGCGCCGTGGTTCGTCGTCGAGAGCGACGACAAGCGCCGGGCCCGCCTCAACATGATCGCCCATCTACTGGGTTCGCTGCCCTACCGCGATGTCCCGCCACCGGTGCTGGAGCTGCCGAAGCGCCCGCCGTCGAGCGGCTACGAGCGACCGCCGCGCGATCTGCAGACGTACGTCCCCGACCACGCGGCGAGCCTCTGAGCGAGCGGCCGGCTCGAACACGCGGCTGTGCTCACATCGGCCGAGGGCCGACCGCGTCACCGTCCGGGTCGTCGGCGAGGGCGACCGAGGCCCGGACGCGCTTGCCGACCGGCTCTCGGTGCACCTCGAAGCTCTGGCACACCGCCAGCACGATCTCCAGACCGTGCTGCCCGACCCGGGCAGGGTCCGGCGGAAGGATCAGGGGCAATGCGGAACCGCTGTCCCACACCGTCACCGCCACGGTCCCTCCGCTGACCTCAAGGGTCATCACGCAGGGACCCGGAGCGTGTCTGCGGGCATTGGTCACCAGCTCGGACACCACCAGCTGGACCGTACCCATCGTCCGCGGGGACACCGGAAGCCCGTGCAGAGCCTGCACGGACTCCAGGAACCCGCGGGCCGTGTCACGGGCATCACCGATCTCCGCGGTGCCCTCGACCACGGTGGTGACCGCTGTCGTATCGCCGGTCAGTTGCTGCCGGCCCTGTTCCTGCTCAGCCAGATTCATACGTTCCGCCTCACTGCCGAAGCGCCGTTACCAGATCCCGCCTACCCCGGAAACACCACCGCACCGCCGACACGGGGACGGATATGGGGACGGATACGGGGCGGGACACCGACGCTCGTACGACCGCCCACGTGTCTCTCAGGGCCGATGTTCCGCGACTCCCGGTACGACGGCGACGGGGCAGGCCGAGTGGTGGAGCGCGGTGTGGGCGACACGGCCCAGCTGGAGGCCGAAGTGACCGTTCCGGCGCCGGGCCCCGACCACCAGCAGGTCCGCGGAAGCCGAGGCGTCCAGCAGCACCTTGCGGGCGGTGCCCTCGGGAGTACGACGGCGCAGGTCCACGGTCGGATACTCCGCCGCCATCTCGTCCACGGCTTCCGCGAGCGTCTCGACAGCTTGCTGTTCGTGCAGGCGGGCGGGTTCCCCGGCCAGCAAGGGATGGTCGGTGCTCTCGTGGGCGGGACACCGCCAGGCCCGTACGGCCTCCAGGACCACGCCTCGGCGCTTCGCCTCGTCGAAGGCGAAGCGCACACCGGCCGAGCTGCGCTTCCCCTCGCCGACACCGAGCAGGATCCGCCCGTGCGCCGCGAAGTCCGGCTGCGGCTCGTGACGGCCGCGCAGCACGATCACCGGGCAGTCGGCGTGGGCGGCGACCGCGAGACTCACCGAACCGAGCAGCAGTTCGGCGATGCCGCCACGACCGCGTGACCCGAGGACCAGGAGGGAGGCGGTGCGCGCCTCCCGCACCAGTGCGGGCACGGGCGCGTCGCGCAGCACCTCGGTGACGGTCTTCACGTCCGGCCGGCGCCGCTGGGCACGCCGCCCGGCCGCTTCCACGATCTTGTCGGCGAGAATCTCCTCCGACGTCCTGCCGAGGTCCGGGGAGAGCGCGGCGCCTTCGTACTGCTCCCACATGGACGCGTACACCAGTCGAAGCGGTGCCCCGCGCAGCGCGGCTTCGTCCGCCGCCCAGTCGACGGCGTGCAGGCTCGGCTCGGATCCGTCGACCCCGACCACCAGCGACTCTTCCATCACCCTCACCGTCCCGCGCCGAGGTCGAAGACGATCCGGGCCTTGACGTGACCGTGCAGCACCGCGTCGATCGACTCGTTGACGGAGTCCAGCGGGCGGGTCTCATAGATCACCCTTGTCCGGCCCGCCGCGTGCAGTCGGAAGACCTCCGCCAGGTCCTGCCGGGTGCCGACGATGGAGCCGAGGACCGAGGTGCCGCCGAGGACCGTGTCGAAGATCGGCACCTGGATCGTGCCGTGCGCGGGCAGGGCGACCATCACAAGCTTCCCGCCGCGCCGCAGTCCGGTGCGGACCGCGGTGAACGCGGCCTCGTTCACCGCCAGGGCGAGGGCCGCGTGCGCGCCGCCGTGACTCCTGAGCACCTCGCCGACGTCCTGCTTGCGGGCGTCGATGAGCAGGTCGGCGCCGAGTTCGGCGGCGAGGGCGAGCTTGTCGTCGGTGATGTCGATCGCGGCCACGGTGGCTCCGGCGATCTTCGCGTACTGCACCGCCAGATGCCCCAGACCGCCGATGCCGGATATCGCCACGAGCTGGGCGGGGCGCACGCCGGCCACTTTCAGAGCCTTGTACGTGGTCACACCGGCGCAGGTCAGTGGGGCGGCCTCCAGAGCGGTGATGCCGTCCGGCACCGGCTGGGCGAAGTCTGCCCAGGCAAGCATCTTCTCGGCGTACCCGCCGTCGCAGCCGTAGCCGGTGTTGACCTGCTGCTCGCACAGCGTCTCCCAGCCGGAGAGGCAGTGCTCGCACCGCCCGCAGGCTCTGCCCAGCCACGGCACGGCGACCCGCTGTCCCACGGACAGGTGGATGACGCCGTCGCCGCGGGCCTCCACGAGGCCGACGCCCTCGTGCCCGGGGACGAAAGGCGGGGTCGGCTTGACCGGCCAGTCACCGTGCGCCGCGTGGATGTCGGTGTGGCACAACCCGGACGCCTCCACCCGGACACGGACCTGCCCGGGGCCGGGCTCGGGATCGGGGCGCTCCTCGATGACCAAGGGCTCACCGAACGCCCGTACAACGGCTGCCTTCATGATCGTGTTCTCCTCTGCTGTACGCGTCCGTATGTGTCAGCCGTGCGCCACGACGGCGACAGGGGCTGTGGCGTGATGCAGGACGGCGTGTGTGACGGGGCCTATGTGCGTGCCGAAGGGGCTGCGTCGGATCCGTCGGCCGACAACGACCAGGGAGGCTTCACGGGACGCGTCCACCAGGTGGTTGGCCGCACTGCCGTACCGGGACTGTTCGACGACTTCGACGGTGGGGAACTTCTGCCTCCACGGGCGCAGCGCTTCGGCGAGGGCGGCCACCTGTTGCTTGGCCAGCTCTTCATGGAGCCCGAGGTCCGTCGGGAGTCCGTACGCGTAGTAGGGCGGCGGGTTCCAGCCGTGGACGACCCGCAGGCCCGACTCCCGCCGGACGGCGGCGTCGAAGGCGAACTCGATCACCGTGTCGTGCGGGCTGTCGGTGTCGAGCCCGAGGAGCACGGGCCGGAAGGGGCTCGCGACGGAGGGAATGCCGGACGGGTCCATCGTGTGTTCGTCGGCGGCCTGTTCTCCGGCGCGGACCAGGACCACGGGTCGCTCTGCCTGGGCGACGACGGCCTGGCCGACGGAGCCGAGCAGGAAGCCGCCGATGCCGCTCAGGCCCCGGGAGCCGAGGACCAGCAGTTCGGCGTCCTTCGCCGCGCGTGCCAGCACGTCGCGGGGCGTGCCGCTCAGCTGTTCCACACTCACGTCCACGCCGGGATGACGCAGCCGGACACCGTCAGACGCCTCGCGAGGAATGCGCTCGGTCCAGTGCTGCTGTGTCTCGGCGCCGAGGAGCGGCGCCTGGGCGATGGGTTCGGGGACCGGTTCCCAGACGTGGACGAGCTTCAGCGGCAGGCCGCGCATCTTCGCCTCGCGGGCCGCCCACTCGACGGCGGCGAGGCTCTCGGCCGATCCGTCGAGACCTGCGACAACTGTGCGGACCATGATGTGCCTCCTGAGTGGTGGTGTGGTTCCAGCCTCGTGACGCGGGGGGTTCGTGATGCAGGGGCCGCTGGTCCCCGGTTCGGGCCGAACGGCCCTGCGACCGGCGGACGCGGCGGGCCCGTGACGGGTCCGCCGCGTCTCCGTGCGGTCACCGCAGCCAGGGGTGGTCGCGGACGACGGGCATCCGCGCCCAGACCTTGCCCAGGCCCCAGGCGGCGCCGGCGCCGGCCGCCGCGAGTGCGATCAGGGCCACGGCGTAGATCACGTGGTAGTCGACGAACGGGTTCGTCGACATGCTCGGCGCACCGTCGGACAGGTGCTTCGCCGGCGGCCACTCGGCGATCCACATCAGCGCCATCATCGCGGTCCCGGCCAGCGCGGCCAGCCGCAGCGCGACACCGGCGGTGACGGCGATCCCGACGCCCAGCAGGCCGAGCATGAACAGCCAGTTGGCCCAGGTGGCCCCGGCCCACTCGTGGAACGTGGACTCCATCGGCCCGACGGCCACGCTGCTGAGGAATCCCTTGGTCGGTGAGCCGCCGTCGATCCAGCCCTTGCCGGACGGCGTCGCGTAACCGAAGCCGAACGTCTTGTCCAGGAACGCCCAGAGGAAGACGAACCCGGTCAGCAGACGCAGCGACGCGAAGGCGTAGGCACGTGCGGTGTGCGTGTCGGTGAGCGTCGACACCGCGTCCCCTGATGTGGATGTGGTCCGGTTCCCGCGCAACGACGGCAGGTGGAATCCCGGACTCCGGTGTGGGTGCTCGTGCACGGCCATGGTGGTGATCCCTTCGAGGTTGGTCCACTCGGTCTCTGACACCTCTCACTCTTGACCCACGGGGCGCTGCGCACCGGATGCCGAAGGTCCGCGACCGCGGGGCTGAACGTCCCTATTGGCAAGGCCTGTTGGGCGGGGGTGGCCGGATGTCCGTGGGCGGGCGGACCCCTGCAGTCGCTCCCATCCGGCCCGTCCGGCCCCTCGCAGACTCCCGTCCGCCGGTGGATGCTGAGATCACCCGCCGGAAGGAGGACCATGGCCCGGAGCTCGGGTGGCCGTGTCCCACCGTGGCGCCGTCTCGTCCCCGGGCTCGGCACGTTCACCGGCTACCGGCGCGCCTGGCTGAAGGGCGATGTGCTGGCCGGACTGACCGTGGCCGCGTACCTCGTACCCCAGGTCATGGCGTACGCGGGTGTGGCCGGGTTGCCGCCGGTCGCCGGACTGTGGGCCATCCTGCCCGCGCTCGGCCTGTACGCCCTGCTCGGCTCCTCCCGGCTGCTCTCCGTCGGCCCGGAGTCGACGACGGCACTGATGACGGCGACGGTGGTGGGCCCGCTCGCCGGCGGGGACCCGGCCCGGTACGCAACGCTGACGGCCGCGCTCGCGATCGTGGTGGGCCTGCTGTGTGTGGTGGCGTGGGCGGCACGGCTCGGATTCGTCGCGGATCTGCTGTCCCGGCCGGTTCTCATCGGCTATCTGGCAGGCGTGGCGCTCATCATGATCGTCGATCAGTTGCCCAAGCTCACCGGTGTGCGCACCACGGGCTCGGCGTTCTTCCCTCAGCTGTGGTCCTTCGTCCGGAACCTGCCGGACTTCCATCGGCCCACGCTGCTCCTGGCCACCGCCGTGCTCGTGTTCCTCTTCGCCACCGCCCGGTACCTCCGCTCCGTACCCGGCCCCCTGCTGGCCGTCGTGCTCGCCACCACGGCGGTCGTGGTCCTAGGACTCGACGACCGACACGGCATCAAGGTGATCGGCGACGTGCCGGCGGGCCTGCCCGCTCTCGCTGTGCCGGACCCGACCGAACTGACACATCTGGTACTGCCCGCGCTGGGCGTCCTCCTCGTCGGCTACACCGACGTCGTCCTCACCGCGCGGGCCTTCACCACCCACGACGCGAACACCCTGGACGCCAACCAGGAGTTCCTCGCCCTCGGCGCGGCCAACCTCGGCGCGGGCGTGGTGCACGGGTTTCCGGTGAGCAGCAGCGCGAGCCGTACCGCGCTCGCCGCCTCGGCCGGCGGCCGCAGCCAGATGTACTCACTGATCGCGGGCGCAGGCGTCCTCGCGGTACTGCTGCTCCTCAGCCCCCTGCTCTCCCACACCCCGACGGCGGTGCTGGGCGCGCTCGTCGTCTACGCGGCGATCCGCATGATCGACCTGGCGGGCTTCCGGCGCCTGGCCTCCTTCCGCCGCCGCGAACTGCTGCTGTCACTGGGCTGCCTGGCCGGAGTGCTGACCCTGGACATCCTGTACGGCGTCCTGGTGGCCGTCGGCCTGTCGGTAGCGGAACTGCTCACGCGGGTGGCCCGACCTCACGACGCAGTCGAAGGCGTGGTACCCGGAGTGGCAGGCATGCACGACGTCGACGACTACCCGCAGGCACGCACCATCCCCGGCCTGCTCGTCTACCGCTACGACTCCCCGCTCTTCTTCGCCAACGCGGAGGACTTCCGCCGCCGGGCGCTGGCCGCGGTCGACGAACAGAACGGCCCTGTGCGCTGGTTCGTCCTGAACACCGAGGCCAACGTCGAGGTCGACATCACCGCCCTGGACGCCGTCGACGCACTGCGCCGGGAACTCACCGACCTGGGCATCGTCTTCGCCCTCGCCCGGGTCAAGCAGGACCTGCTGGACGACCTGGAGGCATACGGCCTGGTGGACAGCGTGGGCACGGACCTGGTCTTCCCGACGCTGCCGACGGCGGTGGCCGCGTATCGGGAGTGGTGCCACGAAAAGTAGTCCGCAGGTTCCCACCGGGGAGCGTCAGCCCTGGCATGAGGTTCACCGAGTCCGGGGACGCGGCCGCAACGGACGGTGCGGAGGCGAAGGCGGACCTCTCACCGACAGAGTGAGCAGGAATGCCGCTTGATTCGCGCGGCAAGAGTGCGGCGGACCTCGACTCACGGGCAGTCTCCCCGCAAGAGAAAGACACTGAATCCAAACGCCCCCTCGACTCCACACCTCTCACCGATACGCAATTCCCGCGCTTACCGCTGGGGCTGAAAGCAAACGATCTCGACATCTCCGCTCGACGAGTGAAAATGAGACAGAACCGTTGACTGGACCGTCCCGCCCACCCCGCAATGCATCCGCCACACGGCCTCTCCGCTCTGCGTAGCCGGGCCCTGCGTTGCTACGGCACCAGCAGAGCATGGCTCCGGTACACGCGTGCACCGTGTAGGACCCAGCCTCCACGGGGGGAGCGGTCAGTCATGCCAGGCCGCCATGAGACGACACCAAGTGG
This sequence comes from Streptomyces sp. NBC_00414, assembly GCF_036038375.1. Classification (NCBI taxonomy): domain Bacteria; kingdom Bacillati; phylum Actinomycetota; class Actinomycetes; order Kitasatosporales; family Streptomycetaceae; genus Streptomyces; species Streptomyces sp. NBC_00414. The sequence goes on from NZ_CP107935.1 coordinate 4,581,537, forward strand.
CCCCACAAGCGGACACAGAGACCAGAACGGTCTAGCAACCCCCGGCTCCGCCCCTCAAGATCGGCCGATCTCACGCTGCGATGCACAGAAATAGCAGGTCAGAGGCACTCTGACCTGCCACCACGCCCCCCTTCCCCATACGCAGGGCTCTTGCTGACGCGCATCCGCTAAGCTGTGCTTGGTCAGTCGTTGGTACGTCGTGTTGCCTGCTCTGGTGGCATCGCAGGGAGCGTCGCACGAGGTCTGACCAGCGGGCTTGCAGTCCTCGCCGAAGATCCACAGGCTGGATTTTCTACAAGGTTTTCTACAAGCCCCCGCCTTCGTAGCTCAGGGGATAGAGCACCGCTCTCCTAAAGCGGGTGTCGCAGGTTCGAATCCTGCCGGGGGCACAGCGCAAAGGGCCAGCTCAGGAGGGTTTACCTCCCAGGCTGGCCCTTGTCTGTTTCAGGCGCCGTGCCACACGCGTGCCACTACGTCCGCTCGGAGCCCTCTTCCGAGTCGCCCGGCGTCCCTCCCCCACCTTCCTTTCGGATCATGGCGCCCAGCCGATCAGCGATGGTTCTGTCCCGGTCGCTGGTCATGTGCTGATAGATCAGCGCAGCACGGGAACTGCTGTGTCCCATCCTCGTCATCAGCTCACGCGTGCTGGCCCCGGCCGTGGAGGCGAGAGTGTTGCCCGTGTGCCGTAGGTCGTGAAAATGCAGCTCGGCCGAGACACCGGCCGCCTTCCTGGCCTTGACCCAGTCATCCCGGAAGTTGCTCCGCCGAAGCTGACCGCCCTGCGGACCGACGAACAGGTGGCCGTCCTGCCCAGCGGCGGCATAGTGCTCCAGGTGTCGCTGGATCTCGTCCACCAGCTCGGCGGGGAACGAGACTGTACGGACCCCCGCCGCAGACTTGGGCGCCTTGTCGAAGAGCCGCCCGTTCTGCAGCTCTGCTTGCGCACGCCGGACGACAACCGCGCGGCCGGCCAAGTCGATGTCCTTGCGCCGGAGCGCTGCCAGTTCACCGAAGCGGAGGGTCGTGAACGCCGCCAGGAGAACGAGGAGCCGGTAGCGCGGAGCGATGGAGTCGGCCAAGCCAAAGACTTCTGCCACCGACAACACTGGCCGCTCCGGCACGTCATAGCTGTCCGCGCCTTTGATACGGCACGGGTTGCGGCGGATCATCTCGTCGTCCACGGCTGTGTTCATCAGGGCCCGCAGAAGTTGGTACGCCTTGACAACCGTCGGCTCCCCCACGTGGGCAGCGAGCAGTTTGCCGCGCCAGCTCCGAACCCGAGCGGTGGTGACGTCGGCAACGGAACCCGCACCGAAGGTCGGCACGATGTGTAGCCGTATCACCGACTCGTTCCGCTCCCGGGTGCGGTCAGCCAGCTTCCGATCCCGCAGCCACGCCGTGGCGTAGTCGGCAAAGTTCACCGCACCGGCGTCCGGATCCGCCCACTGCCCGCGCGTAATGTCCGCCTCGATGTGCGTGAGCGCGACTTGGGCGTCTGTCTTGGTCTCGTACGTCTTCTCAGCCGGGCGGAGGAGTCCGGTCTCAGGGTCTCGGTAGCGGACCTGCCACCGGCCGGACGCGAGCTGTCGGACAGCACCGAAGCTTCTGCGCTTCCCCTTCTTGTTGGGCATCAGGCAGCCCTCCGCAGCATGCCAACGTGCTGCCGGATCGGCTGCACCGTGTGCGCGTCGATGAAGGACCCCAACGCGCTTTCGGGGATACGCACGTGGCGGCCGACCTTGACGAACGTGATGCGTCGCTCCGCGATGAGACGCCGCGGAAAACGCTCCGTGGTGCCGAGGAGTTCAGCGACCTGTGCCACGGTGAGGTAGCGGTCAGCCACGGGTCGGTTCTCCTTCTGTTCCGGGGGCAGGTGCGAGGGTTTCGGCAAGCCACGCTTCGGCGTCGGTGAGGCCGGATCCGGCGTAGACCCAGTGGGCGAGGACGAGGGTCGTGCTCTCGTCGGTCGCGCACTCGATGTCGGTCGTGGCCTCCGCGACTTGTGCGCGACGCCATTCGGCACGGGCGGTGCGAAGTGCGCCGAGGGTGGTGGAGTACCGGCGGGACTTGGTGGAGAAGTGGCCGCGGAAGCCGAGCATGTGGGCCCAGGCCCGGAGCCGGAGTTCTTCGAGGTCCTTGCGGGCCCCGAGGGTCCAGGCGGTACGCACCAGCCGCCGGGCGTGTTCGCTGATGTCGAGCTGGGCCAGTTCGGCGAGGAATTTCAGCGGGCGGTCGAGAGCTCCCGTGGCGGTCTCGGCGCCCTTGGTGGCGTACTTGGCGATGTACGCGGCAACGGCCCGGTCGGTCAGCTCCTGGCCGCCGTCGAAGTCGGCGCCACGGATGGTGCGTACGTCGAGCTGACGGCCGAAGGCGAAGACGTGAGCGCGGCCGTCGATGACTGGGCCGTCCACGCGCGCAGCGGTCGCGGCGGCCCGTATGGCATCGGTCAGCAGCTCGGCAGTCGCCCAGGCAGGAGGCGGGGTGTCGCCGCCCTCCGGGCCGTCGATGCGGATGACGGCGTGGAAGTGGACGGCTCCGCGCTTCTGATACTCGGCGACCTTGGCGAAGGACACCCGGGCGTGCTCGCGGAACTCCCGCTGTGAGAGTCCGGCCCGCTTGGAGACCTCCCGTCGTAGGTAGGTCGAGAAGCGGCGCCACAGCGGACCGGCGTGCGCGTTCCAGAGCACGGCCGCTTCGTAGTCGTAGGTGTCCGGGTCCAGCGGAGTGCCGAGTACGTCGTCGTCCTGGTCGTGGAAGATGCCGCACCGGCAGCGGCGGACCGAACCGGCCGGACCGGTGGGGCGGTTGTGGACGGGGCCGAAGCCCGGGGCGGTGAAGGTGGCGAAGACGCGCGGGTGTGCGGCGACTTGTTCGGGGACGCCCTTGCCGCCGCGCAGGCCGGAGGTGATCAGGTGGAAGGTGTCGCGGCGGTAGACCTCCGAGCAGGCCGCACAGCGTGTCGTGCGGCGGTTGTTGCAGCGGACCAGGAGGTGACCGGCCGGGAGGCCGGTGGAGTCGAGGCGGTGGAGGAGGTTGCCGATTTCGCCGGTGCGGGTGTTCACGTCGTACTCGGCGCGGTGGCCGTCGAGGCGGATCGGCTGGGTGCAGCCGCCGAGGCCGGAGAGCTGACGCAGGAGCGCGGGCATGGTGCCGAGGGAGGCCAGCTCGCCGAGTTCGGCCAGCGGGGGCGGGGTGGCGCGGGTGATGATGGCTTTCTCCTTCTGGCTTCGGTCAGGAGGGGCAGGGCCCCCGGGGCGGCGGATGCTTGGCGGTGTCGGTCCGCCCCGGGGGTCTGGTGTCGATGGCTGGTCTGGTTGGCCGGTGTCAGCGGCGGTGCTGGTCGCGGAGCATCGAGCGCAGGACCACGGCGGCGACGGCCACGGAGATGGCAGTGACGGCGACGGCGGCCAGGAGCGCGGTCAGCACGACTCCGCCGACGAGAACGGCCGCGACCGCTCCGGCGCTGACGGATATCTGCGGAGCCGAACGCCGTACGGGAGCCGGATCGGTCGACGCGTGCGTGTGCGTAGGCGGCGGTGTCGGACTGTCGGGGTACTTGGGCAGGAACATGGCGAAGCTCTCCTTACCTACTCGTCTAGTCATGTGAGCCGTTGATGACGTCCACGCCGGTACGCGTGCCGGATTCGATGGCCGGGGCCATGAAGGTGTCGGAGAGCCAGAAGCCGAACAGGGCGATCAGGACGACGATCCAGATGCGGACGCCGAGGAACTTGACCGCTCCCCAGGCGAAGAAGCCGAGGACGGCGACGAGGGGCAGGCTGACGGTCACGGGTTCGGGGTCCTTTCAGCGGATGGGGCAGCGGTGGGTGCGGGCGGCGAGTTCGGCGGCGGCGCGGCTGTCGTAGTCGGCGGAGAAACCGCAGCGCGGGGCGGTGCACGCGGCCGTGTGTTTCTCGCGCCCCCGGCCGTCGTAGAAGGTGCCGACCTGGACGGGGCCGATGCGGGTGACGGAACGGAAGCGGCGGTTGGCGGTCAAGCGGATCTCCTTTCAGGGCTGATCAGACTTGTCAAATCTGGGCGGCGATGGCTTCGGCCATGGGCGCGGGGACGCCGAGGCGAGCGCGGAGGGTCGGGGTGTCGATAGCCGTTCCGGTACGGGTGCGGTGCTCGGCAGCGACCTTGCGGGCGTGCTCGACCAGGGCGGCCGGAACGGATACCGCAGGAGCAGGAGCAGATGGACTGAGCGCGGCCGTCGGAACGGGTGCCGGATCGGCGGCCGGTAGCGCGGGCGGTTCGGGGACGGGTTCGGCGTGCTCCTCCTGGTCCACGTCGTCCGCAGAGGTCTCCCCTACGTCCTCCGCCGCTTTCGGCACCGAGTGCGCGAGGAGCGTTCCGCCGAGGAAGGCGACCGCGGGCCAGCCCGCGACGAGGATGCGCAGCCATGCCGGCACATGGTCGAGGTCGAGCAGTCCGGCGGTGGCGATGTTCGCCCCGAGGGACGCGGCCAGGGCGATGACGAACCAGCACCACCCGGACGCTTTGGCTTTACCGGTCCGCAGTTGGCGCCAGGCGGCGACGAGCAGCAGGTCGACCGAGACGGGATACGCCCACGCCTTCCACCCGTCCTGACCGGCCGCTAGGGCGATGTCGTGCAGGTGGGCGAAGGACAGCGCGGCGGCGATGACCGCTTGGACGAGTACCGCGTCGACGCGGGCCAGTAGGGCGCGCATGCTGGGGCTCCTTCCTGTTCGAGGCATGGGAGGGGTAGGGACGTGGCGCGAGGCGGCCACGCCGACCGGGGTGGAGCGAGGTAGTGCCTAGCGGCTCAGCCGGAAACGGCGCACGGCTGCACGACTCGGGGCAGGTGCCTTGACCGGCCGCACCGGCACAGCGGGCCGGAAGGGCTTGAGCACGGGCAGGTCGGGGACCAGGTGGGCCGACTCGTGGCAGATCTCGGCGGCATCGCCGAGGGAGAGATACTGCGTGCGGATGCGGGACCAGCCGCCGGAGGTGTCACCGGCCACGGCGAGGCCGGGCAGTTCCGGGGCGATGGCGCAGGCGGCGGAGACCGCTTCGGGGGCGATGTCGCCGAGCGCCATCTTGGCGGAGGCTTCGTCGTTGACACGGTGGCAGACCCGGCCGGAGAGCTGAGCCCGCAGCATGGTCGCGCCCTTGCCCAGCTCGGCGCCGAAGCGCTGCCCGCAGACCTCCAGGTAGATCCCGGCGGCACGGCCGAGCTGGGCGAGGCGGATGAGCTGGGTGACCATCTCGTCTCGTCGGTCCTCGTCCTTCCGCGTGGCGACGAGGAAGAGTTCCGCGACCTCGTCCACGAACAGCACGACGGGCACGGGCCGTTCGTGCTCGGGCAGACCCCAGATGTCAGAGGTGATCTCCTCATCCGGGGTGCCCGACGCAATACCCTGCCGAGCCTTGATCAGGTCGTAGCGGTCCTCCATCTCATTGATGAGTACGGGCAGCAGTTGGGCAGCCTGCGTGGGGTCGGTGGCCAGGGCCGAGAGCCGGGCGGCGAAGGGCGCCAGCTCCACACCGCGCTTACAGTCGATGCCCACCAGGGCGACAGGCTGCCGGGCGAGTCCGGCGACGAGGTGGCGCAGGTACATGGACTTGCCCGACAGCGTGGCGCCGAGGGTCAGTTGATGAGGAACGGTCCGGTAGTCGCGTACGAAGGGCGTGGCGTCCTCGCGCAGTGCGACCGGTATTCGCAGGTGCCCGGCCGGGGACTTGCGCGGCATGCGGACCTTGCGCAGCACGTCGAAGCCGACGAGCCGCAGTTCGACGACACCGGGCTTGACCGTCGTGACGTACACAGCGTGGACGCCCCAGGCGTGCCGGAGCCGTTCGGCCGAGGCGGCGACGTCGGCGGGTTCCTGCCCCGGGGCAAGCCGCAGACGGAGCCGCAGCCCGGTCGAGGTGGGCCGGATGATGCCCCGACGCGGCGGAACGGGCCGCACCTCGCGCCGAGTGGTGGCCTTGACCGCCAGGACCCGCAGCCGGGAGGGGGCGACAGTCAGACCGCAGGCTTCCATGACCGAGCCGTACGAGCTGAGCAGGCGGGCCGTGGACAGGGGCAGGCCGACCGTGGACCAGTAGACGCCGGGGTGTTGGGCCCGGGCGTAGGCGGCCCCACCGCCGAGTGCGGCGACGGGACCACCCACCTCCAGAAGCGTTGCCAGATCGGTCATCAGGCCGAGGCCCCCATGACAGCGGGGAAGGCGGCCGGGGTGACGGCGGCGGCGCGGTAGGCGATGCCGTGGCGCTGCTGCCCGTTGAACACGCTCTCCCACGGCCGGGCCACCAGGCCGGGCAGCGAGATCGGAGCACCGAGCGCCAGCCCCTCGGAGACTCCGCTCTCCGGAATGGTGACCTTGATTAGTGCCGACTCCCCCTCCTCGATGTAGACGACGCCGATCGTCATCAGTGCCTCGCCGCTGTTGACGTCCTTGGCGATCTCGCCGGTCTGTCGGTCGCGAACCTTGGGTTCGGGTGCCTCGGTCAGCAGGATCGTCGCGGCCGAGGTCTCCACACGGATGGTGCGCAAGGTTTCTCCCTATCTACTCGTCTAGATGAGTGGCATTCTGCGAACCCGGTGGATCCGGGAACGTCGGCCACTCTGACACACAACTTGCCCACTCGTCTATACGAGTATGCATGTTGGAGTAGACGAGTTCGAAGAAGAGACATGGCCCGCCGCCCGACCGCGCGACGTCACCCGAAGGAACCGTCCTCACGGATGGCGAAGAACTCGCAGCCGTCGTGCTCGAAACGGGCACGACCATCGAACAGCGAGTCAGGTTGGGTGCAGACTCCCCAGTCCCGCCCCAGCTCTCCACTCAGCGCGACCCAGAAAAGACAGCCTCCGCACTGCTCGTCGAACCACTCATCCCGGTAAGTCGGGTGGCCAGTAGTCCGGTTCAGCGCCGGCAACCAGCGCTCGTGGCAATCGTCGTTGTGTTCACGGTCATCGCCTGTCCAAGCTCTGCCAGGCGTCGAGCGATCCGCGTTCACGTTGCCGGAAGCTGGTACGACAGCACGTACGCGTCCGCCGCCATGACGGTGTCGCAGACCTCCACGGGCCGCTTCTCGGTGTCGTACGCGGTACGGATCAGATGGATCACAGGGACGCCGGAGGCGAGATGCAGCGTCTTGACCTCGGACGGCGAGGGCATCCGGGCCCGGATTTCTTCCTCGAAGTGGTCGAGGTGGTGGCCGAGTTCTTCGAGCCGGGCGTAGATGCCGCCGGGGCCGGGGTTGGGTTCGGCGATCCGCGTACCGCGGGCGATGTCGAGCGGCAGGTAGGAGGTGGCGAACTCGACCGGACGGCCGTCGAGCAGATACCGGCGCCGCCGGGCCAGCACACGTCGCACGGAACCGAGCCGGGCGGAGATGTCCTGCGTGGCTTTCTCCTCCTTGACCTCCAGGCTGTCCACCTTCGGGTGACTGCCGGCAGCGTCCGCCTCGACGATGAACGCGGACTTCCCCTGCTCGCGGTGGCGCCGGGCGAACCGGTCGGAGGCGAGCCGCCGCACAGGTGGTCGCGGCCGGACGAACACGCCCTTGCCGTGCTCGGCGTGTACCAGGCCCTCGCCCTGGAGTACCGAGAAGGAGTTCCGAACGGTCATCCGGGATACGCCGTAGTGCTCGACAAGCTCAGCTTCCGAAGGCAGCTTCTCCCCTTCCTTGAAGCGCCCACGGTCGATGGCCTCGCGCAGCTGGTCGGCGATCTGCCGGAACACCGCACGATCGCTCGTGGGATCCAGGCCACCGAGCAGGGACGGAAGAGAGGTCACGAGTACTCCTTTAGGTATCTAGACGAGTGGGCGAGTGTTGTTGCTACGGTTGAGAGCCTAGCCATCTGAGAGGGTCGAGGAACGTGACCACTGACCGTCCGCACTCCGTGAGCGTTGCCGGAGTCATCGTCGACGACCAGGGCCGGGCCCTCTTGATCAAGCGCCGAGACAACGGCCACTGGGAGCCCCCGGGTGGCATCGTCGAGCGGGAGGAAACCCTCCCCGAGGCGCTTCAGCGGGAAGTCCTCGAAGAAACCGGCATCAAGATCGCGCTTCCCGCGACCCTCACCGGCGTCTACAAGAACATGACGGGCCTGATCGTCTCCCTGGTCTTCCGCTGCGAAGCCGCCGACGGCACGCCAACCACCGGGGACGAGACCCGCGCTCTGCGGTGGGCCACCCGCGAAGAAGTCACCGACCTCGCCGACGAGGCGTACGCGATCCGTGTCCTGGACGCTCTGGACGCGTTGTCTCCACCGGCCGTACGCGCACACGACGGCGTGAAACTCGTCTAGCCCGAACCCGCTGCACATGGCGGCCTACCAGCATAAAGGAACTTGTATGCACGAGTATACGAGCACCGCGCGGGTCTGGGGACTCACTTGCCCAGGTTTCCCGGAAGAGGTCAGCAGGGCCCGCCGCTGGACACGGGACATCCTCAGAGGCTCGCCACTGGCCGACGACGCCGAACTGATCGTGAGCGAACTGAGCGCGAACGCGATCCTGCACACCGCCAGCGGCCGGCAGTCGGGCAGCTTTCATCTGGCTCTCGCGATCTCACCGCAGATGGTTGCCCTGTCGGTCACGGATGCCGGAGGTACTGGCCGGGCCCCGAAGGTCGAGCATCAGGACCAGGAGGCGGAACACGGCCGGGGCCTGAGCATGGTCAGCGCGATCGCCCACCGGGTCGTGGTCCACGACAGCGACGGAGGCCACACGGTCACCGCGGAACTCTTCACCGGGGTCCGCCCAGGAGGCCACCCATGCTGACGAATGAACCGCAGTGGGGCTACTGGTGCGAGTGCTGGACGGAAGACCTCGCCGCGGGAACGACACCGGAGCTCCGAGCATCCTTCGACGCGCACTCAGCACCGCAGGCAGATCGGTGGGTAGCGGTGGCCCTCCGCACGATCTCACCGGCACTCGACGCCGACGCGTCCGACGAGGCTTGGGGGTGGCTCTACGAGGGACGCACCCAGACCCGGCAAGCGCTCTTACGCATGCAACCCTGCACGGTCTCAGTGGCCCACGCCAGCACCCGCATCACCTGGACCATCCGCCCGGTCCTCTTCCTGCCACTCGCACACCGACAGGGCATCGAACTCCCAGCCTGCGCATACGACTTCAAGCCCCAGCAGCCCGACTGAGTTACAACTTTCTCTACTGGTTCAAGGCGGCTCGCTCCGCTCCCCGCGCGCGGCACGGCCCCCGGCCGGGCCTGCGCTCCTGTCTCCGCCCCGCTCCAGCCCAGCCGGCGCCCGTGCCGCGCTCAAAGCATTCAGCCCGCTTGACGCCAGAGAAGAGGTACGCCGTGGCTGGGTCAGTCGGCTCCACGGCTTTAGTCACCTCCCCGCTCCGGCAGCCTAAGGATAATCAGCACTCGTGGGGATAACACGACGAGTTAATTCCTTCGCACGGTAACGAACAGGGTTGAAGACTTTTACACCTCTTGAGGCCAGCGGAGTTAGGTCGAGACCATCAGGACAGCCATTCAGCGACACATGCTTCAGGTTGGGCAGATCTAGTATTTCCGAGATGTCTTCAAGGTGATGAGCGTGATCTATCGACACTTTAGAGAGGTTCTTGAACGAGCTGATTTTCGGAAGCTTAGAACCCTGCCACCTATCCAGGTAAAGATGCGACAGGTTTGGCATACTGAGAGATTCACCGGAATCAATCACCTTGGATCCGGTAAGGTCGAGAACTTCAATGGACGGACTATTGAATTCCGACAGCGAGACCCCGGCAGTGTAGTCTTGAATTCCGAGCCACTGCAGCTCGGATGACCTCAGAAAATCGCGCAACCCATCGATGCCACCTGGACTCTCTAGAACGAGAGTCCGCAAACTACCAAGGCGAAGCAAAGGGCTTACATCCTGTAGCTGGCTACATTTTCGCAGAATGAGCCACTTCAGCCTTTCCTGACTCCAGACAGGTTCAAAATCCCCTACCTCGGTCAAGTGCCCCAGGCCGAGCAAGCGTAGGTCCAGAGTGCGCAGAGGGCCCAGATCTGTCATCCCTTCAACCCAGGCCCGAAACTCGCTCAGACTGGAAAGGCGCTCCACCCAGCAAAGGTCGTCAATTTCGTCACTCACCAAGATGACGTCTTCTAGTCGCGTATGATTACCGAGTTCGCGATGATCGACGTCTAGTATTTCCCCATGGAACCTTTTAGTCAGGCTGCGAACTGGCTCCAGCATCGAGGCGTCGGGCACCATTCCATCGAATTCCAATGCCTGAACTTGTGGCAGACGTTGGACGTATGGAAGGTGCTCAGAGTTACTGAGGGACAGAACCCCATCGACCAAAGGGACGTGTGACAGAACTTTCTGAGCATACTCCTCAGAGTCATAATGGCCCCAACCCATTATCAGCTGCTGCTGAACCAGCTTTCTGGAATCCGAGGCATACTTACTCAGAAGCTCTAGCGCTTCTGGACCGTTAATAGAGTAAGCCGACCTGACTACATTAGCGGCAGTGGCATGCGTCAGCCCTAATAGGCTATTAGGAAAGAAGCGCAGTACTGCATCACCAGCTCTCGGCAGCGAGTTAGCCTCGCTTTCATTCCTTGGCGGAATTAGGCTACTCAAACACTCGTCGAGCCTGCTGGATAGCTCACGAGGTATGTCAGGCATCGTTTCAAAACAGGCCGACACGAGCAGGCGCAAAGGCCTCCGATATCTGGGCTCAGTTTCGATCCGACGCAGCAGCCCATCTACGAGTTCACGCCTCAGCGGACTATTTGCATGTCCTGCGGCCATAATGACAGTATCGCGCCACTGATCCAAGTGCGCTTTGGCTACCAAAGGCTCAACGTCGCCATCTTCAGAAGCCTGCCTGGCAGTCAGGTACTCCTGAAATGTTCGATGAATGAAATCGATTCTCCCAAGAATCGGCTCCCGAATTACGCCGCTCCGCTGGATTAAATGATCAAGCACAGAATCAGCCGAATAATTGAGATGCGGCATTGCCTTGATCTTCTCTTGCACGCGTCGCTGAACGGCACTTTTGGCCATCTCGGAACGATTAGTCATGGAGAGACACCAAGCAATGTCTTGGAGAATAACAACTTTCTGACGTCGCTCCAGAGAGACCTCAAGGTAACTGGGAATCTGCCTCTCAGCATCCCGCCTCTCAAGCAACATTTCCAGGGCCGCCGCGTAGACCCCCATGCGATCTCGGGGAAGTTGCATACGCCGGTCAAGATTCAGCGCACACAACATGGCCGCTAGAAGCGGTGTAGTGGCCAACGCCTGCAAGTGCGGCTGACTACCGAGTCGTCGCAAAAGAGCCCTTTGATAACCCGGCAGCTCGCCAGGTTTGCATGGATACACTCCGGAATCCAGAACGGCTGCATGCCAATGAGTGATGAATTCTCGGACGTCGGCCGATGTCATGCGCTCTAACTGAGCCGAGCGGAAACCTTCAGCGTCCAGCCAAGAAGAAGCCGCAGCAGACGGGCGCGAAGTCACGACTATCCTCAGTTCCGGATACGCCGCGATAATCGACCTCAGCCATGCCCGAATTTTTGGACGTCGTCGTCCTGAAAGTTCATCAACTCCGTCAACTAGAAGAAGAGCGCGTCCGGTTGCTAGTTGCCGATGTACCCAACCCGCAGGCATTATCCCGGCAATACTTGGAGTTGTGGCGCGCACGAATTCTTCTGGAGCAGGCAATTCCCCATCCGAATGGCTACGCAGCTTAATCAGGAAGGGAACCATTCCATTCCATGACGCCAACTCGCGTTTAAAAGTAGAACGGGATGCGGATGTCGCAATCCAGTGTAGGAGGGTACTCTTCCCAGAGCCGGCCTCACCCCTGATGAGATTGCGAGGACTTCCCGCTAACACGCTTTCTACACGTAAGGATTTTCCGGATCCCAATATTTCTACGGGTCCATCAGATCCAGGCCTCACGTCATCCGAGTCTTCCTCAGATTCCCATTCATTGGTGACACTGAGGCTTATGTAGGCGATACTGAGAGTCGCTCGCGGCGTAAAGTTGCTTACCGGCACGCCGAAAACTTCAACCTCACTCAGCGAGTCTGACAATAGGCGTAGATAACGGTTTTTAAATTCGCCGTCAAATTCCTCACCATCCGGCGACTCCAAACGCCGAACAGGTAAGCGGCTAAGCGCAAGTGACACGTTTGCAGAAATCACCGAAAGGCGACTCAGCGCCTCGCTTGCGGCTCTTGGAGTGTATTGCGGGAGGAGCTGGACAATCTGTACCAGGCATTCGCAGCACTCCTGGATGACTAGTTCGTAGAATCTTTCCCCCGCTTCAGAGAGTCCCAGACGCACCAGTCTTTTTCGGTTTCCTGCGACAATGGAGCGGGCTAGGCTAGATCCCTCACCGTCAGCCTGGAATACGGAGTCATCTGACAGATCAGACAGAGACAGGGACCGAGTAGCTTCAGCTATCGCGGCCAATTTGTCATTTTCACTGAGCGATCCGTATTCGATTTCCGCCATTACTTTAATTCGCTCAGCTACCGAGTCGGATATATCGTCCAACTGGCGCTCAAGTCGGCGGCGAGAAAAAGCATCCCGGAAGTTCAACCCTATAAGTTCAGTAAGGGGCTTGGAGCGATCCGCCGCGCTTCTGCGATTTGACAGCCACTGTCGACCTGCCCGATCAACAACCACGCGACCAACGCTCACAGCTGCAGTCTCAAGCAAAGCCATGCTCTCAGCCCCCCACCTCTGAAGCAACTCTGCACGAGTATGCCAGCGTGCCCACATCATCGTGTAGAGATCAGAGAATCCACTGCTGTGAGCTGTCGTCCTCACATGCTTCAGAGTTCTGGTGCGGATGGCGTAGTTCGACATCGTCTCCAACCAGAGACCACCGGTGCCGAGGTGTCTGACCTGATGGCAAAGCCTGATCCATTCCATCGGCGGGCCCACGCGTACCACAAGCGCACAAGACCGAGTGGGGAACAACGCGGAATCACAGTGAAGGATCACGACCGAATCGTTCGCCCAGGTCAGCGCCCGAATCCGCCATAGATGATCGCAACTTCCCAAGTTGAGGGCTCAGGCACCGTCAGCATGTGCCAGCCATCGTTGCTGCTCTGCGACGGCACTGACAGCGTGGCTGAGGCTGGTGGGGGTGCAGCGAGGCATACGCGCGCCTGGTCCGTCGCACCCGTCGTCGTGGCTGACTGTCGTCGACAGAGGTTCGTGCCACTACCGTGCCAGAAGCAAAGGAGAGCGCTGCACAGTGCAGCCGCGGTCATAGAGATGCCTCCGGCGGGGGCGCTCCGACTCCGGGATGGAGGGGGCGCCGCTGGCGGGTGTCGGCCGAGTGGGGTGTGCGTGGGGAGCTCTCATCCCGTCCACCGCCGACCCAGGCAGAGCCGAGCAGACGCGGTTCAGGGGCGTCAAGGTCGTTCGTACAGTGGCGCGCTCCACCTTGACGCCCCTGAACCACGCCTGCTCCACGGTGTGTGGGTCGACGGCAGACGGGATGAGAGCTGGGGACAGTGGTGGGCTGAGTCTGTGTGGAGAGTGCAAGTAGACCCCTGGTGAGCCGAGAAGAACTGATTGTTGGAGTCAAGGCAATGGTCTGCCCCGTCAGCGACTGATCTCTATAGAGCTACGAAGAAGACTTCTTGACATCCACGGCTGACATCAACGACGTCGGACGGGAGCGAACGCCAGCAACCCTGGCCGGCCATCGCACCAGTCGATGACAGCCGACGAACCGTGCTGGGATCGAACTCCTAAAGCGGGTGTCGCAGGTTCGAATCCTGCCGGGGGCACCAGTTCTGAAGGGGGTCACCTCCGGGTTTCCGGAGGTGACCCCCTTCTGGCATCCAGAACTGACGTCGGGCGGGGGTTCGATGATCGGCCCGTATCGAAGCCGCAGGTAACCTGCCCACGCCCCAGCCGCTCTCCCGAGGAGGTGGTAGAAGGCGGCGGGCCCTCTCTGGTCAGCCCGCGGTCGTCCATGCGTCTGGGCTCGGTGCCAGTATCGCGGCGACCACCGCGTGGGACGACGTCATTACATCGGCGACGAATCGCAGGCGGCCTATGTCGAGCCGGCGTAGTGCCGGACCGTGGTCTGCGGCGACGACGAGAGAGATCGCGAGCAGAAGAAGTCGCCACAGCTCCATCGTCGGGCGGCGCAGCGCGCGGGGCAGCTCCGTCAAAGGGGCGTGCAGTCGCTCGCAGTGGAAGGGCACGTGGCGTTCCTCGTCGGACAGGATCCGCCCCGCCACGTCCGAGGTGAGCGCGTCGTCGGTGCCGTCGCGCAGAGCCCGGTAGTAACGCAGCGCCACCACTTCCGCGACCATCAGTACCAGCAGTTCCATGCGCAGGCCCGTGAGCCGCCGCAGCCGTACGAAGACCGCGTCGCTCCAGTGCCCGGTCGACGTCGGTATGCCTCCCGCGGCCAGCAGTCGGGCGAGCAGCCGGGCGTGGTTCTGTTCCTCGGCAATGAAGAGCCTGACCGCCTGCGCGTAGTCGGCGTCGCCGGTCTCATCCGCTTTGCCGACGAGGTTGGCACCGTCTCCGTCCTCGCCGACCTGGAAGCGCTGGATGCTGGCCCACACCGTCGGATGCAGTGTCGCGGTCCGTCCCCAGTCCGGGTCACTCTGGGCGCACCTGCGCTCGCGCTCGTCCTCGAACCGCCTTGTCCACTTGGCGAAGCCGCTCGTACGCACCCGGTCTCCCCTCTCCGGGACCCGTCCGTGCCCCGGAGAGGGACGACGCGTGCGGACATCAAACCGTTCCCCGTGCCGCCGGGCGCCCAGAGTGCGTACCTGCTCGTGAACTGCCGCTTTCGCAGCGCAGGTTGATGTCAGTAGTCGGCTGTATCAGCGTTGGCTCCGCTGGTTCAGGTTGGTTCGGGCGGTGTTGCGGATTCGCTTGGTCCGGCCCCGGGTGGCGAGGAGTTCCAGCGCGGCCGTGTTCGAAGACTCGGACGTTTTCAGCTGGGCCCAGTCGGATGATTCGAGCAGGGCCTCCGAATGCCACGGCCGCCCCAGGGTTACGGCCCGGAGAAGGGACCATTCGTCGAGGCGCCGGGTCAGGAACGGATGGCGCGCCGTGGCCCGCCTCATCCTCTCTGCCCAGGATTCGTAGGCGGAGCCGGAGTGGAGGTCGGCGGCCCGGTGGTCCAGGTGCCGCAGGACTGCGGACTGTGCCATCGTCCGGTCCGAGTCGGTGAGGACCGCGCTGACCAGGTCTTCCTCGTCGGCCTCCGAGACCTGCCCGAGCCCGCTCAGGTAGTCCCGGAAGCGAAGGTGCTCGGCAGGCTCGTTCTGCCGCGGAACGTCGTGGTCGTCCATGTGCCTTGGGCCTGTCGCTCGAAATCAGGCCTGGGCCCGAGCCGAACGATGCTCGTAGCCAAGGATGTCGTGCAGCCAACGGTCGAAGTAGCGCGCCTCACCCTGCTCGTCGCCCTCGACGGCCAGCCACTCACGGGCGGCGGTGACCATGTGTGCCTCGGCTCGGTCCGCCTCCGCGGGCCGGAGCTCAGCCCGATCCGTCAGCTCACCCCACAGGAGCGCGAGCCAGTTGCCTGCTTCGTCGCCGTCGTCGACGGGGAGCCCGCCACTGGCAAGGCCCAAGATCTCCAACGCCGGTTCGTACGGTGAGGCGTCGCCGTTCAGCATCGTCGCCGCACACGCACGGACCGCCGCCCGAAAAGCCTCCGAGTCCTTCATCTTGTGGAGGATAGGCGACGCGGTTCTTGTGACTACGCTGCACGGCATGTCGACCGAAGCCAGGCCCCTTTGTCCGGAGTGCGGCGGGCAGTTGAAGGCCGGTGGCATGGTCCTCTGCAAGCGCGAGGACGACGGCCGACGTGTCTGCCGGCTGCTCTGGAAGTGCGTCGGCCGGCACGTCTGGTGGACGTGGTCCGATCGTCCGGGCGACGAGCTGGAGCCCTGCCCGCATCCGCAGTTGTTCGGCGGATGACATCCATCTCTCCGCCCGACCTGCCCTACCTGCCCTAGGGGTACGGGTGTTCCTCGGGATCGAGGTCATCCGGTTCCTCCTCGTCCAGGCCCATGTGCCGGCGCAACGCCCCCAGCACGGACTCAGGCGTGTCATCGCGCAGGAAGCACGAGAACACGGTCTCGTAGTGGTCGCTCACGGAGCGCATTGTGCAGGCGGCCACTGACATCCCCTCGCCCGGCAGTGGGAATAGGACTGGTCACTCACCGGACGTCCGGAACTCGGGATACGCTCACCGCCTTTGCGGCGGCGTCGATCACCTGTCTGCTCGTTCTAAGTGTTCCGGGGGAACCATGAGGACCTTCACGCGTGCATCCGTGTCGCGGAGAGTGGCCGGCACGGCCGTCGTCGTTCTGCTGTTCGGTGGGGGTGCCGAGGGCTGTGGGACGGGCACCGAGGGTGGCTCCGTGGCGGAGGAGGCGCCGGAGGTTACCCCCGCCGAAGCCGTGGCGAAGGCTGCGGAGAACACCGCGGACATCACGTCCCTTCGTTACCGGGTCACCGGGACCCTGCCGAAGACCGGCCGGCTGAAGGTCGAGGCGTCCATGAGCACGGCCCCCTCCGCCATGAGCATGGAAATGATCGCGGTCGATCGGCCGCAGGCACCTCGGACGGTGGTCCGGTACGTCGACAGCACGCTGTACGTCAGCGGCAGCGCGGTCGACCTGACGAAGCTGGACGGCAAACGCTGGTTCAGCGCCGCCCCGGCGATGTGGGGCCGCTATTCGGTGGACAACAACACCTACCGCGTACTGCCCCACCAGATCGAGGGGAGTCCGATCGTGCAGTCCACGATCCTCACCGGCTCCAGGCATCCGCGGAAGGTCGGGACCGAGACGGTCGACGGCACCCGGACCACCCACTACCGGGGCACAGTCACCGTTGCGGGGTTGCAGGCCGCCCGTGACGCCGCCGTGGACAAGAAGTCACGGGAGCGCCAGATCAAGAGCCTCGATCAGTTCATCGGGCTGGGCCTCGACAAGGCACTCACCATGGATCTGTGGATCGACGAGGACGACCGCGCCAAGCGGTTCCGCCTGCGGGGCGCGACCTACGAGGCGCGCTTCAGCGCCGACGGGAAGCCGCTCAAGCCGGTCGTCGGCAAACCCCTCGACATGACCTTCACCCTCCTCGAAATCAACCAGCCGGTCGCCGTCAAGGCCCCATCGGCGAAGGAGACCGCGGATCTCGGAGCGTCGGCGGACGCTCAGGCCGGCTGAGCGGCACCCCGGAGACCCGGCGGCGCGTCGAGTGAAGGGCCTTGCGTCACCGGGGTGTCGCACCCTCAGGACAGTCGGGAAACAAGGCATTGCTCCGGTTGCGCTCCGGTGCGAGGATCTTGGAACTTCACGCAACCAATGGGGGGTTTGTCATGGCGCTGTTCGGAAACGCCCACACCGTCGATCCGGCGAAAGCACAGAACGACTACGCGCGACTGCTCGGACAGAACGAGCAGGTGCACGCCGCTTTCCAGTTGATACGCGACACCATCCTCTTCACCGACCGTCGCCTCATCCTGGTCGACAAGCAGGGCATCACCGGCAAGAAGACGGAGTACCACTCCGTTCCGTACCGGAGCATCACGCACTTCGCCGTCGAGACCGCGGGCACGTTCGATCTCGACGCCGAGCTGAAGATCTGGCTCTCCGGCTCGCCCACGCCGATCCAGAAGACCTTCACCAAGGGCGTCGACATCTACGAAGTCCAGGCGATCCTGACCCAGTTCGTGGCGCGATAGCCGGAGCGGCACAGGAGTACGGCGTGGCGTGACAGTCGTCGTCTGTCACGCCACCCCGACTGTCACGCCGCGTCGTCTGTCACGCCACCCCGACCGTCACGCCGCATCGGCTGTCACGCCGCGTCGCGCTCAGGTGTCGGAGACAGTGACGGTGGCCGTACGGGCCTGAGTCCCGGTGCCAGCGTCAGCGTGACCGTGATCGACGCCGCCGCCATCGCCGCCATCGCCGTTGCCGGTGACGTCAGTTGGGCCGCTGTGCCGGCCAGCGCCGCGCCCACGCCCTGCATCGCCAGCATGCCGGACGAGTGCAATCCCAGTGCGTGGCCCGCCAGTTCGGGCGGCGTGACGGCCATGAGGCGTTCCTGCTGGAGCAGGCTCGCGCCGAAGCCGATCGAGGCCAGGGCGGCGAGGGCCGCGGCCAGGGACGGGCGCGGGTGCAGAAGGAAGAGCAGGTACGGGGCCGCCAGGAGCAGGAGCAGGGGTACTCCGAGCCGGGGGCGCAGCGCCGGTCCGGTGAAGCGGGCCACCGTCACGTCCCCGGTCAGCATGCCCAGCGCCGCGCACGCGAAGAGCGGACCCGCGTGCTCGGGTGCGTACGAGACGTAGAGGGACTCGCAGCCGACGATCAGGCCGTTGGGGAGCCAGAGCGCCAGGTAGAGGTGGCGGCGGGGGCCCGGGGCGAGCAGGGTCGCGTTCGTGCGCCAGGTCGCGCCTGTCGACGGGCGGCCCGTCGCTCTCGGCGGGCGGGGGGTCAGGGCGCAGCGGGCTGTCATCGCGGCCGCCGCGTACAGGGCCGCCGCCGTGAGCAGGGTGCCGCGCGGGGACAGGAGCGTGATCAGGACGCCTCCGGTGGCGTATCCGATGATCTGCGTGATCCCGTTCGCCATGTTGAAGACCGAACGGCCCACGATGTAGCCGTCCTTGGGCAGGATCTCGTTCAGCAGGCCCCAGCGGACGCCGCCGCTCAGGGAGGCCACCAGGCCGAGGGCGAGGATCAGGGCGAAGAGTGTCCAGAGGGGGGCGGGGAGCGCCAGGAGGGCCGTACCCGCCGCGAACGCCAGCGCGGTGCCCGTCATCGTGGCGCGCGGTGGCAGGCGGTCGGCCGCCGACAGGAGCGTGGTCGCGCCCAGGACCTGGGCGAGCGACGGGCCGAACATGCTCAGGGCCGACAGGAGAGGCGAGTCCGTGGCCCGGTAGACCAGCGTGCCGAGCGCGAGACCGCTCATCGTCTGGGCGGCCACCTGCGCCGAGGAGGCCAGGAAGAGGGGTGTGAACTCCGGGGTGCGGAAGAGGGACCGGTACGTCGTGGGCATGTCCCGGAGTCTCCGACCCGCGCCGGAGGGGCCGTTACTCTTTCGCGTCTGTGCGAAACCACCTGACCACGACACCACGTGACCACGACATCACGTGACCACGTGACCACGACCCCGAGGAGGCTGCCGCGATGGGCTGGTGGCAGGTCAGTGCCGACACGCTCGCCGGCAGTCGCTTCGTGGTCTCGCCGCTCGCGGAGACCTTCGCCTGTCTGAAGGCGCTGCACTCCAGGAGCGCCGCGCATCCCGGCGAACGGGTCTGGCTCGCCACCCATCTGCCCGCCTACGAGGGGTGGTTGGCGGCCGAGCCCGTCACGGCCGCCCTCGTCCGGGCCGGGCTCGGGCCCGAGTGGATCGCCGACTTCCTCACGCCCACCCCGCGGGGCGAGGAGGACTTCGCCGCGGAGGTCGCCCGGGTGCGCGAAGCCTCCCCCGAGGCCGCCCGCGCCCACCTGGCCGTCGCCCTGCGCGGCCCGCTGCCCGCGATCCTCCGCGACCGCGACGACCTCCCCGGACGCGCCGCGGACCTGCTCACCCGCGTATGGACCGAGGCCGTACGCCCCGACTGGCACCGTCGCCGCCGCGTGCTCGAAGCGGATGTCGTGGCCCGCACCGCCCGGCTGAGCCAGGAGGGCTGGGCCGCCGCGCTCGGCGCGATGCGGCCGGGTATGCGCTGGCTCGGCGAGAACCGGCTGCAGGTCAACCTGCACGAGTATCCGCCGCGCGAGATCTCGGGCGCGGAACTGGTCTTCGTACCGGTGACTCCGCAGCGGCACGGGTGGGTGTCGTGGGAGGTCTCGGGGGAGGAGCCCCACCGGTACGCCGTCGTGTATCCGTGCTCGGGCGTGCTGGCGCATGCCCGGCCGGCGGCGGATGCCCCCACGTCCGCCGCTCCCGAAGGGCTCGCCCGGCTGCTCGGCGGTGCGCGGGCCGATGTGCTCGTCCTCCTCGGCTCCCCCATGAGTACGAGCCAGCTGGTCGCCGTCACCGGGCAGGGGCTCGGCTCGGTCGGCCGTCATCTGAAGGTCCTGCTCGATGCCCGGCTGGTACGGCGGAGGCGTTCGGGGCGGTCGGTCCTCTACTACCGGACGGCCGTGGGCGAGGTCCTGGTCGGGGCACAGGGCGGCGCCCCCGCGTCGGCCGACCGGAGTTAGCATCCGTTCATGACTACTGACAACACCGGTACCTCCGCGTCCGCCGCCTCGGGCGCCTCCGTCCTCGACGTCGACATCGATGCTCTGCAGGGCGGTTCCGCGGACCTCGGCCAGTACAAGGGCCAGGCCGTGCTCGTCGTCAACGTGGCCTCCAAGTGCGGTCTCACCCCCCAGTACGCGGGCCTGGAGCGGCTGCAGGAGCGGTACGCGGCGCAGGGCTTCACCGTGCTCGGGGTGCCGTGCAACCAGTTCATGGGCCAGGAGCCCGGCTCGTCCGAGGAGATCGCGGAGTTCTGCTCGGCGACCTACGGCGTGACCTTCCCGCTGACCGAGAAGGTCGACGTGAACGGCGACGGACGCCACACCCTGTACGAGCGGCTCACCGGCTTCGCGGACGGCGAGGGGCACAGCGGCGACATCCGCTGGAACTTCGAGAAGTTCCTGATCGGCCGGGACGGCGCGGTGGTCGCCCGCTTCTCGCCGCAGACCGAGCCGGAGTCCGCCGAGGTCGTGTCGGCGGTCGAGGCCCAGCTCGGCTGAGCACGCCATCCGGACCGGCTGAGCGTCGCGATCCCGACCGGCTGAGCGTCGCGATCCCGACCGGTTGAGCGTTGAGCCAGGCCCTACCCGCCCTGGCCCCGGCTGCCCCGGGCCTCCCCCGCCCTAGCCCTCGCTGCCGCGGACCTCTTCCCGCAGCTCCTCGGGGCATCCCGTGCCCCGGGGCAGCTGGTAGGGGGCCGCGAGGCGGTACGTGCCGGGGCCGGGGGCCAGCAGTTCCGTCCACTGGTCGCCCTGGGCGTCCTCCTCCGTCTCCATCAGGCAGCCGTTGACGTTGTCGTACGTCTTCGGCGCCCCGTCCTCCCGCTTCTTGGACTCCTCGGTCTCCTGCGGGGGCTTCACGCTCTTGCCCTCCGCGTCGACCAGCCCGAGCCACGGCGAGTACGGGATCCGGATGAGCACCCGCCCCGCCCGCTTCACCTCAAGCGTCAGCTCGCCCTGCTCGGCACGGTCGACGACGGCGGGCGGGTCGGCCATCGGCTTGGGGTCGGTGACCTCGAAGAGCTGCCAGTTGGCGTCGCCCCAGACCTGCTTCAGGTAGGGCATCCCGCGCTGGACCAGTTCGCGCTCGCGCTGGCCGCCGTCGCCGTCGGGCTCGCCCTTGGGGACGACGACGTAGTGGACGGCCCAGCGCTGGAGCCACTCGTGGTAGTTCGCCGAGTTGAGGGTGTCGTCGTAGAAGAGCGGGTTGCGCTCCATGTCCGCCTGCCGGTTCCAGCCACGGGCGAGGTTGACGTACGGGGCGACGGCGGACGCCTCCCGGTGGGAGCGGGCCGGTACGACCTCGACGCGGCCCTTCTCGGCGCCGACCTCCTGGAGCTGGTTGACGAGGGGGGCCAGTTCGCGGGCCCAGGACGCCTCGGGTGTCGTGTGCACGATGTCGTCCACGGCCTTGAAGGCGATCCAGCCGTTCACGGTCACGAAGGCCAGGAGGATCGCGTACCACTTACGGGAGCGCGGCGCCGTGAAGGGCAGCGCGGCGATCAGCGTGACCCCGCCCAGCAGCATCGGCAGCCGGCTGATGTTGGAGCCGATCTGCGAGCTGATCAGCCAGACGAGGACGACGGACAGGCCGTACACCGCCGACGTGATCCGGACCGTCTTCCACTCCTTGGGGACGAGGAAGAAGACGCAGGCCGCTGACGCGAACGGCAGCAGGACCGACCCGAACATCATCGGCTGCGTACCGGAGAAGGGGAACATCCAGGCCGAGACGCCCACGACCGCTGCGGGCGCGAGGCCCAGCGCCCACGCGCCAGGGCGGCGTTTCTGCAGGAACAGCGCCACGGCGACGAAACCGACGAACAGGCCGGCCACCGGGGACGCGGCGGTCGCGGCCGCGGCGAGGGGCGCGGCGCACAGTGCCTTGGCCCAGCGCTTGTAGCGCCAGCGGTACGGCCAGCAGAAGACGACGGCGGCGGCGCCGAGCGCGAAGACCATGCCGAGGCCGAAGGTCACGCGGCCCGAGATCGCGTTGCACAGGAGCGCGAACACTCCGGCGGCCACCGGGGCCACGGGGTTCCGTACGGCCCTGCTGCGCATCAGCACCAGCATGAGCAGACCGGCGGAGGCCGTCCCCGCGATCATCATCGTCGTCCGCACGCCGAGCACGGCCATCAGGTACGGGGACACCACGCTGTACGACACCGGGTGCATGCCGCCGTACCAGGCCAGGTTGTACGCCGAACCGGGGTTCCGGCCCACGAACTCGGCCCACGCGTCCTGCGCCGCGAGGTCGCCCCCACTGTTCGCGAACGTGAAGAACCAGATGATGTGGAGGACGCCGGCCACGGCTGTGGCGATGATCGCGGGGTGCCGCACGAAACGCTGCAGACGGGTGCCTTCACGGCCACCGGCTCCGTCGTCACGGCCACCGTCGTCGCCGTCGTCGCCGTCGTCGCGATCATCCTTGCGGTCGTCGCCGCGGCGATCTGCGGTGCCGTCGGCGCCGCCTTCGTCCGGGCCGCCTTCGTCGCCCGGTCCGGCGTCAGGGGCCGGTCCTGCATCGCGGCCCGGCTGGGCGTCGCGGCTGGGTCCCGCATCGCGGCCCGGTGCCGTGTCACGGTCAGGTCCGGCGCCGGCGTCCGGATCGGTGTCGGCCTCCGGCACGGCCTCGCGGACCGGCTGGGCGTCGCGGTCCGGCCCTGCGTCAGGGCCCGGCTCGGCGTCGTGGTCCCGTCCGGCGTCAGGGGCGGGTCCGCCGTCGTGGTCCGGTCCGGCGTCGGGGTTCTCGGCCGTGCCGGAGGGGGGCCCGGCAACACTGCCGGGATTCTCGACGTGCCGTGTACGCACGCTTATTCGCGGGCCGGCCCCTCGGCTCGGCTCGGCGTCGTCGGCATGCGTCGGCTCCGCTGTCGCCACGTGCTGGCACTCCCGTGTCCCGTTGTTCCGCTCTCGGCCGGGCCCCGCGGCGGGCGGCCTTGCCCCATCCTGGCGACGCTAGCACGCACCCCGCCGGGGAGCTCCTGGGTGGTGCTCCGTCAGCGGGGTGCGATCGGTTCTGCTGTTCTGCTGTTCTGCTGTCCGTTGTTCTGGTTGCGCGTCCTTGAGGGCGTACGCCCCCGTCAGCTCACCCGGGTCAGCTTGGCGCCGTATCCCGGTTCCGTGAGGTCCGACTGGAGCGCGACCGGAACCTCGACCGCGTCGCCCGTCGTACCGTCACCGACGCTCAGCGAGCCGACCTCGGTTCCCGCCTTCGCCTCGTGCGGGATGGTGGCGCCGCCCTCGTCGAGCTTCAGCTTCACGGTCTGGCCGGCCCAGCCCACCGCGGAGACGTCCTTGGTGGCGACGACCGGTACCTGGCCGCCGAGCCCGTCGTCCACGTACCCCACGACGTCACCCTTCTTCAGGATCTTCCGCGAGGTCAGCGCGTCCTGGGCGGCGACCATCGCCGTCTTGCTGACCGCGTTGACCGTGTCGATGATCGGCGGCGTGTGCTGTCCGAGGATCGCGCCGACGACGATGACGTTCTCACCGCCGACCTCCTGGGTGGCGGCGAAGAGCAGGTTGCCGCCGGCCTTGGTGGTGGAGCCGGTCTTGATGCCGATGGCGTTGTTGTACGGCACGAGGCGGTTGTAGTTGTCCCACTTCTTGCCGGACGGGTCCACCCAGGTCGGCAGCTTGGTGATGTCGACCAGCGCCTTGATGTCCACCAGCTCGTTGCCGAGCTTCACCTGGTCCTCGGCGGTGGAGACCGTGGTCTCCTTCAGACCCGAGGGGTCGGTGTACTTCGTGTTCTTCATCCCCAGGTCCTTGGCGGCGGCGTTCATCTTCTCGACGAACTTCGCCTCCGACCCCGCGTCCCAACGCGCCAGCAGCCGCGCGATGTTGTTCGCGGAGGGGATCATGATGGCCGCGATGGCGTCCTTCTCGGTGAGGGTGTCGCCCTCCTTGACGGTGTTGAGCGTCGACTCGCCCTGCGCGTCGTAGCCGCCCTCCGTCTCCGCCTTCTTGTCGACCTCGATCTTCGCGCCGTCCGCGCCGGCCTTCAGCGGGTGCTCCTTGAGGATCACGTACGCCGTCATGGCCTTGGCGACCGAGCCGATCGCGACGGGCTTCTGCGCCCCGAACGAGTCGACCGTGCCGATGCCGTTGACGTCCATCCAGCCCTGGCCCTCCTCGGGCCACGGCAGGGAGACCTTGTTGCCCTCGAAGGCGTAGGACTCGTCGGCGGTCAGCGTGAGAGTGGGAGCCGGCAGCGGACGTACGGCCTGTACGACTGCAAACACCACGGCCAGCAGGAGCACCAGCGGCGTCCAGATCTTGACCCGGCGCACGAGCGTCCGCACGGGGGTCTGCCGGGGCGGCGGCGTGTTCGTCAGCTCCGCGAGGAGGTCCAGCGGGGGCCTCGGCGGGAGCGGCTGCTGGGTCGTCCGCTCGGGGCCGACCTGCGGGACGACAGCGGTCTCGGGAGCCGGCGCCACGGAGGACGGGACGGACGGCCCCGGCGGCGGGACGGCGGGCTTCGCCTTCGGCGGCGCGGGCTCGTCGAGCGGCTTGAGGGCCACGAACTTGCTGGTGCGCTCGGCGGGGGCTTCGCCCTTGGGCTCGCCGGCCGACTCGGCACCGCCCTTCGGGGCGACGCCCTTGCCCGGCTCGGCACCCTTGTCCGACCCGACACCCTTGCCCGGCTCGGCCGACTCGGCCGAGTCGGCCGTCTTGCCCGGTCCGGCGTCCGGCTTGGCGTCGGGCTTGGCGCCGCCCAGCTTGAGCATGGTCGTGGGCTGGTCCACGGCCGCGGGCCGCTTGAAGATCGCGGTGGCCTGGTCGACGGGGGGCTTGGGCCTGCCCTCGCCGGGCGTGGAGTCCGACTTCACGGCGGAACCCGAGTCGGCGCCGGAATCCGGCTTCGCAGCGGTGTCCGGCTTCGCGTCGGAGGTCGGCTTCACGCCGGATTCCGGCTTCGCAGCGGCATCCGATTTCGTGACGGGGTCCGGCTTTGCGTCGGACGCTGCCTTCGCGTCGGATTCCGGCTTCGCGTCGGAGGCCGCCTTCGCCGTGGCATCCGGCTTCGCCGCGGAGTCCGCGTCGGAGCCGACGCCCCGGTCCGACCCGGCGTCCCCGTCAGCGGCGGGAGCTGCGCCCACGGGCGGCTTCGCCGCGGGGACTTCCGCCTCGGGAGCGTCCGCCGTGCGCTTGGCGTCGGCCTTCGCGTCAGCGCCGCTCTCGTCGCCCGCGGCGGCTTTCCCGTCACTCTCGCCGGAGGCGGACGTTCCGCTCTTGGGCGAGGCGTCGGCCTGCGGAACGGGCGGAACAGCGCGCCCGGCCGGTGCGTCCTCCGAAGCGTCGCCCTCCGACTCGCCCTCCGACTCGCTCTTCGCCTCGGCCGATGCATCGGCCGGTGCCTCGGCAGCCGCGGAATCCTCCGGCTCGGAGTCCGGGCCCGCACCCGCATCCGTACCGGCGCCCGAACCCGACTCGTCGGAATCGGAGCCGGGGTCGGAACCGACACCCGGGTCCGAATCCCCATCCCCGCCCTCGCCGGCAGGCGCACCCACGCCCGGCGCAGCCGAATCCGCCGCCGCGTCCGCAGGAGCGCCCTCAGGCGCCTCCTCGTCCGCCGTGGCGACCCAGGCCGCCACCGCGCTCCGCAGCCGCGCGTCACCGCCTCCGGCGCCCTTCCCGGCACCTCCGGCGGAACTCTCCGGCTCCGCAGAACCGTCACTCCCCTGGGAACTCCCGGCAGCCGGCTCCGCCGTCTCCTCCGCACCCGCGGACCCCTTGGAACCCGCCGGGCCCGCAGAACGCTTCGTCGAGAACACCGCGGTCGCCGTGTCCACCCGGGCAGCCGCCGTCACGGCCTCCCGCGCGACCGCCAGCCGCGGATCCGGAACCGGAACCTTGCTCCCCGACGTCGGTTCTGCCGACGACTCATGCTGCTTCGACCTGTCGGGGGACTCGCCCGCCACCGATGCCTCCTCCGTGCGCCACACACCGTGCGCCCAACCGAACCATGAACCCGTTAAACAGTGCACACGCGGCCCGGACACTCGTGTCCGAACCATGTACCAGTGTCCTGTGTGAGGGATTGACCCCTGCGGTAGACGAGAACGACATATCTACTGGTTCCACAACGAACCGGTCACGTGCTCTCGACAGACCAATGTGAGAGGGGTCACCCTGTCATTCATCCACGCGGGGAGGCATGGATGGGCAGGAGCCGCAGAACACTTCCGGAGGAGCTTCTGCTGCTGGCGTTGGACCCGACCACGGGTACCACCGCACAGCCGCAGTCGCTCGACCTCGGTCTGGCCGGAGCACAGCTAGTGGAGCTGGCGCTGGCCGGACGGATAGCCCCAGACGGGGATCGTATCGCCGTGGTGGCACCACGGCCGACCGGAGATCCGACCTTGGACTGTGCGCTGGAACTACTCCGCAGGCGGGGTGCTCCAGTACGCGCTGTGAACTGGATCGGCGGACCCCGACTGGGGTTGCGCCAGACATATCTCTCGCATCTGGAGCGATGCGGCATGGTCCATGCCGTGGCGGGCCAGATGTGCGGGGTGCTTCCGACGACTCGCTACCAAGCGACGGACACGGAAATCAGCCGGGAGATCAGGGCCCGGCTGGACAGCGCGATCCGCACCGGCGTCCCGCCGGACCCGCGGACCGCCGCTCTGGCCGCACTGGCGCATGCCGTCGGCCTGGGCAAGCACCTCTACCCAGGGAACGAAGGGCGCTCGTCGCGCTCCCGCCTCAGGGATCTGATCAGGCACGACCCCATGGGCGGACTCGTGGCTCACGCCGTGATGGACGTCCAGAACGGAGTGGCCGCACAGCCACGCCGCAGCCCGGCACCGACCGGCCGTCAGGCCGCCCCCGGAGCCAGGCCCGCACCGGAGCCCGCCAGGGGCGTCCCGATGCAACCGCGCCGCGGTTCGATGGCGCGCGCAGTGGCCCACTGAGCACCCGGTCCACGGCGCGCGAGAACCGGCACAACCGCAGCACGGGCAGTTCCCGAAGTACCGCCGTATCCGCAGCATCCGTAACACCGGCAGCATCCGCAGCACACGTGGTAACTCCGCATCACCCACCGTGCACCACGCCTCGCGCGTCACGCACGTCAGCGCCGCACCGCAGTCCCCATGATCCGGTTCGGGAGCCGCTGGGCCGCGCGGGGCGACAGGCCGTACGTCCGGACGACGACACGGCCCGCCGCCCCGCGCGCTCGTATGCCCGTGTCCCGAATCCGTGTCCCTCGACGTTCGTTCGTCGTCCGCTGTCCCCATATCCACATATCCCTGTGTCCATGGTTGCTTGTCGTCGTACCCACCGTCAGGTGGCGTCAGGTGGCGCAAGGTGGCGACAAGTGGCGCGTACGCACTGCATATCCGCTGTTTCCCAGCGGTAGCAAGCACCTTGGTGGCAATCTGCTGAACAGCAGATACGCAAAGTACAGGCAGCCCGCAGCCGGAGGTGCACGTCCCGTGGCGTCCAACGTCAATCCCACCGTCAGGCGACGCCGGTTGGGCCAGGAGCTACGACGGCTCCGGGAGCTCAAGGGCATGACGGCCGAAGAGGTCGCCGAGCGGCTGCTCGTCTCGCAGTCGAAGATCAGCCGCCTGGAGAACGGGCGGCGCAGCATCAGCCAGCGCGACGTCCGCGACCTGTGCGGGGTGTACGAGGTCGAGGACGTCCGGATCGTCGACTCGCTGATGCAGATGGCCAAGGACTCGCGCCAGCAGGGCTGGTGGCACTCCTTCGGCGACATCCCGTACAGCGTCTACATCGGTCTGGAGACCGACGCGGCGAGCCTGCGCGTGTACGACCCGCTGGTCGTGCCGGGCCTGCTGCAGACCCGGCCGTACGCGGAGGCGCTGATCCAGGGCGCTCTCCCGGAGGCCGCCGCCGGCGACATCGACAAGCGCGTACAGGTGCGGCTGCGCCGACAGGAACGTATCTCCGACCTGGAGAACCCGCTGCGGCTGTGGGCCGTTCTCGACGAGGCGGCGCTGCGCAGGACCGTCGGCAACAAGCAGGTGATGATCGAGCAGTTGGAGCATCTCGTCGAGATGTCGCACGTGCCGCACGTGACGGTCCAGGTCATCCCGTTCACGATGGGCGCCCATCCGGGGGTGAGCGGCCAGTACGCGATCCTGGAATTCCCCGACGCGGCCGACTCCAGCGTGGTCTACATCGAGGGCGTCACCAGCGATCTGTACCTGGAGAAGGCGAACGACGTCCAGAAGTACAGCGTCATGTACGAGCATCTGCGGGCGCAGGCGCTCAACGCCGACCAGTCCCGGGAGTTCATCGCGGATGTCGCGAAGGACTATGCGCACTGAGGTGATCAGGGGCCGGTTTTGACCCCTCCGGCGAGAAGGCGGCGGACAATACACCACCGGCCTATCGCAAGGGAAGACTCGACTGGCATATGTCACCCAGACGGGTGAATAGTCGCTTCGTACGCGGGAGTTGGCGAGTAGCGTCGATCACGCCAAGGCGCAACAACCTT
Source organism: Streptomyces sp. NBC_00414 (assembly GCF_036038375.1). NCBI lineage: Bacteria > Bacillati > Actinomycetota > Actinomycetes > Kitasatosporales > Streptomycetaceae > Streptomyces > Streptomyces sp. NBC_00414. The sequence continues at coordinate 4,610,209 of NZ_CP107935.1, forward strand.
GGCGTAATCCGAACCGTGGGTTCCGGAAGGAACCCGCAACTCGGTGACAGCCACCCCAGCAACCGGCCATCGGAGCGAACATGGCAATCAAGCAAGGCGCCACGGACACGTGGACGAAGTCTTCGTACTCCCAGGGAAACGGCGCGTGCGTCGAGATCAAGTCCCCGGTCCTGGCGGCGATGGCCGTCCGCGACTCCAAGGTCGCCGAAGGCCCCACGCTGGCCTTCCCGGCGGAGTCCTGGAACGCCTTCGTGGCAGAAGTGAGCCGGGGCACCGTCTGACAACGGCGGAGGCCTCGCACAGCACGTACCGAGAAACAACTTCATCAACAACTACAACCGTCTCGACAACTTCATACGCACCATGAAAGAGCCCTCTCGACTGGCCCGCCGTCCTGGCCGAGGGGGCTCGGCCCTGTCCGCACCCGCCTCGAAGATCCTCCCGCAATTGTGCGCATGCTGCGCAGGTATTGCGTATGAAAGTCGTGGTCATTCGTATGGATCTTCATTTCCCGGTGGCTCCGGGGGACTTCGCCGGGGCCACCGGACGGAAATGCATACCGATCGCTGACAAACATGAGCAGTCGGCCCACTGTTCGCATACCGATCCGCCCCTCAACCGACCGTTCCCGTTCGATTACAGTGCTGACTTGTCGGCCGTACGGACGGAATCGGATCGGGATCTCGGGAGGCCTCGGTGGGTGCGACAGCCGGTGCCGTCTGGGGCCGTGCCGAACAGCAGGACTTCCGCAGCCGGGTGCGTGGCACGCTCCTCGGCGCGGCCGTGGGCGACACGCTCGGTTCCCCCGTCGGCCACCTCTCGATGGAACAGATCCGTGCCGCGCACGGCGCGGAGGGGCTCACCGACCTGGCCCACGGATACGGCAGGCGCGGGGCCGTCTCGCACCTCACCCAGCTGACCCTGTTCTCGCTCGACGGGCTGATAAGGGCCCAGGTGCGCCGGGACACCGGTGCCTGGCATCCGCCGACGGACCTGCACCGGGCGTATCTGCGGTGGGCCGCCACCCAGCGCGACTGGGGCCCGGACGAGCGGCGCAAGGAGGACGGGTGGCTGGCCCGCGAGGAGTGGCTGTACGCACGCCGTGATCCCACGCGCGCCTGTCTGATGGGCCTCGGCGACGAGCTGATGGGCACACTGGACGCGCCCAAGAACCCCGACGAGCGGGGCGTCGAGGCCACGGCCCGCTCCGCGCCGTTCGGGCTCCTCGTCGGCTGGGAGCCGCAGCTCGTCCTGCAGCTCGCGGTGGAGTGCGCGGCGCAGACGCACGGCCACCCGCTGTCCTACCTGTCGGCGGGCGCGTACGCCGTGATCGTGCACGGTCTCGCGCGTGGGGAGAGCCTCGACACGGCCGTCCAGCGGGCCCTGCAGCTGCTGGCACCGCGCCCGGGGCAGCAGCCCGTCGCCGAGGCGCTGCAGCGGGCCCTGGGGGCCGTACGGCAGGGCATGCCGTCACCGGCCCGCGTCGAGGACCTGGCCGGGGACGGCACGGCCGAGGGGCTGCTGTCGGTGGCCGTGTACTGCGCCCTGGTCGGCGAGGACACCCGGCACGGCCTGTGCCTGTCGGTGAACCACGGCGGCGCGTCGGGTGCCACCGGTGCTCTCACCGGCGCGCTGCTCGGCGCCCTGCACGGCGAGACGGCCCTTCCGCCGTCCTGGCTGGCCGAGCTGGAGGGCCGCCCCACCATGCTCGTCCTCGCCGACGACTTCGCGATGGAGATGACCCAGGGCCCGGCCCTGCACGGTCCGGCGGGCTCCTCGCCGGGCTGGCTGGCCCGTTATCCGCGCGGGTACGCGGCCCTCTCCGGCACGGGCGCCACACCGGTCCCGGCCGGGCTGACCGCCCGCGGCTGACGCGCCCCGGGCTGCGCACTCGGACACCACACCCGGACGCCGCCCCGCGTTCACGGCGGAACGAGTGAGGGTGGCCGCTCGTCAGGAAGCGGCCACCCTCACATCCGTACGTACGTGTCGTACGTACGAGTCGTTCGCGCGGTTTCGGTGCTAGTCCTTGACCGGCGCCCCCACCACGTCGTCCGCCGGGCCGGCCGGGGTCGGGATCGCCGCGGCCATGGCCCCGCCGCCGTCGCTGTTGATCTTCGCGATGAGCTCGTCCCGTTCCGGGGTGTCCTCGGGCTTCACGTAGCCGATGAGGATGTAGAGGACGAGGGACACCGCGAGCGGGATCGACACCTGGTACTGGAGCGGGACTCCGCCGTCGACGTTCCAGCTGATCGGGTAGTTGACCAGCCAGAAGGTGACGAGGCCGACGGCCCAGCTGATCAGCGCCGCCGTCGGACCGCTCTTGCGGAACCACGGGAGCAGGCCCAGCATCAGCGGGATCGCGATCGGACCCATCAGGCCGGCCACCCACTTGATGACGACGGTGATGATGTCGCCGAAGAAGGCGGAGTTGACCTGGGTGGCGATGGCCATCGACAGACCGAGGAAGAGCAGCGTGGCCCAGCGCGCGGCCAGCAGCCCCATCCGGGTGTCCCACTCGCGTGCCTTGCGGGAGACCGCGGGCATGATGTCGCGGGTGACGACGGCCGCGATGGCGTTGGCGTCCGAGGAGCACATCGCCATCGTGTGGGAGAAGAACCCGACGATGACCAGGCCCAGCAGCCCGTGCGGCAGCAGGTGTTCGGCCATCAGCGCGTACGAATCGGCCGGCACGTCGGTCTTGATGATCAGCGGCGCGACCCACATGGGGAAGAACAGCACCAGCGGCCAGATCAGCCAGAGCGAGGCGGACAGGATGCCGGAGCGCGTGGCGGACTTCGCGGAGTCCGTGGCCATGTAGCGCTGGGCCTGGTTCCACATGCCGCCGTTGTACTCGAAGGTCTTGATGAACAGATACGCGATCAGGAAGACCATCATGTACGGGCCGGCCAGCGGCTTGGTGTGCCCGTCGAGCGCGGGTTCGTCCCAGACGCTCCACAGGGTGCTGAAGCCGTTCAGCTCGGCCATGACGGCGACGAGCATCGCGATGCCGGCGATGAACTGGATGATGAACTGGCCGAGTTCGGTCAGCGCGTCCGCCCAGAGCCCGCCGACCGTGCAGTAGATGGCGGTCACGAAGCCGGTGATGAGGATGCCCATGTTGAGCGAGACACCGGTGAAGACGGAGAGCAGGGTCGCGATGGCGGCCCATTTGGCGCCCACGTCCACGATCTTCAGCAGGACGCCGGACCAGGCGAGCGCCTGCTGGGTGGGCAGGTTGTAGCGGTTCTTCAGGTACTCAAGGGGCGAGGCCACGTGCAGCCGTGAGCGCACCCGGTTGAGCCGGGGCGCGAACGTCTTCGCACCGATCGCGATCCCGATGGCGATCGGGAAGGACCAGGTGACGTAGGAAGTGACGCCGTACGTGTACGCGATGGCCGCGTAACCCGTGAACATGACCGCGCTGTAGCCGGACATGTGGTGCGAGATGCCCGAAAGCCACCACGGCATTTTGCCGCCGGCCGTGAAGAAGTCGCTGACGTTGTCGACCCGTTTGTGGGACCAGACACCGATCGCGACCATCACGCCGAAGTAGCCGATGAGCACGGCCCAGTCGAGACCGTTCATATGCCCTCTCCCAGGATCGTCAGGGTCGTGAAGCGCCCGCTCATCGTGGGTTCGATGGCATGACTGCGACAACAGCCCGTACGGTCAAAGGGAGGTAAAATAGTTCTGCTTACTGACCTCGGTTCATGTCCCTGAACAATTTCGATCAGCTCACCGATCGGGACATGTGGGCGCTATCGCATCAACTCCCCCGCGTTGACCAGCAACGACTGTCCCGTGATCGCCCGCGCCCGGTCCGATGCCAGAAACACCGCGGCGTCCGCCACGTCCGCGTCCGTGGCCAGCTCGGGCAGCGCCATCCGCGAGGTCAGCCGCTCCAGCACCTCGGCCTCCGGTACGCCCTCGGTGTACGCGGTGAACTGCACGTACGCCTCCACCGGCGGGCCCCACATCCAGCCGGGCAGCACGGTGTTCACCCGGATCCGGTGCGGCCCCAGCTCCCGCGCCATGGAGTACATCGCGCTCGTCAGCGCGCCCTTCGAGGCCGCGTACGCCGCCTGTCGCACCTGGGAGGGGGCGGCGACGGACGACTGCGTGCCGATGACGACCACGGATCCGCCGCGCTCCTTCAGCGCGGGCAGACAGGCGCGGGTCATCCGCAGCGTGCCGAGCAGGTTCACGTCGAGGACGGCCTGCCAGGTGGCGAAGTCAGCGTCCTCCAAGCCGCCGAAGTAGCTGTCCCAGGCGGCCACGTGGACGACCGCGTCGAGCCGCCCGAACCGCTCGCGGGCCAGCGCGGCGAGCGCGTCGCACTGGCCCTCGTCGGTGATGTCCGTGGCCCGGTACGCCGTGTGCGCGCCGTCCGGGTCGAGTTCGGCGGCGGCCTTGGCGAGGTTCGCCTCGGTGCGCGCCCCGAGCACGGCGTTCCCGCCGTCCCGCACCACGGCCGCCGCGACCTGGTGGCCGAGCCCGGCCCCGACCCCCGACACGACGACGGTCCTGCCCCCGAGCAGTGACATTGCGGGCCTCCCGGCTCTGGCGGTTGATCTGACGGTCCGTCAGAGTAGGGGCGTCCGGAGAAGGACGGAAGAGGACGGGACGAAGGACGGAACAGGGAGAAGGGGAGAGCGCCATGCTCGATGACACGACGCCCGTCGACCCAGCTGTCGACACCCGCAGCGAGGTGTACGCGGAACTCGCCGCCGTCGGCCCGTACGGTGTGCGTCCCGGCCATGCCCTGATCACGATGGTGGAGCCCCATCCGGGCCACGAGTACGCGTACAACCGCTGGTACGAGGACGACCACTTCATCGCCGGGGCGATGGCGATGCCCTGGATGTACGCGGGGCGGCGCTGGGTCGCCACCCGCGATCTCCAGCTCCTGCGCTACCCGGAGAAGTCCGCGGTCGCGCAGCCGGTCACCACCGGCTGCTACCTCTCGACGTACTGGGTCACGGACGGGCGTCACGACGACCACATGAAGTGGACCGTGGGCATCAACAAGCGGCTGAACAGGGACGGGCGGGTCTATCAGGACCGCACGCACGTCTTCACCGCGTTCCAGGACCACGAGGCGACGGTGTACCGGGACGGGGCCGCCGGGCCGCGCGACTTCCACGCGCTGGACCACCCCTACGCGGGGCTGGTGCTTCAGGTCGTCGACGCCGAATCGCCCGCGCGGCGGGGCGAACTGCTGGAGTGGCTGCGGGCGCGGCACCTCCCGAGGACGCTCGCCGGATCGCCCGCCGCCATGGTCACGGTCTTCCGGCCGACGCCGCTGCCCGGTGACCGTATGACGTACGTGAAGCAGGTCGAGGGTGTCGACACCCGGCTGACGCTGCTGTGGTTCCTTGAGGCGGATCCGCGGGAGTGCTGGGAGGAGTACTTCACGGATCTGGACGGTCCGGTGGCCGGGACCGGGCTGGGGCGGGTGGAGTTGGTGGCGCCCTTCGTTCCGACCGTGCCGGGGACCGACCGGTACGTCGACCGGTTGCGGTGAACGGAAATTCGGTGGTTCGCGCGGCATACGTGGTGTCAGGTGTTCGTTGAGCAACACACCTGACAACGGGAGGACTTGACGATGCCCGCAGCACGCGCGTTACCGATCACCGCGGCTCTGCTCACCGGCACGGTCGCGCTCTACATCACGCTCGTGGCGTTCGGGAACATCACCGACTTCGGCACCAACCAGCAGTTCGTCCAGCACGTCATGGCGATGGACACCACCTTCAAGGACGACGACCTGATGTGGCGGGCCGTCGAGTCCAAGGGGGTCCAGGACGCCGTGTACGTCGCGATCATCGTGTGGGAGACGGCCGCCGCGCTCGTTCTGATCCTCGGTACGGTCCAGTGGCTGCGGCGGGATCCGGTGCGGGCTCGGCGGACGTCCACGGTGGGGTTGTCGATGTTGATGCTGCTCTTCGGGGCGGGGTTTCTCGCCGTTGGCGGTGAGTGGTTCGCGATGTGGCAGTCGGAGAACTGGAACGGGCTGGATGCGGCGATGCGGGTGTTCTTGCTGAGCGGGGTCGTGCTGGTCGTGATTCACCTTCCCGTGGACCGGGGGGTGGGGGCGGGGGCGGACGCTTAGGGGGTTGTGGGGCGGGTGCGGGCCGGTGGGGGCTTGTCACGCCGTTCCCCGCGCCCCTTTGGGGGCGGCTCCTACTGTTCGTGGCGGGACTTGATCTCTTCTCGGGATCTTGTTGCTTCCGCCAGTACGGGCTCGATGCGAGAGCGGTCCGCACCTGGGCTGGCCAGGAGGTCCGTGAGGATCAGGGTGAGGTTGGCCAGGTCGTCCCAGGCGGGAGGTGTGGCCAGGAGGTCGGACAGGGCCCGGGTCGCGGTGTGCCAGTCCGCGAGGGCGCAGGCCAGGAAGCAGCGGGACTGGGCGCGTTCCACGTCGCCCAGCGCGCTGTCCGCCTCCGGCAGCTCGGCGTCGGCGCGGACCAGGGTCGCGAGTTCGCGCCAGAGGGGCTCGGCGACAGGCAGGCCCTCCGACCGGCTGACGGTCATCGCCAGTTCGAAGGTGCCCGGGATCGGCTCCGTCGCGCGCAGCCGCTCGGCCGCACGGCGTGCCTGCGGCCACCGACCGGCATGGCGGTGGACCTCGCAGCGCAGGTCTTCCAGGTCGTCGCCGGGCCGCGCCGCCCGGTCCGCGTCGGCCAGCCGTGCGGACGCCTCGTCCCAGCGGCCGCACTGCGTCAGCAGCTCGACGGCCGCGCGGCGCGCCCAGGCCGCCTGCGACGCCGGTTCCAGGGCGGCGCAGCGGTCCAGGTCGGCGAGGGCCCGCTCGGTGCGTCCGGTCGCCAGGCCGACGCGCGCGCGGGTCGCGTACGACCAGCCGTCGTCCGGGTCCAGCTCAAGGGCGCGGTCCAGGTACCGGAGGGCGTCCTCGTACTGCCTCATGAGGAGGTGGGTGCCGCCGAGGCCGGTCAGTGCGAGGCGGTCGTCCGGGCTCCGGTCCAGTACGCGGCGGAAGACGGCGACCGCTTCCTCGTACCGGCCCTCCCTCCGGTACTCAACGCCCAGTTCGACGCTGATCCAGTCGAGGTCCGGGGCGGCCCCGACGGCCCGCTCCAGGTACTCGAACATGGCGGTCCGGTCGCCGAGTTCGTCCTTCGCGCGGGCCGTCATCACCAGCGCCCACGCGTAGTCGGGCCGCAGTTCGACGGCCCGGCCGAAGTCGGCCAGGCCCTCCTCGTACCGGCCCAGGTCGCACAGGGCCGCTCCGCGGCTCGCCAGTGCGGAGGCGTAGTCGGGCTTCAGGGTGAGCGCGCGGGTCAGTTCGGTGACGGCCTCCTCGGGGCGGTCGGCGAGCCGGTAGGCGTCCCCCCGTTCCGACGCGACCCAGTGCGCGTTGGGCGCGACGCGGACCGCCTCGTCGAAGTCGGCGAACGCCCTGTCCGGTTCGCCCCTGGTGCGGCGCAGGCGGGCCCTGCGCACCAGCGCCCAGGGGTTGTCCGCCTCGATGCCCAGCGCGCGGTTGAAGTCGGCGAGCGCCTCGTCGTACCGCCCGAGTGCGTGGCGGCACACGGCTCGGCCGGTCAGCGGGTCGGCGTCGGTCGGGTCGAGGGCGACGGCCCGGTCGAAGTCGGCGACGGCCTCCTCGAAGCGGCCGGCCAGCCGGTAGGTCTCCGCGCGTGCGGCGATGATCCACACGGTGCCGGGGGCCAGTTCGTCCGCCCGGTCGAGTGCGGCGAGGGCCGCCGGGAAGTCGTCCAGCAGCTGATGGGTCCAGCCGCGTCCGTAGTGGGCCCAGGCGAGTCGCGGATCGAGCTCCAGGGCGCGGTCGTACTCCTCCAGGGCCTGCCGGTGCTCGCCGCCGTAGCGCAGTTCCCTGCCCCGCAGGGTGTGTGCGAGCGCCCGGCCGGCCGTGTCGGGTCCCGGCCGGGCCAGGAGCAGGCCCATCGCCGTGGCGATCCCGGCCGTGTCGTCGTCGAGCGCCTCGCCCAGCCGGGCGCCCCACTCGGTGAGGTCGGTGTTGTCCGTGGCGTGGCCCGCGTCCTCCAGCATCCGCGCCCAGCCGCGGCCGACGACGGCGTCCTCCCGGCAGGCCTCGACCAGTTCGCACAGGGCCGCGCCGAGCGCCGCGGGGGGCCGGGCGCAGAGCAGGTGGTAGGTCTCCTCCAGGCGCAGCTCGCGCCACTCCTCGTCGGCCCACAGGTTCTCGGTCTCCCGGCCGGCCTCGGTCTCGGCCCGCCAGTGGGCGAACGTGCCGGCCAGCCGCCGGTGCCGTCCGGTCCACTCCCGCGGGGACCGGCGCCGCTCCAGCCGCAGCATCGGAGCCCGTACGACGTCGTGGTACCGGACCCGGCCCCCGCGCTCGCCGACGAAGGGCAGCCCGGTCAACCAGTCGTACAGCGCGTCCAGTTCGGCCCGGCCGTGCGATGTGACCGGTTCGCCGTCCGGGTGGTCGACCAGGGCCCGGAACACGTCCGCGTCCAGTCGGCGGGGCAGCGCGCAGAGCCGGGCGACCTGGCGGCGGGTGTCGTCGGTCTCCCACTGCAGGAAGCGTTTGACGGCGGTGGCGCTCGGGTCGCCCACGTCGTCCGGGGCGCCGGGGCGGGCTTCCGCGAGCGTCGACACGAGGACGGGCAGGCCGCCGGTGAGGCGCAGCACCTCCTTGACGACCGGTTCGGCGACGACTCCCTTCCCGGCGAGGAGCCCGCGCGACTCGGACTCGGTGAACGGCGCCAGCGACACGTCCGCCACGGAGCCCGCGCCGCTCCAGCGTGCGGTGTCCAGGGGGCGCTGTCCCGCGGTGACCACCACGACGGTGGCGGGCAGTCCGCCGTCCGCCTCGTGGCGCGTGACCGTCTCGTGCAGCCACGGGTCGAGGAAGGGTCCGGTCCGTTCGTACGTGTCGAAGAACAGGACGATCCAGGTGGTGGCGGAGGCCGCCGCGCGCAGTTCGCGGAGCAGGACCGGGGTGAGCACCTTCTCCGGGGACATCACCAGTTCGATGTCGTCGGGGTTGCGGAAGCGGGCGCTCAGGCCGGTGCGCAGGCGGTCCGCGCGCTGGGCGAGCAGGTCGGCGGGCAGGGCGCTCGTGAGGAGTCCGGCGCCCGGTACGGCGGCCTCCACGGCTGCGAGGCCGAGCCCCACGGCGGTCCTGCTCCCGGCGGAAGCGGGCTGTGGCTGCGCCTGTGGTTGCTGGTTCTCCGGTGCCAGTGCGGCGAGGGCGGCGGCCTCCGCCTCGTGCCGCCGCTCCCGGTACACGGCGAGCCGCCGTTCCAGGTCCTTCAACCGCCGGCCCTGGTCCGCGAACTGACGGCACATCTCGGCCATCGCCTCCGGCACGCTGCCGGCCCGCTCGTCGACGTACGCCGTCAGCGCCCCGCGTTCGCGTGCGAGCTGCCGCAACTCCTGGACCAGGAAGGTCTTCCCGACTCCCGCGGTGCCGTGCACATGGAAGCGGAAGCGCTGCCGGGGGTCTCCGACCGGGATGTCGAAGTTCGCGAGGAACGCGGCCCGTTCGGCGTCCCGGCCCACGAATCCGGCCCGGTTGCCCCGCTGGATCAGCTCCTGCCGCGACGGCCCTGCCTGCGCCACCGGTCCGCCTCCTCGCCACGCCGGGTCCTGTACGGGTCCCAGTGTGGATCAACTTGGCGTGCGGGGCCCAGGAGTTGACGGGTCGGCCGCGGCCCGTCGGGGTGCCGGCGGCTGCCTCGTCGACGCGGGCCCACCGTCGCCCGCATCCCGAGGCCCGGCGGGAAGGCCATGAACCGTCATACCCACTCGCCCTGAAACGGGCTGTCGCCGGAGGCATATTCAGGCCTAGCCTGAAGGCAGTCCGTGAGACCTTCGGTCGCCGTTGCTACGGCGTCGTGGTCCGGCGATCGCTCGGGGCCCGAGGGACGCCCCTACGTCAGCGGCTGTGTTCCGCGGGACCTTGATCCCGCTTCTTCGGCATCGCACGAGGAACCGCCGCGGCTTGCGCCCCCAGACCACGGTCACCTCCCGCTTCCCCGCCGGTGCATGGCTATGGGAAATCCAGCCATGTCCAAATACTTCATCGACGACCTCATGTTCATCCAGCCGCTGGGCCACGAGCCGGGCATCAAGCTCTACGGCCAGGTCATGGGAGTCCATCAGATCCCCCTCACCCTGGCCCTGCAGTCCTGCCGCCGGCAGCACCAGGACGTGACCGTCGACCTCACCGGCGTCCACTACCTCTCCCAGAGCGCACTCGAAACGCTGGTCAGCGCGGCCGACACCCTGCCGCCGCCCGGCCGGCTGACCCTGCGGGCCGGACCCGAACTCGACCTCCCCGGACGGCTCGCGTCCCGCGGCTGGCACGAGACCCAGAGCCTCCAGCTCGCCGAGCCCTGACCGCGAGGGCGGCCGGCGGCCCGCGGAATCAGCGGTCAGTGCCGGAGAGCCTGCTCGACGGTCGGATAGCAGCGGATGACCGTGTCGAGGCCGACCAGCTCCAGTACGCGCCGCACGGACGGTCGCGCGCCTGCCACGCGGACCCAGCCCTCGGTGGCCGCGGCGGCCTTGTAGGCGATGATGAGCACGTTGACGCCGCTGGAATCCATGAAGGTCACGCCGGTCAGGTCGGCCACGGTCCGCTGCGGCACGTCTGCGGCCGGCCGTTGCAGTGCCTCCTCGACGCGATCACGCGAATCATGATCCAGGTCACCGCACAGAGTGACGACGTGCACGCCGTCGACAGTGGTGCGGCTGGCCGACACTCGGCCGCCGGGCTGTGCTGGATGTGACTGGGTCACGGTGTCCTCGCTGCGTTCGCTGATGCGGCTCGAATCCGAGCGCGCACGAGCCGGTTCCAGGAGTGTCGGCGCACATGCTCGACCGGTCGGCCCGCTGCTGCAAGAGTCGCATGGAGGGGGCCGTCGGGTACCGGGCCGGGGCCAGTGAACTCGGAGGCGGGCAAAAGACGTGCGGTCAGTCGACGGGGAGAGCGAACCGGACGCGCCGGTCATATCCACTGCCATGGCACTGAACGGCGACACCTCGTGCATCGCCGCGGCGCGCCGCTTCGCCGCCGACTTCCTCACCCGCGCCCGCACCGACCAGGGGGTCGCCGTCTCCGCCCACGCCGTGGGCCTCACCCAGTTGGTCGTCAGCGAACTGGTCACCAACGCCCGCAAACACGCCCCCGGCCCCGCGCTGCTGGAACTGCGCATCGCGGGCGCCGCGGTGGAGGTGACCGTGCAGGACAGCGTCCGCGCACGGCCCACCGTCCACACCTCCGACCCTCAGCGCGTCGGACGGCACGGCCTGGAGATCGTCCAGGCCGTCACCGAGGACTTGTCCATCCACCTCGGACCGACCGGCAAGCGGGTCACCGCGCACGTCGCCCTGGCCGATCCCTCGACCCGCAGGAACGACAGCGCCGCCCCTCCCCCGGACCCGCGGTGACCCGCACGCCACTCACGACCCTGCGACGGCCGCGCCCGCTCCGGCTTCCGTGGCCCGGGGCTTGGCGGCCCTGACGGTGGCGGAGTGCATCCCGTCGGCGACGGAGTGCGTCGGGGTGATCTCGATGTCCGTGAACCCGGCGGCCGCCAGCCCTTCGCGGTATTCGGCGAAGGAGAGGGCACCGGCGATACAGCCGACGTGGTCGCCGCGCTCGGCCCGCTGTCCGGGGGTGAGGGTGTCGTCGGCGACGACGTCCGAGACGCCGATCCGGCCGCCGGGCCGCAGGACGCGGAAGGTCTCGGCGAAGACCGACCGCTTGTCGGTGGACAGGTTGATCACGCAGTTGGAGATCACGACGTCGATCGTCGCGGCGGGCAGCGGGATCGCCTCGATGGTGCCCTTGAGGAACTCGACGTTCGTCGCGCCCGCCCTCCGCTGATTGGCCAGGGCCAGGGCGAGCATCTCCTCGGTCATGTCCAGCCCGTACGCCCTGCCGGTGGCGCCGACCCGGCGGGCGGAGAGCAGGACGTCGATGCCGCCGCCGGATCCGAGGTCCAGGACCCGCTCGCCCTCGTGGAGGTCGGCCACGGCGGTGGGGTTGCCGCAGCCGAGCGAGGCGGCGAGGGCCTCGGCGGGCAGCACTTCGTGCTCGCCGCCGGCGTAGAGGGCTGAGCCGAAGTTGTCGTCGATCTCGACGGCAGCCGGTCCGCAGCAGCCGGTGCCGCCCTCGGCCACCTGGATCGCGGCCTCGGCGTAACGCCGGCGGACGGTCTCGCGCAGGTCGTCGGACTGATCGGTCTCGGTCATGACTCGCTCCTTGTGACTGGGCACGGCGGGGCTCACCAACATGCCCCGACCAAGCTGGATTCACGTTCTTCGATTCAACCTTGCGTCTTGGATCGAAAAACGTCAACATAGAGGCATGTCGAAACAAGAACTTGTGGTGCTCGGCCGGGACGGCGCCGACGGCTGCTGCCCGGACGTGCTGACCGCCCCGCTGGACGAGGAACGGGCCGTCGGACTGGCGAAGGCGTTCAAGGCGCTCGGCGACCCGGTCCGCCTGCGGCTGCTGTCGATGATCGCCTCACAGGCCGGCGGGGAGATCTGCGTCTGCGACCTCACCCCGGCCTTCGAGCTGTCGCAGCCGACGATCTCCCACCACCTGAAGCTGCTGAAGCAGGCCGGGCTGATCGACTCCGAACGGCGCGGTACGTGGGTGTACTACCGGCTGCTGCCCGCGACGACCGACAAGCTCGCCGCGGCCCTGACCCGCCCCACCGCACCGGCCGACGCCACCGCCGTCCCCGCCACCGCGGGCTCCGCCTCGTGAACGCGCCGGGCGTGCCCGACGCCCGCGCCGCGAAACCGTCGGTGCTCTTCGTGTGCGTCCACAACGCGGGCCGCTCGCAGATGGCCGCCGCCTTCCTCACCCACCTCTCCGAGGGCCGCGTCGAGGTCCGCTCCGCCGGGTCCGCGCCGGCCGGCACCGTGAACCCGGCCGCCGTCCGGGTCATGGCGGAGGCGGGCATCGACCTGTCCGCCGAGACGCCGAAGCTCCTGACGACGGAGGCCGTGCAGGCGTCCGACGTGGTGATCACCATGGGCTGCGGCGACACCTGCCCCGTCTTCCCCGGCAAGCGGTACCTCGACTGGGAACTCGACGACCCGGCAGGACAGGGCGTCGAGGCCGTCCGGCCGATCCGGGACGAGATCGAGCGGCGCGTCCGCGCCCTCCTCGCCGAACTGCTCGGGCAGTGACCGTTCCACCGGCCCGAACGTCCTCACCTCACACTTTCGAGGGCTGTCTCGTCATACAGGCATGAACACGAAAATCCGGTACGCCGTCCTCGGCTTTCTCGCCGGGACCGCGCTCTACACAGGCATCTGGGCCTACTTCGCGCCGAAGGAATGGCATGCCGGCTTTCCCGGCTTCGGGATGAGCTGGCTGCCTCAGCTGGGCCCGTACAACGAACACCTCGCCAAGGACGCCGGGGCCATGTTCCTCGCGCTGGCGATGCTGACGGCCATCACGCTGAGTGCCGTACGGAACAACCGGCTGGTGCAGACGACCGGCGCGGTGTGGCTGGTCTTCAACGTGCTGCATCTCAGCTATCACATGCAGCATCTCGGCATGTACGGCACGCGCGACCAGGTCCTCAACGTCGTCCTGCTGACGGCGCTGCTGCTGGCCTCGGCCGTTCTGCTCGTACCCGTGAAATCCGGTCCGGCGAAGCCCGTACCGGCGAAGTCCGTACCGGCAGAGGGAGGTTCGTCGTGCGCGTCGCGGTAGCGGGTGGGACCGGGCTGGTCGGGGGTCACGTCGTCGAGGAGCTGACGGCGGCCGGGCACGAGCCGGTCGTGCTGGCCAGGTCACGGGGTGTCGACCTCGTGACCGGCGCGGGCCTCGACGCCGTCATGACGGGGGTCGAGGCCGTCGTCGACGTCAGCAATCTGCAGACCACCGGCGCCGGGAAGTCCATCGCGTTCTTCGAGAACGTCAGCCGCAACCTGTTGGACGCCGGCGCCCGGGTCGGCGTGCGGCACCACGTGGTCCTGTCGATCGTCGGCCTCGAACGCGTCGGCTTCGGCTACTACCAGGGCAAGCTGCGCCAGGAGGAGACCGTGGCCAAGAGCGGGGCGGTGCCGTGGACCGTGCTGCGTGCCACGCAGTTCCACGAGTTCCCGGCGCAGGTCCTCGACCGGGTCCCCGGGCCGCTCGCGGTGGTCCCCCGCATGCGTACGCAGCCGGTGGCGGCCCGCGAGGTCGCCCGGCACCTCGTGGAACTCGTCCTCGGACCGCCGCAGGGCATGGCCCCCGAGCTGGCCGGGCCGCGGGTCGAGGAGCTCGTCGACATGGCCCGCCAGCTGGTCCGGGCCCGGGGTCGGCGCCGGCTGCTGCTGCCGGTGAAGATGCCCGGCAGGGCGGGCACTGCCATGGTCGAGGGAGGCAATCTGCCGACCGGGCCCGGCGCCCGCGGCAGCCAGACCTTCGACGAGTGGCTGGCCGAGAATGTCGTACCCGACCGTGCGAAGGGGGTAGCGGGCGAGTGAACGGTCCCGGGTCCGGCCTCGGCTCCCTCATGGCCGAGCGGCGTCGGCTGCTCGGCCTCGGCTACCGCATGCTCGGCTCGGTGCAGGACGCCGAGGACGTCGTCCAGGAGACGTACGCCCGCTGGTACGCCCTGTCCGAGGCCGAGCAGGACGCGATCGTCGCGCCGCTGGCCTGGCTGACCCGGGTCGCCTCGCGGATCTGCCTCGACCAGTTGGCCTCGGCGCGCGTCCGCCGTGAGCGCTACACCGGCGAGTGGCTGCCCGAGCCGGTCAGGGACGGCGGCGCCACCACCTGGACCAGCGCGGGCGGCGGGATCGCCGGAAGCGATCCCGCGGACCGGGTCACGCTCGACGAGTCGGTGAGCATGGGCATGCTCGTGGTCCTGGACTCGGTCACCCCCGCGGAGCGCGTGGCCTTCGTCCTCCACGACGTCTTCGGGGTGCCGTTCGCCGAGATCGCCGAGACCGTCGGCCGGTCCCCCGCGGCCTGCCGCCAGCTCGCCGCCTCGGCCCGGCGGCGGCTCGCCGAGCGGCGGCCCGTCGGCGGCACCACGACGGAGCACCGGCAGGTCGTCTCCGCGTTCCTCGACGCGTGCGGGACCGGCGATCTCGACGCGCTCGTCGCCCTGCTCGATCCCGCGGTCGAGGCGCGCAGCGACGGCGGCGGCAGGGTGCGCGCCGCCCTGCGACCGGTCGTCGGCCAGGACAAGGTGGCCCGGTTCCTCCTCGGTCTCCTGCGCAAGGAGCCCGGGTTGGAGGCCGTGGAGGAGGGCGTCAACGGCTTCCCGGGGGTCGCGGTGCGCATCGCCGGGGCGACGGTCGCCGTCGTCGGGGTGGACGTCCGTGACGGCCGCATCAGCAATCTGTGGCTGGTGGTCAACCCGGACAAGCTCCACGCGTGGACCGACACGGAACAGGGCTGAGAGCCGAGGAGGGCGGAAGCCGCTACTTCACGACCGCGACCGTCGTGCCCGCCGTGCCGAACTTCCAGACCGCGTCCCCGTCGGCCGCCTTCATCCGGACCCCGCCCGTCTGCGCGCCCGACTCGGGCGGCGGCGGGGAGGAGCCGTCGAGGGCGTTGGAGAAGGCGACGTTGACCCCGGACGCGACGGCGAAGTAGACGATGTTCTCGATCTCCACGCCGTCGCTGCCGGTCGCGGCCTCGCGCCGGGTGCCGACCGTGTACGTGCCCGGGTCCGGGCTCACCGTCCCCTGCCACACCTTGAAGGTGCGCCGGGGCGCGTCGCTCGCGTCGACCAGCCACACCCGCTTCTGCGCGAGGGAGTAGACGATCCGCCGTCCCGTGCCGGAGCCGTCCGGTACCGCGACCGGCGCGGACTCGTCGGGTGAGGCGGAGGGCTTGGCGCTGGCCGAGGCGGTCGGTTTCTTGCTCGCCGAGGCGGTCGGCTGGGGCCCGTTCTCGGCCTTGACGGCCAGCACGGCCACCAGCACCAGAGCGGCCGCGGTCAGACCGGTGACCCAGGCCCACGAGGGAAGCCGTCGGGCAGGCACGGGCACGCATCTCCTCAGCTCTGACACACCCCGTCGGAGGGTCCGATCATCCTACTCCGACGGGGAACTCCCTCCAGAACCGGCGGCCGCTCCGGTCACTCCGGGATCGGCCGCCGCTTCCGGTCACTCCAGGACCGGCAGCAGTTCCGGCAGGTGCCCGTCCGACAGCTCCGCCGCCCGCTGCCGCTCGTCCGGCACCTTCCCGTACAGCGTGGTCCTGGGCTTCGCCGGGCGGCCCGCCGCCTCCGCCACCGCGATCAGGTCCTTCACCGACTTGTACGAGCCGTAACTCGACCCCGCCATACGGGAGATGGTCTCCTCCATCAGCGTCCCGCCGAGGTCGTTGGCGCCGGAGCGCAGCATCTCGGCGGCGCCCTCCGTGCCCAGCTTCACCCAGCTGGTCTGGATGTTGGGGATGTGGGGGTGGAGGAGGAGCCGGGCCATCGCGATCACCGCGCGGTTGTCGCGGGTCGTCGGGCCGGGCCGGGCGATGCCCGCCAGGTACACGGGCGCGTTGGTGTGGATGAAGGGCAGGGTGACGAACTCCGTGAAGCCGCCCGTCTGCTGCTGGATCCGGGAGAGCGTACGGAAGTGGCCGAGCCAGTGACGGGGCTGGTCCACGTGCCCGTACATCATCGTGGAGGACGAGCGGATGCCGAGTTCGTGGGCCGTCGTGACGACCTCGATCCAGGTCGCCGTCGGGAGCTTGCCCTTGGTGAGGATCCAGCGGACCTCGTCGTCGAGGATCTCCGCGGCGGTGCCGGGGATGGAGTCGAGGCCCGCCTCCTTGGCGGCCGTCAGCCACTCGCGGATGGACATACCCGTACGGGTGGCGCCGTTGACGACCTCCATCGGCGAGAAGGCGTGGACGTGCATGCCGGGGACGCGGGCCTTCACGGCGCGCGCGATGTCGAAGTAGGCGGTGCCCGGCAGGTCGGGGTGGATGCCGCCCTGCATGCAGACCTCGACCGCCCCGACGTCCCAGGCCTGCGCGGCGCGGTCGGCGACCTGGTCCAGGGAGAGCGTGTAGGCGTCCGCGTCGGTGCGGCGCTGGGCGAAGGCGCAGAACCGGCAGCCGGTGTAGCAGACGTTGGTGAAGTTGATGTTCCGCGTGACGATGTAGGTGACGTCGTCGCCGACCGCCGATCTGCGGACGTCGTCGGCGATCCGGCAGAGCGCGTCCAGGGCGGGACCGTCCGCGTGGAGCAGGGCGAGGGCCTCGTCGTCGGTCAGGCGGGTCGGGTCGTCGGCGGCCGTCGCGAGGGCCCCGCGTACGTCCGTGTCGATGCGGGAGGGGACCATCCCGGGCGCCGCGGCCTCCCGCAGCGCCTCCCAGTCGCCGTACACGTGGTCGTAGTCCTCGCGCCGGTCGGAGGTGCGGCCCTCGGTGTCGATGGACGCGTGCAGATCCGTCCGCCCCGACGAGGTGAACGCCTCCTCGGGCTCCTGCCACGGGTGGCCCTCCACGACCGCGTCCGGCACGGCGAGCCCGGTCTCGGGGTCGGCGAGCGCCCGGACGTGCGGGAGCAGCCGCGGGTCCAGCCACGGCTCGCCCCGCCGCACGAACTCGGGGTAGACGCAGAGGCGTTCGCGCAGTTCGAAGCCCGCCTCGGCGGACTGCTCGCGCAGCAGGTCGATCTGCGGCCAGGGTCGCTCGGGGTTGACGTGGTCGATGGTGAGCGGCGAGACCCCGCCCCAGTCGTCGATCCCGGCGCCGATCAGCCGCGCGTACTCGGAGTCGACGAGGTTGGGCGGTGCCTGGAGGCAGGCGGCGGGGCCCATGATGTGCCGGGCCACGGCGACCGTCGCGATCAGTTCGTCCAGCTCGGCGTCCGGCATGCCGCGCATCGCCGTGTCGGGCTTGGCGCGGAAGTTCTGGATGATCAGTTCCTGGATGCCGTGGTAGGCCCGGGAGACGCGCCGCAGCGCGAACAGGCCGTCCGCGCGCTCCTCGTGCGTCTCGCCGATGCCGATCAGCAGACCGCTGGTGAAGGGGACGGAGGAGCGGCCCGCGTCCTCCAGGACGCGCAGCCGGACCGCCGGCTCCTTGTCCGGCGAGCCGTGGTGGGGGCCGCCGGGCTCGGACCACAGCCGGGTCGCGGTCGTCTCCAGCATCATGCCCATGCTCGGCGCGACGGGCTTGAGCCGCTGGAAGTCGGTCCACGACATGACACCCGGGTTGAGGTGGGGCAGCAGGCCCGTCTCCTCCAGGATGCGGATCGAGATGGCCCGTACGTACGCGATCGTGTCGTCGTAGCCGTGCGCGTCGAGCCATTCGCGGGCCTCGGGCCAGCGGTCCTCGGGCTTGTCGCCGAGGGTGATCAGGGCTTCCTTGCAGCCGGCCGCGGCGCCCTTGCGGGCGATGTCGAGCACCTCGTCCGGGGACATGAACATGCCGTGCCCGGCCCGGCGCAGCTTGCCCGGGACGGTGACGAACGTGCAGTAGTGGCACTTGTCCCGGCACAGCCGGGTGAGCGGGATGAAGACGCTCTTCGAGTACGTGATCACGCCGGGGCGGCCCGCCGCCGCGAGGCCCGCGTCACGCACCCGGGCGGCGGACGCGGTCAGGTCGTCCAGGTCGGCGCCGCGCGCCTGGAGCAGCACGGCGGCCTCGGTGACGTCGAGGGCGACGCCGTCGCGGGCGCGTTTGAGCGCGCGACGCATGGCGTTCTCGGTGGGCCCGGTTCCGGAGGTCGCGGAAGTCGTCATCCTCCGAGCATACGATCGCAGTGATCAGGCATTACCGGTGTGCCTCGTCACAAACGGCACACCGGCGGTACGCCTGTGGCGTCCTGGCAAGCTCCTACAAGTACGGCGCGAACTCGTCCAGTACGCGCAGTACGTCCCCCTCGCCGGCCGGCGGCAGCTGCAGGACGACCTCCTCGATGCCGAGGTCGGCGTAGTGCGCGAGTTTGCCGGCGGAGGGCAGCACGGCGTAGGGCACGACCTGGAGGGCCTCGGCGTCGCGGCCCGCCTCGGTCCAGGCGGTCCGCAGCACGGGCAGCGACTCGGTGAGGCCCCGGCCCCCGATCGGCAGCCAGCCGTCCGCGTACTCGGCGATGTGCGAGAAGAGCTTGGGTCCCGCCGCTCCCCCGATGAGCGTGCGCGGACCGACGAGGGGGCCGCGCGGCTTCTGGACGGGCTTGGGGTAGGCGTGGCTGGCCCGCACGGAGTCGAACCGGCCCTCGTACGCGGTCGGTTCGGGCGACCACAGGGCCCGCATCAGCGCCATCCGGTCGCGGCCCAGCTCCCGCCGCGTACGCCATTCGACGCCGTGGTCGGCGGCTTCCTCGACGTTCCAGCCGAAGCCGACGCCGAGGGTGAAACGGCCGCCGGAGAGGTGGTCGAGGGTCGCGACCTGCTTGGCGAGGTCGATCGGGTCGTGCTGGGCGACGAGGGTGATGCCGGTGCCGAGCGCGAGGGTTTCGGTGACGGCCGCCGCCTGACCGAGGGCGACGAAGGGGTCGAGGGTGCGGCTGTACTCGGGCGGCAGGTCACCGCCCATCGGGTACGGGGTGGTCCGCTCCACGGGTATGTGGGTGTGTTCGGGCAGATAGAGCCCGGCGAAGCCGCGTTGCTCCAGCTCACGGGCGAGCCGGGTCGGAGTGATCGTCTCATCGGTGAGGAAGATCGTCACGGAGATGCGCATGCCCCCATCTCTACCGACACGAGGTGCAGATGTCCATACCGACCGGTCGGCATTCACAGGTGCGGGCATTCACATCGTGTCGTACGAGTGCTCCGTGCCCGAAAGCTGTCGATCCCCTTCCCTTGCCCCGCAGTTCACGGCTGAATACCAGGGTTGCCGGTACCACCCCTGCACCGCCCATGCACTCACGAGACCTGGGAGCAGCAGACATGTGCGAGGACGACCACCACGGCGTCGGCAGACGCGCCCTGTTCGTGACCGGAGCCGCCGCCGCGCTTACGTTGGGAGGCGTGAGCTTCGCGAGCGAGGCCGCCGACGCGGCCGAGGGCCCCGCCGGTTCCGGCGCCCCCGTGACCCGGACCGTGCGCGGCACCCTGCCCACCGGCGCGCCCGACTTCGTGTACCTGCCGGTCGAAGTCCCGTCCGGCGTACGGGAGATCAGGGTCGCGTACACCTACGAGCGGCCCACCGTCCCGGCGGGCACCGCGGGCAACGCGCTCGACATCGGCATCTTCGACCAGCGCGGCACCGAGCTGGGCGGCAAGGGCTTCCGGGGCTGGTCGGGCGGCGCGCGCACGGAGTTCTTCATCCGCGCGGACGACGCGACGCCCGGCTACATCCCCGGCCCGGTCCGCGAGGGCACCTGGCACATCGCGCTGGGCCCGTACACGGTGGCGCCTCAGGGGCTCACGTACGAGGTCACCATCACGCTGACGTACGGGGAGCCGGGCGAGGCGGTGAAGCCGGTGTACCCGCCGTCGCGGGCCAAGGGGCGTGGCCGGGCCTGGTACCGGGGCGACTGCCATCTGCACTCCTGGTACTCGGACGGCCGCCGCACCCCCGCCGAGATCGCGGCGCTCGCGCGGGCGGCGGGCCTGGACTTCATCAACTCGTCCGACCACAACACGCACTCCGCGCACGCCCACTGGGCCGACCAGGCGGGCCCCCACCCGGACGGCGAACTGCTGATCCTGCTGGGCGAGGAGGTGACGACGAGGAACGGTCACGTCGTCGCGCTCGGCACGGACCCGGGCACGTTCGTCGACTGGCGCTACCGGGCCCGCGACAACCGCTTCGGCAAGTACGCGCGCCGCATCCGCCAGGCGGGCGGGCTCGTCGTACCCGCCCATCCGCACGCCACCTGTGTCGGCTGCAACTGGAAGTTCGGCTTCGGCGAGGCGGACGCGGTCGAGGTGTGGAACGGCGCGTACGGGCCCGACGACGAGGTGTCGCTCGCGGACTGGGACAGCATGCTGGTGGCCTCCGTCCGGGAGGGCCGGGGCGGCCGGGACTGGATCCCGGCGATGGGCAACAGCGACGCCCACCGCGATCCCGACCCGGTGGGCACCCCGCAGACGGTCGTCCTCGCCGACGACCTGACCCGCGAGGCGATCCAGGAGGGCATCCGCGCGGGCCGCAGTTACGTGGCCGAGTCGAAGGCGGTGTCGCTGTCGTTCTCGGCGACCGGCCCGAAGGGCGAACACGCGGGTATCGGGGGCCGGTTGGCGGTGGACCGCGACGACCCGGTCACCGTCCGCCTGGAGGTCTCGGGCGCGCCCCGCTGCACGGTCCGCTTCGTCACGGACCAGGGCGTCCTGCACACGAGCGCGGTCCTGCCGGTGTCGGGCTCCGGCACGGTGGAGTGGCGTACGACGGCCCAGTACGCGGCGTACGTGCGCGCGGAGGTACGGCACGAGGTGGCGGCGGGGCCGCTGCCGGGCGCGCTGGCGGCCTTTACCAACCCTGTCTTCCTCGGGCGGTAGAAGACCGTCGGGACGCGGTGGTGACGAGGCGCGGGCCCCGTCACCACCGCCGTCTCAGGCCCGGCCGGGGCTCTGGGCCTCCCGGATGCGGGACTGCTGGAGGGAGGTGAGCCGGTTGACGAAGACGATGGCCGCCACGGCGGCCACGAAGCCGACGAAGTTGGCGACCTGCGCGGTCACGATGTCGTCCGTGGCGCCGACGGCGAAGTCGTTCTCGTACCAGCTGCTGATCGAGTCGTTCAGGAACAGCGCGTTGTAGGCGATCCAGGACCACCACCAGGTGTGCAGCAGCCACCGCTTGGCGCCCTCGGGCCGGCCGGTCGTCGCCGTCCAGATGTCGTTGGCGATCTGCTTGGGCATGAAGAAGTTGACGACCGGGAGGTACCAGGAGCCGCCCGCCATGCCGGCCGGGTACCGAAGGCGCCCCGGCGCGAATGCCTCGGCGTTGTGCCGGGCGCGCTGGAACCAGACCGTCCACACGATCGCCACGGTCATGCCCACCAGCACTTCGAGGAGGTCGGCCATGTCCGTCGCGAACGTCAGGAGCTTGTAGTCGCTGATCAGGCTGGGGTCGGACGTGCTGTCCTGCGCGGTGAGCCGGAGGTAGGTCTCCCCGAGGATCGCGCCCCGGAACAGCAGGGGCAGCGTGTAGAGGCCGAGCAGGACGCAGAGCGCGGTCCCGAGTCCCCGGGCGGCGCGGGCGGGCCGCGGCGGAAAGGATCCGTACCGGGCCGGGGGCGGGAGGCTGCCCGGCGGGGGGCTCTGCTGCCACGGGGGCGGGGACGGGTTGTAGGAGAGGGGCGGGCCGAAGCCCTGCATCGGGACGTGCGGGGGTCCCGGTACCGGCGACCGCACGGCTCCGGGTCCCGATCCCGAGTCCGCACCCGAGCCCCAGCCCGGTCCGCCGGGGGCGGGGCCCGTCGCCCGGCCGGCGAGCGCGTGGCTCTGCGGGTCCTCGCTGTTCAGAAGCTGCACGGCGTGCCGGCCCAGTTCCGCCAGCACCTCGCCCGGCAGCCAGGCGCCGCCCGTGTCCTCCATGCCCTCGATGTACGTCAACAGGTCTTCCAGCGATGGCCGTTCGGCCGGGTCCTTGGTGAGGCACCAGGCGATCAGCCGGTCCCACGGCTCGGGGATCCCGGTGAGGTCCGGCTCCTCGCTCGCGATGCGGAAGAGGAGCGAGTGGATGCCGCCCTCACCGGTGCCGAACGGCAGGCGTCCCGTCGCGGTGTACGCCAGTACGGCGCCGAGGCAGAAGACGTCACTCGCGTACGTGACCCGCTCCCCGCGCACCTGCTCGGGCGACATGAAGCCCGGCGAGCCCACGACGACGCCCGTCATGGTGAGCCCGTCGGCGGACTGCATGGCCGGGTCGAGGGCGCGGGCGATGCCGAAGTCGATGACCCGGGGCCCGTCGATCGTCACCAGGACGTTGGACGGCTTGAGGTCGCGGTGCACGAGCCCCGCGGCGTGGATGGCCTGGAGGGCGCGTACGAGCCCGATCGCCAGCGCCCGTACGGAGTTCGGGGGCAGCGGGCCGTGCTGCTTGTCCACCACCTCGGCGAGCGAGGGTCCCGCGACGTAGCCGGTGGCGACCCACGGTGTCGGCGCGTCCGTGTCGGCGTCCAGGACGGGCGCCGTCCACTCACCGCCGACCCGCTGGGCCGCCTTCACCTCCTGCGCGAAACGGCGCCTGAAGTCGGGCTTGCGGGCCAATTGCTCCTGGACGACCTTGACCGCGACCGTACGGCCGCGCTCGGACCGGGCCAGGTACACCCGCCCCATGCCGCCCTCGCCGAGTCTGCCGAGCAGTCGGTAATTGCCTATCCAGCCCGGATCGTCCGGGGCCAACCTGTCCATGCATGTTTCCCTTTTCCCCGGCGACGCCTTCGCAGCGAGGATAGGAGATGGGAAGAGCGTGGCGCGCGGTAACCCTGGCTCTATCGGCAGTACTTGTCCCCGGCGGGCCGGTGCCCGGTGACCAGGTAGCGGGTGACGGCCCGGTCTCCGCAGGCGTTGCCGTTGCCGAGGTAGGCGTCGTGGCCGGTCGCGTCCATGGTCACCATCACGGCCCGCTGTCCCAGGGCGGCACGGACCGCGCGGGCACCGGCGAGCGGGGTGGCGGGGTCGCGCTCGTTCTGGACGAGCAGCACGGTGGAGGTGCCCTGGGCGGTGATGCGTACCGGTGCACGCTTCGGGTCCTGGGGCCAGGCCGCGCAGGCGGTGGCGTTGCGCGGCATGCCCGCGGTCAGCGGATGCGCGGCACGGCTCCTGTCAGCATCCCTCTGGTACAAGGCACTTGAGGTCGGCCAGGCGCTGTCGTTGCAGAAGGTGGCGACGGCGACGGCGAGGCCGTTCTGCAGCAGCGGCTCGGGCGGCTGCTCGGGCGTGGGCGGAGCTTCACCCTTCCGGGCGGCCAGGACGAGCTGGGCCAACGCCGGGTACCCCTCGGGGTCGTACAGCGCGGACACCATGGACTGGCGCAGGACATTGCCGTTCAGCTCCGCCGGGTTGGCGCCCGGCCACGGGATCGGCTCCCGGTCGAGGCGCTCGGCGAGCCGCAGGAAGAGGGGTCGCACCCCGGCCTCCGTATCGGCCAGGCGGTACGGATTGCCCTTCCTCGAAGCCCACTTGGCGAACTCGGGGAAGGCGTCCTCGACGCCCGTCTCGAACGCCGTCCACATGCCGCGGGAGACCTGGCCGTCGCTCAGCGTGCCGGTGCCGTCCGGGTTGCTGTCCAGCACGAACCGGTCGGTGCGGTGCGGGAACAGTTCGCGGTGGACGGCGCCCGTGTACGCCCCGTACGAGACGCCCCACGCGGACAGTTTCCGCTCGCCGAGGGCCGCGCGGACGCGGTCGATGTCGCGGGCGTTGTCAGCGGTGCTGATGTGCCGGATCAGGTCGCCGCCGTTGCGTGCGCAGGCGGCGGCCGTGCGCCGGGCGGTCGCCATGTTCTCGGCGACGGACCCGTCGGCGGCGGGCCAGGGCCAGAACCTGGTCAGGGCGAGGTCACCCCTGTCCAGCCCGCAGCTGACGGGCGCGGACCGGCCGACCCCTCGCGGATCGAACCCGACCAGGTCGTAGGCGTCCCGCACCTCCTGCGGCAGTTTCTGCCCCTTCCCGGAGATCTCGTCGAGACTGCCGCCACCGGGGCCTCCGGCGATCATCAGCAGGGCCCCGCGGCGGGCCTCCGGCCTCTCGGCGGCGATCCGGGACACGGCGATCCCGATCCGTGCGCCCCCGGGATCGGAGTAGTCCACGGGCACGTCGACGGTCGCGCACCTCTGCCGGGGGTCGAGGCCGGTTCCCTCGCACTTTTCCCAGGTGAGGGGTTGGGTGTGCGCGGCGGCCGGGGCACGCGCTCCGGCGGGCGGCGAGGCGAGGGCGGACGCCGCGCCGGGAGCGGCGGCGAGGGCGGCCATGGAGGCCGCCATGAGGGCGATTTTCCGCTTGGTCCTGGTCTTCGTCATACGGATGAGCCTCGCGGACGAGGACCGGCGGCCCCATCCGGCCAACTGGCCTCTGTGGTGGGCGGTTTCCCGAACCGGGGTGGGGAAGTGCGCTCACCGTCCCGCCGTCGCGTGGCCGCACCCGGCCCACAGGAGTTTGCCGCCCCGGACGGTTCCCAGGACGTGCGCGCCCCGGCTGTCCGCGCATGCCTGTACGAGGTGGAGGCCTCGGCCGTCTCGGCGGTTTCTGGTCGTAGCCGCCGCGGCGCCCCCGGCGTTGAAGGCCGCGGGGATCTCGCAGTCGGAGTCCCACACCGCGATCCGCAGCCGGTCCGGCTCCGCCGAGCGGACCCTCAGCGCGTACGGGCCCCGCGTGTGCAGGTGGGCGTTGGTGAGCGGTTCCGAGGCGAGCAGCTCGGCGGTGGGGGCGTGGTCCGCGAAGTCTTTCGGCAGGTCGTGCCCGGGTTCTCCCGCGCGGACATCGAGCATCGCGTGAACCACCGGCGCCGGCGCCAAGCGCTGCTGGACGGGCCCGACCCGACCCCGTACCGAGCGATCATCCACGAAGCCGCGCTGCGCGTACCGGTCGGCGGCTCTGCGGTCGCCCGACGCCGGCTCGGACACCTGGTCGAACAGAGCGAACGCGAGCACATCACAGTCCAGGTGATCCCCTTCGCGATCGGCGCCTACCCCGGCTCCGGACAGACGACCCTGTACATGTACGGCCCCGTGCCTCCACCGGATACCGTCTCACTGGACCAGTCTCACGGTCCCGCGCTCGTGGACGCCGAAGCCCAACTGCACATGTATCGCGCTCTCCTCGACCGTATGGAGTCCGTGGCTCTCCCTCCCGGGGAGTCACGCGACTTCATCCACACCATCGCCCAGGGTCTGTGAAGGGACCGAGATGCTTGACCACCCCTGGCGGAAGTCCTCCCTCTGCCAAGAAGGTGACGCCTGCCTCCACGTGGCCGGCCCCACCCCCGAAAAGACGATCCGTCTCACCGAGAGCGGTGACCCCCGCGGAGCGATACTCGGGGCCTCCCCCCGCGCCTTCGGGGCGTTGCTCGGCATGATCAAGGGGGGCCGGAGCTGACATGCCGGGCGACCGCGACCTCAAGTTCCGGGCCGTCACCGCGTTCCAGCGGTGGGTGGCCAATCCGCTGTCCCGGCGGCTGCCCTTCCAGACGCTGCTGGAGACGACCGGCCGGAAGTCCGCGCTGCCCCGGCGCACGCCGGTCGGTGGGCGGCGCGTCGGGCAGGCGTTCTGGATCGTCTCCGAGTACGGCGAGAAGGCGCAGTACGTGCGGAACATCCAGGCCGACCCCCGCGTACGGGTCCGCGTCCGCGGGCGGTGGCACCACGGCACCGCCCATCTGCTGCACCAGGACGACCCGCGCGCCCGCCTGAGGTCGTTGCCCCGGATGAACAGCACCGCGGTCCGCCTCGTCGGGACGAACCTGCTGACCGTACGGGTCGATCTCAGCGACTGACGCGCCGCTTCAGGCGTCCCGGCCCCGCGCCCCGTTCGACAGGCGGTCCAGCCACTCCGTGAGCAGGGCGCCCTCGGCCCGGGTGAGGGCCGGGGGCGGGGACTGCTGGAGGAGGGCGTTCAGGTGGGCGGCCGTGGAGGGGACGCGGGGCTCGTCCGGAACGGAGGTCACCTCGGCCGAACCGCGCGCCGCCGTCACGTCCGGCGTGAACACCGTCGCGTGGACCGCGTCCCGGACCCGGTGGGGCACCGACTCGTCCGTGAAGGTCGCCGGGCGGGAGACCATCATCAGGGCCACCCCGACGTTCGCGGACATGATCATCTGCGCCGCCAGCTCGGGCGCCAGACGCAACTTGCCCCGCGCGGCGGCCCGTTGCAGGTCGGAGGTGAGGATGCGGTGTGCCTCAAGGGCCGCCGCCGGGGGCGTACGCATGGCGGGTGAGTGCATCAGCCGGAACAGGTTCGGGTTCGCCCGGGCGAAGGCCACATGACTGTCCCAGCCGTCCCGCAGGTCCTCGACGGGGTCCGTCCCGGGGGCGCGGTTCCGCTTGGCCGCGAGGTACTTGTCCCAGCCGTGGTCGACGACCGCCGACAGGAGGCCCTGCTTGTCCCCGAAATGGCGGTAGAGGGCGGGGGCGCCGACCCCGGCGGCCTCGCACACGGCCCTGGTCGACACGTCCCCGTCGGGGGACTCGGCGACCAGGGCCGCCGCCACTTCGAGAATGCGCGCTTTCGTACTCACGGCCGTGACGCTATCCGAGCTCATACGGCGGGCTGCGAGGAGGCCGGGGGTCGCGGGGTGAGCAGGTCGTCCAGGCCGATGCGCGTCAGGAACCGCGCGCGGATGCGGTCCGCGACCCGGCTGACCTCTTCCGACCCGTCGTTCGAGGGGTCGACGTGGACGCGGAAGGGGCGCTTGCCGTGCGGGGCGTCGACGGCCTCGACGATCGCGTCGGCCACCAGGGACGCGGAGGTGCCGGCCGGTTCGAGGGCGGCGAGACGCTCGGCGACCTGCTCCATCATGCCCGCGTACCGCTCCTCGTAGGCCGGGATCACCGTCTGCTCGGCGGGATGGCCGCCGGTGGCGAAGTGCTCCGTGCCCGAGGTGAACGCGCCCGGCACCACGATGGTTGTCTCGATACCGAAGCGGGCCAGCTCGGCCGCGTACGACACCGCGAGGGCGTCCATCGCGGCCTTCGCGGCGAAGTAGGGGGCGAGGTAGGGCGGGGTGCCGCCCCTGGTCGAGGACGAGCCGACCCAGAGCACCAGGCCGTGCTCCTGGGCGCGCAGGTGCGGGAGGGCGGCCCGGTTGACGCGCTGGGTGCCGAGCACGTTGGTGTCGTACACCGCGGCCAGTTCCCCGGGGGTGAAGGCCTCGGCGGGCCCCGTCACCATGTGGCCCGCGTTGTGGACGACCACGTCCAGCGCGCCGGCCCCGGCCAGGACCGCGGCGACGGCGGCGTCCGCGGACTCCTGGGAGAGAACGTCCAACTCGACCGTACGGAGGTCGACTTCGTGCTCGGCGGCGTACTCCTCGGCCTCCGCGACCCGGCCCGCGTTATGGCCGCCGGTGTCGCGCATCGCCGCGTAGACCGTGTGCCCGGCGTCGGCCAGCGCCCGCGCGGCGAGCGCGCCGAAACCGGAACCCGCGCCGGTGATGACGATCGTCCTGCCCATGACGGAACTCCTGAGGGTGAGATGGGAGAGGGGTGAGAGGTGAGGGGTGGTTACGCGATGCCGCCGTTGGCCCGGACCACCTGGCCGTTGACCCAGCGGCCGGCCGGGCCGGCCAGGAAGGACACGACCCCGGCGATGTCCTGGGGCGTGCCGAGGCGCTCCAGCGGCGGCTGGGCGGCCATCCGCGCGATGGTCTCGTCGTCCTTGCCGTCCAGGAACAGGGCGGTGGCGGTCGGGCCGGGGGCCACCGCGTTGACGGTGACGTCCCGGCCGCGCAGCTCGCGGGCCAGGATCAGGGTCATGGCCTCGACGGCACCCTTGGTGGCGGCGTACCCGGTGTAGCCGGGGAGGGCGAGCGCCAGCACCGTGCTGGAGAAGTTGAGGATCGCGCCGCCCTCGCGCAGCCGGCGCGCGGCCTGCTGGTCGACGACGAAGGTGCCGCGGATGTTGGTGCGGTGCATGCGGTCCAGGGCGTCGAGGTCGGTGTCGACGAGCGGGGCCAGGCTCATGACACCGGCCGCGTGGACGACGACGTCGATCCCGCCGTACGTCGACTCGGCGGCGTCGAAGAGGGCCGCGACCTCGTTCTCGTCGGCCACGTCGGCCTGGAAGGCGATCGCCCGGCCGCCCGCCTCGGTGATCGCGCCGACGGCCTTGTCGGCCTCGGTCCTGTTGCCCGCGAAGTTCACGACGACGGCGAATCCGTCGGCCGCCAGGCGCTCCGCGCTCTCGCGGCCGATGCCCCGGGATCCGCCGGTGACGATCGCGACGCGGGTGGTGGTGTCGGTACCTGTGCCGGTGCCGGTCTGCTCGGTCATGACGTGCTCCTCGTCTCGGCGGGTAGCGCTGTTCGCATCCCGATGAGAGCAACGCTAACACCAGAACCGTATCGACGCTACCCCCATCCGTAGCGTTACGCGTAACAGCGCTACGCGCACACTCCCGCACACACCCCCACGCCCACCCGCACTCCCCGACCCCCGGCCGGGCTTGCTAAGCGGAACAGCGTTCCGTATCTTTACCGGAACAACGCTCCGCTTTCTTGTGGAGCCCCGGCAGGAGGAACACAGCCATGCAGTACCGCACTTTGGGCCGCACCGGTGTGCAGGTCAGCTCGCTCGCGCTCGGCGCGATGAACTTCGGCAGGATCGGGCGCACCACCCAGGACGAGGCCACCGCCCTCGTCGACGCCGCTCTCGAAGGCGGGATCAACGTCATCGACACCGCCGACGCGTACAGCGGCGGCGAGTCGGAGGAGATGGTCGGCAAGGCCGTCGCCGGCCGCCGCGACGACATCGTGCTGGCCACGAAGGCGTACCTGCCGATGGGCGACGAGCGCAATCACCGCGGCAGCTCGCGCCGCTGGCTGGTCACCGCGCTGGACAACAGCCTGCGGCGCCTCGGTGTCGACCACGTCGACCTCTACCAGATCCACCGGTGGGACCCGGCCACCAGCGACGAGGAGACCCTGTCGGCCCTGACGGACCTGCAACGCGCGGGCAAGATCCGCTACTTCGGCTCCTCGACCTTCCCGGCGCACCGCATCGTGCAGGCGCAGTGGGCGGCCCGCGAGCACCACCTGGGCCGTTACGTCACCGAACAGCCCGGCTATTCGATCCTGCAGCGCGGGATCGAGACCCACGTCCTGCCCGTGACCGAGGAGTACGGGCTCGGGGTGCTGGCGTGGAGCCCGTTGGCGTCGGGCTGGCTGTCGGGGGCGATCCGCGAGGGCCGGGAGGTCACCACCAGCCGCTCGGCGTTCATGCCGGAGCGCTTCGACACCGCCGTCCCCGCCAACCGGGCCAAGCTCGACGCCGTCGAGCGGCTGGCCGAGGTCGCCGACGAGGCCGGTCTGACCATGATCCAGCTGGCGCTGGGTTTCGTGACCGCGCACCCCGCCGTGACCGGCGCGCTCATCGGCCCCCGCACACTGGACCACCTGCGCTCGCAGCTCGCCGCCGCCGACACCGTGCTGTCCGCCGACGTGCTCGACGCCATCGACACGATCGTGCCCCCCGGCACGGACCTGGCCCCGGACGAGAAGCACGACACCCCGCCGTCCCTCCTGGACCCGGCCCTGCGACGACGCTGAACCGGCGGGCGCACCGGCCCCGGGGCCCCTCCCTGCAGACGCCGGCGTCCCGATAGCCTCTGGCCATGCCTGATGCGAACGACGCCGTGTACGAGGCCCGCTTCACCCGGTCCCTCATCCAGTTGCTGTCGGGGGCGGGATGGAAGCACCTCGTCGCGTTCCGCGTCGACGGCGAGGGCGTGCTGCTCGGCGGCGCACCGGCCCGGTACAAGGCCCAGACCGCGTTCGTGCCGTGGGAGGACATCACCTCGGTCGTGATGTGGCAGCACCGCACGGCCGGCCGGTCGATGGCCTACGTCGGTGTCCAGCGACGGGCCGGAGCGCCGCCCCTGGTCGGCATGAACGCCGGGCTCCGGCCGGATCAGGCAACCAGGCTCGCCCCTCATGTCGAGTACGAGCTCTTCCTCGCCAGCCGCCCCGTCAACCTCTGGCGCCTGGACCCCGAGGCCCTTCGGTCCGCCGTCGAGGCGTTCGCGCCCGGAACACCGGTCCTCGTCTACGAGCAGCTCGACGCCGAGTAGGACGAAACCATCGTGGCCTGCGGTTCTGGGGGGGCAGTCGAGGTACGCAGGTCGCACGGGCGTCCTCGCCGCACTCGCCGTTTCGACGGCTGTCGTGACAGCGTGCGGCAGCGGCGACGCGCCTGATCCAAAGCCGAGTACGTCGGCCTCTTCGCCGGTGGAGCTCTCCATGGCGCCCGTCGGCACCGGTGGTGACACCCGGCTCGTGACGTCGCTCGAACTCTCCAACCAGGGGCGTCCCCGTCCCGACGTCTCCGTGCGGGTCCGCATCGGGCTGGGCCACTCCGGCGATCCCCGGCCGGACCTGGAGCGCAGGCTCGACGGCGGCTGGAAGAAGGTCGGGCTCACCCCCGACGACAAGGGATCGACCGGCGTCTTCCGCATGAACCTGCCGCGGGGCAGCTCTCTCGCGTTCCTGCGTCTCACCCCGCGGGTCAGCCCCGAGGCCGAAGGCGACGGCCTCCCGGTGGACGTCACGATGACGGACGGCTCACGCACCGGCTGGAAGGACGCCACCGCCCCGGACGACGGCTCGCCGCTCTCCGAGACGCTGACCATGCCGTTCGGGAAGCTGCCCGCGGACGCCACCCGGGAATTCAGGTTCAGGTTCGCCGCCGGCGAGGATCTCGACCGCGACGTCCGCCGCCTCACCGTCACGGCCCGCGCCAACGGAAAGGCCACCGGCGCCTCCGAGCGCTCGCTCGGCACGGCAGCCCCACTCACCTTCGGCATCCGCTGAGGCCGTCGGCGGCGGACCCCGTTCAGCCCGGCCACACCAACGACTGGAGTTCCGAGTACGCGTTCAGGGCGTACGAGCCGACGTCGCGGCCCACTCCGCTCTGTTTGAAGCCTCCGAACGGGGCCTCCATGTTGCGGCCCACCGTGTTGATGCCGACGCCGCCCGAACGCAGTCGCGCCGCCACGCGGAAGGCGCGGGCCACGTCGCCCGACCAGACGTAGTCGATCAGGCCGTAGTCGCTGTCGTCGGCCAGGGCCAGTGCCTCCTCCTCGTCGTCGAAGGGGACGACCACGACGACCGGGCCGAAGATCTCCTCGCGGACCACCCGCATGTCGGGAGTGCAGTCCGCCAGGAGCGTCGGGGCCACGTAGAAACCCCGGTCCAGGGGCGGGCGTCCGCCGCCCGCCACCAGCCGCGCGCCCTCCTTGCGGCCCAGTTCGACGTACGACTCGACGCGGTCCCGGTGGGCCGCGGAGATCACCGGGCCGACGACCGTGCCCGGAGCCCGCGGGTCGCCCACCTTCAAGTGGCCTATGTAGGCAGACAGTTGAGCGATCAAGCGGTCGTATACCGGGCGTTGTGCCAGTACGCGTGTCGGGGCCGTGCAGATCTGGCCGCTGTAGAAGGAGAAGGTGGTCCCGATGCCCCGGACCGCCGACTCCAGGTCCGCGTCCTCGAAGACGATCGCCGCGCCCTTGCCGCCCAGCTCCATGAGCTGCCGTTTCATACCGCGCCCGCACACCTCGGCGATACGCCGGCCGACCGCCGTCGAGCCGGTGAAGCTCACCATGTCGACGTCCTCCGAGTCGACGGCCGCCTCCCCGACCTCCGCGCGCAGACCGGAGACGACGTTGACGACTCCCGGCGGCACGCCCGCCGCCGCCAGCGCCTCGGCCATCCGGTAGACGGAGAGCGGGTCCTGCGGGGCCGGCTTCACGACGACCGTGTTGCCCATCGCGAGGGCCGGCGCGATCTTGCCCGCCGGGTTCGCCCAGGGGTTGTTGTACGAGGTGACGCAGGTGACCACGCCCACCGGGCGGCGCACGGCGAGGGCGCCCAGCACCGCCGCACCGCCGAACGGGCCGGCCTCGTTGATCTGCGGGGGCAACGGCTCCTCGACGGGCTCCACGCGCGCGTACCGCTGGAACCGGGCCGCCCCGACCCCCACCTGCATCCCGCGCGCGGTACCGGTGGTGGCCCCGGTCTCCGCCTGCGCCAGTTCGGCGTACGGGAGAAGGCTGCGCCGGATCTCCTCGGCCGCCCGGTGCAGGACGGCCGCCCGCTCCTCCGGTGACGTGCGCGACCACGTCCGGAAGGCCTCGCGGGCCGCGCCTGCCGCCGCGTGCACCTGATCCCGCGAGGCCTCCGGCGCGAGCCCGACGACCTCCTCGGTCGCCGGGTCGATCACCTCGTAGTGGCCGCCGTCCGGCTCCACCCACGAGCCGCCGATGAACAGCCGCTGCGCGCGACCTGATTGACGAGTCGTCACTTGGTGCTCACCGTGCGCGTGTCCTGGCCCGACCTGAGCACCTTGCCGGGTACGGCCCCGGTCACCACGTCGTCGCGTATCGACTCGACGCCGTTGACCCACACGGCGGTGACGCCGATCGCCTTGGAGTCGAGGCGCGGGCTGTCTCCCGGCAGGTCGTGCACCAGGGTGGCCTTGCCGGCGTCGATCCGTTCCGGGTCGAAGAGCACGAGGTCCGCATGGAAACCCTCCGCGATCCGTCCGCGCCCACGGAGCCCGAAGAGCTGTGCCGGATCGTCCGTGAGCATCTTCACCGCCTGCTCCAGCGTGACCAGCTTCCGCCCCCGCAGGCAATCCCCCAGGAACCGGGTCGTGTACGGCGCCCCGCACATCCGGTCCAGATGGGCGCCCGCGTCCGAGCCGCCGAGCAGCACGTCCTCGTGCCGCCACGTCTCCTGGCGCAGGGTCCAGGAGTCGGGGTCGTTGTCGGTGGGCATGGGCCAAAGGACCGTACGCATCTGGTCGTCGGCGCAGATCTCGACGATGCACTCGAAGGGTTCCTGGCCGCGCTCGGCCGCGATGTCCCGTACGACCCGCCCGCTGAGCCCCTCGTTCGCCGCGCTGTACGTGTCCCCGATGACGTACCGGCCGAAGTCCGCGAGGCGCCGGAAGACGCCCGCCTCCTTGGAGTCGGCCCGCCGCAGCATCTCGGCGCGGACGGCGGGGTCCCGGAGTTTCGCTATCCGCTCGGGCACGGGCAGGCCGAGGACCTCGCCCCAGCCGGGGATGAGGTTGAGGGCGCAGAAGGTGCCCAGGGACATGTTCATCGGCGTGAGGATCGGCATCGTGAGCGCCACGATCCGCCCACCGGCCTTACGGGCCCGCTCGCTCGCCGCCAGCTGCCGTGGCACGCGCTCGGGGACGGCCGCGTCGATCGTCAGGACGTTCCAGTTCAGGGGCCGGCCGGCCGCCGCGCTCATCTCCACGAACAGATCGATCTCGTCGTCGCTGAACTGGTCGAGACAGCCCGCCACGATCGCCTCGATCTGGGTGCCCTCGCGCTCGCCCACCGCCCGGGAGAGCGCCAGCAGTTCGGCGGGCCCGGCGTGCCGGGAGGCGACGGGCTTCCCGTCGCCGTCGGAGTGCGTGGACGACTGGGTGGTGGAGAGCCCCCAGGCCCCCGCCTCCATCGCCTGGTCGAGCAGCGCGACCATCGCCGCCAGCTGCTCCTCCGTGGGCTGCCCGCCCACCGCGTCGGGCCCCATCACGTACCGCCGCAGCGCGCAATGCCCCACCATGAAGCCCGCGTTGACGGCGATCCGCCCCTCCAGGGCGTCCAGGTACTCACCGAAGGAGTGCCAGCTCCACGGCGCGCCCTCCTCCAGCGCGACCAGCGACATCCCCTCGACCTTGGACATCATCCGCCGCGTGTAGTCGGCGTCCTCGGGCCGCGCCGGATTCAACGGCGCGAGGGTGAAGCCGCAGTTCCCGCCCGCCACGGTCGTCACCCCGTGATTCAGCGAGGGCGTCGCGTACGGATCCCAGAAGAGCTGGGCGTCGTAGTGCGTATGGGGATCCACGAACCCGGGCGCGAGGACGAGCCCGGAGGCGTCCTCACTCGTACGCGCCTCCTCGGCGACCGCCCCGACCACGGCGATCCGCCCGTCCCGTATCCCCACGTCAGCGACAAAGGCGGGCCCACCCGACCCATCGACAACGGTCACGCCTTTGATCAGATGGTCAAGCACGACAGCCCCTCATCTCCTTGGACCTTCTGGCTTGCAGCGGGCTTACTCACCTGGGGGCGCGGGGCTGCGACATGTGCGGCTCCGCCGCGCGGGCGCGACCGGCCACGACGTCGCCGCACCCTCCAACGGCGCTCAGCCGGCCGCCCGGAACCGAGTAGTCCGGTGGACGGGATCCGTATCGATCTTCGGAATCACGTGCTCCCCGATCAACCGAATCGTCTGCAGCGTCTCCTCCTTGGGCACCCCGACCGGCAGCCCGAAAGACAACTGATCGGCCCCGGCCTGCTCCCACCGCTTGCACTGCGTGAGGACCTCGTCCGGATCCCCGCAGATCAACAGCTCCTCCGCGATGAGCAGTTCGATGAACTCCTCGTTGTACTCGGGCAGCGTCTCCGGCCAGACGGGAAAGCCCTCGGGCCGCGGGAACGTGTCGTGGTAGCGGAAGACGAGCGAGGGCAGATAGTGCAGCCCGCCGCTCACGGCGATCCGTACCGCCTCGTCGTGCGTGGGCGCGCAGACCGCCGTCGTCGTCACCATCACGTTGTCGTTGACGAAGTCCCCGACCGGCTCCGCCTCGACGACGGCCGTCTTGTACTGCTCCAGGACCCACTCCATGTCGGAGACCTTCTGCACGCTGAACCCGAGCACCCCGAGCCCCTTGCGGGCGGCCATCGCGTACGAGGGCGGCGACCCGGCGGCGTACCACATGGCGGGGTGCGACTTCCCGTACGGCTTCGGCAGGATCTTCCTCGGCGGGAGCTGCCAGTGCTTGCCCTTGAACCCGACGTACTCGTCCTGGAGCCACATCTTCGGGAACTCGGCGATGGTCTCTTCCCAGATCTCCTTGGTGTAGTTCATGTCGGTGATGCCGGGGAGGAAGCCGAGGATCTCGTGCGAGCCGGCCCCGCGCCCGCTGCCGAACTCGAAGCGTCCCTCGGTGAGATGGTCGAGCATGGCGACCTTCTCGGCGACCTTCACGGGGTGGTTGACCTGGGCGAGCGGGTTGAAGATGCCCGAGCCCAGATGGATGCGCTCGGTCGCGTGCGCCAGATAGCCGAGGTAGACGTCGTTGGCGGAGAGGTGGGAGTACTCCTCCAGGAAGTGGTGCTCGGACGCCCAGGCGTACTTGAAGCCGGACTTGTCCGCCTGGATGACGTACTCGGTCTCCTCCATCAGCGCCTTGTGCTCCGCGAGCGGATCGGTCTCGGCCCGCTTGCCCACGTATCCCTGTACAAAGAGCCCGAATTCCAAGGAGGTTCACCGTCCCCTGTCCGTCATCCGTGTCCGCCGTACCGCCGGACCTGACGCATCGTCAGATTCATCTGCCGCCGACTGTGGCACCGCGTCCGTGAAGCGTCAATAGCTGATGGACCGTCATGTGGAGCCGCGCGCGGCTCACATCGCGCTCACGCCCGCCAGCCATCCACCGTCGATCACGAACGGCTGGCCGGTGATGTAGGAGGAGTCCTCGCAGGACAGGAAGAGCGCGAGGCGGGCCACTTCCTCGGCCCTGCCGATCCGGCCCATCGGCACGAGCTTGCGGTACAGCCGGGCGACGGCCGCCGAGGCCTCCTGCGCGGCCTCGGCGGACCCGGTGTCCGCCGTCGCCGGGTCGAGCAGGGCCGGATTGCTCATGGCGGTGTCGATCGCGCCGGGACAGACGGCGTTGACGCGGATCCCCTTGGGGGCCAGCTCCAGCGCGGCCACCCGGGTGAGGCCGACGATGGCGTGCTTGCTCGCGCTGTACGCGCCGACGTACGCCATGCCGGTGAGCCCGGTGTACGAGGCGGTGTTGACGACGGTCCCGCCGCCGGCCGCCTCGATCTCGGGGGCCAGGGCCTTGATGCCGAGGAATACGCCGACCTGGTTGACCCGCACGATCCGCATGAACTCGTCGAGGGGGGTGTCGACGAGGGCGTTGAAGCGCAGGATGCCGGCGTTGTTGACCAGCCCGTCGACCTTCCCGTACGCCTCCTTGGCCGCCGCCACCGCCGCCGCCCAGTCGTCCTCCCGGCTCACGTCCAGGTGTACGTACCTGGCGCGGGCGCCGAGTTCCTTGGCAAGGGTCTCCCCCTGCTCGTCGAGCACGTCGGCGACGACGACCTCGGCACCCTCCTCGACGAAGAGCCGAGCCTCCTGCTCCCCCTGTCCCCGGGCCGCCCCGGTGACGAGAACGACCCGCCCGTCCAACTTGCCCATGAACCCTCCCAGCCGATGAGCGCCCGTAAGGGGCGCGGGACTGTGACATCTGCGGCTCCGCCGCGTGGCGCGACCAGCCACGACGCACCCGCGGTCGCGCTCCGGGACCGGCCCCCTATCCGAGGAGCGGACCCACCCCCATCCCGAACGCCGCCATCTGATCCGTCAGTTCGCTCCGCCCCCGCGACCGGAACCGCACCTGGATCTGATGAACCCCCATCGCCCGATACGCCCGCAGCGACTCGGCGATCTCCTCCGCGGAGCCGGTGACCGTGCGACGCCCCACGCCCCACGAGGCCCGCCCCACGTACAGCGGCTCGGTGATGGCACCGACGACGAGCGGGCGGGTCACACCCGCCTCCTCCCGCAGCCGCCCGAGCCGAGCGATCTGCTCGGGCAACCGCTCCCGCGGATCCCCCTGCGGCAGCCACCCGTCCCCCTTGACCGCGGCCCGCCGGACGGCGGCGGGCGAGGACCCGCCGACCCACACGGGCACCCGTTCCTGCGCGGGCCGGGGCAGCTGGCCGAGCCCCTCGAAGTCGTACAGCTTCCCGTGGTGGGAGGGGAACTCCTCAGGGCCCAGCGCGGCCCGCAGCGCGTCGATGCTCTCGTCCAGCACGGCCCCGCGCCGCTCGAAGTCCGCGCCCAGCGCCTCGAACTCCTCCCGCACGTGCCCGGCGCCGACCCCGAGGATCAGCCGCCCGCCGCTGAGGTGGTCGAGGGTCGCGTACTGCTTGGCGGTGGCGAGGGGATGGCGGAGCCCGACGACGGCGACGTGGCTGAGCAGCCGTACCCGCTCGGTGACCCCGGCCAGGAAGGCGAGGGTGGCGACGGGGTCGTACCAGACGGTGCTCATCGCGGCGGCGAGGCGTCGTGGGATGGCGACGTGGTCGCAGCTCGCGAGGTACGCGAAGCCGGAGGCGTCGGCGGCCCGGGCGATCTCCACGAGATCACCCGGGCCGGCGTCGGCCTCCCACGCCTCGGCGTAGAGGGTGCTCTGCGACTGGACGGGGAGCTGCATCCCGTACGCCAGTCGCCCTTCGAGCCCTTCGGGCAGGACCTGCATGAGCGGCACCCCACATCTGACGATCCGTCATTCAGCTCGGACGACACCCATCGTCGTATCTGACGGACCGTCAGACAAGGGTCTGCGCACGGTCGTCCGCGGACCGCTCGCTCAGGACCCGCTCAGCTCACGGCCAGTGAATACATGCCGCTGCCCGACTTGTTGATCAGGACCACGCCGAAGCAGTCCAGGCCGGCGGGCGGCGTGAACTCGACGCTCTCGGGCTCGCCCGCGTTCCCGAGGACCGAGCCGGTCAGGATCTGCTGGCGTCCGACCACCGAGGTGTCCGGACCCGGCCGCGAGGCGACGATGTACAGCTCGGCGTCCTGCGTCGGGTCGGACGGGGTCACGGTGATCGACTGCTCGGCGTCGGTGCAGGTGTCCCAGACCTCCACCAGGTCGTCGTCGGCCATGGTGCGCTGATCGCCGGTATGCGGGAGCACCTTGCCGCCGTCCGCGACCTCGATGGTGTACGGGTCACTGCCGAAGCTGTGGACGACGCGCGGGTAGTAGTCACCGAGTTCGCGGTTGTCGACGTTGGAGTCGACCGCGATGAAGTCGGTGGCTCCCCGGCCGGACAGGCTCTGCCCCAGCCGCTGGGTCATGGCGCGGTCGTCGTACAGCTCCAGCTCGTAGTCGTCGTCCGCGCCGGGGCGCAGGGCGACGACGGACCAGAAGCGGAACTCGGTGTCGTAGCGGTAGTTGTGGCTGCCGGGCGGGTTGGGGCTCGGCATGACCTGCTCGGCGCCCTTGGTCAGCGTGTCGCGGAAGCCGTTGTAGTCCAGGGTGTTCTGGTAGAGGGCGCTCTGCGGTCCGTCGCCGACGTCGTAGCCGCTCTCGCCACGCTGGCGCCAGTAGTCCGCGAAGGTCTCCGAGACGTTGTCCAGGAACGTCTCCCAGACCTCGTCCTCACCCTCGCCGAAGTGGTCCCAGGGATCCTCCGCTCCGAAGTCGATCAGATCCCAGAGGGCGCCGGCGATCCGGCCCTCGACCTTGTCGCCGTTCTCCCAGTCCGGGGTGCCCCAGGTGGGCAGCTCGATCTCGTCCGACCAGTCGTGGGGCGTCGGTTCGAGGACGATCGCCGAATAGAAGTCGGCGAACCCTTCGAGCCAGGCGCAGGAGGCCAGCGGGACCGCCTTGTTGATGTAGTGCGGTTTGCAGGACGGCTCCCATTCGGGGAAGTCGCCCTTGTAGACGTCGTCCATCACGCCGTGGCCGATCTCGTGGACCACGGACCGCGCGCTCTCGGCCACGAGGTCCGGGAGATGGACCTGGTCGTCCTCGACGCTGTAGAACGTGCCGTCCGCGTCGGGCATCGGCCAGAGGATCTCGATGTGGAAGCAGTCGGTGTCGTCGCGGTCCCAGCAGCGGCCCGGCGTCCAGACGGACGCCTCGTTGGCGTAGTCGAAGGCCCGCAGCGCCCTCATGTGGTCCGGGTTGGACGGCATCCGGCGCCCGTAGTCGATCGTCGCGCCGTCGGCGATGTTCCCCCTGGTCTCGAACTGGAACTCGTACGTGTCCTCGTCGTCGTCGGCCACGCTCCAGCTCTGGTTGAACGCCACGAACTTGACGTAGACGTCCTGGCCGCCGGAGAACGGCCCGTCGTCGTTGTCGAAGCACAGGTTGTACGCGCCGCCCGCGTCGGTGATCCCGACGGCGAGCAGGTCGTCGAAGCCGGGGTCCTCGTCCCAGACCTGCACCTCGAAGTTGACCGACGGGTGGAAGGCGTTGCCGACGAGGTAGGCCCACGAGCCCTTCACGCACGAGGTCGCCCGCACACCGGGGCTCTTCTCGTCGTCGGAGTGCGGCGCGGGCAGCCCTTCCTCCCCGGCCGCCACGAACGGCCGGGACGACTTCTTCGCCGGTACGGCGCCCTCGGGCACCTCCGCCGTCCCGAACGGCCCCTTCCCGTACCCGAGGAAGGACTTCTCGCCGACGGTGAGCGGCACCGCGACCGGTTCACTGCTGAACGGCGCCCCCTCGGGGGACACCGCCTGCACCCGGATCGACGCGGACGCGGCGCGCAGCGCGTTCACCGTGCCGGTGAAGCTCAGCCGCTGCCCGGCTTCGACGTCGAGGGTCCGCTCGGCGGCGTTGACCGCTCCGTACGTCTCCGGCCTGGCGGAGTTCCTGCGCTCCCGCTCGAATCCGGCCGGCGCCTCGCGCCATGTCAGGGTCGCGGGCAGTTCCACCTTCAGCGTCACGTCGTCCAGCGCGGCCGAGGACGTGAGGTCGACGGTGAGCGTGGCGTCGCCTCCCACGGCGGGCGCGCGGTCGAGTTCGGCGTCGACGTCGAGACAGCGGGTCCATTCGCCGCCGCCGAGGGTGCACCGGGTCTCGGGCGCCGGGGCCTCGGCGGCCCGGACGGGTGCCGGGGCCGCCTGGACGCCCGGGGCCCAGGCGAGGGCGAGGGCCGCCGTGGTGGCGGCGACCGCGCCCAGTACCGTCCGTCTTCTTCCTCTTTCTCTTCCTCTCATCTGTTCCCCCTGGAACCAGTAATGATTTGGTCATGACAAGGCTCGTCAGTAACCGGAGATCACCACAAGGCTTACATTCGGCCCATCGGGGAACAGCCGCCTCCTCAGCGGTGACCGGGGCGCCTCACTCCTGCTTCGCCGACGCCCACAGGCCGTCCTCCGTCAGCCCCAGCAGCTCGATCGCGTTGCGGCGGACGATCCGGTCGACGACGTCCGCGTCCAGGTGGCCCATCTGGGCCTCGCCGACCTGCCGCGACTCGGGCCAGGTGGAGTCGGAGTGGGGATAGTCGGTCTCGTACAGGACGTTCCCGACCCCGATGGCGTCCAGGTTCTTCAGCCCGAAGGCGTCGTCGAAGAAGCAGCCGAAGACGTGCTCGGTGAAGAGTTCGGAGGGCGGACGGTGGACCTTGTCGGCGACGCCGCCCCAGGCGCGGTTCTCCTCCCACACCACGTCGGCGCGTTCGAGGATGTAGGGGATCCAGCCGATCTGGCCCTCCGCGTACATGACCTTCAGGTTCGGGAAGCGCTCGAACTTGCCGCTCATCAGCCAGTCGACCATCGAGAAGCAGCAGTTGGCGAAGGTGATGGTGGAGCCGACGGCGGGCGGCGCGTCCGCCGAGGTGGAGGGCATCCGGCTGCTCGACCCGATGTGCATGGCGATGACCGTGCCGGTCTCGTCGCAGGCGGCGAGGAACGGATCCCATTCGTCCGTATGAACGGAGGGCAGTCCGAGGTGCGGAGGTATCTCGGAGAAGGCGACGGCCCGCACTCCGCGGGAGGCGTTGCGCCGCACCTCCCGGGCAGCGAGCTCCGGGTCCCACAGAGGGATGAGCGTGAGCGGTATCAGCCGGCCCCGGGCCTCGGGCCCGCACCACTCGTCGACCATCCAGTCGTTGTAGGCCCGCACCGAGAGGAGCCCCAGTTCACGGTCCGCGGCCTCGGTGAACGTCTGGCCGCAGAAGCGGGGGAAGGTCGGGAAGCAGAGGGCGGACTGGACGTGGTTGACGTCCATGTCGGCGAGGCGCTGCGGGACGTCGAACGAGCCCGGGCGCATCTGCTCGTACGTGATGATCTCCAGCTTGATCTCGTCCCTGTCGTATCCGACGGCGGTGTCGAGGCGGGTGAGCGGGCGGTGAAGGTCCTCGTAGACCCACCAGTCGCCGATCGGCCCGTCGTCGCCGGGACTGCCCATGACGGGAGCGAACTTCCCGCCCAGGAAGGTCATTTCCTTCAGGGGGGCGCGCACGACGCGCGGTCCCTGGTCCTGATACTTCGACGGGAGCCGGTCCCGCCAGACGTTGGGGGGCTCCACCGTGTGGTCGTCCACCGAGATGATCTTCGGGAAGGTCTCCATGCGTTGTACGGTAGCGCTGATCTGACGGTGCGTCAGCTAGTGGAGAGCGATCTCCGGAATGCGCGGACCGAGCCGTGGGGTTGCGAGGAGGGGGTGTGGGCCCTGTGAGGGCTTGCGTGAATCTGGCATGGCGGCCTGTGATCGGTGTCTCCCACGGCTGACGCATCCGCCATGAACAAGGCAAACTGGCCTGGTTGTCATGACGGTTCGGCAGGGGGACAGCGATGGACGGTGTACCGCGGGTACCGGAGCAGTGGAGTCCCGAGGAATCGGTGGCCCTGCGCTTCAGCGTGCTCGGCCCGGTGCGCGCCTGGCGCGGGGCACAGGCGCTGCCCACGGGCTCCCCTCAACAACGCGCCCTGCTGGCCGCCCTGTTGATCCGTGAGGGCCGGACGGCCACGGCAGGCGAGCTGATCGACGCCCTGTGGGGCGACGATCCACCCTCCCAGGCGCTGGCGGCCGTACGCACGTACGCCTCCCGGCTGCGCAAGATCCTCTCCCCCGGCGTCCTGGTCAGCGAGTCCGGCGGCTACGCGATCCGGCTCACCGACGCCTCCGGCGGGGGCGGCACCCTGGACCTCGCCCTGGCGCAGGAGCTGGCGGCCGACGCGGAGAAGGCGAAGAACGGCGGCGACCTCTGCCACGCGCGCGCCCTGCTGAACAAGGCGCTGAACCTGTGGGACGGGGAAGAGCTGGCGAGCGTTCCGGGCCCGTACGCGGAAGCCCAGCGCGCCCGGCTGCAGGAGTGGAAGCTCCAGCTCACCGAGACACGCCTGGACATGGACCTCGAACAGGGCTGCCACGCCGAGGCCGTCTCGGAACTCACCGCGCTCACCGCGGCGCACCCCCTGCGGGAGCGGCTGCGCGAACTGCTGATGCTGGCGCTGTACCGCTCGGGCCGGCAGGCGGAGGCCCTCGCCGCGTACGCGGACACCCGACGGCTGCTCGCGGACGAACTGGGCGTCGACCCCAGCCCGGACCTCCAGGAACTCCAGCAGCGCATCCTGCAGGCCGACCCCGGCCTCGCCGAACCCTCGGCGCCGCTGGTCACCGAGACCGCGGCCACCCCGGTACGCCCGGCCCAACTCCCCGCGACCGTCCCGGACTTCACCGGCCGCACATCCTTCGTGTCCGAACTGTGCGACGTCCTCGCGACCGCCGAGGGCCGCGTGATGGCGGTGTCCGCGCTGGCGGGCATCGGCGGCGTGGGCAAGACCACACTGGCCGTCCACGTCGCGCACCAGGCCCGCGGGGCCTTCCCCGACGGACAGCTGTACGTGGACCTGCAGGGCGCGGGCTCGCGGGCCGCCGCGCCTGAGGCGGTACTGGGCGCCTTCCTGCGCGCGCTCGGCACCGCGGACTCGGCCATTCCGGACTCCCTGGAGGAGCGGGCGGCCCTGTACCGCTCGGTGCTGGACGGCCGCCGGGTCCTGGTGCTCCTCGACAACGCCCGGGACGCGGCCCAGGTCCGGCCCCTGCTGCCCGGCACCGAGGGCTGCGCCGCGCTGGTGACCTCCCGGGTCCGGATGGTCGACCTGGCCGGCGCGCACCTGGTCGACCTCGACGTGATGTCGCCGGAGGAGGCGCTCCAGCTCTTCACGAAGATCGTCGGTACGGAACGGGTGGAGTCGGAGCGTCAGTCGGCGCTGGACGTCGTGGCGGCCTGCGGCTTCCTGCCGCTGGCCATCCGCATCGCCGCCTCCCGGCTGGCCGCCCGGCGCACCTGGACCGTCTCGGTCCTGGCGGCGAAGCTCGCGGACGAGCGGCGCCGCCTGGACGAGCTCCAGGCCGGCGACCTGGCCGTGAAGGCCACCTTCGAGCTGGGCTACGGGCAGCTGGAGTCGGCCCAGGCCCGCGCCTTCCGGCTGCTGGGTCTCGCGGACGGCCCGGACATGTCCCTGGCGGCGGCCGCCGCGGTCCTCGACCTGCCCGTCGAGGAGACCGAGGAACTGCTTGAGTCCCTCGTCGACACCTCGCTGCTGGAGTCGGCCGCGCCCGGCCGCTACCGCTACCACGACCTGGTCCGGCTCTACGCGCGTGCCTGCGCCGAGCGGGACGAGCAGCCACCGGGCGAGCGGGCCGCCGCGATGTCGCGCCTGCTCGACTTCTACCTGGCCACCGCCGCGGGCGTCTACGCGATCGAGCGGCCCGGCGACCGGCTGGTGGACCACCTGGAGACCACGGAGTACCCGGGGCTGACCTTCTCGGGAGGCAGCGCCGCCCTCGACTGGCTCTACACGGAGGCCGCGCCCCTGCTGGCCTGCGTACGGCAGTCGGCGGGTACGGATCTGCTGCGGCGGGCGGTGGACCTGCTGTGGGCCGCCAGGGACCTCGCCGAGTCGGGAGCCAACTCCCATCAGTACGAGACGACCGCCAGGGCGATGTGCGACGCCACACGGGCCGCCGGGGACGCCCACGCGGAGGGCAGAGCGCGGACCACGCTGACCCACCCGCTGCTGGTGTCAGGGCGGATCCAGCAGGCGGCCGAGCAGGCCCAGCTCGCCCTGGAACTGGCCGCCTCCGCCCAGGACGCCATGGCCATGAGCTGGGCGGCCAACGACCGCGGGCTCACGCTCATGCACCAGGACCAGTTCGCCAGCGGCAAGCCGTACTTCGAGCGGGCGATAGAGGGATACGCCGCGATCGGCAACAAGCCGCTCGAAGCGCTCAGCCTGTGCAACCTCTCGCGCGCGCACCTGGGAATGGGAAACATCCCCATGTCGGTGGAGATCGCGCAGCGCGCCCTCTCGGCGTACCTGGAGATCGGCAAGACCCTGCGTCTCGCCAACGGCTACTTCACCCTGGGCATCGCCCTGGCCAGGGCGGGCCGGCACACCGAGTCGCTCAGCCAGCTCTCCGACGCCCT
The DNA here is from genome assembly GCF_036038375.1 of Streptomyces sp. NBC_00414. NCBI lineage: Bacteria > Bacillati > Actinomycetota > Actinomycetes > Kitasatosporales > Streptomycetaceae > Streptomyces > Streptomyces sp. NBC_00414. Next base: position 4,654,738 of record NZ_CP107935.1, read on the forward strand.
GTCCGTCTTCGGCAGCCACCGGCAGCGGCTCTGGGAGGGGACCACCAACTTCCGCATGGCCGAGGTGCATCTGGACGCCCGGCGGCCCGCCCAGGCCGCCCAGCACGCCGAGCAGGCACTCGCGCTCGGCTGTATCGGGGGCGACCGGATGCAGGGCGTCGTGCTGACGCTGCTCGGCCGGGCACTCACCATGCTGGGGCAGGTGGACCGGGCCAGGGCCTGCTGGCGCGAGGCGCTCAACCTGCTGGAGCAGAACGGCGGCTCCGCACAGGCCGAGGAGGTCCGGGCACTGCTCACACCTGCCACGGCCGCGTAGCCGCCAGGCCCGTGACCATGCTGTTGCGGACGTTCAGCATTCGTTTATCTCCGCGCGGCACTCTCATATCTGTCACACCGTCGCGTCGGGGGGCAGACGGTCTGACCAGGAGCCAAACCGGCTGATGTGCGGCTCCGAACGCCCGTCCAGCGGCCCTCGGGGGAGTCTCTGGGCGGGCGTTCCTCACTCGTCAACACAACGGAGGACCAGCACATGAGCGACCGGACGAAGGACACGAACCCCACCGCGACGACGCAGGACAACGGGATGCCCACGCCGCCGGCGAAGGACCCGGTGGCCACTCCGCTCGACAACGGGATGCCCACGCCTCCCGCCGAGGACCCGGTCGTCACCCCGCTCGACAACGGGATGCCCACTCCTCCCGCCGAGAGCGACATCCGGACACTGGACAACGGCATGCCCGCCCCGCCCGCCCTGGGCCTCGACGGCGGCAAGTAGACCAATCTCCCGACGGGGATCGGCCGCGGTGGCGCGGAGGGGGAGCCACCGCGGCCGAAGTCTGTCCGGGGCAGGATCCGGCCGATCGGCGGCGCGAACCGTTTCGATGCGGCGGGACGTAACACCCGAACACCGGACCGGCGTTCTTCGGCGTCGGCGGTTCCCTCTCACCCAGGAGTCGGTATGACCCGCGCACAGAGGTTCCTCACCACGCTCACCCTGATACTCGGCGTCGGCGCCGTGGCCGCGAGCCCGGCACTGGCCGACAACTCCATGCCCGTGCCCGCGCCGGACGACACCGCGACCGTGACCGTGACCGTACCGGCCGTCCCGGCGCCCTGACGGACCGCCACCACGGCAGGGCCGAGTCCGCGGCATCCACCCGGCTCGGCCCTTCGTCGTGCCCGGCGGGCGTCCGCGGTACGGCCGGAAGTCGCCGCCGGTGTGCTCAGCCCCTCGCGGGGACCGCCCGCACGCCGTACTCTGCGCAGCACGATGACAGCACAGCCCATCGAGCCCGGCAGACCTCTCGTTCCGCGGCCGGAACGGACACCCGGCGCCCTTCGCGCGGCCGTCCTCCGTGTTGCCCCGCATCGGCTGGCCGAGCTGGAGCGGGAGACCGACGGGGCCATCGCGGTCGCCGCGCGCACCGGGAGTCTCGGGCCGATCATCCAGCTTCTCGACAACTGGGCCGTCACCGTGGAGATCGCGCGGTTTCCGTCCACGGCGGCGCGGCTTCGCAAGGCCGAGCACACGGTGGGGGCCGTGGGGCGGGGGGCTCCCGCTCGGCGGGGAGCTCGGGACGAGATCCACGCGCTTCGGGCGGCGGCGCGGGAGTCGCTCAGCCGGGGCTGAGCGGTTGCGTGTCCACGGGGCGGGGTTGTCGCGGCCCGGGGCGCCGCCTCGCGGCCCTTCCAGGCTTGGCCGGGTGGGATGTGCGGGTCCGCTCGCGCAGTTCCCCGCGCCCCTCAAGAGCCGGGGCCGGATCGCATATGCGGGGCCGTTGTCGCTGGACTCGCGCAGTTCCCCGCGCCCCTCAAGAGCCGGGGCCAGATCGCATGTGCGGGCCGTTGTCGCTGGACTCGCGCAGTTCCCCGCGCCCCTTGTGTGGCTTGTTATGCGCAGAGTTCGTTGTCGATCAGGGTGTTCTGGGACTGTTGGGTGGAGGAGTCCGAGGAGCCGTCGCCTGTCGCGTTCAGGACCACCGTTCGGCGGCCGTCGGCGGTGACGCCGTCTCGGGTGGTGTAGCCGGGGATGTCGCCGCCGTGGCTGTAGTAGGAGCCGCCGCAGGTCAGCGGGATCTCCATCAGGCCGAGGCCGTAGCGGGCGCCGGCCCACCCGGGGTCCAGCTCCGGGGCCCGTACGGTCGTCTTCATCGCCGTCAGTTCCGCCGGGCGCAGCAGCCGGCCGCCGAGGAGCGCCTGGTAGAAGCGGGTCAGATCGGCCGTCGTACTGATCATGGCGCCCGCCGCACCGGCCGCCGAGGGGTTGAACTCGGTGACGTCGATCGGGTCCCCCGCCTCCCCGAAGCCGGAGTAGCCGTGCAGGTGGCGCCCGGGCATCCGGGAGTCCGTCGTCGGGGCGAGGGTGTGGCGCAGGCCCAGCGGGCGGATGACGCGCGCGGTGACCTCCTGCTGCCAGGTGCGCCCGGTGACCTTCTCGATGATCATTCCGGCGAGGGTGTAGTTGGTGTTGGAGTAGCTCCACCCGTCGCCGGGCGCGAAGTTCGGGGCGTGCTTCATCGCGATGCCGACCAGCTGCTCGGGTGTCCAGGTGGTGTAGCGGCCGGCCTCGTAGGCGGCCTTGCCGGTGAGCACGGGGAAGTCCCCCGTGTAGTCGAACAGTCCGCTGGTGTGCTGGAGCAGCTGCCGTACGGTGATCGCGCCGCCGTCGTTGCCGTGGCCGGAGACGGTTCCGGGCAGCCAGTGCTCCACGGTGTCGTCCAGCGACAGGCGTCCCTCGCCGACGAGTTGCAGCACCACCGTGGCGACGAACGTCTTGCTGGCGCTGGCGATCCGGAATCCGTCACCGGCGCGCGCGGCCTCGCCCGTGACCGTGTCGGCGACCCCGCCGGTGGCGGTGCGGGAGCCCCGCGGTCCCGTCGACCGGGCGACCACTCCCACCGTCCCGGTCTTCATGATCGCGTCCACGTCCGCCTGCAGCCTGCTGTGCGATGTGCCGTGCGCGGGCTTGACCGCGGGTTCGAGCGCGGACCCGGTCGCGCCCGCGGCGGGCAGGGTGAGGCCGATACCGGCCAGCGCGGTCACCAGTGTCGTGGCCAGCACTCGGGAGGTGGTCTTGGTCTTCATGGGTCGCGGGCTCCTCGCCTGTCGGTCGGGCGGTCGTTGCGGTGTGACGACCACGCTAGGAACTCCGGCTGTGCGTCACGATCAAGCAGGCAGGTCGATCGGAAGGGGGGCTTCCACCCCCACGCGGGTGGTGCCTGCTGTACCGGACCGGCCCCGACCTCGTACAACATGGCTGCGATCAGGGCCTGGTGACGGTACGTCAGTTGCGGCGGCGGGCGTCGTCGAGGTAGCGCAGGACCGCCGCGACCCGCCGGTCCACCTGGTCGGCGGGTGACAGGTCGAGCTTGGCGAAGATGCTGCGGATGTGCTTGTGGACGGCGCCCTCGGTGACGACGAGGCGTTCGGCGATGGCGCCGTTGCCGAGCCCCTCGGCCATCAGCCCCAGCACATCGCGCTCGCGCGGACTGAGCCTCTCCAGGCGGGTGTCCTGGCGGCTGCGGGTGAACAGCTGCGCGACGACCTCAGGGTCGATGGCCGTGCCGCCGGCCGCCACCCGGTTGAGCGCGTCCAGGAACTCCTCGACGCGCCCGACCCGCTCCTTGAGCAGATAGCCGAGCCCGGTCACCCCGCCGACGAGCAACTCCGTGGCGAAGGACTGCTCGACGTACGCGGAGAGCACGAGGACCGCCAGATCGGGCCTGCGCCGCCGGGCCTCGACGGCGGCGACGATCCCCTCGTCGGTGTGCGTCGGCGGCATCCGTACGTCGAGGATGGCGACGTCCGGCTTGTGGGTGTCGATGGCCTCCAGGATGCCGTCGCCGGTGCCGGCCGTTCCCACCACGTCGAGGCCCTCGGCGCGCAGCAGGAGGGCGAGCCCCTCCCGCAGCAGCGCGTCGTCCTCGGCGATCACAATCCGCATGGCAGTTCCACCTTGAGAGTCGTCGGGCCGCCGGGCGGGCTGGCCAGTTCGAGGGTGCCGTCGTGGGCGGCGATCCGGTTGCGGATGCCGGTGAGCCCGGAGCCGCCCGTCTCGTCGGCGCCGCCCCGGCCGTCGTCGGTGATGTCCAGCAGCAGCCGGCCGCCACGGCTGCGGACCGTGACTCCCGCCTGCCGCGCGCCGCTGTGCTTGGCGATGTTCGTGAGTGTCTCGGCGACCACGAAGTAGGCGGTCGCCTCCACGGACGCGGCGCACCGCCCGGGTGCCTCCACGTCGATCCGGCAGGGCACCGGGCAGCTCGCGGCGAGTCCGGTGAGCGCTCCGGCGAGTCCCCGGTCGGCCAGTACGGGCGGCAGGATGCCCCGGGCCACCGAGCGCAGCTCGGACAGGGCCTGCTCGGCGGCGCTCTGGGCCCGTTCGAGGAGTTCGTCGGCGCCCGCCGGGTCACGGGCCACCATGCGGCGCGCGGCGCCGAGGAGCACGGTGACGGTGACGAGCCGGTTCTGGGTGCCGTCGTGCAACGAGCGCTCGATACGGCGCAGTTCGGTGGCGTGGGCGTCCAGGGCGGCGGCCCGGGTGGCGGTGAGTTCCGCGACGCGCAGGGACAGGTCGGTGTCGGGCCCGGCCGCGAGGAGGGCGCGTCCCGGCCCGGCCTGGAGCCGCGCCATGCCGGGGCTGAGACCGAGGATGATGGCGGTCCAGCCGAGCCCCAGCAGGGCGGCGGCGGTCGCGTCCGCCCAGGTCTGCGCGACCCCTATCCCCAGGGACGTACTGGTCGCACCCTCCGGCAGCAGCCGCCAGTACAGCGGGAAGAGCGCGTCGCGCAGGGCCAGCAGCGGCAGCAGCAGACCACCGAGGCCGAGCAGCAGTCCGAGCGAGGCGTGCCGGGCCAGCCAGCGCAGTTCGCGGCGCGTGGTCGGGTCGACGACGGCGGGCCGCAGCCGGGTCGGCGCGGGGTCCGGGCCGATGACCTCGGGTCCCCAACGGCCGAGCCGGTCGCGTTCGCGTCCGGCGAGCGAGTGCAGGGCACGCAGGACGAGCGGTGCCATCAGCAGTCCGACGCCCACCAGGGACGTCACGGCGGTCACGGCCGCCCAGAGCAGCACGAGCAGCGCCATCAGCGCGGTACCGAGTCCGCCGACGAGCTGTTCCAGAGCGGCGACGGCCGCACCGGCAGCCCGGACCACGGCGGCCCGGATCCCGGGCCTGCCCCCGCCACCCTCGTCCGGTACGTCGTGCCGGTTCGAGGTCGGCATCCGCCCCTCCTCTCCCGTTACCCGCTCGCCAAGATCCCTGTGCGGGCGACCGGTTCACGGCCGTGGCAGGAGCGTAGAGGTACAGCCTGCTGTACCCCCACTCGGGCTGCTGGCGGGCTCGGCCGGGCAGGGCCCTGATCCGTAACTTCGAAGCACGACAGCGAGACCCGCGGCGAGGACCGCGCAGGGTCCGAAGAGCTCGAAGACTCCGAAGAGGGACAGCGATGACGACGACGGACCCCTACCGCCTCGAAGACCTCACCGAGAGCACGGACCCGGCGGGGCAGGACGCCGGCCGGGAGGCCATCACCTGGGACCGCTTCGTGCGTGGCGTGCTGTGGCTGGTGCTGGTCGTCAGCACCGTCGGCAACATGGCGGCCTCGTACAGCGCCGCGTCCACCCAGGTCCACCTGGTCTGCGGCGCGGTCACCGGGCTCAGCGCGTCGGTGCTCGTCGTGCGTCACCTGCGGGGCCGGCGATGAGCGGGGTCCTCGCGGGAGCCGGCCACCCGATGGCGGCGCCGACCGCTCCGGCCATCACGCTGGCGAACGTCAGCAAGACGTACGCGGGAGGCGTCCGCGCCCTCGACGACGTGTCGCTGACCGTGGAGCACGGCACGTTCCTCGCCGTGATGGGGCCCTCCGGGTCCGGCAAGAGCACGCTGATGCACTGCGCCGCCGGCCTCGACTCCCCCACCTCGGGAAGCATCCGCATCGGCGAGCGCGAGATCGGCGGGCTCAACGAGACCCGCCGCACCGAACTGCGCCGCGAGCACATCGGTTTCGTGTTCCAGTCCTACAACCTGGTCCCCGCCCTCAGCATCGCCGACAACATCACGCTGCCCCTGCGCCTCGCGGGACGGGCCCCGGACCGCGAGTGGCTGCGGACGCTGGTGGACCGGGTCGGCCTCGGCGACCGGCTGTCGCACCGGCCCGCCGAGCTGTCCGGCGGCCAGCAGCAACGGGCCGCGATCGTACGGGCGCTGGTGGCCAAGCCCGCCGTCGTGTTCGCCGACGAACCGACCGGCGCGCTGGATCTGCGCAGCGCCCACGAGGTGCTCGGCCTGCTGCGTGAACTCGTCGACGAACTGCGCCAGACGGTGGTGATGGTCACCCACGACCCGGCCGCCGCCGCCCAGGCGCACCACGCGCTGGTGATGGCCGACGGCCGGGTGGTCGAACGCCTGTACCGGCCCACCGCCCCCGAACTGGCCGACCGTCTCGTCAAGCTGGGAGAGGTCTAGAACCATGCTGCATCTCGCGGTCCGTATGGCAGGACACCGGATCACCGCCCTGCTGGCGGTGGCGTGCGCGGTACTCGGCGGCGCTGCACTGATCACCGGCACGGGCATCCTGGCCGAGTCGGGTCTGCGCTCCCAGCTGCCCGCCGGCCGGCTCGCCGGAGCCGACGTCGTGGTCTCCACCGACCAGAGCTTCCATCCGCCGGGCGACCTGCCGATCGCGCTCCCGGAGCGCGGCACGGTCCCGGCCGGGCTGGTCGACCGGCTCGCGGAACTGCCCGGCGTGAGCGCCGCGGTCGGCGACGTCGGTTTCCCCGCCGCGGTGATCGACGCCGACGGCCGGGTCGTACCGGTCGAGGAACCGCAGGCGGCCGGTCACGGCTGGTCCTCGACGAAGCTGCTCGCGGACCCGAAGGTCGACGGCGACAAGCCGTCCGGGACCGGCGAGGTGGCGCTGGACAGGGCGACCGCCGAGGCCGCGGGTGTCCGGGTCGGCGACCGGGTCGAGGTCGTCGCGGCCGGCCGGTCCGCCACCGCGTACCGCGTCACGGCCGTGGTCGACGCCCCGGGCGCCGGTCTCCTGTTCGCCGATCCGACGGCCCTGCGGCTGTCCGGGCGCGACACGGGAGAGCGTGCCGGGACCGTGGACCTGGTCGGCCTGCGCACCGAGCCCGGCGCCGAGAAGTCGGTGGCCGACGCGGCCCGCGAGACCATCAGGAAGGCAGGCACGACCACCTCCGGCAAGGCGGGCGCCGACCTGATCGCCTCCACCGGCTCCGAACGCGGGGACATCGCCTCCCCCGGCGCGGGCGCGGCCCGTTCGCTGCTGATCCTGCTCGCCGGTTCGCTCTCCGGGATCATCATGATGATCATCGGGTTCGTGCTGGCGAGCGCCCTGGCCGTGTCGATCGGCGGCCAGCGCCGCGACCTGGCCCTGATGCGGGCCGTCGGCGCCACCCCGAAGCAGATCAGGCGACTCGCGGCCACCCAGGCCTCGGTCATCGCCGCCGTGGCGGTCGTACCCGGCGTGGGCCTCGGCTATCTGCTGGCCGGGCAGTTCCGGCGGCTGCTCGTCGACCGCGAGGTCATCCCGGACGCCCTGCCGCTCACCTACAGCCCGCTGCCCGCGCTCGCCGCCGTCCTCCTCCTGGGCCTCGCCGTCCAGGTGTCGGCCCGGAGCGCCGCGTGGCGCACCTCGCGCATGCCGGCCACCGAGGCGGTCGCGGAGTCGCGCAGCGAACCCCGTACCCCGTCGAAGATCCGGGCGCGCGCCGGGCTGCTGCTGATCGTCGCCGCCATGAGCCTCTCGGCGGTGCCGCTGCTGAGCCGTACGGTCCTCGGCGCGGCGGCCACCTCCATGGCCGGCATCATCGGCGCGATCGGGCTGGCCCTGGCGGGCCCTGCCCTGGTCAAGGGCGTCGGTGACACGGCGGCCCGGCGGCTGCGGCCCGGGGTCTCGGCCCCGACCTGGCTCGCGGTGGCGAACGTCCGCGGGTACGCCCTGCGGCTCTCGGGGGTCGTCAGCGCCCTCGCCATGGCGGTGGTGTTCGTCCTGACCTACACCCTGGCCCAGACGACCGTCATGAGCGCCACCGCGCAGGACACCCGCACCGGCACCCTCGCCCAGCAGCGGCTGACCGCGCCGGGACTCGGCGGCGTGCCCGCCGGCACCCTGGCCGCCGTCGAGAAGACCGACGGCGTACGGGCGGCGGCCCCGGCCGGCAGCACGACGGTCGTGTGGGAGTACGAGATGTTCGGCGAACCGGAGGTCGAGTCGAGCTCGGCGATGATCCTCACTCCGGCCGCGCCGGACGTCCTGGACCTCGGGGTACGGGACGGCAGCCTGGCCCGGCTCACCGGTGACACGGTCGCCGTGGACAGCGAGGTGGCCCGCTCCCGCGACGCCGGTGTCGGCAAGCGGATCGACCTGGTCCTCGGGGACGGCAGCACGGTCAGGCCCGAGGTCGTCGCCGTCTACGACCGCGGCCTCGGCTTCGGCCCGGTCGCCGTCTCCCACGACCTCGCAGAAGGCCACACCACGGCCGGCCTCGACCAGAGCATTCTCGTACGCACCGACGGCACCGCCGCCGCCGAGCGCGGCCTCACCGCGCTCGCCGCGTCCCGCCCCGGGCTGGCCGTGGAGTCCACCGACACCGGAGGCGGCGACAGCCTGAGCGACGCGCCGGCGACGGTCTGGATCAACCTGGCCACCATCATCGTGCTCCTCGGCTACCTCCTCCTCAGCATCGCCAACAAGCTGGTCGCCACGACCGCCCAGCGGCGCCACGAGATCGCCACGCTCCGCCTCAACGGCACGACCCCGCGCCAGATCCTCGCGATGATGCGCCGCGAGGCCGCGGTGATCGGGATCGGCGCCCTCGTCACCGGACTGCTGCTGTCCGCGATCCCCCTCGCACTGCTCGGCATCGGCTTCCTGGACCGGCCCTGGCCCGCCGGCCCGCTGTGGCTGCTCCCGGCCGTCGCGCTGACCGTGATCTGCACGGCCTTCGTCACGGTCGAACTCCCCACCCGGCAGGCGCTGCGCACGGCACCGGCCCACGCGCTGTCGGCCCGCGAATAGCGCGAATGACGGGGATGGCGGGCGGTCATGACCAGGGAACTCCGTCGACGCGCAGGGCGTCCGACAGGCACTCGGCGAGCCGAAGCCCGGCGAAGCGGACCTCGGTGTACGGCGAGGCCGGGTCGTCCAGCAGGCGACGGGCGAGGGCGAGCACGCCGGCACACATGGCAGGGGCCGATGTGGCGAAGTGATGTCGGACGGTGTCGCAATCGCCTGGCCGCGCGGCTAAGGATGGAGGGCTTTTCGTCGGCCCGTGGCGGCGGACCGTACGATCGCGTCAAGGAGCCGGTGGCGCTTGACTGCGTGGGTGAAGTCCGGGGCGACAGCCGTTCCGTGGATGAGGTCGTCCCGAATCGCGGCGTAGGCGTGCGCCAGAGTGTGGATCGCTGTTCCGGTCAGGCCGGGATGGTCGTCGTAGCCACTGGGCAGCGTGACCTTCCTAGGCCGACCGCCGCCGCGTGTGCCACGCACCGTGACCGGACCGATGTGCGGGAACTCTGCGCCGGTGATCTCAAGTCTCCCCTCCGTGCCGTCGATGGTCAGGGAGAACCCTGCGCCTGATGCCGCGCCTCCACGGTGGTGGACGGACAGGATCGCCCCGCCCGCCACGGTGCCCGAGATCGCGATCTGGTCCTCGGCGGTCATCGGAACGACCTGCCCGGTGAGTCCGAGGGGAACCTGGCGGCGCCGGGTCGCGGTCGTGGCGACCACTTCCTGAAGCTCGCCGACGACCATCGACACCAGGTCGATCGCGTGTCCGAACGCGATGGTCAGCATCGTGGCCCCGAGCTTGCGGTCGAGCGTGTGGACCATGTCCGGAGACACCGGAGTGCCCCATTCGGTCGAAGACGCCACGACGGTGGCGGAGAGCACTTCCCCCACGAATCCTTCGGACACGAGGTCGGCCAGCCAGCGGAAGGTGGGCGAGGAGCGTCCCTGAAGACCGACGAAGGTGCGCGTCGTCCCGGCGGCACGCTCCATCTCCTCGGCCTCGCGCAGGTCGGCGGCGAGCGGCCACTCGGAGAGCACCGGCACTCCCGCCTTCAGCACGGACAACACGAGTTCGCGATGCTGGGGCACTTTGACGGCGACAACGACGAGGTCGACGTTCTCGTCGCCGGCGAGCTGCTCGACCGACGTGTACGCGGGTACGCCGTACGCCGCTCCCGCGGCCTGGGCCGAGGCTTCGGAGCTCGCCGCCAGCGCGCGAAGCTCGATCCCGTCGACGGCGCTCAGCGCGGGCAGATGGGCCCCGGCCGCCCAGCCTCCCGCGGCGCTCAGGCCGACGATGCCGACGCCGATCGGCTTACGGGCCTCAGGCACCGAGCTGCCGCCTCAGGGTCTCGGCGTCGTGCAGGGCCGTCATGTGCACGAACCGCCCGTCACGGACCTGATAGATGGCGTACTCGACGATCTCGAACGAGGCGCCGGTAGGAGCCACGCCGAGCCACTCCTTGGCGGGCGTGCCCGTGTTGGTCAGACGGGCGGCCAGGCGATCACCATCGACCGCGATCTCCCGGGGCTCCCAGTGGAAGTCCGGGACCGCGTCGATGTCGCTGTTCAGCACAGCGACGACCTGGTCCCGAGTGCCCCGCTCGCCGTTCAGGGTGGTCTCGTCGTTGATGAACTCGTCCATGCGGGAGATCTCGTGGGCGTTGAGCGCCCCGATGTAGCGCAGGTAGAACTCGCGCAGGTCGGTGTCGGTGTCGGTGTCGGTGTCGGTGTCGGACATGATCTCCTTCTTCGGCCCCCGGAGCGGAGGTCATGCGCGGTGTTTCGCGACGGCCCTCGACGGCGTCGTCGCGGTGATCGTCGGCAGGGGAGGAACCACTGTCCGATACTTCTGTCCCGAACGGTACCGAAGTTTTGCCGCACCGTCACGGCCCCCATGCGCGGAGAACGCCTCACCAGGGCGAGCCAAGGGGTGCAGCCGCTATGCAGGCCAGCCGAGCAGCGCCGTGTCGACGATCTCATCGAGCTCGGCGGGACCGAGGCCGTTGGCGGCCTGCACCGCGATGCCGAAACCGATCGTCATGACGAACCGGGCAAGACGCCGAGGCTCGGCACCGCGCGGAAGATCACCCTCGTCGACGGCGCGCCGGAAGCGCTCCTCAAGGTGGGCCCCGGCGTCGTTGCGCCAGTCGACGAGCAGGTCGTGGACAACCCGGCTCTCGTCGCTCGACGCCAGCGCACCCTGCACGGCCAGGCACCCGGAGGGGCCGCCGGGAGGGGTCGTGGTGCGGACCGCTCCGCGGAGGAACGCCAGGGCCACAGCCCGTGCGGTGGGCTCCTCCAGGGCGCGCGCGACATAGGCGGCCGGCCCCGCGCCGTAGCGCTGGAGGGCCTTGCGGAACAACTGCTCCTTGTTGCCGAAGGCCGCATACACGCTCGTCTTGGTGATCCCCATGGCGCCGGTCAGTTCAGCGAGGCTTGCGCCCTCGTACCCTCGCGCCCAGAACACCCGCATCGCCCGTTCCAGCGCCTGGTCGATGTCGAATCCCCGAGGCCGACCCATGACGGCCCCACGTGAGTCACCCATGCCACAAGCGTACCCCTCGGTACAGATCTGCGCTGACCAGCAGTTTCATCCTCCCCAGGCGGCGAAAGGAGTTCAGTACCGGACGGTCTTGATGTGTTATTGTTCCGCACCGACCGGTACTTAAGTAATGGGAAGGGAAGTCCGCGCCATGAAAATCACTTCGCTCGGCAGCCTCAAGGTCTCGCGCATCGGTCTCGGAGCCATGGGAATGTCGGCGTTCTACACCGGCGCCGGCCAGTTCGACGACGAGTCGATCCGCACGATCCACCGCGCTCTGGATCTCGGGGTCACCCATGTCGACACCGCCGAGGGGTACGGCCCCTTCATCAACGAGGAGCTGGTCGGCCGGGCCGTGCAGGGGCGCCGGGACGAGGTCGTGCTGGCCACCAAGTTCGGACTGCTCTCCCACACCGGCGGCACGGCTCCGGACAGCACCCCGGCCAACATCCGCCTGGCCGTGGAGGGATCACTGAAGCGCCTGGGTACCGACTACATCGACCTCTACTACCAGCACCGGGTGGACCCCGGCACGCCCATCGAAGAGACCGTCGGCGCGCTGGCCGAACTGGTGGCCGAAGGCAAGATCCGCCACATCGGCCTGTCCGAGGCCGGCCCCGACACGATCCGCCGCGCTCACGCCGTGCATCCGGTCACCGCGGTCCAGTCCGAATTCTCCCTGTGGACCCGCGACCCGGAGGCCGAGATCCTGCCCGTCCTGCGCGAACTGGGTATCGGCTTCGTGCCGTACTCCCCGCTCGGCCGTGGCTTCCTGACCGGCGACATCCGCTCCCTGAACGATCTTGACACCGACGACTGGCGCCGCACCAACCACCGCTTCGCCGACGGCAACCTGGAACGCAACCTGCGAATCGTCGACGAGGTCCGGGCCGTAGCCGCCGAGATCGACACCACGCCCGCACAGGTCGCCTTGGCCTGGCTGCTCGCCCAGGGTGACGACATCGCGCCCATCCCCGGCACCAAGCGAGTCGCCCGGCTGGAGGAGAACGCCGCCGCCGACCACATCGAGCTCACTGCCGGCCACGTCGCCCGCCTGAACGACCTGCCCCCGGCCTCCGGCGAGCGCTACGACGCGGACAGCATGGCCGCCATCGACCGCTGATCGAAGACGTACCACCACACACTCGCCTCGCCGGACCCGCCAACAGCGTCAAGAGCAGGCAGGGCCCCTCAACGGCGCCTCCGCAGCTCCCCCTTCACGACCTTCCCGCTCGCGTTCCGCGGCAGTTCACCCACGAACTCCACCGTCCTGGGCACCTTGTAGTTCGCCATCTCGCGGCGCGCCCAGGCGGTCAGGTCGTCGCCGGTGAGCGCCACGCCCGGCCGCCGGACGACATACGCCTTGCCGACCTCGCCGAGCCGGGCGTCCGGGACGCCGATCACCGCCACGTCCGCGACGTCCGGGTGCAGGCCCAGGAGCTGCTCTATCTCCGCCGGGTACGCGTTGAAGCCGCCGACGATGAACATGTCCTTGATGCGGTCGGTGATCCGGAGGTTGCCGGCCCCGTCCAGGACACCGATGTCGCCCGTGCGGAGCCAGCCGTCCGGGGTCATCGCCTCCGAGGTGGCGCGGGCGTCCTCGTAGTACCCGCGCATGATGTTGAAGCCGCGGACCAGGACCTCGCCCGGGGTGCCCGCGGGGACCGTCCCGCCCTCCGTGTCCACCACCCTCACCTCCGTGCCGGGGATCGCGCGGCCGGACGTGGACGCGATCACGCCAGGCTCGTCGCCGCGGCGGCACATCGAGACGATCCCGCTCGCCTCGGAGAGGCCGTAGGCGGTGAGGACCGTGCCCACACCCAGCTCCGCCCGCAGCCGCTCCACCAGGAGCAGCGGCACGACCGCCGCGCCCGTCACCACCAGGCGCAGGGCCGAGAGGTCGTACGCGTCACGGTTCGGGTGGTCCAGGAGGGACTGGTGGAGGGTGGGCGGGCCGGGGAGCACCGAGATGCGTTCCGAGGCGATGTTGGCCAGGACCGTGTCCACGTTGAAGACCGGCTGCGGGATCATCGTCGCGCCCCGCATCAGGCAGGCGATCACGCCCGCCTTGTAGCCGAAGGTGTGGAAGAAGGGGTTCACGATCAGATAGCGGTCGCCCTCGCGCAGACCGGCCAGTTCGCACCACACGTCGTACGCCCGCAGGGTCTGCGCGTGGCTGATCACGGCGCCCTTGGGGCGGCCCGTGGTGCCCGAGGTGAAGATGATGTCCGAGGGGGCCGACGGGTCGAGGGCCGAGGCCCGGGCCCGTACCTCGTCCTGCCCCACCCCGTCCCCGCTCGCCAGGAAGTCCTTCCAGGTGCGGAAGTCGGCGGGGGCGTCGTCGGACAGGACCACCACCTGTTCCAGATGCGGAAGACCCGGGAGGGGGCCCGAACCCGGGCCCGAACCCGGGCTCGAACCGGGGCCCGCATCGGCCGGCTCCTCGGCGCAGGCCCGCCGCAGCGACGCCACGTACGAGGTCCCCAGGAACGTGCCCGTCACGAACAGCAGCTTCGTCCGGCTCCGGGACAGGACGTACGCCGCCTCCGCCCCCTTGAAGCGGGTGTTCAGCGGGACGAGGACCGCGCCCGCCGAGACCGCGCCCAGAGCGGACACGATCCATTCCAGGGTGTTGGGCGCCCAGATGGCCACCCGGTCACCGGGTGCCACGCCGTTCGCGACGCAGGCCGCCGCCGCGCGTTCCACCCGGGCACCCAGCTCCGCGTACGTGACCCGGGTACGGCCCTCCACGACCGCCTCCACGTCCGCGTACCGCTCGGCCGCCGCTCGCACGAGCCCCGGGATCGTCTCCCACTCCAAGTCACCGCGCACAGCAGGCCTCCCCTCCACCGACCGATCGGCCATCGGCCGACTACCTGACTACCCGTCAGATTAGCTGTAGCCTGACGCCCTGTCAGCATTCGTGGACCGTCGTGGAGGTGTGCCCATGGCAGGCACCGGTGCAGCGGGACTCAAGGACGCCACCGCCGTCGTCGGGATCGGACAGACCCCCTTCGCCAAGCAACTCCCCGAGAGCGAGAAGGCGTTGGCCTGCCGGGCGATCCTCGCCGCCCTCGACGACGCGGGGATCTCCCCGGCCGAGGTCGACGCGCTCGCCTCTTACACCATGGAGGAGACCGACGAGGTCGAGGTCGCCAAGGCCGTCGGGTTCGGCGACCTCAGCTTCTTCAGCAAGGTCGGCTTCGGGGGCGGCGGTTCGTGCGCCACCGTCGCGCATCTGGCCGCCGCCGTGGCCACCGGACAGGCCACGGTCGGGGTCGCCTGGCGCTCACGCAAGCGGGGCAGCGGACCCCGTCCGTGGAAGAACACGGCCGTCCAGCTCCCCACCCCCGCGCAGTGGACCCGCCCCTTCGGCCTGCTGCGCCCCGCCGACGAGATAGCCATGCTCACCCGCCGCTATCTGCACGAGTTCGGGGCGAGCCGCGACCACCTCTTCAACGTCGCCCTCGCCTGCCGCAACCGGGCCAACCAGAACCCCTCCGCGATGATGTACGAGCGACCGCTGACCCGGGACATGTATATGACCTCCCGCTGGATCAGCGAGCCGCTCTGCCTCTTCGACAACTGCCTGGAGACGGACGGGGCGCTGGCCTGCGTGGTCGTCTCCGCCGAGCGGGCCCGCGACTGCCGGCGGCGGCCCGTGTACGTGCACTCGGCCGCCCAGGGCCTGCCCGCCCAGCACCACGGGATGGTCAACTACTGGAACGACGACCCGCTGACAGGACCCGCCTGGACGGCCGCGCGGCACCTGTGGAAACACGCCGACTTCACCCCGGAGGACGTCGACGTCGCCCAGATCTACGACGCGTTCACGCCCCTCATACCGCTCTCCCTGGAGGGCTACGGCTTCTGCGGCCGGGGCGAGGGCGGGGCGTTCACCGAGGGCGGCGCCCTGGAGATCGGCGGACGGCTTCCGCTGAACACGAGCGGCGGCGGCCTCTCGGAGGCGTACGTGCACGGCTTCAACCTCATCAACGAGGGCGTGAAGCAGCTCAGGGGAACCAGTACCGCGCAGGTTCCGGACGCCGCGACCTGCCTGGTCACGGCGGGCGAGGGGGTCCCGACCTCGGCGCTGCTCCTGAGGAACTGACCGGACCCCGAGCCCCGAACGACGAAGCCTCACAGGCATCCGAGGAGCCCACATGCTCACACCTGTCGTGGACGACGACGGCGCCCCGTTCTGGGAGTACACGGCCCGGGGCGAGCTGCGCGTCCAGGCCTGCGCCGAACCCGGCTGCGGGGAGCTGCGTTTCCCGCCCCGGCCCTGCTGCCCGCACTGCCACTCCTTCGACAGCGAGTGGCGCAGGATGAGCGGCAGGGGACGTATCTGGTCGTACGTCGTGCCGCATCCGCCTCTCCTGCCGGACTACGCGGCGCTGGCCCCGTACAACGTGGTCGTCGTCGAGCTGGCGGAGGCGCCCGGCATCCGGCTGGTGGGGAATCTCGTCACCGGGCCGGACGCGCCGATCGACTCCGTCGCCCGGGAGCGGATCCGGATCGGCGCGAGGGTGCAAGTGGTCTTCACGGACGGCGGGGACGGCACGCGGCTTCCCCGGTGGGTACTGGAGCGGCCGTGACCCTGCGCATCACCGCCGACAAGGACACCGGTGTCGCCGTCGTCACCCTCGACCGCCCGGCCCGCCTCAACGCCATCGACCTCGCCACGGCCGCCGAACTGACCTCCACCTGGGCCGAGTTCAGGTTCGACGACTCCGTACGGGCGATCGTCCTCACCGGGGCGGGCGAGCGGGCCTTCTCGACGGGGCTCGACCGGGACGCCGAGGTGCCGCAGCCCGGGTCGCCGTTCATGGTGGACGATCCGCTCGTCGCGATCGGCCCGAAGGCGGCCGGCCTGTGGAAGCCGGTGATCGCCGCCGTCAACGGGATGGCGTGCGGCGGGGCGTTCTATCTGATCGGCGAGTCCGACTTCGTGATCGCGGACGAGACGGCCACGTTCTTCGACCCGCACACGACGTACGGCATGGTCAACGCGTACGAGTCCGTCTACCTGGCCCAGCGGATGCCGTTCGGGGAGGTGGCCCGCATGGCCCTGATGGGGACGGCCGAACGCGTCTCCGCGCGGCGGGCGTACGAGGTGGGGCTGGTCTCGGAGGTGACGGCGCCGGGCGAGGCGGTGACGGCGGCGGTCCGCTGCGCGGCCGTCATCGCCTCCTACCCGCCCGCCGCGGTGCAGGGGACGGTCCGGGCCGTCTGGTCGGCCCAGGAAGCGACCCGAACGGCGGCCCTTTCCCAGGCGCCGCACCTGGTCTCGCTCGGGAACCTGCCACCGGAGGCACAGGCGGAGCTGTTCGGCACCCGCCGCACGGAGTTCCGGACCCGCTGAGCCGACCGGGACGGTTCGCGTAGGGGGCCCGCTTCCCGGGACCCGCTCCCGGGGGCTCACTCGTGCAGGGCGCCGATGTCCTCCGGACTGCGCGACCAGCCACGACGGGCCCGCACGCACCCACGGCCCCAAGCCCCCGCCCTCCGCCCGGGGGACCAGGCCCGTTCAGGAACGGGCCGTCCCCGTCCCCTTCTCCGCGTCCAACGCGTACACGCACCGATCCTTGCTGCACGCGTACACCACCCCGTCCTTCACGACCGGGGACCCGGTGATCTCACCGCCGGTGGCGAGCTTCCACCGCAGCCGGCCGTCGTCGGCCTTCAGGGTGTAGAGCAGGTGGTCCGTCGAGCCGAAGTGGATGCGCCCGTCGGCGACGGCCGGCGCCCCCACCAGGTCGCCGCCCGCCTGGAAGCGCCACTTCGGCGTACCGGTGACCGCGTCCAGCGTGTAGAGCCCCTTGCCGCTGCCCACGTGGACATGGCCGGCGGAGACGAGCACCGGGTCGATGGACGAGCGGGCCTCCGTGGCGATGCGCCAGCGGTCACGGCCGTCGGTGGCGTCGAGCGCGTACACCGTGCCGAGGTAGTCGGCGAGGTACACCCCGCCTCCCGTGACGGCCGGTCCCGGCGCGAAGGTGGGCGGGCTCAGGAACACCGCGGGCGCCTCGAAGTGCCAGCGCACATGCCCGCCGGCGATGTCGATGGCGAGGACGCGCGTCCCGGCCGACACGTACACGTATCCGTCGTCGGCCTGGGTGATCCGGACGGGCACCCCGCCGCAGGAGGCCGCGTCGCCGATCGGGTACGACCAGCGCTCCTCCCCCGTACGGGCCTCCAGGGCGCGCAGCCGGGCGTCCTTCCAGATATAGACCGTGCCGTCGTGGACGGCCGGACCGGCCTCGGGCGACTCGAAGTCGGTCTGGGCGCCGGTGATCTCCCAGAGTTTCTGCCCGTTGGCGGCCTCCCAGGCCTGTACGCCGCCGCCGCGGGTGCCGGTGACGACGGTGCCCCGGTCGGCCTTGAGGGAGTACACCCAGGCGTCGGTCGGCAGCCGCCACAGGTCGGTGCCCTCGCGGGCGTCCAGGGCGAAGAGGGTGGGGCCGTCGGAGGCGTGGACACGGCCTCCGGCGACCGCCATCGACCAGGCGACGTCCCGGGTCTTGAAGCGGCGCCGGCCGGTGGCCACGTCCAGGGCGTGCACCTCGAAGGAGGTGACGTAGACCAGGTCCCCGGCGACGGCGGGCGTCCCCCACACGTCGTTGGACATGCGGAAACGCCAGGCCCGCCAGGAGGAGCCGCCGTCGGGTCCGGCCGCGGGCGCGGGTACGGGGACGGGTCCGGCCGCCACGGGTTCGGCGCCGTTCACGCCGGGGCGCGAGCGGGACCAGGAGGCCGCGAGTCCGGCCTCCGGGGGCGGCGCCTTCACGGCGGCCGCGCGGGCGTCGGCGACGCGCGGGCCGGGCCCGATCGGCACCTGGGCACCGGCGAGGCGCACCGGCCCGACGTCGGGTGCGCCGCCGGGCCGGCCGACGCCCGCGCCGACCGGTACGGCCGGCAGGGGCGGTGGCATCGGCGGGTCGTGCGGCGGCGGGGGCGGCACCACGGCCACCCCGCGCCCGCCGCTGCGGCCGGACGGGGGCTTCGGGGCCGGCCGGCCGCCGCGTCGCGTCTCTATCAGGCTGACGGCCCGCTCGGGCAGCCACGCGGACGCGGTACCGCTGTCGTCGGAGCCGGAGCCGAAGAGGTGGGGTGCCAGCTGGGCCTGGAGGTCGGCCGGGTTGGGGCGGGCCGTCGCGTCCATCTGCATGCAGGACTCGATCAGCGGGCGCAGCTCGGCCGGGAGACCTTCGAGGTCCGGGCCCTCCCGGAGCAGCATGAAGACGGTCTCGACGGGGTTCGCGCCGTGGAAGGGCGCGTGTCCGGTGGCGGCGAAGACGAGCATCGAGCCGAGCGAGAAGACATCGCTCGCGCCGGTCACGCTGCGGGAGTCCTTGGCCTGCTCGGGTGACATGTACGCGGGGGTGCCGACGGCGACGTTCGTCATGGTCAGCCGCGTGTTCGAGACACCGGAGGCGATACCGAAGTCGATGACGCGCGGCCCGTCCTCGACGACGAGGACGTTCGAGGGCTTCAGGTCGCGGTGGACGAGACCGGCGCCGTGGATGGACTGCAGCGCCTCGGCGACGCCCGCGGCGAGCCAGCGGACCGCCTGGGCCGGCATCGGCCCGCACTCGGTCACTATTTCTTCGAGGGAGGGCGCGGGCACGTAGGCGGTGGCCAGCCAGGGCACGGCCGCGCGCGCGTCGGCGTCGACGACGGCCGCCGTGTAGAAGCCGGAGACGGCGCGGGCCGCCTCCACCTCGCGCGAGAAGCGGACGCGGAACAGCTGGTCCTCGGCGAGCTCGGTCCTGACCGTCTTGATCGCCACCCGCCGGCCCGAGGCCGAGCGTGCGAGATAGACCAGCCCCATGCCGCCGGCGCCCAGCCGTCCCAGCACCTCGAACGGCCCGATCCGCCGCGGATCGTGCTGTGTCAGCTGATCCACCACTTGCCTGCCACCTCCCCGTACGCGGCCGCGCTTCCAGCCACCGCTCCAGCCACTGCGCAGCGTCTCACCACCGAGCCGCTCCGGCGGCACGCACCCCCGATTCTTCCTGTCCGGGGCTCGGGTTGCGAACCCGGGACCGATTCGGGATGTCTCCGACCATTCCCGGGCAAACACCCTTGGTCTGCCTTGTTTTTCAACGTCGGCCGGGGCTTTTCGGTGCCTTTCAGAGCTTCCCGTACGGGTTTCGACCTCGGAGCATCGCCCATTTCAGCGGCGGAGAAACCTGAAATTCCGCGCCGGAGCGCGACTCGTCACCCATCTCGTACGACTCGTCACCCGTCTCGGCGCTGCAGCAACGCGAAGGAAGCCCCCTGATTGTCACCGACGACGGCCACCCGCCCGTACGAGGTCTCGAACGGCGGCGCCTGGACCCGGCCGCCGAGCCTCACCACCGCGCCGAGCGTGGCCTCGCAGTCCTGGACGTCGAAGTGCACGAGGAAGTGGGGCGGCATCTCGGCGGGGAAGACGTCGGAGATGTGGGCACGGCCGAATTCCCGGGTGGCGCCGGGCCCGAAGAGGGCGTCGCGGAACAGGCCGGGGTAGAAGGCGTCGGCGGTGGCGGTGTCCCGCGAGTACAGCTCGACCCAGCTGAAGGCGCCCGTACCGCGGTACCTGCCGAAGCCGGGGTGCGTACCGGCCTCCCAGAGCCCGAAGACCGCGCCCTCGGGGTCGGCGGCGAGGGCCCCGACGCCGTACGGTCCCACGGGCACGGGTGTCGTGATGATCTGGCCGCCCCCCTTGCGGATGCGGTCGGCCATGTCCTGGGCGTCCGGGGTGGCGAAGTAGACCGCCCACACGGTGGGCATCCGGCCGTCCCGCTTCGGCACGAGGGCCGCGACGGGCTCCCCGTCCAGACGCGCCCGTACGGCACCCGCGTACGGCCCGTCGGCGGCCGGGGTGAAGGGCTCGAAGGTCCAGCCGAAGAGTCCGCCGTAGAAACGCTTGCCCGCCTCGACGTCCGGGAGCTGGGCGTCGATCCAGCAGGGGACGCCCTCGGCGAACGCGGCAGAGCCTTCAGATCCAGCCATGCGGCCAAGCTAACGGCCTTTCGCGCATCCCGCAGAGCGGGCGCCGCCCCTGCCCCGCGGGCCTGCGCACCCCATTTGCAGTCGGCCGAATCGCGCTCCGATCACCCCTCGGTAAGCTGACGGCATGACAGGACAAGTGCGTACCGTCGACGGCCGTGTGGCCGGTCGGCGCGGGCAGGCGACGCGGCAGAAGCTGCTCGACTGCCTCAGCGAGATGCTCAGCTCCTCGCCCTACCGCGACGTCAAAGTCATCGACGTCGCGCGGAAGGCGGGCACTTCACCGGCGACCTTCTACCAGTATTTCCCGGACGTCGAGGGCGCCGTCCTGGAGCTCGCCGAGCAAATGGCGGCGGAGGGCGCCGGGTTGACCGAGCTCCTCGAAGGACGCTCCTGGGTCGGCAAGGCGGGCTGGCAGACCGCGCAGGAACTCGTGGACGGATTCCTTGAGTTCTGGCGCAAAAACGATGCCATCCTCCGGGTCGTCGATCTGGGCGCCGCCGAGGGCGACAAACGCTTCTACAAGATCCGAATGAAGATCCTCAACTCCGTGAACAACTCCCTCACGGACACGGTCAAGGAGCTCCAGGCCAAGGGCAAGGTCGACAAGGACGTCAGCCCCGCCGCGATGGCGGGCTCCCTCGTGGCGATGCTCGCGGCGGTGGCCTCGCACCAGAAGGGCTTCCAGACGTGGGGCGTGAAGCAGGCTGAACTGAAGCCGAACCTGGCGCTGTTGGTTCACCTGGGCGTGACGGGCAAGAAGCCGACCAAGTAGTCCGCGCGGTCCGCACGTTACCGACTCGCCGTTTCCAGGCACCCGTCCTGTCACACAGGCGGCAGTTCACCTCGGTGAACTGCCGCCTGTCGCGCTCCCGGGTCCGCACCGGGCCCTTTCCCTCGTGCCCGCCGCGCGTCCGTCATCTCCGTACGATCCGGAACAGCCGGATCTCCCGCTCCACCCGTGACTGGTACGTCGCGTACGGCGGCCAGAACTCCAGCAACGCCCGCCACGCCGCCTCCCGTTCCGCGCCGCTCAGCAGGCGGGCGGTCACCGGGATGTCCCGGCCCTTCCAGTTGATCTCCACGTCCGGGTGGGCGAGCAGATTGGCGGTCCAGGCCGGATGGTCCGTACGCCCGAAGTTGGACCCGATGAGGACCCAGCTCCCGACCGCCCCCTCACCCGAGCGGCCCTCCGCCCGAGCCTCCGTTCGCTCCTCCTCCGGCATGCAGGCGAGTGGCGTACGCCTGGGCAGCCCGCTCCTCGCACCCCGCGCCGTAAGGATGACACCGGGCAGCATCTGCGCGCTGAGCAGCACTTTTCCACGGGTGAGCCGGTGCACCGCACGGTCGAGTGCCGGAACGACATGGGGCGCGACCTTCGCGAAACCCCGGGTCGAGGACACCTTCTGCACCAGCCGGACGCCGGGGCGCCGCGGAGGCTGCCCGGAGCCCGAAGGAGGCGTGGGCATCAGACCGCCACCTCCCCGCCGCCGAAGAGCCGCGCTTCCTCGGCCGCGTACGCGCGCAGCCGGTGCACCGGTCCGAAGAGCAGTTCGTCACCGGCCGCCCGCTTGAAGTACAGGTGCGCCTCGTGCTCCCAGGTGAACCCGATCCCGCCGTGCAGCTGGACGGATTCGGAGGCGCAGACGCGCAGCGCCTCCAGAGCCTGCGCGAGCGCGAGCCCACCGACCCTCTCCTTGCCCTCGGCGGTGGCCCAGGCCGCGTAGTAGGCGGCGGAGCGCGCGCCCTGGACCTGCACGTACAGGTCGGCGAGCCGGTGCTTCACCGCCTGGAACGACCCGATCGCCCGCCCGAACTGCTCACGCTGCTTGACGTACTCCACGGTCCGCTCCAGTACGCGGTCGGCGGCCCCGACGGCCTCCGCGGCGAGGACGGCCGCGGCGGAGTCCCCCACGCGGGCGAGCACGGCGCCGACATCAGCGCGTTTCCCGTCCCCCAGTAACTCGGCTCTCACATCCCGCAGTTGGACACGGCTCCGCGACCGGGTCTCGTCGAGGGAGGTCTGCCGTACGCGGGTCGCCCCCTCCCGCACGAGGAAGAAGAGGGTGCGCGAGCGGGCGAAGCCCCCGGTGTGCGCGGCGACGACCAGCAGGTCCGCGCTGTGCCCGTCGAGCACCTGGTCGGCCTGCCCGTACAGCCGCCACCCGCCGTCGGCCTGCCGCGCCTGTACGCCGCCGGCCCGCCCGCCGCCCGCCCAGTCGCCGCGGTTGTCGCCGGTGAGGCCGAGGGCGGTGGTCAGCCCGGCCCCCGGTACGGCGAGGGCGGCGGTGAGTTCGCCGGAGGCGAGACGGGGCAGCAGGGCGGCACGCTGGCTCCCGCTGCCGAGGGCGAGTACGAGAGGCGCGCTCAGGACGGCGGTCGCGAGCAGCGGGGAGGGGGCCAGGGCCCGCCCCAACTCCTCCGCGGCGAGTGCGAGTTCGGTGACCGTCGCTCCGACTCCCCCGTAGGCGTCGGGGAGTGCGAGGCCGGGCAGGCCGAGTCGCTGCGCGAGGGTTTCCCACAGGCCGGGGTCGTAGCCGTCCGCGGTCCGCACGGCGGCCCTGACCTCCTCCGGGCCACAGCGCTTGAGGAGCAGCTCACGCAGGGTGCGGCGGATCTGGTCCTGTTCCGCGGTGAAGGTTGCGTCCATCGGCGGGCTCCTCCCCGGGCCGGGTGTCCGGCGTCCGCTTCCCTGATCTGACGGCCCGTCATATTAGAGCGATGTCCACCAGATGCACAGGCCCACGACACCTCCCGCGCAGCCCTGTATCTGATGTACCGTCAGATTCCATGACCCCGAGACTCCGGCCCGGCCCGTCGCGGCGCGAGGTGGCCGTCGTCGGCGTGGCCCTCTCCGACTGCGGCCGCGTGGACGAGGCGACGCCGTACGCGCTGCACGCCCAGGCCGCCCGCAGGGCGCTGGCCGACTCGGGTCTCGACCGGTCGGTGATCGACGGCTTCGCCTCGGCGGGCCTCGGCACACTGGCGCCGACCGAGGTGGCGGAGTACCTGGGCCTGCGTCCCACCTGGGTCGACTCGACGTCCGTCGGCGGATCGACGTGGGAGGTCATGGCGGCGCACGCGGCCGACGCGATCGCGGCGGGCCACGCCAACGCGGTCCTGCTGGTGTACGGGTCCACGGCCCGCGCGGACATCAGGGCGGGCCGCCGCACCGGCAACCTCTCCTTCGGCGCCCGGGGTCCGCTCCAGTTCGAGGTCCCGTACGGGCACACGCTCATCGCCAAGTACGCGATGGCCGCGCGGCGCCACATGCACCAATACGGCACCACGCTGGAGCAGTTGGCGTCGGTGGCCGTGCAGGCGCGGGAGAACGCGGCGCTCAACCCCGACGCGATGTTCCGCGACCCGATCACGGTCGACGACGTCCTGTCGGGCCCGATGATCGCGGACCCCTTCACCAAGCTGCACTGCTGTCTGCGGTCGGACGGCGGGGCGGCGGTGCTACTGGTGGCGGAGGAGTACGTACGGGACTGCCGTACGGCCCCCGTCTGGGTCCTCGGCACCGGCGAGCACGTCTCGCACACGACGATGTCCGAGTGGCCGGACTTCACGGTGTCGCCGGCGGCGGTGAGCGGGCGGATCGCCTTCGAACGGGCGGGAGTCCGGCCCGGGGAGATCGACCTGGCGCAGATCTACGACGCCTTCACGTACATGACGCTCGTGACGCTGGAGGATCTCGGCTTCTGCGGGAAGGGGGAGGGCGGGGCGTTCGTGGAGAAGGGGCGGTTGCGGGTGGCGGGCGGGGAGCTGCCGGTCAACACGGACGGGGGCGGGCTGTCGGCGCAGCATCCCGGGATGCGGGGGCTGTTCCTGCTGGTCGAGGCGGTACGGCAGCTGCGCGGCGAGGCGGGTGACCGGCAGGTCCACCGCGGTGGCGGACGCCTGCCCGAACTGGCGGTGGCGTCGGGGACGGGCGGATGGTTCTGCTCGTCGGCGACGGTGGTGCTGGGGCGGTAACGGGGTGGCCTCCGGCCGGGGTGGGGGGTGGGGATGGCTCCGGCCGGGGTGTCGACTGCGGGCCGACGGGGGCTGGGTGCGCAGTTCCCCGCGCCCCTAGGGGGGTGGGGGTGTCTGGTGGTGTGTTGGGTGCGGGCCGTGCGTGGCTGAGTGCGCCGTTCCCCGCGCCCCTAGGGGGTGGGGGGTCCGGCAGGTTGTCGGCTGCGGGCCGTGCGTGGCTGAGTGCGCCGTTCCCCGCGCCCCTGGGTGGGTCGGGGTGTCGGTGGGTTGTTGGCTGCGGGGCCTCTTGGGCCCGGGAGCAGGCAGGCGGGCCCGCTTTTAGGGGCGCGGGGAACTGCGCACCCAGCCCCGGCCGGGCCGCACCCGACGAACTCGCCGACCGGAGTGGGCGCACAGACCCGCCTTCAAGGGGCGCGGGGAACTGCGCGACCAGCCCCCACCGGCCCGCACCCGACAAATCCCCGCGCCGACCGAAGCAGGCGCACAGACCCGCCTTCAAGGGGCGCGGGGAACTGCGCGATCAAGCCCCACCGGCCCGCAGCCGACGGACCACGCACCGCCCCTGCGCTAAGGGGCCGGGTGGGTCAGGGAGGCCAGGACTATTGTCTGGGCCGCGCGGACCGTGGCCGCAAAAGCGTCAGGGTCCCTGCCGACCCGCTCGGCCCCCGCACGCATCGCCCCCGACAACAGCTCCACCACAAGCCGCACATCACCCACGTCCCGAAACTCCCCGCCCGCGACACCGTCCCGGACGACGTCCTCCACCGTGAGGACGATCGCGTGGAACGGATTGTCGGGCCCGTCCGGCAACTCCGCGACCAGCGCCCCGTTCCCCGGCCGGAACATCGGCTGCATGGCCCGGTCCATGGACGCCTCCAGGACCGCCTCGACGATCTCCCGCATCCGCACCGCCGCCGGCTCCGCGGACCGCCCGGCGATCGCCGCCACCCGCTCGACCGCGGGCCGACTCGCCCTCTCGGTCAGCGCCAGGACCAGGGCGCTCTTGTCACGCGCGTAGTTGTACAGGGTGTTGCGCGCGAGCCCGGCCCGGGCCGCGATATGGCCCATGTTGATCGAGTCGTAGTCGCGCTCCAGCAGCAGCTGCCGCGTCGCCTCGGCGAGGTCGGCCCACACCATCTCGTGGTGTTCCTCGATGCTGGCTCCCCGAATACGCGGCATCCGGTCATTCTCCTTCCACCGCGGCTCCCCCGTCGCCCGGGGTCGAGCCCTCGCCGCCAGAGCTCCTACTCGGCGGGCAGGGCCGCGCTCACCAGGTGCGCGTTCTCCTGATAGGTCGCGGTGAGTTTCACACGGCTGAAGCGCCAGCCGTCCGCCGTACGGACCGCCTCGTTGTCGTAGAAGCCGACCACCAGCCAGCGGTTGGGCCCGCCGGCGGGGAGCTCCGCCGGGAGCCAGTGCTCGGCACGGACGTGCGCGTGGATCGTCGCGCGGTCGCCGTCGATCTCGACGACATGGCCCGTGATGGCGTGGTGAGTCGCCACGAAGCGCGCGAAGGCACCGCGGAGGACCTCGACGTAGTCACCGAGCGGCGTTTCCATCGGCGGCATGCCGGTGACCGACTCGAAATCGATCGTGAACGGGTCTGCGTGCACGAGCCCGGGCAGCTCGTCGAACTCCTTCTTGTCCGCGATGTCTGCGTAGCGGCCGAAGAGCTGGATGATTTCGGCGTGATCGGTGGCGTTCACGAGCGGTACCTCTCTCCATGTCCATACTTTTATGCGACAACCTGTCGTAAACATTACGACAGGTTGTCGCGAAAGCAAGTCATGAAGAGCGCCGCTACGCCCCGTCGCCGACGTTCGCGACCATGCGTACGAGGGTGTCGACGAGCTCGTCCGCGGTGGTGCGCAGCCCGTCCGTGTCGAGGTGGCCGCTCAGCTCCATGTCCGCGATGCCGTGGGCACCGGCCAGCAGCAGGGCGCCGTAGTGCGGCGTGTTCCGCTCCCCGACGAGGTCGGTGACGATGGCCAGGAACTCGCCCTGGAAACGTCCGGCCGCGCGCATACGGTCCAGAGCCGGGTCGTTCGCCGGCCCGCACAGCTGACGCCGGACGTGATCGAGCCCTTCGCCGAGCTCCTCGGGGCGGTGTCCGCGGCGCCTGAACAGCATCAGGTAGAGGTGCGGCTGCTCCCGGCCGAAGCCGATGAGGGCGCGCAGGGCGCCGCGCAGCTTCTCGGAGGTCGACGGGGCCGGATCGGTCCGCAGGGTGTGCACCTGGTCGGCGATCCGCTCCCACCCCTCGGTCACGACGGCGGTCAGCAGGCTGTCCTTGCCCGTGAAATGCCGGTACGGCGCCCCTCGGCTCACACCGGCCCGCGCGCCCACCTCCCGCAGGGTGACGGCCTCGGGCCCGCCGAGGTCGAGGAGCTCGGCGGCGGCGTCGAGCAGAGCACGGCGGGTGGCGGCGGCGGATTCCGCTCGGGTGACCATGGCTCCCATCATACAGTTGACAGCGTCACCTGAACCGGTACCGTAACCAAGGTGACAACGTCATCCGAAAATCATGAGCCCCAGAAGCTGATCGTCGTGACCGGCGCCTCCACGGGCATGGGCGCTTCCGCGGCCCGCGAACTGGCTCGTCAGGGCTTCCACGTCCTGGCCGGCGTGCGCCGACGCCATCCGGGCGCCCGGCATCGAGCCGGTCATCCTCGACATCACCGAGCCCGAGCAGGTGGCAGCGCTCGCCGCGCGGGTCGCCGAGGACCCGCGCGCCCTGCACGCACTCGTCAACAACGCCGGTATCCAGGTGAACGCCCCGGTCGAAGCCCTGCCGATGGCGGAGTGGCGGCGGGTGTTCGAAGTCAACCTGTTCGGCCACATCGCCCTCACCCAGGCACTCCTGCCTGCCCTGCTGCGCAGCAAGGGCCGCGTGATCAACATCAGTTCGGTCGGCGGCAAGGTCGCCATGGCCACGTACGGGGCGTACGCGGGCGCGAAGTTCGCGATGGAGGCGGTCAGTGATTCGCTCCGCCGGGAGATGGCGCCGATGGGTGTGCGGGTGGTCGTGATCCAGCCCGGCGGCGTTCGTACGGAGATGGCCGCCCGCGGGATCGAGACGGCGAACCGGTTGGCCGCCCGGATGACGCCGGAGCATGACGCGCGCTACGGCGGTCTGGTCCGGGCGAACAACAGGTTCATGGCCTCGGGTACGGCGTCGGGTCTGACCGCCGATGCCGCCGCCCGGGTCATCGCGAAGGCCGTGACGGTGCGGAGGCCGCGCACGCGCTACACGGCGGGTCTGGACGCCGCGGTGATCACTCGGCTGGTCCGGATGCTGTCCGATCGGACGCTGGACCGGATCCTCGCGACGAACCTCCGCCGCCACCACCCGAAGCGCTCCGCGACCCAGGAGGCAGTCCTGGCCCCCTGACCGGGCGAGGTCTGTCGAGTGCGGGCCGGTGGGGCTTGATCGCGCAGTTCCCCGCGCCCCTTAGAGGCGAGCCTGCGCACCCACTCCGGTCTGCGCGTGGTTCGTCGGGTGCGGCCCGGCCGGGGCTGGGTGCGCAGTTCCCCGCGCCCCTAAAAGCGGGCCCGCCTGCCTGCTCCCGGGCCCAAGACGCCCCGCAGCCAACAACCCACCGACACCCCACCCAGGGGCGCGGGGAACGGCGCACCCAGCCACACACGACCCGCAGCCGACAACCTGCCGGACCCCCCACCCCCTAGGGGCGCGGGGAACGGCGCACCCAGCCCCCGTCGGCCCGCACCCGACACCCCGGCCGGAGTCCACCACCCCCCAGGGGCGCGGGGAACGGCGCGGCCAGCCCTCACCCGCCCGCCGCCGAACAGCCGGGCCCCGCCCCAAAGGCGTACGGCAAAAGAAAAGTTGCCTGCGGGCAGGTTGACACGCGTGGGGACGCAGGGGCCGGGGAGAAGAGGGAAGGTAGTGTGTTCGAGGGTCGAACGACCCTCCGCACAAACCGCGGTGGCGACAGCGACACGCAAGAAGTCCGCCCGAGCAACCCGCACGTGACCTCTGAAAGTGGAGCTGATGAACGTGTCGACCGGCGGCAGACGGTTGCGGAGTCGCGCCACCATAACCACCCTCGCCTTCACCATCGCCCTGATATCCGGCCCGAGTTACGCGGCCCCCGGCGACCCCGACCCCCAGAGCGACAAGTCGATCGAGGACATCCGCACCGAACTGGACGGCCTCTACCGCACGGCGGAGATCGCCACCGAGGCGTACAACACCGCGAACGAGAAGGCCACCAAGCAGGAGAAGCGGCTCAAGTCCCTCCGCAAGGGCCTGGCCCGCGCCGAGGACCGGGTGGACGATCTGCACGAACTCGGCGGCGCCGCAGCCCGGTCGCAGTACCGCGGAGGTGATCTCGCCGCCACCGGTATCCAGTTGCTGCTCGGCGACCACCCCGACCAGGCCCTGAACGAGGCGTCCCAGGCCCGTCAGGTCATGCGCAGCCTGGTCAACGTCTCCGAGTCCCAGAAGACCGCCCGCGCGGAACTGAGCCGGCAGACCGACGACGCCGCGAAGGAACTGCGGAAGCTGAAGAGCAGCCGCGAGGACAAGGCCGAGGCGAAGCAGAAGATCGAGGGGAAGATCGCCGAGGCCGAGCAGATCGAGGCGGGCCTTGAGAAGGAAGAGACCCGCAAGCTCGCCCAGTTGGAAAAGCGGAAGGCCGAGGAAGCCGAGTCCCGGTGGACGGCGTCGGGCGGCGGGACGGGCGGCGGCACCTCGACCGGAAGCGGAAACGGAAACGGCTCCGGGAACGGGGGCGGAACCGGGAACGGCCCGGTCGGCGGCGGTGGCGGGACGACGGCGACCGGCGCGGCCGCGAAGGCCGTCAACTTCGCGATGGCCCAGATCGGGAAACCGTACGGGTGGGGCGCCGTGGGCCCCTCGGCGTACGACTGCTCGGGACTCACCTCCGTGGCCTGGGCACGGGCGGGGCACCCCATACCCCGTACGTCACAGGCGCAGTGGGCGGGACTGACCCGCGTCAGCCTGTCGTCCGCGCGGCCCGGAGACCTGATCATCTACTTCAACGACGCCACCCACGTGGGCATGTACATCGGGGGCGGGAAGATCGTCCACGCCCCACGGCCCGGACGCTCGATCACCACCGCTCCGGCCGCCTCGATGTCCATTCTCGGCGTCGTCCGACCTGGAGTATGAGCGGATGTCCCACTCGCTGACACCCCGTGACACGGGAAACCTGCCCGCGCTCGCCGCACGGCCGCTGATCCGCCTCGACGCCTACGTGGCCGAGGACGGGTCGACCGTAGTCAACGGCCATCTGCTGGAGATGGGCGGCAGCGGCAGACGAAAGCCGAACGAAACGATCCTCGACGCCATCGCCATGTTCGCCCGCACCCTGGGGGCCCCGGTGGCGGCCACCGTCATCGACCGCACCGTGATGCAGGTGGCGCGCCTGCGGGTGTACCCCGACGGGTCGAGCCGGACCATCGCCGACGAGGACGATCTGCCGCCCGGGCTCGAACGCACCGCGGCGGAGGAGGAGGCGTTCCCTCCGCTCGCCCGTGTGGAGCGCATCATCCAGCACGCGCAGCACGAGGAACTGCATGCCGCGTTCGTCCTCGCCAGTGCGCTGCGGGAGCACCTCACGCTGCGCCGGGGCGCGGAGGACGATCTCTCGCTGGAGGCGCGGGCGATAGAGGCGTACCTCGCGTATCTGCGCGCCGACTACACGCTCTCCATCACTCTCGCGCTGACGGTCGCGCGCATCCGCTGCCGTACGGATCTGAACCGGGCGGCGCCCGATGTGGCGCGGGCCACCGCGGCGTGGCAGCGGCTGATGGACGAGGGGCAGGTGGCCACGCGGGGGCAGGAGTTGCTGCACATGTGGGAGCGGTTGTCCGCGGAGGGGTTGTTGCTGGAACCGGCGCACCAGGCGATGGCGCACACCGTCCGGAGCCGGCTCGACCAGCGGGGGCGGCCTGTGCCGGCTCCCGCACCGGTTCCGGCGCTGCCCGTGGGCCACAGCCCGATGGCACCCGAGGACAAGCCCCTCAAGCCCACGCGCCGGGGCCTGCGCCGCTTCACCCGCAAACCAGGCAGAACCCCGGCCCCCTAGGGGGTACCGGGTACGCAGTCCATCGACCGGCGACCCGGCGGGGGCTTCTCGCACAGTTCCCCGCGCCCCCAGCAGCAGACAGCACGCAGGGGGGTGCGTGGTTCGTCGGGTGCGGGTCGGCGGGGGCTGGCCGCGCCGTTCCCCGCGCCCCTAAAAGCAGGCCAGCACGCGGGGGGCGGGAGCGTGGTTCGTCGGGTGCGGGCCGGCCGGGGCTGGGTGCGCAGTTCCCCGCGCCCCTAAAAGCGGGCCCGCCTGCCTGCTCCCGGGCCCAAGACGCCCCGCAGCCAACAACCCACCGACACCTCACCCACCCAGGGGCGCGGGGAACTGCGCACCCAGCCCCCGTCGGCCCGCACCCAACACACCACCCGAGACCCCCACCCACCCAGGGGCGCGGGGAACTGCGCACCCAGCCACGCACGACCCGCAGCCGACAACCTGCCGGGCCCCCAACCCCCTACCGCCCCTCCTCGGGCAAGTGCCCCCGAGCCTCCTCGTACGTGGCACTCCCAGCCGCATCCCCCGCCCCCGGCCCGTACACCAGGTTCAGAACCCCCGTACTGAACGTCTCCGCAGAGATCAGCGTCAGCGGAACCGCCGAGTCCCCCTCCTCGAACAACCGCATCCCCTTGCGCACAGCGATCGGATGCACCAGCAGATGCAGCTCGTCCAACAGCCCCGCCGCCAGCAACTGCCGTACGACAGACACCGACCCGCTCAGCGCGATGTCCCCGCCCGCCTGCTCCTTGAGCGCGGTCACGACCTCGATCAGGTCACCCTCCAACTGCTCGGAGTTGCGCCAGCCGAACTCCAGCCGCCGCGTCGACACGACGATCTTGCGCATGTCACCGAGCTGCTTGGCGAACCCCGCGTCCTCGCCCCCGGCGGCCTCCCGCTCCGGCCACGCCCCGGCGAAGCTGTCATAGGTCTTGCGGCCGAACAGCATGGTGTCCGCCGTACCGAAGGTCGCCCCCACGGCCGCGCCCATCTCGTCGTTGAAGTACGGAAAGTGCCACTGGTCGGGCGCCTCGACGACCCCGTCGAGCGAGATGAACAGTCCGGCGCTGATCTTCCTCATGATGTTCCTCCAGAGGCCGCCGAGGCCGGGAGAGCCAGCCGGCGAACCAGTCGATGACCCAGTCGGTGAACCGGCCGATGAACCGGTCGCTACTTGGACGGCGAGAACCGGAGAAACTAATCGCTGCCGCCAGGACTGTCGACCGTGGCCGCAGCCACCCGGACCTCGGAGAGCCAAGGCGCCCTCTCAGCCGATCACGCCCCGGCCGCGAGCACCAGCGGAGAGCGGGACACGGAACCGAGCGACACCGGGACGAGCGACACCGGCGCAGACGACACCGGCGCAGGCGACACCGGCGCGACAGCCGTGACCTCGCCCGCCACCCGACCGCTCCGGTCCTCCGCGAAGACGAACAGCCGCAGGACCAGGAACCGGCCGGTCCCCGCGAGTCCGGAGGCGCCGAGGTAGACGATCTGCTCGGTGAGCACCCCGGGCGACGTCTGCGCCAGGTGCAGGACGAGCACGGCGAGGGAGGTCATCGCGTAGGCGGCCGTGGCGGACCCGGCGGACTGCCAGTGCCGGCGCCATCCGGCCCGCTTCCCGGTCCCGAAGGTGAACAGCGCGTGCAGCTCGGTGCACAGGACGGTCGACGCGACGGTGATCACCGCGTTCGCCACGGCCCAGGGCAGCGCCCCCGCCAGCAGCGCCACCGCACCACTCGAAAGAACCCCGACACCGCCGCCGCACACCACGAACCGTACGAAGGAGGCGAACGCCCCGGGCCCGGAAGCGGCCTCGCCCACCGTCTCCGGCTCTGCCGCGAGCTGCGACTTCATGGGGGTTTCCTTCCGGGGGTGGGCGAGGGGCTGTCGCGCCCTTCGCGATCAGCCGGCTTCAGTTGAATCCAGCTGAATCCAGTTGCCCGGGCCGCCTTCAACCGGGTTCAACAATGCCGTCGCCCGGCCGCCCCATCGAGACAGTGCGCACCCGGATCCATGGTGGTGCCAGCACCACCACCGGCCTGCGCTGCACCCCCGCCCCGCCGCGACAGGCCGTGGCCGTCCCGGAATACGAGGAGGGACGAATCACGCTGAAAGAACTGAAAGAGCCGAAGGAACCAGCCGAAGAACCAGCCGAGGAACCGAGGAAAGACACCACTGCCCGCACCACTCGCACCCCGCACTCCGGAGGAACCCCATGGCCCTGCCCCGTGAAGAGCGCGAGAAGTTCCTTGCCGAGCCGTACGTCGCCGCGCTGGCCGTCGACGCCGGGGCGGGCCGCGCCCCGCTCATCGTGCCGATCTGGTACCAGTACGAACCCGGCGGCCTCGTCTGGATCCTGACCGGGCTGAACTCCCGCAAGCACGAACTGATCAGCGCGGCGGGCAGGTTCTCCCTGATGGTGGACCGCCTCGAACCCACCATCCGGTACGTGTCCCTCGAAGGGCCGGTCGTCGGGACGGCCCCCGCCACCCGCGAGCAGCTCCACGAGATCTCGGCCCGCTACCTCCCGGCCGACAAGGTCGACGCGTACGTCGACTTCTCCTGGAAGGAGCACGGCGAGATGGTCGTCATCCGGATGCGCCCCGAACGGTGGCTGTCGTCCGACCTCGGTTCGGTCTGAGGCCGGCCACCGCGTGACAATCGGGGCATGAACGCCGACGCCCCCACCCCGCCCGCGACCCCCTCCGGCCACTCCGGCCCCGCGGAACCCACCGAGCCGGCCGAACCCGCCGAACCCGCCGAGCCTTCCGAGTTCGTACGGCTGCTGAGGTCTCAGCGGGTCTGGGACACCGAACTGCCGGACTTCGCCCCGGCCTCGGCCCCCGCCCATCCGCTGCCGCTCTTCGAGCAGTGGTTCGCCGGGGCCGTGGCCGCCGGGCAGTGCGAGCCGCACACGATGTCGCTGGCCACGGCGGACGCCGAGGGCCTGCCCGACGTGCGGACCGTGATGCTGCACGGCGCCGACGAGGAGGGCTGGCACTTCGCCTCGCACGCGGGCAGCCGGAAGGGCCGGCACCTGGCCTCCCGCCCGTACGCGGCGCTCGGCTTCTACTGGCCCGCGCAGGGCCGGCAGATCCGGGTGCGCGGGCCGGTGACCGTCGCCCCGTCCGAGGTCGCGCGGGCCGATCTGCGGGCCCGCTCGACGGGCGCGCTCGCCTCCGCCCTGGTCGGCAGGCAGAGCGAAGTGCTGGGCTCCTACGAGGAGTTGGAGCACGCCTCGGACGCGGCATGGGACCGCGCCCGCCGCGAACCGGACGCCTCGGCGCCGTCGTGGACGGTGTACGTCCTGGCCCCGGACGAGGTGGAGTTCTTCCAGGGCGACGCGCGCCGACGGCACGTACGCCTGACCTACCGCCGCGCGGACGGCGAGTGGCGCAAGGAGCTGCTGTGGCCGTAGCGGCCACCAGGGGCGTCGCGGGGCGCTACGGCAGTACGGGCTCGATGTCCGTGCCGGGATCCGTGGCCAGTCGGGCGTGCAGATGGACGTCCCGGAAGGTGTCCAGGCGCCCCGACTCGAACATCGCTCCGCGCAGGGTGCCCTCGTACGGGTAGCCGCACCGCTCGGCGATCCGGCAGGAAGCCTCATGTCCGACGGCGTGCCCCAACTCCAGCCGGTGCAGGCCGAGTTCCTCGAAGGCCCACCGCGAGGCCAGGGCGAGGGCGCGCGTGGCCACCTGACGGCCGCGCGCATCGGGGAGCACCCAGTAGCCGACCCGGGCGACCCGTACGACATGGTCGATGTCGTTGATCCCGATGTGCCCCAGCGGTACGCCGCCGGTCGCGTCGGTGACACAGAACGAGACGCCCACCCCCTCCTGGGCGGCCTTGATCCGCGAGGCCAGCGACTCCTGCGCGTCGGCCCGGTCCTCTATCGGTCTGAGCGGTGTGTTCCACCGCTGGAACTCGGGGTCGAGGTAGCCCCGCAGCCACGCCTGGACGTCCTCCTCGGCGTCCGCGTCCCAGGGGCGGAGCCAGAGCCCGTAACCGTGGATCTCGGGACGCGGGAGGGAGCCGGAGGACTCGTACAAGTCGGTCATCGAGCCATTCAACAACGGCCCGCGACGGATCAGGACGAGGGGTCGGGCCGGAACACCGGAACCACGACCCCACCCTCCGCGCCCTCAGCGCCCTCAGCGCTCTCCCCAATCGCCTCCCCCGCCGTGCGGAAGATCGCCTCCAGCGCCATCCCCACCCGAAGATCCCCCTCCGCGCAGTCCACGACCTCGGTCATCATCCGCGGCCCCTCTTCGAGGTCGACGACGGCGGCGACGTACGGGGTGCGGGACGCGAAGGGCCGCAGGTCGTTGCGGTGGACGACGGACCAGGTGTAGAGCGTGGCACGGCCGCTCGCCCGCTCCCAGGTCACGGTCTCGCTCCAGCAGTGCGGGCAGAACTCCCGCGGGTAGTGGTGGGCGCGCCCGCACGCGCCGCACCGGCGCAGCAGCAGGTGCCCGTCGGCGGCGGCGTCCCAGTAGGGCCGGGTGAAGGTGTCGATCTCCGGTACGTCGAAGCGGGCCGCCGCGCCGAAGGGGGCCGCCATCAGAAGAGTCCCAGCGCGCTGTCCAGGGACCAGGTCTGCCAGGACATGCCGAACAGGGCCACCAGGGAGATCAGGGCCATCATCGCGTTCTGCCCCTGCTCGGCCCAGTCGTGGATCATCAGCACGAGGTAGAGAAGGTTGAGCAGCAGTCCGCCGACCAGGGCGATCGGGGTCAGCAGGCCCACGACGAGGCCGAGGCCGAGGGCGAGTTCGGCGTACACGACGACGTACGCCATCGTGCGCGGCCGGGGCGCGACCACCACCTCGAAGCCGCTGCGCACCGTGTTCCACCGGTGCTTCGCGGCGACGTCCGCCGCCCACGCGATCCCGGTCCCCCGCTCGAACCAGCCCTTCTTGTCCTTGTGCCGCCAGCTCTCCAGCCACCACAGCCCGAGCCCGACACGGAGCACGGCCATCCACTCCGCGCCGGTGAGCCAGATCGCGTCCATGACACCGCACCCCTCCCGCGACCGCAGATCCACTCTTGAATCTGACGGTACGTCAGTCCAGCGCACCGGGCCCAGGTGCGCAAGAGGCCTACGACCGCCCGCGCCGCCTCGGGCGCGCGCCGTACCGCACGCACGCATGTGGCCTACGACACAAGCCCCACACACCCCTCCTACAGCCGTGATCAATTCGCAACCGATTCCGGGCTTGACCGAGACCCATCAAGTGACCATGTGAATACGCTCGGCACATGGCCGACTCTCCCGACCCGACATCCCAGGCATCCCCGGCACCCGCACCGACGCCGACGCCGACGCAGCAGGCGGCGTCCGCGCCGCAGCAGGACCGACCCGTGTACGTCATCGGGGGCGGGCCGGGCGGCCTCGCGGCCGCGCACGCGCTGCGCGCCCAGGGCGTACGGGCCGTCGTGCTGGAGAAGTCCGACCGGGTCGGCGCCTCCTGGCGGCGGCACTACGACCGGCTGCGGCTGCACACCACGCGGCGGCTCTCCGGACTGCCGGGCCTGCCGATGCCGCGCTCGTTCGGGCGGTGGGTGTCACGTGACAACGTGGTGCGCTATCTGGAGAAGTACGCCGAGCACCACGAGCTGGAGATCGTCACGGGCGTCGAGGTCTCGCGCGTGGAGCCCTCCGCCGACGGCACCGGCTGGCTGCTGCACGCCACCGGCGGGCGTGAGCTGACCGGCAGCGCGGTGGTCGTGGCCACCGGCTACAACCACACGCCGTACGTGCCCGAGTGGCCGGGCCGTGACGGGTACACGGGCGAGTTCCTGCACGCCGGCGAGTACCGCAACCCCGCCCCCTACGCCGGACAGGACGTCCTCGTGGTCGGCGTGGGCAACACCGGCGCCGAGATCGCCGTGGACCTCGTCGAGGGCGGCGCGGCGCGCGTACGCCTCGCCGTGCGGACCGCGCCGCACATCGTGCGCCGGTCGACGGCCGGCTGGGCGGCCCAGTACACCGGGATCCTCTGCAGACGGCTGCCGGTCGCGCTGGTGGACCGGCTGGCCGGGCCGATGGCCAGGCTCAGCGTCCCGGACCTCTCCTCGAAGGGGCTGCCGCGGCCCGACACCGGGCTGTACTCGCGGGTCAACCAGGGGTCCATCCCCGTGCAGGACGTCGGCCTGATCGACGCCGTCCGCAAGGGCCGGGTCGAGGTCGTGGCCGCGGTCGAGGGCTTCGAGGACGGCAAGGTCGTCCTCGCGAACGGCGACCGCGTCGGCCCGGACGCCGTGATCGCCGCGACCGGCTACCGGCGCGCCCTGGAGAACGTCGTGGGCCACCTCGACGTTCTCGACGGACGCGGTCGCCCGGTCGTCCACGGCGCCCGCACACCGAAGAACGCGCCCGGTCTCTATTTCACCGGCTTCACCAACCCCATCAGCGGGATGTTCCGCGAACTGGCCATCGACGCCGAGAAGATAGCGAAGGCGATCGCGCGCGACGCCGGCCGAAGGAATGCGTCCCGCATCGCGAACTGACAGCCGCACCGACGGTTGCACTCGCAGTCGCACTCGGAGTCGCGCCGGCAGTCGCCGGGCGCCGCTCGCCGCGACTACTCGCCCTGGCCGCCCTCGTCGCCGTGGAAGTGCGCGAGCGTGGTGATGACCCGTTCCTCGATGTCCGGCGGCCAGGGGAACGAGGGGGCGACCGCCCGCTGGTGGGCGAGTCCGTGCAGGCCGAGCCAGAGCGCGACCGTGTCCGCGGGCACGTCCGTACTGGTGGCACAGCCGGCGGTGACGCAGTCCTGGAGGGCTTCGGCCAGCCGCCGCATGCTCGCCTCGCCGAGCGAGCCGAGGTCCTCCGCCGTAACGGAACTCGCGCCCGGATCCGGCATCCAGAACCCGCCGAACATCGTGCGGTAGCGCCCCGGATGGGCCTCGGCGAACCCCAGATACCCCTGGCACAGGGCCGTGAGCCGCGCGCGGGGCGAGTCGTCGGCCGCGTCCACGGCCGCGCCCAGCCGCTCGTCCAGCTCGGCGAAGGCGTTGCGCACCACGGCCAGCATGATGGCGG
This sequence comes from Streptomyces sp. NBC_00414, assembly GCF_036038375.1. Taxonomy (NCBI): domain Bacteria; kingdom Bacillati; phylum Actinomycetota; class Actinomycetes; order Kitasatosporales; family Streptomycetaceae; genus Streptomyces; species Streptomyces sp. NBC_00414. Next base: position 4,692,405 of record NZ_CP107935.1, read on the forward strand.
GCTGATCGGGGAAGTGGCGGTAGATCGAGGGGGCGGCGATGCCCACCTTGCGGGCGACGGAGCGCAGGGTGATGGCGCTCTCGTCACCGGTCTCGTCGAGCAGTTCGACCGCCGCCGCCACGATCTCGTGGCGCAGCCGGTCCCCCTCTCCTCTGCGGTTGCGGACGCGGACGGGTGTCGCTGCTGTGTCGTCTCCCATACCGTTACCTTACACCTCGAAGCTTAAGACCGTTCGCCTTGCGGTGGACTGGGAGACGACTCTAGGCTTACATTCGTTAGCTTACCGGCGACCCAGTGGATCGGAAGCAGCATGAGCGGCATCACCATCGCGGGCGGCGCCACCGGACCGCCCCCGGCCCGCCCGAGGAACCGTCGCGGCGAGGGGGCCGGGCTCCGCGCCGAGATCCTGGCCGCCGCGGCCGAACTGCTCGACGCCGACGGGGACGAGCGCGCCGTGACCCTGCGCGCCGTCGCCCGCAGGGCCGGGATCGCCGCGCCCTCGATCTACCCGCACTTCCATGACCGGCCCGCCCTCGTGCTCCAGGTGATGCGGCAGGCCTTCGCCGGGCTCTCCGTACGGATCCGGTCCGCCCTCGACCAAGCGGGCGACGACCCCCAGGAGCGCCTGAACACCGCCTGCCGGGCCTATCTGGACTTCGCCCGTGACCACCCCGAGCGGTACCGCGTCATGTTCGGCGGCACGTGGAACCCTCGCGCCGCCGCCTCCGACGGTCCGGGTCCCCGGGACAGGAAGGCGACGCGGGCCCGCACCGACAGCGGCACCGACTGCCGCACCACCGGCTTCAACGACTGCCGCGCCGACGGCTTCACCGGTTGCCGCACCGACGGCTGCGGTGGTTGCCGCGCCGGAGACTTCACCGGTTGCTTCCTCGGTTGCCTCGCCGACTGTCTCGCCGCGGGGCGCGGCATCGGCATCGATCCGGCCGCCGACGCGGTCGCGCTGTGGCTGGGCCTGCACGGGCTCGCCCACCAGCGAGCCATCGCCCCCGCGTTCCCCTGGCCTGCCGACATCGTCCAGCGGCTCGCCTTGCCCCTGTCCCATCTGGTGTGAACCCGCAGCACCTGCCAGGGACTCGCACCCCCTCGGACACCGGGGTTCGAACACCGCGCCCCGGATGCCGGGCTCAGAGACCCAGGCCCGGATGATCCCGGAGCTGTCGGCGGGAAGTGACGCCGAGCTTGCGGAAGATGCTGCGCAGATGGGCGTCGATCGTGCGCGGGCTGAGGAACAGCCGGGAGGCGACCTCCTTGGACGTCGCACCGGTGGCGACCAGCCGCGCGATGTACAACTCCTGTGCGGTCAGCCGGTCGTAGGCGGACCCGGACCGGCCGGGGGCCTTCTCCCCGCTGGCACGCAGTTCGTCCGCGGCCCGCCGGGCGAACGCCTCGACGCCGGCCTCGGACAACAGCTCGTGGGCGGTACGCAGATGGCGTCGGCAGTCACGCCTGCGGCCCTCGCGCCGCAGCCACTGCCCGTACAGGAGATGGGCCCTGGCCCGGTAAGGGACCATGGGGCTCTTCTCCAGGTGCTCGACGGCCTCCCGGTAGTGGTCCTCGACCCCGGTCACCAGCCCGCGCGCGTATGCCGCGATACCCAGGCCCGAGCTGGTCCCACTGGCGTCGGTGCGCTCGGTCAGGGCGTCCAGGGCGCTGACGGCGGCGTCGTGCTCACCGCACCCGACGGCCGCCTCCACCAGCTCGGGCAGGGAGAAGCCCGCGAGGAAGAGGTCGCCGTTCGCGACGGCCTGCCGGGCCGCCGTGAGCGCGGCCGGGTACTCGCCCAGGCCGTTGTGCAGCACGGCCGCCGCCCAGTGGGTGTTGGCGATCAGCTGCCCGGCGCCGCTCACCGCCGCCGCCTCGGTGGCCGACTCGAACAGCCGCAGCGCCTCCTGACGACGGCCGCGCAACGCGGCCAGTTGCAGCCGGTGGTACGTCACCGGGGGCCCGCCCACCGCGTCCGCGATCGCCTCCTCCTCGGCGATCGCGGCCATCGCCTGCCCGAGGTCGCCGGACAGCACCGCCCAGGACGTCAGCTGGGCGAGGCCCAGACGCAGCACGAGCGGCGAACCCGACTCACGGCCGGTCCTCATCAGCCACTCGGTGATCGCCGCATGGGTGTGCGGATCCCACAGTTCGCCCGCCAGCACGACGGCGAGTGCGGGCCGCCGGGTCCACATCGGAGCGCCGTCGCCGTCGAGGGCACCGCGGATCAGGGGTACCGCGGCCCGGTGTCCGTCCGTGCCCAGCCTGATCAACGCGTCCAGGACGTCCGGCGAACGGGAGGGCGGCGCCGTGGACCGTGCCGCCGCCAGGACCCTGTCCATCACACCGGTGGCCCGGCCGACGACCAGGCTCATTTCGAGCGCGTCCAGGAAACAGTCGCGGGACCACTGCGGGTCCGGTCCAGAAAGCCGTTGCGCGGCGCGCAGCATGAACATCGGGCCGTCGCCGTCGTTGTGCCGCACGAAGGCGATCCGTCCTCGCAGCAGATCGACCCTGGCGTGCTGGAGTTCGTCCAGAGGCGCGTTCTCGACAGTCGACAGAAGGTCGACCGCGGTGTCGGTGATGCCCGCGTCGAGCTTGGCCCGTACGGCCGTGAGCGTGCGTTCGGTGCGTTTGGCGGTGTCCACCGAGAGGGCCGCAGCGCGTTCGAGGAAGGCCGCCGCGGCTGCCACGCCGCCGCGTGACCGGGCGCGGGCCGCGGAGCGTTCCAGCTCGGCGGCGACGTCCTCGTCCGGTCCCGCCCCGGCCTGGGCGCGGTGCCAGGCGCGCCGGTCGGGGTCCACGGCCGGGTCGGTCACCTCGGCCAGCACCCGGTGGGCCGTGCGGCGCTGTTCCGCCTCCGCGGCCCGGTAGACAGCGGACCGGGCCAGCGGGTGGCAGAAGCGGACGCGGGTGGAGAACTCGACGAGACCGGTGGCGGCGGCGGCCTCGCCGACCGTCCTCGGGTCGAGGTCCAGAAGCCGCGCGGCGGGCCACAGCAGGCCGGGGTCACCGGTCGGATCGGCGCTCGCGACGGTCAGCAACAGCCGTGCTCCGTCCGGCAGACCGGCCAGCCTGGCCCGGAAACCGCGCTCGATCCGGGTCGGCACCGACGACGTGTCAGGCGGCGCGAACCCACCGGACCTGGGGAGTTCCAGCAGCGCCAGGGGGTTTCCCCGCGCCTCGGCCGTGATCCGGCGGCGCACCTGGTCGTCGAGCGGCGCATGGCTCTGCGCCGCCAGCAACGTCCGCGCGTCGGTGTCGCTCAGCCCGCCGACGAGCAGCCCGGGCAGTTCGTCCAGCCCACCCCCTGCACCCCGTCGGCCCTCCGTCTCCGCGCGGTGCGGCCGGAGCGCGAACATCATGGCGACAGGCTCACAGGAGATCCGCCGGGCGAGAAAGGTCAGCACCTTCGACGAGGCGGTGTCCAGCCACTGGGCGTCGTCGATCAGGCACAGCAGGGGGCGTTCACGGGCCGCGCGGGACAGCAGTTCCAGGGTCGCCACACCGATGCGGAACACGTCCGGGGCGCTCGTGGCCAGCCCGAACGCGTTCCGCAGGACCTCGCGGTGCGGGGCGGGCAGTTCGGCGAGGTGCCTCAGCATCGGCACGCAGAGCTGGTGGAGGGCGGCGAACGGCAACTCCCTCTCGTACTCCGCCCCGGACGCCCGGACGGCGAGGAACCCGGAAGCGGTTCGCCGGGCGTGGTCCAGCAGCGCGCTCTTGCCGATGCCCGCCTCACCGCGCAGGACCAGGGCCACGCCCAGTCCCTCGCGCGCGGCGCCGGTCAGCTCGTCGATGCGCGTCATCTCGGCCTGCCTGCCGATGAGTTGACCGTGGGGGTGAGCCGACTTCATGGCGCACAGGTTAGGCGAGCCGCCGCCACCCGGGCATGCGGCCCCTCGGCGGGCACGGACCGCCGCCCCGGCGCGCGTCAGCGGTGACCGCCCCTGCCGCGAGCACCCGCGCGGTGACCGCCGTGCGGTGATCACCCATGCGACGACGGCCGTCGGCCGGTAGGTGAACTTCACCGACGCGAGGGGGTGCGCGTCGGTACAAGTCTGGTCGCCCGACCAACCGAAGGAAGAGCTCGATGATCTACCACGGCAACCGGATCAAGCTGAAGGAAGGCATCACCCCGGAGCAGTTCGAGGAGGCGCTGGCGATCCTGCACGAGCAGGGCCGGACCATCCCCGCGGTGAAGTCGTACTTCGTGGGCCGTGAGTACGGCGGCGCGTTCGACTGGAACGCGTTCTTCGTCCTGGACGACCTGGCCGGCTACTGGGAGTACCTGATCCACCCGGCCCACACCAGGTCCGAACGGTTCGCGCTCCCCCTGATGGAGAAGTTCGAGTCGTACGACATCACGGACGACCCCGACCCGGAGTTCGGCGCCCGGATCGCGGAACTGCAGAGGCGCCACTACGAGACCGACCCGGAACTCGTACGGCTGGTCGCGGCGCTCCCCTCCCATACGGGCAGCAGCGCCCTCACCGACCTCGGCCGGTAGTCGCCGACAGCCACAGCCGGGCCCGGCACGGCACCGCTCGGCTCGGCTCGGCACCAAGGACACCGGTCCAGCCCCCCCCCGGCCCCCCGGCCCCTCAGGCGGAGGTCGTCGGCCGCAGGACCGCACAGCGACCTCCACCCCGTTGCCTTACACCGCGAAGTTTATGGCCGCACCCCCTTGCCGCCCGTGAACTAACACGTATAGCCTTACGACCGTAAGCACACAGCAGGAACCTGCGGCCGAGATCCGTAGCAGAAGCCTTTAGGGGTACGCCATGAACAGCACCGTCACAGCCACCGAGATCGTCCTGCCCGGCCTGGTCGAGCCGGACGGCCTGGAGCTCCGGACCCGCGACCTTCCGGCCCCGGCCAAGGGCCAGGTCGTCCTGCGGATGGACGCGACCGGCGTCTCCTTCGCCGAGCAGCAGATGCGCCGCGGCACGTACTACGACCAGCCGCCGTTCCCCTTCGTGCCCGGCTACGACGTGGTCGGCACCGTGACCGCGGCCGGCCCGGAGGTGGACGCCGCGCTCGTCGGGCGCCGGTTCGCCGCGGTCACCAAGACCGGCGCGTGGGCCAGCCATCTCCTCGTCGACGCCGTGGACCTGATGCCCGTACCGGACGAGGTGGACGCGGCCGACGCGGAGACCGTGGTCGTCAACGGCATCACCGCCTGGCAGATGCTGCACCGCATCGCCAAGGTCCGTACCGGCGGCACGATCGTGGTGCTGGGCGCCAACGGCGGCGTCGGCTCCACCCTCGTACAGCTGGCCCGCCACGCCGGGATCACCGTGATCGGCACGGCGTCGGCCCGCCACCACGCGACCGTGTGCGAACTGGGCGCGACCCCGGTCGACTACCGCGACCCGCAGATGTACGAGCGGATCCGGGAGCTCGCGCCGGACGGCGTCGACGCGGTGTTCGACCATGTCGGCGGCGCCGGCGTGGAGCAGTCCTGGCAGCTGCTGCGCCGGGGCGGAGCCCTGGTCTCCTACGGCAGCGCGGCCACCAAGGACAACGAGGGCAACTCCCAGCTGCCGGTGCTGAAGCTGTTCGCGCGGCTCGCCGCGTGGAACTCCCTGCCCAACGGCAAGAGCGCGCAGTTCTACAACTTCTGGGCCGGCAAGCGGCGTTGCCGGACGTCCTGGCAGCAGCGGATGAACGAGGACCTCGCCCAGGTGCTGCGCCTGGTCGCCGACGGCGCCCTCACCCCGCAGATCGCCGCGAGGATCCCGCTCTCGGACACCGCCGCGGCGCTGGCCCTCGCCGAGACCCGCACCGTCGCCGGAAAGATCGTCATCGTTCCCGAGGTGTGACGCCTTGAGCACCGCGGCCGGTTCGCCACCGCCCTGAGCCCGACCGCCCCGAGCCCAACCGCTTTGCGCGCCAACCGCCTTGCGCGCCCCTCGCATCCAGCCCCGCGGCCATCGCCCCCGCCCGCGCGCCGCCGCCCCGCGCCCCTCATCCCGCCCCCCGGAGGTATCCGCCATGTCCGTCACCACTGCCAGCGCCGCCACGACTGCCGCAATCGCCGTCGCGCCCGCCACCACCGTCACCGGCCCCTCGGCCGCGGTACGCCGCCAGGGCGACGTCGACAACCGTGCGACCTACATCAGCTTCGGGCTCGCCTATCTGCTCGGCCACGGGTCCGCCGCACTCTCGAAGGGCGACAGCCCCCTGCTCGACCTGCCCGGATGGCTGCCCATGGCGCTCCTCGGCGCAGGGCTCGCCGTCGGCACCGTCCAGGCCACCGTGGCCGCCCTCCGCGCCCAGCGGGCCGCCACCGAACCCGACGACGTACTCTCCGGCCAACTCCTCGGCGCCGCCTGGGTCACCGCCTTCGCCGCCCTGTTCCTCGCCATCACGGGCCTGGCGGCCACGCTCGACCTGCCCGATGTGCAGTCCTTGCTCTGGCCCACCGGTTCCGGCTTCGTGGTCGGTCTGCTCTACATCGCCGAAGGCGCCCAGCGCCGCAACCTGCTCCACTACGCCCTCGGCACCTGGCTCGCGCTGACCTCCACCGCGGCCCTGCTCCTCGGGACCCCCGGCTTCTACTGGGTCCTCACCATCGCCGGCGGCGGCGCCTACGCCATCGCCGCGGTCCTCGAACGCCGCCGCCTCAACTCCCACCCGGGACAGCCGCGGCGCGCCTGACACCACCCGCATCACCCACACCACCGACGTCACACACGTCACCCACGTCACCCACAAAGACAGGAACGCCATGCCCATCGACAGCCCCGCCCTCTCGTCAGCCCGGCCCCGGCCCCGGCCCCGGACGCGCGCACGTGCCACCGCGGTGACGGTCACGGCCGCACTCGCCGCCGTCGGCGTCCTCGTGAGCACCGGCCCCGCCCAGGCCACCCCCGCCCGGACGGGGACCGCGCACCACACCGGCGGGCTCAAGTGCCAGGGCAAGGGCGTGGACCCCGACGCCCTCATCCGCTACCGGACCGACGTCGTGATCAAGGCTCCGCTGAGCACCGTCTTCAAGCTGCAGACCGACGTCGAAGGCTGGCCGTCGTGGCAGGCGCCGGTCCTCTCCTCGAAGCGCCTCGACCACGGTCCGCTCCGCGCGGGCTCGCAGTTCCGGTGGACGACCCCGGCGCCCGCCACCCCCAGCACACCCGAGACCACGCTGAACATCACCTCCACCGTCCGCCAGCTCGAACGCAACTCCTGCATCCGCTGGAGCGGTCCTGCGGTCGGCGAGGGGCTGCGGATCGACGAGGGCGTCCACGTCTGGAACTTCACCAAGGTCAAGGGCGGCGTACGCATACAGACCGAGGAGACCTGGACCGGCGCCCAGGTCGAGGCGGACGTCCCCCTGGCGACAGCGATGCTCGGCGCGGGACTCGAAGAGTGGCTCCGCGAGCTGAAGACCACCGCGGAAGCCCGAAACGACGGGCCGTGCGCCTGACCGTGCGCCCGGCAGGACCCCCGCAGAACCACCGAGAAAGAGATCGAGACCGACCCGATGAAATCGATGAAGTCACTCACCAGGCTCATGCAGGGCATGGCCGTCGCCGCGGTGGCCACCGCCACGACGCTGTCCGTACCGGCCGTGGCAGCGGCGCACGAGGCGCGGCCCGGCTCCGGGACGGCCTTCCAGGAATGCCGCGGCGTGACCGTCGCCAAGAACGCACCGGTCGTCAGCCGCGCGAGCGTCGTCATCGAGGCGCCCCTGAAAACGGTCTGGAAGCTGCACACCGACATCGACGCGTGGGAGACCTGGATACCGGAGATCACCCCGGCGCGGAAGAAGACGCCGGGACCGCTGCGACCGGGTGCGGTCTTCGAGTGGTCCCCCCAGAACATGAAGGTCACGTCGACCGTCACGGCGGTCGAGCAGGGCCGCTGCACCGCGTGGGCCGCGCCCGTCAACGGCATCGACGGCGTGCACCTGTTCACCTTCAAGCAGGTCAAGGGCGGTGTGCTCGCCACCACGGAGGAATCCTGGGCGGGCGCTCCCGTCGAGGCCGACATCCCCGGTAACCAGGCCGCCCTCGACGCCGGCCTGAACGACTGGGTGAACCGGCTCAAGAGCACGGCCGAGACGAAGTCCGGCTGCGCCGACCACAGGAGCGGCACGGACCGCAGGACCAAGTAGCGGGTCCCAAGACCAAGCGCCAAGCACTAAGCACCGAGCACCGAGCACCGAGCACCGAGCAGGACGTTGTGGCGGCCATACCTGTGGCCGCCACAACTTCTTTGCTTGCAGACCCGTTCCTGACGCGACGTCAGTTCAGTAATCTGGCCTGATCTGACGCTGCGTCAGTTATTGGCAGCCACACAGGAGCGGGCGGACCGATGCTTGGATCAACCCACGGCACCCTCACCACCGACTCCCGCCGGGCCAGGGTCATCGCCTGCGGCGAGCAACCGGCCCCTGCCGTGCACGGCAGGCCGGCCGCCACCGACGACCTCGACGTCAGCGGCCGGCCGCTGTACGCCGGTGTACCCGATCTGGACCGCTTCTTCCACCCCGAATCGGTGGCAGTCGTCGGCGCCTCGGACGCCGAAGGACGCCCGAACACCGGCATCACCCGCCAGTTGCTCGCCTGGGCGGAGCGGGTCGGTGCCCGGCTGCACCCGGTGCACCCGACCCGCGAGTCCGTCTTCGGCCTGCGCTGCGTCCCCTCGGTCGCGGACCTGCCCGAACAGGTCGACCTGGCCGTGCTGCTGGTATCCGATCCACTGCCCGTGATCGAGCAACTCGCCGAGACGAAGGTGCGGTTCGCGGTCGCCTTCGCCTCCGGGTTCGCAGAGACCGGGGCGGAGGGCGCCGCCGCACAGGCCAGGCTCGCCGACGCCGTACGGCGCTCGGGACTCCGCTCCGGCCTGCGGCTGCTCGGCCCGAACACCAACCTCAACGCCTTCGAGAAGTTCCGCGACGACCTGGACGGACCGGCGATCGCCCTGATCACCCAGTCGGGACACCAGGGCCGCCCCGTCTTCACCCTCCAGGAACTCGGCATCCGCCTCTCCCACTGGGCGCCCACCGGCAACGAGGCCGACCTGGAGAGCGCCGACTTCATCTCCTACTTCTCCGAACAGCCCGAGGTGGGCGCCATCGCCTGTTATGTCGAGGGCCTCAAGGACGGCCGTTCCTTCCTCCTCTCCGCCGACCGGGCCGCCCGGCGCGGGGTCCCCGTGGTCGCGGTCAAGGTCGGCCGCACCGAGACGGGCGCGCGTACGGCCGCCTCCCACACCGGCAAGCTGACGGGCGCCGACGCGGTGGTGGACGCCGCGATGCGCCAGTACGGGGTCGTCCGTGTCGACGGTCTCGACGAACTCCAGGACACCGCGGCCCTGTTGGCCCGCGCCCGGCCCCCGTCGGCCGAGGGCGTCGCGGTCTACTCGATCTCCGGCGGCACGGGCGCGCACTTCTCCGACCTTGCGACGGCGGCGGGTCTGCACCTCCCCGCCCTCTCCTCCGCCAAGCAGGCCGAACTGCACCAGTGGATACCCGAGTACCTGGACGTCACCAACCCGATCGACAACGGCGGCCATCCCGTCGGCGACTGGCGGGGCCGCAAGATCATCGACGCGATCCTCGCCGACCCGGCCGTCGGGGTGCTGATCTGTCCGATCACGGGCCCCTTCCCGCCCATGAGCGACCGGCTCGCGCAGGACCTGGTGGACGCGGCGGAACAGACGGACAAACTGGTGTGCGTGGTGTGGGGATCACCGGTCGGCACGGAGCCCGCGTACCGCGAGACCCTCCTCGGCTCGTCCCGCGTGGCGACCTTCCGCACCTTCGCGAACTGCATCACGGCGGTACGGGCCCACCTGGAGCACGCCCGCTTCACCGCCTCCTACCGCTCCCCCTTCGACGAGGCGCCCCGCACCCAGTCGCCGTCCTGCCGCAAGGCCCAGGCGCTGATGCGGCCGGGCAGCAGGCTGAGCGAGCACGCGGCGAAACAACTGCTGCGCGCGTACGGGATCCGGGTGCCGCGCGAGCAGTTGGTGACCAGCGCGGCGGCCTCCGTCCGGGCGGCCGGGCTCGTCGGCTACCCCGTCGTCATGAAGGCGTCCGGGGCGCGGCTCGCCCACAAGACGGAACTCGGACTGGTGAAGATCGGCCTCACATCGGCCAGCCAGGTACGGGACGCGTACCGGGAGTTGACCGACATCGCCCGTTACGAGGACGTGTCGCTCGACGGGGTCCTGGTGTGCCAGATGGTGGAGCCGGGTGTCGAGATGGTCGTGGGCGTGACGCACGACGAGCTCTTCGGTCCGACGGTGACGGTCGGGCTCGGCGGGGTTCTGGTGGAAGTCCTCCAGGACACGGCGGTTCGGGTGCCGCCGTTCGGCGAGGACCAGGCGAGGTCGATGCTGGACGAGCTGCGTGGGCGGGCGCTGCTGGACGGTGTCCGCGGGCGCCCTCCGGCCGACCTCGACGCGCTGGTCGAGGTCGTCCTGCGCGTCCAGCGGATGGCCCTCGAACTGGACGGCGAACTATCCGAGCTGGACATCAACCCACTGATGGTCCTGCCCCGCGGCCAGGGTGCCGTTGCCCTGGACGCCCTGGCGATCTGCCGCTAGCCACTGCGTGGGGCTCGGCCCTGGGGGTTGGTCTGTGCGGTGCACTCACGTGGGCGAGGCTCCGCCGGGGTGGCCGCGGATACGTTCTCGCTTGCGGCCGAGTGGCGGCTGGCCGCGCAGTTCCCCGCGCCCCCCAGGGCGCCCGAGGCGCCCTTTGGGGGCGCGGGGAACGGCGCGCTCAACCCCCACCGACCAGCACCCAACACCCCACCCGAAACCCCACCCCCAAGGGGCGCGGGGAACTGCGCGACAAGCCCCCACCCACCCGCACCCAACACCCCGGCCAAGACCACCCACCCCCTCAGGGGCGCGGGGAACGGCGCACCCAGCCCCCACCGGCCCGCGGCCGAGAAGACACCCACCCCACCCCGAGCGGAGCGCACCCGTTGATACGCGACAGCCTCGACAACAACGTCTCCTGGATCACCCTCGACCGCCCAGAAGCCATGAACGCCCTCACCCCCGACCAACGAGACCACCTCATCCACCTCCTGGAGACCGCGTCCGCGGACGCGAACACCCGCGCGGTCGTCCTCACAGCCACCGGCCGAGGTTTCTGCGCAGGCGCAGACCTCCGAGGCACCCAAGGCAACCGGGGCCGACTCCCGGGCGACGTCGCCCGAGTCATCCGAAACGGCGCCCAACGGCTCATCACCGCGGTCCTCGACTGCGAAAAACCGGTGATCGCGGCGGTGAACGGCACCGCGGCCGGCCTGGGCGCCCACCTCGCGTACGCCTGCGACCTGATCCTCGCCGCGGAATCGGCGAGGTTCATCGAGGTGTTCGTACGCCGCGGCCTGGTCCCCGACGGCGGCGGCGCCTACCTCCTCCCCCGTCTGATCGGCCCGCAACGGGCGAAGGAGCTGATGTTCTTCGGCGACGCCCTCACCGCCGCGGACGCCCACCGCCTGGGCCTGGTCAACCGGGTCGTCCCGGACGACGAGCTGGAGAAGACGGCCCGCGCCTGGGCCGAACGCCTCGCCATCGGCCCCACCCGCTCCCTGGCCCTCACCAAACAACTGGTGAACGCCTCCCTGGACTCCGGCCGCGCCACCGCGTTCACCGCCGAGGCCAACGCCCAGGAGATCAACATGACGACATCGGACGCCACAGAAGGCGTAACGGCGTTCGTGGAGCGACGCGACCCGCGCTTCGAGGGCCGCTGAACCACCCACCCGCCACCGCCCCGGCGAACCCCTTCCAATCTGACGCCCCGTCATCTTCAATGGGCGGTGTGATGGGACACGCAGGAATGGCCGCGGCAGCCGTCCGCTACCTGAGGTCGGCCGACGGCCCGAAGGCCGCGGGACCGGTCGAACCGCTCCCGCGTCCGGACCTGCGCGCGGTCGGCGACGACGAACGGGCACCGATCGACCCGGCCGAATTCCGCCGCGTACTCGGGAACTTCGCAACGGGCGTCACCGTCATCACAGCCCCGGCGCCGCCGCCGACCGTCGAACCGCAGGCCGAAGCGGAGGCCGCCCCGACCGGCCCCGCCGGCTTCGCCTGTCAGTCCTTCGCCGCGCTCTCCCTCGACCCGCCCCTGATCGCATTCATGGTGGCGCGTACGTCCACGACCTGGCCGCGTATCGCCCGCGCGGGCGTCTTCTGCGTGAACGTCCTGGGCGCGCACCAGGGCGACCTGTGCCGCGGCTTCGCGGTGAGCGGCTCGGACAAGTTCGCCGGTGTCGCCCACGAACCGTCGCCGGTCTCGGGTTCGCCCCGCCTGACCGGCGCCACGGCGTGGATCGACTGCACGATCCACGCGGTCCACACGGGCGGCGACCACCTGATCGTGGTGGGCAGGGTGGACGCACTGGGCACCCCCGACGGCACCGGTGACGGCGACGCGCCCCTGCTCTTCCACCGCGGCCGCTTCGGCGGCTTCACGAACTGACCCCGGCCGGCCCGACCGCCTCCGCCACCCCGCTCAGGCAGCCCCTCCGGCGAGTACCGCCTTCCCCGGCACCGCCCCGCGCCGGATCACCAGCGCCATCAGCGCGGCCACGGCGCACAGCGCCCCGGAGGCGTACCACATCACGTCGTACTCGCCGAAGGTGTCGCGGACGACTCCCCCGACGAAGGCTACGAGGGCGGCGCCGACCTGGTGGGAGGCGAGGACCCAGCCGAAGACGATCGCGCTGTCGTCCCCGAACCGGTCACGGCACAGGGCGATGGTGGGCGGCACGGTGGCGACCCAGTCGAGGCCGTAGAAGACGATGAAGAAGACCATCGGCGGATGGACCGAGGGGCCGAGGAGCAGCGGGAGGAAGAGGAGGGAGACGCCGCGCAGGGCGTAGTAGACGGCCAGCAGGCGGCGCGGGTCGAAGCGGTCCGTGAACCAGCCGGAGGCGATCGTGCCGACGACGTCGAAGACGCCGATGACCGCGAGGAGCGAGGCGGCTGCCGTGATGGGCATGCGGTGGTCGTGGGCGGCGGGCACGAAGTGGGTCTGGATCAGGCCGTTGGTCGAGGCGCCGCAGATCGCGAACGTCCCCGCGAGCAGCCAGAAGGGTCCCGTGCGCGCGGCGGAGAAGAGAACCTTCACGGCTCGGCGCGCGGCCCCCGGCACGGGCGGCGGCTTCTCGACGAACTCCGTCGCCCCGTACGGCTTGAGGCCCACGTCGGCCGGGTGGTCGCGCAGCAGCAGCCAGACGAACGGCACGACCGCGAGCGCCGCCAGAGCCACGGTCACCGCGGCCGGACGCCAGTCGTGCTCGGAAACGATCCAGGACAGGATCGGCAGGAAGATCAGCTGGCCGGAGGCCGAGGCGGCGGTGAGGATGCCGGTGACCAGGCCGCGCTTCTCGGTGAACCAGCGGTTCGTGACGGTCGCGGCGAAGGCGAGGGCCATCGAGCCGGAGCCCAGCCCGACGAGCAGCCCCCAGCACAGCAGCAGCTGCCACGCGGCGGTCATCCACACCGTGGCGCCGGAGCCGACCGCGATCACGATCAGGGCGAGCGCGACGACCCGCCGGATGCCGAACCGGTCCATCAGCGCGGCGGCGAACGGCGCCGTCAGCCCGTACAGCGCGAGGTTGACGGAGACCGCGAGGCCGATGGTGCCGCGCGACCAGTGGAACTCGTCGTGCAGCGGGTCGATCAGCAGGCCGGGCAGGGAGCGGAAGGCCGCCGCGCCGATGATCGTCACGAAGGTGACCGCGGCCACGAACCACGCCCGGTGCACCCGCGTGCGCCGCCGACGTCCGCTCACGTCGGTTCCGGGGTCCTGCGCGGGTACCGCGTCCGTCGCGGCGTCGGTTGTCTGTGTCACGTCATCGAGCTTCCGTCCTCCGCCCTCCCCGAACGAGTGGCCCGAAGGACAGCATTCGCTAGGATCGGGCCATGGGTACGAACACGTCGCACACCCCCCGCACGCCGGACACCCCGTTCCGCCCGCACCGTGTCGTCGTCCTGGCCCTGGACGGCCTGCTCCCCTTCGAGCTGGGCATCCCGCAGCGCATCTTCGGCCGCGCCGTGGACACGCGGGGCCGGAAGCTGTACGAGATCGTCACCTGCTCGGTCCGGCCGCCGGGCCCGGTCGAGACGGACGCCGACTTCTCCGTGCTGGTCCGGAACGGCCCTGAGGCCCTGGCCACCGCGGACACCGTCGTGATCCCGGCCTCGTACGAGCTCGGCCCGGTGCACGAGGAGGGTGTGCTCACGGAGGAGCTGGCCGCGGCCCTCGCCCTGATCCGGCCGGGCACCCGGCTCGTCTCGATCTGCACCGGCGGGTACGTCCTGGCCGCCGCCGGCCTTCTCGACGGGCGTCCGGCGACCACGCACTGGGCGTCCGCGGAGCACTTCCAACGGCTCTTCCCGAAGGTGCTGGTCGACGCCGACGTGCTGTTCATCGACGACGGGGACATCCTGACCTCCGCCGGTGTCGCGGCGGGCATCGACCTGTGCGTCCACATCGTGCGCCGCGACCACGGCACCGCCGTCGCCAACGAGGTGGCCCGCCGCACGGTCGTGCCTCCGCACCGGGACGGCGGTCAGGCGCAGTACATCCAACGGCCCGTGCCCGAAGCGCAGTTGTCGTCCACGATCGCGGCCCGTGCCTGGGCGCTGAGCCGGTTGCACGAGCCGATCCAGTTGCGGGACATGGCCGAGCAGGAGGCGATGTCGGTGCGGACGTTCACGCGGCGGTTCCGGGAGGAGGCCGGGATCAGCCCCGGGCAGTGGCTCACCCAGCAGCGCGTCGAACGCGCGCGGCACCTCCTGGAGTCCACGGCTCTCTCGATCGACCAGGTCGCGCAGGACTCCGGCTTCGGCACGGCCCAGTCGATGCGCCAACACCTCCAATCAACCTTGGGCGTCACCCCCACCGCATACCGCCGCACCTTCCGCTGACACCGGTCACCACCTGAGGCCCCCCGCTGCGCCGCTACTACCCAGGGGCGCGGGGAACGGCGCAGTCTTGCGTCTTTAGGGGCGCGGGGAACGGCGCAGTCTTTTAGGGGCGCGGGGAACGGCGCAATCTTGTGTCGTTTAGGGGCGCGGGGAACGGCGCAATCCTTTGGCCCCGCCCCACCGGCCCGCAGCCAAATCCGAACCCGATCCCGATCCCGACGGGGTACTAGGGCGCAGCCCTAGAAGGTAAGTACAGCCCGGGCAACCCGCCCACCCCCCGCATCGGCCGCAGCCTTCTCGAACTCCTCCACCGGATACGTGTCCGTCACCAACTCGTCCAGCAACAACCGCCCCTCCACATACATCCGCGCGTACAGCGCAACATCCCGCTGCGGCCGAGAAGACCCGTACCGGCACCCCAGGATCGACTTGTCCAGATACATCGACGAGACGAGGAAGGACGCCTCGGCGCCGGCGGGCGGCACCCCCAGCAGCACGGCCTGCCCGTGCCGGTCGAGCAGATCGACGGCCTGCCGTACGAGCTCGACCCGGCCCACGCACTCGAAGACATGGTCCGCACCGGTCGGCAGGATGTCCCGCACCCCCTCCGTGGAGGTGAGGAAGTGCCCGGCCCCGAACCGCCGCGCGACGGCCTCCTTCGCTGGGTTCGAGTCCACCGCCACCACCGTGCCCGCTCCGGCGATCCGCGCGCCCTGGATCACGTTGAGCCCGATCCCGCCCGTGCCGATGACGACGACGCTGTCCCCGTGGTCCACCCGCGCCCGGTTCAGCACGGCCCCGACCCCCGTCAGCACCCCGCACCCGATCAGGGCGGCCGACGCCATCGGGATGTCCTTCGGGATCCGTACCGCCTGCACGGCCTTCACCAACGTCCGTTCGGCGAAGGCGGAGTTCGACGCGAACTGGTACAGCGGCTGTCCGGCGCGTACGAACGGCCGCTGCGGCATCCCGATGGCCTTGCGGCACATGGTGGGCCGCCCCCGGTCGCACTCGGCGCACGCACCGCAGTTCGCGAGCGTGGACAGGGAGACATGGTCACCGGGCTGCACATGCGTGACCCCGGCGCCCACCTCCGCCACGACGCCCGCGCCCTCATGGCCGAGCACCACGGGTACGGGGAAGGGAATGGTCCCGTCCACCACGGACAGGTCGCTGTGGCACAGCCCGGCCGCCGAGACCGAGACCAGCACCTCGCCCGGCCCCGGATCCCGTATCTCCAGGTCGTCCACCACCTGGGCCTGCTTGCCGTCGAAGACCACGCCCCTCATGTCACACTCCTCGTCGCACCCATCTCAGCCCTTCGCTTCCCGGGGAAGGCCGAGCACGCGCTCGGCGATGATCGTGCGCTGGATCTCGTCCGAGCCGCCGTAGATGGTGTCGGCCCGGCTGAAGAGGAAGAGGTGCTGGAGCTCGTCCAGTCGGTACGGCGCCCCGGCCGTCCAGTCCGCCGGCCCGACCGCCGCGCCCGCGCCCCGTACCCGCATCGCCAGTTCGCCGAGCCGCTGATGCCACCGGCCCCACAGCAGCTTGGCCACACTGGGGGCACCCCGGTCGGCCGAACTCCCCAGTGTCCGCAGGGCGTTCCACCGCATGGTGCGCAGCTCGGCCCACTGCCGTACGAGCAGGTCGCGGACGACCGGGTCGTCGGCCGCGCCCGTGGCGACGGCGACCTCCACCACCCGCGCCAGCTCCTGTGCGAAGCCGATCTGCTGGGCCAGCGTGGAGACACCCCGCTCGAAGCCGAGGAGGCTCATCGCGACCTGCCAGCCGTCGCCCTCGGCGCCGACGACGTGCTCCACGCTCGCGCGGGCCCCGTCGAAGAAGACCTCGTTGAACTCGCTGGTCCCGGTCATCTGCCGGATCGGCCTGACCTCGATCCGGCCGGGCTGGTCCATGGGTACGAGGAGGAAACTCAGCCCGCGATGTCTGCGGGAGCCCGCCTCCGTTCGCGCCAGTACGAAGCACCAGTCCGCCTCGTGCGCCAGCGAGGTCCAGATCTTCTGCCCGCTGATCCGATAGGTGCCCGCCTCCCGCACGGCCTCGGTACGGATCCCGGCGAGGTCGGATCCGGCCCCGGGTTCGCTGTAGCCCTGGCACCAGAGTTCGTCACCGGAGGCGATGGGCGGCAGGAACCGGGCCTTCTGCTCGTCGCTCCCGTGCGCGATGAGAGTGGGAGCGAGGAGCTTCTCCCCGATGTGCCCACTGCGGGCGGGCGCCCGGGCCCGTGCGTACTCCTCGGCCCACACCACCTGCCGCCCGACCCCGACCGCCCGATTTCCGTATCCCTCCGCCCCCCACCCGATCCCGATCCACCCGTCCTTCCCGAGCGTCCGCTCCCACCCCCGCCGATCCCCGCCCCAGGGAACATGCCCGGCCAGCCACCCCCGCACTTCCCCCCGAAACGCCTCGTCCTCCGACGTGACCCCGAATTCCACCGTGTCCTCCAACCGCCCTTTTTGGGGGCGCGGGGAACTGCGCGACAAGCCACAGCGGACCCGCGCCAGCCGATTGCCTCAGCCCCTACGGCGCCCTCTTCGCACCGCGGGCGACGCGAGCCGCCCGCTCCATCTCCGCCACCCGCGCAAGCAACGGCATGGGGTCCACCCCAACAGTCCCGGGCAGGAAGTCAGCGATCCGCTCAGGCGTCCACCCCCCCTCCGCGTACCCCGAACGGAGTTCCCTCGGCTGTGCCCACACGGCGATCTTCGGCCCCGCGACCGTGTACACCTGCCCGGTGATCCCCTCCTCCCGGGCCCGCTCGGACAGCAGGTAGACCACGAGCGCGGCCACGTCCTCCGGCTCGCCGATCTCCGTCAGCTCCATCGGCACGTTCGCCGACATCCGCGTACGGGCGACCGGCGCGACCGCGTTCGCCGTGACCCCGTACTTGTGGAGCCCGAGCGCGGCGCTGCGGACGAGCGAGATGATCCCGCCTTTCGCGGCGCTGTAGTTGGCCTGCGAGACGGACCCCTGGTGGTTGCCGCTGGTGAACCCGATCAGCGTGCCCGAACCCTGCTTGCGCATCACGGCCGAAGCCGCGCGGAACACGGTGAACGTGCCCTTCAGATGGGTGGCGATCACCGGGTCCCACTCGTCCTCGGACATGTTGAAGAGCATCCGTTCGCGCAGGATCCCGGCCACGCAGACGACCCCGTCGAGCCGCCCGTACGCCTCCAGGGCGGTGTCGACGATCCGCTGTCCGCCGGCCATGGTGGAGATGTCGTCGGCCACCGCCACCGCTTCCCCGCCGGCCTCCCCGATCTCCTTGACGACGGCGTCGGCGACCGAACTCGTCGGCTCCGAGCCCTCGATCGACACCCCGTAGTCGTTGACGACGACCCGTGCGCCCTCGGCCGCGGCCGCCAGTGCCACCGCGCGTCCGATGCCCCGGCCCGCCCCGGTCACGGCGACGACCCTGTCCGCCAAGAAGTTCCCCACGCCCCGGCCCCTTCCCGCAGTTTCTGACGGTCCGTTAGATTTGACTCGATTCTACGACCCGTCAGATACCTGGAGACAAGCCCCGGGGAGGACTCATGTCACTGCCGGCCGAGTTCCACGAGATCGCCAAGCGCGTGAACAACTGGGGGCGTTGGGGTGCCGACGACGAGATCGGCACCCTGAACCTGATCACCGACGAGGTCGTGCGCGAGGCCGCCGCGAGTGTCCGTTCCGGCCGCCGCGTACCGCTCGCGCTCCCCCTGCGCCAGGGCGGCGTACAGACGGGGATGATCCCGGGGCGGGTCGATCCGCTGCACACGATGGTGCAGATCAATCAGGAGCTGTTCGGTCCCGGCACGATCGCGTGCAGCGACGACGCCGTGACGATGGGCCTTCAGGCGGCCACCCACTGGGACGCGCTCAGTCATGTCTCGCACTCGGGCAAGCTCTACAACGGCCGCCCCGCCGACAGCATCACGGCACACGGTGGCGCCGAGTTCACCGGCATCGACAAGCCCCGGCACATCGTCTCGCGCGGTGTCCTGCTGGACGTGGCCCGCGCGCTCGGCGTGGAGCGCCTCGACAGCGGGCACGCGGTGACCCCGGAGAACCTGGAAGCGGCCGAGGAGATGAGCGGCACGAAGGTCGGCGTGGGCGACATCGTCCTCGTACGCACCGGTCAGGTCCAGCTCCTCCTCGCGGGCGACCGGGAGGCGTACGCTTTTCCCTCCCCCGGCCTGTCCGTGCGCACCCCGGAGTGGTTCCACGCCCGCGATGTCGCGGCGGTCGCGAACGACACTCTCACTTTTGAGATATTTCCTCCCGAGATAGAGGATCTGTGGCTGCCCGTCCACGGGCTCCACCTGGTCGAGATGGGCATGCTTCAGGGCCAGAACTGGAATCTCGAAAGGTTGTCCACAGCCTGTGGAGAAGTCGGGCGCCATACGTTCCTGCTGTCGGCGATGCCCGAACCGTTCGTCGGCGGCACGGGAACCCCCGTGGCACCGGTCGCGATCCTCTGACGAGAACCGGACACCTGGAGCCGAAGGCCCGGGAACCGAGGGCCGGTTGGCGGCGCGTCTCCCCCACGTGCGACCACGCCCGGGCGGAAGGGACTCCCGCCCCGCCCCGAGCGCGGCGTCGCGCGCCGCCATCCGGCTCTCCGGCGCGCCCGCCCCTGGCCCCACAGGAGCCGACGCCGAATCACGATCCGCGCTCGCCGAGGGCTCCCGTCACCGGAGACCTCGACGTCCCCTCACGGCGAATCGCTGAACACAAGCGTGACGAAACGGACACGCCCCGTCAACACCTGTTCGGGGATTCATACCTTAAGGGCGCTTTGTGACCCTCACGGAAGGAAGCACGGCCCGGCGCACTCGACAGCAGCGAACGCCCGGGCCCTGGACTCCGTGCCACCCGTGCGCCAGCGGGCGCACCCGTGCCCGAGCGCCCGCTCCCGCGTGACGGGCCCTGGACCCCGGGTACCCCACGGTTCTAGACGGCCTCGTACGCCAGATCCCCGTACACGACCGGAGACACGGTCGAGGACACCGCCGGAGAGACCAACGGAGCCGCGTCGCAGCCCGTGGCGACGGTGGCCGCCGACGAACATCGGTCCACCTCGCACCAGATGCGTTTGCCGGCACCCTCGGCGCTCCAGCCCCACCGGTCGGCGAGACCGTCGACGAGTGCGAGGCCACGGCCGTTGGTGTCGTCGCCGTCGGCGCAGCGCGGGCGCGGTGCCCGGGTGCTGGCATCGGCCACTTCCAGGCGGACGGTGGCGGCGACCTCGCCGACGGCCCGCTCACCGGCTGTCGGCGCGGTCGCCGCGTCCGGCACGAACAGACGCAGGACGGCCGGACGGCCGGTGTGCACCACGGCGTTGGTGACCAGCTCCGAGACGAGCAGGATCAGCGTCTCGGCCAGCGGCTCATCGGCCTCTATCCCGGAACCCGCGAGCCGCGAACGGGCCCACCTCCGGGCTCGCCCCACCTCCGCGGGGTCGGGCCTGATCTCCAGCTGCACTTGAAGCACCTGCACCGCTCACACCATCCGAACCGGCGGACACATCGCCTCGCGCCTCGCAAGGGCCACGATCGTGGTCAGAAAAGGGCTCACGGAATGTGATTCCCTCAGGAGACAGCATGGTTGACGTACAGTCACCCCGCCAAGCGCTTCGGGCATATTCCAGCGCGAAGGAGTACGCGTGCGGCATACTGTGCGACGCTCGCCGCGGGGAGTCGAACAGGCAGGAACGGTCCTGCTTCCCGCCTTGCGAGCGGCGCGCATCGCCGGATCCGGGGCTGCCCCAGGGGCAACACCGTGATGGCCCGGCCTCAGAACCACTCGCATCCCACACAAGGTACCGGAGCAGGCCGCCGACTCCAGGCCGTGACGAGTCACGCGTAGGACACAACCCGATATCAACGCTCGGTAATTCCGGTATGCCACGTTCCGCGACTTCCGCCCCCTCGCGACCCACCCCGGCCCGCCTCCGAGTGCCACGATCCGCGGCATTCGGCTCGGAGCGGCTCGGCGGGTTCACGTCCCGGCCCGTGCCGCCGACGCCAGCAGGTCCTGCGCGAGCGCCTCCTCGGCCGCCGCGGCACCCTCCCCGCGCCGGGCCCGCGACCAGGCCCGTTTGAGGTGCAGGTGTACGTCCGACTCCCAGGTGAATCCCATACCGCCGTGCACCTGGAGGCAGTCGCGGGCCCCGCGCTCGGCGGCGTCGTCGGCCAGCAGCCGGGCCGCCGCGATGTCGAGCGGATCACCGGTGACGGCTGCCGCGTACACCGCCGCGCGGGCCACTTCCACCCGCACCAGCATCTCCGAGCACAGGTGTTTCACCGCCTGGAAGGCTCCGATCGGCTGCCCGAACTGCTCGCGGGTCCGGGCGTGTTGCACGGCCAGCGCACAGGTCCGCGCGGCCGAGCCGAGCTGCTCGGCGGCGGTCAGCAGCGACGCGACCGGGTCGGGGGGAGCCGGACGGGGCACCCGGTGCAGCGGTGTCAGCGGGTCGACGGAGCGCAGGGCGACGGCGCCCGTCACATCGCCCCGAACGGCGTCCGCCTCGTCCAGCCATTCGACGAGCGTGCCGTCGACGGCGGCGACGACGCACTCGCCGGTGGCCGCCCCGGGCACTTCTCCGGCTGCGAGGTGAGTGGCCACGAGCGGTCCCGGCAGCAGCGCCCGGCCGGCCTCCTCGAAGGCCAGGACCGCCTCGGGAAGCCCCAGCCCGACCCCGCCCCGCTCCTCCGGGAGCCGCAGCGCGAAGAACCCGGCCTCGCCCAACTCGCGCCAGAGCGCTCGGTCGAGACCACCGACCGCCACCCGGCCACCGGAACCTTCTCCCTCCGGCGGGTCCACGGCGGCCCGCAGCCGCTCCCGCCCGAACCGCCGCACCAGCAGCTCGCGTACCCCGGCCCGTAAAGCCCTTTGATCGTCCGTGAGTTGGAAGTCCATCAGGTCACCGGCCCTTCGGAAGGCCCAGGATCCGCTCGGCCACGATGTTCCGCTGGATCTGCGAGGTCCCGGCCGCGATGGTGTACGAGAGCGACGACAGCCGGTCGACCGTCCACTCCCTGCCGAGATCGAGCCCCTCGGGCCCGAGCACCTCGGCCGCGGTGTCGTACAGCTCCTGACGCGCCTGCGAGTAACGCAGCTTGAAGACCGAGCCACCCATGCCGGGGACCCCGCCCACCCGCTCCGACTCGCTCACGTTCCACTGCGTGAGCCGCCACAGGGCCCGAAACTCGGCGTTGAGCCTGCCGAGCCGGCGGCGCAACGGCACGTCGTCCCACCGGCCGTTCTTCCGGGCCTCGCGCGCGAGTTCACCCAGAACCCGCCGACAGGCCACCACCTCGCCCACGAAGGCGGTGCCGCGTTCGAAGGACAGGGTCACCATGGTCACGCGCCAGCCGTCGTTCTCCTCGCCGACCCGGTTGGCGACGGGCACCCGCACCTCGTCGAGGAACACCTCGGCGAACTCGGCGGACCCGGCGAGGGTGCGCAGTGGACGTACCGTGATGCCCGGGGCGTCCATCGGCATCGCGAGCCAGGTGATCCCCCGGTGTCTGGGGGCCTTCGCGTCCGTCCGCACCAACAGCTCGCACCAGTCGGCGACTTCGGCGTGCGAGGTCCAGATCTTGGAACCGCTGACCACGTAGTCGTCGCCGTCCCGCCGCGCGCGCGTGCGCAGCGACGCGAGGTCGGAGCCGGCGTCCGGTTCGCTGAACCCCTGGCACCACACCTCCTCGCCGCGCAGCACAGGCGGCAGCCAGCGCGCCCGCTGCCCGGCGCTCCCCTCGGCCGCGATGGTCGGCCCGGCATGCAGCAGCCCGACGAAATTGGCCCCTACGTAGGGGGCACCCGCCTTCTCGGTCTCCTCCAGAAAGATCAGATGCCGGGTAGGCGTGGCACCACGACCCCCCACCTCCACGGGCCAGTGCAGCCCCGCGTACCCGGCGTCGTACAGCAGTCGCTGCCACCCGAGGTCGTACGCGCGCCGCGCCGGCCAGTCGTCGGCCGAGGGCTTCGGAGGCAACCCGGGGAGCACCTCTCCAAGCCACTCCCGCAACCGCGCCCGGAACTCCTCGTCCTCGTCCGAGTACGAAAGATCCATTACCTGTCGCGGTCCAGGTCGAGGCCCAGCATGCGGATGGCGTTGCCCCGCATCAGCTTGTAGACGGTCTCGTCGTCGAGGCCCTTCACATGGTCGAGGGCGACCTCCTTGGTGTGCGGGAAGGTCGAGTCGACGTGCGGATAGTCGGTCTCGAAGGTCGCGTTGTCCCGCCCGACGACATCCAGCGAGGCGACCCCGTGCTTGTCACGGAAGAAGCAGCAGAAGATCTGCCGGTAGTAGTACGTGGACGGCGGCTCGGGGATGAGATCCCTGACCCCGCCCCAGGCCCGGTGCTCCTCCCACACGTCGTCGGCACGCTCCAGCGCGTACGGGATCCACCCCATCTGCCCCTCGCTGTACGCCAGCTTGAGCCGCGGGAACTTCACCAGCACCCCGCTGAACAGGAAGTCCATCATCGAGGCCATGGCGTTGTTGAAGCTCAGGGACGCCTGGACGGCGGGCGGCGCGTCCGGCGAGGCGGCGGGCATCTGACTGCTGCTGCCGATATGCATGTTGACGACCGTTCCGGTCTCCTGGCAGACGGCGAAGAACGGGTCCCAGTAGCCGGAGTGGATGGACGGCAGTCCCAGGTGGGTGGGGATCTCGGAGAAGGTCACGGCCTTCACGCCCCGGGCCGCGTTGTGCCGTATCTCGGCGACGGCGAGGTCGATGTCCCAGAGCGGAATGATGCACAGCGGGATCAGCCGTCCCCCACTGTCCCCGCACCACTCCTCGACCATGAAGTCGTTGTAGGCGCGCACGCAGGCCAGCGCGACCTCCTTGTCGTGCGCCTCGGCGAAGGTCTGCCCGCAGAACCGCGGGAAGGTCGGGAAGCACAGGCTCCCCTCCACATGGTTGGCGTCCATGTCCTTGAGCCGCTCGACCGGGTCCCAGCACCCGGGCCGCATCTCCGCGCGCGTGATGCCCTCCAGGGTCATCTCGTCCCGGTCGAAGCCGACGGCGGCGATGTTGCGCTTGTACGGGAACTTCAGGTCCTCGTAGATCCACCAGTCGGTCGGCGGCCCGTCCGGGTCCATCGTGATCCGGTACTTGCCCGCCACGTAGGCCAGTTCGCCGATACCGGCCGTCAGCGGTTTGGGGCCGCGGTCCCGGTACTTCTTCGGCAGCCAGGTCTCGAAGAGGTGCGCGGGCTCGATCACATGGTCGTCGACGCTGATGATCCGAGGCAGTTCGGTCATGAGTCCAGCCCTCTCCGGCGGCAAATCTGATGATCCGTCAGAATGCAGGCTAGCTCCGCACCCCTGGACCGACAAGGCACCGAGGCCTACGCTCTGCACGCAACCTGACTACCCGTCAGTTCCACTCTCGCGTCAGCGGTGAGGAGTACGGGCATGCCCACGGACACCGCACACGAACTCGGCGCCTCGCGCACCTTCTGGGAACTCGTCGAACGCCGAGCCGCACTCACCCCCGACCGCCCGGTCCTCCTCCAGGACGACCGCACCCTGACCTTCGAGGAGCTGCGCTCCGGCGCCGAGCGGACCGCGGCAGGCCTCCACGACATGGGCGTACACCCCGGCACCGTGGTCGCCTGGCAACTGCCGACCCGCATGGAGACCGTGCTCCTCGCGATGGCCCTGACGCGACTGGGCGCGATCCAGTCCCCGGTCATCCCCTTCTACCGCGACCGGGAGGTGTCCTTCGCGCTCAGCGCATCGCAGGCGGCGTTCTTCGCCGTACCCGGCACCTGGCGCGGCTTCGACCACACCGCCATGGCCGAACGCATAGCTGCTCCCCACACATTCGAGGCATACGACGAACTCCCCACCGGAGACCCCGCGTCGCTCCCCGCGCCACCCTCCTCCGGTACGGACGTGCGCTGGATCTACTGGACCTCCGGCACGACGTCCGACCCCAAGGGCGTACTGCACACGGACCGTTCACTGATCGCGGGCGGCTCCTGCCTGGCCCACGCCCTGCACCTGTCGGCGTCAGACGTCGGCTCCGTCGCGTTCCCCTTCGCGCACATAGGCGGCCCGGACTACCTGGTGATGCTGCTGCTGTACGGGTTCCCGGCCGTCCTCTTCGAGAAGTTCGCGCTGCCGGACGCCCTGGAGGGCTATCGCAAGCACGGGGTGACGGTGGCGGGCGGTTCCACGGCTTTCTACTCGATGTTCCTGGCCGAGCAGCGCAAGCAGCCGGACATGAAGCTCATCCCGACCCTGCGCCTGCTGGCCGGCGGCGGCGCGCCCAAGCCCCCCGAGATCCACCACGCGGTCGTGCACGAGATGGGGGTCGGACTCACCCACGGCTACGGCATGACAGAGGTCCCGATGATCACCATGGGCTCACCGGACGACACCGAGGAGAACCTGGCGACCACGGAAGGGAAGCCCCCACCGGGCATGGAGATCCGGATCACGGACGACGAGATACGCCTGCGCGGTGAAGCGGTCTGCAGCGGCTATCTCGACCCGGCCCAGACAGCGGAGGCCTTCGACGACGACGGCTTCCTGATCACCGGGGATCTCGGACACCTCACCCCCACCGGCCACCTCGTCCTGACGGGCCGCCTGAAGGACGTCATCATCCGCAAGGGCGAGAACATCAGCGCCAAGGAGGTGGAGGACCTGCTGCACCGCCATCCGGCCGTCGCGGACGCGGCGGTGATCGGCCTCCCCGACGCGGAGCGAGGAGAACGGGTCTGCGCGGTGATCGAACAGCCGCCCGGAAGCGAGCCGCTCACCCTCGCGACCGTCACGGCCCATCTGCGCGCGGAAGGACTGTCCACTCACAAGCTGCCGGAGCAACTGGAGGTGGTGGACGCCCTTCCGCGCAACGAGACTCTGCGCAAGGTGCTCAAGTACCGCCTCAGGGAGCGTTACTCGGGCACCGTGAAGTAGCGGGCGAAGGCACTCACGATGTCGGGCTCGGTGACGACTCCGTCGGCGTCCGAGTCGAGGGCGCCGGCCGCGCTGGCGGCCGTCTCCCCGGGCACGCCGAGGGCCTTGAGGATCCGCGCGGTCTCGTCGAGGGTCACGGAGCCGTCCCCGTCGCCGTCCGCCACGGCGAGCGCCGCGTCCAGGAAGGGGCGGGCGATCTCGGCGAACCGGTCGGGGTTGTCCCGCAGTCGCTTCACGGCTCCGTTCACGAACTCCTCGCGCGTGATGCGCTGGTCCCCGTCACGGTCCGCTATTCCGGCCATGCCCTGCCAGAAGGCTTCCGCGCCGATGTAGAGGGCCTGGCCCTTGTCGCACCGGGCCGTCGTGCCGAACTCGGCGAGCAGCGCCTTCGTCGCCGCGTTGAAGTCCTCGCGGTCGATATAGCCGTTGCCGTCCTGGTCGAAGCCTGCGAACCGGGCGGCGATCTTCCGCTCGTACTCGGTACTGACCATGTCTTTCGGGCCGCCTTACATCACGTGGGTGCGTCTGGCAGGAGCGTACGACGACCGGCCCCCTCGGGGAGCGGGAAAACGACGCTTGTGCCAAGACCGGGGGAAATCCGCGACAACGGCGTCACGGACGTACAGGATGATCTTCCCCCTGCGTGACAGGAATCACGCCGAAAGTGAATTCGCCTCGTCGTCCACGGCGGCGTCGACGTCGGCATACGCGTCGAAGAGCCTGCGTACGCCAAGGGCGCCCAACACCCGGTTGACGTGCGACCCGTCCACCGCCCCCTGCGCCGGAAGGATCACCCGGAGGCGGCCCTGACAGGAGCGGATCAGCCGCCGCGAGGCGATGAGCACACTCACGCCGCTGGAGTCGCAGAACAGCACCCCGGACAGGTCCAGCACGACATCCCGCCGCCCGTCGGCCACGGCTTCGTGCACCCGCTGCCGCAGCACCGGCGACGTCACCAGATCCATCTCACCCGAAACCCGCACGACAGCCCAGCCGCGCTGCTCGCCTTCGGTCACCCTGAGCGTCACGCGTCTGTCCCTCGCTCGACGATGTCGGACCCGGACGGCCCGGTTACGGCCGGACCCGGAAACGGAAGCTGTTACTTCGCTTCCCTGGTGCGTGGCTGCCCCACCCTCCGCTCCACGAAACACGGAATGCCGAACCGAAACGCACCCCCAACAGACCGTTCCGGCCACAACCGCTCAACGCCCGCCACCCCTGATCAGGACAATTCACCACACTCGAACACGCAAAGTAATTCACCACACACATACCGCAACCACTCCCCTACCACCCGAGCCGGGCCCCGGGGCGCGCATTGCAACAAAGGGGCGTGCGTCCCCCCAGGTGCCGACTACATTCGGAAGGAGACCGAGGAGGAGAATCCGGTCGCACGGGGACAGACGCACGGCACGAACACAGTGGAGGGGGGCGTATGACCAACAGGGACGCGCCACCCCGCTGGGACCGCAAGATGCAGCAGCGGCTCGCCCGGGGAGAGGCAGCCGCGCTCGGTGAGCTCTATGACCGATTCGCTTCACTCGTGCACGGACTCGCCCAGCGCGTGCTCGGGGACGAGCGCGCGGCCGACGGCATCACCCGCGAGGTCTTCGCCCACGTCTGGGAGAACCCCGAGTCGTACGACCCCAAGCAGGGACCCCTGCGCTCCTGGGTCGCCACGCTGACCCACCGCCTCGCCGTGCAGCGCCTGCGCACCACGGAGACCGCCGCGCTCGCCCACGAGGACTCGGACGACACCGACGAGTTGGAACGCAGGGTCCGCCGCGCCTCGGTGGCGGCCCGCGCCGACTACATCGTCACGTCCATGCCGACCCCGCTGCGCGCCGCCCTTGAACTCGCCTACTTCCAGCGCCGCGACTACCGCCAGACCGCCGCCGACCTGGGCGTCACCGCGGACGAGGCCCGCCGCCGCCTGCGCCTGGGCCTCCAACTCCTGTCCACGGCCCACGACGCCGACTCCTCCGAAGGGGGCGCCCGGTGAACAGCGCGAACCCCTTCGGAGCGTACGAGGAAGACGAACCGGACCCCGAGCACACCCAGGGAAACCCGGGCGGCCCCCCGCGCATACCCGTGCCACGCGCCTCCATGGAGGACACGGGCCACCCCCTCCCCACACCCACCCCTTCACCCCTCGTCCTCGACCACCGGGTACTGAAGGCCCTGCTCGGCGCATGGGCGCTGGCGGCCTGCTCCCCCGAGGAGACGGTGGCAGTGGAGGACCACCTCGGCGGCTGCGGCGCCTGCGCGGACGAGGCCCTGCGACTGCGCGAGGCAGTGGGCCTCCTGCACCCGCCGGAGAGCCTCGACCTGGACCCGGCCCTGCGCACCCGAGTCCTGGAGGCCTGCCTGGGCCGCCGCCCGCCCCGGATCCCGGTCCCCTCCTGGGCGACTCCGTACGACGCGGAGACCGCCCGCCTCGACGCCCTGCTCCAGGACATCGGCGACGCCGAATGGCACGCCCCGGTACGACTGCGCTGGTTCGACGGCAAGGAACCGACCAGCCGGCGCACCACCGTCGCCGGAGTGATCGCCCACCTCCTGACCGTGGACGGCCTGGTCGCGGTAACGCTCGGCCTGGACGACCCTCTGGAAAGCCCGTCAGCCAGCCCCACCCCCTCGGCCCGCACCGAGGCATTCTGGGACGCCGCCCACTTCCCGCCCACCCGTTCGGTCCGCGGCCCGTGGCGCGAGCAGGCCCACAACCTCGTCCGTACGGTGGCCTTCGCGGGCGGAGGCTCCGGCCGCCTCCCCGTCCCGTACGGCGACTTCGAACTCCCGCTGCGGGACTCGATGATGGACCGCGCCTTCGAGACCTGGGTCCACGCGGGAGACATCGCCGACGCGGTCGACTACCCCTACGAGCCGCCCTCGCCCCGCCATCTGCACGCGATGATCGACCTGGGCGCCCGTATGCTCCCCTCGGCCCTGGCCGCCCGCCGCCAGGCAGGTCTCGCGGCCCCCGCCCCGACCCGCCACCTGGTCCCGGCCGACGCCCCCGGCCGCAGCCTCCGCCTGGAGATCGAGGGCCTGGGCGGCGGCGAGTGGCTCATCCCGCTCGACTCCCCAGGCGCCCCCGCCTCCCCCGACCACGAGGTGGCCCACGTGGCCCTGGACGGCGTGGAGTTCTGCCAGCTCGCCGCCGGCCACGTGTCCCCCGAGGAAGCGGCGGCGGGCCAGGCAGGAGACCGGGAGGCGATCAGCGACGTCCTCTTCGCAGCGGCGTCACTGAGCCGCATGTAGGACGGCGGACACCCGCGGCACCAGAAAGGGCGGGGCCGTGCCGGTACGTCGAAAGTCCGCCGCGTAGGGCTCCTCCGGGAAACAGTTCCCTGCAAGAACTCACAGCCGTACACCCGGGGGCGGCGGACTCGACGTACCGGCACGGCCCCGCCCCACCCACGACGCGACCGCTGCGGGCCGTGACCGGCCCAGGACGTCAGTCGAAGACGACGGTGCGCCGCCCGTTCAACAGAATCCGCCGCTCCGCATGCCACTTCACGGCCCGGGCCAGCGCCTGGCACTCCACGTCCCGCCCCACGGCGACAAGCTGCTCAGGCGTGACCTGGTGCCCCACACGCTCGACCTCCTGCTCGATGATCGGCCCCTCGTCGAGGTCGGCCGTCACATAGTGAGCGGTGGCACCGATCAGCTTCACCCCACGCACATGCGCCTGGTGATACGGCTTCGCACCCTTGAAGCTAGGCAGGAACGAGTGGTGAATATTGATGATCTTCCCGCTCAACTGCTTGCACAGATCGTCCGAGAGCACCTGCATGTACCGGGCGAGCACCACCAGCTCGACGCCCTGCTCCCGCACCAGCTCCAGCACCTGCGCCTCGGCCTGTGCCTTGTTGTCCTTGGTGACCGGAATGTGATGGAACGGCACATGATACGAACCCACGAGTTCAGCGAACTCCGTGTGATTGGAAACCACACCGGCGATCTCGACGGGCAACGCCCCGATCCGCGCCCGGAACAGCAGATCGTTCAGGCAGTGCCCGAACTTGCTGACCATCAGCACGACCCGCATCTTCTCCTCGGCCAGATGGATCTGCCAGTCCATCTGGAAGGAGTCACCGATCGCCGCGAAGCTCGCCCGCAGCTTCTCCACCGTCACCGGCGCCTCGGCCGAGAAGTGGACCCGCATGAAGAAGAGGCCCGTGTCGTGGTCGCCGAACTGCTGGCTGTCCTCGATGTTGCAGCCGGTCATGAAGAGGTAACTCGACACGGCGTGCACGATGCCCTGCTTGTCGGGGCAGGAAAGCGTCAGGACGTACTGGTCGTTCATGCATGCCAGGTTCCCATACAGGACCCGGCACCCAGGCAAGCGCCCGAATCCCGGACGCGGCGGGGTTCCGTGCGGGCCGGTGGGGGCCGAGCGCGCAGTTCCCCACGCCCCTGAAGACAAAAGACCAGGACGCAGCCCGCGTCTCCCAGGGGCGCGGCGAACCGCGCGACAAGCCCCCACCGGCCCGCACAGGCCGGCGAATTCTCAGGCGGCCCGGGTCATGATCTGGAGTACCTCAAGGGTCCGAGGCTGCGCGTCGGGATCCTCCCCGTCGCTCACAGCCATCCGCACATGCGCGTCCCGAGCGGCCCGCACGGCCTCCGGCCACCCCGCATGGTCGAGATAGACGGAGACAGCCGCATCGGGCCCCACCTGATGCATGATCCGCAGCACCCGCAGCACGGCGGAGTCGACGAGCGCCGCCTCCTGCGAGTCCCGGAAGATCGTCCCGACGTATTTCTCGGCGGACCAGTTGTCCAGCCAGGTGTCCTCGACGAGGCGGTAGACGGCGTCGGTCACGTCCCCGTACCCGTCGACGCCCGCGAGCCAGACACCCCGCTGGAAGTCGGTGTCGGAAAGCATGTGCAGCGCGGAGCGCACATTGCTGCGCCAGCGCCACCACGGCATATCGTTCAGTGGCATGCCGCCCATGGTGGATGAGCGACGCCCGCGACGGGAAGAGTTCTCCGAACCTTGCACGGTCACCGATCGTACGTTCTCCTCGGACCGGCCCACCCCGCACCCCGCTGTTCACCCCTTCGTCACCACGCGTTGACCCAGGGTCACACCAGTCGTAGCGGTGTGACGGAATCGTGCGTGTCCATGACCGGCAGGCGACACATCCGTACCTTCCTCAGCGCCCTCCACCTCCCCGTCACCAAGGCCAGAGTGCTGTGCGCGGGCGCGTTGGCGATGTGTGTGTCGACCGCCGTCGGATGCGGTGTCGTCCCCGGTACCACGGGGGGTTCCGGGGACGGCGCCATCACCGTCATGACGTGGGCGCCCGAGAAGACGAAAACGACCAACAAGCCCGGAATGCCCGCGATGGCGAAGGCGTACGCGCGCTGGGTCAACGCCAACGGCGGCATCAACGGCCGCAAGCTCAGGGTCATCACCTGCAACGACCACAACGACGCGGTGGCCGCCGCGAGCTGCGCCCGCCGCGCCGCCGAGGAGAACGTCGTCGCGGTCGTCGGCTCGTACAGCCAGCACGCCCGTTCCTTCTTCTCCCCGCTGGAGACGGCCGGCATCCCGTACCTCGGCGGCTACGGAGTCACCGACGACGAGTTCACCAGCCCGCTGTCGTATCCGGTCAACGGCGGCCAGCCCTCCCTGCTGATCGGACTCGGGCAGCAGCTCGCCAGGACCTGCGGCCCGGTCACGCTCATCCGCCCCGACACGGTCGCGGGCGACGAACTGCCCGTGCTGCTCGACTCCGGGCTGACCGCGGGGCGCCACGCGGCCTCCGTCGACCAGCGGGCCGCGGAGGACGCCACGGAGTTCTCGGGGCACGCCCAGCGGGCGCTGCGGCGGGTCACCGCGGACTCACCGGAGGAGGGGTGCGTGGTGCCTGCCCTCGGCGACCGCACCGACACCTTCATGGACTCGTTCCGGCGGACCCGCGAGGACTATCCGGCGGTACGGACGGCCTCCGTGCTGGGCAGCATCGACCAGTCGATGATCGACGCGACGGGCCGTACGTACGAGGGCTCGTACGTCACCGGCTGGTACCCGGCGTCGAGCGACAAGCGGTGGAAGCCGATGCGCGAGGTCATCCGCGAGGAGGCCTTCGGCGACAACCGGATCGACGTCGCCGACCCCGGCGTGCAGACGACCTGGGTCGCGTACACCGCCCTGAAGAAGGCCATCGAGTCGCTGGGCGACGGCGAGGTGACCGCGCGGGCGCTGCGGCGGACGCTCGACAACGGCCTGCAGATCGACACGGGCGGGCTCACACCGACCCTGAGCTGGAGTTTCCAGGACCTGATCACGGCGAGCGGCTTCCCGAGGCTGGTCAACGCGGACGTGACCTTCCAGGTGGTGCGCAAGGGCCAACTGGTCACGGAGCGCAAGGGTTTCGTGAACGTGTCAAAGGTCCTGGAAAACACCCAGACACTCTGATAACCGACATCGCCACCCAAACCAGTCAGATCCCCACAGCGGCCCGTTCCCCAGACGAACCGTCACCCGAGAACGGACCGTCACCCAGGAACGAACCGTTTCCCCAAACGATCCGGCCCCCGAAGCCGACCGATGGGTGCCTGAGCCGCACCGCGCGGTGTGGGTGTCATGCGCTTCCCGGCACGATTCCCGGCGATCAGAGCTGTCCCGGCTGCCGCTCGGTGAGTCCGTAGGTCTGTGCGACGGAGTTCCACAGCTTGGCGGCCTTGGCCTTCTGCGTGGTCGCGGTGCCGCTCTCACGGTTGCCCGCGGCGGTCTGCCCCGTGGAACGGGCCTGCCCCTTGCGGCAGCCCTTCTTGCCCGCGGCCTGGTCGGCCCACGCCGCGTAGTGGGTGTCCGCCGCGGCGGAGGCCTTCCACGCGCTGTTGAGCGCGGCGGTCAGCTCCGCGTGGTTCTCCAGCTTGTCGACGGACAGGCCCGCCAGCCGCGTGACAAGCCCGTTGCGCTGCTTGGCGGCGTTGCGCAGATCACTGGCCGCCTGGCCGAGGTTGGTGCACTTGCGTACGTTGTCGACGGCCTTGACGACCGAGTCACGGCTGTTGCCGCTGTCGGCGAGGAGCTTGTCCAGGGCCACGGCCTGCGCCTCCTCCGGACCCGCCGACTCGGAGCCGGAGCCTTCGGTGGCCGGCGCGGTCGCGGCGACCGTCGTGTTCTCGTCGCCCTTGTCCTCCTCGCTCCCGCCACCGCTGAGCAGGGCGCCGGCGCCGATGCCGAGGACGGCGATGCCCACGCCGACGGCGGCGATGAGGGGAACTCGGGAACGGGAGCGGCCACCGCGGCCGTGGTCACCGTCGGCCGCGGCCCGGCGTGCGCCGCGCCCGCCCGGACCCTCGGGGCCCGCCGGCGCACCGGCACCGCCGAAGCCGCCGGGCGTACCGAACCCGGCCGGAGCACCGAACTCGGGCGAGGCACCGCCCGGTTGTCTCCGCTGCCCCGGCCCCTGCCCTCGTCGCGCCCGCGGCTGGTCCACCGGGGGCAGCTGCTGGGTGGCGCCGCCGCCGTCCGCCCGGAAGAGGTTGTCGAACTCGGCGGGCGGCTGCTGCCGGTCCTCCGGCCCGCCCGGCCGTACGCCGTACCCGGATCCGGCCGCGCCGGGCTGTGCGGGCACCGGCGCCATGAACTGCGTGGGCTGGGCGTCCGGGTCCACGGCGGGGGGCAGGGGTCCCGCGCCGTTCCCGCCGGGCATCGGCCCGGAGCCGTCGTTCGGAACGCGGCCGAGGTACCGCGTGGCGTCGCCGGACGTCGCCTCGGGTGCCGTACCCGCGGCGGGCATCTCGGGAGGCAGCGCGCCGGGGCCAACCGGCGGAAGGAACTGCGTGGCGCCCTCGTCCATGGGCGGCGCCGCGGTGACGGGCGGCAGGAACTGGGTCGCGCCCTCGTCCATGGGAGCGGCGGGCGGCAACGCGCCCGGCCCCGCTCCGGAGGCGTCCGGGTAGCCGTAGCCGCCCTGTCCGTGCGCACCGGCGGGGTTCTGCGGCTGCGGGACGCCGTAACCGTTACCGGTCCGTCCGTCGTACTGCTGCTGCGGCTGCGGCTGTTGCTGTTGCTGTTGCTGCGGTATCGCGCCGCCGGGCGCCTGCTGGGCGGTGCCCCACTGGCCGCCGTCCTGCGCCCCGTAGGGACCGGCAGGAGGCTCGGTGTACTGCGAGACCTGCCCGCCACCACCGGACGCGTCCCAACCGGAGCCCGGCGCACCCTGGCCGCCGCCGCCCTGCGGCCCGGCACTCCAGCTGGATATCTGCGTATCCGGAGCCTGAGCGGCACCACCGGCACCGCCGACGCCACCCGGATTGCCCCATTCGTCGGCCTGCGGAGCGGACCGCGGACCCCACGGCTGGTCCCAGGCC
This sequence comes from Streptomyces sp. NBC_00414, assembly GCF_036038375.1. NCBI lineage: Bacteria > Bacillati > Actinomycetota > Actinomycetes > Kitasatosporales > Streptomycetaceae > Streptomyces > Streptomyces sp. NBC_00414. Next base: position 4,726,599 of record NZ_CP107935.1, read on the forward strand.
TGACCGCCCGCCGGGACCGCGCGGTCGCCGGTCTGGCCCGGCAGGAGGGGCTCGCCGCCGTCGGACGGCAGCACGATGCCTTCGCGCGCGGGTCGCGCCGAGGGCTCGTCGCCCTGTCCGTTGTGCGTCACCGGGACTCCTACGAATGGGGGACCTTCGGAATCGTCGGTTCACGCTACCGGGTCCTCGCGAGCCGGTGCCACGCAGCACGGGACGTGACACCCGCCACCGGGGACAGCCAGTGACAAACCGCCCCCGGATCGCTGTTCGAGCCCCTTTTTTGCGCCTCCTTTCACATCACGTGCTTCATTTCTCACACGTTCACGCCCCGAGCGGGCCGAACTCGCCCTAGGCCGCCGCCTGAAGCTCCATGCGTGCCCCGAACTCCCGCACCACGGGCTCGTCCCGGTACGGCTCAAGCCGCTGCTGGAAGTCGTCCAGGTACTCGGCGCCCCGGTTGGACCGCAGCGTGCCCAGCAGCTCGACCGCTCGCAGACCCGTGTGGCAGGCCTGCTCCACCTCGCGCTGCTGCACCTGCGCGGAGGCCAGGAGCACATAGCCGATCGCGCGCCGCCTGGCCCGCGACTCGGGGTGCCCGTCGAGGGACTCCTGAGCGCGCCGTGCGGCCGCCTCGGCCTGCCCCAGGTCACGGTGACAATGCGCCAATTCGTCGGCCAGGTACGCCTCGTCGAAGTGCGCGATCCAACGGGGGTCGTCCCCGGCCTCCGGATCGGCCTGCTCCAGCGCCGCCACGGCCCGGCCGGACGCCGTCTGCGCCGAGCGCGCGTCGCCCATCAGGGCATGGCCCCGCGCCTCGGCGGCGTGGAACATCGACTCCGCGCGCGGTGTGACCCGCCCGCGCGCCCCCTCCTGCGCCGCCCGCGCCAACTGCGCGATCTCCCGCGGGTTTCCGAGCTGCGCGGCCAGGTGGCTCATGGACGCGGCGAGCACGTACCCGCCGTATCCACGGTCGCCCGCCGCCTGCGCGAGCCGCAGCGCCTGGATGTAGTACCGCTGTGCGAGACCCGGCTGCCCGGTGTCGATCGCCATGTAGCCCGCCAGCTCCGTCAACCGCGCGACGGCCGCGAAGAGTTCACGCCCGACCGCTTCCCGGTACGAGCCCGCCAGCAGCCCGGAGACGACGCTGTTCAGGTAGTGCACGACGACCGGGCGCACATGCCCGCTGCCGTACTGGTGGTCGAGGTCGACGAGCGCCTGGGTCATCGCGGTCACCGCCGCCACGTCGGACTGCCCGACCCGCGGCCCGGCGGAGCGCGAGACCTGCGCGTCCGGCGAGGAGATCAGCCAGTCCCGGCTCGGTTCGACGAGCGCGGAGGCCGCGACGGACGAACCGGACAGGAAGTCCCGGCGCCCCACGTCGCTGCGCCACAGCTCGCAGACCTGCTCGATCGCGCCGAGCACCGTCGGCGAGAACTGCAGCCCCACACCGGAGGCGAGGTTCTTGCCGTTCGCCATGCCGATCTCGTCGATCGTGACGGTCCGGCCCAGCTTTCGGCCCAGCGCCTCGGCGATGATGGCGGGCGCCCGCCCGCGCGGCTGCTGTCCGCGCAGCCAGCGCGCCACGGACGTCTTGTCGTAGCGCAGATCGAGACCGTGTTCCGCGCCGCACATGTTGACCCGGCGGGCCAGACCGGCGTTGGAACAGCCCGCTTCCTGAATGAGCGCCTGCAGTCGTTCGTTCGGCTGCCGCGCGACGAGAGGCCTTGCGGCCATTGGCGTACCCCCTGTGGCTGCGGTGCCTGCCCACGCGCACCGAGTTGACGAGCTCTCAGTGACCGGGACGTCCCGCCCTCGTGAGAGGAGCGAAAAGTCCGGCCTCGAAGATCAATGCCCCGCGGACATACCGAAGATGCGAGACATGCGAGGATTGCCGGGTAAAGGCTGCTGCCCGCCCCACACAGGGCTACCCACCACCCGCTGCCGCCTCCCATGCGCGCCCCCACAGATGCATCCATGCGCCCCATACGTGGGATCGGTGCTCCTCCCCCGCGCGCGCAAGGCCCGTAACCCCTGATGGGTGCGGGAGTTGAGTTCAGCGTGGAAGAGACGATCGCAGGCACCGAGACCGCCCAGATCCCGAAGCAGCGCGGCGAGTCGCTGCAGGACACAGCCGTGCGCTATGCCGAGGAGCGCCATTGGGACGTGTTCCCCGGCACCTGGCTGGAGGCCGTCGACGGCGTGCAGTGCTGCTCGTGCGGCGACCCGTCGTGCGCGGTGCCCGGCGCGCACCCGGCGCGCGAGGACTGGGCGACGGTGGCCACGGGGAGTGCGACCGTCGCCCGCCGGCTGTGGGCCAAGCAGCCCGTCGCGTCGATCCTGCTGCCCACGGGGCGGACGTTCGACGCGATCGACGTGCCCGAGACCGCGGGGTTTCTCGCGCTCGCGCGGATGCGGCGGATGGAGCTGACGCTCGGGCCCGTGACGTGTACGCCGGATCGGCGGATGCAGTTCTTCGTGCTTCCCGGGGCCGCGGCGAAGGTCCCGGACCTGGTCCGCAAGCTGGGCTGGCCGCTCGCCTCCCTCGATCTGGATGTCCTCGGGGAGGGCGCGTACGTGGCCGCGCCGCCCACGCGGTTCGGGGCGCGGGGGGCCGTGCAGTGGGCCTGCCGGCCTACGCCCGCGAATCGGTGGCTGCCGGACGCGGAGGAATTGATCTCCCCGTTGTCCTACGCGTGCGGGCGGGACGCCCGTCGGTAGCGCGGGCCCTCCGGGCGGGACGGTTCACATCTGCTGGCCGGTGGGGGCTGGCCGCGCAGTTCCCCGCGCCCCTGAAAGCGGGGCTGCGCCCCCATGCTCTTGCCCTCAGACGGACGGGGAACGACACGACCGGCCCCCGCCCACGCGGCATCGCCCTCAGGGGCGCGGGGAACTGCGCGGCCCACCCCGGCCGACCCGCACGGACCGATCGGCCTGGGGCCCAGCCCCGTTCGTCAGGGACGCGGGGAACTGCGCACTCAGCCCCACCCACCCGCACGGACAAGCTCACGGGACTTCCACCCCTCAGGGGCGCGGGGAACTGCGCGGCCCACCCCGGCCGACCCGCACGGACCGATCGGCCTGGGGCCCAGCCCCGTTCTTTAGGGGCGCGGGGAACTGCGCGGACGGCCACGACGAACCCGCGGAGCGCCCCGTATCGTGCCTCGCATGACGGTTGCGGTGCGGGTGCAAGGGCTCTGGAAGCGGTTCGGGGAACAGATCGCCGTCGCGGGGATCGATCTGGAGCTGCCCGCGGGCCAGTTCATCGGCCTCGTCGGACCCAACGGCGCCGGCAAGACCACCACCCTGTCGATGGTGACCGGCCTGCTCAGGCCGGACCACGGCACCGTCGAGGTCGTGGGCCACGACGTATGGCGCGACCCCACCGAGGTCAAGGCCCGCATCGGCGTGCTCCCCGAGGGCCTGCGCCTCTTCGAGCGGCTCTCGGGACGGGAACTCCTCGCCTACACGGGCCGCCTGCGCGGCCTCCCCGGCGCGGAGGTCGACAAGCGCGCCACCCAGCTCCTGGACGTGCTCGACCTCGCCGGAGCCCAGCACAAACTGGTCGTCGACTACTCGACGGGCATGCGCAAGAAGATCGGCCTGGCCGCCGCACTCCTGCACAACCCCGAAGTGCTCTTCCTCGACGAGCCGTTCGAGGGAGTCGACCCGATCTCCGCCCAGACGATCCGCGGCGTACTGGAGCGCTACACCGCCTCCGGCGCCACCGTCGTCTTCTCCTCCCACGTCATGGAACTCGTCGAGTCGCTCTGCGACTGGGTCGCCGTGATGGCCGCGGGCCGCATCCGAGCCCACGGCCCGCTCGCCGAGGTACGCGGCGCGGCGCCCTCCCTCCAGCAGGCCTTCCTCGAACTCGTCGGCGCGAACGGCCGCGACACCGGCTCCGACCTCGACTGGCTGGGCGGCGGAACCCGATGAGCACCGACGCCGCCGCCACGGTCTCCGCCACTCCCGTCGCCTCCGCCACCCCGATCACGGCCGTCGTCGTACGGCTGAAGCTGGCGCTGCTGCGCAACGGTCTGCGGCAGTCGTCGGGGCGGCGGGCCGCGTACATCGCCTCGCTCGTCGTCGTGCTGCTCTTCGCCGCGCTCCAGCTCCTCGGCCTGATCGCGCTGCGCGGCAACACGCACGCGCTGAACGTCACGGTGCTGCTCACCGCCGTCCTGGCACTCGGCTGGGCCGTGATGCCGCTCTTCTTCCCCAGTGGCGACGAGACCCTCGACCCCACCCGCCTGGTGATGCTGCCGCTGCGGCCCCGCCCCCTCGTCCGCGCGCTGCTGGTCGCGTCACTGGTCGGCGTCGGACCGCTGTTCACGCTGTGCCTGCTCGTCGGCTCGGTCGTCGCGACGGCACACGGACCGGCGGCGTACGTCACCGGCGTCGTCGCGATCGTCCTCGCGCTCCTGGTCTGTGTGGCCCTCGCGCGGGCCGTCGCGACCGCCAACCTCCGTCTGCTGACCAGCCGCAAGGGCCGTGACCTGGCCGTGCTGAGCGGTCTGGTGATCGCGGTGGGCGCCCAGGTCGTCAACTTCGGCGCGCAGAAGCTCGGTTCCTCCGGCCTGTCCACGCTGGACCCGGCGGCGGACGTCTTGCGCTGGGTGCCGCCCGCGTCGGCGCTCGGCGCGGTGGACTCCGTCAGCGAGGGCTCGTACGCCGTCGCCCTCGCCCAGCTCGCCCTGAGCGGCCTGGCCCTCGCGGCGCTGCTGAGCTACTGGCAGCGGACCCTGACCCGGCTGATGACCTCCCCGGACGGCTCGACACTGCAGGCCGCCGAGCCCGCACGGGACAAGGCGGGGCGCTCCTCCGGACTCGGCAGGCTGCTGCCCGCGGGACGCACGGGCACGGTCATGGAACGCAGCCTGCGCTACGTGTGGCGCGATCCGAAGACGAAGGCCGCGTGGGTGACCTCGCTCGCGATCGGCCTGATCGTCCCGGTGTTCAACGCGTTGCAGGGGACCGGCTCGATCTACTTCGCGTGCTTCGCCGCGGGGATGCTCGGCATCCAGATGTACAACCAGTTCGGGCAGGACACGTCCGCGTTCTGGATGGTCGCGATGACGATCTCCTCGACCCGGGACGCGTACATCGAGCTGCGGGGCCGGGCGCTGGCCCTCCTCCTGATCACCCTCCCGTACGCCACTCTCGTCACCGTCCTCACGACGGCGCTGCTCGGCGACTGGCCCGCGCTGCCCGAGGCGCTCGGCCTGTCCTTCGCGCTGCTCGGCGCGATGCTGGCGACCGGCGCCTGGTCCTCGGCCCGCTTCCCGTACTCGATCCCGCAGGAGGGCTACAAGAACGTGGCTCCGGGGCAGGCGGGGCTGGCCTGGATCGCGATCTTCGGCGGCATGGTCGCGGCGGCGCTGCTGTGCGCGCCCGTCATCGCCCTCGCCATCTGGCTGAACGTCTCGGCCGACGGCCAGAACTGGACCTGGCTCCTCCTCCCCCTGGGCGCCGCGTACGGCACCCTGCTCACCTTCTCCGGCCTGCGCCTGGCCGCCCCCCGGACAGCCCGCCACCTGCCGGAGATCCTGACGGCGGTCAGCAAGGGCTGAGCCCCGCCGGGGGTCGGGTGCGTCTCAGGAGAACCTGTATCCGGCGAAGTCGGCGACGTGGGCGTACCCGATGCGCTGGTAGAGGGCGTTGCTGGTGGGGTTGTCCGGGTCCGTGAACAGGACGACGTCCGTCGCGCCCGCGGCCAGCGCCGCACGGCTCGCCTCGACCGTCACGGCGCCCGCGTAGCCGCGGCCCCGGAGGTGGGCCGGCGTGTAGACGGGGTCCACCCGGACCATGCCGCCGACGACCGAGGTCGCGGCCGCCATCGAGACGGGGGTGCCGTCCGGGGTCTCCCAGAACGTGAAGTGCCTGTCGCCGAAACGCGAGTCGTCCCAGGCACCGGCGTCGATCAGGTCGATGGAGCGCTGCTCACCGACGTCGACACAGAACTCACGACACCAGCGCACGACGTGCTCACGGTCCTGCCCGCCCGTGATGCGCCCTCGGCCCGCCGGGAGCGGCTGCGGCGGGGTGAGCGTGCCGAGCCGGTAGAGGTGCGTCCGCCAGAAGGGCACCGGCGACGCGCTCGTGTGCCGCTGCCACGACTCGGCGAAGGCGGCGGCGGTGTCGTGGTCCGCGATGACGTGGGAGGGCGCGTGGCCGAGGCCGGCCAGGTGAGCGGCGAGGACGTCCGCCTGCTCGGCGGAGAGGGCGGTGAGGCCCAGGCGGCCCCGCGGACTGAGATAGAAGATCGCGTGGACTTCGCCTCCTGACTCCAGTCGGCCGAAAACGGGGGCCGCGGCGTCGTGCCCGGCCGTCCCGCGTATCCGCAGTTTCTCGATGTCCGTCAGCGGCGTGTTGTGCAGGGCGGGGCGCGAGCGCAGGAAGTCCCCGGCCCGGGCGAGGAAGTCGTCGATGTCTTGGGTGAGGTGCCAACAGGCGTCCGGGAGCATGCTTCATGATCCCGGACGGCCTCGGCCCGGGGAGCATCGCTCGACGCCTTTCGGCCAAGCGCTCCGACTGACTGGCGGCGGGGAACGGTCCACGATCCCGGGAGCGGCCGACGGTCCCGGAACGGCCACCGGTCCCGGAAACAGCCCGCTGTCAGACGGTGCCGGCGCCGATTCCCCGCCGCGCCCTACCGAAGCACTTCGTCAAGGAACGGCTCGACCGCCGCCCGCCACGCCTCCGGCTGGTCGTAGTGCACGAGATGCCCCGCCTCGGCCACCTCCGCGTACCGCCCGTCGGGCAGCACCCGGACCATCTCCTGGGACTCGGCCCGCCCCAGCTCCCCGTCGAGGCCACGCACGACCAGCGTGGGGCACCGCACCTGGGCCAGCTCCTCCCAGTGCGCGTCGTACACCCACGTCTCCCGCGACTTGAGCATCTGCTCGGGCTCGAAGACGGGCCGCCACCCGTCCTCGTGCTCGGCCATGACCTCGGCGTAGAACTCACCGCGCGAGGTGTTCGGCCGCTCCACCCAGGGGTCGTCCTCGCCGAACCACTTCCGTACGTCCGCGAGCGTGGCGAACGGGACCGGCCAGGACTTGAACCACTCCTCCCACTCGCGCTGCGAGGCACCCCCGAGCGCCGAGGCCCGCATGTCGCAGATGACCAGGCCGCGCACCAGGTCGGGCCGTCTGGCCGCGAGCTGCCAGGCCGTCAGGGCTCCCATCGCGTGGCCGATGAGGACGGCCGGGGCGAGGCCCAGCTCTTCGAGGGCGGCCTCCGCGTCCTCGACGTACGCCCCGCGGGTGTACTCCGTCTCCGGCGGCTTCGCACTCTGTCCGTGGCCCCGCTGGTCGAGTGCCACGGCCCGGTGCCGCTCGGACAGCCAGCGGGCGGTGGACGCCCAGTGCGAGGCACGGCCCATGAGCCCGTGCAATAACAGCACTCCGGGTGTCTGCTCGGCCCCGCCCGTCCTCGACCCGGCCGGACCGCTCCTGCCCGGATCGGTCTTGGGAGGATCGGCGAACTCCCAGGCAGCGAGGCGTATCCCGCTCGCACCGGTCACGTCGATGCGCCGCACCATACGCTGGCACCCCCCTTGATCCACTCGCCCGGCTCGTCCCGCACGAGCCGGCCGGTCCACTCGTACCGTCGGCCGTACCGCTGCTCCTGCTGGTTGTTCCTGCGTAATCCGTGGTCGTTCCGTCACTCATACGCTATCGAATGCGTATTCGAAAGTGGGTTCCTTGGCGGTAACACCCCTCCTTCGAGTGACCTCGCTCAAGGATTGACCGCCGCCGTCGAGGGGAGATCTTCAACGGGAGGCGGGCCGCTCGGGGAAAACGGTCCGAAGGGGATGACCCTGGGAGCTCGGGGCTCCGGGTCAGCACAGGGGAGGACAGGCCCCGGCGCCTCACGGCGCCGGGGCCCTCCTCAGGTCCGCGGCACATCCTTGCGCCCCCTCCCCGACCGCGCGCCGGCGCCGCTGCCGTCACGGTCAAGAGCCCTCAGGTCATATGCCTCTCGCGACAGCCTTGCATGCGAACGGTCCGTTCGCTGCGATTCCGCGCACTGAATCTTTGTTTCTGGAGGAACGTCGAGGTGGGGCAACTGAGGGCTTGGCTAAGGGAGTTGACGACGAGGTCAGGAGCGGGATGAGGCAGCCGGGAGAGGCCCTGGTCCAGGCCACGCTCCCCGGCACGCCCCGGGTGGCCACCGCGCACGACGGCGCCCGGGCCAGGCGCACGCAGTCCCCCACGACCGGCCCGCGGACGGCCCACGGCCGACCCCGCTCCCCGTCCGGTCCCGTGCGCACAGCGCACAGCGGCCGACGGGGGGGGCGGTCGACGCGGGGTCGACGTACAGCGGTCGACGCACGGGGGCAGCGCACAGCGGTCGACGCGCGGAGTCGGCGCACCGCAGCCGACGCGCGGCGGTCGACGCGGGGCCGACACACGGCGGTCAGCACACGGGGTCGGCACGCGGCGGTCGACGCACGGAGTCGATGCACAGCGCCGACGCGCGAGGCGGGCACACGGCGGTCGACACACGGGGTCGGCCCACAGCAGTCGACGCACAGCGCCGAGGCGCCGCTCGGCGGCCCGGGGGCGTGACGGCCCGGCGGCCCGGCGCTGCGGCTACCGCTTCGCCACGAACACCGGCCCGGCGGCCCAGCGGCCAGCGGCCCGGCGCCGTCGCGCCGCGAGCTACCGCTTCGCCACGAACACGTGGGACGCCACGTCCGACTCCAGCTCCGCGGCTTCTCCGCCGCTGCCCACGAGCACCCCGCCCGCGGACTCCGTCACGCTGACGACCGAGCCGGGCTGCACGCCCGCCCGACGCAGCGTGTACATCAGCTGTGCGTCCGTCTGGATCGGCTCACCGATGCGGCGGACGACGACCGTCTTGCCGTCGAGACCGGGGTCGAGGTCGGCCAGCGAGACCATGCCCGCGTCCAGGAACGGGTCCGCCACGTCCTTCTCGCCCAGCTCCTCAAGGCCCGGGATCGGGTTCCCGTACGGCGACTCGGTCGGGTGGCGCAGCAGTTCGAGCACCCGGCGCTCGACCGCCTCGCTCATCACGTGCTCCCAGCGGCAGGCCTCCGCGTGCACCTGCTCCCACTCCAGGCCGATCACGTCGACGAGCAGACACTCGGCGAGGCGGTGCTTGCGCATCACGCGCGTGGCCAGCCGGCGGCCCTCCTCCGTGAGCTCCAGGTGGCGGTCGCTGGCGACGGCCACGAGACCGTCGCGCTCCATGCGCGCCACGGTCTGGCTGACGGTCGGCCCGCTCTGGTCGAGCCGCTCGGCGATCCGGGCGCGCATGGGGACCACACCTTCCTCCTCCAGCTCAAGGATGGTGCGGAGATACATCTCCGTGGTGTCGATCAGTCCGGACATACGTGCCCCTCGATTAGCTCTGCCGGAGGCTGGGTGGCTCACCGGCGTGTGCGCTGGCCCTGGCAGCAATTCTGACGCATCCCACTGACAACCGTGCCGCACCGTCGGAACCACGTGCTGACGACTGCCTGCGCGATTCGGCCGGGCCCGGCACCCGGCCGGGTGGAAAGGGGCCCTCGTAACCCAGTGTCGCCCCTGCGGAGCGTATTGACACAGCAGTGGTCCAGACCGCAACGTGATCCGCGACACGACGCAGAAGGAGCTTCGCCGATGAGCGACAGCAAGCTGGCCGGGCAGTTCTTCGACGCCGCGATCGGCCTGCTGCAGCGGGTGCGGGACGAAGAGGCCCAGGCGATCGAGGCCGCCGGGACGATGATCGCGGACACCGTCGCCGACGGCGGCCGGCTCTTCGCCTTCGGTGCCGGGCACTCGTCGCTGGCCGCGCAGGACCTCGTCTACCGCGCGGGCAGTCTCGCGCTGATGAATCTGCTCGCCGTGCCGGGCGCGGTCGGCGTCGACGTCATGCCCGCGACGCTGGGCTCCGCGCTGGAACGGGTGGACGGCCTCGCGAGCGCGGTCCTCGGCGCCAGTCCGGCCCGCGCCGGCGACCTCCTGGTGGTCATCTCCCTCTCCGGGCGCAACGCGCTCCCCGTCGAGATGGCGATGAGCGCCCGCGCCCTCGGCCTCAAGGTCATCGGCGTCACCTCGGTCGCGTACGCCTCCGAGACGCGGTCCCGGCACGCGTCGGGGACGTATCTGAAGGACCACTGCGACGTCGTCCTCGACTCGAAGATCGCGATCGGGGACGCGGAACTCACCCTCGACACCATCCCGGCGCCGTTCGCGTCCGCGTCGACGGTGGTGACCTCGGCCGTCCTGCAGTCGGTCATGGCGACGGCGGCGGGTGTCCTCGCGGACCGCGGGATCGAGCCTCCGCTGCTGCGGTCCGGGAACGTGGACGGCGGCCTGGAGTGGAACGACCGGGTCTTCACGGAGTACGGGGACCGGATCTTCTACTGGCAGCGGTGAGCCTGCCGGTCGTTGCGGCCGATCGGAGCCGCACCCCTGAAGAGCGGGACTTCGCCCCTGCCCTCCAGCCCGGTCGGCGCTCGTCTTTCAGCCCGTCCGGCGTTCGAGGACGAGGCCGTTCAGGCCGATGGGGGGTCTGGGGGCGCAGCCCCCAGGGGTGGGAGGGGCCCGCCCCTCAGGATCGCCGCTCCAGGACCGCCGCCAGGTCCAGCGCCGCCGCGATCCGGACGGCGACGTCCTCCGCGTACGTCGCGTCGAACCTCTCGAACTGCGTGCGGCTGGCACTGCGCAGGAACGTGACGACGCCCAGGGTCCGCCCACGGCTCCGCAGGACCACGCACAGGGCGTGCACCGAGTCCGCGGGCCACTGACGGGCGAGGGCCCAGTCACGGGCGCGGTCCGGCTCGGTGGACCCCGCGCTGGCCCGTACGGAACCGATCCGCTCGACGCACTGGAACGCCGGATGCCCGTCGGAGTACCGGACGGGCAGACCCGCGCGGCCCGCGGGCAGGCTGGGACCCGGCGCGCCGGACGGCGTGGCGGGCCCCCGTACGAGCCGCACCGGCCGCTCGCCGTCGGTCACCGAACCCCCGGCGACCCGGTCGATCAGCGCGTGGTCGGCGAAGCCCGCGAGCGCGAAGTCGAGGTGGACGGACGCCGCCTCCGCGGGGTCCTCGCACTCTGCGGCGGCACGCGCGGCCCGGTGCAGCTGGTTGGTCCTGAACCGCAGCAGCGCCGCTTCCTGCTCGGTCTGCTTGCTCTCGGTCACGTCCTGGAAGAGCCAGCCCACACCGAGCGGAACCGGTTCCTCCGTGAGGGGCGAGGCGAGCCGCAGGAAGCCGCTGCGCCAGCAACGGCGCTGCTCGCCCTCCGCGGTCCGCAGGGTCACCCACATCTCGGCGGGCGCCGGTGGGGCGCCCTCCGCGAGAACGTGCGTGAGCGCGCTCTCCAGCTCCTCCACGCCCTGTGCGATCAACTCGCCCAGGGGGCGGCCCAGTACGGCCGCGCGTCCCGTGCCGAGCGCCCGCGCGGCGTGTCCGTTGACCACGGCGGGCCGCAGGTCGGCGTCGACGAGCACGACACCCCAGGAGGCGTCGTCGAACAGCGCCTCGCTCAGCGCGATCGACCGCTCCAGATCGATCTGCGCGTGCACCTCGCTGAAGGCGCAGTACACCCCGGCGGGCTTCCCGTCGGGACCCGGCACGGCGGCCGACTGGGTCCGTACGAGCACCCGGCCGCCCTCCTTGGTGAGCAGCGCGAACTCGTGGACCTGCCGTCCGGGGGCCTGCATCGCGGACAGCAGCCGGCTCTCGATCTCCTCGGCGTCCGCGGCCCGCACGGCCCAGCCGGCGAACCCGTGCCGGCCGACCGCCTCGGCCGCGGTCCAGCCGAGGATCCGCTCGGCCTCCCGGTTCCAGTGCGTCACCACTCCGTCGGCGTCGAACGCGCACAGCGCCGCGTCCATCCCGTCGAGCAGAGCGGCCAGCAGATCGGCCCCGTCCCGCTCCGGCTCGTCCGGCCCGAGCTCGTCCGTGGTCCCACTACGCCGCGAAGCACTCACCTGGCACCCCCTGCAGGCCGTGTCGGCGTGTCCTGCGCGGTGTGCCCGCGCGTCTGTTCACTCACTACGAACACTACGAATCACTCACTAGGAATCATTCAACTCGAACGTGACGCAGCCCACATCTGGTTCCCACAAGATTGAGGAAATCGTTGTGCGCGGGCACTTCGTCCCCGGTGGGCCGGAACGGGCGTTCCGTGGGCGATCTCCGGTCCGGCCGCCGGATCCCCGTCGTCCCGGCACCCTCCACAAGATCGCTTCCCCCTGTCGCCGCCGTCAACGCGTCGGCACCCCGGAAAATCAGTGCCCCGGAAAATCACTTGAGCGCCGTCGCGACTGTTCCTAGTGTGGGACGCACGCCGAAAGGAGGTGATCGGGTACATGTCTGAAACCCGGACCAGCGAGGTGGCTGCGGGCTAGCGGCCCGTCACCACATTCAGTGCGGTGCCGGACCAGCGCGTGAGACGAGCGTGCGGCCGGCCCAATCTCAGCAGTCACCCGACCCGCGTGCTCGCCGGTAAGTCCGGCCGGCTCCCTCCTCGGAGGGGACCAGAGCTCGCGGGTCGTCTGCGTTTCCGGACGGCCTCCCGCGGCCGCGATCGCGGTGATCCCGGGCACAGGCATATGCGGCGTACGGCGGTATCCTTGGCGCATGCTTCCGATACTCGTCCGGCGCCGGCACGTGGACTACGTGCGCGTCACGAGCATGGGCTGTCGGCGTTCCGCCTGACCTCAGCCCTCCTTTCCTCCTTGCTCTTCCCTGGCACCTGCGGCCCCCGCCCCACCCTCGGCGGCTGCCGCGGGCCCGTAACCCATGCGGACGCACACCATGACGAATGTGATCATGCCGACGAACCCGCCGTACCAGCCGGATCAGTCGCATCAGCCGTATCAGCAGCTTCCGATCATTGATCTTTCCGCGGCCGACCGCGGGCCCCAGGCGCGTGCCCTGCTGCGCGCCCAGTTGCACAGTGCCGCCCATGACGTGGGGTTCTTCCAGCTCGTCGGGCACGGGGTGAGCGAGGCCGAGACCGCCGCCCTGCTCGACGCGACGCACCGCTTCTTCGCGCTTCCCGAGGCCGGCCGGCTCGCGCTCGACAACGTCAACTCGCCGCACTTCCGCGGCTACACGCGGACCGGCGACGAGCGCACCGGTGGCAGCCGCGACTGGCGCGACCAGCTCGACATCGGGGCGGAGAGGCCCGCGCGGGCTCCCGGCCCTGGTGAGCCCGCGTACTGGTGGCTGGAGGGTCCCAACCAGTGGCCCGCCGCGCTGCCGGAGCTGCGGACCGCCGCGCTGGCCTGGATCGACCGGCTCAGCTCCGTCGCGGCGCGGCTCCTGCGTGAGCTGCTGGCCTCCATCGGCGCGCCCGCCGGTTTCTACGACCCGGTGTTCGGCGACCGGGCCCACCCGCATCTGAAGCTCGTCCGGTACCCGGGAAGCTCCGGGGACGGGGCGGACCAGGGGGTCGGCGCGCACAAGGACTACGGGTTCCTGACGCTGCTTCTGCAGGACCGGGTGGGCGGGTTGCAGGTGGAGCGCGCGGACGGGTTCTTCCACGACGTGCCGCCGGTCCCGGGGGCGTTCGTCGTCAACCTCGGTGAGCTGCTTGAGGTGGCCACCGACGGGTACCTGCTGGCGACCAACCACCGGGTGGTCAGTCCGCCCGGGGCCACCGAGCGGTTCTCCGTGCCCTTCTTCTACAACCCGCGCCTGGACGCCCGGATCGAGCGGCTGCCCTTCCCGCACGCCTCCGCCGCGCCCGGGGTGACGAGCGACCCGGCCAACCCGCTCTTCGCCGAGTACGGGCGGAACGAGCTGAAGGGCAAGGTGCGGGCCCATCCGCTGGCCGCGGCCCGTCATCACGCGGAGCTACTGGCCCCGGCGTGACGGCGGAGCCGCCGACCGGAGCCACCGACCCCGCCCGACACAGGTGTGGCGGCGCTCCATGGGGCGCCGCCACACGTGCCGTGCACACATGAGTGCCGTGCACACATGAGAAATCAGCGGGCGATGTCTCCGTAGCCCTCGATCTCACGCGGGTTGCGGGTGCCGGGGCCGATGTAGCGCGCGGAGGGGCGTACGAGGCGGCCGGTGCGCTTCTGCTCCAGGATGTGCGCGGACCAGCCGGCGGTACGGGCGCACGTGAACATCGAGGTGAACATGTGGGCCGGGACCTCGGCGAAGTCCAGGACGATGGCGGCCCAGAACTCGACGTTCGTCGCCAGGACGCGGTCCGGGCGCCGGGCGTGCAGTTCGGCGAGGGCCGCCTTCTCCAGGGCCTCGGCGATCTCGAAGCGGGGCGCTCCGAGTTCCCGGGCGGTGCGGCGGAGCACTCGCGCGCGCGGGTCCTCGGCGCGGTACACCCGGTGGCCGAAGCCCATCAGCCGCTCGCCCTTGTCGAGGGCCTGCTTGACGAACGCCTCGGCGTCGCCCGTGCGTTCGATCTCCTCGATCATGCCGAGGACGCGCGAGGGGGCGCCGCCGTGCAGCGGCCCGGACATGGCGCCGACGGCCCCGGAGAGGGCCGCCGACACGTCCGCGCCGGTGGACGCGATGACGCGGGCGGTGAACGTGGACGCGTTCATGCCGTGCTCGGCGGCGCTGGTCCAGTAGGCGTCGACCGCCGCCACGTGCTTGGGGTCGGGCTCGCCGCGCCAGCGGATCATGAAGCGTTCGACGACGGACTGCGCCTTGTCGATCTCGCGCTGCGGGACCATCGGCAGGCCCTGGCCGCGGGCGGACTGGGCGACGTAGCTGAGGGCCATGACGGCGGCGCGGGCGAGGTCCGCGCGGGCCTGCTTCTCGTCGATGTCGAGGAGCGGTTTGAGGCCCCAGACGGGGGCGAGCATGGCGAGCGCGGACTGGACGTCCACGCGGATGTCACCGGAGTGGACGGGGATCGGGAACGGCTCGGCGGGCGGCAGGCCGGGGTTGAAGGCTCCGTCGACGAGCAGCCCCCAGACGTTGCCGAAGGAGACGTGGCCGACCAGATCCTCGATGTCGACGCCCCGGTACCGCAGGGCGCCGCCCTCCTTGTCCGGTTCGGCGATCTCCGTCTCGAAAGCGACGACTCCCTCAAGTCCGGGTACGAAGTCGGACATCAGGCGGCTCCTCATGATGTGTGCGACGGACGATGTGCGAGTTGTGCGATACGTGCGATGTGCGATGCGTGCGATGTGCGATGCGTCCGATGTGCGATGTGCGGGATGCGGATGCGTTCGGGGTGGGTGTTGCGGTGTTCTCGGTGGGTGCGAGCGTGCGGTTACGCGGTCGCCTCTTGGACTCGCGGTCCGTACGCCACTCCGGTCATGCCCCGTGCGGTCGGCGGTCACCCAACCTCTTGGCAGCAGGACGATATCCCGTGGTGCCACCTTTGGGGAGGGTACGCGGCACTCAGTGCCAGTCAGTGATGAAGCCCACGCCCGCCGACGAGTACGGCAGGATGACCGGGTGACCGACAGTGACCCCTCTCTCGACCCCCTCCTCGACCCCGCGTCGATGCGCAAGCAGTACCGGGCCGCGGGACTCGACGAGACCGAGCTGGCCGACCACCCCATGGAGCAGTTCGCACGCTGGTTCGTCCAGGCCGCGGCGCACGGTGGGGCGCGGGGCGCGTTGTACGAGCCGAACGCGATGGTCGTCTCCACGGCGGACGCCGAGGGGCGGCCCAGTTCCCGCACGGTGCTGCTGAAGCAGTACGACGAGCGGGGTTTCGTCTTCTTCACCAACTACGAGTCCCGCAAGGCGCGCGAGCTGGCCGAGAATCCGTACGTCTCGTTGCTCTTTCCGTGGCATCCGGTGGCGCGGCAGGTCGTCGTGACCGGGATCGCGCGGCGTACGGGGCGGGACGAGACGGCCGCGTATTTCCGTACGCGGCCTCATGGGTCGCAGCTCGGGGCGTGGGCCAGTGCGCAGTCCGCGGTGGTCGCCTCGCGGGACGAGTTGGACGCGTCGTACGCGGAGCTGGTGGCTCGGTATCCCGAGGGGGCGCAGGTGCCTGTGCCTCCGGAGTGGGGTGGGTTTCGGGTTTCGCCCCGGGCGGTGGAGTTCTGGCAGGGGCGGGAGAATCGGTTGCACGATCGGTTGCGGTACGTGGCGTCTGCCGACGGGTCTTGGCGGGTTGAGAGGCTCAGTCCCTGAGGGGCTGTGCCCCTCTGATCCCCCTCGCGTCAGGGGGTGGCGCCCGGGGTGCGGTTGCGTCCGACGGTTCGTCGTGGCTGGTCGCGCCGTACCCGCGCCCCTTGAGGGCGAAAAGATTGCGCCGTTCCCCGCGCCCCTAAAGGCAAGAGATTGCGCCGTTCCCCGCGCCCCTGAAAGCAAAAGACTGCGCCGTTCCCCGCGCCCCTGAAAGCAAAAGACTGCGCCGTTCCCCGCGCCCCTGGAAGCGAAGGACTGTGCCGTTCCCCGTGTCCCCGAAAAAGGGTCAGCTCAGGGTGGTGTCCAGGATTTTTGACCACTGGGTTACCACTCCGGCTCGGCGGGTGGTGTCGTCTGTGAGGAGGTTGGCCAGGCCGAGGCCTCGGGACATGTCCAGGAAGCCCTGGACCGTTTCGCGTACACCGGGGCGGGTCTCGTCGGCGTTCAGGAGTTCCACGGCTATGCGGTGGGTCTCGCGGCCGACGCGGCCCTCCAGTTCGGTGACCCGGGTGCGCAGCTGGTCCTCGTTCGAGGCGGCGACCCAGAGGTGGAGGGCGGCGCGGAACAGTGGGCCCGTGTAGAGGTCGACCAGGGCGGCGACGACGGCTCGGCGGTCCGCGGCGCCCTCGGGGAAGAGGGTGCGCAGAGCGGTGGAGCGTTCCTCGGCGACGTACTCGACGGCCGCCGTGAAGAGGTCCTCGCGGGTCGGGAAGTGGTGCTGGGCCGCGCCTCGCGACACCCCGGCGCGCTCGGCGACGACGGACACCGTGGAGCCCGCCCAGCCGCGTTCGGCGAGGCAGGCGACCGCGGCTTCGAGGAGGCGTTGCCGGGTGGCGCGGCTGCGGTCCTGTTTCGGGACGCGCTCCACCGGCACCGGCGCCGCGCCGTTCACCAAACCCATGAGGGATCCCGTCGTTCGAGGAAGGCCGTCATTCCCTCGCGGGCCTGCTCCGAGGAGAAGAGCCGGGCCGAGAGCGCGGTCAGGTCGGCCGCGTCCCGGTCGAAGGTGTCCAGCACCTTAGCCGTGAGCAGCCGCTTCGTCTCGGCCAGCCCCTGCGGTGAGGACCGGCGCAGTCCGTCGAGCACCGGCGCGAGTACGTCGTCGGCGTCCTCCCCCGCCGCGCCCGCGACCGTGACGAGGCCGATGCGGGCGGCCTCGGTCGCGTCGAACTTCTCGCCGGTGAGGTAGTAGCGGGCCACCGCGCGCGGGTCGAGGCGCGGCAGGAGGGGCAGCGAGATCACGGCGGGGGCGACTCCGATGCGTACCTCCGTGAAGGCGAAGGTTGCCTCCTGGGAGGCGGCCGCGATGTCGCAGGCGCCGAGCAGTCCGAGGCCGCCCGCGCGGACGTGGCCGGTGACGCGGGCGACGACGGGCTTGGGCAGTTCGACGATCTGCCGGAGCAGGGCGACGAGGGTGTCCGGGTGCGGCGGGTCGCGCAGGTCCGCGCCCGCGCTGAAGGTGTTGCCGGTGTGGGTGAGGACGACGGCGCGTACGTCACCGTCCTTGCCGGCTTCCGTGAGCGCGTCCGCCAGGTCCCCCACCAGCTGGGCGGAGAGGGCGTTGCGCCGCTCGGGCGCGTCGAGCGCGAGGGTGGTGATCCCGCGCTCGTACGACCGCCGCACCGTGCTCATGCGCGCCCCCGCAGCTCTCGTCGAAGGATCTTCCCGGAGGCTGCCCTCGGCACCCCCTCGATGAACTCGACATGCCTGATCTTCTTGTACGGGGCCACGCGCGCGGCGACGTATTCCATGACCTCTTCCCCGGTGAGACCCGGCGCGGCCGGCTGGCGCACCACGTACGCGTGCGGCCGCTCGTTGTTGTCGGTGTCGTAGACCCCGATGACGGCGGCGTCGGCGATGCCGGGGTGCGTCAGCAGGAGTGCTTCGAGTTCGGCGGGGGCCACCTGGAAGCCCTTGTACTTGATGAGTTCCTTGACCCGGTCGACGACGTACAGCCAGCCGTTCGCGTCGACGTGCCCGACGTCGCCGGTGTAGAGCCAGCCGTCGTCGTCGATCATCTCGGCGGTCTCGACGGGCCGGCCGAGGTAGCCCTTCATGACCTGTGGTCCGCGGATGACGATCTCGCCGCGTTCGCCGACGCCGAGGTCCTTGCCGGGGTCGTCGAGGGAGACGATGCGCATCTCCGTGCCGGCGATGAGTTTCCCGACGCTTCCCGGGGGCGGGTCCGCCTCGTCCAGGGGGACGACGTGGGTGCCCGGAGAGAGTTCCGTCATGCCGTACGCCTGGCCCACCGGCGGCAGTCCGAGGCGGCGCGAACAGGCTTCGGCGAGTTCGGCGTCCAGGGGTGCCGCCGCGCTGATGACGTACTTCAGGGACGACAGGTCGTAGCCCTCGACGGCGGGGTGCTTGGCGAGGGCGAGCACGATCGGCGGGGCCACGTACAGGCCGGTGATGCGGTGTTTCTCGATGGCCGCGAGGAACGTGTCGAGGTCGAAGCGCGGCAGCACGACGACGGTGGCGCCCTGCCGGAGGGGTGCGTTCATGAGGGCCGTCAGGCCGTAGATGTGGAAGAACGGCAGGACGGCGAGGATGCGGTCGCCGGGCCCCATCGGCATGGTGGGCGTCAGCTGGGCGAGGTTGGTGGCGATGTTGCGGTGGGTGAGCATCACGCCCTTGGGGACGCCGGTCGTCCCGGAGGAGTACGGGAGGGCCGCCACGTCCGCCACCGGGTCGATGTCGGTCTGCGGCTCGGGGGCCGTGGAGCCCAGCATGTCGAGCAGCGAGCGGTGTCCGGGTGCCTGGTCGCAGACGAGGATCTCCCGTATGCCGCCGGCGAGTTCGGCCGCCGCGCGGGCCGTGTCGAGGAGGGGGGAGACGGTGACGATCCACTGGGCGGCGCAGTCCCGCAGCTGTTTCGCGAACTCCTCGGGCGTGGCGAGGGGGTGCACGGTGGTGACCGACGCCCCCGCGCGCGTGGCGGCGTAGAACGCGGTGGGGAAGGCGACGGTGTTGGGGCTGTGCAGCGCCAGTACGTCGCCCTTGCGGACACCGAGTTCGGCGAGCCCGGCGGCGACCCGCCGGTGGAACGTGTCGAGTTGGGCGTAGGTGAGGGTCGTGCCGTTCACGCCGTCGATCAGCGCGGGGGTGTCGCCCCGGGAGGCGGCGCTGCCCAGCACCGCGTCGTGGATGGGTTCTTCGACCGCGGGGACGTCTTCGTACTCGCTGCGGAACACCATGTCGGGCCCTTTCCAGGAGCCGGAAGTTGCACGGAAGCCGGAGGCTGTACGGGAGATGGTGCCTAGTAGGACTTGGGCAGGCCCAGGGTCTGGTGCGAGATGTAGTTGAGGATCATCTCCCGGCTGACGGGTGCGATGCGGGCCACCCGGGACGCGGTGATGAGCGACGCGAGGCCGAACTCGCCGGTCAGGCCGTTGCCGCCGAGCGTGTGCACGGACTGGTCGACGGCCTTCACACAGGCTTCGGCCGCCGCGTACTTGGCCATGTTGGCGGCCTCTCCGGCGCCGGCGTCGTCCCCGGCGTCGTACAGGTGGGCCGCCTTCTGCATCATCAGGCGGGCGAGTTCCAGCTCGATGTGCGCCTGCGCGAGGGGGTGCGCGATGGCCTGGTGGGCGCCGATGGGCTCGCGCCAGACGGTGCGCTCGCGGGCGTAGACGAGGGCCTTGGACAGGGCGTAGCGGCCCATGCCGATGGCGAAGGCGGCGGTCATGATGCGTTCGGGGTTGAGGCCCGCGAAGAGCTGGAGCAGGCCGGCGTCCTCGTCGCCGACGAGCGCGTCGGCGGGGAGCCGTACGTCGTCCAGGGCCAGTTCGAACTGCTTCTCGGCGCCGTGCAGTTCCATGTCGATCTGCCGTCGCCCGAAGCCGGGCGCGTCGCGCGGGACGATGAACAGGCAGGGCTTGAGCTTGCCCGTGCGGGCGTCCGCCGTACGGCCCACGATGAGGGTCGCGTCGGCGATGTCGACGCCGGAGATGAAGACCTTGCGGCCGGAGAGGATCCAGTCCGTGCCGTCTTCCGCGCGGCGGGCCGTGGTGGTGATGCGGTGGCTGTTGGAGCCGGCGTCGGGTTCGGTGATGCCGAAGGCCATGGTGCGGGTGCCGTCCGCCAGGGCGGGGAGCCACTCCTGTTTCTGTTCCTCCGTGCCGAAGCGGGCGATCACCGTGCCGCAGATCGCCGGTGAGACCACCATCATGAGGAGGGGGCAGCCCGCGGCCCCGAGTTCCTCCAGGACTATGGAGAGTTCGGCTATTCCGCCGCCTCCGCCGCCGTATTCCTCGGGGAGGTTCACGCCCAGGTAGCCGAGCTTGGCGGCTTCCGCCCACAGCTCGGTGGGGTGGGCCTTCTCCGCGATGACCTTGGCCAGGTAGGGGTGGCCGTAGCGGTTGCCCAGGGCCGACACCGCTGTGCGGAGGGCCTTGTGCTCTGCTGTTTCCAGGACGGGTGTCATGGGGCTCCTCAGGGGGAGGGGGCTGGTGTTGTGTGGAGGGTGCGGGTTCGTTGTGGCTGGTCGCGCAGTTCCCCGCGCTCCTGAAGGCGAAAAGATTGCGCCGTTCCCCGCGCCCCTGAAGGCGAAAGGACTGCACCGTTCCCCGCGCCCCTGGAAGCGAGAAGGCTGCGCCGTGCTCCGCGCCCTTAGGTGGGGTCGACCACCGCCAGCAAGGTGCCCATTTCCACCTGTCGGCCCGGGCTCACGTGGAGCGCCGTCACCGTGCCGGTGGCCGGGGCTGTGATCTTGTGTTCCATCTTCATCGCCTCCAGCCAGATCAGGGGGGCTCCGGCCTGGACGGGGGCTCCCTCGGTAAGGCCCTCCGCGACGCGGACGACCGTGCCGGGCATGGGGGCCAGGAGTGAGCCGGGGGCGTGGGCGGTCTCGGGGGCGGGGAAGCGGGGCAGGGCCGTGAGCGCGGTGTCGTTCACGTAGACGCGGTCGCCGTGCCGGGCGACCGCGAACTTCCGCCGTACGCCCGCTATTTCGAGTACGACGAGGTCTGGTCCTGTCTCCACCACGTGGACCCCTTCGGCGGCCGGGCCCTGCCGGGTGTGCCGGTAGCGGACCTCGTGTTCCTCGCCCGCCACGAGGTAGCGCCTGCTCTGCGGCTGCGAGGGCAGGTTGCGCCAGCCGCCGAAGCGGGAGCGGCCGTGGGCGTCGGCGAGCGCGGCGGCCAGCGGGGCGTACGGGTCCGGGGCCGGCGCGGTGAGATCCGCCAAGTGGCGTTCGTAGAAGGCCGTGTTCATACGGGCCGCCGTGAACTCCGCGTGGTGCAGGGAGCGTACGAGGAGGTCCCGGTTGGTGACCGGGCCGTGGACCGTGGCCCTCTCCAGGGCGCCGGCGAGTCTGCGGATCGCCTCGGCGCGGGTGGGCGCGTGGGCGACGGCCTTGGCGAGCATGGCGTCGTAGTGGACGCCGATCGTGTCGCCGTCGCCGTAGCCGGTGTCCAGGCGGACGCCGGGCACGGACAGGCGGTGCAGGGTGCCGGTCTGCGGGGCCCAGTCCTGGGAGGGGTCCTCGGCGTAGAGGCGGGCCTCGACCGCGTGGCCGGACGGGGTCGGCGGCTCGCCGTCCAGGGTGCCGCCCTCGGCGACGCGCAGTTGCAGGGCGACCAGGTCGAGCCCGAACACCGCCTCGGTGACGGGGTGTTCCACCTGGAGGCGGGTGTTCATCTCCAGGAAGTGGACGCGGCCCTCGGAGACTTCGTCCCCCGAGACCAGGAACTCCACCGTGCCCGCGCCCGTGTAGGCGATCGTCCGGGCCGCCGCCGTCGCCGCCGCGTGCAGTCGTCGCTCCACGTCGGGGCCGAGGCCCGGTGCGGGGGCCTCCTCGATGACCTTCTGGTGGCGGCGCTGGAGGGAGCAGTCTCGGGTGCCGAGGGCCCAGACGGTGCCGTGGCCGTCGGCGACGATCTGCACCTCGACGTGCCGGGCGTGCTCGACGTACGGCTCGACGAAGACCGAGCCGTCCCCGAAGGCGCTCGCCGCTTCGACCGAGGCGGCACTCAACTCGCTTTTCAGTGCGGCCAGTTCGCGCACGACACGCATTCCGCGTCCACCGCCGCCCGCCGACGCCTTCACCAGGACCGGCAGGTCCTTCTCCGTCACGGCGTCCGGGTCCAGGGGTGCGAGCAGCGGCACCCCGGCTGCCGCCATCAGCTCCTTGGCGCGGGTCTTGGAGGCCATCGCCTCGATCGCCTCGGGGGGCGGGCCGATCCAGACGAGGCCCGCGTCGAGGACGGCCCGCGCGAAGTCGGCGTTCTCGGAGAGGAAGCCGTATCCGGGGTGGACGGCGTCGGCGCCCGCCGCGACGGCCGCCTTCACGATCAGCTCGCCGCGCAGATACGTCTCGGCGGGCGACGCGCCCGGCAGGCGTACGGCGGAGTCGGCCACGCGCGCGTGGAGGGCGTTCTCGTCGGCGTCCGAATACACGGCGACGGTACGGATGCCCAGCTCGTGGCAGGTGCGGAAGACCCGGCAGGCGATCTCACCGCGGTTGGCGACCAGCACACTCGAAATCATGGGACCTCTCACATCAGTCGCACCCGTCGTGCCCGTCATGCCCGTCGCGCCCGTCATGCCCGTCACATCAGTCACGTCTCTCACATCCGGAAGACGCCGAAGCCGCCGCGCGCACCTTCGTAGGGCGCCGTGTGGATCGCGGACAGGCACAGGCCGAGGACGGTCCGGGTGTCGCGCGGGTCGATGACGCCGTCGTCGTACAGCCGACCGGACAGGAACATCGGCAGGGACTCGGACTCGATCTGCTGCTCCACCATGGCGCGCAGGGCCGCGTCGGCGTCGTCGTCGTACGGCTGGCCCTTCGCGGCGGCGGACTGCCGGGCCACGATCGACAGGACTCCGGCGAGCTGCTGGGGTCCCATGACGGCGGACTTGGCGCTGGGCCAGGCGAAGAGGAAGCGCGGGTCGTACGCGCGCCCGCACATCCCGTAGTGCCCGGCCCCGTACGAGGCGCCCATGAGCACGGACAGGTGCGGTACGCGGCTGTTGCTCACCGCGTTGATCATCATCGCGCCGTGTTTGATGATGCCGCCCTGCTCGTACTCCTTGCCGACCATGTAGCCGGTGGTGTTGTGCAGGAAGAGCAGCGGGATGTCACGCTGGTTGGCCAGCTGGATGAACTGGGCGGCCTTCTGCGACTCCTCGCTGAACAGCACGCCCTGGGCGTTGGCGAGGATGCCGACGGGATAGCCGTGCAGGCTCGCCCAGCCGGTCGTCAGGCTCGTCCCGTAGAGCGGCTTGAACTCGTCGAAGTCGGAGCCGTCGACGATGCGGGCGATGACCTCGCGCGGGTCGAAGGGGTGCTTGAGGTCGCCGGGGACGATGCCCAGCAGTTCCTCCGGGTCGTACTTGGGCGGCTCGGCCGGCGCCGGATCGCCGTACGCCTTGCGGTGGTTGAGGCGGGCGACCACGCGCCGCGCCTGCCGCAGGGCGTCCCGCTCGTCGACGGCGAAGTAGTCCGCGAGACCCGACACGCGCGCGTGCATCTCGGCACCGCCCAGGGACTCGTCGTCGCTCTCCTCGCCGGTGGCCATCTTCACCAGCGGCGGCCCGCCGAGGAAGACCTTCGCCCGCTCCTTGACCATGATCACGTGGTCGGACATGCCGGGGATGTACGCGCCGCCGGCCGTGGAGTTACCGAAGACGACCGCGACGGTGGGGATCCCGGCGGCCGACAGCCGGGTGATGTCCCGGAAGATGGCGCCCCCGGGGATGAAGATCTCCTTCTGGGAGGGCAGATCGGCGCCGCCCGACTCGACGAGGCTGATGCACGGCAGCCGGTTGGCGTACGCGATGTCGTTGGCCCGCAGGGCCTTCTTCAGGCTCCAGGGGTTGCTGGCGCCGCCACGCACGGTCGGGTCGTTGGCCGTGATCAGGCACTCGACGCCCTCGACGACACCGATGCCCGTGACGAGCGAGGCACCGACGGCGTAGTCGCTCCCCCAGGCGGCGAGCGGCGACAGTTCGAGAAACGGCGTGTCGGGGTCGAGGAGCAGCTCGATGCGTTCGCGGGCGAGCAGTTTGCCGCGTTTGCGGTGCCGGGCCACGTACTTCTCGCCGCCGCCCGCGAGGGCCTTGGCGTGCTCGGTGTCGAGGTCGGCGAGCTTGCCGAGCATCGTCTCGCGGTGGTCCGCGTAGTCGGCGGAGGAGGTGTCGAGCGCGGACGCCAGGACCGTCACAGCAGTACCTCCGGTATGTCGAGGTGGCGGGAGCGCAGCCATTCGCCGAGCGCCTTGGCCTGTGGGTCGAAGCGGTGCTGCGCGGCGACGCCCTCGCCGAGGATCCCCTCGACGACGAAGTTCAGGGCGCGCAGATCGGGCAGGACATGGCGTACGACGGTCAAGTCGGCTGCCTCCGGGAGGAGTTCGCGGAACCGGTCGGTGGTGAGGGTATGCGCGAGCCAGCGCCACGCGTCGTCCGTGCGCACCCAGACGCCGACGTTCGCGTTGCCGCCCTTGTCCCCGCTGCGGGCCCCGGCGACGAGGCCGAGGGGCGCCCGGCGCACGGCGGAACCGGCGGGAAGGGGCTCGGGGAGGGGCGGTTCCTCGGAGGGCGCGAGAGGCTGGAGTACGAGGGTGTCCCGGGCCGGTGCCACAGGGATCCGGCGCCCGTCGTGGAGGACCGCCACATGGTCCACGTCCACATGGGGGACGTACACATCCTCGAAGACCCCATAAGGGGCGCCCTTTCCCGGTGGTGCCAACACATGGAATCCGGGGTAGCTGCCGAGGGCCAGTTCGATGGCCGCTCCGCTGAGGGTGCGGCCCACGGCGTCCTGGTCGGGGTCGCGCACGACGAGCCGGAGCAGGGCGCTCGCGGTCTCCTCGGTGGGCGCGTCGGCACGGTCGGTGCGGGCCAGCTCCCAACGGATCTCAGTGGGACGGGACTTGGCCGCCATGAGCGCGGCCTCCAGCTGGGCCCGCACGAACGCGGCCTTCGCCTCGATGTCGAGCCCGGTCAGCACGAAGACGACCTCGTTGCGGAAACCGCCGAGCCGGTTGAGCCCGACCTTGAGCGTGGGCGGCGGCGCCTCGCCCCGCACACTCCCGCCCCGCACACCCCCGATCCGTACCCGGTCGGGGCCCTCCTGGGTGAGGCGGACGGAGTCGAGGCGGGCGGTGACGTCGGGTCCCGCGTACCGGGCGCCGGACGTCTCGTACAGGAGCTGGGCGGTGACCGTGCCGATGTCCACGACGCCGCCGGTGCCGTCGTGCTTGGTGATGACGCTCGTGCCGTCCTCGTGGAGTTCGGCGACCGGGAAGCCCGGGTGGTGCAGCCGGGCCGGGTCGTGCTCGGCGAAGAAGGCGTAGTTGCCGCCGGTGGCCTGGGTGCCGCACTCCAGTACGTGCCCGGCGACGACGGCTCCCGCGAGCCGGTCGTAGGCGTCCGGCGCCCAGCCGAAGTGGGCGACCGCCGGCCCGGTGACCAGCGCGGCGTCGGTGACCCGGCCGGTGACGACGATGTCCGCGCCCTCGCGCAGGCAGGCGGCGATGCCCGCACCGCCGAGGTAGGCGTGCGCCGCGAGGTTGCCGGGGCCGGGGCAGCGGGCGGTGAGGTCGTCGCCCTCGACGTGGGCGACCCGCGCCGCAATGCCGAGTCGCTCCGCCAACTCCCGTACGGCGTCCGCGAGTCCGGCCGGATTGAGGCCGCCCGCGTTGGCCACGATCCGCACGCCCCGCTCGTGGGCGAGACCGAGGCACTCCTCCAGCTGCCGCAGGAAGGTGCGCGCGTAGCCGCCGGCCGGGTTCTTGAGACGGTCGCGCCCGAGGATGAGCATGGTCAGTTCGGCGAGATAGTCGCCGGTCAGGACGTCCAGCGGGCCGCCGGTGAGCATCTCGCGCATGGCGTCGAAACGGTCGCCGTAGAAGCCGGAGGCGTTGCCTATACGGAGGGGGCGAGTGCTCGGGCCGGACGGCGGGCCGGGCGTGGCGGTGGCGGTGGCAGTGGCGGTGGGCCCGGATATCGGGTCGGTCGGGCCGACGCTCATCCCGCGGCCCCCTTCGGTGCGCGGCCCGTGCCGGGCGGGCCCGCGAAGGCCTGCGCGATGTCCAGCCAGCGGTCGGCGTCCAGGCCCTCCGCCCGTACCGCGAGGTCGACGCGGTTGGCCCGCTGGGTGACGAGGAGGCAGAAGTCGAGGGCGGGGCCGGTGACGCGCTGGGCGGCGCCCTCGGGGCCGTACGTCCACAACTCGCCCGACGGAGCCGTGAGTTCGACGCGGAACTCCTCCTCGGGCGGGGTGAGCCCCCGTACCCCGAAGGCGAAGTCCCGGGCCCGCACACCGATGCGCACCACATGCCGGAGACGGTCGGTGGGTGGCCTCGTCACATGCAAGGTGTCCGCGATGTCCTGACCGTGGGCCCAGGTCTCCATGAGCCGGCCCGTCGCCATGGAGGCGACCGACATGGGCGGCCCGTACCAGGGGAAGCGTGTCCCGGCGGGTGCCGCGCGCAGGGCCTTCTCCAGCGCCTGCCGACCGGCGCGCCACTCGGCGAGGAGCCGGTCCGGGGGCAGCGCGGCCCCCTGCTCCGCGGCCTCGTCCACGAAGCCGTCGGGCGAGGCCAGCGCCTTCTCGACCTCCTGCGCGAAGGCGTCGGCGTCGGTCACGGCGAGGAGGGCGGACCGGTCGGTCCAGGCGAGGTGCGCGATCTGGTGGGCGACGGTCCACCTCGGGGCCGGGGTGGCGAGCGCCCAGCGCTCTGTCTCCAACTCCCCCACGAGTGCGTCGAGTTGGTCACTCTCCCGGCACAGGTCGTCGATCACGGGCGACGGGTCGGACACGATGGCGCTCCCCTCGGGGCACGACGGTGTGCGGTGCGCGCCGCGCGGCGTGCGACGCGTTCAGGAGCATGGCAGCGGCCCGAGAAACAATCAAGCGTGCTTGCATTGATTGATACACGCTCGGCGCGCACAGGACGCCGCGCCGGCCGTCCGCGCGACGACGTCGTCCATCGCCATGCGGCCGGCGGCGGAAGAACACCTTCTTCGACCACCTGACGAAACTGTCGCAGCAGGCACGGACCCACCGCATGGACCCGAATCGGGGCCCGGTGCCGGTCGCCCCCGAGACCTGAGGATCAGCGGATCCGGGCGGGCCGTCCGACGGGCGGCCCGTCGGACGGCGCACCCGGATTCACGGTCCGGGGGGCCGGGGTCACGCGAAGAAGGCGACGAGTTCCCGCACGATGTCGTCGGGGCGCTCCTCGGCGAGATAGTGACCCGCCCCCTTCAGTTCGACGAAGCGCGCGTCCACCGCCAGGCCCTCCAACTGCGCGAGAAGGAGCTCGTAGTACATGCCGCCGATTCCGAGCAGGGGCATGGTCAGTGCCGGGTAGTCCTTCAGATCGGCGATGTCCTGCTGGAAGGTCTGGTACCAGCCGTTCCCCCCGCGGATCGCGTCCGGCGTGTCGTACGCGGCGGCGTAGATGGCTCGGGTCTCCTCGCTGAAGGCCTTGGGGTCGCCGCCCTGGAAGTCGATCAGCCAGTCGACGACGAACCGGAACCGGCCCTCAAGAAGCCGCCCGGGCAACCGGTCGAGCATGTTGAACGCGAACCACCACGGTGCCGGTTGGCCCGGCTGGGGCAGCATGCGTATCTCGTTGAATATCTCGGTGGGATGCCCGGCCTCCCACAGAGCGACCTTCCGGGTCGCTTCAGGGTGGTTCGCGGCGAAGCTGTGGGCCACCATCGACCCGATGTCCTCGCCCGCGACATCGACCTGGTCGTGCCCGAGGGCGCGGACCAGCTCGTAGACGTCCCGGGCCATGGTCTTCTTGTCGTAGCCGTCCAGGGGCTTGTCGGAGTCGCCCATGCCGCGCAGGTCCACGGCGATCACCTGGTGGTGCCGCGCCAGCGCCGGCATGACCTTGTGGAACTGGTACCAGGTGCGCGGCCATCCGGGCAGCAGCACCAGGGGGCTGCCCTGGCCTCCGGTGACGTAGTGCAGCCGAACGCCGTTGACCTCGGCGAAGTCGCTTTTGAAACCCTTGAGCATTGCCATCCTCGGATTGCCGTCCACGGGTGAAGCGGGCGCGCCGGGCACACCCTCACTTCCGCACCGATCGGTACGGAAGAAACCGTAGCAGCCCTTCCGCACCGATCAGTACAGATTCTGGACCCGGGGAGGCGCAAGGCTCTCGGGATGACCACGAGAGTCGCGAGGACTGCCGGGACCGTCAGGCGGACGGCCAGCTCCGCAGGGCCATGTCGGCCACCCGCCGGAGGTCGTCGCGGGTCGCGCCCGAGGCCGCCTGGACGGCGATGCCGTTCCCCACGGACATGAGGTAGCGGGCGAGCAGGCCGGGATCGGCGTCGCCGGGCAGGTCCCCTTCGTCGACGGCTTGCCGGAACCGGTCACGAAGGAGGGAGGCGTGCTCGTTGCGCCAGGCGACGAGGACGTCGCGGGCAGGGCGCCCCGCGCCACCGGCGGCCAGGGAACCCTGGACACCGAGGCACCCGGCGGGGCAACCGGGGCTGGTGGTGGCCCGGACGGAGCCGGTGAGGAACGCGGTGGCCACCTGCCGGGCGGTCGATTCCCGCACGGCCCGGGCCCCGTACGAGGCGGGGCCTTCGGTGTAGCGCTCCAGGGCCTTGCGGAACAGGTCCTCCTTGCTGCCGAAGGCCGCGTACATGCTGGTGCGGGTGATGCCCATGGCGCCGGTCAGGTCGGTGAGGCTCGCGCCTTCATAGCCCTGCTCCCAGAAGACCCGCATGGCCCGCTCAAGGGCCTCGTCGGCGTCGAAACCCCTCGGGCGGCCGATCGGCGCTTTCCGCTGCGTCTCCATACGGTCCACCCTACCTTTCCGTACCGCACGGTGCAGATCTGCTACGGTCCATTCAGTACCGATCGGTACCGAAGAATTTCCAGGTCACCCACATAGGGCAGATCTGTCGGCCGATGGCATGGCCTCGACCGACCCGCCTGCGTTTCCGTTCAGGAAGGTCCCACGCACTGATGTCCTCCTCCCCGGAGCAATCCGCCAAGCTGCCGTTCGTCGTCTGGCTGCTGACGCTCGGCACGTTCCTGATGGGCACCACCGAGTTCATCGTCGCCGGCATCCTGCCCGAGATGGCCGCCGATCTCGGGGTCGGCGTCTCCCGCGGCGGCCTGCTCATCACCTTCTTCGCCGTCGGCATGATCGTCGGGGCGCCCGCGATGGCGATCGCCACCCTGAGGCTGCCCCAAAGGTCCACGCTGGTACTGGCGCTGGCCGTCTTCGCCCTCGGACACGTGATCGCCGCACTCGTCTCCTCCTTCGCGCTGGTGCTGGTCGCCCGCGTGATCACGGCGTTCGCCACCGGCACCTTCTGGGCCGTCGCCGGGGCCGTCGCGCTCGCCGCCGTCGCCCCCAACGCCCGCGCCCGCGCTTCCGGCATGATCATCAGCGGTATCGGCCTGGCCACGGTGATCGGCGTCCCGATCGGATCCCTGGTCGGCAATCACATCGGCTGGCGCGGCGCGTTCTGGGCCCTGGCCGCCCTCGCCGGCGTCGTCGCCCTGGTCATCGGCCGCTTCATCCCCGCCGCCTCCCACACCGACGGCGTACCCTCCGTACGGTCGCAGTTCGCGGCGCTGCGCTCGGGGCGCTTCTGGCTCACCTGGGTCGCGGGCGTACTGCTGCTGGGCGGAGTCATGGCCGTCTACTCCTATGTCGCACCGCTGCTCACCGACCGGGCCGGCGTCCCCACCGGCGCCGTCTCCCTGATCCTCGTCGGTTACGGCATCGGCGCCCTGATCGGCACGAACATCGGCGGACGTCTCGGTGACCGCGCGCCACTGGCCGCGCTGGCCGGTGCGGCCCTGATCGCCTTCCTGGTCCTGGCCCTGCTGCAGACCCCGCTGTCCACCGACCCGGTGGCCACCGTCGTGCTGCTGATACTGATGGGCCTGGCCGGCCAGTCGGTGCCCCCGGTCGCCAGCACCCTGGCCGTGCGCTTCGCGGGCAACGCGCCCACCCTCGCCTACGCGCTTTCCGCCTCGGCGTTCAACGTCGGCATCGCGGGCGGCTCCCTCACCGCCGGCGTCGCGCTGGACTCCTCGCCGGGCCTGACCGGTCCGGCGCTGGTGGGCATGCTCATGGTCGCACTCGCCCTGGTGCCGCTGGCCGCGCTCGGCGCCCTGCGCGCCACCCGCACGGACGTGCCTGCGCTCCCGGCGTCCGAACCGTCTCGGGCCCGTGGGACCGAGGAGCCGTCACGGACCGCCGAGGAGGCCAGGGCCTGACGCGGCCGTCCACCGCGCGCAAGGGCCGCCGCGGCCGCGCCGCCAGGCCGTGCCGCGAAGTCCCGTCGCTCGCCCGCGGGGCCGCCGTGGTCGCCTCGGTCGCGGCACGGCCTAGCCCACGTTCTTGGCTCTGCCCCGACCGACCTGCGTGCGTACGGCGCCCATGCTCGCCGCGATGACCAGGGTGATCGCGAGCCCTTCGGTGACGGACAGCGTCTGGCTCAGCACCAGGAAGCCGGCGATCGAGGCGACGGCCGGTTCCAGGCTCATCAGGACCGCGAAGGTGGAGGCGGGCATCCGGCGCAGGGCGATGAGTTCCAGCGTGTACGGGAGGACGGAGGAGAGGATCGCGACGGCGGAGCCCAGGGCGATCGTGGTCGGGTTCAGAAGCTTGTCGCCGGACTCGATCACCCCCAGGGGCAGGAACAGCACGGCCGCGACCACCATGGCCATCGCCAGCCCGTCGGCCTGCGGGAAGCGACGCCCCGTACGCCCGCTGAAGACGATGTACGCCGCCCACATCGCGCCTGCCGACAGGGCGAAGGCGACACCGACCGGGTCGAGGCTGCTGAATCCTCCGCCGCCCAGCAGGAAGACACCGCCGAGGGCGAGACCGGCCCAGACGAGGTTGACGGCCCGGCGGGAGGCGACCACCGAGAGGATCAGCGGGCCGAGCACTTCCAGGGTGACGGCGGGGCCGAGCGGGATGCGGGCCACCGACTGGTAGAAGAGGCCGTTCATCGCGGCCATCGTGATGCCGAAGACGACGACGGTGCCCCAGTCGGCGCGCGAGTGCCCGCGCAGTCTGGGCCGGCAGATCACCATCAGCACGATCGCGGCGACCGCCAGCCGGAGCGTCACGACGCCGAGTGCTCCGGAGCGCGGCATGAGGCTCACGGCGAGCGCGCCGCCGAACTGGACGCTGATGCCTCCGGCCAGCACCAGGCCCACCGGACCCAGGGCCCGGATGCCTCTCGGCGGCGCGGCGGTCGGTTGCTCCGGCGCGGGGGTGTGGCCTGACACGGGAGCCGGGCCCGCCACGGCGGTCGCGGGGTCGGCGACCGTGAGGGGCTCGTCGGCGCTGGGGATGGTCACGGGGCGTCCAGGAAGTTCGGGGCGGGGCGGAATGGGGACGGGCGGGTGCATGTTTTGTACATCGTGGTGGACTTGCCAGTCCAGGGTAATGGACTTCGTCAGGGTTGTGAAGCCATTTTGGCACTTACGGGGGCGCTCCACTGGGTGTGCGGGATCCCCACGGGGTGGGTGCGGGGGCCGTGGCGGGTGCGCGGGTTCGTGTGGGCCTGGTGCGCCGTTCCCCGCGCCCCTTGAAGCCTGGGAAGGTGGGGCCCGGCTTTCAGTGGGGTGGCAGGGACTCGGCCAGGACCTCTGCCAGGTGGCGGCCTGTGGTCCCTGCCGTTTGGTGTAGTTGGGTGCGGCAGGAGAAGCCGTCGGCCAGGACCAGGGTTTCGTCGGTCGCCTCGCGGACCGCCGGGAGCAGTTGTTCCTCGGCGCAGGCCGTCGACACCTCGAAGTGGCCCTTCTCGAAGCCGAAGTTGCCCGCGAGACCGCAGCAGCCGCCCGCCAGGGTGCCGGTCAGGCCCGCCGCCTCACGCAGCCGGCGGTCCGCCGCGTCCCCCAGGACGGCATGCTGGTGGCAGTGGGTCTGGCCCACGACCGGGCGGTCCAGACGCGGGGGCGTCCAGTGCGGGGCGTGGCGTTCCAGCGCCTCCGCGAACGTCACCACCGCCGTCGCCAGGCGCCGCGCGCGCGGATCGTCGGGCAGCAGCTCCGGCAGGTCCGTGCGCAGGGCCGCCGCGCAGCTCGGTTCGAGGACGACGACGGGCGGCGGTGCCGGGTCGGGGCCCGGGTCGAGGAGCGGCTCCATCAGGTCGAGGGTGCGGCGCATCACCGTACGGGCGCGGTCCAGTTGTCCCGTCGAGACGTAGGTCAGGCCGCAGCAGACCCGGCCACGCGGGGCCGCCCGCCGCCCAGGGGAGGACGGCCCGCCGCCGGACACCGCCGTCACGTTCAGCCCCGCCGCCTCCAGGACCCGTACGGCCGCCTTCCCGACGGACGGGGAGAGGTGTTCCGTGAAGGTGTCCGGCCAGAGGACGACCGTCGGGCGGGGCGGGCCGCCGGCGTCCGGCTGCCCGGCGGACCCGGTACTCCGTTCCACGGACGCGGTACGCGTCCCGCCGTCGCGGGCCCACCACCGGCTGAACGTCTCCCCCGCCACCCGCGGGATCTCCCGCTGCGGCGCGATGCCGCCCAGCCGCTTGGCGAGTGCCGCCAACGGCCGTACCGAGGCGAGGAGGTTGACCAGTCGCGCCGTACGCGTGCGGCCCACCAGGCGCAGCCACAGCGGCAGCCACCCCATCGTGTAGTGCGCCGCCGGCCGCCTGCGGCCCTCGTAGTGGTGGTGCAGGAACTCCGCCTTGTACGTGGCCATGTCGACGCCGACCGGGCAGTCCGAGCGGCAGCCCTTGCAGGACAGGCAGAGGTCCAGCGCGTCGCGTACCTCCGTGGAGCGCCAGCCGTCCGTGATCACCTCGCCGGCGAGCATCTCGTGCAGCAGGCGTGCGCGCCCCCGCGTGGAGTGCTCCTCCTCGCCGGTGGCCCGGAAGGACGGGCACATCACCGAGGAGCCCCCTGCCGGCTCGGTGCGGCACTTGGCCACTCCGACACATCGGCGTACGGCCGCCGAGAAGTCGCCGCCGTCGGCCGGGTAGCCGAACTCGACGTCCACCGGCTCGCGCGGCAGGACCGCGAACCTCAGGTTCTCGTCCAGCCGGTGCGGCCTGACCAGCATGCCGGGGTTGAGCAGACCGTCCGGGTCCCAGAGGTCCTTCACCTGTTCGAAGAGACCGACGACCCGGGGCCCGTACATCCTCGGCAGCAGTTCCGCCCGCGCCTGTCCGTCGCCGTGCTCCCCCGACAGCGAGCCGCCGTGCGAGACGACCAGCCCGGCCAGCTCCTCCGAGAAGCGCCGGAAGCGGCCTACGCCCGCGGGGGTCAGCAGGTCGAAGTCGATGCGTACGTGGATGCAGCCGTCGCCGAAGTGGCCGTAGGGCGCCCCACGCAGTCCGTGGGACGTCAACAGGCCCCGGAAGTCCCGGAGATACGCGCCGAGCCGGGCGGGCGGCACCGCGCAGTCCTCCCAGCCGGGCCAGGCCTCGGTGCCGTCCGGCATACGGGTCGCCGTGCCGCTGGCGTCCTCGCGGATGCGCCACAGGGTGCGTTGGCCTGCGGGGTCGGTGACGACCAGGGAGGCCGTCACGTCCGCAGCGCGGACGATTCCCTCGGCCCGCGCGCGTGCCTCCGCCTCCGTGTCGCCGCCCGTCTCCACGAACAGCCAGGCGCCGCCGCGCGGCAGACCCGCGTCCGGCGGTACGAGGTCGGCCGCCATCCCCTCCACCGTGAGCGGGCCGTGCGGCAGCAGCCCGGCCGCCGCTTCCGCCGCCGCGCTCTCGTCGGCGTACGCGAGGACGGCGAGCGCTCGGGCTCGGGGTGCCTCGACCAGCCGTACGGCCGCCTCCGTGAGGATGCCGAGGGTGCCCTCCGAGCCGCAGAGGAAGCGGGCCACGTCGGCGCCCCGCTCGGGCAGCAGCGCGTCCAGCGCGTACCCGGAGATGCGGCGCGGGAGGGCGGGGAAGCCGGTGCGGAGTGTTCTCAACTCGGCTTCCACCAGGGCCCGCAGGCCGTCGGGGGCGCCTGTCCAGTCCTGGCCCGGTCGGAGATGGCTGCCGCGCGCGGTGATGACGGACAGTTCGCGCACGCTGTCCGCCGTGGTGCCCCAGGCCACCGAGTGGGAGCCGCAGGAGTTGTTGCCGATCATTCCGCCGAGCGTGCAGCGGCCGTGGGTCGAGGGGTCGGGTCCGAAGCGCAGTCCGTGCGGCGCGGCGGCCTCCTGGAGGCGGTCCAGGACCACTCCCGGCTGCACCACGGCCGTGCGTGTGTCGGTGTCCAGGGACACGATCCGGTTCATGTGGCGGGTGAAGTCGAGGACCAGGCCCGTGCCGGTCGCCTGACCGGCGATGGACGTGCCGCCGCCGCGGGCCACGACCGGCACGCCCAGTCCGGCGCACGCGGAGAGTGCCGCCGCCACGTCGTCGGCGTCTCTCGGGGCGACCACACCCAGGGGGACGCGACGGTAGTTGGACGCGTCCATGGTGTTCAGCGCCCTCGCTGTCGGGTCGAACGCGACCTCACCGCGGACGGTCTTCGCCAGCGCCGCCCGCAGCTCGCGCGTCAGTTCCGACTCCCTCCTCAGTTCCGACTCCCGCCTCAGTTCCGGTTCCGGCATGCCGAGATCCGTTTCCTTCATGCGCCCAAGCATGCATGTCCCCTCCGGGGCGACCTGAGTGTCCGCGTCCGGCGGGGAGGGGTGCCTCCGGCGGGGAGGGGTGGCTGGTGAGCGGACTTCGGCTTTCGGCGCATCGTGGCTGGGCGCGCAGTTCCCCGCGCCCCTGACAGGGCGGCCGGGGCCGACAGGGCTGACGGGGTGCCGGGGCTGCCTCCCCCGAAGCTGCGTCCGAAGCCCCGGGGGTGGGGGGCGTCCGGGGCGGGCGCCCCCCACCGTCCGGGGCGGGCGCCCCCACCCCCTCATCCATTTCGTGCGCCCCATTGCGCGCCGGGGCG
Organism: Streptomyces sp. NBC_00414; assembly: GCF_036038375.1. NCBI lineage: Bacteria > Bacillati > Actinomycetota > Actinomycetes > Kitasatosporales > Streptomycetaceae > Streptomyces > Streptomyces sp. NBC_00414. The sequence continues at coordinate 4,761,536 of NZ_CP107935.1, forward strand.
GCTACTTCGGGATTCGGGGACGAATTGTGAGAGTGCGCCGGAACGTGCCCGTTCCGATCACGAAGTCCCATATAGTGACCGCCAGTTGAGCACCAGGTGTCGCATCCCGCCCAGGACACGACCGAGGACACGATTCATGACCGCGCCCACCTCGCAAGCGCGCCCCACAAAAGATCGGCCGTCCCTCGCACAACCCGGCAGCGAACGCCCCCGTCTGCGTGCCGTCGCGGTCGCTCCGCTCCTCACGGCCCTGCCGGCCGGGTTCGCCGTCGGAGCCGCGGTCGGCCTGGCTCCCGCTCCGGCGCGCGTGCCCCTCGCCTGGGGCCTGGGCACGGCTCTCCTCCTGTTGTGCGCGGCCGTGGCCGTGGCCGGTCACGCCTCCCAGACCTCGCGATTACTCCTCCGCCGCCTGGAAGCGGTCTCCCACGACGCCGGCCGATTACTCCAGGAAAAGGCCGCCCTCGCCGAGGAATCCGCGCGGGAACACGCCCGGCTCACCGACGAGTTCACCCGCGACCGCGCGCGACTCGCCGAGCAGAACGCCCACCAGAAGGTCCGCCTCGCCGCCGAACTCGACCGGGAGCGCGCCCGGTTCGGCGCCGAGAACACGCGCTTGAGCGACGAACTGCGCCAGGCGAGAACCGACCGGGCCACCGCGATCTCCGCGGCCGCCAACACGGCCGGCCGCCTCCAGGCCCTCTCCACGAGCATGCTGGCCGACCTGCGCGCCATGGAGGAGCGGCACGCCGACGAGGACGTACTCGCCGACCTCCTCCACCTCGACCACCGCACCGCGCAGGCGGGCCGTCTCGCCGACTCCGTCGCCGTCCTCGCGGGCGCGCGCTCGGGCCGCCGCTGGGCACGGCCCATCGTCATGGAGTCGATCCTGCGCGGCGCGATGGGCCGTATCGGCGGCTATCAGCGCGTACGCGTCCACTCGGCGAGCGAGGCGGCGGTCGCCGGGCACGCCGCCGAGGGCGTGATGCACGCGCTCGCCGAGATCCTCGACAACGCCGCGAACTTCTCACCGCCGACGGCCGAAGTGCACGTCTACGTGGAGGAGGTACCAGCCGGGGTCATCGTCTCCGTGGAGGACAGCGGTTTGGTGATGGGCGAGTCGCAACTGCGGCGCGCCGAACGGGCCGTCGCCGGCACGGAGACGGACCTCGGCGGTCTCACCGGCGCCCGGCTCGGTCTCACGGTGGTCGGCCGGCTCGCCCGCAAGTACGGCCTGACGGTGTCGTTCCGCCCCTCCGCGCGCGGCGGCACGGGCGTCCTGGTCCGCATCCCGCAGGACATCCTCGCGAACCCGACGTCGCCCCCGGCACCGGCCTCGCCCCGGACCTCCACCTCCACCCCCACTTCGACCTGGACCTCGGCCCCGGCTGCGACACCGCCTTCGGCCCAGGCACCTTCTCCGCCCCGACCCCGGCCCCGGCACTCCGCCCAGAACCCGCCCCCGGCGCAAACCCCGTACCCGATCCCCGGCACCGCGGACGCGACGGACACGGCAGACACAGCAGACACGACAGCCGCGACGGACGCCGTCGTACGGGGATCGGCGTCGCCCTTCCCCGGCCCGCGGCCCGGGCCCTGGTCCGACCCGGACGACGCCGAGGAGTCCCCCTGGTCCGTCTCCCCCGGCTCGTACGGGTCCTACGCGGCCTCCCACGCCGTCCCCGAACTGGACCCCGAGCCGGTGCCGGCCCACGGATTCCGGCCCCGGCCCGCCGATCACTCCGATCACGCCGACCTGCTGCCCAAGCGCCACCGCGGCCGCAATCTCGCCGAGGCCGAGGCCGCGGTCGAAGCCGCGATGGAGGCGGAGTCCGCCCGCGGCCGGGCACCCGGATCCGAGGAGACCTCCCACTCCACCCCCGACGACGTGATGAACCGCGCCGCCCGCTTCGACAACTTCCGCCAAGCCGTGCGCCGCCCTCCGGCGGACGAGCCCGTACAGGCCCGTACGAGCCCTGCCACTCCCCACCCGGAAGGCGACCCCACGTCATGACCGTCCGCACCGGCACCACCTCCGCCACCTCCAGCACTCCGGCCGCCTCCCCCGCCCTGACGGCCTCGTCGGCCTCCTCCGCCTCGACCACCAGCGAGAAGCTCGGGTGGCTCGTCCAGGGGCTGCTGGCGCGTACTCCGGGTGCCCGGCACGCGCTCGTGCTCTCCCGGGACGGCCTCAAGCTGTGCAGTACGCCGGAGCTCTCCGTCGACCAGGCCGACCACCTCGCCGCCATCGCCGCCGGGATCCAGGCGCTGTCCCACGGGGCCTCCCTCCAGTTCGGGGACGGCACCGGGGACGTACGGTCGGCGATGACCGAGTTCTACGGCGGAATCCTGTTCATCGTCGAGGCCGGCGAGGGCGCCCACCTGGCCGTGGTCACGGCCGAGGAGGCGGACACCGGGCTCGTCGGACACAACATGGGCCAGCTCGTGGAACAGCTCGACGGACACCTGAGCGCGCCACCGCGTACGCCATGAGCCGGCCGGGCAGGGACGACGCGCCCGACCGGCTCTACACCCTCACCCAGGGACGCACCCGGTCCGCGCCCGGCACCCCCTTCGACCTGTTGACGCTGGTCGTCGCCGAGTGCGATCCGGTGCCGGGCATGCAGTCGGAGCACGCGGCGATCCTGCGCCTCACCGGGCGGCCCACCGCCGTCGCCGAGGTCGCCGCCGAGCTCGGGCTGCCCGTCACCATCACGAAGATCCTGCTCTGCGACCTGCTCGCCGAGGGCCGCGTCAGCGCCCGCCATCCCCGCCGGGCCGAGCTCGGCGGCCGACCCGACCCCCACATCCTGGAGCAGGTGCTCGTTGGACTCCGCAACCTCTGACACCCCGGGGACGGCCCGGTGAACCCCACCCCGGGCCCCGGCCCCCACCTCGGCCCCGACCCCGTACGCCTCGGTGGTACTCGGTTCCTCTCCGCCGAACCCGCCGTGCTGTACCGGGAGTTGCGGCGCGAGTTCGGCGCGGTGGCTCCCGTGCTGCTCGACGCGGACATCCCGGCGTGGCTCGTACTCGGTTACCGCGAGCTGCACCAGGTCACCGGGGATTCCGTGCTGTTCAGCCGCGACTCCGGCCTGTGGAACCAGTGGGACCGCGTCCCCGACGACTGGCCGATGCTGCCGATGATCGGCCGCGGGCACTCCTCCGTCCTGCACACCGTCGGCGAACGCCATCGCGCGCGGGCCGCGGTGATCGGCGGCGCCCTCGAAGCCGTCGACCCCTACGAGCTGCGCGCCCTCGTCGAGCGGCTCGCCGACGAACTGCTCGACGAGGTCTGCGCGAAAGGCGAGACGGACCTCGTCGCGCAGTACGCGGCCCTGCTCCCCGTACGCGTACTCGCCACCCTCTACGGATTCGCCGACGAGCAGGGGCCGGGCCTCGTCGCCGCGCTGAACGACATGGTCGACGGACACGAGGACGCCCTCGCGGGGCAGTTGCACGTGGCCGCGTCCATGGCACGGCTGGTGGCCGACCGGGCGGTGCGGCCCGCGGACGACGTGGTCAGCCGCATGCTCGCGTCGGGGCGTACGGCGAGTGGGCCCGCCCTCACGCACGAGGAGATCGCCAAGGACCTGATCGTCATGCTGGCCGCGGGCCACCAGCCGACCGCGGGCTGGATCGGCAACTCGCTGCGGCTGATGCTGACGGACGCGCGGTTCGCCGCCTCGCTGTTCGGCGGGCGGCGCAGTGTCGCCGAGGCCATGAACGAGGTGCTGTGGGAGGACACGCCCACGCAGAACGTGGCCGGGCGGTGGGCGGCCCGCGACGCCCGGCTCGGCGGGCGCGCCGTCCGCGCCGGGGATCTGCTCCTTCTCGGCATCCAGGCGGCCAACCACGACCCGCAGGTCCGGACCCACGGGACGGCGCTGCCCGGGGGCAACGGTGCGCACTTCTCCTTCGGGCACGGGGAGCATCGGTGCCCGTTCCCCGCGCAGGAGATCGCGGAGGTGGTCGCGCGTACGGCGGTCGAGGTGGTCCTGGACCGCCTCCCCGACCTCGACCTCGCGGTCCCCGCGGCCTCCTTGACGCGCCGCCCCTCCCCTTGGCTGGGCACCCTGACCACCCTGCCGGTCCGCTTCACCCCGACCCGCTGATCCCGCGGGTCCGGTGGGGGCGGGCCCAAAGGATCGCGCGGTTCCCCGCGCCCCCGGATACCCGGGCCCTCAGGGGCGCGGGGAACTGCGCAAACGGGGGCGAGGGGCGCAGCCCCAGGCGGTGACGGGAAGGGTAGGGGCGGCGGGGGCGGGAATCAGCCGGTCAGGACGTCCCCCGCGTCTCATCCGACGGACGACGTTTCACCCAGGTTTCCACGAGCGGCTACGCTCCAGCTGTGGCTGATATCCAGATCCCCGCAGACCTCAAGCCCGCCGACGGCCGTTTCGGCGCGGGCCCCTCCAAGGTGCGAACGGAGTCGCTCAGCGCGCTCGCCGCGACCGGCACATCCCTGATGGGCACGTCCCACCGCCAGGCGCCGGTCAAGAACCTCGTGGGGAAGGTCCGCGAGGGTGTGAGCGACCTCTTCTCGCTCCCCGAGGGCTACGAGGTCGTCCTCGGCAACGGCGGCTCCACCGCGTTCTGGGACGTGGCGACCCACGGACTGATCGAGAACAAGTCGCAGCACCTGACGTTCGGCGAGTTCTCGTCGAAGTTCGCGAAGGCGGCCAAGCTGGCGCCGTGGCTGGCCGACCCGGACGTCATCACCTCCGAGCCGGGTACGCACCCGGAGCCGGTGGCCCAGTCCGGCGTGGACGTCTACGCCCTCACCCACAACGAGACCTCCACCGGTGTCGCCGCCCCGGTCAAGCGGGTCGCGAACGCCGACGAGGGCTCGCTCGTCCTCGTTGACGCCACCAGCGGCGCGGGCGGCCTGCCGGTCGACATCGCGGAGACGGACGTCTACTACTTCGCCCCGCAGAAGTCGTTCGCGGCGGACGGCGGCCTGTGGATCGGCATCTTCTCCCCGGCCGCGATCGAGCGCGCCGAGCGCGTCCACGCGAGCGGCCGGCACGTGCCGGAGTTCTTCTCGCTCCCCACGGCGATCGACAACTCCCGCAAGAACCAGACGTACAACACCCCGGCACTCGCGACCCTCTTCCTGCTGAACGACCAGCTGGAGTGGATCAACGGCCAGGGCGGCCTGGACTGGTCGGTCGGCCGCACGGCCGCCTCCTCGCGGACGCTCTACGGCTGGGCCGAGGACGTCAAGTACGCGAACCCGTTCGTCACCGACCCGGCCAAGCGCTCGCAGGTCATCGGCACGATCGACTTCTCGGACGACGTGGACGCCGCCGCCGTCGCCAAGGTGCTGCGCGCCAACGGCATCGTCGACACCGAGCCCTACCGCAAGCTCGGCCGCAACCAGCTGCGCGTCGCGATGTTCCCGGCGATCGACCCGGCGGACGTCGAGGCGCTCACGAAGTGCATCGACTACGTGATCGAGAAGCTCTGACTTCTCCGCACGAAGAAGTCGTACGCCGATGGGGCGCCCGGAGATCTCCGGGCGCCCCATCGGCGTACAGGAACAGTCCGTGCACGAGCGGTCCGTACTGGAGCTGGAGGAGCGGGCCCGGGCGCCGTGCGGAACCCGGCGCTTGCACTTGACACTGGTGTCAGGTCGTAGCGTCCGAGTCATCGGCAGGGCGCCGACGGCATGGAGCGGCCGACGAGCGTCGGCACCCATGGGACATGGTCCAGGAGATGACGATGAGCAAGGCGTTCGGGTTCCGCGAGTTCGGCGGGCCGCAGGTCCAGGAATTCTTCGACCGGCCGGATCCGGTGCCGAATCCGGCGGAGGTCCTGATCCGGGTCACCGTGGCCGCCGTCAACCCCCTTGATCACAAACTGCGTTCCGGCTTCCTGCCGGAGTTCTTCGGCGAACGGCCGTTCCCGCAGGTGTTCGGGGCGGAGGCCACCGGCGTGGTACTGGCCGTGGGAGCGGAGGTCGAGGGACTCGACGTGGGCGACACCGTGTTCGGCGGCGCGCTCACGGGGGCCGGCACCTACGCGGAGACCACCGTCCTGCTCGGGGCCAACACCGCGCGCAAGCCCGAGGGGCTCCGCGACGACTGGGCGGCCACCATCCCCGTGGCGGCCACGTCCGCCCTGAACGCGGTGGACCAGCTCGATCTGCCCAGCGGCGCGACGATCCTGGTCAACGGTGTCGGCGGAGGTGTCGGACTCGCGACCGCGCAGGTCGCCCGCGAGCGTGGCCTGAACGTCATCGGCACGGGCGGCACCGCCAAGCGGACACTCGCCGAAGCCGTCGGCGTGACCTTCGTCGACTACACCGACGGCCGTGTCGTCGCCCAGGTGCGTGCCCTCGCACCGGACGGTGTCGACGGCCTGGTGGACCTCGTCGGCGGCGAATCCCTGCGCGCCGTGGCACCGCTGGCCCGCGACCCCAAGAAGGTGGTGTCCGTCACCGACCCGACGGTGGCCGAGCTGGGCGGCGAGATGGTGCGCCGCCGCATGGACCGCGCCGACCTGGAACAGGCGGCCGCGCTCATGGTGCAAGGACACCTCGACCCGTACATCGTCAACACGTACCCCCTCTCGCAGGCGGCCGAAGCCGTGGCCCTGGTGGAGAGCGGCCACGCTCCCGGCAAGGTCGTCGTCGACCTGACCCTCGGGACCGCGTCCGAGGGCTGAGCGTCGGCCGGGCCCGGCGTACACGGGCGCCCGGTGATCCACCGGGCGCCCGTGTCTCACGTGCCGCAGGCAGCCCTACGGTTCACGTCGCCGTGCAGGTCACGGTCGGCGCACCCCCGCCCCCCGGCGCGCCCCCGAACCCGAAGGCCGCCGAACCGCCCACCGCGACCGAGCCGTTGTGGTCGGCGTTCGTGGCCGTCACCGTCGCGCCGCTCTGCGTGTACGACGCGTTCCACATGCTGGTGACCTTCTGGGAGCCGGGCCAGGTCCAGGTCGTCTTCCAGGACTTGAGCGCGGTCGTGCCGGAGTTGGTCACCTTCACCTCGGCGTTGAAGCCGCCGCCCCAGTCGCTGCTGACGGTGTACGCGGCGGTGCAGGCGGCCGTGCCCCCGCCCGGGTCACCGGGGTCGCCGGGGTCGCCGCCGCCCGGATCCGCCGGGAACCCCGGTGCCTTGACGCTCGCCAGGTAGCCGTCCTTGACCGTGTCCACGGTCGTCCAGTCGTCCTTCAGGATGCCTCCCGTGTCACCGGAGTTGGGATTCCACGACCAGAAGGTCCAGGAGATGCTGTCGGCGCCGTACGTGCCCGTGGGACGCAGGTAGCTCACCAGTGCCGCGAGCCACTTCTGGTCGACGGTCGACTGGAGTGTCGTGCCGAACTCGCCGATCCACACCGGTGCGATGTTCTGCTTGAAGATGTAGCCCCAGTACTTGTCCCAGATGCCCGGCATGTTGGCGGGGAAGGACGGATCGCTGAACCAGCTCTGCTGGGCCACGCTGGTGGCGTAGTCGTGGGCCGAGTAGACCACCCGGTTCGGGACGTCCAGCTGTACGGGGTACTGCGCGACCCCCATCAGGTTGCCGCCCCACCAGCCCGACACCCCGTCGACGGTCTGCACGCCCTCCACGAAGATCAGCAGCTCGGAGTTGACGGACAGGACCGCGTTCCCGGCGCGCTGGGCGGCGAGCCGCCAGTCCCTCGTCGTGTCGCCGCAGCCCCAGCAGGCCGGATCGTGCGGCTCGTTGTGCAGGTCGATGCCGATCACCGTCGGGTTGCCCTTGTAACGGGTGGCGAGGGCCTTGAGGTTGGTGATCCACGTCGTCTCGGGGACGGCGGAGGTGTACCAGAGCGCCGACTGGCCCGCCGCGTCCGGCCGGTGCCGGTCCAGTACGACCTTCAGCCCGTCCTGACCCGCGTACGCCACCAGCTTGTCCATGATCTGGAGCGGCGTCAGGCCTTGGAGGTCGGCGTTCTTGCCGCCGGAGAAGTCGATGCTGTTGGCCACGGCACCGCTCTTGAGGATGTCGTCGCTGTACGGCAGCCGGATGGTGTTGTAGCCGAGCGACTTCATCTGGTCGATCATGCTCTTGTAGTCGCGTGCCCAGAGTCCGTGCACGGCGTTGTTGGACGTCTCGAACCCGAACCAGTTGATGCCGGCGATCCGTACCGGCTGTCCTGCGACGTCCAGGATCTGCCGGCCGCTGGTGTGCCAGTAGCCGGCTCCGGGGGCCGCGGCCTCCGCGGCGGACCTCACGACGGCTGCCGTGTCCGCGTGTGCGGCCTGGACACCGGCCTGGACTCCGGCCAGCGGTAACAGGAGCGCCGCGGCGGCAGCACCCAGCGCTCTTCGCAAGCTGCGGAACATGTCGCTGCTTCCTCTCGGGGGGAGGCGCGGGCCCGGAACGCGGTGGGAGCGCTCCCACCGCACCGCGCACCCCCATGGAAGGGATCCTTCGTGGACACGTCAAGGCGTCGTGCGGCATTCGGGACACTCGAGTGAACGCAAGTGGACACCTGAGGTCCCGAACGCCGCACGAGTCCGCGCGGTGCGTGCGCCGCCCTACTTGCTGAGCTTCTGGAACCTCCGTACCGCCGGCGGGACGAAGACCAGCGTCAGGACCACCGGCCACACGGCCGCCATCAGCAGCGCGTGCTGCTCGACCCAGGTGTCGCCGCCGCCCACCGGTGTACCGAACAGTTCGCGGGTGGCCGCGGCCGTCGACGAGATCGGGTTCCAGGCGGCCACGTGACCGAGCCAGTCGGGCATCAGCTGCGGCGCCACGAAGATGCTGGAGATCATCGTCAGCGGGAACGCGACCGCGAACAGGCCGCCCGCCGCCTCCGGGTTGGGTACGAGCAGACCGAGCCACACCCCGAGCCAGATCAGCGCGAACCGCAGCCACAGCAGCAGCCCGAACGCCCCCAGGAAGGCGAAGCCGCCCTCCGGCCGCCAGCCCATGGCCAGCGCGGTGAGCATCAGGATCGTCAGCTCGGCGCAGGCCACGATGAGATCGGTGACCCCGCGCCCGGCGACGACGGCGGACGGCGACATCGGCATGGAGCGGAAGCGGTCGATGACGCCCTTCGTGGAGTCGTACACGACGAGCGTCGCCGTGTTGATGAACCCGAAGGCCATCGTCATGACGAACATGCCCGGCATCAGGAAGTCCCGGTAGTCGCCCCCGCCCGGGACGGTCATCGCACTGCCGAAGACGTATCCGTACAGCAGCACGGACAGGATCGGGAAGCCCAGCTGCCAGGCGATGTTGATGGGTTGGCGCTGGTAGTGGGTGAGCCCGCGCCGGACGACGTTCCAGCAGTCGGCGAGCACCCAGTACATGCGGCCACGGTCGCGGACGCGCAGGTCGTCGCGGCCGGCCGGCACCCCGGCCGCTTCGGTCACCTCGGTCACATCAGCCCCCTCGGGCGCATCGGTCACGTTGCTCATGCCGCCGCCTCCCCGGCTTCCTGGGAGTCGTCCGTGCGGTGGCCGGTCAGGCGCAGGAACACGTCGTCGAGGCTGGGCCTGCGCAGCCCGATGTCCTCCACGCGCACCCCCTCGTCCTGGAGGGTCCGCGCCACCTCGGTGAGCGCCGCGACCCGGTCGGTCACGGGCGCGTGCACCCGCAACTCCGTGTCGTCCGACTCCGGTTCGCCGTCCGACACGCGGGCGACGACCTTCACCGCCCGCGCGATGTCGGCCCGCTCGGCGACGACGACCTCGATGCGGTCACCGCCCACCCTGTTCTTCAGCCCGTCCGGGGTGTCGTCGGCGATGGCCCGCCCCTGGTCGATCACGGTGATGTGCGAGGCGAGCTTGTCGGCCTCCTCCAGGTACTGCGTGGTCAGCAGCACGGTCGTGCCGCGCGCCACCAACGCCCGTACGGAATCCCACACTTCGCCCCGGCCGCGCGGGTCGAGCCCGGTCGTGGGCTCGTCCAGGAACAGCACGGCCGGGGTGAGGATCATCGGCGCGGCGAGGTCGAGGCGCCGCCGCATGCCGCCGCTGTACTGGCCGACCCCCTTGTCGGCGGCGTCGGTCAGGTCGAACTGCTCCAGCAGTTCCGTCGCCCGCAGGCGCGCCCGGCGCCCGCCCAGGTGGAACAGCCGCCCGAACATCTCCAGGTTCTGCCGGCCGGTCAGCACCTCGTCCAGTGCCGCGTACTGGCCGGTGAGCCCGATCCGCGCCCGAACCTCCCGTGGCTGCGAGGCCACGTCGAGGCCGGCCACCCGCGCGCTTCCCCCGTCCAGCCCGACCAGCGTGGAGAGGATGCGGACGGCGGTCGTCTTGCCCGCGCCGTTCGGCCCGAGCAGGCCGTGCACCGTGCCCTCCCGCACGGCCAGGTCGAAGCCGTCGAGGGCGCGCTTTTCCCCGTACCTCTTTTCGAGCCTCTCGGCCCGCACCGCGTAACCACTCACTCCCACAGCACTCCTCCACCCGTGACATCCGCCGGAGTCCCCAAACTGAGTACACCGTACCCTTTTCAGAGTATGTCGTACTCAGTTTCAGTCCAAGGGATTATTCTGAGCTCCATGACAAGCGGCTCGGGCGGTATGGACACCAGCGGCAGCGGAGACATCGTCCGCACGCTCCACCTGCTGTGGGACACGGGTCCGCGTCCCAGCCGCGGCCCCAAGCCCGGTCTCACGCTCGACCGGATCGTGGACGCGGCCGTCCGGGTCGCGGACGCGGAGGGTCTGGAGGCGGTGTCGATGCGCCGGCTCTCCACGGAGCTGGGCACCGGCACGATGTCCCTGTACCGGTACGTGCCCGGCAAGGGCGAACTGCTCGACCTGATGCTGGACCGCGTCCAGCGCACGGAGGACGACCCCGCCGTCTTCGGCGACGACTGGCGCTCGGCCCTGGAGGCCCTCGGCCGCGAGAACCTCGCCCTCTACCAGCGCCACCCCTGGCTGCTGAAGGCCAACCAGTCCCGCCCGGTGCTCGGCCCCAGCGCCGTCGAGGGCATGGAGAAGGTGATCTCCCACATCAAGCCCATGGGCCTGAGCGACCCGGAGCTGGTCTCGGTGGTCGTCATGATCGACTCGTACGTCACCGGGGCCGCCCGCACCCAGCTGTACGCACAGGAGGCCGAGCGCAAGACCGGTCTGACGGACGCGGAGTTCTGGGCCGCCCAGTACCCGGTCCTGGAGAAGGTCATGGCCAGCGGCCGCTACCCGGTGATGGCCGCGCTCTCCGAGGACTCCTTCGGCCCCGACTTCGACCACTTCGAGTTCGGCCTCCAAAGAATCCTCGACGGCCTGACCACACTCGTGAACCGCCGCCGCGACAACGCTTGAACGGGCCCGCCGGAAGGGGCGCGAGGAACTGCGCACCCAGCCCCCACCCACCACAAGTCCAGCCACGACACCCCGCTAGGCCCCAGGGCCCCAAAGGGGCGCGGGGAACTGCGCACCCAGCCCCCACCGGCCCGCACCCACCACAAGTCCAGCCACCACACCCCGCCAGGGCCCCCAGGGCCCCAAACGGGCGCGGGGAACTGCGCACCCAGCCCCCACCGGCCCGCAGACGAACCACGCACCCGCTCCCGCAGGGCCCCGCAGGGACCCCTGAAACCGTCGTGAAACCGGGCTGAATGCGCCATGCCACAACCTCTGCGGCATGACGACAACGACCCCACACCCCCTGGCCATCTCGGCCAAGAGCCTGCGCAAGGCCTACGGCGACAAGACGGTCCTCGACGGAGTCGACCTGGCGGTACCGACCGGCAGCGTCTTCTCCCTGCTCGGCCCGAACGGCGCCGGCAAGACCACCGCCGTCAAGATCCTCTCCACCCTCATCACCGCCGACGCGGGCGAACTGCACGTCGGCGGCCACGACCTGGCCACCGCCCCGCAGGCGGTGCGGGCCGCGATCGGTGTCACCGGCCAGTTCTCCGCCGTCGACGGCCTGATCACCGGCGAGGAGAACATGCTCCTCATGGCGGACCTGCACCACCTGCCCAGGCCCGAGGGCCGCCGGGTCACCGCCGAACTGCTGGAGCGCTTCGACCTGGCCGAGGCCGCGAAGAAGCCCGCCTCCACCTACTCCGGCGGCATGAAGCGCCGCCTGGACATCGCCATGACCCTGGTCGGCAGCCCGCGGATCATCTTCCTCGACGAACCGACCACCGGCCTCGACCCCCGCTCCCGCCACAACATGTGGCAGATCATCCGCGAACTGGTCTCCGGCGGCGTCACCGTCTTCCTCACCACCCAGTACCTGGAAGAGGCCGACCAGCTCGCCGACCGAATCGCGGTGTTGAGCGACGGAAAGATCGCCGCCGAAGGAAGCGCCGACGAGCTGAAGCGGCTCATCCCCGGCGGACACGTCCGGCTCCGCTTCACCGACCCGACCGCCTACCGGTCCGCCGCCGGCACGCTCCGCGAGGCGGCCCGGGACGACGAGGCCCTCGCGCTGCAGATCCCCAGCGACGGCAGCCAGCGCGAGCTGCGCTCCATCCTCGACTGGCTGGACTCCGCGGGCGTCGAGGCGGACGAACTGACCGTGCACACCCCCGACCTCGACGACGTCTTCTTCGCCCTGACCGGCAACACCGGCAACACCGCCGGCACCAGCCCGACCACCGTCCCCAACCAGCCGACGGAGGCTGTCCGATGAGCGCTTCCTCCCCCTCCTCCCCCTCTTCCTCCTCCCTCTCCCTCGCCGTCCGCGACTCGTCCACGATGCTGCGCCGCAACCTCCTGCACGCCCGGCGCTACCCGTCCCTCACCCTGAACATCCTGCTGACGCCGATCGTCCTGCTGCTGCTCTTCGTCTACGTCTTCGGCGACGTGATGAGCGCCGGCATCGGAGGCGGCGGCGCCGACCGCTCCGAGTACATCGCCTATCTCGTCCCGGGCATCCTGCTGATGACCATCGGCGCCACCCCCGCCGGAACAGCCATCTCCGTGTCCATGGACATGACCGAGGGAATCGTCGCCCGCTTCCGCACGATGGCGATCCACCGCGGCTCGGTGCTCATCGGGCACGTCGTCGGCAGCGTGCTGCAGGCGCTCATCAGCGTGGTCCTCGTCGGCTGCGTGGCCGTGGCCATCGGCTTCCGGTCCACGGACGCCACCGCCCTGGAGTGGCTGGCCGCGTTCGGACTGCTCGCGCTGGTCTCGGTGGCGTTCACCTGGATCGCCGTCGGCATGGGCCTGGCCAGCCCGAACGCCGAGACGGCGAGCAACAACGCGCTGCCGCTGATCCTCCTCCCGTTCATCTCCAGCGCCTTCGTCCCCGTCGACGCGATGCCGGGCTGGTTCCAGCCGGTCGCCGAGTACCAGCCCTTCACGCCGGCCATCGAGACCCTGCGCGGCCTGCTGCTCGGCAGCGAGATCGGCAACAGCGGGTGGATCACGGTCCTCTGGTGCCTGGGCCTGTCCGCCCTCGGCTACTACTGGTCGAGGTCGCTGTTCAACCGCGACCCGAAATGAGTGTGCGGGCCGCCTCACACAGCTCGTCCCGTCCCAGGGCGGCGTACTCCGACACCGCGTCGGAGTAGGCCGCCCCGGCGGCGTTCCCGGCGGCGGCGACCGCCCGCCGGGCACGGTCCGCCGACATCGTCGGCTGGAACTCGCGCAGCACCCGCAGCCGTTCACCCAACGCGACCATCCGCACGGCTCCGGCTCCGGCACCGGCACCGACATCGGCACCACCGTGGCCGTCGCCACCACCGTGGCCGTCGCCGTCGCCGTCCGCAAGCGCCGCCATGCCGAGCGCATGCAGCACCGTCCCGAGCACCGGGAACTCCGCGGGCGAGCGCGACGGGCCGGAGAGCAGCGTCCACAGCCGTTGCCGCAGCTCACCGAGCAGCTTCGCGACCGGCTCAAGCCGGCCGGCGTGCGCGTGCGCCATCACCGCCGCCGCCTGGATCTGCAGCGCCCACGGGTCGAGCAGCGGGTCGCCGCCGTGTATCGCGCCGGCCCCGGACATCCGCTCCACGGCGCCGCGCCACAGCCCGAGCCCGACCTCCGTCAGCCCCCGGGTGAGCGCGATCTCGGCACGTACGCCGAGATCGGGATCGTAGAAGGCCTCCTGCTGCGGGGTGTTGATGCCCTCGGCGAGCCGCAGCCAGTGCTCGGCCCCGTCGGGATCGCCGCGCTGCAGACAGGCGAGGGCGAGGGCCGAGTGGATGCCGATGTAGTCGTGCTCGTCGCCGAGCCGCGGCAACGCCTTGAGCGCCTCCTTGAGGTGCCTGTACGCGGCCTCGCCCTCCCCCGTCTTCAGGCACAGCTCGCTCAGCCGGGAGTGGCCCATGACCTGCAGCAGCGGGGTGTCGACGGACGTCAGGGCGGCGGTCATCCGGCGGGCCGAGTCGAGCGCGCGGTCGACGTCGTGCTCGTACTCCCAGACGTAGGTGGCGACACACTCGGCGATGCCGGCGACCAGCGTCTGTTCGCTGCCGCAGAGTTCACGCAGCACCTCGTAGTCGGGGGGCAGCATCTCGGGGACCGCGCTCAGCACTGCCCCGGTGGCGCGCAGCAGCGTGTCCGGCGGGGCCGGGGGCAGTCGGCGGAGGGCGACGAGATGGCGGGTGATCCTGGCGTGCGCGCTGTAGTCCATGAAGAGGCTGGCCATGCACAACACCGCGGCGGCGCGGGCGACTTCGACGTACTCGGGCTCGGGACGGTAGTGCGACAGCGCGGGGCCCGTGTCGGCGGCGAGGACGGCGAGGCGGGGGTAGTTGGAGTCGGTGGACCACAGGGCGGCGAGGACGGCGGTGAGGGCGGCGGTGGTGGGGCCGTCGGTACGGGCCAGGGCGTACCGCAGGGCCGTCACGAGGTTGTCCTGCTCGGCCCTGATCCGCTCCCAGGCGGTCCGCGGTTCCGGCCCGAAGACCCAGTCGTAGTACGTGACCCCGAAGTCCCGGGCCCAGCCGAGAAACCGGTCGACGGCCTCCGCGTCCTCGCCCGCCTCCGCGCGCCGGGCCGCGCTGAACTCCCGTACGGTCTCCAGCATCCCGAACCGCACGCCGGCCAGGGTGTCGGTGACGGTGAGCAGCGACTGACCGGCCAGTTGCTCAAGGACGGACAGCGCGTCCTCGCCGAGCACCCGCTCCGCCGCTTCGCCGGAGAACCCGCCGGGGAAGACGGACAACGTGCGCAGTGCGGCCCGCGCTTCCTCGTCGAGCAGGTTCCAGCTCCACTCGACGACCGCGTGCAGGGTGCGGTGGCGCTCCGGCACGTCCCGCGTCCCGCCGCGAAGGAGCGCGAAGCGGTCGCCGAGGCGGCGGGCTATCTCCTGGACCGACAGGACGCGCACCCGTGCCGCGGCCAGTTCCACGGCGAGCGGGAGTCCGTCGAGGTGGCGGCAGAGTTCCGCCACGGCGTCCGGCGGCAGTCGCACGCCGGGCCGGGCGGCCCGGGCCCGCTGTGTGAACAGTTCGACCGAGGTGTCGAGTCCGAGTTCCGGCAGCGCGAACACGGCCTCGGACGTGAGGCCCAGCGGGGCCCGGCTGGTGACGAGGACCCGCAGGTCCTTCGAGGACGAGACGAGGGCCTGTACGAGGTCGGCGGCGCCCCGGACGACCTGCTCGCAGTTGTCGAGGACCAGCAGGGCGGGCCCGGAGCCGAGCACGCCGAGGACGCCGGACACCGGGTCGGCGGAGGCGTGGGCCGCCATGGCGCCGTGCCGTCCCTCTCCCGCGCCGAGCGCGGAGGCCACCTCCACGGCCACGTCCTCGTCCTCGGTGACGCCGGCGAGCGGCACGAAGTACACCACGCGCTGCTCGGCCCGGCGGCTGACGGCGTGCGCGAGCCGGGTCTTGCCGAGGCCGCCGGGGCCGACGACGCTGACTGTGCGGGAGGTGTGCAGCAACCGCCCCACCGCCGCGATGTCCTCGTCCCGCCCCAGCAGTTGGTTCGGCTCGTGCGGCACACCGTGCCTGACCACGGGGGCCTCGCCGCGCAGCAGTTCCCGCTGTACGGCCTTGAGTGCGGCACCCGGTTCCGTACCCAACCGGTCGCGCAGTTCACGGCGGTACGCCTCGTAGCGGGTCAGCGCGGCGGACGGGCCCGCCGTCGCCGCTTCGCCGCGCAGCAGTTCGGCGAGCACCTCCTCGTCACGCGGGTGCCGCGCGGCGGCCACGGCCAGCGGCCCGGCGGCCTCCGCGTGGCGCCCGAGGCGGGCGAGCGCGAGGGCCTGCGCGCGGACGAGCGTGCCGTGGACGGGGGCGCGTTCGGCGCGCAGCGCGGCCACGGGGTCGTCGGTGCCGCCGGCCTCGTCGGGGGTGCCCGCCCACAGTGCGAGCCCGGCTCCGGCCGCGGCCAGCGATGCCGCGTGGTCCCCGGCCCTGGCCCGGTCCGCGCTCGCGGTGGCGTGCAGCAGCAGGGCGGAGCTGTCGACCCGGTCCTCGGCGAGGCCGAGCCGGTATCCGGTCGGGGTGCTGACGACGACGTCGGCGCCCAGTTGTGCCCGTGCCCTGGACACGAGGACCTGGAGCGCTTTCCCCGGCCGCTCGGGCAACTCGTCCGGCGACCACAGCCCGGCCACCAGCCGTTCGGTGCTGCAGCCCGTGCGCAGGTCGCCCGCGAGGAGCGCGAGGAGGGCGCGGAGGCGGGGAGCGGTGACCTCCTGTCCGCGGTAGGCGACACGCGGCAGCAGGATCAGATCGGTCGGATCGGTGGTCACCCGTGCACATTAGTCCCGCGCGCCCGGCCCACCCGTCGGCCGTCGGCCGTCGGGAACACGTACCTGGTCACCACCTTGAACCACGTGCCCGGCCGTCCCTCGAACACGACCGCACACGGCCTAGTCGCCGCGCCGGAACAGCCGCTTGAGCCCGTAGACGATGGCGAAGGCGACCACCACGACGATCGCGCCCGTCTTGAAGTCGCCGTTCGGCCCGTCGTCGCCGCCGTCCGCCGAACTGCCGCCGCCGGACGAGGACTTGCCGTCCGAACCGCCCCCGCCCGGGACGGTCCCCGCCTCGACGGAGCTCCCGGCGCCCTCGCTCCCGTACAGCAGGGTGGATCCGTCGGGGGTGTACGTCATCGACTCGCCCTGCCGCTGGAGCGGCACGTTCAGCTGCCCCTGCCGTTTGGGCTTCCCGTTGTTCCACGCGTACGCGATACCGCCGAAGTAGCCGCGTACGGCGAGCTGTTCGCCGTCGGGCGAGAAGGCGCCGTCGGTGACCCACAGGCCGATGTCGGCGGTGCGCTCGAAGGTGTTGGTGCCGGCGGCGGAGAGCTTGGCGGGCCCCTCGTACAGTGCGCCGCCCTCCTCGTTCTTCGAGACGATGTAGACGCGCCCGGTCTTGGGGTGGACCATCAGCGCCTCGGCGTCCCGGGCCCCGTCCGCGTACTTCACGTCGTACTGCGTGGCGCGGACGGTCTGGTCCTTGAGCTCCTTCGGCTCGGGCAGTTCGTAGATCCACACGTGGTCCCACGTGCCGCCGAGGTTGTCGCCGATGTCGCCGACGTAGAGGTGGCCGTTCGGGCCGACGGAGATGGCCTCGACGTCCCGGGGCCGCCCGACGCCCGTCATGGTGACGGTCGCGACGGTCTTGCCGCTCCTGCTGTCGACGGCGTAGAGGAAGGCGCCGTCGTCGCTGTCGTTGTGGGTCCAGTAGACGCCGGGGTGGGCGCGGGAGGCGGCGAGCCCGCTGGACTCGGTGATCCGGGGGTCCTGGAGCGTGAACCCGTCGGAACCGTCCGAGCCGTCGGATCCCTCCGCCCCGGCCTGATCGGCGGCGACGGCGGGCGCGGCGAGCACCCCGGCGAGAAGGGCTCCGGCAAGGAGAACGAACGAGCGACGCATGCCCCAAGCCTGCCACCCCTCCGACGGTTCGGCGGGCGTGTCCAGCTTCACACCCCGCCTCCGCCGGTGATCGTCCATCATGAGCGGATGCTCAGGTTCATGCCAGTCGGTGATTCCATGACGATCGGAAGCGCCGGCGAACACACGTGGCGCTACCGGATGTGGCAGCACCTGCGCGCGACGCACGGGGGCCCGTTCCAGCTGGTCGGTCCCCGGGAGACGCTCTACGACAAGGCCACGGGCGCCCCGGACTCGTACGAGTACGCCGACCCGGACTTCCCCCGTGCCCACCTCGCCGGGTGGGGCGAGGGCTGGCACCATCTGAGCCCGCTGATAGCGGACGCGGTGCGGGCCTCGCGGGCGGACGTGCTCCTCGTCTCGCTCGGCCTGATCGACCTGGGCTTCTACACGAACGCGTCCCAGACGTCCGACAACGTCCGCGCCTTCATCGAGCGGGCCCGTTCGGCGAACCCGCGCATCTCGATGGCCGTACTCCCGGTGATCCCGAACATCCGGGCCCGGACCGACGCGCCCTTCGCCCGGGAGGTCGGCCTGTTCAACGAACTCCTCGCGAAGACGATCGCGAACCTGGACGAACCGGCCTCCCCTCTCCTCCTGGCCTCGCTCCCCGACGCGTCCGCTTCCTCCCACGCGTACGACATCCACGTCGACACGTACGACGGCACCCACCCCAACGCCTCGGGCGAACACAAACTGGCGGCGGCGTTCGCGGAGGCGATGCGTCAGGGGTGGGGCGTGGGCGGCCGCTACACGGCCGAGAGCGCCTGACCGAATCCCTCGGCGCCCTGGCACCATCGGTCTCGGCTCGGGTCAGGCCTTGCCCCTCAGCATGTCCTCGACCTCGGCCTGGGTGAAGGTGCCGCCGCCGGCCGACTTGGCCCGGAGCGCGGTCGCGAGGTCGGCGAAGTCGATCGCGACGGCCTGGGCGTCGACGTCCGTGGCGAGGTCGACGAGTGCCTGTGTCCACCAGTGGTCGAGGAACGCCTCGAAGGCGGACCCCTCGGAGAGGACCGCCAGTTCGGCTTCGAGGTCCGTCAGCCGGTCCGGGCGGACGGCGGCACGAATCCCCTCAAGGTTGCGCGGAATCACCTCTTTGGTGAAGCCCACGGCCTCACGCGCCTCCTGGAGGATCTCGCTCCATGCCGCCATGTCCCTGCTCCTCCACGAGGCTGCCTTCCCGGCCGGGGCAGCAGCGTACGACCTCCTACCCACCGGAGACACACTCCTGTACGCGCGTCCGTCACTGCTCGGAGAGCGGCTGGAGTGTCGCCTCGAACGCGGCGGCCGTACGACAGCGGAGGCAGAGCGGCTCGTCACCGCGGGGCCGGAAGACGTGCTCGTCGCCCGGCCCCGGGCAGGTCACGAGGTGCCGCCGGGCCGGAGCGACGCTCCCCCCGGACGGCGGTGCGGGGGCACCGCCCTGGGCTCTTACCGCCGGGAGCTTCTGCAGCAGACGGTGACGCAGGAAGCCGACCGCCGAGCGGATGCCGTCCGCCGGCAGGCCGGTCGTCAGGGCGTGACGCAGATCGGCCGCCGATACGCCTCGGCGCAGCCACTCGGCCGCCGCGCCGGCCAGCAGCCGGGCCTCACGCACCCCGAGGAGCAGGTCGCGGTTCACATGCCGCAGGGAAAGCAACACGCCCTCGGCCTGCACAAGTTGGACCTCGACCTCCATGTCGATCTCGACCTCCGCGTCGACCTGAACCTCGTCATCCGCTTCCTCGGCTTCCGGGGTGCGGTCTCGGGGTGGCGGGTGGGGAAGTTTCTTCTCTCCCGGTTCTTCTTCCTGGGGACAGTGACCGACCGACCGCTCCCCCGACCCGCCGACCGTCGGTGAACGCTCACCCGGTGGTACGGCCGCGTCGAGCTCCCCCTCGCGGGCCCGGGACGCCTCTTCAGGCGTGAGGGTGAGGTTGGCGAGGAGCTGCTGTGTGACCCAGCGGCCCCGCGCACCCTGCTCACGCCACTCGTGCAGGTAACCGCAGTCGGTGAGGAGTTGCTTGGCCTTCTGGTACGCCCGGCCCTTCAGGCCCAGCCTGCCCGCGTGTTCGCTGAGCGGCTTGGGGGGGGTGGCCTCCGGCAGTCCCTGTACGTACAGCAGCAGGATCTTCGCGTCGCTGTTGAGCCGCGAGTGCCGTACGACGTCGTGTGAAGCCTTCGTGTAGCGCCGGACCGGCGCGATAGCATGCCGAAGCATCCTGGGTGGACCTCGCTTAAGACCACTCGGTGGTGAAGGTCCTCGGGCGGTGTTGGTAGCACCTCCGGGGACCGCTCCACACCCGGACGAGTACGGAGTGTGATGTCGCGGTCACCGTACATGACCGCTCACGCGACCCACCACTTCCACCGCCAACCCCTCACCCCCGAACGGCACTTCGGGCAACGACTCCGTCCGCCGGTCGACGGAGGAAGCGCCTCGATAACAATTCAGGCGATGGGTCGTCCCCGCGGGCACGGCGGGCTGAGGCGCTCGCTGCCCGGCCCGCGCTTCCCGGTCCGGGCCGGACTGGCCCGGTTGTCAGACCCTCCCCCTACGCTTCGGGGCACCGTCAACGCGGCCTCTGACGCCGCCCGTTGGAAAGTGTGCCGACCCGTGCGAGTTCTGCCGAAGACCGATGCCGACTATCCGCCCCTGCTGCTCGTCCGCACCGACTACCGGGACGACGGCGCCTGGCAGCGGGTGCGTGACGCCCTCGACAAGCCGTGGGTCTTCGACGAGGACGACGAGGACGACGGCCGTCTCAAGGAGGACATCCTCTGTGTGGACGACCCGGCGTGGGCGGACGCCACGCCCTCCGACGTCCTTGCCGCTCTCGCCGCGCCCGAGGGCGGCTCGGAGGGCTCGGAGCCGGTCGAGTGCGGGTGGGCGGTGGTCTTTCTCGCCGACCGGGCCGGCATGGTGGGGGCGGAGCCGACGCTGCTCGCGGTGAGCGCCGACCCGGACGAGCGGGCTGAGCCGTATCGCGTACCGGCTCTGGAGACTCCGCATGCGATGCACTGCAATTTGGCTATCGCCAACATGGACTTCTGGGAGTTCGGGGGCCGGCCGGCCCCCTGACCGCCCCTGAAGACGAAAGACTGCGCCGTTCCCCGCGCCCCCCAAAGGCAAAAGACTGCGCCGTTCCCCGCGCCCCTGGGGGTGGGTCGCCCCTGGGTCGTTCAGGCCTCTCGCACCGGCTTTGCCTTTCGGGGGGCGGTCGACGTCGCGTCGGTCCTGGGCTCGGGAGCCTCGGGTGCGCGCAGCGACCGTACCTGTGGTGACAGCAGGGCCGTCGCCGTGGCTGTCACCACCAGGATCGCGCAGCCTGCCAACGCCGGGCCCGTGCCCACCGTCGAGGCGAGGGGGCCCGCTGCCAGGAGGCCCAGCGGGGCGAAGGCCAGGGAGCCGAACCACTCGTACGAGCTGACGCGGGAGATGACCTCCTCGGGGATCTCGCGGTGGAGGGTCGTGGTCCACAGGACGCCGAAGACGTCCGAGGAGACGCCCGCGCAGAACATCGCCACGGCCACGCCCCAGACGGGCGCGCGCAGCGCGAGCAGCGCGATCGGCGCCGCCGCCGGGAACGTCGCCAGGACCGCCACCAGTACGGGCCTGGCCACGCGGACCCGTGCGGCCAGGCCCGCCCCCGCGATCGTGCCCAGCGCCTGCGCGGCGACGATCAGCGACCAGGCGCGCGCCCCGCCGAGGTGCTGCTCGGCCACCAGGGGACCGAGGACCCCGACGTTGGCGTTGAGGGCGGCGACGACGAACGCGTACTGGACGACCACGACCCACAGCCACTGGCGGGACGCGAACTCCCGCCAGCCGTACCGCAGATCGGCCCAGCCGGAGGATGTCCCGCGCGGCCGTGCCTTCACCCGCAAACCCCTGATGAGCAGGGCGCTCGCGGCGAAGGACGCCGCGTTCAGGGCCAGTGCCCAGCCCGCGCCGACCAGCGCGACGGTCACACCGGACAGCGCGAGCCCCAGCAGCATCGACGTGTTGGTCCCCATCTGCAGTACGCCGTTGGCCCGTTGGAGCCGTGACGCGGGCACGATCATGGGCACCACACCGGTCATCGCCGGCGCGAACAGCGCGGTCGCCGTCCCCGCCAGGACCGCCAGCAGACACATGGCCGGTAGTGGTGCGTGCCCGGTCAGCACCATCAGGGCCAGACCCGCGTAGGCGGCGCCCCCGAGGAGGTCGGACACCACCATGAGCCGCGACCGCGAGACCCGGTCCGCGATCACACCGCCCACCAGGATGAACAGCAGCTGCGGCAGGGCCTGGCACGCCAGCACCAGCGACAGCCGTCCCGGGCTCGCCCCCGGCAGTCCGAGCACCGCGAACGCCAGCGCCACCCGCGCGAAGGCATTGCCCAGCACCGAGACCGTACGGGCCGAGAAGAGCAGCACGAATCGCCGGTCGCGCCACAGGGGCGGAACCGCCAGGGGGGTTGTCATGGGCGATCACAGTAGAAGGGGTGTTGCCTGGAGCGCACTCCAGCACGTTGGCTATGAGCCATGAAGTACACGCAGCTGGGACGCACAGGACTCAAGGTCAGCCGACTCGTCCTCGGCACCATGAACTTCGGTCCGCAGACCGACGAGGCCGACAGTCACGCGATCATGGACGCGGCACTGGCCGCGGGCATCAACTACTTCGACACGGCCAACGTGTACGGCTGGGGCGCCGACAAGGGCCGTACCGAGGAGATCATCGGAAGCTGGTTCGCCAAGGGCGGCGAGCGGCGCGACAAGGTCGTGCTCGCCACCAAGGTGTACGGCAACATGGCCGCCGAGGGCGACGCCTGGCCCAACCACGACAAGCTCTCCGCGCTCAACATCCGCCGGGCGGTGGACGCCAGCCTGAAGCGGCTGCGGACCGACCACATCGACATCTACCAGTTCCACCACGTCGACCGCAGCACCCCCTTCGAGGAGATCTGGCAGGCGATCGACACCCTCGTCCAGCAGGGCAAGATCCTCTACGTCGGATCGTCCAACTTCCCCGGCTACAAGATCGCCCAGGCCAACGAGATCGCCGCCCGCCGAGGCGGCACGATCGGCCTCGTCAGCGAGCAGTGCCTCTACAACCTCGCCGAGCGCCGCGCCGAGATGGAGGTCATCCCGGCCGCGCAGGACTACGGGCTCGGCGTCATCCCGTGGTCCCCGCTGCACGGCGGACTGCTCGGCGGTGTCCTCAAGAAGGAGATCCAGGGCGGGCGCCGGGCGGGCGGCCGGGCCGCCGACACCCTCGCCGACCCCGCAGGGCGCGCGCAGGTCCAGGCGTACGAGGACCTGCTCGACAAGCACGGCATCGAGCCCGGCGAAGCCGCGCTGGCCTGGTTGCTGACCCGCCCCGGCATCACGGGCCCGATCGTCGGCCCCCGCACCGCCGAGCAACTGGATTCGGCGCTGCGGGCCGTGGAGCTGGAGCTGAGCCAGGAACTCCTGACCGGCCTGGACGAGATCTTCCCGGGCCCGGGCCCGTCCCCCGAGGCCTTCGCCTGGTAACAGCCACACCTGAGGGCAGCCCCGAAGGGGCGCGGGGTACTGCGCGACCAGCCACGACGCACCCGCAGCCACAGCCACAGCCGGGACAGCAACCGCAATAGCAACCGCACGCTACGGAACGCACCCCGGCGTGGCGGCGGCCGTCACCGCCCGATGGCCGCCGCCAGGGCCACTACAACGAACATCAGCACCAGCACACCGGCCATGATCCGGTTCCGCGTCTTCGGGTCCACGCACCGAGCGTAACCGGCCGCCCTCAGTCGCCCCCGACGCGGGGCCCGTCGAAGGACCGGCCCAGCGGCCACCGCGCGAGCGCCTCGTACCGCGGCTGCTCCCCGGGCACCCCCGAGACGGGCAGCCGGCTCCGCATCAGGCACAGCTCGTCCACCGTCCAGGCCCGCCCCGCGAACCCGTCCAGCGCGGACACGTACGGGGCGAAGTCCGCCGGCTCTCGGCTGCTGCGGGCGAGCGTGAGATGCGGCCGGTAAGCGCGGTGCTCCTCCCGCGTCACGCCCGCCCTGCGCCCCGCCGCCTCCGCCCGGTCGGCGAGCAGCCGCAGGGTCCGTACGTCACCCGCGGCGCCCGCCCACAGCGCCCGTCCCCCGAACCGGCCTCCGCCGCGCAGGGACAGGGGGAAGGGGTCCGTCCGCCGCGCCGCCCGCTCCAGGCGGACCGACAGCTCCGGTACGACCTCCTCGGCGACCTCTCCGTAGAAGGCGAGCGTGAAGTGCCAGCCGGGCCGGGTGGTCCAGCGCATCCCGGCACCCGCTCCCGCACCCGTTCCCGCTCCCGTTCCCGGGAGTCTCCGCAGCTCATCGACCATCGAACCGAGTTCGGCGGTCGCGTCCTCCGGCGGCAGCACAGCGGCGAAGAGTCTCATGCGGTCACCCTGCCAGGCGGACAGGCAGGGTGACCGGCCCGCAGGCTCTACGCGGCAGTCGCCAGTTCCCGCTCTCGCGGTACGAAACGGACCTGCGGGTGGCCGCGGTGCCAGCCCACCGACAGGCGCAGGCCGCCCACGCGGGCCAGGACCACGCCGACGGTGGCCGCCGCCAGGGCCGAGACGACTCCGCCCATGGCGAAGCCCACCCGGGGGCCGTACGCGTCCGTGATCCAGCCGACCACGGGCGCCCCCAGCGGCGTACCGCCCATGAAGACCATCATGAACAGCGCCATGACACGGCCGCGCATGGCCGGGTCGGTGCCCATCTGGACGGCGGTGTTGGCCGTGACGTTGACGGTCAGGCCGGCCATCCCGATGGGGACCATGAGGGCGGCGAAGAGCCAGTACGACGGGGCCAGCGAGGCCACGATCTCCAGAACTCCGAAGGCGACTGCGGCGGCGATCAGCACGCGCAGCCGGGCCGTGCCGCGCCGGGCGGCGAGCAGCGCGCCCGCGACGGAACCCACGGCCATCAGCGTGTTGAAGAGGCTGTACGCGCCCGCGCCGCCGTGGAAGACGTCGTCCGCGTAGGCCGAGAGCCAGACGGGGAAGTTGAAGCCGAAGGTGCCGATGAAGCCGACGAGGACGATCGGCCAGATCAGTTCGGGGCGGCCGGCGACATAGCGCAGGCCCTCACGGAGCTGTCCCTTGCCGCGCGGGGCGCGCTCGACCTGGTTCAGCTCGCCGGAGCGCATCAGGAGGAGGCCCGCGATGGGCGCGACGAACGACAGTCCGTTGAGCAGGAACGCCCAGCCGGTGCCCACGCCGGTGATCAGCAGGCCCGCGACGGCGGGGCCGATCAGGCGGGCGGACTGGAAGTTCGCGGAGTTGAGGCTGACCGCGTTCTGGAGCTGGCCGGGGCCGACCATCTCGGCGACGAAGGACTGCCGTGCCGGGTTGTCGATCACCGTGGCGAGGCCGACGACGAACGCGGCGACGTACACGTGCCAGACCTGGACGTGTCCGCTGAGGGTCAGGAAGGCGAGTGCGACGCCGGTGAGGCCCATCGCGGTCTGGGTGACCAGGAGCGTCGGACGCTTCGGCAGGCGGTCGACGAGGACGCCGCCGTAGAGGCCGAAGAGCAGCATCGGCAGGAACTGCAGGGCCGTGGTGAAACCGACGGCGGCTGACGAGCCGGTGAGGCTCAGTACCAGCCAGTCCTGGGCGATGCGCTGCATCCAGGTGCCGGTGTTGGAGACGACCTGGCCGGTGAAGAACAGCCGGTAGTTCCTGATCTTCAGCGAGCTGAACATCGAGGAGCGGGTCTTGGGGGTGTGCGGGGTGTCGTGGGCGGCAGGTGCGGGGGCGGAGTCTGCTCCGGGTCCCGTACTCAACGGCGTTCGCCTCCTTGCGTGGTGCGTGCGGTGCGGGTGGTACGTGCGGCGAGGGTGTTGCTGGTGGTGCGTGCAGTGCGAGTGGTGCTGGTGGTGCGTGCCGTCTCACAGCCGTCCGTGGGTGCCCACGGATGACCGAGGCCGCCTACAGGTGCGCGAGCTTCTCCAGGACGGGGGCGGCTTCGCGGAGCTTCGCCCACTCCTCCTCGTCGAGGCCGTCGACGAGGGAGGCGAGCCATACGTTCCGCTTCATGCGGCTCTCCGCAAGCATGGCCTCCGCGCGCTCGGTCTGCGTGACGACCTTCTGGCGGCGGTCGTCCGGGTGCGGTTCGAGGCGGACCAGGCCCTTGGCCTCCAGCAGCGCCACGATGCGGGTCATCGAGGGCGGCTGCACGTGCTCCTTGCGGGCGAGTTCGCCCGGCGTGGCCGTGCCGCAGCGGGCGAGGGTGCCCAGGACCGACATCTCGGTCGGGCTCAGTGACTCGTCGACCCGCTGGTGCTTGAGTCGGCGCGACAGACGCATCACGGCGGAGCGCAGGGAGTTCACGGCGGCAACGTCGTCGCCATGGGTGAGGTCAGGCATGTTCTTTAGAGTAACTCATTACCCTACCTAAAGACCACCGCGACACCTCGCGAATAGCCGTGAGCCCGGCCACTCACGCCCCCACCGACCCCGACTTCACCCATACGAGTGAGACGGGCGCGGAAAGTGACACAGGGCACCGCCCGGCCGCGACCCTCGTACCCATGGGGACCACTGTGCTCAGCCTGCGGATAGACGAGGAGCTGCTCGACCGGCTCCGGCAGCACGCGGCGAAAAGGGGAATGAGCGTCCAGGACTATGTCGTCCGGACGCTCATTCGTGATGACTTCGACGAGCGGTTCCAGACCGCGGTCGAGGAGACGGAAAGGTTCTACGGGGTTCCGTAGAACTCCACGGGGCTCCGTGGGGCTCCACGGGGTTCAGCAGGGCTCTACGGGGTTCCGTGGAGCCCTGCCCGCGCCCCTGCTCACGTCAGGCCCAGCGCCGGCATCAGGTAGTAGAAGGTGAAGACCGCCGACACCACGTACATGGCGACCGGCACGTCACGTCCGCGCCCGGCCGCCAGCCTCAGCACGACGAACGTGATGAAGCCCATGCCGATGCCGTTCGTGATCGAGTACGTGAACGGCATCATCAGCATCGTCACGAACGCGGGGATCGCGATGGTGTGGTCGGCCCAGTCGATCTGCCGGATCGAGCCGGACAGGATCAGGAAGCCGACCGCGAGCAGGGCGGGGGTGGCCGCCTGCGACGGGACCATCGTGGCGATGGGGGTCAGGAAGAGCGCGACGGCGAAGAGCGCGCCGGTGACCACGTTCGCGAAGCCGGTGCGCGCGCCCTCGCCGACGCCCGCCGTGGACTCCACGAAACAGGTGGTCGCGGACGACGAGGTCGCGCCGCCCGCGGCGACCGCGATGCCGTCGACGAAGAGCACCTTGCTGATGCCCGGCATGTTGCCGTCCTTGTCGGTCAGCTTCGCCTCGTCGCCGATGCCCATGATCGTGCCCATCGCGTCGAAGAAGCACGACAGCAGGACCGTGAAGACGAACAGCACGCCGGTCAGTACGCCGACCTTGCCGAAGCCGCCGAAGAGGCTGACCTGCCCGACGAGCCCGAAGTCGGGGCTCGCGACCGGGTTGCCGGGCCACTTCGGGGTGGTCAGGCCCCAGGAGGGCACCTTTGCGACCGCGTTGATCACCACGGCGACGACCGTCATCGTGACGATGGAGATGAGGATCGCGCCGGGCACCTTGCGCACGATCAGCGCCAGTGTGAGGAGCGTGCCGAGGACGAAGACCAGGACGGGCCAGCCGTCGAGGTGGCCGGTCGCGCCGAGCTGCAGCGGCACGGTCGTCTGGGCGACGTCCGGGATGCGCGACACGAAGCCCGAGTCGACCAGGCCGATCAGCATGATGAACAGACCGATGCCGATCGCGATGCCCTTGCGCAGGCCGAGCGGTACGGCGTTCATGACGCGCTCACGCAAGCCCGTGGCGACCAGCAGCATCACCACGAGGCCCGCCAGCACCACCATCCCCATCGCGTCCGGCCAGGACATCCGGGGTGCCAGCTGGAGCGCGACGACGGTGTTCACGCCGAGACCGGCCGCGAGGGCGATCGGTACGTTGCCGATGACACCCATCAGGAGCGTCGTGAAGGCGGCGGTCAGCGCGGTCGCGGTGACCAGCTGGCCGTTGTCGAGCTGGTGCCCGTACATGTCCTTCGCGCTGCCCAGGATGATCGGGTTCAGCACGATGATGTAGGCCATCGCGAAGAAGGTGGCGAGACCGCCGCGGATCTCGCGCGGCAGGGTGCTGCCGCGCTCGGAGATCTTGAAGTAGCGGTCGAGGGCGCCGTGGGCGGACGCGGGGTCCGGCTCGTTGGGCGCGGAAGCCTTGGCGGGGGCCGAGGTGGGCATCGGAGACCTTTTTGGAGTTTCGTACGAGCAAAAGTGGCCAGAGTCAGGCAGATTCAGTATGAACATATGACGGCTTTGGCGCTATCTCCGCGCGTAGACCGCTGCGGTCGCTGTGCTTTTCCGCCCTCCTCGTAAGCTGTCCCCATGGCGAAGTGGACACCGACACATGAGGCACCGGAACCGCTGGAGGGTCCCGTGGTCGCGACCGTCACGGGCGGTGCGATCCTCTGGTTCGTCCTCTTCCTGGCCCAGCTGCCGTTCTACGGCTGGCTCGACGACCACGGGCACCTGTGGTGGCTGTGGACGTGCCTGGCCGGCGCGGGGCTGGGCCTGATCGGGATCTGGTACGTGCGGGGGCGCGAGGCGGCGATCAAACGGGCCTCCGCACCGTAGGGGGGTTTGCCGGTTACGCGCCGGGCCGCGGGCGGCGGGGTCGCAGGGGCGGGTGCCGGTGCACGGGTGGCGGGGTCGCACGGTTGCGCGCCGGCCTGCGGGGCAACGGGGCAGGGTTGCGCGCCGGCCTGCGGGGCAACGGGGCAGGGTTGCGCGCCGGCCCGCGGGGCAACGGGGGCGAGGTTGTGTGCCTGCCCGCGGGGGCAGCGGAAGCAAGGTTGTGCGCCGGCCCGCGGGGCAGCGGGGGCGAGGTTGTCTGTCGGGTGCGGGTCTGTGGGTGCTGGCCGCGCAGTTCCCCGCGCCCCTGAAAAGCGGGGCTACGCCCCTGCTTGTATCCCTCGCCCGACCCGCACACAACATCAAACGCCGCCCCCCGCCCCCTCAGGGGCGCGGGGAACTGCGCAACCCGCCCAGTCCGACCCGCACACGACATCACACGCCCACCCCCACCCCCCAGGGGCGCGGGGAACTGCGCAACCCGCCCAGTCCGACCCGCACACGACATCGCAGGCCGAGCCCACCCCAGGGGCGCGGGGAACTGCGCGACGAGCCCCACCGGCCCGCAGGGGACAGGTCGCGTTGATGTACTACCAGGGCATCACCCCGACTCCTCCCCTGGTCGGATCTTGACGCACTCACCGGGTGAACCCGCATATCCCCCCGTACCGTCGAAGACATGACGCACATCGACGCGGGCGCCGAACTCGACCCCGTGCACCCCGTCCCGCTCCCCGCGAGCGCGAAGACGGGAAGCACGAAAGGCCTCACCGCCGCCGAGGTCGCCGAGCGGGTCGCCCGGGGCGAGGTCAACGACGTCCCCGTGCGCAGCAGCCGCTCCACCGCCGACATCATCCGCGCGAACGTCTTCACCCGGTTCAACGCCATCATCGGCGTGCTCTGGCTGATCATGCTGGTCGTCGCACCGTTCCAGGACAGCCTGTTCGGCTACGTGATCATCGCGAACACCGGGATCGGCATCATCCAGGAGCTGCGCGCGAAGAAGACCCTGGACTCGCTCGCGGTGATCGGCGAGGCGAGGCCCACCGTCCGCAGGGACGGCACCGCCACCCCCATCGGCACCTCGGAGATCGTGCTCGGGGACCTGATCGAGATCGGCCCCGGTGACAAGATCGTCGTGGACGGCGAGTGCGCCGAGGCCGACGGCCTGGAGATCGACGAGTCCCTGCTCACCGGCGAGGCCGACCCGGTCGTCAAGCGGCCCGGCGACCAGGTCATGTCGGGCAGCTTCGTGGTGGCGGGCGGCGGCGCGTTCAGCGCGACGAAGGTGGGGCGCGAGGCGTACGCGGCGCAACTGGCCGAGGAGGCGAGCCGTTTCACGCTCGTCCACTCCGAGCTGCGTACCGGTATCTCCACGATCCTCAAGTACGTGACCTGGATGCTGATCCCGGCCGCCGTGGGCCTGGCCATCACCCAACTCGTCAGCAAGGACAACGACTTCAAGGACTCCATCGCGCGTGCCGTCGGCGGCATCGTGCCCATGGTCCCGGAGGGCCTGGTCCTGCTCACCTCCGTCGCCTTCGCGATAGGCGTCATCAGGCTCGGCCGGAAACAGTGCCTCGTCCAGGAACTCCCGGCCATCGAGGGCCTCGCCCGCGTCGACACGGTGTGCCTCGACAAGACGGGCACGCTCACCGAGGGCGGCATGGACGTCACCGAGCTGCGGCCCCTGGGCGACGAGAACGGCAAAGGCGGCGAGGGCGGCGACGAGTCGTACGTACGGAAGGTGCTGGGCGCCCTCGGCGCGTCCGATCCCCGGCCGAACGCCTCCCTCCAGGCCATCATCGACGCCTACCCGGACAGCGGGGACTGGCGCCGCGAGGGCGCGCTGCCCTTCTCCTCCGCCCGCAAGTACAGCGGAGCGTCCTTCGTGGAGAGCCCGGAGGGCGAGGGCGAGTCGAGTACGTGGCTGCTGGGCGCCCCGGACGTACTGCTGGCCGACGACGACCCCGCACTCGCCGAGACGGAACAGCTCAACGAGCAGGGGCTACGGGTCCTGCTGCTCGCCCGTGCCGTCAAGGACCTCGACGACCCCCGGGTGCAGGAGGGCGCTCGGCCGGCCGCGCTCGTCGTCCTGGAGCAGCGGCTGCGGCCCGACGCGGCGGACACCCTGCGGTACTTCGACGAGCAGGACGTACGCACCAAAGTGATCTCCGGCGACAACGCCGTGTCGGTCGGCGCGGTCGCCGCCAAGCTCGGCCTGCCCGGCGCCTCCGCGACGGTGGACGCGCGGCGGCTGCCCGCCGGGCAGGAGGAGATGGCCGAAGCGCTGGACGAGGGCTCGGTGTTCGGCCGGGTCACCCCGCAGCAGAAGCGCGAGATGGTGGGCGCGCTCCAGTCGCGCGGGCACACCGTGGCGATGACCGGCGACGGGGTGAACGACGTGCTCGCCCTCAAGGACGCCGACATCGGTGTCGCGATGGGCTCGGGGTCCGAGGCCACGAAGGCCGTCGCCCAGATCGTGCTGCTCAACAACAGCTTCGCGACGCTGCCCTCGGTGGTCGCGGAGGGGCGCCGGGTCATCGGGAACATCACGCGGGTGGCGACGCTGTTCCTGGTGAAGACGGTGTACTCGGTGCTGCTCGCGGTGCTGGTGGTGTGCTTCCAGGTGGAGTACCCGTTCCTGCCGCGGCATCTGACGCTGCTGTCGACGCTGACGATCGGGGTGCCGGCGTTCTTCCTGGCGCTCGCGCCCAACAAGGAGCGGGCTCAGCCGCATTTCGTGCGGCGGGTGATGCGGTACTCGATTCCCGGCGGGGCCGTGGCGGCGGTGGCCACGTTCACCACGTATCTGCTGGCCCGGCATCACTACACCGGTGAGGGGGCGTTGGACGCGGAGACCAGTGCGGCGACGCTGACGCTGTTCCTGGTGTCGATGTGGGTGCTGGCGATCATCGCGCGGCCGTACACGTGGTGGCGGGTGTGCCTGGTGGCTGCGATGGGGCTCGGGTTCTTGCTGGTGCTTGTGGTGCCGTGGCTGCAGTCGTTCTTCGCGCTGAAGCTGGTGGGGACGACGATGCCGTGGACTGCCGTCGGGGTCGCGGTGGTGGGGGCGGGCGTCCTCGAACTGGCATGGAAATGGGTGGACCGCCACGTCCCCGCCTAGCCCCGGCGGGGGGTGCGCAGTTCCCCGCGCCCCTAAAAGCCAAAGACTGCGCAGTTCCCCGCGGACCCGCGCCCAGGGACGCCGACGGCCCCACGCCAGTGGCTGGCGTGGGGCCGTCGGACAGGCGGGGCGGAAGAGTTAGTTCACGTCCACGAAGTCACCCGCGGCCTTGACCGCCGGAGTGGTCGTGGTGCCCGCGAAGTTGTACCGGAAGTACCCGTCAGCCGCAGCCTTGACCGTGGTCTTCAGCGCGCCCTTGGTACCGGACTTGACCGTCTTGACGTCCACGTACGTGGACGTGCCCTTCTTCTTGAACTGGAGCTTCACCGACTGCACGGTGTACCCCGCGTACTTGTTCGTCTCCCAGTTGGCGCGCGTCAGGGCACCGGTGACCGTGATGGTCTTGCCCTTCTTCACCGGCTCCGGGGAGGCGTTCACGGTGAGCTTGGAGTAGCGCTGCACCTTGGTGCTGCCGACCTTGGCCTGCTCGACGACCCCGACCTTGGTGACGTCGAAGTCGACGGCCTCCGGGTCCTCGCCGTTGAAGGCGATGGCGTAGGCGTTCGCCGACCACGCACCGGCGTCGGAGTTGCGCAGCTCACCCTCGCCCGGGTACACGTCGATGCTGCCCGTGCAGGAGGCGGTCGTGGTGGTGACCACCTTGCAGGTCGGCCACAGGTCGCCGAACAGGTAGTTGTCCGGCTCCGTGTAGGAGCCCTTGTAGATCTCCACGTCGACGAGGAAGTCGGCGGCCTTGATGTCCACGTCGGCGGCGTGCGTCAGCGTGAACGTCGTCGGGACGGTGACGTGCTTGGTGGTGCCGGCCACGATGGCCTTGCCACCGTTGACCTTCACGTTGGAGATGCTCGCGTCGAGCGCGTACGGCGCGTCGGCCGCGGCGGCGCGGGCGCCGGTCTTGCCGGACGCCGCGTGGGCGGCGTCCAGAACCTTCGCGGTGTCCTCGCGCGTGATCGCGGGACCGTCGGCCTGCGCGGCCGGCACGGCGAAGGCGGAGAGGGCCAGGGCGCCGGTGACGGCGGCCACGGTGGCACGTATGCGCATGCAATCCCCTGATGGAGAAAGGGGCCCCGACGGTAGGTCTTCACATTGGGGCCCGAGTGATCGGGGAGTCTGTTGACTCAGGTGATCAGATTCGTGACGGGGGTGAATGGTTGTACGTGTGGTGAAGGTTTTGCGAACTCGTGATCAAGGTCGCCCCATCCGCCCCCGAAACCGACCGATCGAGCCCTCGAACCGGGCCGACCGAGCCCACCCGGCCCGGCCGACCGGCCCGCCCCGGCGCTCAGTCGAACCAGCGGTCCCGGGCCAGTTCCGCCGTCCTGGACGGGTCCTCCAGCAGGGCCGCGACCTCGAAACGGCGGGGCCACTGTCCGGCCGCCCAGGCGAGACCCGCGGCGACGCCCTCCACGGTGGAGGCGTGCAGCACTCCGTCGCGGGTGCGGCGCCAGTCGAGTTCGGTGCCGTCGACGACGAGTTCCTCGTGCTCGAGGTAGGTCGCGGGGGTCGAGGGGCCCAGCAGGACCCGTACGGACTCCGGTACGTCGTGTTCGGCGCCCTCGCTGGTCACCTCGCCGGTGACGGACTCGCTCAGCCGCCTGACCTGGAACAGCTCGGCGAGGTCGGCGGCCCGCGCGGGCCGTACCGGGAGCAGGGGCGTGCCCGCGGTGAAGGGCAGCAGGTCGGGCGAGTCGACGACCACGGCGTCGGCCGCGTCCACGACCCGCACCTCGCCGTCCACGACGGCCCGCAGTTCGTCCGGCAGGGTGACCTGGTCGGGGTCGAGGTCCGCCAGCGCGCCGTAGAGGGCGTGCAGTTGGGCGGCCGAGACCTCGCGGTCGGGGTCGGCCAGCCGGTCGAGCAGCTCCGCGCCGCCGCCCGGTTCGGCGAGCAGCGCGGCCACGGACGTACGGACTCCGAGGGCCCGCAGCACCTGCTCGTCGTCGAAACCGGCCGCGTCGGCGGCGTCGTACAGGCCGTGCAGGAGCGGGTCGCCGCCCTCGGCGCGCAGGCCGGCCGGGCGGCGGCCGTCGAGGACGGGGTGCCCGCGCAGCCACCAGGCGGTGTAGGAGCGGATGATCTCGTGCGTGCCGTCCGGCAGCAGGACGCGGACCGGCTGGGTGAGGGCGTCACGCAGCGGCGGGCGGGAGAGCAGGGCCAGGGCCTCGGGCCAGCGGTCGTCGTCCACGAGGT
Source organism: Streptomyces sp. NBC_00414 (assembly GCF_036038375.1). Lineage (NCBI taxonomy): Bacteria > Bacillati > Actinomycetota > Actinomycetes > Kitasatosporales > Streptomycetaceae > Streptomyces > Streptomyces sp. NBC_00414. The sequence goes on from NZ_CP107935.1 coordinate 4,795,230, forward strand.
CGAGGTCGCGCACGGCGACGATCTCCGTGGCGACGGGCGGCACCGGTGATTCCGGCAGCCCGTCCAGGGAGTCCTCGCACCACACGTCCACGGCGTCGAGCAGCCCGGCGTCGTCGGGTTCGGCGAAGTCGCCGTCCCGCGGCTCCAGTTCGTCGGGGTCGAGGACGACGTCCGTGGCGCGTACGAGGGCGAAGTTCGCCAGTACGCCACAGGCGGCGAGGGGCTGCTCGCCCCAGCGTTCGGCCAGTTCGGGGTCGACGGAGGCGAGTTCGTCCTCGCGCATCACCTGGGCGAAGGGGCTGCCGGGCAGGACGAGTTCGCCGGCGGGGACGAGTTCGCCCTCGTCGTCGGGGAGCGCGAGGGCGCCGAGCCAGGGCTCGTCGCCGGGTTCGAGGTTCGCGTCACGGACGAGCGCGAGGACGGTGTCGGCCAGTTCCTCGGCGTCCGGGGTGGTGTCGTCGTCCCAGCCGCCGCGGTCGTCGTCGAGGGATCCGGCGACGGCCGCCCGGACCTGCGGAGTGGTGAGGACGGCCCGTGCGGTGGCGGGCAGGGCGCCCAGCTTCTCCAGGAGTGGATGGACGGCGTCCGGATGGGCGACCTTGAGGCCGAGCCGGGCGAGCGCGTCGGGCGCGGCCCCGGCTCCGCTCCCGCTCCCGGTTCCGTTTCCGGTTCCGTTTCCGGTTCCGTCGGCGGTGGGCAGCAGGATCTGCCGGGGGCCGATCGTCGTACGGCCGTCGGCGAGCGGGACGGGCAGCCCGGAGAGCCGGTCCGGGTCGACCCCGGCGAGGCTGTCGTACAGGCGCCGCCACCACTCGGGGGCCTTCTCCAGACCCGCGAGCCGGTCGACCGCCTCGGCCAGCGGCACCCGCGCGACGCCCAGGGTGCGCAGTTCGGCACGCCGTTCGAGTCCGGCGGGCAGCAGGCTGGGCAGCACCTCGGCGAGCACCTGGACGGTCTCGGCGCCCGCGCCCTCCACCACTTCGGCGTCGCGGGGCCGCAGGGCCTCGGGAAGGTCGGAGTCCTCGGAGTCGGGGTCGGCGTCGGCGGGCGGCTCGATCGCGGGCGGCAGGAACACGGTGCGCGGCAGCCGTTCGAGGATCGCCTGCCGCAGGGCCCCGTCCAGTTCGCCCTTGCCGAGCGGGCCCGGCACCAGGCCGATGATTCCGGTGGTCACGGGCCGCCAGGCGGCGAGCAGCCCGACGTACGCGTCCGCGGCGCGCTGCACCAGGAAGTCGGTCAGCGGGCCCGGGGCGGCATGGCGGCGGGTGGTGTCGAGCGGCAGCGAGGCGATGAGCAGCGCGGGCACGCCGAGGGGCTCGTCGCTGGGGGTGGGCGCGTGCACGACGGGGCCCGTGCGGGGGCGGCCCGGGGTGCCGTCGGCGTCGACCGGGACGGCCCAGGTGACCGACCAGTGGGGGCGCAGGCGCTCCTCGACGGGCCGGTCGGCGAGCAGCGCGGGCTCCAGGGATCCGTGCGCGGCGACGGTCCGCCAGCGGGTCGTACCGTCGCGGGAGTCCTCGACGATCACGTCGCCGACGCCCTCGCTCGCGTCCTCGGCGCGGCGCCGGATCGTCCGTACGCGGCCGTCCCCGGTCTCGACGACCACTTCCTCAAGGCCGGGCAGGGCGAGCAGCAGGGCGTCGTCGATCCCGTCGAGCAGCCGCTCCGCGAGATCCTCCGCGGCCGGGTCCCGCAACGGCAGGACCACGACACTGTCGTACGGGTCCGGCGCGGAGCCCTCGGCCGCGAACGGCAGCCGGAGCAGCGGCACATGGCCGTCGCGGCGGCGCAGTTCGTCGCCGAGCCCGGGGCTGTGGCGGGCGATGTCGACGGCGAGGTCCCGGGCCTCGACGAGCGACCAGCGGACGCCGCCGTGCCTGCCCAGCAGGGCGGGTTCGTCGGTCACGGCGAGGACGGCCGCGAAGCCTACGCCGAAGCGGCCGACCGCGCTGTCGCTGTCGTCGCGCTTGGCGGAGGCGCGCAGGGTGGAGAGGGATTCGACACCGGTGGCGTCCAGGGGGGCGCCGGTGTTGGCGGCGGCGAGGACTCCGTCACGGAGGGTGAGGCGGAGCCGGCCCGGGACGCCCGCGCGGGAGGCGGCGTCGGAGGCGTTCTGGGCGAGCTCGACGACCAGGCGGTCGCGGTAGCCGCCGAGTACGAGGTCCTCCTCGGAGTTGGCGTCCTCACGGAACCGCGCCGGGCTCGTCGCCCAGGCGTCCAGCACCCCGCGTCGCAGCCGTGCTGTCCCGAACGGGTCCGCGCCCTCGGCAGCCGGCCGCACGAAGTTGCTCACGCTTGACACTCCCTCTCGTCGTACGCCCGCACGCTTCGGCCGGCCGCGGCAAGAAGGTACCGCGCGGGTCCCTTGGCAGGGGGCCAGGGTCGGGGGCACCCGGGGTGGGAGGGGCTGTGGACCAGCGCGGCCCGGTGGGGGACTGGCCGCGCCGTTCCCCGCGCCCCTAAAGACCTAAAGACCCAAAGACAGAAAGACTGCGCCGTTCCCCGCGCCCCTGAAAGGGCGCCCTTTCAGGGGCGCGGGGAACGGCGCGACAAGCCACACACAACCCGCACATGCGAACCGGGCCGAGCCCTTTGGGGGGCGCGGGGAACGGCGCAGTCTTTTCGCTTTCAGGGGCGCGGGGAACCGCACGGCCGGCTCCCACCGCCCGCACCTGGCAGCCGGGCCCAGCTTCGAGGGGCGCGGGGAACTGCGCAGACCGCCCCACCGAGCCGCACCTGACAGGCCGGGCCCAGCCCACCACCGACAGCCCAGCCGCAGGCGGCCTAACTGTGGCCGTACTCCGCGGCGGAGCCGTCCGGCCCCACCGGCACCGAACCCGAGTCGGGCGAAGGCCGGAGCGGGAACGGATCCACCCGCGTCTCGTCGATCACCGGAGGTGCCGGCCGCGCGGGCGTAGGCATGACCGCGGCCTCCGAATGCCCACCGCACCCGTAGGAAAGCGACACCACACGCCCATCGGCGGGCGAGAACTCGTTCGCGCACAGACCGAAGGCCTGCCCCAGCGAACCGCCGATGGGATTGAGGAACCCGCAGCTGACGCACGTGGCGGGTGCCGCCTGCGCCATCGCGGTCTTCGCCCCGTACGACTCCTCCCACCGGTCGGCCGCGACATGCAGCCCGTACCGGGACAGGACGCGGGCCCGCCGCATGCCCAGTTCCTCGGCCACGGAAGCGATCGAGCCGCGCGAGGGCACGAGCGGCAGCGCGGCCGGCGCCTGCGCCGTGATCTCGGCGTCCTCCGCCTCGGCCAGCTGGGCCATCTCCTCGGAGATCGGCGCGTTCGGAGCGGGCTCGTCCTCGCCGGAGTAGCCGGGTTCCAGACGCAGATCCTCCGCGTCCGTGGGCAGCAGGTCCCCGGGGCCCATGTCTCCCGGCCGGAGCCGCTCGCTCCACGGCACCCACTCGGGCGCCAGCAGGGCATCGGTGCCGGGCAGCAGCACGCTCTCGTCGAGGGTGACGACCTTCGCCCGGGAGGCCCGGGCCACCGTCACGGCCCAGCGCCAGCCGCGGTAGCCCATCTCCTTGCACTCGAAGAAGTGCGTGACGACGCGGTCCCCTTCGCTGACCATGCCCGCGTGCTCCCCGACGACGCCGGGAGCGGCGGCCTCCTCGGCGGCTGCCCGGGCGAGGCCCACGGCCTCGGCACACAGACGGTCGGGGGTTCGGCTTCGCGTTGTCGCGCTCACAGGTATCGCTTCTCTCCTACGCCGTCTCACGAGTGCGCCATCCCTCGACGGGGGTGCGGACGGAGCGGACCGGAGGGCCGCGTCGACGTCCGCGCCCGATCGCACTCGGGCGCACCTACGTCATCCATTCTGCGGGATGACCGAGAGGCGCGCGGCCGAGAACAACCGCCGCGGGCGCGCTACGCACGCTACCGCCTCGTCGGCGCTGGGCCTACACCGGCGTTGCCTTCATGCCTTCGCGGCGTTCCCCCGGCCGGGTGCCCGGGGCACCTTTCAGGCGTGCCCGGCGCCGGATCCACAGCCCCCACTCAGCCGCTATACGTGCGGTAACTGCGCTACTTCCACCGTTCTCGGGGCACTATTGCGGAGTGGCAGCCGCGAGGTCACCCCAAGGAGCCACCGGAATCGGTGGCGCCGGGGCAGGAGACAAGAGCGGGTCGGGTCCGGTGCGCGGGGCCGTCCGTTCCGTCGGGCATGCCCTGCGACTGCCGTTCAGCGGTACGGCGAGAGGCATCAGAAAGGCGACACACGCGCACGGCGCGGGCGAGTCGGGCCTCGGCAAACTGATCGAACTGCACGGGGTGAACGGCGCCGGCGACATGTTGATCACCGTGGCGCTCGCCTCGACGGTCTTCTTCTCGGTCCCCACGGACGAGGCCCGCGGCCGGGTGGCGCTCTACCTGGCGATCACCATGGCCCCGTTCACGCTGCTCGCCCCGGTCATCGGCCCGCTCCTGGACCGGCTCCCGCACGGCCGGCGCGCCGCGATGGCGGGCGCGTTCATGGCGCGCGCGTTCATGGCCCTGCTGCTGTCGGGCGCGGTCGTCACGGGCAGCATCGAGCTGTATCCGGCGGCCCTCGGCGTCCTGGTGGCGTCGAAGGCGTACGGCGTGGTGAGAAGCGCCGTGGTGCCCCGGCTCCTGCCACCCGCGTTCTCCCTGGTGAAGGCGAACTCGCGGGTCACGCTCGGCGGCCTGCTGGCCACCGGTGTGGCGGCCCCGATCGGCGCGGGACTCCAGGCCCTCGGCCCCCGCTACCCGCTCTACGGCGCCTTCCTGATCTTCGTGGCGGGTACGTTCCTGTCGTTCTCGCTGCCGCACAAGGTCGACTCGGCCAAGGGCGAGGACAAGGCCCTGCTCGCTTCGGACGAGCAGCATCTGCACGGGCCGCACCTGAAACAGCCCAAGCGCCCCGGCCTGCGCACGGTCGGTACGGCGGTCACGCATGCCCTCGCCGCGAACGCCGCGCTGCGCGGCCTCTCCGGCTTCCTGATCTTCTTCCTGGCGTTCCTGTTGCGCGAACACCCCCTCGCCGGCGCCAGCGCGGCGGTCTCGCTGACCATCGTCGGCGTGTCGGCCGGTGTGGGCAACGCGCTGGGCACGGCGGTCGGCGCGGCGCTCAGATCCCGCGCGCCGGAACTCATCATCGTCACGGTGGTCGCGGTGGTGCTGGGCGTGGCGATCACGGCGGCGGTGTTCTTCGGGGTGCTCCTGGTGGCGGTGCTCGCCGCGTTCGCCGGATTCGCCCAGGCGCTGTCCAAGCTGTCCCTGGACGCTCTGATCCAGCGGGACGTGCCGGAACTGGTGCGGACCTCGGCGTTCGCGCGCTCGGAGACGATCCTTCAGATGGCCTGGGTGGTCGGCGGGGCGATCGGTATCGCGCTGCCGCTCAACGGCACGCTCGGGATGGCGGTGGCCTCCGCGATCATCGCCCTCGGCTGGCTCACCACGGTCCGCGGGCTGCTGAGCGCGGCCCGGCACGGCGGACGGCAACACGCGCACCTGGTCTGAGCCGCGCGGTGCCCGCCCGGCGGCGGCCCGATCGCCGCCTGCTCACGTCCGTTCCGGTCCGCGGCACGCCGCGTATCGCACCCACATGGCCGGGCCGCCCGACCCGCCCGATAACCTTCGGCCATGAGCTCCCAGCGTCCCCTTGCGCGCCGTCGCCGCGCCGTCGCCGCCGCCGGCGCCGTTTCCGCCGGACTTCTCGTGCTGTCCGCCTGTGACAAGCCGACGCCGATGGCCACCGTCACGGTCGGCAAGAACTCGATCAGCTCCGAGGCCGAGTGCTACGAGGACGGCAAGAACATCGGCAAGGAGGAAGCGACCAAGTGCGCCCTCAAGAAGTCCTCCGACACGATCAGCGTCTCGCAGGGCGAGACGCTGCGGATCGGTGTCGACCCGGAGATCGCCGACGAGGGCTGGGCCCTGTGGCTCAACGGCCAGCAGGTCACCTCCCCGTTCAAGAAGACGTACTACGCCTTCGAGGGCGTCGACCTCTTCGCCGAGCAGTCGGGCCAGGCCGCCCCGAAGACGATCTACATCAGCGTCGTCCAGCAGAACAAGAGCGGTTCGCAGTTCAAGGGCGTCTGGAACTTCAAGCTGGAGAACGCGGACGCCTGAGCCGGCCGAACCGCCCGTTCCCCGTGAAGCGCCGCTCATGCGTGTCCTCGTAACCACCGCGGTCCCCGCCGAACGGGACGCGGTGGCCTCGGCGTTCACGGTCCCGGTGTCGGCGCACCCGGTTCCGGGGGCGGCCCTGAGCAGGCTGACGCTCGTGGCGGACCGCTCCGACCTCCGCGACCGTCTCGTGCTCGATCTCCTGGCCGGTGGCGTGGGTCCGGCCGCCGCCGCCGCGTCGACCGCCGCCGCGCTCACCGCTGCCGCGCTGGCCGGTGAGCCGTACGACGTGGTGGTCTCCGCCGGTATCGGCGGCGGGTTCCAGCCCGACGCGCCCGTCGGATCGCTCGTCCTCGCCGACGACATCACCGTCGCGGACCTCGGCGCGGAGACCCCCGAGGCCACCGGGACCACCGGGACCACTGTCGGATTCACGCCGGTCACCGAACTGGGGTTCGGAGCCGTCACCCACCGGCCGCCGGAATCACTCGTACGAGAGCTCGCGGCCGTCACCGGAGCGCGTCGCGGGTCCGTCCTCACCGTCAGTACCGTGACCGGAAGCACGGCGCGCGCCGCGGAACTGCGCCGTCGCCACCCGCGGGCGCTCGCCGAGGCCATGGAGGGTTTCGGGGTCGCCGAGGCTGCCGCGGCGCACGGCGTCCCCGTCCTGGAGATCCGTGCCGTGTCCAATCCCGTGGGCCCCCGCGACCGCGCCGCCTGGCGGATCGGCGAGGCCCTCGCGGCGCTCACCGGGGCCTTCGGGAAGCTTGCGCCCGTACTGGAGAGTTGGAACCCACATGACCTCACCCACTGAGCCCTCGCAGAACACGCGGAACTCGCGGACACAGCCCCTGAGGATCGCCTACTCGCCCTGTCCGAACGACACCTTCGTCTTCGACGCCTGGGCCCACGGCCGGATCCCGGGAGCACCCGCGCTCGATGTGACCTTCGCGGACATCGACATCACCAACGGCATGGCGGAACGCGGCGAGTTCGACGTCCTGAAGGTGTCGTACGCCGTCCTGCCGTACGTCCTGGACGAATGGGCCCTGCTGCCCTGCGGAGGCGCTCTCGGGCGTGGCTGCGGGCCGCTGGTCCTCACCCGGGAGCCGGGCGTGGACCTCACCGGCCGCACGGTCGCCGTGCCGAGCGAGCGGTCGACCGCGTACATGCTGTTCCGCCTGTGGGCCGCGGACACGGTCCCCGGCGGGGTCGGCGAGATCGTGGTCATGCCGTTCCACGAGATCATGCCCGCGGTACGGGACGGGAAGGTGGACGCCGGACTGGTCATCCACGAGGCCCGTTTCACGTACCAGAACTACGGTCTGCACAAGCTCGCGGACATGGGCGAGCACTGGGAGTCGACGACGGGCCTGCCGATCCCGCTGGGCGCGATCATCGCCAAGCGGTCGCTGGGCGAGGCCGCGCTGGGGCTGCTCGCGGAGTCCGTCCGGGCGTCCGTACGGGCGGCCTGGGACGATCCCGAGGCCTCGCGGGCGTATGTGCTGGAGCACGCGCAGGAGATGGACTCGTCGGTCGCCGACCAGCACATCGGGCTGTACGTCAACGAGTTCACGGCCGACCTGGGCGAGGACGGGTACGCGGCGATCCGTGGCCTTCTCACGCGGGCGGCGGCGGAGGGGCTCGTGCCGGCTCTCGCGCCGGGGGCGCTGACCTTTCCCTAAGGGGGATGGGCGGGCGCAGAGTGTCCGTGCGGGCTGGCGGGAACTGGTCGCGCCCCGCGGCGGAGCCGCAGATGTCACGGCCCCGCGCCCCTTGAAGGGCTGCGCCCATCGGAGCGCAGCCCGGACCGGTGCGGGGCGGTTACACGTCCAACTGGTCCGCCACCGCGCGCAGCAGGCCTGCGATCTTCGCGCCGGAGGCCTTGTCGGGGTAGCGGCCGCGCTCGAGCATCGGCGTGATGTTTTCCAGAAGGGTCGTCAAATCCTGGACGATCGACGCCAGTTCGTCCGGCTTACGGCGCTGGGCCGCCGCCACGGAGGGCGTGGGGTCCAGAAGCGTCACCGAAAGCGCCTGGTCACCGCGCTGTCCGGCGACCACACCGAACTCCACACGCTGCCCCGGCTTGAGAACATCGACTCCGGCGGGCAGGACCGAGGAATGCACGAAAACGTCGCCGCCGTCGTCGCGGGAGAGAAAGCCGAAGCCCTTCTCACTGTTGAACCACTTGACCTTGCCGGTAGGCACGTCTGTCCTCGTCCTCGTACTCGTCGGAAACTGCGTCGGAAAAAATACGGCTGAAAACTGCTCGGGAAACAGGTCCGTACAGCACTACAGCGGGTCGTCGGACCCGCCGGTACCAAGGCTAATGGTCCGGCGGCTGCTGACAAGACGTCGCCGGATTGTTCTCCCGGGCAGGGAACTACCCTGGTCGAGTGCGTGACAAAACCCAACCGAATTCCGCCGCGGCCGGAGACCGACTGATCCGTGCCGGTGCCATCGTGTTCTTCGTCGGAGCTCTGGCCACACTGGTCACCGTGGCCCCGCTGCTGCTCGACACGACGCCCTTTCCTACGTACATGTTCGGTCTGAGCATGTTGATGGGCGTCGGATTCCTCATCGCGGGAGCGGGGGTGTTCCAGTCGATCGCCAGTGGGCGCCGGCAGGCGCGCGGAGGTTTGTGACCGTTTACCGGCGGGCCGCCAGCCAACTCGGGAACTCCAGCAGGTCCTTGAGCACCACGTCGGCGCCCGCCGCGCGCAGTTCCTCCTCGTCGCACGGGCCGGTGGCCACCGCGACGGACAGTGCTCCGGCGGTGCGCGCGCCGCGTACGTCGCCGGTGTGGTCGCCGACGTAGACGTCCGCGTCGTACTCGCGCAGGGCCTCCGCCTTGCGCTCGGCCCACAGGTCGCCGATGACGGCGTCGGCGTCGATGCCGAGATGGCTGAGATGCAGCTTGGCGTTGGGCTCGTACTTCGCGGTGACGACGATCGCCCGGCCCCCGGCCGCCCGCACCGCCGCTATCGCCGCACGGGCCCCGGGCATCGCGGGCGTCGGGGCGATGGCGTGGGTGGGGTACATCTCCCGGTACACGTCCGCCATGCTCGCGACCTCCTCGGCCGGAAACCAGTTGATCAGCTCCTCCGCGAGCGGGGGCCCGAGCCGTGTGACGGCCAGATCGGCATCGATGAAGGTTCCCGTCCGCACGGAAAGCGCCTCGTAACAGGCACGGATCCCCGGCCGGGAATCGATAAGGGTCATGTCGAGGTCAAAGCCAACGGTCAACACAGCAGAGGTCATAAAAACCATTGTGCCCACCACGCACAACGCGCCCTGAAGGGGCGCGGGGAACTGCGCGACCAGCCACAAGGCACCCGCACCCGACAACCGCCCCGCACCCCCCGCATGCACTCGGCACGGGAGGTCTTCGGCCTGGAGTGCGTGGGCGTGCCCGATCCGGTGCCCGGGTCGCCGCTGGTGGTGCCGGGGGCGCCGTGGGGCGCGTCGCCGGAGCAGACGCGCGGGGAGACCGGGGTCCCCGCCCAGGAGGGGGCCGCTACCTCCGTCGCTGCGACCTCCACACCAGGTACAGCGCGGAAGCGACAGCCGCGCTCCGCAGGACCCACGGCCAGGTCTCGGCGATCGCGCCGCTCATCTGGTCCTGCGCGATGGGCTCGCCCCAGCGCTCCTCCGTACGGCCCCAGATCCAGACGATGCCCCCCGCGGCGACGATGCCGGGCACGACGAGGACGGCCCACTTCGACTCGGTGGGGCTCAGCCGGCGCGAGAGGTAGGCGATGAGCCAGCCGAGGGCCAGCATGACGAGGTTGCCGATGACCGCGCCGGCGACCAGGAGGGCGGCGGCGAGCAGCAGCAGCGGGTTGGACCAGCCCCCGCCGCCTCCACCGCCCCCGAGGGACGGCAGGCGGGGTACGAAGCGGCGGGGTACGAAGCGGCGGCGTACGCGCCCGGCCGGTTCCGCCGCCTCGACGGGTGCCGCCGGCTCGAGGGCCGCCGCGGACTTCTCCCCGGGCCCGTCGGTGTCGTCGGGGTCGTCGCCGGGCGGCGGCTTGAACAGTTCCGGGATCTCCACGCCCCCGGTGAACCCCGGCACGCTGTCCGTCGCCCCGAACGGTCCGCTCTCCACACGCCACCAGTCGGGCTGGGGGCCGGTGCCGAGCTCGTCCGTGCTGGCGAGGTGCGGCGGGGTGGGCGTGGGGCCGACCATCCCGTTCGGTTCCGACTCGGCGAGTTTCGACTCGGCGGAGCGTGGCCGGGGCACCGCGCGGCGCAGGCGCCCGGGCCGGCCCTCCGGCTCCTGGGCGCGCTGGGCGGGGACGGCGGACCGCCTCGGCGGGGCCGGGGTCTCGCCCGTGTCGGCACCGGTGCCCATGCCCGTGCCGTCGGCCTTCGAGTTGGCGTCCGCGACCACCGACTCGGGGGTGCCGATGCGGTCGAGGAGGCGGCGGACCGCGGCCGGGCTGTCGATGGCCGCCTTGGCCCGGCGCCGGTCGATCTCGGTGCGCAGTTCCGACACGAGCCGCATCCGCGTCCCCGACGGCAGCTGCCTCTGCTGGGCCAGGTCGCCCACCCGGCTCAGATAGTCGAATACGAGCTGGTCGCTCTCGATCCCCACGAAGTCCCCTCCGGGGCGCCCGCGTTGTCATTCCCCGTGCGACCGACGGTACCGCGCCCGCCGCCGGTGGCGGGTCCCGGCACGGCGGTGACGCACGTCAACGGGAACGGCGGCGGGGGCCCACCCGCTAACGTGGATCGGATGAGCGTCCAGGAGCAGTCGTCAGAGGAGCCCGGCGGGGCGTCCACAGAGGAGCCCGCCCCCGCCGGGGCACACCCTCGTTCGCTCGCGGAGGACCTGCGGGCCCGCGACGACTCCTCCCTGTCCGCGCTGCTGCGGGCCCGCCCCGACCTCATCACCCCCGTACCGACCGACCTCACCCAGCTGGCCACCCGGGCCGGCACGCGGGCCTCCGTGATCCGTGCGCTGGAGCGCCTGGACCGGTTCGCCCTGCAGAGCGCGGAGGCGCTGGCCGTGGCCCCCGAACCGGCGCCTTACGGCACACTCCTGGACCTGCTGGCGGGCGACGCCCGCGACCCGGCGGTCGTCGAGGCGCTTCCCCGTGCCGTGGCCGTCCTGCGCGAGCAGGCCCTGGTGTGGGGCTCCGACGACCGGCTGCGGCTGGTGCGCACGGCCCGCGAACTGCTCGCGCCCTCGCCGCAGCACCCGTCCCCGACAGGGCTCGGTCCTACGGTCGCCGAGGCCACCGCGGGCATGTCCCCGGGCCGGATCCAGGAACTCCTCACGGCGGCCGGGCTGGCCACGACGCACGACGCGGTGTCCGCGGTGCGGTCGCTGACCGGGCTCTTCACCGACCGCGCCCGGATGGCCGCCCTGCTCGACACGGCCCCACCGGACTCCCTGGAGGTCCTGTCCCGGCTGGTCTGGGGGCCGCCGTACGGTCAGGTGACCGCCGATCCGGCGTCCCGGCTGCGCTGGCTGCTCGACCGCGGGCTGCTGCTGCCGACGGCGCCCGGCACGGTCGTACTCCCCCGCGAGGTGGCCCTCCATCTGCGCGCGGGACGGGCGCACCGGACAACGGAACCGTTTCCCCCGCCGGTCGAGCTGGCCTCCGTGCACCGTCCACAGGTTGTGGACAGCACGGCGGCCGGACAGGCGTACACGGCGCTCGCCACCGTCGAGGAACTGCTGAAGGACTGGGACGAGGGCGGCCCGTCGGCGCTGCGCGCGGGCGGGCTGAGCGTGCGCGACCTCAAGCGGACGGCCGTGGCCCTGGACGTACCGGAGCCGGTCGCCGCCTTCTGGGTGGAACTCGCCTACGCGGCGGGCCTGCTGGCCCCGGACGGCGAGGCCGACGAGCGGTACGCGGCGACGCCCGCCTACGACGAGTGGCTGGAGCTGCCGGCCGCCGAGCGCTGGACCCGGCTGGCCACGGCGTGGCTGACGGCGACCCGCACGTCCGGCGTGGTCGGCGGGCGCGACACCAAGGAGCGCACCCTGGCGGCGCTGGGCCCAGGCCTGGACCGCTCGGCGGCGCCCGAGGTCCGGCACCGGGTCCTCTCGCTGCTCGCCGCGCTGCCCGAGGGCGGCTCCGCGTCCGCCGACTCCCTCGTCGCGCGCCTCCACTGGGAGCGCGCCCTGCGCGGCGCGGCCTCCTCGGACGACCTGCGGTCCCGGATCGCCCGGTGGACGGTGACCGAGGCCGAGTACCTGGGGATCACCGGGAGGGGCGCGCTGTCCGCACACGGCCGGGTGCTCATGGGCGCGCCGCCCGGCGCACCCGCCCCGGAGCCCTCGACCGGCCCGGAGCGCACCTCGGGGCCCGGTGCCAAACTCCCCGTCCACCACCGGCATCACCACCACCCGGTGCCCCCGTTGGAACCCCGTTCGCCCGCCGAGGTGGCCGCCGCCGCCGGCCGGGCCGCCCAGCTGCTGGCCCCGCTGCTTCCCGAGCCCCTCGACCACGTCCTCCTCCAGGCGGACCTGACCGCGGTGGCCCCCGGCCCGCTGCGGCGCCCCCTGGCTGATGTGCTGGACGTCCTCGCGGACGTGGAGTCGAAGGGCGGGGCGACGGTCTACCGCTTCACACCCGGCTCGGTCCGCCGCGCCCTGGACGCGGGCCGCTCGGCCTCCGACCTCCAGGCGTTCCTCACCGCCCACTCCCGTACGCCGGTACCTCAGCCGCTCGCCTACCTCATCGACGACGTGGCGCGCAGACACGGCCACCTGCGGATCGGCGCCGCGTCGGCGTACGTGCGCTGCGACGACGACGCGGTCCTGAACGAGATCATCGCCGACAAGCGTTCGCAGGGGCTGAGGCTGCGCCGCCTCGCGCCCACGGTGCTGGCCGCCCAGGCCGATCCGGCCACGCTCCTCGAAGGGCTGCGCGCGATGGGCTTCGCACCGGCCGCCGAGTCCGCCGAGGGCGATGTGCTGATCACCCGCGCGCACGCGCACCGCACGCCCCCGCGCACGGCGCCCGAGCCGGTCCCCGACGGGCCGCCGTCCCCCGACACCACTCTGCTGGGTGCCGCGATCCGTGCCATCCGGGCGGGTGACCTGGCGTCCACAGCACCGCGCAAGCCGTCCGCCGCCTCCTCCTCTTCCGCCGTGCCCGAACGGAACGGCGCCCTCCCCCGCACCACCTCCGCCGAGACCCTCGCCACCATGCAGGCCGCCGTCCTCACCGGCGGCACCCTCTGGATCGGCTACGTCAACGCCGAGGGCTCCGCCAGCCAGCGCGTCATCGCCCCCGTCCGGGTGGAGGGCGGTTTCGTCACGGCGTACGACCACACCGCGGACGAGGTACGGACGTATCCGCTGCACCGGGTGACGGGCGTGGCGGAACTGGCCGACGAGCAGGCCTGAGTCCCGCTCACGCACCGGAAACCCGTCTCACTCGTCCGGGTGTAGGCGGCGGTTCATGCACGCCACGCCGGACGCTTCCCACCCATGAGGGACGTTGCGAGGTCCGCCGCATCGCGGTGCGAGCCGTGGGGCAGCCACTGGGGGATCTGCTCACGCAACGGAGAGGGAATCCCATGCGCACCGCCCGTCGTGTCGCCACCGTCCTGATCGGTACCGCCGCGCTGCTCGGCGCACTCGCCTCACAGGCCGCGGCGATCGGCATCGATCTCGGCGGGGGTCTGACGCTCTGAGTCGCCCCCGCACGCCCCGCGGGCCGGATCCGGCAGTCCCGGGTCCGGTCCGTCCCCTCCGTGGGCCCCCGCCCCGGCCCAGCAGCCTCCGAAAGGTTCCGCACCCCTCATGCGTCCCATCCGCTCCATGCTGCAACCCGCTTGTCCCGCGGCCTCCGTGCGCTCCGAGGGTCCGGTGAGCGCCGAGCGCCGCATCCACCACGCGCGCACCGCCGCCACGGTCGCCCTCATCGCGTCGGCCGTGCTCATCGGCGTACTCGCCCCGCAGGCCGTCGCCGCCCGGACGGCAGCCCAGCCGGCCCGACCCGTTCAGACGGTCCAGCCGGCCCAGACGGCTCGGACAGCGCAGTTGGCCCTGCCGCTGCCCCTGCCGGTGGCCGCCGTCGAACCGCTGGTGACCGAGGGGGTCGGCATCGAGGGGCCGCTGATCAACAACCTCACTCTGCCCACGCTGAAGTGACCCGGCGCATGCGGTAGCTGTCCCCTTCGAGGCGGACGATCTCCGCGTGGTGCGCCAGCCGGTCGACCATCGCGGGGGCGGCGCCGCCGAAGACCTCCTCCCAGCGGCCGAGCGGACGGTCGGTGGTCACGATCAGCGAGGACCGCTCGTAGCGGTGCGCGACGAGCTGGAAGAAGAGGTGGGCGGTGTCCTGGTCGAGAGGGGTGTAGCCGACCTCGTCGACGATGAGCAGCGGGCGGGCGTCGAGGTCTGCCAGTTCTTCGGTGAGCCGGCCCGCCGACCGGGCCCCCGCCAGCCGCGCGGCCCACTGCGCCGCGGTCGCGAAGAGCACCTGATGCCCCGACTGGCACGCCCGCACGCCGAGACCGACGGCGAGATGCGTCTTGCCGGTGCCGGGCGGGCCGACGAACACCACGTTGCGCCGGGTCGCGACGAAGTCCAGGGTGCCGAGCCGGGCCACGGCCTCCCGGTCGAGCACCCGGGGGTACTCCTCGTCGAAATCCTCCAGCAGCTTCCGGGCGGGGAACCGGGCATCACGGATCCGGGCCTCCGCACCGGGCTCGGTGGAGTCGTACACGTCGCAGGGATCGTGCGGGTCGTACGCGTGGTGCGAGTCGTACGGGTGGTGCGTGTCGTACGAGGAGGAGAGCGCCTGCGCCGGGATCGGTGCGGTGGCCTGTGCGGTGGACGGGCCCGCGACCGGGACGGTGACCCGCGTGGCGGGCGCGGTCTTGATCGCGAACGCGAACTCGGCCGGGACGGACGAGGTGGAGGGAGCGGGGGACGCGGAGGAGGAGGGGTACGCGAACGGGCCGGGAGCCGCGGAGGAGGCGGAGGGGGCGGACAAGCCCGCAGAGGCGGAGGACTCGTAACCTGTCATCGCCTCCATCGCCCTTCCGGGGCCCTCGGCACCGGGCCGTGGACCGGAGACCTGGACATGCCCGAGCCCGAGCCCGAGGCCGTGCCCCTGCCCGAGCCCGTGTCCGAGCCCGTGCCCCTTGTGCAATCGCTCCCCGTGCGCCGCCATCGGTCCCGACATGTACGCGAGGATCGCCGCCGAGGCGATGAACGCCATGTGGATGACGGTCCCCCACAGCAGTGAGTGGTGCGAGGTGTGGTGCACGTCCACGAACATCTGGAGCAGGTGCACGGACGAGATGCCCACGATGGCGGTGGCGAGCTTCACCTTGAGCACGTTGGAATTGACGTGCGAGAGCCATTCCGGCTGATCACGGTGGCCCTGGAGGCCGATGCGCGAGACGAACGTCTCGTACCCGCCGACGATCACCATGATCAGCAGGTTGGCGATCATGACGACGTCGACCAGTTTCAGCACGGCGAGCATCACGTACGTCTCGTTCGCCTGCCCGGTCACGCTTCTGATGATTAAAGTCCACAGCTCTCTGAAGAACTTGTAGACGTACACACCCTGGGCGGCCACCAGTCCGAAGTACAGCGGGGCCTGTAGCCAGCGGGTGGCGAAGAGCGAGTACCCGAGTGTCGCGCTCGGCTGCGAGGAGGGCGACGACGTCCCGGGCTGCGGCTCGGGCGGCGGGGCATGGCTGTGATGGGGCAACAGTGAGCTCTCCCTGGGCGGCGACCTGAGCAGTGACCTGGGGCAGTGACCTGCGGGATCGCCATTCTTCGGGGCAGCACCCGTAAATCTGAATTCTCACCACTCATTGGAATGAATAGACATTCAGTAGGACAGGACCGGGGGCAGCGGTCGTCCGCGACGGCTGACGTCGGCGATCAGGCACACTGGACGTTTGGCCGTGCACATCGCACGGCTGTGCAGAAGGGGACGCGCGTGAATGGTCCACTCATCGTCCAGTCCGACAAGACCCTGCTCCTGGAGGTCGACCACGAGCTGGCGGACGAGTGCCGCCGGGTCATCGCTCCCTTCGCCGAGCTGGAGCGCGCGCCCGAGCACATCCACACCTACCGGGTGACCCCGCTCGGGCTGTGGAACGCGCGCGCGGCCGGACACGACGCCGAGCAGGTCGTGGACGCGCTCGTGCAGTACAGCCGCTATCCGGTGCCGCACGCGCTGCTGGTCGACATCGCGGAGACGATGGGCCGCTACGGCCGTCTCACGCTGAGCAAGCACCCGGCCCACGGGCTCGTCCTCACCACCACCGACCGGCCCGTCCTTGAGGAGATCCTGCGCTCGAAGCGGATCACCCCGCTCGTGGGCGCCCGGCTCGACCCGGACACCGTGGCCGTGCACCCCTCGGAGCGCGGGCAGATCAAGCAGACGCTGCTGAAGCTGGGCTGGCCGGCCGAGGACCTCGCCGGGTACGTGGACGGGGAGGCGCACGAGATCGGGCTCGCCGAGGACGGCTGGTCCCTGCGGCCCTACCAGAAGCAGGCTGTGGAGAACTTCTGGCACGGCGGTTCAGGGGTGGTCGTACTCCCCTGTGGCGCCGGCAAGACGCTGGTCGGCGCGGGCGCCATGGCCGAGGCGAAGGCCACCACGCTCATCCTCGTCACCAACACGGTCTCGGCCCGGCAGTGGAAGCACGAGCTGGTCAAGCGCACAAGCCTGACCGAGGAGGAGATCGGCGAGTACAGCGGTACGCGCAAGGAGATCCGGCCGGTCACCATCGCGACGTACCAGGTGCTGACGACCAAGCGGAAGGGTGTCTACCAGCACCTGGAGCTGTTCGACTCCCGCGACTGGGGGTTGATCATCTACGACGAGGTGCATCTGCTGCCCGCGCCGGTCTTCAAGTTCACCGCCGACCTCCAGGCGCGCCGCCGCCTCGGTCTGACGGCCACCCTGGTGCGTGAGGACGGCCGCGAGTCGGACGTGTTCTCCCTCATCGGGCCGAAGCGTTTCGACGCGCCCTGGAAGGAGATCGAGGCGCAGGGGTACATCGCGCCGGCCGACTGTGTCGAGGTCCGGGTGAACCTCACGGACTCCGAGCGGCTGGCGTACGCGACCGCCGAGGCGGAGGAGAAGTACCGCTTCTGCGCGACGACGGCGACGAAGCGCAAGGTCACGGAGGCGCTGGTCCGCCGCTTCGCGGGGATGCAGACGCTCGTCATCGGCCAGTACATCGATCAGCTCGACGAACTGGGCGAGCATCTGGACGCGCCGGTCATCAAGGGCGAGACGTCGAACGCGCAGCGCGAGAAGCTGTTCGAGGCGTTCCGTCAGGGTGAGATCAGCGTGCTGGTCGTGTCCAAGGTCGCCAACTTCTCCATCGACCTGCCGGAGGCGACGGTCGCCATCCAGGTGTCGGGCACCTTCGGCTCCCGTCAGGAGGAGGCTCAGCGCCTCGGCCGGGTGCTGCGTCCGAAGGCGGACGGCCACCAGGCCCACTTCTACTCGGTCGTGGCCCGCGACACCATCGACCAGGACTTCGCGGCCCACCGCCAGCGCTTCCTGGCGGAACAGGGTTACGCGTACCGGATCGTGGACGCGGACGAACTGCTGGCCGACAACTGACCGGCCGGGGTTCCGGGTTCCGCGGGGCCCGGGGTCCCTACCGGCGGCGTACGCCCGCTTCCTCTCCGTACTCGCCGAGGAGGACCACTCCGAGGGCGGCGCCGGCGAAGACCTTGACGGCACGCAGGGTGTCGCCGAGGCGGTGGCGGTGACTGCCCCGCAGGGCGGTCGCGCCGGTCGGCGGGCGGGGGCGGGCGGGGGCCTGGGTGAACGTCGCAGTGCTCATGTGTCCATGGTGGAACGCGGGCGCTCCGCTTTCATCGGCCTGCGGGTGTGAACTCCCTCGTCCCCACGTACGACTCCGGGCCGACCTCTACCCCGTAGGGAGGGGGCGACATCCCCTAGGGGATCAGGGGCTCGGGGGTTCCGAGGAGCGCAGGCTCAGGGGAGTGCGCCGGGCGTACCGGCGGGGTGACGGCCGGTGCACGGGAAAACGGTTGGCCCCGACCGACCCGGTTCGCCTAGGATCTCCGCTCTTGCCCGCCTCCCGTCGTGGAGCGCCGCCGACCGGACGGAAACCGGCCGGCCCATCGCCACTCAGCGGGGTCCACCAGGCCCCGGCTCTCGCAGGCCCCGGAGGCAACCGCCCGTGTCCACCCCGTCCGACTCCGCCATGCCGTCCGACGACCCGCTCTCGCGCGAGCGGTCCCATCTCGCGCACTCCCGCGCCGCGCTGCGTTCGATGCGCGAGGACGTCCAGTCCCTCGACATCCGGGACGTCACCGCGAACTGGGTCAACGCGGAGGTCCTGACCCGCCAGATCGACGAACGCATCAAGGCCCTCGCCGACCTGTCCCACACCCCGCTGTTCTTCGGCCGCCTCGACTACCTGCACGCGCCGGGCGCCGATCAGGCCGAGGGCGCGCGGGGCGAACGCTTCTACATCGGCCGACGGCACGTGCACGACGCGGGCGGCGACCCGATGGTGATCGACTGGCGGGCCCCGGTGTCCCAGCCCTTCTACCGGGCCTCCAAGAAGACCCCGATGGACATCGCGCTGCGCCGCCGCTTCGGGTACACGGGCGGCGACCTCACCGCGTACGAGGACGAGCACCTCTCCGACCCCGCCGAGGCCGCCGCCACCAGCAAGCTGCTCCAGCAGGAGATCGAGCGTCCGCGCGTGGGCCCCATGCGCGACATCGTGGCGACGATCCAGCCGGAGCAGGACGAGATCGTACGGTCCGGTCTCGGCGGCACGGTCTGCGTGCAGGGCGGTCCCGGCACCGGCAAGACGGCCGTCGGCCTGCACCGGGTCGCCTACCTGCTCTACGCCCACCGCGACCGGCTCGCCCGCACCGGCACCCTGGTCATCGGGCCGAACGCGTCCTTCCTCCACTACATCGAGCAGGTGCTGCCCGCGCTGGGCGAACTGGACGTCAAGCAGGCCACGGTCGACGACCTCGTCGCGCATGTCGAGGTACGGGGCACGGACGAGGCGGCGACCGCCGTCCTGAAGGGCGACGCGCGCATGGCGGAGGTGCTGCGCCGGGCGGTCCGCGCGCACGTGACCCTGCCGGCCGAGCCCGTCATGGTGGTCCGCGGCTCACGGCGCTGGCGGGTACCGGTGTACGAACTGACGGACATCGTGCAGGAGTTGCTGGACCGGGACATCCGGTACGGCGCCGCCCGCGAGGCCCTGCCGCAGCGCATCGCGCACGCCGTGCTGGTGCAGATGGAACGGTCGGGCGAGGCGCCGGACGACCGGGTGCAGGACGCCGTCGCCCGCAACCCCGCGGTGAAGGCGGCGGTGAAGGCGATCTGGCCGCCGGTCGACCCGGCGAAGCTGGTGTTCCGGCTGCTCTCGGACGCGGACTTCCTGGCCCTGCACGCCGAGGGCGTCCTCACCGAGGACGAGCAGGAGACGATCCGCTGGGCGAAGCCCCTGCGGTCGGTGAAGTCCGCCAAGTGGGCCGCCGCGGACGCCGTCCTGATCGACGAGGCCACCGACCTCGTACAGCGCACGCACTCGCTCGGGCATGTGGTGCTCGACGAGGCGCAGGACCTGTCGCCGATGCAGTACCGGGCGGTGGGGCGGCGGTGCACGACCGGTTCGGCGACCGTGCTCGGTGATCTGGCGCAGGGTACGACGCCCTGGGCGACGCGGAGTTGGGACGAGGCGCTGGCCCATCTCGGCAAGTCGGAGGCGGTGGTGGAGGAGCTGACGGCCGGTTTCCGCGTACCGACGGATGTCATCACGTACGCGTCCCGGCTGCTCCCGCACATCGCGCCGGGTCTGACGCCGGTGGCGTCCGTGCGGGAGAACCCCGGCTTCTTCGAGGTACGCGAGACCGCCGTGGACGTCGCCCCCGCCGAAGTGGTCGCGGCCTGCGAGGAGTTGCTCGCGCACGAGGGGTCGGTGGGGCTGATCGCGGCCGACGCGCGTGTGCCGGTGCTGGCGGAGGCGCTGGCGAAGGCGGGGCTCCCCCATCTCGCCCCCGGTGAGGAGACGACCGTCGCGGCGCGCCTGACGCTGGTGCCGGCGTCCCTCGCCAAGGGCTTGGAGTACGACTACGTGGTCCTGGACGAACCCCAGGCCGTCGTCGACGCCGAGCCGGACGAGCGGACGGGGTTGCGTCGCCTGTACGTCGCCCTGACCCGAGCGGTGTCGGGGCTCATCGTGACCCATGCGGGGGCCTTGCCGGCGCAGTTGCGGGCAACGGAACCACAGACTTGGTGAGCGCCGCCCCTCCCCGCCCAGGGGCGCGGGGAACGGCGCGGTCTTTGGCTTTCAGGGGCGCGGGGAACGGCGCGGTCTTGCGTCTTGAGGGGCGCGGGGAACGGCGCAGTCTTTCGGACTCGCGAGTCGGCGTGGTGTCACGGACCGAGGGCGCGGCGGCGACTGCGTGCTCACGCACCCCAGCCGCCGCCGACCGCCCGGCTCGCCAGGTACGAGTCGCGGAGCGCCTTGCGCAGACCGGGGACGATCTCGTCGTACCGCGCGGCGAGTGTCCTGAGCGGCTGCTTGTGGGTGCGCAGGTCCGCGCGGCTCCATACGCAGGTGACTTCGAGCTCGACCGTGAAGACGGCCAGCGCCAGTTCCTCCAGCGGGATCGACGCCGGGTCGGACCTGTCGACGACGGTGGCGCGTACCCGTCCCTGGAGGGCGCGCACGTTCTCCGGTTGGGTGACGGTGACACGGTCGGACGGGATGAGTCCCAGCACCTTGCTGCGGGAGACGGTGACCTCTCCCGCGGCGGCGAGCTGGTCGCGTACCGGTTTCTCGGCGGTGTGGGCCTTGTTGTGCACGTACTGGAGCCAGCTCTTCGGCTTGTGGTCGGGCAGGTCGCTCCATACCGACGCGAGGAAGGAGTCGTGCGGCGTCTTCCCCGCCTTTCGGATCACCTTCCCGCCGGTGGCGTCGAGGAGCCCGTCGCGGGCGAGTTCGGCCAGGGCGCCGGCGCGCAGCAACTGGCCGCGGCCCTGCAGGTTGTCGAGCTGGAACTTGCCCTTGTCCACGGTGTAGCAGAGCAGGTAGAGCTGTTGCGGCAGCGTCAGGATCATGTCGTCTCCGTCTCGAAGCGCAGGTGTTCGGCGAGGAAGCGTTCCGCCGCGGTGTAGAGGGCGATCACGTTCTCCGGGTTCTCGATGGCGTGGCCCTCGTCCTCCATGACGATGTAGTCGACCGGAACGTCCCGCGCACGGAGTGCTTCGACGAACCGGTCGGACTCGGCGAGGACGACCCGGGCGTCGTTGGCGCCGTGCACCACCATCAGCGGTGTGCGCACGCGGTCGACGCGGCTGATCGGGGAGCGGGCCAGCATGTCGGCCTCCTGCTCCGGATCGGCCGGGTCGCCGACGTACGCGAACCAGTTGTGGACGAGCATCGGTTTGACGAAGTCGGGCTGGCCGCGCATGAAGTTGGCCAGGTCCGAGATCCCGACGACGTCGACGGCGGCGGCGAAGACGTCCGGGGTGAACGTGATGCCGACCAGTGCCGCGTAGCCGCCGTAGGAACCACCCATGATCGCCACGCGGTCCGGGTCGGCGTAGCCCTGGTCGACCGCCCACCGCACGCCGTCGATGAGGTCGTCGTGCATCCTGCCCGCGAACTCCCCGATGCCGGCCCTGGTGTGGGCCTTGCCGTAGCCGGTGGAGCCCCGGAAGTCGACCTGCAGCACCGCGCAGCCTCGGTTGGCGAAGAGCTGCGCGGCCGGGTTGTACCCCCAGCTGTCCCGGCTCCAGGGACCGCCGTGGACGAACAGCACCAGCGGCAGCCGGGACGGCTCGACACCGACCGGCAGCGTCAGGTGCACGGGCAGGGTCAGGCCGTCGCGTGAGGTGATCGACACCGGCCGCGTCGGAGCCAGCGCCTCGGGGTCGAGGTGCGGCTTCGCCCGGTGGAGCAGGCGGCTCTCGCCGGTGGTGTGGTCGTAGAGGAAGGTGACCCCGGGATCGCGGTCGTGGGTGAAGGCGGCCACCCACCGCTGTCCGCTCTCGTCGGAGGACACCCCGGCGATATCGCCGTCGGACAGCTTCTCCAGGTTCTCCAGTACCTCGGCGAAGTGCGGGTCCAGCGCGTGGACGACCTGTCGCTCCCCGAGGTAACGGACCGCGAGCAGCTCACCTGTGCTGCGGCTGCGGATCAGTGGAGAGGGGAGGGCGGGGAAGACCAGCGCACGGGTGTCCAGGTCGTGGCTCGGATGGGAGTCGACCTCGTGCTCCTCGCCGGTGGCCAGGTCGAGCCGGGCCAGGCGCAGACGATCGCTCCCACGGTACGAGCCCAGCCACACCCCGGTGCCGTCCGGTGTGACCTCCATGGGGTAGATCCCCAGCGGGGCGTCGCCGCCGTCGAACCGTGCCACCGGGGTCAGCGCACCCGTCGCCGCGTCCCACCGGGACAGCTCGATGTCGCCCTCGGCGGTCGTCGCCGTCGCGAACAGCCCGCGCTCGCTGTAAAGCCATCCGTCGACAGCGCCCCCGGGGTTCTGGGCGAGGGTCGTGAGCTCGCCGGTGGCGATGTCGAGTTCCACCAGGTCGAACCGGGCGCGGTCGCGCAGGTTCAGCTGGGTGACCACCTTGCCGGGCCGCCCGGCGGGCAGGTCCAGGCCGACGGTCCGTACCCCGGGGTAGGGGGTGAGATCCACCGCGGCGGCGTCGGGGTCGTCCAGGTCGCCGCGGTAGAGGTGCAGATTCTCGTCGCCGCCCTGGTCACGGCAGTAGAGCAGCCAACGCGGGTCGCGGGTCCAGTGGTAGCTCACCACTCCGCGGTCCTCGGTGGTCACGCACCGGGCGTCCCCGGGCGCGTCGACGCTCTCGATCCAGACGTTCATACGGTTCTTCCACGGCGCCAGGTACGCCATGTTCCTGCCGTCCGGCGAGAGGGTGGTCTTCGCGCGGGGCGGTGGTCCGAAGAACTCCTCGACGGAGATGGTCTCCGGCTGTGCCATGTCGGTCCCTTCTGCTTCCGGGGTCAGCGCCTGTCACTTAATGACAGTGTCACTTAGTGACAGGTGCTTCAAGCGCGACCTTTGAAACCTCGGGCCGCGATCCGCGATCCGCGATCCGGCAGGAGTGTGACCCAGGTCACATGAGAAGGGAGGTGTAGGAATGTCACTTACTGCCAACCCGTCATTAAGCGACAATCACAGTGCACCTCGGCCCCAGACGACTCGGGAGAACTGACCACCATGAAGACCAAGAGCTTCCTGGAGACAGAGTCCGACACGCAGGCGGAGCAGACGGCACCCCGGCAGCAGCCCTCGGTCCTCGACCAGGCGGGAGGCACCAAGGGAGTCGTGTACTCGGCACTGCCCGCGCTGGCATTCGTCATCGCCCACAACTTCAGCGGGATCACGGCGTCGATCGTCGCCGCCCTCGCCGTCGCGGTGGCCATCGGCGTGGTGCGCCTGCTGCGCAGGGAATCGGTACAGCCCGCGATCGGCGGCGTGTTCGGCGTGGCGATCGCCGCCGGCATCGTCTGGTTCACCGGGTCCGCCAAGGACTACTTCCTCATCGGCATCTGGGCGAGCCTGGCCGGTGCCGTCCTCCTCCTCGTCTCCGTCCTGGTGCGGTGGCCGCTGGCCGGCGTGGTCTGGAACGCGGCCACCGGCAAGGGGAACGTCTGGCGCGCGGACAAGCGCTCGCGGTTCTACTACGACGTCGCCACCCTTGTGCTGGCCACCGTCTTCGGGGCCCGGTTCGCCGTCCAGCAGTACTTGTACGCGACCGACCAGGTCGGTTCGCTGGGCGTCGCCAAGATCGCCATGGGCTTCCCGCTGCTCGCCCTGGCCCTCCTGGTGGTCGCCTGGGCGGCCCGACGCTCGAACAAGCGGCTGACGGCCATCGGCCTGCTGCCCGCCGAGCGCGGCTGACCCCGCCGGGAGGCCGCCCGCGCCTCGCTGGGGCGGGCGGCGCGTTGGTTCCGGGCGTCACTAAATGTCATTGTGTCACTGACAAGCCGGCTCACTGACATGCCGGCGGGGACACGAGCGGAGGTGACCCGCATGGCGACGGCCAAGCGCGGCAGAAGCGGAATGAGCGACCAGCGGCGCCACCGGCTGCGTCTGGAGATCTCCCGGGAGGCGTCCCGCCTGTTCTGGGAACAGGGAGTGGACGCCACCAGCGGTGACCAGATCGCCGCGGCGGTGGGCCTGTCCACCCGCACCATCTGGCGTCACTTCCGCAGCAAGGAAAGCTGCGCCGAGCCCATCGTCACGCAAGGCGTGGAATGGGAGATGAGCACGCTGCGCGACTGGCCCTCCGACCTCTCGCTCGAAGAGCACTTCAGTACGGAGGCGAGCCGGTTCCGCCGTGAGGCCAGCGCGGTCGAGCTGGCCGACAACGGGCTCGCGATGCGGATGATCCGGCTGGCCGACACGGAGCCGGCCCTGCGTACCGCGTGGCTGATGGCCTGCGACCAGGTCGAGCACGAGATGACCGAGATCATCGCGAAGCGGCTGGACCGCCCGGCCGCCGACCTCCAGGTACGCCTGCACGCCGCGGCGGCCTCCGCCGCCCTCCGGGTCCTCAACGAGGACATCGGCGCGGCCCTCCTCGACGGCGCCGACCCAGCCCAGTTCGCCGACGCCCCGCAACGCGTGGCACGCGCCGTCCGCGAGGCCACGGGCGGAGCGGTAGGAGACCCGGTCACCCGCTGACTCCCCCCCGTCAGGGGCGCGGGGAACGGCGCAATCTTTTGCCTTTCAGGGGCGCGGGGAACGGCGCAATCCTTTGCCCTCAGGGGCGCGGGGAACGGCGCAATCTTGTGCTTTTGGGGGCGCGGGGAACGGCGCAATCTTTTGCCTTTGGGGGCGCGGGGAACGGCGCAATCCTTTGCCTTTGGGGGCGCGGGGAACGGCGCGGCCAGCCACAGCGAACCCGCACCCGATACCCCACCCCACCCCACTCAACCCGCATCCAACACCGCCCGCCACCCCCGCACCGCCGCCGCGGAAACAGCCTCCCCCCAGCCCCCCGGCCGCGCCGCCCCACCGATGTGGAAAGCGTCAACCCCCGCCGCCCGCAGCCCCGGCACGTGGTCCAGCCGAAGCCCACCCCCGACAAGAAGCTGCGGCTCATAGCCGGGCTCCCCACCCCGCGCCACCTCCGCGAGCAACGTCGGCAACCCCTCGTCCACACCCGCCGCCGACCCCGCCGTGAGATACGTGTCCAGACCGGGCAGGTCGGAGAGCGCCTTGCGCAGGGCGTCACGGTCGGCGGCCCGGTCGATCGCCCGGTGGAACGTCCAACGGCAGCCGTCCAGTTCGGCGAGCACCGACTCCAGCGCGGGCAGGTCCGGCTCCCCGGCCTCGTCCAGGAACCCGAGCACGAACTCGTCCGCCCCGGCCCCCCGCAGCTCCCGCGCCGCCCGCACGAGCGCCCGTACGTCCCCGGCGTCGAAACCGTCCGCCAGCCGCAGCATCACGCGCAGCGAGATACCGACGGCGGCCCGGATCCCGGCGAAGGTCTCGACCGGCGGAGTGAGCCCGTCGGCGGCCATGTCGGTGACCAGTTCCAGCCGGTCCGCGCCTCCGGCCTCGGCGGCGACCGCGTCCTCGACATCGAGGGCGATCACCTCCAGGACTGCACGCTTGCTCATAGGACCTCTTCCCTCGGGCGGACAGGTGGACGGCTACAGGTCTAGTCCAATACTCAGCCTACGCGCACCCCGACGGAGATCAACGGATATCACCATTCGCGCACAGCCCGTCACTGTACGCAACTACCCTCGATGTGACGCCGTCCGGCAACGCCAGCCGCGCGAAAGGGAGTTGTTGCATGCCCGTACCGAAGCGACTCGACCCGTCCCAGGAGGGTCTGGGCAGCACTCGCATGTTCGCCAGCGGCTCGTTCGTCGGCGGCTCCACCGTCGGTCAACCGGAGGCCGACGTCCGCCGGTTGCGGCCGGAGTACGCGCCGCTGGCGTCGGCGGACGTCGCCGCGTTCGAGTGTCTGGCTCAGTCGGTCAAGGACTGGGCGCCCGACCTGGTCCCCGGCCTGCTCCGTACCGCGGCCTACACACGGGCGGTGATCCGGTCGTACGACCCGGCCGCGACGGACGAGGCCGCCGACGCACGGATGGCCTCGCGACAGGTCCGGTCGCGCATCCTCGACGCCCCGGCGGGGCCCCGCTACTGGGTGATCCTGGACGAGGTCGTCGTACGACGCCCGGTGGGCGGCCCGCCCACCATGGCCGAGCAGCTCCGCCACA
The DNA here is from genome assembly GCF_036038375.1 of Streptomyces sp. NBC_00414. NCBI lineage: Bacteria > Bacillati > Actinomycetota > Actinomycetes > Kitasatosporales > Streptomycetaceae > Streptomyces > Streptomyces sp. NBC_00414. The sequence continues at coordinate 4,821,557 of NZ_CP107935.1, forward strand.
TCGCCGCGCTGGTCCGCCGCCATCGGATCATCGCCCAGGTGCTGCCCCTCTCGGAAGGCGCGCACGCCGGGCTCGACGGCCTCTTCAAGCTGCTGACCTTCGACGACGCGCCACCCATCGCGTACGTCCAAGGTGTCCGTGCCGGCCGCCTGTCGGCCGATCCGGCCGTGACCACCCGCTGCACGCTCACCCACGAACTGCTCGGGGCCACGGCCTTGTCACCCGCCGCGTCTCTCGCCCTCATCGAGCAGGCGGCCGCGGAGTACGAGACGCACGCCGAGAACGACGAGCACGAGGACCGGTACGAGGCGACGCACAAGTACGAGGACGCGCACCGCACCTGAATGCACAGGACGGTGGCCGGTGGCCGGTGGCCGGTGGCCGGTGGCCTGCGGGTGCTGGGCGGCAAGCGGCAGACGGCAGACGGCAGACGGCAGCGGACAATGGGCCCATGGCCGATCCCGACGCCCTGCGCACCCGTTGGTCCCGCACGCTCCACCGGAGCCGTGGGACGGAGACCCCCACCCCCGCCGCCCCCGCCCCCTCGCCGGAGGCCTACGCCGACAACCTCCTCGCCCGCTGGTCGGAACCCCAGCGGCGCTACCACACCCTCGATCACCTCACGGTGGTGCTGGACCACATCGACGTGCTGGAGGAGGCCGCCGACGACCCGGATCTGGTCCGGCTGGCCGCGTGGTTCCACGACGCGGTCTACCTCCCCGACCGCTCCGAGAACGAGGAACGCTCGGCCCGGCTCGCCGAGCGCGCGCTCCCCGAGGCCGGCCTCTCCGCCGCCGCCACGGCCGAGGTCGCCCGACTCGTCCGGCTGACGGTCACGCACGCCCCGGGCGGTGACGACCCGAACGGCCAGGTCCTGTGCGACGCCGACCTGGCGATCCTCGCCTCGCCCTCCGACGCGTACGCCGCCTACACGAAGGCGGTCCGCGAGGAGTACGCCTTCGTGCCCGCGGACGCCTTCCGGGAGGGCCGCGCGGCGATCCTCCGGCAGCTCCTGGACCTGCCACGGCTCTTCCACACCCCTTACGGCACAAGGGAATGGGAGGGGCCGGCCCGCGACAACCTGACGAACGAGCTGACCCTGTTGACGGCCTGAAGCGCACCCGATGGAATGGGCTGCCCACCGTCGAGGTTGGCACTTGATATGCCCGTCCCCACGAGCTCCAGCTCACCCACGCCTTCCCTCACCCCCGACAGCGGCGCCGCCCGCACCCGGATGCCCCTGGCCGTCTACATCCTCGGGCTCTCCGTCTTCGCGCTGGGCACCAGCGAGTTCATGCTCTCCGGGCTGCTGCCGGCGGTCGCCGAGGACATGAACGTGTCCATTCCGCGGGCGGGACTGCTGATATCCGCCTTCGCGGTCGGCATGGTCGTCGGGGCGCCCCTGCTGGCCGTGGCCACGCTCCGGCTCCCCCGCCGTACGACCCTCATCGCGCTCATCGCCGTCTTCGGCCTCGGCCAGATCGCGGGTGCCCTCGCCCCGAACTACGCCGTCCTCTTCGCGTCCAGGGTCGTGAGCGCGCTGGCCTGCGCCGGTTTCTGGGCGGTCGGCGCGGCCGTGGCCGTCGCCATGGTCCCGGTGAACGCCCGCGCCCGCGCGCTCGCCGTGATGATCGGCGGCCTGTCGATCGCGAACGTCCTCGGCGTCCCGGCGGGTGCCTTCCTCGGCGAGAGCCTCGGCTGGCGTTCGGCGTTCTGGGCGGTCGGCGCGGCCTCCGCGATCGCGCTCGTCGGGGTGGCCACGCTCATCCCCCGTATCCCGCTCCCCGCCGAGAAGCCCCGGCTCATGCGCGAGCTGCGGATCTACCGCGACCGGCAGGTCTGGCTCACCATCTCGCTGATCGCGTTCGCCGCGGGCGGTGTCTTCTGCGCGTTCAGCTATCTCGCCCCGCTGCTCACGGATGTCGCGGGGCTCGACGAGGGCTGGGTGCCCGCCGTGCTCGCGCTGTTCGGGATCGGCGCGCTCATCGGGACGGCGATCGGCGGCCGGATCGCGGACGCGCACCTCTTCGGGGTGCTGCTCTCGGGCATCGTGGCCTCGACGGTCCTGCTCGTGGCGCTCGCGCTGCTCGGACAGTACGCCGTCGCGGCCGCCGCCCTCGCCTTCCTCCTCGGGGTCTCCGCCTTCTACACGGCCCCGGCCCTGAACGCCCGGATGTTCAACGTCGCTGCCGACGCCCCCACCCTGGCCGGGGCCACCACCACGGCCGCCTTCAACCTCGGCAACACCGGCGGCCCCTGGATCGGCGGCGCCACCATCGACGCGGGCCTCGGCTACGCCTCCCCGGCCTGGGCCGGGGCGGCCATCACCGTCGTGGCGGGCGTGCTGACCACGATCTCGCTGCGCCTGTACCGGCGCGGGGCGCCGTCACGGGTGGTCACCGGAGGCGTGACCGGAGGCGTGACCGTTGCGGCCGAGAAAAAGATGAACCGCTCCGTGAACTGATCACCTATCCTCACCGGCATGCGAGCCATGGGCGGGGACCAGGTGGAAGAGGCCGTCTCGGGTGCGGTCGCGGCCCTGCGGGGCGCGGCCGACCGGGACTGGGACGTCAAGGCGGGCCGTCTCGAATGGAGTTGCCGCACGACGGCGGAGCACATCGCGTCGGACCTCATCTCCTACGCGGGCCAGCTGACCGGCCGCCCCACCGACCGCTACGTACCCTTCGACATCACCTTCGAGGAGTGCGAGAGCCCCGAGGACGTCCTGCAGGTCGTCGAGGCGACCGGCGCCCTGCTCGCGGCGGCCGTGCGCACCACCCCCCGGGAGGCCAGGGCCTTCCACCCGTACCCCTTCCGCAGCGCGAACCGTGAGGGCTTCGCCGCGATGGGTGTCACCGAGGTGCTCGTGCACACGCACGACGTGGCGGAGGGCCTGGGCATCGCGTACGAGCCGCCGGCCGCGCTCTGCGCCGACGTACTCACCCGGATCTTCCCGCACGTGCGCCCCGAACCCGGCCCCGACCACTGGCGGACCCTCCTGTGGGCCACGGGCCGCGGCGAGCTGCCCGGGCGCGCACCCCTCACCACCTGGAAGTGGAGCAACAACCTCGTCATACCGGCCGAGCGCCTCACCCTCCAGGGCGTCACCCCCGCGGCCGCCGCCGACCTGTGCGCGGGCGGCAACGGCGGCTTCGAGTGGGTCGAGGGCGGCCCCTTCCAGGGCACGCGGGACGCCGCGGGAATGGTCGTCAAGGCGTACGAGGCCGGGGTGCACCGGCCCGAGTGGGGCATGTTCGTCCTGGTCCGGCGGGAGGACGGCCGCGCGGTCGGCGGCATGGGCTTCCACGGCGCCCCGGACGAGGAGGGCCGCGCCGAGGTCGGCTACGACCTGGCCGAGTCGGCCCGCGGCAACGGTTACGCCACCGAGGCCCTGCGCGCCATGTCCGCCTGGGCGCTGGCCCGCGAGGACCTCACCTACCTGTTCGCGACGGTGGACCGCACCAACTCGCCCTCCCAGGGCGTGATCTCCCGCGCGGGCTTCACCCAGGTCAGCACGGTGGACGACGACGGGGAGCAGTACGCGTACGAGCTACGCGGCTGAACCCGGCCCTCGGGCCACCGGCCGCCCCTTGGGCCTGCGCAGCCCGGCCGCGTGCAGGATGCGTACGACCTCGCGGCTGCGCACCTGTACGGCGCCGGCCCGCACGGCGTCCTCGTACCGGTGCGAGGGAATGTCGTAGTGGTCCCGCTCGAAGGCACGGGCGGGGGCGCCCAGCCGCCGGGCGAATTCATGAAGCTCGTCGAACGAGACATCGCTGACCAGGTGGGACCACATGCGCCCGTGCCCCGGCCAGTCGGGCGGATCTATGTAGACGGTCACGAGGAACCCGCCCCGCCCGACCCGCCGGTACCTCCCATGGCAGGTCCGAGCACGCCCACCGGCGCCACCGAGACCCCCGCCTTGTGGCACACCCAGTGCGGGTCGGGCCCCAGCTCCGGCTCCACCTCCAGGGCGTGCGGATCACCGCCGTCGCAGACGGGACACAGCGGCCAGCGCCCGTACTTCTCCAGCAGCGCGTCCTGTACGTCCTGGGCGATCAGCCCGGCCACGAAGTCGACGCCCTCGGGCCACTGCTCCACCCACCACCGCCGCTGTACGACCGACTCCTCGACCATCGACACGACATCGGCCTCCGCGACCTCCCCCGCGACAAGATCAGCGAGCACCAACGCCCGAGCCGCGTGCAGGGCCTGCTCCAACGGACTCACAGGAGGGGGAGAAGAAGAGGAAGGGACGCCGGATTCCATACCCCCCATTGTGCGCCGTCCCACCGCCGCACCCGCGCCCGCTCCCGACCGGCCCCCCTTGACCCTCCCCCCACCCGAAAATATCTTTCATACGTGACCCACGAAGTGAAGGAAATTTTCGCGGGCGAAACCCCGCCGGCCCCCGCGGCCCTCGCCGCAAAGGTCCGCACCCTCGCCCCCTCGATGACCCGCTCCATGCAGCGAGTGGCCGAGGCCGTGGCCAACGACCCCGCAGGCTGCGCGGCCCTCACCGTCACCGGCCTCGCGGAGCTGACCGGCACCAGCGAGGCGACGGTCGTCCGCACGGCCCGCCTGCTCGGCTACCCCGGCTACCGTGACCTGCGCCTCGCCCTCGCCGGCCTCGCCGCCCAGCAGCAGTCGGGCCGCGCGCCCGCAGTTACCGCCGACATCGCGGTCGACGACCCGATCGCGGACGTGGTCGCCAAGCTCGCGTACGACGAGCAGCAGACGCTCGCCGACACCGCGGCCGCACTGGACACGGTGCAGCTGGGCGCGGCGGTCGGGGCGCTCGCGGTGGCCCGCCGTATCGACGTGTACGGCGTCGGCGCGTCCGGTCTCGTCGCCCAGGACCTCACCCAGAAGCTGCTGCGCATCGGGCTCATAGCCCACGCGCACAACGACCCCCATCTCGCCGTGACCAACGCCGTGCAGCTGCGGGCCAAGGACGTGGCGATCGCGATCACGCACTCCGGGGCGACCGGCGACGTCATCGAGCCGCTGCGGGTCGCGTTCGAGCACGGGGCCACGACGATCGCGATCACGGGACGGCCGGACGGGCCCGTCACGCAGTACGCGGATCACATCCTGACGACGTCCACGGCTCGGGAGAGCGAGTTGCGGCCGGCGGCGATGTCCTCGCGGACGAGTCAGTTGCTGGTGGTGGACTGTCTGTTCGTGGGGGTCGCGCAGCGGACGTACGAGACGGCTGCGCCGGCGTTGTCGGCGTCGTACGAGGCGTTGGCTCATCGGCATCGCCATCGGAACGCGCCCCGGTAGGGGGTGTTCGTCGGGTGCGGGTCGGTGGGGGCCGGTCGCGCCGTTCCCCGCGCCCCTGAAGGCGACAAGACTGCGCCGTTCCCCGCGCCCCTGAAGGCGACAAGACTGCGCCGTTCCCCGCGCCCCTCAAAGACAAAGACTGCGCCGTTCCCCGCGCCCCCGAAATGCACGACCGCGCCCCTGAAGGCATCAGATCGCCCCGTACTCACACCCGTACCGAACCCGTACCCGTACCAGAAAGAGCCGCCGTACATGACCTCCAGCACCGACGCCTCCGATGCCACCGACGCTTCCGATCCGAGCAAGTACCGTGATCTGCGGGACGAGTTGGAGAGCCTGACCACTGAGGCGTTCCGGCCGGAGCATTCCGAGATCGACCGGCTGTCCACCCTCGACATCGCGAAGATCATGAACGGCGAGGACGCCACCGTGCCGACCGCCGTCGCCGCGCAACTGCCGGGCATCGCGGCCGCGATCGACGCCATCGCGGAGCGGATGGGACGGGGCGGCCGGCTCGTCTACGCCGGCGCGGGCACCGCCGGACGGCTCGGTGTACTGGACGCGTCGGAGTGCCCGCCGACGTTCAACACGGACCCGACCGAGGTCGTCGGACTGATCGCGGGCGGTTCGGCCGCGATGACTACGTCGGTCGAGGGCGCGGAGGACTCCGCGGAACTGGCCGTCGAGGACCTGTCCGCCCTGGACCTCACGGCGGACGACGTGGTCGTCGGCGTCTCCGCCTCGGGCCGCACCCCGTACGCGATCGGGGCGGTCGGGCACGCCCGCGCGCTCGGCGCCCTCACCGTCGGGCTGTCCTGCAACGCGGACAGCGCGCTGGCGGCAGCGGCGGACCACGGCATCGAGGTCGTGGTGGGCCCCGAACTGCTCACCGGTTCCACCCGTCTGAAGGCGGGCACGGCGCAGAAGCTCGTCCTCAACATGCTGTCGACGATCACGATGATCCGTCTGGGCAAGACGTACGGGAACCTGATGGTCGACGTACGCGCCTCGAACGAGAAGCTGCGGGCCCGCTCCCGCCGCATCGTCTCGCTCGCCACGGGTGCCTCCGACGAGGAGATCGAGGCGGCGCTGGCCGCGACGGACGGCGAGGTGAAGAACGCGATCCTCACGATCCTGGGCGACGTGGACGGCCCCACGGCCGCCCGCCTCCTGAAGGAGTCGAACGGCCACCTGCGCGCGGCACTGACGGCCGCACCCCGATGACCCCCTCCGACTCCGACGAGACCTGCATGGCCTGCCGCCTGGCCGCCGGGACCGACTTCCTCCCGGGCGGGACGATCCTGCGCACCTCCCTGTGGACCGTCGAACACTGCGTCGGTCCGCTGGGCCTCGGCACGCTGGTGGTCAAGCCGCTGCGCCACGTCCTGCACGTGGCCGAGCTGACGCCGGACGAGTCCGCTGAACTCGGCCCGCTGCTGCAACGCACCGCCGCCGCCGTCACCGCTGTGACCCGGCCCGAGCAGGTCTACGTCTGCCTCTGGTCCCACGCGGACGCCGTCCCGAACCACATCCACTTCCTGGTCCAGCCCGCCCTGAAACCCGACCTGGAACACCACGCCGCCCACGGCCCGGCCCTCCAAACGGCCATGTTCCAAACACCGACGTTCCCACCCGAAGCATCCATAACAGAGATCTGCACCCGCCTACGCACAGCACTGCACTAGCCAAGCCCCCCCCGGGCGCGGGGAACGGCACAATCTTTGGCCTTCGCACTTCTAGGGGCGCGGGGAACGGCGCAGTCTTTATGTCTTTGGGGGCGCGGGGAACGGCGCAATCGTTGGCTTTGAGCTTTCAGGGGCGCGGGGAACGGCGCAATCTTTTGCCTTTAAGGAGCGCGGGGAACGGCGCAATCTTGTCGCTTTCAGGGGCGCGGGGAACGGCGCGACCAGCCCCCACAGACCCGCACCCGACGAACCCCGCCAGACCAAGGCCCCGCCGTACCCCCCACCCCCGCCGGAGGCACCCCGCACACTGTCAGTGCCACATGCGACCCTGGCACAGCCAAAGGGAAGGGACGCCACAACGTGAACCACGCGCAACTGACCGCTCTCGGCCGAGCCCTCCGCGTCCTCGGAGAGCACGGCGACGCGCTGTCCACCGAGATGCCGGACGCCAAGCTCCACGAGGTGAAGGCCGACCTGAAGCGCGCCCTGGACCTCCTGGAGGAGACCGTCACCACCGCGGCCCCCACCACCCGCTGCGCGGAACACCCCACGGGCCCGGTCGACAAGGACGCCGCCGACCTGTGCCTGCTCTGCGAGACCCGCCGCCGCCTCGCGCGCCGCTCGAACGTCAACAACTCGTTCCAGGACTCCTACCCGCAGGGCCGCCCGACGGCCCCGGACGAGAACTCCGAGCGCGCCACGTCCCGTTACGGCGTCCGGGGCGACCGGCCCCAGCCCCAGCAGCGCTGGCTCCCGGAGATGTGGACCGGCCAGGCCTGGCAGCTCTGCGGCACACCCCGCCGCGACAAGCAGGAGGCCGAGCTGTATCTCGCCGCGCAGCGCCGGAACCCCCGCCCGAGCATGGCCTACCGCCTGGTCCACGAGTTCACCGACTACGAGGTGCTGCGCATCTGGGGCACCCCGGTGAAGATCGACATCGAGCCGATGGGAAACCTCTAGACCGTGGGCCGGTAGCCCGAGACCTCCCCGATCCACTCGACGAAGTCGCCCGGGTCCTGGTCGGCGCCGTGACCGGCGTCCCAGTAGTACGCGGTGTCGACGTCGTCGCCCAGGCTCGTCAGACGGGCGGAGAGATTGCCCGCGACCGACAGCGAGGTGTCGGTGTCCTTGGTGCCGAGGCGTATCCACCAGTGCTTCGACCGGTTGTGGTTCACGTCCTCGACGAGGTGGTGCATCGGGTTCATCAGGTCGAGCTTCGTGGGGATGTCGGCGTCCAGCCGCGCGCTGTCGCCGCTCTCGTGCCGCAGGCTGTAGAGCGTGAAGTGCCGGGCCTTCGTGGTCCCCGTACCGAAGAGGTTGTTCTCGGGGGTGGCGAGGTCGAAGCCGTCGAACGACGGCGCGTTCTTCTTCCGGGCGCCGACGTGCGTGAGGAAATCGGCCCAGGAGAAGGCCGCCCGCCCGCCGGACCCGGCACCGGCACCGGCACCGGCACCGGACCCTCCCTCGGACCAGGTGATGAAGGGGTTCGCGGCCAGATAGGCGGCCCGGTCCGTGTCCGACAGCGCCGCGAGGTATCGCGTGGCCGACGGCTCCAGATGGGCCTTGAGCAGGTATGCGTCGAGGTTGCGCGCGGTGAGGGCGCCGAAGCCCTTGGCCCGCAGCCCGAGTGTGGCCAGGTGCTCGGCGTACGCGGCCTTCAGTTCCCCGGAGATGACCGGGTCGACCCGCGCTCCGCCGTTCAGCGGATTGGCGCCCCAGCACCACTCGTACGCCATGTCGGCGTGTTCGAGGTCGATGATCGGACACCAGGTGCCGACGGCGAAGATCGCGTCGCTCGCGTCGGCCGCACCGATCGCCTTCAGGTACGGCTCGTAGAGCGGGCTGTCACCGGACGCGCCGAGCAGTGCGGACAGGGCCCCGCCCGCGCTGACACCGGACGCGACGATCCGCCGCACGTCACCCGGGACACGGCCCTTGTTGAACTTCAGGTACCGCACGGCGGCCTTCAGATCAACGATGACGGCCGGCGCCGTGCCGTAGTACGTCCCCGAGGCGTCGACGAGGGTACGGCCACGGGCACCCGGCTCCACGACGACGTACCCGGCGGCGAGCGCGAGCGCCTGGCGACTCGTACCGCCGCCCATCCCGGAGGCGACGATCCCGGTGTTGTTCGCGACGGACGACGGCATGTATCCGCCGATGCCGTTGGCGAGGAGGATCGGCGCGCCGGTGGCGTCGACGACCGTGCCGTCGATCTTCACCGGCACGCTGACGTTCAGGGACTGGTACGCCACGTCGACCGGCTTCGCCACATAGGAGGCGACCTTGTGGAAGCGGTACACGACCTCGTGGGCGACGCCCGCGGTGTCCTTGATGGTGATGGTCGACTCGGTGCAGGCGTCCGGGTCGAAGACCAGGGCCGAGGAAGCGGCCCCGCTCCCGGCCTGCCCGACCCGTCCGGCCTGCCCGACCCGACCAGCCTGTCCGATCTGCCCGTCCTGCGCGGCCCGTGCCCCGGAAGCGGACCCGACCGTCGGCACCGCGGTAGCCGCGGCAAGCCCCATGACCACTGCTCTACGCTTCACGTCCGTCTCCTGTCCCTCGGTCCCCACGGCTGAGACGGTCGACGCCCGTCGAGGTCGACAACCGTTCGCCCACGCACAGTTGCGCGTCGGCACACCCCAGTGCACCAGCCGTTCCTGAGGACATCCCCTGCCCCTGCGACCGCCGCACAGGGAACCGGCCACCGGCCCGACCACCCGCGTCCTGCCTGGCCCGCCGCCATACCGAGTGAATCGCCCACAAAATTGTCAGCAATTTTTGGCGCAATCCTGCACGGCCCACCGGACCCGGAACGCGGGAGACGGAACGCGGGAGACGGGAGACGGGACAGGGTCCGACCTAGACCCCGCCCAACGGGCTCAGCCCCTCAACCGTCAGACGGAACAGCCGGTCCGCTTCGGCGGCGGGGTCGCGGTGGTGTTCCGTGGCCAGGACGATGCCGACCGCGAGCGTGATCAGGTCGGCGACGGTGACACCCGCCGCGACCGCGCCGTCCCGCGCGGCACGCCGGAGCAGCGGACCACCCGCCTCCTCCAAGGACCGCGAGCACGAGTTCTCGTGCACCGGGTCACCCTCGGAACCGTCGTAGGAGAGCGCGGCCGCCAGCCCCCGGGCGGAGACGCAGTAGGCGACGACATCACCCAGCCACTCCAGCAGGGCGTCCCTGCTGTCCCCCTTGCCGGTCAGCTCCGCGGCGCGGGCGCTCAGCGCCTCGATCCGCTTCCGCGACACCGCTTCCAGCAGCGCGCGGCGCGTCGGGAAGTGCCGGCGCACCGTGGCGGACCCGACCCCCGCGGTGCGCGCGATCTGCTCCAGGGACGCGTCGGCCCCGTGCGCGGCGACCTCTTCCTCGGCCACGGTGAGAATGCGCGCGTAGTTGCGCCTGGCGTCGGCGCGTCGATGGTCGGGGGGTCGGCGGTCAGGCACGGCGTTCACCTCGTCCTTTGTTAAATGGCGGGCCCCGCCGTATCTTAGCCGAGAGGAAACGGCGGGCCCCGCCGTTTTGATGCGCCACGGCCTCGGAGGAGCACTCGCATGCCCAAGAACACCGCCTCAGGCACAAATCCGGGCTCAGGCCCGGACTCCGCCCCCGTCCTGGTCACGGGCGCCACCGGCAGGCAAGGAGGTGCCACCACCCGCGCCCTGCTCGCGGCGGGCGTGCCCGTACGAGCGCTGGTACGCGACCCGGCCACGGCCCGCGCCAAAGCCGTCGAAGCGCTCGGCGTGGAGCTGGTCACCGGCGATCTGCACGACCGCGACTCCGTGACGCGAGCCGCTGAAGGCGCCCGCGCGGTCTTCTCCGTTCAGATGCCCGGCATCACGGAGGACGGCTTCGACTTCGACGGGGAGGTGCGGCAGGGCGTCAACCTCATCGAGGGCGCCAGGGCGGCCGGGGTGCCGCAGTTCGTGCACACCTCCGTCTCCGGTGCCGGTCAGCACACCCGGGACCCCGGCTGGGCCGAAGGCCGGTGGGCGTCGACGGCGGCCACCCTGGAGGCCAAGCGGGCGATCCAGGACCGGCTGCGTGAGGCCGGCTTCCCGCGCTGGACGCTGCTCAAGCCGGGCTTCTTCATGGAGAACTTCCTCCCCTCGATGCGCTTCCTGTTCCCGCGCGGCATCGAGGGCGGCATCGTGAGCGTGCTCAAGCCCACGACCCGCCTGTCCCTGGCCGCGGTGGACGACATCGGCACGGCGGCAGCGGCGGCCGTCGCCGCACCGGAACGGTTCGACCGCGTCGAGCTGGAACTGGCGAGCGACTACCTGTCGATGGCGGAAATAGCCAAGATCCTCTCCGCGGCCCTGGGCACGCGCCTGGCCGCGCCGGACATGACGGAGGAGGAAGCCCTGGCCGCGGGCATGCCGCCGATGGGCGCCTCGCACGAGCGGCTGAACGTGGTCGGCCAGCCCGGCCGCCCCGAGTACGCCACGGAGCTCGGCATCCCGCTGACGTCCTTCGAGGAGTGGACGCGCCGGCATCTGAGCCCGACGGCCTGACCTCGCCCCGCGTCACCGCCTGGGGGCTCCGCCCCCCGACCCCCGGTGGGCAGTTCCCCGCGCCCCCAAGCACCTGGGGGCGCGGTGAACTGCGCAATCCTTTGGGCCCGCCCCCACCTGACCCGCACCCAAAACCTCACCCAGAATCAGCTGAGCGAGCGCAGCGCCTCCGCGTCGAAGGCGCCCAGCTCACCGAAGCGGCCGTCGAGCACCTTCACGGCCCACTCCGGGTCCTGCAGCAGCGCGCGGCCGACCGCGATCATGTCGAACTCCTCGTTCTCCAGCCGGTCGAGCAGGTCGTCGATGCCCTTGACCGGGGCCCCCTCGCCCCGGAACCCCTTGAGGAAGTCGCCGTCGAGACCGACCGAGCCGACAGTGATGGTCGGCCTACCGGTGATCTTCTTCGTCCAGCCGGCCAGGTTCAGGTCGGAGCCCTCGAACTCCGGCAGCCAGTACCGCCGCGTCGACGCGTGGAAGACGTCCACACCGGCCGAGGCGAGCGGCGCCAGCACGGCTTCGAGGTCCGCCGGGGTCTCCGCCAGGCGCGCCTTGTAGACCTCCTGCTTCCACTGCGAGTAGCGGAAGATGACGGGGAAGGTCGGCGAGACGACCGCCCGCACGGCGGCCACGATCTCCGCGGCGAACTTCGTACGGGCGACGAGGTCACCTCCGTACGCGTCCGTGCGGCGGTTGGTGCCCGCCCACAGGAACTGGTCGAGCAGGTAGCCGTGCGCGCCGTGCAGTTCGACCCCGTCGAAGCCGATGCGCTCGGCGTCGGCCGCGGCGTCGGCGAAGGCCCGGACGACGTCGTCCAGGTCGGCCTGGGTCATCTCCTTGCCCTGGCCCGCGGTGCCGTCGAGGCGCAGACCGGAGGGTCCGACCGCGGGCGCGTCCGTGAACGGCTGCTCCCCGGCGGACCGCACCATGCCGATGTGCCAGAGCTGCGGCACGATCGTCCCGCCCGCCGCGTGCACGTCCTCGGCGACCTTCGCCCACCCCGCGAGCTGCTCCTCGCCGTGGAACCGCGGGACCCGGTCGCTGTTCCCGGCCGACTCGTGGCCCACGTACGTGCCCTCGGTGACGATCAGGCCGACACCGGCGGCGGCACGGCGCGCGTAGTACGACGCCACGTCCTCCCCCGGAACACCGCCCGGCGAGAACTGCCGGGTCATCGGCGCCATCGCGATCCGGTTCGGAACGGTCAGGCCGTTGAGGGAGACGGGCCGGGAGAGGATCTCGGCCGCGCGGGAGGCGGAGGTGGCGGAGGGGGCGACAGTCACGTGGGGGCTCCTCGTGTGTGTGGGGGGGAGAGGGATAAGCGCATTCCATTGGGTATGTGCATGCGCATGGAATACTCCCACGGACAACCTCGCCGGAGACCGGGGCATTCCACTCCCCTCCCCCGAGCACCCGTGATCCCGGCCACACCTCCGCACCTGGCCGGCGGCGGGCGGAGCCGGCTCGTGCCCACCGAGAACGTCTGATCGCAGCCGCACCCGCGCGAACGCCCGAGGGCGGCACCCCGTTTCCGGAGTGCCGCCCTCGTTCGCGTGCTGCGAAGAACTCTCTCGCGTGGCTGCGACGAACTACCGAGCCGAGGCTCAGAAGTCCATGTCACCGCCCGGCATGCCGCCACCGGCGCCGGCGCCGGCACCGGCCTTCTCCGGCTTGTCGGCGATGACGGCCTCGGTGGTGAGGAAGAGCGCGGCGATGGAGGCGGCGTTCTGCAGAGCAGAGCGCGTGACCTTCGCCGGGTCGATGATGCCTTCGGCGATCATGTCCACGTACTCACCGGTCGCGGCGTTGAGGCCGTGACCGACGGGCAGGTTGCGGACCTTCTCGACGATGACTCCACCCTCGAGACCACCGTTGACGGCGATCTGCTTGAGCGGGGCCTCCAGGGCGAGCTTCACGGCGTTCGCGCCGGTCGCCTCGTCACCCGTCAGCTCAAGCTTCTCGAACACCGAGGAAGCCTGGAGCAGAGCCACGCCACCACCGGCGACGATGCCCTCCTCGACGGCCGCCTTCGCGTTGCGAACGGCGTCCTCGATGCGGTGCTTGCGCTCCTTGAGCTCGACCTCGGTGGCGGCACCGGCCTTGATGACGGCCACGCCGCCGGCCAGCTTCGCCAGGCGCTCCTGGAGCTTCTCGCGGTCGTAGTCCGAGTCGGAGTTCTCGATCTCGGCGCGGATCTGGTTGACGCGACCGGCAACCTGGTCCGCCGAGCCCGAGCCGTCGACGATCGTCGTCTCGTCCTTGGTGATGACGACCTTGCGGGCACGGCCCAGCAGGTCCAGACCCGCGTTCTCCAGCTTCAGGCCGACCTCCTCGGAGATGACCTCGCCGCCCGTGAGGATGGCGATGTCGCCGAGCATGGCCTTGCGGCGGTCACCGAAGCCCGGAGCCTTGACGGCGACGGACTTGAAGGTGCCACGGATCTTGTTGACCACCAGCGTCGACAGGGCCTCGCCCTCGACGTCCTCGGCGATGATCAGCAGCGGCTTGCCGCCCTGCATGACCTTCTCGAGGAGCGGGAGCAGGTCCTTGACGTTGGCGATCTTCGAGTTGGCGATCAGGATGTAGGGGTCGTCGAGGACGGCCTCCATACGCTCCATGTCGGTGGCGAAGTACGCCGAGATGTAGCCCTTGTCGAAGCGCATGCCCTCGGTGAGTTCCAGCTCCAGACCGAAGGTCTGGGACTCCTCGACGGTGATGACGCCTTCCTTGCCGACCTTGTCCATCGCCTCGGCGATGAGCTCGCCGATCTGGGTGTCGGCGGCGGAGATGGAGGCCGTCGAAGCGATCTGCTCCTTGGTCTCGACATCCTTGGCCTGCTCAAGAAGGGCACCGGAGACGGCCTCGACGGCCTTCTCGATACCGCGCTTGAGAGCCATCGGGTTGGCGCCGGCGGCTACGTTGCGCAGACCCTCGCGGACGAGAGCCTGGGCGAGCACGGTCGCCGTGGTCGTTCCGTCGCCCGCGACGTCATCCGTCTTCTTGGCGACTTCCTTGACCAGCTCTGCGCCGATCTTCTCGTACGGGTCCTCAAGCTCGATCTCCTTGGCGATGGAAACACCATCGTTGGTGATCGTGGGGGCGCCCCACTTCTTCTCTAGGACGACGTTGCGACCCTTGGGACCAAGGGTGACCTTGACGGCGTCGGCGAGCTGGTTCATCCCGCGCTCGAGACCGCGCCGTGCCTCCTCGTCGAACGCGATGATCTTGGCCATGTGAAGTGGTCCTCCCGGACTGGGGTGGAATCTCCAGGACCGCGCCTGCGCCCGCGACGGACGGTCTGCCGACCTCGGTGGTTCCCTGCCCCACCCGGCCCGCGGACCTCACTGACACGGTCCTCGTTGTCACTCTCACCTTCAGAGTGCTAACGCCAATGATTAGCACTCGACCCATGCGAGTGCAAGCGCCTCTCGATGATCCGCAGGTGGGAGAGGGTGCGAGGACAGGGCGGCCGATGACCATGGGGCGCGCGCACGCCTCACGCACCACCCGCGAGCGCCCCGCGACCGGCACCCGGGAGGGCATGCGGGGCACGACAGCTGGACAGACATGCCGCCCGGCACCCGGGCAGACATGCCGAAGGGCCCGTACCCGGGAGGTACGAGCCCTTCGGAAGAAGAACGTCGCTGCAGTAAGTCGGCGCGTGCTTCAGCCGGTCGCCAGCCGGACCATGTCCGCCTGCGGCCCCTTCTGGCCTTGCGAGATCTCGAAATCGACTCGCTGACCCTCTTCCAGGGTGCGGTAGCCGTCCATCTGAATCGCGCTGTAGTGGACGAATACATCCGCACCACCGTCGACCGCGATGAAGCCGTACCCCTTCTCCGCGTTGAACCATTTGACGGTGCCCTGAGCCATGCCTAACTCCCCTATTACTGGCCCTTGCACAGACCCGCACTTCGCGGATCCGGGTCAGACCTCACCCCCCAACGGTTGGGGGTGTGCGCCGGAACGCGTCGACCGCGGCTGAATGTATCCGTCCAACTGCCGTCTGCAACAGGTCAATCCGACGAGAATTCCGGGCACGGCTGATCGGAAATATGTGAAGGATTTACGAAGATTCAGGGCAAGTCGGGCTCGTTAAATGCCATAAACGGCTCAAACAGGCCAGTCACTTTGGCTGCTTCTTGTCGGGCCCCGGGCGCGAACTCCTATGCGCCGACCATGCGAAGCGAAGCAGGTTCCCCAACTGTACCGCGCTCAACCATACAGAATTGCCCCCTCCGCTTCTCTCACGGAGGGGGCAATTCGATGAACTCTGCGTGTTCGGCATTACCTAGGGTAATTTTCAGCCGTCACGCCGGGGCGCTCAGCCTCCGGCGACCGCCGGGATGATCGAGACCCCGACGCCGTCCGGCGTGGCCGTCTCCAGACCCTGCTCGAAGCGGACGTCGTCGTCGTTGACGTACACGTTGACGAACCGCCGCAGCTTCCCCTGGTCGTCCAGCACGCGGGCCGCGATGCCGGTGTGGTTCTTCTCCAGATCGGCGATGACCTCGGCGAGGGTCGCCCCTTCGGCGGCCACTTCGGCCTGACCACCCGTGTAGGTGCGCAGAATGGTGGGGATGCGGACGTTGACGCTCATGGAACAGGACCTCCGGTCGGGTGCGTAGCGCCCCGATAGGGGCGCGGGGCGGTGACATGTGCGGTTCCGCCGCGGGGCGCGGCCGGCCCCCACCGGCCCGCAGCGTAAAACAACGGCTAGGAACCGAGGCCGGCCTCGTGGAAGGAGTCGAGGTTCGGACGAATGGTCGCGGTCAGCCCCGTGTCGGAGGCGACGGCGTCCAGCGTCTTCAGACCGTCCCCGGTGTTGAGGACGACGGTCGTCAGCGTGGGATCGAGCAGACCGGCCTCGATCAGCTTCTTCGCGACCCCCACCGTCACCCCGCCGGCGGTCTCCGCGAAGATCCCCTCGGTCCGCGCCAGGAGCTTGATCGCGTCGACGACCTGCTCGTCGTTCACGTCCTCCACGGCGCCCCCGGTGCGACGGGCGATGTCGAGCACGTACGGCCCGTCGGCCGGGTTCCCGATGGCGAGGGACTTCGCGATCGTGTTCGGCTTCTGCGGCCGTACGACGTCGTGCCCGGCCTTGAAGGCGACGGACACCGGTGAACAGCCCTCGGCCTGGGCACCGAAGATCTTGTACGGCTTGTCCTCGACGAGGCCGAGCTCGATCAGTTCCTTCAGGCCCTTGTCGATCTTCGTCAGCTGCGAGCCGGAGGCGATGGGCACGACCAGCTGGTCCGGCAGCCGCCAGCCGAGCTGCTCACAGATCTCGTACGCCAGGGTCTTGGAGCCCTCCGCGTAGTACGGCCGCAGGTTGACGTTGACGAAACCCCAGCCCTCGCCGGCCGGGTCGCCGATCAGCTCGGAGCAGAAGCGGTTCACGTCGTCGTAGTTGCCCTCGATGCCGACGAGCTCGCCGCCGTAGACCGCGGCCATGACGACCTTGCCCTGCTCCAGGTCGTGCGGGATGAACACGCAGGAACGGAAGCCGGCACGGGCCGCGGCTGCGCCCACCGCACCGGCGAGGTTGCCGGTGGAGGAGCAGGAAAGGGTGGTGAAATCGAAAGCGCGCGCGGCCTCGATGGCCTGGGCGACGACGCGGTCCTTGAAGGAGTGCGTCGGGTTGCCCGAGTCGTCCTTGACGAAGAGCTTGCCCGCGTCGACGCCCAGCTCACGGGCCAGGTTGTCGGCCTGCACGAGCTTGGTCCAGCCGGGGTTGATGTTCGGCTTCTCCGCCACGTCCGCGGGGACGGGCAGCAGCGGCGCGTACCGCCAGATGTTCGCGGGGCCCGCTTCGATCCGCTTGCGGAGTTCCTCGGTGTCGTAGCCGGAGAAGTCGTAGGCGATCTCCAGCGGGCCGAAACACTCCTCGCAGGCGAAGACCGGACCGAGCGGGACGCGGTGGCCGCACTCGCGGCAGGAGAGCGCGGCGGCCGGACCGAGGTCGACGGAGTTGGCGACGGGGGTGGAATTCGTGGTGCTTGCAACTGTCTGCGCAGCCATGGAGGCGAGGCCCTTTCCTCATCTTCCTCACGACGCACTTCGCCATGAGACGGATTTGGCACCTTCCCGAGCCGGGAGCCTCGCTGCGCTGATCGGCGATGATCAGGACGAGACCGGCTGGAGGGTTGCCGGGGCTTCAACGGGCCGTATCCCTCTGCCCCTCTGGATGAGCGGTATTCAGTTGTGGTCCTGCACGTGATTTTAGTTGTCCACGCAACGACCCCCGACATGCGATGGTCATCAGCGTTGTTCAAGACTGTAACCGAAGGCCTGGATGGTGGAGAGAGCCGTCCGAACCGCGAGATGACCGTCACACCGGGTTTCCGTCCCTTCGGACGCACGCATCCCAATGAACGCAAGGGAGAGCCGCACGTGCTGGAAGACGTCGAGCGCTGGCTGAGCACGCGCTCCTGGTCCGTCGAGGACCGCCCGCTCAAGAAGATCGTCGCCGCGAAGCGGTCCACCGGGTCCACGGTGAGTGTCGTACTGCCCGCACTCAACGAGGAGGAGACGGTCGGCGAGATCGTCGCCGTGATCCGCCGCGAGCTGATGACCGCGAAAGTGCCGCTCGTCGACGAGATCGTGGTGATCGACTCGGGCTCCACGGACCGCACCTCCGAGGTCGCCGCGGCGGCGGGCGCCCGTGTGGTGCACCGGGACGAGATCCTGCCCCGCATCCCGGCCGTCCCCGGCAAGGGCGAGGTGCTGTGGCGCTCGCTGCTCGTCACGCGCGGGGACATCGTGGCCTTCGTCGACGCGGACCTGAAGGAGTTCTCCGCGGACTTCGTCTCCGGGATCGTCGGTCCGCTGCTCACCGACCCGGGCGTGGACCTCGTCAAGGCGATGTACGACCGTCCGCTCGGCTCCGCCGCGGGTCAGGGCGGCCGGGTCACGGAACTCATGGCCCGCCCGCTGCTCAACATGCACTGGCCGCAGCTGGCGGGCTTCGTCCAGCCGCTGGGCGGGGAGTACGCGGCCCGCCGCTCCCTCCTCGAACGGCTGCCGTTCCCCGTCGGGTACGGCGTGGAGCTGGGCATGCTGGTCGACTCGCTGCACCTGGTCGGCCTGGACGCCCTCGCGCAGGTCGACGTGGGCGTGCGCAAGCACCGGCACCAGGACGGGCAGGCGCTCGGGCGGATGTCCGCGGCGATCTACCGCACGGCTCAGCTGCGGCTTGCGCGTGGGCACATGATCCGGCCGTCGCTCACGCAGTTCGTGCGGGGGGAGAGCGGCTTCGAGCCGCGGACGCATTCGGTGGACATGGAGGAACGTCCCCCGATGATCGACATCGGAGAGTACGTGTCGCGGCGCGCGGCGTAGGGGCACGGCTCCGCTGCGCGGGAAGCACCGTCGTCGGCTGCGGCCCGGTGGAACCGATTGCGCCGTTCCCCGCGCCCCCATCAGGGGCGCGGGGAACGGCGCAATCTTTTGTCTTTAGGGGCGCGGGGAACTGCGCGGCCCGCCCCCGCCGGGGGCCAGGTGACCCACGACCTCCCTCCGCGGCCAGGGGGAACGTTTGAGCGGATAGCGCTGCGGCTAGATTTCGAGTCATGGCTCACACGCACGGCACCCACCCCGTCCTCGTCGCGTCCAACCGCGGCCCGGTCTCGTACACGAAGGACGAGTCCGGCGAGCTCACGGCCAAGCGCGGCGGAGGCGGACTCGTGTCGGGCCTCTCCGCGATCGGCCCCGACGCCGGCGCCCTGTGGGTCTGCTCGGCCCTCGGCGACGGCGACCGCGAGGCGGTACGGCGCGGCGTCGGCGAAGAGGGCGTACGGATGCTCGACATCGACGCCGAGACCCACGCGGCCGCATACAACGGCATCGCCAACTCCGCGCTCTGGTTCGTCCACCACATGCTGTACCAGACACCCCTGGAACCCGTCTTCGACGCGGAGTTCCGGCGCCAGTGGGCGGCCTACGAGACGTACAACCAGGCCTTCGCCGAGGCGCT
Organism: Streptomyces sp. NBC_00414; assembly: GCF_036038375.1. Lineage (NCBI taxonomy): Bacteria > Bacillati > Actinomycetota > Actinomycetes > Kitasatosporales > Streptomycetaceae > Streptomyces > Streptomyces sp. NBC_00414. Next base: position 4,841,021 of record NZ_CP107935.1, read on the forward strand.
GGCCGAGGAGGCGGCGGACGGCGCCGCGGTCCTCGTACAGGACTACCACCTCACCCTCGTGCCTCGGATGCTCCGCGAGCTCCGTCCCGACCTGCGGATCGGGCACTTCTCGCACACCCCGTGGGCCCCGCCGGACTACTTCCGGCTGCTCCCGGACGACATCGCGGCGAAGGTTCTCGACGGGATCCTCGGCGCCGACCGGGCCGCGTTCCTCACCCAGCGGTGGGCGGACGCGTTCACGGAGTGCTGCCGGACCGTACTGGGGCCCGACTACGACCCGGACACGCGGATCGGCGTGCACGGCCTCGGCGCCGACGCGGACTTCCTGCGCGAGCGCTCGCACCGCGAGGACGTCGACGAGCGGATGGCCGCGCTGCGCGAACAGATCGGCACCGCCCCCGACGGCGGCGCCCGGAAGGCGATCGTGCGGGTGGACCGGACCGAACTGTCCAAGAACATCGTGCGCGGGCTGCTCGCCTACCGGCAGCTGCTGGACGACCGGCCCGAGTGGCACGAGCGGGTGGTGCACGTGGCGTTCGCGTACCCCTCGCGGCAGGACCTGGCGGTCTACCGCGACTACACGGCCGAGGTGCAGCGGGTCGCCGACGAGATCAACTCCGTGTACGGGACGGAGGGCTGGACGCCGGTCGTGCTGCACGTGAAGGACGACTTCGCGCGCTCGCTCGCGGCGTACCGACTGGCCGACGTGGCCCTCGTGAACCCCATCCGCGACGGTATGAACCTCGTCGCGAAGGAGGTGCCGGTCGTGTCGGACGACGGGTGCGTGCTGGTGCTCTCGCGGGAGGCGGGGGCTTACGAGGAGTTGGGCGAGGACGCGATCGTGGTGAACCCGTACGACGTGTCGGGCACGGCGGAGGCCCTGCACGAGGCGTTGACGGTTCCCCTGGGGGAGCGGGCCGAGCGGACCAAGCGGTTGGCTGCGGCGGCTACCGCTCTGCCTCCGGCGCGCTGGTTCTTGGACCAGCTTCACGCGCTGGACTCGTAGGGGGTCGCTGACGCGGGGTCGGTTCGGAGCTGCGGGCCGTGGGGACTGGGTGCGCAGTTCCCCGCGCCCCTCAAAGCCAAAGCCAAGAGACCGCGCCGTTCCCCGCGCCCCTGAGCGGGGCGCCTCTGGCTGGACGCCCCTGGTGGGACGGCCCCTAGCGGGTGGCCAGTTGGTCGGCCAAGGTTGTGAGCAGGTGGGCTACGCCCTCCGGGCCGTCCACCACCAGGTCCGCTCGGTCGGCCAGTTCGGTGACCTCCGTGCTGCCGCTGCAGACCAGGAGGCCCGGGATGCCGTCGGAGCGGAGTTTCTCGACGGCGGCGAAGGCCGGCAGGTCGCCGAGGTCGTCTCCGCAGTACAGGACCGACTCGGCGCCGACCTCGCGCACGTACTCGCCGAGGGCGACGCCCTTGTCCATGCCCGCCGGGCGCAACTCCAGGACCAGCCGCCCCGGTTCGACGATCAGGCCGTGCTTCTGGGCCAGCCGGGCCAGCGGTTCGCGCAGTGCCTCGAAGGCGGCCTGGGGGTCCTGGGCGCGGCGGGTGTGGACCGCGACAGCCCGGCCCTTCTCCTCGATCCAGCTGCCCTGCCAGGCACCGATGCCGTCGAGGAAGCCGGGGAGTTCGGCGCGGGCGGCGGCGACGCCCGGGTGCGGGGCGGGGGCCCGGACCGTGCCGGTGACCGCGTCCCAGCGCTCCGCCCCGTAGTGGCCGAGCACGACGAGGTGGTCGAGACCCGGGACTCCCGCGAAGCCGCCGTACCGCACGGCGACACTCGCCGGCCTGCCGGTGACGACGGCCACCGACGCCACCTTCGGGGCCAGCGCCGCCAGTGCCGGTACGGCGTCCGGGTGGGCGCGGGCCTGCTCGGGGTCGGGGACGATCGGCGCGAGGGTGCCGTCGAAGTCGAAGGCGAGGACGGCCCTGTGGGGCCGCGCGACGATGGCATCGAGGCCTTCTCGGCCCGCCGACGTCACGGGGCTCGGCATCGACGATGAGGCGGGGTGACTGGCCATGCTGCGACCCTATCCGCCGAGGTGGGTTCTTACGCCTCCCGCCCGGACCTGCGTACCTCACGAATGCGCCGCAGGCGGTTCACCGTCACCGGGTCGTGGGCCAGGGCCCGCGGCGCGTCCAGGAGGGCGTTCAGCAACTGGTAGTAGCGGACCGGGGCGAGCCCCAGCTCCTCCCGGACAGCCCGCTCCTTGGCCCCGGGCGACTCCCACCCCCGCCCCTCCAAAGCAAGCACAGCCCGCTCCTGCGCACTCAGCCCCTCATCACCCATACCAACACGCTAACCCCCGCCCTCAGGGGCGCGGGGAACGGCGCAGTCTTTTCGCTTTCAGGGGCGCGGGGAACGGCACAATCCTTTGCCTTCAAGGGGCGCGGGGAACGGCGCAGTCTTTCGTCTTTCAGGGGCGCGGGGAACGGCGCGACAAGCCCCCACCGAACCCGCACCCGACCGACCCCCGGCCCCCGGCCCCGGCCCCCGCCGAGGTCACCCCGAGTTCTGCGCCGCGGCAGCGACCCGCTGCAACCGCCCCAGCACAGCCGCAGGCTGCCCCTCCGGACTCACCGCCTGCCCGATCTGCCGTTTGATCTCCGCACTGACCGTCGCCCAGGACGTCTGCCCCACCGGATACAGCTCGGAGTTGGGCAGCTCACCGAGGAAGTCGACGAGATCCGCGTCGTCCTTGTCCGCGGCCATCGTCTCGGAGGCGGACGTCGTCACCGGCAGCAGGTCGTACTCGTGGGAGAACTCAAGGACGTTCTCGTCGCTGTACACGTAGTCGAGGAAGTCCCCGATCTGTTCCGCGTGCCCGTTCTTCTTGAACGCCATCATCCAGTCGGCGACACCCATCGTGGCCTTGGAGCGCCCCTTCGCGCCGGGCATCGGCACCATGCCGAACTTCACGCCCTTCGCGGCGGCGGCCTTCATCAGCGTGGGGTGGCCGTTCAGCATGCCGACCTCGCCGCGCGTGAACGCCGCGAAGGCCTGCGCCCGGTTGAGCTTCGCGGGAGCGACCGGCCCGGTGAGGCCCTTGTCGACCAGCTTGTCCTTCAGCCAGGTGAAGGTCTCTATGTTCTGCTTCGAGTCGATGCTGTAGGAGCCGACCGTGTCGGTGTACCCGTCGCCGCCGCTGAGCAGCCACATCATGGTCTCGGCCTGCGCCTCCTCCGGCCCCAGCGGCAGCGCGTACGGGTACTTCACGCCCTGGGCCTTGAGGGCCGCCGCGTCGGAGGCGAGGTCGCTCCAGCTCTCCGGCGGGGTGAGGCCGGCGTCGGAGAAGAGGTCCTTGTTGTAGAAGAGCAGCCGGGTGGAGGAGGCGAACGGCATGCCGTACTGCGTGCGGTTTATCTCCCCCGCCACGGACAGCTGCGACACGAAGCCGGCCTGGGTGTCGATGGAGAGCACGTCGCCCGCGCGGTAGAGCTGCCCCGCGTCGGCGTAGTCGGCGTACGCGCCGATCTGCGCCATGTCGGGCGGACTGCCCTCGTCGACCATCGCCTTGACCTTGGCGTCCACGTCGTTCCACGAGTAGACGCTGACCTCGACGTCGACACCGGGGTGCTTGGCCTCGTAGGCCCGGGTCACCTTGTCCCAGTACTTCTGGGAGCTGTTCGCCTTGGAGTCGCCGTAGTCGGCCGCCACGAGTTTCAGCGTGACGTCCTTGGACTCGGCGGAGTTTCCGCAGCCTCCGAGGGCCGCGGTCACACCCAGTGCGGACATCGCCGCGATCAGACTTGTCACTCGCCGCTGCACTGCTGCCGTCCCCAACCCTGTTCGTCGCATGAGCGCATCCACCTACCCGCGAGGTGCGTACTCACGCGTCCGCGCGTCCACATGTCCGCGCATCCACCGATTCGCTGATGCGATCTCAAACTTCCGATTCGCAATTTTCGCTCTAAGGTCTACACCACGTAAGTGGACTAGACCTCTCACGGGGTAAGGGGCGACACTGTACGCGTGAGACACGTCATCGCCCTCGATGTGGGCGGCACCGGAATGAAGGCCGCCCTCGTGGGGGCGGACGGCGAGCTGCTGCACCAGGCCCGCCGCTCGACGGGCCGGGAGCGCGGCCCGGACTCCGTCGTCGAGTCGATCCTCGCCTTCGCGGCCGACCTGCGTGCGCACGGCGAGCGCCACTTCGGCGAGCCCGCGGCCGCCGCCGGTGTGGCCGTCCCCGGCATCGTGGACGCCGACCGCGGCATCGCCGCCTACTCGGCGAACCTCGGCTGGCGCGACGTCCCCCTGCGGAACCTGCTCAGCGAGCGGCTGTACGGGGTCCCGGTCGCCCTCGGCCACGACGTACGCACCGGTGGCCTCGCCGAGGGCCGGATCGGGGCCGGCCGGGGCGCGGACCGCTTCCTGTTCGTACCGCTGGGCACGGGCATCGCCGGCGCGATCGGCATCGACGGCCGGGTGGAGGCGGGCGCGCACGGTTTCGCGGGCGAGATCGGCCACATCGTCGTACGCCCCGGGGGCGCCCCCTGCCCCTGCGGGCAGCGCGGCTGTCTGGAGCGTTTCGCGTCGGCCGCCGCGGTCAGCGAGGCGTGGGCCGAAGCCTCCGGCGACCGGGACGCGGACGCGGCGGACTGCGCGAAGGCCGTCGAGTCCGGCGACCCCCGGGCACAGGCCGTCTGGCAGGACGCCGTGGACGCCCTCGCCGACGGGCTCGTCACCGCGCTCACCCTGCTGGACCCGCGCACCCTGATCGTCGGTGGCGGTCTCGCCGAGGCGGGGGAAACCTTGTTCACGCCACTGCGGGCCGCGGTCGAGCGGCGCGTCACCTTCCAGAAACTGCCGTCCATCGTCCCCGCCGCACTGGGAGACACGGCCGGCTGCCTCGGCGCGGGCCTCCTCGCCTGGGACCTGCTCGCCCTCCCCACCCACCCCGCTTCGGAGGTATCCGCCTGATGACCACTGAGCGCGTCTCTCCGACCGGCCCGCAGGTCACCGTCCTCACCGGAGCGACTGTCGTACTCCCCACCGGAACGGTGCCGGGCGGCCGTCTGATCATCGAGGGCTCACGGATCGCCGGGAGCGCTCCCGAGGGCGCCCCCCACAAGAACCTCTCGGGGCACTACCTGGTGCCCGGCTTCGTGGACATGCACAACCACGGCGGCGGCGGCGCCTCCTTCACCTCGGGCACGGTCGAGGAGATCCTCCAGGGCATCCACACCCACCGCGCGCACGGCACGACGACCCTCGTCGCCTCCACCGTCACCGGCGACATGGACGGCCTGGCCCAGCGCGCGGGCCTGCTCTCCGAGCTGGCCGAGCAGGGCGACCTCGCGGGCGTCCACTTCGAGGGCCCGTTCATCTCCCCGTGCCGCAAGGGCGCGCACTCCGAGAAGCTGCTGCGCGACCCCGACCCGGCGGAGGTCCGCAAGCTGATCGACGCGGCGCGCGGCCAGGCCCGCATGGTCACCCTCGCCACCGAACTGCCGGGCGGCATCGACTCCGTACGCCTCCTCGTCGAGCACGGCGTGATCGCGGCGATCGGGCACACGGACGCCACGTACGAGCAGACCGTGGAGGCCATCGACGCGGGCGCCACCGTGGCGACGCACCTGTTCAACGCGATGCCCGTGCTCGGCCACCGCACCCCGGGCCCGATCGCGGCCCTGCTGGAGGACGAGCGGGTCACCGTCGAGCTGATCAACGACGGCGTCCATCTCCACCCCGCTTCGCTGCAGTTGGCGTTCCATCACGCGGGCGGCGGGCGGGTGGCGTTCATCACGGACGCGATGGACGCGGCGGGCTTCGGCGACGGCCGCTACATGCTCGGCCCGCTGGAGGTCGAGGTCGCGGACGGCGTGGCGCGTCTGGTGGAGGGCGGCTCGATCGCAGGCTCCACGCTCACCCTGGACCGGGCCTTCAAGCGCGCGGTGACCGTGGACCGGCTGCCCGTCGAGGAGGTCGTGGCGGCCATCTCCGCCAATCCGGCACGGCAGTTGGGCCTGTACGACCGGGTGGGCTCGCTGGAACCGGGCAAGGACGCCGACCTGGTGGTCCTGGACTCCGACTTCGAGGTCAAGGGCGTGATGCGGCGGGGTGAATGGCTGGTCGAACCTGCGGCCACCTGAGTCGGGGGGCTGGGCCGAGGGCCGTTGTCTTTGACATGATCGGGCTTCGGACAGGCACCGGAACACGCACTCGGTGAGCGCGTGCACATCGAGGGAGGTCGCCCAGGTGATCCTCACGGTCACGCTGAACACCGCTCTCGACATCACGTACCGCGTACGGGAGTTGCGCCCACACACGTCCCACCGGGTCGACGAGCTGACCGAACGGCCCGGCGGGAAAGGGCTGAACGTCGCCCGGGTCCTCGCGGCCCTCGGCCACGACGTGACCGTGACCGGCTTCGTGGGCGGCGCCACCGGGCGGGCCCTGCGGGACCAGCTCGCGCGCACGCCCGATGTCGTCGACGCGCTGGTCCCGGTGAGCGGCTCGACCCGCCGCACGATCGCGGTGGTCGGCACGACGACCGGTGACACGACTCAGCTCAACGAACCGGGACCGGAGATCACGCCCGCCGAGTGGTCCGCCTTCCAGGAGGCGTACGAGGTTCTGCTGCGCTCCTGCTCGGCGGTGGCCCTGTGCGGCAGCCTGCCACCCGGGGTGCCGGTCGGGGCGTACGCGCAACTGGTGCGTACCGCGCGGGCGTTGGCGATACCGGTACTGCTCGACACGAGTGGCGAGCCGTTGCGGCGGGGGATCGCGGCCCGGCCCGACATCGTCAAGCCGAACGTGGACGAGCTGGCCGAACTCACCGGTTCCCACGATCCGTCGCAGGCCACCCGGGACGCGCGCCGGCGTGGCGCGCACGCGGTGGTGGCCTCGCTCGGCGCGGAGGGGCTGCTGGCCCGTACGCCCGACGGTCACTGGCGGGCCGCTCCGCCGCGGGCGGTGCGGGGCAATCCGACGGGGGCAGGGGATTCCGCTGTCGCGGGGCTGTTGTCGGGGCTGGTGGAGCGGCTGCCGTGGCCCGAGCGGTTGGTTCGGGCGGTGGCGTTGTCCGCGGCGACTGTGCTGGCGCCGGTCGCCGGGGAGTTCGATCGCTCGGCGTACGAGGAGTTGTTGGGGCGGGTGTCCGTTACGGGGCACACCACCGCGGCGTAGCGCTCCGCTTTGGGCTGTTGTCGGCTGCGGGTCGGTGGGGGCTGGTCGCGCCGTTCCCCGCGCCCCTAAAGGCAGAAGACGAAAGACTGCGCCGTTCCCCGCGCCCCTGAAAAGGTGGCCTAGTCCTTGACCTGGCCTGCCTTCAGGCGGAGTTGGTCCAGGAGGACGTCGCAGTTGTCGCCCTCCTGGCAGGAGATGGAGATCGTGTTCGTGCCCTTGGTGAGGGTGGGCCAGGAGTAGGTCTCCGTCCAGCCCTTGTCCCACTCGTTCTCCTTGGCCTGCGCGAAGTTGCCCAGGTTCAGCTTGGTGCCGAACTCCTTGCCGTTCACGGTGAGCGTCATCTTGGCGTCCTTGCCGGGGACGCTGTACTTCGTGAAGACGGTGTAGGTGCCGGCCTTCGGGATGCCGTTGACGGTCCAGGTGACCTCGGCGCCGACCTGGTTGAGGCCGGTCACGTAGATGCCGCCCGCCGCGCTCGCGCCCTTGATGTCCGAGGCGGTCGTCACACCGGAGCCGAGCTTCAGGGCCTTCGCGTCGATCTCGGGCAGCTCGGCCGCGTCGTCGGCCGGTTTCGTGCCCGTCTTGCTGGGCTCGGCGCTCTGGCCGGCCGACGCGGTCGGACCCGCGGCGTCGTCGCCGCTCTTGTCGTCGTCCGAGTCGCCGCCGAGCATCGCGATACCGATGCCGATCACCACGGCCGCGACGACGGCGACGGCGCCGATCAGCAGACCCTTGGTGTTGGGCCCGCGGCCCCGCCCGCCGCCACCGTGGCCGCCGTGCGTCTGCTGGTGCGTGGTGGTCGCGCCGCCGGAGAAGTTCTCGGCCGTCGCGTAGTTCGCGTTCGGCTGCCCGTACGTGCCCTGCTGCTGCGGCACCTGCCCGTACTGCGCGGTGGGGGCGGCCTGCGCGGCGGACTGGCCGTACTGGCGCTCACCGACCGGACGCACCCGGTTGACCGAGCCGGGGTAGCCGTAACCACCACCGCCACTCGGCGGCTGGGCTCCGGCGGCCTTCCCGTCCTCGTACAGATAGCCGAACGGGTCGTCGTCCTCGGGCGTGCTCGCGCCGTTGTTGCCGGGCGTCATCCCTTGGTCTCCTAGCGGGTGCGGTACAGATGCGGTACGGGGGATCGAAAGGCGAGCCTACCCGGTCCCGCTGCCCCAAACGGGTGACTCAGCTCGCACGGCAGCGCTGACCTGCGGATCAGCCCGCGCGCCTGTGCGCTTTGGGACGAGAACGTTTCTCTACGTACATCCGCTCGTCAGCGGACTGCAGGACCTCGTCCGCAGACATGCCGCAATGTGCCCACCCGATACCGAAGCTGGCACCGACGCGCATGGCCCGTCCGTCGACCCTGATCGGCTGGATTATCTCGTTGCGCAGCCGCACCGCGAGGTCCTCCGCGTCGGCCCGGCCGAGGCCGTCGGCGAGCACCACGAACTCGTCGCCGCCGAGCCGGGCGACCGTGTCCCCGTCGCGCACGGCGCCGCCCAGCCTGCGGGCCACCTCGATCAGCACGTAGTCCCCGGCGTTGTGCCCGAAGCGGTCGTTGATCGACTTGAAGCCGTCGAGGTCGCAGAAGAGGACCGCGAGTCCCTTGGTGCCGTCGTCACGCTCCCCCTCGGGTGTGACGGTGTGCACATGGTGGTCGTACGCGTCGATGGCGTCCGGGACCGGCCGGTAGTCGAAGCCGTGCCCGTTCACGTCGTAGGCGTTCATGTCGTACCCGTTCGCGTGCGCGTTGCGCGCGGCCACCACTTCCCCGTACGCGGCGTCGATCGTGTCGACCACGCCGGGTTCCGTCGCCGTGGGGCGCGCGCACAGCCGGGCGGCGAGCCGGGAGCGCAGCTCCGCGGAGTTCGGCAGGCCGGTGAGCGAGTCGTGGGAGGCGCGGTGGGCGAGCTGCAGCTCGCGGCGCTTGCGCTCCTCGATGTCCTCGACGTGGGTGAGCAGGAAGCGCGGCCCGTCGGCGGCGTCCGCGACCACGCTGTTGCGCAGCGACACCCACACGTACGTGCCGTCGCGGCGACAGAGTCTCAGTTCGGCGCGCCCGCCCTCGGCGGAGGTCCGCAGCAGGGTGCCGATGTCCTCGGGGTGGACGAGGTCGGAGAACGAGTAGCGGCGCATCGAGGAGGCGGGGCGGCCGAGGAGGCGGCACAGGGCGTCGTTCGTGCGCAGGATCCGGCCGTGCTGGTCGCCGCCCATCTCGGCGACGGCCATGCCGGACGGTGCGTACTCGAAGGCCTGCCGGAAGCTCTCCTCGCTGGCGCGCAGTGCCTGCTGCTCGCGCTCCAGACGGACCAGCGCGCGCTGCATGTTGGCCCGCAGGCGCGCGTTGCTGATGGCGATGGCGGCCTGGAACGCGTACATCTGCAGGGCCTCGCGGCCCCACGCGCCCGGGTGCCGGCCGTTGCGCGGGCGGTCCACGGACAGGACGCCGATCAGTTCACCGCAGGAGCCGCTCGGGACACTCGGGGTGTACATGGGCGCGAAGAGCCGGTCGGCGGGGTGCCACTCGTCCTCGAAGCGCGGTTCGGGTCCGTCGGTGTACCACTGCGGGACGTCGTCCTCGTCGAGGACCCAGCCCTCCGTGTGCGGTATGAAACGCAGGTCGCCCCACGCCTCGCCCATGTTCAGCCGGCGCTCCCAGGACTCGCGGGAGCCGGTGCGGCCGGTGATGAGCGCCTCGGCGGCGGAGTTCCCGGCGAGGGCGGCGACCACCAGGTCGCCGTCGGGCTGGACGAGGTTGACGGCGGCCAGCTCGTAGCCGAGTCCGTTGACGGCTCCGTCGGCCACGGTCTGCAGCGTGTCGGCCAGGCTGCGGGCCGTGTTCATGTCCGCCATGACCGTGTGCAGCTGCCGCAGGGTGGCAAGGCGGACGTACGGCTCCGACTCCGTCTCCATTCGCCCTCCCCCCTCGAAGACCTCGACAGCAACTCCAGGGTTCTCTCCCGGCCTACTCCTGCCAGCTTCCCCGCCACTGAATCACAGCGCGCTGCCCACTCGGTACACAGGGTCAACAAATTATGGCACCTGTGACTCAAGTCACAGGTGAAGATGAACAATTGAGTAGAGTTTCTGTGTTTTCGCGGTGCGTTTACTGAACGCAAATCTGTGGAAGATGTGCGCGCGCCTGGTAAGAGATCCGAGTCACACTCCCACTTCAGTCCTAGGACCCGCTTCGGGCCTTGGTCGGATGTGTTCGACGTCGGCGGAGAATAGCGTCTTCGTGTGCTGAACACTCCCTCTGCCGCTCCGCCCGCCCCTCCCGTGCATGCTGAGGGGGTGAGCAACGAAGAGTTCCGCGCCGCCATGTCCCGGCTGGCCGCCGGCGTGGTCCTGGTGACCGCGCACGAGCCGCAGACCGACCCGGACGCCCCGAGCGGCGAGGACGTCAGCATGACGGCGACCTCCTTCATGTCCGTGTCCCTGGACCCGCCCCTCGTGCTCATCGGCCTGCGCGAGGGCTCCCGTATGGACGACCTGCTCGACGAGCAGCCCGTGTGGGCGGTCTCCCTGCTCGCCGAGGGCCAGAGCTCCGTCGCGAGCCGCTTCTCCATGAAGAACCGCATCTCCGACCGCCTCCTCTTCGCGGACGTGCCGTTCGTCCGCGGGAAGGTCTCGGGTGCGCCACTGCTGGACGGATCGCTGGCGACCCTGGAGTGCCGCACCGAGCAGCGGGTGACGGCGGGTGATCACACCCTGGTGATCGGCCGGGTGCTGACGTCCTCACTGCCGGGCCCCGAGGGCGGACCGCTCACGTATTTCCGAGGCCGTTACCGGCAGTTGGGCTAGCCCGCCTTCCAGGCATGAACCGTGTACGACTGTGAAGCCGCGCGCACTTCCCGCCCACCCACGGCGCCGGAAACGCCCGGCTCGCCGTACGCCGCCCTCGACCCCGACGGCCGCGCTTTCCACAGCATCCGCGTCACAGGATTCACGGAACGGGAAATTCCGTCCCGGTCAGCGTTCTGCCGCGCTTTTCTCCGGCCTTTTCTTCCGCCGCCAGAAAAGCCGCCCGAAGCGGCACCACGATCCCGCCCCCGCACTCCCCCGCCCCACCGCGGGAGCGGCAATGGGAAGCGCGGAAAGCGAACAAAGCAAAGGGGGAGCGAGTCCGCCCGACCCCTCCCCCTCGCTCACCCCCAGTCGCGCCCGGAACGCCCACGCTTCGTATCGCCCCGCTGCTTCTTCTCACGGAGCCGACGTTCGTTGATCCCACGCGGAATGCGGGTGGCCCGGCGGGCCCTGGGCGGCGGGGCACTGGCCTCGGCGAGCAGCGAGGCGAGCCGCACGGCGGCCGTCTCGCGGTTGCGCCACTGGGACCGGTGCTCGGAGGCGCGCACGGCGACGACCCCGTCGACCAGCCGGTCGGCGAGCTTGGCGAGTGCCCGCTCCTTCCACACCGGCGGCAGCGACTCCGTCTTCGCGAGGTCGAAGCGCAGTTCGACCTGCGAGTCGGTCGTGTTGACGTGCTGGCCGCCCGGCCCGGAGGAGCGCGAGAAACGCCACATGAGCTCGGCCTCGGGCAGCGAGACGGAGCCACGGATGACGTAGGGACCGGACATGGACCCATGGTCCCCTGTCTGTCCGGTCCACGTCACCAGCTTTTCGCCACCGGAACGGTCACCGCCCCGTACCCGACCCGGCGCGGAGCGGCCCTCCCACCCCCAGGTAAAGAAAGTAAAGAGGAGCGGAACCCTGGGGACCCCCATCGGCGTTCTTAGGGATGGCGGTAGCTTCGTCCCGTACGAAGCCCGACGCGCACCACCGCACGACCCGTACGTACAAATAACGAGGGAAGGACTCCCAACCATGGCTGTAAGCCTGTCCAAGGGTGGCAACGTCTCGCTGACCAAGGAGGCTCCGGGCCTGACCGCCGTCACCGTGGGCCTCGGCTGGGACGTCCGCTCCACCACGGGAACCGACTTCGACCTGGACGCCTCGGCCATCGCGGTCAACCCCGAGGGCAAGGTCTACTCGGACGCCCACTTCATCTTCTTCAACAACAAGCAGACCCCGGACCAGACGATCGTCCACACGGGCGACAACCGCACGGGTGAAGGCGCCGGCGACGACGAGGCGATCAACGTCAACCTCGCGGGCCTCCCGGCCGACGTCGACAAGATCGTCTTCCCGGTGTCCATCTACGACGCGGAGACCCGCTCGCAGAACTTCGGCCAGGTCCGCAACGCGTACATCCGCATCGTGAACCAGGCCGGTGGCACCGAGATCGCCCGTTACGACCTCTCGGAGGACGCGGCCACGGAGACGGCCATGGTCTTCGGCGAGCTGTACCGCAACGGCGCCGAGTGGAAGTTCCGCGCGGTCGGCCAGGGCTACGCGTCCGGCCTGACGGGCATCGCCAAGGACTTCGGCGTCAACGTCTGACCCAGCACGCGCACGACACACGAGGGGCCCGGTACGGCTGCAGCCGTACCGGGCCCCTCGGTCTTCCCCCGGAGCCCCCTGCGGCAGCACCCGAAAGGGGCCCGAGGAACGGCGCGCCCGCCCCCACGCCCCCACAGACAACTCCCCGGACTCCGGACGCCCAGCCCCCACCCTCCCCGAAACCCTCAGGAGGCATCCGGAGCGCCTACCCTGCCCGGGGTGATCCTCGAACCGCTCGCCCTCACCCCGGACCGCGACCTGCCGGGCCCCCTCCTCACGGAACTCACCGCCCTCTACGCCTCGAACCACGCGTTCTACGCCCTCAGCGGCGACTTCCCCGACCCGCACGACATCCGCCCGGAGCAGGTGGCGAAGGCACTGGCGGACGAGCTGGCCAACCCGGACGTGGAGGTCCTGCAGGCCCGCAGCGCCGGACAGCTCGTCGCGGTCGCGATCACACTCGCGCACCATCCGGACCCGGGCGACCCCGATCCCTGGATCGGCCTGCTGCTGGTCGACGCGGCACACCAGGGCAAGGGCCACGGACGGCGGCTGGCGGCACACATCGAGGCCCGCTTCCGCGAGGCGGGCAGGGACGCCGTACGCCTGGCGGCCCTGGACAACAACCCAGGAGCCTTCGCCTTCTGGACGACCATCGGCTACGAGACGATCGGCCACCGCAAGGACCGCCAACTGGGCCGCCCCTGCACGGTGCTGCGCAAGATCCTCCACTGACCCCGCCACGGCCGTCACAGCCACCCGGAACCACACGTGGCCCGGAATGACCCTCCTCGGGGACTACCGAGCCGCCGGTCGCCCCTCCCCATAGAGCCAGTCCTCCCAGATCCCGGAGAAGTCCTCGTCCGGCGCCTTCTTCTCCACGTAGGCGGTGAAGTCGTCCGTGTCCGCGTTGCCGTGGCGCCGGGTGGTGGCCCAGCCCCGAAGGATGTCGTGGAACAACTCGTCGCCGACGGTCTGGCGGATCTTGTGCAGCACCATGGCGCCCCGCTCGTACACGGGACTGTCGGAGATCCGCGCGGCACTCGGCGGCCGGGCGGGCGGGAAGTCCCAGACGGCGTCGTTGTCCGCCTTCTTGTCGAAATAGTCACCCTCGTACAGCGCGTCGAAGACGTCCTGCACGGAATCCCCGCCGTGGTCCTCGCCCCACAGCCACTCGGCGTACGTCGCGAAGCCCTCGTTCAGCCACATGTCGCGCCACGACCTGGGAGTGACGGAGTTCCCGTACCACTGGTGGACCAGCTCGTGCACGAGCAGCTCAACGCCGGGCACACCGGGAAACACGGGCCGGTTCTGGGTCTCCAGGGCGTACCCGGCGTCGTTCTCCCGCTCCACGATCGCGCCGGTCGACGAGAAGGGGTACGGCCCGAAGTTGAGCTCGGCCCACTCCACGACCTCAGGAATCCGACCGAGCACCGCCCCACTCGCCGCGGCCTCCTGCGGATCCACAGCCACATAGACAGGCAGCCCGCCCGCCTCAGACCGACGAATCCCGAACTTCCCCACGGCCATCACGGCCACGTAGGACGCCATGGGCTCCGGGACATGCCAATCAAAAACGGCACGCCCGCCCTTCACCGTCTTCCTCCTCAGCTCCCCGTTGGAGACGGCTTCCAGCCCTTCGGGCACGGCGATCGAGATGTCGTACGAGGCCTTGTCACCCGGGTGGTGGTTGCCGGGGAACCAGGCCATCGACCCGGTGGGCTCCCCCAGCCCCAGTGCCCCGTCCTCGGTGGGCAGCCACCCTTCCTCCGACCCATCGGGATCGGTGATGACCTCCGGCACCCCGGAATAGCGAACAACGGCGACAAAGACATCCCCGCCGCCCAAGTCGTCCCGCGGCCGAACGGTCAGCTCATGATCCCCACTGCGGTTGAACCGCGCGGGCTTCCCCTCCACCTCGACCGACCGAACCCCCATGCCTTTCAGATCAAGGTTGAACGCGCTGAGGTCCTTCTCCGCCCGAGCCCGGATCTCCGCCTTGCCCACCAGCCGGCGTGTCCGCGGCTCGTAGTCGAGCGTGAGCCCGTAATGCGTGACGTCGTACCCACCGTTCCCCGACTTGGGAAAGTAGGGATCCCGCACCCCGGGAGCCCCCGCGACGCCCCGCACACCTCCATCACAGCCGGCCAGAACACACACCAGCAGAACGACAACGGGACCAAAGCCAGCAGACCGGGGCATGGCGGCGATCCTAGAACGGCGTGACACCATCACCCACGTGCTCGACATCGGCTACGCCCTCTCCTCGCGCTTCCCGGACCCCCCGCAGACCGACTACCGCCGTGCGGACGTCCACGCTCTCCGCCACGACCTGTTCTGCGGGGACGTCTACCTCGCCGACACGAAGGCGGACCGGGAGCTGTCCACAGGCTGGGGATGGGTGCCGGTGCTCGACTTCGCGTGGGCCCTGTGCGACATCGTCGAACAGCTCGACCAGGACCCCATGGGCAGCAGGGCCTCCCGCCCCCAGCGCGCCGAACTGGACTTCACCGAGTCCACCGACCGCATGCTCTTCGAGCGCCGCTTCGGCTGGGTCGACATCGAGTCCGACTGGATGCCCGCCGACGAGCCCCCGCTCACCTTCTCCCACGCCGAACTCCGCCGTGAGGCCCGGGACTTCCTCCACGACATCCTGGCCGACCTGACCGACCTCCACGAGGCGCTCCGCGACAACCCGGCAATCTGGAACCTTGAGGCCCGCTTCCCCCGCCTCCCCTGACACCTAGCGCACCCTCCCTGAGGGCTGCGCCCCCAGACCCCCCATCGGCCTGAACGGCCTCGTCCTCAAACGCCGGACGGGCTGAAAGACGAACGCCCGGCCGCAGCCAGCCCACAAAGCCCCCGGCACCCGGCGACGGCGCGGGAGCGGGCCGTGCCGGTACGTCGAAAGCCCGCCGCGTAGGGCTCCTCCAGGAAGGGGCGCCCGACAAGACCAAGAGCAGTACACCCGGGGGCGGCGGGCTCGACGTACCGGCACGGCCCGCTCCCACCCCCGCCGCACCCCCGGCCCTCACCCTCACCCCCGCCAGACGGCGAAACGCGCTCAAAAAGTCACACATCAACCCCCACCACCCGAACCCCCACCTCCGCAGCAAACACCCCCGCAAGATCCAACAACTGCGCCGGACTGATCACAGCCCCCGCCAGCCGATCAACCCCCCGCGAGAACCCCACCTCCGCGGCCCGCCGCAGATCCACGTCCGTCAGCGACACCCCGCTGAAGTCCGCCCCCTTCAGCACACAGTCCACGAATTCGACCCGCTCCAGCCGAGCACCCCCGAAGTCCGGCTCGACCAGCACGCACCCCTCGAACACCACATCCCGGATCCGAGCCTCCCGCAGATTCAGGTAGTCGATCTTCCCCCCACGGAAGACCACCCGCTCCAGCACGGCGCCATGCATCTGCACCCCGCCCAGCCGGGCGTCGACCACTTCCACGTCCCGGAAGGTCGCCGACCCGAAGTCCGTCCCCACCCCCCGCATCCCGGTGAGCACGGAATCCAGCACCCGCGCATGATGCAGCCGCGTCTCGTCGACCGCGCACCCCGTCAGCGCGCAGTCCATGAACCGCGCACCCCCACCGTCCTGCCCCACGAAGTCCACGTCGGTGAACCGCAGCCCGTCATAGTCCCCGTCCGGCTCAAGCCCACCACCCTCGAACGGCTCCAGCGACGGCAGCCGCACCTCGGGCCGCCGCGCACCCTTCACCTTCACCGCTCTGCTCACCATCCCCCCATCCTGCACCCCACCACTGACAACACCCCGCCCCCCAAGAGCCCCCTCCATCCCCTCCATCTCCCCCCCACCCACCCAAGATCCCCGGATGTCACATCCCGAGCCCGCCAGGAGTCATGACGACAACCCAGAAACAGCCCAGAACGGAGACCCACCCATGCACCGCATCACGATCATCGGCGGCGGCTTCGCCGGCCTCACCGCCGCCATCACCGCCGCGGAGGCAGGCGCCAAGGTCACCGTGTACGAGGCCCATCACACCCTCGGCGGCCGAGCCCGCACCGCCGAGGGCCCGTACAGGACGAACGAGGGCCCCCACGCCCTCTACAAGGGCGGCCCCCACTGGACCTGGCTCAAGCAGCGCGGCCTGCTCGGTGAACTGGCCCCGCTGCCACCCCTGGAAGCGGCCCGCCTCCGCCTCCGCCACAACGGCGCCCTGCGCCGCACCCCACCCCTGTCGATGCTGAAACTCCTCCGCCGCACGCCCCAACAGGCACCCGTCGACCAGGATTTCACCACCTGGGCCACGGACATCGCGGGCGAGGAGGGCGCGACCGCCGCAGCCCACTACTCCGCGGTCGCCCTCTTCCACCACGCCCCGGGCACCCTCTCCGCGGCCTTCGTCCAGGAACGCCTGCGCCGCGCCACGAAGCTCCCCCCGGAGGCGCACTACCCGCGCGGCGGCTGGGCGGGCGTCATCGACAGGATGGCGGGCCGCGCCTGGAACCTCGGCGTACGGGTGGAGACCCTGGCCCGCGTCGCCGCACTGCCCGCCGACCACGGCCCGGTCATCGTGGCCACCTCCCTGGACGCGGCCCGCACGCTCCTCCGGGACAGCTCCCTGACCTGGCCGAGCGGCCGTACGGCCCTGATCGACCTGGCCGTCCGCACCCGCCGCGGCGACGCGTTCGCCGTCTCCGACCTCGACGCCCCGGGCTGGATCGAGCGGTTCACGGCCCAGGACCGTACCCTCGCCCCGCCCGGCGAACAGCTTCTCCAGGGTCAGATCCCGATCGCACCGCACGAGTCCCGCGCGGACGGCATCGCCCGCGCCGAGCAACTCCTCGACCTGGCCTTCCCGGCCTGGCGCGACCGGGTCACGTACCGCCGGGAGGCACTGGCGAACGGCCGCACGGGCGCGGTCGATCCCCCGGGCACGAGCTGGCGCGACCGCCCACGCGTGGACCGAGGCGACGACGTCTACCTGGCGGGCGACCAGGTGGCGGCCCCCGGCGTGCTGTCCGAGGTGTCCTTCAACAGCGCGCTGGAGGCGGTGTCCCTGGCCTTCAGGATCCGCACCAGGGCAGGCCTTGACCTCAAGCACGCTTGAGGTCAAAAACTGGCAGTCGCGCACCCCGCCCCAAGCCCGACGCGACTCCGCAGCCACGCCTCCCAGGGGGACCCATGCAAGCCACCCGCCTCCACACCTTCGGCCCGCCCGAGAACCTTACGTACGAGCGAACGGAAGCCCCCGTCCCCGCCCCCGGCCAGGTCCGTATCAAGGTCGCGGCCGCCGGCGTACATCTCCTGGACACCGCGCTCCGGGCAGGCGTCAAGGGCCCGTACCCGGAACTGCCCGACCTCCCCACGATCCCCGGCCGAGAGGTCGCCGGCACGGTCGAATCCCTCGGCGAGGGCGTGGCCGCCCTGTGGCTCGGCAAACAGGTCGTGGCCCATCTCGGCCTCAACCCCGGCGGCTACGCGGAACTGGCCGTCACAGACGTCGACCGCGTCCACGAGATCCCCGGGAACCTGGACTTCGCCCAAGCGGTCGCGATGATCGGCACGGGCCGTACGACGATGGGGATCCTCCAGTTCGCCGAACTGACCCCCGATTCCGTCGCCGTGATCCCCGCCGCGGCGGGCGGCATCGGCACCCTGCTCGTGCAGTACGCGAAGAACGCGGGCGCCACGGTGATCGGCCTGGCGGGCGGTTCGGACAAGGTGGCGCGGGTCGAGAAGAACGGCGCGGACCTGGCAGTCGACTACTTGGACCCTGACTGGCCGGACCAGGTGAGGCGGTTCCTCGGCAACCGCCCGGCCACAGTGGTCTTCGACGGCGTGGGCGGCGAAACGGCCCGCAAGGCAGTCGCACTCCTCACGCCCCGCACACCGCACGCACCACACCCCCCTCACCCCCGAGGCAGCCACATCGTCTTCGGCTGGTCGGGCACGGGCCTGCACGACGGCACCCCGTACCTCGTCGAAGGCGTGTCCCTGTCGGTCCTCGGCCCCGCCATGATGCAGAAGGCGGGCGGCCCCAACCCGATCCGCACCCTGGAACTGCGCGCCCTCGCCGAAGCAGCAGAGGGCCGCCTGGTCCCGGCGATCCACCGCTTCCCCCTCGCGGAAGCGGCCGCAGCGCACCGCGCGCTGGAGACCAGGGCCACACACGGCAAGGTGATCCTGGAACCCTGACCCTCCACGACCCCAGCCCTTCCTTCCCCCCTTCCCCTCCCTCCTCAACGCCCCAACAACAGCAACGCGATGGCCACCTGCTCCTCGTCCAGCCCCTCCCCCTCCTCGACCTGCCACAGCGAGTTCTGAAGCACCCGCCCCAAGGTCCAGGCGCGCGCCCGTCCCCGATCCACCCCCAGCACCTCCGTCATCAGGTCGAAGCGGCGCGTGAACATCCCCTCCTCGAACCGGTTCCAGAGGGCGGGCAGCAGATCGAAGCAGGGATCACCGGCGAGCGGCTTCGGGTCGATGACGAGCCAGGGTTCGCGGTCGGCGGCGAGGACGTTCTCGAAGTGCAGATCCCAGTGCAGCAGCCGGTCCCCCGGCTCGCCCGCGACCTCGCGCACGGCCGCCGCGCAGTCCGCGAGCAGCCGCCGGTCGTCCTCCGCCGCGAGGGACTCCAGCACCGGGGGCAGCCGCTCGAACATGCCCGCGGTGACGGAGTCCAGCCGCCGCAGACCCGCCGGCGCGGGCACAGCCGTGATCCGCGCCAGCAGCCCGGCCAGGATCGACGTCGCCTTCATCACATCCGGCACATCGGCCAACGGCCGGTCCTCGTCGAGCCGTTCCAGCAGCAGCGTGCCGGTCGCCGCGTCCTCGTCCAGCAGCCGTACGGCCCCGTCGCCGCCCCAGGTCCGCAGCGCCGGCCCCTCACCGGCCGTCTCCTCATCGACGTCCTGCAGCTTCAGTACGGCCGGTGTCCCGTCGCCGCGCACCACCGGCAGCACGACCGAGACCTGCCCGCTCATCGGCGCCCCCTCCTGACGCAGCCCCCACTGCTCCAGGAACCGTCCGCCCCGCTCCAGCAGCCGCCCAAATCCCACCTTCACCACCCCCACCCTCTCCAGAACCACGAAATCCGAAGGAGACACCCACCACCTGGAGAAGCTAACGTCACCGCGCATGAGCAGCACGGAGAACGCGGACAGCGCGTCCGACACGGACAGCACACCCCCCGCGCCTTACGCGCCCCCCACGGCCCCGTCACCACGCGCGCCCCGCACCACCGTCAACGGCGGCATATCGTTCTGGTACGCCGAGGACGGCCTTCCCTTCCCCCGGGAGTCCCTCCCGGGTGACGCGAGCGCCGACGTGGTGATCGTCGGCGGCGGCTACACCGGGCTGTGGACCGCGTACTACCTCAAGAAGGCCGCGCCCTTCCTGCGGATCACCGTCCTGGAGCAGAAGTTCTGCGGCTACGGCGCCTCCGGCCGCAACGGCGGCTGGCTCTACAACGGCATCGCGGGCCGCGACCGGTACGTGCGCCTGCACGGCCACGAGGCCGCCGTGCGCCTCCAGGAGGCCATGAACGCCACGGTCGCCGAGGTCGTCAGGGTCGCCGCGGAGGAGAACATCGAGGCGGACATCCACCAGGGAGGCGTACTCGAAGTCGCGTGCACGCCCGCCCAGATGTCCCGCCTCAAGACCTTCCACGACACGGAACTCTCGTACGGGGAGGAGGACCGCGAGCTGTACGGCGCGCGCGAGACCGCGGACCGGGTCCGGGTCGCGGACGCCGTCGGTTCCACCTGGACCCCGCACGGCGCCCGGCTGCACCCGGTCAAGCTGCTCAAGGGCCTCGCGGCGGCCGTGGAGGCACTCGGCGTCACGATCCACGAGTCGACACCCGTCACCGAGATCAGACCGAAGCGCGCCGTCACCCCGTACGGAACGGTCCGCGCCCCCTACATCCTGCGCTGCACGGAGGGCTTCACGGCCTCCCTCAAGGGCCAGAAGCGCACCTGGCTCCCCATGAACTCGTCGATGATCGCCACCGAGCCGCTGACGCCCGCCCAGTGGGAGTCGGTCGGCTGGGAGGGCCGGGAGACCCTCGGCGACATGGCCCACGCCTACATGTACGCCCAGCGCACCGCCGACGACCGGATCGCGCTCGGTGGCCGTGGAGTTCCGTACCGTTACGGTTCCCGTACGGACAACGACGGCCGTACGCAGGCGTCGACGGTCGAGGCGCTGCGCGAACTTCTCGTCCGCCTCTTCCCCCAGCTCTCGGGCATCGCCGTGGCGCACGCCTGGTCGGGTGTGCTCGGCGTACCGCGCGACTGGTGCGCGTCGGTCACCCTCGACCGCTCCACGGGCCTCGGCTGGGCGGGCGGCTACGTGGGCTCCGGAGTGGCCACGGCCAATCTCGCCGCCCGCACGCTCCGGGACCTGGTCCAGCGGGACTCGGGTCAGTCGGGCGCCACCGACCTCACCACACTCCCCTGGGTCGAACACAAGGTCCGCAAGTGGGAACCCGAACCTTTCCGCTGGCTCGGGGTACACGGCATGTACGCGACGTATCGAGCCGCCGACCGCCGCGAAGTCACCACCCATGCCGCACAGTCGTCCCGGATCGCGCGTATCGCCGACCGGGTCGCGGGCCGCTGAGAGACAGGGGAACCCCATGAGCACCGCAGTCATGGACACCGTCCGCTACTCGTCCGACGGTCAGCTCCTCGACATCCATCGCGCCGCCGCCCCGGACGCCCCGACGGTCCTGCTCTGGCACGGCCGCGGCCCCGCCGAACGGGACGTCCTGGGCGCGCTGGCGGCGGAGGTCGCCCGCCTCGGCGCCACCGTGATAGTCCCCGACTGGCACCCGGACGCCCCCGACGGCGGCCGTCCCCAGCTCGCCGCGTCGCTCCGCTTCACCTGGGACTTCGTACGCGACCCGGCGGAGGTCGTCCTCGTCGGCTGGTCCCTGGGCGGGCGCGCCGCGATGGCCACGGCCCTGCGGCCGGACCCGCCGGAGGGCTGGCGCCCGGCCGCCGTGGTCGGCATCTCGGCCCGCTACAACCAGCCCGAACCCCTCCTCGGCCTGCCCTCCCCCATGGCCGTCTGCGCCTCCGCGCCGCCCCTCCCCATCCACCTGGTGCACGGCAGGGAGGACACGGTGTGCGACTTCGCCAACGCGGGCGAGTTCCAGTCGGTCCTGGCCGCCTGCGGCCGCCAGGCCCCGCTCACGGAACTCACCACGGACCACCCGGGCGCGGTCATGGCCGAGTACTCCCCGGAATGGGGCCGCTGCCGCCCGGCCCACTCGGGCTCGGCCCACCGGGAGGGCCTGCGCACGGCCCGGGTCATCGCCCGGGCGGCCGGCCTCCCCACGCAGAAGGTCCGGGCCACCGAGTGACCCGGACCTCCCGGCACGACATCAAGAGCCCCCTGTCGGATTCGAACCGACGACCTACGCATTACAAGTGCGTTGCTCTGGCCGGACTGAGCTAAGGAGGCCTGCACGCGGGCGTGCCTGTGCGTACACGCAGGCACGCCCGAAGCAGTGTACCCACGTCACAGCGGGGCCCCGTCGAAAATTATCTCGAACTTCATTACCCACCGAGTACTGACAGAACGTGTGAACGCGGGGTAGCGTCCTGAACCAGTCCGCTCGTGTGGACTACACCACTACGGATCGTTCCGTAGCGGTACACCACCTTTACAACGGATCGTCCGGCACGTTCCTGCCGGTGAAGGGGGCCCCTCACCATGGCCACTGTCTCGTTCAACAAGGCGACCCGCATCTACCCGGGTGGCGACAAGCCCGCCGTCGACCAGCTTGAGCTCGACGTCGCGGACGGCGAGTTCCTCGTCCTCGTCGGTCCCTCCGGCTGCGGAAAGTCCACCTCCCTGCGGATGCTCGCGGGTCTTGAGGACGTCAACGGCGGTTCCATCCACATCGGTGACCGCGACGTCACGCACCTGCCGCCCAAGGACCGGGACATCGCCATGGTGTTCCAGAACTACGCGCTGTACCCGCACATGACGGTCGCGGACAACATGGGCTTCGCGCTCAAGATCGCCGGCATCAACAAGGCCGAGATCCGCCAGAAGGTCGAGGACGCGGCGAAGATCCTCGACCTCACCGAGTACCTCGGCCGCAAGCCGAAGGCCCTCTCCGGCGGTCAGCGCCAGCGTGTCGCCATGGGCCGCGCCATCGTGCGTGAGCCCCAGGTGTTCCTCATGGACGAGCCGCTGTCGAACCTCGACGCCAAGCTCCGTGTCTCGACCCGTACGCAGATCGCGTCGCTGCAGCGCCGCCTCGGCATCACCACGGTGTACGTGACCCACGACCAGGTCGAGGCCATGACGATGGGCGACCGCGTGGCGGTCCTCAAGGACGGTCTGCTCCAGCAGGTCGACTCGCCGCGCAACATGTACGACCGCCCGGCGAACCTCTTCGTGGCCGGCTTCATCGGCTCCCCGGCCATGAACCTGGTCGAGGTCCCGATCACCGACGGCGGCGTGAAGTTCGGCAACAGCGTGGTGCCCGTCAACCGCGAGGCCCTCAAGACCGCCTCCGACAAGGGTGACCGTACGGTCACGGTCGGTGTCCGTCCCGAGCACTTCGACATCGTCGAGCAGGGCGGCGCCGCCGCCGCGACCCTGTCGAAGGAGACCGCGGACGCCCCGGCCGGCCTCGCCGTCACCGTGAACGTCGTCGAGGAGCTCGGCGCCGACGGTTACGTCTACGGCAGCGCCAAGGTCGGCGAAGACATCAAGGACCTGGTCGTCCGCGTCAGCGGCCGCGCGGTCCCGGAGAAGGGCTCGACGCTGCACGTCGTGCCGCGCGCGGGCGAGACCCACGTGTTCTCGACCTCCACCGGTGAGCGCCTCACCGACTGATCGCGCAACCGCACCGACCGGCCGGGAGGATCCCGGAGAATTCACCCAGGTTGACGAAGAAGGCCCCGCAGTCCGCTGCGGGGCCTTCTTCGTTGTCGACAAATACCCCGGCAGACCGGTCATTTCGACATCTGTTCGTCAACATCAAACTCGAAAACGGGCGTTCACCCGTCCCCCGAACTGATTACTAAATGTCGCCAAATCATTACCCCGCGCTACCCTCACTCGCGTGAAGCACTCCACTAACCACTCGACGCGACACGGCCGCGGCCCCTCCGGCCGACCGACTCGACACGGCCGCGGTCCGGCCCGCCGGATCGGCCGTACTCTCGCCCTCGTTCTGCCCGTCGTCCTGGTGCTCTCCGGGACGCTCGCGGTCACCCGGGTCAACTGGTCGGGGAACGAATCCTCGACGTCGGCCCTCGCCGCATCCGCCGAGGACGTCTCCCGGCGCGCACCGTCCCGCGCTCCGCACGACGTGCTGCGCGACAAGCTTCTCCTGGAGCTCCAGGAGAAGAACCCGGGGGTCGCCCTCACCCATCTCCAGGAGGCTGTGAACGGCCGTCCGTCCCTCGGCAGGCACTGTGCCTCCATCGCCCGTGCGCTGGGCCGCGCGGCGGTGCGTGCGTACGGCCCGGTCCGCGCCCAGTCGTTCGCCCGCCCGGTCTGCGACACGTCCTTCGCCACGGGCGTGGCAGCCCAGCACGCCTGAGCCGGCAGGGGGCACGTACCCGTTGGGGGCGCCGGGCCGCACCCCGGCCCCGCAAGGGGCGCGGGGCTGTGACACGTGCGGCTCCGCCGCAGGGGCGCGACCAGCCCTCACGGACCCGCGGCCATCCACCCGCTCAGCCAGTCCCACACCCACCCGCAAAACCCGCGGGGCGCCACGTAAAGTTCGGGCATGACCGATCCGAACGCAGCGTCGCGCCCCGTTCAAGCCGTCGTCCTGGCCGGCGGCCAGGGCTCAAGGCTGCGTCCCTACACCGACGACCGTCCGAAGCCGATGGTCGAGATCCCCGGCACCGGGACTCCGATCATCGGCCATCAGCTGACCTGGCTCGCCGAGGAGGGCGTCACCGACGTCGTCGTCTCCTGCGGTCATCTCGCCGAAGTCCTCCAGGAGTGGCTGGAGTCGGCGGATCTGCCCGTCTCCGTGACCACCGTGGTCGAGTCGGAGCCCCTGGGCCGCGGCGGCGGTCTCAAGTACGCCGCCAAGCACCTGCCCCACCCGGACCGCCCCTGGTACGCGACGAACGGTGACATCTGGACCCGTTTCTCGCTGCGCGACATGGCGGACTTCCACACCGAGCGCGACGCGGTGGCGACCCTCGCGCTGGCCCGCCCCCGTCTCCCGTGGGGCGCCGTGCAGACCGACGACTTCGGTCACATCACGGACTTCATCGAGGCCCCGCCGACCGCGCACGGCATCAACGCGGGTGTGTACGTGTTCTCCCCCGAGTTCGCCGAGCTGCTGCCCGCGCTCGGTGACCACGAGCGCTCCACGTTCCCGCGGCTGGCCCGCGAGCGCCGGCTGGCCGGCTATCCGATCCCGCAGGGCGCCTACTGGCGCGCCATCGACACCGCGAAGGACCTCACGGAGGCGGCCAAGGAGCTGGCGGCGCTGGGCCGTTGAGCGCCTTCTGAAACACCCAGCCGGCCCGCGGAGACAAGCGAAACGACCGGCCCGTACGCCGATGGGCCCCGCACCGGTCAGGTGCGGGGCCCATCGGCGTCGTACGGGCTTCTCAGCCGAGCAGACCGCCCACCAGCTTGGAGTTGCCGCCGGAGCCGCTGGAGCCGCCTGAGCCGCTCCCGCCGCCCGTGCCGCCTCCGGAGCCGGTGCCACCGCCCGAGCCCGTGCCGCCGCCCGTGGCGGTACCGCCGCCGCCCGAGGAGGACGGTCCCGCGGTGGTCGCGGGCGCCTGCGGGGGCGCCGACTGCTGCGGCGGGGCCTGGCCCGAGCCCTGTGTCTGGCTGGGCTGGCCCGCGGTGGCGCCGGCCGTCTCACGGGCCGTCGCGCCGGGCGAGGTCGCGGCGCCCGACGGGCTGGCCGAGGTCGCGCCGCGCGTGGGCGAGTCGGCCGACGCCGACGGGCTCTGGCGGTCGCGGCGCGCGCCGGGCTCCTCCGGGAGCGCGGAGCCGGGCAGTTCGTTGCGCGGTGCCTCGCCCGGACCGGGCACGACCACGCGGTCGGAGTCGCGGACGGCGCCGCCGAGCATCGAGCCGATGAGCAGCGTGAGTCCGACGACGATGGCCGTGACGAGCGCGCCGCGCCGCAGTACGCGGCGGCGCAGTTCCCAGATCTCGGCGCGCGGCCCGAGGGTGCGCCAGGCCTCGCCCGCGAGGCGGCCGTCGATGGAGTAGACCGGGGCGCCCGCGATGATCAGCGGCGACCAGGCGGCCAGGTAGATGATGTCGGGCGCGTCGTAGGCGGGGACGGACTTCCAGCTGACGGTGAGCAGCAGCGCCGCCGACAGCAGTGCGCCGACGACCGCCGCGACCCGCTGCCACAGACCGAGGACGGTGAGGACGCCGACGATCACCTGGAAGAAGGCGATGAGGAGTCCGGCGCCGACGGGGTGCTGGAGTGCGAACTCGCGCAGTGGCTCGGCGAGTTCCCAGGGGTGCAGCGAGTTGAGCCACTTGACCATGGAGCCGCGCTTGCCGCCGTCGAAGTAGACGGGGTCGCAGAGCTTGCCCATGCCTGCGTAGATGGAGATGAAGCCGAGGAAGACGCGCATGGGGAGCAGGACGACGCCGAGGTTCATCCGGCGGCCGGGGTAGTACCCGTGCCGGACGGGGGCGGCTCCGTGCCGCTTGAGCGCCCCGTCGTCCTCGTCCCGGTAGTCGTCGTCCTCGTAGGAGTCGTCCTCGAAGTCGCCCTCCGCGTACGGGGGTTCGTCGAGCTCCTCGTAGGCGCTGCCCGCGCTGCGCATCTGCTGCGGCAGGAGGCGTTCGGGGCCGCGGACGGTCGGGGTCTCGACGGTGGCGTCGACGTCGAACCCGGAGGGTCCTTCGCCTTCGACACGCGGGATGACCTGGGTCGCGCCGCCTTCGCCCGCCGGCGCCTCGGCGCCGTGGCGCAGGCTCGTGCTCCGCACGGCCTGCAACAGCCGGGTGGCGCCCGTGTCGTCGGGGGCGGACTTCCCGCTCCAGACGACGGGCGCGCGGCGGCGGGTGCCTGCGGCGGTGCCGACTACGGGGACGCGCGCGGTGTCGCCGCCGGAGCTCAAGTTCCGCGCGGCACGCGGGGACTGGGCCCGCGGCGCGGTGTTCAGCTGCACGCGGAAGCTCGCATGATTGACGATGACCTGCGCCGGATCGCTCGGCACCTTCACCATGCTCAGCGCGGGAGCGTCGTCGAATCCCAACGAGCTGTCCCCCGTGGGTGTGCGGGGTGTTCTGGTGTCCACACTCATCTAACCGAGTGACGTGTGTTTAGGACACTGCTTTGACCGGCCGGATCTGTCCGGACTCCGTCAAGATCAACCCAGCCCCCGTCAGGCCGCGGGGCTGTGACACATGCGGCTCCGCCGCGGGTGCGCGACCAGCCCCCACACACCCGCGGCCTGACGACCGCCCGGGGGCAGCCGAGCCCCGACTAACCCCGCTTGCGCGAAGCCTCGTACAGCACAACTCCCGCCGCCACACCCGCGTTCAGCGACTCGGTCCCACCCGGCATGGGAATCCGGACCCGGAAGTCACAGGTCTCCCCGACGAGTCGGGAGAGCCCCTTCCCCTCGCTGCCGACGACGATGACGACGGGCCCGCCGAGGGCCTCCAGGTCACCGACCGTGGCCTCGCCGTCCGCGGCGAGCCCGACCACGATGATCCCGGCCTTCTTGTACGCCTCCAGGGCCCGCGTCAGGTTCGACGCGCGGGCGACGGGCGTACGGGCCGCGGCACCGGCGGACGTCTTCCACGCACCGGCGGTCATGCCGGCCGCGCGGCGCTCGGGCACGACCACGCCGTGACCGCCGAAGGCGGAGACGGAGCGGACGACGGCACCGAGGTTGCGCGGGTCCGTCACCCCGTCGAGGGCGACGATCAGCGGGTCCACGCCCGCGTCGTACGCGGCGGCCGCGAGGTCCTCCGGGTGCGCGTACTCGTACGGCGGGACCTGGAGGACGAGACCCTGGTGGTTGAGCCCGTTGGTCATGCGGTCCAGCTCGGGGCGCGGGGCCTCCATGAGGTGGATGCCGCCGCGCTCCGCGGCGAGCTGGAGCGCCTCGCGCACCCGCTCGTCGTTGTCGATGAACTGCTGGACGTACAGCATCGTCGCGGGGACGCCCTCGCGCAGCGCCTCGACGACGGAGTTGCGCCCGACGACCATCTCGGACGTGCCCTTGCCGCCCCGGCCGCCGCGCGGCGAGGGCTTGCGCACGAGCTGCTTGGCCTTGGCGCCGGCGATGCGGTTCTTCTTGTGTCCCTTGCGCGCCTCGGCGGGCGGGGTGGGGCCCTTGCCTTCGAGGCCCCGGCGTCGCTGGCCGCCACTGCCGACCTGCGCGCCCTTCTTGCCGGACATGCGGCGGTTGTTAGCGGCCATGACCTACCTGTCTGTGTGAACGCGTACGGGTGTACGACTGTGGTCTACGGGCGTACATCTCCGCTGTGCGGGCGAGAACCACGCCTGCGAAATGACGTACGTACATGAAGTGTGCCGCCCGGACACCCGGACGGCACAATCGATCAAGAAATGGTCAGCGCGGGCCGAGGGTCCAGCGCGGTCCCTGGGGACCGTCCTCGATGACGAGCCCGGACTGGTTGAGCTGGTCCCGGATGGCGTCGGCGGTGGCCCAGTCCTTGCGGACACGGGCGGACTCGCGCTGCTGCAGCACCAGCCGTACGAGCGTGTCGACGACTCCGTGGAGGTCCTCGCCGCGGTCGCTCTCGCCCGCCCAGTGCGGGTCGAGCGGGTCGAGGCCGAGGACCGCGAGCATGGCCCTGACCTCGGCGAGCCGGGCGACGGCCGCCTCCTTGTCGTCGGCGGCCAGCGCGGAGTTCCCTTGGCGGACCGTGGTGTGCACGACGGCGAGGGCCTGCGGGACACCCAGGTCGTCGTCCATCGCCTCGGCGAACGCCGGCGGCACCTCGGCCGCGGGCTCGACCGGCCCCCCGGCCTTCTCCACCACGCGCTGCACGAAGCCCTCGATCCGCGCGAACGCCGACTCGGCCTCGCGCAGTGCCTCTTCGCTGTACTCGATGGTGGAGCGGTAGTGCGGGGTGCCCAGGTAGTAACGGAGCACGATGGGCCGCCACGCCTTGACCATCTCGCTCACGAGCACGCTGTTGCCGAGCGACTTCGACATCTTCTCGCCGCTCATGGTCACCCATGAGTTGTGCACCCAGTAGTGCGCGAACTCGTCGCCGAAGCCGACGGCCTGGGCGATCTCGTTCTCGTGGTGCGGGAAGATCAGGTCGATGCCGCCGCCGTGGATGTCGAAGGCGGAGCCCAGGTACTTGTGCGCCATGGCACTGCACTCCAGGTGCCAGCCGGGCCGGCCGCGCCCCCAGGGCGTCTCCCAGGACGGCTCGCCGGGCTTGACGGCCTTCCACATGGCGAAGTCCCGCGGGTCCCGCTTGCCGGTCTCGCCGTCCTCGGCGGGCTGGCGCAGCTCGTCCAGGTCCTGGTTGGACAGGGAGAGGTAGCCGGGCAGGGACCGTACGTCGAAGTAGACGTTGCCGTCGGCCTCGTACGCGTGACCACGCTCGATGAGCCCGCGCATCATCTCGACCATCTCGGTGATGTGGCCGGTGGCGCGCGGCTCGTACGTGGGCGGGAGGCAGCCGAGCGCCGTGTAGCCGTCGTTGAACGCGCGCTCGTTCTCGTAGCCGATCGACCACCAGGGCCTGTCCTGCTCCGCCGACTTCCTGATGATCTTGTCGTCGATGTCCGTCACGTTGCGGACGAACGTGACGTCGTAGCCGCGGTACTCGAACCAGCGGCGCATGATGTCGAAGTTGAGCCCTGACCGGATGTGGCCGATGTGCGGGGCCGCCTGCACCGTGGCGCCACACAGGTAGATCGAGACACAACCCGGCGTGATCGGGGTGAAATCGCGAATCTGCCGGGCGCTGGTGTCGTACAGGCGAATAGTCACCACACCAGGGTAGTGCGCGGTGACCCGTGCCCCGCGACCCTTGTCCCGTATGGGACACGTATTCGTGACATCTGTGCCCCACCGGTGACGCGAACCGGCTTTTCCCTCGCCCCCGCCGCCCCTACCCGTCCCGCAGCTGCCTCGGGGGCTCCGCCCCCGAACCCCCGGTCCTCAAACGCCGGACGGGCTGAGAGACAGCCGGACCGGCGGACATCTCCAGCCCGTCCGCGAATCTTCAGCCCGTCCGGCGTTTGAGGACGAGCGCGTCAGCGCGATACGGGGGCGAGGGGCGCAGCCCCATGCAGTGACGATGGGGGAGGGTAAGGGCGGCGGGGGCGAGAAACCCCCCGTCAACCCACCCGCGCAACCAACGCCGTCGCCACCGCCATCAACCCCTCGTCGCGCCCGGCGAACCCGAGCCCGTCCGTCGTCGCCCCGGACACCGACACCGGCGCCCCCACCGCCTCGGAGAGAACCGCCTGCGCCTCGTCCCGCCGCTTCCCGATCTTCGGGCGGGGCCCGACGACCTGCACGGCGACATTGCCGATCGTGAAACCGGCCGCACGGACGATCCGGGCCGCCTCGGTCAGCAGCGTCACGCCGGACGCCCCGGACCACTCGGGCCGCCCCGTACCGAAGTGCTGCCCGAGATCGCCGAGCCCCGCCGCGGAGAACAGCGCGTTGCACGCCGCGTGCGCGACGACGTCCGCGTCGGAGTGGCCCGCGAGCCCGGGGCCCTGGCCCTCCCACTTCAGCCCGGCGCACCACAGCTCACGGCCCTCTTCGAAGGCATGGATGTCGGTACCGATACCGACCTGCGGCAACAGCGGTGCCCCGGAGCCCTCGGGACTCTCAGAAGCCATCGTTCAGCCTCCGCCGCGTCAGGACCGCCTCCGCGAGGATCAGGTCCAGCGGACGTGTCACCTTGAACGCCTCCTCGTGGCCTGGCACGACCACGACCCGCAGCCCGAGCTGCTCGACCATGCTCGCGTCGTCGGTGACATTGTCCGTGACCGTCGCGTGGGCCCGTACGAGGGTGTCGCGGTCGAAGCCCTGCGGCGTCTGGACGGCACGCAGGCGCGCCCGGTCCGGAGTGGCGACCACGGGCTCGGGCTCGCCGGCCGTGTCCGCGGGCTCGACCTGCTTGACGGTGTCCGTGAGCGGCAGCGCGGGCACGACCGCGGGAGCCCCGTCGCGTACCGCCTCGATGACGCCGTCGACCGTGTCGACGGGTACCAGCGGGCGGGCCGCGTCGTGCACGAGCACGATGTCGATGCCGGACGGCAGCGCGTCGAGGCCGAGCCGCACGGAGTCCTGGCGGCTGTCGCCGCCGGGCACGACGAGGAACTCGGTCCGCTCGGGCAGGGCGTGCGAGTCGAGCAGCGTCTTGACCTCGGCGGCTCCGTCGGGCGGCGCCACGACGACGACGAGGGAGACGGCACGCGACGCGGCCATGGCCCGCACCGCGTGGATCAGCATGGGCGTGCCGTTCAGCGCGCGGAGCGCTTTGGGAGCGCCCGGGCCGAGGCGTACGCCTCGGCCTGCGGCCGGAATCACGGCCGCCGTACGGGCCCCGGGAGGCGTGGGGCGCGAATCGTCAGACATCGGTTCCTGTCAGGTTTGTATGCTCGGCCGACGTGGGTATGGCCTGGGCGTACCCCGGCCGACGGGCTGGGGGAGTGCCGGGCGCGACGCCTTGACCGGACCCTTCCGTGAAGATGGTCGAGCCAACTGTCCGGGCCCGGCACTCCGAGTATCGGATCCCTGAATTCTGAGGGCCGTCCGAGTGCAGGGTTTCCCGGTATGACGTGCCCCGGGTTCGAACGGGCCGGGGTACGAACATGCCGCAGCGCCCGGCGACATGAATACGTCATCGGGCACCGCGGCATTTCATTGCGCCGAACCGCTCGTTTCACCTCTGGTCAGAAAGCGATCAGAGCGCGACGGGCGTCAGGACGCGAGGACCTCGTCGAGCAGTGCCTCGGCCTTGTCCTCGTTGGTGTTCTCCGCGAGGGCGAGCTCGCTCACCAGGATCTGGCGGGCCTTGGCGAGCATGCGCTTCTCGCCGGCGGAGAGTCCACGCTCGCGCTCACGACGCCACAGGTCACGGACTACCTCCGCCACCTTGATGACATCGCCGGAGGCGAGCTTTTCGAGATTTGCCTTGTAACGACGGGACCAGTTGGTGGGCTCTTCGGCGTACGGCGCGCGCAGTACCTCGAAGACCCGGTCCAGCCCTTCCTGACCGACCACATCACGCACGCCGACGAACTCCGCATTGTCCGCTGGCACACGCACTGTCAGGTCACCCTGGGCGACCTTCAGGACCAAGTAGGTCTTGTCCACGCCTTTGATCTGGCGAGTTTCGATAGCCTCGATCAGCGCGGCCCCGTGATGGGGATAGACCACGGTGTCGCCAACCTTGAACGTCATGTGACAGGTACCCCTTCCGTGGCTATCCAGGGTAACACGGAAACCGCGTGTTCTGAATGGCGTTTTCGCAGGTCAGGGCATATCTCGGGGCTTGACAATCCCAACAGGAACGTGCTTCGGAGGGGCCGCGGACGACGGTATTCGCAGGTCGGAGCGGCTGTCCCGGCGGGGAGAAACGCGCACGTTACAACACCCCCGATCCCCTCCCACGTGCCCGAACGTCCAGATTTGTCGGGTTCCGGGAGCCCATCTTCCGCTACTCCGTTCGGTCACCGGAGCCGCGTGCGAGACGAATCCGGAATTGATCACGCGGGCCCGAGATCGCGCGGAGATCGGCCCGAGATCGCCCCGGAGATCGACCGAAGATCAATTTCCCGGACCGCCATGCATTCCTTACGAGAAATCCGCAAGCCCGCGCGGGGGCCTTTCGGAGGCTTACCGAGGGTTCTTATGTGAAAGACGGACGAGTGTGTGGCGGATGTGTCCGTGTGACATGCAAGTACCCCGGGGGACGTGAGTGTCCGAGGGGTGGAGAACCGGCGTCCGGCCAAGGGTCGGGCAGCCGTAGGGGCGGGTCGGGTGCGGCGGCACGGGAACGGCTCGGTAACCTGAGGCCGCTGACTGACCCTTGGGGCGGCCTTACAGAGGAGCCGCTCTGATCCGCCCACGTTCTAGGAGTTGCCGCCGCCGTGAGCAGCAGCCTTCGACGCGGCAGCCTCGCCGCCGCCGCCATCGCGTTCTCGATCGCCTCGCTCGCCGCGTGCGGTGCCGGCAACAAGGCCCAGACGCTGGAGATCAAGCCGGACAACGCCGCCGTCACC
Source organism: Streptomyces sp. NBC_00414 (assembly GCF_036038375.1). NCBI lineage: Bacteria > Bacillati > Actinomycetota > Actinomycetes > Kitasatosporales > Streptomycetaceae > Streptomyces > Streptomyces sp. NBC_00414. The sequence goes on from NZ_CP107935.1 coordinate 4,873,732, forward strand.
GTCGGCGTCATCAAGATCCAGAACGCCGTCGTCATCACCCAGCCCGAGCCGGAGTCGACGGGCCCGACCGCGGTCGCCGCGACCCTGTTCAACAGCGGCGACACTCCCCAGACCCTGGAGTCCGTCAAGGTCGAGGGCATCGGGCAGGCCGCGCAGCTCAAGCCCGCCAAGGGCTCGGGCAAGCTGACCGTCCCGGCCGGCGGCTCGCTGGTCCTCGGCGGCAAGGACAACGCCTCCGCCGTACTGGAGAGCAGTCGTGAGGCCTTCAAGGACGGCGACGCGCAGCCGGTCACCTTCACCTTCAGCAAGACCGGTGACGTGAAGCTGGAAGCGTTCGTCGTGCCCGCCAACAGCTACTTCTCCGACTGGGGCCCCAGCGCGGTCCCGGCGGCGCCGAGCACCGAGCCGTCCGCGTCGAAGTCGGAGTCCGGTACGGCCACCGGCTCACCGTCGCCCTCCGGGTCCGCGTCGGGTGAGACCGAGGAGACGGGTGAGACGGGCGAGGCGGGCACCGAGGTCTCCGACGCGGCGTCGGCCAGCGCCGATGCCTCGGAGTCGGCAGCGGGCCACTGAGAGGCTCACAGCCACCGTTCTCCCGTACGGGCAGGTGCCGTGCGTGCGCATGACGAAGGGCGGGACCCCTGGGACAGGGGTCCCGCCCTTCGTCACTCCCGTCGTGCCGCTGTGCGCCGTGCGGTCTACGGCTCGAACTTGTAGCCGAGGCCGCGGACCGTGACCAGGTAGCGGGGCGCGCCGGGGTCCGGTTCGATCTTCGCCCGCAGGCGCTTCACGTGGACGTCCAGCGTCTTGGTGTCACCGACGTAGTCGGCGCCCCACACCCGGTCGATGAGCTGCATACGCGTCAGGACGCGTCCCGCGTTGCGCAGCAGCATCTCCAGGAGGTCGAACTCCTTGAGCGGGAGGTCGACCTTGGAGCCGGAGACGGTGACCACGTGGCGGTCGACGTCCATCCGGACCGGGCCCGCCTCCAGGGCGGCCGGGCTGACCTCCTCCGGCTCGCCGCGGCGGCGCAGGACGGCCCGGATGCGGGCGACCAGCTCACGCGACGAGAAGGGCTTGGTCACGTAGTCGTCGGCTCCTATTTCGAGCCCCACGACCTTGTCGATCTCACTGTCCTTGGCGGTGACCATGATCACCGGAACGTTCGAGCGGCTGCGCAGCTGCCGGCACACCTCGGTGCCCGGCAGGCCGGGCAGCATCAGGTCGAGGAGGACGAGGTCGGCGCCATTGCGCTCGAACTCGTCGAGGCCGTCGGGCCCGGTGGCCGCGATGGCGACCTCGAAACCCTCTTTGCGGAGCATGTAGGACAGGGCGTCGCTGAAGGACTCCTCGTCCTCGACGACGAGCACTCGGGTCACGGGTGGACCTCCGGGGCAGAAAAGGGTTCGTACGGGGATGAGACGGTGGTCGTCCCGTCGGTCTGACCGGTCTCGTCGTCTTCGTCGAGGCCGGGCGTCTGGTCACTGCTCGCGCGGTCACGGGCGGCGCCCGCCTCCGGCAGCCGCAGGGTGAAGGTGGAGCCCTGACCCTCGGAGCTCCACACCGTGACCTCCCCGCTGTGCGAGGCTGCCACGTGCTTGACGATCGCGAGCCCGAGACCCGTACCGCCGGTTGCGCGGGAACGGGCCGGGTCGACGCGGTAGAAGCGCTCGAAGACGCGCTCCTTGTCCTTTTCGGAGATGCCGATGCCCTGGTCGGTCACGGCGATCTCGATGAGGTCTCCGCCGGGCGCGGTCACCCGGCGCGCGGCTATGCCGACCCGGGTGCGGGCCGGCGAGTAGTTGACGGCGTTCTCCACGAGGTTGCCGAGTGCTGCCGCCAGCTGCCCCCGGTTGCCCCACAGGCGCAGGTCGGCCGTGCCGCCGGCGGCCATGGTGATCTGCTTGGTGCCGGCCTGGTGGCGGCAGCGGTCGATCGCCTCGGCGACCAGCTCGTCGACGCGTACCGGCTCCGCGTCCTCCAGCGGGTCGTCGTTCTGGACCCGGGAGAGGTCGATGAGTTCCTGGACGAGGTTGGTGAGGCGGGTCGCCTCTATCTGCATGCGTCCGGCGAAGCGCTCCACGGCCTCCGGGTCCTCCGAGGCGCCCATGACGGCCTCGGAGAGGAGGGAGAGCGCGCCGACCGGGGTCTTGAGCTCATGGCTGACATTGGCCACGAAGTCGCGCCGTACGGCCTCGATCCGGCGGGCCTCGGTGAGATCCTCGACGAGGAGCAGTACGAGCCGGGAGCCGAGCGGCGCCACCCGGGCGGACACGGCGAGTGCCTCTCCCCGGCCGGTGCCGCGCCGGGGCAGGTCCAGTTCCGCCTGGCGTATCTCCCCGTCCCTGCGGGTGTCGCGGGCCATCAGGATCATCGGCTCGACGGCCAGTTTCCCGCCGCGCACGAGCCCGAGGGCGTACGCGGCGGAGCTGGCCTTGACCACGGCGTCGGCCTCGTCGAGTACGACCGCGGAGGAGCGGAGCACGGACAGAACCGTGTCGACGCCCGGCGGAAGGACCGGGTCGGTGTGCAGAGAGGTGCGGGTGGGGCGTTTCTGTTCCCGCTCACTCCAGCGGAACGCCAGCACGGCGATGACGCCGGTGAGTACACCGGCGATCGCTGCCGCTGCGGCGACAGCCGCGTTCACGTCCATGGCCCCAGGTTAGGCACGGTGTACGCCCCGGTCACAGCCGTCCGAGGGTGGACTCGAACACTCGTCGCCCAGAGTTCACCCTGGAGACCCTGCCGGTTCACTTCGTACGACCGGGCCGCGCACCCTTCCCACCAGCGGGAAGAGGCGACGTCGCCCAGAATTCACCTGGGTGCCGGTGATGGTTCATTTGAGGGGACGTAAACCGACGCGTTCAGGCCGGAGCGTGGGAACGTGGGGTTCACGAGCCCCTATGAGCCCCCGAAGCAGACGTAGGAAAGGGACATCCTGATGCGGGACGCGTACCACGAGGAACTTGACTCGATCGGCGAGGGCCTGGTCGAGATGGCCCGCCTCGTCGGGTCGGCGATCGGTCGCGCCACGACGGCGATCCTCGACTCCGATCTGAAGCTCGCGGAGAGCGTGATCGCGGCCGACCAGAAGGTCGACGATCTCCAGCACGACCTTGAGGCGCGGGCGATAACCCTGCTGGCCCGGCAGCAGCCCGTGGCCACCGACCTGCGGATCGTCGTCACCTCGCTCCGCATGTCGGCCGACCTGGAGCGCTCCGGCGACCTCGCCCAGCACGTGGCGAAGCTCGCGCGGCTCCGCTTCCCCCAGCGGGCCATCCCGCAGGATCTGCACGCCACGATCCTGGAGATGGGCCAGCTCGCGCAGCGGCTGATGGCGAAGGCGGCCGAGGTGATCGTCACCAAGGACGTCGACCTCGCCCTCCAGCTGGAGCAGGACGACGACGCGATGGACCTCCTCCACCGCACGCTCTTCCAGCACCTCCTGGACGACCGGTGGAAGCACGGCATCGAGACGGCGGTGGACGTGACGCTGCTGGGCCGTTACTACGAGCGGTTCGCGGACCACGCGGTGTCGGTGGCGAACCGGGTGGTGTACCTGGTGACCGGCGAGCACGCCGACGAGCTGCAGACCGCTCCGCAGGTCGAAGGGGCGTAGTCCGACGGCGGCCGCGGGGGCTCCCGGCCGGGCGGGTTCCCGGCTGCGAGGGGGCGCATCGGGTGCGGGCGGGAGTGCGAAAGCCTCTGTGCGCCGTTGATGCGCCCGACCTGGTGGGAATGCAATGGGAGTAGGCACAAGCCTTCGAGGAGGGACCCATGGCCGATTCCCCCACCACGCCCGACCCGACCCAGGAACGCGAGACGCAGCAGCCCGTCGAGATCAAGAGCCTGCCGCTCTTCGGCGCCTGCGGCTGCGGCTCGGGCTGCGGATGCGGGTGCCAGTCCGGCAATCCCTGTCAGTGCGGCTGACGCGCCACCGGCGCGACGTATGAACGCGGAAGGGCCCCGCTTCAGGTGCGGGGCCCTTCCGTTCGTTCGTGAACCGTGTCGGCGGCTCGGCCTGTACGGGTCGCTCGGCCTGTAGGGGCCGCTCGGCCTGTAGGGGCCGCTCGGCTGTAGGGGCCGCTCGGCCTGTACGGGTCGCGTGTCCGTCGGCGGTTCTAGCGGTTCGTGGTGCGCACCGCGTCCAGGTTCGGCCGCGGTGCCGTGGTGCCGGTCGTCCTCTGCGGCTGCGGGGCGGAGGCGGTGTCGTTCACGGCGCCGGTTGCCGAGCGCGCCGACTGCTGCGCCGGGGCGGCACCGTTGTAGTACGGCCGGTACTGCGCCAGCGAGCTGCTCGCGCTGATGGCGGAGCCCGCCGCGGTCAGCTCGGCCGCGGAGACCGATCCGGTCCCGCCGAAGGCGATGACGGAGTTGACGCCGGCCGCCTGCTGACGCAGATAGGTGGCGCTCGTCTCCGACAGGGTCGTCTCGTCGGTCCACAGGACCGGGCCGAAGTAGAGCATGCCGGTGCTCGCGGAGACACCGCCGCGCCAGCTGTCCGTCCAGGCAAGACCCACCTGGAACGGGGAACTCCACCAGAACCGGGCCAGCTCGGCCGACGTACCGTCGTGGCCGCTGCCGCTGATCGGGTAGTACGAGTAGGTGTCGGGCCAGTTGGAGAAGGCCGTGTGCGTGAGCGCGTACTTCGCCGAGGCGCCGACCGGGACGACCATGGTCCGGTCGGGGTCGACCGAGTTGAGGTACGACTTCACCGACGAGGACAGCTTGTTGCCCTCGTTGAGGACGACCGTGCCCTTGCCGCCGGCGCCCAGGGCCCCGGCCGCCGCGGAGGCCGCGATCGCCGAGTGGTAGTCGGTGCCGGTGGCGATGAACACGTACTCCGGGGAGCTCGTGACGGCCTTGGCGACCGCCACGGAGGTGGAGTAGCGCGAGGTGCCCGACAGCCGCTTCGGGGTGAAGCCGAGCGAGCTGACCTTGGTCGCCACCGCGCTGGACAGGATGTCCGTGCCGCCCACCAGGTAGACCGTGGCGCCGGGCTTCAGCGCGCGCTTCAGCTCGCTCTGCACGCCGGCCGACACCGAGGTCTTCGACGTCATCAGCAGGGGACCCTGCTTCTGGCCGGCGAGAGTCTGGCCCGTCAGGGCGTACGACGGGCTGTCCTTGCTGATCAGGACGGCGGACTTCGCGTCGATCAGGCCCGGCTCGCTCTGGCCGGTGGTGTTCCAGGTCCAGCGGGACGCGGCGACGTTGGTGGCGTACGAGTCGGCGCCCCAGACCCGGCCGACGGACTGGCTGCGCAGCGGCTGCCAGACCGGATCGAGGACCGACGAGGTGCCCTGCGGCATCGCCAACTTGGTGACGTCACCGGTGGCGACGTCCACGACGCGCGGGATGGCCACGTCCTCGTCGGTGCCGTTGGTGACGACGATCCGGTTGCCGGTGGGCGCCCAGGCCGGGGTGTACGCGGCGTCGGTGAAGGTGAGCTGGCGCTCCCCCGTGCCGTCGGTGTTGATGACGAAGAGCCGGGTGAGGCCGTCCACCTCGCGCACGAAGGCGACCTGGGTGCCGTCGGGCGAGATCGCGGGGTTGGTACCGGCGTCGGTCAGCTTCGTGAAGCCGCCGGTGGTGTCCTCGTACAGCCAGATGGCCGAACCCGTCGGCGAGCCGCAGGTGTCGCCGGTGCGGACGAAGGCGATGAGGCCGTTGACGGACGCGCTGGGCTGGCGGTCGCAGCCGTCCTCCGTGGTGGAGAACAGCGGCTGGGCGTAGTACGAACCGTCCGAGGGCGCGTAACGGAGGCGACCGCCGCCGGAGTAGACCACCGTGTTGCCCGAGCGCAGGAACGTCGGGTGACCGACGCTGCTCATGGAGCCCTGCTCCTGGATCTTGACCAGGGTGGAGCCGGTGTAGCGGCGGGTCTCGATCCGGCCGCTCTTCACGTACGCGACCCGGCTGCCGTCGGGCGACCAGGCCGGCTGGCGCGCGTCGGCGAGGAAGTCGCTGTAGGTGCTGCTGCCGGGTTCCTGCGTCTGCATGACGTTGCGTGCGCCGTTGACGAACGTCAGCTTGCCGTCGGTGGCCTGCCAGGTGACGGGTTCCGCCGCCGCCGCGCCGGGCGTGACGGTCGCCATGCCCGCGGTCACGGCGACGACGGTGCCGAGCGCCGCGAGCACGCGGCGTCTGTGAATCTTCATGTGCCCCCACAAGAATGATGACAAGGGTGTCGAAAGCTGTGAAAAAAGGCTGTCGTTCGCCTCCCCGACGTGGAACGGCAACCTCACGTTCCTGTACGACAGCTGGGTCACTGTAACGGCACACATGATCGGAAAGAAACAGCTTTAGAGCAGCTTTGAACGGCAGTTGCTTCGCGGGGCTGCCGTGCGGCTGCGGCCGGCGCGGGCGTGCGGCCCTCGGCCGTCCGGCTGATCGCCCGGCCGTTCGCCGATCGCCCGGCGTTCGGCCGTTCGGCCGTGACAGGCGCTATCGTGCGGCGGTGACCGGCTCGGCGGGGCGCCCCGTCCTCTTCCTCGATGTCGACGGACCGCTCATCCCCTTCGGCCCGTCGGCGGGCAGTCGGCTTCCCGGGCCCCCGGCCTCCGACTCTGCCGGTCGCCCGGCCCCCGCCCCTTCCATCGTCCCCGCCTCGGGGAACCCACTGCTCGGACGCCTCGATCCCACCGTCGGGCCGCGCCTGTCGGCGCTGGGGTGCGACCTGGTGTGGGCGTCGACCTGGCTGGACGACGCCAACGAGGTGGTCGCGCCACGGATCGGACTGCCGACGAGCCTGCCGGTGGTGAGGTGGCCGGATACGTCCGCCGACGCGTCCATGTCCACGGGCGTGTCCGTTGAAGAGGGTCCGCGGGGCCTGCACTGGAAGACCCGGCACATCGTCGAGTGGGCGGGTGGCCGCCCCTTCATCTGGGTCGACGACGAGATCGGCGCCATGGACCGCCTCTGGGTCGACGCCCAGCACCGGGGAGAGTCACTGCTTCACCGCGTGGACCCGGGCAGGGGCTTGGCCGACGACGACTTCGCCGTACTCGCCGACTGGCTCCGTTCAGCCGTACCGAAGGCGTGACCGGGCGGCGCGGCGCTAGCGTTGAAGCCATGATCGTATGGCTCAACGGCACCCACGGCGCGGGCAAGACGACGACCAGTGCGCTCGTTCAGCAACTGGTCCCGGATTCACGGGTGTTCGACGCCGAGAAGGTCGGCGAGACACTCATGGACATCACGCCGGGACTGCCCGGTGCGGGGGCGGACAACTTCCAGCACTGGCCACCGTGGCGCCCGCTCGTCGTCGAGACCGCCCGCCGCGTACTCGACTACGCCGGCGGCACGCTGGTGATGCCGATGACCGTCCTGGTCGAGCAGTACTGGCGCGAGATCAGCACGGGCCTCACCCAACACGGCATTCCGGTACGGCACTTCGTGCTCCACGCCGACCAGGCCACGCTCCGGGGCCGCATCGCGGGCGACACGGTCCTGGGCCCCGACTCCCCGTTCCGCCTCCGATACCTTGAGCCCTACGCGGAGGCGGCCCGCACGTGGCTGCACGACGAGGCGGAGGTCGTCGACACGACACACCTCACACCGGCGGAGGCGGCACTGCGGATCGCGGAGGCGGTCAAGGGCTGACCCGAACTCGCCGTACTGCTCACGCGATACAGCCGTGTCCCACGGTCCAGGGACAGCGCGTCGGCCGCAAGTGGGTGGGTGACTGGTGACGTCTGCTCGGAGCTGGATACGGGCCCGTCCGTGCCTCAGCCGACGACGGTCAGCCACGACGGCGAGAAGGCCGGCCGATGACGCGCGCATGTTTCGCTGCGCCCCCACCGGCTTCCGCCGCGATGCCAACCTCTCTCTGTCCGCCGTCCCCGTGGCTCCCCGCCCAACCTGGCACGGGTCCGGCACGAACAACAGCCGAGTCCTGCTGGGAAGGTGCGGAGAGGGGTGGGGCACGGTTTCATCGGTTGAGTCCCGAGCCGGCTGCCGGGGACCTTAATTCCCACCCCTCATGACCGCGGAGTCCTGTACGGACGTACCTGACCGGCCCAACAAGCTCAGACCGTAGCGAACGCCACTGACAGAGCAGCCTACGAAGGAGGCACGGACGCCTTCCGATCCGTAGCCGTACGCGGCCCAGCGACAGCCCAGGGGCAGCAATGAGCCCCCTACCAGCGGAGAACCCGCAGGTAGGGGGCTTGCTCAGCTCCGCTTACTTCTTCTTGCCCTGGGTCTGGCGGGCCCGGTTTTTGCCCCTGGTCAGCAGGGTGCGAACCCCAACTGACCTGCGGTCGAGCGGTCGTTGTTGGTCGTTGCCTGTCGTCGTCGGTCGTCCTCGGAGGGCCCAGAGAGGGCCCGGCGGTGTCGCCGCGGACCCTCACTGACGAAGAGGAGCAGCCTCCCACCTGGCATGCGAGCACAGCCTTCCCTCGGCCCGCTGGGAAACGCAGGGGGCTCCGGACCTCTCCGGGGCCCCTTGCCTGTTTGCACGCGGCAGGTTCGAACCTGCAACCTTCTGATCCGTAGGCGGGTGCGCTACCCACGAACGATCAGTGAGCGGTGGCTCAGGCGGGAAACTAGGTACGGCCCCGAACTGCACCACATACGTCGACGTCCGCAGTTGTGCACCCCTGTTGATGTCACCGGCTGATGTCAGGCAACCGTCGGCTCAACTGGCCTCTGGATCGGGCCACGATGCCTCCGGGAACTCCCCACACGCTTTCCAACTGTGCTCGTTTCAGTTCCTGGTAGCTCAGGCTTGTTCAGATCCCGTGTGTCGTCTACTGCTGACGTAGCCGTGAACGAGCGCGAACTTATCGGAGTGAGACTTCCGTTGAAACTGGACGACAGTGTGGGTGGGTAGTTCCCTTACGCGCTGCTTACGTCAACGTTGAGCAGAAAATTCTCCCAGCCGGGATCCTTCCGCGGGACACCTGGGAGCATCCCAGCTTGTCCCGGAGAGCTCTATACCGGACAACATTCATAGGTTCGGGACCAGCTGCAACGGCTCAACTAGGTGAGGCTCTCGGCGCATAGGGGGCGAGTCGCCTCTGAGAGGTCGGGCTGCCGTGCTGTCAGCTAATCTGGGTATGCACACCCGGGATGTCTAGGGTGGTGACGATTGTGCCGTCAGGGGTGTAACACCCGGTGAGAGTTACCAGTTCAAGGTTGCTGAGCTGCACAAAGACGTGAGGGTCGGGGGGCACAACGCAGCTGTATAGGTGGAGTTCGGTCAACGAGGGGGGAACGCTTTTGAGTGCTGTGAGCCAGGCTTTCACGTCTTGGTCATAGAGCCACAGGCTGTTGAGGCCGGTCATTCCCGCGAGTTCCTCGAAACCGCGCAGCCTGCACTTGTCATCTGAGACCAGGTGCAGGTCTTCCAAGCCGGCGAACGTGGTTAGCGGGCTCAGGTCAATTTCCGGCAAACTGCCGAAGCTGAGTACCTTCAGCTTGGGAATCAGGCGCAAGGTGTTCAAATCCAGATCTTCAGGGTAAGGCAGTGCCAGCCAGGTTAGTTCCGTGAGGTCTGCAAGGACCGAGGCCCCTCTCACCGGCCCGCTGCCGAACAGCAGGAGTTGCCTGAGACCGTGATGGGCTCGAAGGACGGACAGGTCCGCTTCGCGTAGCTGGGTCATCCACAGCTCTTGCAGTGGCGGGAGCTCAGCGAGAAACCCGAGTCCCCGTACGGCGTAATCGATTCGAACCGCTGTCAGCGAACGCAACCGGCTTGCCGCTTGCAATTGGCCGGAATGAGTTAGCGAGACGTCAAGTCCAGCCAGCGGCAGCCGAGACAGAACCTTGTCGGCATAGGCGTCTGCGTCGAAGTAGTCCCATGCACGGACTAGTTCATCGACGACGTCCGCACGCTCATCTCTCACGTATCCCGCTAGCAGTTCCAGAGCCTCCACACCCCCGATCAGCGCCACGGTCCGTACCGTCTGTTCCGCAGCTTGCTGGGTCAGCTGTCCCACTGACCGTGGCAACCAGCGCAGAAGGCTGGGTCCCACCGCCGCCAGAGCGGGCGGATCCGTCCTCCGCCGTGCCGGAAGCAATTTGGTCACGGCCGAGTCCAAGCGATCCGCGAGATCGTCCGACACGGAAGGCAGCGTCTCTTGGCATGCTGCCGCCAGCAGCCGCAGCGTTCGTGCATGCCGGGGTTCCTCCTCGGCGCGGTCGAGGATGCCGCCGAGCAACTCCTCCCGTTGGCGGGAGTTGGCATGGCCCGCCGCCATGATGATCGTCTCCCGCCACAGGTCCAGATGCGCTCGGCTAACCAGGTTGCCGATGCGATCCTCTTCCGTGGCTTCCTCGGAGGCGAGGTACTCCTGGAAAGTACGGTGCACGAAGTCCATGCGCCCATCGGCGGGGGACCGGAGGATCCCGGAGCGGTGTCGTAACTGATCCAGGACCTGGGTGCCGTCCAAAACGTCCAGGTGGCGCATTGCCCTCAGCTTCGCCGCGACGTACCCCGCAGCCCTCTCTAGGTCGATCTCGCTTCGGTTGTTGTCCGACAACCGCCACGCGAGATCCCTCAGTATGACGAGTTTGTCGCGGAGGCTGAGCTTGCTGTCCACTGCACTCGGTACATTCCGATCCGCGTCCCGGTCGTGGACCAGAGTGTGCAGACCATTGCGATACAGCTCCATACGATCCCGCGGCAGTTGGCGGCCCCTGTTCAGATGCATCGCGCACAGCATGGCCGCCAACAAGGGTGAACCTGCCAGCGATTGGAGATGCGCGCGGTCCTTGAGGCTGGTGAGGAGGGACTGCTCATATTGCGGAAGTTCAGCGACATCGCAAGGCAGTTCGCTACCCAGTTCGCGTACAGCATGGTGCCATTGCCGTACGAATGCCGCCAGGTCCGGTGGCGTCATACGATCCAGGTGGAGGGCTGTGAACTTTTCACGGCGCAGCCAGTCCGCGCTGGCCGCTGAGGGGCGCGATGTGACAATCACCCGAACTCCCTGATACTGCCCCAGAAGCTTGCGTAGCCAGTCCCGTACTGCTCGGCGCTCCCGATCGAGCAGTTCGTCCACCCCGTCGATCAAGAGGAGTGCTTTGCCGCCTTCGAGCTGCCGTTCAACCCACCCTCTGGGCATAATCCCGGTAATTGGCCCGGCGATTCCGTCGAGCATTGCCTCCGGGGCGGGTGGCGTGCGCCCGCTGTATTCCCGCAGCTTGATAAAGATGGGGGTGAGTCCGTTCCAGTCGGCCAGCTCACCGTTCAAAGCCCCGCGCGCTGCCATGATGGCCAGCCAGCGCAGCAAAGTCGTCTTGCCCGAGCCGGCCTCGCCACGAACCAGTACCCGGGACCCATTCCTCAATGCGGCCTCGACCCGCATGCCCGAGCTCTCGCCTCCCGCTTCTTCCCAGTTACTCATGTCGGGCCTGAGCGGTGGCAAAGAGCGAGCGGTCCGTCGGTGCTTCCCGTCGTCCCCAGTGGTCCGCAGGCTGACGTACGCAACCGATAGTTGTACGCGGGGTGCAGTCGCCTGGTCGGTCGTACGGCGAAACAGCTCGACTTCGTCGAGGTCCCTACTCACCAGCTCCAGGTACTTACGGCGGAAAGCCGTGTCGTGGTCCGTGCCATCCGGCGCAAAAAGTGAACGATCCGGAAGGCGTTCCAGGATCCGCGACACCTCGGCACCTAACGTGGCCGTCCGTGCCAGCAACTCCCCCGCTGCCCGCTCCTCGAAGACCGGCAGGCTGCGCACGATGCGGACGTAGTACTCGACACATTCGCTGAAGAGCACCTCATACAGGCGGGATTCCGCCTCATTTAGGCCGACGGGTGCTTTCACGGAACCCGTGATGGAGCGGATGAGCTCGGCAGGGTGGGCGTTCGCGGCGAGGAGAGCCTCGTCTGAGAGGTCCGCTCGCGTGAACGTGTCGGACACACCGTCGACTACTGCTTGGCGACCTCCCTCCTCTAAGCGCTGGAACGCGTGCTTCAGGAAAGGCTCCAGCCGATCGAACACCGCGTTGGTGATCTGCTCGAACTGCTGCCTGACCTCGCGCTGGAGGCGCATGCCGGGTACCCGTAGGCGGACCAGCTCCTCCATCGGCAGCAAGCGCTCCTGCTCCCGCTGCTTGCCTCCCAGCCACAACTTCCCCGCCGCATTCGCCACGGTGGTGCCCAGCCGTAACGCCGCCGTTTCCGCAAGCATGGATACCCCTTCTTCGCCCCGAACCAGGCATTGTGGCAGTGGCCAGCCGCAAAAGGAGCCTCTTTCGATCAAAAAGGACATCTTCATCGGCGTTCGCTTGCCCATGAGCACGCGCTCGACCGGGGCGATCAGGGGTTGACTTGGAAAGATTTGAACCTCAGGTCAGGGACTTCGCTGGCCCCACGATGGTTTTCCAGAGCGTCGCCCTATGCGCCTTCACGACCATCTGACCTGCTTGAACACGGCGACCCGCGGGCAGCCGTGCACTTCCTGGCCCACGGATGGCCCATGGGCCCCGGGAAGGGTCACCGAGGTCGGGGCTGCAGCGTGCCAACTCGTGAAGGGTCATCCATAGCGCGCCTCCGCGCTGTACTGCCGAGCGTGAGACAGAGCGCGAGGAATGCCGCTCCATCCGCGTACGCGCCTACGATCTGCGTCCACGTCGGAGAGGCGAGCACGATCACGACAATGATGGTGATCAATGCAAGTTGCTGACGCGGGTTTGACACGCAGTGTGTGACAAGGGGCAAACTCATATCTGGGCCTCCGGGTTCAGTTGCCCACCTGCCGTTCGGCCTGTCAGCATGCGCGGTCAGGTGGGCTCCGTCATGACCAGACCGATGCTAGCCGGCACTCACGATCCACCTCACGTGATGCGATCGATCTCGGATAGGCCGTGCGTGGCCACGGACACCAGGCGTCAGGAGTAACGCAAGCGGGGCTTGCGTTACTGCGAATTGCGTATCTGCGGGGGCTACATACCAACTAGTAACATAACGCAGGGTGACGACTGATTTTCACCCCTTCGCGTTGCCTCGTGCGCCTTCAGCGCACCGTCCTCCGGTCGAGTCGGGTTTGCTCGGGCTTCGCTTGGGAAGGAATCTGCGCCCCGCCTGGGTTCGTTGTCTCCTGGATGAGGCTCCGGAGTTCGCTGGGTGTGGGCCATGGGGCGTGGCGGTGGATCATCCGGTGGCAGTTGGCGCAGATCAGAGCGAGATCACGGAGCTTGGTTCGCCCCTCGCCGGCCTCGTGGAGCGGTACGACGTGGTGGCACTCGATGTATCCGGCGCCTCGCGGGCCGTAGGTCGCTTCGAAGTCGAAGCTGCACGCCTCGCACGTGAGCCTGTGGCCCTGGCGCAGGACGGCATCGATCTTCCTCTTGCGCAGCCCTTTGTCACGCTCCCGACTTCTGTGGCGCCGGAAGAGCAACTTGCCCTCGGGTGCGCTGTAGTCGTCCTCTTCGTCGGCCTCCGAGGACAGGTCTTGGAATTCTCCTGCAGTGAGGCCGTCCCGGATGCGCTGGGCTGCCTCTACCATCTCGGCCGGCCGGGCGAGGAAGTCGTTCATGACCTCGACATCGAGTGCGTTGCCGTTTGTCGGCTTCCCTCGGTAGTCCGGGTGTCGGGACGTGATGTCAGCCGTCTTGTGGGCCACGCCGTTGGGGTTGCGGAACAGCTCGGTGCGTACGTCCTGGGGGTGGATCGGCATGGTCTGCAGCAGTGCGGACAGTTCGATCACTCGCGGGTCGTTGAAGTCCAGTCGCTTCCAGCCGTTGGCCATCGCGAGATCGCAGGCCAGGATGATCTCGTCTCGCGTCCAGTCGGGATTGCGCGACGAACGGATCACGAAGCCGAGTCGGGCGAGCCACTTGGCAGCGTGGGACCTTCCTCCGCTCAACTCGTCCGGCCTCAAGGCTCGCCCCTGGTCGAACTTGTGGGCCACTCCGGCGATGGCCTTCGAGTCGTACGACCGGTCCTCGTGAACGAGAAAGTACCCGGTCGCCGGCTCGTAGCCGTAGGCGGAGAGAAACCGGTCGTGCCCCAACTCGTCGCACTCAGCAACGGCCTTGAGGACACCATCTCGACTGATCGCACCTTTACGCATGACGGCAGGGTAGGCATCACTCATGACACTCCCTCAGGAGCATGCCTCCCCAGACTCCCATCCCCATAGCCTCCTTCCCGCACCTCAAACCGGGGCGGAAGAAGGAGCGCTACCCGCGACAGACGCAGCCAAGCGAAGAGAGTGAAGGCGATGCCCTCGGCTCGCACCTGTTGAAAACTCAGTCACATATGGTCACTTTGCGCATCTTGGGGTCCGATGGGTGAAGGTGGCTCTAGTTTGTGCACCATGCTTGCCCCACTTCGTTGCCGTGCCACGCGACCCCAACTTGCAGGTATTGACCATGCGTCAATGAGCATCCTCCCGCGCCCTGCGCAGGGTCCCCAACTCGCCCAGCCTGCCCGTCTTATGATCATTTGTACACGTTCGAATGCTTACAGCTAGGCTCGCCCTGTGCGCACTCCCGGGCAACCTCCCCTCGCAGGGTCCCTAGTCATGCGTGAAGGGAAGCGCAAGGCTGCGGAAAGAGTTATCGAAGAAGCAGAGGACGAAAAGCTTGAGCGTGAAGACTCTGGAGATCACAGCGAGAGCTACCAGCTGAGTACCTTCGCGGCCCCGCTCGAACCAGGGGAGGACTATGACGCTCTTGTTGTACGCTTGTTCGAGGGGCACCGAAAAGTGAAGTTTTACCGAATCGCCCCGGTGGAAACACTCATAGAGGCAGGGTTTACTTTGGTGGCATCCCCGCCACACCCCTACCACTATGATGCGCAGCTTGGTCCCGAGGCCTCACCCGAGGTGATCAAGCGTTTCGATGATTGTTTTGGTGAGCCAAGGAGGAATCCGGCATGGCGCTAGCGCTCTTCCTCAACATCTTTGCTCCACCCACCCTCAATCGTGCGGCCGTTAACTTCAACGCACTCACCGAAGACGGCTGCATCCGGATCCGACACAGCCACTTCCCCCACCCCATCAAAGTCGGTAGCCTCGTACGCGTGTTCGAGCCCGATGACGAGATTGAGGGATTCGCGACCGTCGCCCGTATCAACGAGCGGACCGGTCTCGTCTACCTCAATGTGGCCTGGGACTCCTTGAGGGACCTGGAAATCGCTCACACCGAGGAGGCACAAGACGTCGACGCAGGCCCGACTACGTCTCCTCAGCCCGCTCCGTGGCAGCAGCCACAGCTAGTGTCTCGGTGATTCATGGACGTCACGCTATCCCTTGCTCAAGCCGCAAACATCGATGTCAGCGGCCACCTGAATGCCCTAGGGCTGAGCTGGGAGATTATCGGCCCTTCGCCGCTCCCTGCCTTTGTGGTCGTGGCCGTGGTCCGAGTGCCGCCCGACCAGAGCAAGCAAGCGCTGCGGGCGGAACTACGGCTCGTTGATGCAAGCGGGCAAGACGTCACGCTAGGTGATGGCTCTGAGCGCAAGATGCTGATTCAGGACACCATCACCGTGCCGCCAGCTTCAGAGCGACCCGCAGGGCTAAGCGGTGGCGCCGCCATGATCGTGGAGATGTCGGCAGGTCTAGTGCTTGATCCCGGCCTATACGAGTGGATCTTGACGGTCAGCGGAGAGTCTAGGCCTGAGTGGCGGCGCAGGTTTTATGTACGCGCCAAAGCCGACGAATATCCTCCTCGGCTGCGTCTGACGGGTCGTACGCTCGCTGAGCGATCAGTTGGCGATGCTGAATAGCTGGCTGTAGTCCGGCTCCATGCCCCAATCAGCCTACAGATCGCTTAGCACTCTGAGTATTTGCGGGGCGGTTGGGGTTGGCTAACGCGGTACTACGCAGAGCAAGACCAGGTAGCTGCCAGCGGGCGTCACGAGCTGATGCGGGAACTGTTGCGGTAGGGGCTCCAGCGCCCTTACCGCGGCTGCCCGTCGCCGTGCTCCCCTTGCCGAGGTCGGGCTAGACCCTCTGGTGTCAACGCAGGCTGCGCCATCAGCCAACTGGGACAGATCGCGTCAATTCCCGACCAAGGTTTATCCCCACTCGCAGAAGGCAACGGAAGCGTCGTCCCCGGACTTGTAGCGTGGCCACCGCTTCCCATGAGGGTCTGCGGCTTCCGCCTTACGAACTGAGTCGATCAGCGCTCGCGGCCCCCCGTTGCGAAGTGTCCTGAAGACTTCGGGCCACGTCGCCATTGCATAGTCCGTCACGAGGCATGCCGAGCCGTCGGACAAGAGGGCAGCGGCGCGTAGATCCTCAGCGGGAGCGCTGCCGGTCAGTGCATGCTCTGCGGCTTCGGGTCCGGACGCCGCGACCCAATACCCGGTGGCCGTGTTGCGGGTCTGTCGCTGTGCGAGCACCAGCCGGCGCAGAGCCTCTTTGTGCTCCGCCGTATGGGTCTCGTACCGACCGACTTCCGCCTTCAACTCCGGAAGGATCTCCTTCACGCGCAGGTCAGTGATCACGGAGAAGCCTTGGCGGTCTTCGAGCACGATCGGGGAGTCAGCCAAGACGAGGTGATCGAAAAAGCCTTCGCGCTGCCGCAGGACAGCCACCGTTGCGGATGGGGTTCCTGGATTCCCCAAGTCACATTCGGGGTGCTTGGCCGCCACGCGTTCGAGGGCATCGGCCAAGCCGATCGACAGCGAGCGCTCCGGATCAGTCAGTGCGGCCACGAGCTGACTGCCCAGGTGCTCGACGTACCACGGAACGCCGTGGCGGCATCCCGTCTCCAGACCGGCAGTGCTGAGTCCGTCCAGCACAATGGCAAGAGCTGGTGTGCCAGCCACCCAATCTTCGTTTGGTGCCGCTCCACCGGGGCGGGTTTCGATCGCGACGCGCATGTTCAGCCTTCGTGTCGGTATAGCGGGGTGACGCGTCGACTCTCCAGTACTTCGAGCGTCGTCGGGTCGTAACGGCACGAAATCAGAGTGGAGAAGCGGCGCGTTCGCACTTCTCTGTACAGCTCTGCCAGGTTGTTCTCTAGGAAGTGAACGACTCCGTTCGCTCCAATGGCATGGACACCAGCGATGTAGAGGAACGTCCCCTTTCCGTCCAAGCGGGGGAGGCGTCCCAAGTATCCGACGTCGCCGGCCGAACCGTCCTCATCCTGCGGTGACCGGAACTCCTTCCCAGCTACCTGGTCAACCAGGTGCCACGCGTGATCCTTGGCAAACCGAAGGTTGTCGTCCCCTTCGAGCACCTGCGCCACGATCGGAGACAGGCGAGGGCCGCAGACAACGACGTGGTTGTCCCTGTTCAAGTTGACGATCCCGGTCGGCGGGATCACCTCGTACTGAGCCTCAAGCTTCATCCCCGCAAGCATCTTGCGTAGGTGCTCGAAGTTGTCGAGGTCCTCCCTAACAACCACCGCGCTTGGGTTTTGCTCGGGACTCTTGCCTGCCTCGTACTTGCCGCCGAGGGACACGGTGACCAAGTCCGTCCCGAAGAAGGCCCGCTCGGGGGGAGGGCCCGCTGATGCAAGTTGCCCGACTCGCCCGCGGCTGACTCCGAGTTTTTTCGCGATCTCGGCCTGCGTCATGCCGGACGCCTGCGCTTCCTCAATGGCTTCGCGACGGATGCGCGAGAGCTCCAGGACCCATCCCTGGTAGGTCGCCATCAGGTCAATCGCTGCCTTGGCCCTGTCAACCGGAACCGCGATCTCAGAGACGCGCTGCATGTCGTTGTCCACTGCTCTCCAACCGTCGCCTAGGGGGGCTAACAGACTGTACCGCGAGAGGGGGTTGCGCACAGCTTCGACTTTGCCTACGGTACCTAACAAGCGATGCGGTAACCCCCCCTAAGCAAACGAGGGGAAACCCGTTATAGCGGCTTGACCTGCCCGTTTTGGATAGCTCGCCTCCACCGGAGCCCTCTGCGGGTCGTTCTTTGAGAACTGAACAGTGTGCCTGAGGTAGCCGCTCCACCTCTGAAGCAAGAGGGCGGCGTGCGCGGGTTTTGTCCCGTGTGCGGTTCAGCGCGACTCGACCTTTCCGCAGCTCATCGGCTGTGGGCCGGTTGCCTCCGCTGCTCGTCTCGTACGAGCAGCGCTGAGGGGAGCCGGACATCCGACTTCAACGGCGCGCGGCCCCGGTGCTCGAACACCGGGGCCGCTGTTCGGGCCGTTCACCCTGTGAGAGGAACCACGACCCATGAAGCACATCGTTGCTGATCAGGCGGTTGTTACCGCCGACGTTCTCGACCGCGAGCCGACGGCCGCGGAGCTGGACGCGATCGAGCAGGAGATGCCCGTCATCACGGCGGACATCGACCTGCTCGACGCGCAGATCATCACGCTGGACCGCATCCCCACCGAGCTGGACGCACGGCGTATCCGCCGGGCCCGCCGCCGGGTGCTGGCCGCTCGCCGCACGCTGGCGAACACGGCCGCGACGCATGCGGCGGGGGTGTCCGCATGAACGCCAAGACCGTTCTTCCCGCCGTCGCCATGACGGCGGTATCCATGGTCCTCACCCTGGCCGTGGTCGTGATGTGGCTGGGCACGGCGATGCCGTGGCCGGTCGCCCTGGTCGTCGGTCTGGGCATCGACGGCGGATGGCTGGCCACCCTCGCTTACGAACGCCGCCTTGCCGCGCAGGGCGACCACAGCAACGCCGTCACCGCCGTCGGCTGGTCCTTCGGCCTCATCGCCACCGGCGTCCTGATCGCCCACGCCCTCACCGGCGAGGACAACCCGGGTGCGTGGCTGGCCGTGGCGTGGCTGCCGATCGCGGCCAAAGCCTTGTGGCTGGTCCACGGCCTGTGGGAGCGCACCGCCCTCACCTCCAACGCGCTCGGTGCGATCAAGGGGATTCAGCAGGAGGCGCGTGATGAGGCGGCCGTGGCGCGTGCCCGGCTGCGGGCGGAAGCGTCTACGGAGGAGACGCGGCTGACGGCCGTGACGGAGGCCGGTGCCCGTGTGGCCCGCGTTCAGGCCCGGACGGCACAGAGTCTGTCGCGGGCGTGGTCGACGCTGGAGGTGGCGCGTGAGGGTGAGGACACGGGCAGGGCGCTGAGCAGCGTGACGGCCCGCGTCACGCCCGACGTCACACCCCGCTGGGACCTGCCCGTCTGGGGTCCCATCGAGCCCGTCGCAGCCCTCCGGCTGGAGGCTGCGCCCGCGCTCACCGACGCCGCCCTTGACGCGCTGGTGGATGAGATCCGGCACAGCGAGGTGCCCGCCCTGTCGTACCGCGAGATGGCCACCCGCTTCCGCGCGGCCGGCCACTCGGCATCCGAGGTCCGTTTGCGGGCCGCGTGGAAGCGGCTGGTGGCCTGATGTCCGCGAAGATCACCGTGAGCGCGCACAAGCTGCCCGGCTACGGGCCCACGATGCGCACCGCCAAGCGCCTCACCGAGCAGGCCGTACGCATCGTCGGCCGCGCCGTGTCCGGCCGGATGCCCGATGTTGAGGTCACGCTGACGACTGAGCGTGGCATGGCCGAACTGAGTGCCGCCGCCGATCTCGCCCTGGCCGGCAGCACGGACCGCCGTGCGCAGCGGCGGGCGGTCGACGAGGGCAAGCGCCTGGCCCGCACGGTCATGGCGCGTGCTGTTCCGTGCCCGGACGGGAGCGTGTTGGTGCTGGTCATCGCTGACAAGCACCGCACCGAGGCTGAGTTCGCCGTGACCGTCGTGCATGAGCTGGTGCACGCCATGCAGTTCAGCCGCAAGGGCGTCATCGAGCGGGTCGTTCGCGACACCCGCGACCGCCTCGGTATCGAGCGCCAGTCCCGCCGCGACGCCCGCGACCACCTGTACCTGCTTCAGCAGGAGGAGCGCGAGGCGCGCGGCTGCCATCACCTCGCCAATCAGATCGTTCCCGCTGCCGCTGCCTGAACCCGTCAGGAGTCAACTCGCATGACTGAGAACGTCGTTCACCTCTTCAAGGACCCGCAGAACGGCCCCGAGACGCCCTCCGTCGTACCGGTGGCTGCTGTAGCAGCGCCGGACGCTGAAACTCTGTCTGTGCCCCTGTGGGCGCGCTCCGCACGGGCCATCCGTGCGATGGCCACCCACGAGACCACCACCACGGCCTGCCGGGCCATCGCCCGCCATGGCCTGTACGTCGTCGGCGGGACTCGGATTGTGGCCCGTCGGACGTGGGAGAGCCGCACGCCTGCACGGTACGAGCGGATGATCCGGGCGGCGGAAGCCGCGGGGAACTATGAGGCCGCGACCGAGTGGGAGGAGCGCGGGCAGCGCTTCCGCGACGCCCGCCACCGCCGCCGCATGGACCTGCTCACCGCCCCGCTCGACGCCGCCAAGGGCGTCGCCGCCGCTGCCGGAATGGGCGCGGGGATGCTGCTACTGATCGGGATCGCGCTGGCGGTGGCGAACGAGAACTTCGCCGACGTCGCCACCCCGGTCATGGCCGTGGTCCAGCTCATCCAGTGGATCGTGTTCGTCATCTCCGTGACCTGGGGACCGGCCGTCACGATCGGCCCCTGGGCAGCACTGATCGGCCTGTGGGCGGTCGGCAAGCACCAGCAGGCGGCCCCGGCGTGGGCGATGCCCGCCAACCTCCGCGACACCGACGGTGAACCCGTCACCCCCTCGGCCGTGGTGCTGGCCCTGCGCAACCTCGGCGTCGCCCCGCTGCGCAACGCCATCAAGGACATGGGCGACGCAGGCGCGAGCATGCTCGGGCCGATCCGGATCGCCGGATGCGGCGTCGAAGTCGACGTCACCCTCCCCTCCGGGGTGTCCACGGACGAGGTCCAAAAGCGCCGGCGGAAGCTCGCCGAAAACCTCGGACGGCACGAGCACGAAGTGTTCATCACCATCCCCGTCGCCGCCCGCACGGTCCGACTGTGGGTAGCCGACTCCGGAGCACTGGACGAGCCGATCGGCCCGTCTCCGCTGGTCACCGACGAGAGCATGACCGCCAACTACAAGACCGGACGCGCACCCTGGGGCCAGGACCTGCGCGGAGACGCTGCCGCGCTGAGCGTCTACCAGCGCCACCTCCTCATCACCGGCCTGTCCAACCAGGGCAAGACCGCCGCCCTGCGCGCACTGGCCCTGTGGCTGTCCCTGGACCGCACGGTGGAGTTCCGCATCGCGGACCTGAAGGGTGCGGGTGACTGGGCGATGTTCCTCGGTCTGGCCACCGTCCTGATCCAGGGGCCGACGGATGACCACGTGATCCAGGCGACCGAGATGCTCGAAGACGGCGTGCGCGAGATGGAACGACGCCTCCAGGCGCCTCCCGGGTCGGTGTTCCCGCCGCTGGTGCTGCTGGTGGATGAGGCGCAGGTCGCGTTCATGTGCCCGCTCCAGGACGAGACCAAGCGCCCGTACGGCGGCTCGAAGGCCACCTCCCGCTACTTCATGGCCGCGCGGAAGATTCACAACCAGGGCCGTGCGGTGAACGTGACGTTGTGGCAGGGGACGCAGGACCCGACGGACCAGAACCTTCCCAAGCTGGTCCGCGAGGGAGCCCACACCCGCGCCTCCCTCGCCCTCGGTACCGAGTCGCAGGCCCGCATGGCACTCGGGGACAAGGCCGTCGACGGCGGGGCCGCGCCGAACCTGCTGCGCCCCGGCCTGGACAAGGGAACGCTCGTGGTCGCCTCCGACGGGATCGAGATCCCCGCCGGGCAGGCGTCGGTGACCGTGCGCACGCACTACGTCAACGATGAGGACGCGACCGCGATCGCGGAGCGGGCCCGCGCGCTGCGGGACGGCGTCATCACCCTTCAGGTCATCGAGCGGGGCGAGGAGCGCGACCCGCTCGCCGACATCCTCGCCGCCCTCGGCGACGCGGCGCGGGTCCCGACCACCGACGTCCTCAAGCGGCTCGCAGGCTTGAACGAGGACGCCTACGGCAAGTGGACCAACGGCGACCTCAAGCGCGTCCTCGACGGCACCGGGGCGGAGCCGTACAAGTCCGAGGGCCGCATGGTCGTCGGCCGCGACCGCCTCGCCCGCGCCCTCGCCAACCAGGACGACGAGGGTTCCGCTTCCGCGTCCTGACAGCAGGGAGCCGACCCCCGACGGGTCAGGGAGGCAGGGAGAACTCCCTGAACCCCTCCCTGACCCGCCTCCCTCACCCTGACCTGCACAAACGATCTGTCAGGGAGGCAGGGAGGACCGCAGGTCAACGCCCCCGAAACCCGCTCCACACACCTTTCCCGGGGGGTTTCTGCGCCTCCCTGGCCTGACCGGAGAAGGGATTCCGGATGTACCCCGAGAGCCTTGGCCGCCTGCCCGCTGAGCGGGCCGTGACCGTCCACCAGCCCACCCCCATCACCCACCCGCCGGCCGCCCCGCTCGTGCCCATGCAGCCGAGCACGGTCCCGGCCGTGGCGAGCATCGTCCTGCCCGACGGGCGGGTCGTCACCGGCTACGCGATCAGCCCCATGCAGCCCGAACCCCTCGCCGCCAAACCGGCCGTCTCCCGTACGGCGGTGAACGTCGCGTTGGGCGGGGTCGGGTTCCTCGCCGTGTGCGGCGGGCTGCTCCTCCTCACCTCGTTCATCGCCGCGCTGACCGCGTTCATCACCCAACTGATCACCCTCGCCGCCGTCATTTTCGGCGGCTGGATCGCCGTACAGATCTTCGGCGCGAGCGGCCACCACGGCGGGACCACGGTCAACATCCGTAAGGCCGTGATCAAGCGCAACCACTTCCACGGCTGAACCGACCGAGAATCGAGAGCCGAAGACATGATCGAGACCTTCGAGACCATCCGCTACACCGCCGACGTGGTGTGCATCCGTGACGGCGCCCTCCTGCTGATCGAGCGGGGATGGCCGCCGCACAAGGGACAGTTCGCACTGCCGGGCGGGCACGTCGACCCCGGCGAGACCTCCCGGACCGCAGCCGCGCGGGAGTTGCTGGAGGAGACCGGTGTCCGTGTCGACGCCGACGACCTGGACCTGATCGGCGTCTTCGACACCCCCGACCGTGACCCGCGCGGCCGGTACGTCACCGCCGCCTACCTGGTCACCGTCCCCGCCGACACCATCGCGCGGGCCGGAGACGACGCCGCCGCCGTGCGGTGGATGCCGCTGGACGACACCGGACACCTCGCGTTCGACCACGGCGCGATCGTGGCCGCCGCCCGGTACCGGCAGCACGCCCCCTTCTAGCTATGCCAAGGGCGGCCCCCCACTCACGCCAATGAAGCGGGGCCGCCCTTGATCCACCTGCCGTCAACAGACCTGTGGAGGTCTCCCAGCATGACCCAACCCACCGACATCCGGCGAGCCCCTGGCTCCCGGCCGCGTCTGCTGGATCTGTTCTCGTGCGCCGGCGGCGCCGGTACCGGCTACGCACGGGCCGGTTTCGCCGTGCACGGATGCGACATCGCCGACCGCCCGAACTACCCGTTCCCCTACCACCGGGGCGACGCGCTCACCTACCTCGCCCACCTGATCGGCACCGGGGACATCCACCGGTACGCGTTCGTCCACGCGTCCCCGCCCTGCCAGGACAAGTGCACGCTCACCGTGGGCACCAACCACTCCCAGGGATGGGGCGGCACTCACGTGGACCTGGTCGCCCCCACCCGCGCCCTACTGGAACTCACCGGCCTTCCGTACGTGATCGAGCAGCCCAACGGGCGCGCGGTCCTCCGCAAGGACCTCACCCTGTGCGGCGAGATGTACGGCCTCGGGGTCATCCGGCACCGCAACTTCGAGTTGGGCCGCTGGACCATCGAGCAGCCGGCCCACGTGGCGCACCGGGGCCGCGTGCGCGGCTACCGCCACGGCGAGTACTTCGACGGCCCGTACGTCGCCGCCTACGGCAACGGCGGCGGCAAACCGTCCGTACCGGAGCTGCAAGAGGCCATGGGCATCACATGGACGAACGTGCGCGAGGAACTCACCGAGGCCATCCCACCCGCCTACACCGAACACATCGGCCGCGCCTTCCTCGCAGCGACCGTGTTGGGGGTGGCGGCGTGAGCGATCACCTGCGTACGGCCCTCAGCCTCGCGGCACACGGCGTGCCCCCGCTGCCGCTGCGGGCGGGGAAGGTGCCGTTCGGAAACTGCCCGACCTGCGCCAAGAACGTGTGCGGCGGCCGGCCGAACATGAAGAATCCCGGCCCCTGCACCTGCCCGTACCCGTGCCACGGTTGGGCCGCCGCCACCACCGACCCCACCGTCATCGACTCGCCGATGTGGGCGTGGGCGTGGCGGGAAGCGGCGGGCGTGGCCTACCACCCCGGCGGCGCCGGCCTGACCGTCGTGGATCTCGACAACCCCGCCGCCATGGCGTGGGCCCGTGCGAGCTTGCCCCTCACCCGGATCGTGCCCACGACCCGGGGCGAGCACTGGCTCTACCAGGGTGCAATGCAGGGCGCCAACGGCGTACGGCCCGGCGTCGACATCAAGTCGACCATGGCCTACACCCGTTACCTCGGGCCCGGAACCGGCACCATGACGACCCTGCCGGACGTCGTACGCGCCCTGACCGCGAAGCAGTCGGCCCCGGTCCGCCCGGCATCCGTCACGGTGCCCGCGCCGGCCGGTGGCGGCGCGTGTCCGCACCGCACGCCCACCTATCTGGACCGTGGAATCGCCATGGCGGAGCAGCGCATCACCGAGGCCCGCAGTGCGGTGCACGCGACCGTCTACCGGACGTTCCTCGCGGTGCTGTCCACGCACGGCCGGTGCGGCTGCCTCACCGAGACGCACACCGCCCGGCTGTTCACCGCAGCGCAGGCCAAGGGCGAGAGCGCCCGGCACTGCACGGATGCGTGGACCAACGCCCTGACCACGTTGGGACTGAGCCATGTCTGAGGACGACAAGACGCCCGGCCGCGAAGTCATCACCGACTACGCACAAGCGCACTTCCGCTACTTCCGCACCGCCGGCGGAACCGTGTACGCGCAGAAGAACGGCCACCCCGTCGCCCGTCCCATCCGCTCCCAGGGAACGACCGGCAGCCACCGGCAGGAACTCATGGTCGGCCTGTACCGGGACGGGCGCGGCGCGTTCAACGGGTCAGCGATCAAAGAGGCGTTGGACCTGATCGAAGCCCTCGCGCTGACCGAGCAGGTGCAGCCGGTCCATATCCGCGTGGCTCCCGGGTTCGACGGGGCGACGTGGCTGGACCTGGGACGCGATGACGGGCAGTCCGTCCGCATCCACCCCACCGGCTGGGACATCCTCACCCCCGACCCCCGCGAAGTCTGCTGGCGGCGCACCCAGCTCACGGGGGAGCTCCCCCTGCCGGTCAAGGACACCGAGGGCAAGGGCATCGACCTGCTCATGCGGCTGTGCAACTTCGCCAACGCCGAAACCGAATGCCTCGCCATTGCCTGGCTCATCGGCTGCCTCGGACCGTCCGTGCCCGTCCCCGCCCCGTTCCTCACCGGCCCGCAAGGGGCGGGCAAGTCCACCGGCGGCCGGATGCTCGTGCGGATCATCGAGGGCATGACGGGCGACCTGCGCCGGGCACCGAAGGACGAGGAGAACCTGATCGCGGCCGTGGCCGCCGGATGGGTCACCGCGCTGGACAACCTGTCCCACATGACCCCGGACCTGTCCGACGCGATGTGCTGCATCGTCACCGGAGCCGAAAGCGTCAAACGGGCCCTGTTCACCGACGGGGACGTCTTCCGCGTCGGCTACCGCCGTCCCCTCCTCCTCACCGGCATCGACGTCGGCGTCATCCGCCCCGACCTCGCCGAACGGCTCCTACCGCTGCGCCTGGAGCGGCCTCGCGTGCGGCGCACCGAGGCCGAACTGTGGACCGACTACGCAGAAGTCCTGCCCGTCGTCCTCGGTTCACTCCTGGATCTCACCGTCAAAGTCCGCGCCGTAACGGCAGAAACCCCCACCGACCTGCGCATGGCCGACTTCGCCCACCTGTGCGCCCAACTCGACGCAGCCACCGGCCTGGGCGCGCTCGCCGCGTACCGGACCAGCCTGGACGACCTCAACGACGACGTCATCGAGGGCGACCTCCTCGCACAGACCGTCCTCGCGCACGCCGACAGCATGGAGGCAGGCGCAGAGCAGCGGATGACGTCCACACAGTGGCTGCACTGCCTCAGCCTCCTCTACAGCGGCGACGAACTGCGCTCCCTGCCCAAGGGGTGGCCGACCACCGGCAAAGTCCTCTCCGACCGCCTCAAGCGCCTCCAACCCACCCTCGCCGCACGAGGAGTCCTCATCGACACCGGCCGCACCAGCGAAGGCCGCTACCTCGAAATGACCCGCCAATCCGCACCGCCGCCGTCCGAACAGAAGCGGATGTTCTGACCGCGCTCCGCAATCCGCGCGACCGGACCGGACAAGCAAGAGGAGCACCAGCGGCCAGGCGTGCTCCTCTTGCTGTTCGGCGGAACGCCGCCCGAGGGTCGTGCGCGAGCGCTCCTTCTTCACGCCCAAAGTGGCACCGCACCACTACAAACGGCCCCTCTTTTGTCCTAAGAGGGAAGACGCTGCGTCATCTGCGTCATCCAGGCCAGAAAACGGCCCCTGACCTGCGGCGAAAGCCATGACGCAGACGGCCGCGCCTGCGTCATCCTGCGTCATCTGCGTCATGGGCTGCGTCACGGATGACGCAGGCCATGACGCACCCATGACGCACGCCCACACCAGTGCGTCACTCAAAACCGCAGGTCACAAGCCCGAATGACGCTGATGACGCAATGACGCAGAAATCCGCACCTCGGACACACGCGGGCTTCGAAGCAAGCTCCCCCGCCCCCAGAAGTCCGCTACCTCGCCGATACGGCTCCCAAGATCCTCTCTCGCTCCCGGAGGTTCGTCCTCGTGCCCAGCGTCGCCCCTGCGCTGCCTGAAGCGCTCACCGTTCCCGAAGTCATGCACGCGCTGCGCCTCAGTCGCAGCAAGGTCTACGACCTCTTCCGCTCCAAGCAGCTCGAAAGCTTCACCGCTGGCCGCGCCCGCAGGGTCCCGGTGACCGCCGTACGCCAGTACATGCAAGACCGACTTGAGGAGGCAGCCTGATGGCCAAGCGCCGCGCGAATGGCGAAGGAACGATCACCAAGCGCAAGGACGGTCGTTACCAGGCAGCCGCTTACGTCTTCCGTCCCGACGGGACCAGGACGAGGAAGTTCGCCTACGGCAAGACCCGCGAGGAAGTCGCCTCGCAGCTCACGGAGATGCAGGAGATGACCCGGCAGGGCATCCCCGCGGCCTCATCCACGATGGCGTTCGGGGACTACCTCACCTACTGGTTGGCCACCATCGCCCCGGAACGGTTGAAGCCCGCGACGCTGAACAGCTATGAGGGGCTGTCCCGCCTCTACATCCGCCCAGCGCTCGGCAAAAAGCGCCTCAACCGGCTCTCCCCGGCAGACGTCCGGCGATTCCTCGCCGAATTCAAGGCTGCCTGTCTCTGCTGCCTGCGGGGTGCCGACGAGGAGCGGCCGGAGGACAAGCGCACGTGCTGCGCCGTGGGTCGCTGCTGCAAGCGCCGCCCGTCGGCCCGCACGGTCCAGTACATCCACGCAGTGCTGCGGTCCGCGCTGCAACAGGCGATGCGCGAGGAACTGATCGCACGCAACGTCGCCCGGATCGTGGAAACCCCCACGGTCGAATCGAAGGAGGTGCGTCCACTGGACGCGGCCGAAGTCCGCCTGTTGCTAAAGACCGCTCAGCCTCATCGCCTCTACGCCCTGTGGCTGCTGCTCGTCTCCACCGGCTTGCGGCGCGGGGAAGCTCTCGGGCTCACGTGGGCGGACATCAACCTCACGGCCGGCACTCTCCGGGTCCGGCGGAACGTGCAGCGCATCCGACGAGAGCTGATCTTCGGCACGCCCAAGACGATGCGCTCCGTCCGTACGATCTCCCTGCCCAAGCACTGCGTGCGGGCGCTCACCACACACCGGGCGCAGCAAGAACGAGAGCAGAAGGTAGCCGGAGCGAAGTGGCAGCCCACTCCGGGGCACCCAACCGGACTCGTCTTCACCACGGTGACCGGACGGGTGACGGACCCGCGCAGCCTGAACCGGATGCTCACCATCCTGTGCAGAGACGCGAAGGTGCGACGGGTGCGCGTGCACGACCTCCGGCACACCTGCGCGTCCCTGCTGCTCGCCCAGGGCGTCGACGCGCGCACCATCATGGAGACGCTCGGGCACAGCACGATCACGATGACGCTCGACACCTACGCGCACGTGATGGGGTCGACGCTGCGCGCGGCTGCAGAGCGGATGGATGACGCGCTCGGACTCGAAGATGTGGACGACGACCCGGAGGGCGAGAACGCCGCCTGAGCGGCCATTCCGGGGGCGTTGATGTCACCCGCTGATGTCAAAGGCCCCGCCGGGCGAACCGGCGGGGCCTTTGACCTGTGTGCACTCGGCAGGATTCGAACCTGCAACCTTCTGATCCGTAGGCGGGTGCGGCCCAGCGGTACGAGCACCTCGCTTGCGTCGGACGTTGGAAAACAGCTCTCCTGTAGTGGCGATTCGTAATAGTTTGACCGCAGCAGCCAACCGGGGGTGTCATGACCGAGCATCGCTCCAGCACGTTCACATTGGGCTACGAGGAATTTGGACGCAAGTCCGAACAATTCATCGATCAGGAAATCCGCTCCAGCTCCATCGTTCTGGACACGAATGCGGTTTTGAATCTATACCGCATGAAGCCGTCAGCGCGAAATGAGTACCTTCGAGTCCTAGAAAAGGTCGCCACTCGAATCTGGATCCCAAGACAGGTGGCGGATGAATTCCACAGGAACAGAATCTCCTGTGTGGACAGTCACGCAAAGTCTCTCAGCGAGAAATACGACAAAGTAGCCGAGGCGGCAAAAGTCTTGGTGGCAGCTTTGGGTGATTTTTACAAACTACATTCCCTAGCCGACGGTCGCTCAGCACAACACCTTGCACCACTAAACCAATCCATCTCCGAAATAACCGACACAATCGCAGCAGAAGTTTCCGAATACGATCTCACTCCTGGGGCTCTACTTTCGCAGGATCCAATCCTGGAGAGGCTTGGGGTTATCTTCGACGGGAGGGTCGGACAGGAGATCTCGAATAACGAGAAGGAGGAGCGGAAAAAAGAGGCACTCAAGAGGGGGAAAGAAAGCACCCCTCCGGGATATTTGGACGTACAGAAAAAGGGCGACGATGGGGTCGGAGACTACTTGATCTGGATGGAGATGCTGGAGCACGCCAAAGACAAAAAGAAGAATATTCTCTTCATCTCCACGGACACCAAAGGGGACTGGATTAGATTCCAGTGCGGCATGGCAGTCGGCCCTCGACCCGAACTGGTCGAAGAAATGCGCACAATTGCTGAAGTCGGATACCATCAAATTACGTTGGCTCATTTTTTGGCTCGCGCTGCACACGTTCTCGATGTACAGGTTAGCCAAGCAACAATCGACCAGGCGAACGAAACGCCACTTGACTTCGGAAAAGCTATGCGCCACATCGAGAGGAGGGCTCACGATATTGCGGATCTAGAGGGACGGATCTCGACAGTCAAAGATATGCTAGACGGGATTACGCAGCGAAAGGAAGCGGCGCAGAGACAGTTGAGCGTTGCTAGCGAAAGAGCCACGATGGAAGACTCGCAACTTCGGAGGGATCAACTTCTGGCTGAGGCATCAGACGCCGAAGCCTATTTTCGGTCGATTGAGGAGCAGCACCGCAGTGCACTCAATGGGCTGGGCGCACTCGAAGCCCAGCGGGCTTCCTTCATTACGGAAGTACAGGTACTTGAGCAATATGCGATCTGACCAGTTGGCGACGTTATGCATTGCGCTCGTGCCATGCATCAGTCGCGGGAACAACAAGACGCTCCTTGCTCATCCGCCTGCCTCCCGAAAAGCATCCATACATTTGCGTGTACTCTGATTTCGATGAATGAGTGCGGATCTAACACGTGCAGTCGATACTGTCTTACGGCAGCAACGAGGGACGCATAGTTTACGCGTCGCGTTTCGCGCCATGCCTGGCGTTCCTGATGCAGTCGCGCTCGTTCCTGTATCCGAAACGACAGCAGGCCACCTAATCCGACGCCAGCCAAAGCCGTCAATCCGCTAAGCCAGACAGTCGCGTCCATATCCCCCCACAGGTGTTCGCGATTTCAGACGATAAGATCCGGACTTGGTGTTTCATCAAAGAAGCCGTGTTCTGCTGGACGTGCGGGACGCTGGGCGAGCCACCCCGAAACTCGCGGTCCGCCGTTCACTGCAACGCCCTCAAGAACCGTGCGGACGTGTTCGAATCCTTGGCGCACGTAATACGCCTGTAGTCCCTGATTGGTCGTCCACGCGTCCAGTCGGAGCCACTTCGCGCCTGCCTGGTAAGCCCGGTCTTCTGCCCAATCGAGTAGTCGTCCACCAACGTTCTGTCCAGCGTGTGTGCGAGCCACCGTGAGTTTGTTGATGAACAGGGAAGGCTCTTTGAGCTCCTGCTCTGTCCAGAGCCCCGCCTCCGCGTTGGGAGTCAGGGTGATCGTGCCTGCCGTCGCGTCACCATCCAAGGCCATGAAGACGGTTCCCGCCTCAATTGTCTCCAGCAACTTGTCAGCCGGATATGGGCGTTGCCACTGGTCGCTACCAATACGGGAGAGCCAGGCTGCAGCCTCCTCTCGGAAGGCCAACAGCTTGGCGACGTCGTTCGGCTGGGCAGGGAGGATTTTCACTGAGGCTCGTTCTCACTTCGGGCGGACAGGTCGCCGATCTCGTAGTTCATGCGGTTCAGGTCGCCCCGGAACGTCGTAATGGTGCATCGGATGGGTCGATCCGCCGTATAGCCCGTCCGTGTCCAGAGCAGCACCGGAACACCGGCGCCGATCTCCAACAGCCGTGCCTCCTCCGGCGTCGGCATCCGCGCAGCGATCTCATCGAAGTACCCGACCTGCTCGATGCCCTGAGCAGCTAGGTATCGCGTCGTGCCCTCTTCGATGTCGCCTGGTTCGGCCAGTCGTGGCGACTCGTCGACCAGCCACGATGGATAGTAGGTCGCTTGCGTCGACCAAGGGACGTCGTCCACGTAGCGATGACAAAACCGCAATACCGCCTTCGCACCTGTCGTGGTGTTCAGACGCTGAGCGATCCCCTCCGGCGCCGGCAGCATCTCGACTCGGAACGTCTGGTGCGGTCGTCGACCCGCGTTAGTGACGTCGGTGCTGTACGAGTCCCCGTTCTGCGGGAAGTTCAGATTCTCGAACCGGGACGCGTTGAGTTCGAACACCTCGTGAGACTTGACCTCGTAGCCGAGTCCCTGGCTGGACGTCAGCAATCCCTCGCTGACCAGCAGGCTTAGCCCGTTGCGGACGGTGTTCCGCGACGCGTCGAACCGCTGCTGTAGGTCGTTCTCGGAGGGCAGCCGCGACCCCGGCGGGAACGTGCCGTTGTCGATCTCGCGGCGCAGGGCATCGGCAACTTGCCGGTACTTCGGCTGCTTGTTCATGCCTTCATCATGACGCACTCGCGCAACTTGTTGGTACATGTAGGCCAACCCCCTTGACGACTCACTGTCCGTGGGTGCAGCATCACCGCATCAGCTTGTACCAACAAGCTGCACAGGTGGTGCAACACCTTCAAGTGTGCCTCACCTGCACTGCCAGCGCCCGGAGGAAAGCCCGCAGGGGTGAGTACGAAGGAAGCGCCCGTTGGTTGAGAACTCAACAGAGTGTCGAAGCAAGACCACCGCCCCACCGCTGTGAGCGAGAGGGCGGGCGCGTACGGGCTCGTCCCGTACGCGGTACAGCACGACCGACCCCCGCAGCGGTTCTGCGGGCCGGTTGCCTCCGCTGCTCGTCTCGTACGAGCAGCGCTGAGGGGAGCCGGATTGACCGACTTCAACGGCGCGCGGCCCCGGTGCTCGAACACCGGGGCCGCTGTTCGGGCCGTTCACCTGAGAGGAACACGACCCAATGGATCACATCGTCACTGTTCAGGACGCTGTTACCGCGTTCGCCGACTTCATGGAGCCGACGGACGCTGAGCTGGACGCGATCGAGCGGGAGATGCCGGTCATCCTGGCCGGCGTCGAGCTGCTCGACGCGCAGATCATCGCGCTCAACCACTCCCCGAACGAGCTGGACACCCGCCGCATCCGCCGGGCCCGCCGCCGGGTCCTCACCGCCCGCCGCGAGCTGGCCAACCAGACGGCGGACATGCACCGGGGCGGCGCGGCATGAACGGACAGACAGTGCGGGAGTTCACCGCGCAGATGTCCCTCCGTGAGGGCTTCTGGCGTCTGTACGTGGTGCTGCTGAACACCTGCGAGAGGTGGCCGGAGCACCGGTTCGGGCGTGCGGTGCCGACGTTCACGGACCGTACGGACGCGCTCAGCGTGCTCGGTTTCGAGCCGATGCCGGGCGCTGAGTGGACGTGGACCGAGGACAACGAGACCCCCGAGGACCCTGCCTCTGCGGTCGTTCTGATCGCTGCGATCCGGGTGCGTTCATGGTCGGGGGTGAGTGTATGAACGGCGTTCAGATCCGTTCAGCGGAGCGGGCGTTGTCGGTCGGCACGTGGTTGATCGTGGCGGGCGCGATGCTCTACTCGATCCTCACCGTCACCCCGCTCGCGGCCGAGCACACCCCCGACAAGTGGGACTGGACCGCACCCATCCTTCCCCTGGTCGTGGACGCGGCCGTGGTCATCGTGGTCCGGCTGGACGCGGTACTCGCCCGGCTCGGGGGCAACGGCGGACGGTGGCCCATCGCACTGCGGTGGATGACCGGCTGCATGACCCTGGCCCTGAACGTCGCGGACTCCGCGTTGAAGAACGACCTGGTGGGCGTGGCTGTGCATGCGGTCGCGCCGCTGCTGCTGATCGTCACGGCAGAGACCGGACTCGCCTACCGGCGGGCCATCACCGCCGCCGTGGTGGTGCTGGAAGCCAAGCAGCAGGCGGAGCGGGAAGCCCGCGAACGTGCATCCGCTGAGCGGCGTGATGAGGCTGCCCGGCGGGCCCGCGAGGAGCGCGAGCATGCGGCGGCGCTGGTCCGTGAACAGCGGGAGCACGAAGCCCGCATGGTCCGTGAACAGGCCGAGCGGGAGGCCGCCGTCCGGCGCGAGGAACGCGAGCGCGAGCAGGCTCGGGAACGTGCCGAGCGCGAGCAGCGTGAACGCGTGGACCGTGAGCGTGAACAGCGTGAGCGCGACCGTGAACGCCGTGAACGAGTGGCCGCCGAGCACGCGGAACACGAGCAGCGGGAGCGTGCCGAACGCGAGAGCCGTGAACAGGCTGAGCGGGAGGAGCGGGCCGCGCGTGAACGCGCCGCGCTGCTGTCCGCCGGCCCCGCCACGGACAAGCTCCCCGAGGACGACGCGCGCGCCATCGTGGCCGCCGCCCACGGGGAGGGCATGTCGGTGCGGACCGCAGCGGAGCTGTGCGGCTGGTCGGTGGGCTGGGTCTCGACCCGGTACGCCGAACTGCGCGGGCCCGTCAACGGCACTCCGGTTGATCTCGCCGGTACGGGCCGCTGATGACCACCGCACCGGTGGGTGGCTCGCTGTCCGTGTATCGGTGGCGCCTTGCTCCTGAGGGACTGGCCACCCGTCGGCAGCTCCGCGCGATGGAGCTGCGTCCGGGTGGCCAGGACGTAGCCGCCGAACTCCAGCGCCCCCGCCGCCGGCGGGGCCCGCTGGTCGCCTACCTCTACCTCATCGACCTGGCCAAGCCCGTCCGCCCGATGACACCTGCCCGGTGGGCCGCGCTCGCCAAGGCCAACCGTGCCCGGCGGATCTGCCCCGAGTGCCGGCGCGATGCCGGATACGTCATCGCCACCTCGCTCGGCATGTGCGTGCCCTGCGCCGACTCGAACTGACCCGAGGAAGGAGCCCTGATGGCACATCGTGACCCGCCGGGGATCATCGCCCCGCACATTCCCGCCGACGCCTACCGCCGCGCCGAAGCGACCGGGCAACCGGTCGTCATCGTCGTCCACACCACCGACCAGGAGGGGCGCCCGCTGCGCCACTACCTGTTGCCCCTCGCCATCGCCGGAGCCGCCGCCCTGGGTGGCTGGGGACTGGTGGCCGCCCTGTGCGCGCTGCTCGACGCCGCCGCCCACACGGCCACCGTCATCGCCCAAACCGCCGGACCCATCGGCATCGGCGGCATCACGCTGCGCCTCGCCCGCCCCAAGCACTGAACCGGAGCCGGGAGCCGTAGGCGGCCCGCAGGGCGCCCGGACCCCCTTCCGTGTGGGTCGAGATCCCCCGGTCCGTGAACGGCTGTTCAGGGCCTCGTGAGGGGGTTGCACGGCCCGATTTTCCGCCGCTCTACGCGCGCGGGCGCGTAGGGCCCCCACCCTCCCCACTGCTCAACTCTGCAACTTCGCAGGTCAGATGTGGTTGCGGGGGTTCAACCGGTGCTGTCGACGCAACCGACAGCACCACCCCTGTGCAACTCGGGCGGGCCGGTGACGCCATGCGACGGCGCACCGGCCCTCATCCACGGTCTTGGAGGACCCTTTCGTGGACTGGAAGCAAGCATGGTCGACCACCACCACAACCACCAACGGCGCGTTGGATTCGCTCTCTCCGGTGTGCGTTCCGTTCGCGGCCCGCTGGGATCTTGAGGCGGACCGGCGGGACAAGCTGCGCACCCCCGAGCACCTCAAGGCGTTGATGGCCGCGCAGAAGGAGCACAACGCCGCGCGCTCGACGCTGTCCACTGCCAAGTCGCAGCAACTCACTGCGCGTGCCGCGTCGAACAATCCGTTCGCGGCCGGCCGCCGTGCCGCCCGGGTGGCAAGCAAGGCAGCTTCTCGCCACGAGCGTGACACTCGCGCCAAGCTCAAGGCCGCACGGGTCAACTACCCCAGCACGCTCAAGGCCCGCGCGATCCAGGCGCACTCGCTGCACGCCGTGCCCACGGTCGTCACGTCCGTGGTCATGTCCGCCTCGCACCTGACACTGTGGCCGGCCGCCACCTCGGCCGCGCTGATCGGCGCGAACGTGGCCACTCTCGCGCTCGGTCGCCGCAAGCTGCGGGTACCGGTCGATGAGTCGGTCTCGCTGGAAGAGCGTCAGCTCATGGAACGGCTCGACCCCTCGTACTGGGTGGAGCACGCCCCCGACCGTGGTTTGTCGGGCACGGTGACAACGCCTCCGGCGATGGAGCCGGGCGGTATCCGGTGTGAGATCCGTCTGGATGGCACGTGGACGGTCAAGACGCTCGCGGACAAGGCCGATTCGGTCCGTGCGCTGCTGGGTGCCCGCACCGCGCTGCGCATCCGGATCACGTCCGCCTCGCGCGGCGGCTGGGCCGTCGTCACGTTGGCGACCCGGTCGGCAGCCGCGGGCGTTTCCTCGCTGTGGACCCCGGACCGCATCCCGTCCGACCCGATGGCGATGAGCCTCGGTCTGGACACCGAGACCGGGGATGAGGTCCTGATCCCGTTTGATGAGCGGCTGTTGGTGTCCGGTGCGTCCGGCACCGGCAAGTCCTGGTCGTTCCGTCCGCTCATGGCGACCGCGCACCTGCGCGGTGACCTGCTGCTCATCGACG
Organism: Streptomyces sp. NBC_00414; assembly: GCF_036038375.1. Lineage (NCBI taxonomy): Bacteria > Bacillati > Actinomycetota > Actinomycetes > Kitasatosporales > Streptomycetaceae > Streptomyces > Streptomyces sp. NBC_00414. The sequence goes on from NZ_CP107935.1 coordinate 4,909,087, forward strand.
GCAAGGGCGAAGAGGCCAACATCTGGGAGCACTCGTGCCGCGTCGCCGTGGAACGTGAGGAGATCACGGCCGGTGTGGACGACGCGCACGCGGAGATGACCCGCCGCAAGGTCGACATGAAGCAGCGTGGCATCTCGGTCTGGGACGGCCGTCAGCTCACCGTCGTCGTGGACGAGGGACAGGTGATCCTTGCCCTGATCGCCAAGGACAAGGACCGGCTACAACGGCTGATCGAGCTGTCCTCGCTCGGTCGCTCGCGCGGTGTCGTCCTGTGGTGGGCGACGCAGTACCCGCTCACCGATGGCGGTGCGCCGGGCGTGCACAAGCTGATCGCACCCAACCTCCTCACCCGGTTCTCGCTGCGGGTGGCCGGCACCACGCAAGCCCAGGTCGCGCTGGACGACTGCGCGCACTACGCGCCGCACCAGATCCCCGAAGGCCGCGAGTACCGAGGGCACGGCTACCTCAAGGGCTACGGGCCGCGCATGCTCCGCACCTGGACCCTGGACGACGCAGGCGTCCGCGCACTGCCCAAATCGATCTGGACCCCGGACCAGTCGACCGGCGGGCAGTCGCCGCGACCGCTGCACCTGGTCAAGGAGACGGCCGCACCGTCCGGGGCGCTGAGCAACCGGGACAAGGTGCTGGCCGCCGTGCAGACCGGTGCCCGGACGGCCAAGGACGTGGCCGACCGGACCAGCCTGAACAAGGGCACCGTCTCCCGCGAGATCAGGGCCCTGACCGCTGACGGAGCCGTGCACAGGACCGCCGACGGCCGGCTCCTGCCCGGCCGGCAAGCGGCCTGACCACCCCCGACGAACGACAACGGCGGCCCCCTCACGCCAATGACCGGGGCCGCCGCCAATCCAGCACACCTACGAACTGGAGACCTCCAGCATGACCCAACCCACCGACATCCGGCGAGCCCTCGCCGGGCTCGAACCTGTCCGCGTGCTCGATGCGTTCTCGTGCATCGGTGGCGCCACCAACGGCTACCGGCGGGCGTTCGGGCCGAACTGCCACGTCACCGGCGTCGACATTCAGGCCCAGCCGGACTACTGCGGTGACGCCTTCCACCAGGGCGACGCGATCGAGTACATCCGCGCGCACGGCCACGAATTCGACTTCATCCACGCCTCGCCCCCGTGCCAGGGCGAGGGTGCCCCGACCAAGGGCACGAACGCTGCCCGCAACGCCGCGATCGGCCGCTCCTATCCCCGGCTGATCGTGCCGACCCGGGCCGCGTTGGAGGCGACGGGGCGGCCGTATGTGATGGAGAACGTGGCCGGCTCCGACGTCCGCAAGGACATCCGCCTCTGTGGAGAACAGTTCGGCCTCGCGGTGCTCATGCACCGCTACTTCGAACTCGGAGGCTGGACGTTCCCGCAGCCCTCCCACCCGCGCCACCGTGGGCGGGTGCGCGGTTGGCGGCACGGCGAGTACCACGAGGGTCCGTACGTCGCCGCGTACGGCAAAGGTGGCGGCAAGGCGACCGTGGAGGAGATCCGGGAGGCCAAGGAAATCGACTGGTCCACCGATCACCTCCGCCTCCGCGAGGCTCTCCCGCCCGCGTACACGGCGTGGATCGGGGCCGCCTACCTCACCGCCCTCGCCCCCCGGCTGGAGGCGGCGGCATGAGCGAGCACTTGCGCACCGCGCTCAGCCTCGCGGCCCACGGCGTGCCCCCGTTGCCGTTACGAGCAGGGAAGGTGCCGTTCGGGAACTGCCCGGCCTGCGCCAAGAACGCCTGCAGCGGCCGTCCGAACATGAAGACCCCCGGCCCCTGCACCTGCCCGAACCCGTGCCACGGCTGGGCCGCCGCCACCACCGACCCCCACGTCATCAACTCCACGCCGTGGGTGCGGGCGTGGCGGGAGGCGGCGGGCGTGGCCTACCACCCCGGCGGCGCCGGCCTCACCGTCGTAGATCTCGACAACCGGGCCGCTATCGCGTGGGCCCGTGCGAGCCTGCCCGCGACGCGGACCGTGACGACGACCCGGGGCGAGCACTGGCTCTACCGGGGCGCGATGCAGGGCGCCAACGGCGTACGGCCCGGCGTCGACATCAAGTCGACCATGGCCTACGCCCGGTGGCTCGGACCCGGCACCGGCACCATGGCGCCCCTGCCGGACGCCGTGCGCGCCCTGACCGTGAAGGAGCCGGCCCCGGCCCGCTCGGTAGCCGTCACGGTGCCCGCGTCGATCGGTGGCGGAGAGTGCCCGCACCGCACGCCGACCTATCTGGACCGGGGGATCGCCATGGCGGAGCAGCACATCACCGAAGCCCGTGAGGCGGTGCACGCGACCGTCTACCGGACGTTCCTCGCGGTGCTGTCCACGCACGGCCGGTGCGGCTGCCTCACCGAGACGCACACCGCCCGGCTGTTCACCGCAGCGCAGGCCAAGGGCGAGACCGCCCGGCACTGCACTGATGCGTGGACCAACGCCCTGACCACGTTGGGACTGAGCCATGTCTGAGGACGACAAGACGCCCGGCCGCGAAGTCATTACGGACTACGCACAGGCGCACTTCCGGTACTTCCGCACCCCCGACGGCACCGTGTACGCGCAGAAGAACGGGCACCCCGTGGCCCGCCCGATGCGCTCCCAGGGCACCACGGGCAGCCACCGGCAGGAACTCATGGTCGGCCTGTTCAAAGACGGGCGCGGCGTGTTCAACGGGTCCGCGATGAAAGAGGCGTTGGACCTCATCGAAGCGCTCGCGTTGGACGCCGACACGCACGCCGTGAACATCCGCGTCGCCCCCGGGTTCGACGGGGCGACGTGGCTGGACCTGGGACGCGACGACGGCAAGTCCGTCCGCATCCACCCGTCGGGCTGGGACATCCTCACCCCCGACCCGCGTGAGGTGTGCTGGCGGCGCACACAGCTCACCGGGGAACTCCCGCTGCCGGTCAAGGACACCGACGGCAAGGGCATCGACCTGCTGATGCGACTGTGCAACTTCGCCAACGCGGAGACCGAATGCCTGGCCATCGCCTGGCTCATCGGCTGCCTCGGACCGTCCGTGCCGGTCCCCGCCCCGTTCCTCACCGGACCACAAGGAGCGGGCAAGTCCACCGGTGGCCGCATGCTCGTGCGGATCATCGAAGGCATGACCGGTGACCTGCGCCGGGCGCCGAAGGATGAGGAGAACCTCATCGCGGCCGTTGCGGCGGGCTGGGTCACCGCGCTGGACAACCTCTCCCACATGACCCCCGACCTGTCCGACGCCATGTGCTGCATCGTGACCGGCGCCGAGAGCGTCAAGCGGGCCCTGTTCACCGACGGCGACGTGTTCCGCGTCGGCTACCGCCGCCCCCTGCTCCTCACCGGAATCGACGTCGGCGTCATCCGGCCCGACCTCGCCGAACGGCTCCTGCCCTTGCGGCTGGAGCGGCCCCGCGTGCGGCGCACCGAGGCGGAACTGTGGGCGGACTACGCGGAAGTGCTGCCGGTCGTTCTTGGCTCGCTCCTGGACCTCGCGGTCAAGGTCCGTGCCGTGGAGGCGGAGACCCCCACCGACCTGCGGATGGCGGACTTCGCCCACCTGTGCGCGCAGTTCGACGCCGCGACCGGCCTCGGGGCTCTGCCCGCGTACCGGGCGAGCCTGGACGACCTGAACGACGACGTGATCGAGGGCGACCTCCTCGCACAGACCGTTCTCAGGCACGCGGAGACCATCGAACCGGGCGCAGCTCAGCAGATGACATCCACCGAGTGGCTGGCCTGCCTCAGCAGCCTCTACAGCGGCGACGACTGCCGTCCCCTGCCCAAGGGGTGGCCGACCACCGGCAAAGTCCTCTCCGACCGCCTCAAGCGCCTCCAACCCACGCTGTCGGCTCGGGGTGTCCTCATCGACTCGGGCCGCACCAAGGCGGGCCGCTACCTCGAAATGACCCGCACAGTCGTCCTGACCCTGCCTCCGCACGAGCAGACGCGGGCGTTCTGACCCTTGATCCGCACGCTCAAGCGAACAGCAAGAGGAGCACGTGCTCCTCTTGCTGTTCGGCGGAACGCCGCCCCAAGGTCGCGCCGCGCAGCGGCCCCTTCTTCGCTCTGTGAGCCGCACCGAACTACCACAGGCGGCCCCTTCTTTGTCCTAAGTAGGAAGACGCTGCGTCACCTGCGTCACCCGGCCCGGAAAACGGCCGCTGAGCTGCGGAGACAGCGGTGACGCAGACGGATGGCTCTGCGTCATCCTGCGTCACCTGCGTCACCCGATGACGCAGCCGATGACGCACCGGTGACGCAGCCCCGAACTGCCGCGTCACCCAAACCAGCAGGTCAGATCCTCAAGTGACGCTGATGACGCGGTGACGCAGAAATCCACACCTCGGACAGACGCGCACCGCGAGAAGCCCCCGAACGCAACACGACTCGACGCCGAGGCCCCTATGAGCCGACCCCGTTCCGCTCAACCCGACGCTCGCGCTGCCCTCCGCAGTGGCCTGCCCGACCGATACCTAACCCCGAACGACATCGCCGAGATCTTCGGCGTCCCCCGCGAAACCGTCTACCAGTGGCGCAGGAAGCGCACCGGCCCGCCGGGCTTCCGCATCGGCAAACACGTCCGTTACGACCCGGGCGAAGTCGGTGCCTACGTCGCGCAGCTCAAGAACGCCGACCGCATGGCGGTCTGACACAACCTCACACACAAGCAGGGCCGGCCGCATGGTCGGCCCTGCTCTATGCCGAGAGGACTCCGCCGAATATGGCAGGGAGCATCCAAGACCGCTGGTTCAAGACCGAAACCGACGCTGACGGCAAGACCGTCCGCACCAAGACCGCCCGTCACGGCACCGGACTGCGCTACCGGGCCCGGTACTTCGCACCTGACGGCAAGCGCAAGGGCAAGTCCTTCGCCGATGGACAGAAGCGCCTCGCCGAGCAATGGCTCAGCAGCATCAGCGCAGATGTGGCACGCGGCCAGTACATCGACCCGAACGCGGCCCGTACGTCCTTCCAGGACTTCGCTGAGAAGTGGTTGGAGAGCCAGAGTGGCGACCCGAACACCCGGGCGTCGATGCAGTCTCAGCTCAAGCTGCATGCCTTCCCGCGCATCGGGACGCGTCCGCTCGGCTCGTTCCAGCCGAGCCACATCCGAGAGTTCGTCACGCAGCTCGAAACGGCCGGCATGTCTGGCTCGTACGCCCGCGTCATCTTCTCCAACGTACGAGCCATCCTGAGCGCGGCCGTTGAGGACGGCTACCTACCCCGGAACCCCTGCCACTCGCGCACGGTGACGCTCCCGGAAATGGGCGCGCGCCGTGTCGTCCCGTGGCTGCCGGATCGGGTCTTCGCCATGCGCGGCGCTTTGGTCGAGAGGTTCCGGCCCATGGTCGACGTGGGCGCCGGTTGCGGCCTGCGTCAGGGGGAGATCCTCGGACTGTCCGTCGAAGAGCTGGACTTCGGCAACGGCACGCTTCACGTCGTCCAGCAACTCAAGCTGAGCCTGAGTCAACCCGTGTTCGCCCCGCCCAAGGGCGGCAAGCTGCGCGACGTGCCGCTCCCCGAGCCCGTGGCGGACGCGCTCAAGGCGCACATGAAGCTCTTCCCGCCGATAGAGATCACGCTCCCGTGGATGCGCGCTGGAGGTTCGCCCGTGACCAAGCGCCTGATCTTCACCGGTCCCCTCGGCGGGCACGTCTGGCGTACGTCGCTGAACGAGGACCACTGGAAGCCCGCACTCGCCAAGGTCGGCGTCATCCCCAAGGCGAAGAGCCGCGAGCATGCCGCCGCTCGGGAGCACGGAATGCACGCCCTGAGGCACTTCTACGCCTCGGTCCTACTGGACGCCGGAGAGAGCATCAAGGCCGTCAGTGAGTATCTCGGGCACTCCGACCCGGGGCTCACGCTGAAGGTGTACGCCCACCTCATGCCCAGCAGTAGCGACCGGGCGAGGAAGGTTCTCGGCAAGGCTCTGCGGCCGAACGATCCTCCGCGCTGAGGGCCCACAGTGGGCCCAGAACAAACGAGGGCCCCTGATCTGCGCCGTGTGCGCAGGTCAGGGGCGTGATCGCTATTCCTACTTCTTCTTGCCCTGGTTCTTCACGGCCTCGATCGCCGCCGCCGCCGCGTCCGCGTCCAGGTATGTGCCGCCCGGGTTCACCGGCTTGAAGGAGGCGTCCAGTTCGTACGCGAGCGGGATGCCCGTCGGGATGTTCAGGCCCGCGATGTCCTCGTCCGAGACGCCGTCGAGGTGCTTGACCAGGGCCCGGAGCGAGTTGCCGTGGGCCGCGACCAGGACCGTGCGGCCGGCCAGGAGGTCGGGGACGATGCCGTCGTACCAGTACGGGAGCATGCGGACGACGACGTCCTTGAGGCACTCCGTGCGGGGGCGCAGCTCCGGGGGGATCGTCGCGTAGCGCGGGTCGTCCGACTGGGAGAACTCCGTGCCGTCCTCGAGGGGCGGCGGCGGGGTGTCGTACGAGCGGCGCCACAGCATGAACTGCTCCTCGCCGAACTCCGCGAGGGTCTGCGCCTTGTCCTTGCCCTGCAGCGCACCGTAGTGGCGCTCGTTCAGGCGCCAGGAGCGGTGGACGGGGATCCAGTGGCGGTCCGCCGATTCGAGGGAGAGCTGCGCCGTGCGGATGGCGCGCTTCTGGAGGGAGGTGTGCAGCACGTCGGGGAGCAGGCCGGCGTCCTTCAGCAGCTCACCGCCGCGGACTGCCTCCTTCTCGCCCTTCTCCGTCAGGTTGACGTCCACCCAGCCGGTGAACAGGTTCTTCGCGTTCCATTCGCTCTCGCCGTGGCGGAGGAGGATCAGCTTGTACGGTGCGTCGGCCATGGCCCCGAGCGTAATCGAAGCCGCCGACGGCCCGCTCGCCCGCCCGGAGGACGGACATCCGTCGGCCGCCTCCCCTTCGCCGCCGTGACACTTGACGACTTCTGTTAATTGAGTGGCCGCCGTCGAACCCGCCCCCATAAGTTGCCTCATGAGCCGCTCTCGTAAGCTGCGCCAGCCGCACGAGCCGCTTACATGAGCTGCTTACTCGCACGCCGATCACACGTACCTGGGGGTCCCCGATGCCGTTCACGTCCCTGAGCGTGAGACGTGTCGCCCGCGAGACCCTCTCCGGGCTCCCCCGCGAGTTCTGGTGGCTGTGGACCAGCACCCTCGTCAACCGGCTCGGCGCCTTCGTCGCCACCTTCATGGCGCTGTACCTCACGCTCGACCGCGGCTACTCCGCCTCGTACGCCGGACTCGTCGCCTCGCTCCACGGGCTCGGCGGAGTGATCTCGTCCCTCGGCGCGGGCGTGATGACGGACCGGCTCGGGCGGCGGCCCACGCTCCTCATCGCCCAGACGTCCACCGCGGTCTCCGTCGCGCTGCTCGGCTTCATGCACGACCCGGTGTCCATCGCGGCCGTCGCCTTCCTCGTCGGCATGGCCAGCAACGCCTCCCGTCCCGCCGTCCAGGCGATGATGGGCGACATCGTCAAGCCCGAGGACCGGGTGCGGGCCTTCTCGCTCAACTACTGGGCGATCAACCTGGGCTTCGCCGTCTCGTCCACGGCGGCCGGGTTCATCGCGGAGGTCAGTTACCTAGCCGGGTTCCTCGTCGAGGCCGGGATGACGCTGGCCTGCGCGGTCGTCGTCTTCGTGAAGCTGCCCGAGTCGCGGCCCGAGCCGGTCCCCAAGAAGGCCGGCGAGCCCGAGGTGGGGCTGGGGACGGTCCTGCGCGACGGGCGTTTCATGAGCGTCGTCGGGCTGTCCTTCCTCGTCGCCCTGATCTTCCAGCAGGGATTCGTGGGCCTGCCGGTGGCGATGGGCCAGGCAGGATTCACGCCCGCCGACTACGGCCTGGTCATCGCGGTCAACGGCGTCCTGATCGTCGTACTCCAGCTCCCCGTCACCCGTTTCATCCAGCACCGGGACCCGAAACGGCTCCTCGTCGTGTCGTCCCTCCTCGCGGGGTACGGGTTCGGGCTCACCGCCTTCGCGGGCTCGGTCGGCGTCTTCGCGCTCACGATCTGCGTCTGGACCCTCGCCGAGATCGTCAACGCGCCCACCCAGACCGGCCTCGTCGTCCGCCTCTCCCCCACCCACGGGCGCGGCCGGTACCAGGGCATGTACACGATGTCCTGGTCCGTCGCCGCCCTCGTCGCGCCCCTGATGTCCGGTGTGATCATCGACCGGTTCGGGGCCGAGTGGCTGTGGGGCGTATGCGCGGTCGTCGGCACGGTGGCCGGACTGGGATACGGACTGCTGATGCGGCGGCTCCCGGACGAGGAACCCGCCACCACCGACCTCCCCCAGCCCCTGCCCCTGCCCCCGCCTCTGCCTCCGTCTCTGCCCACCACCGAGAAGCCCGAGGTCAGCACCCCGTAGTGACGCGCCCCGCACCCCTCAGTGGTGCATCCGCGCCCCCTTCACCACCTTGTCCACCGCGTTGCGGGGGCCGTACACCGCGAGGCCGACCAGATCCAGCTCCGCGGTCGGTACGGCCCGTACCGCCGCCCGGTTGTCGCGGTCGTTGCCGGTGGTGAACAGGTCGGAGGTGAACAGCGCGCGGGGCAGGGCGCGGGACAGTGCCTTGCCGTGTGCCGCCTTCAGCGTCTCCTTCGTACCCTCGAAGACCAGGACCGGCTGGCGGAACATCGGCAGGTAGCCGACGCCGTCGGCGTCCTCGTACGGCTCGCCGACCACCTCCGGGACGGACGGGCCGAGGCCGCTCACGAGGAACGCGGTCACGTTCAGCCGCTGCCACGGCTCCAGGTCCTCCCGCAGCAGGACGGCGATCTTGGTGTCGAAGCGGACGGGGGCCGGGGTGTTCCCGGACAGGGCGTTCTCGGCCGGGGCGTTCTGAAGGGTCTCGCTGCTCATGCTTCGAGACTGCCGAGCCGGGTGCGCGGCCGTCTTGTACGTTCTTTGCATGGTGGCCCAGCGTGAAGTCTCCGCCTGGCGCCCGAGCGTGCCGGGTGTCGTGGAGGTCTTCCACGCCCACTTCACGGAGTACGCGTATCCGATGCACGTCCATGACGCGTGGACCCTGCTGATGGTCGACGCCGGGGCGGTGCGGTACGACCTCGACCGGCACGAGCACGGCACCCCGGACGGCACGGTCTCGCTGCTCCCGCCGTACGTTCCGCACAACGGGTCGCCGGTCACCCCCTACGGCTTCCGCAAGCGCGTCCTGTACCTGGACCTCAGCAAGCTCGACGAGACGTACATCGGCCCGGCGGTCGACACCCCGGAGCTCGTCGACCCCGTGCTGCGGCAGCGCGTCGAGCAATTGCACACCGCCCTCGCCCACCCCGGTGACGAGCTGGAGGCGGAGAGCAGACTGACCCTGATCGGCGAGCGGCTGCGCCACCATCTGCGCCCCGCGACCAGGTCCGGACCCGGGTTCGGGCCCAGGAGCAGCCCCGGGTCCGGACCCATCAGGGACGGGCGGGACGCCGACCACCCCCTCGCCCACCAGCTGCGCGAACTCCTCGACGAGCGTCTCCTCCAGGGCGTGACCCTCCAGGAGGCCGCGGCCCTCGTGCACGCGCACCCCGCCCACCTGGTGCGGGCGTTCAGCGGTGCCTACGGGATACCGCCGCACCAGTACCTGATGTCGCGCCGGGTCGAGCGGGCCCGCCGGCTGCTGCTGGAGGGCCGCCCGCCGGGCGAGGTCGCCGCGGAGACCGGCTTCTACGACCAGTCCCATCTGAACCGCCACTTCAAGCGGCTGGTCGGAGTGGCGCCGGGCCGCTACCGCGACAGCGCCCGCTGGAGATCGCGCCCCAGCCCGCGCTGAGCGTCGTACAGGTTCCGGGGACGTACGGCGTCCGTCGTCCCGTACAGCTCCAGGCGGGAGTGCAGCGGCCCGGTGAAGTCGGGTACGTCGATCTGGTCGAACTCCGTCACCTCGTTGATGCCGACGGTGGCGCTGTACGGGGCCAGGCCGTCGATCCTCATCAGGCCGGCGCGGCCGTTGGTGACGCGGATGTTCCAGTGCGTGAAGCGGGCGCCGAAGAGAGGACCCGCGCTGGCGTCGCCGCCGTGGCGGCCGTTGTTGACGACCGTGATGTCGGTGCGGACGTTCGCGAAGGGCATCCCGCGATGGGAGTCGAAGGTGCCCATGCGCATGTCACCACGCGACCAGACGTTGTACGAGGACAGCCCCTCCACGTTGATGCCGTGGAGCTGGATGTTCGCGGGGGCGGGAGTCGTGCGCTCCTCGATCGTGAAGCGGTCGACGAGGTTGTCGTGCGAGCCCTCGCGGCAGAAGTACGGGTGGTGCGAGCCGCGCCCCGCGACCCGGGTGTCGCGCAGGGTGCAGGCCGAGGCGGCGACCAGCCCGAAGCCGTTGTCCATGTGCCGTACGACGATGTCCTCGGCCCAGCAGTCGTACGCGCACTGGAAGGTGACGCCGTTGTAGCCCTTGTCCAGGAGATGCGGGGACTGCGGGGTCTCGACGGCCTCCAGGGTGAGGCCCTCCACCCCGGATCCCGTCAGGGCCTTCGCATGGGTGGTCAGACGCGGGTCCCACTCCGGGCGCACGTCGAGCGGGAGGGGCCGCTCAAGGGTGACCCGCCGGCCCCGCACACGGGTGATGCGCACCGGCCACTCGTACGGGACATAGCTGGTCAACTTCGTCTTGTCGTCCCAGTAGTACGCCTCCGGGCCCGGGCCGCCGCCCGCCATGTGCTCCAGGAGGGTGTGGGAGGGGTCGTCGGCGAGGCGCAGGAGGACCAGGTCGCCGGGGGCGAGCGCGCCCGGGTCCGCCACGGTCACCGTCCAGGAGCCCCGGCGGGCCGGTTCGACCGTGGTCAGCGTCTTCCATTCGTCTCTCTTGTTGCCGGTCCAGCCCTCGAAGGGCCACTGCTTGTTCCTGATCGCGTCCGTCAGGCTCGCGAACCGGTCCGTGGGGCAGAGCCAGACGAGGCCGCCCGCCCAGGACCAGGACGACTTGTCGCCGCCGTAGCGCGACCCGTAGGCACCGATCAGTTCGGTGAGGCTCCGGGTGGCAAGGAGTTTCGTACGGGTGCTGCCGGCGCCGCGCAGGACGACGTCCGAATGGCCGATGCGGATCAGGCCGTCGAGGCGGTAGGTGCCGGGCGGGATGAGTACCGTGCCACCGCCGGCCCTTCCGGCAGCAGCGATGGCACGGTTGATCGCGGGTGCGGAGTCGGTGGAACCGTCCGCTTCGGCGCCGTACGCGCGGACGTCGACCAGGACGCCCGCGCCGGGGCGGCGGGGGAAGTGCGCCGCCCCGGCACGTCGGCCGGCTCTGCCGATGTACGGGATCTGCGGGTGCTCGTAGGGGGTGCGGGTGAACTCCCGCCAGAGTTCGGGCACCTCGGGACGCGGGGTCGCCGCCGACGCCTGCGCCCCGGCTGCCGTGCCGGTGACGGCGCCCGACGCCACGGCTGTCGCGATGCCCAGCAGGGCCCGTCTGGTGATGGTCCGGCCGGTGCCGGTCCGCCCATCGCCTGCCGGTCCATGGCCGACCGGTCCAGTGACGGCCGATCCGGTGATGCCCGCGCCACGGTCACTCATGCCCGAACCGCCTTCCAAGGAGGGGAATTCCATGGATGTGAACAAAGTTCAGATGTGCGTCGGCCGTGAGCATGACACGGCATCCGTGGGACGGGAAAGAGTCGTACAGCGGTTATTTACTGCTAGCTGGTACGGACCACCGGCTCAGCCGGTCGAACGCTGAGTCAGATGGCTGAACGCGTCCAGGTTGCGCGTGGACTCGCCGCGCGACACCCGCCAGGCGTACTCCTTGCGGATCGCGGACGCGAAACCGAGCTCCAGGAGGGTGTTGAAGCTGCCGTCGGCGGCCTCCAGGACCGAACCGAGCAGCCGGTCGACCTCGTCGGCGGTGACCGCGGCCAGCGGCAGTTTGCCCGCCACGTAGATGTCCCCGAGCGGGTCTACGGCGTACCCCACGCCGTAGAGCTTGAGGTTGCGCTCCAGGAGCCAGCGGTGCACTCCGCCCTCGTTCTCGTCCGGGTGCCGGATCACGAAGGCGTTGAGCGACAGGGAGTGCCTGCCGACGATCAGCGAGACGGTCGTCGACAGCTTCCGGGTGCCGGGGAGCTTCACCACGAAGTGGCCGGGCTCCGGGCCCTCCCACTCCAGTTCGGCGTCCCCCAGGAACTCCTCGATGGTCCCCGTCGCCCGCTCCACCGCCCGCTCCGCGTCAGCCATGGTGGGAGCGTACGTGACGGCGATGTTCGTGCATCGCCGCCGTGTAGACGTCGGCCGTGGCCGCGGCGGCCGTGTCCCAGCCGAAGGATTTCGCGTGCCAGGCGGCGGCCGCGCCCATCCGGTCCGGGAGCGCCCGGTTGTCGGCGAAATCGCGCAGCACGCGCGCGTAGTCGACGGGATTGTGCCCGGACACCAGAAAGCCCGTCTCCTTGTGGCGGACCGCGACCGGCAGGCCGCCCACCGCGGCCGCGAGCACCGGGGTACCGGCCGCCTGCGCCTCTATGGCGACGAGCCCGAACGACTCGCTGTAGGAGGGCATCACCAGGACGGACGCGGCCCGGAACCAGTCCGCGAGCTGCTCCTGGCCGACCGGCGGACGGAAGCACACCACGTCGGCGATGCCCAGCCGGGCGGCGAGTTTCTGCAGCCCCTCGGGCTTGGCGAGACCGCTGCCGCTCGGGCCGCCCACAATGGGGACGACGATGTTCGAGCGCAGGTCGGGGCGCTCCTCCAGGAGGACGGCGACCGCGCGCAGCAGGACGTCGGGTGCCTTCAGGGGCTGGATGCGGCCCGCGAAGAGCGGTATGAGGGCGTCCTGCGGGAGGCCGAGCCGCGCGCGGGCGGCGGCGCGTCCGTCGGCCGGGCGGAAACGGTCGAGGTTCACGCCGGGATGGACCACCGCGACCTTGCCCTGCTCGGCCTCGTAGTGCCGGACGAGCTCGTCGGCCTCCTCCGCGGTGTTGGCGATGAGCCGGTCGGCGGCGCGGACGATCTGGGTCTCGCCGATGACACGGGCGGCGGGCTCCGGGGTGTCGCCCTCTGCAAGAGCGGCGTTCTTGACCTTCGCCATGGTGTGCATGGCGTGGACGAGGGGGGCGCCCCAGCGTTCGGCGGCCAGCCAGCCGACGTGTCCGGAGAGCCAGTAGTGCGAGTGGACCAGGTCGTAGTAGCCGGGACGGTGGCCGGCCCAGGCCTGCATCACACCGTGCGTGAAGGCGCACAGCTGGGCGGGCAGGTCCTCCTTGGCGAGGCCTTCGTAGGGACCGGCGTCGACGTGCCGGACCAGTACACCCGGCGCGAGCTCCACCTTGGGCGGCAGGGCCCCGGTCGTCGCGCGCGTGAAGATCTCGACCTCGATGTTGATCGCGGCGAGGCGCTGGGCCAGCTCCACGATGTAGACGTTCATGCCGCCCGCGTCGCCCGTGCCCGGCTGGTGCAGCGGTGAGGTGTGCACGGAGAGCATCGCCACGCGGCGTGGCCTGCGGTGCAGGCGAAGCCTTGTCGGGGCCGCCGGCGAGCGGCGCCCGAGCCTGCTCACGTACTGGCTCACGTGGCGTTCCTCCTTCTGCGGACCGGCGACCGGACCGGCGATCGGCTCTGCGGGCATGCCTGCGGCTGGGCGTGGAAAGCCCTTCAAGTCCTGAACATCAAAGGACTCTGCTCCATTTCCTCTTTACCGAATTATTACTGCGGGTCGCTCAACCGTTCGAGTTGCTTCTGCGTACGGCCGGGATGGGCGGGACGGGCGGGTTGCGGTACGCATTCCAGCCCGTCCGGGGGCCGTTCAGGCCGACGGCGGGGGCCCGGGGGCGGCAGCGCCCGCGACGCCCACACCGACCGGGGGCCCCACCACGGGCGCGGCATACCCTTGACCCCATGAGAGCCCGCGCAGCGACCCCCGTGGGGACGGTGACGCGCGGCACCACCAACCCGAACCGCCTCCGCCGCATGGACCGCTGGATCGCGGCCACCCACGGCGCCGAACTGCGCCGCGCCGACGACCCCGTGGCGGTCGACCTCGGCTACGGCGCGGCCCCCTGGACCGCGGTCGAGCTGCTCCAGCGCCTGCGTACCGCCGCTCCACGCGCGCGCGTGGTGGGCGTCGAGATCGATCCGGCCCGGGTCGCCGCCGCGAAGCCGTACGAACGCGACGGCCTCCGGTTCCGGCACGGTGGCTTCGAGATCCCGCTGCCCGTACGGCCGTCCCTGATCCGCGCGGCGAACGTCCTGCGGCAGTACGAGGAGGCCGAGGTCGCCGCGGTGTGGGCCCGGCTGTGCGAACGCCTGGCACCGGCGGACGGCACCTCGCGCGGCGGGCTTCTCGTCGAGGGCACGTGCGACGAGATCGGCCGCCGGCACGTGTGGGTCGCGCTCGGCCCCGAGGGTCCGCGGACCGTCACGTTCGCCACCCGCCTCGGCTCCCTGGACCGCCCGTCCGACCTGGCCGAACGCCTCCCCAAGGCCCTCATCCACCGCAATGTCCCGGGCGAACCGGTGCACGCCTTCCTGCGCGACTTCGACCGCGCGTGGGCGTCCGCCTCGCCGTACGCCTCGTACGGCGCCCGGCAGCGATGGATCCGGGCGGTCCGCGACCTGGCGGCCGACTGGCCGGTCACGGACGGGGTGCCGCGCTGGCGGCAGGGCGAAGTGACCGTGCGGTGGGAGGCGTTGGCGCCGTCCGCGTAGGAGTGCGACGACGCCCGACGCGGGCCCGGTGGGCGTGCGGCTCGTACCTGGCGGGCGTCCGACAGGTACGCGGCGGGCGTCCGGCACGTATGCGGCGGGCGTCCGACGTGCCGGGAACGATCTCGCTGAGTCGTTCGTCACATTCACGAGGAACGCGAAGGAGATCACCGTCGGGTGGGCAGTGAGGGGGAGGGAAGGGGCGGAAGGGAAGCGGGAGTTCTTGCCCGCCTCTGTCGTATTGCGCTCCGACATGGCACGATCCCCGAGGCGTTCCTAAGTTACTGACGGTAAATCAGTTTGGGGGTCGGTTCATGGGATCCGGTGTGCGGAGCGTGACCACTACTGCTCTGGCCCTGGCCTGCGCGGCAGTCATCCTGGCCGCGCCGGGAGTGGCCTACGCGGCCCCGACGCCGACACCCACCCCGACCCCGACTCGGACCCCGACCCCCGCTCCGAGCTCAACGCCCGTCAGCAACAAGGACCTTGAAGCGGTCCGCAAGAAGCTGGACGAGCTGTACCACGACGCGGCGGTCGCCACGGACGCGTACAACCTCGCCGAGGAGCGGACCGAGAGGCAGTCCACGCAGATCGTCGGGCTCGCCCGAGAGATCGTCGAGGGCAAGGCCCGGCTGGCCAAGCTGAAGAAGCGCGTGGGTGCCGCCGCCCGCGCCCAGTACCGCGTCGGCGGGCTGCCGGACGAGGCGCGTCTGGTGCTCAGCGACGACCCGCAGGCCTTCCTGGACGGCGCGGGCCGGATCCGCCAGGGCGCACAGGCGACCAAGGGCCTGCTCGCCGAAATGCGGCGCACCCAGCAGGACTTGGAGCAGTACGCGCGCGACGCGGCGGCCCAGTGGACGAAGCTCGAAGCCAACCGCGAGGCGAAGGCCAAGGCGAAGAAGAAGGTCAAGGAGCAGATCGCCGCCGCCGAAGAGCTTGAGTCCCAGTTGGAGAAGGACGAGAAGGAGCGCCTGGCGAAGCTGGAGCAGCAGGCCGCGTACGAGGCGCAGACGAGCTGGCTGGACTCCGGCGTCCTCGACGGGATCAGCGGCAAGGCCTCCGCCCAGGGCAAGAAGGCCGTGGAGTACGCGACGGCACAGATCGGCAAGCCGTACGAGTGGGGCGCCGAGGGGCCGAAGACGTTCGACTGCTCCGGGCTGACCTCACAGGCGTGGGCAGCCGCCGGACAGGCCATCCCCCGCACCTCGCAGGAGCAGTGGAAGCAGCTCGACCGTGTCGCCGTCGAGGCCATGCGCCCCGGCGACCTCATCATCTACAACGCCGACGCCAGCCATGTCGCGATGTACATCGGCGACGGCGCGATGGTCCACGCGCCCCGCCCCGGTCGTACGGTCACGATCGCGGGCGCGGGCTCGATGCCGATACTCGGGGTCGTCCGCCCCGGCAAGTGAGGTTCGTCCGGTCCGCCGATCCGGTCCACCGGTCCGGTCAGTGGACGGGGGCGGAGCGGAGCGGCTGATGGCCGGACGGCCGGATGACAGGGGCAGCCGCGGCCACCGGACCGCCGGGGCGACCGACGTACGCGGCGACCTGGACGCCACCCACGCTCGCCGACGCGCGATCAGGTGGGCGGCCGGGGCGTGCGTCCAGCGGATGCGCCACCCGGTCGCGGATACGCCCGGGCGACTTCGGAAGCGCCGTACGTCACCTCGGTACACCCGCCGAGGTGACGCGAGCCGATCGGGCCCACCGGACCTATCTGGCTCACCGGACCGATCAGGTCTACCGGACTGATCGGGTCGAATCGGTTATTCGGTCCACTCCGGCCGCTCGGGCTGATCGAGGGTACGCGGGCCAGGCGGGCCACGCGGGCTGAGCAGGTCGAGCCAGGTCGAGCAGGCCGCTCAAGGCTGCGGGCGCTTGCCGACCCTGGGGGCTCCGATCGGCCCGGGGCCGTCGCCGGGGTGACCTGCCGCACGTGATCCGCGGCACGTTCGGGGCCGGCGGTAAACCGGTGGGGCGTGATGTACGTCATCCCGTACAAGAGCACATCCTGCCCAATTGCGGTACAGGATGCGGCATATGACGGCGGCCGTTTTGAAGGCGTGCGGGCTGCCGCCATTCCTATGTGACGGCGCCTGACGCTATGGTCCCCGTCGGTGGATCGAGATCCCTTGACCCGCCATGCCCTCGGGGGGAGGGAAGGAACCCAAGACGATGCCCGTACCCGTACCGCGGCAGAGAGCGATCCCCGCCGTGGAAGGTGGACAGGCTCACGCCGCGTCTCCATCCGGCGGACCGGCACAGGCCGCGCCCGCACCCGGCGCCCTGTCCGGCCAGGAGCCGTCCTCGACGAGGCACGGCACCACCGGCGACGCCTCCCACGGCGGCACCCGCGACCACAGCGACACCGGCGGCGACGCCCACCACGGCAGTGCCGTCAACGGCACGGCCCCGCTGACGCTGCTCGTGATCGAGGACGATCCGGCCGGCGCGCTGACCGTGCCCGAACTGCGGGACGCGGCCGGCAGGCAGATCCGTGTCCGCACCGCCCGCAACCTCACCGAGGCCGAGCGGCTGCTCACCGACGACGTCCAGTGCGTCCTGCTCGACCTCGCGCTGCGCACGCCCGGTCCCGCCGCCACGTCCGAGGAGACGGCGGGGGGCGGGGCCGACGACGAGCTGGCCACGCTCAGGCATGTGCTGCGGCTCGCGCCCCGGCACGCCGTCCTCGCGCTCACCCCGGCCGAGGACACCGAGCTGGGCGCGGAAGCGGTACGTGTGGGCGCCCAGGACTATCTCTTCCGCGACGAGCTGGACAGCCGGCTGCTGAGCCGCGCGGTCCGCTACGCGGTGGAGCGCAAGCGTTCCGACCGGGCCGAGCGACGGCTGACCGAGTCCAAGCTGCGCGCGCAGGAGAACGCGCGCCTTGAGCGCGGTCTGCTGCCCACGCCGCTCCTGGAGGGCTCCTCGCTGCGATTCGCCGCGCGTTACCGGCCCGGCCGCTCGCGCGCGCTGCTCGGCGGCGACTTCTACGACACGGTCCGCACCCCCGACGGCACCGTCCACGCCATGATCGGCGACGTCTGCGGGCACGGCCCCGACGAGGCCGCGCTCGGCGTGGAGCTGCGGATCGCCTGGCGCGCGCTGACCCTGGCGGGCCTGTGCGGCGACCGGCTGCTGTCGACGCTCCAGCAGGTCCTGGAGCACGAGCGGGACAGCGAGGAGATCTTCGCGACGCTCTGCACGGTGGACATCGCGCCGGACGGCCGCCGCGCGGGTCTGTGCCTGGCGGGCCATCCCGCTCCGCTGATCTCGCGTCCGGCCCGCTCCCGGGCCCTGGTGGGCGCCGACGGGACCGGCGCGGCCGAGGCACCTCCCGTCGCCGAGCTGCTGCCGTACGAGAACGGCGGCCCGGCGCTCGGTCTGCTGCCGAACGCACGGTGGCCGCGCCAGCAGGTGGAGCTGGGCGGCGAGTGGAGTCTGATGCTCTACACGGACGGTCTGATCGAGGGCCGCACCGGCGAGGGCAGGGAGCGGCTCGGCCAGGACGGGATGGTGGACATGGTCCGCCGCCAGCTGGCCCAGGGCCTGCGCGGCGAGGATCTGCTGCGGGCCGCGGTGAACGAGGTACGGGACCTCAACGGCGGGGAGCTGACGGACGACGTTGCGGTCCTGCTGCTGGACCGCGTGGCGTAACGCACCGAGAAGCCCGGCGCCCCAGGGACCAGGGACTCGCCTCGCGGGCTGTCGCAGCCCTCAAAAACCTCAGGGACCTCATAGGTACCCGAGGTGTCGGAGGTGTCGGGCTTCCCGGCCGTATCGGACTCCTGGACTCGCGGAGCCGCAGGGCCGGGGCCCGCGTCTCGGATCTCGCGGGGCTCAGGGGGGGCGGAGGGCTCGGGGGGTCAGCGTCCGCCGTTGTAGGGCCCGTACGGACCGTCACTGCTGCTGCCGCCGCCCCGACGACCGCCCCGGCCGCCGCCCGAGACCTGCTGGAGAGCGGGCCGGACGTCGACGAAGAAGACGATCGTGGCGATGAGGCCCGCGATCTGCAGGAAGACCATCGGCACCAGGAGGTTCACGGCCACCGTGACGCCGAGGATGATCAGCCAGAACATCTTGTTCTGCTTGTTCGCGGCACGGTAGGCGTCATCGCGGGCCAGTCCGGCCATCACCAGCGCCACCACCGCGAGCACCAGCATGGCGAGGAAGATCAGCGACATGAAGCCGCCGAACGCCGTCATCAACACTTAGCCCACCACCCGAGTCGAGTCGTCGTCCCTACGCGGTCACCGTACCCGCAGAACGGGCCGGGAACTCCGATAGTGCCCGGAGTGCCCGGCCCGTTCTCGTGGGACGGGTTTCCTGCTCCCTGCGAACTTCTGCGAACTTCCCGCGAAAGGCCTACTTCGCGGGCGGCGTCGACTTCTTCGCCGTGGTGGTGGTCTTGCGGGCGGCCGGAGCCTTCTTCGCCGGGGCCTTCTTCGCCGGGGCGGGCTCGGTCTTGGCCTCGGCGGGCGTCTCGATCTTGCCCTCGGACGGCTCGGGGTTCGGCTCGACGGCGATGGCCAGCTCCTCGATCTCCTCGGCAGCCTCGCCACGCCAGGTCTTCACGGTCTGCTCGCCGTGCTCGGCGACCTTCTCGTACGTCTCACGCGCCTTCACGGCGTACTCGGCGGCGACGCCGACACCGCGCAGTGCGAAGTCCTGAGCCGTCTCACCGATCTTCTTCAGGTCGGTGTCCAGCGTGCTGATGAAGCCGTTCACCCTGGTCTGAAGGGTCTCCTGCGCCTCCTTGGCGCGGGCGGTGGCCTTCTCCTGGACGGCGTTCGGGTCGATGCCCCGAACGGCGTCGATACGGGCCGGCGCCTCGGCGCGCAGCTGCTCGACGAGGCCTGGCACCTTCTTGGCCTGCTGGATGGCCAGATCGGCGGTACCGGCGGCGAAGTAGAGAGGGGTCGGGTCGCTGAGGGTCTTACGCAGGTCGTCGGTGATGGCCATGGTGATGGTCCTCCCGGAATCACTATCGCGTGGAGCGTGAGGGTTTGGTCTGGCTGTCTGTCGTTACTCCGTGGCCGGCCGGCCCGTTCCGAACGGGGCCCGGCCGTGCCGCACCCGGTCGCGCCGGGCCCGGTCAGCTCGCGGAGGACTGCTGGTCGTGCGGGTCGCTCTGTCCGGCGTCGTTGCCGTCGGCCGTGCGGGCCCTGTCAACGACGGTGTCCCCGCCGTCCGTCACACGTGCGACGGCTGACACGTCCGACACGGTCGCCATGTCCGACGCGTCCGGCACACCTTCCGCGTCCACGTCCAGCGCGTCCTCCACGGCCTTGATCTCGAACCCGTTCTCCTTGCGGAAGGACTCGTAGATCTGGAGCAGCACCTGCTTCTGCCGCTCGGTGAGCGTCGGGTCGGCGAGGATGACGGCACGCGTCTCCACCTCGTCCCGGTCACGCTCGGCGTCGAGGATCCCGGCACGGACGTACAGCGTCTCGGCGGAGATCCTCAGGGCCTTGGCGACCTGCTGCAACACCTCCGCGCTCGGCTTGCGCAGCCCGCGCTCGATCTGGCTCAGATACGGATTGGACACCCCGGCGGCCTCGGCGAGCTGCCGCAGGCTCAACTGCGCGTTGCGCCGCTGGTCCCGCAGGTACTCACCAAGATTGCCGACGTTGAGCGATGCCATGTCCCCTACCCTGCACCACCCGCGCTAACTATTGCAAGCACATGCTTGCAAAAGTGCGCTACGCCACGTGCGGCCGGGTGATGCGGATCTTCAGAGGGCCCCGGCGCCCAGGGCGATGTCGAAGCCCGCGCCGTTGCGGGCCAGGCCCACCAGGAGGATGCCGGCCCATTCGAGGGCGTGGGTCATCTCAAGCCCTCCCGCGTCGAGGGCCCGCATGTCCAAGCTCTCCAGGAACGCCGCTACACGTGCCTTCGCCTCGGCGCCGTCACCGGCGAAGAACACGTCCACCGGCCTGTCTTCGGCGAGCACGCCGCGGAGGATCGAATTGAACGCCTTCACGACGTGTGTGCCCTCGGGGGCAGCGGCGGCCATCTGCTGGGACATCGAGTTGCCCACGGTGGTCACGAGTCCGCTCACGTCGGCGTCGAACGGGTTGGTGATGTCGACGAGGATCTTGCCGGCCAGCGCATCGCCGTAGTGCGCGACCACTTCGACCGCGCCGGCGTACAGGACGGCCACGACGACGATGTCACCCGCCGGCCTTGCGCCGAACGTGCCGACGGTGGCTCCGTTGCCGATCCGGTCGGCGAGTGCCTGAGCCTTGGCGGTGTCGCGGCTCATGAACTCGACGGTGTGGCCGTGCTTCGCCGCCCGGGTGCCGATGGCGGTGGCCATGTTGCCCGAGCCGATGATGCTGATCGTGGTCATGGCGTGTGTTCCCTTGGTGTGTACGGAGCAGTTGGGCCCGGGGGGCTTGCCGGCGTGCCGACCGGGTGTCTGAGGTTCGCGGCGCCCGGGTGTCGGACCGGCCCGCCGACGACCACCGGTGACGCGCTCAGATGACCGTGGTGCCGCCGTCGGCGACCAGCTCCATGCCGTTGACGTAGCTCGATTCGTCGGAGGCGAGGAACAACGCGACCGACGCGATCTCTTCGGGGCGGCCCATCTCCCGCCGCGGGATCACGGATTCGAACTGCGCCTTCATCTGTTCGTCCATCACCTCTTCCAGGATCGGCGTGGCGACCTGGCCGGGGGTCAGTACGTTCGCCCGGATCCTCCTGTCCCTCAACTCGGACACCCACACCCGTGCGTACGCGGGCAGCACGGCCTTGCTCGCCGCGTACACACTCCAGTCGGGGTAGCCCCGGAGCGACGCGTTCGACCCGGTCATGATGATCGAGCCTCCGTCGTTGAACAGCGGCAGCGCCTTCTGGACCGTGAACAGCGTGCCGCGCGCGTTCAGCGAGAAGGCGGCGTCGAACTGCTTCTCGGTGATCTCACCGAGCCCGCCCTGCTCGCCCGTCCCAGCGCTGGCCCACAACACGTCGACCGCGCCCTTCTCCTGCTTGACCGTCTCGAACAGACGGTCGAGGTCATCGAGGTCGGCCGCATCGCCCTGCACACCGGTCACGTTCCGGCCGATCAGCTTGACGGCCTCGTCCAGCGCATCCTTCCGCCGGCCCGAGATGAAGACGTGCGCTCCCTCGTCTGCGAACAACTTCGCACCGGCCAGCGCCATCCCACTCGTCGCGCCGGTGATCACCGCAACCTTGCCATCGAGCTTTCCCACGATTACTCCATCCACGTGCTGCGCCGATGTTAAGTACACCGGTCTGCGTACTTAACGTAGAGGACAGTCATGGAGGGTGCAAGCTATGCACACCGATCGGTACCCAAGGGGGTTATGCTGGGCCAATGACAGAGCTGGAGAAGGGGCCGCGAGGTCTGCGCCGCGGCAGGGGGGCACGGGAGCGCATCCTCAGCGCGTCACAACAGCTGTTCCGCGATCAGGGCATCAACTGCACCGGCATGGACCAGCTCTGCGCGGTGGCCGAGGTGTCCAAGCGCACGCTCTACCAGCACTTCGCAGGCAAGGACGAGCTGATCGCCGAAGGCCTGCGGCGCTTCGATCCCGACGTCCTGCCCGAAGTGTTCGACCGCACCGACCTCACGCCTCGCGAACGGCTCCTCGCCGTGTTCGACGTGCACTCGCCCCTGTGCCCGTTCATCGCGGCGGCCGTCGAGATCCCCGACCCGGGCCATCCGGCACGCGAACTCGCCCGCGACTACAAGAAGGACTTCGCCGCCCGGCTCACCGAAGCCGCCCGCGAGGCCGGTGCCACCGACCCCGAACAGCTCGGCGAGCAGCTGGCGCTGCTCCTGGACGGCGCTTCGGCCCGCGGCCGGGTCCTCAACACCGAAGCGTTCACCACCGCCGCCGCCATCGCCGCCGTCCTCGTCGACAACGCCATCCCCACGGCAGGGGCACCGGCAGCGGCCGGTGTCGGCGCTGGCGCCGGTGCCGGTGCCGGCGAGCAGCTCGGTCGGGGCCACATCCTTGACCGCGTCACCGAGCAGATGTGATCGAAAAACTCCGTCGAGCCGACCAGCGCGCGAAGTCCGGACGACGCGCGAGGATCGCGGCGTCGACTCGCGCAGGCGCGCAGGCCACGATGCGCCACGGCACCGACGAACCTCGCGTCCCGGTCCATCGCGCGATGGACGGGGACGGGCACAGGCCTTCCTCACCGAGGAGTCGCAGTGACATCCAGCATGCGCATCACCTGGATCCTCGGAGCACATGGATGGGCCGACTGCACTGTTGAGGGCGAGCGGGCTGGAGCCGAGCTCACCGCGTCCTGCATCAGCAACGCGCCCGAGGACCTTCTGACGGCCGTGGCCCGCCTCGTCGCCGGTGAGGCGGAGACCCGCGCGCAGTTCGAGGCGGAACCAACGGCCTACCGCTGGATCTTCTACCGCGAAGGCGCGGACAGCTGGGTCCGCCTGCTGGAACTGCGTGACGGCGGTGACCACGACAACAAGGGCACGGAGATCTGGTCGGCCCAGCTCCCCGTCGACGCGGTCGCCCGAGCGGTGATCCGCTGCTTCGACGAAGTGGCTCGGACCCACGGCGAAAGCGGCTACCGCGGTAAGTGGGGCGAACACTTCCCCCGAACCGAGCTCGAAGCCCTCAGACGCCTCCGGGACGCGTACCGCCGCGTCGATGGCACACAGCCATGAGGTGCCCGCTGCGCAGGTCGGTCGAGACGGGCCGGCGGTTGCCGTCTCCGTCGACCTGGACCACCTCAACAGGTCACCGCTTCGCGACGGCCCACTTCCACCGAGCCGGTGTCGACGGCCGGACAGTCGCGGCCTCACCGTGATGCGTCACGTCGACGTCGCGCTCCCCGCCCCTGCGTACCCTCTTCCCGTGCCAGCCTCATCACCCCCGCATCGTGTCGCCGTCCTCGTGCTCGAAGGCGCGAAGCCCCTCGATGTCGGGATTCCCGCGCAGGTGTTCACGACCCGCGCGAGCATGCCGTACGAGGTGCGGGTGTGCGGCGCGGCGCCCGGGCCCGTGGCCGGCGGGGACGGGCTGTCGTACCTCGTCGCCCACGACCTCGACGCGCTCGCGTGGGCCGACATCGTCTTCGTACCCGGATACCGGTTCCCGGACCGCGACGACCCGCCGCAAGCCGTCGTCGATGCGCTGATCGCCGCCCATGACCGGGGTGCGCGACTCGCCGCCATCTCGACGGGCGCCTTCGCGCTCGCCGCCACGGGCCTGCTCGACGGGAAGCGCGCCACGACGCACTGGCACTACACGCGGGCACTCGCGGCGAAACGTCCGCTCGTGCGGGTCGACAAGAACGTCCTGTTCGTCGACGAGGGCAGCGTGCTGACGTCGGCCGGCGCCGCCTCCGGCATCGACCTGTGCCTGCACATTCTGCGCGGCGATCTCGGGGTGGCCGCGTCGAACCACGCGGCCCGGCGCCTGGTCGCGGCCCCCTACCGCAGCGGCGGCCAGGCGCAGTACGTGCCGTACAGCGTGCCCGAGCCGCTCGGTGAGCGGTTCGCCGCCACTCGCGAGTGGGCGCTGCACCGGCTCGGCGAGCCCCTCACCCTCGACGTGCTCGCCCGGCACGCGGCGGTGTCGCCGCGTACGTTCTCGCGGCGCTTCGTCGAGGACACCGGTTACACGCCGATGCAGTGGGTCATGCGCGCTCGCATCGATGTGGCCCGTGAGCTGCTCGAACGTTCGCAGCGGGGTATCGAGCAGATCGCCGCCGACGCCGGTCTCGGCACCGGTGCGAATCTGCGGCTGCATTTCCAGCGCATCCTCGGCACCACACCGAGCGAGTACCGGCGCACCTTCGCCCGGGGCGAGTAGCCCACGGCCGGGCGTCCGCCGCCGAGTGCCCACCGCCGGGCGTCCACCGTCGGATGCCCACCTTGAGTGCCCACCCGGGGTGCCCCCCCGGATGCCCGCCGACGGGCGTCCGCCACCGGATGCGCTCCTGGCGGATGTCCGCCCCGGGTGTCCGCCGTCAGATGACCGCCATCGGGCGTCCCCGGCGTGGCGCGATCCTTTTGGACCGTGGCGATCGCGCCGCTGTCACCCACGCGGACCGCACGAGAACCTGGGGGCGAACCGGGCCAACCGACCAAGGGACACCTCTCATGACTCGCATCGCCATCAACGGATTCGGCCGCATCGGACGCAATGTGCTGCGCGCGCTGCTCGAACGCGGCAGTGACCTGGAGGTCGTCGCCGTCAACGACCTCACGGAGCCCGCCACCCTCGCGCGGCTGCTCGCCTACGACTCGACGGCGGGCCGGCTCGGCCGCCCGGTGACCGCCGACGGGGACGCCCTCGTGGTGGACGGCCGTCGCATCACCGTGCTCGCCGAGCGCGAACCGGCGCAGCTGCCGTGGGCCGAGCTCGGCGTCGACATCGTGCTGGAGGCGACCGGCCGCTTCGCCTCCGCCAAGGCCGCCGGCGCGCACATCGACGCGGGCGCGAAGAAGGTGCTCGTCAGCGCGCCCGCGGACGGCGCCGACGTCACCCTCGCGTTCGGGGTCAACACCGACGCGTACGACCCCGCCGTGCACACGATCGTCTCCAACGCCTCGTGCACGACCAACGCGCTCGCCCCGCTGGCCAAGGTGCTCGACGATCTCGCCGGCATCGAGCACGGCTTCATGACGACGGTGCACGCCTACACGCAGGAGCAGAACCTGCAGGACGGTCCGCACCGCGACGCCCGCCGCGCCCGCGCCGCCGGGATCAACATCGTGCCGACCACGACCGGCGCCGCCAAGGCGATCGGCCTCGTGCTGCCGCAGCTCGACGGCAAGCTGTCGGGCGACTCGATCCGCGTACCGGTCCCGGTGGGTTCGATCGTCGAGCTCAACACGACCGTCGCCCGCGACGTGACGCGCGAGGACGTGCTGGCGGCCTACCTCGCCGCGGCGCAGGGGCCGCTCGCCGGTGTACTGGAGTACTCGGACGACCCGCTCGTGTCGTCCGACATCACGGGCAATCCCGCCTCGGCGATCTTCGACTCGGCTCTCACCCGCGTCGAGGGCCGCCATGTGAAGGTGGTCGCCTGGTACGACAACGAGTGGGGCTTCTCGAACCGCGTGATCGACACCCTCGAACTCCTCGCCGCGGGCTGACAGGAAACCGGGGCGGGTTCATAGGATCGCCCGCATGACAGTGCGACCCGCTCTGGTGAACATCAAGGCTGTTGACGACTCCGTGGTCGGCCGGTTCTGGGCACAAGCGCTCGGCTGGCACGCCGTCGTCGAGGAGCCCGGCGTGACCGCCGTGAAACCCGCCGGCTTCGACTGGCTGGACCCGGTCACCGTGTGCGTCGACGTCGTGGCGGTCCCGGAGCCCAGGTCGACGACGAAGAACCGTGTGCACCTGGATCTCGCGACCACCTCCGCGGCCCATCAGGCGGAGCTGGTCGCACGGCTGACGGCGCTCGGTGCGACGCCCGCCCACGTGGGCCAGGGCGATGTGCCGTGGACGGTCCTCGCCGATCCGGAGGGCAACGAGTTCTGCGTGCTGGAGCCCCGGGAGGTCTACCTGGACACCGGGCCGATCGCCGCGGTGGTCGTCGACTGCGTGGATCCGCGGGCCATGGCCCGGTTCTGGGGCGACGCGATCGGCTGGACCCTGCTGGAGGTGAGCGACGACCACGCGGTGTGGCGCTCCGACAAAGGGGTCGGCCCGTATCTTGAGTTCCTCCGCTCGCCCGACGTGAAGACCGTGCCGGACCGCGTCCATGTCGACCTGGTGCCGGACCCCGGTGACGACAAGGCGGCGGAGGTGGCCCGGTTGCGGGCCCTCGGCGCCACCGATCTCGACATCGGCCAGGGCGGCGACGTCCCGTGGACCTGCCTGACGGACCCGGAGGGCCACGAGTTCTGCGTCCTAGCCCGGTCCTGACGCCCAGTTTTGACGCCCAGTCCTGACGCCCAGTTTTGACGCCCAGTTTTGACGCCCGGTCCTGGCCTCCGGCCCTGACCTGCGGTCCTGACGCGGGGCCCGGGTGTTTCGGCGGCGGTCGCGACCACCGCCGAAACACCCGCCACTCCCCCGTTCCCCCGTTCCTCCGCTCCTCCGCTCCTCCGCTCCCCCGACTCCCCACCGCATCGGCTCGCGGCGGGACTACCTGGCGAGTTCCGCCGGCTCGTCCAGCCGAGTCAGCTTGTGCGGGTTGCGCACCACGTAGATCCGGGTGACCCGCCCGTTCTCCACCACGAGGCTCACCGCGGCCGACTCGCCGTCGATCTCGATGCGCACCGCGGGTGCGCCGTTGAGCCACACGGCCGTCGTCTCGGACACGGCCGCCACCTGGCTCACCCGCGCGAGCAGCGTGGTCACCGGTTCGAGCCCGTGGACCGGAGCCAGCGCGGCGGGCACCAGCCCACCCCCGTCGGCGATCAGGACCACGTCCGGCGCCATGATCTCCATCAGTTCCCGCAACCGCCCGGTGCGCAGCGCCACCAGGAACCGCCCCACCACGGCCTGTTGCTCCGACGGACTCACCCGCACCCGAGGCCGCCGGGCGGCCACATGCTCGCGGGCCCGCCGTGCGACCTGCCGCACCGTGGCCGCCGACTTCCCGATGGCCTCGCCGATCTCGCCGTACGGCATCTCGAAGACCTCGCGGAGCACGAACACCGCCCGCTCCGTCGGCCCGAGCGTCTCCAGGACGGTCAGCATCGCGATCGACACGCTCTCCGCGAGTTCGACGTCCTCGGCGACATCGGGGCTGGTCAGCAAAGGTTCGGGCAGCCACTCGCCCACGTACTCCTCGCGGCTGCGCGACAACGCCCGTAACCGGTTGAGCCCTTGCCGTGTGACGACCCGGACGAGGTACGCCCTCGGGTCACGGATCCGCGACCGGTCGACGTCGGCCCACCGCAGCCAGGACTCCTGCAGTACGTCCTCGGCGTCGGCCGCCGATCCGAGCATCTCGTAGGCCACCGTGAACAGCAGGGCGCGGTGGACGACGAACGGATCGGCGTCGGCGTCGGCAGCGGCATAAGCGGTCATGCCGTCGGCGCCACGCCGGACTTCTCAGGACGCGTGTCGGGACGCGTGTCGGGACGCGCGGCCAGGGGGATCCCGCACGCGTCGGAGAAGCCCTGTGAACTGATCCCGTGCGCCGAGTTGTTCCTGGTCGCCAGGTTGGCGAAGGCGATGGACGCGGTGAGTTCGACCATCGCCGCCGGGCCGAGCCGGTCGAGCAGGCTCGCGTACTGCTCGTCGGTGACGGTGAGCGGCGTGTTCGTCATGGCCTCGGCGTACTCCAGCACGTCCCGCTCCAGCCGGGTGAACACCTCCGACTCCCGCCAGCGCGGCACCTGGCTCGCCTTGGTCAGGTCCAGGTCCTTGTGCAGCGCCTGGAAGTAGTTGATGTCGAGGCACCAACCGCACCCGACCTGCGCCGCGACCGCCATGTGCGCGAACGTCTTGAGACCCTCGTCGGCCATGTCCCACCCGTTCACCTTGCCGCCCATCTCCGAGGAGTCCCGGGCGACCTCGGGGTTGTGCGCCGTCACCTCGAACGGTTCGGGGACCGCGCCGAACTGCTTGATCAGGTCTTCCCTCACCTCGGTGGGAAGTTCGGCCTTCGTGATGCGCAGTGCCATGGTGTCCAGTCCTCCTCGGACGTCTGCCGTTCCGGTTCGGCATGAAGACACCGGCGGGCCGCGGGATGTGACATCGCCCCGGCTCCGGTCCGCTACCAGATGATGATCCCGCCCCCGATGTCCGACGCCCGCCGGGCCGCGTCCTCGATGTTGTGCAGATGGCGGCTCACCTCGTCGGCGTGCTCGGCGATCCGCGCCAGGTGCGTACGGACCAGATCGCATTCGGCGAGGAAGGCGGCCACCTCGTCCGGCGCCACGGTGAGGTCCTCGGTGGCGAGCCGCGGAAGGAACCGCGCCCCCAGCGAACGGACCGGCTCCGATCCCCACACCTCGGTGCGCCAACGTTCCCGGCCCGCCGCGTCGGAGCATCCGGGCGGAACGTCCAGCACCTCGATGCCACCCTCCGCACGGGGCACATACACATCGACCGACAGACTCATGGCAGGGAGTCGACCACGGACGGGTGTCGGCGGTCCACCCTCGGCCAAGGCCCGAAAACAAATCATTGCCTGAATGCGCGAATTCCCTTAATGTTTTCGTCGTGACTGCCGGGTCGGCCATTGGCCAACAAACAGTAGGGTTCCCGGCCTCCGAGTGAGGCCCGGGCGGGCCAGAGGGCCGCCCTTTTTCCAGTGCGCGCGCCGAGTAGCCGCGTACCGTTCGCGCGCTCGCGACGGTCCGCCGCGCCGCGTCTGCGCCTCGCCATCAGCGTCCTCGCCACACCCGCGCTCCCTTTGCCGCGCCCACCCCATCGCGGGCTCCACCGCGGGTTCCACCACGGGTCCCACCGCAGGCTGAATCGAATTCGCCGCGCGGCGATTCCCCATGCCCTTTTCATTCCCCTTTCCGAAACGCACCTTTCCGAAACGCACCGAGAAGACCGATGAACCCGAGAAGAAAGAAGAGAATGCCCAACGACTTCAACCAGCAGATCATCGAAGAATTCCGGGCCAACGCCGGGGAGGTCGGCGGCCCCTTCGAGGGCGCCCGGCTGATCCTCCTGACCACCACGGGAGCCCGTTCCGGGGAGCGGCACACCACCCCGGTCGGCTACTACGCCGACGGGGACGGCGACGTGCTGGTCATCGCCTCGGCCGCCGGCGCTCCGAAGCATCCGGACTGGTTCCACAACCTGGTCGCGCATCCGCAGGTCACCGTGGAGAGCGGGGTGTTCACGTACGAGGCCGAGGCCGAGGTCCTGGAAGGCACCGCACGGGACGACGCGTTCGCCCGCGCGGTCGAGGCGGACTCCGGGTGGGCCGACTACCAGGCCAGGACCAGCCGTGTGATCCCGGTGGTCGTCCTCCACCAGATCGCGAGCGACGGTCCGCCGAACGTCAACGCCTCCTCGATGGGCCAGTACATGCAGGTGATCCACGACGCCTTCCGCCGCGAACTGGCCCTGATCCGCAAGGAGATCGGCGACGCGGATGCCACCCTCGGCGCCCAGCTCCGTATCAACTGCCTGACGTTCTGCCAGGGCCTGCACAACCACCACACCGGCGAGGACATCGCCATGTTCCCGTTCCTGGCCGACAGCCACCCGGAGCTCGGCCCGGTCCTCGACCGTCTGCGCGAGGAACACGAGCGGATCGCCGAGCTGACCGCGGAGCTGAAGCAGGTCATCGGCGCGGACCGGACGGACCCCGCGGACTCCCGGCACGTAAGCGAGGAGGTCGAGCGTCTCACCCTCGCGCTGGAGGCCCATCTGACGTACGAGGAGGCACAGTTGATCCCCGTACTGGACGCGCCGGCCGGGTCGGTCCACTAGGCCACGTCACCACCGGTGGACCCGGTGAGGCATGGACCGGCCCGCGGGGAAAGGGGGGACCCGCGGGCCGGTCCTCACTCGAACGGCAACGGCCGCGCGTGCACGACATCCAGCCTGGACACGGCCCGGGTCAGCACGACATACAGCCGATGCAACCCCCGCCCCGCCCCTGCCTCCGTCCCTGCTTCCGCCCCCGGCCCGTGCCCCTCCGCGATAGCGGCCGGCTCCACGGCGACGACGTGGTCGTACTCAAGGCCCTTCGCGACGCCCGCCCCCAACACCGTGACCCGGGCTCCGAGCCGGTCCACGTCGGCGGCCTCGATCCCGGCGGCGCCGAGCGCCTCCCGCACCCGTACGACGTCCGGGTCGGCCGCGATGACCCCGACCGACCCCTCGTACGCGAGCGCGCGGCGGACGCACTCGGCCGTCTCCTGAAGGAGGCCGGAGGGGCCCGTGGGGCGGATCCGCAACTCGCCGTCCTTCCGCAGGGAACGCCCCGGAGGCACCCCGACATCCAGCCGGGCCAGCACCCGGTTCGCCAGCTCGACCACCGCCTCGGGCACCCGGAACCCGGTGGTCAACGGCACCACCGACGCCTCGGGCTTCCCCAGGTGCGCGAGCAGCTCGCCCCACTCCCGCGCGGCCCACGGCGTGGTCCCCTGCGCGAGATCCCCGAGGACGGTGACCGACCCGAAGGCGGCACGCCTGCCGATCGCCCGGCACTCCATCGGCGACAGGTCCTGGGCCTCGTCGATGACCAAGTGGCTGTATCCGTCGGGGTGTTCGACCAGGCCGGCGACCTCGTCGAGCAGGACCAGATCGGCCGAGGACCAGCGGGCCGACTTCCACGAGCGGGGTGGCCGGGCCCACAGGACCGCCTTCTGCTCGTCCGGGTCCAGCACCCCGTCCGCCGCCGCGGCCAGCGCCGCCGGATCGGTGAGCAGCTCCGCGACGACCTCCTCCGGCCGCGCCTTGGGCCACACCGAATCGACGTACGCGCTGATGGGCCGTGCCCGCGAGACCTTCTGCAGCCAGGCGTTCGTCTGGGGCCCGGCCCGCCGTTCGGCCTGGTCCTGCACATACCGCACGACCCGGGTCCGTACCCGTTCGCGCCCGACGGCGTACGGCGGCTCCTCGGCCCGGACGCCCGCGACGATCCGTGCGAGCGTGCCGGCGGACACCCGCCAGCGGTACGAACCGTCGGGCACGGCGAGAGCGTCGGGGCTGTCGGCCGCGGCCGGGTTCACCCGGGCGTACAGGGCGCGCCGCAGCACCTCCGCCATGCGGGCGTCGTGCTTGACGACGGCGGTGCTCTCGTCGTCCTCCCCGCCGACCGGATGCCGGCCGATCTCGTCCCCGACGGTCGACTGCCGCACCCCGGTCTCGCCGAGCGCGGGCAGCACCTCCGAGATGTAGGAGAGGAAGGTGGGGTTCGGCCCGAGGATCAGCAGTCCGCCACGCCGGATGCGCTGCGGATGGGTGTAGAGCAGGTACGCGGCCCGGTGCAGCCCGACGGCCGTCTTTCCGGTGCCGGGAGCGCCCTGCACGCACACGGACACGGCGAGATCGGCCCGTACGAGGTCGTCCTGGTCCGGTTGGATGGTCGCCGCGATGTCACGCATCGGGCCGACCCGGGGCCGTTCGATCTCGCTCGCGAGAATGCGGCTCCCGGCCCGGAGGGTCTCCGGGCGAGGAGTCTGCGCCAGCGTCCCAGGGGTCCGCGGGCGTACGTCCGTGAGGTGTTCGTCCTCCAGTCCCGTGAGGTCGGCCGACTCCCCCAGGCTCCCCGGCGCCCAGCCGAACCGCCGCCGCACACCCACACCCTGTGGATGACGGGTGCTCGCCTGGTAGAAGGCGCGGGAGACGGGGGCCCGCCAGTCGACGACGAGGGGCGGGGCCGCGGGCTGCTCGCTGATCCGCCGCCGCCCGATGTGGTAGCTCTGCCCGGCGTGGTCGCCCGCGGTCCGGCTGTCCGTCCCGAAGTCCAACCGCCCGAAGAACAGGGGCCCTTCGGGCAGTTCGCGCATCTCCTTGGCCCGGCTCCGCAGCGCGTAGCCGAGCACTTCGGCGTCGGCGCCGGACGCGGACACGTCCTCTGCGGTGACGACGTGTTCCTGGGCCCCGTCGACCATGGAGGTGAGGGCGGCCCGGCAGATGTCGTGGTAGTCGCGTTCGCGTCGGAGGGAGGCGGCGAGGGAGCGATCGGGGGTGGGGGTCAGGGCTGGGACGGGGGCGGCGTGGGCAGGGTCGACAGACGTCATTCGGGCAAGGATACCGGAATAACGTAACCGAGTTACTTTTCTTACTCTGTCGCGTAAGCCCGGAGTCCCGCTCCCAGCCGCGCGAAGGCGGCCTCCGCCGCGGTGACGGCGTCCCGCCGCACCCGCTCGGCGTCCTCGCCCCGCGCCATCCGCCGCCAGTTGTCCATCGCCAGGATCCGCTGCACGGCGACCACCTGTCCGGCGGCGAGCCGTGCCTCCAGAGTCCCGCCGAGCGCGGCGGCGAGCGCGGCCTCGGAACGCTCCAGGTACTCGTACAGCCGGGCCACGAGAGACGGAGTCCCGTACAGCAGCCGGTGGAAGGCGAGAACCTGGGGATGGTCGTTGACCCCGGTCACGGGGTCGCTCCGCTCGATCCCGGCGAGGAAATGCAGACGCAGGGCGTCGATCGGGGACTGTCCGGGCGCCCGATCGCCGACCACCCGCGCGGCCTCGGCCTGGTGATCGGCGAACCGGTGCAGGACGAGGTCCTCCTTGGAGGAGAAGTACCGGAAGAGGGTCGGTTTGGAGATCTCGGCCGCGGCGGCGACCTCCGCGACGGAGACCCGCTCGAACCCCTTCTCCAGGAAGAGCGCGATGGCGATGTCGGAGACCTCCTGGTACATCCGCAGCTTCTTGCGCTCACGCAGTCCCATGGCGCCCGCGGCACCCACCGTGCTTCTCACACCGGACGCACCGCTCGCATCAGCCGCGCCCCACGCACCCGTCTCGCCCATGCCCCGAGCCTACGCATCTTCCGGACTCCCGCCCTCCCCTTGGGGTCAACCGGTTTGGAGACACGGCCCCTCCGCACGCTGCCGGTACCACCGGAGGAGGGAGACCGAGATCTCGGGCAGGCTCGGCACCTTCTCCAGCCCCAGCGGTTCCGCGGCGGCTGCCAGCACCTTCTGTATCTTGCCGCCCGCCCGGCCGAGGACACCGGTGTCCACGTCCGGCCCCGTGCCGAGCGAGAGAGACATACGGATGACGTCGGTGAAAACCGACTGGGCGCGTTTGTAGGCGAGCAGTTTCGGCAGGTCCTCTTCCCAGCCGGCCGAACTGCCGGGCGTGACGCCCTCGACCGTCTGGTGCCACCTCTCCTTCATACGGTTCTCCTGACCTCTCGGATACCGCATCAGGTAGAGGTGCGTCGCCAGTTCGTACAAGGGATCACCGACCATCGCCAACTCCCAGTCGATGGTCCAGAGCCGGCCTCCGGGATCGACGATGAAGTTCTCACGATGGAGGTCGGCGTGCAGCAGGCAGAAAGGGCGTTCGGTCAGCCCGGACACATGTTTTCTGAGGCGCTTGAAGGAGTCGCCGTCCACACCGAACGAGCCGAACAGTTCCTCGAAAGCGGGCAGGTTCTCCTGGTAGACACGTTCTTCGGTGAAACAGACGAGCCGCTCCAGGAAGTCCGAGGTGTCGCCCTCCCTCGCGCGGTCCCGGAGGTCGCAGCTCCTGTCCACCGCGAGCGCCTCGGATCTGACGCCGGCCAACTGCCGGAACACCCCGACGATCTGCTCCAGGACGGAGTCGGGAACAGCGCTGCCCGACCCGCACCGTGACCCCAGCGTCTCCCCCTCGATGAACCGCTGCAGACCGACCGGTCCGGCCTGGACGATCTCGGGGATGCCGTCGACGGTCCCCCGAAGGGCCCGCAGCAACTGCTCCTCGGAGGCGAAACAACGACGGTCGAACCAGAGCAGATTACTTCTCGGCTCACGGCACTTCACGCGGACCGGCGAATCCGCCTCCGCTCCGCCGGGCAGCGGAAAGACGTACGTTTCGTGGTGGTAGCCCTGAAGTGGCCCCTCGACCACGTCCGCGTCGCCACTCACCTCAACGGCTCGCCGCCGAGCCAGGGAAGCCGATTCGGGTGACATAGTTCGTTCTCTCGCATGTGCCGCACCGATGGTGAAAGAGGGGAGAGATTACTCTCCCGCGGTTGAGTATCACTCCAGGGGTCAGGTTGTCGACCGCATCCCTGCCCTGCCTGCGTATACGGAAGTCCGTTCGCGCAGAGGCGGGTGCCCACCCCGCCACGACAGTGCGGGGGTACGGAACACGGTGCTTCACACTGTCCCGGTGACGATCAGGTGGCCCTCGCACGGCAGACCCAGTGACAGACGGACCCTGCGACAGCTCCTGCGAGGTGCAGACGCGGTGTTCTTCGATTTCGACGGCCCTGTGTGCGACCTGTTCGGCGGGACACCGACCGCGCACATCGCCGAGGAGATCAAGGTCATGGCGCGGCTCGAATGGGGCGCTCTCGACCGTGCGGTCGAGGACTGCCACGACTCGCACGGGATCCTCCTGCGCCTCCGGGACGTACTCGACGGAGCGCCGGAACATCACGGCCGTGAGCCCCTGGCCCAGGCCGACGCCATCGTCACTCGGTACGAATACGCTGCCGTGGGTTCCGCCGTTCAGTGTTCGGACGTCGGACCCCTGCTGGATGCACTGCGCGATCTCGGCAAACGTCTGGCAATCGTGAGCAACAACGCCGAGGGCCCTGTCCTGCGGTACCTGGAGCGCACGAATCTGACGTCGAAGTTCGAAGTGGTCTGCGGCCGTGATCCGTACGAGCCGCGCCACATGAAGCCCCATCCCGACCCGGTGCGTCGCGCTCTGGCAGCCGTCGGCGTCCCGGCTACCGGCAGGGCCCTGCTGGTGGGAGACCAGCTGAGCGACCTCGCAGCGGCCAGAGCGGCCGGCGTCCGTTTCCTGGGACACACACAGGACGAGAGACTGCGACGGCGGATGAAGCAGACCGATGCGGACGGTGTGGTCGCGTCACACGCCTCGGTCCTGGCCGCGGCCAGGACCCTGGTGGGCGACGTCGGACGACACACTCCATAGAGAATCGAAATAGGTCTGCATGCTGTCCACGAAGAAGGAGCCCGGGGAGTTCGGATCCTCGTCGCTCACGTAGTGCATGAGGTTGGCGCCGACACCTTCGACATCCATGGCCGGCAGAACCTCGCCGTCCGCGAGCATGATCGGGCGATCGACCACCTGGTACAGCCCGAACAGCGCCTCCGAGCCGTTCAGCAGATAGAACTTGAAGTTCGGGACCACCGTTGTGTATCGGATCTGCAGATCGACCTCTGCCACGATCCCGTGGACGCGCAGCAGCTCAAGGATGTTGCGCAGCGAGGTGGTGGATCCGAGCACGATGGCCCGTACGTGCTTCGCCGGACGCGGGTCCGCCGGATCGTCCTTGGCCCGGGGAAAGGGCAGCTGCGCGTCCCCGGACGGCACCAGAACACGCATGGTGATGCGCTGCGGGGTGCGCCGGAGTTCGCGGCGCATCCTCTCGTTCTGCAGGCGGACATGGGTGACGAGGGATTCACCGGTCAGTGTGAAGACGTCCAGGCCGACCTCCGGCCGACTGAATGCCTCGGTCATGATCGGGCCGAGCGTCCTGGGACGAGGCGTCGTGTCCTGCGGGACCGCCGGTTGAATCCGCTGGGTCTTGACCACTCGTGATCCGCTGCCCTGCCGGGACTCGATGCGCCCCTCGGCAACGAGTGCCTTCACCACCCGCTGGACGGTGTCGCGGGAGACCCCGAACTCCTCGGCCAGCGCCCGCTGCGGCGGGAGGGCACTGTCCAGAGGGTAGATCTCGGTGATGATGCGGTTGCGCAGCTCCTCAAGGACGCGCGCGAACTCCTTGCCGCCTCCGTCACCACTCCGCTCTTCGCTCACACGCCGACCGTACCTCTCCCACCCATGGGCGGGCCGGTTTTAAGTCAACTCCACCGGCCAATCAGCCCGCCGGTTAAGGGATCTCCCGACAAGGGGAGACCAATTCAATACAACCAGTCCAATTGGACGGCTTGTTGATGGATTCGCTGAAGTGGATGGGGTGGGGAACATGCTCTTCTGCTTGCTGCTGGGTATCGGCGTCAAGTTCGCGATCACGCAACTGGTCCAGACACGGCTCGGTTTCGCGGGTCTGGTCCTGCTGGCCCTGCTGCTGGTGGGGGTACGGGCGGGGTACCCCCGATTGGCCTGGTGGTCGGCAGGCCTCTTCTTCCTGCTGACGCTCCAGCTTCAGGCCTGACCCCGCAGGACCTGCAGCACCGGTTCCAGCGAGCCCACGACATGCTCGGCTCCGGCATCCCGCAGCAGTTTCTCCTTCTGGCTGTTACGCGCGTAGCCGAGGAACTGGACACCGGCACTTCTCGCGGCCTGGTGGTCCGAGGGTGCGTCACCGATCATGAGGGTGGACCGCGGGGCGGCACCGAGGGCGTTCATGGCCCGGTTGAGGCAGTGCGGGTGCGGCTTGAGCTGGTCCAAGTCGTGGGTGCGGCCGTAGATGTTGGGCACGAAGCAGTCGGCCAGGCCGCGGCTCTCCAGGTAAGTGGCCGCCGTACGGGGCGAGTTGTTGGTCGCCACGGCCAGTCGCACGCCGACCGCGCTCCAGGTCCGGATCAGCGGGTCCGCGAATTCGGTGGGCCACGCGGAGGGCGCCGCCTTGAGTTCCTGCTGGGTGAGGCGGTCCTCCAGTTCGACCACGAGATCGCTGTGCGGATGACGGCGGTTGACCGCGTACAGGACCGCCATCGGGTCGGGGTGGACGCGCTCCTCCTCGGTGAGGAGTTCGCGGAGGCCCTGCTGTTCGAGCCATCTCACCAGGTCCTTCGCCACGTCCTCCGCCGAGTGCCCCGCGAAGAGCCGACAGATCGGCCCGTCGAAGTCGAACAGGACGGAACGGGCTTGCCCGACCACCGCGTAAAGGTTCTCTGTCTCTGCTGTCACCGGACCAGTCTGCTGCGTATCAGTAGTCACTAGGAGAGTGTCAGGTCCGTCGTGATGGTTTCCCAGAGCCCGTCGAACCACTTCTGGGACTCCTCCACGAACGCCGCGTCGCGCTGGCCCGACCGGGTCAGGAAGGAGAAGAGCAGGGACTCGGAGCCGAGGGCGTCGTACATCTCCAGGGTCTGGCTCTCGTACGGCTCCTCCCGGCGGGTGAGGACGTAGTAACCGATCAGCGCCTCCTGCCCGTTGAGCAGGTAGAGCTTCACGGGCGGGGTGAACGGCAGCGCGCGGAACGTGACGCGCACGTCGATGCCGTGCGAGGAGCGCAGGGAGCGCAGGTTGTGCCGCAGGACGTGCCCCTGGGCGTTGCGCATGTCCAGCCAGCGCTGGTGGACCGGGTCGTCGTCGGCGTCGCTGTCGACGGAGACGGGGAAGGCGAGGGTGATCTCCCGCGACGGCACCAGGATGCGGACGTCGATCGACTCGGGGCGCAGGCTGCCCTCGTGGATCCGGCGGACCGGGTCGCCGATGGCCAGCATCAGCGTCTCCGCCGTGTGACAGACGACGTCTATGCGCACGTGCTGCGCGGTGAACGCCTCGACCAGCCGCGGCGCCAGCGCCACCATCGTCGGCTGGGGTTCGTCCCGGGTGTGCGTGACCTCGGCGATCCGGGGCGGGCTGCCCTTGCTGACGTTGCTGAGCAGGCCGTCGTCCTGGAGGGCGCGCAAGGCCTGACGGACCGTGCCGCGCTCCACGCCGAACTCGTCGGCGAGCTCCGCCTGGGTGGGCAGGCGGTCGCCGGCGCGCAGGGCGCCCGCGCGGATGCGGTCCCGCAGGATGTCCGCGATCTCCTGCGGCGAGAGCTTTCTGCTGCCGTTCACTGCCACGTTCTCCTGGGTCACGACCAAACGCTACAACTTTGCCCCATCTAAGGGGAGTTGTTTGAAACTTGTTTTGAGATAGGTACCAACTGGGGATAAGTTAAGCATAGTTGGTTGCCAACTTGGTGAAGATGGCGGAAGTTCTCCTTCCTCTCGCAAGCAGTTGGCAAGTGGGAAGGCTCCGCGCCTCCTCGGCACCGGAGCACGGCTCGCGCACCACGGTTCTCCACCGCACCACAGCACCATCGCACTCCTCCCGCCCGCCCCCGCAAGACCCGAAGGAGGATCCACCATGCCCGCCATCGCCCTACTCTCCGCCCTCCTCGTCGTCGGATTCGAGCAGTTCGTGGAATGGCAGTACGGCCCCTGCGGCGCCGTCGGACTGCTGCTGCTCACCGTGGGCCTCAAGGTGAAAAGTCCCACCTGCAGCTCGATCGGAGCGGTCGTCCTCGCGCTGATGCTCGCGGGGCCGGCCCTGTGAGCTGCGGAAACAGCCCGCCCGCACGACGAGAACCACGCACCGGACCTGTGGGAGATCTCAGCCCGTGAGCACCAGCTCGGAGCTGATGGTCTCCCACAGTGCGTTGAACCACAGATGCGACTGCTCCACGAACGTCGTGGCCCGCAGTCCCTCCCCCTGCTCGAAGGCGAACAGCATCGACTGGGTCCCCTCGGCGTCGTACGTCTCCAGGTACTCACTGTCGAACTCCGCGTCCCGCCGCGACAGCGTGTAGTACGCGAAGAGCGCCTCCGCCTCGTTGAGCAGGTACAACTTCACCGGCGGGGTGAACGGCAGGGCCCTGAAGGTGATGTGCACGTCGATGCCGTGCGTCGCCCGTAACGCCAGCAGGTTGTGCTTCAGGACCTGGCCCTGGGCGTTGCGCTGGGCCAGCCACCGGCGCCGCACCCGCTCCCCGTCCTCCGTCGCGTCCACCGCCGCCGGAAAGGCGAGATCGATGTCGCGGGACGGCAGGAGCACGCGGACGTCGATCCTGGCCGGTTTCAATCGGCCCTCGTGGATGAGGCGCAGTGGTTCGCCCATCGCGAGCGTCAGGGAGACGGCCGTCAGGCACAGGGCGTCGATCTCCACGTGGGGCGCCGAGAAGGCGGCCGTGATCCGTGAGGACAGTGCCACCATGGTGGTCCGCGGAGGAGCCGCCGGCCCGGTCAGAGCCTTGTCCACGTCCTCTGCGACGGTCGCCGGACTCCCCTTGGAGATGTTGGACAGCAGGTTCTCCGACTGCAGTATGCGCAGCGCCTGCCGTACGGTCCCGCGCTCGACCCCGAACTCGTCGGCCAGCCTGGCCTGGGTGGGCATGCGTTCTCCCGCCCGCAGCTCACCCGACAGAATCCGGCTGCGCAGCTCGGCGGCCACCTCTCGGTGTGACATCTGTGGCCGCTGTGACCTGTTCCGCCCGTTGACGGCGACGTGTTCCGGGTCCACGGCCAAACCCTACAACTTCGCGCCATCTTTGGGCAGTTACAGAGAAGGTGGTTATGAGACGCATCCAAACGGAGATAACTTCATTGAAGTTGGTCACCAACTTGAGCAACATGGTCAGGCTTCCGGGGGGTTGGCTGCCAGAGTCGCACCAGGCGACCAGGCGGATCGGTCCCAGCGGGGGTCCGCCTCCCCGTCCCGAAGGAGGGACCGCATGCCGCTCATCGCCATCGTCGTAGCCGCCCTCGCCATCGGCCTGGAGCAGTTGCTCCAGAACAAGTACGGGGTGATGGGCGTCGTCGCCTTCGTCGCCCTCGCCATCGGCATCAAGGCCAAGAACTCAATGATCGGCGGCATCGGGGCAGTGATCCTCGTGCTGCTGCTCGCCCAGTCCGGCTGATCGGGCCTCACCCGCCCGACAGTCCGGCCGACCGGGTTCCCTTCCGGAGGGGAGCCGGGAGCCCGGTCGGCCCGCACCACCGCGGACAGGCACACCGCCCGCGGCAGCACGGAAAACAACTGAATCGCTACGGATGAACGGAACGAAGCAGCCAAGGAACGGAGCGGACGGAACGAACGGCGGAACAGGGAAGGGAATCAGAAGATGTCCGGGCACCACGGTCGCCTGGACGTACGCAGCAGGGCGTCGGCCACCAGGGCGGCGCCCGCTCGTTCTTCCCGGACCCGGCCCAGCGCCGCGAGCCGGACCGCGGACTCGCCCCCGAGCCACAGCGCTCCCAACTCGCCCACTTCCAAGGTGAGTTCGGCGCTCCCGGTGGTCCGGGTACAGCTCGCGCCCTCGGGGGAGGCATCCAGCCGGTACCGGCCCCCGGCCGACCCCTTCTCGTCGACCACCTCCAGGACGAGGGCGCCCGTCGCCCCGTACGTACGCGCTTCCAGCGCCGCCACGACGTCCAGGATCCGTACCCACAGCCAGTCCGCCTGTGAGGTGATCGCCGCCGCGCGCGGGTCCGGCAGCAGATGCGGCAGCAGATCGTCCGGAGCCCGCAGGCCCGTCTTCACGCCCGTGACCCAGTCGATCGAGCAGACGTACCGCCACAGCGCCCGTTCGGCGGCCGGCGAGACGGCGATCATGTCCGTGACCTTCGCGGTCTGCAGCGGCTGCTTCGCGTCCCCCCAGCGGTCGTCCACGGTGTACGTGAGCAGGCCTTCGGCCTCCCCCCGCGCACCGCGGTACACGGCGTGGAACGGCTCGGTCCACGTGACCCCGTGCCGTACCAGCGCACCGGTGGCGAGCTGCCACCAACGCTCGCTCCGGTCGATCGCGCCCGGCTGCGCCCGCCTGAACCGCTCGTACAGCTCCGGCCCGGTCTTGCGTACGTCGTCGCCGTCCACCAGATCGATACGGCCCCCGTCGTCGGGGCCGGCCAACCGGGGGTCGAGCCCCGACCGCGGGACGTCGATCGTCCACTCGGCGGCCGTCGTCGCCGGCCCGAACCC
Source organism: Streptomyces sp. NBC_00414 (assembly GCF_036038375.1). Taxonomy (NCBI): domain Bacteria; kingdom Bacillati; phylum Actinomycetota; class Actinomycetes; order Kitasatosporales; family Streptomycetaceae; genus Streptomyces; species Streptomyces sp. NBC_00414. The sequence goes on from NZ_CP107935.1 coordinate 4,949,875, forward strand.
GTACCGGCCGTAGATCGGGTACTCCGCGGCGATCAGCGTCGCCACGACGTCACCGCGCTCCTTCGCGGCGGCCAGGTCCTGGGCCATCATCCGCGTCAGGACGCCCCGCCGACGGTGGGTCGAGGTCACGGTGACGCTCGTGATCGCGTCGGCCCGCACGGCCGCCCCGCCCACCGCCGTGATCTCCTGCGCGAACGACCGGAAGGTCCCCACGCACCGCTCGCCGTCGAAGGCCCCCAGCGTCCGCTCGGGCACGATGTAGGTGGCGCGGTCCGCGAGCTCGGCCTCCGACACGCTCGGCGGGCGCAGGAACCCGGTGTTCACCGCGCGGACCCAATCCGGGATCTCGTCGTCACGGATGGGCCGTACGTCGATGTCCTGGCGTGATCTCATGCGCCCACGCTAGGCATACGGTCCGAAGGCTGTCCTGCGGATTTCCGCGCCTCGCGCCCGGCGCCCGGCCGATCACATGAGCAGGTCGTCGACCTGGGCCTCGCCCTCGCGGTATCTGCGGGCGATCTCCGCGCTGCAGTCGTCGGCCGTCCGCTGCAACTGCTGCCGCCGCCGCGAGACCTGCTGCTCGTACCGCACGAGCCGCCCCATCGCGGTGCTCAGCTCCAGGTCCGTACGCGCCTCCAGGTCGGACAGCTCGACCTCGGAGAGCATCTCGGCGGCCAGCAGCCGGTACTCCTCGCTGTACGGCGTCCCCACGGTCACGTGCCGCGCCGACGAGCGGTGTCTGGCGGGTCCGTCCGTCAGGATCTCCGACAGCCGTGCGACGACCGACCCCTCCCCGGCGACCAGCGGCCCGTGGCCGTCGTCCCGGCCCTCCCGGGAGCCCGTACGCCGTCCCACCTCGGCCCGCAGGATGTCGATCCGCCCCTGCAACAGCCGCCGTACATAACTCAGATCGGCCTCGTCCCGCTGCGCGTCCCTGCGCAGGCCGCGCAGTTCGGGCAGGAGCAGGACGCCCAGCTCGGGCGTGGGCTCCGGCATCGGACTGTCCGTTCGCTGGGTGGGCGGACGCGGCGCCGACGATGACGGCGGCTCCCCCCGGATCAGCGAGACGAACCCGGGTGACTGCCCCGTACTCGGTGTGCTCATGTGCCTCAACCGTCCCCTCGACCGGCGCGTGTGAGCATCGTGCCACCCCAAGTGGCCGCTATGTGACCGAGTGCCCCCGATCGGCCCCAGATGGACTGTTAAGGATCAATAAGAAACACCCCGTACGGAGGTCGCACGGCGGCCGTCCCGAGGCCGTACGGGGGTGTGCCGCGGTCGGCGGGGCGCACGGCATGATGGTCCGCATGCGTGCGGTGGTGCAGAGAGTGGACGGCGCGAGCGTCGTCGTGGACGGTGAGACGGTCGGGGAGATCAGCGGCGAGGGACTGTGCGTCCTCGTCGGGGTGACCCACGAGGACACGAAGGAGAAAGCGGCCCAACTGGCCCGCAAACTGTGGTCCGTACGGATGCTGACCGACGAGAGGTCGTGCTCCGACATCGACGCGCCGCTCCTCGTCGTCAGCCAGTTCACCCTCTACGGGGACGCCCGCAAGGGCCGGCGCCCCACCTGGAACGCGGCGGCCCCCGGCGAGGTGGCCGAGCCCCTCGTGGAGGAGGTCGTGGCCCAACTCCGTTCGCTGGGCGCGACGGTGGCCACGGGCAGGTTCGGCGCGAAGATGCGCGTCTCCCTGACGAACGACGGCCCGTTCACGGTACTGATCGACATGTGAGCCCCGGGCCCGAGGGCTCGTACCAGGCCGGTCGGGCCCCGGAGCCTACGGCTCGACCACGACCTCCTGGGCGGCGGCCGTCGAGTCGGCCGTCAGCCGGGCGTCCAGGGGCACGTTCCTCTTGACGAGCGCCAGGGCGATCGGGCCCAGCTCGTGATGGCGTACGGACGTCGTGATGAAGCCGATCTTGCGTCCCTCGGCCCCCTCGTCCGCGAGGCGCAGCTCCGTGCCGTGCGGCGGCAGGTGGACCTCGCTGCCGTCCAGGTGCAGGAAGACGAGCCTGCGCGGCGGCTTGCCGAGGTTCTGGACGCGGGCGACGGTCTCCTGGCCGCGGTAGCAGCCCTTCTGCAGATGCACCGCGCTGCCGATCCAGCCCAGCTCGTGCGGGATGGTGCGGTGGTCGGTCTCGAAGCCGAGCCGCGGCCGGTGCTGCTCGACGCGCAGGGCCTCGTAGGCGAGGAGCCCGACGGCCGGGCCGTGCTTGACGGCGTCCGCGCCCCCGTCCTCGTCCCCGGCGAAGGACTCCAGATCCGCCCGCGGGAGGAAGACGTCCCGCCCGTACGGCGTCTCGCGTACGACGACACCGTCGGGGACCTGGGCGATGGAACCGGCCGGCAGGTGCACGACCGCGAAATCGCCGGTCCGGTCGGCGACCTCGACCCGGTTGAAGAACTTCATCGAGTCCAGGTACGCGATCAGCGCGTCCTGGGTGCCGGGCTCCACGTGCGCCCAGGTGGTCGTCCCGTCGTCGACGAGATACAGGGCGTGCTCGACATGGCCGTGCGCGGAGAGGATCAGCGCCTCGGTGGCCTGGCCGACCGGGAGCTCGCTGACGTGCTGGGTGAGCAGCAGGTGCAGCCAGCTGAGCCGGTCCGGACCGGTGACGGCGACCACCCCGCGGTGCGAGAGATCGACGAAACCGGTGCCGTCGGCGAGGGCACGCTGCTCGCGGAACAGGTCGCCGTAATGGGCGGCTACGCCTTCGTCCACTCCCTCGGCGGGAACGGCACCGGGCAGGGACAGCAGAGGGCTCTTCATATCCACACAGCCTACGACCGAGCGGTCGCCGATTTTATTTCCCGGTCCCGGCCGTATCCCCTGATACGGGGCGGATACGGGGCTTATTTCTCAGTGGTGCCGGGCTTCGCCGCGCAGTCCTCGCAGCGGCCGAAGATCGCGAAGTGCTTCATGTCGGTGACGAAGCCGAAGTCCTCGCGCAGCTTGGCCGTGAAGTCGGCGGCGACCTCGATGTCCGCCTCGATGACGTTCGTGCAGTCGCGGCAGACCAGATGGATGTGATGGTGGCGGTCCGCGAGGTGGTACGTGGGCGCACCGTGCCCCAGATGCGCGTGGGAGACCAGCCCGAGCTCCTCCAGAAGCTCCAGGGTCCGGTACACCGTGGAGATGTTGACGCCCGACGCCGTCTTCCGCACTTCCACGAGAAGGTCGTCGGGGGTCGCGTGCTCCAGGGCGTCGACCGCTTCGAGAACGAGCTGCCGCTGAGGCGTCAGCCGGTAGCCGCGCTGCCGCAGATCGCTCTTCCAGTCGGTACCGGCGTCAGGGCCGGTGCCTGTGTCCGTGCCTTCGGTGCTGCTTCCAGTGCTGACCACACCGAAAGTCTAGAACTACTTGAAGAAAGCGATCCCGTCGTCCGGCATGTCGTCCGGGAGTGCCTTCGCCCAGCGCTCCACGTCCTGCGGGCTGACGACCTTCTTGAGCTGCGCCGACATGTACGGGCGGAGCGAGACCTCGGGGGTCTGCTTCTCGCCGACCCACATGAGGTCGCCCTTCACATAGCCGTACAGGCGCTTGCCGCCGCTGTACGGGCCCGAGGCGGCCGTCCGTGCCACCGCGTCCGTGACGATGTCGACCTGGGGCTTCTTGGCGGCCAGCTCGCCGTACCAGACCTCCACCACACCGTCGTCGCGGACCATCACGACCTCGACCTTGCGGTCCTCGTCGATGCGCCAGAAGCCGGACTCCGACTCCAGCGGCCGCACCTTGTTGCCCTCGGCGTCGAGGACCCAGGTGTGCGAGTGGTACTCCAGGAAGTCCCGGCCGTCGTGGGTGAAGCTGACTTCCTGGCCGAAGTTGCACTTCTCTGCGCCGGGGAAGTCGTGAACACCCGCGCCGGTCCACTCGCCGAGCAGGAAGACGAGGGGGACGAGGTCCTTGTGCAGGTCGGACGGGATCTCGATCATGAGGTCGGCAGTTCCTTGGTGGGGGTCAGCGCTGGCCCTGGTACAGCTTCTTCACGGCGAGCCCGGTGAAGGCGAGAACGCCGACGCAGACCAGGATCAGCAGAGCTTCGAAGAAGTACTCAAGCACGGGGTGCTCCTCGGGTGACGCGGTGGTGGGCAGTACAGAGCCGGTCCCCACTCTAGACGGGCGGGGACCGGCTCTCTCTCCGAGGGCCGCCGGACGGCCGCCGGTCAGCCCGGAAGCCGGCTCTGCGGGACCACGGTCTGCTGGAACGGGACCGTCCTCGCGGGTCCGGCGCAGGGGCGCGCGCAGCACACGGCGGTCCTTCTTCACCTGTGCCCGCGGTGGCGCTGATCATCACGTCGCCCTTGTAGGCGGCTGCGGCCGGCCCCACGGCCGACGCTCCGGGTTGCAAGGGGGTTGATTACGATTCGGGGATGGCGAAGAAGCTAGTGATCAAGGTGACGGCAGGGGCCGACGCCCCCGAACGCTGTTCGCAGGCCTTCACGGTGGCGGCGGTCGCCGTGGCCAGCGGGGTGGACGTCTCGCTCTGGCTGACCGGGGAGTCGGCGTGGTTCGCGCTGCCCGGCCGCGCCGCCGAGTTCGAACTCCCGCACGCGGCCCCGCTGCCCGACCTGCTCGACTCGATCCTGGCCGGCGGCGGTCTCACCCTCTGCACACAGTGCGCGGCCCGCCGCGACATCTCGGAGAAGGACGTCATCGACGGCGTACGGATCGCGGGGGCGCAGGTCTTCGTCCAGGAGGCCATGGCGGACGGCACCCAGGCGCTCGTCTACTGAGGACCCCGGATCCGGTACCGAGAACCCCGGGCTCGGTACCGCGAACCCCCGCCCCGGACGGTCACTGGCGTCGCCGCTTCTTGCCGTCCAGCTCGTCCCACCACTCGTCGGACTTGTGGTCGCCCGAGGGGTCGTCCCACCAGCGGTCGTCGGGGCCCCGCCGGTTGGCCGTCATCGCCGCGAGCGGCGGGATCACCATCGCCACGACGCACATGCCGACGGCCACGGGGACCGACCAGAGCCGTACGACTCCCCAGGCCAGGACGAACAGCCCGACACACGTCCCCATCATGGCGAAGTAGACGTGCCGCCTTCGCGCGTACATATGTCCAGCCTAGACCGGTTCCGGGCAAGCCGAAGGGCCACACCCCGTACCGGAAAGCGTCCAACCCCCGGGGGTGCGGCCCTTCGGCCGTTCATACGGTGCGAACCGTCGGACGGTTCAGACGGTTCAGGTGAGGCGGGCGGTTCAGACGGCGATGGCCACTTCGGCCAGGCCGCCGGTCTGCGCGACGACCGTACGGTCGGCCGTGCCGCCCGGGACGAGGGCGCGAACGGTCCAGGTGCCCTCGGCCGCGTAGAAGCGGAACTGTCCGGTCGCCGAGGTCGGGACCTCCGCGGTGAACTCGCCCGTCGAGTCCAGGAGGCGGACGTAGCCCACCACCGGCTCGCCGTCCTTGGTCACCTGACCCTGGATGGTGGTCTCACCGGGCTTGATCGTCGAGGCATCGGGGCCGCCGGCCTTCGCTCCACACATGTTTCGTTTCCGTCCTTGAGTCCTTGGGGCCTTGAGGGTTACTTGTTGGCGCCGAGCTCGATCGGCACGCCGACGAGGGAGCCGTACTCGGTCCACGAGCCGTCGTAGTTCTTGACGTTCTCGACGCCGAGCAGCTCGTGCAGCACGAACCAGGTGAGCGCGGAACGCTCACCGATGCGGCACAGGGCGATGGTGTCCTTCGACAGGTCGACCTGCTCGTCCTCGTAGAGTGCCTTGAGCTCGTCGTCGGACTTGAAGGTGCCGTCGTCGTTGGCGTTCTTCGACCACGGGATGTTGCGCGAGGACGGCACGTGGCCGGGGCGCTGCGACTGCTCCTGCGGCAGGTGCGCGGGGGCGAGCAGCTTGCCGGAGAACTCGTCGGGCGAGCGGACGTCGACGATGTTCTGCTGTCCGATCGCGGCGACGACGTCGTCACGGAAGGCACGGATCGCCTTGTTCTGCGGCTTGGCCTTGTACTCGGTCGTGGCGCGCTCGGGCACCTGCGCACCGTCGACCAGGTCGCGGGAGTCGAGCTCCCACTTCTTGCGGCCGCCGTCGAGGAGCTTCACGTTCTCGTGGCCGTAGAGCTTGAAGTACCAGTAGGCGTAGGACGCGAACCAGTTGTTGTTGCCGCCGTAGAGGACGACCAGGGTGTCGTTCGCGATGCCCTTGCCGGAGAGGAGCTTCTCGAAGCCCTCCTGGTCGATGAAGTCACGGCGGACCGGGTCCTGGAGGTCCTTGGTCCAGTCGATCCGGATGGCGTTCCTGATGTGGTTCTTCTCGTACGCGGACGTGTCCTCGTCGACCTCGACGACGGCCACGTTCGGGTCGTCCAGGTGCTCCTGGACCCAGTCGGCGTCTACCAGGACGTCACTGCGGCTCATGCTCGTTCTCCTCCGGGGCAGTTACGGCGGGGCTGTGCGTCAGTGAGGGGTGCGGGTACGCGCTCGGCGGCCATGACCGCTCGGCGTACGCGGCGCGGGGGCGGCCCCGACAAGAGAGGTCGAAGGGCCCGGCTCGCGGAAGGACAGATGCTTCCGCTCAGAAAGTGCGACAGAGCATGGCGGCGACGCGGCACAGGTCTACTGCCCGCCGCTTCGTGAGGTCCGCCTGTTGCGTCATGCCGTCGATCGTAGGGACGGAAAGCCGGACATGTCACCGGCGTGTCGCATGCTGAGACGCGATCGTCCGCAATGTGGGATGCGAGGGAGCGCGCCCTGCCTCCGCACGCCCCCCGGGCGCGTGTAGCCCTTGTCACATCGCCCGCACATCTACTGGGCGGACGGGTCCGTCTCGCCTTTCGGACGGCCGGATGATCCGTACGGCAGCCTTACGGCGTCCGTTGCGGCCTTCGTTGCGGCCTTCGTACGGCATCCGTACGTGGGCCGTCCTGCCTTCTACCCGACGAGGCTGACGTCCGAACCCTTCACTCCGATGTCGACGCCCTTGGCCGCCGCCTCCACCTTGTCGAGCTTGATGCCGCCCGGCAGGCCGTCGATCTTCTGCTGGAAGTCGGTGATCAGACGGACCTTGTTCTCGGCGAGCTGCACGCCCAGGTTGGGCAGGGAGTCCGCGCGCACCTCGACGGTGTCGCCCTTGACGCTGACCGAGCTGAGCACGGAGACCGGGCGGGGGAGCTTCGTGCCGAGCACGGTGGCCTCCACCTCGACCTTGATCTTGCCGTTGCCGCCGTCGGAGAGGCCGACCACCTTGGCGGTGACGCCGGTCGCCACGTCCACGGGCTCGGCCTTGGCCGCCTTGAGGAGCTCGGCGTACGAGATCGTGGCCGTGCCGGTGGCGGTGGCGGCCTTCGCGGAGCTGTAGTCGCCGGAGAACGCGACGCCCCGCATATGGGCGGTGAGGTCGTCGATCCGGATCTTGGCGGGCACGTCGGCGCCCGTGCCGCCCGCCGCGCCGCTCGTGTCGGCCTCGTAGTCCTTGATGCCGACCTGCACCTCGTCCAGCTCGCCGCCGACCACCTGGGTGAGGAAGGGGAAGCCCTTGATCGATACGTCCGGGGTGGTGGCCAGGCCCTCGTTGGTCTTCAGCCGGTCCGCCGCCTCGTCCTCGGCGAAGCCCACGGCTACGCGGTCCGCGATGACGAAGAGTCCGCCCAGGACGATGGTCACGATCAGAAGTATTCGCAGTGCTCGCATTGTCTCCGTGTTCCCCCACCTCGGCGGTCTCCTGTGCGCGAGGGTAACCCCGTGGGGGAGCCGGTGGTCGGGGGACGGTTCTGTTGTCGATCACCTGTGACAGGGATCGCCCATGATCAGGCGTTTTCCGCCCCCGCCGCCCTTACCCTTCCCGTCACTGCATGGGGGCTCCGCCCCCTCGCCCCCGTATCGCGCTGCGCGCTCGTCCTCAAACGCCGGACGGGCTGAAACGTATTCAGCCCGTCCGGCGTTCGAGGACCGGGGGTTCGGGGGCAGCGCCCCCGAGTCAGTGGGGGCGAGAAAGACTCAGATCAGGGCCCGGCCCAGCAGATAGACCGCGGGGGCCGCGGCAGCGAGCGGCAGCGCCACCCCCGCCGTGAAGTGCACGAACTTCGACGGATAGTCGTAGCTGGCGACCCGGTGCCCGACGAGCGCGCAGACCCCCGCCCCCGCGCCGAGAACCGCCCCGCCCATCCCCAGATCGGTCACCCCGCCCACAGCGGCCCCGGCCCCCGCCGCGGCAAGCAGCGCCACAACCACCGACGCGGCCGTCGGCAACGGAAGCGCCCGCGCGAGGACGGCCGCCGCAACCGCCACCCCGCCCACGGTCACCGCATCCGGCTCCGCCCCCAGATACCCCGTCGCGATGATCGCCAGCGCCGCCGAGACGACCGTGGCCATCAGCCCGAGCATCCGCTCGTCGGCCCCGGCGTGGCTGCGCAGTTGGAGGACCAGGGTCAGCAGGACCCAGACGCCGAGCGTGCCGAGAATCGCGGCGGGCGCGTTCTCCCGCCCGGCCGCGAGCAGGGCCACGTCCGCGGTGAGCGCACCCGCGAAGGCGAGCGCGATGCCCTGCCGGGCGGGCCACATCCCGTTGAGCCGGAACCAGCCCGCCGCTGTCACCGCCTGGAGGATCACCAACGGCACGACCAGCGCGTACTGCCCAATCGCGGCCGCGCCGGCGATCAGCAGTCCGAGGACTCCCGTCAGCACGGCCGGCTGCCCGCCGGGCTCGATGATCGGCGAACGTCCCTCGGCACGGGCGCGCTGGGCGTCGGTGACCCGGGTGTTGCCCGTGACGGTGGCCGGACCGTAGCCGGAGCCGGCATCGCCGGGACCAGGGCCGGGACCGGGTGCGGGGGCAGGAACGGGCACGGGGTTTCCGCCGAACGGAGCCTGCTGGGCGTGCGGTTGCGACTGCGGCGCCTGGCCCCAGCCGCCCCCCTCCGCCGCCGCGGGCATCGGCTGCCCGACGACGCCGTACTGAGTCCCGGGCTGAGCCCCGTACTGCGACTGCGCTCCGTACGGCGCCTCTCCCGGACCCTGCTGCGGCAGGTACGCCGTGTCCGCGGCCGGAGCGGCCGGGCGGACCGACGGCTGGACCTGGGTCTCCCAGGTCTGCCCCTCCCACTGCTGGGTGTACTGCTGCTGCGCGGCAGCCTCGTCGTACTGCTGCTGCGCGGGCCACCCGGTGGGCGGTTGTTGCTGTTGCTGCTGATGCTGCTGCTGGTAGGGGTCGTAACCCTCGTACGGGCCCTCGTAGGGTCCCTCGTACGGCTGATCGCTCATGGTCCCGTCACCCTCCTGCGAACGGCGGGAGCACCTCGACCGTGCCGCCCTCGGCCAGCCGTACCGTCTCATGACCGCGGGTACCCACGGGATCGCCGTCGATGAGGAACGAGCATCGCCGCAGGACGCGGGTGAGTTCGCCGGAGTGTCGCTCGCGCGCCGCGTCGAGCGCCTGCGCGAGGGTCTCCGCCTCGTACGGCTCCTCGGCGACGCCTGCGGCGGCCTTGGCGGCGGCCCAGTAACGCACCGTGCCCTTTGCCATCTGATTCCTCGATCAACAGTGAAAGAAAACGGGTGACGGACCCCGTCAGGCTAGCCCGCGTGTGTGGCGGCCCATTCCCCGATGCGGGACAGCAGTTCGTCCTGCGCCGCGTTCTCGGCGTGGCCCATGCCCCGCTCCAGCCACAGTTCCGCGTGGTCGCCGGACGCGGCGGCCAGCATCCGCGGATGGTCCACGGGGAAATAACCGTCCTGGTCGCCGTGGACGATCAGGAGGGGAGTGGGGCCGATGAGGGGTACCGACTCCACCGGGGAGGAAGGGACCGGGTTCCATTCGCGGTGATGGATGCGGGTTCGCAGGCCGTAGCGGCCGACCGCACGGCCCACCGGCCGGGTTACCAGCCAGTGCAGGCGCCGCATAGGGGCCGTACCCCGGTAATACCAACGGGCGGGTGCGCTGACCGAAACCACCGCGTCCGAATGCGCTCCCGTGCGCCCCTCGTGCTCCTCATCGCTCTCCGTGTGCAGAGCCGCGTGCCGGAGCACCACCGAGCCGCCCATGGAGAATCCGACGGTGGCCACCCGGGTGTGACCGAGTTCTCTCGCCCACTCCACGGCCGCCGCCAGATCGAGCACCTCGCGGTCACCGACCGTGGAGCGCCCGCCGGAGGCGCCGTGCCCCCGGAAGGAGAACGTGACCACGGCCGCGTACTGCGCGAAGGCGGTCGCCGCCCGCCGGACGTGCGGGCGCTCCAGGTCGCCCGTGAAGCCGTGCGCCAGGACGATGGCGAGGTCGTCCGATGTCCCGGACGTGTCGGATGTGCTCGTTCCGGGCTGGTACGCGGCGTCGATCGTCACCCCGTCGGCGGTGCGCAGAAACCTTCGCAGCGCCCCTCGTGGAGATCTTTCCGAAGCACTTTCCGTACATCCACCCGCCGTCTCAGGTTCTGGACGAATGAAAGATCGCGTCACATGACCTGCCGGACCTTGGCTCATGTGGGCTATTCTCCTTGGCAGAGGACTCGGGCAGAGAAGCCCCCGGGTCCTTTTGCGCTTTCTGGAGCGTTGTATACGAACGCTGTATACGACGTTGAGCAGTGCCGAAAACGTCCTCGCAGGGACCGAGGAGGAACCAGACGTTATGGGCGAGCGAACCGTGCGTGACCGTAAGACGACCCAGGCAGGTGGGGTGCGATGAGTTCTCTGCTGCTCCTTACCAATGCCCTTCAGCCGTCGACGGAGGTGCTTCCCGCCCTCGGCCTGCTGCTTCACAACGTACGCGTGGCTCCGGCGGAGGGGCCCGCCCTCGTCGACACCCCGGGTGCGGACGTCATTCTCATCGACGGCCGGCGTGATCTGCCGCAGGTCCGCAGCCTGTGTCAGCTGCTGCGCTCCACCGGGCCCGGCTGTCCACTCGTCCTCGTCGTGACGGAGGGCGGCCTCGCGGCCGTCACCGCCGACTGGGGCATCGACGACGTACTGCTCGACACGGCAGGTCCGGCCGAGGTCGAGGCGCGGCTGCGGCTGGCCATGGGCCGCCAGCAGATCGTCAACGACGACTCCCCCATGGAGATCCGCAACGGCGACCTCTCCGTGGACGAGGCCACCTACAGCGCCAAGCTCAAGGGCCGGGTCCTCGACCTGACCTTCAAGGAGTTCGAGCTCCTCAAGTACCTCGCCCAGCACCCGGGCCGCGTCTTCACCCGCGCCCAGCTGCTGCAGGAGGTCTGGGGCTACGACTACTTCGGAGGTACGCGGACCGTCGACGTCCACGTACGACGGCTGCGCGCGAAGCTCGGCCCCGAGCACGAGTCGCTGATCGGAACCGTCCGCAACGTCGGTTATCGATTCGTTACTCCGGAGAAGGTGGACCGGGCGGCGGACGAGGCGAAGGCCAAGGCGGCCCAGCCAAAGCCGGAGGATGCGGACGAGACGGCGCACCTCGACGCGGCGGGTGCCGCGGAAGCCTCGGCCAAGGCCTCGGCGAAGGCACAGGAAGAAGCCGTACGACCTGCCCAGCGGTAGGTCCATCCGCGTAGACTCCGCGCGTGGCCAAGGTGACTCGGGATGATGTGGCGCGACTGGCGGGTACCTCCACCGCCGTCGTCAGCTATGTCATCAACAACGGACCCCGGCCGGTTGCCCCGGCCACGCGCGAGCGTGTACTCGCCGCCATCAAGGAGCTGAGTTACCGCCCGGACCGGGTCGCCCAGGCCATGGCGTCCCGGCGGACGGACCTCATAGGCCTGATCGTGCCGGACGCGCGCCAGCCCTTCTTCGGGGAGATGGCGCACGCGGTCGAACAGGCCGCGTCCGAGCGCGGAAAAATGGTGCTCGTCGGCAACTCCGACTACGTCGGCGAGCGCGAGGTCCACTATCTGCGGGCCTTCCTCGGTATGCGGGTCTCGGGGCTCATCCTCGTCAGCCACGCGCTGAACGATCTGGCCGCCGCCGAGATCGAGGCGTGGGACGCCCGGGTGGTGCTGCTGCACGAGCGGCCCGAGGCCATCGACGACGTCGCGGTCGTCACGGACGACGTGGGCGGCGCGCATCTCGCCACGCAGCATCTCCTTGAGCACGGGTACGAGTACGTGGCCTGTCTCGGCGGTGTCGCGGAGACGCCCACCGTCGGTGACCCGGTCTCCGACCATGTCGAGGGGTGGCGGCGTGCGATGCACGAGGCCGGGCGCTCGACCGAGGGTCGCCTCTTCGAGGCGCTCTACAACCGGTACGACGCGTATCAGGTGGGGCTGCGGCTGCTCGCCGGGCCGGATCGGCCGCCGGCGATCTTCTGTTCCACGGACGACCAGGCGATCGGGTTGCTGCGGGCGGCTCGGGAGCTGCGGATCGATGTGCCGGGGGAACTGGCTGTCGCCGGGTTCGACGACATCAAGGAAGCGGCGTTGACCGATCCGCCGTTGACCACGATCGCGAGTGACCGGTCCGCGATGGCCCGCGCTGCCGTTGATCTCGTTCTCGATGACGGGCTTCGGGTGGCCGGGGCTCGGCGGGAGCGGTTGAAGTTGTTCCCGTCCTCGTTGGTGGTTCGGCGCAGTTGTGGCTGTTAGCCGCGGGAGCGTTTGAGGGTGCGGGTGCGGGTGCGTCGTGGCTGGGCGCGCAGTTCCCCGCGCCCCTCAAGGCCAAAGACTGCGCCGTTCCCCGCGCCCCTGAAAGCCAAAGACTGCGCCGTTCCCCGCGCCCCTGAAAGCAGGCGGCCCCTGCCGCGTGGCAAGGGCCGGCCCGTGTTTCTGTGGGTCTAGAACAGCAGGTTGTACTGGTTGAAGCCGGTGCCGAGGCTGGTGCGGGTGGCGAACAGGTCCGACGAGGGCTTGTTCGTACCGCGGTAGAGCCAGAGCTTGCCCGCCGAGTCGCGGGTGATGACGTCGGCGATGCCGTCCCCCGTCACGTCGCCGTTGGAGACGTACGACGTGAAGTTCCAGCCGGTACGCGCCTTGATACGGGCCGACCAGGGGGTCTTCTCCTTGCCCGTGCCCCGGTAGAGCCACAGGGTGCCGTCCGTGGAGCGGACGAGCAGGTCGGGCTTGCCGTCGCCGGAGAGGTCGCCGTGGCCGAGGACCTTGACGTTCTTCCAGGCGCCCCCGACGACCTTGACCTTGCCGTAGAACTGGCCGTTGCCGCGGCCCGGGTAGAGGTAGACCGAGCCGTCGGCGTCCACCGCGACCAGGTCCGGGCGGGCGTCACCCGTCATGTCGCCGGGGATCGCGTAAGACTTGTAGCCGCCCCACACCGAACTGATCTGCATCCAGGTCCAGTCACCGACGGAGTGGTCCAGGTAGCTGCGGTACAGCTTGCCGTCGGTCCTGTCGCGGATGATCAGGTCCTGGTAGAAGTCCCGGTCCAGGTCGGCCTGCAGGGCCCAGGTGGCGGACTGCCAGCCGGTGCCCTGGTAGGCGCGCTGCGCGAGCGAGGTGCCCGTGCTGTTCTGCTGGAAGAGACCGCCCGAGGGCGTGCGCGCGAGCAGGTCGGCGCGGCCGTCGTACGACAGGTCGGCGTCGTCGATGCGCGGCTGGGCCGCCCAGGTGTACGAGCTGACCTTGGTGAAGACCGGGTAGGCGCCCTTCGCGGTGCAGCCCGCGACGCCCCAGGAGACGATGCCGACGATCTTGTTGCCGACGACCAGCGGGCCGCCGGAGTCGCCGTTGCAGGGGCTGTTCGTGCCCTCGTCGGCGCCGCTCGCGGGGGTGCCCGCGCAGGCCATCGAACCGGCGATGAAGTAGTCCCCGTCGAGGACCGACGCCATCGCGCTCTTGCAGGTCGCGTCGGCGACGAGCGGCAGGCTCGCCTTCTTCAGCTTCGTCGACAGGGTGGCGTCGTCGGCGCCGGAGGTCAGGCCCCAGCCGTAGACGGTGCCGGTGGTGCCGGTCTTGTAGAGCGCGCTGTCGTCGGACGCGGCCAGGCGCAGCGTCGGCACGTCCAGCAGCGGCCGGTCCAGGGTGAGCACCGCGATGTCGTTCTGCGTGGTGTCCGCGTTGTAGCGGGGGTGCGTCCACTGGCGGAACACGCCCGCGGGGGTGCCCGTCGTGTAGTCGTCGAGGTCGGTGGTGCCGGCCAGGACCGCGCCGTTGCCCACCCAGTCCAGGCCGGCGACGCAGTGCGCGGCGGTGAGGACCTTGTTCGGGGCGACGAGGGTGCCGCCGCAGAAGTAGCCGTCGCCGGTGGTCGGCTCGTAGTAGCCGAGCTGGACCATCCACGGGGCACTGGCGATGGTGGTCTCGCCGCCGCCGATGATGAACGGGGACTTCGCGGGCGAGGCGTCGACCGGGGTCTCGCCGGTCGCCTCGGCGGCGTCGACGATCCGGTCCCGCAGTTCCTTCGTCGCGGCGGCAGGCTTCACGGGCTGCGCGAGGCCCGCGTCGGGCAGTCCCCCGGCGGGACCGTCCGCCGCGGTCGCGGGCCCGGCCGCGAGGACGCCGGCGCAACTCAGCGCCAGCGCGAGGGCGGCCGCGGGGAGCGCCGTACCGGTGCGTCTCCAACGGCTGCGCAGAGCAGGTATCACTCAGGGCTCCTGAGGTGGTGGGGTGTGGACGTCCATGGCGGTGGCGTGTCCTGAACCCACCAAGCCTGCGGCCCGCAAACCCCTCCGCACACGCGCTTCACAGCAGACCGACAAGTGTTCGTCCGCCGCTTCCCTCACCTCACCGTGCGGCAACCCCTCGTTTCCCCGGTATCAGCGGGATCCGGCGTCTTTATATCGGGCATACGAGGTTCTGTCGGGCTTCTCAGGGAGCACTCAGGGAGCTCTCATGGTCGGGCGACAGAGTCTTACTCATGACCGAGAGCTTCCGCCGCAGCGGCGAGTACCCCCAGGGCGACCAGCAGCAGTCCGCGTACTCAGGACAGCCGTACGAGCAGTCGCACCACCAGCAGAACACCTCCTCCGTGAACCCGGAGTGGCCGCCCCCGCCGGCGTACCAGCCGGCCCCGGGCCCGACCCCGGCCTCGCACGGCGACGCTCCCACCGCGCTCCTCACCGAGCCGGTGTCCTCCGCGCCCGCCGCGCCCCGCAGGCGCGCCAAGGGGCCGCTGGCCCTGCTGGCCGCCGTGGCGATAGCCGCCGCGGCCGTGGGCGGAGGCACCGCGTACGCCTTCCAGGAGCTGACCGGCAACGACACCGCGGCCGGCAGCAGCACGAGCACCAGCGTGGTGCCCACCAGCAAGAAGGGCACCGTCGCCGGGGTCGCCGAGGCGGTCAGCCCGAGCATCGTCGAGATCGGCGCGACCTCGAACGCGGGCTCCTCCACCGGTTCCGGCGTGATCATCACGACCGGCGGCGAGATCATCACCAACAACCACGTGGTCTCCGGCGCCTCCCAGATCAAGGTGCAGCTGAGCAACGGCAAGTCGTACACCGCGAGCGTCGTCGGCACCGACAGCAAGAAGGACCTCGCGCTGATCAAGCTGGAGGACGCGCCGTCGGGTCTGACGCCCGCGACGCTCGGCGACTCCGACGCCGTCAAGGTCGGCGACGAGGTCGTGGCGATCGGCTCCCCCGAGGGCCTGACCGGCACCGTCACCAGCGGCATCGTCTCCGCGCTCGACCGGGACGTCACCGTCTCCACGGACGAGAGCCAGGGTCAGCAGCAACAGCAGGGCGGCGGCAGCGGCAGCGAGCAGTGGCCGTTCGAGTTCGGCGGCCAGGAGTTCAACGGCGACACCGGCTCGTCCACGACGACGTACAAGGCCCTCCAGACCGACGCGTCCCTCAACCCGGGCAACTCCGGCGGCGCGCTGATCGACATGAACGGCAACATCATCGGCATCAACTCCGCGATGTACTCGGCCGCCACGGACTCCTCGTCCTCGTCGAGCGCCGGCAGCGTCGGCCTCGGCTTCGCCATCCCGGTCAACACCGTCAAGGCCGACCTGGCCTCGCTGCGGGCCGGCGGCTCCGACAGCTGAGCCACGGTCACCCCCGACCGACCCGCCCCGGACCCCGGAGGTCGTCATGCAGATCAAGACCGTGTCCCACACCCTCGCGGGCGCCGACCCGGCCGGGTCGGCCCTGGCCCTCGCGGTGGCCCACGAGCTGCACGCGCCGGCGCCCCGCGCGCCCGAGATGGCCACGGCGCGGGCCGCGCGCGGCACCGCCCGCCGCAGCGGCGCCGCCCGCGCCCGCCGTACCGTACGAGGCTGATCGCTCCCGGGCCCCTCCCGGCTTCCCGGGCCCGGCGGCTCTACGAGAACAGCACTGAAACGTGCGAGGCTGAAAGCGCCCCGACCACGTCCCACCGCACCCGAGGAACTGACCGCGATGAGTCCCGCCGAAGGCGACCGTGAACCCCAGCGCATCCTGATCGTCGACGACGAGCCGGCCGTGCGCGAAGCACTCCAGCGCAGTCTGGCCTTCGAGGGATACGACACCGAGGTGGCGGTCGACGGCGCGGACGCGCTGGAGAAGTCCGTCGCGTACCAGCCCGACCTGGTCGTCCTCGACATCCAGATGCCGCGGATGGACGGCCTGACCGCCGCCCGCCGGATGCGCGGCGCGGGCACGACGACGCCGATCCTCATGCTCACCGCCCGCGACACGGTCGGCGACCGGGTCACCGGACTCGACGCGGGCGCCGACGACTACCTGGTCAAGCCGTTCGAACTGGACGAGCTGTTCGCCCGCGTACGGGCCCTGCTGCGACGCAGTTCGTACGCGGCCGCCGCGGTCGGCGCCCCGGCGGACGACGCGCTGACCTTCGGCGACCTGCGCATGGACCTCGCGACCCGGGAGGTCACGCGGGCCGGGCGGCCCGTCGAGCTGACGCGCACCGAGTTCACCCTGCTGGAGATGTTCCTGGCCCATCCGCGCCAGGTCCTCACCCGGGAGCAGATCCTGAAGGCGGTCTGGGGCTTCGACTTCGAGCCGAGCTCCAACTCCCTGGATGTGTACGTGATGTATCTGCGCCGCAAGACGGAGGCTGGCGGCGAGCCGCGCCTCGTCCACACGGTGCGGGGCGTGGGGTACGTCCTGCGGTCGGGCGGGGCGGAGTGAAGAGGGTCGTCCGCCGATTCACCTCCCTGCCGATCCGGGCCCGGCTGTCGCTCCTGGTGGCGTCGGCGGTGGCGTTCGCGGTGGCGGCGGTGTCGGTGACGTGCTGGTTCATCGTGCAGGGGAAGCTGTACGACGAGATCGACAGTGACCTGGAGTCGCAGAAGGCTCCGGTTCCGATCTCCCTGGCCCGGGACGCCCTCAGCAACTGCGGCCAGGACCCGACGGACACCACCGGCTTCCGTGGCCGGTCCGAGTACTACTCACAAGTGGTCCAGACGGACGGCACCGTGTGCGCGTTCGACGGCTCCGCGGGCACGGTCGAGGTCACCAGCGGCGACACGGACCTGGCCAAGGATCCGAAGATCGGTGCCGGCGAGATGCGCAACGGGACCGACAGCAACGGCCATGCCGTACGGGTGCTGACCATTCCGCTCGTCACCGACGGGCCCGGCGGCCAGTCCCTGGCCCAGGACGCCGCACTGCTCATCGCCTTCCCGCTCAAGAGCACCGAATCCACCCTCAATGAACTGGCTCTGCTCCTCCTCATCGTCTCCGGCATCGGCGTGGTCGGCGCCGGATTCGCGGGGCTCGGCGTCGCGCGTACCGGCCTGCGCCCCGTCGACAAGCTCACCGAAGCCGTCGAGCACGTGGCCCGTACCGAGGACCTCTCCGTCCGCATCCCCGTCGAGGAGGAGAGCGAGGACGAGATCGCCCGGCTCTCCCGGTCCTTCAACTCGATGACCGCCTCGCTCGCCAACTCCCGTGAGCTGCAGCAGCAGTTGATCGCCGACGCCGGTCACGAGCTGCGCACCCCCCTCACCTCCCTCCGTACGAACATCGAGCTGCTCACCCGCAGCGAGGAGACGGGCCGCCCCATCCCCCCGGCGGACCGCAAGGCGCTGCTGGCCTCGGTGAAGGCGCAGATGACCGAACTGGCCGCGCTGATCGGCGACCTGCAGACGCTGTCGCGGTCGGACGCGGGCACCCCGGCCGACCGCGTGCAGGTGGTGGCGTTGCAGGACACCGTGGAGTCGGCCCTGCGCCGGGCCCGGCTGCGCGGCCCGGAGCTGACGATCACGGCGGACGTGCACCCCTGGTTCGTCCGGGCGGAGCCCACCGCCCTGGAGCGGGCCATCGTGAACATCCTCGACAACGCGGTGAAGTTCAGCCCCGAGGGCGGCACGATCGACGTCGCCCTCAAGGACGGCGAACTGAAGGTACGGGACCACGGTCCGGGCATCCCCGCCGACGAACTCCCGCACGTCTTCGACCGGTTCTGGCGCTCCCCGAGCGCCCGTGCGCTGCCCGGCTCGGGCCTCGGCCTGTCCATCGTGGCCCGCTCGGTCCAGCAGGCGGGCGGCGAGGTGGCGTTGAGCCCGGCCGCGGGCGGCGGCACGGTCGCGGCGATCCGGCTGCCCGGCGCCCCGACCCCGCCGCCCACGCTGGACCGGGACTGACCGGGACCGACCGGGGCTCAGCCCGCCTGTGCCGGGGCCGAAGGGGTCTCCTTCATGCCGTCGACCACGGCGCGGTTCTTGATGGCCATGGTGAAGTTCACCGTGCCGGGCTTGACCACGACACCCTCTTCCTTGAGCTGCTTCACCTGGACGTTGCGCGCACCGAGGTAGACATGGGTCTTCTTGTCGAAGATCCACTCCTCGCGCTGCCCGCTGGTCTCGTCCAGCCGGGCCACCGCCACCCCGTGCCGGCCGGCCGCGTCCACCGCGTCGTCGACGACGACGACTCCCGGGATCTTCGCGGCGGCCTCGAACAGCGCCGGGTAGAGCTCCGCCGGCGGGTAGCTCTCGGAGAGCAGGTCACCGATGGTGGTGAAGGCCTGCTGGTCGGGGGTGTTCCCCTGGCCCTTGGTCTCCTTGTAGATCTTGGCCAGCAGTGCGTCGGGGTCGGTGGTCAGCTTGGTCAGGTAGTCGAACGACGGGCTGCCCAGGTGCGCCTTCGGGGTGTTGCCCTGCTCGTCGGGCAGGGTCAGGGTCTCGCCCTCCGGGCTCTCGTTGACGGCGGGGTCGATCAGCCAGCCCTTGACGCCGTCCGGGGAGTTCCAGATCTGACGGCGGTGCAGTTCCTCGCTGACCAGGCTGCTCTTGTCGTCGACGGTCTTCACGTGGGTGTCGGCCACCATGGACTCGATGTAGATGTACTGGCCGGCCTTCACGGTCGGGTGGTCGCCCTCGGCCGCCGCCAGGGAGATCTGGTCGAGCAGCTGGGGCACGCCCTTCGTGCTCGCGGTACCGACGTCGGTGGTCAGGGCGGGCCCGGTGGCGACTCCGCTCTCCTGTACGCCTTCATGGTCGCCGAAGGTCACGACTCCGGCGACGATCGCCGCGGACAGGCCGAACGCCATCGCGGGCAGGGTGATCGCGGGACGCGGCAGCCGGAACCGCCGCGCCTTCGCCGGTGCGGCCGGGGCCGCCGTGCGCTCTTCCCGCTGGACCTGCTCGTGGATCTGGGCCATCAGACGCTCCTTGTGGAACTGGTGACGGCCCGACGGCAGGTCGCGTGCCGTCCGGGTGAGGAGCTGTGCTTCCTGCTCCCACTCGGTCCCATCGGCAGAGTCCTGCCGGGGCGTGTTCGCGTTCATCGGTTTCCCTCCTGTGCGGGCCGGATCGCTTTTGCGTGATCGCCTCTTGTCTGTCGGGCGGGGCGGGGTCCTTCCCGATTTCCGCGAACTTTCTCGCCCGCGACCGCAAGCACGGGGTGTCTCAACTCCCCTTTGGGCAAGGAGAGTTGAGCCTCGGCGACCGTACGCAGCTTCTTGCGGGCCCGGGAGAGCCGGGAGGCGACCGTGCCGACGGGGATACCGAGCGCCTCCGCCGCGGCCTCGTAGTCCAGGCCCTCGCCCAGGCAGAGCGTGATGACCTCACGCTCCGGCCGGCGCAGGGTGGCGAGCGCGGTCAGGGCCGTGGCGAGCCGCCGGCGGTCGTCGAGCCGGCCGGCGACCTCGTCGGCGTGATCGGGCACGGCCGTCTCGGCCGCCGCCGCGGCGCCCGCGGCCCGGCGGTAACGCCGGTTGCTGCGGAACTGGTTGCGCGCGGTGTTGGTGGCGATGCCCAGCAGCCAGGGCCGCAGGGAACCGCCCTCCGGGTCGACTCTGTCCCGCAGCCGCCAGGCCTCCATGAAGGTCGAGGCCATCACGTCCTCGGCCGTCGACCAGTCCGCGGTCAGCCTGAACGCGTGGTTGTAGACCGCGCGGGCGTACGTGTCGAAAAGCTCGGCGAAGGCGCTCGGATCCCCGGCCCGTACCCGGGTTCGCATATGAGTGGTCACCTCTGTGAGCTGTGCGGAACCGGGGGTCGCCTTCCCGTGAGGTGCGTCACACCGGCTCGGGAGCGACCCCGTCACGACCGGGTCAGCCGTCGATGCCGCCGTCCACGGGCTCCCCCGTGGGCCCGCTCGCTTCGGGGAGGCCGCTCCCGGGGCCCAGCGACCGGCCTTCCCAGGTCCGGACGTGCCATCCGTCGGCGGGGGCGCCGTCGAGGACGACCACACCGGTGTTCTCCAGCGCGTGGGCGGCGGCGAACTCCACGTCGACGTTCCCGGCCCGGGCCGCCGTCCACATCCGGATGGCGGCGCCGTGACTGACCATCGCCACCGTCGGCACACCGCTGCCCGCGGCCTCCTCGATCACGGCGTCGAGCCGTCGCAGGGCCTCCACGCCGTTCTCCCCGCCGGGCATGCGCAGTTCGACGTCTCCGGCGGACCAGGCGAAAACGGTCCGCATGTACGTCTCGACGGCCTGGGCGTCGCCCCGCATCTCCAGGTCACCGGCGGACAGCTCCCGGATGCCGTCCCGCACGCGGACCTCCAGGCCGGTCCGGGCCGCCAGCGGGGCGGCGGTGAGCTGGGTGCGCAGCAGGGTGGACGCGTAGAGAGCGCCGATCTCCTCACCGGCCAGCGCTTCCGGGAGGGCGGCCGCCTGCTGCTGCCCCAGCGGGGTCAGCCCCGGTCCCGGTTCCGCGGTGTCCAGCAGGTGCTTGACGTTGGAAGGGGTCTGACCATGACGAATCAGCAGCAGGCGCATAGGAACGGTTCAGTCTCCGGAGTGGCTGGACGGGGGCTCCCACTCTGGCACTCCCGAACGGATTCGGCTCACCGCACCCCGCGCTCCATGATTCGGCGAGGGGCGCCACTCGTGCTGTCCTCGTTCAGTCGCGGCTCGCGGCCTGTTTCCTGGACCAGGCGGTGGCGTCAGCTCCGTATCGGGCAAGGAGGCGGGCGAACTGGATCCGCTCCTGCGGCGACCAGTCGGCGGTGATCTCCTGGAACGCTTTGCGCTGTTCAGCCGCGAAACGGCTGCGTTCGGCCTCGCCGTGCTCGGTGAGTTCGAGCACGGTGCGGCGTCCGTCGGACTGGGACACCGCCCGGCGCAGCAGCCCATCCTCTATGAAGGCGGCGACGGTCCGGCTGGCCACCGGCTGGGCGACGCCCATCTCCGCGGCGAGGCCACCGACGGTCGCCTCGCCCGGCGCATCGGCGATCACGTTGAGGACGAGGTTGCGGGAGAGGTCCTTGTTCGACGCCGGTGCGCGTCGCCGCATACGGGACAGCGCCGGCCCGATCTGGTCCAACGCCAGGTCGTCGGAGGGCTGCTCGGGGAGGGGCGCGCTACTCATGCGACTGAGTCTAGGCCCGGCCCGCACATTTGCATACCATCAGGTAAGTGCATAGCATCAGGTATGTAAATCTTGAACGAGCGAGGACACGAGGCGGATCACCATGGCGCTCACCGCGATCACAGGCGCGCAGATCTTCGACGGGGAGAAGGCGGTCGGCATACAGACCGTGGTCATCGACGGCGGGAGGATCGACCGCATCGGTGGCGAAGCTCCCGAGGGCAGCGAGATCGTCGACGGCGGCGGCGCCACACTGCTGCCGGGACTCATCGACGCCCACGTCCACTCCGCCCCGGGCTCCCTGGCGCTGGCCCTGCGGTTCGGGGTGACGACCGAACTGGAGATGCAGGGGATGAACACCCGGGAGAACCGGGCATCCGTCACCGCCGACGACACGCAGGCCGACGTGCGCTCCTCCGGCTTCGCCATCACGCCGCCCGGGGGCCACCCGAGCGAGCTGATGCCGGAAGGCTTCCGGCCCAAGTGGGACCTTCCCCCGGTGATGCCCCTGATGCCGTTCTCCACCACGCCCGAGGAAGCGGCCGCTTTCGTGCCGCAGCTCCTCGCCCGGGGCTCCGACTTCATCAAGTTCATGATCGACGACGGCAGCGTGGAGGGGCACCCCGGGCTGCCCGCGCTCGACCGGGCCACCGTGAACGCCGGCGTGGCCGAAGCGAAGAAGTACGGCGCCCTCACCGTGGCCCACGCGCTGACCTTGGAGGCCACCAGGATGGCCGCCGAAGCCGGCGTCGACGGCGTCACCCACGTGTTCATGGACCAGCCGCACACCGCCGAGATCATCGACCTGATCAAGGACGCGGGCATGTTCGTCATCCCGTGCATCACCCTCAACGCCTCGATGATGGGAATCACCGGCGGCGAACTCGCCGACGACCCCCGGGTCGCCACGCGTCTCGACGGCGACTGGGACCGGACCCTGCGCTCCAGCTACAACCGCTACCCGCAGGGCAAGCTCCACGACGTGTACGACACCGTGCGCGCGCTGGACGCCGCCGGTGTCGACGTGCTGGCCGGCACCGACGTCTCCATGCCCGAGACGTTCTTCGGCGGCCTGGCGCACGGAGCGAGCCTCCACCACGAACTGCAGTACCTGGTGGCGGCCGGCCTCACCCCCGCACGGGCCCTGCGCGCGGCCACGGCGACCACGGCCCGCCGCTTCCGCCTCGGCGACCGGGGCCGTATCGCCGAGGGCCTCCGGGCCGACCTCCTGCTGGTCGACGGCGACCCCGTCAGCACCATCGGCGACACCCTCAACACGCGTGCCGTCTGGCGCCGCGGCACCCGCCTGGCGGCGTGACCGGCCTGGAGACTCGCGTCAGGCAACCGGGCTGAGGTCGGGAGTCACTCCGACTCCCTCACCTTGCTCACGAACGATGCCCACGAAGCGGCGCCGAACACGACCGCCGGACCGTCCGGGACCTTGCTGTCCCGGACGGGGACGAGGCCGAGGCCGAGGTAACCGTCGGCCACCTCGACGCGGTTGTCGGCTCCCCCGTCGCTGTAGCTCGACTTGCGCCACGCAGCGGTGCTGAGGTCGGGGGTGTTCTTCATGACCTGTGGTCCTCCAGAACGCCCCAGTCCGGGCACACCGGGCGTGAACAGGTGCATGACCCGAGCCGTCGCCTCCAGCTTCATGAACTCCTTGTACCTGTCTTTGAACGCGTCGTGCCGTGCCACCTTCCAGAGCTGAACCAGCAGGTCACCAGACCCGTAGAAGCGGTCCAGGTCCTCCATGACCGCCATCTTGGACAGCCGCTTCCCCGCTTCCAAGCGGCTCAGATAGCTCTTGTCGTACGCCGTCGCCTGGGCCAGCTGCCCCAATGACTTGCCAGTCTTCTCCCGCAGGTGCCGGTGCCGACTCAGCGCGGCGCACGCATGACCGCCCCGCTCCGGCTGCTCCCGTGGACGACCCCGGAGGGCAAGCCCTGCTACCTGAGTACCGACAGCTCCGCCAGCAGGCTGTCCCGGCTCGCGGACGATCTGGAGGCGGCCCAACTGGACTCCGGCGCACAGGTCCTCGCGGGAACATCCTCTTGGTTTCGGCCGCCTCACGGGCCCGCCTCCCCGGGCGCGACGGCCGCAGAGGCGGGGGTGACGGGGCCGGAGGTGGGGCCGGAGGGCAGGACGGCGGGCGGGGTGCCTCCGCCGTGGCCGGTGATCGTCCCAGGCTCCTCCGCCGCCGCCAAGCTCTGCTGCAACCGCAGATGGCAGAACTCGTAATGTGCCCCCGACCGGCGCAGTACCCCGCGACGGTGGGCCTCCTCCAGGAACGCCATGAGCCGCCACGGCGCCCGGCCGGTCAGGGCCAGCCAGATCCTCGCCGGGCCCAGCCGGCCCCAGGCGCTCAGCGCGAGCGAGGACGTGCCGACCTGGACCCACACCTCGGTGTGCATGGTGCCCAGCGTGCCGCCGGGTGGCATCGCCGAGATCAGCAGCAGGCAGACCCCGCCCGTGAGGAGCGCGGCGATCGCGCTCCTGGCGAGCGTGGCGTCCCGGTCGGTGCGCAGGGTGCTGCGCGGGCCCGCCGCACGCATGGTGTCGGACGGGGTGTTCAGGGCCCGGTAGACGCCGGAGGCACAGCCCCCGATGGCACCGATCAGGACGCCGAACGCCACGAAAGGGCCCACCGCGTCCAGGACGACGACTCCGGCCGGACGGTGTACGAGCCAGACCTCGGCCTCGTGCGGCAGGGCGAGCACCAGGTTGTGGGCGTCGACGGATTTGTCCTTCCAGCCGTGAGGGCCGCCGGGCCAGTCGGTCACCCAGCCGCCGCCCCGCTCCTCGTAGATCCGCAGCGTCCCCGTGAACGTCCCGAGCTCCTCGTCCCGCGAGACCCGCGCGCCCCTTTTCACGGCGAACGGATCGTCGAGCCCTGTACGGCCCACCAGCAGGAACTCCCCGGGGACGACCGAGTGGACCGAGCGGACGGAGCGCTCGCCGTCGGCCGTCTGATTCTCATGGAGTTGCCAGCCTTCGATCACCTCACCGCTCGCGCGCGGCTCCGCCGACCGGATCTCGTACGCGGCGAAGGCACCGGCCACGCAGCCCACCAGCGCCCCCACACAGACCCCGATGAGCGTGCAGGCCACGAAGCCACGGAGCAGGCCCCTGCCGAAGCCGCGCAGTGCGGCACCCGGTCCGGTGTACGGCGCCGCCGTCCGTTCCCCGCGCCGCAGTCCGGCGAGGAGGAGCAGCAGTCCGGCCCCGAGACAGGTGAGGGCGGGGACCACCGCCGTCCGCCGCGAGTAGCCGTAGACCGCGAGACCGGCGAAGAGGACGACGGCGCCGAGCGCGCGCACGGTCCGCGGACCGCTCGGGCTGCCCGCCCACGGCAGACCCATCGGGAGGGGGCGCCGGGGCAGACCGGCGACGCCGAACATCATCGACAGGACCAGCCCGAAGCAGCAGCCGTTCAGGAACCAGGCCGGTCTCTGCGTGAGCACCGCGCCGAGCCGGGAACTCACCAGAGGCGGTACGAACAGCCCCATGCCCACCGCCACCACTGTGGCCGCGGCGGCCATCCTCAGGGCCAGCCGCCCCAACTGCCGTGGCCCCTGCGGACTCTGCGCCGTGGCGGGCAGCAGACAGGCCAGTCCGAAGCACAGGCCCAGCAGGATGCCCGCGTAGTTGAGGACGGTCGACGGCACGCTGTCCCAGTCGGCGACCACCCCGTGCCCCAACTTGGCCAGCGGTACCAGCAGCGCCGCCGAGGCGAGCAGCGCCAGTACGGCGGGGCCGAGCACGCGCAGCGCCCGGGGCATCGCCGCCGGGAACTCCCACCAGGCCAGCCGCCACGTGCCGGTCGTCCCGAGGTCGCGGGCAAGCCGGCGGAGCCAACGGTGCGCCGCGTCCGGACTCCAGGTGCCGCCGCCCCGGACCGCCTCGCCGAAGGCCGCCGGGACGCAGGCCGCCAGCAGGTGCTCCTCGACATGTCCCGCGGTGCGGAAGCGTTCGGTGTCCCGCAGTTCGAGCGGGTCGCGGGAGGCGTCCCGGTACACCGTGCGGGCCAGCGCCACCATCAGCGGTGAGGTCAGGACCTCCGTGAGGAGCGGGGGCGGGTCCGCCAGGACCGGGGTCCAGGGCGTGGAGCCGTGCGGGTCCGGTCGCGCGGTGATCTCCAGATAGCCGCGCGCGGTGGCGAAGTCCAGCGGTCGAAGCCGTACGACTTCGGCGGCGGTCAGCACGGCGCCGGCGTCCACGGCCCGGGCCCAGTCCTCCGTACGGCAGGTGAGCAGGACGGGCAGCCGGTCGTCGAGTTCATGGTTGATGTACCGCAGCACCTGCTCGTGCGCCGGTCCGGGGAGCTCGTCGAACCCGTCGAGCACGGGCAACAGGAGCCCGGCGTCGAGCAGTTCGCGGGCCATGGTGCGCTCGCCCGTGACGGCGGCCAGCGGCCGGTACTCCGCGGCCAGCCGGTCGGCCAGCCAGTCGCGCAGCAGCATGGACCTGGGGTCCCAGCCAGCCAGCGGGAACAGCACCGGCACCGGGTCACCGGGCTGCCGATCCGCGAGCAGCCTGAGCACGAACCGCACGGCGAGTACGGTCTTGCCCGCCCCGGGCTCGCCCAGGACGACCAGGCGGCGGGACGGCAGCGCCATGAACATCTCAACGATCCGGTCCAGCCCCTGGTCACCGTCGCGCGGCTCGGGCAGCGCGGCCCCGGGCCGCGACCGGCCGGCGAGCTGCGGGCCGACGCGCGACCAGTGGACGTCCAGCGGCTCGGGGTCGTACAGCCCTCGCAGCCGCGCCTCCTCCCGCCACTGGCGTTCCACCGCCTCGGCGAGTTCGTCGGCCGCCCGCTGCCGTCGGTCGGAGGCGGTGCCGGTGTCCGTCTGCTCGCGCAGCAGCTCCGTCAGGAACGCGCCGACCGAGACGAGCGCCGAGACCGCCGAGATCCACATCGACGTCCGGTCGGGACCCCCGCCGCCCGCCAGCGCGACGACCAGCGCGAGCAGCGCCGCGGCGCCCATGCCCAGCCCGAACCGCCGCCGCAACCGTGCCTCCCGCATGACCCGCCCCCGTCCGCCCCGGTCCTCCCAGGGGTGAACGAGGCGACAGGTGTCCGCGTACCGGCGTACCGGCCGCCGGGGGCGGGCGCACGGAAGCATGACGGGAGCACATGCCAGAGCTCGGCATCCAGCACCGGCAACCTCTGAACGGCCCCCCACGTGCCGCGGCAACCTTTCGCGCACAGGCGGCGACCAGCAACCGACCGGCTCCCTCCACCCCCACACGAACGGAAGCCGCCCGTGACTGTGAACCGCAGCAAGGCCCGCCCCCGCGTGCGCAGGACCGCCGTGGCCGTCGGCGTCCCGCTGGCCCTGGTCGCCTCCACCGCCAACACGGCGAGTGCCACGACCGCCGCCGCCGCGGCCACCACCCTCACCGTCGCCAAGGACGGCAGCGGCATGTACTCGACCGTCCAGGCCGCCGTGAACGCCGTCCCCGCGAACAACGCCTCGCGCGTGGTGATCTCCGTCAAGCCGGGCACGTACCGCGAGCTCGTCAAGGTGCCGTCCAACAAGCCGCACGTGACCGTCCAGGGCACCGGCGGCAGCCGCCGCGACACCGTCATCGTCCACAACAACGCGGCCGGGACGGCCAAGCCCGGCGGCGGTACGTACGGGACCAGCGGCAGTGCCACCGTCGCCGTCGAGGCCGACGACTTCCAGGCCCGCAACCTCACGCTCGCCAACGACTTCGACGAGGGCGCCAACCAGGGCCTCAGCGGTCACCAGGCCGTGGCCCTGCGCACCGCCGCCGACCAGGTCTTCCTCGACGGCGTCATCGTCGAGGGCGACCAGGACACCCTGCTCCTGGACACCGCCGCCAAGGAGAAGCTCGGCCGCGTCTACGTCCGCAACTCCTACGTCGTCGGCAACGTCGACTTCATCTTCGGCCGCGCGACCGCGGTGATCGACCAGTCCGTGATCACCCTGAAGAAACGCTGGGACGGCAGCTCGGCCGGTTACATCACGGCCCCCAGCACGGCCGCCGACCGCAAGGGCATCCTCATCAACCGCTCGGTCGTGAACGGCGACGTGTCCGCCGGGACCTTCCACCTCGGCCGCAACTGGCACGCGGGCGGCGACGCGACCCTCGACCCGCAGACCACCGTCCGCGAGTCCACGCTCAGCGCCGCCGTGCGGTCCACCCCGTGGGTGGACATGGGCGGCTTCTCCTGGAAGGACGACCGTTTCGCGGAGTACCGGAACACCGGCCCCGGCTCGGGCGCCGCGAGTGCCGACCGTCCCCAGCTGACCGACGCCCAGGCCGCCGGCCAGGAGGTCGCGGACTGGCTGGCCGGCTGGACGCCGACCGCCTCCTGACCCACGGGCCCGCTGCCTACGGGCTGGGCTGCAGCGGCCGCGTGGTCGTCTCCGCGTCCCCGGCCGCCTGCACGTCCGTCGGGAGCGGGCCCGCGAGCCGCGCGTACGTCCCTCCGCGTGCGAGCAGTTCCTCGTGCGTGCCCTGCTCCACCAGACGTCCGCCGTCCACGACGAGGATCCGGTCGGCGTCCGGCGCGAGCGTCAGATCATGGGTGATCATCACGGTCGTACGGCCGGACACCAGGCGCCGCAGCGGCTGTACGACCCGGCGGGCGGCGAGCGCGTCGAGCCCGGTGGTCGGTTCGTCGAGTACGAGGACGGGGGCGGCCCGGAGCATCGCGCGGGCGATGGCCACCCGCTGGAGCTGCCCGCCGGACAGCACGGCCGTGCCGGGCGTGATCAGCGTCTCGTACCCGTGGGGCAGCGCACGGACGAACTCGTGGGCGTCAGCTTCGCGCGCGGCCCGTTCGATCTCCTCGTCCGTCGCGTCCGGCCGCCCGCAGGCGATGTTCTCGCGGATCGTGCCGTGCAGGACGAGGGTCTCCTGGGGCAGCAGGGCGACGTTCTCGCGCAGGAACTCAAGGGGTACGTCCGCGAGCGGGACGCCGTCCAGGCGGATCACGCCCGCCGAGGGGTCGTAGAAGCGGGTCAGGAGCTTGGCGAGGGTGGACTTTCCGGCCCCGCTCGGCCCGGTGACCAGGACGAACTCGCCCGGCCGCGCGGTGAACGTCACCTCGTGCAGGCAGTCGCGCTCCGCGCCCGGGTAGCGGAAGGACGCGTCGTGGAAGGAGACCCAGCCCTGTACGGGCCACGCCCCGACCGGTTCGGCCGGGTCGGTGACGGCGGGCTCGGTGTCCAGGATCTCCTGGAGGCGCCGCGCTCCGGCGGTCGCGGCCGTCAGGGTCAGACCCAGTTGGCCGAGGTCGCGGATCGGCGGGTAGAGGTAGCCGAGGAAGGCGGCGAAGGCGAGCAACTGGCCCAGGGACATGCGGCCCTGCGCGATCTCCCAGGCGCCGAGCCCGATCACCGTGAGCACGCAGAGCGTCTCGACGACCTCGACGAACTGCTCGTACATCTCGCTCGCGCGGGCTCCGCGCACACTGGCCCGCAGCCAGGCGCGCGCCTCGCGGTCGAGCCGCTGCTCCTCCGCCCCGCGCCGGTTGTACGCCTGGGTGAGCACGATGTTGCCGAGGGACTCCTCGACGACCGAGGTGATCGCGCCGTCGGCGGTCCGCTCGTCCTGGGCTGCCGTCCTGACGCGGCCGGCGAAGCGGCGGGCCGCGACGAGGAAGAGGGGCGCGAGGAGGAAGGTGACCAGGGCGAGGTCCCAGCGCAGCCAGAGGGCCGCGACCGAATAGAAGACCGCCGAGAACACGGCGGAGACCGCTCCCACCGCGCCCGAGACCACCATCTGTTCGATGGCCTCGACGTCGCCGGTGAGCCGTTCCACCAGGTCGCCCCGGCGGTATTTCTGGAAGAAGTGCGGGGGCAGGTCCTGGACGTGGCGGAAGACGCCCGCGCGCAGCCGCAGCACGAATCCCTCGGCCGTGACGACGGCGAGGGAGTTGCCGAGGTAGCCGACGACCGCGCCGAGCACGGCCACCGCCAGCCAGGCACCGGCCGGACCCCAGAACGCGGCGAGCGAACCGGCCTTGAGCGCGTGGTCGGTGAGTTCCGCGAAGAGCAGGATGGAGGCCGTCTCCGCGAGCGCGGAAACGATCACGAAAGCGATGATCAGCAACAGCCGTCCGCGGTCGCCGCGCGTCAGCGGCCAGAAACGTGCGAATGCCTCCCGTACTTCCCGCATGGCGCTCAATTCCCTTTCCGTACCTGGGTCCTGCCCTGTACTGTCCCGCCCGGTTCTTTTCCATTTTCCGGGTCCGGGAAATGGCCGAGGCGGGGTCCCCGGATCGAATCCGGGGACCCCGCCTCGTGGCGTCGCCTACTTGTTGCCGACCGGGCGGCGGTTCTGCTGCTGCTTGGCGGCACGCTTCGGCGCGTGCTTCGCGGCCTGCTTCTTGGCGGCCGGGGCGGGCTTGCGGGACTTCTTGACCGGGGTGACCTTGTGGAAGCTCATGGGAATTCCTCTTTCTCTGTGATTGCTCTCTTGCGGTGGTTCCCTTTGCCGTAAGCCCTGTTCGGCTTCGACATGGAAAACACTACGGGAGCACGGGGACGGAAATCGCCAAATCCGCTGAGACCTCGATGAATTGCACCTGAGACGGTTTTCAGACGGAGGCGGGAACCACTTCCCTATTCACACAGAATTTATTACGCCGCTCATCCGGGGCTTATGTGTCCGCCGGTGCCCCGACGGCGAGTCCGGTGCCCGTCACCCGCACCCTGATCCCGTCCTTGTGGACGCGCACGTCCCGCAGCCGCAGATCGCCCTGGGGCGGCTTCGGCAGCCGGAAGCCGATGGAGAGGCGGTCGACGAGGGCCGGCCTGGTGAGGCGGGAGAGGCCGTCGAGGAGGGCCGGGTCGAAGCCGAGCCGCTTGAGGATCCCGGGGTTGTCCACGGCGAGGTCGATGAGGTTGACCTTCATGAGCTTGCGGACGAACCGCGGGGAGCCGGTGAACTCGGCGAAGTCGTTGTCGTCGCGCAGCGCCGCCCGCACCGCGCTGTCCGGCACGCCGAAGCGCTCGGCGATCGCCGGCACGGACAGCAGTTCCTTCGCCTTGCGCTTCTCCTTCGCGAGGCGGGCGGCGGACGCGCGGGTCAGGTGCAGGCCCTCGGACCTGCGGGTGCCGGGCCGGAAGGTGGCCAGGTCGCCGATGTCCAGGCGCATACCGCCGACCTCGGTCGAGATGCCGCGCTCGCCGTCCCGCCGGATCCGCGCGTCGGCCCGCAGCCGCAGATCGTGCCCGGCGACGGGCAGCGTGCCGCGCGCCCGCACCTCGTCGCCGTCGTGACCGGTGAACGTGACCTGTGACGCGCCCAGTTCACGGTTGAGGTCGTCGAAGGACAGCAGCACCTCGCCGTCGAGCGAGGGGATCCGCGCGCCGCGCGGCGAGGTCGGGCCGCCGTCGAGCCGGATGCCGGTGGCCGTGGCCGAGACCTTCGCCAGGGAGATCCGGTCCGCCGCCACGTCCGGGACGGTGACCGAGACGGAGTCGAGCCGCCGGTCGAGGACCTGGGTGACGAAGGGGAAGCCGTCGATCTCGACCTCGGGGGACGCGCGCAGGTCCAGCTGGTCCCGGACCTTCTCGGCCGCCGTGCGCTCCGCGTACAGGAGCGCCCAGCGGTCACCGAGGGCAAGGAAGGCGGCGAGGACGAGGACCGCGACGACGGCCTTCGCGGCCAGGGGCAGTGCGGCAAGGGGTCGTACGGAGAGGGGAGTTCGGCCACGGCCTCGACGCTGACGGCGGCGGCCGGTCCGGGCCCCGCGTCGACCGCCGGAGTCCTTGCGGTGGTTGGGGGGTGCCCACTCCGCCTCCGCCTCCTCCTCCGGTTCTTCGGCGGACGCGGGCTCCTCGTCGTGGAGGAAGTCCTCAAGGGGTCCGTTGTCGAAGGGTCCGTCGTCGAGGGCGGCGAGATCCTCGTACGGGTTCGGAGGGGCATGCGCCGCTATGGGGTGGGGGGTACGCATCGCCTGATTCGACCATGCGTACCAACCCCACCCGCAACTTCTGCCTGCGGTTCGCGATCTATCTCACGGCCGGGCTACTGGACGACGGTGATCCGGTTCGCCGCGGGCGGCGCGATCGGGTCCGACGCCGAGGAGTTGGCCAGCAGGTACGTCTCCAGGGCCGCGAGGTCGTCGTCGCCCACCAGGTCGTTCGTGCCCTGGCCCAGCGTGGTGAAGCCGTCGCCGCCGCCCGCGAGGAAGCTGTTCGTCGCGACGCGGTAGGTGGCGGCCGGATCGATCGCGGCGCCGTTCAGCAGAATCGAGTCGGTGACGACCCGGTCGGCGCCGCTCTTCGTCAGGTCGAGCGTGTAGGTGAGACCCGACGAGATCTGCAGCACCTTCGGCGAGGCCGCGTTCGTACCGCTGACCTGCTCCTTGAGTACCTGGACGACCTGGGCACCGGTGAAGCTCTGCAGGTTCACGGTGTTGGCGAACGGCTGGACGGTGAAGCCCTCGGCGTAGGTCACCACGCCGTCGCCCTCGGTGCCCTTGGACGCGTAGGTGAGGGGAGCCCGGATACCGCCCGGGTTCATCAGCGCGAGGTCGGTCTCGGGGTCCAGCTCCTTGCCGTACGCGAGCTGCGCGTCGGCGATCAGGTCGCCGATCGGGGACTCCGTGCCGACGTTGGAGATGTCACCGGAGATGTATCCGATGGGCTTGTTGCCGATCGGCGCCGCGAGGGTGTTCCACTTGGTGATCAGCTCGGTCATGTCCGGGGCCTTGGCCACGTCACGCGTCACCACGTGGTTCGCGGAGGCGACGGCGGTCCGGGCGATGTCCCCGGTCCGGCGGTCGTACGTCAGCGTCGTGTCGGTGTAGAGCCGCCCGAAGGACGCCGCCGAGGTGACCGTACGGGGCTTGCCCGACGGGTCGTCGATCGTGCACGCGTACGCGGCGTGCGTGTGGCCGGTGACCAGCGCGTCGACCTTCGGCGTGACGTTCTTCGCGATGTCCACGATGGGGCCGGATATGCCGTCGCCGCCACCGGGCGAGTCGCAGTCGTAGTTGTACGCCGCCGAGGCCGGGAGCCCGCCCTCGTGGATCAGCGCGACGACCGACTTGACGCCCTGCTTCTCCAGCTCCTTGGCGTACTTGTTGATCGTCTCGACCTCGTCCTTGAACTTGAGGCCCTTCACACCCTCGGCGGAGACGACACCCGGGGTGTCCTCCAGCGTGACGCCGATGAAGCCGACCTTGACGCCGTTCTTCTTCCACACCCAGTAGGGCTTGAGGATCGGCTTCTTCGTCTTCTCGTCGAGGACGTTCGCCGCGAGATACGGGAAGTCGGCGCCCTTGAACTTCCTGCCCGCCACGTAACAGCCGTCCGTGGGGTGGCAGCCGCCGTTCTGCAGGCGGCCCAGTTCCTTGGCGCCCTCGTCGAACTCGTGGTTGCCGACGCTCGTCACATCGAGGTCGAGCTTGTTCAGCGCCTCGATGGTGGGCTCGTCGTGGAAGAGCCCGGAGATCAGCGGCGAGGCGCCGACCATGTCACCGCCCGCCGCGGTGACCGAGTACTTGTTGCCCTGGCGGGCCTGGCGCAGATGCGTCGCCAGGTACTCGACACCGCCCGAGTCGATCGTCCTGGTGGTGCCGTCGGGCTGGATCTCGGTGACCCGGCCGGAGGAGCCGGACGGCGGCTCCAGGTTGCCGTGCAGGTCGTTGAAGGACAGCAGCTGGACGTCCTGGTAGCGGGACGGGCTCTGGTGTCCGTGCTTCTTCGCCGACTCGCCCGCGGACGCGGACGCCGACGACGGAAGCGCCGCGACCAGCGCGCCGATGGTGGCGACGCCCGCGACGCCCGCGAGGAGGCGGGTGGTGCGGCGTCTTGGGCGGTACGGCTGAGGTGTGGCTGACATGTGCCCCCCTGTGGGTCGGCTGATATGTGGGCCCCGTCCCGGCGCAGCCTAGAGTCAACGCGCGTAGCGCGACAGGGGGTTCGGGGTTACGGACTGGTTGCCACGAGGGGTTTTTCGCCACGAACCGGACAGCTCGCGCACCTGCCGCGCACTGACGTCCCACGGGCCCCGCACTCCCCCTGATGTCTCTTGCGGGCCACTTCGCCATGAACCGGACACGCCGTACCCTCGTACCCATGACCAGCGACGACACCGCACCGGCTGCCCGCAAGCTCTCGGCCTCGCTCGGCCAGGGCGGCATTCCCACGGCCCGCTCCATCGACGTCCTCACCACGCTGAGCCCGGAGCGGACCGAGGCCGTGCTGGCGCTCCTGGCGGAGGCCGCCCGGACCGACGGACAGCAGGCCGTCTCCGAGCAGGGCCGGCTGCATCTGCGCGGCGCCGCACGGGACGGAATCCGCCATCTGCTGCTGAGCTCCGAGGACCGGCTCGTCGGGTACGCGCAGCTGGAGGACACCGACCCCGTCGAGGCGCCCGCCGCCGAGCTGGTCGTCCACCCGGCGCACCGCGGTCACGGGCACGGCCGGGCGCTGGGCAGCGCGTTGCTCGCCGAGTCCGGCAAGCGGCTGCGGGTGTGGGCCCACGGCGGGCATTCGGCGGCCCGTCATCTCGCCCAGGTCCTCGGTCTCGCCCTCTTTCGCGAACTGCGCCAGATGCGGCGGCCCCTGACCGGCCTCGACCTGCCCGAGCCGGCGTTTCCCGACGGGGTGCGGGTGCGGACGTTCGTGCCCGGCGAGGACGACGCGGCCTGGCTCGCCGCGAACGCCGCCGCCTTCGCGCACCATCCCGAGCAGGGGTCGCTCGGGCAGCAGGACCTAGACGCGCGCAAGGCCGAGCCGTGGTTCGATCCGGCCGGGTTCTTCCTCGCCTTCCGCGGCGACGAACTGGTCGGGTTCCACTGGACGAAGGTCCACGAGGCCGAAGGGCTCGGCGAGGTGTACGTCGTCGGGGTGCGGCCCGACGCACAGGGGGGTGGCCTGGGGAAGGCCCTCACCACGGTCGGTCTCCGGCATCTGGCGGGTTCGGGCGTGCCTGATGCCATGTTGTACGTGGATGCCGACAACTTGGCCGCGGTGGCCGTGTACGAGCGGCTCGGGTTCGTCGTGCACGAGACGGATCTCATGTACCGGACCGAGTCCTGACCCTTTTCCTGGCCGGACGGGGCGGGGTCCCAGGGTCCGTTTCGGAGTACGGGCCGGTGGGGGCTTGTCGCGCCCCGCGGCGGAGCCGCAAATGTCACAGCCCCGCGCCCCTGAAGGGCCCCGCCCGAGCGGGCCCCTGCCTAGAAGGGGCCCAGCCTCAGCCTTGCTCGCAGGGGTTCCGCGCATGCCCTCGCCCCCGCTGCCGCCGCCACCGCCAGCAGCAGTGCCCAGCGGTCGTGGCTGGCTGACCAGTGGGGGTCGTCCGGGGTCACGAAGAGGGTCCAGCGGGTCGGCAGGAGGAGGAACGCGGTGGCGGCGGTGGCCAGCAGCCAGGCCGAAACCGCCGTTCCCGGCTCGGTGACCTGGGTGCGGCGTACGGTCAGGGCCGCCGCGGCGAGGGCCAGTGCCGCGGTGGCGGCGGCCTCCAGGGTGAGGGCACCGACCGGCGGCCGGGCCTCCTCCGGGACGAGGAGCACCGCCGCCGTCCAGCAGAGCGCGGCCCACGGGGCGACCAGCGCCACGCGCAGGGCGACCCGCAGCGGGCGCCGGGCCGGCACCGTCGAGGTGATGTGCCGGGCCGGGTCGTCCAGCAGGAACGCGAGGCCCAGGGCGAGGACCAGCGCGGTGGTCCGCAGCGCGTAGAGGCCGAGATACGGGTCCGGCGGGCCGGACCGCATGCGCGGGATGCCTGCCAGCAGCAGCCCCACGGCGGCGGCTGCCGCGAACGCGCGCCGGGGCAGCGCGTGCCACACGGGCGGCAGCAGAGCGCGTGTCGTGGCCGCCGTCATTCTTCCTCGCACGCGTCACCGTCCGTCGCCTTGCCCGCGGCCGGTACGCCCAGCAGTTCCGCCACCCGTGTCATCGACGTCCGGGGCGAGGTGAGCTCCGTCCACTTGGCCTTCACCTTGCCGGCGACGTCGTACCGCGGCTTCTTGAGCAACTCCACGACGATGCGGGTCTGTTCGGCGCTCATGCTGAACGGTTCGGTGGGTGACAGGACGAGGGCGCGGCCCTCGTCGCTGTCGTCGAGGCGGACGTGGCGCAGCGCGGACATCGGGTCGGACTCGCCGCCCAGCGCCAGCCACATGACCGTCACCACGCGGGCGTCGCACACCTCGCTGCCCGCCTTCTCGTCGCCCGCCACCAGCACGGACGCGACGGCTACGGCGAACTCGGGGACGCGGTTGCCGCCCCAGTCCGTGCCGACGGTCACGTGGCCGGGTGCGGTGGACGGGGAGATCAGGGTGTCGGACGCCAGCCCGTAGCGGGCGTCGAGGCGCTGTTCCACGGTCAGGCGCTCGCCGCCGGCCCTGCCGCCCGCGAGGTTCTGGACGCGGTCGACCACGGCGGCCCAGTCGGCGGTGCGGCCCGTCCACTCGGGGAAGGCGCAGTAGGAGGACCTGCCGTGCTCGACGCACGAGCGGACCTTCTCCGGGGTGACCGACGCCCGTTCACGGGCCGGCGTCGAACCGGACGGGGTGCCGCCGGACTGGCCGACCGCGCCGACCAGCGTGAGCGCGAGCGATCCCGCGACGGCCGCCTTGACGACCGTCGTGCGCCCGCCGCCGACCAGCACCGCGAGCAGGGCGACGAACAGGACGAGCCCGACGAGGTACAGGGCGTGCCAGGCGGCGGGGCGGGCCAGCAGGTCGGAGGGGAACGGGGAGGAACCGCTCTCGCTGACGACCGGGCCCAGCCAGGTCGCCCACGTGGACCCGGACGGACTCGCCACGAAGACCGACGCGAAGAGCAGGAGGACCAGGAGGACCGGCGCGGCGACGACCGAGGGGAAGAGGCGGGCGAGGAGGACGCCCACCACGCCGAACAGCAGGACCGTCAGCGGGCCGACGACGAGTTCGGCCGGCGAACCGTGCCCGACCGCCCCGGGCTTGAGCGCGGCCCAGGTGAACTGGACGGCCACGCAGACCGCCGTGAACAGGGCCACCGGGACGATCGACAGGACATGGGCGGCCGTACGCCGCCAGGGCTCGACGACCAGCACGTCGAAGTGACGGTCGGTGTCGCGTCGGCGGGAGCGCAGGACCGCCCGGTTGACGTTGAGCATGACGACCAGCCCGATCAGCATCGGCATGGTCTGTGTGTCGCGGTCGACGTCCTGGAGCACCGGGAAGTCGCCCTGGCGCTGCGTGGTCTGCCAGACGATCCAGGCCACGTACAGCACCGAGACGGCGAGGAAGGCGATGACCAGGCGCAGCTCGCGCGCCTCGAAGCGGGCGAGGGCGAACACGGCCGCCCAGGGGCGTGGCCGGTGCGTCGGCCCGGTGGTCCGCGCGGGTGTCTCGACTGCGGTGCTCATGCCGCCACCTCCGAGGACTCGCCGTCGAGGGTGAGCAGGTAGCCGTCCTCCAGGGTCGGTTCGACGAGTTCGGCGCCCGCCGGCGGTTCGCCGACGTTGCGGAAGGAGCCCGTACCGGTGCGCCATCCGGCCCACGCGCCCGGGTCGCGTTCGGCGCTGCTCCACACCCGGCCCGCCGCCCGTGCGGTCAGTTCGGCCGGGGTGCCCTCGAAGCGGACCCGGCCGCGGACCATGACGATCACCCGGTGGCAGAGCATCGCGACGTCCTCGGTCTGGTGGGTGGACAGCAGCACGGTCCGCCCCTCCCCGGCCCGGGCGATCAGCTCCCGGAACCGCATGCGCTGTTCGGGGTCGAGGCCGACGGTCGGCTCGTCGAGGACCAGGAAACCGGGATCGCCGACGAGGGCGGCGGCCAGCGCGACCCGCTGGCGCATCCCGCCGGAGAGCTTCTTGATCCGCTTGCTCCGTACGTCGGACAGCGCGACGGCGTCCAGGACCCGCCGCACCTCGCGGTGCCGGGCGGTGCGGTCCGTCAGCTCCTTCAGGATCGCCACGTAGTCGACGAACTCGAAGGCCGTGAAGTCCGGGTGGAACCCGGGTGCCTGCGGGAGATAGCCGAGCGCGCGCCGCACCTCCTGCCGGCCGGCCGACGTGCCCGGGTCGTTGCCGAGCACCGAGAACGCTCCCTTGTCCGGGGGCACGGCGGTGGCCAGGACCCGCAACAGGGTGGTCTTCCCGGCCCCGTTGGGCCCGAGCAGCCCGGTGACACCCTCGCCGAGCCGCACCGACACGTCGTCGAGGGCGGCCGTTCCGCCGTAGCGCAGGGTGAGCCCGGCGGCGGACACCGTCGGTACCGAAGCAAGGTCGGACATGCGTGACTCCAGTGGAAGAGGAGGAAGGCAAAAAGAACGAGGAACGGGAGAAGGGCGCGGGCCCTCACTCACCGCCCCCGCCCGAGGAATCGGAGGAAGAGGAGGAGAACGGACCCCGCTTGCCGGAGGAGGCGAAGGCCGAGAGGACCTCGGCGGCGAAACGGAGCACCCCGACGAGGACCGTGAGCAGGACCGAGGCGGTCATCAGCAGTGCGGCGCCGACCAGCTTGAACCGCCTGCGCCAGGCGGCCGACATCACGCCGGACCCCCGCCCTGGAAGCCCGCGAACGGGGTGTGCGCGGAGGTCGCGTCGAAGCGGTCGCGGCGGAGGTAGAAGAACCCGGCGGCGAGCACCGCGACCACGGCCGCGACGCCCTGGCCGGGCACCGTGTAGGGCGCGAGGGTGCCCTCGGCGCTCGTCGCCTGCCGCGCGACCAGCAGCACGGCGACCCACGCCCCGCCGACCAGGCTCGGCGCGAGGACCGGGCCCAGCCGGGGTGTCAGCGCGAGCCCCGACGAGGTCAGCGCGAGCGCGGGCAGCAGCCAGGCCATGGCCCGCAGTCCGTACGAGGGAAGCGCGAGCGACGCGAGGCCGTTCAGGACGAGCACGGCGGCCAGCACCGGAACGGTCCGGATCATCAGCAGCCGGAACCCGTGCATCGGAGACACCACGGTCATCTCGTACGTGGGGTCGAGCACCGGCCCGTACGACAGCGCGACCCCGGCGAGGGGCAGCAGCGGGGCGAGGGCGAGGAACATCCCCGGGCCGTCGGACGTACGGCCGGAGTTGGTCGCGATCACCGTGATGACGAGCACGGCCACGACCGCGGCCAGCCACGACCGGCGCAGCACCGGTGTCGCGGCCAGCAGGCGCGCGGTGTGGTCGGCCACCCCGAACCGCACGAGCAGCGACTCCATGAACCCCGGCCGCGGCACGTCCAGTTCGGCGTCGAGCCGCTCCCATCCCTCGTCCAGCGGGACCGGGTCGCCCACCTCGGCGAGCACCGCCCGGCAGCGTGCGCAGGCCATGAGGTGGGTGTCGGCCGACCAGAGCATCGGCGACGCCAGCTCGCCCCGTACGTACGCCCGGAGGTCGTCCTCCGCGACGTGCCAGGTCATGCCGCCCGGGTCGCGGGCCTCGTTCGTGTCGCTCATGCCAACTCCTCCCGCAGCTGCTTGCGGGCCCGAAGTGCCCGTGTCTTGACCGTCCCCGGCGGGATGCCGAGCAGGACGGCCGCCTCCCGGGTGGTCAGCCCGTCGATGACCGTGGCCTGGAGGACCGAGCGCAGTTCCGGCGACAGCCGGACCAGGGCGCCCGCGAGGTCCCCGTGCCCCACCCCCGCGAGCACGCGCTCCTCGGCGGACACCTCCTCGCGGTGCCGCAGCCGCGCGAGCGCCTGCCGCATCCGGCCCCGGGCGCCGTCGCCCCGCAGGGAGTCGATGAGCCGCCGCGAGCCGATGCGCCACAGCCAGCCGGCCACGTCGCCCTCCTCGCGGTAGCGGGCACTGCCGCGCCACACCGCGAGGAACGTCTCCTGCACGACGTCGTCGACCGTCCCCGCGTCGGAACAGCGGCCCCGCAGCCTCGCCCCGAGCCATGGCGCGTACCGCCGGTACAGCTCTTCGAAGGCGCGCCGGTCACCGTCCGCCGCGATGGCCCGCAGCAGCTCCCCGTCGCTTCTCGTTTCCCTCACGCCCCCTCATCGCACGAGCCCCACGGATCGGTTCACGCATCGGCCCGCACATCCTGGAAAAGTTTCCGGAACCCCGGATTCACCTTGACACGCACCCGGCCCTGCACCACCCTTTCACTACTCAATTAGTGAAAGGGTGGTTGTCGCGTGGTCGAGTACCGCATCGACCGGCGCAGTGGTGTCGCCACGTACGTCCAGATCGTCCAGCAGACGAAGCGGGCACTGCGTCTGGGCGTCCTCGAACCCGGCGACAAGCTCCCCACGGCCCGTGAGGTCGTGGAGGCCACCGCGATCAATCCGAACACCGTCCTCAAGGCCTACCGCGAGCTGGAACGCGAGGGCCTGGTCGAGGCCAGACGCGGCCTCGGCACCTTCGTGCGGCGCTCCCTGGGCTCCGCACCCGCCGACCACACCGCCCTGCGCTCGAAGCTCACGGCCTGGCTGGACGAGGCACGCGGAGAAGGTCTGGAGCGCGAGGACATCACCGCGCTCTTCACCGCCGTACTGGACGAGAAGTGCCCTGAGGGGGAGCGATGAACAGGGACGACGAAGGGACCGCGCTGGAAGCGGTCGGGCTGGGAAAGCAGTACCGGCGCAGGCGCGGCCCCGTACTGCGGGACTGTTCCTTCCGCCTGCCCACGGGCCGGATATGCGCCCTGGTCGGGCCCAACGGCACGGGCAAGTCGACCCTCCTCGCGCTGGCCGCGGGCCTGATACGCCCCACCGAGGGCACGGTGAAGATCCTCGGCACCACTCCCGCCCGGGCCCGCGAACGCTTCGCCTACGTCGCCCAGGCCAAGCCGCTGCCGCCCCAGCTCACGGTCGCCGCCACCCTGCGCCTCGGCGCCGAACTGAACCGCGCCCGCTGGGACCGGACGGCCGCGGAACGCATCGCGTACGGACCGGTGCACGGGGACACGTCCGGGCAGGCCGCACCGGGCCGGGACCCGGACGCGCTCCGCGAGGGCGCCCTACGCCCCGGCGACCGGATCCGCTCGCTCTCCGGCGGCCAGCGCACCCGCGTCGCCCTCGCCCTGGCCTTCGGCAAACGGCCCGAACTGATGCTGCTGGACGAGCCGATGGCCGACCTCGACCCACTGGCCCGGCGCGAACTCCTCGGCGCACTGCTGGGCGAGGCCGCCGAACGCGGCACGACCATCGTGATGTCCTCGCACGTCGTCGCCGAACTGGAGGGCGTCTGCGACCACCTGCTGCTGATGGGCGGCGGCCGGATCAGGCTCGGCGGCGAGCCCGAGCGGCTGCTCGCCGCGCACACCCTGCTCACCGGCCCGGCGCGCGACCTCTCGGGCCACACCGTCGTCGAGTCGCACTCCACGGGCCGCCAGCTCACCGCGCTGGTCCGGCGGCCGGGCGGCCCGGACAGCCCGCCGACCGACGGCTGGGAGACCGCCGCGCCCTCCCTGGAGGAGCTGCTCCTGGCCCACCTGCGCAACCCCGAGGCCCCGGACCTGTTCACCGAGGAGGACACGCGCCCGTGACGACTCTCCTCACCCCCGGGCGTCCGGCCCCCGCCCCAGGGACCGGCCTCGGGCTCGCCCGGTCGATCCTGCGGCTGCACCGGGCGGCCCTGTGGTGCTGGCTGCCGCTGGTGACGGCCCTCGCGGCGGCGATGCTGTGGGCGTACGGACCGGGCGTCCAGGCAGCCACCGCGGACGTCCGCGAACAGTGCCGGACGAACGTCGACGAGGGCTGCTACTTCCCCTCCGGCCCCTGGCTGAGCGGCTACAGCACGACCGTCGCGCTCACCACCCTCGTCGTCTCCTTCCTCCCCCTCCTGATCGCCGCCTGGGCGGGCGCGGCCCTCATCGGCCGCGAGCTGGAGAACGGCACCGCGCACCTCGCCTGGACCCAGTCCGTCTCCCCGGCCCGCTGGCTCGCCGCGAAACTCGCCGTCCCGGCGCTGTTCGTCACCGCGGGCACGGCCCTGCTGATCCCGCTGCACCGCCTGATGTGGAACAGCGGCGCC
Source organism: Streptomyces sp. NBC_00414 (assembly GCF_036038375.1). Lineage (NCBI taxonomy): Bacteria > Bacillati > Actinomycetota > Actinomycetes > Kitasatosporales > Streptomycetaceae > Streptomyces > Streptomyces sp. NBC_00414. The sequence continues at coordinate 4,991,353 of NZ_CP107935.1, forward strand.
GAACTGCTCTGGACGGAATGGTTCGACGCGTACGACTTCCGCTCCAACGGCACCGTCGCCCTCGCGTACGCCCTCTGCGGCCTGGCCGTCGGCGTTCTCGCGGGCCTGCTCCTCGGCCGCGCGCTGCCCGCCCTGGGCGTCGCCTGCGCCGTCACGTTCGCCATCACCCAGTCGGGCGATCGGTACCGGCCGAGCATGTGGCCCACGGTCACGGTCTCCGGCACCGAGGCGCTGGAGCTGCCGGACAGGGCCCTCCAGCTCGACCGCGGCGTGATCACCGACGAGGGCGCCCGCATGGGCAACAACATGGCCTGCGCCGACACCGGCAGCGCGGCCGAACTGCGCAGCTGCCTGGCCCACAGCGGCCTCGACGAGATCTGGGCCACCTACCACCCGCGGTCCCACTTCTGGCCCCTGCAGCTCGTCGAGACCGGGATCGTCCTCGCCGTCGCCGCCCTCGCGGTCACCGCCGCGTTCGTCCTGCTCAACCGTCGTACCGCTGCCGCCGGAGCCGCCGTATGAAAACCGCGCCGTCGTTGAATACCGGACTGCCATGGGCCGTACTGCGGCTGCACCGCGCGGCGCTGACCGTGTGGGGCGCCTTCCTGCTGGCCGCCGTCGGCACGCTGGTCTGGGAGACCGGGATCACCGCTGACTCCGTACGGGAAGGGATGTTCACGTGCGCACGGCCCGACGGCCGCTGCCGGGTCGAGGCCCTGGTCAGCTTCGGCGGGGGGATCAGCTGGGCCTCCACCCTCGTCTACTACAGCTTCTTCGCCGTGGCCGCGTTCGCCGGCGGCGCGCTGACCGGGCGGGAGCTGGAGGCCGGCACCGCCCAGCTGGCCTGGACCCAGTCGGTCTCGCCGACGCGCTGGCTGGCCGCCAAGCTCGCGGTGCCCGCGCTGCTGCTGGTGGCCGGCGGCACGGTGTTCGTCCTCGTGTTCCGCTGGGCCTGGGCGGCCAACCGGGACCTGATGGGCGACGACTGGACCTTCAACGACGTGTTCGCCGCGCGGGGGCCCGCGCTGGTGGCGTACGGGCTGTGCGGGCTGGGGGTGGGCGCGCTCGCCGGGGTCGTGGTGCGGCGGGCGCTGCCCGCGCCGGCCGTCTCCTGCGGGGTGATGTACCTGGTCAACCACAACCTTGAGGTGCATCGGGAGGACCTCTGGCCGATGGGCGGGAGCGCCGTCCATCCCGAGTCCCACTACTGGCCGATGCATCTTGTGGAGACGGGGATCGTGCTCGGGGTTGCCGGTCTGGCCACCGGGGCCGCCTTCTTGGTGCTGCGCCGCCGTACGGCCTGAGATACGGGTGCCTACGGGTGCCTGAGGTGCGGATGCCTGTGCGGGGCCGCTGTGGCCGGCCGCGCGCACGCGGCGGAGCCGCACATGTCACGGCCCCGCGCCCCCGAAGGCGCCCCTGACCGGGCGCGGGCCCTTCCGGACGGCGCGGGTCGACACGTGGGGCAGCCATGTCGACGTCGGGGAGCCTCCCCCCGATATCCCGCACGTCATGTCTCCGTAACCAGTGATTCAGACAGGCTTGCGACCCTCTGGCAATGAACCCCGCCCCGCCCGAGCCCTCGCCTCCGCCGGAGCGCGAGCCCTCCCGCAAGAGGGAGAACGGGAGCCCGCACCTCCGCGCGGCGCTCCCGCCCGCTCTCTCCGACGCGCCTGTTTCCGGCCGGGCACGGAAGAATGGGTTCATGAGCCAGCCCAATGCCCAGGCACAGGTCCAGCACCCGCAGCCGTCCGTCGGCTCCATAGCCGCCCACCGCCCGCACACCGTGGCGGCGAACGTCTCCGACCTGGAGCCCGACCTCGACGCCGACCTCGACGAGTACGAGGATCTGGTGCAGGACGGTGTCCAGCTTCCGCAGGGCCGGTTCCTCGACCGGGAGCGCAGCTGGCTCGCGTTCAACGAACGGGTCCTCGAACTCGCCGAGGATCCCAACACGCCCCTCCTCGAACGGGCGAAATTCCTGGCCATCTTCGCCAGCAACCTGGACGAGTTCTTCATGGTCCGGGTGGCCGGTCTGAAGCGGCGCATCGCCACCGGCGTGGCCACCCGCTCCGCCTCGGGCCTCCAGCCCCGTGAGGTGCTGGAGATGATCTGGGCCCGCTCGCGCGAACTCATGGCCCGGCACGCCGCCTGTTACCAGGAGGACGTGGCGCCCCAGCTCGCGGAGGAGGGCATCCACCTCGTCCGCTGGAGCGAACTGTCCGAGAAGGAGCAGGCGCGCCTCTTCACGCTCTTCCGCCACCAGATCTTCCCGGTCCTGACACCCCTCGCGGTCGACCCGGCGCACCCCTTCCCGTACATCTCGGGTCTGTCCCTGAACCTCGCGGTCGTCGTGCGGAACCCGGTCTCCGGCCACCGCCACTTCGCGCGCGTCAAGGTCCCGCCGCTGCTCTCCCGCTTCCTGGAGGCCTCCCCGAACCGCTTCGTCCCCATCGAGGACGTCATCGCGGCCCATCTGGAGGAGCTCTTCCCCGGCATGGAGGTCCTGGAGCACCACACGTTCCGCCTCACCAGGAACGAGGACCTGGAGGTCGAGGAGGACGACGCCGAGAACCTGCTCCAGGCCCTGGAGAAGGAGCTCATGCGGCGCCGCTTCGGCCCGCCGGTGCGCCTGGAGGTCGAGGAGTCCATCGACCGGTACGTCCTGGACCTGCTGGTGAGAGAGCTGAAGATCTCCGAGGCGGAGGTCTATCCGCTGCCGGGTCCCCTGGACCTCACCGGCCTCTTCGGCATCGGCGCCCTCGACCGGCCCGAGCTGAAGTTCCCGAAGTTCATCGCGGGCACCCACCGCGACCTCGCCGAGGTCGAGTCGGCGTCCGCGCCCGACATCTTCGCCGCCCTGCGCGAACGCGACGTCCTGCTGCACCACCCGTACGACTCCTTCTCCACCTCCGTCCAGGCGTTCCTGGAGCAGGCGGCGGCGGACCCGGACGTGCTGGCCATCAAGCAGACCCTGTACCGCACCTCGGGCGACTCCCCCATCGTCGACGCCCTCATCGACGCCGCCGAGGCAGGCAAGCAGGTCCTCGTCCTCGTCGAGATCAAGGCGCGCTTCGACGAGCAGGCCAACATCAAGTGGGCCCGCAAACTGGAGGAGTCGGGCTGCCACGTGGTCTACGGCCTCGTCGGCCTCAAGACCCACTGCAAGCTGTCGCTCGTGGTGCGCCAGGAGGGCGACACCCTGCGCCGCTACAGCCACGTCGGCACCGGCAACTACCACCCGAAGACCGCCCGGCTGTACGAGGACCTGGGACTCCTGACCGCCGACCCGCAGGTCGGCGCGGACCTCTCCGACCTCTTCAACCGGCTCTCCGGCTACTCCCGCCGCGAGACGTACCGCCGCCTCCTCGTCGCGCCCAAGTCCCTGCGCGACGGCCTGATAGCGCGCGTCAACAAGGAGGTCCAGCACCACCGTGCCGGACGTCCCGCCCACGTCCGTATCAAGGTCAACTCGATGGTGGACGAGGCGCTCATCGACTCGCTCTACCGCGCCTCCCAGGCAGGTGTGCCGGTCGACATCTGGGTGCGCGGCATCTGCGCGGTGCGGCCGGGCGTCACGGGCCTGTCCGAGAACATCCGCGTACGGTCCATACTCGGCCGCTTCCTCGAACACTCCCGGGTCTTCGGCTTCGGCAACGGAGGCGAGCCCGAGGTGTGGATAGGCAGCGCCGACATGATGCACCGCAACCTCGACCGGCGTATCGAAGCGCTGGTCAGGATCACCGACCCGGCCCACCGGGCGGCCCTCAGCAGGCTGTTCGAGACCGGCATGTCCGACACCACCTCCTCCTGGCACCTCGGCCCCGACGGCGAATGGACCCGGCACGCGACCGACGCCGAGGGCCAGCCACTGCGCAACGTCCAGGAGATGCTCATAGACGCCCGGAGGCGCCGGCGTGGCACAGCAACACCTTGACCCGACGGCCGGACCCGTGGCCGGGGACGCCCTCGCGGCGTACCTCCGGGCCCAGGCCACGGAGTTCCTCCGCGCGCTGCGCCAGCACCGGGAGACCGGCGGCGCGGCGGGTGGGGGTCCCCCCGCGCGAGCGCAGTCGAGCGTGGGGGAGAACGGCTCGAAGGAGGCCGTGGACGCGGCGCGCGCCCTGCGCCGCTCGGCCCGCCGCATCAGCGGCACCCTGCACACGTTCCGGCCACTGCTCGACGAGGGCTGGTCGGAGGGCATGCGCCCCGAACTGGCCTGGCTCTCGGGCACCCTGGCCCGCGAACACGCGTACGGGGCCCGGCTCGATCGGCTGCTCGCGGCGCTGCACCGGCTCTCGGGCTCGGCGGCCTTCCCCACCCAGGCCTCCTCCGAGGTGCGGCCGGAGAAGGGCCAGCTGACCGTCGGCGCGGCCAAGGCCGGTGCCCTCCTGGAGCGCCAGCTGACCCTCGCCCGCACCCGCGCCCACTCGGCCGCGCTCCAGGCCCTGGGCTCCAGCCGCTTCCACGCCGTCGCCGACAACGTCGCCGTACTGGCCAGCGAGGTCCCGCTGACCGCGGGCGCGGCCGCCACGGGGCTGGGGCCCATGGCCGCGACCGCGGAGGACCGCCTCTGCGACGCCGTCACCGGGCTCCCCCTGGTCACCGCGGGCCACCCCTACAACTCGGAGGCCCTCGTCCACGGCCTCTCCGCCGACACCGCGCCGCAGCCCCAGGACGCCCCCTGGCACCAGGTACGCCTTCTGCTGCGCCTGCACCGCTACGCGCGCGAGGTCCTGTTCGGCGACGAAGTCCTCGTGGACGTCCGCCTGTTGAACGCCGGCCAGGCCCTGGACCGGCACCGCGACGCGGCGGAGGCGGCCGCGGCGGCGGCCTCGGCGGCCCGCACCCCACGGATCGCCCCGGCGACGGCGTACGCGCTCGGCGTGCTCCACGCCGACCAGCGGCACGAAGTGGAAGCGGCCAGATTCGCGTTTCAGCGGGCCTGGCTGAGGGAGACGGTCGGCACTCCGTGACCGACGGAGGTCACCACTCGCGATGGGAGGCCCAGTGCACACGACGAACCCGGACCCCGTTCTCGCGGCGGGCTGCGTACTGTGGCGCCGCTCACCGGCCGACGGCGAACTGCGGATCTGCCTGGTCCACCGGCCGAAGTACGACGACTGGTCGCACCCGAAGGGCAAGCTGAAGTCCGGCGAGGACACGCTCGCCGCGGCTCTGCGCGAGGTCGAGGAGGAGACCGGGCACCGGTGTGCGCCGGGGCCGCGCCTGGCGACGCTCCACTACGTGGCCAACGACCGGCCCAAGCGGGTGAGTTACTGGGCCGCCGAGGCGACGGAGGGGCGCTTCGTGCCCAACCGCGAGGTGGATCGGGTGCTGTGGCTCACGCCGGCGGCGGCCCGTACGCGGGTCACGCAGCCGCGGGACCGGGAGCTGGTGGATGAGCTGCTGGCGGTCCTCCGGCACGTGTAGCACGCATGCGGGTTGCAGCCGCGTGCGGCTGGTAGGGGTGGGGGTGGGGGTGTCGGCGCGTGTTCGACTGCGGGTGCGTCGGGGCTGGGCGCGCGGTTCCCCGCGCCCCTGAAGGGCGCGTCTCAGCGGGCCTCGGGCGGGAAGGTCCGGATGTGGTTCTCGGCGTCCGTGCGGGCCAGGCTGCGGGCTCTGCGGGCCGGACCGCTCCAGCCGCAGGTGCATCGCGCCAGGCAGAACGGACCCCGCTCGATCGTCGTCGTCCGGTGTTCCAGGGGAGTGATCTCTTCCTGTTGCGCCACGCGCCCCACCGTACCGATGCTTGGTAAACGCTTCCCCATGCCCGGGACCTGCGTGACAACACCTCCCACCCGTCGTTAAGCGGAACGACAGGCAGCCCGCCCAAGGACGTCCCGGCTGGGGGTAGCAGGCGATGGTGGAGCGGCAGCGGAAACGTAAGGACCGAGCGGTCGCGCTGGCCGCCGCGGCGACGGGGCTTTTGCTCTGCGCCACGGGCTGCTCGGGCGGCGGCGCCGCCTCCGACGACGCCCGGGCCGCCGAGGACCCGGTCGAGGTGCTCCACGGAGCGGCCGGGAACCTGGTCCGCGCCGGCACCTCCAAGGCGCGTACGTCCATGGAGATGGCCGCCGGCGGCACCCGCGTGACCATCCGCGGCGAGGGCGTCTACGACTTCGCGGGCCAGATGGGCCGGCTGAAGGTGCTCCTCCCGCAGGACCCGGCCGGCGACGACGGCCACCGCCCGATCACCGAGCTGCTCGCACCGGGCGCGCTCTACATGAAGAACCGCGGCGCGGGCGTGCCCGCCGACAAGTGGGTGCGCGTCGACACGGCCACGCTGTCCGACGGGAACCTGGTCACGGGCGGCGCGACCGACCCGTTCGCCGCCGCCGAGCTGCTGCGGGGCGCGCGGAAGGTGACGTACGTGGGCAGGACGTCGGTGGCGGGCACGGCCGTCCGGCACTACCGGGGCACCGCCGATCTCACGGTGGCCGCGCGCGACGCCTCGGCGGGCAACCGGGCGGCGCTGCGGGCGGCGGCGAAGGGCTTCGCCACGGCGAAGGTCCCCTTCGACGTCTACCTCGACGACCAGGGACGCCTCCGCAAGGTCCGCCACCGGTTCAGTTTCGTGAACGGGCAGCAGAAGGACACGGTCGCGGTGTCCTCCACCACGCTGCTCTACGACTTCGGGGCCGCCGTCGACGTACACCTGCCGAAGAAGAAGGACATCTTCGCCGGGCGGATCGCGGAGTGACGGAACGGCGGCGGAAGGGCGGCGGGACGGTGAAAGGCCTGAACGCGCGGGGCCGGAAATGGTCCGTTGGTGCCATGCGCTGTCCGTGGGCCGCTCCCTACTCTAGGAAGTCGGTGACGGCAGGAAGAGGTGATGTACGTGGCTCCGGCGCGCGGTACGGCAGTTCAGGACCACGTGGCCCTCGCCGAGATCGAGCTGTGCGGCGACCTGATCATCGCGGCCTCGGCCGCCCATGAGGACCGGCTCAGCCCCGACCGCATCGACGAGGTCCTGAAAGTGACCGAAGAACGCTCCCCCGACAACCAGGCCAAACCCCCCACCCCATAAGGGGCAGGCCCATAAGGAGCGCGGGGAACGGCGCAGTCTTTGGCTTCGAGGGGCGCGGGGAACGGCGCAGTCCTGTCGCTTTCAGGGGCGCGGGGAACGGCGCAATCCTGTCGCTTTCAGGAGCGCGGGGAACGGCGCAGTCTTTCACCGACCCCACCCCGCCCGGCAGGGCTCACGTGCGCAACAACCGGGCAATCGCCTTCGTCGCCTCCTCCACCTTCGCATCGATCTCGGCCCCGCCCTTGACCGCCGCGTCGGCGACACAGTGCCGCAGGTGCTCCTCCAGAAGCTGCAGGGCGAAGGACTGCAGCGCCTTCGTGGAGGCGGAGACCTGCGTGAGTATGTCGATGCAGTAGACGTCCTCGTCGACCATCCGCTGCAGGCCACGGACCTGCCCCTCGATCCGCCGCAGCCGCTTGAGGTGCTCGTCCTTCTGCTTGTGGTACCCGTGGATCCCGCGATCGTGATCCGTCACGATCGCCGCGGCACCAGCCTCCCCGGTGTCCCCGGTCTCCCCGGAGGGCGCCGTGGCGCCGGCCTCGGTGGTCGTCATCGCGTCCTCCTGCTGACTGATACCCCTACCGGGTATATCGTAACGAACTTTGCCGGGTATGGGGCCCTTGGCCAACGCCCTCGTGGGACCCCGTGCTGATCACTGTGCCCGATGGGCGACACTGGGGGGCGGCCGGTTAGCCGTGGCCGGATGATGCGCCTAGCATCAGCCTGACCGACACCGAAGCAATCCGAGGACCCCACGTGCGCTTTCGTCTGACCCCCAGGGAGACGAGCTTCTACGACATGTTTGCCGCGTCCGCGGACAACATCGTCACGGGCTCCAAGCTCCTGATGGAACTGCTCGGGGCGGACTCGTCCGGCCGAGCCGAGATCGCAGAGCGTATGCGGGCCGCGGAACACGCCGGTGACGACGCCACGCACGCGATCTTCCACCAGCTGAACTCCTCGTTCATCACGCCGTTCGACCGCGAGGACATCTACAACCTCGCTTCGTCCCTCGACGACATCATGGACTTCATGGAGGAGGCCGTCGACCTGGTCGTCCTCTACAACGTGGAGGAACTGCCCAAGGGCGTCGAGCAGCAGATCGAGGTACTGGCACGGGCGGCGGAGCTCACCGCCGAGGCGATGCCGAACCTGCGCACGATGGACAACCTCACCGAGTACTGGATCGAGGTCAACCGCCTGGAGAACCAGGCCGACCAGATCCACCGCAAGCTGCTGGCGATGCTCTTCAACGGCAAGTACGAGGCCATCGAAGTGCTGAAGCTCAAGCAGATCGTGGACGTCCTCGAAGAGGCCGCCGACGCGTTCGAGCACGTGGCCAACACGGTGGAGACCATCGCGGTCAAGGAGTCCTGACCCCTTCATGGACACCTTCGCTTTGATCGTGACCATCGGTGTCGCGCTCGGATTCACCTATACCAACGGCTTCCACGACTCCGCCAACGCCATCGCCACCTCCGTGTCCACACGCGCGCTCACGCCGCGTGCGGCACTGGCGATGGCCGCGGTGATGAACCTCGCCGGCGCCTTCATGGGCAGCGGGGTAGCCAAGACAGTCAGTGAAGGCCTGATCGAGACACCGCACGGCAACAGGGGCATGTGGATCCTGTTCGCCGCGCTGGTGGGCGCGATCGTGTGGAACCTCGTCACCTGGTACTTCGGCCTGCCGTCCTCCTCCTCCCACGCGCTGTTCGGCGGCATGGTGGGCGCGGCGCTCGCGGGCGGCATCGACGTCATCTGGTCCGGCGTCCTGGAGAAGGTCGTCATCCCGATGTTCATCTCCCCGGTCGTCGGCCTGGTCGCCGGCTATCTGGTGATGTGCGCGATCATGTGGCTCTTCCGCAGCTCCAACCCGCACAAGGCGAAGCGCGGTTTCCGTATCGCGCAGACCGTGTCCGCGGCCGGCATGGCTCTCGGCCACGGCCTCCAGGACGCCCAGAAGACCATGGGCATCGTGGTGATGGCCCTGGTCATCTCGGACGTCGAGGAAGCGGGCGACCCGATTCCGGTCTGGGTCAAGATCGCTTGCGCGGTGATGCTGTCGCTGGGCACCTACGCCGGTGGCTGGCGCATCATGCGCACCCTGGGGCGGAAGATCATCGAGCTCGATCCTCCGCAGGGGTTCGCCGCGGAGACGACCGGCGCGTCGATCATGTTCTCCACCGCGTTCATCTTCCACGCGCCCATCTCCACGACGCACGTCATCACGTCCGCGATCATGGGTGTGGGGGCCACGAAGCGGGTGAAGGCGGTCCGCTGGGGTGTCGCCAAGAACATCATCCTCGGCTGGTTCATCACGATGCCGGCGGCTGCGCTGGTCGCGGCGACCAGCTTCTGGCTCGTGAACGTGGCCTTCCTCTGAGCCTCGTTTCCCATCCCTGGGCCTGCGCCCCAGCCCCCCTTTCGCGCTGACGCGCTCGTCCTCAAACGCCGGACGGGCTGAAAGTTCCGCGGCCGAGCTGCGATCTCTCAGCCCGTCCGGCGTTTGAGGACCGGGGGTTCGGGGGCGGAGCCCCTGAGGCAGTGACGGGCGCAAACAAGCCAACGGGCCCACCCCCCGGAGAACCGGGAGGCGGGCCCTATCGGTCCCCGCGGTGGCACCGCCATGCAGCACCGCGAGGGGTCCAGAAGACGTACGAACCGAAAGAGCGTCGGCTCAGCCGAAACGCCCCGAGATGTAGTCCTCGGTGGCCTGCACGGACGGATTCGAGAAGATCCGCTCGGTGTCGTCGATCTCGATGAGCTTCCCGGGCTGCCCGACCGCGGACAGGTTGAAGAAGGCGGTCCGGTCGGACACACGGGCGGCCTGCTGCATGTTGTGCGTCACGATGACGATCGTGAAGCGCTCCTTCAGCTCCCCGATCAGGTCCTCGATGGCCAGCGTCGAGATCGGGTCGAGCGCCGAGCAGGGCTCGTCCATGAGCAGAACCTTCGGCTCCACCGCGATCGCCCGCGCGATGCACAGCCGCTGCTGCTGGCCACCGGACAGCCCGGAACCCGGCTTGTTCAGCCGGTCCTTGACCTCGTTCCAGAGGTTCGCGCCCTTGAGCGACTTCTCGACGACATCGCTCAGCTCGGACTTCTTGTAGCTGCCGTTGAGCCGCAGGCCCGCCGCCACGTTGTCGAAGACCGACATCGTGGGGAAGGGGTTCGGACGCTGGAAGACCATGCCGACCTCGCGCCGCACCGCCACCGGGTCGACCCCGGCGCCGTACAGGTTCTCGTCGTCGAGCATGACCTTGCCCTCGACGCGGCCGCCCGGTGTCACCTCGTGCATCCGGTTGAGGGTGCGCAGGAACGTGGACTTGCCGCAGCCGGAGGGGCCGATGAAGGCCGTCACCGAACGGGGCTCGACCGTCATCGAGATGTCCTCGATGGCTCGGAACGAGCTGTAGTAGGCACTGAGGCCGCTGATGTCGATTCGCTTGGCCATGGGGATCACTGCTTCTTTCGGGAAGGACTGCTGGTCGCTGGGTGGCCGCGTCAGCGACCGGTCTTGGGGGCCTTCCAGCGGGCGATGCCGCGGGCCGCCAGGTTCAGGATCATCACGAACGCGATCAGCGTGAGCGCCGCCGCCCAGGCCCGGTCGTACGCCGCACCGGAGCCGCCGCTGTTCGCGTACTGCTGGTAGATGTACATCGGGAGCGAGGCCTGCGGGCCCTCGAAGGGGTCCGTGTTGATGAAGGTCGAGCCCCACACCAGCAGCAGCACCGGAGCGGTCTCACCCGTGATGCGGGCGATCGCGAGCATCACACCGGTGGTGATACCGCCGATGGACGTCGGCAGGACCACCTTCATGATCGTGCGCCACTTCGGCACGCCCAGCGCCAGCGAGGCCTCGCGCAGCTCGTTCGGTACGAGCTTGAGCATCTCCTCGGTGGAGCGGACGACCACGGGAAGCATCAGGATGGTCAGGGCCATCGATCCGGCGAACCCGGAGTAGCCCATGTCCAGGATGATGATCCAGAAGCTGAGGACGAACAGGCCCGCGACGATCGACGGGATACCCGTCATGACGTCGACGAAGAACGTGACGGCCTTGGCCAGCTTGCCGCGCCCGTACTCCACGAGGTAGACGGCGGTCAGGATGCCGATCGGCACGGAGATCACGGTGGCGATGCCGACCTGCTCAAGCGTGCCGAGGATCGCGTGGTAGATACCACCGCCGGGCTCGGTGTCGGTGACCAGGCCCATCGAGTGGGTGAGGAAGTAGCCGTCGAGGACCTTCACACCGCGCTTGATGGTCTCCCACATGAGCGAGACCAGCGGGACGACGGCGAAGATGAACGCGACCCAGACCAGGCTGGTCGCCACCCGGTCCTTGGCCTGCCGGCGGCCCTCGACGCGCGCGGCGATGCCGTACGAGCCGGCCACGAAGAAGATCGCGGCCATCAGACCCCACTGGACACTGCTGTGCAGCCCGGCCGCGGCGCTGATGCCGAGGCCCAGGGCGATCGAGCCGACGGCGATCGCGTACGGGCTCCACTTGGGCAGCCGCGCGCCCTGCAGGGAGCTGGGACGCTCGTCGTTCACGGTCTGGCTCATGCGTTGGCCCCCGAGTACTCCGCGCGGCGGGCGATGATGAGGCGGGCCGCGCCGTTGACCAGCAGGGTGATGACGAACAGCACCAGACCGGAGGCGATCAGCGCGTCCCGGCCCATCTCACTGGCCTCACTGAACTTGCTGGCGATGTTCTGGGCGAAGGTGCCGCCGCCCGGGTCGAGCAGACTGGCGTTGATCTCGAAACTCGGGGAGAGGACCGTGGCCACGGCCATCGTCTCGCCGAGCGCGCGCCCGAGGCCGAGCATCGAGGCGGAGATGACACCGGAGCGGCCGAAGGGCAGCACCGACATGCGGATGACCTCCCAGCGCGTGGCGCCGAGGGCCAGCGCGGCTTCCTGGTGCATCAGCGGAGCCTGCCGGAAGACCTCGCGGCTCACGTTGGTGATGATCGGCAGGATCATGATCGCGAGCAGGATGCCCACGGTGAACAGCGAGCGCGGCGCGCCGCCCTGCCAGTCGAGGATGCCGGTCCAGCCGAAGTAGTCGTCCAGCCAGCCGTAGAGGCCGCTCATGTGCGGTACGAGGACGAGGGCGCCCCACAGGCCGTACACGATGGACGGCACGGCGGCGAGCAGGTCGATCACGTAGGCGATGGTGCCGCCCAGCCTGCGCGGGGCGTAGTGCGTGATGAACAGGGCGATGCCGACCGCGATCGGGACCGCGATGACCATCGCGATGATCGACGAGATGACCGTGCCGTAGACCAGGACCGCGATGCCGAAGCTCGGCGGGACGGCCGTCGGGTTCCACTCGAAGGTCGTGAGGAAGTTGCTCTCGTCCTTGCTGATCGCGAGCACGGAGCGGTACGAGAGGAAGACCGCGATGGCGGCCATGATCACGAGCAGGAAGATGCCCGAGCCGCGGGACAGACCGAGGAAGACTCGGTCGCCGGGCCGGGTGGCGCCGCGGGCCGCGCGCTTCTGCTCGGCGTCGGAGGGTGGGGAGAGAGGGGGAGGTGCTTCAGAGTTCTTGGTGGATATATCCATGAGGTTCTCCGGTCTGCGGGACCACACGCTGCGTGCGGCCCCAGGCGGCGGTGCACCGGACGGCGCGCGGTCCGGCCCCGGATCGGGGACCGGACCGCGCGCTCAGGTCAGCTCAGGCTCGCGACGGTCGTACGGACCTTGGCGATGATCTCTTCGGGGATCGGGGCGTAGTCGTTCTCGGCCAGGATCTTCTGGCCGTCCTCGCTGGCGATGTAGGTGAGGAACGCCTTGGTGGCGGCGAGGGTGTCCGCCTTGTTGCCCTTGTCGCAGACGATCTCGTACGTGACCAGGGTGATCGGGTAGGCGCCGTCGGCCTTGGTCGCGCGGTTCAGTTCGAGCGCGAGGTCCTTGCCCGTGCCGACGACCTTGGCGTCCGCGATGGCCGTGGTGGCGTTCTCGACGGTGGCCTCGACGGGTTCACTGGCGCCTGTGTTCAGCTTGGCCGCGGCGATGCCGTCCTTGGCGTACGACAGCTCCATGTAGCTGATGGCGCCGGAGGTCTGCTTGACCTGCTGGGCGACACCGGAGGAGCCGGACGCGGACTGGCCGCCCTTGGCCTGCCAGGCCTTGCCGCCCTCGTACTTCCACTTGGCGGGCGCGGCGGCGATCAGGTACTTGGTGAAGTTGTCCGTGGTGCCGGACTCGTCCGAGCGGTGGAACGCCTGGATCTTGAGGTTGGGCAGCGTGGCGTCCGGGTTCAGCTTCTTGATCGCCGCGTCGTTCCAGTTGGTGATCTTGCTGTCGAAGATCCCCGCGAGGGTCGTCGCGTCCAGGACCAGGTCCTCGACACCCGGGACGTTGTAGCCCACCGCGATCGGGCCGCCGACCATCGGCAGGTCGATGCCCTGGCCGCCCTTGCAGACCTCCTTGGAGGCGGTGACCTCTTCGGGCTTCAGCGCGGAGTCGGAACCGGCGAAGGCGACCTGGCCCTGGGTGAACGCGGTGACACCGGCGCCCGAACCCTCGGACTTGTAGTTGATCTGGACGTCCTTGCAGGCGGTCACGAACTGCTTGACCCAGGCGTCGATCGCGTTCTTCTGCGCCGAGGAGCCGTTGGCGAGGAGCTGGCCCTTGGCGTCGTCACACTTGATGGAGCTGCTGGCGGCGGTCGTGCCGCCGTCACTGCCGGAGCCGCCGCCGGTGTCGTCGGAGCCGCACGCCGTCAGCGCCAGGGCGCCGGAGACGGCGACAGCACCGAGGGAAAGGGCGCGAAGCCGGTTCTTGCGCTGAAGCTTCACTTTCGTGAGTTCCTTCCAGAAGCCACCGTTGCCGGCAGCGTGCGATGTCATGGAGCCTGCTGTTCATCGACCGGTACAGGCGCTCGCTTCCGTCCGCACCACGCACCGGGTAAGGCCGAAATTAGGCAGAACAGGTGAAGCCGCCGATGGCCGTGAGTGAACGCAGGGTGAACCCCTGCCGTCAGTGCGGTGAGGTCACGGAACGCTCACGGGGAGAACACGTGCGGGTCCCGGCTACCGGAAGCCCTTCCTTCGGTACTCCGACCCGATTCCGGCCCGTCTCTGCCCCGCTCACTCCCTCCTGGCCGGAACCCGCCGCCGCCCCTCCACACCCCTCACCCTCCCTGTACGCCCTCCCTTTACATCCTCATGGGATTGCCGGATGCGGCCTGTGGAACCCGCCGGGCGGTTGACCCGTCTCGTACAACGGGAGCACCGGGAGGCGCACATGCAACGGCGGACGTTCATAGGCGGCGCCGCCGCGGTCACGGTGACGGCGGCGTCGGCGTGCAGCGGCAAGGGATCGGGATCGCAGTCGGCCGCATCGACGCGCACGTCCGGCAGGACGACCGGGACGACCTCGGCCACCGCACCCTCCTCGACGGCCGAGGGCACCCCGGCCGCCGACCTGCGGGCACTGGCCAAGGACCTGGACGGCCCCCTGGTCCGCCCCGGCGACTCCGACTGGGCGGCGGCCCGCCAGCTCTACAACACCCGCTTCGACTCCCTGAAGCCCACGGCGGTCGCGTACGTGGCCGGCCCCGACGACATCCGTACGGCACTCGCGTACGCCCACGCCCACGGCGTCCGCGTCTCGATCCGCAACGGCGGCCATTCGTACGCCGGCTGGTCGTCCGGGAACGGCCGGCTGATCGTCGACGTGTCGAAGCTGTCCCGAATACGGGCGTCCGGCGACGAGGCGGTGATCGGCGCGGGCGCGAAACTGATCGACGTCTACCGCGCGCTCGCCGCGAAGGGCGTGACGATCCCGGCGGGCTCCTGCCCGACGGTGGGCATCTCGGGCCTGACGCTGGGCGGCGGCCACGGGGTGGTGTCGAGGGCGTACGGGCTGACGTGCGACAGCCTCACGCAGGCGACCCTGATCACGGCGGACGGCAAGCAGCTCACCGCGAGCGCGACCGAGAACAAGGACCTGTTCTGGGCGCTGCGCGGCGCGGGCAACGGCAACTTCGGCGTCGTCACGGAACTCCGCTTCAAGACGCACCCGGCTCCGCAGGGCGTCTCGGCGAACATGTCCTGGCCGTGGTCGAAGGCGGCGGCGGTCCTGACGGCCTGGCAGGAGTGGGGCCCCGACCAGCCGGACGAGATCTGGTCGTCGGCCCACGTCGAGAACGCAGCCGGCGGCACTCCCACCATCTCCGTCTCGGCGTTCTCCCTCGGCACGTACGGCGAACTCCAGAACGCCGTGGACCGCCTGGCCGACCGGATCGGCGCCTCCGCCCGCAGCGTCTCGCTCAGGCGCCGTTCCTACGAGGAGTCGATGGAGGTGTACGCGGGCTGCTCGTCCTTCTCGGCCGACGCCCAGTGCCACCTCCCGGGCCCGACACCGGGCCGCTCGCCCCAGGGAGCGCTGAACCGCGAGACGTACGCGGGCCGCTCGGACTTCTTCGACCGCTCGATCTCGGCGGCGGGCATACAGACGCTGCTGTCGCGGATGTCCGGGGTACGCGGCGGCACGGGCAGCATCGCGCTCACCGCCCTGGGCGGCGCGATCAACCGCGTCGACCCCACGGCGACGGCCTTCGTCCACCGCCGCTCGCGCATGCTGGCCCAGTACATCGCGGCCTGGCGCCCCGGCACGTCCGGCAGCACCTCGGAGTCCTGGCTGACGGCCACTCACACGGCGATGCGCCCCCACGCTTCGGGAGCGGCCTACCAGAACTACACGGACCCCACCCTCACCAACTGGCGCAAGGCGTACTACGGCCCAGCAGCATCCCGCCTGAAGACCCTGAAAACCCAGTACGACCCAAAGGACTTTTTCAACTACCCCCAGTCCCTCTAGCCCCCACAGAACCGCGGAGACCTACGCAGCCTTCGCCCCAGGGGCGCGGAGAACGGCGCAGCCTTCACCTCCAGGGGCGCGGGGAACGGCGCAGTCTTTTGCCTTCAGGGGCGCGGGGAACGGCGCAATCTTTTGCCTTCAGGGGCGCGGGGAACGGCGCAATCTTTTGCTTTTAGGGGCGCGGGGAACGGCGCAATCGTTTCGTCTTGAGGGGCGAGGGGAACGGCGCGACCAGGCCTCACGCCCCCACCCACCCGCACCGACCCACGGGCCGGTCCTCCAGGGGCGCGGGGAACGGCGCAATCCTTTGCCTTCAGGGGCGCGGGGAACGGCGCGACCAGCCACAACGGACCCGCAGCCCACAACTACCTACGCCGCAAGATCCCTCTCCGCAGGATCCACGTCACTACGAGACCCGGGAATCGCTTTCTCCCGCGCCCCCGCGGAGCGATCCGCCCGAACCAACCACCCCACCCGCCCAGACCGCTCAACCGCCTTGACCACAGGCATCAACAAAGCAGTCGCAAGCGGCGAAAGCAGCAGAACAACGGCCGTCCCGAGCGCGAATCCACCCACGACGTCAGTCGGATAGTGCACGCCCATGTAAATCCGGCAGAACCCGCCGAGCAGCGCGAGCCCTATCCCGACAAGCCCGAACTTCCGATTCGCGACGAACAGCCCGACACCCATCGCCATCATGAGGGTCGAGTGATCGCTCACGAACGAATAGTCGCTCTTGCCGCCGATGAGAACTTCGAGCCCCTCGTGGTCCACAAAAGGCCGGGGCCGCTCGACAAAGCCCCGTATCGGCACATTCACGAGTACGGCGACCCCGGCGGCCAGCGGCGCCCAGATCAGTGAGGCGACGGACGAGGCCGCATCGTCCCCACCCCGCCGCCGCACATTCCACCAGCACCAGAGCACCAGCAGGACCATGACGAGCAGGAGTCCCCACTCGCCCACGAACTCCATGACGCGGTCGAACCAGTGCGGCGCGTCTTTGGCGAGACCATTGATGTCGTAGAGCAAGTCGACGTCGGGGTTCGATCCGGAGTCGGCGAGTCCAGCCATGGTGCAACGGCTCCTTCGTCGTCATCTTTCCGACGCACCCACCGGATGCGTCGCGCCACAACCCCCGTCGTCGGCTTCAAGAACAGGAACGCACACTCCCCTTCAATACGTTCCGGCCTCCACCGAATGATCACGCAGACGTTATCGAAGAGAGATACATCGCTGCAGCTCAGGGGAGGGTTTCACACAGAGGTGGGCAATGCTTTCGCGCCATCTTCGGTCACGCGGGTCGCCCCGAAGTAGTCGGGGGTGTCGATGGAGTCGAACCGGATCACGGCCCCCGTCCGGGGCGCGTTGATCATGTACCCGCCGCCGACGTAGATGCCCACGTGCCGGATGGCCCGGGAGTTGGTGAGGTCGTCCGAGAAGAAGACCAGGTCCCCGGGCAGCAACTCGGACCGCTCGGGGTGCGGCCCCGCGTTGTACTGGTCGTTGGCGACCCGCGGCAGGGTCACCCCCACCGTCTCGTACGCGGCCTTGGTGAGCCCCGAGCAGTCGAAGCGTCCTCCCTGCTCAGCGGTGCCGTTGCCGCCCCAGAGATAGAGCGTACCGAGCTTCTTCTGCGCGAAGTAGATGGCGCCGGCGGCCTGCTCGGAGGGCCGCACACGACCGACCGGAGCGGCGAAGCTCTCCTGCAGCGTCGTGATCGTCTTCACGTAGTTCTGGGTTTCCTTGTACGGCGGGACGCCCCCGTATTTGATGACGGCGTACGCCCCCGCGTTGTACGCGGCGAGCATGTTGTGCGTCGGGTCTCCGGGCGCGTCCTTGACGTACTTCGCGAGCGTGCAGTCGTACTTCGCGGCCGATGGAATCGCGTCATTCGGATCCCACACGTCGCGGTCGCCGTCACCGTCACCGTCGATTCCGTGCGTGGCCCAGGTCCCGGGGATGAATTGCGCTATCCCCTGCGCGGCGGCCGGGCTCTTGGCGTCGGGATTGAACCCGCTCTCCTGATACAGCTGCGCGGCGAGAAGTGCCGGATTGATCGCGCTGCACAGATTGCCCCACTTCTGCACGAGCGGCTGGTACGCCGCGGGCACGGCGCCCTTGGCTAGACCGACGGCCCCCTTCCCGACACCGTTGGCGAGGTTCCCGGCAACCATGTAGACGCCGACCACCAGCACCATGACGAAGCCGAGCCCCGCCCCCACGGCGGCGGTCGCCAAGATCCAGCCCTTACGCACCGTCAACCGCCCCTCGCCGCACGGTAATCCGAACGTCAGTGTAGATGCGCGAGGCCCGCCGCGGAATGATCACCCACCGACCGCCCGGGACGGGGATACGGTTGTCACGCTCGGGACCACCCCACGCCTTCGGCGCCCTCGTCTCCGTACTCAGGAGAATCCGTACTCAAGGAGAAGCGGATCCATGTCCGACATCCCCTCGAACCTCACCTGGGAACGCGCCGCCCCGCCGGAGGCGACCGGCCCGGGCCCCTGGATCGAGCTCGCCTTCGGCGACCACGACCTCGTCTACATCCGGGAGACCAGCGCGCCGGAGACCGTCGTCACGACCACCCGGAAGAAGTGGGACGCCTTCGTACTGGGCGTACAGGCAGGCGAGTTCGACCACTTCGTGGAGGGCGTGGAGGGCATGGAGGGCTTCGAGGACGGCCTCGGGAACGAGCGGGGCGGCGCCAGGCCCTAGAGCCAGGCCCTAGAGGCCGATGCTCGAAGCATCAGCCTCACCGAAGCCCTAGACCGCCGCCCCCGCCGAACCGCCCTTCGCCACACCCCGCGCCCACAGCACCAGCGGCACCTGCAGCGGAAGCCGGGCCAGCGCCGCGGCCTTCTGGGGCGCCGGCCGGTGCCGCCAGTCCACGGCCATCTGGACATTGGCGGGGAACACCCCGACGAAGAACGCGGCGGTGGCCAGCGCGGCCACCCGCCTCGTACGGGGCACCGCCACCCCGGCCGCCAGCGCCAGCTCGACGACTCCGCTCGCGTACGTCCAGTTCCGGGGCGGCCCCGGCAGCGCCGACGGGACCATCGCGTCGAACTGCCGCGGCGCGGCGAAGTGGGCGGCCGCGGCGGAGGCCAACAGGCCTGCGAGCAGCAGGGGCGAGCGATCCGACCGTGACACGGTTCCTCCTCCGGGAGCCCATGAGGGCCTGTGACGGGGCTACCGCGCGAGGTTACTCGAAAGTAAGTAGCCGGATGTCAGGAGGGCTCCGCCCCCGTGTACGCCGCGGTCGTCCGGTCGGCCCTCGCGCGTGCGGCCTCCTCGGCCTCACCGCCGGCGACGCTCGCCGCATACCACCCCTCGCTGCTCAGCGTGACGAACCGGAGACCCTCCTCCGTCCCGAACCAGGCCATGGCCTCCTGGGGGTCGACGGCCTTGCCGGAGGACAGGTGGAGGGTGAGCCCGATGAGGGCCATGTCCCAGCCGACACCGACCGCCCCGGGCCCGAACTGCTCCCACTTCTCGTCGTCGTCCGGGGCGATGTGGTCCAGCTCGAAGCGCGTACCGCCGTCCGCCGCGGGGGTCAGCCGCAGCTCGATCCAGCTCACGTTCCCGTCGAACTCCCAGGTCGCGGTGAAGCCCTTCGGCGGATCACAGCGCTCGACGGTGCCGCCGGCGTTGCCCTCCAGCTGATACGTGCCGCCGGGGCGCAGTTCGCCGGTGACGGGCAGGAACCAGCGCGGGATGCGCTCGGGGTCGGTACAGGCCGCCCAGACGTCCTCTACGGCCGCGTCGTACGTCTGACTCACGCTCACCACGCGGGCCTCGCCCGCCTCACCCGCGTCGACGGCACGGCTGCCGACCCGACGCTGTACGGCGTTGATCTGATGGGTGACGTCGATCATGAGGCGCTCCTTCGCTTCGCACCGTGAGCCCTCGCCCCGGCACACCCCACTGTCCCGTCCGAGATAACCTTCACCAAGCACAAAACGGGTGGCGTCTACTCACCAGGAGACGCACGACCCGGGGCACATCGGCACGACGGACCGGCGCACTCGGGACGGAGTCGGGCTCGATGGACGGGCGGAATCGGCCACTATCAGTTGGCGTTCGCGTAAGAGGGGCTAACGACGGAACCACACCACAGGTTCCGCATCTACTTCATTGCCCGGCGTGACCTGCCGTGATACACAGAGTGACGATACGCCTCCCCCGTATACCGTTCTGCGCCCCCCTGAGGGGTCCCGCGAGCTCCGGTGACAAGGGATTCGTACGAAACCCGCCAATCAATGACGCCAAGTCGACATGCGACAGCATCATTGTCAGCGACAATAGCCGTGACCTCTGCGCAGAGTGGCAGAGGAGGCAGAACAACCCACTAGGGGCGGTGACTTACATGCTTTTCGCAGCCGAAAAGGGCGACATCAACACCATCATCGGCGGAATCGCTCCGGACTGGGGCCCGTTCGGCACCCTGGGCAACGAAGCCCGCGTGATGATCGAGGTCGTGATGGCGGTCGCCATCCTCCTGTGCCTCGGCATCGCGATCTGGGGAGCGGCGAAACAACGTATCGGCGCGACGGCCCTCCGCGACACCTTCAGCGCGGAACAGGGCAAGGGTCTGATCATCGCGGGTCTCACCGGGGTCTTCATCATCGGTTCACTGGGCACGCTCTTCACCATCGTGTACGGCATGGCCGTCTAGGCGGCCGCCGGTCCGGTGCCCCCGCACCCGGCCGGGCCCATTACGTCCTTCCTCTACCCCACCCGTCCGTCGTGCCCACCGGCTGAGGTTGCGTTTCCTGATGTCCAGTCACCACACCGCGCCCGCGCGGGAGCCAGCGGGGCTACCGTCGTATGACGCGGTTCAGCATGAGGTTGAGGGGGCGTACGCGGCATGAGTCTCGGCGACGAGCACGGAGCGCGCGGCGAGGACGGTGGGTACGGAGGTACCGGCCAGACGCGCACGCGGCTCCCCGACGGTGCCGGTGACGTCTACGGAGGGGCCCGACGCGGCGGCCGTTCGTCGTCGCGCAGCCTCGTCACGGTGGTGGGCGTCGTGGTCCTCCTCATTGCGGCCATCGCCTTCGCGAACCGTGGTGGCGGAGATTCCGGCTCGGACGACAACGGCGGCGGCAGCAAGGCGGACGCGGCCCCCACGGCCCCCTCCGGCGACCAGCCGGTGAAGTCGAAAACGGGCGGGATCCCGACCGGGTATGCGCAGGACGACCAGGGTGCGCAGAGCGCGGCGACCAACTACGCGGTGGCGCTGGGCTCGACCGACATGTTCAACACGGACCGGCGGCACGAGATCGTCGACACGGTGTACGCCCCCGATGTCGCCGCCGACCGCCGGTCCGGGCTGGACCAGGCGTACTCCAGCGAGAAGTTCCTGAGCAACATCGGCCTGGGCAAGGACGGCACCGCTCCGAGCGGCCAGACCTTCGTGTCACGCATCATTCCGGTAGGCACCAAGGTCAAGGCCGCGACCCCCGAGAGTGCCTCCGTGCAGGTCTGGTACACCTCGCTCTTCGGTCTCTCGGGCGACGGTTCCACGAACCCCGTGTCCGAGAGCTGGTACACGACGACGTACGAACTGAAATGGGTCGACGGTGACTGGAAGGTCACGGACTTCCAGCAGAAGGACGGGCCGGTGCCCGTCGGGCGCGACCAGAGGGCGTCCACGGCCGACGACATGACGAAGGCCGTCGAGGAGTACGGAGGGTTCACCTATGCCCGTTAGTCGTCGCGTACTCACGATCGCCGGGGCCGCAGCAGCCGTGCAGGCCACGGCGGTCCTGACGGCCACCCGTGCCTTCGCCGCGCCCACTCCTACGCCCAGCCCCGAGGGCAGCGACGACCCCTGCGACCTCATTCGCGGCCCCGCCAAGGACTACTGCGAACGCGGCAGCAACAATCGCAGCGGCCCCTCCCTCGACGACCCCACCACCACCCTCGACCCCCTCGCCTCCCTCGCCAAGGGCTGCGCCAAAGCCGCCTCCTGGACCATCGACAAGCTCAGCGACGCGGTCCAGAACACGGCGACGGTCGACTTCACGAACTCCACGTTCCTCCAGCAGTACGCGGTCGTCTTCGCCGCCTCGACGATCCTCACCCTCCTCCTGTGGCTGCTCGCGGTCGCCAAGCGCGCCGTGCGAGGCGTCCCCCTCAGCACGGCCATCGGCGAAGCCATCGGCTTCCTCTGGCTGACGGTGCTGGCATCGGCCTTCACCCCGCTCATCCTCTACACCGTCGTGTCGGCCACCGACGGCGTCGCCGAGGTCCTGGCCAAGACGACCGGCAACCAGACCGACCAGTTCTTCGGCAACTTCTCCGGTGCCCTGAACAAGGGCACCGACATCGGCGGCGGCCCGATCATGCTGATCGTGGTGTCCCTCGTGTCGATCCTGGCCGCGGGCGTCCTCTGGCTCGAACTGGTGATCCGTGCCGCGCTCCTCTACGTCGGCGCCCTGCTCGGCACGGTCGTCTACGCCGGCCTCGTCGACAAGAACCTCTGGGGCCACGTCCGCCGCTGGGCCGGCATCATGATCGCCGTCATCCTCGTCAAACCGGTCATCGTGATCGTGCTGGGCCTCGCGGGAGCCCTCTCCGCGGAGGACGGCCCGGACTCCTTCTCCGCCGTCGTCTCCGGCCTCGCGATCATCCTGCTCGCCATCTTCGCCAGCGCGATGATCTACCGCTTCGTACCGGGCTTCGGCGACGAGATCGCCAACGGCCGCAACAACCGCATCATGCAGGGCGCCGAGGGCAAGGCCGCGGCCGCCATCAGCTCGCCCGCCACCCTCGTCGCCCAGGGCATCAAGACCCACAGCACCCGGGCCGACAACAACGGCGGAGGCGGCGGCAACAGCGGCGCCCGCCCCTCGAACCCCGTCTCCGGCGGCGTCGCGGCCCACAGCTCACGCGGGTCCTCGGGCGGAGGAGGCGGTTCGGCCCCCGCCACCGCGCCCCCGCCCCGCTCCAGCCCGGTGAACACCCCCCACGCCGGAAACAACCGCAACGGCAACAGCAGCAACAACCGCACGGGAGGTGAAGGGCGTTGACGACCGAGTCCCACGTGTCCCACCAGATCACGCCCCGCCGTACATATCTGATCGGCCGCGCCCGGCCGAGCGCGATCGTCGGCCGCAACCGCGAGTCCGGCGAGATCGGGCTCATCATCGCGGGCGCGTTCC
Organism: Streptomyces sp. NBC_00414; assembly: GCF_036038375.1. NCBI lineage: Bacteria > Bacillati > Actinomycetota > Actinomycetes > Kitasatosporales > Streptomycetaceae > Streptomyces > Streptomyces sp. NBC_00414. Next base: position 5,014,386 of record NZ_CP107935.1, read on the forward strand.
TCGGCATGATGTGCGGTCTGATCGTCCCCGTGCTCTCCCTGCGCATCGTGCTGCTCATGGGCTTCCCGATGCTCGCGCTGGCCGCGGTCTACGTCCCGTACAAGCGGCGGACCTTCTACAAGTGGTTCGAGATCAACCGCAGTTACAAGCGCAGCCTGCGCCGGGGCACCGCCTACCGCAGCAACGTCATGGAGTCGGGCACCCACGTCGACGGCCGCGAGGTCGAGATCGGCCCGCCCCCGGGCATCGGACGCATCTCCTGGCTGGCGGCGCCCTTCGGCCCGGACGAGATCGCCGTGCTCCTGCACGCCGACCGCAAGACCGTCACCGCCGCCATCGAGATCGAGGGACCGGGCGTCGGCCTGCGCGACAGCGAGGACCAGGAAGCCCTCGTCGACCGCTTCGGCACCCTCCTCAAGCACGTCGCGAACGGCGACGGCTTCGTCACCCGCATCCAGATGCTCGCTCGTACGCTCCCCGCCGACCCGGACGCCCACGCCAAGGACGTCTCCGTACGCGGCGACGAGAAGGCCCCCGGCTGGCTGCAGGAGTCGTACGAGCAGCTCTCGTCCATGGTGTCGACGAGCAGCGAGCAGCACCGCGCCTACCTCGTCGCCTGCATGCACTACTCACGCGAACTGGCCGCCGAGGCCCAGGCGATGGCCCGCGCCGCCCGTCCCAAGGGCGGCCGGAAGCTCGACAAGGACGCCGGGCTCGCCGTCGTCATGGCCCGCGAGCTCACCGACATCTGCTCCCGGCTCCAGGAGGCCGACATCCGGGTGCGCCAGCCGCTCGGCCAGGGCAGGCTCTCCTCGCTCGTGCACTCGATGTACGACCCGGACCACCCCATCGACCACATCCAGGCCATGACCAAGCGCAACGCCTGGCCGGCCGAGCTGGACGCCATGGAGCCGACCTACCTCCAGGCCAAGACCCGCGAATCCTCCACCCGCGCGCCCTGGTGCCACTCCACGGCCTGGGTGAAGGAGTGGCCGATGACCCCGGTGGGCGTCAACTTCCTCGCCCCGCTGCTCGTCCACACCCCGGACGTGATCCGCACGGTCGCCGTCACCATGGACCTCGAACCCACCGAGATCGCCATCGAGCGGATGCTGACCGAGAAGACCAACGACGACGCGGAGGCCAGCCGTCAGGCCAAGATGAACCGCACCGTCGACCCGCGTGACGTCGCCTCCCACAACCGCGTCGACCAGCGCGGCCAGGACCTCGCGAGCGGCGCCGCCGGCGTCAACCTCGTCGGCTACATCACCGTCTCGTCCCGCAACCCCGAGGCGCTCGCCCGCGACAAGCGGACCATCAGAGCCTCGGCCGGCAAGTCGTACCTGAAGCTCGAATGGTGCGATCGCGAGCACCACCGCGCCTTCGTCAACACGCTCCCGTTCGCGACCGGCATCCGGAGGTAGGACTTCATGCGGGATCCGCTGTCCGCCCTCACGGAAGGCTTCACCTCCTTCCTCTTCGGCAAGGTCGAGACGACCCGCCCACCGGTGCGCACCTCCACCGGCCAGGCCCAGGCCGTCTACCTGCCGACCGCGGCCCCCGGCCTCGGCGACTCCGGCGTCATCATCGGCCGCGAGGTCTACTCCGGGAAGGGCTACATCTACGACCCCTTCCAGCTGTACGGGCAGCAGCTCCCGGCACCCCACTGGCTGGTCCTCGGCGAGTCCGGCAACGGCAAGTCGGCGCTGGAGAAGACGTACGTCATGCGGCAGTTGCGGTTCAAGGACCGCCAGGTCGTCGTCCTGGACGCACAGGGCGAGGACGGCGTCGGCGAGTGGAACCTCATCGCCCAGGCACTGGGCCTCACGCCCATCCGCCTCGACCCGACCGCCGCCCTGGACATGGGGATCCGCCTCAACCCGCTCGACCCGGCGATCACGACGACCGGCCAGCTCGCGCTGCTGCGGACCATCATCGAGGTCGCCATGGGCCACGGCCTGGACGAGCGCTCCGGCTTCGCGCTGAAGGTCGCGCACGCCTACGTCAACGAGACGATCGTCGACCGGCAGCCCGTCCTGACGGACATCGTCGAGCAACTGCGCCACCCCGAACCGGAGTCGGCGGAAGCGATGAACGTCGCCATAGACGACGTACGGGCCTGGGGGCTGGACGTCGCCCTGGTCCTGGACCGCCTCGTCGACGGTGACCTGCGGGGCATGTTCGACGGGCCGACGACCATCGGCATCGACCTCGACGCCCCGCTCATCGTCTTCGACCTGTCCCACATCGACCGCAACTCCATCGCCATGCCCATCCTGATGGCGATCGTCGGCGTGTGGCTGGAGCACACCTGGATCCGCCCCGACCGGAAGAAGCGCATCTTCCTGGTCGAGGAGGCCTGGCACATCATCAACAGCCCCTTCGTCGCCCAGCTCTTCCAGCGCCTGCTGAAGTTCGGCCGCCGGCTCGGCCTGTCGTTCGTGGCGGTGGTCCACCACCTGTCCGACGTCGTGGACGGAGCGGCGGCGAAAGAAGCCGCGGCCATCCTGAAGATGGCGTCGACGAGGACGATCTACGCCCAGAAGGCGGACGAGGCCAGAATGACGGGCCGGGTCCTCGGCCTGCCCCGGTGGGCGGTCGAGATCATCCCCTCCCTCACGCCGGGCATCGCCGTGTGGGACGTCAACGGCAACGTCCAGGTCGTCAAACACCTGATCTCCGAGGCCGAGCGGCCCCTCGTCTTCACCGACCGCGCCATGACGGAGTCGTCGGCCGACCACCTCGCGGACGACGCCCTGCACGCGGCCGAGCTGGAGGCCGAGCAGCGGGCCGCCGCCTTCATGGAGCAACACCTGAGCGACCTCGACGATTCGTCCGAGTCCACAGTGGCGTAGAGGAGCGACCCGAGATGAGACCGGACGATCGCGACCGCCCCACCGGTGGCGGCCAAGGGGGCGTCCCCGACGGCCTGCTGCTCGGCATCCTGGGCTTCGTCCTCGGCATGACCGTCATGGTGTGGACGGCGACCGGCCTGGCCGGCCTCTTCTCCCACGGCTCCTGGCCCGCCCAGGTCACCTTCCGCCGTACGCCCCTGGCCATACGCCAACTCGTCGAGGCCCCCCACGACCTGCCGACCGCCTGGCCCGACACCCCACCGGACCAGCTCTCCGGGTACGGGCTCTTCTGGGGCCTGTTCATCGGCCAGCTGATGGTCCTGGTGGTCCTCACGGTGTTCGTGCTGGGCACGGTGGCCAGATGGCGGGCGGGCAGGGCGGCCCGCAGGGCGCTCGCCGCGGCGGGACCGGCTCTTCCGGCCAAGGACGGGACACCCGAGATCCCCCGGAGCCGGGCGGCGGAACGGCCCGAGACGGAGCGCCCGGCCCCGGCGGCATCACCGCCGGTGGAGCATGTCACGGCGCCGCAGCCGACGACGCACGGCCCCTCGGTCCCCCCGGTGCGGTCGGCGGAGCCGCCGCCGGAGCCGGTTCCTGTTTCGGGCCCTGTGGAAACCGCCGAACGGGTGGGTGGGTGGGAAAGCCCCGCCCCGCGGGGACCCGTCGTGCTCGGCCCGCCCGAAACCCGTCACCCCCTGGCCGTCCAGGCGATCCGGGACGCGGACGGCCCCGCCCTCGTCATCACCTCCGACCCCGCCCTGTGGTCGAGCACCAAGGACGCCCGCGCGAAACTGGGCCCCGTCCTCCTCTACGACCCCTCCCACCTCTGCGACACCCCGGCCCGCCTCCACTGGTCCCCCTCGGCGGACTGCGAGTCCAAGGACATCGCGAAGGCCCGCGCGGCGGCGCTCCTCGCCCCGGTCCGCCCCAGCGCCAAGATCGACCAGGCGGTGGCCGACACCGCGGAGACCCTCCTCCGCAGCTACCTCCACGCCGCGGCGGTGGACGGCCGCACCATCCGTCACGTACACCGCTGGGCCCAGGGCACCCAGGTCCAGGAAGCCGTACGCATCCTCCGTACCAACCCCAAGTCGGGCGCCGGCTCGGCGGGCGAACTCGAAGCCGCCCTCACCTCGCACCCGGAACGCCGTGACATCGCACAGGAGTTGACGGCCCGGGCGCTCTCCGCACTCTTCACCGTCAACGTCCGGGAAGCCTGCACTCCAAACCGAACCGACACCCTCACCTTGGATTCCTTCATCAACGAAGGGGGCACGCTTTATGTGGTCGGTGAACCCATCGAGGACCCGAAGTCGAACCCCGGCGCCATGCCGCTCCTGACGGCCCTCGCCTCAAGCGTGGTCGAGCGCGGCCGGCGCATGGCCGAACGGTCATCCTCCGGTCGCCTCGACCCACCACTTGCCCTCGTCCTGGACGACGTCGCCGCAGTGGCCCCGCTCCCCCAGCTCCCGGAGCTGCTCGCCACGGGCCGTGGCACGGGCCCGGACCGTGGCCTCCCGACCCTGGCCCTCCTCCGCTCCCGCGAACAGGCCCGCTCCCGCTGGCCCCACCACGAACTCCCGGTCTGACCCAGGACACCTAGGGCCGCTCGAACACGAACTCCAGCTCCCGCGCAGCCGAATCCCCGGGCACCGGGACACTCTCTCCCGTGGGCACGAACCCGAACTTCCGGTAGAAGGCCTGAGCCCGCCCATTCTTCTCGTGCACGAACAACCGCGCCCGCTCCAGGCCTGCGTCCTCCCAGGCCCACCGCAGCGCGTAAGCGAAGAGCCGCTCGGTGAGCCCACTCCCCCGCGCCTCGGGCCGCACATACACACCCACCAGATGCCCCTGCCGTACGTCGCTCACGGCCCCCAGCGCCCCGACGGCCCCGGCCTCCTCGACCAGCACGACCACACACCCGACCCACCGCCCGCCGGGCTCCTCCGCGATGACCTGCTGCCGCTCAAGCACCCCTCGCGCGGCCCCGGCCGCCCGCTCCTGCCAGAAACGATCGGGCCGGCCCACCGCGACCTCGTACGTATCCAGAAAGGCCAGGTGCGCCACCGGATCCTGAAGAGCGGTCAGCGCGAGTTCCTTCACCGCGGGCCACTCGTCACTGCCTATCGAACGGATCACGTACTCAGGGTTCATGAGAGTCACCGTAACGAAACCGCAGGCACCTACATGTGCCAGAACGCAGAAAAGCCCCCGCACCGAAGTGCGGGGGCTTTCCCATTAAAACTTGTTCGGCGGCGTCCTACTCTCCCACAGGGTCCCCCCTGCAGTACCATCGGCGCTGTAAGGCTTAGCTTCCGGGTTCGGAATGTAACCGGGCGTTTCCCTCACGCTATGACCACCGAAACACTTTGAAACTCTGATTCAAATCAACCGCACCACACCCCCCGTGACCAAACAAGGGAGTGCGGGGTTGTTCGTGGTTTCAGAACCAACACAGTGGACGCGAGCAACTGAGGACAAGCCCTCGGCCTATTAGTACCGGTCAGCTCCACCCCTTACAGGGCTTCCACATCCGGCCTATCAACCCAGTCGTCTACTGGGAGCCTTAACCAATCTAGTTGGTGGGAATACTCATCTCGAAGCAGGCTTCCCGCTTAGATGCTTTCAGCGGTTATCCCTCCCGAACGTAGCCAACCAGCCATGCCCTTGGCAGGACAACTGGCACACCAGAGGTTCGTCCGTCCCGGTCCTCTCGTACTAGGGACAGCCCTTCTCAATATTCCTACGCGCACAGCGGATAGGGACCGAACTGTCTCACGACGTTCTAAACCCAGCTCGCGTACCGCTTTAATGGGCGAACAGCCCAACCCTTGGGACCGACTCCAGCCCCAGGATGCGACGAGCCGACATCGAGGTGCCAAACCATCCCGTCGATATGGACTCTTGGGGAAGATCAGCCTGTTATCCCCGGGGTACCTTTTATCCGTTGAGCGACGGCGCTTCCACAAGCCACCGCCGGATCACTAGTCCCGACTTTCGTCCCTGCTCGACCCGTCGGTCTCACAGTCAAGCTCCCTTGTGCACTTACACTCAACACCTGATTGCCAACCAGGCTGAGGGAACCTTTGGGCGCCTCCGTTACTCTTTAGGAGGCAACCGCCCCAGTTAAACTACCCATCAGACACTGTCCCTGATCCGGATCACGGACCCAGGTTAGACATCCAGCACGACCAGACTGGTATTTCAACGACGACTCCACACTGGCTGGCGCCAATGCTTCACAGTCTCCCAGCTATCCTACACAAGCCGAACCGAACACCAATATCAAACTATAGTAAAGGTCCCGGGGTCTTTCCGTCCTGCTGCGCGAAACGAGCATCTTTACTCGTAGTGCAATTTCACCGGGCCTATGGTTGAGACAGTCGAGAAGTCGTTACGCCATTCGTGCAGGTCGGAACTTACCCGACAAGGAATTTCGCTACCTTAGGATGGTTATAGTTACCACCGCCGTTTACTGGCGCTTAAGTTCTCAGCCTCGCACACCCGAAGGTGCACTAACCGGTCCCCTTAACGTTCCAGCACCGGGCAGGCGTCAGTCCGTATACATCGCCTTACGGCTTCGCACGGACCTGTGTTTTTAGTAAACAGTCGCTTCTCGCTGGTCTCTGCGGCCACCCCCAGCTCACCGAGTAAATCGGATCACCAAGAATGGCCCCCCTTCTCCCGAAGTTACGGGGGCATTTTGCCGAGTTCCTTAACCATAGTTCACCCGAACGCCTCGGTATTCTCTACCTGACCACCTGAGTCGGTTTAGGGTACGGGCCGCCATGAAACTCGCTAGAGGCTTTTCTCGACAGCATAGGATCATCCACTTCACCACAATCGGCTCGGCATCAGGTCTCACCCTTAACGTCATCCGGATTTACCTAGATAACGGGCTACACCCTTACCCCGGGACTACCACCGCCCGGGCTGGACTACCTTCCTGCGTCACCCCATCACTCACCTACTACAGGTCTGGTCCGTCGGCTCCACCACTTTCCATTCCCCGAAGGGTCCGGAACGGCTTCACGGACTTAGCATCGCCTGGTTCGATGTTTGACGCTTCACAGCGGGTACCGGAATATCAACCGGTTATCCATCGACTACGCCTGTCGGCCTCGCCTTAGGTCCCGACTTACCCTGGGCAGATCAGCTTGACCCAGGAACCCTTAGTCAATCGGCGCACACGTTTCTCACGTGTGTATCGCTACTCATGCCTGCATTCTCACTCGTGAACCGTCCACCACTGCCTTCCGGCGCGGCTTCACCCGGCACACGACGCTCCCCTACCCATCCATACAGGCGTTGGCCCTATTGCATGAATGACACGACTTCGGCGGTACGCTTGAGCCCCGCTACATTGTCGGCGCGGAATCACTAGACCAGTGAGCTATTACGCACTCTTTCAAGGGTGGCTGCTTCTAAGCCAACCTCCTGGTTGTCTGTGCGACTCCACATCCTTTCCCACTTAGCGTACGCTTAGGGGCCTTAGTCGATGCTCTGGGCTGTTTCCCTCTCGACCATGGAGCTTATCCCCCACAGTCTCACTGCCGCGCTCTCACTTACCGGCATTCGGAGTTTGGCTAAGGTCAGTAACCCGGTAGGGCCCATCGCCTATCCAGTGCTCTACCTCCGGCAAGAAACACACGACGCTGCACCTAAATGCATTTCGGGGAGAACCAGCTATCACGGAGTTTGATTGGCCTTTCACCCCTAACCACAGGTCATCCCCCAGGTTTTCAACCCTGGTGGGTTCGGTCCTCCACGACCTCTTACAGCCGCTTCAACCTGCCCATGGCTAGATCACTCCGCTTCGGGTCTTGAGCGCGCTACTATATCGCCCTATTCGGACTCGCTTTCGCTACGGCTTCCCCACACGGGTTAACCTCGCAACACACCGCAAACTCGCAGGCTCATTCTTCAAAAGGCACGCAGTCACGACCCACCAAGTAAACTTGATGAGCGACGCTCCCACGGCTTGTAGGCACACGGTTTCAGGTACTATTTCACTCCGCTCCCGCGGTACTTTTCACCATTCCCTCACGGTACTATCCGCTATCGGTCACCAGGGAATATTTAGGCTTAGCGGGTGGTCCCGCCAGATTCACACGGGATTTCTCGGGCCCCGTGCTACTTGGGTGTCTCTCAAACGAGCCGTTGATGTTTCGACTACGGGGGTCTTACCCTCTACGCCGGACCTTTCGCATGTCCTTCGCCTACACCAACGGTTTCTGACTCGTCTCACAGCCGGCAGACTGTGAAAGAGAGATCCCACAACCCCGCATGCGCAACCCCTGCCGGGTCTCACACACATACGGTTTGGCCTCATCCGGTTTCGCTCGCCACTACTCCCGGAATCACGGTTGTTTTCTCTTCCTGCGGGTACTGAGATGTTTCACTTCCCCGCGTTCCCTCCACACACCCTATGTGTTCAGATGTGGGTGACAGCCCATGACGACTGCCGGGTTTCCCCATTCGGAAACCCCCGGATCAAAGCCTGGTTGACGGCTCCCCGGGGACTATCGTGGCCTCCCACGTCCTTCATCGGTTCCTGGTACCAAGGCATCCACCGTGCGCCCTTAAAAACTTGGCCACAGATGCTCGCGTCCACTGTGCAGTTCTCAAACAACGACCAACCACCCGTCACACACCACTCACGCGATGCTTTACCGGGGCCGGCACCGAAGGACGACCATGACGGCCGTACCCTCAGACACCCAACAGCGTGCCCGACACAATCCACCTGACCAGATCAGCTTTCCACGCCCCGAGGGACAGTACTTGCGCCTGATCCAAACTGGATCGTGCCGAATAATCAACGTTCCACCCTTGAGCAACCACCGTCGAACGTATGCCGACGTAATGGCCCTGGACCACCAAGCAATGCCTGGCGGCCTAGATGCTCCTTAGAAAGGAGGTGATCCAGCCGCACCTTCCGGTACGGCTACCTTGTTACGACTTCGTCCCAATCGCCAGTCCCACCTTCGACAGCTCCCTCCCCACAAGGGGGTTGGGCCACCGGCTTCGGGTGTTACCGACTTTCGTGACGTGACGGGCGGTGTGTACAAGGCCCGGGAACGTATTCACCGCAGCAATGCTGATCTGCGATTACTAGCAACTCCGACTTCATGGGGTCGAGTTGCAGACCCCAATCCGAACTGAGACAGGCTTTTTGAGATTCGCTCCACCTTGCGGTATCGCAGCTCATTGTACCTGCCATTGTAGCACGTGTGCAGCCCAAGACATAAGGGGCATGATGACTTGACGTCGTCCCCACCTTCCTCCGAGTTGACCCCGGCAGTCTCCTGTGAGTCCCCATCACCCCGAAGGGCATGCTGGCAACACAGAACAAGGGTTGCGCTCGTTGCGGGACTTAACCCAACATCTCACGACACGAGCTGACGACAGCCATGCACCACCTGTCACCCGACCACAAGGGGGGCCGTATCTCTACGGCTTTCCGGGCGATGTCAAGCCTTGGTAAGGTTCTTCGCGTTGCGTCGAATTAAGCCACATGCTCCGCTGCTTGTGCGGGCCCCCGTCAATTCCTTTGAGTTTTAGCCTTGCGGCCGTACTCCCCAGGCGGGGAACTTAATGCGTTAGCTGCGGCACCGACGACGTGGAATGTCGCCAACACCTAGTTCCCACCGTTTACGGCGTGGACTACCAGGGTATCTAATCCTGTTCGCTCCCCACGCTTTCGCTCCTCAGCGTCAGTAATGGCCCAGAGATCCGCCTTCGCCACCGGTGTTCCTCCTGATATCTGCGCATTTCACCGCTACACCAGGAATTCCGATCTCCCCTACCACACTCTAGTCTGCCCGTATCGAATGCAGACCCGGGGTTAAGCCCCGGGCTTTCACATCCGACGCGACAGACCGCCTACGAGCTCTTTACGCCCAATAATTCCGGACAACGCTTGCGCCCTACGTATTACCGCGGCTGCTGGCACGTAGTTAGCCGGCGCTTCTTCTGCAGGTACCGTCACTTTCGCTTCTTCCCTGCTGAAAGAGGTTTACAACCCGAAGGCCGTCATCCCTCACGCGGCGTCGCTGCATCAGGCTTTCGCCCATTGTGCAATATTCCCCACTGCTGCCTCCCGTAGGAGTCTGGGCCGTGTCTCAGTCCCAGTGTGGCCGGTCGCCCTCTCAGGCCGGCTACCCGTCGTCGCCTTGGTGAGCTTCTACCTCACCAACAAGCTGATAGGCCGCGGGCTCATCCTTCACCGCCGGAGCTTTCAACCCCCACCCATGCGAGTGGAAGTATCATCCGGTATTAGACCCCGTTTCCAGGGCTTGTCCCAGAGTGAAGGGCAGATTGCCCACGTGTTACTCACCCGTTCGCCACTAATCCACCCCGAAGGGCTTCATCGTTCGACTTGCATGTGTTAAGCACGCCGCCAGCGTTCGTCCTGAGCCAGGATCAAACTCTCCGTGAATGTTTTCCCGTAATCGGGATCACATCATGAGAGCGGAACGACCAACCGGAATAAGGAAGGCCGTTCACAGCGTCCTCGCTGATGCGCCTACCGTGCTTGCGCCCGGCAGGACTTTTTCAAAGGAACCTCGTCCCGACCGAACGGCCGGAGACGGGGTATCAACATATCTGGCGTTGATTTTTGGCACGCTGTTGAGTTCTCAAGGAACGGACGCTTCCTTTGTACTCACCCTCTCGGGCTTTCCTCCGGGCGCTTCCCTTCGGTCTTGCGTTTCCGACTCTATCAGACCGTTTCCGGTTCCGATTTCCTCGGTGCTTTCCAGGTTTTCGCTTTCGCGTTTCCCTTTCCGGCGATGTTGACTTTATCAGATCCTTTCGGGCCTGACTCCCAGTCAACCGGGGCTGTCTTTGCGGCTGTTGGGCCGTTCCGACGTCCAAAACTTTAGCGGATCCTCTCGGCAGTTCCTAATCGGAGCCGCCGACCCCAAATCGAAATGAATTCGGGCACGCCGAAATTCAATCCCGTTGGGAGATCGTGCTGGTGGTTTGGTGTGCCGCATCCGCGGCGGATGTGCTGTCGCAGAACCGTTACGGCTCCGTGGCAACTCGAAGAACCTTACGGATCCACGGGGTGAGTGTCAAGTCTGCCCCGGCCGCCTCGCCGTCAAACCCCAACTCGGGCCGTACAGGCCTCAGTCGAGGTCGGTGAGCCGGCCGCCGGCGTCCGGCTGGGCATCCTCCACGCGGCGCAGCAGCCGGGCCAGCACCTCTTCCAGGACACCGCGCTCGTCCCGCGAGAGGTCCTGGAGCAGGTCCTCCTCGAAGACAGTGGCGAGGCGCATGGCCTCCAGCCACTTCTCGCGGCCCTCGTCCGTGAGCTCCACGATGACGCGGACCCGGTTGGACTCGTCTCGCTCCCGGGTGACGAGCCCCTCCGCCACCATCCGGTCGATCCGGTGCGTCATCGCTGCCGGAGTGAGGCCGAGCCGCTTCGCCAGGTCGCTCGGGCCCAGGCAGTAGGGCGCACCCGACAGTACGAGCGCCTTGAGGACCTCCCACTCGGCGTTGCTGATGCCGAGAGCGGCGGTCTGGCGGCCGTACGCGACGTTCATGCGCCGGTTGAGGCGGCCGAGCGCCGAGACGATCTTCTCGACCTGGGGGTCGAGGTCCTGGAACTCGCGCTGGTAGGCGGCGATCTGCTCGTCGAGCGTCGGCTCGTTCACGGCGGGGGTGTCACCCATGGCCGCAGTATGGCACGCACCCGCTTGGCGTTGAAGTCCTTTGAGATGTACTGTTTAGCTTCGAACTTTAGCTTCGAAGTCTTCACCTCTAACTCCTGAGGCAAGCGTAAGACTTCTCGATCAAGGCAGGTGAAAGTGACCAGGGCGATGGGCGCGGAGATGCGCCGGATCCATGTGGGCAACGCACTCAGCGCGTTCGGCCTCGGTTTTACCGTCCCCTATCTGTACGTCTACGTGGCGCAGGTACGGGATCTCGGTGCCATGACGGCGGGGCTCGTGCTCGCCGTCTTCGCCGTGGCCGCGCTCGTGGTGCTGCCGTTCGCCGGGCGGGCCATCGTCCGGCGCGGCCCGCTGCCGGTACTGCTCCTCGCCCTGGTCACCGCCGCCGCCGGCTCGCTGAGCCTGGGGCTGGCGAGCAGCTCCACGGCCGTACTGATGTCCGCGGCCGCGCTCGGTGCCGGGCAGGCCGTGATGCAGCCCGCGCTGGCGACGATGATCGTCGAGTGCTCGACCGCCGAAACCCGCTCGCGCGCCTTCGCCACCCAGTTCTTCCTGCAGAACCTCGGCCTCGGGGTCGGCGGGCTCATCGGCGGTCACCTCGTCGACGCCTCGCGGGCGAGTTCGTTCACGCTGCTGTTCGCGATCGAGGCGGCGATGTTCCTGCTGCTCGTGGTGGTCATGGCGACCGTACGGATGCCGCGGGCGCCCAAGGTCGAGGGTGCGCCCGGGCAGGCCGGGGGCAGCTGGAAGCAGCTGCTCGGCAACCGGGCCATGGTGCAGCTGTGCGTGGTGGGCTTCGTGCTGTTCTTCGCCTGTTACGGACAGTTCGAGTCGGGGCTCAGCGCGTACGGCGTCGAGGCGGCCGGTATCTCCACCTCCGCGCTCGGTACGGCGCTCGCCGCGAACACGGCGATGATCGTCGTCGCGCAGTTCGCCGTGCTGAAGTTCGTCGAGCGGCGCAAGCGGTCCCGGGTCATCGGCGCGGTCGGACTGATCTGGGCTTTCGCCTGGGTCATCGCCGGGTACGCGGGGCTCGGGCACGGCAGTCAGGCCATGGCGACGGCCGCGTTCGTGTCGACGTACGCGCTGTTCGGGCTCGGGGAGGCGATGCTGTCGCCGACCGTGGCGCCGCTGGTCGCGGATCTGGCGCCGAGCGGGATGGCAGGCCAGTACAACTCGGCCTTCGCCCTGGTGAAGCAGCTCGCCCTCGCGGTGGGTCCGGCGGTGGGCGGCCCGATGGGTGCCTCGCTGCACGCTCCGTACATCGTGACGTTTCTGGTGTTCTCGCTGGGGATCACGTTCCTGGCGGTGCGGCTGGGGCGGCAGCTCACTCCTGTGCAGAACCAGCCCTCGCTGGCGAAGAGCCGGGTCGTGGTGCGGGGCGGGGCTCCGGCGGATTCGGATTCGGTCCGGACCGCGGCCTGACCCTGCTGCCGGACGGGGGCGCGCGGAAGCGCGTCAGGTGGTGCGGGGAAGCGCGAACTCGCACCAGACCGCCTTGCCGCCGCCCGGGGCGCGGCGGGAGCCCCAGTTCGAGGCGATGGTGGCGATCATCGCGATGCCGCGGCCCGACTCGTCAGCCGGTTCGGCGCGGCGGCGGCGCGGCAGGTGGTCGTCGCCGTCGGTGACCTCGACGATCAGCCGGCGGTCGGTGCGGCGGAGTCTGAGGCGCATCGGCGGGGTGCCGTGCTGGAGGGAGTTGGCGACCAGCTCGCTGGCGGCCAGCACGCCGAGGTCGTGCAGGTCGGGTGCGAAGCGCCAGCTGGTGAGGACGCCGGAGGCGAAGGCACGCGCGCGTGGGGCCGCTTCCGTGCCGCCGAGCAGTTCCAGGGCCGCGTTGCGGAAGAGGTCGCCGTCGGGGCCCGTACGCGCCGGGTGCTGGAGGACCAGGACGGCCACGTCGTCGTCGTGTTCGGCCGTCACGCCCATCGAGCGGACCAGTCGGTCGCAGACCACCTGGGGTGTGCCGGTGGCGCCGGCGAGTGCGCCCTCCAGGGTGGCGATGCCCTCGTCGAGGTCCGCGTCCCGGCGCTCGACCAGGCCGTCGGTGTAGAGCACGGCGGTGGAGCCGGGGCCCAGCGGCACCGAGCCCGAGGCGTGCATCCAGCCGCCGGTGCCGAGCGGGGGTCCGGTGGGCTCGTCGGCGCGCAGGACGGCGCCGCTCTCGTCGCGGACGAGGATCGGGAGGTGGCCGGCGGATGCGTACACCAGCCGTCCCTCGTTCGGGTCGTGGACCGCGTACACGCAGGTGGCGATCTGGTTGGCGTCGATCTCCATGGCGAGGCCGTCGAGGAGCTGGAGGACCTCGTGCGGGGGCAGGTCCAGGCGGGCGTACGCGCGGACCGCCGTGCGGAGCTGGCCCATGACGGCCGCCGCGCGGATCCCGCGGCCCATGACGTCGCCGATGACGAGGGCGGTTCGGCCGCCGCCGAGGGTGATCACGTCGTACCAGTCGCCGCCGACCGCGGCCTCCGTGCCGCCGGGGTGGTAGGTCGCGGCGACGCGCAGGTCGTCCGGCTCTTCGAGTTCCTGGGGCAGCAGGGAGCGCTGGAGGGTGACGGCGGTCTCGCGCTGTCTGCGCTCGCTGGCCCGCAGCCGCTCGGCGGCCTCGGCGTGGTCGGTGACGTCCGCGGCGAAGATCAGTACACCGCCGCCTTCCGGAGTGGCCGAGACCTCGACGGGGGTGCACGTGAACGTGTACGACCGGCCGCCGGGGACCTTGCGGGACTTGACCGTACGCGGCTTGGAGCTGCGCAGGACCTGGTCGAGGAGCGGCATCAGGCCGATCTCTGCCAGCTCCGGCAGCGCGTCGCGCGCGGGTTCGCCGGGCGGGCGGACGCCGAAGGCCGCCACATAGGCGTCGTTCACGTACGCGACGCGGTGCTCCGGTCCGTGGACCAGGGCGACGAGGGCCGGGATGCGGTCCAGGACCTCGCGGACCGGCAGCTCGTCCACGGCGGGGGCGAGCGCGACCGAGGTCCCTTCGGCGGTGGGTCGCTCGGCGCGTGCCGCGGGCACGGAGCCCTCCGAAGGGAGTGCCGTGGGCAGTCCGTCGGTCCGCGCTGCGGTGCGGCGCTGCGTTCCGGGGAGCCGAGCGCTCCAGCGCGTGAAGTTCACTGTGGGACAGGCCTCGTGGGATCGAAGGGCGAGCGGTCGGCCCGCCCATGGTCGTGATGGACCAGTGTGTCCGACCGGGCCGACATTCGTCAGACGCCGGTCCCGCGGGCGGAGTTCCTGGCTCCGGTCAGGACGACCCCTTCGGGTGGTCCCGAGGAGGCTTTCCACCGGCCGCGAGTTCGAACTCCGCACGGGGATGTTCGAGCGAACCGAGAGAGACGATCTCCCTCTTGAAGAGGCCCGACAGGATCCATTCGGCGAGCACGCGGGCTTTGCGGTTGAAGGTGGGCACCCGGCTCAGGTGGTAGACGCGGTGCATGAACCAGGCAGGGTATCCCTTCAGCTTGCGCCCGTAGACGTGTGCGACACCCTTGTGCAGCCCCAGGGAGGCGACCGAGCCCACGTACTTGTGGGAGTACGTCTCCAGCGACTCGCCGCGCAGGGAGTGCGCGATGTTGTCGCCGAGGATCTTGGCCTGGCGCACGGCGTGTTGCGCGTTGGGGGCCGTCTCCGTGCCGGGCTCTGACGCGGTCACGTCGGGTACGGCGGCGGCGTCGCCCGCGGCCCACGCGTGCGTGGTGCCGTCCACGGTCAACTGGGCGGTGCACCGCAGCCGGCCGCGCTCGTTCAGCGGCAGGTCGGTGGCCGCCAGGATCGGGTGGGGTTTCACGCCGGCGGTCCACACGACCGTGCGGGTCGGGAAGCGGGCCCCGTCACTGAGGACGGCGACGCGGTCGGTGCACGAGTCGAGTCGGGTGTGGAGGCGTACGTCGATATTGCGGCGGCGCAGCTGGGTGACGGTGTACTTGCCCATCTCCTCGCCGACCTCGGGGAGGATGCGGTTCGAGGCCTCGACGAGGATCCACTTCATGTCGTCGGCCTTGACGTTGTGGTAGTAGCGGGAGGCGTACCGGGCCATGTCCTCCAGCTCGCCGAGCGCCTCCACTCCGGCGTAGCCGCCGCCCACGAAGACGAAGGTCAGGGCGGCGTCGCGGATCGCGGGGTCGCGGGTGGAGGAGGCGATGTCCATCTGTTCGATGACGTGGTTGCGCAGGCCGATGGCCTCCTCGACGGTCTTGAAGCCGATGGCGAACTCGGCGAGGCCGGGGATCGGCAGGGTGCGCGAGACGGAACCGGGGGCCAGCACGAGTTCGTCGTACGCGATCTGGTCGGGCCCGGTGCCCTCCTCCTCGGTGGCCAGGGTCGCGACGGTCGCGGTGCGTTTGGCGTGGTCGATCGACCTGGCCTCGCCGATGACGACGCGGCACCGGTCGAGGACGCGGCGCAGGGGTACGACGACATGGCGCGGTGAGATCGAGCCCGCGGCCGCCTCCGGCAGGAACGGTTGATAGGTCATGTACGGGTCGGGGGTGACCACGGTGATCTCCACGTCCCCCCGCCTCAGCTCCGGTCTGAGCTTCTGCTGGAGACGCAGGGCGGTGTACATCCCGACGTAGCCGCCGCCGACAACGAGAATGCGCGCACGTTCCTTCACTCACCCATGACGCACCGGCTACCGGCGTTTGTCCACAGGCCCGTCAATTTGTGTGACCGGCCGTCGAAGACGCGCGGGCCGGGCCCGTTCGCCGGAGCGCGCGGAAGATTCGCAGGTCAGCAGGTGTGAGCGGGGTGGCATTAGGGGGCGCAACCGGGACGTAACCGGCCCGTACTCCGATCGGGGGGCGCTCCGTGCGGAACCTCCCCCTTCTGAATTGACTCCGCCTCAACTATGTTCGTGTGTCATCGGGGTGTAGGGGGATGCGCTCGACGGGTCCGTAAGGCGGGGTCCTACGGCGAAGGCTGTTCCACTGACTCCGGTCTGTCGATGGCGGGGAGAGTCTCCGGGGGGAGACGTCATTACCGGGGGAACACACATGCATATTCAGGACACTCATTGGACATCTGCGTCCGCCCTTCCAACGGGCGGCGCGGTCGGGGCGGCGGCGGGGAACGGACGCGCGGGGGACGTATCGCGCACGACGCCACTGCGCGTGGACGCACAGCGCAATCTGGAGCACGTACTTCGCGCGGCACGTGAGGTCTTCGGCGAGCTGGGGTACGGCGCCCCGATGGAGGACGTGGCACGGCGCGCGAGGGTCGGTGTCGGCACGGTGTACCGGCGCTTCCCGAGCAAGGACGTCCTGGTCCGGCGCATAGCCGAGGAGGAGACCTCCCGGCTGACCGATCAGGCGCGTTCCGCGCTCGGGCAGGAGGACGAGCCGTGGTCGGCGCTCTCGCGCTTCCTGCGGACGTCGGTGGCCTCGGGCGCCGGACGGCTGCTCCCGCCGCAGGTGCTGCGGGTGGGTGTCGGCGACGACGGTTCCGGCCTCGACGGGGCCTCGGTTCTCGACGGAGCCTCGGTGCTCGACGGGGCGCGGGTGCCGCAGCAGCGGTCCCAGCCCGCCGGGCCCGAACTGCGGCTCGTGGAGCAGCGGCCGGCTTCCGTCGGGGAGCCGGACGAGGACGACGCCGGGGCGGCCCAGCTCCTCGATGTCGTGGGCCGGCTCGTGGAGCGGGCTCGCGCGGCGGGCGAGCTGCGTACGGACGTGACGGTGTCGGACGTGCTGCTGGTGATCGCCACGGCGGCGCCCTCGCTGCCGGACGCGGCGCAGCAGGCTGCTGCGTCGGCGCGGTTGCTGGACATCCTGCTGGAAGGGCTTCGGTCCCGGCCCTCGTCGGACAGCCGGGTGTGACGTTGCCTCCGGCGAAGGGCGGATCGCCTCCGGCAGGGGCGGATTGCTCTCGGCGGGGGCGGGTTGGCTTGAGCCGAGGGTTCACGGCTTCTGACGGATGCGGGTCAGTGAGGGCTGGGCGCGCAGTTCCCCGCGTCCCTGACGGGGCGGGGTCCTTCGGGGGAGCCCCGGCTTCGTGAGGGCTGGGCGCGTGCTCTCGGCAAAGGCTCGTAGGTCACGGCGCCCCGCCCCTGACGGGGTCCGGCTTCGCCTCTGACGGGGCGAGGCGGGGCCCTGCCCGTTCGTCAAGCCCCGTTCGGGTGATCCATTCGGACGAGTGGTTACCGCGTTCCTGTGGGTAACAGCGGTGGGTCCCTGTGGCACGCTTTCCCGGTGTTCGGGTCCGAGTGTGCAGGCGGGGGCTTTCCGCGATGAGCGTTGACGATCAGGACGAGCCGCTCAGGAGCGCCGTACCGGAAGCCGTTGTCCCGCCACAGCGCGAGCGGCGTGAGTGGCGGGAGCAGCACGACGGCGGAGTGCTGCCGCCACCGGTCGAGCCGGTCGAACTGCCACCTGCCGACGCCGAGTTGATCGGCTGGATGCGCTCGGGCGACGACACGGCCTACGAGGAGCTGTACCGGCGGCACGCGGACGCCGTCCGCCGGTACGCGCGCACCTGCTGCCGCGACGCCCACACCGCGGACGACCTCACGGCCGAGGTCTTCGCCCGCATGCTCCAGGCCGTCCGCGGCGGCAGCGGCCCCGAGCACTCCGTACGCGCCTACCTGCTGACGACCGTACGACGCGTCGCCGCGGGCTGGACCAAGTCGGCGCGGCGGGAGCACCTGGTCGACGACTTCGCCGTGTTCGCGGCCCAGGCCGCGCGCGGCTCCGAGACGGTGGACGGCACCACACCCGGCGGTTCCTTCGAAGCGGGCCACGAGCTGGGCGCGGACGTACGGGCCATGCACGAGGCCGAGCAGTCCATGGCCATGCAGGCGTTCCGTTCGCTGCCGGAGCGCTGGCAGGCCGTGCTGTGGCACACCGAGGTCGAGGACGAGTCGCCCAGCGAGGTCGCCACGCTCTTCGGGCTGGACGCCAACGGCACGCGCGTACTGGCCAGTCGGGCCCGTGAAGGCCTCAAGCAGGCCTATCTGCAGGCCCATGTGAGCACCACGCTCACCATGGACGAGGAGTGCGCGCGCTACGCCGACCGGCTCGGCGCGTACGCGCGGGGCGGGCTGCGCACGCGCGCCGAGCGCGGGCTGCGCAAGCACCTGGAGGAGTGCGCCAGGTGCCGGCTCGCCGCCGGGCAGATCAAGGATGTCGCGAGCGGGATCCCCGCCGTCGTACCGGTGGCGGTCATCGGCTGGTTCGGTGCCGCCGGGTACGCGAAGGCGGCTGCCCTCATCGCCGGCGGGACCGGCGTGGGTGCGGCCGGGGCCGCGGGCGCCGCGTCCGCGGCGGGTGGCACCTCGGGCGGCGGCGCGGGCGCCGGCGGGGCCGCGGCGGAAGGGCTCGGCACACCCGTGAAGGCCGGGATCGTGGCAGGTGTCGTCGCGGTGGCCGTCGCCACGGTGGTGCTCGCGCTCGCGGGCGACGACACGGCGGCGAAGAAGGACGAGGCCGGGCCGCGCCCGCCCGATCCGGTCGTCGAACCGAAGGTGCCCACGCCGTCGCCGTCACCGTCCTCGGAGCCGCCGAAGGCCGGACCCGAGCCCGTGGTGGTCGCGGCCTCGCCGAAGCCGGAACCGACCCCGCCCCGCGCGCCCCGGCCCGCCCCGGAGCCGAAACCGACGCCCACCTCGACACCCACGCCCACGCCCGCACCGACGCCGAAGCCCACGCCGCCCCCCGCTCCCGCTCCCCCTCCGCCGCCACCGGCCCCCGAGGACTTCCGGTGGAACCAGCTGGAGTACGGCGTCACCGGGGACGGCACCGAGCCCGAGATGCGGCTCGGCGAGAGCAGCTGGGTCTGGCAGCGGTACGGCATGTCCGTCGCCGGCAAGCAGTACACGAACGGTGTCACCGTGCACGGCGCCTCCTCGGTCACCATCGACCTCAACCGCACGTGTTCCTCGTACGACGCGATGGTCGGTGTGGACGACCTGACGATGGGGCTGGGCCAGGTGCGGTTCTCCGTCTTCGCGGACGGTGTGCGGATGTGGCGGTCGGGGCCGGTCCGCGGAGGCGGGGCCGCGGTGCCCGTGCACGTGGATCTGACCGGCAGGAAGACGATCCGCCTGGTCGTCGAGCCGCACTCCTCCTTCGACTCGGTGGCACTGGCGGACTGGGCCGACTCACGGTTCAGGTGCCGGTGACCCTCGGCCGAATCCTCAGGAATCAGCTGTCGGTGACGCCTCGGCCGATTCCTCAGGAACCGGCCGCCGCCGATGCCTCGGCCAGTTCCCTCAGGACGTCGTCCAGGGTGAGCGCGTCACCGGCGGCGCGCTCGGTGTCGTAGGCCTGACGGCCGAGCTCGGCCAGAGCCGTGGCCTCGACGCGTTCGAGGTCCACCCGCTCGGGCAGCGGGCGCGGATGGCCTTCGCGCCAGCGGGAGGCGACCGTGAGAACGCGGACCACGCGCGCGTGATCGCCGACATCCGACAGGACTCCCGCCGCCTGCTCGGCCAGCGTGGCGAGGACCACCTCGGCGCATCTCCCCGCCGCGGCCTCGCGCAGACCGGCGGCCAGTTTGCGCAGCCCGTGCCCGGGACCCGACTCGACGGCGGTGAGAATCCCGTCGACGCCGTTGAGCGCGGCGATGAACTGGGGCGGCGGTGTGCCCCGGGTCGTCTCCAGGCGGGCCGCCTCCCACAACTCGCGCGCCCGGCCGAACTCCCGGTCGTCGACCGCCATCTGCGCTCGCACGAGGAGGACGAACGCCCGTGAGTCCGGCACGGCGTAGCGATCGGCCGCGGCCGTCGCCTCGTCCAGGGCGCCGAGGGCGGCGGTCCGGTCGCCCTGCCGGTAGGCGATCTCGCCGAGCCGGGCGATGAGAAACGGCTTCTCCGCGTTCGCACCCACCTCGTGGGCGAGCCGCAGCGCCTCCTCGAACTCCCCCTTCGCCTCCTCGAACCGACCGCGTGCCATGGCGGTCTCGCCGCCCACCCCGCACACCTGGGCACGCATCCACCGGTCGCCGACGCGCCGGGAGACGGCCCGCAGCTCCTCGGTGTAGGCGTCGACGTACCGCATGCCGCCGGGCAGGTCGACGGCCACGTGCACACAGAACAACAGGGCGATGCCGACCTCCCACTCGCCGCCGTACGCACGGCAGTTGGCGAGCGAGGTCTCCATCGTGTCGCGCACGCCGCCGGTGTTGCCCGCGCTGTCGGTGTGGCCGAGGCCGTCGGTGCCTATCAGGAACCCGATCAGCGGCCAGAGGATGCCGGGGAAGCTCGCCGCGTCCGGGCCACCGCGCGCCAGCGTGTCCCGCAGCCACGTGACGTACTCCACCGTCCGCTCGTCCTTCAGCGGCACCTTCCCGAGCTCCGCCGCCAGGAAGAGCTGCAGCAGCCGCAGCTTGACGCGGGCCCGGTGCGGGGGATGGCCGTCCCCTCCTCGGCCCCGGGAATCGGGATGGGGATCGGCGAGGAAGGCCCAGGTGGGGTCGACTAGGTCGAGACCTGCCCCCAGGGGGTCGGTGGAGTCGAGAAGCGCCTCGGCGAGGGCGACGGTGTCGAGGTGGGTGCCCGCGGAACCGCTGGTGGGGCCGAGATCCTGACCGGTGGTGGAGGCGAGGTCCCGACCGGTGGTGGAGGCGTCGAGTGCCGCTCCCAGGCGCAGGACCCGGTTGGTCCAGGTCGCGCCCTCCCGGCGGAAGTTGCGCAGCCACCAGAACCAGCCCATGGCGAGAACCAGTGCCGCCGCCTCCGGCTCGTCCGCGGCGACGACGCTGCGGTGGAGGGCCGCGCGGATGTTGTCCAGGTCGCTCTCCAGGCGGCCGATCCACCGGAGCTGGTCGGCGGACCTGAGGAGCGGGTCCGCCTTCTCGACCAGCGCGCGGACCCACGCGCGATGCCGTCGCTCGGCCGCGGCACGCAGCTCGGGCGTTTCGGCGACGCGCTCCACGGCGTACTCGTGGATCGTCTCCAGCATGCGGTAACGCATCCCGCCGACGCCTGGCCGGCCGGGCGTCGCGACGACCAGGGACTTGTCGACGAGCGCTCCGACGATCTCGGCCACGGGCCCGCTGCACACGGCTTCCGCGGCCTCCAGGTCCCAGCCGCCCGCGAAGACGGAGACCTCGCGCAGGACGGTCCGCTCGGGCTCGTCGAGCAGGTCCCAGGACCAGTCGACGACCGCGCGCAGGGTCTGCTGGCGCGGCAGGACCGTACGGCTGCCGGAGGTGAGGAGGCGGAAGCGGTCGTCGAGGCGGTCGGCGATCTGGCGCGGGGTGAGCATCCGCAGCCGGGCGGCGGCCAGCTCGATGGCCAGGGGCAGACCGTCCAGGCGTCGGCAGATCTCGTCGACGGAGTCGTCGCCGGTGACGTCGCCGTCCGGGTTGGCCGCCGCGGCGCGCTCCCTGAAGAGGCGGTGAGCGGGGTCCGGGAGGAGGGGCTCGACCGGGCGCACGGACTCACCGGGGACTCCCAGGGGTTCACGGCTGGTGGCGAGGATCGTGAGGCCCGGGCAGTGGGTCAGGAGCGTCTCGGCCAGCTCGGCCGCCGCGTCGATGACGTGTTCGCAGTT
Organism: Streptomyces sp. NBC_00414; assembly: GCF_036038375.1. Classification (NCBI taxonomy): domain Bacteria; kingdom Bacillati; phylum Actinomycetota; class Actinomycetes; order Kitasatosporales; family Streptomycetaceae; genus Streptomyces; species Streptomyces sp. NBC_00414. Next base: position 5,036,406 of record NZ_CP107935.1, read on the forward strand.
GTCGAGGATCAGGAGCTGGCTGCGCGAGGCGCAGTGCTCGACGAGCAGGGCGACCGGATCGTCCTGCTGGCCTGCCATCTCGTGGGTCATCAGCGCGGTCTCCCGCAGACCGAGGGCGCTGACGACCGCGCCGGGCACCGCCTCCGGCCGGTCGAGCGGGGCGAGCTCGGCCAGCCAGGCCTGCGGATGTCCGGAGGCGGCCTCCTCGGCGAGGCGGGTCTTTCCTGAACCGCCCGGTCCGGTGAGCGTGACGAGGCGGGCCCTGTCCAGTTCGGAACGAATCGCGTCGAGTTCGGATTCCCGGCCCACGAACGAGTTCAACCGGGGACGGATGTTGCCCGCCGGCTCGGGCTGGGCGGGGGTGACGGCCGCGGACGTGGACGCGTACGGGCTGGGTGGAGGCGTGGAAGCGGGAGTAGGTGCGGGCGTGGGCTGTGGGTTCAGCAGTTGGGCGTGCAGGGCGCGCAGCTCCGGGCTGGGGTCCGTGCCCAGGCCGTCGGCGAGGGCACGGCGGGCCCTCTCGTACGCCGCCAGCGCGTCCGCCGGGCGGCCCGTGTCACGCAGGGCCCGGACGAGGAGGGCGTGCAGCGATTCGTCGTACGGGTGGATCTCGGTGAGCGCCGTCAGCTCCGGTACGGCCTCGTGGGCGTGGCCGTCGCGCAGATCCGCCTCCACGCGCGCGCGTGTCGCCTCCTGGCGGAGGGACTCGGGGCGGGTCGCGGCGGTGGCGCGGTCGGGGAGGTCGGCCAGGGCCGGGCCCCGCCACAGGCCCAGGGCCTCGCGGAGGATCCGGGCGGCGGCGGCAGGCTCCTCGGCCAGGCGGGCCCTGCCCTCCCGGACCAGGCGCTCGAAGACGAACAGGTCCACGTCCTCGGGGGTGGCGTCGAGGCGATAGCCGCCCGGCTCCGAGGTGACGGCGTCCTTGCCCAGGGCTCGGCGCAGGCGGCCCACGAGGGCCTGGAGGGCGGCGGGGGCGTCGTTCGGGGGGTTGTCCGGCCAGACCTCTTCGATGAGGGTCTGCGGGGGTGTGGGGCGGGGTGTTCGGAGGGCCAGGGCCGTGAGGAGTGCGCGCAGGCGGGGGCCACTCAGGGGGAGGGTGCCGCCCTGGTCGTCCGTGGCCTGGGTGACGCCCAGAATTTTGTACCGCACGGGGGCATTGTCGCCGGTGCGGTGGGGGTGGGCGGGAGCTTTTGGTCGCCCCCGCCGCCCCTACCCGTTCCCGTCACTGACCTGAGGGCTGCGCCCCAGACCCCCATCGCGCTGAACGCGTTCGTCCTCAAACGCCGGACGGGCTGAAAGGTGAAGCCCTTCCTACCTGCCCGCGCCCGCTCCCAGCGCCCCCCGTTGCGGACGGATCCCCTCCGGGACGGCGCGTTGGCGGGCCGGGGTGCCTGTCCAGCAGGTTCCGCGGCGGTCCAGGAGGCGGCGGAGCCACAGTTCCAGGGAGACCAGGTCGGCGAGGCCCTCCAGGGGCAGGGGCTCGCCGTCGGCCGCCGCCCGGAGGGCCTTGCGGACGACGCGGGCCTCGACCAGGCCCGCCTGGGCGAGGAGAGGCGTGTCGAAGAGGGCGACCAGTTCGTCCACGGCGACCCGCAGCCCGGTGCGGGCGGCTGCGGTCGAGGACGCGTGGGAGGGGGCGCCCCAGCCGGGCGGCAGGTCGGCCACCCCGGCCCCCTCCAGGACCGTACGGAGGATCTCGGCCCGCGCCCCCGGCAGGACGCGCAGCGCCTCGGGAAGGGCACGGCACGCGCGTACGACCTGGTTGTCGAGGAACGGCGCGTGCAGTCGCTGGAAGCGGACCTCCGCGGCCTGCTCCAGGATCCGGAGGTCCGCGGCGTGCCTGGTGAGCGCGGAACGGGCTCGGAAATCGCCCGGCCGTTGACCGGGACCGATGCTCGCGCGGGTCGTCGCGCCCGTCAGGCGAACCGATACTTCAGCGAGGGCCTCACCGGTCAGCCAGCGCGCGGCGGGACCCGGTCTGGCCCACGTGAGCGCGGCGAGGGACGCGCCTACGGCGCCTGCCGGTTCGTCGAACCGCTTGTGCAGCAACTGGTCGGCCAGGCCGTCGACGCCTGCCAGGTAGGGCGTACGGGACAGCTTGCGCGCCGCGCCGTACACCCGCGCGGGGACCATGACGGAGCCGTCGGCCTTCGTGAGCGCCGCCACCGGACGCACCAGGTGGCGTCGTTTGCGGTCCATGAGCAGGTCCGCGAGGCGGGCCGGGTGTGCGTCCAGTACCTGTCGGGCGCCGTATCCCGTGAAGTGGTCCGCGCTGCCGGAGGCCAGGCGCGCGCGATGGCGGGCGGCCGTCACCAGGGAGGGGCCCGGCTCGTCGGTCAGCGGGCCCTCCAAATCGGCGTAGGGGAGGACCTCTTCGCCGCCGGCCACCACGACGTGGTGCAGGCGCGGGTTGGCGGCGAGCGTGCCGGCCCGTTCCAGTTCGGCCTCCCGGCCCTTCACCACCATGTCGTTGAAGGTGACTGCGAGGAGGCGTTCACCGGCGCCCGTGCCGTGCCCGAGGACGGTGCCGGGGGCGCCGGGCAGGCCGGCGGCGAGCAGGGCGAGCGTGCCGGAAGCGGGTCCTCCGGAGAGGTCGGCCCCGATGCCGGGCACGGGCATCCCGCGTGCGGCGCGCCGCTCGGCGGGCCCCATGCCGGGGACGGGTCCAGGGTCTATGTCGGCTCCCGGTACGTGCCTGGGGGCGGCGAGCCGGGTGCGTACGGCCTCCACGAGCGCGTCCCGGACGCCGTCCACCGCGCTGTCGGCGTCGGCGATGGGGGCCGCGACGGCGAGGGAGGCCACCGGCTCGTACCCGGCGATCTCCCGCGCCCCGGCGCGCAGGATCAGCGCGTGCCCCGGCGGAATGCGCCGCACGCCTTCGTAGGGGGTCGAGTCCTGGAGGGCGGCCGGTACGTCGGGAGCCGCGAGCAGGGCCGCCAGATGCCCGAAGTCGAGGTTTGCCTCGATGAGGTCGGCGAGGGGCAGGGCGGCGGTCGCGTAGGCCGTACCGCTGGCCCATGGTGTGTAGAACACCGGCCTTACGCCTGCCAGATCGCCGCAGACCATGACCCGTCGGCCCACCTGGACGACGGCCGTGTAGCTGCCGGACCAGGCCGTCAGATGCCGAAGTGCCCCGCCTCGCGCGGCGAACAGGCCCACGCGCAGTTCCTCGTCGGAGGCGCCGCAGGTACCGAGCACCGCCATCCGGTTCTGGTCGTCGGCCTTGACGACGCGCACCTCGTCGGGGCGCCAGTCGCCGACCGCCCAGAGCGGATCGGGGTCACCCCACAGGAGCTGGGACCCGACCGGATGCACCGTCTCCCCGTCGCCGCCGGTCGCACCCGCCGAACCGATCTCAGGCGCACGAGCGGCGGTGCTGCTCCATCCCACCAACCATCGCATCGCCGCCTCCACAGGCTGTGGACAACCAGTGCACCGCACGAACCGGTCACCATGCTGCCACGAAGAAAGCGCGCCGGAGGGCCGACGGGGCCGCTTGCGCTCCCCGGAGTGCGCCCCTTGGAGATGCCCCATCGGCGGTGAACTCACGCGCGATGAAAGGCGATCGCCGAGAATTGACTCAGGGGCTACGACGTGAATGCGCCCCCGATACGCTCCCCAAAAACACCCAACGCGCCCTCAAGTACCGTGGTAGACGCGGTTTTTGACCCAGGAAGGCAGGGGCGACATTCAGCCAAATCGGGGATGGACAGACAGCGGTGCACACGCTCCGTACAGGCCGTGCGCAATGCACAGTCCGGGAGGCGGACTCCGCCTCCCGGACCGGTCCGCCGCCCGCGGGGATGTAGGCGGCGGTGTCCCCCAGCCCACTGGATCCAGTACAGCGGGCCGACCCACGCAACATCCATGGAAGCGCTCCCCCGTTGGCCGGAGAAGAGCGCACGGACGGGCGCACTGCCACACAGCGGGAGCACGACACGACGCTCCGTGCTGACCCGCGGACCACAATCCCGCCATCCGGAACAATGCCCCTTAACGCTTGGGATGCGGCGAACTACCCTGTGTTTGCCTGTGTTTTCGCGGGAGGCATATTCCTGAGGGCTCAGCCACGTGCTTTTGCGGGTGAGGTTCCAGGGGCTGGCACCCGGGGAGACACAGCACGAATGCCGCGTGGCTGAACCCGCGCGGCAGCCGTCTGTGTCGAGGGGTGGCGCATGTCCAGGGAGCAACGCGGGCCGAACGAAAAACTCGGCACCGTTCTCGCCCTCGCGGGAATCAGCAACGCAGGACTCGCGCGTCGCGTCAACGATCTTGGCGCTCAACGCGGGTTGACTCTTCGCTACGACAAGACGTCGGTGGCGCGCTGGGTGTCGAAAGGCATGGTGCCGCAAGGTGCCGCGCCGCACCTCATCGCCGCTGCCATCGGCCAGAAACTCGGCCGCCCGGTGCCGCTCCACGAGATCGGCCTGGCGGACGCGGATCCCGCACCCGAGGTGGGCCTCGCCTTCCCCCGCGACGTAGGACAGGCCGTGCGGTCGGCGACGGATCTGTACCGCCTCGACCTCGCCGGACGCCGGGCGGGCTCCGGCGGCATCTGGCAGTCCCTCGCCGGATCGTTCGCGGTGAGCGCGTACGCGACCCCCGCCTCCCGTTGGCTGATAACCCCGGCCGACAGCTCGGTGGCACGGGACGCCGGCCCGCTGGAGGGTTCCGGAGCACCGCTGAAAGTCGGCCACAGCGACGTACTGAAGCTGCGGGAGGCCGCCGAGGACGCCAGGCGCTGGGACTCCAAGTACGGAGGCGGCGACTGGCGTTCGTCCATGGTGCCGGAGTGTTTACGGGTCGAGGCGGCACCGCTGCTCCTGGGCTCGTACTCGGACGAGGTCGGCCGCGCCCTCTTCGGAGCGAGCGCCGAACTCACCCGCCTCGCCGGCTGGATGGCCTTCGACACGGGCCAGCAGGAAGCCGCGCAGCGCTACTACATCCAGGCCCTTCGCCTGGCCCGCGCGGCGGCGGACGTGCCGCTCGGCGGTTACGTACTGGCCTCCATGTCCCTCCAGGCGACCTACCGCGGCTTCGGCGACGAGGGCGTGGACCTCGCGCAGGCCGCCTGCGAACGTAACCGCGGCCTGGCCACCGCCCGCACGATGAGCTTCTTCCGCCTGGTCGAGGCGCGGGCCCACGCGCGCGCGGGTGACGCCCACGCGGCCGGCGGCGCCCTGAAGGCGGCCGAGGGCTGGCTGGAGCGCGCCCGGGACGGCGACCAGGACCCGTCCTGGCTCGGCTTCTACTCGTACGACCGTTTCGCCGCCGACGCGGCGGAGTGCTACCGCGACCTGAAGGCTCCGCGCCAGGTCCGCCGCTTCACGGAGCAGGCCCTGTCGAAGCCGACGGAGGAGTTCGTACGCTCCCACGGGCTGCGCCTGGTGGTGTCGGCGGTCGCCGAACTCGAATCGGGCAATCTGGACGCGGCGTGCGAGCAGGGGGTGCGGGCGGTGGAGGTTGCCGGGCGCATCTCTTCCGCGCGCACCACCGAGTACGTGAAGGACCTCCTTCACCGCCTGGAGCCATACGGGGACGAGCCGCGGGTCGTGGAGCTACGGGAGCGGGCCAGGCCGCTGCTCATGGCACCGGCCTAGTGGTTGAGGCTTCCTTCGCGGCTGCGTGGCTGGGGTGGTTTCGTGGCTGCGGGTGCGCTGGGGCTGGTTGCGCAGTTCCCCGCGCCCCCGAGGACATGTGGCCGCGGTGGTCCTGTAGCTGCGGGTGCGTCGTGGCTGAGCGCGCAGTTCCCCGCGCCCCTAAAAAAGACGGGCGCCCCCAACCTCAATCGGTACCCGCACCCGCACCCCGGTCGTGACTGGCACCACGAAGGCGACCGGCACCACGAACACGACCGATGCCCATGACTGTCAATGACTGTCAATGACTGTCAATGATGACGTCGGGTGGGTGCGGATGGGGTTCGTCTGAATCGGTGGTTTGAAGGCGTTGTCAGTGGCGCAGTGCACTATCGGAGGTGGCTGAGTCGGAAGCGGAGGTGGACGGGCGGATGGTGCGGGAGATCGCTTACGACTGTGACGTGCTCGTGATCGGCGGCGGGATCGTCGGTCTGTCGACGGCGTATGCGATCACGCGTGCCGCGCCGGGCACGCGCGTGACGGTGCTGGAGAAGGAGCCCGGCCCGGCCCGGCACCAGACGGGACGCAACAGCGGCGTGATCCACAGCGGTATCTACTACCGCCCGGGATCCCTGAAGGCACAGTTCGCGGCGCGGGGCGCGGCCGAGATGGTCAAGTTCTGCACGGAGTACGACATCGCCCACGCGGTGACCGGCAAGCTGATCGTCGCCACGGAGCGGGACGAGCTCCCCCGCCTGCACGCACTCGTACAGCGCGGCCGGGAGAACGGCATTCCGGTGCGGGAGCTGGGTGCCGGCCAGATCGGCGAGTACGAACCGGAAGTACGGGGCCTCGCCGCGATCCACGTCGCCACGACCGGGGTGTGCGACTTCGTCGGGGTGGCCCGACAGCTCGCGAGCGCCTCCGGGGCCCAGATCCGCTACGGCACGAAGGCCGCGTACATCGACCGCCGCCCCGACCTCGGCGTGGCCGTCCGCACGGACGACGGCACGGTCGTCCGCGCCCGCGTCCTGGTCAACTGCGCCGGCCTCCACTGCGACGAGATCGCCCGCCTCGCAGGCGACGAGCCCGAGATGCGCATCGTCCCCTTCCGCGGCGAGTACTACACCCTGGCCCGCCCCGACCTGGTCCGCGGCCTCGTCTACCCCGTCCCGGACCCCGCGTTCCCCTTCCTGGGGGTCCACCTCACCCGCGGCATCGACGGCAGCGTCCACATCGGCCCGAACGCGGTCCTGGCCCTGGCCCGCGAGGGCTACGACTGGCGTACGGTCCGCCCCCGCGAACTGGGCTCGACCCTCGCCTGGCCCGGTTCCTGGCGCATAGCCCGCCGCCACTGGCGCTACGGCACCGGAGAACTGCACCGCTCGGTCTCCAAGGCAGCCTTCACCCACGCGGTCCGCCGCCTGCTCCCCGCGGTGACCCCCGACGACCTGGTCCCGGCATCCGCGGGCGTCCGCGCCCAGGGGGTCATGCGCGACGGCACCCTGCTGGACGACTTCCTGATCCAGGAGGGCCCCCGCACGGTCCACGTACTGAACGCCCCGTCCCCCGCGGCCACGGCCTCCCTCCCCATCGGCCGGGAAATAGCCCAGAGAGCCCTCAAGTCCCTGGCAACCACCTGACGCGTACGCGGACCCTCCGTACGGGCGGACCCTCCCCGAACGGGCGGAACCCTCGTACCGGCGGAAGGGGCCGTGCCGGTACGTCGCAGTCCGCCGCGTAGCTCTTCCGAACATGCCCTGCCCTGTCAGCAGAGTTCCGTATGCCCGGGGGCGGCGGACTCGACGTACCGGCACGGCCCCGACCCACCACGTACCCGCACCACCCCGACCCGCCCCGACCCGCTCCGCCCCCGACCCACGACGGACAGCCCCCCGACCCGTAAAATCGACACACTGTGTCTGACTCATCCAGAACCCCCCGCCCCAGAAACGAACCTCGCTTCCCCGACGGCCCCCAGCCCGACCCGGCAGGCTCGCACTTCGAGCGACGGATCCGCAGCTTCCAGCCCCGCCGCAGCCGCGTCACCCAGGGCCAGGCGGACGCGTTGCAGCGGCTGTGGCCCAAGTGGGGCCTGGACATCGACGGACAGCGGACCCTCGACCTCCCCGAACTCTTCGCGGCCGACATCCCGGTCGTCCTGGAGATCGGCTTCGGCATGGGCGAGGCGACGGCCCGCATGGCCGCCGACGATCCCGGCACCGGCATCCTCGCCGTGGACGTCCACACCCCGGGCCAGGGCAACCTCCTGAACCTCGCGGACCAGGCAGGCCTGTCCAACATCCGCGTGGCCAACGGCGACGCCGTCATCCTGCTCCGCGAGATGCTGGCACCGGACTCCCTCGCCGGCCTGCGCGTCTACTTCCCGGACCCCTGGCCCAAGAAGCGCCACCACAAGCGGCGCCTGATCCAGCCGGAGTTCCTCACCCTCGCCGCGTCCCGCCTCCGCCCCGGCGCACTGCTGCACTGCGCGACGGACTGGGAGCCGTACGCGGAGGTGATGCTCGAAGTCCTCACCGCGCACCCGGACTTCGAGAACACCCAGCCCGCCACACCAGCCACTCCGGACAGCCTCACGACTCCCGACAGCCCCACAAACGGCTACGCGCCCCGCCCCGATTTCCGCCCCCTGACCCGCTTCGAGTCCCAGGGCCTGGACAAGGGTCACGTGGTGAACGATCTCCTGTTCCGCCGCGTACCGCATGGCACGGACAGCACGGGCACCTGAGCCCCCGGAAGGGGCGCTCTCGCGGGCCACGCCCCTCCCTCGTTAGGGTTTTTGTCATGGCCACCAGCCCCCCACCCCCGACACCCCCCGGCTTCCCCGCCGGAGGCGCCCGTCGGCACGCACACTGGTGGAAGCGCAAGTGGGTGCGCTACGCCGCGCTGACCACCCTGCTCACCCTGTCGGGCCTCGTCATCCTGGCCCTCGTCCGCAAACAGACCGGCACGGAGGGCTTCCTGGTGGGCCTCGGCCTCGCCGTGCTGCCCGTCCCGCTCCTGGTCGCCGCGTTCCGCTGGCTGGACCGGGTCGACCCGGGGCCCTGGAGAAACCTGCTCTTCTCGTTCGCCTGGGGTGCCTGCGCGGCCGCGCTGATAGCCATCGTCGCGAACAGTTTCGCGACGCAGTGGATAGCGACGACCACCGCGGACCCGTCCCACGCGGACACCCTCGGCGCCACCGTGATAGCTCCGATCGTCGAGGAGTCGGCGAAGGCCGCGGCGGTCCTGCTCGTCTTCCTGTTCCGCAGACGGGACTTCACGGGGATAGTCGACGGCGTGGTGATAGCGGGCGTCACGGCGACCGGCTTCGCGTTCACCGAGAACATCCTCTACCTGGGCACGGCCTTCGGCACGGACCAGCTGACGGGCGACACCGGCATCTTCTCCGTCACGGCGGCGACCTTCTTCGTACGCGTGATCATGTCGCCCTTCGCGCATCCGCTGTTCACCGTGCTGACGGGCATCGGCTTCGGCATCGCGGCGCTCTCGGCGGAGCGCCACCAGGTGCGCCGCGTCCTCCTCCCCATCGTCGGGCTGCTGCTCGCGATGGGCATGCACGCGATGTGGAACGGCTCGTCGGCCTTCGGCGAGTACGGCTTCTTCGCGGTCTACGCGGCCTTCATGGTCCCGTCCTTCGGGCTGCTGACCTGGCTGGCCGTCTGGACCCGGCAGCGCGAACTGGGCACGGTCCGCACGGAACTGCCCTCGTACGCGGTGGCCGGCTGGCTGGCCGCACCCGAGCCGTTCGTACTGGGCTCGATGAAGGCGCGGCGGCTGGCCCGGGAGTACGCCACCCATCACGGCGGGCGGGACGCGGGGCGGGCGGTGGCGGAGTACGAGGCGTACGCGACCTCGCTGGCGTTCCTGCGGCACCGGGGGCGGCGGGGGCGTGCGGGTGCCGACTTCGCCGTGCGGGAGCGGGAGCTGCTCCACGAGCTGTGGGCCCGTCGGGAGCCGGCTCGGCCGGCCCTCGCGTATGCGGCGCGGGCCACGGCTTCGTCGGGGCCGGTGCCTGTGCCTGTGCCCTGGCCGGGCTATGGGTATCCGCCGCAGGGGTATCCGGCGTACAACCCGTACCGCTCCTGAGCCCTTGGCTGGTCGCGCCGTTCCCCGCGCCCCCAAGAGCCAAAGACTGCGCCGTTCCCCGCGCCCCTAAGAGAACGCGGTGTCGGCGCTCACTCAGACGCGCGGGTCAGTTTGGTGAGGTCGTTGTCCGTCAGGGCGAGGTCTGCCAGGGCCAGTAGGGCCGGGAGTTGTGACGGTGTGCGGGCGCTGGCGAGGGGGACGGCGACCGTGGGGCGGGAGGCCAGCCAGCCCAGGGCCACGGTCGCGACCTCGACCCCCCGCTCCTGCGCGACCTCGTCGAGCGCGGCCAGCACCCGCCGCCCCCGCTCGGACTGAAGGTGCTTGCCCGCCGAACCGGCCCGGGGACTGTCGACCTCGGCACCGGGCCGGTACTTGCCGGTGAGGAAGCCCGAGGCGAGCCCGTAATACGGTACGGCGGCCAGTCCGCCCCGCGAGGCGACGTCCCGCAGCGGACCCTCGTACGTGTCACGGGAGACGAGGCTGTACTGGGCCTGCAGCGCCACGTACCGCGGAAGACCCTCGCGGTCGGAGACGTCCAGGGCCTCCTGGAGCCGCTCGGGAGAGATGTTGGACGCGGCGATCGCGCGTACCTTGCCGGAGCGTACGAGTTCGTCCAGGGCCCCGAGGAACTCCTCGACCGGCACGGACGGATCGTCGTAGTGGGTGTAGTAGAGGTCGATGTGATCCGTCCGCAGACGGCGCAGCGACGCCTCGGCGGCCGCCTTCACGTTGACCGGGGACAGCCCCTTGTACGAGGGGTGGGCGCCGGCCTTCGTGGCGATGAGGACGTCGGCGCGGTTGCCGCGCGCGGTCAGCCAGTCGCCGATGACGGTCTCGGACTCACCGCCCGAGTTGCCCGGCGCCCAGGCCGAGTACGCGTCGGCGGTGTCCACGAAGTTCCCGCCGGCGGCCGTGTAGGCGTCGAGCACGGCGAAGGACGCGGCCCGGTCGGCGGTCCAGCCGAAGACGTTGCCGCCGAGGGCGATCGGAAAGACTTCGAGGTCGGAAGAGCCCAGCGCGCGAAGAAGCGTCATACGGGAATCAACGGCCAAACCGGACGGCCGTATTCCACAATTCCACAGATACGACCGCTGGATACAACCGATGGATACAACCGCTCCCGGGGGAGGAGCGGTTTACGGGTTGAGGCCCTTGCCGCGCAGCCAGGCCATCGGGTCGATGCCGGTGCCGCCGCTGGTGTGGACCTCCAGGTGGAGGTGCGCCCCGGTGACGTTGCCGGTCGCGCCGACCCGGCCGATGACGTCGCCCGTGCTGACCTTCTGCCCGACGCTGACGCCGATCGACGACTGGTGGGCGAACCACAGCTCCGTGCCGTCGTCGAGCGTGAGGACCGTGCGGTAGCCGTACGAACCGCTCCAGCCGGCCTCGGTGATCGTGCCGCTGTGAATGGCCTTGATCGGGGTACCCGTGGGAGCGGCGAAATCCAGACCCGTGTGCTGACCGGAGGACCACAGCGAGCCGGACTGCCCGAAGGTGGAGGTGATCGTGTACGAGGAGGTGGGCAGTGTGAACTGCTTGGCGAGCGTGGCGAGGCGCGCGGCCTCGGCCTTCGCCTTGGCCTCCTCTTCCTTCTTTTCCTTCGCGGCGGCGGCCTTGGCCTTCGCCGCGTCCTGCTCCTTGGCCGCGAGCGTGGCGGCCTTCTTCGCGGCGGCGGCCTCGGCGGCCGCCTGGGCCTCGCGGTCGACCTGGTCCTGCTGGAGCTCGGCCTGGAGCATGATGCGCGAGCGCAGGGCCTCGCCGGCGTCGGCGTTGCCTTCCTCGGCGTCGGCCGCGGTGAGGCCGGCGGCGGTGAGCGCCGTGCTGGAACCCTCGGGGGCCTCTTCGTCGGAGATCAGCGAGCCGACGTTCGGCAGGTCGGGGATCGAGATCGACACCGGCGGCTTGCCGGTCTGCGCGGAGGCCATGCCGCCCGCGCCGACGGCGGCTATGACACCGACGCCCAGAACGGTGGAGCTGCGGGCGAGTCCCCCGCCACGCTGCTTGGCGACCCGGTGCTTGCCGCGGACGGGAACGACGGTGTCCGCGCTGGGATTCCAGGGCTCCCAAGTCTCGTCGTCCTTGCGGGCGCCGAAGGCGAAGGTGTCGGGCTTCTTCTCGCCCGAGGTCTCTCCCGCCACCTCGTCAGGCATGAACGAGGGTGTGGGGGCAGGCCTGTTGAACGCCACGTGGGCGCGCTCCTTTCCTTCCTTCTCGCCTACCGGGTTAGCTGACGGGTTCGGAGCAGGAAGGTCTCCTACGCGCGTCAACCGCGGTGTTCACCACCACGAAAGACACGCGATTCACCCCATGTAGGTGGTTCCCCGGTTCCCTTGCGGGATTCGGCGCGTGCGCACGGAGCCGTCTCTTGTGACGGCTGGGACACCGCGCTGCGTTATCGAACGTTAATAGACGCAGGCACCGGATTCCAAGCTGTTCTTGATGATCGTTACGGCTTCTGGCCTGGACTTAAACGCCGTGAGCGGGGTAAATCGGGCGAGTTGATCGCCATTCACGGATGTCAGTTTTGTTGACGGTGTGTCAGTTGTTATGCGTAGGGGCGTCGTTCGACTACTGCAGGTGATATACGCCTCGAAGGTCACCCCCGAAGGTCCCGCGTGACGCATCGCGGGGCACGACGCGCACCGCATCGCGCGCCGCGCACCGCATCGCGTGCCGCGGGGCGCGCGTCGCGCGTCACGGCCGCCGGACCGCGAGCAGCGCCATGTCGTCCGCGCCCCCGCCCCCCGTGTACCGGACGACGTCGTCCACCAGCTCGGCGAGCAGCGCGTCGGGCCCGGCGAAGACCCGTCCGGACAGTTGTCGCACGGGGTCGAAGAAGACACCCCGCCCGTCCCGGGCCTCGGAGAGCCCGTCCGTGTGGAAGAGCAGCATCGCCCCGCACGGGAACTCCTCCTCCTGCGCGCGGTCGGGCCAGGCACCCAGGTCACCCATCCCGAGGGGCAGCGCGGGCTCCGCCGCGTCGAGCGTGCGCACGGTTCCGTCGCCGCGCAGCAGGAGCGGCCCGGGATGGCCGCGGTTGACGAGGCGTACGCCCTGGGCGCCGTGCGGGATCTCGGCGAGCACGGCGGTGATGAAGCCCTCGAAGACCTCGACGCTGTCGCGCCGCACCCCCTCGCGCATCAGCGACCGTTCGAGCCGCTGGGCGACCGCCTCCAGCGTGGTCTCCTGTTCGGCGGCCTCCCGGAAGGCCCCGATGACGACGGCCACGGCGCCGACCGCACCCATGCCCTTCCCTCGGACGTCGCCCACGACGAGCCGTACGCCGTGCGGGGTGTCCTGCACGGCGTAGAGGTCGCCGCCGATGAGCGCGTCGGTCTGCGCCGCCACGTATCTGACCGCGAGTTCGAGGCCGCCGGTCCGCGCGGCGGGTTCGGGCAGTACGGCCCGTTGGGCGGCCTCGGCGATCTCGTGCGCGGAGGCCAGGCGGGCGTTGCCCAGGCTCACGAGCCGGTTGATGACGACGGCGAGGCAGGCGACCACGGCCACGGTCGCGATCTCGGTGATCCCGCTCGCGTCGAGGGCGAACCGCAGGGTGACGAGGGTCATGGCCGCCGTCCCCACGACGCCCGTCCACACGGTGGCGCCGAGCGACAGCAGAGGTGCGGCGACGAGCGAGGCGGCCGTGAGGAAGGGGGCCGCGGTGAAGTACTGCGGGGTGAGGACGTCGTAGAGGACACCCGCGACGATCAGCAGGGCCGGCAGCACGCGGACGGAGGCGCGGGTGTACGAGACGCTCCGCCTCTCCGGCGGCTCGACGGAACCCGGCGCCCGCCGTCCGTCCGCTCGACGCCCGTCCACGTGTCTCCTGCCCTAGACCCCGGTCCGTCCAGAGTTCCGAGACCGGGGCCGGGGGGCGAGCGGACGGGGACCGGCCGGGTGAGCGCCGCCCCGTCGTGCACGAGGCCGTGCACGTCCTGGCTGTATGCAGCCAGTCTGTGTACGTCATACGTCCTGAAAACACCTGAGGCCGGAATCCATTGGATTCCGGCCTCAGGCCTTCAGTAGCGGGGACAGGATTTGAACCTGCGACCTCTGGGTTATGAGCCCAGCGAGCTACCGAGCTGCTCCACCCCGCGTCGTTGAGACCACTGTACGCCATTCGCGGGACCCGACGCACACGGGTAAACGGCCGGGCCCGGCCGACGGCCCGGCCGGGCCGCTCGGCGGACGGCTCAGCCCAAGTGCCGGTTGGGCGCCTTCGCCGCGTCCTCGTACTCCGGGAGTACGAGGACATCGGCGCCCTCCGCGGCGAGCAGACCGTTCCCGTCCGCGGCGGCCACGAACGTGTCGGGCTCGCGCCAGGCGGTGACGACCCGGCGCACGCCCGCGTCGAGGATCAGCCGGGCGCAGGGCGCGGGCCGCGAGGCGCGGCGGGCGCAGGGTTCCAGGCTGCTGTAGACCGTGGCGTCCCGGAGCCGGGGGTCGCCCGGCTCGATCTTGGCGAGGGCGGCCTCCTCGGCGTGCGAGACGGGGTCGGACTCACGGGAGTACCCGCGGGCCAGCTCCGTGCCGTCGGCCGCGACGACGACCGCGCCGACGCTGAAGGCGGTCCGCGAGGGCGGGCAGTCGGCGGCCAGTTCGCAGGCGAGCCGCAGCCATCGGCGGTCGGCGGCGGAGGGAACGGGTCCGGTGCCGGGCGCGGTGGGCACGTACCGCATGAGCACCACGTCTCCCACGGGCCGGGTCTCGATCAGCCGCAGCCGGTTGCGGGGGCCGCCGGGGTATTCGCCGGGCCCGAACAGCGTCGGCGCGTGCGGCTGCCCCACCACGAGGGGCGCGAGGGCGAGCTGCAGTTCGTCGGCGAGGCCCTGCTGGAGGAGCTGGGTGTGGACCCGGCCGCCGCCCTCGACCATGAGCCGCCGTACGCCCCGTACGTCGTGGAGGTGGGTGAGGACGGCCCGCCAGTCCAGGTCGGCCCCCACGGGGACGACGTCGACACCCAGCCCGTACAGGGCCTCGGCGGCCACCGGGGCGCCCTCGTCGGACGTATAGACGATCTTCTCGCCGCCGGTGGACCAGAAGTTGGCGGCGGGGTCCAGGTCGCCGGTGCCGCTGACGGTGACCTTCAGCGGGTACTCGGGGCGGCCAGCGGCGACACGGGCGGCGCGCCGCTCGGCGGAGTTGACGAGGAGGCGGGGGTTGTCGGCGCGCAGGGTGCCCGCGCCGACCAGGATGGCGTCGGACTCGGCCCGCACCTCGTCGACCCGGTCGAAGTCGGCCGGGCCGGAGAGCAGCAGCCGTTCGGGGCCGGTGTCGTCCAGGCGGCCGTCGAGGGAGACGGCGGCGGACAACAGGACGTAGGGGTGGGGCATGGACGCCCTTTCTTTCACGGTGCCCGGCCGGGGGCACTCACGTCGCCCGGCCGGGGCGGGGCCTGCGCTTGGTTCAAGTTTGAAGCAAACTTACACTGGAGGCATGACGACCCGCTGGCTCGCCCCCGAGGAGCAGCGCGCCTGGCGCGCCTACATCGCCGCCTCCCATCTTCTGGAGGACGCGATCGACCGGCAGCTCCAGCAGGAGGCCGGCATGCCGCACCTCTACTACTCCATCCTGGCCAACCTCTCCGAGGCACCGGACCGCCGGCTGCGCATGACCGATCTCGCCGAGCGGACGAAGATCACCCGCAGCCGTCTGACGTACGCGGTGACCCGTCTGGAGAAGGACGGGGCGGTACGCCGCGAGGGGTGCCCCAGTGACAAGCGGGGCAGTATCGCGGTCCTGACCGACGACGGTATGGCACTGCTGGAGCGGACGGCGCCCGGCCACGTGGAGACGGTGCGCGCGACCCTCTTCGACCACCTCACTCCGGAGCAGGTGGGGCAGCTGGAGGAGATCTTCGCGGGTGTCGCGCGGGGCCTGCAGGGCGACGACCCGCAGGCGGCCCCGGACGACGTCCCGTGGCGCCGCCGCTCGTCGGGACCGTGCGCCTAGGGCCTCCCGCACCCCGCGACACATCTCTCCGAGCTACCCCTGATCCACCCTCGACCCATTGCTTTAACTTTAAAGCATGGGTTAGGGTCTCGATTCGAGGATCTGCTTCAAATCTGAAGCAGATGAGGACCGTGGACCGGAGTACCCGCATGCCCGACTACCCCGCCGCCACCCTGCGCTCGCGCGTCCGGGTGCCCCTGCGCTTCCACGACGGCTACAGCGTCGACGCCGAACTGGTCACCTTCCACGGACTGACCGACGGCCAGGAACACGTGGCGATGATCCTCGGCGACCCCGCCGGCGCCACACCCCTGGTCCGCCTGCACTCCGAGTGCCTGACGGGCGACGCCTTCGGCTCGTCACGCTGCGACTGCGGCCCCCAGCTGCGTGAGGCCGTCGAGCAGATCGCCGAGCGCGGTGGCGTCCTCCTCTACCTCCGCCAGGAGGGCCGCGGCATAGGCCTCTACAACAAGCTCGACGCGTACGCCCTCCAGGACCAGGGGCTCGACACGTACGCCGCCAACACGGCCCTGGGCCTCCCGGAGGACGCCCGCGACTACACGGCGGCGGCCCAGATGCTCACGGCTCTCGGCATCACGGAGCTGGACCTCCTGTCCAACAACCCCGACAAGGCGGAACAGCTGCGCGCGCTCGGCATCGACGTACAGCACCGCGTCCCGACGGGCGTGTTCACCACGGCCCACAACGTCCTGTACCTCCGGGCGAAGGTCCTCCAGACCCAGCACACGCTCCCGCTGGCGGAACTCACGGCGGGCTGACGCGGCGGGCCGACAAGGCCGCCGGGCCACTGCTTCCGGAAGCGGTGGCTCCGCGCGACGGCTGGGCAGAACGGTGACATGGGGGACGACAGTGAGGCACAGGCACAGGCCCTGGCGCAGGCTCAGCGCGTAGCGGAGGACGGCCGGCTCTGGCAGCACACGCTGCACGAGAACACGATGCTGTTCCAGCGGGGCAACCTCTTCCTGGTGGGCCAGTCGCTCTTCGCCGTGGCGTACACGACGCTCCTCACCTCGGAGCAACACCTCGTGGCGGCACGCGTCCTGGCCGCCTTCGGCCTCGTACTGGCCCTCACCTGGCTGTACGTCGGCCACCGGCACCGTCTCTACTACCAGCACGTCCAGCGGCAGGCACTGCAACGCCTGCCGGAGTACGCGGCCACGTGGGCGGGTTGGTCCACTCGCGGGCAGGGCCGCGGCCGAGGCCGGTCGATCGTGCTGATCGCCTACCTGCTGCCGTCCCTGGCGGTCGTGATGTGGACGGCGCTGCTGCTGATCACGTGACGGGACGGGCGCCCCACGCGTCCCGAAGAGCCGGCCGCACGTCCTTCCCGAGAACGAGGTGCGTCGTGCCGCCCGGCAGGGTGGGCAGCGGGGCCCAGTGAGTCACCGTTTCCTCAGTGGTCTCATCGCTGGTTTCATCACGGGTTTCATCGTGGGTGGAGCCGTGGGGCAGACGGACGATCCCGTCGGAGTCGACGAAACAGTCTCTGTGCTCTGTCCGGTCCTCGCTGAAATGCAGAGTCGCGAAGTACATGGTCTTCACGAGCCAGAATTCCTCGGAGTCGGTGGAGTTCTGAGCTGGATATCGGCCAGTGATCGCCGCCGCCACCGGTATACCGTTCCGGGGCAGTCCGTCGCGTACGTCGACCCATGTCACCACGGTGTTCGGATTCGCCATTCCACCCTCGCTCAGGACCTCGGCACGTCGTCTTCCGATAAGACCGCCGGGCGTTCGAAGAGGTTGCCTGAGGTTGCCTGAGAACGGAACGCACCCCCTCACCGGAGTGTGACTTCGCGCGGTCCGATGAACGGTGCCAGTGACAGCACGGTCCTCGGCGTCCGCAGCTCCTGCTCCTCCGCGAACAGCTTCCGCACGGCATCGAAGGGAACGTCGTCGCCCAGCACGAGCGAGGCCCGGTCGTACTGCTCACAGACCGTATCCGTCATCCCCCTGTTGCCACCGCTGCCGCCCGAGCCCACCCCCCAGGTGTCCCACAGCAGTGTCTCCACCTTGTTCAGCGCGGCCAGGTCGATCCGCATGTCGTGGGCCACGAACCACTCCCCGAACATCGGCCCCTCCTCCGGGAGATGGAGTCCGAAGGTGCTGGCGTCCGCATCACCCGCACGGATGGCCCGCCAGGCCTTGCCCGCGACGAGAAAACGGTCGCGCGGTACGTCCATCGGGTCGAAGTCGACCGCCCACCTGTCGGCGACGACCGGGTCGGCCAGCTGAGGATCGGCGAGCAGCCAGCCGCGTGCGTCGTCCCAGTACTCGGTCACCATGTGGTCGCAGTGGAATCCGTCCGAGCCGAAGTAGTCGGCGAAGCCGGACCGCAGGCGTGCGGGTGTGCCCGCGTGGCGCAGGAACGAGCAGTGCAGCAGCGCGAAGTCCCGGCAGACCCCGACGAACCGGTCCCCGATCTCGCGCCGCTGTGTCAACGGGGCGTCGTCCCGCTCGATGACGAGCCGCAGGATGTCATCGAGGTAGCGCGTCTCGGCGTCGTTGTGCAGGCGTTCCGGCGTGACGGCATGACAGAAGATCTCGCCTTCCAGACGGTGAACCGTCAGATCACGGGCCGCACGGGCGAGTCGGCCCGGATCACGCGGAAGACCGCCATAAAGACGACCGAGATCGCCGGGTCCAGAGAAAGCGCTCTGCGCGGCGTAAAAGGCGAAGGAGTTTGGTTCGAGGCGGGCGAATGGCACAGCTGAACCTCCAGGAGGTATAGGCCGCATGTCCAATGAGCAATCCCTTGTCCAGCGCCCCTCACCGTGGCAAATTCTCCCGAAAATTGTCCAGGCTCCTCACGCCGATAAGTAAAGCTGGGGTGCGACACCCACCCCGGCCAATTCAGCTCGCCCTCTCCGGCACGGGCGGCAGACGCGTACCCCGGGACTCGGCGACGCGCAGGGCATCCGTCAGGCACTCGGCGAGCCGGAGCCCGGCGAAGCGGACCTCGGTGTACGGCGAGGCCGGGTCGTCCAGGAGCGGACGGGCGAGGGCGAGCACGTCGACGCCGGTGGCGAGCAGGACCGTCTCCAGATCGTCGGCGAGACGCGACAGATACCCGGTACCGTCGTCCGTCACCAGATAGCAGGGTTTGCCGTCGAGGGACTGCCAGGGCAGCAGGCGGGGCGTGGGGTTGCCGATGCGCTCCATCAGGCGGCCACCTCCCGCGCACCGATCAGATGCGAGTCGAGGTCGATCCCCAGATCGGCGGCGAGCACGAGGGCGAGACGGCGTCGCTGCTGAAGTGCGGCCTGCTGGTCGTGGGCGGCGAGTTGGGGACGCACGGGGTGCCGCACGGCGGTGATGTGAAGGCAGAGGTAGGTGCGATGCCGGATGCGACGCCGCCGACCCGTACCCGGGCAAAAGAGAAGCCGCATCCACTGGAGGGTGCGGCGGATAAGGTCGAGCACGTTGACGCTCCTTAGCTAAGCGTTGGCCACGCCCCGGGAGGTCTAGCCACCTCGCCGGGGTCTTTACGTCTGCGACGCTATATCAGGGTGCAGCCCTCTACATACAAGTTAAGAGGGATCCACACGTTCGTGCATATCGTTGCCGCTCTACGTTGGACACATGAGCGAAAAGGAAGAGCCGAGGGCTGTCCTGGATCCGATGAGCGCGAGGCCGCTCTACGTGCAACTGGCTGACGTGATCGCCAAGAAGATTGCATCCGGCGAGCTGGCACCCGACAGGCCCATCCCCTCCGAGAACCACCTCGCCGACGAATACGGCGTGGCCCGGCTCACCGCACGTCGCGCTGCCCAGGAACTGCGCGAGCGCGGGCTCATCGTCACGGTGCGCGGCAAGGGCTCCTTCGTCGCCGAACGGCCACCCAGCGGCGGTCCCGATGAGGGCGAAGCGAACGCCTGAAAGGGCTGGCTTGGCCGCATCGGCAGGACGAGCGCCGCGTCCATCGAGACCGACAGGAAGTTCGAACAGGCGTCTCACTGCCCACCCCTCCCTCGTGAATGGAGAAGAATAGGAGTACCTTTTGGTACCAGAGAGGGTGTGAGCATGAGGAGCACAGAGGAAGCCCGCAGTCGGACACCGCGAACGACAGCACCGTTGAAAGTCGACGCGGCCATAGACGAGCTGATCGCGGACGGCGCCCACTTTCTGGGGATGACGAAGAAGGACCTGGTCGCGGAGGCCGTCCGAACCTACCTGGAGCTCCGCCGCGAGGAGGTTCGGGCCAGCATGCTGGAGAAGATGCGCAAACTCGACGGTTCCGTGGAGTCGAGCGTCTCGCTGCTCACCGGACTGTCACCGGAGCGGATAAGGGAACTCGGCGGAGTGGGCGAGGACGAGGACGGCTGATCCGTGCGGCCCGCTCGACCCACCCTCCGCGCACTGCGCGAGGACCTGAAACTACCGCTTCCATCAGCCCGGGAACCGCTGGATGAGCTGGATCATCCGATCCTGATCAAAGCCAGGGAACACTTCGCCGACGACGAGACAGGACATGAGCGGATCCGCTCGGTCGATGATGAGGTGCTCTTCAAAGTCAAGGTCCGGCGCTGGCGCGGAGCGGTCTGGACCGACGAGGATCTGCCCTGGCTCATCGCTGCCGGGCAACGCGAGGACGGGTCACCGGACGACTTCTACTCAGCCCTGGAGACGACCGCGAGGGCTGCGCGAGCCCGCTACAACGCCGACAACCGCCAGCCTCTGAGCACCACCACATACGTCGGGCATCTTCTCCCTGACCAGAACGACCGTGATCGCTACCAACTCGAAGCCGGTACCCGGCTGGTCCGCCATCTCGCTGCGACCGTCCGGGAGCTGGCCCGCGGATCACTGCACGACGGGCATGAACACGCCGCCGACTTTCCCACTTTTCGCCTCGGCATCCTCGTCCGCGCCGACGACGGCCATGAGACCTACGCTGCCGTACGCATCACCGGATCCGTACCCGACGATCTCATCGCGGTCATCCTGCGCCATGTCCCCGGCTGCGATCCCACTGTCTGGTACCCCGAGTACGCCCTCCCCGGCCGCCTCCTTCTTCCCGCCGAGCAAGCCTGGTCGACCCTCATGGATCCGAAGGCCGCGGCTGAACTCCTGAACGAGGAATGAAACCGGGATCCCCACCCCCACCCCCACGCCGGCCCGGGGCGTGGCCAGCGGCACGACGTGACCCCTTCCTCGGTCCGCTCTGTGCCCGAGCTCAGTGCCCGTAGGGAGGCTCGAAGCAGCCTGTCTCCGGGTACGGGCCGTTGGTCTGCACGCTGTAGTCGGACTTCTGCACGAACGCGGTGACGCAGGCGTCGGGGTGGACGCTCAGGCCGACCATCGCCCCCTCGGGGGTGTTGTACTCGTCGTTCTCGAAACGCGGGAACATCTCCCGGACGGTCAGCGCGCCGTCACCCTCCTCGTACCCGAGTTCGAGCAGCGCCGCGCGCACGGTCGCTGGGTCCCACTTCCCCTGCTCCCACAGCCGCTTGAGCACCGGCTCGATACGGGCGGCCTCCCGTTCGGCATCCCGCTCGTGGGCGGGGGACATCTCGCCCGTGCGCCGGTAGGCGTTGTTCTCGTTGTAGTGCGGGGCCCCGTCACCGGCCCCCGGCTCCACGTACGGAGAGGCTCCTGGGGCGCTGGGTGTAGCTGTGCCGGAGCCGGAGCCCGCCGTCGCGTCCGCGGGCCTCTCCCGGCCACAGGCGCCGAGCGTCAGGATGAGCACCGCACCGACAAGTACCGCGCTCCGGACGGACGTTGAAGTGGGCATGGAGCAACTCTGTCATCGGGCGGCCGGCGGCGGCTGAGAACGCGTACTCAATCCGATCGTTCCGCGATCCCCGCCGACGCGAGAAAGACTGAGTCCCCAGCTCCTCATACCTCTGAGCTGGGGACTCCCGTGTAGACCCTGTGGGACTCGAACCCACAACCAATGGATTAAAAGTCCACTGCTCTGCCAATTGAGCTAAGGGTCCGTGCGCCGGCCGACGCCGACGCACGCAGCGACCACTGCCGATGCAGGAACGAGCATAGCCGGACGCGGCCGGGACTCCGATCGGGTATCGGTGTCCCGGCCGCGCCGGAGGGTCCGGAGGTCACGGATCGGCCGGCTCCGGGGCAGGCCGGGACGTCAGGGATCGAGTGGCTCCGGGGCGCCCGCGCGAGCCGCCTCGCGGGCGCGGGTGCGCTCGTGGTCCGGGTTCAGGAACCAGTGCCGGGCCGAGGCGAACCACCACGCCGCCGCGAAGCCGAGCACCGCCAGGACGGCGATGGGGGCGTAGTTGAACGTCTCCCAGGTGACCGGGGAGACCTGGGGCAGCATGAAGAGGATCGTGATCACGCCCACCCAGGCGACCGCCACGATGCCGATCGGGCGGGACCAGCGGCCCAGGTGCCACGGGCCGCGTTCGAAGGCCTCGCCCTTGCGCAGCCGGAGCAGGGTGGGTATGACGTACGCGATGTAGAGGCCGATCACCGCGATGGACGTCACCGCCGCGTACGCGGTCACGTTGATCAGGTACGGCAGGCCGAGGACCAGCGCGCTCAGCGCCGCGAGCCACACCGCCGCGACGGGCGTACGGGTGCGCGGGTTCACCGTGTGCCAGAGATGCGAGTACGGCAGCGCCCCGTCACGCGAGAAGGCGTAGATCATGCGGGAGTTGGCCGTCACCGACGCCATGCCGCAGAACAGCTGCGCGCCGATGACGACGAGGAGCAGGAGCTTGCCCGCCGTCGCGCCGAGCGCGTCCAGGAGGATCTGGGCCGGCGGCACCCCCGTCGGCGACGTGAGGGCTCCGTCGTACGACTGGATCGCGAAGGTGAAGCCGAGGAGGAGGACGAAGCCCGCGATCCACGAGGTCCAGATGGACTGGACGATGCCCTTCGGTCCGGCCGTGGACGCGTCGTGCGTCTCCTCCGTCATGTGCGCCGAGGCGTCGTACCCGGTGAAGGTGTACTGGGCCATCAGCAGGCCGAGCAGCACCACGTAGAAGCTGCTGCCCCAGCCCGTGTTGTTCACGAACTCCGTGAAGACGAAGGACGCCGACTGGTGGTGGTCCGGCGCGAAGGTCAGCGCGCCCACGATGACCGCCACGCCCACGACGTGCCACCACACGCTGACGCTGTTGAGGAGGCCGACGATGCGTACGCCGAAGGTGTTCAGCAGGCCGTGCAGGATCAGGATCCCGGCGAAGAGCAGGATCGTACGGCCGGGTGTGACCTCGAAGTCGAACTGGAGGTTCAGGTACGCGCCCAGGAAGGACGCGGCCCCGAAGTCGATGCCCGCGGTCACCGCGACCTGGCCGAGGACGTTGAACCAGCCCGTGAACCACGCCCAGGCCGCGGCCGTACGCGGCGGGGCGAGGCGGTGGGCCCAGAAGTACAGGCCCGCGGAGGTCGGGTACGCCGAACAGATCTCGGCCATCGCGAGTCCGACGAACAGGGTCATGAGCCCGACCGCGACCCAGCCCCAGGTGATCACGGCGGGCCCGCCGGTGTTCATGCCGAACAGGTAGAGCGTCAGGCAGCCCGACAGGACCGAGATGATCGTGAAGGAGACCGCGTAGTTGGAGAACGCCGACATGCGGCGGGCGAGAACCTGCGTGTAACCGAGCTGGGCCAGCCGCTCTTCGTCCGACAGCCCACTCACTCTGGCGTCTTCTGTCATGCCCCCAGCAATTCCCTCGCCGGGGGTATGACATGCGCCACAATGCGGTTCATCTGGCCGAAACACGGTCGGTGGGGTCCCGGCTCCACCGGGCCCCCGCCTCCGCTACACGTCCGCCATTCCCAGCCGCAGGTAGGTGACCTGGTCCGAGGTCAGCACCCCCGCGTGGACGTGCACCTCGTCGACCACTCCGTCCAGGTACTCGCCCCAGCCCCCGGCCACCCGCGACCGGCCGACCTGGATCCCGGTCCTCGCCGTCCAGCCCGGCCGGTACGACGTCCGCGCCGAGACCTCCCCGTCGACGTACAGCAGGATCTCGTCGGCCCCGTCGTCGTACACGAGCGACACGTGGTGGTCGTCGTCCGGGGAGGCCCACGCACTCTCCGCGGTGACTGTGGTCACCTCGCCGTTCGCGTCGGTCAGGACCGCTTCGAGGTGCTGCGAGGCCCCCGAGTAGCGCACCGCGACGAGGGAGCCGTCCGCACCCGGCAGCGACAGCACCGTCATCGGCCGGTCCTGTGACTCGCCGTCGACCCGCACGTGGGCCGAGAGCGAGAAGCTGTCCCCGGTGTCGACGACCGGCCCGTCCGCCGCGGCGAAGTCGCCGTCGCCGTCCAGCACCAGATGCCCGGCCCCGACGAGGGGCAGCGGCACCGGTACGCAGTCCGGGTCGGCCCCCGGGTCGCAGGAGTCGTCGCCGTTGTAGATCGTCGCGTCCCCGCCGAACGTCAGCGGCGGTCCGCCGTCCCGCTCCGGGCTGCCGCCGCCGGCCGCCTCGTCCAGCGCCCAGTACCCCTTGCTCGCGGTGCCGCGCTTCGCGAGCACGGCGGCCTCGGGAGCGACGACCACCCGGTCCCACACGCGGACGTCGGCCAGCGCGCCGTGCCAGTTGCCGCCCGCGCCGTCCCCGGCCCGCCCGATCTGGAGGTTCCCGGACGCCGGGGGCGCCGTGACGTTCTCGGCGGTGCCGACCGACTTGCCGTTCACGTACAGGCGGGCCGTCCCGGCCACCGGGTCGTGGACGCCCGTCAGCTGCGCCCACTCCCCGCTCTCCGGCACTCCGCCCCGTACGACCGAGTCGCCGACCGTGAACGACCAGGCGCCGTCGTCCGTCCCCAGCCCGAACGCGGCCGCGTCCGCGCCACCGCCCTGGCTCACCGCCGCCAGGTCCTCGGCCAGGGAGTCCGGACGCACCCAGGCGCTCACGCTGAAGGCCTTGCCCGGGTCCGTCGCCGGAGCGCCGCTGGTCAGGTACGCGGCGTCCGTTCCGTCGAACTCGGCCGCTCCCGTCACCGCGGTCCGCGAGGGACCCCCGGCGCCGAAATCGACCCCGCCGCCCGCCGTCGCGGCCCGGCCGCCCGCGTCGGCGGCGGCCTCGGTGGCCCCGGCCGTGTCGGCGAGCTTCCACGCGGCGACGGGCGTACGGCCCTCGCTCACGAGGAACGTGTAGTCGACACGGGCGCTCGCGTTACCCGCCCGGTCGACGGCCTGGACCGTCAGCCTGGGGATGCCCGAGGACTGCGGCAGCCAGTTCAGTACGACCGGGCCGCCGGGCTCCGCCGGCTTCACGGTCCGCGTGCCCTCGCCCTGGAAGTAGTAGAGGTACGACACCGTGTCGTCCGACGTGGAGTCGACGGTGAACGTGCCGTACGAGCCCACCCCGTCGCGCCACACATGGTCGTCGGGGTACTCGGGCGACGACACCGAGGGCTTCGCGGGCGCCACGTTGTCGTACACGAACACGCACGGCTGTCCTCCGCCGTCCGAACTCCACGCCCCCCACGCCGTGCCGTCGCCCGCCCGCACCCGCCAGCTCACGTCGGTGAACGCGGGTATCTCGGACGGCACGGTCCAGCTGAACGACGAACCGCTGGACTTGGCGGACGTCTCGACGGTACGCACCTGAGGTTCGCCCGCACCGTCCGTCCAGGACACCTCGAACTGGGCGCTCACCCGGTCCCCGTCCGGGTCACGCAACACCGCGGACAACGCCGGCACCTCACCCACGTACGTCGGGTCCGCCCCTCCCGCGCAGGCCGCGCCCCTGGTCGTGAGGTCGGCCGCCACCGGCTGCGACGGGGGCCGGTTCTCGGCCGCCGCGGCCGTCCACGGGGTGACCGCGACGGCCGACGACGCGAGCGCCACGGCGATCGCGCCGCGTACGAGGGCATGACGAACTGGTGGCTTCAAAGGGTCCCCTCCCCTGGGCCCGGCTGCCCGCCGGACCGTCCGATTCCGCGCCGGAGCGTAACAGCCGGGTCTGACAGGGGAGTTGGCATCTCCCGCCGCAGCGGGAACGCCGAAGGGCCCGGACGACCGAGGTCGTCCGGGCCCTTCGTGGTACTGCTACCTGCTACGGCGTCGGCAGACGTCAGCCGTTGCGCTTCCAGCGCGGCTTCTCGTCGCGGCGGCCGAAGGAGGAACCGGTACCCGAGCTCGAACCCGAGCCGGAGCCGGTGCCGCGGTGGTCGTCACGGCGGCCGGACGGGCGGTCGTGGCCGCCGGAGCGGAAACCGCCGCCGGTGGGACGGTCCTGCCGGTCACGGTTGAACGGACGGTCGCTGCCTCGGTGACCACCCGCGGGACGGTCGTCGCGGCGGAAGCCACCGCCGGTGGGACGGTCGCCCTCACGGCGGTCACGGTTGAAACCGCCGCCCGAGGAACCGGTGGGGCGGTCGTCGCGACGGAAGCCGCCACGGTCGCCACCACGGTCGTCGCGGCGGTCGTCCCGGCGGAAACCGCCCGAGGGACGCTCGTCACGGCGGTCACGGTTGAAGCCGCCGCCGGTGGGGCGGTCGCCCTGCCGGTCACGGTTGAAGCCACCCGACGGGCGGTCGTCACGACGGTCACGGTTGAAGCCGCCGCCGGTGGGACGGTCGCCGTCACGGCGGTCACGGTTGAAGCCACCGCCCGAGCCGCCCGAGGGACGGTCGTCGCGACGGAATCCGCCACGGTCGCCACCACGGTCGTCGCGGCGGAAACCACCGGACGGGCGGTCGTCACGACGGTTGTCACGGCGCTCGTAGTTGCCACGCTCGTCACGGCGCTGACGCGGCGCCTCGTCGCGCGACTCGGCGGCCTGCGCCACCGGCTCCTGCGCCACGGCCGCAGCGGCGGCCTCGACGACAGCGGCAGCCTCGGCCAGCGCGGCCTCCGGGTCCTCGCCACGCTCACGCGCGGAGCGGGCGACCAGGCGGTCGGCCTCCTCGCGCAGCTCGACGGCACGCCGCTGAGCGCGCTCCAGCTCCTTGGCGAGCTGCGACACCTCACGCTCGGCCTGCTGCGCCGCGTTGCCCGCGGACTCGGCCTGGACCTCGGTCATCGACCGGGCGCCCGTGATCTCGGCGACCTCCGGGTCGAAGGCCGCGCCGCCCTGGATGATGTGACGCGTGGCGTCGACGCCCGCGTCCTCCATCTGACGGAAGAGCTGGCGGCGCTGGTGCGGCAGGGAGAGCGACACGACCGTGCCACTGCGCCCCGCGCGGGCCGTACGGCCGGAGCGGTGCAGGTAGTCCTTGTGGTCACCGGCCGGGTCCACGTTCAGGACCAGGTCGATGCCGTCGACGTGGATGCCTCGGGCGGCGACGTCGGTCGCGACGAGCGCGTTGACGTAGCCCTTCTTGAAGTCTTCGAGCACGCGGGTGCGGGCACCCTGCGTCATTCCGCCGTGCAGCGCGTCGGCCTTCACGCCGGAGTCGCAGAGCTGCTCGGCGATGCGGTCGGCGCCCAGCTGGGTGCGGACGAAGATGATCGTGCGGCCCTTGCGGGAGGCGATCGCGGAGGTGACCGGCGCCTTGTCCTTGGGCTTCACGATGAGGATGTGGTGCGTCATGGTCGTGACGTTGCCCTGGGCGCTGTCGACCTCGTGCGTCACCGGGTTGGTCAGGTAGCGCTTGACCAGCGTGGAGATCTCGTTCTCCATGGTGGCCGAGAACAGCATGCGCTGGCCGCCGCCGGGGATCTGGTCGAGCAGCTCGGTGACCTCGGGCAGGAAGCCCAGGTCGGACATCTGGTCGGCCTCGTCGAGCACGGCGACCTGGACGTTCTCCAGGGAGCAGGCGCCGCGGTTGATGATGTCGCGCAGCCGGCCCGGGGTGGCGACGAGGACGTCGACGCCGCGCTCCAGGGCGTAGATCTGGTTGCCCATCGACGTACCGCCGCAGACGACCTTCATCTTGAGGCCGAGCACGTCGCCGTACGGCTGGAGGGCGTCCGCGACCTGCATCGCGAGCTCACGCGTCGGCGTGAGGATGATGCCGCGGGGCTTCTTCTTCTCGGTGTGGCCGCCGGAGAGCTGCGTGAGCAGCGGCAGGCCGAAGGAGAGGGTCTTGCCGGAGCCGGTACGGCCGCGGCCGAGGATGTCCTTGCCGGCCAGGGCGTCCGGGATGGTCGCGGCCTGGATCGGGAAGGGGCTGGTCACGCCGTTCTGCGCGAGCTTGCGCACAACGCCCTCGGGGAGACCGAGGTCGGTGAAGGTGACCTCAGGAGTCTCGGGAGCCGCGGAAGCCTCGGGGGCCGCGGTCTCTTCGGTCACCTCGGGTGCCAGGTTCTCGGGCGTGAGGGGCGCCTCGTTCTCGGGCACGACGATGTGATCAGTACTGGAAATGGACATGCGAATGCGAAACCTTCCGGAGTCTCTTCGGCACGCGCCCGTCAACTCCGTGATTTCGCAAACGACCGCCTCAATGCGGTCAGCCACGGCAAGGGAGAGTACGCGCCACGCGGCGCTCTGTGATGGCGCCGGGCGATGGGATCAAACGATCTACTACCATACGCACCCTCCGCCTCTCAAGGCAAACCGCCGACGAATTCGCAGGTCAAAGGCATGTACGCGACCCGTTGGACCCCCTTGGACGGCGCTCGGGCCCATCGGTGGGGCGCCCGTCGAGCCATCGATGGGCCACTCGTCAGGCCGCCCGCAAGGCCGGCCCGTCGGGCCGGGGGCCTCAGGCTTCGATCCCGGCCTCCGGCGCCGGCTCCCGGCGCTCGACCAGCTGCGGTTCGGGCTCCGGATGCGCCGAGGACGACGGCTCGGCGGTGGTCGGGTCCGGGGACGGCGGCGGGGTCTCCTTGGGAGGCGTCGGCTCCGGGTCCTGACGCGTCGGCGTGGGCTGCTCCTTCGTCGGCGAAGGCACCCCTGGCCTGGGCTTCTTCCCGTCGGTGCGGTCCTTGCCCGGCTTCTTCGGCCTGGCCGAACCGCTCTCCCCCGCCGACGGCGACGCCGACCCGGACGCGGACTTCCCCGGCTTCGCCCTGGCGTGTTTTCCGTCACTCGTCCCCTGGTGGCCGACGCCGCCGCCGCTCACCGCGGACCCTCCGTCGGGCGCCTCGCCGCCCCGCTGCCCCGCCGAGTGGGAGGGCTTGGCCCGGCCCCCGTCGTCGTCACCGACGCTCATGCAGCCCGCGGAGGCGGCGACTGCCAGGGCCGCGGCGGCCAGACGGACGGGTACGTACATGGCGCGCACGGGCAGCTACCTCCGGATGGGGTCCCCCCTTGCCCGGACGGAGCCGGCGGCGCGGGGAAGGGTACGAGGAGTCCCCCTGCCCAACTCCCGCCGCCCGCAAGAGGACACGCGGCCGTACGCGGAGAGCGGCCGTACGCCGAGAACGGCCGGACACCGAGAGCGGCCGGACGGGTCAGCCGTACCCGAGGGCGTGCAGCCGGGCGTCGTCGATGCCGAAGTGGTGGGCGATCTCGTGCACCACCGTCACCTCGGTCTCGGCCACCACCTCCTCGCGCGTCCCGCACATCCGCAGCGTGGGCCCCCGGTAGATCGTGATCCGGTCCGGCAGCACCCCGGCGTACCACTCACCGCGGTCGGTCAGCGGGGTCCCCTCGTAGAGCCCGAGCAGCTCGGGATCGTCGGCGGGCGGTTCGTCCTCGACGAACACCGCCACGTTGTCCATCAACCGCGTCAGCTCCGGCGGGATCCTGTCCAGCGCCTCGGCGACCAGTTCCTCGAACTCCTCGCGCGTCATCTCCAGCACATGACCATTGTCCGGTACGGACGCCAGGACGGTAGGCCCGGCGCACACGGGACCGCGGCGGCGGGCGGAGGCCGCCGGAACGGAACGGCGGCCGGGGCTCCGCATACCCGCCCCACCCCTTGGGCATACGGGCCCAATGGCCCGCGTCCCCGCTGCCGCCGCTCTGCTCCGCGTGCGAAAGGTTCCCCGCGTCCTCGTACGCCACTACCGCTCACGCCGTTCCCACCCCGTCATCGAACTCGTCCACCAGCCGCACCCGTACACCCGCGCGCTCGGGCTCGTCGCCGTCGTCCTGCTCGGCGCGTGGCTGGGTCTGCTGATCGTCGGGAACGTCCGCGCGCCGGTCGGCCCCATGGACACGACGATGACCCTGCGCCCCTCCCTCACCGGCGGCACGAAGATCAACGTCTCGCCGCTCGGCGCCCTGGAACTGCGCAGCCACACCGCCCCCCTGCGGCTCGACGTGGACGTCGACCAGCTCGACCCGGTCCGCTCGCAGGCCCTCGTCGACCACCCGGAACGGCTCTCCGGCCTTCAGGACGAGGTCGCCGAGGACGTCGGCGCCGGCACCCTCGACCTGGCCGTACGCTCCTGCGTCGCCGTGGTCGCCGGCGCGACGGGGCTGGGGCTCGCGGTCTACCGCCGCCCGCGCCGGGCCCTCGCGGCGGGCGGCCTGGCGCTGACCCTGCTGGCCGCCTGCGGAGCGACGGCCTTCGCCACCTGGAACCCCAAGTCCGTCCTGGAGCCGAAGTTCTCGGGTCTGCTCTCCTCGGCCCCCTCGGTCGTCGGCAACGCCCGCAGCATCGTCAGCGAGTTCGACGTCTACCAGAAGGAACTGGCCCGCCTGGTGACGAACGTGACGAAGCTGTACGACGTCACGTCCACGCTGCCCGCGTACGCGCCGGACCCCTCCACCATCCGGGTCCTGCACGTCTCCGACATCCATCTCAACCCGGCGAGCTGGAAGATCATCGCCTCGCTGGTGGACCAGTACAAGATCGATGTCATCGTCGACTCCGGCGACACGATGGACCACGGTACGGCCGCGGAGAACGGCTTCCTCGACCCGGCGGCCGATCTCGGCGCCCCGTACGTCTGGGTGCGCGGCAACCACGACGGACGGGTCACCCAGGACTACCTGAAGCGCATGAAGAACGTGCACGTGCTCGACGACGGCCGGGCCGTCTCGGTCGCGGGCCTGCGCTTCGCGGGCATCGGCGACCCGCAGTTCACCCCGGACCGCTCGGCCGCGGTGGGCGGCGGGCAGTCGGAGGTGCTCGCGGGCGCCCGCCTCGCCTCCTCCCTCCGCGACCAGAAGGCGGCCGGCACCCCGGTCGACATCGCCGTCGCGCACAATCCGACGGCCGCGCGCGAGACGGACGGCGACGTACCGCTGGTCCTGGCGGGTCACGTCCACCATCAGGAGATGGAGGTCCTGAAGTACGGCACCCGGCTGCGCATCGAGGGCTCGACGGGCGGCGGCGGCCTGCGGGCGCTGGAGGGCGACGATCCCGCTCCGATCGAGACCTCGATCCTCTACCTGGACCGCGACACCCGCCGTCTGCAGGCCTGGGACGAGATCAAACTCGGGGGCCTCGGGCTGACAACGGCCGAGGTCAGCCGCCATCTCCCCAAGGAGAACCAACCCGGCGCGCCCGCCTCCACGACCCCTTCCGCCCCCACCCCGTAAACCGTTTTGGCGATCCCTCCCGACATCCCATATGCTTCTCACGTCCCCGACGCGCTGCGAAGCGCCCAGGCGGGCCGATAGCCCTCATCGTCTAGCGGCCTAGGACGCCGCCCTTTCAAGGCGGTAGCACGGGTTCGAATCCCGTTGGGGGCACGCAACACCGTGTGCGAGACTGAGTTCGCTTGCTCGCGCACAACAGCTGGGTCCTGTGGAGCAGTTTGGAGTGCTCGCCACCCTGTCAAGGTGGAGGCCGCGGGTTCAAATCCCGTCAGGACCGCTGCGATTCTTCAGTGAATCGCGTGGCTGGGTAGCTCAGTTGGTACGAGCGATCGCCTGAAAAGCGATAGGTCGCCGGTTCGATCCCGGCCCCAGCCACCACCCCGAAGACCCCGCCCTCACCGGCGGGGTCTTCGTCGTTCCGTGCCCCAGAGCCCCGCTCACCGGTACGGAGCCCTTGCCGGGCACCGCGCGCGTGCGCCGAACACCCGGACCGCGGCACCCGCCTTCGGACTTCGGACTTCGTGCTTCGGGTTTCGGGTTTCGGGTTTCGGGTTTCGGGCTGTGGGCGAGTCCCGCGCCCGGCGACGACTCAGACCGTCGCCCGCCCACACCACGGCCGCCCTGTCGTGCCTGTCGTGCCTGTCGTGGCGGAGGCCGCCCCCGTGGCGCGGCCGCGATCGCGAAGACCCCGCCCACCGGGACGGGGTCTTCGCCGTGCGTCACGCGCTACGCGCCACGCACCGTGCGTCGGACGCGGCACAGGTCACGCCTTGGGCGTCGCGCGGTACAGGCGGATCGCCGAGACCAGGAAGAAGATCCCGCCGAGCGTGGCGTAGCCGGCGAGGCTGGTCAGCGAGGGGTTGTCCTGGGAGGCGCCCCGGATGAAGGACCCTCCGGCCAGCACCGAGATGCCGCCGCTGGCGATCATGGCCCACTGGCCGCCCATCGGTCGGCGCGCGACGCCCACGAGGAGCTGGACCAGGCCGGAGACGACCGCCCAGGCGCCCCAGACGCGCAGCACGTCGGCGACGCCCGAGGTACTGGCCACCGCGAGGCCGACGGCGGCGAGCGCGCTGACGGCCATGTTCAGGTACAGGCCCTTGACCGGCCCGGCGGCGCGCGCCGACCTGGCGTCGACGACGGCCGCGGCCACGTCGAAGGCGGGATAGAGGAACAGCAGCAGCTTGGCCCCGGTGCTGAGGTCGGGGCCCGCCACAACCAGGAGCCCCGCCCAGGCGGCCGCGAAGACGAAGCGGACGACGTACAGCCGGCGCAGGGCGGGCGTGCCGCCGACGTGCTCGTCGGATCCCGGGGAAGCGGCGGTGGAGGCGGTGGTGGAAGCGGCGGGCGCCATGGGTTCTCCAGTGTGTGCGGGGAGGGACGGAGGGATACGGAGGTGGGCCGGCCGCGCGACGGGTTCGGCCGTCCGGAGCCGGGGCAGACAGGTCACCTACACCCAGAGAGAACGGTCTCTCTTGTCTGCATCCGCAGCCTGACACATCCACCCCCTCAAAAACAAGAGAGATCGTTCTACCTGTTACTCTGGGCGATATGACGCAGACGGGAACCGGTACCGGCAAAAGAGTCTCCGAGGCCCGGGAGCGGCTCCTGAGGACCGCCGGGCAGCTCTTCTATTCGGAGGGCATCCACACGGTGGGCGTCGACCGCCTGGTCGCCGAGTCGAAGGTCACCAACGCCACCTTCTACCGCCACTTCCCCAGCAAAGAAGACCTGGCCGTGGCCTACATCGGAAGCGTCGACAAGGCGATCCGCGCCCAGCTCGCCGCCCTGACGGCCACGGACGCACCGGCCGACGACATCCTGCGGGGCATCGGCGCGTCCCTGGTCGAGCAGATCCGCTCACCCGGCTACCGCGGCTGCGCCTTCCTCAACGCGGCGGCGGAGTTCCCCGCCCCCGACCACCCGGTCCACCGGGCCGTCGTACAGCACCGCGAGTGGTTCCTGCAGACGATCACCGGGCTGTTCGCCGACATCACGGACGCCTCCGCCGAGTACGCAGGGCGGCACTTCGTCATGCTCCGCGACGGCGCGATGAGCGCCGGCTACCTCGGCGACCCCGTCCTGGCCGGCGCCACCCTGCTGCGCGGCATCGACGGACTGCTGCGGGTGCACGCCGCCCGCGGGCTCGACGAGGACGCCGCTCCCGCAGGCGGCCGGACGGCCACGACGGTGACCGCGGTCACCGACATCGACTGCTCACCGCCCAGCGCGTAACCGTCGGCGCGCCGCGCGGGGAGTCAGGCCGCCGCTCCGCCCGCGGAACTTTCCGGGGTCACCCGGCCCGCCGCGTGCGCCGGGCCGGCCTCGCGGCCCCCCGGGTGGCGGTGGCGCCAGATCCAGAAGACCGCGCAGGACACCAGCGCCCAGCCCCCGAGGACCAGGAACGGGAAAATGTGCTGGTGACCGGCGAAGTACACCGCCGTGTGCTGGGCGTTGACCGAACCGCCGGGCGGGAGCCAGCGGCCGATGACGCCGAGCGGTGAGGGCAGCAGCGGCCAGGAGACGGCGCCGCCCGAGGACGGGTTGCCGAGCAGGACCATCAGCCCCCAGGTGGGGAGCATCGCCCAGCGCCCGAACAGGGTGTTGAACATCGAGAAGACCATGCCGGACGTGAACATGGTCAGCGCGAGGATCAGCCAGGACTCCACGAACGGCAGATCCAGCGCGCCCAGCAACCAGTCGACCACCGCCGCGATCACGAAACCGCCGAGCAGGGAGTACGCGGCCGTGAACGCGATGCGCTCCATCGGGTTCAGCGCCCGCGCGTGCACGCTGAGCTGGATCGCCCCGACGAAGCCGATGATCACGGCCGCCAGGGAGATGTAGAAGATCGCCAGCCCGCGCGGGTCACCCTCCTGGAGCGGCTTGATGTCCCGGACCGTGACCGCCACCCCGGTGGCCTTGCCGACGGCCGGCGCGGCCTGTTCCAGCAGCTCCGCGACCGAGGCCCCGGACGCCCCGGAGACGTCGAGGATCACCGACTTGCCGTCGTCCCGGACATCGAGGATCGCGAAGACCTTCTGGTCGTCCACCGCCTCGACGGCCGCCGCCCTGCTGTCGTACGCGTGGATCTGCAGGGAGGCGTCGAGCGCCTTCTCCATCCCGTCGAGGAAGGCCCTGCCCCGCCCCTCCTCGTACGCGCCCACCGTCGCGGTCGGCACATGGCGCGGGGTCGGGTTCGCCATGGAATACGTGTACGAACCGGCGAAGAGGCCTGCCGCGGCGGCGAGGATCAGCACCAGCACGGACGCGGGCAGGAAGGGGGACTCCTTGAAGGAGCCCCAGCGTTCGCGACGCGTGGGCGGTCTGCCATGGGCACCGTGCGGCATCTCGGACATAGCCACACGCTAAAGGCACATAAGGGATATCGCTGCGCGACGGACGCACCGATGGACAGCCGGTGGACGGGCCGGCCGGTGGGCCGGCGGATGTGCTGACGGGTGGGCGGCGGACGGGCCGGGCGACGTCCGGCGGAACCCTCGGCGGACGCCCGGCCGCCGCGCTGTTCGCCCCCCGACGTAAAAGCGTTCGCCCCCGGTTTCCCCGAGGTGAGATCCTGGACCGCGTATGTCTACGCATCCTGCCCCCGCCCTCGGCGATCTCGCCTCCCGTCTGGCCGAGCTGTCACTGCGCGACGCGCACCGGCTCGGGCGCAGGCTCGAAGGCGCGCGCCGGATCCGCAAACCCGAGGCCCGCGCCGCCGTCACCGCCGAGATCGAGACGGAGGTGGCCAGGGCCGAGGTCCGCATGGCCGAGCGACGCGGCCTCGTGCCCACCGTCTCGTACCCCGAGCAGCTGCCCGTCAGCCAGAAGAAGGACGTGATCGCGGACGCCATCCGTGATCACCAGGTCGTCATCGTCGCGGGTGAGACCGGGTCCGGAAAGACGACCCAGATCCCCAAGATCTGTCTTGAGCTGGGCCGTGGGGTGCGCGGCATGATCGGGCACACCCAGCCCCGCCGGATCGCCGCCCGTACCGTCGCCGAGCGCGTCGCCGAGGAGCTGGACACCCCGCTGGGCGAGGCCGTCGGCTGGAAGGTCCGCTTCACCGACCAGGTGAACCCGGACGGCACCTTCGTGAAGCTGATGACGGACGGCATCCTGCTCGCCGAGGTCCAGACGGACCGCGAGCTGCGCGCCTACGACACGATCATCATCGACGAGGCCCACGAGCGGTCCCTGAACATCGACTTCCTGCTCGGCTATCTGGCCCAGCTGCTGCCGAAGCGGCCGGACCTGAAGGTCGTCATCACCTCGGCGACCATCGACCCGCAGCGCTTCTCGCGGCACTTCGGGGACGCGCCGATCGTCGAGGTCAGCGGGCGTACGTACCCCGTCGAGGTGCGCTACCGGCCGCTCCTGGAAGAGGACGGCGACGACGCCGACCGCGACCAGATCACCGCGATCTGCGACGCCGTCGAGGAGCTGCAGGGCGAGGGCAAGGGCGACATCCTCGTCTTCCTGTCC
The DNA here is from genome assembly GCF_036038375.1 of Streptomyces sp. NBC_00414. NCBI lineage: Bacteria > Bacillati > Actinomycetota > Actinomycetes > Kitasatosporales > Streptomycetaceae > Streptomyces > Streptomyces sp. NBC_00414. The sequence continues at coordinate 5,071,861 of NZ_CP107935.1, forward strand.
GGCGAGCGGGAGATCCGCGACACGGCGGACGCGCTGGAGAAGAAGAAGTACAGATTCACCGAGGTGCTCCCCCTCTACGCGCGGCTCTCGCACGCCGAGCAGCACCGCGTGTTCCAGCAGCACACGGGGCGCAGGATCGTTCTGGCGACGAACGTCGCCGAGACCTCCCTCACCGTCCCGGGCATCAAGTACGTGATCGACCCGGGCAACGCCCGCATCTCCAGGTACAGCCACCGCACCAAGGTCCAGCGGCTGCCCATCGAGGCGGTCTCGCAGGCCAGCGCCAACCAGCGCAAGGGCCGCTGCGGCCGTACGTCCGACGGCATCTGCATCCGGCTCTACTCCGAGGACGACTTCCTCGCCCGCCCGGAGTTCACGGACGCGGAGATCCTCCGTACGAACCTGGCGTCCGTCATCCTCCAGATGACCGCGGCCGGGCTCGGCGAGATCGAGAAGTTCCCCTTCATCGACCCGCCGGACCACCGCAACATCCGCGACGGCGTCCAGCTCCTCCAGGAGCTCAACGCCCTCGACCCGGCGGAGAAGGACCCGCGCAAGCGGCTCACGGACACCGGCCGCAAGCTCGCGCAGCTGCCCGTCGACCCGCGGCTTGCCCGGATGGTCCTGGAGGCCGACAAGAACGGCTGCGTGCGCGAGGTCATGGTGATCGCGGCCGCGCTGTCCATCCAGGACCCGCGCGAGCGGCCGTCGGAGAAGCAGACGCAGGCCGACCAGCAGCACGCCCGCTTCAAGGACGAGACGTCCGACTTCCTCGCGTACCTCAACCTCTGGCGCTACGTGCGCGAGCAGCAGAAGGAGCGCGGCTCGTCGTCGTTCCGTCGCATGTGCAAGCAGGAGTACCTGAACTTCCTGCGGATCCGCGAGTGGCAGGACATCTACACACAGCTGCGGACGGTCGCCAAGCAGATGGGCATCCATCTGAACGAGGACGACGCGCCCGAGCAGCAGGTCCACCTCTCCCTCCTGGCCGGCCTGCTCTCCCACATCGGCATGAAGGACGTGAAGGAGAGCGGGACCACCGGCACCGGGAAGGACGGCGGGCGCGAGGGGGGCCGCGGCACCACGAAGAACGAGTACGTGGGTGCCCGCAACGCCAAGTTCGCGATCTTCCCCGGCTCGGCCCTCTTCAAGAAGCCCCCGCGCTTCGTGATGTCCGCCGAACTCGTCGAGACGTCCCGGCTGTGGGCCCGCGTCAACGCGCGGATCGAGCCCGAGTGGATCGAACCGCTCGCCGAGCACCTGCTGAAGCGCACGTACAGCGAACCGCACTGGGAGAAGGACCAGTCGGCGGTGATGGCGTACGAGAAGGTCACGCTGTACGGCGTGCCGATCGTCGCCCAGCGGAAGGTCAACTACGGGCGGATCGACCCGGAGATCAGCCGCGAGCTTTTCATCCGCAACGCGCTCGTCGAGGGTGACTGGCGTACGCACCACAAGTTCTTCTCCGACAACCGCCGCCTCCTGACCGAGGTCGAGGAGCTGGAGCACCGTGCGCGGCGCCGGGACATCCTGGTCGACGACGACACGCTCTTCGACTTCTACGAGGAGCGGGTGCCGGCGCACGTCGTGTCCGGCGCCCACTTCGACTCCTGGTGGAAGCACAAGCGCCAGGAGGAGCCCGAACTCCTCGACTTCGAGCGCTCGATGCTCATCCGGGAGACGGCCGGTGCGGTCACCAAGGACGACTATCCGGACTCGTGGCGGCAGGGGCGGCTCAAGTTCCCCGTCACGTACCAGTTCGAGCCGGGCGCCGACGCGGACGGCGTGACCGTCCACATTCCGCTCCAGGTGCTGAACCAGGTCACGGACGAGGGCTTCGAGTGGCAGATCCCGGGGCTGCGGGAACAGGTCGTCACCGAGCTGATCCGCTCTCTCCCCAAACCGATCCGCCGCAACTACGTTCCGGCGCCCAACTTCGCGCAGCGGTTCCTGGAGCGGGCGGTGCCCCTGCAGGAGCCCCTGACCGTGACGATGGCGCGTGAGCTGAAGCGGATGGTCGGAGTGCCGCTCACCGCCGAGGACTTCGACTGGTCCAGGCTCGACGACCACCTGAAGATCACCTTCCGGATCGTCGACGAGCGGCGGCGCAAGCTGGCCGAGGACAAGGACCTGGAGGCCCTCAAGGTCCGGCTGAAGCCGAAGGCACGCCAGGCGATCTCGCAGGCCGCGGCGGCGACGGCCCAGCGGGAGGGCGGGGAGTCCCTGGAGCGCACCGGGCTGACCGACTGGACCATCGGCTCCCTCACCCGCCTCTTCGAGACGCGCCGGGCGGGCCAGCCGGTGAAGGCGTACCCGGCTCTGGTCGACGAAGGGCCGAAGGCGAACACCGTCTCCGTACGCCTCTTCGACACAGAGGCCGAGCAGCAGCAGGCGATGTGGAAGGGCACGCGGCGGCTCATCCTGCGCAACATCCCGGTGAATCCGGCGAAGTTCGCGTCGGACAAGCTCACCAACGCCCAGAAGCTGGCCCTGTCCGCGAACCCGCACGGGTCGATCCAGGCACTGTTCGACGACTGCGCGACGGCCGCCGCCGACAAGCTCATCGGCGACTTCGGCGGCCCGGCCTGGGACGAGGAGTCGTACCGGAAGCTGTACGAGAAGGTGCGCGCGGAGATCGTCGACACGACGGTCCGCACGGTCGGCCAGGTCGAACAGGTGCTGGCCGCCTGGCAGGCCTGTGAGCGCCGCCTGAAGGGCGTACGCAGCCCTGTGCTCCTGGCGAACCTGACGGACGTACGGACGCAGCTGGACGCCCTCGTGCGGCCCGGCTTCGTCACGGCGGCCGGACTGCGGCGGCTGCCGGACCTGATGCGCTATCTGGTCGCGGCGGACCGCCGGCTCCAGCAGATGCCGACGAACGTCCAGCGGGACACCAGCCGGATGGAGAAGGTCCACGAGATGCAGGACGAGTACGCCTGGCTGCTGGAACAACTGCCGCAGGGCCGCCCCGTCCCCTCCTCCGTCCGGGACATCCGCTGGATGATCGAGGAGCTGCGCGTCAGCTACTTCGCGCACGCGCTGGGCACGGCGTACCCCGTCTCCGACAAGCGGATCGTGAAGGCGATCGACGCGGCCGCACCGTAACGGCGTCCGCACACCGAGTGAGTTCGCCCAGGGGGCCAACCCTCCTGTAGAGTCCTGTCTCGCAGCGCAACGCAAGATCGCACTGCGAAACCTGGTCCTGTGGAGCAGTTTGGAGTGCTCGCCACCCTGTCAAGGTGGAGGCCGCGGGTTCAAATCCCGTCAGGACCGCAGAAGCAGAACGAAGGCCCCGCATCCACAACGGATGCGGGGCCTTCTGCATGCCTCCGGGCGGGCCCCGTCAGGGGCGCGGGGAACCGCGCGACAAGCCCCCACCGGCGGGCATTCGACCCCCCACGGCATCCCCACCCCCTGAGGGGCGCGAGGAACCGCGCGACCGGCCCCCACCGCCCCGCACAGACCAAAACACCGCCACAGATCCGAACACCACCCCCACCAGTCCCTCAGGCCCCGAGCAGCAACCTCACGCCCTTGACGCGGTCACCTTCCCCAAGTACCTACAAACCAGAGCCCCAGACCCCACCGGAGGTGACCATGGCGGCGACCGCTCGACATGAGACGCGAGCCCTGCTCCGCGCCCACCTGTCGGCCGCCTCCGGCCATCGTCATCGGACACGGCACTGCCCGATCTGCCACCGGCTCCTGCGACTGGCCTCGGAGTCCGGCCCGGAGGACCTGGAGAACGGCCCGGAGGACGAGAACCCCTCCCCGGCCTGAGCGACCGCACGGGTCACGCATGAGCGCCCGCCGCGCACCAACTGCCCCTCGCGCGGCCCCAGATGCGCGGGACCTCCTTTAGCGCAGGTACACCACGCACAACAAGGACCAGGACATGTGACGGGTGTCACCGCATAAGTTTTCAAACCTGCGGATCTTACCCCCCACCTACAACTGGTCAATTTAATATGTGCCATTGCACTCTGCCCCGGGATGACTCACAGCTGATCCGACAGCCTCGCCCAGACTGCGACAAGGCCACTCACAGACCGACCCGGTAGCCGCGCACACCCCATGACCAGCGCACAAAAAAGATCGCGCTGGACCCGGCGGAGTCCAGCGCGATCTACGACGCACCCACGTTGCTCATGGTTCTTGCTCGGGCGTGAACCCCGTTGGGGCGGGATCCGCGTCGCTCGGTACTCGGGTGGTGCTTGGGTGACGCTTGAGTGGTACTTGCGTCAGGGCCCTACCGACAAGTTGGGGGACCTGCCGAAATACCCTGCTATGTAGTTGTTGTTCAGGCTTCGCTGCGCTGCTGCGGGATGCCCGCGAGCAGAGCACGAACCTCTGCTTCGCGGTAACGGCGATGCCCGCCGAGCGTGCGGATCGACGTGAGCTTGCCGGCCTTCGCCCACCGCGTGACCGTCTTAGGGTCCACGCGGAACATCGTGGCGACCTCAGCCGGGGTCAGCAGCGGCTCGGCATCAGGGGTGCGAGCGGTCATGAGCGGCCTCCTCGGGAGAACCGATCGTTCTCGGTTCTTTCCTCTAAATTCTGCACCTTGACCCGCGTTGCCCGAAATGGCGGATGCGGGTCGAGTCGGTTATAGGACGAACGGCTTGTCCTCGGCACTACAACTACACCATCCGTCCAGCCACGTCGGCCAAACCGATGGAATTGCCCTCCCAGGTGTTCATCAGCGACGGAAGCCGATGGACCATGCCATAGCGGACAGTCACGCCTCTGTGACGATCAGTCACAGGACGATCAGGAGTCACGAGAACCCCCGTAACGCGCAATGCCGAGATTCCACCCATACATGGACAGAGAGAGCCCTCCCCGGACTCCTTGTCCTATTTTGGCATGAGGAGGGGCGTTGGGCGCAAGGTCCGGGTTAGTGCTGTCCGTCACGCTTACCCCGTACGACCCGGATCGGGACTTACGTCCTGTCAGAGCCCGTGACGCACAGGAACCGTCGGCGCCGAAGAGCCGCCGTACGGCCTCAGTTCGCCGACTGGCGGTCCCGGACCGAACGCCACCGTTCGACGAGCCGACCGTACGCCTCCCCCGCGCCGGGCCCGTCGCCCGTGCGCAGCGCCTCGATGCCCTCGGCGACGTCCGCGGCGGAGTGGTCGCCGTCGAGCTCCCCGGCGGGCAGGACGTGCACGAGGCCGCCGTAGTCCAGCTCCACCAGCGAGCGCGGGTGGAACTCCTCCAGCCAACGCCCCACATCCACCAGGCCGTCGATGAGCGGCCCCTCGTCGAGGGCGTCCCGCAGCGTCCGCAGGGCCCGCGCCACCCGCCGCCGCGCCTGCACCATCGGGGTGCGGTAGCGGAGCACGGGCGCGTCCTCCTCGGCCCGCGAACCGCCCCCGGACCCGGTCCCCTTGTCGTACTCGCGCTCCTCGTCCGAGACGAGCACGAACCAGTGCAGCGGGACCTGCCAGGTCGAGGTGCGGATCCAGGGGCGGGCGTCGGGGTTGCGGGTCAGCCAGCGCTCGTAGTCCTGGGTCGCCTGACGGCGCACGAGTTCCGGCAGTGCCGCGTCCAGCACCGGCGCCGGCAGCTCCTCCGCCAGTTCGCCCAGGGCCTCCCAGCCGCGCAGCCGGGTCCGCCAGGGGCACACGCACAGCACGCCGTCCACGTCCGCGACGAACGCGTCACCGCTCTCCTGCACCGGCACCGCGATCGGCGGCACGGGCAGCAAGTCGGCCAGCGAACGGCGCAGTTCGTCCTGGTACGAGGGACGCTCGGGGCGGCGCGCGTAGCGGGACCAGTGGCCGCGCTCCGATTCCGGGAAGGCCGCGAGCGGTTCGTACACCCGGAGATAGGACGCGTAGGGGACGATCAACGAGGACACCTTGGGCACGCTTGCTCCCTCCCCAGCCGACCCGGTGGACAACCGCGGACCCCCTGCGCGGATACGCGGGAAATCCCTGCAAATCGTCCCACGCCCGCTCGTGACCGTACTCCGGGAGGGGGTGATCCTGACCACTGCGCCGATGGCGGTCCAGCACAGGCTCTAATCTCGTGCCACACGGACCCCCGCCACCCGTACGAGGGCCGCCCCGACCCGCCGCTTCTTACCTGGGAGTCACCACCGTGACCGACGTAACCGGCAGCCCTGACGACGTACTGCACACCCTGTTCCGGTCGGATCAGGGCGGCCATGAGCAAGTCGTGCTCTGTCAGGACCGCGCCACCGGCCTCAAGGCCGTCATCGCCATCCACTCGACCGCCCTGGGCCCGGCCCTCGGCGGCACCCGCTTCTACCCGTACGAGAGCGAGGCGGCGGCCGTCGCCGACGCGCTGAACCTCGCCCGCGGGATGTCGTACAAGAACGCCATGGCCGGGCTCGACCACGGCGGCGGCAAGGCCGTGATCATCGGTGACCCCGAGCAGATCAAGACCGAGGACCTGCTCCTCGCGTACGGCCGTTTCGTGGACTCGCTCGGCGGCCGGTACGTGACCGCCTGCGACGTCGGCACCTACGTGGCCGACATGGACGTGGTGGCGCGCGAGTGCCGCTGGACGACCGGGCGTTCCCCCGAGAACGGCGGCGCGGGCGACTCGTCCGTCCTGACGGCCTTCGGTGTCTTCCAGGGCATGCGGGCCTCCGCCCAGCACCTGTGGGGCGAGCCGTCGCTGCGCGGCCGCACGGTCGGTGTCGCCGGCGTCGGCAAGGTGGGGCGCCACCTGGTCGAGCACCTGCTGGAGGACGGCGCCCGGGTCGTGATCGCGGACGTGCGCCAGGACGCCGTGGGCCGCATCGCCGACAAGCACCCCTCCGTGGAGGTCGCCGCGGACACCGAGCGGCTGATCCGGATCGAGGGGCTCGACATCTACGCCCCGTGCGCGCTCGGCGGGGCCCTGAACGACGACTCCGTGCCGGCGCTCACCGCGAAGATCGTCTGCGGTGCGGCCAACAACCAGTTGGAGCACCCGGGTGTGGAGAAGGACCTCTCCGACCGCGGGATCCTCTACGCCCCGGACTACGTGGTGAACGCGGGCGGTGTCATCCAGGTCGCCGACGAACTGCACGGCTTCGACTTCGAGCGGTGCCGGACGAAGGCGGCGAAGATCTTCGACACCACGCTGGCCATATTCGCTCGTGCGAAGGAAGACGGGATTCCGCCGGCCGCCGCAGCCGACCGGATCGCCGAGCACCGCATGGCGGAGGCCCGCCGCCCCTGAGGTCCGAAGGCCGTCCGGACGCCCTCCGGACGGCCCCGCGGGGTGCCCGTCGGCGGGTGTTGGAGAGAACTCTCACGTTCGTCGGCGGGTCGCTCGCCGAGAAGAGGTTAAAATCGCGGTTGACCAGCGAGGACAGGGCACCTCGCGGGTTCTGGGCACAGGCGCGTCCTGCGGGCGACGTACCGTATGGGCGTGGGCTCAGGTACCGTGGAAGCCCTACGGACCGGTCTCTCCGCGGAGAGACCGTTCTAGATCATGAACGCGTGTCAAGACTCTGGGGCCGTCGAGCCCCGTATCCGAGGGGGTCGAGCCATGGGGCGCGGCCGGGCAAAGGCCAAGCAGACGAAGGTCGCCCGCCAGCTGAAGTACAGCAGCGGCGGGACCGATCTCTCGCGTCTGGCCAATGAGCTGGGCGCTTCGACTTCGCAACAGCCGCCTAACGGCGAGCCGTTCGAAGACGACGACGAGGAAGATGACCCGTACTCCCAGTACGCGGATCTCTACAACGACGACGAGGACGAGGACGATGAGTCCGGTCCTACGTCGCAACGCCGCGGCGCTTGACGCACCTGCTGCGCTCGTCGTTCTAGCTGCGCTTCACCCGGTCCGGGGTTGGTTGCCGGACCGGGTTTTGTGCATGGCGCTCCGCGGACTCGCTCCGCTGTGATGGCGGGGGTGCACTGAGGATGCTTGTACCGCTGCGGGTGCGTCGTGGCTGGTCGCGCGGTTCCCCGCGCCCCTGACGGGGCGCCCCTGTGGGCGCCCCTTTCATGGCTACCGTGCCGCGTAGTCGCCGGTCAGGGCCGCGCCCGTCTCGTGGGTGCCGCGGTCGGTGATCTCGCCTGCCACCCAGGCTTCCACGCCTCGGTCCGCCAGGGTGGCCAGTGCGGCGTCCGTGGAGTCCTCCGGGACGATCGCGATCATGCCCACGCCCATGTTCAGCGTCTTTTCGAGTTCCAGGCGCTCGACCTGGCCGGTGGTGCCGACGAGGTCGAAGACCGGGGCCGGGGTCCAGGTGCCGCGGTCGACGATCGCGTGCAGGCCGTCCGGGATCACCCGGGCCAGGTTGGCCGCGAGGCCGCCGCCCGTGATGTGCGAGTACGCGTGCACGTCGGTCGTGCGGGTCAGCGCGAGACAGTCCAGCGAGTAGATCTTGGTGGGCTCCAGGAGCTCCTCGCCGAGCGTGCGGCCGAACTCCTCGACGTGCTGGTCCAGCTTCAGGTTTGCGCGGTCGAACAGGACATGCCGGACGAGTGAGTACCCGTTCGAGTGAAGGCCGGAGGACGCCATGGCGATCACCGCGTCACCCGTACGGATACGATCCGCGCCCAGCAGCCGGTCGGCCTCCACGACGCCCGTACCGGCGCCGGCGACGTCGAAGTCGTCCGGGCCCAGCAGACCGGGGTGTTCGGCCGTCTCGCCGCCCACCAGGGCGCAGCCCGCGAGGACACAGCCCTCGGCGATGCCCTTCACGATGGCCGCGACACGCTCCGGGTGGACCTTGCCGACGCAGATGTAGTCGGTCATGAAGAGCGGCTCGGCGCCGCACACCACGATGTCGTCCATGACCATCGCGACCAGGTCGTGGCCGATGGTGTCGTACACGCCGAGCTGCCGGGCGAGGTCGACCTTCGTGCCGACGCCGTCCGTGGCGGAGGCGAGCAGCGGGCGCTCGTACCGCTTGAGGGCGGAGGCGTCGAAGAGGCCGGCGAAGCCGCCGAGGCCACCGAGGACCTCGGGGCGCTGCGTCTTCTTCACCCACTCCTTCATGAGTTCCACGGCGCGGTCGCCCGCTTCGATGTCGACGCCCGCGGCGGCGTAGCTGGCACCAGTTGTCTCAGACATGACGGTGAGAACTTTCGTGTCGTACAGCGGTGTCGCTGCGATGTTGCTGCGAGGTCTTACGGGCGACGGATCGCGTCGGACGCGGCCGACGCGGGACCCGCGGCCAGCTCGGTCTCCAGGAGCTGCTTGCCGAGCAGCTCGGGGTCCGGGAGGTCCATCGGGTACTCACCGTCGAAGCAGGCACGGCACAGGTTCGGCTTGTCGATGGTGGTGGACTCGATCATGCCGTCGATGGAGATGTACGAGAGGGAGTCGGCGCCCAGGGAGGTGCCGATCTCCTCGATGCTCATGCCGTTGGCGATCAGCTCGGCGCGGGTCGCGAAGTCGATGCCGAAGAAGCAGGGCCACTTCACGGGCGGCGAGGAGATCCGGATGTGGATCTCGGCCGCGCCGGCCTCGCGGAGCATCCGCACCAGGGCGCGCTGGGTGTTGCCGCGCACGATCGAGTCGTCGACGACGACCAGGCGCTTGCCCTTGATGACTTCCTTGAGGGGATTCAGCTTCAGCCTGATGCCCAGTTGGCGGATGGTCTGTGAAGGCTGGATGAAGGTCCGCCCGACATAGGCGTTCTTCACCAGACCGGCACCGAACGGGATGCCGGAGGCCTCCGCGTAACCGATCGCGGCGGGCGTGCCCGATTCCGGAGTCGCTATGACCAGATCGGCCTCGGCCGGAGCTTCCTTGGCGAGACGGCGGCCCATCTCGACGCGGGAGAGGTACACGTTCCGGCCGGCGATGTCGGTGTCCGGGCGGGCCAGGTACACGTACTCGAAGACGCAGCCCTTGGGCTTCGCTTCCGCGAATCGGGAGGTTCGCAGGCCGTTCTCGTCGATCGCGACGAACTCGCCCGGCTCGATCTCGCGGACGTAGGCCGCTCCGCAGATGTCGAGGGCGGCGGACTCGGAGGCGACGACCCAGCCGCGCTCCAGCCGGCCGAGGACCAGCGGGCGGATGCCCTGCGGGTCACGGGCGGCGTAGAGGGTGTGCTCGTCCATGAAGACGAGCGAGAAGGCGCCCTTGACCTGGGGGAGGATCTTGGCGGAAGCCTCTTCCACGGTCAGCGGCTTGCCGTCGTCGTCGACCTGGGCGGCCAGCAGGGCCGTGAGGAGGTCGGTGTCGTTGGTCGCCGCCACACGCGGGGTGCGGCCCTCCTGCTTGGGAAGGTCGGCGACCATTCCGGCGAGCTCCGCCGTGTTGACGAGGTTGCCGTTGTGGCCGAGCGCGATCGAGCCGTGCCCGGTGGCACGGAACGTCGGCTGGGCGTTCTCCCAGGTGGAGGCACCGGTGGTCGAGTAGCGGGCGTGACCGACCGCGATATGACCGAGCAGGGAGCCGAGGGAGGCCTCGTCGAAGACCTGGGAAACGAGCCCCATGTCCTTGAAGACGAGGATCTGAGAGCCATTGCTGACCGCGATACCCGCGGATTCCTGGCCTCGATGCTGGAGGGCGTAGAGCCCGAAGTAAGTGAGCTTGGCGACCTCTTCACCGGGAGCCCAGACTCCGAAGACGCCGCAAGCGTCCTGGGGTCCTTTCTCGCCGGGGAGCAGATCATGACTGAGTCGACCGTCACCACGTGGCACGCCACCGAGTGTAGGCGAGATCGACCACTGGTCCGAATTGGGGAAGCGCCCGAGCGGCGCCGTGAGACGCCGCCCGTCCGGGGTCACTTCGCGGCGACTGCTTCCAGGCCAGCGCCGTTTTCGCTGGTCAGCGTGAGATTGCCGCCCTTCAGCGTGTACTTCACGGTGCCGTCGAAGAGCGCCAGCAGGGACCTCTCGGTGTCCATGAGTGAGTCGGAGCACATCTTGCGGGTGGTACCGGGCGTGCCCAGAGTGATAGTGCCGTCGCCGACCGTGGCCTTGGCGGTCACCTTGTTGCAGCCGAGCTCGCCGCGGACGGTGCCCTTCTCGTCGAAGGTGAGGTGGACCTTGCCCTCGGCGGCGGAGGACAGGGCGACGGCGGAGCCGCCCTTGGAGTCACCCTTCTCGTCGACCTTCACCGTGCCGGTGACGTTCCACTTGGTGCCGTAGAGGTCGGCGGGCTTCTCGGCCGTCAGCTTCACGGTGTACCCGTCCTCGGTCGTGAGCGTCAGTTCGTCGTCGTTGACGTCGGCCTTGATCTTGCTGTCGGAGATGGCCTCGCCCAGCTTCGACTCGAAGCTCATGGCCCCGTCGGCCGTGCAGGCCATCTTCGTCTTGACGGTGTCGTCGCCGACCGTGATCGTGTCGCCCTCGATCTCGGCGGTGGCCCCGAAGTGGTTGCAGCCGTAGTTGCCACCCACCTTGCCGTCCTTGCCGAACTCGATGTGGGCGCCGGCCGGGGCTTCCTGCGTCTTGCCGCCGGCCGTCACGCTCTCGACGTTCCACTGCTTGCCGGTGATACCGGTGTCCTGCCGGGTCCCGACGGAACTGGAACCGGAATCCTCCTTCCCGTTTCCGTCGCCGCTCTCCGTGCCGCAGGCGGCCGTGGCGAGGAGTCCGGTGACCGCCAGGGCGCTGAGGCCGACCCGCGGGCTGAGGGCGCTGAGGTTGCGTCGCTGCGTGTGCATGCCGCTTTGACGGGGCGGGTGGGGTGCTTGGTTCCCTCCACGGGTGCCTCACCGAGTAACGGCCGCGCAACGGCCGGCCCGGATCCGGGCTCCGGGTCAGCTCATGAGGGGAAGCAGACCGCCCAGGTCGGCGCGCTCTCCGCTCGCCCTGACCTTCGCGTCGTCGAGGGCGGCCTGCCAGCGCCTACGGCCGGTCGCGAGGCGGATCCAGGTGAGCGGATCCGTCTCGACGACGTTGGGCGGGGTGCCGCGGGTGTGGCGCGGGCCCGCCACGCACTGCACGACCGCGTACGGCGGTACGCGCACCTCGGTGGAGGCGCCGGGCGCCTTCGCGGCGAGCGCGTCGGCGAGCAGGCGGGTGCACGCGGCGAGGGCCTGGCGGTCGTACGGGATGTCGAGTCCCGGGACGGCCGCGTTGAGGTCGTCGGTGTGGACGACCAGCTCCACCGTGCGGGTGACGAGGTGGTCGGCCAGGTTCATCGCGCCCACGCGGGTGGTGAGCAGCCGTCCGCCGGGGGCGTCCTGCAGCCGTTCGCCGAACCGGGCCTCCGTGCGCTCGTACAGCGCGTCGAGGTCCGGTTCGGCGGCGGCGAGCGCGTGTACGTCGTCGTCGACCTCGCCGGCTCGCGGGGCGGTGGTGGAGGGCCAGTCGAGCAGGGCGAGCGCGGGTCCGGCGGGCTCGTCGCGGTCCAGGCCCCGGCTCACGGCCTCCAGCGCCATGGTCAGGTGCGCGGCCAGCTCCCGTACGGTCCAGTCCCCGAGTCCGGCGGGTGCCGCGAGCTGTTCGGGGGTGAGGGTGCGCACGGCCGCCCGTACGTTCCCGAACTGGGCGAGGACCGCGGTGCGGGTCTTTGCCGGGTCGTAGGTGCGGGGGCGTCTCTTGGGCGGGGGCATGGGGGGAAGCGTACGGCGGGGGCGGTCACCCGTGAGTGTGATCGACTCCGGAAGCCACCCAGCCCCGAGCACCCCGGACAACACTGGCCTTCGCCTGGAAAGGGAGGCAACATGACGGCTATGGCCGAGCGCACGTCTCAGATGTCGGTGGAGGAGTTCGAAACGATCGCCGCAGCCGCTCCCGAGACCGTCACGTTGGAGTTCATCGACGGACGGATCGGAGTCAAGAAGGTGACGGACGGGGACCACGACACGATCGTGTCCTGGCTGACCAAACGCTGTATCCAAGCCCGACCGGACCTGGACGTGTACCACGGTCGAGGCCTCCGGGTGGCCGCGTATCGGCAAGGCCGGGCGAAGCCTGACGCCGCGCTCACGCCCGAAGCCCACTTTGCGGCATACGGCGAATGGGCCGACCCGGACGGGGTGCTCATGGTCGTCGAGGTCACCTCGTACGACTCGGACACGGACCGGCGGGACCGGTACGAGAAGCCGGCCGCGTACGGCCAGGCCGGGATCCCCTTGTATCTGCTGATCGACCGGGACTCCTGCACGGTCACCGTGCACAGCGCTCCGGACCGCACGGTCGGTGGATATCGCGCCATGCACACGGCGAAGTTCGGCGAGACCGTTTCCGTCCCCGATCCGGTCGGCATCGAACTCGACACGGAGATCCTGAAGAACTACGTCCGCTGAGCGCTCGATGAGCATGCGATGAGCAGAGAAGCCCCCGCTTGGAAGCATCCTTCCAAGCGGGGGCTTCGCCCTGTACGCGCCATACGAGCCGAACCGGTTACGCGAACAGCGCCGGGATCGTCTCCGTGTGGGCCGTGCGCAGGTCCGTCAGGGACAGGGTGAACTCGCCCTGGACCTCGACCGCGTCCCCGTCGACGACACCGATGCGAGCGGCCGGCAACCCCCGCGCACCGCACATGTCGTTGAACCGGAGCTCCTCCGAGCGCGGGATCGCCACGACGGCGCGGCCCGCGGACTCGGAGAACAGGAACGTGAACGCGTCGAGCCCGTCGGGCACGACGAGCCGCGCACCCTTGTCGCCGAGCAGCGCCGACTCGACCACGGCCTGGATCAGACCGCCGTCGGACAGGTCGTGCGCGGAGTCGATCATGCCGTCGCGGGAGGCGGAGATCAGGATCTCGCCGAGGAGGCGTTCGCGCTCCAGGTCGACCTTCGGGGGCAGCCCGCCGAGGTGGTCGTGGACGACCTGCGACCAGGCCGACCCGCCGAATTCCTCGTGGGTGTCGCCGAGGAGGTAGAGGAGCTGGCCCTCTTCCCGGTAGGCGACGGGAGTGCGGCGGGCGACGTCGTCGATGACGCCCAGGACCGCGACCACGGGCGTGGGGTGGATGGCCGCCTCGCCCGTCTGGTTGTAGAGCGAGACGTTGCCGCCGGTGACCGGGGTGCCCAACTGCAGGCAGCCGTCGGCCAGTCCGCGGATGGCCTCCGCGAACTGCCACATGACGGCCGGGTCCTCGGGCGAACCGAAGTTCAGACAGTCGGAGACGGCGAGCGGCTTGGCACCGGTCGTCGCGACGTTCCGGTACGCCTCCGCCAGCGCCAACTGCGCGCCGTGGTACGGGTCCAGCTTGGTGTAGCGGCCGTTGCCGTCCGTGGCGATGGCGACCCCGAGACCGGACTCCGCGTCGATGCGGATCATGCCCGAGTCCTCGGGCTGCGCCAGCACCGTGTTGCCCTGCACGAAGTGGTCGTACTGGGAGGTGATCCAGGACTTGGAGGCCTGGTTCGGGGAGGAGACGAGCTGGAGGACCTGCTTCTTCAGCTCCTCCGAGGTCTCGGGCCTGGGCAGCTTGTTGGCGTCGTCCGCCTGGAGCGCGTCCTGCCACTCCGGACGGGCGTACGGACGCTCGTAGACCGGGCCGTCGTGCGCGACCGTGCGCGGGTCGACGTCGACGATCTTGCCGCCGTGCCAGAAGATCTCCAGGCGGTCGCCGTCGGTCACCTCACCGATCACCGTGGCGATGACGTCCCACTTGTCGCAGATCTCCAGGAACCGGTCGACCTTCGACGGCTCGACGACCGCGCACATGCGTTCCTGCGACTCGCTCATGAGGATTTCCTCGGGCGAGAGAGTCGAGTCGCGCAGGGGTACGTCGTCCAGCGTCACGCGCATGCCGCCGGAGCCGTTGGACGCCAACTCGCTGGTGGCGCAGGACAGTCCGGCGGCTCCCAGGTCCTGGATGCCGACGACCAGCTTCTCGGCGAAGGCCTCCAGGGTGCACTCGATGAGGAGCTTCTCCTGGAAGGGGTCGCCGACCTGGACGGCGGGACGCTTCGACGGCTTGGCGTCGTCGAAGGTCTCGGAGGCCAGGATGGAGGCGCCGCCGATGCCGTCGCCGCCCGTGCGGGCCCCGTACAGGATGACCTTGTTGCCCGAGCCCGACGCCTTCGCGAGGTGGATGTCCTCGTGCCGCATGACGCCGATGGCACCGGCGTTGACCAGCGGGTTGCCCTGGTAGCAGGCGTCGAAGACGACCTCGCCGCCGATGTTGGGCAGGCCCAGGCAGTTGCCGTAGCCGCCGATGCCCGCGACGACACCGGGCAGTACGCGCTTGGTGTCGGGGTGGTCGGCGGCGCCGAAGCGCAGGGGGTCGACCACCGCCACCGGGCGCGCGCCCATCGCGATGATGTCGCGCACGATGCCGCCGACGCCGGTGGCCGCGCCCTGGTATGGCTCGACGTACGACGGGTGGTTGTGCGACTCGACCTTGAAGGTGACCGCGTAGCCCTGGCCGACGTCGACGACGCCCGCGTTCTCGCCGATGCCGACGAGGAGGGCGTCCGACTGGGGGGCCTTCTCGCCGAACTGGCGCAGGTGCACCTTGGAGGACTTGTAGCTGCAGTGCTCGGACCACATGACCGAGTACATGGCGAGCTCGGCGCCGGTCGGGCGACGGCCGAGGATCTCCACGACCCGCTCGTACTCGTCCTTCTTCATGCCCAGTTCGGCCCAGGGCAGCTCGACGTCGGGGGTCTCGGCCGCGTGCTCGACCGTGTCCAGAGGCGTCCGGCTCATGCGTTGACCAGCTTCTTGAGGATCGAGGTGAAGAAGGGCAGGCCGTCGGTGCGGCCGGACCCGACGAGGGGCTCGACAGCGTGCTCCGGGTGCGGCATCAGACCGACGACGTTGCCCGCCCCGTTCGTGATGCCGGCGATGTCCCGCAGCGAGCCGTTGGGATTGCCGAAGCCGTCGGCGAACTCGCCGCCGACCACGTAACGGAAGACGACGCGGCCCTCCGCCTCCAGCATGTCGAGGGTGCGCTCGTCGGCGACGTACCGCCCGTCCATGTTCTTCAGCGGGATGTTGATCTCCTGGCCGGACTCGTAGTCCGCGGTCCAGGCGGTCTCCGCGTTCTCCACCTTCAACTTCTGGTCACGGCAGATGAAGTGGAGGTGGTCGTTGCCGAGCATCCCGCCGGGAAGGAGATGTGCCTCGGTGAGGATCTGGAAGCCGTTGCAGATGCCGAGCACCGGCATTCCCGACTTCGCCTGCTCAATCACCGTCTCCATGACCGGCGAGAAGCGCGAGATCGCACCGGCACGCAGATAGTCGCCGTACGAGAAACCGCCCGGCAGGACAACGGCGTCGACCTGGTTGAGGTCCTTGTCCTTGTGCCAGAGAGCGACGGGTTCGGCGCCGGCGAGCTTGATCGCCCGCTGGGTGTCCCGGTCGTCGAGGCTTCCGGGGAAAGTGACGACGCCAATACGAGCGGTCACTTTCCGGCCTCCGCGACTTCCTCGACCTTGACGGTGAAGTCCTCGATCACGGTGTTGGCGAGGAAGGATTCGGCGAGTTCATGGATGCGGGCGAGGGCGGTGTCGTCCACCGGTCCGTCCACTTCCAGTTCGAATCGCTTTCCCTGACGGACGTCGGAGATGCCTTCGAAACCGAGGCGCGGCAGTGCACGCTGCACCGCCTGGCCCTGGGGGTCGAGGATCTCCGGCTTGAGCATGACGTCGACTACGACGCGTGCCACTGGCACTCCCGGTGTGTGGTGCTGAGCAGGTTCGTTCAGACTACCCGCACAAAATTTCTACGCGGGTAGATTCGTAGGAATCTACGTGACGGTCATCACGATTACGCATCGAGGACCTATCGTCGGGCTGCCTTCACGAAAAATTCTGGGAAAGATCCGGATCGAGACCAGGGTTCCTATTGCCTGGAGACACGCCAACAGATTTAGTCGAGCTTCACATTGGATTGCCGGGCACTGTACAAATGAATTGGCAATAGCCGATACTTTGCCCAATCACCCATAAAAGCAGTCGGACAGCCGGCATCTCGGCACGTCATCGCACGTGCTCGGATAGGTGCCGCACGAAGGGACCGATATTCGTGGCGCAGCGTGTCGTAGTCACTCTCTCCGACGACATCGACGGCTCGGAAGCGGCGGAAACGATCGCCTTCGGTCTGGACGGCAAGTCGTACGAGATCGACCTGAATCCGGCCAACGCCGAGCAGTTGCGCAGGGCGCTGGAGCCGTATGTGGAGGCCGGCCGGAAGCGGTCGCGCTCCGGGAAGGCGTACCGGCAGACGGCGGTGGCTCCCGATCCGGCGGCCGTCCGGGCGTGGGCGCAGTCCAACAAGCTGGAGGTGCCTGCGCGAGGGCGGATTCCCAAGAGGGTGTACGAGGCGTTCACTGCCGCGCAGTAGGCGGGGCGGGGTCTTGGGGTTGCGGTGCCTTGCGGGCTGCCGGGGTGCTGCGGGCCGCTGGGGAGTCCGGCCGCTCGGGGGTCGGACTCCTGCCTGTGCCCTGGCCCGGCGGGCCGGAGCCGGGGGTCGGTCGTCGGGTGCGGCCGAGTGGGGGCTTGTCGCGCGGTTCCCCGCGCCCCTCGGGAGCGGGGCTGCGCCCCGGCTCGGGGGATGGCCGGGTGCGGGTCGGCGGGGGTGGGCCGCGCCGTTCCCCGCGCCCCTCGGTCGGTTCGTCGGGGGCGGGTTCGTGAGGGCTGGGCGCGCCGTTCCCCGTGCCCCTTCGGGGCGAAAGGGGCGTGTCGGTCGCCGGGTTCGGGGGGGCATCCGGCCCTGGGGGCAGTCGACTTGCGCTGCACCCCTGCCGATCAGCTAGAGTCTGGAGCACGCCGAGGGGCAAGGCCGAAAGGCCCGGCTCACCGGAGTCACGCGGGTGTAGTTCAGTAGCAGAACATCCCCCTTCCAGGGGGAAGGCGCAGTGTGCAATTCCTGTCACCCGCTCTGCATCGCCGGTCTGATCGCTCTTTGGATCAGGTAGGCTGATGCTCGCGCCGATCGGTGAAAGCCGGTCGGAGGCAATGCGGACGTAGCTCAGTTGGTAGAGCGCAACCTTGCCAAGGTTGAGGTCGCCAGTTCGAACCTGGTCGTCCGCTCAGCGCAAGAAGCAGTGAAGTAGTAGCGATCAAAGGCTCCGGTCAGGCGACCGGGGCCTTTGCCGTGTGTCCGCATGCGTTCAGAACCACCCTGACATTTGTCATGTGCAGCGGTGACAGCGTGCACTGCCGAGCGCAGTCCCCGGCCGAGACGCTTGAGTCATGAATACGAATGAGCCCGTGATCGAGGTCACTGATCTACGACGCGTCTACGGGGGAGGGTTCGAGGCCGTCCGGGGAGTCTCCTTCGAAGTCGGCCGCGGCGAACTCTTCGCACTGCTCGGCACCAATGGCGCGGGCAAGACCTCCACCGTCGAACTCATCGAGGGCCTCGCGCAGCCGTCCGCCGGCCGGATCCGCGTCCTCGGCCACGACCCGTACACCGAACGCTCCGCCGTCCGCCCGCGCATCGGCCTCATGCTCCAGGAGGGCGGCTTCCCGTCCGAACTGACCGTCTCGGAGACGGTCAGGATGTGGGCGGGCTGCACGAGCGGAGCACGGCCGGAGAGCGAGGCCCTGTCGCTGGTCGGCCTCACTCGCAGGGCGGGCGTACGGGTGAAGCAGCTGTCCGGGGGCGAGAAGCGGCGCCTCGACCTGGCACTGGCGCTCCTCGGGCGGCCCGAGGTGCTCTTCCTGGACGAGCCGACGACCGGCCTCGACGCCGAAGGCCGCCAGGAGACCTGGGAGTTGGTTCGCGAACTGCGCGCGACCGGCACGACCGTGCTGCTCACCACCCACTACCTGGAGGAGGCGGAAGGCCTCGCCGACCGGCTCGCGATCCTGCACGCCGGACGGATCGCGGTCGCCGGCACCCCGGCCGAGGTGACCGCCTCCCAGCCGTCGCGGATCTCCTTCGAGCTGCCCGACGGCTACTTCCCCGGCGACCTGCCGCCGCTCGACTCCCTCGGCGTCACCGGGCACGAGACCGTCGGGCGGGTGCTCCGGCTGCGTACGAACGAGCTGCAGCGGGCCGCCACCGGGCTGCTGACGTGGGCCGAGCGGACCGGCGTCGAGCTGCGGGGGCTCGACGTGCGGTCGGGGTCCCTGGAGGAGGCGTTCCTGCGGATCGCGCGTGACGTCTCGGAGCAGGACGCCCAGGCGGGACAGGCAGGACAGGCAGGGCAGGCGGGACGGGCGCGGGAAGCGGTCGATCCGACGGGCTCGAAGGACGCGCAGCACTCGAAGAAGGAGCACGTGGCATGAGCGCCGGAACCGTGACCAGTACCGCTCCCGTGAAGTCGACGGTGACCGCGGTCGGGCGCATGACCTCCCTCGCCCGGGCCGAACTCACCCTCCTCGCGCGCAGCAGGGCCACCTTCTTCGCCGCGGTCTTCGTGCCGCTGGTCCTGCCGCTCAGCCTCCGCTCGACGGTCGAGGACATGGACCTGAAGGGGTCGGGCCTGTCGGTCGGCTCGGTCATCCTGCCCTCCGCCGTCGGCTTCTCCCTGCTCTTCGCCGTCTACAGCTCGCTCGTGAGCGTCTACGCCGCCCGTCGTGAGGAGCTGGTCCTCAAGCGGCTGCGCACCGGCGAGCTGCGGGACATCGAGATCCTCACGGGTGCCGCCGTCCCGTCGGTCCTCATCGGCCTGACGCAGTGCCTGGTGCTCACGGCGGCCTGCGCGGCGCTCATGGACGTGGACGCGCCCGAGGCGCCCCTCCTCGCCGTACTGGGGCTGCTGCTCGGGCTGACGATGTGGCCGGCGCTCGCGGCGGTGACCGCGAGTTTCAGCAGGAGCGTGGAGGGCGCCCAGGTCGCCGCGATGCCGCTGCTGCTCCTGTCGATGATGGCCTCCGGCACCGTCGTGCCCTTCGAGGTCATGCCCGACCGGCTCGCCTCCGTCTGTGAGCTGCTGCCGCTGTCCCCGGTGATCACGCTCATCCGCGGCGGCTGGACCGGGAACCTCTCCGCGTACGAGGCCCTGGGCGCGCTGGCGACGGCGCTGGCCTGGATCGTGCTCGCGGTGTTTGCTGTGCACAAGTGGTTCCGCTGGGAGCCGAGGCGCTGACCCGGACCGGCGCAGAACGCGCGAAAGGAAACGGGAATGTCCACGGAGACGTATGCGAAGACGTGGGCGGGCCCTTGTACGGGAACGGGGACGGTCGGCGATGGGAATCGGGACTTCGGGAATGCGCAGGCCGCGTCTGTGGTGGCGCGGCAAGAGCACGCTGGCGAAGGTCGAGACGTACACCCGTTGGTCCTTCCACGTCTTCCCGGTGGTGGAGCTCACCGCGATCGGACTTCCGGTCCTCGGACAGGTGCGGGCCGGCCTGGCCGTGTGGGTGCTCCTGCCGCTGTGCGGGCACGCCGTGCTGTGCGCGGTGACCGCGTCCAAGGCGATCGACTGGACGCGCGGCACCCGTGAGCAGCCCGTACGCCTGCTCGTCGTGCTCGGTGTGATCTCCGCGCTGCTCGGGACCGCCGCGCTCGGCCTCGCCGAGTACGGGCCGGACGGCGACGACCCGGCATCGGCGGCGGTCTCGCTCTGCGTGGGTGTGGTGGCCTTCGGGGTCGGCACCATCGCGCTCGGCGTACGCGGCCGGGGGCGCGTCCTGGGCATCGTGACCGGCTTCGCCGCGGGTACCGGAGTCGTGGCGTCCGCCCTGGGCCTCGCCGGGTCCGCCGCGCTGGGGGTGGCGTTCGCGGCACTGCTCGGCGGCGGCTTCCTCTCCTTCACCTCCGTCTTCTCCGTCTGGCTGCTCGACGCCGTGTACGAGCTCGACGCGGCCCGCGAGACCCGTACCCGCCTCGCCGTCGCCGAGGAGCGGCTGCGCTTCGGACGCGACCTGCACGACGTGATGGGCCGCAACCTCGCGGTGATCGCCCTGAAGAGCGAGCTGGCCGTCCAGCTCTCCCGCCGTGAACGCCCCGAGGCCGTGGACCAGATGATCGAGGTGCAGCGGATCGCCCGCGAGTCCCAGCGCGAGGTCCGCGAGGTCGTACGCGGCTACCGCGAGGCCGATCTCGGCGCCGAACTCTCCGGCGCGCAGGGCGTCCTGACCGCGGCCGGGGTCGAGTGCACGGTGACCGGTTCCGCGACCGGGCTGCCCCCGGCGGTCCAGTCGGCGCTGGGATGGGTCGTACGGGAGGCCACCACGAACGTGCTGCGGCACGGGGACGCCCGGCGGTGCCGTGTGTCACTGGAGCCGGCGGGAAACCGTGTCGTCCTCACGGTCGAGAACGACGGGGTGGAGCGGGCCGCGGCGGGGGAGCCCGGTGCGCCCGGCGGCGGGACCGGTCTCGCCGGGCTGCGGGAGCGGCTCGCCGCGGTGGCCGGGACGCTGGAGGCGGGGCCCGTCGACGGCGGCCTGTTCCGGGTCGTGGCCGAGGTGCCACTGCCTCCGTCCGCCTCCCGCCTCACCTCCGCCTCCCGTCCTTCTTCCGCCGGGTCCTCGTCGTCCGCCGGTCCGCGCTCAGTGAGTGAAGAGGTCAACCCATGACATCCGTACGACCCATCCGGTTGCTGCTCGCCGACGACGAGCACCTCATCCGGGGGGCGCTCGCCGCGCTGCTGGGTCTTGAGGACGATCTGCTCGTGGTGGCGCAGGCGGCCGGCGGACCCGAGGCGCTGGCGATGGCCCGGGCGCACGAACCCGATGTGGCCGTACTGGATCTTCAGATGCCCGGGGCCGACGGTGTGAGGGTGGCCACATCGCTGCGGACCGAACTGCCCGCCTGCCGCGTGCTCATCGTGACGAGCCACGGGCGCCCCGGGCATCTCAAGCGGGCGCTGACGGCGGGTGTGCGTGGTTTCGTCCCGAAGACCGTGAGCGCGCAACGGCTCGCGGAGATCATCCGTACCGTGCACGCGGGAAACCGTTACGTCGACCCCGAGTTGGCCGCCGACGCGATCTCCGCCGGTGACTCGCCGCTCACCGCGCGCGAGGCCGAGGTGCTGGAGCTGGCCTCCGACGGGGCGCCCGTCGCGGAGATCGCGGAGCGGGCCGCGCTGTCGCAGGGGACGGTACGGAACTATCTGTCGTCGGCCGTGTCCAAGCTCGGAGCCGAGAACCGGCACTCCGCGGTGCGTCTCGCGCGCGAGCGAGGTTGGGTATAGTTGCTCTCGCGCCACGGCGAAAACCACGGCGCGGTGCGGACGTAGCTCAGTTGGTAGAGCGCAACCTTGCCAAGGTTGAGGTCGCCAGTTCGAACCTGGTCGTCCGCTCAGAGTAAGTGGAAAAGGCAGCGCGAGAAGCCCCCGGTCATCGGCCGGGGGCTTCTTCGTGTGCGCTCGTTCCTGCCGGGCCCTCAGGCCCAGGGGGTGCCCGTCAGACGCTCGTACGCCTCCACGTACTTGGCGCGGGTCGCGTCCACGACCTGCTGGGGCAGGGCGGGCGGCGGCTGCTCACTCCTACGGTCCCAGCCGGACTCGGCGGAGGTCAGCCAGTCGCGTACGTACTGCTTGTCGTACGACGGCTGCGCGCGGCCCGGCTCCCACTGGTCGGCGGGCCAGAAGCGCGACGAGTCCGGGGTCAGCACCTCGTCGGCGACGACCAGCGTGTCGCCGTCGAAGCCGAACTCGAACTTCGTGTCCGCGAGGAGAATGCCCCGGTCGCGCGCGATGTCACGGCCTCGGCCGTAGACGGCGAGCGTCGCCTGCCGCAGCTGGGCCGCGGTCTCCGCGCCGACCTGCCGGGCGACCTCCTCGTACGAGACGTTCTCGTCGTGCTCGCCGACGGCGGCCTTGGTGGCCGGGGTGAAGATCGGGGCGGGCAGCTCCGAGCCGTCGGTCAGCCCGTGCGGAAGAGCGAGGCCGCAGACCGTACGGCTCTCGTTGTACTCGACGAGACCCGAGCCGGTGAGATAGCCGCGGGCGACGCACTCGACCGGGACCATCCGCAGGGACTTGCAGACCAGGGTGCGGCCCTGCCAGTCGGCGGGGGCGCCGGCCGGCGGTTCGGTACCGAGGACGTGGTTCGGCATCAGGTCGGCGAGCTGGTCGAACCACCAGAGCGAGAGCTGCGTCAGTACGCGGCCCTTGTCGGGGATCTCCGTGGGCAGCACCCAGTCGTACGCGGACATGCGGTCGCTGGCGACCATCACGAGGTCGCCCGCCTCGTTCTGGTACAGGTCGCGCACCTTGCCGGTGTGCAGGTGCACCAGGCCCGGAACCTGAGGAGGCTCGGGCTTTTCTACGAATCCGGACACGGTTCCTCCCCGTGGTTCTGACTGAATGGCTCGATTCTCCCGTATGAGAGGTCCGGGCTCGGCCAGGGGTCGGTTTGGGGTTGTGGGTGGTGCGGAGGGGCGCAACCTCAGTCGCGTTTGCAGATGCGGTCCAGGAGGTTGGCCGTGGCGCGCTGGACACGCGCGTCGGTGTGACCCGGGCGGTCCAGGGCCGGGGACCAGGCGAAGGTGCCGGCCGCGAAGACGAGGGCACCGGAGTGCGCGCGGTACAGGGACGTCTCCTGGTGGCGGATCGCTCCCTCCGTGTCCCGGTACGGGGAGTGGGAGAGAAGGATGCGGCCCTGGTGCTCGGGGAGCGCGATACGGGGGAAGTAGCGGTCGGCCTCGCCCGCGACCATGCCCTCCAGCTCATCGCCCTCGTGGGCCCCGGTCGCCTCCCACAGCCAGTGGTCGGCGTTGCGGACGACGAGCGGATGGGCCTCGGGGACCCGGCCCGCGTACTGGATTCCCAGGACCTCCTGCTCCGGGCGGTCGGCCTCCCGCCACAGCGCGGGTCTTCCCGGTCCACGGCGCTTCAGGCAGGTGAGCAGCCGGTCGGCGGCCCCGGACGCGGAGGGCGCCAGATCCACCTGCCAGTACATGGTGTTGGCGGAGAGGAAGACGAGGGAGGTGCCCTGCTCGCGGGCGACGTCCACGGTACGGCGCATGGTCGTCGACCAGTACTCGTCGTGCCCCGGGAAGACCAGGCCGCGGTAGCGCGTGGGGTCGATGCGGCCCGCGTGCAGGTCGCGGGCGTCGGCGTACGCGAGGTCGTAGCCGTAGCGCTCGGCCCAGCGGATGAAGTCGTAGGCGTGGCCCACGTGCAGGGGCAGGCCCGCGCCCGCGTACGGGCGGTCGAAGGAGACCGTCGTCGCGGCGTCGGCCTCGCCGAGCAGCCGGCCGTCCTCGTCCCACGCGTGGTAGAGACTCGCGCCCGTGTGCCCGTCCTCCGGGTAGAGGTTGTACGCCTGCCAGGTGATGTCCGGCAGGACGAGCAGCAGGTCGGCGGGGTGGTCGTCGCGGACCGTGAACGGGATGTGGGAGCGGTGCCCGTCGTCGGTGGTGAGGACGGCGACGTACGCGCCGATGCTCCAGTACGACGGGATCTGCAGCCGCCACGAGAGCCACCAGTGATGGCACGAGACCGTGCGGTCCGCGGTGAGCGGGGCCGGCTGGACGATCCCGGAGAGGCGCGGACTGGTGGTGATCTTGCTGGCGCCGTCGCCGCCGTAGTGGCCGATGCGGTAGATGTCCACGCCGAACTGCTGGGGCGGGTCCACCGTGATGTGGAAGTCGACGGCCTCGCCGGGCGCGACCGCGCCGACGGAGGCGAAGCCCTTGATCTGCCGGTGGACGTCGTCGGCCGAGCGGGGGGCTCCGTCGGTCCCACGGGGGGTGGGGACCCGCGGTCCGGAACTCCGGTAGCGGTCGCGGGTGGTGGTCGCGCCGGGCGGCGGGGTGTGGTCGACGTACCAGGGGACGACGTGCCCCGTGTCGTCGAAGTACTGCTCGCTGCCGCGCAGCCAGGGGACGGGGCCCAGGCCGAAGGGGTCCGTGACGGCGTGCGCCAGCGCTCCCGACTCCCACCGGCGGATCTGCTCGGTCCCCATATGGCGTTCCCTCCCTCGTACGTCCTTGCGCTTCTAGCGCTTGTACGCCCCTGCGCACGGCTGGGCCCAGCACATCACATTACGCATGCGCGCCGTCACCGTTCGTTGCTAATTGCCTTCGGGCGGTGGGGAGATGGGGTGGTTGGGAGATTTTTGTGACGTGCGGGGCGTGGGGTCGGGTGTGGGGTCGGGCTCGCCCTGGCGCGGTGCGGGCCGCCGGGGAAAGCGAAAGCGCCGGCCGGCCGGGCTCAGACCAGCCTGACCGGTTTCTCCGGACGTACGCCCAGGTCCAGGAGCCAGGCCCGGAGGGGGGCGGGGTCGCCCTCCTCGATGAGGCTGAGGACGCGGGGGCCCAGGTCGACGGCACGCTCACCGTCGACGAGGAGCGACGGGCCGTCCAGCCAGTCGAGCCCCGGCATCGCCCCGGCCGTGTCCATCGCCGCGCAGCAGACCATCGCCGTCACATGGTCGCCCAGCAACTCGCGGCCCGTCCGCGGCGGTTGCAGGGGCAGGAGGGGCAGCGCGCCGTCGTCCCAGAGCGCCAGGTCGGGGCCGCCCTGTCCCGCGGCGGCCACCGACGGCGACGTGGGCTGGGAGCTCACCGCGGCCTCCTCGCGGGCCAGTTCGGCGCTCAGCACCGCCGCGAGCTCCGCGCTCCGCTCGGTCGCCGGGACGCCGTCCTCGTCGTTCCCGGGGGCGCCGTCAGCCTCGTACGCTGTCGCGCCGCTCACGGTCGCGTGGCCGCTGTCCGGGGCGTCGGTGCCGTCTGTGGCCTCCGTGGCCGCTACGGTGCTCCGCTCGCCCTCAGCGATGCCGGTGATGCTCTGCTCGGCCACGGGCGGGGGTGTCTGCGCGGGCGGAGGTGTCTGCGCGGGCGAGGTCAGGTGGTCCATCACCCGGTCCAGGGTCGGCCCCTCCGGCTCCGAGGTCCCCGGCCCCGAGGCACGGCTCACGCCCAGCCTGTCCAGTACGCGATGCAGCCGCGCCGCGTCCGTACGCCACTTGCGGTCGACGACCTCGTCCGGGTACTCGGCCCAGTCGACCGGGGCCCAGTCGGGTCCGGTCTCGGCGGGTCCGCCGTGGAAGAGGCGCGCTGCCAGCAGGGACGTCGCCTCGTCGATCGCGCCCGGCTCCTCCAGAAGATCGCAGGCGGGGCGCTCGCCGAGCCGCGAGGTGAAGCCCTCGGCGAGCCGGTCGCGCCGGGAGAGTTCGGTGAGTGCCGCGACCACGCCCGCGTCGAGCCGGGACGGCCAGCGCCCCATGCGCCAGGCGGGCAGCGCGACCCTGGTCAGCAGGCGGTCCCAGCCCGCGTACGCCAGACCCACCTGTTCCTGGGCGACGATCCGCAGGCCGTAGTCCACAGCCTGTGCGCGCTCCGCCGCGGCGGTCGCCACTCCCCGCTCCATCTCCGCCGCGTGCCCGCGGCAGCTGCGCAGCAGAATCCGCGCCACCCAGCCGGCCACGCCGAGCACCATGCGGATCAGGGGCCCGCGGGTGGGCGCCGACGTGACCGCGACGGCCGCGTCGAGACCTCGTACGAAGCGCCGGGCCGCGGCTATGTCGGGGTGCGCCGACGGTCCCGTACCCGCGACGACCGGGGCGAGGACGGCACGCAGCTCGCCGACCCGCATCCACCACAGGAAGGGCGAGCCGATGACGAGGACGGGCGCGGCGGGCGTACGCCGGTGTGCCGATGCCAGGCCACGGCCGCCGCCCTCCATCTCGTCCCCGGACTCCGCGCGGGGCGGGCCGTGGGCCGGATGGGTGCGGTCCTCCAGCCAGCTGTCGCAGTCCGGGGTGAGCGCTATCGCGGAGGGCGCGGGCACTTCGAGGCGCTCGGCCAGATCCCGCACCATGCGGTACAGGTCCGGCGCCGACTCCTCGGCGACCGGGACCGTGGGGCTCATGGCGGGCCTGGCCCGGGCCACGATCAGCGCGATGCCCGCCGCCGAGAGGAGCACGAGCGCGGCAAGGCCCGAGACGATCCAGCGCACCGTGCCCCAGCCCGGGCCGTCGATGTGCCCGGTCGACCCGCCGACGAGCAGGACGACGGCGACGGCCGCGGGCAGCAGGGCGACGGCCAGCGCCCTGCTGCGGATGCGCAGCACGGCGAGAGCCCGTGAGCGCGCGGTGTGCGCACCCAACTCCACTCCCAGACCGGACACGACCGGTGTCACCCCCTACTGCCCGCCCGGCGCGTGCATACCCAGCCACTGCCGGCGGACGTCCATGGCGTTGCTCACTCCCCCACTGTGGCACCCACGACAGACATCGCAATGCCGGTGGGCCAAGTGCCGGAACGCTTGCGCCGCACCCTAGTTGGGGCCCCGGCCGTCGTCAGCCGGATGGGGGATCGGTCACTCGATGGAATGGCTTTGGCTAGAGGTGGCTGACGAAAGGGCCCCGGATCCGTTGCTGGATCCGGGGCCCGAAAGTGCCGGGTGGCGCTGTGCGCTCGGAGACGGTGCAGGTGAAAGACCGTAACCGATGGTTACTGAAGTTACTCCGCGGCGGCTTCCGCCACCTTCGCCGCGATGTCCGTACGGAACTGGGAGCCGTCGAGGCGGATCCGGTTGACCGCCCTGTACGCACGGGTGCGGGCCTGCGTGAGATCCGTACCGCTCGCTGTGACCGAGAGCACCCGGCCGCCCGCGCTGACGACCGCGTCGCCGTCACGCTTCGTGCCGGCGTGCAGGACGTACGCATGCGGGGCGTCCTCGGCGGCCACGTCGCCGAGGCCCTCGATGGGGTCGCCGGTGCGCGGGGTGCCGGGGTAGTTGTGCGAGGCGATGACCACGGTGACGGCCGCGTTCTCGCTCCAGCGCAGCGGTTCGAGGTCGGCGAGGGTGCCGTTCGCGGCCGCGAGGAGGATGCCGGAGAGCGGGGTCTTCAGCCGGGCGAGGACGACCTGGGTCTCGGGGTCGCCGAAGCGGGCGTTGAACTCGATGACCCGCACCCCGCGCGAGGTGATCGCGAGACCGGCGTAGAGCAGCCCGGAGAACGGGGTGCCGCGGCGGCGCAGCTCGTCGACGGTCGGCTGCAGAACGGTCTGCATGACCTCCTCGACCAGCTTCGGATCGGCCCACGGGAGGGGCGAGTACGCGCCCATGCCGCCGGTGTTCGGACCCGCGTCGCCGTCGAGGGCCCGCTTGAAGTCCTGGGCCGGCTGCAGCGGGACGACCGTCACGCCGTCGGTGATCGCGAAGAGGGAGACCTCGGGGCCGTCGAGGAACTCCTCGATGACCACGCGGTCGCAGGCGTTGGCGTGGGCCGCGGCGGCTGCCAGGTCGTCGGTCACGACGACGCCCTTGCCGGCCGCGAGACCGTCGTCCTTCACGACGTACGGGGCGCCGAAGGCGTCCAGCGCCTCGTCCACCTCGGCGGGGGTCGTGCAGACGTACGAGCGGGCGGTGGGTACGCCCGCGCCCGCCATGACGTCCTTGGCGAAGGCCTTGGAGCCCTCCAGCCGCGCGGCCTCCTGCGAGGGGCCGAACACCGGGATACCCGCCTCGCGCACGGCGTCGGCGACCCCTGCCACGAGGGGCGCCTCCGGGCCGACGATCACCAGCTCGGCGCCGAGGTCCGTGGCCAGGACGGCCACGGCCTTGCCGTCGAGGGCGTCGACCTGGTGCAGCTCGGCCACCTCCGCGATGCCCGCGTTGCCGGGGGCACAGTGCAGCGCGGTGACGTCGGGGTCGAGGGACAGGGAGCGGCACAGGGCGTGTTCGCGGGCACCGCCGCCGATTACTAGGACCTTCACGGGGGTCAGCCTAGCGGGGCGCCTGGCCGGCGGGGTTTTGGTGGGGTTGCCTGGGGCGGGGCGCCTGGCCGGCGGGGTTGCCCGAGGCGGGGCGGGAGTGGGGGTGGGGGGCGGCGGTTTTTGGGTGGGGGCACGTCGGTGGAGGCTGGGCGCGCGGTTCCCCGCGCCCCTTCGGGGCCCCTGGGGCCCGGCGGTTGTCGACGGTTGTCGACGGTTACTCGTGGGAGAACTCTTCCAGCACCGTTGCGCCCAGTTCTCGGACGATCAGTTCGTGGCCCGACAGTGCCGACTCGTCGAGGTCGGGATCGTCGTCCTCCGGGGTGTCGTCCTCCGGGGAGATGGGGGGCGGCTCCGGGGCGGAGGGGCGGGGCGGGGGCTGGTGGGCCGGCCCGGACGAGGACGCGGAGCCGCCCCCGGACGCCGACCGGTTCTGGGACGCGGAGGCGGCCGACGGTCCGGGAGCCGGAGCAGCGGGCTGCTGCGGGGCGGGGCGGGGCGCGCCCGTGGCTGTGCCCATGCCCGTGCCCTGAGTGGCGCCGCCACCCGAGGAGTAGCCGCCTCCGCCTCCGCCTCCGTAGCCGCCACCGCCGAAGCCACCGCCGGGTGCGGGCGGCGGTGCCGAGCCTCCGGACGGATCGATGACCGCTTCGATCTTCCAGTTCACGTTGAACAACTCGGACAGTGCCTGCTTCAGCACGTCCTCGCTGCCGCTGCTCGCGAAGTTGTCCCGCGCGCCGACGTTGACGAAGCCGATCTGGAGGGTGGTGCCGTCGAAGCCGGTCACCTGGGCGTTCTGACTGAGCAGGATCCAGGTGAAGCGGCGGCGGTTCTTCACCGCGTCCAGGATGTTCGGCCAGAGCATGCGGGGGTCGGGACCGCCGCTCGGCGCGGCGGGCCCCGCGGGACCCTGAGAGGCGGGGGCGGAGCCTGGGGCAGGGGCTTGGGCGGGCGCGGACGCCGGAGCCGGGCGGGAACCGGACTGGGGCGGCCCCCCGCCGGTGGCTGCCGCGGTCGGCCAGCCGCCCGGCCGCCGTCCGCCGCCCACGGCTGTCGCGGCGGGCCAGGCACCGGGCGCACCACCGGCGCCCGGCTGCTCCGCGGCGGGAGCAGGGACTTGGGCGGGCGCGACCGGAGCGGGCTCGGGAGCGGCCTCGACGGGAGCGGGCGGAGGCGTGTACGCGGCGGCGGGCGCCGCCGGAGCCTGGGCCGGTCCGGGCCCGGCATCGCCGCCGGGACCGAAGCCGGTACCGCCGGGACCGGAACCGGTACCGCCGGGAGCTCCGGGTCCCGGTCCCCCTCCCCGCACGGCGGCGCGGGCGGCGGCGGCCCCGCCGCCCTGCATCCCCGCAGGGCCCGCAGATGCTGCCGGTCCCGCAGATGCTGCCGGGTATCCCGCGGGTGCTCCGGGGTGGGCATCGGGCCCGGGCACGTACCCCACGGCAGGCCCGCCACCCCCAACCCCGACTCCGCCGACTCCCCCGGCTCCGGTGAAGTTCACGCCGCGCTCGATGCGGTCGAGCCGGGCCATGACGGACCGCTCGTCCCCGTAGGCCGTGGGCAGCAGCACGCGGGCACAGATCAGTTCGAGCTGGAGACGGGGCGAGGTGGCCCCTCGCATCTCCGTCAGCCCCGCGTTGACGAGGTCGGCGGCGCGGCTCAGCTCGGCGGCGCCGAACACTCCGGCCTGGGCCGTCATCCGCTCCACCACATCCACCGGGGCGTCGATGAGGCCCTTCTCACCGGCGTCGGGCACGGCGGCCAGGATCACGAGGTCGCGCAGGCGCTCCAGCAGGTCGGCGACGAACCGCCGGGGGTCGTTGCCGCCCTCGATGACCCGGTCGACGACCTCGAAGGCCGCGGCACCGTCACCCGCGGCGAAGGCCTCGACCACGGAGTCGAGCAGCGACCCGTCCGTGTAACCGAGGAGGGAGGTGGCCATGGCGTACGTCACACCGTTGTCCCGGGCTCCCGCGAGGAGCTGGTCCATGACGGACATGGAGTCACGCACGGACCCGGCGCCGGCCCGCACGACGAGCGGCAGCACCCCGTCCTCGATGGGCATGCCCTCACGCCCGCAGACCTCACCGAGGTACTCCCGCAGCGTCCCGGGCGGAACCAGCCGGAACGGGTAGTGATGCGTACGCGACCGGATCGTCCCGATGACCTTCTCGGGCTCGGTGGTGGCGAAGATGAACTTGAGGTGCTCCGGCGGCTCCTCGACGACCTTCAGCAGCGCGTTGAAGCCCGCCGACGTGACCATGTGGGCCTCGTCGATGATGTAGATCTTGTACCGGCTGCTCGCGGGCCCGAAGAAGGCCTTCTCTCGCAGGTCACGGGCGTCGTCCACGCCACCGTGGGAGGCCGCGTCGATCTCGATGACGTCGATGGAACCGGGCCCGTTGCGCGCGAGGTCCCGGCAGGACTGGCACTCGCCGCAGGGCGTGGGCGTGGGTCCCTGCTCGCAGTTCAGACAGCGCGCGAGGATCCGCGCGCTGGTCGTCTTCCCGCAGCCGCGCGGCCCGCTGAACAGGTACGCGTGATTGACCCGGTTGTTCCGCAGCGCCTGCTGCAACGGGTCGGTGACATGCTCCTGCCCGATGACCTCGGCGAACGACTCCGGGCGATAACGGCGGTACAGCGCGAGGGACGACACACATACGAGGTTATAGGCGCCCACTGACAACGAGCACCGCCCGTGGGTACCTGTCCGCCCCACCCCACCGACACGGGCCCGCGCCCCCGGGCCAACTCACCCGGATCCGCCCCCGACCCGCCCCGCAAACGCAAGCGCCCCCCACGCACCCGCCAGAGCCAACCTACCCTTGCTGCCTTCCGGCCCTGGGGGAGTTCAGTCAGATAGCGCCACGTGAGGGGCTGCGCACACAGTACCCGATCCGAGCGGGGGGAACGAGTTCGCGAGCACTCCTCAACGTCTTGTATTGTTTGCCGCGGAGGATTCGCCTAGTGGCCTAGGGCGCACGCTTGGAAAGCGTGTTGGGGGCAACCCCTCACGAGTTCGAATCTCGTATCCTCCGCCAGTGCCTCACCGGGCACTAACGCGAAGGGCCCCACCGCTCGCGGTGGGGCCCTTCGCGTTTTCCGTCTCAGTCGGACTCTCCGTCGGCTTCGGAAGCTCCGGCAGATCCGGGCGGCGCCCGGAGCGCGTCTCCGACTTGTTCGGCCACCTTGCGCGGCACGGTCCCCGTCATATGCACGTACCGAGCGCGTATACGGGCCGCTCCCCGGGCTCCCGTCCCATGATCGAGGGCATCTGCATCCCAGGGCGGTGCCACCTTGCGAGATATACTTGGTTCCACATTTGATATCAGGGAGGCGACATGAGTCGGACGGTCATCGACCTGGACGACGAGCTGGTCGCGGACGTGGCGAAGGCTCTCGGGACGAGCACCAAGAAGGAGACCGTCAACACCGCTCTTCGCGAGGTGCTGGAGAACCGGCGTCGTGCCCTCGCTCTCACCCGGCTGCGGGCCGCGGCCGACGACGGCGCGTTCGATCTGGAGCTGTTCGAGAGCAAGGAGAACTACCGTCGGTGAACGCGGCCCAGTTCCTGATCGACACCAGCGCGCTCGCGCGGTTCATGCGCGGGGACGCGGAGCAGTACGGCTGGGACCAGGCCGCCGCGGCCGGACTCATCGCGACCTGTCCTGTCACCGAGCTCGAGTTCTTCTACAGCGCCCGGTCGGCCGCCGACCGGGCTCGCGGCATCGAGGACATGCGGCTGATCTTCGGCTGGGTTCCCGTCGACGACCGCGCCTACGACCGCGCCTGGGATGTGCAGGAAGCCCTCACCAGGCAGGGGAGACACCGAAGTGCGGGAGCGGTCGACCTCGTCGTCGCCGCGACGGCTGAGCTGCAGGGGCTCACCCTGCTCCATCGCGATCACGACTTCGAGTGCATCGCCGCGGTGACGGGGCAAGCCCTCCAGTGGTACGGCCCGGAGCACGGCAAGTAGTAGGTCGTCGCGGGGTTGCAGCTCCGGTCGCGTGCACTGCCGTGCATCACCGTTCAGCTGCCTCGTCCGTACGGACACGTGTCGTCGGTACCGCGATCGTTCCCTGGGCCACCGCGCACAGCGTCTGTGTTCCTGTCGCGTTCAGCGTCGACAGGTCGCAGCGGCAGACCACTCGGGTTCGGCCGGCTCGTACTACGTGGGCGTGGGCCCGCAGCAGCGTGCCGTCGGCCGGGCGCAGGTAGTCGATGGTGAAGCCCGAGGTGAGCAGGCGGGACCCGGCGACGCTGCCCGCGGCGAAGGTCAGGGCGTTGTCGGCCGCGTAGCCGAGTACGCCGCCGTGCACGAAGCCGTTCTGCTGGCGCAGGTCGTCGCGGATGTCCAGTTCCAGCACCGCCTCGCCCTCTCCGAAAGCCACCAGGCGGGTACCGAGCAGGGTGCTGAAAGGCTGTGCCGCCAGCGCCTTCTGGGCTGCGGCCAGGTCCAGGGAGTCGTCCTTCACAGCTGCACCTACCTGCCACCGGGCCGTCGTCGGGTCTTACTTCACTAGTGAAGTGAGAGTCCCGTACCGGCGTCGCGTCTGTCAATATCGGGCCATGTCCCAGTCCGAGGCCGAGCCCCACTCCGAGTCCGAGACCGGGACCGGGGCCGATCAGCGGCTGTTCTTTCTGTTGCAGCGGGCCGCGCACCGGCTGCGTACGACCGCGGATCGTCGCTGTGTCGCCGCCGCCGGGGTCACCACGGCCCAGCTCGGCGCGCTGTTCGCCGTGCGGGAGCGGCCGGGCGGCACCCAGCGGCAGCTCGCGCGGACCCTGGGGCTGCGCGAGTCCGCCGTCACCGCCCTCGTCGCACGGCTCACCGCGGCCGGGTTCGTCGTCCGACGGGCCCATCCGCGTGAGCACCGGGCCGTCACGTTGGAGCTCACCGACGAGGGCGTCGCCGCTCTTCTCGCCGCCCAGCCCGAGATCGATCGGTTCAACGGTGAGCTGCGGCTTCTGCTCGGGGATCAGGGGTTCGCTCGCACCTCGGCCGCCCTGTACGAGCTTGCCCACTGGGATCCCGAGTGAGGGCGGGGTCGTCCTACGCGCCCCGGCCCGCGTCCGCCAGGCGGTTGCGCAGGCGGGCCGCGTCCCGGCCGGGCGGCAGACCGTAGGCCCGCCGGTACTCGCGGTTGAACTGGGTCGCGCTCACATAGCCGACCTTCTCCGCGACCAGCGCCGCCGTGGTGTCACCGGCGAGGAGCAGTCGGCGGGCCTCCTGGAGGCGGAGGTGCTTCTGGAAGGTCAGCGGGCTCATACCGGTGGCGGCCTTGAAGTTGCGGTGCAGGCTGGCCGTGCTCATGTGCGCCGTCGCCGCGATCTCGTCGATGCCGAGCGGCTCGGTGAAACGGGCGCAGATCCAACGGGCCGCCGTACGCACCCTGGCCGCGGCCGAGTCGTCCAGGGTGAAGTGCCGCAGGGTCGGACCGAGTGCGGTGCCGAGCAGGCGGTAGAGGATCTCCGTCTCGGTACGGCCCGCCAGCGGACGGATGTCCCGCGGGGTGTCGAGCAGCCGTACCCAGCGGGTCACCACGTCGATGATCTCGGGCGTCATCGGTGCCGTGACCGGGCCGACGGGGCCCGGGCCGGAGGCGGCAGGCTGGTCCGTGCCGTCCGGTTCCAGTTCCAGCAGGAGTTCGGCGAGCTTGCCGCCGTCCAGGCGCAGCACCGCCGAGCGGTACGGCACCTCCTCGAACGTGGCCGTGACCGGCAGGACCAGCGAGTTGAGGAACACCTGCCCGCGACCGGCCGTCCAGCTCCGGTCGCCCGCCACGCTGCTCTTGGAGCCCTGCACGACGAAGCAGATCATCGGTTCGTAGAGCAGGTCGAGCGGCGCCCCGGGTTCGTCGATCGTCACCAGCCGTTGGCGTGGCACCGCGGTGTCGGACCACATGTCGCTGCCGTGCCGGGCGATGGCTGCGGCGAGTTCGTCCAGCTTGTCCAGCTCACCCGACCTGTCCAGATCATCCAGCTCGTCCAGCTCGTCCAGCTCGTCCAGCATGAGCGCTCCCTGCCTGGGTCGGATCGGATGGCGACGGCGACGGCCTCGGAGCGAGTCCGGTCCGGTTCCGGTTCGGTTCGTGTGCGGGCCTGAGAGGATCAGGCAATCCTATGCGGCCGTCGGCCCATGACCCGTGGCGTGCGCGCTCCTAGCGTTGGCCGCATGACACAGCAAGACGACGGACCGAACGAAACGCAGGGCACGGACCAGCAGGGCAAGGACCGGCAGGGCAGGAGTGGTGGGCCGGCCGTTCGCGCTCTCGGTGGGCAGGGGCTGACCGTCGGGGCGATCGGGCTCGGCACCATGGGCATGACCATGGCGTACGGCGCCGGTGACGAACCCGGTGGCATCGCGACCATCCGCCGGGCCTACGAGCTCGGCGTCACCCTCTTCGACACCGCCGAGCTGTACGGCATGGGCACCGGCAGCAACGAGCAGCTGGTCGGCCGGGCCGTACAGGATTTTCGCGGCGACGTCGTGATCGCCACCAAGTTCGGCTTCGACATGGACGCGCCGCAGAACGCCGAGGGCTACGCCCTCAACAGCCGTCCCGAGCACATCCGCGAGGTCACCGAGAACAGCCTCCGCCACCTCGGCACCGACTACATCGACGTGCTGTACCAGCACCGCGTCGACCCGGATGTACCCATCGAGGACGTGGCGGGCACGATCGGC
The DNA here is from genome assembly GCF_036038375.1 of Streptomyces sp. NBC_00414. Taxonomy (NCBI): domain Bacteria; kingdom Bacillati; phylum Actinomycetota; class Actinomycetes; order Kitasatosporales; family Streptomycetaceae; genus Streptomyces; species Streptomyces sp. NBC_00414. The sequence continues at coordinate 5,106,943 of NZ_CP107935.1, forward strand.
GAGCTGATCGCCGAAGGCAAGGTGCGGTACCTGGGGCTGAGCGAGGCCGGGCCCGACATCCTCCGGCGCGCCCACGCCGTCCACCCCGTGTCCGTGCTGCAGACCGAGTACTCCGTGTTCGAGCGGGCCGTGGAGGCCGACGTGCTGCCCGTGGTGCGCGAGCTCGGCATCGGCTTCGTACCGTATTCGCCGCTCGGGCGGGGGTTCCTGACCGGCGCCGTGAAGCCCGCCGCCGAGTATCCCGCGGACGACATGCGCAGCTGGGACGACCGCTGGCAGCCCGGCAACTACGAGCGGAACCTGACCGCCATCCGCGAACTGACCGATCTCGCGGCCACCAAGGGGATCTCCGTCACGCAGCTGGCCCTGGCCTGGCTGCTGGCCCAGGGCGACGACGTCGTCCCGATCCCGGGCACCCGCAGCCCGGAGCGCCTCGCCGAGAACGTGGCCGCCGCGGACGTCACGCTCACCGCGCGGGACCTGGCCCGTGTCCAGGAGATCCTGCCCAAGGGGGCCGCCGGGTCCCGGTACCCCGAGGCGATCATGCCCTCCTGGTGACACCCGGGCCGCGGTCGGCGAGTCGACGGCCCAGCGGCCCAGCGGCTCAGCTGCTCAGCTGCTCAGCTGCTCAGCGGGCGATCTTCACCTGCCGGGTCTCCGACACCTGGTCGATGTCCGACGTACGGATGGTGACCTTCATCGTCCAGGTGCCGGCCAGGGGCAGGTTGAGGGACCGGGTCCCCCAGTAGCCGCCCTGGTCGGTGAGCTTGGCGTCGATGGGGCCGATCTTCTGGGCCTTGAGGGTGAAGGAGAGCCGGATCTCGGGGACGGTGGCGATGCCTCCGTCAGGGCCGATGACGACCGCCTCGACGGTGTTCTCGCCGACGCGGCCCGGCTCCAGGACGATCTGGACCTTGCCGTGGCCGCCCGGGGTGCCGACGTCGAAGGGGATCAGGGTCGTGGACGCGGTCGGGGCGCCGCCCGCGCCGCCGGCCGTGGTCTCGGCAGCCGCCGCCGTCTCCAGCTCGGCTCGGCCGGGCTGGGTGCCCGTCAGCACCGTCGTGACGACCAGTACCGCCACACCCACGACGACTTCGGCGAGGACCGAGCGGCGCAGCTGCCGGTGCCGGGCGCCGGCCTCTTCACCGGCGCTTGGGCCCCCTTCGCCGGTATCAGGGGTGTCAGGGCCCTGGCCCTCTCCACCGGCATCCGCGCGGTCAGCCTTCTTCGGAGCCGTGTCGGAAGTCGCGTCCGAGGCCGTCTCGGAAGTCGTCTCGGAAGTCGCGTCCCCCGGGGCTCCGGCCATCGCCGGCACGCGTACCTTCGACGGCCGTCGTGCCACGTCGTCCGTCGTCAGACTGGCCGTCCATCGGCGCGAGAAGCCCGCCGCGGCCAGCAGCAGCACCACCGTGCACACCTTCGCGACCAGGATCCGGCCGTACGAGGTGCCGAACACCGCGTCCCAGGAGCCGAGTCCGCGCCAGGACTGGTAGACGCCGGTCAGCACCAGGACCGTCACCGAGATGAACGCGAGACGCGAGAAACGGTGCACGGTGTCGGCCGGGAGCGGGGTCTCCGAACGGTGGAGCGCGGTGAGCAGCGCGCCGAGACCGCCCAGCCAGACCGCCATCGCCAGCAGATGCAGCACGGTCGACGTCATCGCCACCGGCACCTGGATGCCCGCGGACGCGTGCTCGGCGACGGCCCAGGTGCCCGCCAGGGCGACGGCCAGGAACCCGCCGACCGCGAGAACGACAGGCGCCGGTGCCGGTGCCGGTCCCGCGGACCCGGACCGTCGCAGTGCGGCCTCCGTCCGTACGAGGAAGACCGCCGCCCCCGCCAGCAGCACCAGCCGCGCGAGCAGCGCCCAACCGGGCCTGGTGGTCAGGGTGTTCTCGATGAGGGCCGGGTCCAGGAGGGTCGACGGGCCGGTGCCGCGTTCGTACGGGCCGCGCAGGAGGACGAGGACGACGGTGGTGCCGAGGAGGGTCCACCAGCCGGCGCGGACGAGTCCTCGCAACGGTTCCGGGCTCGGCGGCCGGCAGGCGAGGACGAAGACGGCCACGCCGATGAGCAGGGCGACAGCGGCGTACGCGGCGTAGCGGGCGATGTCGTAGAGGGCGCCCGAGGCGGGGTTCACGGCGGGCTCGGCGGAGATGGCCGCCGTCGTCTCGGAGGGCTCGCCGATGGAGAAGGTGAAGGCGCCGGAGATGGGGTGGCTGTCCGCCGAGACGACCCGCCAGGCGACCGTGAACGTACCGTCGGGCAGACCGTCGCGGAGCCGTACGCGGACCTTGTCGGAGCTGCCGGGGACGTGCTCCGTGTCGCCGGCGTTGACCCTGCGGTTCTCGGGGCTGAGGACGCGCAGCGAGTCGTCGGTTATGCCGACCGACTCGGTGAAGGTCATGGTGACCTCGCGCGGCGCGCTCTGCAGGACGGACCCCTCACGGGGGTCGGTGTTCCGCACGGCCGAGTGGGCGGACACGGAGGTCGCGCCGCCCAGCAGAAGCACGAACAGCGTGCCGAGCAGGGTGACGAGGGCCGCGGCCCGGTGTGTACGGCGCACTCGGCCCACGTCGGCTCTCCCTGCTTGTCGTGCTTCCCGTGCTCGCGTCCTGCGGTTTCGTGCTCGTCCTGCGGTCCCGTGCCCGTCGCGCGTACGTCCGCGGCCTCTGGGGGAGTACGGATGTACGCGGCACGTTGTTCAACACGGTCGTCGCCCCGCGGCTCACCACGTCGGCCGTGCCGAGACCCCTCCGTCCACGACCAGGTCGTGCCCGGTGATCCAGGAGGCCATCGGCGAGGCGAGGAACACACAGGCGTCGCCCACGTCCTCCGGACGCCCCAGCCTCCCGGTGGGGACCGCCTGTCGCCAGCGCCGTACGCCCTCCGGCCACGCCTGCGCGAGGCCTTCGCGGTCGATCAGCCCCGGGGAGACGGTGTTCACGCGGATTCCGTAGGGACCGTACTCCAGGGCCGCCGAGCGGGCGTGCATGACGACGGCGGCCTTCGACGCGGAGTAGTGCGCGTGGTGCGGGGCGGGGTGCGTGGCCTCGATGGACGCGATGTGGGTGATGCTGCGCACACGTCCACCGGGTTCGCCGCTCCCCTCACTCCCCTCGTTCGCCTCACTCCCGTCACTCCCGTCACTCCCGTCACTCTCGGCCCGCATCAGTTCGGCGGCGGCCTGCGTGCACGCGAACACGCTCGACACGTTGGCGTCGACCACCGCGCGCCAGTCCGCCACCGTCATGCCGGGCAGTTCCTGGACCGGTTGTACGCCCGCGTTGTTGACCAGGGCCGTCAGCAGCCCGCCTCCCCAGTCCGCGGCCTCGCGCACCACCCGGCGGCACTCGGACTCCACGGTCAGGTCGGCCCGCAGGGCCACCGCGCGGCCGCCCGAGCCCGTGATGAGGGCGACGACCTCGCCCGCCGCCTCCGCGTTCGTACGGAAGTGGACGGCCACGGCCGCGCCCGCCGCCGCGAACCGCAGCGCGATCCCCCGCCCGATGCCGCCCCCGGCCCCGGTGACCAGCGCCACCTGGCCGTCGAGCAGGCCGTCGGCGTGACCGGACGCGCCCGTCACGGCCGGCTCAGCGCGGTGATCCGCGCCGCCTCCGCCGGGTAGCGGGCGGCGAGTTCGGGGCCGTTGCCGTGCTCGTACCCCTCGTAGGTGAAGCCGGGCGCCATCGTGCAGCCGAAGAACGACCAGGCGCCGTCCCCCGCGACCCGCGCGCCCATCCAGCTGAGCGCGGGCACGGTGAACTGGACGTGCTGGCCGCCGAGGACGTCCGGGCCGAGCAGGACCGTACGGGACGTGCCGTCGGGGGCGAGGAGCAGCAACTCCAGCGGGTCCCCCAGATAGAAGTGCCAGGTCTCGTCGGCCGGAAGGCGGTGCAGGGCGGAGAAGTCGCCGGGCCGCGAGGTCAGGAGGGCCACTATCGCGGTCCCCTCGGGCCGTCCGTCGGGGAGTTCGGGGCCCGCCCAGGTACGGCGGAAGAGACCGCCCTCCTTGGGGATGGGCTCCAGTCCGTAGTGAGCGGCTAGGGCTTCGGGAGTGATGTCATCGGCCACCCCCCGACCATGCCCCACGGGGAGTCGCCGACGCGTCCTCCGGCGCGCGGCCCGCGGCTCGTGGCGTGCCGCGCACGGCGTGCGGCATGCGGCATGCGACATGCGATCTACGTGACGGCGTCCACCCTTGTGAGGAAGGCCAGTCGGGCCTTCTTCTCCGGCAGGTGCACCTCCGGGAGGTCGATCTCCGGCAGCACGATCGGCGGGCCGAGCACGAAGCCCTGACGGAGCAGGCGGGTGATCGCCTTCTCGTTGCGGATGTCGGGCTCGACCACGACCCGCGGCCGGTCGAGGACGCGCAGGACGTACGTGGTGAAGGCAGTCAGCAGGGCGGTGCTGTGGCCGGACCTGCCGGTGCCCTCGGGTGGCGGGCCGATCAGCAGGTGGACACCGATGTCGCCGGGCTCCACCTCGTAGCACTCGCTGACGCGGTCGGCCTCCGGTTCGTACGTCTGGAAGAGCGCGGCCGGTTCGCCGTCCAGGACGGCGAGGAACGCGTGGTGCGTGTCGAGCGAGCCGAGGTGCCGGTAGGTCTCCAGCACCTGCTCCCTGCTGAAACCGCCCATGCCCCAGAACCGGGCGCGTTCGGCCGTCACCCAGGGGTGGAGCACGTCCAGGTCGGCTTCGGCGTCCACGGGCACGATGCGGACGGTGCCGAGACCGTCGACGGCCTCCTCGTGGACGGCCGCGCGGTCACGGAAGGTCGCGTACGACGTCATGCGTTGCCCTCGTTCTCGTTCTCGTACTTGTAGTTGTGCTGGTTCGCGTACTCGTCGCTCTTGCTGAGCTGGTCCCAGTCGGTGATCACGGGGGCGAGTTCTCCGCCGAGCCACAGGGGGAGCTGGTCGCGGTGGTGCGGGGCGCCCGGTACGCCCGAGGTGCCGAACGGCACCACCCAGAGGCTGTCCTCGCGCCGTGCCACGTCCCAGACGTAGCGGGCCGCCGGTCCTCGCGCGGCCCGGTCGGTGAGACCCGGCACGGCCGAGGTGCACAGCACGCAGTCATGATCGCCGGCGAGCCCCGGCTCACTTCCGTCGTACGCGGGGTCCGGCACCGCCCGCCACGGAGCGAGGCGGTGGGTGTCGCCCCAGACCCCTTCCGGCGGGTCCCCGGCGACCTCCTCCACGGCCGCCCTGACGACTTCGGCGCGGTCGATCCCGTACAGCTTCTCCGTGCTGAGGAGGTTTTCGAGGGCGAAGGCGACCCGGGGGAGGAGCGCGAGCCAGGGGCGGAACACCTCGGCGTACGGCGGGGGTTCGGTCAGCGGGGCCAGTGCGGGGTGGGCGGCGAGGCGGCGTACGACGGCGCTGCGGATCGCCGCGTAGACGGCCGCCTCCGTGCTGTCGGCGGCCATGTGACGGTCCCAGCGCCGGAGCTTCTCGCGCAGGGCGGCGGCTTCCGGGCTGAGGCCGTCGAGGGCGGCGAGGTGGTTGAGCAGCGGGGCCGCTGAGGCGAGATGGGTGTCCATGTGGAGGGCTGCCATGTCGGCGGCCCTCCAGTCCTTCCTCGCGTCGAGGAGTGCGCGCAGGCGGTCGGCCCGGTGCGGCGGCGCGAACTCGACGCCGAGGGGGGTGGCGGGGCCCCGCTGGTTGGCCATGACCGCGATGCCGTCGTCGACCGTGCCGCGCGGCATGGGGGCGTACCAGCCGTGCCATTCGTGGCCGGGCTGCCAGGCCGGGACGATCCGGGTGCCGTTCCGCGGGTCCCGCACCGGCACCCGGCCCGCGACGCGGTGCAGGAGGCCGCCCTCGGTGTCGGCCGCCTGGACGACGTTGACGGGCTCGGCCCAGTCGTCGAGGGCGCGGTCGACGTCGGCGACCCGGCGGGCGCGCAGGAGGGGGAGGAGGGCGCCGAAGCCGAGGTCCTCGCAGACGCGGGGCGGGTGGCGGAGGCTGATGGGGCCGGTCCGGTCCCCACGGTCGTCGGCGTCGGCATCGACATCGACATCGGCGCAACCGTCCGCGTCGGCGTCGATGACGACCGGGCCGCGGTCGGTCTCGATCACCTCGATCTCGACGGGGTCGCCGCCGGCCACTTCGATCAGTTCCGTGTGACGGGTGGCGGGGTGCCATTCCCCGTCCGGGCCGAGGGCCTCGACCGGTTGGCCCCCTCCGTGTCGGCCGCCGCCGGGCGCCCGCCGGAGCCGCTCCCGGTACAGGTCCTGGTAGTCGGCCATGGCGTTGGTGATCGCCCAGGCGACCGTGCCGGTGTGGCCGAAGTGGGCGATGCCGGGGACGCCCGGTACGGCGAGGCCCACGACGTCGAACTCCGGGCAGGAGAGGCGGACTTGCTGGTATACCCCCGGCGCCTCGATGTACCGGTGCGGGTCGCCCGCGATGACCGGCTGCCCGGTGGCGGTGCGCTCGCCGGTGACGAGCCAGCCGTTGCTGCCGGAGGTGCCGGGCCCGTCGGTGGCGAACAGACCCACGGCGTCCGGACCGAGGTGGCGTACGACCTCCTCGCGCCACAGCTTGGCGGGGAACCCGGCGAACAGGATGTGCGCGGCCAGCCAGACGCCCAGCGGTGTCCACGGTTCCCACCGGCCGGGCGCGAGCCCGACGACCGCGAACTCGGGTGCGCGGCGGGCGCCTTCGGGCAGGCCCTGGTTGACCCCGTCGACGTACGCCCGGACCCAGGCGGCCGTCTCGGGGTCCCGTCTCTCCAGGGCCGTGAAGCACCGTCTCGCCGTGTCGTCGAGCAGTGCCTGTCTCGCGAACCGGTCCCAGCCGAGCGCGTCCGCGCCGAGGAACGCGGCCGAGGTGCCGCGTGCCCTGTGCCGCTCGACCTCGATCTGCCAGGCGCGGTCGAGAGCGGTGGCCCGGCCCTGGACGCGGGCCAGTTCGAGCACGTCGTCCGCGCGCAGGTGCGGGACGCCCCAGGCATCGCGGTAGATCTCGGCAGTCATCCTGCGGCTCCTCTTGGTCTCGACTGTGGTCGCGACCGGTGTTCTCGAACGTCGCTCGAACGTTGATCTCGACTGTTGTTCTCGAACGATGGTCTGGATTTAGGTTAGGCTCACCTAAGTAGGGTGTGTCGGAATCGTACGCGAAGGGTGAAAACGCCATGGGGCAGGGGCAGGGGCACGGCTGGGAGGGCGCGGTCCTCAAACTGTTCCGGGGCAAGGACTTCACGTTCACGGTCCTGGGCGCGGAGGACGTCACCGAGCACTACCGCAGGCTGCGTCTCTCCGACGGCGGCATGCTCGCGGCGACCGGGACGCACCCGACGATGTGGGTGCGGCTGTGGTTCGACAACGCGGGCAAGCCGCACCAGCGGGCGTACACACTCGTGGACCCCGATCCGGCCGCGGGCACCTTCGGCCTGGAGTTCGCGCTGCACGAGGGGTGCGCGAGCGACTGGGCGCGGTCCGCGAAGGCCGGGGACACGATCGAGGCCACGATCCAGGGCACGGGCTTCACCGCGCCCGACCCGGCCCCCTCCCATGTGCTGGCCATCGCCGACACCGCCTCGCTCCCCGCCCTCAACTCCCTGCTGGGCGCGGTGGGTCCGGCGCCCGCGACGATCTGGTTCGAGACCGCCGGGAGTGGTGTGGACGGCTCAGCGAAGGGCACGGACGGTCTGCCTCTGCGGGTGGACCCGGCCCGGCACGACCTGCGTACGGTCCCCCGGCTCGACCGGGGCGCGCACCTGGTGGCGCAGGTGCGGGCGGCCGTGCCGGAGCTGCTGAAGGGGACCGCCGACCCTTACGTCTGGATCGCCTGCGACACGGCCACGACCCGGTCGCTGGCCGCGTACTTCCGCAAGGAACTGGCCCTGCCGAAGCAGCGGGTGAACGCGCTGGGGTACTGGCGAGCGGCCTGAACCCGCACGCGCGATGATCGGGACATGGACGTCACCCTTCATCTCGCCCAGCAGCCCGAGGCCGACGAACTCCTCGGGCGCAGCCCGCTCGCCGCGCTCGTCGGCATGCTGCTCGACCAACAGGTCCCGATGGAATGGGCGTTCGCGGGCCCGTACACGATCACGCGGCGGCTCGGCGGGGACGATCTCGACGCGCACGAGATCGCGGCGTACGAGCCCGAGGCCTTCGCGGCCCTGCTGTCCGCGAAACCGGCCGTGCACCGCTACCCGGGCTCGATGGCCAAGCGGATCCAGCAGCTGTGCCAGTACCTCGTGGAGCACTACGAAGGGGACGCGGCGAAGGTCTGGGAGGGCGCGGAGGCGGGCACGGAGACGGGTGCGGAGCTTCTGCGGCGGCTCAAGGAGCTGCCCGGGTTCGGTGCCCAGAAGGCCCAGATCTTCCTCGCCCTGCTGGGCAAACAGCTGGGCGTGCGCCCGACGGGCTGGCGCGCGGCCGCGGGTGCCTACGGCGAGGCCGAGTCCTTCCGCTCGGTCGCGGACATCACCGGCCCGGAGTCACTGACGAAGGTGCGCGCGCACAAGCAGGAGATGAAGGCGGCGGCGAAGGCGGCGAAGGCCTCCGGCGGGTGACGCGGCCGAGCAGGGCGGGGCGGGCGTTCGGCTCCGTACGGGATCCGGAGGCGGGTCCGCCGGCCGTCCCGAGTGACGGAGCCCGCGCCCGAGTGGCGGGAGCCTGCTTTCCGGCTGAGCATGAGGCATGGCCGAGGTACCGAGTGGCGGCCCCTGGGGGCCTGAATACGACGACCGTCGGGTCCACGCGACCCGTGACCCGCGCCGGACCGGTGATCTCCACGGCCCGGACCGACTCGAAGGTCCCCTCTTCCTGCTCTCCCGCACCGCCTGGCAGGCCGTGCTGGTCGCCGGGATCGCAGCGCTGGTGCTCGGCGTCCTGATGCTGGTGTGGCCGGAGGCGACGCTGCTCGCGGCGGGTGTGCTCTTCGGGCTCTACCTGCTCTTCAGCGGCGTACTCCAGCTGGCCTCCGCCTTCGGGACGCACACGGCGACCTCCCTGCGGGTCATGGCCTTCATCAGCGGAGCGCTGTCGATCCTGCTGGGCCTGTTCTGCTTCCGCGGCGCGATGCAGTCGATCCTGCTGCTCGCGCTGTGGATCGGCATCGGCTGGCTGTTCCGCGGAGTCACGCACACCCTGGCCGCCGCGTCCGACCCTTCCGTGCCCGCCCGGGGCTGGCAGATCCTCCTCGGGATCCTCAGTTTCCTCGCCGGTGTCGTCCTGATCGTCTCCCCCTTCGAGTCGGTGGCCGTCCTCACCGTCGTCGGCGGCTGCTGGCTGCTCGCCCTCGGCATCACGGAGATCATCACGGCATTCCGCATCCGCGCACGGGCCCGAGCGGTGCCGCACACGGTCTGAGCGGGGGCCGGGGCCTCTGGCCCCCGGACTCCCGGACTCCCGGACTCCCGGACTCCCGGACTCCCGGACTCCCGGACTCCCGGGGTCCCGGGGTCCGGAGACCCGGACCCCGGGGCTCAGAGGCCCGGACGCCCGGCGTTACGGAGGCCCGGGGCCTGGAAACCCGGACGCCCGGCGTTACGGAGGTCCGGGGCTCGGAGACCCGGACGCCCGGCGTATCGCGGCCCGGGAGGTCGGAGACCCGGACAGCCGGTGTTTCGCGGGCCCGGAGGCCGGAGACCCGGGGCTCGGAAGCCCGGACGCCCGAACGCCCCGCGTTTCGGAGGCCTCGCGCTCGGAAGCCCGGACGCCCAGACGCCCGCGTTCCGTGAGGAGGCCTACGCCAAGCGAGCGGTTCTCGGGGTGCGGCCGATGCACCGGGCACCCCGACCGGGGACATGACCTCTCATGAGCCCCGACCGGTTCGTCCCGGGTACTCCGCGCCGGCCCGCCCGGCAGCGGTTCCTCGTGACGCTCGCCGTGCTGCTGTGTGCGCTGTGCGCACTGTGCGCGGCCGGTTCGGCGGGCGGGCACTCAGGCGTCCGTACGGCCCCGCCCGCCGCCGTCTCCACCGAGTCCGGTGCCGAACTCCCCCACGACGCCCAGGACACCGCCCTCCGCCCGGCCGCCCGCCAGGGCCACCGTTCCCTCGTACCCCTGCGCCCAGCGCACCGGCCCGCCGCCGGGCGCCCCCGCCCGCGGCCCCGCTCCCTCCCCGCGCTCCACCACGCCCCCTCCCCACGTGCCCAGCGCTGCATGGTCCTCCGCTGCTGAGAAGTCCGGCTCCGACCGGACCGCTCCCCCCAGCAGCACGAGAGGACCCTTTTCATGCCGATGGACCCGTACGCGATCCTGCGCGCCCTGGTACGCGCCGAATCCCTCCGCAACGCCCCGAAGCCGTCCCCCGAAAATCGTCAGGCCGCACCGAAACCGCCCTCCGAGCAGCAGACCCCGCCCCGCCGGGCGGACGGCGACCACGGCTGAGGCTGAACCGGCCGGTCCTGGCGGCGGGGGCAGAGGTGGGGCGGGGGTGGGGCGGATTGTTCCGCCCAAGCTTGTTCCGCCCCCGCTGTTCCGCCCCCGCCGCCAGGGGCAGGGAACGCCGGCTACCGCCTGCGCCGGGCCGTACCGAAGACCGACCGGGTGATCTCCCGCCCGATCTGCGTACCCAGGCTGCGGGCCAGCAACTTGAAGACACCGCTGCCGACGACCTGCTGGACGACGGAGGGGTTCTCCTCAGCCTCACCCTCCGCCTTGCGGGCGCGGCCCCCACCCGCACCGGGAGCCTGCGCCGCGGACTCCCCACGGCCCTCCGCCCCCGCACCCGCCGCCCCGGCCGGACCCGACGCCGTCTCCGCCCCCGTGGCAGCGGCCGTCTCCGCCGCCGTCAGCTTCTCGTACGCCGATTCGCGGTCGACCGCCTGGGCGTAGCGCGCGTACAGCGGCGACCGCTCGACCGCCCGGTCGAGGACGGCCGGGTCCACCGGACCCATCAGGGACACCGGTGCCCGCAGCCGCGTCGCCGCGACGGGTGTCGGCGCGCCCTTCTCGCTGAGGACGGTGACGACGGCCTCCCCGGTGCCCAGTGCGGTGAGGACCTCCTCCAGGTCGTAAGGGGAGTCGGGGAAGGTCTTCACCGTGGCCTTGAGCGCCTTCTGGTCGTCGGGGGTGAAGGCGCGCAGCGCGTGCTGCACACGGTTGCCCAGCTGGGCGAGGACGTCCCCGGGTACGTCCTTCGGGGTCTGCGTGACGAAGAAGATGCCGACCCCTTTCGAGCGAATCAGCCGGACGGTCTGCGTGATGGCGTCCAGGAAGGCCCGGGAGGCGTCGCCGAAGAGCAGATGCGCCTCGTCGAAGAAGAAGACGAGCTTCGGCTTGTCGACGTCACCGACCTCCGGAAGGTCGTGGAAGAGGTCGGCGAGCAGCCACATCAGGAACGTGGAGAAGAGCTGCGGCTTGTCCTGCACCGCGGGCAGTTCCAGGACCGAGACCGTGCCCCGGCCGTCCTGCGCCACCTTCAGCAGCTCGTTCGTGTCGAACTCGGGCTCCCCGAAGAACGGGCTCATCCCCTGCGCCTCGAACGCGGTCAGCGAGCGCAGGATCACCCCGGCCGTGGTCGTGGAGAGCCCGCCGATGCCCTTCAGCTCGGACTTTCCCTCGTCGGAGGTCAGGAAGGTGACGACCGCGCGCAGGTCCTTCAGGTCGACCAGCTCCAGGCCCTTCCGGTCGGCGTAGTGGAAGATCAGGCCGAGCGACTGCTCCTGCGTCTGGTTGAGCCGGAGCACCTTGGACAGCAGGACCGGTCCGAAACTCGTGACGGTCGCGCGTACGGGGATGCCGTGGCCCATGCCCCCGAGGGCGTAGAACTCGCACGGGAAACCGGCCGGCGTCCACTCCTGGCGGACCTCCGAGGCCCGCGCCCGCACCTTGTCGTTCTCCTGCCCCGGCGCCGAGATCCCGGAGACGTCACCCTTCACATCCGCAAGGAACACCGGCACCCCCTGCGCCGACAGCTGCTCGGCGACGAGCTGCAGGGTCTTGGTCTTGCCGGTGCCGGTGGCTCCGGCCACCAGCCCGTGGCGGTTGAGCATCCCCAGCGGGATCCGGATCTGCGCGTCCGGCAGGCACCGGCCGTCCCACAGGAGGGCGCCCAGATCGAGCGCGGGTCCCGGGAAGGCGTACCCGGAGGCGATCTCCAGAGCCGGCTGCGGGTCACTGTCAGTCATTCAAGGCCCCTGTTCCCGGTTTCCCCGAGACCGTCCTGGACCCGATTCCGAAAGGATCATGAACGGGTGATCCGGGAGAATTACCGGTTTGCCCATATTTACGACGTCATTTCCAGCGTCGCACTCCGGCGCCATGGCTGCGCCCGGAAGCTCTTGGCCGGTAGGCTTTCCGTGTGATCTTCAAGCGCATCGGAAACGGACGGCCGTACCCCGACCACGGCCGGGAAAGCACCCGGCAGTGGGCGGATGTCGCGCCGCGCCCGGTCCGCCTCGATCAGCTGGTGACGACCAAGGGCCAGCTCGACCTGGAAACGCTGCTCGCCGAGGACTCCACGTTCTACGGCGACCTCTTCGCACACGTCGTGAAGTGGCAGGGCGATCTGTACCTGGAGGACGGCCTGCACCGCGCCGTCCGCGCCGCGCTCCAGCAGCGCCAGGTGCTCCACGCCCGCGTCCTCGAACTGGACTGAGCTCCTCCCTCACCCGGTTCCCCCCTGGGTCGCCCGGGACCCGGTGCCCCGCGGGTCGCTCACGCGTGCACGGAGCCGTCCCGAGGGCGACCCCTGCCCGGATCCCACGCCCGGGTCACCCACTGCTCGGGCCACCCCCTGCTCGGGTCATCACCTGCCCGGGTTGGCCCTTTTGGGTTGGACTGAGCCCCGGTCAATGATCATCTAGTAGGCATCGCCGCTTCGGCGCACTACGCTGCGCCCATGAGCATGCTCACTCCCCCTGGCATGGGCGGCCAGTACCGGATCACGGGGGACAAGTACCCACGGATGCGCAGAAACCGGGGGCGCCGCAGGATCGTGCTCGCGGTGGTCGCCTCCGTCGCCGCACTCGGACTGGCCGGCTGGGGAACCCTGCAGCTCATCGACGTCTTCACGGGCGGCGGCGACAAGGCGTCCGCGGCCGGTACGGCGCCGGGCTGCAGGACGTCGCCCTCGCCCTCCGCGAGCCCGGTCAAGGCCGTGCCCGAGCCGGGCCGGATCACCGTGAACGTCCTCAACGCCACGGCCCGCAAGGGCCTCGCCAAGGCCACCGCGGACGAGCTGAAGAAGCGCGGCTTCAAGATCGGCTCGGTGGGCAACGCGACCAAGGCGTACGACAAGAAGGTCGACGGGCCCGGCATCGTGCTCGGCGCGAAGGCCGCCGCCGACGCCGCCCTCCCCGTCCTCGCGACCCAGCTCACCGGTGCCGAGCTGAAGACCGACACCCGGGCCAGGGCCGCGGAGGTCGACCTGATCCTCGGCAAGGGCTACAAGGCCCTGACGACGAAGAAGGACGCCGACAAGGCCCTGACCACTCTGGCCAGGCCCGCACCGGCGCCCTCGGCGAAGAAGGACTGCTGACGGCACCGCCGCCCAGGACTGCTGACCGACGAGGCTGAGGACCGCGGGTCCTCGGCCTCCTCGCGTCCTCGGCCGATCGGGTCCGGCTATTCGGCCGTGCCGTACATACGGTCGCCCGCGTCGCCCAGGCCCGGGACGATGTAGCCGTTCTCGTTCAGGCGCTCGTCGACCGACGCGGTCACGACCGTGACCGGGGCGCCCGCGAGCTCGCGCTCCATGACCTCGACGCCCTCGGGGGCGGCGAGCAGGACCACGGCCGTCACGTCGTCGGCACCGCGCTTGATCAGTTCCTGGATCGCCGCGACGAGCGTGCCGCCGGTGGCGAGCATCGGGTCCAGGACGTACACCTGGCGCCCGGAGAGGTCCTCCGGCATACGGGTCGCGTACGTGGACGCCTGGAGCGTCTCCTCGTCGCGGATCATGCCGAGGAAACCCACCTCGGCGGTCGGCAGGAGACGCACCATGCCGTCGAGCATGCCGAGACCGGCGCGCAGGATCGGTACGACGAGAGGCCGCGGGTAGGACAGCTTGACGCCCGTGGTGCCGGACACCGGGGTCTCGATGTCGACCTGCTCGGTGCGTACGTCCCGCGTGGCCTCGTAGGCGAGCAGGGTGACCAGCTCGTCGGCGAGCCGACGGAAGGTCGGGGAGTCGGTGCGGCGGTCGCGCAGCGTGGTGAGCTTATGAGCGACCAGGGGGTGGTCGACGACGAGGAGACGCATGCCCACCAGGGTATCCGGGCCCGTCCTGGCCGCCTGTCGCCCGTCACCACCCGGTTCGGATCCGGTGCACGGTCCGGTTGCACTGTCCGGTGCTCTGTCCGGTGCGCGATCCGGTTCGAGAACCCTCGCCGATGGGGTCGGGAGCACTTCGCCGATGCCGTCGAGAACGCTTCACCGATGCCATCGCGCAAACCTCCGCTGGCATCAAACCGCCCGACGGGGGGAAAGTGGGAGGGACCGACTGGGGGTGTTGCCGATGCCGGACCCGGAGCAACGAAACCGGGAAGACCTGGAGAGCGACGCCCAGCGCCGCAGGCGCCGGGCCCAGTTCCTGCGCGAGCTCACGGAAGCGCGCGAACTGCGCGACCGGGTGCAGCCGCGGCGGGCGAAGACGGCCCGGCTGCGCCACGCCATGCGCATGCGCACGTTCCGCTGGTGACCGTGCGCCCGGCAGCCGCTCCCGCCGCCCTCGCCGTCCGAGGGGTCTGTCCGGCGATTCCCTTCCGGCAGGCCCTTTCGACGGCCCCTGTGCCGGGCCCCTCGGGCCCGCCCCCGGCACGCCCGTAGGGGCACCGCGCCGCGACCCGCCGGGCAGCCTCCGGACAGCCGCGTACGAAGCCGGGTCCCGGCGGCGTACGATCCCGCTGTCGGTGGGCGCCGGGCGCCCAGGTGAGGCCGTGCGGCGGTGTGACGCGAGCGCCACGCGACCGGGCGCGAGGACGCGACCGGGACACAGCGAGCCGAAGACCTCTCCTGAACGCTCTGTTTCTGCCACGATTCCGAGTGGGCGGGGCTCGGAGCACGTACCCCCCGCCCGCAACCTCCGCCGGGGGGATCCCCAACCGGCACGCCTAGGACCAGTGGGAGAGTCACGGTGTACTTCGCCGCACTGCTCGCGCGCACCGAAGACGGGTGGGAAGCGAGCGACACAGAGCTCGACGATGTGGAGACCCTGTCGGATCTAGCCGACCTGGCCCGCGAAGCCTCGGTCGACGACGACACGGTGCTCGTCTTCATCGAGCAGGAGGACGCTTGGTTCGGAGTCGTCCGCGTGGACGGCGAGGAGGACCCTCGCATCTACGTCTCGGACGGCGCGGCCGCCGCCCGCAGTTCGTACGGCGAGATCCTGCTCACGGACGAACTGCTCGGAAGGGAGCCCGGCGACGACGACGTCGCCGACCTGGACTCCCTCGACCTCGACGGTACGGAGGACGGTGAACCCGAGGACGAGACCGACGACGACGAAGAGGACGACGTCGGCACCACCTCCAAGGGTGAGACCGTGCCGTCCGGACCCATCGGAGACCGCGAGGTCCTCACCGACCTCGGTGTGAGCGAGAAGGAGTTGCTGGCCCTGGACAGCACCGACGCACTCGGCGAGATCGCCGAGGTCCTCGGGGCGGCAGAGGTCCTGGAGACCGTCCGCTGACTCCGTCGACCCCACCGCAAGAACAGGATCCCGGACAGGACCCTGTACCTGTCGACCCTGTACCCGTCGACCCTGCGCCCGCCGGCTCCGTACCCGTCGATCCCGTACGCGACCGGTGGCGGCCCGCGATGCGGCTCGCCCTGGACGAGGCCGGAATCGCGGGCCGGGGCAAGGACGTACCCGTCGGTGCCGTGGTGCTGGCCCCGGACGGCACGACCGTGCTCGCCACCGGGCACAACGAGCGTGAGGCGGCCGGTGACCCGACCGCCCACGCCGAGGTGCTGGCGATCCGGCGGGCCGCCGCGAGGACCGGGGAGTGGCGGCTCAACGGCTGCACGCTCGTCGTCACCCTCGAACCCTGCACGATGTGCGCCGGCGCGATCGTGCAGTCCCGCCTGGACCGGGTCGTCTACGGCGCCCGGGACGAGAAGGCGGGCGCGGCCGGCTCCCTCTGGGACGTCGTCCGCGACCGCCGGCTCAACCACCGGCCCGAGGTGATCGCCGGCGTGCTCGACGAGGAGTGCGCCCGGCTGCTCACGGAGTTCTTCCGCGGCCGCTGAACCACTCCACCGCCCCCTTCCCGCCTCCCTCGTCCCGCCCGGACCGACCGCCGCATACGGATTTCCGAGCACGGCCCATCGTGGGCTAGGATCTCTCTCGGTAGCGTGTCCGAGCGGCCGAAGGAGCTCGCCTCGAAAGCGAGTGTGGCGCAAGTCACCGAGGGTTCAAATCCCTCCGCTACCGCAGGTAGATGAAGGGCCCGGTCCATTGGACCGGGCCCTTCGTGCGTCCCCGTTCCCGGCCTTTCCCGCGCTGCCGAAAGATCGTCAGATCAACTGCCTGGGGATACACTCGCCGCCGACAACAGGGCCCCCAACAGGCACAGCGGACACTGCGGGCACTGCGGACACAGACAGCAGGCACAGGGGGAGGCCGCGATGGCGGTGAATTCGAAGAAGATCGCCGTCTACGTGGTCGTGGTCTTCGCGCTGTACGTGATCATCACTGACCCCGAAAACGCGGCGGACTACGTCCAGATAGGCTTCGAGGGCATCTCGAACGCCGCTCAGTCCGTCGGTGACTTCATGACGTGGATAGCCGACGGGGCCAAGGACTAGCCAGGCCCGCACGGCCGGTACGACGGGCAGGACCGGCTCGGCCCGCACGGCCGGCGTCGGGAGGCGAGCGGCCGCCGCCGTGGCCGTATCCCCGTTCGCCCTGGGAGTGCACGTGATCCGCCACCTGGTCCTCTTCAAGCTCAACGAAGGCGTCGAGCGGGAGACCCCGCGCGTCGTCGCGGGCGTCGCCGCCTTCCGCGCGCTCGACGGGCAGATTCCCGAGCTGAAGTTCTGGGAGTGCGAGTGGAACATCACCGACCGCCCGATCGCGTACGACTTCGCGATCAACTCGGCGGTCGAGGACACGGACGCCCTCAAGCGGTACATCGAGCACCCCGCCCACCAGGCGGGCGTCGCACTGTGGCGCGAGTTCGCCACGTGGGTGATCGCCGACTACGAGTTCTGAGCCGCGCCCCGCACGGACCATCGGCCCCTCGCCCGAACGGCGGGGGGCCGTTCCCTGTCCAGGACCCGGTCCGGGCCTCACTCGAAGCCGCCCCGAGGCCGGCTCGAACCCGCTGCGGACCGGTCCCGGATCCCGTTGCGGCGCCGCTCCGCGCTCAACACGGAGTGATGAGGTGCTTGCACACAGTGCACATGTCTTGTGATGCTATGACCGCTTTTGACCGATGAGTTGACGCATGTGTCTGACGGACGTCGTTCGGACTTGTGTTTTCACGGGTTGACGGACCCAGAGGTGGAGTTGACCGTGCCGGCCAGTACCGCGCCTCAAGCACCTCCCCAAGCACCTTCACAGCAGAAGCCGCAGGCCCTCGAACGGCTCGACGAGCCGGGCGACCCCCAGGAGCCGAGTCCGCAGCGGCGCCGCGGGGCCGACACCCGGGCCCTCACCCAGGTCCTCTTCGGCGAGCTCAAGAACCTGGAACCCGGCGCCCCCGAGCACGGCCGGGTACGGGCCGCGCTGATCGAGGCGAACCTCCCGCTCGTGCGGTACGCCGCCGCCCGCTTCCGGTCGCGCAACGAGCCCATGGAGGACGTCGTCCAGGTCGGGACCATCGGGCTGATCAACGCCATCGACCGCTTCGACCCCGACCGGGGCGTGCAGTTCCCGACCTTCGCGATGCCCACCGTCATCGGGGAGATCAAGCGGTACTTCCGCGACAACGTCCGCACGGTCCACGTACCGCGCAGGCTGCACGAGTTGTGGGTGCAGGTGAACAGCGCCACCGAGGACCTCACGACGGCCTTCGGGCGCACGCCCACGACCGCCGAGATCGCCGAGCGCCTGCGCATCGGTGAGGACGAGGTCCTGGCCTGCATCGAGGCCGGACGCTCGTACCACGCGACCTCCCTGGAGGCCGCCCAGGAGGGCGAAGGGCTGCCGGGCCTCCTCGACCGGCTCGGCTTCGAGGACCCCGCGCTGGACGGCGTGGAGCACCGGGACCTCGTACGGCATCTGCTCGTCCAGCTCCCCGAACGCGAGCAACGCATCCTGCTGCTGCGCTACTACAGCAATCTGACGCAGTCACAGATCAGCGCGGAACTCGGAGTCTCACAGATGCATGTGTCAAGGCTGCTCGCCCGCAGTTTCGCTCGGCTGCGATCCGCAAACAGGATCGAGGCGTAACTCCGGGGAGCGAATCGCTTCCAAGGCCTTTTCCCGACGTTTCTGCGTCGAAAAACTGTCAGACCCCCCTTTTCCAGGGCCTATTCACCCCTCTTGTGTCGACATGTCACTACAGCGTGTTGCCGACATGTGACATTCTTCCGGTGAAGCGTTTGCCGCGGCCCCGCCTCCGGTATTCAGGTGGAGGCTGCGTTCCTTCGACGGGAGCGTCCGCCGCGACCGTCCGCGACCCAAAGGGGGTGGCATGTCCGCAGACCAGGGCAGCTCGAAGGTGCTCACGCTCACGAAGAGCGAATCCGCGCCCGACGTGCTTCACAGTGTCGTTGTCGAGGTACCGGCCATCCCGGCCGCGGAAGCCCCGGCCTTCCCCCCGACCCCGGAAGTGATCGACACCCGCACTCTGTCCCGTTCCCTGTTCCTGCGGCTCGCCGCACTCGACGAGAACAGCCCCGAGCGCGGCTATGTGCGAGACACACTCATCGAACTCAACCTCCCGCTGGTGCGTTACGCGGCCGCTCGTTTCCGGTCGCGCAACGAACCGATGGAGGACATCGTCCAGGTCGGCACGATCGGGCTGATCAAGGCGATCGACCGCTTCGACTGCGAACGGGGCGTGGAGTTCCCGACGTTCGCGATGCCCACCGTCGTGGGCGAGATCAAGCGGTTCTTCCGGGACACGTCGTGGTCGGTGCGCGTGCCGCGCCGGCTCCAGGAGCTGCGACTCGCGCTGACCAAGGCCAGTGACGAGCTCTCCCAGAAGCTGGACCGCTCGCCGACCGTCGCCGAACTCGCGGTCGTGCTCGGGGTGTCCGAGGAGGACGTGGTCGACGGCCTGGCCGTGGGCAACGCCTACACGGCCTCGTCCCTCGACTCCCCGGCTCCCGAGGACGACGGCGGCGAGGGCTCCCTCGCGGACCGCCTCGGCTACGAGGACACGGCACTGGAGGGCGTCGAGTACCGCGAGTCCCTGAAGCCCCTGCTGGCCAAACTCCCGCCCCGCGAGCGGCAGATCATCATGCTCCGCTTCTTCGCGAACATGACGCAGTCGCAGATCGGCGAGGAGGTCGGCATCTCACAGATGCACGTCTCCCGGCTGCTCACGCGGACGCTGTCCCAGCTGCGGGAAGGCCTCATCTCCGACTGACCGCCGTACCTCCCACCCGGGGCTTCATAATTGACGGACCGTCAGTCACACTGGCGCGATGCGTCGACGGGTGGGACAGCAGTCGATACGCGGTCCGATACGTGGCCGCCGAGGTGCCCTTGGGGTTGCCTCGGCGGCTGCGGTCTGTCTGGGGGCGGTGACGTCGGCCGCCTGCGGCAGTGGTGGCGGCGACGGTGACGGGTACGTCGCCGTGCAGCGCCCTTCGTCGTCCGCGGGGGCGGTGGCGCCCACGGGGGACGTGGAGTTGGTGCCTCTGGAGAGCGCCGACGCGCCCAAGGGGACTGCGGGAGAGGCGAGTTCAGCACCTGCGGACGGCGGCGCTCGGTCGAGCGCGGGCACCGACGCGGGCTCGGACGAGGGCGGGGACGGCACCGGCGGCTCGTCCCTGTCCGGTTCGTCCGGCGCACACGGCAGCGGTCGTACGAGCCCGTCCTCGGGCGGCGGGGACGGCGCGGCCGATGCGGGTGGGGCGGGCAGCGCGGGCGGCACCGGTGGGAGTTCAGGGGCCGGAGGGGCCGAGGGGTCGACGCCGGGGCCGGGCGGGTCCGCCGGTCCCGCCGTGCTGGCCGTCGGCGATCCCGAGCGGGAGCCCGCCGACAGGCGCTGGTGCGAGAAGGTCACCGTCGGGTTCCACAACACCGGGGGCACCGCGGTGCGTTCGGGCACGGTGACCTTCGGGACGCACATCATCGGCGCGCTCGGGATCGACTGGGCGACCGTCGAGTCGGCCGAATGGCTGCCCGTGCCGATCGCGCCGGGCAGCCGGATGAAGAGGACCTGGACGGTGTGCGTCGACGCGTGGCGCGTACCTCTCGGCATGCACGTGGAGACGCGGGACTTGTCCGTCAGGTGGGAGTAGGGCGCCCCATGGCGCCCCCGCCCACTCGCGCAGCTGCCTGAGCCGCTGTTCGGGCGGCTGCTTGAGCAGCTGCCCGAGCGGCTACTTGAGCGCGAGCCAGGCGACCACGGCGACGACCGCGACGGCCACGATCACACCGATGATCAGGCCGACCCGGGGACCCCGGGCGGTGGCTGCCTGCTGCTGCTGACGGCTCTGCGGGTCGTCGACGAACGCTCGGAACATCTGGGTGCTACCCGCGGGGTCGTAGTTGCCCTCGGGGCCCTGGGTGTTTGCCATGCGCGTGACCCTATCGGGTGCGATCTGTGGCCCCAAGTTTTGGGGCCCTCTTCTCTTGGCGGGCACCGCCCAGGGGCTCCGCCCCCGGACCCCCGTATCGACCCTGCGGCCTCGTCCTCGAACGCCGGACGGGCCGAGTGGGCGCGGTCGGCCCCAGAACGGAGCGCAGCCCCCGACCACGGCCCCCGGCGACCCGGAAACCCGCCTCACCTGCGAGTTTACGTTTGCCAATACTTGCCTTTGCCAAGGTTTTAGGCCGTGGGGTCCCATTTAGTTTGCCTGCAGCAACCAACAGTATTTATGGTTGCCTAAAGCAACAAAAGAGGGAGGTGCGATGGCCGCTCGACGGCAGTACGAGGAGCTGGCCCAGCAGCTGAGCGCCATCGGCGCCGTGAAGCGGGGCCTGGGCCGGGTCCTCCCGCACGAGTGCCCGGCGGGATCCGCCGCGGTGCTCACGCTGCTCGACCGGCACGGCGAGATGCGGATGAGCCGCCTCGCCGAGCTGATGGCCATCGACATGTCGGTGACGAGCCGGCATGTGGCACACGTCGCCGAGCACGGCTGGATCGACCGGTCCCCCGACCCGGCCGACAAGCGCTCCCGCATCCTGCGGCTCAACCCCGCCGGACGGGCCATGCTCGCCGACCTCTCCGAGCGCTATATGAACGCGCTCGCCCACTACCTGGCGGACTGGTCCGACGACGAGGTCGACCAGCTCAACACCCTGCTCGGACGACTGCGCGCCAGCTTCGGCGACTGCCGGCCCGTACCGGCCACACCGGCCGTGCCCGCCGCGGCGCCCTCCGGGCGGACCACCCGTACACCTGTATGACGCAACACAAGAAAAGGAAGCCCATGGCAACGACCACACCAGCCGGTGTGCGGGGCTCACACGCCAAGCACGGAGGCGCCCCCGACGGCGCTCCGATGACACACCGGCAGATCATGGAAGCCCTCTCCGGGCTGCTGCTCGGCATGTTCGTCGCGATCCTGTCGTCGACGATCGTCTCCAACGCACTGCCCGAGATCATCGGCGACCTGGGCGGCGGCCAGTCCGCCTACACCTGGGTCGTCACCGCCGCCCTGCTGTCGATGACCGCGACCACGCCCCTGTGGGGCAAGCTCGCGGACCTCTACAACAAGAAGGCGCTCGTCCAGATAGCGCTCGTCGTCTACGTCCTGGGATCCGCCGCCGCGGGCCTGTCGCAGAACGCCGGCATGCTGATCGCCTGCCGCGTGGTGCAGGGCATCGGCGTGGGCGGTCTGTCCGCCCTCGCGCAGATCGTCATGGCCGCGATGATCTCCCCGCGTGAGCGCGGCCGGTACTCCGGCTACCTCGGAGCCACGTTCGCGGTCGCGACCGTCGGCGGCCCGCTGCTCGGCGGTGTCATCACCGACACGAGCTGGCTCGGCTGGCGCTGGTGCTTCTACGTCGGTGTCCCCTTCGCGATCATCGCGCTGATCGTCCTCCAGAAGACCCTGCACCTGCCCGTCGTGAAGCGGGACGTGAAGGTCGACTGGGCCGGCGCGTTCTTCATCTCCGCCGCGGTCTCGCTGCTGCTCCTGTGGGTCACCTTCGCGGGCGACAAGTACGACTGGGTGTCGTGGCAGACGTACGCGATGGTCGGTGGCTCGATCGTGCTCGGGCTGCTGTTCGTGCTCATCGAGTCGAAGGCCAAGGAACCGATCATCCCGCTGCGGCTCTTCCGCAACCGGACCATCGCGCTCTCCTCGATCGCCTCGCTCTTCGTCGGTGTCGCGATGTTCTCCGGCACCGTCTTCTTCAGCCAGTACTTCCAGCTGGCCCGGGACGAGTCGCCCACCATGTCCGGTGTGCTGACGATCCCGATGATCGGTGGTCTGTTCATCTCGTCCACCGTCTCCGGCCAGATCATCACCAAGACCGGCAAGTGGAAGGCCTGGCTGGTCGGCGGCGGCGTGCTCATCACGGCGGGCCTCGGTCTGCTGGGCACCATCCGTTACGACACGGACTACTGGAAGACCGGCGTCTTCATGGCGCTGCTGGGTCTCGGCATCGGCATGATGATGCAGAACCTGGTGCTCTCCACCCAGAACCAGGTGGCACCCCAGGACCTCGGCGCGGCCAGCTCCACGGTGACCTTCTTCCGTTCCCTCGGTGGCGCGATGGGCGTCTCCGCGCTCGGCGCGGTGATGGCCAACCGGATCACCGACTACGTCAAGGACGGCCTCACCGGGATCGACCCCAAGTACGCGGCCGCGGCGAGCCATTCGACCGGCAGCATCCCCGACATGGACTCCCTGCCCGCGCCGCTGCGCACGGTCATGGAGAGCGCGTACGGGCACGGCATCGCGGACGTCTTCCTGATCGCCGCCGCCATGGCCCTGCTCGCCTTCCTCGTCACGCTGTTCATCAAGGAGGTCCCGCTGCGTACCTCGGGCGGGCTGGCGCAGGCCGCCGAGGCACAGGCCCAGGCGGAGGTCACGGCCGTCGCCGAGGCCTCCCCGGCAGCGGCCGGCTCGGCCGACGGCTTCCCGCCGGAGACCGAGGAGCGCGTACCGAGCTGGGCCGTCACGGACAACGGCGCGGGTGACGTCACCGGCACCGAGCCGGGGCCCGCGGGCACCCAGCGGCTCTCGTCGGTCGCCACCCTGGCGGCCGCGACCGACTCCGGCACGGCTGCCGGTGCCGGTTCCGGCGGGGTCCCGGTCCACGGGTTCGTGCGGGGCGCCGAGAGCGCGCCCGTGCCACGGGCCGCCGTCACGCTGATCTCCCTCGCGGGCCGTCAGCTGGGCCGCTCGGTCGCACAGGGCGACGGTGCCTACGCGGTGGACGCGCCCGGCACGGGTTCGTACGTGCTGATCGCCTCGGCGGACGGGTTCCAGCCGCAGGCCTCGACGGTCGTCGTGAACGGTGAACCGCTCGCGTACGACATCCTGCTGAGCGGTACGAGCGGGCTCGCCGGCGCGGTGAAGGCCGCCGAGGGCGGGCGGCCGGTCGTGGGCGCGATGGTCATCGTGACCGATGTGCGCGGTGACGTGCTGGCCACCGGGACCACCGGTGAGCAGGGCGAGTTCGCCTTCGCCGAGCTGGTACCCGGTGCCGTGACCGTCGCGGTGAACGCCGCCGGACACCGGCCCCGCGCCCTGCCCGTCGAGGTCGGCGGCACCGGCGTCACCCGGGTCGAGGTCGAACTGACCGCCGGAGCGCAGCTCCAGGGCGTCGTGCACGCGCCCACCGGTCCGCTGGGCGACGCCCGGGTCACGCTCGTCGACGCGGCGGGCAACGTGGTCGGCAGCGCCACCACCGGGACGGACGGGGCGTACGCCTTCACCGACCTGGACGGCGGGGAGTACACGGTCATCGCGACCGGCTACCCCCCGGTGGCCACGGCACTGACCGTCAGCGGCAGTGGCGTCGACGGCCACGACATCCGGCTCGCCCACCCCGGCGAGTAGTCGCGGCCCACTTGAAAAGGCAGTAGTCACAGACCCCGGCCCGTGGAGCGCGTTCCGAGCGGAGGCGCGCTCCACGGGCCGGTTCCATGGAACGAGGTTGCTTGAAATGGGACTGACCGCGCGGATCCGTACGCGGGACGGCTGGGCCGTGTCGCACGCGGTCGTCACCGTGACCGACATGACGGGCGCCCAGGTGGCGCGTGCCGAGGCGGACGAGGAAGGCACCGTGCGGGACGCGGTCGCGCTCGTGCCCGGCGCGTACACGGTGATCGTCACGGCCGTCGGGTACGCGCCCGTCGCGTCCAGCGCCATCGTCACGGCGAGCGGCCGGGCCGAGATCGGCACCGTGACCCTCGCCCGGCAGGGCGGCACGGAACTGCCGCCGCCCGGCCCCTGGACGGTGGACCCGGCCCACTCCTCCGTGGGCGCCGTCGCCCAGCACCTGGGGATCTCCAGCGTGCACGGCCGGTTCACGCAGTTCGCCGGTTCGATCGAGATCGCCCCGGACGAGGTCGCCAAGTCCCGGGTGGAGGCGGTGATCCGGGCCGACTCGATCGACACGGGCAACGCCATGCGCGACGGCCACCTCAAGTCGCCGGACTTCCTGGACGTCGAGCGCCACCCGGAGATCACGTTTGTCTCGACGGGGCTGACCCCGGCCACCGGGAGCGACCGCTGGACGGTCCACGGTGATCTGACCCTGCACGGGGTCGTACGCCCGGTCGACCTGGACCTCGCCTACCTGGGCACGGGCGCCGACCCCTGGGGCGGCACCCGGGCGGCCTTCCGCGCGACCACGGAACTGCGCCGCGAGGACTTCGCGATGAACTACAACCAGGTCGTGCAGGCGGGCATCGCGGCGATCGGTACGACGCTGAAGGTGGAGCTGGACATCCAGGCCGTGCAGGGCGAGACACTCCCGCAGGCATAGCCGTCGCCCCGGGCATCGACACAGGCGTAGGCACGGCAGGGTCAGCCTCAGCGGGTGCCTGTGCCCCTAGGCTGCCCCCATGGCACCGAACATCGCTACGAACA
Source organism: Streptomyces sp. NBC_00414 (assembly GCF_036038375.1). Taxonomy (NCBI): domain Bacteria; kingdom Bacillati; phylum Actinomycetota; class Actinomycetes; order Kitasatosporales; family Streptomycetaceae; genus Streptomyces; species Streptomyces sp. NBC_00414. The sequence goes on from NZ_CP107935.1 coordinate 5,132,018, forward strand.
CCTCCGTGTCGTCGGCCGAGTTGCTCGACTTCGTACGCCCCCGGCACCGCGCGATCCTCCTGACCCGCAGGTCGGACGGAAGCCCGCAGGGGTCACCTCTGACCTGTGGAGTCGACGACTCGGGCCGCATCGTCGTCTCCACCTACCCGGAGCGCGCCAAGACCCGCAACGCCAAGCGCGACGAGCGGGTCAGCCTGATCGTCCTGAGCGACGACTGGAACGGCCCCTGGGTCCAGATCGACGGCACGGCCGAGGTGATCGACTCCCCCGACTCGGTCGAGCCGCTGGTCGAGTACTTCCGCAACATCTCGGGCGAACACCCGGACTGGGACGAATACCGCCGGGCCATGCTGAAGCAAGGCAAGTCGATCATCCGCATCACCCCGGAGAGGTGGGGCCCGGTGGCCACGGGCGGCTTCCCGCCCCACCTGGCATAGCCCCACCCCGACCACCCCAGGGACACGGGGAACGGCGCAGCCGCTGGCTTCTCGCCCTCAGGGGCGCGGGGAACGGCGCAGTCTTTTGTCCTTGCCGTCGGGGGCGCGGGGAACGGCGCAATCCTTTGCCTTTCACCCTCAGGGGCGCGGGGAACGGCGCAATCCTTTGTCTCTCGCCCTCAGGGGCGCGGGGAACGGCGCAATCCTTTGTCTTCGAAGGGCAGCGCCCAAACACCCCGCACCCCCTACACCTCCCCGCGGAGCACCACCGTCTCGATCCCCGCGATCACCAGATCCAACGCAAAGCGGAAGTCCCGCTCATACATCTCCTCCACCGTGCTCCCCCCACGCGCCCGCATGATCTCCGTGCTCTCCTCCAGCACGTCATCAAGCTCGGGCGCCCCCTTCAACGCACTCAGCGCCTGCTGGAAGTACGCGTCAGGACTCATCCCGGCCTCGGCCGACCGCGCGGTGAAGTGCCCCTCGATCGTGCCGAACCCGTACACGAACTGGAAGACGGCCGAGATGGCCCCCGCCAGCCGGTGCGTGGGCAGCCCCGTCCTGCGGATCACCCGCTGCACGGTCCGCGAGAAGGCGATGGACCTGGGCCCGATGTTGAGGAACGTCCCGGCGAGCGTCGACGCCCAGGGGTGCCGTACGAGCAGGGCCCGGTAACCGGAGGCGATCACCCGGAGCTGATCCCGCCAGTCCGCGTCCGCCTCGGCGCCCGCGTCGGCGTCCAGATCCGGCAACTCCAGTTCCCCGTAGATCGCGTCGAGCGCGAGCTCAAGAAGGTCGTCCTTGGTGTCCACGTACCAGTAGACGGACATCGCGGTCACATTCAGCTCGGCGGCCAGCCGTCGCATGGAGAACTTGGCCAGCCCGTCCGCGTCGAGCAGCCGTACCGTGACCTCGGTGATCCGGTCCCGGTCGAGCGACGACGGCTGGCCGCCCCGGGCTCCACCGCCTCGCGGGGCCTTGCCCTCCAACCACACGCTGGTCCGTGCCGGGCGCTCGGCCCGGTCGACTGCCCTCACCATGGCGCACCTTCCTCGGAACTCCTGCAGCGGGCCGTCCCGGAAACCCGGGATCCGCCCCAGCCCTGACACCGGGCGGCCCTCACATCGGCACCGCCACCGCGGAGTCTGCCCTCTCGGCCCGCCGAAGCAACGCGGCGGCCAGCAGTCCACCCAGGAGCACGGCCACCGCGCCCACCAGTTGGCTGGTCTCCAGGCCCGACGCGAACCCGTCCGTGATCCGCGCGCGCTCGTCCGCCGAGTCCGCGCCCGCGAGCGTCGCCGGGAGCGAGGCCGCGGCGAACGGGATCAGCGCGGCGAAGCGGGCGTTGAGGACCGCGCCGAGGACGGCGACGCCGAGGCCGTTGCCGAACTCGGCCAGCGTGCCGTTGATACCCGCGCCCACGCCCGCCTTCTCCGGCGGGATCGCGCTCATGATGGCGTGCGCCATGGCGGGGTTGGCGACCGCGCAGCCCGCGCCGATCAGCAGCAGGCCGAGCAGGGTGCCGGCGTAACCGCTCGACACGAGGGTCGCGATCGACACCAGTCCGCCCGACATCAGCATCATGCCGAGGGCGATCGAGACGGGTGTGCCGAGCCTCGCGGTGAACTTCGCCGACAGACCGGTGAAGTTGAGGGCCACCACGGTCAGGGCGAGCGGCGCCGTGCGCAGGCCCGCCTCCAGGGGCCCGTAGCCGAGGACGAACTGGAGGTGCTGGGTCAGCAGGAAGAGCGCGCCGCCCATGCCGAAGGTGATCAGCACGGCACCGGCGACGGCCCCCGTGAAGCGCCGGTCCCGGAAGAAGTGCAGGTCCAGCATGGGATACGGGATCCGGCTCTCCCAGTGGGCGAAGAGGGCCAGCACCAGGAGCGCCAGGGCCGCCGTGGTGAGGACGCGGGCGGAGGTCCAGCCGTGTTCCGGACCCGAGATGATCGCGTACACGAGGGCGGTCATGCCGATCGTGGAGAGCAGGGCGCCGAGCAGGTCGGGGCGGTCGCCGCGCGGGTTCTTGGACTCCGGTACGAGGCTGATCACGGCGCAGAGGGCCAGGGCCACCACCGGCAGGTTGACCAGGAAGATCGCGCCCCACCAGTAGTGGTCGAGCATGAACCCGCCGAGCAGCGGGCCGGTTGCGAACCCGAGGGCGTTGACGGCGCTCCAGATGCCGATGGCCTTCGGCTGCTCCTCGGGTGCGAAGATCTGCATCGCGACGGCGAGTGTGGTGGTGAGCAGGAGCGCGCCGCCGACGCCCATGCCCGCGCGGGCGGCTATCAACTGGCCGGTGGTGTCCGCGAGTCCGGCGACCAGCGAGCCGATGCCGAAGAGCACGAGACCGGCGACCAGCATCTTCTTGCGGCCGTAGCGGTCGGCCGCGCTGCCCGCGCTGAGCAGCAGGCCCGACTGCACCAGCGAGTACGCGTTGATCATCCACTGGATGTCCGAGGTGCCCGCGCCCAGTTCCTCGGTGAGGGTGGGGATCGCGACGTTCAGCACGGTGTTGTCGAGCAGCACGGTGAGCTGGGCGAGGCAGATGACACCGAGGATCAGCCACCGCTGGGGGTGGCCGCCGACGGAGCCGACTTGGCCGGCTTGGCCTTGCGAGGTTGGCATGCCTTACACCGTAGAACAGCCCCTATACGGCGTACAACAACAAAAAAGGTGGCCCGGGCGCTCGTTCGCCCGGGCCACCGCTTTCGGTGAAGTACGTCAGCTGCTCGTGGCCTGCGTCAGGTCGTAGAAGGTGGACGAACCCACCGTCACCTTCTTGAAGTTGGCCTCCACCCATGTGCTGATCCGGGTCCCGGTGCCGGAGCTGTCGCTGCCGCCACCGCCGCCCATGGAGCCGGAGGAGATGAAGTAGTGGATCTTCCCGTCCGCCACGTACTTCTTGAACTGGGCCAGCGTCGGCGACGGGTCGCTGCCGTTGAAGCCGCCGATCGCCATCACCGGGTCGCCGGTGGAGAGCTGGTAGCTCGCCGCGTTCTGCGCGCCGATGGCAGCCGCCGCCCAGGTGTAGTCCCCGGAGTTCTTCTCCAGGAGCGCCTTGGCCTCGGAGCTGACGGTCGCGCCGTTGAGCAGGCCGCCCATACCGCCGCCGCCTCCGCCTCCCATGCCGCCACCGTCACCGGTGCCGCCCGCGGTACCGCCACCCGGCTGGGTCTGGCCGTTCTGACCCGTCTGGCCATTGCCGTTCTGCTGGCCTTGCTGGCCGCCGCCGGGGAAGCCGCCGGTCGGGGGTTGACCCATGCCGCCGCCCTGCTGGTTCTGACCGGTGCCGCCCTGCCGGTTGCCGCCCGGCATACCGCCGCCACCCGGTCCGCCGCCCATGCCGCCACCGCCGGGACCACCGCGACCGCCCGAGACCGAGGGCCCCGCCGTGACGATCGAGCCGCTGTGACCCTCGTCCAACGTGGTCAGCGTGTACGCCGTCGGGCCCGCGAGGGCCGCGACGAAGCTGAGCCCGACCACCGCGAGGGACAGCCTGCGGCCGAGCCGCGCGATGAAGATCAGACCGAGTGCCGCGACCAGACCGCCGACCAGGACCAGCCACTTGAGCCAGGGCAGGTAGTCGGAGGAACGGTTCAGGAGGACGTACCCCCAGACCGCGGTGGCCGTGACTCCGGCCGCCATGGTGAGCGAGATCCACATCCGGCCGCGCTCTTCCCACAGCACGCTCGCGCCCATCCCGACCACGGCGGCGACGTACGGGGCGAGGGCCACGGTGTAGTACTCGTGGAAGATGCCCTGCATGAAGCTGAAGACCACCATGGTGATCAGCAGCGAGCCGCCCCAGGCGAGGAACGCGGCACGGGCCGTGTCGGTCCGCCGCGCCTTCCAGGTCAGCGCGATGCCCGCGGCCAGCACGATCAGCGCCGCCGGGATCAGCCAGGAGATCTGACCGCCGATGGAGGAACTGAACATCCGGTCCCAGCCGGTCTCGCCCCAGCCGCCGCCTCCACCGCCGCCGCCGACGCTGCCGGTCTCCTCGCCGTTGATCCGGCCGAGTCCGTTGTAGCCGAAGGTCAGTTCCAGGAAGGAGTTGTTCTGCGAGCCGCCGATGTACGGGCGGGAGGACGCGGGCCACAGCTCGACCAGGGCCACCCACCAGCCGCCCGCGACGATCATCGCCAGGCCGGAGAGGAGCATCTGCCCGACGCGCCTGCGCACAGTCGTCGGCGCGAGGACGGCGTAGAGGATCGCGAGGGGCGGCAGGATCAGGAAGGCCTGGAGGGTCTTCACCAGGAAGGCCAGCCCGACGGCCGCGCCCGCCCACACCAGCCACTTCGTCTCGGCCTTCTCCATGGCGCGCAGCACGCAGTAGACCGTGACGGCCATCAGGAGGGCGAGGGCCGCGTCCGGGTTGTTGAAGCGGAACATCAGCGCGGCGACGGGCGTGAGCGCGAACACCGCCATGGTGATGAAGCCCGCCGCGGGGGTGAACCGGCGGCGCACGGCCCCGTACAGCACTCCTGCCGTGGCGACGGCCATCAGGACCTGCGGGAACAGGATCGCGAAGGAGTTCAGGCCGAACAGCCGTACCGACAGGGCCATCGGCCACAGGGAGGCCGGGGGCTTGTCGACCGTGATGGCGTTGGCCGAGTCGAGCGAGCCGAAGAAGAAGGCCTTCCAGGACTGGCTGCCGGCCTGCGCCGCGGCCGAGTAGAAGGAGTTGGCGTACCCGGAGGCCGTGAGGTTCCAGGTGTAGAGCGCGCCGATCAGCAGCAGCGCGCCGAGGAACGCGGGGCGCACCCAGCGGTTGTCCTCGGGCCGCCCGCGCCACAGCCTGCGCGCGAAGGGCTGCTTGTGGCTGCCGTCCTCGGGAGCGGCGGGCTCCGCCGGAACGACCGGTTCCTGTACGGCTGTCGGGGTCGGGCCGGGCGGGCTCTCGCCGGGACCGGCGGCCCCCGTACTCGCGTAGTCGTGCTGAGTCGTCGTCATCGCGCGTTCCCGTTCTCGTTCCGGTTCCTCGGATCGTGATCGTTCGGGCGCACCGGCTGCAGTCGCATCGTCGGGTCCCCCCAGGTCTGGTGGCTGTACGAGGAGTTGGTCGTGCCGTACGGGGACCGCGGCGCCGTCGCGTAGACGGGCGACGCGGGTCCGGCCGGTACGGTCGGCGGCATCGTCGGTACGGCGGGTGTGTGAGAGGCGACGACGGTCGACGGTGACGCGTCGTGCCGGTCCGGGAACACCCAGGCCCGGAAGAGCAGGAACCGCAGCACGGTCGCCGCGAGGTTGGCGACGATCAGGACCGCGAGTTCGGTGGCGTGCGCCGGTTCGGTCGTCGCCGCGTTCAGGGCGGCGAGCGAGCCGCTGGTGAGGGCGAGTCCGATGGCGAAGACGACCAGGCCCTGCGCCTGGTGCCGTACCGCGCCGCCCTTGCCCCGTACGCCGAAGGTCAGGCGCCGGTTGGCGGCGGTGTTGGCGACCGCCGAGACGAGCAGGGCGAGCGCGTTGGCGATCTGCGAACCGGAGAACGTACGGAAGCCGCTGTAGAGCACCAGGTAGAACAGCGTGGACAGGGCGCCCACGACACAGAATCCGACGAGCTGGCGGGCCAGGCCCTTCGGTACACCGCTGATCTCGCGGTCGCGCGGGTCGTCGCCGAACGGCCGGGCCAGCCGGTCGAGCGCCAGTGAGCCGGTGGCGAGGGCGCGTCCCACGCGCCACACGCCCTTCAGGTCGTCGGTCGCGGTCTTCACGATGTGGACGGTCGAGTCCGGGTCGTCGACCCAGTCGACCGGCACCTCGTGGATGCGCAGCCCGGCCCGTTCGGCGAGGACCAGCATCTCGGTGTCGAAGAACCATCCGGTGTCCTCGACGAGCGGCAGCAGCACCTGCGCGACATCGCGCCGGATCGCCTTGAAGCCGCACTGCGCGTCGGAGAACCGGGCCTGCAGCGAGCCCCGCAGGATCAGGTTGTACGTACGGGAGATGAACTCCCGCTTGGCGCCCCGCACCACCCGTGAGCTGCGGGCGAGCCGCGAGCCGATCGCCAGGTCGGAGTGACCGGAGATCAGCGGGGCGACCAGCGGGAGCAGCGCGTTCAGATCGGTGGACAGGTCGACGTCCATGTAGGCGAGGACCGGGGCGTCCGAGGCGGACCAGACGGTCCGCAGCGCCCGGCCGCGGCCCTTCTGCTCCAGCCGGAACGATCTGACCTCGGGCAGTTCCGCCGCCAGCCGCGCCGCCACCAGGGGAGTGGTGTCCGTGGACGCGTTGTCCGCGACGGTGATGCGGAACGCGTACGGGAAGGTGCGGGAGAGGTGCTCGTGGAGTCTGAGCACACACGGCTGGAGGTCCTTCTCCTCGTTGTAGACGGGGATCACTACGTCCAGGACAGGCGTACCGGCATTTCCGGCCGGGAGGTGCTCCCGCGCCGGCAGGTTGCCGGGAGAAGGTTCGGTTCGCATGACAACGACTGTCGTCAAGCGCCCTGTTGCACCCATGTGGTCGTGCTGTGCTGTGCCTGTGAGTACGGTTGTGAATTTGTTTCGGAAATGAACGCCTCATGAGAATGCGGCGCTTGAGGGGCCGGCGCGGGCAGATGCACGGTGAAGACGGTGTGCCCGGGGACGCTGTCGACGGTCACCGCACCGCCGTGCGCGGCGGCGACGGCCTGCACGATGGCGAGTCCGAGTCCGGTCGATCCGGAGGCGCGTGAGCGCGAGGAGTCGCCGCGCGCGAAGCGTTCGAAGACGTGCGGCAGGAGGTCCGGTGGGATGCCCTGTCCGTCGTCCTGCACGTCCACGCACACCCAGGCCCCCTGGCGGCGCACGCGGGCGGTCACCGTCGTGCCGGGTGGTGTGTGGGTGCGGGCGTTCGCGAACAGGTTCACCATGACCTGCTGGACGCGGGCCGCGTCGGCCAGCACCAGCGCGGGTTCGTCGGGCAGCTCCAGCCGCCAGTTGTGCTCGCGTCCGGCCGCGCGGGCGTCGCTCACGGCGTCCACGACCAGCGGGGAGAGGTCGGTGTGCTCGTAACTGAGCGGCCGTCCCGCGTCGAGGCGCGCGAGCAGCAGCAGGTCCTCGACGAGGCCCGTCATCCGTCCGGCCTCGGACTCGATCCGGCCCAGCGCGTGCCGGGTGTCGGGCCCGGTCTCCTCGCGTCCGCGTCTGGTCAGCTCGGCGTATCCGCGGATGGACGCGAGAGGGGTACGCAGCTCATGGCTGGCGTCCGCCACGAACTGCCGTACGCGGGTCTCGCTCTCCTGGCGCGCGTGCAGGGCGCCGTGGACGTGGTCGAGCATGCGGTTGAGCGCGGCCCCGACCTGGCCGACCTCGGTGTGCGGATCGGTCTCGGACTCGGCGACCCGCTCGTTGAGGGTCACCTCGCCCGTGTGCAGGGGCAGTTCGGAGACACGGGTGGCGGTGGAGGCGACTTTTCGGAGGGGGCGCAGGGCCACGGTGACGATGGTCGCGCCGGCGATACCGGCGGCGATCAGGCCGGCCGCCGTGACGCTCACCTCCACGAGGATCAGGGTGTTGATGGTGCTGGTGACGGACTCGGTCGGCAGGGCGATGTAGAAGCTGCCCTTGCCGCCGCTGACGTACATGACGCGGTACTCGCCCATGCCCGGGATGTCGACGGTGTGCTTACCGGTCTTGGGCACGGAGCCGAGCGCGGCCTTCGCCGCGTCGCTGAGGTTCTTGGAGCCCATCTGGTCGAAGGCGCCGTCCGTGGACTTCTCCACGGCGACGACCGCCCTGGCGATCCCACCGTTGGTGCCGACCTCGGCAGCGATGGTGTCCTTCTGCGTCGGCCCCCTGGTGACGAAGTCCGTGAGCCTGTCGTCACCCGTCGAGGAGCCGCCTGAGGAACCGGGCGACGAGCCGCCGCCCGGGTTCCTGGGCAGATCCTCCGGCGGCGGGCCCCCGGCACGCTGGGCGGCGTCGGTGACCTGGCTGTCCAGCTGGGTGTACAAGTGCTGCTGCAGCGCGATCGTCGTGACCGTGCCGATCACCGCGCACACCACCGCGATCAGCGCAACCGCCGAGACGACGAGCCGCGTCCGCAGGGTCCGAGGCTGCCGGCGCCGCAGCGCGTGCGGGGCTCCGGCCTGTCGGCGCCGCTGCGTACGCGGCCGTCGTCGCCCGCTCACGACGTCGCGGGCTTGATCAGGTAACCGGCGCCGCGCCGGGTGTGGATCATCGGCTCCCGGCCGGCGTCGATCTTGCGGCGCAGGTACGAGATGTAGAGCTCGACGACGTTGGCCTGCCCGCCGAAGTCGTACGACCACACGCGGTCGAGTATCTGCGCCTTGCTGAGCACCCGGCGCGGATTGCGCATCAGGAACCGCAGCAGCTCGAACTCGGTCGCGGTGAGGTGGATGCCGTCACCGGCGCGCGACACCTCGTGGCTGTCCTCGTCCAGGGTGAGGTCACCGACGACGAGCACCGAGTCGGAACGGCGGTCGGCGGCGCCGGAACGCCGGATGAGACCGCGCAGCCGGGCCACGACCTCCTCCAGGCTGAAGGGCTTGGTGACGTAGTCGTCGCCGCCGGCCGTCAGCCCCGCGATCCGGTCCTCGACCGCGTCCTTCGCGGTCAGGAAGAGAACGGGCACTTCGGGCAGCTCGCGGCGGAGCCGGCCGAGGACGGCGAGACCGTCCATGTCGGGCAGCATCATGTCGAGAACGACGGCGTCGGGCCGGAACTCGCGGGCGGTCTGCACCGCACCGGTCCCGTCGGCCGCGCTGCGGATCTGCCAGCCTTCGTAGCGCAGGGCCATGGACAGCAGCTCGGTGATCGACAGCTCGTCGTCCACCACAAGCACGCGGACGGGGCTCCCGTCCGGCCTCAGCAGTTCGGTGCGCCCCTGGGGCGAGGTCGTGGTCATAGCCAACACATTGGTGGCCCGCCCTGAGAGCACGCTTTCGGGAACCTGTGAATCCCCTGAGAAACACACAGCCGCCTCTCAGGGAACACCGCGCGACTCTTCGAAACTCCTTGCCCGGGGGAACGGCCGCGGGGGAAGACCGTCAGCCTCCGGGTCGCGGCGATCAGGGGCATCGGTCTGTGGGGGGCTGCTGTGACTGGTGCGAACGATCCCGGAAAGCCGCCGAAAGCGGACGAAGAGCCGTCGGAGGCAACCGGGAATCCGCCGACGGAGCCGGGTCGCCCGCGCAGCCGCGACAAGCCGCTCTTCCTGGTGCTGGGCCTCGTGCTGATCGTGCTCCCCGTGGTCCTCCTCCTCTTCCGGTGGTACGAGGAACGTGACCTGGTCACCGGCGCGCAGGGGCCGTTCCCGGCATCGTCCGCGGCGGGCCCGGTCGCGCCGGCCCACGTCAGACATCAGACGACGGACTACGACGAGGTCGTGGTCCACGGCCTGGGCGTGCGGACCACGGACACCGGTGTGAAGGCGGTGTACCTGCGCACCGGCAAGGAGTACTGGCGCTACGAGCGACGGGACGGGGGAGACGCCCTGACCACGCCGGCCGTGACGGGGCGCACCGTCGCGATCTGGTACCCGGACGGGCGGCTCGTCGCGATCGACCTCCGTACGGGCGAGCCCCGGTGGCACACGAAGTCCCGGTACGGCAAGGGCTACCAGTCCCTCCAGGTCGTGGGCGGCCGGATCGTCACCGACGCCGAAGGCCACGTGCGCGCCTTCTCCGAGGACGACGGCAAGCACGTGTGGACGCTCAAGGAGCCGTCGGACTGCACCAACATGTCCCTGCGCATGGGCGCCCACGACCAGCCCGACCATCTGAGTGTGGTCGAGGCCGTCTGCAACCGCTGGGACTACCTCAAGGACAAGGACAAGGACAAGGACGGGGACGCCGAGTACACGCTCCTGCTCGGGATCGACGACCGCACCGGCGACGTCCTCTGGAAGCGACGCACCGCCGGACTGTGGACGCAGTTCCTCCAGGGTGACGAGGACACGCTGGTCGGCGCGCTGGAGTCCCCGGAGGGCCGCTATTCCACCCGCTTGCTCGACGTGAACCGCGAGGGAGTCCGGCCGCGCTCCGAAATCGCCGCGGACGCGTGGGATCCGGTCGACTCGGGCAGCGGCATCGTGCTGTCGTCCACCGACCCTAAGAACCCGGACGCCGATCACGACACCGCTCTGGACGCCTACGACACCCGGGACGGACACCACGCCTGGCGGCTGCGGGCGCCCTCCGGCCAGCAGTTCGGTGCCGCGCGGATCGCCGACGGCCGGGTGTACGTCGTACGCCATCCGGTCCACCGGAACGCGGATCGGGGCAACCGGGTCCGGGGCGAACTCCTCGTCCTCGACGCCGACAGCGGCCGACTGCTGCACACCCTGCGGCTGACGCCGATGACCGTGACCGAGTACGGCGAATCGGCCGTGCTCGACGTGTGGGACGTCGCCGACGGCGTCGCCACCGTCCAGTGGCGCGACGAGACCGAGGACGAGCTGGTCGTCACCGACTGATCCGGCCGGGCGGGCGTACGGGCGGGCGGTCCCGGCCTACGTGCGGTCCCGGCGTGTAGGAGGTCCCGGCCCTCACAGGCCGAACAACCGCGCCCCGTTGTCATGGCAGACCGCCCGCAGCCACTCCTCCCCCAGCCCGAGCCGCTCCAGCGCCCGCAGCTGATGCACGTACGGATAGGGGATGTTGGGGAAGTCGGTCCCGAGCAGGATCCGGTCGCCGAGACAGAGAGGCGGGAGAGCCGGGGGAGCGCACGCCGGGGAAACGGCGCGAACCCCTCGCTGAAGTCGGTGAACGCCATCGTCGTGTCCAGCCGCACTTCCCCGAACCGCTCGGCGAGGTCCAGGAAATCCTCGTACTCCGGCATGCCCATGTGCGCGAACACCAGCCGCAGCCGCGGATGGCGCGCGAGCACCCGTCCGACCGGCTCCGGGCCGGTGTGCTTGCCCGGCGAGGGTCCGGAACCGCAGTGGATCACGACGGGGATCCCCGCCTCGGCGAGCAACCCCCAGGCCGGATCGAGCAGTTCGTCAGCAGGGTCGTACGCCCCCACCTGGACGTGGGCCTTGAAGACCCGCGCCCCTTCGTCCAGCGCCCTGCGCACATACGCGTCCACGCCCGGCTCCGGGAACAGCGTCGCCGTGTGGAGGCAGTCGGGGGTCCGCCGGGCGAAATCGACGGCCCACCGGTTCAGCCACTCGGCCATGCCCGGTTTGTGCGGGTAGAGCATGGCGGTGAAGGCACGCACGCCGAACTCCCGCAGCATGCCGACCCGTTCGTCCTCCTCCGCCCGGTAGGTGATGGGCCACTCGACACCGCCGGTGCGCGGCCCGAGCGCGTCGAAGTACGCCCAGACCTTCCTCAGGACGGACTCGGGCATGAAGTGGGTGTGGACGTCGACGAGTCCGGGAAGGCCGAGCCCCTCCCAGAACCGCCGTACACCGGCGGCCTCGTCCCCCGCCCCGTGCCCGGCCTCGAACTCCACCGCGTTCCTCATCCCGTCAGCCCTGCCCTCGCTCGAAACCGTGGCTCCGCTCGACCTTGGCGACATGCAACGTGTAGCGCTCGTACCACTCGGCGCGCCCGCGCTTCTGCGCCGCCCGGTGCTCGACGTTGCTCCGCCACTCCTCGATGGCGTCCGCGTCCCGGAAGTACCCGACGGTGATGGCCGGCCCGCCCGGCGACCCCGCGTAGTCCATCCCGAGATACCCCGGAATCTCCCTGACCAGCTCCTCCATCCGCTCGTTGGTCTCGCCGTACTCCTCGGCCCCGCCGTCCTGCGTCCTCACCGAGGTGAAAACGACCGCGTAGTACGGAGGTTCGTACGCACGGACGGGCATGACGGGCATGACGGGCAGGACGGCCGCGTCAGGGACAACGGCAGCGGCGACAGGCGCTATTGGCTGATGGCTCATGTCGCCCACCCTCGGTCCGGCCGCCGCGCCAAGTCCAGGGCGTTTACCGAAGGGGATCCCTAGGGATCGATCTCTTTGCCATCCGGTCACTCCCCTCGGCCGCCTCAGAAAAGCCCGTCCTGGACACCACCGAACTCCCGCACAGGCACGGTGACCTCCCCCCGCCCGCCCCTGGCCCCCCGCTCGCCGGGCTCCCCGTCGCCCTGTCCGGCCACCTCGGTCACCCCGGTCAGTTCCCACCCGGTCATGAGCCGCGTATCGAGCACGACGACGCCCCGACCGGTCCGAAGATGCAGATCGGGCCCGGCGACGGCGACCAACTCCCCCCGCACGACGCCTCCCGGCACCAGCTCACCGACGACGGCCACAGCCGACGGCAGCCCGTCGAGCCCGAACGCGTCCGTGTGATCGACGGCCTCGAACGGCATCCGCTCCAAGGCGTCCGGCCACCCGTCCAGCCCCACGGCCCGCGCGTGCAGCCCCCGAATCTCCGCCACCCGGGCCGGCACCTCCGGCAGCGCACTCCGTACGGCCCGCTTGGCGTCGTACGCGATCCGGTCCGGCACTCCCAGCGCCGTACGCAGCAACTCCTCACTGCGCCGGGCCGACATCAGCGGCCCCCGCCCCAGCCAGGTGAAGGCGACGGCCCCCTGCTCCAGGAGCCGGGCCGACCCGCGCTCGACGGCGGTGATCCCCACCTTGACCATCCCGGGTCCGAACCAGGCCAGATAGACGGAGTAGGGCCGGGGGTCGTCGGCGATGGTGTCCGCCGCGACGGAATGGGCCCGGTCCAGCCGCGAACACTCCTCGCACCGGGCCCCGACACTCCGCCCGGACACCGCGGCCCCCGCGAAACAGCTGTGCCCGCGCGCCCCCACACACCGCCGCTCACCCCCGCCCACGACGGCGAACGCAACCTGCTTCCCCCACGGCAACGCACTGCTCCGCCCCCCGTCCCAGGTCAGCACAGGCTCCCGCCCGGCCCACCGGAGCCCCTTGCATCTCCACACCTGTGCCATCACTCAAAAGCGTAGAGGCCACCACTGACATCGGGGCTCTCCCCTCTCCTCGCGGCCGGGCCCCGGACAGCAAGAAATCCCCGCTCGTCGAGCAGGGATTCCGTTTGCCACAGCGCACTCACCAGGAACCTAGGAACGGTCCCGCAGCACACGCCGGATGGACCCGATGACCTCGTCGATGCCACTCGACTGCAGCCTGGCCTTCTTCGAACTGTCGTCCTCGTCCGTGATGCCGACCGTGACACCCATGGACTGGCCGTTCGAGACACTGACCTCCAGCCGACGCCGCTGGACCTTGCTGAAGCGGACCGTGTCGTCATCGGGGGCACGAGTGTTCAACTCGTCCAGCGAGACGTGGTCGGGGGCCGGCGTGGTCCGCGTCGAGACGGCGACCACGTGGTTGTACTGGTACTCCTCCGTGTCCTCCTTGGACAGTCCCCCGGAGAGGAAGTCCAGCGTGCAGTGGAAGAGCGCGAGGTGGTGCAGGGCGGGACAGACGACGAGGACCTCGTACTCCTTGAACCGCCACACCCCGTCGTCGCCGATTCCGAACCCGCTGAACTTCGGCCCGTACAGCACCAGCGGCCTCTTCTTGGGGCGCTCGGCAGGACTGCCGCCGAGCAGGGCCATCACCGGGTCCCAGGACTCGGCACCGATCTCCAGGTGGTCCGCGGTGATGCCCAGGCGGCGCATCGCACGGTCCTCGATGATCTTCAGATCCCCGGCGAGGAGCCGGTCCATCTCACGGTCGGACGGTTTGGGTTCGGCCTTCTCGTACGCCTCTCCGTACTCCTTCTTCTTCTGGCCGCCCCGGATCGCGGCCCAGATACCACCCGCCATCAGCAGTACGCCGACGAACGTGTTGCCGCTCATGGTGATCAGCCCCACCAGCACCAGGACACCGCCGCCCACGAGCAGGGCCGTGGCGATCTGGTCGAGGCTCTGCTCGGGGGTGGGATGGAAGTACTTCTCGACCTTCTTCTTCCGCTCGGTCGCTTCGGTCTCGGCCATGGTCACGGACATGGGGTGGTTCCTCCTGCACGCTCGTTGAGTGCTTGCCAGACACGGCTCTCCGATGCGGGCACGTGCCGGCGGATGAGATCCGCGTACAGCCGGTCGACCTGCTGCGCCTTCCACCGCAGGCTGTCCGGGACGGCCAGGGACCCCATCCACGCGTTGGTGCGGTCCTCCTCCACCAGCACCGCGAGAAAACGCGCGTGCGGTTCGCGCAGCGGGCCCAGCAGGGCCAGGGCGGAGGCGAGTTCGGCGTTGGTGCACAGACTCGGGCGCTTTCCCCCGAGGCCGGCCAGGGCGAGAAGGAAACGCGCGTGTGCGGCGGCCGAGGGGTCCAGCGCTCCGAGGCCGACGCATTCCGTCAGATGGGTGACCGCGGAATCGTAGAGCCCTTGATGCAGCGAAGTCTCACCGAGGCGGAGGCCGTCCTGTGCGCGCTCGTACGGGGTCGGCTCTCGGGGTCCGAGATGAATCGCACCGATCTGGTTGACCGTATCCGCATTGTTGATCGTCCGGGCTTCCTGCTGACCGATGTGATAGGTGGACGAGGTCTCACGATCTCTATTACCGGCCACCGATCCTCTCCCTTTCGGATATCTCGACCGTCTCGGCGATCTCGACGCCGGTCGAGAACGCGATTTCCGGATTCCGTCGGATCACGGCTCGGCTCACTGCACGAAGGAGCCGATCACGGTGGAGATGGCGGCGACGATGGACGTGGCCCGGAGGCTGCTGGCGACCTCGCGGGCCCGCTCCAGCGCACTGATGGCCGGGGTGCTCTCGGGCAGCGCGCGCCGGGCGTTCTCGACTTCGGCGCGCAGGTCCGCCCACTCACCCGTCGCGGTCCGCTCCCTGTCGATGCGGTCGAGCAGGGCGTCCAGGCGCGCGGCGGTAGCGCCCGACTGCTCGGAGCCGATGAAGAGCGTCTCGCCCTGATAGATGCTCTCGGCACTCTGCTTTGTGATCTTGAAGTCAGCCATATGCCCCCCTGTGAAGATCTCCCACGGAAGCCGCCGTCACGGCCCACCGAATTCACCGATTCCCGGTCGCGGCACCGACCCCCTGAACCGCCTGCGCCGCCGCACTGAACTGATGCGAATCCGATCGTAGAACGAAATATAAACACACGAGAGACACATATCAGTTATGATCAAATTTGAGCATTATGAATTCCTCCCCATGGAAGACATTTCAATTTTGATCAACATCTCTCCACTTCACAGCGATGCCTGATCAGTCCCCCCGGGGGGGGCGGCGAGTGGGGCGGGTTCATGGGCCACATCTGTGGAGTTCCGGAGGACTGTGACCCTCCGCGGGACTGGTCCTCGCGTGCGTGCAGAGTGGCAGCCCGCTCCAGGGCATCCGGCCGGACTCGTCTTCACCACGGTGACCGGACGGTTGACGGACCCGCGCAACCTGAACCGGATGCTCACCGTCCTGCGCCGTGACGCGAAGGCGAGACGCGCGACACCTACGCCCACATGATGGGGTCGACGCTGCGGGCGGCTGCCGAGCGGATGGATGACACGCTCGGACTCGAAGATGTGGACGACGACCCGGAGGGCGAGAACGCCGCCTGAGCGGCCATTGCGGGGGCGTTGATGTCACCCGCTGATGTCAAAGGCCCCGCCGGGCGAACCGGCGGGGCCTTTGACCTGTGTGCACTCGGCAGGATTCGAACCTGCAACCTTCTGATCCGTAGTCAGATGCTCTATCCGTTAAGCTACGAGTGCTTGTGTGTTCTGTTGTGTTTGCTCTTCCTTCCGGACTTTTCTGCCCGGTTGGCGTTGCGGGAACAACATTACATGACTGGCGGCGTGAGGCGAAATCCGTTTGCCAGACCATGCCTGACCTGCGAAAACGACCCCCAGACGGCCCCTGACGCGGTCCCGTGAAGTGGCGGGAACGATCAAGGAACGGCCGAAGCCCCGGTCGTGGACGACCGGGGCTTCGTGATCTTCTGCGGAGGCGGAGGGATTTGAACCCTCGATGGGATTTGCGTCCCAAACCGCATTAGCAGTGCGGCGCCATAGACCGGACTAGGCGACGCCTCCAGCACAACCACCTGCGCGAGCGCGAAATGGTGCGTGCAGATGATGACACAGCCGAGCGGGCTGTCACCAATCGGTTCCTACGGTACTAGGCGCAAAGGCCCGAGGGCAAAGCCCCCGCCTGCGGCGCAACGTCAGGGGGCGGGCGGCGTTAGAGCAGTCGTCAGCACTGTCGTCAGAGGAGCCCCCATGCTGCGTCGCATCGCCCTCACCGTCGCCACCTCCGCCGCGGCCTCCCTCGCCGCGCTGTCCGCCGCCGCGCCGGCGGTCGCGTACGCCGATTCGTTTCCCCTCATGCCGCCGCCGGTGAGCGACGCGGACGGCGCCGACCACCTCACCGTGACGGTGAGCAAGGCGGGCGACGGCAAGGACGGGACGTTCGAGCTCGACTGTCATCCGGTGGGCGACAGTCATCCCGACGCCCGGGCCGCCTGCGAGCAGTTGGACCGGAACACCTCGTGGGGCAGGAGCCCGTTCGCGCCGGCGCAGGAGCGCGGGATGTGCACGATGCAGTACGGCGGTCCGGCCACCGCGCACGTCACGGGCACCTGGGCCGGCCGGCCCGTCGACGCGACGTACCGGCGCGGCGACGGGTGCGAGATCGCCCGCTGGGACGCCCTCGTGCCCGTGCTCCCGAACCTCGGCGCCTAGCGGCACCTGGGCAGGGCACGGCGGATTCGTGGAGCCGGCCGGCGGTCGGGGCGGTGAAGCGCACGGTCACAGGTTCTCCGTGCCTTCTGCGTGCGTTCTGCGTCGCCTCTACGTGCGACCTCCCTCTCATCCGGCGCCGCGAGCGCAACCACTGCCCGTAGACTCCCTCGCGTGACACGTCGCGGACCCGTTGGCAAGATGGCTACCGCGGTCGGCAAGGAGCGGTAACAGGGAGGAAGCGTCTCGTGAGCAGCAGGCCATCCCGAGGCGCTGCTCGCCTCGCAGCGATACTCGACGCACTTCCCGACGCGTTGGTGCTGGTCAACGCCAACGGAACGGTCGTCAACGCCAACACCATCGCCCTGGAGGCCTTCGAGACCCCGGGCACCGCCCTCGTGGGGCGCGGCCTGCTCGATCTGCTGCCGCAGTTCGACTCCCGGCTCATCCCCGGCACGATGCGGCGGGCCGAGTCCGTCGACGAGAACGGACGCACCCGGCCGACCCGCATGATCGCCCGCCGCACCGACGGCAGCGAGTTCCCCGTCGAGGTCACCAGCGCGAACCTGGAGAACGGGCAGCAGGCGTACGACGGTTACGGCTACACCGGCGACGAACTGCTGATGATCGTCGTACGGGACCTCTCCGGCACCGTCGACACGGAGGCGGAGCTCGCCCGCTCGCAGCGGCAGACGGAGATGATCCTGCGTGCCGCCGCCGAGGGCGTGGTGGGCACGGACACCGAGGGTCGGGTCGTCCTCGTCAATCCGGCCGCCGCGCAGATACTCGGTTTCCGGGCCAGCGACCTCGGCGGGCAGGAACTGCACCCGCTGATGCTGCACTCCCGCGCCGACGGCGAGCCCTTCCCGTACGAGGAGTCGCCGCTCGCCGACACCCTGCGCTCCGGGCGCAAGCACCGGGTGCGCGGACAGGTGCTGTGGTCCAAGAGCGGCGACCGGGTGCCGGTCGACCTGACCACCGCGCCGGTACGCGACGGCGACCAGCTCGTCGGGGCCGTGATGACCTTCACGGACCGGCGGCCGTACGACGCGCTCGCCGAGGAGAAGGACGCCGAGGCCGAACGGCACCAGCAGGAGCTCGCGCAGGCTTCCGAGACGCACGCCGGGGAGCTGGCCGCCCTCCAGGAGGAGCACGCGAAGGCGCTCGCCGAGCTGCGCGAGCAGCACGAGGAGGATCTGGCCGCCGGGGACGACCGGTACGCGGCCCTCGCCGAGCGCGAGAAGGACCGCTACGAGGCTCTGTCCGCACGGCACGAACAGCTCCTGGCCGTCCTGGGCCGCTCCCTGCGCGGACCGCTCGACCAGCTGCGCGGCGAACTCGCCACCCTCGCCGCCGACGACGCCGGACAGTTGTGGCCCGAGGCCAACCAGGTGCTGCACCACCTCTCCGCCGGCTACTCACGCATCACCACACTCGTCGACAACGTGCTCGCGTACCAGCGCCTCGACTCCGGGACCGAAGGCGTCACCCGTACGAAAGTGATGCTGGACGCGGTCGTCGCCGCCGGTGTCGACGGGGCCGTCGAGCTGATCGGGCCGGGGCGGGTGCAGTTCGCCGTGCACGCGCCGCCCATCGAGGCCGAGGTCGATCCGCAGCGGCTCGCGACCGCGCTCGCGCACCTCATCGCGGACGTCGCGGGCGTCGACTCCACGGGCAACTCACCGGCCTCGGCCGGTGGCTACATGGACAACACGGTCGTCGTGGCGGCCGCGCAGCGCGGTGAGGGCGTACGGATCGAGGTACGCGGGCCCTACGCCGGGGGAGACCCGGTGCACGAGCCGATCGTGCGCGGAATCGTGCGTGCCCACGGCGGAGTGCTGCAGACGCACGAGGTTCCCGGGATGAGCGGCAGCGCGTTCGTCCTCGAAGTGCCCATCGGGGGCGGAGCCGGATCCGTCCCCGCCGCCGGCCCCGGCGCGGACGCGAGCTTCGGTTCGGGTGCCGGTACGAGTGCCGGTCCGGGTGGAGACGCGGGCGTCGGAGCAGGCCCGGGCCTCGGCGGAGTGCCGGACGGTACGCAGGCCGCGGGGGCCGGCGCCGGTGCGGTCGGGTCCGCGCTCGCGTTGCCCGAGCAGGCTTCCTCCCAGGGGGGCGGGCGGCGGCGGGCCCGGCGCCCGTCCGTCGACGCCTTCCTGGAGAGCGAGGTCGGACCGCCGACGGAGAAGGCCGTGCCCACCGGACGGCGCAGGCGCGCCGCGGAGGAGGGGGGCAGGCCCGCCCTGCCGGCCCAGGTCTCCGAGGACGAGGGTGCCTCCGAGGGCAGCGGTGGGACCGGACGCCGGCGTGGGCGGCCGAGCCCCGTCGAGGGCGGCGTCTCCGAGGGCGCGGTCGTGACCGCCGCCGAGCATGCGGCCGGTACCGCTGCCACGGGGCTCGGGGCGACCGTGCCTCCGCAGGGCGTACCCGCGCCCGCCGACGGACGACGTGCGCTGCAGGACGGCGGCCGGCAGGCCCTGCCGGCAGCACTGCCCGCCGCCTCCCCTTCCGCCCCGGACACGGGTGCGGATGCGACTGGGAACGACGCCGATGATGGCGGAGCCCAGCCCACCGGTCGGCGTCGGCGCGCGCTGGCCGCCGCGGCGGAGCGTGCGGCGGCCCAGGAGGCGGGGCCGCGCGCGGTGTTCGCGCTGCCGCCCGCCGAGGCGGACCGCTCTCCCGACTACGCCGCCCAGTTCGCCGAAGGCCACGGTCCGGCTCAGTCCCAGCCCCAGTCCGCCGCGGGGCGCCACGACGTGGCCCTCCGCAACCCTGCCGACGACCACACCCCGCCCCAGCCTCATCCGATCGAGGCACCCAGCGGGCGCCGACGGGCTCGGCAGGGCGAGGCGGCAGCAGGCACAGGCGTGGGCGCAGGCCCGGGCAATGTGACGGCCGAGGGAGCAGCCGGGGTTCCCGGGCAGCAGCCCATGCCGGGCCACCTGCCCCCCGCACAGGCCCTCCCCGCACAGGGCCCGCCCGCTCAGCCCGTCCCCGGACAGCCCACACCCGTACCCGTACCCGCTCAGGGAACCCCAGGTCACGGCACCCCTTCGGCCGTCTCCGCCGTGGGACAGGCCGTTCCCCCACAGGGCGTTCCCCCGCAGGCCCTCCCGCCTCAGGGCGTCCCCCAGCAAGCCGTCGCCGGCCAGGCCCTCCCGCCGCAGGCAGGTCCCGTCCCCGGGCAGGCCCTTCCGCCGCAGGTCGCCCCCGGCCAGGTCGCCCCCACCGGTCTCACGGGACCTGTGGCACCCGCGACGGCCGAGGGCGTCGCGGGCCACGTCGGCGTCCCGGCAAGCGGCATGCCTGTCCAGGGCACCCCGGCCGCGGGTCCCGCCCAGCCGCAACCGCGGTCCCGGATGCCCGCGGACGCGACCGCGCCCCCTCAGCCGTGGCCCGGCGCCGCCGACACCTCAGGCGCCGGAGTGCCCGTACAGCCGGAGACCGGCGCCGCGCCCCAGCCGTGGCCGGGAACGGCCGACACGTCGGCCGCTCCTGAGCCCGCAGCGGCCCCGGAACAGCCGCGGGTCGCGCAGCCCCTCCCCGCCGAGGCGGCGCCCGCGGAGGCCGCGGCGCCGCCCATCGACCCCAACTCGACCCAGGGCCGGGCGATCAGCGTCCGTACGCTCGGGCAGGGTGTCCCGTTCGGCCGCCGCATGATCGACGCCCAGCAGGCCAAGCCCGGCCGGACGGCGTCCACCGCCCCCCAGGCCCAGGCGCAGGCACAGGCGCAGCCCGTGGCACAGGCGGGGACCGCGCCGCAGCCCCAGGCGCCCACGCCTCCCCCGCACGCGACCAACGGTTCCGGGCGGCGCCGCAAGCTCGGCACCCGGCCCGAGCCCGTGGCCGAGCAGACGGACACGGCGGCGCGCTCGCACCCGGGTGCCGGCGGGCAGCAGTCCCGGCTCGCCCACGGCACCGAGGGCACCGGCCGTTCGTACGCCATAGGAGCACCGGACCAGAACGCCGACGAAGGCCCCGAGCCGCTCGACGGCCCCGGTGGCGCGGTGGAGGTCGCGAACCAGCCCCACCCGCAGCCGATGGACGACGAGCTGCCCCCGGAGCCGCTGGACAACCCGCGCCGGCTGCTGGTCTGGCCCGCGCCGGACATCACCACGCAGCAGGCGCTGAGCGACCGCGGCTACCGGCCCGTCATCGTGCACTCGCGCGAGGAGGTCGACGCGCAGATCGCCGCCTTCCCGGCCGCTCTGTTCGTCGACCCGCTCACCGGCCCGATCACGCGCACGGCGCTCCAGTCGCTGCGTCAGGCCGCCGTGGCCGCCGAGGTGCCCGTCCTGGTGACGGCGGGCCTCGGTCAGGCGACACGCGAGGCGGCGTACGGCGCCGACCCCGCCGTACTCCTCAAGGCGCTGTCGCCGCGCGACAGCGAGCAGCATCCGCCGCGGGTTCTCCTCATCGAGGAGCACGCCGAGATCGCGCTCGCGCTGACCTCGACGCTGGAGCGGCGCGGGATGCAGGTCGCACGGGCCTCGTCCGACGAGGACGCGGTCACGCTGGCCGGGCAGATGCGGCCGAACCTGGTGGTGATGGACCTGATGCAGGTACGCCGCCGACGCGCCGGGATCGTCGACTGGCTGCGCGCGAACGGCCAGCTCAACCGCACGCCGCTCGTCGTCTACACCGCGGCCGTCGACCAGAGCGAACTGCCGCGCCTGGCCGCGGGGGAGACGGTGCTGTTCCTGGCCGAGCGGTCGACCAGCGCCGAGGTGCAGGACCGGATCGTGGACCTGCTGGCCCGGATCGGCACGAACTGAGCGTCTGTAGACACGGGTTGGGGCGTTGTTTCACGTGAAACAACGCCCCAACCCGTGTATCGCCGCCGTCTGAACTGTCAGAGCCTTTCAGAGCCGCCTGAACTGTCAGAGCTGTCAGAGCTGGGTGACGTCCAGCTCGCCCGCCGCGTACTGCCTGCGCAGCACCTTCTTGTCGAACTTGCCGACACTCGTCTTCGGCACCGACTCGATGATCGTCCAGCGCTCGGGGAGCTGCCACTTGGCGATCTTGCCCTCGTCGGCGAGGAACGACCGCAGCGTGTCGAAGTCGGCGCCGGCGCCCTCCTTCAGCACGACGGTGGCGAGCGGACGTTCGCCCCACTTGTCGTCCGGGACGGCGACGACCGCCGCCTCGGCGACATCGGGATGGGCCATGAGGGCGTTCTCCAGGTCGACCGAGGAGATCCACTCCCCGCCGGACTTGATGACGTCCTTGGCGCGGTCGGTGAGGGTCAGGAAGCCGTCGGGGCTGATCGTGCCGACGTCACCGGTCTTGAGCCAGCCGTCCTCGCTGAACTTGTCCTCGGGGCGCAGGACTTCGGCGCCCTGACCGCCGTAGTACGCGCCCGCGATCCAGGGGCCCCGCACTTCCAGCTCGCCCGCGGACTCGCCGTCCCACGGCAGCCGCTCGCCGCCCGGGCCGGTCAGCCGGGGCTCGACACCGGCCGGGAAACGGCCCTGGGTGAGCCGGTACGCGAACTCCTCGTCCGATCCCGCCCCGACATGGGCCGGGGGCCGCGCGATGGTGCCCAGCGGCGAGGTCTCCGTCATGCCCCAGGCGTGGCAGACGCGCATGCCCAGCTCGTCGAACGCCTTCATCAGGGCGGGCGGACACGCGGAGCCGCCGATGGTGACCTGGGTCAGCGAACTCACGTCACGCGGCTTGCCCTTGAGCTCCGCGAGCAGTCCCTGCCAGATGGTGGGGACGGCGGCCGCGTGCGTCGGACGCTCGCGCTCGATCATCTCGGCGAGCGGTGCGGGCTGCAGGAAGCGGTCCGGCATCAGCACGTTCACGCCGGTCATGAACATCGCGTGCGGCAGGCCCCAGGCGTTCACATGGAACTGCGGAACCACGACGAGGGAGGTGTCCCCGTCGGTGAGCCCCATGGACTGCGTCATGTTGACCTGCATCGAGTGCAGGTAGATGGAGCGGTGCGAGTAGATGACGCCCTTGGGGTCGCCGGTCGTACCGGAGGTGTAGCACATGGCCGCGGCCTGGCGTTCGTCCAGCGCAGGCCAGTCGTAGCTGTCCGGCTTGTCCGCGATCAGATCCTCGTACTCGTGCACCTGGACGGCCGCGCCGTCGAGCAGGGAACGGTCACCCGGGCCGGAGAGGACCACGTGCTCGACCGACTTGAAGTGCGGGAGCAGCGGAGCGAGCAGCGGGAGCAGCGAACCGTTGGCCACGATCACGCGGTCGGCGGCGTGGTTGACGATCCAGACGAGCTGCTCGGGAGGCAGCCGGAGGTTCAGCGTGTGGAGGATCGCGCCCATGGCCGGGATCGCGTAGTACGCCTCGACGTGCTCGGCGTTGTTCCACATCAGCGTCGCGACCCGGTCGTCGTCCCGGACTCCGAGGTCGTCACGCAGCGCGTGCGCCAGCCGGGCCGTCCGTGCTCCGATCTCGGCGAACGAGCGTCGCTGTGGCTCGCCCTCACCGGTCCAGGTGATCACCTGAGATGCCCCGTGGATCGTCGACCCGTGGGTCAGGATCCTTGAGATCAGCAGCGGTACGTCCTGCATCGTGCTCAGCACGGCGTCCTCCCGGGGGCGACATTGCCTACGCGGTAGTAAGGGTTGGGCTGATTCTGCTCACATACCGCGCGGTATGTCACTACTCCTGGGCGATCGATCACATCACGGCAAGCATTGCTTGCCCAGTCCGGCGCTCTGTGGTGCGCTTTGTGCCGCGTTCTGCGCCTCCGCCGTGCCGGTCAGCGCACGGGGCCCAGCTCAGGGTCCTCACGGAGCTTGCCCAGCGCACGCGACACGGCCGACTTGACCGTACCGATCGACACGCCCAGCACCTCCGCCGTCTGCGCCTCGCTCAGGTCCTCGTAGTACCGCAGGACGACCATCGCGCGCTGCCGTGCGGGCAGCTTCATGATCGCGCGCCACATCGCGTCGTGCAGCGCCTGCTGCTCCGCCGGGTCCCCGGCCGGCGGAGCCTGCGGCTCCGGCAGTTCCTCGCACGCGAACTCGTCGACCTTCCGCTTCCGCCACTGCGACGTCCGCGTGTTCAGCAGCGCCCGCCGCACATAGCCGTCGAGCGCCCGGTGGTCCTCGATCCGCTCCCACGCGACATACGTCTTGGTGAGGGCGGTCTGCAGCAGGTCCTCCGCATCGCACGGGTTCGCGGTCAGCGAGCGCGCGGTACGCAGCAACACGGGTTGGCGGGCCCTCACGTACGAGGAGAACGACGGGTACGCATGGGTCCGCGTCGCTGCGTTCGAAGCGCTGGTGCAGACGGGTGTGGTCATGGCTCCACGCTAGGATCGCCCCCTACTCCAGCGGATCGGCCGCAGGTCCCGAAGCCGTGTCCGCCTCAGGTTGTAGGAGGGGGGCAGGCCCCACCTCCTGAAGGTGGACGCGAGGCTCAGGACCCCTGAGGGTTCACCCCTGAGAGACGCCTCCCCGCGCACTCCTCCCGCAGTAGCCCGGCCCCCGGCATGATGCCGGAGGAGTACGCCCCCACACGAGAGCCGCTCCGACCGGCACCCCGGCTGCTCATTCGATGCGAGCGACCGGCGCGTGCATCACATTGCGGTCGATCAGCAGCGTACGGCCGCCGTGCCGTTCCCGTACGTTCCCCGCGTACTGGTGGATGCGTCGCGCGGGCGTCCACGCGGTCTTCCGCAGCGCGGGCTCGCGGTTCAGCCCGTTCTTCACGCCCCAGCGCGCGAACCACACCACCGACGGCAGATCCCGCACTCCGGCCCGCCGCGACAGCTCCATGTGGCGGACGCCCGACGCGGCGCTGCTGTAGAACCCCGGCAGGTACCCCCGGCGCGACACCTCGCGGTTCCACCCCCGCACGAACAGGAGCGTGGTGCGCGCGCACCTCTTGTTCCGGTACTCGTAGGCCTCCATGTCCAGGAAGAGCGGGCTCCCCTGCCCGATACCGAGCGCCGACGCCCTTTTCACCGCGTCGCGGGCCTCCGCCGTCCCCTGCTTCCAGGGGTGCCGCCCGATCCGTACGTTCTTCTTGTGCCGCGCGAACACACAGGTCGACTGCGAGCCCACGTACAGGGGCAGCACCCGCCAGCCCTGGTCCTCCACCGTCCGCATCCAGCGGTGGCTCAGATGGGGCTGTGACCGGCAGGCCCGTCCGCGCCCGCCGAAGTAGACACCCACGGCCCGGTACTGGGACGCCCGCCAGCGCCGCATGGTGTCCGCGGACGGCGCCCGGCAGGTGTCGAACGCACGGCCCTTGAACGTGAGAGCCGCGGGTCTCGCGCCGGACTCCCGGACGGGGGAACCCTCCGGAGCGGCGGCACCCGCGGCACCCGGCGACCAGGACCCCGCCTCCGCCGGTGGTGCCGCCGTGAGCCCCAGCAGGAGCAGCACGAACCCGAATCCGACGATCATCTTGTGACATCGCAGCCAACGCATGGGCCGAGTCAACGGCCCAGCCCGCGATGTCGGGCCCGGACACGCACCACGTTCATCCGTCCGCCCCGCAATCAACCCGATCGCCCGAACCGGCGAGCAGTACCGGGGGTCGACAGCGACGGTCCGAACCGAGGCTCAGCCCCGGTCGTCCGACCCCAGGATCAGACCCGAGGTCGGGACGCCCGTCCCGGCGGTCACCAGGACCCGCCGGGCTCCTGGTATCTGGTTCACGGCCGAACCGCGCAGTTGCCGGACCCCTTCCGCGACTCCGTTCATCCCGTGCAGATACGCCTCCCCGAGCTGCCCTCCGTGCGTGTTCAACGGCAGCCGCTCCTCCGCCACGAAGTCCGCCGCCTCACCCGGCTTGCAGAACCCGAACTCCTCCAGCTGCGTCAGCACGAACGGCGTGAAGTGGTCGTACAGGATCCCGACGTCGATCCCGGCCGGCGTCAGCCCCGACGTACGCCACAGCTGCCGCGCCACCACGCTCATCTCCGGCAGCCCCGTCAGATCGTCCCGGTAGAAGCTCGTCATCTGCTCCTGGGCCCGCCCCGCGCCCTGGGCGGCCGCGACGATCACGGCCGGCGGCTGCGGCAGGTCGCGCGCCCGCTCCACCGAGGTGACGACCAGGGCCTGACCGCCGTCGGTCTCCTGACAGCAGTCGAGCAGCCGCAACGGCTCCACGATCCAGCGGGATGCCGCGTGATCCGCCAGCGAGATCGGTCTTCCGTGGAAGTACGCCGCCGGGTTGGTCGCCGCGTACTTCCGGTCGACGACCGCGACCTGCCCGAACGCCTCGGACGTCAGCCCGTACGTGTGCAGATAGCGCTGAGCCGCCATCGCCACCCAGGACGCGGGCGTGAGCAGTCCGAAGGGCAGCGCCCAGCCGAGCGCGGCGCCCTCGGCGGACGGCTCCCGGCGCTGGACCCCGGAGCCGAATCTGCGCCCCGAGCGCTCGTTGAACGCCCGGTAGCAGACGACCACGTCGGCGACGCCCGAGGCCACCGCCAGGGCGGCCTGCTGGACGGTCGCGCAGGCCGCCCCGCCGCCGTAGTGGATCCGGGAGAAGAACGACAGCTCGCCCATGCCGGCCGCCTGGGCGACGGTGATCTCGGGGCTCGTGTCCATCGTGAACGTCACCAGGCCGTCCACATCGCCCGGCGTCAGCCCCGCGTCGTCCAGCGCGGCCCGCACCGCCTCCACCGCGAGCCGCAGCTCGCTGCGCCCCGAGTCCTTGGAGAACTCGGTGGCCCCGATCCCGACGACGGCAGCCCGGCCGCCGAGGCTGTCCCTCGTCCGTACGCTCACGACCGGCCCCCCTGGTTCCGCATCGTGACCGTGACCGTCCCCGTGACGTGTTTGCCGAGACTGTTGGCGCCGACGATCCGCACCGTCGCCGTGTCGTCCCGGACGTCCTCCACCACCCCGGTCAGCACCATGGTGTCGCCCGGGTGGTTGGGGGCGCCCAGCCTGATCGCCACTCCGCGCAGCACGGCCCCGGGCCCGAAGTGGTCCGTGATGTAGCGCCCGACCAGCCCGTTGGTCGTCAGGATGTTCATGAAGATGTCCGGCGAACCCTTCTGCCGTGCCGCTTCCGTGTCGTGGTGCACGTCCTGGTAGTCGCGCGACGCGATCGCCCCGGCGACGACGAGCGTGCGGGTGATCCCGATCTCCAGCGGTGGCAGCGCGTCACCGGCCCGCACCGGTCCGGCATCGGTGGTCATGCCTCCCCCTCCCCGTGCACGATCGACTCCCCCAGTTCCTGGAGCAGTTCGCTCCCGCATCCCAGATACGCGTCCAGCTGCCGTCCCCACAGGAAGTGCCGGTGCACGGGATGCTCAAGGTCGGCTCCCGTACCGCCGTGCAGGTGCTGCCCGGCGTGGACGACACGGTGCCCCGCCTCCGACGCCCACCAGGCGGCGGTCAGCGCGTGCGTGGCGTAGTCCAAGCCCTCGTCCCGCCGCCAGGCCGCCTCGTACGCCGTGACCCGTATCGCCTCGGTGTCCATGTGGGCGTCGGCCGCGCGGAGTTGCACCCCCTGCTTGGCCGCGAGCGGCCGGCCGAACTGCTCGCGGGTGTTGGTGTGGGCCACGGCCCGGGCGACCGAGCCCGCGCACACTCCGGCCTGCAGCCCCGCGAAGGCCGTACGCGCGGTGGCCAGCACGTCGTCGTACGCGTCGGCGCCACCGAGCCGTTCGGCCGGTGCGGCGTCCAGGATCAGGCGTCCGGCCGACCACGGAGCCGTCAGCTCCACGGGCTCGCACCGGGCGTCGGCGGTCCGTACGAGCCACAGTCGGTGCTCGTCGTCCGCGACCAGCACGTGTGTGGCGTCACGGAGCCACGGCACCACGGGGACCACCCCGCTCAACTCGCCGGTCGGGCCCGCCCGTACCGCGGTCGCGGGCAGGACGCCGGCCACCACGACCGACCCGTCCGCGATCCCGGGCAGCAGCCGCTCCCGCTGCCGCGCCGAACCGTGCGCCGACACCGCCAGCAGCCCGTGGACACAGCTCGCCGCGAACGGCACCTGGGCCGTCGTCCGCCCCTGCTCCTCCAGCAGGAGCACCAGCCCGAGGAGCCCGATGTCCTCGACGGCGGCCGGCAGCCCCGCCTCGCACAGCGCCTTCCACAACTCCCCGTCACCGCCCGTCCCGAGGGCGGTCAGCCGCTCGTGCGTGGACAGGTCGCCGAAGATCCGCGCGGCCAGCTCACGGGCCGCCGTCTGCTCCTCCGTCGGCGTGAAGTCCATCAGCCCCCGCTCCCCTCGACGGCCCGGAAGACCGGCAGCTCCAGCTCCTCGTCCACCCACTCGAACTCCAGCCGCACCGGCATCCCGATCCGCACCCGGTCGTGCGGCACCCCCACCACATTGCTGATCATCCGTACGCCCTCGGCGAGTTCGACCAGTCCCACGGCGTACGGCGGATCGAAGGCCGGGAAGGGCGGATGATGCATCACCACGTACGAGTAGACGGTCCCCTCGCCGGCCGCCTCGACCGTGTCCCACTCCTGGCCGCCGCAGGAGTTGCACCCCGGCAGCCAGGGGAAACGCAGGGTCCCGCACTTCTCACAACGCTGGATGAGCAGCCGGTGCCGGGACACGCCCTCCCAGAAGCCCGCGTTGTCCCGATTGACGACGGGGCGTGGCCGCCTGGGACGGAAGTCCGCCGCGGCCTCCCCGGCGGGCGCCACGGCCTCTCCGGTGGGTGCCGCCACGGCCTTCCCGGTGGCCGCCGCCGCTCCGCCCGTCGTGGTGCCCGTCGCGCCGTCCCCCCGGCGGCGCCCCGCGGGTACGTACTTGAGGATCCGGAACCGGTGTGTCCCCGCCGGCTCGCCCTCCGCCTGCACATCCGTCCGCGTCGTAACGAAGTACCCCGTGCCCAACTTGGTCCTCTTGCGCTCGGAGACCGACTCGATCACCGAGTCGAAGGTGATCCGGTCCCCGGGCCGAAGCGGCCGCAGATACTCCTGCTCGCAGTCGGTGGCGACCACCGAGGTGTACCCGGCGTCGTCGAGCAGCCCGAGCATCTCGACGTACGCCTCCGAGCGCCCCCCGTGGCCGGACAGTCCCCCCATCGTCCAGGCCTGGAGCATGGTCGGCGGCGCGACGGCGTCCGCGCCCGCGTACGCCGGATTCGTGTCCCCCATCGCCTCGCACCAGTGCCGGATCATCGGCTCGTTGACCAGGTCCTTGCCCACGCCGCCGACGGCCACCAGCCCCTCGTACGCCTTCAACCGCGCGTGGATGTCCTCGTATCCCCCCTCGGTGCGTCCCCCCTCGGTGCGTCCCGCTTCGTTGTGTCCCGCTTCGTTGTGTCCCGCTTCGGTGTGTCCCGCCTCGGTACGGCGGCCCTCTTCGGCCGCGTCCACGGACGCCGTCGCCTCATCCCCGCCCGACGCGGCCCTCTCGCTCACCGCCGCCCCCTCGTCATCCCGAGCCGCATGGTCGCCACGATCTCCCGCTGCACCTCGCTCACCCCGCCCCCGAACGTGTTGATCTGCGCCGCCCTGTTCATCCGCTCCAGCTCGCCGCCCTCGAACACACCCGGCGAACCGGAACGGACCAGCGCGTCCGGTCCGACGATCTCCTGACACATTCGATAGACCGCGACCGCCGATTCGGTTCCCATGACCTTCACGCCGCTGGCATCGCCGGGTGCCAGTCGGCCGGACCCCACGTCTCCCACCAGACGCCAGTTGAGCAGGCGCGTCGCCGCCAGCCGGGCATGCACCTCGGCCAGTCTCGAACGCACCCACGGCTCGTCGGCCCTGCGCCGGCCGGTCACCGGATCGGCCGCGCCGGCCGCGGCCAGCGCGGCCCGGTAGAAGTCCTCGGCCTGCATGCCGATGGCCGCGAGCGCGACCCGCTCGTGGTTCAGCTGGTTGGTGATGAGCCCCCAGCCGCCGTTCTCCTCGCCGACCAGACGGGAGGCCGGGACCCGGATTCCGTCGTAGTACGTGGCCGTCGTGGTGAGCCCGCCCACCGTTTCGATCGGCGTCCACGAGAACCCGGGAGCGTCCGTGGGGACCAGCAGGATCGAGATGCCCTGGTGCTTCGGCGCGTCGGGGTCCGTTCGGCAGGCGAGCCAGATCCAGTCGGCATGCTGGGCGTTGGAGGTGAACACCTTCTGCCCGTCGACGAGCCACTCACCGCCGGGCTCCTGCCCGCGCCCCGCACGGCCGCCGACCCGCACGGCCCGCGTCCGCAGCGAGGCCAGGTCCGTCCCCGCCTCCGGCTCGCTGTACCCGATCGCGAACACGAGCTCCCCGCGCAGGATCCGCGGCAGGAAGAAGTCCTTCTGTTCCTCGGTCCCGTACTTCATGAGCGTCGGACCGACCGTGTTGAGGGTGACCATGGAGACCGGAGCGCCCGCCCGGTAGGCCTCGTCGAAGAAGACGAACTGCTCGTCGGCGCCGCGCCCTTGGCCGCCGTAGGCCTCCGGCCAGCCGAGACCGAGCCACCCGTCGGCGCCGATCCGCCGCAGCAGCGCCCGCTGTCCCACGGAATCGGACCGCGAATCGGACCCGGAATCGGACCCGGACCCGGACCCGGAGCCGGACCCGGGCATCGGCCTGGGACGGGACCTGGAACCGGCAGAACCTGCTGAACCGGCTGAACCGGCAGGGGGAGGCCCGTCCGGCATCAGGTCCCGGAAGTACGCGCGGAGTTCGGCGCGCAGTCGTCGCTGGCGCTCGGTGGGGGCGAGATGCACGACGACGGCCCTCCCGGACCTCGTACGAACAAGGGTTTCTGACTGTCCGTCAGATGTATTCCACTGTCAAGGTTCAAGGTCGCTCGCGCGCTCCACGCCGCACGCGCAAACGTCTGCGCGGCGATGCCGAAGCACCGCCGCGCAGACGTGTTACCACCCCACAAAACACCCCACCAAGGAGGCGTACGGCCGTCGGGGGTCTCCAGTCCCCGCCGGCCGCCGGCTCACCAGAGGTCGGTGAAGTTGACGGCGACGTTGTCGTTCGACTGGTCGATGGCCGTGAACGCGGAACCGTTCACCTGAGCCGTGTTGCTCTGGTTCGAGGCGCCCGAGCCGACGGCCTGCTGCTGTGTCGTGGACGAGGTTCCGAAGTTGTCACCCCCGACACCGCTGCCACCGACGGTCGCCACCGCGGCGTTCGATCCGTTGTCCGCGAAGGAGCCGTTGTCGGCCACTGCCACTCCCGAGAAGAGGGCTGCGGCGAGCGGCAGGGCCGCCACGGCGGCGAGAACGCGGGCGGTACGGATGCTTGCCATGTGCTGTTCCTCCAGAAGCGAGTAGTACATGCCGGTCAGACCGGCTGAGTACGGCTGGTTCCGGGGCAGTTGGCCGACCGCCTCGGTGTTCGTTCACGACGTCGCGAGATCAGAATTGCCCACCGAATCCCCGGCGAACCACCCCGGAAGCCGCTATTCGCTCGCAAGCGTGAGTACATGTCGATAAACCCCCTTCACGCCCCCGAAACCGCAGTTCAGGATGGTGCGGACATCTCAATCCCGTACGCCGCAAGGGATGAAGCGTTCCGTCACTTTTTCAGCCAATCTCCCCGGGCGGGTTCTCACACCGGGCTCCGCCCCAGGTCAAGCCCTCCGCGGGCCACCGCGGAGGGCCTCTCGGACCCACCCCACCCCTTCCCTTTTTCGAACACCCGTACGAACATAGAAGCATGGCCACCATCGACCGGCAGGCCACGACGCTGGCCCTCGCACACGCCCTGTCAGCCGCCGAGCGCGGACTGGCCGTCATCCCGCTGTCCCGGACCAAGCTCCCGGCGCTGCGCTCACCCCACCGCGACGACCCGACCGCGCCGCCCTGCCACGGCGAGTGCGACCGTTTCGGACACGGTGTGTACGACGCCTCGACCGACCCCCGCCGCATACGCGCGCTCTTCGCCGCCGCCCCCTGGGCCACCGGCTACGGCATCGCCTGCGGCCTGGCCCCCCACCACCTCATCGGCATCGACCTGGACACCAAATCCGGTACGGACTCGTCCGCGGCCCTTCGTGAACTGGCGCTGCGCCACCTGTTCACGATCCCCGAGACGGTCGTCGTGCTGACCCCCAGCGGCGGTCGCCACCTCTGGCTGAGCGGCCCTCCCGACGCCGTCGTCCCCAACTCCGCGGGCCGACTGGCCCCGGGCATAGACATCCGCGGTGCCGGCGGCTACCTCGTCGGCCCCGGCTCACGCACCGAGCACGGCGTCTACAGCACGGCCCCGGGCACCGCACACCTGGCGCCCGCCCCCTGCCCGACCTCGCTGCTGCGCCTTCTCACGCCACCGCCCCGCACGCCCGGCCCGACGGCCGCCACACAGAGCCAACAGGGCCAGGGCCTCGTCCAGTTCGTCCTCGCCGCCCACGAGGGCCAGCGCAACACCCGCCTGTTCTGGGCGGCCTGCCGCGCCTACGAGAACGGTCTCGGCCCGCAGTTGACCGAGGCGCTCGTCGACGCCGCCGTCCGCACGGGTCTCACGGAACGCGAGGCCCGCTCGACGGTCACGTCGGCGTCCCGCATGACCGGCCACCACCCGTAACCCACGAAACCGGAAGCCCGCCTCTCCGGGAACGTGGGGAGCCCCGTCCCGTCCGCCGCCGCCCCAGACAGAGCCGAGCAGACTCCAAGTCGCTGGTTGACCTGCTGCCATCCCTCGTGAGGAAATCACTCGCACATTCGGATCTTGCAGGGGGAGACACCTGATGCAGTGGCACGCGGCAGCGCAACTGTCGTCACCTGAAACGTACTTCCAGACAGCGGCTTTCTGCCTTGTCGTGGCGGTGACGCTCATCGCGGCCGGCCGTCATCAGCGCCGGACGGGGCGCAGCATCATCAGTCCGGACAGGCCCGTACGCGTGGCCGATGTCCTGCTCCCCGAGGCGCCACCCCGCAAGAGCAAGCGAGTGACGGGCCGGGTGTATCTCTTCGTCGGCTGGTTCCTGGTTCTGGGTGTGGTCGTCAACCTGGTCAACGGCATCAGGGCAGCACGCAGCTAGCCAGTACGCAGCGATCGACCTGATGGCGAGGCGACCGGCAAGACGGCGACCTACCACCGGATCACCACCGGACACCAACTGAGCGGGGCTCTTCCGTGACCATTCCTCTGGCACCCGAAGATCGCATCACCGATCACGAGGCCCTGTGCGCCTTCCTGACGCGCCTACGAGCCGACTACGAGAGTGGCGCCGGGTGGGAGAATCGGACGCTGGGGCCCTTCCTGGAGGCCCTGGAGGCCTGGGTCTCGGACGCGTCCGGATGGTATGCCGACCATGGGCAGGATCTGCCACCCCAGGGCGACTGGACGTTCTTCGCCCGCGCACTGGCTGCCGCCCGGATCTACGAGTGGCCGTGCCTCGCCATGCCCGATGGACCGGTGTCTGACGGGGAATCACGGTGACCGGCGGACAGCGCGCATGAGAACGGCCCCCGACCGATGTACCTGGTCAGGGGCCGTTCACCTGCGGTGGGTGTGGGATTTGAACCCACGGTCACATCGCTGCGACGACGGTTTTCAAGACCGTTCCCTTAGGCCGCTCGGGCAACCCACCCCGCGCCGCTGAGAGATCGGCGCGGGGACAAGACTAACCGGTCAGCTGTCGCCCTCGCGCTGGCCCAGGGTCACTTCGGCCGTCCGCTGCTTGCCGTCGCGGGTGTAGGTGAGCTTGACGGTGTCGCCGGGCTGGTGGGTCCAGATCTCGCCGATGAGGGTCGGGCCGCTGTCGATCACGCGGTCGTCGAGCTTGGTGATGACGTCGCCGGGCTTGAGGCCGGCCTTGTCGGCGGGCCCGTTCGGCGTGACCGCGTCCGAGTTGTTCGCGCCCTCTTCGGTGATCTTCGCGCCCGTGCCCTCGTCCAGGGCGACCGAGGCGCCGATGACCGGGTAGACGGGCTTGCCGGTCTTGATGAGCTGCTGGGCGACGGTCTTCGCCTGGTTGACCGGGATCGCGAAGCCCAGACCGATGGAGCCGGACTGGCTCGTACCGCTGCCGCCGCTCGTGGACTGGATCGCGGAGTTGATGCCGATCACCGAGCCCTTGGCGTCCAGGAGCGGGCCGCCGGAGTTGCCCGGGTTGATCGAGGCGTCGGTCTGCAGGGCGCTCATGTACGAGGCCTTGCTGCTGGAGCTGCCGTCGCTGGAGGCCACCGGGCGGTTCTTGGCGCTGATGATGCCCGTGGTCACCGTGTTCGAAAGCCCGAAGGGAGCGCCGATCGCGATGGTCGAGTCGCCGACCGCGATCTTGTCCGAGTTGCCGAGCGGCAGCGGCTTGAGGTTGTCCGGCGCGTTCTTGAGCTTGATGACCGCGACGTCGTAACCCTGGGCGTGGCCGACCACTTCGGCGTCGTACTTCTTGCCGTTCGAGAAGGTCGCCGACAGCTTGCCGCTCTCGACCGCCTCGGCCACCACGTGGTTGTTGGTGAGGATGTGGCCCTGGGTGTCGAACACGAAGCCGGTGCCCGTGCCGCCCTCGCCGTTGCTGCCCTCGGCCTCGATGGTGACCGTGCTCGGCAGCGCCGTGGCGGCCACGCTCGCGACCGTGCCCGCGTCGCGCTTGAGGTCGCCGCCGCTCTCGGACGAGGAGACCGTCGTCGAACCCGAGGAGTCGTCGTTGCGGTCCGCCGCCCAGTAGCCGATGCCACCGCCGACGCCGCCCGCGATCAGCGCGGCCACCAGGACCGCGGCGACGAGGCCACCGCGCCCGCCGGACTTCGGCTTCGGAGCGGGCTGCTGGTACGAGGCGCCCCAGACATCACCGGAGCCGCCCTCGCCCCCGCCCCCGCCCGCACCACCGTACGGCCCCGAACCGCCCTCGCCGCCGCCTCCGTACGGACCGGAGCCGCCCTCGCCCGCGCCCCCGTAGGGACCCGAGCCGCTCGCGTTCGCGTACGCGGGCGTGGTCGGCGGGGGAGGCGGCCAGGCGCCCCCCTCCGGAGCGGGGGCGGCGCCCTGCGGAG
This sequence comes from Streptomyces sp. NBC_00414, assembly GCF_036038375.1. Lineage (NCBI taxonomy): Bacteria > Bacillati > Actinomycetota > Actinomycetes > Kitasatosporales > Streptomycetaceae > Streptomyces > Streptomyces sp. NBC_00414. The sequence goes on from NZ_CP107935.1 coordinate 5,166,864, forward strand.
CCCCGGGAGGCGTCGGCGGCAGCGTGGCCGTCGGCGCGTCTCCCTGGAAGGAGCCCTGCCCCTGGGGCTGATTCGTGCCCTCATGGGGACCCGCGGGGCCCGCTCCCGGCGAAACCGCCTGCCCCGGGGGCACGGAAGCAGCGGGAGTAGCCACCGGCACGGGAGGTGCAGACGGGGCCGGGGGTACTGCGGTGCCCTCGTTCTCGGTGCTCACAGCTCTTCCTCTCGATCCACGGCTGTTCAGTAAGTACGCATCCGGTCACGTTCGGTCGCGTGTGTTCAGGACTCCGCCACGCGTGTTCGGGGACCGGCACGATTCAGCTGTGCATGTGCTTTTGTATGCCGTCAGCTTTTCCCACGGGACGTCAGGGCGCCATAAGCGGCACCTGTGACTCCGAGATCTTTATTTATATAGGACAGGTCTGACAAAACCACTGCACGGCCCGTGCCGCCGACCCCACGCGTACCCACTCGCAGTGGCACCATGACGCGGTGACCCACGCACGACAGCACCTGACCCAGGTCGTCGCTCACCGCGGTGCCTCCGAAGAGGCCCCCGAGCACACCCTGGCCGCGTACGAGAAAGCGATCGAGGACGGGGCCGATGCCCTTGAGTGCGATGTACGGCTGACCGCGGACGGGCATCTCGTCTGCGTCCACGACCGCCGCGTCAACCGCACCTCCAACGGCCGCGGCGCCGTCTCCGCCCTGGAGCTCGCGGATCTCGCCGCCCTGGACTTCGGCTCCTGGAAGAACCGCGACGAGGCACCCGAATGGGAGCAGCAGCGGCCCCCTTCATGGGAGCAGCAGTCCGTCCTCACCCTGGAACGCCTGCTCGAACTCGTGGCCGACGCCGGCCGCCCCGTACGGCTCGCCATCGAGACGAAACACCCCACGCGCTGGGCCGGCCAGGTCGAGGAACGCCTGCTGATCCTTCTGAAGCGCTTCGGCCTCGACGCACCGCCCTCGCCCGACGAGTCACCGGTGCGCGTCATGAGCTTCTCGGCGCGCTCCCTCCAGCGCGTCCGCGCCGCGTCCCCGACGATGCCGACGGTCTATCTGCTGCAGTTCGTCTCACCCCGGCTGCGTGACGGACGGCTGCCCCCGGGGGTCCGGATCGCCGGGCCCTCGATGCGGATCGTGCGCAATCACCCGGCGTACATCGAGCGCCTGAAGCGGGCCGGTCACCAGGTTCACGTGTGGACGGTGAACGATTCCGAGGACGTCGACCTCTGTCTCGGGCTCGGCGTCGACGCCATCATCACCAACCGCCCGCGCGCGGTGTTGCACCAGCTCGGACGCTGAAACCGGTCCCCTCACGGCCCCCACAGGCCCCGCACGTTTCGCCCGCGGGGCGCCACATCTCGGCCATTCCGTCGAATTCGGGCCACTCGATTACAGGGAGTGCTCCGGCGCACTCGTTCCGTGTTCGATCGTTACGAGTGCGTCACTGCACGTGCATTGGCCGGTTTCCGGTCCATCCCAGGAGGGCATCCACACCGTGGCGTGGGGCAAAGGAGGTCTCGGGGGTGGCGTTGGTGGTGGCACAGGAGGTGCCCACGTCGTCGAGCATGGCCGTACCCCATGGCCCTGCGGGCGTGGGAGAAGCAAGACACCGGATGCGGGATCAACTGCGCACGGGAGGTGTCACGGAAACGGTCATCGACGATGCCGTACTGATCCTTTCCGAACTACTGAGCAATGCCTGCCGGCACGGCAGGCCGTTGGGTGACGCCCTGGCCGGGGACGGCGACGTCCGGGCCGCGTGGCGTGTCGAACCGACCGGCAGACTCACCGTCGAGGTGACGGACGGCGGTGGTCCGACCCGTCCGGTTCCGGCCACGCCCTCGGTCACCGCGCGCGGCGGTCGCGGGCTGAACATCATCACGGCGCTGGCCGACGACTGGGGTGTCCGGGACGACACCCGCGGTGAGGTCACGGTGTGGGTGGTCGTGCACAAGGACGCCTGCGCCGTCCGCCGGCGGGACGACTTCGCCGCGCGGGTCACGGCCCCCGCGGTGTCCGCGATATCCGACCTGGGCTTCGGCGAAGCCTTCGAGGGTCTGGACTGAGGCGGGCCACGGCAGCACGCCCGACCCGGGCGGAGCCACCGGCCCGCAGCAGTCCGCAGCAGTCCACGGCAATCCACAGCAGGTGGAGCGGGTGGAGCACCGACCGATCAGTCCGTGACAGTCCGGAGCAGGCGGAGCCGGCCGACCCGCACCGGGCTCCCGACAGCCCGGAGCACCCCGAGCACTCGGGCCGAAGCAGACGGAAGTGCTGGTTCCGGGACGAACCGAAGCGCCGCCCAGGCGATGACCCGGCACGTTGTCCACAGGGTCCCGTGGGTCCTCGTACGAGCGGCTAGGCTCGCGCCCGTACGAGTCGAGCCGTAACCGGGAGACATCCACGATGGCCAAGAAGCGACCCCAGACGAAGGCCAAGCAGCCGCAGCGGCAGGATGGGGCCCGCGCCGCCGGCGCAGACGGACACGTCCCGGTTGTCGGAGCACGCGAGCCCTGCCCCTGCGGCAGCGGCCGCCGCTACAAGGCGTGTCACGGCCGCGCCGCCGCGCACGCCGTGACCGAGCTGGTCCACCGGCCGTTCGAGGGCCTGCCGAGCGAGGGCGACTGGATCGCGCTGCGCGAGCTGGTGCCCGCGGCGACCGTCGCGCTGCACCTGAAGGAAGCCCTCCCGGAGGGCGTCCCCTCGGTCACCCTCGCGACGGTGCTGCCGATGGCGTGGCCGGCGCTGCGCCGCGAGGACGGTTCGGTCCTCATCGGCCTGCAGAACGACACGGCGTCCGGTGACATCAGCCGCGACCTGGCCGACACGCTCCAGCGCGCGCTCACCGCGGAGCCCGGCACTCCGGTGCAGGGCCGCCGCGCCCCGAGCGACGGAGTGCGCCTGCAGGATCTCCTCGACCCCGAAGGCGCGTTCGAGCCAGTTGTGCACGCGGGCTTCGAATTCTGGGTTCCGGACGCGCAGAACGCGACCACGGAGGTGTCCGCCTCCCTGGAGCGGGCCAACGCCGCCGCCATCCCGACGGTGAAGCTCGCCGGCGTCGACGCGGCGTACTGGTGCGAGACCCCCGACAAGAACCACCTGCGCTGGGTCATGCCGCACCCCGAGGAGCAGCTTCTGGACGCGCTCGCGCGGCTGCACGCGGAGGGCCGGTCGAGCCTCGGGGAGGGCACTCGTCTGGTCGGTTCCTTCCGTGCCCACGGCCTCACCGTCCCGGTCTGGGACCTGCCGACGGGTGTCGCTGCCGAGGACATCGAGAAGCCGGCGTCCGAGTTCGCCGAGCGGCTCGCCGCGGCGCTGGCCACGGACGCGCCGCTCACCGCGGACGAGCGCCGGGCGCGTGGCGGCCTCACCAACCGCCAGGTCACCCTCAGCTGACCTCGGCCGACGCCCGGCGGAAACCCGCTCCCGGCTGACCGACCGGTCAGCCGGGCGACAGGTGTACAAAGCGGGTGACTCCTGTCACAACTCCCGGTCGTGACAGGCGAATCGGTGTCTGAATAGCCGAGATCGAATTTGCGAACCGCCGATCTCTTGTTACCGTTCCAATAGCCCGGTTGCTGGTGCATCCCCCGTCGCCAGCAACCGGGTCTTTTCATGTCCGGATACGGGACCGTCGTCGGCGATGTTCTCAACGCCCGTTCTGCGCAGGCGAGTTGCTCCCCGAGCGCAGAAGCAGCGGTCCGTCGGCGTCCTTCGCGAACTCGGCGACCGCCGTGTACCGCGACGCCTCGCCGGCCGTCCGCTCCCGGGGTGTCTCGCACACCTCCGGCTCGTCGTCCGCGCCCACCGCGCAGTACATCCGCACCGTGCGGTCGCCGGGCGCCATGAGGGTCAGTACGGACCTGAGATCGTCACCGGTCGCGTTGCGGTAGTAGGTCCGCGCCCATGTCTCCCGCCCCTGTGTCAGCACGCACGTCTGTGCCTCGATGCCGTCGGGGGAAGCGAGTTCGGGTCCGCAGCGGGCGGCGGTGGCGAGCCCCACGCCGAGCGTCAGAGGGCCCCTGGGTGCCGCGGGGCGCGCCCCGGGCGCCCTGCCGTCGGCGCGACCGGAGACGGGCGCCTCGCCGGAGCCATGACCGCCGGAAAGAGGACCGCCGGAATCGGAGCTGTGGAAACCAGGACCACCGGATCCAGAACCGCCGGAACCGGAGCTGTCGGATCCAGCGCCGCCGGATCCAGGACCACCGGCGTCACGACCACCGGCGTCACGGCCGCTGTCGTCCGAGGAGTGTGCCGATGCGCGTGCGGAAGAGGATGCGGATGCGGGAGCCTCGCCACCCGTCGGCCCCGCGGAGGCCACGGCCAGCGGCAGCGCGGCCGTGAGGACGACGATGCCCGCCAGCACCGTCAAGCGGACTTTTCGGGGGTTCAGAGGGTCCGGGAGGCCAAGAGGGTCCGGGAGAGAGTCCGGGGGTCGTCCCCCGGAGTGACGCAGCATGAAAGGGACGATAACGAGCGAGGGCGGGCGCGCGGCGAACCGCGCGCCCGAGTCCCCTACAACTCGGGGGCGCTCACACCCGTACGAGTGAGAGCCTCCACCACCGCGTCCACCACGGCCTCCACATCGGGCACCCAGGGGGCGGCCGAACCCGGCAGCGGAGCCCGCTCCCAGCGGATCCCGCCCTGACCGGTCTCCGACGGAGGCAGGGCCACGTAGCCGCCCTCGCCGTGGAAACGCAGCGAGCCGGGCACGAAGTCCTTGGCGTAGAGCAGCTCACCCAGCTGCTCCAGGGAGTACGGCTTCACGAGCAGCGCCCAGCGCGTGGGGGCCGCGATCACGGGGCCGAGGCGCATCCCCTGCAGATCGAGGGCGGCCAGCGCCCGGGCCGCGGCCGGTGCCGGCAGGCTCACCGCGCACGGCGCCTTTCCTCCGGTGGCGAGGATGATCGGGGCTGTCGGCCTGTTCGTCCACCACCAGCGCGCCATGCGCTCGTCAGCGGTGGCCGCGAGCAGGCCGGGGTCGAAGGGGTGGGCACCGGGCACCGTGCACTCCGGGTCCGGGCACCCGCATCGGGCCCGCCCCTGCGGGTCCGGGGCCACACCCGGGAGTACGGGCCACTGCCATTCGGTCGCGAAGGTCAGGGCCGCGCTGAGCATCTCAGGCCTCCCGTCGTTTCGCCTGGACAGGAGCCTGCGTCGCCTTCCGAGGATCTCGCGCATGTGCGCTCGTTCCTTTCCGTTGAACGCCGAGGAACCACATCACACCATGTGTCGATCACTTCACTGTGCGTACCTACTGGCGCATCACACCCTCGTCAGAGACAAGGGGAACCCCTATGGGCCGAGCGTTGGTTACGTCCGCATCCATACTGCGTCTGGCTGGAGCACGGGCATGGCGTGGGGTGGCGGCGCCTGGCGTTTGCTGTCCCGCGTATTTCTCGCCGCCTCCGCCACGGGAGGATGGGGCACGGTCGTCGGTGGTTAAGACGCCCGGGTCCGTCGCCAGGTTCCGGGAGGGTTCCGTGAGGATCCCCACCACACCTGGCTTTCACCGAGTACGTACCCATCACGACCGCTGTGACGCTCTGTCGAGCTAGGCCAGTCGACCGCAATACGCCGTGACTTGAGTCAGTTTTAAGCCAACTTTACCTTTCCGCAGCGGTCCCACGGACACCAGGAATCCCAGCAGGACAATGCTGGACATCCCCTCACGAGTGCGTGTACATGTGGAGACACTGCTAGCGGCGCAGAATGACATGGGGGTTTGCGATGCTAATGAGCAATACGCACCGGTCGGAAAGCCGGACACCATGAACGCCCCTCACCTCCCGAAAGTGGCCGGAATCGATTCAACGGTTCCCTCACCCACACACACTGTCGCGCCGACACGTGCCACCACGGGTTCCCCACCGGCCACTTCTCCACACGCGCCGGGGGCCGTCCTCCAGGACAGACTCGCAGGCTGGGTCTCCGACCTCACCACTCTGCACGAGCTGACCGAGCGACTGGCACGCACCGCCTCACTGGCGGACGCCCTCCAGGAACTGCTGCGCGCCGGAGCCGCCCTCGTGGGCGCCCGGCGCGGTCTCGTGGTGCTGGAACCGGGCGACGGCCTCGGCCCGGACACCACGATCGGCCTGGGCCTCGCCCGGGCGGATCTCGGGCACATCGAGACCGTCCCGCGCAGCTCCATGTCGTACGGCAAGATCCTCGACGGGCTGCCCGGGGGCGAGGGTGAGATCGCCCAGCCCGACCTGCTCTCCGAGGACGGGCTCGATCCCCGGCACCGCGAGGTGGCCGCCCGGCTCGGCTATGCCGCGAGCTACGCGCTGCCGCTGTCCACGGACGCGTCGGGCCGGCTGGGCGCCGCCGTGTGGCTCTACGACGAACCCGCCGAGCCGGTCGAGCGCCAGCGCCACCTGGTCGGCCTCTACACGGCGTACGCGGCCGAGCACCTGGCCCTCCTGGTGGAGCTGGAGCGCACGCGCGCGTGCATGACGACCATCTCGGAGGAACTGCTCCCCTCCCGGCTGCCCCGGGTCTCCGGGGTCCAGCTCGCCGCCCGGCACCGCACGGGACCGCGCGGCGGCGGCGACTGGTACGACGCGCTGCCGCTGCCCGACGCCGCGCTCGGCCTCGCGGTCGGGTCCGTCACCGGGTCAGGACCCAGCGCCGTCGCGGCGATGGGCCGGCTGCGGGCCTCCCTGCGGGCGTACGCGGTGATGGAGGGCGAGGACCCGGTCGCCGTCCTGTCCGACCTGGAACTGCTGCTGCGGCTCACCGAGCCGGCCCGCTCCGCCACCGCCCTGTTCGCGTACTGCGAGCCCGCCCTGCGCAAGATCACGCTGGCCGGGGCCGGACACAGCCCGCCGCTGGTCATCGGCGAGCGGCGCACCGAGTACGTGGAGACGTCGCTCTCGGCGCCCCTGGGGATGCTCGCCTGCTGGGAGGCCCCCAGCGTGGAGTTCCAGGCGGAGGCAGGAGAGACGGTTCTGCTCTACACGGACGGGCTGCTGCACCGTACCGGTGACCCCATGGACCGGGCCTTCTCGCGGCTGCACGCGGCCGCAACGAGCGTGCCCAGGGCACTGCGGGCGGATCCGGGCGCCGTCGCCGACCACGTCCTGCGGACCATGCTGCCGGACGGCCTCGACGACGCCGACAGCGACGAGGACGTGGTGCTTCTCGCGGCCCGCTTCGAGTGAGCCGCGCGCGCCGCCCCGGCTGAGCCGCGCGCCCCGCGTGTGAGCCGCACGTCATCAGGTCTTCCGGCCCTGGGCGTCCTTCCCCCCGACCGTACGATGGAGGGCGTCCAGAGTCGTATCGAGGAGGCAGATCGTGTCGGAGGCGCTCAACCCGGAGACCCCGGAAGCCGTGCTTGACGATGCCGCTGACCAGGCGGACGAAGAAGAGCCCATCAAGCAGCGCAAGAACGGCCTGTACCCGGGCGTGTCCGACGAACTGGCCGAGAGCATGAAGTCCGGGTGGGCCGACACCGAGCTGCACGGCCTGGAGCCGATAGCTCAGGCCGCGCACACCGCCGCCCGCCGCGCCGCGCTCTCCGCACGCTTTCCGGGCGAGCGTCTGGTCGTCCCGGCGGGCAACCTGAAGACCCGCTCCAACGACACGGAGTACCCCTTCCGTGCCTCGGTCGAGTACGCGTACCTGACCGGCAACCTCACCGAGGACGGCGTCCTGGTGCTGGAGCCGGCCTCGGACGGCCATCGGGCCACGATCTACCTGCTGCCGCGCTCCGACCGCGAGAACGGCGAGTTCTGGCTCTCCGGCCAGGGCGAACTGTGGGTCGGCCGCCGCCACTCCCTCACCGAGGCCGAACAGCTGTACGGCATCCCCGCCTCGGACGTCCGCGAGCTCCCCGAGAAGCTGCGCGAGGCGACCGGCCCGGTCCGGGTCGTGCGCGGTCACGACGCCGGGATCGAGGCGGCGCTCACCGACAAGGTCACCGCCGAGCGCGACGCCGAGCTGCGGGTCTTCCTCTCCGAGGCCCGGCTGGTCAAGGACGAGTTCGAGGCCGGCGAGCTGCAGAAGGCGGTCGACTCGACCGTGCGCGGCTTCGAGGACGTCGTACGGGTCCTGGACCGGGCCGAGGCGACCAGCGAGCGCTACATCGAGGGCACGTTCTTCCTGCGCGCGCGGGTCGAGGGCAACGACATCGGTTACGGCTCCATCTGCGCCGCCGGACCGCACGCGTGCACGCTGCACTGGGTGCGCAACGACGGCCCGGTGCGCTCCGGCGATCTGCTCCTGCTGGACGCGGGCGTGGAGACCCACACGCTCTACACGGCCGACGTCACGCGCACGCTGCCCGTCAACGGCACGTACACGGAGATCCAGAAGAAGATCTACGACGCCGTGTACGAGGCCCAGGAGGCCGGCATCGCGGCCGTGCAGCCGGGCGCCAAGTACCGGGACTTCCATGACGCCGCCCAGCGTGTGCTGGCCGAGAAGCTCGTCGAGTGGGGGCTCGTCGAGGGCCCGGTCGAGCGGGTCCTGGAGCTGGGGCTGCAGCGCCGCTGGACGCTGCACGGCACCGGTCACATGCTCGGCATGGACGTCCACGACTGCGCGGCCGCGCGGACGGAGACGTACGTGGACAGCACGCTGGAGCCGGGCATGTGCCTGACCGTCGAGCCGGGGCTGTACTTCCAGGCGGACGACCTGACCGTGCCGGAGGAGTACCGGGGCATCGGCGTCCGTATCGAGGACGACATCCTCGTCACGGAGACCGGCAACCGGAACCTGTCCGCCGGGCTTCCTCGCCGGTCGGAAGAGGTCGAGACGTGGATGGCCGCGATCACGGCCTGACCTGCGGTCGGTCGGTCGGCAGACGGTGACATGAAGTGACGTGAACGGTCGGGCGCCGACGGGGTGGCCGGCCGTTTTCGTCCGCGGGCGCGCCGGGGCGTGTCGCACAGTTCCCCGCGCCCCCGGCAGAAGGAGATCTGGTCGGTGGACTCGTTCCGGGCCGGTGTCGGTGTCGATCTGCATCTCGAACCCGATGTCTCGGACGGGCGTCGCGCCGGACTGGAACGGGCGCTCCGTGACGCCGTCCGGGACGGTCGGCTGGCTCCCGGTACGCGGCTGCCGGCGACCCGGCGCCTCGCCGTCGAACTCGGGATCTCACGGGGGACGGCGAAGGCGGCCTACGACCAGCTCGTCGCCGAGGGGTATCTGACCGCGCGGCAGGGCGCCGGCACCGAGGTCGCCCTGCCGCCCTCCGCGGACGCGGCGTCCCCGGAGGCGTCGCCACGCGCGCGTGCGCCCCGTTTCGATCTGCGGCCCGGCAGCCCCGACGTCGGTACGTTCCCGGCGGCGGCCTGGTCGCGGGCGCTGCGCCGGGCGATCGCGGGCGCGCCCTCCTTGGCGTACGACTACGGGGATCCGCGCGGCCGGATCGAACTGCGGACGGCCCTGTCGAGCTATCTGGGGCGGGCCCGCGGGGTGATCGCGCCGCCCGAGCGGATCGTCGTCACGACCGGATACGTACAGGGGCTCGCGCTCCTCACCCGGGTGCTGGACGGCGGGGCGATCGCCATGGAGGACCCCGGACTGCCCTTCCACCGGGACGTGGTGCGGCACAACGGCGGGACGGTGACCCCCGCGGAGGTCGACGAACGGGGCGTCCGTGTACGGGGGCTCGGTGACGCGGCGGCCGTCGTCGTCACGCCTGCGCACCAGTACCCGACCGGGGTGACCCTGCACCCCGAGCGGCGGCGGGCCCTCACCGACTGGGCACGCGCGCGTGGAGGCGTGATCGTCGAGGACGACTACGACGGGGAGTTCCGTTACGACCGGCAGCCCGTGGGCGCCCTCCAGGGGATGGCCCCCGGGCAGGTGGCCTACCTGGGGACGGTGTCCAAAACGCTCGGGCCCGCTCTGCGGCTCGGCTGGATGGTGCTGCCGCCGCATCTCGTCGACGCGGTCGCCGACGCCAAGCTGCACAGCGACCACCACACCGAGTCCATCGGCCAGCTGGCCCTCGCCGAGCTGATCACCGGCCACGCCTACGACCGGCACGTACGCGCGTGCCGGCTGCGCTACCGGCGCCGCCGGGACCAGTTGCTGGACCGGCTGGGCACGCGGCGGGGCGTACGGGGCATCGCGGCGGGGCTGCACGCGCTGGTCGACGTGGCGGACGAGGAGGCGGTGCTGGCACGGGCCGCCGAGAAGGGCCTCGCGGTGGGGCGCCTCGGCGAGCACTGGCACACGTCGGGCGACGGACGGCCGCAGGGACTCGTGGTGGGGTACGGGACACCCCGGGAGCGGGTCTATCCGCAGGCGTTGGAGGTGCTGGGCCGGGTGCTTGAGGAGGCCTGAGGCGGGTGCCGGAAGAGGCCCGGGACGCGACAGAAATCCCGGAATCGGGGCGGTGATTGGGCCAGGAAACAGCACCGGGATTGGGCCTGCCCGGTGGTCCACCGCGCCCATAGCGTCGTGGTCATGAGGAACCGATCAGCAGCATCCGGGGCCGGGCGGAAGGCTCCCGCGCGGGCGAGCCGTACGGTCCCGCCCGCGGGGCCGCAGCGGGTACTGGCCCTGGCCCAGTTGAGCAACTCCGTCGGGGACGGCGCCTACTTCGTCACCTCCGCCCTCTACTTCACGCACGTCGTCGGGCTCGCGCCCGCGCGCGTGGGGCTCGGGCTCACCATCGCGTGGGCGGTCGGCTCGGTGGTGGGCGTGCCCCTGGGCCGGCTCGCCGACCGTCGGGGGCCGCGCGGCACCGCGGTGCTCCTGGCGCTGGCCACGAGTGTCGCCGTGGCGTCCTTCCTCGTCGTACGGGGCTTCGTGCCGTTCGTGCTGGCCGCGTGCGCGTACGCGACCGCGCAGTCGGGGCTCGCGGCCGCCCGGCAGGCGCTGCTGGCCGGGCTGGTGTCCCGCCAGGAGCGCACGGGGCTGCTCGCGCACCTCCAGTCGACGCTCAACGCCGGGCTCGCGGTGGGCGCGGGGCTCGGCGGACTCGCGTTGCACGCCGGGTCGCGGGCGGCCTACCTCGGGGTGTTCGCGCTGGACGCGGCGAGTTTCCTGTTGTGCGCGGCGGTGCTGCTGCGGCTGCCGGCCGTCGACGGGACGCACGCACGCGTGGAGGCCGTCAAAGGGCCGGGACGGTGGCGCGGGCGGGGGCACGGACGGGGCGCGCCCGGCGTGCTGCGCGACCGTCCCTACGCTGTCGTGGCCCTCCTCAACACCGTGCTGCTGCTGCGGATGCCGCTGCTGAGCCTGGGCGTCCCCCTGTGGATCGCCGAACGGACCGAGGCCCCGACGTGGGTGGTGTCCGCGCTGTTCGTGCTCAACACCGGTGCGGTGATGCTCTTCCAGGTACGGACGGCCCGCGGGGTGACGGGCACGGCGTCGGCCACGCGCGCGGTACGGCGCTCGGGGTTCGTGATGCTGGCTTCGTGCGCGGTGTTCGCCCTGTCCGCCGGGGTGCCGCCCTGGACGGCGGTCGGCGTGCTGACGGTCGGCGCGGTACTCCAGGTCGTCGCCGAGATGCAGCAGTCGGCGGGGTCCTGGCAGCTCTCCTTCGACCTCGCGCCTGCCGACCGCGTGGGCGAGTACCAGGGCTTCTTCGGTACGGGTGTGACGGTGGCGCGGACGCTCGGCCCGCTGGTGCTGACGGCGCTGCTCGTCGGGTGGGGGACGCCGGGCTGGCTGCTCCTGGGCGGGCTGACGCTGGCGGCCTCCTACGTGATGGGTCCCGCGGTGCGGTGGGCGACGGAGAATCGGCCCGCCGCCCGGACGGACGGCCCGGTCGCCGCCGCACCGGCGGACAGCACCGCCATGGCGTCGGCGGACAGCACCGCCGTCGTGTCGGCGGACAGCCCGGCCACCGGTGCGGTGGACAGCCGGACCGCCGAACTGTCCGACGGCCGGACCGCCTCACCGCCGGTCAAGCGGCCGGTACCGGTGGACTGACCGCCACCGGAAGCGAGTCCGCGAACAGGGCCCCCGCGAGCAGCCCGCTGCTTCCCCGGGGGCTCCACGCGCGCGCGTGGAGGTCCTCGTCGAAGGCCGCCAGGGCCGCCCGGCCCGCCCCGGTGGACGTGCTGCCCGCCTCGATGACCCCGCGGGCACCCGCCTGCACGTGCCGCAGTCCGTGCGGTCCTGCCGTGTACAGCAACCCGGTGTCCTGGAGCGTCGACATGACGGCCAGCAGCGCGTCGAGCCGCGCGTACGGCTCGGGTACGCCCGCGGTGCGCGCCGCGGCCAGCGTCTCCAACGCCCGGCGCACATGCGGGAATCCGGCCTTCGCCTCGCCCCGGGCGCCCGCCGCGCCGTACTTCGCGGAGACCGACGAGCCGCGGGAGGGCCTTCGTGGTGCCCGCCGGTCGGAGTGGGCCGCGATCCGCTTGGCGGCCGCGGTCAGGTCCCGTCCGCCGGCCCGGGGTTCCAGGGCCGCGGCGGCGACCAGCAGGCCGAGCACCCACAGCGCTCCGCGGTGCCCGCCGCCCGCCAAGGTCACCGAGTGCTCGGTGGAGCGTCCGATCGCCCCGAGTTCCGCCCGGAGTCCGGGGGTCGCCGCGCCGGTGCGGCGGGCGGCGGCGGCCATCGCCGCGAGGCCCGGCTCCAGTGCCTTGGCCGACCAGCGCAGCGAGCAGTGGTCCTCGCCGGTCACGCGGGCGCCGAGATCACGCGGGTCGGGCAGTCCTGGTTTGGGTGCCAGCGCCAGCTGGCCGGTGAGCGCGGTCACGGCGGCCCGCGCCAGCGTCTCGTCCGCACGGCTGCTGCTCATCGTCCGCGACCCCCTTACGAGGAGGAGGAAGAGGAAGAGGCGGCGGAGGAGGCGGAGGAGGCCGACGCGCTCGGGGCGCCGCTGGGGGCATCTCCGGGCGCGCCGCTCGGGGGCGTGCCGCCGCCACCGCCGCCGCTGCCCGCGCCGCTGTTCTCGGCGTCCGGGTCGACCCCGAGCGTGATGGACCCCTTGTAGCCCTTGGAGGGGTCCTTCTTGTGCACGGGCTTCAGGGTGAGCAGGCCGCCGGAGGCGCCCCCGCCGTCGTAGACCATGTCGTCGTCGAGCTTGGTCCAGGTGCCCGAGTGCTTGGAGTAGGGCTCCAGTTCGAAGATCTGCTCGGCGATGTCGTCGTCGAAGAAGAGCTGGCCGGTGTAGTTGACCTTGCCGCCCTCGTAGGTGCCGTCCTCCTTCTCGCCGCCGGTGTGCACCTTCACGTGGATGTGACAGGTCCGCGGCGTGTACCAGCCGGGGACGATGGTCTCGAACGTGACGACCCCGTCGGCATCGGCGACCTGGTAGCCGCGCAGGTAGGTCTTGTCGTCGGCGGTCGAGCCGTCCTCGCTCTCGGCGGGCGCGGAGCCGCCGGGGTTGGCCGTCGTGTAGCCCGAGTAGTAGCCCCAGGCGTCGCAGTGCCAGATCTCCACGGCCGCGCCGGCGACCGGGGCGCAGGACTCGGTGGTGTCCCGCACGGTGATCCGCAGTGTCAGCGGGATGCCGCTCTTGCCCTCGGTGATGTCCTTCCTCACCAGGGCACCGTCGAGGTAGTACGGGCCTTCGGTGACGCTGGACATGAGGACGCAGGTACCGCCGCCCGAGGTGGCCGACGCGCTCGCGGCGGCCGTCTCCGTGGCCGCGGCCGTCGTCCCGTCGGCGAAGGCGGCCTGGTATCCGACGATCGCTAGACCGCCGACCGCGGCCGTACCGCCGGTGACCGCGATCACCCGGCGCCGCGTGATGCTGGTGCCTTTGTGTGTTCCCGTCATGACGGAAAAGCTAGGGAGGCCACCAGTCAGGGACATGGGTGAAGCCTGTGATCCCCCTGAGAATGCTGGGGAAGCTGAAATCGGCGGGAAACCACCCCTCTTGCGGGGCGTCAGGGGCCCGCCCTCGGGGCCCGTCGTCGAGGCAGTCGAGGCCCGTCGTCGGAGCCCGCCCTCGGAGCCCGGGGGCGTGCCCTCAGACCGTGCCTCAGGGCCGTGCCGTCAGGTGGCCAACAGCGGCGTGCCCTCGCGCCACTTGAGGATCTTGTCGAAGCTGACCACGGCCCCGCCCCTGACGGAGCTGCCGATGTGGACGTGGTCGGCGAGTTCCTGGATCAGACACAGGCCCCGGCCGTTCTCCGCGTCGCTGTGGGAGGGGCGCATGGGCGCACGCCCACGCCCCGACGGGAATCCCGGGCCCGAGTCGGTCACCTCGATGCGGCATTTCTCGCCGTCCAGATAGGCGGTGACCCGGTAGGCCTCGGTCGGCTTCCCACGGTCCGTATCGCCCCCGTGCTCGACGGCGTTGGCGCAGGCCTCGCTCAGCGCGACGGAGATGTCGTAGGAGATGTCAGGATCCACCCCCGCCGACTCCATCGTGCCGATCAGCAGGCGCCGGGCGAGCGGAACACTCGCCGCCTCACGCCGGAGATGGAGGGACCACCAGATGCTCATGCTCCAGCCTCCTGGCCGCGGCTCGACATACCGTTACGTATTGCCGCCGGGGGCCGCATGTAAGCGTGCTGATGACGTGACGCCGCCCATACGGGGGATGTGCCGACGCCATCTGCCGGTGTATGTAGGGGCGACTCACCCCAGAACCTGATCTTCCGGACCGTACGTCATCTTGTGGACCTGCCGTATGGGGCGGGTAAGGCCAGTGCGATGATGAGCCCGCCATGACTGCCTCCCACCAGCGCGCGCGCACCGGAGGTGATCTCCGGGTCCTGAGGGCCGCGGTGTTCACCGCCGTCTGTGTCGTGCTGGCCGCGGCCGGACACTCCATCGCCTCCTGCGCGTCGGTTCCGCTGTGGTCGCTGGGGGCGGGATTCCTCGCCGTCTTCGCCGTCGCGGCGCCGCTCGCCGGGCGCGAGCGCTCGCTGCCGGGCATCACCGTGCTCCTCGCGACCGGCCAGACGGTGCTGCACACGCTCTTCGGACTCGGGCAGCACGGCACGGCGGCCACCGCGTCCACGGGCGTGGACACCTCGCTCGTGGCCCGGGCCTCACGGCTGGTGTGCGGCGCGTCCGTCGCGACACTCAGCCCCGCCCAGGCCCAGCGGATCCTCGCCGACGCCCAGCTGGGCACCGGCGGCACGGGCGGCACCAGTACGGGCGCGGGCTCCTCACACGCCATGCACGATCAGGCGGGCGCCATGTCGGCCGCCGTCGGAGCACCGGCGTCGGTGCTGCCGTCGCTGCCGATGCTCCTCGGTCACGTGCTCGCGGCGGCCGCCACCGGGTGGCTGCTGCGCCGCGGAGACATCGCCCTGCGGCGCCTCCTGCGGCTCTCGGCGCACGGGGTGGCGGAAGGGCCGCTGGTCTCCCTGCGCGCAGCCCTGGCGCTCGTCCGCGCCCTCCTGGCGGGCCTGCCCGGCGCGACCCCGGCGGTGCCCGGCACACCACGCACCTGGGCGTACGAGCCACCGGTCCCGCGTACGACCGCTCTTCAGCACTCGGTCAGCCGGCGCGGGCCGCCGGCCGGCGAGGCGTTCACCCTCGCCGTCTGACACGACGCGCTCCCTCGGACGTACTCCTTCGGACGTCCCACTCCAGGGGTGCCGTCGTGCGGCACGCGCGCGTGCCCGCCCTTTCGGGCTTCCACCCGCGCGACCCCCCAGTTCTTCACCGAACGGTTCCTCACCGAACCAGTGCTGAAAGCGAAGTGTTTCCTGCCATGAAGGCTTCTCGTATCGCCGCGACCGGTGTCGTCGCCGCCTCCGCCGTCCTCGTCCTGTCCGGCCCCGCGTTCGCGCACGTCAGCGTGCAGCCCGAGGGCACGGCCGCCAAGGGCGGCTACGCGACGGTCAACTTCAAGGTGCCGAACGAGCGCGACAAGGCCTCGACCACCAAGCTGGAGATCAACTTCCCGGCCGAGCACCCGCTCGCCTCGGTCATGCCGCAGCCCGTCGACGGCTGGAACGTCAAGGTCACCAAGTCCAAGCTCGACAAGCCGCTCGAAATGCACGGCGAGAAGATCAACGAGGCCGTCACCAAGGTCACCTGGACCGCGGACGGCAAGGGCATCCAGCCCGGCTTCTTCCAGAAGTTCCCGCTCTCCATCGGCGCGCTGCCCGAGGACACCGACGAGCTGGTGTTCAAGGCGATCCAGACGTACTCCAACAACGAGGTCGTGCGCTGGATCGAGACGCAGAAGGACGGCGAGGAGGAGCCCGAGACGCCGGCTCCGGTGCTCGCGCTGTCCGCCGCCACCGACGACCACCACGGCTCCGCCGCCTCCGACGACGACGCCGACGCCAAGGAGAGCGACGACGCGAAGGCCGCCGCCAACGCCTCGACGACCGAGGCGGCCTCCACCGACAGCAGCGACACCACGGCCCGTGTGCTGGGCGTGGTGGGCATCGTCGTCGGCGTGGCGGGCGTGGCGTTCGGTGTTCTCGCCGGCCGTCGGCGTACCAACGCATAAGCCCAGTCCGGGCCGCGCGCGAGTCCCGTACGACCTCCGTACGGCTTCCGCGCAGGTCCAGTCCGAACGACCCAACGTCGGACGCCCACCGCGATCCCCGGCCGGTTCCCTTCCGGCCGGGGTCCGGGCCCGTACACAGGAAATCGGGTGCGGCGTCCCCGGGAGAATGCACTATGCGCAAGAAGACGTACGCCGTGGCCGCACTGTTCGCCGCGGCCGCTCTGACCCTTTCCGCCTGCGGCAGTGGCGACAGCGGCAGTGACAACGCCGTCGCCGAGGTGTCCACCGAAACCGGCTCGGACAAGGCCGCCACGGTCCTCGACAAGCCGTTCGAGAAGCCGGACCTGGTCCTCACCGACACGCACGGCAAGAAGTACGACCTCCGTGAGGCGACCGAGGGCAAGCCGACGCTGATCTACTTCGGCTACACCAACTGCCCCGACGTCTGCCCGCTGACGATGAACAACATCGCCGTCGCCAAGAAGCAGCTCGACCAGGACAAGAAGGTGTCCCGGGCCGAGAAGGACTCGCTCCGCATCGTGTTCGTCACCACCGACCCGGAGCGGGACACCCCCGCCGCGCTCGGCAAGTGGCTCAAGGGCATCGACTCGGACGTCGTCGGCCTGACCGGCTCCTTCGACACGATCCAGGCGGGTGCCAGGACGCTGGGCATCTCCATCGAGGCTCCCAAGAAGGGCAAGGACGGCAAGGTCACCTCCATGCACGGCACGCAGGTCATCGCCTTCTCCCCGAAGACCGACGGCGGTTACGTGCTGTACGGCGAGGACGCCACCGTCGACGACTACACCAAGGACCTCCCCGAACTGATCAAGGGCGAGACGCCGTGACACGTCGTACGGCGTCCTCGGCCGCCCTCGTCCTGGCGGCCGCCCTCACCCTGGCGGGCTGCGGGGACCCGGACTCCGGCGACTCGGAGGGCGGGCTGTCGGTGAACTCCGCCTATATGCCGCAGCCGGTCTCGGACTCCATGGCGGCCGGTTTCCTGGTCATCGCCAACGGCGGCGACGCTGGCGACAGGCTGTCCTCCGTCACCAGCGACCTCGCCGGCGAGGTCACCATCCACACCACCGTCGGACAGTCGATGGAACAGGTGAAGGGGCTCGACGTCCCCGCCCACGGCAAGCTCGTCCTCGACAGCGGCGGCGACCACCTCATGTTCGAGAAGCTGAAGCGCAAGCCGAAGGAGGGCGACACGGTGTCCCTGGAGCTGCGCTTCACGAAATCCGATCCGGTCAAGGTCGAGATGCCGGTGAAGTCGGCCACCTATCAGCCGGCGTCGGTGACCAGATCGTCCGCGCGGTCGTCTACACACTCGACGTCGCAGTCGACGGCACGCACGACTTCGTACTCGACGTCACGCTCGGCCTCGTACTCGTACTCGTCCACGACATCGCACCACTGAGGGAGGGACCACCGTTGAGTCAGACCATCGCTCCCCGTGTGCGGACGTTGCTGTTGCTGCTCCTCGCCGTCACCGGCGCGCTCCTCGCCGGGGCCGCGCCCGTCTCCGCGCACGCCGCGCTGACCGGGAGCGACCCCCAGCAGGGAGCGGTGGTCGCCGAGGCCCCGGCCCAGGTGTCGCTCACCTTCTCCGAGCAGGTCGCGATGTCCGACGACTCGGTGCGCGTGCTGGACCCCAAGGGCAAGCGCGTCGACACCGGCAAGACGTCCGGGCAGGGCGGCAACACGTACGCCGTGAAGCTGCACTCCGGCCTGCCCGACGGCACGTTCACCGTCACCTACCAGGTGGTCTCGGCCGACAGCCACCCCGTCGCCGGCGCCTTCACCTTCTCCATCGGGGCACCCTCCAAGACGTCCGTCGCCGTGTCCGACCAGGAGGCCGGCGGCGGGGTCGTGGGCGGCCTCTACGGCTTCGCCCGCTATGTGTCGTACGCGGGATTCATCCTGCTCGTCGGCGGCTCGGCCTTCGTGCTGGCCTGCTGGCAGGGCGGCACCGGCGTGCGTGCGGTGCAGCGGCTCGTGGTCTCGGGCTGGCTCGCCCTGACGGGGGCCACGCTCGCCATGCTGATGCTGCGCGGGTCGTACACCGGCTCGGGGACGGTCGGGGACATCTTCGACCTGAACCTGCTCAGCCAGGTGCTGCAGACCAAGACGGGCGCCGCCCTGGTGTCGAGGCTGCTGCTGCTCGCCGCGGCCGCGCTGTTCATCGCCGTGCTCTTCGGGGCGTACGAGAAGCGCGAGGACGAGGAGGAGAAGGGCGATCTGACCTTCGGGCTCGCCATCGGCGGGTTCGTCGTGGCGGCCGGTCTCGCCGCGACGTGGGCCATGGCCGAGCACGCCTCGACCGGTCTCCAGACGGGGATCGCGATGCCCGCCGACGTGCTGCACCTGCTCGCCGTCGCGGTCTGGCTCGGCGGGCTTTCGACACTGCTGGTGGTGCTGTACCGCGCCCCGTCGTCGATCGGACGGTCCGCCGTACAGCGCTTCTCCCAGGTCGCGTTCGGCAGCGTGGCCGTGCTGGTCGTAACCGGGATCTACCAGTCGTGGCGGCAGGTCGGCTCCTGGTCCGCGCTCACCGGGACCTGGTACGGACAGCTGCTGCTGATCAAGGTCGGCCTGGTGGTCGTCCTCGTCGGCATCGCGTGGATCTCACGTCGCTGGACCACCCGGCTGGCACAGGCACCCGCCAAGGAGCAGGCGAAGCCCAAGGCCAAGGTCGGGGCTTCGACGTCGACGCCGAAGAAGTCGAACAGCGCGAAGTCGAAGGGGTCCAAGGCCGCCAAGGGATCCCAGACGGCCAAGGGGTCCCAGGCGGCCAACGGGTCCGCGGGGCCTTCGGACGACTCGGACACATCCGACACCTCGGACGACAAGGAGACGGTCTCCGTGGGCGGCGCGGGCGGTGGCGGCAAGCGCGCCGCCCAGCTGGCCCGGCAGCGGGCCGCGGTGGCCATCACGCGCGAGAAGCGCCTGCGGGACGCCGACCCGCTCCGCACCGGCCTGCGCCGCTCGGTGCTCGCCGAGGCGGGCGTGGCCGTCGTCCTGCTGGCCGTCACCACCGTGCTCACGTCCACCGAACCCGGGCGTACGGAGGAGGAGGCGAAGGCCGCCACCGCCGCCGCCACCTCGGAGCAGACCGGTGAGGCGCTGTCGCTTGACATCCCGTTCGACACGGGAGGCCAGGACGGCAAGGGGATAGCCCGCGTCGAGCTGGACCCGGCCCGCGTCGGCGGCAACGACATGCACGTCTACGTGGAGCGGCCGAACGGCAAGGCCTTCGACATTCCCGAGGTCAAGATCGCCTTCACCCTCAAGGCGAAGGACATCGGTCCGCTGCCCGTGGTCCCCGACCGCATCGCCACCGGACACTGGACGGCGAGCGGGGTGCAGATCCCGATGGCGGGCAGCTGGCAGATCGCGGTGACCGTGCGGACCTCCGACATCGACCAGGTGACCGTGGACAAGAACGCGCAGATCGGCTGAACGACACCATGGCTGAACAGTCCACTCCGAAGCCCTCCCCTTCACGGGAGACCTCACCCCCACGGGAGACCTCGGGCTCAGGGGAGGCCTCACCCTCACGGGAGACCTCGGGCGCCGTCTCGCGACGGCGCCTGCTCGGCACCGCCGGTGCCACGGGCCTCGCGCTCGGCGCGGCGGGCGGAGCCGCCGGGTACGCATCCGCGCCGTCCGCGCCCTCCGCCGACCGGGCCGCGCTCCTCAATTCCGTGGGTGCGGGCGAGGTGATGTTTCACGGGAAACATCAGCCGGGCATCACGACCGCCCTGCAGGCCAACGGCCATCTCGTCGCCTTCGACCTGAGGGCGGGCGCGGGCCGCGAGGAGGCGGCCGCCCTGCTGCGGCGCTGGTCGACGACCGCCCGGCGACTGATGGCGGGCGAGGCGTCCGCGAACGGCGACACGGACGTGGCGCGTGACGCCGGGCCCTCGTCCCTCACGGTCACCTTCGGCTTCGGCCACAGCTTCTTCGCCCGTACGGGACTGGAGAAGCAGCGCCCGGTCTCCCTCGACCCGCTGCCCGACTTCTCCTCGGACCATCTCGACAAAGCCCGCAGCAACGGCGATCTGTGGGTCCAGATCGGCGCGAACGACTCCCTCGTCGCCTTCCACGCCCTGCGCGCGATCCAGCAGGACGCGGGCCGGGCGGCCAGGGTGCGCTGGCAGATGAACGGCTTCAACCGCTCGCCCGGCGCCACCACCCGCCCGTTGACGGCCCGCAACTTGATGGGGCAGATCGACGGCACCCGTAATCCCAAGCCGTCGGAGTCCGACTTCGACCGGCGGATCTTCGTGCCCGACGCCGGCGAGCCGTCGTGGATGGCGGGCGGCTCGTACGCCGTCGTACGCCGTATCCGGATGCTCCTCGACGACTGGGAGAAGCTCCCGGTCAAGGACCAGGAGGACGTGATCGGGCGCCGGAAGTCCGACGGGGCACCGCTGTCCGGCGGCACCGAGACGACCGCGATGGATCTGCAGAAGACCGACGGCGAGGGCAAGCTGGTGGTCCCCATCAACGCGCACGCCCGCATCACCCGGCCCGACGAGAACGGCGGCGCGGCGATGCTGCGCCGGCCCTTCTCCTTCCACGACGGCATCGACGCGGACGGCGTGCCGGACGCGGGCCTGCTCTTCGTCTGCTGGCAGGCCGACCCGTTGCGCGGTTTCGTCCCGGTGCAGCGCAAGCTCGACCGCGGGGACGCGCTGTCCACCTTCATCCGGCACGAGTCGAGCGGACTCTTCGCGGTGCCCGGCGGGGCCGCGAAGGGCGAGTACGTGGGACAGAAGTTGCTGGAGGGCTGAGATCGGCTCGGTGGGGCGTGGTTCCAGAAGCGTGGGCCCAGTTCCGCAGGGCCCATTAGGGTGAGGCCATGCCAGCCAGCTACGCGTATCTCGGCCCCGAGGGCACCTTCACCGAAGTGGCCCTGCGGACTCTTCCGGAGTCGGCCACCCGGCAGCTCGTCCCGATGGTGTCCGTCCCCGCGGCGCTCGACGCCGTCCGGGCCGGCGAGGCCGAGGCCGCGTTCGTGCCGATCGAGAACTCGGTGGAGGGCGGCATCACCACCACGATCGACCAGCTGGCCGTGGGCGAGCCGCTGATGATCTACCGCGAGGTGCTCCTCTCGATCACCTTCGCGCTGCTGGTCCGCCCCGGCACGAAGCTGTCCGACATCAAGACGGTCAGCGCCCACCCGGCCGCCCAGCCGCAGGTGCGCAACTGGATGAAGGCCAACCTCCCGGACGTCGTCTGGGAGTCGGCTGCCTCCAACGCGGACGGCGCCCGCCTGGTGCAGGAGGGACGGTACGACGCCGCCTTCGCGGGCGAGTTCGCGGCGGCCCGGTACGGGCTGGAGGCCCTGGAGACCGAGATCCACGACGCGGAGAACGCGCAGACCCGGTTCGTCCTGGTGGGCAGGCCCGCCCGGCCCGCGGCGCCGACCGGCGCCGACAAGACGTCCGTGGTGATCTGGCAGCGTGACGACCATCCTGGCGCTCTGCTCGAACTGCTCCAGGAGTTCGCCGTCCGCGGGGTCAACCTGATGCTGCTGCAGTCCAGGCCGACCGGCGAGGGCATCGGCAACTACTGCTTCGCCATCGACGCGGAGGGTCACATCTCGGACCGGCGGGTGGCCGAGGCGCTGATGGGGCTCAAGCGGGTCTGCCCGAAGGTGCGGTTCCTCGGGTCCTATCCGCAGGCCGACGTCGATCCGAAGGACGCGCGCGCACCGCGGGCCGGTACGTCGGACGGCGAGTTCGCGGCGGCCTCGGACTGGCTGGCGCGCTGCCAGGACGGCCGTTTCTAAGTCGGTCCTACCTGCAGATTTTCTTCATCCACAAAGTTATCCACAGGATCGCTTCTCGACCTGGGGACAAGTCGACAACAAAGCCCGACGTAGTCGACAAATCGGCCTACAGCCCACAACTGCGTCCACAGCCCCGCGGGTCACCCTTCGTCCACCCGTTTCATCGACCAATCCCTTAGAGGGAACCATTTCCACCCGAACGTGGGTGTAGAGAGGGTTTGACCCAGGAATTCTTCGTCCCGGATGCGGCTTTCGGAACGATCACTTCCGATGTCCACAGATCTTTCGCACAGCCTGTGGATAACTTTTCCGGAGTGCGAATTCCTGTGGACAACCTCCACGCCAAGTCCCTTGTTCCACAAGGGAATCGAGTCAACTCACCGCACCCAGCCTGCCCCTTGCAGGGAACCGGGCCCCTTTCGATTGACGCGAACCGACACAATTCAAGTGAATCGACATTTCCACCAAACTATGACAGAAGCGACAGATCGGAATACCGAGTCGTGTCCCGGAACCCCGCACCGGTAACCTTGTGGGGTGATTGACCTTCGCCTGCTCCGTGAGGACCCCGACCGTGTTCGCGCCTCCCAGCGCGCCCGTGGAGAGGACGTCGCGCTCGTCGACTCCCTTCTCTCCGCCGACGAGCGGCGCAGGTCGTCCGGCGTCCGCTTCGACGAGCTGCGCTCCGAGCAGAGGGCGCTCGGCAAGCTCATCCCCAAGGCTTCCGGCGACGAGAAGGCCGAGCTGCTCCGGAAGACCGGAGTGCTCGCGGCCGACGTCAAGGCGGCGGACGCCGAGCAGCACGAGGCGGACGAGGAGACCAAGCGCCTCCTCAAGCAGCTCGGCAACCTCGTGCACCCCGACGTCCCGGTCGGCGGCGAGGAGGACTTCGTCGTCCTGGAGACGCACGGAACGATCCGCGACTTCGGCGCCGAGGGCTTCGAACCCAAGGACCACCTGGAGCTCGGCGAGGCGCTCGGCGCCATCGACGTCGAGCGCGGCGCCAAGGTCTCCGGCTCGCGCTTCTACTACCTCACCGGTGTCGGCGCGCTCCTGGAACTCGCCCTCGTCAACGCGGCGATCGCGCAGGCCACGGAGGCCGGCTTCATCCCGATGCTGACCCCGGCGCTGGTCCGCCCGCGCGCCATGGAGGGCACCGGCTTCCTCGGTCAGGCCGCGGAGAACGTGTACCACCTGGAGAAGGACGACTTCTACCTGGTCGGCACCTCCGAGGTACCGCTCGCCGCGTACCACATGGACGAGATCCTCGACGCGGACAAGCTGCCGCTGCGCTACGCGGGCTTCTCGCCGTGCTTCCGCCGCGAGGCCGGCACGTACGGCAAGGACACCCGGGGCATCTTCCGCGTGCACCAGTTCGACAAGGTCGAGATGTTCTCGTACGTCGATCCCGCGGACGCGGAGAACGAGCACCAGCGGCTCCTCGACTGGGAGAAGCAGTGGCTGACCGGCCTCGGGCTGCCCTTCCAGGTCATCGACGTGGCCTCGGGCGACCTGGGCTCGTCCGCCTCGCGCAAGTTCGACTGCGAGGCGTGGATCCCGACCCAGGGCAAGTACCGCGAGCTGACCTCGGCCTCGAACTGCGACGGCTTCCAGGCCCGCCGTCTTTCGGTGCGCATGCGGGACGGCAAGAAGGTGCAGCCGCTCTCGACGCTGAACGGCACGCTGTGCGCCGTCCCGCGCACGATCGTGGCGATCCTGGAGAACCACCAGCTGGCCGACGGCTCCGTACGGGTGCCCGAGGTGCTGCGTCCGTACCTGGGCGGCCGTGAGCTGCTGGAGCCGATCTCCAAGTGACCGGCACCGCTGGGTCGACCGGGTCCACCGGGTCGGCCGGATCCACGGGGGCGTTCCCCTACAAGCTCGTAGCGACCGATCTCGACGGAACGTTGCTGCGCTCCGACGACACGGTCTCGGAGCGCACCCGCGCGGCACTCGCCGCGGCCACCGTGGCGGGTGCCGCGCACCTCGTCGTCACCGGCCGGGCGGTCCCCTGGACCCGACACATCCTCGACGACCTCGGGTACGAGGGACTCGCGGTGTGCGGCCAGGGCGCGCAGTTGTACGACGCCGGGGCGCACCGGCTGCTCACGTCGGTGACCCTCGACCGGCAGGTGGCGGGGCTCGCGCTCGCCAAGATCGAGGCGGAGGTCGGCCCGCTGGCCCTCGCCGCGAGCCGCGACGGCCTCGACGGCGACGTGCTGGTCGGCCCCGGTTACCGGGTGCAGGGTCTGCTGCAGTCCGTGCCGTTCACCGATGTGGCCGAACTGTGGGCCGCGCCCCTGACCAAGATGTACATCCAGCATCCCCGCCTCACCGACGACGAGCTGGCGTCCGCGGCGCGGGCGGCGGCGGGTTCCCTGGTGAACATCGTGATGGCGGGCGAGGGCATCGTGGAGATCCTGCCGCTGGGCCTGTCGAAGGCCACGGGGCTCTCCCTGGCGGCCCGCCGCCTGGGCGTGAAGGCCGCCGACACGATCGCCTTCGGCGACATGCCGAACGACATACCGATGTTCGCGTGGTCGGCACACGGCGTGGCAATGGCCAACGCCCACACCGAACTCAAGGCCGTGGCCGACGAGATGACCCTGTCGAACGACGAGGACGGCATCGCTGTGGTGCTGGAGAGGCTGCTGGGCCGGCTGCCCTGAAACAGCGGGGCAGCCGGCTCGCCTGAAAAGAGTGGGTGGGCGGCCCGCGCGGAGGTACGCGCTCGAAGCGGCCGCCCCGGGCAGCTCCCGTACGGGGCGGACTCGACGGAGCCGACTGCTCCGGAGCCCGCACGCTGCCCTGCCGGGAACTCGACGAACTGCCACTGACAGGCGTCGTCGTGCTCCTCTCCCGGACCGCGGCACCGGAGGAATCCGGCGACCTGGACATAACCACTGTGCCCGTACGCCGAGTTGGGCGCCACCGAATAATCGGGCGCCACCGAATGACGGGTGCCCCCAAGCCGTCACCTGTCAGCCGTCAGCCCTCCAAGGGCACCCGGCGACGCGGGTCGCCCCGCAGGCGTCAGCGGCGCCGCCACCTGCGCCGCCGCGCCTTGCTGAAGAACCATCCCGCGGGCGGCTCGTCGGAGCGCCAGGGCTGCGGATCGGGGCCGCCCTCGCGCCAGCGCTCCGCGAGCATACGGGCGCGCGCGGACGGCTCGGCCGTACCGGCGGACCGTATGAAGTCCTCGTCGAGGACGAGGTCGTCCCAGACCTCCTCGGCGGTCTCCCCCCGGCCTTCGCCGGGGTCCTGTCCGTCGCTCCGTGGTGCCTGCGCCGCCATCCCCGTTCCTCCTCGTCGCATCCCCTCGGGCAAGTGTGCCGTCACCCGCGTAAAACCTGCTTCAAGATCACAAATGGCCGCGGCTCCACGCACGCGTGGAGCCGCATCGACCGTCCGGGCCCCCGCACCCGCCGGGGCCCGGCAGGGGCTACTCCTCGCCCGCCAGCGTCAGCGTCCGCAGTTTCTGCCCGGCGAACCAGGTGGCGGCGACGGTCACCACGACCAGGAGCACCGTGCCGGTGGTGAGACTCACGTCCGAGGTGACGAGATCCCCGCCGGACACCTTCTGGGCCACCGCGAGCGACCACTGCTGGACGCTGAGGGTCCTCGCCCCGGAGACCAGCGTCCCGAAGAGCGCCTCCCACACGAGGGCGTAGACGAGCCCGAAGACCACCGCGTGCCGCGTGATGGTGCCGAGCAGCAGGAAGAGCGCGGCGTACGCGATGGAGGCGACCAGCGCGGCCACGGTGTAGGCGACGGCGACCTGCTGGCCGTTGCCGTTGAGGATCAGGCCGGCGAGGAACGTCGGGACCGCCGAGAACACCATGGTGACGGCGACGGCGACGATCAGCTTGGTGAAGATGATCGTGGGGCGCTTGACCGGTTTGGCGAGCAGGTAGACGACCGAGCCGTCGTCGATCTCGGGGCCGATCGCTCCGGTGCCGGCGATGACGCCGATGATGGGCACCATCGTGGCGAGGGCGAACCCGCCGAGGACGTCCGCGGCCACCTGGTCGTCGGCGCCCGTGAAGCCGCGTACGGCCGCGGAGATGACGATCAGCAGGACGGGCAGGGCGCCCAGGATGAGGGCCCGGCGGCGGCCGAGAAGGCCGCGGTAGGTGAGCCGGGCGACTGTGGGGTCGTACATCTTTCGGCCTCCTACGCCGCGACGAGATACGAGAAGACGGACTCAAGGGACTCGTCGGACGGTGAGACCGTGAGCAGTCGGATGCCGTGGTCGCGGGCCACCCGCGGCAACAGGGCCGTGAAGCGGGGGAAGTCGACGGCCTGGATGCGCAGCGCGCCCTCCTGGAGGTCCACCTCGATGCCGGACGTCGACGGGTCGGCGATGAGCGCGGCCGCGAGCGCGCGGTCGTCGCTGGAGCGGACCAGATAGCGGTGCGGGCGGTCGGTCATCAGGCGGCGGATCCGGCGGAAGTCGCCGCTGGCCGCGTGCCGTCCGGCGACGATCACCTCGATGTGCGAGGCGAGCTGCTCGACCTCCTCCAGGATGTGCGACGAGAAGAGGACCGTGCGGCCCTCGTCGCCCATCCGCCGCAGCAGTTCCATCAGTTGCATGCGCTGGCGCGGGTCCATGCCGTTGAAGGGCTCGTCCAGCAGCAGCAGCGACGGGTTGTGGACGAGCGCGGAGGCCATCTTCACGCGCTGGCGCATGCCCTTGGAGTACGTGGAGATCTTCCGGTCCTGCGCGTACTCCATCTCGACCGTGGCGAGGGCCCGGTGCGCGGCCTTGTCGCCGAGGCCGTGCAGCTCGGCGTTGGCGACGACGAACTCGCGGCCCGTGAGGAAGTCGTACATCGCCTCGCGCTCGGGGACGATGCCGATCTGCTTGTAGATCTCCTCGTTGCGCCAGGTCGGCCTGCCGTCGAGGGTGACGGAGCCGGTGGAGGGGGCCAGGAAGCCGCCCATCATGTTGATGAGGGTGGATTTCCCGGCGCCGTTCGGGCCGAGCAGACCGGTGACGCCCGGGCCGATGGTCATGGTGATGTCGTTGACGGCCACCACGTTGCCGAACCAGCGTGAGACGTGATCGATGGTGAGGGTGCTCATGGGCGCGGCCCGTTCCTTGGAAGGGTGGTGGTGGCGGACGACGGGCGGGCGGTCACAGTCCGACCTTTCGGTAGCGGCGCATCAGGAGGCCGTAGCAGCCTGCGATCAGTCCCAGGACGACGACCAGATAGACGACGCCCTGGGCGCTCGACGGGCCGTCGCCGCCGGGGAAGGCGGAGGTGGCGCCCAGGAAGGCGGTCTGCACCCCGTCGATCAGCGTGATGGGCGAGAAGAGCCCGAGCCAGGCGATCGCGTCGCTGCTGGACTGGTCGTAGGCGATGGCCTGGACCGTGGAGACCGCTCCGTAGGAGATGGTCAGCACGGCGATGACGGCGGCGATACCGAAGCCGCGGCGCGGGGTGACGGCCGAGATGACCAGGCCGATGCCGGCGAAGAGCAGCGAAAGCAGTGCCACGGAGACGAGCCCTTGTCCGAAGCCCTTGGTCTGGTCCCAGAAGTCGAGCTTGGCCAGCAGCGCTCCCACGTACAGCACGAGCAGCGGCGCGGCGGTGAGCATGAACAGCGCCGAGGCCAGTGCCGCGTACTTGGCGCGTACGTAGTCGGCGGTCTCGATGGGGCGCGAGAAGTACAGCGGGACGGTCTTGAAGCGCAGGTCGCGGGAGACGGACTGCGGTCCCTGGGAGGCGACGTACAGGCCGATGACGGCCTGCATGATGACCGCGTAGCGCGTGTAGTCGACGGGCAGGTCCTTCGCCTTGGTGGCGACGGCGACCGCGACCATGATCAGTGCGGGGACGCACATCACCACGAAGAGCAGCATCGGCAGCACTTTGGACTTCACCGAGCGGCCGAGGCCGTACGAGCCGCGCAGGGACATCGAGTAGAGCGAGCGGCGGGCGTACGCGCGTCCCAGGCGCGGGCCGTCGTAGTTGCGGTAGCCGATGTTGTGGATCTGCGTCTGCTCGCCCGCGCGAGCCGGAGCCTGTGCCTGGGGCTGCTCAACCGCCATGGCCGACCGCCTCCTTCCGCTGTTCGTCGCCGTCCTTCAGGGCCGCCGCCTGCGCCTGGGCGTCCCTGGCCGCCTGTTCGTCGCTGTCCTTGAAGACCTCCGCGATGTGGTGCCTGCGCTGCTCCATGCGCACCAGACCGAGGCCCAGGTCGGCGACGACGTCCCGTACGAGGTCGTACGTCTCCTCGCCCTGCGCGGTGAGCAGGAGGATGTGGCCCGCGCCCGGCAGGCCGCTGCCGTCGTGGGTCTCGACCCCGCGCGCGTGCAGCACCTCGCGCAGTGCGCCGGTGCCGTCCGGGTGCTCGTCCGTGTCGGTGACCTCGACCGCGAGGATCGCCGTGCGCTGCGTGAAGTCCGTGGTGGAGCTGGACCGCAGGAGCTTGCCGCCGTCGATGACGACGACGTGGTCGCAGGTGCGCTCCAGCTCGCCGAGCAGGTGCGAGGTGACCAGGACGGAGATGCCGAAGTCGGTGTGGATGCGGCGGATGAGGCCGAGCATCTCGTCGCGGCCGACCGGGTCGAGGCCGTTCGTCGGCTCGTCGAGGAAGACCAGCTGCGGGTCGTGGACCAGCGCCTGCGCGAGCTTCACGCGCTGCTTCATGCCCGTCGAGTAGCCGCCGATGGGGCGGTACCGCTCCTCGTAGAGGCCGACGTGGCGCAGCGTGTCCGCGGTGCGCTCGCGGGCCGCCGCCGGGGGCAGGCCGGACATGCGCGCCATGTGGACGACGAACTCGGTGGCCGAGACGTCGGGCGGCAGACAGTCGTGCTCGGGCATGTACCCCACGCGCTCCCGGATGTCGCCGCCCTTGGTGGCGACATCGAGTCCGAGCACCGCGGCGCGGCCCTCGGTGGCGGGGGACAGACCCAGCAGGATCTTGATCAGTGTGGACTTGCCGGCTCCGTTGGCTCCGACGAGTCCGGTCACACCGGGTCCGACGTCCACGGAGAGCCGGTCAAGAGCGGTCACCCGGGGGAACCGCTTGCTCAGGCTTTCGGTCGCGATCACAGTCACATTCCGAAGGTAGTGGCGCAGACCACATCAGTCGTCAGACCTGGGAGCTGTATCGCCGTCACTCTCCAGTCGTACGGGCCCGTAGGGGTCCCCCTCAGGTCGAACAACCCGCGGCCACCACAGTGCCCGGGTCGCCCGGGTCGGCCGGGTTGTCCACAACCACACGGTTTTCCACAGGCCTCGCACCCACCTATTGACGCAGCCGCCAACAATTGTCACATTCATCAGTGTCAAGTTACGGGCGCGTACGGCAGTGGGCTTGGAACGGACGGTGACATGACCTCAGCAGTGGCCCCACCGGGCCCGCTCGCGGCGGAGCTCAGCGGATTCAGAGAGGTGCAGCGGCTCGCGTACGCGTGCGCCGAAGCGGTGGCCGCGCAGCTGAAGCCGGGTGTGACCGAGCGCGAGGCGGCGCGGATGCAGCGCGACTGGCTGCGTGAGCGCGGGGTCCGGGACTGGTTCCACCTGCCCTTCGCGTGGTTCGGGGACCGAACGGCGTTCACGGGCTTCCGGATCCCGCTGCAGTTCTTCCCGACGAACAGACGCCTGGAGCCGGGGATGCCGTTCATCCTCGACACGGCTCCGGTGCTCAACGGCTGCACCGCGGACATCGGGTACTCCGGCTCGCTGGGGCCGAACCCCGTGCAGGACCGGCTGCTCGCCGATCTGGAGGCGCACCGCGAGCTGCTCCTGCGCGAGGTGCGCGAGCGGCGCCCGCTGCGGGAGATCTACGAGGACGTGGACCGGCTCATGGTCCGCCAGGGCTACGCGAACCGTCATCGGGCGTATCCCTTCGGCGTGATCGCGCACAAGGTGGACCGCGTCCGCGAGCGGCGCTGGTCACCGCGCCTGTTCGGATTCGGCACGCAGTCCCTCAAGGGTCTGGCGAGCGACGCGCTCCACGGCCACCGCGACGGCTGGTCGCCCCTGTGGTCGCCGTACCGCTTCTCCGACCACCCGCCGCATCCGGGCCTGTGGGCGGTCGAACCGCACCTCGGATTCCGGGGCACGGGCGCGAAGTTCGAGGAGATCCTCGTGGTCACCGATTCCCGGGACCCCGAGCAGAGCGCGTTCTGGCTGGACGACGATCTGCCGCACGTGCGGCGCTGGGCGGAGGACAAGTGACCCATGGCGAAGAACAAGTGACCCTCCGGGGTGCGCGCGAGCGGTGGGTGCGCACGGGCGGGGTCGAGCTGTGTGTCGCCGAGTGGGGTGATCCGGCGACACAGCCGACGGTGGTGCTCGTGCACGGCTACCCGGACTCCAAGGAGGTGTGGTCCGAGGTCGCGGGGCGCCTGGCCGAGCGCTTCCATGTCGTGCTGTACGACGTGCGCGGCCACGGCAGGTCCACCGCGCCCCGGCCCCTGCGCGGCGGATTCACCCTGGAGAAGCTGACGGACGACTTCCTGGCGGTCGCGGACGCGGTCAGCCCGGACCGGCCGGTGCACCTGGTGGGCCACGACTGGGGTTCGGTGCAGGCCTGGGAGTTCACCACGGTCAAGCGCACGGAGGGGCGGATCGCCTCCTTCACGTCGATGTCCGGGCCTTCCCTCGACCACTTCGGGCACTGGATCAAGAAGCGGGTGTCCCGCCCGACGCCCCGCAGGGTCGGTCAACTGCTCGGCCAGGGCGCCAAGTCCTGGTACGTGTACCTGCTGCACACCCCCGTCCTGCCCGAACTGGCCTGGCGCGGCCCCCTCGGCAAGCAGTGGCCGAAGATCCTGCGCCGGCTGGAGAAGGTCCCCGCGGGCGACTATCCGACCTCGTCGCTGCCCACGGACGCGGCCCACGGAGCATGGCTGTACCGCGACAACGTCCGCCCGCGCCTGCGCAGGCCCCGCGACGACGCGTACGCGCACGCGCCCGTGCAGCTCATCACTCCCCTCGGGGACGCGTTCTTGTCGGAGCGGCTCTACGACGAACTGGAGCAGTGGGCCCCGCGGCTGGTGCGCCGCACCCTCCCGGCGAAGCACTGGGTCCCGCGCACCCGGCCCGACCAGCTGGCCGCCTGGATCACCGAGTTCGTGAACTCGACCGAGGGCGGACGGCCCACGCCCGCGGTGAGCGGCCCGCACGCCGACCGCTTCGGCGGGCAGCTCGTGCTGGTCACCGGCGCGGGCAGCGGCATCGGACGGGCCACCGCCTTCGCGTTCGCCGAGGCCGGCGCGCGCGTGGTGGCCGTCGACCGGGACGCGGAGAGCGCGGCGCGCACCGCGGAGCTGTCCCGCCTCGCCGGCGCCCCGGAGGCCTGGGCCGAGACGGTCGACGTCTCGGACGAGCGGGCCATGGAGCAGCTCGCCGCGAAGGTCGCCGCGGAGTACGGGGTGGTGGACGTCCTGGTGAACAACGCCGGGATCGGACTGTCCGGCTCCTTCCTCGACACCACCGTGGAGGACTGGCGGAAGGTCCTCGACGTCAATCTGTGGGGTGTGATCCACGGCTGCCGGCTCTTCGGGAAGCAGATGGCCGAGCGCGGGCAGGGCGGCCACATCGTCAACACCGCGTCGGCGGCCGCGTATCTGCCGTCGAAGGCGCTGCCCGCCTACAGCACCTCCAAGGCGGCGGTGCTGATGCTCAGCGAGTGCCTGCGCGCCGAGCTGGCGGGCCAGGGCATCGGCGTCTCGGCTATCTGCCCCGGGTTCGTCAACACCGCCATCACCTCGACCGCCCGCTTCACGGGAGTCGACGCCGCCGAGGAGAAGCGGCGCCAGAAGAGGTCCGCGCGGCTGTACGGGCTGCGCAACTACCCGCCGGAGAAGGTCGCCGAGGCCATCGTGCGGGCCGTCGTCCGCAACCAGGCCGTGGTGCCCGTGACCGTGGAGGCGCGCGGCGGCCGACTCATGTCCCGTTTCGCCCCCAGGGCGCTGCGCGCGATCGCACGGATGGAGCCACCGCTGTGACCGAGCACCACACCATCACGCCCCGCCGGGTCTCCTTCGACTGGGAGGAGACCCCGCTCCACTGGATACCGGACGAACCGACCGCCACCCACGTCATCAACGTGCTGCATCTGCTGCTGCCCGCGGGGGAGCGGTGGTTCGTCAAGGTCTTCAAGGAAGGCCTGCCGCTGGTCACCGACCCCGAACTCCTCAAGGACGTCAAGGGGTTCATGGGCCAGGAGGCGACGCACAGCGTGCAGCACTCGTACGTGCTGGACCATCTGGCGGCGCAGCGGCTGGACACGGACGCGTACACCAGGCACGTCGAGTTCCTGTTCCGCAGGATCCTGGGCGAGACTCCGCCGCTGGGCCGGATACCGGCCCGGGAGTGGCTGTGCTTGAGGCTCTCGGTGGTCGCGGCCATAGAGCAGTTCACCGCGGTGCTGGGCGACTGGGTGCTGGCCGCCGGGGGACTGGACGATGCGGGCTCCGACGAGGTCATGCTCGACCTGCTGCGCTGGCACGGCGCGGAGGAGGTCGAGCACCGCGCGGTCGCCTTCGACATGTACCAGCACTGCGGCGGCGAGGGCCTGCCCCGGTATGCGCGCCGGGTGGCGGGCATGGCGGTCACGGCTCCTGTGATGCTGTACATGTGGGCGTGGGGCGCGGCCTATCTGATACGCCACGACCCGCGGTTGGCGGGCCGGCTGCGTTATTCGCTCAAGGAGCACAACCGGGCGGTGCGCAAGGGGCTGCTGCCCACGTGGAAGGAGCTGGGCTCGGCCGTGCCGCGCTATCTGCGGCGCTCGTACCATCCCTCGCAGGAGGGTTCGATGCGCCGCGCGGTCGAGTATCTGGCGCTGTCGCCCGCCGCTCGGGCGGCGGCGGGGGCGATCGGCAGGGCAGCGATCGCATAGCGACGAGGACCCGGGAGGGCCACGGGGACTCGGGAGGGCAGGAACCGTGATCGACGAACCGGCCGGCGCCGCGTACCGGATCGAGGACCTGGCGCACCGCAGTGGCGCCACGGTCCGGACGATCCGCGCCTATCAGGACCGCGGGCTGCTCCCCCGACCGGAGCGGCGCGGGCGCGCCAACGTCTACGCGGACACGCATCTGGCCCGGCTGCGGCAGATCGCGGACCTGCTGGACCGCGGCTACACCCTGGCCTCCATCAAGGAGTTGTTGGAGGCCTGGGACGCGGGGCGTGGCCTGGGAGGCGTGCTCGGCCTGGTCGCCGAGGTGGACGGGCCGTGGACGGACGAGGAGGCGGTCCGTATCTCGCGGGCCGAGCTCGACGAACGGTTCGGCGGGCGCTCGGACGACGCGGCGGTCGCCGAAGCGGTCGAACTGGGAGTGCTCGAAAGAATTCCGGGCCAGAATCCGGGCCAGGAGGACATGTTCCTCGTACCGAGCCCCCAGGAGCTGGCGGTGGCGGCCGAGTTGTACGAGGCGGGCGTTCCGCTGTCCGCGATCGCCGGCCATCTGCGGGAGTTGAGGGGTCAGGTCGAGCACATCGCCTCGCGGTTCCTGGAGTTCACGGCCGAGCACGTCTTCGCCCGTTATCTCGGCGAACATCCGCCGAACGACGCCGACGCCACGGAAGCGGCCGATCTCGTACGTCGGCTGCGGCCGCTCGCCCGTCAGACGGTGGACGCCGAACTGGCTCGGGCCATGCAGTTGTTCGCCCACCGGGAGCTGCGCCGGCACCTGGGTGTGGAGCAGGTCCGGCCAGGTGTGGACGGGACACGCACCGTGGCGGTACCCGCGACGACAATGACCGCTGTGGAAAGCCTTGTCGGCGCGGAGCACGCGGCCGAGTTCATCGCGCTGGCCGCCGAACGCGAGGTCAGGGCAAGAGGCTTGGACGCGCTGGCCGCACAGGGCCCTCGGACGGCGGAAGTTGACGAACCCCTGTGAATGAGAAGGAAGTTGTCCACAGAATCCCCAACTGAGCCTGTGGATAACGCATTTGGCTGTGGATCAAACCTCCGGGCCAAAATCAATCGCGTGATCAGTGTCTCTCCAGGCACCCTGACGGGATGAACGAAAACGACCGCGCGGGAAATGATCCGACCGCCGGGACCGACCCGAACAGAAGCGGTCTCGACGAGAGGCGCACCGTAAAGGTGTCGAAGTACCTCTCGAAGCATCTGCGGCATCAGCCCGAGCGGATCGGGCTCACGCTCGACGAGGGCGGCTGGGTCGAGATCGGCACGCTGATGGCCGCGGCGGCGGCACACGGCTTCCGCTTCACCCGGAGCGAGCTCGACCACGTGGTGGCCCACAACGACAAGCGGCGCTTCGCGATCGAAGGCACCCGGATCCGCGCCAGCCAGGGCCACTCCGTGGAGGTCGACCTGGGTCTGCCGTCGGCGACCCCGCCCGCGTACCTCTATCACGGCACCGTCGCCCGCAGTCTGGACGCGATCCGCGCCGAGGGCCTGCGGCCCATGAACCGGCACGACGTGCACCTGTCGGCCGACCGCGAGACGGCGACCCGCGTCGGAGCGCGCCGTGGCCGCCCCGTCGTGCTCTCCGTGGACGCCGGCGCCATGAGCCGCGACGGCCATGTCTTCACGGTCAGCGCCAACGGCGTCTGGCTCACGGCCGCCGTACCCCCGCGCTACCTGCGGTTTCCGGCCACGCACTGAGGCCGGGGAACCGGGCCGCTCGCGGGAGCCAGACACCGGGAGTCGGGGCCTGATGGGGCCACGTACCGATTACTCGCCGATCACTCACCGACCGCTCGCCGGTCAACCGCCGGTCGGCCGCTTCGGTGTGCCGCACGGCTGCGCTTAGGCTCTGCGACATGAGTCTGCGTCTGAGCACCGTGATCCTGCCGTACCTCCGCTGGCACGAGGGAGGGCGTTCCACCTGGCAGCGCGCCGAGCAGCTCGGGTTCCACACCGCTTTCACGTACGACCACCTGGCATGGCGGACGTTCCGCGAGGGCCCCTGGTACGGCGCCGTGCCGACGCTGACCGCCGCCGCGGGCGCCACCGACCGGCTGCGCCTCGGCACGCTGGTCACCTCCCCGAACTTCCGGCACCCGGTGGCCCTCGCCAAGGAACTGATCTCGCTCGACGACATCTCCGGTGGCCGGATCACGCTGGGCATCGGCGCGGGCGGTTCCGGCTTCGACGCCACGACGCTGCTGCGCACCGGCGAGGAGCCGTGGACGCCGCGCGAGCGGGCCGACCGCTTCGCCGAATTCGTACCGCTGCTCGACCGGCTGCTCACCGAGGACACCGTGTCGTACGACGGCACGTTCTACTCGGCGCGTGAGGCCTACAACATCCCCGGCTGCGTCCAGCGCCCCCGGCTGCCCTTCGCGGTGGCCGCCACCGGGCCGCGCGGGCTGCGGCTCGCCGCCGCGCACGGGCAGGCGTGGGTGACCACCGGGGACCCGAAGCTCTTCGAGGCGGGCACGCCCGACCAGTCGGTGGACGCCCTCCGTGGTCAGCTGGAGAAGCTGACCGCCGCGTGCGAGACGGCCGGCCGCGATGTGCGCGAGCTCGACAAGGTCCTGCTCACCGGCTTCACCCCGGACCGCGGACGTCCGTTGGAGTCTCTCGACGCGTTCGTCGACTTCGCGGGCCGCCACAAGGAGCTGGGCTTCACGGACATCGTGATCCACTGGCCCATCCCGGACTCCGACTTCGCTGCGGACGAGAAGGTCTTCGAGCAGATCGCGCTGGAAGCGGTGTCGCAACTGGGCTGACGCCCGGTTGCCCAGCTGGGGCGGACACCCGGTTGCTCAACCGGGTCGCACGCCCGGTGGGGAGGGGGTACGGCCCGGTACGCGGCCGCAGGTCGTTCCGGGTTGCTCGCGGCGTTCCCCCCCCCCCCCCCACCACCCCCACCCCCTACCGGGCGCGCCCCCGACTGCCGTCCGCCCACCGGGCTGCGTCTGGCAAAACTGCAGGTCAAGGGCTGTGTCACTCACATGTGCGGACCGCCGCACGCCCGTGCGCGCATATGCGGGAGAATGACGGAGTGACCTCAGCGACCCGACGGCCCGGGATTCCGGCCTCCCCCCTCCCGCCCCGCCTGATCGCCACGGACCTCGACGGCACCCTGCTGCACGACGACAAGTCCGTCTCGCCGCGCACGGTGGCCGCCCTGGCCGCCGCCGAGGAGGCCGGCATCGAGGTCTTCTTCGTGACCGGGCGCCCGGCTCGCTGGATGGACGTCGTGAGTGATCACGTCCATGGTCACGGACTTGCCATCTGCGGAAACGGCGCCGCCGTGGTCGATCTGCACGGCGGCCCCGGCGCCCACCGCTTCGTCAAGGTGCGGGAACTGGCGCGGGAGAACGCGCTCGACGCCGTACGGCTGCTGCGCGACGCCGCTCCGGGCACCCTCTTCGCCATCGAGCAGACGTACGGCTTCTACCAGGAGCCCGCCTACCCGAAGCTGCACCTGGAGGCTCCCGACTCCCTCGCGCCCGCCGAGAAGCTCTTGGCGCCGGATGCCCCGGGGGCGGACGAACCGGTGCTCAAGATCCTCGCGTACCACCACGAGATCGCCCCGGACGACTTCCTCATGACCGCCCGGCTGGCCATCGGCGACCGGGCCAACGTGACCCGGTCCAGCCCCAGCGCGCTGCTGGAGATCAGCGGCCCCGGCGTATCGAAGGCCAGCACCCTCGCGCTGTGCTGCGCCGAGCGCGGTATCTCGCACGAAGAGGTCGTCGCCTTCGGTGACATGCCGAACGACGTGGAGATGCTCACCTGGGCGGGCACGTCGTACGCGATGGGCAACGCGCACCCCGACGTGATCGCCGCGGCGTCCGGACGCACGGCCGCCAACACCGAGGACGGCGTGGCCGTGGTGATCGAGCGGATACTCGCGGAACACCGGTAGAAGCGGAACACCGGCGGGGGCGGAACACCGCCGGGAACGGGCCCCCGGCCGTCGGTGGCCGCGTTCGCCGGCCACGGGCGGCCATCGGCTCGCCCCCGGCCACAGGCGACCCCCTTCCCGGCCTACAGCTCGACTCCCCGCTCGGCGAGCCACTCCCGCGGATCGATCGCCGAGCCCGACCGCGGGGTCAGGCGTACCTCGAAGTGCAGATGCGGGCCCGTCGAGTTGCCGGTCGTGCCCGACTGGCCGACCCATTGCCCGACGGACACCCGCTCCCCCTGGTCCACGGTGACGGCCGCCAGATGGGCGTACTGCGTGTAGTAACCGCCCGCGTGCCTCACCACGACCTCGATGCCGAACGGCCCGCCGCACGACACCTTCACCACCCGCCCCTTGCCCACCGAACGCACCGGCGTACCGATGTCCACCGCGAAGTCCTGCCCGGTGTGCCGGCTCGCCCAGCGTTCACCGCCGCTGCCGAATCCCGCGGAGAGCCCGTACGTCTCCACCGGCGGGACCCATCGCCGGGTGAAGGCCGTGTCCGGCTGGTCCAGCCGCGCGGAACCCCGGCAGGCGCCCGCGGCGACCGAGGCGTCCGCCTGCCCCTGGAGCGTCCCCTGGGCCTCCTCCAGCTTGCGTTCGATGCCCTGCTTGATCTCGGCGAGTTCGTCGTTGCGCCGTTCCAGCGCCCGCCGGGCGGAGGCCGCCCTCGACTCGTCGGCGGCGAGCCTGCTCTCGGCCCGGCGGCTCCTGGTGACGGCGTTGTCGACCGCGAGGTCCGCCTGCCGGACGGCACGCTGACCGCGCATCAGCTCCTCGGGGCTGTCCGCGAGCAGCATCCGCGCGGTGTGCGGGAGTCCACCGCCGTCGCGGTACTGGGCGCGCGCGATGCGGCCGAGGTCCCCGTGCAGCAGGGCGATGTCCTGCCGCTCCCGGTCGAGAAGCCGTTCCAGCCGCTGGGTCCGGCCCCGCTGTGCCTCGGCCTCGCGGCGCCCCGCCTCGTACTGCTGCGTCGCCAGGGACACCTCCTCGTACAGCCGCACGACCTCAACGCCGACCCCGCCGGTGCTGTCTGAACTGTCGGAGCTGTCGGAGCTGTCGGCGTCTCCGGTGGCCGCCGTGGGTCCGGCCATCAGAACGGCCAGCGCGCACGACAGCAGCGTGACGAGCAGGGGACGGTGACGGCGACGTGAGCGCATGACATGGATCGTGTCGCGCGGGGACGCCTCCGGTCCTGTTCACCTCGTGCACCTGGGGGAGCGGTCGGCACGGACGGACCACTGCGTTGGGCCGAACAGGGGTCCCGCCGAGGCCGTTTCGGCGAGCCGCTCCACGCGTCCGCCCGGCAGTCCGGCCGACAGGGCCCGTCCCGCCCGGGGTTCAGTACGGCGCCTCCCAGACCACCGATGTGCCGCCGCCGTCCTTTCCGGACCCCG
Organism: Streptomyces sp. NBC_00414; assembly: GCF_036038375.1. Taxonomy (NCBI): domain Bacteria; kingdom Bacillati; phylum Actinomycetota; class Actinomycetes; order Kitasatosporales; family Streptomycetaceae; genus Streptomyces; species Streptomyces sp. NBC_00414. Next base: position 5,205,263 of record NZ_CP107935.1, read on the forward strand.
GGCCGTACCAGCTGTCCCCGCCGAGCGACTCCGCGCGCCGCTTCAGGTTCTTCAATCCGCTGCGTCGACCCCCTTCGGGGATACCGACACCGTCGTCCGCGACCGTCAGACGTACACCGGGCTCCTCGTCCGGGAGCCGTACCGTCGCGTCCACGGTGACGTCGATACGGGACGCTCCCGCGTGCCGGAAGGCGTTGGACAGGGCTTCGCGGAGGGCCGCGATGAGGTTCTTGGCCGTGAGTTCGCCGACCACCGTGTCGACGCGGCCGACGAATCGGTGTGACGGCTTGAAGCCGAGCGGCACGGCGGCCATGTTGATCTCACGCAGAACGCGCGTCCGCAGCCCCGTGGGAAACTCCGCCGGTCCCTGCTGGAGCGCGAAGATGGCCGTGCGGATCTCCTGGATGGTGACGTCGAGTGCGTCGACCGCCTTGCCGACGCCCTGGCGCACCTCGGGCAGCACGGACCGCCGTTGTGCGTTCTCCAACAGCATCCCGGTGGCGAACAGCCGCTGGATGACGAGATCGTGCAGGTCACGGGCGATCCGGTCACGGTCCTCGTAGACCGCGAGCTGTTCCCGGTCCCGCTGCGCCTCGGCCATCATCAGCGCGAGCGCGGCCTGCGAGGCGAACTGCGCGGCCAGGGTGCGCTCGGCGTCCGTGAACGGACGCGCGCCCGCCGCGCGCGCCATGACGAGGGTCCCCAGGACCCGGCCGCCGCTCCGGAGCGGAAGGAGCATCGTCGGCCCGTAGCCCCGGGAGAGGTCGGCGAGCATCCGCGGATCCGAGGCCGCGTCCTCGACGAACACGGCCTTCCCCGCGAGGATCTGGCCCGCCACCGCGTTCTCGGGCGGCACGACGAGGCCCAGTGCCCTCGCCGGGTGCTCGGACGCGACGGCGACGATCTCCAGTCCGCCCGCCGCAGCGGGCAGCAGCACGAGTCCGGCCATCGAGTCGGAGAGTCGGCGGGCCTGTTCGGCGACCACCTGGAGGGCTTCGTCGGCGTCTCCTCCGGAGAGCAGCGCGGTGGTGACGGCCACGGATCCGTCGATCCAGCGCTCACGCCGTTTGGCGGCCCCGTACAGTCGCGCGTTCCCCACCGCGATGCCCGCCTCACGCGCCAGTACCCGCACCATGTCGAGGTCGTGCTCGCCGAACGGGCCCCCGTCGCGCTTCTCGGCGAGGTAGAAGGTGCCGAGGCTCTCGCCCTGCACGCGGATGGGGACGCCCAGGAAGCCGGCCGCGGACGGCTGCGAGACCTCCTCGTACCCGTCCGGCAGCCGCCCGATCCGCCGGACCGCCCGCCCGTCGGTGTCCTTGTCCGCATGCTCGGCGAGGCCGTCCCCGCACTCCGCCGTCAGCTCCACCGCCGCGTACCGCGCGTCCGCCAGCTCCGCCGCGGTCTCACAGATCCGCTCCAGCGTGGACCTCAGCTGCAGACCGCTTCCGACCGCCCGCATCGCGTCCAGCAGGCGCGGTACGTCGTCTGGGTTCGGGGTGCCACCGGGGTCCGGCTCGACTGACATGCACCGAGCCTAGTTAGTCCCATTTGCCAGGGAAAGTCGAACCCTGTCCGATCGTCCGTCGCCCGTCGTTCCGTCGTTCCGTCGTCCCGCCAGAAGTCCTCACCGTGCGAGGAGCGCCATCTCCGTCCTGCTCTCCCGCTCGGACATCTCCCGCAACGGCCCCTGCGCGCGCACCAGCTCGTCGAACGCGCCCCGCTGCACCACATGTCCCCCGTCCAGGACGATCACCTCGTCCACCGCTTCGAGCCCTGCCAGCCGGTGCGTGATCATCAACGTCGTACGCCCCTCGGTCGCGGCCAGCAGGTCGGCGGTGAGCGCGTCGGCGGTGGCCAGGTCGAGGTGTTCCGCGGGCTCGTCGAGGACCAGCACGGGGAAGTCCGCGAGCAGCGCACGGGCGAGCGCCAGCCGCTGCCGCTGTCCCCCGGACAACCGTGCGCCGTGCTCCCCGATCAACGTGTCGATCCCGTCGGGCAGGCCGTCGGCCCAGTCGAGCAGCCGCACCCGCCCCAGTACGTCCCGCAGTGCGGAGTCGGTCGCGTCCTTCCGTGCGAGCAGCAGGTTCTCCCGCACCGAGCTGTCGAAGAGATGCGCGTCCTGCGCGCAGAGCCCGACCATGCGCCGCACGTCGTCGCCGTCCATGCCGAACGCGTCCACTCCGCCCAGCGTGTACGTCCCCCCACGTGGGTCCAGGAAGCGCAGCAGCACCTGCGCCAGCGTCGTCTTGCCGGATCCGGACGGCCCGACGACGGCGGTCCGGCGCCCGCGTTCGAGCACCAGGTCCACCCCGGCGACCGCGTCCCGCTCCTGTCCTCCGTGGCGGGCGGCCAAGGCCTTCACCACGACCGGGAACGGCGATTCGGGCGCCTTCGCCGGCCGCTCCGGCTCCCGTACGGGCTCGGGCGCGTCCAGTACCTCGTACACGCGCTCCGCGCTCTTGCGCACCCGCTGTCGGTACTGGGCGGCGAGCGGCAGCCCCAGGACGGCCTCGAAGGCGGCCAGTGGGGTGAGGACGACGACGGCCGTCGCCACGCCGCTGAGCCGTCCGTCGGCGACCGCCTGGGCGCCCACGAGTGCGGCGGCCGTGACGGTGAGGCCTGAGATCAGCGCGGTCAGTCCGTCGCCGAGCGCGGTGGCGGTGGCGGCCCGCGAGGTGATGCGGGTGAGTTCCGCGTCGGCCCGCCGCGCCTCCGCGGTGCGGGCGGGGAGCGCGCCGGCGACCGTCAACTCGGCCGTTCCCGTAAGGAGATCGGCCACCCGGGTCGCCAGTACTCCGCGTGCCGGTGCCAGCCGGCGCTCGGCGCGGCGCGCGACCGCGCCGGTCAGCAGCGGAACGCCCACACCGGCGGCCAGCAGCCCCACGGCGAGAACGGCACCCGCCTCGGGCAGCAGCCAGGCCGTGAACCCGACCGAACCGGCGGACACGACGGCCGCCGCGGCGGCGGGCAGCAGCCAGCGCAGCCAGTAGTCCTGCAGCGCGTCGACATCGCTGACGAGCCGCGAGAGGAGGTCACCGCGCCGGGTCGTACGCAGTCCCGCGGGCGCCAGCCGTTCGAGGCGCCGGTACACGGCGACCCTGGTGTCGGCGAGCATCCGCAGCACCGCCTCGTGCGACACCAGCCGCTCGGCGTACCGGAAGACGGCCCGCCCGATCCCGAACGTCCTTGTGGCCGTCACGGCGATCATCAGGTACAGCACGGGCGGCTGCTGTGAGGCCCTGGAGATGAGCCAGCCCGAGGTGGCCATGAGGCCGACGGCGCTCCCGAGCGCGAGGCTGCCGAGCAGCAGGGCCAACGCGAGCCGCCCACGGCGCGGCCCGGCCATGGCCCGAACGCGCGCGAGCACGCCACCCCGCCTCTCCGGGAGCGGTGCCGCCTTCTCCGTGCCTGCCGTGGGCTCGGACGCCACCACATCGGAGCGACGCGTCCCCGTACCGCCGGACCACGCGGCACGGTCCGGCGAAGCCACGGGTTCCAGCCGCACCACCCGGTCGGCCACCCCCAGCAGGGCCGGCCGGTGGACGACCAGGAGCACGGTCCGTCCTACGGCGAGGCGCCGGACCGCCTCCACGACCTCGGCCTCGGTCGCCCCGTCCAGCGCGGCCGTCGGCTCGTCCAGCAGCAGTACCGGCCGGTCCGCGAGGAACGCCCGGGCCAGCGCGAGCCGTTGCCGCTGCCCGGCGGACAGCCCGGCACCGTCCTCGCCGAGGACCGTGCGCACCCCGTCGGGCAGCGCGTCCACGAACTCCAGGGCCCCGGCGTCGGCCAGCGCCTCCCGCACCGCGGAGTCGTCCGCGCCCGGCCGCGCCGGCCGTACGTTCTCGGCGACGGACCCGGCGAACAGATGGGGCCGCTGCGGCACCCAGGCGACCTGCGAACGCCATTCCGCCAGGTCGGCTTCCGCGAGATCGACTCCCCCGACGGCGACGCGCCCCGCTGTGGGCCGCACGAACCCCAGCAGCGCGTTCAGGAGCGTCGTCTTGCCCACGCCGCTGGGGCCGACGAGCGCCACCGTCTCTCCGGGCCGGACCTCGAAGGACACGTCCGACACCGCGTCGGACGACCGCTCGGGGTACCGGACCGTCACGCCCTCGAAGCGCAGTCCCCCGGTTGCGGGCACTGCACCGGCCCCGGACTTCCGCACAGGCGTCTCCAGGACCGAGAAGATCTCCTCGGCGGCCGACAGCCCCTCCGCCGCCGCGTGGTACTGCGCCCCGACCTGCCGCAGCGGCAGATAGGCCTCGGGCGCGAGGATCAGCACGACCAGCCCGTCGTACAGCGCCATCTCCCCGTGGACGAGCCGCATTCCGATGGTCACCGCGACCAGGGCGACCGAGATCGTGGCGAGCAGCTCCAGCGCGAAGGACGAGATGAAGGCGATCCGCAGGGTCCGCATGGTCGCCTGCCGGTACTCCCCGGTGATCCGCCGGATGGACTCGGCCTGCGCCTTGGCCCGTCCGAAGACCTTGAGCGTGGGCAGTCCCGCGACCACGTCCAGGAAGTGCCCCGAGAGCCGGGACAGCAGGTGCCACTGGCGGTCCATCTGGGACTGCGTGACCCAGCCGATGAGCATCATGAAGATCGGGATGAGCGGCAGGGTGCCGACGATGATCGCCGCCGACACCCAGTCCTCGGTGACGATCCGCGCGAGCACGGCGACGGGTACGACCACCGCGAGCCCCAACTGCGGCAGATAGCGGGAGAAGTAGTCGTCCAGAGCGTCCACCCCGCGGGTGGCGAGCGCGATCAGGGACCCGGTCCGCTGCCCGCTCAGCCACTCCGGGCCGAGCGCGCCGGCCCGCTCCAGCAACCGCCCCCGCAGCTCCGACTTGACCGCCGCACTCGCCCGGTGCGCGGCGAGTTCGGTCAGCCAGGAGATGAGCGCGCGACCGACCGCGACCGCCGCCAGCAGCAGGAGTGGCGTGCGGAGTTCACCCGTCGACAGCCCGTGCTGGAAAGCGCCGACCACTACTTCGGCGATGAGCATGGCCTGGGCGACGACCAGCGCCGCCCCCACAACCCCCAGGCCGACGACCGCCATCAGGAAGAGGCGGGTGGCTCGGGCGTACCGGAGAAGTCGCGGGTCGATCGGTTTCACGTGAAACACACCCTCGGGTCAAGCAGGCATGTTTCACGTGAAACACACCTTCTTCTCATGGGGCATGTTTCACGTGAAACATACCCCCGGATTCATCGGGCCTCAGTGCACGGTTTCGGCGATGTGCTGGGTGCCGATCCGCTTGCGGAACACCCAGTACGTCCAGCCCTGGTAGAGCATGACCACGGGTGTCGTGATCACCGCACCCCACGTCATGATCTTCAGCGTGTACGGGCTCGACGAGGCGTTGGTGACCGTCAGGCTCCACTCGTCGTTGAGCGAGGACGGCATGACGTTCGGGAAGAGCGTCAGGAAGAGCATCGCGACCGCGGCGACGATGGTGAGGCCGGACAGTGCGAAGGCCCAGCCCTCACGCCCTGCCTGGTTCGCCCCGATCGCCACGACCAGCGCGACCACCGCCACGACCAGTGCGACCAGGCTCTTGCCGTCGCCGCTCTCGGCCTGGGTCCAGAGCAGGAAGACCAGTGCGAGTACGGCCGTCACCAGTCCGAGTCGCAGAGCCAGCTTCCGCGCCCGTTCCCGGATGTCACCGAGGGTCTTGAGCGCCGCGAACACCGCCCCGTGGAAGGTGAACAGCGTCAGCGTCACCAGACCGCCCAGGATGGCGTACGGGTTGAGCAGGTCCCCGAGGCTGCCCACGTACTCGAAGTTCTGGTCGATCTTCACGCCTCGGACGATGTTGCCGAAGGCCACGCCCCACAGGAAGGCCGGGAGCAGCGAGGTCCAGAAGATCACGTTCTCCCAGTTGCGCTGCCACTGCTCCTCGGGCCGCTTCGCCCGGTACTCGAAGGCGACTCCGCGCAGGATCAGGCAGACGAGGATGAGCAGCAGGGGCAGGTAGAAGCCGGAGAAGAGCGTGGCGTACCACTCGGGGAAGGCGGCGAAGGTCGCGCCTCCCGCCGAGAGCAGCCACACCTCGTTGCCGTCCCAGACCGGGCCGATGGTGTTGATCAGCACCCGCTTCTCGGTCCGGTTGCGGGCGAGCAGCTTGGTGAGAACACCGATCCCGAAGTCGAAGCCCTCCAGGAAGAAGTAACCGATCCACAGGACGGCGATCAGGACGAACCAGATGTCGTGAAGTTCCATGACTCAGCAGCTCCCTGGGCCTAGTACGAGAAGGCCATCGGCTTGTCGGCGTCCCTGGGGTCGCCGCCGATCTTCGTGGGCGGGTTGAGGTCGGCCTCGGTGAGCTCGGGCGGCCCGGCCTTGATGTACTTGGCGAGCAGCTTCACCTCGACGACGGCGAGGATCGCGTAGATCGTCGTGAGGACGACCAGCGAGGTGATCATCTCGCCCTGCGACACACCGGGGGAGACCGCGTCGCGGGTCTGCATGACGCCGTAGACGACCCACGGCTGGCGGCCCATCTCGGTGAAGATCCAGCCCCAGGCGTTGGCGATCAGTGGGAAGGCCATCGTCCAGACGGCCAGGAGCCAGTACAGCCGGGTGAGTCTGGATCCGAGCGGCTTCTTCAGCAGCACCAGATGCGGGACCTCGTCCTCCCCCGTTCGCCGGGCGGCCGGCAGCAGGAACCGCTTCCGCGTGAGCCACAGCCCCAACAGGCCCAGGGAGAAGGACGCCATTCCGAAGCCGATCATCCACCGGAAGCCCCAGTAGGCGACGGGAACGATGGGCTTGTAGTCGCCCGGGCCGAACTTCTCCTGCTCGGCCTTGTTGGTGTCGTTGATGCCGGGCACGTACGAGTCGAAGTCGCTGTGGGCGAGGAAGGACAGGAGCCCGGGGATCTCCAGGGCCACGGAGTTGTGCCCCTTGTCGACGTCCCCGTACGCGAAGACCGAGAACGGCGCCGGCTGCTCGCCGTCCCACAGGGCCTCCGCGGCGGCCATCTTCATGGGCTGCTGCTCGTACATGACCTTGCCGAGGGTGTCCCCGCTGATCGCGGTGAGCAGACCGCCGACAGCCATGGTGACCAGGCCGAGCCGGAGCGAGGTCCGCATCACCGGGATGTGCTTCTTGCGCATCAGGTGGAACGCGGCGATGCCCACCATGAAGGCGCCGCCCGTCAGGAAGGCCGCCGAGAAGCTGTGGAACACCTGGTTGAGCGCCGTGTTCTGGGTCAGGACCAGCCAGAAGTCGGTGAGCTCGGCGCGCCCCTTCTTCTCGTTGATGCGGTAGCCCACGGGGTGCTGCATCCAGGAGTTGGCCGCCAGGATGAAGTACGCGGACAGCAGCGTGCCGATCGAGACCATCCAGATGCAGGCCAGGTGGATCTTCTTCGGCAGTTTGTCCCAGCCGAAGATCCAGAGCCCGATGAACGTGGACTCGAAGAAGAAGGCGATCAGGGCCTCGAAGGCGAGCGGAGCACCGAAGACGTCACCGACGAAGCGTGAGTAGTCGGACCAGTTCATGCCGAACTGGAACTCCTGCACGATGCCCGTGACGACACCCATCGCGATGTTGATCAGGAAGAGCTTGCCCCAGAACTTGGTGGCCCTGAGGTACTTCTCCTTCTCCGTGCGCACCCATGCGGTCTGCAGGCCCGCGGTGAGCGCGGCGAGCGAGATCGTGAGCGGGACGAAGAGGAAGTGGTAGACGGTGGTGATGCCGAACTGCCATCGCGCTATCGTCTCCGGCGCCAATGCCAATTCCACGTCGTCAACTCCTTACGTCGCCGTGGTAACCGCGGCAGTTTGCCCCACTTGCCCCAGACATCCAGAGGCAAATGGGACGCGCTTGTGAACGCGTTCACATTCACAAGCAATTATGACGCATGGCCGTTCGAGCGGTGACAGGTGGGGGTACCTAGCTGCGGGCGCCTCCGTGTCGGGCCCAAAGCGCCAGGTCAGAGGGCGTGCGCGGGCACCGGAAGAGACGAACGCCACAAGGCCCCGGCGCCCCGCGGAGTGCGGGGTGCGCCGGGGCCTTGATCGACCGCTTGGGCGACGGCTCGGCTAGAACTCCTTGCGGAAGCCCTCCGCCGTCTTCAGGAAGATGTCGTTGGCCTCGGTCTCGCCCACCGTCACCCGGACCCCCTCGCCCGCGAACGGCCGCACGACGACCCCGGACTGCTCGCACACGGCGGCGAAGTCGACGGTGCGCTCCCCGAGCCGCAGCCACACGAAGTTCGCCTGGGTGTCCGGCACCGTCCAGCCCTGGCCGCGCAGCGTCTCGACCACGCGCGTGCGCTCGGTCACCAGCGACCCGACCCGGCCGAGCAGCTCGTCCTCGGCGCGCAGCGAGGCGACCGCCGCGTCCTGCGCGAGCTGGCTCACCCCGAAGGGCACCGCCGTCTTGCGCAGCGCCGCCGCCACCGGCTCATGCGCGATCGCGAAGCCGACCCGCAGCCCGGCGAGACCGTACGCCTTGGAGAACGTACGCAGCACGCAGACGTTCGGCCGCTCCCGGTACAGCTCGACACCGTCCGGAACCTCGACATCGCGCACGAACTCCCGGTACGCCTCGTCGAGAACCACCAGGACATCGCCCGGCACCCGGTCGAGGAACCGTTCCAGCTCGGCCCGCCGCACCGCCGTACCCGTGGGGTTGTTGGGGTTGCAGACGAAAATCAGCCGCGTCCGGTCGGTGATCGCGTCCGCCATCGCGTCGAGGTCGTGCACGTCCCCCGGCGTCAGCGGCACCTGGACCGGCGTCGCCGCGCTGACCCGGGTGATGATCGGGTACGCCTCGAAGGACCGCCAGGCGTACATCACCTCGTCGCCCGGTCCGGAGGTCGCCTGCACCAGCTGCTGGGCCACGCCGACCGAGCCGGTGCCGGTCGCCAGATGCGTGAGCGGCACCCCGAACCGCTCCGCCAGCTCGCTCATCAGCCCCGTGCACGCCATGTCGGGGTAGCGGTTGAAGGCCCCCGCCGCCGCGGTCACGCTCTCCAGCACGCCCGGCAGCGGCGGATAGGGGTTCTCGTTGGAGGACAGCTTGTACGCCACCGGACCGTCCGAGACCGCCGCGGGCTTCCCGGGCCTGTACGTGGGGATACCCTCCAGCTCGGCTCGCAGCTTGGGGCTCGTCTCGCTCACCGCAGTCCTCCTCGTGACCGTCTCCGGCTCATCTCACCACCGGCTCAATACTGCTCACCTTAAGAGGATTCGGCGCCGCTGCGTACGGCCCGGGAGCGGTCTCCCGGCCGGCACCGAAGATCCGTGTGCGCACTCCCGGGCATCACCGCCCGAAGGCGTACGAAAGAGGGGGCGCGCTGCCCATCACAGCCTGCGCCGGTAGCTCACGCCGTGGCGCGCATCCCCCGTGAAGGTGAGTTGAGACCTCTTCGAGACATGGCCTCTTTGGCAGGCTCATGCGCGTCGACAAGTGACGTACTGCCATTGTATCGGTCAACACCCTTGCATTCCAAGGGAGTTGAGTGCAGATGACCATGCAGAAACGTGCCTGTCAACGAGTGCATATGCGTCCGCACTACCCCACCACATGAGCCCTACTATCGGCTCGCCATGACAGCAGCAGGGAAGCACCAGGTGAGCCGGTCGGAAACCTCTCGTCGAGGAAACCGGCCGGGCCGGGCGGGCATCAGAGACGTGGCCGCGGCCGCCGGAGTCTCCATTACGACGGTCTCCGACGCCCTCAACGGCAAGGGACGGCTCCCGGATGCCACCAGACGCCATGTCCGCGAAGTCGCCGATCGGCTGGGCTACCGGCCCTCCGCGGCGGCCCGAACCCTCCGTACCGGCAAGTCGGGCCTCATCGGCCTGACCGTGACGACCTACGGGGACGAACCTTTCACCTTCACGGAGTTCGCGTACTTCGCGGAGATGGCCAGAGCCGCCACCTCGGCCGCGCTCGCCCGGGGCTACGCCCTGGTCATCCTCCCGGCGACCTCGCGCCACGACGTGTGGTCGAACGTGGCCCTGGACGGGACGGTCGTCATCGACCCCTCCGACCAGGACCCTGTCGTCAGCGAACTGGTCCGCCAGGGCTTACCGGTGGTCTCGGACGGCCGCCCGGCCGGCTCGCTGCCGGTGACCGCCTGGGTGGACAACGACCACGAGGCCGCGGTGCTGGGCATCCTCGACCACCTGGCCGCCGCCGGAGCCCGCAGGATCGGCCTGCTGACCGGGACGACCACGGACACGTACACCCACCTCTCCACGACCGCATACCTGCGCTGGTGCGAGCGTGTGGGCCAGGATCCCGTGTACGAGGCCTATCCCGCGCACGATCCGTGCGCGGGGGCCGTGGCGGCCGACCGGCTGCTCGCCCGGCCCGACCGGCCGGACGCCGTCTACGGGCTGTTCGACCCGAACGGCACCGACCTCCTCGCGGCGGCCAGACGCTATGGACTGCGCGTACCGGAGGATCTGCTCCTCGTGTGCTGCAGCGAGTCCACCGTCTACGCCAACACCGAGCCGCCCGTCACGACGCTCTCTCTCAAACCGAGACGAATCGGTACGGCCGTGGTCCAGCTCCTCATCGACGCCATCGAGGGGGTCGAATCGGACCAACCGGTCGAGCAGGTGATACCGACGGAGCTGATCGTGCGCACCTCCTCCGAGCGCCGACCGCCACGGACGACCGTCAGCCCGCCGAGGTCTCCGGAGAAGGGGTGACCTCCAACGCGGAAAGCCCCTCCCAATTCGGGAGAAAACCACGGTGAACTGGGGTTCTGCTCCGATTCACCACCCCTGGGTCATCACATGGCGCGATCCGCATTCCTATGATGGGCGGACGACACCGCGGGCCGCTGCGACCAGGCAGTCCGACGCGGTGCAGATGCGGCGCGATGGTGGTGGAGGGGTCGATGACTCAGGGGGCCGGTCAGGGACCCGAGATGCGGACGCCGACGGTGCGGACGCCCACGGTGCGCGACTTCCGCGTACCGGCGTACGTCCACGACGCCGGTCCGTACGCGCAGCCGCCCGGACCTCAGCCGGCACCGCCCGGGCCGTACCACCGGCCGGCCGAGCCGTACGACCAGAACGCCGACCCGTACACCGGGCCCCAGGAGCAGTACGGCGGCACCGGCCCCTACGCGGCCCAGCCGCCCCGTGGCGAGGTCGGCGTCCCCGCCGCGGAGCCGGAGGGCTACACGCCGACGGAGCGCGATCTGCCGGTCATCAACCGCGGTGACACGGTTCAGGTGCCGGTCGACCCCGAGGCCGGGCAGATTCCGCAGCCCGAGGAGGGGCCGGGTCCGCTGTACGTCGTCGGTGACGTCCACGGGTACCTCGACGAACTCGTCTCCGCGCTCCACGAGAAGGGGCTCATCGACATCGAGGGGCGCTGGGCGGCCGGCACCTCCCGGCTGTGGTTCCTCGGCGACTTCACCGACCGCGGACCCGACGGCATCGGCGTCATCGACCTCGTGATGCGGCTGTCCGCGGAGGCCGCGGCGGTCGGCGGCTACTGCAAGGCGCTCATGGGCAACCACGAACTGCTGCTCCTCGGCGCCAGGCGGTTCGGGGACACCCCCGTCAACTCCGGCGCGGGAACGGCCACCTTCCAGGCCGCCTGGCTGCTCAACGGCGGCCAGAAGACCGACATGGAGCGCCTCCAGGACCATCATCTGCAGTGGATGGCCCGCCTGGACGCGATGGAACTGGCCGACGGACATCTGCTCGTGCACTCCGACACGACCGCCTATCTCGACTACGGCGACTCCATCGAAGCGGTCAACGACACCATCCGCGAAACCCTCACCCGCAACGACGCGGACGAGTGCTGGGACCTCTTCCGCAAGTTCACCAAGCGCTTCGCGTTCCGCGACGACGGCGGTGCGCAGGCGGTCCGCTCGCTGCTGGAGACGTACGGCGGTTCGCGCATCGTCCATGGTCACAGCCCCATTCCGTACCTCAGGGGCGAGGTCGGCTCGGAGGACGGGGAGAACTCGCCGCCGCTCGCGGTCGAAGAACCTCATGTGTACGCCGACAAACTCGCGATCGCGATGGACGGCGGCGTGACCATGGCCGGAAAACTGCTGGTCCAGCAGCTTCCTCTGGATAGCTGAGCGTTCTCGGGGCAGACGTCCTCCGATGGAGGACACGTGCGGTCCGGGGGCAAATTCTGGAAACCCCCTGTCACCCTGTGCCGTCACCGCTCTACCATCGGCTTATCCGTAGCAGGCTCCCCTCCGTTTCTGCCCGACGGCTCGTCAGCATGCCGAGTCCCAAGCCCTACGGAGCATCGGGGGATGCACATGAACAGCGTTCCGCAGCACCTGCTGAGCGAGGACCGCCAGGATTACGAGCGGCTCCTCGACGAGGCGCTGCGCTCCGCACCACACCGCCCGGAACTCGCCGCTGTCGGTCAGCGGCTCAACCCCGAACAACTGCGCACGATGGCACTCAACGCCACGGCACTCATCACGGCGGCCGCGGCGACCGAGTACCAGCACTATGTGAAGGTCCGCGAGGAACTGCGCCAGCCGGCGCCGTCCACCCCTCCCGTTCGCGAAGGATCCACCAGTTCCTCGGATCCGGGCACGAGCGCGGTGGGGCTCGCCGCCACCATGGGGGAAGTCGCCGAGACCGCCGGGGCCGGTGTCGCCGCGGTCGTCGCCGTGCTCGCCCCGGTCCTCGCCGGCACAGCAGCGGTGATCTTCCTGCTCGTCGGCTACATCCTGAAGATGCTCGCCCCCGAACCGGGCATCGCCCGCACCCTCCTCACCACCGGATGGGTCTTCGGCGCCATCACGGCGGCCTCGATCCTGGTCGCCGCGGTCGGACTGCTGCTCGCCGCCCTGCGCAACGGCTCCAGCTCGCTCCAGGCCGGCGCGCAGGGCGAACTGAGCGAGGAGGTCTCCCTGGCCAGGGAAGCCTGGCACGGCGCCCTCCTGGAGCACGGCATCATGCCGTTCCTCAGGGAGGCGCTCGCCGACCCGGGTACGGCGGCCCTCGGCCGTACGAAGCCGTCGGCATCGACCAGCCGGATGCCGCAGCTCGGTTACAACCGCCCGGGCTTCAGCAGCCCCGACGGAGGCCCGGCGGCGGGTCCCCGACCCAGCTACTCGAGCCCGGACTTCAGCAGCCCGGACTTCGGGGGCCCGGAGCACGCCCCGGAGTAGGGCCGGCCCGCCGACACTGCCGGCCCCGGCCGGCACTGGCAAGAATGATCGACGACGGAAATCCGTCGTCGATCTTTTCTTTTTACATTCTGCTCAATTGTGTAGCCATTGCGACTCTCACGACTCTTACGTCATTCAGCACCACACGGAGGAAAAGAGCGCTCCAGCGTAAATCGAGCCCCAATGCATGACTCTCCTACACAGATTCGCAGGTGGGCTTGTTTTATCCGCACGTGCGCAGGATCCTATATGCCATGTGGCAATCGAGCATGACGCAGTTCGCACCCGGGCAGGGAGGCTGGCGGCGTTGAGCCAGCACACGCTGAGACATGGGGCTCATCGAAGCCTGGCGTTCAGGTCGACAGCAGAAAGTGTCCTCACCATGCGCCGAGCAGCCGTAAGCGGCGTGCCTGGTCGCCGTGAGGCCACTAGCCTACTGACGGACAACGCCATCTGCCTCAGGACGGAGACCTCGGTGCCACAGGAAGAGCCCGGATTCCAGCGTGCACGACTGCGCGACCGCCTCAAGAAGGCGAGGGAGAGCGCGGGACTGAAGCAGCGCGAGGTGGCCGAGCAGCTCGACTGGTCACCCTCAAAGGTGATTCGGATCGAGGCCGGCACCGTCGGCGTGTCGGTCACCGATGTACGGGTGCTCGCGGAGCACTACGGGATCACCGACCAGGCTCAGATCACGGCGCTGACCGGGATGGCACGGGCCGCTCGCCGGCCACCGTGGTGGGATCAATATCGCCCCTGGGTGACGCAGGACTTCGAGACGTACCTCGGATACGAGAGCTCCGCGTCGATCATCAGGAATTTCGAGCCCAACCTGGTGCCCGGCCTGCTGCAGACCGAAGAGTACATGCGCGTGGTTCTGAACCAGCTCAGTTTCGGGACGGAAAAAACCGAGCAGCTCGTGCAACTACGCCTGGAACGCCAGGACCGTCTTATTCAGTCAGACGGCCCGGAGTCCTTCTTCATCCTGGACGAGGCTGTGATCCGCAGGACTGTGGGATCGTCCGAGACGATGCACAAGCAGTTCGAAAGACTGCTGAAAATCAATGAAATGTCGAACGTCAGGGTACTGACCGTTCCCTTCAGCGTCGGCATCTATCCGCGTTTCGGATCACCTTACGCCCTCTTCGAGTTCCCCGATGACGAGGACGACATGGTCGTCTATCTGGAGAACCCGGACGGTGAAGCGATTTTGAGCGAGAAAGCCCTAGGGCGCACGTCACAGCGTCGTCCGACCGACTATCTCGATATCTTCTGGGAAGTGGAGAGGGGGGTTGCGACTGAAGTGACGAGAGAGTTCCTGTTCGGCCAGGAGTGACGCTGAAGACAGCAGGGGAGCGTGTCACGGAGCGTCACCAGGCGACACGGAACCAACCGAAGAGCCAGCAGAGTTAACTGCTAGGAATTAGGAACGGAATCAGAAATCTTCAGATCCGAAAGGAACGATCGCCAGGCACGTGAACTGAACCCCAGGAGCGCCCGGTCGGGATAATGTGAATCGCGAACGGCTACGTGATCAGCGAGAGCCACCTCGACACAGTTCCCTCCGCTAGTGGCCGAGCTCTTCCGCCAGCGCACCTCAGCATCCTCAAGTCGCATGCAACCCCCACGTCTGCGCCGGCCAATGGCTGGCGATGCCGAGCCATTTCGGCATCCAAATCAGTATGGGCGCCGCCATCAGCACTGCCAAGATGCACGTGAGCGCCCAGCACATTCCGATAAATGGAGGTATATGGCTCGTAAAGATAATAAAATGCCAGCCGCGCCGCACAAGCGGCTGGCCGAAAAGAAACCAAGATTGTTCCGAATGAACACAGCAAAAGGGAGCCCTGCGACCCGGCCGGCAAGCTTCAGGTCGCGGACTCCCTTGCGCCAAGCACCCTCGTCTGCGAAACCGAAAGGAGCTCTGCCATGGAGTCTACAGACTCCATCTCGGAGGGCTACTCACCACACAAGACCAGCTCAACGAACTGGAAGCAATGGGCGCGCTCCGCGGGCGCCAACGCATTCAAGGGAGCTTGCACGGCACTTGGGGCCGGCGCAGTCTCCCTGCTGATCTGGTGGCTCGAAAGGAAATAGCGCCCCTTTTTCACCACCGGCCTCACCCGCGCGTCGGACGGGCCTGATCACCGAGGTCCTGGAAATGATCGTCCAGGACCTCGGCACCGCAGCACCACGACCGTTCGGTCGGCCAAAGGTGAATGAACCCTATTCGCCCGTGGCCATGGGCAGGTAGACGCGGTTGCCCGCGGCGGCGAACTCCTTCGACTTCTGGAGCATCCCGTCGGCGATCTCCTCGGGTGAGGCCCCCGCGGCCGCCGTACCGCCGAACTGCTCGTTGATGCTGTGGCTGATCTTCATCGAGCAGAACTTCGGCCCGCACATGGAGCAGAAGTGCGCCGTCTTGGCCGGCTCGGCGGGGAGGGTCTCGTCGTGGAACTCGCGGGCGGTGTCCGGGTCGAGGGCCAGGTTGAACTGGTCCTCCCAGCGGAACTCGAAGCGGGCGTCCGACAGCGCGTCGTCCCACTCCTGTGCGCCCGGATGCCCCTTGGCGAGGTCCGCCGCGTGGGCCGCGATCTTGTAGGTGATGACGCCCGTCTTGACGTCGTCACGGTTGGGCAGGCCCAGATGCTCCTTGGGCGTGACGTAGCAGAGCATCGCCGTGCCCCACCAGGCGATCATCGCGGCACCGATGCCGGAGGTGATGTGGTCGTAGGCCGGCGCGATGTCGGTCGTCAGCGGACCGAGCGTGTAGAACGGCGCCTCCTCGCAGATCTCCTGCTGAAGGTCGATGTTCTCCTTGATCTTGTGCATCGGGACATGCCCCGGGCCCTCGATCATGGTCTGCACGTTGAAACGCTTCGCGACCTTGTTGAGCTCCCCGAGGGTCCTCAACTCCGCGAACTGCGCGGCGTCGTTGGCGTCCGCGATCGACCCGGGCCGCAGACCGTCGCCGAGCGAGTACGTGACGTCGTACGAGGCGAGGATCTCGCAGAGCTCCTCGAAGTGCTCGTACAGGAACGATTCCTTGTGGTGCGCCAGGCACCAGGCCGCCATGATCGAGCCGCCGCGCGAGACGATGCCGGTCTTGCGGTTCGCGGTGAGCGGGACGTACGGCAGGCGCACACCCGCGTGGACGGTCATGTAGTCCACGCCCTGCTCGGCCTGCTCGACGACCGTGTCCTTGTAGATCTCCCAGGTGAGTTCCTCCGCGCGCCCGTCGACCTTCTCCAGCGCCTGGTAGAGGGGGACCGTGCCGATGGGGACGGGGGAGTTGCGCAGCACCCACTCGCGCGTGGTGTGGATGTTGCGGCCGGTCGACAGATCCATGACCGTGTCGGCGCCCCAACGCGTCGCCCAGGTCATCTTGTCGACCTCCTCCTCGATGGAGGAGGTGACCGCGGAGTTGCCGATGTTGGCGTTGACCTTCACCAGGAATCGCTTGCCGATGATCATCGGCTCGATCTCCGGGTGGTTGACGTTGGCCGGCAGAACGGCCCGGCCCGCCGCGATCTCCTCGCGGACGACCTCGGGGGCCACGTTCTCCCGGATGGCCACGTACTCCATCTCCGGCGTGACCTCGCCCCGCCTCGCGTACGCGAGTTGCGTGACCGCCTGCCCGTCACGGCTGCGGCGGGGCAGGCGCGGACGCCCCGGGAAGACCGCGTCGAGGTTGCGCAGTCCGCCGCGCGGCGAGGTGTGCTTGATCCCGTCGTCCTCGGGGCTCACGGGACGGCCCGCGTACTCCTCGGTGTCGCCACGGGCGATGATCCAGTTGTCGCGCAGGGGCGCCAGACCCCTGCGTACGTCGGTGTCGACGACCGGATCGGTGTACGGACCGGAGGTGTCGTACAGGGTGACCGACTCTCCATTGGTGAGGTGCACCTGACGGACCGGCACCCGCAGATCGGGGCGCGAGCCCGCGACATACGCCTTGTGCCAGCCGATGGACCTCCCGGCCTCGCCGTTGTCGGGCGAAGCGGCTGCCCCGCCGTTCTCGGTCGCTGCGGACACCTCGGTGCCGTCGGCCTGGGCAAACGCCCCGGCCGTCGCACTGGAGGCAGGCGTGCGTACGTCCTTGTTGGTCATGAGACCTACTCCCTACGCCGGCATTACCCGGTAACAGGTTCGGCGGTCGACGCAGCGTTTCCCGTCCGGCGATGTTCCACGTGAAACATCGCGGATGCGGAGGTCAGCGTCCTCTCAGCCCGGTGCTCCGAGCTCCCGCGTGTGCAAAGGTGCTTCCACGCTAGCGTCACAATGGGCGCGGTGAACAGTGGGCCCCTCTCGTTCTTGCGATGATCGGTCGGTGACCACGACGCAGCAGCCCCCACTTCCGCCGTCCGAACCGCCCCACGGACACGGCCACGACGGCCACGGTGACGACGGCGGACCCGCCGGCGGTGGGCACGGCCACTCGCACAGTCATGGCCCCGCGGCGCCTGTCTCCATGCATCTGCGAAAGATCATCGCCGCGGTGCTGATCCCCTTCGCCGCGGCGGTCGTTGTCGGTCTCGCGGTGCTCTGGCCCGGCGGCGCCCCGGGACACGAGCGCACGGGTGTCGGCTTCGACCGGCAGACCCAGCAGGCCACCGTGACCAAGGTCGACGAGGTCGACTGCAAGTCCGTGAACGCCTCGGGCGGGACTCCGACCGGCGACACCTCGACGGCCGAGGGCTCGTCCGCGCAGCAGCAGGCTTCGGGCACCTGCAAGAAGGCGACGATCCGGGTCGACTCCGGCAAGGACAAGGGCCGTACCTTCACGGAGATCGTCCAGCCGGACTCCTCACGCCAGTTGGAGCAGGGCCAGGAGGTGATCGTGGCGTACGCGCCCGACGCCCCCAAGGAGCTCCAGTACTCGGTCACCGATGTGAACCGCAAGCTCCCCATGACGCTGCTCGCCGGCATCTTCGCCGTCGCGGTGGTCGTGGTGGGCCGGATGCGCGGCGTCATGGCACTGATCGCGCTGGCCGTCAGCTTCCTGATCCTGACGTTCTTCATCCTGCCCGCGATCCTGCAGGGTTCGAATCCGCTGGTCGTGGCGGTGGTCGGGGCCAGTGCCATCATGCTGATCGCGCTCTACATGTGCCACGGTCTCTCGGCGCGGACGTCGGTCGCCGTGCTGGGCACGCTGCTGTCCCTGGTGCTGATCGGGCTGCTCGGCTCACTGTTCATCGACTGGGCCGCGCTGACCGGCAACACCGACGACAACACCGGCCTGATCCACGGTCTCTACCCGTCCATCGACATGAGCGGTCTGCTGCTCGCGGGCATCATCATCGGTTCGCTCGGAGTCCTCGACGACGTCACGGTCACGCAGACGTCGGCGGTCTGGGAGCTGCACGAAGCCAACCCGACGATGGGCTGGCGAGGGCTGTACCGCGCGGGAATCCGCATCGGCCGCGACCACATCGCGTCCGTCGTCAACACGCTCGTCCTGGCCTACGCCGGCGCGGCGCTGCCTCTGCTGCTGCTCTTCTCCATCGCGCAGAGCAGCGTGGGGACGGTGGCCAACAGCGAGCTGGTGGCCGCGGAGATCGTCCGCACGCTCGTCGGTTCGATCGGGCTGGTCGCCTCGGTGCCGGTCACGACGGCTCTCGCGGCCCTCGTGGTCTCGGCCGACCGCCCGGGTGCCGCCGCCGCGGCTCAGCAGCCGCAATCACAGGCGCAACCGCAGTCTCAGTCCCAGACCGGCTCGAAGGCACCGCTGCGCGGCGGGAGCGGCCGCCGTCGCAAGCACTGAGGCCGGCTCATCACCGAGCCCGGCTTCACCGAGGCCGGCCTCCGCGGTGTCAGCCCGCGCTCTGTTCCTCCGCCAGGATGCGGTCCAAGGCCTCGTCCAGATGGGTGTCGAAGTCGGCGAGGGAGCGCTCCTGCCCCAGCGGGACCAGCCGGTCCGTTCGGTCGAGGAACGCCAGCAGAGGCGCCGTACCGCAGCGGAACAGGGCCTGGTCGACGCCCACCTGAAGCCGGATCAGCACGTCGCCGAACCCGTCGGAGTCCGAGGGGGTGATGTGCACGTCTCCGTCCCCGCACGGCCGGCCCACTCCGTCGATCAACAGCTCCCGGCCGAAGGCCCAGGTCACCGGAGCGTCGCCGGGCAGGTGGAAGGTCAGACGCACGGCATAGGGATCACAGGTCGCGTAACGCAGTTCCACCGGAATTCGGAAGGAGAGCTCTTCCGAGACGACGAAACTCATCATGACCTCTGCCTGCACTACCGACTCGCGCATCGCCTACCCCGTCGTTCGCCGTCCATGGCCGGGAATCGTCCACCTAGACACTTCTGGCATCTTGCTGAACGTATACACCAGATCACAAGGAGTGAGTTTTCAGATGCTGATAGAGACCGAGAGTGTCCCCAGCAGCGCGCCGATCTCGCTCTGCAGTTGCCGGGCCGCGGGCAGCAGCCGGTCTGCCTGGTGGGAGGGCATGGAGATGGCCACCGTGGCGGCCGTGCTGCCCAGCGTGAGGGGGATCGCGGCGCAGACCGTACCCAGCGCGTACTCCTGACGTTCGATCACAGGTTGCATGCGTCCGGTCGATTCGAGGCGGCGAATCAAGGCGTGATCGTCACGCACCGTGTACGGCGTGACCGATTGAACCGGGTAGCGGTCGAGGTGGTCCCTGCGCGCCTCCGCGTCGAGCTGGGACAGCAGACACTGCCCGATCGCGTGCGCGTGCCCCGTCTCGCGGAAGTCCGCCCACTCCTCGACCGCGGGATTGCCCGGGGTGTCGGCGACGCACTGGACCTCGATCTCGCCGTCGCGGTAGACCGCGTAGTAGACGGGAGCACCGATCGAATCGCGCCAGCTTCCCAGGGCGTCGGCGATCGTGCTGCGACGTTTCTGCCGGGCGCCGCCGCGGCTCAGCCGCTCGGCCGCCTCGCCGAGGAAGAACAGCCCCTTCTCGCGGCGCAGATAGCCCTCGTGCACCAGGGTGCGCAGCAGGTGGTACGCCGTGGGGAGAGCGAGCCCGGCCTCGCGGGCCAGTTGCTTGGCGGGCGCCCCGTGCTCGTGCCGCGCTACGGACTCCAGGAGGCGCATCGCACGCTGCACCGATCCGATGAGGGTCGTGGGGTGCAGCTCGGAGGCGGGACCTTTCGGTCCTGCGGGTGCGGTGTCGACCATGGCCAAGGGGCACTCCCGAAGCGCGAGGGGGGCCGCCCGTGCGGGGGTGTGACACGGGAGGGTTCGGAACGCCGCTCGCGAGGATCAACCCCGCGACGGGCTCCGGACTTTAACCGTCTGCCACCGATCCCTGACTACATGCTTCGAAAACTTCCCCCGCCCGAGGGAACCGCCGGTTCCCGTACCGGGGCCGACCGTCTACCAGTCGCTGCGCGACGAGGAGCTCGACGTGAACTTCCGTACGACGTAGATCAGTCCGCCGACCAGGGCCACGAAGAGCAGCAGCTTGAAGAGCAGGCCGATCACGAACCCGACGACGCTGGCTATCAGACCGCCGAACACGACGAGAGCGATGACCGGCACCGCGACCCACTTGATCCACCACGGCATCCCCGCGAAGATCTCTCGCATCGCACTTGTTCCTTGTCTCTCTGCCCGTTCCGAGTGCGGTTCCCGCTGGTCTCCGCACTGCTGACGGGTCACGTATGTCCTGCCTCCGATGCTAGGGGCAGCAGGGGTGCCGGCGGGGGCCTCGCACCCCTTGTCCTCCCCTGATCGTTCCCCTAGGGAACCCTGAGGCGGACGTCAGCTCTCCGGCGGAGAGAAGACCACGACGACCCGCAGATCCTCGCTGATGTGGTGGAACTTGTGAGCCACCCCGGCGGGTACGTACACGACGCTGCCGCGCGCCACCTGGGTCGTCTCCATGCCGACGGTGATCGCGGCACGCCCGCTGACGACCAGGTACACCTCGTCCTGGCGGTGGGGCTGTTGCGGGTCCTGCGTGCCCGCGTCCAGCGCGTACAGGCCCACCGACATGTTCTTCTCGCGCAGGAACTGGAGGTACGCGCCGTCGTTGGCGGCGCGCTCCGCCTCCAGTTCGTCCAGCCGGAATGCCTTCATCGCCCTGGTCCGCCCCTGCCCCGCTGCTCGTAGCCGATCTCGTCTGTCACGATCACACACATGAAGAATTTCGTAGTCAAGACGATCGCCAACGCGGGTGCCCTGGCAGTGGCGGTGTGGCTGCTCGACAAGATCACCCTGTCCGGTGACAGCACCGGCAAGGAGATCGGCACGCTGTTGCTCGTCGCGCTGGTCTTCGGACTGGTGAACTTCCTGGTCAAGCCGATCGTGAAGGTCCTCACCTTCCCGCTGTTCATCCTCACGCTCGGTCTGATCACGCTGGTGGTCAACGCCCTGATGCTGCTGCTCACCTCGTGGCTGGCGGACAAGCTCGACCTGAGCTTCCACGTCGACGGCTTCTGGACCGCCGTCCTGGGCGGCCTGATCATCTCGATCGTCTCCTGGGCCCTGAACGTCGTCCTCCCCGACGAGGACTGAGCGACCCCGATGCCCTATCGCGTGTGCTTCGTATGCACCGGCAACATCTGCCGCTCCCCGATGGCCGAGTCCGTCTTCCGCACGCGGGTGGCCGAGGCCGGACTCGACGGCCTGGTCGAGGTGGACAGCGCGGGTACCGACGGCTGGCACGAGGGTGACGGCGCGGACCCGCGCACCGTCTCCGTTCTTGGGACGAACGGCTACGACAGCGACCACACGGCCCGCCGCTTCCGGACCGACTGGTTCTCCCGGCTCGACCTGGTGATAGCCCTCGACGCCGGCCACCTCAGGGCCCTGCGCAGCCTCGCGCCCACCGCGGCCGACGCCGAGAAGGTCCGGCTGCTGCGCTCGTACGACATCGCCGCGGGCGACGATCTCGACGTACCGGATCCCTATTACGGGGGGATGGACGGTTTCGAGGAGTGTCTTGAGATGGTGGAGGCGGCGAGCTCCGGACTGCTCGCCGCTGTACGTGAGCAAGTGGAGGGACAGGCGGCATGACGGATTCTTTCGAGGGAGCGGGTTCCTCCGAGGCAGTGGGCTCTTCCGAGGTGATGGGTTCTTCCGAGGGCGTGGGTGACGGCACGCGTGCCGTGCGGGCGGGGCTGCCCGAGCCGGTCAAGCACGAGCCGACCCTCCCGGGCCCGGTCTTCGCCGCCCACTTCCATCTGCCGGGCGACCCCACCGGCCCGTACACCTACGGACGTGACGAGAACCCGACCTGGACCCATCTGGAGCGCGCCATCGGCGAGCTGGAGGGTCCGGGGCGGAACGACGTCGAGACGCTCGTCTTCGCCTCCGGCATGGCCGCCGTCTCCGCCGTCCTCTTCTCCCAGCTGAGCGCCGGCGACACGGTCGTGCTGCCCGACGACGGCTACCAGGTCCTGCCGCTCGTCCGCGGACAGCTGGAGGCGTACGGGATCGAGGTGCGCACCGCGCCGACCGCCGGCAACGCCCAGCTGGACGTCCTCGACGGAGCGAAGCTGC
The DNA here is from genome assembly GCF_036038375.1 of Streptomyces sp. NBC_00414. Classification (NCBI taxonomy): domain Bacteria; kingdom Bacillati; phylum Actinomycetota; class Actinomycetes; order Kitasatosporales; family Streptomycetaceae; genus Streptomyces; species Streptomyces sp. NBC_00414. The sequence continues at coordinate 5,227,866 of NZ_CP107935.1, forward strand.
TGTGGATCGAGACCCCGTCGAACCCGGGGCTCGACGTGTGCGACGTGCGGCGGCTCGTCGAGGCGGCCCACGCGCGCGGCGCTCTCGTGGCGGTCGACAACACCCTGGCGACCCCGCTCGGACAGCGTCCGCTGGAGCTTGGCGCCGACTTCTCCGTGGCCAGCGGCACCAAGCAGCTCACCGGGCACGGAGACGTTCTCCTGGGGTACGTCGCGGGCGTCGACGCCTCCGCGATGACATCCGTACGGCGCTGGCGCAAGATCGTCGGGGCGATCCCGGGGCCCATGGAGGCCTGGCTCGCGCACCGCTCGCTCGCCACGCTGCAGATGCGCGTGGACCGGCAGAACGCGAGCGCGCAGGTGATCGCCGAGACGCTGCGGGACTGGCCGGAGGAGCTCGGGGTCCGCTATCCCGGGCTGCCCGGCGACCCTTCGCACAAGATCGCCTCGCAGCAGATGAGGCGCTTCGGGTGTGTGGTGTCGTTCACGCTGCCCACCCGCGCGCGTGCCGATCGTTTTCTCGACGCGCTGCGGCTCGTGGACGACGCGACGAGCTTCGGCGGGGTGCGGTCCACGGCCGAGCGGCGCGGGCGCTGGGGCGGCGACGCGGTCCCGGAGGGCTTCATCCGTTTCTCGGTCGGTGCCGAGGATCCGGAGGATCTGGTCGCGGATGTCCTGCGGGCGCTCGAAGAGTCCGCGAAGTGAGCGCCCGCTGAACGGTCGGCCAGTTGCCGTACTACGCACGGGCGGTCCGAGCCTCCCCCCTCGTGGCTCGGACCGCCCCGGTTCTCCGCGCGAAGAACCGCGCGAACAAGGCTAGTTGACTCTGTGTCAGTGTCCAATCACGGTAGCGACAGCAGCCTATCGACTTATTTATAGTTGGGAGCTTCCGGGAAGCTGGAGATAGAAGGGACGCCATGGATCTGGCCCTCCTGCGGACCTTCGTGACCGTGCACCGGGCCGGCTCCTTCACCCGAGCCGCCGCCCTGCTCGGTCTCTCCCAGCCGGCCGTCACCTCACAGATCCGCACGCTCGAACGACAGCTGGGCCGCCCCCTGTTCCTGCGCCAGGCCCGGGGAGTGACCCCCACCACCATCGGCGACGAACTCGCCCACAAGGCCGCTCCGCATCTCGACGCCCTGGTGGAGATCGCCGAGACCGGCCTCGACGCGAACTTCTCCCTGCGCACGCTCCACCTCGCCGGGCCACCGGAGTTCACCGCCGAACGCGCGCTGCCCGCACTCACCGAGCTGATCGGCGACGACGGCCACGGCTTCGCGCTGCGGGCCTCCTTCGGCAACGCTGAGGAAACACTGGAGGGGCTCGCCGCCGGGCATCATGATCTGGCCATCAGCACGGCACGCCCCCGGGGTTCCCTGCTCACCGCGACTCCGCTCTGCGACGAGGAGCACGTGCTGGTCGCCGCCCCCCGCTGGGTCTCCCGCATCGGCTCCGACAAATTGCGGGACCAGGGTGCGCCCGCGCTGGAGAACCTGCCCGTGGTGGAGGTGCACGAGTCGCTGCCGTTCATCGCCCGCTACTGGGCCTCCGTGTTCGACTCGCTGCCCGCCGCATCGGGCACCGTCATCGTTCCCGACCTGCGTGCGGTGCTCGCCTGCGCCACCACCGGCGCGGGACTCGCCGTACTGCCCCGCTATCTGTGCGGACAGGCCCTGGAGCGCGGTGACGTGGTGGCGCTGACCGAACCCGCGATCCCTCCCCTTCGTACGTACTTTCTGGTGGTACGGACCGGCACTCTTGCCATGCCGCATGTCGCGCGGGCACACGAGTGGCTGCTGCGCGCCGCTACCGGCTGGTCGTGACGCAGATGCTTCGCCTGGTCGGGACGACGATGTTTCACGTGGAACCAACCGGGCCACATTCCTCCCATGACCGATCGACCCGTGGTCAAGCGCACCGCCCGAGCCGTCCTGCTGGACGGCGACGACTTGATCCTGATCAAGCGGACCAAGCCCGGCGTCGATCCCTACTGGCTGACGCCCGGCGGCGGGGTCGAGCCGGAGGACACGACCGTCGTCGAAGCACTCCATCGTGAAGTGGACGAGGAGCTCGGCGCCAAGGTCACCGATGTCGTGCCCTGCTTCGTCGACACCGTCGAGCACATCGGCGAGGACAGCAGCTCGACCGGAGTGAAGGTGCAGCACTTCTTCGTCTGCCGCCTGGAATCCATGGACCCCGCGCTCCGCCACGGCCCCGAGATCGACGAGCCCTGCGGCGACTACGAGATCGTCCGGATCCCCTTCACCCGGGTGGGCATCGCTTCCGTCCACCTCGTACCGCTGTCGCTGCGGCACTATCTCGACGGGAACATCGAGGGCGTACGGGCGATGCAGGCACCCGACCTGGGCTGACGGCCCTCTGCTGCGGGCCGGGCCGGGCCGGGCCCGCTCCGGCGTCAGGCCCTTTCCGCGAGGGGGCGTCAGTCCCGTGCCGCGACCAGGTCCTCCACCGCGTCGTGACGGATCCGCTCCGACGGGACACCGATGTCCCGGAGCGCGTCCACACCGTTGCGGATCATGCCGGGCGGGCCTGAGAGGTAGGCGTCGTACTCGTTCCACGGACCGTATTCGCGTACCGCGTCGGGGAGCTGGAGATGCGCCTGCTGATCGACGATGGGACGCACCGAGAGCCATGAGTGGCTCTGCTGGAGCCGGAGCATGGTGTCGATGTCGTACAGGTCGTGATCGGTTCGGGCGCCGTAGAACACCTCGACCGGGCGCCTCTGCCCGTACTCAGCCACGTCCTCGACCAGTGCCTTGATCGGCGCGATGCCGGTGCCGCCGCCCAGGCAGAGCAGTCCGCTGTCGGTGGTGTGGTCGACGGTCATCGAGCCCGCGGGCGGGCCCAGTCTGACGATGTCGCCGGGGCGGGCCCGGTGCACCAGCGCGCTGGAGACCCAACCCGCCGGAACCGCCTTCACGTGGAACGACAGCAGCCCGTCCGACCGGGGCGCGGAGGCGAAGGAGTAGTGCCGCCAGACGCGGGGCCACCAAGGGGTCTCCAGGCTCGCGTACTGCCCGGCGAGGAAGGGGTACGGCTGGTCGGGGCGGACCGTGACGACTGCGACGTCCGGGGTCCTCAGGTCGTGCGAGATCACCTCGGCGTACCACCAGGCCGGCGCGCGCAGTTCGTCCACGGCCGCGGCGTCGATCATGACCTGGGAGATCTTCGTGTACGCCCTGACCCAGGCCGCCTCCGTCTCCCTGTCCCAGGCCGCCTCGGCGAACCGGCTGAGCGCGCCCAGGAGGCACTCCCCGACGGCGGGGTAGTGCTCGGGGCGCGTGCCGTACTTGCGGTGACCGCGGCCGAGGTTCTGCAGATACGAGACCAGGATCTCGGTGTTGTCGATGTGCTCGGCCGCCGTCAGCAGGGCCTTGAGCAAACGGTCCCGCTGGGTGTCCATCGCGGCCGGGAACAGGGGGCGCAGGTCGGGATGGCGCACGAAGAGCAGCGCGTAGAAGTACGAGGTGACCTTGTCGGCGACAGGCCCCACCTCGGCCATCGTGCGGCGGATGAGAACGGCGTCCGGGGAGGCGGGCTTAGCGGGGGCGGGCGCGGGTGCCGGGGCCTGTGGCGGGGCGGACGCGGAAGCCGGGGCGGAGAACGCCGTGGGGGCAGATACCGCCGTGGGTGCGGCTGCCGCGCGCGCGGTCGCTGTGGGGGCGGCTGCCGCGGGGGCGGAGATGCCAGGGGGCCGCTGACCGGGGACGGGAAATTTGTGGTCGGGCTTCGGCGGAGCGGGGGGCCTGTTGTGCGCCACGGCCGAGGGCATCGCCTCGCGCGTCGCCACCGGGGGCGCGGACGAGTCGGCGCGGGCGGCACCCTCGCCGCGGACGCCGACGGACGGGGGTCCGGAGCCGGTGGGCCTCTCATGAGAAGAGCCGTCGTCGAGCGAGCTGCCGTCCGTGGAGCCCGCGTGACGGCCGCTCACAGGGCTGTAACCGACGTCGGCCCGATCGGCGTCAGCCTGGTCGGCAACGGCTTGGTCGGCAACGGCTGGATCGGCGTCGGCTCGACCGGTGTCCGATCCGGGCCCCGCGTTCGGGGGTATTCGCCGTCGTGTCGGGCCGCCCTCTCCCGCCGCGGACCTGCCGACGGGTCGCAACGCGGCCAGGCGCCGCCCCTCGGTCGCCCCCTGCTCGCCGCCCGCGGGCGGCTCCGGTGGCGTGTGCGGTGTGAACCAGCCGCCTCCGCCGCCACCCCCTGAAGTGCCGTTGTCGGCCGACGTGGTGGTCGGAGCGTCCATGCTGTGCCTCGCCTCGAACATCTTTCGGTCGGTCTGCGCACCTCCTCATTCGGAAGATGCCTGCTTTCCCCCCGCAGACTGCTTACTTCGCCCCGTTCCGTTCTGGTAGGCCAATGCGGCCATATTGAACCGCGTCACCACACAGCTGCGGACAAGCAGGCCGAGAATGTGACATTGGCCGCACTACAGCCATCTCAGCATCCCACCAGTACCAACAGCCCGGTCGCATAACCGGAAATGCGGTTCTTCGATCTTTCTGTCCCGTTAGGCTGCATTGCCCTGTGATCGCCCCGGCAAGATGTGCGGACATCCTGTCGGACACGAACCGGAGTCGACCATACCGGCCGCGGTCCGACACACAAGTCCCCGCTTCCTTACGTCAGGAATTGCGTGGTGGACGTCTCACCAATTCGTTCAACTACCGGTCGGGACACACCAGTTCATAGGCATCCCTCAGATCCCGCCCCACATAGGAGTAGGTGGCCAGACCCTCCAGATGCCGGTCCGCGTTGACCGCGACGGACACCGGGACCACCCTGAACAAGTCCCTGTCGGACATCGAGTCTCCGTATGCGACGCAGTCAGTCCGCTTCACCCCGAACTCTTCACACAGCCGGTCCGCGATCAGAACCTTGGCCGCCGCGCTGAGGAGCCCCGCCGGATTCACGGGCTCGGTGAACGGCACCGCCGGAAAGCGTGAGCCGTACGCAGCGTGCGCGCCCCACAGAGTCAGCCTCTCCACGAAGAACGAGGGCGAGAGCGAGACGACGGCGCAGTAGTCACCGCTCTCTCTGATCCGCGCCCAGACGTCCTCGATGCCCGACAACCACGGCGCGCTCGCGAAGGCCGCCGCCACATGGGCCTCCGTGAGGTCCGTCCAGAGGGCACGCACCTGCGCCGCGTACTCCGGCGGGCCTATGAGTCCCGCGCCGATCGCCTCGTCGAGCGCCACGGCCTCGGCTTCCAGTCCGAGCTGCCGGGAAATCTCCACGGGCGCCGACGAGCCGTGCAGCAGCGTTCCGTCCAGATCGAAGAGATGAAGTCTCGCCATGTACGCCGAGGTTAGTACGCGGGCTTACTCCCGCTGTCAGACGCCTCGATCGCTCGCGCCCGGCACGGTGTTTCACGTGAAACTAAGCCGTCCCGCACGCCGGGCCAACCTCGTCGTCCATGTAGCCGCATCCGCGTGCTGGCTGGGGCTCACGCTCGGGCTGCTCGCACTGGGGATCACCGCGACCACCACCGGGTCCGCGGTGACCGTGGAAGCCTCTGTCCGTGCCATGAAGACCTTCACCGACTGGCTCCTGCTCCCCCTGGCGTTTCTCACGCTCCTCACCGGCATGGTGCTGTCCCTGGGAACGCCGTGGGGGCTGGCGAGGCACCGGTGGGTCTACACCAAGTTCTGGCTGACGCTGGCCACGACCACAGCCACCGTCTTCGCCCTGCGCCCCGGGGTCGGCGCCGCGGTCGCCGCGGTGTCGGACGGCGGTTCACTGCCCGATCCCGGTGACATCCTGTTCGGGCCGATCGTCTCGCTGTCCGCGTATCTCTTCATGACGGTGATCTCGGTACTCAAGCCCTGGGGGCTGACCCGGCGCGGGCAAAGGATCCGTACGTCCGCCCGCAAACCGGTGGACGTGGCAGCCACCCGTCGGACAGCCTGACCTGCGTGCCGACTCCTTCCCCCGCCGCTCTGCCCATCCGCCGTCTGACGCCGCGCGACCTCGCCGCCTGCGCCGACCTCGCCGAGAACCGGGGCTGGCCCCGCGAGGAACACAAGTGGGGTCTGCTGCTCGCGGCCGGCACGGGGTACGGCATCGACGACCCCGGCGGTGGCCTCGTCACCGCATGCGTCCTGACCGCCTACGGGCCGCGGGAACAGCCGGATCTGACAGCGATCGGCATGGTGCTGGTCGCCGACCGGTACGCCCGTCAGGGCATCGGACGCCGCCTCATGCGCCATGTCGTGGCCGAGCTGGGAACCACCCCGGTGACCCTGCACGCCACGCCGTACGGACGCCCTCTGTACGAGGAACTGGGCTTCAAGACCATCGGACGTGCCGAGATGGTCCGTGGCCGCTTCAGCCCTCTCGGCCCGGAGCCCGAGGTCGCCACGCGCTCCGCCACGGCCGAGGATCTCGTCGCGATCCTCCGCCTCGACGAAGAGGTCTTCGGCGCGGACCGGACACACATGATCACGCGGCTGCCCGCCTTCTCCGACCAGCTGCGCGTCGCCGAGGAGGACGGCCGGATCATCGGGTACGCGGCCGCCTGGCCCAATATGGACAACCATGTCGTGGGTCCGCTGATCGCTCGGGACACCGAGACGGCAAAGGCCCTGATCGCCTCGCTTGCCGCCCGTACCGACCTCCCCCTGCGCACGGACATCGATGTACGGCATGAGGAACTGCTGGCATGGGTGAAGGAGCGCGGGCTCGCCTCCCTGGCTTTCAACGCGGTCATGACGTACGGCATCGGGGAGTTGCCCGGCGACTGGACGCGGCGGTTCGCTCCCCTGACCGTGGCCGCAGGCTGAAACACCGACAGCGCACTTCCTGCCCGGGTCCGGGCAGGAAGTGCGCTGTTCCAGAACGCTCCGGGCGCCGGTCCTCCTAGGCGAGGGCCTTCACCGCGGTGGTGGCGAAGCCGTGGTCCTGCTCCGGTGCACCGCCACCGACTCCGATCGCGCCGATCAGGCGGCCGTCACGGTGGACCGGTACACCGCCGGCGATGAACAGCAGCGGGCGGTCGAGCGCGGTCGGCAGGGTGTGGAAGAGCCCTCCGGGCTGGACGGCTTCGACGAGGTCCGCGGTGGGGGCGCCGAGCTGCAGTGCCGTATAGGCCTTACGGGTGCTGGTCTCACCCGAGATCAGGACCGCTCGGTCGTCCCGCCGGAAGGCGAGCAGGTGGCCGCCCGCGTCGAGGACCGTGACGCTGACCGTGACGCCCGCGGCTTCCGCGGCCTCACGGGCGGCCGTGATGAGGGCCTCGGCGTCCTGGGTGGTCAGCGGGGTGACGGTGGTGGTGCTCATGAGGGGTTTCTCCTTGCGAGTCGGTGCGTGTGGGGGACTTTGAAGCGGTGTGGGGGATGACGGCCGACGCTCAGTTGTGGACGACGGCCTGCTGCTGCACGGCCTGCGCCTGCTCCGCCTTCGCGGCGACCGGGGCAGCCGGGTCGGCCGGGTCGGCCGCGTCCGCACGGCGCTCCAGCGCGGCCGAGAGGACGGCGAGCAGCAGGGCGGCGGCGGCCAGGACCGCGCCGACCCAGTTGGGGGCGGTGTAACCCATGCCGGCCGCGATCACGACGCCGCCGAGCCAGGCCGACAGGGCGTTGCCGAGGTTGAAGGCACCGATGTTCACGGCGGAGGCGAGTGTCGGGGCGCCGTGCGCCTGGTCGAGCACCCGCTTCTGCAGCGGCGGAACGGTGGCGAACCCGAGAGCGCCGATCAGCGCGATGGTCACGGCCGCCGCGATCTTGTTGTGCGCGGTGAGGGTGAACAGGGCGAGTACGACCGCGAGGGCGCCCAGTGACACGTACAGCATGGGCATCAGGGCGCGGTCGGCGAACCTGCCGCCGACGAGGTTGCCGCCGACCATGCCGAGGCCGAAGAGGACGAGCAGCCAGGTGACGGAGCCGTCGGCGTAGCCGGTGACGTTCGTCATCATCGGCGCGATGTAGGTGATCGCCGCGAAGACTCCGCCGAAGCCGAGCACGGTCATCGCCATGGCGAGCAGGACCTGGACGTTCTTGAAGGCGGCCAGTTCGTGACGCAGCCGTACGCCTTCCGGCTTGGGCATGTCGGGCACCAGCCTGGCGATGCCGGCCAGGCCGAGGACGCCCAGTGCGGCGACGGCCGTGAAGGTCACACGCCAGCCGGCCGACTGCCCGATGAGGGTGCCCAGCGGTACGCCGACGACGTTGGCGACGGTCAGGCCGGTGAACATCATCGCGATGGCGCCGGCCTTCTTGTCCGGCGCGACCAGGTCGGCGGCGACGACCGCGCCGATACCGAAGAAGGCACCGTGCGCGAGGGAGGCGATCACGCGTCCGATCAGCATGACGGTGAACGTGGGGGCGATCGCGGAGATCAGGTTGCCGACGATGAACAGTCCCATCAGCAGCATCAGCATCCGCTTGCGGGACACCTTCGTGCCGAGCGCGGTCATGAGGGGCGCGCCGAACATGACTCCGAGCGCGTAGCCGGTCACGAGGAAACCCGCGGTGGGGATGGAGACACCGAAGTCGCCGGCGACCTCGGGCAGCAAGCCCATGATCACGAACTCGGTGGTTCCGATTCCGAAGGCCCCGATCGCGAGGGCCAGAAGCGCGAGAGGCATGGGGGACGACCTTCCCAGAAGATTGCAGGAGCGCTTTACGTGCGTTCACAATAGTTGCAGACGCGGGTTAAGTGCAAGCGCAGGATATTGCGGACGTGTCCTATCCTGGTGTCAGCCACTCCGGGACGGAGAAATTGCCATGACAGCGACGGACCCCGCGCTCACCGCTCTCGCCCAGGGCTGGTGTGCTCTCTCTCTGCTGCACGGGAGGATCGAGGCGCACATCGAACGGGCCCTGCAGACCGGGCACGGCCTGAGCGTGCGTGAGTACTCACTCCTCGACGTCCTCAGCCGCCAGCACGACGGCGACGGCGGCCATCTGCAGATGAAGCAGGTCGCCGACGCGGTCGTCCTCAGCCAGAGCGCCACCACCCGCCTGGTGACCCGGCTGGAGGACCGCGGCCTGCTCTCGCGCTACCTGTGCCCGACCGACCGCCGTGGCATCTACACGAACGTCAGTGAGGCAGGGCTCAAGCTTCTGGAAGAGGCCCGGCCCACCAACGACGCGGCCCTGCGCGAGGCGCTGGACGAAGCGGCCAGGAGCCCCGAGCTGGCCCCGCTGGTCCGCGTCGTGGAGTCGGCGAGCCTGCCCACGCCCGCGTAGGCAGATCCGCCGTGAATGCGCTGTGCCGCTCGCGTTCAGCACAGTGCATAGGCTGCCGCCATGGGAGATCTTGAGATACGACCCGCGGCCGCCGAGGACATCCCCGCCATCGTCGCGATGCTCGCCGACGACCCGCTGGGCTCGCGGCGCGAGTCACCGGACGACCTGACCCCGTATCTGACCGCGCTGGAACGCCTCAGTGGTGATCCGAACCAGCACGTGGTCGTCGCGGTGCGGGAGGGCCGGGTCGTCGGAACACTCCAGCTCACGATCGTTCCCGGACTGTCCCGCAAGGGAGCGACCCGATCGATCATCGAAGGCGTTCGGGTCCATGCCGACGAGCGAGGCAGCGGTCTGGGCACCCGCTTCATCGAGTGGGCCGTGGACCGTTCCCGGCGCGAAGGCTGCCAGTTGGTGCAGCTGACCTCCGACGCCACCAGGACCGATGCCCACCGGTTCTACGAGCGTCTCGGCTTCACGGCGTCGCACGTCGGGTTCAAGCTGCAGCTCTGAGACCCGCCCAGCCGGCGCCGGATCCATGGCTCATCACATGACGAGGGGCGTTCTGGTTTCACGTGAAACCAGAACGCCCCTCGTCATCCCACTCCCTGCGGCGCGTCCAGGAAGGCGCCTACTTGATCCCGCGCCACCCCTCGGGGTCCACTCCACCCGGGACGGGAGCGCCCTCACCGTACGGCTGCCGCGTGAACACGAACGAGCCGAGGTCCAGGTGGCTCACCGACCCGTCAGGGCCCTCAACGGCCCGTAGCGGCTCGCCGGCGTAGTAGCCGTCGAGCCCGGTCCAGGTTCCGTCGGCCTCGGCCCGAAAACGCGAGCGCCGGCCGTTGCCCGCCAGGGGTCCGAGCGTCACGTCCCCGTCGGACGTGAGACGCAGCGCGAAAGCGTGCGTCCCCCAGTACCACGGCCCGGCCAACTCCAGTACGCCCCGGTCGACTTCGGGAAGCGGCCGCCACGGCTCGGGAATCCGCGGCTCGGCCTCCGCGACGATGTGTACGAGGTCGGCGGCGACCGTAGACACCGGCGGACCCGAGGTGCAGTTCGCGAGCACCACGGCGGCCAGGTCGTCCTCGACGCTGATCATGAGCCCGGCGAGAAAGCCCGGCAGGGAACCGCCGTGCCCCACCAGAGTCCGGCCGTTCCGATGCTGAACCTGCATACCGAGCCCGTACGCGGCACCGGCCGCCACCTCTTCCGGTTCGGCCGGCGCGGCGGGTGTACGCATCTCCCGTACGGACTCCGCGCTCAGCACCCGGTCGTCGCCCCGGGCGAGGAAGACGGCGAAGCGCGCCAGGTCGCCGCTGGTCGACCAGAGCTGACCGGCCGGTGCCATCCGCCCCAGGTCCTCGATCGGCTCGGGAAGCATGACGTCCGCCCAGGGATGCACGGCCCAGCCGCCCGCGTGAGGCGCCTGCGGCTGTCCACCCGTCCGGTGCAGTCCCAGCGGTTCGAGCACCTCGCTCCGCAGGACCTCCTCCCACGGGGCGCCCCGCAGCTCCTCCACCAGCGCGCCCAGCAAGGTGTAGCCGGGGTTCGAGTAGTGGAACCGCCGGCCGACCGGATGCCGGTGCGGCTGCTCGCCCAGGACGTCGGCGAGTTCGGGGCGCAGCGACCCGGGAGTGCGCTCCCACCAGGGGCCGGGCGACTCGGCTGCCAACCCGCCCGTGTGCGCGAGGAGTTCGGCGATCGTCGCCTCCCCCGCGCCGGTGCCCGGAAGGTGCTTCTCCAACGGATCGCCCAGGTCGAGCACGCCCTCGTCCCGCAGCCTCAGGACGAGGACGGCGGTGAACGTCTTGGTGATCGAACCGATGCGGTACTGCACGTTCTCGTCGGGTCCGTGCCCGTCCACCGAGGTGCGGGACCCGTGCCACACGGTCTCCCCGCCCCGCACCACCGCGGCGACCAACGACGGCGCCCGCCCTCCCGCCTGGGCAGTGGCGATTCTGTGCAACAGGGCCCGGCGCGTGGCGGGCAGCAGCTCTTCCGCAGGTGTCGTCGTCATGGCCCCAGTCCACCTGCCCCGACGTCCCGCGTCGAGCGCATTTGTCCCCACCCCGGTCGTTCCTGGGGAGGGATCAGGTCTGTGCCATGTCCACGAAGCGGGAGTAGTGGCCCTGGAAGGCGACCGTGATGGTGGCCGTCGGGCCGTTTCGGTGCTTGCCCACGATGATGTCCGCCTCGCCCGCGCGCGGCGACTCCTTCTCGTAGGCGTCCTCGCGGTGCAACAGGATCACCATGTCCGCGTCCTGCTCGATGGAACCGGATTCACGGAGGTCGGAGACCATCGGCTTCTTGTCCGTGCGCTGCTCGGGACCACGGTTCAGCTGGGACAGCGCGATGACGGGCAGCTCCAGCTCCTTGGCCAGCAGCTTCAGGTTTCGCGACATGTCCGAGACTTCCTGCTGCCTGCTCTCGGAGCGCCCCTTGCCGCCCGACTGCATCAGCTGCAGATAGTCGATGATGACGAGCTTCAGGTCGGCACGCTGTTTGAGGCGGCGGCACTTGGCCCGGATCTCCATCATCGAGAGGTTCGGGGAGTCGTCGATGTAGAGGGGAGCGGCCGAGACGTCCGGCATCCGGCGGGCGAGCCGGGTCCAGTCCTCGTCGGTCATCGTGCCGGAACGCATGTGGTGCAGGGCCACACGCGCCTCGGCGGACAGCAGACGCATGGCGATCTCGTTGCGGCCCATTTCGAGCGAGAAGATCACGCTCGGCATGTTGTGCTTGATCGAGCAGGCTCGGGCGAAGTCCAGCGCCAGCGTCGACTTACCCATGGCGGGACGAGCCGCGATGATGATCATCTGGCCGGGGTGCAGACCGTTCGTGAGCTGGTCCAGGTCGGTGAAGCCGGTCGGCACACCGGTCATCTCCCCCGACCGCGAACCGATCGCCTCGATCTCGTCGAGCGCGCCCTCCATGATGTCGCCGAGCGGCAGATAGTCCTCGGTCGTGCGCTGCTCGGTGACCGCGTAGATCTCGGCCTGGGCGCTGTTGACGATCTCGTCCACGTCGCCGTCGGCCGCGTATCCCATCTGCGTGATGCGCGTACCGGCCTCGACCAGGCGGCGCAGGACCGCACGCTCGTGGACGATCTCCGCGTAGTACTCGGCGTTGGCCGCCGTCGGGACCGTCTGGACGAGGGTGTGCAGATACGACGCGCCGCCGACCTTGGTGATCTCGCCGCGCTTGGTGAGCTCGGCGGCGACCGTGATCGGGTCGGCCGGCTCGCCCTTGGCGTAGAGGTCGAGAATCGCGCCGTAGACGGTCTCGTGCGCGGGCCGGTAGAAGTCGTGGCCCTTCAGCACCTCGACGACATCGGCGATGGCGTCCTTCGAGAGCAGCATGCCGCCGAGGACGGACTGCTCGGCGTCCAGGTCCTGGGGCGGCACCCGCTCGAAGGACGAACCCGCGCCGTCCCAGCCACCGCTGTCCGAACCGCGGTCGTGCTGGTCCTCCCGGCCTCTGCCGCCACCGTCGCGGCGCTGTCGGGAGGCGGGCAGACGGTCACTGGGACCGCTGTCGGCCCACGGGTCGTCCAAGGGCTCGGAAATACTCACCGGGCCACCTCCTCCCGTCCGCCGAGCGGACCTCGCCGTGCCCTTCATTCCTACGGCACGACACTGACAAATGAGACGCCCAACTCCGGTTCTGACGCGTCGGTTTTGCGAGGTTTCCGAGGACGGAGGAGGGAGAGGGTGCCGCACCACGGTAGGCCCGCGGGCACCGTCAGCCAATCTGGTTATCCACAGGCCATGTGGACGACGGCCCCGATGCTGTGGAGAACTCCGCAAAACCTGTGCACGACCCGGTGGACAGGCCTGTGAACAAGCACTCAGCTTCTTTTCCACACCAGCCCTGACCTGCACGTATCCCGTCCACCGGCTGTGCAGAAGAAAAACTTTCCGACTCGGTCCAAGATCGACGCGAATGGCGCGTGGTGGTACGTCGCACGAGTTTGCCAGTAAGGGTCAGTCAATAGTTGCATCTCTTACCTGTGGAAGATTAGATTGATGCGCATGACACAGGCTCCCGCGTCCCCCCGGGCCACCCGGCGACGGCACGATCGTGAGATCGTCGCGCTGGCCGTTCCGGCCTTCGGCGCGCTCATCGCCGAGCCTCTTTTCCTCATGGCCGACACCGCCATCGTCGGCCATCTCGGCACCGCTCAACTCGCCGGCCTCGGAGTCGCCTCCGCTCTCCTCACCACAGCCGTCAGCATCTTCGTCTTCCTCGCCTACGCCACCACGGCCGCCGTCGCCCGCCGGGTCGGGGCAGGCGACCTCCAGGCCGCCATCCGCCAGGGCATGGACGGTATCTGGCTCGCCCTGCTGCTCGGCGCCGCCGTCATCGCCGTCTTCCTGCCCACCGCACCCGCCCTGGTGGAACTCTTCGGAACCTCGGACACCGCCGCGCCCTACGCCATCACGTATCTGCGTATCTCGGCGCTCGGCATCCCCGCGATGCTCGTCGTCCTCGCCGCCACCGGGGTGCTGCGCGGTCTGCAGAACACGAGGACACCCCTCTACGTCGCCATCGCCGGCTTCGTCGCCAACGCCGCCCTGAACGTGGGCCTCGTCTACGGCGCGGACCTCGGCATCGCCGGCTCCGCCTGGGGCACCGTCATCGCCCAGTTCGGAATGGCCGCGGCCTACCTCTTCGTGGTGGTCCGCGGCGCCCGCAAGCACGGCGCCTCCCTGCGGCCGGATGCTGCCGGGATACGCGCCTGCGCCCAGGCCGGTGCACCACTGCTCGTCCGTACCCTCTCCCTGCGCGCGATCCTGATGATCGCAACCGCCGTCGCCGCTGGCCTCGGAGACGCCGACATCGCGGCCCACCAGATCATCCTGTCCCTGTGGAGCCTGCTCGCCTTCGCGCTCGACGCCATCGCCATCGCGGGACAGGCCATCATCGGGCGCTATCTCGGCGCGGGCGACACTCAGGGGGCCCGTGAAGCCTGCCGTCGGATGGTGGAGTGGGGCATCGCCGTCGGTGTCGTACTCGGCGGCCTGGTGATCGCCGGCCGTCCCCTCTTCCTCCCGCTGTTCACCAGCGACTCCGCCGTCCACGACATCGCGCTGCCCGCTCTGCTCATGGTGGCGCTCTCCCAGCCGATCTGCGGCATCGTCTACGTCCTGGACGGCGTACTGATGGGCGCGGGAGACGGCCCGTATCTCGCACGCGCCATGGTGCTCGTCCTGGCGGTCTTCGCTCCGGTGGCGCTGCTCATACCCACCCTCGGCGGCGGCCTGACCGCTGTCTGGGCCGCGATGACCCTCATGATGACCGTGCGCATGCTGACCCTGTGGCTGCGCACCCGCTCCGGCCGCTGGATCGTCACGGGCGCCACGCGCTGACCGGCGTCCGTGTTTCACGTGAAACAGGACAGGGCCGACCGTGTTTCACGTGAAACAGAGCCACGCACGCCACTCTGTTTCACGTGAAACGGGACTGCCGGCCAACACGGAACGAGCCGTCGGCCCAGCACACCGAGCGCAGCAAGAAGGGCCGCACCCACGCGGGGTGCGGCCCTTCTCTCAGCTCTGCCGAGCGCAGCGATCAGGCTGCGACAACCTCGATGTTGACCTTGGCGGCCACCTCGGGGTGCAGACGCACGGACGTCTCGTGGGCGCCCAGCGTCTTGATCGGCGCGCCCAGCTCGATGCGGCGCTTGTCGACCTCGGGGCCACCGGAAGCCTTGATCGCCGAAGCGACGTCGGCCGGGGTGACGGAGCCGAAGAGACGGCCGGCGTCGCCGGAGCGGACGGCCAGGCGGACCTTGACGCCCTCAAGGCGCGCCTTGATCTCGTTGGCCTGCTCGATCGTCGCGATCTCGTGGATCTTGCGAGCACGACGGATCTGCTCGACGTCCTTCTCGCCACCCTTGGTCCAGCGGATGGCAAAGCTCCGCGGGATCAGGTAGTTGCGAGCGTAACCGTCCTTGACGTCGACGACGTCGCCCGCGGCACCGAGGCCGGAGACCTCGTGGGTGAGGATGATCTTCATGTTTCGGTCACCCTTCCCTTATCGCGCGGTGGAGGTGTAGGGCAGCAGCGCCATCTCACGGCTGTTCTTCACTGCCGTGGCGACGTCACGCTGGTGCTGAGTGCAGTTGCCGGTCACGCGGCGGGCACGGATCTTGCCGCGGTCGGAAATGAACTTCCGCAGCATGTTCGTGTCCTTGTAGTCCACGTACGTGACCTTGTCCTTGCAGAATGCGCAGACCTTCTTCTTAGGCTTGCGCACAGGCGGCTTCGCCATGTGTGTCTCTCCTGTTTGATCAAGAAGTGTGGGTACGACCCACCCTCATCGGCCCTGGGCCTAGAAGGGGGGCTCGTCCGAGTAGCCGCCACCGGAACCGCCGGAGCTGCCGGAGCTGCCGGAGTTTCCACCCCAGCCACCGCCGCCGCCACCGGCCTGGTTGCCGCCGGCAGGAGCGCCGGTCGCCCACGGGTCGTCGGCGGGAGCACCGCCGCCGCCCTGCGGCTGACCGCCGCCGGAGTTTCCACTCCAGCCGCCGCCACCCTGCTGGCCGCCCCCGAAGCCGCCGCCACCACCCTGGCCTCCGCCACGACCACCACCACCGGGGGCCTTGGCGACCTTGGCAGTGGCATAGCGCAGCGAGGGGCCGATCTCGTCGACCTCAAGCTCCACGACGGTCCGCTTCTCACCCTGCTGGGTCTCGTACGAACGCTGCCGCAGTCGTCCCTGAGCGACGACGCGCATACCCCGCGTCAGCGACTCGGCGACGTGCTCCGCGGCCTGACGCCAGATCGACGCACGGAGGAACAGCGCGTCGCCGTCCTTCCACTCGTTGGTCTGGCGGTCGAACGTTCGAGGCGTCGACGCGATCGTGAAGTTCGCGACGGCCGCGCCGGACGGGGTGAAGCGCAGCTCGGGATCATCGGTCAGGTTTCCGACGACGGTGATGACGGTCTCGCCTGCCATGGAGGAACCTCTCGGCGGTTTTGCTGCGGGTGTGCTGCTACTCGGATCTCAAGCACCAATGAACTGGGAGGTTCAGTGGGTCTCGGGACGGAGGACCTTGGTCCGAAGGACCGACTCGTTCAGGTTCATCTGGCGGTCGAGTTCCTTCACGACCGCAGGCTCGGCCTGCAGGTCGATGACCGAGTAGATGCCCTCGGGCTTCTTCTTGATCTCGTACGCGAGACGACGACGGCCCCAGGTGTCGACCTTCTCGACCTTTCCGTTCGCCTCACGGACGACGGAGAGGAAGTTCTCGATCAGCGGCGATACGGCACGCTCTTCGAGCTCGGGGTCGAGGATGACCATCACTTCGTAGTGACGCATGTGTAACCCACCTCCTTTGGACTCAGCGGCCACGGTCGTTCCGTGGCAGGAGGGTTGTGATGCGTTCGCAACGGTATCGGCAGCCACTGACAATCGGACCGCCGATCAGCGAACTGAGCGAGGGTCCATGCCGTGGCCTGGGCAGACACCGGTGCAGACGGTACAGACTACCCGCTGACCGGCTTCCGGTTGAAATCCGGGCCCGGTGACCGTCAGTCTGTACCCATCGGGTGTGTATGGCGCTACGATGCGCCACCTTCCGCAGGAGGTGCCTCATGGCACAGACATTGCGACCCAACACCGTCGGTTCCCTCTTCGCCACCGACCACAAGCCCCATCCGCTCCAGGACACGCTGCTCGCCGTGACACTGGTCCTCGGAGTGACGGCCTTCGTCTCCGCGATGTTCCACAGCCTCCATCTGCTCAGTTCGTGGGCGGGGCTCATCGGCATCATCACCGGCGCGTACGGCCAGTTCGTCTCCGAGACGACCCGGGAGCGGTTCGGGTTGGTCCTCGGCCTGGGTGCCGCCGCCGTGGGCTTCTTCCTCGGTATGGCACACGGCGGCCTCTTCGGCGGTGTCATCGGCTGACGGCGGCCGGGAGTCGGCTGTCCCGGGCCGGCTCTCCCGGCTCCCGGCCGGTCCGCCCACCACTCCTCGGTGCGTCCCGGCCGGCCCACCGACCACACCTCGGTGCGTCCCGGCCCCGTATCGGCCGGGCCCGGGATGCATACGGCCAGACGGGGCGCTCGCAGGGCGCAGTAGGCTTCGGCGCGAGAGCCGGAGCCCCTGTACCCATGGGGACACACCAGCCGAGGAGCGCCCCACAATGAGCCTGACCCTGAGGACCATCAGCCGCGAGCAGCATCTGGCGTACATCCAGAGCCTGCCCGCGGCCAGCCACATGCAGGTCCCCGCCTGGGCGGATGTCAAGGCGGAGTGGCGCTCCGAGAGCCTCGGATGGTTCGACGACAGGTCCGGCGAGATCGTCGGTGCGGGCCTGGTGCTGTACCGCCAGCTGCCCAAGATCAAGCGTTATCTCGCCTATCTGCCCGAGGGCCCGGTCATCAACTGGTTCGCGCCGAATCTGACCGAGTGGCTGGATCCGATGCTCGCGCACCTCAAGCAGCAGGGTGCCTTCTCCGTGAAGATGGGCCCGCCGGTGATCATCCGGCGCTGGGAGGCCACTTCGATCAAGAGGGGCATCCAGGACCCGGACGTGAAGCGCCTGCGCGACATCGAGGCCGACTTCATCGAGCCGCGCGCCTTCGAGGTCGCCGACAAGCTGCGGCGCATGGGCTGGCAGCAGGGCGAGGACGGCGGGGCGGGCTTCGGCGACGTACAGCCCAGGTACGTCTACCAGGTGCCGCTGGCCAACCGGTCGCTTGAGGATGTCCACAAGGGCTTCAACCAGCTCTGGCGGCGCAACATCAAGAAGGCCGAGAAGGCCGGTGTCGAGGTCGTCCAGGGCGGCTACCAGGACCTGGAGGAGTGGCAGCGCCTGTACGAGATCACGGCGCTGCGCGATCACTTCCGGCCCCGACCGCTCGCGTACTTCCAGCGGATGTGGACGGCTCTCAACACCGAGGACCCCAACCGCATGCGGCTGTACTTCGCCCGGCACGAGGGTGTGAACCTGTCCGCCGCGACGATGCTGGTGGTGGGCGGGCACGTCTGGTACTCCTACGGCGCCTCCGACAACATCGGGCGCGAGGTCCGGCCCTCGAACGCGATGCAGTGGCGGATGCTGCGTGACGCCTACGCGCTCGGCGCCACCGTCTACGACCTGCGTGGCATCTCCGACTCGCTGGACGAGACCGATCACCTTTTCGGCCTCATCCAGTTCAAAGTGGGTACAGGCGGGCAGGCCGCCGAATACCTCGGTGAGTGGGACTTCCCGCTCAACAAACTGCTCCACAAGGCTCTCGACATCTACATGTCGCGCCGCTGACGCACCAGAATTCGTCCTCGTACCACCGACATACGCTGCTACACCGCTGCCACGAGAAAGGTTCCAGGTCCGGCCATGGCGCTCACGCTCTACGTCGACACCGCACGCTGGCGGGCGCACCACAAGCACGTGTCCGAGCAGTTCCCGGGACTCGTCCCCGTCTGCAAGGGCAACGGCTACGGCTTCGGCCATGAGCGGCTCGCCGACGAGGCCACCCGCCTGGGCTCGGACGTCCTGGCCGTCGGCACGACCTACGAGGCGGCACGGATCAAGGACTGGTTCGGCGGCGACCTTCTGGTGCTGACGCCGTTCAGGCGGGGCGAGGAGCCCGTACCGCTGCCCGACCGTGTCATCCGGTCCGTCTCTTCGGTCGACGGGGTCTACGGCCTCGTGGGCGCCCGTGTCGTCATCGAGGTCATGTCCTCCATGAAGCGGCACGGGGTGAGCGAGCGTGACCTGCCCCAGCTGCACGCCGCCATAGAGAACGTGCGCCTGGAGGGCTTCGCGATCCACCTGCCCCTGGACCGTACCGACGGCTCGGACGCCGTCGAGGAGGTCATCGGCTGGATGGACCGGCTGCGCGCGGCCCGCCTGCCGCTGCACACCATGTTCGTCAGCCACCTCAAGGCCGACGAGCTCGCCCGGCTGCAGCAGCAGTTCCCGCAGACCCGGTTCCGGGCCCGTATCGGCACGCGGCTCTGGCTGGGGGACCACGACGCGACCGAGTACCGCGGAGCCGTGCTGGACGTCTCGCCCGTCGCCAAGGGCGACCGTTTCGGCTACCGGCAGCAGAAGGTCGCCTCGGACGGCTGGCTGGTCGTCGTCGCGGGCGGTACGTCGCACGGTGTGGGTCTGGAGGCCCCCAAGGCCCTGCACGGCGTCATGCCCCGCGCCAAGGGCGTCGCCCGGGCCGGCCTCGCCACGGTCAACCGGAACCTCTCGCCGTTCGTCTGGGGCGGCAAGCAGCGCTGGTTCGCGGAGCCCCCGCACATGCAGGTCTCGATCCTCTTCGTGCCCTCGGACGCCCCCGAGCCGAAGGTCGGCGAGGAACTGGTGGCCCATCTGCGGCACACCACCACGCAGTTCGACCGCGTCGTCGAGCGCTGACCGCGCCGCGCCTCGCGCGCAGGACCCGCACACAGCAGGGCCCGCACACAGCCGAAAGGCCGTACACGGAATCCGTGTACGGCCTTTCGTGCGCCTCGCCCCCGCCTTCACCCGCTCACTCGGAGGCTGTTCGCCCAGGCTGCTGTTCGCTCAGAGCGAACGGGTGGTCTTCCCCGGCTCGCCGCCGCCCCACTCCACGTACGGACCGTCGAAGTGTGCCGCGTGCCGCGGGGGATGGGCCGCGGGACCCAGGACGAAGACGTCCTCCGCGCCGTCCAGCACACCGCCCGACGGATCGTCGTCCCCGGAGCGGCGCACCACGTCCCGTTCCGGCATGAGGACGTCGCGCACGATCACGGCGCAGAGGTACAGCGTCCCCAGCAGGTGGACGGCGATGGCCAGTTGGTACCCCTCCTGCGGCAGTCCCTTGTGGGCGTCTCCGCTGGTCGTGTACGCGAGGTACATCCAGATCCCGAGGAAGTACGCGACCTCGCACGCCTGCCAGACCAGGAAATCCCGCCACTTCGGGCGGGCCAGCACCGCGAGGGGGATCAGCCACAGTACGTACTGCGGCGAGTAGACCTTGTTGGTGAGGATGAAGGCCGCGACGATCAGGAACGCCAACTGGGCGAAGCGGGGCCGGCGCGGTGCGGTCAGCGTGAGGGCCGCGACGCCCACGCAGGACACCAGCATCAGTACCGAGGCCCACGTGTTGACGGTGTCGGTGACGAGCGGCTTCTCCAGGCGCTGGGAGAGGATCAGCCAGAAGGAGCCGAAGTCGACTCCGCGTTCCTGGCTGAACGTGTAGAACTTCGACCAGCCCTCGGGCGCCAGCAGCATGACCGGAAGGTTCACGACGAGCCAGGCCCCGACGGAGCCGAGCAGGGCGGTGCCGAACGCCCTCCATCTGCCCGCCCGCCAGCACAGCACGAGCAGGGGCCCCAGGAGCAGCACGGGGTACAGCTTGGCGGCCGTGGCGAGCCCCAGGAGGACGCCGAAGGCGAGCGGACGGCTCCGGGACCACATCAGCATCGCCGCGGCCGTCAGAGCGACCGCCAGCAGGTCCCAGTTGATGGTGGCGGTCAGCGCGAAGGCGGGCGCCAGAGCGACCAGCAGGCCGTCCCAGGGCCGCCGACGGTGGGTGCGGGACACGCAGACCGCGATGACGGCCGTGCAGGCCATCAGCATCCCGGCGTTGACCATCCAGTAGACCTGCTCCTGGTCCTGGATGCTGCCGCTGCCCGGCGTGAGCCAGGAGGCGACCTCCATGAACACGCCGGTCAGGACCGGGTACTCCAGGTACTCCATGTCGCCTTCGAGCTTGTCGAAGTACGGCACGAGTCCGTCGGCGAAGCCCCGCCCCTGGTAGAGGTGCGGGATGTCCGAGTAGCACGCGTGCGTGTACTGCGAACTGGCCCCGAAGAACCAGGCACCGTCGTAGCAGGGCAGTTTCTGCACCATGCCGAGGGCGAACATGCCGATCGCGACGAGCGCGACGACCCGCACGGGGGTCCACCAGGACGTCCCCGTCAGCGCACGCCGTCCGAGAGGACCTCCGAACAGTTCACTGCCGGTCGCCGCGACCGGGTCCTCCTTGGTCGGCGGCACCAGATCTGGCTCGTGCACGCTCGCGCGCGTCGTTTCTGCACTGGGCATGCCGCACATCCTGCCGTACGTGCCTGAGAGCCGGACCTGCCGTACGTGTCTGAGAGCCGAACCCGACACCCGCGGCGTCGACAGCGAGCCGAAACGGTTGCCGGGCTTCGCCGCCCGCCTCGGACGGCGGCGGGGGAGGCCGACCGCCTCGGCCCCACCGTCCGCTTCGAGCCCGCCGGGCCCATGGACCCGCCGGCGCGCTCACTCGACTCCTGATATCAGAGCCACGGAATTGTTTCGGAACACCGATTTCATGCTCCGTTGCATGAAGTCACGGAAAACGGGGGAGGTTTACATCGAAACTCTGCTCTTCTCCACCGCCATCCGGCTCACTGCTTCTTCGGAGCGTCCGGAACAATGGACACGGCTCGCTCGATCATGCGCTGCTTGCGCTTCATCACGGCATCGAGAACGCTCCGGTTCTCCTCGATCAGTTTCTGCTGATGGCGGGCCTCAATGGCATATCGCCCGGTGACGTAGCCGGTCCTTCCTTTGCACCGCACATCGGCTTCCGCCACCTCTATCTCCTTCGCGGACGGCGCCGGGAAGTTCGGGTGCGGGCCATTCACGCTCGTCTTCTGGGTCTGCCACGTCGAGTCGTCCACCGCCGCGAGTGGATTCGAGTAATTCATCCCGGCGCCTCGCATGCAAACGCTCCACTTCTTGTCCAGCGCGACCGTTCCCGGATCCTTGCGGGTGGTGCCCGACGCCCGGAAGAACAGTTTCTGGATCACCAGCAGGTCAGCGCCCGCCTCGTCGGCCCGCACCTCGCTCTGCGCGAGTCCGTGGCAGCCTCCCTTCGGGACACCGGGCGGGACCTCGACCGCGGTCCCGCCGCTCTTGCCCGCCGCCTGCGCGACGCCGGTGTACACGACCTCCGACGCGGGAGTGATCGCCCTCTCCGCCGCCAGGGCCCTGCGCTGTGCCGACACGACCTCCTGCCGGGTGATCCCGTCGGGCAGCGGCGGCTTGTAGCCGTAGACGCGGACCGACTCCAGGTCGGTCGGCCCGTACTTGCGGGCGTTGAGCGGAAAATACCCTCGCGGTGCCTCGTAGGCGGGCCGGGTCTCGCCGAACTTCTTCATGCAGGCGCGGGCCAGAACACTGATCGCACGGTCGACGTCCGCCTGTTCCCCGGCCGTCGTCCTGTAGACGTCCAAGGGATAGCTCTCGGGCGCATGGGCGAACGACGTGGCGACCCGCGCCGTGTCCCCCGCGCGCTCCTCCTCCGGCGAACGGTCCTGGGGCCGCGAAGGCTGTCCGCCGCTGCAGGCCGCGGTGAGAAGAGCGACCGCGGTCGCCATGACGGCAATGCCGGCTGTGCCCTTCGGCGGACCTTCGCACGTCCTTTTCTGCATGCGGGTCAGGTGATCATCCCGACCGCGCAGCGTCAAGCCTTTCAGGAGGCGGAAAAACCGGCGGTGAAAGGATCAAGTCAGGCCGAACATGTTTTCGGCCATTGGTCGGACACGTGATCCACAAGCCCTCTTTTCCATGCCAGGGTCACATGGCCTGCACAGGGATCCGCGCATCCGCGGCGCTCTCTCCGCAGTCACAGGGGAATAGAGAGGGAGAAATGAAAAAAGGACGTAGCTTCCTGGCTGCAACACTGATGTCCGTCGCAGTCGTCTTCACCGCGGTTTCACCGGCACAGGCCGACAGCAATAACGGCCGTTGCGACGTCGGCGAAGCCTGTCTCTATCGCTACGCGGACTCGGCGGGTGGCCACTACGACACGCTCTCCAGCAAGAAGAACTACAGCGGGATGGTGTACTACGGCACCTCCGTCGCGGTCGACAACACGGTCAGCTCGGCCTTCAACTACGACGTCGACAGCAACCTGTGGTTCTACCAGTACAACAACTGGTCCGGGGACTACTGGGGACTGACCGCGATAACGGGCACCAACTTCGGCAGCGCGTTCGACAACAAGCCGTCCTCGCACTGCTGGTCCTCGACTTCGGGGTGTCCGACCGGCTGACCGGGGTGTCCGACCGGCTGAGAAGCCGGGACGGTCCGGCACGGCGCCGGGTGCGCTCGTCTCCGGCCACGGCCGCGCCGCGGTCACCATCGTCCGGGAAAAGGGAAAAGGCACCCGTGTCCGGCCCGGAGAGGCGCTGTGGCCCCTGAGGCGCGGTTCGAGTGCCGCTCCACCCTGCACATGCGGTGGCCCCGCGCTTCTGTCGAAGCGCGGGGCCACCGTGGTGTCAGCCCGAGGACCCTTGGAACAGGCCCCCGTTGTTGTTGCCTCTGCTGTTCCCGCCGTCCGCTTCCTCGGATTCCGAGGTCGAGGGACTCGCGCCGCCGTCCGTACCGCCGGCGTCGGTCTCGCCTTCGCTGGTTCCGCCGTCGTCCTCGCACCCGAAGCCGAAGGCACCACAGGACTCGCTCGTGGTGGGGGTGGGAGACGTCTCGGGCTTCGTCGGTGTGGCGCTCGGCGACTCGGTCTCCTCTTCCTCCTCCGTCTCGGTGGGCGTCGGGCTCACCGTCGGGGTCGGCAGGTCGTCGACGACCTCGCCGATGGGCTCGGGCGTCGGGAACTGCACGACCTTCGCGCCCTTGAGCGCCTGCTCCATGTAGTCGTGCCAGATCTCGGCCGGGAACGAGGAACCGTGGATCTTGTCCTGGTCACCCGTCCCGTACATCTCCAGGAACTCGCGCTTCTTGTTGGACTCGTCGTCGTCCATGCGGTACATGGAGATCGCGGTCGAGAGCTGCGGGGTGTACCCGACGAACCAGGCGGACTTGTTGCCGTCCGTCGTACCGGTCTTGCCCGCCACCGGCCGGTCGCTCAGCTGCGCCGAGGTACCGGTGCCCTTGTCGACGACGGTCTTGAGGACGTCGGTGACGTTGTCGGCGACCTGCGAGGTGTAGGCCTGCTTGGCCGCGTTGTCGTGCTGGAAGACCGTGCCGTCCTTGTCGGTGATCTCGTCGACCGAGTACGGCTCGTTCTGCTTGCCGCTCGCCGCGAAGGTGGCGTACGCGCCGGCCATCCGGATCGCGCTCGGGTCGGAGGTACCGATGGAGAAGGACGGGAAGCTGGCGCTGGCCAGGCTGCCTTCCTTGATCCCCGCGTCCACGGCGGACTCCCTGACCTTGTCGAGGCCGACGTCCATGCCGAGCTGGACGTACGCGGAGTTCGAGGAGACCCTCATCGCCTCACGGAGGTCGATGCGGAAGCTGGGCGCGTTGTACGACTTGTCACCGTCGTTCCGCTGCAGCCACTCCTTGTCGTCCTTGTCCTTCCAGACGGTCCCGTCGTAGTTCTCGATCTTCAGCTTGTTCTCGCCGCTGTAGATGCTCTTGGGAGAGACCCGCTTCCGCTCGTCCTGCGCCTGGATCGGCTTCAGCTCGGGGTCGCGGATGCCCCACTTCATGGCTGCCGCGAGGACGAACGGCTTGAAGGTCGAACCGACCTGGGCACCGGTCTGGTCGGCGTTGTTGGTGAAGTGCTTGGTCGCGTCCTTGCCGCCGTAGATGGCCTTGATGGCGCCGGTCTTCGGGTCCACCGAGGCCCCGCCGAACTCGACGTCCGTGTCCGTCTCCGGGCGCGCCTTCGGGTCGATGTTCTCCTTCTGGACCTTCTTCACCGCGGCTTCGAGCTGGCCGACCTTCTTCTTGTCGAAGGTCGTGTGGATCTCGTAGCCACCGTCACGCAGCTGCTTCTCGGTGATACCGGTCTTCTCGCTGTTGTTGACGATGTACGCCTTGGCGAGGTCGACCAGGTAACCGACCTGACCGCCCAGCTGGGCGTTGGACCGCGGACTCTGCAGCTTGGGGAAGTCGGAGTACTTACTGCGTACCGACTCCTCCAGGTGCCCGTCCTTGACCATCTCGCCGAGGATCCAGCGCCACCGGGTCTCCGCGCGCTCACGGTTGGCCGCGGGGGTGGCGGACGGGTCGATCGACTCCGCGCCCGCAGGGTCGTAGTACGTGGCGCCCTTGAGCACGGCGGCCAGGAAGGCGCACTCGCTCGGGTTGAGGTCCTCGGCGTCCTTGTCGAAGTACGTGCGTGCGGCGGCCTGGATCCCGTAGGCACCGCGGCCGTAGTAGGCCGAGTTCAGGTAGCCGGCCATGATGTCTTCTTTGTCAACATTGGCGCCGACCTTGATCGAGACGAAGAGCTCCTTGAACTTACGGGAGATCGTCTGCGACTGGTCCTCCAGCATGGCGTTCTTCACGTACTGCTGGGTGATCGTGGAGCCACCCTGCGTCTGACCGCCCTTGGCCATGTTGAACAGGGCCCGGCCGATACCCATGGGGTCGACGCCCCGGTCGTTCTCGAACGTCTTGTTCTCGGCCGAGATGACGGCGTAGCGCATCTCCTTGGGAATCCGGGAGTAGTCGATGATCTGCCGGTTCGTCTCACCACCGGTGGCGACCATCTGCGTGCCGTCGGCCCAGTAGTAGACGTTGTTCTGCGCCTCCGCCGTCTTGGCGACGTCCGGCAGGCCCACCAGCGCGTACGCGACTCCCGCGACGGCCATCATGCTGCCGAAGAAGCCGATGAACAGTCCCGTCACGAGCTTCCAGGAGGGCACCCAACGTGCCGCCCCGTACTTGCCCGCGCGCGGGTAGTCGATGATCCGCTTCTTCGGCGGCACGGACCCACGCCCACGGCCCCGGCCGGGGCCGGTGGGCCCGCCTCGCCGGCCGCCGCCATGGCCTCCCTGCCCCGCGCCGTCGGCCGCTCTGCGTCGACCGGCGCCACTGCTGTTCCTCTGTGACGCCCGCCGGGCCTCGGCGCGGCTGCCGGACGGGCGTTCCTCACCCCCCGAGTCGTATGAATCGGAAGGAGACTCGGTTGCTCCTCGCGGTGCCGCACGGCGGCCGGAGGACGAGCCGGTCTGGCCGCGTCGGGCCGCGGCACGTCCGCCACCCTGCGGCTGCTGCGATTTGCGACGGTGCTCGCTCATCGAACGATTACTCCTCGGGCAGGCGCACCTGAGCGCACCTGGAAACGGCGGCTGGTTTCCGGTCCCCCCGAAGTACGGATGCGGTCGTTTTTACATTCATCCGTACTGCACCGAGGACAAGGACGTCCCCAGGCGTCACTCGGTTCCCGGTGGTTTGCATGGCGGACAGACTACGCACCGTCAAAACCTGCCTAGCACCGAAGTTCACCCCAAACCAGGCAACTTGCTTCCTACGAATCGGTGATGTGACGCCGTTCACCGTGCCCCCTCTTGTCGCAGGGGGAGGACCGATCTATCGTGTCGATGTATCGAGTCGATACATCAGCTCGGCATAAAGACCGTCACGGCAGGACCGCGGCAGAGAGGAGGCGACGATGAGCCGGCGTGCCGGAATCCTTGAGTTCGCCGTCCTCGGCCTTCTCCGCGAGTCCCCGATGCACGGCTATGAGCTGCGCAAACGTCTCAATACGTCACTGGGTGTGTTCCGTGCTTTCAGCTACGGAACGCTCTACCCCTGCCTCAAGACGCTGGTCACCAACGGCTGGTTGATCGAGGAGCCGGGGAACACCTCCGAGGACGCCCTCGCGGCGCCGCTCGCAGGACGTCGCGCCAAGATCGTCTACCGGTTGACGGCGGAAGGTAAGGAACACTTCGAGGACCTCCTCTCGCAGACGGGTCCCGACGCGTACGAGGACGAACATTTCGCTGCTCGTTTCGCCTTTTTCGGCCAGACGTCACGGGATGTACGGATGCGGGTCCTCGAAGGCCGCCGCAGCCGCCTCGAAGAGCGCCTGGAGAAGATGCGCGCCTCGCTGGCGCGCACCCGGGAGCGACTCGACGACTACACGCTTGAGCTCCAGCGCCACGGAATGGAGTCCGTGGAGCGCGAAGTGCGCTGGCTGAACGAGCTCATCGAGAGCGAGCGGGCGGGACGGGACCATCGGCGTCCCGGACCCGACGGCTCCGCTCAGCAGGACAACACATCTGGGGAGTCGGGCGGCCTGCCCCGGCCCGGGGTCACCCCCGGGCCGGATCCGTCCGACGACACTGCCACGTGAAGTCCTCTCAGGGCTTCACCGAGTACACACAGGGAGCAACCGGAATGGGTTCGGTTCGCGTAGCCATCGTCGGCGTGGGCAACTGCGCCGCCTCGCTGGTTCAGGGCGTCGAGTACTACAAGGACGCCGACCCGGCGTCCAAGGTGCCGGGCCTGATGCACGTTCAGTTCGGCGAATACCACGTGGGTGACGTCGAGTTCGTCGCCGCCTTCGACGTCGACGCGAAGAAGGTCGGCCTCGACCTCTCGGACGCCATCGGCGCCAGCGAGAACAACACCATCAAGATCTGTGACGTCCCGAACAAGGGCATCACGGTCCAGCGCGGCCACACCTATGACGGGCTCGGCAAGTACTACCGCGAGACCATCGAGGAGTCGACCGAGGCTCCGGTCGACATCGTCCAGATCCTCAGGGACAAGCAGGTGGACGTCCTCATCTGCTACCTGCCCGTCGGTTCCGAGGACGCGGCGAAGTTCTACGCCCAGTGCGCCATCGACGCCAAGGTCGCGTTCGTCAACGCTCTGCCGGTCTTCATCGCCGGCACCAAGGAGTGGGCGGACAAGTTCACCGAGGCGGGCGTCCCGATCGTCGGCGACGACATCAAGTCGCAGGTCGGCGCCACCATCACGCACCGTGTGATGGCGAAGCTGTTCGAGGACCGCGGTGTCCGTCTTGAGCGCACCATGCAGCTCAACGTCGGCGGCAACATGGACTTCAAGAACATGCTGGAGCGCGACCGCCTGGAGTCCAAGAAGATCTCGAAGACGCAGGCCGTCACCTCGCAGATCCCCGACCGTGACATGGGCGCGAAGAACGTCCACATCGGTCCCTCGGACTACGTGGCCTGGCTCGACGACCGCAAGTGGGCGTACGTCCGTCTTGAGGGCCGTGCCTTCGGTGACGTCCCGCTGAACCTGGAGTACAAGCTGGAGGTCTGGGACTCCCCGAACTCCGCGGGTGTCATCATCGACGCCCTGCGCGCCGCGAAGATCGCCAAGGACCGCGGCATCGGCGGTCCGATCCTCTCCGCGTCCAGCTACTTCATGAAGTCCCCGCCGGTCCAGTACTTCGACGACGAGGCCTACGACAACGTCGAGAAGTTCATCAAGGGCGAGGTCGAGCGCTGAAGGCTCGTCCCACGCACGGCTGTTGAGGGTCCCCGGAGCGATGCTCCGGGGACCCTTTCCCTTGTGCGAGGCTGTAACCCATGGCTGTCGTAGGTGACCTGCGCGTACTCCTGCGCTTCCACAATTTCCGGCGTCTGCTCGCCGTACGGCTGCTGTCGCAGGGCGCCGACGGGGTCTACCAGGTCGCTCTCGCCACCTACGTCGTCTTCTCACCGGAGAAACAGACCTCGGCCGCCGCGATCGCCTCCGCGATGGCGGTCCTGCTCCTCCCGTACTCCCTCGTCGGCCCCTTCGCTGGCGTCCTCCTGGACCGCTGGAGACGCCGCCAGGTCTTCCTGTACGGAAACCTGCTGCGGGCGCTCCTCGCGGCCCTGACGGCCGTTCTGATGCTCAGCGGGGTGCCGGACCAGCTCTTCTACGCCTCCGCGCTGTGCGTGACCGCCGTCAACCGGTTCGTGCTCGCGGGCCTGTCCGCCGCCCTGCCCCGCGTCGTCGACCCCGAGCGCCTGGTGATGGCCAACTCCCTGTCGCCCACGGCCGGAACACTCGCCGCGACCCTCGGCGGCGGCCTCGCCTTCGTCGTACGCCTCGTCGGCTCCGACTCCGACGCGGTGGTCGTCCTCGTGGGAGCGGCCCTGTACGTGTGCTCCGCGCTCGCCTCGCTGCGCCTGGCCCCGGATCTGCTGGGACCCGACCGGCAGTCGGCGCGACCGCGGCTGAGGGCGGTGGTGCTCGGCACAGCACGCGGCATGGTGGCGGGCGTACGTCATCTGACCGAGCCCGCACGCCGGGAGGCCGCCTGGGCGCTGACCGCGATGACCCTGATGCGCTTCTGCTACGGAGCGCTGACGGTCATGGTGCTGATGCTCTGCCGGTACGCCTGGTCGTCCGGCCCCGACGACGACGGGCTCGCCCTGCTCGGCCTGGCCGTGGGGTTCTCCGGAGCGGGCTTCTTCGCCGCGGCCCTGCTGACGCCGGCGGGAGCGAGCCGGCTCGGGCCCGGTGGCTGGATCATCGCCTGCGCCGCTTCCGCCGCGGTTCTGGAACCGGCGCTGGGCCTCACGTTCGCCGAAGTCCCGCTCCTGATCGCGGCCTTCGTGCTGGGCCTGACCACCCAGGGCGCGAAGATCGCCACGGACACCGTGGTCCAGTCGTCCGTCGAGGACGGCTTCCGTGGCCGGATCTTCGCCGTTTACGACGTCCTGTTCAACGTCGCCTTCGTCGGCGCCGCCGGAGTAGCCGCCCTGATGCTGCCGCCTGACGGCCGATCCGTGGCGCTTGTGGTCACGGTGGCCGTTATCTACGGGGCAGTTGCTGCGGCTATGGCCCGCTTTGCGCGCCAGTAAGTGTCACATCAAGGACACAGAGCCCCTCCGGGCTACGGAGTTGTCAGTGGGGCCCGGTAGCTTACGTGCGTCTTATTTCGCGCCACGCGCTCCACGTTCGAGGGGGACCCCCAAGTGACCACGCCGCCGCCGCAGGGCCAGAATCCGTTCGCTCAGGGCCAGCCGCCCCAGGGCCAGCCGCCTCAGGGGAATCCCTACGCGCAGCAGCCGCCGCCGGAGGGCTACCCCCAGCAGCCGAACGCTCCGTACGCGCCGGTCCCGCCCGAGCCGCCGAAGCGCAACCTCAAGAAGTACCTGCGTTTCGCAGTCCCCGTCGTCGTCCTCATAGTCGCCGTCGGTGGCTGGCTGGCGAGCCGTGACGATGCCGCGCAGGCCAAGGTCGGCGACTGCATGAGCATCGGCAACCCGAACAGCACCACCGACCCGGAGCTTGAGGTCGTGGACTGCGGCAACTCCAAGGCCGCGTACAAGGTCGAGCAGAAGAAGAGCGACGACTCGGGCTGCGACCGCACCAAGTACGCCGAGTACACCGAGACCGGCGGCAGCAGCGACTTCACCCTCTGCCTGTCGGAGTACTCCTCCAAGTAAGAGCCCGCTGACGCGCGAAGGCCGTTGTTTCACGTGAAACAACGGCCTTCGGCGTATCCGGCTTCTGTCGGCTGGGGTCATGTTTCACGTGAAACATGACCCCAGCCGATCGCGCCCGCGCTCTCAGCTCTGCTGCGCCCACCACTCCTTGAGGGCCGACACCGCCGCGTCGTACTCCATCGGCCCGTTCTCCAGACGCAGTTCCAACAGGAACTTGTAGGCCTGGCCGATGGCCGGGCCCGGCCCGATGTCCAGGACCTTCATGATCTGGTTGCCGTCGAGGTCGGGCCGGATCGCGTCCAGCTCCTCCTGGTCCTGGAGCTGAGCCACGCGCTCCTCCAGACCGTCATAGGCGCGGGAGAGGGCGGTGGCCTTGCGCTTGTTCCGGGTCGTGCAGTCGGAGCGGGTCAGCTTGTGCAGGCGGTCGAGGAGCGGACCCGCGTCCCGGACGTAGCGGCGGACCGCCGAGTCGGTCCACTCGCCGGTGCCGTAGCCGTGGAAGCGCAGGTGCAGCTCCACCAGCCGCGAGACATCCCTCACCAGCTCGTTGGAGTACTTGAGCTCGGTCATCCGCTTCTTGGTCATCTTGGCCCCCACCACCTCGTGGTGGTGGAAGGAGACCCGCCCGTCGTCCTCGAAGCGACGCGTCCGCGGCTTGCCGATGTCGTGCAGCAGCGCGGCCAGACGCAGAGTGAGGTCCGGGCCGTTCTCCTCCAGCGCCATCGCCTGCTCCAGGACGATCAGCGAGTGGTCGTAGACGTCCTTGTGCCGGTGGTGCTCGTCCCGCTCCAGACGCAGCGCCGGCAGCT
This sequence comes from Streptomyces sp. NBC_00414, assembly GCF_036038375.1. NCBI lineage: Bacteria > Bacillati > Actinomycetota > Actinomycetes > Kitasatosporales > Streptomycetaceae > Streptomyces > Streptomyces sp. NBC_00414. Next base: position 5,258,957 of record NZ_CP107935.1, read on the forward strand.
CGGGCAGCACGCGGTCGGCGAGCCCCGTGTCGACGAGCAGCGTCAGCCCCTTGCGCGGGTGCGCGGAGAGGATCAGCTTGTTCAGCTCCTCACGCACCCGCTCCGCCGAGACGATCTCGATACGGTCGGCCATGGCCTTCATGGCCGCGACGACGTCCGACGCCACCTCGAAGTCGAGCTGCGCCGCGAAGCGCGCGGCCCGCATCATCCGCAGCGGGTCGTCGGAGAAGGACGACTCGGGCGTCCCGGGGGTCCGCAGGACACGGGCGGCGAGATCGTCGAGCCCGCCGTGCGGATCGATGAACGTCTTCCCGGGAAGCGCCACGGCCATCGCGTTCACCGTGAAGTCACGGCGCACCAGGTCCTGCTCGATGGAGTCCCCGTAGGACACCTCGGGCTTGCGCGAGGTCCGGTCGTACGCCTCGGAGCGGTACGTCGTCACCTCGATCTCGAAGCTCTGCACGACGTCACCGACGCGGGCGTCCTTCTGCGCCCCCACCGTGCCGAAGGCGATACCGACCTCCCACAGGGAGTCGGCCCAGGGCCGCATGATCTTCAGTACGTCGTCGGGGCGGGCGTCGGTGGTGAAATCCAGGTCGTTGCCGAGCCGGCCGAGGAGGGCGTCCCGGACCGAACCGCCGACGAGGGCGAGAGAGAAGCCGGCCTCCTGAAAACGGCGGGCGAGTTCATCCGCGACGGGGGACACCCGCAGCAGCTCGCTCACCGCGCGGCTCTGCACCTGACTCAGTGCACTGGGACTGTCTTCGTTGGCGTTCGACACAACAGAAAAGGGTACGTGGCCCCGATGCCCGAGGGCGCCTTCATTAAAAGTGCACAGGTCTCTCCCCCTGTTCAGGGTGGGGACACTGCCCTAGATACGCCCACATAGAGGGACAGCGGGCACTCTTCTTCCGATCTTGTGGAGCGGACCGCGGCACTTACCCTCCGCGCGCATCGTTACCATGCGTGGACGCACATTCCGACGACCACTGACGACGACGAGGGACGGGCGAGCGCGTGGCCGAGGCGGCAGACTTCCAGGGGACCAGTCCCTCACCTGCCCGCCGGTGGCTGCGGCGCACGGGAGCACTGCTCGCCGGGGCGCCTCTGCTGGCCGGTGTCCTTCAGATGCCCACAGCTTCGCCCTCGTATGCCGCGGAGCCCGGTGCCGCTGCCGAGGCCACCGGCTCCCGTACGGTCGATGTCTCGCTGGACGCGCTCAGCCCCCGCGTTCCCGCCGACGGTGACACGCTCACCGTCTCCGGCAGGATCGTCAACAAGGGCAAGCAGGCGGTCACCGCCGCGCACGTCGGACTGCGGGTGGGTCCGACGCTGAACGGCCGCTCGGCGATCGACGACGCCGCGAAGAGCAACCCCTACGCGGGCACGGAGGTCGGCGGCAAGTACGTGGCGAAGTTCGCGAAGCTGGCCCCGGGCGTCCCGCAGACCTTCAGCATCTCCGTGCCCGTCGACAAGCTGGACCTCGGCGCCGACGGCGTCTACCAGCTCGGTGTGACGCTCACCGGCCGGACCACCGCTGCGGCGTACGACCAGATCCTCGGCATCGAGCGGACCTTCCTGCCGTGGCAGCCCGAGGCCTCGGACACGAAATCCAGGACGACGTACCTCTGGCCGCTGATCTCGACCTCCCACATGACGGCCGAGACGGGGTCGAACGAGCAGCAGACCCCCGTCTTCGCGGACGACGACGACCTGGCCGCCGAGCTCTCCCCCGGCGGCCGTCTGGAACAACTCCTCAGCCTCGGCAAGGATCTCGACATCACCTGGGTCGTCGACCCGGACCTGCTGGCCTCTGTCGACGCGATGACCCGCAGCTACCGGGTCCAGGTGAACGGCTCCAGCAGCACGACCACGGCCGGCACGCACCAGGCGGTGGCCAAGAAGTGGCTCGGCGAGCTGGAGAAGGCGGTCGAGGACGAGGAAGTCGTCGCGCTCCCCTTCGCCGACCCGGACCTGGCGTCCCTGGCCCACAACGGCACGCCGGTGACCGGATCGCTGAGCCACCTCAAGGACGCCACCACGGTGGCGGCGACGACCGTGGAGTCGATCCTCCACGTGACCCCCAGCACGGACTACGCATGGCCCGTGGACGGCGCGATCGACCCGTCGATCGTCAAGGTCGCGACCTCGGCCGGCGCCGACGCGGTGCTCTCCCGCAGCGACAGCCTCCAGGAGACCGGCGCGCTCCCGTACACGCCCTCGGCGGCCCGGCCGATCGGCGGCGGCACCACCGCGGTCGTCGCGGACGCCCGTCTGTCGACGGCTTTCCAGGGCGACATGACGGTGGCAGGCAACTCCACGCTCGCCGTGCAGCGGTTCCTCGCGCAGAGCCTGATGCTCACCCGCCAGGCGCCGGACAAGCAGCGCAGCGTCGTGGTCGCCCCGCAGCGCATGCCGACCGCCAGCCAGGCCCAGACGATGGCGCAGGCACTGACAGCGCTCCAGGACGGGAACTGGTCGGAGTCCGCCGAGCTGTCCGCGGCCACGAAGGCGAAGCCTGACGCGGGCGCCACCACGCGGGTCCCGGCGGCGTCCTCGTACCCCCGCTCGCTGCGCAAGCAGGAGCTGCCGGAGGACACCTTCGTGCAGATCGAGCGGACGCAGAAGAAGCTCAACAGCTTCCAGGTGATCCTCTCCGACAAGTCCCGGGTGGTCACCCCCTTCGGGCGGGCCGTGGACCGGTCGATGTCCACCTCCTGGCGCGGCCGTGCCGTAGAGGCGCAGGCGTACCTCGACGGTGTGGAGGACTACCTCGACGGCCTCATCGAGGGCGTCGGACTGATCGACAAGTCCGAGGCCAAGCTCTCGGGCCGCAGCGCCACGATCCCGGTCACCGTGCAGAACAACCTCGTCCAGGGCGTCGACCACCTGGTGCTGCGTCTGACGTCCACGCAGCCGAGCCGCCTCAGCATCGGTGACGGTCCCTTCCAGGAGCAGCCGGTCGCGGTCTCGGGCGGGCACAGCCAGTCGGTGAAGTTCACCACCAACGCCCACGCCAACGGCCGGGCCGGAGTGATCGCCCAGCTGTACACCGAGGACGGCCGGGCGTACGGGCCCCCGGTGGCCTTCGACGTGAAGGTCACCGAGATCACGGCCACGGTGATGCTGGTCATCGCCGGCGGTGTCCTGCTCCTCGTGCTCGCCGGGTTCCGGATGTACACGCAGCGCAAGCGGGAGGCCGCCCGCCAGGCCGCCCTGGAAGCGGACGGCGCCCCCACGGACGAGTCGGCCGAGCACACCGCCGACGGGACGGAGGGCGGTCGCGACCAGGCGTCCACGACCGAGTCGAGGGCTCCCGACCCGGAGCACCCGAGTGACCCTTCACCGGACACCGCACCGGAAATCACCGACCCGTCCGGCACGGGTGAGAGAGTGGACCGTTGAGCGATGTCGTGGCCGGTGGGCCCGGGGACGATGAGGTGGGGTAACCATGAACGCGCCGTACGACGGTGACCGCGGTCAGGGCGCGGGGGGCTCCGGCCACCCCGACGACCCGCCGCAGGGCCCGCCGGATCCAGGCGAGGTGCCTCCGCAGCCCGCGGCCGAGGTGTACTTCCAGGATGCCTACGCCCAGGATCCCTACCGGGCGCAGGACCTGTCGGCCCAGGACCCGGTCACGGAGGCCCTCTACGACCGTGCCGCGCATCCTCCGCCGCCGCCCGGCTCCTACCAGCCGCAGCCACCGCTCTACGCCCAGCCGCCCCAGTCCCCGTACGCCCCCGATCCCCGGGTGTGGGCACAGACCCCGGCGCCCGAGCCGGAGGGTCCCACTCAGTACCTGCCCTACGGGGACGACCCCCGTACGACGCAGTTCGTGGGTGTGGACGACCTGGTGACGCAGGCCGGCGAGCAGCGCCACGAGCCGGACGCGTTCGCCCATCTCTTCCGGGACCAGCAGCAGGGCGGCGCTCAGCCCCCCGCCGGGCCGCCCAGCGTGCCCCCGCCCGCAAGGGAATCGGCTCCGGCCGCCGCGGCGCCTCCCGCGCCCGCGCCGGCCCCCGCCAAGAAGTCCGGGGGCCGTGCGTCGGGTCTGCTGAAGTCGAGCGCCGTGATGGCGGCCGGGACCATGGTCTCCCGCCTCACCGGCTTCGTCCGCTCCGCGCTGATCGTCGCGGCTCTGGGTGTCGGTCTCCTCGGCGACACCTTCCAGGTCGCATACCAGCTGCCGACGATGATCTACATCCTGACCGTCGGCGGCGGCCTCAACTCCGTCTTCGTACCGCAGCTGGTACGTGCCATGAAGGAGGACGACGACGGCGGTGAGGCATACGCCAACCGGCTGCTGACCCTCGTCATCGTGGTGCTCGGCGCACTCACCGCGCTCGCGGTGTTCGCCGCGCCGCTCCTGGTCCGCGCGCTGTCAGCTCCTGTGGCAGGCAACGCAGCGGCCAACGACGTCGCCGTCACCTTCGCCCGCTACTTCCTGCCCACGATCTTCTTCATGGGCATCCACGTGGTGATGGGCCAGATCCTCAACGCCCGCGGGAAGTTCGGCGCGATGATGTGGACCCCGGTCCTCAACAACGTCGTCATCATCGTGACGCTCGGCCTGTTCATCTGGGTGTACGGGACCGCGAGTACGTCCGGAATGAAGGCCTCGACCATTCCGCCGGAGGGCGAGCGACTGCTCGGCATCGGTGTACTGCTCGGCCTCATCGTCCAGGCCCTGGCGATGATCCCGTACCTGCGTGAGACCGGCTTCCGGCTGCGGCTGCGCTTCGACTGGAAGGGCCACGGACTCGGCAAGGCGGCGATGCTCGCCAAGTGGACCGTGCTCTTCGTCCTCGCCAACCAGGCGGGCGCGATCGTCGTGACCCAGCTGTCCACCGCGGCGGGCAAGGACTCCCCGGTCGATGGCACCGGCTTCGCCGCCTACGCCAACGCTCAGCTCATCTGGGGTCTTCCGCAGGCCATCATCACGGTCTCCCTGATGGCGGCCCTGCTGCCGCGACTCGCCCGCTCCGCCCACGAGGGCGACACCGGGGCCGTCCGCGACGACATCTCCCAGGGACTGCGCACCACGGCGGTGGCGATCGTGCCGATCTCCTTCGGCTTCGTCGCACTCGGCATCCCGATGTGCACGCTGATGTTCGGTGCCTCCGGAACCAGCGAGGCGACGAACATGGGCTTCATGCTGATGGCCTTCGGCCTCGGCCTGATCCCCTACTCCGTGCAGTACGTGGTGCTGCGGGCCTTCTACGCGTACGAGGACACCCGCACCCCCTTCTACAACACGGTCATCGTGGCCGTCGTCAACGCCAGTGCCTCCGCGCTCTGTTTCCTCCTGCTTCCCCCGCGCTGGGCGGTCGCGGGCATGGCCGCCTCGTACGGTCTCGCCTACGCCATCGGCGTCGGAGTGGCATGGAGCCGGCTGAGCAAGCGGCTGGGCGGCGACCTGGACGGCGGCCGTGTCCTGCGTACCTACGCGCGGCTCGCGATCGCCGCGGTACCGGCGGCGCTGCTCAGCGGCGCGGCCTGCTACGGAATCAGCAACACGCTGGGACAGGGCGTCGGCGGCTCGTTCGTCGCCCTGCTCGCCGGTGGGGTCGTACTGCTCGGTGTCTTCTTCGTCGCGGCGCGGCGGATGCGTATCGAGGAACTGAACGGAATGGTCGGCATGGTCCGCGGGCGCCTTGGGCGTTGAGAGCGGGGTAGGCGCACAACCATCGTCCGCCACCGCGTGTCGTGCAGAGGGGCGGACTGTGGGCACAATTGGCTTTGGCGTCGGACAGCGTGCAACGGATGGGGAGGCAGGAGCGACGGTGGCGGAACGGAGCACGGCTGCCGTCGACGTGGCGGACAGCAGCGGCGATGAGCCGCTGACCGCGAAGGCGGACCAGTCCACGGCCGACGGGGTGGCCCAGAACCGGGAGCGGGACACGGACAGCTCGGAGAGCGAAGAGGCACAGGGGAGCGGGGCGAACGAGAGCCCCGGCAGGACTTCACCGCCCGAGTTGCACAGTGGTCACAAACTCGCCAGGCGCTATCGCCTGGAGGAGTGCGTCACCCGTCTGGACGGTTTCAGCAGTTGGCGTGCGGTGGACGAGAAACTCCGCCGCGCGGTCGGTGTGCACCTGCTGCCCGCCGACCATCCACGAGCGCGTTCCGTCCTCGCGGCGGCCCGTTCGTCCGCCCTGCTGGGCGATCCCCGGTTCGTCCAGGTCCTGGACGCGGTCGAGGAGAACGACCTCGTCTATGTGGTGCACGAATGGCTGCCCGACGCCACGGAGCTGACGACGCTCCTGGCCGCCGGAACGCTGGAGGTGCACGAGGCGTACCAGATGGTCAGCCAGGTCGCCCAGGCGATGGCCGCCGCGCACCGCGAGGGGCTGGCCCATCTGAAGCTGACCCCGGGCGCCGTGCTGCGCACCTCGTCCGGCCAGTGGCGCATCAGGGGCCTCGCCGTGAACGCCGCGCTGCGCGGCATCACTTCCGACACCCCGCAGCGCACGGACACAGAGGCGATCGGCGCCCTGCTGTACGCCACGCTGACCCAGCGCTGGCCGTACGAGGACGACGCGTACGGACTGTCCGGGCTGCCTAAGGGCGTCGGTCTCATCCCGCCCGACCAGGTACGGGCAGGCGTGCACCGCGGCCTGTCCGAGCTGGCGATGCGCGCGCTCGTCAACGACGGTGCGACCGCGTCCCGCCAGGAGCCTCCGTGCACCACGCCGGAGGAACTGGTGAAGGCGATCGGTGAGATGCCCCGCATCCGTCCGCCCGAGCCTGCGTTCACCGCGCCGCCCGAGTATCAGCGCACGACGTACCAGCAGGGCAACTACGGCCGCCCGGCGCCGCACCCGGGGGCCACCCAGGCGATGCCGGCGCCGATTCCCCCGCTGCAGACCCGCACCGGCAAGGCCCTCAAGTGGGCCGTGTCCGCGCTGCTGATCGCCGCGCTGGGCCTCGGCAGCTGGCAGCTCGCCGACGCGCTCATGGACCACGGGAAGTCCGACGAGACGGGCGACACCCGGACGACGGACGACAACGACAAGAGCGGCGACAAGACGAAGCCGGCCAGGCCGCTCACGATCCAGGACGCCGCGGAGTACTACCCGGACGGCAAGCCCCAGCACGCGGGTGACGCGGGCCTGACGTACGACAAGGACAGTTCCACGTACTGGAGGACGTACTCCTACAGGGGCGGTCCCAAGCTGGCGCCCTTCAAGCAGGGCGTCGGAATCGTCTACGACCTCGGGTCCAAGAAGGACGTGTCGGCGGCCTCGATAGGGCTGTACTACGCGGGCGACCACACGACGGCCACGCTGTACGCGGCCAACTCACTGTCGTCCTCCCAGAGTCTGGGTTCGATGACGAAGATCGCGTCCGGCACGACCAGCACCACGGACTTGAAGATCTCCGCCAAGAAGGCAGTGAAGACCCGGTACGTTCTGGTCTGGATCACCGCGGTACCGAATGCGGCCGGCGACCAGTTCAGCGGCGCCGGTTACAAGCAGGCGATCACCGACGTGAAGTTCACCGGCTGAGCAGTTCACCGAGGGGGAGGGGGTTCGATGGCGGACGGCGCCTACAGCGAAGTAAGCGATCAAGACCTCCTCGCCCGTCATGTCGAGGGCGACCCCGACGCCTTCGGTGAACTCGTGCGGCGTCACCGCGACCGGCTCTGGGCGGTGGCCCTGCGGACGCTGGGCGACCGTGAGGAAGCCGCTGACGCCGTCCAGGACGCTCTCGTCTCCGCCTACCGGGCCGCACACACCTTCCGCGGCCAGTCGGCCGTCACAACCTGGCTGCACCGGATCACGGTGAACGCCTGCCTGGACCGCGCCCGCAAGACGGCCTCCAGGAAGACCTCTCCCGTGGACGACACCGAACGCCTGGAGCAGCTTCTGGAGCCGCACGAGTCGGCCTCCGCGCCGGCCGAGCGCAATGATCTGCACCGTGAGCTGGTGGCGGCGCTGGGCACCCTGCCCGCCGACCAGCGGGCCGCGCTCGTCCTGGTGGACATGCAGGGCTACCCCGTGGCGGAAGCCGCCAGCCTGCTCGACGTGCCGACCGGCACGGTCAAGAGCCGCTGTGCCCGTGGCAGAGCCAGACTTCTCCCGCTGCTCAAACACCTGCGCACGGACAGCGGGAGCGACAGACCGAGCAAGAAGTCGAGCGAGGTAAGGAACCGTACGCAGGGGACATCCGTCCCACCCGCAGCGGGACCACATGACGGACCAAGCGATTCAGCTGCTGTGAAGGGCGGAGGTGGGCGAGCGTGACATCCACGACCGACACGGCCGGGCACCCGGAAGTCACGGAGATCTCCGACCTCACCGAAGGTCTGCTCCCCCCGTCCCGTTCAGCGGATGTACGACGCCACCTGGACGACTGCACGCTCTGCGCCGACGTGTACGACTCGCTGGAAGAGATCCGCGGCATGCTCGGCACACTGCCGGGCCCCCTGCGCATGCCCGATGACGTCGCGGGACGCATCGACGCCGCTCTCGCCGCCGAAGCCCTGCTGAATGCCACGGCTCCCGGCGCCTCAGACGCGGGCGCCCCGTCGTCCGCGAGTGATTCCCGCCCGAAGGCCGACGACGAACGCGAGGGCGCGAGCGCCGGTGGTCATGTTTCACGTGAAACATCGACCGTGACCGACCGCCCCGCAGGACACTCCCGTGCCGCCACCGGACCCGGTCGTACGAACCGTCCGCGTCGTGGTCGCCGCAGCACCGTCGTCCTGGGCGCCATGTTCACGGCTGCCGCACTGGGCCTCGGAGGTCTGCTCATCCAGTCGATGGGAAGCGACGGCTCGGACAACGATTCCGCGTCCGCATCCCCGACCCAGAGCGACTCCGTGAACACCTTCGCCGGGGAGAAGCTGGAGAGTCAGGTCGCGGATCTCCTTGCCAAGGCGGAGGAAGAGAAGGACAGCGGTCCTCGCAGCTCCCGCCCCAATGGCTCCGCATCCGCCGATGGCCCGAGGATCCTGAACACACCCACGGAATCGGTGCCCGGCTGCGTCATGCAGGGGATCGGCCGCGATGCGGATCCGCTCGCCTACAAGAGGGGTGCCTACGAGGGCACGGAGGCGTTTCTCGTAGTGCTGCCGACCGCCACCGACAGGACCCAGGTCACGGCGTACGTCGTCGACTCCGCCTGTGTGGACAAGCCGTCGATCTCCGCCGGCAAGGTCCTGCTGGAGCACTCCTACCCGCGCGACTGAGCCTGCTGGGCTTCGCCACCGACCGCCGTGGGCACGCTTCGCCCCGGTCGTGGCCTCCCTGTGCGGTGACTCCTCTTCGTGTGCCCGGACACAGTGGGAATGCGCGCCCCTTAGGATCCGTTGGGTGGGGTGAGAGTTCCGAAAGAAGCTCCCCCGGTCGTACGTAGCAGTCCCCAGAGACGAGGAATCAAGCCGTGACCGACGTCCGTAACGTGATCATCATCGGCTCCGGGCCCGCCGGCTATACGGCGGCGCTCTACACCGCGCGCGCGTCACTGAAGCCGCTGGTCTTCGAGGGCGCCGTCACCGCGGGTGGTGCCCTCATGAACACGACCGAGGTGGAGAACTTCCCCGGCTTCCAGGACGGCATCATGGGCCCCGAGCTCATGGACAACATGCGGGGACAGGCCGAGCGCTTCGGTGCCGAGCTGATTCCGGACGACATCGTCTCGGTCGACCTCAGCGGTGAGATCAAGACCGTCACGGACACCGCGGGCACCGTGCACCGGGCGAAGGCCGTCATCGTCACCACCGGCTCGCAGCACCGCAAGCTGGGGCTGCCCAAGGAGGACGCCCTCTCCGGACGCGGCGTCTCCTGGTGTGCGACCTGTGACGGCTTCTTCTTCAAGGACCAGGACATCGCTGTGATCGGCGGCGGCGACACCGCCATGGAGGAGGCCACCTTCCTCTCCCGGTTCGCCAAGTCCGTGACCATCGTCCACCGCCGCGGAACGCTGCGCGCCTCCAAGGCGATGCAGGAGCGTGCCTTCGCCGACCCGAAGATCAAGTTCGTCTGGGACAGCGAGGTGGCCGAGATCCAGGGCGACCAGAAGCTCGCCGGCCTGACGCTGCGCAACCTGCAGACCGGTGAGACGTCCGAGCTGCCCGTCACCGGCCTGTTCATCGCGATCGGCCATGACCCGCGCACGGAGCTCTTCAAGGGCCAGCTCGAACTGGACGGCGAGGGCTACCTCCAGGTCGAGGCGCCTTCGACCCGCACCAACCTGACGGGTGTCTTCGGCGCCGGCGACGTCGTCGACCACACCTACCGCCAGGCGATCACCGCGGCCGGCACCGGCTGCTCCGCCGCTCTCGACGCCGAGCGTTTCCTCGCCGCCCTCGCGGACGGCGAGGCTGCGGAGCCCGAGAAGACCACCGTCTGACCCCCCGTCCGCCCCACCGCACCAACCAGTTAAGGAGCCCGCCGTGGCCGGCACCCTGAAGCACGTGACCGATGACTCTTTCGAGCAGGACGTCCTGAAGAGCGACAAGCCCGTACTGGTGGACTTCTGGGCCGCCTGGTGCGGTCCGTGCCGCCAGATCGCGCCGTCCCTTGAGGCGATCGCCGCCGAGTACGGCGACAAGATCGAGATCGTCAAGCTCAACATCGACGAGAACCCGGGTACGGCCGCCAAGTACGGCGTCATGTCCATCCCGACCCTGAACGTCTACCAGGGTGGCGAGGTCGCCAAGACCATCGTGGGTGCGAAGCCGAAGGCCGCGATCGTGCGGGACCTTGAGGAATTCATCGCCGAGTAGTTCGGCAAGCCGTCGCTCGCGGGCGGCGATGTTTCACGTGAAACATGGATGGGCCAACCCGGACGGGTTGGCCCATCCGCATGTTCAGCGCAGCGCGCTCTACAAAGGGCGCAGGGCTGGTTCCTTCTGTACGGCCCCCAGCAACCGGTCGAGCGCCAGCTCCACGTCTTCCTTCCAGGAGAGCGTCGTTCGTAGCTCCAGACGCATACGCGGGTACGTCGGGTGCGGCCGGACGGTCTTGAAGCCCACCGCCAACAGGTGATCGGCGGGAAGGACACAGGCGGGCTCCTTCCACCGGGCGTCCCCAAAAGCCTCGATGGCCTTGAAGCCCCGCCGCAGCAGATCCTTGGCGACCGTCTGGACCATCACCCGCCCGAGCCCCTGCCCTTGGAAGTCGGGCAGGATGAAGGCCGTCATCAACTGGATCGCGTCGGGCGAGACCGGGCTGGTGGGAAATGCCGTCGAGCGCGGTACGTAGGCGGGCGGTGCGTACAACACGAAGCCCACCGGCATGTCGTCCACGTAGACGACCCGGCCGCAGGATCCCCACTCCAGCAGAACGGCGGAGATCCACGCCTCCTTCTCAAGATCCGGAGTGCCTGCCTTTACCGCGGCCTGGCCGCTGACTGGGTCCAACTCCCAGAAGACACACGCGCGACAGCGCTGGGGAAGGTCCTGAAGGTTGTCCAGCGTGAGCGGTACGAGCCGGCGCCCCATGAAGGCAGTTCCTCGCTTCCTTCGCCTGCGGCATCGCGGGCGGCTGTCAGAGCGCTCCGTTCCCTGAGCAGGCTGCCGACGAACCCGCCGACCGCACCGAGCCCCAGACCCGCGCTCACCAGTCCTGTGCGGCTCACCGTTCGCATGGCCTCCGCCTCCCCACAGAAGGTACTGCCAGGTGAATGCGCCATACCCGAACGCATCGTATCCACGATGCGATTCCATCGATACCGACAGAAAGCAAAGAGCGGGCCGTGTTCCGGTACACACCGGACATGGCCCGCTCCGCAGGTCGGCCGGACGGAATAGACCGACCGGCCGAAACTCAGGACTCCGTGTCCTCTGAGTCGTCGTCCACGAGACTCTTCTGCAGAACCGGCCCCTCACCAGGAGCGAGTGAGCCGAGGATCCGCTCAAGGTCCTCCACCGACGCGAACTCGACGGTGATCTTGCCCTTCTTCTGGCCGAGGTCGACCTTCACCCGGGTCTCGAAACGATCCGAGAGACGAGTCGCCAGATCGTTCAGCGCCGGGGAGAGCAGGGAACCGGCCCGTGGCCCCTTGGAACGCGGAGCCGCCTGCGGCCGTGAACCCATGAGGGTGACGATCTCCTCGACGGCCCGGACCGACAGACCCTCGGCCACGATCCGATGAGCCAGACGGTCCTGCTCCTCCGAGTCCGCGACAGAGAGCAGAGCCCGCGCGTGCCCGGCAGAAAGAACTCCGGCAGCCACACGACGCTGAACCGACGGCGAGAGCTTCAGCAGACGCAGGGTGTTGGAGACCTGAGGGCGTGAGCGCCCGATGCGGTCCGCCAGCTGGTCGTGCGTGCAGTTGAAGTCCTGGAGCAGTTGGTCGTAGGCGGCAGCCTCTTCCAGCGGATTCAGCTGAGCCCGGTGCAGGTTCTCCAGAAGAGCGTCCAGGAGGAGCTTCTCGTCGTCCGTGGCTCGCACGATCGCCGGGATGGCCTCCAGCCCCGCCTCACGGCAGGCCCTCCAGCGCCGCTCGCCCATGATGAGCTCATAGCGCGTCGGTCCCGCCTGCCGTACGACAACCGGCTGGAGAAGACCGACCTCCTTGATGGAGGTGACGAGTTCGGCGAGAGCGTCGTCGTCGAACACGTCTCGGGGCTGACGCGGGTTCGGCGTGATGGAGTCGAGAGGCAGCTCAGCGAAGTACGCTCCCACAGGCTCTGCCGGAGCCTCCCCGAACACGCTCACCGACGGCTCTTCTGTTTCACGTGAAACCTGCGCGGGCGGAAGTGCGGCGACCTTGGCCGCCGCCACCCCACGCTCCGCGGTGAGCACCGGTACGGCTCCCGGAGACGCGGACGCTCCGCCCATCGCCGGAGGCACCGCCTTCTCCCCTGTCGGGGCAGCAGGGATCAGTGCGCCGAGACCACGGCCCAACCCCCTCCGTCGCTCGCTCACTGGATCCCCTCCACCATGCTCTGTTCGTTGTGTGCGCCCATGTGGGCATGCTGCGCTTCGTAGGCCACGCCGGCTCCGCGCAGTGCGATCTCCCGTGCCGCCTCAAGATATGAGAGGGCGCCGCTCGATCCTGGGTCGTAGGTCAGCACCGTCTGCCCATAGCTGGGGGCTTCAGAGATACGGACCGAGCGCGGAATGCTCGTTCGCAGTACCTCTTCACCGAAGTGGGTGCGCACCTCGTCGGCGACCTGAGATGCCAGGCGGGTCCTGCCGTCGTACATGGTGAGCAGGATCGTCGACACGTGCAGGTTGGGGTTGAGGTGCCCCCGTACAAGGTCCACGTTGCGCAGCAGCTGGCCCAGACCCTCCAGGGCGTAGTACTCGCACTGGATCGGGATGAGAACCTCGGCACCCGCGACGAGCGCGTTGACCGTCAGCAGTCCCAGGGAGGGCGGGCAGTCGATGAGGATGTAGTCCAACGGCTGCTCGTACGCCAGGATCGCTCGTTCCAGGCGGCTCTCACGTGCCACCAGGGACACCAGCTCGATCTCCGCACCGGCGAGATCGATCGTGGCCGGCGCACAGAAGAGACCCTCGACGTCGGGGACCGGCTGGACAACCTCGGAGAGCGGCCTGCTGTCGATCAGCACGTCATAGATGGATGGAACTTCGGCGTGATGGTCGATCCCCAGCGCAGTGGACGCGTTGCCCTGAGGATCCAGATCGATCACCAGGACCCTGCCGCCGTGCAGCGCGAGGGAGGCAGCAAGGTTGACCGTGGTCGTGGTCTTTCCGACCCCGCCCTTCTGGTTGGCAACCACCATGACGCGGGTCTGCTCGGGCCGTGGCAGGCCCTCGCCGGCTCGACCTAGAGCCTCCACAGCAAGTTGGGCAGCACGACCGATCGGAGTGTCGTCCATCGGGGGCGGTGTTTCACGTGAAACATCGTCCCCCATCGACTCGGTTCGGGGACCGGGGACCGGATCGGTCATCGGTCCCGCGATGTTGGCGTCGGACCGCAAGGATTCACTCTCCTCGACTTCAGGCTCGCAATGAACAGAGCCTCCCATGCCTTCGGGGTCGTGAACCAGCGAGGCCCGTGCTTCTGTGGAGAAAACCACCTCTGTGGACAACTCCGTGCCCTCTCCGGGGGACATGTTCGTCTCGGGAGAGGGTCTTTTCTTGTGAGACCCCAGGGATCCCAGAGGGTTGCGGTCGCGGGGTTCGGCCGCGGCGCGGCCGCGACTGATGATGCCGTGCAGCAGTGAGCGACGTTTCACGTGAAACACGATGCACAGCGCGCAGGGCCGCCACCGCGCGACACTCCGGCGTCCATAGGTTGGGCAGCTTGTGTGGAGTACGTCTCGTCGTCAGGACGGATCATTCCGCGAGGTTCCGTCCTGACGACGTACAGCCGGAATCCGGAATCCTCGCCGGACGGCCGTCAGCGACGCCTCCTGGTCCTTCCCGTCCGTGCTGCCTTCGCCCGTTTGGCCGCGAACCGCACACCGCCGGGGCTTTCCCCGACCTCCACACGCACCACGGTGGCCAAAGGCTCCACGACGCCCTCACCGACGTGCAGCACAGAGGTGTCGACGGCTCCGAGCTTGCTCAGTGCGGCTCCGGCGCTCTTGACCTCTTCCTCCGCCGTGTCGCCCTTGAGGAGCAGCATTTCCCCGTAGGGACGCAGGAGCGGGACTCCCCAGGCCGCGAGGCGGTCCAGTGGAGCCACGGCCCGGGCCGTCACCACGTGGACCGGAGGCAGCGTGCCGAGGACCTCCTCGGCACGACCACGGACGACGGTGACGTGGTCGAGCCCCAGCAGCTCGACCACCTCGCTGAGAAAGTTCGTGCGCCGCAGCAGTGGCTCAAGCAACGTGATCTTGAGGTCTGTGCGGACGAGGGCCAGGGGGATGCCGGGCAGACCGGCTCCGGAGCCGACGTCGCACACGGTCACACCCTCAGGAACCACTTCCGAGAGCACGGCGCAGTTCAGCAGGTGCCGTTCCCACAGACGAGGCACTTCACGGGGACCGATCAGACCGCGCTGAACTCCCACGTCGGCCAGCAACTCCGCGTAACGAACCGCGTCCGCGAAGCGATCACCGAATACCGCCCGAGCCTGCTCGGGCGCAGGGGGGAGCTCCGCTGCCTCCGTCACGGGGAACCGTCCTTCCGTACCGCTTGAGCGCACTGCGCGCTGACTACCAGGACTATCAGGAACTATCGAGAAACATCGGGCTGACAGAACTCGGCCCCGCCTGCGGACACAGACGGGGCCGGGAGTACGACGTGCTTGATCAGGCGGGGAGCACGACGACGAAGCGCTGCGGCTCCTCGCCCTCGGACTCGCTGCGCAGGCCGGCCGCCTTGACGGCGTCGTGCACCACCTTGCGCTCGAAGGGCGTCATCGGCGCCATCTTCACCGGCTCGCCGGAGCTCCTGACCTCGGCCGCGGTCTTCGCGCCCAGCTCGGAGAGTTCCTCGCGCTTCTTGGCGCGATAGCCCGCGATGTCCAGCATCAGTCGGCTGCGGTCCCCGGTCTCCCGGTGCACGGCCAGGCGGGTGAGCTCCTGGAGTGCCTCCAGCACCTCTCCCTCGCGCCCGACCAGCTTCTGCAGGTCGCGGCTGTTGGAATCACTGATGATCGAGACAGCCGCACGGTCGGCCTCGACATCCATGTCGATGTCGCCGTCGAGGTCGGCGATGTCCAGCAGACCCTCAAGGTAGTCGGCCGCGATCTCGCCCTCCTGCTCCAGGCGGGTCAGGGTGTCGCCACCCTCAGGGGCAGCGGAGGTGGTGCCTTCCGTCACGGGATGGACTCCTTCTTACTTCTTGGACGGGGACTTGGGCCGCTGCGGGCCCTTGCGCTGTCCGGACTGGGCCTTGCTGCGGGTGCCACCGGACGCGGACTTGCCGCCCGCCGGCTTGGGGCCGGGCTTGGCGTCCTGCGGTTCGTCGGACTTGGTGAGGGAGGTCTTCGGCTCGGACTCGCCCGCCGCCTTGCCACCGCCCTGGACCGTGCCGGCCTGCCGCTGGGACTTGCTCTGGCGCTTGGGCTGCTGGCGCTTGGGAACGGCGCCGGTCGCCGGGGTGCCGTCCTCGGTCTCGACCAGGGTCGAGGCCTCGCTCTTCACCACAGTGCCGTCGGCCTGTGCGGCCAGACCCGCCTTGGTCAGGCCGTTGATGAACTTGCGCTCGAAGTCGTTGCGGTCACGGCCCTTGGCGACGATGGCCTTGACGATGGCCTTCTCCCCGCGTCCGCGCGTCTTGCCGTGCTGCGTGACGTGCTTGTGCAGGCGCTCCAGGTAGGAGGCCTGGGCCTTGGAACCCGGCGTCGGGTTGTTGTGGATCACGTACATCTGCTGGCCCATGGTCCACACGTTGGTGGTCAGCCAGTAGACGAGGACACCGACGGGGAAGTTGATACCGAAGACGGCGAACATGATCGGGAAGACGTACATGAGCATCTTCTGCTGCTGCATGAACGGCGTCTTCACCGTGGTGTCGACGTTCTTCGTCATCAGCTGACGCTGCGTGTAGAACTGCGAGAACGACATCAGGACGATCATGATCGCCGTGACGACGCGCACGTCGGTGATCGAGGAGCCCAGTGCCTGGACCTTGGCGTCGCTGTCCGTGAACTTCGCGGCCAGCGGAGCCCCGAAGATGTGCGCCTTCTGCGCACTCTCCAGCAGTCGGTTGTTGATCACGCCGATGGTGTCGTTCGACGCGATGCTGTTGAGCACGTGGTACAGGGCGAAGAAGAACGGTGACTGCGCCAGGATGGGAAGGCACGAGGAAAGCGGGTTGGTGCCCGTCTCCTTGTACAGCTTCATCATCTCTTCGGACTGACGCTGCTTGTCGTTCTTGTAGCGCTCCTGGATCTTCTTCATCTCGGGCTGCAGCGTCTGCATCGCCCGAGTGGCCTTGATCTGCTTCACGAAGAGCGGGATCAGGCAGATACGGATCAGGATCACCAGGGACACGATGGACAAGCCCCAGGCCCAGCCCGTGTCGGGGCCGAAGATGGCGCCGTACACCGAGTGGAACTGGACGATGACCCAGGAAACGGGTGTCGTGATGAAGCTGAAAATACCGGCAATCGTGTCCACTAATCAGGCTCCTTGAGCATGGGACGGGGTCTCGGCGGCCGGGCTTGAGGGATGGTTGGACATACCGTGCCCCTCGGTGGCCGGTTCGGCGGCGGAGTTCCCGCCCTTGCGTGCACGCCAGGCGTTGCGCGGCATTTCGTGCCACCGCGGACGCTTGCGCGGCGGGACATGGTCCACACCGCCCGGCGACCACGGATTGCACCGCAGGATGCGCCAGGCGGTGAGTGCCGTTCCCTTGATCGCACCGTGCCGGTCGATGGCCTGGTACCCGTAGTGGGAGCACGACGGGTAGTACTTGCACACCGGCCCGAGCAACGGGCTGATGGTCCACTGGTACATCTTGATGAGAGCCAGCAGCGGGTACTTCATCGCGCGCCCCCTCCCGTCAGCCGCTCCAGGGCGGCGTCCAGGTCTCGGGCCAGCTGTGCATGGTCGGCGTCGCCCGCACCGGGCAGCGCTCGTACGACTACCAGGCTACCGGGGGTCAGCTGAGCCACTCGCGTGCGCATCAGATGGCGAAGCCGACGCTTCACCTTGTTGCGTACGACGGCTCCGCCCACGGCTTTGCTGACAACGAAACCCGCACGCGTCGGGGGAGTGCTCTCCCCCGGCACGTGCGGGTCCGTTGCACCGCTACGAAAGTGGACGACGAGGAGCGGGCGTCCGGCCCGGCGTCCTCGGCGTACCGCGGTCGCGAAGTCCTCGCGCCGCCTCAGCCGATGCTCGGAAGGCAGCACGTCATGACCTGTTTAGGTAATCAGGCGGACAGGCTGCTGCGACCCTTGACACGGCGGTTCGCGAGAATCGCGCGGCCGGCACGGGTACGCATCCGCAGGCGGAAGCCGTGGGTCTTGGCACGACGGCGGTTGTTCGGCTGGAAGGTGCGCTTGCTCACTCGGGGGCTCCAGAAAGAATCGGTGGCGGCGGAGGTGCCGTCCTGGCTGTCACCGTGCGCCCACGAGTAGCTCGCATTACGCCCGAGTGCACCGCTTCCCGATCACTTCTTCGCGATCTGTGCCCATCGGAGGCAGGCGGCAGCAGCCATCGACAACTCGACCTGGTCACGGTACGCGCGGCTGCGCCATCCGGTCAAACCGGCGTTGCCCAGGAGACACTATCCACAGGCTGGGGACAACAACTTGAACCGCATGGGTCGCCCTGACTACCGTGGCCGGACTCCGGTTCGTTCCCTTCTCTCCGTTCCAGCTCATTCGTTCCGGCCGCTCCAGCTGCTTCGTCCACCCCGCCCACCGAGTTCCAACCCAACCCGTCCCAGGAATCACACGTTCGTGGGACCCGTGAGAGAGCGTGCCCTGTGGCTGACGTACCTGCCGATCTTGCCGCAGTGTGGCCACGAGTATTGGAGCAACTTCTCGGCGAGGGCCGCGGCCAGGGTGTCGAGACGAAGGACGAGCACTGGATCAAGCGCTGCCAGCCGCTGGCGCTGGTGGCGGACACCGCACTGCTCGCGGTCCCGAACGAATTCGCCAAGGGCGTTCTCGAAGGGCGCCTGGCGCCGATCGTCAGCGAGACGCTGACCCGCGAGTGCGGCCGTCCGATCCGGATCGCGATCACCGTCGACGACTCCGTCGGGGAGTCCCCCACGCCGCCGGCGCCGCCCGTCCAGCAGTCGCAGCAGCGATACGAGGAGCCCGAGCGCCCTCCCTCGCAGGACCGCGACGGCTACCGCGGATACGGCCGCCACCGCGCGGACAGCCGTATGGACGACCGTCCGCAGGGCCGCCCCGACCAGCAGCAGTCCTCCCACGAGGACCAGCTCCCGACGGCCCGTCCCGCGTACCCCGACTACCAGCGCCCCGACCCCGGCGCCTGGCCGCGCCCCCCGCAGGACGACTACGGCTGGCAGCAGCAGCGGCTCGGCTTCCCCGACCGTGACCCCTACGCGTCCCCTCCGCGGGACTACCGGCAGCAGCCGGGCCGCTCCCCGTACGACCAGCGCTCCGACTACGAGCAGCAGCGGTCCGACTACGACCAGCGTTCGGACTACGACCAGCGCCAGGACCGCCGTGACCGGTCCGAGCCGCCGTCCCCGTCCGGCATGGGCCATGTCCACCGCGGCGGCCCCGTCGGCTCCTCGCTGCCCGCCTCCAGCGGCGCACCGGGCCCGCTGGCCGCGCAGCCGGCGCCCGCGACGGGTCCCGGTGAGCCCACCGCGCGCCTCAACCCGAAGTACCTCTTCGACACCTTCGTCATCGGTGCCTCGAACCGTTTCGCGCACGCGGCCGCGGTCGCCGTCGCCGAAGCGCCGGCCAAGGCGTACAACCCGCTGTTCATCTACGGGGAGTCGGGTCTCGGCAAGACGCACCTGCTGCACGCGATCGGGCACTACGCGCGCAGCCTCTACCCGGGCACGCGGGTGCGCTACGTGAGCTCCGAGGAGTTCACCAACGAGTTCATCAACTCCATCCGCGACGGCAAGGGCGACAGCTTCCGCAAGCGGTACCGCGAGATGGACATCCTGCTGGTCGACGACATCCAGTTCCTGGCGGACAAGGAGTCGACGCAGGAGGAGTTCTTCCACACCTTCAACACGCTCCACAACGCGAACAAGCAGATCGTGCTCTCCAGCGACCGGCCGCCCAAGCAGCTGGTGACGCTGGAGGACCGCCTGAGGAACCGCTTCGAGTGGGGTCTGATCACGGATGTCCAGCCGCCCGAGCTGGAGACCCGTATCGCCATCCTCCGTAAGAAGGCGGTGCAGGAGCAGCTCAACGCCCCGCCCGAGGTGCTGGAGTTCATCGCGTCCCGCATCTCGCGCAACATCCGCGAGCTGGAGGGCGCGCTGATCCGGGTGACGGCGTTCGCGTCGCTCAACCGGCAGCCGGTCGACCTCGGTCTCACCGAGATCGTCCTCAAGGACCTGATCCCCGGTGGCGAGGACTCGTCACCGGAGATCACCGCGCCGGCCATCATGGCGGCCACCGCCGACTACTTCGGCCTCACGGTGGACGACCTGTGCGGCTCCTCGCGCAGCCGGGTCCTGGTGACGGCCCGCCAGATCGCCATGTACCTCTGCCGCGAACTCACGGACCTCTCCCTGCCGAAGATCGGGGCGCAGTTCGGCGGCCGCGACCACACGACCGTCATGCACGCCGACCGCAAGATCCGCGCGCTGATGGCCGAGCGCCGCTCGATCTACAACCAGGTAACCGAACTCACGAACCGCATCAAGAACGGCTGACACCCACGGCGGTACGTCACTGGAGGCGCCCCGGGACTCGTTCCCGAGGGCGCCTTCGCCGTCCCGGCGGACGTCCTCAGCAGATGTCCTCGACCGGGGTCCTCGGCACGGGTCCTCGCAGGGGTCCGCGCACGGGTCCTCGCAGGGGTCCGCGACCGTCTCGGACACCCTCGGACTCCCTCAAGCGCTCCCGTACGTGTCCTGAGGACCGCTCCCTTGAGGCTCCGGCACCCTCTTCAGGCCCTCGGAACCCCTCCGAAATGCCTCCCGGGGCCCTCCCGGACCCGGTCCGCACCCCGTCCGGAGCCGTTCCGCCGTTACCCGACAGCCATCGGCTGTTCGAATACGCGCCGGGTTACGGCCGCCCTCCACAGATTCGGGTACTTTTTCGCGTCCACACCCTGGGGACTGGGAAGTTGTCCAGATCGTGTCCACAGGGTCACCTGCTGAAAAGGCATCAGCCCAGCTCAGCCGCCTGTGGATCCGTGGACAAAAGATCTCCACAGGCTGTGGACAAAGAATTGATCCACAGGCTGTGCGGTCAGTTGTCCACCGGCGACCCACAGGCTAGGGCCAGTTGTCCCCAGTGATCGTCAGCTTCTCCACATCGCTGTCCACTGTTCGGCAACGCGACGCGCGATCTCACCGGGTCGAGTGAAAGGCGTCACACGAAGGTGCCGGGTTGGGCTGTGGGGAACGTGGGTAAAGCTGGGGACGGCGCTGGGGAGAACTACCCCCCGCCTGTGCACGGAGTGTGCAGAACTTTTCGTCGTCCACAGAAGAGGCGTGTTATCCACCGCCTCCACCCACAGGGTCGGTGGACAAAAAACCTGCTCTGAGCTGCGAAAACGGGGTTATCCACGGTATCCACAGCCCCTACTACTACTAGCAACTAGAGAGAGCATGGGAATCGTTTAGAAGCCTGGGCTGTGCACAACTCACGCTCGGCGCCTCGGCTGCCGCTCGGAACGACTTGACCCCGAGGGGCACCGACTGTCAGTGCGGTGCGTCAGACTGGTCCCCGGCGACCGGCCCATCGGTGGGCTGAGCGACGCCGAGTCAGACGACCAAGGCCAAGCAGGGCGAGAGCGCCGGCAACAGACGGAGGCGGCAACGGTGAAGATCCGGGTGGAACGCGACGTACTCGCGGAGGCAGTGGCCTGGGCGGCACGCAGCCTCCCGGCCCGTCCACCGGCGCCTGTGCTCGCCGGCCTCCTTCTCAAGGCCGAGGAGGGCGCACTGAGCCTCTCCAGCTTCGACTACGAGGTCTCGGCACGCGTCTCCGTGGACGCCGAGATCGACGAGGAGGGCACGGTGCTCGTCTCCGGCCGCCTCCTCGCCGACATCTGCCGCGCCCTCCCCAACCGGCCGGTGGAGATTTCCACAGACGGTGTACGGGCGACCGTGGTCTGCGGCTCCTCACGCTTCACCCTCCACACACTGCCTGTGGAGGAGTACCCGTCGCTGCCGCAGATGCCGGTCGCGACCGGCACCGTCCCCGGTGAGGTCTTCGCCTCGGCCGCGGCCCAGGTGGCCATCGCGGCGGGCCGTGACGACACGCTGCCCGTCCTCACCGGTGTGCGCATCGAGATCGAGGGCGACACGGTCACCCTGGCGTCCACCGACCGCTACCGCTTCGCGGTCCGCGAGTTCCTGTGGAAGCCGGAGAACCCGGAGGCGTCCGCCGTCGCCCTGGTGCCCGCCAAGACGCTCCTGGACACCGCCAAGGCGCTCACGAGCGGCGACAGCGTGATCCTGGCGCTGTCCGGCTCCGGAGCCGGTGAGGGCCTGATCGGCTTCGAGGGAGCGGGCCGGCGCACGACCACGCGTCTGCTGGAGGGCGACCTCCCGAAGTACCGCTCGCTGTTCCCGACGGAGTTCAACTCGATCGCCGTCATCGAGACCGCCCCCTTCGTGGAGGCCGTCAAGCGTGTGGCCCTGGTCGCCGAGCGGAACACCCCGGTGCGCCTGAGCTTCGAGCAGGGCGTGCTGATCCTGGAGGCCGGCTCCAGCGACGACGCACAGGCTGTGGAGAGGGTCGACGCCCAGCTGGAGGGCGACGACGTCTCGATCGCCTTCAACCCGACGTTCCTGCTCGACGGTCTGAGCGCCATCGACTCCCCGGTCGCGCAGCTCTCCTTCACGACCTCCACCAAGCCGGCGCTCCTCAGCGGCAAGCCCGCGCTGGACGCCGAGGCGGACGAG
This sequence comes from Streptomyces sp. NBC_00414, assembly GCF_036038375.1. Classification (NCBI taxonomy): domain Bacteria; kingdom Bacillati; phylum Actinomycetota; class Actinomycetes; order Kitasatosporales; family Streptomycetaceae; genus Streptomyces; species Streptomyces sp. NBC_00414. The sequence continues at coordinate 5,281,357 of NZ_CP107935.1, forward strand.
GCCTACAAGTACCTGATCATGCCGGTGCGGCTCAGCGGCTGACGAAGAGCCGCAGGTGGGGGCGTACGTCTGAGCGGCTATGCCCACAGGTGTGCAGGAGAGTCCGGGTTTAGGCTCGGACGCAGGTACGAAAGTGCCCTCCTGCCACATCGCTAGTGAAGGAACAACCTGATGGAGCTCGGTCTCGTCGGCCTCGGCAAGATGGGCGGCAACATGCGCGAGCGCATCCGCCGCGCAGGTCACACCGTCATCGGATACGACCGCAACCCGGACCTCGCCGATGTCCACAGCCTTGAGGAGCTTGTGGGCAAGCTCGAAGCGCCGCGGGTGGTGTGGGTGATGGTTCCGGCCGGTGCCGCGACGCAGTCCACCGTCGACGAGCTGGCCGACTTGCTGGAGCCCGGTGACGTGGTCGTGGACGGCGGCAACTCGCGCTGGACGGACGACGAGAAGCACTCCGAGGAGCTGGCAGCCAAGGGCATCGGCTTCGTCGACGCCGGCGTCTCCGGCGGCGTGTGGGGCCTCAAGAACGGCTACGCGCTGATGGTCGGCGGCGACGCCGAGCACATCGCCAAGGTCCAGCCCGTCTTCGACGCCCTCAAGCCCGAGGGCGACGCCGGGTTCGTGCACGCCGGCAAGGTCGGCGCCGGGCACTTCTCCAAGATGGTCCACAACGGCATCGAGTACGCCATGATGCAGGCCTACGCCGAGGGCTGGGAGCTCCTGGAGGCGGTCGACTCCGTCACCGACGTGCGCGAGGTCTTCCGCTCCTGGCAGGAGGGCACCGTCATCCGCTCCTGGCTCCTCGACCTGGCGGTCAACGCCCTCGACGAGGACGAGCACCTCGCTCAGCTGCGCGGCTTCGCGCAGGACTCCGGCGAGGGCCGCTGGACCGTCGAGGCGGCCATCGACAACGCGGTCCCGCTGCCCGCGATCACCGCCTCCCTCTTCGCCCGCTTCGCGTCCCGCCAGGACGACTCGCCGCAGATGAAGATGATCGCGGCACTGCGCAACCAGTTCGGCGGCCACGCCGTAGAGAAGAAGTAACCCGGAGGCGGCCGGGAGGATTCCGGCCGCGGTTCGGGAGAAGAAGCAGTCCACGGGTCCGCTCCGCGGATCCACAGCTCCGGGGGAGGTCGGCGAACGACCATGCACGTCACGCATCTGTCGCTGGCCGACTTCCGCTCGTACGCCCGGGTCGAGGTTCCGCTCGACCCGGGCGTCACCGCGTTCGTGGGGCCCAACGGACAGGGCAAGACCAACCTCGTCGAGGCGGTCGGCTATCTCGCCTCCCTCGGCAGCCACCGGGTCTCGTCCGACGCGCCTCTGGTACGGATGGGCGCCGAGCGGGCGATCATCCGGGCCAACATCCGCCAGGGCGAGCGCCAGCAGCTCGTGGAGCTCGAACTCAACCCCGGCAGGGCGAACCGCGCCCGCATCAACAGGTCCTCGCAGGTCAGACCCCGTGACGTGCTCGGCATCGTACGGACCGTGCTGTTCGCGCCCGAGGACCTGGCGCTGGTCAAGGGCGACCCCGGGGAGCGCCGGCGCTTCCTCGACGAGCTGATCACCGCGCGCTCTCCGCGGATGGCGGGCGTGCGCTCGGACTACGACCGGGTCCTGAAGCAGCGCAACACGCTCCTGAAGTCGGCGGCGCTCGCCCGCCGCCACGGCGGCCGCACGATGGACCTGTCCACACTCGACGTGTGGGACGAGCACCTCGCGCGCGTCGGCGCCGAGCTGCTCGCCCAGCGACTCGATCTGATCGCCACGCTCCAGCCGCTCACCGACAAGGCGTACGAGCAGCTCGCGCCCGGCGGCGGCCCGGTGGCCCTGGAGTACAAGCCCTCCTCGCCCGGGATCACCGGCCACGCGCGCGAGGAGCTGTACGAGCAGCTGATGGCGGCCCTGGCGGAGTCCCGGAAGCAGGAGATCGAGCGGGGCGTCACGCTCGTGGGCCCCCACAGGGACGAACTACTGCTCAAACTCGGCCAGCTGCCCGCGAAGGGATACGCGTCGCACGGCGAGTCCTGGTCGTACGCGCTGTCGCTGCGCCTGGCCTCGTACGACCTGCTGCGGGCCGAGGGCAACGAGCCGGTGCTGGTCCTCGACGACGTGTTCGCCGAGCTGGACACCCGTCGCCGCGAACGCCTCGCCGAACTGGTGGCCCCCGCCGAGCAGGTCCTGGTGACGGCCGCGGTCGACGACGACGTGCCGGGGGTGCTGACGGGGACGCGGTACGCCGTGTCCGAGGGCACGGTGGAGCGGGTATGAGCGAGAACACACCGGGGCCCGGGGACAAGCCGAAGGACGCTCCCGAACCGTCCGGTGTCGACCTCGCGCGCGTGGCGCTGCGCGCGGCGAAGGAGCAGGCACGCGCGCGTGGGAACGCCGTGCAGGACAAGAAGCAGGCGCGTCGTGGAGGTTTTCGCTCCGGCGCGCACGCCGACGGGCGCGATCCCATGGCCCTCGGGTCCGCCATCAACCGCCTCATCACCGAGCGCGGCTGGGAGGCCCCGGCCGCCGTCGGCGGGGTCATGGGCCGCTGGCCGGAGATCGTCGGGGACGACCTGGCCAAGCACTGCGTACCGGAGAAGTACGACGAGGACGAGCACGTACTGATCGTGCGGTGCGACTCGACGGCCTGGGCCACCAACCTGCGGCTGCTCGCTCCGCAGCTGGTCGCGCGCCTGAACGAGGACCTCGGTCACGGCACGGTGCGGCTGATCAAGGTGCTGGGCCCCGGGGGCCCCGTGCACCGCTACGGCCCCCTGCGCGCCCCTGGCAGCACGGGCCCCGGTGACACCTACGGGTGAGCCAGACCGGGCGGTATGCCCTCCGTAGCGGGGGGTTGACATCCCGAAGCGCTGAGTGCCGCTCTGCGCCTCTTTGAGCCCGGGTCCACATATGGGGAGTCGGTGGAGACCGGTTCAGGGCGGCACATGCGGACTCAGGTACCGGCAAACCCCCATCACTGTCGGCGCTACCGGTAGACTGGAAGCTAATCCCGCCCCAGTCGTGGGTCACACCGAGCAACGCTGACAAAGGCTTACCAACGCAACACGCCGCAGCCGCTCCGGCCAACCGCCCGGAAGCCGGCCTGTGCTGTGCCAGAAAGGGCGCTTCGTGGCCGATTCCGGCAACCCCAACGAGAACATCCCGTCCACCGACGCGGCCGCGAAAAGCGGGTCCCACTCCTCGAACGGCGAGGTCACGGCCTCGTACGACGCCAGCGCCATCACCGTCCTCGAAGGTCTGGACGCGGTCCGCAAGCGACCCGGTATGTATATCGGCTCGACCGGTGAGCGCGGACTCCACCACCTCGTGTACGAGGTGGTCGACAACTCCGTCGACGAGGCGCTGGCCGGTCACGCGGACACGATCGACGTCACGATCCTTCCCGACGGTGGCGTGCGCGTCATCGACAACGGCCGCGGCATCCCGGTGGGCATCGTCCCCTCCGAGGGCAAGCCCGCCGTCGAGGTCGTCCTGACCGTGCTGCACGCGGGCGGCAAGTTCGGCGGCGGCGGTTACGCGGTCTCCGGTGGTCTGCACGGCGTGGGCGTCTCCGTCGTGAACGCGCTGTCCACCAAGGTGGCCGTCGAGATCAGGACCGAAGGACGCCGCTGGACGCAGGACTACAAGCTCGGCGTCCCGACGGCCCCGCTGGCCGAGCACGAGGCCACGGACGAGACCGGCACGTCGGTCACCTTCTGGGCCGACGGGGACATCTTCGAGACCACGGACTACTCCTTCGAGACGCTGTCGCGGCGCTTCCAGGAGATGGCGTTCCTCAACAAGGGTTTGACCATCAAACTCACTGATGAGCGCGACTCGGCGAAGGCCACGGTAGGTGCCGACGAGGCCGGTGCGGACGAGCCCGTGGAGGTCAAGTCCGTCACGTACCACTACGAGGGCGGCATCGTCGACTTCGTGACGTACCTCAACTCCCGCAAGGGCGAGGTCATCCACCCCACGGTGATCGACATCGAGGCCGAGGACAAGGAGCGCATGCTCTCCCTCGAAGTCGCGATGCAGTGGAACGGCGGCTACAGCGAAGGTGTGTACTCCTTCGCCAACACCATCCACACCCACGAGGGCGGTACGCACGAGGAGGGCTTCCGTGCGGCGCTCACCGGTCTCATCAACCGGTACGCGCGCGACAAGAAGCTGCTGCGCGAGAAGGACGACAACCTCACGGGCGACGACATCCGCGAGGGTCTGACGGCGATCATCTCGATCAAGCTGGGCGAGCCGCAGTTCGAGGGCCAGACCAAGACGAAGCTGGGCAACACCGAGGCGAAGACCTTCGTGCAGAAGGTGGTCCACGAGCACATCAGCGACTGGCTGGACCGCAATCCGAACGAGGCCGCGGACATCATCCGCAAGTCCATCCAGGCGGCCACCGCGCGCGTGGCGGCCCGCAAGGCGCGTGACCTCACCCGCCGCAAGGGGCTCCTGGAGACGGCGTCGCTGCCGGGCAAGCTGAGCGACTGCCAGTCGAACGACCCCACCAAGTGCGAGATCTTCATCGTCGAGGGCGACTCCGCCGGCGGTTCGGCCAAGTCCGGCCGGAACCCGCAGTACCAGGCGATCCTTCCGATCCGAGGCAAGATCCTCAACGTCGAGAAGGCGCGGATCGACAAGATCCTGCAGAACCAGGAGATCCAGGCGCTGATCTCGGCCTTCGGTACCGGGGTCCACGAGGACTTCGACATCGCGAAGCTCCGCTATCACAAGATCATCCTGATGGCGGACGCCGACGTCGACGGCCAGCACATCAACACCCTGCTGCTGACGTTTCTGTTCCGCTTCATGCGGCCGCTGGTCGAGGCCGGGCACGTGTTCCTGTCCCGCCCGCCGCTCTACAAGATCAAGTGGGGTCGCGACGACTTCGAGTACGCGTACTCGGACCGTGAGCGCGACGCCCTGATCGAGCTCGGCCGACAGGCCGGCAAGCGCGTCAGGGAGGACTCGATCCAGCGCTTCAAGGGTCTCGGTGAGATGAACGCCGAGGAGCTGCGCATCACGACCATGGACCAGGAGCACCGCGTGCTCGGCCAGGTCACGCTCGACGACGCCGCACAGGCCGACGACCTCTTCTCGGTCCTGATGGGCGAGGACGTCGAGGCACGCCGCGCGTTCATCCAGCGCAACGCCAAGGACGTCCGCTTCCTCGACATCTGAGTCGGTCTCAGCTGACCGCGTCAGAAAGGATCTTCACCAGCAATGACCGACGAGACACCCATTCCCCCCACCGGTCCGGGCATCCCCGCAGACATCCCTGTGGGTGAGGGCGGGACCATCCAGCGTGTCGAGCCCGTCGGGCTCGAAACCGAGATGCAGCGCTCGTACCTCGACTACGCGATGTCCGTCATCGTGTCGCGCGCGCTGCCCGACGTACGGGACGGTCTCAAGCCCGTCCACCGCCGCGTCCTGTACGCCATGTACGACGGCGGCTACCGGCCCGAGAAGGGCTTCTACAAGTGTGCCCGTGTCGTCGGCGACGTCATGGGCAACTACCACCCGCACGGCGACTCCTCGATCTACGACGCGCTGGTCCGCCTCGCGCAGCCGTGGTCGATGCGGATGCCGCTGGTGGACTCGAACGGCAACTTCGGTTCCCCGGGCAACGACCCGGCCGCCGCCATGCGGTACACCGAGTGCAAGATGATGCCGCAGTCCATGGAGATGGTCCGCGACATCGACGAGGACACCGTCGACTTCACGGACAACTACGACGGCCGCTCCCAGGAGCCGACCGTCCTGCCGGCCCGCTTCCCGAACCTGCTGATCAACGGTTCGGCGGGCATCGCGGTCGGCATGGCCACCAACATCCCGCCGCACAACCTGCGCGAGGTCGCCTCCGGTGCCCAGTGGTACCTGGAGAACCCCGACGCCTCGCACGAGGACCTGCTGGACGCGCTGATCGAGCGCATCAAGGGCCCCGACTTCCCGAGCGGCGCCCTGGTGGTGGGCCGCAAGGGCATCGAGGAGGCGTACCGCACGGGCCGTGGCTCCATCACGATGCGCGCGGTCATCGAGGTCGAGGAGATCCAGAACCGCCAGTGCCTGGTGGTCACGGAGCTCCCCTACCAGGTGAACCCCGACAACCTGGCGCAGAAGATCGCCGACCTGGTGAAGGACGGCAAGGTCGGCGGCATCGCGGACGTCCGGGACGAGACCTCGTCGCGTACGGGCCAGCGCCTGGTGATCGTCCTGAAGCGGGACGCGGTCGCCAAGGTCGTCCTGAACAACCTGTACAAGCACACCGACCTGCAGACGAACTTCGGCGCCAACATGCTGGCGCTGGTGGACGGCGTGCCGCGCACCCTGTCGCTCGACGCGTTCATCCGGCACTGGGTGACGCACCAGATCGAGGTCATCGTCCGCCGTACGAGGTTCCGGCTGCGCAAGGCCGAGGAGCGTGCGCACATCCTGCGCGGCCTCCTGAAGGCCCTGGACGCCATCGACGAGGTCATCGCGCTGATCCGGCGCAGCGACACCGTCGAGATCGCGCGCGAGGGCCTGATGGGCCTCCTGGAGATCGACGAGATCCAGGCCAACGCGATCCTCGAGATGCAGCTGCGCCGGCTGGCCGCCCTGGAGCGTCAGAAGATCGTCGCCGAGCACGACGAGCTCCAGGCGAAGATCCGCGAGTACAACGCGATCCTGGCCTCGCCCGAGCGCCAGCGCACCATCATCAGCGAAGAACTCACCGCGATCGTCGACAAGTTCGGTGACGACCGCCGCTCCAAGCTGGTGCCCTTCGACGGCGACATGTCCATGGAGGACCTGATCGCCGAGGAGGACATCGTCGTCACCATCACGCGCGGTGGCTACATCAAGCGCACCAAGGCCGAGGACTACCGGTCGCAGAAGCGCGGCGGCAAGGGCGTACGGGGCACGAAGCTCAAGGAAGACGACATCGTCGACCACTTCTTCGTGTCGACGACGCACCACTGGCTGCTGTTCTTCACGAACAAGGGCCGGGTCTACCGCGCGAAGGCGTACGAGCTTCCCGACGCCGGGCGTGAGGCCCGCGGGCAGCACGTGGCGAACCTGCTGGCCTTCCAGCCGGACGAGGCGATCGCCGAGATCCTCGCGATCCGCGACTACGAAGCGGTGCCCTATCTGGTGCTCGCCACCAAGGGCGGGCTGGTGAAGAAGACATCCCTGAAGGATTACGATTCACCGCGTTCCGGCGGTGTCATCGCGATCAATCTCCGTGAAACGGAGGACGGTTCCGATGACGAACTGATCGGAGCCGAGCTGGTTTCGGCAGAGGACGATCTGCTTCTGATCAGCAAGAAGGCCCAGTCGATCAGGTTCACCGCGACGGACGACGCGCTGCGCCCCATGGGCCGTGCCACCTCGGGAGTGAAGGGGATGAGCTTCCGCGAGGGGGATCAGCTGCTCTCGATGAATGTTGTTCGACCCGGTACGTTCGTGTTCACTGCCACAGACGGTGGGTACGCGAAGCGGACCGCCGTCGACGAGTACCGCGTCCAGGGTCGCGGTGGCCTGGGTATCAAGGCCGCCAAGATCGTCGAGGACCGCGGCTCGCTCGTCGGCGCGCTGGTGGTCGAGGAGACGGACGAGATCCTCGCCATCACACTGTCCGGCGGTGTGATTCGTACGCGAGTCAACGAGGTCAGGGAGACGGGCCGTGACACCATGGGCGTTCAACTGATCAACCTGGGCAAGCGCGATGCCGTCGTCGGTATCGCACGTAACGCCGAGGCCGGTCGCGAAGCCGAGGAAGTCGACGGGCTGGTCGACGACCCGGACGAGGTCGAGACGGCCGCCGGCACGGACGAGGGCGAGCCGTCCTCGGACGAGTAGCGCGAGGAGTGAGTCATCGTGAGCGGAGCCACGGGCGCCGGTTCGACCGATACGGAAACGGACGGCGGCCGTGGCTCCGCCACGGAGGCGACTGACTCCCATGACTCTCATGGATCCCAGGGGGGAACTGTGACGGACACCCGAGGCCCACAGACGCCGCAGTACGCGGCCGGTGCGGCCCCAGGCTCACCGGTGCCTCCGGGCCCGGCGGCACCTTCGGGCGCGGCGGCGCCACCGGCGCCGGGCTCGCCCCTGCCCGGTGAGCGGCAGCCGCAGCAGGCCGCCCAGCCGTACCACCCGCCGCAGGCGTATCCGGCGCACACGGCGCCCGTCGCGGGCACCGTCCGCCGGCCGCGCACCGGGGCGCGCACCACGCCCCGTACCCGCAAGGCACGGCTGCGCGTGGCCAAGGCCGACCCCTGGTCGGTGATGAAGGTCAGCTTCCTGCTCTCCATCGCGCTCGGCATCTGCACGATCGTCGCGGCCGCGGTGCTGTGGATGGTCATGGACGCCATGGGCGTCTTCTCCACCGTGGGCGGCACGATCTCCGAGGCCACCGGATCGAACGAGTCCAACGGCTTCGACCTGCAGTCGTTCCTGTCGCTGCCGCGGGTCCTCATCTTCACGTCGATCATCGCGGTCATCGACGTCGTCCTCGCCACCGCGCTCGCCACGCTCGGCGCGTTCATCTACAACCTCTCCGCGGGCTTCGTCGGCGGTGTCGAGCTCACGCTCGCAGAGGACGAGTAAACGTTGTCATCACCGCTTCACCGCGAGAGCGCATCCCGGCCGGGGGTGCGCTCTCGTGCTGTCGGCGGTGTGTTTCCACGCCGTCGCCGGGTGCCGTTCCGTGCCGTCGGCGGGCGGGCTTTCGCGTCGTCCGGGCAGGCTGGGACGGGCGCCGGATACCGATTTTGGGACTGACCCCGTCGTGCGCTAATCTTCAGAGGTCAGCGCGCGGGACATACACCGCAGAGCGCGGCGGGGCTATAGCTCAGTTGGTTAGAGCGCATCCCTGATAAGGATGAGGCCACAGGTTCAAATCCTGTTAGCCCCACACGTACGAAGACCCCCAGTCGATTGCGGCTGGGGGTCTTCGGCATTCGTGGCTCCACAACCTGCATGGCTTACGGGGCATCCGTGGCATCCGTGGCTGACATCAGCCGTGGAAGCACGTCAGCGGATCCGGCGCCTGTTCCCGATGTCCCGGTGGGCCTAGGCTCTGCGGATGACCTTGGAATGGGAACAGGTAATCGTTCACTCGGTGGATCCGACGGCCTTGGGCCAGTGGTGGGCCGAGGCTCTCGGCTGGGTGGTGGTCCACGCCTCCGACGAGGAGTTCGAGATCCGCCCGGCGCCGGATCGCATGCCGGGGTTGGACTTCGTCAAGGTCGGCGAGAGCAAGCAGGTCAAGAGCCGGCTGCATCTCGACTTCAGGCCCGATGACCAGGCCGCCGAGGTGGCTCGCCTTGAGGCGCACGGCGCGAAGCGTGTCGACATCGGTCAGGGTGAGCAGTCGTGGGTCGTTCTGGCGGACCCCGAAGGCAATGAGTTCTGTGTCCTTGGCCAACGGCAGCGGTGAGCGTGCCTGAGCGCGCGTCCACGGCGGTTGGCCGGCTGACCACCTGAGGGCCTGACCGCCTGCCGGCCGACCGGCTGAGGGCTCGTCAGGGAGCGCGCAGCGCCCCCCTGCTGTCCGATGCGCAGGGGGGCGCTCACAGTCCGGTCGACGTGCCTCCCGAGCTTGTCGGCCGGAGTCCGGGGGTGGGGCGGGGCGGGGGCCGGATCCAGGTCAGTCGACGCCTCGCAGCTCCTCGACGACCCGGGCCAGGTCGTCCTCCAACGCGAGCATGCGTGTGTGGCGGTGGATGTGGGCGTACTGCGCCTCGATCTCCCTGGCGTCCCTCCACGCGCGCGTGCCGGTGTCCCCGGCACGGCGCACGTGCTGGAAGAGAGGGACCTCCCGGGGCGCCAGCGCCCAGGAGAGCGGCCGGCCCCCGGCGACGAGGCTCAGGACGTGCCAGTCGCCTGCCGTGCCGTCCGGGGAGGGTGCGGGTGTCGGTGCCACGACGGCTGACGACGGGTGCAGTGCGGCCAGCCAGGAGAGGAGGTACGCCCTCTCGCGGGCCATGCTTTCGCGCTCGCGTGCGTACGCGTCGGCGTGCCGCTGCCAGCGCGCTGTCCGGGCCCTGGACGCGCTCAGGTCGTTCGTGAGGCGCTGGAGGCGGTCGATCAGCCGGTGCGTCGTGTCGGGGGCCGCGGGGGGAATCCGGAGGACGGTTCCGACGAACCGGCGGAAGCGATACGACCGGCCTGTGGACGCGTGGGATCCGCTTCGGCCGAACCGCTTACGGCCGAACCACCTTCGGTCGAACCGCTTTCGGCTGGGCTCTGACACGGCCGGGAGGGGCGGGGCGGCGGGTGGTGCCGGGGGCGAGGCCGGGGAGAGGGACATGGAGTGCTCCGGGTGCAGTGGGTCTGAGGAGGGCGTGGAGGGGTGTCTGAGGGGGGAAGGCGTGAGGTGGCCGCGTGCTTGAGGCGGCTGTCTGTGTCCGGGGGAGCTGGGGCGGCCTAACCGGTCGGGCGGAGGAGCGTGGTGCCCGTTCGCCGGTATTGGCTGGCCCCCCGGGCGTTGGCGGCCCGGCAGGCGTCGTCCACGGGCTCGCCCCTGCGTACGTGGCGCTGGTACGCCGAGCGTGTGCCGCAGGGCGCCGGCTCGCTGCGGAGCCGGGGTGCTCGGGCCGGAGGCGGCTGCTCGGGCGGGAGTATGGGTACCCGTTCGAGCCGCTTCTCCAGTGCGTGGCGCTGAGGGCCGGTCAGGCCCGCGACGATGCCCCCTCGATCACACTTCGGCAGGCCGTCCTCGCGTCGCATGACGGCCACCCGGCACTCCTCGAGGACCTCGCAGGAGTGGCACAGGGCCCTGGCGACGGCGCGGGTTCTGTCGGAGAACCACAGCTCGGGGTCCTCGTTCCGGCAGAGGGCGTTCAACTCCCACGTCCTGCTGCGGCTGTCACGCCGGTCCTGGCCCCGGTCCCGCCCCTGGTTCCGCCCCCGGTCGCGGCCCGGAGCACCGGCCCCGGTGGTCGGCGCTCCCGTTCCGGCCGCTGCCTCGATCACTTCTCGCTCCGTGCCGCAGCCCGGTCCGCGGCCTCCCACGTGGCAGGGCCGGTACGTACGAGCCCTACGCGTCGGTTCCTCGGGACAGGCGGCCCGCTTGCCGCGTGGGCCAGGGCGGCCGAGGCCGGGAGCGCGGGGGCGGGCAGTTCCCTCACCGGCGTCGGCGTCGGCGTTGCCCGTGCCGGTGCCGGTGCCGGTGCCTGGGTCGGGGTTGACGGTGTCGGTGTCGGTGTCGGTGTCGGTGCCTGGGTCGGCGTCGGCGTCGGCGTCGGGACGATCGTGAGTCGGGCCGCGGTGAGCCGGACCGTCCGGGACCGGCGCCCCGCGGGCGGGGACGGAGCCTCCGCGGAGGCACCCGGTCGGGCTGTCACGGCCTCGTCGGGCCGGCCCGACGAGGCTTCTGGCTCCAGTGCCACCAAAGGCCCCAGCAGAGACGTCACATTGGCGAGCGTGCACCGCTCGGAACGCCCGTCCAGCGACAGCAGCGGCATGCCGCCCGGCGTCCGGTCACCGTGGAAGTACCAGACGTCCCCGTGTACGTCCCGCTGCGGTAACGCCAGGTTGTAGGTGAGCCCCTCGTGCCCGTACTCGTACGTCCGCGGGCCGGAGTCGGCGCCCGGCGCCGTGATGGGAGCCGTGGCGGTGGGGGGAGCCGCGGCCGTGACGGGAGCGGCGGCGGGCCTGGACCAGGGCGTCTGCCGCCGCTTGTACGCGAGCACCGACACGCGCACGCCGGCATGACGGCTCTCGCCGACGACCGCGTTCCGCAGAGGCGTCTCGGCGTCACGCCTGATGCCGAAGTGCGCGCGCCACCGCCGCCACTGCTCCTGGTCGGTGACGTGGAGTTCGACGCGTACGCAGTCTCCGTCCGCCCGGATGCCGTGGACGTCCGGATGCCCGCCGATGTGCTGTGCGACGGTGGCCGCCACCAGTCTGGCCCGCTCGCACGAGTGGTCCCAGGCGAAGGCCTGCTGCTCCAGTTCCGTCACCTGTCCGGGCACACGGGCCCAGCCGCCGCTCGGCGTGCGGTGCAGGACCAGGCCGAACGTCCGCTCCGGATCCACCAGGAGGCGTGCCACGTCGAGGGCGTGGGCGACGGCCCTGGCCTGGTTCGAGGTGCTGACGGAGAGCGCCGTACGGATGACGCGTTCGGCGTGGGGCAGGTTCCTGTTCATGCCGCGGCCCCCCTCTCCGACGCCGCACGCAGTTTCTGCCTGGCCCGGAAGGTGAGCGCCTTGACCGCGCCGACGGTGCGCCCCATGGCCCAGGCGGTCTCCTCGGGCGACATCTCGCCGATGAACCGCAGCTCCATGCACTGCCGTTGATGGGGATTCAGCGTGTGCAGGGCGTTCCGTACGGCTTCGTGGGTCTCGATCGTCTCCAGTGCGCGCAGCGCGCCCGGTTCGGCGCTGCGGTCGTGCGTGCCGCTGTCCCTCGGTTCGGAGACCAGCGTCTCCAGACGGGAGCGCTTGGTCCGCACCTCGTCCAGGTGCAGGTTCTTGGCGATGGTGAGCAGCCATGCGGTGAAGGCCGAGCCCTGCCAGGTGAAGCTGCCGATGTGACGCAGCGCCCTGACGAAGACCTCCTGGGTGAGGTCCTCGGCCAAGTGCCGGTTCCGGGTGCGGAAGAGGAGGTACCGGTACACGAAGCGCTGGTGATCGACGTATAGGGCCGCGAATGCCTCGCGGTCGCCGGCCCGGGCTCGGTCGATCACGTCGACCACATCGGCCATGTCGATCACGTCGACCACATCAATCACGTCGACTACTTCGCTGGCATCTCGTCTGATCTGTGCGGACACGGGCGGAGTGCTCCTTCGTACGAGGACTTGTGGGTTTCGTAGAGGCCCTGGGATCGGGTTCTGGCGTCGGGCCGTGGGATCTGGCCGTGGGGCTGGAGGCCCCGCCGGAGTACGCTCCCGGTCGCGATACGCGATATTCATGTAGATGTAGATTCCTGGCGGAGGGTCGGGCCGGGTCGAGTCGGGCAGGGCGGAGTGAGCCGGTGGCGGTCGGCGATGACCACGGGAGGGCTCGCGAGAGGTGAATGCGTGGCGCTCGATCCGCCCGGTGTCACGCGTGGATGCTCCGCCGCGTGAGTGATGTGAGGTGCCTGGGGGGCGAGTGATCGATGTTATCTACAGTATGCGTGTAGATGTAGATTCGTCAAGCCGCGATGTCAACGCGGCTCAAGGCGTGAAGAGGGGGCGTGCGGTAGCACTTCAAAGCCGCACGATGCTTCCAGTTGCGAAAACTCGACTGATCGATCTGCGATCTACTTGCACATGTAGATGCCGATGGTCGATGCTTGAGCGTGTGACCAGCAACTTTCATCCGAGCGGCGAGCCCGACGTGGGTGAGCCCGACATGGTCCGGCCAGACCTGGGCGAGGACTTCGCCGTCGAGGGCGAGGACCTGTCCGCGCTGCTGGAACGCCTTCTCGGTGAATCGCAGGGCAGGACCCAGAAGGACCTTGCCGCGGAAGCCGGAATCTCCTATCCGACGCTCAACGCCTGGATGAACCGGACGCGCGGGACGTCCCGTATCGATCCGGAGCGGCTGCGCGCGATGGTCGAGGTGTTCCGTCGCTGGGGTGTGAAGACCACGCCGCGGGAGTTCTTCGCCTCCGTCGGCCGACCCGTGCCCGGGCCCAGTGGGGACGAACGCGAGGCCCAACTGCTGAAGCTGTACCGGCAGTTGCCCGAGTCGAGACAGCGTGCCCTGGTCAAGAACGCCGAAGCGATGCTCCAGCTCAGTCGCACCGTCTGACGGGGTCCCCGACACCCTGGTGGTTCAGGGTGTCCTGTGTGTCGTCCTTCCCGTCGTGAGTGGCGGAGGGGCGTTTTCCGGACTGGCAACTCTCAATGGAATATCCCAACAACTCTCACTCAGAGAACACGCGCGGGTACGATCGGTGTGCCGCTGACCTCCCGTAGCGGGACTTCTGCATGCCCTCATGCATCCCTGGGGAGATTCCTGTGTGCATCGTGATTTCTGTGGCGGACGACCTTCCGAAGATCGCCATCTGGGACCCCGATGAAGTGAGCATCCTGGTGGCGCGCGGCACGGCCACCGGTGAACTCCTTCGCGAGGTCAGGGCGATCCTGACGATCGACCTCGGTGCGCCGGCCTCGGCGGACGATCGTTTTGTCTGCTTCTGCGGCACGCTGGTCGAGCTACCGGGTGAACTGAGAGCCCTGGCCGCCGTCGACTCGTCGTGTGAGCCCGTCTGACCGGAGTCACCGGAGCTACCGCAGTCACCGGAACTCGTCCGTCTCTCCTGTGACCGCCGCGGGGCGCCGGCCGTTCGGTCGTCGATGCCCGGATCGTCGAAGTCCCGGATGTCGGCCTGCCGGAGAGCGGTCGATCTTGTGTGGAGTCCTGGGGTGCGGGATCGCTCGGCCGAAAGCGATGGCATATGCCTGTGGCGACGTCGAGGGAGGGAGGTCATCCCTGGGTCGCCGCGCCGACAGAGGCCAGTACCGGAGCCGAGTCCGGGACCGGCGCCGGGAGTTGGGCCGGGAGGGCGGTGAGTTGGGCCAGGGCCGAGGACTGCGAAGGAAGACTCACGGCGGTGACGGGTGCGGCATCCATGGCGGGTGCTTCGAGCGCCACGAGTGCTTCAGGCGCTTCGGATGCTTCGGGTGCGCATTCGTCGGGTGTCGCGTGCGTGAGGAACTCGCCGACGTGTCCTGCGGTCGACCCAGGCGTGCCGCTGCTGGTGCCGGTACCGGTGTCGATGACGCCGGTCGTCGTCCCGGTGATGCCGGCGGGACGGGCCGGCGCCGAGGTGATGTCCCGCGTGGCGGGTTTCCTCGCACCGGAGCCGGTCGCACCGAGGGCGGTCGCTGCGGAGCCCGTCGCACCGACGACGGCGTCCGTCGTGCTGCGGTCGGCGGCGGGGGCAGTGGCGACGGCTTGTGCGACGGCGGTGTCCGTGTCCATGGCGTCCGTCGGCGGGCGGTGCCGGCAGGACGGTGAGGAGCCGTGCGCCTCGGCGTGGATGCGCTGCTTCATCGTGGGTGGCAGGGATTGAGCCCGGGGCCGGGTCCGGATGGGCTCCTCCTGCGCCGCCGCGTTCCGCAGGTTGTCGGTGTTGCGTGCCGACTCCGTCGCGGGTACGGCGGCGACGGCGGTCGTCGTGATCAGTCCGAGCGACGTGCACAGCGCGAGGAAGGCGGCGACGACCGCGGTCCACAGGTTCATGACCGGGTTGCGAGTCATGGTCCCTCTCTTTCGGGTGGGTGGATTTGCATACTTTCCTCATGATGTGTATGTCGGTTGCGAAGTGACGGACCGACGCCCGTGGCGCGGCGATCTTCTGATGAACACCACTCGGATGGGCTCAATGCTCATGAAATGAGCAGAAGCATGAGGAAAGCGGGATGAAATCACCCTCGGTGAGGATGTGATCACCCTCCGATCGGAGCGGACGGCTCCGGTCCTACTGCGCTCTCCCGGAGGGCAGTTGAGGCCCCGACGCAGGTCACCGATCGGTCTCGGCCGGTGTGTATAGTCGGGCGCCAGAAGTCCCCAACGCCAAAGAAAGACGAGGTCTCGCGGTGAAGAAGCTTCTCCTGGTCGCACTGGCCGCCATCGGCGGGCTCCTCGTGTACCGCCAGATCCAGGCGGATCGCGCCGAGCAGGATCTGTGGACGGAGGCGACCGACTCCGTGCCCACGGGTTCGTGAGTGTCGACGACAGTCTCAGTACAAACCCCGGCCGCCTTGCGGTCGGGGTTTTGTGTTGCCCCGGCGCGCGGGTTCCGGTACGCGCGGATTCCGGTACTCGCAGGTCCCGGTACAAGCGGGTCCCGGCAGGAGACGGCGGGAGAGCACTGAACGTCACAGGAAGCGCTTGTGTCACCGAAGAAGGGGGTGGCGCGGCGATCCGAGGGGCAGGATGGTCGAGGCTTCGCGGGGGTTCGGGACAGTCGGGCCGGTGACGGTCGGCCAGTGACGGTCGGCCTGTGAGGTCGGCCGGTGCGGGGACAGCGACGGCGCCGGTCCGCGGAAGCCCGGTGGGTGACGGTCCGGATTACGGCGAGGGGGCGCGTGATGGGGCGGCGCACGGGACGGTGGCGCGGCCGTACGGTCCTGGCCGGGGCGGTGGCGCTGCTCTCGGCCGTGGCGTCGGCGGGGCACGCGACGGCGGCCGGCACTCCCCCTCCCTACCGCTTCGCCGCCGACGCCGAGCGGGTCGAGGGCGCGACGGGGGCCACCGACGCCGTACGCCTGACACCCGGGACGAGCTACCGGAGCACCATCCGCGACAACGGAAAGCTCTACTACGGGCTGCGGCTCGACGAGGCGTCCAGCGCGTACGTGTCGGCCACCGCCGTTCCCAAGCCGGGTACGAAGGTCGTGTACTCGGACGGCATCAAGGTGTCCCTCCAGGACGCCGACGGTCACAGGTGCTTCTCCGGGGATGCCGGCATCGCCCGTTTCGGGCCCACCGAGAGCCCGCGCCCGATCACTGCCTGGGCGTCACGAAGGGCCGGCCCCGGCGCGTACACCTGCGAGGGCGCCGGTACGTACTCGGTGCTCGTCGAGCGTACGAGCGGGCCAGGCTCCTCGTTCGACGACTGGGAGCTGGAGCTCCGGTACGTGTCGGAGCCCGCTCTGGCGAAGGCCACTTCGACGGCCGCCCCGCGGGTGTGGGACTCCGCCTCCCCCCAGGCGCTCGACGGCTCGGCCGGGACTCGCGAGGGCGGTCCGGGCTTCAGCGCGGCACGCTCGCTGGAGCGGGGCGTCTGGAAGGACGGGATCCAGGCCGGGCAGACGCTCTTCTACCGCGTTCCCGTCGACTGGGGGCAACAGATCGACGCCACCGCCGAACTGGGCCCGTCCGACGGCGACGGCTTCCTGGGGAACGCCCTCGTCATGTCCCTCTACAACCCCGTGCGCGCGCTGGTGGACGACGCCGACGCCGGATACGACGGCTCGCGGAAGCAGACCGCGCTGGAACCGCTGCCTCCGGTGGCGTACGAGAACCGGTTCGCCGTCGACGACCAGGTCGGCGGTATGCGGTTCGCCGGCTGGTACTACCTCGTCGTGCATCTCACGGCGGACATGGCCGACAAGTTCGGCGACGGGCCGTTCGAGCTGACGCTGCGCGTGCGGGTGAGGGGCGCGGCCGGGACGGCGCCGGCGTACGGCGCAGCCGCCGTACCGCGCGATGTCTTCGAGGTCACCGCGCGGGACCGGGGCGCGGCGGCGAGCGGCAGTGCGGCGACCGGCGGGCACGGCGGTTCGGACGAGAACAGCGCGATGAAGGCGCTGGCCGTGGGCGGCATCGGTGCGGG
Source organism: Streptomyces sp. NBC_00414 (assembly GCF_036038375.1). Taxonomy (NCBI): domain Bacteria; kingdom Bacillati; phylum Actinomycetota; class Actinomycetes; order Kitasatosporales; family Streptomycetaceae; genus Streptomyces; species Streptomyces sp. NBC_00414. The sequence goes on from NZ_CP107935.1 coordinate 5,298,625, forward strand.
GTGTGTCCTTGTGCTGGGGCTCGCGGTGTGGACGGCGGTCGCTCGGCGGCGGGCGGGGACGGACACCGCCTAGGGCGCCGGGCCCGGTGGGCCGGCCGTGCCGCGCCCGGTTCAGATCTGCGTCAGCGCCCAGAATCCGACCGCGAAGCAGACCAGCGCGAGCAGGAGCACCGGAACCGCCACCGCCGGGGGCGGTCCGGGCCGCCGCCGCGCCCGTCTGCCGCGGTGGCGTGCGACCGGCTGCGCCTGTGACGGAAGTTGGGACGGGGGCTGAGCCGGAACCCGAACGTCCTGAGCGGTGTACGAAGCAGTAGAGGCTGCCTCACGCGGCCGGGGCTGGGGCTGCGGTGGTGACTGCGGCTGAGGCAGCGATTGCTGCTCCGCCTGCGCCTGCACTTGTGGCTGAGGCTGCGGCTCTGGCCGCGCCCGCGGCATGGGCGCAGGGGTGGGAGGTGGTGGATACGCGGCCTGGGGGGAGGGCACGTGAGTGGGTTCGTGCGACAGCGACGGGGAGTAGGCGGAATTCGGCAGCTCGTGCGGCGGTGGGGGAGCGAGGGGCCGCTCGGCCTGCGATGGGGGCGGCAGGTGGAAACTGCCGGTGTCCGACGGGGTGAGGGGCTGCGCGGGTACGGGGTCGGCGGCCGGCCGGGGCGGTATGCCACCGGTCCGCTGCGCCTGTCCTTGGGGCCGGCCGGAGACCGTCGTGGTCGTGAGGGGGCCTTCGGGCCCGAACTCGGTGGGAAGCGGGCCGAGTTGGTCGAATATCTCGATCAGCTCGTCGTCGGGGCCGGGCTCCGGGAGGAGTTCCCTGGCCGAGACGAGCGCCTTGCGTGCCCCGTTGGCCGTGCGGAACCTGGCCCGCGGGTCCGGTTCGAGCAGTGACGCCACGACCTGCCACAGAGGCTCGGGGATTCCCTTCGGGGCGCCCGGTGTGCCGTGCGCCGCGAAATGCTCGATCAGTGCCTTGGCGTCGGGTTTGGCGCCTTCCAGGAGATAGAGGGCCACCAGGCCGACGGCGAAGAGGTCGGCGGGGAAGTCGGGGTCCGCGCCGAGCATCTGCTCGGGCGCGAAGTAACCGGGTGTCCCCACCACGTAGTTGGTCTCGGTGAGCCGCGGCTCACCGAGGCGCATCGAGATGCCGAAGTCGGACAGCCGCAGCCGCGGACGGCCCGTTCCGGTCGCCTCCAGCAGGATGTTGGCGGGCTTGATGTCCCGGTGCACGATCCCCTCCGCGTGCACCGCGGCGAGTCCCGACAACAGCTGGTCGAGCAGGGTGCAGACGAAGGCCGGCGGCAGGGGGCCGTAGTCCCCGATCAGGTGGACCAGCGAGCCTCCACCGACGAGGTCCATGGTGAACAGGACCTTGTCGTCGTCGGCCGCCCAGCTGGCGGGAGCGAGCACATGGGGGTGGTCGATCCGCACCGCCTGCTCGCGCACGAACCGCAGCAGCGAGTGGGCGTCGCTCTGCTGGAGCACCTTGGCGGCCACATACCGGCGCCGCCGGTGGTCCCAGGCGCGCCAGACCGCACCGACTCCCCCGCGTCCGATCGGGTCGACCAGTTCGTACCGGCCGGCGAAGACCTCACCCATGGTCGTGCGTCGCTCCCCCTTCGGCGGTCGGTACGGCGCCCTTTTTCCCGAGGTGCCCGGCTGCCTGGCTTCCGGCTTCCGGAACTCCCGCAGGGCTCCGGTGGCAGGGCGTTCGGCTGCCGGGCGGGTACTCAGTTCTGGTGGGACTGGTAGTGGGCGACCGCGTCGGAAGTGCGGCCGGCTCCGTACACCCGGAGGAACTCTGCCAGTTCCGGGTGCGTCGGGGCGAGGGTGTTCGCCGCGTCGATGATGTCCCCGGCCGCGGACACCGAGCGCAGCAGCGACTGGATCTCGCGCACCACGCGCTTCACCGTGGGCGCACCGCCCGAAGTGGTCGTCGACTGCGTGGTGTTGCTGAGCACCGAGCCCCCCTGGGACTTCTTGATCTCGTCCATTCGTTCGGTCGCTTCGGCGGCGCTCACGCTGCCGTCCGCGACCTGACCTGCCAGATCCTGCAGCAACTGCACGCGCTGGACCACCGCGGGATTGCCGATCTTGGCGCGCTGGCCGCTCATCAGCTGAGACAGCATGGGCGCGGACAGGCCGAGCACCCCCGCCAGGCGGGCCTGGTTGAGACCCAGGTCGTCTATGAGCCTACGGAAGAGCGCCCCCAGCGGCTCCCCGTACCAGTTCCGCTGCAGCTCCCGGGCTCTCGCGGTTGCTTCCTGCTGTGCGGCGTCCATGCGCGTCTCCCCATCGCTTCCCCAAGTACCGCGGTTCGCTGTAGCGAACCACGTCGAGCATCTTACGGAGAGTGGTCGTGCACGGGGACCCCCAATCTTTTTGCGGGATACCCCGGGTGACCCGGTACTCTGGTCTGCGGTGGCGGTTCAGAGGGAGATCCTTCTGGCGCACGCCTCCCTTTCGGGGCCTTAGCTCAGTTGGTAGAGCGCTGTCTTTGCATGGCAGATGTCAGGGGTTCGACTCCCCTAGGCTCCACGGAAAGAACCCCCTCGGACCGGCTTTACGCAGGCCGGAGGGGGTTTTCTCATGTCGCGGGGTGAGGGGACCGGCTGCGGGCCGGCTCTTCCGGGGTCTTGGCGGGCAGGCCGCGCTCGCGCCCGGCTGTCGGCTGTGGTGCTGAGCGCATCGCCTGTGAATAATTTTTGGCTCACGCGTTTTCGCGATGATCCCGTCCGGCGCCGGCCCGTTCAACAGGCCCGGAGTGGAAGGGAATTGGCACTCCGTCGTGACGTGACGTGGCCTCATCAACCTTCAAGATGCACCTTTCTCGGGCGCCGAAACCCCATCGGGTGTATGTCCGGTGATGTGCGTCACAGGATTTTCGTTGCGATATTTGCGATTGTTTGCGCAAAGGGTCGCTCGGGGGAGGGGTCGGGTGGGTGTCGCCCGGGGGGTTCGGGTGGCGTGGGGGTGGCATGCAGAAGTCGTGAAGGCATGTGTGAGCTGGCGTGAACGAAGGTGCGTAACCAGAACGCTGCGCTCCGTTAAGCGGATCGATGCGAATGTTGCACAGTCGGTCAGTTGCAAACGTCATCGCGGATCGAGGAGCGGATCGGAGACGTGAACGGCACGCTCGCGGGGCTGAGGAGCGGCTGTCACCTCGTCGGATCGACGGCGTACTCCTCGCAGGGCGGTGTCTGTTTCACGTGAAACATGGCTGTGGGGCAGGAGACTTCGAGCCTCCTGCCCCACGGCTTTTCAACAGGTTCGGTATCGACGCCGTGCACGCCAGGCGTGCCGGTCGCGTCAGCCGCGTTCCGTGCGGTCCGCTGCCTCTGCCTCGGCCTGCTTGGCCTGGACCTCGGGGTCGAGGTCTTCCTGGCCACTGCCGTCGACCGAGGTCAGACGACCGGTCTCCGGGACCTCGGTGGCGGCCGGCGGTTCGACCAGCCAGTCGGGGTTGGCCTGCTTGTCCCACCACTTCCAGGCGGCGAAGGCGCCACCGGCCAGCAGGCCCAGTACGGCCAGCCTCTTGGCGAGACGGCCGTTCCTGGCGCGCCGCTGGTGCTTGCGGACCAGCTTGTCGATCTCCTTGGCCGAGACCTGGCCGCGCAGCGCTGCCAGCGCCGCCGTGCTCCGGGACGCGGCCTCCTCGCGGACGGGACCGGCCGCGGCCCTGGCCTGCTCGATCCGCGGGCGGGAGTAGTCCGCTGCCTGCTTGGCGGCCTTGCGGGTACGAACGGCTGCCTCGTGCGCGGCCTGGTCGACCTTCGGCGGCACATGCGTACGCGCCTGCTCGATACGTGGTGCGAGATGGGCGTCGTACTGAGTGCGTGCCTGTTCAGCTGCTGTGACGGCGGCGGACGACACCTTGGGCGCGAGCTTTACGCGTGCTTCGTGTGCGTAATGGGTGGCTCGGTCCTTTGTCGTGTCGGCGTAGGGCGCCACCACTTCCGCGGCGTGCCGCACGCTGTCCTTCGCCGACTCGGCCGCCGCGCGCACGCTGTCCTTGCGGGTCACGGGATCCTCCTCCTCGGTGGCGTACATGGGGGCTCGGGGGCCGTCCCCCGGAAAGTCACAGTTCGCCTTTCCACCCTTATCCGGATCATGCCTGCCGGAGCACTGCGGGGCATGCGAGGGCAGGCATCCGGGTCATGAATGGTGACTCCGGGTGTACTTGGTGCAATAACCGATCAATACGGTGCAACGGGAGCTTGTGACGACAATGTCACGGATCCATGGGGCGCGCGCCTGTTTGGTACGAAGCGGCTGAAGGGTCCGCACGGCGGTGACGGAGGACTGGCGGCGCGGTCCGTGCGAGGATCGGAGAGTCACAAAGGACAACGGAAGGCAGATCGTGGCCGAGCAGCTTTACGCCACCCTGAAGACCAACCACGGCGACATCGAAGTGCGGCTCCTGCCGAACCACGCGCCGAAGACGGTCCGGAACTTCGTGGAACTCGCCAAGGGCGAGCGTGAGTGGACCAACCCGGCCACGGGTGTGAAGTCGACGGACAAGCTCTACGACGGCACGGTCTTCCACCGGGTGATCAGCGGCTTCATGATCCAGGGCGGTGACCCGCTGGGCAACGGCACCGGCGGCCCCGGCTACGAGTTCGAGGACGAGTTCCACCCCGACCTCGCCTTCGACAAGCCGTACCTGCTGGCCATGGCGAACGCCGGCCCGGGCACCAACGGCTCGCAGTTCTTCATCACCGTCTCCTCGACGGCGTGGCTGACCCGCAAGCACACCATCTTCGGTGAGGTCACCGAGGGGGCCAGCCAGAAGGTCGTGGACGCCATCGTGTCGCTGGAGACCAACCCGCGCACCGACCGTCCCGTCAACGACGTCGTCATCGAGTCGGTCGTCGTCGAGACCCGCTGAACCGTCGCCCGTCGGCGAGACCGCTCCGGTCCGGTGCCGAGGGGCTCCCGCAGGGAACCAAACGCCCCGCCCGTCCGTAAGGATGAGCGGGGCGGTGCGTTGCGTACCCCGTGCGTACAGAAGGATGAGGGGACCCGATGGATCAGGTGCCAGGCAGCCCGCAGGGGCCGCAGGACGCCCCGAGCCTGCCCACCTGCTACCGGCACCCGGACCGGGAGACCGGCGTCCGCTGCACCCGGTGCGAGCGCCCCATCTGTCCCGAGTGCATGATCAGCGCTTCGGTCGGCTTCCAGTGCCCCGAGTGCGTACGGGAGGGTTCCGGCACCGGGCACGCGCCGGACGCCTCCCGGCCCCGCACCCTCGCGGGCGGCACGATCGCCTCGGACCCCCGGCTCGTCACCAAGATCCTCATCGGGATCAACCTCGCCGTCTTCCTGGTGCAGCTCCGCGTCGGTGACCGCTTCACGGACAGCTTCGACCTGATCGGCCGGGCGTACGTGCCGGTCCTCGGAGATGTCGAGGGTGTCGCCGAGGGCCAGTGGTACCGGATGGTCACGGCGATGTTCCTGCACGGCAGCTATATCCACATCGCTTTCAACATGCTCAGCCTGTGGTGGATCGGCGGTCCCCTGGAGGCGGCGCTCGGCCGAGCCCGTTATCTCGCCCTGTACGGGGCGGCCGGCCTGGCGGGCAGCGCGCTCACGTATCTGATCGCCGAGCCGAACCAGCCCTCGCTCGGCGCCTCCGGAGCGATCTTCGGCCTCTTCGGCGCGACCGCCGTCCTGATGCGGCGGCTCAACTACGACATGCGCCCGGTCATCGCCCTGCTGGTGATCAACCTGATCTTCACCTTCGGGTGGCCCAACATCGCCTGGGAGGCCCACGTCGGCGGTCTCGTCGGCGGTGTCCTCGTCGGTTACGCGATGGTGCACGCACCCCGGGAGCGACGGGCGCTCATCCAGTACGGCGCCTGCGCGCTGGTGCTGCTCGCGGTGGTGGTCATGACACTCGTGAGGACCGGCCAGCTCACCTGAGCGAGGCTGTCGGGCTGCCTGAGCGAGGCAGCGCCGCCCGCTGGGGAAGACCCACAGTGACACCGGCGAAAGTCATCGGAAGTCCACGTTGTCCACAGACCGTGGCGGATCTTGTGCACGCTGTTGGGGAACAAGTGTGCCCCCTGTCGCTGACCTGGGTTTCCCCAGGCAGGACAGGGGGCGAACACGCTTCCGGATCCCGGTAGGTCAGTCACACCGGCGTCAACACGGCGTCACCGTCCGGAGGGTTATCCACAGATCTTCTGACCTTTTCCCCACTGTGGAAATCGCTGTGGATAACTCAGTGGACAGCTTGGGCCAGGGCTTGCGGACAAGGGCTTGTACGTGATCCGTACAAGCCCTCGTCATCCCGGGTGGGAGTTACTTCCACTGCGTGGAAACGCCGAATCCCGCCGCGATGAAGCCGAAGCCGACCACGATGTTCCAGTTGCCCAGTGAGTCGATCGGCAGCGAACCGTCCGTCACGTAGAACACGACGATCCAGGCGAGTCCGATGAGGAACATGGCCAGCATGACCGGGGCGACCCAGGCACGGCTGTTCAGCTTGATGTTGGTCGCCTGCTTCGCCGGAGGCGGCGTGTAGTCGGCCTTCTTGCGGATACGTGACTTCGGCACGAGGGTCTCTCCTGTCGATGCGCTGCGTGGCCGCGCAGGGAACGTGGGCTGCCGGGGCAGCGTACAAGGGGACTCTTAGTGCTCCCCCGGGCGTCCGTTAGCGTAGTGCTTCCGCGGCGCCGAAGGAGATAAGGGTACGTTGAGCAATTCTGCCGACTCTCCCCAGTCGGGTTCCAGCCCAGACCGTATCCGGCGATTCCGGCCGGTGCGGTTGTTGACCATGGCCGTCTTCGCGCTGGCCGGGCTGATCTTCTTCACCAGTTTCGACACGGCCGACGGCACCGACATCCGCACCGACGCCTCGCTGCTGAAGCTCTCCGACCTCATCCAGGAGCGCAGCCACAAGAACGGGCAGCTCGACGAGAGCAACGGATCGCTGCGCGACGACGTCGAGAGCTTCGCCGAGCGGGACAACGGCAGTACCACGGCGGAGGCGGCCAAGCTCGCCGCCCTGGAGAAGCGCGCCGGTACCCAGAAGCTCAAGGGCAAGGCCCTCACCGTCACCCTCGACGACGCGCCTCCGAACGCGACCGCCAAGCTCCCCGGTTATCCCGAGCCGCAGCCCGACTACCTGGTCATCCACCAGCAGGACCTGCAGGCCGTGGTCAACGCCCTGTGGCAGGGCGGAGCCAAGGGCATCAAGGTCATGGACCAGCGGCTGATCTCCACCAGCGCCGTCCGCTGCGTCGGCAACACCCTGATCCTCCAGGGCCGCGTGTACTCACCCCCGTACAAGATCCAGGCGGTCGGTGACCCCGAGAAGCTCCAGAAGTCCCTCTCGGCGTCCGCGGCGATCCAGAACTACATGGTGTACGTGAACGTCTACGGGCTCGGCTGGAAGGTCGAGGAGGACGGGACGACCACGATGCCCGGTTACTCGGGCACGGTGGACCTCCACTACGCGAAGCCCGTGGAGTAGCGGACCCGGAGCCGAATTCCCAGGAGTTCCCAAGAGCCTGTGGAGCGCGGGCCGTTGGGGTAGAAGGCTGTGGAGTACGGGAACAGCTGCCGCTGGGGGACCTTGTGTCGGTGCGAGTGGTCGTCAGGACGTTCAGCGAGCTGTGCATCACGGTCGGCACCGTGATCGTGCTCTTCGTGGTCTACGTGCTGTTCTGGACGGGCGTGAAGGCCGACACCGCGATGGACGACCAGATCGAGCAGCTCCGGAACCAGTGGGCGAGGAATTCTGCGACGGCCGAGCCCGGCGGATCCACGGCCACGGAGAGCCCGGGCGCGGCACCGGCACCGGCGAAACCCGCCGCGTACGAGGACGGCAGGCCCTTTGCCGTCATGTACATCCCGCGGCTTGGTCTCACGTGGAACAAGCCCGTGCTCGAAGGCACGAGGACCAAGACCCTCAAGAAGGGTCTGGGCCACTACGCGAGCACCGCGCGGCTCGGTGAGCGGGGCAACTTCGCCGTCGCCGGCCATCGCCGGACGTACGGGGACCCGTTCAAGGACTTCCCGCGGCTGCGCCCCGGGGACCCGGTGGTGCTGACCGACGGCACGTCCTGGTTCACGTACCGCATCGACACGAAGCCCTACAGGACGCTGCCCAGTGACACAGCAGTCATCGACCCCGTACCGAGGAAGTCCGGGTACACGCGAGCGGGCCGTTATCTGACGCTGACCACGTGCGACCCCGAATGGGGCCACAGTCACCGGTTGATCGTCTGGGCCCACCTTGACGAAACCCAGCCCGTGGAGGCTGGGAAACCGGAGGCTCTGCGCCGTTAGTCTGGGTGGGTACGGCGTGAGTCTGGTGCCGTGGTGCGACGGAAGGGACGGCATGTACGGCTTTATCTGGCGGCTTCTGCCGGGGAACACGTGGATCAAGGCACTGCTCTCGATCGTGCTGGTCCTCGCGGCGGTCTACGTGCTCTTCCAGTACGTCTTCCCGTGGGCCGAACCGCTGCTCCCCTTCAACGATGTGACGGTGGACAACCAGTGACCGCGCGGATCCTCGTCGTCGACAACTACGACAGCTTCGTCTACAACCTGGTCCAGTACCTCTACCAGCTCGGCGCCGAGTGCGAGGTGCTGCGCAACGACGAGGTGGCGATGGCACACGCGCAGGACGGGTTCGACGGAGTGCTGCTGTCGCCGGGACCGGGCACTCCCGAGGAGGCCGGGGTCTGCGTCGACATGGTGCGCCACTGCGCCGCGACCGGGGTCCCCGTCTTCGGGGTCTGCCTGGGGATGCAGTCGATGCAGGTGGCGTACGGCGGCGTGGTGGATCGCGCGCCCGAGCTGCTGCACGGCAAGACCTCGCTCGTCGAGCACGGGGGCCGGGGCGTGTTCGCCGGGCTGCCGTCGCCCTTCACCGCCACGCGCTACCACTCGCTGGCCGCCGAGCCGGGGACCGTGCCGGCCGACCTGGAGGTCACGGCCCGTACCCACGACGGGATCATCATGGGTCTCAGACATCGCGAACTCCCGGTCGAGGGAGTGCAGTTCCACCCCGAGTCCGTGCTGACCGAGCACGGTCACCGCATGCTGGCCAACTGGCTGGCCGAGTGCGGCGACCAGGGAGCCGTGGCCAGGTCGGTGGGGCTCGCCCCGGTGGTGGGCAGGGTCACGGCGTGACCGCCCTGCGCCCCGAGCGCGACAGTGCCGCCCCGTACGGCGACGAGGCCGCGTACGGGGGCGCTGCGGCGTTCGAGGCGCCGGGCGCCGGCGGTGCGATGCGGGCCGCCGTCGACGGGCTGGCCGACCCGCTCAGCGACCCCCTGCCCGGGGCCGGACGGCAGCCGGCGGCGCCGGAGCAGGGATGGTACGACCCGCAGACGTACGCACCGGAGTGGAGCGTCGGGCAGAACGCCTCGACGTACGCGGAGCAGGCGGGCCGTGGACAGGCGGAGCCCTCGCACGGCTACTCCGCACCGGCCGCACCGCAGCAGCCGTACGCGGTGCCCCAGCCGCAGCAGCCCTACGCGCAGCCCCAGCGCTCGCAGCAGCCCTACGCCCAGGCGGGGCCCGCCCAGGCTGGGCCCCAGTCGGCGTACACCGGGGCCCAGCAGTCGTACGGGCAACCGCAGGCGGCGTACACCGGATACCAAGAGGTTCGGCCGCCGTACCCGGAGGCGCCACAGGCCCCGTACGCGCAGGCGCCCGCGACGGCGCGGATGCCGTACGCGGCTTCTCCGGACGCCGACGAGACGGTCGCGTTGCGCGTCGCCGACGTCACCGAGTCCATAGCCGGCTCTCCGACGCCCTCAGCGCCCTCTGTGGGCCCCGTGGCGGCTCCGGGGCCCTCGGATACCCCGGGAGGCCGCGCGGCCCGGCGTAAGGCCTCCAGGCGCCACGGGCGGCACGGCGGGCCCGACACCGGCGGCGGGCACGAGGAGCAGGCGGCCGGCGACGCGGCCGGCGCACCCACCTCGCGCGCGGCGGCGCGGCGCGCGGCGAAGGCGCGCAAGCCCGGGGCGGCCGTGATGGCCAGCCGGGCGATCGGCGAGGTGTTCATCACCACCGGCGTACTGATGCTGCTGTTCGTGACCTACCAGCTGTACTGGACGAACATCCGGGCCCACGCGCAGGCCGACAGCGAGGCGAGCAGCCTCCAGAACGACTGGGCGAGCGGCAAGGGTGCTCCGGGCACGTTCGAGCCGGGCCAGGGCTTCGCCCTGCTGCACATCCCGAAGCTCGACGTGGTGGTGCCGATAGCGGAGGGCACCGACAAGAAGCGGGTCCTGGACCGCGGCATGGTCGGCCACTACGCCGAAGAAGGCGTGAAGACCGCGATGCCGGACGCCAAGAAGGGCAACTTCGGGCTCGCGGGTCACCGCAACACTCACGGCGAACCGTTCCGTTACATCAACCGTCTCAAGCCGGGCGACCCGATCGTCGTGGAGACGCAGGACAAGTACTTCGTCTACAAGATGGCCTCGATCCTGCCGGTGACCTCGCCGAGCAACACGTCGGTCCTGGACGCGATCCCCAAGGGGTCGACCTTCAAGTCGGCGGGCCGCTACATCACTCTCACCACCTGCACCCCGGAATTCACCAGTAAGTACCGGATGATCGTCTGGGGCACGATGGTCGAGGAACGTGCGCGCGACAAGGGCAAACCGGACGCGCTCGTCGGCTGAGCACACGGGCGGGCGACCTTCCTGAACGACTTCCTGAACAGATTCCTGAACAGATTCCTGAACACATTCCTGAACAACTTTTCGTACAGCTTCCTGAACAGTTTTCTGAGACACCAGCTGAGACACCAGACGGGGAACACGCAGTGGCAGCGACGACCGACCACGAAGAACACACGGACGCGCCGGCGTCCTCGCCCGCGCCGCGGCGGCGCGGCGGGATCGCGGCGGCCGTCAGCTTCTTCGGTGAACTCCTCATCACGGCAGGACTGATCCTCGGCCTGTTCGTCGCCTACTCGCTGTGGTGGACGAACGTGATCGCGGACCGCGAGGCCCACAAGCAGGGCGACAAGGTGCGCGACCACTGGGCCGAGGACCGCGGTCCGGTCGGCCTGGACACCAAGGACGGCATCGGCTTCCTGCACGTCCCGGTGATGAAGAACGGCGAGGTGCTGGTCAAGAAGGGCACCTCCACGAAGCTGCTCAACAACGGCATCGCCGGTTACTACACGAACCCCGTCAAGTCCGCGCTCCCGCAGGACAAGAAGGGCAACTTCTCGCTGGCCGCACACCGCGACGGCCACGGGGCGAAGTTCCACAACATCGACAAGCTCAAGAAGGGCGACGCGATCGTCTTCGAGACCAAGGACGACTGGTACGTCTACAAGGTCTACGCGACCCTCCCGGAGACGTCGAAGTTCAACGTCAACGTCCTCGGTGCCGTCCCCAAGGAGTCGGGCAGGGCGAAGGCGGGCCGCTACATCACGCTGACGACCTGCACGCCGGTCTACACGTCCCGCTACCGGTACGTGGTCTGGGGCGAGCTGGACCGCGTGGAGAAGGTGGACGACGAGCGGACGCCCCCGGCGGAACTGCGCTGACGTCTTCGTACGACGAAGCCCCCGACGACCTCTCCGTACGACGAAGCCCCCGGTGACGTCTTTGTACGACGAAGCCCCGGCACCCTGAGAGGGTGCCGGGGCTTCGTCGTACGGTCAGGCGGTTGCCGGGCGTCAGCCCGAGCCGCCTCCCAGGAAGCCGCCTCCGTTGCCGCCGTTGTTCCCACCGGCGTCGACCGTGACGAGGTTGACCTTGTCACCGGCCTTCACCTCGTTGCCCTGCCCCGGGTCGCTGGCGAGGACGATGGCGTTGTCGTCCTGTGAGCCCTGGATGTTGCCGACCTGGAGCTGGCTCTGCGCGAGGACCTGCTTGGCCTGGCCGAGCGTCATCTGGGTCACCTTCGGCATGGCGAACTTCTGCTCTTCTTCCTTCTTCGCCTTGCCGATCTGGATGGTGACCGTGGACCCCGGGTCGGCCGGCGAGCCCGCCTGCGGCGAGGTCGAGATGACCTTGCCGACCAGGTTGTCGTCGTCGGTCTCCACCTCGGTGCAGGTACCCGTCAGGTCGTTCTGCTCCATCTGGGCCTTGGCCTGGTCACAGCTCTGACCGCCGACGTCGGGAACGGTGGACTGTTCCTTCTCCTTGGCGACGGTGAGAGTGATCGTGGAGCCCTTCTCCACCTCTTCGCCCGAGGACGGGTCCTGGTCGAGGACGGTGCCGGGGTCCTCGCTGGACTCCTTGCTCTCCGTCTTGACCTCGAACTCGTACTTCTCGCCCTCAAGCTTCTTGGTCGCCGTGTCCACCGGGTCGTCGATGACATTGGGAACCGCCACCTTCGGCGCCCCCGTCGACACGGTCAGCGTGATCGTGTCGCCCTTCTTGACCTCGGTCTTCGCGGCCGGGTTCTGGTCGCAGACGCTGCCCTTGACCGTGTTCTCGCACGGCTTCCTGTTGATCGTGAGTTCGAGCTCGCGGTTGGCCGCCTGCTGTTTGGCGTCGGCCTCGGTCCGGTTCACGAAGTTGGGCGCGCCGAACGTGTCGTTCCCGCCGCCGCCGTCCCCGGTGAACGCCCACTTGCCGATGAGGATCGCGCCGATCAGCACGAGCACACCGGCGACGACCAGGAGGATCGTCGAGGTGTTGCTCTTCTTCTGCTGGCGGCGCCGGCCGGCCCGGTCGTCGTAGCCGAAGGCCCCGTCGTCCGGGTTCTGCGGCGGCAGCATCGTGGTGTGCTGGCCGTCCGAGGAGCGCAGGGCGGTGGTCGGCTGGTCGTCCGGGTAGCCGCCGTAGCCGACCGAGCCCATGGCGGCGGTGGCCGCGACCGGCTGGCCGTCGAGGCAGGCCTCGATGTCGAGGCGCATCTCGTCGGCGGACTGGTACCGGTAGTCCGGGTCCTTGGTCAGCGCCTTCAGGACGATCGCGTCCATCTCGGGCGTGATCTCGGGGTCGAAGACGCTCGGTGCCTGCGGTTCCTCGCGCACGTGCTGGTACGCGACCGCCACCGGGGAGTCCCCGATGAACGGCGGACGCACCGTCAGGAGCTCGTACAGCAGACAGCCCGCCGAGTACAGGTCGGAGCGGGCGTCGACCGGCTCGCCCTTGGCCTGCTCGGGCGAGAGGTACTGCGCCGTCCCTATGACCGCGGCGGTCTGCGTCATCGTCATGCCGGAGTCGCCCATGGCGCGGGCGATGCCGAAGTCCATGACCTTGACCTGGCCGTTGCGCGTCAGCATGACGTTCGCGGGCTTGATGTCGCGGTGGACGATGCCGGCGCGGTGCGAGTACTCGAGGGCCTGGAGGATGCCGATGGTCATCTCCAGGGTGCGCTCGGGCAGCAGCTTGCGCCCGGAGTGCAGCAGCTCGCGCAGCGTGGACCCGTCGACGTACTCCATCACGATGTACGGGATGGAGATGCCCTCGATGTAGTCCTCACCCGTGTCGTACACGGCGACGATCGCGGGATGGTTGAGCGAGGCGGCCGACTGGGCCTCCCGGCGGAACCGGGCCTGGAACGACGGGTCGCGCGCGAGGTCCGCTCGCAGCGTCTTCACCGCCACCGTGCGGCCGAGCCGGGTGTCATGGGCGAGGTGTACCTCCGCCATGCCACCACGGCCGAGCACGTGGCCCAGCTCGTACCGGCCGCCGAGGCGACGCGGCTCTTCCATAGCTACCTACCAGCCTTTTCCGACGGTCCTGACCACACCACGTGTGGTCCGGCGGTGTGCTGTCCGGGCATACCGTACCCGGACCGCCTTGACTGACCTGGCCACAACCGTCACCCGATGCAGGACCGGTATCGCAACGTGCACCGATGTGAAGGAGACGTGAGCGGGGTCACTTCTTGCTGTCGATGACTGCCTTCATCACGTCCCTCGCGATCGGAGCGGCGAGACCACCGCCGGAGATGTCGTCACGGTTGGCGCTCTCGTCCTCGACGACCACGGCGACGGCGACCGGAGAGCTGCCGTCGTCGAGCTTCGCGTACGAGATGAACCAGGCGTACGGGTTCTCGCTGTTCTCGACACCGCGCTGGGCGGTACCGGTCTTGCCGCCGACCGTGACGCCGCTCTCGTTGATCTGGGCGTTGGTGCCGGTGCCCTTCTCGACGACCGTCTCCATCATCGACTGAAGGATCTGGGCGTTCTTCTCGGACAGCGGCTCGCTCATCTTCTCGGGGTCGGTCTGCTCGATGACGTCGAGGCCCGGCGCCTGGAGCTTGTCGACCATGTAGGGCTTCATGAGCGTGCCGTCGTTGGCGACGGCCGAGGCGACCATGGCCATCTGCAGCGGAGTCGTGGCGGTCTCGAACTGGCCGATCGAGCTGAGCGCGGTCTGCGGCCGGTCCATCTTCTCGGGGAAGTTGGAGGCGCTGGAGCGGATCGGCACGAACTGCTCCTCGTTGAAGCCGAACTTCTTGGCCGTCTCCAGCATGTCCTCCTTGCCGACGTCGACGCCCAGCTTGCCGAAGACGGTGTTGCAGGAGACGCGCAGCGCCTCGCGCAGCGTCGCGTTCTTGCAGGGGATGTTCCCCTCGTTCTTCAGCTCGGTGGTGCTGTCCGGCAGGGTGTACGGCAGCGGCGAGTCGGTCTTCTCGTCGGCGCTGTCGACGATGCCGTGCTCCAGCGCCGCCGCGGCCGTGACGACCTTGAAGGTCGACCCGGGCGGGTAGATCTCGCGCAGCACGCGGTTCTGCATCGGGTCGTCGGGGTTGTTCTTCTTCTGCAGCTTGGTCCAGGCGCTGCCGTCGACCTTGGTGGAGTTCCCGGCGAACGTCGAGGGGTCGTACGAGGGAGTGGAGGCCAGCGCCAGGATCGCGCCGGTCTCCGGGTCGATCGCGGCGACGGCGCCCTTGCCCTGCTTCAGCAGACCCTTGTACGCGGCCTTCTGTGCGGCGGCGCTGAGCGTGGTGATGACATTGCCGCCCTCCTGCTTCTTGCCGGTGATCATGTCGAGCGTGCGGCGGAAGAAGAGCCGGTCGTCGTTGCCGGTGAGGATGCCGTCCTCGATGCTCTCCAGCTGCGTGGCACCGAAGGCCTGCGAGGCGTAGCCCGTGACGGGGGCCCACATCGCGCCGTCCTTGTAGGTGCGCTTGTACTCGAAGTCGTTGAAGTCGTCGCCGCTCGTCTTGGTGGAACCGGTGATCGGGTCGCCGTCGACGATGATGTTGCCGCGCGGTGTGGCGTAGCGCGCGATGGCGACGCGGCGGTTCTTCGTGTCGTCCTTCAGCGAGTCCGCCTGGACGTACTGGATCCAGTTGTCGCGGATGAGCAGGGCGAGCACGAGGAGCCCGCAGAAGATCGCGATCCGGCGCAGGGGCTTGTTCACGGTCGGACCACCTGGGTCATCTCGGCGTCGGGGTTGGGCGCGGGGGCCGGCGCTGGCCGGCGGGCGGTGTCGCTGATGCGGATCAGGATGCCGACGAGTGCCCAGTTGGCGATGACGGAGGAACCTCCGTACGCCAGGAACGGCATCGTCATACCGGTAAGCGGGATCAGGCCCATGACGCCGCCGGCGACCACGAAGACCTGGAGGGCGAAGGCGCCCGAAAGACCGATGGCGAGCAGCTTGCCGAAGGGGTCGCGGGCGGCGAGGGCGGTGCGTACGCCGCGCTCCACGATCAGGCCGTACATCAGCAGGATCGCCATCACGCCGGCCAGGCCCAGCTCCTCGCCGAAGGTGGCGAGGATGAAGTCGGAGTTGGCGGCGAAGCCGATGAGGTCGGAGTTGCCCTGGCCGAGCCCGGTGCCGAGGGTGCCGCCGGACCCGAAGGCCCACAGGGCCTGCATGGACTGCTCGGTGTGGCCGATGACGCCCTGCTGGCTGAGCTCGTACTCGCGCATCGGGTCGAGCCAGGCCTGGACGCGCTGCTGGACGTGCGACTCGAAGGAGGCCACGCCGACGGCACCGGCCGCGGACATCAGCATGCCGAACACGATCCAGCTGGTCCGCTCGGTGGCGACGTACAGCATGATCACGAACATGCCGAAGAAGAGCAGCGAGGTACCGAGGTCGGTCTCGAAGACCAGGATCAGGATGGAGATGATCCAGACGACGATGATCGGGCCCAGGTCGCGTCCGCGCGGCAGGTAGATGCCCATGAAGCGGCGGCTGGCCAGGGCGAGCGCGTCGCGCTTCACCATGAGGTAGCCGGCGAAGAAGATCGCGAGGACGATCTTCGCGAACTCGCCCGGCTGGATGGTGAATCCGGCGATCGAGATCCAGATCCTGGCGCCGAAGACGTTCAGGCCGAGGCCCGGGACCAGGGGCAGGAGCAGCAGGATCAGCGCGCCGACCATGGAGATGTAGGTGTAGCGCTGCAGGACGCGGTGGTCCTTGAGGAAGACCAGCACGACCACGAAGAGGGCCACGCCCAGCGCGGAGTACAGCAGTTGGCGGGGGGCCGCCTCGACGAACGTGCTTGCGGCCTGCAGCCGCTTGGACTGGTCCAGGCGCCAGATGACGACCAGACCGATGCCGTTCAGCAGCGTCGCCAGCGGCAGCAGCAGCGGGTCCGCGTACGGCGCGAACTTCCGTACGACGATATGGCCGACGCCGGCGAGCAGGCCGAGGCCGAGCCCGTAGCTCAGCAGGCCCGGCGGCACCGAGTCGTTGATCGCCAGTCCGACGTTGGCGTAGGCGAACACCGGGATGGCCACCGCGAACACCAGGAGCGCGAGCTCGGTGTTACGTCGGCTCGGTGTGCCGATCGAGCCGATCGTGGACGTGTGGTGCGTCGACGTGTTGGAAGTACTGCTCATCGTGTGACAGGGCCCCTCACGGCTGCTTACTGCTTACCGCACAGCGAGACCAGCTTCTGCTCCTCGTCGGAGAGGCTGGGGCCGGGTGTGGGAGTGGGTGCGGTCGTGGACTTGGACGGGTCGGGCGACGGCGACTTGTCTCCCGTGGGGGGCGCCGTCGGCGTCGGTGTGGCCTTGGACGCGGCGGAGGTCCGTGTGGTTCCCGTGACCCCGCCGGCCTCGCCCTCGCCGGTCTTCGCGTTCTGCTCGCTCTCGGCCTTGCGGCGCTCGGCGTCCTTCTTGCACGCGGACGCCTGCGTCTTCAGCTCGTCGATCTTCGACCGGGCGTCGCTCAGACCGCCCTCGGCGATCGTCGCCTCGACCTGCTTCTGCTGGTACGGCGGCAGGTACTTGAGTTCGATCTCGGGGTGGTCCTTCTCCACCTTCGAGAGCGAGACCCAGGCGAGGTCCTGGCTGATGCCGCGGTACAGCGCGACGTGCTTGTCGTTGGCGCCCACGTAGTACTGCGTCTGCGTCCAGCGGTAGCCGCCGTACAGCCCGCCGCCGATGACGCCGAGCGCGAGCACGATGTAGAAGGATCTCTTCAGCCACTTCCGGCCGGAGCGCGGCTTGACGAAGTCCTCGTCGGAGTAGTCGCCGAACCCTCCGGTGGGTACGTAACCGGTGGCGTCGCCGCTGCCGGGCGGACCGAACTCGCCGCCGCCCTGTCCGGGCACCTGACGGCCGAGGCTGGAGGCGCGGCCCGCGGGCGTCTGCATGGCGCCGTTGTCGTGCTGCTGGAGCTGGTTCTCGGCGACCGCGCCCACGACGACCGGGGTGTCGGAGAGCTGCCCGGCGAGGGTGTCCCCGCCGTCGATGTCGAGGACGTCGGCCACGATGACGGTGATGTTGTCGGGGCCGCCGCCGCGCAGCGCGAGCTCGATGAGCTGCTGCACGGTCTCCTGGGGACCCTGGTAGCTGGCGAGGGTGTCCTCCATCGTCTGATGGGAGACGACGCCCGAGAGTCCGTCGGAGCAGATCAGGTAGCGGTCGCCGGCGCGGACCTCACGGATGGAGAGATCGGGCTCGACGTGGTCGCCGCTGCCCAGCGCGCGCATGAGGAGGGACCTCTGCGGGTGGGTGGTCGCCTCCTCCTCCGTGATGCGTCCCTCGTCGACGAGGCGCTGCACCCACGTGTGGTCCTGCGTGATCTGCGTGAGCACGCCGTCCCGCAGCAGGTAGGCGCGCGAGTCGCCGACGTGCACGAGGCCGAGCCGCTGACCGGTCCACAGGAGGGCGGTGAGGGTGGTCCCCATGCCTTCGAGCTGGGGGTCCTCCTCGACCATCATCCGCAGCTGGTCGTTGGCGCGCTGCACGGCCGTGCCCAGCGAGGTGAGGATGTCGGAGCCGGGCACGTCGTCGTCGAGCGCGACGATCGTGGAGATCACCTCGGACGAGGCGACCTCACCGGCGGCCTGGCCGCCCATCCCGTCCGCGATCGCCAGCAGCCGCGGCCCGGCGTAACCGGAATCCTCGTTGCCCTCTCGGATCATGCCCTTGTGCGATCCGGCGGCGAAGCGCAGTGACAGACTCATGCGCACCTCGCCCGTCGGCTCCGGGTACATCCGCACGGTGCCCACCCTCCGGTCGGGAGCGCGCCGGGGTCCGTCGTGGGGACCGCCGCTGCTCGCTCGCTCCGCTCGCGCTCATTCATGACGTGGCACTACTTCCGAAGCTCGATGACGGTCTTGCCGATGCGGATCGGCGCGCCCAGCGGAACCGGCGTGGGAGTCGTCAATCGGGTCCGGTCGAGATACGTGCCGTTGGTGGACCCGAGATCCTCGACGATCCACTGGCCGTCACGGTCCGGGTAGATCCTGGCATGCCTGCTGGATGCGTAGTCGTCGTCCAGCACGATGGTGCTGTCGTGTGCGCGTCCCAGCGTGATGGTCTGCCCCTGAAGGGCAACCGTCGTGCCCGTGAGGATGCCCTCGGAGACGACCAGCTTGGTGGGAGCGCCGCGGCGCTGACGGCCGCCGCTGGGCGCCGCCTGCTGCTGACGCTGTGGTGGTGGCGCGGTCTGGCGCGCGGCCTGCTGCGGCCTCTGCGCTTCCCGCCGCGACCCGCGCTGTGTGACACGCGTTCCGAACAGGTCGCTGCGGATGACCTGCACGGCCACGATCACGAACAGCCACAGTACGGCCAGGAAACCCAGCCGCATGACCGTGAGGGTCAGCTCTGACATTGCCCCCGCTTCACCCTTCGGCTTGCCGGTAAATGATGGTGGTGCTGCCCACGACGATCCGCGAGCCGTCGCGGAGCGTAGCGCGGGTGGTGTGCTGCCCGTCCACCACGATGCCGTTGGTGGACCCGAGATCCTGGATCGTCGAGGGCGTTCCGGTCCGGATCTCACAGTGCCGGCGCGAGACGCCGGGGTCGTCGATCCGCACGTCGGCTTCGGTGCTGCGGCCGAGCACCAGCGTCGGGCGGGAGATCTGATGGCGGGTGCCGTTGACCTCGACCCAGTGCCGTGTCCGTCCGCCCGGCTGCGGGGCCGCGGCGGGCCGCTGGCCCGCGGGTGCGGCTCCCGGGCGCCCGCCGGGCGGCGGGGCGGCAGGCATGGGAGGAGCGGCCGCGGGCGGATAGCCGTAGCCACCTGCCTGGCCTGCTGCCGGACCGCCTGCCTGGCCGCGGGCGCCCGCCGGGGGCGGGCCCGCGGGGGCGCGCTCGGGAGCGGCCTGCTGGTTGGTGGAGGAGGCCAGCGTGCGACTGCGGACCCGGTACAGACCGGTGTCGAGGTCGTCCGCCTTCTCCAGGTGGACCTTGATGGTGCCCATGAACGTGTAGCGCTGCTGCTTGGCGTAGTCGCGCACCATGCCGGCCAGCTCGTCGCCGAGCTGGCCCGAGTAGGGGCTGAGACGCTCGAAGTCCGGCGTGCTCAGCTCCACGATGAAGTCGTTGGGGACCACGGTCCGGTCGCGGTTCCAGATGGTGGCGTTGTTGTCGCACTCGCGCTGGAGCGCGCCTGCGATCTCCACCGGCTGGACCTCGGACTTGAACACCTTGGCGAAGGTGCCGTTGACCAGACCTTCGAGGCGTTGCTCGAACTTCTTCAGGACTCCCATGGGGCACCTCCTCCTTCGTCGTCGCCCTGGTACTGCTTACTGATCGTATCCACGCGCCGGGAAATCGGCTGGTTCCCCCTGTCGGCCCGGTCGACAGATGTCGACGCCCTTGAGAAGTCCCCTCCCGAAGTTCCCTCCGAAGCTCCTCTTCGAACTCCCCCGCGGCAGTCCGTATGGAGAGGATCGTAGAGGTGGCTTCACCACAGTGTCCCGCACCGGACAGCGGACCCCGGCCCCCTGAAGGGGAGATGGCCGGGACCGGTACGAGGTTGATACGTGAACCGGTTCCGCTTGGTACGTGGAAGCTGGGGGCGGTGGGATCCGGGACGCCACGGGAGGCGGTCGCGCCGGTGACGGCGGGGTGGCGCGGAGGCCGTTCGCCGTGCCGCTTCCCTCCTGCTGCCCCTCGGAAACGGATGTGAATCCACCCCGACCACCGTGCTAATCTTCTGCATGTCGGAAGGCGCTCACCCACCAGGTGGGACACGGAAGACACACCCAATGCGCGGGTGGCGGAATAGGCAGACGCGCTGGATTCAGGTTCCAGTGCCCGAAAGGGCGTGGGGGTTCAACTCCCCCCTCGCGCACCAGTGGAGACGGGTCTCCGCCAGGACGAAAGTCCGGGCGGGGGCCCGTCTCTCGTTGTCACCCCACCGGACAGCGACATGGCAGGGCCCCGACGGTGAGGTATCTCACGGTCGGGGCCTTGTGTGGTTTGTGGGGTGGTTGGGCTTTGGGTGGGGCTGGTCGGGCCCGGCCGGGGGCATGGGGTGGCCGTCGGCGGGCTCAGTAGGTAAAGGCAGCGGCCGGCGTCCGGGGGCTCTGCCTGGGAGGGTCCGAGAGGCAGTTCGACGGGCTGGACCGGAGAAACGAATCAGCTGGTCAGCGCATTGCCTCTTGATCGCTCAAGCCGGTGAACCATCTCATCAGCCAGAAACATGATCGCTGCGGCGGAGTTCTTCCGGTCGAAATAGATTCTCCGCCGGAAGGAATGCGTTCATGGTCAAGCTTTTACGGTCCGGGCTCCTCGCAGCTGTCGCTGCCGCGTGTGCTCTCGTGCTGGCGAGTTCCTCGGTCGCGCAGGCCGGAGCCGTCGGGTCGACCCCGGTGCGGACCTTCGAGTACAGCGTCGGCGGCATGACCATGAAGGTCCCGACCGGCTGCCTGTTCACACACATCATCCGTGGTGGTGGGAAGAGGATCACCTACCAGAACGCCGGCGTCGACTGCGCCTTCGTCGCCGCGCTCGGCAGTGGGTTCTGCAACTGGCGGATCGACTTCACGTACGCCAACACCAACAACAAGACCTACCGCACGTCCCGAGGGCGGACGCACCCTGAGTGCAAGATCGATCCGATGCGGAACAACTCTCCTCGGACGTTGCCTCGTTATGGAAAGGCGTGCGCGCATCTCTATGTCACCGGGGTGCGGCGAGTGAGTCAGTGTCATCACATTACGAAGTGAGCTGTTCATGATCGATCAGCAGCAGGGGCGGGAGCCGTCGGAGAAGGTGCGAAGGCGCTCGGCCGGGGTGGCCGCGTTCGTGGCGGGCCTCGTGGCGACGTTGGCCTTCTTCGCCTTCTTCCCCGGGCTTCCGCATGTCATCGACTGGGGGGCGATCGTTGTCTCCGTCCTGGTGGGGGCGCTCGCCCGATGGGGCTGCGAGTACTGGACGGGGAGGGGCGGCCGAGAAGGCGGGTGAGGTCGGGCATCGGGATGCGGGCCTGCACCTGTTTGTGAGGTAGCTCACGGCCGGGGTCGCGCGGGAGAGGCGCCGGTGGCGGCCGGGGATCGGCGGTCGGCTCCGTGCCGTGTGGCCCGGGCGGGCGGGGCGGCCTAGGGTGCCGATCCGGACTACGTGGTGGGAGTGGGGCTCTGTGAAGGTGATCCTCTTCGGGGCGACCGGGATGGTCGGACGCGGAGTTCTGCGGGAGTGTCTTCGGGACGCGGCGGTCGAGAGCGTGCTCGTGGTCGGCCGTACGACGGTGGGCGTCACGCATCCCAAGCTGAGCGAGGTCGTACGGTCCGACCTCACCGATCTCGGCGGACTGGAGAAGGAACTCTCCGGATACGACGCCTGCTTCTTCTGCCTCGGCGTCTCGTCGGCGGGCATGAAGGAGGCCGCGTACCGCAAGGTCACGTACGACCTCACGCTCGCGGTGGCGGGCTCACTGGCCGCGTCGAGTCCGGGGCTGACCTTCTGTTACGTGTCGGGGCAGGGGACCGACAGCTCCGCGCGCGGGCGGCTGATGTGGGCGCGGGTCAAGGGGGAGACCGAGAACGCGCTGCTCGCGCTGGACGGCGTGGACGCGTACATGTTCCGGCCGGGACTCATCCAGCCGCTGCACGGGATCACGTCCAAGACGCGGGCCTACCGGGTGATCTACGCGACGACCGGGCGTCTGCTGCCCCTCCTGCGGAAACTGGCGCCCAACCGGATCACCACGACGGAGCAGGTCGGTCTGGCGATGATCGCGGTGGCTCGGGGCGAGTCCGAGGACCGGGTGCTGGAGACCGAGGGGATCAACCGGCTCGCGGGGGTGTGAAACTCTCGGGGGTGTGAACGGGGTGGTTCCGCCCCGAGGGGGCTCAAGAAGGCCCCGGGAGTCGTGCGGGCGTGACGCGCGCCCCGCCCGTGGTGGCCCGGCCGGGCCGGGGCGCGCGTCCGTTCGGTGAGGCGTCAGGCCGCGGCCTTCGTGCCGAGCTGCTCGGCGAGGGTCCGCCCCCTGGTGGCCGCTTCCTCCAGGGCCTTGGCGCGGGACGCCTCGAAGAGCGGGACCAGCTCGGCCAGCGCCGGCATGTGCGGGGCCATCGTGAGCTCCGGGACGATGAATTCGAGGTCCAGGCCGAGCATGTCCTTGAAGACGGCCTCCAGGTAGTTCTGTACGTACTCGTAGCCCTCGCGGGGCGTGCCCGGCCCGTAGGCGCCGCCGCGGCTGGCCACGACGGTGACCGGCGTGCCCTTGGCGGACTGGGTGTCGCCCGCGGTGCGGCCGACGACGATCACGTTGTCCAGCCATGCCTTCAGGGTCGACGGGATCGAGAAGTTGTACATGGGAGCGCCGATCAGGATGGCGTCCGCCTGCTCCAGCTCCTCGATGAACTCCAGGCGCCCGGCGAAGGCCGCGGCCTGCTCCGGGGTGTGCTCCGACGGGTCGGCGAACGCGGCGCTGTGGGCGTCCGCGGTGATGTGCGGGACGGGGTGCGCGGAGAGGTCGCGGTAGATCACGGTGCCCTCCGGGTGCTGCTCCTCCCAGGCCTTGCGGAAGGCGTCCGTGACGGCGCGGGACGCCGAGGCGGGACCGGGGAGGACGGACGAGTCCACGTGCAGCAGGGTGGCCATGGGTTTCTCCATTGGGGTGTGCGTCGAAGGCGTTCGAAGGGGGCGCTTCGAAGAGAGCGCTGTTGACGTGGGCGGGCCGGGTCAGGGCCCGCCCACGGCTTTGCTTTTTCGTTCGTAACTATGAATAACACAGGAGCTTACTTTTTTTCATCCCCGTACGGGAGGGCAAGTACCCTGAGGGCATGGCGGTCCAGGAAAACCACGACGCTGCGTCGTGCAGGCGGGTCGACGACGGCATCACCCGTGTCTTCCAGGTGCTCGGAAAGCGCTGGACGGGCCCGATCGTGGCCGTGCTCCTGCCCGCCCCCGTGCACTTCGCGGACCTGCGCCGGGCCATCCCCGGCATCAGCGAGCGCATGCTCTCCGACCGGCTCACGGAACTGGCGGGGGTCGGAATCGTCGTGCGCGAGGTCGACGACGGGCCGCCGCTGCGCGTCTCCTACCGGCTGACGGAGGCCGGGTCCGCGCTGGAGCCCGCGCTCTCGGAACTGGGCGCGTGGGCGGAGAAGTACCTGTTGGAGGACGGGCGTTGCGCGGAGCGGTTCCGGAAATAGCGGAGCTGCTCGGGACCTGGTTCGGACTTGGTCCGAGACCTGGTTCGGGATCTGCTCGGGGACTTGGTCCGGGATCTGATCCGGTGCTTGGCGCAGGGCCCGTTGTCACCGTTGAGCTGGGGTGTTTTCCACAGCTGTGGAGTTGTCCACAGGGGCTCACACGAATCGGCGCCCGGCGGTACGGTCGTCACGAGTTGATGTTCGTGCGCGGGGGAGGCGGTTCGAGTGAGCGAGACCGGTGGAGCAGTGGCCGGAGCGGCGAGGATTCCGGCGGTGCGCGGGTTCGCGCGGTGGCCGGCGGAGGAGTCGGCCAAGAAAGAGGGCAAGGCCCTCAGGGCCCGCGTCCCGCGCGGCGCCCACGCGTCGCTCGACACGAACGGCGACCGCCCGGACGCGGTGACGGCCGTCGAGGAGTCCGGCCGGGGCCGTATCCCCGAGCTCACACCGATACGGGTGGGCAGGATGGCGGCCACACCGTTCGCCTTCCTGCGCGGTTCGGCCGGCCTCATGGCGTACGACCTGGCGCGCACGCCCGTGACGGGCATAAGCGCCCAGATCTGCGGTGACGCGCACGCGGGCAACTTCGGCCTGTACGGGGACGCGCGCGGCGGCCTCGTCATCGACCTGAACGACTTCGACGAAACGGTGCAGGGACCGTGGGAGTGGGACCTCAAGCGCCTGGCGACCTCGCTGGTGCTCGCCGCGCGTGAGGCGGGAGCGGACGAGGACACCTGCCGCAAGGCCGCGCACTTCGCGGCGGGCTCCTACCGGCGCACGATGCGGCTGCTCGCCAAGCTCCCGGCTCTGGACGCGTGGAACGCCATCGCGGACGAGGCCTTGGTCTCGCACGCCGACGCACACGACCTGCTCGGCACCTTGGAGCGGGTCTCGGAGAAGGCGCGGTCCAACACCAGCGGGCGGTTCGCGGCGAAGTCGACGGAGACCGTCGAGGGCGGCGGACGCCACTTCGTCGACGCCCCGCCGGTGCTGCGCCGCGTCCCGGACGGCGAGGCCGCCGCGGTGGCGCTGGGGCTGGAGGAGTACCTGGGCACGCTCTCCCCGGACCGGCTCCCGCTCCTCGCGCAGTACGCGGTGCACGACGTCGCCTTCCGCGTGGTCGGCACCGGCAGCGTGGGCACCCGCTCGTACGTGGTGCTGCTGCTGGACCACGTGGACGAGCCGCTCGTCCTTCAGGTGAAGGAGGCTCGTGCGTCCGTCCTGGTGCCTCATCTGGAGACGGCCGGCCTCCCGGTGCCGGAGACCGAGCACGAGGGTCGCCGGGTCGTCCTCGGCCAGAAGCGCATGCAGGTCGTCAGCGACAACCTTCTCGGTTGGACCACTGTCGACGGACGCCCCTTCCAGGTGCGGCAGTTCCGCAACCGCAAGGGAAGCGTCGACCCCGCGGCACTGGCCGCGGACCAGATAGACGACTACGCGCGGATGACGGGTGCGCTGCTGGCGCGGGCCCACGCCCACAGCGCGAATCCGCGGCTGGTCTCGGGGTACTGCGGCAAGAACGAGGAACTGGACGAGGCGATAGCCGGCTTCTCGATGGCGTACGCGGACCGGACCGAGGCCGACCACGCGGAGCTGGTGGCGGCCGTGCGGTCGGGGCGGATCGTGGGGGAGCTGGGGGTCTGACGGGTCCCGTGCCGCCCTTGCCCCGGATGGGCAAGGGTCCCGTGCCCCCCTTGCCCCGAATAGGCAAGGGGCTCGGGTCGCGCTTGCCCCGGGCGGGCCCCGGTTGCTGGTGGAGGCGTGGCCTAGGCTGGGCGGGTGACGACCCCGGAAGCTGAGCAGTCCCCGTCCGAGCCGCCGTCCGAGCCCTCCGCGGAGCCGGTCGCCGGTGATTCGCGTGCCGGTGAGGCCGGTTCGGCCGGTACGGAGGAGGCGCACGTCCGAGAGGCGAGCGCCGATGAGGCGAGTGCCGAAGAGACGAGTGCCGAAGAGGCGCTTGCTGGTGAGGCGGGTGTCGAGGAGGTCGCGGCCTCGGAGCCGTCCGGCGAAGCGGGTGTCGGGGCGCCTGTGGGCGGGGGTGCCGGTGACGATGGCGCCGAATCGGGTGTGGGTGCGGTCGGAGGCGAGCAGTCTGCTGCGGACCAGCCCGTTGCCGACCAGGCCGTGGGTGGTGCCGATGCCGGGAGCGGTGAGGGTGAGCGGCCCGAGGCGCGGCTGGAGCGGGCCGTGCGGGCGGCCGAGCAGGCGTTGATCGAGTTCGAGATCGCGGTGGAGACGTTCCGGGTCGAGGTGGAGAACTTCTCCCGGCTGCACCACCAGCGCCTCGGCCCGATGTACGCGCGGCTCGACGAGCTGGAGGCGGAGATCGCCGAGGCGCGGGCCGCGAGCACCGGTGACCCGGAGGATGTGCGCAAGGCGAAGGAGGCCCGGGCCAGGGTCATGCCGATGCCGGGTATCGAGGAGCTGTTCCACGACTGGCTCGACTCGGACGGACTGTCCCCGGAGGCCTCGGCCATGCTGACCGATCAGCCGGTGCGCCCGCCGCAGCGGGTGCGGCCGAGCGACGAGGCCCGCAAGCTCTACCGGGAGCTCGTCCGCAAGGCGCACCCCGACCTGGCGCAGGACGACGCGGAGCGCGCGCGGCGCGACGAGTTCATCGCCCGCGTCAACGCGGCCTACGGCCGTGGGGACGAGGCCCTGCTCCGGGAGCTGTCGCAGGAGTGGGCCGCCGGTCCCGTGCCGGAGGAGTGGCGGCCGAGCCGCAGCGAGGAGCTCTACGCCCGTCTTGAGTGGCTCGCCCAGCGCAAGGAGCTGCTCGCGTTCGTGGCGCGCGACCTGGAGGAGAGCGCGATCGGCGGGATGCTCAAGATCGCTCCGGACGACCCCGACCGGCTCCTGGAGGAGATCGCCGAACAGCTGCTGGCGCAGGTGAGCGAGCGGGAAGCGGAGCTGGCGGGCCTGCTCGGCGACGGTGCCTGATCGCTCGGCTGAGGTTCAGCACTGCTGGAGCGCTTGAGCCCTCGGTTGCGCGGTGACGGGTGCTCGGCCTCCGCGGTGACGGATGCCTGGCCGTCTGCGGGCCGGTGAGGGCTGGGCGTGCAGTTCCCCGCGCCCCCGAAAGGCGGGGCTGATCGCCCGGTGGCGGTCGGGTAGCGTCGGGGCCATGAGTTTCGGAGCTGGTGTGCCCACGGTCGAGGTCGGGGATCTCGCGGACGGAGACTTCCTGCTGGACGTCCGGGAGGACGACGAGTGGCAGGCGGGTCACGCCGAAGGGGCACTGCACATCCCCATCAGTGAATTCGTGGCCCGCTACGGCGAGTTGACCGAGGCGGCCCCGCAGGACGGCAAGGTCAACGTGATCTGCCGCTCCGGTGGCCGGTCGGCGCAGGTCGCCATGTACCTGAACCAGCAGGGCGTCGACGCGGTGAACGTCGCCGGCGGCATGCAGGTCTGGGCGGCCAAGGGCCGCCCCGTGGTGAACACGGAGGGCCAGCCGGGGTTCGTGCTCTAGCGGACGGCGGAAGCGGGCTTGCGGGCTCACCCCAGTGGGTGGGCCGCCAGCAGGTCGCCCAGCGCCTCCTCGTGTGCCGCCGCCGGGCCGAGCGAGAGCTCCAGGTGCTTGGCCCAGGCGTGGTACCGGTGCAGCGAGTAGTCGGTGTCCGCGCCGAAGCCCCCGTGCAGATGCTGAGCGGTCTGCACGACACGGCGTACGCCCTCGGAGGCCCAGACCTTGGCGACGGCCACGTCACCGGACGCGGGCAGCGCTCCGCCCGCCCCCGTGCTGATCCGCCACGCGGCCTGCCAGAGGGTCGCCTCCATCGCGCGCAGATCGATGTAGCGGTCGGCGGCCTGCACGGCCACGGCCTGGAACGTGGCGACCGGGAAGCCGAACTGCTCCCGCTTGCCGGTGTATTCGCTCGTCATGCCGAGTACGCGCTCGCCCAGACCGAGCGCCAGCGCGCACGTTCCGGTGGTGAGCAGGTTCCGCAGCCACTCCCAGGCACCGTCGGCGTCGATGACGTCACGGGCGGGGATCCGTACGGAGTCCAGGCGGAGTTCGCCGAGAAGTTCGCCCGTCGTGGAGATCTGCTCGGCGAGGACCGCGCCCTGGTGGCCGCGGGGCACCAGGGCGAGCACGGAGCGGCCCGAGCCGGTGCTCAGCGCGGGTACGAGGACGAAGTCGGCGTTCCGCGCCCAGGGGACGGCCGTCTGCAGCCCGTCCAGTACCCACGCGTCGTCCTCCTGCCGCGCGGTCACGGCGAGTTCGGCGCCGTCGTGTCCGGTGCGTCCGTTCGCGGCGACCGTCAGCACCGACTCGCCCCGGCCGGTCCGTGCGAGCAGATCGGCCTTCAACTCCTCGCCACCGTAGGCCTGTACGGTCACGGCGGCCGCCGTGCTCTCCAGCAGCGGGACCCTGGCGAGTACCTTCGCCGACTCCCGCAGCACCAGGCACAGGGCGACGGTGTCGAGGCCGGCGCCGCCGTGGCGCGCGTCGAGCAGCAGGCTCAGCAGGTCCGCGTCGGCGAGCCGGGCCCACAGGACGCGGTCGAAGTCGTCCGCGACGGCCCCCGCGGTGAGCGCGGGACTCGGTACGCCGTCCGGCGCGACCCCCGCGAAGACCGCCTTCGCCGCCTCCACGGCCGCCTGCTGTTCCTCGGTGAAGGTGAAGTCCACGGTCGCGTCCTCCCGGTAGATCTGTCGGGTCGGTCGATCTGTCGAGTCGGTCTGGCGGAGCGTCAAGATAGAACAGGTTCTACAAGAAGGGAACGGTGGCGACCCGGCCGCTGTCCGTGCACCGCGGGACGTCCGGGATTGCCCGACCGGGCGTTCGGTACCTTCGAGCAGGGGAAAGGGCGGGCCGTAAGGTGTCCACCGCTGTGCCCCCTGGGCTGTGCCGGGCGGGTGGGGCTGAGTACCGTTCCGGTGCGGCCGTCGCGGAACGGGCGGCGACAACCGGGCAGACATGGGGAAACGGGGCGCGATGGATGCGTACGACGAGGGCTCGAACGCCCGTCCCGTGCCGGGCGAGCCCTCGGCCGTCGCCCCCCTCACCGGCGCCGGTCCGCGTCTCCCCGCCGACCCGCCGCCCCCTGCCGGCTCCGTTCCCTCCGCCGGTCCTCCCCCGGCCGGTCCTCCGGCGGAGGGCCTCGCGGCCCTGTCCCTCCCCTTCCAGATCGCCGCCGCCCTCGCGGTCGCCCTGGTCGCGGTGGTCGCCTGTGTGCACCTCGGCATGGTCTTCCTGCATGTCGCGCCGTCGAACACGGTCACCAAGCAGCACGGGCGGGCGGTCGACGACTGGGTCTACCCGGAGTTCGAGCAGAACTGGAAGCTCTTCGCGCCCAACCCGCTGCAGCAGAACATCGCCGTCCAGGTCCGGGCCGAGGTGAAGAGCCCGGACGGCGCCGTCCGGACGACCCGCTGGTACGACCTCTCCGCGCTGGACGGCCGGGCCATCGACGGCAATCTGCTGCCGAGCCACACCCAGCAGAACGAGCTGCGCCGGGCCTGGGACTTCTTCGCGGCCACCCACGACAACACGAACCGCCCGAACGGCATGCGCGGCGACCTCTCCGAGCGCTATCTGCGCCGGATCGTGGTCCTGCGCCTCGACCGCGAGGAGGCGGGCGGCCCGGGCGCCGTCGTCCAGCAGGTCCAGGTCCGTTCCCGTACGACCAATGTGCCGCCGCCCGAGTGGAGCCAGGAGCAGGTGTCCGACAAGCCCGTCCTGCGTCAGCTGCCCTGGTGGCCCGTGTCGGAGTCCGACCGGGCGGCCGGGACCC
This sequence comes from Streptomyces sp. NBC_00414, assembly GCF_036038375.1. NCBI lineage: Bacteria > Bacillati > Actinomycetota > Actinomycetes > Kitasatosporales > Streptomycetaceae > Streptomyces > Streptomyces sp. NBC_00414. Next base: position 5,328,099 of record NZ_CP107935.1, read on the forward strand.
GGCCCGCGCACTCCACGGGGACGGCGGCGAGCGCCCGATGAGCAACCACGAGAGCGGTCCGGTGAGCGACCAGGACGACATCCCCGTGCGCGACCACGGCGCCGCCCCCGCGGACGACCGCGATGACTCCCCTGTGGGCGAGCCCGGACGTGCCCCGGCGGGCGCCGACGATCCCCGGCCGACGCGCAGCCCCGGTCGCGAGCGGCTGGCCGGGCGGATCAGCCGTTTCGACCGCAGGCACCGGCTCGACCGGAAGCTGGCGCACGCCGTCTCCAGCCTCACCGGGCGGTCCCTGGGGCCGTACCAGACCGCGGTGATCCGCATAGGCTTCGCCGGGACCTGGCTGCTCTTCCTCTTGCGGGAGTTCCCGCACCGCCAGGAGATGTACGGGCCCGACGGCCCCTGGAGCTGGGACCTGGCCCAGCAGCTCACCGCGAACAACCACGCCTTCACGGCCCTGATGTGGGCCGACGGGCAGGTCTGGTTCGAGATCGTCTTCGCGCTCGCCGTGCTCTCCGCCGCCCTGTTCATGCTCGGCTGGCGCACCCGCACCATGTCCGTGCTCTTCCTGCTCGGCGTGCTCTCCCTCCAGAACCGCAGCATCTTCATGGGGGACGGCGGCGACAACGTCATCCACCTGATGGCGATCTACCTGGTGTTCACCCGCTGCGGCCAGGTGTGGTCGCTGGACGCGCGGCGCGAGCGCCGGGCGGCAGCGGCGGGGGCACGCGCGCGTGAAGGGCGTTCCCACCCGGTCCGGGTCGATCCGGACCGGACCGACCCGGACCGGGTCGGTATCGCCCTGTGGGCCGTGCTCGGCCTGGCCCTGGCGGCCGCCACGCTCGCGGGGAAGATCGACGGCGGTCTGTTCGGCGGCTGGCGGACGGTCTACTGGGGGCTGTGGGCGGTCCAGGGCCTGTGGTGGCCGGCCCGCCGGTACACCCGGAGTGCCCAGCCGCGCGTCTTCCTCGACGTCCTCGCCAACCTCCTCCACAACGCGGCCCTCTTCGTGATCATGGCTGAGGCCTGTCTGATCTACGCGACCGCCGGCTGGTACAAGATCCAGGGCTCGCGCTGGCAGGACGGCACGGCCGTGTACTACCCGCTGCACCTGGACTACTTCTCCCCCTGGCCCGCCCTGTCCGACACGCTGTCCGCGAGCGGCACGATGGTGATGCTGGTGACGTACGGGACGGTGGTCGCGCAGGTAGCCTTCCCCTTCACGCTGTTCAACCGGCGGGTGAAGAACGTTCTGCTGGCGGGCATGATCACCGAGCACGCCGTGATCGCCGTCGTGCTGGGTCTGCCGTTCTTCTCCCTCGCGATGATCGCCGCCGACGCGGTCTTCCTGCCGACTTCCTTCCTGCGCCGCCTCGGCGGCTGGGTCACCCGCGCGCGTGAGCGGCTGTCCTCCCGCCTCGGGCGGAACCTCCCGCGCCTCGGGCGTACGCTCCCGGGTCCGCGCGAGGAGGACCCGCGGCCCCCGGAGACGGCCGAGCACACGCACGTAGGCTTCACGGCATGAGGGACCCCCGCGACCCCCGTGACCACCGCGAATCCGAGCCCCTGAGCGCCTGGCACCGGCTCGCCGGCACCGCCGTGCTGCTCGACGGCTTCCACGCCCTCAAGCACGCGCTGCGCTTCCACGCCGAGGTCCCGGTGGCCGTCACCACCGACCGGGCGGCGGCGCTCGCCCTCGCGGACGAGCTGGCCCCGGACGTACGGGAGACGCTGGACGCCCTCCTGGTGGAGGTCCCGGAGGCCACGTACCGGGCGCTCGTCGCGCGTCCGCATCCCACCGCGGTGGCCGCCCTCGCGGTACGGCCCTCGCGCGAGGCCAACCTGCGGGCGCTGGCCCGCACGCCCCGTACCGCGCCCGTGGTCGTCCTCGACCAGCCGCGCAACCTAGGGAACGCCGGGGCGGTGATCCGGCTCGCGGCCGGGTTCGGCGCGACCGGGGTCGTCACCACCGGCACGCTCGATCCTTGGCATCCCACGGTCGTGCGCGGTGGGGCGGGGCTGCACTTCGCCACGGCCGTGGAGCGGCTGACCGTGGACGAGCTGCCCTCCGGGCCGGTGTTCGCGCTCGATCCGGAGGGGGAGGACATTCGGGGGGTGAAGATTCCCGATGACGCGGTTCTTGCCTTCGGCTCCGAGCGGAGTGGGTTGTCCGGTGAGTTGCGTGGTCGGACGGACCAGCTCGTCTCGCTGCCGATGAAGCCGCAGGTGTCCAGTTACAACCTCGCCACCAGTGTGGGGATGGCGTTGTTCCACTGGAGTGCGTCGTCGGGCCCGCAGGCCCCGCAGGTCTCGTAGGCGTTCGGCTGCGGGGCGGTTGTGGCTGAGCGCGCAGTTCCCCGCGCCCCTTGCGGGCCGGGGCTATGCCTCCTTGCGGATCTCCACCACTCGGAAGCGGTTGGACACGAATGCTCCGTCGCACAGGGCCGCGTTGGCCGCCGGGTTGCCGCCCGAGCCGTGGAAGTCCGAGAAGGCGGCCGTCTGGTTGACGTACACCCCGCCGGTCAGGTTCAGGGAGAGCTGGGCCGCCTCGTCCAGGCAGGCCTCCCGCACGGCCTCCTCGACCTCGTCCGAGGTCGTGTACGCGCCGACGGTCATCGCGCCCTTGTCGCGGACGGTGCGCCGCAGCAGCTCCACCGCGTCGGCCGCCGAGTCGACCGCGACGGCGAACGAGACCGGGCCGAAGCACTCGCTCATGTAGGCGGCCTGGTCGTCGGGCTTGCCGCCGTCGAGCTTCACGATCACCGGGGTGCGGACCACCGCGTCGGGGAATTCGGGGTTCGTGATCTCGCGTGAGGCGAGGGCGACTTCGCCGAGGCCCGCCGCCGCCTCCACTCGGGCCTTCACGTCCGGGTTCACGATCGCGCCCAGCAGGGCGTTCGCCCGGGCGTCGTCCCCGAGGAGTCCGTCGACCGCCCTCGCGAGGTCGGCGACCACCTCGTCGTACGACTTGGGGCCCTCCTCCGTACGGATGCCGGCGCGCGGGACGAGGAGGTTCTGCGGGGTCGTGCACATCTGGCCGCTGTAGAGGGACAAGGAGAAGGCGAGGTTCGACAGCATTCCCTTGTAGTCGTCGGTCGACTCCACGATCACCGTGTTGACGCCGGCCTTCTCCGTGTAGACCTGCGCCTGGCGGGCGTTGGCCTCCAGCCAGTCTCCGAACGCCGTCGAGCCGGTGTAGTCGATGATCCGGATCTCGGGACGGGTGGCCAGGGTCTTGGCGATGCCCTCGCCCGGCCGCTCGGCGGCCAGCGCCACCAGGTTCGGGTCGAAGCCCGCCTCGGCGAGCACCTCGCGGGCCACCTGGACGGTGAGCGCCAGCGGCAGCACCGCGCGCGGGTGGGGCTTCACCAGCACGGCGTTGCCCGTGGCGAGGGAGGCGAACAGGCCCGGATAGCCGTTCCACGTCGGGAAGGTGTTGCAGCCGATCAGCAGCGCGATGCCGCGCGGCACCGGGGTGAACTGCTTGGTCAGCGCGAGCGGGTCGCGCTTGCCCTGGGGCTTCGTCCACTCCGCCGTGTCGGGGGTGCGGACCTGCTCCACGTACGCGTACGCCACCGCCTCCATGCCGCGGTCCTGCGCGTGCGGGCCGCCCGCCTGGAACGCCATCATGAAGGCCTGGCCGCTGGTGTGCATGACCGCGAGCGCGAACTCGTGCGTGCGGTCGCTGATCCGCTTGAGGATCTCCAGACACACCACCGCGCGCGTCTCCGCGCCCGCGTCGCGCCACGCGCGCTGTCCGGCGCGCATGGCGGGCAGCAGCGTGTCGATGTCCGCGTGCGGGTACGTGACGCCCAACTCGATCCCGTACGGCGAGACCTCGCCGCCCACCCAGTCGTCGGTGCCGGGCTGGTCCAGGTCGAGGCGGCCGTTCAGCACGGCGTCGAAGGCGGCCTTGCCCTCGGCCGTCCCCAGGCTGCCGTTCTCCCCGTACGCCTTGGGGTGTTCGGGGTGCGGCGACCAGTACGCGCGCGTGCGCATCGCCTCCAGCGCCTGGTCGAGCGTCGGCCGGTGCTTGGCGATGAGCTCGTGCGCGGTCAGTGCGGCGGCCATGCGGAACCATCTCCTCGTTTCATGAACTCTTCGTCGAGCTCAGGACCTGGCAGTCCAGCTCATGACCTGGGCAGAAACAGCCGGACAGAGTTAGAGTAACCGAACGATCGGTCGGGACAAGGGGGTCCGCTGAACCTGTGGAAAACCCCGTGCGGGAGGATCGCGAGCATGACAGCACTCGACCTCGCCGGCCCCGTGGCCGTCGTCGGCACCGGCACCATGGGCCAGGGCATCGCCCAGGTCGCCCTCGTCGCGGGCCACCCCGTGCGGCTGTACGACTCCGCCCCCGGCCGGGCCCGGGCGGCGACCGAAGCGATCGTCGCCCGCCTCGACCGGCTCGTCGAGAAGGACCGGCTGACCGGCGCCGAGCGCGACGCCGCCCGGGCCCGGCTGCGCCCCGCCGAGAGCCTCGCCGACCTCGCCGACTCGGGCCTCGTCCTCGAAGCCGTCCTGGAGCGGCTGGACGTCAAACAGCAGCTGTTCCGCGAGCTGGAGGACATCGTCCCGGACGACTGCCTGCTCGCCACCAACACCTCCTCCCTGTCGGTGACCGCGATCGGCGGCGCCCTGCGCAACCCCGGCCGTTTCGTCGGGCTGCACTTCTTCAACCCCGCACCGCTGCTGCCCCTCGTGGAGGTCGTCTCCGGGTTCGCGACCGACGTCACGTCGGCCACGCGCGCGTACGAACTGGCCCGCGCCTGGGGGAAGACCCCGGTCGCCTGCGCGGACACCCCGGGTTTCATCGTCAACCGCATCGCGCGGCCCTTCTACGCCGAGGCCTTCGCGGTCTACGAGGCCCAGGCCGCCGACCCCGCGACGATCGACGCGGTGCTGCGCGAGTCGGGCGGCTTCCGGATGGGAGCCTTCGAACTGACCGACCTCATCGGCCAGGACGTCAACGAGTCCGTCACCCGCTCCGTGTGGGAGGGCTTCTTCCAGGACGTGCGGTTCGCTCCCTCGCTGGCCCAGCGCCGGCTCGTCGAGTCGGGCCGGCACGGCCGCAAGTCGGGGCACGGCTGGTACGACTACGGGGACGAGGGCGAGCGGCCCGAGCCGCACACCGCGGAGAAGGTCCAGCCGCCCGCGTACGTCGTCGCCGAGGGCGATCTGGGCCCCGCCGCCGAACTGCTCGCGCTGATCCGCGAGGCGGGCATCCAGGTCCGTGAGGACGAGGAGGACCACGGCACGCGCCTGGTGCTGCCGGGCGGCGGCCAACTGGCCCTCGCGGACGGCCAGACCGCCGTCGAGTTCCGTGACGTCGTCTACTTCGACCTGGCGCTCGACTACCGCAGGGCGACCCGGATCGCCCTGTCCCACTCGCAGGACACCCAGACGCAGACCCTCGCCGAGGCCACCGGCCTCTTCCAGGCGCTCGGCAAGGACGTCAGCGTCATCGGGGACGTGCCCGGCCTGATCGTCGCCCGCACGGTGGCCCGCATCGTCGACCTGGCGCACGACGCCGTCGCCAAGGGCGTGGCCACCGAGGAGGACATCGACACGGCGATGCGCCAGGGCGTCAACTACCCCCTGGGCCCGTTCGAATGGAGCCGCAGGCTCGGCCGGAGCTGGGCCTACGACGTCCTGGACGACCTGCACATGCGTGACCCGTCGGGGCGTTACGCGCCGTCCCTCGCGCTCTACCGCCACGCGTACGCCTCCGAGAAGCGGGAGGGCACCCCATGACCACCGCCAAGCGCGACACCTACACGCCGGAGACCCTGCTCTCCGTGGCCGTGCGGGTCTTCAACGAGCGTGGCTACGACGGCACTTCCATGGAGCACCTCTCCAAGGCGGCCGGCATCTCCAAGTCGTCGATCTACCACCACGTCACGGGCAAGGAGGAGCTGCTGCGCAGGGCCGTCAGCCGGGCGCTCGACGGCCTCTTCGGGATCCTCGACGAGGAGCACGCGCGCGAGGGGCGTGCCGTGGAGCGCCTGGAGTACGTCACCCGGCGCATGGTCGAGGTCCTCACCGCCGAACTGCCGTACGTGACGCTGCTGCTGCGGGTGCGCGGCAACACCGACACCGAGCGCTGGGCCCTGGAGCGGCGCCGGGACTTCGACCACGAGGTGGCCGCGCTCCTGAAGGCGGCGGCCGCCGACGGGGACGTACGGCCCGACCTGGAGGTCCGGCTCGCGACCCGGCTGGTCTTCGGGATGATCAACTCGATAGTCGAGTGGTACCGGCCGGACGGGCGGGGCATGGGGGAGCGCGAGGTCGCCGACGCGGTGGTGCAGATGGTCTTCGGAGGCCTCAGACAAGCGGGCTGAGCGCCACGGACGAGCAGGCCGCGACGGACGGGGAAGAAGACCGAACCAGGCTCAGGGGGCGGGCCGGGCGAGCGGCGCGCCCCCCGTTCATCCCTGCGGTTCCAGGTCCTCCTCCTCGAAGACCAGCAGCGTGCGGGTGCTGAGCACCTCGGGGATGGCCTGGAGCCGGGTGAGGACCAGTTCGCGCAGCGCCCTGTTGTCCGGTGTGTGCACCAGGAGCAGGACGTCGAAATCTCCGCCCACCAGCGCGATGTGGGACGCCCCGGGGAGCATCCTCAGCTGCCCGCGCACCGTGCGCCAGGTGTTCTGCACGATCTTGAGCGTGATGTACGCCGAGGTGCCGTGTCCCGCGCGCTCGTGGTCGACCCGGGCACCGAAGCCGCGGATCACGCCGTCCTCGACGAGGCGGTTGATACGCGCGTAGGCGTTGGCGCGGGACACGTGCACCCGTTCGGCGACGGACCGTATCGAGGCGCGGCCGTCCGCCTGGAGCATCTGGAGAATGTCCTGATCGATGGAGTCGAGCGGACGCGGCGGCGGCAGGGCCGAGCCGGGGTCCGGCCCCTCGGCCATTTGTTCAGGTGCCATGTCCCCCCGCCTCCCTACCATGGACGTACTGCACCCATCTCAGGCTGTGGAGAACCGTTTGTCCACAGCCTGAAGGTGCCTGTAGCCAAAATGTGCCGACGACCGAACAATCGGTAGGTGAGGCGCGTCACTCTCGGCGGGCCTCTCGAAGCGACTCCCACGAGGAGGTGCCGACATGACGGTCATGGAGCAGCGAGGCGCATACCGGCCGACGCCGCCGCCCGCTTGGCAGCCCCGTACCGACCCCGCGCCGCTGCTGCCCGACGCGCTGCCCCACCGCGTCCTCGGCACCCGGGCGGCCGAACGGGTCGACCCGGAGCTGCTGCGCCGTCTGTACGCGGAGCTGGTCCGGGGCCGCCGGTACAACGCGCAGGCCACCGCCCTCACCAAGCAGGGCCGCCTCGCGGTCTACCCCTCCTCCACCGGCCAGGAGGCCTGCGAGGTCGCCGCCGCGCTCGTCCTCGAAGAGCGCGACTGGCTCTTCCCGAGCTACCGGGACACCCTCGCGGCGGTCGCCAGGGGCCTCGACCCCGTCGAGGCGCTGACGCTGCTGCGCGGCGACCGGCACACCGGCTACGACCCCTACGAGCACCGCATCGCGCCCCTGTGCACGCCGCTGGCGACCCAGCTGCCGCACGCCGTGGGTCTCGCGCACGCCGCCCGCCTCAAGGGTGACGACGTGGTCGCGCTCGCGCTCGTCGGCGACGGCGGCACCAGCGAGGGCGACTTCCACGAGGCGCTGAACTTCGCCGCCGTCTGGCAGGCCCCGGTGGTCTTCCTGGTCCAGAACAACGGCTTCGCCATCTCCGTCCCGCTCGCCAAGCAGACCGCCGCACCCTCGCTGGCCCACAAGGCCGTCGGGTACGGGATGCCGGGCCGGCTGGTCGACGGGAACGACGCCGCCGCCGTGCACGAGGTCCTCGGCGAGGCGATCGCCCACGCGCGCGCCGGTCTCGGCCCGACGCTCGTGGAGGCGGTGACGTACCGCATGGAGGCCCACACGAACGCCGACGACGACAAGCGTTACCGCGACGACGCGGAGGTCGAGGCCTGGCGGGCGCACGACCCCATCGCTCTCCTGGAGCGGGAGCTCACCGAGCGCGGACTGCTCGACGAGGACGGCATACGCGCCGTGCGCGAGGACGCCGACGTGATGGCCGCTGACCTGCGCGAGCGCATGAACCAGGACCCGGTGCTCGACCCGATGGACCTGTTCGCGCACGTCTACGCCCGGCCGACCACGCATCTCCTGGAGCAGGAGGCGCAGCTGCGGGCCGAGCTGGACGCCGAGGCGCGCCACCACGAGTACGACGAGAACGACGAGCACGACCCGGAAGGAAACACGCGATGACCACCGTCGCGGTGAAACCGGCCACCATGGCGCAGGCCCTCGGACGGGCCCTGCGCGACGCCATGGCCGACGACCCCGCCGTCCATGTCATGGGCGAGGACGTCGGCGCCCTCGGCGGCGTCTTCCGCGTCACCGACGGGCTCGCGAAGGAGTTCGGCGAGGACCGGGTCACGGACACCCCGCTGGCCGAGGCGGGCATCCTCGGCACGGCGGTCGGCATGGCCATGTACGGGCTCAGGCCGGTCGTGGAGATGCAGTTCGACGCCTTCGCGTACCCGGCCTTCGAGCAGCTGATCTCGCACGTGGCGAAGATGCGCAACCGCACGCGCGGGGCGATGCCGCTGCCCCTCACCGTGCGCGTGCCCTACGGCGGCGGCATCGGCGGGGTGGAGCACCACAGCGACTCCTCCGAGGCGTACTACATGGCGACTCCGGGGCTGCATGTCGTGACACCGGCGACGGTCGCGGACGCGTACGGCCTGCTGCGCGAGGCCATCGCCTCCGACGACCCGGTCGTCTTCCTGGAGCCCAAGCGCCTGTACTGGTCGAAGGACTCCTGGAACCCCGACGAGCCGCGGTCCGTGGAGCCGATCGGCCGCGCGGTGGTCCGCCGTCAGGGCCGCAGCGCCACGCTCATCACGTACGGGCCGTCCGTGCCCGTCTGCCTGGAGGCCGCGGACGCGGCGCGGGCCGAGGGCTGGGACCTGGAGGTCGTCGATCTGCGCTCGCTGGTGCCCTTCGACGACGAGACGGTCTCCGCGTCCGTGCGCCGCACGGGCCGGGCCGTCGTAGTGCACGAGTCGAGCGGCTACGGCGGGCCCGGCGGGGAGATCGCCGCGCGGGTCACCGAGCGGTGCTTCCACCATCTGGAGGCGCCGGTGCTGCGGGTGGCCGGGTTCGACATCCCGTATCCGCCGCCGATGCTGGAGCGGCACCATCTGCCCGGCGTCGACCGGATCCTGGACGCGGTGGCGCGGCTGCAGTGGGAGGCACAGAGCTGATGGCCCAGGTCTTCGAGTTCAAGCTGCCCGACCTCGGTGAGGGGCTCACCGAGGCCGAGATCGTCCGCTGGCTCGTCCAGGTCGGAGACGTCGTCGCCGTCGACCAGCCCGTCGTGGAGGTCGAGACGGCCAAGGCGATGGTCGAGGTCCCCTGCCCGTACGGCGGTGTGGTCACGGCCCGCTACGGCGACGAGGGCACCGAACTGCCCGTGGGTTCCCCGCTGCTGACGGTCGCGGTGGGGGCGGCGGCTTCCGGCACGCCGGGACTCGGCGCGGCGGACCTCGGCGCACCGGGCGGGGACGCGGCGGGATTCGACGCGTCGGTATCCGGCCCGCGGGGAGCCGGTGGCGGGGACGAGAGCTCCGGGAACGTGCTCGTGGGGTACGGCACCCAGGCGCCTCCGGCCCGGCGCCGCCGGGTCCGGCCGCCCGCACCCGGCGCGGCTCGGGGCCACCGGGCTCCGGGCTCGCCCTCCGGCGCGGACCGGCCCGGCGTGTCGGCGCCCGCCGCCTCGCCCACCCACTCGCTCGGCGCCGGGGCGGGTAGCGACGGCGGCCCCCGGGGCGACGGCCCCGTGGCGGTGATCTCTCCGCTCGTGCGCAGGCTGGCCCGGGAGAACGGGGTCGATCTGCGGGAGCTGGCGGGCTCGGGACCCGAGGGCCTGATCACGCGCGCGGACGTGGAACACGCCGTGCGGGCCGGTGCGTCCGCCCCGGCCGTCGCACGACCGCAGCAGAGCCCGGCGGCGCCGGCGTCCACTCCGGCCACCACCGCGGCACCCGCGCGTGCGTCCGGCACCGCTGCCGCCCTCAAGGGCACCCGTATCCCCCTCAAGGGCATCCGGGGTGCCGTCGCCGACAAGCTCTCCCGGAGCCGGCGCGAGATCCCCGACGCGACCTGCTGGGTGGACGCCGACGCGACGGAACTGACGCACGCGCGCACGGCGATGAACGAGGCCGGCGGGCCGAAGATCTCCCTCATCGCGCTGCTCGCCCGTATCTGCACCGCCGCTCTCGCCCGGTTCCCCGAGCTGAACTCGACGGTCGACATGGACGCCCGCGAGGTCGTCCGGCTCGACGAGGTGCACCTCGGGTTCGCCGCGCAGACCGAGCGCGGACTCGTCGTGCCGGTGGTGAAGGGCGCGCACACCCGGGACGCGGAGTCGCTGAGCGCGGAGTTCGCCCGGCTCACCGAGGCGGCCCGGACCGGGACGCTCACCCCGGCGGACCTCACCGGCGGGACCTTCACGCTGAACAACTACGGGGTGTTCGGCGTCGACGGCTCGACGCCGATCATCAACCACCCCGAGGCGGCCATGCTCGGCGTCGGCCGGATCGTCCCCAAGCCCTGGGTGCACGAGGGCGAGCTGGCGGTGCGGAAGGTCGTCCAGCTCTCGCTCACCTTCGACCACCGGGTGTGCGACGGTGGAACGGCGGGTGGTTTCCTGCGGTATGTGGCGGACTGTGTGGAACAACCGGCGGTGCTGCTGCGGACCTTGTGACGCCCCGGGCCCGTACGGTCCCGTCGCCACCCCCGTCCACATGCTGTGCGCGGGGGTGGAAATGATCCACCGGACATCCATACTCGTGGGGTGACCGAGTTCGAGCCACCCAGCGCACCCGGTTCCCCCGACGCGTCCGGTTCCTCCGACGCCCTCGGTACGGACGGCCATGACGCCGTCGTACTCGCCGGGGGCGCCGCCCGCCGCCTCGGCGGCGCGGACAAACCGGGCGTCCGCGTGGGGGGCCGCGCTCTGCTCGACCGGGTGCTGGCCGCCTGCTCCGGCGCGGCCGTCACCGTGGTCGTCGCGGAACCCCGGCCCACCGCGCGCCCTGTGGAGTGGGCGCGCGAGGACCCGCCCGGCGGGGGCCCGCTCGCCGCGCTGGACGCCGGCCTGCGGCACACCACCGCCGAGTACCTCGTCGTACTCTCCGCCGACCTGCCGTTCCTGGACCGGGAGACGGTGCGAAGGCTGCTGACCGCCCTTCACGAGAGCGGCGGCGACGGCGTGTTGCTCACCGACCCCGGCGGCCGGGACCAGCCCCTCGTGGCCGCGTACCGCCGTTCCGCGCTGCGCCGCGAACTGGCCGCCCTGCGCGCCGAACACGGCGAACTGACCGGTCTGCCGCTGCGGCGGCTCACCGGCGCGCTCGAACTGACCCGTATCACCGACTCCGTCGCGTCCTTCGACTGCGACACCTGGGACGACATCGCCGCCGCCCGGGCACGTATCAGGGAGCATGGGCACGTGTTGGATGAATGGATTACCGCAGTCAAGGACGAACTGGGCCTCGACCTGGACGTCGACACCGGCATCCTGCTCGACCTCGCCCGCGACGCCGCCCACGGCGTGGCCCGACCGGCGGCACCGCTGACGACGTTCCTCGTCGGTTACGCGGCGGGCCGGGCCGAGGGAGGCCCCGAAGCGGTCGCCGAAGCCTCCCGCAAGGCGACGGCTCTGGCGCTGCGCTGGGCCGCGGAGGCGGCGTCCGACGCCGACGCCACGGCGACCCCGCCGGGCCCGGCCGGTGCCGCCCGCCCGGACGCCGGATGACCGCCTCGGGGCAGTACGAGGAGGTCGACTTCGACGTCGAAGAGGCCCTCGCCCTGGTCAAGGAAGGCGGTGCCCCGGTGCCCGACCACTCCGGATCCACCGGAGCCTCCCGTCCGGCGCACACCCCGCCCGCGGAAGCCGGGAGCCGGCAGGACGACGCCGCCGGGCAGCACGCCGCCACGCCCTGGCAGCGGGCCCGCGCCATCGCCGGGCGGGCCCCCCGCCGTCCGGACACCCCTGTCTCCGTCACCCTGGACGCCGCGCTGGGCCTCGTCCTCGCCGCCCCGCTGGCCGCGCTCTCCGACCTCCCGTCCTTCGACACGTCCGCGATGGACGGCTGGGCGGTCGCCGGCCCCGGCCCGTGGGACGTACGGGCCGAGGGTGTGCTCGCGGGTCACCACCGGCCCGAGCGGCTCACCGACGGCGAGGCGGTCCGGATCGCCACCGGGGCGCGGATCCCGCTGGACACCTCCGCCGTGATCCGCAGTGAGCACGGCCGCACCGACGAGAAGGACCGGCTGTACGCGACCCGGGACGTCGTGCACGGGCAGGACATCCGCCCCCGCGGCCAGGAGTGCCGCTCCGGCGACCCCCTGCTGCCGCTCGGCACGCTGGTCACCCCGGCGGTTCTCGGCCTCGCCGCCGCCGCCGGTTACGACACCGTCGCCGCCCTCCCCCGGCCGCGCGCGGAGGTCCTGGTCCTGGGCGACGAGTTGCTCACCGAGGGACTGCCCCACGACGGCCTGATCCGGGACGCGCTCGGGCCGATGCTGCCGCCCTGGCTGCGTGCGCTCGGTGCGGAGGTCATCGCGGTGCGCAGGCTGGGCGACGACGCCGAAGCCTTGCGCAAGGCACTCAAGAACTCCGACGCCGACCTCGTCGTCACGACCGGCGGCACCGCCGCCGGCCCCGTGGACCACGTCCACCCCATCCTCGGCCGCCTCGGCGCCGAGCTTTTGGTGGACGGCGTAGAGGTGCGCCCCGGCCACCCGATGCTCCTGGCCCGGCTCAAGGAGAACCAGTACCTCGTCGGGCTGCCCGGAAATCCGCTCGCGGCGGTCTCCGGCCTCCTCACCCTCGCCGAGCCGTTGCTGCGCACCCTCGCGGGACGCACGGCCCCGGAGCCGTACACGCTGCCCCTCAAGGACACCGTGCACGGCCACCCGTACGACACCCGGCTGATTCCCGTCGCTCTGCGCGGGGACCGGGCCGTGCCGCTGCACTACAACGGGCCGGCCATGCTGCGGGGGATCGCGGTGGCCGACGCGCTCGCGGTCGTTCCGCCCGGCGGCGCACGGCCGGGTCAGGAGCTTGAGATCCTCGACCTGCCCTGGGCCATGGCCGGGATCGAGGTGTGTTTCACGTGAAACTTCCGGGCCACGACGCGATCGCCCGCCAGGCGGACGAACGGCTGATCACCCATCGGGTGTCACTGCCCCGCCAACGGGTGGAACGCCCCATCCTCCAGGTCACCAAACGCGTCCTCATGGCGCTGCTGGTGCTGGTGGGCACGGCGTTCATCGTCTATCTCGACCGGGACGGTTACACCGACAACTCCGACAAGTCGGTCGACCTGCTCGATGCCTTCTACTACGCGACCGTCACGCTCTCCACCACCGGATACGGCGACATCACCCCGGTCAGTGACGGCGCCCGCTTGACCAATATCTTCCTGATCACGCCTCTGCGCGTGCTCTTCCTGATCATCCTGGTCGGCACCACTCTCGAAGTTCTCACCGAACGGACCCGGGAGGAGTGGCGACTGAACCGCTGGAGGACCGCTTTGAGGGAGCACACCGTTGTCATCGGGTTCGGCACGAAAGGCCGCTCGGCGATTCAGACCGTGTGCGCGACGGGGCTGAAGAAGGAGCAGGTCGTGGTCGTCGACCCCAGCTCCAAGGTGATCGAGGCGGCGACGGCCGACGGGTACGCGGGTGTGGTCGGCGACGCCACGCGCAGTGACGTGCTGCTGCGGGCCGAGGTGCAGCGGGCCCGGCAGATCATCATCGCGACGCAGCGCGACGACACCGCCGTGCTGGTCACGCTGACCGCCCGGCAGCTCAACCGCAAGGCGAAGATCGTGGCCGCCGTGCGCGAGGAGGAGAACGCACCGCTGCTGAAGCAGTCCGGCGCCGACGCGGTCATCACCAGCGCGAGTGCGGCAGGCCGCCTCCTCGGGCTGTCCGTGCTCAGCCCCAGCGCGGGCATGGTCATGGAGGACCTCATCCAGCAGGGCAGTGGGCTCGACATGACCGAGCGACCCGTCATAAAGGCCGAGGTCGGCAAGGGCGTACGGGAGATCGAGGACCTGGTGGTCAGTGTCGTACGAGGACATCGGGTGCTCGGCTACGACGACCCGGCCATCGGGAAGGTGCAGTTGACGGACCGCCTGATCACCATCGTGCGGGTCAGCCCCCACAGCCAGGTCGCACCGGACATGAAGCCGCTGCCGCAGGACTGAATCCCCACGTGGCGGGCTGTATCCCCACGTGGCGGGCCGTCGGGAGTAGCCTCGCCCGCATGCGAGCGATCACTATTCCTGAACCTGGTGGGCCCGAGGCGCTGGTGTGGGACGAGGTCCCGGACCCGGTGCCCGGCGAGGGCGAAGTGCTGGTCGAGGTGGTGGCGAGCGCGGTGAACCGCGCCGATCTGCTCCAGCGGCAGGGCTTCTACGACCCACCGCCCGGCGCGTCCCCGTACCCGGGGCTCGAATGCTCCGGACGGGTCGCCGCGCTCGGACCCGGTACCTCGGGCTGGGAGGTCGGGGACGAGGTGTGCGCGCTGCTCTCGGGCGGCGGGTACGCCGAGAAGGTGGTCGTCCCGGCCGGGCAGCTGCTGCCCGTGCCCGAGGGCGTCGACCTCGACAAGGCCGCCGCGCTGCCCGAGGTGTCCTGCACGGTCTGGTCCAACGTCTTCATGATCTCCCACCTGCGCCCCGGCGAGACGCTGCTGGTGCACGGTGGATCGAGCGGTATCGGCACCATGGCGATCCAGCTGGCCAAGGCCGTCGGCGCGAAGGTGGCCGTCACCGCGGGCAGCAAGGCGAAGCTGGACTTCTGCGCGGAGCTGGGCGCGGACGTGCTCGTCAACTACCGCGAGCAGGACTTCGTCGAGGAGATCAAGGCCGCCACCGACGGGGTGGGGGCCGACGTCATCCTCGACAACATGGGCGCGAAGTATCTCGACCGCAATGTCACCGCGCTCGCCGCCAACGGGCGTCTCGCGATCATCGGCATGCAGGGCGGCGCCAAGGGCGAGCTGAACATCGGCGCGCTGCTGAGCAAGCGGGGCGCTGTCACCGCGACCTCGCTGCGGGCTCGGCCGGCCGGTGAGAAGGCGGCGATCGTCGCGGCCGTACGGGAGCATGTGTGGCCGTTGATCGCGGGCGGGCATGTGCGGCCGATCGTCGACCAGGAGCTGCCGATGAGTGACGCGGCCGCTGCGCATCGGGTGCTGGAGGAGAGCAGCCATATCGGGAAGGTGCTGCTCACGCTTGCCTGAGGCCTGAGGCCTGAGGCCTGAGGCCTGAGGCCGGAGGGCGGGCCGGGGGCCGACCGGTGGGCTTCCGGGTGCGGGCCGGTGGGGGCTTGTCGCGCGGTTCCCGCGCCCCTGAGGGCGCAAGCCCTAGAGGCGGCGGGCTCGCAGGGCCAGGAAGGCCAGGCCCAGGCCCAGGCCGATGAGGACCAGGCCGCTGCCCAGGGGCAGGACCTTGAGGACGGGTTCCGGGGTGCGCACGGGGCGGTCGGCCGCCTCCCGCGCGTCGACCGGGCGGGCGGGCGCCGGAGCGGTGTCGCGGGGGGCTTCGGGCGCGACGGAAGCCTCCTGGCTCGCTGCGCTGTCCGGGTGAGCCGTCGGAGACGTCTCCCGGCCCGGACGCTCGCGTCCCTCTCCCGCCCGGCTGCCCGCCCGCGACTCCGCGGGGACGGGTTCGTACGCGGCGGCGTACGACGTGGACGCGGGGCCTGCCAGCAGGGGCAGCAGCAGGCCGGTCACGCGAAGGGTGCGAAGCCATGGAGTCACGTCGGTGACCCCCTCCCGTACGGAGAAGCCAAGATCAACGGCTTCAGCCTCACACGGGGTGCCCGCACCGGCATCCGGAACCCGGACGCCTGGTCACCCTCAGTGACAGCCGTGGCGTGCGCATCTGTACGGGGTACAGATCGGGTATGTCGATACGCCATGGTCTGCTGGCGCTCCTGGAGCGCGGCCCCCGTTACGGATCGCGGCTGCGCACCGAGTTCGAGGCGCGCACCGGCTCGACCTGGCCGCTGAACATCGGCCAGGTCTACACGACCCTCGCCCGGCTGGAACGGGACGGCCTGGTCGTACAGCAGGGCGCGGACGAGGCGGGACACGTGCTGTACGCGCTGACGGACGCGGGCCGGAGCGAGCTGCGGTCCTGGTTCATCCGTCCCGTGGAACGCTCGAACCTGCCGCGCGACGAGCTGGCGATCAAGCTGGCCGTGGCGGTCGGGGCGCCCGGGGCCGACATACGGGCGACAGTCGAGGCACAGCGCCGGTATCTCTCCGAGTCCATGCACACGTACACCCGGCTCAGGGCCAGAGCGCTCGCGGAGGCGCCCGCACACCGTGACGAGGTGGCCCGGCTGTTCGTCCTGGAGCATCTGATCTTCCGCGCGGAGGCCGAGATCCGCTGGCTCGACCACTGCGAGGCCCGGCTGCTGCGGCTCGCGGAGGCGGCCGCCACGGAGCCGCCGCTTCCGCCGTCACCTCCGCAGACGCCGCCCGCCTGACGCGGAGCGCCGTTCCGTACAGGGTGGATCACGCTCTGGAGGGGGCACCACGGTGGTGAGATGTGCGGGTGCGAGAGAATGGCGGCATGGAGATGCCGAGGAACGAAAGGTCGCCGGAGAACCCTCAGATCCTGGTCGTAGGCCAGGACGGGATGTCTCTCGGCGGCGGTGGAGACGAGGACTCCCGTGAGGTCCCGGTGACGGAGATGGTGGAACAGCCAGCCAAAGTCATGCGTATCGGGAGCATGATCAAGCAGTTGCTTGAGGAGGTGCGTGCGGCACCCTTGGACGAGGCGAGCCGGGTACGGCTCAAGGAGATCCACGCCAGCTCGGTGAAGGAGCTGGAGGACGGGCTGGCTCCCGATCTCGTCGAGGAACTGGAGCGGCTCTCCCTGCCGTTCACGGACGACGGTATCCCTTCCGACTCAGAACTGCGGATCGCGCAGGCTCAGTTGGTCGGCTGGCTGGAGGGTCTCTTCCACGGGATCCAGACCACCCTGTTCGCCCAGCAGATGGCGGCCAGGGCCCAGTTGGAGCAGATGCGCAGGGCGTTGCCGCCGGGCGCGGGCGGCGAGGAAGAGCTGGTGGATCCGCGGGCGGGCGGCCGTTCGGGCGGTCCGTACCTGTAGGTCCGCGCGACGCGCGGACAACCGCGCGGAGCGGCGTCACGAATCCATGTGAAAGGGGCCCGGCAGAGATGCCGGGCCCCTTCGACCGTTCAGGACGGCGGACGGACGGGATCGGGCGACGGGATCAGGCGGGATCGCCGGTCGACACGTAGAGCTGGATCTTGGGCATGTTCTTGGGGTCGACGTCCGACTCCGCCTCGGGGATCTGGGTCATGACCGTGCCCTCGCCGTAGGCGTTCTCGTCCACGGGCTTGGACTCGTACTGCCAGCCCGCCGCCTGGAAGCACGCCTTCACGGAATCGATGTTCTTGAACTTGAAGTTCGGGACCTTGATTTTGTCGGCGTCGTTGTACGACTCGTCGGGCTCCGTGCACGCGGTCGTGTCGATCTTCTTCGTGGTGTCCGGTCCCTTGTGTCCGGACACCTCCTCGGAAGCCGAGGCGCGGGCGCTGTTCGCGGCGTCCGTCTTCTTCTTGTCGTCGTCCCCGCCGCCCATCGTCAGAGCGGCGATCAGCCCGCCGACGGCGACGAGCGCGACGACGATCGAACCCACGATCACCGGCATGTTGCTCTTGCGGCCACCGCCGGAGGACTGCTGGGCGGAGTGCGGGGACATCGTGTACGGCGGCGGGGTCGACAGGCCCTGCTGCGGGGCGTACGCGGCGGTCTGGGCCGGTGTCTGGTAGCCGCCCTGCTGCGGGTAGCCGTACGACGGAGCGGGGGTGTGCGAGGGCGCCGGCGTCGGATGGCCGTAGGGGTTGGGCTGGTACGGCGTCTGTACGTTGCCCTGCGGTGCCTGGGCCGACTGGTCGACCGGCGGGAACACCGCGGAGGCCACACCGGCTCCGCTCGACGTCTGCGCGCCCGGCACGATGCTCGGGGCCACGGCCTGGACGGACCGGGCCACCCGCAGGCACTCGTCCCGCATGGACTCGGCGTTCACGAAACGCTCGTTAGGGTTCTTCTTCAGCGCACGGGCGATCAGCGCGTCCACGGCCGGCGGCAGCGAGCGGTTGACCGAGGAGGCCGCGACGGGCGTCTCCTGGACGTGCGCGTACGCGATGGCCAGCGGCGAGTCCGCCTCGAACGGCAGCCGCCCGGTGACCAGTTGGAACAGCATGATGCCGACCGAGTACAGGTCGGAGCGGGCGTCGACACCGCGGCCGAGGGCCTGCTCGGGGGAGAGGTACTGCGGGGTGCCGACGACCATGCCGGTCTGGGTCATGGAGGTCACACCGGACTGCATGGCGCGGGCGATGCCGAAGTCCATCACCTTGACCACGCCGCGCTTCGTCATCATGACGTTGCCCGGCTTGATGTCGCGGTGGACCAGACCCATCTCGTGGCTGATCTCCAGAGCCGCCAGCACATCCGCGGTGATACTCAGAGCCTTGTCGACGGGCATGGCGCCCTGCTCCGTCACGTCCTGGTCGAGGACCGAACCGAGCGGGCGGCCCTCGACGTACTCCATGACGATGTACGGGGTCGTCACTCCGTCCAGGCTGTCCTCACCGGTGTCGAAGACCGAGACGATGTTGGTGTGGGTGAGCTTGGCCACCGACTGGGCCTCGCGGCGGAAGCGCTCGCGGAAGGCCTGCTCACGCCCGAGATCGGTGTGCAGTGTCTTGATCGCGACCTGTCGGTCGAGCACCGAGTCGTATGCGAGATGGACCGACGCCATACCGCCCTCGCCGAGCAGGTCGCGCAGCTGATAGCGCCCGCCCGCGACCGATCGCCCCACGTACCGGCCATGTGCGCCGTCCTGGCTCATCTTTCTGCGTCCCCCATCGGCCGTGCGCCGTCACGCGGGCGAAAGTTGCTTGGTGTGGCTCCCGCGGCCGGTGATCTCTGGTGTTATTCCGGCCAAGTCTGCCGGAGGCCACTGACACGTCAAGCTCGGTGCCCGTTCCGTGACCGTACGCGAAAGAAGAGTCGCGGAAGCGTTACAGGTGCTGTACGGCCGGTACACAGAATGTGCACCCGCGGACCGGCCGCGGGTCCGGCGACCGGGTCCATCACGGACCGGCGTTTCGCGTGGAGGCTGTAGCGTGGCCCGACGGAGACCGTAACAACCACCGCGCGTACTACGTCGACCGGTGTGGACAGAAACGACGGCGAGGACTGATGGCACAGCAGCAGCGCGCTCAGGGCCCGTCCGACCCCGAGGCGGCTGGCGGCGGTATGTCAGATGCGCCGGAGTTGTGGGGTAACGGCGGACTGGTCGGGGACGGCCGGTATCGGCTGACCCACAGACTCGGCCGGGGTGGTATGGCCGAAGTGTTCGCGGCCGAGGACGTCCGTCTGGGGCGGACCGTGGCGGTCAAGCTGCTCCGTTCCGACCTGGCCGAGGACCCGACCTCGAAGGCCCGCTTCACACGCGAGGCCCAGTCGGTCGCCGGCCTCAACCACCATGCGGTGGTGGCGGTTTACGACTCGGGGGAGGACGTCCTCCCCCACCAGGTGGTCCCGTACATCGTGATGGAGCTCGTCGAGGGCCGCACGATCCGCGACCTCCTCATCAACGCCGAGGCGCCGGGCCCCGAGCAGGCGCTCATCATCGTCTCCGGTGTGCTCGAAGCGCTCGCCTATTCGCACCAGCACGGCATCGTGCACCGGGACATCAAGCCCGCGAACGTGATCATCACCGACACCGGTGCGGTGAAGGTGATGGACTTCGGCATCGCGCGCGCCCTGCACGGGGCCCAGTCGACGATGACCCAGACCGGCATGGTCATGGGCACGCCCCAGTACCTCTCCCCGGAGCAGGCGCTCGGCAAGGCGGTCGACCACCGCAGCGACCTGTACGCGACGGGCTGTCTGCTCTACGAACTCCTCGCGCTGCGGCCCCCGTTCACCGGTGAGACCCCGCTGTCGGTGGTCTACCAGCACGTCCAGGACATTCCGGTGCCCCCGTCCGAGGTCTCGGACGCGACGCCGCCGGAGCTCGACGGCCTGGTCATGCGCTCGCTCGCGAAGGAGCCGGACGACCGGTTCCAGACCGCCGAGGAGATGCGCGGACTCGTCCAGTACGGGCTGCAGATGCTGTACGACCAGGGCGGCCACACCGGCACCTGGAACACCGGCCCGGTGGTCGCGCACGAGGGTCTGAGCACCCCGGCGCGGGGTCTGGGTCTCGCGGGCGCGGCCGGGCTGCCGCACCCCGGCGACTCGGGCACCGCCCAGATCCCGTCACCGCTGCTGCCCCCGGGCCGGGGCGGAGGCGGCGACGACGGCGGCTTCGAGGGCCACGGCAACCGGGGCAGCGGCCGCGGCAAGATGTGGATCCTCGCCGTCCTCGCGGTCATAGCGATCGCGGCGGGCGTGGCACTGGCGCTGAACGGCGGCGGTGGCGGTGGTGGAGGGGGCGGCACGAAGACGTCGCCGACCGCCTCGGAGACCGAGAAGGACACCACACCGAGCGAGGACACCTCGGACGAGCCGACGGACGAGCAGACGGACGAGGACACCAGCACGGGCGGCAACTCGGACTACACGCCGTCCTACGAGCCGTCGCCGACCTACTCGCCCACGCCCACCGAGACGAAGCCTTCGGACAAGCCGACGACCAAGCAGCCCACGCCGACGGAGACGGAGGAGGAGCCTTCGGAGACGCCGGACGAGGAGACCTCCGCGCCGCCGGCAGGCGATGACGGCGGCACAAACGGGGAGCCGGGCGGCGTCGAGGGCTGACCCGTCGTCCCTGTACGACCGGTGCCAGCCGCCGCACCACACACGATCGTGCCCCCGCGCGCGTGGAACCCGGAAACGGGCTCCACGCGCGCGTGCCGTTTGACGGGCCCTTCGCAAGAGCGTCACCCCACGAACGCCTCGCACACCGCGCCGTACTCCCGCGTCCACCACACCGCCAGCGCGGAGGCCGCGGGGAACTGCGGGTCGGCCCGGGTGTCCCCGCGCTCGTAGTGCCAGCGCAGTATCCAGAAGTCGTTGAGCCGTTCCCACCACACCCGGTGCACGGCGGCCGAGAGTTCGGCCGGGGTGGCCCGCGCGGAGCGGCGGTACGCGCGCGCGTAGGCCCGTACCTTCGTCAGGTCGAGCGTGCCGGCGGGGCGTACGAAGAAGATCACCGCCGCGCGCACCGCCTCCTCGGCCTGCGGCTGGACGCCGAGCCGGTCCCAGTCGACGATCGCAGCGGGGGCACCTCCTTTGTAGAGCACGTTGAAGGGGTGGAAGTCGCCGTGTACCCAGCCCACCGAGCCGCCCTGCGGGGGCCGTCGGTCCGCGTGCCGTTCCAGGAGGGTGCGCCGTTCCAGGAGGCGGTGGCGGGCCAGTTCGTCGAAGGTGTCCGCCGGATGGTGGCGGCGTACCCGGGCGAGCAGGTCGTCGATGAGCGCGAAGGTGTCCACGGGGTCGGCGCTGTCGGCCCGCTCCTCGGGCTCCCGCGGTGGCATCACCCGCTCCAGGGAGGCGTGGACGACGCCCAGGAGGGCGCCGAGACGTCTGCACTGCTCGGGGGTGAGCTGGGCGCCGTTGCGGTGACCTCCGTCGATCCAGGGATGGAGCGCGTACGCGTGGCCGCCGATGACGGCGACCGTGCGGCCGTCCGTCCCGGTCAGCGGAGGGGCCACCGGGACGCCCAGGTCGGCGAGGCGCTGGGTCGCGCGGTGCTGGCGGGCGATCGCCGCCGGGTCGGCCGTCTCGGGGTCGAAATGATGCTTGAGGAAGTACCGGCCCCGGGTGGTGGCGAGCCGGTAGCCGCGGTTGAGCAGCCCTTGGTCGACGGGTTCACAGGCCAGCGGGACCCCGGCGGCGTACCGCCGCAGCAGGGCGTCCAACGGGGGTGCGGGGGAGAGAGTGGGTGAAACAGATGAGCGCGGCACGCGCCAGATGTTAGGGCAACGGAGGAACCCTCCGTATCGGGATCATTACTTAATGTGCTCGTTCGGGTGCTCCGCGGTGATGTCCACGGCGATGCCCATGGAGTGCACGGTGGCCAGGCGCGGTGCGATCTCCAGATAGACGGCTTCGAAGGGGGCGCCGTCCACGCGCAGGGGGCCGGGGCCGAAGCGTTCGAGCTGGGCGTCGGTCGGCTCGACGGCCTCGCACACGCCGACGACCTGGACGGACCATCGTTCCACGCCGTCGGGGGCGGAGTTCATGTTGTCCGCGCCGTACGCGACGACGGTGCCCGCGCACACCAGGTGGTGGCCGTGCCCCTTGTGCATGCGCAGCAGGACGCGGCCGTCCGCGACGATGTGGCGGGCCGGCGCGAGGAAGGGCAGGGCGCGCACGCTGGCCGCCACCCTGCCGTACGCGACGCGGCCGAGCAGGCCGGCGGCGATGTGCTGGTCGGTCGGCATGCCCCCAATCTGCGGCATCCGGGGGAGGCGGGAGAAGGGCCGCCGGGCCCCGGCACGGCGGGCCGTAGGTCCCGCTTGCTCCGACCCGTCCCGACCTGCCCGTCCAGACCGGATCCGTCCCGACCGGATCCGATCCGGCCGGGCGTCCGCTGCGCGTCAGCTCGCGGCCGTGCCGGTCACTGCTGTCTCTCCGCCTGCAGCCGGGCCACGTAGGCGGCGGCCTGCGCGCGCCGCTCCATACCGAGCTTGGCCAGCAGGCTGGAGACGTAGTTCTTGATCGTCTTCTCGGCGAGGTGCAGCCGCTCGCCGATCACGCGATTGGTGAGCCCCTCGCCGATCAGATCGAGGATCCTGCGCTCCTGGTCGGTGAGCTTGGCCAGCCTGGTGTCCCCCTTGGGGCCGCCTCCGTCGCGCAGCCGCTCCAGGACGCGGGCGGTCGCCTCCGGGTCGAGCAGGGACTTGCCCGCCGCGACGTCCCGGATCGCCGAGAGCAGTTCGTCGCCGCGGATCGCCTTCAGCGCGTAGCCCGAGGCGCCCGCCATGATCGCGTCGAACAGGGCCTCGTCGTCGGCGTAGGAGGTCAGCATGAGGCACTTGATCGACTCGTCCTTGGAGCGGATCTCGCGGCAGACCTCCACTCCGCTGCCGTCCGGCAGCCGTACGTCCAGGACCGCCACGTCGGGACGTGTGGCCGGAATTCGCGCCAGCGCGTCGGCGGCCGTGCCGGCCTCGCCGACCACCTCGATGTCGTCCTCCATGGACAGCAGATCGTGGACTCCCCGGCGGACTACTTCATGGTCGTCGAGAAGAAATACCGTGATTTTTCCTTCTTCGCGCACGGAGTCAGTTTCACACACGATCTTTCCGCTTGCGCCAGTCGAGCCCTTCCCGTCCCCGGGGTGACCGGGATAACGTGCCGGTGTTCCGGCCCCCTGCCAGGCTGTGACCAGTGCTGTGACCAGCGACTGTTCCCGACTCTTGCGAAGTAGTTGGAAGTCCGAGTGGAAAGTACTTGGAACTCCGAGCAAAATCGCAGGTCAGGAGGGGTTTCACAGAAATGTGAAGCACTGGGTAACGTGCTTGTTGCAGGGCGCTCGCCGGGGCACCTGTCACGCCTGTTCCCGGCCGAGGGCACCCACCCCGTGCACGGGTACGAGGACCAGGCGAGCCGCTCCCCCGGTTCTCGACGAGCTGGGGGAACCCCAGTTCCCGGCAACCCCGGGGGCCGGACCGACGGAGGAGCACACGTGACCGTGGAGAGCACTGCCGCGCGCAAGCCGCGACGCAGCGCCGGTACAAAGCGCACCGCTGCGAAGAAGCCGCCGGGCGCCCAGCCGGACCTCGTACAGCTGCTGACCCCCGAGGGGAAGCGCGTCAAGAATGGCGAATATGACGCGTACGTAGCCGACATCACCCCCGAAGAGCTGCGCGGGCTGTACCGCGACATGGTGCTCACCCGGCGCTTCGACGCCGAGGCCACCTCTCTGCAGCGCCAGGGCGAGCTGGGCCTGTGGGCCTCGCTGCTCGGCCAGGAGGCCGCCCAGATCGGCTCCGGGCGGGCCACTCGCGCGGACGACTACGTCTTCCCGACCTACCGCGAGCACGGCGTCGCCTGGTGCCGCGGGGTCGACCCGGCCAATCTGCTCGGTATGTTCCGCGGCGTGAACAACGGCGGCTGGGACCCGAACAGCAACAATTTCCACCTGTACACGATCGTCATCGGCTCGCAGACGCTGCACGCCACCGGCTACGCCATGGGGATCACCAAGGACGGCGCCGACTCGGCCGTGATCGCGTACTTCGGGGACGGCGCCTCCAGCCAGGGCGACGTGGCCGAATCGTTCACCTTCTCCGCGGTCTACAACGCGCCCGTCGTGTTCTTCTGCCAGAACAACCAGTGGGCCATCTCCGAGCCCACCGAGCGCCAGACCCGCGTCCCGCTCTACCAGCGCGCGCAGGGGTACGGCTTCCCGGGCGTCCGCGTCGACGGCAACGACGTCCTCGCCTGCCTCGCCGTCACGAAGTGGGCGCTTGAGCGGGCCCGCCGGGGCGAGGGGCCGACGCTCGTCGAGGCGTTCACGTACCGCATGGGCGCCCACACCACCTCCGACGACCCGACCAAGTACCGGGCCGACGAGGAGCGCGAGGCATGGGAGGTGAAGGACCCGATCCTTCGCCTGCGCACGTACCTGGAGGCCTCAAACCACGCGGACGAGGGATTCTTCGCGGAACTCGAAGCCGAGAGCGAGGCGTTGGGCAAACGAGTACGCGAAGTCGTCCGCGCCATGCCGGACCCGGACCGCTTCGCCATCTTCGAGAACGCGTACGCGGACGGGCACGCGCTCGTCGACGAGGAGCGGGCCCAGTTCGCCGCCTACCAGGCGTCGTTCGCCGATGAAGGGGAGGGCAAGCAGCGATGACAGCGGAAAAGATGGCGCTGGCCAAGGCGATCAACGAGTCGCTGCGCACGGCCCTCGACTCGGACCCCAAGGTCCTGATCATGGGCGAGGACGTCGGCAAGCTCGGCGGCGTGTTCCGGGTGACGGACGGCCTGCAGAAGGACTTCGGCGAGGACCGGGTCATCGACACCCCGCTCGCCGAGTCGGGCATCGTCGGCACCGCGATCGGGCTCGCGCTGCGCGGCTACCGCCCGGTCGTGGAGATCCAGTTCGACGGATTCGTCTTCCCGGCCTACGACCAGATCGTCACGCAGCTCGCGAAGATGCACGCGCGGGCGCTCGGCAAGATCAAACTCCCCGTCGTGATCCGCATTCCGTACGGCGGCGGCATCGGCGCGGTGGAGCACCACTCCGAGTCCCCCGAGGCGCTCTTCGCGCACGTGGCGGGCCTGAAGGTGGTCTCCCCGTCGAACGCGGCCGACGCCTACTGGATGATGCAGCAGGCCATCCACAGCGACGACCCGGTGATCTTCTTCGAGCCGAAGCGGCGCTACTGGGACAAGTCCGAGGTGAACCGCGAGGCGATCCCCGGGCCGCTGCACAAGGCGCGCGTGGTCCGCGAGGGCACCGATCTGACGCTGGCCGCGTACGGGCCGATGGTGAAGGTCTGCCAGGAGGCCGCGGCGGCCGCCGCGGAAGAGGGCAAGTCCCTCGAAGTGCTGGATCTGCGGTCGATGTCCCCGATCGACTTCGACTCCGTCCAGGCCTCGGTCGAGAAGACCCGGCGCCTGGTCGTGGTGCACGAGGCGCCGGTGTTCCTGGGGACGGGCGCGGAGATCGCGGCCCGGATCACGGAGCGGTGCTTCTACCACCTGGAGGCACCGGTGCTGCGGGTCGGCGGCTATCACGCCCCGTATCCGCCGGCCCGCCTGGAGGACGAGTACCTGCCGGGCCTGGACCGGGTGCTCGACGCCGTCGACCGCTCGCTGGCGTACTGAGGAGAGGGTCGTGACGACGATGACTGAAACGGCCTCGGGGCTGCGTGAGTTCAAGATGCCCGACGTGGGCGAGGGCCTGACCGAGGCGGAGATCCTCAAGTGGTACGTCAAGCCCGGTGACACGGTGACCGACGGGCAGGTGGTCTGCGAGGTCGAGACCGCCAAGGCCGCCGTCGAGCTGCCGATCCCCTACGACGGGGTGGTGCACGAGCTGCGCTTTCCCGAGGGGACGACGGTGGACGTCGGCCAGGTGATCATCGCGGTGGACGTGGGCGGCGGAGCCGCTCCGGTCGCTCCGGTGGCCCAGGCCGAGGCACCCGCTCCGTCCGTGACGGCTCCGACGGCACCCGCGGCGGCTCCGACGGCGCCCGCAACGGCCTCGGCGGTACCCGCGGCGCCCGCCGGGGAGGCCGGTACCGCTTCGGAGGAGCCCGAGCCGGAAGGCCGCAAGCCGGTCCTCGTCGGGTACGGGGTCTCGGTGGCCTCCACCAAGCGCCGCCCCCGCAGGGGCGTTCCGGCCCAGCAGCCGGAGGTGGCCGCGGCGACCGCCGCGGTCAACGGCGAGCTGAACGGACACGCGGCTCCCGCGGCCCGTCCGCTGGCCAAGCCTCCGGTGCGCAAGCTGGCCAAGGACCTCGGGGTCGACCTGGCGGCGGTCACGCCCTCAGGACCGGACGGGATCATCACCCGCGAGGACGTGCACGCGGCGGTGGCCCCGGCCGCCGTCCAGGAGCCCGCGGTCACCGCGGCGCCCCCGGTGACGGCTCCCGTCAGCGCCCCGGCCGCGGCTTCGACCGCTGCTCCGCTCGCCTCGTACGACGGTGTGCGGGAGACCCGTGTGCCGGTCAAGGGGGTCCGCAAGGCGACCGCGGCCGCGATGGTCGGCTCGGCGTTCACCGCGCCGCATGTCACCGAGTTCGTCACGGTCGACGTGACGCGCACGATGAAGCTGGTCGAGGAGCTCAAGCGGTCCGACGAGTACGGGATGCAGGGGCTGCGGGTGAACCCGCTGCTGCTGATCTCCAAGGCCCTGCTGGTCGCCATCAAGCGCCACCCGGAGGTCAACGCCTCATGGGACGAGGCCAACCAGGAGATCGTGCGCAAGCACTACGTGAACCTGGGCATCGCGGCGGCCACTCCGCGCGGCCTGATCGTCCCGAACATCAAGGACGCCCACGCCAAGACGCTGCCCCAGCTCGCCGAAGCGCTCGGGGAGCTGGTCGGCACCGCTCGCGAGGGGCGCACCTCGCCGGCGGCCATGCAGGGCGGGACGGTGACGATCACCAACGTCGGGGTGTTCGGCGTCGACACGGGCACGCCGATTCTCAACCCCGGTGAGTCCGCGATCCTCGCCGTCGGATCCATCAAGCCGCAGCCGTGGGTGCACAAGGGCAAGGTCAAGCCCCGTCAGGTGACCACCCTCGCGCTGTCCTTCGACCACCGGCTGGTCGACGGGGAGCTGGGGTCCAAGGTGCTTGCCGACGTGGCTGCGATTCTGGAGCAGCCGAAGCGGTTGATCACCTGGGGGTAGTGGCTCGGCTGCGGGCCGGTGGGGGCTGGTCGCGCAGTTCCCCGCGCCCCTGAAAGACAAAAGACTGCGCCGTTCCCCGCGCCCCCTTGTCGGGGGCGCGGGGAACGGCGCAGTCAGTTGGCCGTCTACTGGTCCGCTACTTGGCGAAGCCGTAGTTCATGAGCTTCTTCGCGTCCGACTCGCGGGCGGTGATGGACGTCGAGGCGAGCACCGTACCGATGACGGTCTTGCCGTTGCGCGTCGCGGCGAAGACCAGGCAGTACTTGGCCTCCGGGCCGGAGCCCGTCTTCACACCGATCGAACCGGAGTAGCTGCTGAGCAGACCGTTGGTGTTGGTCCAAGCGGCCATCGTGCGGGTGCTGCCGGTCTTCGTGATGGTCTTGGCCGTGTACTTCTTCGTCTTCACGATCGCGCGGAAGTTGGCACTCTTCATCGCGCTGCTGGTGATCTTCGTGAGGTCACGCGGCGTCGAGTAGTTCGAGCCGTTGCCGATGCCGTCGAACGAGTCGAACTTCGTGTTCGTCAGACCGAGGTCCTTGGCCTGCTTGTTCATCTTGCCGATGAACGACTTCACGCGGGCGGCACGCGTCGAGCCGGCGCCGAACTTGTCGGCGAGCGCGTACGCGGCGTCGCAGCCGGACGGCAGCATCAACCCGTACAGGAGCTGGCGGACGGTGACCTTGTCGCCGACGATCAGCCGGGCCGAGGAGGCGGTGTTGTTGACGATGTAGTCGCTGTACGCCTTCTGGATGGTGACCTTGGCGTCCAGGTTCAGGTTCGGCTGGGACAGCACCACCTTCGCGGTCATGATCTTCGTCGTGGAGCCGGTGGAACGGCGGGTGTCCGCGGCCTTGGTGTAGAGCGAGGTACCTGTGCCGTTGTTCATCACGAAGCCGCCCTTGGCGGCGATCGTGGGCTTCGTGAGGGCCTGGGCGGGCGCCGTGCCGAGGGCGCCGGTCGCGAGCACGGCTCCGGTGGTGAAGACCACGGCGGCGGCTCTGCGGACGCGCATACCCTTAATGGCAGTTATCAAGTCGATTACCCCGATTGCGTTGGAAACACCGAACAGGTGTCAAATGCCCCAAGAGAGCGCCGACTTGGCAGTGGCGCCTTCTCTTCAGACACACGAGTAGCACAGAAGGATGTGCAGTTCCTGGACCGGGGTGCCCCTTTTTACCTCGTCCATATCCTGGACCCTCCGAGACGATGCGTACGTGTTGTATCTATGCTGTGCGCATGCCTTCAGCCCCGTCCCCCGCCGTGAAGTCGCCTCCCGCCGCCGAGCGCGTCTACGCGCACGTCAAGCGGGCCGTGCTGGAACGCCGGTACGAGGGCGGGACGCTGCTCACCGAGGGCGAGCTGGCCGACGCCGTCGGTGTCTCACGGACCCCGGTGCGCGAGGCGCTGCTCAAACTGGAGGTCGAGGGCCTGATCCGGCTCTACCCGAAGAAGGGCGCCCTCGTGCTGCCCGTCTCCGCGCAGGAGATCGCGGACGTGGTGGAGACCCGGCAGCTCGTCGAGGAGCACGCGATCCGCAAGGCGGTACCGGCCTCGCCCGCGCTGATCGAGCGCCTCACCGAACTCCTGGCGAAGCAGCAGGAGCAGGCCGCCGCCGGGGACCTGGCCGGAGCCGCCGTCACCGACCGCTGTTTCCACGCCGAGATCGTCCGCAGCGGCGGCAACGAGATCATCTCCCGCCTCTACGACCAGCTGCGCGACCGCCAGTTGAGGATGGGCGTCGCCGTGATGCACGCCCACCCGGACCGGATCACCAAGACGCTCAGCGAGCACCAGGAGATCCTCGACGCGCTGCGCTCCGGTGACGCGGAGGCGGCGGTCGACCTGGTCCACCGCCATGTCAGCTGGTTCTCCAACCTCGCCCGGGGAGACGTCCGATGAGCTCGTCCTCGTCGTCCTCGCTCACGCTCCCCGGCGACCCGCCGGGCGGCCGCAGAGCCGTCACCGTCTGGTCCGTCGGCGTCTCCGTCTACTTCGTCGCGGTCATCTTCCGTACGTCGCTGGGGGTGGCGGGCCTCGACGCCGCCGACCGCTTCCACGTCAACGCCTCCGCGCTCTCGACCTTCTCCATCCTCCAGCTCCTCGTCTACGCGGGCATGCAGATACCCGTCGGCCTGATGGTCGACAGGCTCGGCACCAAGAAGGTGCTGACCTTCGGCGTCGTGCTGTTCACGATCGGACAGCTGGGCTTCGCGTTCTCACCGACGTACGGAACGGCGCTGGCCTCGCGCGCGCTGCTCGGCTGCGGGGACGCGATGACGTTCATCAGCGTGCTGCGCCTGGGCTCGCGCTGGTTCCCGGCCCGGCGCGGGCCGATGGTCGCGCAGCTCGCGGGTCTGGTGGGCATGGCGGGCAACCTCGTCTCGACGCTCGTACTGGCCCGGCTGCTGCACGGAGTCGGCTGGACGGCCGCGTTCGCGGGCAGTTCGGTCGCCGGTGTCGTCGTCCTCGTCCTGATGCTGGCTTTCCTGAAGGACCACCCCGAAGGCCACGAGCCGGAGCCGTTCCCGCACCGGGGGGCCGCCTACGTACGCCGTCAGATCGCGGCGTCCTGGCGGGAGCCCGGCACCCGGCTCGGACTGTGGGTGCACTTCACGACCCAGTTCCCGGCGATGGTCTTCCTGCTGCTGTGGGGGCTGCCGTTCCTGGTGGAGGCCCAGGGCCTGTCCCGGGCGACGGCCGGCGAACTCCTCACCCTCGTCGTGCTCTCCAACATGCTCATCGGCCTGGTGTACGGGCAGATCGTCGCCCGGCACCACGCGGCGCGGTTGCCGCTGGCGCTCGGCACGGTCCTGTCGACGGCCGTCATGTGGGCCGCCACGCTCGCGTACCCGGCCGATCACGCGCCGATGTGGCTGCTGATCGTGCTGTGCGTGGTCCTCGGGGCGTGCGGGCCCGCGTCGATGATCGGGTTCGACTTCGCGCGGCCCGCGAATCCGCCCGAGCGGCAGGGGACCGCGTCCGGCATCACCAACATGGGTGGGTTCGTCGCGTCCATGACGACGTTGTTCGCGGTGGGGGTGCTGCTGGACGCCACCGGGGGGAGCTACACCGTGGCCTTCTCGGCGGTGTTCGTGCTGCAGGCTCTCGGGCTGAGTCAGATTCTGCGGTTGCGGAAGCTGGCGGCTCGGCGGGAGCGGGAGCGGTTGGTCGCCAGTCGGGTGGAGACGGTGCACGTGCCGGCGTAGCCGGGCGGGTGTGCGGGGGGTTTCGCCCCCGCCGCCCCTACCCGTTCCCGTCCACGTATGGGGGCTGCGCCCTCTCGCCCCCCTTGTCCTCAAACGCCGGACGGGCTGAGATGTTGCCGGGCGGGCTGAAAGACAGGGCCGACCCGACTACGGCGTGACCGTGAAGTTGCGGAGGATCGCTGCTGTCAGTTCCGGGTCGCCCTCTGTCTTCAGGCGGTCCGAGACCGCTTCCGGGGTCACCCGGCCGCAGGCCAGGCGGAAGTAGGTCTCCCAGTCGAGCGCGAGGGTGGCGGCCGGGCCGAGTGAGGGGGCGCCGTCTATCGAACCGACACCGTCGGCGTCGACGCGGACCGTGCGCAGGAACTCGACGGGCCCGTGGACGTCGAAGACGACCGCCGAGTTCGCCGGTGCGCCCGCGTCCTTGGCGACGACCTTGGGGAGTCTGCTGAGCAGGACGTCGCGGGCGATGTACGCACCCGGGGAGTCGAGGTTGCCCGGCCGGCCGAGGGTGGTGCGCAGGTCCTGTTCGTGCACCCAGAGGTCGAACGCCCGGTTGCGCATGGACTCTTCGAGGGTGACCTCGGTGCCGAGCGGGCCGCGCACGAGCGCGTCGGGCCGGCGCGACTCGTTACGCAGCTGACGGTTGCGGCGGATGATCGTGTACTCCAGCTCGGAGGTCATCTCCGGAGCGGTGTGGTGACGGCGGACGTCGACCTGCATCTCCATGTACCGCTGGTGCTCGTTCGTCACGTGGTACAGGTCGCGGGGGAGCGTGTGGATCGGCCGGGGGTCGCCCAGCATCTCGCAGTCCAGACCGATCACATGGGAGATGATGTCGCGCACCGACCAGCCGGGGCATGGAGTCCGCCGATTCCATTCACCCTCCACCAGTGGGGACACGAGATCGGATATCGCGTCGATGGAGTGCGTCCAGGCGTCGGCGTAGGACTGAAGGCTGGGATGCAGACTCACGGAACGGGACCCCTCGGGCGGTTGGGCGCGGGCAGTACACAGGCTGCGGGTGTCTTGGGACGCTAAGTTACGCTGCTGTGAGGCACCCCGGCAGTGCTTTCGTGTGACGATCGTAGGCCCGTATCAAAGGCTCGAATGCCAGGACGGTGGTAGTGTGCGCGCCTCTCTCCTCCAGATCGCCGTGGACGAAGCCGAATCGGTCGACGCCCGCAGGCAGCGAGTCGCCTCGCTGGTACGCCGCCAGACCGGGTCCGACCTGGTGATCCTGCCCGAACTGTGGACGACCGGCGCCTTCGCCTACGAGTCGTTCGACACCGGGGCCGAGCCGCTCGAAGGGCCCACCTACGAGGTGATGGCCAAGGCGGCGAGCGACGCGGGCGTGTGGCTGCACGCGGGATCGATTCCCGAACGGGTGATGGGCGGGGGGCTCTACAACACCTCTCTCGTCTTCTCCCCCTCCGGTGAACTCGCCGCCACGTACCGCAAGATCCACCGCTTCGGCTTCGACAAGGGCGAGGCCGTGCTGATGGGCGCCGGCTCCGAACTGGTCACCGTCGCGCTGCCGGAGACCACGCTCGGGCTGGCCACCTGTTACGACCTCCGCTTCCCGGAGCTCTTCCGCGGGCTCGTCGATGCCGGGGCCGAGACGCTCGTCGTCTCCGCGGGGTGGCCCGAGCGGCGGCGCTCGCACTGGACGCTGCTCGCTCAGGCGCGGGCCGTGGAGGATCAGGCGTATGTGCTCGCCTGTGGAACGGCCGGGGCGCATGCGGGGGTTCCGCAGGCCGGGCACTCGATCGTGGTCGATCCGTGGGGTGAGGTTCTCGCCGAGGCGGGGGGTGGCGAGGAGGTCCTCACGGTGGAGTTCGACCCTGCGAGGGTCGGGGCCACACGGGAGCAGTTTCCCGCGCTGAAGGACCGGTTGCTGGGGGTTGCGACGCCACGGCGGTGAGGTGGGCGTTTTTCTCGCCCCCGCCGCCCCTACCCGTCCCGTCACTACTCGGGGGCTCCGCCCCCGAACCCCCGGTCCTCGAACGCCGGACGCGCTGAATACCTTTCAGCCCGTCCGGCGTTTGAGGACGAGCGCGCAGCGCGATGGGCGGGGGCGAGGGGGCGCAGCCCCCATGACAGGGACGGGAACGGGTAGGGGCGGCGGGGGCGAGGGAAATGTGGTGTCAGTCCGACTCGGACTCCCGTTCCGCCAAGTGGATCACGCAGACCGCCACCGCGATCAGCAGTGCCGGATCCGCGTCGTCCCGTACGACCTCGACGCCGTACGTCTCCCGCACCCGCAGCCAGCGGCGCGAGATGAGGGCCAGCAGTTCGTCGTCGTACTCGACGACGAACTCCCGGTCGAGGATCTTGCCGCTGACATCCAGCTCGGTGCCGTCCGCGAGGGTGACGCGGTAGTGGTTGCGCAGCAGCGACAGCCGTTTGCGGCGGATGGTCGCCAGCGGCTCGCCGTCCCGCTCGACGACCATCGTGTCCCGCAGGGCGAGCATCTTCTTGTGGATGTCGATCAGCACGCGCCCCTGCGGGTCCTTCAGCTCGAAGGTGTCCCGCAGCCGCATCGCCTTGCCGTCGACGAGGAAGGCCTTGCGGCCCTGCTCGTCCTCGATCCAGTAGTCGTCACCGATACCCAGGAGCCGGTCGCGTACGAGGAATTTCATGCCCTTAGCGCTTCCCCGGCGGAGGGCCCGAAACGCCGCCGGTAGGCCGTCGGGCTGAGTCCCGTCTCGCGGCGCAGCCGTACGCGCAGGTTGGCGGCGGTGCCGAGGCCGCTGCGCCGCGCCACGATGTCGAGCCGTTCCTCGCCGCGCTCGATGAGGCGGCAGGCCAGCGCCACCCGCTCGCCCGTCAGCCAGGCCAGCGGGGTCGTACCGAGCTGGGCCCGGAAACGGCGGTGCAGCGTGGCCGGGCTGACCGCCGCGTGCGTCGCGAGGTCCGTGACCGTGAGCGGCTCGCCGATCCGTTCCCCGGCCCAGGCGAGCAGCGGCGCCAGGGATTCGTCCGGTACGTCGGGCACGGGGCGTTCGACGAACTGCCGCTGCCCGCCGTCGCGATGGGCGGCGAAGAGGAGGCGCCGCGAGACGGCGTTCGCGATCTCGGCGCCGTGGTCGCGCCGGATGATGTGGAGACCGAGGTCGAGGGCCGCCGCGCTGCCCGCCGCCGTCAGTACGTCTCCCTCGTCCACGAAGAGGACGTCCGGTTCCAGGAGGACCTTCGGGTGCAACTCCCGGAAGAGGTCGGCCCAGCGCCAGTGGGTGGTGGCCCGGCGTCCGTCCAGGATGCCGGCCTCGGCGAGCGCGAAACTTCCGGTGCACAGGCTCACGACGCGCGCGCCCCGCGCGTGGGCGCGCCGGACGGCGTCGAGCACGGCCTCACCGCGCGGTACGACATTGTCGGGGCGGCCGGGGACGACGAGGGTGTCCGCGGTGTCCGCCGCTTCGAGTCCGGGCACTCCGCTCAGCGTGAAGAAGCCGTGGTTCATCCGGATCCCGGGGGTCGGCGTGCACAGCGTCAGCTCGTACAGGGGGAGCGAAAGCCCGAGTTCGGGGCGGGGCAGGCCGAACAGCTCGGTCGCGATCCCGACCTCGAACGGGTTGGTGCCCTCGTCGACGATCACGGCGACGCGGTGCGAGGACCGGTGCGCGGCCCGGTGCGAGGATCCTTGCGGCATGTGCGATTTCTAGCACTCGTCCGAGCCGTGCGCCATCGCCGACGATGACGGTATGAGCGCACCCACGGAACCCGTTGCCCTGTCCGCCGCCCTGGCCTCGTTCACCGAGCGGTGGAGTCCTCGCATCGTCACCGCCGTCAACGACTACGACGTCCGCGTGGCCAAGGTCGAGGGTGAACACCTCTGGCACGTTCACGACCACACCGACGAGTTTTTCCTGGTCCTGGACGGCGAACTGCACATCGCGCTGCGCGAAGCGGCCGGCGAGCGCACGGTCGTACTGCCCAGGGGCAGCGTCTTCACGGTCCCGCGCGGCACGGAGCACAAGCCGTACGCCCCCGTACCGACCGAGATCCTCCTCCTCGAACCGACCGGGACGTCCACGGTCGGGGACCGCCACGACGAGGTACCGGACCATGTGGACGCGACGACGGGGCACGCGTTGCGCTGAGCCGTCACCGACGGGACGTCGTGGCGGCGCTTTCCCAGCGGGCTCGGTAGCGGTGTGCGTCGACGGGTCGGCGGCCTCGTGGACGACGCGATCCGCCGTACCTCCGAACTCGTCACCCACGCCTGCGTACACGCCAAAGGCGACGGCGGGAGCGGGAGCCGGTCGGCCCACCCGCCCCGGCCCGGACGTACCGCGGCGACCTGAGTCCCTCGGTCGACGCGAAGTCGCCTCGGGTGACGGATGCCAGGTGTCGGGTATCAGGTGACGCGTACGGCCGTCAGCCGCCGTAGCCGTCGCTGTAGCCGCTGTGGCGACGGTCGTCGACCACCGTCGTGGTGGTGGTCGGCGGCGCTATGACGCCCCTCCGACGCTTGGAGATGCTGACGAAGGTCGCCACGCCGATCAGACCGACGATCATGAAGATGACGCCGACCAGGTCGAGGTTGACCCCCTGCATGTCCCAGTCGGTCGCGAAGGTGAGGATCGCCCCTGCGGCGATCAGAATGATGCATCCGCCCAGGCCCATGGATGTCGCCTCCTGTTGCGCACGGTCTCGTGCCGGGCCCGGAGACCGTACGTCCCCGGGCCCAGTGCGGGTACCCGGACCCGGCCCCTCCATGCAGGGGCGGACGGGATGTCAGGGAACGGCGACGAAGACCGATTCGCTGTACGCGGCCTGCCAGTTGGGACTTCCCGCGAACTCGGCCCGGTAGTGCCCCTGCCCGGCGGGAGCGGTGAACGTGCCTTGGAAGAGGGCGCCTTCCTCGGGATCGGCGGAGCCGGGTACGACCGTGGCCACCGTGGTCCAGCCGGTGGCGCCGTCGGCGGAGTACTGGATCCGCACCTTGTTGTCGCCCTCCGAGGGCGTGCTCTCGCCGGTGTACAGGCGGCCCTGAGCGGTGAGCCGGGAGTCCTTGCCGACGGACACGGTGAACGAGCCGACGGAGGTGGCGCGGGCGACGTTCACCCTCAGCGGCTCCTCCCCACTGGCGTCGAGATACGTGCCCCCGAGGACCCGTACCTGTGCCGTTCCCGAGCGGGGCATCAGCAGTTCGCCGGAGAACCGGCCCTCGGAGTCGGTGACGGGGCGCGTCACGGCAGCCCCCGAGTCGCTGTCCCACAGGGCCCGGACGGTGGCTCCGGCCAGCGGCTCCCAGTCGTCCTCGCCCATCACCTCCGCGCGGCCCGAGACGGTCACCGGCTCGCCCTCGACGGTGCTCAGTTCGTCGGTGTCGAGCAGCACCCGCGTGGCCGACCGGACCGGTGTGACGTAGGCGGTGGCGCCGTTCTGCTGCCCGGGCGGGGTCAGGTCGAGGTCCGGAGTGACGAGGCCCCGGCCGTCGTACGTGTGGGTGTACGCATAGGTGAACCGGCCGTCGGTGTCCGTGCGGACCGGCACGGGGGAGCCCCAGTTCGAGGTGACGAGCCGCACGTCGCTGTCGGCGGCGGGGGCTGTCAGGCCCGTACGGGGATCGGTGACCGTGTACCGGCCGGAGACGGACACCTGCTGGTGGCTGTGGTCCGGATGCTCGGGTGCGACCTCGAAGTCGAGCAGGTCCGCCGTGCGCCAGTACGCGAATCCGGTGGTGCTCTGCGTCGTGGACGTGTCCCTGTCGGCGTCGGTGAGGTCCACGACGACGCGGTAGGTGTCGAGTTCGGCGAGGCGCAACGGTGTCGTCGTCGTCCAGCGGCCGTCCGTGTCGCTTCCGGAGCCGAGGTGGAAGCCGTCGACCGTCGCGACCTCTTCGAGGCCGCCCGAGCCGCCTGAGCCGTCCGAGGCGTAGAGGTGGGCGGTGATGGCGGTGATCGGGCTGTCGGACCGTGCGGTGACCGAGAGCAGTCCGCTGGACGGTTCGCCGGAGCCGCCCGCGGCCACCAACTCGGGCGCCGCCGTGGCCGCGGACGCCGTCGGTACCGTCCCCAGCAGCAACCCGGCCGCGACCGACGCGCAGGCGAGCACCATGGAACGCCGCTTCACGTACAGCTGTCTCATGTTCAAGTCCCCCCGTGGACAAGCTGATCAAGGGGGCATCGTAAGCAGGAGAGGGATGTCATGAACAGGCTCAAGGAGGTGCGGGGCGGATTTCCCGTCCCGCCGCCGCCCTAGCCCTCCAGGAAGGCCACCAGCGCGTTCGCCAGCAGGAACGGGTCGTCCGCGGCGCACAGTTCGCGGGCGCTGTGCATCGACAGGATGGCCACGCCGATGTCGACCGTCTTGATGCCGTGGCGGGCCGCGGTGATGGGCCCGATGGTCGTGCCGCAGGGCATCGAGTTGTTCGAGACGAAGGTCTGGAAGGGCACGCCGGCCTTGTCGCAGGCCGTGGCGAAGACCGCGCGACCCGAACCGTCCGTGGCGTAGCGGTTGTTGACGTTCACCTTGAGGATCGGGCCCTTGCCGGCGCGCGGGTGGTGCGTCGGGTCGTGCCGCTCCGCGTAGTTCGGGTGCACGGCGTGACCCGTGTCGGAGGACAGACAGATCGTGCCCGCGAAGGCACGCGCCCGGTCCTCGAACGAGCCGCCGCGCGCGAACACCGAACGCTCCAGCACGCTGCCGAGCAGCGGGCCGTCCGCTCCCGTGTCGGACTGCGAACCGTTCTCCTCGTGGTCGAACGCCGCGAGGACCGGGATGTACGGCAGGGGCTCCTCGGCGCTCGCCACGGCCGCCAGCGCCGCCGTACCCGCGTGCACGGACAGCAGGTTGTCCATGCGCGGGCCCGCGACGAGGTCCTTGTCGCGGCCCAGGTAGGCGGGCGGTTCGATCGAGTGGACCATCAGGTCCCAGCCGATGGTCTCGCCCTCGGAGATGCCGGACTCCTGCTCCAGGAAGCGGATCAGATCGCCGTCGTGCACGTCGTCGCCCAGACCCCAGACGGGCTGCAGATGCCGCTGCTTGTCGAGCTTGAGGCCCTCGGCGGTGACGGAACGGTCCAGGTGGATGGCGAGCTGCGGCACCCGCAGCAGGGCCCGGTCGATGTTCACCAGCCGCGTCGAACCGTCCCGCAGCGACAGCCGGCCGGCCAGTCCGAGGTCGCGGTCCAGCCAGGAGTTGAGCAGCGGACCGCCGTAGACCTCGACCGCGACCTGTCTCCAGCCGTGCGCGCCGTTGTCGGGGCGCGGCTTCACCCGCAGGTTGGGGGAGTCGGTGTGCGCCCCGACGATGCGGAAGGAGGTGTGCGGCTCGGCGTCCTCCGGCACGTACCAGGCCACGATCGCCCCGCCGCGCAGCACGTACTTGCCGCCCGTGGTCCCGTCCCACGCGTCGGTCTCCACGACCTGGCGGAAGCCTGCCTTCTCCAGCCGCTCGGCGGCGTTCGCCACCGCGTGGTACGGGGACGGGCTCGCCGCCAGGAAGGACATGAGGTCGTCGGTGTGGCCGCGGTCGAAGCGTGGGGGTGTGCGCATGGGTTCACCTTAACGACGTACGAAGGCCCGCTCCCGGGGATGGGAACGGGCCCTCCGGCCGGGAAGCGGCGGGGGTGCGCTGTCGGGTGCGGGCCGGTGGGGGCCGGTCGCGCAGTTCCCCGCGCCCCTGAAGAGCGGGGCTGCGCCCCAGCCCTTCAGCCCGTCCGGCGTTTGAGGACGAGCGCGTTCAGCGCGATGCGGGGCCCCGGGGGCGGCAGCCCCCGAGGTGGGCCCCAGTCAGAACGCGGCCTCGTCCAGCTCCATCAGGTCCAGCCCGACCGCCTCGGCGAGCTTGCGCTCACCGGTGACGCCCGGCAGCACGTTCGCGGCGAAGAACTTGGCCGCCGCGATCTTGCCGGTGTAGAACGCGACGTCCTTCGCCGAGGCCGTCTCCAGCTTCTCGGCGGCGACGGCCGCGCCCTTCAGGAGCAGGTAGCCGACGACGACGTCACCGGAGGCCATCAGCAGGCGGGTGGTGTTCAGCCCGACCTTGTAGATGTTCTTGACGTCCTGCTCGGTCGCCGCGAGGTCGGTGAGCATCAGGCCGACGATGGCCTCCAGCTCGACGGCCGCCTTGGCGAGGTGCTCACGCGCGCCGGACAGCTCCTCGCCGCCGGTGCCGAGCGCCAGGAACTTCTTGATGTCCTCGGCGAGCGAGTTCAGCGCGGCACCCTGGTTGCGGACGATCTTCCGGAAGAAGAAGTCCTGGCCCTGGATCGCGGTCGTGCCCTCGTACAGCGTGTCGATCTTCGCGTCGCGGATGTACTGCTCGATCGGGTACTCCTGGAGGAACCCGGAGCCGCCGAAGGTCTGCAGCGACTGGGCGAGCTGCTCGTAGCCCTTCTCGGAGCCGTAGCCCTTCACGATCGGCAGGAGCAGGTCGTTGAGCGCTTCGAGGGTGGACGCGTCCTCGCCCTCGGCCTCCTTGACCTGGATCTCGTCCTGGATCGCGGCGGTGTGCAGCACGAGCGCGCGCATGCCCTCCGCGTACGCCTTCTGCGTCATCAGCGAGCGGCGCACGTCCGGGTGGTGCGTGATGGTGACCTTGGGCGCGGTCTTGTCCATGAACTGCGCGAGGTCGGGGCCCTGGACGCGCTCCTTGGCGTACTCCAGTGCGTTCAGGTAGCCCGTGGAGAGCGTGGAGATCGCCTTCGTGCCGACCATCATGCGGGCGAACTCGATGATGCGGAACATCTGGCGGATGCCGTCGTGCTTGTCGCCGATGAGCCAGCCCTTGGCGGGGTGGCGGTCGCCGAACGTCATCTCGCAGGTGTTGGAGGCCTTGAGGCCCATCTTGTGCTCGACGTTCGTCGCGTACACGCCGTTGCGCTCGCCCAGCTCGCCGGTCTCGAAGTCGAACTCGAACTTCGGTACGAGGAAGAGGGACAGGCCCTTGGTGCCGGGTCCGGCGCCCTCCGGCCGCGCGAGGACGTAGTGGAGGATGTTCTCCTCCATGTCGTGCTCACCGGACGTGATGAAGCGCTTGACGCCCTCGATGTGCCAGGAGCCGTCCTCCTGCTGGACCGCCTTGGTGCGGCCGGCGCCGACGTCCGAGCCGGCGTCCGGCTCGGTGAGCACCATGGTGGAGCCCCAGTGCTTGTCGACGGCGATCTTCGCGATGTGCTTCTGGACCTCGTTGCCCTCTTCGAAGAGGATGCCCGCGAAGGCGGGGCCCGAGCAGTACATCCAGACCGCGGGGTTCGCGCCGAGGATCAGTTCCGCGTACGCCCAGATCAGGGAGCGGGGCGCGGTGGTGCCGCCGATCTCCTCGGGCAGGCCCAGCCGCCAGTACTCGGCGTCCATGAAGGCCTTGTAGGACTTCTTGAAGGACGCCGGGACGGGCGCCGTGTTGGTCTCCGGGTCGAAGACCGGGGGGTTGCGGTCGGCGTCCGCGAAGGACTCCGCCAGCTCGTTCTCCGAGAGGCGGGTCAGCTCTTCGAGGATGCTCTTGGCGGTCTCTGTGTCCATCTCCGCGAACGGGCCGGTGCCGTACAGCTTGTCGCGCCCGAGCACCTCGAAGAGGTTGAACTCGATGTCGCGGAGATTCGACTTGTAGTGCCCCATGGCGACGGCTCCGTTAAGGGATCGGGGAGGTGGTGAGTCCTCGTACCTGGTTCGCGCTACCTGATTCGAGTCTGGTGCGCATCTGGTTCGCGTACCAACTAGTAGCTACGATGATGCTACCCGTCGGTAATAAGACGCAACCCCTGTTCGCCCAAGTGTGAGCATGGTCTACGAGCCGGGCCTGCCGGCGGCGCTCCCGGGCAGGACCTACATTCGGGTGCGGGCCGACGGGTCCGCCACCTGTTCGAGGAAATACGGCCGGGACGACCTTGGGCCCCCGTGCCCTCGGTACTCTTGCCCCCATGTACGGCTACGACCAGAACGTGGGACCGGGGCAGCAGCAGTACGCGCAGTCCCAGCCGCCGCCGCAGCAGCAGATGCCCGGTGGTGTCGGCGGGGTCGGCGGGTACGGCCAGCAGCCGCCGCTCTACCCCGAGCCGTCGCCGCCGTCGCTCGCGGACGCGGTGCGCGCGTTCACCACGGGGTCGCTGACCCCCGAGGACTTCCAGCAGGTCTTCGCCACGTCCAAGGTCTACTGCCCGCGCGGCGACAATCCCGGGTTCCTGGCGCTGCACAACACCCAGCAGCCCGTGATCCCGATGTTCACCTCGCTCAAGGAACTGCGCCGGTACGCAGGCAAGGAGTCCAAGTACTTCGTGATCACCGGAGCCGAGGTGATCGACCTGCTCCCCACCGGCTACGGCTTCGTCCTCGACATGGAGGGCGAGCACCGCATCGTCTTCGACGCGAAGGCGGTCGAGCAGATGGTGGACTTCGCGATGCGCCGGATGTACGGCTGAGCCTTCGGCCGGAGGGCCCGGGGTGGCCCGGGCGCGTGATGAGCCGCGTCCCGGCGGGGACCGATCGCGCAGTTCCCCGCGCCCCTTCCCGGGCCCCGGGAACTGCCCGGTCTTCCAGCCGCACCCCTTCCGCTGCCCGGGGAACCGCGCGGTCCCTTAGGGGCGCGGGGAACTGCGCAGTCTTTTGGGGCGCGGGGAACCGCGCGGTCTTTTGGGGGGGCGCGGGGAACTGCGCAGTTTTTCAGGGGCGCGGGGAACTGCGCGAACAGCCACAAACCGGCCGCAGCCGTGCCACAGCACCACCCCGACCACACGCAGGACGCCTGGAGGGAATTCCCTCCAGGCGTTCCGTGTTCCGGGTGGCAAGAAGTTCTACGTTCAACTAAACTCCGAGCACAAGGAGGTACCGACATGCCTGCAGTGACCGTCGAGAACCCGCTGACCCTGCCCCGTGTGGCGGCATCGGCAGAGGCCGTCGCCCGTCCCGTGCTCACCGTGACCAGCGCACCGAGCGGCTTCGAGGGTGAGGGTTTCCCGGTCCGACGCGCGTTCGCCGGGATCAACTACCGCCACCTCGACCCGTTCATCATGATGGACCAGATGGGTGAGGTGGAGTACGCGCCGGGAGAGCCGAAGGGCACCCCCTGGCACCCGCACCGCGGCTTCGAGACCGTGACCTACATCATCGACGGCGTCTTCGACCACCAGGACTCCAACGGTGGCGGCGGCACGATCACCAACGGCGACACCCAGTGGATGACGGCGGGCTCCGGCCTGCTGCACATCGAGGCCCCGCCGGAGTCGCTCGTCGTGTCGGGCGGCCTCTTCCACGGGCTCCAGCTGTGGGTGAACCTGCCAGCCAAGGACAAGATGATGGCGCCGCGCTACCAGGACATCCGCGGTGGCTCCGTGCAGCTGCTCAGCACCCCCGACGGCGGTGCGCTCCTGCGGGTCATCGCCGGTGAGCTGGACGGCCACGAGGGTCCCGGCATCACGCACACGCCGATCACCATGATCCACGCGACCGTGGCGCCCGGCGCCGAGCTCACCCTCCCGTGGCGCGAGGACTTCAACGCCCTCGCGTACGTGATGGCGGGGCGCGGCAGTGTCGGAGCGGAGCGCCGACCGGTGCACACCGGGCAG
This sequence comes from Streptomyces sp. NBC_00414, assembly GCF_036038375.1. NCBI lineage: Bacteria > Bacillati > Actinomycetota > Actinomycetes > Kitasatosporales > Streptomycetaceae > Streptomyces > Streptomyces sp. NBC_00414. The sequence goes on from NZ_CP107935.1 coordinate 5,370,279, forward strand.
ACGACCGTCTTCGGCGAGGGTTCCTCGCTGACCGTCCGCGCGGACGAGAAGCAGGACGCGAACACCCCGGACCTGGAGGTCGTCATCCTGGGCGGACAGCCGATCCGTGAGCCGATGGCCCACTACGGCCCGTTCGTGATGAACACCCGCGACGAGCTCCAGCAGGCGTTCGAGGACTTCCAGAAGGGCCGGCTGGGCACGGTCCCGGCGGTCCACGGGATGTCCGAGGGTGGAATGTAGCGTTTCCCGTACGACCGACCCGCTCGGTCCGATACGGTACGGAAAGGCCCGAAGCCGCAATCTCGTTTTGCGACTTCGGGCCTGTTTCGTATGCCTCCCTCAGCACTACGGCAGCACGTAGACCGGCGCCCCGTCCGCGTCACAGCCCGCCTGCCGCACACACCGCCGCTTGATCAGCATCCGTACGCAGTCATGGACACGCTCCTGCGACAGACCCGTACGGGCGGCGATCTCCTCCAGTCGGTGGCGGGCGCCGCCGCGCAGAAGGGCCGGAGCCAGGTAGGCGGCCACCGCGTGGACGTCTCCCGTGACGACGAGGTTCTTCGCCTGCCAGGAGGCGAGGAGTTCCTGGGGCGTCAGCTCGGGCTGCGACTCCGGCTCCGGCGCGGGGGTCGGCCCGGGGCTGCTGTGGGGCCGCCCGAGGGCCTCGGCGATCTGCTGCAGCGCCTCAGCCATCAGATTCTGACTGCGGCTGATCTGCCGCTGCGTCTCGGCCATCGCGTCCTGGCTGTCGCTGATCCGCCGCAGGAGTTCGCCGCGCTCCTCCTGGCCGGCGAGCAGCAACTCGTCCGCCCGGATGTTCCGCTCTTCGAGCCGCACGATCGCGTCGGCGACCTGCTGCGGCATGACGTACGCGGTGGCGGCGTCGGGCGTGGGTTGCGCGGCGGCCGGTTCCAGGGAGTAGGAACCGTCGCGCTGGATGGTGGCGACGACCTTGGAGACCCATGCTTTGAAAGGCTGCGACTGCGGTTTCGTACAGCCGTTGACCAGTCGGATCAGCCCTTCGAGGTTCACGAGATTCATGTCTCTTCGCCACTCTCTACCTGCGGGAACGCTGAGAGAGTGTCTCCCAAGTACGGTCTCGGCACTTCCAAAACTTCCTTTGTCCGCGACATTTCGCAGAGCCGAGCCGGTGTGGACGTAGCCCAGTTCCCTGCACACGTCGACCGCGGGAAACCAGTGCGATCCGTCCGGCAGGGTCAGCCTCCGCACGCGCACACCTGTCGCCGCGTAGACGAAGTCGTTGATCTCGATCGCGTCCCGCCGTGGTGCCGCTGCCGTGTTCCGCGGCGGGTTGTTCTGCTTGTCCTGCTCGTGCATCTTGTTCTGCTCGTCCATCGAGCATCACCTCCGCCTCGGAAAGTAGGCACGCGGGGAGGCAACTCATGTCCACAGCAAGGATGTTCACCCGATAGGGGCGGGGGGTATCGATTCTGCGAATCGGGACCCGGCCCCCTGCTGGCGGGGGCCAGGCGTTACGCGTCCTCGTACAGCTCGAACCAGATGCTCTTGCCCTCGCCTCGGGGGTCAACCCCCCATGCGTCGGCGAGGAGTTCCGTCAGGACCAGGCCCCGGCCCGAGGAGGCCAGTTCGCCGGGGTGGCGTTTGTGGGGGAGGTCGTCGCTGCCGTCCGTCACCTGGATGCGTATCCGGCGGGCGCCCGCCGCGCCCGTCATCTCGGCGGCCAGCAGCGCGTCCGCGTCCGTGTGGACGAGTACGTTCGTGACCATCTCGGAGACCAGCAGGACCGCCGAGTCGACCTGGTCGGCGGAGGTCCAGTCGTGCAGGAACTCCCGCAGCTGCTGCCGAGCCATCGCGACCTTGTGCGGCTCGGCCTGCGCAACGGTCAGCATGGTGCGCCGTACGGTGACCCGTGTGGGCGCCGAGGCGTCGGGATCGCAGCCCTCCTCCCCCACCCGGCACAGCAGCAGCACCGCGATGTCGTCCTCGCGGCGGTCCGCCAGCGGCCCGGTCGTGTGGTGCGAGGAGGGCCCGTGCACGGCCTGGACCAGCGCGTCGGCGAGGACCTCCATGTCACCGTCGTGGCTCTCCAGGATCTTGCGGATCCTGAGCCAGCCGGTCTCCAGGTCGTGCCCGCCGGTCTCGATCAGCCCGTCCGTGCAGATCAGCATCGTCTCGCCGGGCTCCAGCACGAGCCGTGTCGTCGGATAGTCGGCGTCCGGGTCGATGCCCAGCGGCAGCCCGCCCGCGGTGGGCCGGGTCAGCACGGTCCCGTCCGCCATGCGTATCGCCGGGTCCGGGTGCCCGGCCCTGGCTATCTCCAGCACGCCGCTCTCCGGGTCCACCTCCACGTACAGGCAGGTCGCGAAGCGCGCGTCCAGGATCTCCTCGTCGGACGTGATCCCGTACAGGAAGCGTGAGGCGCGGGAGAGGACCGCGTCCGGGCGGTGGCCCTCCGAGGCGTACGCCCGCAGCGCGATCCGCAGCTGCCCCATCAGCCCCGCGGCGCGTACGTCGTGGCCCTGGACGTCGCCGATGACCAGCGCGAAGCGGCCGCCCCCGGGGCTCGTCCGCGAGGTGCCGCCGGGCAGCGGAATCATGTCGTACCAGTCGCCGCCCACCTGAAGCCCGCCGCCTGTGGGCACGTACCGGGCCGCGACGCTCATCCCGGGGATCTTCGGCCCAAGGGTCGGCAGCATCGACCGCTGGAGGCCGTCGGTGAGTTCCCGCTCGGACTCGGCGACCCCGGCCCGCGAGAGGGCCTGCGCCAGCATCCGCGCCACCGTCGTCAGTACGGACCGCTCGTCGGGAGTGAAGGTGACCGGATACGTGAAGGCCGCCATCCACGCGCCCATCGTGCGCCCCGCCACCGTGAGCGGCAGGAACGCCCAGGACTGGCGGGCGAAGCCCTGGGCGAGCGGCCAGGCGGCCGGATAGCGGCCCCGGTAGTCGTCCGGGGAGGACAGATAGACCGCGCGGCCGGTACGGACGACCTCCGCGGCCGGGTAGTCCGTGTCCAGCGGCATGTGCGAGAACGGCTCCTCGTCCCCCGGCTGCTGGCCGAAGTGGCCGATGACGGTGAGCCGGTCGGCCTCCGCGCCGAAGACCGCGAGCCCGTCCGGCGAGAACCCGGGCATCGACAGGCCGGCCGCGACCCGCAGCACTTCCTCCGTGTTCCGTGCCTCGGCCAGCGCACGCCCCGCGTCCAGCAGGAACGCCTCGCGGGAGCGCCGCCAGTCACCGGTCACGGGCGAACGCGCCGCGGCGCCCGGCGGCGGTTCGGTGACCTCCTGGAGGGTGCCGATCAGCTGGTACGCCCCGGTGGCCGGGTCGATCGAGGGCTTGGAACGGCTGCGTACGGTACGGATCACGCGGCCCTTGTCGTCCATGACGCGCAGCCGCAGCTCGGCGAGTGTTCCCTCGGCGGCGGCGAGCTGGACGACCCCGTTGACCTCGTTCCAGTCGACGGGGTGGAAACGGGCCCGTACGCCTGCCTCGGTCAGCACGGTCGGTTGCGAGAGCAGGCCGAGGAGCCGGGCGGCCTCGGCATCGAGGGTGACCTTCCCGGCGGCGTCGTCCCACCTCCACAGGCCGGTGGCGAGGGTGGCGAGGACGTCCCCCACGGAGGGAAGGGGATCACCTGTGCGCATTGACCCACTGTATGAACAGGTGAACGAAGGATGCCACCGAGGGAGGTCGGACGTGGGTGGGCGCCGACGCCGGCCCGGCCAGGGAGCAGTCCGGGAGCGGCCCCGCGAACTATTGCGGACGGCGATCACGGGGCGGCCGGTACGCTTGCACGTGTTTCACGTGAAACATGTCCCCGATCGCGAAGACTGGATGAACGACGATGCATCGGTACAGGTCCCACACCTGCGGCGAGCTCCGCGCCTCTGACGTCGGCAGCGACGTCCGGCTGAGCGGCTGGCTGCACAATCGGCGCGACCTGGGCGGCATCCTCTTCATCGATCTGCGGGACCACTACGGCATCACGCAGCTCGTCGCCCGCCCCGGCACCCCCGCGTACGAGGCCCTCGACAAGGTCTCCAAGGAGTCCACCGTCCGGGTCGACGGCAAGGTCGTCTCCCGCGGCACGGAGAACGTGAACTCGGAGCTGCCCACCGGCGAGATCGAGGTCGAGGTGAGCGAGGTCGAGCTGCTCGGCGCCGCCGCCCCGCTGCCCTTCACGATCAACACCGAGGACGGTGTGAACGAGGAGCGGCGCCTGGAGTACCGCTTCCTCGACCTGCGCCGTGAGCGCATGCACCGCAACATCCTGCTGCGCACCTCGGTCATCTCCGCCATCCGGCACAAGATGACGACGCTGGGCTTCAACGAGATGGCGACGCCGATCCTCAGCGCCACCTCCCCGGAGGGCGCGCGCGACTTCGTCGTCCCGTCCCGCCTCAACCCGGGCCGGTTCTACGCGCTGCCGCAGGCCCCTCAGCAGTTCAAGCAGCTGCTGATGATCTCGGGCTTCGACCGGTACTTCCAGATCGCGCCCTGTTTCCGTGACGAGGACGCCCGCGCGGACCGCTCGCCGGGCGAGTTCTACCAGCTCGACGTGGAGATGTCCTTCGTCGAGCAGGAGGACATCTTCCAGCCGATCGAGAAGCTCATGACCGAGCTGTTCGAGGAGTTCGGCAACGGCCGGCACGTCACCTCCCCCTTCCCGCGGATCCCGTTCCGCGAGTCGATGCTGAAGTACGGCTCCGACAAGCCGGACCTGCGGGCCCAGCTGGAGCTCGTCGACATCACCGACATCTTCGAGGGCTCGGAGTTCAAGGCCTTCGCGGGCAAGCACGTACGGGCCCTGCCGGTGCCGGACGTGGCCGCGCAGTCCCGCAAGTTCTTCGACCAGCTCGGTGACTACGCGGTCTCGCAGGGCGCCAAGGGCCTCGCCTGGGTGCGGGTGGCCGAGGACGGTTCGCTGACGGGCCCGATCGCCAAGTTCCTCACCGACGAGAACGTCGCCGAGCTGACGAAGCGCCTGTCGCTGGCGGCCGGCCACGCGGTGTTCTTCGGCGCGGGCGAGTTCGACGAGGTCTCCAAGATCATGGGCGCCGTGCGCGTCGAGGCCGCCAAGCGCGCCGGGCACTTCGAAGAGGGCGTCTTCCGCTTCTGCTGGATCGTCGACTTCCCGATGTACGAGAAGGACGAGGAGAGCGGGAAGATCGACTTCTCGCACAACCCGTTCTCGATGCCGCAGGGCGGTCTGGAGGCCCTGGAGACCCAGGACCCGCTGGACATCCTGGGCTGGCAGTACGACATCGTCTGCAACGGTGTCGAGCTGTCCTCCGGCGCCATCCGGAACCACGAGCCGGAGATCATGCTCAAGGCCTTCGAGATCGCGGGCTACGACCGTGAGACGGTCGAGGAGCAGTTCGCGGGCATGCTGCGCGCGTTCCGCTTCGGCGCCCCTCCGCACGGCGGGATCGCCCCCGGCGTCGACCGCATCGTCATGCTCCTCGCCGACGAGCCGAACATCCGGGAGACCATCGCGTTCCCGCTGAACGGCAACGCGCAGGACCTGATGATGGGCGCGCCGACGGAGCTGGACGAGGCGCGGCTGCGTGAACTGCACATCTCGGTGCGCAAGCCGCAGCCGAAGTAGGACCCCGCGGGTCCGGCCCTCGGGCCGGACCCGCGGAGCGCTCCGCCGGAGTGCGCTGTTTCGTCCGCAGGTTCGTCGTGGCTGGGCGCGCCCACGCGGCGGAGCCGCGAATGTCACCGCCCCGCGCCCCTTCGGAGCACGCCGGGCTTGCCTGCTCAGCCCGGGTCCTGGTCGTTCTCGTCGTCCGGGAGCGGCGGAAGGCGGAGGTCGCCCGGGAGCGGGCCCTCGCCGTGGCTGCGGGCGTAGCGGTGCACCCGTACGTCGAGGTTCATGCGCCGGGACTCCCTGCTGAGGCGGCGCTTCTCGCGGCGCCCCGCCTCGTCGTCGTCCAGGTCGTGGTACCGGCGACGGGTCTCCCAGAAGGAACGCTCCTGGGCGGCCGCGGCCTCACCGGGAGTCTCGCCGTCGGTCTCTCCGGGCGCAGCGGTGTCGGGCGCGGTGGCGTCGGGGTCGTCTGCCATGAGTCACACAGTGGCATGGATGGGCGATGACGAGCAGTGAATCCTCAATGACCCCCATACGGGTGATAGTGGTTTTTCTCAGGACGTAAGGATTCGGACAGTACGCGTCCGTCGTAACCGTGAGTCACCCGGGCGGGCCGAGGCTCCGTCCTGGCCGGCACCCCGTTGCGGGGCCTGACCCGGTGGAGAACGCGCCCCCTCGCACGCTCCTCGACGCTTCGCCGCGCGACGTCACTTACCGGCCATACACCTCATTGACCGCGAACTGCCCCTCCCCGCACGCTCCTCCAGCACGCGGTCTCCCCGTTCCCCGGGGCGACTTCGGATGGGCCCCAGGCTGCCCGGGGCCGGACGAGAGGAAGACCAACGATGGCCCGTAGCGCGGAGAACCAGCACAAGCCGGTCCGCAAGTCGCTGACCGAGCGCACCCAGGACGAACTTGAGATCGCAGGGTTCGACGAGGTCGAGACCCCCGAGGCGGACATCGTCAGCCTCGGCGGCGCCAGCTACACCAAGATGCTCGGCAAGATCTACGCCTGACCGCTCCCTCGGGGCCCCGGCGTGCGATTGGGAGACGCCGGGGGCCCGAGATCCGTCGTGCCGGACCGGAACTCGGAGAGCCCGCCGATGCAGCGCATCACCTCGGAACTGCCCTACTTGGACCAGGCAGGCCATGTCTACGTGCCGCTCGCCGGACCGGCACGGTCCTGTCTGAAGCTCAACCGCCACGCGTCCCGGGTCTGGCGCGAGGCCCTGCGCCGCCCCGTGGACCTCGAAGCCCTGTCCGCACCGGACCGGGACTTCCTGCTCGGCCTCACCCGGCGTGGCGTCCTGCTCGCCGTGCCCGTGTCCGTGTCCGCGTCCGCGTCGGAGGGAGTGTGAGATGGGCACGCTGACCCGGCCGGCCATCGCCTTCGTCAACCCCTCGGTCGGGTTCTCCGACCGCCGCAAGTCCAAGCCCATCGGGCTGGCGTACATCATGGCCTACCTGGAGAGAGCCGGTTTCCCCAGCTCGGGCTTCGACTTCGGGGACTCCGAGGACGACGCCGTCGAACTGGCCGCGCTCTACGGGCTCGACCGCTTCGACGTCGTCGGATTCTCCGTCTACAACGAGTCGTTCCGCGCGGCGGTCGCCATGGCCGAGTGGATCAGGAGCCGTCGCCCGGAGTGCCTGATCGTCCTCGGCGGCCCGCACGCCACCGCCGTGCACGAGCACATCCTGCGCCGCCACCCCTGCGTCGATGTCGTGGTCCGGCGCGAGGGCGAGGAGGCCATGCTCGAACTCGTCCGCGGCCTCGACGACCGCGCCGGACTGACCGCGATCAAGGGCACGACCTGGCGTGCTCCCGACGGCACCGGCACCAGCAGCGGCACAGGAGACAGCGACGGCAACGGTGACGGCGGTGACCTCCTGGTCAACGCGGACCGGGACTTCGTACCCGATCTCGACCTGATCCCGTTCCCCGACGCCGAGTTCACCTCGCACTCCGGCTACCCCGACCTCACGTACTACGACGAGGTGCAGGGCCGGCTGAAGGCGGCGCTGACGATCTGCAGCAGCCGCAGCTGCCCGTACGACTGCTCGTTCTGCGGGGTGCTCACCATCGGCCGCAAGTACCGCTCGCGCGAGGCGGAGCGGGTCGTCGCCGAGCTGCTCCACTTCCGTGAGCGGCACGGCGTCAACTACGAGCACGTGTACTTCAGCGACGCCAACTTCTTCGTCTCGCCGGCCCGTGCCCTGGAGGTCGCCGAGGCGCTGTACGAGGCAGATCCGCAGGTCACCTTCAGTTTCGGCACCCGGGTCAACCAGATCCTCAAGGCCGCCGAGGTGCTGCCCCGGCTGAAGGAACGCGGGCTGCGGTTCATCGAGCTGGGCATCGAGTCCGCCTCGGAACCCGTCCTGGAACGGCTCGCCAAGCATGTGAAACCCGAGGTCAACGTCGCGGCCGTACGCCTGCTGAAGCGCCTCGGCATCGAGATCTCCCTCGACTTCATCATGCTGGACCCGGCCACCACCCTGGCCGACATCCGCGCCAACACGGAGTTCCTGCGCGAGGCCGGCTTCTACGACTACGTGCCGCACGACCACCTCTACACCGCGCTCGTGCTCTACGAGGGCACGCCGATCCGCGACTTCTACGCCCGGCGGTTCGGCGTCGTCTTCGACCCGGACGAGCTGCCCAGCCCCTTCACGCTCTTCGAACTGCCCGAGGTACAGCGGTTCAGCGACACGCTGAGGGCCTTCCGCAAGCAGTGGCAGGACCGTATCGACGGGGCGTTGGCGCAGGGAGAACTCGCGCTCGCCTCCATCGGAGACGACACGGACCTCCCTCGCGCGTCGCACGCCCGGCTGCAGCTCGACGTGGTCTCGCTGCGGCATGCGCCCAACCTCTTCACCGAACGCCTGCTGGAGGACGCCGAAGCCGGGTTCCCCCTGCTGGACGGAGGCGGCCTCGAAGCGCTGCTGCCCCGCCCGGGACACGACCGGGTCCCGCTGCACGACCTGATCGAACGCACCGAGGCCACGGCGCGGGAGGCGGGCTTCGCGCAGACCCCGGGCGCCGTCGGCCCGCACGGGAGGGACTAGCGCATGGGAGGCACCGACCACATGCCCACAGCCATCGGCACGGATTCCCCGATCCCCGCACTGGGCCCGCCCGGCGTCCACGGGATCTGCTTCAGCTGCGACTCGATCAAGGACATGGACATCGCGGAGGAGACGGCCACCCGGCTCGGCTCCACCGCCACCTGGTACAGCGTCGGGATCCTCGCCACGGACCAGGAACTCGCCCTGCGCTGCGCCGAGTTCTGCCGCCGGCACGGGCTGCACGCGCTGTTCCACCCGCTGGACCTGGACGTGTGCGGCACCGACCCGCTCGACGACCGGCTGCTGCGCCTCCTCGGGCAGCGCGCCGACGAACTGGACTCGCCCTGGCTCAACGTCGACCTGGCGATGTGGACGCGCGAGGGGGAGACCCTGCTGGAGTCCCTGGTGCCCATGCCGCTCGTCGACGAGGCCGTCGACTGGGCGGTGGACCGCGTCAAGCACGCCCAGGACGTCATCGGCCGCCCGCTGACCATCGAGAACGCGCCCTACCCCTTCGTGGTCGGCGACCGGGACGTCCTCACCCTGATGACGCGCATCGCGGAACGGGCCGACTGCCTGATGACCATCGACGTCGGACACCTCTACGGCCTGCGGGTGCAGCGCGGGCTGCCGCCGGTGCTGCCGAGCGACGACGACATCGCCTGGGACCGGGTCGTCGAGGCGCACATGAGCGGCACGTTCGTCCGCCGCTTCGAGGGCGGAGTGCGCCTGGTCGACGACAAGCACGACTGGCCGGTCGGCGACGAGGTCTGGGAACTCGCCGACGCGCTGCTCCCCCGCGCTCCCCACCTGCGGTCGGTGATGGCCGAGGCGGAGGGCATGAGCGCCGACGAACTGACGGACAGCGTGCGGCGCTTCGCCCGCCGGGCCGGCCACTGGTGGAGTGCCTCATGACCCGTGACACCGGCTTCGACACCCGGCTCGACTACGCCCGGCTGACCGACACGACCTGGCGCGTCCTCAACGCGACCCCCGGCCGGCGGGCCGAACTGCTCGCCGCGCTGCCCCCGGCCGAGCGCGCGGTCGTCGCCGAGGGCACCAGCGGGCCGGGCTTCGACATGGAGCAGGCCCGCCGTCGCAAGACCCTCGCCGACGTGCTGAACGTCAGCTTCCCGGTCACCTTCTTCGCGTACTACGGGCGGACCGGCGCGGAGGGCCTGCACACCTTCCTGGACAGCGAGTTCTGGCAGCGGCGGCCCGCCCAGCCCGGGTCGGTGTTCCCGCCCGCGGCCACCGCGTCGGCCGCCTTCGCCGGGTTCCTGCACGCCTGCGACTGGATCGCCCGGCAGGAGGACTGGGTCGCCGAGGCCTTCGCCTTCGAGGACGCCCACCTCTTCGGCGGCGCCAAGGCCGACGCCACGGCCCGCCCGTACCCCTCCGGCCGCCCCCGTCTGGTGTCCGGCGCCTGGACCGCGGAGGCCACGTTCGACGTACCCGGGTACGGCAGGCTGCTGCGTGAGCGGGGCACCGTCGACCCGTGGACCGAGGCCCTGCTGCTGGTCAAACGCCGTCCCGCGCCGCTCGCCGTCATCTCGGTCCCGGCCGGCGAACGCGTCCGCCGGGTACGCCTCACGGGTGACACCGTCGCCGCACTGCGCTGGCTGTGGGACACCGGGACGCCGGTGCCCGAGGGCGCCGCAGGGACCCCCGCCTACGCCAGGGCGGTCGGCGCCGGACTGGTGGAGGGTGCCGGACCGGTGGACGGGGCCGCTCGGTGACCTCCCGGTCCTCTCAGGACGCCGACCGGGATCGCGCCGCCCGCGCCGCCCGCGTCAGCCGTGTCCGCCGCGGCTATCTGCTGGTGTCCGGCCTCGACTACTTCGCCGACATGCTCCTCACCGTGACGTCGGTCCTGCTGCTGCAGTCGCTGGGCATGGGCTCGGGCGCGGTGTTCGCCCTGATCGCCGCGGTGTGGATCGTCGAAGGGGTCTCCGAGATTCCGACGGGCGTCCTCGCCGACCTGCTCGGCCGCCGCGTCTCGGTCGCGATCAGCTTCGTACTGCGGGCGGTCGGCTACAGCGCCCTCTTCTTCAGCGGCAGCGTGTACGTCGCCGCCGCCGGGGTCCTCCTCGCCGCGCTGGGCGGCACCTTCGCGTCCGGCGCCCTGGAGGCCTGGGCCGTGGACGAGACCGGTGCCGGTGATCCGCGCGGCCTGGACCGTCTCTTCGCCCAGGGAAAGATCGCCGAGAACGCCGGCCTCGTACTGGGCACGCTGACCGGCGCCGCGCTGGGCACGCTGGACCTGGCGCTGCCCCAGATCGTCGCGGGCGTCTCCTGCGCGCTGGCGGCCGTACTGTCCCTGCGGCTCATGACCGGGCAGGGACGGCGGCCGAGTCCGGAGCGCCCCCGGGAGGCCTTCGCGCCCCAGGAGGCCCGCACCTCCCGGGAGGCCTTCGTGCCCCGGCTGCGGGAGTCGTTCGGCGAGGTCATGGCCGGGACCCGGCTCACCCTGCGGGGCGACAAGGTGCTGATCGCCCTGATCGTCGCGACCGCCCTGCTGTGGCTGTTCCGGGGCATCCCCGGCGTGCAGTGGACAGTCGTGTACGAGGGACTGGTCGGCGGCGATCTGCTGGTGCTCGGCGCGATGCGCAGCGTCGGCTCGCTGCTGGAGATCCCGCTGCTCGGCTGGACCCTGAGCCTGCAGAAGCGCCGGGCCTCGGCGCGCCGGACCGTCATCGTCACCGCGTCCACGGTCGGCGCGCTCGCCCTCGGCTGCGCCGCGGCCGTGCGGGAACCGGCCGTCTCGATCGTCTGCTATGTCTGCTTCTCCACGGCGTTCGGCCTGTGCATGCCCGGCGTCCGGGCGGCCATGAACGAACGGATCGAGAGCGGCCACCGCGCCACCGTGCTGTCCGTGGCCTCGCTGTTCAACAGCCTGTTCACCGGGGGCGGCCTGATCCTGACCGGTCTGGCCGTCGGCGACCTCGGCAGCGCGGCCGTGGCCTGGCCGCTCGCCGCCGTGGGCTTCGGCGTGGCGGGCCTGTGGGTGGCCTCCCTGGCCGTACGGCAGGGGGCCGTGCCGCCGACCGGACCGCCCCGGCCGCCGACTTCGACGACGCCCGAGCCGACGACGACCCGGGGGCCTTCGGCGACGGGACCCCAGGAGGTGCCCGCACCGTGACCGCCGCCGCCCACCCGGCCCCCATCGAGGATCTGCTCGCCGACCTCCAGCTGGAGCGTGCCGGGCTCCCCGGCCGGGATCCGGTGCCGGCGGCCCAGCGCGCCCGGCGGGCCGCCGATGAGCTGGCCGGCCTGGGCCTTTCCCGGTTCGTCGCCGAGCTCCTGGGGGAGACGGCACCCGTGCCCGCCCCCATGGCCGTACTCGATCTGGAGGCCGACGAGGACGGTCGGCGGGCCTCGTACGAGATCTGGTGCGCCGAGGCCCGTGAGCTGACCGGGGAGGTGTGGCGGTGGCTGGCGGACCGCCGCCGCACCGCCGGTGAACTCCCCGCCCCCGCTGAACTCCCCTGGTGGTGCGGCGAGTCGGCGCTCCCGCTGCCCCGCGACTCCGTACGGCGGCTCGCCGGGGTGACCGCCCCGGTGCCGGATCTGTCGGAGACCGCCGAGGCCTGGGCCCGCCCGGCCGGGCTGCGCGGCCGGGCCACCGCCGAGTACAACTGGCGCTGGCTGCTGCTCGGCAAGGGCCTGCTCGGCCCGTCCGGCGGGACTCCGCCCCGGTCTCTGTCCCCGCCCCTGCCTCTGCCCTTGCCTCCGCTGAACGAGCTGATCACCCTGCTCGTCGGGGAGGCGCGGCGGCGGGGGCTGCTGCCGCCCGGCCACCGGGTGCGGGTGCTGCGGCGTCCGAACACCCCGTCCATGGTCATGCCCGTACGGCTGCCCGGTTCCTCGCTGCTCTCCCTGCCGACCGCGGTCACTCCGGTGACGGTCCAGTACCTGCAGCACGAGCTGGCCCATCTCGCCGAGCACGGGTCGCGTCCGGCGGGGGCCCCGCTCGCCGAGCGGTGGACGTTCGACCCGTTGCGGTCGGAGGGCTGGGCCCTGCTGCTGGAGCAGCTGGCCGGGTCGACCGCGTTCCTCGCCCGGCTGGGGATCGACGGGGAGAGCGCCGAGGTCCTCGCCCGTTTCTACGCCGAGGAGGAGCACTTCAGCCGCGGGCTGATGGCGGCGGACCTGGCCCTGGACGCGGACCTCGCGGGCTGCCGAACGGCGGCCGAGGCACTGGAGGCCGCGTCGGCCGTGGCCGCCCGCACCGGACTGCGGTGGGCTCCGGAGCTGCTCCTGTTGCGGCAGACCCGCGTCCTGCACTGGCGTTCCTATCTCGCGGGTTACGTCTGGCGGGACGCCGTCCGCGCCGAGCTGGTCGCCCGCTTCGGCGCCGACTGGGCCGACCGGGAGGAGGCCTGGACGCTGCTGCGGGGCGCGCTGGCCCGTACGGGACCGGTGGCGGGATCGGCGGCCGGATTCCTGGCCGCGCTGGGCGTTCCCGATCACCCGCGGGCGCCGTACGCACCGACTCATCGAGGAGACCGGATGACGACGACCGGGACGACGACACCTGGGACGACAGCGGCCGGTGGAGCACGGGACGCGCTGCGGCTGCTCTGCCGTGACCCCCGTGCCGCGGACGGCCTGCCGTGGGGCGAGGCGCACGCCGTCCTCGACGCCTCGCCGGACGTCGCCGGGATCGTCTCCCGGCAGGATCTGGAGGACTGGCTGGACTGCGGCCTGCTCCACTACCCGGTGCTGAACGCGATGCGCGGCGGCACCCCCGTGCCGCCCGAGGAACTGACCCGGGTCATGCACGTGTCCGGCGACCCCCGGGGCGGCTACGTGGACGGGGCGAAGGTCCGTGCCCAGTTGGCGGCCGGGGCGACCGTGGTCGTGCAGAACCTGCACGAGTGGCACCGACCCGCACAACAGCTGTGCCGACGGCTGGCACGACTGTTCTCGGCCAGGACAGGGGCCGTTGCGTTCTGGACGAGGGCGGGCCAGGACGGCCTGCGCGTCCACCGGGACGACGGCCATCTGTTCGTCGTGCAGATCACCGGGACCAAGCGCTGGTACCTGTACGACACGCCGCGCGAGGCGGGCGACTGGAGCCCCGGATACGTACCGGAGCAGGACCTGGCGGGTGCCGGGACCGTGGATCTGCGGGCCGGCCAGGTGCTGTATCTGCCGGAGGGCATCGCCCATCACACCCGCACCCTCGACGCGGAGTCCGTGCACGTCACCGTCGCCGTCCGGGAGCCCCGGCTGCGGGAAACGGCCGAACTGGCCGTACGCGCCTGCCTCGCCCGTATCCCCGAGCACGCCACCCTCCCCGGGACCGCCGCCGAACGCGAAGAGGCCGCCGACGACCTGCTCACCCGGCTCGCCGAAGCGCTCGGACGCGTGGACCGGACCGCCCTGGTCCGTGACGTGTCGCGGCGGGCGGCCGAGACACGCGGCAGCCGCTGACCGCGGCCGACCGCACCGGCTGAACCGCGTCCGCCGAACTCCCGCCGCCGACTCGCGGGACGGCCGATTCGCGCCACGTTTCCGGCGCGAACGGCAATCCACAGTCCGCGCCCACGCTGTTGACAGCCTTCTTGCCTAGCTTCCTCGCTCATGACGGGAAACCTGACAGGAAGCCAGTCGGCCCAAGGGCCGAAACACAAGCGGAACGTGACGCGCCGCAAGGTGGTCGTGGCAGGTGGCGCGGCGGTCGCCGCGGTGGGTGTGGGCGGCACGGTCGCCGCGACCGCGAACGCCGGCCAGACGACGAAGGGCGCCTCGCCGACCGCCACCTCGACCTCCTCGGAGGGCTGCTACAAGCTCACCTCGGAGACCACCGAGGGGCCGTACTACATCGACGCCGACAAGCTCAGGCAGGACATCACCGAGGACAGAGAGGGCATTCCCCTGACCCTCCGTCTCAAGGTGATCGACAACGAGACCTGCAAGCCCGTCAAGAACGCCGCCGTCGACATCTGGCACTGCGACGCGCTGGGCCTCTACTCCGGCTACGAGGACCTCTCCAGCGGTGGCGGCGGTGGCGGCACACCGCCCAGCGGCACGCCCACCGATGTGCCCACCGGCACCCCGACCGGTTCCCCGCCCGAGGGTGGCGGCGGTGGCGGTGGCGGCCACGCGGAGCCCACCGACGACAAGCGCTACCTGCGCGGCACGTGGAAGACGGACAAGCAGGGCTTCGTCACCTTCAAGACGGTCTTCCCGGGCTGGTACCGGGGCCGTTGCGTCCACGTCCACACCAAGGTGCACGTCGGCGGCACCTGGACGGACGCCGGTTACGAGGGCGGCAACACCTGCCACACCGGCCAGTTCTTCTTCGACGAGGAGTCGGTGCTCGCCTCGGCGGAGGTCGAGCCGTACTCCACGTCGACGACCGAGCGCACGACGCTCACCGAGGACACGATCTACGACCAGTCCGGCACGGCCGGCGGTCTCCTCAAGCTCAAGTACAAGAAGAACGGCATCGCGAAGGGCGTCCTCGGCAGCATCACGATGGGCGTCGACCCGGACGCGACCCACGAGGGCACGGACGACGCGGTGCAGCCGGGCGCCTCGGAGACGGCCTCCGAGACGGCCACGGCCACGGCCACGGCCTCGGCTTCGGCTTCGGCGAGTTGAGCGGTCGGGCGGTTGCTTGGTTGCTTGGTTGACCGGTTGACCGGTTGACCGACATGACCGTCGACTGAGTCGGCAGTGGGGCGAACGGGCCCGGAACGAAGGCGGTTCCGGGCCCGTTCGCCGTGCGCGACACCCATCGGGCGGAGGTGATCAGGTGACACACAGGGTGCTCGTCGAACGGGCACAGCCCCAGGGCGTCTGATGGCGGGTGCGAGGTGAGAACATCTCGCAGGACGCCGGCGGCGCCGGACGAGATCACCGGAGGGGACCATGGGATTCGCCGTGCTGCTCGC
Organism: Streptomyces sp. NBC_00414; assembly: GCF_036038375.1. Classification (NCBI taxonomy): domain Bacteria; kingdom Bacillati; phylum Actinomycetota; class Actinomycetes; order Kitasatosporales; family Streptomycetaceae; genus Streptomyces; species Streptomyces sp. NBC_00414. Next base: position 5,385,828 of record NZ_CP107935.1, read on the forward strand.
ACTGTTGCTGATCGTCGGAGCGGTGGTCGCGCGGCCCCGTCCGGGCCGGGCGCGCGGGATGTCCGACCTGGACGCGGAGGCCGACGCCAACCGCTGGGTCGTACGGCTCGGGGGCAGCCTGTCCGCCCCCGACGTACGGACCCGGGCGGGAGCCGACGTGATCGCCTCGCAGGCCCTCGCCGCCGCCTCCGAACGTCTGCGCACCGCCAGGGAGGAGCTGGCCACCGCCCGCACGGCCGCCGAGTACGCCTTGGTGACACGGACGGCCGTCGAGGGACTCCGTCACGTGAGCACGGCCCGCACGTCCCTCGGCCTCGACCAGGCGGAGGCGGAGCCGGACGCCCTGACGCGGATCGGCTGACGCCGGGGCCCGCTCAGGTGTCGTACGTGCCGTCCCACGGCGGGCCGAAGCCCAGCTGGTCCGGGTAGAGCTCGGCCCACGGCTCGCCCTCGTCCTCGCCGGTCAGCAGGCCGAACAGCACGCCGTCGCGGGTCAGTCGGAAGGGCTGGACCGCGATGTCCGTGTAGCGGCGCCGCGGGAGGCTGCGGAGCAGTTTCGCGAGGTGGGCCTGCGCCTGGGCGAGGACCGAGTCAGGACCCTGCGGGTTGCGCTGCTGCTCGGCCCAGGTGCCGGCGCACCAGATCTCCGAATCACGGTGCCGACCCTGCGTATCGAAGGTGTGGAGCACCGTGAAGAGTCGTTTGTGCTCTTCCCAGCCGTCGTCGGGGCGGTAATCCTCAGGGAAGGCGTAGGTGACCGACCCCAGGAACTGCCCCTCCGCGTAGTGCCCGATGGCATCGGTGCGGTGGCGCGGCTCGTACGCGATCGGGATGACCTGGGGGACTGCCATGACGAAACCATACGGTGAATCGTGCACATGCCAGGAACGGGGTCCCGTAACGGGAGCGCGGGCCCCGGGCAGCGTCACCGGGAGCCGGCGACACGCCCCGGACCAGGCGTGTCCAGGGCCCTCTGCGCGCCGGCTCCGGGGCACGTCTCGTCGGAACCGGCGCTGTGCCAGGTGCCGGGGATCGTCACCGACACCATGGCCCCGGGTGCCGACCCGGCACTTGTCCCCGGGGACGCGACGAGTTGGGCTTCGTTGACCGTGCACGTCAGTTGGGCGAGGCCCGTGCTGGTCAGGGGCTCGGTGCCCGGGGGCAGCAGGACCGACACGTTCCCGTCGTCCGTACCGACCGTCGGCGCGGCCGACAGCGGAGGAAGCTCCGTGGTCAGTCCCTTCTGGAGGCCGCCGATGTCCGGCCCCCGGAACAGCGTCTCCACGGCCGTCCTGATGTCGAGCGTGCCGGCCTGGGGGCGGACGCCGATCAGGTTGCCGTCCCTGAGGAAGTAGACGACCTGGGAAGGCAGGATGCCGGTGGCCGCCTCCCCTGCCTCCACGACACCGGTCGAGGGGATACCGGTCGAGGGGAACCCGCAGGAGGAGAGCAGCAGGGTGACGGCGGCGGCCGTGCCGAACAGCCCGATCCCTCTGCCCCTGCTCATGCCTTCTCCCCTTCTTTCTCCATCTCTTTTTTCTTCTGCTGCTCCTGCTCCTGCTGCTGCTCCTGGTTCGGGTCCGCGTCGTGCGGCAGCGGGATCTCCACCGTGAACACCGCCCCGCCGCCCTTTTCCCGATTCCCCTCCCGGTTCGCGTCCCGGTTCGCCGCCCGGACCGTACCGCCGTGCAGCCGGACGTTCTCCGCCGCTATCGAGAGGCCGAGGCCGCTGCCCTCCGAACGGGTCCGGGCCGTGTCCGACTTGTAGAAGCGGTCGAAGACGTGCGGCAGGACGTCCGCGGGGATGCCTGACCCGCTGTCCAGCACCTCGATGACCGCGACCCGATCGGCGCCGGGCGACTCCCGCGCGTACAGGCGCAGTTGTACGGGGCGGGCGCCGTGCCGGAGTGCGTTGCCGACCAGGTTGGCGACGACCACGTCGAGGCGGCGTGGGTCGGCCCGGCCGCGCAGTTCGCCGGGTGCCGGGAGCCCGGCGCTGTCCACCGTGTCCAGCCAGGCGCGGGCGGCGAGGGTGTGGCGAAGGCACTCCGCGAGATCGAGGTCGTCGAGTTGCAGGCCTGCCGCGCCCGCGTCGAAGCGGGAGATCTCCATCAGGTCGTCCACCAGCCGGGTCAGTTTCACGGTCTCCGAGCTGATGAGCCGTACGGCCGTGGCGGTGTCGCCGTCGAGCCGGTCCGCGTCCTCGTCGAGGACGTCGGTGACGGCCGACATCGCGGCCAGCGGCGTACGCAGCTCGTGCGACACGTCCGCGACGAACCGGCGGGCGCGGGCCTCCATGCGCCGCAGTTCGGCGACGGACTCCTCCAGCGCGGCGGCCGTCTCGTTGAAGGTGTGGGACAGGTCGGCGAGTTCGTCGGAGCCGTTCACCGCGAGCCGGGTGTCGAGGTGGCCCTCGGCGATGCTGCGGGTGGCGCGGCGCAGTTCGCGTACCGGACGCAGTACGCCCCGGGCGGCCAGCAGAGCGAGCAGGACGGCGAGGCCGAGGGCGGGCAGGACGGCCCGCCCGATGGCGGTGACCAGGGCGTCGACGTAACCCTGTTCGCCGGTCTGCGGCACGGTCAGGAAGACCGCGACCCCGGAAGCCGGGCGGTCGCCGGGTGAGCCGAAGGTGACGGGCATGCCGACGACGAGCGAGGAGCGGCCCTTCGTGGTCACCCGCTGGAAGACGGCGGCCCGGCGGGATCCCACGGCCGACCGCATGGCGGGCGACAGCTCGGTGAACCCGTCCTGCGGGGTGGAGGTGGCGCGCAGATCGCGGTAGGTGGCCAGGACGCGCCAGTTCTGCGTGGGTTCGGCGCGGGACACCTGCGCGGCGACCCATTCCAGGTCGGGCTGGGTAGGGGGGTAACTGATCTCGGCGGCGAAGGAGTTGACGTGATCCCGCAGCCGTTTGATGACGTTGTCCTGGCTCTGCTGGAGCACGCCGGTCCGGGCCTCCCGGAAGGTGAGGGCACCGGTGGTCAGGGTGGCGAGGGCGGCGACGAGCACGAAGGCCACGAGCAGCCGCCCGCGCAGACCGCGCAACGGCGACTTCACCGCGACTGGGAGTGGGGCTGGGGCTGGGGCTGGGGCTGGGACTGAGCATGTGGCTGGTGTCCGGACTGGAACCGGTAGCCGAAGCCGCGCACGGTCTGTATGTAGACCGGGTGCCCGGCGGGGTCGCCCATCTTGGTGCGCAGCCGTTTGACGCACGCGTCCACCAGCCGTGAGTCGCCGTGATAGCTGTGCTCCCAGACCGCCTCCAGCAACTGCTGGCGGGAGAACACCTGGCCGGGCGAGGCCGAGAGCGTCAGCAGGAGTCGCAGCTCGGACGGGGCGAGGGGGACCGGGACGCCCTGCCGGGCGACGGTCAACCCGGCCCGGTCGATGGCGAGTTCGCCGTTCTCGCCGTGGGTCTCGATCTTCGGTATGCCCCCGTCGGGGTTCGGCGCGCCGCCGACCCGGCGCAGGACGGCGCGGATACGGGCTTCGAGCACGCGGGCCTGCACCGGCTTCACGACGTAGTCGTCCGCTCCGGCTTCGAGCCCGACCACGATGTCCGTGTCGTCGCCCCGGGCGGTCGCCATGATGATCGGCACCTGGTCCTCGGTACGGATCCGGCGGCAGACCTCAAGACCGCTGAGGCCGGGCAGCATCAGGTCGAGTACGACGACGTCCGGCCGGAAGGTCCGCAGCCGGGCCAGTCCCTCCTCGCCGGTCCCGGCGACGGTGACGTCGTGCCCCTGGCGGCGCAGCGCGAGCCGGACACCCTCCTGCACGGCGCGGTCGTCTTCGATCAACAGGACGCGTGGCATGGGCTCAGTATCCGTACGGCCGACGGCGGTTGAGGCGGGGAACGGGGAGCGGGCGGGAATTGTTACGGGACGATCACAAAGTCCGGTACGGACCGGGGGCGTTATGAGTTCGTTATGCCTTGAGCCAGAACCCATCACATGCCGTATTCACTCTTGATGCTCATGACCATGATCAACCGCCGCGCGACCGACGCACTCCCGGTCGCCAGGTCCTCGACCGCCAAGCCCCCGGCCGCGCGATCCCGACGCCGTCGCAGAGGCTCCGCGCACGGGGGCGGCGGGCGCGGCGGCCGGCGGGGGAAGGGGCCCCTGCTGTGGGGCCTGGCCGCGCTGGCGGTGTTATCCGCGACGGCCTTGGCGGTGAACGGGACGACGCCGGCGGCCTCCGACTCGGAGGAGGCGCCCGAGGCGACGGGCCGGCAGTCGGACCAGCCCTCGCCATCACCTTCGCCCTCGGTGTCGGCGTCCGCCGAGGACGAGGGCGAGTCCGGTGCGGGTGACGCGGAGTCACCGGACTCGGCTTCCTCGCCCTCGTCCTCTTCTTCTTCCTCCTCCTCACCCTCGATACCGTCGACGGGGCCCGGCACGTTCACCACGGCCGGTGGGGGGAGCGGGACCGTGGGGAAGGGTGCCCGCACGCTGCGCTACAAGGTCGTCGTAGAGGACGGCCTTGAGCAGTCGGCCACGGATGTCGCCCGACAGGTGGAGGGCGTGCTGGCCGACCGGCGCGGCTGGACGGCCGACGGCCGGTCGGGCTTCAAGCGCGTTTCCAGCGGTACCAGCGACTTCGTCGTACGGCTCGCGACGCCGGGAACGGTCGACGAGATCTGCGGCCGCTACGGCCTGAACACCCGTGGCGAGGTCAACTGCAGTGTGGGCAAGGACGTCGTGGTCAACCTCAAGCGGTGGCTGCTGGCGACGCCGGTCTACGCCGCCGACGTGGACGCGTACCGGGCCCTCATCATCAACCACGAGGTGGGCCACTTCCTCGGCCACGGCCATGTGACGTGCCCGGGAGCGGGCAAGCCGGCCCCGGCGATGATGCAGCAGATCAAGGGCATGCGCGGCTGCACACCGAACGTCTGGCCGTACGACACGAAGGGCCGGTTGGTGACGGGGCCTTCGGTGCCCTGAGCACGGGCCTGCCCGCGGGACTGGTCCCGAACGGCTCCTATGCGCTGCCGAGGGTGCCGAGGCGTATGCCGTGGAGGAGGTGGGCGAGGGGGACGGGGGTGGTGACGAGTTCTATGGAGGGGGTGTCGCTCTCGCGGAGGCGGATGGCGTGGGGTTCGGTGGCGAGTTCGACGCAGGCGTTGCCGTCGCCGCCACCGGAAAAGGATGACTTCTGCCAGTTGCCGAGGGTCGTCATGGTGCGCCTCACAGCTCCTTCGCAAGCCTGTGGATGAAGTCACGCGACCGATCGGGTTCGAGTGACGATGCTTCCACCCTACGGAAAAGCGTCCGAAAGCTGGTGAGTTGGGCTTCGGAGTCGACGAACGCCGAGCCGTGAGGCGCGTCCCGCACGACCGTGTCCAGCTTGGGGACGGCCCCTCCCGAGAAGATCATCGCGCTTCCGGCATCGATGAAATCGTCGATGGCGAACGGGATGACCCGCACGGTCACGTGATCGTCCTCCGAGAGTTCCTGGATACGGGCGAGCTGGGCCTGCGAGATGGCGCGGTCGCCGACCTTGATGCGCAGTGCCGCCTCGTGCACCACTGCCGTGTACGGGATGGAGTGGGCGCCGTCGATGATGGTCCGCCGCGCCATGCGGTGCTCGACGCGCAAGTCGAGTTCACGCCGAGGGAGCTCGGGCACTCTGTGCGAGAAGACCCGTTGGGCGTATGCCTCTGTCTGAAGAAGACCGGGCACGTACAGGCAGTCCACGTCCCACCGGAAGGTGGCGTGGTGCTCCAGTTCCGACAGGTCCATGAACGACGTAGGCAACAGGCCTCGGTACTCCTCCCACCAGCCATGCGTCCGATCGGTCGCCATCGCCACCAGGGACTCGACCAACTCCGCGTCCGCGCAAGAATAATGAGCGGCGAGCCTGCGTAGGCGCTCCTCGCTCACACCGCCGATCCCGGACTCCATCTGACTCATCTGTGCCGAGTCGGATCCGATCAGCGCGGCGGCTTCGCGCGCCTTGAGGCCTGCGGCTTCGCGTAGTTTCCGCAGTTCGGTCCCCAAGCGTTCCTGGCGTGCCGTGGGTTGCCGTCTACGCGGCATGACGTCCTCCTTGCCTCAACTGTTGTGAGGCAGTGACTCGTTCGAGGGGCAGGTGGCGGTGGCGGCTTGCGCGGTACCAAATTTTACCCATACCGTCGGTGACGCGACGCACACTCTGCGAATTCGGGGCTCCGGAAGCGCACCACTCCGTCCTGCCATGACGGCTGCGGCATGCCACTACTCCCCACCTCAACTCCCCTTCATGGAAAGGAGTTCACGCATGCCGCAAAACGCCGTCGAACCCTGGGAATACACGCTCCACATCCCCCAGGACCCCCGCGCGGTGACGGTCTGCCGCCGCACCCTCCGCCTCATCCTCACGATCCACGGCCTGATCCGCCTCACCGACGTCGCCGAACTCCTGGCGACGGAGCTGATCTCCAACGCGGTGTGCCACGCGAAGGGTCCCGCCGCCCTGCGCCTGCGCTGGCGGAACGGGGTCCTGCGGATCGGTGCGTGGGACGGCGACCCCGAACCCCCGCAACCAGCACCGGCGTTGACGAACGCGGCGGACATGGCGGAGTCGGAATCGGGCCGGGGCCTGGTCCTCGTCCAGGCCTGCGCGGACGTCTGGGGCTGGCACCCACTGCCGGGAAACGGCAACGGGGGCAAGTACGTGTGGTGCGACCTGGGCGTCGCGTAGTTCGTTGATCACGTGGGCATGCCTGGTCATTCCCCCGGCTCCGCGTACGCGAACGGGGTGGCCGGACACCGTCGTCGTGCGGTGTCCGGCCACCCCGGCCGTCAGAAGGGGGAGTGCGTTACTCCGGCGCCCCGCCGAAGCGCTCCTTGTACGTTTCCAGGTCCTCGTCCGTGATCTTGGCGAAGAGGACCGGGGGGACCGTGAAGGGGGTGCCCGCGGGGAGGGAGTCCAGGGACTTCGCCCCCTCCTGCGTCACCCAGGTCGCCGTGTCGGCGGGGAGGGCGAAGGCTGCCCGCATGGCGGCGGACGACGCCGGGATGAACGGCTCCGAGACCACCGCGTACAGGTGGATCAGGTTCATCGCCGTGCGGAGCGTGAGGGCCGCGCCCTCCGGGTTCGTCTTGATCTCCAGCCAGGGGGCCTTCTCCTCCAGGTAGGAGTTGCCCGCCGACCACAGGGCGCGCAGCGCCGCCGCCGCCTTGCGGAACTGGAGCGCCTCCATCTGGGTCTCGTAGTCGGAGAGGAGCGCGGCGATCTCCTCGCCCAGCTTCGCCTCCGGCTCGCCCGCCTCCGCGCCCGCCGGGACCTCCTCGCCGAAGCGCTTCCTGGAGAAGGACAGGACGCGGTTGACGAAGTTGCCGAGCGTGTCGGCCAGGTCCTTGTTCACCGTCGCCGTGAAGTGCTCCCACGTGAACGACGAGTCGTCCGACTCGGGGGCGTTGGCGATCAGGAAGTAGCGCCAGTAGTCCGCGGGGAGGATGTCCAGGGCCTGGTCGGTGAAGACGCCCCTCTTCTGGGAGGTGGAGAACTTTCCTCCGTAGTACGTAAGCCAGTTGAACGCCTTCAGCTGGTCGACCTTCTTCCACGGCTCCCGTACGCCCATCTCCGTCGCGGGGAACATCACGCTGTGGAAGGGGACGTTGTCCTTCGCCATGAACTCGGTGTACCGCACGTCGGAGGCGCCGGCCGGCTCGTACCACCACGACTTCCAGTCGCGGTTCTCCTCCGGGGCCGCGTCCGCCCACTCCTTCGTCGCCCCGATGTACTCGATCGGCGCGTCGAACCAGACGTAGAAGACCTTGCCGTCGGCGGCCAGCGTCGGCCAGGTGTCGGCCGGGACCGGCACGCCCCAGTCCAGGTCACGGGTGATCGCGCGGTCGTGCAGGCCCTCGGTCAGCCACTTGCGGGCGATGGAGGAGGCGAGCTGCGGCCACTCGTCCGCGACCTCGTCGATCCAGGCCTCCACCTCGCCCTGCAGCTTCGACTGGAGGAGGAAGAGGTGCGTCGTCTCGCGTACTTCGAGTTCCGTCGAACCCGAGATCGCCGAGCGCGGGTCGATCAGGTCGGTCGGGTCCAGGACGCGCGTGCAGTTCTCGCACTGGTCGCCGCGCGCCTTGTCGTAACCGCAGTGCGGGCACGTGCCCTCGACGTAACGGTCGGGCAGGAAGCGGCCGTCGGCCGGCGAGTACACCTGCCGGATCGCGCGCTCCTCGATGAAGCCGTTCTCGTTCAGCTTGCGGGCGAAGTGCTGCGTCAGCTCGGCGTTCTGCGGGCTGGAGCTGCGGCCGAAGTAGTCGAACCGCAGCTGGAAGCCGTCGTACACCGACTTCTGCGCGTCGTGCGCCTGGGCGCAGAACTCGGCGACGGGGAGGCCCTGCTCCTTCGCGGCCAGTTCGGCCGGGGTGCCGTGCTCGTCCGTCGCGCAGATGTAGAGGACGTCGTGGCCGCGCTGGCGGAGGTACCTGGCGTACACGTCCGCCGGGAGCATGGACCCCACCATGTTGCCCAGGTGCTTGATCCCGTTGATGTACGGAAGGGCGCTGGTGATGAGGTGTCGAGCCATTGCGGGCTGCTCCCGAGTCGCTACGTGGGGTGACGTCCGGTCGAGTACTGCTTCGACTTTCGGCCGTCTTACGAACCTTGAAATCGTAGCCGACATGGGTGGGCCGCCCGCTCCTCCTTTTGAAGGGTGGGAAGCGGGCGGCCGGGGTGGGGCTGCGGCGCGGGATTACGGGCGCCAGTTCGCCAGTACGCCCTCGTAGATCTCCGTGTCCGTGAGTTCGCGGGGCGTCGGGCCCGCGTGGAAGAAGGCGGTGTTGTCCGACTTCAGCTTGCGGAGGTAGTCGAAGGCCTTGTTGTCCTGCTCGCCGAACGCGACGAAGGAGAAGAAGAGGCCGGGGTGGCTCTTCGCCGCCGACGTCAGGGCCTGGGTGGCCGGGGTCTTGGCGTCCGGGGCGCCGTCCGTCTGGAAGACGACCAGGCCGGGCTCCGCGGGGGTGCCCGACTTCTCGTGCAGGGCGATCACTTCCTCAACGGCCGCGTGATAGCTGGTACGGCCCATGCGGCCGAGGCCGGCGTGGAGTTCGTCGATCTTGTTGTCGTACCCGGCGAGGGTCAGCTCGCCGGTGCCGTCCAGCTCGGTGGAGAAGAAGACGACCTGGACGTTCGCCTCCGGCGCGAGGTGGGCCGCGAGGGCGAGCGTCTGCTCACCGAGGGCCTGCGCGGAGCCGTCCTTGTAGTACGGGCGCATCGACGCGGAGCGGTCCAGCACCAGGTAGACCTTGGCGCGGGCGTCGGTGAGGCCCTGGTTCGCCAGGGCGGTGGCGGCGGCCTTGTAGGCGCTGAGGAGGGCGGGGGCCTCGGACGCGACCGCGTCCTCGCCCCCGGCGGGGGATTCCGGTGCCGCCTCGGCCTTGGCCTCGGGCGCCGACGGCTTCTCGGCCTCCGCCGCGAGGGGCTCGGGCTTGGACTCCGGCCCGGATTCCGGCTCGGGCGTCGGCTCCGGGGTCACTTCGGCGACGGCGGCCTCGGCCTCGGCCTCCGTGTCGGAGGCCTTCTCGGCGGCGGCGGCCTCGGCCTCGGGCTCCGCCTCGACGACCGGCTCGGTCTCGGGCTCCGGGACGAGCTGGATGACCAGCTCGGGTTCGGCCTCGGCCGCGGCGATCACGGGCTCCGGCTCCGGCTCCGCCTTCGCGGGCTCGGGCGTCGGCTCCGGGGTCACCTCGGTGGCGGCGACGGGCCCGGTCTCGGGCTTCGCCTCGGGCTCGGGCGCCACGACGGGCTCCGGCTCGGCCTTCGGGGCGACCTCGGTGACCTCGGCGACGACGGGCGCCGCCTCCGGCTCCGGTGCCGTCTCGACGACGGGCTCGGGCTTCGCCTCGGGTTCGGCCGCCGCGACGGGCTCCGGCTCGGCCTCCACCACAGGCTTCGTCTTCGTCTTCGTCTTCGCCTTCGCGGCAGGCGCTGCCTCGGGCTCCGCCTCCGCGACAGGCTCCGCGGCAGCCGCGGGCTCCGGCTCAGCCACCGGCTCCGTCTCGGTCTTCGCCGCGGGCGCAGTCGCCTGCTTCGGGACCGTCACGTTGTCGAACGCCGCCGAGACCAGGTCGTCCACCGTGGACGCCTTGGACCCGGTCGTGGAGTCGGTCTTGGAGTCGGTCTTGGGTTCGGTTCCGGACTCGGTCGTGCGGTCGGTCCCGGCCACGGGCTCAGTGGCCGGTGCGGGGACAGAGACCTCAGGCTCGGCTGCCGCAGGCGTGGGCTCGGGAGCCGTCTCCTGCCGGGCCGCCGGGACGGTCGGCTCGGTGGCGGACGCGGAAGGGTCCGCACCGGCAGCGTCCCCCTTGCGTGACTTTCCGAACGCATTCCGCAGGCGGGTGAGAATGCCCATGTGCGCAACCCTTCGCATGAGTTGGTTCCGTCAATCCCTGGCCAGGACGGACACGTAAGGTTAGCCGCCAGGACCGAAGATCTTTATCGGGCCCAAACATGGGCCCGATTACCGCACGCATGTCGGGTTCAAAGCCCTTTTGGCACGGCCTAGTTCACTCTCCGTTCACCTCACGTCCGCGCCCTCGCACGCGCGTGCCCCTAGCGTCTCGCCAGACACAGACATAGGGGAGGGAACGTGCGCAACCTGCTGCCTCTGCTCGGCTCGACCGGTTCACACCCGGGCGGCCGTTCCGAGATGACCTGTCGGTACCGCTGTGGTGATGCCTGCTTCCACCCGGCGCCCAACACCAGCGCCAACGAATACGTCGGCGACGTCATCGCCGGGGCGCTCAGCCGTCGTTCCATGATGCGTGCCGCGGCCGCGGTGACCGTGACCACGGCCGCGGCCGGGAGCGCGGTCCTCGGCGCCGGCGCGACCCCCGCCGCCGCCCAGCCCGCCGAGGGCGCGGCGGCCACCCTCGGAAAGGGCTCGCACGGTTCGCACGGCTCGAAGGGCAAGGCCGCCCGCGGCCTGCGCTTCACCCCCGTCGCGCCGAACACGACCGACGCCGTGACCGTCCCCGAGGGCTACGGCCAGAACGTGGTCATCCGCTGGGGCGAGCCCATCCTGCGCGGCGCTCCCGCCTTCGACCCGGACCGGCAGACCGCGGCGGCGCAGGCAGGCCAGTTCGGCTACAACTGCGACTTCCTCGCCCTGCTCCCGCTGCCGGGCGAGCGCGGCCGTCAGCTGCTCGTGGCGAACCACGAGTACACGGACGAAGTCCTGATGTTCAAGGGCTACGACCCCGCGAACCCGACCCGCGAGCAGGCCGAGATCGCCTGGGCCGCGCACGGTCTGGGTGTCGTCGTGGTCGAGGAGGAGCGCAGGACCGGCAAGCTCACCGCCGTTCCCCGCCACCACCTGAACCGGCGCGTCACCGCGACCACCGAGTTCAAGGTGACCGGACCGGCCGCGGGCTCCGCCCTCCTGAGGACCTCCGCCGACCCGACCGGCAAGAAGGTCCTCGGCACGCTCAACAACTGCGCCGGCGGCGAGACCCCCTGGGGCACGACGCTGCACGGCGAGGAGAACTTCAACCAGTACTTCGCCAACGCGAGCCGCACCACGGACGCCCGCTACGGCATCGGCACCGGCGCCACCGAGCGCAAGTGGGAGCGGTTCGACAAGCGCTTCGACGTCGCCCAGGAGCCGAACGAGGTCCACCGCTTCGGCTACATCGTCGAGCTGGACCCGTACGACCCGACCTCGACGCCCCGCAAGCGGACCGCGCTCGGGCGGTTCAAGCACGAGGGCGCGACGATCCGTCTCACGGACGACGGCCGCCCGGTCGCCTACACCGGTGACGACGAGCGCTTCGACTACATGTACAAGTTCGTCGGCAGCAAGCGGATGCGCCACGGCAGCAGCCGCGCCGCCCGCGAGCACAACCTGACCCTCCTCGACGAGGGCACGCTGTACGTCGCCAAGCTCACCGGCGACTCCCCGGCGATCGAGATCGACGGCACCGGCAAGCTCCCCTCCGACGGCGAGTTCGACGGCAGCGGTACGTGGATCCCGCTCGCCACCGCCACCGCGAAGGGCGCCGTCTCGCACGTCCCCGGCATGACCGCCGAGGAGGTGTACGTCTTCACGCGCCTCGCCGGTGACAAGGTGGGCGCCACGAAGATGGACCGCCCGGAGGACATCCAGCCCTCCCCGCACACCGGCAAGGTGTACGTCGCCCTGACGAACAACGCCAACCGCGGTGTCGGCGCCAACACCAAGGCCGACGAGGCCAACCCGCGCAACGCCAACAAGCACGGGCACGTCCTGGAGCTGACCGAGCGCCGCAACCGCGCCGACTCCACCGGCTTCGCCTGGTCGCTGTTCCTCGTCGCGGGCGACCCGAAGGACCCCGCCACGTACTTCGCGGGCTACCCGAAGGACAAGGTCAGCCAGATCTCCTGCCCGGACAACGTGGCCTTCGACCCGCACGGCAACCTGTGGATCTCCACCGACGGCGCGCAGCTCGGCTCGCACGACGGCCTGTTCGGCGTGGCGACGAAGGGTGAGCGGCGCGGTGAGCTGAAGCAGTTCCTGACCGTGCCGAAGGGTGCCGAGACCTGCGGCCCGCTCGTCCAGGACCGCCGCGTCCTGGTGGCGGTGCAGCACCCGGGCGAGATCACCGGCGCGACCGTCGAGAACCCGGCGAGCGTCTGGCCCGACGGCCCCGGAAAGATCGTCCGCCCGTCGGTCGTCTCCGTCTGGCGCAAGGACGGCGAGGACATCGGCGTGTGACGCACCCATGACCGGAGGCGCCTCCTACGGCAGGGGGCGCCCCCGGCGCCCTCAGGGGCGCGGGGGAACTGCGCGACCAGCCTCCACGCATCCGCATCCGCACCCGCACCCGGCACCCGGCCGCAAGCCGTGAGTCACGCGGTGACAAGATTCAGCCACTCCCCATAGCCGGGGGATTCCCGCGCCACCTCCGCGTACGCCTCCCACAGTTCCGGGAACACAAGGTCCAACTCCCCCTCCGTACGCGCCGCGAGCACCAGCCGGACCCCCAGCGGATCCCCCTGGATCCGCCGCACCGCCATCTCCGGCCGCGGCTGGCACGTCGGCTGGCAGACCGTGACGACCTCGCCGGTCGCGACCAGCGAGGCGGCCGTGTGGTAGTCCCCGTGCAGCACCCGGGGCCGTAGCCCCGCCGCCCGCAGCATGCGGTGCACGGCGTCCCACTCCCCGTCCACCGTCGGATCGATCATCCACCGGTCCCCGGCCAGGTCGGAGAGCTGGACCTCCGGGCGCGAGGCCGCCGGGTGGTCGGCCGGCAGCGAGACGAACTGCGGCTCGCGGTCGACCAGGACGCGCAGCGCCAGCCCGTCCGGCATCCGCAGCGGGCTGCCCTCCACCTCGTGGACGAAGGCCACGTCGAGCCGCCCGTCGGCGAGCATGCGCAGCAGGGCGTTCGGGGAGACGTCCATCTGCAGGACCGGCTCCCGCTGCCGTGAGCGCAGCCGGCGCAGCCAGCCCGCGAGGGCGCGGCTCGCGGTCGAGCCGATCCGGAGCTGGGGCCCGTCGGCGTCCGTCGCGGCGGCCCTGGCCTCCGCTATCAGCGACCGCATTTCGGCCACCAGCGGGCGGGCGCGGCCGAGGACGACCAGCCCGAGGGGCGTCGGCCGGCAGCCGGTGCGTTCGCGGAGGAAGAGAGGGCCGCCGAGCTCCTGCTCGATGCGCTTGAGCTGGGTGCTCAACGAGGGCTGGGCGACGCCGAGCTGCCGGGCGGCCCGGTGCAGGCTGCCGGTGTCGGCTATGGCGCACAGTGCGCGGAGGTGCCTGACCTCTAGGTCCATGCCGTCGGAGCCTAAAGCGGAAGTACAGCTTTCACCAGACGCACAAACCCCACCCAAAACAATCGAGTTGGACGATCGGATTCGGGCGGATAGCTGCGTCCTATCGCCTGTTGGCATCATCACAGCCGCCTCACAGACACCGAAACTCACCGGTGACGACTTCACCCCCCCCACGCAAGGAGTCATCGATGCGACTGTCCACACCCATGCTCTCCGTCGCGGTCGGCCTCGGCCTCACCGCGGCCGCGCTCGGTACCGTCCCGGCCTCGGCGGCCCAGGCGCCGGAGCCGGTGTCCACCGCTTCCCTGCCGGGCGCGGGCTACAACGGTTCCGGCGAAGAGGCGAAGGCCAACCAGGCCTTCTTCGACGCCGTGCTGAAGTCCGTGGCCGAGAAGCGCGCCGCGAACCCGACGTCCGCCGCCGCCGTCACCGTGGTCTACAACGCCTCGGCGGCGCCGTCCTTCGCCACCCAGATAGCCCGCAGCACGTCGATCTGGAACAGCTCCGTCTCGAACGTCAAGCTCCAGGCCGGCAGCAGCGGCGCGAGTTTCACGTACCGCGAGGGGAACGACTCGCGCGGTTCGTACGCGTCCACGGACGGGCACGGCAGAGGCTACATATTCCTCGACTACAGGCAGAACCAGCAGTACGACTCGACGCGCGTCACCGCCCACGAGACCGGGCACGTGCTCGGGCTGCCGGACCACTACTCCGGGCCGTGCAGTGAGCTGATGTCGGGCGGCGGTCCCGGTACGTCCTGCACGAACTCGATCCCCAACAGCGCGGAGCGCGCCCGCGTGAACCAGCTGTGGGCCAACGGTCTCGCGAAGGCGATGGCCAAGGTCAACCAGGGCTAGCCGGCTGCGAGGCGGTGCGGAGTCGGCGCCGCACCGCCTAGAACCGGGGCCGGCAGGCCCCCCTCGGACGCACCACCCCACCCCCCACGGACGTGGGCCGCCCCTCCTGCACAGAGGGCGGCCCACGTCGTGTTTTCCAGGGCTGCGGGGGACAGGGTCGCGGGGGACCCGGGGGTTACGGGTTCTTGTTGAGGGTCAGGTCCACGACGAGTGCGCGGTGGTCGGTGTTCCCGAGGTCCAGGAAACGGGTCCGGGTCGCCGTGAAGCCACGGGACACGAGGACGTGGTCGATCTGGGCTCCGAAGGCCGGGGTCGTCAGAGAGGGCCAGCTCGGGGTGCGGGTGTCGCCGGTGAGGCGGGCGCCGTCCATGAAGCCGGTGTCCAGGATGCGGCGGAAGGCCGCGTGGTCCTGGGTGGCGTTGAAGTCGCCCGCGACGACGGTGGGCCTGCCTATGTTCGCGGCGGCGTAGTCCCGCAGCGCGGCCAGCTCCTTGCGCCAGGTGCCCAGGTGGGACGGGAGCGGTGGCATGGGGTGGGCCAGCTGGAGGCGGATCTCCTGGCCGTCGACCTCGGCGGTGGCGCCGGGCATGCCCATGGTGGCGGGGATGCCTTTCGCGGGCCGCAGGGGATGGCGGCTGAGGATGACCGACCCCTCGGACTCGGCGCCCTCCACGGCCTGCCGGTAGGGGTAGACGACCTTGCCGTCCTTCTCGCCCTTCGTGTCCTTCTCGCCCTTCGCGCTCTTCCCGAGGGCCTGTTCCAGCTTCTTCTCGCAGGTGCTCTCGCACTCCTGGACGAAGACCAGGTCGGGGCGCTGCTTCCCGACCGCCTCGATCAGGCCGTCCGTTGCCTGGCCGAACTCGACGTTCGCCGTGAGGACGCGGACCTCCGCGACCGGGACGCCCCCGGGCTCCATCGTCTTGCCGTACGGCTCGATGTACCAGGCGGTCACGGCGAGGGCGGCGACGCCCCAGACGAGGCCGATGCGCCAGTGGGACAACGCGGCGAACAGGAGGGCGACGCCGGTGGGGGCGAGGAGCCAGGGCAGGAACGCGAGCAACTGGGGTACGGGGGTGACGGCGTCGGTGTCCGCGACGCGGCAGCCCAGGACGATGCTCACGGTGAGGAGCAGCAGGCCGGCGAACCAGGCGCCGGGCCGTGTGCTGCCGTGTCTCGGCGCCGGGACGTTGTTGTCCCCGGTCCACTCGCCCGTCTCCGCCGTCGTGCTGCGCAAGGCCACGTCTCCCACCCCTTCTGACCCACCCACCCCAGTCATCTGCATGGATCCTCCCTCAAAGACGGGGGGAGTGCGTGCGGGGTTGCGTGGCGGGGGGTCGGCTGCGAGCCGGTGGGGGTGGGCCGCGCAGTTCCCCGCGCCCCTCAGGAGCGGGCCCGCCCCCCGGCTCCCCGGGCCGTCGGGTGCGGGTGGGTGGGGGCCGATCGCGCCGTTCCCCGCGCCCCTTCAGGGCAAAAGCTGGGACGCGGCCCCGCTTTCAGGGGCGCGGGGAACGGTGCGGCTCACTTTCACCGGCCCGCACCCGCCGAACGGACCGGTCCTCTCAGGGGCGCGGGGAACTGCGCGATCAGCCCCCGCCCGGCCGCACCCGGTCGCAACGGTCCAGCAGCCCGGCCAGGGCCTCGTTGAACTCCGCCGGGCGTTCGAGATTCGGCATGTGGGCCGCGCCCCGTACGACACACAGCGTCGAGTCCGGGACAGCCTCGTGCATGGCCTCCGCGTCCCCCACGGGAGTGAACTCGTCGTCCTCCCCCACCACCACCAGCGTGGGAACACCGACCCGGGTGAGCAGCGACCGGTAGTCGGGCCGCTCGGCCCGCCCCCGCAGGGCCGCCGCCGCACCCTCCGCCGACGTACCGGCCATCATGCGGTGGACGTGCGCCGCCACCTCCGGCCGGGCGTACGGCGCGACCATCTTGTACAGCACCTCGTCGGCGTACCCGCCCATCCCCTCGCGGAGCAGCCGGTCGGCCGTCGCACCCCGGGCCTCCTTCCCGGAGGGCGTCTCGGCGGCCGGGAACGTGTCCGCCAGGACCAGGCCCCGGATCCGCCCGGGGAACAGGCGGTAGCACTCCATGACGATCTGGCCGCCCATCGACAGTCCCCCGAGGACGAATTCGGGTACCCGGAGATCGTCGAGGAGGGCCGCCACGTCCTCGGCGAAGACGGAGAGCGGGGTGATCCCGGGGACCACCGGGGACGCGCCGTAACCCCGCAGGTCCGGGACGATCACCCGGCGGCCGGCGGCGAAGGCCGCCACCTGCGGGGCCCACATCGTGCGGTCGAAGGGGTGGCCGTGGATCAGGACAAGGGGCAGCGCCGTGGAAGCATGCGCGCCTTTGTCCTCGTATGCGAGGAAGGGAGCCATGGACCGGACCCTAGGTCCACCCCCTTGCTCGGTGCAATAAGATCTTTGCTCTCGGTGCAATCCAGAAAGGGGCCGGTGTGGAGGACTATCGGCGTATCGCCGACCGGTTGGCCGAGGAGATCTACTCGGGGCGGCTGAAGGCCGGCGAACGGCTGCCGCCGCAGCGGGTGTTCGCCCGGCGCCGGAGCATCGCGGGATCCACGGCGGGGCGGGTGTACGGGGAACTGGTGCGGCGCGGGCTCGTCGTCGGCGAGGTCGGGCGCGGCACCTTCGTACGGGCCGCGCCGGCGCCCTCGGGCCGGGCACTCGCGGAGGCCACGCACGCTCACGACCCGCACGTGAAGGTCGATCTGGAGCTCAACTACCCCTCCGTACCAGGCCAGTCGGAGCTGATGGCGGACGGGCTCGCGCCGCTGTTGCGGGCCGACGTGCTGGCCGAGGCGACCCGTACCGTCCCGGCCACCGGGACCGCCGCCGCGCGCGAGGCCGTCGCGGGGCTGCTGGCCGGCTGCGGGTGGCGGCCACGCCCGGAGCAGCTCCTCTTCGCGGGCAACGGCCGGCAGGCCATCGCGGGCGTCCTCGCCTCGCTGGTACGGCCCGGCGGCCGGGTCGGCGTGGAGGCGCTGACGTATCCGCTGGTCAAGGAGATCGCGGAGCGGATCGGCTGCACGCTCGTGCCGCTCGCCACGGACGAGGAGGGACTGCGGCCCGACGCCGTCACCGCCGCCCACCGGGCCGCGCCGCTCTCCGCCCTGTACGTCCAGCCGACGCTGCACAACCCCACCGGGGTGACGGCCGGAGATGCGAGAAAGCGGGAACTGGCCGCTGTGGTGCGGGACTTGGACCTGCCCGTGGTGGAGGACCGCATCTGGTCCTTCCTCCATGAGGGAGGCGTGCCGTTCGCCGCGTACGCCCCCGAGCGCGTCCATGTCGTCGACGGACTGTCGAAGCGGGTCGCGCCCGGACTGACCGTCGGCTTCCTCGTCGTGCCCGGGGAACGGGTCGGGGCGGTGGCCGGGGCGCTGCGGTCGGGCGGGTGGACGGCGGGGCGGTTCGCGCTGGAGGCGGGCACGCGGTGGATCCGGGACGGGACCGTCGAGCGGCTCGTCGGGCAGAAGCGGGCGGACGCGGCCCGGCGCCAGCGCGTCGTCGCGGAACTGCTCGACGCGTTCACGGTGCGGGCCGACCCGTACGCGTACCACGCCTGGTGGGAGCTGCCCGCGCCGTGGCGCGCGGACACCTTCACGGCCGCCGCCGCCGCACACGGTGTCGCGGTCACTCCGGGGGCCGCCTTCGCCGTCGGCCCGCAGGGCGCGCCGGACGCCGTCAGGCTCGGGCTCGCGTCGGTTCCGGTACCGGTACTGGGGCAGGCGCTGCGGACGCTGCGCGACGTCGCGCGCGGTGGTCCGTCAGCCAGGTGGCCAGGGCCACGGTGAGGCCGAGGGCGAGGATGAACCAGGTCGCCGTGCGCAGGGTCTCGGTGAGGGCGTCGTAGACCGCGCCCGCCGCGGCGCGGGAGACGTGCTCGGGCAGGCCCGCGAGGGTCAGGGCACGTCCGAGGACCGTGGCGAGGGCCAGCAGGGCGGCGCCCAGGGCCATGCCGAGCGAGGTGGCCGTGACGGCACGGCGGCGGCGTACGGCGAGGAGGATGCCGCCGACGGCCAGGGCGACCGCCGCCAGGGGCAGCCAGAAGCCCGCGATCTCCAGCATGTGGAACCCTTTCCGCAGGGAGCTGAGCTCCTGGGCCCGGAGGACGGTGACCTCGGTGTGCGCGACGGGGATTCGGTTCGCCAACGGCACGCGGTCGTCGGCGAGCTGTGCCTTCAGGCGGGCCGTGACCGGTGCCAGGTCGAGCGTGACGGCACCCTCGCTGTCGCTGCGCAGGGCCCGCAGGACGGCGTCGTGCGCGGCCCGGTTCGCCGTGGTCCAGGCCGCGCGGAAGGCCTCCGTACCGGTGAAGGACCGCACCGCCCGGTGGACGTACGCGCGGACCTCCCCCTCCAGCGGCCCGACCTCGACCTCGCTCATGATCCCGTCGGTGACAGTGTCCGCGATCGCGCCCTGTACGTCGGGCCCGGCGGCGAGGGGCGCCATCGTGTCGACGTACCGCCCGGTGTCGCCGATCTCGTATTTCGCCCACGCCGAGAGGCCGCCCAGCGGCACGAGGACGCAGGCGAGCACGATCAACAGCGCCGAGAGGACTTTCCGCAGCGCCGAGAGGTCTTTGCGCATTCCTCAAGGAAGAACCCCGGCCGCGCCCTTCGCCATCGGGGCGCGGCCGGGGTGACTGCATCCGGACGCGGATTGCGTTCTTCCGGGGGACCCGGACGGCCTTCGGGAAGCCGTGGAGGGCCGGCTACTTCCGGTTGTAGAGCCTCATCGTGACCGGGCCGAAGACCGCGACCAGCAGTCCGGCCCAGCCCAGCGACCACGCGATCTCGGCGCTCGGCCAGGAGCCGTCCATCAGGCCGCGCACCGCCGAGGAGAGGTGGGTGACCGGGTTGTTGTTGACGAAGGCCTGCAGCCAGCCCGGCATCGTCTCGGGGCGGACGAAGATGTCGCTGAGGAAGGTCAGCGGGAACAGGATCATCATGCTCACGCCCATCACCGACTTCTCCGTGCGCAGCAGCAGGCCGAACATCGTCCACACCCAGGAGAAGGCGAACGAGAAGACGATCAGGAGGAGGACGCCGGCCACCACTCCCTGGACCCCGCCGTCCGGCCGGAAGCCCATGATCAGGCCCACCGCCAGCATCACGACCGACGCGATCGTGTAGCGCAGGGCGTCCCCGAGCAGATAGCCGACCAGCGTCGACGGGCGCCAGATGGGCAGCGAGCGGAAGCGGTCGAAGACGCCCTTCTCGATGTCGATGTTGACCGCGAGGCCCGTGTACATCGTGATCATCGTGACGGACATGACGAGGATGCCGGGGAGCAGGTACTGGATGTACTCCCGCGGGGAACCGGCGAGCGCGCCCCCGAACAGGTACGTGTACATCAGCACCAGCATGATCGGGAACGCCGTCACGTCGAAGAGCTGCTCGGGAACGTGCTTGATCTTGAGGATCGCCCGCCAGCCGAAGGTGAGGGACGTCTGCAGGGCGTTCGGGCGCGGCGGGCGCTCGCCGGAGACCAGGATCGCGGCGAGGCTCTCGGTACGGACCGGCGCGAGGTCCGCGGTGTCCGCGGTGCCGGTGCCGGAGGACTGGGTCGCGGTGCTCATGCCGTGGCCTCTTTCTTCAGCTGCGTCGGGTCCGGTGTCGAGTCCTGCGTCGGGTCCGGTGTCCCGGACGGGGTCCGCGGGTGTTCGGGTTTGCCGGTGAGGGCGAGGAACACCTCGTCCAGGCTCGGCTGGCCCAGGGAGAAGTTGTCGACGGTGATGCCCGCGCGGGCGAGCTCGGCGAGGGCGCGGGACGCCTTCTCGGCGGTGCCGCCGCCCCGGGCGGAGCCGTTGCCGACGCGGGCCGTCAGGGCCACCGGGTCCGGCTCCAGCTGGACGTCCGTGCCCAGCGTCTGCCGGAGCAGCCGCTCGGCGTCCGGCCGCCGGTCCGCGTCCCGCAGGCGTACGTGCACGGAGCCCGCGCCCACCGACGCCTTCAGCTCGCCCTTGGTGCCCTCGGCGATGACCTTGCCCTTGTCGATGACGGCGATCCGGGACGCCAACTGGTCGGCCTCGTCCAGGTACTGGGTCGTCAGCAGGACCGTGGTGCCCTGCGCGACGACCGCCCGCACGATCTCCCACACCTGGTTGCGGCTGCGCGGGTCCAGGCCCGTCGTCGGCTCGTCCAGGAACAGCAGGTCAGGGGTGTTGAGAATGGACGCGGCGATGTCGATACGGCGCCGCATGCCGCCCGAGTAGTTCTTCACCTGCCGGCCGGCCGCCTCCGACAGGCCGAAGGCGTCCAGGAGCTGGGCCGCGCGGTCGTACGAGGCCTTCTTGGCGTGGCCGGTCAGACGGGCCAGCAGCACGAGGTTCTCGGTGCCGGTCAGGTCCTCGTCCACCGACGCGTACTGGCCGGTGAGGCTCACCCGGCTGCGGACCGCGTCCGCCTCCCGTACGACGTCGTGGCCGAAGACGTGGGCCTCGCCGCCGTCGGGGCGCAACAGGGTCGCCAGCATGCGCACGGTCGTGGTCTTGCCCGCGCCGTTCGGGCCGAGCAGGCCGTAGACCGTGCCCGACTCGATACGCAGGTCCACTCCGTCGACCGCCCGGGTGTCGCCGAAGGTCTTCACCAGGCCCGCGGTCTCGATGGCCGGCCCGGCCCAGTGGTCGGTGCGGTTGCTGCTCGTCATGTCGGTCCGCCCATCCGCGTCGTTCTGGTGGTTGGTCTGGTGTCTCGTCCGTCGTGTCTCGTGACCGGTTTCGGAAGTACAGACCCCGGGGGCCGCGAAAACTCATCGGTGGGGCGGTGGGGACGCGGTGGCGGGGCGGTGGCGGGGTGCCTCCGGTGGAGGGCTCACCCGAACGGGTGTTACCTGGTTCTGGGGAATTCTGGGAAGAGGAGGCCGGTCATGCGTGTCACCCTGGCTCTCAGGAATCTTGGAACCGCCCTGGTCAGCGGCTGTGTGCTGACCGTCGCGGCGGCCGGTACGGCGGCTGCGGGCGACCGCGGCGATCAGCATGGCGACCACCGTGGCGGTGATCCCGTCTGGGGGACCGTCGTCTCCGGCGGCGATCTGAAGGTGCGGGCGTATCCCGACACCGGCTCGGCCGTCCTCGACCGGCTCCCGCCCGGCGGTCAGGACCGGGTCGCCTGCGTGGCACGGGGATCGCGCGTCTTCGGCAACCCGCACTGGTACTGGCTCGTCGGGGCGCGGGCCTGGGCGAGCGCCGCCTTCGTGGACATCGGCGGGGAGGGTGTGCCGAGGTGCTCCGACCCCTGCGAGGGGGGCTGGAAGGACCGGTGGCACGACGACGCCTCGGACTCCGGCCGGGAGTGGGTGCCCGGCGGGAGTTGAGTCCGAGGAGATGCGGGGCCCCGGCATGGAGCCGGGGCCCCGCATTCATGTGAGGACTTCCGTCGGGGCCGGTTTTCCGGGCTCAGTCCTCGCTGGTGTAGTAGCGGTAGAAGACGACCATGAGGACGCCCGCCGTGATCACTAGGGACAGGCCCACGGTCTTGAGGACGCTGGCGTCCGTGAGGCTGTAGAGGAAACCGAACGAGATGCCCGCGAACGCCGCCCAGCCGGCCGCGCGCAGTTCGCGTGGGAGGCGGGGGGCGACGGTGTGGATGCCGTACGCCGCGCCGGCGAACGCGAGGGCCGAGACGATGCCCAGGAGGACGTTCCAGCCGGTGATCGGGCCTGCGTGGCGGTCTATGCCGGAGGTCCAGAGGCCGTAGACGATGCCTCCCAGCGCGGGCAGTGCGAGTTTTGCCGGGATCGCCCGGGTCTGGTGTCGGGTGGTTGAACCTGTGCCGGTTCCTGCGCTTGCGGGTGCCGTGTGAGCCATGACAGCACTCCTCTCTTCCTCGCCCCTGCCTTCCAGGTCACACCTGGGGGGTACGGAGGGCAAGTCGTACGGGGTGGCTGCCGCCGGCTGTGCGGTCGTCCTTCGTCCTGGCCGGTGGGGCTGGCTGCGCCGTTCCCCGCGCCCCTTGAAGGTGGGTCCGTGTTCTGGCCCGCTCGTCGGGAGCGGGTCGGTGAGGGTCGGCCGCGCAGTTCCCCGCGCCCCTCAAAAGCGGGGCTGCGCCCCAGCTTTTGCCCCGTAAGGGGCGCGGGGAACGGCGCACTCAGCCCCCACCGGGCCGCAGGTGTGTCTGTGAGGGACCCCGGCGTGCGGCCCGCACCCGTACATGCTTCGCTGGGCGGATGAGCGGCGGCGCGGACCAGGGAACGCCAGCCCAGCGACAGCGGCAGCGGCAGCAACTGCTCCGCGTACGCGGACGCAGCGTCGCCTGGGCACCCCCGCTGCTCCTCCTCGTCGCGATCGCAGTGATCGACAGCAACACCTCGGGCGAGTTCAGGATCATCTCCTGGATCGTCCTCGTCCCCGGCATCGCGGCAGCCATCTGCGGAGTGAGAGGCACGGCCGTCTTCGCCGCGCTCGCCCTCGTCACGTACATCGAGGTGGACGCCGCCTGGCCGCACCAGGACCAGACCGGCCTGCCCGACTTCATCCTCGTCGCCGTGGGCGGCGCCCTGGCGACGACGGCGTGCGCCGTGCGGGTCCGCGAGGAGCGGCGGATGCTGCACATGCGGGACGTCGCCGACACGACCCGCCGTACCGTGCTGCGCCCGATGCCCACCCCCTGGGCCGGCCTGGACCACGCGGCCGTCTACCTCGCCGCCGACATGGAGGCCCGCGTCGGCGGCGACTTCTACGACATCCAGCCGGGCCCGTACGGCACCCGCGTCCTCCTCGGAGACGTACAGGGCAAAGGCCTGCCCGCGGTCGACGCCGCCGCCGCACTGCTCGGCACGTTCCGCGAGTCGGCGTACCACGAGGCGTCCCTGGCCGTCGTCGCCGAACGGCTGGAGGTGCGGATGCGCCGCCAGCGGCAGTACGTGGCGGACCTGGGCGAGGTACCGGACCGCGGTGTGGAGCGCTTCGCGACCGCGGTCCTCGTCGCGTTCCCGCCCCCGGGCGCTCCCGGCGGCCACATCGAGGTCGTCAACTTCGGGCACGAACCCCCGCTGGTGGCCGGGCCGTCCGGGGTGCGCCTCCTGCCGCCCGGCGACGGACTGCCGCTCGGCTTCGGCGGGCTGGCCGGACCGGCGTCGGGCGTCCCGCCGGTCCGGCTGGTGCCCTTCGCCCCCGACGAGACCCTGCTGCTCGTCACGGACGGCGTGACCGAGGCCCGCGACGCCGAGGGTGTCTTCTTCCCCCTCCACGAACGCGTCGCCCTGGCCGTTTCCCTCGACCCCGGCATCACCCACCCCCGTCACCTGGTGGAACTGGTCCGCGAAGGCACCCTCCGCCACAGCACGGGCCACCTGGTGGACGACACGACGATCTTCGCCGTCCGCCCGACGGCGGCGCAGCCGCTCTGAAGGGCCGAACAAACCGCCACCACCCACCCCCTACCGCCCCCACCCCAATACCCTTTGCACCCGCACCGGTTACGGTGCTGCCGTGGTGATCGAAGGGGAAGCGAAGGGGAGGGAGACGGCGATGCCCGGAACCGTACTGCTGATCGCGGCCTCGCCGGCGGGCAGAGGCTGCCTCGTCGACGCCGCGTCCGTGCTCCCCGTGCTCGCCGCGGTGGCACCCTCCGTGCTCTCCGGCACGGACACCGCGAACGTGGTCGAACTCGCCGATCCCCTGCAGCCGCAGGCGGTCCTGACCCGGCTGCGGGCCGCCGCCACGGCCCCCGGCCCGCTCACGGTCTTCCTCACCGGGCAGCTCCAACTGGACCGCCGTCAGCGCCTTCCGCATCTGGCACTCGCCCGGACGACCCCCGCGACCGTCCGCTACACGGGCTTCCCGTGGCACTGGATCCGTGAGGAACTCCGCCTGCGTGCCCCGGGCGGTACGACCCTCCTGGTCGACCTGCACGCCGACGCGGAGGCCTGGCAGCAGCTGGCCACCCGGCCCCTCACCGTGGGGCCCGGCGTCGCGCTGTACGGCCGCGTGGCCCCGGCTCCCCCGCGACGCGCGGTGGCGGTACCGACGTACATGAAGTCCCTGGCCACGATCCTCCGCAGCGGTCACCGCCCGCCGCTCGCGCACCTCCACCAGCAGGCGCTGACCCGGTCGTACGGCGAGGACCCGGACTCCGCCCACCGGGACCTCGTACTCCTCGTCGAACCCAGACACCGGGCCGGGGTCCCGGCGCCGACCCCGGTTCCGGCAGCGGCCCACGGGTACGCGGCACCGGCCCACGCGTACGCGCCACCGGCCGCCGTGCCCGTGCCGCCCCCGCCCTACCTCGCCGCCGTACCCATGCCCGCGACCCCGCCCGAGGCGGCGCCGGTCGCCGCCCCCGCAGGCCCTCCTTCCGGTTCCCCCTCCGGTCCCCCGTCCGATCCGCACGCGGAGATCACCGCCGCCGTGCAGGGCGGCCGGCACGCCGAGGCCGCCGTGCTGGCCGAGCGGTGGGAGCGGACGGCGCTGCGGACGCACGGGCCGGGGGCCGACGAGGTCGTGCACTGGATGGAGGTGCGCGCGGACCTGGCGATGTTCGCGGGCGACGCCGAGCTGAGCTGCCGGATCTGGCTGGCGGTGGCCGACGCGCGGCTGACCGCGGGGCAGCCCCCGGACGCGACCGGTGTCGAGGCGGCCGTCGACCGGGCGCACCACCAGTGGGGCCGTATCGGCGACTCGGCGCGGGCCCGTGAGCTGGGGCTCGCGCTGGCCGGCCTGCGCGGGCGCGTTCCGGGACGCAGGCAGGGCGCGCTGGACGACATCCAGCGCCATCTCAGCCGCCTCCGGACGCAGACGCAGGTGTGACGGCCACCCCGCCAGGGAGGGCCTGACCTACCGGGCGAACATCTCCAGCGCGCCCGACACCAGCGTCCGTACGCCGGGGCCGACCGTCGCGAGGTCGGGGGCGAAGTGCGGGCTGTGGTTGCTGGGCACGGCGGCGAGCTGTTCCATCAGGTCGCCCCCGGCCCCGGCGGCGGCCGCGTCCCACACCTCCGCGGGCGTGCTCGTCACGAACCAGTACGAGTACGGGAGCCCGCCCCCGGGGCCGCCTTCGGGTCCGCCCTCCGCCAGGAACGGGAAGTCCTCGCTGCCCATGACGGGGCCGAAGTCGAGAACCGTGCCCGCGCCGAACACCTCGCCGTGCACGGCCGCGACCCGGCGGTCGGTGTCGGCGTCGTTCACCGTCACCGGGAAACTCCCGCCGACCGTCACGGTGGGTTCGCGCGGGCAGCCCGCAGCCGCGCACTCGCCCGCGGCGATACGCCGGATCGAGGCGAGCATCCGGTCGCGTACCTCGGCGGACTGCGTGCGCAGATTGAGGGAGATATGAGCCTCGGCCGGGATGATGTTGTGCCGGGTGCCCGCCTCGATGCGCCCCACGGTCAGCACCGCGGACTCGCGGGCCGCGATCTCGCGCGAGACGACGCTCTGCAGCCGCGTCACGATGTACGCGGCCGTCACCACCGGGTCCACGCACGCCTCGGGCCGTGAGCCGTGCCCGCCCACCCCGTGCACGACGATGTCGACGTCCGTGGCGGCCGACATGATCAGTCCGGGCGTGTGCGCGTACAGCCCGGCCGGGCCGGGGGCCGCGTGCTGGGCGAGCAGGACGTCCGGGCGCGGAAAACGCTCGTACAGGCCGTCCGCCACCATCGCGGCGGCGCCCGAGCCGGTCTCCTCGGCGGGCTGCCCGACGACGAGGAGCGTGCCGGACCAGGTGTCCCGCCCGGCGGCGAGCGCCCCGGCGGCGCCGGCCAGCCAGGTGACGTGCAGGTCGTGGCCGCAGGCGTGCATGACACCGGGGGTCTCGGAGGCGTACGGCAGCCCGGTCTCCTCGGCGACCGGCAGCGCGTCCATGTCGCCGCGCAGCAGGACGGTCGGCCCGTCGCCGCTGCGCAGCATCCCGACGACACCGGGGCCGCCGGTGCCGCCGACGCCCTCGGCCGTCTCGTACCCGGCCTCGCGCAGGCGCCCGGCGAGGATGCCGGCCGTGCGGTGTTCGCGTGCCGACAGCTCGGGGTGCCGGTGGAGGTCCCGGTAGAGGTTCTCAAGCGCGGGCAGCGGGAGGCCGGCGGTGAGGTCCAGGGCGGTGCGCGCCGCGGCGGAGAGTTCGGTGGATGGCTCGGCGGCGGAGGGTCCGGCGGGAGAGGTCACGAGGGCAGCGTATGCGGCGTGCATCACTCGTACGGCGGTGTTCAACGCGGTTGTGGCCGGGTGTCGCTGCTATCCACAAGTGAGGGGGACGACACCCACCGAAGGAAGTGCGGCATGGCCGGCACGCTCGCCATCAACTTCACCCAGGGGCTCGACGACGCCTGGTCGAAGATCGCGACATTCGTCCCCAAACTCATCGGGTTCCTCATAATCCTGGTGATCGGCTGGGTCATCTCGAAGATGATCGCCCGCGTCCTGGACCGGGTCCTGCGCAAGGCGGGCTCCGAGCGCCTGTCGGAACGGGCGGGCACGGAACGGCTCCTGAGCGAGTCCAAGTACGACATGACGGGGATCGTCTGCAAGATCGTGTACTACGCGCTGATGCTGATCACCCTGCAGCTCGCGCTCGGTGTCTTCGGCGCCAATCCCGTCAGCGAGATGATCAACGGGATCGTGGCCTGGCTGCCGCGCGGCATCGTCGCCGTGGTCCTCGTGGTGATCGCGATGGCCATCGCCAACGGGGTCCGCACCATAGTGGGCAGCGCGCTGTCGTCCGTCTCGTACGGGAAGACGGTGGCCACCATGATGTGGGCCTGCATCCTCGCGCTGGGCGTCATCGCGGCGCTCGGCCAGGCGGGCATCGCGACGGCGGTCACACAGCCGGTCCTGTACGCGGCGCTCGCGGCCGTGGCGGGCATCCTGATCGTCGGTGTGGGCGGCGGCATGATCACGCCGATGCGTCAGCGGTGGGAGCGGTGGCTGGCCACCGCCGAGCGGGAGTCGATGAACGCGAAGGGGAGCATGTCGGCGTACCAGTCCGGGCGGGACGACGCGCTGCGGGGGCAGCCGGCCCGCGAGCGCACGGATCGGGCCTCCGGCCCGGGCTCGACGATGGACATGTGACGGTCGCACGTCGTCCGCGGGCCGGTCGGTGCCGGCCGCGCGGTTCCCCGCGCCCCTGAAAACGGGGCTGCGCCCCAGCTTTTGTCCTTGGGGGCGCGGGGAACCGCGCGCTCGGCACCGACCGGCCCGCACCCGTATCCGCACCGGTACCCGTCGCCGCACCCGCACGGCTAGCGCTCGCGCTGAGGCGGGATCAGTCCGTGCAGGTCGACAAGCCAGCTGATCGCCGTGAGCCGGCACACCGCGTAGTCGTGTCCCACCGGTTCCCGCCAGTCCGTCTCCGCGAGCCCGTCCAGGAAGCCGAGGGCGTAGTCGGTGAGGATCTCGCGGTCCGGCGGGAGCGGGACCAGCCCAGGGCCCGACGCCGTCAGCCGGTCGCGCAGCTCCGCCACGTGCTGGTCGACCGCAGCCGTGAACGCCGGCTCGAACGCGAACTCCGCGAAGCGCGGTGCGTACGCGCGGGCGATCTCGACCAGGGGGACCAGGGATGACATCCGTCCACGGTAAATGTGACGGGGCGGTACGAGGAGGGGGGTTTGGGATGGTTTCCGTCACACCGGGGCGTACGGGAGGGTAGTGGTCACAGCGGTGGGTGTGCCGGTGCCGGGCCCAGGGTCGTCGTGCCGGGCGCGGTGCGGTGTCCGAGCCCCGTCCGGTACGCGTCCAGGGCCGCGTCGATCCGCCCCGTACGCCGCAGCAGGTCGCCCAGCAGACGGCACAGATCGGCCAGGTCGCCCGCCGCGCCCGCCCGTTCCAGCAGGCTGAGCGCACGGACGTAGTGCTCCTCGGCCGTCTCGGTGTCCCGGGCGTCCTCCGCGATGATGCCGAGCAGCCGGTGCGCGCCCGCCGAGTGGACGGCCCCCCGCTCCGAGCTGAGGTCGCCCAGCACGCCGTGGAGCAGGGTCGCGGCCTCCTCCGACTTGCCGCGCCGGTGGAGCACGTCCGCCAGTTCCACCGCGACCTGGCTGGTGTAGAGCGCGGCCCGCTGGGCGGAGTGCATGGCCTGCGCCTCGCGCAACTCGCTCTCGGCGCGCTCCAGGTCGCCGTTCTGCGCGTACAGGTACCCGCGCATCCAGTGGCAGTTGGCCAGCTCGGTACGGATCTGGAGCTGCCGGTACAGCTCCGCCGCCTTGCCCAGGGACGCGTCGGCCTCGGCCATCCGCCCCTCGGCGATCATCGTGCGGGCGACGGACCGGTGCATACGCGCCAGCAGCGCGGGATCGCCGACCTGCGGGGCCAGCGCGAGCGCGAACTCCGCCGCCTGTGCCGCCCGGGCGTGCGCCCCCATGTCCATGTAGGGCGCGATCACCGCCGCGTAGAGCAGCAGCAGGGCGTCCGGGTCGTGCAGCCCGCCCTTGTTCAGCTCGTCGATGGCGGATTCCAGCAGGTAGCAGGCGTACCGGAGTTCGCCCGCGAGGTAGTGCGAGACGGCCCGGCCGCGCAGGGCCGGGACGCGGACGGGCAGCGGTTCGTCCGCGAGCCGTTTCTCCGACTCCTCGAAACGCAGCCGGGCCGTCGCCAGGTCGCCGGTGTCCATGGCGCACTCGCCGAGGCCGAGCAGGGCGGCCGCGCACTCGGCGTTCAGGCCGAGGGCCTCCGCCTCGGCGAGCAGCGCGGTGTACTGCTCGGCGGCGATCTCCGCCTCACCGGTCGCCAGTGTGCGCTGGGCATCGGTGAGTCTCAGCCGCAGATCCGTGGCGAGATGCGCGGGGCGCCCGGTGGCCAGTTCCTCGTACGCGATCCCGAGCCGTTCGGCGATGTGCCGCAGTGCCTCCTCGGAGGGCCGTACGCGTCCTGCCTCCAGCGTGGAGACGTACGCGGGGGTGTAGGCGGGTTCCGCCAGTTGTTTCTGTGTCAGCCCGCGTTCCGTACGCAGTTGCTGCACTCTGCGCCCGATGATTCCCGGGTCGTCGCGCTCGGCCATGGCGTAAGCATGCCAGTAAGTCGACTTACACCTGTCCGCTATCCAACTTCCTGTTGAAACGGGCAAGTTAAGTCTTCTGCGCAGGCCGTCGATCGGCTCAATGCGGCCCTTGCCCCGAAGGCGAACACGCCCTAGGTTAAGCGGCGCGTTAAGCGCACGATGAAGCACATTTAATACGCTGGCCTACGTTGACGTTGCGAGGTTGTCGCCGTGTTCCGACGCATTGCCACGCGCTACCTTCCGGCTCGTTTCATCGCGGCGTTCGGTGCGGCCGTGGTTGCTTTCGCCGCGCTGGTGAGTGCGGCCAACGCAGTGCCTCACTAAGCCCTGCGTCAGCCCCGGGGCCGGGTTTCGGCTGCCGGCCGGTGAGGGCTCGGCGCGCGGTTCCCCGCGCCCCTGACCCGGCCCGGGCGCGCTGACAGGGTTTGCCCAGGTCCTGCGCGGGGCGTGCACAGGGCCTGCCGTTAGCCTGCTCTCTCGTATGGAGAACGGACGGAACGCAGCCGACGGGGCGCGGGTGGTGGCCCGGGCGCTCGTGCACGCGGTGGTCGGCGGGGTGGCGTTGCTCGCCATCGTTACCGTCGGGTCGGTGCTCGGGCCGATGGTCGTGCTCGATCTCGCCACCCCCGCCATGGCCGCCTGGTGGACCGTGTTCACCGCCGTCGCCGTACAGGGCATCCCCTTCCTGCTGCTGGGCACGGTCGTGTCGGCGGCGATCGGGGCGTTCGTGCCGGAGCGGGTCTTCCGGCGCGTACTGCCGAGGAACCCGGCGCTCGCCGTGCCCGTCGCCGGAGCGGCCGGGGCCGTGCTGCCGGGCTGCGAGTGCGCGTCCGTGCCCGTGGCGGACAGCCTGATGCGGCGCGGGGTCGCGCCGGCCGCCGCGCTCGCCTTCCTGCTGTCCGCGCCCGCCATCAACCCGGTCGTCCTCGTCGCCACCTCCATCGCCTTCCCGGGAGATCCGGCCATGGTGGGCGCCCGGCTCCTGGCCTCCCTCGCCACCGCCGTCGCGATGGGGTGGCTGTGGGTGCGGTTCGGCAAGGAGGAGTGGCTGCCCTCGGTTCGGCGCGGGGACGGCACGGCGGCCGGTCCGGGCGGGTGGCGGGGCTTCCGTGACGGGCTGCAGCACGACTTCCTGCACGCCGGGGGGTTCCTCGTGCTGGGGGCGGCCGCCGCGGCGACGTTCAACATCCTGGTGCCGCGGTCCCTGCTCGACGTGTTCACCGGCTCGCCCTGGCTGTCGGTGCTGCTGCTCGCCGTCCTCGCGGTCGTGCTGTGCGTGTGCTCCGAGGCGGACGCCTTCGTGGCGGCCTCGCTGACCGGGTTCTCGCCCACGGCCCGGCTGGCCTTCATGGTCGTCGGGCCCATGGTCGACCTGAAGCTCGTCGCGCTCCAGGCGGGGACCTTCGGGCGGGCGTTCGCGGTCCGGTTCTCGTCCGTGACCTGGGTGGTGGCCGTGGTCAGCAGCGTGCTGGTGGGCGGGTGGCTCCTGTGAGCCACGGCGTCCGCCCGCGTCTGCGCCCGCAGGGCGTGCTGCTGATCCTGTGCGGGTCGGCACTGCTCCGGATCGCACTCTTCAGCGAGCTGTACCTGCGCTACGTGAAGGAGGGTCTGCGCCCGTACCTCATAGCCTCCGGCGCGGCCCTGACAGCACTGGGCCTGCTGGGCCTGCTCACCCTTGACCACGCCCCCGACGAGGAAGACCCCCACGACGCGGACCACGGCGAGGACGTGGAACCCGGCGAGGACGTGGAACCCGGCCACGCCGAGGACGGCGGCCACGACCACACCCACACCCACGCCCACACCCGTAACCCCCGCATCGCGTGGCTCCTCACCGCTCCCGCCCTGGCCCTCCTCCTCTTCCCGCCGCCCGCCCTCGGCTCGTACAGCGCGGAACGCGAGGAGGCGAGGGTCGCGGCCCAGGGCGCCGGCACGTTCCCGGAGCTGCCCGCCGGGGACCCCCTCGACCTGACCCTGGGCGCGTTCGCCTCCCGCGCGGAGTGGGACACCGGCGCGTCCTTGAAGGGGCGCACGGTCCGGCTGACCGGCTTCGTGACCCGCGACGACGACACCTGGTCGGTGGCCCGCCTGCTGGTCACCTGCTGCGCCGCCGACGCCCAGGCACTGAAGGTCGAGATCCGCGGCGAGGACGCCCCGGCGCCCGACACCTGGGTGACGGTCACGGGAACCTGGCACCCCACGGGAAGGCCCGGCACGGACGCGGCCCGCCCCGTACTGGACGCGGTCTCGGTGAAGAGGACGACGGCGCCTTCGGACCCGTACGAGAAGCGTTGATCCGTTGTCAGTGGCGGCGTGTTGACTTGGCGCATGACTGACAAGCACACGGCGGACAAGGCGAGTCACGGCGATGTCCGGCGGACCACGGCGGCTCCCGCGCACGGCACCGAGATGGTGGAGCCGTCGCGGTTCAGGATCCGCGACGTGAGGATCGACGGGCGGGGTGACGGGGTGAGAGTTCCGAGAGGGGGCTCGTACCGGATCGCTTTCGATGTGCTGCACGACTGCTCGATGTGCGGCAACGCCATCAACCAGGTGATCGTCGGACTGGCGGGCGAGGACCGGGCCCAGGCGTCGGTGTGGAACGGCAAGCGGCGCAGCGGGGGCGGCGTGAAGGTGGTCAACGCCGGTTCGAGCGTCGAGGCACTGGCGGAGGACAACCCGGGCCCGGCGGAGTGGGTGAACGTGTCGTGCGACCTCGTCGTGCCCGACGAGCCCGGCGTGCACTCGGTCCGCGCCCGTTACGCCCAGGCGTACCAGGGCCGCCTGATGACCGCCGAGGGCCGCGCGATCCCCCAGCCGGAGTACGAGGACGTACTGGGCTGGTGGAAGGTCGACCGCCCGGACGGCCCCGGCCCGGAATCGACCATAGGGACGATCATCGTGGAGGGCTGACGCTCCGGTCGCGCGTTCAGCCCTGCGGGAGCCACGGCAGATGGTCCGTGTGCGGCGGCGGGGGGCCGGTGCGGGCCAGGAGGATGGCTACGTCGTCTTCCGATGTCGACGGGTCCAGGTGGGTGGTGACCGTTTCCAGGAGGGTGGGGAGCGGGGCCTGCGGGTCGATGGGGAGGTCGGCCAGGGTGGTGAGGCCTGTCTCGATGTCGCGGTCGCGGCGCTCGATCAGGCCGTCGGTGCACAGGAGGAGGACCGAGCCCGGCGGGAGGGGGACCGTGGTGGCCGAGAAGGAGCCGAGGCCCACTCCCAGGGGCGGGGCGACGGGGAGGCTGAGCAGGGTCCTCGTGCCGTCGGGGGCGACGAGCAGCGGCGGGACGTGGCCGGCGTTGGAGAAGGTGGCGCATTCCCTGCGGGGGTCCAGGAGGGCCAGCAGGCAGGTCGCCACCCGGTCCAGTTCCAGGGTGAGCGCGGTGCGTTCGGCCTGCAGCAGGACGAAGTCCGGCGTGCTGCTCTGGATGGCCAGGGTGCGCAGCACCGAGCGGTACTCGCTCATCGCGGCCGCCGCGCGGATCCCGTGCCCCATGACGTCGCCCACCACCAGCAGGGTCCGGCCGTGGGGCAGCGCGAGCGTGTCGAACCAGTCGCCGCCCACCTCCGCCCCCGCGCCCGCCGGCAGATAGCGGCCCAGGATCTCCACGCCGGGACCCGTGCCGGTGGGTGTGTTGAGGAAGGCCCGCTGCATCTCCAGGGCCGTCTCGTGCTCACGGGTGTAGCGGACCGCGTGCGCGATGCCGGTCGCCGCCCGGTCGGTGAGGTCGCCGAGCAGTTCCGCGTCCCCGTCGGTGAGACGCGGGGAGTCGCCGGCCCGGAACACGATCACAGCGCCCACCAGCCCGTCGTTGACGGCCAGGGGCAGGTAGATCCCGGAGTGCGCGCCCATCCGCCGGTAGTGCTCCTTGCGCTCGTACGACAGCGAGAACTGGCGCATGGCCTCGTCGGCCGGGTGGCTGAGGACGAGCGGGCGCCGCTCGGCCAGCACGTGGGCCATGGGGGACCCGGCCCGGTAGACGACGAACTCGCCGAGGAGGCCGAGCGGCGAGGACACCTCCGCGAGCTCCGGTGTGGTGGCGAGCGCGATCCGGCGCAGGCGCAGCGGATACCGGTCCGAGGGCACCTGGGGCGTGCCCTCCGGGTCCACCACGTCCACCGCCGCGTAGTCCGCGAAGCGCGGCACCAGCAGGTCGGCCAGCGCCTGACAGGCCTGGCCGAGGTCGAGGGTCGCGCCGGTGCTGCGGTTCGCCTCGTCGAGCAGTGCCATGCGGTTGCGCGCCCGGACGAGGTCCTCGCGCCCGCGCAGCGCGTCGGTGACCTCCATGACGACGGCGGCCACCCCGAGGACCTCGCCGGACGGCCCGGACAGCCGGTGGTAGGCGCCCAGCCACCACCGGTTGTCCCCCGTCGTGTCGGCCGGGGTCTGTCCGCCGACCGTGATGACCTGCGGAACTCCCGTACGCAGCACTTTCGTGAGCAGCTGCTCCGAGGACTCCAGGTCCGGCAGCACCTCGCGCAGCCGGCGGCCGAGGTGCTCGGCGGCCGGCACGCCGTTGAGCCGGGCGAGGGCGTCGTTGAGGTAGAGGTAGCGCAGCTCGCTGTCGAGAACGGCGATGCCGGCCGGGCAGTTGTCGAGGAGCCGCCGGGTCAGCGTCAGCTCGTCGAGGAGCCGTTCCGCGGACTCCGCCACGTTCTCGGAGCGGTGCACGGCGTCCGCGAGCGCCGCCAGTTCCGCCTGGGTCAGCAGCATGCGCGCACTGGGCTGGACCTGGTCACCGGGCACCCGTCCACAGCACCACGGCACCGGTGCGCCCACCAACGGGCGGGGCTGTCCGGGTGACCCGGACAGCCCCGCCCCGGACATGACTCAGGGACTCGGCGGGGCCGTGGGCTCGGGCGTCTGCGGGGGACGGCCGCCGGGCGAGCCGGCCAGCCGCCACACCTCGTCCGCCTGCAGCGCCGCGTACGAGGCGGGCGGGGAGTCGCCGGTGAGGCCCGCGACCCGCACGGGCTTCCCGCCGCGCTCGGCGAACAGCGCGAGGGTGAGGGCGAGCCGGGGCGAGTACACGCTCTGCCAGACCGTCCGGGCGCCCGGCCCGCTGCCCGCGCCGGCCGAGTGGCCGACCGGCATGGTGGGCACGGCCCCGGCCGGTACGAAGGATCCTTCCTCGACACCCCGCACGAGGGCACCGTCCGTGGCGCCCGGCACGCCCATCAGCTCGGTGACGACCGCCGCCTCCTTCCCGTGCAGCGCCGTACGCGTCTTCGGCCGTGCGGTGTGGACCGTACGGCCCGCCTTGGTGATCTTCGCGACGGTGTACGGGGCCGCGTACGTGCCGTCGGCGGCCAGGGCGGCGTACGCCGAGTTCAGCCGCAGCGGCGTGGGGGCCGTCTCCTTGGCGAGGTCGCCCAGCGGGCTGCCGGGCCGCAGCACCTTGAGGAACGGGTCGAGGACCGTGCCCGCCTCGACCGCCCCGTCGACGGCGTCGTTGAACGGCTGGTGGGCGTAGTCCGCTCCGCCGTACAGCACCCGGACCGCGCCGTCACCGGGGACGGTCGCGACGACCGCGGTGTGCAGCCGGGCGCCCTTGGTGTTCTTGACGTTCTTGGTGCCCTTGGCGTTCTTGCCGTCCGGGTCCTTCTGGCCGTCCGTGTCGTTCTCGGGGCTCCGCTCGCGCACCAGCTCCGCCGTCTCGTCCTGGAGGCCGAGGTCGAAGGTGGTGTGCACCTTGTAGCCGCCGCGCGCCAGCTGGTCCTCCGTGATGCCGAGCCGGTCGGCGGCCTCGGCGGACGCCGTGTCGATCAGATACTGGCGCTGGCCGTTCGTGCCGCCCGGCGGGTAGAAGCGGAAGGCGGGGAAGCGGGCGGCCGTCCGCTCGCGGGCGCTGATCGCGCCCGAGTCCGCCATCGCGTCGAGCACCCACACCCAGCGGCGCTCCAGCGTCCCCGTCACCTTGGCGTCCGCGCCCGCCCGCTCGTAGTACGAGGGCAGGTTGAGGATCCCCGCGAGGGCGGCGCCCTGGGAGACCGTCAGGTCGTGCGCGCCGACGCCGAAGTAGTTGCGCGCGGCCGACTCGATGCCGGCGGCGCCGCGGCCGAAGTACACGGTGTTGAGGTAGCCCGCCAGGATGTCGTCCTTGGACCTCGTGCGGTCCAGCTTCACGGCGATCAGCGCCTCGTGCGCCTTGCGCTGCAGGGACTGCTCGGGGGTCAGCAGGGCGTTCTTCACGTACTGCTGCGTGATCGTGGAGCCGCCCTGCCGGTCGCCGCCCGTCACGGTGGCGAGCGCGGCCCGCACGATCGCGGACGGGGCGACCCCCGAGTCCGTACGGAAGGAGCGGTTCTCCGCGGCGATCACGGCGTCCTGGACGTGCCGCGGGACCTGCTTGAGGGGGATGTCCTGGCGGTCGACGGGGCCGCGCCTGCCGAGGTACTCGCCCCCGGCGTCCACGAAGACCGTGCTCTGGCTGACGGTCTCCGGGTGCGGCTCGGGGATGGGGGTCATCCGGTACGCGACGACGACCGCGGCGCACGCGAGGAGGAACAGTGCCAGCAGGGCGGCCAGGGTGCGGCGCAGCCGCCGGACCCTGGTGCGGCGCCGGCGGACGCGTATCCGCCGCAGGAAGGTCCCGGCGCGGCGCAGGCGGGTGTCGCCGCCGTGGCGGGGCGCGCGGTCGCGGCGCAGCGGGGTGCGGCTGCGGCGGAGCAGGTCGCGGGCGTTCATGAGGGGGTGTCCGTCCGTGCGATGAGGGTGCCGGCGGAGTCGTACGCCTTCACCGTGATGTCCTGCAACAGCGCGTCGGTGCCGGTGAGTTGGACGTCCACGTACCAGGCGGACCAGCCGGGGGAGCCCGCCAGGGTGAGGAGGCGTGCGGTGAACGTGCCGTCGGACGTGACGAGTTCGACGCGGGACGCCTCGCGGGAACCCCGGTGGACTCCGGAGAGGAAGATCCGCTTCCCGGTCGTGGAGTCCGCCCAGACGGTGAGGGCGGAACCCCCGCCCTTGCCGGAGGCGCCCTTGTCGGACGCGCTCTCCTCCGACCCGCCCTCCACCGACCCGTCCTCCTCGGACTCGCCGTCCCCGGAGTCGCGGAACTGGTTCGACTGCCCCGGCGCCGACAGGTGCGTGCCGTCCTTGGTGAGCCAGAACTGCACACCGGGCGCGGCGGCGACGCGCTCGCCGGGTGTCACGACCCGAACGGCCGCCCTCTCCACGGAGACCGTGACGCCACCGGAACCCGAGCCCGTGCCGCGTACCGCCCCCACGACCAGGGGGACGAGGAGCAGGGCTCCCACCGCCGTGAGCACCGCCGTGGTGCGCCGGCGCTGTCTGCGGCGCGTGCGGCCCGCCTCCTCGATGGCGGGGACGGGCACGGGCCCGGCCACGGGCGGACGCCCGGCCGGACTCCCGGCGGGCGGTCCCTCGCGGTACGCGACATGGGCGCGCAGGGCCTTCTCCGCCCGCCGCCCGACCGCTTTCACCGCCCCCGGCGAGGAGTTGAGGAGCGCGGCGATCTCGCGGTGCGTCAGCCCGTCCCAGCGCCGGAGCACGGCCACCGCCCGCCGCCGGGGCGGAAGAGCGGCCAGTACCTCGGTGAGCGGGTCGAGCGGATCGGGCGTGTACGGCCTGGGCGCAGGACCGGAACGGCCGGGCAGCCGTGGCCACCGCCGCAGGAAGCCCCGTACCAGAGCCCGCCGGACGTAGAACTCCTCGTCGTCGCCGGGCAGTCGGCGCCGCGCGTAGACCTCCGCCACCGCCGCTCTCGCGCGTCTGTCCGCGTCGGCGGAGTTCCCCGTCAGCAGACGGGCCGTGCGCGTGAGCCGGGGCCAGTACTCCCCGGCGCGGGCGGTGAAGTCGTCGTCCATGGTCAGTCGAGCGCGACGGTGCGCGCCACTCCCTCCGGATCGGCCCTGCGCGGTGCTTGTGCTTCGATGTACGCGACCTACGTGGCGTACGTGGCGTACGGGACCTGTACGCACGACAGAGGCAGCCGGGTTGCACCGGACATCCGAGAACAGCGGCAGGGGGTGTGGCGGGGGGTATGACGGAGGACGAGTTCGACGGGTTCTACGCGGCCGCGTTCCCCCGCCTGACCGGGCAGCTCTATGCCTTCACCGGTGACCACGGGGAAGCGCAGGACGTCGTCCAGGAGGCGTTCGTCCGTGCCTGGGACCGGCGGCGGGAGTTCCTCGCCGACGGGGCGCCCGAGGCGTGGATCCGTACGGTCGCGATGCGGCTCGCGGTGAGCCGCTGGCGGCGGGCCCGGCGCTGGCTGGAACTGGTCCGCCGCAATCCGCTGCCGGAGCACACGCCGGGGCCGGGACCGGAACGGGCCGTACTGGTGGCGGCGTTGCGGGAACTGCCCGAGGCGCAGCGCATGGCTGTCGTTCTGCACCATCTGTGCGACTTGAGTGTCGAACAGGTAGCCTCCGAAACCGGTGCGCCCGTGGGAACGGTCAAGGCCCGGCTGTCCCGCGGCCGGGCGGCGCTGGCGCGGCGGCTCGGCGAGGCCGACGAACTGGGTGAGAGGGAGGACGACCGTGTCCGATGAGCTCACGCCCGGCCGGCGGCCCGCGGACGAGCACGCCGACGACGGGTCGAACCGCTCTCGACTGGCCGTCGCACTGCATGAGTTGGCGCAGGACCACGAGACCCCCGTGGCCGTTCCGGGGGCGGAGATCCGCCGTCGTGCGGTACGCCGCCGACGGCGCCGCAAGGCCTCGCTGGCCGCTGTGGGCACGGCCGGGGCGGGCGCGCTGGCCCTGGTGCTGGCCGTGGTGCTCACCGGCGGTGAGGATCCCCGGTCGGTGCCGCCCGCGGCCAGCTACGGCGTGGACACGCCCCCCGCCACCGCCGAGCCCTCTCCGGTCCCCGTCGCCGCCACGGTGGACCTCGCCCGGCGGGAACTGACCGCCGCGGGACGCACCCTGCCCCTCTCCGCCGGGACGGGCAGGTCGCCGACGCCGACGGGGCTCATGACGATCACCGCCAAGTTCAAGTCGACGATGGTGCCCGGTGCGGTGGCGGGCTGGAGCACGTACGACGTCAAGGCGACCTGGGTGATGCGGCTGCGCGGCCCCGACGACCGCACGAACTACCTTCTCGCCCTCAGCTGGGACGAGAAGGCGCCCGGCAACTACGACACCACCGGTGGCGCGATCGGTCTGCGGACCGAGGACGCGATGTGGCTGTACGAGGCGCTCAGGCCGGGAGCGGTGGTGCAGGTGGTGGGGACGCCCCCGACGGAGTCGCCCGCGGGGGCCGTGCCGTCGCGTGCGGGCGTGCGGTTTCCCCCCTCGGCGACGGTGACGGCGGAACCGACGGACACGGCCTGGAGGGCGAAGGAGTCGGCGGACGCCTCGGACGCCTCGGACGCGGCGAGGGCGAAGAGGTCGGCGGACGCGACCAGGGCCGAGGACACGGGGCCCTGAGGCCTTTGCGGGCCAAGTCCTGGGGTGGGCTTTACTGCGCGTTAGTTGCAGGAGCGGTGGCATCGCGTGAGGGTGGGAGCAGCTCCACCGGAGGTCCGCACGGCTGCCTCCCGATGACCACCCCCTCCTCCTGGCGTGCCTCCCTCTATCGGGAGGAGCGGGTGTGGCCTCGTACGGGCTGCTTCGGCGGTTCGTCAGTGGTGCGGCATGAGCCGGTCCACGACGCGGCGGGCCGCACCCGGGCGGGGGCCGGGAGCCGCCGGACGCTCCCAGTCGCAGGGCGGTGTCGGACGCCGGAGCGGGACCGCGCCCTGTTCCTTCAGCGCGACGCTCACCAGCCCCAGCAGGAGCTGGACGTCGGCGTCGCAGTCGAGGAGCACGGTGATCCAGGAGGCGCCGGGGCGGACTCTG
Organism: Streptomyces sp. NBC_00414; assembly: GCF_036038375.1. Lineage (NCBI taxonomy): Bacteria > Bacillati > Actinomycetota > Actinomycetes > Kitasatosporales > Streptomycetaceae > Streptomyces > Streptomyces sp. NBC_00414. Next base: position 5,425,197 of record NZ_CP107935.1, read on the forward strand.
ATCGCGCTGGCGTGCAGGAGTTGGGGAAGCAGGCGCTCGACCGCTGTGGGCGTGAGGTAGAGGTCGGCGGAGTCGTCGGAGTGGAAGTGGACGATCTCGTGTCCCGCCGAAGCGAAGGCATGCCCAACGGCGCACCGGGGCGGGCCACTTACCAGGTTCGGCCAGGTCTCCAGAAGAGCAATGGCGCGAGGGGCCGCGGTCATAACCCCATCCTCGCGCACGCTTCACCTGGAGGACCACCCCCAGCCACCTCCGACTACTCGCACCGCACGGCCGGTTACTCGATCACTGCCGGGCCGCGAACCGCGTCACCCACCCGGCGAACCGCGTCGCCGTCCCGGCGGACCGCGTCACTCCCCGGCGAACCGGAACAGATTGCAGCGGTACGCCTCGACGTCCCGGCGCCTGATCGCCGCCACGACCGGGAGCAGGAGGCGGTAGCGGAGGGGCAGCCGGTGCGCGACCGGGGCCGGCAGCCGGGCCAGCGTGCGGGAGTCCGTCAGGCTGAGGCCCGGCTCCCACTGTTCGAGCGCACCGGGGTTGTCGCAGCTCCAGCGCATCCGGGCCGTGACCTTGGCGAGCACGTCATGGCTGTCCTGGGAGTCGACCACGCGGGACGTCGCGGTCTCCAGGGCGAAGCGGGCCCCCGGCAGCTCCTCGCCGACCTGCTGGAAGACCGAACGGACCAGCTCCGCCTCCAGATAGACCAGCACCGCCTCGGCGACCAGGAAGTACGGTCCGGGGCTGTTGCTCCGCACCAGCTCCATCCACCGCGGGTCGGTGACCGAGGCGGCGAGCATGTGCCGGCGGTCCGTGTCCTCGAAGAAGCCCCGCCGCAGCGCGATCACATCGGGCAGGTCGAGGTCGAACCAGTGGACCGTGCCGTTGTCGAGCCGTTCGAACCGGGTGTTCAGGCCCGTGCCGATCTCCACGACCGTGCCCGAGGGGTGCCGTTCCAGGAACTCCCGTACCCACTGGTCGAAGAGCAGGGTGCGCAGGTTCGCCCCGAGCAGGCTCCGCGCTCCGTCGAAGCGGGAGAAGTCGTAGTCCAGGGAGTCGACCATCTCCACAGCCTGTGGATCGCTGAGCAGGCCGTGCGCCTTACGCGTCTCGACGGCACGGGCGTAGAGGGGGATGAGCAAGGTCTCCTGGACTTCGCCGAGTCGGGGCGCGCGCTTGTCCACCGGCCCTCTCCTTTCCGCCTGCCCTCGCGTCCGGCCGGCCGCGCGGGGCGGGTCCCTCACGGCAAGCTAGCCCAGCCGTTGGTGGTTGGCAGCCCTTCGCGTCACCTGCGCAGCAGTTCCCGTATCGCCCCGACGACCGTGTCGGGGGCCTCCTCCGCCATGAAGTGGCCGCACGAGACGGTGGTGTGCCGCAGGTCGTCCGCCCACGCGGACCACAGCGCGACGGCGTCGAACCCGAGGGCGGAACCCCAGTCCTGCTGGAGCACGCTCACCGGCATCCGCAGCCGGTTGCCGGCCTCGCGGTCGGCCAGGTCGTGCGTGACGTCGACACCCGCGGAGGCGCGGTAGTCCGCGACGATCGACGGGACGGCCGCGCGGGACGCCGCGAGGTAGGCGGCGCGGACGTCCGGCGGCACGGCGGCCGGGTCACGCGTCCAGGCGTCCAGGAAGTGGCCGAAGAACGCGTCCGGGCTCGCCCCGATCAACTGCTCGGGCAGGCCGGGCGGTTGGGCCATCAGATAGAGGTGGAAGCCGATCGCGGCCGACGTCCCGCGCATCACCTCCCACATGTCGAGCGTCGGCAGGACGTCCAGCGAGGCGAGGTGGGTGACCGCCTCCGGGTGGTCGAGGCCGGCCCGGATCGCGACGAGGGCGCCCCGGTCGTGGCCGACCAGCGCGAAACGGTCGTGCCCCAGCGCCCTGGCGACCGCGACCACGTCGGCGGCCATCGCGCGCTTCGAGTACGTGGTCCCGTCGGGGTCGGCGGGCTTGTCGCTGGCTCCGTAGCCGCGGAGGTCGGGGCAGATGACGGTGTGCTCGGCCGCGAGTTCTGTTGCCACGTGGCGCCACATCAGGTTGGTCTGCGGGAAGCCGTGGAGGAGGACGAGGGGGGTTCCCGTGCTGCCCCCTACGGCGACGTTCAGCTCCGCTGCGGTGGCGCCGGGGATGCGGTGGTCGGTGAAGCCCGGGATCGTGGGGCTCGGGTGGGTCATGGGGTTCCTCGGAGGTGTGTCGGGTGCGGGTCGGTGGGGGCTGGGCGCGCCCACGCGGGAGCCGCACATGTCACGGCCCCGCGCCCCTGACGGGGCTGGGGTGGGCCCGGTTCCAGGGTGGGGGGTGTGAATCAGCGGACGATCAGTGGTGTGGGCGCAGTAGCGTGGGACGGGTACGAAAGGCCAGGTGAGGAGCGGATGGTGGCGGTCGTGTTCGGGGTGCTCGGGCCGACGGTCGCCCACGCCGAGGACGGGCGGGAGCTCGCCCTGAAGGGGCCGCGGCACCGGGCCGTGCTGGCCCGGCTGATCGTGGCCCGCCGCCGGGTCGTGCCCGTCTCCCGGCTGGTCGAGGACCTGTGGACGGATCCGCCCGCCGGTGCCGTGGGCGCCGTCCAGACCTTCGTGGCCGCCCTGCGGCGCGCCCTGGAACCGGCGCGGCCACCGCGCACCCCGGCCCGGCTGCTGGTCACCGACGGCCCCGGATACGCGCTGCGGGCCGCGCCCGACGCGGTGGACGCCTGGCGCTTCGAGACCGCGCTCGCCGCGGCGGCCGGCCTGTCCGCACCTGAGGCCCTCTCGGCCCTGGAGGAGGCGCTGGGCCGGTGGCGGGGCCCCGCATACGCCGAGTTCGCCGGGGAGGACTGGTCCCGGGCCGAACGCGCCCGGCTCGCCGAACTGCGCCTCCAGGCCGTGGAACGGCGGGCCGAGACCCTGCTGGCACTGGGCCGCCCCGCCGACGCGGTCCCCGACCTGGACGCCCACCTCACCGACCACCCCTGGCGGGAGAACGCCTGGCGCCTGCTGGCCCTCGCCCTCTACCGCCAACACCGTCAGGGCGACGCCCTGGCAATCCTCCGCCGGGCCCGACAGGTCCTGGTGACCCAACTGGCAGTAGACCCGGGCCCCCACCTACGCCGCCTGGAACAGAACATCCTCACCCAGTCCCCCACCTTGGACCTGCCCCCCGGCACGGCCCCACCGACCAACCCACCCCACCCCCCGCCCACCCAGGGGCGCGGGGAACTGCGCGCTCAGCCTTCACGTCCCGCACCGGACAACACTCCCGCACCCCCGCCCACCCAGGGGCGCGGGGAACTGCGCACTCAGCCTTCACGGCCCGCACCGGACAACACTCCCGCACCCCCGCCCACCCAGAGGCGCGGGGAACGGCGCACCCAGCCCCCACGGCCCGCACCCGACAGCGCGACCGATGCCACAGCCCAGCTGTGGACCACCGCGGCCACGGCCTACGACCGCACAGTCGCCGGCGGCGCCAGAACCCGCCTGGACTCCACCATCGGCCTGCTCCGCAACCTCGCGGTCACAGGCGGCGCAGGCCTGGAGGAGGCCCGCCGCCACCGCACGGCGGCCATCACCGCCGCGGAGGAGTTCGCCGACCCGGAGCTGACCGCCAGAGTGATCGGCGCGTACGACGTCCCGGCGATCTGGACCCGCGCGGACGACCCCACGGCGGCAGCCGAGATCGTGGCAGCCGCGGAACGAACCCTCAAAGCCCTCCCGCCGGGCGCCCGCGCCCACGACCCGGCCCGCTGCCGCCTCCTGACCACCATCGCCCTGGAAACCCGCGGCGCGGCCGGCCCGCGAGGCCCCCAGGCCGCACGCGAGGCGGAAGCGCTGGCCCGCCGCCTCGACGACCCCCCACTGCTGGCCTTCGCCCTCAACGGCGCGTTCATGCAGTCCTTCACCCGCGCGGGCCTCGCCCCACGCCGGGACGCGATCGGCGCGGAACTCGTCGAACTGTCCGCGCGCCACGGCCTGGTGACCTACGAGGTCCTCGGCCACCTCATCCGTCTCCAGGCCCGCGCGGCCCTCGGCGACCTCGCCGCGGCGGACCTCCACGCGGCCGCCGCCGACCGCCTCGCCGAGCGCCACGAACTGCCCCTCGTGGGCGTCTTCACCGAGTGGTACGGAGCCCTGCGGCTCAGCGCGACCGGACAGCCCGCCCAGGCGGAGGAGGCGTACCGGACGGCCGCCGCCCGCCTGCACGGCGGCGGCATGCCCGGCCTGGAACGCGGCCTCCTCCCCCTCGCACTCCTCTGCCTGCGCCTGACCCACGGCCTCCCGCCGGACGCGTACCCGGCCCCGGACGCGGCCCCGGATCCACGGACCGACTGGGGCCCCTACCTCCCCTGGGCCGAGCCGTTCACGCTGCTCGAAGCAGGCCGCCGCACCGAGGCCCGTACCGCCCTGCGCGCCGTCCCGGAACCCCCGCACGACCTCCTGTACGAGGCCTGCTGCGCCCTGGAGGCAGAGGCCGCCCGCCGTCTCGGCGACCGCGCCGCGCTGGAACGCGCCCGCGACCGGCTGCGCCCCGCCGCCGCCGAATTCGCGGGCGCGGGCAGCGGGTTGCTCACCCTGGGCCCGGTCGAGCGGTACCTCACCGACCGGGACTGACAGGGCGTACCCGCGGTACCAGCTCGCCCCGACTCGGCTCGAATCAGCTCAGCTCAGCTCGTCGGGGTCCACCTCGTCGCGGTCCACCAGGTCCTCGTCGGCGTCCTGCTCGGCGGGCGGCTGGACGGAGGGCTGGTCCGAGTCCGGGGCGGACTCCGCAGCGGACTCCGAAGCCGGGGCGGGAGACGAAGGGGGAGCCGCCGGCGTCCGGCCCGCGAGGACCTCCTGGAGGCGCTTCGTGCCGGCCTCGGCGGCGCGCCGGGTGTCCTCGGCGTCCACGTCGTCCAGACCGCCGTCGGTGAGGGAGAGCGCGCTGTCGCCGACCCGTACGGCGGCGAAGTCCAGGGTGAGCACGGCGGGCCAGCCGCCGCCGTCACCGCTCACGGTCACCCGCAGGCCCTCGCCCGCCTCGCCCAGGCCGGGCAGCGGCGCGGACACGGTCCGGACGGTGAACTGCCCGCCCCTGACATCCGTGGCCGTGAACTGCCCGCAGGTCGCCGGCACCGTCTTCAGCCAGGCCAGCGAGGAGTCCAGCGCCGCCCGCTCGTACGCCCCGACCCGGTAGCGCAGCTGCGCCCCGTCGCCCGTGTCGTCAAAGCCGGTCGCCGCACGGGATCCGGCGGGCTCGCCCAGCAGGTTCTCGGCGTACAGGCCGTCCAGCAGCCGCTGGCAGTCGGTGACGTCCGCCGTCCCCTTGAGGAGGGCGTCCCGCCAGGTCGCGGCGCCCTGGGTCGGCGTCCAGTCGCCGCCCAGATCCGCGGGGGTGACCAGCGCCGACTTCGCCTGCGCGTCGGTGAGCGTGGGCGCGACGGTGACCGACGGGGAGGGCGACTGTGCCCGCGCGGCCACGGGGGAGGAGGAGGCCGCCGCGTCGTCCCCCGCTCCGGTGCCGCCACCACCGCCGGCGCCCGAGCATCCGGCCGTCGCGAGCAGCGCGGCCACCGCCAGGACCGGGACGAGGGCCGGCCCGAGGGCGGGGGCGGTACGCCGGTGACGGCGGGGCGGACGGTTCAGCACGGATGCCTCCTACGGCTCCCGACGACAGGGAATCTGCTGGATCTCCTCCCACGGCACCATCGCGCGGCCCCTCCCACCAGCGCACCGGGCCGACCGGGTGAGCCCGGGATGCCCTTGTCCCTTCCCGCGGCCACACTGGGCCCATGCCGGGAAGGATCGAGGACTACGCCCTCGTCGGAGACCTGCTGACCGCCGCCCTCATCGGCCGCGACGGCAGCCTCGACTGGCTGTGCCTGCCCCGCTTCGACTCCCCCGCCTGTTTCGCCGCGCTGCTGGGCGACGAGAACAACGGCCGCTGGCGGATCGCCCCGGTGGCCGCGTACGACAGCCCCGGCGCCCCGGCCGCCACCCGCCGCTACCGAGGGGACTCCCTGGTCCTGGAGACCGAGTGGGAGACGGACACCGGCCGGGCCACCGTCGTCGACTTCATGCCGCGCCGCGACGGCGCCCCCAGCGTCGTACGCGTCGTCGAAGGCGTGTCCGGCACGGTCGACCTGCGCATGGACCTGCGGCTGCGCTTCGAGTACGGGAGCGTGGTGCCCTGGATGCACCGCGAGCACGGGCAGCTCACCGGGGTCGCCGGACCCGAGGCGGTGCGCCTGTCCACCCCCGTTCCGCTGGCCGCGCACGGACACGCCCACACCGCCGACTTCACCGTCACCGCGGGCGAACGGATCCCCTCCGTGCTGACCTGGCAGCCCTCCCACCTGCCCGCCCCCGCCCCCGTGGACCCCTTCGAGGCGCTGCGCCGCACCGAGGAGTACTGGAGCCGCTGGCTGGAGCCCTTCACGTACGACGGCACCTACCGCGAAGCGGTCGTACGCTCCCTCATCACCCTCAAGGCCCTCACCTACGAGCCGACCGGCGGGATCGTCGCCGCACCCACCACCTCCCTGCCCGAACAGCCCGGCGGGGTACGCAACTGGGACTACCGCTACTGCTGGCTGCGCGACGCCGGAATGACCCTGGAGGCCCTGCTGCGCAGCGGCTTCACCGCCGAGGCCGACGCCTGGCGCGGCTGGCTGGAACGGGCGGTGGCCGGCCGCCCGCAGGACATCCAGATCATGTACGGCATCGGCGGCGAACGCAGGCTCACCGAGTGGACGGCCGACTGGCTGCCCGGGTACGAGGGTTCGCGGCCGGTGCGGATCGGCAACGGCGCCGCCCTGCAGCAACAGCTCGACGTACCGGGCGAGTTGATGGACACCCTTGCTCTGACGCTGAGTTCGGGACTGCGGCCCCAGCGGCATCTCGTCGCGCTCCAGCGGGCCGTGCTCGACCATCTGGAGAAGGTGTGGTCCCGGCCCGACCAGGGACTGTGGGAGATGCGCGGCGAGCCCCGCCACCACGTCCACTCCAAGGTCATGTGCTGGGTCGCCTTCGACCGGGCGGTGCGGCTGGCCGAGGACCACGGGCGCCCCGGGCCCGTCGCCCACTGGCGCGAGATCCGGGACCGTATCCACCGGGAGGTGTGCGAGCGGGGCTTCGACCCGGCGCGCGGCACGTTCACGCAGTCCTACGGTTCGCGCGCGCTGGACGCCGCGCTGCTCCTCATCCCGCGGACCGGCTTCCTGCCGCCGGACGACCCGAGGGTGACCGGCACGGTCGCCGCCGTCGAACGCGAGCTGGCGAACGGCGACGGTCTGGTCCGCCGCTACTCGACGGGCCCGAGCACCAGCACGGGCGCCGGCAGCGGCGGGTCCGGGAGTACGGACGGCCTCACCGGTGGCGAGGGCGCCTTCCTGGCCTGCTCCTTCTGGCTCGCGGACGCCCTGCGGCTGACCGGCCGCGAGGAGGAGGCCCGGGCCCTGTTCGAACGGCTGCTGCTCCTGCGCAACGACGTCGGCCTGCTGGCGGAGGAGTACGACCCCGTCGCCGGACGCCAACTGGGCAATTTCCCACAGGCGTTCACGCACGTGCCCCTCATCAGAGCGGCCTACGAACTCGACCGCCACGCGACCGGTCGTCCACGAAAACTTGTTCTGTGAAGTGCCGGTGAATCCTGGGCGTCTTCTGCAAGGCTGACCGAATGCCGACCCTTTACAGAAGACTGCTCGGAATCCTTCCCCGGATAGGCGTGAAGGTGGTCGATCTCGGTCCCGGTACCTCCCTGCTGTTCCGGCGGGGCGATCGGACCGTCCTGCCGGTGGGAGGCGGCGCCGATCTGGTGACCCGCGGCAAGAGCCGGTACGCGGTCACGGACGCCGGGACGGACACCTGGGTGGTGGCCCGAGGGTCCGCGCAGCGGAGCGTGAGGAGTGTTCCCCTCGGCGACACCGGCGCGCGTCTGCTCCTCGACAAGGCGGTGCCGGCGGACGGGGAGCGGGAGTTCCAGCTCGCCGCCGCCCACTACCTGTGCACCCAGCATGTGGCCGCGCTGCTGGAACTGAACCGCGTGAACTGCGTGTTCGACGTCGGGGCCAACAGCGGGCAGTACGGGAAGGGCCTGCGGCGCTTCGGCTACACGGGGCGCATCGTGTCGTTCGAGCCGGTCGCCGCCACGTTCGCGAAGCTGCAGAAGTCCGCGGAGAACGACCCGGACTGGCATGTGTACAACTTCGCGCTCGGCCGCGAGGAGGGCGTCCAGTCCATTCACGTGGACTGGAAGTCCATGAACTCCCTGCTCCCGCCCAGCGAGTACGGCAAGGAGCGCTATCGGCGGTTCGCCAAGGGGCGCACCGAGGAGATCGAGATCCGGCGGCTCGACGACGTCATGCAGAAGGCGCTGGAAGGGGTCGAGAACCCCCGGCCGTATCTGAAGATGGACACGCAGGGCTTCGACATGGAGGTGTTCGCCGGGGCGGGCGAGCGGATCTCGGAGTTCGTCGGGATGCAGTCCGAGGTGGCCGCTCTGCGGCTGTACGAGGGGAGTCCGGCGATGGGGGACGCTGTCGCCGCGTACGAGGCGGCGGGGTTCGGGGTGACGGGGATGTACCCCGTCACCCGGGAGCCTGCCACCGGGCGAGTCGTGGAGTTCGACTGCGTGATGGTCCGCGCACCGTCGGTTGCGGGCTGAGCCTCACCGATTGCGCCGTTCCCCGCGCCCCTAGGAGAGACGTCGGCTGCGGGTCCGCTTCGGCTGGCCGCGCAGTTCTCCGCGCCCCTAAAGGCGGGGCCCGCCTTTAGGGGCGCGGGGAACTGCGCGCTCAGCCCCCACCGGGCCCGCAGCCGAACTTCCCCGGGCGCCCCGCCAGGGCATTGGCGGCGCATCGGCGTGCGTCGGCAAGGTCGCGGGATCGGTAGGCTGTGGCCACTGCGAATCCCCCCACCTCGCGCTCGTGCGTCGCACGAAGTGCCGTTCGCGGTCTTCGTGTTGGCCTTCTGACGTGTTGAGGATGATTCGCTGGTGCTCGTCGCGGAGCGGTATCGGTTGCAGGAGTCCATCGGCCGCGGTGGGATGGGCGAGGTGTGGCAGGCCACCGACGAGGTGCTCGGCCGGGCCGTGGCCGTCAAACTGCTGCTGGGGGACGAGGCGGACAGCGCCGCGTCCGCACGGTTCCGGCTGGAGGCACAGACCGCGGCCAGGCTCAGCCACCCGTACGTCGTCGCCGTCTTCGACTTCGGCGCCTGGGACAACCGCTTCTACCTGGTCATGGAGCTGGTCGAGGGCCGCAGTCTCGCCCAGGAGCTGACCGCGTCCGGCACCCTCGGCGTGGAACGGGTGGCGACCATCGCCGCCCAGGCCGCCGCCGGGCTCGCCGCCGCGCACCGCGAGGGGATCGTGCACCGGGACATCAAGCCCGGCAACCTCCTCGCGGACGCCCAGGGCACCGTGAAGATCGGCGACTTCGGCATCGCCCGCTTCGTCGACGACCCGTCGTCCGCGCTCACCACGGCCGGCCAGATCGTCGGTACGAGCCTCTACCTCGCCCCCGAACGCGCCCTGGGCCGACCGGCGTCAGCCGCCTCGGACGTGTACTCGCTGGGCTGCGTGCTCTACCAACTGCTCACCGGCAGACCGCCGTTCCAGGGCGAGAGCGCGACGATCACCCTGCACCAGCACATCGACATGGCGCCGGTGCCGCCCCGTGAGCGCGGTGTCCAGCTGCCGCCCGCCTTCGAGAACTACCTCCTCGGTCTCCTCGCCAAGCAGCCCGAGGACCGGCCCACGGCCCATGAGGTCGCGGACTGGTTCGCCGGGGGAGCCTGGCAGGGGCGGGCCGAGCCGCTGCCGGTGGCCGCGCAGCAGCCGCGCACCCAGGTGTCGTACGCGTCCGCGCCGCCGCAGCCCGGGGGAGCCGACACCGGGGCCCCGACGACGTACCGGCTCCCGGCGGCCGGCCAGCCGGCCGGCCGCTCCGCCCACGCCGCCCGCTCCGGACCCCTGCCGTCCCAGGCGCCCCCGCCGCACTCGTCACCTTCGCCGCACCCGGCCCACTCCTCGCACTCCGCCCGTTCCGGGCCCTCGCGTCGGGCACGCCCGGCCGGTGGCGGAAGCGGCCGGGGCGGTGTCGGGACCGCGGTCCGTCGCAGGCCCCGGGTGTTCGGCATCCTCGCCGGTGCCGTGCTCTTCGTGCTGGCCGTGCTGGCGGGCATGTCGATGTTCTCGCCGGACAAGACCGGGTCGGAGGGCGGTTCGAAGGACGCGACGCCCTCCGCGGGCGCGACCGGGGGGTCGTCCGGCCGGCCGGCCACCGGGGTGCCCGTGGCCGGGTCGGTGGACCAGGACGACGATCAGGGTCAGGACCAGGAGTCCGGGACCGCGCCCGACGTCAATACGGCGCCCACCGCGTCCCCCTCCCCCACGGAGGAGGTTCCGAAGGTCACACCGGACCCCGCCGAGGACGCGGAGAAGCCGGGTCCGAAGGACAGGGAAAAGGACAAGGGAAACGTGTCGGACGAGTACGTCGGTGACGACGACAGCGACGACGACGGGGACGACGGCGAGGAGTGAGCGCCGGGCTGGACGGGAGGGGGCCGGACGCCCTCAGAAGTCCTTCTCCGGCCAGTCCAGCAGCCGCGCCCCGATGACCGCGGTCTGCAGCGTGTACCGGTGCACCGGGTCCGCCGGGTTCGCCCCGGTCAGCTTGTGGATCCGTTCCAGCCGGTAGGTGAGCGCGCGGACGCTCAGCGCCAGGCGCCGGGCGGCCTCCGCGGCCACACAGCCCGAGTCGAAGTACGCGGTGAGGGTGCCGAGAAGCGGTTCGGCGCCGCCGCGGGCCGCGCGCAGCGGACCGAGCGCGCTCACCACCAGGTCGGCCATGGCCTGCCGGTCCCGGGTGAGTACGGGGTAGACGAGCAGGTCGGCGGAGCGCAGCACGGGTGTGTCGAACTCCAGCCGTTCCGCCAGGTCGAGGGCGTTCAGGGCCTCCTCGTAGGACTGGACGACCCCGCCGGGCCCGGGCTGGGAGCGGCCGATGGCGACCTGCCCGCCGTCGGTGGCCGCGTACGCCTGCTTGGCGAAGAACGAGAGCACGTCGTCCTGGTCGCCGGGGGCGATGCACACCAGGCGGCCGTCCTTGGTGGTCACGAGGATGCTGCGGTCACCGAACCTGGCGATGAGCGCGCGCTCCACCTCGCGGGGCACGGTGTCCCCTTCGTCGTAACCCGCCCTGCCGCGGGCCACGGCGACGGCGTGCGCGTGCGAGAGGCGCAGTCCGAAGCGTTCGGCGCGTTCGGCGAGCAGGCCCAGGTCGCTGCGGCCGTGCAGCAGGTCGTCGATGAACTCCCGGCGCGCGGCCTCCTCCTGCCGTACGGCGAGGAGTTGGGCCCGTTCGTAGCCCTCGGCGAAGGCGTCGACGGCCTGTTCGACGGCGGCGAGGGTGCTCTCCCCTGCGGTGGCGGGCCAGTGCACGCGGGCGGCGGTGAGGTGGGCGCCGACCAGGGCGCGCAGTCCGAACCCGGCCTCGGCGGCCCGTTCGCCCAGCGCCCGCCGGGAGTCGAGTTCGTCCCGGGTCAGCCGGCGGCCGGTCGCGGAGGCGTCCGCGAGGATGCGCGCGTACCCGTCCAGGTACTCCTCGGGTACGTCCCGCCCCGCCATGCGCGCCCCCGTTTCCTCGATGAGCCGTCGACGCCTTTTTAGCGCATGTGCGAGGTGTGCTGTGCGGCGAGGGTCGGGCTCGCTGCCGGAACACGGCAGATGCATGGGTGACGTCGGCTCTCTCGGCGCGGTGGAGGTTCCCGGGATCCGGGAGAAGAGGGAGGAGGGGCAGCGAGGAGGAAAACGGGCGGGGCCCCGGTGCCGGACGTCCGATGACGGTGTCCGGTACCGGGGCCCCTGTCCGTCCCCCGTGGCTCCCCCGTTTCTGCCTGGCCATCGTGCCCCGGGGAGGCGCCCCGCCGCACTGCCGGATCCCGGCAGTCTTCACGCCCGCTCGATGCCGGGCGGCGCGTCCGGACCGTTACGGACGGGGCTCCCGTGCCGAAGCGGCATCAAGAAAGCGTAAAGACTGCCGAGTCACGGCAATGTCCGGCCGCGTACGAAGCTGGCAGAATGCCGGTTGATCGAGGTGATCGGCACCGTCGGGGGAGGTGGACCGGATGACTCTGTTTCTTGGTCTCGGCATCGCGGGAATCGTGCTGCTGCTTCTGACGCTGGTCTTCGACGGCGTGCTGGAAGGTCTGTTCGGCGGGGCGGGCTTCCTGGACGGGCTCTTCGACGGACTGCTCTCGTTGCCGGTCGTCGCCGGGTTCGTGTCGATGCTCGGTTTCGGCGGCGCCCTGGTGCTCGGCACGACCGGCCTCGGGGCCGGAGCCGCCACCGGGGTGGGGATCGGCGCCGGAGCCGCGGCGGGCTGGCTGACCTGGCGGTTCAGCCGGGCGCTGATGCGCGACGAGCCGTCCGCCACACCGCGCGGCACCGACCTCGTCGGCAGCTCCGGCTCCGTCGTCACCCCGATCCCGGCCCAGGGGTACGGCGAGGTGCTCGTGTATCTCGCGGGCCAGCCGCTGAAACTCGCGGCGAAGAGTCCCGAGGCCGTGGCCCGGGGCACCGAGATCTGGGTCGAGGAGTCGCTGTCGCCCACGTCGGTGGCGGTCCGCCCGGTCCAGCGCTGAAGCCGGATTCCGGTTCAGGCCTCACAGCCCCTGCCCGCCGACTCCTGGCTTGCAGCTCCAATTTCATGGTCCATACACATATGCCGCCCCCGGGGTGGCACGGGGGGAATTCATCATGAGTCCAGTTCTTGTCGCGGTCGTGGGAGTCGTCGTACTCCTCGTCCTGCTCGCACTCGTCGTCGTCACCCGCTACAAGGTGGCCGGGCCCAGCCAGGCCTTCATCGTCACCGGCCGGCGCGGCAAGAAGTCCACGGACCCCGACACCGGCCGGGTGGTCACCGACAACAGCGGCCAGAAGGTCGTGGTCGGCGGCGGTGTCTTCGTCGTGCCGTTCGTCCAGCAGAAGTTCACCCTCGACCTGTCCAGCCGGCACATCCCGATCTCGGTGCGCGGCGCGGTCACCCTGCGCGGCGTCAAGGCGAACCTCGAAGGTGTCGCCATCGTCAAGGTCGGCGGCACCGAGGACTCCATCCGCGCCGCCGCCCAGCGGTTCCTGATGCAGCAGAACGGCATCGTCGGCTTCACCCAGGAAGTGCTCTCCGGCGCGCTGCGCTCCATCGTGGGCCGCATGTCGGTGGAGGACATCATCCGGGACCGTGCCGCGTTCGCCGGGCAGGTCGCGGAGGAGGCCGAGGCGAGCCTGTCGGGGCAGGGCCTGGTGCTCGACGCCTTCCAGATCCAGGACATCACCACCGAGGGCTCCTACCTGGAGGACCTCGGCCGTCCCGAGGCCGCCCGTGCCAAGCAGGAGGCCGACATCGCGGAGGCGGTGGCCCGGCGAGCCGCCGAGCAGGCCCGGCTGAAGGCCGAGGAGGAGATCGCGATCGCCCAGCGGACGTTCGCGCTCAAGACGGCGGAGATCAAGGCCGAGACGGACGAGGCGGCGGCCCGGGCCGCGGCGGCCGGTCCGCTGGCCCAGGCGGCCCGCAGCCAGGAGGTCCTCGCCGAGCAGGAGAAGGTCGCCCAGCGGCAGGCCGCGCTGACCGACCGCGAGCTGGACACCAAGGTCCGCAAGCCCGCCGACGCCGCCCGCTACCAGGCCGAGCAGGAGGCCGAGGCCCGCAGGGTCGCCCTGGTCAAGCAGGCCGAGGCCGACGCGCAGCGGTCCAGGCTGACCGGTGAGGGCGAGAAGGCGCACCGCGCGGCGCTCGCCGACGCCGTACGCATCGAGGGTGAGGCCGAGGCCGCCGCGATCGGGGCGAAGGGGGCCGCCGAGGCGGAGGCGATGCGGCTGAAGGCCGACGCGTTCTCGCAGTACGGCGACGCGGCGGTGCTGCAGATGCTCGTCGAGGTGCTGCCGCAGGTTGTCGCCAAGGCGTCCGAGCCGCTCAGCGCGATCGACAAGATGACGGTGATCTCGACGGACGGGGCGAGTCAGTTGTCCCGTACGGTCGCGGACAATGTCGCCCAGGGGGTCGAGCTGCTCAACTCCACGACCGGGGTCGACCTGCCTGAACTGCTCCGCAGGATCACGGCGCCGTCGGCTGCGGTGTCGGCTGCGCCGTCGGCTGCGCCGGGCGATGGCAAGGGCAACGGCAAGGTCGAAGTGACGGACTGAGCTTTGTCTGCGGGGCGGTGGGGGCCGGTCGCGCAGTTCCCCGCGCCCCTAAAGGGCGGGGCTGCGCCCCAGCCTTGTGTCTTTGGGGGCGCGGGGAACTGCGCGCCCAGCCACGGACGACCCGCACGTGCGAACGGTCGCCGGCCCGCGTCTTCAGGGGCGCGGGGAACTGCGCGAACGGGCCCGCCCGGCCGTGGACGAACCCGGTCCGCGGGGCGCCGTAGGGTGAAAGAACACTTGGATCGACATCGGACAGGGGACCAGTCATGGGCACTCCACGCCTGAGCAGTACGCCGTTGCCGGGAATCGGGGTGCGGTACGACCTGACGACCCGCGAGCAACGCCGCATCTCGGTGGTCGCGCACCGCGACGGCGGCCGGACGCTGAGCGCGTACCGCAAGGACGACCCGGACGCCTGCGCCCTGTCCGTCCGGCTCTCCGCAGGAGAGTCCGCGGCGCTGATCGACGCCCTGCATCCCGACCACCACAGTCCCAACCTGCTGTCCACGACCGAGCTGGGGCTGGTGGCCGAGCGCATCGAGCTGTCGTCGGTCTCGCACTGGAACGGACGGCAGCTGGGCGAGACCTGCATGCGTACCGAGACCGGTGTGTCGATCGTCGCCGTACTGCGCCGGGCCGAGGCCATTCCCTCGCCGACGCCGGACTTCCGGCTGGCCGGCGGGGACACCCTGATCGTGATCGGCACCCGCGAGGGCGTGGAGTCGGCCGCGACCATACTCGGAAGGGAGTGACACGTGCACTCATCCGCGGTCTTCTTGATCGAGTTCGGTGCCATCATCCTCGGTCTCGGGCTGCTCGGCCGGTTCGCCGGACGCTTCCAGTTCTCCCCGATACCCCTCTATCTGCTGGCCGGGCTGGCCTTCGGCGAGGGCGGGCTGCTGCCGCTGGGCACCAGTGAGGAGTTCGTCGCGATCGGCGCCGAGATCGGCGTCATCCTGCTGCTGCTCATGCTCGGCCTGGAGTACACGGCGACCGACCTGGTCTCCAACCTCAAGACCCAGTACCCGGCGGGCCTGGTGGACGCCGCGCTGAACGCCCTGCCCGGCGCCGCGATGGCGCTGCTGCTCGGCTGGGGGCCGGTGGCCGCCGTCGTCCTCGCCGGAGTCACCTGGATCTCGTCCTCCGGCGTCATAGCCAAGGTCCTCGGCGACCTGGGGCGGCTCGGCAACCGTGAGACTCCGGTGATCCTGAGCATCCTGGTCCTCGAAGACCTCTCCATGGCGGTCTACCTGCCGATCATCACCGCCCTGCTGGCCGGTGCCGGTCTTGCGGCGGGCAGTGCCACGCTCGCCATCGCGCTCGGGGTCGCCGGACTCGTCCTCGTCGTCGCGGTGCGGTACGGCCGCCACATCTCCCGGTTCGTGTCGAGCGACGACCCGGAGAAGCTGCTCCTCGTGGTGCTGGGACTGACCCTGCTGGTCGCCGGTGTGGCCCAGCAGCTGCAGGTGTCGGCGGCCGTGGGCGCGTTCCTCGTCGGCATCGCGCTGTCGGGGGAGGTGGCCGAGGGGGCGCACGGGCTGCTGTCGCCGCTGCGGGACCTGTTCGCCGCGGTGTTCTTCGTCTTCTTCGGGCTGCACACCGATCCGGCGAGCATCCCGCCGGTGCTGCTGCCCGCGTTGGCGCTGGCGCTGGTCACCGCCGGGACGAAGATCGCCACGGGGTACTGGGCCGCCAAGCGGGCGGGTATCTCCGCGAAGGGGCGGTGGCGGGCCGGGGGCACGCTGGTGGCTCGCGGGGAGTTCTCGATCGTCATCGCCGGGCTGGCCGTCACGTCCGGCATCGAGCCGCGGCTCGGGCCGCTGGCCACGGCGTATGTGCTGATCCTGGTCATCGTGGGTCCGCTCACCGCGCGCTATACGGAGCCGGTGGCCACGATGTTGGCCGGGCGGCGGGGGGCTGGGCGGGGGGCGGCCTCGCGCGAGGCGGAGGTGACGCAGGACCGGGACCTGGTCCCGAGCCCTGACGCACCCGCCGACAAGTAACGCCCCGGCACGACGACCCGTGCGGGTCGCCTGGGGTCCTGGGGTGGGTGGGGGTGCCGTGGGTGTCGGGTGCGGGTTGCCTGTGGCTGGTCGCGCAGTTCCCCGCGCCCCTGGGGGTGGGTGGGGGTACGGGCGTGTGTCTGGCGCGGGTCGCCTGTGGCTGAGCGCGCAGTTCCCCGCGCCCCTTGGGCGGTGGGGGCTGGGCGTGCGCTTTCTCGTGCCGCCCAAGCTGAAGGCCAGGGGCGCAGCCCCGCTTCCAGGGACGCGGGGAACTGCGCGGTTGGCAGCCGCTCACCCGCAGGTGGGAGTGTGCGGTACTCCCATTGACCCTGGGGGCGCGGGGAACTGCGCGGCCGGCAGTCGCTCACCCGCAGGTGAGAGTGTGCGGCACCCCTACTCACCCCAGGGGCGCGAGGAACCGCGCGAGCGGCCCGCAGACGCCATCGGGCCTCCACCCCCGAGGGACCCCCGGTCACGAGGGTGGCGGCTCCGTCGGCCGCCGGCCCGGGTCGATCACCTCGCCCTGAACAACCCGCGGAGCACCCCCCTCGGAGCCCGCCCTCTTCTCGGCCTTGAGGATCCGCGCGGACTTCCCCGCGGAACGGACCAGCTCAGGACCCTTCTTCACGGCCAGGCCGACAATGACGACGACCAGGATGACGGCGAGTTCACTCAGCCCGAACATGGCGCTCCCCTCCTCCGCGCGACCGTCAGACGCCGACGCCGAAGTCCGAGGCGATCCCCGCCAGACCGGACGCGTATCCCTGGCCCACGGCGCGGAACTTCCACTCGGCGCCGTGGCGGTACAGCTCGCCGAAGACCATCGCCGTCTCGGTGGCCGCGTCCTCGGACAGGTCGTAGCGGGCGATCTCGGCGCCGCCGGCCTGGTTGACGACGCGGATGAAGGCCCCCCGGACCTGCCCGAAGCTCTGCCCGCGGGCCTCGGCGTCATGAATGGAGACCGGGAAGACGATCTTCGCGACCTCGGCGGGCACGGTGGCCAGGTTCACCTTGACGGACTCGTCGTCGCCCTCGCCCTCACCGGTGAGGTTGTCACCGGTGTGCTCGACCGAACCGTCCGGGCTCTTGAGGTTGTTGTAGAAGATGAAGTGCTGGTCGGACAGGACCTTGCCCGACTCGTCGACCAGCAGCGCGGACGCGTCGAGGTCGTAGTCGGTGCCCGTCGTGGTCCGCACGTCCCAGCCGAGGCCGACCAGTACGGCGGTCAGGCCGGGTGCCTCCTTGCTGAGCGAGACATTGCCGCCTTTGGAAAGGGAAACTCCCACGCCGATCTCCTTATTGGTGCGAACGTACCTTGTGGGGCAGAATCTACAGCACTGTAGAAAATAAGGAAGGAGACAGGACGTGACGGACCGGCGGCAGCGCCCCCCGCGGCGGGGGCAGGGCGAGCTGGAGGCGCAGGTCCTGTCGGCCCTGCGCGCGGCGGAGGGTCCCGCGACGGCGGGCCGGGTGCAGGAGTGGCTCGGTGGTGACCTCGCCTATACGACGGTGATCACGATCCTGACCCGGTTGCTGGCCAAGGGTGCGGTGACCCGGGAGCGGATCGGCCGGTCCTTCGTGTGGACGCCGGCGTCGGACGAGGCGGGGCTGGCCGCGCGCCGGATGCGCAGGGTGCTGGACGGTGAGCGGGACCGGGAGGCCGTGCTGGCCAGTTTCGTGACGTCCCTGGAGCCGGACGACGAGCGGCTGCTGCGCGAACTGCTGGCCCACCCCGACGCGGAGAGAGGCGACTGAGAGCCGCCCGCCCGGAGTCGGCCGGAGTCGGCCGGAGTCGGCCGCGCGGGTGAGGGACCGTCAGCCCTCCTCCTGCGCCGCCGCCTCCTTCCGCGCCTACTCCTCTTCCTGCTCCTCGTTCTCCTCGTCCCCTTCGAGGGAGTCGCCCACCTCGTCCACCACTTCGGCCGCCACCAGGCCGCCGGCGACACCGACGGCGAGCCCCGCCGCGCCCATGGCGACCCCCGCGCCGATGCCGGGAACCGACCGCTCGTGCACCTCGTGCCGGTCGTGTCCGTACGCGGCGTCGGGATCGTACGACTCCCGGTGCTCGACCAGCTCCCGGACCCAGCCATCGACCACGGCGTTCCAGTCCTGGTGGGCGACCCCCTCGTGGGCGACGGTGAACCGGGTGAGTGTGTCGTCACCCGAGGGGAGGAGGCCGCCGCGCTTGTCGGCCTCCAGGACCACCTCCATGCCGGCGGGGGAGGCGAGGAAGGTCAGCTCGATCTCGTTGACCGCGTGGGCGTACCGGGGCGACGGGGTGAGTTCGAGCTCCTGGTAGAAGGGGAGCTGCTGGCCCGTGCCGCCGATCCGGCCCAGTTCCAGGTCCGCGGACCTGAAGCCGAAGCCGAGCTGCCCGAACGCCTCCAGGATCGCCTCCTGCGCGGGCCGGGGCGCCACGTTCAGCCGGTCCAGGTCGCCCTTGTCCCGCGCGCCCGCCACCGAGAGCTCGGTACGCAGGCCGAGGGCGATGCCCAGCTCCTGCCCGTACAGCTCGGTGACCGGGGTCTCCCACGGGAGCGTGATGCCGAACGGGACGGTCCGCTCCTCGCCCTCGGTGAGCCGGAAGCCGCCGCCGACGGTGAACCGGTCGAAGACGACCGCGCTCTCGCTCTCCCCCTCCGCGTGTTCGGCCTCGACGCCCGCGACCAGTTCCAGCGTGATGTGCTCGATGTCGACGTCCGAGCTGCCGCCCCTGAGCCGGATCTCGCCCGACAGGGTCCCGCCGGGCAGGGCCGGGTCCGGGCTCAGGACCGTGTCCACCGTGGGGCCGCCCACGCCGAGTGATCCGAGCAGCCGTTTGAACACCATTGAGGGGTCCACTCCTTCATGTGCGGGTGGTCGTTTCGGGTCGTGCCGGGTCGTGCTCTACGTTCATGTAGAGGTTAAGGGGGCCGGTCGCCCCGGAGCCGGGTGCCCCCGCCCCACGTCCACGCCCCCACCTGCGGCGAACGTGAGCTGCGCCACTCGCGGCCGTCACCTCTGGACGAGTCACTTTGCGATTCCTTTACACTGAGTGGAACGCGCGGGTGACCGACGACCCGCGACGACGACCAAGGAGCAGCGGGACCACCATGGGTGAACCTCCCAGTACCAGCCGTGCCTCTTCCGGCCCGGGACGCATGCGTACGGGAGCGGGGGTGGCACGGTGACCGAGATCCTGCTGCTGGTGCTCGCCCTGTCGCTCACCCTCGCCTGCGCGGTGTTCGTGGCGGCCGAGTTCTCGCTGACCACCGTCGAGCGCGGTGATCTGGAGCGGGCGGCCGAAGCGGGCGAGCGGGGCGCGGACGGGGCGCTGAAGGCCGTACGGAAGCTGACGTTCCAGCTGTCCGGCGCCCAGCTGGGCATCACCGTCACCTCCCTGGTGATCGGCATGCTCGCCGAACCGTCACTGGCCGTGCTCCTGGAGGGACCGCTCAAGGCCGTGGGCCTGGGCGGCGCGGCCTCGACGACGGCGACGCTGCTGGGCGTGGTGGTCTCCACCGTCGTCCTGATGGTGGTCGGCGAGCTGGTGCCGAAGAACTGGGCGATCTCCCGCCCGCTGGCCGTCGCGAAGGTGGTCGCGGGCCCGCAGCGCGGCTTCACGGCCGCGTTCGGCCCGTTCATCCGGCACCTCAACAACACCGCGAACCGCTTCGTGCGCCGCTTCGGCCTGGAGCCCGCCGAGGAGCTGGCCTCCGCGCGCGGCCCCGAGGAACTCGTCGCGCTGGCCCAGCACTCGGCCGCGCAGGGCGCCCTGGAGCCGGACTCCGCCGAACTGTTCGTCCGTACGCTGCACCTGGGCGAGCTGACCGCCCAGAACGTGATGACGCCCCGGGTCGACGTGAAGGCGCTGGAGGCGCACGCCACGGCCACCGACGCCGCCAACCTCACGCACGCGACCGGCCTGTCCCGCTTCCCCGTCTACCGCGACAGCCTGGACGAGGTCGTCGGCACGGTCCACATCCGCGACGTACTCGCCCTGGAGCCGGACAAGCGGGCCGTGACACCCGTGACCGAGCTGGCCACGGCCCCGCTGCTGGTGCCGGACAGCCTGCCCGCCGACCGGCTCCTGGAGCGCATGCGCACGGCCCGCACGATGGCCGTCGTCATCGACGAGTACGGCGGCACGGCCGGTGTGGCCACGGTGGAGGACATCGTGGAGGAGGTCGTCGGCGAGGTCCGCGACGAGCACGACCCCGTCGAGGTCCCCGACCTGCTGCCCGCCCCCGCCACGGCGGACGGCCGCGCGGCCTGGGAGGCGGACGGCGGCGTACGGCTGGACGAGCTGGCCGGGATAGGCCTGCGCGCGCCGGACGGACCGTACGAGACGGTCGCGGGCCTGGTCGCCACCCGGCTCGCCCGCATCCCGGCCGAGGGCGACGTCCTCGACCTGGACGGCTGGCGGCTGGACGTCCTCGACGTGGAGCACCACCGGGCCGACCGCGTCCGCATCACCGAACCGGCCGCCGAGCCGCCCGGGGAGCCGGACGGCAGACCCGTGGGCAGGCCGGCCGGTCAGAGCGCGTGGGAGTCCCGATGAACACGTCCACCACCGTCCAACTGCTCATCGGCGCCCTGACGCTGCTGACCAACGCGTTCTTCGTCGGCGCGGAGTTCGCCCTGATCTCCGTGCGCCGCAGCCAGATCGAGCCACTGGCCCAGGAGGGCAACAAGCGGGCCCGGATGACCCTGTGGGGCCTGCGGCACATCTCGGCGATGATGGCGACCGCCCAACTCGGCATCACCGTCTCGTCGCTGGTGCTGGGCGCGGTCGCCGAACCGGCCATCGCGCACCTGCTGGAGCCCGCCTTCGAGGCGGCGCACATCCCGCACGGTCTCGTGCACCCGATCGCCTTCGTGATCGCGCTCACCGTGGCCACGTATCTGCACATGCTGTTCGGCGAGATGGTGCCGAAGAACATCGCGCTCGCCGCGCCCGCGCAGACCGCGCTGCTCCTCGGCCCGGCGCTGGTGGCCCTCACCCGTGCCCTGAGGCCGTTCATCTTCGGCATCAACGCCTTCGCCAACGCCCTGCTGAAACTGCTGCGCGTCGAGGCCAAGGACGAGGTGGAGTCCGCCTTCACGGACGACCAGCTCGCCCGGATGGTCGTCGACTCCAGCGAGGCCGGACTCCTGACGGCCGCCGACGGCGAACGGCTGCGCGACGCCCTGGAGCTGGGCACCCGCCCGGTCGGCGAGATCCTCGTCCCGGCCCAGCGGATGCGCACGGTCGACGACACCGTGACCCCGGCCCGGCTGGAACGGGCGGCGGCCGAGGCCGGCTTCTCCCGCTTCCCCGTGACCGGCGGGGACGGCACGCTGCTCGGCTACCTCCACATCAAGGACACCCTCGGCGTCACCGACCGCGACCGGCCCTTCCCCCGGAGCGCCCTGCATCCGGTGACGCGCGTCCGCATCGACACCCCGCTCGACGACACGCTCACCGCGCTGCGGGCCACGGGCAGTCACCTCGCGGCGGTCACCGGCGAGGCGGGCAACGTCCTCGGCTTCGTCACGATGGAGGACGTCCTGTCGGAGCTGGTCGGACCGTCCCCGGCAGCGGTCTGACCTGTGCCGCGGCGCCCGGGAAACCCTTGCGACGGAGACCGGGCGGGTGCCGCGGACGGGTGAGGTCACCGCAGGGGTCTGCGGATCCAGACCTCGCGGGCCACCGTGTCCCGGCCGGGAGGGACACCGAAGGCGAAGCCCGGGGCGGCGTGCGCACCGAGGACACCGAACCTCGACCATCCCCAGGCACGGAACGCCTCCGCCGCGGCGCTCCGCGGATCGCCGATACCGCCGCCACCGCCGCCGCCACCGCTGTGGCCGTCGACGGGCCGGTCCGGGGCCGCGACGAGCAGATCGGCGTCGAGCCGGATCAGCAGCCGCTCGACCATGCGCGTGGCGATGCCGCGCCGGCGGTGGGCCGGCAGCACCATCAGTTCGGCGAGCAGGAAAGCACGGCCCGAGGCGGTGAGTTCCTCGATGTCGGCGGGCAACTCGCCCTGGAAGTCCGACCACCACTCACCGGAGCGCGGCACCCGGTACCCGTACGCGCAGCCGACCGTCCCTGCCGTGTCGGCGACCACCATGTCGAAGCCGGTGTGCTGCACATGCTGTTCGAGCCGGTCCAGGAAGCCCTGGCGGTCGCGGTGCTCCTCCCCGACCGCGCCCCGGTACGCCCTGACGTGCACGTCCGCGACGGCGTCCCGCTGTTGCTCCGCCTGCCACCGGGACAGTCTGCGCAAGTACACCTCTGCCATACGGGCCTCCCCCCGGCCGCGGGACGGGTATCCCCGGACTCGGCATCATCACAGCAGGAGCCGCCGGGGTAAATGGTGTCTCGGCAGCGGCCGGTGATGATCCGTCGTACGGGAGCGCGTCGTCGGTACGGTCACGCGGACGGGCAAAGGGGGGCGGGAGTGGGGCGGGGAGAGCTGTGGAACGTCCGTTCCCGGGGTTGCGCGGCCGTGGCGGCGTCGCCGACGGCCGACGGTTCACGGGGCTGTGCACAGCCGCCGGTCTCGCCTACGCTCTGAACAGATTCACGAGCGGGGCTCGCCCGGAGCAGAGCCCGCCGACCATGTCGAAGCCGTGTCGCGGCTTCCCTCGCGCCCCCGGCCCCCGGGTGCATCAGCCCCCTGATCCCGGGTGCCAGAACGAGGCGATCGAGAACGCCGGGCGAACTCCCTTCCCGCCGCTTCCTCGCGAGCGGGCCTCTGTCCACATGTCCCTTGCGGACCCGCCAGCGGTGCACTCCCGCGTGCCGCCGCGACCCGACGAGGGATCACATGCCCTGGAACCGCTGCCGGGGGGCGGCGCGGAAGGGCGGTACGGTCGCCGCCGGTGGGCACGACACCGGCGGCGACCGTCACATCGACGGTTGCCGGCGTCACAGGCGGATCACCACGAGCGCCGTGTCGTCGTCAGGACCGAGTCTCGACGAGGGCAGAAGGTCGGCCAGGACGGCGTCGGCGAGGTCCTCGGGATCGAGTACGTGGTGTTGTTCGACGCTGTCGGCCAGGCGCCGCAGCCCGGCGTCGATGTCCTCACCACGGCGCTCGATCAGCCCGTCGGTGTAGAGCACGAGCGTCGCGCCCGGCGCGTAGCCCACGGTCGTCTCGCCCCGGGACATGAGTTCGTCGCACGCGCCCAGCGGCGGGTCGGTGGCCATGTCGAGGATCTCGACGCTCCCGTCGACGTGTGCGAGAAGCGGCGGCGGATGACCGGCGCAGCTGTACGTGACGGTGTGCGCGACGCGGTCGACCACGGCCTGGACGACACTCGTGGCGAGCGCGCCCTCGACGGTGCGCGCGTGCTGGGCGAGTGTCGTGAGCGCGGCGGCGGGCCGGCCGGTGGCACGGATCGCGGCGCTCAGCGCGCTGCGCAGCTGCCCCATGACACCGGCCGCCTCCAGACCGTGCCCGACCACGTCCCCGACCGCGGTGGCCAGCCGGCCCGCGTCCAGGTCGATCAGGTCGTACCAGTCGCCGCAGACGTTGAGGAAACTGGCCGCGGGCCGGTAGCGCACGGCGGCGAAGGAGTGTCCGGGCAGCGCGGTGCCGGGCAGCATGGCGCGCTGGAGGGTGACGGCGACCTCGTGCGACCGGGCGTGGGCCTCGCGCAACCGCTCGTTGAGTTCCTGCAGTTCCTGGGAACGGGTGAGCAGGTCGGCCGTCATGGTGTCCGCGCGGCTGAGCGTGGCGAGGGGGTTGCCCGGGTCGGCGGCGGCCTGCCGGGCGCGTACCAGCTGCGTGACCTCCTCGACGCGGTGGACGACGAGCGACACCCGGCCGTCGGTGTCGAGGACCGGGATGTTGACCGGGCTCCAGTAACGCTCCTCGAACACACCGGGTCTGCCGGGCACCTCGACGTCGTACTTCTGCAGGGCCATGGTGTCCCGCTCGCCGGTGTCGAGGACCCGTTCGAGCGATGCCCGCAGCGTCCTGGCGCCGTTGCCCGGGGCGTGCTCGCTCCGGGCGTCCTCGCTCCCGACGGCCGGGCTGTCGGGGAACACGTCGAAGATCGAACGGCCGAGCAGCTCGTCGAGGCCGCGCCCGGCGACCTGCACGTAGGCCCGGTTGGCGTCGAGCATCACCAGGCCGGGGGTGAGCAGCAGCACGGGGCTGGGCAGGGACTGGAAGACCTCCGCGAAGTCGATGTCCGACCTGAAGCCTGGCCCCTGGTGCCCGCCGGGTGCGCTGCGGTCGCTCATGCCCCCATGTCTACTCCGTCACCGGGGCCCGTGCGACCCGGCCGGTGCCGGGTTCGCCGACGGGCCGGTCGGCCGGCGCACGCGGTGTACGTCAGCCGATGCAGACCACGAGCAGACAGAGCTGCGAGGGCGAGGTCGCTGTCGGCGCGGGGCTCGCCGGTGACGTGCCCGGGTCGGAGGCGCCCGAGCCGCTCGTACCGTCCGAGGCGCCCGTCCCGTCGCCGGCGGCGGGGGCCGACGGCTGCTGCGACGCGGTGCCGCCCGTGTCCTGGGAGGACGAGGACGAGGCCGACGACGAGGAAGATGCCGAGGACGCGCTCCGGGACCGCCGGTCGGACGCCGATGCCGTGTCCGGTGACGGAACGGCGTCCGGCCGGGTGCCCCGCGGCGCGGCGGAGCTCGGGGCGACGGCGGCCCGCCCGGCCGACCGGCCGCTCGCGGGGACCTGCGTGGACGCGGCCGTCGAGGACCGCCGGGCGTCGGGCCGTGTCGACGACGGGCGGGTGCCCTGCTGTGCCTCGTCCTCGGCGGAGTCCGTGGCGGAGCCCGTGTCCGTGCCCAGTCCGGCGGCCTCCGGAGCCGAGGCGGCCTCCGCCCGGTCGGCCGAGAGCCGGTCCAGGGCGGTGAAGGTCAGGCCGCCGCCGACGAGCGCGACGGCGGTCGCGACGACGGCTCGGCGCTGGTTCTTCTTCCATCGGACGCGCTGGCGACGCCGTGCGGCCCGGCCCTGCGGTGCGGGCGTCGCTCCCTCGAAGCCGTCCTCGCCGTACGGGTCGGCCCCCGTGGTCCCGTCCGGGCTCGTCCCGGCCGACGAGGCATCGTGCGGACGGCCTTCGTGCGGACGGCCTTCGTGCCACGGGGCGGGGGCGGCGGGTTGCCATGCCGAGGTGCCCGAGGAGGCCATGGTGACCCGGGGCTGGACGGTGTGACGGCTGACGGTGACCGGAGCGATGTCGGGGGCGTAGGCGCCGCACCCGGGACACACCAGGGCGCCGTTGAGATGCCGACGACACGAGGAGCAGTAGTCCATCAGCGTCTTCCTGAGTTGACTGGATCGTCGCCCCGCCGGGTCCCTGCCCGGTGATGGTCGTACGTGGGTACGTGGGGACGGTTGGCCAGTCACGCTAACGAGGCCTGCGAGGCACTGTGTGCAGCCTGTGTGACGCTCCTGCACGGATTCCCCGGGGGCTCGAGGGCAATGCCGTGCGCATCCGGACATCGCGCCCAGCCCTCACCGCTCAGGGGCGCGGGGCTGTGGCATCGGCGGCTTCGTCACGGGGCGCGACCAGCCACGGAGCACCCGCGGGTCCATGTCCACATCAGCCACGCGGCCACGCGGCCGCTCGGGGTCGGGACAGGTCCAGGCCGGGTCCGGGTCGGTCCGGGTCAGGAAGTACCCGGACTCTCCGGCGCGCCCGAGGCGCGACGGTACTCGGCGTTGATGCGCTGCGCTTCCTCAAGCTGGTCCTCAAGGATGACGATGCGGCAGGCGGCATCGACCGGGGTGCCCCGGTCGACCAGCTCGCGCGCGCGAGCGGCGATCCGGAGCTGGTAGCGGGAGTAGCGCCGGTGCCCGCCCTCGGAGCGCAGCGGAGTGATGAGCCGGGCCTCACCGATGGCCCGGAGGAAACCCGGAGTGGTGCCGAGCATCTCGGCCGCCCGGCCCATCGTGTAGGCGGGGTAGTCGTCGTCGTCCAGTCGATCGCCCAGCGGACTGTCTGCTGTCATGTCACCTCGTTCTGCAACGCGTCGAGGGGCCCTGGTGCCGTACGGCACCAGGGCCCCGAAGGAAATTGAACACCATCTGCCGGCGCTACTGTCGCGCCGACCTTCTGTTTCCGCCGCCCGGCCCGGGAGAGGGCAGGGAGTGCGGGGACCGTGGTTGCGTGACCGGGGACCACCTTCCAATCCGGGGCCTAGCGGTACCCGTCCGAACGTTCTCGGCCGGGCGATCCTGATGGCGTCTGCTCCTTCCGTCTTTCTTCGAGTCTTCTCGAACCTTCTTCTCGAACCTTCTTCTGGATCAGTGGTGATGCGTCGGCGGCTCCTCGGCCTGCGAGCCACCCAGCGCGGCTGTCAGTCCCGTCACCGTCCTGCGAACCACGTGGCTTCGACACTCCACAACCGCTCTGACCTGCGAACTTCTGGTACTTCTCTGGTACGTCCACCCGCCAGTTCGTGTCTGCCGGGTCTTGCTCGACCTCGTCTACGAGAGAAACCTTAGCCACGTGCAACGCCAATGTCTACTCTGGCAAAGATAGATTTTGGTCGGCATGAGCCCCAGGTATTTTGGTGTCATCTCTACGGGAGGTGGGCAGGAGTGACCGCTGGATAGAATCGGCTCCCATGTCGAACCCTGACGAACTGCTCGTCGGTATCTCAGCCCTGGTGGAGTCCGGGCAGAGCAATCGGATGTCGCTGACCGTGGTTGCCGGTGGTGCTGTCATCACCGGCAGACTCGCTCCCGAAGCCGTGTGGCGGGAGCGGGTCTCGGAGGTGCTGAAGGACTCGGACCATCTCGGCCCGTTCTCCGGCGTCTTCATCGCGGACCGGCCACAGGACCGCGCCGACCATGGCGAGCCACCCACGCATCTGCACTTCCATCTCGCCCGGATCCTGCAGGGCAACGTCGGAATCCCCGACACGGGAGGGATGTACCGCGTCGCGATCACGGACGTCAGCGCCTGGACCGTGGGCGACTTCAGCTACTCCGACCACTGAGACGCCCACCCCTGAAACACCGAGGAACGTCGAAGGGCCCTGCCGACAGATGTCGGCAGGGCCCTTCGACGTGCACCGCGGTACCGGGTACCGGTGGCTGTTCCCTGTGTCAGCGGGCGACGGCGGCGTCCGCGTCGGCCGGCACGTCGGCCGTCGTGTCGGCGGGCACGGCCACCGGCGCGGGCATGGCCACGGCGGGCTCGGGGTCGCCGAGCATCGCGGACGCGTTCTGGAGCGGGGTCAGGACGCGCGGCGCGGCGGGCGTGGGCTCCTGGACGCTGCGGCAGGTGAAGCCGAGGCGCGCCATGGCCCGGGTGACCTCTCCGCCGGTGAAGTCGCGGCGGTCCTGGCGGGTGATGATCTCGCCGACCTGCTTGACGGGGTACTGGCGGCGGCCGATGAGTACGGACTCACCAGTGATGGCCTCGGGCTTGACGCCCTTCATCGAGTCCAGCACCCCGCTCTTGGTGAGGTCGAACGGGAACCGGGCGATGACACAGCGCATGATGCCTCACAGTCACAGAGAGGGAGAACGGGGGCCGGAGGGGGCCGGCCCGGGCGGGGGCGGGGGTGGGACGGGTGGAGCGGCCTGACCGGGCGAGCGTGTCCGGTCCGTACGAGGCCGGTCCATGGACGGTACTCGCCGGTGGCGACGTACGGGGCGGCGGGCTGCCGCAACCGCGTCGCGGGACCGGCTCCGGGCACCGTCGCGGTCACCGGCCGGGTCGGGCGCGAAAGGCCGGACGGCGGGTGGGCCGTCCGGCCTTACGGGACCGGACTAGGCAGCCGCGTCGACGGCGGACGAGCGCGGGGCCGGACGGCGGGCCGCGTCACCGGTGGAGCGGCTCCGGCTGCCACGGCCGCGCCGGCCGCGGGAGGCCGCGGACGGTGCCGAGGAGGTGCTGCGCCGGGGACGCTCGGAGGCGGGCGCCGTGATGGTGACCGGGACGCCCGAGGGGGCCTGGGCGCCGGTGATGCGGTTCAGTTCGGCTTCGCCCGAGCGGACCTGGGTGGTCTGCGGGTTGATGCCCGCGGCGGCCATCAGGCGGCTCATGTCGCGGCGCTGGTTGGGGGTCACCAGCGTGACGACGCTGCCGGACTCTCCCGCGCGGGCCGTACGGCCGCCGCGGTGGAGGTAGTCCTTGTGGTCGGTGGGCGGGTCGACGTTCACCACGAGGTCGAGGTTGTCGACGTGGATCCCGCGGGCCGCGACGTTGGTCGCCACCAGCACCGTCACATGCCCGGACTTGAAGCGGGACAGGGTCCGCGTGCGCTGCGGCTGGGACTTGCCGCCGTGCAGGGCCGCGGCCCGCACCCCGCTGCTCAGCAGGTGGTCGGTCAGCCGGTCCACCGCGTGCTTGGTGTCCAGGAACATGATCACGCGGCCTTCGCGGGCCGCGATCTCGGTGGTCGTCCGCTGCTTGTCCGCGCCGTGCACGTGCAGGACGTGGTGCTCCATGGTGGTGACCGCGCCCGCGGAAGGGTCGACGGAGTGGACCACGGGGTCGGTCAGGTAGCGGCGCACCAGCAGGTCGACGTTGCGGTCCAGCGTGGCCGAGAACAGCATCCGCTGGCCTTCGGGGCGCACCTGGTCGAGCAGCGCGGTGACCTGCGGCATGAAGCCCATGTCGGTCATCTGGTCGGCCTCGTCGAGGACGGTGATGGCGACCTGGTTCAGGCGGCAGTCACCACGGTCGATGAGGTCCTTGAGGCGGCCCGGGGTCGCGACGACGACCTCGGCGCCGGCGCGCAGCGCACCGGCCTGCTTGCCGATCGACATGCCGCCGACCACGGTGGTCAGCCGCAGCCGCAGGGAGCGGGCGTACGGGGTGAGCGCGTCGGTGACCTGCTGGGCCAGCTCGCGGGTGGGTACGAGGACGAGGGCCAGCGGCTGCCTCGGCTCGGCGCGCAGGCCCGCCGTGCGGGCGAGGAGGGCGAGGCCGAAGGCGAGGGTCTTGCCCGAGCCGGTGCGGCCGCGGCCGAGTACGTCACGGCCCGCGAGGGAGTTCGGCAGCGTCGCGCCCTGGATCGGGAACGGCACGGTCACACCCTCGTGGCCGAGCGCGTCCAGCAGCTGCGACGGCATGTCGAGATCGGCGAACGCCTCGACGGCGGGCAGGGCCGGGGTGACCGTCTTCGGCAGCGCGAACTCGCCCTGGGGCGAGCTCTGTCGGCGACCGTAGCTGCTGTCGGGACGGCGCGGGGCGCTGGAGCGGCTACCGCCACCGCTGCGGCCGGCGCTCGGACTTCCGGCGCTGCGGGTACGGGAGTAGCGGTCGTTCGTGCGCATACGGTTCACGTGGAACCTTCCTTGACATGGCGCGTATCAAGGAATTCCCGCGGAAAACGAACAGCGCAGAGAATTGCAAGAACGAGCCGAAGTAATGGGTAGCCGAATCGATTGGTAAATCGAAGCGGCGGGGAATATTCGCGGGAGGCCTCGCCGGAGCGCTTGGCGCGTTTCCTGGGACGGGGTCGGTCGTTCCGTGCGGGTGGCTCCGAAGGATTTTCATCCGGAGCTTGGACGGAGGACCCCGAAGAGCGGGTCGCGAATCCCCTGGAATGCAGCGAGCTGGGGCCCGCACCCCAAGGTGCGGGCCCCAGCTGCGAAGTGCGTGCCGACTAGGCGGGAACGATGTTCTCGGCCGTCGGGCCCTTCTGACCCTGCGCGATGTCGAACGTGACCTTCTGGCCCTCGTTCAGCTCACGGAAGCCCTGGGCGGCAATGTTCGAGTAGTGGGCGAAGACGTCAGCGCCGCCACCGTCCTGCTCGATGAAGCCGAAGCCCTTTTCTGCGTTGAACCACTTCACGGTACCGGAAGCCATGTTTTTCTCCTTCGGGGCGGTGCGTCGGGGCGCACACTGTGTGCGCTCCGTGTCGCCGTGATGATCACCCCACCGGAAATGAAACCGGAGCCATAAAGGATCCCCACCCGTAACGAACTGGTGGGGATGCCTGTCAAGATTTTCGGGAACCACAACATGCAACTGAGATCGAGACTAGCACGCCGAGATCGACCGTGCATGATGAATGAATCCGCTCAGCCTGTCGAGTAAGTAATATTCATCGCGCGTCGATCTCAATTCTCATCTGGCGGGCATAGATATTGGCGGGCCCGGGCGGCATGGTTTCTGGTTGCCGGCCGCGTGCGCCCGGCGGCGAACCGTGGGGGGCCGCCGCCGGGCGGGTCGGTCGTCCGCGCCCCCTCGGGGTCAGGGCCGGATCGGGAGGGTCCGGCAGTTGGAGGTGGTGGGCTTGGCCGCCAGGCGGTCGGTCAGCCAGTCGATGGCGTCGCCCTGGTCGGTCAGCAGCGGGGCGAAGTGGTTGAGGAGCGCGCTGCCCACGCCCGGCAGGACGACGGGCTTGTAGGTGACGTCGGCCCCCTTGCGGCACCAGTCGACGGCGAGGTCCCGCGACTGGCCGTGGGGTACGAGGTTGTCGCTGACGCCCGTCGCGAGCCGGACCGGCCCCGACGGCTTCAGCCGGCCGATGCGCTGGCCGTCCAGGAACGTCCTGAGCTCGGGCGTGGCGGCGATGATCTCGCTGATGGAGCGGCCGTCGGTGGTCCACTTGGTGCTCTTGGCGTAGCCGTAGCCGAAGAGGGCGTCGCCGACGCACATGGTGGACAGATCGGCGAGGGCCGCCTTTCCGGCCGCGTTGAGATGCGCCTCGGCGATCGGCTTCAGCTCCGGGTCGGACTGGAGGAAGCCGTTGAGCGACCAGCCCAGCGCACCGGCCAGCTCGCTGCCGTCGATGGCCTCGGTGACCGAGGTCAGGTCGGCGGGCGGCGCGCCCGCGTAGGTCCCGGCGAGGGTGACGTCGGGGGCGTAGGAGGACTGGAGCTCGGCGGCCGAGGCGGTCGCCCCGCCGCCCTGGCTGTAGCCGAACAGGCCGACCGGGGAGCCGGTGGTGACCGAGGCCCCGCCGAGCGAGCGGGCCGCGCGGACGGCGTCCAGGACCGCGTGTCCCTCGTCGACCCGGTCGACGTAGGTGTGCAGCCGGTCGGTCGCGCCCAAACCGGCGTAGTCGGTGACGACGACGGCGGTGCCCTTCGCGAGGAGCCGGTAGATCGCCAGGTCCTCGTAACCCACCGACACCGTCCGGCCGTTGAAGCTCAGCGGGTGTTCGAGGCCCATGGACGCGGCGCACTGGTCGCCCTGGCCCAGGGTGCCGGGTGCCACCGCGACGAGGGGACGAGGCCCCTCGCCCTTCCAGCGGGCCGTCGGCTCGATGTACGCCCCGGTGACGGCGACGGGCTTCCCGTTCGAGTCGGTGGACTTGTACATCAGCCGGGTCGCGGTGCCCGGCAGTGGTCCGTGCAGGCTGGGCAGGCTCAGGGCCAGCGGAAGGGGCTCGCTGCGCACGAGCGCGCCGTTCGCGGCGGGCAGGGCGGTCGGCGGGTTGTAGAAGGCGGGGATGGTGACGCCCCGGGACACGACCTCGTCCGTCGCGGTGGCGGCGGTGACCGTGAGTGCCTGGGCGGAGAGACAGGCGGCGGCGGTGACTGCCGCGGCCAGCAGTTTTCTGCGTGCGGGCATGGCGAACCTCCTGTGGAGCGGCCGGAGAGGTGCACAGGTGCGGCGGCACGGGGCGCAGACACGTCCCACGGGTCCGGCCGTGCCGCCGTGAAGTAGTTCGCCTGGAACTTACCTATGAGTAAGTTACTCGTGGTAGCAGTAGGGAGGTTACGGTTCGGTAACTTGACGGGTTGTCTAATAGCGGAGCCGTCCCGGTCACCCCGAGGACACCCCGAGCGCACCCCGAGCGCACCCCGGAGGCTCCCCGCGGGCAGGCCCGAAGCTGACGGGAGCCAGACCAGAGGCTGACACGGCGGCCCGCCCCCTCGTCCCGGAGGCGGAGCGGCAGGCCCGTTCCTACTGCGTACCGAGTAGCGAAATGTGTCGGCAGACGCACGACGACAGGACGGCCCTCCACCGGACAGCCTGGAAGGACATTGGGCACCAGATGTGGAGACCTCCTGCCGTGGCTACTTTCCTGTACCGACTGGGCCGTCTGGCCTTCCGGCGTCGCTGGTACGTCGCCCTGGTCTGGGCGGCCGTCCTGGCCGCGGTCGGCCTGGGCGCGATGAAGGCACCGGCAGCCGCCGACGAGGGATTCTCCATGCCCGGCATCGAGTCCCAGAAGGCCTTCGACCTGATGGAACAGCGCTTCCCCGGTACATCCGCGGACGGCGCGACCGCCAGGGTCGTCTTCGTCGCGCCGGGCGGTGAGAAGGTCACCGCCGCCGACAACAGGAAGGCCGTCGAGAAGACGGTCACCGAGCTGGCCGACGGCTCCCAGGTGGCGAGCGCCGCCGACCCCTTCGAGTCGAAGGCGGTCAGCAAGGACGGCACGACGGCGTACGCGACCGTCACCTACAAGGTCGGGCCCGAGGAGCTGACGGACGCGAGCAGGTCCCACCTGGTGAAGGCTCTCGACGAGGCCCAGGACTCCGGGCTGACCGTCGAGGCCGGCGGGACCGCCATGGAGGAGAACGGCGGACCGGGCGGAGCGGCCGAGCTGATCGGCGTCGCGATAGCCGCGGTCGTCCTGCTGGTCACCTTCGGTTCCCTCGCCGCGGCCGGACTGCCGCTGCTGACCGCCGTCATCGGCGTCGGCGTGAGCATGGCCACCATCCTGACCCTGGCCAGCACCCTCGGCCTGTCCACGACGACCGGCACCCTGGCGATGATGCTGGGCCTCGCGGTCGGCATCGACTACGCCCTGTTCGTGGTCTCCCGTTACCGCGAGGAGCGCGCCAAGGGCCGTACGCCCGAGGAAGCCGCCGGGCTCGCGGCCGGCACCGCCGGTTCCGCGGTCGTCTTCGCCGGACTCACCGTCGTCATCGCCCTCGCCGGACTCGCGGTGGTCGGCATCCCGATGCTCACCAAGATGGGCCTGGCCGCGGCAGGCGCGGTCGTCGTGGGCGTACTCATCGCGCTGACGCTCGTACCCGCGCTCCTCGGCTTCTGGCCGAACGCCGTGCTCACCCGCCGGGCCCGCAAGAGCGGCCGGGTCGAGAAGGAGGCCAAGGACAACGGGGGCACCCGCTGGGCGCGGTTCGTCCTGCGCCGTCCCGTGCCCGTGCTGCTCCTCGGAGTGGTGGGTCTGGGAGCCCTCGCCGTGCCGATGACCGACCTGCAGCTGGGCATGCCCGGCGACGAGGCGAAGTCGACCTCCACCACCGAGCGCCGGGCCTACGACGCGCTCGCCGAGGGCTTCGGTCCGGGCTTCAACGGTCCGCTGACCGTCGTCGTGGACGCCAAGGGCGACTCCGACGCGAAGGGCGCCGTCGAGACGATCTCCAAGGAGATCGGCGCCACCGAGGGTGTCGTGTCGGTGTCCCCGGCCCGCTTCAACGAAGCCGGTGACACCGCCGTCTTCTCCGTGGTGCCCGCCACCGCGCCGACCGACCAGAAGACCACGGACCTCGTGCAGACCATCCGGGGCGAGCGGACCGGGGTCGAGACCGAGACCGGCGCCACCTTCGAGGTCACCGGCACCACCGCGCTGAACATCGACATCTCCGACAAGGTCCAGGCCGCGCTGGTCCCGTACCTGATCGTCGTGGTCGGTCTGGCGATCATCCTGCTGATGGTGGTCTTCCGGTCCCTGCTCGTCCCGCTCAAGGCGGCCCTCGGCTTCCTCCTGTCGGTCCTGGCGTCCCTCGGTGTGGTCGTCCTGGTCTTCCAGCAGGGCCACGGCGCCGAACTCCTGGGCGTGGAGCAGACCGGCCCGATCATGAGCCTGATGCCGATCTTCCTGGTGGGCATCGTCTTCGGCCTGGCCATGGACTACGAGGTCTTCCTGGTCTCCCGGATGCGCGAGGCGTACGTCCACGGGGAATCGCCCGACCAGGCGGTGACCAGCGGGTTCCGGCACAGCGCCCGGGTCGTCGTGGCCGCCGCGCTGATCATGATCGCGGTGTTCGCCGGATTCATCGGCGAGAGCGACTCCATGATCAAGATGATCGGCTTCGGGCTGGCCTCCGCCGTCCTCTTCGACGCCTTCGTCGTCCGGATGGCGATCGTGCCCGCGGTCCTGGCCCTGCTCGGCCACAAGGCCTGGTGGCTGCCGGGCTGGCTCGACCGGCTGCTGCCCCGCGTCGACGTCGAAGGGGAGGCGCTCACCCGGCGGGCCGAGCCGGTTCCGGCCCCGTCCGAGCCGGCCGACCTCGAAGTGGCCCGCACCTGACCCCCGCCCGAGGCGACCGCCTCCCCCCGGTAGGGGCCGTCCGTGGCGCGACGACACGGGCGGCCCCGTCGGCCGTTCGCACCGCGGAGCGTCCACGATGGGCGCAGCACGACGGACCCAGCCAGCCAACCGGAGAGCCCGATGTCCACCAGCCTGGAGCGCTACACGGACCGCTTCGAGCAGTACGCGGACCGCCATCCCCGCGTCATCGACGTGGCCCTGGCCGCGGGGCTGATGGGTTCGGCGACCCTCGGCAGCTCACTCACCCTGCCCGGCGTCGTTCCGCCGGACCACGACAGCGCCGGGACCGTCCTCATGGGCGTGTCCTGCCTCGCCCTGCTCAGGTACCGCAAGTACCCGCGGATCACCGTCGCCGTGATCACGGTCTGCACGGTGATCGCGATCAACCTGGGGTACCTGGTCACCCCCCTGCTGCTGGCCCCGATCATGGCGGCGCTCTACTGGCTGGCCGTCCTCAGCGACCGGAAGACCACCCGTGTCTACGGCTGCACCGTCATGGTGGCGCTGACGGCGGGCTCGGTGCTGTCCGACTCGATGGACGAGTACTCCCTGCTGCTCAGAACCATCGGGCCGTTCTTCTGGCTGCTGCTGCCGATCGCCGCGGGCAACATGACCCGGTTGCGGCGCGCCTATCTGAAGGCCGTGCAGGCCCGCGCCGAACACGCCGAGCGGACCCGGGAGGAGGAGGCGCGGCTGCGCGTCACCGAGGAGCGCATGCGCATCGCCCGCGAACTGCACGACGTCGTCGCCCACCATCTGGCCCTGGCCAACGCGCAGGCCGGCACCGCGGCCCACCTCGCGCTCAGCAACCCGCAGCAGTCGCGGAAGATCCTCACCGACCTGACCGGGACCACGTCGTCCGCGCTGCGCGAGCTGAAGGCCACGCTGGGGCTGCTGCGCCAGAGCGACGACCCGGCCTCCCCGTCGCTGGAGCCGTCCCCCGGCCTCGACTGCCTGCCCGATCTGGTGACGGCGTGCGCGTCCGCGGGGGTCGCCGTCGCGGTGACCACGGAGGGCGTGCCGCAGCCGCTCTCGCCCGGGGTCGACCTCACGGCGTTCCGGATCGTGCAGGAGGCGCTGACGAACGTGACCAAGCACGCCGCCGCGGAGACCGCGCACGTGCGGCTCGTCTACTCAGGCTCCCGGCTGCTGATCACGGTCACCAACGACGGCCCCGCCGCCGTGGCCGCCATGGCTCCCAGGGCCGCCGAGAACCCCTTCGCCGTCGAGCAGGGCCGGGGCTTCGGGGTCATGGGCATGCACGAACGTGCCCGGTCCATCGGCGGCGAACTCCGGGCGGGGCCCCGTCCGGAGGGCGGCTTCGAGGTCGCCACCGCACTGCCGCTGCAGCCGTCGACGGCGGGAGAGGCGGGGGCGACGGGGACCGCGGGGACCGCGGGGGCGTCCGGGGAAGCCTCCGGAGCGTCCGACACCGCCGACCTCTCCGGCGCCCCCGAAGCCGCCGAAGCCGCCGGCGAGGCAAGGCCCACCATCTCCACCATCTGCTCGACCTGCTTCAACTCCTCCCACTACTTCACCTCGGCCAAGTCGGCCGGTTCCGCAGAAGGAGAGAAGCCATGAGCATCAGGGTGCTGCTCGTCGACGACCAGGCCCTGTTGCGGGCCACCTTCCGGATCCTGATCGACTCCTGCGACGACATGACGGTGGTCGGCGAGGCCTCCGACGGTGCCGAGGCGGTGAATCTGGCCCGCGCCCACCACCCCGACATCGTCCTCATGGACATCCGGATGCCGGGCGTGGACGGCCTCACCGCCACGTCCGCCATCTGCGCGGACCCGGAACTGTCCGCCACCCGCGTCCTCATCCTGACCACGTTCGAGACCGAGGACTACGTCGCCCAGGCGCTGCGCGCGGGTGCCAGCGGGTTCCTCGGCAAGGACGTCACGGCCGACACCCTGCTGGACGGCCTGAGAACCGTGGCGTCGGGAGAGGCACTGCTGTCGCCCGGCGCCACCCGCACGCTCATCACGCGCTTCCTCACCTCCCCCGCTCCAGGGGGTCACCTGGCGCCCCCGGAGCGGCTGGCCGAACTCACGGTGCGCGAACGCGAGGTGATGGCCCTGGCGGCGGAGGGCAAGTCCAACACCGAGATCGCCGAGGACCTCACGGTCAGTCCGCTGACCGTACGCACCCACGTCCACCGGGCCATGACGAAGCTGGGCGCCCGGGACCGCGCCCAGCTGGTCGTGATCGCCTATCAGACGGGTCTGGTGCAGGCGGGGCCGACGGCGCCCTGAGGGCCACGCACACGCCGGTGACTCGCCGCGGTCCCCGGCGTGCGGTCCGCGGCGAGTCGGTGGCCCCCCCCGGGGACAGGTCAGGTTCCGGTGAGGCTGATGGCGATGTCCGTGACGTTCAGGGGGAACTGGCCGATGGACGTCGGCTCGCCGGTGAGGACGTTGACGCTGTAGAAGAACGCCCTGGTCGAGCCGTACGGCAGGAGCGAGGCGAAGGCGTCGTTCGAGGTCGTCCTGCCGTTCGTCAGGGTGCTGTAGATGTCGAGGCCCGCGTCGACACCGGCGTCGAAGCCGAGGAGGCCGGTCGGGACGAGGGTGCCCGCGTTGGGCGGCGACTGGATGACGACCTGGTCGTTGTACGTGTCGATGTCGAACAGGGTCGTCGCGGTGGACCCCACCAGGTCGTTGTTCGTGTAGCCGGCCGCGGTCACGCCCTGCGCGGCCGTGGTGAGCGGCGGGACGGTCAGCGCGGTGTCCGTGGCCGTCGTGCCGTCGTTCAGGTTGTGCCGCAGGTTCTGGCCGTAGTTGCTGATCACCCGCAGCCGGTCCGCCGCCGGGTTGAAGTCGATGTCGAAGACGGTGCCGTAGAGCGCGACCGAGAGCTGGGAGACCTTGGTCGCGACCACGGTGTCGGGCAGGGCCGGCGGCATCTTGATCGTGTAGATGCCGCCCTTGTCGCCGACGGCGTACAGCAGGCCGTTCTGCACCCGGAAGTCGATGCCGATGATCTTGGTGTCGCCGACGAGTCCGTCGATGACCAGCACCCAGTTGAGCACCCTCGGGTTGTCCGTCATGAACGTGGACAACAGGGTGCCGTCGCCGGCGAGGCCGTACGCCCGCAGGCTGGGAGTGGCGTCGGGGGCGGCCGAGCTGGAGCCGGGCGCGCTCAGTGTGAGCGCGGTCGCTGCCGACATGACCGCCACCGCCGCCGCGATTCTCTTCTTGAACGCTGCTTTCATCGTTTTCCCTCCCGTTTCAAGAATTCCGGTGAAGGAATTCCGGTTCCTGGTGAGCGCAGCGGAACAGGGCGTCCTGGACGCCCTGTTGCATGACTTCGGGATGTGTTGCCCGGCGCTTCGATTCATCTGCGGATCCGCGGTCCCCCCGGGCGGCTGCGCGGTTTCCATTAAGCCCAGGCAGCCCGGGTGCCACAAGCGGATCGAGCCACAAGTGCGCCGGGATCAAGGAACTTTGCGCACTGTGACAAATCGGCCGTCGACATATCCTTCACCGATTCACCCGGAGTGATAAGTGTCCGTCCGGATTTCACCTGTCGGCACCCTGGCCTCGGTGACATGCTCATGTTCATGGGGAGCCTCTTCGCCGAGCTGGCCCGGCGGGCGTCGGCCAACGCACGCCGCGAGGTCGAGACGTACGTGCGCGAGATCCCGGAACTCGGGTCGCTGGACGTGAACTCCCGGGCCAGGGACGAGACACTGGAGTACTCGGTGTGGTTCAGGCGCCGCACGCTCGAACTGGCCCCCGTCAACGGCATGCTGACCGACGCCGACCTCGTCTTCATCGCGTCGATGGGCGAGTCGCGGGCCGGGGCGGGGATGTCGCTGGATTCACGGCAGCGGGTCCTGCGCGTGCACACCGAACTCATGCTGCGCGAGATCAACGAGGCCACGGAGGCCCAGCGCGGCGGCGATGTCGACGAACTCATGCGGATCATGAGCTGGTTCGCCCCGCAGGGCGAGCGCGGCATCGGCGCCTACCGCCAGGGCTTCGTGACGGCGCTGCGACGCCGTCTCCCGTACGCCGAACAGATCGGCCTGCTCGCCAGGTCACTGCTCTCCGACGACCCCATGGCGGCGGAACTCGCGCTGCTCACGGGCGTGGAACCGGCCGGGTACTACGCGGTGACGGTGATCCGGATGCCCGACCGCCCGGTCGGAGACCGCGACCTGGAGAGCGGGATCGAGGCGCTGGTCAGGGACCACCAGGTGCCGGTCACCTGGTGCCCGGAACGCGGCGGCACGGGAGGGGGCGGAGGTGAGGGCGGGGGCAGAGGCGGTGAGCTGATCGCCCTCGTGCCCGGTGGCGGTCCGGACACCGTGCGGTCGGCCGCCCTGCCCGACCTTCTGGCCGCCCCCGATCCCTCGGCCGTCCCCGACCTCCTGCGGGACGTCGCCCGGGCCATCGGCCCACTGTGCGCGGTCGGCACCGCGGGCGCGCCGGTGGGCGAGCTGGCCGGCGCCCTCGACCGGGCCCGGCGGATCAGCAGGGCGGCCCCCCTGCGGCGTACGTCCGCGAGGCTGCGGCCGCACACCCTGGCGGACGTCTTCGTCGAACTCACGGTCGCGGACGTGCCGTACGTGGACGAATGGCTCCGGACCGTGGCCCGGCGCCTCGAACCCGGCCCGGACCTCCTCCTCACCCTCGACGCGTACTACCGCCACGACATGAACCGCGGCTCCGCGGCGGAAGCCCTCAACGTCCACCCGCGCACCCTGGACTACCGCCTCCGCCGGGTACGGGAACTCACGGACATCGACCCGGGCTCGACGCGGGGCGTACGGATCCTGAGCTCGGTCGTCGCCCGGAGTCTCTCGGGAGCGTGGCGGTGAGCGGTCAGCGCGTGACGTCGAAGGCCGCGGCACGGGGTACGAACGTCGTGCCGCCGTCCTCGGCCGTCGCCAGCGCGGAGATGTGCCAGGTGCCCCGGTCCAGCCCGGCCTCCTCCTTCTTCGTGACCTTCAGCGTGTAGGTGCAGCGGGACGTCCCGTCCGAGGTGCTCCGGCAGTCGGCGCTGTCCACGGACCGCAGCTCCGCCTCGGTCGGGTCGAGCTTCGAACTCGCGGGCCACGCGATGACCTTGAGCCCCCGGACACCCGAGTCGTCGCTCACGTCCGTGGTGAAGGTCAGCGAACCCGCGCCGCTGCCGGTCGGGGCGACGTAACGGGCCGACGTGCCGCTCAGGGCCGGCTCCGAGGAGGACGAGGCCATGGCGAATCCACCGGCGGCGACACCGCCCACGACAGCGAAACCGACGAGCGACGAGATGAGAATGCGCTTGGACATGGGATATCCCCCTGAATTGGTCTGGAATTCGTGCGGAATCAGATGCGCTTCACAACTGTGGAGAAGCGGTACGCGCATTTGCTAGGGCGGGCCGCTTTCTCGATGTGTCCGAGATTAGGGGCCGGGGCATCGCGTGGTCGTCGCGCTGCCGGATGACTGCCGTCTCGAACCAGAGATGGAGACCACCGCCTCGCCGTCCACCCGGCCGTCCCGGTCAGG
Source organism: Streptomyces sp. NBC_00414 (assembly GCF_036038375.1). NCBI lineage: Bacteria > Bacillati > Actinomycetota > Actinomycetes > Kitasatosporales > Streptomycetaceae > Streptomyces > Streptomyces sp. NBC_00414. The sequence continues at coordinate 5,465,015 of NZ_CP107935.1, forward strand.
TCACGTCTCCAACCCTGGTAAGAGACGGGAATCCACCCTCAGCCGGAGCCGGGCCGCCCACCTGCGGCCATAGCCTTGGTCCGCCATGAAACCCGCCGTGAACTCCCTCGTGAAGCTCCCCTGAGGCCCGCCATGAACCGCACCGACGACCGGCTGCTGCCGGTTCTGCTGCTCTGCGCCCAGGCCCTGGTGTGGCCCGGTGCGGCACTGGTGCGCGGGACCGCACCCACCACCTCCGCGCTTCTCGTGGCGGTCCTGGTCGCCGGATCGGTGACCGCCGCACTCGCGCTGCGCCGGGCCCGTCCGGTGGTCACCCTCGTCCTGGTCGCCGCCGCCTGCGCGCTGGGCGCCGGGCCGCTGCCCGTCGGGGCGACGGCGGTGCTCGGGACCGCGGGCGTCGGGCTCGCCCTGTTCACCGTGGCGGCCGAACGCGACACCTTCACCGCCGTGCTGTGCGGGGTGGCGCTCGCCGTCTGGCAGCTGCTGCAGAACCTCACCCTGCACGGACTCAGCGAACGCGACGGACTCGACCTCGTCCTGACCGCCCTGCTGTACGCCGTCGCGTGCGGCGCCGGCCTGCTCGTACGGCGTACCCGGCGGGCCCGGCGGACGGCCGAGGCGCTGCTGAAGCGGGCCGAGACCGAACGCCACCGGCTGCCGGCCGTGGAGCGGCGCCGGATGGAAAGGGAGCTGCACGACGTCAGCGCCCACCATCTGACGGCCGTGGTGGTCACGGCGGGCGCGGCCCTCGGACTGCGTGAGCGCCGGCCCGAACTGGCCGAGGAGGCACTCGGGTTCGCGGTCGAGACCGGGCGTGAGGTCACCCGGGCGCTCGGTGCGGTGCGGGCGCCGGCGCCCTCGCGGGAGGAACTGCCCTCGCCGGAGGAACGGCTGCGGGAACTCGTCGCGGGGTTCCGGCGGCTCGGCCAGCCCGTGGACTGCGAGATCGGCCCGCTGCCGGACGGGGCCGTCGCGGACGCGGCCTTCGGCATCGTGCGCGAGGCGCTGACCAACGTGGCCCGGCACGCACCCGGCGCCCACACGGTGGTGCGGTGCCGGTACGGCGACACCCGCACGGACGTCGTGGTCACCAGCGCGGCGCCGCCCTCCGGTGCGGTGGCCGCGGCGGCGCACGGGGCGGGTCTGGGCGGTGGGCGCGGGCAGGGGTTCCTGCGGTCCCGGGCGCGGGAGGCGGGCGGGACCCTGACCAGTGGGGCGACGGCGGAGGGTGGCTGGGAGGTGCGGGCCGTTCTGCCCGGCCGGAGTGCCGCGCCGGCGGAGCGGGGGGTCGCGCGGAGCTATCGCTTGGCGCAACTGACGGCTGCCGTCGGGCTGGTGGTGCAGCCGTTGCTGCCCGTGCTGGTGGTCCGGGCGGAGGCCATGCCGCCGGGCGGGAGTGGTGGGCGGGTGTCCGCGGGGCTGCTCTTCGCGCTGCTGGCTGCGGCTCAGGTGGTCGCGCTGTTGTGGTTGCGGCGGGCGCCGGGGTTCGCCTGGGGGGTGCTGCTCGGGCTGGCGCTTCTTTGGCCTCTGGCGATGGAGGTGGGGGAGTACGGGGGGCCGGTGCTCGTGCCGGTGGGGTTGAGCCTGCTTGCCACGTGTGTGGGGGTTGAACGGGTCGGTCGTCTTGCTGTCAGGGATTGCGCCGTTCCCCGCGCCCCTGGGGGGTGGAGGGCTGGGCGGGTTGGTCGTCTTGCTCCTGAGGATCGCGCCGTTCCCCGCGCCCCTTCGGGGGTTGTCGCGGGTGCCGTGGGGGTGCATGCCGTGGCTGTGATCGTCGCCGTGACGGGGCGGGAGGTGTCTGTTCCCGGCTGGGCGGTTGCCGTGGGCTCGGTGGGTGGGGTCGGTGCGGTGGTCTGTGCGGCGCTGTGGGCCGGGGTGCTGCGGGGACGGCGGGAAGGGGTCGCGCGAGGAGTGCGGGAGGCGCGGGTCGCCGGGTGGGCGGGGGAGGCCGTCCGGGACGCCTGGGCCGAGCGCCGGCGGATCGCGGCCGGGCTGGAGACCACCGTGCTGGCCCGCACCGCCGACATGGTCGCCCAGGCGGAGGCGGGCCGTCTCGACACGACCGCCGAACGCGCCCGCGAGGCCCTCGCCGCGATGCGCGCCCTGCTCGACACGGTCCGGGACAGTGAGGGGGAGAGGCAGCCCGAACTGCGGCCGCAGCCCACCCTCCAGGCGCTCGACCTGCTGGCCAGGCAGTGCCGGGCCACCGGTCGCGACGTCGAGATACGGCTGACCGGCCGCGTACCGGAGCGGCTGCCCACCGCGGTGGATCTGGCCGCCTACCACGCGGCCGAGACGGTGCTCGCGGCCGGCGGCGAGGAGCCCGCGGTTCTCGAATTCGACACGGACGGCGATACGTTGACGCTCACGGCCACCGGGGTCCCCCGCGCCGCCCGCCCCGCCGTACGGGAACTGCTGGCGGCGCGCGCCGCCGCGCTCGGCGGCACCCTGGACACCGACCGGCCGGGCACGGTCGGGCTCCGGCTGCCACTCGCACCGGTTCAGCGGCAGGACGGCGTCATGCCGTCCGAGGAGACCGAGGAGAGGGAGCGATGAGCCTCAAGGTGCTGGTCGTCGACGATCAGGGCATCGTGCGGGCGGGGTTCGCCGCCGTGATCGACGCCGAGGAGGACATGACGGTGGTCGGCGAGGCCGCCGACGGAGCCGCCGCGGTGCGTCTCGCCGCGGAACTGGCCCCCGACGTGGTCGTCATGGACGTCCGGATGCCCGTGCTCGACGGCATCGCCGCCACCCGCATCATCACCGGCCGCCAGGACGCGCCCCGGGTCCTGGTGCTGACCACCTTCGACCTCGACTCGTACATCTTCGACGCGCTGCGGGCCGGGGCGTCCGGGTTCCTGCTCAAGGACGTGCACGCCTCCGAACTGCTGCAGGGGATCAGGGTGGTGGCCGCCGGGGAGAGCGTGCTGGCACCCTCCGCGACCCGTCGGCTCATCGGGCACTACGCGTCGGGAGCGAGCGCCGGCGTACGGGCCGGGGGCGGTCCGAGCGAACTGGACAGCCTCACCGGCAGCCAGCGGGGCGTCCTCGCCCTGGTCGCGTCCGGGCTCAACAACGCGGAGATCGCCGACGAACTCGGCATCACCGTCGGCACGGTCAAGTCCCACGTCAACGCGCTGCTGCGCAAACTCGGCCTGCGTGACCGCGTACAGGCGACGATCCTCGCGTACGACCTCGGCCTCGCCCGTCCGAATCCGCCCGGCACCGACCCGAGGAGTACAGCCCCGTGACCGCCAAGAGCTCAGGCTCCGGCCGAACCGCCTTCACGCGCCTCCCGCGCCCTACGGACTTCGCGCGGTGGCTGGGGCGCGCTCTCGGTGACGTCTTCGCGCTCGTCTACCTGGCGGTCTGTGCCGGTCTGCTCGTGTGGGCCGTCGTGGTCAGCACGAGGGACAGCCCGGACGCGTCCATGGCGGGCGTCATCCCGCTGCTCGCCACCGCCCCGGGCAGCTTCGTGCCGCTGATGCTGCTGCCGGAGGGCGCCGCGACGTTCGTCGGCACCGTCGCGTTCGGGGCGGTGCTCAACGCGCTGGTCATCGGCGTGTGCGCCCGCGCGCTGCGCCGCGGTGGGAGTGCTTCCGGCCCGGTGTCCTGAATCGCCGCGCAGGCCTGGACCAGCACCGTGCCGTCCATCATGATGACGCTGCCATGACAACATAGTCCTCGGGACGGGACGGTGACCGTGCGCGGATCCTTCGGCAGGGCGATTCTGGTCGCCGCACTCCTTCTGGGACCCCTCGTTCCCTCGGCCTCGGCCTCGACCGGATCGGAGTCCGCCGCCCGCGAGGGCGCCACGGCCGCGGCGGACTGGACGGCGCCGCTCAGCACGCGGGGCCGCTGGATCGTCGACGCGAACGGTGACCGGTTCAAGCTGCGGTCCGGCAACTGGCACGGGGCGAGCGGCACGTGGAACGGCAGCGGCAGCGTGGACGACGACGCGAACCACCACGCGGGGGAGAACTCCGGGCGGATACCGCTCGGCCTGGACCGGGCGCCCATGGCCGAGATCATCGCCGGGTTCCGGGAGATCGGGATCAACAGCATCCGGCTGCCCTTCTCCAACGAGATGGTCCACGACAGCCGCCCCGTCACCGACGACGCGGTCGCGGCCAACCCGGCGCTGCGCGGCAGATCACCGCTCCAGGTGTACGACGCCGTGGTCGGCGAACTCACCGCCGCCGGGCTTGCCGTGATCCTCAACAACCACACCAACACGACGCGTTGGTGCTGCGGGGTCGACGGCAACGAACGCTGGAACGCCTCCCGGTCCGTGCAGACCTGGGAGGACGACTGGCTGTTCATGGCCCGCCGCTACAAGGACAACAAGCGGGTCGTCGGCGCCGACCTCTACAACGAGGTGCGCCGCAACATCCTGGACGACCCCAACTGGGGTCTCGGCGACGACCACGACTGGTTCGCCGCCTCCCAGCGCGTGGGCGACCGCATCCTCACCGAGGCCGACGCCGATCTGCTCATCGTCGTCGAGGGCATCAACTGGACCGGGATCCCCGTCGACGGCTTCGCCCACGGGCGCCCCACCCTGGAGCCCGTACGCAACCTCTCGCACACCCTCGTCGACTCCGGCAAGCTCGTGTACTCCGCCCACTTCTACGACTACACCGGCCCCAACCACAGCGGCGCCACGGGTACGGGCGAGACCACCGACCCCCGCTACCGCGACTTCAGCCCCGCCGAACTCGTCGACGTCCTGAACCGCCAGGCCTTCTTCGTCACCGCCGAACAGGACCAGCACTTCACCGCGCCGGTCTGGATCAGCGAGTTCGGGGTCGGCGGGCGGACGGAGACCAACCCCAAGGCGCGGGCCTGGTTCGAGAACTTCGTCGACCACCTCGTGCGGACCGACGCCGACTTCGCGTACTGGCCGCTCGTCGGCTGGCACGAGAACCGCACCGGCAACGGGTGGGCGCTGCTCCACTGGGACGCGGCGGGCCACCGCATGGGCCTGTACGACGGCGACGACTGGCGGGCCGCCGCCTGGACGCGGCTCATCGGGGCCACCGGGCGCACGGGTCCGGTCGCCCCGGTGTCGGAGTGGTCCATGCTCAGCCCCGACCACGGGGACTTCATCGCCTCGCGGCGGATGCGGGTGCTGCCCGACTGGGACGCCGGGGCCCGCAAGGCCGTCTGCCCCGACGGGCAGCGGCTCCTCGGGCTCGCCCACACGGGCAACCGGGGACTGTGCTCCGACGTGACCACCGGGCCGCTGGCCGCCTCCGGCGGCGGGTACGAGGTCGTCAAGGACGAGCGGTACGTGAAGGCGGGGGGTGACTGGGCTTCCGGGTACACGAAGGTGCAGTGCGCCGACGGGCAGTTCGTGTCGGGGTACAGCGTGCGGGGCGCCGCGGTTTCCGGTGCGCTGTGCACGGTTGCCCCCGGCGGGGTCATCACCGGGACCGGTGGTCGTACGGTGTGGTTCGACCGGGGGGACAACAGGGGGGTGTCGCCCAAGGGGGGTGACTTCGCCAACGGGCGCTACAAGGGGCAGTGTGCGGACGACGAGTACGTGGCGGGTGTCGCGTACACGGGCCGTATCGGGTCCTCCCGCACCCCCGATGCCCTCTTCTGCCGAAAGCTCCGCTGATGGTTGCGAGTCGGGTGCGGGCCGGTGGGGGTGACCCGCGCAGTTCCCCGCGCCCCTAAAGGCAAAAGACTGCGCCGTTCCCCGCGCCCCTGGGGGCTGCGCCCCATCTTGGGGGCGCGGGGAACGGCGCATCTTTCAGGGGCGCGGGGAACTGCGCGGCCGGCCACAGGCGACCCGCACCCGACAGCCCACCCCCGGTAGGGCGCCCCTCACACCGGGACGCGGACCCGCCGGGACTCCGTCTCACGCAGCCGTGCGGACCGCGTCCGCGTCCCGAACGCGGCCAGCGTCACCGCGCCCACCAACCACGTCCCGGCGATGAAGTAGAAGACGCTCTGATACCCGTGCCCGGTGTAAAGCGCCGCCACGATCAGCGGACCCGCCGCATTGGACAGCCGCCCCAGCCCGTAGGACACGCTCGTGCCCAACGACCGGGCCCGCGTGTCGAACAGCTCGGGCGAGTACGCGTACGCCAGCGCCGTGTAGCCGCGCTCGAAGAGGTTCACCAGGAAGCCGAACACGATGATGAGCACCGGGTTGAAGGTGAGCCCGTACAACAGCCCGCATATCGCGATCACCGTGCCGAAGGCGACCAAACACCACTTGCGCTCGAAGCGGTCGGTGACCAGCGACGCCAGATAGCAGCCGAGCGGCGCTCCGACCGTGGTGAGAGCCACGTAGAAGACGGACTTCTCGACGCTGAAGCCCTCCTTGGCCAGCAGCGTCGGCGCCCAGCTCGAATAGCCGAAGAAGCCGATCGTCTGCGTCATCCACAGGACGGACAGCAGGAGGGTCGGGAGCAGGTACTTCTTCTGCAGCAGCAGCCTCAGCGGAGCCTTCGTCGACGGTGTCTCGGCGACCGGCGGCGCGGGCTCGGGCAGCGGCCCCTTCTCCGCCGCGACGCTCGCCTCGATCTCCGTCAGGACCGCGTCCGCCGCCGCGTGCTCGCCCCGGCTCTCCAGCCAGCGGGGTGACTCCTTGAGCCGGCCGGAGAAGAAGACGAGCAGGACGCCCAGCGAGCCCCAGAGGTAGACCAGCCGCCACGACCAGTCGTTGAGCGGGACGACCGCGCTGGCGATGAGGTTGGTGACGGGCGTGCCGCAGATGCCGATGGCGATGGCGTACGCCTGGTACTTGCCGCGGATCGCCGACGGGTACATCTCGTTGACGTAGACGACCCCCACGACGGTCATCGCCGACAGGCCCGCCGAGGTCAGGACCCGGAACACCCCGAGCGAGACCAGGTCCCAGGAGAACACCGCCGCGAACGAGGAGATGCCGAAGAACAGGGTGGTCCATATCAGGGCCCGTTTGCGGCCCCACCGGTCGGCTATGGACCCGGCGACGATCGCGCCGATGAACATGCCGACGAAGGAGAGAGAGGTGACGTAGGCGACCTGGTCGACGGTCAGGCCCCAGAGTTTGATCAGTTTCGGCGCGGTGGTGGCGAAGCTGTTGATGTCCGCGAACTCGAAGAAGTACGCGAAGGCGACGGCGAGCAGGGTGACCTTGTGGAACCGGGAGACCGGAAGCCTGTCCAGCCGGTTCAGGGCGTTGGAGTGCTGCATGTCAGTAGTCCTCGCCGGGCCAGTACAGGCCCATCGGGTTGGCGACCAGGAGCTTGTGCCGCTGCTCCTCGGTGACGGCCACGTGCGGCACGTGGTCGACGAGGAGGCCGTCGTCCGGCATGTGGTCGGTGAGGTTGGGGTGCGGCCAGTCCGTGCCCCACAGCACCCGGTCGGGGAACTCCGCCACGACCCGGCGGCCGAAGGGGACGACGTCCGTGTAGGCGTGGCGCTCGCCGTCCAGGGCGGCCGGGCCCGTGACGGTGAGGCGTTCGGGGCAACTCACCTTCACCCACACGTCGTTGTCCTGCACGAAGCGGAGGAAGCGCGTGAACTGCGGTCCGTCCACCGGCTCGGTCACGTCAGGACGCCCCATGTGGTCCACCACCAGCGGGACGGGGAGCGAGGCGAAGAAGCCCTCCAGCTCCGGCAGGTCGACGCTCTCGAAGTAGAGGACGACGTGCCAGCCCAGCGGGGCGACCTTCCTGGCGATGGTGAGCAGGTCGTCGGCGGGCGAGGTGTCCACCAGCCGGCGTACGAAGTTGAAGCGCACCCCGCGCACACCCGCCGCGTCCAGGGACAGCAGCTCGCTCTCGGCGATGTCCGGGCGGACCGTCGCTATGCCGCGCGCCCGGCCTCCGGCCGACCGGACGGCGTCGACCATGGCGCTGTTGTCGGCGCCGTGGCAGGTGGCCTGCACGATGACGTTCCGGGCGACGCCCAGGTGGTCGCGGAGCGCGAACAGGTCCTCCTTGCCGCCGTCGCAGGGCGTGTACCTGCGCTCCGGCGCGAAGGGGAACTCGGCCTGCGGGCCGAAGACATGGCAGTGCGTGTCGACGGTGCCCGGCGGCAGCAGGAAGGCGGGCGCGGACGGATTCCCGTACCAGTCCAGCCAGCCGGGGGTCTTGGGGGCGAGAGGGGCCGCGGGGGAAGGAGCGCTCACGAGGCTCACCGCCCCTGGCGCTTCAGGAGGGCGTCCAGGCGCGGGTACACCGCTCGGGCGTTGTGCTCCTGGACCGCCGCCAGGTCGTCCGCGGGGAGGTCGGCGGCCTCCGCGTACCGGCGGGTGTCGTCGAAGTGGAAGCCGGTGCACGGGTCGATGTCCCGGACCGCGCCGATCATCTCCGAGGCGAACAGGATGTTGCGGGCCGGGATCACGTCGTACAGGAGGTCCGAGCCGGCCTGGTGGTAGACGCAGGTGTCGAAATAGACGTTGCCCAGGACGTGTTCTTCGAGCGGCGGTTTGCCGAGCGCCATCGCCAGGCCCCGGAAGCGGCCCCAGTGGTACGGGACGGCGCCGCCGCCGTGCGGGATGACGAAACGCAGGGTCGGGAAGTCCGCGAACAGGTCGCCCTGGACCAGCTGCATGAACGCCGTGGTGTCGGCGTTGAGATAGTGCGCGCCGGTGGTGTGGAAGGCCGGGTTGACGCTCGTACTGACGTGGATCATCGCCGGGATGTCGTACTCGGCCATTTTCTCGTAGAGCGGGTACCAGGAGCGGTCGGTGAGCGGCGGGGCCGTCCAGTGGCCGCCCGACGGGTCCGGGTTCAGGTTCACCGCGACGGCGCCGAACTCCTCCACGCAGCGGGTGAGTTCGGGTATGCAGGTCGCGGGGTCGACACCCGGCGACTGCGGGAGCATCGCGGCGGGCACGAAGCGCTCCGGGTACAACTCGGCGACCCGGAAGCAGAGTTCGTTGCAGATCGCCGCCCAGGCCGCGGACGTCTCGAAGTCCCCGACGTGGTGGGCCATGAAGGACGCGCGCGGCGAGAAGACCGTGACGTCGATGCCGCGCTCGTCCATCAGCCGCAACTGGTTCGGCTCGACGCTCTCACGCAGTTCGTCGTCGCCGATGCGCGGGTCCGCGCGGTCGGGTGCGGCCGACGGGTCGGTGAGGGCGGCGGTCTGCCGATCGCGCCAGGCCGCCAGGGCCGGTGGAGCGGTCGTGTAGTGACCGTGACAGTCGATGATCATTACGGGGTCCTTCGCAAGCCGGGCTGCTCTGCTGGGCGCACTGCTGAGTACCGCTGGGTGCCGTGCAGCCTCACCCCGCCCCGCGCCGCCGCACGAGAGGACCGAACACAGAACTAACGTCCCCTTAACACTCCGGCGGGTGCGGGGCCGGTGTGGTCTACATTCGGTTGCGTGGCTACGGGGAGTGGCCGCGGCGCACGGGAGTGCCATGGCGTGGCCGAAGGAGGTGGACAGGGTGCAGGTACTGCTGGCCGAGGACGACGACGGCGTGGCCGCGGCGCTCGTGGAGGCCCTGTACGACCACGGCCATGTCACCCGGCGGGTCCGCTACGGCAGGGACGTACTCACCTACCACCGCAGCTCCGACCTGCTCCTTCTCGACCTGGGACTGCCCGACACCGACGGCCTCGACGTGCTGCGCGCGCTGCGGGCGGTGAGCGACCTGCCGGTGGTGGTGCTCACCGCGCGCGGCGACGAACGCTCGGTGGTGCGCGGGCTGCGCCTCGGCGCCGACGACTACCTCGTCAAGCCGGTGCGCCTCGCCGAGCTGCTCGCCCGCATCGACGCCGTCACCCGGCGTAACGCCGCGAGGAACGCGCCCGCCGCCGCGCCCGCCGTGCGGACGGTCCGGGCCGGTGACGTCGAGGTGGAGCTCGACGCGCGCCGGGTCCGGGTCGGCGGGGCGGAGGTCGAGCTGACCACCAAGGAGTTCGACATCCTCGCCGTGCTGGCCGGGCGCGCGGGCACGGCGGTCAGCCGCGAGCAGCTCCTGGACGAGGTGTGGGGCGACGCCCACCACGCCGTCTCCCGCTCCCTGGACGTCCACCTCACCCAGCTGCGTGCCAAGCTGCGCCGCCCCGGCCTGCTCACCACGATCCGGGGCTTCGGCTACCGCTTCGGGACCTCGACGCGCACCGACGAGGACTGAGGGGCGAGGCGTGCGCACCAGGGTCCAGGCCGCGCTGCTGCTGTTCGTCGTGATCGCGGTGGCCGCGTTCGCCGTCCCGCTGCTGCTGTTCACCGCGTCCGACCGCACCCAGCAGCTGGTGCTGGCCCGCAGCGCGGACCTCGACCGCTTCGCGGCCCTGATGGACCAGGCCGCGGCGACCGGCGACACCTCGGCCGTCGCCGCCGAGGCCCGGCGCTACACCGAGCTGTACGGCGAACCGCTCGTCGTCACCGACACCCGCCGCAGAACCGTCGTGCAGACCGGTGGGATGCGGGCCGGGGATCCGGCCGTCACCGAGCTGCTCGACGCGGCGCTGCGCAACCAGACCGCGCATCCCTCGGGCGCGCTGCGTCCCTGGTCGCGGGGGTACCGGATGTTCGCCGAGCCCGCCGGAACGGGGACGCGGGTCTCCGGGGCCGTGGTGCTGCGGGCCTCGGTGGGGACGGCCGCGGACGAGATCACCCGGCGCTGGGCCGCCGTCCTGGCGGGGGCCGCGCTGGTCGCCGTCGCCTGCGCGGTCCTCGCGCGGGCCGCGACGGGCTGGGTGGTCAGCCCGCTGCGCCGGCTCGACCGGGCGGTGGGCCAGCTCGCCGCGGGGCTCCCGCCCGAACAGACCCGGGCGGGCGGCCCGCCGGAACTGCGCCAGCTCGCGATCGGCTTCAACCGCATGGCGCGTACGGTCACCGCCGCCCTGGAGCAGCAGCGCAGACTCGTCGCCGACACCTCCCACCAGATGCGCAACCCCATGGCGGCGCTGCGGCTGCGCGTCGACGCCCTGCACACGCACCTGGCCCCGTCGGGCGAGCGCACCTACACCGGGGTCACCACCGAACTCGACCGGCTTGAGACCCTCCTCGACGATCTGCTGGCCCTCGCCACCGCGGAACACCGGGCCGGGGAGCTGACGGTGACCGACGGCTCGGGCGTCCACTGCGACGCGACGGCGGTGGCGGCGGACCGGTACCGCCTGTGGGAGCCGGTCGCCGGACGCGCCGGAGTCCGGCTGACCCTCGAATCCGCCACGCCCCCGGTCCCGGCGGCCTGCACGGACCGCGAACTCGCCCAGATCACGGACATCCTCCTGGACAACGCCATCAAGTACGCGGGCCGGGGCGCCGGGATCACTCTCCACTGCACCACCGAGCACAGCGCCGACGGCATCCCGGCGGTGGCGGTCCTCACCGTGACCGACGACGGCCCCGGCCTCGACGCGGACGAACTGGCCCTGGCCGGCACGAGGTTCTGGCGCTCGGGCCGCCAACGCGAGAACGGCACGGCGGGTACGGGCCTGGGCCTGGCCATCGCCGAACAACTGCTGGCGGGACGGGGCGGCCGACTGGAGCTGACGGCGGCGCGACCGCGCGGACTGCGGGCGAGGGCGCTGGTCCCGGTGGCGGTGGCGGTGAGCGGCGGCACCGACGGCCGGGGTGGCGCAGATGATCGTTGCGACGCGCCCGACGGCCGGGGCGCACACGACGGCCGGAGCACGCACGACGGCCGGGGCGCGCCCGGGGATGCGCGATGACCCCCCGCCCCCGCCCCGGCTCCCGCCCCGTCGACCGCCGCACCCTCCTGCACGCCGCCCTCGGCACGGCGGCCGTCGCCGTGCTCGGTGGCGCGCTCACCGCCGACACCTCCGGGCAGCGCCCCGGCCCGAGCGGTGTCCTGCGCGTCGCGACCGGCGAACCCACGGCGTTCTACGAGGCGTTCGGCCGCCTCCTCACCGCGGAACTGGAGTCGGCGTACCCCCGCCTGAGCTGCCGCGTCCGCACCACCGCGGGCAGCCTCACCAATATCGAGCTGCTCCGCGACCGCCGCGCCGACCTCGGACTCGTCCTCACCGACACGGCACTGGCCGCCCAGGGCACCGACCTCTTCCCGCGGCCGGTGCCCCTGCGCGCGATCGGCCGGGTGTACGAGACCTACCTGCAGTTCGTCGTCCGCGCCGACTCACCCGTGCGCGAGGTGTCCGACCTGGTCGGACACCCGGTCTCGCTCGGCGCGACCGGGTCGGGCGCGGCCGTGCTCGGCGAACGGATCCTGCACGCGGCCGGCCTCACCCCGGGGACCGACGTACCCGTGCTCCACCTTCCGCTGGCCGACGCGGCCGAGGCGATGCGGGCCGGTTCGATCGACGCCCTGATCGTCGCGGGCGGCGTGCCGCTGCCCGTCCTGTCCGGCCTCGACGAACGCCCCGGTCTGCGGTTCCTGCCGCTGGCCGGGCTGCTGCCCCGGCTCGGCGGTCGCGACGGCCGGGCCGGTTCCGGTCTGGAGGAGGTGTCCCTGCCGCAGGGCGCGTACCGGTCGGCGGGCGGGGTCGAGACCATCGGGGTGTCCAACCTGCTGGTGTGCCGCCCCGACCTCCCGCACGCCGTAGCCGAGGCACTGACCCGCCTGCTGGTCCTGCGGGCGACGGCCCTGGTCCCCGACAACGCCGTCGGCACCCAGTTCCTCGACGTCGGCAGCCTGATCGGCACGGGTGGCATCGCCCTGCACCCCGGGGCGGCCGAGGCGTACCGGGCGCTGCACGGCTGAGGCGGGGAGGGGGCGTGCATAGGCGGACGGGTGGTGAAAGGGCGCAATCGAGTCGGGCATCAATTCGAGTGCGCGCTCCCCGGGTGACAAGGGCTTTCCAAGATCTTTCGGCTGCTAACTTCCCGCCTCGTGATTCATACAGTTATCGCGGATATCGCTCCTGATGAGCCCGTATGGCCGTTTCCCGGGCCGGCCCCTCTGCCGCAGGACGTGTACCGGCCCGTCCTGATGCGTCCCACGGAGCCCGAGGAGGAGGCGGCCCTCGTCGCGCTGCTGGAATCGGGTGCCGTACGTGAGGTCCACGACCGTATCGACGACCAGTTGGCGGAGCTGGTCGGCTGTCTGCGGCCGGGCGATTCGCTGGACGCGCGGGACCTGGCGGCCGTCGTCACCGAGTTGTGCGGCGGCATTCCGCGAAGGCGGTACGGCACCTGGGTCCACTACCCGTGGTCGGGGCGGCTGGTGCACGTCCTGCCGGCCGACGAGTTCCGCCTGGTCCGGACCGACCGCAACCGGGACAAGATCACCCGGGCCGAACAGCTGACGCTGCTCGGGCGCCGTATCGGCGTACTGGGCCTGTCGGTGGGCAACAGCGCGGCGCTCACGTGTGCCATGGAGGGCGTAGGAGGATCGTTCCGGCTGGCGGACTTCGACCGGCTGGGCCTGTCCAACCTCAACCGGCTGCGCGCCGGGATCCACGACCTCGGAGTGGAGAAGACCGTGCTGTGCGCACGGCAGTTGTACGAGATCGACCCCTACCTCGATGTCGAGATCTTCCGTGCGGGGGTGACGGAGGAGACCGTCGGTGACTTCTTCGACGGCGTTCCCGGCACGGCTTCGGGTACGGCTTCCGGCGCGGCTCCGGACGGGGCTTCCGGCTCCGGGCTCGATCTGCTCGTCGAGGAGTGCGACACCCTCTGGGCGAAGTTCGCCGCCCGCGAGCACGCCCGCGCCCGCCGCGTCCCCGTCCTGATGGACGCCAACGACCGCGGTCTGCTGGACGTGGAGCGCTTCGACGAGGAGCCGGACCGGCCCCTCTTCCACGGCCGGGCGGGTACGAGCACCGCGCAGGACGTCCGGGGCCTCGACGCCGCCGGTGCGCGCGCACTCCTGCTGCGGATCGTGGACGAGAGCAGGCTCAGCCCGGCCATGACCGACGCCCTCGGCCGGATCGGCCGCACCCTGTCCAGCTGGCCGCAGCTGGCGAGCGGCGTCATGCTCGGCGGAGCCCTGGTCGCCGACACCGCCCGGCGCGTCCTGCTGGGCGCGCCCGTGCCGTCGGGCCGCTACTACGTGGACCTGGAAGCCCTGGTCGGCGCCGAGGAGCCCGCCTCTGGCGCGGCCGGGCAACCCGTCACCGCACTGCCCCTCCCCGGGCGACCCGGCACGGCGCAGCCCCTCCCGGGGCAACCCACTTCCGTCGGCGCACGGCAGCCCCGCCCCCTCGGAGCCGCGTTCGGAGACGCGTCATGACGCATCTCCCCGAACTGCACGGCGAGCACCTGTGGCTGCGTGAACTGCGGGCCACCGACCTCGCCCCCTTCGAACGGATCCACACCCACCGCGTCCTGACCCGCTACCTCGGTATCGACCGCATGGACGCCCGGCAGGCACAGGACGCCTTCGCGCAGTGCCTGGCCCAGCCCTACACCCACCCGCGCCGCAAGCACACCCTCGCCGTCTGCGCGCCGGGCGACGACACCGTGGTCGGAACCATGGGCCTGCTCGTCGAGGAGTACGGCAGCAACGCGATGCTCACCTCGCTCGTCCTGCTGCCCGACTCGCCCGTCCGCGGCCACGGCCACGAAGCCGGCCGCCTGCTGATGGCCTACGGCTTCGGCACCCTCGGCCTGCACCGGATCTGGGCCGGCCACCGCGCCGACCACACCCGGATGAGCGAGGTCATGCGCGCCGCCGGCCTGCACCCCGAGGCCACCTTGCGGGAGCTGTTCCACACCCAGGGCACCTGGCACGACGTCACCACGTACGCCGCCCTGGCCCCGGAGTGGTGCCGTTCGGCCACCCCCGCCGAACAGGCCATCCTCGCCGACGGCGGCAGGCTCCTGCCCGTCTGACCGGCACCAGCCGCACTCCGTCGTGCCCGTCGTGTGCGTCGTGGCGGGAGCCGGGTCCAGCCGCCCGGCGCCCGACCGGAATGCCGGTCGGGCGCCGGGCAGTGACGCCGCCAGCGCCGGGCAGTGACGCCGCCAGCGCCGGGCAGTGACGCCGCCAGGTCCCGGCCGGCGCGCGCCCGCACGGCCCCCGGGCCGGACACCGCGACACCGTCCGCCAACACCGCGTCGAGCTGGGTAAGCCTCCTGACTTCTTCGGCAAGGACCCTGGTGCCGGTCGGGACCTGCGCGTAAGTGCGTACGTGGCCTCCCGGGCAGGGGTGGCGGACGGGCAAGATGTCCTCATGACAAAGCTGCCAGTACGGCCGGCCCGGCGAAGCTCCTCGGGCTCGGTGCTGTCGTTGTGGTCGCAGGACTCCGTGCTGTCGATCGGCTCGGTGGGCTCGGTGCTGTCCGTGGGCTCCGTGGGTTCGGCCCTGTCGGTCGCCTCGATCGGAAGCGCCCTGTCGGCCGGCTCGATCGGCTCGTCCCTGTCGCTGATCTCGACCGGCTCATGGCTGAGTACGGGATCGCTGTTCTCCGCGCAGTCGCGGTGGTCGGTGCTGTCGTGGCGCTCGACCGGCGGGTTCCTGGCGGTGGGAGCGGTGGGAGCGGCCGCCGGCGGGGCACTGCTGGCGGCACGGCTGCTGCACAGGGCCGAAGGGTGAGGGCGGAACCCCAACCGCGCTCCCTCCGTCTTCCCCTGCTGAGAGGCCCGTCGGGGTGACGACCGACATCGACCGCGAACCCTGACCCTGCCCGTATCTAGCAAATCGACTGAAGAACTTGAAACATATAAAACCGCAGGTCTTCGCACGAATAGACCGCAGTACGGTGTCCGCCGCATGGCGTCGACGACGGGTGAGACTCTGGGCCGTGGTGGGTGCGGCGGCCCTCGGCTTCATGATCATGCTGGAGATCGCCGCGCGCCACTACGGCCTGCCGGGGCCGATGACCAACCAGGTGCGAGAGGTGATATTCGCCCCCAAGTCGGGCGGGCTGCTGTACGCGAGCATGGCGCTGACGCTGGTGGTGCTCCCCTGGCGGCAACGGTTCGTCGCGATCGGTGCCGCGCTCGGTGTCGACGCCGTCTTCTGGCTGGTCCGATGGGCGGCCGACGTGAAGGTGACCGACGGCCACCCCTTCGGCAACGGCGCGTTGTGGGTGATCCTGGGCTGTGCCGTCGTCGCCCTCACCCGCCGCACCGGCCCGGACCGGGTTCTGCTGCTGAAGGGCGTCGGGCTGGGCCTGCTGCTGGTGGTGGGCCGCAAGACCGGCGACACCTGGCTGCTGATCACCTCCAAGACGCGCCCCATGGTGCTCGACCAGTACATGGCGACCGCCGACCACGCGCTGGGCAACCTCTCCTGGCCGATGGGCAGGCTGGTCACCGCCACCGGCGCGATCGGCTTCAACTTCCTCGACTTCGTCTACGGCCAGCTCGCGGTGGCCGCGGTCGTCGTCGCGCTCTACCAACTGCGCAACGTGGCGGCCGAACGCCGCTTCCCCGGCCATCACCTGGTGCGTACCTTCCTGCTGGTGGGCCTCCTCGGGCCGGCCATCTACATGATCTTCCCGGTGGTCGGACCGGTGTTCGCCTTCGGCGACGGCGCCGAGCACTGGACGGCGCTCAGCATGTGGTCGGCCGACGCGCCCCCCAGCGCGCCCTGGGCGGTGGGCGACCTGTGGCCGCAGACGCCGCCGCCGATCGCCGCCCCGCACGCCATGCCGTTCGACGAGGTGACCCCGCGCAACTGCATGCCGAGCCTGCACACGGCATGGGCTGTCACGATCTTCGTCCACTCCCGGAAGGGCCCGCGGGCCATACGGTTCGCGGGTGCGTTCTGGCTGGTCGCGACGCTGGCCGCGACGCTGGGATTCGGCTACCACTACGGCGCCGACCTCGTCGCCGGCGTGGTGTTCGTGCTCACCATCGAGGCAGCCCTGCGCTCGCACGACCGCGGCTGGGACCGATCGGGGATCCGGCTGACGGCCCACGGCGCGACCGTGTTCGCCGCGCTCCTGGTGGCCTACCGCTGGCTGCCGTCGGAGATGGCCGCGTACCCGTGGGCCTACGGACCACTGGTCGTACTGGCGATGGCCTCGGTGATCTACGGCTACGTACGGACCACGACGTCGTGGGAGCCGAAGGCCGCACCGGCCCGGCAACTGGACCCGCAACCCGAACCGGCCTGAACCCCGGCGCGGACCGGCCTGAGCCCTGGCGTGGGCCGGCCTGCATCCTGGCGTGGATTCTGCCGGAGTCACTCGGACGCGTGCGGCCGACGCACTCCCCGGTGGTCTCAGGAGAACAGCAGCCGCCAGGTCAGCGGTCCGGGGATGCCGTCGGCGTCGCCGCGCAGTTCCTTCCGTGACTTCTGGAAGTCCCGCACGTTCAGCCGGTCCGCCTCGCCCCAGGTCCTGCTCGGGCCGACCTTGTAGTGGTCACCGAAGCCGCGCTTCACCAACTGCTTGCCGAGCTGCAGCACGTACGCGTTCGAGGCGCCGGCCGCGAAGTACTTGCGTCCGGGGAACGCGGGGACCGCCGGCTTGGTGGGGGTCGTCCCCGGGGTGTCGTCGTCCACGTCCAGGTCGGCCTTCGCGTGCTTGATGATCCTGGCGAAATCGATCGCGCCGGGGTCGCCATGCGTGTTCTCGGGCACGTGCATGTGCCCGCAGACCCCCTTGAAGGCGTTCCACTTGGCGCCCGTGAACCGCTGGCCACCACCGTTCGCGTACGAGGAGGGGTAGGCGGGCCACGCCTTCGGGCCGGACAGGGGGACGCCGTGTTCCTCGTGCATCCAGGCCAGGAAGCGGGCAACCCCTTCGAGGGCCCAGTCGGGCGCGTCCGGCCAGTAGATGTGCGCCTGGCCCGCGGCCTTCCACTTGGCGTGCGTCTTCGGGTCGCAGGTGCCGACCAGCTCGACCTGGCACACGTTCAGGGTGTTCGTCTCGACACCGCCCCGCAGGTTCACCAGTGCGCGGGAGGAGGTCTCGATGTCGAAGTGCTGGTACCACTTCAGCTTCTTGGCGGCGAGGTCGGGGACCGCGGTCAGGTTCGGTGCGCTGGAGCCGCCGCCGTAACCGGGCAGGGAGGAACCCTCCGTGGTGTGCAGGACGACGACATTGACCTGCATCGGGTCGCCGCCGAAGTCGTCCTGGTACCAGTTGGCCCGGCTTGCGGAGGGATAGCGCTGGGGTCCTGTCTTGGTGCTCATCACTGACTCCTGGTTCGAATACGTCCGTTGAATCCTCTGAACCCTCTGAATCCTCTACATCTTCGAAGAACGGCCGTCACGGCACATCGACTCAGCACAACAGGGCCCGGATCAGTGACCTGGGCCCTGCGGTTGTGAGTCGATGTGCCGTGACCGGGTCCGTTCAGCCGCTGAAGGGAACGGCGTCGGTCGGGGAGGTGTGCCAGTTGGTGACGATCGGCTTGTCGACGGTGAAGGCGTCGACCGGCAGGCTGACCGGCTCGGGGTCCTCGTTGCCGATGGCGACGATGATGTGCTCCAGCTCCTTGCCGCCGTCCGTGTTGGTGGTCTTCGGGTTCACCCCGGCGTAGGCGGCGGTGCTCCCGCTCAGCTTGATCTGCTCGCCGACGGACTGCTCCGCGGGACCCGCCTCGGTGCCGTCGGACCCGAACGCCACGGTCGGCAGCGCGGCGGGCAGGTAGCAGGTGATCCCCGACTTCGCCTTCGCGATGATCAGGATGTAGCCGCCGGCCTGGCTCTCGGACCTGGTGCTCCAGGCGATGTCGTTGGCGCCACAGGTCTGTTCGACCTTCTCCCGCGTGCCGTCACCGGTGTCGACGCCGGAACCGTCCGCGCCCTCGGTCCCCTCGCTCGCGTCGGTTCCCTTGCCCGGGGCCTGGTCACTGCCCGGGGTCGACGTACCGGACGGGCTGCCCGCGTCTCCCGTCGAACCCGCGGAGGAGGAAGGCTTCTTCCCGGCGCCGGTGTCCGAGTCCTTGTCCGTGTCCTGGCACGCGGTCATCAGCAGGGCGCTGCCCACGACGACGGCGGAGACGAGGAAGGCCTTACGACGGTTGCCAGACATGAAGTTCCTTTTTATGGACGGGAGTTGAGCCGACGTCGAGGCCGCTCGACAGCGGCCTCGCGGTGCTCGCTTGATCACTATGAGGGTGCTGAGGGCTGAAGGGATCCCGCCGCCGTCGTTCCAGGACAGCGCTGTCACGGAGTGGTGACATGGCCACGGCGGATGGCGGGATCCGGGCTACCAGACGAGGGCGTCCGCCGCGTTGTCCTGCCAGTACGTGACGGCGGCGGCGCTGTTGAAGAAGAGACCGCCGCCCGGCAGCTTCAGGCTCTTCTCCGTGGCGGTCGCGTTGCCCTTCTTGTCGGTGAAGAGCACACCGAGGGTCGTCACCTGGCTGCCGCCCTCGCCGTCGGGGGAGTACGCCGAGATGCCGGCGTACGCGGACTGGCCGGGCTCCAGCATCAGCACGGACTGCGGAGTGCTCTCCTCGACCCACCGCAGCGGGGCCTGGGCGTCGGCGCCGGCCCGCAGGAAGGGGGCGCTGTAGGCGTAGCAGGGCTTGGCACCGGTGTTGGTGGCCTTGAGCAGCAGGTGGTTGATCGGGCGGGACACCGTGGACACGGTCAGCTTGGTGTTCGCCGCCGTGCAGGTGACGACCGGGGACGCCTTCGTGGCGGTGGCGGCGGACGCGGCCCCGGCGGCCTGGAATCCGACGAGCGCGAGGGCGGCGACCACCACGGAGGCGGCGGCGGTACGGGAGACGAGACGACGGGTGGTGCTACGAGTGCTGCGCATGGCTGAACTGCTTTCTGCGAGTACGGATTTCTCCGAGTGCGGACTGCGTGGGGCGCGGTCGAGCACGCCGAAGCCACGCCACACGAAGGGAAGTCGAGGGCGGCCGATCACCGTGTACGGCTCTCCGGCGACGCGCCCTGCTGATGACCCCACCTTGCGGCATGCACCGCCCCATCGGCTGTTCCACCGGAGATCTTGGGACGCTGGAATGCGAGAACGGCCTTTGACCTGCAGAAACGCGACAGGCCTGGAACGCCGGACGGGACGGGGGAGGGGCGGTGAGGGGTGGGGGCCGTTCAGCCGAGTTCCCTGGGCCCGTAGCGGGCGACCGCCGCGCCGGTTTCCAAGGCCCAGTAGCGGTCTCCGTAGGACCAGTGCCACCACTCCGTGGGGTAGTTGACCAGCCCGACGGCGGTGAGCGCGGAACTCAGGATGTCCCGATGGGAGCGGGCCTCGGCGCTGATGTCGCCGGCCTGCGTGTAACAGGCCCCGGCGCTCTCCTCCGGAGTGGCGTTCATAGGCGTGCCCATGTCGAGCTCGCGCCCCTCGTCGTCAGCGAGCGTCAGATCGACGGCCGCCCCGGCACTGTGCGGTGCTGTCTCGGGCGGGGACACGTAACGGCTGGCTGCCGAGCGGACCTGTTCGGCCGACCACTGCGGTTGTCCGGCACGCAACTGGGCGGCGTAGTCGTCGAAGTAGCGACGCTGGAGGGACGGCGGGCGATAACCCTCGACGAACAACAGCCGCAGGCCGGTGGGCAGTTGTTCCTGTGCTTCGAGGAGCCGGTCGAGCACCCCGCCCCGCAGATACGCGAAGGCACCGGCGGAGTCGTGCAACTTCCGCTCGTCGACCAGCAGAAGGCGGCCCCGGCGGACATCCACGAGCGCCTCACCGCACTCCTCGACGGGCACGGCCGCGACGCGCGGGTCGGACATCAGAACAATCTCAGACATGCCGAGATCTTCCCGCGGGCCCACGCCTTCCGGGGGCGGGCTGGATCCGGGGTTTGACGGCCGCTTCTCTCAAGGCGGGCAGGGCGGCGCGGCAACTCGTGAGCCGCCGGGGAAACCGGGCAACCTCCGTACCGCTGCCAACCCCGCTGCCTGCACAGGGATATCCAGCCGACGATGTCAGCACCGCCCTTTAGAGTGTGCTGATCGTCGCCCGTGACACATGTGCCGGGGACGGTCTCAGGGGAGACAGGCAGGGGGTAATCGATGTCCGATTTTCATGTGCGCCGGTTTCGAAGACGCACCACGGTGGGGCTGGGCGGAGCGGCACTGGGCGCCACGATGTTGCTCGCCCCCACGCCCGCGCCCGCGGTGACGGCGGCGGACAGCGGGCGGGCCACGGTGGGAGTGGTCTCACCGGTGGAGGACGAGGGCAACGGCGGTGCACCCGGCACCGGGCGGAGTGCCGGGATGGGGGACGCCGGACGCGTCGAACTCGTCGACGGACGTGACGTCCGGGTGACGGCGGACGCGGAAGGCTCCGCGCGGGCGACTCGCTACTCCGTGGCGTCACTGAACGGCACGGTGTCCGTACGACCGGCGGGGAAGTCCGCCTCGGACGGCACGACCGCGAAGCTGCCGCTGACGACGACGGGAGCCGGTGACACACACCGTGCGTCCACGACGGCGAAGGCGAAAGCCGGCACCACCGCGGCCGCGGCCTCGTACTCGGTCAAGCTGAGCATCACGCACGCCGACGTCAACTCGAAGCTGTTCTACGTATGGAACCGCAAGACCTGGACGTCGTACGCCGTCAACAGCGACACCGCGGGCGCCTCGTCCACCGTGAAGCTGCCGCCGGGTGACTACTTCTCCGTCGCGCTGCATAACGACTGGCAGGAGCCGAGCTACCTGCTCACCAGCAGCTTCACGGTCGGTTCGGCGGCGAAGACGGTCAGCTTCGACCAGCGCGCGGCCAAGGAGACCGCGATCCGCACCGACGACACCACCGCCACCCGCCAGGCGTCGGCCGTGTGGATCAGCGTCCCGGGCGGCGGCCTCGCGGGCTTCGCGGGCTCGGGCGCCGACAAGGTGTACGTCACTCCGTTCTCGGTGAGCGGCGTCTCGCTGCGCCTGCACGAGCTGCTCGGGAAGACCGGCGCCTCGGTGAGCGCGCCCAGCCCCTACCGCTACGACCTCACGCACAGCTTCACCACCACCGTGCCCGCCTCGCCCGTGAAGACGGTCCGTACGTCATCGCTGGCGAAGACCGTCACACAGGTGGCGGGCCAGGGCACGCGGACGACGGCCACCCTGCAGAGCGTCCCGTCCTTCGGCGAGTGGACGGGCGTCTACATCGGTTCCGCGGTGCCGACCGCCGGCTCGATCACCGAGTACGCCACCCCGGGCATCACCTACGGCCGCCTGCTGTCCTACGGGACGGGCGAGTTGACCCTCGACCTCCCGGACCGCACGCTGTCCGCCGGGACCGGCGCGGGCGAGACCGTGGGCGCGGCACCCGCGCAGCCGCTCCGCCGCGAGTACGGCGGCTCGCAGCGCAACTCCGGCAAGGTCTGGCTGTACGAGCCGCACACCTTCGGTGACACCGCCGGCCACACGGGCACCGACGGCCGCGCGACGTACTCGTACAAGCTCAGCTCCTCCGACGGTGTCACCTACGCGCAGGCCGAGGGCCTCGACGCCTACGACACGCTGTCGTCGGCCGCACTGCCGTCGCCGCAGAGGACGTACACCCTCGACCAGAAGGTGCACCGCAAGGTCGCGTACTCCCGGCTGTCGACGGACGTACGCAGCGAATGGACGTTCCGCTCGGACTACACGGAGAGCGGCGAACTCCCGCTGATCGACACCGAGTTGGATGTGCCGGGGCTGGACAGCCTGGGCCGCGCGAGTGCCGGTCCGGTACGGGTCGACGTGAGCGCGACCACCCGCGACACGGACGCGGCGGAGGCGAACACCAGGGTCACCGGGCTCGCCTACTCCACGGACGACGGCGCGACCTGGACGGACGCGGCCGTCACGGCGGACGGCTCGACGGACAGTGGCTCGGCGAACAGCGGCTCGGCGACGGTCGACGTCCCCGCGACCGCTTCCTTCGTCTCCCTGCGGGTCACCGCCGCCGACGACCGGGGCGGCGTCCTGCGACGCACCATCTCCCGGGCGTTCGCGGGTCCGGCCCCGCAGGGTGACGAGACGGTGGGGTCGACCCGTATCTCGAACGTCGTGGTGAACGGGGGCAAGGCGGTCGAACTGACCGACGCGCCGCTGCAGGAGTTCACGGCGAAGTTCACCGCCACCGACCCGTCGGGCATCGCGGGCGGAGACATGTACCTCTACAAGGGGTCGTACGACAGCCCCGACGCCGTCATCCACGGCGCATGCTCCGCGACCTGCACCAAGGCCGACGCGACGACCTCCACCTGCGAGACGCAGTTCGCGTACATCGAGCCGCGCTGGACCCTGGGGCGCAACTCCCTCGCCGGTACGTGGAAGGTGGCCGCCTGGGCGGAGTCCGCGGACGGTACGGGTCACGTCGACCTGCACGCGGCCAAGACCGCGCCCGTCCTGCGTGACGCGAAGCTGACGGCCAACGCGTCTCCCGAGCCGGTGACCAAGGGCAAGACCCTCACCATCACCGGCAAGCTGTCCCGGGCGGACTGGGAGGCGCTCGGCGGCTACCACGCCTACGCAGGCCAGAAGGCCAAGCTGCAGTTCAAGAAGAAGGGGACGTCCACGTACACGACCGTGAAGACGGTCACCGCCAACAGCTCCGGAAACCTGAAGACGACGGTGAAGGCGTCCACGGACGGCTACTGGCGCTACAGCTTCGCCGCGACGTCCACCACCGCGGCGGCCAACGCGCCGGGCGACTACGCGGACGTCCGCTGATGGCTTCTTACATCCGCTGACGTCACAGTCCCTGCCGCAGGGATGCGGCAGGGACTGGGCAGGGGCGGGGCAGGAGCGGGGGCGGTTCAGCGCACCGGGAACCCGAAGGAGCGACCCTGCTCCTTGAGCTGGGGGAGGATCCGGCGCAGGGCCTCGACGGTCTGGGAGCGGTCGCCGCCCGCGTCGTGGAAGAGGAGCGTCGGCCCCTCGGGCAGCTCCCGCTCGACGGTGGCGACGATGGCCTCCGTGCCCGGCCGCTCGAAGTCCTTGGTGTCGACGTTCCAGCCCAGCGGGCGCATCCCGCGGGAGGCGGCGAGCTTGCGGCTGTACGGGGTGAAGGCACCGCCGGGGGCCCGGTAGTACATCGGCCGTACGCCCCCGGAAGCCTTGGTGATCATGCGTTCGGCGTCGAGGATCTGCTTCGACTGATAGGCCTGGGACTGCTTGTCCATGGTGGTGTCGTGCGACACCGAGTGGTCGCACAGCCGGTGCCCGGCCGCGACGACCTCCTTCACGAGGTCCGGGTGGGCCTGCGCCTGCGTCCCGACCATGCAGAACGTGGCCTTGACCTCGTACTCCTTCAGTACGTCGAGCATCTGAGGCGTCCACACGGGGTCGGGGCCGTCGTCGATGGTGATGTTGACGCCGCGCGCCCCCTTGTCGGAGGCGTGCACGATGCTCACCGCGACCGGCTTGACGTCCGGCGTGACCGACGCGGTCTCCTTCGACGTCTGACCGGCCTGCGCGGTCCACATCGAGGTGCCGCCGGCGAGCAACGCCACTCCGAGCGCCGCGCCGAGCACCTTGCCGTGCCAACCCCGCCCGCCACTGTGCCGCGCCATGTCCGCCCCGCTTTCCCGCAGTTACTCGCCGATGCCCCGGTCAACTCGCGACCAGCTGAACAGTACGAGGCAGAGGGGCCATCGGATTGGTTCGTTACGGATCAAGGACAATCCCGGTGAAGTTCCCGGACAACGGAACGAGCGGCGGCCGCACTTGGGCCCCTCTCCCCGCCCCCGCCTCCCCCGCCCCGCACCGGAATCGACGCGCGCCCCCACCGGGACGGCCCTGTCCGGACGCCTATGGGGCAGCCCGGCCGGCGCCGGTTACGTACTCGTCCTGACGGTGGCGGCCGTACTCACGACCGTCCTCCTCCGGACAGTCCTGAGGGCTGACGGCACCGCACAACTCCTCCCCTGACGACACGAGGGCGTCGAAGCCGCGGCATCCTGAGACAACACCTCGGGGTTCGTTCCGGCACCGACGGGGTTCGGGCCGTACGGCATCGCATCCAGGGCCGCTGCAGGCCTGGCACGAGCCTGCTCACGGGGCCGGCTTCACCACGTGGCCCAAGGCGATGAGGCCGATTCCGACCACTGTCAACGACAGATGCTCGAACCCGCCGAGCAGGACGAGCAGAACACCCGCGCCCCAGAGTCTCGGCTGCCGGACGTGGCGCGGCAGCCATCGGCCCGGCATCCGTCCTATGAGCAGGCCATGCAGGCCGAGAACGACACACGCGAGCAGGAGTGCCCCGCCCAGGAGGATCAGCGGCAGAAGGAGGACCGCGAGCGCTGCTGACATGGTCGTCTCCCCCGGGCGGCCTGGTTGCCTCGTTCCCTGCACGGAAGTCTGGCATGTCCGTTGCGGACAGGGCCGGTTGGCCCGCTGCGCCCCGAACCGACCCGGGTGGGGGCGCCGCCTCGGGGCCTCCGAGCCTCGGGGCCTCGGGCTAATGCCGTTTGCCCAGCCGGCCACCGTGCCGCTTGGATACGTCGCCGGGCGGTCCACGGGCGCCGAACGCGGCGGATCGGCGCCTTCGGCACACATCCGACTCCGCCGAGCGAGATTTTTCGGAGTTCGAAGTTCGGAGTTCGGCGGTCCGCGGATGTCGAGAACGTGCCACCGGCTCCGTCCCAGGGACATCAGCGGCCACCACCGGCCGCACGAGGAGAAGGAGAGACCAGCATGGCGATTCAGCGGATGGACAACGTCGGCATCGTCGTCGAGGACCTGGACGCAGCCATCGCGTTCTTCGTGGAACTCGGTATGGAGCTGGAGGGCAGGGCGGAGGTCGAGGGCCTCGTCGCGGACCAGTGCACCGGCCTCGACGGTGTCCACTGCGACATCGCGATGGTCCGGACCCCGGACGGCCACAGCCGGCTGGAGCTGGCGAGGTACCGCAGCCCCGAGGCGATCAGCGACGGGCCGCGCAACCGGCCGCACAACATCCTGGGTACGCACCGCGTCATGTTCGCCGTCGACGACATCAAGGACACGGTTGCCCGCCTGCGCCCGCACGGCGCCGAACTCGTCGGCGAGATCGCCCGCTTCGAGGACAGCTACCTGCTCTGCTACCTCCGCGGCCCGGAGGGCATCATCGTCGGCCTGGCCGAGCAACTGCGCTGAGAGCACGGGGCGATGCGGCTTCTTCCCATGGCGCCTACGGGCGCGGTTGCCGGCTTGCGAGTCGGTAGATCAAGTAGGTGAGGGCCAGGATGACGTCCACCGCCACCCAGAATCCAACCACGATGCCCACGCCGATCGTGGTTCCGACGTCTCCCGCGTCCTCGCACAGCTTCAGGCTGTCGCCTGTCAGGCCCTCGCATCCCTCGGAACTGCCACTACCGGTGGCGATTCCCGTGATCACCCAGATCAAGAACAGGACCTGTACCGCCAGGAAGACCCAGAGAAAGACGCGGTGCCGTCGTCTTGGAGGGGGCGCCGTCTGTTCCTGGTAAGGGGCCCGGTCGAGCGGGGGCGATGGAGGCGACGGGGGAGTCGGCGTTTGCCCTGGTTCGGTGGCCGGAGCGTACGGGGGCGGGGGTGGGGGTGGGGGCAGGGTCGGAGGTGCCGGGGATATCGGCGTCGACGCGTCGGTAGTTCTCGGATCCCAAGCCCACTGAGGTGCTTGAGGTGCCTGTGGTGCCTGTGGTGTCTTGGGACGCCGGATGGGGTGGAGTTTGCTCATGATCCCGGCCTCCTCGGCGCGGCTGTCTCCATCGTGCGCCTCGGGTGCTGTCATCGCATGCCGACCGGCACACGTGACCGGGGCGGTGGCAGCCCGCGCCGAGCATGATCAGCACAACGGTCGCCGACCAACGAGTCGCCGCCTGGAGAGGCCCCTACACGGCCGGGACAGCGGCTTGCACTTCGCTGAGGGTCTGCCGGGCGAGGTCGCCGTACTCGTCGGTGTTGTCCACCTCGCTCCACCGCTCGTAGGTGACCTTCAGGGCGAGCGCGAACAGCTCCGCGGCCACGCGGGCGGTGAGGACGGGGACCCCGCGGCGCACCAGGGCCCGGGCGATGGAAGCGGTGAGGCTGATGCCCTTCAGGGCTTCGCGCTCCTGAAGGTCGGGATGGGCCTCGATCACCGCCCGCCGCCGGACGCTGAACGCGTGGTGGGCGGGCGTGAAGACGGTCCCTCCGAGCGCGTCGATGCCGAGTGCGACCGCTTCGAGGGGAGTGGCCCCGGCGGGCGCTTCCGCGATCGCGGCGACGACCGGCCCGGTGAGCGCGTCCTCGCCGAAGAGCACCTCCCGCTTGTCCTGGAAGTGCCGGAAGAAGGTGCTCTTGGCGAGCCCGGCGCGCTGCGCGATGTCGAGCACGGTCGTGTCGTCGTAACCGCGCTCCGCGAACAGTTCGAGGGCGGCGTGAGCGAGCCGTCGTGATGCGTCGGGTTCCCAGCGAGCCATGAACACAGCTTACGGGACTTGGTCTCGTCACGGTGTACGTTGATGGGACCAAGTCTCATCACTCACTCCTGGAGGCACACCATGAGCCGAGCCGTCATGTACGAAACCTTCGGAGGCCCCGAGGTACTGGAACTGCGCGAGGTGCCGGAGCCGCACGCGGGGGCAGGCGAGGTCCGCGTCCGGGTGGCCGCCGTCGGCCTCAACCCCATGGACTGGGTCCTCGCCGCCATGCCGGAGATGGCGCAGCGGTTCGGCATCACCCTGCCGTCCCGCTTCGCCACCGACTTCGCCGGCACCGTGGACGAGGTCGGCGACGGAGTATCCGGCTTCGCCGTGGGCGACCGTGTCCACGGCGCCGCGACGGGCCGGGCCGCTGCCGACCTGGTGGTGGTCGACCCCTCCGGGGCGGACACACTCCGTCGCACCCCGCCGGAGATCGGCGACGAGGTGGCCGCCACCCTCACGATTGCGGGAATGACGGCCTCGGCGGCGCTGACGGCGGTCGGTGTGAAGGCCGGCGACACCGTCCTGATCGGGGGCGCGGCGGGCGGAGTGGGCGTGTTCGCCGTCCAGCTTGCCGAGCTCGCGGGCGCCCGGGTGATCGGAACCGCGTCCGAGGGCACCTTCGACTTCCTGCGACAACTCGGCGCCGAACCCGTCACCTACGGCCCCGGCCTGGCAGACCGTGTGCGCGCGGCGGCCCCCGACGGCGTCAGCGCGGCGACCGACCTGTTCGGCACGGAAGCGGCCGAAGCGGCGCTGGTACTCGGCGTCCCTCCGGAGCGGATCTCGACGATCGCGGCCCCCACCCCTCCCGAGGGCGTGCACGCTACCGGAGGCGCCGACGCGCAGCCGGAGGACCTGCAACGGATCACGGACGCCATCGTCGCCGGGACCCTGACGGTGCCGATCGCCGCGACCTTCCCCATCGACCGGATCCGGGAAGCCGTACAACTGCAGGCGGGCCGCCGCGTACACGGAAAGATCGTGGTCACTCTCTGACGCAAGGCCCTCTGCCGGGCAGCGGGGGTGCCCCTCGCGAGGCAGCTCGATCGGGCCGGGAAACGGATTCCACTACTCCGCTTTATCGGAGAAGTGCCGCTGTGCGACGCCCGGTCCTCATTCGCAGGGCCGCTAGGCAGACCGTTCGGGGATCCTCGGAAGAACCTTCTCGGCGATGT
This sequence comes from Streptomyces sp. NBC_00414, assembly GCF_036038375.1. Classification (NCBI taxonomy): domain Bacteria; kingdom Bacillati; phylum Actinomycetota; class Actinomycetes; order Kitasatosporales; family Streptomycetaceae; genus Streptomyces; species Streptomyces sp. NBC_00414. The sequence continues at coordinate 5,493,305 of NZ_CP107935.1, forward strand.
CGAGCAGAGCGCTGTCGTCCGGGAGGGTTCCGGGCTTGCTCCAGACGGTGATGTCGCAGTAGCCGCCTCGGTCACTGCGGTCCAGGGCCACGGTCAGCGTCCTGGCCAGGGGGCCTTCTTCGACCGGTCCGCCGGATCCGCCGCTCCCGAGGTCGATCTCCAGCTTCATGGTGTGATCCGAGGAGAGGACCGCGGGCCGGCCGAGAACCGTGAGCGTCCTGACGTCCGTCTCGTTCCCGTACTTCATCAGATTCACGTACTGGTCGGTCGTCAGCTCGTTGTAAGTGGCCGACACATTCACGGTGTACGTGTCGAACGTGACCGAGGCCTCCGGCTGGGCGACCTTCTCGTCAGTCAGAGGAGCGGTGTTGTTGGTGCTGGAAACGGTGGTCGCGGTCTCTCCGGGCGTTCCGAGGAGCTGGGCCAGGCCGGGCCGGTTGACCGCCTCGCACAGTTCTTCACCGGTCACGGGGTGGGGTGTGCCCTTGTAGGCCTTCGGAAGCTCCTCGTGTGTCCCGTCCGAACACGAGGCGGGTTGCGAGGCGTTGTCGTCGGACGGCATCAGGTGTGGGGCCGCCCAGAGCGCGACCGCGAGCGCCCCGAACAAGGCCACGGCCGCGAAGGCCTGGCCCCATGCGTTGGGCTCCTTTTCCGGAGTGGCCGGGCCTGGCCCCGGCGCGGCTCCGGCCCCGGCCCGGGGCTCGGCCACAACCACGGCCTGGGTCTGGGCCTGGGTCTGGGCCTGGGCCTGGACGGCGGCATCGACTGCCGCCCCGTCCGCGGAGGTTGTCGGACCCAGGTTCCGGCGTGCGCGCAGGGCCCGGACCACCGCGTGGACCCGTATCGCGGTGAACACGAGGAACACCGCCCCGAGACCGGCCGCGACCCGATCGTGATCGTGGACGGCGAGATACGTGATGCGCACGCCGAGGACGGATCCGACCACGATGAGCAGGGGCTCGCGGACCCAGAACGGCAGGAGACGGAGGAGGAGACCTGGCATCCGGCGATCCCATCAGGGCAAGATCACTTCCGCTGTGATGGAAGCCATAGTTCCGCCCACGGGAAGGGCCCGCCGGAGCAGTCGCTTGTCCAGCAGCACTTGATCAGCGACCGCGTCCGGGCCATCGCCGACGGCTGATGGGCGGCCGAACTCCGGAGGCGGACGTTGCCCGAAAGGCCGTCGTTTCAGTTCAAGGTTCTGGCCGCTTCTCCGCGCATGACGGAGGGCCTGTCGCACGTGACGCCGCTCAGCCGACGGCGGCGGTGATTGGCGAGGAAAACAAAAGGCCCGGGTCGATGACCTGGGCCTTTGTCATGGAGCGGGTGACGAGAATCGAACTCGCACTCTCAGCTTGGGAAGCTACGGCGCTTGGGCGGGGACTATGCCTCTGACCTGGGCATACAACATCTCCTTGGGTCGTTGCGCGGGCTGGGTTGCGCCGCTGTTGACCGCTGCTTTCCGCTCTTAAGGGCACGCTATGGGCACGAAGCTCCAAGGAGGGTCCTTGGCCTGCCTGTAGCCCCGGCAGGCATGTGGGTAGGGCAATGCTGAGGTGCACCGTGATGCGGCGTTGCGGCAGCACATGTCCTGCCCGGGAGCCCTCAGAATAAGACGCTGCCGGGGAGGTCCGGTCTGCTTGGCGCCGAGGACGCTGGATCTGCGCCTTCTTCGGAGGTTTCAAGTCCCCTTCAGCTCATCGGGGTCCAGCGGCACGTCATCGAGGATCTCCACCGTCCACGTCTCCTGCAAGCGGTCCTCGTTGCCGGGGGCTGTCCGGTCCGGAAGCGTGTTCATCACGTTGCTGATCCGAACGCCGAAACCGAGATGAGCTGCGGATTGGGCAAGCTCGTAAGCCTCCTTCAGCTCACCGATCATCATCAGCTGCTTGATCACCGGCGGGTCGGTTACGTATCCGTCCACGTCTTGACGTTCTTCCCCCACTGCCTCTCCTGCCAGCTCTGATCAGTTGAAAGTCCTGGCCGCCAGGGTGGCTGAGCGGCGACGACACGTACGGACGATGGTCGTGCTTGGGCGAGATTCGATCGTTTGGTGACTGGAAATTGCAGAGGTGTCCGCATTGAAGCGGCGCATTGTATGCGGCTCTCACCTAGAGGTAACCGGCTTCCCGGTGTGGCTCCCCTCGAACGAGGCATCCACCTCGACCGTGCCTGACGGGACGTCTATCAAGACAGGGGAGCTCAGCGGCGGTTCGTATCCCCGCCACGAGATCACAGCCCTTTGCCCATTTCGAGGAGGCGCAGCATGCCGGAGACGGCAGCAACAATCGACGACGCCAGGCGCACGGAGTCCCAGGGTGCGCAAGAGCAGCGGGTGGTCGGCGGAGTTCTCGCGTCGGAGAACGGCAACCCGAACCGCTCGCCTGACGTCACATCCGATCCGGTGACGGACTTCGAGGCCCTCACCACCAAGTACGGCCTCCGCGTGGTGGAGTGGGACATATCTGCCCTGGAGCCCGAACTCCGCGAAGCCTACGTCGCGCATTACCTGGAGCAGAAAGGCGACCGGATCTTCGCCGTCCCCGTCGGCCAGGACCCACGCACCCGTCTTTCAGCCCTCAATCACCTCCTCGCGCACCAGGAGGTGACACCGGTATGACACTTCGTGACACCTCCGTGTGCGTCTATGAGGGCGGCCGCGTCGTCACGGTCCGCTCCGGCAAGACTGGCAAGTACGGACTGTGTGCTTCGTGCGCCGACATCACCGAGCGCACCGACGCCGTCAGCGAGATCATGGAAGGCTTTCGAACCCGCATGCGGGAAGCCGGACGCCTCGACGAGCGCATAGAGGACTTCATCAACGGTGTAATCATCTGCGCGCCGCTGGCGCCGGGCAGCGACCCGTTGGCCTGGATCAGCACCGTCTTCCAACACCTCGCCAAGAGGTGCGGAGTGGAAGCAGAGGTGACAGCAGCATGACGGCACCGCCCGCCGCGCATCTCATTGCCCAACTCAAGGCCAACCACGTCGCTGCTAACGCGGTCGGGCTCGGCAGCGCAGCACTGAACGCCTGGCACGAGACGATGATCGATATCGTCACTGACTCTCCGGATCCGGAGGCCACCATCGGCGCCATCGCTCAGCTCATATCCCGCGAACGCCGCAAGGAACTCGCCTGTCAGCTCTACCGCGACTGCACCGAGACCGGGCAGCACTTCGATCACTGCCGTCACAATCTGAAGGTGGCGGGTAGCGACGAAAACCCGGTTCTAGAGGCCGGCATGGTCGCTCTCTCGGGCGGGGACATGCAGCCGATCGTCTACATCCGCAATGAGGAGTTCGCGGATGCTGTCTCCGTCCGCGCGAAGACCAGCGAGCTGAGGAACCTGCTGGATCAGGTTGATGAGATGGCCGACCGGGTCTTCGCTGACCACGAGGGCCGCTCGTGACGGCGACGACCACGAAGTTCGCCCTTGATACCCGTGATCACGTGAATGCCCGTCCCAGTCTGCGGCGTCGCTCGACATCCCCCGCTGAGCAGCCCAGATCGAACTTTCCCTCGCCGTGGTCCAAGAGATGTCCGGTCGGCTGGAAGCCTCCGCCCGCCGCTGAGGGAACTTGAGGCGTAGAAGGGGCCGAGGCCGGTCGACATCCTGCCACTGCCCGCGCTGAGCCTTGCGGCGCGGTCCAATCGAGGTCCGTGGTTCATTGCTGTAATACATCAATCCAGTACATGGACTACTCTTGGTACATGTCCATGAAGCGTACGAACGTCTATGCCGACCCCGAAGACCTGGCAATCATCAAGGAGGCGGCCAAGCGGAGGGGCATAAGCGAGGCCGAGATCATCCGACAGGGGATCCATCTCGCGGCCATGGCGAACCGAGTCTGGGACGAGCCCCTTTTCTCGCGGACGTTCGAGGGGTCGGGGCGTACGCCGACCAAGGCTGAGGTCCGTGACGCGGTCGCCGATGCGGTCCGCCGCGAGACAGACCCCGGAACCGCCGCGTGATCATCGTCATTGCGGACACGTCCGGCCTTCTGGCCGCTCTCGACTTGACGCACCCGGAACACGGAGCGGCGAACGAGGCGATTATGGCGGCCGGTCTCTTGGTGATGTCCCCGCTCCTGCTGGCGGAACTCGATCACGTGGCCACGCGCGAGTTGGGGCGCGCAGCCGCCGTCAGCGCGATCGATGACCTGCGGCGGTGGATGAGCCGGGGTCGGATCGTCATGCCCGAGATCACGCAAGACCACTTGGGCGCCGCGCAGTCCGTCCGAGTCCGCTACGGCGCGCTCGACCTGGACCTCGCCGACGCGGTGAACGTGGCGCTCGCCGCCGACTACGACACCGACGCGATCCTCACCCTCGACCGGCGGGACTTCCGGGCCGTACGGCCGTTGGGCCGCTACAAGGCGTTCCGGGTACTACCCGACGACCTCCCGCTCTGACACGAGATTCGGCTGTGGCCAAGCGCGCGCACCTGCAAGGGGCTTGGTTCCTGACTGCCGGAGCGTGATACGGGGGCGTGCGGAGCCGTCATGGAACGGCGGGCTGAGTGCTCTCACCGCGCAAACTCCCTTGATGGCCGTATGAAATCGCAGGTCAGCGCCGTGCTGCAACGTGGACGGACTGCACCCGCAAGGCGCTTGTGCCCTCCGCGTGCCCAATCTTCCGGCGCGGGGGTGCGGGCAAACGCCGAAACGACCTATCTATAAACAAGCCCCAGGCCGCTGACCTGGGGCTTCAAGAAGAGCGGGTGACGAGAATCGAACTCGCACTCTCAACTTGGGAAGCTACGGCGCTCACCCAGCCATGTGACCCCTGAGCTGGGCATACGTGACTGAAGCCCGGCTACTGGAATGCTGGACCGCACCGCTGTTGACCGTGACTGGCCGCGCTTATGGGCACGCTATGGGCACGCGGGAAGTTCACCGGCGTCCGGGTGGCGCGCCCCCGGAAGGAGTCGCCCCACACGTCCGGCTAGCTCTTGTGGCTTTCCAGCCAGGCGTTTAGCCAGGCAACCGCTGTGGCGCCGAGTGCCCCGGCGACTCCCAGGACCGCCTGCCGACACAGCCGCTGCCAGAAGGGCGGCGGGGCCTGCTCCTGCTTCGGGACCCCATGTTCGATCATCTGCTAGTTCCTCCTGCGTGCTTCAGTGTTCTCCGTGAGCCGGCTCGGACCCCATCGTGTCGAGGGGCGCTGGTAGCGGGAACCGCTTCGGTGTTGACGTCAGAGGTCGGCAGCGAGACCGGTGTTGCCGACTGCGAGTGGCAACGGCTTCCGGCCGCTGCCGGGATCGGAGGGGGCGATACTGACTGCTGTTGACGGGACGGCGGGTAGAGGCATGGGTACACAGAACGCACTAGGAACGGCGCGCTTGTCACCGCTCAGCGAGGACCTTGTGGCGGAGAAGCGGGCTTTCGTCGAGGACCTACGGATGATCTTCTGCCGTCTCGAAGTGGGTGTCAGGCGTTATGCCGCGCGTCGTCATGTGGACGCCAGCACATTGACCCGCTACCTCAAGGGTGACCGCCTTCCGGCGTGGGACTTCGTCGCCACACTCATCGCCGACCTCCGCGAGGAGGGGGCGTCCCTCACGCTCGAGGCGGAGCAGCGGGTGCGGGAGCTGCACCGCGAGGCGCTGCAGTCGAACAGGCCAGCCAGTAAGAAGCAGAAGTTGGAAGACCAACTGGCCCTCGCCGACGAGGAGGCCCGGCGGAAGCAGGCGCACGCCCAGGCGCTGGAGGAGGCGCTGCTGGACCGTATGCAACGGTTGTTGCAGGCAGAGGCCCGCTGCCGTGACCTGGCCATCGGACTCGACCAGCAGGCACAGGCGCACCGAGCCGAACTCGACCTGTGGCAGGGCGAGTACGACCAGCTCGGACGTGAGTGCGACGACCTCCAGCAGGAGATCACCTACCTAAAGGAGGCACTGGCCGTCACGCAGGCCGAACTGATCGCCGTAGAGGATCAGTGTTGCGTGCTGGAGTCGCAACTGGAGACAGTGCAGGAACTGTGGCAGGAGGCGGCAGTTGTCCCCTCGCTGATGGCGGCGCTGGAGGCCACGGACCGGACCGCGTCCGTGCCCGAACTCGTCAGCGTGGTCAGCGACCTGGAGTCGCGGACCCAGCGTGCCATGGCCAGTGAACTGGTCACGTCCGTCAGCAGGTCCCGGCCGGTCCACGAGGTCGCGGCCCTCCTGGCGGGACTGGACAGAGCGGGACTGGGGGCGCACGCCCAGGCGGCGCTGCCCGTCCTAGTGCTCACCCGCTCGGTCGACGACCTCGGCTGTTTGGCGGTGGAATTGAAACGCTCCAGTCTCATCGACCTCGGCGCCCGGTTGCTGCAGGCATCGGTCCGCCTGCACACGCCGGGGGACACTGCCGCATTTGCGATCGCGCTCCACCATGAACACCTGCCCGAGCACGTCGCCGTACTGCTCGGAGCGTTCCTCGTCACACGCGAGGTGCCCCAGGTACTGGAAGCAGTGGATCTGTTGGCGACCGGTCCAGTGGCCGCCGTGCTCCCCCAGGCCCTGCACGCAGCGGCGTCTGAACGGCCGGTGTCGGACATTGTGGAGATCAGTCACGGGCTGAGAGAGAACGGCTGGCACGGTCTCACCCACGCCCTGCAGGCAGAAGTCGTTTCCGTCCGCCAGGCCACCGATGTCACGGAGCTGATCGACTCGCTCTCGTGTCGCGGACTGCTGGGAGACGCCGACTTCGTGTTCGACAGCGCCCAGTCGCGCAGCAGCGGTCATCTGGTGGCGCTGGTCTCCGCCTTACGCGTGGTGCGGAACCACGCGGCCTCCGCGGCTGTTCTCGAACGCGCTGCACTGACACGCGCGCCCGGTGATGTGGCCACTCTGATCAACGATCTGCATGCGACCGGCAACGGCACGCTCGCGTGCGACGTGCTGATCGTGTCGGCGGCCCGACGCGCCCCGGACGACTTCCTCGCGCTCCTGCGCGCTCTCGACGAGAGACACCGAGAGGTCCACTGGGTGCTGGAACATGCGGCCGGGATGACCAGCCCCAGCGATGCGGCGCGCCTCTTCCGGAGACTGAACGACGTGGCACTGCCCTCTCACGCCGAAACGGTGCTCACCTCCACACTCGAGAACCGGCCCACCGGACACGCCGGACAGTTCCTCAGCATCCTGCACCGCGGCAAAGCAACGGAACTCACGACGGAGGCATTGCTGGAACGCGCCCGCATAACGCCCCCGGCGATGGTCGCCCCGCTGGTCCTGGCGCTCGCCTCGGCCGACCTCCGCAGCCAGCTCGACGCGGTGCTCCGTGGTGGCGGAGCCGAGAGGGACGGAGGCGAGATCGCCATCCTGCTCAAGCAGATCACCCTCGCGGACAGCCCGATCACCCCGCTCCAGGGCCATGTGTTCGACCGTCTGACACATGTGTGCCTCTCCTTGCTGCCGGCCGAGACTCTTGCCAAGCACGTCCTCGCCCTCGAAGAGGCGAACCTCAACGGGCACGCGGCCACTCTCGCCCAGCAAGCGAGTGCCCATCACCGAAGTGTCTTCACGTCAGTGCTGAAGCGGCTGCGGACCAAGGACGAACAGAAGGTGTTCTCCCGCCGATTCTGGATGGCAGAGCACACCACCGGTCTCCAGAGTGGCCGGACGAGCGGTGCGGCCCCGGTGGTACCACCCGCTCGACGAGGGCAGCACAGACGCGATGATGGACGATGACGATGCACTCCCGCCCCGGCGACAGGGGCTGAAGCCGGTACTTCTGGCAATCAGCTAGAGGTGCGACTACGCCTGGTGCGGTTGTGCTGCGGCATCTGCTGACCGGTCTGGACAACAAGCAAACCCCCTAGTCGATGACCTGGGGGTTTCACATGGAGCGGGTGACGAGAATCGAACTCGCACTCTCAGCTTGGGAAGCTGATGTTCTACCACTAAACTACACCCGCGTAAGACGCCGGATACGGGCTGTTCGTGCCGGTGTCGGAAACGCGAATTCACCATACCTCATGCCAGGCCCCCGGTGCTGAAGCCGTGGGGCCCGGGGGCGTTTCGGGGGTTGGACGGGGCTGCGGGCCGCGGGAGTTGGGGCGTACGGTGGAGGAGCTGGAGAGGGGTCGGGCGGGATCGGAGTGCCGCCTGCAGGCCCGTCCCTTTCATCCCGTAATGTGGCTTCCTCTTCAGTCAGACGCGGCTCTTGGGGAAGGGACTCTGAGGACTTGATGGAACGCAGCACCGTCGTCCGTTGTGCCGAGGGGCACATTTTCAGCACCGCATCGCTTCCGATGCAGCAGGCCGCTCGGCTCGGTCCCGGCCGGCTGATCCGTTGCCCCCGTTGCGCGCGGCTCCGCAGCGTCGTACCGGTGGAGTTGGAGAAGCGCTGACCGTCATCTGATCGGGATGCGCCGCACCACCGTCACCACTGTCACCACCTGTACCGAACGGCACCGATTACGCAGCAGACGGCCGGCCGGCCGGACAGTCGGCAGCCAGTAGTCCAGAGGCCCGCGGGCCCGCCACGATGACCGGATTGTGGCGGGCCCGCGGGCTCTGCGTATCCTCGGGGCGTGCTTCTCTCTGACAAGGACATCCGGGCCGAGATCGACGCCGGGCGTGTGCGGATCGACCCCTACGACGAATCCATGGTGCAGCCCTCAAGCATCGATGTGCGGCTCGACCGCTACTTCCGGGTGTTCGAGAACCACCGCTACCCCCACATCGACCCCTCCGTCGAGCAGGCGGATCTGACGCGGCTCGTCGAGCCCGAGGGTGACGAGCCGTTCATCCTGCACCCGGGGGAGTTCGTCCTCGCCAGTACGTACGAGGTCATCAGCCTGCCCGACGACCTCGCGTCCCGGCTTGAGGGCAAGAGTTCGCTCGGGCGGCTCGGGCTGGTCACCCACTCCACCGCCGGGTTCATCGACCCCGGGTTCTCCGGGCACGTGACCCTTGAGCTGTCCAACCTCGCGACCCTCCCCATCAAGCTCTGGCCGGGGATGAAGATCGGGCAGCTGTGCATGTTCCAGCTCAGCTCGCCGGCCGAGTTCCCGTACGGCAGCGACCGGTACGGGTCCCGCTACCAGGGGCAGCGCGGCCCGACCGCCTCCCGTTCCTTCCTCAACTTCCACCGGACCCAGGTGTGAGCGAGAGAGTGAGTGACGTGCGGGAGAACCTCAGTTACGAAGGCTTCGGGGTCGCGGTTCGTGAGCTTGCCCAGACCATCGCCGACGACGGGTACGAGCCCGACATCGTGCTCAGCATCGCCCGCGGTGGCGTCTTCGTGGCCGGCGGGCTCGCGTACGCCCTCGACTGCAAGAACATCCACCTCGTGAACGTCGAGTTCTACACGGGCGTCGGGACCACCCTCGACATGCCGGTCATGCTCGCGCCCGTCCCCGACACCATCGACTTCTCCGACAAGAAGGTGCTGATCACGGACGACGTGGCCGACACCGGCAAGACGCTGAAGCTCGTGCACGACTTCTGCGTCGACGCCGTCGCCGAGGTCCGCTCCGCCGTCATCTACGAGAAGTCCCAGTCCCTGGTGAAGTGCGAGTACGTGTGGAAGCGCACCGATGAGTGGATCAACTTCCCGTGGAGCGTCGAGAAGCCCGTCGTGAAGCGGGCCGGGCAAGTGCTGGACGCCTAGAAGCCCGACGCCGGTCGGTCAGGACGCCGTTCGTTCCACCGGTATCCACAGTTCCGCGTCCGCCTGTGCGGCGTCCGGGGTCAGGTGGGTGCGGAGGATCTCCGGGCCCGGCCTGCTCCGGTACGGGTTGGACGGGAACCACTGGGTGAACACGTCCCGCCACATGTGCTGGAGTGCCAGGGGGAACGGGCCCGAGCTTTCGAAGACCGCCCAGGTGCCTGGTGGGACCGGGAGGATGTCGAGGTCCTCCGGGGGTGTGGTCCCGGCTCCGGTCACCACCCCGTGGTAGTAGTCGAGTTGGGTTCCCTCCGCTCGGCTCGGGTCCAGGTTGTCGCTCACCCCCACGATTCCCGCCGGGTCCTGGTCGGACAGGGCGGTGATGCGCCGCAGCGTCTCCGGGGCGAGGCCCCGGATGAACCGCGCGATCTCCGGGTTCATGCCCTCGTGGACGAGCGGGACCCTGATCCGCTTGCCCACCACCTGGAATTTCTCCTTGTTCACGATGCGGTATCGCATGCTGCTGCTCCCTTCGACGGTCAGGCGGAAGGACAGCCGGGGCTGGGAGGTCAGGGCGGCTCCGGTCTGCCTGGCCTCGCCCGGGCCCACGCCGTGCATCGCACGGAACGCCCGCGCGAAGGCCTCCCCCGAGCCGTAGCCGTGACCCACCGCGATCTCCAGCAGCGTCCGCTCTCCGGCGAGTACCTCGGCGCCCGCGACCGTGAGTCGCCTGCGCCGGATGTACTCGGACAGCGGGAACCCCGCCAGCGCGGAGAACAGCCGGCGGAAGTGGTACTCCGACGTCACCGCGATCCGCGCCAGTTCGGCCACCTCGATCGGCTGATCGAGACGTGACTCGATGTGCTCCAGGGCCTCGTTCAGTCGCTCCAGCAACTCGGCCTCCTTCCTTTGCGTCCTTCACGTTAGGAACGTCGTGCCCTGCCCGACCCGACATTCCGTGCACGGTTCGGTCGGGTGGGCGTCGACCGCCGGGACCTTTATAGAAACGCTTGCGTTTCGCTTCGGGCTTCCGTAGTTTGGGTGTACGAAACCGTTTCGTATCGATCGGTCGCGGTCGCAGGTCGAAGGCTGAGAATTGGGAGGGGCTGTGATGACGGACTTCCTCGCCTCCCCGGTGTTCCTCGCCGTCGGCCTCTCCCTTGTCTCCGCTGTCTGTTACGCCACCGCCGCCGTCGTCCAGGAGCGGACCGCCGCCGGCACCACGAGTCTGCGTTCCACGCTCGCCCGCGGGGCCTGGTGGGGATCCGTCGCCCTCAACGGCGGCGGTGCGCTGCTGCACGTGGTGGCTCTGCGGTACGGGCCGCTGACCCTCGTGCAGCCGCTCGGCGCGCTGAGTCTGGTGGTGGCGGTGCCGCTCGGGTCGCTGGTCACCCGCCGCCGGACCTCCGGAACCCAGTGGCGCGGGACCGCCTTCACCCTCGTCGGGTTGACCGCGCTGCTCACCGCCACCGCGGCGGGCGGCGCGCCCGTCCACACCCTGGGGACGGGCGAGGTCGTTCTTGTCGCGCTCGCAGCCGCCGTCGTCGTCGCGGCGCTCGTCGGCTTCGGCTCGGGCCGTCGCTCCGTCACCCCGGGCGGCGGTCTGGCCTTCGCGGCGGCCTCGGGCATCGCCTCCGGGGCCGGTTCCACGCTGGCGCAGAAGCTCGCCGTCGGGCCCGCGCCGACCTGGAGCGTCGCGGCGGTGGCGGTGCTGACCGTGGGCTTCGCCACAGCGGGGGTGCTGCTCTCCCAGAAGGCGTACCGCAGCGGCCTCGGCGGGCCCCTCGCCATGCTCACCCTGGTCAATCCCGTCGCCGCGTCCGCCATCGGCGTCACCCTGCTCGGCGAGGGCGTCCGGTACGGCGGGTTCGGCGGGCTCGGCGGCCTCCTGGCCCTCGCCGGTGCCGCCGCCTCCGTACAGGGCGTGATCCTGCTCAGCCGGCCTGCCGTGGCCGTCGAACGGCACCGCGCACCCCGCACCATCTCGACCGACCGCAGCACTCTCGCTGACATCGGCAATCTGACCGATCTCAACAAGCTCACCAGTATCAACGACCTCACCGGCATGAGCCGGGCCACCCTCTGAAATGGAGAACACGACCATGACCACGACCATGACCTCCACCATGACCTCCACCATGACCATGTCCAGGCCCTTGCCCGCGGCCGTCACCGCTCTTCAGATTCCTGTACGGGCCACCGTGCGCGCCGCCGGACTCGTCGACGTGCCTGCCGTGGTGCGGCTGATCACGCAGGGTTCCGCCGGGCACTCGGAGCAGGCCCAGCGCGCCATGCGGCTGGTGCTGGCCCATCACGCCCTGGAGCAGGGCCAGGTGTGGGTGGCCGAGCGGGACGACGACGGCACCCTGCTGGCGGCCGCCATCTGGCTGCCGCCCGGAACCGGTACCGATCCCACCGGCCCGCACCTCAAGAGCGTGCTCTCCCGCGAACTCGACACCGGTCGATCCTTCACCGGTCGATTCGAAACCGGTCCATTCGGCACCGGTCGGTCCTTCACCGACCGTTCCGCCGGACTCACCGACTGCCTGCCGCAGCACCCGGTCCTGTCGACGGTGCTGGACGCGGCCGGGCCCGGTCGGCCGAGCCCGTCCTGGACGCTGGTCGCCGTCGGCGCTCCGGACGACACGGAGGCCTGGGACCGTGCGGTGGTCGCCGACCTGCTGGCCCCGGGGCTGCGTGCCGTCGACGACGACGGCGCCACCGCCGTCGCGCTCACGCTGTCCGCCCGGCACGGGGACCAGTTGCGGCCCTTCGGGTTCCGCGGGCCGCGCGAGGTGCGCGTCGCACCGGGCGCGAGCGTGTGGCTCACGACCCGGCACGCGCTGGGCGAGGCCGCCGCCTGACTACGCCTGCCTGTAGGCCTACAGGCCCGACCACAGGCCTACAGGCAGGCCACCGGGATCCGCTGGACCTCGTTGTTGGCGAACCCGCCGCGGTTCCACGGCTGGGTGAGGGGCTGGGCCGTGCCCTCGGCGTCCGTGGCGCGGGCCGTCAGGACGTGCCGTCCCGGCGTCGCCGTCCAGGGCGTGTGCCAGTGGCGCCAGGACCACGGACCGCCGTCCGGCGGGGCGAGTTCGGCGCTCTGCCACGTCGCGCCGTCGTCCGTGCTGACCTCGACCTTCGTGACCGGGGCGCGCCCCGACCAGGCCCGCCCCTCCAACCGCACGGGACCGGGGCGTACGACCCGGGTGCGGGACATGAAGTCCGGGAAGCCGGGCGGGATCATCAGCGCGCGCGGGGCGATACGGGTGACCGGGTCCCCGGGCTCGTCGGCGGACCGGCGGAAGCGGTACGCCACCGCCTGCTGGAAGCCGATGAAGGGGGTGTCGGTGAGTTCGATGTCGGTCAGCCACTTCACATGGGCCATGCCGTACCAGCCGGGGACGACCAGCCGGACCGGATACCCGTGCTGCGGCGGGAGCGGGGCGCCGTTCATCTCGTACGCCACCAGGACCTCGGGGTCGGCGGCGGTCGCGTCCGCGAGGGACAGGCTGCGTTGGTAGTCCTGCTCCACGCCGCGTTCCACACCGTGGTCGGCTCCCGTGAAGACCGCCTCGACGGCGTCCGGCTCCACTCCCGCCTCGGCGAGCAGCGTCCGCAGGGGTACGCCCGTCCAGTCCGCCGTGCCGACCGCCTCGACCAGCCAGGGCTGGCTCACGGGGCGTGGGGTGAGCCGGGCCCGGCCGTTGCCCGCGCACTCCATGGTCACGCGGTGGGTGACCGACGGGAGGGCGCGCAGGGCGGCCAGGTCCAGGGTCAGGGGCGTACGGACGCGGCCGTGGAGCCTGAGGGTCCAGGTGTCGGCGTCGGCGGCCGGGATGTCGTAGTGGACGAGGATGTAGTGCAGTCCGGGCGGGGTCACGTCGTAGCGCAGGGCTTCCAGCGGGAGGCCGTGGTTGCGGGCCGCGAGGACGAGTTCCTCGTGGCTGATCCCCTCGTCGGGGGCGGCCACGCGGCCGGGTGCGCTGACCGGAGCGGCGGCGGCATCGGTGGCGGCGGTGGCATCGGTGACATCCATGGCCCCCATGGTGCTCCCGTCGGCCGGTCCCGGCACCTGTCTGTTTCCGTGGGGCCGGAGCCGGAGCCGGGGCCCTGAACGGCTTGGAGGCCGGACCGCGAGCGGCCGGCCTCCAGTACGCGGGATGTGTGCGGGGCTTCTAGAACGTGCCCAGCTTGATGATCGACAGCAGTGCGATCAGCTGGATCGCGGACGCTCCCAGGGCCTTGGGCCACGGCAGGTCGTGCGACTTGCCGACCATCAGCGTGAACAGCGCGCCGGCCGCCACCCAGGTCGCCCAGCCGAGGATCCGCACGAACGGCGCGTCGCCGCTCGCGAACATCGCGACCACCAGGCGCGGCGCGTCGGTGAGCGACATGATCAGCATGGAGAGGCCGACCGTGGGCTGCCAGGCGCCGTCGCCGCCGAGCTGGCGGGCGAGGGTGTGGGTGACCACGCCCAGGATGAACGCGCTGAGCACGATCGCGACCGCCGTCACCAGGACGATGGGGACCGCGTTGGCGAGGGTGGCGTTTATGGCGTCCGCGCGGGCGCCGTCGAAGCCGAAGACGGCCAGCAGGCCGTAGAGGAACGTCACGATGAGGGCGGGGCCCCACATCGTGTAGTCGCGCATCTGCAGGAAGGTCTGGTTCGGGCGCATGACGACGCCGCTCAGCAGTTCCTTCCAGTGCAGGCGGGGGCCGACGGGCGGCGCGGCGGTGCTGCCCGCACGGTAGGTGTCGCCCTGGCTGTACGGGTCCTCGCCGACGGAGAACGCCGTCGTGTGGCCCGGCTGGTTGGCCGCGTACGGGTCATGGCCCTGCGGCTGGTGGCCCTGCGGGTGGCGACCCTGCGGGTGGTGGCCCGGGTCGCCGAAGTACTCCGGCTCACCGTGTCCGTTCCCCTGGGGCCACTGCTGCGGGCCGTTTCCGCCGCCGCCGTACTGGGGCTGCTGAGAGTTGGTCCCGGGCGCGGGGGGATAGCCGTACGACGGGCCGCCCTGTGGGGCCTGCTGTCCGTACGGCTGCTGCCGCTGTTGTTGCGGAGGCGCCTGCTGCGTGCGGTTGTCCCGGCCGCGTCCGATCCTGAATCCAGCCACGAATCGAACGTACCTGGTCCCGCAGAGTCACGTGCCGGGCCCGAGGGCTCGGGCCCGGCTTTGCGGCCGACCTGTGACATCCCCTAGGGGCTCTCCATGGGTTCGCCAAGGGTTCGTCACGGGGTCCGCCACCAATTTCGTCAGAGGCTGCTCAGGGTTTTGCCGTAGGTGAGGGCGCTCGTCGGGGCGGGCAGGGCCAGCCGGGCCGGGGTGAGGGCGTAGGAGCCGTCGACGCTCGCGTGCGGGAACACCCACAGGCCACCGGAGTTGACGTTCTCACCGGGGGAGCCGACCGTCAGGTCCGGTGTGCCGTCGTGATCGTGGTCGCCGGTCGCGACGGCGGCGCCGAAGGCGTCACCGGCCTCCGCGGCGCCCGGCACACGCGGGGTGTTCTGGTTGTACGCGACCGCGACGCTCTCGCCGAACTCGTCGACCAGGCCGTTCTTCGTGCCGAACAGTACGGTGGCCGCGCCCGCGCCGGCCTTGGTGCCGATCGCCTCGCCGGGGGCGCCCGCGACCAGGTCGTCGCGGCCGTCGCCGTTGAAGTCGGCGACGGCGAGGGCCGCCCCGAAGCGGTCCTCGGCCTCGGCGACACCCGGCACGCCGACCGTGTCCTGGTTGAGGGTCTGCTTGCGGTGGCCGAAGGAGCCGTCGGAGCCGGTGCCGTAGTGGATGTGCAGGCCGCCGCCCTTCGCGTACTCCTCCGGGCCGCACGGGTCGTCGATGTTCTCGTCGGCGATCTCGCGGCACTCGCCGAGGACCAGGTCGTCGTGGCCGTCGCCGTCGAAGTCGCCCGAGGCGAGCGCGGAGACACCGGAGTTGTCGGTGTTCCACACGTTGGCCAGGGCCTCCTCGGCCTTCTCCCACGCCCAGATCCGTACGTGGGACTGGGTGAACGGGTCGTTCGTCCAGTACCCCACCGCCAGGTCCGCCGCGCCGTCGCCGGTGAAGTCACCGGTGGTCAGGATCGGGGCCCGGCCGCCCATGGGGGCGCTCACGACAGTGGCGGCGAGACCGTCGGCGGTGCGCAGGACCACCTTGTCCTTGCCGCCGACCACGATGTCCCTGCTGCCGTCGCCGGTCAGGTCGGCCGCGGCGACCGACAGCCCGTACGCGGCCGAGGCGGCGGGGCCGGTGGTGACGTTGGAGCCGTGGCTCGGACCGCCCTTCGCGCCGCCCACCACGACGACCACGCCGGCGTCCGTGCCACGCCCGGTGATGTCCTCGCCGGGGGCGCCGGCGAGCAGTTCCGCGATGCCGTCGCCGTTGAGGTCCTCCAGGGCCACGGAGGCGCCGAAGCGGTCGCCCGCCTCCGGGGTGCCGGGCACCTCGGTGGTGGCCTGGGTGACGCGGATGCTGCCGTGGGCGCCCACGCCCTTCTTGCCGCCCCACACGACGTTGACGTACCCGGCTCTCGCCTTGCCGTTGACGGCGCCGTCCGGCACGCCGACGGCCAGGTCCGGGTAGCCGTCGCCGTTGAAGTCGCTGGTCGAGGGCGAGGGCCGGGGTACGGCTGCGGCCGTGGGGGCGAGGGTCATGGCCGAGGTCGCCGCCGCGGCGACGGTGGCGGCGAGGGCGGCGTACGTCCGTATGCGCACGGGGGCTCCAGGGGCTGAGGGTGGCTGGCCTCAAACGGGTGGCCGGATCAGGTGGTTCTGGTCGGTTCACCTGTGTGACACCTGGAGTAGGGGTGGGGTTGTGCGGGGGGCGGTGGTGATCTGCGGGCCGGTGGGGGCCGGTCACGCCCACGCGGCGGAGCCGCACATGTCACGGCCCCGCGCCCCTTGCGGGGCCGGTGCGCGCCGAGTTCGCACCGGAGCGTCCTGCTCCTCCGTGCGCGCGACGACCCCGGCGCCGTGGTGGAGGCCACGGTGCCGGGGTCGTCGCGCTCGTCCGCCGAGCGGGTCAGTCGGCGAAGTTGGCGCCCAGGACCGGGGTGCCGGTGGCGGAGATGCCGACCGTGGACGTGTAGATGCCGGCCGCGGCGGACAGGGAGCCGTCCGTGCCCGAACGCAGGGCGTACACCGCGCCGTTGTTGCCGTTCTCGCCCGAGGTCCCGATGATCACGTCGCCCCGGCCGTCACCGTCCAGGTCGTCCACGTGCACGTCGGACCCGAACCGGTCCGCCGCCTCGTTGGAGTTCGGCACGCCCGCGGTGTCCTGGTCGAGGAACTTCGCACCCGCGCCGGTGATGCCGGAACCGTCCGCGGCGCCGTACAGGACGGTCGCCGCGCCGGTGTCCACGACGCCCGCGAGGTCCTCGCCGGGCGAACTGACGACCAGGTCGAGGTGGCCGTCGCCGTTGACGTCCCCGAGGTCCAGCTCGGAGCCGAACTGGTCGCCGGTCTCGCCGCCGCCCGGGACGCCCGAGGTGTCCTGGTCGATGCTCTGCACATCGCCGCCGGCCGGACCGGAGGCGGAGCCGTGGCCGATCAGCGCGGCGCCGCCGAGCTGCGCGCCGGCGATGCCGTCGTCCCAGGCGAGCCCGAACACGATGTCGTCGTAGCCGTCCGCGTCCGTGTCGCCGACGTCCGTGATGATGCCCGCGGGCAGCTTCTGGTAGTCGGCGGACCTGACGCCGTCCGCCGAGCCCGGGTACCAGAAGTTGGCGTTGTAGCCGTCCTCGGTGTCGATCTCGTAGCCGTTGACGATCAGGTCCTCGACCCCGTCGCCGTTGGCGTCACCCGACTGCAGGAAACGGATGCCCCAGCCGTCACCGCTCTGCACGGCGGCCGAGAGGGTGTAGTGGCCGCCGGTCGCGCCGGCCCGGGTGAAGCCGCCCCGGAGGACGTCGACGGTCGCGGCCGTGTACGTGCCGAGGGCCAGGTCGTCCTTGCCGTCGCCGTCGAAGTCGGCGGCCTCCAGCACGCTGCCGAACCAGTCGTGCGAGGAGGCGCGGGGGTCCGCGACCGTCGTGCCGCCCTGGAGGCCCGCCGCGGAGCCCCACAGGATGGCGACGGTGCCGCCGTCGACGTCGCTGCCGACGTCCTCGCCCTGGGCGCCGACCGCCACGTCGTCGTAGCCGTCGCCGTCGAAGTCGCCGTACGCCGTGTCGGTGCCGAACCAGTCGTCCTTCTCCGCCGTACCGGGGACGCCCGGGCTCTCCTGGGTGATGGTGGCGTGCTCGCCACCGCCGTACAGGATCGTGAGGGCTCCGGCGGCGGCCTGGCCGTTCACGTACGCGCCGGTGGCGGAGACGGCGGCGTCCGCGAGCCCGTCGCCGTTGAAGTCGGCGTCCGCGGCGGTCACGGCGGCGGTGTCCGCGGCCGTGGCGGCGGTCGCCGCGAAGGTGAGGAGCCCACCCGTCAGGGCGGCGGCGGTCGCCGTCGCGAGGGTGAGTCGCAGGTGCTTGTGCATGCGGGATTCTCCTGCGGCAGGCAGGGGCGCCGGTGGGCGCCCGCAGTCAATGGGGTGCGTTCCGCCCGTGTCGGCCAGGAATTCACCTGGACTCCACGGGCAGTTGGCGATCACAAGACCCACAGCAACTGCGCATAGTTGTACGTGAGTTCGAGTTTCTTTCGGGGGCGGCCCTCAGGGGCGCGGCTACCGGAGAACGTCCCCGAACCGCAGCCCCGCTCCCCCCAGACCGAAGTCCGCTCCGTTGAACGACGTGACCGAAGACGTCGTGAGGCCGCCGGAGGCGCCCCGCAGCACCCACACGGCCCCGGCGTCCGCCGAGGACCCGATGTCCTCCCCGGACGCCCCGACGCCCAGGTCGGCCCGTCCGTCGCGATTGAAGTCCTTCAGGGAGACGGAGGACCCGAACCGGTCCGACGTCTCGGCGGCCCCCGGCACCCCCGCCGTGGCCTGGTGCCAGGACGCCCCGCCGTCGTCGAGTTCCCCCGACGCGCCCTTCAGGACGACCACGTTCCCGGTCCCGGCGACCGTGCCGACGGTCTCGCCCGGCACGCCGACCGCGACCTCCAGGTACCCGTCACCGGTCACGTCCCCGACGGCGACCGACGCGCCGAAGCGGTCACCCTCCTCGGGGGTGCCCGGCACGCCCGCGCTGCCCTGGTCGTACGTACGCCGCGGGTAGTCGTCCACGTCCGGACCGCGCACGCTGCCGGGCCACAAGTAGACCTCGCCGGCGTTGATCGAGTCGGGGGCGCCGACGACCAGGTCCTCGTAACCGTTCTTGTTGATGTCCGCGACGGCGACCGCGGCCTCGTCCACGGAGCCTGCCACCGAGCTCTGCAGCAGGTGCTGGTAGGAGCGGCCGATGTCGCCGGGGCCGCCCTTGACGTAACCGGCGTAGCCCTTGCCCGTGGCGCCCTTGCCGAACACCACGTAGTCGCTGCCCGAGGTGCCGGAGAAGTGGCCGCCCCGGACGCCGTCCAGGGTCACTCCGGCGGGCAGGAAGTCGACCTCCGGGGCGAAGGCCGTACCGGAGGGCACCCCGTCCGCGTACCACCAGAAGCGGTTGGCGGAGACGACCACGAGGTTTCCGGTGCCGTCGCCGTCGAGGTCCCGGAACGAGGCGCCCTCGCCGAAGCGCACGTCCTGCGCGGAGGGCGCGTTGAGCACCATGGCGCCGGTCGTGAAGCCGCCCGGGCCGCCCCACACGATGGACACCGAGCCGTCGGCCCTGTCGGTCACCTTCTCGCCGGGCGAGCCGACGAGAAGGTCCGCGAAGCCGTCCCCGTTCACGTCCCCGCTGGTCACGTTCTCGCCGAACTCGTCCTCGGGCTCCGTCACGCCGGGCACGCCCGCGGTGTTCTGGGTGACGGTCACGGAGCGGGACGGGGAGACACCCGAGGCGGATCCGAAGGCCACCGTCACGGCGTTCGCCCTCGGCGTCCCGACGGCCAGGTCGCGGTAGCCGTCGCCGTTGAAGTCGTCCGACAGCGTGGAGGCCGCCGCCGCGGGGCCTGCCAGGGGCAGCGTCAGCCCCGACACCGCGAGTGCGGCCACGGAGGCCGCGAGGGCCAGTTTCTTTGCGTGCACGGAGCACTCCCGAGTACGTGGATACGGAGATCGGACAGGGAGATCCTGTCTGTGACTCAGGGCTGTGGGCCGTGCGTCATGTCTGTGACTCGTGGGGCGTACGAAGGGTTGTGTGCCGGTGACCTCCGGGTGAACCGCCCTACGGCCCGGCTCACTTCAGGCGCAGCGGTACGCCCAGGTCGTCCGGTGTGAAGAGCTGGACCTGCTTCGCGTCGAAGCCGCCGTCCGTGCCCCACAGGACCAGGAAGGCGCCCTTGCGCTTCTCGTAGAGCGGGCCGAAGACGACGGCGTCGGCATGGCCGTCGCCGTTCACGTCGAGCAGCGGCGGCTGGTGGCCGAAGGCGTTCCAGTAGTGCGGGTTCGGGGTGCCGGGCAGGCCGTCGGTCGCGGCGTCGACGGTCTGCTCGCCGGCCGCGGACGGTACGCCCCCGGGGCCGCCGGGCAGCAGCGTGACCTTGCCGTCGTGGCGCCGGAAGTCCGGGGTGTTGACGACGACGTCCGGCTTCCCGTCGCCGTTCACGTCGCCGACGGCGGGCGAACTGCCGTAGTCGATACGCCGCTCGGCGCCGCCCTCGCCCTCGATCACGGACTTCTCGCGCCCGCCGCCCAGGCCCGACCGGTCGCCGTACAGGATGGTGAGCGCGCCGCCCTCGGCGGGCATGTCCGCCGGGGCGACCTCCAGTTGGGTGGGCAGGAGCAGGTCGTCGATACCGTCGCCGTCCGCGTCGCCGGTGGCCGGGGTGCGGGGGCCGTCGAAGGTGCCCACGGCCTCGCCGATGGCGGGCTCGCGCGCGGGGTCGCGGACGAGTCCGTCCCGGCCGCCCTCGTAGTAGCCGACCATGTGCAGGCCTTCGGGCGCGCTCTCGTCCTCCTCCGCGTCGAAGTCGTACGTGAACACCACCTCCGCCCTCCCGTCGGCGTCGAAGTCGCCGGTGGTGGCCGAGGAGGGCGCGGCGTACCCCTGCTGGTCCAGGTCCAGCGGGGTTTGACGCCTCGAGGTGCCCTTGCGGTCGAAGGGGCCGTGGAGGAGCAGCCCGTCGGGGCCCGGACCGGCCTCGTGGGCGTACCCCTTGCCGCCTTGGCCGCCGTCGAGCAGGTCGGTCGAGCCGTCGCCGTCGAAGTCGGCGGCGGCGAGCGGCCGGAAGCCCTGGGGCAGGGCGAGTTCGGTGGCGGGGCCCAGGCCGCGGGCGCCGCCGAAGAAGGCGAGGGTGCCCAGCCGGGTGTCGCCCCTGCCGCGGCCGACGACCAGGTCGGTGAAGCCGTCGCCGTCGAGGTCGGTGCGCAGCGCGGAGGTGAAGTACGCGGACTTCGTGCCGGGCGAGGTCTGTTCCGCGGTGGCCGGGACGAGGCCGTCGCGGGAGCCGTAGACCACGGTCAGGCTCTCCTCGGCCCGGGACCCGTCCTTGGACCGCGAGGTGACGACGGTCGCGAAGTCGTCGTAGCCGTCGCCGTTGAAGTCACCGGGGCGGGGGTGGTCGGAGGCCTTGCCGGCGCCGGGCCTCGTGTGGGTGGCGGCGGCGGGCCGGTCGGGGGAGCCACCGCATCCCGCGAGCAGGCAGCTGCCGCCGATGACGAGCAGTGCGACGGCTGCCACCGGGAGGGGCGGGCGGCCCCCGCGAGGGCGGCGCATCAGCTCTCCGCGCCGAGGAACTCCGAGGTGGAGAAGGTGAGTCCGGGCTTCCGCGCGATCAGGTCCTTCTTCGTGCCCGGGTACACGGCGATCGTGTCCTCGGTGTCGCCGCGGTAGGTGCGTACCACCAGGTCCGCGCGCTCGTCGCCGTCGAGGTCGGCCACCGTCAGGACCCTGGTGGTTCCCCCGGCGGGCGGCTGCACGGTCACCATGCCGGTCGTGGACAGTCCGCCCGCGCGGCCCTTGAGGATCCTCAACTGCGAACCGCTGGAGACGAGTTCGCTCACCCCGTCGCCGTCGAAGTCCCCGGAGTCCAGGACCGTGCCGGCGACGGCGAGTTCACCGCGCTGGGTGCCCGGGACCTCGTACCGCAGGGCCGTGCCGCGCAGGGTGCCGATCGCCGCGTCCAGTCCCTTGCCCTTGCCGAAGCGGCCGAAGGCGACGTCGATGCCCTTCGGGAGGGCGATCGCGGTACCGGCGGGTCCGGTCGGTCCGCCCGGGACGAGGGAGGAGGCGGAGGTGCCGGACCCCTCGGCCGTCCGCACGAGCAGGTCGTCGTAGCCGTCGCCGTCGACGTCCACGGCGGGCGCGACCGGGGCGTTGCCGGGCGAGGCGAGCGGCGCGCCGGCCGCCTTCGGGGCTCCCTTGCGGGTGAAGGGGCCGCGCAGATAGCTGAGGCGCCCGTCGGAGGCGTGCACGACGAGGTCGTCGGCCTTGTCGCCGTTGAAGTCGCCGCACACCGGCTGGTCGGGCCAGTCGTTGCCGAAACGTGCCTGCGCGGGGATCGCCAGCTTCACCGCCTTGCCGGACAGGCCCCGGGCCGAACCGAAGAGGATCTGCAGCGGGACCGGCGGCTGCCCCTGTCCGTCGTACGGCGGGTCGGTCGAGACGACGAGGTCGGTGAAACCGTCCTTGTCCAGGTCGCAGCTCGCCTCGGCGTCGAAGACGGCGGGCAGTCGGCCCTTGGTGGTGGCCGCGTGCTGCGCGGGGCTCAGCAGCTGCCGCGCGCCGGGGACGAGTCCGCGGGCGGACCCGTACACGATCCCGATGCCGGCGTCGTCCCCGTGCGTGTCCCGCTTCACGAGATCGTTGAGTACGAGGTCGCGGTGCCCGTCGCCGTTGAAGTCGCTGTCGGTCCTGCCGCCCTTGCCCAGCGGTACGGGGATCCGGGCGGGCGCCTTGGCGACCGTGAGGGGCTCGCGGCCGGCGGCGTCGGTCCCGCCCCCGCCGTCCGGCCCGCCGCAGCCCGCGAGCAGCAGGGCGCAGCCCGCCACGGCTCCCGCTGCACGTATCCCGCTCTTCCCCATGGTCACGTCAACCCCGACCGCATCGTGAGACAACAACCTGCACATGATGCGGTCGGGAGTGGTCGAAAGTCATCAGGGATGGCTGTTTTCAGCTCTTGCCGGTGCCGTGGCGCTCATCACGACCTGCTGGTGTTCGAGCGGCCGAAGAACTCGATCTCGGCGATGGACACCTGCTTCTTGGCGTCGGCGGCGTAGGCCGAGCGCAGGATGAACCGCACCGCGACCACCTCACCCACCCGGAACTTGCGGGCCTGGCCGCCGGCGCTCCGGTCGAGGGTGAGGAACCGGGTGCTCTTCTTTCCGTCGGCGGTGGTGATCTGCGCCTCGATGCGCTTCGGGAGGGCCGACTCCTGGAGGTGCTCCTGCTTGGCCGAGACGCCGGAGGTGAACACCACGTCCAGCAGCCGGGTCGGGGTGTCGAAGCGGGCCTCCACCCACTCGCCCTCACCGGCCTGCGAGACCCCCGGGCCCCACCAGGTGTTGCTGAGGCCGTCGAAGGCGAGCTGCGCGCTGTGCCCGGGGTACGAGCGGGACGCCCTGACACTGTCCGGGCCGACCGGGGCGCGTTTGGCGAAGTGGTCGCGGGTCGCGTCGATCCCGTCACCGATGTTGACGATGAGGGCGATGAGCAGGCCCAGTACGGCGGCGCCGACGACCCAGTTCATGATGCGCCCGAAGCCGCGGCGCAGGCGGGGGCGCTCGCCCGCCCACGGGGTGGGCGGGTTGCCGAAGTTCAGCAGGCGGCGCCACCAGGGCTGCCGGTCCGGCGGGCGCGGGCCGCCCTCCATCGGCATGGCGCACCGACCGCAGAAGTGCCGGTCGGGGCGGTTGGGGGTGGAGCACCAGGGGCACGGCGGACCGTCCTCCGGGCCGGACTCGGGGCCCGGGGCGCGGACCTGGGGGCGGCCTGCCACCGGGAGGCCCGGGAGCACGGGGGCGACGGCGGGGGTGACGGGTGCCCGGGGTTCGGGGTCGTTCACGGGGATGAGGAGGGACCTGGCCCGGTCGCCCGCGGTGTCGGCGGTGGAGGGGGGCGGGGCTCCGTGGCCGAGGGCCACCCTCGGCTCGGTGTCGGCGTCGTTGGAGTAGGAGCCGTCCGGTGTCGCCGTTCGGGGAGTGAGGGCGGCGAAGACGTCGGGGGCGGGGGCGGCGGCGGGGGCCGCGCTCGCGGGGGCCGCCGCCTGGTTCCGCTGCTCGGGTATGGAGGCGCCCGCACCGGGGCCCGAACCGTTGCCCGTGCCGGAGGTGTCGGCCGACGCGGAGGGGCCGGCCGGGGTGCTGCCGGAGCCCGCGGAGGCGCTGTCCGGCTGCCGGGTCCCGGAGCCCTGACCGGCGCCGGAGGCGGAGTCCGAGCCCTGCCCGGAGCCGGTGTCGCCGCCGTCGCGCCGGTGGGTCTCGTCCCCGCCGGTGGGGACGGCCGCCGAACCGACCGCCGTGGCCGGGGTGTCGTGGGCCGTGCGGGCCGTACCCGTACCGGCACCGGACACCGCGAACGCGTCCCAGCCCGGGTCGTTCCGCGGGTCGTTGCCCGGACTGCCGGCCGGACTGTTGCCCGAGCTGTTGCCCGGGTTGTCGTCGGTCCCGCGGCCGGTCGCGGAGTCCCGCGCCGGGGCGGCGGCTCCCGCGGCCACCGGGGCCGCGGCGTTACGGCCGGTGCCCCAGCCGAGTACCGCACCGCAGGAATCGCAGAAGGACTGGCCGGGCTCCGCGCGGGTGCCGCATTCGGCACAGCTCCGCGCCGGCTCCTGTCCCGTGCCGGAGTTCTGGCTGGTCATCTCTCGGGAGTCCTTTCGGCGGCGGTCACCTGGACCGTGTAGGGCATGTGGGCGGGACGGGCGGCTGCCACCAGGCTGTCGAGGCGGTGTTCGTCCGCCCGGGTCGGGTCGGGCAGCCGTAGAGCGACGTGCAGGCGGGGGCGGCGGTCGCCGGGGACCGGGCCGAGCGGCCGGGCGTCCCAGGAGGCGCCGCCGCTCTCGGTGATCTCCGGGGCCACGCCGAACACCAGGCGCACCGCCTCGGACAGGCCGCGGCTGGTGCCCCGTACCCGGTGGAGGAACGCGGCGGCGGCGACGGCGGCGCGCAGCCGGTCCTCCGGCTCGCTCCCGTCGGTCTCGGCGCCGACCCAGCCGGCCAGCCACCGGGTGAAGTCCACCGGTGCCAGGCTCGGCGTGAAGTAGGAGTCCAGGTTGTCGAGGACGGCGAGGATCGGCGCGAGCACGTCGTCGAGCCCGCCGACGAACCGCTGGGCCAGATCGTCGTCGGCGAACACGGCGGGCAGCGTCATGCCGATGGGCGCGGAGGATCCCAGCCCGTCGATGGACCCCCTCATGCGCGGTCCCCGATCACGCGGACCCGGTGGTCGAAGGAGAAGACCAGGGACGGGGCGGCGAGGTCGATGCGGTCGGTCGGGTCGCCGCGCTTGCCGGTCAGCGGGTCGGCCGGGTGGAGCTGGACCTCGTCGACCAGTTCGACACCGGGGACGCGCTGGAGGACGGCGAAGACCTCGCCGGACTGCACGGGCCGGCCGAAGGGCCAGCCCCGGCCGTCGGCGCCGCCGGTCAGCGGGTCGAGGTGCCGGTACAGGGCGTCGTGCGCCTGACGGCGCACCCGGTCCGTGTCCGTGCCGCGGAACGCGTGCACCGTGGCGACCACCGTGATGCCCTGGTAGAACGGCGGCCCCACGGCCAACCGGGTCCCGATCAGACGCCGTTCGTCGAGGTGGCGGGTGATGCGGCGCAACAGGCCGTCACCGGGGACGAGTTGCTCGAAACGCAGCCGGCCACCGGGGTCGGGCACGGCCTGCGGGACCACCAGCACCCGTACCGCGTACGCCCCGTGCTCGCCCTCGTCGCCCTCCAGACAGGTGATCCGGGCCGTGTCGGGCGCGGCCCGGCGGGCCAGCTCCTCGTAGTCGCGCAGGGTCACCGCCCGCTCCTGGGCGCGCAGCGTGATGGGCGCGCGGGTCTTCGCCTCCTCCACCGTCTCGCCGTCGACGCCGCCGCGCGCCGCCTCCCGGTTGACGACCTCGGAGACGTACGGGACGGAGGTGCGCAGCACCTGGACGGCGCCGCGGGCCACGTTCCCGGCCCGGCCGCCACCGGTGCGGTAGCGGCGGGCGCGGATGACGGCGCCCTTGGGGGCCACCGCCCCGTACTGGCGCAGGGTGCCGTCGGGTTCCCGTACCGCCGGGCCGAAGGCGATGTCGCCGGTCGCGGCGTCCAGGGTGATGTGCCGGTCGTGCGGGGTGGACGCGGCGAACGAGGGGACGACCTCCCAGTCGGTCCAGCCCTCGTGCTCGGCGGTCTGCAGCAGTACCGGAGGGGTGTCGCCCACCACGGGGAAGTGGGCCAGCCGCAGCCGCTGCCCGGGCAGTCCGCTGGACTCGCCGAGTGCCTCGTCGGTGATGGTCTCGGCGTGCACGGCCGTGGTGGTGCCGCCGAGGGTGAACGCGTCCACGGAGCGCACGGTCGGCGAGGTCGTGTAGAAGGGCTGGTCGGGCAGCGGCTCGGTGACCCGGCAGCGCAGCCAGCCGGCCTCCTGGCCGCCGGTGCGTGACAGGGTGTGCGCGCCGGGAACGTGCAGGACGACCTCGCCCGGCCGGTTCAGACCGCCGGTGCCGTCCCGGTCGATCTCGCAGACGACCCAGCCGTCCTCGGTCCACGCCTCCCACAGCAGCGGAGGCTGCCGCGGGTCCACGCCGACGCCGTCGACCCGGCTGTCCAGTTCCATCGCGACCGCGCAGTGCGGCACGGCGGCGCTGAGCCCGAGCAGCATGCAGTCACCGGGCCGGGGGGCCTCGGTGAAGCACATGACGTCCTTGCCCTCGGCGAGGTCGGCGGTCCTGTCGGCGAACGGCTCACCGGTGCGCTGCACCACCAGGTACCGCAACCCGCACGGTACGACGGTCAGTTCGTGCTCGGTGGCGAAGACCGCGGCCTCCTCGCTCTCGGTGCGCGTGGTGGCGACCTCGGTGCCCACCGGCAGCAGCACCGGCTCGTCCTGCGGCGCGGACAGCCAGAACGTGACGTCCGTCCGCGCGGCGGAGGGCGGGAAGAGGGTGATGCCCACCAGGTCCAGGAACGCCAGGTGGTTCTTGTCCGGCACCCGGTTGAGCCGGTAGACGATCTGGTCGGCCATGTGGGCGACCGTTTCCACGAGGGTGACGCCCGGGTCGGAGACGTTGTGGTCGGTCCACTCCGGGGCGCGCTGCTGGATGTAGCGCTTGGCGTCGTCGACGAACTGCTGGAAGCGGCGGTCGTCGAGGTTCGGGGAGGGCAGTGCCATCAGCGGTCGCTTTCAGGGGAGTCGCCCGCGCCGGGGGCGTCGGGCTCCTCGTGGGAGGGGATGACGTAGAACGGGAAGACGAGGCTGCGCGGGTTGTTGGTGCCGCGGATCGAGTAGCGGACGTCGATGAACAGGACGCCCTGCTCGGTGTCGGAGCCGGCGGTCACATCGACGTCGCTCACCTCGATGCGCGGCTCCCAGCGGTCGAGGCTCGTGTACACCTCGTGCTGGATACGGCCGGCGGTGGCCTCGTTGACCGGGGCGAACACCAGGTCGTGGATGGCGCAGCCGAACTCGGGGCGCATCGGCCGCTCGCCCGGCGCGGTGGCCAGCACGAGCCGGATGGCCTCCTCGATCTCGCGCTCCCCGCTGACCAGGGCGATGCCCCCGGTGGGGCCGATGCGCAGCGGGAACGCCCAGCCGGATCCGACGAACTGCTCGGCCATCAGGGGGCCACCCGCCTTCTCGTCCTCGTCGTCATGGTCGTCATGGTGGTCACGCTGGTCAGGGGCGTCGGGGTCGTCATGGTCCCGGCCGTCACCCGAACGGGTACTTGATCTTGTTGACCGTCAGCAGGCCCATGAGGTCGATGTTGATGGCCCGCATGCCGATCTGGCCGATGGTGGTGAACTGCATGGTGCCGCCCGCGGTCGCCGAGAGGGCACCGATCGCCTTGAGGTTGAGGGCACCCATCGCGTCCACGGTCACCGCGCCGCCGAGCGACTTGAGGCTGACGATCCCGCGGCCCTGGAGGGTGAGCGGCCCGCCGCTCTTGATGCTGATGCTGGTCCGGGCGCTCAGCGAGAGACTGGTACCCGCGTCGACGGACACCGAGGTACCGCCCGTGATGGCGACGGCGCCCTTGCTGTCCACGGTGATCTCGGTCTTGGTGCGGTCGAGGTTGATGATCAGCTTGTCGTTGCCGCTGGCCACCCGGACACCCTGTTTGCGGCCGCCGGTCTGCTGGCTGAGCAGGTCCACCCGGTTGCCGTCCCGGTCGGACAGGGTGTGCCGGATCGCCTTCTTCTTGACCGGGTCGTGCAGTTGCACGTCCTTCACGACGGTCGGCTTGTCGATGCCGTTGTAGAGGCCGCCGATGACGAAGGGGTGGTCGAGCGCCCCCCGGTCGAAGGCGACCAGCACCTCGTCGCCGACGTCCATCGGGAAGATTCCGCCGCCCGCCTTGCCGCCCAGCTGCACGGTCCGCGTCCAGTCGCTGACGTACGCGTCGTCCAGCCACGGGAACTGCAGCTTCACCCGGCCCTGCTTCAGCGGGTCCTGTACGTCCGTGACGAGCGCGTTGGCCACACTCGGCAGCCGGGGCGCCGACGCGCCGCCGCCGGACGTCAGCCCGAACAGGGAGCGCCACTGCCGGCCGCTCACGGTCACCAGCGTCTCGTAGTGACTGCCCGCGCCGAAGGTGTGCCGTACCGAGGTGACCGTGTACTTGCCCTCGAAGGGCACGCCGACGTCGCTGAGCGCGATGGCCACCCCTGGGCGCAGCACGGGATTGCCGTGCACCGTGACCTCCAGCTCGGCGAACGACGAGGTGATGTCGTCCGCGAGGGAGGCGGCGGCGAACTTCACCTCGGGCCGGCGGTCGTACGGGGTGTCGGTCTCGACGAGCTTGGCGGCCTTGAAGGCGTTGGCGGCCTTCTGCGGGGTGGTGCCGATGGAGAAGCCGGAGTAGGTGCCCGCCTTCGTCAGCTCGACGATCTTCTTCTTGGTCGGGATGTCCCAGCCGCGCGCCTCGACCTTGTCGACCTGGTCGGCGGCGGTGACGGCGGCCCGGCAGCGCAGTACGTCGACCCGGCCGCGCAGCACACGGGGGTTCGGGTCGTCGGGGGAGCTGACCGGGGGTGCCTTGGACGCCGGGTCCGGCTCGGCGAACTCGAACTTCCCCTTGGCGTCCAGCGACATCACCATCTCGTTCTCGTCGGCGAGCCGCGCGAGAAAGTCCCAGTCCGTCACATTGGACTGGCTGATGAACTCGTAGACCGTCTTGGTGGTCTGGATCTTCCCGATCGCGACGCCGTTCATCGCGGCCAGCTTGCGCGCGATGTCGGAGGCGGTCTGGTTGCGGTACGCGGCCACCCTGCGCACCCGCATCAGCCGGTGCCCCGGGTCGTAGCCGCGTACGACGCTGAACGTACCGGTGCCGTCGTAGTCGGTCTCCATGCCGGTGACCTCGCCGGTGATCAGCGGGTTTCCCGCGCCCTGGCCGTCGGCGACGGGGGCGATGACCACCTTGGAGCCGAACCGGATGTTCAGCTTGCCGAGCACTTCACGGTCCGGGTCCCGGAAGGTGAGCCGGAACTCGCCGGGCACCCCCGCGCCGAGGTCGGCCCAGCCGGCGACGAGCAGGTTGATGTAGTCGGGCGGGATCTTCTTGCCGTCGATGGTGACGTGGATGATGTTGGAGAAGGACGTCTTCGCCATCAGAAGCGCACCTCCTCGGCGGAGGGCAGGACCAGCTCGATGCCCGTGGGCAGGTGCGCGGGATTGTCGATCCCGTTGGACTCGGCGATCGCGCGCCAGGCGGACGCGTTGCCGTACTCGCGCCAGGCCAGCGACTGCAGGGAGTCGCCCGCGACGACCCGGTGCACCCGCTGCGCGGTGAGCGCGCCCGAGGTCGGGTTCTGGCCCTTGGTCTTGCTGGGGATCTCGTGCAGCGCCACCTGGCAGGTCGCCCGGATCGGCACACCCGTCGTGCCGAACAGCGAGTAGGTGACGTTCACGGACTCCACGTACGAGGTGAAGCGCGCCGTCGAGAACGAGCCCCACTGGAAGACCACCCAGGGCGGCGACGGCTGCTTCGCGGCGATGCTCTTGGCCGTCACCTCGCAGCAGTCGAGAAGGGACTCCACGTTCTTCAGCACGGCGTTGCTGGTCGGCTTCATGGACGAGTCCAGGAAGATCTCGACCGTCATCTGCCGCGGTTCGGGCCCCATGAACTCCGGGACCGTGCCGTCGCGTACGGCCGCGGCGGGCGTGGACTTCCACTGGGAGCGCCGGTTCAGCTGCAGCTGGGACGGGTTGAAGTCGAAGTTGAACGTCTTGATCAGACCGCCCGGGGTGGTGCTCGACCCGACGGGCGGCTCGTGGATGGCGATCGTGGCGCGTACGAGGCTCTTGCCCGCGCCCTTGCTTCCCTTGGCCATGGTGGTGTCCCGCCCTCAGTCCGTGAATCCGTGGTGAGTGATCTCCAGGACCTCGGTGGCCACGCTCGGGTTGGCCGGGTCCAGGGAGGGGCCCTGCCAGCTCACCGGCAGCACGTCGATCAGCCCCCAGTGCGCCACCTCGGAGCCGTCCGCGCGCAGCGCGGCGATCTGCGCGGTGGGCCGCTTGATGCCCGTGGCCACGGACGAGATCCAGGCCGCGACCTTGGAGGTGTCGGGGGTCAGCGGCCGGGTCAGCCGGATGTTGGAGAAGGTGACACGGGACGGAAGCTGCCAGACGAACCCGTTGTTGCCGCCCTCCTGGCGGTGCTCGATCTCCACCGCGGACGACAGTCCCTCACACCCGTTGAAGTAACCGAGGCTCTCGCCGTCGATGGTCAGGGTGAAGAAGATGGTGGAGCCCGGGTCGAGATCGCGGGGCATCGGGGGCGGCCTTTCTGCGGACGTCGGTCGTGCGGGGTGGTGCCGGATGGAGCCGGGGTGCGGGTGGTCGGCGGCCGCTTATCGACGTGGGTCGCGGAGCTTGCCGATCCGCTCCCGGTCGAGCCGCAGCTCGGTACGGATCAGCCGGGTGATCCGGCTGATCAACCGGTGCGTGAGCTCGTCGAGCTGGAAGTCGGTCAGGGAGCGGGGGTCGAACTGGCCCTTGGCGACCGCGGTGTACGCGGGCGGGGGCCCGCCCTGCTCGTACGGCGGCGGGTCGTCGGCCGAGCCCCCGGACGAACCGCGCGACGAACTGCCGCGGGCCGTGACGGCGGAGACGGCCGTCGTGGTCCTGGCGGACGTCGGCAGCAGACCACCGGGAGCCCGTTGTACGGGGACGGGAGCGGGGGGCGCCGACGCGGGGGCCGGTGCCGGGGCGGGAGCCGCGGCGGTGACGGCCCCGGGTGCCTGGGCCGTCCGGGGCGCGGCGACCGCCCGCTGCACAACTGGCGGAGCGGGGTAGGCACTCGGCTGCCTCAGCGGCTGCGCGGCCGGGGTCGTCCTGGCCGTCCCGGCGGCCGTGGCGGCACCGGGAGCGGACTGGGCGACCGCGAGGAGCGGCACGGCACGGCCGGCCGGAGCACCGGGAGCGACGGCCCGCTGTACGACCGGTCCGGCACCGGGCGATCCGGGCCGGCTGCTCCTGGCTGCCGGGCGGCGCAGCGGTACGGGGGCCGGGGGCGCCGGACGCCCACTCGCCGGGGGTGCCGTGGGCGTCAGGGCCGGCGCGAGGGCGCGGGCGGGTGTCAGGCCGCGCATCGGAGCGGTGACCGTAGGCGGAGTGGCCGACGCGGACGTGCTGATGGCCGAGCGCTGCACGGCGGGCGCGGGTCCGGACACCGGCTTCGGCGCCGGTGCCTGGGCTCGTGCCGGAGCCTGCGCCGACGCGGACGCCGGTGCCTGGAGGCTGCTCACGGCTCGGGTGCCCGCACCGGAGGGGGGCGCACTGGTCGGGACCACCGCGGAGGGGGCCGCCGTGGCGCGCTGTACGGAAAGGCCGTTGGAGGCGGGGGCCGACAGGGGTACGGCCGGCGGAAGACGGTGAGCGCGGGTCGCCGGTGCCGGTGCCGGTGCCGGTGTCGGGGTGGGCGCGGGGCTCGGGGACTGTGCCTGGTGGGCTGCCGCCGCGCGCTGCACGGAGGGCGGTACGGCAGAGCCCGAACTGCCCTGAGAGGTACGCCCGGAGAGGGGCTGCGCGTCCGCGGGAGGGGCGGAGAGGGGAGCACCGAGCAGGGGGCGCTGTCGAGGGGCGGGCGCGGCGGCCCGCTGGACCGGGACGCCCTGCGAGGGGGCGGCCGGGCTGCTGGTCGGCGGGGTCGGGGCCGAGGGCGGGGGCGTCGGGGAGGCGGCTGACACGTGCGGACGGTTCGCGGGGGCCGTGGCGCCCGCGGGGTTCGTGGGGGCCGTGGGCGCGGTCGGGCCGGTCGCCGGAGCCGAGGGGGCCGACGGGGTCGACGGCGGGGTGGCGGAGGAGGTGGGCAGTTGGGCCGCCGGGCCCGGGTGTGCGGATGTCGAGCGGGTGGCGGACGGGTTCCCCGAGGTCGGCGCACCGAGACCCATCCGCCTCACCCCACCGGAAGCACTCCGCTGCACGGGGTACGAACTCGGGGCGGACCGGGCGCGCGCGGGAGTCGGAGCGGGGGCGGCGGGAGGAGTCGCGGCGGGAGCTGTGGCAGGGGTGCCGGGGCTGCTCGGACTCGGCGTGGGAGCGGGCGAGTTCGCGGCCGCTGCCCTCTGGACTGCGGGCGCCGTGCCCGAAGGGGCGTTGCCCGCCGCGCCGGTTGCCGTGCCGGTGGAGCGAGTCACGGGGCCGCTGATGCCGTTGCCGCTGCCGCTGCCGGGGCCGGTCGTCGGGCGGACAGGTCCGGACGCCGGGCTCGACGGGCCGGTCGGGCTTGCCACAGGGGAGGCCGCCGAACTGCCCGAATCGGCCTGCGCACGCTGGACGTCGACCGCCGAGCCGCTGGAACGGGCAGCCGTGGCGCTGGAACCGGCGGAACCAGTCGAGCCTGCGGAAGCAGTCGAACCAGCGGAACCGGTGGAGCCGGTCGAACCGGCGGAAGCCCGCTGGACGCTCGGTGCCGAGTCGCCCGGTCCGGTCGCCGTGCCGCGCGGGCCGTTCGCCGTCCTGCCGGGACCGACCTCGGTCCCGGCAGGGGTGCTTGTGGGGCGGCTCGGTTCAGTGGGTGTCCCGGCGGAGGCCGTGGGCGTACGGCTGGAGTCGGTCGCCGCCCGTTGGACGTGGACCGCTGAGCTGCCGGGGGCGGCGCTCGGGCCGGCCTGCGTGCTGCCGGGGGTGGCCGCCGCCTTCTGTACGCGGACCGGCGCGTTGCCGGTGGCAGGCGGGGCCGGGGGAGCGGCGGCTGTGGCGGCAGGACCGGGTGCGCTCGTCCCGGCGCGTGCGGCGGTCGTGTCGCGGGGGCCGGCCGTCGACCGCTGGACGTCGGCCGCAGGCTCGGCGGGCCGCGTCGGCGTGGCGGCGGGAGCGGCAGGCGTGTCGGCCGTCGGGGCGGGTCCGGCCGTCGCCCTCTGGACCGAGGTGGGGCCGGTGGCCGTTCCGCTGGGGCGAGTCGCCGGGCTGCCGCTGCCGGACGGCGTCGGCCGGACGGGGCCGGGGGCCGCGGCGGTGGATCCGGTGGTGGCCGAACCGGAGGCCGAGTTCCCAGCCGGGGCAGGCGCGGACGTAGGGGCGGGCGCAGGTGTGGCCGCTGTATTGCCGTTGCCCGAACCGGCCCTCGACCGCTGCACGTTGAGCGCCGGACCGGTGGAACGGGTCACCGCGCTGCCGGGGCCGACCCCCGTACCGCCGGCCCCGGCAGCACGGCTGCTGGAGCCGGTCGCCGTACCGTCGCCGGACGCGGCCCTGACGGGACCGGCCGGAGCCGCGTCGCCCAGGCCGGTCGGGCCGGGGCTGCCCGCGCGGGCCGGTGTGCCGACCGGGCCGGGCGCCGGGGCCCGCTGGACATTGACCCCTGCCCCCGCGGAGGGCGCCCTCGTGGGCTCACCCCTCCCGGGAGCGGCGGAGCCCGACGGTGTCGGACCGGACACCGCAGGACTCGGCGCCGCGGGACCCGGCATCGGGGCGTCTGTCGGCGCGTCCGACAGGGCAGGGACCGTCGGTGCGGGGCCGGACAGCGCGGGGCCCGAAGAAGCCGGACCCTGCACCGCCGTGGCGGCCGGAGCCGTCCGGCGGGCCACCGGCAGAGCCCGCCGCTGTACTGCGGGCGTGGCGGGCGCCCTGGTCAGCGGAGTCTGCCGGTGGGGTCTGGGAGGTACCGGCGTCACCCGGGGGCCCGTCGGGCGGGACGCCGTGACGGGAAGGGCCGCGCGCTGTACCGGGATCGCGTCGCCGGGCGCCTGGGCCGGGGCGGTGGTCTCCGGAGCGTCGGCCGTCGCCACCGGCAGGACGCGCGAGGGCGGTTCGAGTCCGGGGACGGGCCCGGCCGACGTGGTGAGCGCGTTCCTGATCAGCCCGCCCGGCGCTCCGTCGAGGACGGCGTGGGACAGGGTTCCGGTGAGGGAGGGGTTCTGCCAGGTGCTCAGCCGCCCGCCGAAACCGGAGTCCGCGACACCGGTACGCCCGAGGGCGGCCCGCTGGATCGGCGGCAGCCCCGTCCAGCCGACCACCGCGGCCGGTCCGGTAGCCACAGCCGTCGCCGGGGCCGTACGCGCTCCCGCGGTCGTGGAACCGCCGTTCCCTGCGGCCGGGTTCGCCTCGGGAGCCGGGGTGGCCCCCGGCGCGGAACGTGCGGCGGACGACGCCGCACCACCCTTGAGTCGGTCGAAGAACCCCACCGATCAGCCCTCCGCCCCGCCCCTGGTCACCAGGGACGCGATCTGTTCCGTGTAGCGGCGGCGGTCCTGGTGTTCGAGATCCAGGATCGTCTCCAGGCTCCAGTGGAAGTGGTAGGCGACGTACGCGATCTCCTCGTGCAGCCGGTCGGTCGCGTACGTCACGATTCCCCCAGGCGGCTCCCGCCGAGTTCGACCTCGAAGGGCTCCGAGCAGTGCGGGCACTCCACGGCGGCGCGGGTGTGGCCCTCGGCGTTGACCTGCCGGTAGAAGTCCTGCAGGAACGCGAGGTCGGAGGCGAACATGTTCTCCACCACCCCGTCGTGCACCATCGCCACCGTGCCCAGGCGGGTGATGACCCGGCCCAGCAGGACCACCGACAGATAGGCGGGGTTCTCCTGGACACGGACGTCCCGCAGCGGGATCAACTCGTCCCGGGCGGTGGCGAGACGCATCACGCCGTCCCGGTGCACCGTGCCCGAGTCGTCGACGTAGCCGCGCGGGAGTTCGAAGGGGAATTCCGTGCGCAGCGGCTGGGCCACCGGCGCGGGCGCCGGGGCCGGAGCGGCGGCGGGCGCCGGAGCAGGGATCTGCTCCGGCGCCGCCACCGGCTCCGGCACCGGTGCGTCCACGACCGGGCCCGCGCCCGCCCTGGCAGCAGTACGGCGCATTACTCGATGACCAGTTCTTCGAAGACGATGGTCACGGTCTCGGTCAGCGCGGAGGCCTCGCCGGCCTTGAGCGCACTGGCGTCGATCTTGGAACACCAGGCGTTGCGCATGTTGTACCGCTTCACCGGGTTGTTCTGGTAATCCATCATGATGATGGAGGCGTTCTTGCGGGCCGTGCTCATCTGACCGGCGATCGAGTCGTTGATCCACGTCGTGAACGCCGGGGACTGGGTCATGCCGCGCACGACGGTGCACTGCCCGTCCTTCTGCACGCCGGGCATGAGACTGACCTCGGGCCTGCCCTGCGCCGAGTTCGACAGGTGCTTGATGACGTCCTGTTCGATGCTGAGGCCGTTGACCTCGGCGAGGTACTCGACCATCACGCCGTCGATCTGGAGACCGAAATTATGTGAAGTGAGAGCGTCACCCGGGCTGAGACTCATCTGTTCTCTGTCCTTCTGAGGGTTCTTGTCGGTGCCGTACGAGGAGGCGCGCGCTGGCTATGAGGGGCAGGCGGTGCCTACTCCTCCAGCTCGCCGCTGCCGCTGGAGAACTGCGCCAGGCGGAAGATCACGAACTCGGCGGGCTTGACGGGCGCGATGCCGATCTCGCAGATCACCCGTCCGAGGTCGACCGACTCCGGGGTGTTGGTCTCCTCGTCGCACTTGACGTAGAACGCCTCTTCCGGCCGCTGGCCGAAGAGCGCGCCGCTGCGCCACTCGTTGACGAGGAACGCCGAGACGTTGCGCCGGATCCGGGCCCACAGGTTGTGGTCGTTCGGCTCGAACACCACCCACTGGGTGCCGAGCAGGATCGACTCCTCCAGGTAGTTGAAGTACCGGCGCACGTTCAGGTAGCGCCAGGCCGGGTCCGAGGACATGGTGCGGGCGCCCCAGACGCGGATGCCGCGGCCCGGGAAGGCGCGGATGCAGTTGACGCCGATGGGGTTGAGCAGGTCCTGCTCGCCGCGGGTGATCTGCAGCTCCAGGTCCACCGCGCCGCGTACGACCTCGTTGGCGGGCGCCTTGTGCACACCGCGCTCGAAGTCGTTGCGGGCCCAGATGCCGGCGACGTGGCCGCTCGGCGGGGTCAGCCGGGACTGGCCGCTCGCCGGGTCGAAGACCTTGACCCAGGGGTAGTACAGGGCCGCGTACTTGGAGTCGTAACCCGCGGTCTCCTGACGCCAGACACGGATCTCACGGGCGTTCAGGCTGGGCGGCGGGTCGATGACGGCGACCCGGTCGCCCATCAGCTCGCAGTGCGCGATCAGACCGAGCTGGACCGCCTTCACGGCCTCCAGGTCGATCGCGCCGCGCTGGTAGGCGGCCATCAGGTCGGGGACCGCGACCATGGAGATCTC
Source organism: Streptomyces sp. NBC_00414 (assembly GCF_036038375.1). Classification (NCBI taxonomy): domain Bacteria; kingdom Bacillati; phylum Actinomycetota; class Actinomycetes; order Kitasatosporales; family Streptomycetaceae; genus Streptomyces; species Streptomyces sp. NBC_00414. Next base: position 5,529,672 of record NZ_CP107935.1, read on the forward strand.
GTCGACGGCCTCCAGGCCGCCGAAGCCGGTGCGGTCGGCGGAGTCGCCGAGGTACTGGGCCGGGCCCGGGTGCGAGTCGTCCGACCCGGCGGGAACGGCGGGGGAGGTGGACGAGGCGGCCGAAGGGGCCACCAGGGCCACCGTCTGGTTCTCGGGGCGCGCCAGCTGCGCGGTGGGCGCCGCCTCCTGCACGGTGATGAGCTTGGAGCGCTCCTTCACCTGCGTGACGACGTAGTTGCGGCCGCCCTTCTTGGCGGTCACGTCGAAGGTCTCGACCGGCTTCTCGCCGTCCTTGACGATCAGCTTGAAGCGCTCGGCGGGGCCCTCGCCCTCGGGGTCGGCGACCTCGACGGTGAGCGAGCCGCCCGCGACGGCGGTCACGCTGAACGTGCCGAGCTGCTTCGGCTCGCCCGCGGTGAGCGCGGCCGGGGCCGAACCGCCCGCGACGGCGGCCGGGGCCGAGCCGTTCGCCGACGAGCCCTCTGCGCTGCCGCCGACACGTACGACGTACGCGGCGCTGCCACCGTTGTTGAAGAACCCGTACACGGAGTGCGCGAGGTAGAAACCGTCGGTGAAGGCACCGAAGGCCGCGACGTACTGGGACCAGTTGGTCACCAGCGTCGGCTCGTTCAGCGGGCCGTGCGGGGCGAGCCCGACGAAGGCCGCCACCGACGTGCCCACTCCCTCGATGGGACGCGAGCCGCTGGCCACCTCCTCGACGTATACGCCGGGTGACAGGTAGGACGGCATGCTCTGCGCTCCTCGGGGTACGAGACAGGTCTCCTCCGACCTTCACGCGCGCGGGCGTTCGTTGAAACGTCCTGCGGTACCTGATCGGGGGCAAATTCCCTGCCCACAAGGGCAGTCCGGTACGACCGGGTGCCCCTGGACCCACCGGGACTGCCCGTACGGCTGCCCTCGCCGCTCTCCCCGTGTCCGGCCCCGACCGGTACAGCTGAGAAATCAGCCGTGGAGGGGAAAGTCATGCGCGCGCAGGAGTCCCAGGCCGACAAGGCCGGTGGTGATCAGACACGGGCCCGCCCGACGACGAAGCGGAACACCACCGTGGACCGGATCCTGGCACTGCAGAGGGCCGCGGGCAATGCGGCGGTGACCCAGGAACTGCAGAGGCGGCAGCACCAGCACGGCGAGGGCTGCGGGCACAGCCCGGAGGTCCAGCGCTCGATGGTGGACCAGGTGATCAAGTCCCCGGGCACCCGGATGAACGGCGCGCTGCTCAAGGAGACGGCCGGCTGGTTCGGCGGCGAGGACTTCAGCCGCGTGAAGCTGCACACGGACACGGTCGCCCTGCAGTCCGCCAAGGCGATCGGCGCCCGGGCGTACACCGCAGGCGAGAACGTGGTCTGGGACGGCAAGGACAAGCCGACGCTCATCCACGAGCTGCAGCACGTCAAGGACCAGCGCAGGGGCGCCGTCCCCGGCACCGACAACGGCTCGGGCCTGAAGGTCTCCAGCAAGAACGACTGGGGCGAGAAGCGGGCGGACGCGATCGAGGCGCGGGCGAGGAGCGGGGCGCCCCCGGTGCAGCGCGCGGCCGGTACCGAGGGCGCGGCCGAGGGTGCGGCCGACACCGAGTAGGCACGCGCCGGCCCCGGGAGCCGACGGCCTCGGCTGTGGGCCTTTCGGGCAGCGCACCCTGCACTCGGGCCTCCTGCCCGGGGCCCGTCGGATCGCTAGCGTCCATATGTGAGCCTTTGGACTTCTCTGGAACCCGCCTCCGCGACCGTGGACCCGGGTGGCAGTACGACTGTGCGGCTGCGTCTGCGCAACACCGGTGACGTGGTGGACGAGTACCGCTTCGAGGCGGTCGGTCCACTGGCACCCTGGACCAGAGTGGAGCCGCAGGCACTGCGGCTGTACCCGGGGACGACAGGCTCGGTGGACCTGACCTTCGCCCCACCGAGGACGCCGGACGCGACGGCAGGGCCCAACCCGTACGCGGTGCGGATCACGCCGACCGAGCATCCGGAGGCGACCACCGTCCCGGAGGGCAATCTCACGATCACTCCGTTCACGGAGGTGCGGGCGGAGCTGGTGCCGCCGACGGTGAAGGGGCGTTTCCGGGGCCGTCCGAAGCTGGCCGTGGACAATCTGGGCAATACGAAGCTGACGGCATCGGTCAGCGGCAGCGACAACGGTGATCAGCTGTCGTACGACATCTACCCGTCCAACGTGCAGATCGAGCCCGGGCGGGCGGCGTTCGTGAAGACGACGCTGAAGCCGCGGCAGATCATCTGGTTCGGTTCGAAGGAGGACCGGCCCTACAACCTGGCGGTGCAGCGGTCGGGTGTGGAGCCATTGGACGTGCCGGGCACGTATGTCCAGAAGGGGTTCCTGCCGCGGTGGCTGGCGACCTTCCTCGGTGTGTTCATGGCTCTCGCGATCACCTTCGTGATGCTGTGGATCGCCTACAAGCCGCAAGTGCGCAGTGCCGCGACGGAGAAGCTCCAGGAAGCCGGCATCAGCACCCTGGCACCGTCGCCTTCACCGACCCCCGAGGCGCCGAAGGCACCGTCCGTCGAACCGGAGCCCAGCCAGTCCGTTCCGGGGGCGTCCGACGGTGATGGAGGAGGCGGCGGGGCCGCCCCGTCACCGACGAAGACCAAGCAGGCGCCCAAGAGCGTGGTCCCCGCGACCAACATCCTGCTGCGGAACCCGACCACCAAGATGTGCGCCGACCTCCCGGGCCGCGACAAGGGCAAGGCGACCGGCCGCGTACAGCAGGCCACCTGCACCCAGAAGACGGCGGAGGACAACCAGCTCTGGAACCTGGAGGTGCGCTATCCGAAGAGCGGCCCCGGCGGCAACGCCCTCTTCCTGATCCGCAACGTCAAGGACCAGCTCTGCATGGACCTGCCGAATGCCGGCGCTCAGCCCGTCCAGGTGGGGATATACGAGTCCCCGTGCGACGGCACGACGGCCGACAACGACCTGTGGTGGATCGACAAGCAGGAGAGCGGCGCCTACTGGATCCGCAACTTCGCCAGCAACAACAAGTGCCTGGACGTCGCCGGGTTCAGCACCGGCGGAGTCGACACGAACCTGACGCTCTACCACTGCTCCAACTCCGACGACCAGGAGTGGCTGGTCATCCACCCGTCTGAGGGCTGAGGGCCGGGGCAGGGGCGCCGCCTCTTCGGGCACGCATCCTGCCCCACGGCTTCCTGACTCGGTACCGGCGTTGCGTTTAACGTCCCAGAGTGAGCCTTTGGACTTCCTTGGAGCCCGCCTCCGCGACCGTGGACCCGGGTGGCAGTACGACTGTGCGGCTGCGTCTGCGCAACACCGGTGACGTGGTGGACGAGTACCGCTTCGAGGCGGTCGGTCCGCTGGCACCCTGGACGAGGGTCGAGCCGCAGACGCTGCGGCTGTATCCGGGTACGACGGGTTCGGTGGACCTGGCGTTCGCGCCTCCCCGGACGCCGGACGCGACGGCGGGTCCGAATCCGTACGCGGTGCGGATCACGCCGACCGAGCATCCGGAGGCGACCACTGTCCCGGAGGGCAATCTCACGATCACTCCGTTCACGGAGGTGCGGGCGGAGCTGGTGCCGCCGACGGTGAAGGGGCGTTTCCGGGGTCGTCCGAGGCTGGCCGTGGACAACCTGGGCAATACGAAGTTGACGGCGTCGGTCAGCGGCAGCGACAACGGGGATCAGCTGTCGTACGACATCTATCCGTCGAATGTGCAGATCGAGCCGGGGCGTGCGGCGTTCGTGAAGACGACGCTGAAGCCGCGGCAGATCATCTGGTTCGGTTCGAAGGAGGACCGGCCCTACAACCTGGCGGTGCAGCGGTCCGGTGTGGAGCCGCTGGACGTGGCGGGCACGTATGTCCAGAAGGGGTTCCTGCCGCGCTGGCTGGCGACCTTCCTCGGCGTGTTCATGGCTCTCGCGATCACCTTCGTGATGCTGTGGATCGCCTACAAGCCCCAGGTCCGCAGCGCGGCGACGGAGAAGCTCCAGGAAGCCGGCATCAGCACCCTGCCGCCCAGCCCCACGGCGTCGCCGCCCATGCCGAGCGCTCCCACCGCCGCCGCGACCACACCCCCGCCCGCCGCGGAGACGCAGGCCGCGGGCGGAGCGGCGGCCGGTGCGGGAGGCGGCGGCGGTTCCGAGGACAAGGAGACCAAGGCTCCGGAGCGGACCGCGGCGACCGCCGTCCAGGAACTGGCCGCGGAGGAGCCGGACAAGAAGCACATCTGCTACCGGGCCTTCGTGAAGGACAAGGGCTGGACGGAAGCCGTGTGCGACGGCGAGACGGCCGGCACCGTGGGGCAGGAGACGCCGCTCAAGAGCCTCAACATCGCCGTGTCGGGCACCAAGGGCACGGCGAGTGCGGCCTTCGTGTACGACCCCGACTCGACCAATGGCCGGGGGCACTACAACGCGCCGTGGTCGGGGGCCGCCGACGGCATCGACAACTACATCGGCAGCACCAAGAAGGACGCGCCGAATCTGCTGGGCTTCACGATCAATGTCGGCAACGGTGCGGGGGCCGTCTGCCAGAACGCGCACATTCGTAACGGGGCGTGGCTCGGGCTGGGGTGCGACAAGCCGGGTGAGGGTGAGGGGTTCATCTTCGGGGGGACGCTCGACAACGCGTTGTGGCTCGAAGCGGTCAAGTTCACCGTGTGAATCCACGCCCTTCAAGCGGGGCTGCGCCCCGGCCCCCGGCCTGTTTGTCGGGTGCGGGCCGGCGGGGGCTGATTGCGCAGTTCCCCGCGCCCCTGAAGGACAAAAGCAGGGGCGCAGCCCCGCTTCTGAGGGGCGCGGGGAACTGCGCGCTCAGCCCTCACTCGGCTGCGCCTGATGAACTGGGGCGCGGCTCCGTTCTTTTGAGGGGCGCGGGGAACTGCGCGAACGGCCCCACCGGCCCGCAGCCGGTGAACCGGGGCGCAGCCCAGTTCAGGGCGTGGCTGCCGCGTTGGACTTCTTCTCCGACAGGTGCCCCTGGGGGTCCCGCAGCTCGGACGCGTTCGCCGGATTCCGGAGAAGACGGCGAACCGCAGGCGCGGGCATCCGGATCACGACCGGACGGGGAAGCGTGAACTCCCTCACCCCAACGGACCGTTGCCCCCCGGGCCCACGCCCCACGACCCGCGCGACCACTCGCACATCCAACGTGAACTGCACAAGCACCGACTCCGACTTGGGCTTGTGCAAAGGCATCGACCCGGCGGCGTTCGCCGCCGTATCGGTCGCACTGCCGGAGCCGTCCGCGTTACCGAGAAGCTGATTCATCCGGAACTCGGTGGCGTTGAGCACGCCCGCCCCACCGATCCCCCGCGCGGACTTGCCGTGCTCGACCGACTGCTGGCCGTCCACCCCGGTCGGCCGGGGCGCGTCCAGCCCGCTCTGCGCCACCGTCTCGAAGGTCATCTTGTCGCCGACCCCCAGCACCCGGCCGCCCCGCAGCCGCGCGTGCAGTGAGGTGCGCAGGTCCTGGCCCCGGACCCCACTCGCGTGCACCGGCGGCAGATCCACTCCGGCGGAGGTCAGCAACGGCAGCGCCGAGATGAGCCACTCCGTGGAGACCGCCTCCCGCTGGACGTGGGCCGCGGCATCACCCTGCTTGCCGTAACGCTTGCTGCCGCCCGCCTCCCGTACGGTGTCGTCGATCAACTTCCGGATGGCCGGCGCCCCTTGGAAGCCGTTGACCTGGGCCTCCATCGGCAGGGCCACCCCGCCCTCGTGCCAGGGGCCCATCCGGTCGGCGCGGGCGTCCTCGCGGCCGGGCGCGGCCGTCCGCCCCTGCCGCGGCTGCTCCTGCGCCACGGGCCGCAACTCGTTCAGGGCCGTGAGGTCGTGCTGCAGGATGCGATGGGTGAGCTGCCGCCCGCTCAGCTGCGCCACGTCCAACCGGCCCTTGGCCGAATGCAGTTCGAGCGACGCCGTGATCGGTACGTTCATCCGCACCGAGCGCGCCGAGGCCTCGGCGACGGTCTTGACGCCGAGCTGGGCACGCCCGGTGGAGCCGGTCTTCTGCGCGCTGCTGTGCCCGAGCCCGAGCCCCGCGGCGCCGCCGACGTTCTTCAGCTGGCCGCCGCCGTTCTCGGGCTTCGCGGCCCCGGCGAAGACGGCCTCGACCCCGCGCGCGTCGCTCTTCTCCCGGCTGCCCGCCCGCTGCGCCACGGCCGAGGTGATGTACTCCAAGTCCCCGAGGCCGTCCGGCGCCGTCCCGGCATAGGTGCCCGGCCCGTCGCGGCTGACCTTGAACACCGCCCGGTACGGCGTACCGCGGCCGTCCAGCAGCTCCACGGTGACGCCGCCGTCCATCGCCCCGGACAGCAGCCCGGCGGCCCCGTCCCGGTCGAGCACCCGCAGCAGGCGCTGCACGTTGTCGTTGCGGTCCTTGAGCTGCTGCCGCGGCAGCAGGCGCTCGGCCAGGCTCTTGTCCCGGCGGCCGAGGCTTGCGCGGAGCTGTTCCAGGAGGGGCACGAAGTCGGGCAGGTCCTCGATCGCACCGAAGCCGAGGGGGAGTCCCTGGGCCAGCCGGGGCTGCGGGGCGGGGGCGCCGGTCTCCCGGCCGCCCTGCTCGTCGCGCCCGGTGTCGCCGCCCGCGACCGTGCCGGCCGCCTTGCTGCTTCCCGCCTTGCTGCTCTCCGCCGTGGTCGCCGCCTTCTTCGTCGTCTCCTTCGTCGTCTCCTTCGCGGTCTTCTCCGGCGCCTTCTCCGCCGTCTTCTCGCCCGGTACGCGCAGCTTCGACGCCCTCAGCTGGTCCGCGGTGAGCCACACGGCCGCCGCCCCCGGCAGCGTCCGCTCGGACTTCGCCACGTACGGGCCGCCGCCGGTGACCCCGACCTCGGCGACCATCCGGACCACCAGGTCGCAGTGGACCAGGTACAGGGACCGGGAGCGCGCGGTGTGCGCGTTGCGCTCGACCGTGCCGGCCAGCGTCGACGCCGTGGAGGAACCCTCGCTCAGGGTGCGGCCCGCCGAGACGCCCTCGCCGGCCCGCCAGTCGGCGCCGTGCTGCATGCCCACGACACCGGCCTGCACCGACGTGCTCGTGGTGTCGGACTCCTGCCCGGTGGCCTGGTGGCCGCCCAGGACGAAGCTCTCCGTACCGGGCCCCGTGGCCCGGTGCACGACCTTCGGGTTGGCCAGCGCGAACCGCGTACCCACCGCGCCGGTCAGCCCGGCCGTCCGGCGCGGGTACCGCAGGTTCTTCACGACCCAGCCCGAGGAGACGGCCTGCCGCAGGGCGGCCGTGACGGCCTGTGGACTGAACCGCTCCTCGATCGCGAGCCGCGGCGCGAGGCCCTCGGTGGCCAGGGCCTTGTCCTCGCGGAGCGTCCTGTTGCGGGCGGCGGCCCCGGCCAGCAGCTCGAACGCGAGGTCCCGGATCGGCTGCCCGTCGCCGAGGGTCTCCACCAGCGTCCAGTCCCGTACCCGCCGCGAGGCCATCGCCCGCGGTTCCATGCCCGCGAGGTCGCCGATGCCCTCGGCTGCGAACGTCCGCTGCGGCGGCCCGTGTCCGGCCGTCCGGGCCGCGACGGAGGCGTCCAGCCGCTGCTTCTCGTCGGTGTCCATCGTGAACCCGGCCGGGGTCAGCAGGCGTACGTCCTGGTCCTCCACGTCGACCGTGCCGATGTGCCTCGCCTCGGGCACGCCCCGGCCCGGCAGGCCCGGCGTCAGGGTGCGCTTGGCCTTGCGCTCGCGCGAGGTCATGGTGACGTCCACGTCGAGGTGCAGGGAACCGCTGAAGGCGGCGGCGTCCTCGGAGCCGTTGGTCAGGATGTCCGAGCGGGTCGTCGGGCCGCCCTGGCCGCGCCGCGCGCCGGTCTTCGTCCGGTCGGCCCGCACCGAGGCGTTCAGCGCGGAGGGGATGATCCGGAACTGGCCGAGCACCATGCCGCCGACCGACCGCGAACTGGAGCGCCCGCTCTGGGCGTTGCTGGTGACTCCGGCGTGGCTGCGCACGAGCCAGTCCTTGACGTCACCGGCGTACGTGGTGCTGTCGAGGCGGCCGGTGACCTTGATCTGCACATCGTGCGCGTGCATCCGGGACTTGCGCCGCATCCGTACGCGGATGCCGCTGGAGAGCAACTGGTCCTTGTTGACGGCCAGGTTGGTGTCCGACAGGACGGTCAGCAGCTCGCGGTAGTTGGTCCGCTGCGCCTCCGCCTCCTCGGGGCTGGTCCTCCCGGGCTCCCGTCCGGCGCCGAAGGCCGGCAGATAGCCGGCCAGCTGCGGGTCGGTGGCGAAGAGCCGCTGGACGCCGGAGAGCAGGGGGCCGGTGTCCAGCTGGCTGATCGCGACGCTCGACCCCATGGCCCCGAAGGGCAGATGGCGCTCGACGTCAGGCGCGGCCTCCTCGGACGTGACACCGGAGGCCGCCTCCTTCCCCTTGGCCTTTCCGGAGTCGGAGCCCTTCGCGGGAGCGGCCTTCGGCTTCTTGACCATCTCGTCCGCGGTCACGCCCGACGGCAGCGGCAGCCCGAGTGCCTGCGCCTCGTCGGACCGCAGGCTCAGCCACACGTCCATCGAGTGGGTGGCCGTCCGGTTGCCCATCCGCGCCTTCATCGCGGGCGAGAGCGGCCCGGTGCCCTCGACGGTGAGCATCACCGTGCCCCGGTAGAGCACCTTGTCGCCGCGGACCTCGGCGCCCTGGCGGCTGGACACCGTCTGCTCCGACACGGTGAAGCGCGCGCTCTTCGCCCCGAAGGTCGGCATGGCCGTGGCACGTACCGCCGCGGCGTTCGCCAGCACCCCGAACCCGATGGCGGGGCCCACCCCGAAGGTGCCGCCGCGGCCCTTGCCCGCGGTGTCCGTCACCGAGTGCTGCGCCTGCTGATGCGTACGCAGCTGGGTCCTGCCGATCTTCCACGCGGGCGTCATCGAGCCGATGGCGGCACGCATCCGGTACGTACCCACCGCGCTGCCGTCCTTGGCGGTCAGGTCCTCGCCGACGACCTCCTGGCGCAGCAGCCGGGGCATGTCCTCAAGGACGGTGGTGGTGGAGGTGGCCTCGTACAGGCGGGCGCGGCCCGGGGCGCCCGGCGAGGTCAGCGAGGGGTGCAGCACCGAACGGACCTTGTCGAACAGGCCGTTGCCGCCCTGGTGCGGGGCGGCGGTGTCGGTGACCGCGACCGGGGCCAGGCTGTCGGCCCGCGCGACCTTCCTCGCGGTGCGCGCGGTCAGCCGCGTCGACGGCTGGGGCGTACCGCCGGAAGCGGAGGCGGAGGCGGGGACCAGGTGCTCGGTCGGGACGCGCATGGTGAGCGTGCCCGTACCGCTGAACGACTTCACCTCGGGGGCGTCCTGCTTCTTGATCCGTACGCCGTACCGGACCTGGCGGAGCAGTTCCACGGAGCCCTTGTCGCTGCGCAGGACGCGCGGTTCGGCCACGCTCTTCTGGGTGCGGGACTCCCGCGCGGACTGGAACGGCTGGGCGTTCGCCATGACCGCGCCGCCGAGCCAGACACCGGGCACGACCGGCGCGAGCCCGAAGGCCATCAGACCGGCACCGTGGCTCGCGGAGTTGCCGGCCGTGTGGCCCGCGGTGGCCTGGGTGTTGTGCTGCATGTCCACCTTGGTGGCGGCGCCCTCGGCCTCCCGGGCCATCGCGGCGCGGGCCGCCGCCCGGTCTCCGGCGCGTTTCGCGTTTTCGGCGCGTGCCTTCAGCACGTCCGCGGGGACGAAGGTCTCGGGCCGCTCGCCGGGGGCGGCGGAGACGGTGACGGTGACGTCGTACCAGTCCTTGCCGTCCGCGCCCGCCACGGAGAAGGCGCGGCCCTGCCCGTAGAAGGTCTCCGGCCGTCCGGCCAGCTCCTCCTTGATCTCGGCGACGGTCCCGTCGGAGCGTCCGATCGCGGCGGCCAGCGCGGTGCCCACGATCTCGTGGCCGGTCGGCTGCCGCGCCGTGGACAGCCCGGCCGCCGTCAGGTCCCGCAGATACGGCGGCAGGCCCAGCGGCTCCGGTTCGGGGGCGCTCTCCTCGCCCTCCGCGATGCTGGGCAGCACGGACCGCAGACGGGTGGCGGGGGCGTGCTCGGGCAGTTCCCCGATGGACGAAAGACCGGCGGATCCGGGCCGCTGCGCGGTGCGCGAGGGGCCCGCGACCGTGCGGCTCGCCTCTCCCGGCGGGGCGCCGAGGAGGCCGGCCCGGTGCGGATTCCTGCCGTGCGGGGCCCCGGAACCGCGCAGTGCCTTGGACGCCGCCGTGTTCCCCGCGCTCTGCTGCAGCGCGAGCATCGCGCGCGGCGCCGGGGCGCCCGGTGCGGAGGACCGGGCCGGCGAACCGGGTAAGGAGGGCTGGACCACCGGGCCGCGGGCAGCCGTCTCAGGAGCCTTGCCCTTGTCGTTCGACGCCTGCCGCTGTCTGCGCACAGTGAGCCGTCCCCACCACGGGGCAACCCCGCACGTCAGTTCCGTTCCGGATCCGTCCGTGAGGCAGCGTAACCACTGTGAAGGGTGGGAAAGGGCAGGTCACATGGGGTGTCAGCCGATCGAGGCCCGCAGCTCACCGGGGGGTCGGCCGCAGTTCATCCACGCGTCACACGGGCGCCGGAACGGCTACCAGTTGCCCTCGCCGGGGACCAGCCGGCCCGCCTTGCGGTACTCCCGCTCGGCGCCCTCGCGCAGGTCCGCCGTCGTGACGGGGGCGCCGCGTCCGGCGGCCGCGTAGGCGGCGGTGACGACCGCGCTGCGGATCGAGCCGCCCGCCAGTTCGAAGTCGCGGGCGACCGCCGAGGGGTCGGTGTCCTCCGCGCACGGCACCGCGGACAGGCTGTGCCGCCACAGGGCCAGGCGCTGGCCGGAGTCGGGGAACGGGAAGTCGACCACCATGTCCAGGCGCCGGGTGAACGCCTCGTCGATGTTGGCGCGCAGGTTGGTGGTGAGCAGCGCGATGCCGTCGAAGGACTCCAGCCGCTGGAGCAGGTAGGCGCTCTCCATGTTGGCGTACTTGTCGTGGGAGTCCTTGACCTCGGAGCGCTTGCCGAAGACCGCGTCCGCCTCGTCGAAGAGCAGCACCGCGTCCGTGCGGTCGGCCTCGGTGAAGATCCGCTCCAGGTTCTTCTCGGTCTCGCCCACGAACTTGTCGACGATCGAGGAGAGCTGCACCACGTAGAGGTCCAGGCCCAGTTCGGCGGCGACGACCTCGGCCGACAGGGTCTTGCCGGTGCCGGAGTCCCCCGCGAAGAGCCCGAGGACCCCGCGGCCCCGGCCGCCGCCGGCGCTGAGCCGCCAGTCGCCGAGGACCTGGTCGCGGTGGCGGGCCCGCAGGGCCAGTTCGTGCAACTGCACGAGGGGCTTGTCGGGCAGGACGAGGTCCTCCCAGCCCACGTCGGGCCGGATCCTGCGGGCATGCCGCTCCAGGCCCGAGGCGGACTGCTGCCGCGCCGCGAGCCGCAGATGGGCGGCGGTCAGCGGGGTGCCGTCGAAGACGGCGAGGCTCTCGGCGGCGTACGCGGCCCGCAGGATGCGGTCGCCGCCCAGCCGGTAGGGGGCCACGGTGGCCGCGAGGTCGAAGCCGGGCTCCTGGCGCAGGGCGGCCGACCAGACGTCCACCGCGCCGGCCCGTTGCCGGGGCGCGTCGAGGACCAGCGGGTCGTGCTCGCACCACTGCGGGTCGTACGGCCGCGACCCGGTGAGCAGCACCGGCACGCCGGAGTGCGCCAGGGCCCGTACGAGCGGGCCGGGCTGCTCCGGCAGGGCGGACGCGACGACGGCGGCGTCCCGCAGCCGGGCCTCACGCAGGAGTTCGGGTACGCGGTCCTCGGGGCCCGTGAAGTGCATGGCCTCGTACCCGGCGGCGCGCAGGGCGGCGGCGGCACCGGCGAGCCCGTCGCCATCGCGGTGTTCGCGCAGATAGACGGTGAGGGGCGCGGTGCTCAGCCGGTCGGCCAGCTTGGCGGTGAACTCGTCGTCGTGCGAGGGCGCGGCGGTCACGAGCGGGTGGACGTGGCCGACGAGGGCGGGGTCCAGGGTGTCGTCGCCGAGCAGATGCGCGATCAGCCGGTCGGGTACGCGCAACGACCGGCTGAGGAAGGGACGTTCGGGATCCTCGACGCTCAGCAGGCCGAGCGCGGTCAGCGGCGCCGAGGGGTGGAAGCGGGCCCGCGCCCCGGCGAAGTGCACGGGCAGCCCGCACAGGTCGAGGGCGAGCCCGGTGGTGGCCCGGCGCCTGCTGACGTCGTCGTTGAGGTACCCGTACAGCGACTCGAAGGAGCGCTCCAGGTCGGGTGCGAGGGCGATGAGCAGGATCCGGAAGTCCAGCTCGGTGAGCCCGAGACGCACCGCCAGCAGCTCCAGCCGGTCGGCACCCGGCGGCCGGCCGTCTTCCTCCCTGTCTCCGTCCCCGTCCCCGTCTCCCTCTCCTTCTTCGCCGTGCACGTCCCCAGCCTCATGCCCGTCCCCGTCCCCGTGCCTGTCCCCGTCCTCGTGCCCGTCTTCCGGGCCGTCCTCGAAGGCGGAGGTGTACGAGACCGTCACGGGCCCGAGAAGGTGCCGTACGGCCTCGTCGGAGAGGTACAGGCCGCGCAGCGGATCGCCCGCCGTGGGGTCGCCCGAGGCGCGCTCGTCGACCAACTCGGCCACACGGTCGCGCAGTCGGGCCAGGCGGAGCAGGAGCATGTCGGACGTGAGGGGGACGTGAGCGGTCACTTCTGCCGTTCTCCGGTGTTCTGCCGGTCCGCGGTGTTCTCCCGCTCACCGGTGTTCTCGCGTCGGCCGCTGTCCCCGCGGTCGTCGGGGGCCAGCGGTGAGGACCTGAGGTGCCGTGGCTGGTGCCTGCGTTCCTGCGAGCCCTCCAGCGTGCCGTCCATGCCGCGCACGCGCACACCCGCGCCCTCCGTGACCGGGGGACCGGCGTCGTACTCGGGGAAGGCCGGGAAGGGCGCCGTGACGACGAGGTCCAGGGACGGTTTGAGTTCGCCGCCCATCGCGGACCAGATCTCGGCGAGCGACCGGGACTCGGTGTGCAGCCCCGCCACCGTGAGCGGGATGGACAGGCCCAGCGCGCCCAGCGGGCCCGGCAGTTCACTGGCGGGCATCAGTTCGTGGGGCAGCAGGGTCGCCAACGCCGCGGACAGCAGCCGGTGTTCGTCCTGGGGCTGCTTGGTCCACGCGGTGACCAGGTAGGACAGCCGGAACCAGCGGGGCGGCTGACGACGGCGTACGACGATGTCGCGCTCGTCGCGGACGGCGGTGTGGCCGCGCTGGCGCCGGGAGACGTCCTCGCGGATGTCGTACAAGTAGGTGTTGATGGTCGGCGCGTTGCGCCGGGCCGCCCAGTCGCGGGTCGGCGCCTCGAAGGAGATGTCGATGCCGGACCCGGCCAGCGCACCGCCCCCGAGCAGCCGCTTGAGGACCTCGTCCACCTCGTGGATCACCGTCGCGCTCCCGCCCTGCCGTGCCTCGCCGTGCCGTACCGCCGCCGGATGACGGCGCGGCTGTCCCGCGGCGACACCGGAACCGCTGTCGTAACCGATCGTGCCTGTGGAGGCTCCGTCTCCGCAGGCACGCCGGGGACGACCGGCGGGCAGAGAGTGCTGCCCCCGCGTCCGTCGCCGGCTGCCCGTTCGATCAGATGTAGCCTTCGCGCAGGGCATGTGCCACCGCATGCGCCCGGTTGCGCAGATGCAGTCGGGTGGTGAGCCCGTGCATCACGTTCTTGACGGTCCGTTCGGAGTAGGACAGCTTGCTGGCGATCTCTCCGGTGTCGAGCCCCTCGGCGACGAGTCTGAGCACATCCACCTCACGCGGTGCGAGCCCCGAGGACGGGGCACCGGGATGGCTGCTCGCTGTGCGGTGCAGCGAACCGACCTGGCTGATCAGCCGGCCGAGCAGATCGGCGGGCAGGTCCCCGTCACCCCGTGAGGCCGCGACGACGGCCTGCACCAGCCGGTGCGCGGTGGCCTCGTGGCGCCACACGATGGCGCCGACCCCGCACTCGATGACGTCGAGCAGTTCGGTCTCGCGGATCATGCTCACCACGAGGACGGCGCGGGCGCCCTCGCTGCGCACCAGTCTGCGCAGCCGGGAGAGCGCGTTCTCGTCCAGCGTCTCGCTGATCAGCAGTGCGACCGTGTCCGGTCCGGTCTCGGTCTCCTCGCGGAGGTCGATCACCGGGTGCTGCCGCAGCTGGCTGAGTGCCCCCTCCTTGGTGATCGGGTCCGAGGCGTGTACCGCCACCGGTATTCGGGACTCGGGCTCTGCCGTGCCCGGAGCCGCGGTCCCAAATGAGCTGCGCAACGGACTCCCCTATGTTCACGAGCCCGTCACCTCTGTGGCGTCCGTGACAGGCGTGCAGTCATCACACTTCTGGGGGCCGCGCGTTCGGCGCAATCGTGGAGCACCACGAGACACACCACGAGATCGGAAACCTGATCGGAAACGACGTTGCATAAATGACAGTGGGTCATCTCACGCAACGGGAGCGACCTGTTCCGCCGTCCCACACAGTGGGCCGCACCACGGCCGCGAGGGAGGCAGGGATGTACGTACCACTGCTTGAGCGTCGGCAAACCCTGGAACTGGTGGCCGCCGAGGCCGCGCGCGCCCGTGCCGGAACGGGCGGGCTGGTGCTGCTGCGGGGTGCCACCGGCACGGGCCGTTCCGCGCTCCTCGAAGCCGCCGCCGAGCAGGCGGAGGAAGCCGGGATGCGGGTGCTGCGGGCCCGCTGCTCGCCCGACGACACCACCCTCCCCTTCGCCGCCGTACGTCAACTGCTGGGCCCGCAGTCGGAGTTCTCGGAGAACCGGGAGGTGCCGGACGAACGGGCGCGGGGCGCCTGGCTGTGGCGGCTGCTGCGTTCGTTCACGGCCGGGCCGCCGCTCCTGGTGACCGTGGACGACGTGCACCTCGCGGACGACTCCTCGCGGCGCTGGCTCGTCGACGCCGCCCGACGGGTGGACCGATTACCAGTACTGCTGGTGGTGACCGAGCGCAGTCAGTACGACATCGACGCGCCCGCGGCCGGTCTCGCCCACACGCTGTCACCCGCGCTCGTGCGCACCCTCACCCTCGCTCCGCTGAGCGCCGACTCCGCCACGCAGCTGGTCCGTTCGGACTTCGGCACGGTTCCGGCGACGTGGGTGCAGGACTGCGTACGGGCGAGTGCGGGCAGTCCGCTGCTGCTGCGTGCCCTGCTGGACGATCTGCGGGGGACCCTGGCGGCCACGGTGCCGAAGGCGTCCGCCGCGCTGTATCCGGGGGCGTACCAGGCGGCGGTGTCGTGGTGGCTGGACAGTGCGGGGGCCGCGACTGCGGAGGTGGCACGGGCGCTGGCCGCACTGGACGACGACTTGTCGGAACCTCGCGTTCGGACTTCGTCCGACCAGTCGAACGGCGAGGTCCGGTCGTCGGAGGCCGCCCGGCCCTTCGGCGACGGCTCCTGCCGGAGCGGGCCCTCGGCGGACGGCACGGCACCGGCCTCGGACGAGCTCGCCGAACTGCTCGGCGAGGTCACCGGCGCCGATCCGGCGCGGGTGGCGGGGTGGCTCACCGCCATGACCCGGCTGGGAATCCTGCGGCCCGGCGCCGACGGGCGGCCCCGCTATGCCCATCCCCTGCTGCGGGACGCGGTGCTGAGCGGCTGGCCAGTCACCAGGCGGCGGGCCGCGCACCGGACGGCCGCCGAGGTCATGCTGCGGCGCGGCGAACGCGCCGAGGTCGTGGCCGGGCAGCTGCTGCGGGCCGACGCGGTCGGCGAGCCGTGGGTCACCGGCGTCCTGCTGGACGCCTCGGCCGTCGCCGTCCACGACGGCCGCGCCGACGACGCCCTGCCGTATCTGCGCCGGGCCCTTGAGGAGCCGCTGCCCGACGACCACCGGCAGCGGCTCCTCACCGAACTGGGCTCCCTGGAGTACGCCACCGTGCGCTCCTCGGCCGGAATTCCGCGCCTGGCCGAGGCGGTACGGCTGCCGGGTGTCCCGCAGGACCGGGTGCGCGCGGCGGTGGCCCTGGGCACGGCACTGGCCGGGCGGGGCGAGGCCCGCGCCGCGGTCGACGTGCTGCGTTCGCTGGACTCCCAGCTGACGGGCCACCCCGACCTGGCCCGTACGGTGCAGATCGCCTCGGCGCTGCTCTCCGACCAGGACCACGAGATCAGGCAGGAGCTCTACCGCTGGCTGCGGGAGAGCGCCGGCCGCTCACCGGGCCTGGTCGGCACCGCGGGCCAAGCCCTGCTCGTCCGGTACGAGGCAACGGCGGGCCTGCTCTCGGCGGACGCCGCCATGGACCGCGTACGGGCCCTTCTCGCGGAGCCCGTCGAACCGCTCGCGGAGCCCTTCCTGCTGGGCACGGCCGCCGCCGTCGCCCAGTGGGCCGACGAACTCGAAGAGGCCGAACGGCTCGTCGAGCGCGGTCTCGCCAGACAGCGCCCGTCGCTGCTGCACCCGATGCACCGGGCGCTGCTGAACGTACGGGCCGACATCGCCGCGGCGCGCGGCGACTACGCGCGGCTGCTCACCGGCCCCGACGCCCGCCGGCCGGCCGGCGCGGGCCTGGGCCCTGCCAACGGGCAGGCGCACGCGCTGGTCGCGCTGGTCGAGACCGGCCGGGTGGTGGAGGCCCGCCGGCTCGCGGGCGGCTTCGACCTGCGGGAGGCGAAGGACTCCTGGGAGCTGAACCGGTTCCTGTACGCGCGAGGGGTGCTGCGGGCCGCCGGCGGGGATCCGGCGGGCGCGCTCGACGACTTCCTCGAATGCGGGCGCCGTCAGTCGGCGCGCGATGTGGTGAGCCCGGTCGTCACTCCGTGGCGGACGGCCGCGGCGGAGTGCCGGCTGGCGCTCGGCCGGCCCCGGGAGGCGCTGGAGCTGGCCGAGGAGGAACTGCGGCTGGCCCAGGTGTGGAACACCCCGCGTCCGGTGGGCCGCGCCCTGCGGGTGCTCGGCATGGCGACCGGCGGGCGGCGCGGCCTGGAACTCGCCGACCGGGCCGTACGGCTGCTGCGGGACGCCTCCGTCGACGTCCCGCTGGACCCGGAACTGATCCCCGCGCTGGTCGCGCAGGGACGCCAGCTCACGGCCGTGGGGGAGCGGGCCCGCGCCCGCGACTGCCTGCGGGAGGCGGCCGAACGTGCCGAACGGCTGGGCGCGGTACGGCTGCGGGCCACCGCCGAGGAGGCCCTGCGGGAGGGCGGCGCCCGCCGCACCACGACGACGCTCACCGGGTCGGGCGCGCTCACCGGCAGCGAGCGGCGGATAGCCGAGCTGGCCGCCGACGGCCGCACGAACACGGAGATCGCGGAACTGCTGCACCTGGCTCGCCGCACCGTGGAGACCCATCTGACCAGCACCTACCGAAAGCTGGGCATCCGCCGCCGAGGCGAACTGACGACCGCGCTCGGCGGGCAGCGGGGCGGGAGCCAGTAGGGCGGGGCACTGCGCGAACGGCCCCCGCCGGTGGGCGGGGGCCGTTCGACTCACATGACTGCTTGACCGGCTACTTGACGGGTTCGGGCTGAGGCTCGCTCTCGGCTTCCGCCGCACCCGCCGGGGGCTCCTCGGACGGGGTCTTCACCGAGTCGAGGAGCAGCTGGGCCACGTCCACGACCTGGATGGACTCCTTGGCCTTGCCGTCGTTCTTCTTGCCGTTGACCGAGTCGGTCAGCATGACGAGGCAGAACGGGCAGGCGGTGGAGACGATGTCGGGGTTCAAGGACAGCGCCTCGTCGACACGCTCGTTGTTGATGCGCTTGCCGATCCGCTCCTCCATCCACATCCGCGCGCCACCCGCGCCGCAGCAGAAGCCGCGCTCCTTGTGGCGGTGCATCTCCTGCTGGCGCAGGCCCGGGACGGCGGACATGATCTCGCGCGGGGGCGTGTAGATCTTGTTGTGCCGGCCCAGGTAGCAGGGGTCGTGGTAGGTGATGAGGCCCTCGACCGGGGTCACCGGGACCAGCTTGCCCTCGTCGATCAGGTGCTGGAGCAGCTGGGTGTGGTGGATGACCTCGTAGTCGCCGCCGAGCTGCGGGTACTCGTTGCCGAGGGTGTTGAGGCAGTGCGGGCAGGTCGCGACGATCTTCTTCGCGGCCTTGGGCTTCCTCGACTCCGCGGTGACCTTGCCGTCGTCGTCCATCTCCTCGCCGAAGGCGGCGTTGAGGGACATGACGTTCTCCATGCCGAGCTCCTGGAACAGGGGCTCGTTGCCGAGGCGCCGGGCGGAGTCACCGGTGCACTTCTCGTCGCCGCCCATGATCGCGAACTTGACGCCCGCCATGTGCAGCAGCTCGGCGAAGGCCTTGGTGGTCTTCTTCGCCCGGTCCTCCAGAGCACCGGCGCAGCCGACCCAGTACAGGTACTCGACCTCGGAGAGGTCCTCCAGGTCGCGTCCGACGACCGGGATCTCGAAGTCGACCTCCTTGGTCCACTCAAGACGCTGCTTCTTGGCCAGCCCCCAGGGGTTGCCCTTCTTCTCCAGGTTCTTGAGCATCGTCCCGGCCTCGGACGGGAAGGCGCTCTCGATCATCACCTGGTAGCGGCGCATGTCGACGATGTGGTCGACGTGCTCGATGTCGACGGGGCACTGCTCGACGCAGGCGCCGCAGCTGGTGCAGGACCACAGGACGTCGGGGTCGATGACCCCGTTCTCCTCAAGGGTGCCGATGAGCGGCCGCTCGGCTTCCGCCAGCGCGGCGGCGGGAACATCCTTGAGCTGCTCCGCGGTCGCCTTCTCGTTCCCCTCCATGTCCTTGCCGCCACCGGCCAGCAGATACGGGGCCTTGGCGTGCGCGTGGTCGCGCAGCGACATGATGAGCAGCTTCGGGGAGAGCGGCTTGCCGGTGTTCCAGGCGGGGCACTGCGACTGGCAGCGCCCGCACTCGGTGCACGTGGAGAAGTCGAGGATGCCCTTCCAGGAGAACTGCTCGACCTGGCTGACACCGAAGACGTCGTCGTCACCGGGGTCGGTGAAGTCGATCGGCCTGCCGCCGGAGGTCATCGGCTGGAGGGCGCCGAGGGCGGTCCCGCCGTTCGCCTCGCGCTTGAACCAGATGTTCGGGAAGGCCAGGAAGCGGTGCCAGGCGACACCCATGTTGGTGTTGAGCGAGACGACGATCATCCACACGAAGGACGTGCCGATCTTGATCGTCGCGACGAGGTAGACCAGGTTCTGCAGCGTGCTCAGGCTCAGGCCCTTGAAGGCCAGGACCAGCGGGTACGAGGCGAAGTACCCGGCCTCGTAGCCCTCGACGTGGTGGATCGCGCCTTCAAGGCCGCGCAGCACGTAGATGGCGAGGCCGATGGTGAGGATGACGTACTCGACGAAGTAGGCCTGACCGGCCTTGGAGCCCGCGAAGCGGGACTTGCGTCCGGCCCGCGAGGGCAGGCTCAGCAGCCGGATCGCGATGAGCACGGCGATGCCCAGGATCGTCATCACGCCGATGAACTCGATGTAGAGCTCGAACGGCAGGAACTCACCGATGTACGGCAGGACCCAGTCGGCCTGGAAGAGCTGGCCGAAGGCCTGGACGAGGGTGGGGGGCAGCGTCAGGAAGCCGACGGCCACGAACCAGTGGGCGAAGCCGACGATGCCCCACCGGTTCATCCGCGTGTGACCGAGGAACTCCTTCACCAGCGTCACGCTGCGCTGGTAGGGGTTGTCGGTGCGGGTTCCGGCGGGGACCGGCTGGCCGAGCTTGAAGTACCGGACGAACTGGCCGATGGCGCGTGCGAGCAGCGCGACGCCGACCACGGTCAGGACCAGCGACACGATGATCGCGGCGAGTTGCATTTCGGGGCTCCTCGGGCCTGCGAGGTTACATTACTGAGCGGTAGCTTACGCAGTCCTTCGACACTACCCATTCCTGTGTCCGCACTGTAGTCAGAGGCACGGTGATCTGCGTCGCTGAGGCATACCTGGGTACGCGTGGCGGGGTGTCGCCCTTTCTGCGGCAGGGCCCGGCGGAGCTGCGCTCCAGGCTGCTCGCCGGGCGCGGGCCGGCGGGGGTGGGCCGCGCAGTTCCCCGCGCCCCTGCGGGCGGGGCTATGCCTCAGCCTGTTTGCCGGGTGCGGGTCGCCTGGAGTGGGCCGCGCAGTTCCCCGCGCCCCTCGGGGCGGGGCTGCGCCCCAGCCCGTTCGTCGGGTGTGCTTCAGGGTGAAAGGCGGGGCGCAGCCCCGCTTTCGAGGGGCGCGGGGAACTGCGCGCTCAGCCCCGGGCGGCCCGCACCCCGCAACGGCCTGAGGCGGCACTCCCCAGGGGCGCGGGGAACTGCGCGAACGGCGCCCGCCGGTCCGTGGGTCATGTGTGACCCGTAGGACGACCCGCAGGTCAAAGCCCAAAGTGCGCGTAAGTAAGAGATAAGAGTTGAGCCCCCACGACTCAGCTCTGTTGACCGAGCGGCAAGCGTCATGCACACTTGAGTCCGTTCCACTCAAGTCATTGTTGTTGGAGGAATTGAAATGGCACGTGCGGTCGGCATCGACCTGGGCACGACTAACTCCGTCGTCAGCGTTCTGGAGGGCGGTGAGCCCACCGTCATCACCAACGCCGAGGGCGCCAGGACCACGCCGTCCGTCGTCGCCTTCGCCAAGAACGGTGAGGTGCTCGTCGGAGAGGTCGCGAAGCGCCAGGCGGTCACGAACGTGGACCGGACCATCAGGTCCGTGAAGCGTCACATGGGCACGGACTGGAAGATCGAGCTCGACGGCAAGCACTTCAACCCGCAGCAGATGAGCGCCTTCATCCTGCAGAAGCTGAAGCGCGACGCCGAGGCGTACCTGGGCGAGAAGGTGGCCGACGCGGTCATCACCGTCCCGGCGTACTTCAACGACTCCGAGCGTCAGGCGACGAAGGAGGCCGGCGAGATCGCGGGCCTGAACGTCCTGCGCATCGTGAACGAGCCGACCGCCGCCGCCCTGGCGTACGGCCTCGACAAGGACGACCAGACGATCCTCGTCTTCGACCTCGGTGGCGGCACGTTCGACGTGTCGCTCCTGGAGATCGGCGACGGCGTCGTCGAGGTGAAGGCCACCAACGGTGACAACCACCTCGGTGGTGACGACTGGGACCAGCGCGTCATGGACTACCTGGTCAAGCAGTTCGCCAGCGGCCACGGCGTGGACCTCGGCAAGGACAAGATGGCCCTCCAGCGCCTGCGCGAGGCGGCGGAGAAGGCCAAGATCGAGCTGTCGTCCTCCACGGAGACGTCGATCAACCTGCCCTACATCACCGCGTCCGCCGAGGGCCCGCTGCACCTGGACGAGAAGCTCACGCGCGCCCAGTTCCAGCAGCTCACCGCCGACCTTCTGGAGCGCTGCAAGACGCCGTTCCACAACGTCATCAAGGACGCCGGCATCCAGCTGAGCGAGATCGACCACGTCGTTCTCGTCGGTGGCTCCACCCGTATGCCCGCCGTGGCCGAGCTCGTCAAGGAGCTCACCGGCGGCCAGGACGCCAACAAGGGCGTCAACCCGGACGAGGTCGTCGCCATCGGCGCCGCCCTGCAGGCCGGTGTCCTCAAGGGTGAGGTCAAGGACGTCCTGCTCCTCGACGTGACCCCGCTGTCCCTCGGTATCGAGACCAAGGGAGGGATCATGACCAAGCTCATCGAGCGCAACACCACGATCCCGACCAAGCGGTCCGAGATCTTCACGACGGCCGAGGACAACCAGCCGTCCGTCCAGATCCAGGTCTACCAGGGCGAGCGCGAGATCGCGGCGTACAACAAGAAGCTCGGGATGTTCGAGCTGACCGGTCTGCCGCCCGCCCCGCGCGGAGTCCCGCAGATCGAGGTCGCCTTCGACATCGACGCCAACGGCATCATGCACGTGACCGCGAAGGACCTCGGCACGGGCAAGGAGCAGAAGATGACCGTCACCGGCGGCTCCTCGCTGCCGAAGGACGAGGTCGACCGCATGCGCCAGGAGGCCGAGCAGTACGCGGACGAGGACCACCGTCGCCGCGAGGCCGCCGAGGCCCGCAACCAGGGCGAGCAGCTCGTCTACCAGACGGAGAAGTTCCTCAAGGACAACGAGGACAAGGTCCCGGGCGACGTCAAGACCGAGGTCGAGACGAGCGTCGAGGAGCTGAAGGCCGCGCTCAAGGGCGAGGACACCGCGGAGATCCGTACGGCCACCGAGAAGGTCGCCGCCGTCTCCCAGAAGCTGGGCCAGGCGATGTACGCCGACGCCCAGGCCTCCCAGGGTGCCGCGGGCGCCGAGGCCCCGGGCGCCGGTCCGGACGCCGATGCCAAGGCCGCCGACGACGACGTGGTCGACGCGGAGATCGTCGACGAGGACCGTGACCGCAAGGACGGTGCCGCGTGACCGAGGAGACCCCGGGCTTCGACGAGCAGCCCGACGTCCCCTCCGGCGCCACCCCTGAAGACGCCGAGCCGAAGCCTGCCCCCTCCTCCTCGGAGGACGGGGCGGCCCAGGCCGGGGACGCGGCGGCAGCAGCCCAGTCCGCAGCCCAGATCGCAGGCCTGACGGCCCAGCTGGACCAGGTTCGTACGGCGCTCAACGAACGTACGGCGGACGTCCAGCGGCTCCAGGCCGAGTACCAGAACTACCGCCGCAGGGTCGAGCGGGACCGGATCGCGGTCAAGGAGGTCGCCATCGCGAGCCTCCTGACCGAGCTCCTGCCCGTGCTCGACGACATCGGCCGCGCCCGGGAACACGGCGAACTGCTCGGCGGCTTCAAGTCGGTGGCCGAGTCGCTGGAGACCGTCGCGGCGAAGATGGGCCTGCAGCAGTTCGGCAAGGAGGGCGAGCCCTTCGACCCGATGATCCACGAGGCCCTGATGCACTCGTACGCGCCGGACGTCACGGAGACGACGTGCGTGGCGATTCTGCAGCCGGGGTATCGCTTCGGCGAGCGCACCATCCGCCCCGCGCGGGTGGCGGTCGCCGAGCCGCAGCCGGGAGCGCAGCCCGCCAAGGGCGACGAGACGGACGCGGGGACCGCGGCGGCCGACGACAAGGAGAGCGGTGGCCCGGACGAGGGCTGACGTGAAACAGGGCGTACGCGCGCCCCTTTGCACAGAGAACGTCGAGCGCGTACGTGACGGTGACGTACGGAAGGAGGGGCGTCGAGGATGAGCACCAAGGACTTCATCGAGAAGGACTACTACAAGGTCCTCGGCGTCCCCAAGGACGCCACCGAGGCCGAGATCAAGAAGGCGTACCGGAAGCTCGCCCGCGAGTTCCACCCGGACGCCAACAAGGGGAACGCGCGGGCCGAGGAGCGCTTCAAGGAGATCTCCGAGGCGAACGACGTCCTCGGGGACCCCAAGAAGCGCAGGGAGTACGACGAGGCCCGCACCCTCTTCGGCAACGGCGGCTACCGGCCCGGCCCGGCGGGTTCGGGCGGTTCCTTCAACTTCGACCTGGGGGACCTCTTCGGAGGCGGCCCCCAGGGCGGAGCGGGCGGCGGTCCGCAGGGCGGAGCCGGTGGCTTCGGCGGCGGCATAGGGGACGTCTTCGGAGGTCTCTTCAACCGCGGCGGTCCGGGTCCCGGTACCCGGACGCAGCCGCGGCGCGGCCAGGACATCGACACCGAGGTCACGCTCAGCTTCACGGAGGCGGTGGACGGCGCGACCGTCCCGCTCCGGATGACCTCGCAGTCACCCTGCAAGGCCTGTTCGGGCACCGGCGACAAGAACGGCACACCGCGCGTGTGCCCGACGTGTGTCGGCACCGGCCAGGTGGCGCGCGGTTCGGGCGGCGGGTTCTCGCTGACCGACCCGTGCCCCGACTGCAAGGGCCGCGGCCTGATCGCCGAGCACGCGTGCGCGGTCTGCAGCGGCTCGGGGCGCGCCAAGTCGTCCCGGACCATGCAGGTCCGTATCCCCGCGGGGGTGTCGGACAGCCAGCGCATCCGCCTGCGCGGCAAGGGCGCGCCGGGCGAACGGGGCGGGCCGTCGGGCGACCTGTACGTCACCGTGCACGTCGACTCCCACCCGGTCTTCGGCCGCAAGGGCGACAACCTCACCGTCACCGTGCCCGTCACCTTCGCGGAGGCGGCGCTCGGCGGCGAGGTCCGCGTGCCCACGCTCGGGGGGCCTCCGGTCACCCTGAAACTGCCGCCGGGCACGCCCAACGGCCGGACGATGCGCGCCCGCGGCAAGGGCGCGGTCCGCAAGGACGGCACCCGTGGGGATCTCCTGGTCACCGTCGAGGTGAGTGTTCCGGCGGACCTGACGGGGAAGGCTCGTGACGCGCTTGAGGCGTATCGCGAGGCGACCGCGGAGGAGGATCCGCGGGCTGAGCTGTTCCAGGCCGCGAAGGGAGCATGAGGACACCATGGACGCAACCGGACGTCGTCGGCAGAACTCCTTCACCGGCAGGGCTTATGAGCTGACGGAAGAAACCCCGGTGTACGTCATCTCGGTGGCCGCCCAGCTCTCCGGTCTGCACCCGCAGACGCTGCGTCAGTACGACCGCCTCGGCCTGGTCTCCCCGGACCGCACGGCCGGGCGGGGCCGGCGCTACTCGGCCCGCGACATCGAACTGCTGCGCACCGTCCAGCAGTTGTCGCAGGACGAGGGCATCAACCTCGCCGGCATCAAGCGCATCATCGAGCTGGAGAACCAGGTCGCCGCGCTCCAGTCCCGTGTCGCGGAACTGCAGTCGGCACTGGAGGGCGCGGCGGCGACCATGCAGCAGCGCGAGGCCGCGGTCCACGCCTCGTACCGCCGCGACCTGGTCCCGTACCAGGAGGTCCAGCAGACCAGCGCGCTGGTGGTCTGGCGCCCGAAGCGCCCACCGACGGACTGAGTCCGAGCGGGCGAGCAGCCATGTTGAGGGGCCCGGAGGTTCATCGCGAACCGCCGGGCCCCTCAGGCAACGGCGGCTGACCGTCAGCCCGGTCGGTGCGCGACGAAGACGAACTCCCGGCCGGGGCGGTCGGGTGCGTCGCGGACGTCCTTCACGGTGTAGCCCTGCCCGGTCAGATCCGCCTCGATCTCGTCGCGCTCGCGGAAACGTAGGGTGGATTCCGAGGTCAGTACCTGTCCGTCCACGTCGAACACATAGGTACTGCGGAACGCCACCAACTGCCCGTCGACCCCGGTCAGTTCGGTCCAGCTCTCGACCGCGCCGACCCCCGGAATCTCCGTGATCCCGTACGAGGCCTCGCGGTTCCACTCCTCCCAGGCGCGCCGGGCCGGATCCCGGGTCTCGAAGACCAGATGCCCACCGGGCCGCAGAGCTTCGTAGGCGCCCCGCAGGGTGTCCCGCCAGGCCCGGTCGTCGACGATCTGCTGGGCGGCGTTGGCCGTCATGGTCGCCAGGTCGACGCGGAGGGGAGGCAGCGCGGTGGCGTCCCCGTGGATCCACCGCACGTGTTCGCCGCCGGGTTTGCCCCGGGCCACGTCGAGGGACGCTTCCGCCGGATCGACCCCGACGACGTCGATCCCCCGGCCGGCGAGCAGCAGCGCGAACACGCCGGTTCCGCAGCCGATGTCGAGCACGCGCCGCGCCCCGAACTCCTCCGCGATACGGACGTACGCGTCGAGGTCGCCGCGATCGGGGTCGAGCGGGTCGTAGATCGCGGCGAGCCGGGGGTGGCCGAAGTTCTCGTCAGCCATTGCGCTGCGCGCGGGCGTGCTGGAGAAGTCCGGCGAGGCCCTGCGGGGCGGTGGCGAGGATGGTGTCGGGGGTGTCGCTCTCGCGGAGGCGGAGGGTGCCGTCGGGGGCGGCGGCTATGTAGAGACAGTTGCCTTCAGGGCCGCCGCTGAAGGATGACTTCTGCCAGTTCAGCTCAGCACGGGGGCTTGGTTCGGTCTCGTCAGTCATGGGTCCGCTTGGTGGTGCGGGCGTGGTGGAGGAGTCCGGCGAGACCTTGCGGGGCGGTGGCGAGGATGACGTCGGGGGTGTCGCTCTCGCGGAGGCGGAGGGTGCCGTCGGGGGCGGCGGCTATGTAGAGACAGTTGCCCTGCGGGCCGCCGCTGAAGGATGACTTCTGCCAGCTCAGCTCGGACATGCGGCTCCCTAAAGGGTGTAGAGAAGATGCTGGATGAGGGCCAGCGAGTCCTTCACCGAGTGTGCATCGGGGGCCAACGATACGTCGATGGGGGCGAGGGCACTTTCGGTCAGGCGATCGAACAGCGCGGCGTACTCCAGTAGATGACTCTGCTCTGTCAAGTAGCGCGACCCCAGGGGTGCTTCGAGCACGACGGTGCCCAACTTCGTCTCGTGGGGCACGAAATGAGCGAAGTTCCCGCTGAGTGCCGCGTACGCCTGGGCGCTGAACGGGTAGATCTGGATCGTCACATTGGGCAACCGAGCCAGCTCGATCAGGCGCAGCAATTGCTCTCGTACGACATCCGCGCCCCCGAACCGCATGTGCAGTGCGGCTTCGTGGATGACGGCGTGCACGGATGGCGGGTCGTCGAGCGTGAGAATGCGCTGCCGTTCCATACGGAACTTCAGGCACTCCTCAATGTTGTCGAACCCCAGCCTCGGGCTGGTGAAGATGGCGCGCGCGTAATCGGCGGTCTGGAACAGCCCTGGGATGAAAAGGGGTTCGTGCGTCCGGATCTTCAGGGCCTCCGATTCCAGCTCGGCCAGATCGAGTGCGCCAGGTTCCATGTGCTTCCTGTGCGCGGTCCACCAGCCCTTTCCTGTCGCCTCGGACATGGCAACCAGGGCTTCGACGTACGTCGCATCAGTGCATCCATAGAGGCGGCACAGTTCATGGAGCCGCTCCGTCAGGATGGTCGTCTTCGCCGTCTCGATCTGGCTCAACTGGGCCCTGCCCATGCCGATCCGCTCGGCGGCCTCTCCCGCACTGAAGCCCGCCTGTTCGCGCAGGTGTTTGAGCTCGTAGCCGAGTCGTCGCTGGCGTTCGCTGATGGTGGTGCGCAGTCCCACGGTCCACTCCTTGTCGGTCGCCCAAAGTCTCCACGGAGCGGGGGAGTTCGTCCACCGAGAGAGTGAATAGCTTGAACATTGTAAACCTCACCCGCTACGTTGAGTCCGGTTTCGGTTACTGAATGGAGCCACCCGCCACCCCTGCCCACAAGCCGACAGAGCACCCGCCCCTCCACCCGGGAGCGCGCGGGCACAGCCATCGCCGGGCGCGGGCCCACCCCCCTCGACCCCGACTGGAGTCACCCCCATGGACCCCGCCCGCCGCGCAGCACACCGCCCCGCCCAACTCGTCCACGAATACAGCCTGTTCGCCCCCGCCGACGCCACCGCGCCCCGCGTCTGCCGGGACTTCGTGCGGGCCGTGCTGTTCACGCACGGGCGGGAAGCCCTGGTCATGCCCGCCGCCCTGTGCACCTCGGAACTGGTCACCAACGTCCACCTGCACACCAAGGGCGCCGCCATACTCCGAGTCCGGCTCAACCCGGCCCGCCTGCACGTGAGTGTCTTCGACGAGAGTCCCGATCCACCCGTCGTGGCACACCCCGTCGCGGGGGTGGCCGCCTGCTGGGGGCGAGGGCTCGCCCTCGTCGACGAGGTGGCGGACGCGTGGGGCCTCGCCGACGGGCGGGCGGGGCGCTACGCGAAGGGCGTGTGGTTCGAGCTGCGCCCCGCGAGGTGAGTCGTTTCTGCTTCGCCGGTTCGGGTGAATCAAGGGCGTTTTCGCAGGTGAGCCCGTATGTACGAGAGACTTGTGATCATGACCGAGAGTAGGACCGAGCCTCCGTACCCGCCCGAGAACGCGCCCGGCCCCGACGAGGTCCTGTGGCAGGCCTGGGAGGCCATGGAACTCCCTGAGGGCTATCGAGCCGAGATCATCGAAGGAGCCGTCGAGGTGTCATCCACGGGCCGTTACGCGCACAGCCAGACCGTCTTCCTGTTCAAGGAGGCGCTGGGCGACTTTCTGAAGGGCGGGGACTTCGCCGCCCGGAACGCCACGAACGTCGTCCACGCGGGCTGTGTGTGGGTACCCGACCTGTTCGTCGTCCCCAGGGACACGGAACGGTACGTCACCGCCGACGGCGCGGGGATCACCGCGGCCGCCGTCCGACTGGTGGTGGGGGTCGTCTCCCCCGACCGGCGCCGCCAGGAGCGCGAACGCGTCATGAAGCGCCGCGAATACGCCCGCGCCGGCATCCCCGTGTACGTGGCCATCGACGACCACGACGACCAGGGCACCGTGACCGTCCTCACCGAACCCCGCCCCGACAGGGCCGACTGGGTGGGCGTGCACCGCGTGCCCTACGGCACCGAGGTCACCATCCCCGAAGGCCCCGCCAAGGGCCTGGTCATCACGGAGGCGATCACGGGACCCGCGCGGGCCGCTAAATAACGGCATACCGCTGCAACGCGAGCCTCAGCGGTTCCGGCTCCACGTGGATGCCCCCGCCGAAGGGGTGGTTCATGGCCGACAGCACGGCCAGCACGGCGGACACCAGCAGGGCGAGCAGACCGATGCTGATCATGCTCGTCCAGGTCAGGGCGCGGATCTGGATCGCGGCGGCGGCCACCAGCAGCAGGGCGGACACGAGCAGGCCGATCCAGAGGTAGGGCGGGATCCCGTGGGAGACGGCGAGAATCCGTGCGCGCCGCGCGTCCCCCACCTCCCTGAGCGCGACGAGCGAGTCACGTGCGAAGACCTGCTCCTGCTTGGTCCCGCCCACGGTGTCCTGCAGTGCCCGGCGCAGCTCGTCGTACTGGCGCTGGGCCCGTGCGCTGGACGTCCCCCTCTCCATGGCCGGCCACTCCTCGTCGATCACCGTGACCGTGTACTCGCGGGTGAGATCACGGATCCGTTCGCGTGACGCGTCGGGCAGCGGCCGGGTGGCCCACTGGAGGTTGATGAGGCTCGCCCCCTCGTTGCTGACGTCCTCGGCGGCCTTGGTCAAGGTCGTCTGGGCGGAGACGATGGAGAGGGCCAGGATGAAACTGAACAGTGTCCTGTTGACGTTGGAGAAGTGATCCAGGGTGTCCTTCAGGGCG
The DNA here is from genome assembly GCF_036038375.1 of Streptomyces sp. NBC_00414. NCBI lineage: Bacteria > Bacillati > Actinomycetota > Actinomycetes > Kitasatosporales > Streptomycetaceae > Streptomyces > Streptomyces sp. NBC_00414. The sequence continues at coordinate 5,558,497 of NZ_CP107935.1, forward strand.
TACCGCTCGTGCCAGTGCTCCGGCACGTAACGCACCATCAGGGCAAGGAGAAGGAGCGAAGCGGGGACGCTGCAGGCGACGAAGGCAATTGCTGACAAGTCCATCCAGCCAACCAAGCTGAACAGGGCATTCGCGCTGCGGCATCAGGCGAAGTTCACCGGATCGAGTGGGCGGGCGCGGGTCGGCGCCGGGGCGGGCCGGTTCAGCCGATCGGTGCCGGCAGCGGGAGGACCTCGTACGCCAGACGGATCGTGTCGCCGGTCGCCGGATCGCCCAGTTCCACGCGCCAGGCCTCGGCGAACTGGTCCACGTCCTCGGTCATCGGGATCGTCCCGGAGATGAGGACGGTGCCGGGCACCAGGTCGCCGCGCGAGCGCAGGACCCCGGCCCAGTAGCCGGGAGTGAGCAGCTCCGCGAGCGTGCCGTGCTGGATCTCCGTCTCCTGGCCGCGGTGGGTGACCCAGGCCCGCAGCGTGAGGTCGTCGATGCGTGTCTGGACGTCGTCCAGACGCCAGGCGCGGCGGGCGAGCACGTCCGGGCCCGCGTTCTTGCTCCAGGCGACCCCGTGCACCTCAAGGTCACGGTCGGTGTGGTCGCAGGCCGCCGTGAGCAGCAGTTCGCCGTCCGCCGCGACGACCAGCGCCCACTCGGCCTCGCCGGAGGTGCGCGCGTGCTGCACGGAGACCCGGTCCGTCTGCTGGGCCAGATACGGCGAGACGGGGTAGAGCGCCGGGGTCACGGACGGCGCGGGAACACCGAGCCGGGCCAGCTCCGCGACGTGCGCGGCCACCTCGTCCTGGCCGCGTCCGGCGTACCCCGCGTTGAGCACCTGCCGCACGTCGACGTCACGGGTGGAACCGTCGGGCAGCTCGAAGGTCAGCACAGCCACAGGAACTCCTGAATGGGTCGGTTTCGAAGCGGTTGACTTCCGGCGCAGGGGTTGCGCATACGACCTGTATACAAGAAGTATGCCGAAAGGTCGATGTCCCCACGACGCCCCACCGACGCCCCACGACGCAAGGAACAGGCAGCATGCAATCCACCCAGCAGGCCGCAGGGGCCCCGAACCCCGGCCGCTCAGGTATCCGCCGCGCCTTCTTCGCCAGCCTCACCGGGACCGCCCTGGAGTGGTACGACTTCGCGGTCTACTCGGCCGCCGCGGCCCTGGTCTTCGGTGATCTCTTCTTCCCCTCGGAGGACCCCCTCACCGGCACGATCCTGGCGTTCTCCACCTACGCCGTCGGCTACATCTCCCGCCCGCTCGGCGGCTTCGTCTTCGGCCGGCTCGGCGATGTCATCGGCCGCAAGAAGGTCCTCATCGCCACGCTGGTCCTGATCGGCGTGGCCACCTTCCTGATCGGACTGCTGCCCGCCTACGGCACGGTCGGCGTGGCCGCGCCGATCGCCCTTGTCGTGCTGCGCTTCGCGCAGGGCGTCGGCGTGGGCGGCGAGTGGGGCGGCGCCGTCCTGCTGTCCAGCGAGTTCGGCGACCCGCGCCGCCGCGGTTTCTACGCGTCGGCCGCCCAGATCGGACCGCCCGCGGGCAACCTCCTGGCCAACGGCGTGCTGGCCGCGCTCGGGGTCCTGCTGACGGAGGACCAGTTCCTGTCCTGGGGCTGGCGCGTGGCGTTCCTGCTCTCCGGTGTGCTGGTCGGCTTCGGCCTGTGGATCCGGGCGAAGCTGGAGGAGACCCCGGTGTTCAAGGCGATGGAGGCCGAGGGCACCCGGCCCGAGGCGCCGATCCGCGAGGTGTTCACCACTCAGCCCCGCGCGCTGTGCGCGGCCGTCCTGAGCCGGGTGGCCCCCGACGTGCTGTACGCGATGTTCACCGTCTTCGTCCTGACCTACGCGACCGACGAGCTGGACATGTCGCGCGGCTCCGCGCTGACCGCCGTACTCATCGGCTCATCCCTTCAGGTCTTCCTCATCCCCCTGGCCGGCGCCGTGTCCGACCGGGTCAACCGGCGTCTGCTGTACGGCTGTTCCGCCCTGGCCGCGGGCGTGTGGCCGTTCGTGTTCTTCCTGATGGTCGACGGCGGCAGCTGGATCCTGCTGGTGTGCGGTGTCGTCGGAGGCCTGGTCATCCACTCCTTCATGTACGGACCGCAGGCGGCCTTCGTCGCGGAACAGTTCTCGCCGCGCCTGCGCTACACGGGCTCCTCGCTGGCCTACACCCTCGCCGGTCTCATCGGCGGCGCGATCGCTCCGCTGCTGTTCACCGTCCTGCTCAGCTCCTACGACAGCTGGGTCCCGCTCGCCCTGTACCTCGCGGTCGCCGCGGCCGTCACCGTCGTGGGACTGGTCCTGGGCCGGGACGCCGACCAGGCGGGTGAGGAAGAGGAGCTGCTCGTCACCCGCGCCAAGACCGAGCCGGCCGTCAAGCTCACCTGATCCTCGCCCTCAAGAATCCTCGCCCTCAAGAAAGGACAGCCCTGTGCGTCTCGCCCTGAGCCAGTTCACCAGCGGACCCGAGCCGGAGAAGAATCTCGGACTCATCGAGGACGGCGTCCGGCGCGCCGCCGACGCAGGGGCACGCGTCGTCGTGTTCCCCGAAGCGTCGATGGCCTGCTTCGGCACCCCCTTGCCGCCGATCGCACAGCCGCTCGACGGCCCCTGGGCCGACGCGGTACGCGCCATCGCGGCCGCGGCGGACATCGTCGTGGTGGCGGGCATGTTCACCCCGGCCCCGCGAGGCCGGGTGGCCAACACCCTGCTGGTCACCGGGCCGGGCGTCGAGGCCTCGTACGACAAGATCCATCTGTACGACGCCTTCGGCTACGCCGAGTCCGACACCGTCGCCGCGGGCTCGCGGATCGTCACCGTCGACATCGACGGCGTACGCGTCGGACTGGCCACGTGCTACGACGTCCGCTTCCCCGAGCTCTTCCGGGCGCACGCCGACGCGGGGGCCGTGGCGACGCTCCTGCCCGCCTCCTGGGGCGCCGGTCCGGGCAAGCGCGAGCAGTGGGAGCTGCTCGTACGTGCCCGTGCCCTGGACGCCACCGTGTGGGTCGCGGCCGTGGACCAGGCCGATCCGGCGGCCGGAGGAGTGGTTCCGCACGCTTCGGCGCCCACGGGCATCGGACACAGCATGATCGTCGGGCCGGACGGAACCGTACGCCGTAGCCTGGGCGCGGAGCCGGGTCTGCTGACGGCCGACCTGGACGTCGACGAGGTGGCGGCGGTCCGCGAGAAGACGTCGGTGCTGGCCAACCGCCGCCTGGGGCGTACCGCATGAGCAAACCGGAGCTTGAGTTCCATCTGCCCACCGGGCCCTGGACGGCGCCCGCGGGCGCCGTCCAGGGGGTCGTGGAGCGTGAGCTGGCCGCGGACGGGTCCGGCACCCGCCGCACCGCGCTCGTCCGCTGGGAGCCGGGTACCGACACGTCCGCACAGGGGGTGACCCGGCACGACTTCTGGGAGGAGGTCTACCTCCTCGAAGGGGACATGCACGACCTGACCCTCGGCGAGACCTTCACGCGGGGCTCGTACGCCTGCCGCCCGCCGGGGATGCCGCACGGCCCGTGGACGACGTCCGCCGGCGTCACGATGCTCGTCGTCATATATCCGGTGGATACATACCCGGAGACCTGACTCCGGCCCCGCGCAGGAGGCGGGCTAACCGGCGAGCAGCACCTTCAGGGTCGACTCCAGGTGGCGGTCGATCGCGGCACAGGCGCTCTGTGAGTCGTTCGCCGCGAGCGCGTCGAGGATCTCCCGGTGCTCGTCCAGCACCGCCTCCTGGCGGCCGTGCTGATTGAAGAGGGCCACCACCCCGGCCCGGATCTGGCGGCTGCGCAGCCCGTCGTAGTGCCGGTCGAGCAGCGCGTTGCCCACCGCCGAGACGAGGGTGGCGTGGAAGAGGTGGTCCACGGCGATGAACTGCTTGGCCTGGTCGGGTCCGCTCAACGCGCTCTGCCGGTCCAGCAGTTCACCGAGTTCCTGCACCGGGGCCCGGCCCGCTTCGACGACGTGACCGGCCGCGTACCGTTCGACGATCCCGCGCAGCTGCATCAGCTCGGAGATCTCCCGGCCCGACAGCGGCGCCACACGCGCACCGCGCTTGGGCACCAGCTGGACGAGATCCTCGGCGGCGAGCAACAGCAGCGCCTCGCGGATCGGTGTGCGGGACACCCCGATCCGGTCGGCGATCTCCTGCTCGGAGAGGAACTCCCCCTGCATCGCCGGGTCGGTCAGCACCGTGTCCTTGAGGTACGCATAGGCCTTCTCCCGACCTGACGCCACCACTACCCCCAGAGATCGCATACACCTCGTATACAGAAGCTACCACCTGCGGACGCCGCTAGCGCCCCATGGTCTGCCACACCGTGAGGGCCAGGGCGAGGCACGAGGTGGCCGCCGCCAGTGACGGCAGGGGCCAGCGTGTGCGCTCCAGGGCCTCGATACGGGCCTCGTGCTCGTCGAGGGTCTTGTCGGTCTGGTCGGCGCGCTGGAGGAGGAGCGCGAGGTCGCCCCGGGTGGTGGCGAAGCCGACGTCGACCGAACGGCGCAGGCGCTCCAGTTCCAGGAGGACCTCCTCGGTCTCGGTCGCTGTCATCGGGTACCTCCCGCGATCGTCGGCTCGGTATCGGTCATCGTGACGCTCCTCGTGCTCCTCGTGCTCCTCGTGACTCCTGTGCTTCTCGTGCTCCTCCTGGTTCTCGCCAGGCGCGCGGCACCCGCAGCCTGTCCCGGCTCACCCGGCCCGGCATGCCGTCCGCCGCCGGGCCCACATAACCGAGGCCGCGCTGCCAGGCCGCGTACGAGAGGACGTCGGCCGGTGTCCGGACGGGGCCGGGGCCCGACGCGTACCGGCCGTTGCCGAGGTTCTCGATCTCGAAGCCGTGGAAGCGGGCGTCGCCGTCCACGGCGTCCGGCCCGGGGGCGGGAAGCGGGGACTTCTCGGCCCGTACGGCGTCCAGGACCGCCGTCGAACCCGCGCCGGCGTGGTTCGTCCGGCCGTGGCCCAGCAGATGTCGCGGCGGCTACCGGCGGGTGGTCGGGCACGGTGCAACCCCTCCCCAGGTATGGGAACATATGTTCGAGAGTTTCGAACGAGCGGTCAGGGTCGCATGTTGCGAGCGCGTACGCAAGTGATTACGTTCCGTGAAGGGTGGTGCGGTGAGGGCCTTCTCATCCCGTTTTGGCTGCGCAGAGTTACCGAAGTCGCAGAATCTCCACAGTTACGTGCGAGCGCGCACACAGGCTGGTGGGTGTGCGATCGGTACGCTGCCCCGGCGACGAGGGGAGAGCGGACACATGGCTTCGAGCTCACGGGCCGGGGCCCGTACGGATCAGACGTACCGGGCGGCGGGGCTCCAGGAGTTCGCCGGCTGGATCGAGGATCTGCTGCGTGCCCGGAGCTACGACATCGACAGCCCGCGCGGCGGCGGCCGTTCGAAGCTGGCCGACGACGCCGGGGTGCACCGGGCCGCCGTGAGCCGGCTGCTCCAGCGGCAGTCCATGCCCGACCTGGAGACCATGCGGCGCATCGCGGCCGTACTCGGGGTGCCCCTGCGGGAGATGCTCATCCGCTCGGGCCGGCTGACCGAGGACGATCTGCCGCTCACCGGCACCGGCCGCTCCGCGGAGGGTGAGGAGCATCTGCGGCTCAGCCCGGAGGAGGCCGCCTGCCGGATGGGTGTCCCGCCCGAACTGCGGGAGCTCTTCGCCAAGGTGGCACGGCAGTTCCTGCCGGAGGGCGGTTGACGGCGAAGGGAACGGAGCGCGGGATGGGTGACCCAGGAGGCGGCCGTGGGGCCGATGCGGAGCGCGTCGCCGAAGGTGTCGCCGAAGGGGTGGGCGAACTCCTCGGCGTACTGGCCGAGAAGGTCCGTGTCGCGGGCCCGGACGCCGTCCGCGTGCTCACCGAGGAAGAACTGCAGCAGCATCAGCTGAGCTGGTTCCGGGCGGGCTGGGAGGAACACGCCCGGGCGTCCGGCCAGGAACACGCGGTGGGCCCCGACCGGCCGCCGGAGCCGCCGTCCGAGCGACCGTCGGACCGGCCGTCCGCCCGCCTCCTGCCGTTCCCCGAACGCCCGCGGGGCCACGAACACCCGTCGGACGACGGCGGCTGAGGGGCGGCTGGGGGGCTACTGGGGACGCCTCGGCCGCCAGGCCTCGGCCGCTGCACCTGGGCCGTTACGCCTCCGTCCGGGCCCGCGCCCCTGCCCCCGTGCGTGTGTAGTGCAGCAGGACCACGCCGTTGCCGAACACGCGGGACTCGACGAGGCGCAGGTGGGCGAGCGCGTCGGTGTCGCGGAAGAGGGGGCGGCCGTGCCCGATGAGCACCGGGTGGACGTAGATCAGGTACTCGTCGATCAGGTCGTGGCGCCGGAACTCCGCCGCCAGCTCCGCCCCGCCGACCGCGAGGTCCCCGCCCGGCTGTTCCTTGAGCGCCCTGATGACATCGGGAGCGACCTCCCGTACGACGGTCGCGTTCCAGTCGGCCTTGTCCAGGGTCCGTGAGTAGACGACCTTCGGCATGTCCCGCCAGATGGCGGCGAACTCGCGGACGGGTTCCGGGGCGTCGGGGTCCCGGTCGGCGGTCGGCCAGTACGCCGCCATCAGTTCGTGGGAGACGCGGCCGCTCAGGAAGCCGCCCAGCGCGCCGATGCGTTCGTTGAAGTGCCGGTGCAGTTCGTCGTCGACCAGGTGCCAGTCGATCTCGCGGTTCGGTCCCTCGAAGAAACCGTCGAGGGAGACGGACATGCTCAGGACGATCTTTCGCATCGCGGACCTCGCCGGGTGGGGAGCGGGAGCGGGCTGGGACAGACGGTAGCCCAAGCCCCCTCCGGCGCCTGCCTGTCCGCCCGCCCGCCCTGCCTGCCTCGGAGTTCGACGAACGGGCCGGAGGGTGAGACCTCGCGGTTCTTGCGTTCCACCGCGAGTGCTCGTGTTCCGGCCCGTTCAGCTTCCGGCCCGTTCTGCTTCCGGCCAGTTCTGCCGAACGCGAGAAGCGCGGAGTGGATCACGGGGTCCGGCGGCACCCCGTGGGCTCCTCGAAGAGCTCGGCCAGGTCGCAGGACAGGTCGACCGCCCAGTCCCCGGCGCCGGCTCCCGTCCAGTCCTCGTCCTGCTCCGCCTGCTCGTTCCCCGGCGGTTTCTCCAGCTGCTCCCCGGCTTGCTCCCCGAGCTGTTCCCGCTGCTCGTCGGGGAGTTTCGGCGGGGTCTGGAGCCGGCTTTCGAGGTCGCGTTCCGTATAGGCGTGGACGCAGGCGACGATCGCCTCCTGCAGGGTGCCGGTACCCGTGATCCCGGCCAGGCCGGTCCAGTCGACGTCACAGGCGGCGGGGACCGGATCGGGTGCGGAGCGGGGGGCGGCCGCCGCGGACGTGCCTGCCGTCAGGGCAAGGCAGGCCGCGGCCAGGGCAGTTATGAGGGATCGGGAGAACGTGCGCATGGGGAACTCCGTGGAGAAGGAGGACACGGTCGGAACGAGCTGTCTGGTCCCAGCAAGATCCGGAAGCCGCCCCACCGCAATCGGTGCGCCGCCGATCAGGTGCTCGCGCTGACCCGGACGTGGTGTTCGTCACCTTTGAGCACCTCTCGCGACGTTCTGCCGCATCTGTCGTGCGAGGGGGCGAACGAGGCACGAAGTGGGGGAGTGGGGGAAGTGCGTGGGTGGTGTGGATTCTCACTCCTCGCATCCGCCCGACTTCGTCCCCGTCTCTTCACAGACTTCTGTTGCGATGTCGTTAGCAGTTACTCCTTGACGCCCCGTGAACCCCCGCGTTGTCTTTTTGTCACCTGGGCCCGCACCGTCGCCCTCGTCCGGAAGGCACCTGAAGTGAACCGCGCCATACGTCGTACCGCCCTGGCCGTAGCCGCCTCCTCCATGACCCTGACCCTCGCCGCGTGCGGGAGCGGAGACGACGGCGCCGAAGCGAGCCCCACCAAGGGTGACGACATCACGGTGGGCCTGCTGCTGCCGGAGAAGGCGAACTCCCGCTACGAGAAGTTCGACTACCCCATCATCAAGAAGAAGGTCGACGCGCTCACGGACGGCAAGGGGAAGGTCGTCTACGCCAACGCCGAGCAGGACGCCGCCGCGCAGAACCGGCAGCTCCAGAAGATGGTGGACGAGAAGGTCGACGTACTGCTGCTGGACGCCGTGGACTCCAGCGCCATCGCCGCCGGTGTGAAGAAGGCCAAGAAGGCGGGAATTCCCGTCATCGCGTACGACCGGCTGGCCGAGGGCCCGATCGACGCGTACATCTCGTTCGACAACGAGGAGGTCGGGCAGGTGCAGGGCCGGGCCCTCGCCGACCGGCTGGACGGCGGCAAGGGGCAGAAGATCGTCATGATGAACGGCGCGGTGACGGACCCGAACGCCGCCCAGTTCAAGGCGGCCGCCCTCACCGAGCTGAAGGCCAAGGTCACCATCGCCAAGTCGTACGACACCAAGGACTGGAAGCCGGCGAACGCCCGGGCCAACATGATGGCGGCCATCTCCGCCATCGGCGCCGGCAACATCGCCGGGGTGTACTCCGCCAACGACGGCATGGCGGGCGGCGTCATCTCCGCGCTCAAGGCCGCCGGTGTCACCAAGCTGCCGCCGATCACCGGCCAGGACGCGGAGCTGGACGCGGTGCAGCGCATCCTCGCGGGCGACCAGTTCATGAGCGTCTACAAGCCGTACCCCGAGGAGGCGGAGACCGCCGCCGAGGTGGCCGTGGCCCGCGTCCGCGGCTACGGCATCGAGTTCGACTCGCTCACCCCCGACAAGGTCTCCAGCCCCACGGACAAAAACGTTCCTGCCAACCTTGTCCAGGTGGCACCCCTGACCCGGACCACCATCGAGTCGACGGTCATCCAGGACGGCATCTACACGGTCGAGGAGATCTGCACCGCCAAGTACCGCTCGGCGTGCTCGGAACTCGGCATCAAGTGACCCCTCCGGGGAGCTAGCGGGGCGGCGCACCCGACCGTGATCGGCCGGGTGCGCCTGTCGGTCCCCGAGGTCACCTCACGGTCCCCGAGATCACCTCACGGTCCCCGAGGTCACCTCACGGTCCCCCGCGGCCGATCCCATTCGGCCCGCTCCCAGCCATCTCAAGAGATGGCTGGTACTCGCGGCTCCGGAGAGTCGCGGCGGCCGGCGCGGACGCGCGCCCAGGAGATCCCAGGTCTCGTGGACCGGCCGCATTCCCCGGTCAAGTGACGCCCGACGGGCGGCAGTCCCCACGGAAGTGCGAGATGAGTCGGGATGCGGACCGGGGCGGTGCGCCACCGTCCCGCGGGCGCCCCGGCGGGTGGCTATCCGGCCAAGATTGCTCGGGGCGTCCTGGTGGCCGGGGTCAACATGCGCCGGGCTGCGTGCTGTTCCCGCCACCAGGTTGTTGCAACGCGTCATGCGGGGGTAGGGGCAAAAGCGGAGCAAGTATGCCGATAGGGCGCGGTGGCGTGGCGGAGCCGTGTTGCGGAGCGGGGGGACGCCGCGCATAGTTGCGCTGCAAAAGAGGCTGGAACCGGGGGTTGGGGAGATGGCCGGGCACGGGACGGAAGCGCATCCGCACGGTGCTGACCGTCTGTGCGATGCCGGGGACCGGGTGTACTCCCGGGCGGTACGGCGCGGCCGGGTGTCCCGCGAGGACGCCGAGTCGGTGCCCTGCCTGGTCGAGCTGGCGCTGCTGCACCCCGACCCCGACGACATGGGCTGGCTGGTGCCGACCTCGCCGCAGGAGGTCATGACGCGGCTGCTGCGGGAGATGCACGAGCACGTCGTCGCGACGCAGTCCCGCATGGGCGAGGCGGTGTCCGCCTTCGAGTGGTACTCGGCCCTCGGCGGCGACGCCCACTCGCCCTCCGAGGGCGTGGCGATCCGGGTGCTCGACGGACTGCCCCGGATCCGTGCCGCGATGGACGAGGCGACCGAGGCGTGCACCTCCGAGGTGCTGGCCGTCCAGCCGGGCGGCATCCGCCGCGAGGACGAGCTCTCCGAGGGCCTGCACCGGGCGCTCGCGCTGCGCCGCCGCGGTGTGCGCATGCGCGACCTCTACACGCACGTGGCCCGGCACGGCCAGGGCCTGCTGAACTACATGGAGCTGATGGAGGAGGCGGCGGAGGCCCGCACCCTCGACGAGGTCACCGAGCGGCTCATCGTCTTCGACCGCACGGTCGCGTTCATACCCGCGAGCCCCGACCGCACGATCGCGCTGGAGCTGCGCCACCCGGCGCTGGTGGGCTATCTGGTCACCGTCTTCGAGCGGCTCTGGCGCCTGGCGATCCCCCTCACCGCGCCCCTTCCGGACACGGGCATCGAGGGCATCACCCATCGCGAACGCTCCATCGCGGCGCTGCTCGCCGAGGGGCACCAGGACGCGGTGGTCGCGGAGCGGCTGGGCATCAGCGTGCGCACCTGCCGCGCCCATATCGCCCGTCTGTCGGAGACGCTGGGCGCCGCCAGCCGTACGCAGCTGGGGGTGCGGATAGCCCAGGCCGGCCTGGACGGGCCGCCGCGCGCCCCGGAACTCCAGCCGCTCACTGTTCCCGATCGTCAAGGATCCCCGACCGACCGATGAGATAGCCGAGCTGGGCCCGGCTCTCGCTGCCGAGGAGCGTGGCGAGCCTGGCGATGTGGACGCGGGCGGTGCGCACGTTCAGCCCGAGCCGTTCGGCGATGACCGCGTCGGTGTGGCCTTCGACGAGGAGCCCCGCGATGGCCTGCTGCCGCGGGGTGACGCCGTTGAGGGAGGGGGGTTGTACGGCGACCGGGTACATGGGCGTGGCGAGCCGCCAGAACCGCTCGAAGGTCGTGACGAAGTACCCGACCAGCGCGGGATGGCGGACCCGCAGGGCGAGGGTGCCGTCCTTGTTCGCGGGGAGGAAGGCGACGGCGCCGTCGATGGCGAAGAGGCGGTCGGTGAGTTCGTCGAGCGAGCGGGCCTCGACGTCGCCCCGCAGCTGTTCGTAGCGCGCCAGGACGCTGGGCGAGTGGCGCAGCGTGTGCTGGTAGAGGACGCGGATGCGACCGCCGCGGTCCAGGAAGGCCTGGTCGCGGGGGAGAGCGACGACCTCCGACGCCTCCTGGCGACCGCCCGCGCGTCCGGCGCTGGTCTGGATGGAGAGGATCTCGCGCGTCGCTTCGCTCATGGCCTCGGTGATGGCCTGGTTGATCTGTCCGGTGCCGCTGAGAACGGTGATCGCGGGTGTCTCCGTCGGCGCCGTCCACCGGCCGGTGATCCGCATCAGGGGTTCGAACACCGTGGTCAGCCGGTCCTCGCGCCGCCGTTCGTCGGCGATGCGCTTCCCGGAGATCCGCAGCAGCCGGTGGAGGGCCACGGCCGGGGCGACCGGTTCCAGCACGCTCAGGTCCTCGACGGCCGGGTGCAGCAGTCCGAAGTCCATGAGGCAGGGAGCCTCCCCGGCCTGGTCCGCGTGGACGTGCCCCTCACGCAGGGCCCGTTCGTACAGGGCGGCTCCGGCCGCGCACAGCTCCTCCACCTCGTGCGCCGTGTGTAAGACGGTCACTCCGAGGCCCCGTCCTGCTTCAGGATTCCGGACATCGCGATCAGATAGCCGAGCTGCGCACGGCTGCCGCTGCCCAGGGCGGTGGCGAGTTTCGCTATGTGCGCGCGGCAGGTCCGTACGTTCATACCGAGGCGGCGGGCTATCGCCTCGTCGACATGGCCCTCCACCAGGAGTTTCGCGATGGAGTGCTGGATGTTCGTGATGCCGTCCGGGGAGGTCTCGTAGGGGGCGCCGGCGGTCAGCGGGACGGCCCGGCCCCAGACGAACTCGAAGACCTTGATCAGGTAACGGACGAGGCCGGGGTGCCGCAGTTCCAGAGCGACCTGCTGGTCGTCGCGGGTGGGAATGAAAGCGACCGTCTCGTCGCAGACGATGAGGCGTTCCACCAGTTCGTCGATGGTGCGGTACTCGACCTTGCCCTCCGCGAGCTGGGCCACGTACCCCAACCGCTCGGGGCTGTAGCGGGCCGTGTGCTGGTAGAGCGTCCGTATGCGCACACCACGTTCGATCATCGGCTTGTCGCGCTCCAGCCCCTGCAGCAGGCTGCGCTCCGAACCGCGGTCGCTCGGCTGGATGGTGAGCATCTCGGTCTGGCACTGTGCGGTGGCCAGGTTGAGGGCCGCGTTGATGCGGTCGCTGCCCTCCAGGACCGTGATCGAGTTGGTGGTCGTCGTCTCCTGGACCCGCAGGGCCATGAATGGCTCGAATGCATCGGCCAGCTGCATCGAGAGCCGTCTGCGGTCGGTGATCTCCCGCTCGATGGGGTTGAGTCGTTGCGCCAGCGCGACCGACGGCGGTACGGGGCGCAGCCACTCCGCATCGTCGGGATCGGGGTGAAGCAGCGCGAACTCCATCAAACAGGGAGCAGCCTCCACGTCCGTGCGGGCGATGCGACCTACCCGTAGAGCGTCTGCGTATAGACGTCCACCTTCCTCACACAGTTCGGCCACCGAATGGGGATGTGTCGCTTTTGTTCTACTTATAGTCAAATCTCCACCCCCCAGGGTCCTGAACGTGCAGGAACATGATGCATCGATTATGTGGTCACGACGTGCCCGAATGAGCCATCGTCGTACCCGACGGGGGAAGACGGAACTTTCAAGTGAGGACGAAGCCGACTATGCGTAAGAAAATGCTTCGCTCGGTGCTTGTCGCCGCCTTCTCCGCCGTCGTGGCATTCGGAGCATTGAGCGACGCTTCTATCGCGAAGGGTGACGACCGGGCCGACAGTCACTGGCCGGCGGCGGCGATCGACCCGCAGGCCGCGGGCATGCCGGACTCCCACTGGCCGGCCCCGCCGGTGGACGACGGTTCCGGGGGCTGACATGACGACTCCTCCCGACGACCGATCCTTCCGCCGAGAGATGGCCACGGCCTACCGCTCGGGCTGGCACTTCATCGACCTGGCCACCGCCATCCCCCACAGCGGTGACTCGTTGATGGTGACCGTCTTCGGAGAGCCGGTCGTGGTGACCCGGGACGACGATGACGACGTGCGGGCATACCGCTGTCTGCGACGGCCTCGGGGGGCGCCGCAGCCGGTACGGTGCGCCATTCGGTACGGAATGATCTTTGTGAACCTCGATCAGCGCGACCATCGGCTGGACGAGCCGGCAGCCCCGGACGTACGAACCATCGCAGCCACCCCCCGCAGTGCCTGACGCGATTCCCCCGTCGTTGTAAATCGCTCAGGCGCTTCCCCCAGCAGCGGCGTCACCGTGACCTGAACACGGTGACGCCGCTGCAGTTTTCAGGCATGTTCCAGCAGGCATGTTTCAGGCTGCGCCCGCCGTTCCGCAAGGGTTGAAACCGGCCGAGTCAGTAGTTGCCCATGCCCGACGTCAGGGCGATCTCGATGACCACCCGGGCCGGATTGGGCGACGGCGTCCTGCTGTAGCGCTCGGCGTAGCGGCGCACCGCCTCCGCGACCCGTTCGGGATCCCCGGACACCGTCGCGCGCCCTTCCAGCGTCGCCCACCGGCGCCCGTCCACCTGGCAGACGGCGACCGGCATCCCGTCGGGTCCGGCGGCCACCACGTTGCGCACCTTCCTGCTGGCCTTGTTGGCGATGACCCGCGCCAGACCGGCCTCGGGATCGTATGTAACGCCGACCGGCACCACATGAGGGGTGCCGTCGGGACGGAGGGTGCTCAGGGTGCACACGTGACGTTCCCGCCAGAAGGTGAGGTAGGAGTCGTCGGGATCAAGGGGGTTCACGGGGTGCGAGGCCATGGTCCGGAACCTAACCCCCGTACCGGTGGCATACGTGCCCGCCCCTCCGGTACCCGGAACCCGGCCGGACGTCTCCCCCAACCCCCTTGAGTGGAATAGACTCAACTTTGTGTACGTTGGTCGGGTCAGCCAGTACCGCCGGCCGACACCGGTGCGGCACGCCGGAGTACGGGCGCGAGCACAGGCACGAGTACGGGTACGAGTGAGTACGAGCGTGAGTACGAGGAGGAGAACGCGAACGTGGACGCCGAGCTGACCAACAGGAGCCGGGACGCGATCAACGCGGCCAGCAGTCGGGCCGTGTCCGAGGGCCACCCGGACCTGACCCCCGCGCACCTGCTGCTCGCGCTGCTGGCCGGGCAGGAGAACGAGAACATCACCGATCTGCTGGCCGCGGTCGAGGCCGACCAGGCCGCCGTACGGGCCGGTGCCGAGCGCGTCCTGAGCGCGCTGCCCAGCGTGACCGGTTCCACCGTCGCCCCGCCGCAGCCCAACCGCGAGCTGCTCGCCGTCATCGCCGACGCGTCGGAGCGGGCCAAGGAGCTCGGGGACGAGTACCTCTCCACCGAGCACATGCTCATCGCGATCGCGGCCAAGGGCGGCCAGGTCGGCGACATACTCTCCCAGCAGGGGGCCAGCGCCAAGAAGCTGCTGGACGCGTTCGAGAAGAGCAGGGGAGGGCGCCGGGTGACCACCCCGGATCCCGAGGGCCAGTACAAGGCACTCGAAAAGTTCGGTACCGACTTCACCGCCGCGGCGCGTGAGGGCAAGCTCGACCCGGTCATCGGCCGCGACCAGGAGATCCGTCGCGTCGTCCAGGTCCTGTCCCGGCGCACCAAGAACAACCCCGTCCTCATCGGGGAGCCCGGCGTCGGCAAGACCGCCGTGGTGGAAGGCCTCGCCCAGCGGATCGTCAAGGGCGACGTGCCCGAGTCCCTCAAGAACAAGCGGCTCGTCTCGCTCGACCTGGGCGCGATGGTGGCCGGGGCCAAGTACCGCGGTGAGTTCGAGGAACGCCTGAAGACCGTGCTCGCGGAGATCAAGGACTCCGACGGGCAGATCATCACCTTCATCGACGAACTGCACACCGTCGTGGGCGCGGGCGCGGGCGGTGATTCGGCCATGGACGCCGGAAACATGCTGAAGCCCATGCTCGCCCGCGGCGAGCTGCGCATGGTCGGCGCCACCACCCTCGACGAGTACCGCGAGCGCATCGAGAAGGACCCGGCGCTGGAGCGGCGCTTCCAGCAGGTGCTGGTCGCCGAGCCGTCCGTCGAGGACACCATCGCCATCCTGCGCGGACTCAAGGGACGGTACGAGGCACACCACAAGGTCGTGATCGCGGACAGCGCGCTCGTCGCCGCCGCGACCCTCTCCGACCGGTACATCACCTCCCGCTTCCTGCCCGACAAGGCCATCGACCTCGTCGACGAGTCCGCGTCCCGGCTGCGCATGGAGATCGACTCCTCACCCGTCGAGATCGACGAGCTCCAGCGCGTCGTCGACCGGCTGCGCATGGAGGAGCTGGCGCTCGACAAGGAGACCGACGCGGCCTCCAAGCAGCGTCTTGAGAAGCTGCGCCGCGACCTCGCCGACAAGGAGGAGGAGCTGCGCGGTCTCACCGCCCGCTGGGAGAAGGAGAAGCAGTCCCTCAACCGGGTCGGTGAGCTGAAGGAGAAGCTCGACGAACTGCGCGGCCAGGCCGAGCGGGCCCAGCGCGACGGCGACTTCGACACCGCCTCCAAGCTGCTCTACGGCGAGATCCCCACCCTGGAGAGGGACCTGGAGGAGGCCTCCGAGGCCGAGGTGGAGGCCGCCAAGGGCACGATGGTGAAGGAGGAGGTCGGCCCGGACGACATCGCGGACGTGGTCGGCGCCTGGACCGGCATCCCCGCGGGCCGCCTCCTGGAGGGCGAGACGCAGAAGCTCCTGCGCATGGAGGAGGAGCTGGGCCGCCGTCTGATCGGCCAGAACGAGGCCGTGCAGGCCGTGTCGGACGCCGTGCGCCGGACCCGCGCGGGCATCTCCGACCCGGACCGCCCGACCGGCTCGTTCCTCTTCCTCGGCCCGACCGGCGTCGGCAAGACCGAGCTGGCCAAGGCTCTCGCGGACTTCCTCTTCGACGACGAGCGGGCCATGATCCGCATCGACATGTCGGAGTACGGCGAGAAGCACAGCGTGGCCCGTCTGCTGGGCGCGCCTCCCGGCTACATCGGCTACGAGGAGGGCGGCCAGCTCACCGAGGCGGTCCGTCGGCGCCCGTACAGCGTCGTGCTCCTGGACGAGGTGGAGAAGGCCCACCCGGAGGTCTTCGACGTCCTGCTCCAGGTCCTGGACGACGGCCGTCTCACCGACGGCCAGGGCCGGACCGTCGACTTCCGCAACACCATCCTGGTCCTCACCTCGAACCTGGGCAGCCAGTACCTGGTCGAACCGCTGACGAGCGAGCAGGAGAAGAAGGAACAGGTTTTGGAGGTGGTGAGGGCCTCGTTCAAGCCGGAGTTCCTCAACCGGCTCGACGACCTGGTGGTCTTCTCGGCGCTGAACAAGACGGAACTGGAGCGCATCGCCAGGCTCCAGGTCGGCCGCCTCTCGAAGCGGCTCGCCGAGCGCCGGCTCACCCTGGAGATCACCGACGAGGCCCTGGCCTGGCTCGCGGACGAGGGCAACGACCCGGCGTACGGGGCCCGCCCCCTGCGCCGACTCGTCCAGACCTCCATCGGCGACCGGCTCGCCAAGGAGATCCTCTCCGGCGAGGTCAAGGACGGCGACACGGTCCGTGTGGACGTCTTCGGCGACGGCCTGATCGTCGGGCCCGCGACGGGACCCGTGACGGTCGCGGCGGAGGGCCCGGCGAGCGGTCCGGCGCCGGGCAAAACGCTCTGAGCGGAATTCCGTCACCGGCGGGGGCGGGGGTTGCGGGCCCCCGCCCCGGATGGGAGAGGATGGCGGAATCCGTACGAAGGGAAAATCACGGTGAGCATCGACCCGTCCTCGATTCCGAACTTCGGGGGCCAGCCAGAGCCGAACCCCGGCGGACCGGCGGGCCCCGTCGTCCCGGATCAGGACCTTGTGAAGCAGCTCCTGGACCAGATGGAGCTGAAGTATGTCGTCGACGACGAGGGTGACCTCGCGGCGCCGTGGGAGCAGTTCCGTACGTACTTCATGTTCCGTGGTGAGGACGACCAGCAGGTCTTCTCGGTGCGGACGTTCTACGACCGGCCGCACCAGATCGACGAGAAGCACCAGCTGCTCGAATCGATCGACGACTGGAACCGGCGCACGCTGTGGCCCAAGGTCTACAGCCACACGCACGACGACGGCACCGTCCGCCTGATCGGCGAGGCGCAGATGCTCATCGGCACGGGCGTCAGCCTGGAGCACTTCGTGTCGTCGACGGTCAGCTGGGTGCGGGCCGCCATCGAGTTCGACAAGTGGCTCGTCGAGCAGCTCGGCCTGGAGCAGGAGATCGACGAGGCCGAGAAGCCCGAAGAGGACGAGTAGTCCGCACAGCGGCTGTCGTCACAGCGGCTTGTGGGCGAGTACGACCAGATACGCCCCGTATGCGAACGAGAGCCCGGCCAGGGCGCCGACCACCAGGGTCGCGTGCCAGGGCCGGGCTTTTGCCGTCCGCACCAGCGCGCACGCCAGCGGCAGCAGCAGCGGGAACGCCGGCAGCAGGAACCGCGGCTTGCACTCGAAGAATCCGGCGCCGCCGGCCGCCACGAACAGCAGCACGCCCGTGTAGGCCAGCAGCGGCACGGGAGCGCGGTCCGCGAGCAGCAGCCCGTACAGCAGCAGCGCCGCCGCCACGATCACCATCGACATCGGGAAGACGAGCAGGTCGCCCTCCAGCAGCAGATGCCGGACGAAGCGCAGCGAGCCGAGGCCGAAGTCGAAGCGCGAGCCCCACAGCCGCTGCACCTCGAAGTACCCGCCGAGCGGATCACCCTGCCGCCGCCCCACCCACAGCACGTACGCGACCCAGCCGAGCGGGGCGAGCGCCGCGCCCGTCCACAGCCTGTGGGTAACTTTTCCGCGCCGCCTCCAGAACTCGTACGCCGCCGCCGCGAGGACCGCCGCGGCCACCGCGAACCCGTTCGGCCGGGCCAGCCCCGCGCCCACCGCGAGGGCGCCCGCCCACACCCACCGGTCGGTGAGGACGGCGTACAGCGACCAGGCGGCGAAGGCGGTGAGGACCGGCTCCGTGTACGCCATCGACAGCACGACGGAGTGCGGCAGCAGGCCCCACAGGAGGACGAGGGCGGTGGCGACCGCCCGGTCGTGCAGCCGAGCCCCGATCGCGTAGATCCCGCAGGCGGCGACCCCGGCGGCCGTCCACGACACCAGCAGGCCCGCCGCCGGGCCGCTGAGCGGGGTCAGCTCGGTGACGGCCCGCAGCAGCCCCGGATAGAGCGGGAAGAACGCCAGATCGCTGTGGACGACATCGGGATGGAAGCGCAGGCTCCGCCCGTAGCCGTTCCCGGCGATCCGCAGATACCAGATGGAGTCCCAGGACCGCCCGAGCAGCAGGACCGGATGGTCGCCGACCGCCCGGGCGGTCATGGCCACGGCCGCGGCGCCCAGCAGCCGGGCGGCCATGAACAGCCCGAGGGCCGTGCCCATCGTGGCGGCCGGGACCTGGCGACGCCGTGCCGGGCGCTCGGCGGCGGGCGGCGTGACGGTGGGGGGCGCGAGGGTACGTGCGAGGGTCACATCAGAACATTGAAGGCAATCCATGCCATTTGCGAGCAACGCGCGGCCGAGCGGGTCCGGTTCACCCCGTTTTTCCACAGGTACGGCGCGCCGCCGTGACAGCCCGGCACCTCACCCGCCCCACCCGCCTCACCCACCCCACCGGGGCCGGACCCGCCTCACGCGGCGAGCGTCTTGAGCCGGCTCACCGCTTCCTCCAGGACCGATGTCCGCTTGCAGAACGCGAAGCGGACGAAGGGCGCCCCGGCGTCCCGGTGGTCGTAGAAGACCGCGTTCGGGATCGCGACGACACCGGCCCGCTCGGGCAGGGCCCGGCAGAACGCGAAACCGTCGCTCTCGCCCAGCGGCCGGATGTCGGTGGTGACGAAGTACGTCCCGGCCGGCCGGAACACCGCGAAACCCGCCTCCGCGAGCCCCGCGCTCAGCAGGTCCCGCTTGGCCAGCATGTCCGCGCGGAACGCGTCGAAGTACGTGTCGGGCAGCGCCAGCGCCTCGGCGACCGCGTACTGGAAGGGCCCGGAGGACACGTACGTGAGGAACTGCTTCGCGGAACGCACCGCCGTCACCAGATCGGGTGAGGCGGTCACCCAGCCGACCTTCCAGCCGGTGAACGAGAAGGTCTTGCCCGCGCTCCCGATGGTGATCGTGCGCCCGCGCATCCCGGGCAGCGTCGCGAGCGGGATGTGCTCGGCCGCGCCGAAGACCAGGTGCTCGTACACCTCGTCCGTGACCACCAGCAGATCCCGCTCGACGGCCAGCTCGGCGATCGCGGTGAGCTCCGCGCGGGTGAGGACCGTGCCGGTCGGGTTGTGCGGGGTGTTGATCAGCAGCAGCCGGGTGTTGTCCGTGACCGCGTCCCGCAGCTCGTCCAGGTCCAGCCGGAACCGCCGCCGCACGGCGCCGTCGCCCCCGGTCTCCTCGTGAGGCCGCAGGGTGACCGGCACGCGCGTACCGCCCGCCATCGCGATGCAGGCCGCGTACGAGTCGTAGTACGGCTCCAGGGCGATCACCTCGTCGCCGGGCTCCAGCAGGGCGAGCAGGGTGGCCGCGATGGCCTCCGTGGCGCCCGCCGTGACCAGCACCTCGGTCGCGGGGTCGTACGTCAGCCCGTACCGGCGCTCCTGGTGCGCGGCGATCGCCGTACGCAGCTCCGGGACGCCCGGCCCCGGCGGGTACTGGTTGCCGCGGCCGTCGCGCAGCGCCCGCACGGCCGCCTCCCTGACCTCCTCGGGGCCGTCGGTGTCGGGGAAGCCCTGGCCGAGGTTGATCGAGCCGGTACTCAGGGCCAGGGCCGACATCTCGGCGAAGATCGTGGTGCCGAACTCGGCGAGCCGGCGGTTGAGGAGGGGGCGGCGTGCACTGGAGGTCATGACGGCCATCCTGCGCTCAACCGCGGGAGTAGCTCAACTCACGCTCACGGCCGGGCCCGCCGGCTCGCGGTCACCGGCTCGCGGTCACCGCGTCGCGGCGGCCAGTGCCGCGCGGATGGCTTCCTCGTCGGCCGGCCGGCCCTTCTCGTCCGAGTACGGCCCGTACGGCGTCCCCCACACCGGCGTGCCCGTCGCCTGCCGCCGGCCGTCGGCCAGCGGGCCCGCGTCCACGACGCCGTACCCGAGGGATCCGATGAACTCGGTCACCGCCGCCTTCGCCTGCGCGGAGTCCCCGGCGATCGGCAGGTACGAGCGGCCGGGCGCCCCCGCCGGGCGGGCGAGCGACAGCAGGTGCTTGAAGAAGATGTTGTTGAACGCCTTCACGACCGTGGCGCCCGGGAGGTACCGCAGCAGCAGTTCGCTCGATGTGAGCGACTCGCTGTCGAGCTCGGGGATGTGCCCGTCACGCTCGGGGCCGTAGTTGCACGTGTCGATGACCGTCTTCCCGGCCAGTGGCCCGGCCGGCAGGTCGGGGAACGCCTTGACCGGCACCGTGACCACGACGATGTCACCGGCCGCCGCGGCCCCCTCGCTCGTCGCCGCGGACGCCCGCGGCCCCAGTTCCGCGACCGTGTCCGCGAGCGTTCCGGGACCGCGCGAGTTGCTGAGCACGACCTGGTGCCCGGCCTCGACGGCGAGCCGCGCGACGGTACTGCCGATGTTTCCGCTTCCGATGAATCCCACAGTCGCCATGTTCCGCGGCGTCCTTTCAGAAGAGCCGGACCCTTGTGGTTCGCCGGACCCGTCGAGATTCGGGTCCCTGCCGTCAGCCGGCGGGGAAGTAATGGCCGTTGTCCAGATCGGCGAGCAGGCCGGGCCGAGTGGGTTCCCAGCCGAGGGTCCGGCGGGTGATGAGATTGGACGCCGGGTAATTCTGCGTGACCATGTTCGCGAGGAATCCGAAATATCCCGGCACCATGAGCACGTCCGCGGGAACACTCACGACGGGCAGGCCCAGACGGCTGCCGATGGCCTCGGCGATCTCACGGAGCGGAACGGCCCCGTCGCCGACCGCGTGCCAATAGGTGCCGGCGGGTCCTTTCTCCAGCGCCAGGCGGAACAAGGAGGCGGCGTCGCGGGCGTGCACGGCGTTCCACAGGTTCGCGCCGTCTCCGGGGTAGCCGACGAAGCCCTTCTCCTTCGCGAGCGCTATCAGCTGCACCAGGAAGCCGGCCCGATCGGTCGTGCTGTGCGCGATGTTGGCGATCCGCACGACCGAGGACCGCACCCCCCGCTCGGCGAGGCCGATCACGGCGCTCTCCACGACGTTGCGAACCCGCAGGGTGCCCTTGTGCTCGTCGCCGCCGGGAAGGGCCGGGTCCTCCTCGGTGACCGGCCGGCCCAGGTTGCCCGGCGAGCCGATGCTCCCCGCCGCGACCAGCGGCTTTCTGGTCCCCTCCAGCGCCTCGCCGTACGCGAGCATGATCGGCAGCTCCGCGGCGGCCACGGCGTCGATCCCGCCGGACGGAAGCAGGTCCTGCCGGTGCGCCACGTGGACGACGCCGTCGGAATCCGCGGCCGCCTCCTTGAGCCCGTCGAGATCCTCCAGGTCACCGCGACGCACCTTCGCGCCGAGCGCGGACACCGCCGCCGCGGCCGCGTCCGACCGGGCCAGACCGGTGACCTCGTGCCCGGCGGCGACGAGCTCGGGAATGATGTACGAACCGGAATGGCCGGTCCCGCCAGTGACGAAAACGCGCACGCTGCTGCTCCTTGTGAACGATGTGACGCGAGAAGTGGTGGGGGCGGGTGCGCTCAGCCGGGAACGCTGACGCCGAGGGAGAAGTCGGTGTGCTTGATGGAATGGGCGACGAGGCCCAGCATCAACAGGCCGGCGCTCTCCAGCGTCCGCGCCATCGGCAGCGGCCCGGTGTCCAGCGGGCGCAGTCCCAGGCTCTCGGCGAACGCCGACACGCGTGCCTTCGCCTGCGGGTCGTCACCGGCGATGAACACGTCCAACGGGCGGCCCTCGACCGGGCCGGCGGCCAGCACATTGGAGAACAGCGTGTTGAACGCCTTCACGACATGCGTGCCGACGGGGGCGGCCTCGGCGATCTCCTGTGCGCCGGAACTGCCGTCGGGGGTCACAAGGCCCGTGAGATCGGGGGACACGGGGTTGGTGACGTCGATGATGATCTTGCCGCGCAGTGCGTCCCCGTACTCGCCGACCACCGCCAACGCGCCGGAGTACGGCACGGCGAGGACGACGATGTCCCCGGCCGGGGCGGCGCCGGCCGTCCCGGCGGTGGCGCCGCCGAGCGCGGCGGCCACTTCCTTCGTTCCGGCCGGGTCGCGGCCGATGATCTCGACGGCGTTGCCGCCGGCGAGTGCCCGGCCGGCCAGAGTGCGGGCCATGTTGCCCACGCCGATGATGCTGATGCTGCTCATTGGTTGCCTGCCTCGATGCATGAAACGTAAATTCTGATTCAGGGCCCCGCCGTCAAGTCCGGCTTCCGATTCCCGAGGTGGAATCTTGTTCTGAATTCCGCCCCGAATTCTTGTGCCGAATTCGCTCCGGCCCCATCGGGTACCTATTGAGCCTGTCATTTACCTGAGTGGGCGTCCAAGACCTCTTTTGGTCCCGGTGATACCCTGAAGGCATCACCGGGCCGGGAGGTTCCATGGATCTGGACCTGCGCAAACTGCGCTACTTCCTCGCCGTCGCCGAAAAGCTGCACTTCGGCCGCGCCGCCGAAGAGCTGCATATCGCGCAGCCGGTGCTCAGCCGGCAGATCCGCGCGCTGGAACAGGATCTCGGCGCCCCGCTGTTCACCAGGGACCGCCACGGCGTGGTGCTGACCGACGCGGGCCGGCAGTTGCTGGCCGACGCCGGTCCGCTGCTCGCCTCCGCGGGCGCGGTCCGCCGCCGGGTGACCGTGGCCGCCCGCGGCAGCCGGCGGCTGGCGGTCGGCTTCCGGACCGGTATCCCGGTAATCCCGGCGGCCCAGGCGTTCGAGGCCAGGCATCCGGACGTGGTCGTGGACGTACAGCGGATCGAATGGGACGACCAGGCCCCGATGCTGCTCGACGGCCGCATCGACGTCGGCTATGTGCGGCTGCCCATCGACGAGGCCGGCCTGCGCGTGACCCCGCTCTACACCGAGCCGCTCATGGTGGTGCTGCCCGCGGGCCACCGGCTGGCCGGCAAGGAGGAGGTCACCGAGGCCGACCTGGCCGGTGAACCGCTGGTCTGGCATGCCGGCCCGAGCACCCACCCCACCAGGCGCCCGCACCCCGACTCCGGGCTCCGGGTGCGCGGCGTGGAGGAGAAGCTCGAGCACGTCGCGGCCGGCCGGGGCATCTCGTTCGTGGGGCGTTCGTCGACGGTGTTCCACTCACGTCCGGACATCAGCTACGTACCCGTCCCGGAACTCGCGCCCGACCAGGTGTGCCTCGCGACGGCGGCATCGCGCACCTCGCCGCTGGTCGACGACTTCGTCACCGCGGCCCGGGCGACGGCCGAGATCACGGCGGAGTGCGGGAACCACGAGGCTCATGCGGCGGGCCGCGCAGAGATGTAGGCAGCTGACGGTCGAGCCGGTCCGACCCGCGCTTCTGTGCGGGCCGGGGGCCGTTGCCCGCGGAGAAGGCTCTGAAGTTGCTCAACTCTGCTTTGGCCCGCGAGGCCAGAGGGCATCCCCCTCCCACGCAAGGAGCACACGCCGGAAGTCACCCGGGTGTGCGGCGCGAAGCACAGCAATAACCACAGCAGGGATCACGGCAGGAAACAGGCAGCAGCCGACAGCAGACAAGACGAGAAGCAGAGCCCACGGGGGGCCGCTTCGGGGGAACGGAAGGAGGGTGGCGCCATGGTCATCGGCATCATCCTGGCGTTGTTCGTCGTGGGGTTCGTGGTGGTCGTGGTCGCGCGGATCGCATCCGCCGGCCGGGGGCGCGGTCGGGGCAGGGCGCGTCCGCGCCGCAACAGCGACAGCTGGTGGGCGAGCGGCGGAGCGGTCGGCGGAGGTGACAGCGGCTCGTCGGGTCACCACTCCTCGTGTGGCGGGGGTTCGTCCTGCGGCGGCGGTTCGTCCTGCGGGGGCGGTGGCGGAGGGGGCGGCTGCGGCGGAGGCAGCTGACACGGGGCAGCTGAGCTCCGGGCGACAGCCGAGTTCCGGGCGGGGTGACCGCGTCCGGACCGTCCGGTTCCGAGGAGCGCCCGCCGGGAGTCATCTCCCGGCGGGCGCTTCGTCGTTGAGGGGGCGTGAGGGCGTACGTGTGAGCTAAGGGCGCAATTTCTGATTGAACAGTTGAGCTGTGGAGCCCTCGGGGGGATGGAAACCCCACGAAGTTGGGTAAAAACGCTATGACGGACGCGCTGTTCATGATTCCCTCGTATCGCCGACGCAGACCCCGGAACATTCTTCTGACCTGGCCGACCGGGCCCGGATCACCGCCCGGCGCCGACCGGGGTGCGACGGACCGACCCCACCCTTGCGTGCAGCGGAGCCGACCCATGCTCACGACCCTCAACACCGCCTACACCGACACGCGCGCGGCCGACCTCGCCTGGGCCCTCGGACGCGAACCGCTGCCCGCGCTCGCCACACTCGACATCGAACTCTCCGGGGCGAAGCTCCAGTTGAGACTGCTCGGCGCGTCCCACCAGGTGCTCCTGGAGGAGGAGCGGGGCAGCTGTTCGGAGACCGTCGCCTGTATCGCCGGCAGCAGCACACCGTTGCCGCTCGGCGTCGCCAAGCGGGTGGGCGACTGGGAGTACGAGTTCGCCGCGCGCGTGGAGACGCTGTCGCGCGGATCATTCGCGGGCCGCGCCCAGGAGTTGCTCGCCCTCGTCGCCGACCATCCGAACGGACTGGCGGGGGTCTTCCCCGGCAGCCCCCACGCCTTCACCGCGATGCTCGCGCAGCGGCACGAGGGTCAAGTCCACTGGCGCACCTGGCACGCCTACCCCCAGGAGGGCCAACTCGTCGCCACCCGCACGAAGGTGGGGGTACGGGTACCGGCTCCCCTCTAGACCCGGTCGCCTCCGGGGTCGCCGTCCGCCCGGCGGTGGGCGTCCCCGAAACGGCCGAAGTATGCACAGGTGACGGGATTTACACACGTGTGGGTGACAGGACGCAGTGAACCGGTGACGTAGCGTTCCCTGGGTGATCGAGCCGCACGCGCCCGCCCCGCCCGGTACGGCCCCGCCGCCCCGCCGCGGCGCGGGCCAGGCGCGTCTGCCGGTCAGGCCGGCCACCGGGCGGTTCCTCGTCCTCACCGGCGTGTTCGTCTGCGCGGCCTGCGGACTCGTGTACGAACTGGAACTGGTGGCCCTCGCCTCGTACTTGATCGGCGACTCCATCACCCAGGCCTCCGTCGTCCTGTCCGTGATGGTCTTCGCGATGGGCATCGGCTCGCTCCTCGCCAAACGGCTGCGCTGTCGCGCCGCGGCCGGCTTCGGCGCCGTGGAGGCCCTGCTCGCCCTGGTCGGCGGCTGCAGCGCGATGGCCCTGTACGCCGTCTTCGCCTGGACCGGTGACTGGGGCGGCGCCTGGGCCGACGGCTCCAGTTATCTGCTTGTCGCCTTCTCCCTCGCCATCGGCCTGCTCATCGGCGCCGAGGTGCCGCTGCTGATGGAGCTGATCCAGCGCGTGCGCCGGCAGGACGCGGGCGGCGCGGTCGCCGACCTGTTCGCCGCGGACTACGTGGGCGCCCTGGCCGGCGGACTCGCCTTCCCCTTCCTGCTCCTGCCCCTGCTCGGCCAGCTGACCGCGACCCTGATCACCGGGACGGTCAACGCGATCGCGGGCGGCGCGCTCGTCCTGGGCCTGTTCCGGCAGGACCTGACCCGGCGCGGCTGCTGGCTGCTGGTCGTCGCCAACCTCCTCGTCCTCGCACTGCTCGCCTCGGCCGCCGTCCTCGTCGACGACTTCGAGCGGTCCGCGCGGCACGCCATGTACGGCAGGGACGTACGGGTGGCGATGCACACCGACGTCCAGGACGTCGTCCTCACCGGCGGCACGGACGGCCGCCGTCTCGACCTCTACCTCGACGGGCGGCTGAGGGTCAGCGGCAGCGACGAGCGCCGCTACCACGAAGCCCTCGTCCACCCCGCGATGAACGGCCCCCACGCGCGCGTGCTCGTCCTCGGCGGCGGCGACGGGCTCGCCGTGCGCGAGGTGCTGCGGCACCGGGGCGTACGGCATGTCGACGTCGTCGAACTCGACACCGAGTTCGTGGAGTTGGCGCGCACGGATCCTGCGCTGTCCACGCTGAACGGCCACGCGTACGGGGATCCGCGGGTGCGGGTCGTCGCCGCGGACGCGTTCGGGTGGCTGCGGCAGGCCCCGCGGGACGCGTACGACGTGGTGGTCTCCGATCTGCCCGACCCCGAGAACACGTCCAGTACGAAGCTGTACTCGCTGGAGTTCTACGGGCTGGCCCGTGCGGTGCTCAGCGACGGAGGGCGGCTCGTCGTGCACGCCGGGCCCGTGGGGGCACGGCCGCGGGCCTTCTGGACCGTCGACGCGACGGTACGGGCGGCCGGGCTGCGGACCGTGCCGTACTCCGTCGGCGGCCGGGACTCCGAGGTGACGGACGGGTCGCGGGTCCCGCACGACTGGGGGTACGTGCTCGCTTCGCGCACGCGACCGCGCCTCGGGACGGCGGCGGGGGCGCCGGGCGTGCCGTCCCTCCAGGCGGGCGTCCGCGCCGCGGAGCGCACCCGGCTCGGCGGCCTCCCGCCCTCCACACTGGTGCACCCGAGATACGCCGACTGAGTCCGTCCGGGCGTCCATCTGCGCGTCCGTCCGCGGTGGATCCGGGGGAATCCCCGCATGTACGGGTGCGGTACGGGTGGTGCTGGGTAGGCTCGGCCGACATGGAGCATGAGGTGTTCGTTCCGGTTCCCGTCGAGCGTCTGCGCGAGGCGCTCGCCGATCCCGCGCGGGTGGCCCGGGCGCTGCCCGGTCTCCAGCAGGACGCGGGGACGGCGCCCGTCTCCGGCCGCCTGAAAGTACGTTTCGGCGGGCACTCCATCACGTACCGCGGCACGCTCGGTGTCTCTCCGCGGGACGACGGCTCGTACTCCGTCGAGGCGGACGCCACGGAGGCCAGGGGTACGGGCTCGGTGAAGCTCGCGCTCACGCTGGCCCTCCGCCCGGCCGAGGGGGGCTCGACCCTCACCTTCACCGGTACGGCTTCTGCCGACGGCCGGGTCACCGATCTGCCGGCGGACGAGGTGGCGTCGGCGACGACCCGCCTGCTGAACCGCTTCGCGGAGCACTTGGCGACGGAGCCGTCGTCGCCGGATCCGGCTCCGGCTCCGGATACGGGACCGTCGTCGCCGGAAGAGACGCTCGCCGAGTCCGCGCCCGACCCCGACTCCGAGCCGGTGGAGGAGTCTCCCTCCTCGCACGTGCCGTTCGCGGAGGGCGACTTCGCCGGCGGTTTCGAGGACGACGGGACTTCGCCGCCGGGGGCACCGGCCGAGGCGGCGCACGCGCGGCGCACGATGATCGGCCGCAGCGCGGAGGAGGTCGACCATGCGCCGCCTCGGGGCCGGTACGCGCCCGTGCCGGCGCCCGAGTCCGCGGGCGGCAGCGCGGCCCTTCGCTGGGCCGCGCCCGCGGCGGCCTTCGCCCTGGCCTCGGCGATCGTGGTGGGCCGGGCCCTCCGCAAACGCCGCTGACCGCCGGCGCGGGGCCGGGGCGCCTTGGTCCGCGGGCGCGCTGTGGGTGAGTGCGCCGTTCCCCGCGCCCCTTAAGGGGGGCAGCCCCCGGCGGCCCGCAGGAGACGGACGCGTGGACGCCGTCTTTTGGGGGCGCGGGGAACTGCGCGGCCGGCAGGGACGGTCTGGGGGCGTGCTGCGTGGGGGCCTCGCGGCTCTGAAGGCGGGGTGCGGCCCGGTGCGCGGGCCGCACCCCGTAGGGTCTCCCGCGTGAGTAACGAAGACATCACGCTGACCGCCGGCGACGCGCAAGCGACCGTGCAGCCGGGCAACGGCGGACGAATCGGCGGACTGACAGTCGGCGGCGTCGAACTGCTGCGCCAGGGCCCCAAGTTCGGCTGCTTCCCCATGGTCCCGTGGTGCGGTCGCACCAGGGACGGCCGCTTCCTGAACGGCGCCACCCCCCACCAGCTCCCCCTCAACTCCCCACCGCACGCCATCCACGGCACCGCCCGCGACGGAGCCTGGCGCACGGCCCGTACGAGCGCCGACGAGGCCGTCATCACGTACGACCTCGTCGACCCCTGGCCGTACGCGGGCCGCGTCACCCAGGTCGTCAAGCTGACCGAGGACTCCCTGACGCTCACCATGTCGGTGGAGACGTACGGCGATTCGTTCCCGGCGCAGATCGGGTGGCATCCCTGGTTCAACCGCGACCTCGGTGGGGAGGAAGGCGTGCGCGTCGACTTCAGCGCCGCCTGGCAGGAGGAGCGCGGCGACGACCACCTGCCGACCGGCCGCCGGATCGACCCGCGGCCGAGCCCCTGGGACGACTGCTTCGGGATGCCCGACGGCGTCGACGTCACCCTCACCTGGCCCGGCCGGCTGGAGCTGAACGTGGCCAGCCGCGAGCAGTGGGTCGTCGTGTACGACGAGCAGGAGGCCGCGGTGTGCGTGGAGCCGCAGACCGGGCCGCCCAACGGCCTCAACACCCTGCCCCGCCTGGTCACCCCCATCGAGCCCCTCGAAGCCGCGACCACCTGGACCTGGCGCCGCCTCTAAGCTGACCCGCATGAGCGACGACGCACGCGGCGAGCTGCTGCAGCAGATCAAGGACAAGGCCGTGGTCCACGGCAAGGTGACCCTCTCCTCCGGGATCGAGGCCGACTACTACGTCGACCTGCGACGGATCACCCTGGACGGCGAGGCCGCCCCGCTGGTCGGCCAGGTGCTGCTCGACCTGACGGCGGACCTGGACTTCGACGCGGTCGGCGGCCTCACCATGGGCGCCGACCCGGTGGCCGGGGCCCTGCTGCACGCCGCCGCCGCGCGCGGCCGGCGCCTGGACGCCTTCGTCGTCCGCAAGGAGGCCAAGGCGCACGGCCTGCAGCGCAGGGTCGAGGGCCCGGAGATCGCGGGCCGCCGCGTACTCGTCGTCGAGGACACCTCGACCACCGGCGGCTCCCCGCTCGCCGCCGTCGAGGCCGTGCGCGAGGCCGGCGCCGAGGTCGTGGGCGTGGCGACGATCGTCGACCGCGCCACCGGCGCCGCGGAGAAGATCCAGGAAGCCGCCGGGGTCCCGTACCTCTTCGCGTACTCCAAGGACGAGCTGGGTCTCGTCTGACCCCGGTCCCGGGTGATCAGTTGTCCACAGGGTCGAACACCGAGGCCGGAGCATCCGGTCATGTCTGGAAAGATGGGGCCGACGATGACGTCGCCCCCTAGGTCAGGGTTCTCAGCAGAACGCCACCCGCACATACAAGGAGCGGACAGATGCCCATCGCAACCCCCGAGGTCTACAACGAGATGCTCGACCGGGCGAAGGCAGGCAAGTTCGCCTACCCGGCCATCAATGTGACCTCGACGCAGACCCTGCACGCTGCGCTCCGCGGCTTCGCGGAGGCCGAGAGCGACGGCATCATCCAGATCTCCACCGGCGGTGCGGAGTTCCTGGGCGGCCAGCACAAGAAGGACATGGTCACCGGCGCGGTCGCCCTCGCCGAGTTCGCGCACATCGTCGCCAAGAAGTACGACGTCACCGTCGCCCTGCACACGGACCACTGCCCGAAGGACAAGCTCGACGGGTACGTGCGTCCGCTGCTCGCGGTCTCCGAGGAGCGCGTCAAGGCCGGTCAGAACCCGCTGTTCCAGTCCCACATGTGGGACGGCTCCGCGGAGACCCTCGACGACAACCTGGCCATCGCCCAGGAGCTGCTGGCCCGCGCCGCCGCCGCGAAGATCATCCTTGAGGTCGAGATCACCCCGACCGGTGGCGAGGAGGACGGCGTCACGCACGAGATCAACGACTCCCTCTACACCACGGTCGACGACGCGTTCCGTACGGTCGAGGCCCTGGGCCTGGGCGAGAAGGGCCGCTACCTGCTGGCCGCGTCCTTCGGCAACGTGCACGGCGTCTACAAGCCGGGCAACGTCGTCCTGCGTCCCGAGCTCCTCAAGGAGCTGAACGAAGGCGTGGCGGCGAAGTACAACAAGCCGTCCCCGTTCGACTTCGTCTTCCACGGCGGCTCCGGCTCCACCGAGGAGGAGATCCGCACGGCCCTGGAGAACGGCGTCGTGAAGATGAACATCGACACGGACACGCAGTACGCGTTCACGCGCCCGGTCGCGGACCACATGTTCCGCAACTACGACGGCGTCCTGAAGGTCGACGGCGAGGTCGGCAACAAGAAGACGTACGACCCCCGCACCTGGGGCAAGCTCGCCGAGGGCTCGATGGCCGCGCGCGTCACCCAGGCCTGCGGCAACCTGCGTTCCACGGGCACGAAGATCAAGTAACCGCCCGTAACCCGTAGGCGTCTCGTAGCGTCTCGTAGGCGTTCTGTACGCGGGGCCCGGTTGTCCACAGGGACGACCGGGCCCCGCCGTATGTCCGTATGATCCGGAACATGGCTGCCCCAACGCCCCCACCGGACCCGCCGAAGGAGTCTCCGGCCCCGTCCCCGGACCCGTCCGCGTCCCCGTCCCCGGCCGTCCGGATGTCCTCCGCCTCGGGCAAGTGGATCCTGCTGACCACGGTCCTCGGATCGAGCATGGCGATGCTGGACTCGACCGTGGTGAACGTCGCGCTGCCGACCATCGGCCGCGACCTCGACGCCGACCTGGCCGGCCTCCAGTGGACCGTCAACGCCTACATGCTGACCCTCGCCGGCCTGATCCTGCTGGGCGGCGCCCTGGGCGACCGCTTCGGACGGCGGAAGGTGTTCGTCGTCGGCGTGGTCTGGTTCGCGGCGGCCTCCCTGCTGTGCGGTCTCGCGCCGAACGCGGGCGTGCTCGTCGCGGCCCGTGCGCTCCAGGGGGTCGGCGGCGCGCTGCTCACCCCCGGCTCGCTGGCCCTCATCCAGGCGTCCTTCCACCCGGACGACCGGGCGCGGGCCGTCGGCCTGTGGTCCGGTTTCGGCGGTATCGGCGCGGCCGTCGGCCCGTTCCTGGGCGGCTGGCTGGTGGACGGCCCCGGCTGGCGCTGGGTGTTCCTCCTGAACGTCCCGCTCGCCCTGCTGTGCGCCCCGATCGCCCTCAGACACGTACCGGAGTCGAAGGACGGCCGGGTGCACGGGCGCGGCTTCGACGTGCTCGGCGCCGCCCTCGGCGCACTGGCGCTGGCCCTGGTGACGTACGCCCTCATCGAGGCGCCGGGCGGCTCGGTGCCCGTGGTGGCGGTGACGGCGGCGGCCGGTGTCGCGGCGGGGGTCGCCTTCGTGGCAGTGGAGAAGCGGCGGGCCGACCCGATGATGCCGCTCGACATCTTCGCGTCCCGCCAGTTCACGGCGGTCAACCTCGTCACCCTGTGCGTGTACGCGGCCTTCGGCGGGTTCTTCTTCCTCTCCGCGGTCCAGCTCCAGGTGGTGGCCGGATACTCGGCCCTGGGCGCCGGTACGGCGCTGCTGCCGACCACCGTCCTGATGCTGCTGCTGTCGGCCCGCTCGGGCGAGCTGGCCCAGCGCATCGGCCCGCGCATCCCGCTCACCGTCGGCCCGCTGCTGTGCGCGACCGCGATGCTGCTGATGCTGAGAGTGGGCGAGGACGCCTCGTACGTGTCCGACGTGCTGCCCGCCGTCCTGGTGCTCGGCACCGGCATGGTGACGCTCGTCGCGCCCCTCACCGCGACCGTGCTGGCCTCCGTGGACACCGGCCGGGCGGGGCTCGCCAGCGGCATCAACAACGCGGCGGCCCGCGCCGCCGGTCTCGTCGCGGTGGCCGCGCTGCCGCTGCTGGCCGGGATGGGTGAGGAGGCGTACCGGTCGGCGGACGCCTTCGACGACGCGTTCCGGCGGGCCATGCCCCTGTGCGCGGGCATCCTGGTGGTGGGCGCGGTGATCGCCTTCGCGACCGTGCGCAAGCCCCCGCCGGGCTGTCTGCGCCCGGAATGCCTCACGCACGGCAGTGTGACGGCTCCGCCGCTGGAGCCGAACCGGTCGCGGGGGCGGCTGGAGTAGCCCGTCCGTGCCCCGTCCGTGCCCCCGCCCCCGGGAGCAGTCCATCTCCGTCCCGGGGGCAGCCCATCCCCGGGAGTAGCCCCCCGCGGAGCCCGCGACGGCGGCGGATAGCGCAAACTGGAACCCATGGCCATTCACGAGAACCTTCTCGGGGGACCGCCCCCGACCCACCTGCCCGACGACCCGGAGCCGCGCGAGCTCCTCGCGAACGGCACGGCGCCCGCCGATGTCGCCGCGAAGTACCCGACGTCCTCCCTCGCCTGGGCCCAGCTGGCCGACGAGGCGTACGAGCGCGGCAGCGTCGTCGAGTCGTACGCGTACGCCCGTACCGGCTACCACCGGGGCCTCGACTCCCTGCGCCGCGGCGGCTGGAAGGGCCACGGCCCGGTGCCGTGGGAGCACGAGCCGAACCGCGGCTTCCTGCGCGCCCTGCACGGTCTCGCCCGCGCCGCCCAGGCGATCGGCGAGCAGGCGGAGTACGAGCGCTGCGCGCAGTTCCTGAAGGACTCCTCCCCGGCCGCAGCCCAGACCCTGGGCTAGAGCCCCGGGCCGGTCCCACGAGCCCGCCGAGGGCCGCGTACGTGCAGGTCCGCCTGGTGTGACCAGGCGGACCTTGCGGTTTCGGGGCACGATTGTGGAGGATGCCGGTTGGGGACCGGGGCCCCCGTGTCGGAATTCGGCAGGGGCGGACCGCTACCCGGAGTACAGCAGGAGACAGCGATGTCCCAACAGGCTCAGCACGGCGAGGCCCACAAAACGGCTTCGGAGCCCGAGACCCCGCATCTCGACTTCCAGGGAACGACTCCCTACGAGGACTACGTCCAGGCGGACGTCCTGACCCACCTCCAGCACACCCTCTCCGACGACCCCGGAGAGATGGTCTTCCTGGTGACCACCCAGGTCATGGAGCTGTGGTTCACCGTCATCGTGCACGAGTGGGAGACCGCGGCGAAGGCGCTGCGCGAGGACCGGATACCGGTCGCGGTGGCGGCCCTGAAACGGTCGGTACGGGAGCTGGAGGCGCTGAACGCCTCCTGGAAGCCCCTCGGCCAGCTCACTCCGGCCCAGTTCAACTCGTACCGCAGCGCCCTCGGTGAGGGCTCCGGCTTCCAGTCGGCCATGTACCGGCGGATGGAGTTCCTGCTCGGCGACAAGTCCGCGTCCATGCTCGTGCCGCACCGGGGCGCGCCCCGCGTCCACGCCGAGCTGGAGAAGGCCCTGCACGAGCCGAGCCTGTACGACGAGGTGCTGCGGCTCCTCTCGCGGCGCGGCCACGCGATACCGCCCTCGGTCGTCCAGCGGGACGTCTCCGGTCGCTACGATCCCTCTCCCGAGGTCGAGGCCGTCTGGACGGACCTCTACGCGGGCGACGAGAGCTCCGAACTGGCCCGCCTCGGCGAGGCGTTGACCGATGTCGCCGAGCTGGTCTGGCGCTGGCGCAACGACCACCTGGTCGCCACCCGCCGCGCGATGGGCTCCAAGACGGGCACCGGCGGCTCGGCGGGCGTGGCCTGGCTGGAGAAGCGGGCCCGCAAGAACGTGTTCCCCGAGCTGTGGACGGCCAGGTCCCATGTCTGAGCCGGCCGGGGAAGCAAAGGGATCAAGAGAATCGCTTGAGGGCCGGGCGGCGGCGCTGGACGCCACCGACGAACTGGGCAAGCTGCGCGCGCAGTTCGTCCTCGACGACACGGTGTACCTGGACGGGAACTCGCTCGGCGCCCTGCCGCGCTCGGTGCCCGGCCGGGTCGAGGACGTCGTGCGCCGGCAGTGGGGTTCGCTGCGGATCCGGTCCTGGGACGAGAGCGGCTGGTGGACGGCGCCGGAACGGATCGGCGACCGGATCGCGCCGCTGGTGGGCGCGGCGCCCGGCCAGATCGTCGTCGGCGACTCGACCAGTGTGAACGTGTTCAAGGCGGTCGTGGGCGCGGTGCGCCTCGCCGGCGGGGGTGGAGAGGGCCGGGAGGGGGCGGGCGTCCGGGACGAGATCCTGGTCGACGCGACGACGTTCCCCACGGACGGCTACATCGCCGCGTCGGCGGCCCGGATGACGGGCCGCACCCTGCGCCCCGTGGCGCCGGAGGAGGTCCCGGACGCCCTGAGCGGACGCACGGCCGCGGTG
The DNA here is from genome assembly GCF_036038375.1 of Streptomyces sp. NBC_00414. Taxonomy (NCBI): domain Bacteria; kingdom Bacillati; phylum Actinomycetota; class Actinomycetes; order Kitasatosporales; family Streptomycetaceae; genus Streptomyces; species Streptomyces sp. NBC_00414. The sequence goes on from NZ_CP107935.1 coordinate 5,592,532, forward strand.
CTCCTGAACCACGTCGACTACCGCACGGGCCGCCTGCACGACCTGCCGTCGCTGACGGCCGCGATCCGCGCGGCGGGCGCCGTGTCCGTCTGGGACCTGTGCCACAGCGCGGGCGCCCTGCCGGTCGGCCTCGACGAACACGGCGTGGACCTGGCGGTCGGCTGCACCTACAAGTACCTGAACGGCGGCCCGGGTTCACCGGCGTACCTCTATGTCCGCCGCGACCACCAGTCCCGCTTCGACTCCCCGCTGCCGGGCTGGAACTCCCACGCCGACCCCTTCGGCATGACCCCGGACCACGTACCGGCCTCCGGCGCCCTCCGCGGCCGCGTCGGCACCCCCGACATCCTCTCCATGCTCGCCCTGGAGGCAGCCCTGGAGGTCTGGGACGACGTCTCGATCGATGCGGTCCGCACCAAGTCCCTCGCCCTGACGGACTTCTTCCTCGAATGCGTCGAGGCGTACGTGCTCGATGGCGCCGTTGAGCCGGTGACACCGTCCGCCCACGCGGAACGGGGCAGCCAGGTCGCCCTGCGGTGCGCCGACGCGGGCCGGGTGATGCGACGCCTGATCGAGCAGGGCGTGATCGGCGACTTCCGCGAACCGAACATCCTGCGCTTCGGCTTCACACCGCTGTATGTCGGCTTCGGAGACGCGGAGAGGGCGGCGAGGATCCTGAGCCGGACGCTCTGACCCGTCCCGTACTCGGGGGCTCCGCCCCCGAACCCCCGGTCCTCAAACGCCGGACGGGCTGAGACGCAGCCGGACCGGCGGCCATCTCTTCAGCCCGTCCGGCGTTTGAGGACGAGCGCGCAGCGCGATACGGGGGCGAGGGGCGCAGCCCCATGCAGTGACGGGAAGGGTAGGGGCGGCGGGGGCGAAAAAAGCGCCTGCCCGCCCCCCGCCAGGGTCACCCCGTGACGACGAACACCCCGCCCCGCGCAGCGACGACCGCCGCCAAAGCAGCCCGCTCCGCCACCCCCACCGAGGGCGCAACCCCCGACGTGAGCAACGCGTAGTACAGCGGAGCGGAAACAGCCCGCACAACCTCCCCCGCGTCGGTCCCCACAGGCAACTCCCCCCGGGCGACCCCCTGTTCGACACACGGCGCCCACTCGGCGACCCGCACGTCGTAGAACGTCCGCAACGCCTCCGCCGTACGCGCATCGCACGCCGCGGCGGCAATCACCGCCCGGAACAACGCCCCCTGCCGAGGATCGGCGAGCGTACGGCACACCAGCGCGGCATTGGCCCGCAGATCCCCGAGCACGGAGCCCGTGTCGCTGCGGGGGAGCGACTCCTCGGCCATCTCACCGAGCAGGTCGGCGACGAGCCCGGTGACCGAGCCCCAGCGCCGGTACACGGTCGTCTTTCCCACCCCCGCGCGCCGGGCCACGTCCGCCAGGTCGAGATGGGCGAACCCCTGCTCGGCCAGCACGTCCCCGGCGACCCGCAACACGGCCGCACGGACCCGGGCGGTACGCCCACCGGGACGGACGGTGCCGGGCTCGGGCTCGGCCTCGGTTCCGGGCTCACCCTCGGCAGCGGGCGCGGCGGTCATGGCGTACTCCTTGCGACGAGGCAGGACGACGGGGGACAGGCTCAGGAAGGGCAGGTTCAGGGAGGGCAGGTTCAGGAAGGGCAGGTTCAGGAAGGGCAGGTTTTCGTGGAGGGACGTGGTGCTCCACCAGCGTAACGAAACACCAGGACCGTTTACCCCTCACCGAGCGTCACGGCCGCGTGTAGGCGCACGTCACCGGCCTGATACCGTCCCGCCAACGACCCGCGCCCCGGAGCATGTTGACGGGGAACTCGAAGAGTTCACGGGCCGGAGAACGAACACCGCACCGCTGAGAGGCTTGGAGCATGCCGGACGACGCCCGCGACGCCGCGGAGGAGGAGTCGGCCTTCTCCCATCCGCCCGTCGCCCCCGACGCCACCGCCGCGTACGGCGACCACCCCGACCAGGTCGTCGACTTCTACTCGCCGCGCGGCGGCGAGGAGTCGGCCCCGCTCGTCGTCGTCCTGCACGGCGGCGCCTGGCGGGCCCCGTACGACCGGCGGCACATCACCCCGTTCGCGGACTTCCTGGCCCGGCGGGGCTTCGCCGTGGCCAACGTCGAGTACCGGCGCGGCGGCACCATCCCGGCGCAGGGCGGAACGGGCCCGGTGGCGGGTCGCTGGCCCGACACCTTCGAAGACGTGGCGGCCGCGCTCGACGCGATGCCCGGTCTCGCACGGGAGGCACTGCCGGGAGCCGACGTGCGCCGGACCGTGGTCACCGGTCACTCGGCGGGCGGCCAGCTGGCCCTCTGGGCCGCCGCGCGCCATCTGCTGCCGGCCGACGCGCCCTGGTTCCTGGAGAGGCCCGCTCCGCTGCGCGGTGTCGTGGCGCTGGCCCCGATCGCCGACTTCACGGTCGCGGAAAAGCTGGACGTCTGCTCCGGAGCGTCCCTCCAACTGCTCGGCGGACAAGCGAAGTTCGAGGAACGGCAGCCGTACGCCGACCCGGCCCTGCTGCTCCCGACGGGGATCGCCACGACGCTGGTGCAGGGCACGACGGACGTGGTCGTGCCGCAGGCGGTCGCCGAGGCGTACGCGGAAGCCGCCGCGAAGGCCGGTGAGGTGGTGGGACTGACGCTTCTGGAGGACGTGGGCCACTTCCCGCTGATCGACCCGGCGGCGGACGCGTGCGCGGTGGTGGCGGAGGAGATCGCGCAGTTGGCCTGGTAGGACCGGCCCGGTTGGGCGCAGCCCACCAAGGGGCGCGGGGAACTGCGCGCCCGGCCCGGCCCCGGCGAAGCCGCAGACGTATACGCAGCGGTCCGCCCATCGGCGGGTGCGGCTGGTCGCGAGTCGCTCGCGCCCCCGGCGCTCGGCCCCGGTGATACCCGTAGTACCTGAGAGCTACGCAGCAGGTGGGTTCTCAGGCGGGACGCCGACTACGTGCCCTGATTCGTAACTTCCTGACCAGCGAGGCCCGATGAGCGGGCGCACTGGGCGGGGACGGGGACGGGTCATGACGTGGTGGGGGAACGCGGGGGAGGCATCGACGCCGAGCCGGGCATCGAGCCTTGCGCCGAGTAGGGAACGGCGGCCACCTCGACGGGGTCGCCTGCGCCGCGGACTGCTGGCCGCGCTGGTCACGGCCGCCGTGGTCGTCCCCGTCTCCGCCGCGGCCGCGCATCCGGAGATACCGGCTCCCGCCCCGGCCCGCATCGGCACGGTCACCGCGACCACCCTGGACAGGGCGTACGCGGCGAACCGGGCGAACGCCGCCGAGGCGTCCCGTATGGCCGCCGCCCACGGCGACCACGGCCGGGCGTCCGCCGTCCGTGCCATGGCGGACCCGTCCCGTCACCACCTCTCCTTCGATGCCCGCGGCTCCGGCCGTGCCGTGGAGGTCCTCGGTGACCTGGCGGAGGCCGACCGGGTGGCGGTCCTTGTACCGGGCTCCGACACGACCCTGGACACCTACGAACGCTTCCGGGAGGGCGCCCTCGCTCTGCACCACCGGCTCGGCGCGCGGGCCGCGGTGGTCGCCTGGCTCGGCTACGAGACACCCGGCACGATCAGCCCCGAAGTCCTCACCATGGGCAGGGCGGAGGAAGCGGGCCCCGAACTGCGCTCTTTCATAGGCCAGTTGAGAGGGCTGAACGACCGAGCCAGGATCTCCCTGCTCTGCCACTCGTACGGGACTGCCGTGGGCGCCCGCGTGGCGAGCGGCCCCGACATCTCCGACCTGGTGTTCTTCGGCAGCCCCGGCACCGGCGCGGGGTCCGTCGCCGAACTCCGCACGACGGCCCGGGTGTGGGCCGGCCGTGGCGCGGACGACTGGATCGCGGACGTCCCGCACGGCGAGGCCGACCTCTTCGGCACGACGGTCGGATTCGGCACCGACCCCGTGTCCCCGGCTTTCGGCGCCCGTGTGTTCGCGGCGGGCGACGGCGGCCACAGCGACTACTTCAGGCCGGGCTCGGAGTCCTTGGAGAACCTCGCCCGGATCGTCCTCGGCCGGACCTCGGAGGTGACCCGTGCCTGAGGCGATACGCCGTACCCGTACCCGTACCCGTACCCGTACCCGTACCCGTACCCGTACCCACAGCCGCACCCGCACCCGTACCGGCGCTGCTGCCGTCACGGGCGTCGGATCCCGTGCGCGGGCAGCCGCTGTCGCCGCCGCCGAGCGGGCCGACGCGGCGACACCCGCGGACCGGGACCGCAGCGTCGACGCCCTGCGGGCCTTCGCGATACTCGGCGTCGTGCTGGGCCACTGGCTCGTCACCGCCCTGGTCGCCGACGGCGGCACCCTCCACACGTTGAGCCCGCTGGCACACATGCCCTGGCTGGCGCCCGTCTCATGGGCATTCCAGACGCTGGCCGTGTTCTTCCTGGTGGGCGGGCACGTGGCGACCAGGAGCCACGCGTCGGCACGGGCGCGCGGCACGACCTACGGACGGTGGCTGCGTACGCGGCTCTCCCGACTCTTCAAACCGGTGGCCGCCGTGCTCGGACTCTGGACCGTGGCCGCGGCCGGGCTGCTTCTGACGGGCGCCGACATGGGCACCGTCCACGCACTGCTGAAGCTGGTCCTGTCACCGTTGTGGTTCCTGCTGGTCTTCGCCGGGCTGACGGCACTGACCCCGCTGGTGACCCGGATCAGCCCGCTGTGGCCGCTGGCCGTCGTTCTCCACGTGGACCTCGTCCGGTTCGGACTCGGCGGCCCGCCTTGGCTGGGCTGGGTGAACGTGGCGGCGGGCTGGCTGGTGCCCTTCACCCTGGGCGCGGCCTGGACCCGCGGCGAGCTGACCCGGCGTTCCGGCTGGGTGCTGCTCACGGGAGGCGGGGTGATGACCGCGGTGCTGGTCGCGTGGGGCGGATATCCCGCGTCGATGGTCGGGGTCCCCGGTGCCACGATCTCGAACCTCGACCCGCCGACCCTGGCCGCCGTCGTCTTCGGCACGGCCCAGTGCGGTCTCGCCCTGCTCCTGCGGGAGCCGTTGCGGCGGGCGATGCGACGGCCCGTGCTCTGGGCGGGCGTGGCGTTCGTCAATCTCTCCGCGATGACGATCTTCCTGTGGCACCAGACGGCACTGATGTCGGTCACCGCGACCGGCCTCCTCACGGGCCGGCTCCCCGGCCTGCACACCCTCCCCGACGACATCACCTGGGTGGCGTTCCGCCTGATCTGGCTCCCGCTCTTCGCCCTGGCGCTCACGGTCTGCTGGGCCGCCTTCCACGGCTACGAACAGGACCACGGCCGTGCCCGGCGGGCCCGCCGGCCGTCACGCGTCGTCCGCGTCCACCGCCGCACAGCGGGAGGGAAGGAGGCCCGCCGTGCCTAGAGTTGACGGCGTGGACGATGCCCAGGCAGCGAACGGCACCCCCTCCGCCGTGCCCCCGGACACCCGCGCCGCCACGCGTGGGACCGGTCGCCGGGAGGGCTCCGAGGACGCCGGGGACGCCGCTCGACAGGCGCGCCCACCCCGCCCGTCCCGCGCCGCTCGCGCACGGGCAGTCGTCCGGAGTTTTTTCGGCACCGTCCGTACGGGGCTCTGGGACGGCGCCCCCGCCCCGCTGCTGCCGCTGTCCCGCCCCCGCCGGCTCCGCTGGCTGCCGCACGTGATCGTCTCCCTCATCGCCCTCGGCGTCGCACTCGCCAACACCGACGCCATGAGCAACGGCTACCGGCTGGGTGTGGAAGTGGGGGTGCTGACCGGGTTCGCACAGGGCGTGGCGCTCGTACTCGCCCTGTGGCGGCCCGTCCCGGCCTGGTGGCTGTCGCTGGGCGGCACCGTCGTGGCCGGCGTGGCAGCGCCGGCGAACCTGGTGGGCACGCAGGCGCCGGGCCCCAACTGGCCCTGGAGCGTGCCCGCGATCACCGCCCACGCCCTCGTCCTGCTCTTCCTCGCGCTGCGGATGTCCTCCCACGTGGCCATAGGGGCGCTGGCCCTGACCGGCCTGGTGACGTTCGTCGTCGAGGGCATCATCGGGGGCGGTCCCTACACCGCGACGGGCGTCACCGCGGTCACCGTCTTCGTGGTCGCCGTCCTCCTCGGCACCGCGCTGCGCGGCAGCCGCGAGGCCCGCACCCAGCTCGTCGAACAGGAGTCCCTGACAGCCGAGGAGCGCTCCCGGCGCACCCTCCTGGAGGAGCGCAGCCGCATAGCCCGCGAGCTGCACGACGTGGTCGCCCACCACATGTCGGTCATCTCCATCCAGGCGCAGGTCGCCCCGCACCTGGTGGACAACCCCTCCGACGAACTGATGGAGAACCTCGACGGCATCCGGGAGAACGCCCTGGAGGCGCTCACCGAACTGCGCAGGGTCCTCGGAGTGCTGCGTTCGGAGAACCCGGAGGACCCGTACGGTCTCGGCGCGCCCGGCACCGGCGCCGCCCCGCACGCTCCGCAGCCCACCCTCGACCGCCTCGACGCCCTGGTCGAGAACACCCGCGCCGCCGGGCTGACGGTGATCACCGAGACAGAGGGCGACCCGCTCCCGCTGGCGCCCGGCGTGGAGCTGTCCGCGTACCGGATCGTCCAGGAGGCGCTGAGCAACGCGTTGCGGCACGCGCCGGGTTCCGTGGTGCGGGTGGAGCTCACGCACTTCCCGCGCGGTCTGCAGATCCGGGTCGTCAACTCCGCGCCGAGGAGGGCCGCCCCGCCCTCGCCGGGCGCGGGCCACGGTCTGCTGGGGATGCGTGAGCGGGCGATGATGCTCGGTGGCACGCTCATGGCCATGGAGACCTCCTGCGGCGGGTTCACGGTGGCGGCGTTCCTTCCCCGAGCCGGCACCGCCGCTGCCGACGGCCTCTTTCCCGGCAACTCCCCAGGTCCCACGAACCCCACTGGAGACACCTCATGACGAGCGGCAGCATCCGCGTTGTCATCGCCGACGATCAGCAGATGGTCCGGCAGGGTTTCACGGTGCTGCTCAACACCCAGCCGGACATCGAGGTGGTCGGTCAGGCGGTGGACGGCCTGGACGCGATCGCCAAGGTCGCCGAACTCGCCCCGGACGTCGTCCTGATGGACATCCGCATGCCCGAACTCGGCGGCATCGAGGCCACCCGCCGCATCACCTGTGAGACCCCGCAGATCAGAGTCCTGGTGCTGACCACCTTCGACCTCGACGAGTACGTGTACGACGCGCTGCGGGCGGGTGCCTCCGGGTTCCTGCTGAAGGACGCGTCGGCCGACCAGCTCGCGGAGGCGGTCAGGATCGTGGCCGCCGGTGACGCGCTTCTCGCGCCGGGGATCACCCGTCGTCTCATCGCGGAGTTCTCCCGGCTGGGCTCCGCGCCCCGGCCCCCGCTCAAGCAGCGCGTCGGCGAGCTGACCGAGCGCGAGACGGAGGTCCTCGCCCTCATCGCGCAGGGCCTGTCGAACGCGGAGATCGCCGAGCGGCTCTTCGTCGCCGAGCAGACCGTGAAGACCCACGTGGGCCGCATCCTGGTGAAACTGGGTCTGCGGGACCGCACCCAGGCGGCGGTGTTCGCGTACGAGTGCGGGCTGGTGCGCCCCACCGGCTACTGAGTCACCGGGCCATCGGGCCACCGGCCACCGGGGCACCGGGCCACCGGGCACCGGGATACCCGTAGTACCTGAGAGGGAGGCCGAAGGACCCTTCTCACTGGTGACGACCACCACCCCCGCCTCGGCCTACGGTTTGAAGGTGACCGAGACGACCCAGACACAGACGACACTGCCCGGCGGCGGCCGGCCGCGGAGCCCCGAGTTCCAGTTGGCGGTGGACGTATCGCGAGGGCTGCGGCAGGACCTGTTCCACGACGCCTTCGCCCTCCACCCGCTGCCGAGGATGCGCGTGGACGGGCCCATCACCCGAAGGCTGCCGCCGCGCCTCCAGGAGCGGGCCACCCGGCTCCCGCACGCCCTGGTGGTGCTGGCCGGCGTGCTGGCGCTGCTCATATCCCTCGCGGGCAACGGTGGCGGCGATCTGGCGCAGTTCCTGACCGGCCTCCTGGCGCTGGGCACGATCTCGCTGACCCTGCTCAGGCCCGTCGGCGCCTTCTGGGTCTCCTCCGTGGTGACATTCGTGATGGCCCTCTTCGACGCCGGCGGCGGCGGTGACTGGCCCTGGCGCCCCGGCGCCTTCGCGACCCACCTGATCGTGCTCACGGTCGCGGCGATGCGGACCAGGCCCCGCACGGCGGCGTGGATGTGGGCGTTGACCGCCGCCTACGGTCTCTTCGCGGAAGTCCTCTTCGGCAGCGGGCACTACTACACGAACACCATGCCCTTCCTGTTCGTGAGCGCGCTGGCCCTGCTGGTCGTCACGGTGTGGCACGTGCGCCGCGAGGCCGCGCAGAAGGTGACCGCCCAGCAGACGGTGACCGCGCACGAGCGTTCCAAGCGGACCCTTCTCGAAGAGCGCACGACGATCGCCCGCGAGCTGCACGACGTGGTCGCCCACCACATGTCGGTGGTCGCCATCCAGGCGGAGGCCGCGCCCTACCGCGTGGAGAACCCCCCGCCGGAGCTGGAGTACGCCTTCAAGGTGATCAGGGAGAACGCGGTCATAGCGCTCTCCGAGCTGCGCCGGGTGCTCGGGGTCGTACGGGCCGAGGACTACGAGGCCCCGGACGCCCCGCAGCCCAAACTCGCGGACCTGGACCGCCTCCTGGAGAACGTGCGTGACGCGGGCCTCCAGGTGGACAAGACGGTCACGGGAGCGGTGCGGGAGCTGCCGCAGGGCGTCGAGCTGTCCGCCTACCGAATAGTCCAGGAGGCGCTGAGCAACAGCCTGCGCCACGCGCCGGGCGCCGGGGCCAAGGTGGAGGTCGGCTATGTGCTCGGCGGACTCGGGCTGCGGATCGTGAACGGTCCGGCGACCGGGCTGGTCAAGCCGTCACCGGGCGCCGGGCACGGCATCACCGGCATGCGGGAGAGGGTGTCGATGCTGGACGGGGAGATGACGGCGGAAGCGACGGACGACGGGGGCTACGAGGTGGAGGTCTTCCTGCCGGTGACGGCGGCGGCGTCGACGGAGGACACGGCATGACCATCCGGGTGGTGATCGCCGACGACCAGATGATGGTCCGTGAGGGATTCTCGGTACTGCTCGGCGCGATGCGGGACATCGAGGTCGTGGGCGAGGCGGTCAACGGCAGGGAGGCGGTCGACCGGGTCAGGGAGCTCGCGCCGGACGTCGTTCTGATGGACATCCGGATGCCCGAGATGAACGGCATCGAGGCGACGCGCGAGATCGTGGCGGCGGACGGCACGGCGAAGGTGCTCGTGCTGACGACGTTCGACCTCGACGAGTACGTGTACCAGGCGCTGCGCGCCGGGGCGTCGGGCTTCCTCCTGAAGGACGCCTCGGCCCAGCAGCTCGCGGACGGGGTGCGGGTGGTGGCGGCCGGTGAGGCACTGCTGGCGCCCTCGGTGACGAAGCGGCTGATCACGGAGTTCTCGAAGATCTCCGAGGAACCCCGCCTGTCGGCGACCGCGCACGCGGCGTACGGGGACCTGACCGACCGGGAGACGGAGGTGCTGGTCCTCATCGCCCAGGGCCTGTCCAACGCGGAGATAGCCGGCCGCCTGGTCGTGGCCGAGTCCACCATCAAGACCCACGTGAGCCGCATCCTGGTGAAACTCGGCCTACGAGACCGCACCCAGGCAGCGGTCTTCGCCTACGAGGCCCGCCTGGTAACCCCAGCCTGACCCCAATGCTCCCAGACTCGGGACAACCCTTAAGGGGCGCGGGGAACGGCGCAATCTTTTCGTCTTTCAGGGGCGCGGGGAACGGCGCAATCGTTTCGTCTTCAAGGGGCGCGGGGAACGGCGCAGTCCTTTCGTCTTCAAGAGGCGCGGGGAACGGCGCGACCGGCCCCCACGGCCCCGCAGACGAAAACGAGCCCCCCAGGCGGAGCCGGAGCCGCGGAGCCGGAGCCGCGGAGCCGGAGCCAAGGACAGACGGCCCTGTCCAGACAGGGACACCACCGGCTAGCGTCCGCTCATGGCAGCCATCACCCCCAAGTCCTTCAACCCCTGGGACCAGACCTTCGTGGCGGACCCGTACCCCGCGTACGCGGAACTCCGCGCCCACGGCAGGGCCCACTACTACGAGCCCACGAACCAGTGGCTGATCCCGCACCACACGGACGTGTCGACGCTGCTGAGGGACCGCAGGCTGGGCCGGACCTACCAGCACCGGTTCACGCACGAGGACTTCGGACGGACAGCGCCCCCGCCCGAGCACGAGCCGTTCCACGTGCTCAACGACCACGGCATGCTCGACCTGGAACCGCCGGACCACACCCGGATCAGGCGGCTGGTGTCGAAGGCGTTCACCCCGCGTACGGTCGAGCGACTGCGACCGTACGTGGACCGGCTGGCGTCCGAGCTGGTGGGCGAGCTGGTCGCGGAAGGCGGCGGCGACCTGCTGACGGTCGTCGCCGAACCCCTCCCGGTGGCGGTGATCGCGGAGATGCTGGGGATCCCGGAGTCCGAGCGGGCGCAGTTGCGGCCCTGGTCGGCGGACATCTGCGGGATGTACGAGCTGAGCCCGTCCAAGGAGACGGCCCGGAAGGCGGTGCGGGCGTCGGTCGAGTTCACCGAGTTCCTGCAGGAGCTGATCGCCGTGCGGCGCAAGGAGCCCGGGGACGACCTGATCTCGGGGCTGATCGCGGCGTACGACGAGGGGGACCGGCTCACCGAGCAGGAGATGATCTCGACCTGCGTGCTCCTGCTGAACGCGGGCCACGAGGCGACGGTGAACGCCACGGTGAACGGCTGGTGGGCGCTGTTCCGGCACCCGGAGCAGCTGGCGGCACTGCGCGCGGACCGGGGGTTGGTGGGTACGGCGGTGGAGGAGCTGATGCGGTACGACACCCCGTTGCAGCTGTTCGAGCGGTGGGTGCTGGACGAGATCGAGGTGGACGGGACGGTGATTCCGCGGGGGAGCGAGGTGGCGCTGCTCTTCGGGGCGGCCAACCACGACCCGGCGGTGTTCGCCGAGCCGGAGGTGTTGGACCTGTCGCGTGCGGAGAACCCGCACATCTCCTTCAGCGCGGGTATCCACTACTGCATCGGGGCGCCGCTCGCCCGGATCGAACTCGCGGCGTCCATGGGGGCGTTGCTGGATCAGGCTCCTTCGCTTCGGCTCGCGGCCGAGCCTTCGCGGAAGCCGAACTTTGTGATCCGGGGGTTGGAGGGGCTGCTTGTCGAGGTCTGACGGGTGAGGTCCGACAGGTGAGGCCGGACCGGTGGGGTGGGGGGCGGTGCGGAGTGTGTCTGCGGGTGCGTCGTGGCTGGTCGCGCGGTTCCCCGCGCCCCTGAAAGATCGGGGCGGGACCCTCACCCCGTCGTCAGGTCCCGGCGCCGGAGTGCTGCCGAGCCCGCCGCCACCAGGGCAGCCGCGATCGCCAGCAGCACCAGTACCGGTGGCCATGTCATCTCGCCGCCCGGGAGCTTCGGGAGGTGGCCGAAGGGGGAGAGGTCCAGCACCGCGGCGGGGAGGTCCAGGGCCGGGCCGATCCAGCCCAGGAGCAGCGCGGTGCCGGCCACCGCCCACGCGGCCGGAGCGACCCGCGGAGACACTCCGTACAGGAGTACCGTCAGGGCGCCGATGGTCCAGATCGCGGGGAGTTGGACCAGGCAGGCGCCCATAACGGGGCCGAGGGACCGGCCGTAGCCGGCCGCCAGGCCGAGGCCGCCGAGGAGCATGATCAGTACCGCTCCGCCGAAGGCGATCGTCAGGTGGCCGCCGGCCCAGCGCAGGCGGCTCACCGCGCCCGCGAGGACCGGTTCCGCGCGCTGGGAGGTCTCCTCGCCGTGCAGTCGCAGCACGGACTGGACGACGTACAGCGCGGCGACCATGCCGAGCATGCCGACCATCGTGGCCAGGAACGCGTCGGTGATGCCGGACTGGCCGCCCATGCGCTCGATGATCTCCCGGGTGCGTTCGTTGTCGCCGACCAGATCCGTCGCACCCTTCGTCACGCCGCCGAAGGCCGCTCCGGCGGCGAGGAAGCCGAGACTCCAGCCGAGCACGCTGCCGCGCTGCAGCCGCCAGGCCAGCGCGCCCGCCGTCCCGAGGCGGCCAGCGGCGGGGCCGGGCCGGGTCGGCAGGAAGCTCATGCCGACGTCGCGGCGCCCGGCCAGTTCGTAGGCGGTCGCGCCCTGGAACAGGATGGCGGCGGCGAACAGCAGGAGGACCCACCAGCGTTCGTCCGCGAAGGCCCGCAGGTTCTCCAGCCAGCCGACGGGGGACAGCCAGGTCAGTACGGCCGAGCCGTCGCTCACCGAGGAGTCGCCGGCCGCCCGCAGGACGAACGCGGCGCCCAGCAGGCCGCCCGTCAGTCCCTTCGCGAGCCGTGCGCTCTCCGTGAGCTGGGCGACGATCGCGGCCATCGTGGCGAAGACCATGCCGACCCCGGCCGTGCCGAGTCCCAGTGCCAGGGCGCCCGACGAGCCCTGCCCGGCGAGACCGGCGGTGATGAGCAGCGCGAGGGCCGTGTTCGCGACGAGGGCGGCGAGGAGTGCCGCGGTCAGCGGCGCGCGGCGGCCCACCATGCCCGCCGAGACCATCTCCTGACGGCCGCTCTCCTCCTCGTCGCGGGTGTGCCGCACCACGACGATCAGGCTCATGATCCCGGCGAACACACCCGCGTACGCGCCGATGCGCCACGCCGTGAGAGCGCCGAGCGAGTCGCCGAACACCGGCCCGTACATGGCGCGCAGGGAGCCGTTGGTCAGCATCTGGTGGACGATGTCGGCGCGTTCGGCGGCCGTGGAGTACACGCTCTTCAGCGAGCCCGGCAGGGAGACCACCATCAGGGCGACGACCCCGACCCAGAGCGGGATCACCACCCGGTCGCGGCGCAGCGCGAGCCGCAGCAGGGTTCCGGTGCCCGCAAGGTGGCGCGAGCCCCTGCCTCGTACCGTGGCGGGCCGGGCGCCGGCAGTCTTCGAGGTCACGGTGGTGGTCATCGGGACACCGCCTCGGCCGGTACGTCCTCCTGGTAGTGGCGCAGGAACAGTTCCTCCAGGGTCGGCGGCGTCGAGGTCAGGGACCGTACGCCGGACTCGGTGAGGGACCGCAGTACGGCGTTCAACTTGTCGCTGTCCACCTGGAGCTCGACCCGGGTGCCCTGGATGTCCAGGTGGTGGACGCCCGGCAGGGCGGCCAATCCGCCGGGCGGGCCTGCGAGTTCGGCGGTGACGCTGGTGCGGGTGAGGTGGCGCAGATCGGCCAGCGAGCCGGTCTCGACCGTGACGCCCTTGCGGATGATGCTGACGCGGTCGCACAGCTCCTCGACCTCGCTGAGGATGTGGGAGGAGAGGAGGATCGTGCGGCCCCGGTCGCGTTCCTCCTCGACGCAGGACTGGAAGACCTCCTCCATCAGGGGGTCCAGGCCCGATGTGGGCTCGTCCAGGATCAGCAGGTCCACGTCCGAGGCGAAGGCGGCGACGAGGGCGACCTTCTGCCGGTTGCCCTTGGAGTAGGTGCGCCCCTTCTTCGTCGGGTCCAGCTCGAACCGTTCGATCAGGTCGGCCCGGCGCGCCGGGTCCAGGCCTCCCCGGCGGCCCCCGCGAAGACGTCCGTACAGGTCGATGACCTCGCCGCCGGACAGGTTGCGCCACAGCGTCACGTCACCGGGGACGTACGCGACGCGGCGGTGCAGTTCCACCGCGTCGGCCCACGGGTCCCGGCCCAGGAGCTGCGCGACGCCCGAGTCGGCGCGCAGCAGGCCCAGCAGGACGCGGATGGTGGTGGACTTGCCCGCGCCGTTCGGGCCGAGGAAGCCGTGGACCTCGCCGGTCTCGACCTCGAGGTCGAGACCGTCCAGAGCATGCGTGCCCCCGAACGACTTGTGCAGTCCGGAGACGCTGATTGCCTTCGTCATGATTCGGAACGTACGCTAATTTCACAAACTTGTGAAGTTAGGGAAGCGTATGAACGGCGCATAGACTCGACCGGAGCCGGGAGCAGCAGGCGGGGCGCAAGTGGCAGTGGCCAGTGGCAAGAGGCAAGGGAGAGGGTCGCGGGATGGCGGAACCGGGCGAGGCGGTACGGGGTGCGCGGGGCGAGGGTGCGGAGCGTGACGCCGAGGCGGTCTCGAAGTTCGTCGAGAGCTTCGCCGCGCAGCTAGTCGAGGCCGGGATGCAGCGGATGCCGGCCCGGGTGTTCGCCGCGCTGCTCTCCTCCGACTCCGGGACGATGACCTCGGTCGAGCTCGGTGAGCAGCTGCGGATCAGTCCGGCCGCCGTGTCCGGGGCGGTGCGTTATCTCGCGCAGCAGCACATGGTGTCCCGTGAGCGTGAGCCCGGGTCCCGGCGGGAGCGGTATCGGGTGCACAGCAACCAGTGGTACGAGGCGCTGACCAATCGCGAGACGATCATCAAGCGGTGGGAGCGTGCTCTGCGCGAGGGGGTCGACAGTCTTGGGGGTGAGACGCCTGCGGGGCGGCGGCTTGCCGAGACGCTCGCGTTCTTCGAGTTCGTCGATGGGGAGATCGCGTTGATGATGGATCGGTGGCGGGTGCATCGGGAGGAGCGGTTCGGTGACGGCTGAGGGGTTTTCTCGCCCCCGCCGCCCCTACCCTTCCCGTCACTGCATGGGGGCTGCGCCCCCTCGCCCCCGTATCGCGCTGCGCGCTCGTCCTCAAACGCCGGACGGGCTGAAGAATCCGCGGCCGAGCCGCGATCTCTCAGACCGTCCAACGACGCTTTCAGCCCGTCCGGCGTTTGAGGACCGGGAGTTCGGGGGCGGAGCCCCTGAGTCAGTGACGGGAAGGGTAGGGGCGGCGGGGGCGAAGATCCCCCCCCGGGAGTCATCCCGGCAGGGTGAGGCCCCAAGCCGCCTCCCGGACCGTCCACGTCCGGGTCCGCACAGGCCCCGCCACCACCGCGTCCGCCCGATACCGGAAATCCGCCCCGGACACGGTGATCGTCCGGGCGACAGCCTCCAGCAGCGCGGCCTCCGCGCCGACGGAGGCGGGCCGGATCTCGATCCGGGCACCGCTCCCGGCCCCTCCCGGAGTGATCGACACGGTTTCCACGGGCTGGTCCAGATCGATGAGGGTCCGCCCGTCGACCTCGACCCGCAGCCGGGTGGGCCCGGGCGAGGCGGACGAGGGCGTCCGGGCGGGCCGCGCGGCGAGCGTGCGGACGAGGGACTGGCAGGTCCGCAGCCAGTGATGGTGGTGGTGATCGTGACGGTGAGGGGAACCGTGCTTCTCCGCCGAGGACGCGGCCCCACCGGCACCCGAGCCGCCCCCGGCGTCTCCGCCCAACGGCGGGATCCGTAGCGCTCCCAGCACCACCCCGTCACTGTCGTCCACCAGCAGATCGAGCCGCCGCTCGGACCCGTCGAGCACGGCCCGGGCCGCCTCGACCGCCCCCATGGGCACCCCGAGGGCCCGCGCGAGCGACAGCGTCCCGTCGCCCACCCCCACGGGCACCAGGGACAGTGCACATCCGGCCAGCTCGCGCCGCCGGTGCAAAAGGGACACCGCGCGCAACAGCGCCCGGTCGTCCCCGATCACGACGGGTCGCCGCGACCCTCTCCGGGCCAGTGCCCGATCGAATTCCTCGGGCCCGTCGGGGAGGCACACTTTTGTCGTCGCACCCGCGCTGAGCACGTCTTTTGCGATCCGTACCGCCTCACCGTCACCGTGACGGGCGACCGGGTCGATGACCACCAGGAGCTGGTCGGAAGTCGCCACCTCGGTCATGCCTCGCTTCCTCGGGTAGCATCTTTGTGCAAGAGCCCCTTGCGCTATTGCGCCAGGGGCTTGGTCTATTCCGGGGCATCCGGTCCGACGGTCGCGGCCAAAGGTGGTCGCCGGCGTACGCAGCCGTATCAGAATCAGCCGCGTACGTCCCCGACCTTGGACATGCCCCGCCCGGAAGGGGTGTACGCGCGTGCCCGCACTTGTGCTGCTCGGTGCTCAGTGGGGTGACGAAGGCAAGGGAAAGGCCACCGACCTGCTCGGTGGTTCCGTGGACTATGTGGTGCGCTACCAAGGCGGCAACAACGCCGGCCATACGGTAGTCGTGGGCGATCAGAAGTACGCCCTCCACCTCCTCCCTTCCGGAATCCTCTCGCCGGGGTGCACCCCGGTCATCGGTAACGGAGTCGTCGTCGACCCATCGGTCCTGTTCTCCGAGCTGAACGGACTGAACGAGCGAGGCGTCGACACCTCCAAACTCCTCATCAGCGGAAACGCGCACATCATCACGCCGTACAACGTGACGGTGGACAAGGTGACGGAACGCTTCCTCGGCAAGCGGAAGATCGGCACGACCGGCCGGGGCATCGGTCCCACCTACGCCGACAAGATCAACCGTGTCGGTATCCGTGTCCAGGACCTGTACGACGAGTCGATCCTGACGCAGAAGGTCGAGGCGGCCCTCGACGGCAAGAACCAGCTCCTCACCAAGGTCTTCAACCGCCGCGCGATCGAGACCGAGCAGATCGTCGAGGAGCTGCTGACCTACGCGGAAAGGCTGCGTCCGTACGTCGCCGACACCGTCCTGCTGCTCAACAAGGCGCTCGACGACGACAAGGTGGTCCTCTTCGAGGGCGGCCAGGGCACGCTGCTGGACATCGACCACGGCACGTATCCCTTCGTGACGTCGTCGAACCCCACCGCGGGCGGTGCCTGCACGGGTTCGGGCGTCGGACCGACGAAGATCAGCCGGGTCATCGGCATCCTGAAGGCGTACACGACGCGTGTCGGTGCGGGCCCGTTCCCCACGGAGCTGCTCGACGAGGACGGCGAGGCGCTGCGCCGCATCGGCCACGAGCGCGGTGTCACCACCGGCCGTGACCGGCGCTGCGGCTGGTTCGACGCGCCCATCGCCCGTTACGCGACGCGCGTCAACGGCCTGACGGACTTTTTCCTCACCAAGCTCGACGTCCTCACCGGCTGGGACGAGATCCCGGTCTGTGTCGCGTACGAGATCGACGGCAAGCGCGTCGAGGAGCTTCCGTACTCGCAGACCGACTTCCACCACGCGAAGCCGATCTACGAGAACCTGCCCGGCTGGTCGGAGGACATCACGAAGGCCAAGACCTTCGCCGACCTCCCGAAGAACGCCCAGGCGTACGTGAAGGCGCTGGAGGACATGTCCGGCGCCCCGATCTCCGCCATCGGCGTGGGCCCGGGCCGCGACGAGACGATCGAGATCAACTCGTTCCTCCGGTAGGACCTGCCCGGTAGGACCTGCACGCCAGGACCTGCGGGAACGGCATACGAGAAGACCGCCGCCGCGTACGAAGTATTCGTACGCGGCGGCGGTCTTCTCGTATGTGCTCACCACCGTGCCGCGGCAGCCCTGACGCTGCCGCGGTGGACCCTGGCGCCGGCCGGTTACTGCTTCTCGTGCTCGAAGCGTGCCGCCAGAGCCGTCCCGCTGGGTGTGCCGTCGAGGATCCGGCGCAGTCCGCGGGTCATGACCGCCTGCTCCTCCAGGCTCAGACAGTCGGTGATCATCGCGTCGGTCTGGGTGTCGATGCCGCGCAGTACGGGGATGAGTTCCTGCCCGCGCGGGGTGAGCCGCAGGTAGACGACCCGGCGGTCCACCTGTCCCGGCTCGCGGTCGATCAGGCTGCGCTTGGTGAGGGTGTCGACGATGCGGCTGGGACTGCCGCTCTCGCAGACGATCAGGCGGCCCACCTCGGCGAGCGTGAGCGGGGCGCGCTCGGCCAGCACCAGCAGGATCTCCGCCTGGGCCGGCGTCAGGTTGAAGGGCCTGAGCTGTCCGGTCATCTGCCGCGCACCCTCACGCTGCGCGGCCAGCAGGAGGTAGCGCAGTTCCGAGTCGTGCGGAGGTGGCTCGGCCGTCGCGGGCGCCCGGCTCAACGTGGTGTCCGTGGCGGTCTGGGGGCGGGACATGGCGGCTCCAAGGGTGCTGTGGGCGTGCTGTCGGTGGACGGCTTCCAACGATCCGGTGATCACGTCATTTCTCGATGATGCAGCATCCATGCCACATCATTCAATGCTACGTCATCGATATAAGCCTTATCCGGCCCGCCTGGCCTGTCTTCGCCTATCCGGAACTGCGGCTACCACTTTTACCGGACACCCAGAATGGTGTTGCGACAACGATGCTGGGACATGCATGATGAAGCATCGGTGTTGAGACATCGATGACAAACCATCGATGTCGCGCCATCGACTTCTTGGCCGGTGCACGACCTCACAGCTCAAGCCCACGTCAAGCAAAGGAAACGAAATGACCGCGCAGATCCTTGAAGACGCTCCCGTCGCACTCGACGCCCCGATCGTTCTCGACGACGCCGCGGCGGCCGTGGCCGCCATCGCACGCGGGGAGCTCATCGTCGTGGTGGACGACGAGGACAGGGAGAACGAGGGAGACCTCATAGTGGCGGCGGAGTACGCCGACGCCGCGGCCATCAACTACATGATCACCCACGGCCGGGGCCTGGTCTGCGTCTCGGTGACCGAGGAACGTGCCGCGAAGCTGAACCTGCCCCCGATGGTCGAGCGCAACGAGGACCACCACGGCACCGCGTTCACCGTCAGCGTCGACGGCGGCCCGGAGCACGGCGTCACCACCGGCATATCGGCCCCCGACCGGGCCAAGAC
The DNA here is from genome assembly GCF_036038375.1 of Streptomyces sp. NBC_00414. Classification (NCBI taxonomy): domain Bacteria; kingdom Bacillati; phylum Actinomycetota; class Actinomycetes; order Kitasatosporales; family Streptomycetaceae; genus Streptomyces; species Streptomyces sp. NBC_00414. The sequence goes on from NZ_CP107935.1 coordinate 5,611,115, forward strand.
GATCGACCTCATGCTGAACGGCACCGGCGAGGACCTGCGCCGGCCGGGCCACATCTTCCCCCTCGTGGCCCGCCCGGGCGGCGTCCTGGAGCGCCCCGGCCACACCGAGGCGGCCGTCGACCTCGCCCGTTTCGCGGGGCTCACGCCCGCCGGCGTCATCGTGGAGATCATCCTTGAGGACGGCACGATGGCCCGCCTCCCTCAGCTCGCGCAGTTCGCCCGCCGCGAGGGCCTGGTCCTGACCAGCATCGAAAAGCTCCGGGAGTACGCCGCCGCCCGGACCGAGCAGGTGAAGTGAGCCGTCTCCCCCGGTGGATGGCCGGTGCGTCGAATGCGGTCACCCGACCCGCGGTCACGCACCGGTTCCTCGCCGGAGTAGAAGGGGTCCGGCACCTGCCGGCCGACCAGCCGTTCGTCCTCGTCGCCAACCACAGCAGCTTCGCCGACCACCTCGTCCTCGACGCCGTACTCGACGCGCTGCGGGACACCCGTACCTCCTACCTCACGAAGGCCGAGGCCTTCGTCCACCCGATACGCAGCCGGTGGACGCACGGCATGGGAGGCATCCCGGTGGACCGGGACCGCCCCGGCAAGGAACTGCTGGCCGCGGTGGACAGTGTCTTCGCCGGCTCCGGTGCCCTCGTGGTCTACCCCGAGGGCACCCGCGGGACGGGCTGGCCCCTGCTGCCCTTCAAGGACGGTGCCTTCCGCTTCGCGGTCCGGGCCGGTGTGCCCGTCATACCCGTGGCGATGTGGGGAGCGCAGCACGTCCTGCCCAAGGGGGCCTCGCTGCCCCGCCGCGCCAAGGTCCGCGTCGTCTTCGGCCCCGCACTGCCCGACGACACCGCGCTGTCCAGGCCCCAGCGGGTCAAAGCCCTGGTGGAGGCGGCGCGTGAAGCGCTGGAGCCGCTGGTGGACACGGCCCGTACCGAACCCGACCCGCGACGAAAGCGGCAGGCGTCCCTGGAACTGGTCCGCCGCGCCGAGTCCGTCGCGGAGACCATGCTCAGCCGCACCGACACCCTGCCCGCCGAACGCCGGATGAGGCAGGCGCGCCTCCTGCTCACCCTGGCCCGCCGTACCGATCCGGACAGATTCGACAGGCCCGACGACGCGGTCGGCGCCGACGCCCGCGTCCTGGCGGCCCGGCTCACCGGACTGCGCGCCCTGGACGCCCCAGCGGTACTGCGCCCCGCAGTGCTGCGGGGTGTCCGGCGCGGCGCCGAGGAGGTGCTGCGGAACCACCCCGACCACCTGATGGCCCGTTACCTGCTAGGCCGTTGGCACCTGTTGATGCCCCGCGCCCTGGGCGGGCGCCGCGAGGAGGCGCTGGAGCACCTGCGGCACGCGGCCCGACTGGGCGCCCACGACACCCGGTACCCCATGGCGTACGCCGAGGCGCTGATCGCGGTCGGCCGCGACGACGAGGCGGCGGGACAGCTGCGCGGCGTTCTCGCCGCCCCCGCCCCCGACGTGCGGACGGCGGACCGGCGGCGCCGGGCCGAGGCCCAGTACCAGCAACTCGCCGGCGCCGGTGCCGGCCCTACGACCCCAAGGGGGTGAGCCCAGCCATGAGCACAACAGCGTCCAGCGCAACAGCGTTCGGCACAGCAGCATCCAGTACGTCGGCGTCCCGTACATCGGCGTCCCTGCAGTGCGGCAACACTCTCGTGGTCTTCGACGGACCTCGCCGACTCGCCTGGCGTACGTCCCTGTCCGGCGACTACACCCCCACGGCCCTGTGGCCCAGCCCGGCGCAGGCGGCCCAGGTGCTGGAACACCTGTACAGCGGCGGATGCCTGCTCGTCCTGCTCGAACAGGAACGCATCTCCGTACCGATGTACGCCGAGGAGGCCGACCGGCTGCCGCCCGACGTGGCGGCCCGGGCCGATCTGACCAGTGACGGTGTGGTGAGCGAACTGCACCTGCCGGTCCTGGACTGGATGCCGCCCGCGCTGCGCGAACGCGGCCTGCGCTTCCTGGAGAACAGCACGGGCCTGCTGCGCGAGAGCCCCGACCTGCTGTTGCCCCACCTGATCGTGGAGACACCGCCGTACCAGCCGGAGAACCTGCGGTTCGCCCGGCTGCGCACACCCCGCCCCTTCTCCGAGGACCGCCTCGCGCCGGTCACCGACCATCTGTTCACGCCCGACATCGAAGCCACCCCCGGCATCGCAGCCCCCGACGGCACCGCGATCGCCTCCGACACCGCGATCACCCCCGCTGTCGCAGCCGCCGCCATGTGCCCGGCCGGTACCGCGCCGGCCGCGGCCCACACCTGGGAGACCACGCCATGAGCAGTCCGGCTCCGACGGCCCCGCCCCCGGGCAGCCCGCTGAAGGGCAGAGTGGTGCTCCTGACCGGGGCAGGACGGGGCCTCGGCCTGCTGACCGCGCAGACGCTCCTCGACCAGGGGGCGGCGGTCGTGGCCAATCACCGCTCACCCTCGGACGGTCTGGACCGCCTCGCCGACAAGCACAAGGACCGGATCCGGCTCGTTCCCGGTGACGTGGCCACCGACGAGACGGCGGCGCTGCTGGCGGCCGAGGCCCGCCGGTTCGGCCGGCTCGACGTCCTCATCCACAACGCCGCGATCACCCGCGACCAGCCCCTGGTGCGGATGTCGATCGAGGACTGGGACGAGGTGCAGCGGGTCAACCTGCGCGGCGCCTTCCTGAGCACCAAGTACGCGGTGAAGACGATGATGCGGGCGCGCTACGGCCGCATCATCTACATCTCCTCCATCACCGCGCTGACCGGGAACGCGGGCCAGGCGGCCTACTCCTCCTCCAAGGCAGGGCTGCACGGCCTGGCCATGACGGTCTCCCAGGAGTACGCCTCCTACAACATCCGCACCACCACCGTGGCGCCGGGCATCCTCGACACCGGTCTGGGGGCGGCCGTCGCCGGCCCGCAGCGGCGGCGCATGACCGACCGCTCCCTGCTCGGGACCGGCCAGGCGGAACAGACCGCCGAGACGATCGCCTTCCTGGCCTCTCCGGCCGCCGACTACATCAATGCCACGGTCATCCGCACCGACGGAGGAATGAGGTACTGATGAACGCCAACGCCAACACCAGCGGCAATGTCCATGCCTCGCACATCCTGATCCCGGCGCCTGTCGGGATCGTGCGGCAGATCCTTCTGGAACCCACCGGCCTGGCCGAGTGGAACCCCGCCTTCCTCTCGGTCAGGGGCCCGTCGGAGGCGCTCACCGGCCGGCGCTACCCTCTCGTCGCCCGTGGCGCTCTCCGCGGCCACTGGGAGTACGTGAGCATCGGCGAGACCCTCATCGAGGGCCGGTGGGAGGTTCCCGGCCTGGCCGAGACCAACAGCTGGAGCCTGCTGCCCCACGGCGAGGGCACCCACGTCACGCACTCCTTCACGCACCGGGGCAGCCTCGCCGCCCTGCTGCGGCCGGCGTTCGCGGGCGTCGCCGACCTCCGCCTGGACCGGCTGTCCGGGCGAGCCCGGCAACGCGCGCTGGCCCAGGTGTCCTGACATGGCGCCCGGCACAGCAACACCCGCTGCCGCGCTGCCGGTCGAGAACACAACGTCGGCCGTCCCGCCCGTGCCCCCCGCCCGAGCCGACTGCTGGGCGCGTCCCACGCCGCTGCACCTGGCCCGTCCGGACGGCGAGTACGCCGAGGACCACATCCTGCGTGGCCTCGACTGAACCGGCCGCCGCCTCCCCCGAGTCGGCCTCCGAGCCGGCCGTCGTCCCGACCGAGTCGGCCGACCCCCCCATACGTGACGGGCCCGGCGAAAATCCCCCGCACCGGGCCCGTCACCTCCCACCTCCGCCCTTGCTTCCCTCCCCTTCTTTCTTCCTTCTTCCTCTTGCTCATCCCCTTTCCCCTGACCGTCTGTTCCAGGGAGACCCAACGTGTCCACACCCCCCGTACTGAGGCCTCCGGAGGGCTCCGCGTACGCCCGTGTCGTCGGCGTGGGCGGCTACCGGCCCTCCCGTGTGGTGCCCAACGAGGAGATCGCCCGCCGCATCGACTCCAGCGACGAGTGGATCCGCGAACGCTCGGGCATCGCCGAACGGCGCTGGGCGGCCGAGCAGGAGAGCGTGGCCCTCATGGGGGCCGCCGCCGCGGAGAAGGCCCTCGCGCACGCCGGAGTCACCGCCGACCGGATCGGCTGCGTCCTGGTGGCCACTTCCACCCACTTCCGCCAACTGCCCGCCCTCGCCGCCGACATCGCCCACCGGATCGGGACCACGCGGGCCGCCGCCTTCGATCTCTCCGCCGCCTGTGCGGGCTTCACCCACGCCCTGGCGGTCGCCCACGACCTGGTACGCGGCGGCAGCGCCGGCCATGTTCTGGTGGTGGCGACCGAGCGGATGTCCGACCTGATCGACCACGACGACCGTGCCACCGCCTTCCTCTTCGGTGACGGCGCCGGAGCCGTCGTCGTCGGACCCTGTGACACCCCGGCCATGGGCCCGGTGGTCTGGGGCGCCGACGGGTCGCAGGGCGGGGCCATCGACCAGAGCGCCTCCTGGCTGGAACTCCGCGACGGCACGCCGTCCCGTTTCCCGGCCCTGACCATGCAGGGCCAGACCGTGTTCCGCTGGGCGGTCTACGAGATGGCCCGGGTCGCCCGACGGGCCCTGGAGGAGACCGGGGTGGAAGCCGCCGACCTGGAGGCCTTCATTCCGCACCAGGCGAACCTGCGGATCGTGGAGGCTCTCGCCCACACACTGCGGCTGCCCGCGCAGGTGGCCGTCGCCCGCGACATCGTGCACACCGGGAACACCTCGGCGGCCTCCATCCCGCTGGCGATGGAGACCATGCTGGCCTCCGGCGCCGTCCGCAGCGGCGGGCTCGCCCTCACCATCGGCTTCGGCGCCGGCCTCTCGTACGCAGCCCAAGTGATCACGCTGCCCTGACGAGCCGAGCCCGAGCCCGAGCCCGAGCCCGAGCCCGAGCCCGAGCCCGAGGCCGAGCCCGCGCCCGAGGCCGAGCCCGAGGCCGAGCCCGCGCCCGAACCGAGGCCGAGCCCGAACCGCGCCGCTCCTTACCGAGCCGCTCGTGTCGGCGCACCCCGTACCCGTACCTCGTTCGTCCCCGTATCCCGTATCCCGTACCTGGAGTTGACATGACCATGATTGATGCATTCGTCGCGCCGCACACGGTGAGCACCACGGGGCTGCGAGCGGCGGCCGCACACCGCGACGGCGTTCCCGGGGGCGGAGACCTGCCCGCCGCTGCCACCCCCGCCCCCGTAATCGCCACCCCCGTGATCCCCGCCCGTCCGGAGCCGGAAGGGGCGGACTTCACCACCGTCTTCGACATCATGGGCCGCATTTTCAGTGCCGTCTGATCCGGCGGGGACCGGCAGACAGCACCACCCCTCGGACCGCGCGAGACCACACCATGGAGACCGAAATGGCGCACGCCGCCGGGAAAGTTCTCGTCACCGGGCTCGGAGCCACCACCCCGCTGGGCGGTGACGTCCCGTCCACCTGGGAGTCCCTGCTCGCCGGCCGCTCCGGGGCCCGGCAGCTGACCGCGCCCTGGGCGCAGGACCTGGCCGTACGCATCGCGTGCCCGGCGGCGAGCGAGCCCGCGCCGCTCGTCGGGCCGGCGCTGGCCCGGCGTACGGACCGCTCGACGCAGTTCGCCCTCGTGGCGGCCCGCGAGGCATGGCGGGACGCCGGCAGTCCGGACGTGGACCCCGGGCGGCTCGGCGTCGTCGTCGCCTCGGGCCTGGGCGGGCTGACCTCACTGCTGAACTCCCATGACGTACTGCGGGAGAAGGGGCCGCGCCGGGTCTCCCCGCACACGGTGCCGATGTTCATGCCGAACGGTCCGGCCGCCCAGGTCGGCCTCGAACTCGGCGCGCGGGCCGGCGTCCACACCACCGCCTCCGCCTGCGCCTCGGGCGCCGAAGCGGTGGGGTACGCCCTGGCGATGATCCGCTCCGGACGTGCGGACGTGGTGGTGGCGGGCGGTACCGAGGCGCCGATCCACCCCCTGATCATGACCGCCTTCGCCAACATGATGGCCATGTCGCGGCGCAACGAGGACCCCGAGGCCGCCTCCCGTCCCTACGACCGTGACCGGGACGGCTTCGTGATGGGGGAGGGCGCCGGAATCCTGGTCCTGGAGTCCGAGGAGCACGCCCGCGCCCGTGGCGTACGCGTCTACGGCGAGGCGGCCGGCGTCGGCCTGACCTCCGACGCCCACCACATCGCGCAGCCCGAACCCGACGGCCGTGACGTGACCCGCGCGGTGCGGACGGCCCTGGCGGACGCCGGCGCAGACCGGGAGGACGTCGTCCACGTCAACGCCCACGCCACGTCGACGCCCTTGCGCGACCTCGCCGAACTCGCCGCGCTGAGCCGTGTACTGGGCGACCGCGCCGCCCGGGTCCCCCTGTCCGCGACCAAGTCGATGACCGGCCATCTGCTGGGAGCGACCGGGGCGGTGGAGTCGGTGGCCGCGGTGCTGGCCCTGCACCACCGGCTGGCCCCGCCCACGATCAACGTCGACGTCCTGGACGAGCGGGCCGACACCGCCGCCGACGTCGTACGCGACAAGCCGCGCGAGCTGCCTGACGGTCCGGCGGTCGTCCTGAACAACTCGTTCGGCTTCGGCGGACACAACGTGTGCCTGGCCTTCCGCGGCAGCGGACCCGGCCCCCGCAGCGGCCCCGGTACCCGGCTCTGACACCGGCGGTGGCGGTGACAACAGGCCACGACGGTGACAACGCTGTCACCGACATCGACGCCGACGCACTGGCCTGTTTCGGTCAACTTGTGAGACGTCTTTGTGAACCAACGGCATGCTCCTGGGGTCGCCAATCCGTCGAAATCCCAGTTCGCGGACGCCTCGGGGCTCCAGGGACCGGACCGAAACCCCTTTCCCCGACCGTGGGGGCACGGCAGGGGCCGACACCGCGGTTGTCGTGATCCAGTCCCTGCCGACAGGCCATTCGGAGCCAGGGGTGTGAACCGTGGGCTCAGCGCGCAGAGGCACCTCTAGCGTCGCGGCGCATCCGTTCGCCCTATCGGTCGTGTGCTCAGTGAGACCCAGTGACGATGGAGGACACCTCCCCGTGAAACCGGCCGTCGCCCGCCCCGGCGATCCGTACTCCTTCTCCTTGTTGCACGTCGCCGTCCGTCCCTCGCGTCGGCGGGCCCAGGTCCGCGACACCCGCCGCCTGTTCTCCGGCCGGCCGGGACGTCCGCGTCCCGTCCCGCGGCCACGGACCCCGCACCGGACTCCGCATCGAACTCCGTTACGGGCCCGGAGCAAGGAAGGCAGCCGCGTGAGACCCCGCCCCACCGGCCAGGAGCCCGCCGCACCGGAGCTCGCCAGACCGGAGGCCGCCGCACCCGAGGCCGCTGCACCGGGGGCCGCCGGACAGGGGCTCACCGGGCGGACATCCTCGCGGTTACGGGGAGCGCTCCCGCGGCACGCCACGGCTGCCTGCCGCCCCGCCGCCGATGGGTGAGCGACCCGGTCCGCCCGCGGCGGACATGACGTCGCGACCCGCCGGGAGCGTCGCCCGGCACGTGGTCGAGTTCGGCGGGGGTCCCGTCCTCCACGAGTCAGCAGACGGCATCGGTACCGGCGCCGGTACCGGAGAGCCCGGGGCACAGCGCCCGCCCACGCCTCCCGAGCCCGGACCGGGGCCCGTGCCCGGCCCCGAGCCCGTGCGCACCATCCCGTCCCAGCGTTACTACGCCCTGATCGTCGAACGCATCAGCGTCCTCGCCGCGTTGGGCTTCAACGCTCCGACGATCGCCCAGGCGCTGGGGCACGAGGGCTACACCATGGCGCCCGGCCGCAGCGACCCCATCAGCCTGACCACGGTGCGCCGTCTGCTGCGCGAGAACATGTCCGCGGCCCGTCGCCGGCCCGCCGTGGTCCGGGAGGGTCTGGCGGCGCACGAGTGGTGGCTGCAGGACCTGGCCGCGGAGCTGTCCATGCCGTCCATCACCCTGTACGGCTGGGCCCGGCGCGGCTGGGTGACCGTGGTGCGCAAGGAGAGCCGTCCCCCTTACCGCCTCGTCCTGCAGGCCGATCCCGCCGAGGCCGAACGGCTGCGGGCCCGGCGCCTGCGCGCCGACCAGGAAGGGCTGCACGTCGGCACGGTGCCGCTCCCGCCCCGGCGCGGGGGAGCACCGCAGTGTTCCGACCCCTCGGTCTCTTCGGTCTCTTCGGTCTCGTCGGTCTCTTCGGTCTCTTCGGTGTCTACGGACTCCTCGGCCTCGCCGGCCCCTTCCGCGGTGGCGCACTGATCGGGTGTTCGCCACTCGCCCGTAGAACTCCCGTCGAGTTCCTTAGAACGCCCGTAGAGCTCCTGTAGAGCCGAGCCGGCGGAAACAGGGCCCGGGTCGCGCCGGGGTGGGGTACCGCCGGTAGGTCCGGCGGTACCCCACCCCGGCGCCGTTCGTTGACGCCCCTTTCCCGCCATTCGCTCCGGGCGGCGCGGCGCCCCTGTCGCCGCCGGGACGTCGGCAGACGTCCGCAGCGAGGCGGTCACCACCCCTGCGCCGACTGGTTCACCGGCCCGCCCCCGCGCCCGGTCGTCGTGGCGGGCCGCCCTGCGCCGGCCCGGTCCGACGTGGCCGGATCTCCTCGATGGAGGACCGTCCGGGGCGCTGTCGAAGACCAACCCGCTCAAAGATGTTGCGTCATCGATGTCACAGCATGCATGATGAGTCATCGATAACGCGTCATTGATGTTCCATCATCGACTGCATGGTCCCTGATCCGGTCGTCGTCGGACGGCCCGCCCGCCCCCGCCGGCGGACCCCGATCCCAGGAGTAGAAGTGAAGAAGATCGCCCAACTCGCCGTCGCACGGCCCAAAGCCGTGATCGCCGTCTGGCTGCTGTTGCTCGCCCTGGCCGTCCCCTTCGCGCTCCAGCTGGAGGGCGCGCTGAAGACGGGCGGCTTCTCCGACCCCCGGGGCGAGTCCGTCAAGGCGCAGCACACGCTGGAGCGCGCGTTCGACGAAGCTCCCAACTCACTGCTGGTGGTCCTGCACAGCAAGGACGGATCCGTCGAGGACGCGGTCGCGCCGGCCCGTGAGGCGGTCCGGCGTGACGGGGTGTCCGCCGTCACCGACCGCACCACGCACCCGGAGTGGCTGTCCGAGGACGGCCGCACGACCTTCATCCAGGTGGGCTTCACCAGCGACAACACCACGGTCCAGAACCTGGTGCCCGACCTGCAGGACGACGTCCGCGACGCCGTCGGCGAGAACGTCGACGCCGACGTCACCGGCGCTCCGGCCCTGGACTACGCGCTGAACGTGCACTCCAAGGAGGACGTCACCCGCGCCGAGATGATCGCCTTCCCGGTGCTCTTCGTCGTGCTGCTGCTTGTCTTCCGGTCCGTGGCCGCGATGGTCGTCCCGCTGCTCATGGCGGGCGTCACCCTGATGCTCACCCAGTCCATCGGCTACGGGATGACGCAGTTCACCGACGTCAACAGCCTGTTCACCAACATCGTGTCCATGGTCGGCCTGGCCGTCGCCGTCGACTACTCGCTCTTCATCGTCAAGCGCTTCCGCGAGGAACTGGCCGACGGACGCCCGGTGGACGACGCCCTGGACCGCACCATGCGCACGGTCGGCCACTCCGTGCTCTTCAGCGGCCTGGCCGTCGTGGTCGCGCTCTCGGCACTCTTCATCCCCCGCGCCATGTCCTTCACCAGCATCGCCCTGGGCGGCGTGGCCGTCTCCCTGGTGGCCGTGGCCATCGCCGTGACCCTGCTGCCCGCCGTACTGAGCCTGCTCGGCGACCGCATCAACTGGGGCACCCTGCGCCGCCGCAAGAACGCCAAGAACGCCACCAAGAACACCACCGACGAGAGCGCCGTCACGGCGAGCACCAAGGCAGGCACCAAGGCAGGCGCCGAGGGAGCCGCCTCCGGTGGCCGTTTCTCGGGCCGCCCCGGACTGGTCCTGGCCGGCCTCGTGGTCGTGTTCGCCGCGCTCGCCGCCCCCGCCGCCCAGCTGACCCTGCGCGTCCCCGTCGCCAGCGCGGACATCCTGCCCTCCGACGACAGCGCCCGGATCGGCATGGAGCGCATCAAGCAGGACATCGGCGTACGCGAGATGTTCCCCGTCCAGGTCGTGCTCAGCGCCGACCGCGACCAGGCCGACGCCCTGCTCAAGAGCACCACGGACGTCGCCTCCTACGCGAAGACCGCACCCGGCGCCGACAAGGTCCAGGCCGTCACATCCCTCGGCCTGCCCGCCGATTCGCTCTCCAAGGCCCTGGAGGATCCCTCCGGTCTGGACGAGGGGCAGCGCGCCGCACTCGGCGGGCTGTGGACGCTCGACGGAGACCGCCTGGTCACCCGTGTCGTCGTCACCCCGGGCGCCGACCCCGACAGCTCCGCGGCCCACCACCTGGTCGACGACCTGCGCGACCACCTCAAGGACGGCGCCGACTCCGAGGTCACCGTCCGTCTGGCCGGAGCCACCGCCACCGGTTCCGACTTCGACGACCTGGTCCTGCGCTCGGTGCCGCTGGTGGTCGCCTCCGTCGCCCTGCTCAGCTTCCTGATCCTGCTGTTCGCCTTCCGCTCCGTCCTGCTGCCGCTGCTCGCCCTCGCCTTCAACATCGCGGTCGTCGGCGCCAGCCTCGGCTTCCTCGCCCTGGTCAGCGGGAACGACGACCACTCGATCAACAGCGTCACCCCGCTGATGCTGTTCGCGGTGATGTTCGGGCTGAGCATGGACTACATGGTGATCATGATTTCCCGGATGAGGGAGTCCTACCTGGGCGGCCTCTCGCACCGCGAGTCCGTCCTGGGCGGCCTGGCCCGTACCGCCGGTCTCGTCAACGGCGCGGCGGCGATCATGGTCGCGGTCTTCGCCTCCTTCACCAGCGCCCAGATCAGCATCGTGCGGGAGCTGGGCATCAGCCTCGCAGTCGCCGTCGTCCTGGACGCGCTCGTCATCCGCCGCCTGGTCATGCCCGCCACGCTCCTGCTGGTCGGCGACCGGATCTGGGGCCGCGCCCGCCGCACCGCCCCGCGGTCCACCACCTCGCCGCAGACCCCGGTCCCGGCCCCGCAGCCGGTGTCCGTCACGGCCGACGAGGAGGCCGGCGTGAGCGAACACCTCCCGCTGGCCAGGCCCACCCTGCGCTGACCACGGACGGAACGGTCCCGCTCTGCCCTCCTCGCACCACCCGCTGCGCCGATCGCCTCGCCTCCCCGGGCCGACGGCGCAGCGTTCACGTGCGCCACCCAGGCACGTCATCCCTGTTCAAGAGAGGCAGCCCCACCTGATGAGCACAGCCCTGCACCACCCCGACGTCACGGCCCTCGGCAAGCTGCCGGACGACACGTACACGTACAGCCCGCTCGACGTGTACGACGCACGCGACGCGGGCGACGCGCACGACGACGAGGTCTTCCGGCGCAGTGCCCTGCTGATCGCCCGGCACGGGTGGTGCCAGGGGCAGGGCCTGCTGTACGTCGGACACCCCCACGCGCCGCAGGCGGCCAGCCTGGTCGGGGCACTGGCCTGGGCGGTCACCGGGGACGCGGAGTCCTGCAGCCCGCGGGTGAGGGCGGCCCTGGCCACCGTGCGCAGGCGGCTGGACCCCGCGGGCAGTGCCCTGTTCAGCGACTGGGAGCTGCTGTGCGCCTGGAACGACGCCCCGGCCCGCACTCGTGACGAGACCGTCGCGCTGCTGCTGTCGTGCCGCACGAGGCCCGCACCGGACCTGCCGGCAGACCTGCCGACGGACCCGCCAATAAGCCTGTCAATACCGGCATAACGGGCATATCCTGAACAGGTGCGCGTACGCGTGGATCCGTGCGACCGGAGAAGGTGAGTGCGATGCGCGTCCTGCTCAAGGCGACCCTGGACACGGAAAGAGCGAACGAGGCGATCCGCAGCGGCAAGATGCCGGAGCTGATGAAGGAGACCCTGGACCAACTCAAGCCGGAGGCCGCGTACTTCGGCGCGCTGGGCGGCCGGCGTACCGCCCTGCTGTTCCTCGACATGCAGGACAGTTCCGAGCTGCCCTCGGTGGGTGAGCCGTTCTTCACCCAGTTCGACGCGGAGGTCGAGGTCTCCCCGATCATGAACGGCGACGACCTCCAGGAGGGACTGTCCCAACTCCGCTGAGAGGCGCCGCCGTTCCCGGCTAACTGAAGATGATCATCGAGCCCTGGGCCAGGCTGCGGGTGGCCGCGGCGTGCAGGCCGAGCCACACATGGCGTTCGCGGGCGAACGGGCTCGCGTCGAAGGGGGCCGGGGCGGCCGGCTCCTCCAACTCCGTCGGCGTCATCGGAGGTTGCGGCGGCACCGGCGGGTTGGCGGGGTCGATGCCGATCGACGGGGCGACCAGTTCCAGCTCGCGCAGCAGCACCTGGGAGGAGCCCAACGGGCCGCCCCCCGCGAGGAGTTCGTCGCTCGACAGCGGGTGCGGGAAGTCCACCGGGACGTACGCGCCCGCGTGGTCGTAGTGCCAGACCAGGTGGGACTGCTGGGCCGTCGTGTCGAACATCTCCAGCAGCTGCTCGTAGTCGCCGCCCAGTTCGCCGACCGGCGTCACCGGCAGCTGGCACACCTGAAGGAGGTACGCCCGGCGCAGGAAGTGCAGCGCGTCGTAGTCGAAGCCCGCGATCGGCGCCACGTCGCCGGAGAGCCCCGGCATGTACGCGTACACCGGCACCGGCGGGAGTCCGGCCTCGCCCAGAACCTTGTCGTAGAGCGCGAGTTCCTCGGCGAAGGGGTTGTCGGGGGTGTGGCACAACACGTCGACGAGCGGGACCAGCCACAGGTCACAGGCCAACTGAGAGCTCCTCGTTCAGCACGGTGGTCAAGGCAGCGTAATGGGTGAAAGCGCGGTCGGTCCCCCTCGTGCGGGTCGGATACCCCACACTCGCCGGCCCGTGACCGGCCTGCGGCGAACCCACGGTCGGCCTGCGGTGCACCCCCGGCCGATCCACGGCCGTCCCGTGGCGCTCAGCCCTGCGCCAGCAGTTCGATCAGCGCCAGCGAGTGCGTGTTGTACGCCGCGACGATCTCGTGCGCCGCCGGGGCGTCCCGGCGCGTGAGGGCGTCCACGAGTTCCGTGTGCTCGGCCCACAGATGGCCCCGCAGGTCCTCGATCCGGCGCAGGTGCTGGACCGCGCACACCCAGGACTGGACGCGCAGCCGGTGCAGGAAGTCGGCGAGATAGGGATTGCCGAACAGACCGCTCAGCTCGCGCCAGAAACGCAGGTCGTAGCCGATGAGGATGTTCAGGTCGCCCGCGGCGGCGGCCCGCTGCGCCTCCTCGCCGCGGCGGCGCACCCCGGCGAGCGCGGCGGCGGTGCGCGGGTCGTCGGCGTGGGTCGCGAGCGCCGCGCGGGCGCCCCGGGTGGTGGCGGCCGCCGCGTCCAGCAGACCGTGGAAGATGCTCTCCGTGACCAGGCTGCGCGCCTCGATCATGCCCCGGTAGTCGCTCAGCGAGTACTCGTGGACGCGGAACCCGCGGTGCTGGTCCGCGTCCAGGAGGCCCTGGGCCGACAGATCGACCAGGGCCTCGCGGACGGGGGTCGCGGAGACGCCGTACTGCTCGGCGATCTCCTTGACCGTGAACTCCTTGCCCGGCTGGAGCCGCCCGGCCAGCACCTCGTCACGCAGCGCGTCCGCGATCTGCTGCCGCAGGGTGCTGCGGGTGACGGCGCCGTTGCCGCTGCCGATGCCGGGCATGGCCAGGGTCCCTTCCCCGATCGAATAAGTACTCGCTCATGTCTACGAGCCAGTCACCTTACGCGTTCGACGCGAGGCCACCCGGTTTGCGCGAGTCCCCTGCCGTACCCCCTGCCGTACTCCCTGTGAATCCTCCGCCGTACCCCCTGCCGTACTTCCTGTGAATCCTCCGCCGTACTCCCTGCGGGCCCTACCGGACCGTGTGCTCGTCCGCCGCGGAGAGGGCTTCGTCGAGTGCGGCCAGGCCCTCCTTGGCCTCCGCCTCCGTGATGTTGCACGGCGGTACGACATGGGTGCGGTTCATGTTGATGAAGGGCCACAGACCGTGCGCCTTCGCCGCGGCGCCGAAGGCCGCCATGGGCGCGTTGGCCTCGCCCGCCGGGTTGTACGGCACGAGGGGCTCGCGGGTCTCCCTGTCCCGGACGAGTTCCAGGGCCCAGAAGACACCGGTTCCCCGGACCTCGCCGACGCTCGGGTGGCGCTGTGCCAGCTCGCGCAGCCCGGGGCCGAGGACGCTCTCGCCGATCCGGGCGGCCTGCCCGACGACGCCCTCCTCCTCCATCACGTTCAGGGTGGCGACGGCGGCGGCGCAGGCGAGCGGGTGCCCGGAGTAGGTGAGCCCGCCGGGGTACGGACGCCGGGCGAAGGTGTCCGCGATCGCGCCGGAGATGGCGACACCACCGAGCGGCACGTATCCGGAGTTCACGCCCTTGGCGAAGGTCAGCAGGTCCGGTACGACGCCGGTGTGGTCGGCGGCGAACCACTTGCCCGTCCGTCCGAAGCCGGCCATGACCTCGTCCAGGACGAAGACGATGCCGTGCTCGTCGCAGAGCGCGCGGACGCCCTCCAGGTAGCCCGGCGGCGGGATCATGATCCCGGCCGTGCCCGGGATCGTCTCCAGGATGATCGCGGCGATGGTGGCCGGGCCCTCGAACGCGATGGTGTCGGCGAGGTGCTGGAGCGCGCGCTCGCACTCCTGCCGCTCGGTCTCGGCGTGGAAGGGCGAGCGGTAGAGGAAGGGCGCCCAGAAGCGCACGACCCCGGCCGTCCCGCTGTCGTTCGGCCAGCGGCGCGGGTCACCGGTGAGGTTGATCGCGGCGGCGGTGGCCCCGTGGTACGAGCGGTACGCGCTCAGCACCTTCGGGCGGCCGGTGTGCAGCTTGGCCATCCGGGTGGCGTTCTCGACGGCCTCGGCGCCGCCGTTGGTGAAGAAGATCTTGTCCAGGTCGCCCGGTGTCCGTCGGGCGATCAGCCGCGCCGCCTCCGACCGCGCCTCGACGGCGAACGCGGGCGCGAAGGTGGTCATCCTCCCGGCCTGCTCCTGGATCGCGGCGACGACCTTCGGGTGCTGGTAGCCGATGTTCGTGAAGACGAGTCCGCTGGTGAAGTCCAGATACCGCTTGCCGTCGTAGTCCCAGAAGTAGGACCCCTCGGCACCGGCGACGGCGAGCGGGTCGATGAGCTCCTGCGCCGACCAGGAGTGGAACACGTGTGCGCGGTCCGCGGCCTTCACGGCGGCGCCGGCCTGGGGATTGGGCTGAGGGGTCATGCGCCCGAGCGTAGGTGTCGGGGACGGGGACGCGACATCGGCGTCCTGTCTGCGGAGCGGCCCCGAAAGCGACAGGTTGTCGTGTGTGGGGAGCCTCGACGGGCCCCGGGACCCGTCGAGAGATATTGACAGCATGCTGTCGAAATGACAGCATGCTGACATATCAACTGGGTGCGTGACCGAGTGACCGAGGAGAAGCCATGACCCTTGAGCCCGCGCACAAGGCCGACCGCAAGCCCGTGTACCTCGCCGTCTACGACACGCTCGCCGACTGGGAGACCGGCCACACGACCGCGTATCTCGCCCGCGCCGGCCACGAGATCCGGACGGTCGGCCTGTCCGGCGACCCGGTGCGGTCCGTCGGCGGGCTGCGGATCCAGCCCGACGTGACGCTCGACGACGTACGCCCCGAGGACGCCGCGCTGCTGATCCTGCCGGGAGCCGACCTGTGGGACACGGGCGACGAGCTCGCGCCCTTCGCCCGCAAGGCGCGGGAGTTCCTGGAGTCCGACGTGCCCGTCGCCGCGATCTGCGGGGCCACCGCAGGACTCGCCCGCGAGGGGCTGCTCGACGACCGCGCCCACACCGGCGCCGTGTCCTTCTATCTGGCCGCCACCGGCTACAAGGGCGGCGACCGGTACGTGGAGACCGACGCCGTGACGGACGGGCGGCTCGTCACCGCCGGACCCACCGAGCCCGTCGCGTTCGCGCGGGAGGTGTTCGCACTGCTCGGGGTGTACGAGGGAGAGGTGCTCGACGCCTGGTACCGGCTGTTCCACGACTCGGACGCGCAGGCGTACGAAATCCTTGAGGCGGCCGGACAGTGAGCGGAACGGGCGGCGGGGGGACCGGGGCGGGCGGGGAACGGCAGGACCTGTTCAGCCGGAGCGCGCTCGCGGTCTTCCGGCTGAACGGCCAGTACCTGGGCGTCGCCGAGGAGTTGGCCGGACCTGCCGGGCTCACCGCCGCGCGATGGCAGGTGCTGGGTGCCGTCCTTCGGGAACCCCTCCCTGTCTCCGGGATCGCCAGGGCCATGGGCATCACCCGGCAGAGCGTGCAGCGCGTCGCCGACCTGCTGGTGGAGCGGGGGCTCGCCGAGTACGTACCCAACCCCGCCCACCGCCGTGCCAAGCTGCTCCGGCCGACCGAGGAGGGTTTCACGGCCGTCCGGAAGATCGGCCCGGGACACGCGGCCTTCGCGGACCGCCTCGCCGCGACCCTCGGGGAGGCGGAACTGGCCGAGACGGTGAGGGCGTTGGAACGGCTGACCGGAGCGATGGAGTCCGTCACGGCGGCGCCCACGGAATCAGCCACGGGAGCGAGCGCCGGCACAGCCGCGGAACCGGCCATCGGAACAGCGATGGAAACGGCACCCTCTGTTACGGAACCGTAGACGCCGCCCCTGCCGTCTCCCCGTTCTGCCGCACTATCCTCGGGCTGTCGCACATGTACGGGGGAGGGCGGCGTTTCGATGGAGAAGCTCGGACCTGCGGATCCGCACCGGATCGGCGCGTATCGACTGCTGGCGAGGCTGGGCGCGGGCGGTATGGGCCAGGTGTATCTGGCGCGTTCCGACCGCGGCAGGACCGTCGCGGTCAAACTCGTCCGGCAGGAACTCGCCGAACAGGAGGAGTTCCGCGCGCGTTTCCGTCAGGAGGTGCGGGCGGCCCGGCGCGTGGGCGGCTACTGGACGGCGCCGGTGCTCGACGCGGACACGGAGGCGGCGATCCCGTGGGTCGCCACCGGCTATGTGGCGGGCCCCTCGCTGGAGGAGGTCGTCGGCCACGACCACGGCGCGCTCCCGGAGCGTTCCGTGCGGATCCTCGCGGCCGGCCTCGCGCACGCGCTCAAGGACATCCACGCGGCCGGACTGATCCACCGCGACCTCAAGCCGTCGAACGTCCTCGTCACGATCGACGGTCCGCGCGTCATCGACTTCGGTATCGCCCGCGCCCTGGAGACGGTCACCGACGGCGGCCTCACCCGCACCGGCGCACTCGTCGGCTCGCCCGGCTTCATGGCCCCCGAGCAGGTCCGCGGCGACCGGATCACGCCCGCGTGCGACGTCTTCTGCCTGGGCTCGGTCCTGTCGTACGCGGCCACGGGCGACCTTCCGTTCGGTGCGGCCAACAGCGGGGTGCACGCCCTGATGTTCCGTATCGCCCAGGAGGAACCGGACCTGGAAGGGGTTCCGGAGGGCATCGCCGATCTCGTCCGGCAGTGCCTGCGCAAGGACCCCGCCTCCCGCCCGACGCTCGACGACATCCTGGAGCGCACGGGAGCGGAGGACACCGTCACGGACGGGCGCAGCCGCGATCCCTGGCTGCCCGGGATGCTGGTGGCCCAACTGGGGCGTCACGCGGTGCGGTTGCTGGACTCGGAGGACCCGGACGTCTCGACGGCCCGACCGGCGCACGAGGCCGGGGAACCCTCCACGCCCCCTCCGGCCTCCGCTCCCCCTCCCACCCCCGCCTCCGCCCCTGCTCCCGCCTCCGCCGCCGCGCCGACAGCCACCCCCGCCGCCGTCCCGGAGGCCTCCCCCGAGCACGCACCCACCCCCGACGCCTCCTCCCCGCCCCTCCCGGAACCGCCGGCAGGCGCCCCCGCCGATCAACTCCCCACGATGACCGGGGGCCAGTCCCCGACCACGCCTCCGGCCGCCCCGCCCGCGCACACCCCGACCCCGCCCCCGGGCCCCGTCCATCCGGCCTACGGCTACCCCCAGCAGCACCCCCAGCCCGCCGCCGGCTACGGCTACCCGCACCAGCAGCAGCCCGGCGCCTGGTCGGCACCCCCCGGCGGCTACGCGACCCCCAACGCCTATGCGAATCCCAACGGTTACGCGAATCCCAACGGCTATGCGCCGCCCCCGGGTTCGACCCCTCCCTACGGCCCGACACCCCCGTACGGACCGGGCTTCACGCCGCAGCCGGAACCGGAGCCGCCGCGCAGGAGCGGCCGGTCCACCGCCGTGCTGATCGTCGTGGCGCTGGTCGTCGCGCTCGGCGCGGGCGCGTCCGTGTACGCGCTCATGAAGGGCGACGGGGACGGCCAGGCGGGCGGCGACCCCACCAAGTCCCCCACGAAGGGCGCGCCCACCACTCCGGGCCCATCCACCCCGGGCCCCTCGACGCAGCCGCCCACCACGGGCGAGGAGACTCCGGCGGACGGCGCGATCCCCGCCGAGTACCTCGGTACCTGGAGCGCGTCCATCGACAACGACACCGGCCGCAACACCCGCCGGCTCACCATCCAGCAGGGCGAGGTGGGCGCCACGGTGCTCTCGCTCACGGCGGACGGACCCGCGGACGGCGGCACGTACCACTGTGTGTTCCGGGCGGAGCTGGCGGAGGCCCCGAGCGATGGCGGTCCGCTGCGGATCGGCCCGTCCGAGGTCACCGTCGGCGAACCGGCCACGTCCTGCTCGCCGGGCGGAGCGACGGAGCTGACCCTCCTGCCGGACGGCCGTCTGCGGCGGGTGAACACGAGCAACGGCGACGCGCTGACGTACACGAAGCAGTAGGGGCGGCAGCAGGGGCGAGCGCGGGCCCCTTGCCTGCGATTGACGCGTACACAACCATCAGTCCATGCGACCCATGCGACCTGTGAGCCCCAGCAGAAGAACCGTTCTGGCCGCGACGGCAGCCGCCGGAGCCGCCTCGGTGGGTACGGCGACGACGGCGACCGCGGCACCCGGGGCGTCCCCGGCGGACGCGCGCCCGCCGGCCACCGCCCAGCCCCCCTCCCGCGAACTCCGGGCCCTCTTACGGGAGATAGACCCCGACCGCATCGAGGCGACCGTCCGCCGGCTCGTCTCCTTCGGCACCCGGCACACCCTCTCCACCCAGGACGACCCGGACCGCGGGATCGGCGCGGCCCGCGACTGGATCCTCGCGGAGATGCGCTCGTACGCCGCCCGGTCCGGCGGCCGGATGACGGCCGAACTCCAGTCGTACGTCCAGGAACCCGCGCCCCGCGTTCCCACCGCCACCCGCATCACGAACGTGCTGGCGACCCTGCGCGGCTCGGTCACCCCGGAGCGGGTGTACGTCGTCTCGGGGCACTACGACTCCCGCGTCACCGATGTCATGGACGCCACCTCGGACGCCCCGGGCGCGGACGACGACGCGTCGGGCGTGGCCGTCGCGATGGAACTGGCCCGGGTCATGGCCACCCGCCGCCCCGCCGCCACGATCGTCTTCGCGGCGGTGGCGGGGGAGGAGCAGGGCCTGTACGGAGCCGCTCACATGGCGTCCCGGTTCAAGGCGGCCGGTGCGGACGTGCAGGCCATGTTCACGAACGACATCGTGGGCGCGTCGAGGGCGGACGACGGCACGCGGGACCCCTACACGATCCGCCTCTTCGCGGAGGGCGTGCCGACGTCGGAGACCCCGGAGCAGGCGGCGACGCGCCGTTCGGTGGGCGGCGAGAACGACTCACCGTCGCGCCAGCTGGCCCGTTTCGTGCGGGACACGGCGGACAACCCGGCGACGGGTATGCGGGTACGGGTCGTCTACCGGCGTGACCGCTACCGCCGGGGCGGCGACCACATCCCCTTCCTGGAGCAGGGGTATCCGGCGGCCCGTTTCACCGAGCCCGCCGAGGACTTCGCCCATCAGCACCAGGATGTGCGGGTCGAGGACGGCAAGCAGTACGGGGACCTGCCGGAGTTCTGCGACTTCCCCTTCACGGCCCGGGTCGCCCGGGTCAACGCGGCCGCGCTCTGGACCCTGGCGCAGGCCCCGGCCGCGCCGCGCGACGCGAGGATCCTCACCGCCGCGCTCACGAACTCCACGCAGCTGGTGTGGAGCCGGGGCTCCGAACCGGACCTCGCCGGTTACGAGGTCGTCTGGCGCGAGACCACGGCGCCCGAGTGGACCCACGTGATCCCGGTGGGCGACGTGACGTCCCACGAGGTGGATCTGTCCAAGGACAACGTCTTCTTCGGCGTGAGAGCGCTGAACAGAGCGGGCCTGAGGGGCCCGGTGTCGTTCCCGTCCCCCCAGACCTGACAGTCCCGTCACCGACTCGGGGGTGCTGCCCCCGAACCCCCGGTCCGGCTGATCTCAGCCCGTCCGGCGTTTGAGGACGAGCGCGAAGCGCGATACCGGGGGCGAGGGGGCGAAGCCCCCACGCAGTGACGGGAAGGGTAGGGGCGGCGGGGGCGAAAAAGGCCCTACCGAGGCTCGGGCGGCCGCTGCCGAGGCATGTTGGGCCGGGCCCCAGGAGGCAGCGGCGGCCGCCCAACCGGCGCGACATCCCCCCGCACACCCTCACCCACCCCCGCCTGAACGGCCGACGGAACTCCCCCGGCCCGAAACTCCACCATCCAGTCCGAGGTCTCCACCCGCACCAGCTCCGTCACATCCTCGGAGAACCTCCGCAACACCCCGAGACACCGTTCGGCCGCCTCCCCGGCGGTCCCCTCGGCCGGCCCGAGAACCTCCCGCACGCACTCGGACGCCCAGTCGAACTGAAGAACCTGCAGCCGCCGCTGCACGGCCTGCGCGGTCGCCACGTCCCTTATCCACCCGGAGGTCACCCCGAAGTAGCGGTCCCCCGCCACACAGGCGACGGCCGCCAGCAACGCCAGATACCCCCAGGCGGCGCCCCCGCCGAGCACCCCGGCGAGGTCCAGCAGGGGGAGCGCGGCCCCGGCGAGGGCTCCCGCGGCGGCCCCGGCCCGCAGGGCCCGTGCCCCCCGCCGTTTCCACACCCGGTCGGTGAGGTACCAGGACGCGGTGGTGAGCGCGCCGGTCTCCACCCACCGGTAGAGCTCGTCGAGCCGCTCGGCCGGTTCCCCCCAGTCGCCGAGCGGAAAGGCCCGTCCCATCAGGTCGCCGGCCTCCACCGGACTCCCGCCCCGCCCGTCGCCCCGGCCGTCCCGGGCCGACCCCTCGGGCTGCATGTCCGGCTGGCTCACCCGAGGCTCCCTCATCGTGATGTGCGTGACGTTCCATAACAGTGTGTGACGGAAATGTGGCGCGAGGTGCTGATGCGCAGCACCCTTACTACCTCCCAATGGGTGGCGATGGCCCCGTTTTCAGCGCTTTTCCGCTCGGATGTGGGCCCTGGTCAGGTATAGGCCAAGCCGCCCTCTCACTCGAAAGAGTGTCGAAGCGACGGCCCGGTAGACCACGTAGGCTCGTGCCAAGGCGGAATTCGCGCCGGTAAGCCGTATCCGAAGGCAGTACTCACCGCAGTACTCACAGCCGTACGAACCAGGAGCTGATCGTGATTCCCGGTGGTGGCCAGCCCAATATGCAGCAGCTGCTCCAGCAGGCCCAGAAGATGCAACAGGACCTCGCGAACGCCCAGGAGGAGCTGGCGCGGACCGAGGTCGACGGTCAGGCGGGCGGCGGCCTGGTGAAGGCGACGGTGACGGGCTCCGGCGAACTGCGCGGCCTGGTCATCGACCCGAAGGCCGTGGACCCCGAGGACACCGAGACCCTCGCCGACCTGATCGTCGCGGCGGTCCAGGCGGCCAACGAGAACGCCCAGGCGCTCCAGCAGCAGAAGCTCGGCCCGCTCACCCAGGGGCTGGGCGGCGGCAGCGGCATCCCCGGCCTGCCGTTCTAAGTCAACCCGGCGGTCCCTTCTAAGAAGGCCGACCGCCAACTACCGTACGTACGAAGAGAGCAAGCGCGACTACGGTACGTACAGAGTCCGTGGGAACAGGAAGGCAATCCGTGTACGAAGGCGTGGTCCAGGACCTCATCGACGAGCTGGGGCGACTGCCCGGCGTCGGTCCCAAGAGCGCGCAGCGGATCGCCTTCCACATCCTCCAGGCGGAGCCGACGGACGTACGCCGGCTCGCGCAGTGCCTCATGGAGGTCAAGGCGAAGGTCCGCTTCTGCGCCACCTGCGGGAACGTGGCGCAGGAGGAGCTGTGCAACATCTGCCGCGACCCGCGCCGCGACCTCTCGGTCATCTGTGTGGTCGAGGAGCCGAAGGACGTGGTCGCGGTCGAGCGGACCCGCGAGTTCCGGGGCAAGTACCACGTGCTCGGCGGTGCGATCAGCCCGATCGAGGGCGTGGGACCGGACGACCTGCGCATAAGGGAACTGCTGGCGCGGCTCGCCGACGGCGCGGTCACGGAGCTGATCCTGGCAACGGACCCGAACCTGGAGGGCGAGGCCACGGCCACCTACCTCGCCCGCATGATCAAGCCCATGGGTCTGCGGGTCACCCGCCTCGCCAGCGGGCTGCCGGTGGGCGGTGACCTTGAGTACGCCGACGAGGTCACCCTGGGCCGCGCCTTCGAGGGAAGGCGGCTGCTGGATGTCTGAACGACTGGTTGATGTACGGAACGAAGTTCTTGACGAACTTCTCCACGGAGTTCTTGAGGAAGGCCGGCTTCTAGATGTCTGACGCCACGCTGCACGCGACCGCTCCGGACCCCGACGACTTCTCGGTCCAGATCGCGGATCAGATCGAGAGCTTCCTCGTCGCCGTGACAGAGGTCGCGAGAGGCGACGAGCCCGACTCGGCCGTCCCCTTCCTGCTCCTGGAGGTCTCCCAGCTCCTGCTGGCCGGCGGCCGTCTGGGCGCGCACGAGGACATCCTTCCCGACGAGCGCTACGAGCCGGACCTGGGCCCCGAGCCGGACGTCGACGAGCTGCGCGAACGTCTCGCCGAGATGCTCGACCCGGTCGACGTCTACTCCGAGGTCTTCGACCCGTACGAGCCCCGCAAGCCCCCGGTCCCGGCCCGGATCTCGGACGACCTGGCCGATGTCATGGCGGATCTGCGCCACGGCATGGCCCACTACCGGGCCGGCCGCACCACGGAGGCCATGTGGTGGTGGCAGTTCTCGTACTTCTCGAACTGGGGCTCCACCGCCTCGGCCACCCTCCGCGCCCTCCAGTCCCTGGTGGCGCACGTCCGCCTGAACCAGCCCCTGCAGGAGCTGGACGGCCTGGACACCGACCAGGAGCTGAGCGAGGCCGCCCTCGAAGAGGAGGCGGGCCGCGTGATGGCGGAGGAGATCGCGGCTCCGCTGGGCCTGGGACTGCGCAAGGTCAAGTAGCGCGGAGACGACGCGGCGTACGAGGGTGGGACCGGATACCTACGGCCCCACCCTCTCCAGTACCTGGACTTCAGGGAGCGCGAGCGAGAAGCGATCAGCCTCCGGTGGTACGAGGTCGCCACGACCCCCACCGTCGTCCCCGTACGTGACACCGAACCCGCCGCCGGTGATCCCCGCCCCCGCCCGGGCCGCGTCCATCGCCGCAGCTCAGCCCGGCGTCCGGGGCCCGGCTCAGGGGGCACGTCGGACGGGGCACCCGAAATCCACCCTCACGCGTGTGACCCGGCGCACTTTGCGAGTGAGCCGAGTCCCGGCCGGGCAGATGCGGTCCTGGAGCGGCCGGAGGGCCGGACGACGGACGCCGACCGATCGGACGTCCGTACGGCCGGGTCCGACCGGCCCGGGTGATCAGCAAGTGAGCGGGACGTCTCACGATGCGATATCGCCCGGGTGGAATTCGGCCGCTCGTTAGACTGAGCCGACCGCAGTCGTGCGGTACGAGACGGACTGAGCGAGGAGCGCACGTGGGCCTTGTCGTGCAGAAGTACGGAGGTTCCTCCGTAGCCGATGCCGAGGGCATCAAGCGTGTCGCCAAGCGAATCGTCGACGCCAAGAAGAACGGCCATCAGGTCGTTGTCGTGGTGTCGGCGATGGGTGACACGACGGATGAGCTGATCGATCTCGCCGAGCAGGTATCCCCGATCCCTGCCGGGCGTGAGTTCGACATGCTGCTGACCGCCGGAGAGCGGATCTCCATGGCCCTGCTGGCCATGGCGATCAAAAACCTGGGCCACGAGGCCCAGAGCTTCACCGGCAGCCAGGCAGGCGTGATCACCGACTCCGTCCACAACAAAGCGCGCATCATCGATGTCACGCCGGGCCGCATCAGGACGGCGCTCGACGAGGGCAACATCGCGATCGTCGCCGGGTTCCAGGGCGTCAGCCAGGACAAGAAGGACATCACCACACTGGGCCGCGGCGGGTCCGACACGACCGCCGTCGCCCTCGCTGCCGCCCTCGACGCCGAGGTCTGCGAGATCTACACGGACGTCGACGGTGTGTTCACCGCCGACCCGCGGGTGGTGAAGAAGGCCCGGAAGATCGACTGGATCTCCTCCGAGGACATGCTGGAGCTCGCCGCCTCCGGCTCCAAGGTGCTGCTGCACCGCTGCGTCGAGTACGCACGCCGTTACAACATCCCGATCCACGTCCGCTCGTCCTTCTCGGGACTGCCGGGCACCTGGGTCAGCAACGAGAATCCGCAAGGGGACGCGCAGGTGGAGCACGCCATCATCTCCGGAGTCGCGCACGACATCTCCGAAGCCAAGATCACGGTCGTCGGAGTCCCGGACAAGCCGGGCGAGGCCGCGGTGATCTTCCGGGCCATCGCGGACGCCGAGGTCAACATCGACATGATCGTGCAGAACGTGTCCGCGGCCTCCACGGGCCTCACGGACATCTCCTTCACCCTTCCCAAGTCGGAGGGCCGCAAGGCCATCGACGCGCTGAAGAAGGCCAAGGACGCGATCGGCTTCGACTCGCTGCGCTACGACGACCAGATCGGCAAGATCTCCCTGGTCGGCGCGGGTATGAAGACCAACCCGGGCGTCACCGCCTCGTTCTTCCAGGCGCTGTCCGACGCGGGCGTGAACATCGAGCTGATCTCGACCTCCGAGATCCGCATCTCGGTCGTGACCCGCCAGGACGACGTCAACGAGGCCGTGCGCGCCGTGCACACCGCCTTCGGACTCGACTCCGACAGCGACGAGGCCGTCGTCTACGGAGGCACCGGACGATGACCGTCCTCTCGTACGGAGGCGTACGACGATGACCGGGCGGCCGACGCTCGCGGTCGTGGGCGCGACCGGAGCCGTCGGCACGGTCATGCTCCAGATCCTGTCCCAGCACGCGGACATCTGGGGCGAGATCCGCCTGGTCGCCTCACCGCGCTCGGCCGGCCGCAAGCTGGCCGTGCGCGGCGAGCAGGTCGAGGTGGTGGCCCTCACCGAGGAGGCCTTCGACGGGGTCGACGTCGCCATGTTCGACGTACCCGACGAGGTGGCCGAGCGCTGGGCGCTGGTGGCGGCCGCCAAGGGTGCCGTCGTGGTCGACAACTCCGGCGCGTTCCGGATGGACCCCGAGGTGCCGCTCGTGGTGCCCGAGGTCAATCCGCACGCCGCCCGCGTCCGGCCGCGCGGCATCATCGCCAACCCCAACTGCACGACCCTTTCGATGATCGTGGCCCTGGGCGCGCTGCACGCCGAGTTCGGGCTGCGCGAGCTGGTGGTGTCCTCGTACCAGGCGGTGAGCGGGGCCGGGCAGCGTGGCGTCGACACCCTGCGGCAGCAGCTGAAACTCGTTGCCGGTACGGAACTGGGGACGACCCCCGGCGACGTACGACGGGCCGTGGGGGACAACACCGGGCCGTTCCCGGAACCGGTGGCGCTCAATGTGGTGCCGTGGGCCGGGACCGTGCGTGAGGACGGCTGGTCCTCGGAGGAGATGAAGGTGCGGGACGAGTCCCGCAAGATCCTCGGACTGCCGAAACTGCCCGTCGCCGTCACGTGTGTCCGTGTGCCGGTCGTCACTGTGCACTCCCTGACCGTCCACGCCCGTTTCCAGGGCGAGGTGACGGTGGGCAGGGCGCGGGAGATCCTCGCCACGGCGCCCGGGGTGGTGCTCTTCGACAACCCGGAGGCGGGGGAGTTCCCGACACCGGCCGACGTCGTCGGTACGGACCCCACCTGGGTCGGGCGGGTGCGCCGGGCCCTCGACGACCCGACGGCGCTGGAGCTCTTCGTCTGCGGGGACAACCTGCGCAAGGGTGCCGCGCTGAACACCGCGCAGATCGCCGAACTGGTGGCGGCCGAGCTCTGACCTGGCCCGGGAGCCGTCGGCTCCCGGGCGGATCGGCGATCCGGTGTCCTGTGCGGGCGGCTCCGGACAGGAAATCCGCTGGTCGTAAGTTGAATGTTTTGTAGGATCTGTGCGACTTCTGTGGTTCGATCGTGGCCGAAGCTGTGGTCCGGACCACTTGAATCCAAGCCTCTGGCGTTCGACGATTTTCCTCCCCGTTCTCCGCAACCGCGCGGAGGGCGGGGAGCGTCTTTGCGGTCGCCCTTCAGGGGTGACCGGACGCCACGTTCATATGGGGCATAGGGGATGAGCTTTTACGTATGAGGACACTTAGCGCACCGTCTGTTCCGCAGTCCGACGTAAAAGTGATGCCTGCCGCGTACAACCCCGACGGGGGGACGCGTGTCCAACTGGCGTGGCTGAGGTACTCGAATTCACTGTGGCGACGCGGGGCACGACCCTTCGTCCGCCCCGCCGACCCCGCACGTCCGGCGCGTCCGGCGGCGGCATGCCGGTGATCGCCCCCATGCCCGCAGCGCGGCCGACCCGCATCCCGAATCAGCGTGAAGGCGCTGACGAGGCCCTGGCGGCCGGCACCACCGTCGACCATCTGACCGAGACCTACCGCGCCCACTACAGGTCGCTCCTCGGCCTCGCGGCGCTGCTCCTCGACGACACCGCGTCCTGCGAGGACGTCGTCCAGGAGGCCTTCATCCGGGTGCACTCGGCGCGCAAGCGCGTGCGTGACCCGGAGAAGACGCTCGCCTACCTGCGCCAGACCGTCGTCAACCTCTCGCGCTCCGCACTGCGTCGGCGCATCCTCGGCCTGAAGCTCCTCTCCAAGCCGATGCCCGACATGGCGAGCGCGGAGGAGGGCGCGTACGACCTGCTGGAGCGCGACGCCCTGATCAAGGCGATGAAGGGACTCCAGAGACGCCAGCGCGAGGTCCTCGTCCTGCGGTACTTCGCGGACATGACCGAGGCGCAGGTCGCCGAGACCCTCGGCGTCTCGCTGGGCTCGGTGAAGGCGTACGGGTCGCGAGGCATCGCCGCGCTGCGCGTCGCCATGGAGGCACCGGCATGAGCGGGTACGACGAACGAGCACGCCACGACGAGCACGGTCGCCACGGCGACGACGACGAGCAAGAGCAGCACGCTGGGAACGGAACTGTGAATCACGGCCCCTCGGAGAACTCGGGCCCGGAAGAGTCGGGCCCCTCGGACACGCAAGGCCGCCCGGCGGAACGCTCGCCGGACGGTCCCTCGGACGAATCACCGGGCACGCCCCTGGAGAACGCCTCCGGCGACGCGTCGGAGAAGACCTCCGACGACGCACCGACCAAGGCTTCGGGCAAGGGCTCGGGCGACGGCTCGGCCAAGGGTTCTGGCAGCCTGCCGGGCGACGTGCCGGACGTCTCCTCCTCGGGTGACTCCTCGGACGGTTCCTCGGACGACTCCGGTACGGAGTCCGCGAGCCCGGAGCCGGGACGCGCGGGCGGGTCCGGCGCCGACGGGCCCGGCCTCCCCGGTCCGGGGTTCGGTGCCGGTCTCGGTGCCGACGACTCCGGTGCGGACGGCTCCGGGGACGACGGCTCCGGGGACGACGGGTCCGCAACGGACGTGTTCGGCTCCGACGAGTTGGCCCTGCGGCGGCTGCTGCACCAGGCCGTGGAGGAGATCGAGCCGACCGACGGCACGCTGGACCATCTGCGGCGGGCGGTACCGGCCAGGCGGGCGCGCAAGCGCCAGGCCCTCGTCGGTATGGCCGCCGCCGCGCTCTTCATCGGCACGGCCGTCCCGGCCCTCGTGCACGTCTCGAACTCGACGGGCCCCAACGCCGACCCGTCCGTGGTCGGCAAGTCCTCGGCCACCCAGGGTGGCGCGAACGAGGGCAAGGAAGCCTCCTCGGGGAACGGCTCCGGCGGTTCCGGGGGCTCCTCCAAGGGCTCGGGCAAGGGTGACAAGAAGGGCGACACCGGCAAGGGCAAGGGAGGCGACGGCGGGACCTCCGGGGCCCAGCCCACCAACTCCACCGCGGTCTCGTCCACCTGCACGAC
Organism: Streptomyces sp. NBC_00414; assembly: GCF_036038375.1. Lineage (NCBI taxonomy): Bacteria > Bacillati > Actinomycetota > Actinomycetes > Kitasatosporales > Streptomycetaceae > Streptomyces > Streptomyces sp. NBC_00414. The sequence goes on from NZ_CP107935.1 coordinate 5,639,294, forward strand.
GACGCAGCTCATCGCCGGCAGCGGCGGCGCGGGCGCACCCGACGCCGCCGGCGTGGTCTACGGCACCTTCACCGTCACCAACGTCTCCACCACCGGCTGTACGGTCGTCGGCGACGGCTCGGTCTCCCCGATCGCGGTGGGCGCCGCGGACCAGTCGAAGCTCAGCGCGGTTCCCCATGTGGCGGGCGACGCGGCCTCCGGGCTCCCCGACCCGTCCACCTACGCCTCCTCCCTGGTGCTGCAGCCGGGCCAGGCGTACTACGTGAAGTTCGCCTGGGTGCCGTCGGAGACCTGCCCGACCAGTGGAGGCAGCGGCGGCGGGGACCCCTCGCCCGACCCGACCCCCACGGAGAACCCCAGCGGTGGCAGCGGCGGTACCTCCGAGGGCGCCACCGGCGAGGAAACCCAGCTCATGAGGGCCGACGGGACCGTCGACGGAAGCGTCAGCGTGTCCTACGCGGCCGAGGGCGGCGCACCCGCGGCCTCGACGACCGTGCCCAACGCGTGTGCCGGGACGGTCATCAGGACCGGCGTGCTGGCCGGCTCCTGACCACGGCGGGCCCGGGCTGCGGCCCGGGCCTGTGCCGGCCGCCGTATCAGGCGCTGGGCGAGGAAGCGCTGGGCGAGGAAGCGGTGGGGGCCGAAGCGAGGCGCTCGCCCTCCGCCGGAGTCTCCTCCGTGCGATCCGCGGGGGCCCTGGGATCCGTGGGGTCCTCGGAATCCGTGAGGCCCAGCTCCGCGTCCTGCGCGAACTCCACCTCGCGCCGCATCAGCCGGAACCACATGAAGACCACGAAGCCCGCGAAGACGAACCACTCACCGGTGTAGCCCAGGTTCTGAAAGGCCTTCAGGTCCAGGCCCGTGTCCGAAGCCGCCGCGGCGGGCACGGCCTTCATCCCCGGGTCGGCTTCGGCGAGCGTGATCCACGCGTCGTACATCTTGTACGGCACGAGGTTCACCAGCGACGCCGAGCTGATCGCGCCGGTCTGTCCGGCGGGGAGCCCGCCGGCCGCGGGCACGCCGTTCGACCCGGGTGTCTCCGATGCCTGGAGCGCGCCGGTCACGGTGACCTCGCCGGCCGGAGCCGCCGGGGCCTTCGCGGTGTCGGCGTCACCGGCGAGCCAGCCCCGGACCACCGGCAGGGCCCTGCCGTCGTCGGTGCGCAGCATCGTCAGGACGTAGAAGCCGCGCTTGTCGTCCAGCTCCCGGCCGGGCACGAGCAACTGCTTCCCGTACCGGCCCGTCGCCGTGGCCTGCTTGCCCGACGTCTTCTTGTCCACCGGCAGCAGCCGGGCGAGCGGCCGCGGAGCCTGGGTCTTGGCCGCCGAGGCCTGTGCGCCGGCGTCTCGGTGGTCCTGGACCCGGTCCTCGAACCGGCTCAACTGCCATGACCCCATGAACACACAGAAGGGGATGGCCAACAGCACGAAGACGTTGATCCCCCACCAGCGGGGCGTCAGCAGGAACCGGTACACAACCCCAAAGGTACGGGGCCCTTGCGGGGAGCGCGGTCGAGGGGGGTGCCTCAGCCCCGGCCCCGCCTGCAAGGGCCCCGGTGCCACGGACGGACTCCGGCGGCCTGCGGCGGTTCCCGGCGGTCTGCGGCGGCGACGGCTACCGGTGGCCGCCGCCGCGGTCAGCCGCCCAGGTGCCGCTCCGCGAAGTCCAGCTCCAGCCGGACCTGCTTGATCCGCTCGTCCACGACCAGCGAACCGTGCCCCGCGTCGTAGCGGTACACCTCGTGGTCCGCGTGCCGCGCCGCCAGCCGGGTCACGTAGTTCTCGACCTGACGGATGGGGCAGCGCGGGTCGTTGACCCCGGCGGAGATGTAGACCGGTGCCTTCACCGCGTCGACGTACGTCAGCGGGGACGACGCCTCGAAGCGCTCCGGAACCTCCTCCGGAGTGCCACCGAGCAGCGTGCGGTCCATCGCCTTCAGTGCCTCCATCTCGTCGTGGTAGGCCGTCACGTAGTCCGCGACCGGTACCGCGGCGATGCCGAGCGCCCACGCGTCGGGCTGCGTACCCAGACCGAGCAGGGTGAGGTAGCCGCCCCACGAGCCGCCGGTCAGGATCAGCCGGTCGGGGTCGGCGGACCCGGACGAGACCGCCCACTCCCGTACGGCCTCGATGTCCTCGAGCTCGATCAGACCGACCCGGTGCTTCAGAGCGTCCGTCCACTCGCGCCCGTACCCCGTGGAACCCCGGTAGTTGACCCGGATCACCATGTATCCGTGGTCCACCCAGGCCGCCGGGCCCGCCGCGAACGAGTCGCTGTCGTGCCAGGTCGGGCCGCCGTGGATGTCGAAGACGGTCGGGAGGGGACCGCCGGCTCCGGCCGGCCGCTGCACGAGGGCGTGGATGCGGCCGCCGGGACCCGTCACCCACACGTCCTCGACGGGCACGGACTTCGGGGCCTTCATGCCGGGCGGGTCCAGGACGACCTCGCCGGACGTCGAGCGGACCACCGGCGCCTCGGCGGAGGACGACCACAGGTACTCCACGCTGCCGTCCGGGCGGGCCGTCGCCCCCGACACCGAGCCCTTCGGCGTCCGCACCCGCTCCAGGCCGCGGGTCGCCAGGTCGAACCGCCACAGCTCGCTGCGCGCCTCGAAGCTGTTGACGACGAGCAGGGCGGAGCCGTCCGGATACCACTCGGCGCTCAGGTCGCCGTCCAGCTGCGAGGTCAGCGCCAGGTCCGTCTCCTCGCCGGACAGCACGTCCCACACCATGGGCTCCCAGCGTCCGCGCCGCTGGTGTCCGACGAGCAGCCGGGTGTCCCCGCCGACCGGGGCGAAGCCCAGCACCTCCAGGCCCAGCTCGGCCGTGCCGCCCTTGGTGTCGTCCAGCTCGGACACCGCGGAACCGTCGATCCGCAGCACCCGCAGCGCGGAGTGCATCGCGTCGCCGTGCTCGGTGTGCTCGATCGCGATCAGCGAACCGTCGTGCGAGAGGTCGCCGACGCCCGCCGACTCCCGGTGCCGGTAGACCTCGACGGGGTCCTCACCGGTCCGGCTGACGTAGATCGTCGAACCGTCCTCGTCGGTCGACCTGCCGACGATCGCCGTCCGCCCGTCCCGCCCGAGCGCGAGTCCTGCGGGGTAGGAGGGGTCGAGCCCGGGAGCCGCGGGTGCGTCGGGCCCGCCCGTGCCGCCCGCACCGTCGTCCGGCCCGGAGAAGGGCTGTCGTCGCCAGATTCCGAACTCGTCGCCGTCCTTGTCGTCGAACCACCAGATCCACTCGCCGTCGGGCGACAGCACACCGTCCGTCGTCCCGTTCGGCCGGTCCGTGACCTGGCGCTGGGCGCCCGTGTCACGGTCCCACGCGTACAACTCGTACGTCCCTGTCGCGTTCGAGACGAACAGGGACCGGTGCGGGGCGTCCTCCGCCCAGTCCGGCAAGGACACCCGCGGCGCCCGGAAGCGCTTCTCCCATTCGGGCATGGTTCCCTCGTGCGGGATGGCCTCGTTGCTCTCAGTCATGGCCCCATATTGCACGCACCGGACGACATCGTGCTGACGAGGCCCTCAGCCTGTGGAAAACTCCCCGGCCGGAGCGGGCCGAACCCCGGCCGAACCACGGCTGACCTTCGAATTCCCGCAGTTCAGGGTTGATTGTCAGTGGCCGGGTGCATTGTTTCGGGTACGTCGTCCCAGCAGTTCGGCGAGACCTCGGCGGGTGGCGGCGATGACGACGCGGTCGCCGGAGCCGAGCACGTAGTTCGGGGGCAGGTCCCAGACCAGACCCGAGGGGCGGTCGGGGGCCGAGGTGTCGCGGTCGCGGTCCGGAGCCGCCGGGGGCGCGGGGCGGTTCGGCGCGGGCTGGGCGGCGTCGGACGGCGGACGGGCGCGGCGACCGTCCGGGACGACTGCGCCCTGGCCCGTCGCGCTCTGGGCCGCCGTGTCCAGGGCGAGGACCCGCCAGGCTCCCGCGCGGAACGCCTCGGCGACGGTACGGCCCTCGAGATGCGGATGCCCCGCGACGTCCAGGGCCGCGAAGAGCAGCACCCGGCGTTCCACGGGAATCGCCCCCAGGATCTGGCGGCCCATCATCGCTCCGGCGAAGGCGGGCGCGGCCAGGTGGGAGACGCTGCGGCTGCGGGTGAGCGCGTGCGGGTGGGTGGCGCGCAGGGTGCGGTAGACGGCCGTGGCGAAGTCGTCGTCGTACAGGCGCAGGACGACGCGCAGATCGGGGCGCACCGACCGTGCGTACAGGGCGGCTTCGAGGTTGGTGGTGTCGGCGCTGGTCAGGGCGAGCAGAGCGTGCGCCCGGTGGATCTTCGCGGCTTCCAGGACGCCTTCCTGGGTGACGTCGCCGAGGACGACGGGCACGCGCAGCCGACGTGCCAGGTTGAGCCCGCGTGCCTCGGGGTCGGCCTCGACGCACACCACGGGGATCTGGAGTTCGCGGAGGCGCGCGAGGACTCGCGTACCGATCTTGCCGACGCCGAGGAGGACGACGTGCCCGGAGAGTCCGCGGGGCGGCTTCCGCAGCGCCGACCCGCTGCGGAACGTACCGAGGCCTTCGAGGACGGCGGCCAGGAGCACGGGAAGCAGCAGCAACCCGACCAGTCCGGAGAGGAGTTGGAGGATCTGACGGCCCAGGGGATCGTCGAGCGCGGGATCGTTGATCGCGAAGAGGTCGAGGAGGGTCAGATAGGTGGCGTGCAGCGGATGGGCGCCAGTGACGAGCATGGACGCGACCGCGAGTGCGACCACACAGGCCACCAGACCGGCGAAGGACCAGCGCAGCCGCCGGGAGAACAGTCTGCCGAGGGGCAGCCCGATGGACATTCCGCCGGGCAGGACACCGCGGCCCGCGGAAAGCGGGGGACCGGAGTACGACACGGTCTCCAGGACGATGGTGCCGCGCCCGGTGGCGGCGGCCACGGACGCCTCGTCGGGCAGCAGCCGCGGCCCGTGCTCGCCGCTGCTCTCCGAACCGTCCGCGCCGGCCGGGTCGTTGGTCGTGGCCGAGAGAAGGGCCAGTGTGCACAGCCCGGGGTCGGCGACCTCCCCGGGTCCGGGCGGCTGCCGTTCCACGGCCCGCAGCATCAGCCCGTCGGTCTGTACGACCTTGCTGGTCCCGGCCACCGCGGTCGCCGCCAGCGCGGGCGCGGCGGTGTCCGCGTCGGAGAGTACGGTCGTGGAGGCGTCGATGTGACCGGGCGCGGGCGAGCCCGTGGACTCGGCGACTCCCGCCATGGCCAGGGCGGACGCCTGGTCGAGCAGGGCCTCGATGTGCTGGCCGAGACGCCGGTTGTAGAGCCGTATGACCAGGCGCAGCCGGGGGTTGAGCCGGCGGGCCATGAGGGCCGCGCGGATGTTGGTCTCGTCGTCGTCATGGACGAGGGCCAGCGCGTCGGCGTGCTCGACCCCGGCCTCGGCGAGCACGGCCTCGGTCAGGACGGCGGCCTCCAACACCTGCCCCGCGCGCGCCCCTTCGGGTCCCCCGGCGCCACCGCTGCCCTCGCCGCTTCCGCTTCCGCCTCCTCCGGTGACGCCGTTGCCCGCGCCGGCCCGGGTCATGGCGGCCGACACCCGGTCGAGCAGCGTCGAGGCGCGGGCCCGTCCCACGACCGGCGGGCGCACGGTCCGTTCGGCGGACGGTACGACCAGCGTCACCCGCTCCCCGTAGACACCGCGCAACTCGGCCGCCAGCCGGTGCGCGAGGGCGTCGTCCCCGCACACCACCATGTGCGCGGCCCGGTTGTTCCGTCCGCTGTCCGGTCCGCTCTGATTCGGAAGGCTCCCCACAACAGCACAGAGTGCCTCACGGGTACGGGTGGTTGCACGGTGGCCTGCCGGAAGGGGGGCGGCGAGCCGGTCCCGGCGCGGGATATCGGGACGGCGCCCCGGGCCCGGCCGGAAACCGGGATGAGAAGCTGTGCCGGAACGGGCGTACTGAAGGTGGAGGGCGATCCACCGACGAAGCCCCTCCCTACCGGAGGTACCTCTCCCGTGACCACAACCAACGCGACGCGGCGCACGGTTGAGAACAGCGAGCCGGACGCCACGTACGACACGGAGGCCAAGGACGCCCCGAACGGACCCGGGGGCTGGCAGTTCAACTCGCCCCTCGTCCTGACCATGCTGCTGCTCGCGGGTGTGGTGCTCCAGGGCCCGATCCGCGGGGCGTTGTCCGCGCCCGTGATGCAGAGCTGGATGACCGTGTTCGTCGCGGTGATCGTGCAGGCGCTGCCCTTCCTCGTGCTCGGCGTGATGCTGTCGGCGGTGATCGCGGTGTTCGTACCGCCGTCGTTCTTCGCCCGCGCGCTGCCGAAGCGGCCGGCCCTCGCGGTGCCGGTCGCGGGGATGGCAGGGGCGGTGCTGCCGGGGTGTGAGTGCGCGTCCGTGCCGGTGGCCGGGGCGTTGGTGCGCCGGGGTGTCACGCCCGCGGCGGCGCTGGCGTTCCTGCTGTCGGCGCCGGCGATCAACCCGATCGTGCTGACGGCGACGGCGGTCGCGTTCCCGGGCGACCCGGAGATGGTCCTGGCGCGTTTCGTGGCGAGCCTGCTGGTGGCCTGCGTGATGGGCTGGCTCTGGCAACGGCTGGGCCGTACCGAGTGGTTGCGCCCGCCGGACCGCCCTTCCTGGGAGGGACTCGGCAAAGGGGCGGCGTTCTGGGGATCGGTACGGCACGACGTGATGCACGCGGGAGGGTTCCTGGTCGTCGGCGCGATGGCCGCGGCCACGCTCAAGGCGGTGGTCCCGGCGGACTGGCTCGGTCTCGCCGCCGACAACATGGTGGTGTCGATCCTCGCCCTGGCGGTCCTGGCCGTACTCCTGTCCATCTGTTCCGAGGCGGACGCCTTCGTGGCCGCGTCCCTCACCCAGTTCTCGCTCACGGCCCGGCTGACGTTCCTCGTCGTCGGCCCGATGATCGACCTGAAACTCTTCGCGATGCAGACGGCCACGTTCGGCCGGGGTTTCGCCCTGCGCTTCGCGCCCGCCACGTTCACGCTGGCCGTCCTGGTGTCGTCCCTGGTCGGGGCGGTGCTGCTGTGAACCGCCAGGCACAGGCAGCCGTGCTCCTCCTCACCGGCGGAGCGATCCTGCACGCGGGCCTCACCGACCTCTATCTGCGGTACGTCAAGGCGGGGTTGAGGCCTTTGCTGCTCGCGGCGGGGGTGGTCCTGATAGCCACGGCGATCGCGACGGTCTGGTACGAACGCCGGTCGCCACGCACGGGGCCGCCCGAGCGGGCTGACACCGATGCCCACGCTCACACCGATGGCGATGGCGATGGCGATGGCGGTGGCGGTGGCGGTGATGGCCATGGCGGTGGCCACGCCCACCGGGAACCCCGTATCGCCTGGCTCATGGTCCTCCCCCTCCTCGCCCTCGTCCTGGTGTCCCCGCCGGCGCTCGGCTCGTACAGCGCGATGCGTACGGGGACGGCGCTGCAGAAACAACCGTGGGGCTTCGCGGAGCTGCCCGCGGGGGACACGGTCCGCCTCAGCCTCGTGGACTACGCGGGCCGCGCCGCGTACGACCGCGGCCGTTCGCTCGACGACCGCCGTATCAGGACGGCGGGCTTCCTGGCGGTGGGCAGCGACGGCACGCCCTACTTGATGCGCATGGCGCTCAGTTGCTGTGCCGCGGACGCCCAACCGGTGAAGATCGGCCTGACCGGCCGCACGCCGACGGTCCTGCGCCCGGACACCTGGCTGGAGGTGACGGGCACGTACACCGGCAAGCAGACGAAGGACCCGGTGAACGACGGCATCATCCCGTTCCTGAACGTCACGGAGACGAAGCCGATCAAGGCTCCCAAGGACCCGTACGACGAGAGCTGGAACGGCTGAGACGGTTGACGTGCCCGCCCGTGAAGTGCCCGCGCGGGCCAAGCTGTCGATCCTCTGTCGATGCGAGGCACGGGCGGGATGGGTGTGGCGGGGTTGAGCCAGGATGAAGGTTCACGGCACGTACGGAGCTGAAGTTCTCAGACCCTCCAAGGAGGCAAGGAACGATGACCCACTCGATCCGCACGACCCGCGAACACCCTTCTCGTCGCACGCTGCTGGGCGGCGCGGCGCTCGCCGCGTTCACGGTGGCGTCGGGGACAGGAACGGTGAACGCGGCCGCGTCGAACTCTCCCGCCACCTGGCCGACGGAGTTCCCCCTGCCCGACGGCTTCCTCCCCGAGGGCATAGCCATCGGCAGAAAGCCGTACGCGTACATGGGCTCGCGCGCGAACGGCGCGATCTACCGCACCGACCTGCGGACGGGCGAGGGCGGGATCCTCTTCGCGGGCGCCACCGGCCTGGTGGCCGTGGGTCTGAAACTGGACCATGACGGCCTGCTGTACGTGGCGGGCAACACGGGAGTGGCCCGTACACACGACTCCCGCACAGGCGATGTCGTGGCAACACATCAACTGAGCGAGGCAACGGGCCACTTCATCAACGACGTGACGTTGCTGGGCGACAGGGCGTGGTTCACGGACTCACGGGCGGCGGCGCTGTACGGAGTCCCGCGAGGCAGGTCCGGAGCGGTACGAACCCTGCCCCTCACCGGCGACTGGGTCCAGCTCCCCGACGTCAACAACGCCAACGGCGTCGTGGGCACCCCGGACGACCGCGCCCTGATCGTGGTCAAGAGCACCCCGGGCGAGCTGTACAAGGTGAACACCCGGACGGGCCACGCCACACGAATCACCCTGATAGGCGCGCCGAACGTCGTGAACGGCGACGGCCTCTACCGCACAGGCCGCACCCTGTACGTGGTCCAGAACCGCCTGAACGTGATCAGCGTGTTCCACCTGAACTCGTCGTCCACGACGGCGACCCTGACGGGCACGATCACGGACCCCCGTTTCGACGTCCCCACCACAGCGGCCCGCTACGCCAACCGCCTGTACCTGGTCAACGCCCGCTTCACGAGCCCCCAGACCCCGGAGACGACATTCACGGGGGTGGCGGTCCCGATCTGACCCGAGAACGGTACTCAGAGGCGGGGCTCCGTAACCGGAGCCCCGCCTTTTTCTGCCCCCGTCCACGTCTCGCCAGGACTCAGGCTGTCTGTTCGATCAATTTGAGCTGTTGTGCAACTTGACAGGCCATCTTGGCGCCGGATGCCTTGTCAGCGAGCTGCGCGTCGTCACCCTTCACCTCGCTGGGCATCCTGACGGGCACGCCGACGTGAGCGTACGCTTCACCGGTTTGCCGAACACCAGACACCCAGCACGGCGCGCTGTGCGGTGGCTCCGAACGAGTGGACTTCTTGACACTTCTTGACACGGGGACGGTTGGTCGGGCCTGGGCCGCGGGCCGAGGTGGTGATGTTCGTGACGTCCGCCCCCCCCGTCTGGAAGAGGCGCCCCGAATGAGACGTCCCACCGCCCGCCGTACCCTCTGTGCAGCGCTGCTCGCCGCGTCCCTGTGGGCGCCGACGGCGGCCCATCCCGCCGCGGCCGAGCAGCGGCCGGTCGCCTCCCACCCCGACAAGGGCGACTGCCCGAAGAGCCTGGGACACAAGCTCACGTCCCGCCTCGACAAGGCCATGGACGACGTCGGCAAGAAGGCGGACATCCCCGGGGCGGTCGTCGGTCTGTGGATGCCGGGCAAGGGCTGCTACGTCCGGTCCATGGGCGTCGCCGACACCAGGACCGGCGAGCCGATGGCCGCGGACTCCTTCGTACGGATCGGCAGCGAGACCAAGACGTTCACCGTCACCGCGCTGCTCGAACTCGTGGATGAGGGCCGGATCGGGCTGGACGATCCGATCTCCGCCTACGTGAAGGGCGTGCCCAAGGGCGACCGCATCACGCTGCGCCAGCTCGCGGAGATGCGCAGCGGTCTCTTCCCCTACACAGAGGACGCCGACTTCGTCCAGGACCTGCTGAGCGACCCGCAGCGCGTCTTCACCCCGCGCCAGTCCCTCGCGTACGGCTTCAAGCATCGCAACACCTTCGCCCCGGGCAAGAAGTTCCAGTACTCCAACTCCAACCTCGTCCTGCTGGGGCTGGTGATCGAAAAGGTGAGCGGCCGTCCGCTCGCCGACTTCATCCACCACCGGGTGCTGCACCCGGCGCACCTGCGCAACACACTGTTCCCGCAGGGCAACGAGTTCCCCCAGCCGCATCCGCGCGGCTACACCGACCAGACACTGAGCGGTGAGGTGGCGGACGCGACGGACTGGAACCCCAGCTGGGCCTGGGCGGCGGGAGCGATGATCTCGAATCTGCAGGATCTGCGGCTCTGGGCCAAGTCCGTCGCCACCGGGCAACTGCTCAGCCCCGAGACCCAGAAGCAGCGGCTCAGGACGCTGCCCACCGGCATCCCCGGCACCACCTACGGCCTCGGCATCCTCAAGACCAACGGCTGGATCGGGCACAACGGCTCCATCCCGGGCTACGAGACCGTGACGGTCTACCTGCCCTCGGAGAAGGCCACGCTGGTCATCATGATGAACACGGACATCCTGAGCCAGGGCCAGGAGCCGTCCACCCTGCTGGCCCGCGCGATCACAGCGGTCGCCACCCCGAAGAACGTCTACGACGGCTCGGCCACGGCGCCCCAGTCCGCACCTCGCAGCTAGACACGCACACGAAAGAGGTGAGGCACCTACGGAATCCGTAGGTGCCTCACCTGGCGTTTCAGCCCTGTCATCGTCCGGGGGCGTCCTCGCGCGGTCGCACCGCCCGGTGCCCTTGTTCGGCTGCCGGGGCCCTGCCATGGCTGCGTAGCGGCAAGCCGTCATCGAGTCCACTCGAACTGACATGAACAGGATCTTAAGCCGCTAGCCGACGCCCACCCCGGCGGAACGAATACGGCGAGACCTCCACCACCCCCGGACCGTGTGGCCCACCAGAGCGACCGCGACGGCAACAGCCGTGAACCGAACGGTGGTCCAGGTACCCAGAACCACCTGACTCGGCCCGTGCGACTCCGTCTCCAGACGCATGGAAGTCTCGTAGTAAGCCACCAGGGGAACAAGCAGCCGGAAGAACAGGCCACCGATGCCCGGCACCTGTGCGAGGTTCCCCAGGAGCCCAAGGGGTGCTCCGAAGAAGAATGCCAGCGCCCCCCAGAGCGCAATTCCGGATGATCCCGCCCCTGAGGAATCCAGTCCGCCCTGGGAGGCCAGGATTCCCTTGGTCAGGTAGTAGGCCACGACACCGATGGCCAGACCCAGAGACGCGAGAACAACCGATTCGATTTTGGACCGGTGGAAATAACCCACCAGAAACGCGTAGCAGGCCCAAGGCCACCCGCCGGTGAAAACGGCGCCCACGGCCGCACCTGGAGGGCCGCCCCAATGCTGAGCGGTAGGTCCTATCAGACCGAGCAACAAGCCAAGCCCGAGTGGTGCCACATATGACGCGGCCTGAGCACCCCGAAAGTTCACTTTCCCCATCCGGTCCCCATGGGGCATCACTCAGGGCCGGAGTGCGCCCGGAGTGACGCCCCATCCGAGGGAGATCAACCCTCATCATGGTGCATACATTTATGCGTTACTGTAATAGGAGTAGCAGGTATAAGCCGCACCATTCGTCGAGTTGGCGTAGGAGGTGTCCCCCTTCGCCACCCAGCCACTTGAATGGTCGATGTTACGGACCCTGACCGTACTCTTGTGCTTCACATCGGCGATGTAGTTCGAGTAGCACTTCTTTCCGGCCGACACCAGATCGTACCCATAGCACCACTTGCCATGAGTCACGTTCTCGCAGGTGTTCCCTCTCGTCTTGACGGCTGATTCGTTGATCTCCAGCTTTACCACGCCCCACTCGGAGGGGTCACCCAGCTCCGCCGGCGGGATGGCGCCGTCACCCCTCTTGTGGATTACGGGCTGCCCAGTTACGAGGTCGTCGCCGACCTCGGCCACGTTATTACCGGTACGGGCTCCACCCTGAGGTTCATAGGCCACCGCCGGAGTGGCAAAGCTGGAAACCGCAAGCGCGGCGCCCGAAATGCCAAAAAGTATTGACTTCCCAAACTTGTTCACGTTACCCCGTCTCCGCCCCCGCTATCGGGGGCTCCGAAAGGATCTTCTATGAGGGCGCTGTGACGGTCAAGGCCTGGCCGATTTACGACGCCGTCATGGGCCTGAAACAGGTGTCCGGGCGGTGGCATTCACGGGCGGGTCATTAACGCGCGGCCATCGTTACTGTCAACTGGAATATCGCCCGCCAGCCCTTCTCGCGAGTCACCTCTTCCAGGCTTGCGGCGGAAAGCCCGGACATGCTGACTGTGACATGCATTACAGATGGGTCCGTATGGCAGAGGCGGGAGGCTGCGAGATCAGCGCGCCCGGGCCGCGAGTTGGTCGGACCCATCTCCGTAAGCGAAGGGATTCTTCTCCGTGCCGATGACAGACCCCGAAATCAATTACATGTAATCGGTAGACGCGCGCCGAAGCGACTCACGTAGTTCTCCGTCCGGAGTGGAACTGGTCGAGTTGCGAGAGCGCCGCGATCGACACCGCGATGGCCTCACACGGCTCCAGGCTCCACGGCTGCGGCTTCGGAAGCATTGCCGACCGCCAACGGCGGCGGAACGAGGGTTTCCGCGACCTCCGAAGCACCGGCCGGCGGACGTGTGGAGCCGCTGCTCAAGCCATTCGTGTCCCTGCTCTCGGACTACGACATCCCGCTTAAGCGGATCGCTCTCTTGGCCGATCGTGGCAGCCAGACGACGACGGAGGTGGGTCTGCCGGAAGCGGCTCCGGCGCCCGAACAGCAGTCAGGGCCCTGATCCTCTGAGAGGATCAGGGCCCTGACCTTGTGCTTAGCTGTCGGGGTGGCGGGATTTGAACCCACGACCTCTTCGTCCCGAACGAAGCGCGCTGCCAAGCTGCGCTACACCCCGATGTCGCTGCGGCGGCGAGCCACTTTCGTGGTGTGTGCCGTGGCGACGTCGTTTACTTTAGCCCACCGGTGGCCGGAGACGAAATCCGGTTTTCCGGGGCGCGGTGGCGCCGTGGGCCGGGCCTGATGTGGTCCATGACGACGAGGAGAACGGCCAGGGCGTAGCAGGCGAGGCCGACGATCGTGACGTTGCCCAGGACCTCGACGAAGCCGTGCCGGGACACGTCGAGGAAGGGGTACCGGAAGCGGGCCGGCGTGCCCGGGGGCAGGAGCAGACCCCGGGTCACCGTGTACGCCAGGTACGCGATCGGGAGGATCATCCAGGTGGCCGCGCTGTGCAGGCGCAGCGCCCCCGGGCGGGTCAGCAGGAGCCAGTCCAGCGCGACCGCCACCGGCACCACCGTGTGCAGCAGCTGGTTCGTGACCGCGTGCCAGCCGGTGAGCGCCACCGCGTCGCCCGTCATGGAGAAGGGGCTCGCGTCGTCGGCCAGGATCAGGTGGTAGACCAGGCCCGTGCCGACCGCGTACAGCAGGGTGCAGGCGGTGACGGACGGCCGCAGTGGGTGGCGGGCCTTCCACGCCCGCCAGGCCGAGACGGTGAACACCGCGGTCACCAGGACGCCGCTCAGGATCGTGGAGTAGCTCAGGACGCGTATCGGGTCGCCCAGGAGCAGGTCGAGTGCCACGCCCGCGGCTGCCGTCAGCGCGACCAGGAGGCGGAAGGCGGCGACCACGGGGCGGCGTACGCGCGGGACCACCGCGTACGCGGGCACGACGGGGACGGCGGAAGCGGCGGCGCTGGCGGCTATGCCGGGGATCCTGGGTATGTCCGGGATGTCCGCAGGTATGGGGGTGGTCATGCCCTCACGCTAGGCGGGGCGGACAAAAGGCGCGAGATGGATTAAACCGGATGGGTGGGTGGGGAGGTCGTGCCCCACCCATTCAGGAGGAGCCCATTCAGGTGGGGCCCATTCAGGAGGAGCCCCACCCCGTCAGGCGGGGCCCCTCGCCTCCCGCTCCCCCCCGCTACGCGGAACCCCGCCCCGTGAGCGTCAGCAGCGTCGCCTCCGGCGGGCACGCGAACCGTACCGGTGTGTACCTGCTCGTCCCGCAGCCCGCCGACACGTGCATGTAGGACGTCAGGCCCGACTCCGCCTCCGTGTGCGTGGACAGGCCCTTCACCCGGTCGGTGTTCAGGTCGCAGTTGGTGACCAGGGCCCCGTAGAAGGGGATGCACAGCTGCCCGCCGTGCGTGTGGCCCGCCAGGATCAACGGGTAGCCGTCCGCGGCGAAGGCGTCCAGCGCGCGCAGGTACGGCGCGTGCACGATGCCCAGCGAGAGGTCGGCCGAGGCGGACGGACCGCCGGCCACGCGCGCGTACCGGTCGCGCTTGACGTGCGGGTCGTCGAGCCCGGTCAGCTCGATCTCGAAGCCGTCGATCTTCAGCGTGCCCCGGACGTTCGTCAGGTTCAGCCAGCCCGCCGCGTCGAAGCCGTCGCGCAGCTCCTCCCACGGGTTGTGGACGACGTTGACGGCGGGCGCGTTGCCGTTCAGCCCGTGCCGGCCCTGGGTCTTCTCGAACAGGTAGCGGGCGGGGTTGCGGAGCGTGGGCCCGAAGTAGTCGTTCGAGCCGAAGACGTACGCGCCGGGGAACTCCATCAGGGGGCCGAGGGCGTCCATGACCTCCGGTACGCCCTCGGGGTCGGAGAGGTTGTCCCCGGTGTTGATGACGAAGTCGGGGCGCAGCCCGGCCAGCGAGCGCAGCCAGCGCTGCTTCTTGCGCTGGCCGCTCACCATGTGGATGTCGGAGACCTGGAGCACGCGCAGCGGCCGCATCCCGGGTGGCAGCACCGGGACCGTCACCCGCCGAAGTCTGAACGAGCGGGCTTCGAACCCCGCCGAGTAGAGCAGACCGGCGGCGCCAGCCGCCGCGATTCCCAGTGGTACTCCGTATCGCGCGCGCATACGCCCATCGTGTCAGACCCCGGCCGCCCCGAACCCCACGGGCGGCCTACGGGGGCCCCGGCCGAAATCCCCGGGCGGCCGTGGCACCACACCTGCGACAATCACCCCATGACCACGCTCAAGTCGAAGCTGCAGGCAGACCTCAACGCCGCGATCAAGGGGCGCGACGAGCTCCGTTCCTCGACGCTCCGGCTGACCCTCGCCGCCGTCCAGAAGGAGGAGGTCGCGGGCGAGCAGAAGCGCGAACTCTCCGACGACGAGGTGCAGACGGTGATCGCCAAGGAGGCGAAGAAGCGCCGTGAGGCGGCCGACGCGTTCGCGAAGGGCGGCCGTGCCGAGTCGGCCGAGCGCGAGAAGGCGGAGGGCGAGGTCCTCGCCGAGTACCTGCCCAAGCAGCTCTCCGACGACGAGCTCCAGCAGATCGTCGCGCAGGCGGTCGAGGAGGCGAAGGCGGCCGGCGCGGAGGGCCCCCGCGCCATGGGCCAGGTCATGAAGATCGTGAACCCGAAGGTGGCCGGCCTGGCCGAGGGAGGCCGCGTCGCCGCCGCGGTCAAGAAGCTCCTCGCGGGCTGACCCCGGGCAACTCCGCAAGCTCCTCGCGGGCCGACCCGCGGGCAACCGCGCAAGCTCCTCGCAGGCTGACCCCCGGGCGACTCCGCGAACCGCCCGAGTCCACAACCGGCCGCGGCCGCGGCAGAACCCACACCCGCGGCCACCCCTGTACGCCGATGGGGCGCCCCTCAGGACAAGGGGCGCCCCATCGGCGTACAGGCGGAAGTCAGGCCGGTCTACGGCCAGTTGCCGCCGCCGTTCCCGTTTCCGTTCCCGCCGCCGTCGTTGCCGCCGATCGTCCAGTCGTCGGGGATGGAGAAGGTCGGCGTGGGGATCTGGGGCTGGCCACCGTCGGTGCCACCCCCGTTGTCATTTCCCCGGTTCTCCCCGTTGCCGTTCCCGTTGTCGTTGTTGTCGCCGTTCCCGTTGTCGTCCCGGTCCCGGTCCCGGTCCTTGTCCCGGTTCTTCTCGGGTTCGGGGATGTCGACGAGGTTGAAGCCGGGGGACTCCTTGCCGGACAGGGCGCCGGTCATGGCGTCCTTCCAGATCGGCCCCGGCACCGCGCCGCCGAAGACCTTCTCGTGCCACTGCCCGCCGATCGTGATGTTGACCATCTTGACCTTCTGGGTGGCGCTGCCGACCCAGACCGCGCCGGACATGTTCGGCGTGTAGCCGACGAACCAGGCGTTCTTGCGGTAGTCCGTCGTACCGGTCTTGCCGGCGTTGGCGCGGTCGGTGAGACCGGCCTCCTGACCCGTACCGGAGTCGACCACACCGCTGAGCAGCGTGTTGATCGTGTCCGCGGTGGTCTCCGACATCGCGCGCGAGCACGACGACTTCGGAACCGGCAGGGACTTCTTCTCACCGCCGAGCTTCTGGCTGATCGACGCGATCGCGATCGGCGTGCAGTACGTGCCCCGGTTGGCGAAGGCGGCGTACGCGCTCGCCATGGTCAGCGGGGAGATACCGGTGGAGCCGAGGGTCATCGACGAGGGCTGCTCGGGCAGCTTGGTGCCGTTGCCCTGCACGACGCCCAGCTTGTCGGTCATGTTCACCACCGGGCACATCCCGATGTCTTCGAGCATCTGCACGAAGTAGGTGTTGACCGACAGCGCCATGGCCTTCTTCAGCGGGTACGGGCCGACCTCCGCCTCGTCCTCGTTCTCGACCTTCGCGCCGCCGGTGTTGCGCCAGGTCTTTCCGTCGCACGCCTGGACGCTGTCGGGGTACGGCATCTCGTACGGCGCGGGATAGGACTGCGTGGCCGGCTTGCCGCCCTCCAGGGCCGCCGCGGCCAGGAACGGCTTGAACGTCGAACCGGTCGGGAAGCCGAAGTTCGAGCCGCCCATCTTCTGGTCGACCGAGTAGTTGATCTCGGTCTCGTTCTTGCCGTAGCCGTACGGCTTCGACTGGCCCATCGCCAGGATCTTGCCGGAGCCGGGCTCGACCAGCGTCGACGCCGCAGCGACCTTGTCCGACTTGTTGACGTGGTTCTTGAGCGAGCTCTGGACCGACTTCTGCGCCTGCGGGTCGAGCGTCGTACGGATCGTCAGACCGCCCTGGTTCCAGACCTTGGCCCGCGCCTTCTGGGTCTTGCCGAAGGTCGGGTCGGTCAGGAACACCTCACGCACGTAGTCGCAGAAGAAGCTGGAGTCCTTGACGGCCGTGATGCAGCCGTTGTTCGGCTTGCTGACCTTCAGGCCGAGCGGCTTCTTCTTCGCCGCGGTGGCCTCCGCCTGCGAGATGTCGTGCACCTCGGCCATGCGCTGCAGCACCACGTTGCGCCGCTTCGTGGCCTCGGCCTCGTCGTTGACCGGGTCGTAGCGGGTCGGCGACTGGACGATGCCGGCCAGCAGCGCGGCCTCCTGCACCTCCAGGTCCTTCGCGGACTTGGAGAAGTAGCGCTGGGCCGCCGCCTCCACGCCGTAGGCCTGCTGCCCGAAGAACGTGATGTTCAGGTAGTTCTCAAGGATCTTCTTCTTGCCCAGTTCCTCCTCGACCTGGATCGCGAACTTCAGCTCGCGGACCTTGCGGCCGAGGGTCTGCTGGGTGGCCTGGGCGACCTTCGTCGGGTCGTTGCCGGCCTCCTCCACGAAGACGTTCTTCACGTACTGCTGGGTGAGCGTCGAGGCGCCCTCCGAGACGTTGCCGCTCTGCGCGTTCTTGTTGAGGGCCCGCAGGACGCCCTTGAGGTCGACCGCGCCGTGCTCGTAGAACCGCGCGTCCTCGATCGCGACGATCGCCTTCTGCATGTACGGCGAGATGTCCTTGAGGTCGACCACCGTGCGGTCACGCGAGTAGACCGTGGCGATCTGGCCGCCCTGGTTGTCCAGGATCGTGGTGCGCTGGCTCAGCGGCGGACGCTTCAGGTTGGCCGGGATCTCGTCGAACCCCTCCACCGAACCCTTGGCCGCGAGTCCGAGCGCACCGAACGCCGGCACGGCGATCCCGGCCATGACGGCCCCCGCGAGCACACTGACACCGAGGAACTTGGCGGCCTGCTGCGTGGGAGACAGACCACCGCCCGAGCGCTTCTTTGGCATGAGGGCAGCCTACGTTCTCATTCGCCGGACACGCGTATAGGCATTGGCCTAAGCTGCTCTCAACTGTCACAGCAGTAGGACCACGTATCAATACGTCCGGCGACCCCGAATCGTCTCGGTCTTCACTCGACTTTTTTGTTGAGGGCGTGTCCGAATCCGCCTCATGTGTCATTCGGCGTCCGTTGTGACGCAAGTCAACTGCCCCGGTCTGCCGGGAAAGTCACGTATGTCGTCGGGTCACTCCGTTGGGTGATCTGTCGCGTACCCATAGTCCATTCGGGCCATTCAAGATTGGGCCCGAAGGGGCTGGTTGACTGTGCCCACCTTCCGTAACGTCCTGAACTGGTGGCGGTGAATATGCCGCTGCCGCCGTGGGGGAGCCTCGATTCGGGAGAGGACGGCGCCGGTATGGGCTGGGTAACCGACTGGAGTGCGCAGGCGGCCTGCCGCACTACCGATCCGGATGAACTGTTCGTTCAAGGAGCAGCGCAGAACAGGGCCAAGGCGGTGTGCACCGGCTGCCCGGTGCGGACGGAGTGCCTGGCCGACGCGTTGGACAACCGCGTCGAGTTCGGCGTGTGGGGAGGAATGACGGAGCGGGAGCGCCGCGCACTGCTGCGCAGGCGGCCAACCGTCACCTCTTGGCGCAGGCTGCTCGAAACCGCGCGTACCGAGTACGAGCGAGGGGCCGGAATCCTGCCTCTCGACGAGGAAGAGGTGTACGAGAACTACGCGGCGGTGGGCTGACCGGGCCTCCGCGCAGGCGGCGGACTCACAGCGGCTCCGTATGCGCCAGGGGTACGAGTGGCGTCCTCAGAGGTACGAGTGACGTCCACGTGGCCCCGTACGACGGCGTACGTGATGTACGGCGAACAGGCAACACACGACTACGTACGCACCATGCGACCCCGTGCGCACCGTGCGACGGCGCACGTGGCTACGGCGGCGTGCTCCCCGAGGGGCCTCGTGGCCCCGAGAGGTTCAAGAGGCTTCGGTCGGCGAGGTGTCGGCCGCGAGCCGGTCCCCGATGTTCCGCAGCCCCGCGAGGTCGTGCACATCGCCGGGCAGCGCGGCCACTTCGGCCACCGCCACCTCCGGGTGGAGCGCGGCGAAGCGGTCACGTGTGCGCTGCTCGCGGGAGAGCAGCTGCATACGCTCGGCGTGCAGCCTCAGCAGACCTGCCGTGAGCTGCTCGACGGTGCGGTCTTCCGTGGCATGGGCGTCGGCGTGGTCGTCCGTGGTGCGGTCATCATCCGTTCCGGCTCCTTCGGCACTGGTCCGGTCCGCGGCGGGGGAGCCTGCGTCGGATGCGGGAGCCTCGGGAACGGTGGTCTCGGAAGTGGTCTTCGGAACACTGGTCTCGGTAGCGGGTGATTCTGAACTGCCGTACGTGTCGGGAGAGTTACGAAGTCCAGCTTTCCCGCCCACCTGATCCACAATGCGGGCCTCGTCAAGATTTTCCGCGGCGGCCAGCGCGCGCTCGGCGGACAGCTGGGTGGCACCACTGCCGTGGACCCGGTTCAGCACGAGGCCGGCGAGCGGCATCTCCTCGGCGGCCAGCCGCTCCACGAAGTACGCGGCCTCACGCAGCGCGTCCCGCTCCGGGGCCGCGACCACCAGGA
This sequence comes from Streptomyces sp. NBC_00414, assembly GCF_036038375.1. Classification (NCBI taxonomy): domain Bacteria; kingdom Bacillati; phylum Actinomycetota; class Actinomycetes; order Kitasatosporales; family Streptomycetaceae; genus Streptomyces; species Streptomyces sp. NBC_00414. Next base: position 5,658,785 of record NZ_CP107935.1, read on the forward strand.
ACGCCGTACCGGGCGCCTGGAGCAGCTTGTACGTGGCGTCCGCGCGGGTACGGAAGCCGCCGAAGGTGGTGTCCATGGCGGCCACGAAGGTCTGCACGTCCTTGAGGAGCTGACCGCCCAGCAGCTTGCCGAGGGTGCCGGTCATCATCGACATCCCGACGTTCAGGAACTTCATCCCGGCCCGGCCGCCCAGCTTCGCCGGCGCGGTCAGCAGCCTGATCAGCTTGCCGTCCAGGAACGAGCCGAGCCGCTTCGGGGCGTCCAGGAAGTCCAGCGCCGAGCGCGAGGGCGGCGTGTCGACGACGATGAGGTCCCACTCCTCGCGCGCCCTCAACTGACCCAGCTTCTCCATCGCCATGTACTCCTGCGTGCCCGCGAAGCCGGCGGAGAGCGACTGGTAGAAGGGGTTGTTCAGGATCGTGGCCGCCCGTTCGCGGTCCGCGTGCGCCTCGACGATCTCGTCGAAGGTGCGCTTCATGTCGAGCATCATCGCGTGCAGTTCGCCGCTCGCGGAGTCGTCGATGCCCTTCACGCGGCGCGGGGTGTTGTCGAGCGCGTCGATGCCCATCGACTGGGCGAGCCTGCGCGCCGGGTCGATGGTGAGGACGACCACCTTGCGGCCGCGCTCGGCGGCCCGCAGCCCCAGCGCCGCCGCGGTGGTGGTCTTGCCGACGCCGCCCGAGCCGCAGCAGACCACGATGCGGGTCCCGGGGTCGTCGATCAGCGCGTCGACCCCCAGGACGGCCGCGGACGCGGTGTCGATGGCACGGGCGGTGTCGGCCGGGCCTGCGGCGCCGGTCGTGCGGGCGGCCCCTGACGTGCGGGAAGGTCGGCGTTCGCGGGCAGAATCGTTTGCGCGGGCCGGGTCCTGACTCATGAGATCCCTTGCTGACGCAGTTCCTTGGCGAGTTCGTACAGGCCCGCGAGGTCCATTCCCTCGGCGAGCAACGGGAGTTCGTGCATCGGCAGCTCCAGGCCCTGGAGCACCGCCCGCTGCTCACGCTCCAGCGCGTACCGCTCGGCGTACTCGTCCGCCTGGGTCAGCAGCGGCTCCACCAGGCGCTCGGCGACCCCGCCGCGGCGCGCGCCGCCGAGCCCGGCGGCCGACAGCGACTTGGCGATGGCCGTACGCGGCGCCTCGCGCGTGAGCTCCAGGTCGGCCTCGTCCAGGATCGCGGGCCGCACCATGTTCACGATGGTCCGTCCCACCGGCAGCCGCGCGGCACGCAGCTCGGCGATGCCGTCGGCGGTCTCCTGGACGGGCATCTCCTCAAGCAGCGTCACCAGGTGCACGGCGGTCTCGGGCGACTTGAGCACGCGCATGACGGCCTGTGCCTGATTGTGTATCGGGCCGATCTTGGCGAGCCCGGCCACCTCGTCGTTCACGTTCAGGAAGCGGGTGATCCGCCCGGTCGGCGGGGCGTCCATCACGACGTAGTCGTACGCGAACCGCCCGCGCTTGTCCTTACGGCGTACGGCCTCGCAGGCCTTCCCCGTGAGGAGCACGTCCCGCAGGCCGGGCGCGATGGTGGTCGCGAAGTCGATGGCGCCCAGCTTCTTCAGGGCGCGGCCCGCGCCGCCGAGCTTGTAGAACATCTGGAGGTAGTCCAGAAGGGCCAGCTCGGGGTCGATGGCGAGTGCGTACACCTCCCCGCCACCTGGAGCGACGGCGATCTTCCGCTCCTCGTAGGGCAGCGCCTGTGTCTCGAAGAGCTGCGCGATGCCCTGTCTGCCCTCGACCTCGACCAGAAGGGCGCGCTTGCCCTCGGTCGCGAGGGCGAGCGCGAGTGCTGCGGCGACCGTGGTCTTTCCGGTACCGCCCTTGCCACTGACGACCTGAAGCCTGCTCACGTCTTCGAGCCTAATTCCTCACTGGGTGGTGCGGTGGCCGTGGGGCCCTGCTTCGCATACGGGTGCCCCGGGAGCGGCCTGCCCAGTCATCGGCCGGTCATCGGCCGGTCATCGGCCGGGGTGACGACGGGCGGTCCATGAAAGGCGTGCCGTGCCAGCGGATACAGTCGCCCTCATGACCAAGTGGGAATACGCAACCGTGCCTCTGCTCGTCCACGCCACGAAGCAGATTCTGGACACCTGGGGCGAGGACGGCTGGGAGCTCGTCCAGGTCGTGCCCGGGCCGAACAACCCCGAGCAGCTCGTCGCCTACCTGAAGCGGGAGAGGGCCGCGTGAGCGCTGTCGAGGCGAAGCTCGCCGAACTGGGGCTGACCCTGCCGGGCGTCGTGCCGCCGCTGGCCGCGTACCAGCCCGCGGTGCGGTCGGGCGTGTACGTGTACACGGCCGGCCAGCTCCCGATGGTGGACGGCAAGCTTCCGCTCACCGGCAAGGTGGGCGCGGAGGTCACCCCGGAGGAGGCCAAGGAACTGGCCCGCACCTGCGCGCTGAACGCCCTCGCGGCGGTCAAGTCCGTCGCGGGCGACCTCGACCGCATCGCGCGGGTGGTGAAGGTCGTCGGCTTCGTCGCCTCGGCCTCCGACTTCACCGGCCAGCCCGGCGTCCTGAACGGCGCGAGCGAGCTGCTGGGCGAGGTTCTCGGCGACAAGGGCGTGCACGCGCGCAGCGCGGTCGGCGTGGCGGTGCTGCCGCTCGACGCGCCTGTGGAGATCGAGATCCAGGTGGAGCTGACGGAGGCGTAGGCCTTCGGGGGACCGCCTTCGGGGGACCGATTGTTGCCTCTCGAACATCAGCTCACTCCGGGATAGCCTCCGCCCATGGCGAATGGGCAGTGGTACCCCCCGGAGTGGCCCGAGAGGATCCGCGCACTCGCGGAGGGCACGCTCACACCGGTCGTCCCCAGGCGGGCGGCCACCGTCATGCTGCTCAAGGACACCGGCTCCGGTTCCGGCTCCGAGGCCACCGGTTCCCGTCCCGCGGGCGACGCCACCGGCTCCCGTCCCGCGGGCGACGCCACCGGCTCCCGTCCCGCCGTGCACATGCTGCGCAGACGTGCCTCCATGGCCTTCGCCGGAGGCGCGTACGCGTATCCGGGCGGCGGTGTGGACACCAGGGACGACGACCACCACGTCCGCTGGGCGGGCCCCACGCGCGCGTGGTGGGCCTCCCGGCTCGGCGTCGACGAGACCTCCGCCCAGGCGATCGTCTGCGCGGCGGTCCGCGAGACGTACGAGGAGGCGGGCGTCCTGCTCGCGGGCCCGGCCGCGGACACCGTGGTCGGCGACACCACCGGGGACGACTGGGAGGCCGACCGGGAGGCCCTGGTCGCCCGCGACCTCTCCTTCGCCGAGTTCCTCGACCGCAGGGGGCTCGTCCTGCGGTCCGACCTCCTCGGCGCCTGGACGCGCTGGATCACCCCGGAGTTCGAGCCCCGCCGCTACGACACCTGGTTCTTCGTGGCGGTCCTCCCGGAGGGCCAGCGCACCCGCAACGCCTCCACGGAGGCCGACCGCACCGTCTGGATCCGCCCCTCGGACGCCCTGGACGGCTATGACAAGGGCGATCTCCTGATGATGCCGCCCACCATCGCGACCCTGCGCCAGATCGGCGCGTACGCGACCGCCGCCGAGGCACTCGCGGCAGCGCCCGGCCAGGACATGACACCCGTCCTGGCGCGGGCCGGGCTGGAGGGCGGCGAGCTGGTCCTCAGCTGGCCGGGACATGATGAGTTCACCAAGCACATCCCGACCGGTGGAGCCCCCGCATGACCGACGCCGCAGCACTCCCCGGCCAGCCGCGCGGCGGGGTGCTCTCCGGCCCCGCCACCGCGCGTGCCGTCAACGTCCTCGCCCCGAACGCGTCCGCGATGACCCTGGACGGCACGAACACCTGGATCGTGGCCGAGCCCGACTCCGAACTCGCGGTGGTGATCGACCCGGGGCCGCTGGACGACGTACACCTGCGGAACGTCGTCGACATCGCCGAGAAGGCCGGCAGGCGGGTCGCCCTGACCCTGCTGACGCACGGGCACCCGGACCACGCCGAGGGCGCCGCACGGTTCGCGGAGCTGACGGGCACGAAGGTGCGGGCGCTCGACCCCGCGCTGCGGCTCGGCGACGAGGGCCTGGCCGCCGGGAACGTGATCACGACGGGCGGCCTGGAACTGGTCGTCGTCCCCACGCCCGGCCACACCGCCGACTCGCTCTGCTTCCATCTGCCCGCCGACCGGGCCGTACTGACCGGCGACACGATCCTGGGCCGGGGCACCACCGTGGTGGCGCACCCCGACGGGCGGCTGGGCGACTACCTGGACTCCCTGCGGCGGCTGAGGTCCCTGACGGTCGACGACGGCGTGCACACGGTCCTGCCGGGCCACGGGCCGGTCCTGGAGGACGCCCAGGGAGTCGTCGAGTTCTACCTGGCCCACCGCGCCCACCGCCTCGCCCAGGTGGAGACGGCCGTCGAGGACGGCTACACGGACCCCTCCCAGGTCGTCGAGCACGTCTACGCGGACGTCGACCGCTCCCTGTGGCCGGCGGCCGAGCTGTCGGTACGGGCGCAGCTGGACTACCTCCGGGAGCACGGGCTCATCGGGCGGGAGTGACGGCCCCGCAGGCCCTAGGGGCGCGGGTTCTTGATGCCTTTCACGCGCGCGTACTCCTCGGCGAGCCACGGCCCGAGGTCGTCGACGTACGACCGCAGCTCCGAAGACCTCCGGCACCCGGGCGCGGGCCACGGCCACGATCGGCCGGAACGCACGCTGGATCAGCCCCGAGGAACCCTCGCGTTCGATGTACCCCAGGGCGTCGAGTCCTCTGTTCGGCATGCGGCCGTTGTGCCCGGACGGGGCCCGCGCGGGCATGCCGTTTTGCTTCATCGCCAGCGGAACACACGCAGGCGGTGGGTGTCCGCGCGTGCTGTGCAGACCACGGCGATGTGGTCTCCGGCGGCGACCAGGCGGGCGTCGAAGCCGTAGCCGCGCAGCCTGCGGTGGGCCACGACACGGCCGTCCACAGGGTCGAAGACGGTCACGCGGTCCCCGTAGCCGTGCAGGACGATCAGACGGCCCCGATGGGCCAGGAGGAAGGCGCTGGCGCCACGTTTGTGGCGCCACTCCCACAGCAATTCACCCGTCGTGACGGAGAAGACGCCGAAGCCGGTGCCGACGCCGGTGGTGGAGCTCTGGTCCCGCGCCACGAGCGCGACGGCGAGGACGCCGCCCACCACGGCGACCTGCGAGCCGAACCTCTCGTACGGCTCGGGCAGGTCGACGGTCACCCGTTCGTGCTCGTCGATGAGGAGCAACCGGTGTCCGCCCCGCTGCCCGCGGTCCTTGACGGACACGACGAAGGGCTCCGCCGACAGCACGGACACCTCGCTGACACGGTCGCCGACCTCCCGTTTCCACTGCGCGTCCCCGGTCCGTGGATCGAGGGACACGAACCGGGGCGTGGCTCCCCAGCGACCGGCGATCGTGGCGGTGCGGCCGACGCCCAGTGCCACCTCGGGCGGGTACGCGCCGATCGACCCCAGCGGCTCCCTGGCGTACGCACGCGTGCTGACGACTTCGCCGGAGCCGAGGTCGAGCGTGGTGATCCGGATTTCTTGCGAGAGCGGGTCACCGTCGTCGTGGTGCAGGACGACTCCGATGCCGTCCCCGGCGGCCTGTACGGCACAGGCGATCACCTCGGTGCCCGGCGGCTGCCAGGTCCAGCGCGGTTCGCCGCTCGCGGTGCCGTACGCCTCCACGCGGTCGAAGCCCACCAGGGCGACGGTCTCGGCGGTCAGCCATTCCGCCAGCGGCACCCCCGGGTCGTCCTTCCGGCGAGGGGACTTCCACAGGAGCCGGGCCGAACGGCGCGGCCAGGGGCGCCAAGGGCGCGAGGGCGGAGCCCAGAGCGGCTCCGGTGCTTTGTCCTCGAACATCCCCACCCCTTGGGTCCCCACTCGGCGAACGAAAAGAACTGGAACTGCAACAAGAAGGGCCCCGCCGTGCAGGCAGGGCCCTTCAGTAAGAACTTCAGTAAGAAGTCGTGATGTACCGCTGACGAGAGTCCCGAAAGTCCCGAAAGTCCCGTGAGTCCCGCGACTAGCGCGAACGCTTCGCGAGGCGCTCCACGTCCAGCAGGATCACCGCGCGGGCCTCCAGGCGGAGCCAGCCGCGGCCCGCGAAGTCGGCGAGCGCCTTGTTGACCGTCTCGCGTGAGGCGCCGACCAGCTGGGCCAGCTCCTCCTGCGTCAGGTCGTGCACGACGTGGATGCCCTCCTCGGACTGCACGCCGAACCGGCGCGAGAGGTCCAGGAGCGCGCGGGCCACCCGGCCCGGCACGTCGGAGAAGACCAGGTCGGACATCTGGTCGTTGGTCTTGCGCAGCCGCCGGGCGACGGCGCGCAGCAGGGCGGCGGCCACCTCGGGCCGCGCGTTCAGCCAGGGCTGGAGGTCGCCGTGGCCGAGGCCCAGCAGCTTCACCTCGGTCAGCGCGGAGGCGGTCGCCGTCCGCGGGCCGGGGTCGAACAGCGAGAGCTCTCCGATGAGCTCGCCGGGGCCGAGGACCGCCAGCATGTTCTCGCGGCCGTCGGGTGAGGTGCGGTGGAGCTTCACCTTGCCCTCGGTCACCACGTACAGGCGGTCTCCGGGGTCGCCTTCATGAAAAAGCGCGTCACCGCGTGCGAGGGTCACCTCACTCATGGAGGCGCGGAGCTCCGCGGCCTGCTCGTCATCGAGCGCCGCGAAGAGCGGGGCGCGCCGCAGAACGTCGTCCACGAGTTCTCTCCTTGTCGACCTGCTCAGGGGATCTTGTTCCCGGTGTACCAGGGGTCCGTGTTCCCCGTTTTGCTGGACGGTCCAAACAGTGTGATCAGTCACAAGTCTGCCGCACCGGCGTGTCCGGCAGTGCGGCAGGGGGCCAATTGGGGGCTGATGGATGGTGGCCGGGGCAGATGTCGGTGGTGGGCTTTACGCTGACCGGGTGTCCAAATCGCCGGTGAGAGCACAGGCCAAGGGGGCTGGGCGCGTGGGTGTACGTCGCAATTCCGCTGTGGGCGAACAGGGCTCCGGTGGAGCGAAGAAAACGACAAAAGCGGCAGAGGTGAGGCCGGCGACGACCGCGGCGGGGGTCGCCGGGAAGGCCGCGGGGGTCGCTGCCTCGGAGATGGCCGCGGCCGCGAAGAAGGCTGCGGTGGCCAAGAAGGCCGCCGCCGCGAAGAGGACCGCCAAGGAGACCGCCAGGAAGAGCGCTCCCGCGAAGGCGGCCACCAAGAAGGCGCTCGCCAAGAAGGCCCCGGCCAAGAAGGCGCCTGTATCCGGGGCGGCCGCGACGAAGAGCGCGTCCACGAAGGCGGCTGCCAAGAAGGCGGTGCCCGCCAAGAAAGCCGTGCCTGCCAAGAAGCCCGCGTCAGTGAAGAAGGCCGTGCCCGTCAAGAAGTCCGTACCCGTCAAGAAGTCCGCGTCGGCCGGGAAGCCCGCGTCAGTGAAGAAGGCCGTGCCCGTCAAGAAGTCCGTACCCGTCAAGAAGTCCGCGTCGGCCGGGAAGCCCGCGTCGGCGAAGAAAGCCGCGCCCGCCGAGGTGGCGCCCGCCAGGGTCGCCCCCGCCAAGCCGCCCCGGAACGAGTCGCACACGGCTCTCGTCCGAAGGGCGCGGCGTATCAACCGCGAGCTCGCCGAGGTGTACCCGTACGCGCACCCGGAGCTGGACTTCGAGAACCCCTTCCAGCTGGTCGTCGCCACCGTCCTGTCGGCGCAGACGACCGACCTGCGGGTGAACCAGACGACACCGGCGCTCTTCGCGAAGTACCCCACGCCCGAGGACCTGGCGGCGGCGAACCCGGAGGAGGTCGAGGAGATCCTGCGGCCCACCGGGTTCTTCCGGGCCAAGACCAAGTCGGTGATGGGCCTCTCCAAGGCGCTGCGGGACGACTTCGGCGGCGAGGTCCCCGGCCGTCTCGAAGACCTGGTCAAACTGCCCGGCGTCGGCCGCAAGACCGCCTTCGTCGTCCTCGGGAACGCTTTCGGGCGCCCCGGCATCACCGTGGACACCCACTTCCAGCGGCTCGTGCGCCGCTGGGAGTGGACCGCCGAGAAGGAGCCCGAGAAGATCGAGGCGGCCATCGGCGAGCTCTTCCCGAAGACCGAGTGGACGATGCTGTCGCACCACGTGATCTTCCACGGCCGCCGTATCTGTCACGCTCGCAAACCCGCCTGCGGCGCCTGCCCCATCGCCCCGCTCTGCCCGGCGTACGGGGAGGGCGAGACGGACCCGGAGAAGGCGAAGAAGCTCCTGAAGTACGAGAAGGGCGGCTTCCCGGGCCAGCGCCTCAACCCTCCGCAGTCCTACCTGGACGCGGGCGGCATCCCCGCCCCGCCGCTCGGAGCGACCGGCTCCGCTTCACCCGCGTCCGGTGCACCCGGTTCACCCGCGTCCGGTGCACCCGCATCACCCGCGTCCGGTTCACCCGCGCGGGGCACCGGATGACGGAACGATCTGCGGCCCCGCGGGCGTTGAGAGCAGCAGAACGGGGGTGGCGATGACGCGCGCGAGCCACACGCACGACGTACAGGACGGCACACGCGACCTGCGGTACGGCGATCTGACCGTGACCAAGGCCGGGCTGCCCGGCTGGCTCGACCCGGTGGTGCGCGCCGTCGAGACGGTCCAGCCGAGCCAGTTGAGCCGCTTCCTGCCGCCGGAGGACGGCGCGGGACGCCAGTCGGCCGTGCTGGTCCTGTTCGGCGAGGGCGAGCGCGGACCCGAGCTGCTGCTCATGGAGCGCGCCACCTCGCTCCGATCGCACGCCGGACAGCCGTCCTTCCCCGGTGGCGCCCTCGACCCGGAGGACGGCGACCCTAAGGCCGACGGGCCGCTGCGGGCCGCCCTGCGCGAGGCCGAGGAGGAGACCGGGCTCGACCCCCGGGGCGTCCAGCTCTTCGGTGTGCTCCCGAAGCTCTACATCCCGGTGAGCGGCTTCGTGGTCACCCCGGTCCTCGGCTGGTGGCGCGAGCCGACCCCGGTCGACGCGGTCGACCTGAACGAGACCGCGAGGGTCTTCACCGTGCCCGTGGCGGATCTCACGGATCCGGCCAACCGCGTGACCGCGGTCCACCCCAGGGGCCACGCAGGCCCGGCATTCCTGGTCGAATCGGCCCTGGTCTGGGGCTTCACGGCCGGAATCATCGACCGCCTGCTGCACTACGCCGACTGGGAGCGTCCCTGGGACCGCGACAAGCAGGTCCCGCTCGACTGGCGCGCATGACAGGGTGGCCCCTGTGCTGTGTCTTCCCGGGAGGCTCCGTGTCCCCCTGCCGCTGCGCGGCGGACCGGTCCCCCGGCCAGGACATGGCTACCGCAAAGTGATGAGGCGAGGCTTGAAGCAGTGGCAGTGAACGTGCTGGACATCCTGTTGCTGGTCGCCGCCGTGTGGTTCGCGATCGTGGGCTATCGCCAGGGGTTCGTCGTCGGCATCCTGTCGGTGATCGGTTTCCTGGGCGGTGGCCTCGTCGCCGTCTACCTCCTGCCCGTCGTCTGGGGCGCCCTGACGGACGACGCGGAGGTCGGTACGACCGCCGCCGTCGTCGCCGTGATCGTGGTGATCGTCTGCGCCTCCGTCGGCCAGGCCCTCACCACCCATCTCGGCAACAAGCTCCGCCGGTACATCACCTGGTCCCCGGCCCGCGCCCTGGACGCCACGGGCGGCGCCCTCGTCAACGTCGTGGCGATGCTCCTCGTCGCCTGGCTGATCGGCTCGGCCCTGGCCGGTACGACGCTGCCGACGCTCGGCAAGGAGGTCCGCGGCTCCAAGGTGCTGCTCGGCGTGGCACGGGCCCTGCCCGCCCAGGCCGACACCTGGTTCGACGGCTTCTCCTCGGTCCTCGCACGCAACGGCTTCCCGCAGGTCTTCAGCCCCTTCTCGGACGAGCAGATCGACCCGGTGCAGGACCCCGACCCGGCGCTTGCGACGAGCCCGGTCGCCACCCGTGCCCAGCGCTCCATCGTCAAGGTCACCGGCACCGCCCAGAGCTGCGGCAAGGTCCTCGAAGGCACCGGCTTCGTCTTCGGACAGCGCCGCGTGATGACCAACGCCCATGTGGTGGGCGGCGTGGACGAGCCGTACGTCCAGATAGGCGGCGAGGGCAAGCGCCTCGCCGCGAAGGTCGTGCTCTACGACTGGGAGCGCGACATCGCCGTACTGGACGTGCCCGAACTGCAGGCGCCCGTCCTGCAGTTCGCCGGCCGCCCGGCGGTCAGGTCGGACGGCGCGATCGTCGCGGGCTTCCCGGAGAACGGCTCGTACACGATCAACGCGGCGCGGGTGCGCGGCCCCATCACCGCCAACGGCCCGGACATCTACCACCGGGGCACGGTGAAGCGAAAGGTGTACTCGCTCTTCGCGACCGTGCGCCAGGGCAACTCCGGCGGCCCGCTGCTCACCCCGGACGGCAAGGTGTACGGCGTGGTGTTCGCGAAGTCCCTCGACGACCCCGAGACGGGTTACGCGCTGACCGTGGAGGAGATCCAGGAGGACATCACCAAGGGCCGCACCGCCAACCAGCAGGTGGACAGCGACAGCTGCGCGCTCTGACAGCCGAGCGCGCCAGGGCCTGTCCGACGGGCTCGGTGGAGAGTCCGCCACGGGGGATACGCCGGTGAAGGTCCCTGCGCGGCCGGCTCAGGCGCGGGGATGACGCAAACGCGCCGAGACCCATCGGGCCCGGCGCCTCAGAATGTGCGGGATTCCCAGCCGGGGGTCCGTGCCCTGCAGTTGCGGGGCGCCCCTTCGGTGGGAGCTCAGCCCGCCGATCGAGCGGCGGTTGCGTGCTGCGTCACTGTAGTCGTGCGTCCAGCCCATACACCGACGTCTGCCCCCGCCCCAAGGTCGATAACCGCCCCCACGCCCCCCAATTGGCCTATGCGAGAGGCAATTGGCGTTCGTAGAACAGGCGTTCCCGGGACCGGTACGGGACGACCCCGGCGGTCCGGTGCCGGACGGCCTCAACGGTCCGGTTCGGGGTCCTTCAGCCAGTTCACCAGCTCGGTGGAGAACGCCACCGGGTCCTCCTCGTGCGGAAAGTGCCCGAGCCCGTCGAACAGCCGCCAGCGGTACGGCGCTTCGACGTACTCCCCGGACCCCGCGGCGCTCCGCGTGCGCATCACCGGATCGAGCGATCCGTGCAGATGGAGTGTGGGCACCCGCACCGGCCGCTTCATGCGCCGGTTGAACTGGATGCCGTCGGGACGGGCCATCGAGCGGACCATCCACCGGTACGGCTCGACCGAGCAGTGCGCCGTAGAGGGGATGAGCATCGCCCGCCGGTACGCCTCCACGGCGTCGTCGTCCGGCAGCCGCGGTCCCGACCAGTCCCGGATGAGCCGGCCGACCAGGGCGCCCTCGTCGGCGATCAGTTGGCGCTCGGGGATCCAGGGCCGCTGAAAGCCCCAGACGTACGAACCGGCAGCGGTCTGCTTCATGTCCGAGAGCATCGCCGAGCGCCAGCGCCGGGGATGCGGCATCGAGGACACCACCAGCCGGCGCACCAGCTTGGGGCGCATCACGGCCGCCGTCCACGCCAGATAGCCGCCGAGGTCATGGCCGACCAGCGCGGCGTCGGGCTCACCGAGGGACCGTACGACCCCGGTGATGTCGAGCGCGAGGTTCGCCGGGTCGTAGCCGCGTGGGGTGCGGTCGCTGCCGCCGACGCCCCGCAGGTCCATGGCGACCGCGCGGAAGCCCGCGTCGGAGAGCGCCACCAGCTGATGCCGCCAGGCCCACCAGAACTGCGGGAAGCCGTGCAGCAGCAGGACCAGCGGCCCGTCACCCATCTCGGCGATGTGGAAACGCGCCCCGTTCGCGGCGACATCCCGGTGGATCACCTCTTTGGCGCCGGGCACGTCGAGCCGTACGACGGAGGTGGGTTGCGCCGAGGACGGTTGCCCCGCAGGGATGGAGGAGCCGGTCATGAGGACGAGCGTGTCACAGCCTCGACCCCGTCACCGACCTCGTCACCGACCCGGTACACGGTGGTCACCTGACGGGGGTGCGGCTTCACGTTCTGCAGTACGGCCGCCGATTCCTTGACCGAGGCGGCCGTCTTCTGCGGGCCCTTCCCCTTCTTGGCCTTCTTCGCGAAGACCACGCCGATCAGCGCGAGGACCCCGGCGACCAGCACGTTCGCGGCGAACGACAGCAGGAAGCAGACCGCCATGTTCCAGTCGCTCCAGGTACGGATCCCGTACGCCAGCGCGAAGCTCAGCATCGGCAGGGAGAAGATCAGTACCGCGCCGGCCGCGCTGAACGCGCCACCGCCGACCGCTCCGCGCTTGACGTCCCGCTTGAGCTGCGCCTTCGCCAGTGCGATCTCGTCGTGCACCAGCGCGGACATCTCGGTCGTCGCCGAGGCGAACAGCTGGCCGATGCTGCGTTCGGCGCCGACCGGGCTGCCGTCGGGTGCGCTCATCGCGTACTCCCTGTTGTCTTGTCGCCGTTGTCTTGTCTGTGTCTTGGCTGTCCGTGTGGTTCGGCCGGTGGTTCGGACCGTAAGGTCCGGGCCGTACGTTTCGGACCGTGTGTGTCAGATCATGCCGGACCGTCGTGCTCCACGCCTGCCCCGCCCGTCACTTCGGCAAGCCTTCGGTGTTCGGCGGCCTTGCGCTCGTAGATCTCGGCCATGCGCAGGTGGTAGGCCGGGTCGTCCTGTTCGTACACGTCGGGGACGCCCGAGAGGTCCTCGTCGCGCTCCTCGTCCGCCCACAGCCTGCGGTACTTGGCGTTGCGCAGCTTCAGCAGCACGCCCGACAGGACGGTCGCGATCAGGGAACCCGTCAGGACGGCGGCCTTGACCTCGTCGGTGAGCGCCGGGTCGCCCGCGAAGGCGAGTTCGCCGATGAGCAGCGACACGGTGAAGCCGATGCCCGCGAGGGAGGCCACCGCGAAGACGTCCGGCCAGGCGAGGTCGTCGGAGAGCGAGGCACTGGTGAAGCGGGCCGTCAGCCACGTACCGCCGAAGATGCCGACCGCCTTGCCGACGACGAGACCGAGCACGACCCCGAGGGTCTCCGGCTGGGTGAACACCTCGCCGAGCGCGCCGCCCGACACCCCGACCCCTGCGCTGAACAGCGCGAACAGCGGTACGGCGAGGCCCGCCGACAGGGGACGTACGAGATGTTCGACGTGTTCGCCGGGTGAGTGCTCCTCGCCCTCGCGGGTGGTGCAGCGCAGCATCAGGCCCATCGCGACGCCGGCGACGGTGGCGTGGATGCCGCTGTTGTACATCAGGCCCCAGACGACCAGGGCGAGCGGCACGTACACGTACCAGCCGCGTACGCCCTTCCTGAGCAGCAGCCAGAAGACGGCGAGGCCGACGACGGCGCCGCCGAGCGCGGCGAAGTCCAGGTCGTCGGTGAAGAAGATCGCGATGATCAGGATCGCGAAGAGGTCGTCGACGACGGCGAGCGTGAGCAGGAAGGCGCGCAGGGCGCTCGGCAGCGAGGTGCCGAGGACGGCGAGGACGGCGAGCGCGAAGGCGATGTCGGTCGCGGTGGGTACGGCCCAGCCGGCGAGCGAGCCGCCACCGGTGACGCCGACCAGGGTGTAGACGAGCGCGGGCACGGCCATGCCGCAGAGCGCGGCGACGACGGGGAGCGCGGCGGCCCGTGGGTCCTTGAGGTCGCCCGCGACCAGTTCGCGCTTGAGCTCGATGCCGGCGACGAAGAAGAAGACCGCGAGGAGTCCGTCGGCGGCCCAGTGCTGGACGGAGAGGTTCAGACCGAGTGCGGCGGGCCCGACGTGGAAGTCGCGGACGGACTCGTAACTCTCCCGGACCGGGGTGTTCGCCCAGATCAGCGCGGCGACGGCGGCGACGAGCAGGAGGACGCCGCCGACCGTCTCGGTGCGCAGCGCGTCCGCGACGAAGGTCCGCTCGGGCAGTGAGAGGCGTCCGAGGACCTTGCGGTCCTTTTCGAGGGCCTTGCGGTCCTCGGCGGTCCGGCGGTTGTCGCCTGGAGTGGGGGAGGGGGTGGGCGCGGGCACGGGGTCGACCTCCGGTCGGTGGGCAGGACGGAACACATGCCGACCAGACTTCCCGGCGCACCTATGGACACTCCGGGCTCGTTCAGCGCTCGGAAGTTTTGTTGTCGCGTGTTGACGCGTTGACGTCCTTCGCAGCCTACCCGCGATGGCGAAGGGGCACCCGACGGCGTGTCCGCCACCGGGTGCCCCTTCGAATTCCCCGTCCGTACGGGACCGGTCTCAGTCCTCGCTGGACGCCGCCGGGAGCTTCGTCTGGATGAGGTCCATGACGGTGGAGTCGGTCAGCGTGGTGACGTCACCCAGCTGGCGGTTCTCCGCGACGTCGCGCAGCAGCCGGCGCATGATCTTGCCGGAGCGGGTCTTGGGCAGCTCGGCCACCGGCAGGATCCGCTTCGGCTTGGCGATCGGGCCGAGGGCCTTGCCGACGTGAGCCCGCAGTTCGCCGACGAGGGTCTCGGTCTCCGACGCGGAACCGCGCAGGATCACGAAGGCCACGATCGCCTGGCCGGTCGTCTCGTCCGCCGCCCCCACGACCGCCGCCTCGGCGACCGACGGGTGCGAGACGAGCGCCGACTCGACCTCGGTGGTCGAGATGTTGTGCCCCGACACGAGCATCACGTCGTCCACCCGGCCGAGCAGCCAGATGTCGCCGTCGTCGTCCTTCTTGGCGCCGTCGCCCGCGAAGTACTTGCCCTCGAAGCGCGACCAGTAGGTGTCGATGTACCGCTGGTCGTCGCCCCAGATGGTGCGCAGCATCGACGGCCACGGCTCGGTCAGGACGAGATAGCCGCCACCGCCGTCGGGGACCTCCCGCGCCTCGTCGTCGACGACCGTCGCCGAGATGCCCGGCAGCGCCCGCTGCGCGGATCCGGGCTTGGTGTCGGTGACGCCCGGCAGCGGCGAGATCATCATCGCGCCGGTCTCGGTCTGCCACCAGGTGTCCACGATCGGAGTGCGGTCGCCGCCGATGTGCTTGCGGTACCAGACCCACGCCTCGGGGTTGATCGGCTCACCGACCGAGCCCAGGACGCGCAGGCTCGACAGGTCGAACTTCGCGGGGATGTCGTCGCCCCACTTCATGAACGTACGGATGGCCGTCGGGGCCGTGTAGAGGATCGTCACGCCGTACTTCTGGATGATCTCCCAGAAGCGCCCCTGGTGCGGGGTGTCGGGCGTGCCCTCGTACATGACCTGGGTCGCGCCGTTCGCCAGCGGCCCGTACGTGATGTAGGAGTGCCCGGTGACCCAGCCGATGTCGGCGGTGCACCAGTAGACGTCGGTCTCCGGCTTGAGGTCGAAGACGGAGTGGTGCGTGTACGCGGCCTGGGTGAGGTAGCCGCCGGAGGTGTGCAGGATGCCCTTGGGCTTACCCGTCGTCCCCGAGGTGTAGAGGATGAACAGCGGGTGCTCGGCGTCGAACGCCTCGGGCGTGTGCTCGGCGGACTGCTTCTGCGTGATCTCGTGCCACCACACGTCGCGGCCCTCGGTCCACGCGACGTCCTGGCCCGTACGGCGCACGACGAGCACCTTGTCCACGCCGTCGACCCGGGAGACCGCCTCGTCGACGGCCGGCTTGAGCGCGGCCGGCTTGCCGCGCCGGTAGCCGCCGTCCGAGGTGATGACCAGCTTGGCGTCGGCGTCCTGGATGCGGGTGGCGATGGCGTCGGCGGAGAAGCCGCCGAAGACCACCGAGTGCGCGGCGCCGATGCGGGCGCAGGCCAGCATCGAGATGACGGCCTCGGGGATCATCGGCAGATAGACGGCGACCCGGTCGCCCTTCTCGACCCCCAGCTCGGTGAGGGCGTTGGCCGCCCGAGAGACCTCGTCCTTGAGCTCGGCGTAGGTGATGGCGCGGCTGTCCCCGGGCTCGCCCTCGAAGTGGATGGCGACCCGGTCGCCGTGGCCGGCCTCGACATGCCGGTCCACGCAGTTGTACGCGACGTTGAGCTTGCCGTCCTTGAACCACTTCGCGAACGGAGGGTTCGACCAGTCCAGGGTCTCGGTCGGCTCGGTGGCCCAGGTCAGCCGACGGGCCTGCTCGGCCCAGAAGCCGAGCCTGTCAGCCTTGGCCTGCTCGTACGCCTCCGCTGTGACGTTGGCGTTCGCGGCCAGGTCGGCGGGCGGCGCGAACCTGCGTTCTTCCCTGAGCAGGTTGGCCAGGCTTTCGTTGCTCACGACATCTCCCTTGCGGTGCTGTGCCAGGGGCGCCCGTTGTGTCCCGGGCCACAGCTCATCAGACGCGGACCCCTGGTGACAAGGGCCGTCCGCGAATTGGTTTAGACCTGTGTGCGGGATCATGCGCGGGGGATCCGGTGTTCGGGTGGCCTGCCCGCGGACACGGGCGGACACACGTGTCCACGGACGGGGAAGGGCGGAGGTTCAGGCCGGGGCGTTGTCCAGGGCCGTCGCCGCGACCCGGTCGAAGAGCTCGCCCTCTTCCGCTCCCTCGTGGGACGGGTCCTCCGTGAGGAGATACGCCTGGGCCTCGCCCACGTGGAAGTACATCCCGTGCAGTTCGAGCCTGCCCTCCTCCAGGGCGCGCGTCACGGCCTCGTGGGCCCGCAGGTGCTCCAACTGCTGCACGACGTTGGTGAGACAGAGCTGCTCGGTGGCGTCGGCGGGCGCGCGTCCCGCGATCCGGGTCCAGGGCCGGTCCGTCGCGGCCATCCGCTCCACGCTCGGCAGGCCGTGCCGCAGCCACCGCTTCAACGGCGTCTGGGTGCCTCCCGGTTCCGTGTTCATCAGTGCCTGCATCGCCCCGCATCCGGAGTGCCCGCACACGGTGATGGACCGCACCCGCAGCACCTCCACCGCGTACTCGATCGCGGCGGCCACCGAGTCGTCGCCGCTCTCCACGCCGGGCGGCGGCACGAGATTGCCGACATTGCGTACGACGAAGAGGTCACCGGGGCCGCTGGAGGTGATCATCGACGTGACCAGCCGGGAGTCGGCGCAGGTCAGGAAGAGCTGCGAGGGCTGCTGCCCCTCCCGCGCGAGCCGGGCCAGCTCGCCGCGCACCAAGGGCGCGGTGTTGCGCTGGAACGAGCTGATGCCGCTGGCCAGCTGGTGCCCGCTGGGATGCCCGCCGGGCGGCGGTGTGTCGGGGCTCTCGCAGTGGTGGTTGCGCCAGGGTGTCCAGGGCCGGCAGTGGCAGTGCGACGACTGACCGTCGTCGTCCTTGACGTGCGGCTCCGCGAGCCGCGCTCCGGTGCGCCCGGTCAACTCGACGGAGCCGCCCCGGTTGGTGTGGGCGCTCTGCCAGTCGTGCAACGACTCGTACGCCGCGTGGTCCATGAAGGAGCCGTCCAGCTCGATCACCGCCTCGGCCCCCGACGGCACCAGATGCAGTGCCCGGGTGAGGCGGGGCACGGCGAGGAAGGTCAACTGGCCGCGCACACGCACGTGGTGCACGCCGTCCGGACCCACCGAGCGGGTGATCCGCGTACGGGTGAGGCGGTGCAGGGCGACGCCGACGGCCATGGCGACCCCGAGCGTGACGCCTTCGAGGACGCCGAGGACGACGACGCCGAGGGTGGTGACGGCGTACACCAGCACCTCCCGGTGCCGGGTGACCGTGCGGATGTGGTGCAGGGACACCATCTGGACGCCGACGGCCATCACCAGGGCGGCCAGTGCCGCGAGGGGGATCAGCTCCAGGAGCGGGACCATCAGCAGCGCGGCCACCGTGATCCAGACGCCGTGCAGCATCGTGGACTTCCGGCTGACGGCGCCGGCCTGGACGTTCGCCGAGCTCCGTACGGCCACGCCCGCGACGGGGAGCCCGCCGAGCGTGCCGGAGACGATGTTGGCGGCGCCCTGTCCGAGCAGCTCGCGGTCGAGGTCGGAACGCCCCTGCTGGGTGGGCCGTCTGGCCGTGAGCTTGTCCACGGCGACGGCGCCCAGGAGCGACTGGACGCTGCACACCAGCGTGGTGGTGAGCACGGCGGCGACGATGCCGAGCACCGGGCCCTCGGGAAGCCCCGCGAGGGCGTGGCTCCGCCAGGACGGCAGGTCGACCTTGGGCAGGGTGAGCCCCGCGAGGGCGGCCGTCGTGGTGGCCGCGGCGACCGCGACGAGCGCGGCCGGGACGGTGCGCAGGATCCGCCCCGCGCGCCCGGGGATCCGGGCCCAGGCGAGCAGGAGGGCCAGCGTCAGGGCGCTCATCGACAGGGCGGCCACCTGGGGGTGGGCCAACTGGGCGGGCAGTTCCCGGATGTTGTCGACGACGGAGCTGCTCGGGGAGCCGCCCAGCACGATGTGCAGTTGGGCGACGGCGATGGTGATGCCGATGCCGGCCAGCATGCCGTGCACGATCGCGGGGCTGACGGCCAGCGCGGAACGGGCCACCCGC
The DNA here is from genome assembly GCF_036038375.1 of Streptomyces sp. NBC_00414. Taxonomy (NCBI): domain Bacteria; kingdom Bacillati; phylum Actinomycetota; class Actinomycetes; order Kitasatosporales; family Streptomycetaceae; genus Streptomyces; species Streptomyces sp. NBC_00414. The sequence goes on from NZ_CP107935.1 coordinate 5,677,066, forward strand.
AGGAAGCCCAGGCCGACTTGGACCAGTCCGGCGAGGACGGTGATGGCGCAGGTCGTACGCCATCCGTACTTCTGGATGAGATCGGCGGTGACCACGGTGAGCCCTGCGGCGGGTCCGCTCACCTGAAGGGGGGCGCCACCGAGCCGGCCTGCCACGAGCCCGCCCGCGGCGGCGGCGACGAGCCCCGCCTGCAGCGGCGCTCCGGTGGCGAGGGCGATGCCCAGGGACAGGGGCAGGGCGATCAGGAAGACGGCGATCGAGGCCGACAGGTCGGCGGCCGCGATCCGGGGGAGCCGAGGGGGCCGGGGCAGCCGGGAGATCCGGGGAGCGCGGCGGCCGGGCGGCGGACTGTGCGGCCGCCCCTCGTCCGGTGTGTGCGGGGAGTCGTCGGTGCGGGTGGGGACGAAGGCAGTCATGGTTTCCCGTCTCCTCCGGGGCTACGCGGTCGCTTGGGGGCGCGGCCGTGGGTCACGGCGTACAGCGGCGGGATTTATCAACGCTCAGTAAATGAATCGTAATGGAGAGTAAAGGACGTGTCAGGAAAAATAGCGCAAATAGTCCATTGCTTCACTCCGGAGAGTGATTAGTCATTTTGATCGGCTTGTCGTACCGCCTCCTTTCGGGGCCCCTGCGATCTTGGCCTCGCCGTCTGTTTTGTCCCGATTGAAGGAAGAAGGTGGGCGGAACATGGCCGCCACTCAGAGGACCACCACGGGCGTCGCCCTCGCCCTCGCCGCTGTCTGTGCCGCGACGCTCGCCGGGTGCGGCTCCGGTGACACCGGGGCCGAGAAGGGAAAGAAGGGCGAGGGTGCGCACGGCGCCAAGAAGGCCGTCGGTGCTCCGGCACCCCGGAATCCGGTCCGGCTGATCGGGGACGGCTCCACCGCGTACACCGGCGCGCAGCCGAGGCTGCCGCGCGCCGTGCGGCTGAAGCCCGGGCAGAGACCCCCGCAGTTCGTGGTCTTCTCCTGGGACGGGGCCGGCGAGGACAGCCAGCGGCTGTTCTCGCACTTCCGCAAGGTGGCCAAGGACAACCGGGCGTCCATGACGTACTTCCTCAGCGGCGTGTACATGCTCCCGGAGGGCAAGCGCGACCTGTACCGGCCGCCGCAGCACTCACCCGGGCGCTCCGACATCGGCTTCAACGACGAGCAGGGCATCCGGGACACCGTGAAGCAGTTGCGCGGCGCCTGGCTTGAGGGCAGCGAGATCGGCACGCACTTCAACGGCCACTTCTGCGGCAGCGGCGGCGGAGTGGGCGAGTGGTCGGTCGGGGAATGGAAGGACGAGATCGCCCAGGCCAAGTCCTTCGTGAAGTCCTGGCGGACCAACACGGACACGGCGAAGGGCTCCCCGCTGCCCTTCGACTACGACAAGGAGCTCATCGGCGCCCGCACGCCCTGCCTCGAGGGGCAGAAGAACTTCATGAGGGCGGCCCGCGAGCTCGGCTTCCGCTACGACACCAGTGGGGTCAACGACCAGGTCTGGCCCAAGAAAAAGGCGGGCCTGTGGGACCTGTCGATGCAGCTCGTCCCGGTCCCCGGCCGCGGGTTCGAGACGCTGACCATGGACTACAACTTCATGGTCAACCAGTCGGGCACCACGTCCCACGGCGATCCCGCCAAGCACGAGTACTGGGGCGACCAGATGCGTGACGGCCTGCTCAAGGGCTTCTCCCGCGCCTACGAGGGCAACCGCGCGCCCTTGATCATCGGCAACCACTTCGAGTCCTGGAACGGCGGCACGTACATGCGGGCCATCGAGGAGACCATCGAGCGCGTCTGCACCAGGAGCGAGGTGCGCTGTGTCTCCTTCCGGCAGCTCGCCGACTGGCTCGACGCCCAGGACCCCAAGACCCTCGACAAGCTCCGCACGCTCAAGGTGGGCCAGGCCCCGAAGCAGGACTGGGCGTCGTTCCTGTCCGACCGGCCCGCCCCCGCCCCCAAGGGAGTGCCGGGCGCGCCGGCGGTCAAGCCGTAGCGTCCGGGCGGCGTCGGGGCGGTACTCGCGCAGTGCGTGAGCGGGGCCGGGCGCGGCCGGTCGGGTCGGGTGGCGTGCTGGCTCACGCCGGGGCGGTCTCGGCCTCCCGCAGGACGAAGGAGGGGTCGACCTGGGCAGCCAGGTCGGCCCCTGTGCGCTCGTTGCCCCACGACTGCGCGTTCTTCAGGTGGAAGTGGACCGTCTGCCGTGTGTAGCGCTCCCAGTCGCGCTGCCCGTAGGTCGCGTCTGCAGCCGCCTGGAGGGCGCCCAGCGCACGGCGGTTGCCGTCCTCCAACTGCTCGAACCGGGGCGGACGGCCCTTCTCCATGGCGCGCACCCAGTCCGAGTGGCCGACGGTGAGCAGCAGGTCGTCGCCGACCTCGCCCTTGAGGAAGTCGATGTCGTCCTGGCCCTGCACCTTGTTGCCCACGACCTTCAGCGTGACACCGAAGTCGCGCGCGTACTCCTTGTACTGGCGGTAGACGGAGATCCCCTTACGGGTCGGCTCCGCGACGAGGAACGTGATGTCGAAGCGGGTGAACATGCCGGACGCGAAGGAGTCCGAGCCTGCCGTCATGTCGACCACGACGTACTCACCGCGGCCGTCGACGAGGTGGTTCAGGCAGAGCTCCACCGCGCCGGTCTTGGAGTGGTAGCAGGCCACTCCCAGATCGGCCTCGGTGAACGGGCCGGTGACCATCAGACGGACGGCGCCGCCGTCGAGTTCCACCGGCCGCGCGCACGCCTCGTACACCGGGTTGTCCTCGGACACCCGCAGGAGCCGGGAGCCCTCGCCGGGCGGGGTGGTCTTGATCATGGTCTCGGCGGAGGTGATACGCGGGTTGGAGCCGCGCAGGTAGTCCTTGATGAGGGTCAGGCGGTCGCCCATGGCGGGCAGGTTCCGCGCCTCGGTGTCGGTGAGGCCGAGTGCCGGGCCGAGGTGCTGGTTGATGTCGGCGTCCACCGCGACGACGGGCGATCCGGTGGTCGCGAGGTGACGGACGAAGAGCGAGGACAGGGTGGTCTTGCCACTGCCGCCCTTCCCAACGAAAGCAATTTTCATGTTCATGTAGCGTAGTGGGATCACCCTGTCCGAGGGCCGTCAAAGGTGAAGAAGACCACTCGTTCGTGGAGCACGGGCCGGGGGTGCGTAGGGTCGTACTCATGAGTACGACAGGTGCGGGTACGTCAGGTGCGAGTGCGACAGGTGCGAACCACGACCCCCTCGCGGCGCTCGGCTCGCTGCCGGGTGTGGCGGAATCCGTGGAGTCCGTGCGCAAGGCCGTGGACCGGGTCTACGGGCACCGCATCATGCGGCGCCGCAGCAACGAGATCACCGGGGAGGCCGCGCTGCGGGGCTCCCGCGGATCCGCGGCGCTGTCCGGCGCGGACTGGGCCCTCGAAGAAGTGCGCCGAAGGACCGACTTCAGCGGCGACGACCAGGCCAGGGTGGTGGGTGCGGCCCTCAGGCTGACCGCCGAGTCGGGCGAACTCCTGTCCATCTGGCGGCAGTCACCCCTCCGGGTGCTGGCGAGGCTGCATCTGGTGGCCGCCGCCGACAACGGCGACGCGGTCGGCCGTCCGCGACGCGACGGCGAGCCCGCCACGGAGACCCCGGCGGCAGGCGCCGCGGGACCGCCGCTGATCGGGCTTGCGCTGCCGGACGCCGCCGAGGTCGAGGGCCGGCTCGACGGTCTGGCGCGGCTGGTCGTCGCGGGGAGTTCGGCGCCCGCCCTGGTGACCGCCGCCGTGGTGCACGGCGAACTGCTCGCGCTGCGCCCGTTCGGCTCCCACAACGGTCTGGTCGCGCGCGCGGCCGAACGGATCGTCCTCATCGGCAGCGGCCTCGACCCCAAGTCGGTCTGCCCGCCGGAGGTCGGTCACGCGGAACTCGGCCGTGCGGCCTACGCCGCCGCTCTCGACGGCTACGCCTCCGGGACCCCGGAGGGGATGGCGGCCTGGATCGCCCACTGCGGCAGGGCGGTCGAACTCGGCGCCAGGGAGTCGACGGCCGTGTGCGAGGCGCTGCAGCGGGGCGCGGCATAAGTCCCCGAACAGGGTTGCGGCGGTACGGATTTCCGTACCGCCGCTGGCATGTTCACCGGGTTACCAAGCGTCCTCGGAGTGTTGCCCATCAGGTCGGGAACTATTGCCCGTCGCCTGGTGCGGCTGGCCCGTAATCGACGGGTCGACGTCGCGTGGGTGCCCGGTGTTCATGCGCGGTCCGTGGGGCCTCGGTTGCGTTTGAAGGTGATCCTTTCGGATGTCCTTGGTCTCGCGGGCCGTTAATCCCTTTGTACTCCTGGTCCGGGGCAAGCGGAACCCCTCGCTGTACTTCTTTACTTTTGATCCCAAAGGGGAGCGAATCGGGCGCCTGGTCCGAAGGGGTGAGAAGGAGTGCACAAGGAGAGGTCGATGAGGGGGAGGGGGCGGGAGCGGCGCCCCTCCCGACGGGCTCAGCTCACCGTCGCGCGGCGCCGGCTGGCGTACCAGACGAGCCCCGCCGTGGCGGCCGCCGCCCCTATCGCCGCGGCCGCGACGATGGCCGGCCTGGGCGGTACGGACAGCCGCTGCTTCAGCCGCACCGGATGGTGGAAGTCGAGGACGGGCCACGCGCGCGTGGTGGCCTCGCGGCGCAGCGCGCGATCCGGGTTCACCGCGTGGGGGTGACCGACCGCCGCGAGCATCGGGATGTCGGTCGCCGAGTCGCTGTACGCGTAGCAGCCCGACAGGTCGTAGCCCTCGGACGCGGCCAGTTCCTTGACGGCCTCGGCCTTCGTGGGGCCGTACGCGTAGTACTCCACCTCGCCCGTGAAGCAGCCGTCGTCGCCCACGACCATGCGGGTCGCCACCACCCGGTCCGCGCCCAGGAGTTCACCGATCGGCTCGACGACCTCCGCCCCGGACGTGGAGACGATCACGACATCGCGCCCGGCGATGTGGTGCTCCTCGATGAGGGAGGCGGCCTCGTCGTAGATGATCGGGTCGATCAGGTCGTGCAGGGTCTCGGCGACGATCTCCTTCACCTGCTGGACGTTCCAGCCGCGGCACAGTGCGGACAGGTACTCGCGCATCCGCTCCATCTGGTCGTGGTCGGCGCCGCCCGCGAGGAACACGAACTGGGCATATGCGGTACGCAACACCGCCCGACGGTTGATCAGGCCGCCTTGGTAGAACGACTTGCTGAAGGTGAGCGTGCTCGACTTCGCAATGACCGTCTTGTCCAGGTCAAAGAAGGCCGCTGTACGAGGCAAGGAGTGGTTTTCCACGGGTTGAGCATATGCGCCCGCCATTCGGGCTAGTGTGGGACGTGTGGGTTTGCCTGAGAGGGCTCTCGGGTACACCATGGAAGTCACGGATCGTTCGCGACCGTGCTAACCCGGTTTGGCTCCTCCCCCCCCGAGTCAAACCGTGGGGACGACCCCCGCTCTCCCCCCCGGCGGGGGTCGTCGCATGTCCGGATGGGTTTTCCCCTCCGTTGTTGAGAGCGCCGGGCCCCGCATAGCGGGGCCCGGCGTTTCTCTGCGCCCGTACAGGATTCGTCACTGTGTGTAGCTGCTTTGCTGCGCTAAGGAAGTCGTACAACGGTCACCGGTTTGGGTGAAGGCGATATTCACAGCCGCCGAGTTGTCCACAGTTATCGACCAAGATCCACACGATTTCCGACATCGCTGCACCGTGATTCCAGCGCGTACCGCTCGCGGAAGTTCATGGCCGGTTCCGTTTGTTCGGCGGCTATGGCCGGTTCGTATCGGCGGTTCATATGGAGGGCCGGTTGCCGGCTCTTGCGCCGGGCGGGAATCGCGGGGCCGCAAGGGCTTCGCGGGGAAGCAGCGAAGGGGGCTGGAGAGCGTGGCGGGAGCCATCACACACGATCGGCCGTCGACCGCCGAAGGGCGGCAGGGCGGACCGTTGATCGTCACGGAGGACGCGAATCTGCTGGACGACCTGCTACGGCTGTGCGCCGCGGCCGGCGCCCGGCCCGAAGTCCACCACGGGGTGCCCGAGCGCGGCGGCGGCTGGGACACGGCGCCTCTGGTGCTCGTCGGCGACGACGCGGCGCGACGCGTGCGCGGTGCCGCACGCAGACGCGGAGTCGTCCTGGTGGGGCGGGATCAGGACGATCCAGGGGTCTGGCGAAGGGCTGTGGAGATCGGCGCCGACCATGTGCTGGTGCTCCCGGATGGCGAACAATGGTTGGTCGACCGCATCGCCGACGTGGCCGAGGGAGTCGGACCGCCCGCCCTCACCGTCGGCGTGATCGGCGGTCGCGGAGGCGCCGGATCGTCCACGCTCGCCTGCGCGCTCGCCGTCACCTCGGCTCGCCGGGGCAGCCGCACCCTCCTCGTGGACGCGGACCCGCTGGGCGGCGGACTCGACGTACTCCTCGGCGGAGAGGCCGTCGAGGGACTGCGCTGGCCCGCCTTCGCCGCCTCGCACGGGCGGGTCGGCGGCGGAGCCCTGGAGGAGTCGCTGCCCGCACTGCACGCCCTGCGGGTCCTCAGCTGGGACCGCGGCGACTGCGTCACCGTCGCGCCCGAGGCCGTCCGCGCGGTGCTGGCCGCCGCCAGGCGGCGCGGCGGGGTGGTGGTCGTGGACCTGCCGCGCCGGATCGACGAAGGGGTCGCGGAGGCCCTCGCCCAGATCGACCTCGGGGTGCTCGTGGTCCCGGCCGAACTGCGCGCCGTCGCGGCGGCCGGGCGGGTGGCGTCCGCGGTCGGCATGGTCCTGAGGGACCTGCGCGTCGCGGTCCGCGGGCCGTACGCGCCGGGTCTGGACGACCGGGAGGTCGCCAGGCTCCTCGGACTGCCCCTGATGGGCGAAGTGCCCGTGGAGGCGGGACTGCTGACGGCCCAGGACCGGGGCGCTCCGCCCGGCGGAGACGGCCGCGGACCGCTCGCCCGCTTCTGCGCGGCGTTCTGGGAGCGGGCCGCGGTCGCCGGAGGGGGCGTATGAGCGGGGAGAGGGGGGTGGGGCCGGACGGCGGGGGGCTGCGTGCTGCGGGGCCGCGTGGCGCGGGCTCGCATGGCGTCGGGTCTGTGCGTCCCGTGTACATGGAGTCGCGAGGCCTGCATCCCCCGCACACGGAGTCGCGAGGCGCGCATCCCGTTCGCATGGAGCCGCGGCCTGTGGGTCCCGTGTACATGGAGCCGTGGGCTGGGCGGCCGGGAGTGGGCTCGCTCGCCGGTCGGTCGTCGCGCGGAGGTGCGAGCGGCGACACGGGGCTGCTGGACGGGGTCCGGCAATGGCTGGCCGAGAGCGGGGGTGAACCGACACCCGCACGCGTGGCGCAGGCCCTGCGGGAGCAGGGCCGGGTGCTCGGGGACGCCGAAGTCCTCGGCGCGGCCGAGCGGTTGCGGTCGGAGCTGGTCGGCAGCGGCCCGCTGGAACCGCTGCTGGGTGATCCCTCCGTGACCGATGTGCTGGTCTCCGCGCCCGACCGGGTGTGGGTGGACCGCGGCGGCGGGCTGGAACTGACAGCCGTGGTCTTCCCGGACGCGGCGGCCGTACGACGCCTCGCACAGCGGCTCGCGGCCGTGGCAGGGCGACGACTTGACGACGCCCACCCGTGGGTGGACGCCCGGCTTCCCGACGGCACCCGGCTGCACGCGGTGCTGCCACCGGTCGCCGTCGGCTCGACCTGCCTGTCCCTGCGGGTCGTACGGCCGCGGGCGTTCACCCTCGACGAACTGGTGGCCGCGGGGACGGTACCGCCGGGTGGGGACCGGCTGCTGCGGGCGCTGCTCGACGCGAGGCTCTCGTTCCTGATCAGCGGCGGTACGGGCAGCGGCAAGACGACACTGCTGAGCGCTCTGCTCGGGCTCGTCGGACCGGGCGAGCGGATCGTGCTGGCCGAGGACTCGGCGGAGCTGCGCCCCGACCACCCCCATGTCGTCCGGCTGGAGTCCAGACCGCCCAACCAGGAGGGCGCCGGACTCGTCACGCTCCAGGACCTGGTGCGCCAGGCACTGCGCATGCGGCCGGACCGGCTGGTCGTCGGCGAGGTGCGGGGCCCTGAAGTGGTCGCGCTGCTGGCCGCGTTGAACACGGGGCACGAGGGCGGCTGCGGGACCGTGCACGCCAACGCCGCCTCGGGAGTGCCGGCCCGCCTGGAGGCACTGGGCACGGCCGCCGGACTCGACAGGGCCGCGCTGCACAGCCAAGTGGCCGCCGCGCTGTCGGTGGTGCTCCATCTCGTACGGGACCGGGCCGGGCGTCGGCGGATCGCCGAGGTGCATGTACTGGAGCGGGACCCGGCGGGGCTGGTCGTGACGGTGCCCGCGCTGCGATGGGGCGCGGCGGCCTTCACGTACGGGCGTGGGTGGGAGCGGCTGCAGGAGCTGCTCGGCGGCAGGGGCGACGCGGGTGGTGCGGGTGGCGTGAGTGACGTGAGCGAACGGAGGGCGGGGTTGTGACGGGGATCGCCGAGGTGTCGGTGGGAGCGGCGGTGGTGTGTGCCGCGGCGGCGGTCTGGCTGACGGGCGGGCCGGGGCCCGGGGCGCGGCGGGCGCAGTTGGTGTGTGCGGGTGGTGGGGCGGCCGGGACCGGGCAGCCCCCGCCGCCGACGTGGAAGCGGGTGTCACAGACCTGGGAGCGGCTTCGGCGGTTGCACGGGACGCGGGGCGAGTGGTGGGCGCTGGTCGCCGGGGCGGTGGTCGGACTAGTGGGGGCGTCCGTGGTGCCGGCCGTCCTGGGGGCGCTCGGGGTGCCCCTGGTGCGGGGAGCCCGGCGGGTCGGAGCCGAGCGGCGCACGCGGGAGCGGCGGGCCGACGCGGTGATCGCGCTGTGCGGGGCGCTCGCCGGAGAGGTCCGGGCCGGGCGGCAGCCGGGCGAGGCGCTGCGGGGCGCCGCCCGGGACTCGGGAGGGCTCGGGGACGCACAGGCGTCGGTGCTGGCGGCAGCCCGGTTCGGCGGGGACGTGCCGGGTGCGCTCACCGACGCGGCCCGGCGGCCCGGGGCCGAAGGACTGCTGGGACTCGCCGCGTGCTGGCGGGTCGCCGTGGACCGGGGCGCAGGACTCGCGGCCGGGCTCGACCGGCTGGAGGGGGCGCTGCGCGCGGAGCGCGACCAACGTGCCGACCTGAGGGCCCAGTTGGCGGGCGCGCGGTCCACGGCGGTGCTGCTCGCGGCGTTGCCGGCGCTCGGGCTGCTCCTGGGCACCGCGCTCGGCGCCGACCCGCTGCACATCGTGCTGCACACCGGGGCGGGCCTCGGCTGCCTGCTGGTCGGCGCTGTTCTGGAGGGCGTCGGCCTGTGGTGGGCGCTGCGGATCGTACGGGGAGCGGAGGACGGATGAGTGCGGAGGTTGTCCACAGGCTGGGGGTGGTGGTGTGCGTGGCGGCGGGACTGTGGGTGCTCGCCCGGTCCCTGGGAGCGGCGCGGCGGAGACGGCGGGTGCGAGGGCGCTCGGAGGCACTGCTGACGATCCTGGCCGACGAGCGCGGGCCGACTGTGGAGCCGGCCGCCCTGGGGCGCCGCTCGCAGACGGGCGGCGCGGTTCGCGGCACGGTGCGTGCTGAGTTGCGCGCCGAGTTGCGTGCCGCGGTGCGGCGCTGGCTGCCGGTGATGGGTGCCATGAGTGCCTGCTGGGTGTTCGTCGGTGGCACGGCCGGGGTCCCGGTGGGACTCGTGGCCGCGTTCGGGATGTGGCGGTGGCAGCGCGGGCCGGCGCCGGCGGAGGAGTTCGACGCGGTGCGGGCCGCGCGGCAACTGCCCCTTGCCGCCGATCTGCTGGCCGCCTGCATCACGGCGGGTGCGAGCCCTGTCGCGGCCGCCCGGGCGGTGGGCGAGGCCCTGGAGGGGCCCGTGGGGGCGCGACTGGCGCGGGGAGCGGCCGAGGTGCGACTCGGTGGTGAACCGGCGGAGGCGTGGCGGGCACTGGCCGCGTTGCCCGGGGCCCGGGGACTGGCCCGGCTGCTGGAGCGGGCCGGCGAGACGGGTGTACCGGCGGCGGTACCGGTCGCACGCCTCGCCGCCGAGGCCCGCGCGGAACGGGGGCGCGCCGCGACGGCTCGCGCGCGGCGGGCGGGCGTTCTGATCACCGCTCCCGTCGGGCTGTGTTTTCTGCCCGCGTTCATCGCGATCGGCGTACTGCCGGTGGTGCTCGGTCTGGCGAGCGGGGTGCTGGGAGGGGGTGACGGATGACCGGCTGAACGGCGGGTGGACGGCGACGGGTGAACAAGGCCAGAGGTCAACGGTGCAGGACTGTACGGGGGTTCGGATGAGCAAGGCAGTGCGGGTGCGGGTGCGGGAGCGAGTGCTGGGGTGGGCTCTGGCGAGCTGGGCCCGGGTGGGACGGGCAGGGGTGGTGCGCAGGGACGCCGGGATGGTCACCTCCGAGTACGCGATGGGGCTGATCGCGGCGGTGGGGTTCGCCGCGCTGCTCTACGAGGTGCTGACCAGCGGGCAGGTGCGCGGGGCGCTGCAGGACATCGTGGGGCGGGCGCTCGATGGGCAGTTCTGAGGCGGGTGCGGGTGCGGATGAGGGTTTCAGGGCGGGGGTGGTGGCCGGGGACCGCGGCTTCGTGACGGCGGAGGCGGCCGTGGTGCTGCCGGTGCTGGTTGCGTTCACGATGGCGCTGGTCTGGGCGCTGCTGGCCGCGGCCGCGCTGATCCAGTGCGTGGACGCGGCCCGGGCGGGCGCACGAGCGGCGGCCCGGCAGGAACCGCCGGGCACGGTGATCGAGACGGCCCGCCAGGCGGCGCCGAGCGGCGCAAGGATCTCCGTCCGGCGCGAGGGCGACCTGGTACGCGTCCGGGTCGAGGCGGGAACCCCCGGCCCGGACGCGCTGGCCCTCGATCTCGCACAGGAGGCGACCGCCCTGGCCGAGGAGACGGTCGGGGCAGTCCGGTGAGGACGCAGGGGACGCCTGGAGGGAGGCCGGGGAAGGGTGGTCTCGGGGTGTGGGTGAGGTCATGTGTGCCGGTGCCCGCGTCGGACCGGGGGTCGGCGACCGTCTGGACCGTGGGTGCGATCGCGGTGCTGTGCGTGGTCTTCGGTGCCGTGCTCGTGATGGGGCAGGCGGTGGTGGTCCGTCATCGCGCGGGCGGCGCGGCCGACTTGGCGGCCCTCGCGGCGGCCGATCACTGGAGGGAGGGCGGGGTGGGCGCGTGCGCCCGGGCCGATCGCGTGGCACGGGCCCAGGGCACCCGGATCGTGCGGTGCGCCGTCCGGGGCGAGATCTCGGACGTCACGGTCGAGGCGGGCCGGGGGCCGCTGTCGACCGAGGTGCGGTCACGGGCGGGCCCGGCGGGACCCGTGCCCCCGGACGGTCCTGGCGGGTCGGACGGCCACCTGGGGCCGAACGGCTTCGTGGGGCCGACGACCGTACCCGGGTACGCGGGGGCGAGACCCGGGCCCACGTCCGCCGCCGGGCCCTAGCCCGCTGCGGCCTCGGGATCGGCCTCAGGGTCGGGCTCGGGGTGGCCTCCCCCGGGCTGTTCCGCCGGTGCCGACGGCGCTCCCTGCAGGAGCACCGTCAGCAGCCGCACGGCTCCCCGCTTGTGCAACGGCTCGTTGCCGTTGCCGCACTTGGGGGACTGGATGCAGGACGGACAGCCGGCGTCGCACTCGCAGGAGGCGATGGCCTGACGGGTCGCGGTGAGCCATTCGCGGGCGGTGTGGAAGGCGCGCTCCGCGAAGCCCGCGCCGCCCGGATGGCCGTCGTACACGAACACGGTGGGCAGGAGGGTGTCCGGGTGCAGCGGGACGGAGACGCCTCCGATGTCCCAGCGGTCGCAGGTGGCGAAGAGCGGCAGCATGCCGATCGAGGCGTGCTCGGCGGCGTGCAGGGCACCGCCCAGGATCTCGGGGTTCACCCGGGCGGCGTCGAGCTGGTCCTCGGTGACCGTCCACCACACGGCACGCGTACGGAGCGTGCGGGGCGGCAGATCGAGTTTCGTCTCACCGAGCACCTCGCCGGTGATGACACGACGACGCAGGAAGGAGACGACCTGATTGGTGACCTCGACGGAGCCGTAGCACAACCGACCGTCGCCCCAGGGGATTTCGACGTCCGTCTCCAGGACGGAGATGGCCGTGGTGTCCCGGGCGACCGTCGAATACGGCGGGTTGGCCTCGGTGACCAGGGCGACCGAATCGTCCAGGTGCAGCTCGTCCACCAGGTACGTGCGGCCCTGGTGGAGGTGGACCGCGCCCTCGTGGACGCTGGTGTGCGCGGCCCCGGCGTCGACCGTGCCCAGCAGCCGTCCGGAGTCGGTCTCCACGATCTGCACCGGGTTCCCGCCTCCGCCGCGGATGTCGGTCAGGTCGGCGGCCCGTTCCCGGCGTGTCCAGTGCCATGCCTTCGTGCGACGGCGGAGCAGCTTCGCGGCCTCCAGCTGCGGCATCAGCTCGGCGGTGGCAGGACCGAAGAGATCGAAGTCCTCCTCGGTGAGGGGAAGTTCGGAGGCGGCGGCGCACAGGTGGGGCGCGAGGACGTACGGGTTGTCCGGATCGAGGACGGTGGACTCCACCGGCTGGTCGAACAGGGCTTCGGGGTGATGGACGAGAAAGGTGTCCAGCGGGTCGTCGCGGGCGACCAGCACCGCGAGCGCCCCCTGTCCGGAGCGGCCCGCGCGGCCCGCCTGCTGCCACAGGGAGGCACGGGTGCCCGGGTAGCCGGCGATGACGACGGCGTCCAGTCCGGAGACGTCGATGCCGAGTTCCAGGGCGGTGGTGGCGGCGAGCCCGAGGAGTTCGCCGGAGTGGAGGGCCTGTTCGAGGGCACGGCGTTCCTCGGGGAGGTATCCGCCGCGGTAGGCGGCCACGCGCCGGGCCAGGGAGCGGTCGACCTCGGCGAGCCGTTCCTGGGCGATCACAGAGATCAACTCGGCCCCGCGGCGGGACCGTACGAAGGCGACCGAGCGGACGCCCTGCACGGTCAGGTCGGTGAGGAGGTCCGCGGTCTCGGCGGTGGCGGACCGGCGGACCGGGGCGCCCTTCTCGCCGTGCAGGTCGGTGAGGGGCGGTTCCCAGAGGGCGAACACCAGTTCACCGCGGGGTGAGGCGTCGTCGGCGACCTCCACCACGGGCAGGCCGGTGAGGCGGGAGGCGGCGACGGAGGGCTCGGCGGCGGTCGCCGAGGCCATGAGGAAGACGGGGGAGGAGCCGTAACGGGCGCACAGGCGGCGCAGCCGGCGGAGCACCTGGGAGACATGCGACCCGAAGACGCCCCGGTAGGTGTGGCACTCGTCGATGACGACATAGCGCAGGGCGCGCAGGAAGGAGGCCCACCTGGGGTGGGAGGGAAGTATCCCGCGGTGCAGCATGTCGGGGTTGGTGAGGACGTAGTTGGCGTACTGGCGGACCCACTCGCGCTCCTCGACGGGGGTGTCCCCGTCGTAGACCGCGGAGCGCACGGCATGACCCAGGGGATGTGAAAGTTTCTTCACGGATCGGCGCTGGTCCGCGGCGAGGGCCTTGGTCGGCGCGAGGTAGAGGGCGGTCGCGCCGCGGCCGTTCGGTGCCTCGGAGCCGTCGAGGAGTGTCGACAGAACCGGGACGAGGTACGCCAGGGACTTGCCGGAGGCCGTTCCGGTGGAGACGATCACCGACTCGCCGTCCAGGGCGTGCTCGGCCGCGAGTGCCTGGTGGGCCCAGGGGTGTTCGATACCGGCCGCCTGCACCGCCGCGATGACCTCCGAGCGGATCCGGTCGGGCCACACTGCATGGCGACCCTCACGCGGGGGCAAGTGCTCCGTATGAGTGATGCGCGAAGCCCGGCTCGGCCCAGAGGCCAGCCGGTCCAGGATCTCGCCCGGCGAGGGGCGGGACGCGGTGTCCGTCGAGGTGCGATCGGGTCGGAGATTATTGGCCATCGGCATCGAGTGTGTCACTGGCATGACGGACAATGGACCCAAGGCGTCGTGCACGCCTGCCGGTAAGTGATTGAATGCCATCGCGGCTGGCGAACCGTCCCGGGGGCTCCGCCGAGGTGTCCCTTGGGATGACCGCTCGATAGCAAGGTGCTGGAGGATCCGTGGACCTGTCCCTGTCGACCCGTACCGTCGGCGATCGTACGGTCGTCGAGGTCGGTGGCGAAATCGATGTATATACCGCGCCCAAGTTGCGCGAACAGCTGGTCGAGCTGGTGAACGACGGCAGTTTCCACCTTGTCGTCGACATGGAGGGCGTGGACTTCCTCGACTCGACCGGTCTCGGCGTGCTGGTGGGTGGCCTGAAGCGGGTGCGTGCCCATGAGGGTTCGCTCCGGCTGGTCTGCAACCAGGAGCGCATTCTGAAGATCTTCCGCATCACCGGTCTCACCAAGGTGTTCCCGATCCACACCTCGGTCGAAGAAGCGGTGGCGGCCACCGACTGAGCGGCCACGGTCCGGCCCGTCCCTGCTGACTGGCCGGTCAGCCGCCACAGCCGAATCCCGGGCGCGGCCCGGGAGGCAGAAGTCAATGGAGGGGGGTCAGGTCTCGGCGACCCGACCCCCCGACCGCACGCCCGTAGTTCCGAGGGGGATGCATGGCCACCGTTGAACTCCGCTTCAGCGCGCTGCCCGAGCACGTCAGGACCGCCCGACTGGTGGCGGCAGCGGTGGCGCGCAGGGCCGGAGTGGACGAGGCCGTCCTCGACGAGGTCAGGCTCGCCGTCGGCGAAGCCTGCACCCGGGCCGTCGGCCTGCATCAGAGTGCCGGAATCTCGGCTCCTGTGCGGGTCTCGCTGATCGAGGAGGAGAAGCAGTTCTCCATCGAGGTCGGTGATGAGGCGCCGCACACGGTTCCCGGTGACAAGTCATCGGGTGCCCATGGCGGAGCCGACGGCGCGGACGTCGAGACCGAAGAGGACGAGATGGGCCTCGCGGTCATCAGCGGCCTCGTCGACGACGTGGAAGTGACCGCCGGTGAGAACGGCGGATTGATCAGGATGAGCTGGCCCACCACGCCGCCGGCCACGCTCGTTTCCTGATCCACCCCCTAGGTACTGCCTCAACCTGTGCGAAAGGGCCCTGCTCACCAGGGCCCTTTCGCATGTCCGGCCGCGCCCGGGCCTGCCGCCCCGGCCATCTGCGGATCCCGCAGGTGTCGACAACCCCCTCCGGTCCGGACGTTTCCCGGCCGTCTCCCGGCCGGAGCCGCGGCGCCCGCCGCTACCCGGCCGTCCCGCAGGCCGTCCCGTCGGTCAGCCCTCCGATCACAGCAGCCGGCCGCCCCTCCGGTCCGCCGACGGTCCTTCAGGACGCCGTCCGGCGGCCATCCCGGCCGCCGCCCCGACAGCCGCCTCAACACCCCAGCGGTCGCCGTCCCGACGGCTCTCCCGGCGGCCCTCCCAGCGGCCAGGAGCCCCGGCTGCCGACCCACCGGCCACTCGCCCGTTGCCCTCGGGCTGCCCGTCGGCCGCCTCCGGCCCGTCGGCCGACCGGTCACCGGCCGTCGGTCGGCCGGTCACCGACTGCCGGACGACCGCTCGTTCGGCTTTCCGGCGGCTCCGGATCAAGCCATGCGTATTTCGTGAATGAATTCACGATCTGGATTACGATCAACAATACGATCAGCTTTACGCCGTGCCGCACGCCAATGGACCTGGCGTCAATGCGTTTGAGGCATTACCTCTTTCGGACCCCCTGCGGATCCCCGGATCATTTGCTGAAGAGCATGCGAAGGCCAATTCCGCTTACCGCGCACTGTTTTGATCAGGTTCCGGTACCTACAATCCGTCCACATCTTGAGCTCGGTCCAAGCGTCAAGGAGGACGAATGGCGGGGCTTTCTACCCCTCATCAGTTTGACCAGCCCACTACCCTCGCAGCCGCAGTACTGACAGACGACAACCGCCTCATCGTGGTGGTGATCGCGGTCGTCGCCCTTGCGGCGCTTGCCGTCGCCGGGGTCCTGGTCCGCCAGGTGCTCGCGGCGGGCGAGGGCACCGACAGCATGAAGGAGATCGCGGTCGCGATCCAGGAGGGTGCGAATGCCTACCTGGGGCGGCAGATGCGTACCCTCGGGGTATTCGCCGTCGTGGTGTTCTTCCTGCTCATGCTGCTGCCCGCGGACGACTGGAATCAGCGTGCCGGCCGATCGGTCTTCTTCTTGATCGGTGCGGCGTTCTCGGCGACCACCGGATATATCGGCATGTGGCTCGCCGTACGCAGCAATGTTCGCGTGGCCGCCGCGGCACGGGAAGCGACCCCGGCGGAGGGTGAGCCCGAAAAGGATCTCACCGCCGTCTCGCACAAAGCCATGAAGATCGCTTTCCGCACGGGCGGCGTCGTCGGCATGTTCACGGTGGGGCTCGGTCTGCTCGGCGCCTCCTGTGTGGTGCTGGTGTACGCGGCCGACGCGCCGAAGGTCCTGGAGGGCTTCGGTCTCGGAGCCGCGCTGATCGCCATGTTCATGCGTGTCGGCGGCGGCATCTTCACCAAGGCGGCCGACGTCGGCGCCGACCTGGTCGGCAAGGTCGAGCAGGGCATCCCGGAGGACGATCCGCGCAACGCCGCGACCATCGCGGACAACGTGGGCGACAACGTCGGCGACTGCGCCGGTATGGCCGCCGACCTCTTCGAGTCGTACGCCGTCACGCTCGTCGCCGCGCTGATCCTCGGCAAGGCGGCGTTCGGCGACTCCGGGCTCGCCTTCCCGCTGATCGTGCCCGCGATCGGTGTGGTCACGGCGATGATCGGCATCTTCGCGGTCGCTCCGCGCCGTGCGGACCGCAGCGGGATGAGCGCCATCAACCGTGGCTTCTTCATCTCCGCGGTGATCTCGCTGGTGCTGGTGGCCGTGGCCGTCTTCGTCTACCTGCCCTCCTCGTACGCGGACCTGGACGGCGTCACGGACGAGGCCATCCTCGGCAAGTCGGGCGACCCGCGGATCCTCGCGCTCCTCGCGGTCGCCATCGGCATCGTGCTGGCCGCGCTGATCCAGCAACTGACCGGCTACTTCACCGAGACGACCCGTCGCCCGGTGAAGGACATCGGCAAGACCTCGCTCACCGGCCCGGCCACCGTCGTCCTCGCCGGTATCTCGCTCGGTCTCGAATCGGCCGTCTACACCGCTCTGTTGATCGGCCTCGGCGTCTACGGGGCCTTCCTGCTCGGCGGTACGTCGATCATGCTGGCCCTGTTCGCGGTGGCCCTCGCCGGAACGGGTCTGCTCACCACGGTCGGCGTCATCGTCGCCATGGACACCTTCGGGCCGGTCTCCGACAACGCGCAGGGCATCGCCGAGATGTCGGGCGACGTCGAGGGCGCGGGTGCGCAGGTGCTCACCGACCTGGACGCCGTCGGCAACACGACCAAGGCCATCACGAAGGGGATCGCCATCGCCACCGCGGTACTGGCGGCGGCGGCGCTCTTCGGCTCGTACCGGGATGCCATCCTCACGGCCGCGAACGACGTGGGGCAGAAGGTCTCGGGTCCGGGCGCTCCGATGAACCTGATGATGGACATCTCGCAGCCCAACAACCTCGTCGGGCTCATCGCGGGCGCCGCGGTCGTCTTCCTCTTCTCGGGGCTGGCGATCAACGCGGTGTCCCGGTCGGCCGGGGCCGTGGTCTACGAGGTGCGGCGGCAGTTCCGCGAGCGCCCCGGGATCATGGACTACAGCGAGAAGCCCGAGTACGGGCGCGTCGTCGACATCTGTACGAAGGACGCGCTGCGCGAGCTGACCACGCCCGGTCTGCTCGCCGTACTGACGCCGATCGCGATCGGGTTCACACTCGGGGTCGGCGCGCTCGGCGCGTTCCTCGCGGGCGCCATCGGCACCGGCACGCTGATGGCGGTCTTCCTCGCCAACTCCGGTGGCGCGTGGGACAACGCCAAGAAACTCGTCGAGGACGGCCACCACGGCGGCAAGGGCAGCGAGGCCCATGCCGCGACGGTGATCGGCGACACGATCGGCGACCCCTTCAAGGACACCGCAGGACCCGCGATCAACCCTCTCCTGAAGGTGATGAACCTGGTGGCGCTGCTCATCGCGCCGGCGGTCGTCAAATTCAGCTACGGCGAGGACAAGAGCGTGGGCATGCGGGTCCTCATCGCGGCGCTCTCGTTCCTCGTGATCGTGGGCGCGGTGTACGTGTCCAAGCGGCGCGGCATCGCCGTGGGCGACGAAGGCAACTCCGAGCGGGTGGCCAAGTCGGCGGATCCGGCGGTGGTTTCGTAGCCTCCGGGCCATCGGCTGAGCGGTTCCGCCCAACGGGCGGGCGGACGGCGCGTACTGACGTGCCGTCCGCCCGCCCGCGTGTGTGTACGCCCTGTTTCGTGAGCCTTATCTCGCCCGGCCCTTACCTGGTGCAAATGGCTCTAATAGTGGTCCAAACGGATGTTCGTCACGGTGGTGCGGCCCGCTTGGCGTGTATGTTCCGGGGCCGAGAGCCATGGAAGGGACCAATCCGGTGAACAAGAAGCTCGCGGCCGCGCTGTCCGGCGGTGCGGTACTGGTACTGGCGCTGTCGGGATGCAGCAGTAGTGACGACAACGGCGACAAGCTGAACGACTGGGCCAAGCAGGTCTGTGACGCGGTGAAGCCGCAGGCCAAGAAGATCTCGGCCGCCAACACCTCCATCCAGCAGCAGACCTCGGACAACAGCACCCCGGCGGACGTCCAGAAGACCGACGCCCAGGCCTTCCAGGACATGTCCGACGCCTACAAGGCGATCGGTGCTGCCGTGAACAAGGCGGGTGCGCCGGACGTGGAGGGCGGCGAGAAGAAGAAGACGGACGCCGTCAAGGAGCTCAACACCATCTCCGCGTCGTACGGCGACCTCAAGAAGCAGGTCGACGACCTCGACACGAAGGACCAGGCGAAGTTCGCCGACGGTCTGAAGGGGATCGCCACCCAGCTGGACAAGCTGAGTCAGAGCGGCAACGACGCCCTCGCGAAGCTGGAGGAGGGCGACGTGGGCAAGGCGATGGCCAAGCAGGAGAGCTGCAAGAGCGCGTCCCCGTCGGCTGCGGCGACGAAGAGCTGACCTTCGGCACGACGGCCCGGTACGGACCGGTGCGGCCGGCACGGACCGGTACCGCGCGGCCCGGCGCGGGGAGTGTTCAGGCACTCCGGCGCCGGGCCCGGCCATGTCCGGCCGCGGTTCCGGTGACCCGGCCTTGTCTGCCGCGGCTCGGGTGACCCGGGGCTGTCCGGCCGCGACTCCGGAGAACCCGGTCGGCCGCCGAAAATGTGCCCGCGATGGCAGCGGGCCGCCCGCCCTGCGCCGTTCGCGCGTCACAATGGGCGGGTGAGTAACACCAGCCTGGCACCGCTGCCCTCGTCCGACCGTACCGACGTCACCGCACGGCTGCGGGACGCCCTCCTGGGCGCCTCCTTCAGCGCCGACGGGCTGCTCGACCTGCTCGGAGCCCCCGCGTACGCGGCGCTGGCACGCAGCGAGACCGTGCCCGCGCTCCGGGCCACCCGGGGCGACTCCCCGCTGGAAGCACTCGTACGACTGTTCCTGCTGCAGCAGCCCGTGCCGCACGCGCGCGTGGCGGACGTCCTGCCGGTGGAGGACTGCCTGGAGGGCGGCTGGCTGACCCGCGTCGGCGGGGACGAGGTCGCGGCGGTCGTCGACGTACGGCCGTACGGCGGACCGGGCGGCGAGGACTGGTTCATCGTCTCGGACCTGGGCTGCGCGGTCGGCGGGGCCGGCGGCATCGGCAGCCAGGACGAAGGTGTCGTACTCGGCGTGGGCGGCGCGTCCACCACCCTCGCGGGCATCACCGTGCGCACCCCCGTCGCCGCCGCGCTCGACCTCGGCACCGGCTCGGGGATCCAGGCGCTGCACGCCGCACAGCACGCCACGCGCGTGAGCGCGACCGACCTCAACCCCCGCGCGCTGCACATCACCGCGCTCACCCTCGCCCTGTCCGGGGCTCCGGCGGCCGACCTGCGCGAGGGCTCCCTGTTCGAACCGGTGGGCGACGAGACGTTCGACCTCATCGTCTCGAACCCGCCCTTCGTGATCTCCCCCGGCGCCCGGCTCACCTACCGCGACGGCGGGATGGGCGGCGACGATCTGTGCCGCACGCTCGTCCAGCAGGCGGGCGACCACCTGAACGACGGGGGATACGCGCAGTTCCTGGCCAACTGGCAGCACGTCGAGGGCGAGGACTGGCAGGACCGGCTGCGCTCCTGGGTGCCGCGCGGCTGCGACGCGTGGATCGTGCAGCGCGAGGTGCAGGACGTCACGCAGTACGCCGAGCTGTGGCTGCGTGACGCGGGCGACCACCACGGCGACCCCGTGGAGTACCAGGCGCGGTACGACGCCTGGCTGGACGAGTTCGAGGCGCGGAAGGTGAAGGCCGTCGGCTTCGGCTGGATCACGCTGCGCAGGACGACGGCGGAGCTGCCCTCGGTCGTCCTGGAGGAGTGGCCGCACTCCGTCGAGCAGCCGCTCGGCGACACCGTGCGCGCGCATTTCGAGCGGGTCGACTATCTGCGGGCGCACGACGACGCGGCCCTGCTGGAGGCGCACTTCAGGCTGGTCGGCGAGATCGTGCAGGAGCAGGTGGGACTGCCCGGCGCCGAGGACCCGGAGCACGTCGTGCTGCGCCAGCACCGCGGAATGCGGCGGGCCACGAAGGTGGACACCGTCGGCGCGGGTTTCGCGGGCGTCTGCGACGGCACGCTGAGCGCGGGGCGCATCCTGGACGCCATCGCCCAACTGGTCGGAGAGGACCCGGTGCTGCTGCGCGACCGGACGCCCGCCCAGATCCGGCTGCTGGTCGAGCAGGGCTTCATCGAGCCCGCGCCCCACTGACGCCCCGGCTTCCGTGATCCCGCCCGGTGACGCCCTCCGCCTACTCGATTCCGGGGAGGTCACGTACGCGGCGCGGTGACGTCCGGGCGGACCGGGAGGTGGCCCGACGGGCTTCCAGGGCCCGCCGGGTGACGTGAAATCGTCGTCGGCGGGCGGGCGGGAGCGCCACGGCTGATGCGTGTCCGCACCCATGAGCCTGATGCGCCGGTTCTGGCACGATTGGTCCGCAAAAGGGCTCCTGTCAGTGGTGCGTGCGAAGCTACCTTCGAGAGACAGAACGCACGCGTCCTCGGGGGAGGCGCGCTGTCTCGGGGGAGGCTGTATGTCGGGGGACACGCCGGGTCGGGGTGAAGGCAGGCTGATCAGCGGGCGGTACCGGCTGCTGCGCACGCTGGGTGCGGGCGGCATGGGCCGGGTCTGGCTCGCGTACGACGAGGAGTTGGCCTGCGAGGTCTCCGTGAAGGAGATCAACCTGGATGTGCCGATGGACTCGGGCGAGTCCGCGGGCGAGGCTGCCGAAAGGGTGGAGCCGCAGGCCCAGGAGCGTATCGCCCGGGCCCGCAGCGAGGCACGGAACGCGGCACGGCTGCGCGGCCACCCGCATGTGGCCACCGTGCACGACGTGTTGATGCACGAGGGGCTGCCCTGGATCGTCATGGAGTTCGTGCCGGACGCGGTCGACCTCCAGACGGTGATCCGGCGGTCGGGGCCGCTGACGCCCGGGCAGACCGCCCGGATCGGGCTCGGCGTGCTCGACGCGCTCACCGCCGGGCACCGGATCGGGATCCTCCACCGGGACGTGAAACCCGCCAACATCCTTCTGGCCCCGGACGCTTCGGGCGACCCCTTCGCGCGCGTGCTGCTCACCGACTACGGCATCGCGCTCCAGCCCGAGTCCCGTGAGCCCCGGCTCACCGCCACCGCCGGCATCCTCGGCACGCCCGGCTATCTCTCGCCGGAGCGCGCCCGGGGCGAGCCGCCCACTCCCGCCGCCGACATGTTCTCGCTCGGCGCCACGCTGTACGCGACGGTCGAGGGGCGCGGCCCGTTCGACCGGCACGGGGAGTACGCGACCCTGACGGCCCTGCTGAGCGAGGAGCCCACCCCACCGGAGCGAGCGGGTGAGCTGGCGCCGGTGCTGCACGGACTGCTGGTGAAGGACCCGGTGCGCAGGTTCTCGCCGGAGGCGGTGTCGCGCGGGCTGGAGCGGGTGCTGCGGAGCCCGGCGGGCGGGGTGTTCGGGCCGCCGCCCGGGGTGGTTCCGGGCGGCGGGGCCGCGGCAGCCGGTGGCGGGCCCGAGTGGTCGACACCGACTCCCGGGTCCGCGCCCGCCGCGGGGCAGGGGGCTCCATGGGGAGGCAGCGGGGGCCGGGCTCCCGCCTCCACGCCGGGCTCCGGGCCGCCCGGCCCACTCGCCGAGACTCCCGGCGGTTCGTCCCCGCCCGGGAACCCGCCGCAGTTGCCGCCCGCGCACACCCCGCGGAGCCGCAACACTCCGCAGACACCGCACACCCCGGGCGGTCCCTCTCCGCAGGGTCCGCCGGGCGGCGGCCAGGACCCCTGGCAGGGGCCCGGCGCGCAGGCTCCGTACCGGGCTTGGAATCCGTACGCGGGCGAGTCCTCCTCGCCGTACGGGAACAGCGGATATCCCCAGCCGCCGCAGCCCTACGGGGGCGTCGGTCCGGTCTCGCCCCACGCCGGCGGCGGATCCCCGCCCTACGGGAGCGGTCCGACGGCGGTCACCGATGCCGACGGCGGCCGGGGCGACAGGCGACGCGTCCTGTCCACCGCCGCGGTCCTCACGGTCGTCGCGGCGTTGGTGCTGGTGGTCGGCGGCGCAGCGCTGGCGGTCGTCACGTTCGGCGGTGACGACAAGAAGGGGGCGAAGACCGGCGGCACGACACCGCCCTCGTCGGACGACACGGGGCCGGCCCTCCCGTACGGCAAGAAGGTGGGACTCACCAAGCCGTTGAAGACCGGGGACTGTGTGCGGACCGTCTGGTCCGCGACGCCGTTCAAGTCGGTGCCGAACCTCGGCGTCGTGGACTGCGCGAAGGACTGGCCGGACGGCCAGGTGGTGGCGGTGGACACGGCGGCCGACTACGCCGACGCCCGCGCCGCGGGGGCGAGGCGCTGCGAGCGGCAGGGCGAGGAGATCGCCGAGGCGCTGCCCGACGCGGAGCTCTACACCGTGACGCCGACGGAGCGCGGCTTCGAGGCGGCCGAGGCCCGTACGGCATGTCTCGTACTCGGACGGCATGCCGCCATCGGTGGCGCGGTGGGCCGTTTCCGGGAGGACGGGGCGCAGCTGTCGGCCGGTCAGATGGGCATCGGTGACTGCTGGATCGTCGAGTTGGAGAAGGACACCTACAAGGCTTCGCTGGCCGATTGCGCCGAGCTGCACAGCGACCAGGTGATAGGCGTCGTCCCGGCCCCGGCGAACATGAACTACCAGAAGGGCATCGACAACGCGAACAAGCTCTGCAGCAACAGGTTCGAGTCGACCTGGGCGCCCGACACCGAGCGTGTCGTCTACGGCTGGATAGCCGACAAGTACTCCTGGAACCAGGGATTCACCAAGGCGGTGTGCACGGTGAGCCGCGCCGACGGCACGCAGACGAGCGGAAAG
This sequence comes from Streptomyces sp. NBC_00414, assembly GCF_036038375.1. Lineage (NCBI taxonomy): Bacteria > Bacillati > Actinomycetota > Actinomycetes > Kitasatosporales > Streptomycetaceae > Streptomyces > Streptomyces sp. NBC_00414. The sequence goes on from NZ_CP107935.1 coordinate 5,700,380, forward strand.
ATATCGGAGCCCGGCGCGGTGTGACGGACTCCACCCGAAGGCGTGGTCGGCTCCGTACACACGCGGTGGCCGATCCCGCGCGGTCACGGTGCGGCCGCGGTGTGAGCCGTCCCGCATCGGGGCGCACGGAGCCGGCCGCCTTGTGTTCACCCCTGGTTGGGCTTCCGGTCTCCCGGAGGTGCCAGCGTCCCGACCGGGGGCACGCAAGGGCGGGACCCAGGACACGCGAGGGCGAAGGGACGAGCCATGGAGAGCGGACCGGCGATCTTCACGGGGTCGGTGTTCGCCCTGTTCGGAGGCGGACTGCTGCTGTGGACCGCGGTCCGGCTGCGGCAGCGCGCCCCCGTCGCCCACGGAGTGGGCCCCGTCACCTCTGCGGCGGTCGCGGGCTTCGCCGGGACGGCTGCCGTGCTTCTCGCCGTGTGGTGTTTCACTCGCCTCTGAGCGCGCGCCGCGGCCGACGCTCCGGCCCGCCACCGCTCGCCGGACACCGTCGCGAGCCGTCCGCGCACTGCGGCCCCGCTGTCCGGGAATCGCCGTGACGCGGCGGGCACGGACAAGATCGACGCCGGTCGAACTCCCTCCGCTCCGGCAATTGAGAGGTCACGCTCCGGATGACCCCGAAACGGCAGGTCGGCACTCCGGGCGGCAGGAATGGCGGGAGTCGGGTTACCGTTCGAGTGGCCGTTGCGGGCTTTTCCCGTTTGACACGGGGGCGGGATGTACCGTCACACTCCGCAGCGTCAGCATGACCCGACCCCCGGGTTCAAGGCCTGGGGCGAGACACCCTGCGTCGACCGGAGAGAAGAGCGAAGTTGTCCCCGACCAGCGAGACCGCACACGGCGGCCGCCGACTCGTCATCGTCGAGTCGCCTGCCAAGGCGAAGACGATCAAGGGCTATCTCGGCCCTGGATACGTCGTCGAAGCGAGTGTCGGGCACATCCGCGACCTCCCCAACGGTGCCGCGGAGGTGCCCGAGAAGTACACCGGCGAGGTACGTCGGCTCGGCGTGGACGTCGACAACGACTTCCAGCCGATCTACGTGGTCAACGCTGACAAGAAGGCCCAGGTCAAGAAGCTCAAGGACCTGCTGAAGGATTCCGACGAGCTCTTCCTCGCAACCGATGAGGACCGCGAGGGCGAGGCCATCGCGTGGCACCTCCTTGAGGTCCTGAAGCCCAAGGTCCCCGTCCACCGGATGGTCTTCCACGAGATCACCAAGGACGCGATCCGCAGCGCCGTCGCCAACCCGCGCGAGCTCAACCAGCGCATGGTCGACGCCCAGGAGACCCGCCGCATCCTCGACCGCCTCTACGGCTACGAGGTCTCGCCGGTCCTGTGGAAGAAGGTCATGCCGCGGCTGTCGGCGGGCCGCGTCCAGTCCGTGGCGACCCGCCTCGTCGTCGAGCGGGAGCGCGAGCGCATCGCCTTCCGCTCCGCCGAGTACTGGGACCTCACGGGCACCTTCGGCACCGGCCGCGCCGGCGACCGCAGCGACCCGTCGAACCTGGTGGCCCGGCTGACCGCGGTCGACGGCAAGCGCGTCGCCCAGGGCCGTGACTTCGACTCGCTCGGCCAGATCAAGGGCGCGAACACGCTCCACCTGGACGAGGCCAACGCCCGCGCGCTGGCCACCGCCCTGGAGAACACGGACTTCTCCGTCCGGTCCGTCGAGTCGAAGCCGTACCGACGCTCGCCGTACGCGCCGTTCCGTACGACCACGCTCCAGCAGGAGGCGAGCCGCAAGCTCGGCTTCGGCGCGAAGTCCACGATGCAGGTGGCGCAGAAGCTGTACGAGAACGGCTTCATCACCTACATGCGTACGGACTCCACGACGCTCTCGGACACCGCGATCACCGCGGCCCGGGCCCAGGTCACGCAGCTGTACGGGGCGAGCTACCTGCCGGACAAGCCGCGTGTGTACGCCGGGAAGGTCAAGAACGCGCAGGAGGCGCACGAGGCGATCCGCCCCTCGGGCGACCGCTTCCGCACCCCCGCCGAGACGGGTCTGACCGGCGACCAGTTCCGGCTGTACGAGCTGATCTGGAAGCGGACCGTCGCCTCCCAGATGAAGGACGCGGTCGGGAACTCCGTCACCGTGAAGATCGCGGGCAGGGCCTCCGACGGCCGGGACGCCGAGTTCAGCGCGTCCGGCAAGACGATCACCTTCCACGGCTTCCTGAAGGCGTACGTCGAGGGCGCGGACGACCCGAACGCCGAGCTGGACGACCGCGAGCGCCGCCTCCCGCAGGTGGAGGAGGGCGACCCGCTGTCCGTCGAGGAGATCTCGGTCGACGGTCACGCGACCAAGCCCCCGGCCCGTTACACCGAGGCCAGCCTGGTCAAGGAGCTCGAAGAGCGGGAGATCGGCCGCCCGTCGACGTACGCGTCGATCATCGGCACGATCCTCGACCGCGGCTACGTGTTCAAGAAGGGGACGGCCCTCGTGCCCTCCTTCCTGTCCTTCGCCGTGGTCAACCTCCTGGAGAAGCACTTCGGGCGGCTCGTCGACTACGACTTCACGGCCAAGATGGAGGACGACCTCGACCGCATCGCGCGGGGCGAGGCCCGGTCCGTGCCGTGGCTCAGGCGCTTCTACTTCGGCGAGGGCGAGGCGACCGGCGCCGCGGAGGCAGGCAACGGCGACGGGGACCACCTCGGCGGCCTGAAGGAACTCGTCACCGACCTCGGTGCCATCGACGCCCGCGAGGTGTCGTCGTTCGCCGTGCACGACAGCGACATCATGCTGCGCGTCGGCCGCTACGGCCCGTACGTCGAGCGCGGCGAGAAGGACTCCGAGAACCATCAGCGCGCCGACGTGCCCGAGGACCTGGCGCCCGACGAGCTGACCGTCGACCTCGCCGAGGAACTGCTCGCCAAGCCGAGCGGCGACTTCGAGCTGGGCGCCGACCCGGAGTCGGGCCACCAGATCATCGCCCGTGACGGCCGCTACGGCCCGTACGTGACCGAGGTGCTCCCCGAGGGCACCCCGAAGACCGGCAAGAACGCCGTGAAGCCGCGTACGGCCTCGCTCTTCAAGTCGATGTCCCTGGACACGGTGACGCTCGCGGACGCCCTCAAGCTGATGTCGCTGCCGCGCGTCGTCGGCAAGGACGCCGAGGGCGTGGAGATCACCGCGCAGAACGGCCGCTACGGCCCGTATCTGAAGAAGGGCACCGACTCGCGCTCCCTGACAGCTGAGGACCAGCTCTTCACGATCACCCTCGACGAGGCCCTCGCGATCTACGCGCAGCCCAAGCAGCGCGGGCGCGCGGCCGCCAAGCCGCCGCTGAAGGAACTCGGCGCCGACCCCGTCAGCGGCCAGCCGGTCGTCGTCAAGGACGGACGCTTCGGCGCGTACGTCACCGACGGCGAGACCAACGCGACCCTGCGGTCCGACGACAGCGTCGAGGAGATCACTCCGGAGCGCGGTTTCGAACTGCTCGCGGAGAAGCGGGCGAAGGGGCCGGCGAAGAAGACGGCCAAGAAGGCCGCGAAGAAGGCACCCGCCAAGAAGGCGCCGGCGAAGAAAACGGCGGCAAAGAAGACAGCCGCTACGAAAACGGCGGCAAAGAAGACCACCACCGCGAAGAAGACGACCGCGAAGAAGGCGACCGCGGCCAAGGCGGCCTCCGAGGACTGAGCCGTCCGTCCGAGGACTGAGCCGTTCTCCACAGAGGCTGCACAGGAGACCGCGCGAAGGGCTGAGCCGCCTTTCGGCTTCGGTCGAGACCGGTCCGGAGGCCAACCGGATCGTTCACCTTCGGTTCGTAGAGCGAACGCCCCGGCACCACTTGGTGTCGAGGGCGTTCGTATGTTCGGGGCCCTATTCGGGGACCGGGCCCGTCCGGATAGGCTGGCGGGATGACGCGAGCCGAGCAGCCAACGGCCCACACTTCGGCCCCCGACGACGCCCTGGTCGCGGACTCACGGGAGCGAGCCGTCCGGGCGCTGCTGCGCGTACCGCAACTGAGGCGGTTGTGGAGCGCCCAGCTGGTGAGTGGCGTCGGCGACGCCCTCGCCCTGCTGGTCCTGGTCCTGCTCGCCCTCCAGGCGGCAGTGTCCGACGGCTCCTTCGGCGGCGGCTACCGCGGAGTGGCCCTCGCCGTGGCGGCGGTCTTCGGAGCGCGCATCCTCGCGACGCTGCTCTTCGGGGCGGTGCTGCTCGGTCCGCTCTCCACGCTCACCGCCCAGGACGGTCCGCTGGACCGCCGCTGGACCATGGTCGGCGCGGACGGCGTACGGGCCGTACTGCTGATCATCGCGCCCCTGTGGATCGACTGGACCCCCGAGAACGCGCTGGCCGTGCTGCTCGTGACGGCGTTCGTGATCGGGGTCGCCGAGCGCTTCTGGACGGTGTGCCGCGAGAGCGCGGCGCCCGCGCTGCTGCCCGCCCCGCCCCTGGAGGGCGCGACGGTACGGCCGCTGCCGGACCACATGGACGCCCTGCGGCGCCTCTCCCTGCGTACGGGATTCGTCGCGGCGCCCCTCGCGGCGGCGGCCCTCGTCGTCGCCGGGCTCCTCAACAACCTGCTGGGCGCCGGACTCGCGTGGTTCGACCAGCACCAGGCGGCGCTCGCCTCGTACGTCTCCGCGGGCCTGTTCGCCGCGTCCCTGTCGGTGCTCACCTTCCTCGAACTGCCCGACGTGCGGACCCCCCGCGCGAGGTCGCCGCTCGAAGGACTGCGCCGCCCCAGGACGGGTTCGGGCATCGACAAGGGCCGCACGGGGGCCATCGCGCTCCTGGTGCTCGCCTGCGCGGCCGTCGCCGGGGCCGTCGCGGCCGCCGTCGCGGTGGCCGTGCTGCACGCCAAGGACCTGGGCGGCGGCCCGGTGACGTACGGGCTGCTGGTGCTCGCGGTGACCGGCGGTGTCGTGGTCGGCATCCGCAGCGCCGCCAAGCTGCTGCCGTCGTTGTCGCGCCGGCGGCTGCTCGCCCTGGCGATCGCCTTCACGGGCATCGCGCTGCTCGCCGCCGGACTCGTCCCCGACGTCACCACCGTGCTCCTGATCGTCGGCCTCGCGGGCATCGGCGCGGGTGTCGCCGCGAACACCGGCCACGCCCTGCTCGACCAGGAGGCAGAGGACTACCGCCGCGCGCGTACGACGGAACACCTGCACGCGGTCGTACGGGTCTTCGTGGCCGTGGGCGTCCTGGTGGCGCCGCTGGTGGCCGCCGCCATCGGTCCGCACCGCCTGGAGAACGGCAAGTTCGTGTTCGCGCACGGCGGCGCCGCCTTCACTCTGATGCTGGTCGGCGCGCTGTTGCTGCCCGTCGCCGCGCTGGTCCTCGCCAAGGCCGACGACCGCTCCGGAGTGCCCCTGCGGCACGACCTGCGGGACGCGCTGCGCGGCGGGGACGACCCGGTGCAGGCGCCCACCGACGCCGGGTTCTTCATCGCCCTGGAGGGCGGTGACGGGGCCGGCAAGTCGACCCAGGCCGAGGCCCTCGCGGAGTGGATCCGTGCCAAGGGACACGAGGTCGTGGTGACCCGCGAACCGGGCGCCACCCCCGTGGGCAAGCGGCTGCGGTCGATCCTGCTCGACGTGTCGTCGGCCGGCCTCTCGCATCGCGCGGAGGCCCTGTTGTACGCCGCCGACCGCGCGGAGCACGTGGACACCGTGGTGCGGCCCGCTCTGGAACGGGGCGCGGTCGTGGTCTCGGACCGGTACATCGACTCCTCGGTGGCCTACCAGGGAGCGGGACGCGATCTGTCCCCCACCGAGGTCTCCCGCATCAACCGCTGGGCCACGGACGGGCTCGTACCGCATCTGACGGTGCTGCTGGACGTGGCGCCGGAGACCGCGCGCGAGCGGTTCACCGAGGCGCCGGACCGGCTGGAGTCGGAGCCCGCCGAGTTCCACGCGCGCGTGCGGTCCGGTTTCCTGACGCTGGCCGCCGCCGCTCCCGCCCGGTACCTGGTCGTCGACGCCGGGCAGGAGCCCGAAGCCGTCACGACCGTGATCCGGCACCGGCTGGACGTGGTGCTGCCGCTCTCCGAGGCCGAGATCGAGGCCAAGGAGGAGGCCCGTAAGGCGGCCGAGGAAGAGGCCCGCCGCAAGGCCGAGGAAGAGGCCGCCCGCAAGGCCGAGGAGGAGCGGCTGGAGCGCGAGCGCCAGGAACAGCTCGCCCGGCTGCGCGCGGAGGAGGAAGAGCGCAAGCGGCTCGAACTGGAAGAGGCGCAGCGGCGCGAGGCCGAGCGGCAGGCCGAGGAGGCCCGTCAGCGGGCCGAGGCCGCGCGCGTGCGTGCCGAGCAGGAACAGGCACGGCAGCTCGCGGAGGAGAAGGCCCGCGCGGCCGAGGAGGAGCGCCGGCGCAAGCAGGCCGAGGAGGAGGCGCGGCTGCGGGCCGAGGCCGAGGAGCGGCGCCTGGAGAAGCAGCGGAAGGCCGAGGAGGCGCTGGTCCGGGCCGAGGAGGCGCGCAGGGCGGCGGAGGCCGCGAGTGCCGCCGCCGCTACCGCTGCCGCCGCTGCTTCGGCGGCGTCCGCGGCTCCCGGCCCGGGTACGGGTGCGGGGTCCGGGGTTGGCGGCGGGGCCGCTGGTTCCGCGGGGGCCTCCGGGGCCGGTGGGGCTTCCGGGCGGGCCGCCGAGCGAGCCGCTGGACGGGCCGCCGGGCGTGCTGCCGGGCGGACTTCAGGAGGGTCCGGTTCCGGTTCGGCGGTGGACGGCCCCGACAACGAGAGCACGGTGCAGACGCCTCTGGTGACGCCCACGAACGCGTCCGGGGGTCCGGTCGACGAGACGGCCGTCCTGCCTCCGGTGCCGCCGCGGGACGCCGGTCCTGCGGGCGACGAGACGGCTGTGCTGCCCCAGGTTCCACAGCCTCCGCAGACCCCGCAGCCGTCGCAGACCCCGCAGTATCGGCGGGCCCCGCAGGGAGCCGCCGACGAGACCGCGGTGCTGCCTCCGGTCCGTCCGGAGCCCGCCGCGGACGAGACCGCTGTCCTGCCTCCCGTACGGGACGACCGTGGCCCCAGTGGCGGCGCGGGCCGTGGTGGCGGTGGCCGTGATGCCGGTGAGCGGGGGAGCGGGCCCGAGGACCGGGTGCCCCCCGGGTACTTCCGTGAGGATCGGCAGGGGGAGCAGCAGAGGGAGCGGCCGGGAACCGGAGCCTCCGACGGCGGCACCCACGAGCTGCCCCAGGTCGACGAGGAGGGCAGGCCCCGGCGGCGCCCCCGTTCGGACTGGGCGGAGGAGACCCCGCTGGACGATCTGCCGACGCTGGCCGACGAGCTGCTGGGCCCGCGCGACGACGACGAGCGGGACGGGCCGCGGGACGACGAGCGGGGCGAAGGGCGCGGGCGCCGGCGACGCTGACGACGGGGCGCCCGGGCACCACCGGGCGCCGCGGACCGCGTTGTCAGTCCCCTCCCGCACAATGGGACGCGGCAGGGCACAGGTGCGCCTGCAGGTGCGACGAAAGGGCGGCACCCCATGACCGTATGGGACGACCTGGTGGGCCAGGAGAAGGTGAGCGATCAGCTCGCGGCCGCCGCGCGGGACGCCGACGCCCTGGTCACCGCGGTCTCGACCGGCGCCCCGCAGCCCGAGGCCTCGAAGATGACGCACGCGTGGCTCTTCACGGGACCGCCTGGTTCGGGCCGTTCCACCACGGCGCGCGCCTTCGCGGCGGCCCTGCAGTGCACGAGCCCCGACCGCGCCCTCGGCGGGATCCCGGGCTGCGGATTCTGCGACGGCTGCCACACGAGCCTGATCGGTACGCACGCGGACGTGCAGATCATCCGCACCGACCTCCTCTCCATCGGTGTGAAGGAGACCCGTGACCTGGTCCGCCGCGCCCAGCTGTCCCCCGCGGTCGGCCGTTGGCAGGTCATCGTCATGGAGGACGCCGACCGTCTGACCGAGGGCGCCGGCAACGTGCTCCTGAAGGCCGTGGAGGAGCCCGCCCCCCGTACGGTCTGGCTCCTGTGCGCGCCCTCTTTGGAGGACGTGCTGCCCACGATCCGCTCCCGGTGCCGCCACCTCACGCTCCGGACGCCCTCGGTGGCCGCGGTCGCCGACGTGCTCGTACGCCGCGACGGCATCGAGCCGGACGTGGCGGCGGCCGTGGCCCGCGCCACCCAGGGCCACATCGGGCGCGCCCGGCGCCTCGCCACGGACGAGCGGGCCCGCGCGCGCCGCGCCGCCGTCCTCAAGCTGCCGCTGCGTGTCGACGACGTGGGCGCCTGTCTCAAGGCCGCCCAGGAGCTGATCGACGCGGCCTCAGAGGACGCCAAGCAGGTCGCCGAGGAGACCGACGTCAAGGAGACCGAGGACATGAAGGCGGCCCTCGGCGCGGGGCAGGGCGGCCGTATGCCGCGCGGCACCGCGGGCGTGATGAAGGAGCTGGAGGACAAGCAGAAGCGCCGCAAGACGCGTACGCAGCGCGACAGCCTGGACCTGGCCCTGATCGACCTCACGGCTTTCTACCGCGACGTGCTGGCCCTGCAGTTCGGCACGAATCTCGCCCTCGCCAACACGGAGATGCAGGACACGCTGGACCGGCTGGCCCGGGGCTCGTCACCCGAGACCACCCTGCGCCGGATAGACGCGATCGCCGCCTGCCGCGTGGCCCTGGACCGGAACGTGGCGCCACTGCTGGCGGTGGAGGCCATGACGATGGCGTTGCGGGCGGGCTGACGCGCCGGCGGGGTGACTCGGGGTGACGTGAGGGGCTGACGCGGCGGGCTTGCGACGCGGCGGGTGCTGGCTGCCGGGGGTGGGGTCACGGGTGGAACGGGGAGTCGACGGCGTCACTCGTACGAGGCGCGCTGGCAACTCTGAGCAATCAATCCATCGCGCAGGGTTACGCTCGGTTGATGGACATCAGGCGCCGGCCCAGGACATCCCGGGCCCACCGATCCCTCCGCGCGTACGGCACCCTGTTCGCCGTCGCCGGACTCCTCGTCTCCGCCTGCTCCGCGGGGAGTTCGACGAGCTCCGCGAGCCCGGCCGGATCGGTGGCGCTGCGCGCGCTGCCCGAGGCCACCCCGTCCGCGCTGGCCCCGTACTACGGGCAGCGGCCGAACTGGCGGGCCTGTGGTGTCGCCGGCTTCGAGTGCAGCACCCTGAAGGCCCCACTCGACTACGCCGAGCCGGCCAAGGGCGACATCAAGCTGGCCGTGGCCCGCAAGAAGGCCACGGGGCCGGGCAAGCGGCTCGGCTCGCTGCTGGTCAACCCGGGAGGGCCGGGCGGATCGGCGGTCGACTACCTCCAGGCGTACGCCGGGATCGGCTACCCGGCGACGGTGCGCGCCCACTACGACATGGTGGCGGTGGACCCGCGGGGCGTCGCCCGCAGCGAGCCCGTCGAATGCCTCACCGGGCGGCGGATGGACGCGTACACGCAGACGGACACGACCCCCGACGACGCGCGCGAGACCAATGAACTGGTCGACGCCTACAAGGAGTTCGCGGCGGCCTGCGGACAGCGCTCGGCGAACGTGCTGGGCCATGTGTCCACGGTCGAGGCGGCCCGTGACATGGACCTCGTACGGGCCGCGCTGGGCGACGGGAAGCTGACGTACGTGGGTGCCTCGTACGGCACGTTCCTCGGGGCGACCTACGCGGGCCTGTACCCGGAGCGGGTCGGCCGGCTGGTCCTGGACGGCGCGATGGACCCGTCCCTGCCCGCGCGGAAGCTCAACCAGGACCAGACGGCCGGTTTCGAGACGGCCTTCCGGTCCTTCGCGAAGGACTGCGTGGGCGAGTCCGACTGCCCGCTGGGCGGGAAGGGCACGTCGCCGGAGCAGGTCGGCAAGAACCTGAAGGCCTTCTTCCGGCAGCTGGACTCCGCTCCCATCGACGCGGGCGACGCGGACGGCCGCAAGCTGGGCGAGTCGCTGGCCACGACCGGCGTCATCGCCGCGATGTACGACGAGGGGGCCTGGCCGCAACTGCGCGAGGCCCTCACCACGGCCATGAAGGACAAGGACGGCGCGGGCCTGCTCGTCCTGTCGGACAGCTACTACGAGCGGGAGGCGGACGGCACGTACGCCAACCTGATGTCCGCCAACGCGGCGGTCAACTGCCTGGACCTGCCCGCCGCCTTCTCCTCCCCCGAGGAGGTCGAGAAGGGCGTCCCCGACTTCGAGAAGGCCTCCCCGGTCTTCGGCGAGGGCCTCGCCTGGGCCTCGCTGAACTGCGCCTACTGGCCGGTGAAGCCGACCGGTGAACCCCACCGCATCGAGGCGAAGGGCGCCGCGCCCATCGTCGTCGTGGGCACCGTCCGGGACCCCGCGACCCCCTACGCCTGGGCGGAGTCCCTCGCCACCCAGCTCGCCTCCGGGACGCTCCTCACCTACGACGGTGACGGCCACACGGCGTACGGGCGCGGGAGCGCCTGCATCGACTCCGCGATCAACCGCTACCTCGTCGAAGGCACCCCTCCGAAGGACGGAAAGCGCTGCTCGGCGACCTGATCACCGGCCCGCCGCCGAGCTGTCACCGGGCCGTCGCCCGGCCGCCGGCGGGCCCGCCAGGGGTGCCTCCGGGGCGGGTACGGAGCACCCCCGGAAACTGTGTAGACTTGCCGACGTTGCAGATCGCACCATAGTTCTGTAGCGCGCCGCCTTAGCTCAGCTGGCCAGAGCAACGCACTCGTAATGCGTAGGTCTCGGGTTCGAATCCCGAAGGCGGCTCTGTAGAAGCCTCAGGACTCACTCGCCGTGACCTGGGGCTTTTGCTATTTAGCGGATACGGCGACGCCGGAGAGCACGGGCAGCCCGGCGGTCCCCAGTCTCAGTTCTAGTCTCAGTCACGGGCTTCGACGCCTGTTCGGGGGCAGGCAGGAAGGCGTCTCCCATGCGGCGCATGGCGTCCTTCGAGAGGTGCGAGCGGCCCTTGACGTAGCGGCGGGTCTGGCTGATCTGGGTGTGCCGCAGGATCTCCATGATGGTTGGCATGTCCACCCCCAGCTCATTCAGGATCGTGCCCGCCGTGTGACGGCTTCCGTCGTAGAGGCGGCGGTCAGCGATGCCCGCTTCTGCCAGTAGCTCCTTGAACTCCTCCCAGTCGTCCCGGGGGTCGATCGGGCGACCGTCGGGGCGGGTGAACACGGCGTGGTGTTCCTGCCAGAGTTCGCCGGCCGTCTCTCGGAGTGCATCCTGCTGTGCCTTATGCGCGAGCAGGTAGGGGATGAACGCGGGCGGGATCGGCACCGGGTTCGTACTCTTCTTGGTCTTGGGGCGAGTGAAGGCCAGACCTCCGCCCTTGCGCTCGGGGCAGATACTCGCGTGCTTGACGCACGTCTTGGTGCACGGCTTCGGACAACCACGCTTGTAGCCGCTGTGGGTGGCGCAGTTCGGCGGGCAGGGCTCGAAGCGGTGCAGGCGCGCCCCGCAGGCGTGCGCGTCACCGCAGCCATGCCGCCACGTGAGCCGCTGGAGCTGCCACCGGGGATGGAACAACTCGGCCTGTAGGTCGACGTAGGGCCACCGCAGTCCCAGGGTCTCGCCCTGCCGGAACCCCATGCCGACCCCGACGATCCACCGCATGAACGTGGGCCGCTTGGCCGCCGCCTCCAGGAAGGCTTTCGCCTCTTCCTGGGTGAACGGGTTCGTCTCCGTCTCGTCGATGCTGGGTGGGTCGACCAGGGTGGCGACGTTCTCGCCGATCATCCGGCGTCGGTGGGCAATCTTCAGGGCGCGCGACAGGATGCGGTGCACCTTGACGACGTGAGAGGGAGCGCGCCCGGCATCGAGCATGGCCCGGTACATCTGCTCAAGGTGCTCGGGGGCGAGCTTGTCGATGCGGTGCTTCCCGACGCCGGGGACGATGTCGTTGCGGGTCTTGGACCAGTAGTCGTCCAGCGAGCGGGGCTTGAGTTTCAGGCTCGCGATGTCGGTGAGGTAGGTCTCCATCCACTGTCCGACCGTGGGCTTGCGGCCTGCCTTGGTCGCGCGCCCCTCGTCGCGGAGCTTTTCCAGTTCGCGGACCTTGCGGCGCACGGCGGGTTCGGTGCGGGCCATGCGGTGGCGGCGGTCGGGGCTTCCGTCGGGGAGCACGCCCATGGTGACGCGGCCGTGCCACCAGCCGTCATCGCCGAAGTAGATGGTGGATTCCAGGTTCGACTTACGAGGGCTCACGTATGCCTCCATGCGAGAGGCGGCCCCGGCACATGCCGGGGCCGCCTCGGGTGGGTCAGGTCAGACGGGCTGCGGTTCGAGGCTGTCCACGAATGCTTCGAGGGCGCTTCGCTTGATCCGGCGGGAACGGCCGCGCTTGACGAACCGCAGCTCGCCGGCGGCCATCAGTTCGTAGACGGTGGAACGGCCCAAGCGGAGGACCGTTGCGGCTTCCTCCGCGGTGTAGAGCAGTTGCTCGGTAGGCGCGAGGGCGGTGCTCATGCGGTGGCTCCTCTGCGGACGGTCCGGCGGGGGTCCCTCTGAGGTCCGCTACTTCCGCTACCGCCGCTACCTCGCAGGTCAGAGGCCTGTTCGAGGTAGCGGGAAGGGGTAGCGGTAGCGGATAGGTAGCGCGGGGGTAGCGGCAACCGATGCCGATTGCCGCTACCTCGTTGTTGCTGGTCAGACGGTGTTTTCGGTGCCGGGTAGCGGAGGTAGCGGATTTGACGGGGGTGGGGGGCAGTAGCGCTGCCAGGCGTCGTGTAGATCGGTGGCGTAGTAGCCCTTGAGGACCCCGCCTCCGCCGGTTTTGATGTTGCGGGAGCCGACCGGGTCTCCGTCCGCGGTGACGTACTCGCTGAGCATTTTGGAGAGCTTGCGGGAGTCGAGCGGCTTGCCGTTGAAGTCGGCCCACGGGGCATCGTCGAGGGCGTTGAGGCGGTCGAGGATGGCGACGGTGGGCAGTCGGTCGATCCCGGTCAGGACCTGGTCCCGGAGATCGGTCAGGAGCCGTATGCCGATGCTGCCCTTGTCGTTGGCGCGGGAGGCTTTGACCATGGTCAGGCAGGCTTCCCGGGCCCGTTCCGGCCACGGTCCGCCGACTGCGTCGGCGATGGCGAGCAGGGGTTCCCACACGTCCGCGGGCCGGTCGGCCACTCCGTCGGGCATCTCGGGGAAGGCGTCGGTGACCTGGTCCTGGATGGTTTCGGCCCACTTGGCGAGCCGGTCCCGGAGTTGGTTGCCTTCCCGCACGTGGATGCGGGTGCGGAACTGTTCGACTTTCTCGTTGCGGGCCCGGCGGCGCATGCGGACGATGACGGACCGGGTCATGATCGTGTCGGGCAGGGAGCCGAGTCCGGCGACGGCGACGGCGCAGTACGAGGGGAAGCCCTGTACTTGCTGGTTGGAGCCGTCTCCGACGCACCGGTACATGACGCGTCCGCGGGTGTGGCCGGCGTTGATGAACCCGCGGAGCTGTTCGTTCTCTCCGGCTTTCGGGCCGAAGATCGTGTCGATTTCGTCGAAGAGGATCGTGGGCCGGCCGCCGTCGATGCCGGAGACGGAGCGGAACAGCGCGGACGCGGACGCGTCGACTGCGGCCATTGACCGGGGTACGAGGGTTTCCACCACTTCCAGTGCCCGGGACTTCCCCGATCCCGGTTCGGGTGAGAGGAAGGCGAGGCGGGGGGTGGAGTCGAACGCGTCGAGAAGGTGGGCGTGCGCGTCCCACAACGTGACGGCGACGTAGGCGGCTTCGGTGGGGAAGACGTTGAAGCGCCGGTGGAAGGCTTCTACCTCGTTGAGCAGTGCGGCGCCGTCGATAGGGTCGGTCATGCTGCGGCCTTCCCTTCCTGTGTGGTGCGGAGCGGGCAGGTGTCGCGGTGGGCTGTGTGGTCGGTGATCAGGGCGAGCACGTGGGTCTTGCCGACTGCGCTGCGATCGCGTCCGCACGCGCATTTCGAGGTGGCGGTGGGCATCGCGCCGCGCGGGGCGACGATGTGCAGCCACGCGACGGGGTACCGGTCGTCTCCGGTCTGTGAGTCAGGACGAAGTGCAGTGCGGACGCCCTGACGGGCGGCGCCTTTCGGCTCGCCCACGACCGGTTCGGGTGCGGCGGGTTGGGCGGGGTGCGGGCCGCTCCGCTCTGGTTGGCCTTCCAAGCGGGAGCAGCGGGGGGTGGTCATGCCGTCTCCCGGGGCCGGACCTTGCGCAGGGAGCTGTCCAGGGCGCTGCGGATGGTGGAGCGGCACTCCGCAGCGGTGAGTCCGCGGGCCTCTCCCGCCGCTTGGAAGGCGTTCTCTGCCACGTGTCGGGGGAGGTCGCCCCACGCGACGAACCGCCCCACCTTGAACGCGCACCGGTTCAGCGTGATGTTGCCCTGCTTCTCCGGCGCCGCGGCCACCGTCGCGCACTCGGCTTCCAGCGCGGCCAGAGCCGCTCGGCTCCCGTCGACCACGGGCAACCGCAACGGCACCACCGGTTGCGCGGGGGCGGGTTGCAACATCGCCAGCAGCCACCCCGGCAGCGGTGCCGGGGCGGTGTCGTTGACGGTCTCGTACGAGCCGCCCGGGGTGATGCTGCCCGCGGCGACGACGTATCCGCCCCATGCCCTCGTGTCGACCAGGGGTGCGAGGGTGCCCGCGGTGTTGCCCAGCCGAATACCCGCCGGGGCGGTGAAGTACAGGTGTTGTCCGCCGCTCGCGGTCCGGACGCGGTAGGTGGTGGGGACGGCGTGGCCGGTGCGCTCGCAGAGCGCCTCAAAGGTCGTCGCGCCGTCAGGCGCGTCCGCACTGCTGTTGCCATTGTCCTGGCTCTTGGGCACGTCCAGGTCGACGACGACCAGACCGGACGGGCCGGTGGCCAGACCGATGTTGGCAGGGCTGTTCTCCCAGCACAGAGCGATGCGGTGCGGGTCGACGGTCGCCCGCTCCTGCCACTTCAGATGCCCGTTGGCGCAGTCGCCGGTGGTGGGGCACCGGTCGGCCCCGTGCAGTGCGGGCCGCTTCGTGCCCGGACGCAGCGGGAAGACGTGCCACCCGCGCGCAGCCGCAGCCAGTGCTGCGTTCAGCAGAGGCGCGCTCATGCCGCGACCCCCACTTCGAGCACGGGCGCCACCGCGAGGAACGCCCGACCGATCCACTGCGTGTAGGCGGGCGGAAGGGCCTCCCGCAGACGGAAGTGGTCGGTGGACCAGTCGATGCCCTTGGCCTCCCGGATCTCCGCCACGGTGGCCTTGCCACCTCCCTCGCCGTAGGCGGCGACGTAGGGGCCCTCCCGGTACTCGCCGTGACGCCAACCCCGCACATAGCCGCGGTGCTTGGGGTGGGCCGGCTGCGTAGTGGTCCAGCCTCCGAGTTCGAAGTAGCGGTGCATGAGCACGGCGAGCCCGAACTGTTCCCCGCACAACCGGATGTCCTTGCGGACTTCGGAGCCGGGCACGTTCTCCATCACGTACGGTCGGCCCGTGGCTTCCAGCGCGGCCCGCGTCGGGGCGATGAGCCGGGGGTAGGTGCGGCCGATCGCAGCGTTGCGCGCCTTGTTGGTGCCCTTGGTCGGAGCCCCTTCGCCCTGACAGGGGGGCGAGGCGTGGATGAAGTCGTACTCGTGGCCGTGCGCGCGGATGTACTCGATCGCATCCGCCTGGTGGAAGGCGTCACCGCAGTAGTCCGGTTGTGCCACGTGGTCGATGCCGGTGATGTGGCAGTTGCCGAACGCGCGCCGGTAGCCCTCGGCGGCGCCGCCGATGCACGAGTAGGCATCGAGCACACGCACGGGTTCGAGCAGGGCGAGCAGTCGCCCGATATCGGGTCGATGGGTCATCCTGGAGGTCTCCAGTTCCTTTGATGGATGCTGGTTGGGCAAGGGCGGCCCCGCGTCATTGGCGTGAGGTGGGGGCCGCCCTTGGCGTAGCTAGAGGTGCTTGCCGCGCGCGAGCCGGAGGGTGATTCCTCCGAATCCGATCGGTCCGGCGGCGCCTGCGATGACGGTCACGGTGTGGGCTGCGGCGTCGAGCAGCGCGCACAGCGCGACGACCAGACCCCAGCCCCCGAGCGCGGCGGCGCCGGCGATGGCGAGCGGAATCAGGATTCGGCGCCACGGGAGGCCGGTCGGGTCGGTGGTGTGAACGACAAGGACGACCGGTGCCCCGGTGGCTTCGGCACGGCGGTAGGCGTCGGCGGGGACGTGCGGGGCGATGATTCCCGGCGGGTCGTGGTAGGTCATTCGGGCCTTCCTCGGGTGGGGCGCGCGCCGTGTCCGCAGGGGCTGCGGGGGCGCGTGCGGGTGAGGTGTCAGGCGGGTGTCACAGGGGTGTCAGGGGCGGGTGTCAGGGCGCGTGACACCTGCGCCTGCCTAGGGGTTTGGGTGTCACGGGGCCGTGACGGTGTCAGGTGTCACGCGGCTGTCAGGGACGGCACGATGCGCCACCGGCCGGTGGTGTTCGTCGGCGCGAGTCGACCCTCCGCGGCTGCCTCCGCGAGCTTCTTGGACACCCACGGGCGGGAGAGGTTGTGGCGGTCGCACCAGTCGGACAGATCCTTGGGACCGATGATCATCTGTCCGTCGCGTTCGAACTCCGCGAGCGCCTCCGCGAGCAGCCGGCGGGCCTCTTCCCCCTTCGGCTTGCGGCCGGTGCCCTCTCCGAAGACCGGGGCATCGTCTCCGTCCTGCACCGCAGGGAGTTCCTCCTCCGGGTCGATCTGCTCGTCCTCGGGGTCGTGTCGCGGGGCGTCGTCCGTGTCGTCGTCCTCCGGATCGACGTGCGGTGCGCCATGCCCGTCCCCGGGGACCGGCCGACCGCTGTACGCCTTGCCCGCGATGGATGCGGCGGCCCCTGCGGTGATCGGGTCGGCGGTGGCGCCGTTGCGCTGTGCCCACGCGGCGACGACTTCCATGAGGGACACCGAGCGGTGGGTGAAGGCGCGGGTGCGCCCCGGCGAGGCGTAGCGGTCCTCGGGCACGCCCGTGCTCACGAGGTAGCAGTAACCGGGCTTGCGGTTGCCCCACGCCCCCGGGTGCGCGCCCGCGTCCAAGACCCGGTCGGGCAGGGAGAATCCCTCGTCGCGCGGGTCGCAGCCGAGCGCGATCACGGATGGCAGCGCCGCGCGGGTGCTCGTGCTCACCTGGTCGTAGGAGGGACGCTGCAACGAGACGATCAGGGAGACACCCGCGGAGCGGGCCTCTTGCGAGATCCCGGTGAACGCGTCGTCCCCCAGCGCCCGCAGGGTACTTGCGGCCTCTTCCATCCAGGCCACGAGGAACGGCATCCCGGGGCATCCGCACACTGTGCCGTCCGGCCGGCAGGAGTGCTTGGGGTCGCTCTGCTGCTGCGCTGCCTGCGGGAGCCACTGCCGGTAGGCGTGCTGCCCAAGCCACCGCGTGCGGGCGGGGATGACCTCTTGCAGGGCTTCCACCATGACTTCGGTGGGGGTGCCGCCCTCGGCTGCCCAGTCGATGCCGGGAAGCAGGGGGCGGAAGTCCTGGAACATCTTCGGGTCGGACAGCCACAGCAGCACGTCCGAGCGGGAAAGGATCTCGGTTTGCAGGTTCAGGGCGGTGTCGCCCTTGCCGGAGCCGGAGCCGCCGGCGATGAGCACGTGGGTGCCGTTGCGGCCCGCCTGCGGGTCGCCGGGCAGCCACAGGTGCATCGGGGCGCCGTCGTCGTAGCGGCCGATCACGAGCGGCTCCGCGATCGAACCCCCGAGGTTCGAGGGCCCGTCCCATTCGACGACCTCGGCAAGCATGTCCTCGGGGACGATGACCAGGTCCCCGCGGCGGTTGGAGTCCGGGTCGGGCTGGTAGCGCACCGCGGAGACAGGCAGGTCCAACGCGGACGCGAGCAGCCCGAGCGCCTTCGTCACGTCCTCGTTGGTCTGCTCCCCCGCAGCCACCGCGAGCGGCGCGGTCACCCGGTTCGGTTCCACCTTCGCGGCGCCGATCTGCGCACGGGCCAGCCCGATCTTCTCCATCAGGCCCTTGTCACCGCCCTGCCCACTCGCCTCCCCATCCGAGGTGCGCAGGATCAGGCGCACGTTCCACGACAGAGCGACGACCGGCCCGCCCATCAGATACAGGTCATCCAAAGGTCCGGCGAGCGGCCCCGCGAGGCACGCCCCGGTCACCCACGCGGAGCCCGCGGCAACAGTGATCGCGGAGTGCAGCCGGCGCTGAGCGGAGGTGTTGCGGCCGACCCACCAGGTGACGCCCGTGAGGGCGACGGAGGCGAGGGTGAGGCCGACTCCGGCCGGAGCGCTCTCCCCCCACCGCCAGTTCCCCAGAGCGCCCGCGACTCCGGCCGCGCCGACTCCCAGCCACGGCGGAAGATGCGGCTTGGCCCGGTTGAGGAGGTACGCGCCGATCCCGCCGCCGGAGCCGGCTCCCTGCCCGGGGAGGAGACCCTCGCCCCGGTACTCGGCGACGATGCCGTCGCCGAGGTAGTCGGTGTGCCGCGCGCGGCCACCGCTGCTGTTCCTTGCCATGGTCAACCCTCTTTACTGCTGTGACCAGTCGATGACGGGCGCCTGCGGTTTGCGGGCCCGGTGGCGGACGCGGTTGATCTCTTCCTCGTACTCCTGCTGGAACGTCGCGTAGGCCGCAGCCGCGCTCTTGGCCGCGTGGCGCAGGTCGTCGGAGGCGCGGCGCATCTTGCGCGACACCTTGGCCGCACGCAGGCGGGAGCCGAACGCGCGTCCCTCCGGGTCCGGCACCGCCGCGAGCACGCCGTTCAAAATCTCCGCGCCCATGGCCACCTCGATGGACAGCGTTACGGCAGCCGCGCGCAGGGTGTTGCAGTAGTTGCGGATCAGCGCGGGGGAGCTGAAGTCCGGAGCGGGGAGCAGGGTTTCGTGCCCGCGCCGGCCGCTGTTGCCGCGGGCACGGTTGTTGTTCACGGTGATGTTGACGGGCGGGACGAACGAGCCGCCCATCGCGCCGACGAACCCTCCGACCGCTGCTCCCGCGTTGGTGAACTTGTTGCCCTTGCCGTGGTTGCTGTTGCTGTTGTTGGGCCTCTGGTACGGCTGCTGCGCCTGGTGTCGGGCGAAGTTGCGGGCCTGCGCGGAAGCGCTCGGGCCGCCGTTGCGCTGGCCTGCGTTGTTTGAAGCCACAGTTCCTCCTGGTCAGGTCAGTGGGTGCGGCGGACGATGAACCACGCGGTCTGTGTGCCGAGCAGGAGCAGCAGCCACCAGATCTCCAGCGGACCGGCGAGCGGGCCGGCCGCGACCGCGAGAGCCACCCATCCCCCGGCGAGAGCGGAGACGGCCGCGAGCGTGATCCGCCACGCGAGCGCGGATCCGTCGGCGGGGTGGGCGCGCTGGACGATGGCGAGCCAGACGAGGGGCGCGAGCGCGGCCGGGGCGAGCACGAGAGCCGCCCACCACGCGAGCGTGTGCAGGATGGCGGTGAGAGCGAACGCCAGTAACGCCAGCCCGGTGGGGGCGAGCGCACGGCGGTGGTCCCACGCGAACAGCGCGAGCGCAGAGGCCGCTCGCCCGGTCAGGGAGTGCCGGTGTTCCGGCACGACGACGATGTACGGCTGCCGTCCGCGGCCACGTTGGCGCGGGATACGGACGGTCTTCGGGCTGGCCATGAAAGGCCCCTTCCAGACTGGACGATGGGGTGTTCAGGCGACGCGCTGTTCGTCCTCGGGGTACGCGCAGGGCACACACACCCCGAGCGAGGTGGGGATGACGTAGCCGGCATCCGCGCGGCACTGCGGGCAGGTGCGGCGCGCGGTGTTGGCCTTGGCCAGCGCGGCCCGTTTCGCCGGTGTCATGGGCCGGACGGGCTTGGCGCAGTCGAGGCGGTAGAGGTAGGCGACCAGCGGGCCGCGCCGGTAGCGCGGGCGCAGCACCTGCCCGGCGACCGGCTGCCCACCAGGGCGCAGACCGCGGGCTCGGAGCTGCCGGCGGGTGGCGTATCCGTCGGGGGCGCAGCGCCACGGGAAGGTGGGGATCCCGTGGCGGGCGCCGGACGGGTCGAAGCACTTGGCGTAGGAGTACGACATGGGAGCCGTCCTCCCGTTCAGCCGGTGAGCGCGGTCGGGAGGTCTGCGAGGTGCGGCTCACGGGTCTTGACCCGTCCGCGGGCGGTGCGGGCCGTCGACTCCGACGTCCCCAGCCCCGCCGCGGCCATGGCCTGTGTCATGCGGGCCGTGCTCGGCTGCGTGAAGTCGGTCCCGTACAGGGCGCGCACCAACTGATCGACCCGGTTCGGGTAGATCACCGGGGCGCACAGGTCGACGGGCGTCGACGCCCTGGTGACGGGGACCGGATCCGTGGTGACGGGCGTCGACGCAGCCTCCACAGCCACCGGCACGGCCACAGCCGCGGACACCGGATCCAGCACCGGAACCACGGAGGCAGCCGACGGGGCGGTCGGACGGTCGACGCTCACCATGACGGGCGTCGAGGGCGCTTCGACGCTCGGCGGCGGGACGTTGACGCCCGTCGACGCCCGTCGGGCGAGGTAGGCGTGGACCTGCCGCATGAGCGCACCGAACGCCAGCAGCGCGGCCACCGGAGGAACCGCGGCCACCACATAGTTCAAGGCCCCGGCATCCTGCCCGACGCCCGCCACGTTCAGCGCGATGGAAGCGCCGTCGCCTGCGGTGACCAGGCCGATTGCCCACCAGTCGACCCGGTGGGCGAGCGAGGCACGCAGGATCAGCAGTTCACCGATCACGATGAACAGGTCCACCGTGGCCGGCCACGCCCACGACCGGGCGACCGCATCGGCCATGCCGTGACGGGCGGCGACTTCCTGCAAGTGCTCGTAGGAGAGCCAGAACGCCACCGCCGTCAGGAGCACCGTGAGCACGGCCGCGAGAGCGGTGATCGCGTGGTCCACCGCGGCGGGCGTCGACGCGGTTTCGACGGGCGTCAACGACGCGTCGACGCGGGCCGGAGCATTCATGCCGCACCCCCGACCAACACCGGGGTGACAACGTCGGCGTAAGCGATCAGGAGCACCGTGGCACCCGCGTGGTCGACGCTCGCCCGCAGGACGCGCGTGCGGCCGTCGCTCTGCTCGCGGTAGGTCACCGCGTCCGGGACGATTCCCAGCGCCTCCCGCCACCTCTCAAAGCCGGGCAGGTCGTCGTGGAACGCCAACTCCAGCCGCTCCGGGTAGGTGGTCGACACGTGCACGTCCGGCGCCGGCAGGCGCCCGAAGTCCACGGACAGCAGCCGCAACGCCCGCAGGGGCACGGCCAACTCGTCAAGCGTCAGGTTGTGGCTCATGCGGCACCTGCTTCGGCAACGATCAGAAAGCGGTCGGTGTCCAGGTCCATGACGACCGTGGCGCTCTCGCCCTGCTCCCGCAGTGCCGCGGCCCGCTCCTCCGCCGGCCAACCGCCGCGCGGATGACCGGCCGGAAAGCTATCGAGGATCGTGTGTTCGCTCATGCCCCGACCTCCGCGAGCGTGATCGAGCGGTTGGCCAACTCCCGGCGGGCGGCAAGGACGCGGCGGCGGGCCCGGCGGATACGCCGGGTGTCCAGCTCGTTCGGGGTGCGGTCGAGGGCGTTGATCTGCGCGTCCAGCAGTTCGACACCGGCCAGAATGACCGGCATCTCCTGCTCGATCGCGTCCAGCTCCGCGGCCGTCGGCTCGCGGTCGGAGAAGTCGGCGGTAACAACCGCCTGAACAGCACCGATGTGCTTCATGGGTCGTAGTTCCCTTCACAGGTGGAACGGCCCGTACAGCGGTCCCGGAGTTGCACCTCCGGGGCCGCGCGCCGTTGAAGACGGAAAGATCCGGCTCCCCTCAGCGCTGCTCGTACGAGACGAGCAGCGGAGGCAACCGGCCGCAGCCGAGAGTGCTGCGGTGAGGTCGAAGTGCTTGCTTGCGCCCGGGATAGGACCCGGGCGCACCCGCCTCTCGATGAGGTGGGGCGGGTTTTCTTCAACGCACTGTTGAGTTCTCAAGGAGCTGTCGCTTCCTTCGAGGCTGTCCGCCTGATACGGACCTCTCCGGGCGTTCTTGCAGGTCAGGCCGCAACTCGCGATGCGGTACCTGTATTACTTGTACATCATCATGGGGTTGAGGATTCGTGGCGTCAACCCCATCCGTGGATTTCGACTGCGAGTCGCTCCGTTGTGCTGCTCTCTTAGGTTCGCGTGACCGGTCGTGACATCAGACGCCCAACTCGGACGAGTCCTGTACGACTTGAGCTGTCCTTAGGTAGCGTGAAGTCGTCCCAGCGCGTCCCTGTAGGGAAGGTTGACGACGTGGCGAACGAACGCCTTCGCGGTGCCATCACGGCGGCGAACATGACCATCGAGCAGGTGGCCGCGCGCATTGGCGTGGACCCCAAGACGGTCGAGCGTTGGATCAACGTGCCTCGCCGCAAGCCGTATCGACGATTCCAGTACGCCATTTCCTCGCTCTTGCAGCAGGACGTGTCCTACCTCTGGGCGGACGAAGCCACGTCAGCTCAGGTGGTGGAGACAGGGAATGCAGAGCTGATCAAGCTCTACCCGCATCGGTCGGTGGTGCCGAACGAGACCTGGCCCAAGCTCTACGCGAAGGCAACTCACCACTTCGACGTGCTGGTGTACTCGGGCTTCTGGCTCTCCGAGGATGCGGCGTTTCACCGACTGGTCAAGGAGAAATCAGCTGCTGACGTGCCAATCCGGTTCTTGCTGGGAGATCCGGACTGCGCTGCAGTTGGGCAGCGCGGAGAGGACGAGGGTATCGGGCCAGGGATGGGCCTCAAGATTCGGAATGCCCTGCTCAACTACGCAGGTCTCTTCGACCTGCCCAACGTAGAGTTCAGGCTTCACGGCACGGTGCTCTACAACTCGCTCTACCGGGCGGATGACGAGTTGCTAGCCAACGGTCATCTCTACGGGGTGGGGGCCTACATGGCGCCCGTTCTGCATCTTCAGCGCATCCCTGGAGGCGAGCTGTTCGACTCGTACAGCGAGAGTTACGAGCGTGTCTGGGAGTCGGCCCGACGCATCACGTCCCCGACTGAACTTGGAGGCCCGACCACATGAGCCGTGTTGACTACTACAACAACCCCGACGCGCCGCAAGCGAACTCTGTGGTGCCGTCGGTGACTGCCGTCGTCGTCAACGACGCCGGCGACCTGCTCATGATTCACCGGACAGACAACGACCTGTGGGCGATCCCTGGCGGTGGCCACGATGTAGGCGAGAGCATCGCGGATACGGTCGTGCGCGAGGTCGAAGAGGAGACTGGGGTCAAGGTTGTTGTTGAGGACATCGTGGGTGTCTACACCAACCCCCAGCACGTTATGGCCTACGAAGATGGTGAAGTGCGGCAGCAGTTCTCGATTTGCTTCCACGCTCGCCCTGTGGGCGGAGAACTCCGGACCAGCTCGGAATCTAAGGAAGTCCGATGGGTGCGGCTGGCCGACATCGACACCTTGAACGTCCACCCTTCCATCCGGCTGCGCATCCAGCATGGGCTTGATTCAAGCCGAACGGCGCCTCATATCGGTTAGAGATCTTCCTGTATGGGTGATCCCTATCCGAACAGAGATAGATTGTGGAGCCGGTAAACCCCACGGTGTTGCGGGATGTTTTTGAAAGGCAATTTGAAGTGAAGTTATTCATGGACGAGTCGGGAAACGGAAACCCTTCTCAGCCATTGATTGTAGGCGCGGTTGAACTAGGTGACGATGCAGAAGATGTTGAGGAAGGAATCCAGGATCTGTACAAGCGCCTGGTCGCGCGGCACAGCTTAACGGGATTTGGCAGCTTCGAAGAGTTTCGCAAGGATGGTTTTCACAGCGCGAACGATCCGACGGAGATCTCGGCCCCATTTCGAGAGTTCATGCGGAACACCTTCTATAGGGCATTTGTGGTCGTTAGTGATCGAACGAGATTCCCCGGCAAGGTCGAATCCGAGCTGATCGAGTTCATGTATGTAAGGTTGCTGGGTGATCTATTGATTCGACATCGCCATGAATCCGAGTTTCTTTGTTACATAGAGCAAAGCCAAGAGATGTCGTCCATCATTCGTCGACTTCCTGATGCCGTCGCCAGGCGGGCCCGCCAAAAGGCCGGTAGAGATGTTCCTTTGCCGCAGTTGAACATCTCAATGGTTACTAAGCGTCAATTCATGTCTACGGCCATCATCGACTATGTTATGGCAGACGTAAGCAGGTGGCTTCAAAAGGACCGCACAATAAACCCGAAAGACTTCGCGTATAGAGCATTTCGCGAGATTGAACCGTCCATTTCCATGCTCTATTCGTTCGAGCTTGGTCGCATTTCTAGTCGAAAGGATCCTCTTCATTGATGTGTGATAGACTCTCGCCCGAGGTAGGGCCACGGTCAACTTGGTGCGCGATTTCGCGTGCGTTGCCTGATAGTCCTTGCACGGGAGTGTGGCCCTACCTCCTAACGCTCCACCACGGGGGTTCCAGTGCCCTACTCGGTTGATCAACTGGCTGAGCAAGCTGGCTTATCGCTTGAAAATCTTGAGTGGCTAGCCGCCCACATCCCTGCGGGCGATGGGCTTTTGTATGTGCAGCGAAGGCACCGTAAGAGGCACGGCGGAATCCGAGAAGTAGTCGAGCTGAAGCCGCCCTTCAATGCCGTTAGCAAGAATTTGCATCGGAGCTTTACGGATCGGTTCTCGTACGAAGTTCCCGACCATGTTCACGGATTTATTCGTGGGCGCTCCACGATCAGTAATGCTAGCCAGCACCTTGCGAAGAGGTGCGTGTTGCGCATGGACCTTGAGGATTTTTTTCCGTCCATTGGCGCCGCAACAGTAAGGGCTTCATTGCGAGAGCAAGGCTATGAAGAGAAAGCCGTGGAGCTTGCTGTAAGTCTCGTTACTATCGGTGGCAAGCTGCCAATTGGGCTTAGTACGTCGCCCCTCTTCTCTAATTTGTCTTTCCGAAGTACGGACCACTCCCTTGCCGAGTATGCGCGGTCGGAGGGGCTATCTTTTACGCGCTATGTAGACGATCTCACCTTTTCTGGAGACGTCACTGACCGTCACTCAGTAGATATCGCTCGCATTCTTGATGAGGCTGGCTGGTCGGTAAATACGCGCAAGACCGCTTTCATGCGCCGTGGGGGTCCGCAGTATGTTACCGGTTTGTATGTCGGAGAACCGGGTGGGCCGAGGATTCCACGCAGCCTAAAGCGTAGGATGCGGTGGATTTCATACATCATCTCGAAATTCGGCTACGACGTCTACATGGCCGATTTTGGCGGAGAGGCTGACGGGATGTACCCGCGTCGGCTGTTGGGCTGGGCGCGCTATATCGCCGCAGTCGAGCCTGACGTGGGCTACCCGCTACTGCGAGCTTTCACTGGACTGGCTCTAGAGGAAGACGCAGAAGATCTAGATGGGTACGAAGAGGATCTAAACGACATGTCCTAGAAGTAGGCCATTCTCGGCATGGCCGACTCAGCAACCCTGCTTTCAACGATTAACTTACGCCGTACGACACAGCTCTAAGAACGGGCCGCTTGGAGCTGAGCGCGAACACGGGATGTCGCCGCGTGGATTTCTGGCGCCGCACGTTGAATGAAGCGACCAACGAGCGTGTCAGGGCCGTATCGGTTCACGATCTCCCCGACACGTGCCTCGGAGTCGGTGGGTGTGCCGTCCGGGGTGGTGGTCATATCGCAGTACACCAGGGCGTCAACCAGCTCCGAGCATTCCAATTGGAACTCAGCCTCAAGGTCGTGCCGAAGACCGCGTTCCTCGGCTTCCAGCAGTGCGCAGGAGTGGTGCGCTACCAGATTCACCACACGCTCGTCGGCGTGCTCCTTGCGAAGGAATCGCGCGCCGTCTAGTGGGTGGAAGCCTGTGTCGACGAGCTTCGGGGCGTAGCCGATGTCGTGGAGGAACGCTGCTGCCTCCAACAGGTCAGCATCGGCCTCGGGCAGGATCGGGCGCAACTCGCGGGCGCGTCGCGCCACACCCTGGACATGGGCCCAGCGTCGTGGCAGCGGTTCAGCCAGAACGGACTCGGAGAGGTCGTGCGCCCACTTCGTGAGAGACATGTGGTTCACCTTACGAATCAGGCCGTGGCTCGGGGAGAGCGCGTACAAGCCGAGGCTTGCCCGGCTGGGACTCCAGGAGGCCGCGCCCCTGCAACTGCCCGAGGGCGGCACGCAGGGCTACGCGGGAGACATTGAAGCGCTGGCACAGCTTGGCTTCGGAGAGGAATGGCCCCCCAACTGCCGTCTCGGCGCGCATCAAGTCTTCGATCCGCTCCACAAGCGTCCGCCGATCCGCGCCAGGCACAGCACGGCGCCACCCTGCGCCGTGCTGTGCCTCGATGAGGCCCTCTTCTTTGAGCGTGCGAAGGGCGCGGCGCACCGTGCCGCGGGACACGTTAAATTCGGCGATCAACTCGGTCTCGGAGGGAAGACGCTCCGGAGCGCCGTCCTCAGACAGTTGTGTGCGCAAGGCGTCCGCGATCACCAGGTAGGTTCCGCGCCGGCTCGGCTCAGCCACTCTCTCCCCCTCGTCCTTTGAGGTCACCCCGTCAGGGTGACACACAGGGCTTCGCGATCTGAGTCCTACGTTCTGGCTACTCGTGGGCCATATCTGCGGCCGGTAAGGGCTCGGGGAACCCTGACGGACATCAACCAGGCCGGACGGCTGCAACCAGTCTCAGTTCTAGTCTCGATTGCTGCTCAATCCAGTGCAGTCCACGGGCGTCCGTGAACGTTCGTCACATCGTCTGACCTGCGATGCGAACCGACCGTTGGATGTCCCTGGACCGCAGTGGAACAAGCCCAGACAGCTCGTAAGTGTGCTGGAAGACCGCCTAGGAGAACTGCTCGTAGCGCGCAGAGCTAGCACAATCATGCTCGAAGCCGAAGCAGAGATAGAAGCCATCACCCAGACCTTCATGAGACCGCCGATGCCTCCACGCCCACCCTTCTGCGTCCTGATGGCCGGACTTCCCGGCTCAGGCAAAACCACGCTCTCCCGCACCCTCACAGCGCGTGGGTTCGTGCGACTCTGCCCAGATGAGGAGATGTACCGTCGGCACGGCGTGTACGGCGTGGACTTTCCTCGGGGCACCTTTCCCACCCTGGAGAAGCCGGTACTCGAAGACGTGGCGGATCAACTGAGTAGCCAGCTCAAGGCGGGACACGATGTGGTCGTTGACCACGGCTTTTGGACCCCGGAAGATCGGGCTAAATGGCGGGCCGTCGCTACCGACGCACGGGCTACCCCCGTACTCGTCTACCTCGCAGCCAGCCATGATGAGCTTTGGGCAAGGATCAGCAAGCGTAACGAGCTTCACAAGGACGATCCGAACTCGATTTTCTTTGCGGAGAGCGACCTTCAGCGGTACCGCGCTCGGTTTTTCGCTCCCGGGGCGGACGAACCGCACGTCTCATACGACGGTGATCCCGCCACAGTTATCGAGGCCCTGGATGGCCCCTCTCCTGGCGCCTACGAATATTAAGGAGCAGTCAACGCGGATCTACTCCGACTCAGCTCCCGCATCACAATAGGGGAGAGCGGCAGAGGAAATGCAGCGCGGGCTCGGGCTCTTACTAAACTAGCCTCAGTTGGGTCGGCCGGTTTGAAGCGTGAATTTCCTGTTCGGGTGTCGGTGATGCCATAAGGCCGAAGACCCAACTATTCAACTCCGTGATGGAGGTGTTGAGTTGATCGGCGATCTGCTGCGGCCTGATGCCGTCTACCCAAAGTGCACTGAACACCTTTTGCATAAGCATTGACGTCTCGCGTGGTGCGTCACCAGGTTCTCCCATTCTGAATCCCAGGCGACCCAATTCGATCACAGATTGGCGATACTGCCATTCTGTGATTCTGCCTAGAGACTGTAGGCGATACGTCAACGCCAAGGCCGAGACATTCCAGTGCCTCCTCGACCTGATGATTTGATCAGTCGTGGGACTGTCTGGAATTCGTGCCGCAATGCTACGTCGAGGCATTAGGAAGGTGGAGGCAAATTCGTCCGCTTCCTTTTCAGCTGCTCGCGTCCTCACTCCGGCCTCGTCGTCGCAGTGCATCATGAGGTGCCCGAGTTCATGGGCAACGTCAAACCGGCTACGAGCTGCGGACTTCAGTGTGTTGAGAAAGATGTACGGCCGACCGTCACGCCAGAATGAAAACGCATCGACTTCTTTATATTCCGGCGCCAGTGAAAATACGCGAACTCCGTGAGCTTCGACCAGGTGAATCATGTTCCTAATGGAATCACTTTCACCCATATCCCAAGCGGAACGCAGATAATCGACGTTAAGCTCCGGAGACATTTTTCTTCCTGGGGTCGGAATGTGCGGAGCTGGGAGGTTAAATAGATCGTCCATCCAGTGACTAAATTCCACTGCTAGACGTGATTCCGACAGTGCCGCATCTCGAATATAGGCTGACAGCTTGCTTCGGGCCCGAAAGCTTACCGATGCTGGATCGATCTCATCGATCTCAGAGGCAGAAAAGAATGACAGCGGAAAGCTTAGAACCTCTGCGATTTTCTCTAGGGTGTGTGGCGACGGTTGCTGGCGATCGTGTTCGTAATTCGAGATGCTTTGGCTGCTCACGCCAACCTGATTTCCAAGCTCGACAAGTGTCATGCCGCGACGCTTGCGAGCTAGTGTCAACCGGGATGGCGTGAACATTGGGGGTTCCTTTCCTTCCAGATCGTTAGGGCTTTCGCTTCTCGACTGGAAATTCAGCGGGCGGGCCGAACCCGTCGTTCGGATCGCTGCCGATGGTGTCGAACTCGTCGCCATCGACTGAATACGGAGTTGGTGGGAGGATGCGGTCATACCAGTCCTTCACGTACCCCTTGGCGTTCAGGCGCTCGGGCAGTGAGACTTCATGCCGGATCTCCTTCTTCTTTTGATCAAAGTAGACCAACATGAGCCAGAGGTTGTAGCCGGCCAGCTCGTCTGTCGCTTCCTCTACCTGGAAGGCGGATCGGTCAAGAAGGGCAACCTGCCCAAGTGGCACATTGCGCTCCACCAGCTTCTTGGTGAGCTCGCCCTTGGGGTAGCGGGAGCTGGGCTGTAGCCTCCCAGACCTCTGGCCAGTCAGCGGACTACCACTCGCCACGCCAAGGGCTACCCGGGTGCGAGAGTTGAGCATGATCGGCAGGACGCCGGCCAGGTTCACACGTCGCCAATCCCCCTCGCCGTCCAGTTGGCGGCTCAGGCTCGTAACGAGCCCGTTGTACGCGTAGATGCCGGGAGCGATCTTGGCTGCGTGATCCTTCGAGCACAGTCCGCGTTCCGTGTTGCTCGCTCCAAGCGCTTGACGCAGCACGTCACCCCGCAGACCGAGAGTGGTGACCCGAGCCTCGTATCCGGCATGGGCCTCTGCTGCTACCGATTCGATCATCCCGCCTCCAGACTTAGGGAATCCGGCCCTCGGATGAGGGCTCGAATCAATAAGCCAGCCTACAGGGGTGCACTGACAGTCGTGCCGGGAAGCGACGAGGGGGCGTTAGCGCGGTTCGAGGGCGCGGCAGGGTGGCGGAAGTGGCGCTCGCCTACGGATCAACGGGTCACTGCGGAGCACCATCACGGACTACGATTCGCGCCCTCGGGCCCCTTGCTCATTCTCAACCGCAGTCTCATCCGTGGAAGTTCATGCTTGTTCAGAGTGGTGCCAACGGAGGGTGCCATGCAGGAACCGAACGGTCCTGAACCACCAGGAACGGCAACCAGCAGACTTGAAAACCGGCGTGATGAGTTTGCGGCGGTCGACAGCGCGAGGCGTTCGATCCGCAGTGGCGCGAGCTGCGACCAGTGCCCGCCGGCGGCCGACCCCAGAGCCGCCCCGTGCAGGTGGAGCTGTGTTGTCAGAGGCCAGGTCTACGCTGCGGCGCGTGAATGATCTTCTGAGCAAGGTTCTTGAGCTTCAGCCATCGTGGACGGCCGCGAACACAGAGGAAATGAAGGCGCGGGGCGTCGTCATCAGGCAAGAGCTCCCAGAGTTTCTTCGGACGCATGGGCCTGCCCTGGCAGACGCCCTGGGCACACCACACGACAACCTGGGTGTTGAGGGACGGGACGCGACGGGGCTCAAGACTGAGATCCCGTGGGTCCGCGTCTTCGGTCGTGAACAGTCGCCGAGGGCCACGACCGGTTGGTATGTGGTCTACCTGTTCAGCGCGGGGGGTGACCGCGTCTACCTGTCCCTGAACCAAGGGACGACCGTGTGGAACGGGGGCGACTTCAAGGCGCGCAAGGCCGAGGACCTCAGGGCTCGGGTTGGGTGGGCCCGTCCGATCCTCGCCGACCAGGTAGCTGGCCGGCCGGAACTCCATGATGAGATCCAACTCGATGCAACCCGTCCGCTTGGCCGCGGCTATGGACCGGGGAACGTACTCGCCTTCGAGTACTCCCGCGATGCGCTGCCTTCGCAGGCCGTTCTGATCGACGATCTGCGGTACATGCTCGGCTTGCTTCGCACAATCTATGAAGCTGAGCGCTTGGCCCCGCACATCCCGGGCGACCCGGCTCCCGAGGTGCTGGAAGCCGAGCGCACTGCTGCCATCGCGGCGGGGCGACGCACCCGCAGGGCCGCGCGTCCCATGCGGTCCGGCCAGGGCTTCCGACTCACCGCAGGGGAGCGGAGCGCGATCGAGAGCCACAGCGTGGCTGCGGCGACGGCGTACTTCGAGGCGCAGGGCTGGAACGTTAAGGACGTCGGCAATCGGGAGTCCTTCGACCTTGAGTTGAAGCGGGGCGAGGAGGTTCTACGCGTGGAGGTCAAGGGAACGACCTCGGCTGGCCACGATGTCATCCTGACCAGGGCCGAGGTGGAGAAACAGAGGCGGTACTACCCGGCAAATGCGTTGGTCGTCGTCCACTCCATCGTCCTCGATCGCACCGCGGCAGAACCGGTCGCCTCAGGTGGAGTGCTTCACTGCACGTCGCCTTGGGAGATCGCGGACGAGGACTTGACGGTGATCTCTTACGCGTATCGCACCGCAGTGGGTGACGGGGAAGTGAGCCAGAGCGTCCAGAGCGCCATGAACGTTCTCGCGAGCGGGTCTCGAAGCGCCGAGCCGAACGAGTCCGTGATCCCGTAAGAGCGCGGGAGAGTCGCGCAGCACTTGGTTGTCAGTGGTCACAGGTACGCTCGCACAGCGCTGCACCGCAAAGTGCGGCCGTTCGACCGCCACCCTGAGGCTCTGGAGATCGCGTGCAGCCAGTCAAGATCGTCGACTTGTTCGCCGGACCTGGTGGTGTGGACGTGGCTGCGGAGAAATTGGGAGTGCCCACTGTCGGCGTTGAATGGGATGCCGACGCCTGCGAGACCCGTCGCGCTGCTGGCCTGGGCACAGTCCAGGGCGACGTGCGGCAGTACGGTCCGGCCGATTTTCCTGAGGCAGACGTGCTGGCCGGCGGGCCGCCGTGCCAGACCTTTACGGTCGCAGGCAGCGGGGCGGGCCGTAAGGCCCTGGATGACGTACTCAAATTCGTCGACCGCATGACTGCTCGGGTCGACCGCGAGCAGATCGTTAGCGATCTCGCGAACCTGGATGACGAGCGGACTGGCCTCGTACTGGAACCCCTCCGATGGATCTTGGAAGCCATCGACGTACAGAAGAAGCCCTACGAGGCAATCGTCTTGGAGCAGGTGCCGGCGGTGCTCCCGGTGTGGGAGGCGTACGCCCGAGCCCTCCAGAACGAGGGTTACTCGGTTGACTTCGGACTCCTACTCACGGAGGCCTACGGCGTTCCGCAGACGCGGAAGCGGGCCGTACTGGTCGCGCGCAGGGGGGAGCACGACGTGAAGCTGCCCGCCTCTACCCATAGGACCTACCGCAAGGGGGTTCCACGAGATGCTGGCGATGCGTCGAAGGAGCCGTGGCGCACCATGGGCGACGTGATCGAGCGAGGAACGCCCTTTGAGGTCATCTCGAACTACGGAACGGGTGGCGACCCGAAGCTGCGTGGGCGCAGGACCTCATCCCAGCCCTCTGCCACCGTGACTGGCAAGATCCGCCGAAACCGTGTCGTCTCCCTCGACGGGGCTGAACTAGATCGGTTCAATCATTCCGAAGCGGGACGTCTGCAGACCTTTCCTGCCGACTACCCATGGTCCGGTCGCGACATCGGGCAGCAGATCGGGAACGCCGTTCCGCCACGCCTGGCGATGCATGTACTGAGTGCCGCCTTCGGCTGGTCTGCTCCGAGTGAGGACCTGCTGGCGAAGCTTGATTTGTGGCACCGACTGCCAGTGCAGGTCCCGTCTGCGGCTTACGACGAGGTGCTCGTCCGGGCCTGACGCTTGGGCGTCCTCCTCGAAGCCCGTCGAGGAGGGTTCGTCGAACCCGGCTGAGTGTCTGCTGTCAGACTTCAGCACGTGACGATACAAGAGGGTCTGTGGTTGCCTGAGGACGCTGCTCAGGTTGGCATGCAGGATTCGCGTGCGTTGGCGGCGAGGCACTCGCGCCGCAATTCCTACCGCACTTGGGATCTCCCGACCGAGCCCATGAGCAGGGTGCCGCGTGAGTGGCGGATCGGGTCCGGTATTAGGCAACCAGTCCCCGATGACCTCGCGCCGTTCGTGGAGTGGTTCTACAGTCAGCCGGAGGCCCGTGAGCGCTTTCGATGGGCGCTCCGCGACTCCCTCGACGAGTTGCTTGATGGCCAGCGGACTGGGCGCTGGGCGTACCAGCACCTGACGAAAACCGAGAAGACGTATCTCGGCACGGCCGTCGAGGTGAACCTCACCAAGGAGTTCGCTATTGACAATGGCGCAGACCTCGACTGGTCCGTCGCCGGAGTCGACATCGACTGCAAGTTCTCCAAGGATCTTGGCGGTTGGGAGATCCCGATGGAGATGTATCTGTGCGCGGACCACGGCGAGCGGAGTGGCCGTGCCGACCATGCTGCAGTCGTGATCTGGATTGACGACGACACGAGCCGGTGGGCCGCTGGCATAGTGCGGATCACCGACGCGCGCCTGCGTTGGAAGAGAGCGCCGGGTGCAAACGGCGAACTCGTCCGCGCCTACAACCGAGACAACAAGCGCAAGCTCTCCGACAGCGCCAAGTCCGCGGTCTACTGGCTCTGGGGTGGGCTCCAGAGGGATCTGCCGACTAACCTGCTCCGTCACCTGGATTCCGCAACACGCGAGCGGATTCTCACTGCCCGACTGCCGGGCCGCCGATCCTCGTCGGGGCAGCAGCGTGTGAACCAGTTGTTCCGCGATGTGCAAGACCGGCTCATTGGACGTCAGGCCGTGTTGACCGTCGGCCAGCAGGACGACGCGCCGAAGCGTGCCCGCGACGCCCGGATAAAGCTGCGCCCGGAGGGCATTGTCGTTCTTGGCCACCAAGGATCACACCCACACGCCGCCCGTGTGCTCGGGTTGCCGGGACCGACCAAGGGTGAGTGGATCTCCACCAGCCTCGTTCCTGTTTCATCTGACGATGACCGACCGAAGTTCTCTCTGGACGGCCAGTTCTGGGCCCGTGCTTACGGGGAAAAGCAGGTGCCTCCCGTTCCAGCACCCGACCTACCTGATGGCCGCGAGAGCCTTTGGGTGCACCGCTTCGGGCCCGGTTTCACGTTGCTCGGCTCTGGTCCCCCAGGTATCCCCCAGCAGTGACTGACATACGGAAAGCCGCAGGTCGCCGACGGCGGAAGTGGCCCGCTGTAAATCTGCCGTCGGTTCTTCTCGGCAGCCAGGGCCAGTCTCAGTTTCAGTCTCGATTGCTGCCCAATCCGGCATGGTACGCACCCGTCCACGGACGTCCGGCACGTTGCCTGACCTGCATGGCGAACTCATTGCCGGACGTCCCCGGACCACTACGGAACAAGGCCGGACAGCTCGTAATGCGTAGGTCTCGGGTTCGAATCCCGAAGGCGGCTCTGTGGAAGCCCCAGGATTCTCACTCGCCGTGACCTGGGGCTTTTGCTATTGGTGTGGGCGCGGGCCGCGCGAGGGGCTTGACGCGGGTGCGCGGCTTGCGGTCGGCCCCCGTTGCGTGAGCGGGTTCTGCGGGAGCATGTAGCGCGTGAAGGCCTTGCGAGCTGTCGACCCGGTCCTGCCGGATGATCTTCGGCCCGAGTGTGTCTGGTACGCGTCCTACGGGTCCAACATGCACTTGGAGCGTCTTCGGTTCTACATCCAGGGGGGCCGGCCGCCCGGTACGGCGATGACTTGTCCCGGTTGCCGAGATCCGAGGATGCCCCGCAGGTCGATCCCGGTCGAGCTCGCGGGCGCCGTGTACTTCGCGACCGAATCGCTGGTCTGGGGAGGCGGGAGGGCGTTCTACGACCCGGGAGCCGAAGGCCGGGTGTTGGCGAGAGCGCATCTGGTGACGGCGGGCCAGTTCTCGGACATCGCGGCTCAGGAGATGTACAGGGAGCCGGGGACGGAGATTGATTTCGCCGAAGCGCTGACCTGCGGATCGGCGGCTTTGGGGTCGGGGCGGTACGAGACCCTGGTCTGTGCCGGTCAGGTGGACGGGCTGCCGGTGTTGACCTTCACCGCCCCTTGGAGCATGCGGGACGTTCCGTGGAACCCTCCCTCGTCGGCTTACGTGCGCCATTTGGCCGCGGGGTTGCTCTCGGCCGGTGCGTGGGACATCGAAGCGGTTGCTTCGTACGTCGCGGCTTGCCCGGGGGCGGCGGAGCACTGGTCGGAGCGGGCGCTCACTGAGCTGTTGCAGGGGTGAGCCCCCCGCACGGCGCTCGAACCGTACGGGCTCGACACCCGCGGTCCTCGGAGAACTCCGGCAGCGGGCGGGCGGTAGGTGTCGCCGGCTTTAGGAGGTCAGGGTCGTCAGGGCCGGGCCGAAGGCGATCAGCAGCGGGAGCAGTGGGGCCAGCGCGGCGGCCGTCGTGGTGCTTCGGCGGTGGGTCCGGGTGAGGCGGGGCGGCGGGTCCAGGAGGCGTTCCACGCGCTGGTGGAGCAGGGGCCTGGGGGTGGCGCAGGACAGGACGCCACGGTGCTGGTTGAGCTCGATCAGGGCCAGCGCCGTGGTCAGGTGACCGCAGCGGCGCGAGGCCGTGTCGTCGGCGGAGAGTTCGACGAGGCGGTGCGTCTGGTCGCGGAAGTGGCTGAATACCGGGACACCCGGGAAGCCGTCGGCCAGCGCCTGCGAGAAGTGCAGGAGCCAGTCGTGGCGGGCGCGCGCGTGACCGAGTTCGTGGGCCTGGATGGCGTCCAGCTGATGGTCGGTGAGGCGCTGCAGGGCGCCCGTGGTGACGACGAGCTGGGACGGGTTGCCCGGCATCCACCACGCGTCCGGATACTCGTCCTCCAGCACGAGGAGCGGGCCGCGGGCGGCGGGGAGGCCGGCCGGCAGCTCGGGGGCGCGTTCGCGCAGGTGCTCACGGCGCAGGCGGCTGCGCCTGCGCGCCTCCGTCACCTCACGGGCGAGCATGGCCGTGGTCCAGGCGGCGCCGCCGGCCAGCAGCAGCGTCAGGGCGGTGGTCCAGGGCGGGGCGGCGGCCAGGTCGTACGCCGCGGTGACGGCGGGCGGCGCGGGCGCGAAGACATGCGCGCGGACCGTGTGGAAGACGGCGGAGGCGCTGAGCACGAGTGACGTCAGACAGCACAGCAGGACCGTGGCGACCAGGCACTGCCAGACCCACAGCGCGAGTACGGGCTCCCGCTCGGGCCAGGAGGCGCCGGTCAGGACGCGGGGGACCACGACCGCGGCGGTCAGGGCGACGGCCGCCATCAGCATCAGGGAGACGGAAACGGTCATGTCGTGGGCCCCTTCCCTTCCCCTCGGTCCCGCCGGTCACGCCGGTGCTGTCCGGTGACCTCGGCGTCCTGGCGTCTCGGCGACCTGCGGTCCGTGCGGTCGCCGGAAGCGGGTCATGGACACGCTACCCGTCGGCGGGCCCCCTGGGGCACCTCGTGCGGCGTGACGCCCCCGACGCGACGCCCCGACGCCCCGGCATGACGCCCCGGCGTCACACCCGACGCGACGCCCCCGGTGTGACGCCCCGACCCGCGGCCGCGCAGGCCGGCGTCGCGACACCCTTAAGGCGCTGCGTACTTGAGGAGTCCATACCGTGAACGGCTAGCATCGCTCTCTGATTGTCCGACGAGGTCGAGATCGGGCGACGAGGCCGGGATCGGGGTGGGCGTCATGTCGGTGGGACCGCGGATCGCGGTGGCCGTGGTGACGATGGGCACGCGGCCCCAGGAGGTCGACGCGCTGCTCGCGTCGGTGGCCAAGCAGGACGTCGCACCCGCGCGGATCGTGATCGTCGGGAACGGCTCTCCGCTGCCGGAGTTCGCCGAGCGGCTGGGCCTGCCCGGTGAGGTCACCGCCATCGAGGTCGACGAGAACCTCGGCTGCCCGGGCGGCCGCAACGTCGCACTGCGGCGGCTGCGGGAGTTCGGGGACGTGGACGTCGTCGTCGAACTGGACGACGACGGGCTGCTCGTCGACCCCGATGTCCTGCGCACGGTTCGGGACTTGTACGCCGCCGAGCCGCGCCTGGGCATCGTCGGATTCCGTATCGCCGACGAGAACGGCGAGACCCAGCGGCGGCACGTACCCAGGCTCGGCGCCAAGGACCCCATGCGGGGCGGCGAGGTGACCTGCTTCCTCGGCGGCGGCCACGCCCTCTCCATGGAGATGCTCGCGCAGACCGGTGACTGGCCCGCCGAGTTCTTCTTCGCGCACGAGGAGACCGACCTGGCGTGGCGGGCCGCCGACGCCGGCTGGACCATCCGGTACGAGCCCGAGCTGCTGCTCCAGCATCCGAAGACGTCACCCGCCCGGCACGCCATCTACCACCGCGTCACCGCCCGCAATCGCGTCTGGCTGGTCAGGCGCCGGCTGCCGCTTCCGCTCATCCCCGTCCACCTGGCGGTCTGGATCGCGCTGACCCTCGTACGGACCCGGTCCGTCGGTGGGCTGCGGGCGTGGTTCGGCGGTTTCGTGGAGGGGCTGAGGGTGTCGGCAGGGGAGCGCCGGCCGATGCGCTGGAAGACCGTGTGGCGGCTCACGCGGCTGGGGCGACCGCCGGTCATCTGAGGCGGCCTGAGCCCGGGGGACCGCCGGAGCCCGGGGGCCGCCGCAGCCCGGGGATGGTCCGCTTCCCGCCCGGGACGCGGATGCCTCACGTGGATTCCTCACACGTGTGCCTCACGTGGATTCCTCAAGTGTGTGCCGCGGGACTTTCGGACCCGGTCGCGACGGCGACACTCCCCCGAGTCGCGGCGACCTACGACGCCTACCGCGTACCGGAACGACCGGATCCGAAGTGGTGATCAAATCAGGCCACGCCAACCGATCGCTAACATGGGACGAACGGTGCGGCGGGGCACGGAGTTCCGCCCGAGGGCATGCGGAACGTCGGATTCCGGCCGCCCGGCGCCGCCGACGGGAAGAGGCGAACAGGTGGGCGGCGGGAAGCGGTCGGAACGGGAGACCGGTCTGCCCGGCACGCCCACGTCCGAGGTGGCACCCCTTTCGGTCGAGGCCCTGCCCGCGGGCTCGTGTCGGCTGCGCTTCGGGCTGCTCGGGCCGACGGTCGTGTACGACGCCGACGGCGTCCCCCGGCCGGTCAGCAGCGCCAAGGGGCGCGTCCTGCTCACCGCGCTGCTCCTGGAACCGGGCCGGGTCGTCTCCGTGCACCTGCTCAAGGACGCGCTGTGGGGCAGCTTCCCGCCCGCGTCCGCGCACGCCTCGCTACAGAACCACGTGACCCGTCTGCGGCGCCTCCTGGACGACCCGGACCGTCTGAGGGCTGTCGCGCCCGGCTACCAACTGCGCGTGGCGGAAGACGAGTTGGACGTCCAGGTCTTCGAGGCCCGGGTCGTGGCAGCCCGCGCCGCACACGCACGGCGCGACTGGGGGAGGGCCTCGGCCGAGGCAGCGTCGGCGCTCGCACTGTGGCGCGGCACCCCGCTGGGCGGCTGGTCCCCGGAAGCCGGCGGGACCCACCTCGTCCAACGGCTGCGGGAGGCGCGGCTGTTCGCGCTGGAGTGCCGTTACGACGCCGAACTCGCGCTCGGCCACGGGGCGGCCGACCGGGGTGTACGGCTCTCCGGGCTCGCTCCCGAACTGGCCGCGCTGGTAGCCGAGTTCCCTCTGCGTGAGGCCTTTCACCGCCAGCTGATGCTGGTCCTGTACCGGACGGGACGCCAGGCGGAAGCCCTCGCCGTCCACCGTGACCTGCGCGGCAGGCTCGTCCGCGAACTCGGTGTGGAGCCGGGGGCCGCGGTACGGGACGCCCACCTGGAGATCCTGCGGGAGCCGGGAGGTCCGGGCGGGCCCCGGGGCGCGACCGCGGTGACCGCCACCCTCCTCCGGACGCCGTCCGTCGAGCCCGTCGAGTCCGTAGAGCGGGCCGCCGTCGGCCGAGGCGCCCGGGGGACTGCGCCGCCGCTCAGGCCTGCCACCACCACGATCCTTGCGGAAACCTTCGCCACGGCTCCGGCTCCGGTTCCGGCCCCGGTTCTGGCCCCGGCCCCGGTTCCCGCCGTGCCCCCGACCGCCCCCGCCATTCCCACGCAGGTCTCCCGGGCGGCCACGCCCGGCGCCCCTCCCGCGCCGCGGACGGAAGCCTCCCCCACCCCTTCCACCGCCGCCGTCCCGCGACCCGCCCAACTCCCCCCTGTCCCGCTCCACTTCACCGGCCGCGACGCGACCGTCCAGGCCCTGCGCGCCGCGCTCGCCCCGGCCACGCGCGCCGCAGCCGGGGACGGCCGCCCCCGGGTGGCCGTCGTCAGCGGCATGGCGGGGGTCGGGAAGAGCGCGCTGGGCCTGCGGGTGGCACACGGACTGCGGGCGGATTTCCCCGACGGCCAGCTGTACGTACGCCTGCACGGGGCGACGCCGGGCGTGCCGCCGCTCACCGCCGGGCAGGCCCTCGCCGCACTGCTCCGCGACCTCGGTGTGGAACCGCGAGGCGTGCCCGAACACCCGGACGCCGCAAGCGCGTTGCTCCGCTCCCTGCTGGCACCGACCCGCACCCTGCTGGTACTGGACGACGTCGCGAACGCCGCCCAGGTCCGCCCCCTGCTGCCCGCGGGCCCCGGCTGCGCGGTGATCGTCACCAGCCGCTCGCCCCTCACCGCGCTCGACGGCGCGACGCGCTTCCCGCTCGCGCCGCTCTCCGACGAGGAGAGCGCCGAACTCCTGCGCGCCGTCTCCGGGCGGGACGGCCTCGACGGTACGCACCCGCTCGTCGGCCTCACCGGACGGCTGCCCCTCGCGCTGCGCATCGTCGCCGCGCGCCTCGCCGCCCGCCGGGTGCTCACACCGGACGCGCTCGCCGGTCAACTGGCCGCCAGCGACGAACGGTTGCACCACCTGGAGTACGACGACCTCAGCGT
Organism: Streptomyces sp. NBC_00414; assembly: GCF_036038375.1. NCBI lineage: Bacteria > Bacillati > Actinomycetota > Actinomycetes > Kitasatosporales > Streptomycetaceae > Streptomyces > Streptomyces sp. NBC_00414. Next base: position 5,739,477 of record NZ_CP107935.1, read on the forward strand.
GCGCCGCTCGCTCGCGGTCGCCCTCGACGCGCTGCGCGCCTCCGACCGCGAGGCCGACCGGGACGCCGCGCTGGCCCTGCGCCGGATCGGCGCGCTCGACCTGCCGACGTACGGGGTCCCGCTCCTCGCACGGCTGCTGGGCACCGGCGAACGGCGTGCGGAGGCCGCCCTCGACCGCCTCGTCGACGTCGCCCTCCTCGACGAGAGCACGTACGGCCGCTACGCCCCCCACGACCTCGTACGGGATTTCGCCCGCGAGGTCGCCCAGGTCGCCCGCGAGGTCGCCCGTGACACCTCAAGCCCGGATCCCGGTTCCACGGCGGACGTGGCGCTGCGCTGGTACATCGCCTCCGCCCGCCGGTGTGTCCCGGCTCTGACCTCTGCCGGTGTCGACCGGGACAACCGGCTCGGCGTGACCTCCGCCGAGCGGGAGCACGCGACCACCGGAGGAGACGGAGCCACCCCCTCCGGCCGACTCGCGCAGTCCGCCCCGCTCGCGCCGTCCACCCCGCTCCCGCCCTGCGTCCCGCTCCCGCCCTGTGTCCCGCTCCCGCCCTTCGGCTCGGCGGCCGAGGCCGTCGCCTGGGGCGACCGGGAGGTGGCGAACGTCGTCGCGCTCGTCGAGGGCCCGGCCACCGCCTCCCCGCTCGTCCCCGTCCTGGTCCGCGCCCTCTTCCCGTATCTGCAGCGGCGCGGCCGGCTCCGTGAACTGGCGACGCTCGGGCGGCGGGCGCTGGACGTGGCGCGGCGCCTCGGTGACGACGCCGCCGAGGCCATCGCGCTCTCCGACCTGGCCGCCCTGCACTTCATGCAGGGCCGGGCCGGCGAGGCGCTCGTCCTGACCGACCAGGCGCTCGGGCTCTGGCGCGGCCTCGGCGTCCGGTCGCGCGTCCAGCGCTGTCTGAACAACCGGGGGCTGCTGCTCGAAAGCCTGGGCCGGTACGCGGAGTGCGAGACCGCCCTGCGGGAGAGCCTCGAACTGGCGCGGGAGTCGGGCGATCCGGACGGCGAGGCCGTCGCCTACAGCAACCTCGGCAATCTGTACGAGCACAGCGACCCGCGCGCCGCCATCGAGTGGCACGAGCGGAGCCTCGCGCTCGGGGAGGCCATGGGCGACTCACGGGTCCGCGAGTCCGGGCACTGCAACATCGGGTACGCCCACCTCACGCTCGGCGAACCGGCCGGTGCGCTGGAGCACTTCGACCGTGCCCTGAGCGTCTCGGACGGGGTCGACTGGCAGAGCGGCTCGCAGACCCGGCTCGGTCTGGTGCGCGCGCTGCGCGACCTCGACCGCTCGGAGCGGGCCGCCCGGGAGTGCGCCCTGCTGCTGGAGCGGGCCGAGCGGCGCGCCGACCGCTACACCGCGGGGCTCGCCCGGCACCAGCAGGGCCTGCTGCTGCGGTCGGCGGGCCGCACCGAGGAGGCGTACGAGCAGTGGGTACTGGCCCTCGACGAACTCGACGGCACCGACAGCCCGGTGGTCGAGGAGCTGAGGGACCTGCTGCTGAGCCGGATCGGCTGACCCCCGCTCACCAGGCCAACGGGCTCACCGGGCTCACCGAGATCACCGGGCCGGCCGAAATCAGCGCTCTCACCGGACTCGGCACCCTCATCACGCTCATCACGCTCACTTCGCGTCCGCGTAGCACTTCACGACCGCCGTGGTGAACGGGAACCGCACCGGTGTCTGTCCGAACGTCAGCCGTCCCGCCTCCTCCGCCGCCTCCCGGATCGCCAGGACCACCGCGTCGGCCTCCTCCGCCGGGCAGTGCACCATCACCTCGTCGTGCTGGAAGAAGACCAGCTCGGCCGCCATGTCCCGGCAGGCGCGCCGGAGCCCGGCCAGCACCAGGAGCGTCCAGTCGGCGGCACTGCCCTGCACCACGAAGTTACGGGCGAAGCGGCCCCGGGCACGGGAGTTGCTGGACGCGTACCCGGGCACCCAGTCCTGGGCGCCCTCCTGCTCGGCGCCCTCGCCCGCACCACCCGGACCCCCTCCGCCGGTCTGCTCGCTGTCCGGGATCCCCGCCTCCTCGCCCGAGGAGTCCGACCCCGCCGCCGGTGGGCAGGTGCGGCCCAGCCAGGTCCGTACGAGGCGGCCCTCCTCGCCCGCGCGCGCCGCGTCGTCCACGTACGCCACCGCCTTGGGGAAGCGGCGGCGCAGTTGTGCGAGGTTCTTGAGGCCGTCGCCGGACGTCTGGCCGTAGACCGCGCCGAGGACGGCGAGCTTCGCCTGCGCGCGGTCGCCGGAGAAGGCCCGGTCGGAGACGGACTGGTAGAGGTCGCTCTCACGCCCCGCCACCTCCATCAGACCGGGGTCGCGGGAGATCGCGGCCAGGACGCGCGGCTCCATCTGGTCGGCGTCCGCCACGACGAGCCGCCAGCCGGGGTCGGCGACCGCGGCCCTGCGTATGACCTTGGGGATCTGCAGGGCGCCGCCGCCGTTGGTCACCCAGCGGCCGGTGACGGTGCCGCCCGCCTGGTACTCCGGTCTGAACCGCCCGTCCCGCACCCAGTCCTGGAGCCACGACCAGCCGTGGGCGACCCAGATCCGGTACAGCTTCTTGTACTCGACCAGGGGCTTCACCGCAGGGTGGTCGATGGTCTCGATCTCCCAGCGCCGTGTGGACTTCACCTTGATCCCCGCCTGCGCGAAAGCCTTGACGACATCCGCGGGCAGGTCGGGCCGGACCCGGCGGCCGAACGCCGCCGACACCTCCTCCGTCAGCTCGGCCAGCCGCCGTGGCTCGCCGCCGCCCGCGTACCGCTCGCCGAGCAGTTCGTGCAGGACCTCGCGGTGCACGTCCGTGCTCCACGGCAGCCCGGTCTCGTTCATCTCGGTCGCCACGAGCATGCCCGCCGACTCCGACGCCGTGAGCAGCCGCATCCGCTCGGGCCGCGCGGTCGCGTCATGTCTTCGCTGCTGGTCCCCGTACACCTCGATGAGCTGGGCCAGCGATACGTGGCTGCCGGGGCCGGGGCGCGGCTCGAAGAGAGAGGACTGCGAGCCGGGCTCGGCCGAACGCTGCGGAGGGTCGGGCGGTACGGGCCCGCCGCGCAGTCTCGCCAGCGCGGCGGCGGCCGAACGGGGCTCGCCGAGCCGTCCCTCGTGGCCCAGCAGGAGGGTCTCGGCGGCCTCCAGGTCGTAACACCGCTCCACCCGGACACCCTCGGCGCGCAGCCGTGGGTAGACCTCCGCCGTCGCCCGCCACACCCAGCGGGTGACGTCCGGCCGGGAGCGTACGGACTCGGCGAGGTCCGGCTCCCGCAGGAGCGGTCCGGCGGGCAGCCCGTCGGGGCCGAGGGGGGCGAGCTCGACGCCGCCGTCCTCGGCCGGCGCGAGAGCCCACCGTCCGGTCATGACGCGAGTCTCGCAGGAGGGTCTGACAACGGCCCTGAACTGCCGGTTCAGGGCCGTGATCGCGCCGGGTCATGCCCGGTCAGCGGGCCGGTCGGTCCTCCTGGAGGGACTTGCGCACCTTCTCCAGCGCCTTTGCGATGTTCGCCTCGACCGCCGTCTTGTCGACGCCGAGCCCGCTGAGGAGGCCCGCGCCGTCCTCGTGCTCCAGCAGCGCGAGCAGGATGTGCTCCGTGCCGATGTAGTTGTGGCCGAGCCGGAGGGCCTCGCGGAAGGTGAGTTCGAGGGATTTCTTGGCGTTGCTGTCGAAGGGGATGAGCGCGGGCAGGCTCTCCGCGCGCGGGGGGAGCGCGGCGGTGGCGGCCTCGCGCACGGCGTCCAGGGTGATGCCCTGCGCGGTGATCGCCTGCGCCCCGAGGCCCTCCGACTCGGCGATCAGGCCGAGGATCAGATGCTCGGTGCGGATCTGGTCGTTGCCCGCGTTCCTGGCCTCCTCCTGGGAGACCACCACCACGTTCCTGGCACGTGGCGTGTAGCGGCTGAAGCCCTGGCTCGGGTCGAGGTCCGACTCGGCCTTCGGTACGAAGCGCTTCTGCGCGGCCTGCCGGGTGACCCCCATGCTCCTGCCGATGTCCGTCCAGGAGGCGCCCGAACGCCGGGCCTGGTCCACGAAGTGCCCGATCAGATGGTCGGCCACGTCGCCGAGGTGGTCCGCGGCGATCACCGCGTCCTGGAGCTGGTCGAGAGCGTCTTCGTGGACCTTCTTGATGGCCTCGATGAGGTCGTCGAGGCGTACGGAAGTGGTGACGCGTGGATTCGTGGTCATGTGTCAACCGTAGGTTGACAGTCGAGAGGTGTCAACCTCGCGTTGACACTCGGGTCGGGTCGGTCGGGTCGGGTCTGGTCCGGGCAGGTCCGGTCGGCTCCAGCCGGGTCTGGTCGGGCCTGGCTGCTTGCCGGGTGGTCACCCGGCCGGCCACCCGTTCCACCCATGACACGATCGACGGATGAGTAGTACGTCCTCCACGGTGGAGCGCGCCTTCGCGGCCGCCCTCTACGCCGACTCCGACGCGGCCCTCGACACCGGCGCCTCCCTGCTCGCCGCCGACCCCGCCTCCGACGCCGAACTCGCCCGCCGTGGCGAGGAGTTCGTCGCGGCGGCCTGGCGGCGCGGCTGGCAGCCCGCCGACGTCGTACGCGTCGTGCGGCGCGAGCTGGACGACGTGCACGAACGCCTCGTGTCGGAGCTGGTCCTCGCCGAGGCCCGCCGGGACCGCGCGCCCCGGAGCCCGCGCTGGGCGGCGCAGCTGGAGGAGCTGGCCGCCGGGCCGGGCACACCCCGCGCGGACCGCGCGGACCGTTTCCAGTACGCGACCGCGGCCCTGGAGCTGTACCGCCTGCTGCTGCGGCTGCCCACCCTGGAGCCGCTGGACGCACACGTACCCCGCCCGTCCGGGGGCACCGCGGCCCCACGGGACACCCGCATGCTCACCCGTATCCGCGCGCTCCTCGCCAAGGCGGAGGCGACCGGCTTCCCGGAGGAGGCGGAGGCGCTGAGCGCCAAGGCGCAGGAGCTGATGGCGCGGCACAGCATCGACGGGGCGCTGCTCGCGGCGCGCACGCACGCCAAGGACGCGCCCGGCGCCTGCCGGATCGGCGTCGATCCGCCGTACGAGACCGCCAAGGCGGTCCTCCTCGATGCGGTGGCCGGGGCCAACCGGTGCCGCGCGGTGTGGATCGAGGCCCTCGGCTTCTCCACCGTCGTCGGCTTCGAGCCCGACCTGGAGGCGGTCGAACTCCTCTACACCTCGCTCCTCGTACAGGCCACGACCGCGATGACGAAGGCGGAGGCGGCCCAGCGCGCGGGCGGCAGGAAGCGTACGAAGTCCTTCCGGCAGTCCTTCCTCGCCGCGTACGCGCATCGCATCGGCGACCGGCTGGCCGACGCGGCCGAGGGGCAGGTGACCGCCACGGAGGGGGAGACGGCCGCCACGCGGGGGGAGTTGCTGCCGGTCCTCGCGGCTCGCGACGTCGCGGTCACGGAGGAGGCGGAACGCATGTTCCCGGACACCGTCACGACCCGGATGCGCGGGGTGAACGACGCGGCCGGCTGGGAGGAGGGAGCCGCGGCGGCGGACCGCGCCCAGGTGAGGGCGCGACCGCCGCTGCGCAGGCCGTAGTCGCGCCCAGGTGAGGGCACGACCGCCGCTGCGCAGGCCGTAGTCGCCCGTCCCCCCGACCGGACCGGACCGGTCCTGGTCTCCTAGTCGCCCGTCCGCTGCACCGGGGTCACCGACGCGTCGGGCTCGCCCTCGCTCCGCAGGGACACCTCGCCGTACTTCCAGGCGAAGGACAGCTCGGCGTCGGCCCCGGGCAGCTTGTACTCGACGGTCTTCACCGCGGCGGCCTTCTGGGCGTCACCTGCGGGCCCTCGGACGTACGTGATCGTGAAGCCGACCGTCTCGTCCTTCTGCACGGTCAGCTTCTCCGGCTCCGCGGACTTCTCCGGAGCGACGGACAGGGCGGTGCCGCCGGCGTCCAGGCCGACGGTGGGGAAGCCCTTCAGCGTGCAGTCGGCTCCGGAGCCGTTGGTGAGGGTGACGGAGACGGTCCCGGTGTCGCCCGCGGCCGGGGCCTCGCTCGCGACGACCTCCTGGCCGAGCTTGTCGGCCGCGCAGGCGGTCGAAGAAGCCGACGAACCGTTCTTCCCGCCGCCGGTCTTCTTGTCACCGCCGTCACCGTCGTCGCCTCCGCAGGCGGTCAGGGTCAGGGCGAGCGTCGCCGCGAGGGCGGTGACGGCGATCGGCAGGGTGCGCATGGATTTCCTCTGGCCTCAGGGTCGTACTGCTGGTGGCGATGTCGGTGGTGACAGTGACAGTGACAGTGACGGTCATGGTGATGGTGGCGGTGCTCGTAGATCATCATGCGGTTCCGTGTGCCGGTATTCCACCGCCGGTTGAACCTTCACACGTTGCCGGTCGCGGATACTCCGCCTCTCCCGCCCCTCCCGTACGCTGGCGCAGTGAGCTGGCGACGAGCGCTTAAGGACACCGCGCGCTCGGGGCTCGCCGTGGAGAAGACGCGGCTCGAACCTCTCGTCGCGGTGCGCGGAGCGGTGGGGCTCGCGATCGTGATCGCGGTGAGCCTGTGGGCCTTCGGACCCGCCGCCGCCGCGAGTTCGGCGTTCGGCGCGTTCCAGGCGGCGATCGCGACCTTCCAGCGCAGCTGGCGCCCCCGCCCCGAACTGGCCCTCGCCTCCGGTACGAGTCTCGCCGTCTCCACCTTCCTCGGCTACCTCACGATCTCCCAGGAGCCGCTCTTCCTCGCACTGCTGGTGGTGTGGACGTTCGCGGCGGGGATGAGCTGGGCCGCGGGCCCGACCATCGGTCTGATCGCGTCCTCGAACGTGGCGATCATGCTGGTGACGGTCACCCTGCCGACCTCTGTCGCCCAGGCCGCGGGTCACGCCGCCATGATGATCGTGGGCGGAGTCGTCCAGGCCGCGCTGATCGTGCTGTTCCCCGTACGCCGCTGGGGTGCCCACCGTGACGCGCTCGCCGACGCCCTGGCCGCCGAGGCGGACTACGCGCGCAGGCTGCGCCACGATCCCCTCGCGTCCTTCGACCCGCTGCCCCTGATGGAGGCCCGCAACGCGGCCGCCGTCACACCCCGCCAGGCCCGCCGCCGGCCCGCCGAACTGCACGGCGCCCGCGGCATCGCCGAGCGCATCCGCCCGGTCCTCGCCTCGCTCGCCGACCCGGCGATGGGAGTCCCGGCGGAGGGGCACGCCCGCGACCGCGTCCGTGAACTGCTCAATGCCGCCGGCGCCATCCTCGACGCGGCGGCCCACGCGATCCGCCGGGGCGAGCCGGTCAAGGTCCCGGCCGCGGCCCTGGCCACCTTCCGCACCCCGGACACCGGGAGCATCCTCACCGGCCGCCCCTACCGCGCGGCGTCCCGCCTCAACACCCTCCTCCAGGACGTACTGGAAACGGCGGGCGGCAGCTCTCCCAAGAGCACTCCTGAGCCCGCTCTCAAGGGCACCCGGGCGGGAACGCCGAGTGCCCGCAGCCGCCCCACCCTCCTCGCGCTGATCCCCACCGCGCTCCAGGCCATGCGCAAGGAATTCAGCAGGGGTTCCCCGATCACCCGGCACGCCACGCGGGTGTCCGCGGTCGCCGCCGTGGGTTACGTCCTCGGCACCGCGCTGCCCCTCGGACACGGCTACTGGGCCCCGCTGACCTCGGTCATGGTCATGCGCCCGGACTTCTCGCAGACGTACAGCCGGGCGGTGGCCCGGCTCGGCGGCACCGTCGTCGGGGTGGCCGTGGCCACGGCCGTGGTGCGGCTGGCGGACCCGGGCACGTACCTCTCCGGCACCCTGGCCGTGGTGAGTGCCGCGCTCATGTACCTACTGATGCGCACGGGCCAGTTCGCCGCCCAGGGCTGCATCGCCGCGTACGTGGTCTTCCTGCTGGGCATGGGCGGCGAACAGTGGACCCAGACCGTGCCCGAACGCGTCCTGCTCACCCTGCTCGGCGGACTGCTGGCGATGATCGCGTACGCCGTCTACCCGGCGTGGGAGACCCCGCGCCTGCGCACCCGCCTCGCGGACTGGCTTGCCGCGCAGGGCCGTTACGCCGCCGTGGTCTTCGACGCCTACGCCGACCCGGCGCTCAGGAAGGCCGCGGACGTCCGTGAGGCCCTGCTCACCGCGCGCACCGCCCGCGCGGCCTGGCACACGGCCGTGGCCCGCGCCACCGCCGAACCGGTCCGCCACCGGGGACTGTCCCGGACCGCGGCCGACGACGCCGAGGACGCGCTCGCCCAACTCGGCCGCGTCGCCATGCTCCTGGAGGCCCACCTGCCGGAACGCGGCGCGACCCCGGTCCCGGCAGCCGCCGGCTTCGCCGAGGCCCTGCGCGACTCCACCCAGCAGGGCGCCAAGGCCATCCGCGAGCGCCGGGTCCCGACCTGGGACGCGGTACGGGCCGCACTGGACGCCTGGGAGACGCAGAGGGCGGGGGAAGGGGGGAGGGCGGCGGAGACGGAGGCAGAAGTGGAGGCGGAGGCACCTTCCATCTCTGCCGCTGCCCCCGCTGACCCCGCTGCCCCCTCCACCCCGGACAACGACAAGTTCGTACGTGACGCGGCGCGCCTTGTCCTCGACGCCCTCATCGAGCTGTCCGAGGCTCTCGACACCGCCGTACCGCCCATGACGCTCGACGGGACGGCGGCGGTCGAGAAGACGGCCGGGGTCAGGAACCCAGACTCGCCGTAGGCAGTCCGGGCGGCAGGCCCTCGCCCTCGGACCGGGTGTACGTCTCCGAGCCGAAACCCTCCCAGGTGACCTTCAGGGTCGTGGAGTCGACGGAGTCCACCATGCCCTCGGCCCGGTCCTTGTTCCCGTCGGTGCACTTCAGCGCGATCATCCGCATGCCCGAGGTCTTGCCCGCGGTGCCGCTGCAGATGGAGCCGCTCGTCGAGAACAGGCCGGCCTCCTTGCCGGTGATCACCAGCGCCACGGCCTTGCCGCCCTTGGTGGTCAGCCAGTTGCCGTCCAGCCCGTCGGCCTCGGCCGTGCTGTCGCCCGAGCCGCCGCCGGTGTCCGCGGAGGCGGTGGGTGCCGTGCTCGTGCCGGACGGGGAGTCCTTGTCGCCGTCCCCGCCGTCACCACTGCAGCCTGTCGTCAGGACGAGCGTGGCCGCCAGTCCTGCCGCCGCGGCCGTGATCCGCGCGTGCCTGCGTGAGAAGGTCGGCGAAGTCACTGAAGCCTCCAGGGTGTGGCCGGACTGGTCGAATCGCAGCAAGTTACCAGCAGTACGTGGGTTCGCCGGCTGCGGGCCGGTGGGGGCGGACCGCGCCGTTCCCCGCGCCCCCACTCACCCCGGGGGCGCGGGGAACGGCGCGCTCGGCCCGGACGGGCCCGCCCCCAGAACCCAGCCGCAACCCCCACCCACCCAGGGGCGCGGGGAACTGCGCGGCCAGCCCCCACCGGCCCGCAGCCGAGGTCGACCCCCGCCAGAGCCCCGCCGAAGACCTCGCCAGAGCCCCCACCCCCTACCAGGAAGACTTCCGAACCCCCGGCAGGAAGCCTCGATGCGCCTGCTCCCGCAGATTCACCCGGGAAAGCCCGAACGCCCGCAAATACCCCCGTGGACGCCCGTCCACACTGTCCCGATTGCGCACCCGCACACCACTCGCGTCCCGCGGCTGCCGCCTCAACTCCCGCCCGGCGGCCAGCCGTTCCTCCTCCGTCGAGGACGGCCGGCGCACGATCTCCTTGAGCTCGGCCCGCCGCAGGGCGTACCGCGCCACGATCTCCCGCCGCGCCTCGTTCTTCGCGATCTTGCTCTTCTTCGCCATCAGACCCTCACCCCACGGGCCCGGATCCGGGACACGGCCGCTTCGACGCCGATGACGTCGACCGTCTTGATGCCCTTGGTGCTCAGCCTCAGCCGTACGTACCGGCCCTCACCCGGCAGCCAGTAGCGCTTGCTCTGGATGTTGGGGTCGAAGCGGCGCGAGGTGCGCCGGTGCGAGTGGGAGATGGAGTTGCCGAAACCCGGCCGGGTCCCGGTCAGCATGCAGTGTGCGGACATGGTGAGTGACGTACCTCTCTCGATCTCTTCCCGTTCCAGTTATTGGTAATGGGATTCGTTTTCATATACTAGCCACATGGCACGCAACGAACTCCGCCCGGTCGTCAAACTCCGGTCCACGGCCGGGACCGGCTACACCTACGTCACCCGCAAGAACCGCCGCAACGACCCCGACCGGCTGACCCTGCGCAAGTACGACCCGGTCGCAGGCCGCCACATCGACTTCCGAGAGGAGCGCTGAGCGTCATGCGCGAGGGAATCCATCCGGCGTACGGGCCCGTCGTCTTCCGGGACCGGGCCGCGAACCACGCCTTCCTGACCGGCTCGACCATGACGAGCGGGAAGACGATCGAGTGGGAGGACGGCAACACCTACCCGGTCGTCGACGTCGAGATCTCGAACGTGAGCCACCCCTTCTACACGGGGACGGCCCGCGTGATGGACACGGCCGGCCGAGTGGAGCGCTTCGAGCGCCGCTTCGGCAGCCGTGACGCCAGCCGTGACGCCAGGCGGGACACCGGGCGTGACGAGGCCGGGGCCGACAAGAGCGGGGAGCGCTGATGCTGTCCGTCGCCGTCGTCGGCGGACTGCACGCCGATGCGCGCAGGCAGGCGGTGGAGCGGCTGCTCGCCGACGTACCGGGCGCGGTGGCGCTGCACCACGACCTCGCCACGGCCGCCAAGGGCACCGTGGTCCGCACCGTCCGCGACCGCACCGGCATCGTCTCGGCCGGTGAGGCACCGCTGGTCAACGACTGCGCCTGCTGCGCCCTGCGCGAGGACCTGGTCCCGGAGCTGGAGCGGCTCGCGGCGGACGGCCTGACCCACCTCGCGATCGTCGAGCTCTGGGACTCGGTCGAGCCGAAGGCGATGGCCGAGGTGGTCGCGAGCGCGGGACTGCGGCTCACGGGCGTCATCACCGCGGTCGACCCCGCGCTGGTGCTCCCGTACCTCGCCAACGGCGACGACCTCGCCGACGCGGGCCTCGCCGCGGCCGTGACCGACCAGCGCACCGTCGCCGACACCTTCGCCCGCCAGCTGGAGTACGCCCCGGTGCTGGCCCTCGCCGCCTCGGAGGACGCGGACGACGAGGACCGGGCCCTGCTGGCCCAACTCCACCCGACCGCCCACAAGGTGCTGATCCTGCCTACCGTGGGCCCACAAGCCACTGACCCACAAGCCGCAGTCGCGGAACCGGCGGGTGCGGAACCGGTGGCCGCGGAGCCCGCGCGCTCCGCGCTGGCCGCCGCCGCGCTCGCCGGGTTCGACGTGGAGGCCGCCGCCGCTGCCCAGCATCCGGCCTGCGCGCTGCTGCCGGCCGAGGCGGACGAGTGCGGGGTCGCCACGCTCGTATGGCACCGGTGCCGGCCGTTCCACCCGGAGCGGCTCTACGCGGCGCTGGAGGATCTGGCCTGCGCGGCGGCGCGCAGTCGCGGCCGGTTCTGGCTCGCGGACCGGCCGGACACCCTGCTGCACTGGGACGCGGCCGGCGGCGCCCTGTGTGTGGAGGGCGCCGGACCCTGGATGGCGTCCCTGCCCGACGCGGCCTGGGACCTGGTGCCCCCGGTGCGCCGGGCCGCCGCCGCTCTGGACTGGCACCCGGAGCACGGCGACCGCTGCCAGCACCTCGTCTTCACCTCGCCCGGCCGGGACCGCGACGGGCTCGAACTGCTCCTGGAGTCCTGCCTGCTGACCGACGCGGAGTTCGCCGCGGGGCGCACCGCGTGGAAGCGGCTCCCGCCCGCCTTCGACATCCTCCTGGAGGTCTGACCCATGGCACGTACGGCACCTGCGGCGCGTACCGCACGTACGGCACGTGACTCCGGCCGCAAGCCGGTGCCCCGTCCCAACCCACTGGATGCGGCGAAGATCACGTACATCGACTACAAGGACACGGACCTGTTGAGGCGGTTCATCTCCGACCGCGGAAAGATTCGCAGTCGCAGGGTCACCCGGGTGTCCGCGCGGCAGCAGCGCCGGCTGGCCCGTGCGATCAAGAACGCCCGTGAGATGGCCCTGCTGCCCTACGCGTCGCGGTAGTCCCGGCCGCCACAGCGGCTTCGACAGGCCCCGGCAACCCCCGGTTTCCCAGGTCTCCCAAGGTCTCTGCGGCCTCCAGGGCCCCGTCGGCCCCTGCCTACCCGACGGCCCCGCCCCGCCCGTTCATTCATCGGGCGGGGCGGGGCCGTTTCGGAACAGGAAGGGCCCGGTGTGCGTCTCTTCCATGAACAGGGCTCGGAGTTGGAACGATTCGGGCTTCGCGACCGTCAAACCTGTAACCAGGAGAACACCCCCCGTGCACGTGCATCTGCCCATGCATCTGCATGTGAAGACAGCTATGATCCGGGGCAGTTGACCACTGCATCAATGGCAACAGACGCCAATGCACCACCGGGGAGCGACCTGTGGACCACGACGTGTACAACGGCATGGCTGCCACGGAGCTGCACGAGGCGGCCTGGCAGAAGAGCAGGCACAGCAACTCGCAGGGGTCCTGCGTGGAGTTCGCCCGGCTGCCGGGCGGCGAAGTGGCCGTGCGCAACTCGCGCTTCCCCGACGGCCCGGCTCTCGTATACACACGCGCGGAGATCGAGGCCATGCTTCTGGGCGTCAAGGACGGCGAGTTCGACCATCTGATCGCGGGCTGACGGCCGGAAACGTCCGGGCGGCCCGGGGTGCGAGCGGGCGATCGGCGCGTCCCGCGGGCCCCGTGGGACCCTCGGACGCGTAACGCGCGTAGAACCGCGGCGCGAAAAAAGCGCCGCGGTCCGTCACGCGGAGGGGCCCAGCCGGAACAGGGCCCACACGACCTTGCCGTTGAGCGTGCCGGCCAGCGGGTGCCATCCCCAGCTGTCGGCGAAGGACTCGACCAGGAACAGGCCGCGCCCCGACTCCGCCGAGAAGTCGTCGGAGTCGCCCGCGACCGGGCTGTCGTGACTGGGGTCGCGCACCGCGCACACGACTCTCTCGGTCCACCGCATCAGGTGCAGCCGCACGGGCGGGTCCTGGTCGGCCGAGCGAGGGGTGTCCGCGGGCAGCGCGTGCCGCAGTGCGTTGGTGACGAGTTCCGAGACCACCAGACAGACGTCGTCGAAGCGGTTGCCCACGTCCCACTGGTCCAGCGTGCGGCGGGTGAACTGCCGTGCGTCGCGCACCGCTTCGTAACGGGGCGGGAGGGCGCAGGAGGCGGCGTTGGACACGGCGGCCGGGTCCAGTGGCGGAAGCCCCTGTCGTAACGGCTCCAGCATGGTCGATCCATTCGTCCCCATGCGAGGCACTCCCGGGGTTCGCGGTCGTTGCGATGCAGCGGTGGCGCGAGACCATCGTTCCGCCTGCGTTCGGCAGATGCAAGGGCAGATGCACGTGCACGCGCCCGAATTGGACCTTCCCATACCGCTTCTTGGTGCTTTTTTCCGCCACCGGACCCCCACATTTCTCGGTCTGGCTTGTCTTCTCCTTGTCGTTTCCTGTGTAACTCCCTTGAAAGCTTGCCGTTTCTGTAACCGAACGAGTACTGCTTGAAGTGTTTTAGTGGCAGACTGCGGCCCTTGAAGACGGGTTGGGGAGGCTGGCGAACGTGAGCGCGCAGGAGTCGGGATCGGTGGTACGGCGCATGCTGCTCGGCTCACATCTGAGGCGGCTGCGCGAATCGCGTGGGATCACCCGGGAGAAGGCCGGCTACTCGATCCGAGCCTCCGAATCGAAGATCAGCCGTATGGAGTTGGGCCGGGTGAGCTTCAAGACGAGGGATGTCGAGGATCTGCTGACGCTCTACGGGATCGCCGACGAGGCGGAGCGCAAGTCACTGCTCTCGCTCGCCAAGGAGGCCAATGTCGCGGGCTGGTGGCACAGTTACTCGGACGTCCTGCCCAGCTGGTTCCCGACCTATGTCGGCCTGGAGGGCGCCGCGGCCCTGATCCGGTCGTACGAAGTGCAGTTCGTGCACGGCCTGTTGCAGACCGAGGCGTACGCGCACGCGGTCGTCACCCGTGGCATGAGAGGCGCGAGCGGAGCCGACATCGAACGGCGCGTCGCGCTGCGCCTGGAGCGTCAGAAGTACCTCGTGTCGGAGAGCGCGCCCGAGTTCCACGTGGTGCTGGACGAGGCGGCGCTGCGGCGGCCGTACGGCGACCGGAGCGTGATGCGCGGTCAGCTCCAGCACCTCATCGACATCTCCCAGCGCCCCAACGTGCGGCTCCAGATCATGCCGTTCAGCTTCGGCGGGCACGCGGGGGAGAGCGGCGCCTTCACGGTGCTCAGCTTCCCCGAGTCCGATCTGTCCGACGTGGTCTACCTGGAACAGCTCACCAGTGCGCTGTATCTGGACAAGCGTGAGGACGTCGCCCAGTACGAGAAGGCGATGAAGGAGCTCCAGCAGGACAGTCCGGGCCCCGACGAGAGCCGCGATTTGCTCAGAGGACTGCTCCAACTCAGTTGAAACACCCGTACGATGACATGTGATCAGACCGTGAAGATGCATGGGCTGTTGCCTCGGGCAGCAAGGGATTGAGGGATCACACATGTCGTCGTCCTACTTCACCGACCTGGCTCAGCAGTACATCGACGGCCGATGGCGTCCGGGCACCGGGTCCTGGGACATCATCGACTTCAATCCGTACGACGGTGAGAAGCTGGCCTCGATCACGATAGCCACGGTCGACGAGGTGGACGAGGCCTACCGGGCCGCCGCCCGCACCCAGAAGGAATGGGCGGCGACGAACCCGTACGCGCGCCGTGCCGTTTTCGAGAAGGCGCTGCGGATCGTCGAGGAGCGCGAGCAGGAGATCGCCGAGGTGATCGTCGCGGAACTGGGCGGCACCCGTCTGAAGGCGGGCTTCGAGCTGCACCTCGCCAAGGAGTTCCTGCGCGAGTCGGTCAACCTGGCGCTGCGGCCCGAGGGAAAGATCATCCCCTCGCCCGGCGACACCAAGGAGAACCGCCTCTACCTCGTCCCGGTCGGCGTCGTCGGTGTGATCAGCCCCTTCAACTTCCCGTTCCTGCTGTCGCTGAAGTCCGTGGCGCCCGCCCTGGCGCTCGGTAACGGAGTGGTCCTCAAGCCGCACCAGAACACCCCGATCGTGGGCGGTTCCCTGGTCGCGAAGATCTTGGAGGACGCGGGCCTGCCGGCCGGCCTGCTCAACGTCGTGATCACCGACATCGCGGAGATCGGTGACGCCTTCCTGGAGCACCCGGTCCCGAAGGTCATCTCCTTCACCGGTTCAGACAAGGTCGGCCGCCATGTCGCGACCGTCTGCGCCGCGCAGTTCAAGCGCTCGATTCTCGAACTGGGCGGCAACAGCGCGCTGGTGGTCCTGGACGACGCGGACGTCGACTACGCCGTGGACGCGGCCGTCTTCAGCCGGTTCGTGCACCAGGGCCAGGTCTGCATGGCCGCGAACCGCATCCTCGTGGACCGTTCGGTCGAGACGGAGTTCACCGAGAAGTTCGTGGCCAAGGTGAGATCCCTCAAGGTCGGCGACCCGGGCGACCCGGAGACCGTCATCGGCCCGGTCATCAACTCCTCGCAGGCGGACGCCCTTTCGTCGGTCGTGACCCAGGCGCTCGCCGAGGGCGCGACCGCCCTCGTGCAGGGCACCACCACCGACAACCTCGTCGAGCCGACCGTCCTGACCGGTCTGCCCGCCGACTCCGGCGTCCTCCGGCAGGAGATCTTCGGCCCCGTCGCGCTCCTCGTCCCGTTCGACGGCGAGGAGGAGGCGGTGCGGATCGTCAACGACACGCCGTACGGGCTGAGCGGCGCCGTGCACACCGCCGACGTCGAGCGCGGTGTCTCCTTCGCCAAGCGGATCGACACGGGCATGTTCCACGTGAACGACGGCACCGTGCACGACGAGCCGCTGGTCCCCTTCGGCGGCGAGAAGTCCTCGGGCGTGGGCCGGCTGAACGGCGAGGCCACGGTCGAGGCCTTCACCACCCAGAAGTGGATCTCGATCCAGCACGGCCGCAGCTTCTTCCCGTTCTGACGGCTCGGATCCGGCTCCCGACCGACCGAGCAGACATGCACCCAGGTGTTCACCGGGTGCATGTCTGCCGCGTATCCGATCACTGAAGCGAGGGGCAGGCCCGGCGATCTCGCCCGTCGAGCTGCCCAGCATGAGCACATCATCCTGACCGACCGGGGCCGAGCCACGGCGGGGCCCGGCGCCCGGAGCGGAGCGGGGCGTCCTACGCTTGACAGCATGTCAGCGATCCGCCTTCTCGTCCTGGGTGCCGTACGTCAGCACGGCCGGGCCCACGGCTACCAAGTGCGCAACGACCTGGAGTACTGGGGCGCGCACGAGTGGTCCAACGCCAAGCCGGGCTCGATCTACCACGCGCTCAAGCAGATGGCGAAGCAGGAGATGCTGATCGCCCACGAGATCGCGCCCTCCACGGCCGGCGGACCGCCGCGCACGGAGTACGAGATCACGGAGAAGGGCACCCAGGAGTACTTCACACTCCTGCGCGAGTCCCTGACCTCGTACGACCAGAAGCCGGACGTCCTCTCCGCGGCGCTCGGCTTCGTGGTGGACCTCGGCCGTGAGGAGGCGCTCGAACTCCTTGAGGAGCGGGTGCGGGTCATCGAGCAATGGCGCACGGCCGTCACCGAGCACTACGTGCCGGAGGACGGTCCCGAACAGCTCGGTCACATCGGCGAGATCATGAACTTCTGGGTCCACTCCGCCGACAGCGGCGCCGAGTGGACCCGCGGCCTGATCCAGCGGATCAAGGACGGCGCGTACACCTTCGCGGGCGAGGGCGAGCCGTTCGTGGGGGTGCTGGCGGAGGGCGAGGAGAACCCGTACGGCACGGGGGAGACGCATCCGGAAGACGCCGGTTAATCAAGTTTGACTAAAACCCACAGCGGGCATACCCCCCGTCGATGCATGGGTAGTCAAGTTTGATTACCTGGATAGGGAGGGAGCCCAATGAACGACGTGATCGTCGTCGAGGGCGTTCGGAAGCGGTACGGAAGCGGGCGCGAGGGCAAGTACGCGCTGGACGGGCTCGACCTGCGGGTCGGGCGCGGCACGGTGCACGCGCTGCTCGGCCCGAACGGCGCGGGCAAGACGACCCTGGTCCGGGTCCTGTCCACGCTGCTGCGCCCCGGCGGGGGCCGCGCGGAGGTGGCCGGGCACGACGTGGTGACCGGGGCCCGGGAGGTGCGCCGCCGCATCGGCCTGCTCGGCCAGCACGCGGCACTCGACGAAGAGCTCGGCGGCCACCAGAACCTGGAGATGTTCGGGCGCCTGCACCACCTGGGCGCCCGCCACGCGCGCGTACGGGCCGACGAGCTCCTGGCCCGCTTCGGCCTCGCGGACACCGGTCGCAAGGCGGTGAAGCGGTACAGCGGCGGCATGCGGCGGCGCCTGGACCTGGCCGCCTCGCTCATCACCGAACCGGAGGTGCTCTTCCTCGACGAGCCGACCACGGGCCTCGACCCGCGCGGCCGCGCCGAGGTGTGGGCGGCGGTGCGTTCCCTGGTCGGCGGCGGCACGACGGTGCTGCTCACCACGCAGTACCTGGAGGAGGCGGACCAGCTCGCCCACCGGATCTCGCTCGTCGACCGGGGGCAGGTCGTCGCGGGCGGCACGGCGAACGAGCTGAAGGCACTGGCGGGCGGTGACCGTATCGACGTGGTGCTGCGGGACGGCGGTCAGCTGGGAGCCGCGGTGGCCCTGCTGCCGCTGCCCAGGGCGGAGATCACGGTGGACGTGGACCGGCGGCTGCTGAGCGCCCCGGTCACCGACCGTATGAGGGCGCTCGCCGGAGTCGTACGCACCCTGGAGGAGGCCGGGATGGAGGCGGAGGACGTGGCCCTGCGGCGGCCGACGCTGGACGAGGTGTTCCTGCGTCTGACCGCGGACGGCGACCTCGGCTCCGACCCCGCGAAGGAGGCGGTGTGACCACGTACGCGCTGAGTGATTCCTGGACCATGACCCGCCGCGAACTCGCCCACTGGGTGCGGCAGCCGGCGCAGGTCCTGGTCGGGCTGGTCTTCCCCGTGATGCTCCTGCTGATGTTCAGCTACCTGATCGGCGGCGGCCGGGGCGTCGAGGGTGACTACGTCGACTTCCTGGTGCCCGGCATGTTCGCGCTGACCATGGCCTTCGGCCTGGAGGGCACGATGCTGGCCGTCACCCAGGACCTCAACAAGGGAGTCATCGACCGCTTCCGGTCGATGCCGATGACCGACGGGGCCGTCCTGGTCGGCCGCTCGGCCGCCGACATGCTCCAGTCGGCGCTCGGCCTGTTCGTGCTGATGGGGGTCGGGTACGCGCTCGGCTGGCGCGCGCACGGCACCCTCGGCGCGTTCCTGGGCGCCGTGGGCCTGCTTCTGCTGCTGCGGTTCGCGATGCTGTGGATCGGCATCCTGCTGGCGATGGTGGCCGGGAAGCCGGAGATGGTGCAGGCCGTGCAGATCCTGGTCTGGCCCGTCGGCTTCCTGTCCAACGCCATCGCGACCCCCGAGTCCATGCCGGACTGGCTGGCGACGGTCGTCGAATGGAACCCGCTGTCCCAGACGGCCACGGCGGTACGGGACCTCTTCGGCTCCCCGGGCGCCGAGGCGGGGCACGTCTGGGCGGCGGTCGCCTGGCCGCTGGCCCTGCTGGCGGTGTTCTTCCCGCTGGCGGTGTGGAGGTTCGGGGCGCTGAGCAAGTAGCCGGGCGCGTGGTGGTGAAGGGGTGGCCGGGGACCCGGCCACCCCTTGCTCCTCAGTGGTGGAAGCCGGTAGCCGCGTCCTTGTCGCCCGTCACCGGCTCCGACTGGCGGCGCAGTTCGGGCAGGAGGCGGCACAGGTCCTCAAGGAACAGCTGGGCGAGGTCGGACGAGAAGCCGTTGCGGCACACCACCCTCAGCACGGAGAGGTCCTCACGGTTGGCGGGGAAGGTGTACGCGGGCAGCAGCCAGCCGCGTTCGCGCATGCGCCGGGACACGTCGAAGACGTCGAACGCCGTGACGTCCGGGGCGGTGGTGAAGGCGAACACCGGCAACTGGTCACCCCGGGTGAGCAGCCGGAACTCGGCGAGCGCCCCGATCCGCTCGGCGAGCCCCATGGCGACGTCCCGGGTCGTCCGCTGGACGGCCCGGTAGCCCTCGCGGCCCAGCCGCAGGAACGTGTAGTACTGCGCCACCACCTGGGCCCCGGGGCGGGAGAAGTTGAGCGCGAAGGTCGGCATGTCGCCGCCCAGGTAGTTCACCCGGAAGACCAGTTCGTCCGGCAGTTCGGCGGCCGAGCGCCACAGCGCCCAGCCGACACCCGGGTAGACCAGCCCGTACTTGTGCCCCGAGGTGTTGATGGAGGAGACGCGCGGCAGCCGGAAGTCCCAGACCAGGTCCTCGTCGACGAAGGGGGCGACCATCGCGCCGGACGCGCCGTCCACGTGGACGGGGATGTCCAGGCCCGTGCGCTCCTGCAACTCGTCCAGCGCGGCGCAGAGTTCGGCGACGGGCTCGTACGAGCCGTCGAAGGTGGAGCCGAGGATGCCGACGACCCCGATGGTGTTCTCGTCGCAGAGTTCGGCGGCGGCCCGCGGGTCGAGGTGGAAGCGGTCGCCCTCCATGGGCACCTGGCGGGCCTCGACCTCCCAGAAGTTGCAGAACTTGTCCCAGCAGACCTGCACGTTGACGCCCATGACGAGGTTCGGGCGGGCTCCCGCTCCCGGATAGCGGTCCGCGTTGCGCTTGGCCCAGCGGCGCTTGAGCGCCATGCCCGCGAGCATGCACGCCTCACTCGACCCGGTCGTCGAACACCCGACGGCGGCGGCCGGATCCGGCGCGTTCCACAGGTCGGCGAGCATCGCCACACACCTGCGCTCCAGCTCGGCCGTGCGCGGGTACTCGTCCTTGTCGATCATGTTCTTGTCCCGGCACTCGCCCAGCAGCACGTCGGCCTGCGGCTCCATCCAGGTGGTGACGAAGGTCGCGAGGTTGAGCCGGGAGTTGCCGTCCAGCATCAGCTCGTCGTGCACCAGCTGATAGGCGGTCGAGGGCGCCAGCGGCCCGTCGGGCAGCCGGTGCTGGGGCGGGGCCTCGGTCATGCCGCCGACCGGATTCGCCTCCCCGTAGAAGGGGTTGACGGTCGAGGTGCGCTCGTCGGACTTCGCGGGGCCTTTGTGGAGCGGCATGATGCCTCCGGTCGTCTGGGTGGGGGGGCCAGGTCTCCTTGGGTCTCCATGGTGGGCCACCCCCTCGCCAAAAGCGGGTAAAGCCGACATGACGGCCGGTGGGTTTCCGGCTTGCACCTCACGTGACGTGATGCCTCAGCCTGGGCTGCGTACCGAAAAGGCCCAAGCGAAAGGCCCAAGCGAAAGGCCCAAGCGAGAGGCCACAGCAAGAGCCGATGAAGAGGCCGAAGACGAGGCCTGGCAGGAGGAGGCGGAGGCCATGAGCTTCCCTGTGGGACAGGTCGCCGGTTTCGCCGGAGTGACGGTGCGGACGCTGCACCACTACGACGAGATCGGACTGCTCGTACCGAGCGGGCGCAGCCACGCGGGCCACCGGCGCTACAGCGACGCCGACCTCGACCGGCTGCAGCAGATCCTGTTCTACCGGGAGCTGGGGTTTCCGCTCGACGAGGTCGCGGCCCTGCTCGACGATCCGCAGGCGGACCCGCGCGCGCAGCTGCGCCGCCAGCACGACCTGCTGACCGCCCGGATCGAGAAGCTGCAGAAGATGGCCGCGGCCGTGGAGCACGCCATGGAGGCACGCACGATGGGCATCGATCTGACACCCGAGGAGAGGTTCGAGGTCTTCGGGAACAAGGACCCCGAGGAGCACGCCGAGGAGGCGGAGCGCCGCTGGGGCGGCACGGAGGCGTACGCCGAGTCGCAGCGCCGGGCCGCCCTCTACGGCAAGGACGACTGGAAACGCATGCAGGCCGAGGTCGCCTCCTGGGGCGAGCGCTACGACACCCTCATGGAGTCCGGCGAGCCCGCCACGGGGGAGCGCGCCATGGACATGGCCGAGGAACACCGGCAGCACATCACCCGCTGGTTCTACGAGTGCTCGTACGACATCCATCGGGGGCTCGGCGAGATGTACGTGTCCGACGAGCGGTTCAAGGAGTTCTACGACTCCGTGCGCCCGGGGCTCGCCGAGCACCTGCGGGGCGCGATCACGGCGAACGCGGCGCGGCACGCGTGACAACGGGTAAGGGGCGCCCGCAATGGCGGACGCCCCTTACCGAAGGTCTGCGCCGTTCCTCGACCGTCTGTTCCCCGACCGTCCGCTGCCCGGCTGCCTACTCCTTGACCATCACCACGGCCGTGCCGTACGCGCACACTTCCGTGCCCACGTCCTGCGCGTCGGTCACGTCGAAGCGGAACATCAGCACGCCGTTGGCGCCCCGTGCCCGAGCCTGCTCGACGAGCCGTTCCATGGCCTGGTTGCGGGTCTCCACCAGGGTCTTGGTGAGGCCCTTCAACTCGCCGCCGATCATCGACTTCAGCCCCGCGCCGATCTGGCTGCCCAGATGCCTGGAGCGGACGGTCAGTCCGAAGACCTCACCGATGACCTGTTCGACCCGGTAGCCGGGTACGTCGTTCGTCGTCACGACCAGTACGTCGGGCTGAGGGCCCTGACCGCCGCCGTATTCTTCGATACCCATGGCTCACAGCTTTGTCCCAGTCGGGGCACAGTGCATCCTGTAGGAGCCGGTGGAACCTGGTCACATCGTGGCGCGTTGATAACTTTGGTCGGCCACACCTTCGCCCGCCGCCGCATCCACCACCCTCAGGAGCCCGGAAACGTGACGACGCTTGCCCTTGGCCCAAGCTGGTTGGATCCGGACTACCTGCTGGACTCGTTCGGTATCTGGGGTCTGCTCCTGATCGTCTTCGCGGAGTCCGGCCTGCTCATCGGCTTCTTCCTGCCGGGTGACTCGCTGCTGTTCACGGCGGGCATGCTGATCACCGCGAAGACCCTGGACTTCCCGCTGTGGGGCGCGATCGCCCTGATCTGTGTCGCCGCGATCCTCGGTGACCAGGCGGGCTACATGTTCGGCAAGAAGGTCGGACCGTCGCTCTTCACCAGGCCGGACTCCCGCCTCTTCAAGCAGGAGAACGTCACCAAGGCGCACGAGTTCTTCGAGAAGTACGGCCCCAAATCGCTGGTGCTGGCCCGTTTCGTGCCCATCGTGCGCACGTTCACGCCGATCATCGCCGGTGTCAGCGGCATGAAGTACCGCTCGTTCCTGATCTTCAACGTGATCGGCGGAATCCTCTGGGGCGCCGGGGTCACGCTGCTCGGTTCCTGGCTCGGCAGCATCGAGTTCGTCCACAAGAACATCGAGCCGATCCTGCTCCTGATCGTCTTCATCTCGGTGGTCCCGATCATCATCGAGTTCCTGCGCGCCCGCGGAAAGTCCAAGAAGAACGCGGCGGACCAGGCGCAGTCCGAGCCCCGGGCTGCCCACGTCCCGCCGGCGGGCCCCGCCATGGACGACCGCACGGCCCAGCTCCGCCAGATCCCGCAGGCCCACCAGAACGA
Source organism: Streptomyces sp. NBC_00414 (assembly GCF_036038375.1). Classification (NCBI taxonomy): domain Bacteria; kingdom Bacillati; phylum Actinomycetota; class Actinomycetes; order Kitasatosporales; family Streptomycetaceae; genus Streptomyces; species Streptomyces sp. NBC_00414. The sequence continues at coordinate 5,761,928 of NZ_CP107935.1, forward strand.
CCACGGACAGCAGCAGGGCTACGGCGACCAGGGCCGGCAGTACGGCCAGGACCAGGGCTACGGCGACCAGGGCCACCAGCAGCAGTACGACCAGTACGGCAACCAGATCCAGCAGCAGGACCACTACCAGCAGCAGCCGTACGGCCAGGACCAGAACTACGGCGGGCAGCAGTACCCGCAGGGCTACGGGCAGCACGCCCAGCAGTACCCCGAGGACCAGCAGCAGTACCAGCAGGGCCGGCAGCAGCCCTACCCGTACGGCCAGGACTACGGCCGCAACTGATCAGCGCCCCGCGCCCCCAGGGGCGCGGGGCCGTTTCGATGTGCGGCTCCGCCGCGTGGGCGCGCTCGGGCCCACCGGCCGTCAGCCACAGAACGACGGCCGGTACCCCGCCTCAGAACCCCCGGGTGCGCTTGGCCGCCCGCCGGGCACCCGCCGTCGCCCCCGGCAACCGCAGGAACAGCCGCGAGATCTCGGACCCCAGGTTCATCCCGATGGCGATGGCCATCGCGAGCGCCGCGGCCTTGGTGAGCTGCACAAGGCCCTCGTCGACGTCGTTCTGGGCGATGGCGAGCAGCCCGAAGTACGTGGCGGAACCGGGCAGCAGCGGCCCGATCGCGGCGGTCGTGTACGGCAGCGCGGAGGCGAACCGGTAACGGGACATGAGCTGCCCGAAGAGCCCCACGAGACCGGCCGCCACGGCCGTCGAGGCGACCGGTGAGATCCCGCCCGCGTAGTGCATCGCGCCGTACACGCTCCAGGCGACCCCGCCGTTGAGGGTCACGACCAGCACGGTCGAACGCTCCTGCTGGAGCAGCACCGCGAAGGCGAGCGTCAGAAGCATCGACGCGCCGATCTGCCACAGCGGCCGGTTGGTCGACAGCAGGGCCGCGTCCGGGTTGAGCTGGGCGCCCAGCGTCACACCGAAGTACAGGATCACCAGGACGCCGATGACGATGCCGACGTAGAAGTACATGACTTCCAGGAGCCGGGCCGACGCGGTGATGTAGTAACCGGTCAGGCCGTCCTGCACGCCCGCCACGAGCGCCCGCCCGGGCAGCAGCGCGAACAGCCCACCGGTGATCACCGCGGACGCCCGCACGTCGACGTGCGCGATCGTGAGCGCCGCGCCGATCGCGGCGGCCGGCATCGCGGCCACCGTGAACTGGTAGAACTCCGGCAGCCCGCGCCCGGCGCACAGCCACGCCAGCCGGTCGCCCAGCATGGCGCCGACGACCGCCGCGACGAACACGATGATGTCACCACCGACGAGCACGGAGGCCGCGCCCGCCAGCAGCCCGGTGGCGAGGGTCAGCACCCAGCCGCTGTACGGGTGCCGGTTGCGGCGGATCTCCGCGAGCCGCCGGTAGGCCTCCTCAAGGGAGACCTCGATCTCGTCGTCGCTGATGTCGTCGACGAGCTGGTACACAGCCGCCAGACGCGTGTAGTCGGTGCCCCGGCGCCGCACGGTCCGCGACGCGGTCACCGGGTCGTCGACCAGCGACGGCTGGTACGAGATGGACAGCAGGGTGAAGGTGACGTTCGGCTCGCAGCGGTCGAGGCCGTAGGAGCGGCAGACGGCGAACATCGCCGCGTCCACGTCCTCGGCGCCCTCGCCGCCCGCGAGCAGCAGCTCGCCGACTCGCAGGGTCAGGTCGAGGACGCGCGGTACGGCGGGGCCCTCGTCCTCCGTCTTCTGCACGGTCTCGGGCACGGGCCGGTCGGCGACCGGCATGCGCAGCATCGTGCGCATCCGGTCCTGCCAGGGCGCGTCCTTGATGAGGTCGACCCGCGGTATGCCCGCGGGCGGGGTGAAGGCGGGCGGCGCGTCCCGGGAGCTGTAGGTCCGCGGCGTGTTGAACGCCGACCCCTCGGAGTCGGCGAGGGGCGTGTGCGGAGCGCCGTAGCCCTTGGGCAGCGCGAACTCGGACGTCGTGGAGGACTCCTCCTCGACCGGTGGGGCCTGCGTGACCACACCGCTCGGCGGGACGAAGGCGCTGCGTGCCTCGTCCGACTGCGGCTTGCGGTCCTCGGCGTCCGACTCCGTCACGCACTACTCCCGGTTCGCACGTCCAGTACGCCCCAGTATGCGCACTGATACACAAACGGGCCGCGCGACCCGGTCGGGGTCACGCGGCCCGCAGGACACAGGGGGATCAGTGACCGCCCGCGTCCTTGGCGCGCTTGTACGAACGCTCGATCTCGGCCTCGGCGTCCGTGCGGCCCACCCAGTTGGCGCCCTCGACGGACTTGCCCGGCTCCAGGTCCTTGTAGACCTCGAAGAAGTGCTGGATCTCCAGACGGTCGAACTCCGACACGTGGTGGATGTCCCGCAGGTGCTCCACACGCGGGTCGTGCGCGGGGACGCACAGCAGCTTGTCGTCGCCGCCGGCCTCGTCCGTCATACGGAACATGCCGATCGTGCGGCACTGGATGAGGCAACCGGGGAAGGTCGGCTCGTCCAGGATGACCAGAGCGTCCAGCGGGTCGCCGTCCTCGCCGAGAGTGTTCTCGACGAAGCCGTAGTCGGCCGGGTAGCTGGTCGAGGTGAAGAGGCGACGGTCCAGACGGATCCGACCGGTCTCGTGGTCCACCTCGTACTTGTTCCGTGAACCCTTCGGAATCTCGATCGTGACGTCGAACTCCACCGGTGGCTCCTCCATGATCAGCACATAGTTCTGGTGGTTAAGTGTCCCTCACGCAGGTGTGTGATCGCGAAAGGGGCTGGTGGTCGTGCCAGAGCTGAAGGCTTGGCGGGCCGCGAGACCGCATGTGGTGCGGGTCGCGCGATCCGTCAAACCGCGACTCGTACGGGCGGCGGAAGCCGTGAAGCCACCGCTCGTACGGGCGGCGGAAGCTGTGAAACCACCGCTCGCCCGGGCGACTGGAGTGGTGAAACCGCTGGTCAAGCGGCCGTCCACCGTGCAGTTCACGACGGGAGCCGCCACCCTCGGACTCGTCGTGGCGGCCACCGTGGTCACCGCGGCCGGGCCCTGGGACTCCACCGGCCAGCGTACGGCGGAGCGCGACTGGGCCGCATCGCGGGAGCGCGCAGGTGGCGCAGATCACGGCTCCGCGCCCGGTACGTCCGGGAAGGAACCGGCGCCCGCGCCGAGCGCCGCGTCCGTGCTCGCCGGTCTGGGCGGCCTCAAGGGCTCCGTACCGTCCCCGACGGAGAAGGCCCTGGGGAGCGTCCTGGGGCCGCTGCTCGACGATCCCGCGCTCGGCTCCGACCGTGCGGGCGCCGTCGTCGACATGGCCACCGGCAAACTCCTGTACGGCAAGGGCGCGGACGATCCGCTGACCCCGGCCTCCACCACGAAGATCGCCACGGCCGTGGCGGCGCTCACCGCGGCCGGCGCGGACCACCGCATCGCGACCAGGGCGGTCCTCGAACCCGGCACCGAGGAGGTCGTCCTCGTCGGCGGCGGCGACCCCACCCTGACCGCCCGCAAGGACGCGAACGGCAACGCGAGCCTGCGCTCCCTCGCCGACGACACCGCCCGCGCCCTCAAGTCCCGCAAGAAGACCGAGGTGACGCTCTCGTACGACACCTCGCTCTACAAGGGCTCCGCCGCGCACCCCATCGGCGCAGACAACACCAACCTCGCCCGGGTCACCGCCCTGATGGCCGACGAGGGCCGCCTCGACGACTCCTCCAGCGGCCCCGCGGACCGCAGCAAGGACCCGGCGGGCGACGCGGCCCGGAAGTTCGCCGACCTCCTCCACGAGCGGGGCATCAAGACCACGGTTCCCGGCACCTCCAGGGCGTCCGGCAGCGCCAAGGCCCTCGCCACCGTCAAGTCGCCGCCCCTGTCCGCGCTCGTCGAACGCATGCTGACCAGCAGCGACAACGACATCGCCGAGGCCCTCGCCCGCCAGAGCGCCCTCGCCCTCGACGAACCGGCGAGCTTCAAGGGCGGCGGCGCGGCGACCCACGCGCAGCTGAAGAAGCTCGGGCTGCCCCTCAAGGGCGCGAAGTTCGCCGACGGCAGCGGCCTGGACCGCGCCGACAAACTCACCGCGGACCTGCTCACGGCGCTGCTGGCCGAGGCCGCCGACCCGGACAGCCCCGAACTGCGCCCGGTCCTCACCGGTCTGCCCGTCGCCGGCTTCACCGGCACGCTCAGCAAGCGCTACAACGGCCAGCCGGGCACCGGCCTCGTACGCGCCAAGACCGGCACCCTGACCGGCGTGCACACCCTCGCGGGCACGGTCGTCGACAACGACGGCCGCCTCCTGGCCTTCGCCTTCCTCACCTCGTCCAACCCGCCCACGGACGCCACGACCACCCAACAGCGCCTGGACGCCCTGGCCTCGGCCCTGGCCACCTGCGGCTGCGACTGACCCCGCCCCGGCCCGATCCCTCTTTCGGCGGCCCTGACGGCGAGCCCCGCCAGGGGCCGCCTTCCAGGGGCGCGGGGAACGGCGCACCCGGCCACAGCGGATCCGCAGGTGATCAACGAGAAGCACCCGGACCGCCCACCCCTGCCCCAAGCGGCAGCGCTCCCGTACGGTTGGCAGCATGACGAGCATCGGTGGTGCGGAGATGGTCGACTGGAATCTCGCGGTGGCGACCGCGACCCGGCTCGTAAGGCCGGGCCCAGAGGTGAGCCGCGACGAGGCCAGGGCCGTCGTCGCGGAGCTGCGCCGGCATGCCAAGGCCTCGGAGGAACACGTCCGCGGGTTCACACGGATGGGCGGGGACGACCTCCACGACACCCCCGTCCTCGTCGTCGACCGCCCGGGCTGGGTCCGGGCGAACGTCGCCGGGTTCCGGGAGATCCTCAAACCGCTGCTCGACAAGATGCAGGAACGTCGCGGCAGCAGCGCGGGCGGAGCCGTTCTCGGCGCCGTCGGCGGCAAGGTCACCGGCGTCGAGCTGGGCATGCTGCTGTCCTTCCTGTCCTCCAGGGTCCTCGGCCAGTACGAGACGTTCGCCCCGGCCACCCGGGAACTGCCCGCCGGCCAGAACGGCGGCGGCAGGCTCCTCCTGGTGGCGCCGAACATCGTGCACGTGGAGCGCGAACTCGACGTCCAGCCCCACGACTTCCGGCTCTGGGTCTGCCTCCACGAGGAGACCCACCGCACGCAGTTCACGGCCGTGCCCTGGCTGCGCGACCACCTTGAGGGTGAAATCCAGTCTTTCTTGGGGGAGACCGAGGTCGACCCCATGACCGTCCTGGAACGTGTCCGCGAGGCCGCCCAGTCCCTCGCCGGCAGCCGCCCCGAGGGCGAGGAGGGTGACGAGGCGCGCTCCATCGTCGAGATCGTCCAGACCCCCGCCCAGCGCGAGATCCTCGGCCGGCTGACCGCCGTGATGTCCCTCCTGGAGGGCCACGCCGACTTCGTGATGGACGGCGTCGGCCCGGCGGTCGTCCCCTCCGTCGCCGAGATCCGCGAGAAGTTCCAGCAGCGGCGCGCCCGCGGCGCCTCCCGCCTCGACCTCGCCCTGCGCAAGCTGCTGGGCCTCGACGCGAAGCTGCGCCAGTACCGGGACGGCGAGCGGTTCGTCCGCGCCGTGGTGGACGAGGTGGGCATGGACGGCTTCAACCGCGTGTGGACCTCGCCGAACACACTTCCCACCAAGTCGGAGATCGCCAAACCCGCGGACTGGGTCGCGCGGGTGCACCGTAAGGCAGAGTCGTGAACTGAATCCGGCCGACGGCAGGTGAACGCCCCTCTAATCACCCGTCCGAGGGACCGTGAGGCATGGGTAGGCGTGCAATGCTCGGGGAACGGCCCGGTTCTGTCACCATCGACACACTCTGAGTGACCGAACCCGGGCTCACCCCCCGACAATTTCATGAAGGGAACCGGACATGGGTCCCCATCCTGCGGTCGCGGCGATACGCCTGGCGGTCCGCCGCGTACTCCACGACGTCCTGACCGATCACGCCCCCTCGCTCGACCCCGATCGCGTCCCCGACACGCCCTCGCGTGCGCCGCTCGTGCTTGTCGCGTGCTCCGGCGGCGCCGACTCCATGGCGCTCGCCTCCGCCCTCGCGTTCGAGGCGCCCAAGCTCGGCATCCGCGCCGGCGGCGTCACCGTGGACCACGGTCTGCAGTCCGGGTCCGATCTGCGCGCCGACGAGGTGGTCCTGCGGCTCACCGAGCTCGGACTGGCCCCCGCGGAGTCGATCGCGGTCACCGTCGGCCGGGAGGGCGGCCCCGAGGCCGCCGCCCGCGACGCGCGGTACGCCGCTCTGGACGACGCGGCCGATCGTCACGAGGCCGCCGCGGTCCTGCTCGGCCACACGCGCGACGACCAGGCCGAAACCGTCCTGCTCGGCCTCGCGCGCGGCTCCGGGACCCGCTCCCTGTCCGGCATGGCCGCCGTCTCCGGAGGACCGGGCGCCGACCGCCGCTACCGCCGTCCCTTCCTGCACCTGGACCGGCAGACGGCCCGCAAGGCCTGCATGGTCCAGTCGCTGCCCGTCTGGGACGACCCCCACAACGCCGATCCGGCGTACACCCGCTCCCGGCTGCGCCACGAGGGTCTGCCCGCGCTGGAGAAGGCGCTCGGCAAGGGCGTCGTCGAAGCGCTCGCCCGGACGGCCCAGCTGTCCCGTGACGACGCCGACGCACTCGACGCGTGGGCCGGCAGCGCAGAGGCCTCCGTGCGCGACGCGGCGGGCCTCCTGGAGTGCGCCAAGCTGTACGCCCTGCCGCCCGCCGTGCGCCGCCGCATCCTGCGCCGCGCCGCCATCGAGGCCGGGGCACCCGCCGGTTCGCTGTTCGCCCGGCACATCGAGGAGATCGACCGGCTGATCACCGGCTGGCGCGGCCAGGGAGCCATCAACCTCCCGGGCAAGGTCGTCGCCCAGCGGCAGGGTGGCAGACTGGTGATTCGGCAAGGCTGAAAAAGAGTCGCCCTTCGGGCGGCGACTCCCCCGGAGGGCAACCCCTCCGGGGAACGGCTCCTCCTCGCGGAGGGCCGGGAAGCAGCCGGTGGGACGACCGAAAGTGATGCGGGTGGACGCGAAAGACCTGGGCACCGACCTCCAGTCGGTGCTCATCACCAAGGAAGAGATCGACGCGAAGCTGGTCGAGCTGGCCGCGAAGATCGACGCGGAGTACGCGGGCAAGGACCTGCTGATCGTCGGTGTCCTCAAGGGCGCCGTCATGGTCATGGCGGACCTGGCCCGGGCCCTGTCCACCCCCGTCACCATGGACTGGATGGCCGTCTCCTCGTACGGCGCGGGCACCCAGTCCTCCGGAGTGGTGCGGATCCTCAAGGACCTCGACACCGACATCAAGGGCAAGCACGTCCTGATCGTCGAGGACATCATCGACTCAGGCCTGACGCTGTCCTGGCTGATCTCCAACCTCGGCTCCCGCGAGCCCGCGTCCCTCAAGGTGTGCACGCTGCTGCGCAAGCCCGAGGCCGCGAAGGTCGCGATCGACGTGGAGTGGGTCGGCTTCGACATCCCGAACGAATTCGTCATCGGGTACGGCCTCGACTACGCCGAGAAGTACCGGAACCTCCCGTTCGTCGGTACGCTCGCGCCCCATGTCTACGGTGGCTGAGGCACCCTGGACGGGTGACTCCCCCTGACAAGGGCCCAGCCCCTGTAGGACGGCCGGGAACCCCAGCGGGTTTCGCGCCGTTGGAGCATACGTAGACGGGGCTTGTCAGCCGGACCGAGCAGCTTCCGGTGGCAATGCTGGGGTACCGTCCGAAGAACAGTCTTATCAAACTCACTATGGCAGGAGGGACGGGGCGGCATCGCTCCGTATGGATGGACGTGAAGCGATACTTCCGTGGGCCGGTCATGTGGATCGTGCTGGCCGTCCTTGCCGTGGTCGTGTTGATGCAGGTCGTCGGCTCGTCCGGCGGCTACAAGACGGTGGACACCGGCCAGGTCGTCCAGGCGATCAGTGACAACAAGGTCAAACAAGCCAAGATCACTACCGGCGACGAGCAGGTCATCAAGGCCGAGCTCAAGGACGGCGAAAAGATCGAGGGCAGCTCGAAGATCCAGGCGAGCTACATCGGCGACCAGGGTGTGAACCTGGCCACGACCCTCCAGGACAAGTACCAGAACAAGCAGATTCCGGACGGCTACACGGTCTCGCCGACCAAGCAGAACGCTTTCGTCGGCATCCTGCTGTCCCTGCTTCCCTTCGTCCTCATCGTCGTCGTCTTCCTGTTCCTGATGAATCAGATGCAGGGCGGCGGCTCCCGGGTCATGCAGTTCGGGAAGTCCAAGGCGAAGCTCATCACCAAGGACACCCCGAAGACGACGTTCGCCGATGTGGCGGGCTCGGACGAGGCGGTCGAGGAACTCCACGAGATCAAGGAGTTCCTCCAGGAGCCGGCGAAGTTCCAGGCCGTCGGCGCCAAGATCCCCAAGGGTGTCCTGCTGTACGGGCCTCCCGGTACGGGCAAGACGCTGCTCGCACGTGCTGTCGCGGGCGAGGCCGGCGTTCCCTTCTACTCGATCTCCGGGTCCGACTTCGTCGAGATGTTCGTCGGTGTCGGTGCCTCGCGAGTCCGTGACCTGTTCGAGCAGGCCAAGGCGAACGCCCCGGCGATCGTCTTCGTGGACGAGATCGACGCGGTCGGCCGCCATCGCGGCGCCGGCCTCGGCGGCGGTCACGACGAGCGCGAGCAGACGCTGAACCAACTGCTCGTCGAGATGGACGGCTTCGACGTGAAGGGCGGCGTGATCCTCATCGCCGCCACGAACCGCCCGGACATCCTCGACCCGGCCCTCCTGCGCCCCGGCCGCTTCGACCGCCAGATCGCGGTCGACCGCCCGGACATGCTGGGCCGTCTGGAGATCCTCAAGGTCCACCAGAAGGGCAAGCCGGTCGCGCCGGACGTCGACCTGTCGGCCGTCGCGCGTCGCACGCCGGGATTCACGGGTGCGGACCTGTCGAACGTGCTGAACGAGGCCGCGCTGCTCACCGCGCGCAGCAATCTGAAGCTGATCGACAACCACATGCTGGACGAGGCGATCGACCGTGTGGTCGCGGGCCCGCAGAAGCGGACCCGGATCATGTCGGACAAGGAGAAGAAGATCACCGCGTACCACGAGGGCGGACACGCCCTGGTCGCGGCGGCCTCACCGAACTCCGACCCGGTGCACAAGATCACGATCCTCTCCAGGGGCCGTGCTCTCGGCTACACGATGGTCCTGCCGGACGAGGACAAGTACTCCACGACCCGCAACGAGATGCTCGACCAGCTGGCATACATGCTGGGCGGGCGCGCGGCCGAGGAGCTCGTCTTCCACGACCCGACCACGGGCGCCGCGAACGACATCGAGAAGGCCACGGCGACGGCCCGCGCGATGGTCACGCAGTACGGCATGACCGAGCGCCTCGGCGCCATCAAGTTCGGCGGCGACAACACCGAGCCCTTCCTGGGCCGGGAGATGTCGCACCCGCGCGACTACTCGGAAGAGGTCGCCGCGCTCGTCGACGAAGAGGTCAAGAAGCTCATCGAGAACGCGCACAACGAGGCCTGGGAGATCCTGGTCGAGAACCGCGACGTCCTCGATGCGCTGGTGCTGCAGCTGCTGGAGAAGGAGACGCTGAGCAAGGAGCAGATCGCCGAGGTCTTCACTCCCCTCATCAAGCGTCCGGCCCGCCCCGCGTGGACCGGCTCCTCCCGCCGCACGCCGTCCACCCGCCCGCCGGTGCTCTCCCCCAGGGAGCTGTCACTGACGAACGGGACGAACGGTTCCAGCCCCGCGATCACCTCGAAGGCCAACGCATCCGCTGAGGCCCTCCCGGTGACCGAGACGGCCCCCGAGGACCGCACCGAGAGCTGACACCCCGGCTCCCGGCGGTCCCACCAGGCCCGGAATGCATGCCGCGCCCCCCAGGTTCTAGCCTGGGGGGCGCGGCATCTTCGTATGCCCGTATGGGATACGCGTGGTCCGCGCGTGTGAGAGGCACAGAAACGAGGCACGAGATGACCGACCCCGTGAGGCTGGACGGCGAGGGCGTGATCGGCGATTTCGACGAGAAGCGCGCCGAGAACGCCGTACGAGAACTGCTGATCGCGGTCGGCGAGGATCCGGACCGGGAAGGGCTGCGGGAGACGCCGGGGCGGGTGGCCCGGGCGTACCAGGAGATCTTCGCGGGGCTGCGGCAGCGGGCGGAGGACGTCCTGACGACGACGTTCGACCTGGGTCACGACGAGATGGTCCTGGTGAAGGACATCGAGGTGTTCTCGACCTGTGAGCACCATCTGGTGCCGTTCCGGGGTGTGGCGCACGTGGGCTACATCCCGAGCACGACCGGGAAGATCACGGGGCTGTCGAAGCTGGCCCGGCTCGTGGACGTCTACGCACGCCGGCCGCAGGTGCAGGAACGGCTCACCACGCAGATCGCCGAGTCGCTGATGGAGATCCTGGAGCCGCGTGGGGTGATAGTGGTGGTGGAGTGCGAGCACATGTGCATGTCCATGCGGGGGATTCGTAAGCCGGGGGCCAAGACCATAACCTCGGCCGTTCGGGGGCAGTTGCGGGATGCGGCCACTCGGGCCGAGGCGATGAGTCTCATCATGGCGAGGTAGCCTGCGGCAGCTGGGTGCCAGGGGGTGGGGCTGGGCGTTGTGGGTGTGTGCGGGTCCGTTGTGGCTGGTCGCGCCGTTCCCCGCCTAGCCCTTGCCGGGGGGTGCGCGGGTTCATCGCCGGGTGCGGCCCGGTGGGGGCCGTTCGCGCACTTCTCCGCGCCCCTTAAGGGCGACAAGATTGCGCCGTTCCCCGCGCCCCTGAAAGACGAAAGACTGCGCCGTTCCCCGCGCCCCTTGGGAGGGGCTGCGCCCCATTGCGAGGGTCAGGCCGGGGCTGTGGTGCCGTTTGTGTCGTCGTCTTCCGGGAGTTTGCAGACTCGTTCCAGGAAGAAGGCGGCCGCTATGACGGCGAGGCCTGCCAGGACCGAGAAGCCGGCGTAGATGGCCTGGTCCCGGCGGGCGGGGATGTCCAGGGACTCCAGGAGGAACGCGCCCGTGCCGCCGTACATCCCGGCGACCAGGGCCGCCACCAGCGCGCTGGCCTGGCCGAAGACGACCGCGCGGGCGGCCATCATGGGGTCGACCCGCTTGGCGTCGGGCCGGCGCTCGCGCTGGGCCTTCAGCCGGGACCGCAGGGAGAGCGCCGTGGCCAGCAGGACCACGGCGATCAGCGCCAGGACGACGGGGGCGGCCAGGGGGACCCGGGGCAGCGTGCCCACCGAGTTCCACAGGCGGGCTCCTGCCCAGGACAGCACCCCGGCGACGAGGAACACCGCGGCCAGCGTCCTGATGCGCAGCTCTTTCACTCAGTTCCTCTCACGATGGCGTCTTGCACCTTAACGACTACTCGGGCAGCTGGAGTTCCAGGTCGGCGCGGGGCGCGACCCCGTCACGGGGAACCGCGGCGAGCAGCTGTGCCACGGGGCCGTGACCGGGCAACTGCGCCTCGGGCTCCACGTCGTTCCAGGGGGCGAGGACGAAGGCCCGCTCGTGGGCGCGCGGGTGGGGGAGGGTCAGCGTCGGATCGTCGGACACCATGTCCGCGTACGCCACGATGTCGACGTCGATCGTGCGGGGGCCCCAGCGCTCGTCCCGGACCCGGTGGAAGGCCTCCTCCACAGCGTGGGCCCGCTCCAGGAGCGAGGACGGCGGGAGCGTCGTCTTCAGGACGATCACCGCGTTGAAGTACGACGGCTGACTGTCCGGCGCCACACCCCACGGCTCCGTCTCGTACACCGGGGAGACCGCTTTGACCCGGACGCCGGGGGTGTCCTCCAGCGCGTCGATGGCGCCCTGGAGGGTCTCCAGGCGGTTGCCGAGGTTCGAACCGAGCGAGACCACGGCGCGCCTCGGGTTCTGCAGGGTCGTGTCGGCGGCGTCCACCCGCTCCACCACGGAGGCGGGCACCGGCTGTACGGTCGGGTCGCTCTGACCCTCGGTGAACGCTGTCATGCACGGCTCCGGATGATGGTGACGGTCACGTCGTCGAAGGGGACCGTGATCGGGGCGTCCGGCTTGTGGACGCACACCTCGACCTCCTGGACCCCGTCGTGCTTGAGGCAGGTCTCGGCGATCTGCTCGGCGAGGGTCTCGATGAGGTTCACCGGTTCGCCCTGGACGACGGCCACGACCTCCTCCGCCACGATGCCGTAGTGCACGGTCTTCGTGAGGTCGTCGTCGGCCGCGGCGGGCCGGGTGTCCAGGCCCAGCGTGAGGTCCACGATGAAGGTCTGGCCCTCTTCGCGTTCCTTGGGGAAGACACCGTGGTGTCCACGGGCCCTGAGGCCGCGCAGCGCGACACGATCCACGCGAATCACTCCTGCAATCGTCGTCGGTGAGGGCCGGTCCCACCGCGTACGGGCGGTGCACCGGCCTCGAACGAATCTACCCGCGGGCACTGACACGGCCGGGCCACGGGGCCGGGGCCGCGATCACCAACGTACTACGAGGATGATCGGCCGCCCGGCCTGCCTCGGGGCCTCAGCCGGACGGGTCGTCCGGCTCGTCGTCGTCGGTCTCGGCCAGGACGGGCGAGGCGTGGTGCGACCAGAGTTTCCAGCCGTCCGAGGTGCGGCGGAACACGTTCGTGGCGACGACCAGCTGGCCCACGAGCGGCCCGAGTTCGTCGCTGTCCTCGGGCGGGGGGCCGCCGCTGAGGATGTTCTCCGTGCAGGTCACCAGCGCGGTGTCGCCGGTGACCGAGACGTGCACGTCGGTCAGGAAGAACTGGATGTACTCGGTGTTCGCCATGATCAGCGCGTACGAGCGCAGGACCTCGCCGCGGCCGTTGAGGACCGGCCAGCCGGGGTGGACGCAGGAGATCTCGCCGGCCTGCGCCGGGTCGTGGTACTCCTCGTCCTGGCCCAGGTCGGAGGGCGTGAGCCAGAGCGAGGACAGTTCTTCGAAGTCGCCCTGTTCCAGCGTCTCGTAGAAGGCCGTGTTGGCGAGTTCGACCTGTTCGACGTCCGTGTGCGGGGCGCTCACCGGGCTCCCTCGGCGTTCGCGGCTCCCTCTGGTGCGCGGGCGCCCTCCACGGCGCGGGCGACCCGGACGGCGTCGGCGGTGGCCCGTACCTCGTGGACGCGGACGGCCCACGCGCCCTGGTGGGCGGCGAGCGCGGAGACCGCGGCGGTGGCGGCGTCCCGCTCCCGGGCGGGCGGCGGGGCACCCTCCGGGCCCGCCAGTACGCGGCCGAGGAACCGCTTGCGGGACGCCGCCACCAGCAAGGGGTGGCCGATCTCGCGCAGGCGGTCGAGGTGGGCGAGCAGGACGAGGTCGTGCTCGGCCTCCTTGGAGAAGCCGAGGCCCGGGTCGACGACGATGCGGTCCGGGGCGATACCGCCCGCCAGAACGGCCTCCACGCGTGCGTGCAGCTCGTCGACGACTTCGGAGACGACGTCCTCGTACGAGCCCCGTACGGTGCTGCCCTGGAGGAAGCCGCGCCAGTGCATGACCACGAAGGGGGCGCCCGCGGCGGCGACGGCGGGGATCATCGCCGGGTCGGCGAGGCCGCCGCTGACGTCGTTGACGAGGAGGGCGCCCGCGGCGAGCGAGTGCTCGGCGACGGAGGCGCGCATCGTGTCGACGGAGACCGTGACGCCCTCGGAGGCGAGGCCGCGCACGACGGGTATGACGCGTTTGAGTTCCTCCGCCTCGTCGACGCGGGCGGCGCCCGGGCGGGTGGACTCACCGCCCACGTCGACCAGGTCGGCGCCCTCGGAGACCAGGTCGAGCCCGTGCTTGACGGCGGCGGTCGTGTCGAACCAGTGGCCCCCGTCCGAGAACGAATCGGGGGTCACGTTCACGACACCCATGACCGCGCAGCGGTCCCATGCCGGGAGCCCTGACACTTGGCCTCGCCCGCTCATCTTGCTCATACCGTCCAGCCTAGGGCCTGTCTGATGATTCCCTTCGTCGTCCGCAGACCTGCCCGGACCGGCCACCGCGCGGCGCGGGGGTGGGCGTCGCGAGGCGGCCGGGGCCCGTCGTGGGGGAGCGGCGGGGCGGGGGCGGTCAGGCCGCTCGCACGTCGCGTTCCGCCAGTGCGTGGGCGCAGGGGCGGGGCGCCTTCGGGTGGCGGCGCAGGACGTGCGGGAGGGCGAGGCTCAGGAAGCCCTCGGCCTGCAGGGCGGCGAGGCCGATGCGGGGGAGGTCGCGGGAGGTGCGGTAGACGACGAAGCGGGGCTCCCAGCGGGGGCGGAACTTCGCGTTGAACTTGTAGAGCGACTCGATCTGGAACCAGCGGGAGAGGAACACCAGCAGACCGCGCCAGACCCGCAGGACCGGTCCCGCGCCGATCTTCTCGCCGCGGGCCAGGGCCGCGCGGAACATCGCGAAGTTCAGCGAGACGCGGGTGACGCCCAGCCGGGGGGCCGCCTGGAGGGCCGCCACGATGAGGAGTTCGTTCATGCCGGGGTCCGCCGAGCGGTCGCGGCGCATGAGGTCCAGGGAGACTCCGTCCACGCCCCAGGGCACGAAGTGGAGCACGGCCTTCAGGTCGCCGTAGGGGCCGGGCCCGGCGCTGGTCCACCCGTCCCCGGTCGTCCGTCCGGCCCCGGCCGTCGTTCCGTCCGCGGCTCCGCCGGGGCCGGATGTCCGGGCGGAGCCCCGTCGCGCCGGACCCTCCACCCGGTGCGCCGTCGCGATGAGACAGTCGCCGTCCGCCGGGTCGCCGACGCGGCCGAGCGCCATGGAGAAACCGCGCTCGGTGTCCGTGCCGCGCCAGTCCTCCGCGGCCCTGCGGATCCGGTCCAGCTCGCCCTCGCCGAGGTCACGGATGCGCCGGACCCGGGTCTCGTAACCAGCCCGCTCGATGCGCTTCACCATCTGGCGCACGTTCCGCATCGCGCGCCCGGCCAGGGAGAAATCCGCGACGTCCACCACCGCCTCGTCGCCCAGTTCGAGGGCGTCGAGGCCGGTCTCGCGGGTCCAGACCTCGCCGCCCGTCTCGGAGCAGCCCATGACGGCGGGCGTCCAGGAGTGGGCCCTCGCCTCGTCCATGAAGCGCTCGATGGCGCCCGGCCAGGCCTCGACGTCGCCGATCGGGTCGCCGCTGGCGAGCATCACGCCGGAGACGACGCGGTAGGTCACGGCCGCCTTTCCGCTGGGGGAGAAGACGACCGCCTTGTCGCGGCGGAGCGCGAAGTGGCCGAGCGAGTCACGACCGCCGTGCTTGTCCAGCAGGGCGCGCAGACGCGTCTCGTCGTCCTCGGTGAGGCGCGCGGCCGGGTGTTCGGGGCGGAAGGCCAGGTAGATCGTGGTCACAGCGGTCAGCAGGCCGAGCGCGCCGAGGGAGAAGGCCACCGTCCAGGACGTGGTGCCCGTGTAGTCGAGGGGCCCTTCCAGACCGAACAGGCCGTACAGCACATGCTCGATACGGTCCGCGAGGCTCGGGTCGCCGACCATGCGGTGGGGGTGGACGCTGACGATGACCAGGCCGAGGGCGAGTGAACCGGCGCCCATGAGGACGAAGTTGGCGAGCGCCCGCCAGCGGCTGCGCGGGTCGGGCAGCGCCGTGAACTCGCCGCGGTGCCGCAGCAGCGGGGCGAGCAGCGCGAGCGAGACGAGGACGCCGATGAGCGAGTGCCGGTACGTGAACTGAGCGAGGGCACCCGCCGGGAGCAGTACCACCGCGGCCCGCCACGCCCGCCGCTTGCGCCGGCGCAGACCGTGGGCCAGGAGCAGCAGCAGGACGCCCGCGCTGAGCGACAGGGCGGCGGCGAACGGGCCGAGCGCGCCCGGCAGTACCTCCGCGAGCGTGTGCATACGGCTGTGGCGGAAGCGCGGGAAGACACCCGCGGCGATGTCCAGGACTCCTACGAGCGTGCAGGCTCTGGCGACCAGTGCGGGGACGGCCTCGCCGCGCGGACCGCGGAGCACGCCCCGCAGGCGCCCCGTCCGTTCCGGAACCTCGCCCGACTTTTCGCCATCTATCCTGACAGACATCGCATCCCGTGGTTCTGCGAGAGACCTTGAATCCGGTGCCAATCCGGCATCCGGCGACATTGCGCCCTCTAGGACGGTGTCTTGAGGAGCCAGGTTCACTCCCGTGCGGAAAACCGCTCCAAAGGGCAAGGAAAGACCGGGGCAAGTCGCCGTGAAGGAAGCGGTGTCGGCCACCGGTCGGAAAGCGCAGGCAGGAACAGCCCATGGGTCTCACGAGCAACAAGGTGCTGGCACTGGTGGTCCTCGTCGCCGTGCTGCTGTTCGTCGGCACGGTGTGGTTCTGGCCGCTGCTCGCGCGTCGCGGCTGGCGTGCCGTGTCGGGGCGGATCGCCCTGCTGACGGCCACTCAGGTCGCGGTCTTCGTGTCGGTCGGCCTCGGCGCCAACCAGGCCTTCGGCTTCTACGCGAGCTGGGCCGACCTCTTCGGCCGGGAGTCAGGGCAGGGCGTGGTGGTCGACCACGACCCCGGGGACGCGGCCGGGCCGCTCGAAGTGGTCGGCACGCGGCAGGTCAACGTGTCCGGCGGGGCGCGGCCGCAGATCGGCGGTCAGCTCCAGAAGGTCGACCTGGTGGGCCGGCGGACGCACATCGCCAGTCCCGCGTACGTCTATCTGCCGCCGGAGTACTTCCAGCCGCAGTACCGCACCCGGACCTTCCCGGCCGCTGTCGTGCTCACCGGCTATCCGGGCACCGCGGAGGCGCTCATCAAGGGCCTGCACTATCCGCAGACCGCCCACGCGCTGGCCAAGGACGGCCGGATGCAGCCGATGATCCTGGTCATGATGCGGCCGACCGTCGCGCCGCCGCGCGACACCGAGTGCGTGGACGTGCCCGGCGGGCCGCGGACCGAGTCGTTCTTCGCCGAGGACGTCCCCGACGCCGTGTCACATCACTACAGGGTGGGCGCAAAACCCGGCAGCTGGGGCATCGTCGGTGACTCGACGGGCGGCTACTGCGCGCTCAAGCTCGCGATCCACCACCCGAGAACGTACGCCGCCGGGGCGGGCCTCTCCCCGTACTACCGGCCGCCGACCGACCCCACGACGGGCGATCTCTTCCACGGGGACGAGGAGTTGCGCGACAGCGCCGACCTGATGTGGTTCCTCAAGCACCGGCCCGCGCCCAACACCTCGCTGCTCGTCAGCAGCAGCAGGCAGGGCGAGAGCAACTACCAGGAGACGCTGAGGTTCATCGACCTGGTCGGGGCGAAGAAGCCGACCCGGATCTCGTCGATCATCCTCGACAGCGGCGGGCACAACTTCAACACCTGGCGGCGCGAGATCCCGGCGACCCTCCAGTGGCTCAGCGGGCGGCTGAGCGACCGCTGAGCGGCCTTTCCGCCCAGGACATTGCGCGGTCCTTCCGCCGAGGACACCGCGCGGCCTTCCGCCGAGGACCCTGAGCGGCCGGCGGCCGAGGGCGCCGACGGTTCCGTACTCGAATACGCGGTGGAGTTCGCGGAATTCACCGGGCCGAAGATTCTTTCGGATCTCGGGAAGTGCGGTGGCAAGACCGGGATCGCGGCCGGTGGTGAATGCGCGGAGCTTGATCGAGAAGTGGCAAGCCGGCCACGTGGGAGCCGGCCTCGAATAGGCGGACGGCGGGCGGACCGTGTGTGGCCCGTGCGAGCGCTGGTGACAGGCCCAAGTGGCGGTCCGGGAGCGGCCGGTGCGGGGATTGTCCGGTGAAGGGGCGGTGAGAAGGTTTCGGTGTGGCTGCGTTTTTGCCATGCGGGGCACCATCATTCGCCTACGCGCGGTAAGTTTCTGGCCATGCCACGAGGACGTCACCGCCATTCCCCACCTCTGCACCGGCTGTTGCCCCCCTCGGCGATCGCAGGCGTATCAGCCGTCTGCGCCGTTGGGCCATGGCTGTTCTCCGAACCGTGGGTGCTCCGAGGTCTGGCCGCGGGCGCCGCGGTGACGGCTGTCGTGGGCGCGATCGTCATGCGCCGCTGGGACGCGTCGGCGGGCATGCGCGTCGCGGACCTCGCGCGCGGGCGTGCGAGCGACGAGTGGCGTCACGAGGAGCGGGTCGCCGAACTTGAGAGCGATCTGGACGAGTCGCGCGAGCTGCGTACCAAGCTGGAGCAACGGCTGCGTGCCAAGCGGGCCGAGCTGGCCGGGCTGCGCAACGAACACGCCGCGCTGCTGCGGCGGTACGCCACGGCGGAGACCGAGCGGGCCACCGCGCTGGAGGGCCGCCGGCTCCTCGAGATAGAGGCCGCTCCGGCCCCGGAGTCGCCCGACACGGCCTCGACGGCCGAGGAGACGACTCCTGAGGGATCCGGAGCCACGGCTTCCGAGGAGACGGTGCCCGAGGCGACGGCGGCGACGGTCCAGGCGGCCCTCGCGGCGTCCTCCGCGGCCTCGGTCCTCTATGTGAAGGCCAACGCGGCGCTGGACCGGCTCACGGGAGCCGTCAAGGCCCGCGCGGCCGAGGACGCGGCTCCGGCCGGCGACCCGTCCGAGGACGGGCCCACGGCCGAGTCCGAGGACGCCACCCCCGCCGAGGCGGCAGCTTCGGAGGAAGCGGCTCCGGAGGAAGCGGCTTCGGAGAAGTCCGGCCCGGCGTCGGCCGACTCTCCGACGGACGGATCCATAGCCGCCGAAGCCGAAACCGAAGTCCAAGCCGAAGCCGAAGTCCAAGCCGAGGCTGACGAGGGCACCGGTGCCGGCGCCGCTGAGGACGACGCCGCGGCAGCCGCCCCCGGGACGGCCGACTCCCGGTCCGCCCAGGCCGGTTCGGCGCAGGCAGACGCAGCTTCGACGCGGGCGGGCACGGCGACGAACGGCACGGCGTCCGACGGTCCGGCCCCGGACGACCCGGACACCGGCGGCCCCGCGCCGACCACGCCCCCCAAGGGCGGCCCCGTCAAGCGGACCCCCGCGAAGGGCGGTGCCCGGAAGGGTTCGCCGTCGCCGGGCGGCCCCGGCAAGGGCGCGCCCCGGCCGGGCGGTACCCCGAAGGCCGCCGCCGCTTCCGCCGCCACGGCGGGCGGAGCCACGACGGGTGCCCCGGCGAAGGCCGACACCCGCCAGGAGGGCGAGGCGCTGGGGAAGCCCGAGGCGGTCGGCGGGCACGAGCGCACGGCCGCCGCGACCGCCCCGAGACCCACGCAGGCCGCCGAATCCGTACGGCCCCACGCGGAGTCCGCCGCGCAGCCCGCCGGGACCGCGCGGCCCCGCGCACGGTCCGGTGCCGTCGGCGTGACGTCCCTGCAGTCCACCGCGACCCGCACCGCGTCCCGGCCCGCGCCGGACACCGCCCCAGCGCCGGAGGCGTCGTCGGGCAGCGCCCTCGCGCGTCCCACCCCGGCGGAAGTGGCCCGCGTACAGCAGCCGCCCTCGGCGGGTCCGTCCCGGACGAGTGCCGCCGCGCTGACGCCCGCCGCGCGGCCCACGCGCCCCGCCGGGCACTTCACCGTGCCCACCGCCGTGGCGGTCGCACCGGCCACGCCCGTGCGGCGCCCCTCCGTCGAGGGCGGTTTCGACTTCTTCGGTACGCAGAAGGGCGCGGAAGCGCTGGAGGCCGTGCAGAACGAGGACCTCGCCGACGTGGTCGGCCAGGAGGCCCTCGCGCTCCACAAGGCCGAGGCCGAGTCCGGTTTCAAGCCCGTGGGCGAGGAGTCGCGCGGTGTCGGCCAGGTCATCGACCTGACCGCGCACGACGAGACGGAGCAGATCGACCTGACGGAACTGCGGAGCGCGGTCTCCTAGGCCGGAACCGAGCACACCGGTGAGGGCAGTGGCGATCGGCCACTGCCCTCACGCATGTCCGCGCTCTCCATGTCCGGCTCTCGGCGTCCCGCCCTCAGGCCATCCAGCGGTCGGGCCGGGCCTCGCGGCGGCCGGTGAGCGAACGGTCCGCCTGCGCGTACAGCAGCTCCGCCGCCTCCGAGGCGTCCCGCAGCCGGGCCGTCACCGTCTTGTTGGCCCCGGTGTCCACCCGGACGTCGGCGAGCCCCTGGTGGCGCTGCCACGGCCCCTGCTCCAGGCGCACGCTCTGCACCTTGGCGTGCGGTACGAGCGCGATGCTGCGGCGCAGCAGCCCGTGCCGGGCCACGAAGACGGTGTCGGTCACCGCGATCCCGTAACCCCGCCACCAGAACGGCACGCACCGGCCCGCCCGGCGCGGTGGCCGTTCGAGGGTGCCCGGCACGGTCACGCCGGGCAGCACGCGCGCGATGACCGACTCGGCGACCTCGCGCGGGGCGACCGGTACGAGCACGGAGTTGGACGAGCCCGCCACGTCCAGCTCGATCCGGACCCAGCCGCGGCGCCGCCACAGGAGCGGCTCGACGATGTGGATGGTCTGGACGCGCCCGGGCGGCACGGTCTCGTGCGTACGGTCGAGCAGCCCGTGGTCGATGCGGAGCCCGTCCGGGGACTCGCCCACGGTCCAGTCGTACTCGCCGACGAACCGTCCCACGCTGCTCGCGCCCGCCGCGCCGAGCAGCGGCAGCGCCGTCGCGAGCACCGTCCACACGCTGTGGGTGGCGAACCACAGCAGCGGCGGTACGACGAGCGCGGCGGCCAGCGTCCCCCAGGTGGCGCCGGTCAGGACGAGGGACACGGCGAGGACCCGGGCCGGTACGTGCAGCAGCTGCCGTACCGGTGCCTCGCCCACCTCGTGCGCCGTCTCGGGCGCGAAACCGGCGGCCCGGGCGAGCAGTTCGGCCCGCAGTATCCGGGCCTCCTCCTGGCCCAGATAGGCCAGCTCGTCCTTCTTGTCGGTCCCGACGACGTCGAGTTTGAGCTTGGCGACGCCGGCCACGCGGGCCAGCAGCGGCTGGGTGACGTCGACGGCCTGGATCCGTTCGAGCCGGATGTGCGCGGTACGCCGGAACACCAGGCCCGTACGGATGCGCAGTTCGGTGTCGGTCACCGAGAAGTGCGTGAACCACCAGCTCAGGAACCCGTAGAGGGCGGCTCCCAGGACGGCCGCGGCGAGCGTGGCCAGCAGCACGGTCGTCGTGAGCCGCATCAGCTGCCGCTGGGCCTGGTCGGGATCGTGCACGGCCCACCCGGCGAGCACGGCGACCGGCGCCCACGCGCGCCGCAGCGGAGTCACGGGATGCAGCCGCCGCTCACGCGGCAGGGATTCCGCTACCGGTACCGGCCCGGTCCTGGCCTGTATGTCATTTGCATCCTGTACGTCCCTGGGGGTGTCCGGTGGCGTCGTCACAGCCCCGCCGATCGGGCCTCGCCCAGCTCGGTGAGCCGGTCGCGCAATCGTTCCGCCTCCGCCGGTACGAGCCCCGGGATACGGGCGTCCGTAGCCGCGGCGGCCGTGTGCAGCTGCACGCTCGCCAGCCCGAAGTGCCGCTCCACAGGACCGGAGGTGACCTCGACCAGCTGCATGCGCCCGTACGGCACGACGGTCTCCTCGCGCCACAGGACACCCCGGCTGATCAGCAGGTCGTCCGAGCGCTCGGCATAGCGCCAGGAACGCCAGTTGCGGCCCAGCATCGGCCAGCCCCACAGCAGCACCGCCAGGGGCAGCAGGGCGAACGCCGCCCAGCCGGGCCCGGCGAACAGACCGAGCAGCAGGCCCGTGGCGACGGTCAGCAGCCCCAGCCACACCACCAGCAACAGCCTTCGCATTCTGAGCAGCCCGGGCGGCAGCGCGATCCACACGGGCTCGTCCGTCGTGCGCCCCGCTGCGTGCCCGGACGCGTGCCCGGCCGCCTGCCCCGCTGTCTGCCCCGCGTTTTCCGAGGTCCCCGTCTCCATATCGCAAGCGTACGTACGACACACTGTCCGCATGACTCCTACGACGGAGACCATGGTCGGTATCGGCGGCGCCGCGGAGAGCACCGACATGGTGCTCAACATCGGGCCCCAGCATCCGTCCACCCATGGCGTACTGCGTCTGAAGCTCGTCCTCGACGGTGAACGGATCCAGCACGCGGAGCCGGTGATCGGCTACATGCACCGCGGTGCCGAGAAGCTCTTCGAGGCGCGCGACTACCGGCAGATCATCATGCTGGCCAACCGCCACGACTGGCTCTCCGCGTTCTCGAACGAGCTGGGCGTGGTCCTCGGTGTGGAGCGGATGCTCGGCATGGAGGTGCCCCCGCGCGCGGTGTGGACACGCACGCTGCTCGCCGAGCTGAACCGGGTCCTGAACCACCTGATGTTCCTCGGTTCGTACCCCCTGGAACTGGGCGGGATCACCCCGATCTTCTACGCGTTCACCGAGCGCGAGGAGCTCCAGCACGTCATGGAGGAGGTCTCCGGCGGGCGCATGCACTACATGTTCAACCGGGTGGGAGGCCTCAAGGAGGACCTGCCGGCCGGATGGGCAGGCCGCGCGCGTGAGGCGATTTCCGGGGTGCGCTCCCGGATGGACCGGTTCGACGGCCTGGTGCTCGGCAACGAGATCTTCCGGGGGCGTACGCGCGGTGTCGGAGTGCTCTCCCCCGAGGCCGTGCACGCCTACGGAGTGAGCGGGCCGATCGCGCGCGCCTCCGGCGTCGACTTCGACCTGCGCCGCGACGAGCCCTACCTCGCGTACGGCGAACTCCAGGACACCCTGAAGGTCGTCACGCGCCAGGAGGGCGACTGCCTGGCCCGCTTCGAATGCCTCCTGGAGCAGACCCACAACGCCCTCGACCTCGCGGACGCCTGTCTCGACCGGCTCGCGGAGCTGCCTCCCGGCCCGATCAACCAGCGGCTCCCCAAGGTCCTGAAGGCCCCCGAGGGACACACGTACGCCTGGACCGAGAACCCCCTCGGCATCAACGGGTACTACCTCGTCAGCAAGGGCGAGAAGACCCCGTACCGGCTGAAGCTGCGCTCGGCCTCGTACAACAACATCCAGGCGCTCGCCGAACTGCTGCCGGGCACGCTGGTCGCGGACATGGTGGCGATCCTGGGGTCGCTGTTCTTCGTGGTGGGGGACATCGACAAGTAGGGCTCGTCGAGTGCGAGTGGGGCTCGTCGACGGCACGTAGGGCCCGTCGGCGAGTGGGGCGCTACGTAGAGGGCTGTTTCGTTTCGGGCGGTGGGTTCGGCAGCGGGTTCGGTGGCGGGTCGCTCAGTGGGTCCGGGATCCCGACCGGCTGCAGCAGCCAGGTGAAGTCGCCCAGGCCGCCCCGGGCGGTCAGTTCGGCGGCCTCGCCCGCGCCCGCCAGGGCCCGTACGTAGGCCGCGGGGTCCGTGGAGGCCAGGGCGAGGGACGGCCGCTCCCCGTTCACGCCCAGCGTCTTCAGAGCGTCCCGCTGGCTCAGCAGCCGGCCGCCGGGCAGGGCGCACGCGTCCAGCGCGACATGGGCGGTGATGTCGCAGGAGCCGTCCGGCACGGGTGCCGTCTCCCGGCCCTCCCTGAAGCCCGTCAGCGTGCCGACCGGCGGCCGTGCTCCCGCGCTGTGCCCGTAGTCGACGGCGACGGCGAGACCCCGGCCGAGAGCGGCCACGGCGGACGCCCAGGCGGCGTCCCTGGGGTGACCGATCTCGGCGCGCAGACCTTCGGCCGGGGGCGGGCCGTCGGCGGGGAGCCGGCCGTCGGGCGTTGCCGTGAGCGGCCACCACCTCTCCAGCCACCGCGCGTCCGCCCCGGCCACCGGCTCCCCGAGGGACTCCGTCCCGTCCGCGTCCACGAGAACGAGGCGGGGCACGCCGCGCGGGTCCACCTCGGCCACGTCCACCGGCACGTTGTCGAGCCACTCGTTGGCGAACAGGAGGCCCGAGACTCCCGGCGGAGGCTCCGGGAGCCACTCGATACGGTGATCGAGTCCGGCGGGGCGGGCGGCGCGTTCGACCGCGTACCCGCGCGCGCGGGAGGCCACTTCGGCGGGGAGCGCCTTCAGGACGGCGCTCACCAGTTCGCCGCGGCCCGCGCCCATGTCGACGAAGGCGAGTTCGGCGGGGTGGGCGAGCGCCTCGTCGACGAGCCGGAGCAGCCGGGCCACGGCCGCCGCGAACAGCGGTGACGCATGCACCGAGGTGCGGAAATGGCCCGCGGGACCCACGGCCCCGCGATAGAAACCGGAGGGCCCGTACAGCGCTTCCTCGGTCGCGGGGCGCCACCCGCGTGCCCTGCCCGCCGTCTCATGCTCCACTGCGCCCACCACTGTTCTCCGTCGCTGCCACAGCGCCAGGCTAAACGCCACATTCACGGCGGCCTCCACCTTGGGGAGTACAAGCGGCGGTTACGGATCGACCCTCCGGTTGACCCCTGCACACTGCACGCTTCCCTACGCTGGGTTACGTGCAGCGCCTCTATGACTTTCTCCGCAGGCACCCGACATGGGTCGACGGCTTCTGGGCCGTCGTCGTGTTCGGGATCTCGGTCGCGAGCGGAACGGCCGGTCAGGAGAATTCCGATTCCGGGACCGACCATCTGGCCGTCACCGTCCCGATCACCCTGCTGCTCTGCCTGGTGATCGCGTTGCGCAGGCGACTGCCCGAGTCGATGCTGATCCTCGCCGTCTCCATGGGCGCGGCGCAGCTGGTGCTGGACATGCCGTTGGTGCCCGCCGACTTCGCGCTGCTGGTGATCACGTACACGGTCGCCTCGAACGGCACCCGCTGGGCGTCCCGGCTCGCTCTCACGGCGGGGCTGCTCGCGGCCCCGCTGGCGCAGCTGCGCTGGCCGGAGGAGCACCAGAGCGCCGCCGGCCAGGCGGCGATAGTGGTCTTCCAGACGGTGCCCTTCGCCCTGGCCTGGGTCCTCGGCGACTCCCTGCGGACCCGCCGCGCCTACTTCGCGCAGCTGGAGGAGCGGGCCGCCCGGCTGGAGAGGGAGCGCGAGGCGCAGGCCAAGGTCGCGGTCGCCGCCGAGCGCGCCCGGATCGCCCGCGAGCTGCACGACGTCGTCGCGCACAACGTCTCGGTGATGGTGGTCCAGGCCGACGGCGCCGCGTACGTTCTCGACTCCGCGCCCGACCAGGCCAAGAAGGCCCTGGAGATCATCTCCGGGACGGGGCGGCAGGCCCTCGCCGAGATGCGCCGGCTCCTCGGCGTGCTGCGCACCGGCGAGCACCAGGAGTCCGGCGAGTACGTGCCGCAGCCCGACGTGGAGCAGCTCGACGAACTGATCGAGCAGTGCCGGACCTCCGGCCTGCCCGTCGACTTCAAGATCGAGGGCACCCCGCGTCCACTGCCCAGCGGCGTCGAGCTGACCGCGTACCGCATCGTGCAGGAGGCGCTCACCAACACGCGGAAGCACGGGGGGCCGAACACCGGAGCGAGCGTGCGCCTGGTCTACTTCGACGACGGCCTCGGCCTGCTGGTCGAGGACGACGGCAAGGGCGCCCCGCACGAGCTGTACGAGGAAGGCGGGGTGGACGGCCAGGGCCACGGCCTGATCGGTATGCGCGAGCGCATCGGCATGGTCGGCGGAACCCTGGACGCCGGACCGCGTCCGGGCGGAGGCTTCCGCATCAGCGCCCTGCTTCCGCTCAAGCCCGCTCACTGACACGTGCACGCATTCGACAACGCGTGCACGTATTCGAACCGACCGGAGGACCTCCCCATGCCGATCCGCGTGATGCTCGTCGACGACCAGGCGCTGCTGCGCACCGGGTTCCGGATGGTGCTGGACGCCCAGCCGGACATGGAGGTCGTGGCGGAGGCGGGCGACGGTGTGGAGGCCCTGCAGGCGCTGCGCGGGAGGGATGTCGACGTGGTCCTGATGGACGTGCGCATGCCGAAGCTGGACGGCGTGGAGACGACCCGCCGCATCTGCTCGGACCCGAACCCGCCGAAGGTGCTGATCCTGACCACCTTCGACCTCGACGAGTACGCCTTCTCGGGGCTCAAGGCGGGCGCGTCCGGCTTCATGCTCAAGGACGTGCCGCCCGGTGAACTCCTCACCGCGATCCGCTCCGTGCACAGCGGCGACGCGGTGGTCGCGCCCTCGACGACCCGGCGTCTGCTGGACCGCTTCGCGCCGCTGCTGCCGAGCGCCGGCAAGGAGCCCCAGCACAAGGAGCTGGAGCGGCTCACCGGCCGGGAGCGCGAGGTCATGATCCTGGTCGCGCAGGGGCTGTCGAACGGCGAGATCGCGGCCCGGCTCGTCCTCTCCGAGGCGACGGTCAAGACCCACGTGGGCCGCATCCTCACCAAGCTGGGCCTGCGCGACCGGGTGCAGGTCGTCGTCCTCGCGTACGAGACGGGTCTTGTACGGGCCGGTGGGCAGGGCTGACGGCCTGACGTCGTGTCTGGCTCGTTGCGCAGTTCCCCGCGCCCCCTGGGTGGGTGGGCGGGGGCCGGGAAGGGTGTGTGCGACCGGCCCTCGCCGGCCCGCAGCCGACGACTGGGCCCAGGTGTACCTGCCCGGATGTCGGGCCGCGCAGACGCGCGGAGCGCTCAGCGGAGGATCCCCTCCAGGAAGTCGCTGCCCAGCCGGGCCACCATCGTGACGTCCAGCTGATGCAGCACGTACCGGCCGCGGCGCCGCGTGGTGAGCAGCCCCGCTTTCTTCAGCACGCTCAGATGCCGGGATATCTCGGGAGCCGTCATCCCGTGCGTCTGCGCCAGCTCGCTCGTGGTGAACGCGCTGCGGGCCAGGCTCCGGCACAGCCGCATCCGCATCGGATGGGACAGCGCGGTCATCCGCAGGGTCAGTTGCTCGACCGAGGTCGGGACCGTCAGCTCCGGGGAGCCCACCGGGTAGTGGATCACCGGCTGCCACCCGTACCGGTGCAGCACCATGAGATGCGGCCAGCCCAGGCTCGTCGGCACCAGCAGGAGACTGCCGGCCCGGATCGACGTGTGGCCGTGGCCCAGTTTGTCGACGACGATCCGGCCGGCCGCCTCGTCGAGCGCCACCGCGGGCGACACCGACGCCAGCGCCTCGGCCAGGCCGTGACGACCGAGCAGGTCCGTCTTGCGGCGGGCGTCCGCCGCGAGCTGGTGGCGCAGCCGGGACCAGGTGTCGGCGAAGAAGGCCTCGTCGCAGTCCTCCAGGAACTGCCGGAGCCAGGCCCGGATCCGTGGCGGGTCGGCCAGCAGCCGCTCGGTGAACTCCGCGGGGCGGGGTCCGCGCGCGGCGGCCAGCTCAAGGGCCCGTCGGCGGGACGCGGCGTCGGCCAGGGCGCCGGCGCCCCGCACGTCGTACGGAAGCGCGCAGGTGAACTCCAGCGCCGCGTCGACGAACTGCTCGTCCGTCAGCTTGTCGACCAGGTCCAGCTCCTCGGCGAGCGTGGCGCCCGGGAGCGTGGTGCAGCCCGCTCCCGCGTACGGCAGGAACAGGTCCGAGAACGTCGTCCGCCACAGGAAGTCGGCCTCGCACATCCGGTCGGCCAGATGCGGGTCGAGCCGGGCGGTCACCCCGGTCGCCCAGCCCTGGAGACCGGGGTGGTGGCCCGGCTCGGCCAGCGCGTGCAGTGCCATGCACAACTCGGCCAGGGGCGAGGGCACGACGGCCACCCGCTCCCTGCGCAGCCCGGAGATGTCGATGGTCACGCTCATGACCTCATGGTGCACCCCGCCACTGACAACGCGGTCGCCGATTGACGAGCGCCGTCAATCGACGGGACGGCGACGACGGGCCCGGCGCAAGCTGTGTCCACCGGGGCACCGCGGGGCCCACGGAGAACGCCCGGAACCGGACCGAACCCGGCTCCGACGCCGGAGCCGATGGCGTGACCGACGCCGGTTCCGATGTCGGAGCCGACGTCGGAACCGGTCCGGGCGGACGTCCGTACCCGTCCCGAGAAGGCGATCCGCCATGAGCATCACCCAGCAGTACCTACTGGACACCTACCGCGCCCAGCAGCACGGGGACCCGACCCCGCCCGCCCCCGGCGCCCACGACTGGCAGGTCATGCGCGAACTGCCCGACCACCGGAGGTTCCGCGCGGCCCTGACCGGCCGCCCGGTCCGAGGGCGGGTACGCGCGGCCCTGACCCGACTGCTCGGCCGCACCCGCCCGCGCAGTCCGAGCGGCCGAAGCGGCCGAAGCGGCGCGCGCAGCATGGTCAGCGGGGAACGCGTGCCGCGAACTCCGTGACGGCGGCCCGTACGTCGTCCGCGGTCCACTCCAGGCCCGGCGCGCCCACCGTGACCTCGGTGAACGCAAGGCCTGGCCCGCGCGGGTCCCAGCGCTGCGGGAAGAGGGACACCCCCGTCTCCTCCGCCTGCAGCGTCCCCGCCTCGGTCAGGGCCTCGGCCTCGTACGGCAGCCACACCTGGAACTGGTGCGTGTGCGGCTCCTCGGGGTGGACCCGCGCCCAGGGGAACCCCGCCCCGGCGAACCCCTCCCGCAGCGCGGCGGCGACCACGCGCGCGTGGGCCACGTACTCCGGGAGCCTGGGCAGTTCCCTGTCCAGGCCGATCAGCGCGGACAGGGCGGTGGGGAACTGCTGGAGGATCTGCCCGCCGTACCGGTGGCGCCAGGCCTTCGCCTCGTCGACGAGCGTCCTCGGGCCCGCGAGGACGGCGCCGCCGAACCCGCCCAGCGACTTGTAGAAGGACACGTAGACGCTGTCCGCGAGATCCGCGATCTCGTCCAGGGAGCGGCCGAAGTGGGTGGTGCACTCCCACAGACGGGCCCCGTCGAAGTGCACCACGGCGTCGCGTTCGCGGGCCGCGTCCGTGACGGCGACCAGTTCCTCCCAGGAGGGCAGTACGAAACCGGCTTCCCGGAGGGGGAGTTCCAGGAACAGCGCCCCGAAGGGCTCGTCCAGGTCGCGCACCTCGCCGGCGGACGGCATCCGCGGCTCGCGCGTGGGGTGGACCGTCCGCAGGCCGCCGAGGGTGCTGAAGGAGTGCCTCTCGTGGACCTCCGGATGCGAGAGGGGGTGCATCGCCACCGTCGCGTTGCCCGTACGGCCCGCCCAGCAGCGCAGCGCCACCTGCTGGGCCATGGTGCCCGACGGGAAGAAGGCGGCGGCCTCCTTGCCGAGCAGGCCCGCGACCCGCTCCTCCAGGGTCTCGACGATCCCGTTGCCGTACATGTCCACCGGCAGGTCCAGGTCGTACACGTCCGGCGCGGCGTCCGTGAGCCCCGTCAGCAGCTCACCGACCGTGGAGCGGAAACCGGGGCGCCACAGCGCCCGCCGGGCCCCTCGCCAGGCGGCCCTGTGCCGCTCCCGCCGCTGTTCGGGCGTCTGCTCCGCCACTTCCGACCCGTCCGCCGTATCGCTCATGCTCCGGATCATGCAGGACGCCATGGCGGGCGGTCACACGAATTCCCGGCGGCAGGGGCCCGCGTTCGTCCACAGCCCGGGGCCCCGTGTCCCCCACAGCCTGTGGACAGAGAAACGGGCCTCGGACCAATCGCGTTAGCATGACGAGAAAGCGTCCGGTACCCCGAGCGGACTGGAACGGAAGGCCGCCGTCGAGTGAGTACATTCCCCCAGCCAGACCCCAAGGACCGCCCCGCGCGGCTCACCGTCGGTGTCGTCGGCGCCGGCCGCGTGGGCCCAGCCCTGGCGGCGTCGCTCCAGCTCGCCGGGCACCGCCCGGTGGCCGTGTCCGGGGTCTCCGACGCCTCCCGGCGCCGCGCCGCGCAGCTGCTGCCCGACGTGCCGCTGGTGACACCCGAGCAGGTCCTGGAGCGGGCCGACCTGGTGCTGCTGACGGTCCCCGACGACGCCCTGCCGGGCCTGGTCGAGGGGCTCGTCGACACCGGCTCCGTCCGGCCGGGCCAGCTCATCGCGCACACCTCGGGGCGGTACGGGGCGAGGATCCTCGACCCCGCTCTGCGCGCCGGGGCACTGCCTCTCGCCCTGCACCCCGCTATGACGTTCAGCGGCACCCCCGTGGACGTACAGCGGCTCGCCGGATGCTCCTTCGGGATCACCGCCCCCGAGGAGCTGCGGCTGGCCGCCGAGGCCCTGGTCATCGAGATGGGCGGCGAGCCCGAGTGGATCGCCGAGGAGGCCCGGCCGCTCTACCACGCGGCCCTCGCGCTCGGCGCCAACCACCTGGTGACCCTGGTCGCCGAGTCCATGGACCTGCTGCGCGCGGCCGGCGTCGACGCCCCGGACCGGATGCTGGGCCCGCTGCTCGGCGCCGCACTGGACAACGCCCTCAGGTCGGGCGACGCGGCCCTCACCGGACCGGTGGCGCGCGGCGACGCGGGCACGGTCGCCGTGCACATCACCGAGTTGCGCAAGCACGCCCCGCAGACCGTCGCCGGCTATCTCGCGATGGCCCGCGCGACCGCAGACCGCGCGCTCGCCCACGGCCTGCTCAAGCCGGAACTCGCCGAGGACCTCCTGGGCGTGCTCGCCGACGGGCCCGACGGACCGGACGTCTCCTTCGGCCCCGGCGGCCCCGGCGGCCCCGGCGGCCCCGGCGGCCCCGACGGGACCGGCGGGACCGACGGCCCCGAAGGAGACGCCCGATGACGTGCGCGGATCCAGGTCCAGGTCCAGGTGCCGAGATCGGAGCAGCCCGATGACCACCGCCCTGCTGAGCACCGCCGACGAACTGCACGCGCGCGTACGCACCGGGCGCCGCGCCGTCGTCATGACGATGGGCGCCCTGCACGAGGGCCACGCGACCCTGATCCGTACCGCCCGGGAGATCGCGGGCGGCGCCGGCGAGGTCGTCGTCACCGTCTTCGTGAACCCTCTCCAGTTCGGCGCGGGCGAGGACCTCGACCGTTACCCGCGCACCCTGGACGCCGACATCAAGATCGCCGAACAGGCGGGCGCGGACGTCGTGTTCGCCCCTTCCGTGGACGAGGTCTACCCGGGCGGCGAACCCCAGGTGCGCATCAGCGCGGGACCCATGGGGGAGCGGCTCGAAGGCGCGACGCGGCCCGGGCACTTCGACGGCATGCTCACCGTCGTCGCCAAGATGCTGCACCTCACCGGGCCCGACGTGGCGCTGTTCGGGCAGAAGGACGCCCAGCAGCTCGCCCTGATCCGCCGCATGGTGCGCGACCTGAACTTCGGCATGGAGATCGTCGGAGTCCCGACGGTGCGCGAGGCCGACGGGCTCGCCCTGTCCAGCCGCAACCGCTTCCTCTCGGCCGTGGAGCGCCGCACCGCGCTCGCCCTCTCCCAGGCCCTGTTCGCGGGCAGCGACCGGCACGCCGCCCAGGAGGCCCTGTGCGCGCGGGCCCGCGAAGTGCCCGCCACGCACGCGCGCGCCGACGCCCTCAGCGCCATCGGCGAGTCCCGCGCCGCCGCCGACACGCACGCCGTCGCCAAGGCGGCCCCCGGGGGCCCCGCCGCGGTCCGTGCCGCCGCCCGGCTGGTCCTCGACGACGCGGCCCGCCTCAGCCCCCCGCTCGCCCTGGACTACCTGGCACTGGTCGATCCGTCCGACTTCACCGAGATCCCGGACGGCCACACCGGCGAGGCGGTCCTCGCCGTCGCCGCCCGGGTCGGGACGACCCGGCTGATCGACAACATTCCTCTGACCTTCGGAGCCGCCTCGTGACCAGCACAGGCATACGTCTGCACGCGCCCGCACCCGGCTGGTCCCTCGACGCCGACGTCGTGGTCGTCGGCTCCGGAGTCGCCGGACTCACCACCGCCCTGCGCTGCGACGCCGCCGGACTGAGGACGGTCGTCGTCACGAAGGCCCGCCTCGACGACGGCTCCACCCGCTGGGCCCAGGGCGGGATAGCCGCGGCCCTGGGAGAGGGCGACACCCCGGAGCAGCACCTCGACGACACCCTGGTGGCGGGCGCCGGCCTGTGCGACGAGGAAGCAGTCCGCATCCTCGTCACCGAGGGCCCCGACGCCGTACGCCGCCTCATCGAGACCGGCGCCCACTTCGACGAGTCCGAAGCGGGCGACCTGGAGCTGACCCGCGAGGGCGGCCACCACCGCCGCCGCATCGCCCACGCGGGCGGCGACGCCACCGGCGCCGAGATCTCCCGCGCCCTCGTCGAGGCGGTCCGCGCGCGCGGCCTGCGCACGGTCGAGAACGCGCTCGTCCTGGACCTCCTCACGGACGCCAGCGGACACACGGCCGGTGTGACCCTGCACGTCATGGGAGAGGGCCAGCACGACGGCGTGGGAGCCGTCCACGCGCCCGCCGTGGTCCTCGCGACCGGCGGCATGGGCCAGGTCTTCTCCGCGACCACCAACCCGTCGGTGTCCACCGGCGACGGCGTGGCGCTGGCCCTGCGGGCGGGCGCCGAGGTGTCCGACCTCGAATTCGTGCAGTTCCACCCCACCGTGCTGTTCCTCGGCCCGGACGCGGAGGGCCAGCAGCCGCTGGTGTCCGAGGCGGTACGCGGTGAGGGCGCCCACCTCGTCGACGAGCACGGCGAGCGCTTCATGCTGGGGCAGCACGAGCTGGCCGAACTGGCGCCCCGGGACATCGTCGCCAAGGGCATCACGCGGCGCATGCAGGAGCAGGGCGCCGAGCACATGTACCTGGACGCCCGGCACTTCGGGGCGCACATGTGGGAGCACCGCTTCCCGACGATCCTGGCCGCCTGCCGCGCCCACGGCATCGACCCGGTGACCGAGCCGATCCCGGTCGCCCCGGCCGCGCACTACGCCTCCGGAGGCGTCCGCACCGACTCCCGGGGCCGCACGACCGTCCCCGGCCTGTACGCGTGCGGCGAGGTCGCCTGCACCGGCGTCCACGGCGCCAACCGGCTCGCCTCCAACTCCCTCCTGGAGGGACTCGTCTACGCCGAGCGCATCGCGGCGGACATCGCGGACCGCCACGACGACGACCGTCGCGACGAGAACGGCCGCGACGAGAACCCTCACGGGGAGGACCGTCACGACGGGAACCGCCCCCACGCGCGTGTGGAGGCGCCCCTCGCCCGGCCGGAGAAGCCCGACCACCCGCTGCTCGCCGCCGAGGCCCGGTTCGCGATCCAGCGGATCATGACGGACGGCGCCGGCGTGCTGCGCTCGGCGATCTCCCTGGAGACCGCCGCCGACCGCCTCCAGCGGCTGCACACCGACGCCCGCGACGCCCTCGACGAGAACGGCAAGACGGCCGAGCCGGGCGTGGACACCTGGGAGGCGACCAACCTCCTGTGCGTGGCCCGCGTCCTCGTGGCCGCCGCCCGCCTCCGGGAGGAGACCCGAGGCTGCCACTGGCGCGAGGACCGGGCCGAACGGGACGACGACTGGCGGCGCCACATCGTCGTACGGCTCAATCCCGACCGGACGCTCGCGGTACACACCACCGACACCCCAGACTTCCCCCCGACACTCCCTCGGGACCGCGACTCCGTTCGCACCGGGGGGACCCCCACGCCCAGCCCCCAGGAGCAGTGACAGAAGTGAGCACCCCGGACCTTCCCCTCCTCGACGGCGGTGGCTGCGGCGACGGCTGCGGCTGCGGCGAGTACAGCGCCGAAGACGCCGAGTACGCCGAGTGCGGGCTCGACCCCGCCCTCGCACAGCTTCTCGCCGACGCCGGGCTCGACCCCGTCGAGGTCGAGGACATCGCGCACCTGGCCATCGAGGAGGACCTCGACCACGGCGTGGACGTGACGACGGTCGCGACCATCCCCGAGGAGGCCGTCTCCACCGCCGACTTCACCGCCCGCGAGGCCGGCGTCGTCGCGGGCCTGCGGATCGCCGAGGCGGTCGTCTCCGTGGTCTGCACCGACGAGTTCGAGGTCGAGCGGCACGTCGAGGACGGCGACCGCGTCGAGGCCGGTCAGCGGCTCCTGAGCGTCACGACCCGCACCCGGGACCTGCTGACGGCCGAGCGCAGCGCGCTGAACCTCCTGTGCCGCCTCTCCGGCATCGCGACGGCCACGCGCGCGTGGGCGGACGCCCTGGAGGGCACCGGCGCGCGCGTACGGGACACCCGCAAGACGACACCCGGGCTGCGCTCCCTGGAGAAGTTCGCGGTCCGCACCGGCGGCGGTGTCAACCACCGCATGTCCCTCTCGGACGCGGCTCTCGTCAAGGACAACCACGTGATCGCCGCGGGCGGTGTCGCCCAGGCCTTCAAGGCCGTCCGGGAGACCTTCCCCGACGTGCCGATCGAGGTCGAGGTCGACACCCTGGACCAGCTGCGCGAGGTCCTGGAGGCGGGCGCCGACCTGATCCTCCTGGACAACTTCACGCCCGCCGAGTGCGAGAAGGCGGCGGCCCTGGTGGGCGGCCGCGCACTCCTGGAGGCCTCGGGCCGGCTCACCCTGGACACCGCGGCGACGTACGCGAGGACGGGCGTCGACTTCCTCGCGGTGGGCGCCCTCACGCACTCCGCGCCCATCCTGGACATCGGCCTCGACCTGCGCGACGCCGCCGAAGCGTCCACGAGCGAGGCTGAGTAGGCATGCTGCTCACGATCGACGTCGGCAACACGCACACCGTCCTCGGGCTCTTCGACGGCGAGGACATCGTCGAGCACTGGCGCATCTCCACCGACGCGCGCCGCACCGCGGACGAACTGGCCGTGCTCCTGCAGGGCCTGATGGGCATGCACCCGCTCCTCGGTGACGAGCTGGGCGACGGCATCGACGGCATCGCGATCTGCTCGACCGTCCCCTCGGTCCTGCACGAGCTGCGCGAGGTGACCCGCCGCTACTACGGCGACGTACCCGCCGTCCTCGTCGAACCGGGTATCAAGACGGGCGTCCCGATCCTGATGGACAACCCCAAGGAGGTCGGCGCCGACCGCATCATCAACGCGGTCGCGGCCGTCGAGCTCTACGGCGGACCGGCCATCGTCGTCGACTTCGGCACGGCGACGACCTTCGACGCGGTCTCCGCGCGCGGGGAGTACGCCGGCGGTGTCATCGCGCCCGGCATCGAGATCTCCGTCGAGGCGCTCGGCGTCAAGGGCGCCCAGCTCCGCAAGATCGAGATCGCCCGGCCCCGCACGGTCATCGGCAAGAACACCGTCGAGGCCATGCAGTCCGGCATCATCTACGGCTTCGCCGGCCAGGTCGACGGGGTCGTCAACCGCATGGCCCGCGAACTCGCCGAGGACCCGGACGACGTCACGGTCATCGCGACGGGTGGGCTGGCGCCGATGGTGCTCGGCGAGGCGTCGGTGATCGACGAGCACGAGCCGTGGCTGACGCTCATCGGGCTGCGGCTGGTCTATGAACGCAACGTCTCCCGCACGTAGGCGCTCCGCTCTGGGTGGCTGTTCGTAGGTGACCGTGAGCGGGCGGGTGCGGGTCCGCTGCGGCTGGTCGCGCAGTTCCTCGCGCCCCTGGGTGGGTGGAGTGCGGGGCTGTGTGTTGTCTGCGGGTCCGTTGGGGCCGGTCGCGCCGTTCCCCGCGCCCCTGGGGGGGGTGAGGGCCGGGGCCGATGCGTCGTCCGCGGCCGACCACGATGAACCCGCACCCGCCTGCTCACCCGCCGCCCCACCCCCCAGGGGCGCGGGGAACGGCGCAGTCGGTCACGGGGCCCCGGCGGCGCTCCGACGCGTTGGGGCGGAGCCACGCCACGGCGTGGTCGGTCGGTGGGTTTTGTCTGATTAGCGCGTATCGTCGCGATCATGCCCACGCCCTATGGATCCCGCGGCGGCATGGCGTTCGGTACGGAGGAGCTGCGTGTGCTCCGACGTGCGCTCGCTCTCGCCCTTCACCCCGGCCCCGCCCCGGCCCGGGACGTCCAGGACTGCCTCCGCCTGGCGGAGAGCGTCGACGAGGCGACCCGCGAGGGCGCCCGGCTGCGCGCCTTCCTGCTGGCCGACCTCGCCCGCTACCGCGCCGCACTGCCGGGGACGGCGGCCGGCTATCTGACGCTCCTGGAGGAGGCCCTCGGCGCCGGCCACCACCCGGTCCCGGACGACATGACCGCCCTGCGCGCCCTGCGCGGCAACCCCGTCGCGGCCGCCCTCCTCGACCGCTGCCTCACGCTCGCGGAGCAGGACGTGCGCGAGCGCCTCGCCCGCCACTCGGTCCCGGCCTCGCGCACCGGTGTCCGTACGCGCCTGACGGCCCTCCCCGGCGGCAAGCCCGCCGAGCGGCCCGCCGGCGATCCGGCCACCCGGCCCGCCCCGCAGAACCCGCGCCGCGACCGCCCCGTCCCGACCCCGGGCGAGGTCTTCCCCCCGAGGCGCAAACCGGCCGCCCCGCCCGCCAACCCCGAGAGCCCCCCTCGGCAGCTCGCCGCCGTGTAGGACCGGCGGTTCGTGACCCCGATCCCCGCGCGGCCCCGGGCCCTGGCTACTCTGGACGGCATGGAATACGTCTCCGCGCTCGTGCCCCCGGTAGTGATGGCCGTGTTCTTCATCGGTCTGATCGTGACGATCGTGAAGACCCAGGGCGGTGCCAACAAGGCCAAGGAGGACGCCGTCGTCGACGCGGTCCTCGCCCGTGCCGAGCACACCCGCCAGACCCCCCGCGACACCGAGGCCTGAGCACCGCTCGGGCAGCGCTTCGCGGCACGGCGTACGACTCATCAGCTTTTCGAGTCGTACGCCCTTTTTGTTGCTGTTTGTCGGCCAAAGCCACGTCCACCACGTGATCGGCGACATCTCCCCCTATTGTTCTGCTGTGCCTCGCCCATTGGGAGAACTCGAAGACTCGGTCATGACGCGGGTGTGGAAGTGGAACCGCCCGGTGACCGTACGAGAAGTCCTGGAAGACCTTCAGCAGGAGCGGTCCATCGCCTACACCACGGTGATGACCGTTTTGGACAATCTCCATCAGAAGGGCTGGGTGCGTCGTGAGGCGGAAGGCCGGGCCTATCGATATGAGGCGGTCTCCACCCGCGCCGCCTACTCGGCGGCACTCATGAACGACGCCTGGACCCAGAGCGACAACCCGACCGCCGCTCTCGTCGCCTTCTTCGGCATGATGTCCCCGGAACAGCGCGAAGCGCTGCGCGATGCCGTGCGTATCGTCCAAGGGCCGGAAACGCCCCCCGTACAGAACACGGCAGGCGAGAACCCCGCCGCCGCAGAGGGCGCGACCGGGGGATAGCGTCCGCTCATGCCAGCAGAGCTACCCGAAGTCAGTACTAATGCCCTCACTGTCCGCCGGGCCAGGACCGGTGATGTACCGGCGGTTCGCGCCCTCCTCGACTCGTACGTCCGCGGCCGCATCCTGCTCGACAAAGCGACGGTCACGCTTTACGAGGACATCCAGGAGTTCTGGGTGGCGGAACGCGGCACCGGTTCGAGTTCGGAGGTCGTCGGCTGCGGCGCTCTCCACGTCATGTGGGAAGACCTCGCGGAAGTACGCACTCTCGCCGTGAACCCCGTGATGAAGGGTGCCGGTGTGGGCCATCAGTTGCTGGGGAAGTTGCTGGAGACCGCCCGCTGGCTCGGTGTTCGCCGCGTATTCTGCCTGACCTTCGAAGTCGACTTCTTCGCGAAGCACGGCTTCGTGGAGATCGGTGAGACGCCTGTTGACACCGATGTCTACGCCGAGCTGTTGCGTTCCTATGACGAGGGCGTGGCCGAGTTCCTGGGGCTCGAACGAGTGAAACCGAACACCTTGGGCAACAGCCGGATGCTTCTGCATCTGTGATCGCCTCCGCGTAATACTCCGGACATACCTCCGCCCCCGACCCGTCGGTCCATGCCCAGGGGCCCTATGTCCGAAACGCGCACGTTTCCGGTCTTCCCGGGTCTCGTCGGTCTCTCCCAGGGGTTTGTGTTTTCTCAGCAAAAGCGGTTTGCTTTCCGACGTACTGCAGTAGTGCATATAACAGGGGACACGAAACTGCGGCAGCTGCCGTGGATCCTCGGCCCTGAAGATATCGATGAAAGGAAATCCGGTGGCACAGAAGGTTCAGGTCCTTCTTGTCGATGACCTCGACGGCGGCGAGGCGGACGAGACCGTGACGTTCGCGTTGGACGGCAAGACGTACGAGATCGATCTCACGACTGCCAATGCGGACAAGCTCCGTGGACTTCTTGAGCCGTACGTCAAGGGCGGTCGTCGTACCGGAGGCCGTGCCTCGGGTGGCCGTGGAAAGGCGCGCGCCGCTTCGGGTGGCAGCCAGGACACCGCGCAGATCCGTGCCTGGGCGAAGGAGAACGGTTACGAGGTCAATGACCGTGGCCGCGTTCCGGCGTCCATTCGCGAGGCCTACGAGAAGGCCAACGGCTGAGCACAGCGACCGCGCAGCCGGATGCGATGGCACTCCGAAGCCATCGTCTCCACGAGACGTACGAGATCGGGGGCGCCCCCACCGCCCCCGCCAAGAGCCGACAGGGTCGGCAGCGACGACTCGACCTCGCAGCCAGGCTCAGGGGGCCGCAGCCAGACGGCGGCCCCCTGCGAGCCGGCGGCACGCAGGTGACCCGCCTGACCCGCCCCACCCGGACCCTCCTCACCCGGTTCCGCCTCGCCGGGGCCGCCCCGCGTACCGCGGGCCAGGCCCGGCGGCAGTGGCGCCTCGACGCGCCCGCCCGAGCCGGTCGCCCCGATGTCCAGCGTGAGAGAGCCCCACTCCAGCCAGTCGAGGAGTCCCGGCAGCTCCTCCGCGCTCCCCGCGGCGACGAACAGCAGCATCCGGTCCGCCCGCACGGCCACCGGAGAGCCCGGCCGCAGATGCCGCAGCGCCGCGTACCCCGCCTCCGCGGGCGCCTCCAGGACGTCGAAGCGCAATCCCGTCAGCAGGTCGACCGGGGTGCCGGGCACGGTCGCCCATCCCAGTTCGTTCTCGTACCAGTGCCGGACCGTGCCGTCCGGACGGACCGCATCGGGCGGACGACGGGGAAAGGGGACCGTGGGGACCATGCAAGGCCAACCGTCACAGGAGCACCCGGGTTACGCTGGGTGGTCCGTCATGTGCGAAGGGTGCCGGAGAAATCGGCGCCCGGAGGCGGTCGGCGGCGCAAGGGTGTTCGCCCGTAGCGGAGGGAACCGGGGCACTCGGCATGGAGTGTCGGTGCGTGCGGGTAAGACATCCCTAGTGGGAGGGGCGACACGCATGGCTCGGGCATCTCACGTTCGCCACCGGCGTACTGATGGTGTGGGTATCTACTTGGCCTGCGGGAACATCGTCTCGCACCATCAGGTTGGAGCAGATGTCGGCGTTCGGGGTCAGGAGGCCAAGGACGGTGTCGGCAGTTGGAATGAGCGGTCCCCGCTTGCGGGACTAAGCTGCGGAAGGACAGGGAGGGGAGCGTCCCCTTACTGCCTGACCGCTCTGAGGAGCGATTAACGATGTTCGAGAGGTTCACCGACCGCGCGCGGCGGGTTGTCGTCCTGGCTCAGGAAGAAGCCCGGATGCTCAACCACAACTACATCGGCACCGAGCACATCCTCCTGGGCCTGATCCACGAGGGTGAGGGTGTCGCCGCTAAGGCCCTGGAGAGCCTCGGGATTTCACTTGAGGCGGTCCGTCAGCAGGTGGAGGAGATCATCGGGCAGGGCCAGCAGGCTCCGTCCGGTCACATCCCCTTCACCCCTCGTGCCAAGAAGGTCCTGGAGCTCTCGCTCCGCGAGGCCCTTCAGCTGGGTCACAACTACATCGGCACGGAGCACATCCTGCTCGGCCTGATCCGTGAGGGCGAGGGCGTCGCCGCCCAGGTCCTGGTCAAGCTGGGTGCCGATCTCAACCGGGTGCGGCAGCAGGTCATCCAGCTGCTGTCCGGTTACCAGGGCAAGGAGACCGCCGGCGCCAGTGGCGGTCCTGCCGAGGGCACGCCCTCGACGTCCCTGGTCCTCGACCAGTTCGGCCGGAACCTCACCCAGGCCGCTCGTGAATCCAAGCTCGACCCGGTCATCGGGCGCGAGAAGGAGATCGAGCGGGTCATGCAGGTGCTGTCCCGCCGTACGAAGAACAACCCGGTGCTCATCGGTGAGCCCGGCGTCGGCAAGACCGCCGTCGTCGAAGGTCTCGCCCAGGCCATCGTCAAGGGCGAGGTGCCCGAGACCCTCAAGGACAAGCACCTCTACACGCTGGACCTCGGCGCGCTGGTCGCCGGCTCCCGCTACCGCGGTGACTTCGAGGAGCGCCTGAAGAAGGTCCTCAAGGAGATCCGCACCCGCGGCGACATCATCCTGTTCATCGACGAGCTGCACACGCTGGTCGGTGCGGGTGCCGCCGAGGGCGCGATCGACGCCGCGAGCATCCTGAAGCCGATGCTGGCCCGTGGTGAGCTGCAGACCATCGGTGCCACGACGCTCGACGAGTACCGCAAGCACCTGGAGAAGGACGCCGCGCTTGAGCGCCGCTTCCAGCCCATCCAGGTCGCGGAGCCGTCGCTGCCGCACACCATCGAGATCCTCAAGGGCCTGCGGGACCGCTACGAGGCGCACCACCGCGTGTCCATCACGGACGAGGCCCTGGTGCAGGCGGCGACGCTCGCCGACCGGTACATCTCGGACCGCTTCCTGCCGGACAAGGCGATCGACCTGATCGACGAGGCCGGTTCCCGGATGCGCATCCGCCGGATGACCGCGCCGCCGGACCTCCGCGAGTTCGACGAGAAGATCGCCGGAGTCCGTCGCGACAAGGAGTCCGCGATCGACTCGCAGGACTTCGAGAAGGCCGCCTCCCTGCGCGACAAGGAGAAGCAGCTCCTGGCCGCCAAGGCCAAGCGCGAGAAGGAGTGGAAGGCCGGCGACATGGACGTCGTGGCCGAGGTCGACGGCGAGCTGATCGCCGAGGTCCTCGCGACCGCCACCGGCATCCCGGTCTTCAAGCTGACCGAGGAGGAGTCCTCGCGTCTGCTGCGCATGGAGGACGAGCTCCACAAGCGGGTCATCGGCCAGGTCGACGCCGTCAAGGCGCTGTCGAAGGCGATCCGTCGTACGCGCGCCGGTCTGAAGGACCCGAAGCGTCCCGGTGGCTCGTTCATCTTCGCCGGCCCGTCCGGTGTCGGTAAGACCGAGCTGTCCAAGGCGCTCGCCGAGTTCCTCTTCGGTGACGAGGACGCGCTGATCTCCCTCGACATGTCGGAGTTCAGCGAGAAGCACACGGTCTCGCGTCTCTTCGGTTCGCCCCCCGGTTACGTGGGCTACGAGGAGGGCGGGCAGCTGACCGAGAAGGTCCGCCGCAAGCCGTTCTCGGTCGTCCTCTTCGACGAGGTCGAGAAGGCCCACCCGGACATCTTCAACTCGCTGCTGCAGATCCTGGAGGACGGTCGTCTGACCGACTCCCAGGGCCGGGTCGTGGACTTCAAGAACACGGTCATCATCATGACGACCAACCTCGGCACCCGGGACATCTCCAAGGGCTTCAACCTGGGCTTCGCGGCCTCGGGCGACAAGAAGACCAACTACGAGCGCATGAAGAACAAGGTCTCGGACGAGCTCAAGCAGCACTTCCGGCCCGAGTTCCTCAACCGCGTCGACGACGTGGTCGTCTTCCCGCAGCTCACCCAGGACGACATCCTCACGATCGTCGACCTGATGATCGGCAAGGTCGACGAGCGCCTGAAGGACCGGGACATGGGCATCGAGCTCTCCCAGTCCGCCAAGGAACTGCTGTCCAAGAAGGGTTACGACCCGGTGCTGGGCGCGCGTCCGCTGCGTCGCACGATCCAGCGCGAGGTCGAGGACACCCTGTCGGAGAAGATCCTCTTCGGTGAGCTGCGCCCCGGCCACATCGTGGTCGTGGACACCGAGGGCGAGGGTGAGGCCAAGACCTTCACCTTCCGTGGCGAGGAGAAGTCCGCACTGCCGGACGTCCCGCCGATCGAGCAGGCCGCCGGTGGGGCCGGTCCCAACCTGAGCAAGGAGGCGTGACCTCCGGGTCCGCCTGAGAGCGACCGCTCGTTGAACGACTGGTCGTCGAACGACTGATGGGGCCGGTGCTTTCGAGCACCGGCCCCATCGGCATGCCGGGGTGCCGTGCGGTGTCGCGGGGGCGACGCGTCAGGAGAGCTGACCGTCGTAGTCCGGCAGCTTGTACGTCTTCTCGGCGTGGCCGCCCGACAGGTCGGTGGCGCTGTTGCCGATGTTCGCGATGATCGTGTAGCCCTTGGCCTCGACGGCCTTGCGCTGTGCGGTCTTGTAGTCGGCCACATCGGTGAAGAGGTCGATGAAGCTGCGCACGTACAGGCCGGAGACCTTGTAGCCGACGTGTCTGAGGTTGTAGTCCGTCACGGACTTGATGATGTCGGGGCGGGCGGTGACGAAGAACAGGGCGACACCGTGGTCCTGCGCGTACCTGGCCACGTCGAGGACGGGCGCGTTGGCCGGCGAGGGGTAGCTGAAGCCGAAGTCGGTCTCCAGCGTGGTGTTGTCGATGTCGAGGACGATGGCCTGCTTCTCGCCCGGGGCCGCGTCGGCGATGCGGTCCTTCAGATGGGGCAGTGCCTCGGCCATGACGGCCCGGCAGTCCTGCTGCCAGGTGGCGTGGTCGACGTCCGCGGCGGCGGACGCCACGGTGGTGGCCGCGGCCGGGGTCGCGGCGGCGGCCGGGCTCATCAGGGCCGCGGTGGCGGCCGTGGCGGCGACGGCCACGCCTATCAGGCGCTGCAGGCTGCTTCCGGTCATGGGTGGGGGGTTCCTCTCGCAAGGGGGCGCAGGGGAGCACGGTCGAGCGCTGCGGGACATGGCTCGTGGTGCATGCTCACGGGCGTGTGGGGCCACAGGGAGGCGACGAGATTACTGGGCGGTAACTGTAGGGCGCCCAGGTGGGGTTGGGCTAGAGCACGGAGTGCGTCTTCACCACGGTGTGCATGCCCGGGAAGAGTTCGAGGGTCCGCTC
Source organism: Streptomyces sp. NBC_00414 (assembly GCF_036038375.1). Classification (NCBI taxonomy): domain Bacteria; kingdom Bacillati; phylum Actinomycetota; class Actinomycetes; order Kitasatosporales; family Streptomycetaceae; genus Streptomyces; species Streptomyces sp. NBC_00414. Next base: position 5,804,315 of record NZ_CP107935.1, read on the forward strand.
CGGCACTGCCGTCGTCTCCGGGGCGAGTACGAATATGACTGACCGCAACCCGGGAAACAGAGCCGATACCGTCGAGAGGTCTTCGTTTCCGGTGAATTTGTTGAGACGGAGTCGCTGAATGCCCGGTAGAACGGGTCCTTCCGTCCATGGGGCCGCCGCCCAGTTGAGATGCACTGCCTTGAGTCGGGGCAGGAGCGCGACCTCTTCGCGGTCCGCGGGAGTGAGCGGTGTGTCGAGGTTTGCCAGGCTCAGCGTTTTCAGCGAGCGAATATGGCTCAAGCCGCGCAGCCCGGTGTACATAAGGGCATCCCTGGTGAATCGGAGATACGTCAGCGGCAGGTCACGTGGAAGCGTGGTGTCGAGGGATTCGCCCATGAGCGGTACACCCGTGTCGAGTTCGCGCAGGGTTGCCGAGGCCGAAAGAGGAGCCAGCGCGTCAGGCTGTTCCAGATGTGACATCAAGTTCAACGACAGCCATCTGAGAGGCAGTCCGGCCAATGGGGAGAGGTCGTCCACGTACGGACTGCGGCTGATGTCCAGATGTACGAGTCGGCGCAATGGCGATAGCCAGTTCAGGTCGCGCAGGGTCTGGTTGTCCCGCAGGACGAGATGGAGTGTCGTGTCCGGCGGGAGGTGCGTCCCGAGTTCCGGAGCCTCGATGTTTCCTTCGAGCTGAAGCCGGCGCCGTCCGCCCAGCGAGCGCAGGGCCCGCAGATGCTCCGTCGAGTGCGCCGTGAAGTACAGGTCGTCCTCCGGCAGGTGGGCGACGACCTCGGCCGCGTACCGCTGGAGGTCGAAGCGGTGCCAGGCCCAGGTGAGCTGGGAGCGGACCGGCAGGGAGGGGTGGGTGCGGAAGCGGGCCAGGACCGGGATCGCCGCGTCGGTGGTGATGAGGGACGCGGTGACGACGACCGCCCTGGCCTCCGCTTCGGACAGCCCCTCGGGGCCGGGCAGGAGTTCCAGTACGAGGGGGCCCACCGCGGCCAGCTCGCGGGCCTCCTCCGCCGTACGGGGCGGGATGAGGGTGGCCGCCTGCTCCTCCACGGCGGCCCGCACCTTCGGGTCGAGTTCCGTGGCGTGTTCCAGACCGGCCAGGGCGAGGAGCCGGATCCGGGTGCCCCCGGCGGGCCCGGCCCGGTCGGCGGCGGCCAGCAACTGGGTCAGGAGGTCCGCCCGTTCGCGGGGCCGGGCGTGGGCGACCGCCATCCGGATCACGTCCGACCACTGGTAGTCGGCGGCGTTGCGGACGAGGAGCCCGAAGTCACCGTCCTCCACCGCGGCCTTCGCGCCGAGGTAGTCCTGGAAGGTGCGGTGGACGAACTCCACGGTTCCCAGGGAGGGTTCGCGGAGCAGTCCGCTGCGTACCAGGAGGTGGCGGTAGATCGTGGGCGCGTCTCCCTGGCTCGCGACGGCGGGCAGGGCCGGCAGGGCGTCCGCGACCAGACGCTCGGCGCGCTCGCGGTCCATCTCCAGGCGGCCGTTGCGGATCAGCCAGTACGCCAGCCGCTGCAGGAGCTGGATCTGCGGCAGCTCGGTGAGCCGGACGTCGTCGTGCGGGAGCATGTCCCGCTCCTGGTCGCGGCGCGCGAGCAGCATGGAGAGGGCGGCGTCGTACAACTCCTGGCGGCCGTGCGGCAGATAGCCGCGCCGGTCCCGGTGCAGGGCGCAGATCAGCGCGCACATCAGGGGGTTGGTGGCGAGGCGGCCGAGGTCCGGTTTGGTGTGGACGGCGTCGAGGAGCGAGGTCTCGTACGCGGCGAGGCGTTCGGTGTCCGGGGCGTCGACGCGGGCAGCCGTGTGCCAGCGCTCGACGAACGCCGTGATGTCGTCGCCGCTCATCGGGGAGAGCACGAGTTCCGTGAAGCCGTCCGGGGCGAGCCAGTTCTCGCGGACGGCCGAGGGGCGCGAGGTGACCAGCCACTGGTTGCCCGGGTAGGCGTCGAGCAGATCGCGCAGCCAGCGGCGGGTGCGCTCGCGGTCGGCTTCCGGGATCTCGTCGATGCCGTCGACGAGCAGCAGTCCGCGGCCCGCCGCAAGGACCCGGTCGGGCCAGCCGTCCGGCGCCGCGCCGTGGAAGGGCACGCGGGCGGCGGCGAGGAAGTCGGCGGGCGCGGGCAGCCCGTCGGGGCGGCGGACGAGCGTGCGCAGCGGCAGGACGAAAGGCACCCGGTCGCCGCGCTCGCCCCGCGCGGCCGTCACCGCGAGCCACTGCACCAGCGTCGTCTTGCCCGAGCCCGCCACCCCTCTCAGCAGCACCAGATCCTGCTCGGCCAGCGCCTCCTCGGCGGACAGCGGGAGACCGGGCGAGCCGAGCACCCCGCCGTCCTCGTCGCCCGTGGCGGGGCGCAGGGCCTGGAGGGTGAGGTAGGCGGCGTCCAGGGGCCAGCGGTCGGGCGAGTTCACCAGGTCGAGCCCGTAGATGGTGAGCTGGCTGTGCTTCGTCGCCGTGTACGCGAGAAAGCGCCGCTCGAACGCCGTGTCGCCCCCGCCGGGCAGCGGGGTCCTCGCTATCAACTCGTCGACCTTCGCGATCAGTTCGGCCTGCCTGCGGGTCTGCTCGACGAGAGTCCTCGCCACGAACGTCGAGCGCTGGGTGAAGAAGTGCAGGATGTGCAGGCAGGCCGTGTCGAGCAGCCGCTCGTAGAACAGCGTCGCGTCGAAGCCGAGGTCCCGGTCGGGGTTCCCGGCGGCGCGCCGCAGATGCAGGGCGAGACCCACGTGGCCCAGTGCCACGGCCTCCACGTCCGTCATGGTGAGGTCACCGAGGGCGCGCAGCGTGTCGGCGAGGGCGTGGACGAGGGGCTGTTCCTCGTCGGCGACGACGGGCCGTTCGGCAGCGTCCTTGAGCGCTCGCCGGACCAGCTCGGTGGCGAGCCTGGTCACGTCCTTCGCGCCGAGCGTGCGCTGCTCGCCCTTGAAGGAGACGCGGGACGAGATGCGTACGGGCTTGTCGACCAGGCCCGCGCCCGGCCCCTCCGTCACGAAGAGTTTCCTGATGAGCGGTGTGGCCACGCTGGACGCCAGCCGCACGCCTACGGTCGCCGGTTCCATGACGCTCCCCCGAGGGCATGGTGGGTGGCTGGCCAGCGTAACCGCCGGGACGGGCCCCTGTCCGTGGATCTTGGCGCCACAAATGCGGTGGCCGTACGACCCGGTGCGGCGGGAGGATGCGGGGCGTCCCGAACTGTCCCAGGTTCCAGGAAGGAGCCGCAATGGATGCCGACCGACCCGAAGTCCGCACGCAGGCAGGGGTGTTGAGGGGTACGACCGGGAGGGCCGGCACGGCGGTGTTCCGGGGCGTCCCGTTCGCCGAACCGCCCGTCGGCGCACTGCGGTTCGGGGCGCCGCGGCCCGCGCGGGGCTGGGACGGCGTACGGGAGGCGACCGCGTTCGGGACACCGCCCCCGCAGTCCGCGGCGTTCGGGATGAACGCGCTGGCGCCCCCGGACGCCGACGACGGGGACTGGCTGACACTCAACGTCTGGACGCCCGATCCCGGCCCCGGAGCCGGACTGCCGGTGATGGTGTGGCTGCTCGGGGGCGCGTACGTCATCGGGATGTCGGGTCTGCCCGAGTACGACGGCGGCCGGCTGGCGGGGGAGGGCGGCGTCGTCCTGGTGACGCTCAACTACCGGGTCGGCATCGAGGGGTTCGCGCACATCGAGGGCGCGCCGGCCAATCGCGGACTGCTCGACCAGGTCGCCGCGCTCGAATGGGTGCGGGACAACATCCGCGGCTTCGGCGGCGACCCGGACCGTGTCACGGTCTTCGGCGAGTCGGCGGGCGCGGGTTCGCTCGCCGCGCTGCTCTCGATGCCGCGCGCGGCCGGGCTCTTCCGGCGGGCCGTCACCCAGAGCGTGCCGGGCCCGTTCCTCTCGTCCGCGCTCGCCTCGGACGTCGCCGGAGAGTTCGCGGCGGAGCTGGGGCTGCGGCCGACCGTGGACGACCTGGGGACGGTCGCGCCGGGGCTGCTGCCCGCGGCGGGGGACGCGGTCGGGGCGCGGATGGAGCGGTATGCGCAGCGCTGGGGAGTGCTGGCGCACACGGCGATCCCGCTGGCGCCCGTGGTGGACGGGGACGTGCTGCCCCGCGCGCCCTGGGAGGCGCTCGCCGCCGGGGCGGCACGGGACATCGAGCTGGTGGCCGGCCATACGCGGGACGAGTTCCGGCTCTTCATGGCCCTCGACGGAACGCTCGGCGAGGAGATGCCGGAGGCCCGGGCGACGGCGGCCCTGCGGACGTTCTCACCGGGCGGGAGCGGTGGAGACGGCGGGGGCGGCGAGGAGGCGTACCGGAAGGCGGTCCCGGGGCTCGACGCGGCGGGGCTGTACGAGCTGGTCCGCTCCGACTGGCTCTTCCGGATGCCGTCCCTGCACCTGGCCGAGGCCCAGATCGCGGGCGGCGGACGCGCACACGTCTACGAGCTGGTGTGGGAGGCGCCCGGCATGGGCGGACTGCTCGGGGCCTGCCACGGGCTCGACGTGCCGCTGGTCTTCGGGAACCTGAGCGGTGGGCTGCCCGCGCTGCTGTTCGGAGAGGCGCCGCCCCCGGAGGCGGAGGAACTGTCGGCGCTGTTCCGGGCCGCGTGGACGGGGTTCGCGGCCGGGGAGGGGCCCGGCTGGCCGGCGTACGACGTCGACCGGCGGCCGGTGCGGCTCTTCGACACGCGGCCGACGGTGACGGCGTACCCGGAGGAGGCGTCACGGGCGCTGTGGCAGGGGCACGTCTTCGGCGCGCTGCCGCTGCTCGGATAGGGGCTCGGACAAGCGAAGGGCTGTAGCCGCCGTCACATCCGGTGGCCCCCGGATCTCGCCGCCCGGTGACATGACGCACAGGCGATCTGTCCCCTACTAGAGGCGGTAGTGGCTGACACGGGGTGGACAAAAGGGACCTTTGACCCTAGGGGTGGGTCCGAGGTCCCCCGGGGCGGCCGACGCGGTGGGCGAGGTGGGGTCGGGGCCGGAGGAGGCATCTCTGAAGTGGGCGTAAACCAGACTTCACAGAGAAAACCGGGAGGATTTCGTATTCGGCAGACGATCTGTCAAGGAGTCGGAAGTTTCAGGGTCAAGTACGACTTGGGATCGTAGAAGGGGGTTTTGGGGGTTCGTGGGGGTCCGGGTTACCAAGGGATGACCCCGCCCGGCGCATCGTCAGCGTGCCGGGCGTGCCTGTTGCCCGTCCCCCCGGAGGTAAGTCCGCATGTCGCAGCGCACCAAGTCCCTCGTCCCCGGCACGTCCCAGCTCCGTGCCCGGGCGGCCGTCCTGGCCCTCGGCCTGGGAGTCTCGGCCGCCGTCGGAACCGGGGCCGCGGTCGCCGCCGACGCCAAGCCGAGCGCCGTCTCCCTGTCGAGTGCGGCCGCCAAGTCCGTACAGGAGCAGGCCGCCGCCCAGGCCAAGGCCGCCCAGTCGAAGAGCAAGGCTGCCGCCAAGAAGGCCGCGGCCAAGCCGGCCGCCGCGAAGACGGCCTCCTCCTGGGTCGACCCGGTCAAGAAGTACAAGCTCTCCGCGAGCTTCGCCCAGGCCGGCAACCTGTGGTCGTCCACCCACTCCGGCCAGGACTTCGCCGTCTCCTCCGGCACCCAGGTCGTCGCCGCCCACGGCGGCACCGTCGTGAAGACCGGCGGCAACGGCGCCGGTGACGGTCCCGCGTACGGCAACGCGATCGTGATCAAGCACGGCAACGGCACGTACTCGCAGTACGCGCACCTGTCCCGCGTGGACGTGAAGCCCGGCCAGGTCGTGAAGACCGGCCAGCGGATCGCGCTCTCCGGCAACACCGGCAACTCCAGCGGGCCGCACCTGCACTTCGAGATCCGTACGTCCGCCAACTACGGCAGCGCGGTCGACCCGGTCGCGTTCCTGCGCTCCAAGGGCCTGAGCCTCTGAGCTTCTGAGTCCCAGAGCTTCTGAGGGCCTGAGGGCCTGAGGGTCTGCAAGGGCCTCAGGACTCGTGCGGGCCCGAGTGCGCCCGTGTGACCAGATCGATGGCGACCTCCAGGACGGCTTTCCGCTTGTCCTCGGGGTCGCCTTCCATGTCCTTGAGGGCGAACATCCCGGCGTGCATGGTGAACAGGGCGCTCACGCAGCGGACCTGGTCCGTCAGCGGGGCGTCGGGCTCCCTGATGATGTCCAGCATCTTGACCATGCGGTCCTTGAAGGACTCGCCGATGCTCAGCTCGCGGATCGTCGCCTGGTTCTCCTGCATGAAGCGGAAGAGGGGGGCCGCGTCGTTGAGCGCCTTGCTGTACCGGCTCAGGAGTTCCCGCTTCGTGTCGAGGGAGTGCGGCTGCGCCTTGCCCCACTCGATCAGCTCGTCCATCGGCCTCGTCAGATCCTCGAAGAGGCTGATGAGGATGTCTTCCTTGGTCTTGAAGTGGTAGTAGAGCGCCGCCTTCGTGACGTCCAGCCGCTCGGCGATCTCGCGCAGGGACGTCTTCTCGTAGCCCTGCTCGGCGAAGAGTTCGATGGCCACGTCCTGGATGCGCTGGCGGGTGTCTCCGCGCCGCCGCTGCCTGCTGCCGTCCATCGTGGCCGCTCCTCGTCCTGGTCGCACGCCCCTCGGCGTGGGTAAAGAAAAACTTACTTGACGCCCGGCTAGTTACGGGTCTACTTTCCCCAGTGTAGTCAACTTGCCGGTCGGCAAGTAAGTAGCAATGCGGTACCCAGGGGAGTGGGCAGAGTGGCGGACACCAGGACGGCCGGGGCGGCCGGAGCAGCGGATGGAACGGAGGCGCCGGAGACGGGGCCGGGGCCGACGGACGCGTCAAGGAGCCCGCGACGGCCGAGGCGGCCGATCAAGCCGATGAAGCCGGCGAAATCGGCGAAGCCGGGGAACTCGGGGGAGCCGGTGGACGCGCTGACCAAGTCCGAAGAGGCACCGCAGGCACCGGCGGACGCCGCGGAGGCGGGCAAGCAGCCCAGGAGCGTACGCGTCGTCCTGATGGCACTGATGATCGCGATGATGCTCGCGATGCTCGACAACATGATCATCGGCACCGCGATGCCGACCATCGTGGGCGAGCTGGGCGGCCTGGAGCACCTGTCGTGGGTCGTCACCGCCTACACGCTCGCGACCGCCGCCTCCACCCCGATCTGGGGCAAGCTCGGCGACATGTACGGGCGCAAGGGCATCTTCATGACGTCCATCGTGCTCTTCCTGATCGGGTCGGCGCTGAGCGGAATGGCCCAGGACATGGGCCAGCTCATCGGGTTCCGGGCGATCCAGGGACTCGGCGCGGGCGGTCTGATGGTCGGCGTCATGGCGATCATCGGTGACCTGATCCCGCCGCGTGAGCGGGGCAAGTACCAGGGCATGATGGCCGGCGTGATGGCCCTCGCCATGATCGGCGGACCGCTGATCGGCGGCACCATCACCGACAACTGGGGCTGGCGCTGGTCCTTCTACATCAACCTGCCGCTCGGTGTCATAGCGCTGATCGCCGTCAGTGCCGTACTGCATCTGCCCAAGAAGCGGGTGGACGCGCGAATCGACTATCTGGGCGCCGCGCTGCTCACCGTGGGCATCACCTCGATCGTGCTCGTCACCACCTGGGGCGGCACCGAGTACGCCTGGGGCTCCGCCCGGATCATGGAACTGATCGCCATCGGGGTCGCCGCGCTCATCGGCTTCCTGTTCGTGCAGACCAAGGCCGCCGCGCCGGTCATGCCGCTGCACATCTTCCGCAGCCGCAACTTCACGCTGATGTCCGTCGTCGGCTTCGTCACCGGGTTCGTGATGTTCGGCGCGGTGCTGTTCCTGCCGCTCTACCAGCAGTCGGTACAGGGTGCGTCCGCGACCAACTCCGGACTGCTGCTGCTCCCGATGCTCGGCTCGATGCTCGTGACCTCGATGGTCTCCGGACGAGTGACCACCAACACCGGTCGCTACCGGGTCTTCCCGATCGTGGGCAGCGCGCTGATGGTCGTCGGGCTGTACCTGCTGTCGCTCATGGACACCGACACGTCCCGGCTGACGTCCGGTCTGTACATGGCCGTGGTGGGTGCGGGCATGGGCTGTCTGATGCAGATCACCATGCTCGTCTCGCAGAACAGCGTCGAGATGAAGGACATGGGCGTCGCGTCGTCCAGCTCCACGCTGTTCCGTACGCTCGGCTCGTCCTTCGGCGTCGCCATCATGGGGGCGCTGTTCAACCACCGGGTCCAGGACGTGATGTCCGAGCGGGCCGGTGCGCTGGGGTCCAAGGTGACCGAGCAGTCCGCGCAGCTGGACGCGGCGAGTCTGGCGAAGCTGCCGGTGGCCGCGCGGGAGGCGTACCAGCACGCGGTGGCGTCCGGGACGCACTCGGCGTTCATGCTGGGGGCGGTTGTCGCCGTGGTCGCGCTGGTGGCGGCCGTGTTCGTGAAGGAGGTTCCGCTTCGGGGGGCGGGGGCCTCCGCCCCCGGCGGTTCCGGTGAGGACAAGGCTGTGGAGGCTGCTGTCTAGCCTCCCGGCTCGTGGGCCTTGGGCCCTGGCCGCTGGCCCCTGGTTTCGGACGGTGTCCGGGGCCGGGGGCCTTTTCTCGCCCCCGCCGCCCCTACCCGTTCCCGTCACCACCTCAGGGGCTCCGCCCCCGAACCCCCGCTCCTCAAACGCCGGAGGGGCTGATTGGGCGGGCGCCGGAGGGGCTGAAAAGTCAGACGCCGGCCGGGATGAGGGGCCGGGGCGCGGGGAACTGCGCGGCCGGCCCCCACCGGCCCGCAGTCGAAACCCGGGAGCCCCGGAGCCCCGCTCTCAGCCCGTCCGGCGTCTGAGGACAAGCGCGGGAGCGCGATCGCGGGGGCCCGGGGGCGGCAGCCCCGGGGGCAGGTCACTCCGGCAGCATCGGATAACTGCCCGTGTTCGTCGGCGCGTGCTCCGGAAGCCACAGCACCGCCACCGCCCCCTCCGAGGGAACCCCCTCCGGCGCCCCCACGGCCCGCACGTTGCGAAACGTGAGCCGCGCCCCCAGCACCCGTGCCTGCCCCGCCGCGATGGTGAGCCCCAGCCCGTGCCCGTGCCCGGCCCGGTCACTGCTGCCGGTGCGGAAACGGCGCGGCCCGTCGGCGAGCAGGGCCTCGGGGAACCCCGGCCCGTGGTCGCGGATCCGGATGACCCGGCCCTCGACCGTGACCTCGATCGGCGGCTTGCCGTGCTTGGCGGCGTTGACCAGCAGGTTGATGAGAACCCGTTCAAGCCGGCGCGGATCGGTGGTGACCGCCGACTCGTGGACCACCCGGACGATGATCCCCGGGTCCCGCGCGATCATCCGCCGGGTCACGAACTCGCCCAGCACGATGTCCTGCAACTCGGCCCGCTCCGACGCGCTGTCCAGCCGGGCCACCTCCAGCACGTCCTCGACCAGCTGACGCATCGCCTGTGCCCGGTCCCGTACGAGTTCCGTCGGGCGTCCGGGCGGCAGCAGTTCGGCCGCGGTGAGCAGCCCGGTCACCGGGGTGCGCAGCTCGTGCGCGATGTCCGCGGTCACCCGCCGCTCGGCCTCGATGCGCTGCTGCAGGGCGTCCGCCATCGCGTCCACGGCCCGCGCTAGGTCGTCCGTCTCGTCGCGCACGACCCCGCCGATGGAGTCCCGCACCCGTACGTCCGGTTCGCCCTGGGCGACCCGCCGGGCCGCCGTGGCCGCCTTGCGCAGCCGTCGTGAGAGCTGCCCGCCGATGAGTACGCCGAGCGCGCAGCCGCCGAAGACCACCGCGATCGAACCGATGAGCAGCGCCTCGTCGAGGTCCTTCAGCACGGTCGTGCTGCGGTCGGTGAAGTTCGTGTGCAGCGACAGGATGCGGCCGTCCTTGAGCGGTACGGCCGCCCAGATGTCGGGCACGCCGTCCGAGCGCTCCGTCACGAAGGTCGCCCGGCGTCCGGCCTTGGCCTTCGCCAGCAGGTCCTTCGGGATGGCGGGGTCGTCGATCTTGATGCCGGGGAAGTTGGGCCGCCCGGACGCCTCGTAGTTCCGCTGCGCGATCTGGACGCGTTCGTCCGCCAGGTCGCGCGCGTTGTCGAGCATCGAGACCCGGGCCGCGTTGTGCACGACCAGGCTCAGCGCGACGGCCACCAGCGCTCCGACCGCCGCGATCGCGGCACTCAGCTTCCATCTGATCCCCGTACGCGGCATCAGGCGCCCGAGTCGCTCGCGCGGATCGGCTCGACCGGTGGCCCGGCCCGCCAGGCCGGCCCGACCGCGTCCTTCTCCGACCATGCCCCGCCCACCGCGCCCGTCTCCGTCAAGCTCGTCGCGCCCGCCCTGGCCGCCACGCCCGGCGGCCGGGTTCTCGTTCGTCCCCCGCATCGTCCTCGTCCGCTCCGCTCAGGCCTTCAACTTGTAGCCGAAGCCGCGGACCGTCTCGATCCGGTCCTGGCCGATCTTCGTACGCAGCCGCTGCACATGGACGTCGACGACCCGGGTGTCACCGCCCCAGCCGTAGTCCCACACCCGCTCCAGAAGCTTGTCGCGCGACAGGACCGTACCGGGCGAGGACGAGAACTCCAGGAGCAGCCGCATCTCCGTGGGCGTCAGCGCCACCGGGGCGCCGCCCCTGCGCACCTCCATGCCCTCCGTGTCGATCTCCAGTTCGCCGGCGCCGGAACCGGAACCGAAGGTCAGCACGCCACCGCCGGGGTCGGACGACGTGCCGTCGGCCGCGTCGGCGGAGCGCGGGCCGCTCGCGTGCCCGAAGCGCCGCAGCACGGCCCGGATGCGCGCGACCAGCACCGCCCCGTCGAAGGGCTTCGTCACATAGTCGTCGGCGCCCGCCTCAAGACCCAGGACGACGTCGATGGAGTCGGCGCGGGCCGACAGCATGATCACGGGAACGGTCGACTCGTCGCGGATCCGGCGGCACAGCGACACCCCGTCCAGGCCCGGCACCATCACGTCGAGGAGCGCGATGTCCGGCTGGTCCGCACGGAACGCGGCCAGCCCCGACAGCCCGTCGGGCATGGCGGTGACCACGAAGCCGTCGCGCTCCAGCGCGAGTTGGGTGGCCTCGCGGATGACGTCGTCGTCCTCGACGAACAGGACATGGGTCTGTTCTGCCATCCGGTGCTCTCAGTTTCTCGGTCGGTGGATCGTGGCGATGTGAGGAAAGGGGGGCGCGGCCGCACGGCCTACTGCTCGGTCGGGGCCTGCGACTCGCCGCCCACCACTTTGCTGTAGTCGTTGTGCGTCCTGGCCTGCTCCGTGAAGCGGGTCGCCCGCCAGCGGTACGTGATCACTTCCTCGCCGGACGGATACGTCACCGAGTCGTCCTTCTCGTACACCTGCTGGGTGATCACCAGGTCGCCCCGGTCGATCTCCGCGTACACGGGCGGCTCCTCGGCGCGGAAGACGTTCTTGTAGACATCGCCCTCCTCGCGGTACACGTACGAGCCGACGCCGACCGCGTCCCCGCAGGTCATCACGTTGATCACGACATCGGCGGCGGAACCGCCGGTGAGGTTCCCGTACGACACGTCGACCGGGTACTCGTCGCCGACGCACGGCTTCAGGTCGCGCTTGACCGCCGGACTGACGCCGGGGTCGGCCTTCACGAGCCGCACCGCGTTCACCCGGCGGTCGGGGGTCGAGGAGGGCGAGGCGGAGGCGGGGGCCGGGGCGCTCCCGGCGACCGAGCGGGAGAGGGCCGGGCCCTCGTCCCGGGCGCCGGTGCCGCCCGTACCGCAGGCGGACACGGAAAGGCCGAGGGCGGCGAGCACGGCCGCTGCCGTGATCACCGCCTTTCGGGCCCCACGGGCCCGGGGAGCCTCTGTGTCTAGGCCGCGCAACGCTCCCGCTCCTCACGCCCCGGCAGACGTACGCCGAGCTCGTCGTTCTCGTCGGACGCCCGGCGCTCCAGCTCCTCGCGGAGCCGGGCCAGCGCCCGGTGCAGAGTGCTCTTGACCGTGCCGGCCGACATGCCGAGGGCGGCGGCCGTCTCCTCCGTGGACATCTGCTCCCAGTGTCGCAGCACGACGACGCTGCGCTGCTTGGGAGCCAGCACCTTCATGATGTCCATCAGGAGCGCGCGGTCCGCGTGCTGCTCGGTGGAGTCGTCGACGCTCGCGTCCGGCAGCTGCTCGGTGGGGACTTCCTCCAGCTTGCGGGCCCGCCACCACTCCGTACGTGTGTTGATCATGACGCGGCGCAGATAGGCGTCGGCGAGGCGCTTGTCCGCTATGCCGTCCCAGCGTCCGTACGTCCGTACCAGCGCGGTCTGGAGGAGGTCCTGGGCGTCGACGGGGTCGGGGACCAGGCGGCGTGCGCTGCGCAGCAGCGCGTCCTGCCGGGTGCGTACGTACTCTTCGAATTCGAGCACCTCGCCGTGCGCCATTTCAACCGCCTCCGTCCCCGTTCCGACCTGGTTGCTGCCGGGTGTCCGTTGCCTGCCGTACCGCTGTTCCGCGGTACGGCACTGAAGTTACGGAGCTGTTGTCACGGGGGTGTCCGAGCGAGCATGCGAGGAGCGCTCGGCTGTCCATAGGTTGTGTAACGGAAGTAAGGGCTGGTTAAGACGGGGCGACGACTGATGCGGGTACGGGGCGATTTGCCCGCCGCGGGCCTGTCACCGGGCTCGGTGACACCTGTGGGTCAGCTCTGCGGGAGCCGGTACAGACCGTCGGCGAGCGGTTCGACCAGTCCGTCGGAGACCAGTCCGTCCAGGGCGCGGGCCCGTTGCACGGGCTCTTCCCAGACCCGGTCGAGGGCCGACTGGGGTACCGGGGTGACCGCCTCGCGCAGTACGGCGAGCAGCCGGCCGCGCACCTGCCGGTCCGTGCCCGCGTAGGTCTGGCCGCGCCGTGGCGGTCCGTCGTGCGCGGGCTTCCCGGCCAGCCGCCAGGTGCACAGGGCGGCGATCGGGCAGCGTACGCACGTCTCGTTCTTCGCCGTGCAGACGAGCGCGCCCAGTTCCATGGACGCGGCGGCCCAGAGCGCGGCCGTGTGCTCGTCGTCGGGCAGGAGGGTGCGGGCGAGCCTGCGTTCGGCGGCGGTCGTGGCGTTCGGCGGGTACTGCACCCCGGTGACGGCCCGTGCGAACACGCGCCGCACGTTCGTGTCGAGGACGGCGTGCCGCTGCCCGTACGCGAAGGAGGCCACCGCCGCCGCCGTGTACTCGCCGATACCGGGCAGCGCGAGCAACTGCGCGTGCTCCGTGGGTACGTCGCCGCCGTGGCGCTCCGTTATGGCGACCGCGGCGCCGTGCAGACGCAGGGCGCGCCTGGGGTAGCCGAGCCGGCCCCAGGCGCGGACGGCCTCGCCCGGCGCGTCCTCGGCGAGATCGGCGGGGCGCGGCCAGCGGGCGATCCACTGCTCGTACACGGGGAGCACCCGGCTCACCGGTGTCTGCTGGAGCATGAACTCGCTGACCATCACCCCCCAGGGGCCCGCGTCGGGGCGCCGCCACGGGAGATCGCGCGCGTTCTCCTCGAACCAGTCGATGACGGGGGCGTGCAGGTCGTCGCCGACGGTCTCGGGTGTGTCGGCCTGGGCGTGGGACGGGGGTTTCGTGGGAGCAGTCATGGCACGGCCGATTGTTCCATGCGGGGGTGCTTCCGCGGGCTCGGGCGCGGTGCGTCGTGTGTTGGCCGCGGGCCGGTGAGGGCTTGTCGCGCCGCGCGGCGGACCCGCACATGTCATCGTCCCGCGCCCCTCGGTGGCAGGGCCGCTGTCCGCTTTGAACAGCACCCGTGCAGATGATCGGAAAAAGTTGGGGGGTTGAGCGGCGGGTGAGGCCGGTGAAGCCCCCGATCTCTCGTAGAGTTTGCGCCGTGGGATCACTGCGCAATCCGGTCGGGCCGCTTCCCTCCTCCATCTACTGGCGACGGAGGGCCATTCTGGCGTCCATGTTCGCCGTGATGGCGCTGTTGGTCACGTGGGTGGTGACCTCCGACGGCGGTGGCGGCAACCACAACGACGCCGACGGCTCCAACGGCAAGAACCCCACCGCGTCGATCACCCCGGGCCCCTCGGGGTCGGACCCCGCGATCAGTCAAGCCCCGGGCGGGCGCGACGAATCGAGCGGTGGAGGTGACGGCGGCTCCGAGGGTTCGGGCGGCTCCGGCGGGTCGGCGGGTTCCGGTGGCTCGGGCGATTCCGCGTCGGGCGGGGCCGGTTCCGGTTCCGGCGGTTCCGGCGGGGGTGGCGGGGACGACGGTGAGGGCGGCGGCGGTTCGGGCGACACGGTTCCGGCCGGGTCCAGCCTCCCCGACTGCACCACCGGCTCGGTGAAGTTGTCGGTGCGCAGCGTGCACAACTCGTACACGCCCGACGAGAAGATCACCTTCGAACTCATCGCGAGGAACTCCTCGGGCAGCGACTGCAAACTCGATCTCGGCCCCAAGAGCGCGGTCCTGACGATCACTCAGGCGGAGAGCGACGACGAGATCTGGTCGTCGGCCGACTGCCCGACGGGTGCCGCGAGCGTGCTCTTCCGGATCCCCGCGAACGACCGGGTCGTCCGCACGGTCGAGTGGAACCGCAAGGCGAGCGCTCCGCAGTGTGCGACTCCGCCGGCGCTTTCGGCCACGCCCGGCACGTACTTGGTCGAAGCGAAGCCGCCGGGCCTTCCCAAGACCCGGACCTCCTTCGTCCTGAAGAAGGACTAGCACCGGGCCGCCTGCGACGGCGGGGACCGACTGGCTGGGCCCGACTCTCGGACGCGGGCCCGGTGGGTGCTTGTCGCGCAGTTCCCCGCGCCCCCAAAAAAGCCGGCCCCTGCTCTCGGCACGCAGGCCCCTGCTTTCGGGGGTGCGGGGAACTGCGCGAACGGCTCCCGCCGGGGCGCACCCGAAAGCCGGGCCCGCCCACTCCCAGGGGGGGGCAACGTCAAACCGCCGGGCGGTTGCTGCTTTCAGGGGCGCGGGGAACTGCGCGAACGGCCCCCACCGGGGCGCACCCGAACCCCACGAGCGAGCCCCCCCGGAGGGCCACGCCAAACCGCCGGACGGCTACACGTAGCGTTCGAGAATCGACGACTCCGCCAGCCGGGAAAGCCCCTCCCGCACGCTTCGGGCCCGAGCCTCCCCCACCCCGTCCACGGTCTGCAGATCATCCACGCTCGCGGCGAGCAGCTTCTGCAGCCCGCCGAAGTGCTCGACCAGCCGGTCGATGATCGCGCCGGGCAGCCGCGGCACCTTGGCCAGCAACCGGAACCCGCGGGGCGACACCGCGGAGTCGAGCGCCTCGGGCGACCCCGTGTACCCCAACGCCCGCGCCACGGTGGGCATTTCGAGCAGCTCCGCATGACTGAGCGCGTTCAGCTCGAACAGCGCCTCGTCCACCGTGCGGGACCGCTTGGCCGTCGGCTCGGGCACATAGTCCCGTACGACGAGCTCCCGCTCGGGCTCGACCCCGGCGATCAGCTCGTCCAGCTGCAGCGAGAGCAGCCGCCCGTCCGTGCCCAGCTCCACCACGTACTCGGCGATCTCCGTGGCGATCCGGCGCACCATCTCCAGCCGCTGGGCCACCGCCGACACGTCCCGGACGGTGACCAGGTCCTCGATCTCCAGCGCGGACAACGTGCCCGCGACCTCGTCGAGCCGCAGCTTGTACCGCTCCAGCGTGGCCAGCGCCTGGTTGGCACGGGAGAGGATCGCGGCCGAGTCCTCCAGGACCCGCCGCTGCCCGTCCACGTACAGCGCGATCAGGCGCATGGACTGGGAGACGGAGACGACGGGGAAGCCGACCTGCTTGCTCACCCGGTCCGCCGTGCGGTGCCGCGTGCCCGTCTCCTCGGTGGGGATGGTCGGGTCGGGGACCAGCTGCACGCCGGCCCGCAGGATCTTGGTGATGTCCTTGTCCAGCACGATGCCGCCGTCGAGCTTGCACAGCTCGCGCAGCCGGGTCGCGGTGAACTCCACGTCCAGCACGAAACCGCCGCTGCACATCGCCTCGACGGTCTTGTCCCAGCCGAGCACGATGAGCCCGCCGGTGTTGCCGCGGAGGATTCGCTCCAGGCCGTCACGCAGCCCGGTGCCGGGTGCCACAGCGCTGAGAGCCGTGCGCATCAGGCCATCGGTGCCGGAACTCCCGCCGGACTTGCCGGGAACTGCTGCCCGGTCGTTGGCTGCCACTGCACTCCTCCGGTCGCAGGCTGTTGAGGGCGCCCTCGGTTCGTACGGACGGGCGAGACCTGGGCAAAGTCTACCGGCGCTCTTCCTCGTCCCGTGGGGCGTCTCGCCGACGCGACCTCGGGAGGACCCGAAGCGCGTCCCCCATGTCGGCGACTTCCAGGACCTTCATACCCGGAGGGATCTTGCCCGGGTCGCTCGGGACGAGGGCGTGGGTGAAGCCCAGCCGGTGGGCTTCGGCGAGTCTGCGCTGGACGCCCGTGACCCGTCTGACCTCGCCCGCGAGGCCCACTTCACCGATCGCGACGAGGTTCTGCGGGAGCGGGGTGTCGCTCGCCGCACTGGCCAGCGCGAGCGCGATCGCGAGGTCCGCGGCGGGCTCGGACAGCTTCACGCCACCGACCGTCGCGGTGTAGATGTCCCGCTTCCCGAGGGCGCTGATCCGGCCGCGCTGCTCCAGGACGGCGAGCATCATCTGGACCCGGGAGGTCTCCAGACCGGAGGTCGTACGCCGCGGGGTGGGGATCTGGGTGTCCACGGTGAGCGCCTGCACCTCGGCCACCAGGGGGCGGCGGCCTTCGAGGGTGACGGTCAGACAGGTGCCGGGGACGGGCTCGGCCCGCCGGGTGAGGAACAGGCCGGAGGGGTCGGTGAGCCCGGTGATCCCCTCGTCGTGCAGCTCGAAGCAGCCGACCTCGTCCGTGGTGCCGTACCGGTTCTTGACGCCCCGTACGAGACGCAGGCGCGCGTGCCGGTCGCCCTCGAAGCTCAGGACGACGTCCACGAGGTGCTCCAGGAGACGCGGTCCGGCGATGGCGCCGTCCTTGGTGACATGGCCGACCAGGAGGGTCGCCATGCCGCGCTCCTTGGAGGCGCGGATCAGGGCCCCGGCCACCTCACGGACCTGGGACATGCCTCCCGGGGCGCCGTCGATCTCCGGAGAGGCCACCGTCTGCACGGAGTCGACGATGAGCAGGGACGGCTTCACCGCGTCCAGGTGACCGAGGACCGCGGACAGATCGGTCTCCGCCGCCAGGAACAGATTGTCGTCGATCGCCTTGATGCGGTCGGCGCGCAGCCGGACCTGGCTGGCCGACTCCTCACCCGTGATGTAGAGCGTGCGGTGCTCGTCGCTCGCCGCCTTGGCCGCCACGTCCAGCAGCAGCGTGGACTTGCCGACGCCCGGCTCGCCCGCCACGAGCACCACCGCGCCCGGTACGAGGCCGCCGCCGAGGACGCGGTCCAGCTCGGGCACACCGGTCGAGCGGGCGGTCGCCTGCCGTCCGTCGACCTGGCCGATGGGCAGCGCGTTCGTGGTGACGCGGCCGGGGGCCGTCGTACGCACGGCGGGCGCGCCGTACTCCTCGACCGTCCCCCAGGCCTGGCACTCGGAGCAGCGGCCGAGCCATTTGGCCGTCTGCCAGCCGCACTCGGTGCAGCGGTAGGACGGCCGGTCCTTCGCGGTCTTCGTACGGGCAGCCATGACACGAACCGTAACCGGCGCCACTGACAGAGCGGTGACGGCCCGTTCGGTGCTCCCTCGGCACTCCGGGCCGATAACAGGGCACCCTTCGCAAACCGGCCACAGCTCATCAGGGACACGACATGGAATTCCGGGCTCCTGCCCTCATTTGAGGGATCGTTTCACCCGTACGGATTAAATGTGCGCAAGCAGGGAGAAGGGGCCACCGCCAGGCACCTACGGTCGCACGGGTGATGAGCAGCAGTCCCGAGACCTCGACCCGCACCACCGGCGCACACCGGGCGCACCGTGAGGCGCGCGACCGGGCAGCGGCGCGCACGCCGGCGCAGGGCCCGCCGACCCGCTACGAGCAGTACCTGGACGGCCTGTTCACCTACTGCCTGTCCGTGCTGTGCGACCACGACACGGCGACCGCCGCCCTCGGGGACGTCCTCGCCCTCGCCGAGCGGCGCGGTCAGCGCGGCCCGGGGGCCCCCGACGACCGCAGGGCCTGGCTGTACGCGCTGGCCCGCTGGTCCTGCCTGCGCAAGCTCGCCGAGGCCAAGCAGAAACGTCATGGCGCCCATGCGTCGGGCCGCTCCGAGGGCGGCACGCCCGGCCCGGAGGGCCGCTCCCCGGGCCTGCCCGCGGAGGGCCGGACCAACCCGTCCCCGGAGGGCCGGACCGACTCGTCCCCGGAGGGCCGGGCCGACCTGCGCGCGGGGGGCCAGGTCGATGCCGCCGCCCTCCGCGAATGCGCCGGGGACCGGGCCGGTGAACGGGCCGGCGACCTTCTCACCGCCGCCGAGAAGGACCGCCGTCGTCGCGAACTCGCCCTGCTGGCCTGGCCCGAGGCCGCCGGGACGACGCCCGAGCAGCGCGAGGCGCTCGAACTCGCCGTGCGCCACCAGCTCGCCGCGCAGGAGGTCGCCGCCGTCCTCGGCACGGACCCGGTGGCCGCCCGGGAACTCCTCGCGGCGGGGGCCTGCGAGGTCGAGCGCACACGCGCGGCCCTGGCCGTCGTCGAGACCGGCACCTGTCCGGGCGTGACCCGGCTCACCGGCGACAACCACCTCGTCCTCAGCACGGCCCTGCGCCGCGAGCTGGTCCGGCACGTCGACGACTGCCCGCGCTGCCGCCGGACCGCCGAGCGCGCGGTCCCCGGCTCCTGGCCCGGCACCAGCGTCACACCCGCCGCGCTGCCCGTGCTCGAAGCCCCGCGCGCGGCCCTCTGCACGGCGATGGCGCGCCTGCCGCGCGCGCGGGGCGGCGGTCCGCGCTTCGACCGGCGCGGCTTCCCGATGGACCCCAAGGACCACGCGGCCCGTCGTGACCGGCTGCGCGCGCGTGCCGTCACGACCACGGTCGTCGCCACCGTCGTGGCGGCCCCCGTGCTCGCCCTGTGGGCGGCCTACCGCGGAGCGCCCCTCATCGGCGAGGGCGCCGACGGCCGGCCGGTCACCGCGAGCGAGGCGCAGGGATCCGAGGGGCTCGACGGCGAGGCCTCCGGCTACGAGAACGCGGGCAACGCCAGCACGCGGCCCGACTCCCGCTTCACACCGCGCAGCGGCTCGTCCGACGTCTCCGTGGAGGTCGTCAGCGTGGCCCCCGGGCAGCAGAGCGGCCTCTCCGTGGCGGCCGACTCAAGCGGTGACACGACACTGATCACCCTCACGGCGACCGGCGACGCACCTGTCCGCTGGTCGGCGCGGACCGGAGCGTCCTGGCTCTACCTGAGCCAGTCGTCGGGAACGCTGGAACCGGGGGAGTCGCTGACGGTCAAGGTGTACGTCGATCATCTGCGTGAGCCGAACGGGGCCTGGAGCGCGCGGGTGTCGGTCGCGCCCGCCGGAGCGGTGGTCACGATCGGCGGGTACGGGACCGCGGGGCCGACGCGGCCGGATCCGCCCGCGCCGAGTGAGCCGGGACCGTCGGATCCCGGGCCGTCGGATCCCGGGCCCGGGCCGGGGCCGTCGGATCCCGGACCCGATCCCGAGCCGACGCCGTCCGATCCTGGACCGTCGGATCCCGGGCCGGGGCCGACGCCCAGTGGGCCGGGGCCGTCGGATCCGGAGCCGGAGCCTCCGCCGGGCTCCTCCGAAGGGGGGTCGCCTTCGCCCGAGGACAGTGGCACCGCTGACAGCAGTGGTGAGCCGAGTCCTTCGGGGAGCTGAAGTTCCCGCTACCGCGGGTGGGGTTTCGGGTGCGGGTCCGCTGTGGCTGGTCGCGCCGTTCCCAGCGCCCCCGGAAGAGCGGGGCCGGGCCTTGCCATCGCCCTCAAACGGCGGTGCGGGGTGGGTCTGCCGGGTGGGGGGCCAGGAGGGGGAGTTGGGCCGACAGGCGCTCCTCGCAGAGCTCCACCAAGCGGTCGTAGCCCGATTTGCCCATCAGTTCGATCAGTTCCGGGCGGTACGAGACATAGACCGGGTCCCCCGCGCCGTGGGCCGACGTCGCCGACGTGCACCACCAGTGCAGGTCGTGCCCGCCGGGACCCCACCCGCGGCGGTCGTACTCGCCGATCGAGACCTGCAGCACCCGGGTGTCGTCGGGCCGGTCGATCCACTCGTACGTACGCCGGACCGGCAGCTGCCAGCAGACGTCCGGCTTGGTCTCCAGGGGCTCGCGGCCCTCCTTGACGGCCAGGATGTGCAGCGAGCAGCCCATGCCGCCGGCGAAACCGGGGCGGTTCTGGAAGATGCAGGACCCCTGGTACGGACGCGTCTGCCGGTCGCCGTCCTCGTCCTTCGAGACCCAGCCGGTCGCGGTCCCCACGTCGTGGTGCTGCCAGATGTCCGGCGTGAGCCTCGCCACGTGACCGGCCACGCGCTTCTCGTCGTCCTCGTCCGAGAAGTGGGCGCCCAGCGTGCAGCACCCGTCGTCCGCGCGGCCCGCCTGGATGCCCTGGCAGCCGCTTCCGAAGATGCAGTTCCAGCGAGAGGTCAGCCATGTCAGATCGCAGCGGAAGATCTGCTCGTCGTCGGCCGGATCCGGGAACTCCACCCACGCGCGCGCGAAGTCGAGCCCCTTCTCGTCGCCCTTGGGAGGCTTCGGAAGCTTTCCCGCCTTCGACGTCCTCTCCGCCTTCACCGTCTTCTTGGACCCTGACGCGTTCACCCGAAGCGAGTCCTCCGCGGACCCTGTGGCGGAACCCTTGGCCGATTTGTCGCTCTTCGCCTTTTTCGTCTTTGGCACCAGACCAGAGTAAGTCGCTCGCGACCACTCTGGGGACGGCCGGGCTGCCCGGGCGCAGTAGCGTGCCGTACATGAGACTCGGTGTCCTGGACGTGGGTTCGAACACGGTGCACCTGCTGGTGGTGGATGCACACCCCGGCGCGCGCCCGCTTCCCGCGCATTCGCACAAGGCGGAGCTGCGGCTCGCCCAACTCCTCGACGACAGTGGCGCGATCGATTCCCACGGGGTCGACAAACTGATCGCCGTCATCCAGGAGGCGCTGGAGGCCGCCGAGGACAAGGGCGTCGAGGATCTGCTGCCGTTCGCGACCTCCGCCGTGCGTGAGGCCAGCAACGCCGACGAGGTACTGGCCCGGGTGCGCGCCGAGACCGGTGTGGAGCTCCAGGTCCTCACCGGCGCCGAGGAGGCCCGGCTCACCTTCCTCGCCGTCCGCCGCTGGTTCGGCTGGTCGGCGGGAAAGCTTCTCGTCCTCGACATCGGCGGCGGTTCGCTGGAGATCGCGTACGGGATAGACGAGGAGCCCGACGCGACGGTCTCGCTGCCGCTCGGCGCGGGCCGGCTGACCGCGGGCTGGCTGCCGACCGACCCGGCGGACCCGGCGGACATAAAGGCCCTGCGCCGCCATGTGCGGGCCCAGATCGCCCGTACCGTCGGGGAGTTCAGCCGGTTCGGTGCCCCCGACCACGTGGTCGCCACCTCCAAGACCTTCAAGCAGCTCGCCCGGCTCGCAGGCGCCGCCCGCTCGGTCGACGGCCTGTACGTCCAGCGTGAGCTCAAGCGCCGGTCCCTGGAGGACTGGGTCCCGCGCCTGGCCTCCATGACCACCGCCGAACGCGCGGAGCTTCCCGGGGTGTCCGAGGGCCGCGCGGGCCAGCTCCTCGCCGGTGCCGTCGTCGCCGAGGGCGCGATGGACCTCTTCGGAGTGGAAACCGCGGAAATCTGCCCCTGGGCCCTCCGCGAGGGCGTGATCCTCCGAAGCCTGGACCAGATGACCCCTCAGTGACTCCTCCGCGCCGCAGGTTCGCGTCCCGCAAGGTTCGCGTCCCGCAAGGTTCGCGTCCCGCAAGGGGCGCGCCCCTTGCAGGCGCGGGGAACTGCGCGAGCAACCCCCACCGACCCGCACCCACCCACCGGCCCCGGGCCCGCCCACCCAGCCCCCGCCCACCCCGGCAAGGGCCCACCTCAGGCCAAACACCCCCACCCCGCCCCAACCGGCGAAGCCACCCCGTAACCTGTCCCCGTGGCAGAACCAGTCGTGCGCATCCCGGATGCGAAGGTCGCGCTGTCCACGGCCTCCGTCTATCCGGAGTCGACGGCGACGGCCTTCGAGATCGCCGCACGCCTCGGCTACGACGGCGTCGAGGTCATGGTGTGGACCGATCCGGTCAGCCAGGACATCGAAGCCCTGCGCCGCCTCAGCGACTACCACCGCATCCCGATCCTCGCCGTACACGCTCCCTGCCTGCTCATCACCCAGCGCGTCTGGTCCACCGACCCGTGGACCAAACTCCAGCGCGCCCGGGCGGCCGCCGAGAAGCTCGGGGCGAGCACGGTCGTCGTACACCCCCCGTTCCGCTGGCAGCGCCAGTACTCCCGTGACTTCGTCACGGGGATCTGGCAGATGGCCAACGAGACGGACGTACGATTCGCCGTCGAAAACATGTACCCCTGGCGGTACCGCGATCGGGAGATGCTCGCGTACGCCCCCGACTGGGACGTGACGAAGGACGACTACCGGCACTTCACGATCGATCTGAGCCACACCGCGACGGCCCGCACGGACGCGCTCCAGATGATCGACCGCATGAGCGACCGCCTCGGCCACGTCCACCTCGCCGACGGCAGCGGCTCCATCAAGGACGAGCACCTGGTCCCGGGCCGCGGCACCCAGCCCTGCGCCGAACTCCTCGAACGGCTCGCCCTGTCCGGCTACGACGGCCATGTCGTCATCGAGGTCAACACCCGCCGGGCCATGTCGGGCGCCGAGCGCGAGGCCGACCTGGCGGAGGCCCTCGCCTTCACCCGCCTCCACCTGGCCTCGGCGGCCCGGGTCCCGCGTACATGACCGCCGCCACCCCGCGCCGACGGGGGCGCCCCTCCCGTACGGACTCCGCGGACACCCCCGCGGCCCGCGACCGCATCCTGCTGGCGGCCCGCGAGGAGTTCTCGGAGCGGGGCTTCGAGAAGACCTCCATGCGCGGCATCGCCAAGGCGGCGGACGTGGACTCGGCGCTCGTGCACCACTACTTCGGTACGAAGGAGCAGGTTTTCGAGGCGTCCATCGAGGTCGCCATCGGACCTCTGCTGAGCGCTCCCGGCTCGATCGGCGAGGGCCCCCTCGACGGTGTGGGCGAGCGGCTGGCCCGCTTCTTCTTCGGCGTCTGGGAGAACCCGGCCACCCGCAAGGCCCTGCTCGCGATCGTCCGCTCGGCGGTGAACAACGAGACCGCGGCCGGTGTCTTCCGCCGCCTGATCTCCGCCCAGCTGCTGCGCCGCGTCGCCCTCCAGCTGGACCTCCCGGACGCCGAGCTGCGCGCCGAGCTGGCCGCCGCCCAGCTCGTGGGCATCGCGATGCTGCGTTACGTGATCAAGGTCGAACCCCTGGCCTCCGCGGACCCGGAACTGATCATCGGCCGGGTGTCCCCGGTGATCCAGTCGCATCTGACAGCCCCCTGACCTGACAGCCCCCTGAGCAGGGGCGCGGGGCAGCCTCGGCCTCAGCACCCGAGACAGTAATCCCGCATACCGGACACCATGTCCGAACCCTGGATGCCGGGCGTACGCTCGACAGCAGTCAACACTCTCCGAAGGAGCGAGCGGCCATGCCCGAGCTGAGGTCCCGCACAGTCACCCACGGACGCAACATGGCGGGCGCCCGCGCCCTTATGCGCGCCTCCGGTGTACCGGGCGCGGACATCGGCCGAAAGCCGATCATCGCGGTCGCCAACTCCTTCACGGAGTTCGTGCCCGGCCACACCCACCTCCAGCCGGTCGGCCGGATCGTGAGCGAGGCCATCACGGCCGCGGGCGGCATCCCGCGCGAGTTCAACACGATCGCCGTCGACGACGGCATCGCGATGGGCCACGGCGGAATGCTCTACTCCCTGCCGTCCCGCGACCTGATCGCGGACAGCGTGGAGTACATGGTGGAGGCCCACTGCGCCGACGCCCTGATCTGCATCTCGAACTGCGACAAGATCACGCCCGGCATGCTGATGGCGGCCCTTCGTCTGAACATCCCGACGGTCTTCGTCTCCGGCGGCCCCATGGAGTCCGGCCGCGCGACCCTGGTCGACGGCTCGGTCCGCACGCTCGACCTGGTCGACGCGATCTCCGACGCCGTGAACGACAAGATCTCGGACGAGGACATCCTCCGTATCGAGGAGAACGCCTGTCCGACCTGCGGCTCGTGTTCCGGCATGTTCACGGCCAACAGCATGAACTGCCTGACCGAGGCCATCGGCCTGTCCCTCCCCGGCAACGGCTCGGTCCTCGCCACGCACACCGCCCGCAAGGGCCTGTACGAGGACGCGGCGCGCACGGTCATGGACATCACCCTGCGCTACTACGAGCAGGACGACGAGTCGGTCCTGCCGCGCAACGTCGCCACGATCGCGGCCTTCGAGAACGCCATGGCCCTCGACATCGCCATGGGCGGCTCGACCAACACGATCCTGCACCTGCTGGCCGCAGCCGAGGAGGCGGGCGTCGCGTTCGGCCTGGACGAGATCAACGCGGTCTCGCGCCGCGTGCCGTGCCTCGCCAAGGTCGCCCCGAACGTGGCGAAGGACCGGACGTACTACATGGAGGACGTGCACCGGGCCGGCGGCATCCCCGCCCTGCTCGGCGAGCTGCACCGGGCCGGCCTCCTGAACGAGGACGTGCACTCGGTGCACAGCCCGTCCCTCGCGGACTGGCTCAAGACCTGGGACGTCCGCGCGGGCTCCCCCTCCCCGGAGGCCCTGGAGCTGTGGTACGCGGCGCCCGGCGGCGTCCGCTCGTCCACGGCCTTCTCCCAGTCCGAGCGCTGGGCGGCCCTCGACGAGGACGCGGAGGGCGGCTGCATCCGCTCCGCCGAGCACGCGTACTCCAAGGACGGCGGCCTCGCGGTCCTCAAGGGCAACCTCGCCGTCGACGGCTGTGTCGTGAAGACGGCCGGCGTGGACGAGTCGATCTGGACCTTCGAGGGCCCGGCGGTCGTCTGCGAGTCGCAGGAGGAGGCCGTCGACAAGATCCTCAAGAAGGAGATCACGCACGGCGACGTCGTGGTCATCCGCTACGAGGGTCCCAAGGGCGGCCCGGGTATGCAGGAGATGCTGTACCCGACCTCGTTCCTGAAGGGCCGCGGCCTGGGCAAGACCTGCGCCCTGATCACCGACGGCCGCTTCTCCGGAGGCACCTCGGGCCTGTCCATCGGCCACGCGTCGCCCGAGGCGGCGTCCGGCGGCACGATCGCCCTCGTCAAGGACGGCGACCGCATCCGCATCGACATCCCGAACCGCAGCATCGAGCTCCTGGTCTCCGACGAGGAGCTGGCCGAGCGCCGCGAGGCCCTCAAGGGCGTGTACGCCCCGGTCGCCCGCGAGCGCAAGGTCTCGGCCGCCCTGCGCGCGTACGCGGCGATGGCGACCAGCGCCGACAGGGGCGCGGTCCGCGACGTCTCGCTGCTCGGCTAGCCGACGCCCTCTCCGGCTCGCCGGCTTTCCGGACGGTCGGGGGCTCGCCGGGTGCGCAGGCGCACCCGAACCCGGTCCTCACCGAACCCGGTCCTCACCGAACCCGCCCGGTTTTCATCACCGGGCGGGTTCGCCGTTCACAGGACGGCCCCAACGCCCTTGTGACTCACGGGGCTCACCAGTCGGCGGGCTCGCGGGCGTCCACGGCGAAGACGCTGCCGTCGGGCGCGCTCGCGTAGACCCGGTCGCCCACGACCATGGGCGACGGCACCTCGGCCACGACCCGCTCGCCGTCGTCACCGAGCCGCGTGGAGGTCTGGCCGACGAGCTTGCCGGTACGGACATCGGTCGCGAGCAGCCGCCCGTCGGGCGCGCTGACGTACACGTTCCGGCTGTCGGCGCTCGGGGCGGAACCCCTGCTGACCGAGGTCTCACGGTGCCACCGCTGCTTGCCGGCCTCGATGTCCATGGCCACCAGCGCACCTCCCGCGGCCAGGAGATAGACCGCGTCGCCGTGCAGGGCGGCGGAGGCCGACGGGAGCGGGAGGTCGAGCGGAATCCGCTGTTCCTTGTCGCCGCCGGGTGTGTAGCCGACGATGCTCCGGGTCTCCTGGTACGCGTTCTCCGCGGTGAGCCAGAGGGTGCCCTTCCGGGTGCCGACCGGAGTGAGCAGCCCGTCGAGGCGGTGCCGCCAGCGCACGTCCCCGGTCCGTGGATCCACCGCGACCACCTGCGTGCCCGTACCGTCGGACGTCAGAGTCGTCGCGTACGCCAGCTCGCCGCCGAAGTACGCGAAGGCGGGCTGAGCCCCGCCGGCCACGCGCGCACGCCAGAGCCGGTCCCCGGTCCTCCCGTCGATGCCGGTGACCGTGCCGTCGCCCGAGGTCAGCAGCACGGTGTCGCCCGCGTACCGCACCCCGCCCCCGTACACCGAGACGTCCAGCTTCCAGCGGGTCCTGCCCGTGGCGGGGTCGAGCGCGGCCAACTGCCCGGAGTCCGGGGCGACCGTGTGCACGAGACCTCCCGACAGGACGGGCGCGGACGCCGTGGTGTCCGCCCCCGCCTTCGCCGAGCGCGTCCACCGCGCCTTTCCGCCACGCGGGTCGAGGGCGCCGGCGAGCACACCGGGACCGGCGCAGAGCAGGGCTTCGTCGCCGTACGTGCACTTGGCCATGGACTCCCGGCCCGTGCCCACCTTCGTGACCCACGGGCGGAACGCCCCGGCGGCGGACGTCCGTTCACCGCCGGGTGCGGAGCCCGGCCGCCGTCCGGCGCCGTCGTCGTCGCCGGGCAGACCGGCCAGGAGCGCACCGCCGACCGCGAGCACGGCCACGGCACCGATCGCGGCGGCGAGGAGTCGCCGGCGCCGGGAACGCGACGAGGACCGGCCCGAACCGGAGCCGTCGGACCCGGCGTCGCCGCCGCCCGGGCTCCCGGCCTCGCGGGCCCGACTCCCGGTCCCGTCGCCCCGGCGGCCGTCACCGTCGCCGGACCCCGTCGGCGTACGCCGCTTGCCGCCGCGCACGTGAGTCGTACGCTCCCTGGAATCGGCCCCGGCCCCCGCCCCGGCCGCCGCGGCTGATCCCGCCCAGGCTTCCTCCGGTGCCTCCTCCGGTGCCTCCGCCGGTGCCTCCGCCGGTGGCTCCGGCGCGCGCTGCGCCGGGATGAACGCCTGTGTGTCGTAGAGGGACGAGACATGCCGCAGTTCGGCCATCAGCTCGTCGGGGGTCGGCCGTTCGCCGGGTTCCTTGGCGAGGCAGCGGGCGATCAGCGGAGCCAGGTCGTCCGGGACGTCCGTCAGATCCGGTTCGTCGTGCACGACCTGGTAGGCGACGACATAGGGACTGTCGGAGTCGAAGGGGCCGCGCCCGGTCGCCGCGTGCACGAGCACCGACCCGAGCGCGAAGATGTCGGCGGCCGGTCCCACCTCGCGGGGGCGGCGGAACTGCTCGGGGGCCATGAAGGGCGGAGTTCCGATCAACTTGCCCGTCTCCGTGCGCAGTTCACTGTCCGACGGCCGCGAGATACCGAAGTCGATGACCTTCGGACCGTCCTCGGCGAGGAGGACGTTGCTCGGCTTGAGGTCGCGGTGCACCACACCGGCACGGTGGATGTCCCGCAAGGCCTCGGCGAGGCCGGCCATCACCTGACGCAACTGCGCGGACGACAGCGAGCCGTTCCGCTTCACATGCTCCGCGAGGGTCGGCCCCGGTATGAACAGGGTGGCCATCCAGGGCCGGTCCGCCTCGGGGTCGGCGTCCACGACCGGCGCGGTGAACGCACCGCTGACCCGCCGTGCCGCCGCCACCTCCTGCTTGAAGCGCCCTCTGAACTCGGCGTCCCTGGCGAACTCGATGTTGATGACCTTCACCGCGAGCCGCAGACCCGACGCCGAGCGGGCCAGATGGACCACGCCCATGCCGCCCGAACCGAGGCGCGACTCAAGGCGGTACTGCCCTGCGTACTCGGGAAGTTCCGCTTCGGCACCTGATCCGGCGATGCGTCGTGGCGGCATCGTCCACCCCCGTGAATTCCGTACGCACGCGCGACGCACGGAGCCTAGTCGATGGTTCGTACGAGACCCACGCGGCTTGCTAGCCTCCGCGTGCACAAAACAAAGACAGCACATCCAACGGGGAGACACACATGGCTGTTGAAGAGGTCAGAGAGGCCGAATCGGTCCCGGAGGCCGCGGAGGCCGAAGCGGTTGTGGAGACGCAGAGCGTGGAGGCGGCGAGCGCGGAGGCCGCCGCGGCCGTCGCCGCGGTGAAGTACTACTCGATCGCGCCCGGCTACACCGTGAACGTCCGCAGCGGTCCCGGCACCCAGTACCGCCTGGTCCGCACGCTGGCGCCCGGCTCCAGGGTCCCGATCTTCTGCCAGCGCCCGGGGGAGACGATCAGCGGCCCCTACGGGACGACGAAGATCTGGGACAACATCGAGGTCGGGGAGTACGTGTCCGACGCGTACGTCCACACGGGCAGCGACGGGTACGTGGCCTCGCGCTGCGCCTGACGCCCTGCCGGCCCAGCCCTCGGCCCGCGGGCCGCTCAGTCCGCGGGCCGAGGCGATAATCAAACGGTGAGCCACGAACCAGGCAGCCCCGCGGGGCCCCGCCCCGAACCGATCCGTTTCTTCGCAGCGACCTGGGTGGACCACGACGGCGGCTACGCGGCCCGCCGCGTGGCCGTGGCCGTCGGCTCGCTCGCCGCGATCGTGGCCAGTTGCCTGGTCCTGCGCTTCGCCTACGAGGGACTGGAGATCGCGGCCGTGGGCGGGTTCGTCACCCTCGTGGTCGTAGCGATGTTCGCCGTCTGCAGCGCGCTCGCGTTCCGCCACACCTGGGCGGGACACTCGAAGCGCCCGGCCCCGGACACCGAGTCCGCCCTGCGGGGTCTGCTGACCATCGGCTTCGTCGGCGCCCTCGCCGCGTACTTCTTCCGCTCGCTGACGGAGGCCCCGGGCGAGGGCCTCCACCGCACGGAGTACGAGACGGCCCGCGCCGCGTACGCCCGCCGAGCGGCCCGCCGCAAGGGCCGCGCCTGACGGGCCACCCTTGAGACCGTGACCGAGCGCGCCTTCGCCACACCCGGCCCCGCACCCGCAAAGCAGCTTGGGCAGCAGCCCCGCTGCTTTTAGGGGCGCGAGGAACTGCGCGCTCAGCCCTCACTGGGCCGCACTCGAAGATCCGGCCGGGGCGTAGCCCCGCTGTATTAGGGGCGCGGGGAACTGCGCGCTCAGCCCTCACTGGGCCGCACTCGAAGATCCGGCCGGGGCGTAGCCGCGCTGTATTAGGGGCGCGGGGAACTGCGCGACAAGCCACGCCGCGCCGCGCCCGACGCTCAACCCAAAGCGGCTAGGCCCCCCACCGGCGGTAGCCGCCCCGCACCCGCCGCTCAACCAAAAGCGCCTCCACCCCCACCGGCGGTAGCCACGATGGACCCATGACCGCAACCCCCTCACCCACCCCCCACGCCCACTCCTTCAACCGCGCCGCAGCCCAGTACGCCGCCAACCGCCCGTCCTATCCCCCCACCCTCCTCGACACGATCGAGCAGGCGGCGGGCCAACCACTAAAGGGCGCCCGAGTCGCGGACGTGGGCGCCGGCACGGGCATGGCCACCACCCTCCTCCGAGCCCGCGGCGCGAACGTGGTCGCGATCGAACCCGGCGAGGGAATGACGGCCCAGTTCCGCCGCTCCCTCCCCGGCGCCCCGATCGTCCGGGGCGACGGAGACGCGCTGCCCCTGGCCACCGCCTCCGTCGACTTCCTCACCTACGCCCAGTCCTGGCACTGGACGAACCCGGCCCGCTCCCTCCCGGAGGCCATGCGTGTCCTGCGCCCGGACGGCGCCCTGACCCTCTGGTGGAACAACCCCGCCCTCGACATCCCCTGGCAGGCGCGACAGAACCGGCGCGTGGAGGAGTTCATCGGCGGAGACGTCGCCGAGAAGCGCGGTTCCGGCCGCCGGGCCCGTACGGAGGACGTCTTCGCCCGCGCCCCGTACATCCCCGCCTGCACCCGCCACGTGCTCCGCTGGAGCCGAACGGTCTCCCTCGACGCCCACCTGGCCAACATCAGCAGCCACTCGGTCTTCCTGGTCCTGGGCGAGGAGACGACGGCCGCCTTCTTCGCCGAGGAGCGCGAACACGTCCTGAAGGCGTTCCCGAACGGCCAGGTGGAGGAGAGCTACGAGGTCGTCCTGATCGTCGCCGCCCAGGGTTGACGAGGCCCCCACCCAGGCGCATTATTCATCACATGATGAATAATGCGTCCGGCTCTCCTGCCCCCACGCCACCACCCCCCGACCACCCGGCGGTCCACGCCGCCGGCCTCACCGTCGTCCGGGGCCCCCGCCAAGTCCTCCGCGGCCTCGACTTCGACGTCCCTCGCGGCCGGATCACCGGCCTCCTCGGCCCTTCCGGATGCGGCAAATCCACCCTGATGAGGTCGATCGTCGGCACCCAGGCCAAGGCCACCGGCACCCTCGACGTCCTAGGCCTCCCCGCAGGCCACGCCGCCCTCCGCTCCCGCATCGGCTACGTCACCCAGGCCCCCTCCGTCTACGACGACCTGTCGGTCCGCCAGAACCTGGACTACTTCGCCGCGATCCTCGACCCCGGCCGCGCCGCCGCCGACCGCCGCCACGAGAACGTCGAGCACGCCATCTCCGACGTCGACCTCGCCTCCCACGCCGACGCCCTCGCGGGCAACCTCTCCGGCGGCCAGCGCAGCCGCGTCTCCCTCGCCGTGGCCCTCCTCGGCACCCCGGAACTCCTCGTCCTCGACGAACCCACGGTCGGCCTCGACCCCGTACTCCGCCGCGACCTGTGGCAGCTCTTCCACACCATCGCCGCCGACCGGGGCGCCACCCTCCTCGTCTCCTCCCACGTCATGGACGAGGCCGAACGCTGCCACCGCCTGCTCCTGATGCGCGAGGGCGAGATCCTCGCCGCCGACACCCCGGACGCCCTGCGCACCCGGACCGGCGCGGACACCGTCGAGGCCGCCTTCCTCCACCTGGTCGACGAAGCGATCGCCGCCGGTGCCCAGTCCCGCAAGGAGTCCGTCCGATGACCACGACCGCCGCCCCACGCACGAGCCCGGCCGCGCCCCCCGAGCCGCGCGCGATCAACCTCGCCCGCACCACCGCCACCGCGACCCGGGTCCTGCGCCAGCTCCGCCACGACCCGCGCACGATCGCGCTGATGATCCTCATCCCGTGCCTGATGCTCCTGCTGCTCCGCTACGTCTTCGACGGCAGCCCGCGCACCTTCGACTCCATCGGCGCCTCACTGCTAGGCATCTTCCCCCTCATCACGATGTTCCTGGTGACCTCCATCGCGACCCTCCGCGAACGCACCTCCGGCACCCTGGAACGCCTCCTCGCCATGCCCCTCGGCAAGGGCGACCTCATCGCCGGCTACGCCCTCGCCTTCGGGGCGATCGCCATCGTCCAGTCCGTCCTCGCCACCGGACTCGCCGTCTGGGCCCTCGGCCTCGACGTCACCGGCTCGGCCTGGCTGCTCCTCCTGGTCGCCCTGCTCGACGCGCTGCTCGGCACCGCCCTCGGCCTCTTCGTCTCGGCGTTCGCGTCCTCCGAGTTCCAGGCCGTCCAGTTCATGCCGGCCGTGATCTTCCCGCAGCTCCTCCTCTGCGGACTGTTCACCCCGCGCCCCGACATGCACCCCGTACTGGAGGGCATCTCCGACGTGCTCCCCATGTCGTACGCCGTCGACGGCATGAACGAAGTCCTCAAGCACACCGACGTCACCGCCGCCTTCGTCCGCGACGCCCTGATCGTCGCGGCCTGCGCCCTCCTCGTACTGACCCTCGGCGCGGCAACTCTTCGCCGCCGCACCCCCTGACCGCGTCCCGCCCAGCGGACGGCGCGGCCCGCCCCCGGGCCCCCGGTGCGAGGATGGGCCCCGGACGACGCACCCCCGGAGGGCAACCGAACATGACCCAGAAAGTCGCAGTGCTCGGCACCGGCAAGATCGGCGAGGCCCTGCTCAGCGGAATGATCCGAGCCGGCTGGGCCCCCGCCGACCTCCTGGTCACGGCCCGCCGCCCGGAGCGCGCCAGGGAACTCCAGGAGCGCCACGGCGTCACCCCGGTCACCAATCAGGAGGCCGCAAAGACGGCGGACACCCTGATCCTCACGGTCAAGCCGCAGGACATGGGCACCCTCCTCGACGAACTCGCCCCGTACGTCCCCGCCGACCGCCTGGTCATCAGCGGCGCGGCGGGCATCCCCACCTCCTTCTTCGAGGAGCGCCTCACCCAGGGCACCCCCGTCGTCCGTGTCATGACGAACACCCCCGCCCTCGTCGACGAGGCCATGTCCGTCATCTCCGCCGGCAGCCACGCCACCGCCGATCACCTCGCGCACGCCGAGGAGATCTTCGGCGCCGTCGGCAAGACGCTCCGCGTCCCCGAGTCCCAGCAGGACGCCTGCACCGCCCTCTCCGGCTCGGGACCGGCGTACTTCTTCTACCTGGTCGAGGCCATGACGGACGCCGGCATCCTGCTCGGCCTGCCCCGCGACAAGGCCCACGACCTCATCGTCCAGTCCGCGATCGGCGCCGCCGTGATGCTCCGCGACAGCGGCGAGCACCCCGTGAAGCTCCGCGAGAACGTCACGTCCCCCGCGGGCACCACGATCAACGCCATCCGCGAACTGGAGAACCACGGCGTACGGGCCGCCCTGATCGCCGCCCTCGAAGCGGCCCGCGACCGCAGCCGCGAACTGGCCTCCGGCAACAGCTAGAACCCGACGGTGCGGGAGCGGCGAACCTCCGCTCCCCACCGTTCACGTTCACCGTGCTTCAACCCGCGGGCAGCAGCCCGATCGCCCGGTACGCCGCGTCCACCCTCGGCCGCGCCATCTCCCTGGCCTTCTCGGCACCCTCGCGCAACACCCCTTCCACATACGCAGGATCGGCGCACAACTCCTTGTGCCTCTGCTGTACGGGCCTGAGGAGCTCGACGACGGCCTCGGCGGTGTCCTTCTTCAAGGAGCCGTACGTTCCATACGCACCGGCCAGCTCCTCCGGGTTCCCACCTTCACAGGCCGCGAGGATCTCCAGCAGGTTCGAGACCCCGGGCCGGGCCTCCCGGTCGTGGACGACCTCGCTCCCGCTGTCCGTCACGGCCCGCATGATCTTCTTCCGCACGGCCTCGGGCTCGTCGAGCAGATAGACGACCCCGGGCCCCACGTCGTCGGACTTCCCCATCTTCGACGTCGGGTCCTGCAGGTTCATGACCCGGGCCGCCACTTCCGGATGCGTGGTCCGCGGCACCACGAACGTCCGCCCGTACCGCTGGTTGAACCGCACGGCGACATCCCGAGTCAGCTCCACATGCTGCGTCTGGTCGTCCCCCACCGGCACCTCGTCGGTCCCGTACGCCAGGATGTCCGCCGCCATCAGCACGGGATAGGTGAGCAGCGACAGCCGCACACTCCCGCCCCGCGCCCGCTCGGCCGCGGCCTTCTCCTTGTACTGGATCATCCGGCGCATCTCACCGTCCGTGGCCACGCACTCCAGCAGATACGACAGCCGCGCGTGCTCATCCACATGACTCTGTACGAAGAGGGTGCACAGCTTCGGATCGAGTCCTACGGCCAGCAACAGGGTGGCCGCCTGCCGACTCAGCCTCCTTACCCGCCCGGGATCGTGGTCCACGGTCAGCGCGTGCAGGTCGACGACGCAGAACAACGCGTCGGCCTGGTGCTGGTCGACCGCGCTCCAGCGCCGCATCGCCCCCAGGTAGTTGCCCAGCGTCAGATGCCCGGTCGGCTTGACCCCGCTGAAGACCCGCTTCATTCCTCTACCTCCTGGTCGAGGCCGCCACCACCGCCGGCCGGCGCTCCAGGAAGGAGATGCAAAAACGGCCGCCGAGGCGGCGGCCGTTGAGTACACGCGTATGTACGGCCGCCGTCAGGCGGCCCACCACAGCTGGGTGCACGCGTGCGTAGTCATGCCCCGAGGGTACGCCTCCGGGATGGTCCCCGGACCCAAGTTGACACGCCTCTGGCCCCTACGTAGTGTTCTCCGAGTTGTCCGACGTGAGCGCCGACTTCGGTTGGTCCCCGGACAGCCATTCCGCAACAAGCACACAGCGATCGACGATCCGTCGTCGGTCCGCTTTCATGCGTGTTTGCGAAATGAGGAATCCGCGTTCGAAAGAGCGTGACCCCGATTAGCTCGGGGGCCAGGATTCCGCTAAAGTCTCACTCGTCGGAACGGCCCAACAGCCGGGAAGGCAACCCCACTTCGACTGGGAATCGGGCCTGAAAGGGTCTGGTAGAGTCGGGATCGCCGGAAAGGGAAACGCGAAAGCGAAAACCTGGAAAGCACCGAGGAAATCGGAACCGGAAACGGTCTGATAGAGTCGGAAACGCAAGACAGCGAGACAAGCACAACAGTAAAACAGCAAGACCGAAGGGAAGCGCCCGGAGGAAAGCCCGAGAGGGTGAGTACAAAGGAAGCGTCCGTTCCTTGAGAACTCAACAGCGTGCCAAAAATCAACGCCAGATATGTTGATACCCCGTCTCCGGCCGTTCGGTCGGGACGAGGTTCCTTTGAAAAAGTCCTGCCGGGCGCAAGCACGGTAGGCGCATCAGCGAGGACGCTGTGAACGGCCTTCCTTATTCCGGTTGGTCGTTCCGCTCTCATGATGTGATCCCGATTACGGGAAAACATTCACGGAGAGTTTGATCCTGGCTCAGGACGAACGCTGGCGGCGTGCTTAACACATGCAAGTCGAACGATGAAGCCCTTCGGGGTGGATTAGTGGCGAACGGGTGAGTAACACGTGGGCAATCTGCCCTTCACTCTGGGACAAGCCCTGGAAACGGGGTCTAATACCGGATGATACTTCCACTCGCATGGGTGGGGGTTGAAAGCTCCGGCGGTGAAGGATGAGCCCGCGGCCTATCAGCTTGTTGGTGAGGTAGAAGCTCACCAAGGCGACGACGGGTAGCCGGCCTGAGAGGGCGACCGGCCACACTGGGACTGAGACACGGCCCAGACTCCTACGGGAGGCAGCAGTGGGGAATATTGCACAATGGGCGAAAGCCTGATGCAGCGACGCCGCGTGAGGGATGACGGCCTTCGGGTTGTAAACCTCTTTCAGCAGGGAAGAAGCGAAAGTGACGGTACCTGCAGAAGAAGCGCCGGCTAACTACGTGCCAGCAGCCGCGGTAATACGTAGGGCGCAAGCGTTGTCCGGAATTATTGGGCGTAAAGAGCTCGTAGGCGGTCTGTCGCGTCGGATGTGAAAGCCCGGGGCTTAACCCCGGGTCTGCATTCGATACGGGCAGACTAGAGTGTGGTAGGGGAGATCGGAATTCCTGGTGTAGCGGTGAAATGCGCAGATATCAGGAGGAACACCGGTGGCGAAGGCGGATCTCTGGGCCATTACTGACGCTGAGGAGCGAAAGCGTGGGGAGCGAACAGGATTAGATACCCTGGTAGTCCACGCCGTAAACGGTGGGAACTAGGTGTTGGCGACATTCCACGTCGTCGGTGCCGCAGCTAACGCATTAAGTTCCCCGCCTGGGGAGTACGGCCGCAAGGCTAAAACTCAAAGGAATTGACGGGGGCCCGCACAAGCAGCGGAGCATGTGGCTTAATTCGACGCAACGCGAAGAACCTTACCAAGGCTTGACATCGCCCGGAAAGCCGTAGAGATACGGCCCCCCTTGTGGTCGGGTGACAGGTGGTGCATGGCTGTCGTCAGCTCGTGTCGTGAGATGTTGGGTTAAGTCCCGCAACGAGCGCAACCCTTGTTCTGTGTTGCCAGCATGCCCTTCGGGGTGATGGGGACTCACAGGAGACTGCCGGGGTCAACTCGGAGGAAGGTGGGGACGACGTCAAGTCATCATGCCCCTTATGTCTTGGGCTGCACACGTGCTACAATGGCAGGTACAATGAGCTGCGATACCGCAAGGTGGAGCGAATCTCAAAAAGCCTGTCTCAGTTCGGATTGGGGTCTGCAACTCGACCCCATGAAGTCGGAGTTGCTAGTAATCGCAGATCAGCATTGCTGCGGTGAATACGTTCCCGGGCCTTGTACACACCGCCCGTCACGTCACGAAAGTCGGTAACACCCGAAGCCGGTGGCCCAACCCCCTTGTGGGGAGGGAGCTGTCGAAGGTGGGACTGGCGATTGGGACGAAGTCGTAACAAGGTAGCCGTACCGGAAGGTGCGGCTGGATCACCTCCTTTCTAAGGAGCATCTAGGCCGCCAGGCATTGCTTGGTGGTCCAGGGCCATTACGTCGGCATACGTTCGACGGTGGTTGCTCAAGGGTGGAACGTTGATTATTCGGCACTCGTGATGGTCTTCTCCTTCCAGTACTGCTCTTCGGAGCGTGGAGGGTTGAGGGAAGGGATCAGGAGTGTCGGGCACGCTGTTGGGTGTCTGAAGGTGCGGCCGTCATGGTCGTCCTTCGGTGCCGGCCCCGGTAAAGCATCGCGTGAGTGGTGTGTGACGGGTGGTTGGTCGTTGTTTGAGAACTGCACAGTGGACGCGAGCATCTGTGGCCAAGTTTTTAAGGGCGCACGGTGGATGCCTTGGTACCAGGAACCGATGAAGGACGTGGGAGGCCACGATAGTCCCCGGGGAGCCGTCAACCAGGCTTTGATCCGGGGGTTTCCGAATGGGGAAACCCGGCAGTCGTCATGGGCTGTCACCCACATCTGAACACATAGGGTGTGTGGAGGGAACGCGGGGAAGTGAAACATCTCAGTACCCGCAGGAAGAGAAAACAACCGTGATTCCGGGAGTAGTGGCGAGCGAAACCGGATGAGGCCAAACCGTATGTGTGTGAGACCCGGCAGGGGTTGCGCATGCGGGGTTGTGGGATCTCTCTTTCACAGTCTGCCGGCTGTGAGACGAGTCAGAAACCGTTGGTGTAGGCGAAGGACATGCGAAAGGTCCGGCGTAGAGGGTAAGACCCCCGTAGTCGAAACATCAACGGCTCGTTTGAGAGACACCCAAGTAGCACGGGGCCCGAGAAATCCCGTGTGAATCTGGCGGGACCACCCGCTAAGCCTAAATATTCCCTGGTGACCGATAGCGGATAGTACCGTGAGGGAATGGTGAAAAGTACCGCGGGAGCGGAGTGAAATAGTACCTGAAACCGTGTGCCTACAAGCCGTGGGAGCGTCGCTGTATGTGCTTGCACATGCAGTCGTGACTGCGTGCCTTTTGAAGAATGAGCCTGCGAGTTTGCGGTGTGTTGCGAGGTTAACCCGTGTGGGGAAGCCGTAGCGAAAGCGAGTCCGAATAGGGCGATATAGTAGCGCGCTCAAGACCCGAAGCGGAGTGATCTAGCCATGGGCAGGTTGAAGCGGCTGTAAGAGGTCGTGGAGGACCGAACCCACCAGGGTTGAAAACCTGGGGGATGACCTGTGGTTAGGGGTGAAAGGCCAATCAAACTCCGTGATAGCTGGTTCTCCCCGAAATGCATTTAGGTGCAGCGTCGTGTGTTTCTTACCGGAGGTAGAGCACTGGATAGGCGATGGGCCCTACCGGGTTACTGACCTTAGCCAAACTCCGAATGCCGGTAAGTGAGAGCGCGGCAGTGAGACTGTGGGGGATAAGCTCCATGGTCGAGAGGGAAACAGCCCAGAGCATCGACTAAGGCCCCTAAGCGTACGCTAAGTGGGAAAGGATGTGGAGTCGCACAGACAACCAGGAGGTTGGCTTAGAAGCAGCCACCCTTGAAAGAGTGCGTAATAGCTCACTGGTCTAGTGATTCCGCGCCGACAATGTAGCGGGGCTCAAGCGTACCGCCGAAGTCGTGTCATTCATGCAATAGGGCCAACGCCTGTATGGATGGGTAGGGGAGCGTCGTGTGCCGGGTGAAGCCGCGCCGGAAGGCAGTGGTGGACGGTTCACGAGTGAGAATGCAGGCATGAGTAGCGATACACACGTGAGAAACGTGTGCGCCGATTGACTAAGGGTTCCTGGGTCAAGCTGATCTGCCCAGGGTAAGTCGGGACCTAAGGCGAGGCCGACAGGCGTAGTCGATGGATAACCGGTTGATATTCCGGTACCCGCTGTGAAGCGTCAAACATCGAACCAGGCGATGCTAAGTCCGTGAAGCCGTTCCGGACCCTTCGGGGAATGGAAAGTGGTGGAGCCGACGGACCAGACCTGTAGTAGGTGAGTGATGGGGTGACGCAGGAAGGTAGTCCAGCCCGGGCGGTGGTAGTCCCGGGGTAAGGGTGTAGCCCGTTATCTAGGTAAATCCGGATGACGTTAAGGGTGAGACCTGATGCCGAGCCGATTGTGGTGAAGTGGATGATCCTATGCTGTCGAGAAAAGCCTCTAGCGAGTTTCATGGCGGCCCGTACCCTAAACCGACTCAGGTGGTCAGGTAGAGAATACCGAGGCGTTCGGGTGAACTATGGTTAAGGAACTCGGCAAAATGCCCCCGTAACTTCGGGAGAAGGGGGCCATTCTTGGTGATCCGATTTACTCGGTGAGCTGGGGGTGGCCGCAGAGACCAGCGAGAAGCGACTGTTTACTAAAAACACAGGTCCGTGCGAAGCCGTAAGGCGATGTATACGGACTGACGCCTGCCCGGTGCTGGAACGTTAAGGGGACCGGTTAGTCAAACTTCGGTTTGGCGAAGCTGAGAACTTAAGCGCCAGTAAACGGCGGTGGTAACTATAACCATCCTAAGGTAGCGAAATTCCTTGTCGGGTAAGTTCCGACCTGCACGAATGGCGTAACGACTTCTCGACTGTCTCAACCATAGGCCCGGTGAAATTGCACTACGAGTAAAGATGCTCGTTTCGCGCAGCAGGACGGAAAGACCCCGGGACCTTTACTATAGTTTGATATTGGTGTTCGGTTCGGCTTGTGTAGGATAGCTGGGAGACTGTGAAGCATTGGCGCCAGCCAGTGTGGAGTCGTCGTTGAAATACCAGTCTGGTCGTGCTGGATGTCTAACCTGGGTCCGTGATCCGGATCAGGGACAGTGTCTGATGGGTAGTTTAACTGGGGCGGTTGCCTCCTAAAGAGTAACGGAGGCGCCCAAAGGTTCCCTCAGCCTGGTTGGCAATCAGGTGTTGAGTGTAAGTGCACAAGGGAGCTTGACTGTGAGACCGACGGGTCGAGCAGGGACGAAAGTCGGGACTAGTGATCCGGCGGTGGCTTGTGGAAGCGCCGTCGCTCAACGGATAAAAGGTACCCCGGGGATAACAGGCTGATCTTCCCCAAGAGTCCATATCGACGGGATGGTTTGGCACCTCGATGTCGGCTCGTCGCATCCTGGGGCTGGAGTCGGTCCCAAGGGTTGGGCTGTTCGCCCATTAAAGCGGTACGCGAGCTGGGTTTAGAACGTCGTGAGACAGTTCGGTCCCTATCCGCTGTGCGCGTAGGAATATTGAGAAGGGCTGTCCCTAGTACGAGAGGACCGGGACGGACGAACCTCTGGTGTGCCAGTTGTCCTGCCAAGGGCATGGCTGGTTGGCTACGTTCGGGAGGGATAACCGCTGAAAGCATCTAAGCGGGAAGCCTGCTTCGAGATGAGTATTCCCACCAACTAGATTGGTTAAGGCTCCCAGTAGACGACTGGGTTGATAGGCCGGATGTGGAAGCCCTGTAAGGGGTGGAGCTGACCGGTACTAATAGGCCGAGGGCTTGTCCTCAGTTGCTCGCGTCCACTGTGTTGGTTCTGAAACCACGAACAACCCCGCACTCCCTTGTTTGGTCACGGGGGGTGTGGTGCGGTTGATTTGAATCAGAGTTTCAAAGTGTTTCGGTGGTCATAGCGTGAGGGAAACGCCCGGTTACATTCCGAACCCGGAAGCTAAGCCTTACAGCGCCGATGGTACTGCAGGGGGGACCCTGTGGGAGAGTAGGACGCCGCCGAACAAGTTTTAATGGGAAAGCCCCCGCACTTCGGTGCGGGGGCTTTTCTGCGTTCAGAATCATTCTCCGACGCTTAGGGTCTTCGTCATGCGCTACGACCTGGTGATCTTCGACAACGACGGCGTCCTCGTGGACAGTGAGCCGATCTCCAACACGCTTCTCGCCGCCTATCTCACCGAACTCGGGCATCCCACCTCGTACGAGGACTCCCTGCGCGACTACATGGG
This sequence comes from Streptomyces sp. NBC_00414, assembly GCF_036038375.1. Taxonomy (NCBI): domain Bacteria; kingdom Bacillati; phylum Actinomycetota; class Actinomycetes; order Kitasatosporales; family Streptomycetaceae; genus Streptomyces; species Streptomyces sp. NBC_00414. The sequence continues at coordinate 5,844,303 of NZ_CP107935.1, forward strand.
GGCCGCCATGCATCGCGTACACGACATGGTCGAGGAGCGGACCGGGCAGCGGTTGCCGGGCGATTTCGACGATGTCTTTCATGGGCGGGTGTTCGCCGCCTTCGAGAAGGAGCTGGAGCCGGTGCCGGGGGCCGTGCAGGTCCTGGAGAAGCTGACCGCGGACGGGGTCCCGTACTGTGTGGCGTCGTCCGGGAGCCATGAGCGGATCCGCGTGGGGCACCGGAAGACCGGCCTCGACCGGTGGTTCGACGACGGGCGCATCTTCAGCTCGCAGGACGTCGGGCGGGGCAAGCCGGCGCCGGATCTGTTCCTGCACGCGGCCGAGCGGATGGGAGTGCCCCCGGAGAAGTGCCTCGTCGTCGAGGACAGCCCGCTCGGCGTGCGGGCGGCCGTCGCGGCGGGGATGGACGTGTACGGCTTCACGGCGATGACGCCGGCCGGGCGACTGGCGGACGCCGACCGGCTCTTCGGGCAGATGAGCGAGCTGATCGGACTGCTCCAGAGCTGAAGCTGAGCGAAATTCATCTTCTGAACCGTCTACCCACGAGTAAGGCGGAGCCCTACGCTGAGCCGCCATGAACGATGTGCTGCGGCGTGGCCGGGTTTCGTTGGCGTTCAGCTTCTTCGCCCAGGGCGTCGCCTTCGCGCTGCTCGTGACCCGTATCCCGGCGATCCAGGACCGGTACGAGGTGTCCGACGGGCTGCTGCCCGCCTTCCTGGCCGCCGTACCGATCCTCGCCGGAGTCGGGAGCGTCTGCACCGAGCACCTGGTGAAGCGGGTGCCGCCCAGTCACGTACTGCGCTGGGCCCAGCCGGTCGTGCTGCTCGCGCTGCTGGGCGTCGGGGCCGGCGACGGGCTGTGGGAGCTGGGGCTGGCACTCGCCGCCTTCGGGCTGGCCGTGGGAGCCCTCGACGCGTCCATGAACATGCTCGGGGTCAGCCTCCAGCACACGTACGGGCGCAGCATCATGCTCGGGTTCCACGCCGCGTTCAGTCTGGGCGGGATCGTCGGGGCCTCGCTCGCCTGGGTGGGGGCGCACTGGGATCTGGCGTTGTTCGTGTCGTATCTGCCCGTCGTGCTGGTGCTGCTGCCGGCCGCGCTCGTCGGGAGCCGGTGGTACGTCGACGGGAGCGGGCACAAGGAGCCCCAGGCGTCGGCGTCGGGCGGGGCCGGTGGGGCGGGTGTGAGTTTCAGGCTGCTGCTGCCGCTGTGTCTGGTGATGTCCTTCGCATACATCGGCGACTCGACGGTCTCCAACTGGAGCGCCAAGTATCTGCAGGACGTGCTCGGCAGCTCGGAGCAGCTGGCGACCGTTCCGTACAACGTCTATATGGTCACCACGCTGCTCGGGCGGGCCGTGGGGGACTTCGGGGTGCGGCGGTTCGGGGCTGTCGCCGTCGTGCGGCTGGGGGCGGTGGTCGCGGCCGCGGGCTTCGCGGTCGTGGCGGTGGCGCCCGGAGCCTGGGTGGGGATGCTCGGCTTCACACTCGTCGGGTTCGGGCTGTGTGTGATCGTGCCGCAGACCTTCGCGGCGGCGGGCCGGCTCTTCCCCGGAGCGGCGGACGCGGCCGTCGCCCGGCTGAACATCTTCAACTACGTGGGTTTCCTGGTGGGCTCTCCCCTGGTGGGAGCACTGGGCGACGCGTGGAGCTACCGGGGGGCGATGCTCGTACCGATGGCGCTGGTGCTCGCGACACTGTTCTACGCCCGTTCGTTCGCTTCCGGACCTTCCCGATACGGTGACGGGCATGAGCGGCCGCGCACAGCTGATGTGGGACGAGGCAGTAACGGGCTATGACTTCGGCCCGGATCATCCGATGGATCCGGTCCGGCTGGCGCTGACCCGGCGGCTGGTCGACGCCTTCGGGCTCGACCGGGAGATGGACGTCGTCTCGGCCAAGCCCGCCGGCGACTCGACCCTGCGCCTGGTGCACAGAGAGGACTACGTCGAGGCGGTCAAGGCCGCTTCCGTGGATCCCCGGGCGGCCGACGGGGCGTACGGGCTCGGGACCATGGACGATCCCGCCTTCGCCGGTATGCATGAGGTGTCCGCCCTGATCGCCGGGCAGTCGGTGGGCGCGGCCGAGGCCGTGTGGCGGGGCGACGCGGTGCACGCGGTGAACTTCGCGGGCGGGCTGCATCATGCGATGCCTGGGGGCGCGTCCGGGTTCTGTATCTACAACGACGCCTCGCTGGCCATCGCCCGGCTGCTGGAGCTCGGGGCCGAGCGGGTCGCGTACGTGGATGTGGACGTGCACCACGGGGACGGCGTGCAGGCCGCGTTCTGGGAGGACCCGCGGGTGCTGACGGTGTCGCTGCACGAGCATCCGCGCACGCTGTTCCCGCAGACGGGGTGGCCCGAGGAGACCGGGGCCGCCGGGGCGGAGGGCTCCGCCGTGAACGTGGCGCTGCCGGCCGGGACCGGGGACGCGGGGTGGCTGCGGGCCTTCCACTCCGTGGTGCCGGAACTGGTCGCCGACTTCCGGCCGCAGGTGCTGGTCACCCAGCACGGGGCCGATACGCATTTCGAGGATCCGCTCGCTCATCTCGCGGTGTCGCTGGACGCGCAGCGGGCCGTGCAGGTGGCCTGTCATGAGCTGGCGCACGAGTACGCCGAGGGGCGGTGGGTCGCTCTCGGTGGGGGCGGGTATGCCGTGGTGGATGTCGTGCCGCGGTCCTGGACGCATCTGGTGGCGATCGCCGCGGGGCGGGAGGTGGCGCCCTCGTCCGTCATTCCCGAGAGTTGGCGGCAGGAAGTGTTCGCTCGTACGCGGCAGTTGGGGCCCGTGCGGATGACCGACGGGCGGTGGCCCGTGTCGTTCGTCGGGTGGGAGGCTGGGTACGACCCTGCGGATCGGCTGGACCAGGCGGTGTTGGCCGCTCGGCGGGCCGTGTTTCCCCTGCGGGGGTTGTTGGCCTAGGGCTGTTTTCGCCCCCGCCGCCCCTACCCTTCCCGTCACTGCATGGGGGCTTCGCCCCCTCGCCCCCGCAATCGCGCTGCGCGCTCGTCCTCAATCGCCGGACGGGCTGGATGGTCCGCGGCCGCGCCTCGATCTCTCAGCCCGCCCGGGGACATTTCAGCCCGTCCGGCGGTTGAGGACCGGGGGTTCGGAGGCGGAGCCCCCGTGAGGTTACGCCAACTGTGGGGTGTTCGGGGTGTTTTAGGGGCGGGGGCGCGGGGTGTGCGGCAGCATCGGGGGGTGTTGAGTACCGGAACGTTGCGGGCGCACCTGCTGGCGGCGAGGCTGGCCGGGACCGTGGCCACCTCGCGTGAGGTGAGCCTCAGGAGTTATCGGCTGTTCGCCGCGCGGGATCCGCGGCTGACGATCGGACTCGATCCCGAATGGACCTGGAAGCAGTCCGACCTGATCGCCTTGATGGCGGAGAAGTGTGGCGTATCGGGTGATCCGCGGCATACCTCCGGACTCGATGTGATCGATCCCGACCGGACTCTGGCGGCGCTCGACGCCTTCGCGGAGCGGCTTGCGGAAGCCGCGCGGAACCGTTCCCCGGTGCTGCTCGGCACCGGACATCCGCACCGACTGCTCGGCTTCTACGCCGCTCTCGCGGACGCTCTGTCGGCGGCTGGATGTACCGTCCTCACCCCCGCGCATGGTCACTGTGTCGACATAACGACCCGGTTCGGTCTACGCACGTACAACCTTGACTACGTACGGGGAGTCGCGCTGGTGCGGGAACCCGGGGCGCAGGGTGCCGGTCGCTCGACCGGCGCGCACACGCACTCCCCCCTCCCGGTTCGGGCCGTCCTGGCCGCCGCGGCGGAGGCCGGGGGGCCGCTTCCGAAACTCGTGGTGGGAGACCATGGATGGGTCTGCGGGGCAGGTCAGCTGGGGTTCGAGGCCATCGGCCTGGGTGACACCGATGATCCCGCGCTGTTCGTCGGCGAGGCAGAGGGGCGGGTGTCCGTCGTCGTTCCACTTGATGACGCTGTGCGGTCTGATTACTACCGACCGCTTACTCGCTATGTACTCAATCGAGCGTGTCTGTCACAGTAGGCCGCCGATGGGCCCTCCTCTTCCCCACTCGCATCACCCGCCCCTACTCTGGGGAGTGAGCACGCAGCGACGAAGTGTCACCGGAAGGGGAAGCCGGCGACCGTCGAGTGCGGAAGGTTCAGGTGTGTCATGGCTGCAGGCGAGAGGCCTCTGAACGAGGTTCAGTTCCTTACCGTGGCGGAAGTCGCCTCGGTGATGCGAGTGTCGAAGATGACCGTGTACCGCTTGGTGCACAGCGGTCATCTGCCCGCGATCCGGGTGGGGAGGTCGTTCCGCGTCCCGGAGCAAGCGGTTCACGAGTACCTTCGCGAGTCCTACGTGGGGGTGGAGACAGCCTGACGGCGCTCCGGAGGAAGTCCCGGGGAGGCTAGATCGCGTCCCCGGGATTTCACCCGGAACCCCTCGATTACAACCTCTGGCGCTCAGGCGGGTAGGCTGGCCCCTCATAAGTCGTGTGGGCCCATGCAGCCCAGCAACGAGTAAAGAGAAGTGAGCGAGGGTAGTCGTGGGCTCTGTTATCAAGAAGCGGCGTAAGCGGATGGCCAAGAAGAAGCACCGCAAGCTGCTCAAGCGCACTCGCGTTCAGCGACGCAACAAGAAGTAGTCGCGACCTGCGGCGGTGGCCCACCACGCGAAAGCGGGGAGTGGGCGACGCTGCGACAGTGCGCTCTGTGGCCCCTCACCGACTGGTGAGGGGCCACAGTCGTGTGCGCACGGGGTCCGGGAGCTCGGAGTCCGAGGCCCCGTATTCGGCGTATTCGGCGTCCTGTTCGGCGTCCCCCGTCCGGCGGTGCGAACGCTGTGCGTAGGTCTGAGCGTATGTTCCGTCCGGCGAATGGCTGGGTCTGATCGTATGTTCGGAGGTGCCGTCACTTCGTGCATCGGGCAGTCATCACAGCGCAACACCGACCCGCTAACGTGACCGTCACGGGGAACACGGCAGAGTACGAGCAGGATGTCGTCGACGGCTGGAAGGAAGGCGCTGATCTTGGGGAAGGTCGTGCTCGTGACCGGAGTGGCCCGTCAGCTGGGGGGCCGGTTCGTACGACGGATCCAGCGTGACCCCGAAGTGGACCGGGTGGTCGCCGTGGACGCGGTCGCGCCCGAGCACCACCTGGGCGGAGCGGATTTCGTACGGGCCGACATAAGGCAGCCCACCATCGCCAGGCTGCTGGCCGAGCACTCCGTGGACACGGTCGTGCACATGGACGTGACGGGCACCCCGCTGGGCAGCGGAAGCCGGGCCACGGTCAAGGAGACCAACGTCATCGGCACCATGCAGTTGCTCGGTGCCTGCCAGAAGTCGCCGACGGTCAAGCGGCTGGTCGTGAAGTCCAGTACGAACGTCTATGGATCGGCGCCCCGTGACCCGGCCGTCTTCACCGAGACGACCCCGCCCAAGTCGCTGCCCAGCGGCGGCTTCGCGAAGGACACGGTCGAGGTCGAGGGGTACGTGCGAGGGTTCGCGCGGCGGCGGCCCGACGTCGCCGTGTGCGTGCTGCGGTTCGCGAACATCCTCGGACCGAGCGCGGACACCCCGCTCGCCGCGTACTTCTCGCTGCCCGTGCTGCCGACCGTCCTCGGCTACGACCCGCGGCTGCAGTTCGTGCACGAGGACGACGTGATCGACGTACTGCGGATCGCCTCGCACGAACCGGACCGGGGCACGCTCAACAGCGGCACGTTCAACATCACCGGCGACGGCGTCCTGCTGCTCTCGCAGTGCGCGCGCAGGCTGGGCCGGCCCACGGTCCCGGTGCTGATGCCCGCGATCAGCTGGGTGGGCTCGGCACTGCGTACGGTGGGCATGACGGACTTCTCGCCCGAGCAGCTGAGGCTGCTCACCCATGGCCGGGTCGTGGCGACGAACCAGATGCGCGAGACGCTCGGATACCAGCCGAAATTCACGACGGCGGAGACGTTCGCGGACTTCGCCCGCAGCCGGGGCCCCGGACTGCTGCCGCCCGAGGCCCTTGCGGGGGCCGTCGACCGGATCGCCGCACTGCCCGCACTGGGCGGTGGCCACCCCCCGACGCAGAGCGCCAACTGAGCGCCAACCGAGGAGCGCATCAACGATGGCGGACGCCAAGGTCATTCCGTTCGACGACGACCGGTCCCGCGGGAGTGCCGTACAACGGCCCGCGCGGCGCCGGGGGGCGGGGAGCAGGCGCAAGGGCGAGCCCACGGCGGTTCACGAGGTCCAGCCACTGCCCGCACGAACGATTCAGCAGGATGATGTTCCTGTGACGCATGAGGAACCGGCTGCTGATTCGGCCGCTGTGGACACGCCGCAGGGCGATGGCTGGGAGCGGCGCGTCGCCGGCGGCCTGTCGTTCCTGCGCCGGCGCCTGACGGGTGAGTACGAGGTCGACGACTTCGGTTACGACCAGGAGCTCACCGAGCAGGTCCTGATGTCTCTGGTGCGCCCCCTCTACGAGAAGTACTTCCGCGTCGAGGTGAAGGGCATCGAGAACATCCCGTCGGAGGGCGGGGCGCTGATCGTGGCCAACCACTCGGGGACGCTGCCGCTTGACGGCCTGATGATGCAGGTCGCGGTCCACGACAACCATCCCGAGAACCGGCACCTGCGGCTGCTCGCGGCCGACCTGGTCTTCATGCTGCCCGTGGTCAACGAGCTGGCCCGCAAGGCCGGCCACACCCTCGCGTGCGCGGAGGACGCCGAAAGGCTTCTGCAGCGCGGCGAGCTGGTCGGGGTGATGCCGGAGGGCTTCAAGGGCATCGGCAAGCCGTTCAGCGAGCGCTACAAGCTGCAGCGCTTCGGCCGCGGCGGCTTCGTGTCGACCGCGCTGCGCCAGGGCACACCGATCATTCCGTGCTCGATCGTGGGCGCGGAGGAGATCTATCCGATGATCGGCAACGCGAAGACCCTCGCGCGGCTGCTCGGGTTCCCGTACTTCCCGATCACGCCGACCTTCCCGTGGCTCGGTCCGCTGGGCGCGGTCCCGCTGCCGACGAAGTGGACGATCCAGTTCGGCGAGCCGATCCGCACGGACGGCTATCCGCCGGAGGCGGCCGAGGACCCGATGCTGATGTTCAACCTGACGGACCAGGTGCGGGAACAGATCCAGCACACGCTGTACAAGCTGTTGGTCCAGCGCCGCTCGGTGTTCTTCTAGGTCCGGCTGAGTTCTTCCGGCCGACGGCGATTACGAACGCGAGTGGGGGCGCCCTTTCAAAAGGGCGCCCCCACTCGCGTACCGGTGGAAGCTAGTCCGCGTCCTCGCTGTCGATGCCCAGGCCCGGGAGCAGGCCCGGGAGCAGGGGCGGCAGGGTCACGTCCGGCTCGGGTGTCGGCGTGTCCTTGCCTGACGGGGAGGCGCTGGCGTCGTCCTCGGGCGGGTCGAGGAGGCCGCCCGTGTTGCCGCCGAGCAGGCCGTCGTCCTCCGTCTTGGACGTGGACGGCTTGGGCTTTCCGCTGCCCGTCCCGGTGCCGTCGGACGAGTCGCCGCCGGTGGCCCTGGGCGAGGCCGGCCGGTCCGAACCGGAGGAGCCGGTGGAGTCAGAACTCGCGCCGCGGTGACGGCCCGTGCCCTCCGGGGAGGGCGGCTGCGGGAGCAGCGCGCGCAGCGGGTCGACCTCTTCGTCTATGGCGTCGAAGACCGAGCTGACCTGGCGGCTGACGTCGCCGAGCTGGACGGGCAGCCGGTCGCGCAGGGCACCCCAGGCGTCGCGGTGCGACTGCGAGAAGGCGGAGAGCGCCTGGATGGGGCCCAGGGAGTCCGGGTCCCGCTCATAGGCTTCGTGCAGCAGGCGGTGGCCCTCGGAGACGTCGTGCTGCATGCCGAACAGCGCACGCCGGATCTCGCCCAGGGACTCGTGGTCCAGGGGGCCCGAGCGGCCGCGCTCCATCAGACGGCGCGCCTCGCTCAGCCGGGTGGAGGCCTGGTCGAGATAGAGCTCGCCGCGGTCGCTGCTGCCGTCGGCCATGCCCAGCCTGAGGTCCTCCATTCCGCGCTTGAGCCCGTAGAGCGAGTCACCGGGCAGGGCGTCGGAGCTGGCAGCGGCGACCCCGCTGAAGGCTCCGGCGGCCACACCGACGGTGAGTCCGCCCGCGGCGAGCCCTTTCGACAGCCGGGAACGGGGCCGCAGTTTCCCCAGCCCGGTCGCCCTGTGCGCGCCCTTGCCCCGATGGGACCGCTGCTCGGGGACCGAAGAGCCGGCCGCCTCGCCGCCCGCGGCCGTGCCCTCCATCAGCATGGCCTCCATCGCGGCCACCAGCTGGGCCCTCTGGACGACCTTGACCTCGGGGTCCATCTTCGGTTTGGGCAGCTCGCCGAGGCCGGTCGCCAGGGACAGCATCCGGCTCTGCTCGGACCGGTCCGCGACAGCCGGAGCAGGTCCTTCGGACTGCTCGGCCGCCGTATCCCTGTCGGAGTGCTCCTCCAGGGCCTGGGCGAAGGCGTTCGTCCGCCGGTGCGCCGATACGTTCGCGATCACTGGCGGCACCTCCTCTCGTCATGACGGGTCGGCTCCCCAGGGGGTCCTGAGGGTTGCACCCCCTGACCACGACAACTCGATCGAGTGATCGAAGACGGCCAGGGTGTGACCACAGGGAGCCTGTATCCCGCACAACGAGCGGCTCGGCACTTGGGTTACGGACGACGGATGATCGGACCGTGAAGTCAACAGACTTTCACGGAGGGTGAGTTGGACGTCGCTGAGCGTATGGATTCATGAGGGGATCCATACGGAGTCGTACCGGGGGCCGGTCCGGCGGGCCGGCTGTGTGGCGTCGAGCGTGCGGGATGCGGGGTCTCAGCGGGCGTCTTCCGGGAGGAGCCGGGCCAGGGTGCGCACGGCCCGGTACTGGAGGGTCTTGATCGCGCCTTCGTTCTTGCCCATGACGCGGGCGGTCTCGGCGACCGAGAGGCCCTGGAGGAATCGCAGGGTCACGCACTCCTGCTGCTGGGGATTGAGGCGGCGAACGGCGTCCAGCAGTGCCGCGTTCGAGAGGGACTCCAGGACGGAGTCCTCGGGTGAGCGCTCGACCTCGTTGGCGTCGAGCATCTCGCCGGTGGTCACTTCGAGCCGGAAACGGCTCGACTTGAAGTGGTCCGCGACGAGGTTGCGGGCGATGGTGACCAGCCAGGCGCCGAAGTCACGGCCCTGCCAGGTGAATGTTCCGATGCGGCGCAGTGCGCGCAGGAACGTCTCGCTCGTGAGGTCTTCCGCGGTCGCCTTTCCGCCGACGCGGTAGTAGATGTAGCGGTACACGGTGTCGCTGTACTGGTCGTAGAGCCGGCCGAAGGCCTCGGCCTCTCCGGCCTGTGCGCGCTCCACCAGTTCCATCATCCGGGCGCTGTCACTGTCTGCGGCCGGGCGGCGTGCGGGGGTGGCTGGCGCGCTCGAACGGCCTCGTCTGCCGACCGCCGCGCTTCCCTCGGCCAGTGCGTAGCACGGGCCGACGGGCGCGACGGAGACAGCGAGGGCGGGGACGGCGTACGCGGTGGGGACGAAGCCGCGCAAGCGGTCGAGGACCGTTGCGCGCAGCGTAGCCAGGCCCGAGGCGTCAACCCCGACGTGTGGGTACACGGGACTCCCAGAGGCAGAGCTTCCATCACGTGCAGTACCGGACCGTTCACCCGTCGTAGCGAAAGGTGGGGTCCGTTATGCGTCTGAGGAGAATAACGCTTCGTACAGGCAGTGCTACACCCAGTTGCTCAAATCATCGATTACGTCGCTTCTGTAACCGAATGACGCCTGATCAAGTGCCGGATCATGACCGGTTGTTGATCGATTCGTTTCGCGTTCCGTCTGAGTCCAGGGCGTGTTGTGGCCGGGTGCCGTCAACGTGACTGAGGGGGACGGCCCCGCCCCGAAGGGGCGCGCGGCAGGGCATGGCGGGGCGAGGTGGGGCGGGCAGGGTGGAGGGGCCGCGCTAGCGGCGGCGGCGGTGCAGGGCGATCGCGGCAGCCGTGCCGCCGGCGACCGCGCCGACCCCGGCGGCCGCCGGGATGCCGACCTTCGCGGCCTTGCGGCCGGTGCGGTAGTCGCGCAGCCGCCAGTCGAGGGTGCGGGCGTGCTTGCGGAGCTTGGCGTCCGGGTTGATCGCGTACGGGTGTCCGACCAGCGAAAGCATCGGGATGTCGTTGTGGGAGTCGCTGTACGCGGCGCAGCGGCCGAGGTCCAGGCCCTCCGCGGCGGCCAGCGCGCGGACCGCCTCCGCCTTGGCGGGGCCGTGCAGCGGTTCGCCGACGAGCTTGCCGGTGTATACGCCGTCCACGGATTCCGCGACCGTGCCGAGGGCACCGGTCAGGCCGAGGCGGCGGGCGATCACGGTGGCGATCTCTACCGGGGCGGCCGTTACGAGCCACACCTTCTGGCCCGCGTCCAGGTGGGCCTGGGCCAGGGCGCGGGTACCGGGCCAGATGCGCTCGGCCATGTACTCGTCGTAGATCTCCTCGCCGATCGACATCAGTTCGGCGACGCGGTGGCCCTTGACGATGGACAGCGCGGAGTCGCGGGCGTCCTGCATGTGCTCGGGGTCCTCGACGCCGGCCAGCCGGAACCAGGCCTGCTGCCAGGCGAACCGGTACAGGTCGCGGGACTCGAAGAACCTGCGCTTGTAGAGGCCGCGGCCGAAGTGGAAGATCGCGGCGCCCTGCATCACGGTGTTGTCCAGGTCGAAGAACGCGGCGGCCTGGTCGTCGCCGTAGACCGGGAAGTCCGGTTCGGCGGCGCCGGGCGTGGTTGCGAGCTCCTCCAGTTCCTGGGAGGTCTTGCGCGCTGCCTCAGCCGAGGCCTCGCCTGCCAGCACGCTGCGCGCGGTCGCGGAGCGCCTACGGGGAGTGAGCCATCCGAGAGCGGCCATGGCGTGAGCATAGCCAGTTTGTTCGGTGCGGCTGGAGTCGGGAGGTTTGGATGCGGTGAACTCTTCGCGGCGGTGTTGTTGCGGGGCCTTGCCCTTGGGGGCGGCCCCTTGTCGGCTTCGCCGGGGGGTGTGCGTCGGGTGCGGATCCGGTGGGGGCTTGTCGCGCCGTTCCCCGCGCCCCTGGAAAGCCCCTGCGGGGCTTTGCGCCGTTCCCCGCGCCCCTAAATGGGACGGCCCCCTGCTTCAGGGGCGCGGGGAGCTGCGTGCTCGGGGCGTGGGGCGCGGGAGAATGGGGGGATGAGGTCTCTTTTTGGGCGTGGTGCGCGGCGGGAGCGGGTCGTTACTTTGATCGGGAAGCCCGACTGTCATTTGTGTGAAGACGCACAGGGAGTTGTGGAGAAGGTCTGCGGTGAGCTGGGAGTGCCCTGGGAGAAGAAGGACATCACCGAGGACGCGGAGCTGCACAAGGAGTACTGGGAGCAGATCCCGGTGGTGCTGGTGGACGGGGCGCAGCACACGTTCTGGCGGGTGGACGAGGGACGGCTGCGGCGGGCACTCACGGCGAAGTAGGGGCCGGTGGGGCGCAGGAGTAATCGGACCGTGGCCTGACTGAGTAGTCCGACGGGGCCGGAATGTCACTTAGGATCGAGGGCGATTCGTACTCGGGGGCGGGGATCGTAGAGGAGAGTGTGCGGTTTTGCCCCCAAGAAGTGAGGAACGAAGGCGCGTGTGCGCCGGTTCCGTACGGGTGCGCCGGGGGTGCGTGACCCCGGTCACGTTGGCCGGGCAAATCGGACACCATCTTTGTGCACGCGTTCACAAAGACATAGCCTGCATTCGACGGGGCGGTCCAGGAACGTGTGACCGCCTGAAGCCCCGCGCTACCCGCAGGAGCACCGTGGCAACTGGCCGAACTCACCGAACGGCGACCCGCAGCCGAGGGATTCCCGAGGCCACCGTCGCCAGGCTTCCGCTGTATCTCCGAGCCCTCACCGCTCTGTCGGAGCGCTCGGTACCCACGGTCTCCTCCGAGGAACTCGCGGCCGCGGCAGGGGTCAACTCCGCCAAGCTGCGCAAGGACTTCTCGTACCTCGGGTCGTACGGAACGCGCGGTGTGGGCTACGACGTCGAGTATCTCGTCTACCAGATCTCCCGCGAGCTGGGCCTGACCCAGGACTGGCCGGTAGTGATCGTCGGGATAGGAAATCTCGGTGCGGCCCTGGCCAACTACGGCGGGTTCGCCTCACGCGGGTTCCGGGTCGCGGCGCTGATCGACGCCGATCCCGCGATGGCCGGGAAGCCCGTCGCCGGGATCCCCGTGCAGCACACCGACGAGCTGGAAAAGATCATCGACGACAACGGTGTGTCGATCGGTGTCATCGCGACCCCCGCCGGAGCCGCACAGCAGGTCTGCGAGCGGCTCGTCGCCGCCGGTGTGACCTCCATCCTGAACTTCGCGCCGACCGTGCTGTCCGTGCCGGACGGCGTCGACGTGCGCAAGGTCGACCTCTCCATCGAGCTGCAGATCCTCGCCTTCCACGAGCAGCGCAAGGCCGGCGAGGAGGCCGAGGCGCAGGCCGACGCCGTGCTCGCCGCCGAGGCCGAGGCCGCGGCGGCCAAGGGGGCCGGGAAAGGGCCCGACGGGGACGTCCCCGCCGTGATGCCGGCATGAGTCTCCTCGTCGTCGGGCTGAGCCACCGCAGCGCTCCGGTCAGCGTCCTGGAGCGTGCCGCGCTGTCCGCGGACGCCCAGGTCAAGCTGTTGCAGGACACGGTCGCCGCCGAACCGGCCACCGAGGCCGCGGTTCTCGCCACCTGCAACCGGATCGAGCTCTACGCCGACGTGGACAAGTTCCACGCCGGTGTCGCCGAGCTCTCCACGCTGCTCGCGCAGCACAGCGGGGTCGGACTGGAGGAGCTCACCCCTTATCTCTACGTGCACTACGAGGACCGTGCAGTCCACCATCTGTTCTCGGTGGCGTGCGGGCTCGACTCGATGGTGGTCGGCGAGGGACAGATCCTCGGCCAGATCAAGGACGCGCTCGCCACCGCGCAGGAGCTGCACTCGGCCGGCCGGCTGCTGAACGACCTCTTCCAGCAGGCGCTGCGGGTCGGCAAGCGCGCTCACTCCGAGACCGGCATCGACCGGGCCGGGCAGTCCCTGGTGACCTTCGGCCTTGAGCAGTTCGCCGCCGGCACCGAGGTCGACGCCTGGGCCCGGGACAAGCGGGTCCTCGTGATCGGCGCCGGCTCCATGTCCTCACTGGCCGCGGCCACCCTCGCGCGCGCGGGCGTGGCCGAAGTGGTCGTCGCCAACCGGACGTTCGACCGGGCCGAGCGGCTCGCCACGCTCCTCGTGGAGCAGTACGGACAGCGTTCGGACGAGCGGGGCGGCACGGACGTGGTGGCCCGTGCGGTGCCGATCGACGCGGTCGCCGACGAACTGACACGTGCCGATGTCGTCGTGTCGTGCACCGGCGCGACCGGTCTCGTCCTCACGGCCGAGGTCGTCTCGACGGCGATGGAGGGGCGTACGGCCCGTCCGTCCGCCCCGGACGCCGGTACGCGCGGTGCGACCGGAGGCTCCGCTCGTCCCGGTGCGTCCGTCGCGCGGGGCGAGCTGCCGCCCACCAGCGTCGGCACCGACGAGAACTGTCCCCTCGACCTCTCCGCCGTGCAGGGCACCGCCGGGTTCTCCGTGCTCGGCGAGGCCGCCGTGGCAGGGATGGCCGCGGCCGAACTGGAACAGCACGCCGCCTGGGTCGACAAGGGGGTCTCCGCGGGTTCGACGACCGCGTCCGAGGCGCCCGCCGGCTCCGACGCCGTCCTCGATCCCGCCGCCGAGGCCGAGGCCATCGCCGCGCTCGCCGCCGTCTCGGCCACCGTCGGACGGGTGCCCGAGCGGCGCCGGCCCGAGCCCGTCGCCGACGTACCCCGGCCCACGCCCGTGCTTTCGCTGCTCGACCTCGCCATGCCCCGTGACATCGACGCGGCCGCGCACCGGCTGCCCGGGGTGCGGCTGGTGGACATCGAGTCCCTCGCCGAGGCCTCCGCCGACGCGCCCATGGCCGCCGACGTGGACCAGGTGCGACGGATCGTCTCCGACGAGGTCGCCGCCTTCGGCGCCGCACTGCGGGCCGCCCACATCACTCCGACCGTCGTGGCGCTGCGCACGATGGCGGCCGACGTCGTCGCGGGCGAGATCGCCCGGCTCGACGGACGGCTGCCCGGCCTCGACGACAAGCAGCGCAGCGAGATCACGCAGACCGTGCGACGCGTCGTGGACAAGCTGCTCCACGCGCCGACCGTACGGGTCAAGCAGCTCGCCGCCGAGCCCGGCGGTGCCGGGTACGCGGACGCGCTGCGGACCCTGTTCGACCTGGACCAGGAGACGGTCGCCGCTGTTTCGCGGGCCGAGGGGCGGGACGCCGACACCGGTACCGCCGGCGGTGTCGGCATCGCCAGTGGTGTGGGCGACGGGCGTCGTGGCGACGGTGGGTTTGGCGACAGCGGGCGCGTTGTCGGCAGCAGAGTTTCCGACAACAACTTCGAGAGCGCCGAAAACCGAGGGCGAGCATGACTGAGCAGGCACTGAGGCTCGGGACCAGGCGGAGCAGACTCGCCATGGCCCAGTCCGGGCAGGTGGCGGACGCCGTGAGCCAGGTGACCGGACGGCCCGTCGAGCTCGTGGAGATCACGACCTACGGGGACACGTCCCGTGAACACCTCGCGCAGATCGGCGGCACGGGCGTCTTCGTGACCGCCCTGCGGGACGCGCTGCTGCGCGGGGAGGTCGACTTCGCGGTGCACTCCCTCAAGGACCTGCCGACCGGGCAGCCCGACGAGCTCGCGCTGGCCGCCGTACCCGTCCGCGCGGACGCCCGTGACGTACTGATCGCACGGGACGGCCTGACGTTCGCCGAACTGCCGAACGGGGCGCGGATCGGTACCGGCTCGCCGCGTCGCATGGCCCAGCTGAACGCGTACGCGCGTGACCACGGGCTGACGATCGAGACCGTTCCGATCCGCGGGAACATCGATACGCGCATCGGGTTCGTGCGGAGTGGCGAGCTGGACGGTGTCGTGCTCGCCGCCGCCGGACTGCAGCGCGTCGGACGGACCGATGAAGTGACCGATTTTCTGCCGGTCGACACAATTTTGCCCGCCCCCGGCCAGGGGGCCCTCGCGATCGAGTGCGCCGCGGACAACGCGGACCTCGTCGCTGCGCTCGCCGAGCTCGACGACCCGTACACCCGGGCCGCCGTGACCGCCGAGCGGTCCCTGCTCGCCGCCCTGGAGGCCGGTTGCAGCGCACCTGTGGGTGCCTTCGCCGACCTTCTGGCCGACGGGCAGATTGTCAAGGAAATGCGCCTGCGCGGCGTCGTCGGCACGACCGACGGCTCGACGCTGGTGCAGTTGTCCACCACCGGTCCCGTGCCCGAGACACATGACCAAGCAATGGCGCTCGGCCGTGAACTCGCTGCCGAGATGCTTGCCAAGGGCGCGGCCGGTCTGATGGGGGAGCGAGTACATTGAGCCCCACCACCCTTCCCATCGGCCTCGAACACGGGCACGTCACCTTCCTCGGTGCCGGACCCGGTGATCCGGGACTGCTGACTCTGCGCGCCGTGGAGGCGCTGGGGAACGCTGATGTCCTGGTCGCCGAACCCGAAGTGCTCGACGTCGTCCGCACGCACGCCAGACGAAACGTCACCGTGCTCGACACCGATACGGGCGCGAGCCCGGACACGCCTCAGCTGAAGGTAGTTGACGGCACGTCAACCACCTCTGGCATCCCCGCGTCGAAGGACGCGGCCAATATTGTCATGGAGGCCGCGAGGGGCGGCAGGCGGGTCGTCCGTGCGGTTTCGGGTGACCCCGGACTCGACGCGTACGCCGCCGGCGAGATGCTCGCCTGCGCTGCCGCGGGTGTGCCTTTCGAAGTCGTGCCCGGGGTTGCCGCCGCTGTGGGTGTGCCCGCTTACGCGGGTGTGCCGCTGCGGGACGCCGAGGGCGCGGACGTGCGATTCGTCGACGCCCGTACCGCGTCCGCGCGGTGCTGGACCGAGGTCGGGGCGTCCGACGGGACCGTCGTAGTTTCCGCTGCTCTTGATTCCGTGGGGGCCGCCGCGGGTGAGCTCGTGGCTGCCGGGCGTAAGCCCGATACCCCTATGACCGTCACCGTCGCCGGTACCACCACGCGGCAGCGGACCTGGTGCGCCACGCTCGGCACCATCGCGCAGACGCTGAAGCAGGCCAAGGTGCTGCCCTCGCCCGAGGGCGGGCGGCCGGTGATAGCCGTGGTCGGTGAGCGTTCCTCCGCCGCTCAGCGCGAGCAGCTCTCGTGGTTCGAGTCCAAGCCGCTGTTCGGCTGGAAGGTGCTCGTGCCGCGTACGAAGGAGCAGGCGGCCTCGCTCTCCGACCAGCTGCGGTCGTACGGGGCCGTGCCGCACGAGGTGCCGACCATCGCTGTCGAGCCGCCGCGTACGCCCCAGCAGATGGAGCGGGCGGTCAAGGGTCTGGTGACGGGCCGGTACGAGTGGATCGCCTTCACCTCGGTCAACGCCGTCAAGGCCGTGCGGGAGAAGTTCGAGGAGTACGGGCTCGACGCGCGTGCCTTCGCCGGGATCAAGGTCGCCGCCGTGGGTGAGCAGACCGCCAAGGCGCTGATCGCTTTTGGGGTCAAGCCTGATCTGGTGCCCAGTGGTGAGCAGTCCGCTGCGGGGTTGTTGGAGGACTGGCCTCCTTACGATCCTGTTTTTGATCCGATCGATCGGGTCTTTCTGCCTCGGGCCGACATCGCCACCGAGACGTTGGTTGCCGGGCTGATCGAGTTGGGCTGGGAGGTCGACGACGTCACTGCCTATCGGACCGTGCGTGCTTCGCCGCCGCCTGCCGATACCCGTGAAGCGATCAAGGGTGGGGGGTTCGACGCTGTTCTGTTCACCTCGTCCTCCACTGTGCGGAATCTGGTGGGTATCGCCGGGAAGCCGCACAACGTGACCGTGATCGCTTGTATCGGGCCCGCCACTGCCAAGACCGCCGAGGAGCATGGGCTGCGCGTCGACGTCATGTCGCCCGAGCCTTCCGTGCATCGGCTGGCCGAGGCTCTGGCGGAGTTCGGGCTTCGGCGGCGGGCTTCCGCCCTTGAGGCCGGGGATCCTGTCACCCGGCCGAGCGAGCGGCGGCCTGGGTCCCGGCGGAGGCGTACCACCACGTAGGTGTGGGGCTCGCGGGGGTGTTGTCCTGGGGTCGGGGCCGTGCCGGTACGTCGAGTCCGTCGCCTTCCGGGTGTACTGCTGTACGCCTGGGAGTGTGGGGTTTCTTGCAGGAGCCCTATGCGACGGACTTCGACGTACCGGCACGGCCCGCTCCGGTTCGTGGGCGGCCGCGGGGCTGTTCGCCTCCGGGTGGGCTGCCGACTTGGCGTCGGCAAAGGTGGTTCCGGGGCGGGCGTAGCGTGGTCGTATGACGACGTACGGATCCTTTCCCGGCAGCCGGCCGCGACGGCTGCGGACCAGTCCTGTGATGCGGCGCATGGTCGCCGAGACCCGGCTGCATCCCGCTGATTTCATCCTCCCCGCTTTTGTGCGTGAGGGTATTTCCGAGCCCGTGCCCATTGCCGCGATGCCCGGCGTCGTGCAGCACACCCGGGACAGTCTGAAGAAGGCCGCTGCGGATGCGGTGGCTGCGGGGATTTCCGGGATCATGCTGTTCGGTGTGCCGGAGGAGGCCAAGAAGGATGCCGTGGGCTCGGCCGGGACCGATCCCGAGGGAATTCTGCAAGTTGCCCTTCGGGATGTGCGCAGTGAGGTCGGGGACGAGCTGTTGGTGATGTCCGATCTGTGTCTTGATGAGACCACCGATCATGGGCACTGCGGTGTGCTGGACGGGGAAGGGCGTGTGGACAATGACGCCACCCTGGAGCGGTATGCCGAGATGGCTCAGGTGCAGGCCGACGCCGGTGCCCACGTGGTGGGGCCCAGCGGGATGATGGACGGTCAGGTCGGGGTTGTTCGTGATGCCCTCGATCAGATCGGGCGGGAGGACGTGGCCGTGCTCGCCTACACCGTCAAGTACTCGTCCGCTTTCTTCGGGCCCTTTCGCGAGGCTGTCGGGTCGTCGTTGAAGGGTGACCGGAAGACGTACCAGCAGGACCCCGCGAACGCCCGGGAGTCGATGCGGGAGCTGGCGCTCGATCTGGAAGAGGGCGCCGACATGGTGATGGTGAAGCCCGCGGGGCCCTATCTGGACATCCTCGCGCGCGTCGCCGACTCGGTGGACGTGCCCGTCGTCGCCTACCAGATCTCCGGGGAGTACTCGATGATCGAGGCCGCCGCGGAGAAGGGGTGGATCGATCGTGACCAGGCGATCCTGGAGTCGTTGACCGGGATCCGGCGGGCCGGGGCTCGGAGCATCCTCACGTACTGGGCCACCGAGGTGGCTCAGAAGCTGCGCTGAGGGGCCTGGGAGCCGCGCTGCGCCGGGGGGCCGTGTATGGGGTGCGGTGGGGGCGGGTGGGTGTGAGCTGTGCGTTGCTTGGGGTGGCCCCGGCCCCGTAAGGGCGAGTTGCCCGGTGCAGTGCCCGACCGGGACGGGATTCCCGTGCTGGGGCTCGTCGGTGACCGACATGCTGAGCCGCCTGCGGGACCGTGAGTTCCAGCGGCTGCCGGTGCTCGGGTTTCTGCGGGCCCCGGGACCGAGGTCGCGCTGCAGGGGAAGGTGCCCTGGTAGGCGTGCGTCTTCGGGCTGTACGTGCTGCCCCTGATGTGGTTCCGGGCCTGGCGGGTGCTCGGTGGCCCTGACTTCGGCGGTGACGCGGACGGGCACACACCGATCGACAGACTCATCTCGATCCAGCGTGTGGAGCAGGGCGGCCTGCCCGTCCAGAAGGGCTTCTGCGGGCGCCTGCCGGGCGACCCCGGCGAGACGGTGCCCCTGAGGGCCGGGCCGTCACACCTTCCGCGGTCACCAGGAGAGGGCGTCGCCCATCGCCGCCTGCCAGTACGAGACCCGGACCGAGTCGTCCACGTACACGCCCTTGGCGGGGAGCGACGGCCTGGCGGGCGTCTGCGAGGCCGCGTCGAGGTAGAACGTCAGCGACTTGGCCGTGTAGCCGTCCGAGCCGCTGCCGTCCGCCGCCGAGAGGAGCACGCCCGCGTAGCCCGACTCGCCCGGGGCCAGCGTGACCACCGCCTGTGGCTTGGAGTCCTCGAAGGCCGGCGGCACCGACTGGGCCGCGCCCAGGCGCACTGCCGGGTATCCGGTCAGGTCGCAGTTCTTCGAGCCGGTGTTGGTGACGGTGAGGAGGAGGTGGTTGAGGGGGCGCGAGACCACGGTGGCGGCCGTACGGATGTCGGTGCAGGGGGTGAGGGTGGCGGTGTTCCTGTTCGTGTTCTTCGTTTTCTTCGAGGTCGAGGGGGCCTTGGTGGTCGAGGAGCCCTTGTCGCCCTCGGCGGATGAGCCCACCGGGTCGGCCTGATCCTTGTCGTCGGACGTCCGCTCGCTCTCCTTGGACGAGGGCGCCGTGGACGAGCGGTCGGCCGACATGCCCTCTTCACGGATGCCCTCGCCGTTGTCGCACGCGGTCAGGGACAGGGTGGCGACCGTGAGCGCGGCGGCGAGCAGACGAGTGCGGTGGGTACGTGCGGACATGGGTGATCCCCCTGATGCGGTACGGGTGGTGGCACGGACCGCTCGACCGGGTGCCGGGAGCGGCGTGCTTGGATGGCCCAAGCTTGTGCGGAGATCCGTCCCGGCCGTGAGACCTGCCGGGTTTTCCGGGACGCTGGAACGGCCGCAAGGGCTCTGATCAGGGGAAACGACCTACCCCTGGAATGTGGATCCGGGACGTGGTGAGAGGTGGGAACGGTGGCGGGGGACGAGTTCACGGAGCTGTTGGGGCAGCTGAAGGAGCGGTCCGGGCTCAGTTACGGGGTGCTCGGGAAGCGGCTCCACACGAGTGCGTCCACGCTCCACCGGTATGTCAACGGGGATGCCGTGCCGACGGACTACGCGCCGGTCGAGCGGTTCGCGCGGCTGTGCAGGGCGACCCCCGGGGAACTGGTGGAGTTGCACCGGCGGTGGGTTCTCGCGGATGCGCGGCGGAAGCAGAAGCCCGCCGTGACCGAGACCGCCGTCGCCGCGGCGGGGGAGCCCGCGCAGGAGGTGGAAGAGGGGGAGAGGGAGCGTGCGGAGCCGGTGGCCGGCCGGGACACTCCGGGCGTCGCCGATGTGCCGGACCTGTCCGCCGGTTCTGTCGCTTCGGCCGTTCCCGCCGCCGACGAGCCCGCCGCTCCGGGTGTCTCCGATGTTCCGGTCCTGCGGCGGCGGCGTACCGTCGTCCTCGCCGGAGCCGCCGTCGTCGCCGCGGTCGTGGCGGCGGCGCTCGTGGTGAATCTCGTGTCCGGCGGAGGCGATGACGGCGAGGGCCGCAAGCAGTCCGTGGGGGCCGCCCGGTCCGCCGACGGCAGCCCGGGGGCAGGCAGGTCCGCCGACGCGAAGGGCGGATCGGCCTCGCCTTCCGCCTCGCGGTCGGGGAGTCCCACGGCGTCCGACTCGCCCTCCGCCTCCCGCAGCGGTGGGGCCGGGCCGGGGCGCGACGCGGGAGTCGCCGACGGTGCCACCGCGCCCATCGTCGCCGTCAACCCCTACAAGTGGGACGACCCGTGCAGCCAGCACTACCTCGTCGACCGCGAGGCCGAGTCCGTGCCCCCGCCGCCGAGCGAGCCCGACGCGCGCGGGTGGGTCACCGCGCTCGGCGGGGTCGCCGCCGGACAGCAGATGCTCGCGCTGACCGTCCAGGGCACCGGGAAGGCCACCGTCGTCCTGGAGGACCTGCATGTGCGGGTGGTCGAGAAGAGCGCACCGCTCGCCTGGAACGACTTCGAGATGGGCGTCGGCTGCGGTGGCGGTGTGCAGACCACGTCGTTCGGGGTGAACCTCGACGCCGGGCGGCCCGGGACCTCGCCCAGGGCCGGGCAGCGGGACTTCCCGTACAAGGTGAGCGAGTCCGACCCCGAGGTCTTCTACATCTTCGCGGACGCCCGGACGCACAACGTGAGCTGGTATCTGGAGCTGGAGTGGTCGAGCGGGACCAAGAAGGGGACCGTTCGCGTCGACGACAACGGCAATCCCTTCCGGACGAGCGGGAACGTGGGACGGCCCGCGTACAACTACCCGCTCGGTGACTCCGCCTGGGGGCGCAACGAGTACGAGCCCGATGTCCCCGGCTGAGCGCCTGTCTCTGCCCGGATCGGTGTCGGGCAAAACCCCAAAAGGCCGATCCATCCTGTGGATCCCGGAATCGGGGCACTATCAAGTCACCCTGCGAGTTAGGTTGTTGCCCGTTGACTGACGCGACTCTCCAGGGAGAGGCTCTATGCCCGGTGATGCTCTCAGCCAGGACCCCGCCGAGCTGAGAAGGAGGATCGACACCACCAAGGCACACCCGGCCCGTGTCTATGACGTCTTCCTCGGGGGCAAGGACAACTACCCGGTGGACCGGGCCGCGGCCGCCGCCGCGCTCGCCGCCAACCCGCGCGGCTACCTCGACGTCCGGCACAACCGCGACTTCCTGCGCCGGGCCGTGAACACGCTGACGGGCGAAGAGGGCATCCGGCAGTACCTGGACATCGGCACCGGGCTGCCGACCCAGGAGAACGTGCACCAGATCGCCCAGCGCATCGCCCCCGACTCCCGTGTCGTGTACGTCGACAACGACCCGGTCGTCCTCGCCCACGCGCGCGCCCTGCTCACCAGCGGGCCCGAGGGCCGTACCGACTACATCGACGCCGATCTGCAGAACCCGGCCCAGATCCTCGAAGGCGCCGCGAAGACCCTGGACTTCGACCAGCCGATCGCCCTGGCGCTCGTGGCGATCCTGCACTTCGTCGAGGACGAGCGGGCCTACCCGATCGTCCGCGAACTGGTCGAGGCGCTGCCCTCGGGCAGCCGGCTCGTGCTCAGCCATCTCACCGAGGACCTCAACGCCGAGAACGTCCGCGCGGTCCAGCGGACGTACACCGAGCGGGGCTTCACCTTCGTGCTGCGTACGAAGGCGGAGGTCGAGCGGTTCCTCACCGAGAACGGGCTTGAGGTGGACGAGCCCGGCGTGGTCCCCGCCCACCACTGGCGGCCCGACAACGCGGCGCCCGTGCCCGAGCAGCCCGAGCAGGGCTACCTCGACGGCCTCGACGACATCGAGAAGGTCCGCTACCGCGACATCAACGACGTGACGGACGCGGACATCAACGTGTACGCGGTCACCGGCCGCAAGCCCTGAGCCGAGCTCCGACAGGCCGCTCGCGGTCGTCGGGGACGGTCGGTCAGTCCCACCAGAACGACCAGGAGCGTGCGCCGAGCACCTCGTGCTCGGCGTACGCCCGCAGCGAGTCGTTGCTGCTCTGCTCGATGTTGTCCGGGCAGAACGCGTAGTGCTCGGCGGCTATCGCCTCCGCCTCGGCCAGGGTCCGGGGCGGGGCCGCGACGGAGACGACCAGCTGGTCGAAGCCGAGCGCCACGACCCGGATGCCGAAGCGGTCCTCCCAGGAACGCAGGACTGCGCACAGCTCCGCCACGTCGTCGGTGAGGTTGACCGGACCGCACCAGCCGATGGCGGCCGGGATGTCCGCGCTGCGACGGGCCCGGACGAGCGCGAGCCGCGGCTCCGCCAGCGGGCCCGCCCCGCCCACGAGGGCGTCCGTCACCTCGGCGGCCCACACGTCCGGATCGACGTCCAATACGCCCGCCGCGGCGAGGCCGGGCCAGTCGGTGTCCTCCGCCTCGGCCGCGTACTCCTCCCAGAGCTCCGCGAGCACCTCCTCGGCGTCGTGGTCGCCCGGATAGGAAACCCGGTCCGGGTCCAACTCCCACTTGTCCGGGTGGGGTTCGCTGCCCGTGCGCCCGCAGACCAGGACCGGGTACAGACCTGCCGTGCGGCGCGCGGACGCCAGCCGCAGCCAGTCGCCCGGCGCCGCCGGAGCGTCGGCCCGCCACAGCAGCGGTTCGTCCCAGGTGCCGTCGACCGTCGTGTCGAGCAGGGCACCGGGCGGGAGGTCGAGACCGATCGAGCGACCGGTCGGGTCTGCCGCGAGCGTCGGCAGCTGGTTCGGAAGAGTCGCCATGCCCGTGACTTTAGGGCCCGCCACTGACAACGGGCGCTCACTCAGTCGGTGCCGAACCACGTGTGCGCGAGCGAGTCCAGCGTCGGCTCCGGTGGTCCGGGCAACATGCGCAGATACGAGGGCAGGTCGCTGTAGACGTGCAGCAGCGTGTACGCCATGAGCGTGTGCGGGTCGAACGGCGTTCGCCCGTAGGCCTCGTAGAACCGCTTCAGGAGCCGGGGCTGCCCGCACGTGACGAACAGGCCGACGCTCACGAAGTCGTAGGCCGGGTGGCCGACCATCGCCGGTTCGAAGTCGAACAGGCCCGTCAGACGCCAGCCGTCCGGGTCCACGGTCAGGTGCTCGCGCATGAACTCGGTGTGCAGCAGCACCCGTCGCGCCGGGGCGGCCAGCGGTACCGAGCTCAGGAACCAGGGGATCTGGTCGAGCCACTCCTTCGACAGCCCGGCCTCGCGCTGCAGTTCCACGGCGTCCGCGCGCTGCGAGTCGACGAACAGGCCCCAGTCCGACGGACCGACGAGGCCGGCCAGCGGCGCGGGGCTCAGCGCGTGCAGCGCCGCGAGCGTCTCACCGGCCTCCGTGACGATCCGGTCCTGCTCCGCCGCCGGGATCCGCGGCCACGCCTGCGCGAGACTCTCCCCGGGCAGCCGGGACATCAGGACGAAGGACCAGCCGTTCTTGTAGGCGCCGGCCGAGTGCAACTGCGGTGTGGGGACCGGCAGTTTGCCGTACACATGGCTGAGCATCCGCTCCTCGCGCCGGGCTTCGAGCTTCTCGAAGGCGGGGAACAGCTTCAGTACGTGCGCGGCGCCGATGGAGTACACGGGGAGCGAGCCCTCGATGTAGCGGACCATCTGCTTCGGGATCAGGCCGAGGCGCTCGCAGAGGTCCGCCACGGCCGGCCGCAGCAGGGCCTCGTCCCGGACGACCTCGTACAGCTCCTCGCCGGTCTCAACAAGAGGCAGCATGACTGGCGAACACCCTCCGGACGGCCGGAGTGATGGAGAAGGGCAGTGCAGTGCTCATTGCGCTCCCAGCGTGCGGTTCGGCGAGGCTCGCGAACCCCGGGGTCGGGGTCGGCGGCCCGCAGCATCGCATACTCCGGGGTGCACCCGGACGGCTCAACCTTTGGCCCTTACATGCACGGAAAGGCAGGTCGGAGAGAGGTCGGAGGCAGGTCCGAGCGGGGAGCGGCCGGAGGCGTGCACGCCTTCACCAGCCGCTCACCCGAACGGGTGAAGGAGCTCAGAGGCGTTCGGGCGTCCTGATACCGAGCAGCGCCATGCCCCGGTGCAGCGTGCGGGCCGTCAGATCGACGAGGAACAGCCTGTTCTCGACGACCTCCTTCGGGTTCGCGTCGCTCAGTACCTGGCACTGGTCGTAGAACGTCGTCAGGTGCGACGCCAGCTGGTACAGGTACGAGGCCAGCTTGTGCGGCTCGTAGCCCGCGGCCACGTCCAGGAGCAGCTCGCCGAACTGGTCCAGGTGCAGCCCCAGCGCACGCTCCGCGGGAGCCAGCGCCAGCTCCGGGTGGGCCAGCGGACGCGCGTCCCCGGCCTTGCGGAGGATCGACTGGATACGGGCGTACGCGTACTGGAGGTACACGCTCGTGTCGCCGTTCAGCGACACCATCTGGTCCAGGTCGAACTTGTAGTCCCGGACGGCCGACGTGGACAGGTCCGCGTACTTCACGGCGCCGACCCCGACGAACCGGCCGTTCTCGACGATCTCCTCCTCGGACAGGCCCATCTTCTCGGCCTTCTCGCGGACCACCGTCGTGGCACGGTCGATCGCCTCGTCGAGCAGGTCCACCAGCCGGACCGTCTCGCCCTCACGCGTCTTGAACGGCTTGCCGTCCTTGCCGAGGACCGTGCCGAAGGCCAGCTGCTGCGCCTTGGTGTCCTCGTTCAGCCAGCCCGCCCTGCGAGCCGTCTCGAAGACCATCTTGAAGTGCAGGGACTGCCGCGCGTCGACCACGTACAGGAGCGTGTCCGCCTTCAGGTCGAAGACGCGGTTCCTGATCGCGGACAGGTCGGTCGCCGCGTAGCCGTAGCCGCCGTCCGACTTCTTCACGATCAGCGGGACCGGGTTGCCGTCCGGGCCCTTGACGTCGTCGAAGAACACGCACAGGGCACCCTCGGAGCGGACCGCCACGCCTGAGTCCTCGAGGATGCGGCAGGTCTCGTCCAGCATGTCGTTGTAGCCGGACTCGCCGACGATGTCCGCGTCCCGGATCTCCATGTCCAGCTTCTCGAAGACCGAGAAGAAGTAGACCTTCGACTCGTCCACGAACCGCTGCCAGGTGGCGAGGGTGTGCGGGTCGCCGGCCTGGAGGTCGACCACCCTGCGGCGCGCCCGCGTCTTGAACTCCTCGTCGGAGTCGAAGTGCGTGCGGGCGGCCTTGTAGAGGCGGTTGAGGTTCGACATCGCCTCCTCGCCCGTCTCCGCCGTGCCGTCCGCGGCGCCTTCGGGGGTCTTGCGGTCCAGCTCGTGCGGGTGCTCGTCCAGGTACTGGATGAGCATGCCGAACTGGGTGCCCCAGTCGCCGATGTGGTGCCGCCGTACGACGGTCTCGCCGACGAACTCCAGGATCTGCACGACCGCGTCGCCGATCACCGCGGAGCGGAGGTGGCCTACGTGCATCTCCTTGGCCACGTTCGGCTGGGCGTAGTCGATGACCGTCGTGCCCGGGTGCTCGGCGAACGGCACGCCGAGGCGGTCGGTGGGGTCCGTGGCGCGGTCCGCGAGGGTCTGGGTGATCGCCCGGTCGGTGACCGTGATGTTCAGGAAGCCGGGGCCCGAGACCTCGATGTCCTTGATCAGGTCACCCGTGACCACCCGGTCGACGACCTGTGTGGCGAGGTCCCTGGGGTTGGCCTTCGCCTTCTTCGCCAGGGCGAGGATTCCGTTGGCCTGGAAGTCCGCCCTGTCGCTGCGTCGCAGCAGCGGGTCCGCGTCCGCGGTCTCCGGCAGGGCTGCCGTGAGCGCGTCCGTCAGGCGCTGGTGGACGTGGGCGGTGAGGGACGTGACCGAGGCCATGGGGTGGGAGCCGTTCTCCTCGTGGGTACGGGTGGGTGCGGCCAGTATCCCACGGTGGGTAAAGGGGTTTTTCGCCCCCGCCGCCCCTACCCTTCCCGTCACTGCATGGGGGCTGCGCCCCCTCGCCCCCCGATATCGCGCTTCGCGCTCGTCCTCAAACGCCGGACGGGCTGGGAGATTCGCGGGCGGGCTGAAGGTTGCCGCCCGGGCGGCTGCATCTCAGTCCGGCCGGCTTTCGTCTCAGCCCGTCCGGCGTTTGAGGACCGGGGGTTCGGGGGCGGAGCCCCCGAAAGGCGTTTTCGTGGTTGAGGGCCCAGCTGGGACAATGGCACGGTCAGCCGTGTCAGTCGTAGGAAAGAAGGCGTGCCGATCGTGGCTCAGAGCACCGAGACCACCGACTGGGTCTCCCGTTTCGCGGATGAGGTCATCGAGGAGTCGGAGCGCCGAGCCCCGGGCAAACGGATCGTCGTCGCGTCCGGACTCTCCCCCTCCGGCCCCATCCACCTCGGCAACCTGCGCGAGGTCATGACCCCGCACCTGGTCGCCGACGAGATCCGCCGCCGCGGCCACGAGGTCAGGCACCTGATCTCCTGGGACGACTACGACCGGTACCGGAAGGTGCCGAACGGCGTTCCGGGGGTCGACGAGTCCTGGGCCGAGCACATCGGCAGGCCCCTGACCTCCGTACCCGCCCCCAAGGGCTCCCCGTACCCGAACTGGGCCGAGCACTTCAAGGCCGCGATGGTCGACGCGCTCGCCGAGATGGGCGTCGAGTTCGACGGGATCAGCCAGACCGAGCAGTACACCTCGGGCGTCTATCGCGAGCAGGTCCTGCACGCGATGAAGCACCGCGGGGACATCGACGCGATCCTCGACCAGTACCGGACCAAGAAGGCCCCCGCGAAGAAGCAGTCGCAGAAGCCCCTCGACGAGGCCGAGCTGGAGGCCGCCGAGGGGTCCGGAGCGGCCGCCGAGGACGACGGCACCGGGTCCGCCGGGTACTTCCCGTACAAGCCGTACTGCGGTGGCTGCGGCAAGGACCTCACCACCGTCACGGCCTACGACGACGACACCACCGAGCTGACGTACAGCTGCACGGAGTGCGCCTACTCGGAGACCGTCCGGCTCAGCGAGTTCAACCGCGGCAAGCTGGTCTGGAAGGTCGACTGGCCGATGCGCTGGGCGTACGAAGGTGTCGTCTTCGAGCCGAGCGGGGTCGACCACTCGTCTCCCGGGTCGAGCTTCCAGGTCGGCGGACAGATTGTCGGGAGCATCTTCGGCGGCAAGCAGCCCATCGGGCCCATGTACGCCTTCGTGGGGATCTCCGGGATGGCGAAGATGTCGTCCAGCAAGGGCGGAGTGCCCACTCCTGGCGACGCGCTGAAGATCATGGAGCCGCAGCTGCTGCGGTGGCTCTACGCCCGCCGCAGGCCCAACCAGTCGTTCAAGATCGCCTTCGACCAGGAGATCCAGCGGCTCTACGACGAGTGGGACAAGCTCGGCGGCAAGGTCGCCGACGGTTCCGCCCTGCCGGGGGACGTCGCCGCCTACGCGCGCGCGGTGGGCACCGCGGCGGGCGAGCTGCCGCCGACGCCCCGGCCGATGGCCTACCGCACCCTCGCCTCCGTCGCCGACATCACCGCCGGCGCCGAGGACCAGACCCTGCGCATCCTCAGCGAGCTGGACCCCGCCGACCCGATCACCTCGCTCGACGAGGTCAGGCCGCGGCTCGACAAGGCCGAGGCCTGGATCAACACCCAGGTCCCCGCCGACCAGCGCACCGTCGTCCGCGACGAGGTCGACACCAAGCTCATCGAGTCCCTCGACGACCAGGGGCGCGCCTCGCTGCGGTTGCTGCTCGACGGTCTCGACACGCACTGGTCGCTGGACGGGCTCACGCATCTCGTCTACGGCGTTCCGAAGGTCCAGGCGGGCTTCTCCGCCGACGCCACGCCCAAGGAACTCCCGGCGGAGATCAAGGTCGCCCAGCGGACGTTCTTCGCGCTGCTCTACCACCTGCTGGTGGGTCGTGACACCGGCCCGCGCCTGCCCACCCTGCTTCTCGCCGTGGGCCAGGACCGGGTGAGGAAGCTGCTCGGGGAGTAAACGGCGGCAGTACTCACTGGCTCGCCGTACTGGCCTGCCTGTACGTGAGAGGGGGCGCCCGGAGATCTCCGGGCGCCCCCTCTCACGTACGCGCCGCGTGGGCGTCTGCCGACTCCTAGGCGATGTGGTCCTCCTGGAGCTCCGCCGTATGCCGGTTGGTGAAACGGTTGACCATCCGGTCGGCATCGCGCTGCGGGAGCGTGGTGCCGAACGTGTCCTCCACATTGCCCCGGAACTGGCCCGAGGTCGGGTAGCTGCCGTCTATCGACTTCTTGAAGACCAGGTAGTAGTCCTCCTCGGTCGGCTCCGTGCCGCCGCCCGAGCCCAACTCGCGGGTACGGCCCGGCCCGGACGGGATCGGGAAGGTACCGGTGTCCTCCATGGAGGGCTCGGGGGAGGGCTCCGGGGCGGCGGCCGACTGCTCCTCGTACTGCTGCTGCGGGAAGGTCTCCTGCTCGAACTGGCGCTGGTCCTGGAACTGGCGCTGGTCCCGGAATCGCCGCTGGTCCCGGAATCGCTGCTGCGCCTCGAACTCCTCGGCCCGCTGCTGGTCCGAGTACGTCTCGGTGTACGCGCTCTCCGGGTCGTACGTCGGGTCGTAGCCGCCCTGGTACGCGACGGACTGGGGGTCCCGGGACTGGAGCCACGGATTGTGCGGCTCGATGTCGTCCGGCGGCTCGGGGGGTTCGTCGCCCTCGGGAGCCGGCTGCCGGACCCGGGCGGCTGCCGCGTCGTTCCGGGCGGCGGGTGCCGTCACCTGGGTGCGACCGCCTTCGGCCGCGGCGGGCTCCAGGGCAGGTTCCAGGGCGGGCTGCGGGGCCGGGGGCAGCAGCGCGGGCTCGATGCCCGCCGCCGCCAGACCCGAAGGGGCCGTCTCCGCCAGCGGCACGCCGTAACGGGCCAGCCGCAGCGGCATCAGGGACTCCACCGGGGCCTTGCGGCGCCAGGCGCGGCCGAAGCGGGAGCGCAGCCGCGCCTGGTAGACGAGCCGCTCCTGCTCCAGCTTGATGACCTGGTCGTAGGAGCGCAGCTCCCACAGCTTCATCCGCCGCCACAGGAGGAACGTGGGGAGCGGGGAGAGCAGCCAGCGGGTGAGGCGCACGCCCTCCATGTGCTTGTCGGCCGTGATGTCCGCGATCCGGCCGATCGCGTGCCGGGCCGCCTCCACGGAGACCACGAACAGGATCGGGATGACCGCGTGCATGCCCACACCGAGCGGGTCCGGCCAGGCGGCCGCGCCGTTGAACGCGATCGTCGCGACCGTCAGCAGCCACGCCGTCTGGCGCAGCAGCGGGAACGGGATCCTGATCCAGGTGAGGAGCAGATCGAGGGAGAGCAGGACGCATATGCCCGCGTCGATGCCGATCGGGAACACGTAACTGAAGTTCCCGAAGCCCTTCTGCAGGGCGAGTTCGCGCACCGCCGCGTAGGAACCGGCGAAGCCGATAGCTGCGATGACGACCGCTCCGAAGACGACCACTCCGATGAGGATCTTGTGCGTCTTGGTGAGCTCGATAGGCGCGGCCACCCGTACTCCCCTCCCATAACGACGTGTTGCGCGCAACAGAGTGGCACATGTGTACGGGGTGCGGATGCCCGGTACGGGTCGAGCCCGGCCTCCGTGGGGGCCGGGCTCCGCCAAATGTCCTGGTCGGGCTGCGAGTGGGACGGCAGTCGAAATGGACGCCGCGACCCCGAACTCGGGCCCTGTGTCAGCTCTTCCTGGTGGCGGACCCGCCGGCGCTCGTGCTGTCGTCGGAGCCGCCGCCGAGGTCCGAACCCTTGCCGGAACTCGATCCGGCACTCTTGCTCGGGGACGGGCTCGCGTCCGCGCCCTTGCTCGCGGACGGGTCGGCGTCCGACTCGGATCCGGCCCCGTCACCGCCGCCGTTGGCGGTCACGACCGCCTGCACGGCCTCCTTCGCGGCCTTCTCCGTGGCCTTCGACAGGTCGGCGGCCTTCGGGGAGTCGTCGCCCGCCAGGCCCGCGCCGTTGTAGTCGAGCGTCACGACGACGTTCTCCACGCGCGTCACGAGCGTCTGCTGCCTGAAGGTGCCTTCCTTCTTCTTCAGGTAGTACGTCACCAGCGTCGCCTCGTTGCCCGTGCCGGACACCGGCTGCGACTTGGTGTTCTTCGCGTCCTCCACCGAACGCGCGTCCTCGGCGTGCTTCGCGTAGTACTCCGAGGCCAGCTTCTCGCCCGTGCCACGGGTCTGGTCCGACTCGAAACGCAGCAGCGACACGTTCAGCCAGCGGAACTGCGAGCCCTTCACGCCCTTGTTGTCCAGGCTGTCCCAGGAGCAGTTGCCGCGCGTGGTGAGGTCCTCCGACTTGCCTTCCTTGCCGGACTTGGCGCCCTCCGGGACAAGCTCCTTCAACGTCTTCGACGAGAGAACCTTGCACGAGTCGGGAAGCTTCTCGTACGTCGCCTCCTTCACCACCACGCCCGCCTTCGTGGCGGAGGGCGACGCCGAGGAGCCGGAGTCCTTCTTCGCGTCGTCGCCGGAGCCGTCGCCGGAGTCCGAGGAGCAGCCGGAGGCGACGAGCATCACCGGGACTGCGGCCGCCCCGACAAGGACGCGGGTGAGTCGCTGACGGTGTCGCTGTACGGATCGGTGCATGGTTCCTTCACTCAAGACGCTCGGGTGTACGTGCGGACGGCCGCGTTCTCTGCCGGGCGCACTCGGTCGGGTCCGAGGAGCCACGGTAGCCCGAACGGGACAGAAGCGGCTCAGGTTCCACCTAGGCCGAAACCCCCGCCGAACGTCCCTAGTCGTTGAACGACTCGGCGAGCTGACCCGCCAGTTTTCGCGCCCTGTCCTGCATGTCCTCGCTGCTCGGGACGTCCGTCGTGGTCGCCGGCTGCTCGTCGTACTGGATGGTCACGACCACGTTGGACGTGCGGAACACCACAGTCACCGTGCGTCGCTTGGAGTCGTTCAGCGCGTCGTCGAGGAACGCGGCGTTGCCCAGATCGTCGAGCGTGCGGGGCTGGAGGGCGGTCGGGGTGGAACCCGGGGCGCCGCTGCCGGAGGGGTCCGCGGAGGAGCTGCCGTCACCGTCACCGCTCGCGTCGTCGGGCGTCCCGGACGTGCCGGAGTCGGGGGTCGCCCCGGAATCCGACTCCTCCGAACCCGAACCTGAACCCGAGGCGGACTCTGAGGCATCGGGCGAGTCGGTCGAACCGGATGATTCGGGCGAATCGGATGAGGTGGCGACCGGTGCCGGAAGGTCCGCCGCGGTCTCCTTCTTCGCGTAGATCTCCGTGGCGCGGTCGTCGTCGCTCACCGCGTTGTCGTACGAGACCACCCGTTCGAAATCCACCAGCAGATGGTCCGTCGCGGTCCCCGACTCCGCCTTCCAGTGGCAGCCGACCTTCCGGTCCGTGTCGTACGTGACCGTCGCCGTGCCCTCGTACGCCTTCTCGCGCTGCTCCTCGTCCGCCAGCTGCTTGATGCCCGGCAGCAGCGAGTCCAGCGTGCTCTGCGACACCGCGCCGCAGGGCTCCGGGAGCGTGCGGTACTTGCCGGGCCGCGCCGCGGTGGCCGTCGTCGCCGTGTCGCCCGGCTTCGGGTCGTCGTCGCCGCCGTCCGGCGATCCGCCGGTGCAGCCGGCCAGCAGCGCCGCGAGGAGCGCGGCGACGCCGGGTACGTACGCCTTCCGCTGCACGGGGAGGCTCCTCTCGACAGGTCGCTCGGCTGTGCTCGCGACCAGGGTGTCCTGTGGTTATTCGGTTGCCGCACGGGGGTGGGCCCTGAAGACAATGTGTATCGCACGCACTGCCGTGGATGCCGGTCCGTTGTCCCAAACGTTGGCCTTGGCGCCGGTTTTGCGATTTAAGACTTCTGTTGGTTCTGCGGGGGAATGAGGGCGATATGTCGTACGTGGAGATGCCGGGCGCGAAGGTTCCGATCCGTATGTGGGCGGACCCGGCGTCGGTGGAGGACGTGGCGATGCAGCAGCTCCGGAACGTCGCCACGCTGCCGTGGATCAAGGGCCTGGCCGTCATGCCGGACGTGCACTACGGAAAGGGTGCGACGGTCGGGTCGGTCATCGCGATGCAGGGGGCGGTGTGCCCCGCGGCGGTCGGGGTGGACATCGGCTGCGGGATGTCCGCGGTCAGGACGTCCCTGACGGCCAACGACCTGCCGGGCGACCTGTCCCATCTGCGGTCGAAGGTGGAGCAGGCGATTCCGGTCGGGCGGGGGATGCATGACGGCCCGGTCGATCCGGGACGCTTCCACGGCCTCGCCACCGGCGGGTGGGACGACTTCTGGGAGCGGTTCGACGGGGTCGCCGACGCGGTGAAGTTCCGTCAGGGGCGCGCCACGAAGCAGATGGGGACGCTCGGATCGGGCAATCACTTCGTCGAGATCTGCCTGAGCGAGGACGGCACGGTCTGGCTCATGCTGCATTCCGGGTCCCGGAACATCGGCAAGGAACTGGCCGAGCACCACATCGGTATCGCTCAGCGGCTTTCGCACAACCAGGGACTGATCGACCGCGACCTCGCCGTCTTCATCGCGGACACTCCGCAGATGGCGGCGTACCGCAACGACCTTTTCTGGGCGCAGGAATACGCGAAGTACAACCGCACGCTGATGATGGCGCTTCTGAAGGACGTGATCCGCAAGGAGTTCAAGAAGGCGAAGCCCGCCTTCGCGCCGGAGATCAGTGCGCACCACAACTACGTGGCCGAGGAGCGGTACGAGGGAATGGATCTCCTCGTCACCCGCAAGGGCGCCATTCGCGCGGGCTCCGGAGAGTTCGGCATCATTCCGGGCTCGATGGGCACCGGCTCGTACATCGTGAAGGGGCTCGGGAACGAGAAGGCCTTCAACTCGGCCTCGCACGGGGCGGGGCGGCGGATGAGCCGTAACGCGGCCAAGAAGCGCTTCTCGACGAAGGACCTGGAGGAGCAGACGCGGGGCGTGGAGTGCCGCAAGGACTCCGGTGTCGTGGACGAGATCCCGGCCGCGTACAAGCCGATCGAGCAGGTCATCGACCAGCAGCGGGATCTGGTCGAGGTCGTGGCGAAGCTGAAGCAGGTCGTGTGTGTGAAGGGTTAGTCCATTCATGCTGCACGGATCCAGGTGCGGCAACTGGATTCATGCAGCATGAATGTGCCGGTGATGAATCTGCCGGTACGGGGACGAGGACGGTGGCGGGCCGGGCAGCCGGCACTACAGCTCCCTGTGGACCTTCGTGTTGGAGGCCTGGGCCCGGGGCCGTACGACCAGCAGGTCGATGTTGACGTGCGAGGGGCGAGTCACCGTCCAGGTGATCGTCTCGGCGACGTCCTCGGCGGTGAGGGGTTCGGCCACTCCGGCGTAGACCTTCGCCGCCTTCTCGGCGTCACCGCCGAAGCGGGTCAGCGCGAACTCGTCGGTCCTGACCATGCCGGGGGCGATCTCGATCACCCGGACCGGGGTGCCGACGATCTCCAGACGGAGGGTCTCGGCGATGACGTGCTCGGCGTGCTTGGCGGCCACGTAGCCGGCGCCGCCCTCGTAGGTGCCGTGGCCCGCGGTCGAGGAGACGACGACCACCGTGCCGTCGCCGGACGCGGTCAGCGCCGGGAGGAGGGCCTGGGTGACGTTGAGCGTGCCGATGACGTTCGTCTCGTACATCTGGCGCCACTCCGCGGGGTCGCTGGACGCGACCGGGTCGGCGCCGAGCGCGCCGCCCGCGTTGTTGATCAGGACGCCGATCTTCTTGAAGGCCGTCGCGAACTCGTCGACCGCCGCGCGGTCGGTGACGTCCAGCGCGTACGCCGTCGCCTGGCCGCCCGCCGTGGTGATCTCCTCCGCGAGCGCCTCGATACGGTCCTTGCGGCGGGCGGTGAGGACCACCCTGTAACCCGCGGCCGCCAGCTGCCGGGCCGTCGCGGCACCGATTCCGCTGCTCGCGCCGGTGACGACGGCGATACGGGACGCGGCGGCGGGCGCGGCGGATGCGGCGGCGGTCATGGGCTGCTCCTCGGGGGAGGGGGGCGGGCGCTGCGACCTGCGGCCGCCGCTCGCTCGTACGGTCGATTGCTTCACCGGCCAGGATAGGCGGGCGGCCGGAACGGACGGGCGGGACGTCTCACCTGATGGGCGGCGCCTGTCGGGCGGCCGGGGTGGCATACATGCGTTGACCCCGTCGACCTGCGGGGTCGGGGAACAAGCTCGTGGGCCGACGCGGAGGACGTACACATGCGGATTCTTGGTGTGCTGGGGACGGCAGCGGCTGTGGCGGCCACCGCGGCCACGGTCGGTGTCTTGGCGGTCGCCGGCCCGGCGGTCGCGGCCTCGTCGGCGGTGGCGCCCGAAGCCGATCTCGCCTTTCACGGGCGGCTGTGGATGGACGGCGGGCGGGTCGAGCTGCGGATGACCCCGCAGAACCACGGCCCCTTCGGGGTCGCCGACGCGACGGTCCGGCTGCGCTGGTCGGCCCCGCTCGCGGACGACCAGCGGCTGCCGGCCGGCTGTGCCCGGTCGGGGGCGCGGACCGTGCTGTGCCGGACGGGTGTGCTGCCGGCGGACGGCTGGGGGCGGACGCTCACCATGACGGTACGGCTGAAGGGCGAGCCGCCGGAGGTGCGGCTGGGCATCGACACGGTGTGGGGCGGCGGCGCGGTGGACCGCAACCACCGCAACGACCGGCAGGAGGTGCTGGTCCTGGACACCGGCGACAGCTACGTCTTCTGACGACGTCTTCTGACCACGTCTGCTGGATACGTCCGCTCGATACGTGTTCTAGCTCGCGTCGTACTGGTCGCGGGCCTCGTTCACCTGCTCGATGTGTGCCTCCGCCCAGTCCTTCACGGCGCCGAGCAGGTGGAACAGGCTGGTGCCGAGCGGGGTGAGCTCGTAGTCGACGCGCACCGGCACGGCCGGGGTGACCGTCCGCGTCAGGAGGCCGTCACGCTCCAGTGAACGCAGCGTCTGCGTCAGCATCTTGGGGCTGACGCCCGCGATCTTGCGCCCGAGGTCGCTGTAGCGCATCCGGCCCTCGGCGAGCGCGCAGACGACCAGGCTGACCCACTTGTCGCTGATGCGGTCGAGCAGCTGGTTGGTCGGGCAGTTCCTGACGAACGCGTCGTACTCGACCCGTGCCTGTTCGCGCCGCTGGGCCGCGGTCGTGGTCGCCATCGTTCGCGTACCTCCCGGTGACGTACGCACCTTCAGGTGCCTACTTACCAAAAGAGAGTAGCTCTTCCTAGGGTTGTTGCAACAGGTCAGATACCTGGGCAATCAACAGCGAATCATCTGTAAACGGGGAGAGTTGCCATGCGCGTAGCAGTCGTCACGGACTTCGGCGGTCCCGAGGTCGTACGGGTCGTGGAGACGGCGGTGCCCGAGCCGGGCGCCGGGCAGGTGCGGATCAAGGTCGCGGCGGCCGCGCTGAACCCGGTCGACGCGGGGGTCCGCGCGGGTGTGTTCGGGGGTTCGGACGGGCCGATCGGACTGGGGTGGGATGTGGCCGGCACGGTGGACTCGGTGGGGACCGAGGGGGCGGCTGCCTGGAAGGCGGGCGACGAGGTGGTCGCGCTCCACCACGGAGCGGTCAAGCCTCTCGGTACGCATGCCGAGTACGTGGTCGTGGACGCCGACGCGGTGGCCGCGGCGCCGGCGTCCGTCGACGCGGTGCACGCCGCCACCGTGCCGTTGAACGCCCTCACCGCCGCCCAGGCCCTGGACCTGCTGGACCTCCGGCCCGGCGGGCAGCTGCTGGTGACGGGGGCGGCGGGGGCGGTCGGCGGGTACGCGGTTCAGCTCGCGGCGCACCGGGGGATGGCCGTGACCGGGCTCGCCCGCGCGGCCGACGAGGAGTTCGTACGGTCGCTGGGGGCGGACCGGTTCGTCTCGGGTCCGGTCGGGGCGGGCAGCGTGGAGGCGGTGCTGGACGCGGCGGTTCTCGGCGGGGCGGCGCTGGAGTGGGTGCGGGACGGCGGTACGTACGTGGGGGTCATCCCGGGTGCCGCGCCCGAGGCCGTGCGGGGGGTGCGGGTCGGGGTGGTCGAGGTGGCCGCCGACGGGGGGAGGCTTGCGGAGCTGGTGGGGCTGGTGGATTCGGGGGTGCTGGGTGCGCGGGTAGCCGGCACGTATGCGCTGGGTGAGGCGGGGGTGGCGCATGCACGGCTTGCGGGGGGTGGGGTGCGGGGGCGGTTGGTGCTGGTGCCTTGAGGGGGCTTTTTGGGGGCGCGGGGAACTGCGCGCCCCCCGCCGGGCCGCGGGTGGATGCGTCGCTGTGTCCGTCGGTCGGGGGCGGGCCTCGGCGGGAGGGGGGGGAGGGAATAGTCCGGGCGCAGGGCTCGTTTGCGGGTATAGTTGAATCGTAAACAACCTGCGGAGGATGAGGTAGCCATGCAGTTCGGGATCTTCAGCGTCGGCGACGTCACGCCGGACCCCACCACGGGCCGGACCCCGTCCGAGCATGAGCGGATCAAGGCCATGGTCGCGATCGCGCAGAAGGCCGAGGAGGTCGGGCTCGACGTCTTCGCCACCGGCGAGCACCACAACCCGCCGTTCGTGCCGTCGTCGCCGACCACCATGCTCGGCTGGATCGCCGCCCGCACCGAGAACCTCATCCTCTCCACCTCCACCACCCTCATCACCACCAACGACCCGGTGAAGATCGCGGAGGACTTCGCGATGCTCCAGCACCTGGCCGACGGGCGCGTGGACCTGATGATGGGGCGCGGCAACACCGGCCCGGTCTACCCCTGGTTCGGCAAGGACATCCGCCAGGGCATCAACCTCGCCGTCGAGAACTACGCCCTGCTGTACCGGCTGTGGCGCGAGGAGACGGTGACCTGGGAGGGCAAGTTCCGTACGCCGCTGCAGTCGTTCACCTCGACGCCCCGGCCGCTGGACGGCGTACCGCCGTTCGTCTGGCACGGCTCCATCCGCTCGCCCGAGATCGCCGAGCAGGCCGCGTACTACGGCGACGGGTTCTTCCACAACAACATCTTCTGGCCGGCCGACCACACCAAGCAGATGGTCGAGCTGTACCGGTCGAGGTACGCGCACTACGGGCACGGCACGCCGGAGCAGGCGATCGTCGGGCTCGGCGGGCAGATCTTCATGCGGCGCAACTCGCAGGACGCGGTACGGGAGTTCAGGCCGTACTTCGACAACGCGCCGGTGTACGGGCACGGGCCGTCGCTGGAGGACTTCACCGAGCAGACCCCGCTGACGGTCGGCTCGCCGGAGCAGGTCATCGAGAAGACGCTGGCCTTCCGGGACTACGCCGGTGACTACCAGCGGCAGTTGTTCCTCGTCGACCACGCCGGGCTGCCGCTGAAGACCGTGCTGGAGCAGATCGACATGCTGGGCGAGGAGGTCGTGCCGGTGTTGCGCGAGGAGTTCGCCAAGGGGCGGGCGGCCGGGGTGCCGGAGGCGCCTACGCATGCGGCTCGGGTCGCCGCCGCCGCAAGCACCGCCGCAGGTCAGGAGGTGACCGCGTCATGAAGCTTGTCGTCGTCTCGGCGGGGCTGAGTGTTCCCTCGTCCACGCGGCTGCTGGGGGACCGGCTCGCCGCGGCCGTCGTGGGGCGCGCCCCCGCGGCGGCCCCGGCCGAGGTCGAGGTGGTCGAGCTGCGTGACCTCGCGGTCGAGATCGCGCACAACCTCACCACCGGGTTTCCCGGGCCGGCGCTCGGGGCCGCGCTGTCCGCGGTGGCGGGTGCGGACGGGCTGATCGTCGTGACGCCGGTCTTCTCCGCCTCGTACAGCGGGCTGTTCAAGTCGTTCTTCGACGTGCTGGAGCGGGACGCGCTGGTGGGGAAGCCGGTGCTGGTCGCCGCTACCGGGGGGTCGGCTCGGCACTCGCTGGTGCTGGAGCATGCGATGCGGCCGCTGTTCGCGTATCTGCGGGCGGTGGTCGTGCCGACCGGGGTCTACGCCGCTTCGGAGGACTGGGGGGCGGAGGGGCTGGCCGAGCGGATCGAGCGGGCTGCGGGGGAGTTGGTCGCGCTGGTGGGGATCGGTGGGGCTGTGCCCGGACCTGCACCCGGGCCCGTGCCCGGACCTTCGGCGCGGAAGGAGTCCGTCCGGGTCGGGGGCTTCGACGTGGTGCCGTTCGCGGAGCAGCTTGCGGCGGGCCGGGTTGCGCCCGGGGCCGGCCGGCCAGGGGTCGATTCTCCGGCGCGGGTCGGTGGGAGTTTGTCGCGCAGTTCCCCGCGCCCCTGAGACGGGCTGGGCCCGGGGTCGGTTCGCGGGTGCGGGGCGGTGGGGGTGGGTCGCGCCGTTCCCCACGCCCCCGAAACGGGCTGCGCCCGGGGTTGGTTCGCGAGTGCGGGCGGGCGGGGGTGGGCCGCGCAGTTCCCCGCGCCCCTGAAAGGCGCCTGCGGCGCCATCGTGGGCCGCCGCGGGCGCGCCCGTAAGGAGTGCGGGGAACGGCGCGCTCAGCCCCCGCCGGCCTGCAGCTGGATCCCACCCGTCAGCCCCGTAAGGGGCGCGGGGAACGGCGCGGCCAACCCCCACCGGCTTGCAGCCGGGTCCCGGCCGTCAGGCCTGTTCGGGGCGCGGGGAACGGCGCGACAAGCCTCCGTCCTCACCGGCCCGCAGACGGATCCCGGCCGTCAGGCCTGTGGGGGGCGCGGCCAACCCTCACAGGCCCGCGCCCAGGCCCCTCACCCCCGCCCGGAGGGCCCCGCTCAGGGCCCCGCCGTCCGCGTGCCGTTGACCTGGGGGCGGCCCGGCAGGGCCCGGCGCAGGCGGCGGGACTGGCGGCGGGTCCAGGCGGACGCCCGGGCCCGGCCTCGGGCCCAGGCGCGGCGCGAGCGGGTCGACCTGAGCTCGGTGAACAGCGCCTCGTAGCGGGCCACGATCGGCTCCGCGTCATAGCGGTGGGAGCCGGCCAGAGCCGCCGCACCCATCGCCCGGCGCAACGGCTCGTCCGTGATCAGGTCGAGCATCGCCTCGGCCAGCGACCGCGAGTCGCCCACGGGTACCAGCCGCCCGTCGACACCCTCGGTGATGATCTCCGCCGGACCCAGCGGGCAGTCCGTGCTGATCACCGGCACCCCGCAGCGCATCGCCTCGACCAGCGTCATCCCGAACGACTCGGCGTCCGAGGCCGAGACCACCATCGCCGCCTTCGCGAACTCCGCCTCTATCGGGGTGCGCGGACCCATGAGCCGTACGTGTTCCGACAGGCCCAGACCGGTCACCAGGTCCTGGAGGTGGTCGCGCTGCGCGCCGCCGCCGTAGATCCGCAGCTGCCAGTCGGGCTCCTTCGAGGCGACCGCCGAGAAGGCCTCTATCAGCAGGTCGAAGCGTTTGCCGGGGACCAGCCGGCCCGCCGCGGCCACCACCTTCGTCGTCTCGTCGCGGGTGATGCCCTCGGGCGCCGGCACGATGTTCGGCACCGCGGCGACCCGGACCCCCGGCAGGGTCATCCGCTGCCGGTACACCTCCGCGTCCGCCTCGGTCGTCGTCACCACCGCGTCCAGCCGACGGTAGTGCCTGGCCAGCACGCCCCGCAGCCGCTTGGTGTGCTGGTCGTGCCGCAGGTGTTCCTGGGCGACGCGCAGGGCGCGGCGCGGTGCGAAGAGGGAGACGTAGACGTTGATGCCGGGCCGGGTGCCGATGATCACGTCGGCGTCGCAGGACGTGAGGTAGGCGCGGGCCCGCAGGTCGGTGAGGCGCGTGTACTGCTCGTACCGCTTCTCGGCGGCCGGGAAGTCCGTGGCCGCCGCGGCGTAGCCGGGGTCCGTGAGGTCCGTGCTGCCGTCCCGCTCGTCCACCAGCGGTACGACCGTGATCCGCGGGTCGATGGTGAACCGCGGCTCGTCCCGGTGCCGTCGCATGGACACGATCTCCACGTCGTGCCGGTCGGCGAGCGCCGCCGCGAGGTTGAGCGTCGTGCGGACGGTCCCCCCTATGGCGTACGCGTTGTGCAGCAGGAAGACGACCTTCGTGCGGCTCGTACGGCCCGTGAGGCCCATGCGGCTGCGACCCGTACGGCTCATTCGTTTCGCGGTCTCCTCGACTTGCGTCGGCTCCTTGCCCTCAGGGAGCCCGGTGCCTTCCGTACGCTCCGTGCGTTCCGTACGCTCCGTGCGTCCAGTGCGCTTCATGCGGTGCGTGGCCCTCCCCGTCGCGGCGCTCGCCCCCGGCACAGGGGACACAGTGGCTGGGCGAGGTAAGCCACCGGTCCCGACAGGGTGAGAGCCGGGTAAGAGGCCCGGCCGTACCCCCTCTTCAGCAGGTAGTACGTAACGAACGGCTTGGCAGACTGGTCCCGTGCCCCAGAATCTGCTGCTCGCCGAGGACGACCGTGCGATCCGCCATGCCCTGGAGCGGGCCCTGAGCCTGGAGGGATACGAGGTCACCGCCGTCGCCGACGGTGTCCAGGCGCTCGCCCAGGCCCACCGGACCCCTCCTGACGTGCTCGTTCTCGATGTGATGATGCCCGGCATCGATGGCCTCCAGGTCTGTCGTGTGCTGCGCGCCGAGGGCAACCGCACCCCCATCCTGATGCTCACCGCGCTCGTCGAGACCGCGGACCGCATCGCGGGCCTGGACGCCGGCGCCGACGACTACGTGGTCAAGCCCTTCGACGTCGAGGAGGTCTTCGCCCGGCTCCGTGCCCTGCTCCGGCGCACGGGTACCCCCGACGACGTACCCAGCGAACCCCGGCGCGCGCCCGATGGCCAGATCGCCGCCGCGGGTCTGCTCATCGACCCGCAGGCCCGCCGGGTCTGGCGGGGCGCGCGGGAGATCGAGCTGACGCGTACCGAGTTCGACCTGCTGGAGCTGCTCGTCCGCAACGCCGGCATCGTCCTCGACCACACCACCATCTACGACCGCATCTGGGGATACGACTTCGGGCCAGGATCCAAGAATCTCGCCGTGTACGTCGGCTACCTGCGGCGCAAGCTCGACGAGCCCGGTGGGTCCGCTACGCCCGACGCGCCGTCGCTGATCCACACCGTGCGGGGCGTGGGGTATGTGCTGAGGGAGGACTGAGTGGGGCCGGTGCGGCTTCCCGGGCGGCCGGGCCGGCCGGGCCGACCCGGCCGGCTCGGCCGGTGGGTGGCTCGGGCCCGGCTGTCCTCGCTGCGGACCACCTTCACGGTGTCGTTCGCGGCCGTCGCGGCGGCCGTCACCGTCCTCGTCGGGTTCCTGTCGTACGACGCCGCCGCCCGGCTCGTGCGCGTGGACCAGCAGACCGTGTTCGAGGGCGTCGTACAGGACCTGCTCGACGAGGTGCGCCGCAACCCGCTCGGACCCGCGGACTTCACCGCCACCGGCGCCGACGGCGGCCCGCGCGGCGAACTCGTCCGGCCGAGCGGCACGGTCGTACAGGTCCTGGGGCCGGACGGGTCGGTCGTCGACCGGGGCCGGACACCGCTGCCCGTGGACGCCGACGACCGTCCGATCGCGGCCGCGCCCTCCGCCGGGCGGCTGGTGGAGCACCGGGACGTCGACGTCGGCGACGACGTCTACCGCGTCGCGACCGTCTCGCTCGGCGACGGGCGGGGCGCCGTACAGGTGGCGCAGGAGTTCAGCGGTACGGAGGACCTGCTGCGCGACCTCCAGCAGCGGACCGTGCTGCTGGTGGCCGCCGTGGTGATCGCCGCGGGACTCTTCGGCTGGTGGCTGGCCCGGCGCATCACCTCACGTCTGGTGCGGCTCGCCGGGGCCGCCGAGGACGTGGCGCGCACCGGGCGCCTCGCCATCCAGGTGCCGGTCGCCGGGTACGACGAGGTGGCCCGGCTCGGCCGCTCCTTCGACCGCATGCTGGGCCGGCTCGCCCAGTCCGAGGACGACCAGCGGCGCCTGGTCCAGGACGCGGGACATGAGCTGCGTACGCCCCTGACCTC
Source organism: Streptomyces sp. NBC_00414 (assembly GCF_036038375.1). Lineage (NCBI taxonomy): Bacteria > Bacillati > Actinomycetota > Actinomycetes > Kitasatosporales > Streptomycetaceae > Streptomyces > Streptomyces sp. NBC_00414. The sequence goes on from NZ_CP107935.1 coordinate 5,886,239, forward strand.
GTTGCGCACCAACATCTCGATACTGCGCCGGATCGACGAACTCCCGCCCGCCGCCCGCGAGGAACTGGTCACCGACCTCGCCCAGGAGTCCCGTGAACTCACCGACCTGGTCAACGAGCTGGTCGCGCTGGCGGCCGGCCAGTCCGGCACCGAGCCGCCGCGGCGGGTGAGCGTCGCCGACCTCGCGGACGACGTGGCGGTCGCGGCACGCCGGCGTACCGGGCGGGCCGTGACGGTACGGGTGTCGGGCGACACGGTGGTCGACGGGCGGCCCGCGGCGCTGCAGCGGGCGCTGTCCAACCTGGTGGACAACGCGGCGAAGTTCGACCGGGGCGGGAGCGGGCCGATCGAGATCGTCGTGACGGGTGCCGGGGACGGCGTCGCCGGGGGCACCGTCCGGGTCGAGGTACTGGACCGAGGGCCCGGCATCGCCCAGGAGGATCTCGACCGGGTCTTCGACCGCTTCTACCGCGCCCCGGACGCGCGGAGCCTGCCCGGTTCCGGGCTCGGTCTCTCGATCGTCCGGGAGGTGGCGGCGGCGCACGGGGGAGAGCCGTTCGCCGGGCGCCGGGAGGGCGGGGGGTCGATGACGGGCTTCACGGTCGCGGGCTGACAGGGGCCTACGGGGCCTACGGGGCCTGTGGAGGCACGGGGCCGGTCACCAGCCCTCCCGCAGGTCGTCGTCCTCGCCCTCCTCCAGCAGGGTCGCCGCCTCGCCCACGACCCTCGGGTCCGGGTCCCCGACCACCTCGTGGTCCTTGTCCGTGTAGTCGAAGCGGGCCAGCACACTGCGCATGGCCTCGACGCGGGCCCGCTTCTTGTCGTTGCTCTTCACCACGGTCCACGGGGCCTGCTCGGTGTCCGTCTCGCGGAACATGGCGACCTTCGCGGCCGTGTAGTCGTCCCAGAGGTCCAGTGAGGCCAGATCCATCGGGCTGAGCTTCCACTGCCGTACGGGATCGACCTGGCGGATCGTGAAACGGGTGCGCTGCTCGCCCTGCGACACCGAGAACCAGAACTTCACCAGGTCCACGCCGTCGTCGACGAGCATCCGCTCGAAGCCGGGCGCCTGCCGCATGAAGCGCCGGTACTCGTCGTCCGAGCAGAAGCCCATGACCCGCTCGACGCCGGCCCGGTTGTACCAGGAGCGGTCGAAGAGCACGATCTCCCCGGCGGTCGGCAGATGCTCGACGTACCGCTGGAAGTACCACTGCCCGCGCTCGCGCTCGGTCGGCTTCTCCAGGGCCACCACCCGGGCGCCGCGCGGGTTGAGGTGCTCGGTGAAGCGCTTGATCGTGCCGCCCTTGCCGGCCGCGTCCCGGCCCTCGAAGACGACGACGAGCCGACGCCCCGTCTCCTTGATCCAGCCCTGCAGCTTCAGCAGCTCGATCTGCTGCAGCCGCTTGTGCAGGTCGTACTCCGCGCGCTCCATGCGCTGCGCGTACGGGTAGTTCTCGCGCCAGGTGTCCACCGTGCTGCCGTCCGGCCGGACCAGCACCGGGTCGTCGTGGTCGCTGTAGTCGACGCTCATGCCACTCAGCAGTTCGGTCATGTCTCTCCCCGAGGAGTGTCAGTGGAACCGCGGCACGATCGGACACGACCTGGGACGACGGCTGCTTCGAATGTGGTCCATGCGTTCGATGAAAGCAAGCGGAGGCATACGGACGGCGACGTGCAGGCAAAGGACCTGCAAGGACCCGCGAGGTTGTGGTGACGGCGGTGGGGAAGCGGGGGCCCGCCAGGGTGCGGGGGTGTCGCTGAGTACACCCCCCGATACGGGTTCTGCGCCCAATGTGCCCGCCCCGCCTTCTCCGTAGCGTCTTTCGCGGGGCACAGGCAGTGCCCGACAGCGGGGGCACCGGCAGTGCCCGACAGCGGGGCGCGGACCGTGCCCGACGGAGGCTGATGACGATGTTTCGCCGAACCGGAACCGATCGAACCGACCGACGGGCTCAGGGCTACGGCACGGGCCCCGCCGAGATGGCTCTGCGGCTGGTCAAGGTCAGCAAGACCTACGGGAGCGACGACAGCGCCGTGACCGCGCTGGACGAGGTGACGTTCAGCCTGGCGAGCGGCACCTTCACCGCGGTGATGGGCCCCTCGGGCTCCGGCAAGTCCACCCTGCTGCAGTGCGCGGCCGGGCTCGACCGGCCCGACAGCGGCATCGTGATGGTCGACGGCGCGGAGATGACCGGCGGCACCGAGGCCGAACTGACGAAGTTCCGGCGCAACCGGATCGGCTTCGTCTTCCAGCAGTACAACCTGCTCGACACGCTCACCGTGGCCCAGAACACCGTCCTGCCGCTGAAGCTCGCCCGGCGCCGCGTGCACCGGGACCGGGTGCGGGAGACCCTGACCGCCGTCGGTCTCGGCGACCGCCTCGGCCACCGGCCCGACCAGCTCTCCGGCGGCCAGCGGCAGCGCGTCGCCATCGCCCGCGCGCTGGTGACCGAGCCGCGCGTGATCTTCGCGGACGAGCCGACCGGCGCCCTGGACACCCGCAGCGCGCGGGACGTCCTGCGGCTCCTCCAGGACGCGGTACGCGTCCACGGCCGCACGGTCGTCATGGTCACCCACGACCCGGTCGCGGCCTCGTACGCCGACTCGGTGCTGTTCCTCGCGGACGGCCGGCTCGCGGGCGAGATGCGCCGGCCGACCGTGGACGCGGTGGCCGAGCGCCTCGCGCACCTCGGCGACGACGTGATGGCGGGGGCGTGAGCGCGATGTTCACCATGCTCACCCTGGCCATGCGTTCCGTACGGCAGCGCCCCGGGCGCTTCGCCGCGACCCTGCTGTCCGCCTTCCTGGGCGCGGCGATCATCATGACGTTCAACTCGATGCACGACACGGCCGGGGCGCCGGGCGTCGACTCCGTCAGCGCGAACACCCTGTCCACCGCGGCGGGCGTCGTCGGCGGCTACGGCACCCTCCTGGTGTTCTTCGCCGTCGCCTCCACCCTGACCGTGAACGTGCGCCAGCGCTCCGCGGAGATCGAGCTGCTGCGCTGCTCCGGCGCCACGCCCGCACAGATCAAGCGCATGATCGTCGGGGAGTCGGTGGCCGTCGCCCTGGTGGGCGCGCTGCTCGCCATCGGCCCCGCGGTGCTCGGCGGACGGGCCCTGCTGGACGTCTTCCGGGACAGCGGGCAGGTCGCGGAGTCCGTCGACCACTCCTTCGGGCCCATCGCCCTGTACTCGGGCCTCGGCATCACGGTGCTCGCCGCGGCCGGGGCGGCGTTCCTCGCGGTGCGCCGGGCCACCACCGGCCGGCGCCGCGCCCGGTCCCGGGGGCGCAGGCTCCTCGTCCTCGCGTCGCTGGTCCTCGGCGGCCTGTCCATCTGCGCCACCTTCGCGGTCTCCTCGACCGACGCCGCGCTGATGGCACCGCCCGTGTACGGCTCGATCCTGCTCGCGGTCGGCTTCGCGCTGCTGTCGCCGAAACTGCTCCGGGCCCTCCTCGGCCGGTTGCCGCAGGCGGGCCCGAGCGGCTATCTCGCCGTACGCGGCCTGCGTGTCCGGGCCGCCCAACTGTCCGGTGTCCTCGTGCCGTTGATCCTCTTCACCGGTATGGCCACGGCGACCCTCTACATGCAGGCCGTCGAGAACGACGCGATCGACGCCGCGGGTGTGCCCAAGTCGGTCGACGCGAAGAACCTCGAAACCCTCAACCTCACGGTCGTCGGCATCATCGTGGTCTTCTCCTGCATCATGCTGATCAACTCCCTGTACGCGGCCACGACCTACCGCCGCAAGGAGTTCGGCCAGCAGCGGCTCGCGGGGGCGACGCCGGGGCAGGTGCTCGGCATGATCGGCATCGAGTCCCTCGTCCTCACGGTGACGGGCGTCTTCTTCGGCACGGCGGCGGCCCTGGCCGGAATCGTCGCCTTCACGACGGTCCGCACGGACTCGGTCCTGCCGGACCAGGGGCTGGGGATCTGGCTCGGCATCGCGGGGGTGGCCGCGGCGGCGGTGCTGGGGACGAGCCTGGTCACTGCGCGGGGGGTTTTGCGGGATCCGGCCATCAGGGCGGTGGCGCTGGCCGCTTGAGGCTTGTGCGGGTGTGGGTTCGGTGGGCGTGGGTGATCGCTTCGGGCGGTTGCCCACGGCCCTTTTTGGGTGGCCTCGGGTGCGTTGACGGGTGCGGGCCCGTCGGGGCTGGGTGCGCCGTTCCCCGCGCCCCTCAAGACAAAAGACTGCGCCGTTCCCCGCGCCCCTGAAGGCCAAAGACTGCGCCGTTCCCCGCGCCCCTGAAGGCCAAAGACTGCGCCGTTCCCCGCGCCCCTGAAGGTCGAAGACTGCGCCGTTCCCCGCGCCCCTGAAGGTCGAAGACTGCGCCGTTCTCCGCGTCCCTGGGAGGTGGAGGACCGGCGGTCGTGATCAACTCGGAACGTGGTGAACTCGTGAAAGATTGACGGGAGTTGTGAAAGCAGACGAGAATTCGGATCACTTCGCTCCGCTGTGTCTGACGCGGGTGAAGTGGCGCAATTGACTCGGTCGCGCACGCTTTCGCTGCGTCCCCCGCGTTGGTCAGGCGCGCTCAGCCACCTCCCACACGGCTCTATCCACAGAGGTTCACCTTGTCGCGTTCGCAACAACCCAGACTGTCGGCTGTCCTCGCGGCATCCGCCTTCCTCGCAGTCGCCGCCGTGCCCGTGTTCGGGGCGGGCGTCGCAAGCGCCACGCCCGGCGGGGCGTGCCAGTCGGCCACCGTCCAGTACCGCATCGTCGGCGCCGACGGAGGTGTCGTGGGCGCGGACTGGACTTCGCAGGGCGGATTCCGGTCCTGGGACACCGTGCCCGGGTCCGTCGAGGTCCGGCTGGCCCCCGGAGAGAAGGTCGGGGACGGCTGCAAGTACCCGGTCTCCCTCGCCGAATACACCACCGAGGGGCCGAACTGGCAGACCTCCGGTCGCCAGACCATGGTGGACAAGGCCACCGTCTACCTCACCGCCGCGGACGTGGCCGGCGACGACGCGAAGCAGACCTGGCAGAAGCTGTCCGTGAAGCAGCCGGACTGCTTCGGACAGATCGACCTGTACGGCGACGACATCGCCTACGACGGCAAGACGGGGGAGGGGCACGGCCCCGCCCCCTACCAGCCCGACGGTGTCAACACTCCGTACCACCTCATAGCGGCGTGGAACGGCGGCGAGAAGGCGTGTGCCGACAGCCCGCCGGAATCGCCCACCCCGACCCCGACCGAGCCGGAGCCGACCCCGTCGACTCCCGCGGGCAGCAAGCCGCCCGCGGAGGAGACGACTCCGCCGACCACTCCCAAGCCCTCCACGACGCCTCCCACGACGCCGGACGTGCCGCCGCTGTCGTCGAAGCCGCCCGCCACTCCGAAGCCGACGCCCAGCGACAGCACGCCGCCGCTGGCGGAGACGGGGGCCGGCACGCCGGTCGGCCCGATCGCCGGTGGCGCCGCCGTGGTGATCGCCCTGGGCGCCGGGGCCGTGTACGCGGCCTCCCGCGCGCGTCGCTCGCGCCGCGCGTGACGGAGCGGTACGGGATCATTCCCGTGCGATAGCGCACACCTGAGCCTCCGCCTCCCGTACGGCACCTTCCGTGCCGTACGGGAGGCGGAGCTGTGACGTCCGGCTCCCCGGCCTTCCGGCTCGGACCCCGGGCACGGAGAAGGGCGAGGCCCGAAGACCCCGCCCGCTACCAGTAGGAGATCCGACTCAGGGCCACACCAGGCAATAAGGCTGGTGGCCTGCCTCGTGGAGGCGGTGGCTGAAGTCCTGCCACTCGTGGAGGAGTTGGTAGACGTTGTACGCGTCGCGCGGGCCGCCGCGGTCCGGGACCGTCGACCAGATGAAGGCCGCCGCGCCCACGGCTTCCTCGCCTATGCCACGGAGCGGGTCGACGACCGTCATGGGGAGCCTGACCACGGCGTAGTCCGGGTGGAGGACGACCAGTTCGAGCGGGGGCACCTTGTGCAGGGGTATGCCCTCGATGCCGGTGAGGACCATCGCCGCCATCGTCTCCGGCTTGATCTTCGTGAACATGCCGTTCATACCGAGCTCGTCGCCGCCGAGCTCCTCCGGGCGCATGGAGATGGGGACGCGGGCGGCGGTCGCGCCGTCCGGGGCCCCGAAGTATTTGTAGGTCACCCCCACCCGGCCACCATTCCCGCTGCTTCCTGGCCTGAGCTGGTCTGCCCCGCGGTCCGTGTAGTCCATACCGTCCATACGCGCGGACGGGTCGATCCGCTCAGGTTCGCCCTGCGATCCCTGAGTCTGCCGTGCCTCGGCCGCTTCCGCCTCGCGCCGGTGCTTCCCCCGCCGGGCACGCCGAGGACCGAGGTCATCGGTCCCCTCGCCCAGTCCGCCACCGCGATGCATATCTCCACCCGACTGCTTTTCTAGGGCCCGCGACCCCCGCCACGCAACCCGATCATCGTGACAGTGACCTCCCCCACGGCCGCACGCCGAAACGTGCGTTGAAACACCTGTCCGCAGGATCTTCGCAGCCTCTGACACCATGGTCCGTGTGAGCTATCCGTACGAAGCCCCAGTTTCGCAGACTCTCTTCGACCGTGCGGCGGCCGTGACGCCCGGCGGCGTGAACTCTCCCGTCCGCGCGTTCCGCGCCGTGGGCGGTACGCCCCGGTTCATGGTGTCCGGTAACGGTCCATACCTGACCGATGCCGACGGGAGGGAGTATGTGGACCTCGTTTGTTCCTGGGGGCCGATGATCCTCGGCCATTCCCACCCCGAGGTGATCGCGGCCGTCCAGGCCGCCGTCTCCCGCGGCACCTCCTTCGGTACGCCGGGGGAGGGGGAAGTGGCGCTCGCCGAGGAGATCGTCGCCCGGGTCGGGCCCGTCGAGCAGGTCCGGCTGGTGTCCAGCGGCACCGAGGCGACCATGTCCGCCATCCGTCTCGCGCGCGGGTTCACCGGGCGCGCCAAGGTCGTGAAGTTCGCCGGCTGCTACCACGGGCACGTGGACGCCCTGCTGGCCGCCGCGGGCAGTGGTCTGGCCACCTTCGCGCTTCCCGACACCCCCGGCGTCACCGGTGCCCAGGCCGGGGACACCATCGTCCTGCCGTACAACGACCTCGACGCCGTACGCGCGGCCTTCCGCGCGCATCCCGGCGAGATCGCCTGTGTGATCACCGAGGCCTCGCCCGGCAACATGGGCGTCGTGCCGCCCGGGCCCGGCTTCAACCAGGGACTCAAGGACGCCTGCGCGGCGGACGGTGCCCTCTACATCTCCGACGAGGTCATGACCGGCTTCCGGACGAGCAGGGCCGGCTGGTACGGGGTCGACGGCGTCGCACCCGACCTCATGACCTTCGGCAAGGTCATGGGCGGTGGCTTCCCGGCCGCGGCCTTCGGCGGACGTGAGGACGTGATGGGGCACCTCGCGCCCGTCGGTCCCGTCTACCAGGCCGGCACGCTGTCCGGTAACCCGGTCGCGACCGCCGCGGGCCTCGCCCAGCTGCGGCTGCTCGACGACGCCGCGTACGCCAAGGTCGACGCGGTCTCCGAGCAGATCCGTACGCTCGTCACGGACGCCCTCACCAAGGAAGGTGTGGTGCACACACTGCAGAACGCGTCCAGCATGTTCTCCGTCTTCTTCACGGGGGAGGACGTACGTAATTACGAGGACGCGAAGACGCAGGAGTCGTACCGCTTCAACGCCTTCTTCCACTCGATGCTGGCGCAGGGCGTCTACCTGCCGCCGTCCTCGTTCGAGTCCTGGTTCGTGTCGACGGCGCACGACGACCGGGCGGTACAGCGGATCGCCGACGCCCTTCCGGCGGCGGCACGGGCAGCAGCGGAGGCCACGGCAGCATGAGTGACATCACCGTCGTACACGTGATGCGGCACGGCGAGGTAGAGAACCCGGACGGACTGCTCTACGGGCGGCTGCCCGGCTATCACCTGTCCGAGCTGGGGCAGCGGATGGCCGAGCGGGTCGCCGGGCACCTCGCCCCGCGCGACATCACGTACGTCGTCTCCTCCCCGCTGGAGCGGGCCCGCGAGACGGCCGCGCCGGTCGCCGAGTCGCACGGTCTCGATCTCGCGACCGACGCCCGGCTGATCGAGGCCGAGAACGTCTTCCAGGGCAAGACCTTCGGGGTCGGGGACGGGGCGCTGCGCAACCCCGAGAACTGGAAGCACCTGGTCAACCCGTTCAAGCCGTCCTGGGGCGAGCCGTACCTGGAGCAGGTCGTACGGATGATGGGGGCGCTGGACGCCGCGAAGGACGCGGCGCGCGGGCACGAGGCCGTGGTCGTCAGCCATCAGCTGCCCATCTGGATGCTGCGGTCCTTCGTGGAGCGGCGGCGGCTGTGGCACGACCCGCGGAAGCGGCAGTGCACGCTGGCGTCCTTGACCACGTTCACGTATCGGGGCGACAAGATCGTGTCGGTCGGGTACACGGAGCCTGCTCGGGATCTTGTGCCCGCGCATCTCCTTGCCGGAGCCAAGCCGGTGAAGGGCAAGTCCAAGGCCTTCGGGGCGTAGGCGCCGGCTTGGCTCGTTTCGCAGGGCGGCCCGGTGGGGGTGGGCCGCGCAGTTCCCCGCGCCCCTGAAGAGCGGGGCTGCGCCCCCGCTTCCGTTCCCGGCTCGGGGGCGGGGGGACTACGCGAGAAGTGCCACCGGGCCGACGGCCGAACGTCCGACCTTCACGCCCCTTACCGCGGAGCGGTTCCCCTGGTTTCGTCACAGGTTCGCCATCGGATAGTCACCGAAATATCTAAGTGTGCGGGGGAACCCCCGTGTTCGTCGTGCCCTCTAACCCGGTGTCCAGATTGTTTGGGCGCCGAGCACGACGAATGGGGACGGAAATGCGCGACATCAGCCGAAGGGGAATGCTGGGACTGGGACTGGGAGCCGGAGCCGCTGCCGCCATGGGGATCGCGGGCTGCGGCACCGCTCTCGGAGGCGGCTCCCACGGCGTCGGAGATTCCGGAAAGGCTGGTGGCAGCGGAGGTGGACGTCCCGCCCGTCCCCTCGGCGACGGCTCCACCTCCTTCACCGGCAAGCAGCCCAAGCAGCCCGAGAAGCCCGTGCCACTCCAACCCGGCGAGACCCCGCCGCAGTTCGTCGTCTTTTCCTGGGACGGCGCGGGGGACGTGGGCAACGGCCTCTTCGAGCGATTTCTGAAGCTCTCCGAAGAGCATGACGCGCGAATGACGTTCTTTCTCTCCGGGCTCTATCTCCTGCCCGAGTCGAAAAAGCGCAAGTACCTTCCGCCGAACAACGCGCCGGGCGCGTCCGACATCGGTTATCTGACGGACAGCCATATCAAGTCGACGCTGAAGAACATCCGGCGGGCCTGGCTCGACGGACACGAGATCGGCACCCACTTCAACGGCCACTTCTGCGGCGGCACCGGCACGGTCGAGAACTGGACGCCGGCCCAGTGGCGCAGCGAGATCGACCAGGCGAAGGCCTTCGTCAAGGAGTGGCGTACGAACACGGGCTGGAGCGAGAAGGAGGTGCCCTCGCTGCCCTTCGACTACGAGAAGGAACTCGTCGGCGGCCGCACCCCCTGCCTCAAGGGCCAGGACAACCTGCTGCCCACCGCCCGCGAGCTCGGCTGGCGCTACGACGCCTCCTCGCCCGGCGGCACCCAGGTCTGGCCGGGCAAGAAGGAGGGCGTCTGGGACCTGCCGCTCCAGGCGATGCCCTTCCCCGGGCACACCTTCGAGGTCCTCTCCATGGACTACAACATCCTCGCCAACCAGTCGGTCAACTCGACCCAGGCCCCGCCCGCCAACTACCCGGCCTGGCGCAAGCAGGCGACCGACTCGTACATAGCGGGCTTCACGCGTACATACGAGACGAACCGGGCCCCCTTCTTCATCGGCAACCACTTCGAGGAGTGGAACGGCGGCATCTACATGGACGCCGTCGAGAACGCGCTGAAGCACATCGCGGGCAAGAAGGACGTGCGCCTGGTGTCGTTCCGCCAGTTCGTCGACTGGCTCGACGTGCAGGACACGGCCGTCCTGGAGAAGCTGCGGTCGCTGGGGGTCGGGCAGGAACCGGTCGGCGGCTGGAACACCTTCCTCGGCGAGGTCACCACGAACTCCGGCAAGGGCGACGCGAAGGGCCCGGGGAAGGGTGACGCGAAGGGCTCGGCGAAAGCCGCCTGACGCCTCCTGACGCTGTCCGAAGCCTCCTGACGGCCCTCCGCCGTAGCGCCCGAAACGCGGCCCTGCATACGGTTCCGCCCCCGTGAGGGGGGTGCGCAAGATCCCCGGAACGGACATGCGAAACTTTTCACATGAGTGCCGCCAGCTGTGCCGTCCAGCGCACCGAACGGACCCGTGGCCGCGCCGCCGCACTGGCCGGTGCGGCCGTCGCCGCCGCGCTGCTCCTCTCCGCGTGCGGATCCGGGGGCAAGTCCGGCGGGTCGGGTGACACCGGTTTCGTCACCGGTTCCGACGGCATCGCCACGGTCGACAAGGGCAGCCGCGCGCAGGCGCCCGAGCTGTCGGGCAGGACCATCGACGGCAAGCAGCTCGACGTCGCCGACTACAAGGGCAAGATCGTCGTCCTGAACGTCTGGGGCTCCTGGTGCGGCCCGTGCCGCCTGGAGGCCAAGAACTTCGTCACGGTCTCCGAGGACCTCAAGGACCAGGGCGTGCAGTTCGTCGGCATCAACACCCGGGACACGAGCACCACCCCGGCGATCGCCTTCGAGAAGGCGCACGGCGTCGAGTACCCGAGCCTGTACGACCCGACGGGCAAGCTGATGCTCCGCTTCGAGAAGGGCACGCTCAACCCGCAGACGATTCCCTCCACGCTCGTGCTCGACCGGGACGGGAAGGTCGCCTCCCGGTCGCTGTCCGCGCTCAGCGAGGACAACCTGCGCAAGATGCTCAAGCCGATCCTCGCGGAGAAGTGACCGCTCGTGTCCCTTCTCCTGGCCGCCGGCACCGACGCCAACCAGACCGTCCTCACCGGGGCGCTGGTACTCGCCATTCCGATCGCCCTGCTCGGCGGACTCGTCTCCTTCTTCTCACCCTGCGTGCTGCCGCTGGTGCCCGGCTATCTCTCGTACGTCACCGGGATCAGCGGCACCGATCTCGCCGAGGCGCGACGCGGGCGGATGGTCGCCGGGGCCTCGCTGTTCGTCCTCGGCTTCACCGCCGTGTTCGTCTCCGGCGGCGCCCTCTTCGGCTACTTCGGCTCCACTCTGCAGGAACACCAGAGCACGCTCTCCAAGGTGCTCGGCACGCTCATGATCCTCATGGGCGTCTTCTTCATGGGCATGATGCCCTGGCTCACCCAGCGTGAGTTCCGCTTCCACCGGCGGCCGGTGGCCGGTCTCGTCGGAGCCCCCGTGCTGGGCGCCCTCTTCGGGATCGGCTGGACCCCATGCATCGGACCGACGCTCGCCTCCGTGCAGGCGCTCGCGTTCGACCAGGCGAGCGCCGGGCGCGGGGCCATACTGACGGTCGCGTACTGCGTCGGTCTGGGCGTGCCCTTCGTCGCCGCCGCCGTCGCCTTCCGCAAGGCGCTCGGCGCCTTCGGGTGGATCAAGCGCCACTATGTGTGGGTGATGCGGATCGGCGGCGGAATGATGATCGCGACCGGTCTGCTCCTGCTGACCGGCGCGTGGGACGGCATCGTGCAGGAGATGCAGGGCTGGTCCGACGGCTTCACGGTAGGGATCTGATTCATGGGCACGACACGGGACACCGACGTGCGGACCGAGGGCGGGAACGGCGACCGGGGCGACGCGAACGGTACGGGTGACACCGCCGTGCGGGACGCCGGCGATCTCGGCGCGGCCGGCGCCCAGTTGTCCACCGCGCCCCGCGAGACCGCGATGCCCGGCTCCTTCGGCGGTGCGCGCACCCCGGGCGCCACGGGATGGCTCGGCTGGGCCGGCCGTGAGGTCATCGGCTGGGCGCGCTGGATCTGGCGGCAGCTGACCTCGATGCGGGTCGCGCTGCTCCTGCTCTTCATGCTGTCCCTCGGCGCGATCCCCGGCTCGCTGATCCCGCAGTCCGGGACCGACGAGACGAAGGTGGCCGACTTCCTGGCCCGGCACACCACGGTCGGGCCGATCTACGAGAAGCTCGGGCTGTTCCACGTCTACAGCTCCGCCTGGTTCTCCGCGATCTACATCCTTCTCTTCATCTCGCTCATCGGCTGCATCGTGCCCCGCACCTGGCAGTTCGTCGGCCAGCTGCGCGGCCGCCCGCCGCGCGCCCCGCGCCTGCTGACCCGGCTGCCCGCGTACACCACCTGGCGGACCGAGGCCGGGCCCGAGGAGGTCCGGGACGAGGCGCTGAAGCTCCTGCGGAAACGGCGCTTCCGTGCCCACCTCGACGGGGACGCGGTCGCCGCCGAGAAGGGCTACCTCCGCGAGGTCGGCAACCTCGCCTTCCACATCGCGCTGATCGTGATGCTGGTCGCCTTCGCCTGGGGCCAGCTCTTCAAGTCCGAGGGCAACAAGCTGATCGTCGAGGGCGACGGCTTCGCCAACACCCTCACGCAGTACGACGACTTCAAGTCCGGGAGCCTCTTCGACACGAACGACCTGGAGCCCTTCAGCTTCGTACTGAAGGACTTCGAGGGCACGTACGAGGAGACGGGGCCCAACAAGGGCACGCCGCGCACGTACCAGGCGAAGGTCGACTACAGCGTGGGCGCGGACGGCGAGGAGCAGAAGAAGACCGTCAAGGTCAACGAGCCGCTGGACATCGACGACTCGAAGGTCTACCTCACCGCCCACGGCTACGCGCCCGTCGTCACCGTCCGGGACGGCAAGGGCGACATCGTCTACCGGCAGGCCGTGCCGCTGCTGCCGCTCGACTCGAACGTCACCTCGACCGGCGCGATCAAGGTCATGGACGGCTACAAGGACGCCAAGGGGAAGCAGGAGCAGCTCGGCTTCCAGGCGTTCTTCCTTCCGGCGTACGGCGGGGACGGCACCGCGGTGGTCTCGCAGTTCCCGGCGCTGCTGAACCCGGTGCTGAACCTGGCTGCGTACCACGGCGACCTCGGTGTCGACGCGGGGCTGCCGCAGAGCGTGTACCAGCTTGAGAAGAAGAACATGAAGGAGTTCAAGAACTCCAAGGGCGAGCAGCTGCGGGAGAACCTGAAGCCCGGCGAGACCATGCGGCTCCCCAACGGCGCCGGCTCGATCACCTTCGAGAAGGGCGTCAAGGAGTGGGCGAACTTCCAGGTCACCCGTCAGCCCGGCGCGGGCTGGGCCCTCGTCGGGGCCTTCGGCGCCATCTTCGGTCTCGCCGCCTCCCTCTTCATCCAGCGCCGCCGCGTGTGGGTGCGTGCCGTGACCGGCCCCGACGGCGTCACGGTCGTCGAGATGGCGGGCCTCGGCCGCAGCGAGTCCGCCAAGGTCCCGGAGGAACTGGGCGTCCTGGCCGGAACCCTGTACGACCTGGCGCCGAGCGTGCCCGACACCCCGGACCAGCCCCGGAGCGACACCCCGGACCAGCCCGAGAACGAGACCCCCGAACCTCCCGCCGTACCTGCCGAAGGGGCTGAGACGAAGTGACTCTCGCCGCCGCAACCGACCTCGCCGCCGCGACCGATCTGGCCGCCGCGACCAACGAGCACCTCGCGAACGTCAGCAACACGCTGATCTACTCGGCGATGGCCGTCTACACGCTGGCCTTCTTCGCCTACATCGCCGAGTGGCTCCTCGGCAGCCGCAGCAAGGTCGGCCGTACGGCCGCCGCGCTGACCGCCGACCAGGCCGCCAAGAAGGCCGGGCCCCCGGCCGTCACCGTGCAGAACGCGGGCGGCACCGCCGTACTGGAGCGGCCCAAGGTCGTCACGCGGGCCGCGGCCGGTGCGCGGGACGTGCCGGACGGGCCCGGCGCGCACGGCGGGGACGAGCAGGGCGACCTCTACGGGCGGATCGCCATCTCCCTCACCGTGCTCGCGTTCCTCATCGCGTTCGGCGGTGTCCTCGCACGCGCCCTGTCGGTGCAGCGGGCGCCGTGGGGCAACATGTACGAGTTCAACATCACCTTCTCCACGGTCGCCGTCGGTGTGTATCTCGGGCTGCTGGCGATGAAGAAGAACGTCCGCTGGATGGGCCTCTTCCTGACGACGACGGTCCTGCTGGACCTCGGCCTCGCCGTCACCGTCCTGTACACGGCCAGCGACCAGCTGGTGCCCGCGCTCCACTCGTACTGGCTCTACATCCACGTCTCCACCGCGATCTTCTGCGGCGCGGTGTTCTACGTGGGCGCGGTCGGCACGATCCTGTACCTCTTCAAGGACAGCTACGAGAACAAGCTCGCGACCGGCGGCAGGCCGGGCCGTTTCGCGACCTCCGTGCTGGAGCGGCTGCCCGCCTCGGCCTCGCTCGACAAGTTCTCGTACCGGGTGAACGCCGCCGTCTTCCCGCTGTGGACGTTCACGATCATCGCCGGCGCGATCTGGGCGGGCGACGCGTGGGGCCGCTACTGGGGCTGGGACCCCAAGGAGACCTGGTCGTTCATCACCTGGGTCGCCTACGCCTGCTACCTGCACGCCCGCGCCACCGCCGGCTGGAAGGGCCGCAAGGCCGCGTACATCGCGCTCATCGCCTTCGCCTGCTGGCTGTTCAACTACTACGGCGTGAACATCTTCGTCACCGGCAAGCACTCCTACGCCGGCGTTTAGCGCGGGGTCCGACCGAGGCGAAGGGGGCGGCCCGCGAGGGCGTCCTCGGTCCAGTGCACGGAGGCCCGCAGCAGCGGCTCCGCGTCCGTCGGCCGGAGCCTCGACAGATGCTCCAGCTCGGACCGCAGCCGCTCGGCGACGACCGGGTCGGGCAGCGCCAGCGGATCGGTCACCTGCCAGACCCCGTACAGGAGTCGGCGTATCCGCAGGTGCAGGGCGGTGTCGGCGCCCTCCGGCGGTAGCGGGCCGGGGCCGACGCGGCCCAGCGCGACCCGGGTGCGGGCGTCCGACCACGCGCCGCCGGGGCCGTCCGGGGCGGGCGCGGGGTGGTACGGCGCCGACGCGAGGAGGACCAGCGCCGACAGCCAGGTCTTCATGTCGCGCCGGTGGAACGTGTCGCGCAGATACGTGACGGCCGGTTCGGCGGCGCCGAGGGCGAGTTCGTGGTGGAGCCGGTGGAGGACGCGCC
Source organism: Streptomyces sp. NBC_00414 (assembly GCF_036038375.1). Classification (NCBI taxonomy): domain Bacteria; kingdom Bacillati; phylum Actinomycetota; class Actinomycetes; order Kitasatosporales; family Streptomycetaceae; genus Streptomyces; species Streptomyces sp. NBC_00414. The sequence continues at coordinate 5,901,319 of NZ_CP107935.1, forward strand.
GCTCCTCGTGCCCGGAGCCGTCCGCCGGGCGGCCGTGCGGCGGGCCTTCCGGCGCGGCCGGAGTGTCCGTGCAGTGCGCGACGAGTGTGCGGTGTGCCGCCCGCCAGGTGTGGTGGTCCGGCTCCCTGCGGTACAGGTCCAGCAGCAACAGTGCCCGCAGGAACGGGTCGCCGACGAACTGGCCGGGGACCGTGGGCAGTCCCTCCTCGGCGAGCCGCGCCTCCAGGGCGAGGACCCCCGCCGAGCCGAAGTCGCCGGGGAGCAGGGCCGCGGCCAGCGCGCACGCCGACGCGCGGTCGTGGGCCACGGCCAGCAGCGCCAGCTCGTCCCGGTGGCCGTCCGGCACCAGGCGGTCGAGGAGTTCGCGGTGGGCGGGGCGGCCCTCGCGCGTCTCGCGCGCCTCTTGCGCCTCGTACGTCTTGTGCGCCTCGTGCGTCGTGTGCGGGACGAGGTCGGCGGCGAGGAGTTCGCCGGGGGTACCGGCGCCCCGGGACAGGTTCTGCCGGGCGGACTCGGCGAACAGGGTCGTGCCGAGCGGGCTGCCGCCGGTCAGCCGGTGGGCGGCGCCCGGCAGCCGGGACGGTACCGCCAGGCCCCGGCAGGCCGCCTCGACGACTCGCCGGGTGTCGCCGGGGGACAGCGGTGACAGCGGCACGAGCAGGGCCCGGGACGAGGCCGTGCCGCCGGGCTCCCAGCCGCTCGTGCGGGCCAGCTCGGGCAGGGTGGCGCGGGTCGCGTTGCGCAGGGCCGGATGACCGTGACCGCGCAGCCCGGCGAAGAACACCACCCGGTCGGCGATGCCGCAGGCCCGGTCCCGCAGCACCGCTCCGATCAGTCCGATCCCCGGCGCGGCCTGCGCGTTGTCGATGAGGACCACCGGACGCCCGGCCCGGTGCCCGCGCGGCAGCGACCCGCCGTACGCGTCGTCGAGGTCGGCCAGCAGCGCCCGTACGAGATGGCCCTCGGCGTGGGTGCGGGGGTCGCCGCCCGCTCTGAAGTGCCCCGAGAGCAGCAGGAGTCCGAGCTTCGGGTTGCCTTCGGCGTTCGGGTGGTCGCGGTACCAGGTGGCGGCCTTCCGCAGCCGGCGGTGCGTGGGCGAGACCCCTTCGGAGAACGCTTCCAGGGCGGCCTCGACGACCGGCTCGACCACCGGACCCGTACCGGACAGCGAGCCGGTGAGCGGGTCGGTCAGCCGGGCCGACAGCCGGGCGACCCGGCGGCCCGCGTGCGAGCCGACCCATGAGCCGGTGTCGTTCAGCAGCAGGATCCGCTCGGTCTCCCGGCGGATGCGGGACAGGTCCCGGTCGTGCCAGCCGCCCGCCGCCACGGCCAGCAGGCCCACCGCGAGCCGCGGGAACGGGATCCGGCCCGCCTCGGCCACCGGCTCCGCGAGCTGCTCGGCGATCGTCACCAGTGCCTGCGACACGGGCGACCGGACGGGCGACCAGCCCTCGTGGGGCCGCCCGGCGGGAGGCTCCGCGAACAGGCGCGCCTCGCAGTCGATCAGCGCGACGGGCGTGTGCCCCTCGTACGCGGCCTGCAGCTCCGCCAGTACCGCGCTCTTGCCGAGCCCGCGGGCCCCGGTGAACACCACGAAGGGGATGTCCCGCGGGTGTTCGCAGGGACTGGGCCCGTGCTGGAACGGGCGCAGGCCGACGAGCCGTGAGGCGAGGCCGGGCGGTTCCGTGTCGAACAGCGCCCCTCGGCCGTGCAGCCCTCTGCGCACCGCATCTCCCCCTGGGACCCCGTGGGTCCCGGTTCTCGTAGAGGTGAGGTGTATCAACCGCGGGACGGCCAGGGGGCGTTGCTTCGGAGTGGACCGCATGATGTCCGCGGGCTTACGGAAATGTCGGCGCCGTCGGCGGAGTCCGACCGGGCCCGGTTCAGTTCACTGTGATCGAGTCCAGCTTCTCCCGCAGGTACACATGGGAGTCGACGGGTTCGTACGCCACCCGGCCGACCGGGGCCGGGACCGACTCGACGCGGGTTCCCGGGGTGCACTCGCCGAAGTAGACGAGGGACATCAGCTCCTCGGTGGGCTCGTCCGCCGGCGGGGGCAGTACGCGGTGGCGGCCCGAGCGCCAGCGGTCGCCGGTCCAACGGGCCATCAGGTCACCGATGTTGATGGTGAACGCGGCCGGGTCGAAGGGCGCGTCCTGCCAGCCGCCGTCGTCCGTGTGGATCTGCAGCCCGCCCTTGCCGGCCTGCCGGTCGAGGATGGTGACCGTGCCGAAGTCGGTGTGGGGGCCGATCCGGAACTGGCCCTCCTCGGGCTCGCCGACGACCTCCGTGCCCGGATACCAGTTGATGTTGAAGCCGTAGGTCGGATGGTCCATGTGCCGGGTGAAGAAGTCGGGTTCCAGGCCCAGTGCCTCACCGAGCAGGGCGAGCAGGTGGTTCTCCAGCTCGGCCATCCGCGCCAGGTACTCCTCGCACAGGGCCCGGAGCCCGGGAGCCTCGGCGGGCCAGACGTTCGGCGCGTACCACTGCGCGTCGGTCACCGGGTCGTCGAAGGGCTCGTGCGTCGCGAAGGTCAGGGACTCCTTCAGGTCGGGCGGGGTCGGGGTGCCCTCCGCGTAGCCGTTGGCCTCGGCGCCCGGACCGAGCCAGCCCCGGCCGCCGACCTTCGCCGCGTACGGCTGCTTGGTCTCGGTGGGCAGCACGAAGAAGGCGCGGGCCGCCTCGCGGACGCGTACCCGCAGGTCCGGGTCTACGCCGTGACCGGTCACCAGCAGGAATCCGGCGCTCTGGAGCGCGCCGTCGACCGTGCGGGCGATCCGGGCCCGGGCCTCGGGGTCGCCGGAGAGCCACGGCCCGAGATCGACGGTCGGCACACGGGGGCCGCCGTGGGCGGCGGAGTGGCCGGCGGCGTCACTCACTGATCTCACCGATGTCCTCGTTCCACAGTGCGGGGTTGTTCCTGACGAAGTCGCGCATCACGGCGACGCACTCGGGGTCGTCGAGGAGCACGATCTCCACGCCGTGCTCCGCCAGCCAGTCGTGTCCGCCGTGGAAGGTCCGGGCCTCGCCGACGACGACCCGGGAGATCCCGAACTGCCGGACCAGACCGCTGCAGTACCAGCACGGCGAGAGCGTGGTCACCATCGTCGTGCCGCGGTACGAGCGCTGCCGTCCCGCGTTCCGGAAGGCGGCCGTCTCGGCGTGCGCGGACGGATCGCCGTCCTGGACGCGGCGGTTGTGGCCCCGGCCCAGCAGGGTGCCGTCCGCCGCGTACAGCGCGGCGCCGATGGGGACACCGCCCTCCGCGAGGCCGGCTCGGGCCTCCTCGACGGCGGTCGCGAGCCATTGGCGTTCCCGCGTCCCGTCGATGCGCTCGTGGTCGCTCATGGCATCCACTCTCCCCGATCGGCCCCCGGGTCAGTCCTCCTTCGTCCGCGGGCCGCCCCCACCGGCCCGCAGATCGATCCAGAGGTCGCTCTCACCCGGCAGCGTGTACCGGTCGACCTCGACGTATCCGTGGGCCCGCGCGAACCGCAGTCCCTCGGAGTTGGCGGCCAGCACGACGGTCTCGATCGTCCGGGCCCCGAGTTCGCGCGCGAGCGCCAGGCCCCGTACATGGAGCTGCTCGCCGAACCCCCGGCGGCGGTGGGCGGGGAGCACGCGGGCGATCACGGTGGCCGTCGCCTCCGCGCCCTCCGGCGGCCGTACCGTCGTGCAGCCGACCAGCACGTCGCCGAGGTACGCCACCTCCAGGTGATACCGGCCGGCCCGTTCCCGGACCTCGCCCGGGGACAGGGCGGCGGGCGGCACGATCACGTTGTGGACGTGCCGCCAGTCCTCGACGAGGGACTCGGCAGCCGAGCCGTCGGCGCCGGCCCGCGCGACGCCGACCCGTTCGATGCGGAGAGCAGTCATCGCAGCAGGCAATCGCGTGGCCGGTGGGGCGTCAACCGCGTAAATGCCGTTGTCCCTCCCCGGGGGCGTGGTGAGGATGGGACATGCCTCACTTCTCCGCTCCCGACGGCACCCGGCTCGCCTACCGCTCGGAGGGCGGGGGCGGGGGCGTGCCGCTGCTCTGTCTGCCGGGTGGGGCGATGCGGGCGTCGGACTACCTCGGGGACCTGGGCGGGCTGTCGGCGTACCGGAGGCTGGTGCTGCTCGATCTGCGGGGCACCGGCGGCTCCCAGGTGCCCGCCGACCCGGCGACGTACCGCTGCGACCGGCAGGTCGACGACGTCGAGGCCCTGCGCGAGCACCTCGGACTGGAGGGCGTCGACCTGCTCGCGCACTCGGCGGCCGGTGACCTCGCGATCCTGTACGCGGCCCGGTATCCGGGGCGCCTGCGGACGCTCACGCTCGTCGCGGCGAGGGCCCGTGCGCTCGGGGTCGGCTTCCTGCCCGAGCACCGGCGCGAGGCGGCGGCGCTGCGGGTGGGCGAGCCGTGGTTCGAGGGCGCCCACGCGGCGTACCTGAGGATCTGGGGCGGGTCCGCCACCGACGCCGACTTCGAGGCCGGGACCCCCTTCTTCTACGGGCGCTGGGACGCAGCCGCCCGTGCGCACGCCGCGGCCGAGCCGGCGCAGATCAACGACGAGGCGGCGGACGTGTACGCGTCCGCCGGAGCGTTCGCCGATCCCGCGGGCGTGCGGGCCGCCGTCGCCGGGCTCGACGCGCGGGTGCTCGTCCTCGCGGGGGAGCTGGACGGCGGCCCGCTGCCGCGCGTGGCCGCCACGGTCGCCGGGCTGTTCCCCGGCGGTGAGGTGTTCGTCCAGCCGGGTGCCGGACACTTCCCGTGGGTGGACGATCCGGACCTCTTCGCGGGCACTGTCGGCAAGTTCCTTGCCTCGTAGGGCTGTTGGTCGGGCGTCGGTGTTCAGGGGGTCGGGGTCTCCTCGGTGAGCAGGCCCGTCGTCCTCAGGGCGGTCCAGAAGTCCGCCGGGACGGGGTGGCCGAAGAGCCGCACGTTCTGGGCGACCTCGTCGGCCGAGCGGGCACCGACGACCACACTCGTGACGGCGGGGTGCCCGAGCGGGAACTGCGCGGCGGCCGCGAGCGGCGGCACGTCGAAGTCCGCGCACACCTTCCGCAACGCCCTGATGCGCGCGGCCAGTTCGGAGGGGACCGAGGTGTATCCGTGCGGCGCCCCCGGGCGGGGGTCGGCCAGCAGGCCGGACTGGTAGACGCCCGCGGCCATGACGGAGACCCCGCGCTCGGCACACAGCGGCAGCAACTCGTCCAGCCCGGAACGGTCGAGGAGGGTGTAACGCCCGGCCAGCAGGACACAGTCCGGGCCCGGCGCCGCCGCCTCCCGCAGGTAACGGGCCGCCACCGGCGCGTGGTTGACGCCGATCGAGACGGCTCCGACGACACCCGCGGCACGCAGTTCGGCCAGCGCGCGATACGCCTCCGAGACCGCGGTGCCGAAGTCCTCGTCGGGGTCGTGCACATGGAGGACGTCGACCCGGTCGAGCCCCAGCCGCTCCAGACTCTCCTCGACCGAACGCATCACCCCGGCGTACGAGTAGTCGAGCCGCGGTCCGACGCCCGCCGGAGGGTCCGCCCAGATCGGCTGGGTGTCTGGACCTCCCGGCTCGATGATCCGCCCGACCTTGGTGCACAGCGCGTAGGCGTCCCGCGGCCGGGCGGCGAGAGCGGCTCCGGTACGGGTCTCCGAGCGCCCGTACCCGTACACGGGGGCCGTGTCGTACAGCCGTATGCCCAGGTCCCAGGCGGTGTCGAGGACGCCGGCCGCCTGCTCGTCGGACACCGGCTCGAACAGCCCGCCAAGGGAGGCCAGTCCCAGCCCGAGACGGCTGACCCGCAGTCCCGTGCGGCCCAGTGGTACGAGTTCGTCGGCTCTCATCGGCCCGTGCCGCCTTCCGTTGTCGCCAGTGATTCCGTCGCTGCTGGTGGTCGGACCGACTCCGGGGACGGAGCCGCTCCCGTCGGCTCAGTCGGTTGTCGTGGGCAGGCGCAGTCGCACCCCGTAGCCGCCGTCGGCCGTGGCGCCGGCCTCGAAGGAGCCGGCGAGGTTCTCGGCCCGTTCGGCGAGGCCGATCAACCCGACCCGGGAGCCCGGCAGTTCGAGGACGGGCCGGGTCGGCGGGGTGTTGGTGACCGTCACGCCCAGCCCGTCGCCCCCGTGCCACAGACAGACCGTGGCGGTGGCGCCGGGCGCGTGCTTGCGTACGTTCGTGAGGGCCTCCTGCACGGTCCGGTAGACCGCGCGCTGGGCCGGCGCCCCGATGCCGGAAGGCAGTTCGCCCTTCAGCGTCACCTCGATACCGCTGCCGTCGACCAGTTGCCGCAGGTCGGCCAGGGTCGGCTGGGGTGCCGGTTCGCCCGTACGGCCGCCGGAGGCGCGCAACAGCGTGACCATGTGCCGCAGTTCGTCGAGGGTGGTCACGCTGAGCCCGCGGATCGTCCGGGCGGCCTCACGCGTCTCGGTGTCCTTCGCGCCGACCTGGAGGGCCCCGGCCCGTACGGCGATGAGGCTCACCTGGTGGGAGACCACGTCGTGCATCTCCCGTGCCAGCTGGGCCCGTTCGCGGGCCAGCACGCTCTGGGCGTGCAGCCGGCGCTCGTGCTCCCGTGCCTCCTCGACCTCGGCCAGCCGCTCCGCCGCATCGCGTCTGGCCTGCACCAACTGGCCCAGGAAGAGGGGCGCGGCCGCCGTCGCCAGCAGATAGACGAAGTCGACGAAGGTCCAGAAGCGGTCGTCCGTCGCGTAGTCCGACAGCGGCCACGGCAGCGCGGAGGCCACCGCCGACGCCGTGGCGCAGGCGATGAGCAGGCGCCGGTCCCGGCTGCGTTCGGCCAGCGTGTAGAGCGCGGCCAGGGGTGCCACCACGACCGACGAGAACAGCGCGGCGGGCAGCGACAGCAGGAACACCGCCAGGGGGAAGCGCCGCCGCACGAGCAGCGCCGCACAGGCTGCGGCCGAGAGGGCCATCTCCAGCGGGGTGTCGTGGTCGAGCTGGAGACCGACGTCCACGGCCGCGAGGGCGACGAGCAGCGCGTCGGCCGGTAAGGCCCCCAACCGGCCCCGGCCCGCCGCCTCGTCGTCCGTCGTCCCGTCGTTCACGGCGGCCAAGCCTAGGCGCAGGCGGCCCGGGGCGGCACCGGCGTCCGGCGGCATCGGTGGGGCGTGCCCGACGGACGCGTACGCGCACGCGTCGAAGGACTTTGCCTGTTCTTTACAACCCGTTCCACGGCTGCCTCGTCTCTCCGCTCGATCCATGACGCAGCCGTCCGCCGTTCCATCGTGCGGGCGGACCGATGAGAGAGAGCCCCACATGCGCCGAACTGTCCTCAGCGCCCTGGCACTCGCGTGCACCGCCGTACTGGCGGGCACGGTGCCCGCGTTCGCCGACGGGACGTCTCCGACCCCCGCCCCCGCCTCGGAGGCCCCGAGCACCGCCCCGACCAAGGCACCGGCCGGGAGCAAGCCCCCGACCGCCGAACCGAGCGCCGCGCCCGCGGAGCCGACCAAGGCGCCGACCGACGCGCCGGGCACGGGCGAGGTCTCCGTCGTACCCAGCGGAGCGCCCGACACCGGTGTGGCCTCGGACGGGTCCGGTGGTGAGGGCGGCCTGATCGGCGGTGGCGCCGCCGCGGCGTTCGCGCTGGGCGGCGCGGCGGTCTATGTCGTACGCCGCCGACGGGCGACCGGGGCGTGACCCTGCCCTCCAGGCGTGCCTTCGTCACCGCCGCGATGGCCACCCTGCTCGTGGGCTGCGGCGGCGGCGGAGGGGGCGGCGAGACCGACGGCACCGGCACCTCCCGCGGAGAGAACACGTCACCGTCGTCGGGCTCCTCCGCGGCCGGGAAGACCGTGCACGCGCTCGCGCGCTCGGTGCCCGTCGGGCTGCGAATCCCGGCCGTCGACGTCGACACCAAGGTCATGCGGCTGGGGCTGGCCCCGGACGGCAGCGTGCAGGTGCCCCCGATCGAGGCCGACGACCGGGCGGGCTGGTACCGGCACTCGCCGACGCCCGGCCAGGTCGGCCCGTCGGTGATCCTCGGCCATGTCACGGTCGGCGGCTACGGGGACGGCGTCTTCCACGATCTCGCGCGGCTGCGGCGCGGCGACCGGATCGAGACCCGCCTGGAGAACGGCACGGCGGCGGAGTTCACCGTCAGCGCCGTACGGACGGTCGCGCAGGCGGAGTTCCCGACGGACGACGTGTACGGGGACACGGGGCGGCCCGAGTTGCGGCTCATCACGTGCGGCGGGCCCCGCAGCGGTGACGGCTACCGCGACAGCGTGATCGTCTTCGCCGAGCTGAGTCAGGAACGCCCCTGACGCGAACCACCGGCACCGACCGACCGATCGGAACCACCGGAACCGGCCGACCGATCGGAACCACCGACACCGACCGACCGATCGGAACCACCGGAACCAACCGAACCACCGGCACCACCCGCCCCACCTGAACCCCGGATTCCGGGTCGTTGGAACCGTACGCCGACGGCCCGGGATCCTTCCGGGTGAGCCACACAGGCCCAGCAGGCCCCACAAGCCCTACGAGACAGGCCCGCAGAGCAGCCCCACGAGTGTCGTCACGACCTGGAGAGCGTTGAAACGGTCCCGCGAGCAGGCAGCGTCCGAGCTGTTCGCTGCCCTCTATCCGCGCCTCGCCGGCTGGTGCCGCCGGCTGGTGGACGACGACGAGACGGCCCACGAGATCGCCTCGGAGGCGTTCACGCGGCTCTGGGCCCGCTGGACCTCCGTGGCGGAGCCCCGCGGCTTCCTCTACGTGACCGCGGCCAACCTCGTCCGGGACCACTGGCGCAAGCTGGAACGCGAACGCAGGGCGATGCGCCGCGCGACGGCCGAGGCCGCCGTCCGCCCGGAGACCGAACAGGCCGACCCGTCGGTGCGCCTGCTCGTGCAGTCGCTGCCGGAACGACTGCGCGTCCCGATCCTGCTGCACTACTACGCTGACATGCCGATCCGGGAGGTGTCCGTGCTGACCGGGCGCAAGGAAGGAACCATCAAGGCCGATCTCCACGCGGCCCGCGAACTGCTCCGCGCCCATCTGAGGAGAAGCGTTGATCACACACTCTGACGACGGTCCGGACTTCGAACCCGACGACCCCCTCGCCGTCATCCTGCGGCCCACCTCCGACTACCTCGGCCCGCCCGCCGGGCGGTACGAGGCGATCCGCCGGGGTGCGGCCCGCCGCCAGATCGGCCGTGCCGCGGCCGGGGCGGCCCTGCTGTGCGCCGCGACCGCTCTCATCGCGCTGCCGGTCCGGCTGGGGACACCCGACCGGCCCGCGTCCCCGACGGTCCCCCTCGCCCCGCCGCCCCCGAGCAGTCCTTCGTCCTCACCCACCCTGCCGCCGTCGCCGGAGCCCTCGGAGTCCCGGGCCACCGAGGAGCCTTCGGCGAAGTCCCCGGCCGCGAGCCCCGGTACGGGGACCGATCCGTCCGCCGCCGTCCCGAGCGAGCCGCCGACGCACTCGGCGGCGCCCACCAAGGTGCCGACCACGAAGCCCACATCGGCATCGACACTGGCACCGACTCCGAAGGCCTCGGCGGCTCCGTCCTCCTGACGGCGCCTCAGGCGGCAGCCGGTACTGGTCCGGTGGGGGTGGCCCCACCCCGGGTCCGGTAGGCCGCTTCATGGCGGCGGCAGACGGCTGGCGGCAAGGTGGAACCCAGAAAGTCCAACCGGAGGTTCAGCCCGAAGTACCACCGGAAGGACCACCCAGAAGCCGCCCCGCCGCCCGGAAGGAACCGCCATGAACATCTCCACGACCACCGCCCGCACCGATGTCCTCGTGAGCGATGTCATCGCGACCTCCGCCGCCGCGCCGACCGCCGTCACGACCGCCGCCGTCACGACGTCCGAGAACGAGCTCGCCCCGCTGCTCGCCGCCTGGGACGACGCGCACTCCGGCGCCTCCGACGATCTCGAATGGCGCCACCTGCTGGACGAGATGGCCCACCCACGCACCACGCAGGCGTTCTACCGGCTGGCCGCGACCGCCGGGAGCTGACCCCGCCCCGCCGCTCGCCATCGGCGGGACCGATGGGCCCATCGGCAGGACGCCCCACCGGCTCGTGGACCCGCGTCACGGCCCGCTCGTACCTTCCAGGGCATGACCACGACCCCGGGCAACATGAAAACGGCGGAGAACAAGGGCACGGCCCAGCTGACGATCGCGATGGTGCTCTCCGGCACGCTCGGCGTCTTCGTCGTCGAGTCGGGCGCCTCGCCCTTCGACGTCGTCTTCTTCCGTGTCCTGTTCGGCGCCCTCGCCCTCGGCGCCTACGTCGTCGCCCGCGGCTGGCTCCGCGGCCACGGCTTCACCCCGCGCACCCTCGGACTCACCGTCCTCGGCGGCCTGTTCATCGTCTTCAACTGGGTCTTCCTCTTCCAGTCCTACGAGAACACGTCGATCTCCGTGGCGACGGTGGTCTACCACACCCAGCCGTTCTACGTGGTCCTGCTCGGCGCCCTCCTCTTCCGCGAGCGCCTGACGGCCGTCACGGTCGGCTGGGTGGCCCTCGCCTTCGCGGGTCTGATCCTGGTCTCGGGCGTCACCCCCGCCGACTTCGCGAGCGGCGGCTCGTACGTCGCCGGCGTGGGCCAGGCACTGCTGGCCGCGCTCCTCTACGCCCTGTCGACCCTCGTGACCAAGCGGGTGACGGGTGTGCGCCCGCACCTGATCGCGCTCGTCCAGGTCGTCGTCGGCATCCCGCTCCTGCTGCCCTTCGCCGACTTCGGCGCGATGAGCGGCACGGGCGCCGACTGGGGCTGGCTGGTGGGCCTGGGCCTGATCCACACCGGCCTGATGTACGTCCTCATGTACGCGGCCTACGCCAAGCTCCCGACCGCGAAGATCGCGGTGCTCGCCTTCACCTACCCGGCGGTCGCGATGGTGGCGGACTGGGCGGTGTACGGCCACCACATCGGGCCCGTCCAGGCGCTGAGCGTACCGCTGATCGTCCTGGCCAGCCTGAAGGTGACCCTCGCGAGGAAGCCCGCCGCCTCCGCCACCCGTACGGTCACTCGCTCCGAGTCTGTTCCCGCAGCACCCGTACCGTCTCGTCGATGAACAGCCGCAGATGGCGCGGCAGCCGTTCGCCCTGCCGCCACGCCAACTGCGTGTACAGCTGGAACGGCGGCTTCCAGTCCAGCTCCGTCAGCTCGCCCGACGCCAGCTCGGCCCGCACGGTCATCCGCGGCAGCAGCGCGACCCCCAGGCCGCCCGCCACCCCGCGCTTGGTCGCCTCGATCGTGCCGAACTCCATGAACGGCGGCGACTGCCCGGCGGCCCCGGCAAGCTCCGCCTCGAACAGATCGCGGTACGGGCAGCCGGGCTCCGTGCCCACCAGCTGGGCCGCCGTGAGGTCCTCGGTGGTCAGCGGAGCCCGGTCCCCGGCCAGCGGATGGCGGGGCGAGGAGACCAGGACCAGCGGCTCGGCGGTCAGCACCACCGTCTCAAGCCCCGGGTGCCCGGCGACCGGCTCCATGAGAAAGCCCACGTCGTACGTGCCCTGCCGCAGCGCCTGCCGGGTCGCGTCCCCCAGGGTCGGGCGCATCGACAGTCGTACGCCGGGATAGCGGTGGTGGAAGAGTTCGAGGAGGGGCGGCAGCCGGTACGACGTCAGCGACTCCATCGTGCCGACGGTCAGCGAACCGGCCGGTTCCGCCGAGCCGGTGACCGCCGCCCGGGCCTCCTCGCTCAGCTCGATGATCTGCCGGGCGTAGGGCAGGAGCCGCTCGCCGGCCTCGGTGAGCCGGATGCGGCTGCCGAGCCGGTCGAAGAGTTCGGCGCCGAGCGAGGACTCCAGGGCGCGGATCTGGCCGGTCACGCTGGACTGCGCGTACTTCAGCTCGGCGGCGGCCCGGGTGAAGCTCAGCACGGTGGCGACCTTCTCGAAGGTGACCAGAAGCCGTATCTCCATGCCGTGTCCGCCCGCCCGTCTGCCCGTCCGCCCGTGTGCCCGTGTGCCCGTCCGTCAGGACTTCGGCGGGGCGGAGTCCTCGGGACCCTCGCCGCCGGTGTCGTCCTTGGGGCCGCTCGTGCCCTCGTCCTTGCCGCCCGCCGGGCCGTCGTCCTTGCGGTCGTCCTTGAGGGACTTCAGGAAGTCGGGGTTGTCGTCGGGCGCGACCCAGCCGCCCCGGCGGGACGAGGAGACGTCGCGCGGGGTGCGGACACGGCCGACGATCAGCCAGGAGATGGAGCCCACGAGCGGGAACAGCAGCACGAGGATCGCCCAGATCGGCTTCGGGATGTGACGGATGTCCTTCTCATCGGTGGTGATGCAGTCGATGAACGCATAGATGCTGAGTGCCAGCGGCACCAGGATCATCAGCACCCGAAGCATGCGGTGTTCCCCCTGCTGTGGAGATACGTGCGGAGATCGGGACCGGCTGAGCGGCCCCCGTTACAGAGCCAGCGTAGCGAGTAGCCGATACTGGAACGCATGGCTTACGACGATCTTCGCTCCCTGCTCCGGGCGCTGGAGCGCGAGGGCGACCTCCAGCGCATCAAGGCCGAGGTGGACCCGTACCTGGAGGTCGGGGAGATCGTCGACCGCGTCCAGAAGGCGGGCGGCCCCGCGCTGCTCTTCGAGAACGTGCGCGGATCGGCGATGCCGCTCGCGATGAACGTCTTCGGGACGGACCGCCGCCTGCTCAAGGCGCTCGGCCTGAAGTCGTACGCGGAGATCAGCGAGAAGATCGGCGGACTGCTGAAACCCGAGCTGCCGCAGGGCTTCATGGGGGTGCGCGAGGCCTTCGGGAAGCTCGGCGCCATGACGCACGTACCGCCGAAGAAGGTGAAGTCGGGCAGCGCCCCCGTCCAGGAGGTCGTGCTCACCGGCGACGACGTCGACCTGGACCAGCTGCCGGCGCTCTTCACCTGGCCGCAGGACGGCGGGTCCTTCTTCAACCTCGGGCTCACCCACACCAAGGACCCCGAGTCCGGCATCCGCAACCTCGGGCTCTACCGACTGCAGCGCCACGACAAGCGCACCATCGGCATGCACTGGCAGATCCACAAGGACAGCCGCAACCACTACGCCGTGGCCGCGCGCCGCGGCGAGCGGCTGCCGGTCGCGATCGCCTTCGGCTGCCCGCCGGCCGTGACGTACGCCTCCACCGCGCCGCTGCCCGGTGACATCGACGAGTACCTCTTCGCCGGGTTCCTCCAGGGCAAGCGGATCGAGATGGTCGACTGCAAGACGGTGCCGCTCCAGGTGCCGGCGCAGGCCGAGGTCGTCATCGAGGGCTGGCTTGAGCCGGGCGAGATGCTCCCCGAGGGCCCCTTCGGCGACCACACCGGCTTCTACACCCCGCAGGAGCCCTTCCCGGCGCTCACCATCGACTGCGTCACGATGCGCAAGCGCCCGCTGATCCAGTCGATCGTGGTCGGCCGCCCGCCGACGGAGGACGGCCCGCTGGGCCGCGCGACGGAGAGGTTCTTCCTCCCCCTGCTCAAGATCATCGTGCCGGACATCGTGGACTACCACCTCCCCGAGGCGGGCGGCTTCCACAACTGCGCGATCGTGGCGATCGACAAGAAGTACCCGAAGCACGCCCAGAAGGTGATGCACGCCGTCTGGGGCGCCCACATGATGTCCCTGACCAAGCTGATCGTGATCGTCGACTCCGACTGCGACGTCCACGACCTGCACGAGGTCGCGTGGCGGGCGCTGGGCAACACGGACTACTCGCGTGACCTCACCGTCGTCGAGGGACCGGTCGACCATCTCGACCACGCCTCGTACCAGCAGTTCTGGGGCGGCAAGGCGGGCATCGACGCCACCCGCAAGTGGCCCGAGGAGGGCTACACCCGGGACGGCGGCTGGCCCGAGATGGTCCTCTCGGACCCGGATACGGCGGCGAAGGTCGACCGCCGCTGGAAGGAGTACGGACTTTCGTGAGCAGCGCATCAGCGGCGATCCCGCAGCCGCAGCCGGGCCGGACCAAGGCGTTCCTGCGCCTCGTCATGATCGAGCACTCCGTGTTCGCGCTGCCGTTCGCGTACATCGCGGCACTGACGGCCATGTTCCTGACGGACGGCAACATCCAGTGGGGCCGGCTGTTCCTCGTCACCGTGGCGATGGTCGGGCTGCGCACCTTCGCGATGGCCGTGAACCGGATCATCGACCGGGAGATCGACGCCCGCAATCCGCGTACGGCCCACCGTGAGCTGGTTACCGGCGCGATGTCGGTGAAGCACGCCTGGACGGGCGCGCTGGTGGCCCTGGTGTTCTTCCTGGGCGCGGCGGCGCTGCTGAACCCCCTGTGCCTGGCGCTGGCGCCCATCGCGGTGATCCCGATGGTGGTCTACCCGTACGGCAAGCGGTTCACGAACTTCCCGCAGGCCATCCTGGGTCTCGCCCAGGCGATGGGCCCGATCGGCGGCTGGCTGGCGATCACCGGCGAGTGGTCGTGGGACGCCGTGATCCTGGGCCTCGCGGTCGGTGTCTGGATCGGCGGCTTCGACCTGATCTACGCCTGCCAGGACGTGCAGACGGACCGCGAGGTCGGCGTGAAGTCGGTCCCGGCGCGCTTCGGCATCCAGGCCGCGATCTGGGGCGCCCGCGGCTGCCACGCCGTGACCACGGGCCTCCTGGTCTGGTACGCGCTGGCCACCGACGCGGGAGTCTTCTTCTGGCTGGGCCTGCTGATCGTCGCGGGCGCGTTCCTGTACGAGCACAGCATCGTCCGCCCGACCGACCTGTCCCGCCTGAACCGGGCGTTCTTCCAGGTCAACGGCTTCATCGGCATCGCGCTGTTCGCGTGCGCGCTGCTGGACCTGCTCGTTCGGGGGCTCACCGTCTGACGGACGGGCCGCATACATGGCAGCCCGTCCGGCGTTCGAGGACGAGCGCGCAAGCGCGATCGCGGTGATCTGGGCCGGTGTCCACCGGGCAGGGACAGGCGCGGCGTCTCACTCGCTGCCGGGGACCCGGCCACCGTGTGCCTTGATCGACTGCTCGATCGCGTACGCGGTCGTGGTGAACGTCTCGATCTGTTCCGCCGTCAGGTCTCGGACGGAGATCTCCTCCAGCGTCCGCCACATCTCGGTGATGGGCGCGCGCAGGGCGCGGCCCGCGTCGGTCAGGCGGACGACCAGGGCGCGCCGGTCGTGCTCGGCGGGTTCCCGGGTGAGGAGCCCGGCCTCCTGCATGCGGCGCAGCGACTTGGAGACGGTCGAGTGGTCGAGGCCGACGCCCTCCAGGAGTTCGGACTGCGTCTGCCCGTCGCGGTCGAAGAGCTGCATCAGCAGCAGTTCCTGCCCCGGGTGCAGGTTCATGGCCCGGAGCATGGCGGCGGCGTGGCCGCGATGGGTGCGGGCGAGTACGAAGACGGCGTAGCTGAGGCGTCCGTCGCGCGCCGTGCTCGGGGGCGTGGATGCGGGATCGGTCATCGCTGCTCCTCAGGCGGCTCGGGCGGGGTAGTCGGTTTGTCCGGTCGCGCCGCCGCTGCAGAAGGTGGTCGGGTCGGGGCTGTTCAGCGGCGATCCGGAGCGTATCCGGTCGACCGGATCGGGGTTGGCCAGGGCCGTGGCGCCGACGGTGACGATGTCGGCCCGGCCTTCGGCGATGTCCTTGGCAGGAATGCGCGGGGCCGTGCAGGTTCGGGGCGGTCTCCCGGGCCCCCGGGTACGGTCCGGGGGCTCGCGGAGCCAACTCCTCGGGAGGGTCAGGCGACGGTGAGGACGAGCTTTCCGCGGCCGTGCCCGCTGTCGCTGGCCTGCTGTGCCTTGGCCGCGTCGGCCAGCGGGTAGGTCGCGCCGACCGTGAGCACCAGGTCGCCGTCGGCGGCCTGTCGGGCGAGTTCGGCGAGGCGGGTGGCGGAGCGCCGCTGCGGGCCCTCGGCGAAGACGATGCCGAGTTCGCGGGCCCGGAAGTCGGCGGTGGTGACGATCCGGTCGGTGGTGCCGCGCAGGGTGATGGAGTCCTCCAGCGCGCCCTTGCCCGCGGCGTCGAACACGGCGTCCACGCCGTTCGGGGCGAGTGCGCGGACCCGCTCGACCAGGCCGTCCCCGTAGACCAGCGCGGTGGCGCCGAGCGAGGTGACGTACTCCTGGTTGTTCGGGCCCGCGGTGCCGATGACGTGGGCGCCGCGGGCGACGGCGAGCTGGACGGCGACGGTGCCCAGCGCGCCGGACGCGCCGTGGATCAGCAAGGTCTCGCCGGCCTTGACGTCGAGGAGGTCCAGGACGCGGTCGGCGCCGTCGCCGGCCACGGGCAGCGCGGCCGCGTGGGTCCAGTCCAGGCCGGCCGGCTTGGGCGCGAGGACGGCCTGGTCGGCCAGCGCGTACTGGGCGTACGAGCCGGTGTCGGACCAGCCCAGTACCTCGTCGCCCACCTTGAGCTGGTCGACGCCTTCACCGAGGGCGTCGACGGTTCCGGCGATCTCGCCGCCGGGGACGGCGGGCAGGGTGGTGGGGAAGATGGCCTCCATGATCCCGGAGCGGATCTTTCCGTCGACCGGGTTGACGCCTGCCGCCCGGACACGGACGCGGACCTGGCCGGGACCGGGCCGGGGCACCTCCCTCTCCGCCTCGTGCAGGACCTCGGTGCCGCCGAACGCGTCGAAAACGATGGCCTTCATGACTGCGTCTCCTTCAGTGAGCCGGTCTGGTGGCCCGCATTTACGTGGCCAGCCACATAAAAGTAGCACCGATTATGTGGCTAGCCAAGTATTGGAGTGGAGGTGTTTCCGTCGCAGCCGCGGCGGCGTCTTTTGCGGTCCCGGTGCGCGTGCCCTGAGCGTCGGCCCGCCGCTCGGCGGGCCGGCACTCGGCGCCGCCCGGCCGCCCGTTGGCCCGAAGGCGCGCCACCAGTCCTGAGTCAGTGGCGTCGCGCCGGTAGGCTCAAGGTGTGAACGCAGGAGAAACAGAGCGTCGGCCTTGGATCGTGGGGGTCTCCGGCGCGTCCGGAACGCCGTATGCCGCCGCCGTGCTGCGTGCTCTCCTCGCGGCCGGGGAGAGTGTCGACCTCGTCGTCTCGCGGGCCTCGCGGCTCACCCTGCTCGACGAGACCGGGATCAGCTTCCGGGACGCCCACTGGCAGGACGACCTGCGGGAGTGGCTCGGCCGGGGGGCCGACGGCAAGCCCGGCACGTTCGCGGTGGACGTCGACGACGTACGGCACTGGAGCGCGGGGGACCTCGCGGCGGGGCCGTCCTCCGGCTCGTACCCTGCCAAAGGCATGCTCATCGTGCCCGCCTCCACCGCCTGTGTCGCCGGAGTCGCGCTCGGCCTCTCCAAGGATCTGCTGCAGCGCGCCGCGAGCGTCACGCTCAAGGAGAGGCGGAGGCTGGTCGTCGCCGTCAGGGAGACCCCGCTGAACGGGCAGACCCTGCGTCACCTGGTGACCCTCGACGACGCGGGCGCGACCGTGCTGCCGGCCTCCCCGGCGTTCTACGCGGGGGCCACGCACATCCAGGGCCTGGTGGACTTCGTCGCCGGACGGATGCTGGACGCGACGGGCGTCGGGCACACGCTCTACCGCCGCTGGGAGGGCGAACTCGGCGGCGGCTCCCGCACCACCTGAGCACGGCATCACCCGAGCACAGCGGTAACAGAGCACTGCGGTACCAGAGCAACGCGCAACGCGGCAGTACCCACTCATCACTTCAGGAACTTTTCAGCGGAAGGCTATCGATCGCATGGACGCGGTGGACAGGCAGCTCATCCAGGCTCTCAGGGAGAACGGCCGGGCCTCCTACGCGGAGCTGGGACGCCTCGTCGGACTGTCGGGGCCCAGCGTCACCGACCGCATCAACCGCCTGGAGGCGGCCGGTGTCATCACCGGCTACCGCGCGACGGTCGACTCGGCCTCGCTCGGACTCGGCGTCATCGCCCTCATCGGCATCTCGCTCTCCGACGCCGCCGACCACGAGGACGTGGCACGCCGGATGAAGGACCTCGGCGAGATCGAGGACTGCTGGTTCATCGCCGGTGACGACTCCTACATGCTCAAGGTCCGGGCGTCCGACGTGGACGGCCTGGAGCGGACCATCCGCCGGCTGTCCGGGACCAAGGGCGTCTCCAGGACCCGTACGACCATCGTGCTCTCCACGAAGTGGGAGAACCGGGTCGGCGAGCTGCCCGAGGAGGAGTAGGACGGGCGCGGGAGTACGGTTGGCAGAGCTTGTCGCAGGTCACGCACGTGACGTAGTCACGCAGGTCACAGGGAGAGGTACACGCATGGACGTCGGGCTCAAGCGCGAGCTGGAGGACAAGGTCCGGGCCGGTGAGCGGCTGACCCGCGAGGACGGCATCGCGCTCTACGAGTCGGACGACCTGGCCTGGCTGGGCGGGCTCGCCCACGAGGTGCGTACCCGTAAGAACGGTGACGTCGTCCACTTCAACGTCAACCGCCACCTCAACATGACGAACGTGTGCACCGCGTCGTGCGCCTACTGCTCGTTCCAGCGGAAGCCGGGCGAGAAGGACGCGTACACGATGCGCATCGAGGAGGCGGTGAAGCTCGCCAAGGCGATGGAGGGCGAGAACCTCACCGAGCTGCACATCGTCAACGGGCTCCACCCCAACCTGCCGTGGCGCTACTACCCGCGCTCGCTCAGCGAACTGAAAAAGGCCCTCCCGAACGTCTCCCTGAAGGCCTTCACGGCCACGGAGATCCACCACTTCGAGACGATCTCCGGGCTCAGCGCCTCCGAGATCCTCGACGAGCTGATCGACGCGGGTCTCGAATCCCTGACCGGCGGCGGCGCGGAGATCTTCGACTGGGAGGTCCGGCAGCACATCGTCGACCACCGCACCCACTGGGAGGACTGGTCGCGCATCCACCGCCTCGCGCACGAGAAGGGTCTGAAGACCCCGTGCACGATGCTGTACGGGCACATCGAGGAGCCCCGCCACCGGGTCGACCACGTGCTGCGGCTGCGTGAGCTGCAGGACGAGACCGGCGGTTTCCAGGTCTTCATCCCGCTGCGCTACCAGCACGACTTCGTGGACATGAAGGACGGCAAGGTCCGCAACCGCCTCCAGGCGCGTACGCAGATGGCGACCGGCGCGGAAGCGCTGAAGACCTTCGCGGTCTCCCGGCTGCTCTTCGACAACGTGCCGCACGTCAAGGTCTTCTGGGTCATGCACGGCGTCCAGACGGCCCAGCTAGCCCTTCAGCACGGTGCGGACGACATGGACGGCTCGGTCGTCGAGTACAAGATCACGCACGACGCCGACAACTACGGCACGCCGAACAAGCTGACCCGCGAGGATCTGCTCGACCTGATCCGCGACGCGGGGTTCCGGCCGGTCGAGCGGAACACCCGGTACGAGATCATCCGTGAGTACGAGCCCGCCCCCGCGGACCGGCGGGAGACTCCCCAGCCGATGCGGCTCTGACTCTCAGGGCCTCCGGCCCCTGGGTACCCAGGGGCGCGGGGAACTGCGCACCGGGGGCGAGGGGGCGGAGCCCCCATGTGGTGACGGGACGGGCAGGGGCGGCGGGGGCGAGGAAAAGCGTCTCAGGAGCCACTTGAGTCACGGCCGGGGTAATGACTAGCCTGGCCGCATGGCCCTTACGTTCGAGCTCGACCCCTCCGTCGACTTCGCCCTCCGTGACGGAATACTCGACCTCTGGGCCGACGTCTCCAACGCGGGCGGCTCCGTCGGCTTCGTACCCCCCGTCGCACGCGAAACGGTACGACCGGAACTCGTCAGACACTTCGTCGCGATGGCCGAGGGCCGCACCCGCCTCCTGATCGGCCGCGACGAGGACGGATCCGTCGCGGCGACCGCCTTCCTCACCCACAACACCCACCGCCTGATGACGCACTGGCTGTGGCTCTACACGGTGATGGTGCACCCGAGGCACCAGGGCATGGGCTACGGCCGCGACCTGCTCGAAGCCGCCGCCGACGCCGCCCGCGGCTTCGAGGGCATAGAGGCGATACGGCTCACCTGCCGCGGCGGCGAGGGCCTGGAGCGTTTCTACGGCTCGTGCGGTTACAAGGAGGTCGGCCGCGTACCGGACGCGATCAGGGTGGCGCCGGGCGACGAACGGGACGACATCACGATGCTGCTGTCGCTGGGTCGCGTCCACTAGAGAGCCGTCCGGAGGGGCCTTCAGGAGAAGTTGCCCGTCCGCCCCCGGAGGGCCCCGCACCCCCCTGCAAGATCGCGGCACGCCCGTGCTTCACTGGACGGTGCCCTTTGGGAAGTTCGGAACGGGAAGAGTGGATTGAGATGCTCCGCTACACACTGATGCGCCTAGGGATCCTCGCGGGCTGCCTCGTGGTCGTCTGGGGCCTCGTCTACTCCGGTGTCGCCCCGCGCGGCCTCGGCGACTCGAACGGCATGTGGATCATCATGCTCTCCCTGGTGATCTCGGCGCCCATCAGCTTCGTGGTCCTGCGCAAGGAGCGCGACCGCGCCTCGGTGCGGATCGTCGAGCGCGTCGACCGTATGAAGTCCAACCTGGAGGCCAACCGCAACCAGGAGGACGAGGCGGTGGACTCGGTGTCGACCGAGGTGTCGGGCGTCCAGGGCCGGACCTCCACCTCCTGAGGGCGACGGCGGGCCGCACTCACCCCCTGTGCAACCGCCGGCAGAACATACTCTTTCCTGTATGGGTGCAGTGAAGAGCAAGCGGATGCCCCGTGCCGTGCGCGAACAGCAGATGCTGGACGCCGCCGTACGGACCTTCGGACAGCGGGGCTACCGGGCCGCGTCGATGGACGAGATCGCCGATCTGGCGGGCGTGTCCAAGCCGTTGGTCTATCTGTACCTGAACTCCAAGGAAGACCTCTTCACCGCGTGCATCCGGCGTGAGGCGGCCGCCCTGACCGCGGCCGTACGTGCCGGAGTCCGGCCGGACCTGCCCGCCGACCGCCAACTCTGGGAAGGCCTGCGGGCGTTCTTCACCCACACCGCGCAGAACCCGGACGGCTGGGCGGTGCTGCACCTCCAGGCCCGTACGCACGGGGAGCCCTTCGCCGCCGAGATCACCGCGATGCGCGAGGAGATCGTGGCGTTCGTCACCCAGCTGATCGTGGTCGCGGCGCGGGAGGCCCACCGGGACCCCTCACTGCCCGAGCGCGAGGTCGCGGGTCTCGCGGAGGCCCTCGTCGGCGCCGCCGAGTCCCTCGCCGCCTGGGCCAACGCCACCCCCGGGGTCTCCGCCCGGCAGGCCGCCGCGACCATGATGAACTTCGCCTGGGCGGGCCTGGGCGACCTGATGGAGGGGCAGCGCTGGGTGGAGGCGCCCGGGATCGCGGAAACCGCGGAAACCGCGGCGACTGCCTGAGACCCCCGGCCGCCCAGACGTCCTGCCACTGCCCCGGTCAGAGCAACGGCAGGACCTCCCCGGTCAGATGCGGCCGGCCGCCACCGGCGCCGCGCAGTTCGAAACGGCCGCCCCTCGCCCCGTACGCCACCGTCCCGGGCAGCAGCACCGGCGCCTTGAACTCCGCCCGTACCTGGGCCGCTTGGGGTGCCCCGTGCTCGGCGAGGCAGCGTGCCACGGTCCACATGCCGTGGGCGACGGCCCGGGGGAAGCCGAACAGCCGGGCGGTGAGGGGGTACAGGTGGATCGGATTGCGGTCCCCGGACGCGGCCCCGTACCGCCGCCCGACGTCCTCCGCGAGACGCCACTCGGCGAGGACGGGCAGCGGTTTGCGCCCCGCCGCCGCGGCCTGCCCGCGAAGCCGCCCCGCGACGGCCTGCTCGGCGACGCTTGCCGCCCGCCCGTCGGCGTCCTCCGTCGTCGTGGTGCCGTGCCGCGCCAGATACGTGCTGCGTGACTCCCACACGAGTTCCCCGGCCGCCCGCACCTCGGTCACGACGGCGGCCTCGGTGCCGCGTCGGTGCGGGGCCAGGCCATCGACGTACACCGTGAGTTCGTACTCACCGGTGGCCGTCAGCGACCTGTGCCGAGTGATCCCGATGGACGTGTGCACCAGGCCGAGCAGCGGCAGCGGGAACGCCCGCCCGCTCATCAGCCGCATGGCCGCCGGGAAGCCGAGCACATGCGGATAGGTCAGGGGCAGCTCGTCCGCCCCCACCCCGAATCCGCAGGCCCGCTCGTACGCGGCGAGCCTGCCCAGGTCGATCCGGACGCCGGGGAGGACCAGGCGGGTACGGGGTGCGGTGACTCCCGGCCGTGGCCGCTTGAACGGTGAGAGGACCGCTCCCCGGGCGAGCATGGGCCAAAGGGACGGCGAACGACCAAGGGTGCGGGTACGGGTCCGACCGCTCACGCCATCCACCAGCTCACCCATCTCCAACTCTCCTCTTCCATCACAGGGACGCGCTTGGGGCCTGCTGCCGGGTGCGGGCCGGTCGTGGCTGATCGCGCCGTTCCCCGCGCCCCCAAGAGACGAAAGGATTGCGCCGTTCCCCGCGCCCCTAAAGGCGAAAGGATTGCGCCGTTCCCCGCGCCCCTAAAGGCGAAAGGATTGCGCCGTTCCCCGCGCCCCTGGAGGCGACGGGCCGTGTCCTTCAGGGGCGCGGCCAGCCGTCACGCGCCCGCACCGCAAGCAGCAGATCCAGCCCGCCCCGAGCGGAGCGCTCACGCGCCTAGCAGGCTCTGCCCGCACACCCGTACGACCTGCCCGTTGACCGCGCCGGACCCCGGATTCGCGAACCACGCCGTCGTCTCGGCGACATCCACCGGCAGCCCGCCCTGCGCGAGCGAGTTCATGCGCCGCCCCGCCTCGCGGATGAACAGCGGTACCGCGGCCGTCATCCGGGTCTCGATGAAACCGGGGGCCACGGCGTTCACCGTCACCCCGTACTCCGAGAGCGCCCGCGGCCCGAGGGACCGTACGAGCCCGATGATCCCCGCCTTGGAGGCGGCGTAGTTCGTCTGGCCGGCGTTGCCCGCGATCCCGGCGATGGACGCGGTCGCCACGACGCGCCCGCCCGGGCGCAGCGTGCCGCCGGTCAGGAGCGCGTCGGTCGTGCGCAGCACACTCGCGAGGTTGACGTCGAGCACCGAACTCCAGCGCTCCGCGGGCATGTTGACCAGCCGGCGGTCCCGGGTGATCCCCGCGTTGTGGACCAGGACGTCCAGTCCCTCCGGCAGCGCGTCGGCGATGCGCGCGCCCGCGTCGGCCGCCGTGATGTCCAGCGGAAGGGCGACACCGCCGAGCCGTCCGGCGACCGCGGCCAGGTCGGCCCCGGCGGCGGGCACGTCCAGGCACACCACCCGCGCCCCGTCCCGCGCCAGCGTCGTCGCGACGGACTCGCCGATCCCGCGAGCGGCCCCGGTGACCAGGGCGGTCCGCCCGGCGAGGGGCTTGCCCCAGTCCGCGGGAGCGGCCGTCTCGCCGTCGCCGACCTCGATCACCTGCCCGCTGACGTACGCCGACTGGGGCGAGAGCAGGAAACGGAACGTCGACTCGGCGGCGCGCGCGTCCGTGAGCCGTACGAGATTCACGGTCCTGCCCCGCCCGATCTCCTTGCCGAGGGACCGTACGAACCCTTCGAGGCTCTGCTGCACGGCGGCCCGGTGGTGGTCGGCGGGGTCGAGGGGCGAGCCGAGCACCACGATCCGGCCGCTCGCGGCGACCGACCGTACGACGGGGTGGAGTGCCGCGTGGACCTCGGCGAGCGTGTCGACGTCACGGACACCGGTGGCGTCGAGGACGACGGCGACCGGGTCCTCCGCGCCCAGGTCCAGTGCCGAACTGGCCAGGACGAGGTCCAGGTCCAGCCCCGCGAGGGCCAGGCGGGGCGCCAGATCGAGGTCGGACCTGCCCGCCGTGAGGTGCAGCAACCGGCCCTGCAGTGTGGGCTGTTCGGGGCTCCACCGCCGTAGCCGCGCCGGCTGGGGCAGACCGAGGCGCCGGGTCAGGAAGCGGCCGGGCGCGGTACCGGTGAGGCTCAGATAGCGGTCGGCCATGGTCCAGCTCCCAGCTCGGTCGGACGCTCGTTCGGATGTGCTCGGGCGGGCTCGGGCGCACGCTCGCGCCGGCATCCACCCCGTGCTTACTCTGGAGTAAGGTTACCGGAGGTAAGCCTACGTCACCGTGAGGAGCAGGTCGAGATGAGCCCCGTCGAACCCAGCCACGCGCCCGGCCCTCTCCATGCCTCGGGACCCCTCCGCGCCCCCGTACCCCTCCACACCCTCGTGCCCCTCAACGCGCCGGAACCGCGCCCCGTCGCCGTCATCGGCGGCACCCGCATCCCCTTCGCCCGCTCCGACGGCCCGTACGCCACCGCCTCGAACCAGGAGATGCTGACCGCGGCCCTCGACGGCCTCGTGGACCGCTTCGGGCTCGAAGAGCCGGGCGCGGTGGGGGAGTTGGTGGCCGGAGCCGTCCTCAAGCACAGCCGCGACTTCAACCTCGCGCGCGAGACGGTGCTCGGCTCGCGGCTGGACGCCCGCACCCCCGCGTACGACATCCAGCAGGCCTGCGGCACCGGCCTCCAGGCCGTCGTCGCGGCGGCCAACAAGATCACCCTCGGGCAGACCGAGTCCGCCGTCGCGGGCGGCGCGGACACGGCCAGCGACGCCCCGCTCGGCGTCAACGACCGGCTGCGGCGCATCCTGTTGGAGACCCGGCGCGCGAGATCGGCGGGCGCCCGGCTGAAGGCGCTCGCCCGGATCCGCCCCGGCCACCTCGTCCCGGAGATCCCGCGCAACGCCGAGCCGCGTACCGGCCTGTCGATGGGCGAGCACGCGGCGGTCACCGCCCGGACGTGGGCCGGCACCCGCGAGGCGCAGGACGAACTGGCCGCCGCGAGTCACCAGCGACTGGCCGCCGCCTACGAACGCGGCTTCTTCGAGGACCTGGTCGTCCCCTTCCGGGGCCTGGAACGGGACCAGAACCTCCGCCCCGGGTCGACGGTCGCCAAACTGGCTGCCCTGAAGCCCGTGTTCGGCGTGGACGGCCCCGACCCGACCATGACCGCGGGCAATTCGACGCCCCTGACCGACGGCGCGGCCACCGTGCTCCTCGCGAGCGAGGAGTGGGCGTCCGCGCGCGGCCTGACCCCGCTCGCGTATCTGACGGCGTACGAGACGGCGGCCGTCGACTTCGTGGCGGGGGACGTGGCCGGCGGGGAGGACGGGCTGCTCATGGCACCCGCCCACGCGGTCCCGCGCATGCTGGAGCGGGCCGGACTCGGCCTCGGTGACTTCGACTTCGTCGAGGTGCACGAGGCGTTCGCGTCCCAGGTGCTGGCCACGCTTGCGGCCTGGGAGAAGCAGGGCCTCGGCGAGGTGGACCGGGCCCGGCTCAACGTGGCGGGCTCCTCACTGGCGACCGGCCACCCCTTCGCGGCCACCGGGGCGCGGATCGTGGCGACCCTGGCGAAGCTGCTCGCCGAGCGGGAGAGTCCCGGCCGCGGACTGATCTCGATCTGCGTGGCGGGCGGCCAGGGCGTGACGGCGATCCTGGAACGCCCCTGAAGCATCACCCATGTTCAGCCGCGTTCGGCCATGTTCAGCGGCTCACCATGCCCATACGTTGGGCAAAAGATGAACAGCCGTCCGAACGCGCACCAACCTCTCACTCTTCCGCACACAAGCCCCCCAGTTTCCAGGGTGAACCTGCCCGTTCACGGGTCCGTAATGGGAGAAGTACGAGAGTAAGGAGCCGCCCGTGTCCCGCGATGCCTCTGCCCGCCCCCAGCCCGTCCTGCCCGAACCCGAGGTCAGGCGGCTGGACGGGGTCGTACGAGAGGTCTCGGTCCCGCCGCTGATCCTGCCCGTGACGCACGGCTCGCTCGCGGACATCCCCTTCGACAACGCGGACCAGGTGCCGGACGACGCGGTGCTCAGCCGCAAGGGCCCGGACGGCCGCTGGACGGATGTCACGGCGGCCGAGTTCGCCGACCAGGTGCTCGCGGTCGCCAAGGGGCTGATCGCGGAGGGCCTGATGCCGGGCGACCGGCTCGCGATCATGGCGCGTACGACGTACGAGTGGACGCTGCTGGACTTCGCCGCGTGGGCCGCAGGACTGGTGACCGTCCCCGTCTACCCGACCTCGTCCATCTTCCAGACGCGCTGGATCCTCCAGGACTCGGGCGCGGTGGCGATCGCCGTCGAGCACGTGTCGCAGGCCGCCGCGCTCGGCCCCGAACGCGACCGGCTGCCCGACGTCCAGCACATGTGGATCTTCGAGAAGGGGCACACGGACCGGCTGGCCGAGCTGGGTCGGGACGTCCCCGACCAGGAGGTCGCCGTACGCCGGGGAGTCCTCGGCCCCGACTCCCTCGCGACGGTCATGTACACCTCCGGCACCACGGGCCGGCCCAAGGGCTGCGCGCTGACCCACGGCAACTTCTTCGCCGAGGTCGACAACGCCGTCGAACTGCTCCACCCCGTCTTCAAGTCCACCTTCAAGGAACCGGCGTCCACGCTCCTCTACCTCCCCCTCTCGCACGTCTTCGGCCGGATGGTCGCCGTCGCCTGCATGCGCGCCCGGGTGCGCCTGGGCCACGCGCCGAGCATCCGTACGGAGGAGCTGCTGGTCGACCTCGCGGGGTTCGCCCCGACCTTCCTGCTGGCCATCCCGTACGTGCTGGAGAAGGTCTACAACACCGGCCGCGCGACCGCCGAGAAGATGGGCCGGGCGGCCTCCTTCGACCGGGCCGCCCGGGTGGCCCGCGGCTACGGGGAGGCGCTGGAGGCCCAGCAGCACGGCACGGGTTCGGGGCCGGGCGCGAAACTCAGGGCGGCCCGCGCCCTGTACGACCCCCTCGTCTACCGCCGCATCCGCGCGGCCCTCGGCGGCAAGGTCCGCCAGGTGGTCTGCGGCGGCTCCCCGCTAGGCCGCCGCCTCGCCTCCTTCTACGCCGGCGCAGGCATCCAGGTGTACGAGGGCTACGGCCTCACCGAGTCCACCGCCGCCGCGACCCTCACCTACCCGCACCGGCCCCGCCTCGGCACGGTCGGCTGGCCGCTGCCCGGCACCCGGGTGCGCGTAGCCCAGGACGGCGAGGTCCTGCTCAGCGGCAACCAGGTGTTCCGCGGCTACTGGGACCCGCAGGCGGGCGGAGTGGTCCCGGCCGCCCAGGACGGCTGGTTCGCCACCGGGGACATCGGCGAACTGGACGACGACGGCTACCTCACGATCACCGGCCGCAAGAAGGACATCCTGATCACCACCAGCGGCAAGAACGTCGCCCCGGCGCCGCTGGAGGACTGGCTGCGCGCCCATCCCCTCATCAACCAGTGCGTCGTGATCGGCGACAACCGCCCGTACGTCACCGCGCTGGTCACCCTGGACGCCGAGGGCATGGCCCACTGGTGCCGGATGACCGGCAAGGGCCAGGTCCCGGTCGCCACGCTGGCCGACGACCCCGGCCTGCTCGCCGTCCTCCAGCGGGCGGTCGACGACGCGAACCGCCTGGTCTCCCGCGCCGAATCGATCCGCCGCTTCACCGTCCTCCCCCTCAACTTCACGGAGACGGCCGGCCATCTGACCCCGACGATGAAGCTCCGCCGGGCGGTGGTGACCCGGGAGTTCGCCGGGGAGATCGAGAGCATGTACGACGGGGCGCTCGGCGAGGCGTAGCCCGGCGGGGGAGGGAGGCGCGGGGGCGCGGGGAAAAGGCAGGAGCCCCTCCACCTCGCGGTGTCGGGGCTCCTTGGGTCTTGCTTCTAGTTCCGGATCAGAGTGTCGGGCTCAGGGAGCCAGGACTCAGCCGAAGGATCAGGCGGGGGTGACGTTCTCCGCCTGCGGGCCCTTCGGACCCTGGGTCACGTCGAAGGTAACCGCCTGGTTCTCTTCGAGGGAGCGGAATCCGCTCGCGTTGATCGCGGAGTAGTGGACGAAGACGTCCGGGCCGCCGCCTTCCTGGGCGATGAAACCAAAGCCCTTTTCAGCGTTGAACCACTTCACGGTTCCGGTAGCCATAAGCCCTCCTTGGGCCCAAAGGGTTGCCCTGCTCCAGAACCTGCAAGGTGTAAACAAAAGCTTGTGAACAAAACCTTGTAAACAACTGCATTCGTCTGAAAACGACGAGAGCCCGCGGTCACATGCTCCGCAGGCTCTGTACTGCAAGGGAAACCAAACTGCAACTTGGGGATGAGCCTACCCAGGAGGGCAGCCGAAGGCAATAGAGGGCAAGATCACGTCACCCGGAAGTTTGGCGGGTCCGCCGGAGGGGCTGACGTAGCGGTATCACTCGGTGTCACAAGGGTTGACACGGGAGGCGGAGGCGGTTGCGCGATCCACTCGGGCACCCTGGATCCTGCACCGTACCGCATGGGGGCTAGCCTCACGATGTGGACAATTCTCCCGAGTCTCTTGAGGGGCGTCCCGACGCCCGCCGCTCCCGGCCGCGCGTCGGCCACATCCAGTTCCTGAACTGCCTGCCCCTCTACTGGGGGCTCGCCAGAACAGGCACGCTGCTCGACTTCGAGCTCACCAAGGACACCCCGGAGAAGCTCAGCGAGCAGCTCGTACGGGGCGATCTCGACATCGGGCCCATCACCCTCGTCGAGTTCCTCAAGCACGCCGACGAGCTGGTCGCCTTCCCCGACATCGCGGTCGGCTGCGACGGCCCGGTGATGTCCTGCGTGATCGTCTCCCAGGTCCCGCTGGACCAGCTGGACGGCGCCCGGGTCGCCCTCGGGTCGACCTCGCGCACGTCCGTACGCCTCGCGCAGCTTCTCCTGTCGGAGCGCTACGGCGTCGAGCCGTCCTACTACACCTGCCCGCCCGACCTGAGCCTGATGATGCAGGAGGCCGACGCGGCGGTGCTGATCGGTGACGCCGCACTGCGCGCCAACCTGCTGGACGGCCCGCGCTACGGCCTCCAGGTGCACGACCTCGGCGCCCTGTGGAAGGAGTGGACGGGCCTGCCCTTCGTCTTCGCGGTCTGGGCCGCCCGCCGCGACTACCTGGAGCGCGAACCGGTCCTCACCCGCAAGGTCCACGAGGCCTTCCTCGCCTCCCGCGACCTGTCCCTTGAGGAGGTCGGCAAGGTCGCCGAGCAGGCGGCCCGCTGGGAGGCCTTCGACGAGAGCGTCCTGGAGCGCTACTTCACGACGCTCGACTTCCGCTTCGGCGCACCGCAGCTGGAGGCGGTCACGGAGTTCGCGCGCCGCGTGGGACCCACGACCGGTTTCGCGGCGGACGTGAAGGTGGATCTGCTGGAGCCCTGAGGCCCGCGCCGGGAGGCGAGCGCCGAGGCCCCCGCGGAGGTCGGCACTACCCTGCTGGAGTGCGCGCGGGTCGTCCGGGGGACGACGCCGACAGGCGCACGGGATGGCGCGGGTCTGCGCGTATACGGGGGAGGTGCGGGGGTATGCGGCCGCTCGAAGTCGATGAACCCACTGTCGTGGGGCCCTACCGGCTGCTCGGCCGGCTCGGCTCCGGCGGGATGGGCCGCGTCTATCTGGGCCGCAGCGCGGGCGGCCGTACGGTCGCGGTCAAGATCGTGCACCCGCACTTCGCGCTCGACGAGGAGTTCCGTGCCCGGTTCCGCCGCGAGGTGGAGGCGGCCCGGCGGGTGGGCGGCGCGTACACCGCCCCCGTCCTCGACGCGGACCCGGACGCCCGTATCCCGTGGGTCGCGACCGGCTACGCCGCCGGCCCCACGCTGACCGCCGCGGTCACCGACTCAGGCACCCTCGCGGACCATTCCGTACGGGTCCTGGGCGCCGGTCTCGCCGAGGCGCTGACCGCGGTGCACGCGCTGGGACTGGTCCACCGCGACGTCAAGCCGTCGAACGTGCTGCTGACCCTCGACGGACCCCTGCTCATCGACTTCGGCATCGCCCGCGCGACCGACGGCACGGCGTCCCTCACCGCGACGGGCGTCTCCATCGGCTCGCCCGGCTACATGTCGCCCGAGCAGATCCTCGGCAAGGGCGTCACCGGCGCGGCCGACGTCTTCTCCCTGGGCGCGGTACTGGCGTACGCGGCAACGGGAACGTCCCCGTTCCCCGGCGACTCCTCGGCCGCCCTGCTCTACAAGGTGGTCCACGAGGAGCCCGAACTGGGCTCGCTGTCCGGCGAGTTGCGGGAGCTGGTGGCCGGGTGCCTCGCCAAGGACCCGTCGGCCCGCCCGTCCCCGGCGGCCCTCGCGACCGCGCTGGCCCCCGACGGCACGGCACGGCTGGTGGCGGCGGGATGGCTGCCGGGCCCGCTGGTGGAACAGGTCAGCCGCAGCGCGGTACGGCTGCTGAACCTGGAGGTGGCGGACGGGGCGGCGGAGGCGGCGCCGTCGGGGGTGGTGGGCTTCAGCAGTCCTTCGGTGGGGGAGGGGACATCGTCCGGGGCATCGTCGGGCGGGGCTTCCGGGACGGCCGAGGCCGGTGACGCGACCGGAGCCGGTGGCGGATTCCCGCCCGTGACGGGGGTGTTCGGCCCACCGGACCCGTCGTACGCGTCCTACTCACCCCACTCGCCGTACGCGAACCACGGGTCCGGTGGACCGCACACCCCCCGCCCCGGCACCCCCACCCACGTACCGGAACCGAGGGACGCCGACGGTCCCCTCGCTCCCGCTCCCGCTCCCGCCCCTGCTCCGGACCCGGCTCCGGCCGCCGGCAAGGTGTCCGTCAGTGTGGCCGCGACCTCCGTGCCGGGTGCCGACGGCCGTGGCCGCAAGCTGAGTTGCACGGTCGCCCTCGCCGTGGCGGGAGCGCTGGCGGCGGTGACGTTCGGCTCGGTGTTCGTGTTCGACCTGATGCCGGGAACCGGAACCGACTCGGACGACGGCAGCGACTCGGGGTCGGCTGGCCGGCCGCCCGCGACCAGCTCCGGACCCTCGGCCGGGAGCAGCGCCTCCCCCAGCCCCGGCCCCACCGGCGGTGAGGACAGCGCGGTGCCCGCGTCGTACCTCGGCACCTGGGAGGGCGACGGCTTCGCCCTCGACGGCAAGCTCCCCATGGGCACGTTCCGGGTCACGGTCCACCAGGCCGAGAAGGGCGAGCGGCTCGGCACCTTCCGCCAGACCGACCTCATCGGCGGCACCTGCGACACCGACCTCTTCCTCAAGAAGGTCACGGCCGACCGGCTGATCGCCACGAGCGTGGCCAAGCCGTCCACCACGTCCGAGTGCACGACGGGCCGCCACGAGGTCCGCCTCGTCCCGGTGGACGACGACCTCCGCTACGAGACGGACAACGCGGAGGCGGGGGATCCGGTGGCGCGGATGTCGAAGGTCGGGTAGCGGCGACCGGAAACGGCCGTGGGCCGGAGGGGTGTCACGCACGGCACCCCTCCGGCCCACGGCCGTTTCCGGTTCGACTACAGCGGCACGGTGACCGTGATCGTCTCGCCGTTCCCCAGGTGCAGCATGCCCTTGCCGGGGGTGACCGGGCCGCCGACCATGCTGCGGGTCGTACGGATGCCGATCAGCTCACCGGCACCGGAGTCCTGCGGGGAGAGCAGCAGGCCGCGGCGGCCCTTCTTGGCCTCGACCTGCCAGCCGGAGAAGCCGCTGCACACCTCCTCCTCGTCGCCGCCGATCACCAGCGCGAGCCCGCGGTCGGCGCCGCGCTGGACGAGCCGCTTCAGCTCGCGCTCGCAGTCCGCGTCCTCCAGGACCTCGCCGTCGTCGACGATGACCACGACGGGCTCCTCCGGGCTCGCCGACTCGATCGCCTCGTTGAAGTCGTCGCTCTCGATGTCGTCCTCGGTGAAGACCTTCAACACGCCGTCCTGGCCGTCGAGTTCGCGCAACGGTGACGGGCGCGGGGCGGCGATGACGAGGCGTACGCCCTGCAGGAGGTACGAGCGGGCGAGGTTCAGCAGTGCCGTGCTGCGGCCGGACTTCGCCGGGCCCGCGACGACGAACGTGGGCACGCCCTGGGAGAGGTCAGGACCGAAGGCCATGATGTCGTCGCCGCCGATACCCGCCAGCCCCCACAGCTTCGCCTGGGCGATTGCCGGGTCCCGCATCTCCCAGGCTTCCGGGAAACCGATCCGGGAGGGCAGCGAGTCCACCCTGAACGGCCGTCGCGCCCGCGGTACTTCGGCGTCGCGGGCGGCAGCCGCCTCGCCGATCGTGGCGAGCGCGGCGGCCTGTCCCTGCCCGCTCACATCGTCGGAGAGCAGCGCGAACTGCGTCTCGACGGCCGACTCGTTCTTGAAGCCGCGGCCGGGCGGGATCTCCTCCGGCACCTTGCGCGCGTTGATGCCGAGCATCGTGAAGTCCGAACGGTCGGCGAGCCGCAGACCGTACTTCTCCTCGGTGAGCGAGGCCATCCTGCCGAGCAGCACCTGCCGGTCACCGGTGACGACGAGGTGGATGCCGACGCTCGCGCCCTCGCGCATCATCGTCTGCAACTCGTCCGTCAGCTCACCGTGGTTGTACTCGCCGAGCGTCGGCAGCCAGCCCTCCCACCGGTCCAGCAGGACGACGACGTGCGGCAGCCGCTCCTCCTCGGTGACGGAGGCCCGCTGCTCACCGATGTCGGCGAACCCCTTGTCGGAGAGCAGGTCCTGACGCCGGGTCAGCTCACCCTTGAGCCGGGTGACGAGCCGTACGGCCCGTTCCGTCTGGTTACGTGCGACGACGGCCCCGCAGTGCGGCAGCCGCGTCAGGGCGTTGAGGGCGCCGTTGCCGCAGTCGATGCCGTAGAGGTGCACGTCCGCCGAGGAGTGCGTACGGGCGATCGAGCCGGCCAGGGTCCGCAGGATCTGCGAACGGCCGCTGCGAGGCGCACCGCCCACGATGAGATGCCCGAAGGAGGAGAAGTCGACGACGACCGGACGGCGGGCCTGGTCGGCGGGAATGTCCTCGACGCCGTACGGGGCCGGGGGCAGCCTGCCCGGCGCGAGCGCGGCAGCCGCCGGCACCTCGACCTCGTCGAGCAGCAGCGTCTCGGAGAGCGCGGGCAGCCAGGGACTGTGCTGGGCGGGGATCCCGATCGCGCTGTTGGCCTCCCGGACGGCGTCGACGAGCACCTTGAGGTCGGTGATCTCCTCTTCCTCCCGTGCCTCGACCTTGGGCTTGACCAGGGCGGCCCGCCCCAGGTCGGCCCACTCCAGGGGGCCGGCCCAGGGTGCGAGGAGCCGCGGATCGGCGGCGCCGGGCCGCCGGCCGCCGACGCGTCCCGACTGGAACGGTACGAGCGAGGCGTGCCCGAGCCGGACGTACGCGCGGCCGGGCGTGTTCTTGGAGATGTGCCCGGCCTCGGGGGAGTCGATGACATCGCTCGACTCGCCGCCGTCCGTCACGCGCAGAGCGATACGGAGGTTGGTGTTGGCCCGGATCTCGGGGGAGACGACGCCGGAGGGCCGCTGGGTGGCGAGCAGGAGATGGATGCCGAGCGAACGGCCCCGCTGGGCGATGTTGACGAGCCCCGTCACGAAGTCGGGCAGGTCGCGCACCATCGAGGCGAACTCGTCGATGACGATGAGGAGTCGGGGCAGCGGCCGGTTGGAGGGCTCGCGGCGTACGAGATCCTGGTAGTCCTCGATGTCCTTGGCGTCGGCGGCGGCCAGGATGTGTTCGCGCCGGTGCAGTTCGGCGCCGAGGGATTCCAGGGCCCGCTCGACGAGGTGGGCGTCGAGGTCGGTCACCATGCCGACGGTGTGCGGCAGGTTGACACAGTCCTTGAAGGCGGCGCCGCCCTTGTAGTCGACCAGCACGAACGTCATGTTCTCCGGCGTGTTGGCCACGGCGAGGGCCGCCACGATGGTCTGCAGCAGCTCCGACTTACCGGAACCGGTCGTACCGGCGATCAGACCGTGCGGCCCGTCCCGCCGGATGTCGATGCCGAAGGGCCCGTCGTACGACTCTCCGACGACGGCCATCGTCGACTGCCCGCCCATCCGCCAGCGCGCGGCCACCGCGTCGCTCGTCGGCGGCTCGAGCTGCAGCACGTCGAGCAGGCGGCTGGAGCCGGGCAGCGCCGAGTCCTCCGTCTCTCCGCTGATGTCCCGGATGGGAGAGAGCGCACGGGACAGGCGCGCGCACCAGGCCGACGACACGAAGTCGGGCCGTACGTTCTTGACCCGGGCGGTACCCGTCTGCTCGACGCGCAGCCGCAGTTCGAGCGGCTTCTCCTCGCCCTCCTGCCGGTCGTCGGCCTCGGCGGTGTGCCAGGCCTGGAAGGAGGGGAAGCCGTTGGAGCCGGCCTGGTAGCCGACGCCGGGACCGGGTGGCGTGGCCCCGGTGGCGGAGCCGGCCTGCGGCTTCTCCCGCTCCCTGGGCCTGGGCTCGGCGATGACGACGGCCTGGCACTCGCCGGGCAGGAACCGCTCCTCCGCGTCCAGGCAGATCGCGTACATGCTGACGGCGGGGCCCTCCCGCAGCAGTCGTACGACGCCGGGCATGGACCGCAGACGGCGGGAGCCGTCCCAGACGACGACGATGTCCGGGTCGGTGAAGTGCGTCTGGCGGCCGTTTTCCTTGGACGCCTTCTGGCGGGCGTCGAGGAGCTGGGTCAGCTCGCCGATGCGGGCGCCGACGGTCTCGGCGTCCGTACCGATCAAAACGTTGGTGTCCTGGGCTCCGGAGGGCCGGGAGTGCGGCAGCCACCGCACCCAGTCCCAGGTCTGCCGGGCGCCGTTCTCGGTGAGGACGTAGAACTGGACGTCGAGCGGACTGTGCAGCACCGCGGCCTGCGCCACGACCCACCGCCCGATCGCCTGCGCCGAGTCGCCGGGTCCCGCGATGCCGACGACCCCGCGTTCGCGCAGCGGTACGGCGACGGGGGCGTCCTCGATCTTCCAGGTGACCTCGCGCTTGTGGTCGTCCTGCTCGGGGTCGTCGAGCACGACCTCGGAGGGCAGCTGTCCCGTGCCGACCCTGATGACCAGGTGGTCGGCGTCGGTCCGCCGCCGCTCCCACAGGCGTGTACGGGGCCCGGTGCTCATCGAGAGCACGGCGGCCGGGTCGGGCACGGCCTGCCGCCGGTCGAGGCGCTCGTCGACGAGGGCCTCCTGCGCGTCCTTCTCGATCCGCTCCTTGTGCTCCTTGTACTCCTTGACCTGCTTGGCATGGGACTTGCGCCCGTGCTTCTTGTCCATGAAGTAGTTGCCGAACAGGATGATCGGGCTCAGCAACGCCATGATCAGGTAGTACCAGCGCCCGAAGATCATCACGGCGACGACGGCACCGACGAGCGGGGTCAGCGCCATCAGCCAGGGCAGCGGCCGGGCCTCGAAGTCCCGTGGCTTCGCGGGCAGCTTGAACCGGGTCTGCCGCTCGGGGGGCTGGAGCCGGGGCGGCCGGTTGTAGTCGAGGCCGGTGCCGTCCTCGGACCACTTCAGCGCGGCGTTCGGCGGGGAGTAGCGGTCGAGTTCGAAGAGGGTGTTGCCGACGGCGATCTGGGCGCCGAGCGGCCAGTCGGTCCTCTCCTTCCCCTCCTTCTCCTCGAGGGGCTCGCCGTCGAGGGTGACGGCTGCCTTGTCCTTGCCGTCCCCCCGGTCCCCGTGCAGGGCGACCTGACACGTTCCGTCCGTTGCAACTGACAACGTCAGCGCACGCGCGGCCAGCTCGGGGTCGTCGACGCGGATGTAGGAGGCGGGGCCGCTGCCGATGTCGTAGCGCCCGATGCCGAGCCGGTGCACGGAGCCCGTGGCGGGTCCGCTCGCCACGCGCAGCTCGACGAGCCCGGTCGGTTCGCCGGGCAGGCAGCCGGCGGGGTCGTACAGACTGACGACGGCGCCCTCGCGCAGCGCGGAGGTCCCGACGGTGGATCCCGGGTCGACGGGATGGCCGTCGACGTAGGCGACCGGGCCGCTCGCGCCGCCGGGCTGCTGCCCGTGCGGTCCGTGCGGTCCGTGCGGCCCATGGCTCCCGATGGGGATGATCTGGGCCCCGCCGCTGTGGCCGACGTGTGCGGCCAGCTCCTTCGCTATGTCCCCCATGGAGGACTCAGGATCCGCGTCGAGCACCACGTCGGCGCTGGCGCCGCCGAGCGGATCGACGACGGTCAGAGTCAGGCGCACGATCGTCCTCCCGTATACCCCTGCTGCCAGCTCAGGGCTGCCGAATACCGCCCCGTGTACTGACCCGTGTACTGACCGGAGACGATATCCGCTCCACCCTTCCCACAGGCAACGGCGTATGTGCCGGTTCCCTGAAGGCTCTTGAAGGAACCGGGGTGTGCTGCTGCAAGCGTCCTGCGTAAGCTGCATGCTCAGCGGACGATCGCATCATCCGCAACGGGAGCCACGGGGGTTGGCCCTGCGGCAAGTCGAGTTGTTTCGGAGGACGCCACATGGCCGGCGGCAAAGATGCAGATATCACATATGACGAGATGCACAAGGCGGCTACCAAGCTGACCGACGCCAAGGACAAGATCGACGAGAAGCTCGACGCCCTTGAGCGCTACATCCAGGGCCTCGTCAAGGACGGCTACACCACCCGAAAGGGTTCGCAGGCCTTCGAGGACTCCTTCACGGAGTTCAAGAAGGGCGCGAAGGACACGATCGACGGCCTGACGGGCATGTCCAAGTTCCTCACGAGCGCTGCGAAGGCGTACGAGGACCTGGACAATGAGCTGGCTAAGGGTGTCAAGGGCTGAGGCTGCTCTTTTGGGTGGTTGCGGCTGCTTCCCGGCGGCCGGTTCGCCGGTGCGGTGCGGTGCGGTGGGGGGCTTCTCGCCTCCACCGCACCGCGCGGTCAAGCAGGCGGTGACCCCTCCGGGGCTGCCGTCAGCCACAGGCTCCGCGCGAAGACGTCCACCTCATCGAGGTGGGCCGCCAGCCACCCGGGATCATCGGCCACAGTACGCACTGACAGGTCGACCCCGAACTCCTCGGAACGCCAGGCGAAGTTGAGTGACATCATCAGCGCTCCCTCGCGGGAGCCCCAGTACCTGAGGGAGCGGAGACCGTCTCCCAAGCGCTCGGTGGTGAACATGTCCACTTCTGTCGGGCGCACCGGGCTGTCCCGGTCTGCCTGCACCGCCTCGCGAAGTTGTGTCACACGATCACCCTCGGCGGGAACCGTGAGGGCGTAGAAGGCCAGTGGGACGCGGCGCGGGTCCTTTGCGTAGAGGAAGACCTGGTGTGCGGGGACCCGGCCGGGAATTCCCTCTGCCAGCATGTCCAGCCGCTTTGCCAGCGCGCGGATCTCGCGCCGTTTGGGCCTTTTCTCGCGCAACCGCCAGAGCATGTCCGCGTTCTTCTGCGCCCAGTCCTGACGTTCGTCGACGCTGTCCCATTTCAGTGGCATGAGGAGCCACTCCGTGGGGTCCGAATCGGTCTCAAGGAAGATCACGAATAGCTCCAGCGGAACGTGGTCATCACGGCATCAAAGAGTTCGACGAGGACTTCGGCGAACTCGCTGTGGGGGTCGCCGTCGGCGATGGTGCTGAAGCAGATCGTCACCCATTGCGCGACGGGGGATTTCGGGACCGGAAGCACATAGTCGATGCGCCGGGAGGCGTACTCCACCTCCCGCTCCGGGTCGGCGGCCACGGTCTTGTCTCCACGGACGCCGTCAGCCCCGTCGATCGAAACCGGCTCACTGCCCGCTCCGTCCGCGAGTAGATGCGCGACGACCTGGCCGCTGCCGGTTCTCGCGCCCGGGCCGGTGAGCGCCTCGGAGACGACGATCGAGGCGGGGATGAGAGTGCCGTGGATCCGCTCCACTGGCAGGTAGAGCGTGAGTCCGTCCGCCTTGCGGGCTTGTTGAGCAGCTTTGTTGAGCCGCTTCATCAGTTCCAGACGCGCCTTGATGACGTCGTCTCTCGGGATGTCCTCGGAGAGCTGAGCCACGCCCCGATCGACGATGCGTTTGACGGCCTCGTCCGTGCCCTCCCGTAGAGGGATCATGTCCCAGCCCGGCGGCGGGACCAGCCGGTAGCCGAGGGGCATCGTGGCCGGGGTGCTTACGTCGTCGGAGACCTCAGGCATGCCGGAACCTCTCAACGGCAGCTGAGCCGACCACTAGCAGTGGGGTGACGAGCGCACCGATGACACCCGGCCAGAACCCTGTCACCAGCGCGGGCAGCAGGAGCGTGCAGGAGACAAGGAGTGCGTGGGTGAGGCCTACTGGTCGCCGACTGTGCCAGGGGTGACGAACAAAGATCCAGAAGATTCCGAGGATGCCTGCGGACACCACCGCTCGCTCCGTCCAGGTCCAGACGGGGACGAACGAACGCGGGGTCACGATGGCCAGTAGGAAGTACACGATGATGAACACGGCTGGAACGATGACGCACAGCCGCGCCGCTGCCACGACTCCGCCGCCTAGGCGGGTCACCACCGCAGAGGTGGCCAGTGACTGGTTGGAAGACATCAACTCTCGACCTTCGCTCGGGCGTCCTGTTCGCTTATTGGTGCGTGTTGACTCACCAGTGCGTGTCGACGGGCGGCAGCCATGTGTTCGCCTTCCAGTCGTTGTACGTCTCGCTGAATGGTTTGTCCGCAGTGCCCAATGCCTCGTGCGCGGCTGCGATCGCGTCGCTCTGCCCCAGGCTCTTGTCGATGACGTCGGCGCCGGTTCCGATGTACGCCCCGGCGAGGGACAGGCCGTATCCCGCGTTCGAACCGATACGCGTGATGTTCGAGACCGCATCGGGGAAAGCCTCCCCGTTTTTGGCGATGTTGGCGTACAAGCCGGCGGCCTCGTCATCGCCCAGGTGGGCCGCTTTCGCGAGCTTGCTGAGCTGCGGGGAATCCATGGACACCCGTCCCGCGTCGTCGAGGATCTTCTTGCGGATGAAGAGCCGCATTTCCTTGGCGAAGACCTTGGTCGCGTCGTCCGAGCTCGTGGCCGCGAGTCGCCCGAGCTCGTCCATGAAGCGCGAGTTGGCTCGGATGCCGTCCTTGAGCTTACCGACACGGGACAGCGCCGCCGCTGCTTTGGTGGAGGAACTGGCCCCCTTCAGAAGGGATACGCCGAGTCGGCCCATGCCCATGGTGACCAAACCGATGGAGTCCATGGCGACGTCCATCCAGCTGGCGTCCCCGGAAGCCACGAGAAGCATTCTGGTGCCCAGGACTAGAAGGCCCGCGACCACCAGAAAGACGGCGATGTTGAGGCCTGGGACAAACATCGCGATAACGCCCACGATTGTCGCGATCCACCCCAGTACGTCGATGACGACCTTGATCCAGTCCGCGTTTTCGTGGACCCAGCCCTTGACGTTGTCCCACCAACTGTCTTCGATGGCGTCGTCGAGTTGGTCACGGATCTTCTTCGCGAAGTGGCGGGCGCGTTCATCCCGGTCGCCGCGGATACGGTCGAGCTGGTCGCGGAAATCCTGCAGTGGATCTCCGTCGGTCTCACTTCCGGAAGGCTTAGCCGCTTTGTCGTCTCCGGATGCCTTCTTGGCCTTCTCCGCATCGACCTCGTCCTGCTTCTCCTTGGCCTTGCGCAGAACCGCGTCGGCTTCGCCCTGGTAGTGCTCCAGGTCGTTGGCCCAGTTGGTGAGATGCCCGTGTACACGCTCATAGCGGGCGGCGACCTCGCGAAGATGCTTCTCCAAGACGCTGGACTCGTCTTTGAGCTTGGCGGCGTACTTGCCTTTGAGTTCGTCGTCGTCACCGATTCCGCGCAGCAGTCGGGACTGTTCACGGAGCGATTCCGCAACGCCCTTCATGTGTTTCACCTCGGCGCGGATCTCTTCGGAATCCCCGGGCACGGGGTCGGACTCCGCGAGCGGATGCCAGTCGCGAGGCCTGGCTTTAGACGATGCGACCACTGGTTGTGTCTCCCCTTTGCTAAACTTGCCGAATCCGGTTCGCGACTGATGCGCCGCCACCAGGTCCCGGGCGCACGATAGGCAAGTTTACTTCTTCTTGCCCTTGCCCTCCTGGAGGCCCTTGGCCAAGTCCCCGTCCAGCCCGCCGAATCCATCCATGGTTGATTTGGCCAACTTGCCGACGGTATCGATGTTATCGATCATCTTTGCGCGGTAGTCGTCCCAGTTGTCAACGAATTCGCCCATGGCGTCCGCGATATCGTCACTGCCCCAGTAAGGGCGCATGTCGTCCGCCCGGTTCCCGAGGTTATTGAATTCTTTCTTGAGATTCTTGAGTCGAGACTCGGATTCTGAGAGAAGTTCGACATTGACCCGGAGGTCCGCATCTTTACCCATTGGTGACGTATCCCCCGTGACTTGAGATGACCCGATCGCGACGACGGCTGCCTGGACAGAGGCTCCTGCTCGCCCTGTTAATCCTGCCGTCCAGTGCCGGTAAGAGCGGACCGAGGTCGGCCTGACGGCAACTGGCACGACGGTATCTGTGGGGTGCGGTGTCTCGCCAGTACGGGTTCGACGGTAGAGCGTGGTGACCGCACCGAATGTATGTCGTTTCATTGGTTGACGTGTGCCGGTGTCAAATCGGTTGGTGGCTGGAAGCTTCGAGGTGGTGCCGGTCCGCGCGTGCCGGAGATCCGAGGGTTGGAGGGTCTGACGGTCCGAGGTAAGGATTCCCAGGTCTGCAGCCTGAGCTGCCGTGGCGGCGCTGGCCCCGACGCGGGTGAGGGGTATGTGTGGATTCTGTGATCCAAGGCTCACGGGAAAATCGGACGGGTCGTGTTTGCAACACCTGTGAGGGTCCTCATGGCCGCCGACGTCGTCTGGTGAATGGTCGTGCGTGCGGGGTCGCTGGAGAGAGCCGAAGGGGTGCGTCAGTTGCCCCGTGAGGCAAGACGGCCCGGCAGTGGAGCCTCGGAGCGTTCGTCGGAAGGCTCGGCGACCAGGATCGGACTGTTGGTTCGATCCTGGTCGCGGCGATCCGCGCGGCCGAGAGAGCCCAGATTCCGGCCGGCGGTGTCCTCATGAAAGAGGGAACTCGGCTCTCGACCATGGGGCGGTCCGATCGTGGAACGGAACGGAACGGAACGGCTCACTCACTGGCACTTCGCCGCCTTCGTTTCGACGAACACCTTGGATGCCCGCCACAGGTCGTCGCCCGTAGGGAACTTGATCATGATGATCCTGTAGTAGCCGAAGTCCTTGGGGCTGGCTTCGGTCTTGAGGACCTTCCCCGTTTTGACCTCTTTCCCGTAGAACTTGCTCGCGTCCGAGCAGAACGCGACTTCTACTGAGTTGCCGTTCGTGGTGGAGCGTGTGGTGGCGTCGAAGTGACGACGAGTACCGGTGCCGGTCCAGCCGCCTTTGACCCACTCGTTGATCTGTACCTGCGCGTAGTGCAGTCCATCGCCGGTGAAGTACGTGGTCACAGCCGCGTCCTTCGCCGTGCGCTTGTTGACGCCCCGATAGATCGCACGGATGTAGTTAGAGGCGTCATCTATAGCCGCCGCCTCGTTCCTCGCCTTCGGCTTCTCCCAGTCGAAGACCAGGTTCATGTCCTTGGGCAGGGATACGTCCACGCCGTCGGGGTTGTCCCTGGAGGCTCTCGCCGGCTTCGCCGACTTCTCCTTGCCCTGGTCGGTGCCTGCGGTCTTGTTGTCGTCTCTGGACTTGTCGTCCCCGCCTCCGCACGCCGTGAGCAGCAGGGCTGCGGTCGCGGCGAGCGCGGCAGCAACAGGAAAAGAGCGGTGCTTCACAGTGAACCCCCGTGAGTTTTAGACGCAACAGAACGCTTCAATTCGAACTGGCCAAGCTGGAGTGACCTGTTCGCGTACGCCGCCTGCTGCGGACCATGTCCACGGTGATCCACAGCGCGGCCGTGACGACCGTCGCCGCGAACCCGACCGCCCACAGCCAGGGCTGGGTACGGAAGGTCCAGCTGGGCGGTCCGGAGGGCCCTCGACCCCACTTGCCCGTGTCCTGGGCAACGAAGATCAACGAGATGAGCTGCAGCATCACCGCTCCGCACGCGACGGCCAGCAGCGTGCGACCGATCGAGCGGGTGGTGTGAGCCTTCCAGGATCCCCTGTTCAGGGCAGAGAGGGCCTTGACGAAGAGCATGAGCACGCAGGGCACGAGCGCTCCCGCGAACACGGCGAAGCCGTATGTGCCGCCCGGCCAGGCATCTTTCGCCCATTTCCACGTGTCGTCGCCCCAGTACTCACTCATGAAGCTGAGCAAGACGATCGGGGTGGCAATGGCAAGGAATACGAGGCAACCGAACAGCTTGCCGCCCTTGCCGGAGCCCTTGTCCCCACGCACCGACCCGCTGCCGGGCCGGTGTTCGTACTGAAGCGAGGGGGCGGCAGCCCTGCGCCTGCGGGGCTTGGCGGATCCTGCCATCTGGCTGCCTCCCATGGGTTGGGCTTCGGATTTCCGGCTTACAGGTCGCCCGGCGCGGACGCGCCATCGCGCCGCGATGTGGTGAGTGAGGGTGTGTCCGGGTGAGCGGCGTTCACCGGCACTTCGCCGCCTTCGTTTCGACGAACACCTTGGACGCCTGCCGCAGGTCCTCGACCGTGCTGAACTTGACCATGACGATTTTGAAGTGGTCGAAGTCCGAGATGCTGGGCTCCGTCGTCAGGATCTTCTTGGTCTTGATCTCTTCGCCGTAGAACTTGCTCGCGTCCGCGCAGAAGGCCACTTCCACGGAGTTGCCGTTCGTGGTGGAGCGTGTGGTGGCGTCGTAGTGGCGGAGAGTGCCGGTGGCGGTCCAGCCGCCCTTGATCCATTCGCTGATCTGGACCTGCGCGTAGCGGCGTCCGCCGTCGGTGGAGTACGTGGTCACAGCCGCGTCCTTCGCCGTG
This sequence comes from Streptomyces sp. NBC_00414, assembly GCF_036038375.1. Classification (NCBI taxonomy): domain Bacteria; kingdom Bacillati; phylum Actinomycetota; class Actinomycetes; order Kitasatosporales; family Streptomycetaceae; genus Streptomyces; species Streptomyces sp. NBC_00414. Next base: position 5,943,730 of record NZ_CP107935.1, read on the forward strand.
CGCTTGTCGACGCCGCGGTATATGGCGCGGAGGTAGTTCGCGGCGTCGTTCATGGCCGCCGCCTCATTTTTCGCCTTCGGCTTCTCCCAGTCGAAGACCAGGTTCATGTCCTTGGGCAGGGATACGTCTACGCCGTCGGGGTTGTCCTCGGAGCCTCCCGCCGACTTCGCCGATTTCGTGGGCTTCTTCGTGCCCTGGTCGGTGCCTGCGGTCTTGTCGTTGTCGCTGGACTTGTCGTCTCCGCCGCCGCATGCCGTGAGCAGCAGGGCTGCGGCGAGCGCTGTGGCAGCGGGCAAAAAGCGGCGCTTCACAGTGAACTCCCGTGAGTTGTGAATGCGTGCGAAAGCCACGACGACCTCCGTGGGACGAGCGGCCGCACGGCCCCGTGCCTACAGGTCACCGGGTGCCGGTTCCGCTGCCTCTCCCGAGGCGTCCATCAGAATCGTAGACGTACTGAAAACACCCTTTCCGGTCTTGGAACGAGTGGGGACTTCGACGAGGACGATGCCGCTTGGCAGCTTGATGTAGACGGGCGGGTGTGCAGCACCGCGCAGGTGCGAGACGAATCGCGAGACCCGCTGTTTCTGTGCTTCCGTCAGGGCGCTTTCTGGTAGTGCTTCCAGGTTTCCACAGAGGATTCCGGCGAGTTTCTCGGCGCTTGTCGGGTTGCCCGTGAAGAGACGGATCCAGGACTGGTCGGCGAAGGTGATGCGTGCATCCGCGCTGATCTCGCTGAACGTCATCTGCCGGGCTTCGGCGACATATTCCAGAGGAAACTCGCCCAGGACCTCGGCTTGGTCAGAAGCGCCGGTGCGGGTGCCGAGGAAGAGCAGCCGTCGGTTGGTCAGAACGAGATCCGTGCTGTATCCGTCCGGGCGGCGGCCCGGGTCCAGTTGCCACGGCACCGTACGGGCGAGAGCGCCAGGGGCGGCCCACAGCACGGGGAAGTCTTGGACCTCGTTCTCCGGTTCCTCCGGTTCTCCTCGCCCGGATACGCCACCGAACGGTGAACCCACGGCGCCACCGATGTTGGCGACGATGTTGGCGATCACCGGGATGGCGGTGAGGAAGCCACGGCCAGCGCGGCGGGCGGTCTGGTCGCCCGTCTTGTGTGGGGTGAAGACGGGGCCGGCGGGCCATCCCGTCAGCTCATTCTGGATGTCGTTGCGCTCGGTGTCCCGGAACCATCTGCTGCCGGACACCGCGGGTGCCACACCGGTGGCGAACTTGACGGTGATACGGAAGAGCAGTTCCTCGTCGAGGGCGGGGTACCAGTCCATCAGTGCGTCACCTCTCCTGTGTCGTCCCCCGGGAATTCCAATGAGCCGACGATTCCGGCAATGGCATGCGTGAACTCATCCCACTGGTCGACAGAGGCTGTATCCAATGTGATCACAGCGGTATACGGGCCTGTCGCGAAAGGAATGTGTACCTGAATCTGTCCCATCGTCAGTTCCTCGTCCTTGCCGCTCTTCGTGTACTGACTGTCCACGATGAGCTTACGGAAGGAGATGACCGAGACCGCGGGGCCGCAGGGCAGGTCGAGCCATGTCACGTCGCGCAGGGGATCAGGACTCTGGACGGCGAAAATTCCTTGGGCCACGATGTCCTGGTCCGTGGTACCGGATTCGAATACGGCTACGGTGAGAGAACAGTGCGCCACGCCACCGTCTCCGATGTCGTACAGACCGATGCCGAAGAAGGAGACCCCGCCCGACAGCATCTCCTGCGCAGTCGCGCTGTACAGGGTGCTCGTGGCTTCCCACAAGCGCTCCTCGCCCCGCGGGTAGATGTCACGGACCAACCTCTTCACGGCTTCGGCCCGTTCGATCTCGTCCAGGGAGACCTCGATCGCGTGCATGCCTTGGGGGAGTCGGATGGTCATGGGTGGCAGGGCCACGCCTTCCACGCCCAGGACCTGGAGTTCGCCGGCATTGTCCATAGGGTGACTGTTTCTCTCTTGCGAACCGGGGCAGATCGGATCGATTACGGGGGTGGTCAGTTTCCGTAGTCGTTGTTCGCGATGGTGTTGGCCTTGTGGCCGGTGAGGGCAGATTTGATGGTCGCGTCCAGGGCGCGCCCTGCGTTACCGATCGGCGCGATCACTTCGGCGCTCTTGACGAACGGTAGCTTCGACCCGATCAGGTTGATTCCCTGGGTGCCGAGCCATTGTCCTTGGCGGACGTTCTGCAGACCGCTCTCGACGGCGAGAGTCATACGACTTCCCCCCTCGCCGAGTTTGATGACGGGGATCGTCTTGGAAGGACCGAAGAGAAAGAACATCTTGCTTTCCTCTGCGGCTCCCACAAAACCCGAGCCGAGCTTGGCGGCGCGCGCCCCGGCATTGGTGCCCTTGGCGAGCGCCGCGGTGCCGGTGAGTCCTTTGACGCCGGGCAGAACTCCGAGCGCGTCGAATCCGATATCGACCCAGCTGACGTCCGCACCCGCTGCCTTGGCCACCAGGTGGGTCAGCAGCGCGGCCCCGCTCGTGACCATCGCCGCAGCCGCGAAGACCGCGCCGATCGGTTCGAAGGGCGCGGTGATGATGGCGAGGACACCCAAGGCGCTGCTGATCAGGCTCAGTACGTCGCCGATCTGCTTGATGAGGTCGGCGTGCTCCTGGAGCCAGTCACCTACGGAGTTCCATGTGTCCGCAACCCCCTTGGTGAGCTTGTCCCAGAAGCCCGGCTCGTCCGGGGCTATGTCGCCCGCCTTGTCGAGTTCCTTGCTGATGGCGCCGGCGGCCCGCTTGTAGCGGTCCTCCAGGTCGTGGACCTTGCCGGTGACCTCGTCGACCGCGCCGGAAGCCTTGCCGAGTTCCTCGCTGCCCTTGCCGTCACCCTTCGCGTCGGCCTTCTGCTGGGCCGTCTCGCGGGCCTCCAGCTTCTCGCCGGCCGACTTCTCCAGGCGGTTCGCCTCGTCCTGGAAGTCCTGTAGCTCGTTCGCCCACCGGTGCAGCGCGCGCGAGGCCTTGTCGAAGGAGTCGTGGCTCTTGCTGATGAGCGGGGTGACGTCCTGGCCGACGTACTCGGTGAAGGCGACCGCCGTCCTGCCCTTCCAGGCGCCGGCCTCGATCCGCTCCAACTCCCGCAGTGTGGTGCCCAGATCGCTTGCCAGGCCCCCGAGCTTCTTCGCGAGGTCCCGGGTGTCGTCGACGTCCCCCGGCGTCGGATCCCAGCCTATGTGGGTGAAGGCGGGGCGCTTGCCGGCCACGTCTACTTGTCCTTCTTCTTCGTCTTGAGGGACTCGGCGAGATCGTGGTCGAGCTTGCCGAACTCCTCGCCGATCTTGTTGATCATCTTCACGGCACCCTGTGTGTGCTTGCCGAGCTGTTTGATGCCGTAGCCCCAGTCGTCGGCGAACTCGTGCACGTCCTCGACGAGTCCGCTCTCGCCGACCGCGGAGCCGTCCGCCCCGCGGAGCGTGCGGCGCGCGCTGTCCATCCGGTCGCTGATCGTCGAGAAGGTCTTCTTCAGATCCTCGAAGACGGTGTCCTCGAGGCGCAGGTCACTCATGAGTACTCATAGCCACTCGTGTGGGGGACGGAGGGTCGGGAGGGGAAGGGAAGTCAGCGGTTCACCGACTGGATTTCCTCCACCGTGATGTTCTGGACCGCCTCGATCGTGCCGTCCGGCATGCCGACCGCGCCCGCCTGGCCCGTACCCGTCCAGCTGATCTCCCAGGTGAGGGCGGCCTTGAGGGGGAGCGTCTCGCCGCCGGAGGAGCGGCGGTAGATGATGCCGCAGGGCGGCGTCTCCCCGGCCTTGCCCTTGGCGTAGGGCTCGCCGATCTTGCCGTCGACTATGGGGCAGCCGCCGTCGGCCGGGATCGTCGTCGCGTCCGCCGTACCCGGGCTCAGCGTCAGGGATTTCGGCTTCGCCGTCGTGGTCGCCTGGATGTTGAAGCCGGGGACGTTGATCGCGGCTGTTGCCTGGACCTCGTCGAACACCGCCTCGTCCAGCCACGCCCACGTCGGCAGGTTCACCTTGGTGATGGCCTCCGGGGCCAGCGTCACCTTGGTGCCGGGCAGTTCCATGTGCTGGTACGCGAGAGCCGCCAGCATCTCCGGAGTGATGGCCTGCTCGTACCGCGCGGGCGGGGCCTCGCCGTTGTCGACCCAGAAGGGCATGTCGGAGCATGCGGTCCGCTTGAGGTAGTCCGGCTCGTTCGGGTTCTCTACGCCGGCCCAGAACATCCCCTCGCCGTCCTTGTCGACGTTGTAGTCCTTGTAGCCGGGGGTGTCGGTCCAGCCGAACTCGTCCTCGTAGTGGCGCTGTGTCTCGCCGAGCGCCGCGCCTGCGTGACCGGCCATGCCGGGCTTGCCCATCTGGGACTTCAGGCTCTCGGACATCTTCTTCTTGAAGTCCTTGGCGCCCATGTACGGGGCGTACCAGCAGGAAGGCGGCGTCCAGTTGACGTCGGCGGACGCAACGTTTCCGGCATTGCCGTTCTTGGTGACGGCTCCGGAGTACTGGACGCTGGCGGCGGCGTAGATGCCGGTGGAGTCCTTCCCGCCTTTTCCATCAGCGCTGGCGCCGGTGCCATCGCGGGGTGTCTCTCCCGCATGGGCCGGTGCCGCGAGGACGAGAGTGCCGACGGTGAGCGTCAGGGCGACTGCGCCAACGCTGAGTGGTGTACGCCGAGCCGCCTTCACTGGCACTTCGCCGCCTCCTCCTCGACGAAGACCTTGGACGCCTGCCACAAGTCGTCGCCTGTGGGGTACTTGACCATGATGATCTTGTAGTGGCTGAAGTCCGTGGGGCTGGGGTCGGTCTTGAGGACCTTCCCTGACTTGACTTCCTTGCCGTAGAACTTGCTCGCGTCCGAGCAGAACGCGACCTCCACGGAGTTGCCGTTCGTGGTGGACCGGGTGGCGCTGTCGTAAAAGCGGCGAGTTCCGGTGGCTGTCCAGCCACCGTCGAGCCGTTCGCCGATCTGCACCTGCGCGTAGTGCAGACCGTCACCGGTGGAGTAGGCGGTCACGGCCGCGCCCTCCGCCGTGCGCTCGTGCACGCCTTTGTAGATGGCGCGGAGGTAGTTCGCGGCGTCATCCATAGCCGCCGCCTCGTTCTTGGCCTTCGGCTTGTCCCAGTCGAAGACCAGCTTCATGTCCTTGGGCAAGGACACGTCCACGCCGTCAGGCTTGTCCTTCGCCGCCCCCGCCGGCTCCGCCGACTTCGTCGGCTTCTTCGATCCCTCGTCGGCGCCCGCGATCCTGTCCTTGTCGCTGGACTTGTCATCCCCGCCGCCGCACGCCGTGAGCAGCAGAGCTGCGGTCGCGACGAGCGCGGCAGCAACGGGCAAAGAGCGGCGCTTCACAGTGAACCCCCGTGAGATTTGGACGTATTCAAGAGCTGCGACGGTATCCGTGGGGCCAAAGGTTTCGCTACCGCGAACTTCCCGCCATGGCCGGTCGGACATGGAGAAATCAGGGCAAGCCGACGGCGTAAGTGACCCGATCGTGTCTGAGCGCACAGCGGTCCCGGGTACGCCCCCGGTTGCGCCTCGGGGTGCGCCCGGACATGCCCCGGGCCCCGGACGCCGACACGCGTCCGGGGCCCGAGGCGCCTCAGTTCTGCTGGGCCGCGCCGCGCTCCGACGCCCGGCAGTGCGGACATCCGCACGGCGGATACGCCGACGTCTGCGGCAGTGGCGGCGGCAACGGGCCGATTCCTCCGCCGGTCCGGATCTCGACCCTGCTCCGCTCCCCGGTCACGGTGCCCCGCGCGTCGACCGTGTAGACCCGCAGGGTGAGGCGCGCGCTCCGAAGAGGGGGTTGTGTGAGCTCCAGTACGTCGGTCATCGGCGGGTACTGGTCCGCACACTCCGGGCGCGCGTAGACGTTGAAGCCGGGACCCGTCGCCGCGTGCACCTCGTGGACCAGCACCGGCTGGGTCGTTACGCGGTGGCAGCGGGCGCACATCCGCACCGCGGGGCGTGTCATCGGGCGGCCACGGGGGTGCCGTGGATGCGGTACGGTCCGACGTCGATGCCGACCGTTGCGAGGTAGAGGGCTCGGCGGCGTTCGCGTTGGCGGCGGTGTTCGGCCGCGCGGCCGGTGAGGATCCTGTTGTGCCGGGGCGGCGGGACCGGGATGAATCGGAGGGGTGGGAGTGCCCCCAGGCGGTGCCGCCCGCGCGGGCGTGGGGTGCACAGGTTCAGCACCCTGGCGAGGAGGCGGAGAGTAAGGTCCAGCACGTTGACGCTCCTAATAAGCGTTGGCCATGCCCCGGGACGGGTCGCACCGTCGCCGGGGTGTTTTGCGTAACAGGCGCGCTACAGGGTGCAACTGGGAGGTGTATAGCGGTTAGGTGTGCTCCAACGAGTCATGCAGTTCACTGCTGTCGTACGTTGTTCGATATGACACCGGAGTCAGGACAGTGGCCGATCGACCCGACGAAGATCGCCTACATCTATATGCATATGGCGGACCACATCGAGGCCCGCATCCGTTCCGGGGAGCTGTCACCGGGGGCGCGGCTGCCGGGTGAGCGTGACCTGGCGGAGGAGTACGGGGTCGCACACCTGACCGCCCGCCGGGCGACGCGCGAACTCCGCGAACGCGGCCTCGTCATCACCCTGCCCGCCAAGGGCACCTTCGTCGCGTACCCCGAGACGACTGGCGACGGGCAGGAGTCGTAAGACAGCCGTAGGACAGCCGTAGGACAGCAGTAGGGCAGCCGGGGGAGAGTCGTGGGACAGCCGTAGGCGTCCGTAAGGACCCTTGGAAGTTCGCGTTCACCACACGTGGGCACAAAACAGGCATGCCATGCTGCCTCTCCGCCCCGCACGCCCTCCTCCGAACCCTCCACTCCGCAGCCTGTCGCGGGGCGGCGCAGGCGCGCCGGCCGTCCGACCCCGACCGAAGCCCCGACCCCGACGCCGTGTCCGCCTTCAACCTGGAACTGGTGACCCTCACCGAGGACCTGGCCGTCATCACCTGGCACACCGGTGTCGAAACGGAGGGCGAGGTCGTCTACGGCACTCACCCCGCCCGGCTGAACCGGACCGCTTCCGAGGACCGCCACACCGCGCACCACTATGTGGAGCTGACCGGTCTCGAACCCGGTCAGACGTACTACTACCAGGCCCGTTCCCGGGGTTCGGCGGCTACACCGACGCCCCTGCACCTGGTGAGCGGCAACGCCGTCGGAACCTCCCTCCACGGATTCGGCTCCCACGGCGGCCCGTACTCCTTCACCACCCCCCAACCCCCGCCCGGCCGCCACCTGTTGTCGGTCGCGCTCTGCAACGACCTGCATCTCGGCGAGACCACCGCCGGACTGGTGACGGGCGTGCCGTTGCTGCGCGGGATCTCGCAGCGGCTCGGCCTAGGCCCGTACCCGGAGATCATGGGAAGGGCGCTGGTGGAGGAGGCGCACCGGCGCGGCGCCCGCCATCTGCTGGCCGCGGGGGACATATCCGCCGGCGGGGCGCCACGGGACCTGGCGGAGGCCAGACGCCTGCTGGACGGATTCGGCACGCACGGGCAGGACTACTTCGTCGTACGCGGCAACCACGACCGGCGCGGACACCACGGCCCTCAGGGGCGGCGCGGGGACAACTTCCTGGACGCGTTCCCCGCCGACGACGGGTCGGGCGGCGAGTCGGGGGCCGGGGCCGGGGTCGCGTACTTCGCCCGCGACCTCGGCGGGCTGCGGATCGTCGGACTGGACACGTACGAGAAGAAGGGGAGCGGCGCCGGTTCGGGTGGTCTGTCCGAGCGGCAACTCGCCTGGTTCCAGGCCGATCTGAAGGCACACAAGGACCAGCCCACCCTGGTCTTCGGGCACCACCCGCTGACCGTGCGCAACTCGCCGTTCCCCGTGACGAGCGGGCAACGCCTCAACCGTCGCCAGGCCCGCACGATCCTCGACGCGTACGCCGCCGCCCCCGGCGTCTTCCTCCACCACGCGGGCCACACCCACCGCAACAAGCGCACGGTCCTCCCGCAGGCGCGGCACGTCACGTTGCAGGAGGTGGGCGCGGTGAAGGAGTACCCCGGCGGTTTCTGCCTGCTGCGGATCCACACGGGCGGCTACGCCCTCAACTACTACAAGTCCAGCAGCGCCCCGGCGCTGGAGTGGAGCGAACGCAGTCGGCGCGTGGCGGCGGGCCTGTGGCCGCAGTACGCCCTGGGCCGCTCGGTCCAGGACCGCAACAGCGTCACCGTCCGCGACCTGTCGGGCATCACGCCTGCAGCGACGAGGGTCTCCGCAGCGCAGGGCTGACGTTCGGCCGGTGCGGTACCGGGAAGGTGGCTACCTCGGCGAGTCGCCGAGTGCGGAAGGCGGGAAGTGCCGTGCACTCCGCAGTTCCTCCTGCTCGTCGGGCGAGTAGTCCTCCCAGTGGTACTCGCCGATATCGGCTTCGGTGCCGTCGGCGTCGATGAGCATGTCCAGATCGGAAATACCGAAGAACCCGTGAGCCGTGCTTGGCGCCACCGCGGCCACTCGGTAGCAACCGCACAGGTTCTGAGTGACCACCGGAGCTCCGGCATCTGGCGCCTGCGCGGCTACGAAAGCTTCGGCCGTGTCGCGCTGGGCCGGGGTGAGCGAGTCCAGCGGTACGAGGTCGGGCTGGTCGACGATATGGCGGGTGAGGCCCTCGCGCCTGAAGCTGTTGAGCCGGCACCAGGAGCCGTCGGCGAAGACGACCTTCACGTCGTGGCTGCCCTTGAAGTTCCGTCGCTCGATCGTGCCGATGGCGGACAGCGGGATCTCCCACAGCACCTCGTCCTCGACGGTTTCCGAGTCCCGCTCCTTGAAGGGCAGGCCCACGACGACCAGACGGCGGTCGGTGACGATCGCGTGGGTGCGGTAGTGCTTCTGTTTCGCGCGACCCGGGTCCAGCTGCCAGGGGAGAGTGCGGGCGATGGTGCCAGGCGCTGCCCACATCACGGGAAAGTCGTCGATCTCGTCGACACGGTCGTCGGTACGGTTCGAGCCCGGATTCCCGTCCACGGTCAGTCCTCCGAAGGAACTGATGACGCCCACGACGAGGTTGCCCAGGGTGAGCGCAACAGTCCTGAGAATGCCAAGCCCCAGCGCGCCGCCACCCGAACGGGCCGCGTACACCCGCCCTGCGGGCCAGCCCGGCAACTCGTTCTGGATGTCATTGCGCTCGGTGTCGCGGAACCAGCGCATCCCCCGGACACGCGCTGCGGCACCCGAGGCGAAGGTGACCGGGGTACGGGTCAGCAGGATTTCTCCCGGACCGGGCTGCCAGTAGTCCATCTCTGTCTGCATCCTCGGGTTCGCGGTCGACAATTCGAAGGCGGTCTCCGCCCGCGCCTCACTCTGGCACTTCGCCCGGTACGTCGCCGGGGCCGGGTCCGGGTCCGTACCGGCACCGGACCTCGTAGGCTCTCCCCGGGTCACGAACGTCAGCTCGTGTCGTGGCCTTCGCAGCCTTCGCGACCGTCGTGCCCGACCGGGGGAGTACAGCCGACATGGCCCGCTACATGGAAACGCTCACCATCGAGCGCGGTGGTTTTCGGATCAAGGTGCCGGAGTCGTGGTGGGAGTTCGACGTGCGGCCCGAGTCGCGGGGCGACTCGATCCGGCGCATGGTCGACGAACGCGTGCGGCAGCAGCCGGAGGTGCGCAAGTACAAGGACACGTACACCGCCTTCCTGCAGAAGGCCGCGGCGGACGCATGGAAGTCGGGCGCGTTGTACTGCGGCTGCATGGCCGAGAGTTTCGGCGGTGACGTCCCGATCACCGGATCGATCACCGTCTCCCTCGTCGGCGGGCGTACGAAGGACGGCGAGCCCCTCTCCACCGACCCGCAGGTCATGGCGGGCCGGCTCGCCGTGCGCGAGGCCAAGAAGGAGGGCGACGCGTGGCGCAAGGTGACCACGGTCGACATCCCGGACGTGGGCCCGGCCGCGCGGACGTACGGCATCGAGGACATCCCCGTACCCGATGACGCCCTCAAGCGCACCATCCGCGCCGTGCTGATGCAAACGTTCATCCCCGTCCCGGGCCAGGAGGGCAAGGTCGCCCTCGTCGCCGGGAGCAGCCAGGTGCTCGACCTCGCGGACTCCTTCTTCGACATCTTCGACGCGATCACGTCGACGTTCCGCTTCGCGGAGTAGGCCGACCTCCGGCAGACCTCGTGACCTTTTCACCGAACGCCCGTACCAAGTAACTTCACTTGTGCGTACGTGTGGTTGACGGGGTTGGCGTGACGGGGGTTGCGTGGTGGCGGGGTATCGGCCGACGGACTGGCATGTGCTGGATCTGGAGAAGGATCCGACGCCTGGGGATCCGGTCCGGGTGAAGTCGTTGGCCAAGAGCCTGCACGATTTCGCCGATGACGTGCAGGATGCGCTGCGGCTGGTGAAGGGGATGGCGGATGAGGATGCCGTCCTGGCGATGGTGGGCAAGACCGCGGATGTGTTCCGGGACGAGTTTTCCGGGGTGCCGAAGAATCTCAAGAAGCTGAAGAAGTCGTACGACCTGGCGGGGGACGCGCTGGCGGCGTACTGGCCGCAGCTGGAGCGGGCCCAAGTCCTCGCCGACAAGGCGCTCGTCAAGGGGCGTGAAGCCCAGGCCGACCTCTCGTCCGCCAAGTCCAAGCTGTCGTCGGCTGATTCGTGGGTGACCCGCGCCAACAAGGAAGCCGATAAGTACAAGGATGATCCCGGGGCGGCGGGCAAGGACGTTCCGAAGCCGGATGAGGCGAAGGTGCGGGCCGCGACGAGGGACGCCCAGAGTGCGAAGGACGCGCACACCGCCGCTCAGTCGGATGTGACCTCCGCGCAGAGTGCCCTCGACGCGGCGAAGAAGATGGCCGCGGATGCCCGTCAGATGCGTGAGGACGCCGCGGGGGAGGCGAAGCGCAAGCTCGACGACGCTTCCGACGCCGGGATTCAGAACCGTAAGTGGTACGAGGAGGTCGGCGACTGGTTCGTCGACAACTGGGACACCATCGTCGCCGTCTGCAAGGTCGTCGTCGCCGTTCTCGGCATCATCGCCCTCATCATCGGGGGGCCGATCCTCGGCGCGATCGTGCTCATTGCCGCGCTGATCGTTCTCGCGGACACCCTCAATAAATATATGAAGGGGCAGGCGTCCCTGTGGGATGTGGCGTTCGCCGCCCTCGACTGCATTCCGGGGATGAAGGGGCTGACCACCCTCGGTGGGCTCGCCAAGGGACTCAAGGGGCTCGGGAAGATAGGCCTCAAGGGCATGGCCCAAGGGCTGCGGGGTCTGGCGAAATCCCTCAGGAGCGGTGCGGGTGATCTGGCCAAGCGGGCGAAGGCGCTTGCCGGGCGCTGTCCCGGGGGTGATCCCATCGACATGGTCACCGGTGAAATGCTCATGTACGACACGGACGTCGAACTTCCCGGGCTGCTGGCGATGGTTCTGCGACGCACCCACATCTCCACCTATCGCGAAGGCCGGTGGTTCGGGACATCATGGGCGTCCACATTCGATGAGCGGATCGAACTGGACGGTCAGGGCGTCATGTTCGCCGCGGAGGACGGCATGGTCCTGGCCTATCCGGCGCCTCGGCCGCATGAGACGACTATGCCGTTGGAAGGCCCTGAGTGGCCTTTGGAGTGGGACGGGCCCGACAGTGGCACGCTACGCGTAAGTGACCCGGCCGCCGGAATCACCCGCCATTTCGAGGCGATCACCGAACCTCTCCCCGGCATGCCGTACACCATGGCTCTTTCCGCGGTGACCGATCGCAACGAGAACCGGATCGACTTCGAGCGGAGCACCGACGGGACACCGGTCGAGGTTCGTCACTCGGGCGGCTATCACGTGGATGTCGAGACGACGGACGGCCTGGTCACCGCACTGCGACTACGTGACGATGTGGATACGGATTCGGATTCGGATTCGGATACGGATACGGGCGGGCGCGGCGCGACGGAACTGCTTCGCTACGGGTATTCGGCCGAGCGGAATCTCACCGAGATCCGTAACTCCTCAGGCCTGCCCTTCCGGCTCACCTACGACGATCACGCCCGCATCACCTCGTGGACCGACCGCAACGGCAGTTGGTACCGATTCGAGTACGACGACGAGGACCGCTGCGTCGCAGGCCGGGGAGCCGACGGGTTCTTGGACTGTGCGATCGCCTACGACCTGGAGCATCGGACGACGACGTACACCAACTCCCTCGGGCACGAGACCCGGCACCATTACAACGAGCTCTATCAGCTCACCGGTGTGACGGACGCCCAGGGCCGACGGGAATCACTGGAGTGGGACCGCCGCGGCCGTCTGCTCAAGCAGATCGATCCCCTGGGGCGTGAGACCGCCTACACCTACGACGAGGCGGGCAACGTCACGTCCATCGTCGGGCCCGACGGCCGGCGGGCCACCGCCGAGTACAACGACTGGCACCTTCCCGTCGTGACGGTCGGAGCGGATGGTGCGCTGCGCACGTACGAATATGACGACCACGGAAATCGCACCGCTGTGACCGAACCCCGCGGTGCGGTGACCCGGTTCGCGTACGGCCCGAAGGGCGTACTCACCGGAGTGACCGATCCACTGGGTGCGACGGTGGTCGTCGACAGCAATGCCGCCGGGCTGCCCGCACGGGTCACGACTGATTCGGGCGCGACCGTGGAGTACTCCCGGGACGCCTTCGGGCGGGTCACCGCGATCACGGATCCGTTGGGCGGCGTGACCCGCGTCTCGTGGACCACGGAGGGAATGCGGCAGCGGAGAGCCGGGCCCGACGGGAGTGTGGAGTCCTGGAGCTGGGACGCGGAGGGAAATCTCCTCTCGTACACCGATCCCGCCGGGGCGACCACCAGGTCGGAGTACACGCACTTCGACCTGCTGGTGGCCAGGAGCGATGCCCTGAACGGGACGCTCCGCTTCGACTACGACACCGAACTCCGGCTCGCCACAGTCACCGACGACCGGGGCCTCACCTGGAAGTATGCGTACGACGAGGTCGGCCGTCTGGTGGCGGAGGAGGACTTCGACGCGAGGTTCCTCACCTACACGCACGACGAGGTGGGCCGCCTCGTCAGGCAGACCAACGGAGCTGGCGAGCAGGTCGAATACCAGCGTGATGTGAACGGCAACGTCGTGCTGAAGCGCGTCGGAGACTCGGCCACGGAGTTCCACTACGACGATGCCGGACTGCTGAGGGAGGCGGTCTCTCCCGGTGCCAGGATCACGCTCCGGCACGACGACTACGGGCGTGTCACCGAGGAGACGGTCAACGGCCGTACCAGTACCTTCGCCTATGACCTGGCCGGACGGCGAACGACAAGGGTGACCCCATCCGGAGCCCGGAGCCAGTGGTCCTACGACGCCGACGGCCTGCCGAGCGAACTGGCCGCCTTCGGCCACGCCCTGAGCTTCGCGCATGATGCCGCGGGCAGGGAAGCGGAGCTTCGGCTGGACGACCGGGTCTCGGTGCGGCAGAGCTGGGACGAGGCGCATCGTCTCCGTCGGCAGCAGGTCGCAGCCGCGGACGACGGGCCGGAACGAGGCGCCTTCGCCACCGCGGTGATCGACCGCGAATACCTTCACGGCGCCGCCGGTCTGCTGGGGACGACGGAATTCCAGAGGGGCGGTACGCAGTACGAGTTGGACGGCGGGGGCCGGGTGACCTCGGTCCGGGCAGAGACCTGGACCGAGAGCTACGCCTACGACTCCTCCGGAAATTTGACGTCCTCCGGGACGACGGCGGCGGGAGTGGCCGCCGGACCGGTCGAAGGGCCGGCCGACAGCGCCGACCGGGGAGGCGACAGCGGGACCTCGCGACGCTTCACCTACGCCGGGAAGCGCCTGACCCGGGCCGACCGGACCACCTACGAGTACGACGCGCAGGGGCGTGTGGTCCGCCGTACGAGGAGAACTCTCTCCGGTGGCCGGAAGAGCTGGACCTACTCGTGGGACGCCGACGACCGGCTTACGCATCTGCTCACTCCGGACGGCGACTCCTGGCGCTATACCTACGACCCGCTCGGCCGTCGGATATCCAAAGAGCGGCTCAATCCTTCGGGCGAAGTCGACGAAGCGGTCTTCTTCGTCTGGGACGGAAATCGTCTGGCGGAGGAGATACGCGACGCAGGAGCGGACCGCAGCGCCAGCGTCACCTGGGAGTACACGCCCGACAGTCACCGGCCTGTCGTCCAGGACCGGCGCGAGTGGATGCGGGACGCGCCGCAGGAAGAAGTGGACCGCCGCTTCCGGCTCATCGTCAGTGATCTCGCCGGCAGCCCCACCGAACTCATCTCGCCCGAGGGGCGGCCGACCTGGAAGAGCAGCTCGTACCTGTGGGGAGAGCTGCGGGGACAGGACCGGCCGACAGGCGAATGTGCTCTCCGGTTTCCCGGACAGTACTTCGATGCCGAGAGTGAGCTCCATTACAACCATTTCCGTTACTACGATCCTCACTCGGCCCGCTACATCTCGCCGGACCCTCTCGGGCTCATGGCCGGGTCGGACCACTATGCGTATGTCGTCAATCCGCTCACCTGGTCGGACCCTCTGGGGCTTCAGTCCTGCCCCACCTTCAAGGGGCTGGCCTGGCTGACGGAGAAGATGCTGAAGCGTCCTTCGTTCCGGTATCAGCGCGTTGTCTCCGGGCTTGACTACGAACAGGTCTGGAAGCTCTCGGACGGTCGAGCCGTGCATGTGGACGGCGGTCCCACGAGTGGCTGGATCATGGAGGCGAAATTCACCGGTGGCCGGGAGAGCGAATGGGCCAAGTCCGCCTACAACCCAGAGAGCAAGTTCTACAACGAGCAGAAGATAACCGATCAGGCGGCCAAACTGATGGAGCTGAACAACGGCCTCGGAGGAAAGGGTGTTCGTTATGCGATATCAAATGCTGCGGGTGCCGCGCATTTCCGGGAATTGCTTGGCAGTAAATTCCCGGAGGCGATAGCCGATGGTACACTGGCCGTCTTTCATGTGCCCGGTAACGGAATGAGCGGAATGAGTAAATGGTTGACCTGAGTGTGGAATTGAGCCGGCTGTCCGACCTTCAGCAGCTCACCGGGCAGGCCGTGGAGTCGGTTCTCGTCGACTGTGGCTGGGTGGGGGAGCGCAGGAATCCGGTGAAGGACTGGGCGACCACCTGGAGCCGTGATGACGCCGCCGCGTGGATTCAGGGTGACGGGCCGTCCGTGGAAGTGGAGTTCACGCTCTGGTACCGCGAGGTCGAGGAGGAGCGGGCGGACCTCGACACGTACATGGACGAGTTGTACGACGCCGCTGTCGCCGAACTGCCGCCCGTCGTGGACCAACTGCTTTCCGGAGCGCTCGGGCCCCGTCTCGAAGCCTCCGGCGAGGACCTGACCGGTGGCGCGGACTTCATCGAGCACACGGCGTGGAGGGTCGCGGACAAGGTCGTGCTGGCCGGAGTGAAGCAGGACGACACGGATACCCCGGTGCAACTGGTCGTCGTGCTGCGCGCATACGGCACGAACGAGGGGGCCGACGACGAGGGCGAAGGTGAATGGCTCTGAGCCCTTTGCCGCACACGCCGTACTTGCCACGACTGATGCTGGCGTGACCGTCATCGGTGAGTGGATCGGTGGATGGGCCGGGCGCATGGACACGCTGTGCTCGACCTTCATGGAGCGGTTCGCGTCCGAGTTCGGCTACTCGCCGGACGAGAACCGCGTCACGCGCGCCGCGAGTTCAGCCACCGTGGAAGGCCTACCCGATGGGCTGACCGCCTTCTACCGCTGCGTGGAGCAGGTCAGCCTCCCGGACGTCGGCTCGGGCTTCTTCGTGCACTCGGAAAGCCGGACCGTGGCCGGGCTGCGTGGCGACCTTCCGACGCGGATCGTCGGCCCGCGGGAAGATTCCGTCGTCGTCTTCGGATCCGACGGCGGAGGTGCGCTGTTCGCGCTGAGTGTCACCGACGGGTCGACCGTGTACCGCCTGCCCCCTTCGAGGGTCGAAGGAGGCGTCTACACGGCAGGGGCTGTTCCGCCCGAGGTCGTCGCCCCGGATCTGGCGGGTTTCCTGTCGCTTCTCGAACGGGAACTGGCAGCCATGATCCAGGTCCGGCCGACGGAGGGGGCAAATGATCGACCTGAGCGCGGAGATGAGTCGTCTGTCCGACCTCGGACAGCTCACGGGGCAGGCCGTGGAGTCGGTTCTCGTCGGCTGTGGCTGGGTGGGGGAGCGCAGGAATCCGGTCAAGGGCTGGGCGACCACCTGGAGCCGTGATGACGCCGCCGCGTGGATTCAGGGTGACGGGCCGTCCGTGGAAGTGGAGTTCACGCTCTGGTACCGCGAGGTCGAGCAGGAGCGGGCGGACCTCGACACGGATACCCCGGTGCAACTGGTCGTCGTGCTGCGCGCATACGGCACGGACTAGGTCCACCGCTCGCGTGGCGGTATCCGCGCCGCTTCGGTCAGCCCCGGTCCTTCGCCGCTTCCTCCTCCAGCAACCCGCGCAGCACCGGCGAGAGTTCGGGCACGGTCGCGCCCGCCGACTGGGCGGCGGCGAGGGCTTGTACGTACTCCACCGCCGACTCCCGCAGGCGTTGCCGCTCGCTGCCCCTGCGCGCGCCCGCCACCCACGTCGCGATCGCCAGGGGGACGGCGAGGGCGGTGGCGACGTAGCCGAGGGGGTCCGTCTCGGAGAACGCCCAGATCACACCGCCGAGGCCCACGAACAGCAGGAGGCAGCCCGCCTCACCGTGCCGGCCTCCCTCGTCCGCGGTCGCCTCGTACGACGCGACCGCCGCGGGTTTCACGGGCGCGACGGCCGGCGCGGGAGTGGTCGCTGGTACGGCCTCGGGGGCGGGCGGGGGAGTCGGTGCCGTTGACGGCGGCTTCACCTCTTCGGGGGATTCGGCGGCAGACGTCGGCTCCGCCGGCAGCGCCCCCACTTCCCCGTACACAGGAATCGGCACCGTCTCCCGGTCCCCGCTCATCGGCCGGCCCACCAGCCAGCGCGGTACGTGGGTCACCGGCACCCCGTGCGCGCGTGCCAGGCCCAGTACGTGCCGGTAGCCCGTCAGCCTCGGGTGCAGCAACTGCCGCTTCCAGCGGCGCCGTACGAACGTGAGGCATGCCACGGCCGCGAGGAACAGCGGGATCGCCGGCCCGTACGCCGGCTCCGGGCGGCCGTCGAAGGCGGGCACCGCCGAGCCCGCGAACGGCCACACGACACCCGCGACCAAAACCAGCGTGCCCAGCCACATCAGGGGGCCGTGTTCGGCGGCGCCCACCGCGCGCCGGTGCCGCTCCAGCATCTCCGCCGTCGCCGCGTCGTCCGTGTAGTCGAAGTCGATGCCCGGGCGGGTACCGATGTCGCGTACGCAGGAGAGGAGCCGGGTGTCCCTGGACAGCGCCGCACCACTCACGGGGAGAAGTCCCGTCACCGCAACCAACTCCGCCCCGTCACCGACGGCCACCCGTCGTCCCCGCCTCGTCCACCCTCGGCTGAAGATCGTCCCACGCCCTCGACGAGCCCCCGTGAGCGTGTCGTGCAGGGATGATGGACGGAGCGTGACCGGCGCCCGGCCGGGCGGGCGCGGATGATTCGCTGGTGCACAGTGGCGGGCCCGTGAGGGAGGCCGTGTGCGGCACCTCTCCCGGGTGGGAACCGGACGCCCCGCGTTGCGCGTGGATAACGTCGTGGTGGGTGAGGTTCGCGGTCGTGGTCGCGCCTTGAGGGGCTTATGTGCTGCTGATACGGTGCGACGGCTTGACACTCGTTCCGGCCACGACTGTTCGACAGCTTTTCGACGGCTATTCGACCGGGTCGGACGGTACGCCCCGTGAGGGCCGAGTGCGTCAAGTGTGCCAAGTGTCCTGAATGACGAAAACCTTCTTGGGTGTACGGGGAGCGGTTGCGTGAAGATCCAAGAGCGTACGGGGGCGGGCAACAACCGTTCCTCCGCGCCGGTTCAGCCGACGATGGGGGAGCGCCTTCCCTCGCCGCCTCGCGAGCGCAAACCGGCGCTGGCCGCGCTCGCGGTGCTGCTGATCCTCGTGGGTGCGCTCGGCGCGACCATGCTCGTACTGCGCGCGGGTGACCGTATCGAGGTCATCAAGGTGACCGGTGACATCCAGGCCGGCGAGTCCGTCGGCAGCAAGGTGGAGTCGGTGCTGGTGGCCGACGACGCCGGGGTCAACTACATCAAGTGGAACCAGCTCGAAACCCTCAGGGGACTCAAGGCCAAGTCCACGATCTACGCGGGCACCCTCGTCATCGGCCAGATGTTCGGCCCCAAGAGCAGCCTCGCGGACGGCAAGGCCATCGTCGGCCTCTCCCTCAAGGAGGGCCAGTACCCGGAGGGCATCCAGTCGGGCGACCTCGTGGCCGCCTACCAGGTCGGCAACACCGGCTCCTCGAACTCGAACTCCGACTCGGACGACGAGACGGGTTCCGGCTCGACCGGTTCCGCGGGCAGCTCCGACACTCCGATCGTCGACGACGCCCGTGTCACCTACGTGCCGGACGGCAAGGGCGACAGCACCATCAGCAGCACCAACCAGCGCATCACCGTGACCGTCGACGAGAGCGACGCCGCCGCGCTGGCCCGCGCCGCCGCGGCGAACCAGGTCGCACTCGTCAAGGTTCCCGGCAACTAGCGGCGGAGAGTCACACACACCATGGCCCTCATCGCCCTCGCCGCGGACAAAGGCTCCCCCGGCGTCACCACGACGGCCGTCGCTCTCGCGGCGGTCTGG
The DNA here is from genome assembly GCF_036038375.1 of Streptomyces sp. NBC_00414. Lineage (NCBI taxonomy): Bacteria > Bacillati > Actinomycetota > Actinomycetes > Kitasatosporales > Streptomycetaceae > Streptomyces > Streptomyces sp. NBC_00414. The sequence continues at coordinate 5,962,380 of NZ_CP107935.1, forward strand.
CCGCGCCGCACGCTGCTCGCCGAGACCGACCCGGCCGGCGGCGACCTCGTGTACCGCAGTGCCGCGGCGCACGGCGGACCGCTGAACCCCAACACCGGCATGCTGTCCATCGCGGCCACCGCCCGCCGCGGCCTCGTACCCGATCAACTCTGGGACCACGTACAGCCGTTGAGCGGTGGTCTCGAAGTGCTCGTCGGGCTCGGGCACGCCGAGCAGGCGGCCGGGCTCGCGGGTCTGTGGCCCACCCTCGGCCGCGCCTTCGCGCAGCTCGCCGACTCCGAGCACGCGCCCGCCGACGTCATAGCGGACTGCGGACGGATCAGCGGGGACTCCCCGGCCGTCGAGATGTTCTCGCAGGCCGCGCTCGTCCTGCTCGTGTCGCGCACCGAGCCGGAGGCCATCGCGCGGGTCCGCGACCGGGCCGCCGCGCTCACCACCAGGCTGCACGGCGGACCGCGCGGTGCGGCGCCGCTCGGCACGCCCCTCATCGGCGTCGTGCTCATAACCGACCCGGGTGACTCCGCCAAGATCGTCCACCAGGTCAACGACATGCTGACAGCCGGGCAGACCGGCGCCCGTGTCGTCGGCACGATCGCCGAAGACCCCACGGGCGCCGACCAGTTGGCCGGCCGCAAGCGCGGACGGCTCGACAAGTCGCTGCTCATCCGCTCGGCCCGCAAGGTGACCTCGGACCTCTACCAGCAGTTCGGCGCGGCCTGGTCCGTACCGGCCGGCGGTCCCCACGGACAGCCCACCGCCGGAGCCGGCCGATGACCGCTGTCGACCACCAGCTGGTCAAGCGGTTCCGGCAGGACGCCGGTGACCGGATCGCCGAGCAGCGCCGCCTCGACCAGGTCTCCGGCGTCACGCCGATGTCCAACGAGGACGAGCGCCAGTACGCCCGCGCGGTCATAGCCCAGATCCTGGAGGACTACGCCCGCACGGAGATCAACTCCGGCCGGACGCCCCTGGACGCCGAGACCGAGGAGCAGTACGCGGCAGCCGTGCACGCCGCCCTCTTCGGTGTCGGCCGCCTCCAGCCGCTGCTCGACAACCCCGAGGTCGAGAACATCGACATCAACGGGTACGACCAGGTCTTCGTCGGCTACGCCAACGGCGAGGAGGTCAGAGGAGATCCCGTCGCCGAGACCGACGAGGAGCTCATCGAGCTGATCCAGATCCTCGGCGCCTACTCGGGTCTGTCCTCCCGGCCCTTCGACTCCGCGAACCCGCAACTCGACCTGCGGCTGCCGGACGGTTCGCGACTGTCCGCCGTCATGGACGTGACCCGCAGGCCCGCGCTGTCCATCCGTCGCGCCCGCATGGGCAAGGTCTTCATGTCGGACCTCGTCGGCAACGGCACGCTCACCCCCGAGGTCGGGCACTTCCTCGCCTGCGCGGTCCGGGCCCGCAAGAACATCATGATCGCGGGCGCGACCAACGCCGGCAAGACGACGCTCCTGCGCGCGCTCGCCAACGAGATCCCGCCGCAGGAACGCCTCATCACCGTCGAACGCGCCCTGGAACTGGGCCTCGACACCTTCGCCGACCTGCACCCGAACGTCGTGGCGTTCGAGGAACGGCTGCCCAACTCCGAGGGCCAGGGCATGATCTCCATGGCCGAGCTGGTCCGGCGGTCGCTGCGTATGAACCCCTCGCGCGTCATCGTCGGTGAGGTCCTCGGCGACGAGATCGTCACCATGCTGAACGCGATGTCGCAGGGCAACGACGGCTCGCTGTCCACGATCCACGCCAACAGCTCCCACGAGGTGTTCAACCGCATCTCCACGTATGCGCTCCAGGCCACCGAACGCCTGCCCATCGAGGCCAGCCAGATGCTCGTCGCGGGCGCGGTGAACTTCGTCGTCTTCGTCCAGCGGCGCAACAACTTCGAGTCGGGCGGCCGGCTCCAGCGCGTGGTCACCTCGATCCGTGAGGTCAACGGCGTCGACGGACGCGTCCTGTCCAGCGAGGTGTTCGCCGAGACACCGGACGGCCGGGTCCTGCCGCACGCGCCCCTGTCCTGCCTCGAAGACCTGATCCAGTACGGCTATCGCCTGCCCGGCGGGAACTGGGGGTGAACTGATCATGCATGAACCGACCATGACCATGGACGAACCGAGCATGACTCTGGCCGCTCTCGACTCGCTCGGCTCCATGGGCGGGCTGTTCTCCACGACGGTCCTGTACGCGCTGGCGTGCGGTATCGCGGTGGGCGGCGGCCTCGCCCTGCTCGCCGTCGCGGTCCGCGGCCTGCCCGCCAAGCCCGAGCACGAGAAGCAGAAGGCGAGCGAACGGGCCTCCGAACTCGTACGGTTCGCCGGTCGCCGCGGGTCCGTCGCGGCCCTCGCCGGCATCGTCGTCCTGCTGCTCACCCGGTGGGCCGTCGCCGGTATCGCCACGGCCGTCCTCGTCTTCTTCTGGGACAAGCTCTTCGGCGGCGCCTCCGAGGAGAAGGCCGCCATGAAACGCGTGGAGGCCCTCGCCTCCTGGACCGAGTCGCTGCGCGACACCATCGCGGGCGCGGTCGGCCTCGAACAGGCCATCCCCGCCTCCGCACGCGCCTCCGCGCCGGTCCTGCGCCCGCACCTCGACGCCCTCGTCGACCGCCTGCGCTCCCGTACGCCGCTGCCCGAGGCCCTGCAGCAGCTCGCCGACGAGATCAACGACGCGTCCGCCGACATCATCGTGGCCGCGCTGATCCTCAACGCGCGCCTGCGCGGCCCGGGTCTGCGCCAGGTGCTCGGCGCGCTCGCCAAGTCGGCGCGCGAAGAGGTCGACATGCGCCAGCGCGTCATGGCCCAGCGCGCCTCGACCCGCCGCTCGGTGCAGATCGTGGTCGCGGTGTCGATCGCCTTCGTGCTCGGCCTGTCCATCTTCAACCGCGAGTTCGTCGAGCCGTACGGAACGGCCGTCGGCCAGCTCGTACTCGCGTGTGTCTGCGGTCTGTTCGCGCTCGGCTTCTGGTGGCTGCGCAAGCTGTCGACCATCGAGACTCCGGAGCGGTTCCTGGTGCGGGACGAGTCGGCGGTCCAGTTCGTCCGCCCCCGGACGCCGGGGGCGCAGCCGGGGTCCCCGACGCCGTCCCAGTCGCTGCCGCATTCGTCACCGGAGGAGGGGGTACGCCGATGAACTCGACCCTGACCCTGCCCGTCCTGGTCGGTGCCGTCCTGGGCCTGGGCATCTACGTCCTGGTCCGCGCCCTGATGCCGGCCAAGCGCAGCGCGGTCGCCCAGGTCGCGCGCATCGACGCGATGAGGGCGCGGGGAGCGGCGTACGAGTCCGCGCACCGCACCTCCGACGCCGGACGGCTCGACAGCGTACGGGCCCGGGTGGGCCGGCGCGTCGCCGAGCTGTACATGCAGCAGGGCTGGGAACAGCGCTCGCTGCGGGCCGACCTGGCGGTGCTCGACCGGAGCTGGGAGAACTTCCTCGCGACGAAGGTGCTGCTGGGAGCCGCGGGACTGTTCTTCGGGCCGTTCATGTTCGCGGTGGTCTGGACGCTCGGCTTCGGCAGCAGTCCCGCCATCCCGGTCTGGCTGGCGCTGGTCTTCGCGCTCGTCTTCTTCTTCCTGCCGGACCTCGAAGTGCGGCGGGACGCGGCCGAGAAGCGGCGCGACCTGCGGCGCGTGATCGGCGCGTACCTCGACCTGGTGTCCATGAGCCTGGCGGGCGGCCGAGGCCTCCCCGAGGCTCTGATGGCCGCTGCCGAGGTCTCCGACGGCTGGGCCACGCAGCGCATCCGCAACGCGCTCGCGGACGCCCGGATCACCGGCATCAGCCAGTGGCAGGCCCTCGGTTCGCTGGGGGAGGAGATCGGGGTCGAGGAGCTGAAGGACCTGTCGGCCTCACTGGCGCTCGTCGCGGACGACGGCGCGAAGGTGCGTGAGTCGCTCGCCTCGCGCGCCGAGACGATGCGGCACCGCGAACTCGCCGAGATCGAGGGCAGCGCGGGGGAGAAGTCGCAGTCGATGCTCGTGGCGCAGCTGCTGCTCTGCGCCGGTTTCCTGGTCTTCCTGATCTTCCCGGCGGCGATGCGCGTGTTCCAGGTCTGAGCCCGACAACCGACAACTGCATGTGAAATGCCTTGAACTGCACCGAACTGTCTTGAACCGCCTTGAGAGGACAACTCACCATGAACGGACGGAACTACAGCACCGGGATCCCGGGGGTGGACTTCCTGATCACCTTCCTCCAGGGCCGGGTGCAGCGCGCCCGCTCCGGCGAACTCGACCGCGGTGCGTCCGCGGTGGAGTGGGTCATCATCTCGGCGGTCGTCGTGGCGATCGTCGGCGTGGTCGCCGCGATCATCAACGCCGCGCTCAGCGACGGTGCCAACAAGGTCGGCGACTGCATCAAGGGCGCGGACGCGGGCAGCACCTGCTGATCCCGCCGGTTCCGCTGGTCCCGCCGGTTCCGCGGAATCGGCCGGCTCCGCGGATCTCGCAGATTTCGCAGCCGATCTTTCTCTCTCGTACACGGGGTTACTGGTGAGCGCACGACGCCTGGTCCGCTGGGTACGCCGCCGGGTGGAGGCCGCCTCCGCCCGCGGCGACTCCGGCATGACCGCGATCGAGTTCGTGCTGCTCACGCCGGTTCTCTTCTTCATGATCTTCGCGACGGTGCAGTTCGCGCTGTACTTCTTCGCCGACCATGTCGCCCAGGCGGCGGCCCAGGCCGGTGCCCGCAAGGCCCGTGCCACGGCCGACGAGTCCCCGGGCGCGTGGCGTGGCGAGGCGCGGGACGTCGTGGACAGCTACATCGCGCAGCTGGGACCGCAGTTGGTGCTCGGGCCGGACGTGAAGCTGCTCCAGCCGGACCAGAACACGGTCGGGGTGGAGATCACGGCGAAGGTGCCGTCGGTGTTCCCCGGCCTGGATCTGACCGTGCACGCGCAGTCGGTGGGGCCGGTGGAGCGGTTCGTCGAGGATGACGGGAACTAGATGCGCCCAGTTGTGAGGCGACTGCTTTCGCGCGGCGCCGACCTCGGTGACCGGGGGCTGTCCACCGTCGAGGTGGTGATCCTCGCCCCGGTGATGATCCTCTTCATCCTGGTGCTGGTGGCCTTCGGGCAACTGGTGGACGGGCGTGGGGCGCTGGACGGGGCGGCCAGGGACGCGGCCCGCTCCGGTTCGCTCCAGCGCGACCAGGGTTCCGCGATGGCGGAGGCGCAGAAGGCCGCGGACGCCGACCTTGCGGACGTCTGCTCCGGCCCGGTGTCGGTGAACAAGACCAGCGCCGGCTTCGAGGACGCCGACCTCTTCACCGTGGAGGTCAGCTGCGAGGTGCGGGGCCTGGCGATGCTCGGTCTGGACGTACCGACCCGGCTGACGGCGTCGTTCACCTCGCCGCTGGATCCCTTCAAGAGGAAGGCGTGACAGGGCGCATGAGGAACATCCCGCGGGGTTGGGTGGCCGCGCGCCGCGTGCGCCTCGACGACCGGGGGTCGGGCGCCGGCGCGGTGATCATCTTCGCGCTCGTGTTCCTGTCCCTGTCGGCCTTCGTCATCGACGGCGGCCTGTCCATCTCCAAGCGCGAACGGGCCGCCGACATCGCGGAACAGGCCGCTCGTTACGCCGCCCAGGACGTCGACCTCGACGCGCTGTACGAGAACCAGGGCGGCGGTGCGCCGATCCTCTTCGAGAACTGCGGCGCCCGCGTGAAGGCATTCGCCCAGGAGATGGGGATGACCGGCCCGGACATAGCCGCCACGAACTGCGTCGCCGCGAACGCCGACCAGGTCGAGGTGGAGGTCCAGCTGACCTACTCGCCGGTCTTCACGGGCATGTTCTACGGCGGCGACGTGACGGTCCGGGGACGGGCTGTGGCGGAGAACGAGGTGGGCTGAGCCGGGGGGACGCGCCCTACCGCGAGGTGCCTGCTCGCCGCTGTCCCGCTTTCCTGCGGTCCCATTTCCCGGGGGCCTACGTCCCGCCGTCCTTCTTGCCGCCCTTGTCGTCGGACTTCACGCCCTCGGAGACCTGCTTCGCCAGATCGTCGTCGAGCTTCTTGAACTCGCGGACGATCGCCTCGGACATCTGGGCCAGGGCGTCGAGCTGCTGGTTGATGTCCTCGCGGCCGTCCTCCCAGTTGGACTCGAAGTCCTCCAGCTTGTCGTAGACGCCGCCGTCACCTATGTCGTCCTTGTAGGACTCGAAGAGCTTCTTGGTGCGGTTCATCCGCGACTTGATGTCACGCAGCCGGGTGCCGTAGTCCTCAAGCTCGCTCAATGGGAGCGCGAGGTCGGGTTTGCCGCCCATGTCTGATCCCCCTGTGCCGTGCGTGCCGCGTGCTGGCTTCTGTTCATCATACGGAGGGGTACGGACGTCGCCCCGGCGTCAGGTGACGCGACAGGAGTCAGGGACGGCGGTACCCGGAATCAGCGGTTGACCGACTGGATCTCCTGGACGCTCATGGGCCGGGTGGTCTCGAAGGTGCCGTTCGGGAGGGTGCCGCCCGCGCCGCCGGTGCCTTCCCAGGTGATCTGCCAGGTGACGGAGGCATTGAGTTCGTACGGGTCGCCGGCTGTGGCGCGGACGTAGGAGATGCCGCACGGCGGTGTCCCGCCCGCGTCGCCCGTCCGGTACGGGGTGCCGATCGAGCCGTCGTCGTCGATCTCGCAGTCGCCGGAGGCGGGGAAGGTCTCCGCGTCCCCGGTGCCCGGCTCCAGGTGCAGCGCGACCGGCTTCGCCGTGGTCTGCGCCCACAGGTTCGTGTTCGGCAGCTCGGCGCGGACCGTGACCTCCTGGAACGTGCCCTTGTCCAGCCACACCCAGGTCGGCGCGTTCACCGTCGACCTGCCTTCCGGCTTCAGCTCGATCTCGGTGCCGGGGACCTCGACCTTGTCGTACGCGTACTCGGCGAGGGTCTTGGCGGTGGGGGCGTTCGGGACGGCGGGGACGGCGCCGGCGTTCTGCCAGAACATGACGCGTTCGCAGTCCCAGGAGGCCGGGTCCGCGGTGTCGGGGGCGACACCGCGCCAGAAGTAGCCGTTCTTGCCGGTGTTGTAGTCCTCGTAACCCTTGGCGGTGTCGAGGGAGCCGTCCTTGAAGTTGTAGGCGTCCTTGCCGTCCCGGTAGTGGTCCGTCCACAGCTTCTCGCCGCCCCAGGACGTGTGCGGGCTGACGTATCCCAGGCCGTTCGTCTCCGCGAGGGCCTTGAGCTGATCCGGCGTGAGGACGGGCTCGTACCAGCAGGGCGGTGGTGTCCAGTTGACGTCCGTCGACGAGAGACTGCCGCGGTTGCCGCCGGTGGGGCCGCTGACCTGGGTCACCCTGATGCGGGAGACGGCGGCGGACAGGCCTTTGCCCTTCGCGCCGCCGGAAGCGTCGGGCGACGGGCTGGAAGCCCTGTTCCCGTCCAGGTCGGCGTAGGCCGTGCCGCCGCTCCACAGCACGGCGACGGCGGTCGCGCCCGCGATCAGCAGCCGCGAGGAGGCCGGAATCCTCATACTCGGCATTCCTTCGCCTTGCTGATGACCTCGGAGACCTGCGCTTTCCAGACCTGGGAGGAGCCTGACGGGGGAAGCATGAGCAGGCGGAATTTCAGATAGCTGCTCAGGCTCTCCTCGGTGCGGTTGACCTTCCCGGACTTGATGTCCTTGCTGAAGATCTTGGACTGATTGCTGCAGAAAGTGACGAGGGTGCGCTTGCCGTCGCTCAGCGTGGTGACGTCCTCGTCGTAGTACTTCTCGGTCCCGGAGGGAGTCCAGCCTCCCTTCACGGAGGCCTGGATCTGCGACTTGACGTACTGCGCGGCCTGGCCGCCCGAGTAGTAGCCGTAGGCAGGGTCGTCCGGGTCCTGCGCGACGATGCCGTGGTACATCGCCCGGAGGTAGTTCTGTGCGTCCGCGAGTGCCGCCGCGTGCTTCGCGTCGGACGGCTTGCCGAAGTCGAAGACCAGGTCGACGTCCTTAGGCAGGCTGAGCTCGGGACCCTCACTGCGCGCTGACGCCGACGCGGCAGCCGACGGGCTGTCGTTCGGCCCGCTGTCCGCGCCCTTGATGTCGTCCGGTGACCTGTCGTCACCCCCGCCGCACGCGGTGAGCAGGAGTGCCGCGGTGGCGGCGAGGGCGGCGGTGGTCACGGTGTGGCGGGCCACGGTTGAACTCCCCCTGTTAAGGCATGTGCGCAGGTGTGTGCTTGTGTGCAGCAGAGAACGAAGCTACCAGGGGGCCGTAAAGGGCCTCAGGTCAGCGCTGGGGGATTGTGTGGGGATCGTGACGGCCACACCCGTGGCAGTTGCGAAGCAGTACCGATTCGGGTGGCGCCGGCCAGGCAGTTGACCGGGCAAATCGGGCTTAGGTCGCGGATGTGAAGGAACCCGCCGCGGGGAAGCGGGCCCGTGCCTCCTTACCCTTCGACATGCTCAATACGATCTAAGTAGGCTCAGCACATCCCTGCTCTCCCTCCCTCCCCACACGACTTCAGGACACCCGCCATGGCGCGACGTACCACTTCCAACTCGTCGGGAAGCTCGCCGGGCTCGGCGGGCTCGCCGGGTCCGAGGAATCGGACGCCGCAGCCCCTGCCCCGGCGCCGCCGCTCGGTGGGGGACTTCGTCAAGGCGTTCCTCGCCCTCGTCGCCCTGCTCGTACTGCTCATCGGTGTGCCCGGGGCGCTGGCCCTGCAGATCGGCTGGCCGCTGCCCTCCGGGGCCCCGACGCTGGACTGGCTGCAGCAGGAGATCACCGTCGGCACGTTCATCAACGTGCTGACCGTGGTCGTCTGGCTCGCCTGGGCCCAGTTCACCGCCTGCGTGCTCGTCGAGATGAAGGCCGCGCTGTCCGGTGTCGGACTGCCGAACCGGGTCCCCGGGGCCGGACCGAGCCAGTTGCTCGCACGGCAGCTCGTCGCCGCACTGCTGCTGGTCGGCGCCGCGGCGGCGAGCTTCACGCCGGGTCTCTCGCAGCTGGGCCAGCAGTTGGAGGGGAACCAGCGGCCGGCCGTCGCCGCGGCGGCCCAGCAGGCACCGGGCGGGCTGCTGGCGCAGCAGCAGGAGCAGACCGCCGCGAGCGCCGCCGCACTGGCCGAGCAGGCCGCCGGCGCCGCCGCGCACGCGGAGGCCGAGGGCGACACGAAGTTCTACCGGATCCAGCCGCCCGAGGGCCGCCATCACGACTCCCTCTGGGAGGTCGCCGAGCGCCACCTCGGGGACGGGCGCCGGTACAAGGAGATCTACCAGCTCAACAAGGACCATACGCAGCCCGACGGTTCGAAGCTTTCCGAGGCCAGCCTCATCCGGCCCGGCTGGATCATGGAGATGCCCGGCGACGCCCGCGGCGGCGAACTGGTCGAGATGCCCGACGAGGCACCGAAGGTCTCGCAGGAGGTCCAGCAGCAGATCTCCGACTACGCCAGGACCGGCGGCGCGCACCAGCAGGGCGGCGGACAGCAGGGCGGCGGCAGCGGGCAGCGGGGCGGCGGGTCCGGGTCCCTCGACCGCGACACCGCCCACATCAGCCTTCCCGAGCAGCGGCCCGGCGCCGATCGCGGACACGAGCAGGGGCAGGGTCAGCAGGGCGGGCAGGAGCACGCCGCGCCCGCCGCCGGTGAGGGCAGTGGCTTCGGGTTGCCGCAGGCTCTCCTCGGCGCACCCCTCCTCGCCGCCGGCCTCCTCGGCGCCCTCGGCCGGCGCCGCCGCCAGGCGCTGTGGCAGTCCGCGCTCGGTGCCGTCGGCGGGCGCCGCGGCATGGAGCCGCCCACGCCCACCGGCGCCGCCGCCGACGCGCAGGACGCGCTGCTGGTGGGGGCCGACCCGGAGGGCGTACGGCTGCTCGACCGGTCGCTGCGCGGGCTCGCCGCGTCGCTCGCCGGGGAGTCGCGCCCGCTGCCGACCGTGTACGCGGCCTGGATGAGCGGCAACGGCGATCTGCACCTCCAGCTCGCCCAGCCGGCGGGCAAGCCGCCCACGCCGTGGCAGCTCGGGCAGGACCAGACGTTCTGGACGCTGGCCCGCGCCGACGCCGAGCGGTACGAGGACGTGGACACCGCCGCCCCGTACCCCGGGCTCGTCAGCCTCGGCACGATGGACGACTCGCGGCTGCTGCTCAACCTGGAGTCGGTGCCCGGCATCGTCTCGCTGAGCGGGCGTGAGCAGGACCGGGCGGGCGTCTTCGCCTCCGTCGCCGCCGAGCTGGCCACCAACGGCTGGTCCGACCGCATGACCATCACCCTCGTCGGGTTCGGCGAGGACCTGACGCCGCTCGCGCCCAACCGGCTCCGCCACCTCGACGACGTCGAGGCGCTCGTGGAGACCATGGAGGCGGAGACGCGGCAGCGCCGCGGAGCGCTCGGCGCGGCGGGCCAGGACTCGGTCCTCACCGGGCGTACGGGCCCCGCCCAGCACACCCGCTGGGCCCCGCACCTCGTGCTGCTCGCCGCCGAGCCGTCCGCCGAGGACGCCGTCAAGCTCGCCGAACTGGCCTCCGACGCAAGCCGGCTGGGCATCGGATACCTCGTCGGCACCCAGTCGGGCGACCTGCCCGGCGCCGCCTGGGAGATGGAGATCACCAGCGAGGGCAAGCTCCTCGCGCCGCTCCTCGGACTCGAACTCGACGCGCAGCTCCTGCCGGTGTCCCAGCAGCGGGCCGTCGTCGAGCTGTTCACCGACGCCGACCCCGAGCGCGACGACGACCGCCCGGCCACCACACCGCCCTTCCTCGTCGACATCAGCGAGCAGGGGCGTCCCGCGGTGTACGCGCGGCTCGTCGGCCCGTACGAGATCATCGGTCTTGAGACGCCGGACGGGGAGCGCAGCCCGCTGCTCCACGAGGCGCTGGCGCTGCTGCTCCTGCACCGCGAGGGTGTGCACCCGCGGGTGCTGTCCTCCGCGCTGTGGCCGCGCGGGGTCACCGACGACGTGCGGGACGCGCTCGTCGAGCGGCTGCGCGACTGGCTCGGCAACGACCCGGACGGCACGCCGCGGCTCGCCGCCGACGCGACCGGGCGGCTCAAGCTCGCCAAGTCCGTCGTGTCCGACCTCGACGTACTGCGCTCGCTCTACCACGAGGCCACCCAGGGCCGGGGAGTCGGCAGCCGTGCGGTGCGCGGCCGTCTGCTGACCGACGCGCTGGTGCTGGTACGGGGTCCGCTGCTGGCCGAGCGGCCCGCGGGGCGTTACGGCTGGCTGACCCACGAGATCATCGACGCCCAACTGCCGCTGCTCGTCGCGGACATCGGCCTCGCCCTCTCCGCGTTCCACCTGGAGAAGGACCGGGCCGAGAAGGCGATCGAGGCGCTCGACGCGGCGCTGGGCTCCGCGCCCGGCGACGAGCGGCTGTGGCACGAGCTGCTGCGGGCCACGCACGCGACCGGCGACAGCGACCGGCTGAAGCGGCTCGCGGCGGACCTCGTCGCACGCAGTGGCGCGCGCGGGCTGCCGCCGCGGACCGAGGCGCTCCTCGACGAACTGCTGCCGACCTGGCGCAGCGGCGTCGCCGCCGCGGGATGAACCCCGGCCAGTCGATCGACCAGCTGACCGTCGTCGGCGCCGTCCTGTGGGGCGGCGTCGCCGGTCTGTTCGTGCCCCGTCCCGCATACCGCTTCTCCGTCGACCCCGACGAGCCCTGGGCGGACCGGTGTCCCCAAGGGCACCGGATCGGTGGCCGGTTCGGCGGCGGCTGGGTCGGCCCGGCGCGCTGCCGGGAGTGCGGGGGACACGGGGAGCACGGAGGGCGTGCGTACGGCCCCAGTACCCCTCTGGTGGCCCTCGCCACCGCGCTCGTCTGCGGTGCCCTCGCCGCGGCCACCGGTACCCGGCCCGAGCTGGCCGTCTGGTTGCTGCTCGCCCCCCTCGGCGTACTCCTCGCCGTCGTGGACTTCCGCGTGCAGCGCCTGCCGGACGTACTGACGCTGTCTCTCGCGGGGGCCGCCCTGGTCCTCCTCGCGGGCGCCGCGGCGGCGCCCGAGCACGCCGGTGACTGGCCGACCGCGCTGTACGGCTCCCTGGCCCTCGGCGGCGGCTACTTCGTCCTCTTCCTCGTCAACCCGAACGGCATGGGCTTCGGCGACGTGAAACTCGCCCTCGGTCTCGGCGCCGTCCTCGGCTGGTACGGCTGGGGGACCGTACTGCTCGGCACCTTCGCCGGGTTCCTCTTCGGCGGCCTGTACGGGATGGGCCTGGTCGTCGCCCGCAGAGCCGGACGCAAGACGTCCATCCCCTTCGGGCCCTTCCTGATCGCGGGCGGGTTCGTGGGCCTGCTCATCGGGGCCTTCGCCGCCTGACCGGGCTGTGATACCGCCGAGCCTGACAGGGGTGTGATACCGCCGACCCGGGGTGTACGCCGCCTGACGTCGGGTGATCACATCGCCTGGCGTACGCTGGATCAGTCCGCCCACCCGTCTCCCACCACCACCCTTGTTTTGAAGCGCTGCGCGCCTTTCCTATTCCCCCTATGAAAGGGACCGCTCCGGTGACCGAGAAGGCCGACCTCCAGTCCGTCCTCGACCGTGCCGCCGAGGGTGGGCGGATCACCCCGGAAGAGGCGCTCGACCTCTACCGCGACGCCCCGCTGCACGCGCTCGGCTCCGCCGCCGACGCCGTACGCCGCCGCCGCTACGCCGGTACGGAGCACATCGCGACGTACATCATCGAGCGGAACATCAACTACACGAACGTCTGCGTGACGGCGTGCAAGTTCTGCGCCTTCTACGCGCCGCCCAAGGACACCGCCAAGGGCTGGACGCGTGACCTCGACGACATCCTGCGCCGCTGCGCGGAGACCGTCGAGCTCGGCGGCACGCAGATCATGTTCCAGGGCGGGCACCACCCGGACTTCGGTGTCGAGTACTACGAGGAGCACTTCTCCGCGATCAAGGCCGCGTACCCGCAGCTCGTCATCCACAGCCTGGGGGCGAGCGAGGTCGAGCACATGGCCCGGATCTCCAAGGTCTCCGCGGAGGAGGCGATCCGGCGCATTCACGCCGCCGGGCTCGACTCCTTCGCCGGCGCCGGTGCCGAACTGCTGCCCGCGCGGCCCCGCAAGGCCATCGCCCCGCTCAAGGAGAGCGGCGAGCGCTGGCTGGAGATCATGGAGGCCGCGCACAACCTGGGCGTCGAGTCCACGTCCACCATGCTCATGGGCACCGGCGAGACCAACGCCGAGCGCATCGAGCACCTGCGGATGATCCGTGACGTACAGGACCGCACGGGCGGCTTCCGCGCCTTCATCCCGTACACGTACCAGCCCGAGAACAACCACCTCAAGGGCCGTACGCACGCCACACTCTTCGAGTACCTGCGGATGATCGCCATCGCGCGGCTCTTCATGGACAACGTCGCCCACATCCAGGGCTCGTGGCTCACCACCGGCAAGGAGGTCGGGCAGCTGTCGCTGCACTACGGCGCGGACGACCTCGGTTCGATCATGCTGGAGGAGAACGTCGTCTCCTCCGCCGGTGCCAAGCACCGCTCCAACCGTATGGAGATCATCGACCTGATCCGCAAGGCGGGGCGCGTCCCGGCCCAGCGGGCCACGACGTACGAGCACCTCGTCGTCCACGACGACCCGGCCAACGACCCCGTCGACGACCGGGTCCAGTCGCACATCTCGTCGACCGCGATCGAGGGCGGGACCGCTCACCCCGAGCTGAAGCTGCTCGCCTCCAACTAGGGCCCGTCCGGTGGCGCTGACGATTCACGCGGCGGACGAGTTGCGGCACAGCTGGGACGGCTCCGGGTCCGGCCCCGGCTCTGGTTCCGGTTCCGGCCCCGTCGAGGGTGGGGCCGTTGCGGTGGAGGGGGCCCGGATCGCCGCGACGGGGCCCCTGGCGGACCTGCAGGAGCGGTTTCCGGATGCCCGGGTGCGGCGCTGGCCCGGGGTGCTCGGGCCCGGCCTCGTCCACCTGGGACCCTTGCCGGACGCGCCGACTCCGCGTGAGCGGGTGCACGCCTTGCTGAAGCTGGGGGCGGTGGCCGTGCTGTCGGAGCACGTCGGTGCGGGTGAGCTGCGGGCTGCCGTCGAGCGTACGGATGTGGTCGTGTTGACCGGTGCCGTGCCTTCCGTGATCCGGCCGACGGGGCGGGCCGATCTTGCCGTGTTCGGCGAGGACGGGGTGTGTCTGGCGACGGTGTGCGCGGGGCGGCTTGTGCATCGGCGCCGGTAGCTCCGCCGCTTGCTCCGCTGGTCCTGTGGGTTCTGCGGGTGCGGGTGCGGGTGTGGCTGCGGGTGCGTAGGGGCTGGGTGCGCAGTTCCTCACGCCCCTTGCGGGGCTCACATGGTGGCTGCGAACTTCCGCTTGGCTTCCGGGGTTACCGGGGTGAAGAAGTTGATCAGGTTGCCGTCGGGGTCTCGGAGCAGGAGGGAGCGGTTGCCCCAGGGCATCGTCGTGGGGCCGGCCACGAAGTCGGCGACGTACTCGGTCAGGTTCTTGTGGACGGCGTCCACGTCGGCGACGAGGAACTCGGTGATCACGCTGTGGTTCTCCGCCGGGCGGGCGCTGCCCGGGGCGAACAGCGGAACCGTGCGGGTGCTCGCGATCGCCAGGGTGGCGCTCGGGGTGCTCAGCTCGGCGAAGTCGTCGTTGGCCCAGGCCGCCCTCACCCCTGTCACCCGCTCGTAGAACGCGACGAGGCGGGCGACATCGCCGGTGATGATGCGGATCGAGACGAAGTTCATGGTGATCTCCTCACACGCCGGAACTGCGGTGCCCGGCTGCTGTGCTTCGCAGACTAGGACCGATAGAGGACAGAATCGGCCCGGTATCTGTCCTAGGCTGCGAACATGCCTCGACCCGCCGGACGCGTACTGACACTCCTGGAGCTGTTGCAGTCGGGCGGCACCCGGACGGTGGCCGAACTCGCCGAGCGGCTCGACGTCGATCCGCGGACCGTGCGGCGCTACGTGGGCCAGCTCGTCGACCTCGACGTGCCCGTGGAGTCGGTGCGTGGCCGCTACGGCGGGTACCGGCTGGGCTCCGGCTACCGGCTGCCGCCGCTCATGCTCAGCGACGACGAGGCGCTGGCCGTGCTGCTCGGCCTGGTCGCCGGCCGCCGGACGGGGCTGGTGACGGCGGGGAACACGGCGAGCGAGACCGCCTCGGCCAAGATCCGCCGGGTGCTGCCCAAGCACGTCGCCCACCGGCTCGGCGTACTCCTGGATTCCCTGTCCTTCACGGACCGGTCCGGTGGGTTCGACGCCCCGGACGCGCCGGACTCCGGAGTGCTGCTCACCGTCGCCGACGCGGTGAGCCACTGCCGGCCGGTCTCGATGAGATACACCGGCGGCGACGGCCGGCGCAGCGAACGCGTGCTGCACGCCTACGGGATCGTCGCCCACGCGGGCCGGTGGTACGTCACCGGCAAGGACGCGGGGAGCGGCGAGGACCGGACCTTCCGGCTCGACCGGATCGCGGACGCGCGGACTCTGCCCGGTTCGTTCGAGCCGCCCGAGGGCCTCGACCCGGCCGAGCGCGTGGAGTCGGGGTTCGCCACGGCCGAGTACCGGTACGAGGTGAGCCTGCGGATCCACGGCACGGCCGACCAGATCCGCGCCCGCCTGCCCGCGAGCGTCGCGACCCTGGAGGAGAGCGACGAGGAGGGCTGGCTGCGTGCCCGGATCCGGGCGGAACGGCTCGACTGGCTTCCGCCGGTACTGGCCTCCCTGAACCGCCCGTTCACCATCGAGCACCCCGACGAACTACGCGACCTGGTCACCGCGTTCGCGGAACGCCTCACGTCCTACGCCCGCTGCTCCTAGGGGCACGGGGAACGGGGCACGGGGCACGGGGAACGGCGCAGTCTTTTGCTTTGAAGGGGCGCGGCGTCACCCCGTGAACGCCTCGGCGAACGCCCCCGCCCCCTGCTCAACCCCACTGCAGTTGGTCGCCGCGTCATCCGAATCCGCATCGTCGCCCTCGCACGGCTGGTCCCGGAACGTGGACCACATCGACACCCACGCCACCCCCTTCCCCTCCGCGAACGACCGGACCTCCGCGGCGTCCGCCAAGGAGAACGTCTCGTTGTCCACGTCGTTGACGCCCAGCATCGAGGTGAGGGCGAGCCCCTTCCACGCCCCGGCGTCGGACAGCCCGAACACCTCCTCCAACTGGTCGTGCGCGGCCCGCGCCGACGTCTTCGCGTAGTCGCCCATGTCCTCGTCGTACGAGCTGCCGTAGTTCATGGTCATGATGTTGACCGTGGACACCTGGACGCCCTTGTCGTTGGCGGACTCCAGCAGCGCGACGCTGTCGTCGTCGAGGCCGGACGGCATGACGGGCAGCGTGAAGGTGACCGCCAGGTCGTCGCGCTCCTTCTGGAGCAGCGCGATCGCCTCGGAACGCACCGCCACCGAGGCGGAGTCGGTCAACTGCGTGCCCTCGACGTCGAAGTCGGCCTCCGTGGCCCCGGCGGCGTCGAGCGCCTTCCCGTAGGCGGCGGCCAGTTCCGAGGCGCTGTCACAGGTCGAGGCGAGCTCCTTGCCGGAGGCCCCGCCGAAGGAGACGCGCACGGTGGATCCCGACCCGGTCAGCGCCGAGATACGGGATTTCACCGCCGGGTCGCCGATCGCGGTCGTGCCGTTCCACGCGGGCGTGCAGGCGCTGCCGTCCGCGATGACGAAGGCCAGGTTGTATGTGGACGGGGAGCCGGCCGAGTCGTTGTCGGAGGCGGTGGTGGCGCTGACGTACGGGGCGTAAGCGGTGCCCGACGAACTGTCCGACGAACCGCCGGACGCGCTCTCGGAGGGTGACGCGCTGCTCCGTGGAGTGCTCGTGGAGGCCGAGCCGGAGGAGTCGTCCGTGTCCGAGGAACACCCCGCGGTGGCCAGGGCGATCACGCAGACGAGCCCGGCAGCAGGCCTCAGAAAAGTCCTCATCGCGCATGCTCCCACTCTCGTGATTTCTGTCTCAACCTGTCTCAGGACGGAAACAAACCGCGTTTCCGAAGTGGAAATGTCTCACGAGCGGCCCCGCTGCACGAAGACAGCACATGCAGAGGAAACGCACGGGAACAGCCCGACAATCAGGGCCAACCGGACATGAATATATGGACATTGGGCACTTTCTCGGCGGTCCTCGTTCCGTCCGCCGATCAAGGATTCTCTCAGGGAAAAGACAGACTCGGTCATTTCTCATGGCCGTCTCACAAGAGAATCAGAGTTTCGGACACATAAAGGCTCCCTAATATCCGGGGAATGCATTCCGAGCCTGCCATCGAATCCCGCGCCGCTGTGCGTGGCCGCCGCCGCAAACGCGGCAACGGGCCTGAAGACGGTCCCGTGTTCGTTGACAACTCCGGCCGCAGGGCCAGGCTTCTGCGCCGGATCGGCACCCTCCTCGGCATCGTCTGTATCGGGTACGCGGTCGTGCTCGGCATGGCGTTCATGGGCTGGGGCCCCTCGCTCACCCCGTCCTCGCTGCTGCCCTTCGGGGGCGGCGGCCCGAACGGCGGCCAGAACTCCGGGCCCGGCGGCGGTCTCCAGCCGCAGGGCGGTACCGGCAGCCCGCCCGCGCGGCCCACCGGCGCCCCGCCCTCGGGCGTCGCCACCGGCGCCGCACCCACCGCCGCCCCGTCGGCGTCCGTCTCCGTCTCCGCCCCGTCCGCCTCCGCGGCCGCCAACTGACCGGAACGAACCCACACTCATGGCTACTACGACGCCCTCGCGCGGCCGCCGGCGCGCCCCCTCCCGGATGACCCGGGCCGCGGGCAAGGCCGCGGCGCTGCAGAAACCGCGTGTCATCCTCGCCCTGCTGCTCCTTCTCGCGCTCACCAGCGTGATGCTGCTCGACGGCTATCTGCGCTCGGAGGTCGGCGGCGACGAGCGCGTACGCAGCAACGCCAGTTCCAGCAAGGTCCCGGACTCCGTCATCGACGGCGGGCCGATCCTCTCCTTCAAAAACGGTGAGGCGCAGACCCGGTCCGTCCCGGAGAAGACCATCGCGCTCACCTTCGACGACGGTCCCAACCCCACCTGGACGCCGCAGATCCTGAAGATCCTGGAGGAGAACGACGTCCCGGGCACGTTCTTCCTGGTCGGCTCGATGGTCTCGCGCTACCCGAGCATCGTGAACGACCTGGTGGACCAGGGCAACGAGGTCGGGATCCACACCTTCACGCACGTCGACCTCTCGTACCAGAGCGACACCCGGATCGAGCGGGAGATGGACCAGACGCAGCTCGCCCTGGCGGGTGCGGCGGGCATCACGACGACGCTGTTCCGTGCCCCGTACTCCTCGGAGACGGACGCCATCGACAACTACAGCTGGCCCGTCTACAAGAAGCTCGGCGCGGAGGGCTACACCAGCGTCTTCGTCGACACCGACAGCGACGACTGGAAGCGGCCCGGCGTCTCGAAGATCATCAAGTGGGCCACGCCGTCGAAGAACAAGGGCGCCTCGGTCCTCTTCCACGACGCGGGCGGCGAGCGTTCGCAGACGGTGAAGGCGCTCGGCACGTACATCAAGAAGATGAAGGCGAAGGGCTACACCTTCACCACCATCAGCGGCGCAACCCAGCAGGCGGACGCCGCGGAGCAGCAGGAGAACGGCGGTCAGGCGGCCGGCCAGGCAGCCGGTCAGGCGCCCGGCGGTCAGCAGGGCCAAGGCCAGGGCCAGCAGGGTCGGGGAGGTCAGGGGGGTCAGGGAGGCAACAGTCTCCAGGCCGCCCATCGCACCGCCACCGGGACCACCCTGTACGAGGGCAAGGCGCTCGTCGCGGCGGTCGCCGTCGCCGAGTGGACCGTACCGGGGCTCGCGACCGGGCTCGCCGTCGTGGGCGTCGCCGTCATGGGCCGCTTCGGGATGATGCTGGTCCTCGCCCGCAGGCACTACCGGATACGCAACAGACGCCGGTTCAGCTGGGGAGCGCCGATCACCGGTCCGGTCACCGTCATCGTGCCCGCGTACAACGAGAAGGAGTGCATCGCCAACACCCTGAAGTCGTTGGCGCAGAGCACCCATCCGATCGAGATCATCGTCGTGGACGACGGTTCCACGGACGGCACCAAGGAGATCGCCGAGGCGCTCGGCATGCCGAACGTGCGCGTCATCCGCCAGGAGAACGCGGGCAAACCGGCCGCCCTCAACAACGGCGTGCGCAACGCCGGTCACGACATCGTCGTGATGATGGACGGCGACACCGTCTTCGAGGCCGACACCGTACGGCAACTGGTGCAGCCCTTCGCCGACCCCGGCGTCGGCGCGGTCGCGGGCAACGCCAAGGTCGGCAACCGCAACACGATCATCGGCGCCTGGCAGCACATCGAGTACGTGATGGGCTTCAACCTCGACCGCCGCATGTACGACCTGCTGCGCTGCATGCCCACCATCCCGGGCGCGATCGGCGCGTTCCGCCGGGAGGCCGTGCTCGCGGTCGGCGGGATGAGCGAGGACACCCTCGCCGAGGACACCGACATCACCATCGCCATGCACCGGGAGGGCTGGCGGGTCGTCTACCAGGAGCACGCCAAGGCCTGGACCGAGGCCCCGGCGTCCCTCAAGCAGCTGTGGTCCCAGCGCTACCGCTGGTCGTACGGGACCATGCAGGCGCTGTGGAAGCACCGCAAGTCCCTGACGGACAAGGGGCCCTCGGGCCGCTTCGGTCGGGTCGGCATGCCGCTGGTGGTGATTTTCCAGATCGTCACGCCGGTCTTCGCCCCGCTGATCGACGTGTTCACCGTCTACTCGATGATCTTCATCGACTTCAAGGCCTCGCTGCTGGCGTGGCTGGCCGTGCTGTGCGTCCAGCTGGTCT
The DNA here is from genome assembly GCF_036038375.1 of Streptomyces sp. NBC_00414. Classification (NCBI taxonomy): domain Bacteria; kingdom Bacillati; phylum Actinomycetota; class Actinomycetes; order Kitasatosporales; family Streptomycetaceae; genus Streptomyces; species Streptomyces sp. NBC_00414. Next base: position 5,982,069 of record NZ_CP107935.1, read on the forward strand.
GCGCGGCGTACGCGTTCCGGCTGGACCGGGAGAAGTACCGGTATCTGCTGATGATGCCGCTGCAGCAGCTCGCGTACCGGCAGATGATGTACCTCGTCCTGATCCACTCCTGCATCACGGCCCTCACGGGTGGCCGCCTGCGCTGGCAGAAGCTGAAGCGCACGGGGGAGGTCGGCACGCCGGCGGGGGTGGGCTGATGGGCTCCCACCGCCGGGGCGGGCCCCCGCCGGTGACCGGTCCGGCGCCCGCCCCGGTGGCCGCACCGCCGGGCGCCCCGGTGGCCGCCGAGCCGGGCGCGCCCTCGGACACGGCCCGCCTGCCGCGGGTGGAGCCGGAGCCGGTGGCTGCCGCGGAAGTCCCGCCGAGGCCGCGCCGCGCGGCCGGTCGTGACCGCTACTTCGACGCCCTGCGGGCCGTCGCCCTGATCCGTGTCGTGACCTACCACACCTTCGGCTGGGCCTGGGCGGGCATGGTCCTGCCCTCCATGGGGATCATGTTCGCGCTCGCCGGCACCCTGATGGCGAAGTCCCTGGAGCGGCCCGCCCCGAAGGTGATCAGGAGCCGGATCCGCCGGCTCCTGCCGCCCTTCTGGTTCTGGGGCTTCTTCGTCGTGGTCGCGATGCTGATCAACGGCTGGATGCCGGACTGGCGGATCGTCTACTGGATCGTGCCGCTCGGCGACCCGCCGGGCAACGCGTGGGGCGAGCAGGCCTGGGAGATCCTCTGGTACCTGCGGACATACCTCTGGTTCGTGTTGCTGTCGCCCCTGCTGCTGCGGGTCTTCCGGCTGGCCCCGGTCGCCGTCCTGGTGCTGTCGCTCGCCCCGATCGTGGTCGTCCAGTTCCTCTGGGAGCCGCCGGACAACCGCTTCGGTGTCGGGCTCCTCGACGTGGCCACGTACCTGTTCTGCTGGATCCTCGGCTTCGCGCACCGCGACGGCGTCCTTCAGCGACTGAGACCGTTCGCCGTGGTCGTCCTGTCACTCGCCGCGATCGGCTACGGCGGCTGGTACGCCTTCACGCACCAGGCCGAGACGGGCTCGTACGACCTCGACGACATCCCGTACGCGCAGGCGTTCTGGTCGGCCGGGTTCGTGACCCTGCTGATGTACGCGAAGGCGCGTCTCGGGATCGACTTCGCGTGGCTGGCCCGTTTCAAGCGCCTCGACCGGATCGTGCGGATCTTCAACGCCCGCGCGGTGACGGTCTACCTCTGGCACGAGCTCGCGCTGATCCTCGCCATCCCGCTGATCGACCAGTTCTGGAACGTCCCGGCCTTCGAGACGTATCTGCCGCTGGAGAGCCAGTGGTTCATGTTCGGCGTCGGCTGGATCCTCATCGGCGTGTTCATCCTGCTGTGCGGGTGGGTGGAGGACGTGGCGGCGAGGACGAGGCCGAGGCTCCTGCCCTGAGGGGGCCGGCGGGGCAACACACGGACCGGCGTACGGGCCGGGTGCCGGAGAGTCACTCGGCCCGTACTGCCACAATGGGACCGTGACCCGCGCATCCCTGAACAAACAGCCGCACGAAGTCGCCTCGATGTTCGACGACGTCGCGGAACGCTACGACCTGACGAACGACGTGCTGTCGCTGGGCCAGGACCGGGTATGGCGCAAGGAGGTCGCGAAGGCGGTCGACGCGCGGCCCGCGCAGAAGATCCTGGACCTCGCGGCGGGCACCGCCACCTCCTCGCTGCCCTTCGCGCGCACCGGTGCCTACGTCGTCCCCTGCGACTTCTCCCTCGGGATGCTCAGGGTCGGCAAGAAGAACCACCCCTGGCTGCCGCTCACGGCCGGCGACGCGACGAAGCTGCCGTTCAAGGACGACACCTTCGACGCGGTGACGATCTCCTTCGGGCTGCGCAACGTGCAGGACACGGACACCGCCCTGCGGGAGCTGTACCGGGTGACGAAGCCCGGCGGGCGTGTGGTGATCTGCGAGTTCTCGCACCCGACCTGGGCGCCGTTCCGCACCGTCTACACCGAGTACCTGATGCGCGCCCTGCCGCCGGTGGCCCGCGCGGTCTCCTCGAACCCCGAGGCGTACGTCTATCTCGCCGAGTCGATCCGCGAATGGCCCGACCAGAGCGCCCTCGCCGAGCGGCTGATCAAGGCCGGCTGGTCGAAGGTGGCCTGGCGGAACCTGTCGGGCGGCATCGTCGCCCTGCACCGCGGCTTCAAGCAGGGCTAGCCCGCCGGGACCGGCCGCGACAGGGCCGGCGCGGCTCAGCGCATCAGCGCGAAGGGGTCGTGCGGAGGGTCGAGTTCGCGCTGCAGGCCGCCCGACGGCGGCCGTGGCAGCCGCGGCTCGCGCACCCCGGCGCCCCCGCCGCCCTCGCCCTCCCCGAGCTCGAACCACACCGTCACGACCGCCCCGCGCGGCACCTCGGAACCGGGCAGCGGGTACTGGCGTACGACGTAGTCCACGACCGTCAGGTCGAAGTCGGGCCGGTCGGGCGCGGCGAGAAGCACTCCACGCGCCTCGGCCGTCTCGCGCGCGTCCACGGCCATCAGGCCGACGAGCCGCGGTACGCGCACTTCGGGTGTCTTGCGTGGTATGCGCACAGACGTCACCCCCAGCGGTACCCGCAGGGTAAGCCCATGCCGGGTCCTGCCGGAAGGCGTCGGAGGCCGGGCGGGACACCGTCCGGACACCGGCGGCGAGCCGGTCGGCGGATGTTCCCGGTGGGCCTGCGGGCGGGCCCGCGGCGGGGCCGGGCCCCTCAGAGAGCCAGCCGGTAGCAGTGTCCGAACTGGTCGGACCTCGGCGAGGTGAACGTCTCCGCCAGCTCCATGCCGAGGCGTCTGGTCACGGCGATCGAGCGTTCGTTGCGGGAGTTGACCATCGCCACCACCGTGGTCACGCCCGTCGCGCGCACCCGTTCCAGCGTGGACCGCGCGGCCGCCGTCACGTACCCCTTGCCCCAGTGCTCCCGGCCGAGCCGCCAGCCGATCTCGATCTCGCCCTTCGGACCCCACTCGTGCGGCCACGGCTGGGCGCCGGTGAAGCCGATGACCCGGTCCTCCTCGTCGAGCATGGTCCAGAAGCAGAAACCGTGCTCGGCGTCGTGCCGGCGCTGCCGGGCGGTCAGCTCCTCGTAGACGGACAGTTCGGCGGATCTCCCTCCGTGGAACTCCATCACGTCCGGGTCGTCGAAGGCCCGGTGCCAGGCGAAGGCGTCCTCGTGGGTGGGGACGCGCAGGTGTACCACGGGGAGAGCTCGGTTCACGGGGCAGCCCTTCAGCCAGGTGATCAGTACCGCTGCATAGACTGCCCATGTCCCGTGCCCGTCAGCACGCGGATTTCGAGACTTCGCGCTTTGAGACTTTCGAGCCTTCGAGACTTGGGGAGACCCCGCCGTGACCGAGTCCCAGTCCCAGCCCCTCTCCGAACACGCCGCGCCCCTCTCCGAGCATTCCGCCGACGTGATCGTCGTCGGGGCGGGGCCGGCCGGTTCCACCACGGCGTACTACCTGGCCAAGGCCGGACTGGACGTCCTGCTCCTCGAAAAGACCGCGTTCCCGCGGGAGAAGGTGTGCGGCGACGGACTCACCCCCCGCGCCACCAAGCAGCTCGTCTCCATGGGGATCGACATCTCGGAGGAGGCGGGCTGGCTCCGGAACAAGGGGCTCCGCATCATCGGCGGCGGAGTGCGCCTCCAGCTGGACTGGCCGGAACTCGCCTCCTACCCCGACTACGGACTCGTCCGCAAGCGCGACGACTTCGACGAGCAGCTGGCCCGGCAGGCGCAGAAGGCCGGCGCGCGCCTGTACGAGCGCTGCAACGTCGGCGCCCCGATCGTCGACGACCGCACGGGCCACATCACGGGCGTCCACGCCAAGCTCGGTGACGCCGACTCCAAGGAGAAGCGCGAAGTCACCTTCCACGCGCCCCTGGTCGTCGCCGCCGACGGCAACTCGACCCGGCTGTCCCTGGCGATGGGCCTGCACCGCCGCGAGGACCGCCCGATGGGCGTCGCGGTCCGTACGTACTTCACGTCCCCGCGCCACGAGGACGACTACCTGGAGTCGTGGCTGGAGCTGTGGGACCGCCGCGGCCCCGGCGAGGACCGGCTGCTGCCGGGCTACGGCTGGATCTTCGGCATGGGCGACGGCACGTCCAACGTCGGCCTGGGCGTCCTCAACACCTCGTCCTCGTTCAAGGAACTGGACTGGCGCGAGGTCCTCAAGGCGTGGTGCGCCTCGATGCCGGCGGACTGGGGCTACACCCCGGAGAACATGACGATCCCGATCCGTGGCGCCGCCCTCCCGATGGCCTTCAACCGCCAGCCCCACTACACGAAGGGCCTGCTGCTCGTCGGCGACGCGGGCGGCATGGTGAACCCCTTCAACGGTGAGGGCATCGCCTACGCCATGGAGTCGGGGCAGATCGCCGCGGACGTCATCGTCCAGGCGCAGGCCCGCGCGACCCCCGCCCAGCGCGAACTCGCCCTGCAGCGCTACCCGAAGGTCCTCAAGGACACCTACGGCGGCTACTACACGCTCGGCCGTGCCTTCGTGAAGCTCATCGGCAACCCGAAGGTCATGAAGATCGCCGCCCAGCGCGGTCTGACGCACCCCATGCTGATGAAGTTCACCCTGAAGATGCTCGCCAACCTGACGGACCCGACGGGCGGCGACGCGATGGACCGCATCATCAACGGCCTGACGAAGGTGGCCCCCAGGGCCTGACGGGACCGGACCGGGGCCGGGACCGGGGGACGGGGGGACGGGGGCCCGGGTCGGCCCCGCCCCGGCACGCGCGCATGCTTGTGGGCCGTTTCCCCCGCCGGGGAAACGGCCCACAAAAGCGTTCGAAAGGTGTGGCCGAAGGTGTGTGACCGAAGGTCAGAGCACCCGCACCGCACCGCTCGCCGGGTAGCCGGACAGGCTCTGGATGACGACGCCCTTCGAGGGGTTCGCCGCGTCCAGGTACTGGTCGCCGCCGAGGTAGACACCCACGTGGTACGCGGAGCCCGCGCCGCCCCAGTACAGGATGTCGCCGACCTGGATGTTGGACAGCGAGACCGGGGTGCCGGACACGGACTGGTCCTGGGAGACGCGCGGCAGGTCGACGCCGACCTGCTTGAACGCCGCCTGGACCAGGCTGGAGCAGTCCCACGCGTCGGGGCCGGTGGCACCCATGACGTAGGCGTCGCCGACCTGAGCCTTCAGGAAGCTGATGACGGTGGCGACGCTGCCACTGGACGGGGCCACGGCGTCGCTGCTGGCGGCCGTGGAGGCCGTCGTGAGGGTCGTCCGGCCCGCGGAGCGTGTGGCACGCTCCGCGGCGTCCTTGCGGGCCGCCTCGGCCTTCTCCTTGGCCTCGGCCTTCTTCTTCGCGTCCGCGAGGTCCGACTTGGCCTGCTTGGCGGCCTTTGTGGCAGCCGCGTCACGCTCGGCGCGCAGCTGGTAGTCGGCCGCGGCCTGCTGGGTGACCTCCGCGGACTCGGCGACCTGGGCGGTCATGTCGGCCGTGAGGGTGGGCAGCTCGATGGTCTGGGTCACCGGCTCGGCCGCGTTGGCCGTTCCGGCGGCACCGGCCACTGCCAGGGTGCCGAGGACGCCACCGGCAACTCCGGCGCGCATCGCGAGCGCCGAACTGCTGCGAGGCCGGGGTTTCCGGTGGCTGCGTATGTGAGCGGTGTGGGACATAGGCACAACCGGTATCAGGGGCTCCTCCATACCTTCAAGAAACGTGTGGTGCGCCACAATTGTTCAACGGACCCGCGAATCGGGCTCGCGGCGCCCCTTATTGACGCCCTAACGGGCATTGCGGACATCGCCCGGCACGCCTGTGATCACAGCCTTTTCGAGTTACGTCCGAATTGCCCCCGGCCTACCATTCGTTGAGGCGGTTGGCCAAGCCCGGTTGTTTCCAGCCTGTTACCGATGTGACGCACGTCACGAAATGATGACCGTGGCGACCGCGTCACGCGTGTGGATCGTGGGGAGACTCGCGCCCGGCCCGAAGTCGGCCCGGGCCCGGTTCGAAAGTCGCCTCCCGCTCGTGAACGGATGCACGCGCCCGCGCCGTCCACAACGGGCATCCCAACTCCCCCCGAAGTGTGAACGACTTCCCCTATCAAGCACCCTCGTCCAGCACCAATTTGCCTTGGATCCGCCTCGCTTGATAGTGCGCCAAGGCTCGGACCAGCGACGACGAGCGGGAATGTCACCTCTGGTGATCACTCGGACGCTTCTCGTACGAAGATCGGCACTCATCCGACTTCATGATCCTTCGCCGGGTGGTGGAGATCACAAAGGCGTTGTCGCACCCCGTGTCGCAGATCACAGACCGGCAGGCATAGGATGCGGGGCAGTTGGGCTTGTGACCTGCTTCACATGTGCGCGATCTTCGTGTGAGCCGCGCGGAGTTCCGTACGCCTCACGAGGGTCGTGGGGTCCGTGGAGCAGGGGCGACGCCCGATGCAACCGCCAGCAGTCAATGCCGACTGAGAGGAGCGAGGAGCGGTGAACGCGTATGCGCCCATCCTCGTACTGGGAGCCCTCGGGGCAGGCTTTGCGATCTTCTCCGTGGTCATGGCCACGCTTATCGGTCCAAAGCGATACAACCGGGCCAAGCTCGAAGCCTACGAGTGTGGAATCGAGCCGACCCCCACGCCGGCGGGCGGCGGGCGGTTCCCCATCAAGTACTACCTGACGGCGATGCTCTTCATCATTTTCGATATCGAGATCGTCTTCCTCTATCCCTGGGCCGTCACCTTCGACGCGCTCGGGGTCTTCGGGCTCGTGGAGATGCTGCTCTTCGTGCTCACCGTCTTCGTCGCCTACGCGTACGTGTGGCGGCGCGGCGGCCTGGAATGGGACTGAACCCGTATGGGACCGAACCCCGTAAGGGCCCCGCATGGGACTGACCCCCGCAAGGGACTGAGCCCCGTATAGGGGACAGAGGAGCCATTGAGCATGGGACTCGAAGAAAAGCTGCCGAGCGGCTTCCTGCTGACCACCGTCGAGCAGGCCGCGGGGTGGGTGCGCAAGTCGTCCGTCTTTCCCGCCACCTTCGGCCTCGCCTGCTGCGCCATCGAGATGATGACGACGGGCGCCGGCCGCTACGACCTGGCGCGCTTCGGCATGGAGGTCTTCCGCGGTTCGCCGCGGCAGGCCGACCTGATGATCGTCGCCGGCCGGGTCAGCCAGAAGATGGCGCCGGTCCTCAGGCAGGTCTACGACCAGATGCCGAACCCCAAGTGGGTCATCTCCATGGGGGTTTGCGCGTCGTCGGGCGGCATGTTCAACAACTACGCGATCGTGCAGGGCGTCGATCACATCGTCCCCGTCGACATCTACCTGCCCGGCTGCCCGCCGCGGCCCGAGATGCTGATGGACGCGATCCTCAAGCTGCACCAGAAGATCCAGTCCTCCAAGCTCGGCGTGAACGCCGAGGAAGCGGCCCGTGAGGCGGAGGAAGCGGCGCTCAAGGCGCTCCCCATTATCGAGATGAAGGGGCTGCTGCGGTGAGCGACGCGAACGGCAACGGCACGAACGGCGCCGATCCCGAGAAGGACCTCGGCGCATCCAACCTCCCGGGCCAGCGCGGTGACGGCGGGGAGGAGATCCGCGTCCAGCGCGGCATGTTCGGCGCGAACAACGGCGGGGACACCTCCGGATACGGCGGCCTGGTCCGCTCGATCCGCCTCCCCGGCCCGGCCGCCCGCCCGTACGGCGGCTGGTTCGACGAGGTCGCCGACGAGCTGGAGGGCGCCCTGGAGGAACAGGGCCTCGTCCCGGAGAACGCGATCGAGAAGACGATCGTCGACCGCGACGAGATGACCTTCCACATCGACCGGGAGCACCTGCTCCAGGTCGCGCAGACCCTGCGCGACGACCCGGCCCTGCGCTTCGAGCTCTGCACCGGAGTGAGCGGGGTCCACTACCCCGAGGACAAGGGCCGCGAGCTGCACGCCGTCTACCACCTGCGCTCGATCACCCACAACCGGCTGATCCGGCTCGAAGTCAGTGCCCCCGACAGCGACCCCCGCATCCCGTCCCTGGTCTCGGTCTATCCGACGAACGACTGGCACGAGCGCGAGACGTACGACTTCTTCGGCCTCGTCTTCGAAGGTCACCCGGCGCTGACGCGGATCATGATGCCGGACGACTGGCAGGGCTTCCCGCAGCGCAAGGACTATCCCCTCGGCGGCATCGCCGTCGAGTACAAGGGCGCCCAGATCCCGGCTCCGGACCAGCGGAGGTCGTACTCATGAGCACGCAGTCAGCATCGGCGCGGGAGACCACCGAGGGCACCGTCTACACGGTCACCGGTGGCGACTGGGACGAGGTCGTCCAGACCGCGGCCAGGGCCGACGACGAGCGCATCGTCGTCAACATGGGCCCGCAGCACCCGTCCACCCACGGCGTGCTCCGGCTCATCCTCGAAATCGAGGGCGAGACGGTCACCGAGGCCCGCTGCGGCATCGGCTACCTGCACACCGGCATCGAGAAGAACCTCGAATTCCGTACGTGGACACAGGGCACCACCTTCGTGACGCGCATGGACTACCTGACGTCCTTCTTCAACGAGGCCGCCTACTGTCTCGCCGTCGAGAAGCTCCTCGGCATCGAGGACCAGATCCCGGACCGCGCGACGATCATCCGTGTGCTCCTGATGGAGCTGAACCGGCTCTCCTCGCACCTGGTGTGCATCGCCACCGGCGGCATGGAGCTCGGCGCCACCACGATCATGATCTACGGCTTCCGCGACCGTGAACTCATCCTCGACATCTACGAGCTGATCACCGGCCTGCGCATGAACCACGCGTTCATCCGGCCCGGCGGCCTCGCCCAGGACCTGCCCCCGGGCGCCGTGGACCACATCCGCGAGTTCGTGAAGAAGATGCGGAAGAACCTTCCCGAGTACGACAAGCTCGCCACCGGGAACCCCATCTTCAAGGCCCGTATGCAGGACATCGGCCACCTCGACCTGGCCGGCTGCATGGCGCTCGGTGCCACCGGACCGATCCTGCGGTCCGCCGGCCTCCCGCACGACCTGCGCAAGGCCCAGCCGTACTGCGGTTACGAGACGTACGACTTCGACGTCCCGACCACGGACACCGCCGACGCGTACGGGCGCTTCCTCATCAGGCTCGAAGAGATGCGCCAGTCGCTCGCGATCGTCGAGCAGTGCCTGGACCGGCTGCAGCCCGGGCCGGTCATGGTCGCCGACAAGAAGATCGCCTGGCCCGCCCAGCTCGCGCTCGGCCCCGACGGCCTCGGCAACTCGCTCGACCACATCAAGAAGATCATGGGCACCTCCATGGAGGCCCTGATCCACCACTTCAAGCTGGTGACCGAGGGCTTCCGCGTCCCGCCGGGACAGGCGTACGCGGCCGTCGAGTCACCCAAGGGGGAACTCGGGGTGCACGTCGTGTCCGACGGCGGCACCCGCCCCTACCGGGTCCACTACCGGGACCCGTCCTTCACCAACCTGCAGGCCATGGCGGCGATGTGCGAGGGCGGCCAGATCGCCGACGTCATCGTCGCCGTCGCGTCCATCGACCCCGTGATGGGAGGCGTCGACCGGTGACCACGACTCCCGAGGGCGTCAGCCTGGGCATGCCCCAACTGCCCGCGCCCGATTACCCGGACGACGTCCGGACCCGGCTCGAAGCGGACGCGCGCGAGGTCATCGCCCGCTACCCGGACTCCCGGTCCGCCCTCCTTCCGCTGCTGCATCTCGTGCAGTCCGAGGAGGGCCATGTCACGCGCACGGGACAGCGGTTCTGCGCGGACATGCTCGGCCTCACCACGGCCGAGGTGACCGCGGTCGCGACCTTCTACTCCATGTACCGCCGCAAGCCGAGCGGCGACTACCAGGTGGGCGTCTGCACCAACACGCTGTGCGCGGTGATGGGCGGCGACGCGATCTTCGACGCCCTCCAGGACCACCTGGGTGTCGGCAACGGCGAGACCACCGGCGACGGCAAGGTCACCCTGGAGCACATCGAGTGCAACGCGGCCTGCGACTTCGCGCCGGTCGTGATGGTCAACTGGGAGTTCTTCGACAACCAGACCGTGGCGAGCGCCAAGAGCCTCGTCGACGACCTGCGCGCGGGAACCCAGGTCGAGCCGACCCGCGGCGCCCCCCTGTGCACGTTCAAGGATACCGCCCGCATCCTGGCGGGCTTCCCCGACGAGCGCCCCGGCGCGGTCGAGGCGAGCGGCGGCGCGGGCCCGGCCTCGCTGATCGGCCTCCGGCTGGCCAAGGGGGAGACGGCTCCCGCGCGGGTGGTGCACCCGCGCGGTTCCGGAGCTCCCGGTGCTTCCCGGGACGGGTCGCCGCACGACCCGTCACCGTCCGGCCAGTCACCGTCCGAGCACCTCAGTTCGCACGACGCACCGCAGGACACGGCGGCCTCCGACCCGGCCCACCCGGCCGGGCCCGCCGCCGAGGAGGGGGAGTGATGACCTTGTCCACTCAGTACGGGGGCACCTCCCGGCCGGAGACCGGCGGAGAGCACAGCCCCGAGAAGGTGCTCGCACCGGTGCTGTCGGCCTTCTGGGACGAGGACAAGTCCTGGACGCTGGACACGTACCGCAGGCACGACGGGTACGAGGGCCTGCGCAAGGCGCTCGCCATGTCGCCGGACGACCTCATCGCGTACGTGAAGGAATCCGGTCTGCGCGGTCGCGGCGGCGCGGGATTCCCCACCGGAATGAAGTGGCAGTTCATTCCCCAGGGCGACGGAAAGCCTCACTATCTGGTTGTCAACGCCGACGAATCGGAGCCGGGGACCTGTAAGGACATCCCGCTCCTCTTCGCGAACCCGCACAGCCTCATCGAGGGCATTGTGATCGCCTGTTACGCGATCCGGTCTTCGCACGCGTTCATCTATCTGCGGGGTGAAGTCGTCCCCGTACTGCGGCGCCTGCACGAGGCCGTGCGCGAGGCCCACGAGGCGGGCTACCTCGGTGAGAACATCCTGGGCAGCGGACTCGATCTCCAGCTCACCGTGCACGCGGGTGCGGGCGCGTACATCTGCGGTGAGGAGACCGCACTGCTCGACTCGCTCGAAGGCCGCCGTGGACAGCCGCGACTTCGTCCCCCTTTCCCTGCGGTCGCAGGTCTTTATGCCTGTCCCACTGTGGTGAACAACGTCGAGTCGATCGCGTCGGTTCCCGCGATTCTCCACAAGGGCAAAGAATGGTTCCGCTCGATGGGAAGCGAGAAGTCCCCCGGCTTCACGCTCTACTCGCTCAGCGGCCATGTCACCAGCCCCGGCCAGTACGAGGCGCCGCTCGGCATCACGCTCCGCCAGCTCCTCGACATGAGCGGCGGAATCCGGGCCGGACACCGCCTCAAGTTCTGGACGCCGGGCGGCTCCTCGACCCCGATGTTCACCGACGAACACCTCGACGTCCCTCTCGACTACGAGGGAGTGGGCGCCGCGGGTTCCATGCTCGGCACGAAAGCACTCCAGTGCTTCGACGAGACGACCTGTGTCGTACGGGCCGTCACCCGGTGGACCGAGTTCTACGCCCACGAGTCCTGCGGCAAGTGCACGCCCTGCCGCGAAGGCACGTACTGGCTCGTGCAGTTGCTGCGTGACATCGAGGCGGGCAAGGGCGTCATGTCCGACCTCGACAAGCTGAACGACATCGCCGACAACATCAACGGCAAGTCCTTCTGCGCCCTCGGCGACGGCGCCGCCTCGCCGATCTTCTCCTCCCTCAAGTACTTCCGCGAGGAGTACGAGGAGCACATCACGGGCCGCGGCTGCCCCTTCGACCCCGCCAGGTCGACGCTCTGGGCCGACAAGGACAAGCACACGGAGGTGAACGCATGACCGTGACCACAAGCGCTCCCTCCGGAGGCGGGGAGGCGGCGGTTCCGCCGGAGGATCTCGTCTCGCTGACGATCGACGGCATCGACATCAGCGTGCCCAAGGGCACCCTGGTCATCCGCGCCGCCGAACAGCTCGGCATCGAGATCCCCCGGTTCTGCGACCACCCCCTCCTCGACCCGGCCGGCGCCTGCCGCCAGTGCATCGTCGAGGTCGAGGGCCAGCGCAAGCCCATGGCGTCCTGCACGATCACCTGCACGGACGGGATGGTCGTCAAGACCCATCTCACCTCTCCGGTCGCCGAGAAGGCCCAGAAGGGTGTGATGGAGCTGCTGCTCATCAACCACCCGCTGGACTGTCCCGTCTGCGACAAGGGCGGCGAGTGCCCGCTGCAGAACCAGGCCATGTCGCACGGCCACTCCGAGTCCCGCTTCGAGGGCAGGAAGCGGACGTACGAGAAGCCCGTCGCGATCTCCACCCAGGTGCTGCTCGACCGTGAGCGGTGCGTGCTGTGCGCCCGCTGCACCCGGTTCTCCAACCAGGTCGCGGGCGACCCGATGATCGAACTGATCGAGCGGGGCGCGCTCCAGCAGGTCGGCACCGGCGAGGGCGACCCCTTCGAGTCGTACTTCTCCGGGAACACCATCCAGATCTGCCCGGTCGGCGCGCTCACCTCGGCGGCGTACCGATTCCGCTCGCGGCCCTTCGACCTGGTCTCGTCGCCCTCGGTGTGCGAGCACTGCTCCGGCGGCTGCGCGACCCGCACCGACCACCGGCGCGGCAAGGTCATGCGGCGTATCGCGGCGAACGACCCCGAGGTCAACGAGGAGTGGATCTGCGACAAGGGGCGCTTCGGCTTCCGGTACGCGCAAACGCGCGACCGGCTGACGACGCCTCTGGTGCGCGGCGAGTCCGGTGAGCTGGAGCCCGCCTCGTGGCCCGAGGCACTGGACGCGGCGGCCCGGGGACTCCTGGCGGCCCGCTCCCGGGCCGGTGTCCTCACCGGCGGCCGGCTGACCGTCGAGGACGCCTACGCGTACAGCAAGTTCGCGCGCGTGGCCCTCGACACGAACGACATCGACTTCCGCGCGCGCGTGCACAGCGCCGAGGAGGCCGACTTCCTGGCCGCCCGGGTCGCGGGCCGCGGCCGGGACCTCGACGGTACGGGCGTCACGTACACCGCCCTGGAGAAGGCGCCCGCGGTCCTGCTCGCCGGATTCGAGTCCGAGGAGGAGGCGCCCGGCGTCTTCCTGAGGCTCCGCAAGGCCTGGCGCGGACACGGACAGCGGACCTTCTCGCTGGCCACGCACGCGACCCGCGGACTGGAGAAGGCGGGCGGCACGCTGCTGTCGGCCGCCCCCGGCACCGAGACCGCGTGGCTGGACGCGCTGGCCTCCGGGACCGGCCTGGACGACGACGGGGCGAAGGCGGCCGAGGCGCTGCGCACCCCGGGCGCCGTGATCGTCGTCGGTGAACGGCTGGCCGCCGTGGCCGGCGGCCTCACCGCAGCCGTACGGGCCGCCACCGCGACCGGTGCCCAGCTGGTGTGGATCCCGCGCCGGGCCGGTGAACGCGGCGCGATCGAGGCGGGGGCGATGCCGTCGCTGCTGCCCGGCGGACGCCCGGCCACCGACCCGCGCGCGCGGGACGAGGTCACCCAGGCCTGGAAGATCGCCGTGCTTCCGCACCGGCACGGCCGCGACACCGGACAGATCGTCGAGGCCGCCGCCACCGGCGAACTCTCCGCGCTCGTCGTGGCGGGCGTCGAGGTCGCCGACCTCCCCGACCCCGCGCGTGCGCGTGCGGCACTCTCCGGAGTGGGCTTCCTGGTGTCGCTGGAACTGCGTCCCAGCGAGATCACCGAGCAGGCGGACGTCGTCTTCCCGGTCGCCGCGGTCGCCGAGAAGGCGGGCACCTTCCTCAACTGGGAGGGACGGGCACGTCTCTTCGAGGCCGCTCTCAAGCCCGACCAGATGACCCGCCGGGTGGCGCCCACCGACGCGCGCGTGCTGCAGATGCTGGCCGACGCCATGGACGTACACCTGGGGCTGCCCGACCTGCGGACCGTGCGCGGGGAGCTGGACCGGCTCGGTGCCTGGGACGGGCCGCGGGCCACCGAACCCCTGGAGACCGCGGCGCAGTTGCCGCGGCCCGCCGCCGGGGAGGCCGTGCTCGCCGGACACCGGCTGCTGCTCGACCAGGGCCGTCTCCAGGAGGGCGACGAGGCGCTCGCCGGGACCCGGCACGCCGCCCACGCGCGCGTGTCGGCCGCCACGGCCGCCGAGGCGGGCGTCAAGGACGGCGACACGCTGGCCGTGACGGGGCCCGCCGGAGTGCTCGAACTGCCGCTGCGGATCACGGAGATGCCCGACCGGGTGGTCTGGCTGCCGCTGAACTCCGCCGGGGGAGGCGTCGCCTCGGACACGGGCGCGGCTCCCGGCGCACTCGTCCGCATCGGACCGGCGACGCTCGCCGACGACGCTCCCAAGGAGGTGGAGGCATGACCCCGGACCTCACCGCGCCGGTGTACCTGGCCGCGGAGGACCTCTCCGTGTTCGGTCGCGACGTCTGGTGGCTGGTCGTCATCAAGGCGGTCTTCTGCTTCGCCTTCCTGATGATCACCGTGCTCTTCTCCATCGTGTGGGAGCGCAAGGTCGTCGCCTGGATGCAGCTGCGCATCGGCCCCAACCGGCACGGCCCCTGGGGCATGCTCCAGTCGCTCGCCGACGGCATCAAGCTGATGCTCAAGGAAGACCTGATCGTCAAGCGCGCGGACAAGGTCGTCTACATCCTCGCGCCGATCATCGCGGCGATCCCGGCCTTCATGGCGATCGCGGTGATCCCCTTCGGGCCGGCCGACAACCAGATCTCGATCTTCGGCCAGCGCACCACGATGCAGCTCACCGACCTGCCGATCGCGATGCTCTACATCCTCGCGGTCGCCTCGGTCGGCATCTACGGCATCGTCCTCGCGGGCTGGTCCTCCGGGTCCACGTATCCGCTGCTCGGCGGTCTGCGCTCGTGCGCGCAGATGATCTCGTACGAGATCGCCATGGGCGCCGCGTTCGCTTCGGTGTTCCTGTACTCCGGCTCGATGTCGACCTCGGAGATCGTCGCCCAGCAGCAGGACCGCTGGTACATCATCCTGCTGCCGGTGTCGTTCCTGATCTACATCGTGACGATGGTCGGCGAGACCAACCGCGCCCCCTTCGACATGCCGGAGTCCGAGGGCGACCTGGTCGGCGGCTTCAACACCGAGTACTCGTCCATCAAGTTCGCGCTGTTCATGCTCGCCGAGTACGTGAACATGGTGACCGTCTCCGCGGTCTCCGTGACGCTCTTCCTGGGCGGCTGGCGGGCTCCCTGGCCGATCAGCACCTTCTGGGAGGGCGCCAACCACGGCTGGTGGCCGATGCTGTGGTTCGTCATCAAGGTGCAGCTGCTGCTGTTCTTCTTCATCTGGCTGCGCGGCACGCTGCCCCGCGTGCGCTACGACCAGCTGATGAAGCTCGGCTGGAAGGTCCTGATCCCGGTCTCCGTGGTCTGGCTGATGCTGGTCGCGACCGTGCGGACCCTGCGGAACGAGAACTACGACTTCGCCGACATCGCCCTGTACGTGGGCGGCGGCGTCCTCGTCCTGCTGCTGCTCTCGTTCATCGTCGACATGTTCCGCGAACGCAAGGACGCCGAGAGCGCCCGGGAGGCGCCGGACGAACCCGTCGCCTTCGACCCGATGGCGGGCGGATATCCCGTGCCGCCGCTGCCGGGACAGGAGCTGCCGCCGGTGCCCCGGCGCCGCCCGCGCCGGGAGCGGGAGTTGATTGTCAGTGGTGGCGTGAATACTGACAGTGACGGATCCGATGGAACTCGTGACGGAAAGGAGGCGTCCGATGGCTGATGAGCAGAAGGAGACCAAATCCGGTTTCCAGAATCCCGTCGCAGGCTTCGGCGTGACCTTCAAGGCCATGTTCAAGAAGCGGCTGACCGAGCAGTATCCGGAACAGCAGAAGACCACCGCACCGCGCTTCCACGGCCGGCACCAGCTCAACCGGCATCCGGACGGCCTGGAGAAGTGCGTCGGCTGCGAGCTGTGCGCCTGGGCGTGTCCCGCCGACGCCATCTACGTGGAGGGCGCGGACAACACCGAGGAGGAGCGCTACTCCCCGGGCGAGCGGTACGGGCGCGTCTACCAGATCAACTACGCCCGCTGCATCCTGTGCGGCCTGTGCATCGAGGCGTGCCCCACGCGCGCGCTGACGATGACCAACGAGTTCGAGCTGGCCGACAGCAGCCGCGCCAACCTCATCTACACCAAGGAGCAGCTGCTCGCCGGCCTGGAGGAGGGCATGGTCGAGTCGCCGCACTCGATCTTCCCGGGCATGGACGAGCAGGACTACTACCAGGGGCTGGTCACCGAGGCCGCGCCCGGTACGAAGCCGCAGGTCGCCGTCTCCAAGGGCGAGGTGCCGCAGGAGGCCGCGTCGACCTTCGGCGAGGACGAGCCGGCGTCGGAGCGGGTGATCGGCCGATGACCGCGCAACTCGCCGCCCACTCCGGCTCCCTGGCGGCCGATGCCGCCACCTCCCTGGCGGCCTACTCGACCTCCACCGGCGAGGCATTCCAGTTCTGGATCCTCGGCACCGTCGCCGTGATCGGCGCCCTGTGCACCGTCTTCATGAAGAAGTCCGTGCACAGCGCGCTCTGCCTCGCCGGAACCATGATCATCCTGGCGGTGTTCTACCTCGCCAACGGTGCCTACTTCCTGGGCATCGTGCAGGTCGTCGTCTACACCGGCGCGATCATGATGCTGTTCCTCTTCGTGGTCATGCTCGTCGGTGTCACCGCGGCGGACTCCCTGAAGGAGACCATCAAGGGCCAGCGCTGGCTGGCCCTCCTGTGCGGGCTCGGCTTCGGGATCCTGCTGTGCGCGGGCATCGGCAACGCGTCGCTGAACGAGTTCGAGGGCCTGGCCCAGGCCAACGCCGGCGGCAACGTGGAGGGCCTCGCCGCCCTCATCTTCACGAAGTACGTCTTCGCCTTCGAGATCACCGGCGCCCTGCTCATCACGGCCGCCGTCGGCGCCATGGTGCTCACCCACCGGGAGCGCACCGAGCGGGCCAAGACCCAGCGCGAGCTGGCCGGTGAGCGCGTACGGGCGAACAAGCAGCTTCCGCCGCTGCCCGCCCCCGGCGTCTACGCCCGGCACAACGCGGTGGACATCGCCGGTCTCCTCCCGGACGGCACCCCGTCCGAACTGACCGTCATCAGCACGCTCCGCGAGCGCGGTCAGATCCGCGACGTGTCGGACGAGGCCATCAAGGACCTGAAGGCCCTTGAACAGCGTTCCGGGGAGCGGCTCGGCCGCGAAGGCCGCGCAGAGGAGGCCGCGAAGTGAATCCCGTCAACTACCTCTACCTCGCCGCCGTGTTGTTCACGATCGGCGCCTCGGGTGTCCTGATCAGGCGGAACGCGATCGTGGTGTTCATGTGCATCGAGCTGATGCTCAACGCCTGCAACCTCGCGTTCGTCGCCTTCTCCCGTATGCACGGCAATCTCGACGGCCAGATCATCGCCTTCTTCACGATGGTCGTCGCCGCCGCGGAGGTCGTGGTCGGGCTCGCGATCATCGTGTCGCTGTTCCGTTCCCGCCACTCGGCCTCGGTCGACGACGCCAGCCTGATGAAGCTGTAAGGGGTCGCTGAATCGTGGAGAATCTGATTGCGCTGCTGGTGGCAGCGCCTCTGCTCGGAGCGGCCGTACTGCTGTGCGGCGGCAGACGGCTCGATGCCGTCGGCCACTGGATCGGCACGGTCCTCGCGTCCGCCTCCTTCGTGATCGGCGCGGTCCTCTTCGCCGACATGCTGGGCAAGGACGAGGAGCACCGGGCCCTCGCCCAGCACCTGTTCAGCTGGATCCCCGTCGAGGGCTTCCAGGCGGACATCGCCTTCCAGCTCGACCAGCTGTCGATGACGTTCGTGCTGCTGATCACCGGCGTCGGCTCGCTCATCCACGTGTACTCGATCGGGTACATGGAGCACGACGAGCGCCGCCGCCGCTTCTTCGGCTATCTGAACCTGTTCCTCGCGGCGATGCTGCTGCTCGTCCTCGCCGACAACTACCTGCTCCTGTACGTCGGCTGGGAGGGCGTGGGCCTCGCCTCCTACCTGCTCATCGGCTTCTGGCAGCACAAGCCCAGCGCCGCCACCGCCGCGAAGAAGGCCTTCCTGGTCAACCGCGTCGGCGACATGGGCCTGTCGATCGCCATCATGCTGATGTTCACCACCTTCGGGACCTTCGCCTTCGGGCCGGTCCTGGAGGCCACCGGTGAGACCGGCGAGGGCAAGCTCACCGCCATCGGGCTGATGCTGCTGCTCGCCGCCTGCGGCAAGTCCGCCCAGGTGCCGCTGCAGTCCTGGCTCGGCGACGCGATGGAGGGCCCGACCCCGGTCTCGGCCCTCATCCACGCCGCGACCATGGTGACCGCGGGTGTGTACCTGATCGTCCGCTCCGGGGAGATCTTCAACGCCGCGCCGGACGCCCAGCTGGTGACCACCGTCGTCGGAGCGGTCACGCTCCTCTTCGGTGCGATCGTCGGTTGCGCCAAGGACGACATCAAGAAGGCCCTCGCCGGTTCGACGATGTCGCAGATCGGCTACATGATCCTCGCGGCGGGCCTCGGCCCCATCGGCTACGTCTTCGCGATCATGCACCTGGTGACGCACGGCTTCTTCAAGGCCGGGCTCTTCCTCGGCGCCGGTTCGGTCATGCACGGCATGAACGACGAGGTCGACATGCGGAAGTACGGCGGTCTGCGCAAGCACATGCCGGTCACCTTCGTGACGTTCGGCCTCGGCTACCTCGCCATCATCGGCTTCCCCGGCCTGTCCGGCTTCTTCTCCAAGGACAAGATCATCGAGGCCGCCTTCGCCAAGGGCGGCACCGAGGGCTGGATCCTCGGAAGCGTGGCCCTGCTGGGCGCGGCCATCACCGCGTTCTACATGACGCGCGTGATGCTGATGACGTTCTTCGGTGAGAAGCGCTGGCAGCCCGACGAGAACGGCCACGAGCCGCACCCGCACGAGTCGCCGAAGTCCATGACGATCCCCATGATCGTGCTGGCCTTCGGATCGGTCTTCGCGGGCGGCTTCTTCGGCATCGGCGACCGTTTCCTGCACTGGCTGGAGCCCGTCACCGAGCACACGCACGGACACCCGCCGATCGGCGCGACGACCGTCACGCTCTCCACGATGGTCGTGCTCGTCATCGGCGTCGGCCTCGCCTACCTCCAGTACGGGCGCCGTCCGGTCCCGGTCGTCGCCCCGCGCGGCTCCCTGCTCACCCGGGCCGCCCGCCGCGACCTCCTTCAGGACGACTTCAACCACGTCGTCCTGGTGCGCGGCGGCGAGCACCTCACGCGGTCCCTGGTGTACGTCGACCACACCCTGGTCGACGGCGTCGTCAACGGCACGGCGGCCTCGATGGGCGGTCTCTCCGGACGGCTCCGCAAGCTGCAGAACGGCTACGCGCGCTCGTACGCCGTCTCGATGTTCGGCGGTGCGGCGATCCTCATCGCCGCGACCCTGCTGATGAGGGCGGTCTGATACCGATGTCCTTTCCTCTGCTGACAGCGACGGCGGCCCTCCCGGCGATCGGGGCTATCGCCACGGCCGCCGTGCCGGCCGCCCGCCGCTCCGCCGCCAAGTGGCTGGCGCTGCTCGTCTCGCTCGCCACCCTGGCCCTCGCCGTCGTCGTCCTGGTCCGCTTCGACCCCGACGGCGACCGCTACCAGCTCACCGAATCGCACTCCTGGATCAAGGACTTCGGGGTGCGGTACGAGCTGGGCGTGGACGGCATCGCGGTCGCGCTGATCGCGCTGACCGCCCTGCTCATCCCGTTCGTGATCCTCGCGGGCTGGCACGACGCCGACCCGCTGGAGACCCACAGCAGCCGCTGGCGGCCGACCCAGGGCTTCTTCGCCCTGATCCTCGGCGTCGAGGCGATGGTGATCATCTCCTTCGAGGCCACCGACGTCTTCCTCTTCTACATCTTCTTCGAAGCCATGCTCATCCCGATGTACTTCCTCATCGGCGGCTTCGGGGACCGCGCCCACGCGGGCTCGGACGAACACGCGGCGGCACAGCGCTCGTACGCCGCCGTGAAGTTCCTCCTCTACAACCTGGTCGGCGGCCTGATCATGCTGGCCGCCGTGATCGGCCTCTACGTGGTGGCGGGGAACTTCTCGCTCCAGGAGATCGCCGAGGCCCGGGCCAACGGCTCGCTGGACATGGCGACCAACACCGAGCGATGGCTGTTCCTGGGCTTCTTCTTCGCCTTCGCGGTGAAGGCGCCCCTGTGGCCGCTCCACACCTGGCTGCCCAACGCCATGGGGGAGGCCACCGCCCCGGTCGCCGTACTGATCACCGCGGTGGTCGACAAGGTCGGCACCTTCGCGATGCTCCGCTTCTGCCTCCAGCTCTTCCCGGAGGCCTCGAAGTGGGCGACGCCCGCGATCCTCGTCCTCGCCCTGATCAGCATCATCTACGGGGCGCTGCTCGCGGTCGGCCAGCGGGACATCAAGCGTCTGGTGGCGTACGCGTCGATCTCCCACTTCGGGTTCATCATCATGGGCATCTTCGCGATGACCAGCCAGGGGCAGTCGGGCGCGACGCTCTACATGGTCAACCACGGGATCTCGACCGCCGCGCTGATGCTGGTGGCCGGCTTCCTGATCTCGCGGCGCGGCTCGCGTCTGATCGCCGACTACGGAGGGGTGCAGAAAGTCGCCCCGGTGCTCGCGGGCACCTTCCTGATCGGCAGCCTGGCGACGCTGTCGCTGCCGGGACTCGCGCCGTTCGTGAGCGAGTTCCTGGTCCTGATCGGCACGTTCGCGCGCTACCCGGTGATCGGGATCATCGCCACCTTCGGCATCGTCCTCGCCGCGCTCTACACCCTCGTCCTCTATCAGCGGACGATGACGGGCCCGGTGAAGCCGGAGGTCTCGGCCATGCCCGACCTCAAGGTGCGGGAGCTCCTGGTGGTCACCCCGCTGATCGCCCTGCTGATCTTCCTCGGCGTCTACCCGAAGCCCCTCACCGACATCGTCAACCCGGCGGTCAAACAGACCATGTCCGACGTACACAAGAAGGACCCCAAGCCTGAGGTGGAGGCCGCCAAGTGAGCGCAACAGCCGTCCACAGCCTGTGGACAACGGCGGCCGATCCGATCCAGAAGATCGACGCGCCGAACATCGAGTACGGGCAGCTGTCGCCCACCCTGATCGTCATCGGAGCGGCCGTCGTCGGAATCCTGGTCGAGGCGTTCGTGCCGCGCAGGTCCCGCTACTACGCGCAGATCTTCGTGTCCGTCGTCGCCCTCGCCGCCGCGTTCGCCGCGGTCGTCGGGCTCGCGGCGAGCGGATACGGCACCACCAAGGCCGGCATCGCCGCGATGGGCGCCGTCGCCGTCGACGGACCCGCGCTCTTCCTTCAGGGCATCATCCTGCTGGTAGGCGTACTGGGAGTGTTCACCTTCGCCGAGCGGCGCCTCGATCCCGTGGCGCACGGCAACCGCGTCGACTCGTTCGCCGCACAGGCCGCCTCCGTACCGGGCAGCGACAGCGAGAAGGCCGCCGTCAAGGCGGGCTTCACCACCACCGAGGTGTTCCCGCTGCTGCTCTTCGCCATCGGCGGCATGCTCGTCTTCCCGGCGGCGAACGACCTGCTGACGCTCTTCATCGCGCTGGAGGTCTTCTCGCTGCCGCTGTACCTGCTGTGCGCCGTGGCCCGCCGCAAGCGGATCATGTCGCAGGAGGCCGCGGTCAAGTACTTCCTGCTCGGCGCCTTCGCCTCCGCGTTCACCCTCTTCGGCATCGCCCTGCTCTACGGCTACGCCGGCTCCGTGTCGTACGCGACGATCGCCCAGGTCGTCGACGGCACGGTCCAGTCGGTGAACCCGGCCCTCGCCGACACCATGGGCAACGACGCGCTGCTGCTCATCGGCGCCGCGATGGTCGTCATGGGCCTGCTGTTCAAGGTCGGCGCGGTGCCGTTCCACATGTGGACCCCGGACGTCTACCAGGGCGCGCCGACCCCGGTGACCGGCTTCATGGCCGCCGCGACCAAGGTGGCCGCCTTCGGCGCGCTGCTGAGGCTCCTGTACGTCGTCCTGCCGGGCCTGCGCTGGGACTGGCGGCCGGTGATGATGGGCGTTGCGGTCGTCACCATGCTGGGCGGCGCGATCGTCGCTATCACCCAGACCGACATCAAGCGGCTCCTCGCGTACTCGTCGATCGCGCACGCGGGATTCATCCTCGCGGGTGTCATCGCGACCACGCCGGACGGTGTGTCGTCGGTGCTCTTCTACCTGGGCGCGTACTCGTTCGTGACGATCGGCGCGTTCGCGGTGGTCACCCTCGTCCGGGACGCGGGCGGCGAGGCCACGCACCTGTCCAAGTGGGCCGGACTCGGACGCAGGTCACCGCTGGTGGCGGCCGTGTTCGCGGTCTTCCTGCTGGCCTTCGCGGGCATCCCGCTGACCTCCGGCTTCGCGGGCAAGTTCGCCGTGTTCAAGGCGGCGGCCGAGGGCGGCGCGGGCGCGCTGGTCGTGGTCGGTGTCATCTCGTCGGCCATCGCGGCGTTCTTCTACATCCGAGTGATCGTGCTGATGTTCTTCAGCGAGCCCCGTCCCGACGGACCGACGGTCGCCGTGCCGTCACCCCTGACGATGACGGCGATCGCGGTGGGCGTGGCGGTCACGCTGGTGCTCGGTGTGGCACCGCAGTACTTCCTCGATCTGGCAGGACAGTCGGGCGTATTCGTCCGCTGAGAACTCGGTGAGTCGTGGGCCCCGGTTCCGTACGGAACCGGGGCCCACGCCGTTTATCGGGACGGTCCGGCATGCGCGTTGCGCGGATACTCCGTCGCAGCCTGTGGATAACTCCGATGCTGTCGGTGCGGACCCCTATCGTGGACGCAGTGGTCGAGGCACGACGTACGGGGGACGGGACGATGGGCGGGACGGGTGTGATGACAGAGGTGGCGGAGAGCGAAGCGCTCGCAACGCTCCACCGGGTCTTCGGGTACGAGGCCTTCCGAGGCGAGCAGGAAGCCGTCATCGAGCATGTGGTGAGCGGCGGGGACGCCGTCGTCCTCATGCCGACGGGCGGCGGAAAGTCGCTCTGCTACCAGATTCCGGCCCTGGTCAGACCGGGTACGGGTGTGGTGGTCTCCCCGCTCATCGCGCTGATGCAGGACCAGGTGGACGCGCTGCGGGCGCTCGGCGTGCGCGCCGGGTTCATGAACTCCACGCAGGACTTCGGCGAGCGGCGCACGGTCGAGGCCGAGTTCCTCGCGGGCGAGCTAGACGTGATCTACCTCGCACCGGAGCGGCTGCGCCTGGAGTCCACGCTCGACCTCCTCAAGCGCGGAAAGATCTCCGTCTTCGCGATCGACGAGGCGCACTGCGTGTCCCAGTGGGGCCACGACTTCCGCCCCGACTACCTCTCGCTCTCGCTGCTGGGCGAGCGCTGGCCGGACGTACCGCGCATCGCGCTGACCGCGACGGCCACGCACGCGACACACAAGGAGATCACCGAGCGCCTGGGCATGCCGGAAGCGCGCCACTTCGTGGCCAGCTTCGACCGGCCCAACATCCAGTACCGGATCGTGCCCAAGGCCGACCCCAAGAAGCAGCTGCTGGCCTTCCTCCAGGAGGAGCACGCGGGCGACGCGGGCATCGTGTACTGCCTCTCGCGCAACTCCGTCGAGAAGACGGCCGAGTTCCTCGCCCGCAACGGCATCGCGGCGGTGCCGTACCACGCGGGCCTCGACTCGGGCACGCGCGCCGCCCACCAGTCGCGGTTCCTGCGCGAGGACGGCCTGGTGGTGTGCGCGACCATCGCCTTCGGCATGGGCATCGACAAGCCGGACGTGCGGTTCGTCGCCCACCTCGACCTGCCGAAGTCCGTCGAGGGCTACTACCAGGAGACGGGCCGCGCGGGCCGCGACGGAATGCCGTCCACGGCCTGGATGGCCTACGGCCTGAACGACGTCATACAACAGCGCAAGATGATCCAGTCGAGCGAGGGCGACGAGGCGTTCCGCCGCCGGGCGGCCTCGCATCTCGAAGCGATGCTCGCCCTGTGCGAGACCGCCCAGTGCCGGCGTGCCCAGCTGCTCGCCTACTTCGGCCAGGACCCCGCGGCCGAGGCGTGCGGGAACTGCGACACCTGCCTGGTGCCGCCGGAGACCTGGGACGGCACGGTCGCGGCCCAGAAGGTGCTGTCCACCGTGGTGCGGCTGCAGCGCGAGCGGGGGCAGAAGTTCGGGGCGATCCAGATCGTCGACATCCTGCTTGGGCGCAAGACGGCCAAGGTCATCCAGTTCGACCACGACCAGCTGTCCGTCTTCGGCATCGGCGAGGACCTGGACGAGGGCGCGTGGCGCGGTGTCGTCCGCCAGATGCTGGCCCAGGGCCTCCTCGCGGTCGAGGGCGCGTACGGGACGCTGGTCCTGACCGAGGCGAGCGGGACCGTGCTGCGGCGCGAGCGGGAGGTACCGCTGCGCAAGGAGCAGCCGAAGCCGGTGACCTCCAAGGGGTCGTCCTCTTCGTCCGGTTCCGGCCGGGCCGAGCGCAAGGCCAAGGCGGCGGCCGCGGCGGCCGAGCTTCCCTCGTCGCTGCACCCCGCCTTCGAGGCCCTGCGCGCCTGGCGTGCCGGGCAGGCCAAGGAGCAGGGAGTCCCGGCGTACGTCATCTTCCACGACGCGACCCTGCGGGAGATCGCCACGCTGTGGCCCACCTCCGTCCCGGAGCTGGGCGGCATCAGCGGAATCGGCGAGAAGAAACTCGCGACGTACGGGGAGGGCGTGGTCGGAGTCCTGGCCTCCCTGGAGCGCCCCACCGAGGCACCGAAAACCTCGGAAAGCGCCGCCGCCCCGCCCCCACAGCGCCGAAGCACCGGTGACCCGGACCTGTACTGGCCAGAAATGGAACCAGAACCGGAACCGGAGGACTGGATGTAGGGGAGGCCCCGCCCCTAGGGGGCGCGGGGAACGGCGCGCTCGGCCCCGACGGACCCGCACCTGACACACGACCGCAACCCCCACCTCCTCCAGGGGCGCGGGGAACTGCGCGGCCGGCCCCCACGCGCCCGCACGTCACAGGGCCCGTGACGCGTAGGCCCTGACGTCCGCGTCGGTGTCCGTCAAGGCGGTGGCGAGCGCCGAACGGGCGGCATCGGCCTCCGCGGTGGAGACCGCGGCGGACGCCGCCCCCGCGTGCCGCACGAGCGCCAGAACCGCCCCCTTCCGCACGTCCGCGTTCGGATCGCCCAGCGCCTCGGCGAGCGCAGGCACGGCGACCTCGGCATCCGCCGCGGACAGCGCGGTGGCGGCCCCGGCCCGGACCTGCCAGGCAGGGTCGGCGAAGGCACGGACCGCGCGTGAGGCCATCGGCGCGGAGCACCCCGTGCCGCCCAGCGAGGCGAAGGCGGCCCCACGGACCAGGGCGTCCGCGTCCTCGGTGAGCCGGTCGAGCGCGGCGAGGACCACATCGGCGCCGAGGCCGGTGGGAGCGGTGGCACCGGCCGCCGCAGGGACCGGGGCCGGGCTCACCGTCGCCAGCGCCTTGGCCACGGTCACCCGGACCTCCCGGGAGGGGTCGGCCGCCGCGAGGGCGAGGGACTCGGCCGCGTCGACGGAGACCAGGGCCCGGACCGCCTCGATGCGGACGGACGGTTCGGGGTCGTCCAGCGCGGGGGCGAAGAGACGGGCGTCGCCCAGCCGCAGGGCTCGCAGGACGTCGAGCGCGGCGGCGCGGACGACGGGGTCGGACTGGGCGAGGGCCCGCGTGAGCGGGTCGCGCAGGGCCGGTTCGGGCGTGAGCGTCTCGACGAGTTCGCGCAGGGAGGCCGCGGCGGCGGCGCGCACGGCACGGTCGGTGTCGGCGAGAGCGCCGGCCAGCGCCGGACCCGTACCGACGGGGGCGGTCTCGGTGAGGACGGCGACGGCAGCCCGTCGGACGGCGGGTTCGGGGTCGGCCAGGTAGGGCCGGACCGCGTCGAGGTGCGGCTCCTCCTCGGCGACGGCGAGGAGTTCGAGGAGCCGCGGTGAGGCGTCGGTGCCGGCGGGGACATCGGAGTGGACGTCGGTGTCCGTGTCGGGCGCCGCGGTGCCGGACGCCGAGGTGGTGGTCGGCCCGGCGGCGACCGGGGCCGCGTCCCGGGCGCCCGCCGTGGCCACTCCCTCGGGATGCACCTCGCCGATGTGACGGGAGGATCCGCCGACGGGGGTGAAGCCGTCGACGGGGACGGCGTAGGGAGCGACGGGACGAGCAGTGAACTCCATCGAACCGGAGGGGGACTTGTGCAGGTCGAGGTGGTGGAACCAGGAGGAGTCGTCACGCGCGGGATGGTCCGTGCGGTCGTGGTAGAGACCCCAGCGGGACTCCGTGCGGGCCAGCGAGGCACGGGCCGCCATCTCCGCGCAGTCGCGGATGAAGGTGACCTCGGCGCACCGCATCAGCTCGTGCGGAGTGCGCCCGCCCATCTCGGCGATGTCCGCGCGCATCCGCTCGAAGGACTCCAGGGCGAGCGACAGCCGGGCGCCGGACTTGGGAGGAGCCACGTAGTCGTTCACGAAGCGGCGGAGCTTGTACTCGACCTGGGGCTGCGGCGGCCCCTCGGGATTGCGCAGCGGACGGTAGATCAACTCGTGCGCCTCGCGCAGCTGGTCCGCCGGCAACTCGCCCTGGTGGGCGCGGTACTGGGCGGCGTCCGCCCCCGCGAGGTCCCCGAAGACGAACGCGCCGATCATGTAGTTGTGCGGGACGCACGCCAGGTCCCCGGCGGCGTACAGCCGCGGCACGGTCGTACGCGCCTGGTCGTCGACCCGTACGCCCGAGGCGGAGTGGCCGCCGCACAGGCCGATCTCGGAGATGTGCATCTCGACGTCGTGGGTGCGGTAGTCGTGGCCGCGCCCGGCGTGGAAGGTGCCGCGCGTGGGCCGCTCGGTGGAGTGCAGGATCGACTCGAGCGAGGCGATCGACTCCTCCGGGAGGTGACTGAGCTTCAGGTAGACGGGGCCCCGGTCCGAGGCGACCTCCGCGGCGAACTCCGCCATCATCTGCCCCGACCAGTAGTCGGAGTCGACGAAGCGCTCGCCGTGCCGGTTGACCTGGTAGCCGCCGAAGGGGTTGGCGACGTACGCGCAGGCGGGACCGTTGTAGTCCTTGATCAGCGGGTTGATCTGGAAGCACTCGATACCGGTCAGCTCGGCACCGGCGTGGTAGGCCATGGCGTAGCCGTCACCGGCGTTCGTCGGGTTCTCGTACGTCCCGTAGAGGTAGCCGGAGGCGGGCAGGCCGAGGCGGCCACAGGCGCCGGTCGCCAGGATCACCGCGCCCGCGCGGACGGTGACGAACCGCCCCGTGCGGGTGTTGAAGCCCGCGGCGCCCACCGCGCGACCCCCGTCCGTCAGGACGCGCACCGGCATCACCCGGTTCTCGATCCGGATGCGTTCGCGCATCTCGCGCCGCCGCAACTGCCGGTAGAGGACCTTCTTCACGTCCTTGCCCTCGGGCATCGGCAGCACGTACGAGCCGGACCGGTGGACCTGGCGGACCGCGTACTCGCCGTACTCGTCCTTCTCGAACTTCACGCCGTACGACTCCAGCCGCTGGACCATCGCGAAGCCGCGGGTGGCGGTCTGGCGGACGGTGGACTGGTCGACGATGCCGTCGTTGGCGCGGGTGATCTCGGCGACGTAGTCGTCGGGTTCGGCGCGGCCGGGGATGACCGCGTTGTTGACGCCGTCCATACCCATGGCGAGCGCGCCGGAGTGCCGTACGTGCGCCTTCTCGAGGAGCAGCACGTCTGCGCCGTGCTCGGCGGCGGTCAGCGCGGCCATCGTGCCGGCCGTGCCGCCGCCGATGACGAGGACGTCGCAGGAGAGTTCCTCGGCGTCACCGAGAGCGGGGATCTCCAGGAGGGCGCCACGCGTGTCGCGGGTGTCCGGGGTGTCCACCAGAGTGCCTTTCACGTACTGAGGGAGGTGAGGACTTCGCGCCGCAGGGCCACCCGCGCCGGGTCGTCGCGCGCCGTACGGTCGCGTGGACGCGGCACCTCGCGGACCGCGGTCAGCCGGCCGGATCCCAGGAGCGCCACGCGGTCGCCGAGGAACAGGGCCTCGTCCACGTCGTGGGTGACGAAGACGACGGTCGCGCCCGTGCCGTGCAGCACCTCCACCAGCAGGTCCTGCATGCCGGCGCGGGTCTGGGCGTCGAGGGCGCCGAACGGCTCGTCCATCAGGACGGCGCGCGGACGGGGGGCGAGCGCCCGGGCCAGTTGCGCGCGCTGGCGCTGGCCCCCGGAGACACGGTGCGGCAACTGCCCCGCCCGGTCGGCGAGTCCGACCCGGTCGAGCCAGGACCCGGCCTGCCTCCTGCGTTCGCCGCGCGGCACGCCCTGGATGGCCAGCGGGAGTTCGACGTTGGCCCGCAGGGTGCGCCAGGGGAGCAGGGCGTCCTCCTGGAAGACCAGCGCGCGGGTGGCCGCCGGTCCTTCGATCCGGTGCCCGTCCTGCTCCAGCGTCCCGGCGAGGGTGGGCAGCAGTCCGGCCAGGGTGCGCAGCAGCGTCGACTTGCCGCAGCCCGAGGAGCCGACGACGGTGAGGATCTCGCCCGGGGCGACGTCCAGGTCGACGGCGGTGAGGGCGGTGGAGTCGGGACGGCCGAGGGTGGCCGAGCGGAGGGTGAGCCGGGTGCCGCGTACCGGCGCGGGATCCTCCGCCGGGGCCGGGACGGCGGAGGTTCGGGTCTCAGACGAGGTGCTCATCGCGTGCCTCCTTGCCGTTGCCGTTGCCGTGGGCGGCGGTGCGGGCGGTAGGGGAGACGCCCTCGGATACGGCCCCGGCCGGGGAGGCGGCCCTGGGCGTCCTGGCGCGTGCGCCGCCGGGAACGTACGACGTGCGGGGCAGCCAGCGGGTCAGCCGGCGGCCCAGGAGTTCCACGGCGGTGGAGGTGAGCCAGCCCAGGACGCCGATCGTCACCATGCCGACGAAGACGCCCGGGTAGTCGACGACGGTGTAGTCCTGCCAGGTGCGGTAGCCGACGCCGTACTGGCCGGAGATCATCTCGGCGGAGATCACACAGATCCACGAGACGCCGATACCGACCGAGAGGCCGCCGAAGATGCCGGGCAGGGCGCCCGGCAGGACCACCGTGGCGAGGATCCGGCCGCGCCCGCCGCCCATGGTGCGGACCGCCTCCTCCCAGACGGGCGTCAGCGCGCGGACCGCGTGCCGGGTGGAGACCAGCACGGGGAAGAAGGCGGCCGTGCAGGTGATGAAGACGATGCCCTGTTCGTTGCTGGGGAACAGCAGGATCGCCACCGGGACGAGGGCGATCGCGGGGATCGGCCGGACCACTTCGAGGACCGGTCCGAGCAAATCCTCGGCGAGGCGGGAGCGGGCGACGGCCACGCCGGTGGCGATGCCCAGGACGGCGGCCAGGAGGAAACCGGTGAGGATCCGGGTGAGGCTGTCGGTGAGGTCCGTCCAGTAGTTGTCCCCGCCGAGCCGTTCACCGAAGGCGCGGGCCACGTCGGCCACGGTCGGGAACTGCGAGAACCGCAGCCACAGGTCCACGTCCAGGCTGGTCAGCAGCTGCCAGGCGACCAGGGCGGTGGTGAGGGAGGCGGCGCGCAGGGCGTAGCGGGCCGCTCCGGTGCGCCCGCTCACGACGACTCCGGATCGGCCGCGGCGCGCGCCAGCGCTTCGGCGTACGGGAGCGTGCGCGCGCCCTCGTGTCCGGCGACGTACGCCCGTGCGCCGGACGCCGTGACGAACGGCAGCAGCGCGTCGCCGTCGGCCACCCACACGGCCTTGTCCGCGAACCAGAGGGTCCCGGTGGTGGTGTCGGGGACGTACGCGGCACGGACGGAGCCCTTGTGTCCGGACACGTGACGCAGGAGAGAGGAGGGCGACTTGAAGGTACGGGTCCCGGTGGCGCCCTCGGTCCACACCTCGCCCGCGGCGGCCGGGGGAGCCGCGGTGAGCTGCTCGGCGTACGCGCTCGTGCCCAGCGCGCGCTTCACGTACCGGTCGTCGACGAAGGCGTCCACGTCGACGTCCCCGACGAGCTTCGCGGACTTCAGGACGGAGACGTCCTTCTTCAGGGCGGAGATCAGCCGGGGCTTGAGCGCCAGGTCGAAGGTGGCGATGCCGTGCGCGCCGTTGTAGAGGTGGACGACCTCGGCGGGCAGCCCGGTCGCCTTCGCGACCTTCTCCGAAGCGGTCACCGGATGGTCGTGGAGGTAGTCCGTCGCCTCCGACTGCGCCCTGAGGAAGGCATCGAGGACGGCGGGGCGTTTCTTCGCGAAGTCCTGGCGGACGGTCACCCCGTGGAAGGTCGGCAGGTTCAGCTCGGCGCCGTCGTAGAGGGCCTTCGCCTTGCCCTGGAAGGCGAGCAGGCCCGGCCAGGCGACGAACTGGGAGAGCGCGTCCGCGCTGCCCGCCGAGAGCGCCGAAGCACCCACCGCGGGCTGCTGGTTGAGCTTCTCGATGTCGCCCTGCGGGTCGATCCCGGCGCGCTGCAGGGCCCGTACGAGGGTGCCGTCGGCCGCCGAGCCGATGCTCGTAGACACCTTCTTGCCGCGCAGGTCCTTCAGCGAGGCGAGCTTCGAGTCCGGCGCGGTGACGATGGTGTTGAGGCCGCCGCGCAGGTTGTAGCCGGTGACGGAGACGAGGCGGGTGGGGCGGCCGAGCTGGGTGCCGCGGGCCGCGTTGATCAGCAGCGGGAAGTCGCCCATCGAACCGATGTCGATCTTCCCCGCGGTCATCTGCGCGGTGATCGGGGCGCCGGTGGCGTAGTCCTGCCAGTTCACCTTGTAGGTCTTGCCGTCGCCCAGCGCGTTCAGTTGCTTCTCGAAGTAGCCGAGGGAGCGCAGGAGGGTGCCCGCCGTGACCGTGTTGATGGTCTTGGACTGATAGCCGACGGTGACGGCGACCGTGGAGCCGTCACCGGCCTCGGCGTCACCGCCGCAGCCGGCCAGCGGGAGCAGCAGGGCGACGGCGGTGACCGCGACCACCGGACGTTTCAGGGCCGGGCGTTTCGGGGCGGTGCGTTTCTTGGAGGTCATGGGGGTTCGGGCCTCTCACCGGAGCAGATAGGGCATGTTGACCGTGACGGCTCCGGTGGGACAGCGGGCCGCGCACGGGCCGCAGTACCAGCACTCGTCGACGTGCATGTAGGCCTTGCCGTTGCTCTCGTCGATGGCGAGGGAGTCCAGCGGGCACATGTCCACACAGAGCGTGCAGCCGTCGATGCACTTCGACTCGTCGATGGTCACGGGCACGTCGGCCCGCTGGGGCGCCAAGGGCATGGCTGTCTCCAGGAAAGTCCCGCTGAAGCGGGCGAGGGGGCGGAGGACTCAGAGCGAGCGGCGCAGCAGACCGCTCATCGTGATGCGGTCGCCGCGGAACCGGATGAACTCCAGGTCGACGGGGCGGCCGTCGGCGAGGTGCGTGAGACGTTCCAGCATCAGGACGGCCGAGCCGCGCGGAGCCTGCAGCACGGTCGCGGAGTGCGCGTCGGCGTTGACGGCCTCCAGGGTGATCTCGGCGTGGCCGAGCGGCTGTCCGGTGATGGCTTCCAGGAGGCGGAAGACGTCGGTGTTCTCCAGGTCGGCGCCGAGCAGCGCGGTGCCGAGGTCGAGCGGGATGTAGGTGAGGTCGAGGGAGAGCGGCAGGCCGTTCAGCCGTCGGAGCCGCTCGATGTAGAGGACGTCGGCGCCGACGGGCACCCGGAGCCGTTCGGCGACCGGGGCCGGTGCGGCGACGGGGCCGGCCGAGCGGACCTCGTTGCTGACCCGGCCGTGTTCGCGCAGGGTCTCCGCGAGTCCCATCAGCCGGTCGAGCCCGTGCGGGTACTTCTCGGCGACGACGACCGTGCCGACACCGGGCAGCCGTGCCACCAGGCCCTCGGCCCGCAGCAGGTCGAGGGCCTGGCGCACGGTGTTGCGCGAGGTGCGGTAGTCGGCGCCGATGGCGGTCTCGTGCGGCAGCGTGCCGGTCGGGAAGCCGCCCGCCAGCACCTGGTGGCGCAGCAGGTCGGCGAGCTGCCTGGCCTGGTCCGCACGCAGCCTGCGCCGGCGGGCGGCGACGGTGGTCGCGCCCTGGCCGGCGTGGTCTCGGATGCGTTCGGTGGGCATGCGACGGACCCTACCCAGGGGGTGTGGGGAGTGGTGTTGCCGGAGTGTTGCGCCACCGAGGGCTCCGACGGTTGGGTGGCTGAGCTGGGCTTTTGCCGGGGGCGCGGGAAGATCTGCCACTGCGGTCGGCTGTTTCGGCGGGGTGCGCCGGCTTGGCCGCCTCGGTGTGGTGCGGTGCGGTGTGGTGTGCCGGGGCCGGGTTTCGCCGGCGCGGGGTTGTTCGCCGGGTGTGGGGCGGTGGGGGCTTGTCGCGCAGTTCCCCGCGCCCCTGAAGGGCGCCCCTGGCGGGGCGGCCCACCCGGGGCGCCTTTCAACAATGGGCGCGCGCCCCGCTGCCCGCCCCGCTGCGCGCTTCGCTCGCGGCCTGCTACGCGTCCGGCTACGAGGCAGGTCCGTCACGCGGCTCGCTGCGCGCCCCCGTCACGCGCCCGGTGCGATGCGGCCCGTCACCTCTCCGAGGCCTACGCGTGTGCCGTCGGGGCCCGGGGCCCAGGCGGTCAGGGTCACGACGTCGCCGTCCTCCAGGAACGTCCGCTTGCCGGAGGGGAGTTCGAGGGTGTCCCGGCCGTTCCAGGTCAGCTCCAGGAGCGAACCCCGTTCGCCGTCGGAGGCCCCGCTCACGGTGCCCGACCCGTACAGGTCGCCCGTGCGCAGCGAGGCCCCGTTCACGGTCATGTGGGCCAGCTGCTGGGCGGCCGTCCAGTACATCGTGGAGAACGGCGGCTCCGACACCACATGGCCGTTGACGGCGACCGAGATGCGCAGGTCGTAGCCGCCCGGTTCCTCCGGGGCGTCGTCCGAGGTGTCGTCCAGATAGGGCAGGAGGGGGTGCGTGCGCGTCGGAGGCGCGACCCGGGCGTCCTCCAGTGCGTCGAGGGGGGTGATCCAGGCCGACACCGACGTGGCGAAGGACTTGCCGAGGAAGGGGCCGAGGGGGACGTACTCCCAGGCCTGGAGATCGCGCGCGGACCAGTCGTTGAGGAGGCAGAGCCCGAAGACGTGGTCGCGGAAACCGCTCAGCGGCACCGGTGTGCCCATCGGGGAGGGCGTGCCGACGACGAAGCCGACCTCCGCCTCGATGTCCAGGCGGACGGACGGGCCGAAGACAGGCGCCGGGTCCGCGGGCGTCTTGCGCTGGCCCGAGGGGCGTACGACGTCGGTCCCGGAGACCACGACGGTGCCCGACCGGCCGTGGTAACCGATGGGCAGGTGCTTCCAGTTGGGGGTGAGGGAGTCCTCGGCGTCGGGGCGGAAGATCTGGCCGACGTTCCGGGCGTGGTTCTCGGAGGCGTAGAAGTCGACGTAGTCGGCGACCTCGAAGGGGAGGTGGAGGGTCACCTCGGAGAGCGGGTGCATGAGGGGCGCGACGGTCTCGCGGTGGGCGGGCACCGTCACCCACGCGGTGAGCGCCCGCCGCACGTCCGACCAGGCGGTGCGGCCGGCCGCGAGCAGCGGGTCGAGTGAGGGGCGGGCGAGCAGGGCGGCGTACGGGGAGCCGAGCTCCACCGCGGCGGCTCCCGCGTCGAGGACGTGGTCGCCCAGCCGGACGCCCACGCTCCGGTGCTCGGGGCCGCCCGGAGAGCCGTTCCGGGAGAAGACACCGTACGGAAGATTGTGCGGGCCGAAGGGATCGCCCTCGGGGACATCGAAGGGGGGCATGGGGTGCTGCCTCGCTTTCCGTGTGGGTGGAGCACACGTTACGGGGAGGCGCGGTTCGGGGGCAGTGTCTAAAGAGTTCGCAATGTCCGATTAAGGGTGGGGTCGGAGTGGTTGATTCCGGCTTAGCTTCCTTCAGGGGGGCACGGACGGGGTGGGTCCGGGTCCAGGGATGTGTGGGACACGTGGGGGGACCCGTGGCCAAAAGTGCTGCCAGCGTGCCGTTGTACCTGGATCGGGAAGTGCCTGGCCTGATCGTGAAGTTCGGCGACTATCCGCTGCATCACGGCGGAGTGGGCGCGATCCGCAGCCTGGGGCGGCTGGGCGTGCCGATGTACGCGATCACCGAGGACCGGTACACGCCTGCCGCGGTCTCGCGCCATCTGCGGCGCGCGTTCGTCTGGCCGACCACGGGGACGGAGGGAGCGGAGCGGCTCGTCGACGGGCTGCTGCGTGTCGGGCGCCGGATCGGACGCCCCGCGGTGCTGATCCCGACCGACGAGGAGGCCGCGGTCCTGATCGCCGAGCACCAGGTGGAACTCGCGGGAAACTTCCTGTTCCCCCGGGTGGGGGCCGCGCTTCCACGGCGCCTGGCCAGCAAACAGGGCCTGCACGAACTCTGCGTGGAACACGGCGTACCCAGCCCGGGGGCCGCCTTCCCGGAGTCGTACGGGGAGATCGAGGACTTCGCTGCGAAGGCGAGGTTCCCGCTGGTGGCCAAGAACCGCGAGGCGTTCGTGCGCCGCGCGCGGCCGGCCGTGCACGGGACGACCCGCATCGCCACCCAGGAGGGTCTGTTACGGCTCGCCCGTGACTGGGGCGAGCGGCCGGGCGTGATCCTCCAGGAGTATCTGCCCCGGGAGGAGGCGGAGGACTGGATCGTGCACGCCTACTTCGACGCGGACTCGACGCCGCTCGCCATGTTCACCGGCGTCAAGGTCCGCTCCTGGCCGCCGCACGCGGGCATGACGGCGAACGCGTACGTCGTCGACAATCCCGAACTGGCGGACCTGGCCGCGCGGTTCATCAAACAGATCGGCTTCAGCGGCGTCATCGACCTCGATCTGCGCTTCGACCGCCGTGACGGCCGGTACAAGCTGCTCGACTTCAATCCGCGGATGGGCGCCCAGTTCCGGCTCTTCGAGAACGAGTCGGGGATCGACGTCGTCCGCGCCATGCACCTGGACCTGACCGGCCGGCCCGTTCCGGAGGGGGAACAACTGGCCGGCCGGCGCTACATCGTGGAGAACATCGACCTGCCGGCCCTGCTCGCGTACCGCCGCAGCGGCTACACGACACCGCACGCTCCCGCTCGCGCGAGCGGTACGGAGCTGGCGTGGCTGGCGGCGGACGACCTGCGGCCGTTCTTCACGATGCTCGCGCGCTTCGTACGGCCCGGTGCGAAGCATCTGTACCAGCTGTGGAGGGACGGCCGCCGCGGAGCCGGCGTGGCGCTGGGCCACCGATGACGACGGCCGGCCCGCGACGGACCGGCGAACGGCCGGCCGGCGGACCGGCGGCAGGACCGAAGCAGACCCGCAGCCGTGCGCAGGCGTGTGCGGGTGGGATCACGGAATGACGAAGTGGTGTTCTGGGGAGGGGACTTCGTGATGGAACCGGTGGCAGTGATCGGTGCCGGGCCTTTCGGCCTGTCCACCGCCGCGCATCTGAGGGCGCGCGGCATTCCGGTACGGGTGTTCGGTGAACCCATGGTGAGCTGGCGGGCGAACATGCCCGAGGGGATGCTCCTCAAGTCGACCCCGGCCGCCTCGAACATCGACGCCCCGCAGCCGGGGCACGACCTCGTCGACTACTGCGACGCGGCGGGCATTCCCCGCCTGGTCACGGACGAGGACATCGTCCCGGTCGAGACCTTCGTCGGTTACGGGGAGTGGTTCCAGCAGCGGCTCGTGCCGGAGCTGGAGCGGGTGCGCGTCGTCTCGGTCGACCGCCGGGCCGACCTCCGGGAGGGCCGTCGCGGGACGCGGCGCGACGCCGGCCGCGGACCCGGGGGGTTCGAAGTCAAGCTGGACTCGGGCGAGGTGTTCACCACGCGGGCGGTCGTCGTCGCGACCGGTCTGTCCGGGCTGGCGCACCTGCCCCGCGAGCTGGCCGCGGCCTCGCCCGACGGGCCGACGCCCACGGGCCCCGTCTCGCACAGCTCGCAACTGCACGACCTGTCCCGGTTCGCCGGCCGGGAACTGATCGTCGTCGGCGCGGGCCAGTCCGCCCTGGAGACGGCGGCGCTCGCCGCCGAGGCAGGCGCACAGGTGCGCGTGGTGGCGCGCGGAAAGGGGTCTGTCGACTTCGGCGCGCCCCCGTGGCAGCAGCCGCTGCTGCGCCCCGAGTCACCCTTCGGGCGGGCCTGGTCGTTGTGGGCTCTCACCTACTATCCCCACCCGTACCGTCATCTGCCCCCGGCAGCCCGGCACTTCCTCGTCCGCAGCGTCCTGGGTCCCCTCGGCGCCTGGTGGCTGCGCGAGCGGTTCGAGGGGAAAGTGCAGGTGAGCGAGGTGGCACGGATCACCCGCGCCTCCGGGAAGGCGGGCGGGCGGCCGGCCCTCACCGTCCGGACCCTCGGCGGCCGTATCGAGGAACTCTCCGCGGACCACATCGTCGCCGCCACCGGTTACCGCGTCGACCTCGCCGCGATGGACTTCCTCGGGCACGAACTGAGGACCCGGCTGGCCGTGAGCCGCGGAACACCGAGGCTGGGCGCCGGATTCAGCTCCTCCGTGCCCGGTCTGTACTTCACCGGGCTGCCGGCGGCCGCCTCGTACGGTCCGGTGATGCGGTTCGTGTGCGGGACGGAGTTCGCCTCACCGCGGCTGGTCCGGCATCTGGCGGGACGGCACCGCTGAAACCGGGGCGCGGGCGCACTCGATGGGAGCGCGCGCGGGCGTACGCGGGCGGTCGGGAGAGGGGCGTGAATCGGGTCGGTGGAGTGGCCGATATGTCATGGGATCGGCCTGAACTCCCGGGGCCTGCTGGGACACGCGACGACGCGTGGGGTGGTCGAGGTGTCGGACGACGTCCGGTTCCCGTCGAGTCGCTGGGGGATTCGGTCCGTATTCTCTGATCATGGCCCCCCCGATTGCATATTCACTCATCGCCACTGACCTGGACGGGACGCTCCTGCGAGGCGACGACACCCTCTCGGACCGGTCGCGTGCCGCACTGGCGATGGCGGTCGGGGCAGGCGCCCGGCACCTCGTGGTGACGGGGCGCCCCGCGCCGCGCGTACGCCCGCTGCTGGACGAACTGGGCAGCCAGGGGCTCGCGGTGTGCGGACAGGGCGCGCAGTTGTACGACGCCGGCGCGGACCGCATGGTGTGGTCCGTCACGCTCGAACGTGAGCTGGCCGAGGTGGCTCTCGGCAAGATCGAGGCGGAGGTCGGCGAGGTGTACGCGGCCGTCGACCAGGACGGTGTCGACGGTCTCACGCTCATCGAGCCGGGCTACGAGATGCCCCACCCGACGCTGCCGGCGGTACGGGTGCTGCGGCGCGACGACCTCTGGACGCAGCCCATCAGCAAGGTGCTGCTGCGCCACCCCCTGCTCTCCGACGACGAGTTGGCGTCGGCCGCCCGTGGAGCGGTCGGTTCGCTCGCCACCGTGACGATGTCCGGGCCCGGTACCGTCGAACTCCAGCCATGCGGCATCACGAAGGCGACGGGTCTCGCGCTCGCCGCCGGCCGGCTGGGCCTCACGTCGGCGCAGACCATCGCCTTCGGGGACATGCCGAACGACATCCCGATGTTCGACTGGGCCGCGCGCGGGGTCGCGATGGCCAACGCCCATCCAGAACTCAAGTCCGTCGCCGACGAGATCACCCTCTCGAACGAGGACGACGGCATCGCGGTGGTCCTGGAGCGCATGTTCTCCGGCGCCGGGACCGGCCGGACGGGCCCCCTCGTCGGCCGACAGGCCGGTCCGGGAGCCCGCTCGGGCGTCGGTCAGTAGGCTCCGAAGACGTTGTCGATCGAGCCGTACCGCGCGGCGGCGTAGTTGCACGCCGCCGTGATGTTGGCGACCGGGTCGAAGGGGTCCAGCGACGTACCGGTCACGTGGTACGCCGTGAAGGTCGGGTCGATGACCTGGAGGAGCCCCTTCGACGGCGTACCGGCGACCGCGTTGGAGTCCCAGTTGTTCATGGCCTGCGGGTTGCCCGACGACTCGCGGATGATGTTGCGGTAGATGCCGTCGTAGCTGCCCGGGATCCCCTGCTGGGCCATGACGTCCAGCGACTGCTTGATCCAGCCGTCGAGGTCGTCCGTGTAGGTCGTCGCGGCGGCCGGGGTGACGGCGGACGCCGTGGTCGCCTTGGCGGTCTTCGCCGGGGTCCGGCCGTTCTTGGTGCCCACGGTCAGCTTGAGGCCCGGGCGGATGGCCGAGGGGTCGTTGCCGATGACCGCGCGGTTGGCCTTGTAGAGCTTCTTCCAGTCGCCCGTGGTGCGCGCCTTGGCGATCTTGGACAGCGTGTCGCCCTTGACCACCTTGTACGTGACCAGTGAGACCTGCGGGACCGCGTTCGGAGCGGCCTGCGCCGCCTGGACGGGCTGCGCGGCGTGGGCGCCGGTGGCTCCCACGAGGGGGAGCGCGAGTGCGGCTCCGCCCGTTCCGGCGGCGACGATGCCACGGATGAGGGTGCTGTTTCCGGGACGGCGGTGCTTGCCTCGTGCGGGCATGGCGAATTTCCTCTCCGGCGCCTGCGAGGTGAGCTGTCGGGTTCGGGCGGGAGATGCCCGGTCGCGTGGTGTGCGCGACTTCACCCCTAGCCGTTCCGATATCCGGACCGGCGGCTTACCTGGGTCCCCCGCTCCTGCCGTACGCGAGTGAATGG
The DNA here is from genome assembly GCF_036038375.1 of Streptomyces sp. NBC_00414. Lineage (NCBI taxonomy): Bacteria > Bacillati > Actinomycetota > Actinomycetes > Kitasatosporales > Streptomycetaceae > Streptomyces > Streptomyces sp. NBC_00414. The sequence continues at coordinate 6,020,573 of NZ_CP107935.1, forward strand.
GTGGCTGGGTTTTCCGGGCGGCGGCAGGATTAGGCGATCCGTCCGGAGTGACGTGAACGTATGCGAGAGCACATGCAGTGAACAAGCCCTGAATTCGCGCAGCGGCGGCCATGGCCTGCCTTGTCGGGCGGATATCCCTTGATCAAAACGGAAGGCAAAGTTCAACTTGCTTTCCGTGAAGGGAAGTCGACGGAACCGACAAAACGATCACTTCGGGCAGGCGTGACCCAATTCACGGACGCAGATGGGGGATTAAGGAAACGGTTCTCCAATTCGGGCAAGTCGGATGTCTTCGGGATGTTACGGCGACTTACGCCCCATATTGAGGGGATAATGTCCGTAAGAAAGGTGATACGCCATCTTCTGTGGACGCCGGACGATCAGGCGTCGCAGGTGGTCACAGCTCGGGCACAGGTGAGGCCCGCACTCCTGGAATTCACCGGGGGGCGCGGGCCTCACCGTGAATGAGCGCCGGTCGTTCGTGGAGCGCGTGAACTCATCCCGCCGTACGCGGAATCCGCTTCTCCCAGGTGCGGTGGAAGATCACCTCGTCACCGTCCTTGCAGATCACTTCGTTCGAGGTGATGAAGTCCGCCTCGTCGCAGGTGATTTCGGAATGCGACTCGACGCTCGCGTCCCAGGGCATTTCCGGTCGGTGCAGCCGGACGGACCAGTCGGACCGGGCGCGCGCCGACAACGGATCGGACTCATTGATCGTGTACGTCTCCAGCGCGTCCTCGGTGAATTCGAGCCCGTCCGGATAGACGCGTGTGCCGCCGTATCGCGGATCCACTTCGAGACGCCACTCACCCTTGGCGACATCGCGGACCACGAGGCGCTCGGGGCGCGGATCGTCCAGCGTGGCGGGGAAGTTCACACCCAGCGGAGCCGACTGCTCCGGTTCCGCGAAGGCGATGGAGGGGTCCGACTCCTGCGCGCGGAGCGGGAGTTCCAGGACGCTCCCCGACGGAGTGAGGGTGAAGCCCGCCTCCGAGCCCGGCTGGGGCCAGATCCACGGCCAGTACGCGGAGGAGACGGCGAGCCGGATGCGATGGCCGGGAGGGAAGGCGTGGCCGATGCCGTTCAGCTCGAAAAGCACCTCCTCCGTAGAGCCCGGTTCCCAGGGAACCACCCGGTCACGGCCATGACGGGCTGTCAGGTTCAGGGCGCCTCGGGTGACGAGCGTCGAGGAGCCGTCGGGGGCCACGTCGCACAACCGGGCCACTACTTGTCCACGTTCCGTCGGCGAGGTGAGTCTCAGGCGCACGCGCGGGCGGCCCAGTACCCAGATCTCCTGCGGGACCTCGAACTCGAAGCACACCGACCGCGCGTCCTCCTCCCGCTGGTCGGGCGGCAGGTCCGCCTCGTTGCCGAAGGGGAAGAAGCGGCCGGCTTCCAGCCCCGTGTGCTGAGGGGAGCGCACGATCACGGGGGCGCCCTGGAGCGCGTACGGCACGTGGGCGACCAGGGGAGAGGGCCAGGCCCGGTCGCCGACCCAGCGGCCGGGCAGGGCCGGGTACACCGTCGCGGGAGGGTGCGAGTCGCTGACGTAGGAGCGCAGGAGCGGCTCGGACATCACGCCGGAGTCGGTGCCCTTCAGCCAGTGGTCCCACCAGCGCAGCGTCTCCTGGAGGAAGCCGATGGCCGGCCCCGGCGGCAGCCCCCGGTCGGGGTACTGGTGCGACCAGGGCCCGATCAGGCCCCGTACGCGGTCCGCCGGGAGGTGTTCCACGAGCCGCAGCACGGTGTCCCGGTACGGGTCGTGCCAGCCGCCGACCGCGAGCACGGCCGCGTGGATCGCCGAGTAGTCCTCGCACACGCTGCCGCGGCGCCACTGCTCGTCCCTCGTCTGGTGGGCGAGCCAGGTGTGCAGGAACGGATCGACGGACTCCAGTCGTTGCACCCACAGGTCGCGCCATGACTCGCCCGCGTACGCGGGATCGGGAGGGCGCGACACGAACGCGAGCATGGTCGCCGCCCACGCGTGCATGTCGACGGCGAGTACGGAACCACCCATGTAGTGCACGTCGTTGTCGTAGCGGTCGTCCGACGAGCAGACCGTGACGACCGCCTTGAGCGGCTCGGGCGCGAGGGACGCGATCTGGAGGGAGTTGAAGCCGCCCCAGGAGATGCCGAACATGCCGACCTTGCCGGAGCACCAGGGCTGTGCGGCGAGCCATTCGACGACCTCGACCCCGTCGGCCAGCTCCGTCGCCGAGTACTCGTCGCCCGGCAGTCCCTCGGAGTTGCCGTGCCCGCGGACGTCCACGCGTACGGAGGCGTAGCCGTGGCCCGCGTACCAGGGATGGCGCTGCCGGTCGCGCGGAGCGGTCCAGTCGGTCAGCCGGTACGGGAGGTATTCGAGCAGGGCCGGCACGGGTTCGCCGTAGAGGGGCCGCCACACGCGCGCGTAGAGCTTGGTTCCGTCCGTGAGGGGAACGCGGATGTCCTCGTGAAACGTCTCGCAGGGGAAGGACGTACGGATGCGCATGGGTGTCACCTCAGTGGACGGGGTGCATCGTGCGGCGCAGCCAGGGCGCCGCGGCGATCACGAGCAGACCGGCGGCCACGGCGATCGCGCCGTTGACGCCGAAGTAGGCGGGCTTGGACACGTCGTCGTAGAACTTCACGGTCTGGGCCTGGATGCCGTTGGCGAGGGCCAGGGAGAGGAACCAGAGGGACATCGTCTGGCTGGCGAAGGCCTTGGGGGCGAGCTTCGTGGTGGCCGACATGCCGGAGGTCTCCAGGAGGATGTCGCCGAGCCCCAGCAGGAAGTACGAGCCGACGATCCACCACACGGACATCAGGTGGTCGTCGCCGTCGTGGCCGGAGGTCGGCAGCACCATCAGCAGGAACGACAGCCCGCCGAGCACCACACCGAACGCGATCTTGTTGGAGGCGTGCGGCTGGCGGTGCCCCATCCGCACCCACAGCGCGGCCACCACGGGGGCCAGCGCGACCTCGAAGGCGCCCAGGGCGGACGCGTACCAGCCGGCGGGGAAGTCGAAGCCGAGGATCGTCGTCTCGGCGTTCGACGCGGCCAGCAGGATCATCGTCGAGTACGCCTGGAAGAGGATGAAGTTGAAGACCGTGGACGCCAGGAACAGGACGATGTACGGGCGCAGCCGGCCCCGTTCCTCGGCAGTCACCCTCGGACTCCTGAACATCACCGTGAAGTAGACGACCGGCGCGATCACCGAGACCAGGGTGAGCAGGTCCACGAAGCGGTCCATGGTCAGCACCCCGGCGAGGGCCAGGAGGACCGCGAGAACCGCCACCGCCAGGAGGCCCAGGACGATCAGCCGGACCGCGCGGCGCATGGCCGCGGGCGGCAGCGCGAACTCGGCCGCCTGTCTGCGCCCGGCCAGGTGACGGCGGCCCGCGACGTACTGGACCAGGCCGAGGGTCATTCCGACGGCCGCCGCGGAGAAGCCCCAGTGCCAGCCCCGGTGGTCGCCCAGCCAGCCGGTGATCAGCGGGCCCGCGAAGGCGCCCGTGTTGATGGCCATGTAGTAGAGCGCGAAACCGGCGTCGCGGCGGTCGTCGTCGGTGCGGTAGAGCTTGCCGACCATGGTGGCGACGTTCGGCTTCAGCAGGCCCGTGCCGGCGCTGATCAGGCCGAGGCCGGCCCAGGTGGCCGCCGCGGTCGGCACCGCCATCGCGTAGTGGCCGCAGGCGATCAGGATCCCGCCCCACAGGACGGCCCGGTACGAGCCGAGGACGCGGTCGGCGAGCCAGCCGCCGGCCACCGAGACGAGGTAGACCAGCGTTCCGTACGCGGCCGACACGGAAGCCGCCGTTCCGGCGGACATGCCCATGCCTCCGTGGGCGACCGTGTCCGCGAAGTACAGGACGAGGATCGCCTGCATCCCCAGGAACGAGAAGCGCTCCCAGACCTCAAGCCCGGAGAGCGTGAGCAGGCCCCTGGGCTGGCCGAAGAAGGCGTGGTCGTCGGCGGGGCCGGGGGATTCGCCCCCGGGCTCCGGATCGGGTGCGGAACCGGTTTCGATCGCGCTGCGGGACAAGATTCACCACCTCCTGAAAAGCCAGCCTCTTTCAGGAGGTATCAGGCATATCGGCAGATCAAGAACATACCTTCCATGGTCCGATACCGCCCGGCCTGGTCGAAGGGGCAAATGGGATCAGGCGGAGCGTGTCCGGCAGGGCGGTGGCGGGTGACGGGCGGGCGCTCATCGTGATCGAAAGACGACCGGATACGCTGACTTGAGTGCCAGCAGCGACACATCGACAAACACCCGCAGCACACAGCACACCCAGAGCATCCAGAGACCGCCGTTGAGAGCGTCAGCAGACAGGAGACCCTCGTGACCGTCGTCGGGCCGTTCGGGCTGAGCGTGCGGGACCAGGCTCTCGAAGCCGATGTCCAGGCCGGATTGGCGGCTGTCGAGGAGGGACTGCTCGAAGCCACCAAGAGCGAGGTCCCGTTCATCACGGAAGCCGCGCAGCACCTCGTGCGTGCGGGCGGCAAGCGGTTCCGGCCGCTGCTCGTGATGCTCGCCGCCCAGTTCGGTGATCCGTACGCGCCGGGCATCGTGCCCTCGGCGGTCGTCGTCGAGCTGACCCACCTCGCCACGCTGTACCACGACGACGTGATGGACGAGGCGGACGTGCGCCGCGGAGTGCCGAGCGCCAACAGCCGCTGGGACAACTCGGTCGCGGTCCTCACCGGCGACTTCCTCTTCGCGCGGGCCTCGCACATCCTGGCCGATCTGGGCCCCGAGGCCGTCCGCGTCCAGGCGGAGGCGTTCGAGAGGCTGGTCACCGGCCAGATCCTGGAGACGGCCGGACCGCGCGACGGACGCGACCCGGTCGACCACTACATGGACGTGCTCGGCGGCAAGACCGGCTCGCTGATCGCCGTGGCGGGACGGTTCGGCGCGATGATGTCGGGCGCCGACGAGACGGTCGTCGACGTACTGACGCAGTACGGAGAGCGGCTCGGCGTCGCCTTCCAGCTCGCCGACGACGTGCTGGACATCGCGAGCGACTCGCGCGAGTCCGGCAAGACGCCGGGCACCGATCTGCGCGAGGGCATTCCGACGATGCCGGTCCTGCGGCTGCACGAGCGCGTCGAGCGGCTGGGGCTCGCCGAGGACATCGCCCTGTCCGAGCTGCTCGCGTCGGACCTCACGGACGACGCACGGCACGCGGAGGCGCTGGCCAGGCTGCGCGTCCACCCCGCGCTGGACCAGGCCCGCCGCGACACCGTGCGGTACGCGGAGGACGCCCGCGCCACGCTGGCACCGCTCCCGGAGTGCGACGCGAAGGCGGCTCTGGTGGAGCTGTGCGACGCGGTGGTGCACCGGGCGGGCTGACCCGCGCGTCCCTTTTCGCCCTCAAGATCCCCTCTGGTGTGTGATGCAGGTCACATACTTGGAATGAGTCCAGTCTGAGATCTGTTCCGTAGTCCAGTACAGAAGCTGGCGCAGGGGGCGTCAGCGGTACTACGGGGAGAAAAAGAATCATGGGGACGATCGTTACGTTCGCACAGCGCCGTAAGAGCCTCGTCATGACCGGTGTCGCGGTGGCCGCCGCGGCAGGTGTCGCCGCCGCCGTCATCCCCGCTGTCGCCGACAGCGGCGGCTCCGGCACGAGTTCGAGCACGGGCGCGGACCACTCGGGGCACGGCGACCAGTCCATCCAGGTACAGAGCGGCACGGCCGCCGGCGGCACGGGCGGCACCATCCTCGCCGCCAGCCTGAACGGCGCGAACGAGGTACCGGTGCAGGGCGGCCCCGCGGTCGGCGACAAGGACGGCGCGGCCCTCGAATTCGTCAGGGTCAAGGGCGACAAGGTGTCCGTCGCGGTCAAGTGGCGGGGCACCGGCAAGCCGGTCATGCTCCACATCCACCAGGGCGCCAAGGGAGTCAACGGCGGCGTCAAGGTCGACTTCACCAAGCTGCTGGACGACGCCCGGGGCCGCACGGTCACCGGCACGGTCAAGGTGAAGGACGCCACCCTGCTCGGGAAGCTGAAGGCCGACCCGGGCAGCTTCTACGCCAACCTGCACACCGCCGAGTTCCCTGGCGGAGCCGTCCGGGGGCAGCTCCACAAGGTCACCACCGACTTCGACTTCCGGCAGGCGCTGCACAACTTCCAGGCCTCGGTCGTCAAGGGCAAGCAGATCTACGAGTGCAAGAAGGCGGCCGACGGCACCACGGCCTTCGCTCAGCGTGATGTGAGCGCCCTGCTGGGCGGCCCCATCGCCCACTCGTTCGTGAAGCCCAACTCGGGCACTCCGCAGTGGATCGCCGCCGACCGCAGCGCGGTGACCGGTGCGGTGATCTCCAAGACGCCGAACGGCGACAAGAACATCCCCGAACTGGACCTCAGGGCCACGCAGTCCGGCAAGCACCGGGGCCTGCTCGCGGGCACCGCGGAGATCCTGCGCCTGAACACCGTGGGCGGGGTGGCTCCGGCCGGCTCCTGCAAGGTGGGCAAGATCGTGGGAGTGCCGTACGGGGCGGACTACGTCTTCGTGAACCGGTAGATCCTTCTCGTGAACCGGTAGATCCTCTTCGGTTCCGGCCGACCGGTGGGCCCCTGCTGATCCACACCGTTCCACGCGGTCCGGAAGGGGTTTCACCGCGCATGGGCGTGCAACACGGACGGCGTCTCTCCTGTTCGACCCCTACGGGTCGGGAGAGGCGCCGTCCACCCATGTCATACCCCAGGTGTACGCGGAGTTGGCTCCGAGGTCTGACGCTTTCCGGCGGCCGGTTTGGTCAGATGGGACACACCACTTCACAGGAGTTCGGGTGACAATGGCGGCCAGGGGTGGACGAGTGCGAGGACGGTAAGCCGCCGCCGACGACGGAGGTAGGGCACACATGGCACCGTACGAATCCGACGACAGCTCGACCGGGGACGAGGCCGACGACATGCGCGCCGGCCGGCGCAAAGCGACGCGGTACGTCGTTCCCGTGGCGGTGGTGGGGGTGGCGGCGGCGACCATCGGGCTGGTCCCGGCGTTCGCGGGCTCCGGCGACCCCGACCTGCCGGACGTCACCGCCCAGCAGCTCATAGAGAAGATCGCCGCTTCGGACGTGCAGCAGCTGTCCGGCACGGTGAAGATCAGCACGGACCTCGGCCTGCCGAACCTCGGCGGCCTGGAGAGCAGCCTCGGCGGTGTCGCGGGCGGCGGACGCGACGGCTCGGGCTCGTCCGCGGACCCGTCGTCCAAGCTGCTGGAACTGGCGTCCGGTACGCACACACTGCGGGTCGCGTCCGACGGAGAGGGCAAGCAGAAGCTGTCGCTCCTCGACAAGGCCGCCGAGTACAGCGTGATCCACAACGGCGACGAGGTGTGGGCGTACGACAGCAAGTCGAACGAGGCGTACCACATGAAGGACGCCTCCTCCGGCTCCGCCGGGAAGGGCGAGAAGGGGACTAAGGACAGGTCCGAGGACGTGCCGGCCACGCCCAAGGAGCTGGCCGAGGAGGCGCTGAAGGCATCGGACGACACGACGTCCGTGACCGTCGACGGTACGGCGCAGGTCGCCGGGCGGGACGCCTACAAGCTGCTGATCAAGCCGAAGCAGTCCGGTTCGACGGTCGGCGCGATCTCCATCGCCGTGGACGCGAAGACCGGTCTGCCGCTGAAGTTCACGCTCACCCCGGCGAGCGGCGGCGCGGCCGTCGTCGACGCGGGCTTCACCGAGGTCGAGTTCGCCAAGCCGGCCGCGTCCACCTTCGACTTCAGCCCGCCCAAGGGCGCGAAGGTCACCGAGGGCGACGAGCTGAAGGCCGACGGCCCGGCGGCCAAGGAGCACAAGGGAGACAAGGGAGACAGGGGACGTCCCGGGGACGGCGAGGACCTGGGCAAGGAGTTCCAGGGCCTGAACGTCATCGGTGAGGGCTGGAGCTCCATCGCCCGGTTCGACACCGGCGGCGAGGGCCTGCCCTCCGAGGGGGCCGGCGGCGGCGACGCGGGCCGGTTCCTGGACTCGCTGGGCGACCACGTGAGCGGCAAGTTCGGCTCGGGCACGGTCTTCTCGACCCGCCTGGTCAACGCGCTGATCACGGACGACGGCAAGGTCTACGCGGGTGCGGTCACCAAGGACGCGCTGGTGAAGGCGGCCAACGCGGCGAACTAGGTCCCGTCGGCCCCCTGCGAGCGGGGTTCCCCGTCGAGGGCGAGGCGAAGTGAGGGAGTCGATGGCGGAACTGTCCACCGCGGACGGGGGCACGGAGGGTTCGGGCGGCACGGCGGGTTCGGGCGGCCCGGCCGCGGACGCGAAGGCGACCGCGGACCGGGGCGCCGTCGCGGGCACGGACGACCGCGTGGCCGCGAGCGACCCGGGCGACACCGTGGACGCACGCGACACGGGTGACACCGTGATCGCCACCCGCGCCCTCACCAAGCGCTACCGCGGTGGACAGCTCGCCGTCGACGGTCTCGACCTGGCCGTCCCGGCGGGCAGCGTCTTCGGCTTCCTCGGACCGAACGGCTCCGGGAAGACGACCACCATCAGAATGCTGATGGGCCTGATCGAGCCGACCTCCGGCGCGGCCCGCGTCCTGGGCCGGCCCATGCCACGCGCCACGCGTACCGTCCTGCCGCACGTGGGCGCGCTCATCGAGGGCCCGGCCCTCTACGGCTTCCTCTCCGGCCGCGACAATCTCCTGCGGTACGACTCCGCCGACCCGGCCGCCGACCCGCGTACCCGGCGTGCGCGCGTGGCGACCGCGCTCGACCGGGTGGGGCTGACGGCCGCGGCGGGCAAGAAGGCGAAGGCCTACTCGCTGGGGATGAAGCAGCGGCTCGGGCTCGCGGCGGCGCTGCTGCAGCCCCGGAAGCTGCTCGTGCTGGACGAGCCGACCAACGGACTCGACCCGCAGGGGATGCGTGAGATCCGCGCCCTCGTCCGTGAGCTGGCCTCGGACGGCACGACGGTGTTCCTCTCCTCGCATCTGCTCGACGAGATCGAGCAGGTCTGCACGCACGCCGCGGTGATGGCGCAGGGCCGGCTGATCAGCCAGGGCCCGGTGGCCGAGCTGGCGACGGGCGCGCGCAGCCGGCTCGTCGTGACCACACCCGACCCGGGCGACGCGGCCCGGGTGCTCAAGGAACAGGGCATGAGCGATGTCGTGGTCGCCGAGCACCGGGTGAGCGCCGACCCGCCGGACCGCGACCTCGCCGAGGTGAACGCGGCACTGGTGACGGCCGGCGTCCGCGTCCGTGGCTTCGGGATCGAGCGGGCCTCGCTGGAGGACGCGTTCGTGGCGCTCACGGGAGAGGGATTCGATGTCGCGGGCTGAGATCGCGGAGCCGTCGGAGACGGAGGCGGGGACCGAGCCGGCGGAGGTGACGGCCGCCGGAGGAGCCGTCGCGGGGCGGACGCCGAGCCCGCTGTGGACTCTCGGCCTGCTGCGCAACGAGCTGAGCACCACCCTCCGCCGCTGGCGCACGCTCGCCCTGCTCGCAGTGCTCGCCGCGGTCCCGGTGCTGGTCGGCATCGCGGTCAAGATCGAGACGAGCGACGGGTCGTCCGCCGGGGGCGGCGGGGGAGAGGGGCCCGCGTTCATCGCGCAGATCACCAACAACGGACTGTTCCTGGTGTTCACCGCGCTCGCCGCCACGCTGCCGTTCTTCCTGCCGATGGCGGTCGGCGTCGTCGCGGGCGACGCGATAGCGGGCGAGGCCAACGCGGGGACGCTGCGCTATCTGCTGGTCGCACCGGCGGGGCGGACCCGCCTGCTGATCACCAAGTACGCGACCACGCTGGCCTTCTGTGTCATCGCCACCCTCGTCGTGGCGACCTCGGCGCTCGTCGTGGGCGCGCTCCTGTTCCCACTGGGCGAGCTGACGACGATCTCGGGGACCCGCATCAGCTTCGGCGAGGGACTGGGCCGGGCCCTGTTCATCGCACTGGTCGTCGCCGCGTCACTGATCGGGATCGCGGCGCTGGGGCTGTTCGTCTCGACCCTCACGAACAGCGGGATCGCGGCGATGGCGACGACCGTCGGCCTGCTCATCACCGTGCAGATCCTCGACCAGATACCCCAGCTCCACGCGATACAGCCGTACATCTTCTCGCACTACTGGCTGTCCTTCGCCGACCTCATGCGCGATCCCGTCTACTGGGACGACCTCATCCGCAACCTGGAACTCCAGGCGCTGTACGCGGCGGTGTTCGGCACGGCGGCCTGGGCGCGGTTCACGGCGAAGGACATCACCGCGTAGGGCGGGGCCCGACCTCGGGGCCGGCTCTCAGCTCTCGTAGGGGAAGCGGGCGAGCGGGGGCTCCGTGGCGAAGAACGTCTTGGCCCGGGTCAGGGCGCCGGAGTCGGCGAGTACGTCGCCGGGCTTGCTGCCGTTGCCGAGGAGGACCCCGCCGAAGCGCATCCCCAGATACGCGGCCGAGTGGTTGAGCGTGCCGACGAGGGGGCCGGCGACCTCTTCCTCCTCGTGGGCGAGGGCGGTGACACCCCACAGGGTCCGCCCGGCCATCGTCTTCTTGAAGTCGACGCCGGGGGTGCGCAGCCAGCCCGACCAGTGGTCGAGGTAGCGCTTGGTGGACGCGGACACCGAGTACCAGTACAGCGGCGAGGCGATGACGATGTCCGTCGCCGCGAGCGTCGCGTCGAGCAGCGTCGCCGTGTTGTCGCCGGACGGCCGGACGTGGTCACTGTCGTGGCGCAGGTCCTCGAAGTCGGGCAGGGGATGCCCGGCCAGGTCGATCCAGCGCTGGGTGACATCGGCGGGCAGCTGCTCGGCGGCCCTGCGGGCCAGCAGCTCCGTATTGCCGTTGGCGCGGCTGCTGCCCAGAAGGAAGAGGAAGTGGCGGCTCATGAGGGCTCCGTCATGTAGGGCGTCCGACGACTGCACGCGCATGCACTAACACGCGTATGCAGTATATGCACGTGCATGCAGTCGTCGGCCACCCCTGAGCGAGCCGGGTTGCGGGGTAGGGGTTACTCCGACAGCTCCCACACCGCGTACGCGAGCGCGTCACTGTTGCGGTTCAGGGCGGTGTCGTTGATGTTCGTCGTCGTGTCGCACGAGGAGTGGTAGCAGCGGTCGAACGCCACACCCGCCGTGCCGCCCCACTTGGTGACCTGCGCCGCGGTCTTGCGGGTGCTGGCACCCGTGAAGAGGCCGCCGACGGGGATGCCCGCGCTCTTGAAGTAGGCGTGGTCCGAGCGGCCGTCGCCCTCGGTCTCGATCTCCGTCGCGACGCCGAGACCGGTGAAGTAGTCCTTGAAGGTCTTCTCGATGGCCGGGTCGTCGTCGTAGACGAAGTAGCCGGGGTTCGGCGACCCGATCATGTCGAAGTTCAGATAGCCGCTGATCTTCGCGCGATTGGCGGTGCTGAGGCTGTTGACGTAGTAGCGAGAGCCGACCATGCCCAGCTCCTCGGCCCCCCACCAGGCGAACCGCAGATGCTTGGTGGGCTGGTACTGCGCCCGCGACACGGCGAGCGCGGCCTCCAGGACGGCCGCCGAACCGGAGCCGTTGTCATTGATGCCGGCCCCCGCGGAGACGCTGTCGAGGTGGGAGCCCGACATGACGACCTGGTTGGCGTCGCCGCCGGGCCAGTCGGCGATCAGGTTGTAGCCGGTGCTCCCGGAGGAGGTGAACTGCTGGATGGAGGTGGTGAATCCGGCCGCGTCCAGCTTGGCCTTCACGTAGTCGAGGGAGGCCTTGTAGCCGGCGCGGCCGTGGGCGCGGTTGCCGCCGTTGGCGGTGGCTATGGACTGCAGCTGGGTGAGGTGGGCCTTGACGTTGGCCAGGGGTATGTCCGGTGCGGCGGCCACGCGTGCGGGCGCGGCGTCGGCTATCGCGCTCGTCGTGAGCAGCGCGGCGATCGCCAGGGCGGCGGCGCCCGTGGCACGTCCGGGAACGGAGAGCTTCATGTGGGGGGCTCCGAATTCCTTTGGATTCCTTGGATTCCTTGCGGAAATGGGTGCCTGATGGTGAAGCTGAGGCTGACCTTCCGTCAAGAGCACAATCCGGTCAGCCGCGTTCGCATAGCGGATGCCTGTCGGGTGCCTGCGCTGACTTGGCTTCGGCGGGCGCCACGGGGCGGGTGGGGCGGATGTGTCAGTGGAGGCAGAACTCGTTGCCCTCCGGGTCCGCCATCACCACCCACTGACCTGACGGTTCCTTGACCTCCCGGACAACCGTCGCCCCGAGCCCGGTCAGCCGCGCGAGCTCCGCCTCCCGCTGCCCGCTCTCGGTGTGCAGGTCGATGTGCAGCCGGTTCTTCACGGTCTTCGGCTCCGGTACGCGCTGGAACAGCAGCCGCCGCCCGAGCCCCACCCCGGTCTCCTCCTGGTACGGGTCCTGCGGGTGCCGTACGCCGGTCGCGTCCCGCCACGCGTGGCGGCCGTGCGACTCGACGACGAGCTCGGGAGGCGCGGCGCCGATGCTCAACAGGCGCTCGATCAGCGGGCTGTGGTCTTCGACCAGGTAGTTGAGGGCGGCGCCCCAGAAGTTGGCCTGGGCGTGCGGGTCGGCCGTGTCGACGACGAGTTTCCAGTGCAGGGGTGCGGGCGAGGGTGCGGGCGTGGACCGGGGTTCGGAAGCCTGTGTCATGGTAACCACTTATAGTGGTTACGTGAGCGAGCAGGCAATGAAACCGCCCGGACTGACCCTCGTGTCGTACGGCGGGAAGCGGTACCGCTTCGACGCCGGGGCGCTGTGCACGGAGCTTCTGACGACGGGCGGGCCGGGGGAGTTCGCACGCCACGAGTCGCTCCACGAGCCCGCTGACCTGCTGCGCTGGGTGGAGCGGAGCCGTCTGCGGGACGGCCTCGAACTGGCGGTCACAGAGGGGGAGTTGGCGGAAACGCGAGCCCTGCGTGACGTGCTGTTCCAGGTCGTCGCCGACCGTGCGCACGGCCGGCCTCTGGGAGCCCGTGAACTCGACGCCGTCAACACCGCCGCGGCCGGGGCGCCGCTCGCCGTCCGTATCGAGGCGGACGGTTCGCGGGGGTGGGCGCCGGGGGCGACGGTGGCGCGGCTGCTGGCCACCGTGGCCCGTGAGGCGGTCGAGTTGCTCACCGGGCCGTATGCGGAGCGGTTCCGGGAGTGCGGGGCGGACGACTGCCGTCTGCTCTTCGTCGACACCTCGCGGCCGGGACGGCGGCGGTGGTGCGCGATGGAGCACTGCGGGAACCTGCACAAGGTTCGGGCGCATCGGGCGCGGAGGGGTGACGGGGGCGATCGAGGGGGCGGTTGAGGGGGTTCGTCTGCGGGCCGGTGGGGGCGGGCCCAAAGGATTGCGCAGTTCCCCGCGCCCCTAGGTATCTCAGCCTCTCCGGCGTTTGAGGAGCGGGGGTTCGGGGGCCGGCCCCCGAGTCAGTGACGGGACGGGTAGGGGCGGCGGGGGCGAGGAAAGTCCCTCAGGCACTCCCTCAGGCACTCCCTCGGACACCCCCCTCGAATTCGCCATACTGTTCGTATGACCGCAGACGCCGACGGCCCGTCAACTCCCTTTCCCCCACAGCGAACCCGCGTAGCCATCGTGGGCGCCGGCCCCGCCGGGCTCACGCTGGCCAACATCCTGCGGGCCGCCTCCGTGGACTGCGTGGTGCTGGAGAACGAGAGCAGGCAGTTCATCGAGCAGCGTCCGCGCGCGGGCTTCCTGGAGGAGTGGGCGGTCCGTGCGCTGGCGGGGCGGGGCCTGGCGGACCGGCTCCTGGCGAACACCGTGGTGCACACCGAGTGCGAGTTTCGTTTCGCGGGGGAGAGCCACCGGTTCCCGTACACGGACGTGTCGGGTCAGCGTCACTACGTCTATCCGCAGCCGCTCCTGGTGACGGACCTGGTGCGTGAGTACGCGGACGTCCGCGGCGGCGACATCCGCTTCGGCGTCCGTGACGTCGAGCCGGCCGGTATAGGCACGGACCGGCCCTCGGTGGCGTACACGGATCCGGAGACGGGTGAACGCGTGCGGCTCGACTGCGACTTCGTCGCGGGCTGCGACGGCGCGCGCGGTGTGACCCGCGACCACATGCTGCCGGAGCACGTCACGATCGCGCGGCACGACTTCGGCGTCGGCTGGCTGGCCCTCCTCGCCGAGGCGCCCCCGTCCTCCGACTGCGTCGTCTTCGGTATCCATCCGCGCGGGTTCGCCGGTCACATGGCCCGCAGCCCTCAGGTCACCCGTTACTACCTGGAATGCCCGCCGGGCGACGACCCGGAGAACTGGTCGCACGAGCGCGTCTGGGCCGAGCTGCACGAACGGCTCGCGGCGCAGGGGGCCCGGCCGCTCACCGAGGGCAGGCTGATCGAGAAGCGGGTCCTGGCCATGCACAACTACGTGGTGGAGCCGATGGCGTACGGGCGGCTCTTCCTGGTGGGGGACTCGGCCCACCTGCTCGCACCGATCGGCGCGAAGGGCATGAACCTCGCGATACACGACTCGCTGCTGCTCGGCGACGCGCTCGTCGCCCACTACGGCGAGGGGGACGACAGCGGGCTGCGCGGCTACTCGGACAGGTGTCTGCGACGGGTGTGGCAGTACCAGGAGTTCTCGCAGTGGCTCTCCGAGGTGTACCACGGGGCCTCGTCCGGCGATCCGTTCCGCGCGGGCATCGCGCGGGCGCGGCTGCGGCGGACCCTCGGCTCGGCCGCGGCCGCGGCCGGATTCGCCGAACTGTTCCTCGGTAAGGACACCGACTACTGAGACCGGCTGCCGACATCGGCCACTGAGACCGGCTGCCGACATCGGCCACTGGGACCGGCTGTCGGCACCGGCTACTGGGGCCGGCCCACCTGTTCCTGCTCGTCGGCAGCGGCCTGGGCCGCCGCCTCGGCAGTGGCCTCCACGGCGGCCTCCGCGGTCGCCGAGGCCGCGGCGACCGCCGCGTTCCGCAGAACCGTCCTCGACCGGCGGGCCGTCCGCAGCGCGTCCCAGGTCAGCACCGACAGCGCGGCCCACACCAGCGCGAACCCGGCCCACCGCTCGGGGGGCATCGCCTCGTGGAAGTACAGGATGCCGAGCAGGAACTGCAGCACGGGCGCCAGATACTGCAGCAGCCCCAGCGTGGACAGCGGCACCCGGATCGCCGCCGCGCCGAAGCACACGAGCGGCAGGGCGGTCACCACACCGGTCGCGGCCAGCAGCGCCGCATGCCCGGCGCCCTCGCTGCCGAAGGTCGCGTCGCCCCGGGCCGACAGCCACACCAGATAACCGAGCGCGGGCAGGAACTGGATGGCGGTCTCCGCGGCCAGCGACTCCAGCCCGCCGAGGTTCAGCTTCTTCTTCACCAGCCCGTACGTGGCGAAGGAGAAGGCGAGGCACAGGGAGATCCACGGTGGCTGCCCGTACCCGAGGGCCAGTACGAGCACGGCGGCGAAGCCGGTGCCGACCGCCGCCCACTGCGCGGGACGCAGCCGTTCCTTCAGGAGCAGGACGCCCATCGCTATGGTGACGAGCGGGTTGATGAAGTAACCGAGTGACGCCTCCACCACATGGCCGCTGTTCACGGCCCAGATGTAGACGCCCCAGTTGACGGTGATCACGGCCGCCGCGACGGTGATCAGGCCCAGCTTGCGCGGCCGGCGCAGCAGCGGGAGGGCCCAGGACCAGCGGCGCGTCACCACGAGCGCGATCAGCACGAAGCCCAGGGACCAGACCATGCGATGGGCGAGGATCTCTCCGGCGCTCGCGGGTTCGAGGAACGGCCAGAAGAGAGGGACGAGCCCCCACATGCCGTACGCCGCGAAGCCGTTCAGCAGGCCGATCCGCTGTTCGCCCTTGGACTCGGGGCCGAGCCGCTGCGCACCCGTGGACTCCGGACCCGTGTGCTGCTCGCCCTTGGACTCCACCGGCACGGCCTCTCCTTCTTCTCGCCCGGCTGCGGACCACGCGGCATCCGAGCCGCGCACAGCCTCCAAGAAGGTAGCGCCAAGGACCCCCGCGCGTCATGCCCGTATCGCCATACGGTCATGACAGACGGGGGTGTGCGTCCCGGGCCCGTCGCGGGGCGGGGCTCAGCCCTTGAGCGCCGCCGCGATCGACTCCGAGATCGGCGTGGTCGGGCGGCCGGTCAGCCGGGACAGGTCACCGCTGGTGACGAGCAGCTCGCCCTTCTCGATGGACTCGTCCACGCCGGCCAGGATCTCGGCGAACGGCGCGGGCAGCCCGGCGCCGGTCAGGATGCCCTTGTACGTCTCGGCGGGCACGGGGCTGTACGCGATCTCCTTGCCGGTGGCCTTCGACACCTCGGCGGCGTACTCGGCGAAGTCGAAAGCGGTGTCGCCGCCCAGCTCGTACGTCTTGTTCTCGTGGCCCTCGCCGGTCAGCACGGCCACGGCGGCGGCCGCGTAGTCCGCGCGGGAGGCGGTGGAGAGGCGGCCCTCGCCGGCTGCCTGGACGACGGCGCCGTGTTCGAGGACCGGCGCCAGGTTCTCGGTGTAGTTCTCGTTGTACCAGCCGTTGCGCAGCAGGACGTAGGGCACACCGGACTCCAGGATCGCGGCCTCGGTGCCCCGGTGGTCGTCGGCCAGCGCGGCGCTCAGGCTGCCGGGAGCGCTGGTGTACGCGAAGAGCGCGACGCCGGCGGCCTCGGCGGCGTCGAGGACGACCTTGTGCTGGGCGACCCGGCCCTTGTCGAACTCGTTGCCCGAGACGAGCAGCACCTGGTCGCCCGCGGAGAAGACGCCGTCGAAGGTCTCGGGGGCGTTGTAGTCGGCGATCGCGATCCGCACACCGCGGGCCGCGTAACCCGCGGCCTTCTCCTCGTTGCGGACGACGGCGGTGATCCGGTCGGCCGGGACCTTCTCCAGCAGCCCCTCGATGACGTGCTTGCCGAGGTGTCCGGTGGCTCCGGTGACGACGATGCTCATGGTGGAAACAACTCCTTGTGAGGTGGGTACGTCACTCACCATAAGAGCTGCACTAACTTCTGGAAAGTACCCACTTTGAAGTAAGGTACCCATATGACAGTAAGTGAATCGGCGGCGCGTCCGATGGGCAGATACGTCGTCGGCGAGGAGATGTGCCCGTACCGCCTGGTCCTGGAGCACGTCACCAGCCGCTGGGGTGTCCTCGTGCTGATCAGGCTCAGGGAGCGCTCGTACCGCTTCAGTGAGCTGCGGCGGGCGATCGGCAGGGTCAGCGAGAAGATGCTCACCCAGACCCTGCAGACCCTGGAACGCGACGGGATCGTGCACCGGGACGCCAAGCCGGTCATACCGCCGCGCGTCGACTACTCCCTCACCGACCTGGGCCGCGAGGCCGCCGAGCAGGTCCTGGCCCTGTCCCTGTGGACCGAGAACCGCATGGCCGACGTGGAGAAGGCCCGCCGGGCATACGACGAGGCCCGGTCGTAACCCACACGACCGGGCCTCGCCCCGTGAGAGGGCCCGCCCTCAAGGGGCTGCGCCCTCAAGGGGCTGCGCCCTCAAGGGGCGCGGGAAACTGCGCGCCCAGCCCCCACGCACCCGCAGACGAAACACCACCCTCGCGGCGGAGCGCCCCGTACGGGCGGTCAGCCGACGACGGTCCAGGCATCCCCACCCGTGAGCAGCGCGGACAGGTCCCCCTTGCCGTTCTGCTCGATGGCGGAGTCGAGCTGGTCGGCCATCTGCGTGTCGTAGACCGCCCGGTCGACGGACCGCAGAACGCCGATCGGCGTGTGATGCAGCGTGTCCGGGTCGGCGAGCCGCGACAGCGCGAACGCCGTGGTCGGCGACGCGGAGTGCGCGTCGTGGACCAGGACCAGCGGCTCGTTCTCCGGCGTGACGGTGACGACCCGCAGATCGCCGGTCACCGCGTCGCGCACGACGCCCTTCGAACCGAGACCGTCCTCCAGCGGGGCGCCGAAGCGGATCGGCCGCCCGTGCTCCAGGCGGATCACCGCCTCCTCCGCCTGCTGCCTGTCCTTGAGGACCTCGAAGGCGCCGTCGTTGAAGATGTTGCAGTTCTGGTAGATCTCGACGAGGGCCGTGCCCGGATGGGCGGCGGCCTGCCGCAGGACCTCGGTGAGGTGCTTGCGGTCGGAGTCCACGGTCCGCGCCACGAAGGACGCCTCCGCGCCGATCGCCAGTGACACCGGGTTGAAGGGCGCGTCCAGCGAGCCCATCGGCGTCGACTTCGTGATCTTCCCGACCTCGGAGGTCGGGCTGTACTGGCCCTTGGTGAGCCCGTAGATCCGGTTGTTGAACAGCAGGATCTTCAGGTTCACGTTCCGCCGCAGCGCGTGGATCAGATGATTGCCGCCGATGGACAGCGCGTCCCCGTCACCGGTGACGACCCATACGGACAGGTCCTGGCGGGAGGACGCGAGCCCGGTGGCGATGGCCGGCGCGCGCCCGTGGATGGAGTGCATCCCGTACGTGTTCATGTAGTACGGGAAGCGGGAGGAGCATCCGATGCCCGAGACGAAGACGATGTTCTCCTTCGCCAGGCCGAGTTCGGGCATGAAGCCCTGTACGGCGGCGAGGATCGCGTAGTCACCGCAGCCGGGGCACCAGCGCACTTCCTGATCGGACTTGAAGTCCTTCATGGATTGCCTGGCCTCGGCTTTGGGCACCAGAGTGAGCGCCTCGATCGTGCCCGAGCCTTCCGTGGTCGTCTCAGCCATCGATGGCCTCCTTGAGAGCCGTGGCGAGCTGCTCAGCCTTGAACGGCATGCCGTTCACCTGGTTGTACGAGTGGGCGTCCACCAGGTACTTCGCCCGGACCAGCGTGGCCAGCTGTCCGAGGTTCATCTCGGGGATGACCACTTTCTCGTAACGCTTCAGCACTGTGCCGAGATTCCGCGGGAAGGGGTTGAGGTGCCGCAGGTGGACCTGTGCGATGTCCTCCCCGGCCGCGCGCAGCCGGCGTACCGCCGCGGTGATCGGTCCGTAGGTCGAACCCCAGCCGAGCACCAGGGTGTTCGCGTTCCCGGTGAGGTCGTCGACCTCCACGTCGGGGACGTCGATGCCGTCGATCTTCGCCTGCCGCGTACGCACCATGAAGTCGTGGTTGGCCGGGTCGTACGAGATGTTGCCCGTGCCGTCCTGCTTCTCGATGCCGCCGATCCGGTGTTCGAGGCCGGGCGTGCCCGGGATCGCCCACGGCCGGGCGAGGGTCTTCGGGTCGCGCTTGTAGGGCCAGAAGACCTCGGTGCCGTCGTCCAGCGTGTGGTTGGGACCCTGGGCGAACTGCACGCGCAGATCGGGTAGTTCGTCGGTCTCGGGGATCCGCCACGGCTCCGAACCGTTGGCCAGGTAGCCGTCGGAGAGCAGCAGCACGGGCGTGCGGTACGTGAGCGCGATCCGGGCCGCCTCGACGGCCGCGTCGAAACAGTCGGCGGGTGTGCGGGGGGCCACGATCGGGACCGGGGCCTCGCCGTTGCGCCCGTACATCGCCTGGAGCAGGTCGGCCTGCTCGGTCTTGGTCGGCAGACCGGTCGAGGGGCCGCCGCGCTGGATGTCGATGACCAGCAGCGGCAGTTCGAGGGAGACGGCGAGCCCGATCGTCTCGCTCTTGAGCGCCACGCCGGGTCCGGAGGTCGTGGTCACCGCGAGCGACCCGCCGAAGGCCGCCCCCAGGGCCGCGCCGATGCCCGCGATCTCGTCCTCGGCCTGAAAGGTGCGTACACCGAAGTTCTTGTGCCTGCTCAGCTCGTGCAGGATGTCGGAGGCCGGCGTGATCGGATACGAGCCCAGGTACAACGGCAGGTCCGCCTGGCGGCTCGCCGCGATCAGGCCGTACGACAGCGCCAGGTTCCCGGAGATGTTCCGGTACGTGCCCGTCGGGAAGGCATGGGTGGCGGGCGCGATCTCGTACGAGACGGCGAAGTCCTCGGTGGTCTCGCCGAAGTTCCAGCCCGCGCGGAACGCGGCGATGTTGGCCGCCGCGATGTCGGGCTTCTTGGCGAACTTGGTGGTGAGGAACTTCTCGGTGCCCTCGGTCGGCCGGTGGTACATCCAGCTCAGCAGGCCCAGCGCGAACATGTTCTTGCTGCGCTCCGCCTCCTTGCGGGTGAGGGCGAACTCCTTGAGCGCCTCGACGGTGAGCGTGGTGAGGGGCACGGGGTGGACGCTGTACCCGTCGAGGGTGCCGTCCTCCAGCGGGCTGGCCGCCCAGCCGACCTTGGACATCGCCCGTTTGGTGAACTCGTCCGTGTTGACGATGATCTCCGCGCCGCGCGGCACGTCGGCGAGGTTCGCCTTGAGCGCGGCCGGATTCATCGCCACCAGTACGTTGGGCGCGTCGCCCGGGGTGAGGATGTCGTGGTCGGCGAAATGCAGCTGGAAAGACGAAACGCCCGGCAGGGTACCTGCGGGCGCGCGGATCTCGGCTGGGAAGTTCGGCAGTGTCGAAAGGTCGTTCCCGAACGACGCGGTCTCGGAGGTGAAGCGGTCTCCGGTGAGCTGCATCCCGTCACCCGAGTCCCCCGCGAACCGGATGATCACTCGATCGAGTCGGCGTACGTCCTTCTCACCCGCCGGTTTGCGCTGTTCTCCTACGACGGTTCCGTCGGCCTGTTCAGCTGGACTGCTGACCTGACTGGTCACTGAAGTGAACCTCCTTCGAGGCGGCTGCCCGGGTGAGGCCCTCCCGCAGGCCTCCCCGGGCCCAACCCTACGTCCGCGAGGGGCGCCCGCCCCGGGACGCTCTCATGACGGACGCCTTTTCGAGATTGCCGTAGAACCTGTTCTGCCACGATTTCTCCGCCCCCCGGAGTTACCAGTGAAGACGCTCCGTGCACGCCCTTCGGTTCTCACACGCGGACCGGCGCCGGACCGCGCCGGATCGCTGACGCGGATCCCTGGCGCGGATCCCGGACACAGATCCTCGACACGGATTCCGGACGCAGGCCCTGACGCAGACTCCCTGACACAGACCCCTGACGCAGACCCGTGACACTGACCCTTGACACAGTGTCAGCTTTCAGGACTTCAGGTAGGTGAGGACCGCGAGAACACGCCGGTGGTCCCCGTCACTCTGGGACAGGCCCAGTTTCATGAAGATGTTGCTCACGTGCTTCTCGACCGCGCCGTCGCTGACCACGAGCTGCCGGGCGACCGCGGAGTTGGTCCGTCCCTCGGCCATCAGTCCCAGGACCTCCCTCTCGCGCGGAGTGAGCCCCGCGAGGACGTCCTGCTTGCGGCTGCGCCCGAGCAACTGCGCGACGACCTCGGGGTCGAGAGCGGTGCCGCCGCGGGCCACGCGGACCACCGCGTCCACGAACTCCCTCACCTCGGCTACCCGGTCCTTGAGGAGATAGCCGACGCCGGTGGTGGAACCGGCCAGCAGTTCGGTGGCGTACTGCTCCTCCACGTACTGCGACAGCACCAGCACGCCGAGCCCCGGGTGCTGCTTGCGCAACTGCACGGCCGCCTTCACGCCCTCGTCCGTGTGGGTCGGCGGCATCCGGACGTCCGCGACCACGACGTCCGGCAGCGCGTCCTGCGCCGCGAACTCCGTGATCGTCTTGATCAGCGCCTCCCCGTCCCCGACGCCGGCGATCACGTCGTGCCCGCGGTCGGTCAGCAACCGGGTCAGGCCCTCCCGCAGCAGCACTGAATCCTCGGCGATGACCACGCGCACTCTGTCCTCCACGATTTTCGGCCCCCCAGCCCGTCCCGGACCGTGCACCGGGTCGATCCCCGCCCACGCCCCGCACATACGTCAGCACCCAGCATCCCAGCATCGGCACCGGCGCGCGGCATGTTTCCAGGCCGCGGCCCGTTGCCCGTTGCCCGGGGGCGGGGGCGGGGGCGGCCAAGGTCTTGTGTCGTCCGCGGGGAACTGCGCGATCAGCCACCGACGGCCCGCGGCTCGGTACGAGCCGGGGCCAGGTCCGGGGCCAGGTCCGGGGCCAGGTCCGGGGCCAGGTCCGGGGCCAGGTCCGGGGCCGGGGGCGGAGCCCCGTTCCGGGAAGGGGCGGGGCCGGGGAAAGAAACCTCAGGCCGCCCGCCAGGGCAGCTCCGCCGTCACCCGGGTCGGGCCCGCCACCGGCGAATCGACCACAAGGATGCCGTCCACCGAGTCGAGCCGCCCCGTGAGCCCGGCCAGCCCCGACCCCGTATCCGCGTCGGCCCCACCGACCCCGTTGTCGACCACCTGGATCATGAGCCGGTTCTCGATCCGCCAGACATCGACCGTCGCCCGCGTGGCCCGCGAGTGCTTGCTGATGTTCTGCAGCAGCTCGGACACCGTGAAGTACGCGATCCCCTCGATGGCGGGCGCCGGCCGGGCCGGCAGATCGACCTCGACGTGCACGGGCACGGTGCACCGGGAGGCGATGGCGGACAGCGCCGCGTCCAGCCCCCGGTCGGTCAGCACGGCCGGATGGATCCCGCGGGCAAGATCCCGCAGCTCCTGAAGCGCCGTCTTCACCTCACCGTGCGCCTCGCCCACCATCCGGGCCGCCGCCTCCGGATCCTCCGTGAGCTTCTCCTTGGCCAGCCCCAGATCCATCGCCAGCGCCACCAGCCGGGCCTGCGCCCCGTCGTGCAGGTCCCGCTCGATGCGCCGCAGGTCGGCCGCCGCCGTGTCGACCACGACACCCCGGTCCGACTCCAGCTCCACCACACGTGTGGCCAGCTTCGAAGGTCCGAGCAGCCCGCCCACCAGGAGCCGGTCCACCAGGGTCAGCGCCCGGACGATCCACGGCGTGGCCAGTGTGAGGAGCAGCCCCACCAGCGCGGTCACGGTGATCTCGAAGGGGTTGTTCAGATAGACGTGGTGCGCCTCGTCCCCGTACAGCTGCAGTCCGTCCTGTCCGCCGGACATGGGGAAGACCCAGAACCACAGCGGGTACGTCAGCAGGCTCCAGCCCGTCGTCCAGAGGGTGACGGCCACGGAGAAGGCGAACACGGCCCACGGGAAGTGGATCACCGAGTAGAGGAGGTGCCGCCAGGACGCGCCGCTCTTCAGCGTCGCCCCCATCCACCCCATCGGGCTCTGCTTGCGCATCCTCAGCGGTTCCGGCGCGGCGACGTCGAGTCCCAGCAGGGCGCGGGCGCGGGCCCGTTCCAGCGCGCCCAGTCCGCGGCAGCCCGCGAGCCCCGCGGCGAGCACCGGGACGCCGAGGAAGGTGATCAGCAGGCCCGCGCCGAGCGACATCATCGTCAAGGCGAAGGTGAAGGCGAAGACGCTGATCGGCAGATTCAGCATCAGATAGGCGAACTCACGCAGGCTGCGGGCCTCGATCGGCGCCCGCAGCGCGGTGGGGAGCCGGTGCCACCGTTCCCCGGTGCCCTCCCCCCGGAATCCGGGGCCGTCGTCCCACCCGTATCCCTGTCCGTACTCCGTGGCCATGGCCGCCGTCCGTTCCTGTTCGTCCGCTGGTGTGACTCCAGAGTGCTCCGTGCGGCGCTCGCGGGACATGGAGCGCGTCGGCGTCTCGGGCCGGGGGTTTTCCCTACCCCGGCCGCACACGCAGGTCGCACGTCGGGCGGTCACGCGTCCCGCGGCCGGGCGCCACGTACGCGCGCGGGAACGCACACGCGTACGCCCCCGAACGCGCCTCCTTTCAGGGGCGGTCGAGGGCGCACCGGTGCGAGCCGCCTCAAATCCGGACGCAGCCCGGATGGAGTCCGGGGGCGGCCCGGAGAGAGCCGGGATGGAGCCCGAAGGGAGCCCGGAGAGAGCCGAAGGGAGCCGGGACAGAGCCCGGATGCAGTCCGGAGGGAGCCGGGACGGAGCCCGGACGCGGCCCGGGGAGCGCCGGGACGGAGCCCGGAGGCAGTCCGGGGAGCGCCCGGAGAGAGCTCGGACGCAGTCCGGGAATCAGGCTTGCCCGCCCGGGTCCTCCGTCCGGTCCCGCCAAGGCAGCTCCGCCGTGATCGTCGTCGGTCCGCCGACCGGCGAGTCGATGACGAACAGACCGTCCACCGCGCCAAGCCGCTCCGCGAGCCCCGACATCCCCGTACCGCCGTCGAGGGATGCGCCACCGCGGCCGTCGTCCCAGACCTGTATGAGCAGGCGGTTCTCCGAACGCCACACGTCGACCGAGGCGGACCGCGCGCCGCTGTGCTTGCTGACGTTCTGCAGCAGCTCGGAGACGGTGAAGTACGCGATGCCCTCGATGGCCGCGGCCGGGCGGGCCGGCAGGTCGGCCGTCACCTTCACCGGCACCGTGCAGCGGGCGCCGACCGAGGACAGCGCCGCGTCCAGACCACGGTCGGTGAGGACCGCGGGGTGGATGCCACGGGCCAGGTCCCGCAGTTCCTGCAACGCCAGTTTCACCTCGCCGTGCGCCTCGTCGACCATCGCGGCGACGGTCTCGTCGGCCTGGCCCTCCAGCAGCTTCTCCTTCGCCAGACCGAGCCCCATCGCGAGGTTCACCAGCCGGGCCTGCGCCCCGTCGTGCAGGTCCCGCTCGATGCGCCGCAGGTCGGCCGCGGCCGTGTCGACGACCACGCCCCGGTCCGACTCCAGTTCGGCGATCCGCTGCTCCAGCTCGTCGGACGGCGACAGCAGCGCGCGCACCATCGCCCGGTCCGCGTTGCCGAGGCCGCGCGCGATGTACGGCAGCACCGGCCACAGCACGAACAGCGACGTCAGCATGAGGGTGAAGGTGACGATGCTCCACGGCAGCCGCATGAGCTCGTACAGCACGGTCCGCCAGCCGACCGGATCCTTCAGCGCCATCCACAGCCACCCGAAGAACCCGCCCCGCCCGCGGAACGGCAGCGGGCTCGGCTCGTCCACCCGTACCCCGAGCAGGCCCCTGGCCCGCATCCGCTCGAACTTCCCCAGCTGGCGCGCGCCCAACAGCCCGAACGCCAGCACCGGCAGCCCGATCACCGTCACCGTCAGCCCGGTTCCCAGGAACAGCACGACGACCACGTAGGTGAACCCGACGATGGAGGCCGGCAGGTTGGCCAGGAGATGCGCGATCTCCTTCCAGGTGTGCCGGTCGTAGGCGAAGTGCACGGGTGGCGGCCGGTCGGTGCCGACGTCCAGGGTGTCGGCGGCCGGAATACGTTCGGTCATAGGCGCCACCTTGCCGGGCCGCGGCCCGCGGCGCCATGAGGTGGACCGCCTCCGTCTCCGGGGGAAAACCCCACCCCCCGGCGTTTCCACGACCTCCCACTACCCGTCAGGCCGCGGCCCTGGAATCCCACTCGCACCATGCCTACCCGTGACGGGCTGCTTACGGTCTCTTTAGCAGGCCCTAGACTCCGGTGCGTACAGATCGTCGAACGCGGCGCACCGCACGGCGCGCACGCAGGCGCACGCGTGGCCCCACGGGCTCACACGTGCTCGTCGCACGGGCTCGTACGGGCCCGTCGTACGAGGTCGCGCGGGGCCCGACGTACGAGGTCGGACAAGGTCATACGAGGTCAGGGAGCGAGGGGCGGACGTGCCGGAACCGACCATGGTCGCGGCGACCGGAACCACTGGAACCGGGGCCGATACCGCGGCCACCGGTACCTCTCTCGCCGCGGACTACTTCCAGTCCTACTCGGTCGTCGGACTGCTCGCCGTGGTCGGCGTGCTGTTCGTCGCCGTCGCGTTCGGAGCGGGCCGCCTGCTGCGGCCCGTCGTCCCGACCCCCGAGAAGCTCATGACGTACGAGTGCGGGGTCGACCCCGTCGGCGAGGGCTGGGCCCACACCCAGGTCCGCTACTACGTCTACGCCTTCCTCTACGTGATCTTCGCCGTCGACTCGATCTTCCTCTTCCCCTGGGCGACGGTCTTCGCCGCGCCGGGCTACGGCGCGGCGACGCTCGTGGAGATGTTCATCTTCCTCGGCTTCCTGGCCGTCGGTCTGCTGTACGCATACAAGAAGGGCGTCCTCACATGGACGTGACCCCCACGGCCGCCTCGATCCCGTCGTCATCCTCGATCCCGTCGACGTCCTCGACGTCCTCGGCTCCCGAGCCGGTGCTGCTGCCGGAGCCCAAGCGGCTGGGCGCGCTCGCCCGGCTGGCCCCCGAGCCGATGAAGGTGGTCCTGAACTGGGGCCGCCGCTACTCGCTCTGGGTCTTCAACTTCGGACTCGCCTGCTGCGCGATCGAGTTCATCGCGGCGTCGATGGCCCGTCACGACTTCATCCGCCTCGGCGTCATCCCGTTCGCACCGGGCCCGCGCCAGGCCGACCTGATGGTCGTCTCCGGCACGGTGACGGACAAGATGGCCCCCGCCGTGAAGCGCCTGTACGAGCAGATGCCCGAGCCGAAGTACGTCATCTCCTTCGGCGCCTGCTCGAACTGCGGCGGCCCGTACTGGGACTCGTACTCCGTGACGAAGGGCGTCGACCAGATCATCCCGGTCGACGTGTACGTGCCGGGCTGCCCGCCCCGCCCGGAGGCGTTGCTCCAGGGCATCCTCAAGCTCCAGGAGAAGATCGCCCGGGAGTCGCTGGGGGAGCGGTACGGGTCCTCCGACGCCGGCCGCCCCTCGGTTGCCGCCCTGCAGAGCGGCCTCGTCCGGCCGCCGGGCACGGCACCGGCCACGGGATCGACCGCGGAGGACGCCCGATGACCGGGACGACCGGCTGGCTCCCCACCCCGGTGGAGGACCTCTTCGGCCCGGACGCCACGGCCGAGGAGTCCTACGAGGTACTGACGGTCGACGTGCCGCCGGAGTCCTGGATCGCCTCCCTGGAGAGCGCGCGCGACACACTCGGCTGCACCTACTTCGACTGGCTGAGCGCCGTCGACGAGCCCGGCACGGAACCCGGCAGGGGCTTCCGCGTCTCGGCCCACGTCGTGGCACTGGCCCCCGTACGCCGCCTGCTCGTCCGTACGACCGTTCCGCACTCCGCGCCCGTCCTCCCCTCCGCCGTCGAGGTCTACGCGGGCGCCGCCTGGCACGAACGCGAGACCCACGAGATGTTCGGCGTCACCTTCGAGGGCCACCCCGGCCTGGACCCGCTCCTCCTGCCCGAGGGCTTCGAGGGTCACCCCCTGCGCAAGGACTTCGTGCTGGCGGCCCGCGTGGCGAAGGCGTGGCCGGGCGCGAAGGAGCCGGGGGAGTCGGAGCACGGCGGCCCCAAACGCCGCCAGATGCTCCCGCCGGGAGTCCCCGACCCCAACGAGTGGGGCCCCCTCAAGGGCCAGCTCTCCCCGGCCCCCGCCCGCCCGGCCCGAGGCGCGGGCCGCGCGGCGGGTGCGAGGGGTGCGACGGCCGCGGCCACCGACCGCCCGGCCCGCCGGACCCGCACGGCGGCCGACGGCTCGGCGAGCCAGACGACGACGGCGGCCCCCGGCGTGCCCGCTGCTCCGCAAGCGGGCACGCCTGCATCCCCGGAAGCGGGCACGCCCGCTGCTCCGGAGGCGGTGTCCGCCGGGGCGGGAGCGGCGCCCGCCGGTCCCACGCGGGACGCACCGTCGGCGCCGCGCCCGCCGGACCCGGCTCCACGCGCAGCCCAGCCCAAGGCACCGGCGGAGCCGACCACTTCGGCCGAGCCGGAGAGCGCAGCCGAGCCGAAGGCACCGGCGGAGCCGACCACTCCGGCCGAGCCGAGGAGCGCCGCCGAGCCGAAGGCACCCACGGCGTCACGCGGTTCGGACGCCCCGTGGCACCACGCCCGCCCCGCTTTCGACGAGCCCGAACCACCGAAGAACGCGCCATCCGACGGACCGCAGCCGAAGCCCCAGCCCGTGCCCGAGTCCGTGCCCGAGCCCCAGCCCGAAAAAGCTGACGCCGACGCCGCTGATACCGACTCCGCCACCGACGCCCCGGCCGCCGACGACCCCGACAGCCCCACAGGAGGCGCGCAGTGAACGACGCGCTCGACGTCGCCCTGCGACTCCTCGTCGTCTTCGTCGTGTTCCTGACGTTCCCCCTGATCGTGGGTCAGGCCGAGCACAAGGTGATGGCCCACATGCAGGGCCGCCTCGGCCCCATGTACGCGGGCGGTTTCCACGGCTGGGCCCAACTCGTCGCGGACGGCGTCAAGTTCGCCCAGAAGGAGGACGTGGTCCCGGCCGGCGCGGACCGCCGTATCTTCCAGCTCGCCCCCGCCGTGGCCCTCCTCCCGTACCTCATGGTCCTCCTCGTCATCCCGATCGGCCCGGGCGAGGGCGCGGTCGGCGAGGTCGTCGACGCGGGCATCTTCTTCGTCCTCGCGGTGATGGGCGTCAGCGTCCTCGGCTCGCTCATGGCGGGCTGGGCCTCGGCCAACAAGTTCTCCCTCCTCGGCGGCCTGCGCACCGCCGCCCAGCTCCTCGCGTACGAACTCCCCATGCTGCTGACCGCCGCCTCGGTCGCCATGGCCGCCGGTACGGTCTCGCTCCCCGGCATCGTCGACGCCTTCGAGTGGTGGTGGCTGCCCTGGCAGATCGTCGGCGCGATCGTCTTCTTCGTGGCGGGCCTCGCCGAACTCCAGCGCCCGCCCTTCGACATGCCGGTCGCCGACTCGGAGATCATCTTCGGTGCGTACACCGAGTACACGGGCCTGCGCTTCGCCCTGTTCCTCCTCGCCGAGTACGCCGGGATCGTCGTCCTGTGCGGCCTGACCACCGTGCTCTTCCTGGGCGGCTGGCACGGCCCGTGGGGCGCCGACGGCCTCGGCTGGGTCTGGACCCTGCTGAAGGCGGCCGTCCTCGCCTTCGTCGTCATCTGGCTGCGCGTCACCTACCCCCGCCTGCGCGAGGACCAGCTCCAGAAACTCGCCTGGACCCTCCTCGTCCCCCTCTCCCTCGCCCAGATCGCCCTCACCGGCGTCGTCAAGGTGGTGATCGCGTAACCATGGCCCCCTTTCCCGGCTCAGGTCTGGCCAAGGGCCTGGCCGTCACCCTGCGCACGATGACGAAGAAGACCGTCACCGCGCAGTACCCCGACGCCCAGCCCGAACTCCCGCCCCGCACCCGCGGCGTCATCGGGCTCTTCGAGGAGAACTGCACGGTCTGCATGCTGTGCGCCCGCGAGTGCCCCGACTGGTGCATCTACATCGACTCCCACAAGGAGACGGTCCCGGCCGCCGCACCCGGTGGCCGCGAGCGCAGCCGCAACGTCCTCGACCGCTTCGCCATCGACTTCTCCCTCTGCATGTACTGCGGTATCTGCATCGAGGTCTGCCCGTTCGACGCGCTCTTCTGGTCCCCCGAGTTCGAGTACGCCGAGACCGACATCCACGAACTCACCCACGAACGCGACAAGCTCCGCGACTGGATGTGGACCGTCCCGGCCCCGCCGGCCCTCGACCCCGGCGCCGAGGAGCCCAAGGAGATCGCCGCCGCCCGCAAGACCGCCGAGAAACTGGCAGCCGCACAGGCGCAGGCAGAGGCACAGGCCGCGCCCCACCCCGGCCCCA
Source organism: Streptomyces sp. NBC_00414 (assembly GCF_036038375.1). Lineage (NCBI taxonomy): Bacteria > Bacillati > Actinomycetota > Actinomycetes > Kitasatosporales > Streptomycetaceae > Streptomyces > Streptomyces sp. NBC_00414. The sequence continues at coordinate 6,049,760 of NZ_CP107935.1, forward strand.
CCGACCCGCCGCAGGGAGGCGCGTCATGACCCCCGCCGCGGCCACCGTCACGGCGGCACGGGCCACGACCACCGCCGCCGAGACCCACGGCTTCCTCTCCCCGACCGGCGTCGAGATCGCGTTCCTCCTCGTCGGCCTGGTCACCTTCGGCGCCGCCATCGTCACGGTCACCACGAAGCAACTGGTGCACGCCGCCCTGTGGCTCGTCGTCACCCTCGGTGGCCTCGCCGTCGAATACCTCCTCCTCACGGCCGAGTTCATCGCCTGGGTGCAGGTCCTCATCTACGTCGGTTCCGTCGTCGTCCTCCTCCTTTTCGGTCTGATGCTCACGAGGGCCCCCATCGGCCGCTCCCCGGACGCCGACTCCGGCAACCGCTGGGTGGCCCTCGCCGTGGCGCTCGCAGCGGCCGGCGCCCTCGTCTGGGTGGTCGTCGACGCCTTCCGGACGACCTGGATCGACCTGGACGGCGCCGCCGCGGGCTCCACCGCGGTCACCGGCGCGAGCCTCTTCCAGAGCTGGGTGCTCCCCTTCGAGGCCCTCTCGGTCCTGCTGCTCGCCGCACTGGTCGGCGCGATCGTCCTCTCCCGCAAGGCGAAGGCGAAGGAGACGGAGACGGCGAGGGGGACGGCGAAGGGGACGGCCACCGCGAGCCCGCCGAGACCCCCGAGCCCCCGGGGCGACGCCACCCGGAGCGACAAGGAAGGCGCCCGCTGATGCACCTCGCCTACCCGGCCGTACTCTCCGCCCTCCTCTTCTGCACCGGCCTGTACGGCGTCCTCGCGCGCCGCAACGCGATCCTGGTTTTGATGTCCGTCGAGCTGATGCTCAACGCCGTCAACCTCAACCTCGTCGCCTTCGACGTCTGGCTCAGCAAGACCGCCCAGGACACCCTGCACTCCGGCCAGGCCCTGACCCTGTTCACCATCGCCATCGCCGCCGCCGAGATCGGCATCGGCCTGGCGATCGTCCTGGCCGTCCACCGCAACCGCGGCACGGCCGACATCGACAAGCTTCGCGACACCGCCGAACCCGGCGATGACGACGACCCCGACGACGGCTCCGACAGCGGCTCCGAGTCCGCCCGGAGCGAACCGGCCGAGAAGGCTGAGGCCACCGCGTGACCACGACCACCCTCGCCGTCCTCGTCCCCCTCCTCCCGTTCCTGGGCGCCGTGGCCGGCCTGCTGCTGGGCCGCACCGCACCCGGGTTCGCACGCCCCCTCGCCGTCCTGCCCTCCGTCGCCGCCCTCGGGCTCGCCGCGATCGTCGCCGTACGCCAGGGCGGCGGACAGGCGGTGGACGCGGCGACCGAGCTCACCCCCACCGGTTCGGTCCCCGTCGAACTCGCCCTGCACATCGACGGCTTCGCCGCCCTCGCCGCGATCCTCGTCGGCCTGGTCGCGACCTGTGTGCAGATCTACTCGACGGGCTACCTGCGCAACGACCCGCGCTACACCTCGTACGCCGCTCTCGTCTCCCTCTTCACCTCCGCCATGCTGCTCGTCGTCTACTCCGGCGACCTGATGGTGCTGCTGGTCGGCTGGGAGATCATGGGCATCTGCTCGTACTTCCTCGTGGGTCACTACTGGGAGACCCCGGAAGCACGCGCCGCCTCCATCAAGGCCTTCCTCGTCACCAAGCTCGGCGACGTCCCCTTCCTGATCGGCCTGTTCGCGCTCGCCGCCGACACCGGTTCGTTCCGCATCACGAAGATCCTCGGCAACGTCACGAGCGGCGGACTCGACCACCCCACGCTGATCGCCCTGCTGCTCCTCGCCGGTGTGGCGGGCAAGTCGGCGCAGTTCCCGCTCCACACCTGGCTCCCCGACGCGATGGCGGGCCCCACCCCCGTCTCCGCGCTGATCCACGCCGCGACGATGGTCGCCGCCGGTGTCTACTTCATCGCCCGGCTCCTCCCGGTCTTCGCCGCCTCCGCGGCCGCACTGGTCGTCCTCGCCGTGATGGCCGCCGTGACGATGGCCGGCTCGGCCCTCGCCGCGCTCGCCCAGGACGACATCAAGCGTGTCCTCGCGTACTCGACGATCGGCCAACTCGGCTACATGACCGGCGCCCTCGCCGTCGGCGACCGCGGTGCCGCCGTCTTCCACCTCCTCGCACACGGCGCCTTCAAGGCGCTGCTGTTCCTCGCGGCCGGCGTGATCATCCACGCCGCCGGCACCAACTCCCTGGCCGCCATGTCCCGTATGAAGGACCTGCGCGCCCGCGTCCCCGACGCCTACTGGACGACGACCGTGGCGCTCCTCGCGCTCGCCGCGATCCCGCCGTTCAGCGGCTTCTTCTCCAAGGAGTCCGTCCTCGGAGCCGCCGAGCACGCCGCCACGGGCCACGCCGAGGCCGTCCCCGGAGCCGCGGGCTGGATCGTCCTCGTCTCCGGCCTGGTGACGGCCCTGCTCACCGCGGCCTACGCGATGCGCCTGTGGCTTCTCGCCTTCCACGGCCACGGCACCGAGGCCCCCGACCACGGCAAGCAGCCCATCGTCATGAACTCCGTGCTGTGGCTGCTCGCCCTCCCGTCCCTCGCTCTCGGACTCGCCACCGGCCTGCTGCCCGACTGGTTCGACGGCCGGAGCCTCACCCCGACCCTCACCACAGCCGTCCTCGGTACGGGTGTCGCCCTGGTCGGCGGCATCGTCACGTACGGCGCGTGGCGGCACACCACCGCCATGGCGGGCCGGGTCCCCATGGGCGCGGTCGCCGCCCACCCGGACGCCGACGGCGGCCTGGTCGAGGCCGAGGCCATCGCCAGCCACGAACCCGCGTACGGAAACGTGGCCTCCGCGCCCGACCCGGCGGATCCCGGCCGCCTCCTGCTCGGCCCGCTGCACCGCCACGCGGCCGTCGGCTTCCACCTCGACGCCGTGTACGCGGCGCTCTTCGTCCGCCCGGTCCAGGCCGCGGCCACACTCGTCCGGTTCCTCGACCGCGAGGTCGTCGACACCTACGTACGCGGCGCGGGCGCCCTACCCCGCTGGCTCGGCGCGGCCGTCCGGCGCGCCCAGACCGGCAATCTGCAGACCTATGTGAGCGCGCTGCTCGCCGGCACCGTCGTCCTGGTGGTCGCCGCCCTCCTCGTCGCCACCGCGGGAGCGTGAGCAGGCGTGATCGATATCAACGAGTCCGTGATGCAGTTTCTTCTCGCGTTCATCGTCGTCGCCCCGCTCATCGGGGCCGTCGCGGCTCTCCTGCCTGCCCCGCCCGGGCTGAAGGGGAAGTCGCCCGAGCAGGCCGTGCTGCGGCACGGCACGACCGTCACCGGCGCCGTACTCATCGCGGCGATCGTCCTCACGCTCGGCTTCGACCACGACACCCCGGTCAAGGCACAGCAGATGCAGGCCACGACGGACATCAGCTGGATCCCCGCACTCGACGTGCGGATCCACCTCGGCATCGACGGCATCTCCCTCCCCCTCCTCGTGCTGACCGCGCTGCTGACCTTCCTGTGCGCGCTGTACTCCTACTTCAAAATGCCGTCGGGCCCGTCCCCGAAGGCATTCGTGGCACTCGTGCTCGTGCTGGAGTCCGGCACCCTCGCGACCTTCGCCGTCCTCGACCTGCTGCTGTTCTTCCTGGCCTTCGAGATGGTGCTCATCCCGATGTACTTCCTCATCGCCCGCTGGGGCGGTGAGCAACGAACCCAGGCGGCCTGGAAGTTCATCCTCTACACCCTGCTCGGGTCCGTCGTCATGCTGCTGGGCCTGCTCCTGATCGGAATCAAGGCGGGCACTTTCGACATGGTGGCACTCGCCACTGACAATCACCCCGCGCTGACCACATCGGTGCAGGTCATCGCCGTTCTGGCGATCGGGCTCGGGCTCGCGGTCAAGACGCCGATGTGGCCGTTCCACAGCTGGCTGCCGGACGCGCACACCGCCGCCCCGACCGTCGGCTCGGTCCTGCTGGCCGGAGTCCTGCTGAAGATGGGCACGTACGGGTTCGTCCGGATCCTGCTGCCCGTCGCGCCGGACGGCATGAGGACCTTCGCCCCGTACCTCGCGGCCTTCGCGGTCGTCGGGATCATCTACGGCTCGCTGGCCTGTCTGGCGCTCGCCAAGCAGGGCGCGAAGGGCGACCTCAAGCGCCTCATCGCGTACTCCTCGGTCGGCCACATGGGCTTCGTGCTCCTCGGCATCGCCTCGATGACCCCGACCGGAGTGAACGGCGCGCTGTTCGCGAACATCGCCCACGGCCTCATCACCGGCCTCCTGTTCTTCCTCGTCGGCGCGCTCAAGGACCGCACGGGCACGACCGACCTCGACACCCTCGCGAAGACGACCGGGGCCGCGCTCTACGGCAGGGCCCCGCGTCTCGGCGGCCTGCTCGCCTTCGCCGCCGTCGCCTCGCTCGGACTGCCGGGCCTCGCCGGGTTCTGGGGCGAGATGCTCGCGCTGTTCGGCGCGTTCGACCCCGCCGACGGTCTCAGCCGGCCCGCGTTCCTGACGTTCATGGCGATCGCCGCGTTCGGCACCCTGCTCACGGCCGCGTACATGCTCGTCGTGGTCCGCCGCGTCTGCATGGGCGACACCTCGCAGCACCCGCAGCAGGAGAGCCCGAAACTCGCCGACGTCCGGACGTACGAGTTCGCCGCCTGGACCCCGCTCGTCGTCCTCACCGTCGTCGCCGGGCTCTGGCCCAAGGCCCTCCTCGGCCTGACCGACCCGGCCGTGCAGCAGCTCCTCTCAGGAGGCACCCGATGAGCCCCCAGGCCCAGGACCAGGCCCAGTCGCTGGTCCAGTCCGTCGACTGGCTCGCGATCGCGCCGCCCACCATCGCGGCGGTCGTCGCACTCGTGGTGCTCGTGGCCGACCTCTTCGTGGACGGCAGGAAGAAGGCCCTGCTCGGCTGGGTCTCCGTCGCGGGACTCGCCCTCGCGGCGCTCGCGCTGCTGCCCCTCCTGGACGGCGACCGCTCCACGTTCTGCCTGACGGGCGACGCGGACGTGTGCAGCTACACGGCGGACCGGTTCACGCTGGTCATCCAGTTCCTCGTCCTCGGCGGCGCCCTCCTCGCGGCGCTCCTGTCGATGACCGCCCTGAAGGACGCGGGCAAGGACGCCGACAAGGCGCTCCCGGAAGGGGAGTTCTGGTTCCTGCTGCTCTCCTCGGCCGCGGGCGCCGCCCTGCTGCCCGCCTCACGCGACCTCGCCACCCTGATCGTCGCCCTGGAGGTCGCCTCCCTGCCGGCCTTCGCCCTCGTCGGCATCAAGCACGGCGACCGGAAGTCCTCCGAAGCGGCCCTGAAGTTCTTCCTGTCCTCGGTCACCGCGACCGCCGTGAGCCTGATGGGCGTCAGCTTCGTCTACGCCTCGACAGGCACCCTGTACCTCACGGAGATCGCCACCAGGATCGAGGACGTCGATCCCCAACTGCACACGCTCGCCCAGGCGGGCGTCGTCCTCACCCTCGTCGGCTTCGCCTTCAAGACGGCCGCAGTGCCCTTCCACTTCTGGGTACCCGACACCTACGTAGGAGCCCCTCTTCCGGTCGCCGCCTATCTGTCGGTCGTTGGCAAGGCGGTCGGCTTCTCCGGCCTGATCCTCGTCACCGTGATCGCCCTCCCGTCGTACGCGGACGTCTGGGGCCCGGCACTCGCCGCCCTGGCGGCCGTCACCATGACGGTCGGCAACGTCGGCGCCCTGCGGCAGCGGACCACGCGCGCGTACAGCGCGGTACGGCTCCTCGCCTGGTCTTCCGTCGGACAGGCCGGCTACCTCCTGGTACCGATCGCCGCCGCCGCGTACTCCAAGGACACCGAGAAGGCCGTCGGCTCCACCGTCGCGTACGCCCTCATGTACGCGGCCGTGAACCTCGGAGCCTTCGCGGTGGCCGCCCTGGTGGCCCGCACGAAGCCGCTGAACCGGGTCAGCGACTACCGCGGCCTCTACGCCTCCCGCCCCGTCGCCGCGCTCGTCCTGGGCTTCTTCCTGCTCTGCCTGGCCGGTCTGCCGCCGGGCATCATCGGCCTCTTCGCGAAGGTCACCGTCTTCTCGGCGGCCGTCGAGGCAGGCCTCGGCTGGCTCGCCGTGGTCATGGCCGTCAACGTCGTGATCGCGCTCTTCTACTACCTGCAGTGGACGACCCTGCTGTTCCGCGCGCCCGAGGGCGAGCCCGAGTCCCACCGCGTCCCGGCCCCCCTCACCGCGGCGATCGCCCTGACCGCCGTCCTGGGCGTCGCGCTCTCCGGAGCGCCTCAGCTCATCCTGCGCTTCTCGGACGCCGGTCTTTTCTGAGCCGTTCCTGAGGCGATCGCACGCGCGCGGGAGGACAGCCGCCCCGCACGCGTGCGTGCGGCACGTCGTCACATGACCCTGACATCACCCGGACAGCCGACGCGCGGGCCCGTGCGCACAAGGGAACTAGAGCTTCCCGCCTGGCGTTGACCAGTGAGGGAGGGTCCACTGGACCGTGGAGTCACGGAACCAGTGACGTCAGAGATCGACAAGCAAGGGTTCCCCTGCCGCACCATTTGGAGGGCGTACCGTGCACCGCCGGCACAACGGGCTCAGGACCGCCGTACTCCTCGGGGGACTGTCCGCACTCATCATCGTCATCGGCAGTTTCTTCGGGCGTATGGGCCTCGTCGTCGCACTGTTCATCGCGATCGGCACGAACGCGTACGCGTACTGGAACAGCGACAAACTGGCTCTACGCGCGATGCGCGCGCGCCCGGTGAGCGAGTTCGAGGCCCCGGCCCTCTACAAGATGGTCCGTGAGCTCTCCACCCAGGCCCGCCAGCCCATGCCCCGCCTGTACATCTCCCCGACGGAAGCACCGAACGCGTTCGCGACGGGCCGTAATCCCCGCAACGCCGCGGTGTGCTGCACCGAGGGCATCCTGCGCATCCTGAACGAGCGGGAGCTGCGCGGCGTCATCGGCCACGAACTGAGCCATGTCTACAACCGCGACATCCTCATCTCGTCCGTCGCCGGCGCCCTGGCCTCCGTCATCATGTTCCTGGTCAACTTCGCCTGGCTGATCCCGATCGGCCGCTCCAACGACGACGACGGCCCCGGCCTCCTCGGCATGCTGATGATCATGATCCTCGGCCCGCTCGCCGCGACCGTCATCCAGCTCGCCATCAGCCGCTCCAGGGAGTACGAGGCGGACGCGTCCGGCGCCCAGCTCACCGGCGACCCGCTGGCCCTCGCGAGCGCCCTGCGCAAGCTGGAGGCGGGCACGAAGCAACTGCCGCTGCCTCCGGAGCCGCGCATCGAGACCGCGAGCCACATGATGATCGCCAACCCCTTCCGTCCGGGCCAAGGACTGTCCAAGATGTTCTCTACGCACCCGCCGATGGCGGAGCGCATTGCCCGGCTCGAACAGATGGCAGGTCGCCACCAGTGAAGACAATCCTCAACATCATCTGGCTAGTCCTGAGCGGCTTCTGGCTGTTCCTCGGCTACCTGCTCGCGGGCGTGCTGCTGTGCATCACGATCATCGGAATCCCGTTCGGCGTCGCGTCGTTCCGTATCGGCGCCTACGCGCTGTGGCCGTTCGGCCGGACGACCGTCGAGCGCCGTGACGCGGGGGCGCCGTCCTTCATCGTCAACATCCTGTGGCTGATCCTCGCCGGGTGGTGGCTGGCCCTCGCCCACATCGTCACCGGCCTCATCCAGTGCGTCACGATCATCGGCATCCCGCTGGGCATCGCCAACTTCAAGCTCATCCCGGTCTCGCTGTTCCCCCTGGGACGCGAGATCGTCAGCACGGACCAGCCGTTCACGTCCTCGGTCCGATAGGACGGCGCCGGGGGTGCGGCGGCCGAAGTACGCCCTGACGGCGTACGACGCCGACGCCGAGGACGACGAGATCTGGGCCCTGTGCGCGGACGCCGAGAACCTCTTCGCCGATCCGCCGGCTCCCACGCGCGGGACGTACCAACTGATGGGCTGCGTCCCCGAGGGAGAGCTGGACAAGGCCCTCACGCGCGCGCGTGCCGACGGATCGGCGCCTCTGGGCACCCTCGTCCTGGAGATCCTCGACAAGCGGGGCGAGCGGGTCGAAGCGTGGTCCCTGGAGGACGTACGCGTCCTCGGCGACCGTCCGTGCGCGCGCGACCTGTCGCTGCGTGACATCACCGTCGAGGCACGCGAGTCTCCGGAGAACCCGTTCGACTATCCCCAGTGCCCGCCGCTCTCCCCGGGCTACCGGCTGCTCGGCGCCGAGGACCAACCCTGGGGCGGCTGCCGGGACCTGGCCCACGTTCCGGACGGGCAACCGGACCTTCTCGAACCGCCCGTGCGGCTGCTCGGCTGCTCCCCGCGCGGAGCCCTCCGTACGGCCCTGGACGCGGGCGAGGAGGATCTCGGACACGCCAAGCTGATACGCCTCGACACGGCGGGCCGCCCCGTCCGGTCCGCCGTCGAGGGCGAACTCGTCGCGTGGATCCCCTCGGCACACGGCCGCGGCCTGGTGGACCTCACGCTGGATCCCTGGTCGGACCGGCCGCCGACCGCGGCCGAGGAGGTCTGGGAGGTGTGGGACGGCGGCCGGCCCGCCGAGCCCGGCCTCTGGGCCCGGTGCGGAGCGGAGGGACGCCGCCACTGGCTGACGACGGCGCTGGAACGCCGAGAGGCCGACAGACCCGACGCGGAACCCGGCGGTACGTATCACCTCGACGGCCGTCACATCGTGGACGAGCCGGGCTTCTTCTGCGCGCTGGGCGAGGCGGTCAACGGACCCGGTGGGTACTACGGCCGGGGCCTCGACGCTCTCCATGACTGCCTCCGCGGGCACTGGGGCGCCCGGCGGCCCTTCACCCTGGTCTGGCACGACGCCGAGACCGCCCGCACCTGCCTCGGCCTCGTCCCGCGTACCGGCCGCCGCCCGTGGACGTTCGAGGAGCTCCTCGCGTTCCTCGTGGACGAGGGCATCGACGTCCGGTTCGTCTGAGAGCCGCTCGTCCGAGGGTTGTCCACAGGCCCGGCCGATTGTCGGTGGCGCGCTGCATCATGAATGCATGACCGAGATCGAGCAGTTGCTGGCACGTGTCCTCGCAGAGGCACACAACTCGCGGCCCTGGGGCTGGCCTTCGCTCCCCGAGCCTGTGGACACCGCCACGCTCGCCCGCGCCGAGTCCGCCCTCGGCTTCTCCGTCCCGCCGCTGCTCGCCGCGCTCTATCTGCGGATAGGGGACGGAGGATTCGGCCCGGAGTACGGCCTGCTGCCCCTGCTCGACAGCCCGCCCTCGGGCGAGCCCGCCGTCGTCGCGCAGTACCTCGACCATCGCGAGAGCGGCCGCAAGGACCCCGACTGGCCCTGGCCGGAAGGCATCCTGCCGATATCCCACTGGGGCTGCGGGATGTACGCGTGCGTGGACTGCCGCACCCCGGACGCCACGGTGCTCCTGTTCGAGCCGAACGCCGACGACGCCGACCACGCCTGGTACGTGGACGCCCCCACCCTCACGGCCTGGCTCGACGCCTGGCTAGACGGCACCGGCTGGTACGACGAACACAACGACGACGCGGACCTGGAGCCCTGGATCGACTTCCGCATACGAACGGAAGCGGCGCGAACGCCATAACGCACGGCTCCCGACCGTTCCCGCCTCGTCCTCCGCAGGGGGGCGCGAGGAACTGTGCGAATGGCCCAAGACAACCCGCATGATCCGCACCGGCCCCCGGCCCAGGCCCCGCAGGGGGCGCGAGGGACGGCGCGAGCGGCCCAAGACAACCCGCACGATCCGCACCGGCCTCCACCCCAGGCCCCTCAGGGGCGCGGGGAACTGCGCGACCAGCCCTCACCGACCCGCACCCACCCACCGACCCCTACCCGCACCCCGGGTCTCCGACCCTGCCCGCGCCCGAGCTCCCGACCGCGAACGGTCAACGCCGGCCGAGCCACCCCCGCACCACGTACGCGAACACTCCAACCCCCAGCACCCCGCCGCCCACGGCCACGGACAGCCACGGCAAGGCGAACGCCAGCGTCAGGCACCCCGCAAGCCCCACCGCGGGCAGGACCCGCGACACGGCGGTCGAACCCAGCGTCCAGGCCGAGGCGTTGGCGATCGCGTAGTACACCAGCACTCCGAAGGAAGAGAAGCCGATCGCGCCCCGCACATCCACCGTCGAGGCCAGCACCGCGACCACCGCTCCGACGGCGAGCTCCGCCCGATGGGGCACCCCGAAGCGCGGATGCACGGCGGCCAGCCCGCCCGGCAGATGCCGGTCCCGGGCCATGGCCAGCGTCGTCCGCGACACCCCCAGGATCAGCGCGAGAAGGGAGCCGAGCGCCGCCACCGCGGCACCCACCCGTACGACCGGGACGAGCCCCGGCGCCCCGGCGGCACGCACCGCGTCGGCGAGCGGCGCTGTCGCCCGCCCGAGTCCCGCCGGCCCCAGCACGGAGACGACAGCCACCGCGACGGCCGCGTACACGACCAGCGCGATGCCCAGCGCGAGCGGGATCGCACGCGGAATGGTGCGCGCCGGATCCCGTACCTCCTCACCGAGGGTCGCGATCCGCGCGTACCCGGCGAAGGCGAAGAACAGCAGCCCGGCCGCCTGAAGCACCCCGCCCGCGCCCCCGGAGACACCCACGTCGAGCCGCCCGGCATCGGAGTCCCCGGAGGTCAGACACACGACCACCACGGAAGCGAGGACCGCGAGAACCACCGCCACGATCACCCGCGTCAGCCACGCGGACTTCTGCACACCGCCGTAGTTCACCGCGGTCAGCGCCACCACGGCCCCGACGGCCACCGCGTGCGCCTGCCCCGGCCACACGTACGTGCCCACGGTGAGCGCCATCGCCGCGCACGAGGAGGTCTTGCCCACGACGAACGACCAGCCCGCGAGGTATCCCCAGAACTCGCCGAGCCGCTCACGGCCGTACACGTACGTTCCGCCCGACGCGGGATAGCGGGCGGCGAGGCGTGCCGAAGCGGTCGCGTTGCAGTAGGCGACGACGGCGGCGAGGCCCAGAGCGAGGAGCAGCCCGGATCCCGCGGCCCGCGCCGCGGGTCCCAGGGCCGCGAAGATGCCCGCGCCGATCATCGAGCCGAGGCCGATGACCACGGCGTCCCCGACGCCGAGCGTCCGCCGCAGCTCCACCGTGCTGCCCGCGGAACCGGACCGGGACGAACCCGGCCGGGCGGGATCGGACTGTGTCATGAGCCGCACCCTACTGAGCGGTGCAACCGGTCACTGTCGCGCCGACGTCCTCCCCGACAACAGCGAACGAACAGAAGAGCGAAACAGAGAGCGACAAGAAGCAGCCGAGAGCGGTATGAGCACAGCCTGGTGCGAGCAGGATCACAGCACAGGTACAGCACGAAGGGGCAGGTTCACGGCATGGGCATCATCAGCTGGATCATTCTGGGGCTGCTGGCCGGCGCCATCGCCAAGTTCCTGCTGCCGGGACGCGATCCGGGCGGCTTCATCGGCACGACACTGATCGGCGTCGCGGGCGCGTTCATCGGCGGCTGGATATCGGCCCGCTGGCTGGACCATCCGATCGCCAAGGACTTCTACGACGGAGCCACCTGGGCCGCCGCGATCGGCGGCGCACTGGTCCTGCTGGTCGCCTACCGCATCCTGTTCGGCAATTCGCGCAACTGAGTGCGCGTTCACGAGACCGCAGCCAGCAGGCGAGAAGGGTGGGCACCCGAGGTGCCCACCCTTTCTCGCGCGCCCGGTCCGTGCCCGCGGAACAGCCGGAACGTCACCGGTAGTTGACGTACTGCAACGCGAAGTCGAAGTCCTTGCCCTTGAGCAGGGCCTGCACGGCCTGAAGGTCGTCACGGCTCTTCGAGCTGACGCGCAGCTCGTCGCCCTGCACCTGCGCCTTCACGCCCTTCGGGCCCTCATCGCGAATGATCTTCGCGACCTTCTTCGCGTTGTCCTGGGAGATGCCCTCCTCGATCGTGGCGAAGATCTTGTACTCCTTGCCGGAGAGCTGCGGCTCGCCGGCGTCCAGTGCCTTCAGCGAGATTCCGCGCTTGACCAGCTTGGTCTCGAACACGTCGAGGATGGCCTTGACCCGCTCCTCGGAGTTCGCCTCCATGAGGATCTTCTCGCCGGACCAGGAGATGGAGGCGCCCACGTTCTTGAAGTCGTAGCGCTGAGAGATCTCCTTGGCGGCCTGATTGAGGGCGTTGTCGACCTCCTGCCGCTCGACCTTCGAGACGATGTCGAAACTGGAGTCGGCCATGTCCTGTGGCTCCTTGTATCGGGGTGCGTAGTGGCGGCCGCAGAACCCGCATCGATCCAGGGCCGCATCCGCATAAGCCTAGCCACCCCCCACCCTCCGAGCACCGATCAATCGAGTGGCGAAGCACCCCCGAGCATCGGGTATCGTTTACGTCGTTGCCACAGAGCGCCGTCGAAAGACGGTTCGAACGGCAGCAACCCCGGCGGTGTGCCCGAGCGGCCAAAGGGAGCAGACTGTAAATCTGCCGGCTTAGCCTTCCCAGGTTCGAATCCTGGCGCCGCCACACGGGATCTAAGGTCCGGTGGCCTGCTGTTTTCAGCAGGCCACCGGACCTTAGTCGTTTTCGCTGCGCGAGGGCTGCGCCCAGGCGCCGGCGCCCGGCGATTTCTTCGTACGCTGGACCCATGTCCTCACGTCGCCGAAACTGCCCCGAGTGCCGTCGCGAGATCGCCGTCGTCGCCGGGCGGTTCGCTCGGCACGACCCGGCGGGGGCGCGGACGAGCGGGGAACTCGTGTCCTGCCCGGGCTCGCGCCGACAGGCCGAGCTGGGTGCCGCGCAGCCCGCGCTGGACGGGTACGTCGTGGCGGAGTTCCCCGGCCAGATTCCGCTGTTCTGACCTGCCGCCCCGCATCGCCGGCCCGCTGCCCCCTCAGTTCCCCGCCACCGACTTGACCGCCACCGACACCGGTGTCGAGCCGCTGATCAGTTCCAGGGTCAGGCCGGCCGTCGCGGGGGTGTCGACCAGTTCCGCGAGGACCGCGGCGACGTCGTCGCGCGGGACGGGCCCGCGGCCCGTGGCGGCCTCCAGACGGACGAGACCCGTGCCCGCGTCGTTGGTCAGCATCCCGGGGCGCAGGATCGTCCAGTCCAGGCCGCGGTGAGCCCGTACGTACGCGTCGGCCTCGCCCTTGGCACGCAGGTACGCGTCGAAGACGTCGTCCCCGGGGTGTTCCGGATCGGCGCCCATCGACGACACGACCACATGACGTCGTACCCCGGCCCGGGCCGCCGCGTCCGCGAAGAGCACGGCGGCACCCCGGTCCACTGTCTCCTTGCGGGCCGCCCCGCTGTCCGGGCCCGCGCCCGCAGCGAAGACCGCGGCGTCCGCGCCCCGCAGATGGGCGGAGACCTCCTCCTCCGAGGCCGACTCCAGATCGCACAGCACCGGCTCGGCGCCGGCCGCCCGCAGATCGTCGCCCTGTTCGGCTCGGCGGATGATCCCCGCCACCTCGTCACCGCGCGCGGAGAGCAGCCGCTCAAGCCGCAGCGCGATCTGACCATGACCTCCAGCGATAACAATGCGCATGTTTCCGACCGTACGCCCGGACGGGCACACTCGCCGCACAACCCTGTGGATAACTCGTGAGTCTCTTGAGAGATCACGTTGTACGAGGGGGACGCCGTCAGGCGTCATAAGGAGACCGTCATCACCGCCACAAGCATGAGCCGCGCCACCCGCAAGAGCCCTGCCATACGCAGGACTCTCACCGCGGTCGGCTGCACCACCGCACTGCTCTCCGGAGTGGCCGCCTGCGGCACGGTGGAGAACCTCACCGCCGGTCAGAAGGTGGACCAGGCCGTCGAGGGGCTCGGCAAAAAGAAGTCGCTCGCCTTCGAGTTGGGCCTCGACGCCAAGCCCTCGGCGCTCGTGAAACTGGCCGGAGAGGGGGAGCCGGGCGAGGAGATGCCGCCCGAGCTCGCGGAACTCTTCACCGGAGTACGGGTCAAGGTGTCCGTCGAGTCGCGCAAGCCGCTCGCCGACTCGGGTGAGAAGGACCTCGTCGGTACGGGGGTGTCGATCTCGGGACCCGACGGTGTCCTGGCCGAGTACCGCGTCGTCGGCGACCACACGTACTACCGGGCCGACATGAAGGCGTTCGGCGAGGCGATGGGCTTCCCGCTGCCGACCGCCGACGACCTCCCCGAGAGCGAGAAGGACCTCAAGCCGGTACTTGAGGGCAAGTGGGTCGAGGTCGACAACCGCGAACTCGACCGCGCCGCCAAGGACGCCTCCGGCAAGGGCAAGGGCGCCGAGGCCGACGAGGTCGACAGCAAGACCCAGCAGAAGATCCTCAAGGCCGTGCGCTCGGTCGTCGCCCGCGAGGTCACCTTCAGCGACAAGGGAGGCAGCGACGGCGTCGAACGGATCGTCGCCAAGGCCTCGTTCCGCGACCTGCTCACCGGTGTCCTCGACAAGCTGCGGCCACTGGCCGACGAACTCCCGGCGGGCGCCGAACTGCCCACCGACGAGGACCTGAAGGACGCTCCCGACGGCAAGGTCGCCGTCAACTTCTCACTGAAGAACGGCGATCTGACCCGCGTCTCCGTCGACCTCGCCGCCCTGGCGGACGACCCGAAGGGCGCCGAACTGCCGCTGGTCATCACGTTCGGCAAAGCCGGCGACATCAGTGCCCCGTCCGGCGCGACGAAGATGCCCGCGGGCGAGTTCGGCGGACCGGGCAACCCGTTCACCAGCGGTCTGCTGGGCGGTTTCTGACCTCCCGTTCGCCACACGGACCGGTCGTCACACGGACGAACACCTACGCGCGCGTGGAGCCCGATACCCCTCCACGCGCGCGTGAACGCCGACGGGGACCCGTCCCGCCCCGCGGGCCCGGAAGCGCTCCACCCCGCACCTCAGGAACGCTCAGGACGCACCCGTCCGCCCCTGGCGCGGCAGGTCCAACGTCACGGCCACCGCCGAGTTGCAGTACTCCCGTACCGCGCTCGTCCGCGCCACCACCCGCCCCCGGTGCACCACGATCCGGCTGTACGCCAGCGACAGCGCGCCGTCGAGCCGGTCCCCGCGCACCGCGAGCAACTCCGCCGGGAACCCGGCCTCCACACGCACCTCGGGCAGCCCCAGCACCGCCCGCGCCGACGAACTCACCGTGTCGTACGCGTCGGCGGACCGCAGCCCGTACCGCGAGGCCAGCAGATACGCCGCCTCCAGCGGATCCCCGCGCCCCACGGGATTCGACACGTCCCGCAGCGCGCCGCTGCCGGCCGCGACCCGTACGCCGGCCGCCCGCAGCAGCCGTACCGGAGCCGTTCCCCGGCGGTCCACGCCCGAACAGCCGCCCTGGGGGAGGCAGACGACGGTCACCCCGGCCGCGGCGAGCTGGTCGGCCGACCGCGAGGCCACCTCGGAGGGCAGCCGGCTCAGCCCTCCGCAGGGGCCGAGCGTCACGCCGGGCCGCAAGCCGCCCGCCATCGCCGCGAGACGCCCGAGCCGGGCCGGATCGTCACCGTCCGTGTGCAGATCGACCGGGCAGCCCTGCTCCGAGGCGACCTCCAGGACCGCCTCCACGTATCCCGTCGGATCGGGGTCCAGATCTGGACAACCGCCCACTACGGAGGCGCCCATCTTCACCGCGTCCCGCAGCATCGCCAGCCCGTCGGCCCCGGCCAGCCCGGTGAGGACCCGGGGCATCGCCACGACCGTCAGCTCGACCAGCCCCCGCAGCGCGCGCCGCGCCTGGAGCACCGCCGCCATCGACCCCAGCCCCTGGACGTCGCCCACGCGCACGTGCGAGCGGACGGCGGTCGCCCCGTGCCCGAGCTGCAGGAGAGCGGCCTCGGTCGTACGGCGCTGGACCTCGTGCCCCTCGTACGAGACCGGGCCCTCGCCGTCGGCCGACAGGGCCGTGTCGCTGTGGGCGTGGGGCTCGGCCGGGGCAGGCAGGAGCAGGTGGCCGGAGAGGTCCACGCGCGCGGTGTGCGCGGTGAGGCTGCCGGCCGTGCCGACCGCCTCGATGCGTCCGTCGGCCAGCCGCACGTCCACGATCCGGCCGTCGGTGAGCCGCGCACCGCAGAGCAGCAGGTCGGAGCCGTCGGTCCGGCCGGACGAGCCCGAGGAGCCGGACGAGGACGACGAGGAGTGGTGCGGCTGCGGCTGGCTGTCGGGCATCGCGCTCCTGGGGCTCGGCGGCTGCGCAGGAGAGGCACAAGATCACGCAGCGTGAGTCGAGCCTAGGGTGACGACCGGCGCGCATCGAGGAGGAGCGGAATAGTCGTACCGGTGTGGTCGGTCGTGCCCGAGGGGCAGGTGGAACAGCCGGTGAGGGCCCGGGAACGGGCCGGGACAGGTGCCGCGAAACGGATTTGGGCGATCGGCTGCCGAGCGTGTAATGTCTTCATCGCTCGCCCCAATAGCTCAGTCGGTAGAGCGTCTCCATGGTAAGGAGAAGGTCTACGGTTCGATTCCGTATTGGGGCTCTGGTGTGGGAGGTTCCCGTCGCAAGGCGGGAACTGATCACATCAAAGCGGTGTAGCTCAGTCGGTAGAGCAAGCGGCTCATAATCGCTGTGTCACCGGTTCAAGTCCGGTCACCGCTACTGACGGTAGCCGATTGCGGGGTCGGTCCTTCAATCGGTTACTCTTTTATGCGTTAATCCATGTCTCATCCGTCCCGGCAAGGAGCACTCACGTGGCTGCCACCGACGTCCGCCCGAAGATCACGCTGGCCTGCGTGGAGTGCAAGGAGCGGAACTACATCACCAAGAAGAACCGGCGTAACAACCCGGATCGCATGGAGATGAAGAAGCACTGCCCGCGTTGCAACTCGCACACTGCGCACCGCGAAACGCGATAAAAAGGCTCGTTCACGAGGCCGTCCCCTGTAACCGGGGGGCGGCCTCGCGTCGTTGACACCCGCGGCGAACCAGCTGCGAACCAGTGCGAATCAGGAGGTGCCGAGCCGATGGCGCTCGACCAGTCCTTCGTGGGGCGGTCCTACCCGCCCACCGACCCGTACGAGGTCGGCCGGGAGAAGATCCGCGAGTTCGCGGAAGCGGTGGGAGACCCCAACCCCGCCTACAGGGACCCGGATGTGGCCAAGGCCCTCGGCCACCCCGATGTGATCGCACCGCCGACTTTCGTGTTCGCGATCACCTTCAAGGCCGCGGGACAGGTCATCCAGGACCCGCAGCTGGGTCTCGACTACAGCCGTGTCGTGCACGGTGACCAGAAGTTCGTCCATGTGCGCCCGGTGCGCGCGGGGGACCGGCTCACGGTCACGTCCACCATCGAGGCGATCAAGTCGATGGCGGGCAACGACATCCTGGACATTCGCGGCGAGGTCCACGACGAGGCCGGTGAGCACGTGGTGACCGCCTGGACCAAGCTCGTGTCCCGCGCGGCCGAGGGGGCGTGAACAGATGACCGCGAAGATCGCGTACAACGACGTCGAGGTCGGCACCGAGCTGCCGGCCCAGTCGTTCGAAGTGACCCGCGCCACGCTCGTGCAGTACGCGGGTGCCTCGGGGGACTTCAATCCGATCCACTGGAACGAGAAGTTCGCCAAGGAGGTCGGCCTCCCGGACGTCATCGCGCACGGCATGTTCACCATGGCCGAGGCGATCCGGGTCGTCACCGACTGGACCGGCGACCCGGGTGCGGTCGTCGAGTACGGCGTCCGCTTCACCAAGCCCGTCGTCGTCCCGAACGACGACAAGGGCGCCACGATCGAGGTCAGCGGCAAGGTCGCCGTCAAGCTCGACGACAACACCGTCCGCGTCGACCTCGTCGCGATGAGCGCGGGCCAGAAGGTGCTGGGCATGTCCCGGGCGGTCGTACGGCTCGCCTGACCGGGCGCGGACAGCAGGGCTACGAGTAGTACGCGCGGTACGAGTAAGGGGCGCTCGCAGTGGCGGGCGCCCCTTACCCGTACGTACTCCCGAACCCCCTCCCGGAGCCCTCTCGGGCCACCCTCTTGACTTGGTTAGTGATTGAGTACTAACTTCGTCGCATGGTCAGGATGAGCGCAGAGGAAAGGCGTGAGAGTGTCATTCGCGCGGCGATGAGCGAGTTCGCCCGGGGCGGCTACTACGGCACGTCCACCGAGGTGATCGCCAAGCGTGTGGGGGTCTCGCAGCCGTACCTCTTCCGGCTCTTCCCCGGCAAGAAGGCGATCTTCCTGGCAGCCGCCGAACGCTGCCTGGACGACAGTATCCGTACGTTCGCGAAGGCGTCCGAGGGGCTGAGGGGCGAGGAGGCCCTGCATGCCATGGCGGACGCGTACACCAGGGTCATCGCCGAGGAGCCGGAGCGGCTGCTCATGCAGATGCAGATGTACGTCGCGGTGGCGGCGGCCGAGCAGGCCGGTGACCATGAGCTCGGGGAGGCGGTCCGGGCCGGCTGGATGCGGCTGTGGGACACCGTCCATCTGCCGCTCGGTGCCGACATGGACGAGACCACGACCTTCCTGGCCTACGGCATGCTCATCAACTGCCTCGTGGCCATGGGCTTTCCATCCCAGCACCGGGTGTGGGAAGGGCTCTACCCCTCGGCCCGGGTCAAGGGCCGGCTCGAACACTGAAGTGGACCACCGGAGAACCGGTGAAGGCGGCGGAGAGCGGCGCCTTTTCATGACCTCGAAAGTTAGTCAGCAATAACTAACCGAACGCTAGCGATAACCCGCTGGGGGAGCGATGTCACAGCAGATGCCACAGCCGACCGAACGCCGCGGGGGAGCCGTCTGGGCCCTCGTCATCACCAGCGTCGCCGGATTCATGGCGGCCCTCGACAACCTCGTCGTCACCACCGCTCTGCCCTCGATCCGTAAGGACTTCGGAGGAGCGCTCGACGACCTGGAATGGACCGTGAGCGCGTACACGCTCACCTTCGCCGTGCTGCTGATGTTCGGCGCGGCTCTGGGCGACCGGTTCGGCCGCCGCCGGCTCTTCCTCGTCGGCATCACCGTCTTCACCGGAGCCTCCGCCGCGGCGGCCATGGCGCCCGGCATCGACTCGCTGATCGCCGCCCGCGCCGTCCAGGGCGTCGGCGCGGCCATCATGATGCCGCTGACGCTGACCCTGCTGACAGCCGCCGTCCCGGCCGCCAAGCGCGGGATGGCGTACGGGATATGGGGAGCCGTCAACGGTCTCGCGGTCGCCTCGGGGCCGCTCATCGGAGGCAGTCTCACGGAGCACCTGTCCTGGCAGTGGATCTTCTGGCTGAACGTTCCGCTGGGTCTTGCCCTGCTGCCGCTCGCCCGGCTGCGCCTCTCGGAGTCGTTCGGCGCCGGTGCCCCGCTCGACATCCGCGGCACCCTGCTCGCCAGCGGCGGCCTCTTCGGAATCGTGTACGGGCTGGTCCGCGCGCCCGTCGTCGGCTGGACCGACGGTGTCGTCCTGCTCGCCCTGTTCGCAGGTACGGCTCTGCTCGTCGGCTTCGTGTTCCACGGGATGCGTGCCAAGAACCCGATGCTGCCGATGCGGCTCTTCCGCAGCCGCGCCTTCGCCGGGATCAACGCGGCGAGCCTGCTGATGTTCCTCGGGATGTTCGGCTCGATCTTCCTGCTCAGTCAGTACATGCAGGGCGTGCTCGGCTACTCGCCCACCGAGGCCGGCCTGCGCATGCTGCCCTGGACCGGCATGCCGATGCTCGTCGCGCCGATCGCGGGCTACATGTCCGACCGGATCGGCGGCCGTCCCGTCGTCGCCGCGGGCCTGTTCCTGCAGGCCGTCGGGCTCGGATGGTTCGCCTTCGTGGTCCAGGCCGACACGTCGTACGCCGCGCAGCTGCCCGCCCTGATCATCAGCGGAATCGGGATGTCCCTCTTCTTCGCTCCCGCCTCCAGCCTGGTCATGTCCAGCGTCCGGCCGCAGGAGCAGGGGATCGCGTCCGGCGCCAACAACGCGCTGCGCGAGGTCGGCGGGGCGCTCGGTATCGCGGTGATGGCCTCGATCTTCTCCTCCCAGGGCGGCTACGAGAGCGGGCAGACCTTCGTGGACGGCATCAGGCCGGCTCTGTGGGTCGGCTCGGCGGCGGTCGCCGTGGCGGGGCTGGCGGCGCTGTACATCCCGAGGCGGCTGTGTGGAGCCGGGCCGGCGGAGAGTGCGGAGGCGCCGGCGCCCGTGCTGGAGACAGCGGCGCACTGAGTTCGGAATCCAACCCGCGGATTCTGGACGGCGGTGTGACGGCTGCGGGCCGGTGGGGGCCGGCCGCGCAGTTTCCCGCGCCCCTCAGAAGCGGGGCTGCGCCCCGGCCTCCGCCCCCACCGGTCCGCACGGACCACCCGACCTCCTGAGTACGGCCCCGCCCGAACCGGCGGGGCCGTTCTCGTACTCTGGGCACGTGCAGGAACTCCACGACACACCCCTCGCCCCGCTGACCACCTTCCGGCTCGGCGGCCCCGCCGCCCGGCTGATCACCGCGACCACCGACGACGAGGTGATCGCCGCCGTCCGCGAGGCCGACGACTCAGGTACGCCGCTGCTGCTGATCGGCGGCGGATCCAACCTGGTCATCGGCGACAAGGGCTTCCCGGGCACCGCCCTGCGCATCGCCACGCGCGGCTTCGAACTCGACGGTACGAAGCTGGAGCTGGCCGCGGGAGAGGTGTGGACCGACGCGGTCGCCCGTACCGTCGAGGCCCGCCTCGCGGGCATCGAGTGCCTCGCCGGAATCCCGGGCTCCGCCGGTGCGACGCCGATCCAGAACGTGGGGGCGTACGGCCAGGAAGTGTCGTCGACGATCACCGAAGTGGTCGCCTACGACAGGAAGAGCCGCGAGACGGTCACCATTCCGAACTCCGAGTGCGCCTTCTCGTACCGGCACAGTCGTTTCAAGGGTGATCCGGAGCGGTTCGTCGTGCTGCGTGTGCGCTTCGAACTGGAGGACGCCGCCGGGCTGTCCGCGCCGCTGAAGTACGCCGAGACGGCCCGCATGCTCGGTGTCGGCCCCGGCGACAGGGTGCCCGTGGACGAGGCCCGCGAGACCGTCCTGAAGCTGCGCGCCGGGAAGGGCATGGTGCTCGATCCCGAGGACCACGACACCTGGTCGGCCGGCTCGTTCTTCACCAATCCGATCCTCACGCGCGAGGAGTTCGCCGCGTTCCACGCGCGCGTGGCGGAGCGCCTGGGCGAGGGTGTGCTCCCGCCCGCCTACCCCGCGGACGACGAGCACACCAAGACCTCCGCGGCCTGGCTGATCGACAAGTCGGGCTTCACCAAGGGGTACGGCACCGGTCCCGCCCGTATCTCCACCAAGCACACCCTGGCCCTCACCAACCGGGGCGAGGCCACCACGGAGGACCTGCTCGCGCTCGCCCGCGAGGTCGTCGCAGGAGTCCACGACGCCTTCGGCATCACCCTCGTCAACGAACCGGTGACGGTGGGCGTCAGCCTCTGAGGCGGTATTCCGGTTGCCGGTGGCCCGGGCCGGCGGTCACCCTGGGGCCATGAGGGAACTCCCGTGCGGCTGAGGGTCACCGAGTTCAGGCCGCGAGCCGGCCGGTACGCGTTCCGGGTCGTCCAGCCGCGACCCGCCCTGCGGCACACCACACTCAGTGACCCCCAGCGGGAGTGGGGATACCTGCTCGGGGACCACGACGGACTGTCCCGCCTCGCCGCCCTGTTCTCGTTCGCCGCGTACTCCCCGCACACGGTCGTCCACGTCCCGCTGCGCGACGGCGTTCCCCGGCAGTACGCGCCCGGAGTCCCGGTCGACCTCGTCCTCGTCCACCGGACACTGGGCCTGCGGCCGTCCGCCTGGCCCTCGCTGCGCCGCGGGCTGACCCGGGGCACCCCGGGCACCGCCCGCACCGACGAACAGCGGACCGCGCGTCATGCGGCCGCCTGGCAGGCGCGCTGGGACCGGCGCTGGGACCGCCTGGACCCGGTCGACCGGATCCGGCCCGCGACGCACGCCCGGACGCTGTTCCTCTTCGGCGCCCGGGACACCTTCGCCTCGGCGTCCGTCCACCTGGAGCTGGCGGCCGGTTTCGGCCCGCTCGGCAAGGGGGCCGCCAAGGGACACGACGTGCTGGTCACCTCACTCACACCGCATCTGCCGCTGACACGGGGGCGGGGGCCCGAGCTGGACATCGGCTTCCAGGCGTACCCGCCCCACGCCCACTTCAGGCGACCGGGGCGTTCAGCCAGTCGTCGACGCCGGACAGCAGCTTCTCCTTGATGTCGTGCGGGGCCGCCGAGGCGCGTACCGACTGCCGGGCCAGCTCGGCCAGTTCGGCGTCCGTGAAGTCGTGGTGGCGGCGCGCGATGTCGTACTGGGCGGCGAGCCGCGAGCCGAACAGCAGCGGGTCGTCCGCGCCGAGCGCCATGGGCACGCCCGCCTCGAACAGCTTGCGCAGGGGGACGTCCTCCGGCTTCTCGTAGACCCCCAGGGCGACGTTCGAGGCCGGGCAGACCTCACAGGTGATGCCGCGGTCCGCGAGCCGCTTCAGCAGCCGCGGGTCCTCGGCGGCCCGCACCCCGTGTCCGATCCGCGAGGCGTGCAGGTCGTCCAGGCAGTCGCGTACGGACGCGGGGCCCGTCAGCTCGCCGCCGTGCGGCGCAGCCAGCAGCCCGCCCTCCCGGGCGATCGCGAAGGCCCGGTCGAAGTCCCGCGCCATGCCCCGCCGCTCGTCGTTGGAGAGCCCGAACCCGACGATGCCGCGGTCCGCGTACCGCACGGCCAGGCGGGCCAGCGTGCGGGCGTCCAGGGGGTGCTTCATGCGGTTCGCGGCGACCAGGACCCGCATGCCGAGCCCGGTCTCGCGCGCGGCCGTGTCGACCGCGTCCAGAATGATCTCCAGGGCGGGGATGAGACCGCCCAGGCGCGGCGCGTACGACGTGGGGTCGACCTGGATCTCCAGCCACCCCGAGCCGTCCTTGAGATCCTCCTCGGCGGCCTCGCGCACGAGCCGCTGGATGTCCTCGGGCTCTCTGATGCACGATCGCGCCGCGTCGTAGAGACGCTGGAAGCGGAACCAGCCGCGCTCGTCCGTCGCCCGCAGCTTGGGCGGCTCGCCGCTCGTCAGCGCGTCGGGGAGATGGATCCCGTGCTTGTCGGCCAGTTCCAGCAGGGTGGTGTGCCGCATCGAACCGGTGAAATGCAGGTGCAGATGAGCCTTGGGCAGCTCAGAGACCTTACGTACGTGCTCCATTCAAGGATCCTGCCGCACGCCGGCGCCGTATCGGTAGCGCTTTCCCTGAACGTGGTCTTGCTCGCACGAAGAAACGAAGAAGCGGGCCGCCTCCCCGGAGGAACTCTCCGAAGGGAAGCGACCCGCCTCACCGACTGTCCGCCCACCGACGTGGGCGGGTTCAGTACCTACTGTCGCGCTCGGGTTCAGGCCTTGGCCTCCGCCAGGAGCTTCTGGATCCGCGAGACGCCCTCGACGAGGTCCTCGTCACCCAGCGCGTACGACAGCCGCAGGTAGCCCGGCGTGCCGAAGGCCTCGCCCGGGACGACCGCCACCTCGACCTCGTCCAGGATCAGCGCGGCCAGCTCGACGGAGTCCTGCGGGCGCTTGCCGCGGATCTCCTTGCCGAGCAGCCCCTTCACCGAGGGGTACGCGTAGAAGGCGCCCTCGGGCTCCGGGCAGAGCACGCCGTCGATCTCGTTGAGCATCCGCACGATCGTCCTGCGCCGGCGGTCGAAGGCCTCGCGCATCTCGGCGACGGCCGTCAGGTCGCCCGAGAGGGCGGCGACCGCCGCGGCCTGGGCGACGTTCGACACGTTCGACGTGGCGTGGGACTGCAGGTTGGTCGCGGCCTTCACCACGTCCTTCGGGCCGATGAGCCACCCGACCCGCCAGCCGGTCATCGCGTACGTCTTCGCGACGCCGTTGACCACGATGCACTTGTCGCGCAGCTCAGGAAGTACTGCCGGCAGCGAGGTGAACTTCGCGTCCCCGTAGACCAGGTGCTCGTAGATCTCGTCCGTCATCACCCACAGGCCGTGCTCGACGGCCCAGCGGCCGATGGCCTCGGTGTCCTCGGCGCTGTAGACGGCGCCGGTCGGGTTGGAGGGCGACACGAAGAGGACGACCTTGGTCTTCTCCGTACGGGCCGCCTCCAACTGCTCGACGGAGACGCGGTAGCCGGTGGTCTCGTCCGCGACGACGTCCACCGGGACACCACCGGCGAGACGGATCGACTCGGGGTACGTCGTCCAGTAGGGAGCCGGGACGATGACCTCGTCGCCCGGGTCGAGGATCGCGGCGAACGCCTCGTAGATGGCCTGCTTGCCGCCGTTGGTCACCAGGACCTGGGAGGCGTCCACCTCGTAGTGGGAGTCACGCAGCGTCTTGGCGACGATCGCCGCCTTCAGCTCGGGAAGGCCGCCGGCCGGCGTGTAGCGGTGGTACTTCGGGTTCTTGCACGCCTCGATGGCGGCCTCGACGACGTAGTCCGGGGTCGGGAAGTCGGGCTCACCGGCGCCGAAGCCGATCACCGGACGTCCCGCGGCCTTGAGGGCCTTGGCCTTGGCGTCCACGGCGAGGGTGGCGGACTCGGAGATCGCGCCGACTCGGGCGGAGACCCGGCGCTCGGTGGGAGGGATTGCAGCGCTCATGGGCCCATCGTTTCAGACCGGAAACGTACCCGGCACACTGGTTTCACAGACTGAGCACCGCGGGGCGACGCCGGGGCCGGGGACGCGCAAAGTCCGTACGGACACTTTCTGTTCGACGACCGGCCGTCGACCACGTACACTCTCACCTCGTTGGCCTTCACCGGCCGCGCTCTTCCGGTGCACTCCGAGCACTCGGTCGGATGCGGTACGTTGTGGGGGAAGCAAAGGGTCGTAGCTCAATTGGTAGAGCACTGGTCTCCAAAACCAGCGGTTGGGGGTTCAAGTCCCTCCGGCCCTGCTACACACTCCTTTCACCAGGATGTGTGCACATGTACGTACTGCATTGCACCGCCGTGCGGCTCACACCGGGCGCGGCACGGCCACGACCCGGAATCAGGTGAGGACGAGTGACGGACGCCGTGGGCTCCATCGACATGCCTGATGCCCAGGATGAGGCGCCGGAGTCCCAGAAGAAGGGCCGCAAGGGCGGTAAGCGTGCCAAGAAGGGCCCGCTGAAGCGCCTCGCCCTCTTCTACCGCCAGATCGTCGCGGAGCTCCGCAAGGTTGTCTGGCCGACCCGTAATCAGCTGACGACGTACACCACAGTGGTGATTGTGTTCGTTGTCATCATGATCGGTCTGGTGACTGTGATTGACTTCGGACTCGACAAGGCCGCCAAGTACGTCTTCGGCTAGGCCAAGCGCGAAGGGCGCCGTACCCGGCGCCCGCTTTCGCGTGTTCCACCCCCATGATCCAGGAAGAAGCAGCCACCGTGTCTGACCCGAACCTGAACGATGCCGTCGAGTCGGTCGAGTCCCGTGACGACGAACTCGACATCGTCGAGGGCGCGGACGTCGAGGACGAGGTCGAGGCTGCCGACGCCGCGGCGGGCGAGCCCGCCGAAGAAGCCGCGCTGCACGTCGAGGACGAGTCCGACGACGCCGCCCCGGCCGTCTCCGCCGAGAGCGACGAGGACGAGCCCGCCGACGACGCGACCGACGAGGACGCGACCGACGAGGACGCGACCGACGAGAGCGCCGAGTCCGACGAGGAGGAGGCGGAGGAGGCCGAGCCGGTCGACCCCGTCACCGCCCTTCGTGAGGAACTTCGCGCGCTCCCCGGCGAGTGGTACGTCATCCACACGTACGCCGGTTACGAGAACCGCGTGAAGACCAACCTCGAACAGCGTGCCGTCTCGCTGAACGTCGAGGACTTCATCTTCGCGGCCGAGGTGCCGCAAGAAGAGGTCGCGCAGATCAAGAACGGCGAGCGCAAGACCATCAAGCAGAACAAGCTCCCCGGCTACGTGCTGGTGCGCATGGATCTGACGAACGAGTCCTGGGGTGTCGTCCGCAACACCCCCGGTGTCACCGGCTTCGTGGGCAACGCCTACGACCCGTACCCGCTGACGCTGGACGAGATCGTCAAGATGCTCGCCCCCGAGGCCGAGGAGAAGGCCGCCCGCGAGGCCGCCGAGGCCGAGGGCAAGCCGGCTCCGTCCCGCAAGCTCGAGGTCCAGGTGCTGGACTTCGAGGTGGGCGACTCGGTCACCGTCACCGACGGCCCGTTCGCGACGCTGCAGGCGACGATCAACGAGATCAACGCCGACTCGAAGAAGGTCAAGGGCCTCGTCGAGATCTTCGGCCGCGAGACTCCGGTCGAGCTCAGCTTCGACCAGATCCAGAAGAACTGACGTTCTTTCGGACCGCACGCTTCCGAGCAGTTCAGACAGGCTCTTGCAGCCCGTCTGACCTGCTCGGTTTCAGGCTGCGCACCGATACCCGTTATCGTTGTGCGGTATGCCTCCATCCGGATGATCCGGAATGGTTGGCCGGAAACTCTCACTAGGACCCGGAGAGAGCAATGCCTCCCAAGAAGAAGAAGAAGGTCACGGGGCTTATCAAGCTCCAGATCCAGGCCGGTGCGGCCAACCCGGCTCCGCCGGTCGGCCCCGCACTGGGCCAGCACGGCGTCAACATCATGGAGTTCTGCAAGGCCTACAACGCGGCGACCGAGTCGCAGCGCGGCTGGGTCATCCCGGTGGAGATCACGGTCTACGAGGACCGCTCCTTCACCTTCATCACCAAGACCCCGCCGGCCGCGAAGATGATCCTCAAGGCCGCTGGTGTCGAGAAGGGCTCCGGCGAGCCCCACAAGACCAAGGTCGCCAAGATCAGCCAGGCCCAGGTCCGCGAGATCGCCACCACCAAGATGGCCGACCTCAACGCCAACGACCTGGACGCCGCGTCGAAGATCATCGCCGGCACCGCCCGTTCCATGGGCATCACGGTCGAAGGCTGATCCCCACCCACGTAGAACACCGTGGCAGGGCCTGCTCGGCCCCTACCACGACTCCTCAGAACACACAGGAGCAGTAGTGAGCAAGCGCAGCAAGTCTCTCCGCGCTGCGGACGCCAAGATCGACCGGGAGAAGCAGTACGCCCCGCTCGAAGCCGTCCGCCTCGCCAAGGAGACCTCCACCTCCAAGTTCGACGGCACCGTCGAGGTCGCCTTCCGCCTGGGTGTCGACCCGCGCAAGGCCGACCAGATGGTCCGCGGCACCGTGAACCTCCCGCATGGCACCGGCAAGACCGCCCGGGTCCTGGTCTTCGCGACCGGTGACCGTGCCGAGGCCGCGACCGCCGCCGGCGCCGACATCGTCGGTTCCGACGAACTCATCGACGAGGTGGCGAAGGGGCGTCTGGACTTCGACGCCGTCGTCGCCACTCCCGACCTCATGGGCAAGGTCGGCCGCCTGGGCCGTGTCCTCGGCCCGCGTGGTCTGATGCCGAACCCGAAGACGGGCACCGTGACCCCGGACGTGGCCAAGGCCGTGACCGAGATCAAGGGCGGTAAGATCGAGTTCCGCGTCGACAAGCACTCGAACCTGCACTTCATCATCGGCAAGGTGTCGTTCGACGACACCCAGCTGGTGGAGAACTACGGCGCCGCGCTCGACGAGATCCTTCGTCTGAAGCCGTCGGCCGCCAAGGGTCGCTACATCAAGAAGGCCACGATCAGCACCACGATCGGCCCCGGCATCACGCTGGACTCGAACCGCACCCGCAACCTCCTCGTCGAGGAGGACCCGGCCGCCGTCTGAGCCTGACGCTCACCCGGTAGCCGCGTCGCAGACGCGATTTCAGGACGGGCCCCGCAACCTTTCGAGGTGCGGGGCCCGTCTTTGTGTCCGGCGCCCGCCCGGTGCCTGCCTGGTGCTGTCCGGGCGTCCGGGATGTCGGATCCGGTGCCCGTTTCCGGGCCCGGTGTCGGTGGCCTGCGCTAGCGTGCGGGGCACAGGAATCGCATAGGGGGACGAATGATGAGCTCGATCGTGCGCCGAGTGACCGTCTCGATAGCGGTGGCCGCCGCTCTGACCGGAGTCGCGGCCTGTAGCGGCTCGGACTCCGACGAGGGCGGCAGAGGGGACGTCAAGGGTTCGGCGGGGGACCGCGAGGGCTCCGGCGAGGCCAGGACCCGGGCGAACCCGATCGCCGCCCTGCGTTCCGTGGAGAAGAGCACCGACGGCGCGGACTCCGCCAAGGTCGAGTCCACCACGACCATGGGCACGATGATGTCGATGAAGGCGGACGGTGCCCTCGGCTGGGCCGACGGACTCACCGGCAACCTGACGATCACGTACACCGGCGGCACGATGGCCGACCAGATGCGCCAGCTGGGCACCACCTCCATGGAGGCCCGCTATCTGCCGGACGCCTACTACGCGAAGATGGGCGACAAGTTCGCCGAGCAGTCCGGCGGCAAGCATTGGATCAAGTACGACTACGACGACCTGGCGAAGCTGGCCGGCGGATCGGGCGCGTACATGAAGGACCAGATGCAGAACACCACGCCGAACCAGTCGGTGAAGCTGCTGCTGGCCTCCGGGGACGTCGAGAAGGTCGGCGAGGAGAAGGTGCGCGGCGAGAACACCACGCACTACTCGGGCACGGTCGACGTCGCGGATCTCGCCGGCAAGAACTCGGCCCTCTCCGCGGACCAACTGGCCGATCTCAAGAGCCAGTTGCAGCAGGCCGGGGTGACCACCGAGACCATCGACATCTGGGTGAACGACGAGAACCTGCTGGTCAAGAAGGCCGAGAAGGGCGAGCTGGCGACCGGCTCGATGTCCTCGACGGCGTACTACAGCGACTACGGCGTGCAGGTGTCCGCCGAGGAGCCCGCGGCGGACGACACCGCCGACTTCAAGGACCTCGTGCAGAGCCGGCCGACGAGCTGAAGCCCTCCGGCCGCTCCCACCGGCCCGCCCCGGCCGCTTCCCCCTCAGCCGCTCCTCCGAGTGGTCACAGGCGTCACACAGATCACTGACAACTCGGAGGACTGGCCCAACCCCGCTGGGATACGCTCGCGGCTTGTCTGTGAGTCGATCATTTGTTCCTTGGGGGGAACCATGAAGCTTTCTGTGAGCAGGTCCGCACGTCACAGGGCGACCGGCGCGGTCGTCGCCGCGGTCGTCCTCGGCGGGGGTGCCGTCGGCTGTTCCAAGGGGGACGAGGAGTCCCCCGAGATGACGCCCGCCGCGGCCGTGGCCAAGGCGGCGAAGAACACGGAGGACATCACCTCCATCAGCTACCGGATGACCGGCAGGACTCCGGAGGAGGGCCGCATCAAGGCCGAGGCCCAGATGCGCATGAAGCCCGACGTCGCCATGAGCATGAAGATGACCGCCCTCGACCAGGGCAAGGACGGCAACGCCGAGATCCGCCTGGTCGACAAGGCGATGTACATCGGCGGGGGCGCCGCGGCGGCCAAGGAGATGGACGGCAAGAGCTGGATCAAGTTCGACATGTCCACGCTGGGTGACGACGCGCTGGGCGGCGGTGCCCCGGGCGCCGGCACGGCCGACAAGAACCCGGCGCAGGAGTCCACCTTCCTGACCGGCTCCAAGAACGTGAAGAAGGTCGGCGAGGAGAAGGTCGACGGCGTCGAGACCACCCACTACAAGGGCACGGTCACCCTCGACCAGTTCCGCAAGTCCCTCAAGGACGAGAGCAAGACCACCCGTGAACAGCGGGAGAAGAGCCTTGAGCAGTACGAGAAGATGGGCCTGGACACCCTCACGATGGACATGTGGGTCGACGGCGAGGACCACACCAAGCAGTTCCGCATGCAGGGCGACGCCGACAAGGGCAAGCTCGACATGACCATCACCTTCCTCGACTACAACAAGCCCGTGACGGTCGAGGCCCCGGCGGCCAAGGACGTCATGGACCTGGCCGAGATGATGGGCGACCTGGAGAGCTGACAGCCCTGGTCGGCCGGTGCGGTGACCGGCCGAGGTGAGGCCCCGGGGCACGGATTTGCTTGACAGTGCCCCATTCACGTAATCTTCCACAGAAGCCAAAGACCGCTGGTCGTCTCCGTGCTCTCGTCAGAGGACGCGGTGACCGAAGGATCCGCTGAATTGCGGACGACCCGCGCAGGTGACTGTGGATGAGCTCCCGGACAGTCCCGTACTTCGTACGGATTTCAGTCTGGTAGAGCCACGCCCCGTGCGCCTGCGCCGGGGCGTTTCGTTTTCCCAGTCTCCTTCTGAGCGGTCCTCATCACCCGGAAGGAGGCCACGCTTATGGCAAGGCCCGACAAGGCTGCCGCGGTAGCCGAGCTCGCGGACCAGTTCCGTAGCTCGAACGCCGCTGTGCTGACCGAGTACCGGGGTCTCACCGTGGCGCAGCTCAAGACGCTGCGCCGTTCGCTCGGTGAAGACGCCCAGTACGCCGTGGTGAAGAACACGCTGACCAAGATCGCGGCCAACGAGGCCGGGATCTCCACGCTCGACGACCTGTTCAACGGTCCGACAGCGGTTGCCTTCATCTCCGGTGACCCGGTGACGTCGGCGAAGGGTCTTCGTGACTTCGCCAAGGACAACCCGAACCTCGTCATCAAGGGCGGTGTCCTTGACGGTAAGGCGCTGTCCGCCGACGAGATCAAGAAGCTTGCGGACCTTGAGTCCCGCGAGGTTCTGCTCGCCAAGCTGGCGGGCGCCATGAAGAGCAAGCAGTCCCAGGCTGCGTCGCTCTTCCAGGCGCTTCCCTCGAAGTTCGTCCGCACCGCGGAAGCGCTTCGCGTCAAGCTCGAAGAGCAGGGCGGTGCCGAGTAACTCGGCTCGCGCAGTGACCGCCGCCTGAGGCGTCGGTCGTAGCGGGCCGAACGTACGCCCGCCTCACCAGTACATCCCGGCACCTGCCGAATTAGTGGAAGGACGCCATCATGGCGAAGCTGTCCCAGGAAGAGCTGCTCGCGCAGTTCGAGAACCTCACCCTCATCGAGCTCTCCGAGTTCGTTAAGGCCTTCGAGGAGAAGTTCGACGTCACCGCCGCCGCCGCGGTCGCCGCCGGCCCCGCCGTCGCCGCCGCCCCGGCCGAGGCCGAGGCCGAGCAGGACGAGTTCGACGTCATCCTCACGGGTGCCGGCGAGAAGAAGATCCAGGTCATCAAGGTCGTGCGTGAGCTCACCTCGCTCGGTCTGAAGGAGGCCAAGGACCTCGTCGACGGCGCTCCGAAGCCCGTCCTGGAGAAGGTCGACAAGGCCGCCGCCGAGAAGGCTGCCGAGTCCCTCAAGGGCGCCGGCGCCTCCGTCGAGGTCAAGTGACCCGACGAGTCCGCCAGGACTCCTGCGAGCCGCGTAGAGCCGCTTTCGTAGCGGTGTAACGCTGACGCACCGAAGAGCGATCACCCATCTGGGTGGTCGCTCTTCGGCGTTCGAGGGGGCCGTGCGGCGACTGCCTTGCGCTGGTGGTCGCGACGAGTATGGTGATCTTCGTTCGTGCCTCCAGCCGCCCGTGACGGGCCGCAGGACCGGTTGCAAGTGACGGTGGCAGCACCCGGTTCGGGCAAGGGGGGCCTTGACGAACCGCACGCAGCGCGCAATTCTCAGGACGCGTCGTCACAACGATCCGGATCCGAGGCATGGATCGGCGGCGAAGAGGGCAGTATCGATGTGCATCGAGGGCGTGGCTTGCAGCAGGGGTTGAGAACAACGAGGGTCTTCAAAAACCCGCACTGGACATCAGTGGGCCTAGTGGCTACACTGACCCTTTGCGCTGCCTGTTAGCTGCCTCCTGCCCGTCACCAGGGGCATACCCTCGCTTGAGCACCGTGGATGGAACTGACTCTGACCTGGTCGTATTCGGCCGGTTCGGGAAAATTCCATCGCTGTGCCCCGCTTGGGACCGGTACGCGCGTAGTGAGTCCGAGCCCTCGGAAGGACCCCCTCTTGGCCGCCTCGCGCACTGCCTCGACCGCGAATACGAACAACGGCGCCAGCACCGCCCCGCTGCGCATCTCCTTTGCAAAGATCAAGGAGCCCCTAGAGGTTCCGAACCTTCTTGCGCTGCAGACCGAAAGTTTTGACTGGCTGCTCGGCAACGACGCGTGGAAGGCTCGTGTCGAGGCGGCTCTGGACAGTGGACAGGACGTCCCCACCAAGTCCGGTCTTGAGGAGATCTTCGAGGAGATCTCCCCGATCGAGGACTTCTCAGGGTCGATGTCCCTGACGTTCCGCGACCACCGCTTCGAGCCTCCCAAGAACTCGATCGACGAGTGCAAGGAGCGCGACTTCACGTTCGCCGCGCCGCTCTTCGTCACCGCCGAGTTCACCAACAACGAGACCGGCGAGATCAAGTCCCAGACCGTCTTCATGGGCGATTTCCCGCTCATGACGAACAAGGGCACCTTCGTCATCAACGGCACCGAGCGTGTCGTGGTGTCGCAGCTGGTCCGTTCGCCGGGTGTCTACTTCGACTCCTCCATCGACAAGACGTCCGACAAGGACATCTTCTCCACGAAGGTCATCCCCTCCCGGGGTGCCTGGCTGGAGATGGAGATCGACAAGCGCGACATGGTCGGTGTCCGCATCGACCGCAAGCGCAAGCAGTCCGTCACCGTCCTGCTCAAGGCTCTCGGTTGGACGACCGAGCAGATCCTTGAGGAGTTCGGCGAGTACGAATCCATGCGCGCCACCCTGGAGAAGGACCACACCCAGGGCCAGGACGACGCACTGCTCGACATCTACCGCAAGCTGCGTCCGGGCGAGCCCCCGACCCGTGAGGCCGCGCAGACGCTGCTCGAGAACCTCTACTTCAACCCCAAGCGCTACGACCTCGCGAAGGTCGGCCGCTACAAGGTCAACAAGAAGCTGGGCAGCGAAGCCCCGCTGGACGCCGGGATCCTGACCGTCGAGGACATCATCTCGTCGATCAAGTACCTGGTGAAGCTGCACGCCGGTGAGACCGAGACCGTCGGCCCGAACGGCGCCTCGATCGTCGTCGAGACCGACGACATCGACCACTTCGGCAACCGTCGTCTGCGCAACGTCGGCGAGCTCATCCAGAACCAGGTCCGTACGGGTCTGGCGCGTATGGAGCGAGTCGTCCGCGAGCGGATGACGACCCAGGACGTCGAGGCGATCACGCCGCAGACCCTGATCAACATCCGGCCGGTCGTCGCCTCCATCAAGGAGTTCTTCGGCACCAGCCAGCTGTCGCAGTTCATGGACCAGAACAACCCGCTGTCGGGTCTCACCCACAAGCGCCGCCTGTCGGCTCTTGGCCCGGGTGGTCTCTCCCGTGAGCGGGCCGGCTTCGAGGTCCGTGACGTGCACCCCTCGCACTACGGCCGCATGTGCCCGATCGAGACCCCCGAAGGCCCGAACATCGGCCTGATCGGCTCGCTCGCCTCCTACGGCCGGGTCAACGCGTTCGGCTTCGTCGAGACGCCGTACCGACGGGTCACCGCCGGTGTCGTCACCGACGAGGTCGACTACCTGACCGCCGACGAGGAGGACCGCTTCGTCATCGCGCAGGCCAACGCCCTGCTCAACGACGACATGCGCTTCTCCGAGACCCGGGTCCTGGTCCGCCGCCGTGGCGGAGAGGTCGACTACGTCCCAGGTGACGACGTCGACTACATGGACGTCTCGCCGCGCCAGATGGTGTCGGTCGCGACCGCCATGATCCCGTTCCTGGAGCACGACGACGCCAACCGTGCCCTCATGGGCGCGAACATGATGCGCCAGGCCGTGCCGCTGATCACCGCCGAGGCTCCCCTCGTCGGTACGGGCATGGAGTACCGCTGCGCCGTCGACGCCGGTGACGTCATCAAGGCCGAGAAGACGGGTGTGGTCCAGGAGGTCTCCGCGGACTACGTCACCGTGGCCAACGACGACGGCACCTACACCACCTACCGGGTGGCCAAGTTCTCCCGCTCCAACCAGGGGACCTCGGTCAACCAGAAGGTCGTCGTCAACGAGGGCGACCGGGTCGTCGAGGACCAGGTCCTCGCCGACGGTCCGGCCACCCAGGAAGGCGAGATGGCGCTGGGCAAGAACCTGCTCGTCGCCTTCATGCCGTGGGAGGGTCACAACTACGAGGACGCGATCATCCTGTCGCAGCGCCTCGTGCAGGACGACGTCCTCTCCTCGATCCACATCGAGGAGCACGAGGTCGACGCCCGTGACACCAAGCTCGGCCCCGAGGAGATCACCCGGGACATCCCGAACGTCTCCGAGGAGGTCCTCGCCGACCTCGACGAGCGCGGCATCATCCGCATCGGTGCCGAGGTCGTCGCCGGTGACATCCTGGTCGGCAAGGTCACGCCCAAGGGTGAGACCGAGCTGACCCCGGAGGAGCGTCTGCTCCGCGCGATCTTCGGTGAGAAGGCGCGCGAGGTGCGCGACACCTCGCTGAAGGTGCCGCACGGCGAGATCGGCAAGGTCATCGGCGTCCGCGTCTTCGACCGTGAAGAGGGCGACGAGCTGCCGCCGGGCGTGAACCAGCTGGTTCGGGTCTACGTGGCGCAGAAGCGCAAGATCACGGACGGCGACAAGCTCGCCGGCCGGCACGGCAACAAGGGTGTCATCTCCAAGATCCTTCCGATCGAGGACATGCCCTTCCTTGAGGACGGCACGCCGGTCGACATCATCCTCAACCCGCTGGGTGTCCCGTCCCGAATGAACCCGGGACAGGTCCTGGAGATCCACCTCGGCTGGCTCGCCAGCCGCGGCTGGGACGTCTCCGGGCTCGGCGAGGACTGGGCGCAGCGACTGCAGAGCATCGGGGCCGACAAGGTCGACCCGGGTACGAACGTCGCGACCCCCGTCTTCGACGGCGCGCGTGAGGACGAGCTCGCGGGTCTGCTCCAGCACACCATCCCGAACCGCGACGGCGACCGCATGGTCCTCCCGTCCGGCAAGGCACGGATGTTCGACGGCCGCTCCGGCGAGCCGTTCCCGGAGCCGGTCTCGGTCGGCTACATGTACATCCTCAAGCTCCACCACCTGGTCGACGACAAGCTGCACGCCCGCTCGACCGGTCCGTACTCGATGATCACCCAGCAGCCGCTGGGTGGTAAGGCCCAGTTCGGTGGCCAGCGCTTCGGTGAGATGGAGGTGTGGGCGCTTGAGGCTTATGGCGCCGCTTACGCCCTCCAGGAGCTGCTGACGATCAAGTCCGACGACGTGACCGGCCGCGTGAAGGTCTACGAGGCCATCGTCAAGGGCGAGAACATTCCTGAGCCCGGCATTCCCGAGTCCTTCAAGGTGCTCATCAAGGAAATGCAGTCGCTCTGCCTCAACGTGGAGGTGCTGTCCTCGGACGGTATGTCCATCGAGATGCGCGACACGGACGAGGACGTCTTCCGCGCCGCGGAGGAGCTCGGTATCGACCTGTCCCGGCGTGAGCCGAGCAGCGTCGAAGAGGTCTGACGGGTCTGGCCGGGGCTCGCTGAACACGAGCCCCGGCTAACCAACCCCGGACCCCAGTCAGACCAGTGAAGAATCGACCCCGAAAGAGGGATTGACGACAAGTGCTCGACGTCAACTTCTTCGACGAGCTGCGGATCGGCCTTGCTACCGCTGACGACATTCGTCAGTGGTCCCACGGTGAGGTCAAGAAGCCGGAGACCATCAACTACCGCACCCTCAAGCCCGAAAAGGACGGACTCTTCTGCGAGAAGATCTTCGGTCCGACCCGGGACTGGGAGTGCTACTGCGGTAAGTACAAGCGCGTCCGCTTCAAGGGCATCATCTGCGAGCGCTGCGGCGTCGAGGTAACTCGCGCCAAGGTGCGTCGTGAGCGGATGGGCCACATCGAGCTGGCCGCTCCCGTCACCCACATCTGGTACTTCAAGGGCGTTCCGTCGCGGCTGGGCTACCTGCTCGACCTCGCCCCGAAGGACCTCGAAAAGGTCATCTACTTCGCCGCGTACATGATCACGTACGTCGACGACGAGCGTCGTACGCGTGACCTGCCCTCGCTGGAGGCGCACGTCTCCGTCGAGCGTCAGCAGGTCGAGAACCGTCGCGACTCCGACCTCGAGGCCCGCGCCAAGAAGCTCGAGACCGACCTGGCCGAGCTTGAGGCCGAGGGTGCCAAGGCCGACGTGCGCCGCAAGGTGCGCGAAGGCGCCGAGCGCGAGATGAAGCAGCTGCGCGACCGTGCGCAGCGCGAGATCGACCGTCTCGACGAGGTGTGGACCCGCTTCAAGAACCTCAAGGTCCAGGACCTCGAAGGTGACGAGCTGCTCTACCGCGAGCTGCGTGACCGCTTCGGCACGTACTTCGACGGATCGATGGGTGCCGCGGCGCTGCAGAAGCGCCTGGAGTCCTTCGACCTCGACGAAGAGGCCGAGCGCCTTCGCGAGATCATCCGTACCGGCAAGGGCCAGAAGAAGACCCGTGCGCTGAAGCGGCTGAAGGTTGTGTCCGCGTTCCTGCAGACCTCCAACAGCCCCAAGGGCATGGTCCTCGACTGCGTCCCGGTCATCCCGCCGGACCTTCGCCCGATGGTGCAGCTGGACGGTGGCCGCTTCGCGACCTCCGACCTGAACGACCTGTACCGCCGTGTGATCAACCGCAACAACCGCCTGAAGCGGCTTCTCGACCTCGGCGCGCCCGAGATCATCGTGAACAACGAGAAGCGCATGCTCCAGGAGGCCGTGGACGCCCTCTTCGACAACGGTCGTCGTGGTCGCCCGGTCACCGGTCCCGGCAACCGCCCGCTGAAGTCCCTGAGCGACATGCTCAAGGGCAAGCAGGGTCGTTTCCGCCAGAACCTCCTCGGCAAGCGCGTGGACTACTCCGCGCGTTCCGTGATCGTCGTCGGTCCGCAGCTCAAGCTGCACCAGTGCGGTCTGCCGAAGGCGATGGCGCTGGAGCTCTTCAAGCCGTTCGTGATGAAGCGCCTGGTGGACCTGAACCACGCGCAGAACATCAAGAGCGCCAAGCGCATGGTGGAGCGCGGCCGCACGGTCGTGTACGACGTCCTCGAAGAGGTCATCGCCGAGCACCCGGTTCTGCTGAACCGTGCTCCCACCCTGCACCGCCTCGGCATCCAGGCCTTCGAGCCGCAGCTGGTCGAGGGCAAGGCCATCCAGATCCACCCGCTCGTCTGCACCGCGTTCAACGCGGACTTCGACGGTGACCAGATGGCCGTGCACCTGCCGCTCTCCGCGGAGGCGCAGGCCGAGGCCCGCATCCTGATGCTGTCCTCGAACAACATCCTCAAGCCCGCCGACGGCCGTCCGGTGACGATGCCGACCCAGGACATGGTCCTCGGTCTGTTCTTCCTCACCACCGACGGTGAACTGCGGGACGTCAAGGGTGAGGGCCGGTCCTTCGGCTCCTCGGCCGAGGCGATCATGGCGTTCGACGCCGGCGAGCTCTCGCTGCAGTCGCGCGTGGACATCCGCTTCCCGGTGGGCACCATCCCGCCGCGCGGCTGGACCCCGCCGGCGCGTGAGGAGGGCGAGCCGGAGTGGCAGCAGGGTGACACCTTCCGCCTGAACACCACCCTGGGCCGCGCGCTCTTCAACGAGCTGCTGCCCGAGGACTACCCGTTCGTCGACTACGAGGTCGGCAAGAAGCAGCTCTCCGAGATCGTCAACGACCTCGCCGAGCGGTACCCCAAGGTCATCGTGGCGGCGACGCTCGACAACCTGAAGGCCTCCGGCTTCTTCTGGGCGACCCGTTCCGGTGTCACCGTGGCCATCTCCGACATCGTCGTTCCCGACGCGAAGCGCGCGATCGTCAAGGGTTACGAGGACCAGGACGAGAAGGTCCAGAAGCAGTACGAGCGCGGTCTGATCACCAAGGACGAGCGCACGCAGGAGCTCATCGCGATCTGGACCAAGGCGACCAACGAGGTTGCCGAGGCGATGAACGCGAACTTCCCGAAGACCAACCCGGTCTCGATGATGGTGAACTCCGGTGCTCGCGGAAACATGATGCAGATGCGTCAGATCGCGGGTATGCGTGGTCTGGTGTCGAACGCCAAGAACGAGACGATTCCTCGTCCCATCAAGGCGTCCTTCCGTGAGGGCCTGTCCGTGCTGGAGTACTTCATCTCCACGCACGGTGCCCGTAAGGGTCTGGCGGACACCGCCCTGCGTACCGCCGACTCGGGTTACCTCACCCGTCGTCTGGTGGACGTCTCGCAGGACGTCATCATCCGCGAGGAGGACTGCGGCACCGACCGCGGCCTGCGTCTGGAGATCGCCGAGCGCGGCGCCGACGGCGTCCTGCGCAAGGCGGAGAACGTCGAGACCAGCGTGTACGCACGTGCGCTGGCCGAGGACATCACCGTCGACGGGCGGGTGCTGGCCCCGGCCAACACCGACCTCGGCGACGTCCTCATCGACGAGCTCGTCAAGCACGGCATCGAGGAGGTCAAGACCCGTTCGGTCCTGACCTGCGAGTCCGCCGTCGGTACCTGCGCCATGTGCTACGGCCGTTCGCTGGCCACCGGCAAGCTGGTCGACATCGGTGAGGCGGTCGGCATCATCGCCGCCCAGTCCATCGGTGAGCCCGGCACGCAGCTGACGATGCGTACCTTCCACACCGGTGGTGTGGCCGGTGACGACATCACCCAGGGTCTGCCCCGTGTCGTCGAGCTCTTCGAGGCTCGTACGCCGAAGGGTGTCGCCCCGATCTCCGAGGCCTCCGGCCGCGTGCGGATCGAGGAGACCGAGAAGACCAAGAAGCTCGTCGTCACCCCGGACGACGGCAGCGACGAGACGGCGTTCCCGATCTCGAAGCGTGCCCGACTCCTGGTCAGCGAGGGCGAGCACGTCGAGGTGGGCCAGAAGCTCACCGTGGGTGCCACCAACCCGCACGACGTGCTGCGCATCCTGGGTCAGCGTGCCGTCCAGGTCCACCTGGTCGGAGAGGTCCAGCGGGTCTACAACTCGCAGGGCGTGTCGATCCACGACAAGCACATCGAGATCATCATCCGGCAGATGCTGCGCCGTGTGACGATCATCGAGTCGGGCGACGCGGAGCTGCTGCCCGGCGAGCTCGTCGAGCGGTCGAAGTTCGAGACCGAGAACCGTCGTGTGGTGCAGGAAGGCGGCCACCCGGCCTCCGGCCGTCCGCAGCTGATGGGTATCACCAAGGCCTCGCTCGCCACCGAGTCGTGGCTGTCGGCGGCGTCCTTCCAGGAGACGACCAGGGTTCTGACGGACGCGGCGATCAACGCCAAGTCCGACTCCCTGATCGGCCTCAAGGAGAACGTCATCATCGGTAAGCTCATCCCGGCCGGTACGGGTCTGTCCCGCTACCGCAACATCCGGGTCGAGCCGACCGAGGAGGCCAAGGCCGCGATGTACTCGGCCGTCGGCTACGACGACATCGACTACTCGCCGTTCGGCACGGGCTCCGGCCAGGCCGTTCCGCTGGAGGACTACGACTACGGTCCGTACAACCAGTAGGCGGGTCGCCTGAACAAGGCGCCTGAGTCAGAGGGGCGGTCACCTTCCGGGGTGGCCGCCCTTCGGCGTGCCGTGGTGCGCCGGCGGTTCCGTCGGCGCTCCGCGTCGGGAATTCCTGACATGAGTGCTGCGGGAACCTGTGCCCGTAATGCCGTGTTGGAGCATGATGGAGACCCAGTCCGTCCGGGGGAGGTGCTCCCGTGTCGTATCCGTCGCCGTGGCAGCCGGGGCAGGGGCGCAATCAGCCTCGCCCCTGGCAGGAGCCGCCCGGTCACTCGATGCTCGCCTCGACCGCCGATCGGGAGCGCGCCGTGGATGTGCTCAGAGCGGGGTTCGGCGAGGGGCGCATGCAGCAGCCCGAGTTCGAGAAGCGGGTGGCGCGGGCCTACGCGGCCCGTACGGTGGGTGAGCTGGCCCTTCTGGTGGCCGACCTCCCGCAGGGCCCCGTACCGCTTCCGGCGGCCTCTGGGCCCGTGCCACGGACGTTCCTGCCGGTCGCTGTGGCGCCGAAGACGAACGAGAAGGCCGTCGGAGCGGCGATCTGCGGTGTGCTGTGTCTGGTGACCGTCGGGCTGACCGGGATTCCCGCGGTGATCCTGGGCCACACCGCGCGCTCCGAGATGCGGCACACGGGCGAGGGTGGCGAGGGTCTCGCGCTCACGGGGCTGGTGTTCGGCTGGCTGTCCACCGTGGGGTGGGCATTGGTGATGACCTTGCTGTTCGTCGTGGTGGCGACGTCCTGACGAAGATCATAAAAGGGGCCGGCGCTTGGCATGGTCCGCTCAGGGATGCTAG
Source organism: Streptomyces sp. NBC_00414 (assembly GCF_036038375.1). Taxonomy (NCBI): domain Bacteria; kingdom Bacillati; phylum Actinomycetota; class Actinomycetes; order Kitasatosporales; family Streptomycetaceae; genus Streptomyces; species Streptomyces sp. NBC_00414. The sequence continues at coordinate 6,089,755 of NZ_CP107935.1, forward strand.
TGCGGTCCATTTGTTTTGACCGCAGCCTATGAGGTAGGTACGCTCAGACCTTGTGCCTGGGGTGTGCCCTGGCTTCCGTGCGTGCCTTCAACCGCACTAGGGGAGTCATCACCGGCCACCGCAATCTGCGCCCCTCCCGCCTCGCGGTGGGAATCTGCAGTGTTCGACACACCCGACCGCGTGGGTCGGTCGTGTTCCAGGTTAGTTTTACCATTCGGCACACAGAAACCGGAGAAGTAGTGCCTACGATCCAGCAGCTGGTCCGGAAGGGCCGGCAGGACAAGGTCGAGAAGAACAAGACGCCCGCGCTTGAGGGTTCGCCCCAGCGTCGTGGCGTCTGCACGCGTGTGTTCACGACCACCCCGAAGAAGCCGAACTCGGCCCTGCGTAAGGTCGCGCGTGTGCGTCTGACCAGCGGGATCGAGGTCACTGCTTACATTCCGGGTGAGGGACACAACCTGCAGGAGCACTCGATCGTGCTCGTGCGTGGCGGCCGTGTGAAGGACCTGCCCGGTGTTCGTTACAAGATCATCCGCGGTTCCCTCGACACCCAGGGTGTCAAGAACCGCAAGCAGGCCCGCAGCCGCTACGGCGCCAAGAAGGAGAAGTAGAAATGCCTCGTAAGGGCCCCGCCCCGAAGCGCCCGGTCATCATCGACCCGGTCTACGGTTCCCCTCTGGTGACCTCCCTGATCAACAAGGTGCTGCTGAACGGCAAGCGCTCCACCGCCGAGCGCATCGTCTACGGCGCCATGGAGGGCCTGCGCGAGAAGACCGGCAACGACCCGGTCATCACGCTCAAGCGCGCTCTGGAGAACATCAAGCCGACCCTTGAGGTCAAGTCCCGCCGAGTCGGCGGTGCGACGTACCAGGTCCCGATCGAGGTCAAGCCCGGTCGCGCCAGCACGCTCGCCCTGCGCTGGCTCGTCGGTTACTCCCGCGCCCGTCGCGAGAAGACCATGACCGAGCGTCTGCTCAACGAGCTTCTCGACGCCTCCAACGGCCTCGGTGCCGCTGTGAAGAAGCGCGAGGACACCCACAAGATGGCCGAGTCCAACAAGGCCTTCGCGCACTACCGCTGGTAGTCGCTACCCCCATCGAGACCGAGAGAAGACCGAAGCCTTATGGCTACCACTTCACTTGACCTTGCCAGGGTCCGCAACATCGGGATCATGGCTCATATCGACGCGGGTAAGACGACCACCACTGAGCGGATCCTCTTCTACACCGGCGTCAGCTACAAGATCGGTGAAGTCCACGACGGCGCCGCCACCATGGACTGGATGGAGCAGGAGCAGGAGCGTGGCATCACGATCACCTCTGCTGCCACCACCTGTCACTGGCCGCTCGACGACAACGACTACACCATCAACATCATCGACACCCCGGGGCACGTGGACTTCACGGTCGAGGTGGAGCGTTCGCTCCGCGTCCTCGACGGTGCTGTCACGGTGTTCGACGGTGTCGCGGGTGTCGAGCCGCAGTCCGAGACGGTGTGGCGTCAGGCCGACCGTTACGGCGTGCCGCGCATCTGCTTCGTGAACAAGCTCGACCGGACCGGCGCGGAGTTCCACCGCTGCGTCGACATGATCTCGGACCGCCTCGGTGCGCAGCCCCTGGTCATGCAGCTTCCGATCGGCGCCGAGGCCGACTTCAAGGGCGTCGTCGACCTCGTCACCATGAAGGCGTTCGTGTGGCCCGTCGAGGCCGCCAAGGGCGAGATGTACGACGTCGTCGACATCCCCGCCACGCACGCCGAGGCTGCCGAGGAGTACCGCGGCAAGCTGATCGAGGCCGTCGCGGAGAACGACGAAGAGATCATGGAGCTGTACCTGGAGGGCGAAGAGCCTTCCGAGGAGCAGCTGTACGCCGCGATCCGTCGCATCACCATCGCGTCCGGCAAGTCCAGCGACACCACGGTCACCCCGGTGTTCTGTGGCACCGCGTTCAAGAACAAGGGCGTCCAGCCCCTGCTCGACGCGGTCGTGCGCTACCTGCCGACCCCGCTTGACGTCGAGGCCATCGAAGGCCACGACGTGAAGGACCCCGAGGTCGTCATCAAGCGCAAGCCGTCCGTGGACGAGCCGCTCTCCGCCCTCGCGTTCAAGATCATGAGCGACCCGCACCTGGGCAAGCTCACCTTCGTCCGGGTCTACTCGGGCCGCCTGGTGTCCGGCACTGCCGTGCTGAACTCCGTCAAGGGCAAGAAGGAGCGCATCGGCAAGATCTACCGCATGCACGCGAACAAGCGTGAGGAGATCGAGGCGGTGGGCGCCGGCGACATCGTCGCCGTGATGGGCCTGAAGCAGACCACCACCGGTGAGACGCTCTCCGACGACAAGAGCCCGGTCATCCTGGAGTCCATGGACTTCCCGGCCCCGGTCATCCAGGTCGCCATCGAGCCCAAGTCCAAGGGTGACCAGGAGAAGCTGGGTGTAGCCATCCAGCGTCTCGCGGAGGAGGACCCCTCCTTCCAGGTTCACTCGGACGAGGAGACCGGCCAGACCATCATCGGTGGTATGGGCGAGCTGCACCTTGAGGTGCTGGTCGACCGTATGCGCCGTGAGTTCAAGGTCGAGGCCAACGTCGGTAAGCCGCAGGTCGCGTACCGTGAGACGATCCGCAAGGCCGTCGAGCGCGTGGACTACACCCACAAGAAGCAGACCGGTGGTACCGGTCAGTTCGCCAAGGTGCAGATCGCGATCGAGCCCATCACCGAGGCCGACGGCCCGGCGTACGAGTTCGTGAACAAGGTGACCGGTGGCCGTATCCCGCGGGAGTACATCCCGTCGGTGGACGCCGGTGCGCAGGAGGCCATGCAGTTCGGCATCCTCGCCGGGTACGAGATGACGGGTGTCCGCATCACGCTTCTCGACGGTGCCTACCACGAGGTCGACTCCTCCGAGCTCGCCTTCAAGATTGCCGGTTCGCAGGCATTCAAGGAAGGTGCCCGCAGGGCCAGCCCCGTACTCCTTGAGCCGATGATGGCCGTCGAGGTCACCACGCCCGAGGACTACATGGGTGAGGTCATCGGAGACATCAACTCCCGCCGTGGCCAGATCCAGGCCATGGAGGAGCGTGCCGGTGCTCGTGTCGTGAAGGGCCTCGTGCCCCTCTCGGAGATGTTCGGCTACGTCGGAGACCTCCGCAGCAAGACCTCGGGTCGCGCAAGCTACTCGATGCAGTTCGACTCCTACGCCGAGGTTCCCCGGAACGTCGCCGAGGAGATCATCGCGAAGGCCAAGGGCGAGTAACACACACCGTTTGCACGCTTTAGGCTTGACACCGACCGCCAAGGTCACCGACCGGCAGGGACGAGGGATCGTCCCGGCCCGGTGGACCTCGGCGGGCGGCATCCCAGCAAAGATCACCCTGGCGCCGATGAGTAAGGCGTACCAGAACCACTCCGCAGGAGGATTCAGTGGCGAAGGCAAAGTTCGAGCGGACTAAGCCGCACGTCAACATCGGCACCATCGGTCACATCGACCACGGTAAGACGACCCTCACGGCCGCCATTACCAAGGTGCTGCACGACGCGTACCCGGACCTGAACGAGGCCTCGGCCTTCGACCAGATCGACAAGGCTCCCGAAGAGCGCCAGCGCGGTATCACGATCTCGATCGCGCACGTCGAGTACCAGACCGAGACGCGTCACTACGCCCACGTCGACTGCCCCGGTCACGCGGACTACATCAAGAACATGATCACGGGTGCGGCGCAGATGGACGGCGCCATCCTCGTTGTCGCCGCCACGGACGGTCCGATGCCGCAGACCAAGGAGCACGTGCTCCTGGCCCGCCAGGTCGGCGTTCCGTACATCGTTGTCGCGCTGAACAAGGCCGACATGGTGGACGACGAGGAGATCCTGGAGCTCGTCGAGCTTGAGGTGCGCGAGCTCCTCTCCGAGTACGAGTTCCCGGGCGACGACCTTCCGGTCGTCAAGGTCTCGGCGCTCAAGGCTCTTGAGGGCGACGCCGAGTGGGGCAAGTCCGTCCTCGACCTGATGAAGGCCGTCGACGAGTCCATCCCGCAGCCCGAGCGTGACGTCGACAAGCCGTTCCTCATGCCCATCGAGGACGTCTTCACGATCACCGGTCGCGGTACGGTCGTCACCGGCCGTATCGAGCGTGGTGTCCTCAAGGTCAACGAGACCGTCGACATCGTCGGCATCAAGACCGAGAAGACCACCACCACGGTCACCGGCATCGAGATGTTCCGCAAGCTGCTCGACGAGGGCCAGGCCGGTGAGAACGTCGGTCTGCTCCTCCGTGGCATCAAGCGCGAGGACGTGGAGCGCGGCCAGGTCATCATCAAGCCTGGTTCGGTCACGCCCCACACCTCGTTCGAGGCGCAGGCGTACATCCTGTCCAAGGACGAGGGCGGCCGTCACACGCCGTTCTTCAACAACTACCGTCCCCAGTTCTACTTCCGCACGACGGACGTGACTGGTGTGGTGACCCTTCCCGAGGGCACCGAGATGGTCATGCCGGGCGACAACACTGAGATGACCGTTGAGCTCATCCAGCCCGTCGCCATGGAGGAGGGCCTGAAGTTCGCCATCCGTGAGGGTGGCCGGACCGTGGGCGCCGGCCAGGTCACCAAGATCAACAAGTAGTCTTCGACTGCCTGTTGGGCTTGAACGCCTGGTAGCTCCATAGCGGTATCGCTCCGCGAAGAGCTCCTGAAGGGGCCCGTACGACTTCGGTCGTGCGGGCCCTTTTGCTGTGCCGGTGCTGTGCCGGTCGAAATGATTCGTCACGAAACTGTTCGGTGGTTACGACCCGTTCCCCTCAGGGGTCACTCCCGTCACCGTTTGTCGTACCGACATTCGATACGAGGACGTTCGAGGGGTGACGCATGTCCGGAGGGGTCAGTCGTAGAGCCGTGCTGGGAGCGGGGGCCGCGCTGCCTGCGCTGTCGGGGCTGTCCGGGGTCGCGTGGGCGGAGGGTGCGGCGCGGGCCGCCGCCGACACCGCTACGGACCCGGGGGCGTACATCTCCTTCTCGCCGAAGCCGGGGGCCTTCCGGCTGGTGGGGGCCCCGGTCGTGGTCAGCGCAGACGACCACCCCGGAGTCGTACGGGTGGCCGGTGACCTGCGGGACGACATCGAGCGGGTCACCGGGGTGCGGCCGGGTAACTCGGTCGCGCGCGAGGTGGTCTTGGTGGGGACGATCGGACGCAGCCCGCTGATCGACGGGCTGGTCGCGGCCGGGAAGCTCGATGTCCGGGGGGTCCGGGGCAGGTGGGAGACCTCGCTGCAGACCGTGGTCGAACGGCCGATGCCCGGGGTGGACCGGGCGTTCGTGATCGCCGGCAGCGACCAGCGCGGCACGATCTTCGGGGCGTACGACGTCTCGTACGGGATCGGGGTCTCTCCCTGGTACTGGTGGGACGACGTGCGTCCGGTGCGGCGGAGCGAGGTGTACGTGCTGCCTGGGCGCTTCAGCCAGGGCGCGCCGGCGGTCAAGTACAGGGGCGTGTTCATCAATGACGAGAACCCGGCGCTGGGGACCTGGGCGCCCGGTCACTTCGGGCCGGGCAAGGCCCCCGGCCACCCGGGCGGCTTCAACGCGGACTTCTTCGCCAAGGTCTTCGAGGTGCTGCTGCGGCTGAAGGCGAACTATCTGTGGCCGGCGGTGTGGGGTCGGGCGTTCGCGGAGGACGATCCGGAGAACCACGCGCGGGCGAAGGCGTACGGGATTGTCATGGGCACGTCTCATGAGGCGCCGATGATGCGGGGCATCGAGGAGTGGAACCGGCATGCCGTGCCGGCCGTGCGCGACAGCGCGGGGAACATCGTGACGCCGGGGCGGGACCCGTACGGCGGCACGGGCGAGTGGTCGTTCCGGCGCAACGCGGAGGCCGTCAAGGCGTACTGGCGCGACGGTATCGAGCGCATGGTGGACCAGGACTTCGAGGGTGTCGTCACGCTCGGCATGCGGGGCAACGGCGACACGAGCCTGCCCGACGGCGACGGCATCGAGCTGATGCGGGAGATCATCGCGACGCAGCGGGCGATCATCGAGGACGTTACGGGCCGGGCCGCCGCCGAGACCCCGCAGGTCTGGACGCTCTACAAGGAGGTCCAGCGCTACTGGGACCGCGGCCTGCGCGCACCGGACGATGTCACTGTCGTGCTGACGGACGACAACTGGGGCAACATCCGCAAGCATCCGGATCCGGCGGAGGGGGTGAGGGGTGGCGGGTACGGCCTGTATTACCACTTCGACTACGTCGGGGTCGGGCGCAACTACAAGTGGGTGGACACCACTTCACTGCCGAACCTGTGGGACCAGCTCCACCAGGCGATCGCGTACGGGAACCGGGAGTTGTGGGTCACGAACGTCGGTGACCTGAAGGGCAATGAGCTGCCGACGGAGTTCTTCCTCGACTACGCGTGGAATCCGGGGCGTTGGCCGCTGGAGAGGCTGGGGGAGTGGGAACGGCGGTACGCGCGGCAGAACTTCGGCGGGGCGCACGGGCAGGTGGAGGCGATCGCCGAGGTGCTGGCGGCCTACGGGCGGCTCCAGTCGCGCCGCAAGCCCGAGCTGCTGAACCGCAGGATCACGCTGGTGGACGGGCGGGTCGTGTACGACGACCAGGAGACGCCGTTCCACTTCGGGCACCGGGAACTGGAGCGGGTCACGCAGGAGTGGCGGCGGCTGGACGCCGATGCCGAGCGGATCGGGCGGCGGCTTCCGGCCCGTGACCAGGACGCGTGGTTCGAGCTGGTCGGTTACGAGGTGGCGGCGACGGCCAACCTGTACGGGCTGCGGGAGGCCGAGTTCACCAACCTGCTGTACGCCCGGCAGGGGCGGGCCGCGACGAACGACCTGGCGGCAGCGGCGGAGGCGGGCCTTGCCCGGGACCTCGCGCTCGCCGAACGCTTCAACTCGCAGGTGGCGGGCGGCAAATGGCGAGGTTTCCAGACGCAGCCGCACATCGGGTACGGGGATGTGGAGCGGTACGGCCCGAACGCGCCCTGGCAGCAGCCCGAGCGGGACAACGTGGCACTGCCGGACGAGATCTTCCCGGCGGTGAAGCGGATCGAGGTGCCGACGGGGGCGGAGCTGGGGGTGGCGCTGGACGGGGCGGCGGGGTGGTGGCCGGGGGGTGGTTCCGGAGCGGCCGTGCTGCCGGTGTTCAGCCCGTACCAGACGCGGCCCGACCAGTACATCGAGGTTTTCAACCGGGGGCGTACGGCCTTCGACTACCGGATCACGCCGTCCGTGCCGTGGCTCGTGGTGGACCGGCCGCGGGGACGGGTCGAGAAGCAGGTCCGTGCCGTGCTGACGGTGGACTGGGCGAAGGCTCCGCGGGGGCGGACGGAGGCGTCGGTGACCGTGGAGGGGGCGGGCGCGGTGGTGGAGGTCGCGGTGATCGCCGAGCGGCCGTCGGTACGGGAGTCGCGCGGGTTGCGGGGGTTCGTGGAGGCGGGCGGTCACGTCGCCGTCGACGCCGAGCACTTCACGCGCTCGGTGGGGACGTGGCGGCGTATCGACGGGATCGGGCGTACGGGGGCGGGCGTGACGCCGTGGCCGGTGACGGCGCCCGGGTGGACTCCGGGAGGTTCGTCACCGCGGCTGGAGTACGAGGTGAGTCTGCTGTCCGGGTCCGGGTCCGAGTCCGGGGCCGAGTCAGGGTCCGGGTCCGCGTCTGCGGGGGCGGGAGCGGGGGCGGTGACGGTGTGGGCGTACCTGTCGCCGCGGAACCCGACGCTGCCGACGGGCGGGCTGGGCGGAACGGGTGGGCTGCGGTACGGGATCTCGTTCGACGAGGACACCCCGCAGATCGTCGACATCCACGCGGCGACCGGGGCCGACGACGGGCTGATGAACATGGAGTGGGCCCGCAACACATCGGACAACGTCAATCGCACGTCTACGCGCCACACGATCGGAGCGGCCGGGGTGCACCGGCTGAAGTTCTGGGCGGTCGACCCGACGGTGGTGGTGCAGCGGCTGGTGATCGACACGGGTGGGCTGGAGCCGACGTATCTGGGGCCGCGGGAGAGCCGGCGCGTCTCCTGAGCCGGACAGACAGCAGGGCCGTCAGTCCGTGGCGGGGTAGCGCGGCAGGTCGGCGGTGGAGTGGTCCACTCGGCGATGGTGACGTCCTCGCCGTAGAGGAAGTCCTTGCGGGTCGCGTAGCGGGGGCCGTCGGGGTGGCGCAGGATGCCCTCTGGCTCGTCCTCCACGTCGGGCGTGCCGGTGTGAACCAGTAGCTCGTCCGGCATGACCTTCTCCGGACGGCGGCTGACGAGTGCTGCCGTCACCTCGTGGGGCACATCATGCTAGGCGGCCTCCTGCAGATTGGATTGGCAGTCGCGGCAGCGGTGGCCCGGGTCCGGGGAGCGGAAGGCGCGGTCGCAGCCGTCGCAGTTCTGCAGGGGGAGTGGGTGTGTGGGTGGTGCGGTCGTGGCCGTCGCGGTCGCGGGGAGCGGCGGTGGGAGGAGTTCGGCCAGGCGGTGGGCGAGGAGGCCGGCCGGGTGGCGGAGGGTGCCCTCGGGGAGGCCTGCTGTCAGGGTCCGGCGTACGGCTTCGGGGGCGGCGCCGCGCTCCAGCCAGGCGGTGACGGCCGGGGCGAGGCGCTCGACGACGCGTTCGGGGAGGAGCAGGCGGGGGTCGTAGCGGTGCAGGCCTGCGAGGAGGGCGGTGGCCGCGGGGTGGGCGGTCGTGGCCGAGGGCGCGACCGACGGCGTGGCTGGTGGCGGTGGAGTTTCGACGTCCGGTCGTACGGGGGTGGGGGCGGGCGCGGGCTTCGGGTGGGGAGTCGGTCGGGGGCGGGGCTTCTGGGCCGTGACCGTGGTGGCACCCGGCTGGTTGTACGACACCGTCTGTGTGACGACCTGGCCGCTCGGCAGGCGGTGGCGCGTGCGGGTGAGGTAGCCGTGCGCCTCCAGTTCCCGCAGGGCCGACGCGATTCTCGTCTCGCCCTCGGGGAAGCGGTCCGTCAGCGTCCTGATGTCGACGCGGGCACCGGTGGGCAGCGACTGGATGTGGACGCCGAGCCCGATAGCGAGCGCTGACAGTTGCGGGTGCTGGGCCAGGTGGTTGCCGATCACTGTGAAGCGAGCGGTGTGGCGGACCTTGACGTGTGTGATGCCTCGCGGACTCTTACGCGCAAGCTGATGCGGAATCCGGGGCTGGGCGCACGGGGGCGCGCTAGGGTGCTGAGTATCCATGGGGAAGGGGCTTGTCTTCCTAAGTGGTCAGGCCCTCGATCGGGAGTCCAGTCCCGGCCGGGGGCCGTCGCATGTTCTGGGGTTGTTCGGGCGAGCATATGACCGACAACCAGGCGGATATCCAGCTGAGTTGCGGATTGTCACCCTTGTGGGCGACGGGGGTCGCGGCGCTGACGAGGGGCCGTGGGAGGGCCTGGGGCGGGCTTGGGGCGGGACCGGGTGGGGTTGGGTTCGGTGGGTTCTCTCCCCGAGTTCTTAAAGGCATTTGATGCCGTGCGGTACCGGGCGTTCGTCTACCGGGACGGTGAAATGCGGGTGCCGGTGGGGCCGGGGGCGGGCTGCAATGCGGGTACCGGCACCGGGTTCGGTACGAAGTTGATTTCGGCCCAGACCGTCTTGCGTGGGGGTCTGCCGGGGGTGACGCCCCAGCGGTCGGAGAGCGCCTCGACGATGACGAGGCCGCGGCCCGACTCGTCGTCGACGGGGCCGGGTTGCTCAGGGCGGCGGATCTGCCGGTCGCCGCGGGTGTCGGTCACCTCGATGCGGAGGGTGCCGCCGATCACGTACAGCGTGAGGCGGAAGTCGCGGCCGGGCACGCGGCCGTGCGTGATGGCGTTGGCAGCCAGCTCGGCCACGATGTGCTCCGCGCGGGCGGGGTTCAACGGGAGGCTCCAGGTGCGGAGTTGCTCGGTCGTGAACCGGCGGGCGAGGCGGGCACCGCGGGGTGTCGCCGACAGGGGCAGGCTGAAACTGCGGACGGTTTCTTGATTCACGTCACTCAGCGTGGCCGAGCGTGTCTACTCTGAACTGGGATTACGACTGTGCGTATCGGGACTGTCGCGCTGTGGTCCCGTTCTGTCCCGACTGTCTCGGGTGTCGTGCGGGTGCGAGTGCGGGTGGGTGTGGGAGGTGGGTGGGCGATGAGTGGTGGTGAGGGTGTGGACGAGGCGGGCTGGGACCTCGAACCGGGGGACGAGAGCGCGCCCTTGGTGGAGGCCGTCGGGCGGCTGGTCAGGATCTGCCGGGAAGCGGCCGGGATGCGGGTCGCCGACCTCGGTGAGGCCCTGGGGTACGGCGAGGACATGATCCGCAAGATCGAGCGTGGGGCGCGGATTCCGCGGCCGGAGTTCCTGGACCGGGCTGACGAGGTTCTGCGTGCGAGCGGGCACCTCAAGGCGTTCAAGGAGGACGTGGAGAGGGCCCGGTACCCGAAGAAGGTGCGGGAGCTGAAGGAGTTGGAGGACCGGGCGGTCGAACTGCTGCAGTACAGCAACCACAACATCCAGGGGTTGTTGCAGACGCCGGAGTATGCGCGGGCGTTGTTCGAGATGGTGCTGCCTGCGTACTCGCCGGACGAGGTTGAGCGAGGCATTGCCGCTCGTATGGCGCGGAAGTCGATCTTCGAGGGTGAGTCCCCGCCGACGGTCAGTTTCGTCCAGGAACAGGTGACGCTCGAACGCCCACTAGGTGGGAAAATGGTGCTGCGGCGACAGCTCGAACACCTGCTGGAAGTGGGGCAGTTGCGGCACGTCACGCTTCAGGTCATGCCCACCCAGTGCGAGGAGCACGGTGGAGTGCATGGCCTGATCCAGATGTTGAAGTTCGCCGACGGCACGGCCGTGGGACGTTGCCCAGGTGCGTTCAACGGACGCCCGGTCTCCGACCCCCGGGCTCTTCGTATCCTGGAACTGCGCTACGGCATGATCCGGGCGCAGGCTCTCACGCCGAGGGAGTCACTGGCCTTCATCGAACGAACGCTAGGAGAGCTATGAGTGCCACGGAACTGCACTGGTTCAAGAGCAGCTACAGCGACAGCGGCGACATCAACGACTGCGTCGAGATAGCCAAAGCCCCCGCCGCTGTCCACGTGCGCGATTCCAAGAACGCCTCCGGCCCGCGGCTCACGCTGAGCCCCGCCGCCTGGGCGTCGTTCGTGGCGCCCCTGTCACCAGCCCAGTAGTAGGCGTTGGGTCACTGCATGTTCTGGACATGCGGATGGTCGGGCGCGACCGTGCACACGTACAGCTGCATGTTGTAGCTGCGGCCGATGTTCAGCTGGGTCGCGCACGCCGGGCCGCGGTAGTGCAGTCCCGTATAGCCGGCGTCCTCCACAGGACGCCAACTCCCGCTGCCGCCGTCCCACTCGGTGCCGTCCAGGGTGAGCAGCGGCCGCACGTCCGAGCCACACTTCGGGCAGGCCATGGGGAACGGGTCGCTGAAGCTCCAGGGGGCGTGGCCGCCGAGCTTGCAGCCAGGGGCGACGCTGAGGTCGTACTGATAGCCGATGACGGCAGCGTCATCCAACTCATCCAGCCCATCCGGCTCATCGGGTTCTTCCGGGGTCTGTTCCTCCTCCCAGGCCTCGATCCGGTCCGCCAGGTCCTCGGGCAGTTCGTGCGGGGCGGGATACTCGGTGACCGTCTCGGGGTGGAGTACGCAGGGCTCGGGGAGGTAGTCGTCGTTGCCGATCACCGAGGGCTGCGGGGCGGTGGTGAGAGGGTCGGTCACGTCGGCGGAGGTGCGCCAGCGGAGCGTGACCGCGGGGAGATAGTCCTCGGCGTGGTCGAAGGGGCACCACAGGACCTGGAGCAGGTCGGTACCGGCCGGGCGGGGCAGCGAGGGGACGTCGGCGGCGTACAGCTGGACCACGGGGATCAGGGGGACCGGGCCGTCCTGGGGTATGCGCGTCCGGCCGGAGATGGAGGCGCGGTCCACGATCACGCTTTCCTCGGGGGTGAGGAGGTCGGCGCCCTCGGCGCGCGGCCGCTCCCAGGCCTCGTCGAGGATGCGCCGCCGCAGCCGTACGTCGTCGGGGGTGACACCGCGGTGCGAGGGCCCGGTGTGATCCGGGCAGGTGGGCCACGGCTCCTGGGCCGGCCAGAGCAGGGGGCCGCCGATGGAACTGTCGGCGGCGGTCGGCGTACCGGCACGCGGGTGCAGCCGTACGGCGGTACGGGCCATCGGCGCCAACTCCGGGAAGAGGGCGGTGACGTCGAGGGGGCGGGGTGGGGTGGTCCTGGACATGGGGAGAGGCTATGCACGTGGGCGGGTGAAAGGTGAAGGCGGGGGCACGCACGATGGCGATGACCGATGACGAGCTGCTGGTCCTCCAAGGGGGATGCTAACGCCGTGACCGCGGAATTTCGTATGAAACTGGACGAAGGAATGCTCGGCTATTTCCGCGAGATAGTGGATGAAATGGTGGGGCGATTCGGTATCTCCCGCGCGGAAGCGGTGGCGAGGCTCAATCACAGGTACGGAGGAACGGAGATAGCCCCGTACCCCGATCTCATGTGCCATGAGTTTCCGGAGTTCTGGGCTTACGGCCCGTACTACTACCCCGACGACGCGGGACGTCTTCCGACGGGAGACGCGAGCGCGGACGCGGGCATCGACGTGACGCGACTGCGGATCCGCCCCCGGCCGCCCGAGGATTCGCCCGCGTGGACCCTCAAGGCGGGGGGATGAGTAGCACGTTCAAGTACCGGCTCCGGGGCTCCTGCTCGCCCGGCGGATCGGCCTTGGCCGCAGACTTGACGGTGGAGCGTCGCCTCCCAGGTGCCGGTGCGGGAGGCGGCCTGCAGATCTACCGCAACGTATCGCTGGCGCTTCCGAGCGGCATCAACTGGCGTGACGCCGCATGGCTTGCCTTCGGGCTCTCGGTGCACTCCGCCGACCTGTCCTCCGCGCATCCCGACGGCCTGCTCGTCGAGGTCACGGCGCTCACCTTTCCCCTCGCCCACTACCGGTCCGAGGTGGCGGTGCTGGCGATGGACGCCTGGCTGCGCGACGAATTCGCCCTTCCCGATCGCGGACTCCGCGCTGTTCTCGACGATGAGACCGGGGCCTGGGGATTCCAATGGGGTGGGCACCCTGATCCCTTTTCGGACGGACTGTGACCGGCCGGTGGTGGAGGGAAGGCGGGCTGACGTGGCCGCGGAGGACGCCCTGATGCGGCGAGTGGATTCACTCATCGGCTCGGGACATATGGGGCGGGAGAAAGCCGTAGAAGTCGAAGACGCGTTTCCGGAGGCGCGCGCCCGCATCCTCGGCCGGCTGCGGCTCTCGTCCCAAGCGGGGGACTGGCGCAGGTTCGAACCACAGGCGGGTGTCGCGGTTCACCTCCACCCCGAGGGACTTGCCGCGATCCTGGCACCTGTCCTCGCGCCGCGCGCACAAGGCGTGAACTCGGAGGATCTGGTCGACATGCTCGGAGAGCTGCGGGCTCCCGAGGGTGTGGAGCCGATCAGCTCTCTGGTGCGGGAGCGCAAGGACACGGACGGTCCCTTCTACGCTCTGTGTATCAAGGGCGTGCAGGCGCTGGCCGGGATCGGTACCCCTGAAGCGCTTCGATTTCTGGGGGACATCGCCAGAACGGCCCCGGGGAAGTGGCCGGACCCGCTGAGATGGCATGCGGCGCAGGAGCTGGGCATCGAGGACGAGCTCGGCTTCGACGAGGACGCGATGCTGGGCGGGGCGTAGTCAGGAGGTCGAGGACGGCCGGCGGGTCCTGCGCCGGCCCTGTCGGCGTCGATCGGCATCGTGAGGACGGGAACATGTCGGCTGGGTGGGACTGGGACGGTGACGAGAGCCCGCTTCGCTTCGACGATCCCGTCGAGTGGGACGTGGCGTACGAACGCGGTGAGGACTCGCTGGGCTCCGCCGTGATCGGGCTGGCCTTCAACTGCTCGCTGGCCGAGGCGTCACCTCGGATCGTCAGGGCGATGCAGTTGGCGGACGTCGGCCAACGCGGCTTCGCCTTCACCGCGGCGGGCACCGCGGCCCGGCTCAACGGCGAACTGACACCAGAGCTGTACGCCGCGCTGCGGGCGGAGGGCCACGGCCGCAGGAGCATGGCCGAGAACGCCATCGACGACACCCTCGACTACGTGCCGTTCCGGCAACTCCCGCCGTGGTTCAAGTGGCAGATGATCCGGACGACCGTGCAGAACAAGCTGGAGTACTGGGGGATGCTGGCCACGGATGCGGTCGGCGATGTGTGGCGGGCCCTGCGTGGTCGCCGCTCTTGAGGGCAGGGGGCGCGGTGGCACGGTCGTGGTGGACACGCGGGCCTGAGCGTGAGCTCTGGGGCTGATCTCCGGCAACGTCATCAGGGACTCTTCGCGCCGAACGCCAGTGCCTAGTAAATTCGCTGCTGCGTACGTGTGGTTGGCGTGGTTGGTGGTGCGACGGGGGTTGCGTGATGGCGGGGTATCGGCCGACGGACTGGCATGTGCTGGATCTGGAGAAGGATCCGACGCCGGGGGATCCGGTCCGGGTGAAGTCCCTGGCCAAGAGCCTGCATGACTTCGCCGATGACGTGCAGGATGCGCTGCGGCTGGTGAAGGGGATGGCGGACGAGGACGCCGTCCTGGCGATGGTGGGCAAGACGGCCGATGTCTTCCGGGACGAGTTTTCCGGGGTGCCGAAGAATCTCAAGAAGCTGAAGAAGTCGTACGACCTGGCGGGGGACGCGCTGGCGGCGTACTGGCCCGAGCTGGAGCGGGCCCAGACGTTGGCCGACAAGGCCCTCGTGAAGGGGCGGGAGGCGCAGGCGGATCTGTCCTCGGCCAAGTCCAAGTTGTCGTCGGCTGATTCGTGGGTGACCCGCGCCAATAAGGAAGCGGACAAGTACAAGGACGACCCGGCCGGTGGCAAGGATGTCGAGAAGCCGGATGAGGCGAAGGTGCGGGCCGCGACCCGTGATGCGCAGAGTGCCAAGGATGCGCATACCGCCGCTCAGTCGGATGTGACCTCGGCGCAGAGTGCCCTCGATGCGGCGAAGAAGATGGCCGCGGATGCCCGTCGGATGCGTGAGGACGCCGCGGGGGAGGCGAAGCGGAAGCTGGACGACGCTTCCGACGCGGGGATTCGGAACCGTAAGTGGTACGAGGAGGTCGGCGACTGGTTCGTCGACAACTGGGACACCATCGTCGCCGTCTGCAAGGTCGTTGTCGCCGTCCTCGGGATCATCGCCCTGATTATTGGGGGGCCGATCCTCGGGGCGATCGTGCTCATTGCCGCGCTGATCGTTCTCGCGGACACCCTCAATAAATATATGAAGGGGCAGGCGTCCCTGTGGGATGTGGCGTTCGCCGCCCTCGACTGCATTCCGGGTATGAAGGGGCTGACCACTCTCGGCGGGCTCGCCAAGGGACTCAAGGGCCTCCGGAGCTTGAACGGGATCAAGGCCGGGATGAAGGGCATGGCCGAGGGCGTGCGCGGCATGAGCGGCGTCTTCAAGGGTGGAGCCCGCATGCCGGGTGGCCAGATCCCGTACCGGGCGCTGTCCCCCAAGGCCAGGCAGCTCACCCGGGCGCTGGAGAACGGGCACATACCCATCCGGCCCGGAGAGGTGAACGTCTCCCATCTCTCCGAACTCCAGAGTTTCCACGGGGTCGAGCACGCCATCATCCAGAATCCGGCGGGAGATCTGCGTCTCTTCCGAGGGACGGAGCGGACGAGTTCCATTCCACGGGACCTCAGGGGGCAGGACTACGATTTCATCGCCCATACGCACCCGGAGGATCGAATTCCCGGACCGCCCAACAGAATAGAACAGGCGCAGGGAATGCCCAACAGTATGTCGCGGGACCTGGAGTACAAAGCGTCGGATCACATGGAAGTGGTCGTCAGCCGGGATGGGAACCTGAGGTTCTTCGACGGTGAGGGAATTCGTGAGCTGCCGCAGGGAACGTATCCTGAGGGTGGCCCGGTGAATCCACTGGGGTTCATCGTTCCCGTGCAAATGGGATGATGATGCGTATGTCACGGCATGAACCGCGCCGCGGAAAGGGAAAGCTGTAATGAGTAGTGAATACGCTTCGTGTGTCTTCTGCGGCGAATTCGTCCTGCACGTCCCGGGGTGGGCCAGCAGTGTTCCTTCGTACCGGCTCATGCGGGCGACCTGGCAGGAGGAACACGCCTTCGTGGTGGGGTCGCTGCACTTCTCCTGTCTGCGGGCGTCGCCCGTCCGGTCGGAGTTCGCCGCCGAGTTCGCGCAGATCGCGACAGGGCACGGAAGGGAGATCACGTTTCAGGCGGCAGGCGAGACGCAGACCCTGGTCCAGCCCGGTCTCGGCTT
Source organism: Streptomyces sp. NBC_00414 (assembly GCF_036038375.1). Classification (NCBI taxonomy): domain Bacteria; kingdom Bacillati; phylum Actinomycetota; class Actinomycetes; order Kitasatosporales; family Streptomycetaceae; genus Streptomyces; species Streptomyces sp. NBC_00414. Next base: position 6,106,023 of record NZ_CP107935.1, read on the forward strand.
CGTCGAGCAGATCTTCCGGGGCGACGTGTGCGCCATCCATCGCAGTGACACCCGGGACAGCTGGCTCGTGCAGGAGCATGCCGGGCCCTGGTACGTGCTGGACCGGCCCCAGATGGAGGACATCGCGCAGGGGAAGCAGCCTCGTCTCGACCCCGGTGTGGAGCGGATCGTGCTCCCGCGTGAACCGATGGTGAACCTCGCCGACGCCACGCTTCCCGAACTCCTGGACAGCCTCGGTGTCACGGACCGGTATCCGGACCTGGCGGCGGGGGAGCCGGAGTACGAGTTCTGGAAGTACTTCGCCCCGAAGCGCGTACTGGAGTACGCGGTGATCGCGACCCCGCCCCTGCCGGAGGAGGCGGCCGCGTTCCTGCGTGACTACGCCCCGCACTATCAGCCGATCGACTTCGACGCGCTCGAACGCGACGAGCCCCGGGCTTGACGAGCCCCGGGCTTGAGGGGAATCCGTGACGCAGAAGGGGCACGCCCCCGCACTGAGCTCCCGTTACGAGGCTTACCGCCGGGCGGGCTTCGCACCGACCACGGGAGCAGCGTGCCGCCCTTCGTCAGCCGGATCACGCCTTGAGATTCCCTGGCCACTACGACCCTGAGACCGCTCGATACCTCAGCCCCGATCCAACGGGTCGCGGGTCGTGGGTCGCGGGCCGCGGACGTGGACGCGGACGTGGACGCGGCGCTTGCCGGCAGGACGCCGGTTCTTCACCGCAGGCACATGGAACGGGAAGTCGTTCAACCCCATGATCCGCACCGATGACGCAAGAGTGTTGGGATTCGGCGGCTCAGGAAGGTCTGCCGCTCATCACGAACGATTCGAAATTCTATCGGAACGCCGAACGGCTCGGTTACACCACCGAGCGATACTGATCACGATGTGACGGGTGTGTCGCACAGTTTATGGGAGACGAACAGGCGTGGGCGGTAACAAAGAAATGCCGGATGAAGGCGTGACTCCTGAAATCGATCTGGATGAGATCGAAGAACTGTGCTCTGTGGCGACGCCAGGGCCATGGTTCGTCAGGAGCCTTGATGACGATTACGCCATGAATCTCGTCGCAGTCAGCACCGTCGAGGATACCGGGCGAGGGGAAAGGTGGCCTGATTTCGATCACAAGGAGCTGATTGCCGCGACGCTGGTGCAGCATCCGCGCTACGTGGACTGTGCAGACGGTCGCTGGGATGAAAACGCCGCCTTCATCGCGATGGCGCGAGAGGCCGTGCCCAGCCTTGTGCTGGAGATCAGACGCCTTCGACGGCTCCTCTCCGCTGCCGAGGCGCGCGACTAGGGCTCGTGATGTCCCGGAGGCCGCCGACGCGGGCGCCGCGTCCCCGCGTCCCGAGGAAGTCTTTGTCCCACGCGTGAGGCGTCGGCGGAGGCCGAGAGTGCCGAGCCAGGGGGCGGGGTGGCGGGTCCGGTCGGTCCGTCGTGTCGGACCCGTGTTTGACCCGCGCCCCCCCAGGGGTATCCTCTCCGGCTCGATTCGCCAGGCCCGTGCCCCGTATGGCAGACTGTCGGGGTTGCTCGGTTGAGTGCCGATGCTGCGCGCCTCCCGCCGGGAGGACCGGAAGCGAGTCCCACAGTACTCGTCGCCCCAACTGCCCCAGGGCAGCGCTGGAGCGGACGTACGGGAATCTTCCGGGAAGTGTCAGCGGGGCGCAGACCAGGCGCCCGGTGGGTGTTCGGCCCCCGGTTCCGCGGTCGTCTTTGGGATGGGCCGTGTCCCTGGCAGGGAAATCCGATGGTGGATATCTCTGCGGTGAGGACGCGACACACCCGACCGCGTGGGTCGGAGGCGGGGACGCGAACCCCCGGGTTGCAGAGCGTTTCACTAGACAAAGGACTACTGAGTAGCCATGGCGGGACAGAAGATCCGCATCCGGCTCAAGGCCTACGACCACGAGGTCATCGATTCGTCGGCGAAGAAGATCGTCGAGACGGTGACGCGCACTGGTGCGTCGGTCGCGGGCCCGGTGCCGCTGCCCACTGAGAAGAACGTGTACTGCGTCATCAAGTCGCCGCACAAGTACAAGGACTCGCGCGAGCACTTCGAGATGCGCACGCACAAGCGCCTGATCGACATTCTCGACCCGACCCCCAAGACCGTTGACTCTTTGATGCGACTCGACCTCCCGGCCGGTGTCGACATCGAGATCAAGCTCTAAGGGATGTGGTCTGAGAATGGCTAAGCAGATCAAGGGCATCCTGGGCGAGAAGCTCGGCATGACGCAGGTGTGGGACGAGAACAACCGTGTTGTTCCGGTCACCGTCGTCAAGGCCAGCCCCAATGTCGTGACCCAGGTCCGTACGAACGCTGTCGACGGCTACGAGTCGGTCCAGATCGCCTTCGGCGAGATCGACCCGCGCAAGGTGAACAAGCCCCTCAAGGGTCACTTCGCCAAGGCCGACGTCACCCCCCGCCGTCACCTCGTCGAGATCCGTACCGCTGACGCCAGCGAGTACGTCCTCGGCCAGGAGATCACCGCTGAGACCTTCGAGTCCGGCGTCAAGGTGGACGTGACCGGCACGAGCAAGGGCAAGGGCTTCGCCGGTGTCATGAAGCGTCACAACTTCCATGGCCTCGGCGCCGGACACGGCGTCCAGCGCAAGCACCGCTCTCCCGGCTCCATCGGTGGCTGTGCCACCCCCGGCCGTGTCTTCAAGGGCATGCGCATGGCGGGCCGCATGGGTCACGAGCGGGTCACCACCCAGAACCTGACCGTCCACGCCGTTGACGCGGAGAAGGGACTGCTCCTCATCAAGGGCGCCGTCCCCGGTCCGAACGGCGGCCTCGTCCTGGTCCGCACCGCCGCCAAGGGGGCCTGAGGTAACGATGAGCACTGTTGACATCATTTCGCCGGCAGGCGACAAGACCGGGACGGTCGAGCTCCCCGCGGAGATCTTCGACGTCGAGAAGATCAGCATTCCGCTGCTTCACCAGGTCGTAGTCGCCCAGCTGGCCGCTGCCCGCCAGGGCACGCACAAGACCAAGACGCGCGCCGAGGTTCGTGGTGGCGGTAGGAAGCCCTACCGTCAGAAGGGCACCGGCCGTGCGCGCCAGGGCTCTACCCGCGCCCCGCAGTTCGTCGGCGGTGGCGTCGTCCACGGCCCGCAGCCGCGTGACTACTCGCAGCGGACCCCGAAGAAGATGAAGGCCGCGGCCCTGCGCCACGCCCTCACCGACCGGGCCCGCAACGCTCGTATCCACGTCGTCTCCGGCGTGATCGAGGGCGACACCCCCTCCACCAAGGCCGCGAAGGTTCTGATCGGCAAGATCTCGGAGCGCAAGAACGTGCTCCTGGTCATCGATCGTGCCGACGAGGCCGCGCTGCTCTCCGCGCGCAACCTGCCCCAGGTCCACATCCTGGAGCCGGGCCAGCTGAACACGTACGACGTTCTCGTCTCGGACGACGTGGTCTTCACCCAGGCCGCTTTCGAGTCCTTCGTGTCTGGCCCCCAGGCCGCTGACACCGAAGGGAGCGAAGCCTGATGGCTACGCGTCACCCGAGCATTGCCCCCAAGGCGGCCAAGGTCGCCAAGGCCGCGCGCATCGCCAAGGCGAAGCGCCACGAGGCCGAGGGCAAGAACACTGTCGAGACGCCGCTGAGCAAGAGCTTCACGGATCCCCGTGACGTCCTCATCAAGCCGGTCGTCTCCGAGAAGAGCTACGCGCTGCTCGACGAGGGCAAGTACACCTTCGTCGTCGCGCCGGGCGCCAACAAGACCCAGATCAAGCAGGCCGTCCAGGCGGTCTTCTCGGTCAAGGTCACCGGGGTCAACACGATCAACCGCCAGGGAAAGCGCAAGCGGACCAAGAGCGGTTTCGGCAAGCGTGCTGACACCAAGCGCGCCATCGTGACCCTCGCTGAGGGCGACCGTATCGACATCTTCGGCCAGGCCTCCTAACGGAGCGCCCTGGTCCGAATATCGGACGAGGACTGAGAAATGGGAATCCGCAAGTACAAGCCGACTACGCCGGGCCGTCGTGGCTCCAGCGTCGCCGACTTCGTCGAGGTCACGCGGTCCACGCCGGAGAAGTCGCTGGTCCGCCCGCTGCACAGCAAGGGCGGCCGTAACAACGCCGGTCGTGTGACCGTTCGCCACCAGGGTGGCGGACACAAGCGCGCCTACCGAGTGATCGACTTCCGTCGGCACGACAAGGACGGCGTGCCGGCGAAGGTCGCGCACATCGAATACGACCCCAACCGCACCGCGCGTATCGCGCTGCTTCACTACGCGGACGGCGAGAAGCGCTACATCCTCGCCCCCCGCAACCTGTCGCAGGGCGACCGTGTCGAGAACGGTCCCGGGTCCGACATCAAGCCGGGCAACAACCTGGCCCTCCGCAACATCCCGGTCGGTACCACGATCCACGCGATCGAGCTCCGTCCCGGTGGCGGTGCCAAGTTCGCCCGCTCCGCCGGCGCGTCCGTGCAGCTGCTCGCGAAGGAGGGCCAGATGGCCCACCTGCGCATGCCGTCCGGAGAGATCCGCCTGGTCGACGTGCGCTGCCGCGCCACCGTCGGCGAGGTCGGTAACGCCGAGCAGTCGAACATCAACTGGGGCAAGGCCGGCCGCAAGCGCTGGCTGGGCGTCCGCCCGACCGTTCGCGGTGTGGCGATGAACCCGGTTGACCACCCGCACGGTGGTGGTGAAGGCAAGACCTCCGGTGGACGTCACCCGGTCTCGCCGTGGGGTCAGAAGGAGGGTCGTACTCGTTCGCCGAAGAAGGCATCGAACAAGTACATCGTCCGCCGCCGCAAGACGAACAAGAAGCGCTAGGAGCGGGTTTAGATGCCGCGCAGTCTCAAGAAGGGGCCCTTCGTCGACGACCACCTGATCAAGAAGGTGGACGTACAGAACGAAGCCGGTTCCAAGAACGTCATCAAGACCTGGTCCCGTCGCTCGATGATCATCCCGGCCATGCTCGGCCACACGATCGCGGTGCACAACGGCAAGACCCACATTCCGGTGTTTGTCACCGAGTCGATGGTCGGCCACAAGCTCGGCGAGTTCTCGCCGACGCGCACCTTCCGGGGTCACGTCAAGGACGACCGGAAGTCGAAGCGCCGCTAACGCGGGGTGGAATGACCATGACAGACACTGGAAGGACAACCATGGAAGCCAGGGCCCAGGCGCGGTACATCCGCGTTACGCCCATGAAGGCCCGCCGTGTGGTGGACCTTATCCGTGGCATGGATGCCACGGAGGCTCAGGCGGTCCTGCGTTTCGCCCCGCAGGCCGCGAGCGTGCCGGTAGGCAAGGTGCTTGACAGCGCCATTGCCAACGCCGCACACAACTACGACCACACCGACGCCGACAGCCTCGTCATCTCCGAGGCGTATGTCGACGAGGGTCCGACCCTGAAGCGGTTCCGTCCGCGCGCCCAGGGCCGCGCCTACCGGATCCGCAAGCGGACCAGCCACATCACCGTGGTCGTCAGCAGCAAGGAAGGAACCCGGTAATGGGCCAGAAGGTTAACCCGCATGGGTTCCGGCTCGGCATCACCACGGACTTCAAGTCCCGTTGGTACGCCGACAAGCTGTACAAGGACTACGTCAAGGAAGACGTCGCCATCCGTCGGATGATGACGTCCGGCATGGAGCGCGCCGGCATCTCGAAGGTTGAGATCGAGCGCACCCGTGACCGCGTCCGTGTGGACATCCACACCGCGCGCCCGGGCATCGTCATCGGCCGTCGTGGCGCCGAGGCCGACCGCATCCGCGGTGACCTGGAGAAGCTGACCGGCAAGCAGGTCCAGCTGAACATCCTTGAGGTCAAGAGCCCGGAGACGGACGCTCAGCTGGTGGCCCAGGCCGTCGCCGAGCAGCTGTCCTCCCGCGTCTCCTTCCGTCGCGCCATGCGTAAGAGCATGCAGGGCACGATGAAGGCCGGCGCCAAGGGCATCAAGATCCAGTGCGGTGGCCGTCTCGGCGGCGCCGAGATGTCCCGCTCGGAGTTCTACCGCGAGGGCCGTGTGCCCCTGCACACGCTCCGCGCGAACGTCGACTACGGCTTCTTCGAGGCCAAGACGACCTTCGGCCGTATCGGTGTGAAGGTCTGGATCTACAAGGGCGATGTCAAGAACATCGCCGAGGTCCGCGCCGAGAACGCCGCGGCCCGTGCGGGTAACCGCCCGGCCCGTGGTGGTGCCGGTGGCGGCGGCGACCGCCCGGCACGTGGCGGTCGTGGTGGCGAGCGTGGCGGCCGCGGCCGCAAGCCGCAGCAGCAGTCCGCGCCGGCAGCCGAGGCCCCCAAGGCCGACGCTCCCGCCGCCGCTGCCGCTCCGGCTGAGAGCACCGGAACGGAGGCCTGACCGAAATGCTGATCCCTCGTAGGGTCAAGCACCGCAAGCAGCACCACCCGAAGCGCCGCGGTCAGGCCAAGGGCGGTACGGCAGTCTCGTTCGGCGAGTACGGCATTCAGGCCCTCACGCCGGCGTACGTGACGAACCGCCAGATCGAGGCGGCTCGTATCGCGATGACCCGCCACATCAAGCGTGGCGGCAAGGTCTGGATCAACATCTACCCGGACCGCCCGCTGACCAAGAAGCCTGCCGAGACCCGCATGGGTTCCGGTAAGGGTTCGCCCGAGTGGTGGGTCGCGAACGTGCACCCGGGCCGGGTCATGTTCGAACTGTCCTACCCCAACGAGAAGATCGCCCGTGAGGCCCTCACTCGCGCAGCCCACAAGCTGCCGATGAAGTGCCGGATCGTCAAGCGCGAGGCAGGTGAAGCGTGATGTCGGCCGGTACCAAGGCGTCCGAGCTGCGCGAACTGGGTGACGAGGAGCTTCTTGCGAAGCTTCGCGAAGCCAAGGAAGAGCTGTTCAACCTCCGCTTCCAGGCGGCGACCGGTCAGCTCGAAAACCACGGGCGGCTCAAGGCCGTCCGCAAGGACATCGCGCGGATCTACACCCTGATGCGTGAGCGCGAGCTGGGCATCGAGACGGTGGAGAGCGCATGAGCGAGAACAACGTGACCGAAGAGACCAAGACGAGCCGCGGCTTCCGCAAGACCCGTGAGGGTCTGGTCGTCAGCGACAAGATGGACAAGACCGTCGTCGTCGCTGTCGAGGACCGCGTCAAGCACGCGCTGTACGGCAAGGTCATCCGCCGTACGAACAAGCTGAAGGCTCACGACGAGCAGAACGCCGCGGGCGTCGGCGACCGGGTTGTCATCATGGAGACCCGTCCGCTGTCCGCGACGAAGCGCTGGCGCATCGTCGAGATCCTCGAAAAGGCCAAGTAAGTACCTGAGGGGTTTCCCTCAGGTTGGTTCCGCCAGGCTCGGCAGGGGTTTCCGTGAAGGAGCCCCTGCCGGGAACCGGCAGACAATCAGGAGATAGACGTGATCCAGCAGGAGTCGCGACTGCGTGTCGCCGACAACACTGGTGCGAAGGAAATCCTTTGCATCCGTGTGCTCGGTGGCTCCGGTCGCCGCTACGCGGGCATCGGTGACGTCATCGTCGCCACCGTCAAGGACGCGATCCCCGGCGGCAATGTGAAGAAGGGTGACGTCATCAAGGCGGTCATCGTTCGCACCGTCAAGGAGCGTCGTCGTCCGGACGGCTCGTACATCCGTTTCGACGAGAACGCCGCCGTCATTCTGAAGAACGACGGCGACCCTCGCGGCACCCGTATCTTCGGCCCTGTCGGCCGTGAGCTGCGCGAGAAGAAGTTCATGAAGATCATCTCGCTCGCGCCGGAGGTGCTGTAAGCATGAAGATCAAGAAGGGCGACCTGGTTCAGGTCATCACCGGTAAGGACAAGGGCAAGCAGGGCAAGGTCATTGCCGCTTACCCGCGCGACGAGCGCGTCCTGGTCGAGGGTGTCAACCGGGTCAAGAAGCACACGAAGGCCGGTCCCACCGCTCGCGGTTCGCAGGCCGGTGGCATCGTCACGACCGAGGCGCCCGTCCACGTCTCCAACGTCCAGCTGGTCGTTGAGAAGGACGGCAACAAGGTCGTCACGCGCGTCGGTTTCCGCTTCGACGACGAGGGCAACAAGATCCGCGTTGCCAAGCGGACGGGTGAGGACATCTGATGGCTACCACCACCATTCCGCGTCTCAAGACGAAGTACCGCGAGGAGATCGCGGGCAAGCTGCAGGAAGAGTTCTCGTACGAGAACGTCATGCAGACCCCGGGACTCGTCAAGATCGTGGTCAACATGGGTGTGGGCGACGCCGCCCGCGACTCCAAGCTGATCGAGGGCGCCATCCGCGACCTCACCACGATCACCGGTCAGAAGCCGGCCGTCACCAAGGCCCGCAAGTCCATCGCGCAGTTCAAGCTGCGTGAGGGTCAGCCGATCGGCGCCCACGTCACACTTCGTGGCGACCGCATGTGGGAGTTCCTGGACCGCACCCTGTCGCTCGCGCTTCCGCGCATCCGCGACTTCCGTGGTCTGTCTCCCAAGCAGTTCGACGGTCGTGGCAACTACACCTTCGGTCTCACCGAGCAGGTCATGTTCCACGAGATCGACCAGGACAAGATCGACCGCGTCCGGGGTATGGACATCACCGTGGTCACCACGGCGACCAACGACGCCGAAGGCCGTGCCCTTCTCCGTCACCTCGGCTTCCCCTTCAAGGAGGCGTAAGCGAGATGGCGAAGAAGGCTCTGATTGCCAAGGCTGCTCGTAAGCCCAAGTTCGGTGTGCGTGGCTACACCCGTTGCCAGCGCTGCGGCCGCCCGCACTCCGTGTACCGCAAGTTCGGCCTCTGCCGCGTGTGCCTTCGTGAGATGGCTCACCGTGGAGAGCTCCCGGGCGTGACCAAGAGCTCCTGGTAGTCCCCTACTCGGGACGACCCGGACGCTCTCGGTAAGCAGTGGGCTGGCAGAGGCCCTCCCCTCCATGGCTTAGGCTAGGAGGGTTGGGCGTCTGCCGCCCGAACGCAGGTGGGTACAGCCCACTAGTTAACGCTTACTACGCCGTAGGTCCCCGCACCGCACCCGTCCTGCCACTGAGTGGGGAGAGGGATGGCGCATACAGGAAACCCCGGCGAGAGAGGCCGAAGGCCAATTCATGACCATGACTGATCCCATCGCAGACATGCTTACTCGTCTGCGTAACGCGAACTCGGCGTACCACGACGATGTCGCGATGCCACACAGCAAGATCAAGTCGCACATCGCGGAGATCCTCCAGCAGGAGGGCTTCATCACCGGCTGGAAGGTCGAGGACGCCGAGGTCGGCAAGAAGCTCGTCCTCGAGCTGAAGTTCGGCCCGAACCGCGAGCGCTCCATTGCGGGCATCAAGCGGATCTCGAAGCCGGGTCTGCGTGTGTACGCGAAGTCCACCTCCCTGCCCAAGGTGCTCGGTGGCCTCGGCGTGGCGATCATCTCCACGTCGCACGGTCTCCTCACCGGACAGCAGGCCGGCAAGAAGGGCGTAGGCGGAGAAGTTCTCGCCTACGTCTGGTAGCGGAAGGGAACGGAGGAAACAGCTATGTCGCGTATTGGCAAGCTCCCCATCACGGTTCCCGCCGGCGTGGACGTCACCATCGACGGCCGTACGGTACAGGTGAAGGGCCCCAAGGGCTCTCTCTCCCACACCGTCGCGGCGCCGATCGAGGTCGCCAAGGGTGAGGACGGCATTCTCAATGTCACCCGCCCGAACGACGAGCGTCAGAACAAGGCCCTCCACGGCCTGTCCCGCACGCTGGTGGCGAACATGATCACCGGCGTGACCACGGGTTACGTGAAGAAGCTCGAAATCAGCGGTGTCGGTTACCGCGTCCTGGCGAAGGGTTCCAACCTGGAATTCTCGCTCGGCTACAGCCACTCGATCACGGTCGAGGCGCCCGAGGGCATCTCGTTCAAGGTCGAGAACCCGACACACTTCTCGGTCGAGGGAATCGACAAGCAGAAGGTCGGCGAGGTTGCGGCCAACATCCGCAAGCTGCGCAAGCCCGACCCGTACAAGGCCAAGGGCGTCAAGTACGAGGGCGAAGTCGTCCGGCGCAAGGTCGGAAAGGCGGGTAAGTAAGCCATGGCATACGGTGTCAAGATTGCTAAGGGCGACGCTTACAAGCGTGCTGCCATCAAGCGACGTCACATCCGCATCCGGAAGCACATCTCCGGTACGGCTGAGCGGCCTCGCCTGGTCGTGACGCGCTCGAACCGCCACATCGTGGCCCAGGTCATCGACGACGCTAAGGGTCACACCCTCGCGTCGGCGTCCACCCTGGACACGACCATCCGCGGCGGCGAGAACGACAAGTCCGAGCAGGCCAAGTCGGTCGGCGCCCTGGTTGCCGAGCGCGCCAAGGCCGCCGGTGTCGAGGCTGTCGTATTCGACCGTGGTGGAAACCAGTACGCCGGGCGCATTGCCGCTCTGGCGGACGCCGCCCGCGAAGCCGGACTCAAGTTCTGAGTCCTGCCCGTTCGCGCAGTGACTATTTGACGCTGCGTAGCTAGCGGAAACAGAGAGAGGTAATTCCAATGGCTGGACCCCAGCGCCGCGGAAGCGGTGCCGGTGGCGGCGAGCGGCGGGACCGGAAGGGCCGTGACGGCGGCGCAGCTGCCGAGAAGACCGCGTACGTCGAGCGTGTCGTCGCGATCAACCGCGTCGCCAAGGTCGTGAAGGGTGGTCGTCGCTTCAGCTTCACCGCGCTGGTCGTGGTGGGCGATGGTGACGGCACCGTCGGTGTCGGTTACGGCAAGGCCAAGGAGGTGCCGGCCGCGATCGCCAAGGGTGTTGAAGAGGCCAAGAAGCACTTCTTCAAGGTCCCCCGTATCCAGGGCACCATCCCGCACCCGATCACGGGCGAGAAGGCTGCGGGCGTCGTCCTGCTCAAGCCTGCTTCCCCCGGTACCGGCGTTATCGCCGGTGGCCCGGTGCGTGCTGTCCTGGAGTGCGCCGGCGTTCACGACATCCTGTCGAAGTCGCTCGGCTCTTCCAACGCGATCAACATCGTGCACGCGACCGTGGCGGCCCTCAAGGGCCTGCAGCGTCCCGAGGAGATCGCGGCTCGCCGTGGTCTGCCCCTTGAGGACGTCGCCCCCGCGGCTCTCCTGCGTGCACGTGCGGGAGCGGGTGCTTAATCATGGCCCAGCTCAAGATCACGCAGAAGAAGTCGTTCATCGGCAGCAAGCAGAACCACCGTGACACCCTTCGTTCGCTTGGTCTCAAGCGGATCAACGATGTGGTCGTCAAGGAGGACCGCCCCGAGTTCCGCGGAATGGTTCACACCGTCCGCCACCTCGTGACGGTTGAGGAGGTCGACTGATCATGGCGGAGAACAACCCGCTCAAGATCCACAACCTCCGTCCCGCCCCGGGCGCCAAGACCGCGAAGACGCGAGTCGGTCGTGGTGAAGCGTCCAAGGGTAAGACGGCCGGTCGTGGTACCAAGGGCACGAAGGCCCGTTACCAGGTTCCGGAGCGCTTCGAGGGTGGCCAGATGCCCCTCCACATGCGTCTCCCGAAGCTCAAGGGCTTCCGGAACCCGTTCAAGACCGAGTACCAGGTCGTGAACCTCGACAAGCTGGCGTCGCTGTACCCGGAGGGTGGCGAGGTCACCGTCGAGGGGCTCGTCGCCAACGGTGCGGTTCGCAAGAACAGCCTCGTCAAGGTCCTCGGCCAGGGCGAGCTCTCCGTGGCGCTGCAGGTGACGGTCGACGCCGTCTCCGGCTCCGCCAAGGAGAAGATCACCGCTGCCGGCGGTACCGTCACCGAGCTGATCTGATCACTTCAGGCAATTCGATGACTTGAGCGATCCCGACCGGGGATGCCCCACAAAAGGGGCATCCCCGGTTGGTCGTTCCTAGGGGAGCGGTGTCGCCGGTAAGGTGGCCTGCGCTGCTAATTTTCGGCCCTGTGTGCCGCCAGGGAACTCCAGGTGGCTCTTGACTGTTAGTCAGCTGTCCGTTACTTATTCGTCGCACCTCAAGACCGTCACCTCTGGCGCACTTGCGCGGGGGTCGCAGGAGGCACCGTGCTCACCGCGTTCGCCCGGGCGTTCAAGACGCCCGACCTGCGCAAGAAGCTGCTCTTCACGCTCGGCATCATCGTGGTTTATCGGGTGGGTACGCACATCCCGATCCCCGGTGTCGACTACAAGAACGTCCAGATCTGTATCGACAACGCGAGCCAGAACCAGGGCCTGTTCGGTCTGGTCAACATGTTCAGCGGTGGCGCTCTGCTGCAGATCACGATCTTCGCACTGGGCATCATGCCGTACATCACGGCGAGCATCATTCTGCAGCTGCTGACCGTGGTGATCCCGCGCCTGGAAGCCCTCAAGAAGGAGGGCCAGTCAGGTACGGCGAAGATCACGCAGTACACCCGTTATCTGACAGTGGCACTGGCCATCCTGCAGGGCACCGGCCTGGTGGCCACCGCCCGCAGCGGCGCGCTCTTCACGAGCTGCCCGGTCGCCAGCCAGATCGTGCCGGACCAGTCGATCTTCGTCACCATCACGATGGTCATCACCATGACCGCCGGTACGGCCGTCGTCATGTGGCTCGGTGAGCTCATCACCGACCGCGGCATCGGCAACGGCATGTCGATCCTGATGTTCATCTCGATCGCCGCCACGTTCCCGTCGGCTCTGTGGGCCATCAAGCAGCAGGGCAACCTGGCGGACGGCTGGATCGAGTTCGGCACCGTCATCGCGGTCGGCCTCGTCATGGTCGGCCTGGTGGTCTTCGTCGAGCAGGCTCAGCGCCGTATTCCGGTCCAGTACGCGAAGCGGATGATCGGCCGCCGGTCCTACGGCGGCACGTCGACGTACATTCCGCTGAAGGTCAACCAGGCGGGCATCATCCCTGTGATCTTTGCCTCGTCGCTGCTCTACATCCCGGCGCTGGTCGCTCAGTTCGCGGGTGGGACCTCGGGTTGGAAGACCTGGATCGAAACGAACCTCACCAAGGGCGACCACCCGATCTACATCGCCACCTACTTCCTGCTGATCGTGTTCTTCGCCTTCTTCTACGTGGCCATCTCCTTCAACCCCGAAGAAGTCGCCGACAACATGAAGAAGTATGGTGGCTTCATCCCGGGCATCCGGGCCGGTCGGCCGACCGCTGAGTACCTGGGATACGTACTCAACCGGATCACCTGGCCGGGTTCGCTGTATCTGGGCCTGATCGCTCTCGTACCGACGATGGCGTTGGTTGGTTTCGGGGCAAACCAGAACTTCCCGTTCGGTGGCACCAGCATCCTGATCATCGTGGGTGTCGGTCTGGAGACGGTGAAGCAGATCGAGAGCCAGCTCCAGCAGCGCAATTACGAAGGGTTCCTCCGCTGATGCGAATCGTCCTCGTCGGGCCGCCCGGGGCGGGCAAGGGAACGCAGGCCGCGTACCTCGCCCAGAACCTGTCGATCCCGCACATCTCCACGGGCGACCTCTTCCGTGCGAACATCAGCCAGCAGACGGATCTCGGCAAGCTGGCCAAGTCGTACATGGATGAGGGCAACCTCGTGCCGGACGAGGTCACCATCGCGATGGCCAAGGACCGCATGGAGCAGCCGGACGCCGTGGGCGGCTTCCTGCTCGACGGCTTCCCGCGGAACGTGTCGCAGGCCGAGGCGCTGGACCAGGCCCTGAAGGCCGATGGTGTGGAGCTGGACGGGGTCCTCGACCTGGAGGTCCCCGAGGACGAGGTGGTCAAGCGCATCGCCGGCCGCCGCATCTGCCGCAATGATTCGAGCCACGTCTTCCACGTGACGTACAGCGCGCCGAAGAAGGAAGGCGTCTGCGACGTCTGCGGCGGCGAGCTGTACCAGCGCGACGACGACACCGAGGAGACCGTCCGCAAGCGCCTGGAGGTCTACCACACCCAGACCGAGCCGATCATCGACTACTACCGGGCCCAGGGCCTGGTCGTGACGATCACCGCGCTCGGCAAGGTGGACGAGGTCACCAAGCGTGCGATGGACGCCCTCAAGGTGCAGTCCGAGGGCAAGGACCAGAGCGACGAGGACAAGAACGACAGCCGGGGCGACGGCGACAAGTAGTCGTCCCGACCGGTTCGGCCGCGGTGCCCTCCCAGGGCGCCGCGGCCGTACTGTTGTGTACGTAACCCCATAGGCAGAGAAGACGGAGAGCGCGGGCCCCCATGGTGCAGATCAAGACCCCCGAGCAGATCGCCAAGATGCGTGAGGCGGGCCTGGTCGTCGCCGCCGTCCACGCTGCGACGCGGGAAGCCGCGGTACCCGGTGCCACGACGCACGATCTCGACCAGGTCGCGCGCAAGGTGCTGGACGAGCACGGCGCGAAGTCGAACTTCCTGGGCTACGGCGGCTTCCCCGCCACGATCTGCACCTCGGTGAACGAGGTCGTCGTCCATGGCATCCCGACCGAGGACGTCGTCCTGAAGGACGGGGACATCATCTCGATCGACGCGGGCGCGATCATCGACGGCTGGCACGGGGACGCCGCGTACACGGCGTTCGTGGGTTCCGGTCACGCTCCGGAGCTGCTTGAACTGTCCCGGGTGACCGAGGAGTCGATGTGGGCCGGCATCGCGGCGATGAAGCTGGGGAACCGGCTCGTCGACGTCTCCCGGGCCATCGAGACGTACATCCGGCGTCAGCCGAAGCCCGGTGGGGGCAAGTACGGGATCGTCGAGGACTACGGCGGCCACGGCATCGGCACCGAGATGCACATGGATCCGCATCTGCTGAACTATGTCGAGCGGCGGCGGGGCAAGGGGCCGAAGCTGGTGGCCGGGTTCTGCCTGGCCATCGAGCCGATGGTTTCGCTGGGGACGCCTCGGACCGAGGTGCTCGCGGACGACTGGACCGTCATCACGACGGACGGTACGTGGTCCTCGCACTGGGAGCACTCTGTCGCTCTGACGGATGAGGGGCCTCTTGTGCTTACGTCTCCCGACGGGGGCGCGGCGAAGTTGGCCGAGTACGGGATCACCGCGGCGCCCGATCCTTTGGCGTAGGACGCCGGGCCCCTACCGGGGAGGGGTGCGCTCGGTGTGGCGGGCGGGTGTGGGTCGGTGAGGGCTGGTCGCGCCGTTCCCCGCGCCCCTGAAGACAAAAGATTGCGCCGTTCCCGCGCCCTGGAGGGGCTGCGGCCCTCCAAAGACATAAAGACTGCGCCGTTCCCCGCGCCCCTAGGAGGGCTGCGCCCCTCCGAAGGCAAAAGATTGCGCCGTTCCCCGCGCCCCTGGAAGGGCCGCGCCCCTGAAGACAAAGGACTGCGCCGTTCCCCGCGCCCCCTGGAGATGTGCCCCTGCGGGGCGTGTCCCGCTTAGGGATCTTCTTCGTGGGGCAGACTTCTCGATTCGTCTTTCCGAGGGCCCTGGCGTAGACTGACTCGTCGGCTCTCGTGCATCCGCATGTCTGCATACGGTAAGCACGGAGTCGATCAAGGTAGTCGATTCGAAGGGCGAAGCGTGGCCAAGAAGCAAGGTGCCATCGAGATCGAGGGCACTGTCGTCGAGTCTCTTCCGAACGCCATGTTCAAGGTTGAGCTCCAGAACGGCCACCAGGTTCTGGCACACATCAGCGGCAAGATGCGTATGCACTACATCCGCATCCTCCCTGACGACAGGGTCGTGGTGGAGTTGTCTCCGTACGACCTGACGCGTGGCCGGATCGTCTACCGGTACAAGTAGATCTTGCCTGTGCCCCGCTTCCGCGGGGTGGTGGCACTGACCCGGAGAACCTCACTAATGAAGGTCAAGCCGAGCGTCAAGAAGATCTGCGACAAGTGCAGGGTGATCCGCCGTCACGGCCGGGTCATGGTCATTTGCGAAAACCCGCGCCACAAGCAGCGCCAGGGCTGACGCACGACCAACCTTCTGCACCCGCAGAACTTCGCGCGACGCACGTACATGTTCATACGCAGAGCCCGGATCCACTGTTCACAGTGATCCGACACCCCCGGTCGGAGGCCGGGGACCCGATCCGTACCGAGTCTTCGCCCAAGAAGATGACGGCGGGCGGGAGCCGGTTCTGCGGAAGACCTCCGAACGACAACTGGAGCCATTGAATGGCACGCGTTTCCGGTGTTGACATCCCGCGCGAAAAGCGCGTGGAGGTTGCCCTCACCTACGTGTTCGGCATCGGCCGAACCCTCTCGCAGAAGACGCTGGCTGACACCGGCGTCAACCCCAACACTCGCGTTCGTGACCTCTCCGAGGAGGAGCTGGTCCGGATCCGCGAGTACGTGGACGGCAACTTCAAGACCGAGGGTGACCTCCGCCGTGAGGTTCAGGCCGACATCCGCCGCAAGGTCGAGATCGGCTGCTACCAGGGCCTGCGCCACCGTCGTGGCCTGCCCGTCCACGGCCAGCGCACCAGCACGAACGCGCGTACCCGCAAGGGCCCGCGTCGCGCGATCGCCGGCAAGAAGAAGCCGGGCAAGAAGTAGTCCTCAGCGGGACAACGCTTCATCAGCGGTCTTCGCTGTAGGACCGACCACCTCCCCGTAGGAGTTATAGATGCCCCCCAAGGGTCGTCAGGGCGCTGCCAAGAAGGTGCGCCGCAAGGAAAAGAAGAACGTCGCTCACGGCCACGCGCACATCAAGAGCACGTTCAACAACACCATCGTCTCGATCACGGACCCCTCGGGCAACGTGATCTCCTGGGCCTCCGCCGGCCACGTCGGCTTCAAGGGCTCGCGCAAGTCCACTCCCTTCGCCGCGCAGATGGCCGCCGAGTCGGCCGCCCGCCGCGCGCAGGAGCACGGCATGCGCAAGGTTGACGTCTTCGTCAAGGGTCCGGGCTCCGGCCGCGAGACCGCGATCCGCTCCCTCCAGGCCACCGGCCTTGAGGTCGGCTCGATCCAGGACGTGACGCCCACGCCGCACAACGGCTGCCGTCCGCCCAAGCGCCGTCGCGTCTGACGCACGGTTGTCTTAGTTTTTCCGGGGTTCGGGCGGTACGGCTCTTCGGAGGCGTGCCGCCCGTACCCTTGCAGAAGTAACACATCGGGCTACCGCCCGGTGGCAAGGGCATCAAATAGTGGGTGCCCCTGACTGAAGGATCGCAGCATGCTTATTGCTCAGCGTCCGTCGCTGACCGAAGAGGTCGTCGACGAATTCCGCTCCCGGTTCGTGATCGAGCCGCTGGAGCCGGGCTTCGGCTACACCCTCGGCAACTCCCTCCGTCGTACGCTCCTCTCCTCGATCCCCGGAGCCGCTGTCACCAGCATCCGGATCGACGGCGTCCTGCACGAGTTCACCACCGTGCCGGGTGTCAAGGAGGACGTCACCGACCTGATCCTCAACATCAAGCAGCTGGTCGTCTCCTCGGAGCACGACGAGCCCGTCGTGATGTACCTGCGCAAGCAGGGCCCGGGTCTGGTCACCGCCGCCGACATCGCGCCCCCGGCCGGTGTCGAGGTCCACAACCCCGACCTCGTCCTCGCCACGCTCAACGGCAAGGGCAAGCTGGAGATGGAGCTGACCGTCGAGCGCGGTCGCGGCTACGTCTCCGCCGTGCAGAACAAGCAGGTCGGTCAGGAGATCGGGCGCATCCCGGTCGACTCGATCTACTCGCCGGTTCTCAAGGTCACGTACAAGGTCGAGGCGACTCGTGTCGAGCAGCGCACCGACTTCGACAAGCTGATCGTCGATGTCGAGACCAAGCAGGCCATGCGTCCCCGTGACGCCATGGCGTCGGCCGGTAAGACCCTGGTCGAGCTGTTCGGTCTGGCGCGCGAGCTCAACATCGACGCCGAGGGCATCGACATGGGTCCGTCCCCGACGGACGCCGCCCTCGCCGCTGATCTCGCCCTGCCGATCGAGGAGCTTGAGCTCACCGTTCGGTCGTACAACTGCCTCAAGCGCGAGGGCATCCACTCCGTGGGTGAGCTCGTGGCGCGGTCCGAGGCGGACCTGCTCGACATCCGTAACTTCGGTGCGAAGTCCATCGACGAGGTCAAGGCCAAGCTCGCCGGCATGGGTCTCGCCCTGAAGGACTCGCCTCCCGGGTTCGACCCCACCGCTGCGGCTGACGCCTTCGGCGCGGACGACGACGCGGACGCGGGTTTCGTGGAGACCGAGCAGTACTGACCGCTCCGCGAGGAGGCCGGTTCCCTGACTGCGGGGCCGTCGTGGCCGGTCGCGCAGTTCCCCGCGCCCCTTCGGGGGCGTGGGTCCTCCGGGACTTGAGAAAGAGCCCCGGATCTTCGACAGGCGATCGCCTGCTCGGACACTGACCTCGGTACCTGATACGGCCGGGGCAGACACCTAGGAGAAACACCATGCCGAAGCCTGCCAAGGGTGCCCGTCTGGGCGGCAGCGCCGCGCACGAGAAGCTGCTCCTCGCGAACCTCGCGAAGTCGCTCTTCGAGCACGGCAAGATCACGACCACCGAGGCGAAGGCCCGCCGTCTGCGGCCCTACGCCGAGCGTCTGGTCACCAAGGCGAAGAAGGGCGACCTTCACAACCGCCGTCAGGTCCTGTCGGTCATCACGGACAAGAGCATCGTGCACACGCTCTTCACCGAGATCGGCCCGCGCTACGAGAACCGCCCGGGTGGCTACACCCGTATCACCAAGATCGGTAACCGTCGTGGCGACAACGCGCCCATGGCTGTCATCGAGCTGGTGGAGGCCCTGACCGTGGCCCAGCAGGCCACCGGTGAGGCCGAGGCGGCGACGAAGCGCTCCGCCAAGGAAGACACCCTGAAGAAGGACGACGCCCCCAAGAAGGACGAGGCCGCCGAGGCCAAGTCCGACGAGGTCGTCGAGGACGCCAAGCCGGCCGACGAGGCCGCCGAGGAGTCCAAGGACGCGTAAGCGTTCTGTCGGGAACTGTGCGTCGGCGGCTGCGGCGGTGTCGTGGCCGGGTGCGCAGTTCCCGCGCCCCTTTGGGGCTTTGGCGGGCCCGTTCCTTTTCAGGAGCGGGTCCGCTTTCGTGTTCCTGAAAGGATCTCTAGGTGAGTGACGAAGTAGCGCCCGGCCATGTCCGTGTCCGGTTGGACCTCTCGTACGACGGGAGTGAGTTCTCCGGATGGGCCAAGCAGGCCGGCGGGCGCAGGACCGTGCAGGGCGAGATCGAGGACGCGCTGCGGACCGTGACGCGGTCGGGTGAGGTGACGTACGAGCTGACCGTGGCCGGGCGCACCGACGCGGGGGTGCATGCCCGGGGGCAGGTGGCGCATGTCGATCTGCCCGAGGAGCTGTGGGCCGAGCACCGGGAGAAGCTGCTCAAGCGCATGGCCGGGCGGTTGCCGAAGGACGTGCGGGTGTGGGCGCTGACCGAGGCGCCGAGCGGGTTCAACGCACGGTTCTCGGCGATGTGGCGGCGGTACGCCTATCGCGTCACCGACAATCCCGGCGGGGTCGACCCGCTGTTGCGCAGCCATGTGCTGTGGCACGACTGGCCGCTCGACGTCGACGCCATGAACGAGGCGGCCCAGGGGCTGCTCGGCGAGTACGACTTCGCCGCCTACTGCAAGAAGCGGGAGGGCGCGACGACCATCCGTACGCTCCAGGAGCTTCGGCTGGTGCGGGGGAGCGACGGGGTGATCACCGCCACCGTGCGGGCGGACGCCTTCTGCCACAACATGGTGCGGTCGCTGATCGGGGCGCTGCTGTTCGTGGGGGACGGGCACCGGGGGGCCGACTGGCCGGCGAAGGTGCTGGCCGCGGGGGTGCGGGACTCCGCCGTGCACGTGGTGCGGCCGCACGGGCTGACCCTCGAAGAGGTCGGCTATCCGGCCGACGAGCTGCTGGCCGCGCGGAACAAGGAGGCGCGCAACCGGCGGACGCTGCCGGGCGCGGGGTGCTGCTGAACGCTGTTCACCAGCGAAAACCCCCTGGAGGGCGTTGCCCGCGGTGTACCGCGCGTGGCGCCCTTTATGGGCTTCGGCGAAATCCATATGTAACGTGGATCTTGCTGCCTTATATCGGACGTAAGGCGTCATGTCTGACTTACTTCCTCACGCGTATCTTACGCAGCTCATGAAACTCGGTTATGATTTCGCGGCCCGGCCAGTAGTTCGAATGGGGTGGCTGGGCAAGGGGCGGGGATCATCGGGCTGCTGCATGCCCGGGGGTGGGTTTTTTCATGACATCAGTAGGTCCTGTGCGGACCGGGGGGCGGCGCAGCACGCGCCAGACCGGGAGACGGAGGGCGGGGCGCGGCGGCCAGGCATCGCTTGGACTGCTGCCTCTGCCGCCGACGGAGAGGGAGAAGTACTCCTACGCCAGACGGCACCTGTGGATCCTCACGATCAGCTCGCTGGTCAGCTTCTGCTGCCTGATCATGAGCCAGTTCAAGCTCGCGCAGTCCACTCCCGTGCTGTGGATCTACACACCGCTGCTGGTCTTCACGGTGATCTACTACCTGATCTCGCTGCGGGTGAACGGATTCACCCGGGACTTCGACATCAAGCACCACCGGGCACTCGTGGCGAGCTGGCGGCCCGGGACCTACCCCTCCGTCGACGTCTTCCTGCCGGTGTGCGGCGAGCCCATCGAGGTCCTGCACAACACCTGGACCCATGTGCGGGCGATGGCCGACCGCTACCCCGGCGTCTGCGTGCCCTTCGTGCTCGACGACGGCGCCAGCGCCGACCTTGAGGCGATGGCCCACGACTTCGGCTTCCGTTACGGGACCCGGGAGAACCGCGGCTGGTTCAAGAAGGCCGGCAACATGCACTTCGGCTTCGAGCAGTCGGACGGGGAGTTCATCCTCATCCTCGACGCCGACTTCACGCCGCGCGCCGACCTGCTCGAAGAGATGCTGCCGTACATGGACGAGAACCCGAAGACCGGGATCGTCCAGTCGCCGCAGTACTTCCGTGTCCTCGACTCGCAGAACTGGATCGAGCGCGGCGCGGGCGCGGTGCAGGAGCTGTTCTACCGCTCCGTGCAGGTGTCCCGGCAGGGCAGCGACGGCGCCATCTGCGTCGGCTCGTGCGCCATCTACCGGCGGGCCGCCCTGGACGACAACGGCGGTACGACGCTGATCGAGCACTCCGAGGACGTCCACACCGGCTTCGACCTGCGCGGCCTCGGCTGGGACCTGCGGTACATCCCCGTCGCCGTGTCCACGGGTGTGTGCCCGGACAGCGCGGGCGCCTTCTTCAACCAGCAGTACCGCTGGTGCTCGGGCTCGATGAGCCTGATGGGCAGCAAGAAGTTCTGGCAGCGGAAGATCAAGTTCTCCAGCCGGCTCTGCTACATGTCGGGCTTCTTCTACTACATCCACACGGCGCTGTTCACCTTCGCGGCGCCCGTGATCCCCGTCGTGCTGCTGCTGATGATGCCGGACAAGCTGAAGGTCGAGCATCTGCTCCTGGTGCTGCCGAGCATCCTCTACACCACCATCATCTTCCCGATGTGGCACAAGGCCCCCTACCGCCTGGAGGCGTGGGCGGCCCGCATGATGTACGGCTGGGCGCACTTCTTCGCCATCTACGACATCCTGCGCAAGAACCGCATGGGCTGGCAGCCCACCGGATCCGCCGGCGCGAAGAAGAACAAGACCCGCCGGTTCTGGATCGGTATGTGGGTGTGGGGTGGCGGCACCGCCCTGATCTGGGTGGGCGCCGCGGTGTGGCGGCTGTTCACGATGAACGCCCCCGACTTCGCCCTCATCCTTTCCACCGGACTCTTCTACGCCCTGGTCGTGGGACGTGTCCTGGTGCAGCCCCGAGCGGAGAGCGCTGCCTGATGTTCCTGACACGTGTACGCACCACCGCGGCCGGCTGCGCGCTGGCCCTGTCCGCGCTGTTCACCCTGAGCGGCTGCTCCCTGCTGGACGACTCCGGCACGTCGGCCTCGTCCGAGGGCGGCGGCTCCGGAGGCTCGGGCGAGGACGCCCGGGGCGCGGACTCCGACATCCCCTACGACGTGACACCCCTGCTCAAGCCTGACAAGAAGTACTTCGGCGCGGCCGTCGACGGGGCCCCGAACTCGATGAAGGGCGTCGACACCTACACCGGGATGACCGGCAAGAAGCCGAACCTCGTCGAGTACTACGCGGCCTGGGGCGACGGCTTCGACGCCCAGGGCGTGCGCAACGCCTGGGGCGAGGGAGCCCTGACCCTGGTGTCCTGGGAGCCGTTCGACGTCACGCTCGCCGATATCGCGGCCGGCGACAAGGACGCGTATCTCAAGAAGTACGCGACGGCGGTGCGCAAGCTGAACCTGCCCGTCGTGATCTCCTTCGCCGACGAGATGAACGGCCACTGGGAGAAGTGGGGCACCAAGAACGTCACGCCCGAGCAGTACGTGGCCGCGTGGAAGCACATCCACGACACGTTCACGGACGCCGGTGCCTCCAACGTGATCTGGGCCTGGTCGCCGAACATCGTCAACCCGGTCAAGAGCGTCGAGCTGGAGCCGTACTACCCGGGCGACGGCTATGTCGACTGGGTGGGCGTGATCGGCTACTTCACGCTTGAGGAGGACAACGCCTACAAGAGCGTCTTCGGGCCGACGCTGGACGAGATCCGGACCTTCACCGAGAAGCCGACGCTCATCCTGGAGACGGCCGCCGAGCCGGGGGAGCGCCGCCGGGCCGACGTCCGCAACCTGTTCGCCGGGGTCGCGGCGGACGACGACATGCTCGGCTTCGTGTGGTTCGACCACAAGAAGCGGGCCGACTGGCGGCTGAAGGTCAGCCCGCTGGCCCTCAAGGAGTTCAAGCGACTGGCCGCCGACGACCTGTTCGGCTTCGACGTTCGGAAGCCGTGATGAATCGAAGCCAGAACCAGCATCCGCCGCAGCCCCAGGATCCGCACGGCCGGCCGCAGTACGGGGAGCAGCAGTACGGGAGCCGGCAGTACGGGGAGCAGCAGTACGGGGACCAGTTCGGCGACCCGTACGGGGATCCGTACGGCGAGGGCGACTCGGCCTCCTGGTTCAACTCCGACGGGCAGCCCGCGGGGGGCTACCCTCCGGAGCAGGGGCAGAGCCCGAGCCAGGGCTACGCCTACAGCACGCAGACGGCGTACCCGCAGCAGCAGGGGCACCACGAGCAGCGGTACGTGCCGGGCATTCCCGAGCAGCGGCAGCCCGAGGACCGGCCGACATACGCGTTCCACACCGTCGAGGAGACGCCCGCCGAGCCCTCGTACCACATACCCGTCACGCCCGAAGCGGGCTGGGACATGGCGGCCAGCCGGCGACGGGCCTGGGTCAGCCGGGCCGTGCTGCTGTGCATCCTGCTGATCCAGACGGTGCTGTCGCTGCGGCTGTCCAACACCGCGTTCCAGGACGAGGCGCTGTATCTGGCGGCCGGCCACGCTGAGCTCGACCACCTGCTCAACGGCACGCCGCTGCCCATCGACTACGCCGCGTACTTCTCGGGATCACCGCAGCTCTACCCGGTGCTCGCGGCACTGGTGGACGCCGAGTTCGGGCTCACCGGAGCGCGGGTGCTCAGCCTGGTCTTCATGCTCTTCACCACCGGGCTCCTGTACTCCTTCTCGCGGCGGATGTTCAACGAGCGGGCGGCGCTCGCGGCCGCCGCGCTGTTCTCGGTGGTCCAGTCGACCGTCGTCATGGGCTTCTTCGCCACCTACGACGCGGCTGCCGTGTTCCTGCTGGCCCTCGCCGTCTGGATCGTCGTCCGCACGAACCGGGCGCCCGCCTACGCGGTGCTGCTCGCCGCGCCCGTCGCGGTCCTCGCGGTCGGGGTGAAGTACGCGGCCGCGCTCTATCTGCCGACCATCGTCGTACTGGCGCTGCTGACCGCGTGGCCGCACCGCGGCGCCAAGTCGGCCGTCCTGCGGATGCTGCTGCTCGGTCTCGGCATGGGCGCGCTGGCCGCGGCGGGCATGTACACCACCGACCTGCTCGCGGGTATCCAGCAGACCACGACCAACCGTGAGCACGGCTCCGACAGTGCCGAGTTCCTGCTGCAGCGCTCGGTCGAGTGGGGCGGGCTGATGTTCCTGGCGGCGGTCGGCGGCGCGATCTCGTACGTCCGGCGCAGCCGGATGAACGAGTCGCCGCTGGCGCAGCGGCTCGGCAACCCCGGCTGGCGCTGGCGCGCCCTGATGGGGCTGCTCCTGTGCGGCACGGCCGTACTGGCCTCCGCGTACCAGATCCATCTGGGCACCGTGGTCTCGCTGTTCAAGCACGTCGGCTTCGGCCTGCTCTTCGCCGCCCCCATGGCCGGCGTCGGTGTGACCCGGCTCGTCGGCGCGCACTTCCGCTATCCGCAGCTCGGCATCATGCTGTGGACGGCCGTGCTGTGCCTGGGCATCTCACAGGCGGACTGGCGCTTCGGCGTCTGGCCGGACTCCTCGAAGATGATCCGGACGATCCAGTCGCACGTGAACTCCAAGGGGCACTACCTCAGTTCCACGCCCGAGGTGCCCGTCTACTACCTGCGCGACAAGACCGACCACAGTCAGTGGCAGAGCGTCTTCGGCATGGAGTACAAGGCCAAGAAGGGCAAGTACTACACCGGCGACGAGGCCTACCGCGCGGCGTTGCGCGACGGCGAGTTCGACCTGATCGTCCTCGACGGGATCACCAACCCGCGGGTCGACGACATCATCGCCGGGGCCGTCAAGGGCAACCCGCACTACCGGCTGCTGGCCGACATGCCATGGCGCAACTCCAGCGGCACGGGGACCTACCGCATCTGGATCAAGACGTCCTGAGCACGGTCCGTTCCCGCTCCCGTTCCTGTTCGCGTTCTCCTTCCCGTCGCTGAATCCACCAGCGGACTCCTCTGTACGAAAGGCAGTGCCATGCGGCTCACTGTCATCGGCACCGGCTATCTCGGTGCCACCCACGCCGCCTGTATGGCGGAGCTCGGGCACGAGGTGCTCGGGGTCGACGTCGATCCGGACAAGGTCGCCGCGCTGCGGGCGGGACGGGTGCCGTTCCACGAACCGGTGCTCCCGGAGCTGCTCGCCAAGCACACCGCGAGCGGGCGGCTGCGGTTCACCACGTCCTACGAGGAGGCCGCGGCCTTCGGCGAGGTGCACTTCCTCTGCGTGGGCACCCCGCAGCGGGGGGACTCCGAGGGCGCCGACCTGCGATACGTGGACTCGGCGTTCGAGTCGATGGCCCGGTACGCGAGCGAGGGCGCGCTCCTGGTGGGCAAGTCGACCGTGCCCGTGGGCACCGCCCAGCGGCTCGCGGACACCCACACCGCCGTGGAGATCGCCTGGAACCCCGAGTTCCTGCGCGAGGGCTTCGCCGTCGAGGACACCCTGCGCCCCGACCGGCTGGTCCTCGGGGTCGGATCGCAGCGCGCCGAAACGTTGCTGCGCGAGGTCTACGCGCCCGTCATCGGCGCGGGGACTCCGGTGGTCACCGCCGACTTCCCGACCGCCGAGCTGGTCAAGACGGCCGCGAACGCCTTCCTCGCCACCAAGATCTCGTTCATCAACGCCATGGCGGAGATGTGCGAGGCCACCGGCGGCGATGTCTCCGTACTGGCGGAGGCGATCGGCCACGACGACCGCATCGGGAAGAAGTTCCTGCGGGCCGGCGTCGGCTTCGGCGGTGGCTGCCTGCCCAAGGACATCCGGGCCTTCGCGCACCGCGCCGACGAGCTGGGGGTGTCCCTGGCCTTCCTGCGCGAGGTCGACGCGATCAACATGCGGCGTCGCGACCGGGTGGTCGAGCTGTCCCGTGAGCTGTGCGGGGGCGCGGTTCTCGGGGCGCGGATCGCGGTGCTCGGAGCGGCCTTCAAGCCGGACTCCGACGACATCCGTGACTCGCCCGCGCTGAACGTGGCCGCGCGGCTGCGGCTCGACGGCGCCGACGTCACGGTCTACGACCCGGAGGCGATGGACAACGCCCGCAAGGCGTTCCCGCTGCTCGGGTACGCGCTGTCGGCCGAGGACGCGCTGCGGGGGGCGGACCTCGTGCTGCACCTGACCGAATGGCCGCAGTTCCGCGAGCTCGCTCCCGAGCGGGCCCGCGCATTGGTCGCCCGTCCACGGATCGTGGACGGCAGGGGGACGCTCGACGGGGCCACGTGGGCCGCGGCGGGCTGGCAGTTCCGGGCGCTGGGTAGACCCGCGCCGGGTGGGGAGGGGTAAGGACATGACGTACGAGACATTCGACGACGTGGGTGTCACGATCGTGATGCCCACGTACAACGAGGCCGCCAATCTGCCGAGAATGGCCGAGGCGGTGCTTCAACTGCCGCTGAACGGGCTGCACTTGAAGGTGGTGGACGACTCCAGTCCGGACGGTACGGGACGGATCGCCGAGGAGCTGGCGGAGAAGTACAACGCGGACGGGCGGCGCCGGATGAGCGTGCTGCACCGGACGGAGAAGGACGGCCTCGGGCGGGCGTACGTCGCGGGCATGACCGCCGCGGTCGACGAGGGCGCGGAGTACGTGGTGCAGATGGACGCCGACGGCAGCCATCCCGTGGAGGCGGTGCCCCGGATGCTCGGGACCGCCGTGGCCTCGGGGGTCGGGCTGGTCATCGGGAGCCGGTACGTCGAGGGGGGCTCGCTCGACGAGGAGTGGGGTGCGCACCGGGTGCTGCTGTCGCGGTTCGCGAACCGGTATGCGCGGACCGTGCTCGGCACGAAGATCCGGGACATCACGGCGGGGTTCAACCTGTGGTCCGCGCGGACTCTGGAGGACGTGGACCTGCGGTCGCTGGACAGTGCCGGGTACAGCTTCCAGGTCGAGCTGAAGTACAAGGCCGTTCGGGCGGGGCACAGTGCGGTGGAGATTCCTATTCGGTTCGAGGAGCGGACCGAAGGGGTTTCGAAGATGACTCTTCGTACGCAGTGGGAGTCGGCGTTGGTGCCGGTTCGGTTGCGCCTCAAGCGCAACTGACGTTCTTTTGGGGGCGGGGGCGGGTGCGGGTGCGTTGTGGCTGGTTGCGCCGTTCCCCGCGCCCCTGAAGGCGAAAAGATTGCGCCGTTCCCCGCGCCCCTAAAAGCTAAAAGACTGCGCCGTTCCCCGCGCCCCTAAAAGCCAAAAGCCAAAAGCTAAAAGATTGCGCCGTTCCCCGCGCCCCTGGAAAGCACCCGTGCCCCCCGAAAGGGCTACTGGTTGGCTGCGGCTGATGCCTGGGCTTCGCCTCTGCGGCGGATCTGGCGGAAGGTGAATTCGGCCAGGTCGTCGCCGGTGGTGAAGACCTTGGCGTCCTTCTCCGTCACGTCCTTGCCGTTGGTGAAGCCGGCGACTGTGAAGTAGGCGTAGCGGCCGTACGAGTTGGTCGTCGAGCGGCAGATCGCCGAGCGGCAGAAGACGGGGACGCCCTCACCGGAGAGGGACTGGACGACGCTCCGCTTGTCGGCGTCGGTCTTCGCCCTGAGCGCCTTGGCCTCGTTGTCGAAGACGGCCACACCGACCGTCACCGCCACGCCGTCCTTCGAGTACGTGACGCGCATGAGGCGGGTGCAGTCGTTCTTGGTGAGGACCGCGCCGAGCGTGCCCTGGGCGGCCGACGCGCAGTTCTTCGTGGACGCCATCGCGCCCTTCTTGTAGACGGTCTCGCCCATCGTCAGCTGCGTGCCCGGGAAGAGGATGTCCGGCGCGAGCGCCGCGGTGTCCTTCTTCACATCGGATATGAAGTCCTTGGGGTCCAGCGGCGGTGGCGCCGAGGTCGCCTCGAACGACGGGCCGGTACCGGCGGTGTCCGACGGGATGTCCGCGGAGGAGGGCAGCTCGGAGGCAGGCCTGTTCGCGGCCTTCTCCTCGCCGTCCGCCGAGACCACGGCCACCGCGACGGCCGCGCCCACGGCGATGGTGGCCAGGGCGCCGCCGCCGACCAGCAGCCATCTGCGGCGCCGGTTGCGCGTTTCGGACGCCTCGGCCAGCGCCGCCCAGTCCGGAGACTGCCTGCTCCACTGCGGCGGCTGAGAACCCGATCCCCCGGAACCCCACTGGGGTCCCCCCTGCCCAAAGCTCATGGGCCGCATCTTAGACGGGACAAGGGGCCCGGGGATCCGCCGGTCCGTCTCCCGCAGCACTCGAAGCCCTGATGTGTCAAGCGCAATGATGCCAAACGGGGCATCTGAGGGCGGGCCGGACGGCATCCGGGGGCGGATCGGAGGCCTCGGCCCGGGTGATCCGGGCGCCGCGTGCCCGTGCCGGGATACCCTGAAACCCGGTGAGCGCCTGCCTGCGGGCACGCGTTTTGACCCGTACGGGCCACCGAAGGTATTCTTGCGGTTCGTTATGTGTATTGGCTTGCTCATTCTCACGTGAGGGGCCCTTACACCGGTCCACCGGGCCGATGACCAGCGGCAGGACTCGGTTGCGTCCCGAGGTCCGCCAGGGCTGTCGTACATCGTCCGTGGTGGCCCATTGTCAGGACCCACTCACTGAAGAAGCGAAGGCATGACCGTGCGTACGTTCAGCCCCAAGCCCGGCGACATCACTCGCCAGTGGTACGTCATCGACGCCCAGGATGTCGTCCTGGGTCGTCTGGCCACCACTGCCGCGAACATCCTGCGGGGCAAGCACAAGCCGATTTACGCCCCCCACGTCGATGCCGGTGACTTCGTCATCATCATCAACGCTGACAAGGTGCACCTCTCCGGCAACAAGAAGACCCAGAAGATGGCGTACCGCCACTCCGGTTACCCGGGTGGTCTGCGCTCCGTCCGTTACGACGAGCTTCTGGCGAAGAACCCCGAGAAGGCCGTCGAGAAGGCCATCAAGGGCATGATCCCCAAGAACACCCTGGGCCGTCAGGTGCTCTCGAAGCTGAAGGTCTACTCGGGCGACCAGCACCCGCACGCTGCACAGCAGCCGGTGCCGTTCGAGATCACCCAGGTCGCGCAGTAGTTCCGGCCACCACCCCCCTAAGACTGAACAGAATCTGAGGAGAATCGTGGCCGAGACCACCGTTGAGCAGCCGGTCGAAGAGACCGAGGCTGTCGACATCGAGAGCTACACCACCGAGTCCGAGGCGCCCGTAGTCGAGGGCGAGTACACCTCGGAGTCGCTCGCGGGCCGCTTCGGCGACCCGCAGCCGGCCGCCGGCCTGGGCCGTCGCAAGAACGCCATCGCCCGCGTCCGGATCGTCCCGGGCACCGGCAAGTGGAAGATCAACGGTCGCACCCTTGAGGACTACTTCCCCAACAAGGTGCACCAGCAGGAAGTCAACGAGCCCTTCAAGGTGCTTGAGCTCGACGACCGCTACGACGTTGTCGCCCGCATCTCGGGTGGCGGCGTGTCCGGTCAGGCCGGTGCCCTGCGCCTCGGCGTGGCCCGCGCCCTGAACGAGGCGGACGTGGACAACAACCGCGGCGCCCTGAAGAAGGCCGGCTTCCTCAAGCGCGACGACCGTGCGGTCGAGCGCAAGAAGGCCGGTCTCAAGAAGGCCCGTAAGGCCCCGCAGTACAGCAAGCGCTAAATATCGCTCGCTGTTCTGTACGAATCGCCCCGGCGGCACGTTCTGTGTCGTCGGGGCGTTCGTTTACCACGATCCGTGGCACAACCTGTCGTGGCGCCCGTGTGTCACAGGTTGTGGGCACACGTGGTGACACAGGTTGTGCGGCATTGGTGGTGTGCCGCAGGTTGGGGGCCACGGGTCGGGGCACCGGTTGTGTGTCACAGCCGTGTACCGCGGCCTTCCGGCCACAGCCTCGGGACAGGCCTGGGAGATATACAGGCCCGGGGGATATACCTGGCATGGGGTCGGAGCCGGACCCGCACAATTCTGACCCGCACATTCTGAGCCGCACATTCTCATCAAAGCCTGATCAAAGCCTGAGCAAGTTCGGAGGACACCAGTGGGACGACTCTTCGGGACGGACGGCGTACGTGGTGTCGCCAACGCGGATCTGACGGCAGAGCTCACGCTCGGCCTCTCCGTGGCGGCGGCGCACGTACTGGCCGAAGCGGGAACCTTCGAGGGCCACCGGCCGACGGCGGTGGTCGGACGGGACCCGCGTGCGTCCGGGGAGTTCCTGGAGGCCGCCGTGGTGGCGGGCCTCGCCAGCGCCGGCGTGGACGTGCTGCTCGTCGGCGTCCTGCCGACCCCCGCGGTGGCGTATCTCACCGGCGCCCTCGGCGCCGACCTCGGCGTGATGCTCTCCGCGAGCCACAACGCCATGCCGGACAACGGCGTCAAGTTCTTCGCCCGCGGCGGGCACAAGCTCGCCGACGAGCTGGAGGACCGGATCGAGGCCGTCTACGAGGAGCACCGCACCGGCGCTCCCTGGGACCGGCCGACCGGCGCGGGTGTCGGACGCATCCGCTCGTACGAGGAGGGCTTCGAGAAGTACGTCGCCCATCTCCTCGCTGCCGTCCCGAACCGGCTGGAAGGCCTGAAGGTCGTCCTCGACGAGGCGCACGGCGCGGCCCACCGGGTCTCGCCCGAGGTCTTCACCCGCGCGGGCGCCGAGATCGTCACGATCGGCGCCGAGCCCGACGGCCTCAACATCAACGACGGCTGCGGCTCCACCCACCTCGGCCTGCTGAAGGCCGCCGTCATCGAGCACGGCGCCGACCTCGGCATCGCGCACGACGGTGACGCCGACCGCTGCCTCGCCGTGGACCACACCGGCGCGGAGGTCGACGGGGACCAGATCCTGGCCGTGCTCGCCCTCGCCATGCGGGAGCGATCGGAGCTGCGGTCGGACACCGTTGTCGCCACGGTCATGTCGAACCTCGGGTTCAAGCTGGCCATGGAGCGCGAAGGGGTGTCCCTCGTACAGACCGGGGTCGGTGACCGGTATGTGCTGGAGGAGATGAAGCGGCACGACTACGCGCTCGGCGGCGAGCAGTCGGGACACGTGATCATCACGGACCACGCGACCACGGGTGACGGGACGCTGACCGGGCTGCTGCTCGCGGCGCGGGTCGCGCAGACCGGGCGTACGCTGCGGGATCTGGCGTCCGTGATGGAGCGGTTGCCGCAGGTGCTCATCAACGTGCCCGATGTCGATCGGTCGCGGGTGTCGACGTCCGCGGAGCTGGCTTCCGCGGTGGCCGAGGCGGAGCGGGAGCTCGGGGCCACCGGGCGGGTGTTGTTGCGGCCGTCCGGGACCGAGCCGCTCGTACGGGTCATGGTCGAGGCCGCTGATATCGATCAGGCCCGGTCTGTTGCGGGGCGGCTTGCTGATGCGGTGAAGTCCGCGCTCGGGTGAACCGGGGTTCTTCTTGAACTGGGGTTCCGAGTACGGGGTGCGTCCTGGGGCTCGGTGTGGGGTGCGGGTGCGTTGTGGTTGGTCGCGCCGTTCCCCGCGCCCCTGGGGGGCTGCGCCCCCTGAAGGTGGCTGTGCGCCCTGAGGGCAAAAGATTGCGCCGTTCCCCGCGCCCCTGATGGGGGCTGTGCCTCCTCGGGGCGAAGGATTGCGCCGTTCCCCGTGCCCCTGTGGAGATTCCAGGCAGAAAAACTGTGTGGGGTGTCGAATTTGGGGTGGGGCGGGCGACGTATGGGTGTGAGGACTTCTTCCGTGTGAGAGGTGTCGGCCATGCCCAAGGTTCGTGTGCACAACGTGACGGTCTCCCTCGACGGCTTCGCGGCCGGGGAGAACCAGCGACTGGACGCCCCGTTCGGCGACGGCGTCGGCTGGGGGGACGAGCTGCACAGCTGGTTCGTCTCCGCGACGGAGGACTCCGCCGCGGGGAAGACCGGCATCGACGTCGAGTACTTCGCCCGCGGCGATCAGAACATCGGTGCCACCATCATGGGGCGGAACATGTTCGGGCCGCAGCGCGGGCCCTGGGAGGACGAGTCCTGGAAGGGCTGGTGGGGCGACAACCCGCCCTACCACCACGACGTCTTCGTCCACACCCACCATCCGCGCCCGGCGCTGGAGATGGCCGGCGGGACGACCTTCCGCTTCACGGACGAGCCGCCCCGGGCGGTGCTCCGGCGCGCGTTCGACGCCGCGGACGGCAAGGACGTCCGGATCGGCGGCGGCCCGGCGGTCATCCGGCAGTATCTGCGCGCCGGACTGATCGACGAGATGCACCTGGTGATCGCGCCGATGCTCATCGGGCGCGGGGAGCGCCTGCTCGACAACCTGGGTGACGCGATCGACGGCTACCGCGTGTCCGAGCTGATCGGCTCGGCGACCGTCACCCACGCACTGCTGGTCCGCCGCTGACGCGCGCTCAGCGGCGGCGCCACAGCCACTTCTGGGCCAGGAGGGTCAGGGTGCCCGCCAGGACGATGCCCAGGAGGTTCAGCAGGAGCTGGTTCGTCGAGCCGATGGTCTGGGTGGTGTCTCCGTAGCTGAGGGCCACCGCCGCGTTGGCGGCTGCCGGGACCGTGGTGACGGAGATGGCCACGCCCACCAGGAGGCCCGACTTGGCCGAGGTCAGGGAGAGCGTGCCGGCTATGCCCGCGAGGACCGCCACGACGAACGAGAACGCGTCGGGCGCGTAGACGAAGGCCGTGTTGGGCCGGTCGCCCTCCAGCATGTCCTCGGTGAACAGGCCCAGGCCGTCCATCAGCAGACTGAAGAGCACGGTGACGGCCATCGCCACGGCGAAGCCCACCAGCAGAGCGGTGAGCGAGCGCAGGGCCAGGCGCGGGCGGCGCTGGACCACGGCCGTGCTGAACCCCGCCAGGGGGCCGAACTCCGGGCCCACCGCCATCGCGCCCACGATCAGGATCGCGTTGTCGAGGACCACACCGCAGGCCGCGATCATCGTGGCGAGCGTGATGAAGGCCAGGTAGGTGACCGAGAGCGTCGACTCCTCGTGCGTGGCCTCCGTCAGCTGCTCCCACAGGACGGCGTCCACGCCTTCTCCGGGGGCGTCGTCCTCGGCCTTGTCGGCGCGCTTCGACAGCGACAGGTCGATGTCCTCGACGGCGATCGACCCGCTCCGGTCGATCTCCAGTTCGCGCAGCCCGCTGATCAGTTCGTCGCCCGCCTCGCGCGCCACGTCGACCATCACGATGTCGCCGACGGGGTTGCGGGCGGCGCCCGGTACGACCGCCAGGTGGGTCGTACCGACGGTCTCCTCGATCAGCCGGATCACGGCGTCGGTCCGGTCGGAGGGGGTGATCAGGCGCAGGTGCAGCATGGGGGCAGGGTAGCCGCACCGAACGGCGGCCCGGCGGCGGCCCGGCAGCGGCCCGGCAGGGGTCAGAGCTTGCGCAGGCTGAGCTTCTGGACCTTGTGGTCCTGGCCCTTGCGGACGACGAGGGTGGCGCGGCCGCGGGTCGGGGCCACGTTCTCCAGGAGGTTGACCTTGTTGACGGTCCGCCAGGTCGTCCGGGCGTAGTCGAGCGCCTCCTCCTCGGAGACCTGCGTGTACTTGCGGAAGTACGAGGACGGGTTCTGGAACGCCGTCTCGCGCAGCCGGCGGAAACGGTTCAGGTACCAGCGCTCGATGTCCTCGGCGCGGGCGTCCACGTACACGCTGAAGTCGAAGTAGTCGGCGAGGCCGACGCGGGTGCGGCCGTCCTTGCCGGGCAGGGCGGGCTGCAGGACGTTCAGGCCCTCGACGATCAGGATGTCCGGGCGGCGGACGGTGAGCCGCTCGTCCGGGACGATGTCGTAGATGAGGTGGGAGTAGACCGGGGCCGTCACCTCGTCCTTGCCCGCTTTGATGTCGGCTACGAACCGGGTCAGCGCCCGGCGGTCGTACGACTCCGGGAAACCCTTCCTGGACATCAGACCGCGGGCCTGGAGTTCCTTCGTCGGCAGCAGGAAGCCGTCCGTGGTGACCCGCTCGACGCGCGGATGCTCCGGCCAGCGGGACAGCAGGGCCTGCAGCAGGCGGGCGACGGTGGACTTGCCGACGGCGACCGAGCCCGCCACGCCTATCACGAACGGCGTACCGGACTGTGAGCCCTTCTCGCCGAGGAAGGTGTTGAGGGCGCCGCGCAGGCCGTCGGTCGCGCCGACGTAGAGGTTGAGGAGCCGGGACAGCGGCAGATAGATGTCCCGTACCTCGTCGAGGTCGATGACATCGCCGAGACCGCGCAGTCTCTCCACCTCCTCCGCGGTCAGCGGGAGGGGCGTCTTCTCACGCAGCGCGCTCCACTGCGCGCGGGTGAGGTCGACGTAGGGAGTCGCCTCCGGCCTGGGCCGGTGGGCGCTCCGCGGCAACGAGGAGACCGATGAGATCACAGTCCATTGTTACGGGAGTTTGAACGAACCGTCGGGTGTGGTCCGTCACGTGGGTCCTCCCACGGGTCTGTTCCGTCCGCGTTCCACCCGCGTCCGAACCCTGGACCGCCGGGTCGTACGGGCATAGCGTGCCGCCCACCCGGGAGCGAGCCGCCTTCCGGGACGCCGGTGGTGGGGATGGTCGTCGTGACCGTACGTTTCCGAGTGCGTGGCTTTGGCGGGGGAAGAACCGGGCGCAGGTCCGGAGGCGGATCCGGGGGCGGATCCGGACACGGTACGGCCGACATGGCGGGCCGGGTGTGCAGCGAACTGGCGCTCGACCTGCCCGACGAGGACCTGGGGGAGTACCTCTACGACTGCATCGACCTCTACCGGATGGGCAGCAAACCGCGCTGCGAGGAGGTCGAGTACCTGGGGATGGTCCAGGAGGCGATCGACCGTATCGAGCGCGGCGAGTAGGGGCCGGCCGGTGCGAGTGGCGCGGGCCGGGGAATTTCCGATATCGGGCACGCGGTGCCTGGGTGGGGCGGGCGTCGGCATCTAGGCTGCCGCCATGTGCGGAATCGTGGGATACGTGGGGTCGCAGTCGGCGCTCGATGTGGTGGTTGCCGGACTGAAA
The DNA here is from genome assembly GCF_036038375.1 of Streptomyces sp. NBC_00414. Classification (NCBI taxonomy): domain Bacteria; kingdom Bacillati; phylum Actinomycetota; class Actinomycetes; order Kitasatosporales; family Streptomycetaceae; genus Streptomyces; species Streptomyces sp. NBC_00414. The sequence goes on from NZ_CP107935.1 coordinate 6,140,562, forward strand.
CGGCTGGAGTACCGGGGTTACGACTCGGCGGGCGTGGCGGTGCTCGCGGACGGCGGGATGGCCGCCGCGAAGAAGGCCGGCAAGCTCGCCAACCTGGAGAAGGAACTGGTCGAGCGGCCGTTGCCGACCGGGTCCACGGGCATCGGCCACACGCGCTGGGCCACGCACGGCGGGCCGACGGACACGAACGCACATCCGCATCTCGACAACGCCGGACGGGTCGCGGTCGTCCACAACGGCATCATCGAGAACTTCGCCGAGCTGCGGGCCGAGCTGGCCGAGCGCGGGCACTCGCTGACCTCCGAGACCGACACCGAGGTCGTCGCGCATCTGCTCGCCGAGGAGTTCTCCGCGTGCGCCGACCTCGCCGAGTCCATGCGGCTGGTGTGCCGGCGGCTCGAAGGGGCCTTCACCCTGGTGGCCGCGCACGCCGACGAGCCGGACGTGGTCGTGGGGGCCCGGCGGAACTCGCCCCTCGTCGTGGGGGTGGGTGAGGGTGAGGCCTTCCTCGCCTCGGACGTCGCCGCGTTCATCGCGCACACGCGGTCCGCGATCGAGCTGGGGCAGGACCAGGTGGTCGAGCTGCGGCGCGACGCGGTCGTCGTCACCGGGTTCGACGGGCTGTCCGCCGAGGTGCGGCCTTACCACGTCGACTGGGACGTGTCCGCGGCGGAGAAGGGCGGCTACGACTACTTCATGCTCAAGGAGATCGCCGAGCAGCCGAAGGCGGTCGCCGACACGCTGCTCGGCCGCGTCGACGCGAGCGGTTCGCTGACGCTCGACGAGGTACGGATCCCGCCCGGGGCGCTGCGGGAGGTCGACAAGGTCGTGGTGGTGGCGTGCGGGACGGCGTTCCACGCCGGGCTGATCGCCAAGTACGCCATCGAGCACTGGACCCGGATCCCGTGCGAGGTGGAGCTGGCGAGCGAGTTCCGGTACCGGGACCCGATCCTGGACTCGCGGACGCTGGTGATCGCCATCTCGCAGTCCGGGGAGACCATGGACACGCTGATGGCCCTGCGGCACGCCCGGGAACAGGGCGCCAGGGTACTGGCCGTGTGCAACACGAACGGCTCGACGATCCCCCGCGAGTCGGACGCGGTGCTCTACACGCACGCGGGGCCGGAGGTCGCGGTCGCCTCCACGAAGGCGTTCCTGACCCAGCTGGTGGCCTGCTACCTCGTGGCGCTGTACCTGGGCCAGGTCCGCGGGACGAAGTGGGGCGACGAGATCCGGGCGGTCGTGCGCGACCTGTCCCGGATCTCCGAGGAGGTCGAACGGGTCCTGGAGACGATGGAGCCGGTACGGGAACTCGCGCGGTCGTTGGCCGACAAGAACACGGTGTTGTTCCTGGGCCGGCACGTGGGCTACCCGGTCGCCCTTGAGGGCGCGCTGAAGCTCAAGGAACTCGCCTACATGCATGCCGAGGGCTTCGCGGCAGGCGAGCTGAAGCATGGGCCGATCGCCCTGATCGAGGAGGACCTGCCGGTGGTCGTGGTGGTGCCGTCGCCGAAGGGGCGTTCGGTGCTGCACGACAAGATCGTCTCCAACATCCAGGAGATCCGGGCGCGGGGTGCGCGGACGATCGTGATCGCGGAGGAGGGGGACGAGACGGTGGTCCCCTACGCGGACCACCTGATCCGCATCCCGGCGACGCCGGTGTTGCTGCAGCCGCTCGTCGCGACGGTCCCGCTGCAGGTCTTCGCCTGCGAGTTGGCTACCGCCCGGGGCAACGAGGTGGATCAGCCGCGCAACTTGGCGAAGTCCGTGACGGTGGAGTGACTTTTCAGGGCTTCCACGAAGGGCGCGAAGGCTCCGGCCGGGAAGGTGAGGGTGGCCCTGGCCGGGGTCTTGGAGTCGCGGACGGCTGTGTGGGTGGGGGAGGTTGCGATCTCCACGCAGCTGTTGCCGTCACCCTCGCCTGAGTAGGAGGACTTCCGCCACTTGTCGAAGGTGGTCATGGGCGCCTCACAGCTCCTTCGCCAGGTCGTGGATGAGGTCGCGCGACTGTTCGGGGTCGAGCGATACAGCTTTCATCCTACGGAAGCTCGTTCGATAGATGTTGAGTTGAGCTTCGGAATCGACGAAGACCGTGCCGTGGGGTGCGTCGCGCACCACCGTGTCCAGCTTGGGCAGCGGGCCACCGGCGTACGTCATGGTGCCCGAGGCTTTGGCGAAACCGTCCAGGTCGAAGGGGATGACTCGAAGGACGAGATGCTCCGCTTCCGAAAGTTCGAGGAGGCGCACGAGTTGAGCCCGGGAGGCAGCACGGTCGCTGACCCTCATGCGTAGCGCCGCCTCGTGGATCACGACTTCGTGCGGGATGGTGTTCTTCTGTCGTGCTGAACGGTGGTTGACGCGCAACTCAAGTTCGTCTTGGGAGAGTTCCGGCAACCTGGCGGAGAATACGGCGCGGGCGTAGTCCTCTGTCTGTAGCCGTCCCGGCACATAGAGGATCGCTACGTCGTGCAGGAATGCGGCGTGGTGTTCCAGCTCGGCGAGGTCGAGGAACGACGTGGGCAGTAGCTCTCTGTACTCCTCCCACCAACCGCGTGTCCGGTCCGTGGCCATCGCGACCAGGGCGTCGATGAACTCGGTGTCCGTGCATGCGTAGTGGGACGCGAGGCGCCGGAGCCGTTTCTCGCTCACTCCTGACGTGCCCAGCTCGATCTGGCTGATCTGGACAGAGTTCACGCCGAGCAGTGCCGCTGCCTCGCGTGCGCTGAGTCCCGCTGCCTCGCGGAGTCTTCGCAGCTCAACCGCCAGGCGTAGCTGTCGTGCTGTCGGCTCGCGCCCTGTGCCCATCGACTGCTCCTTGGTTCAACGCGCGTGCCGTCGCAACTCGTTCGGAGTCAGATTACGCGATCCAGTTGCAAAACCTTAAATCTAAGAACTACCTTCAGTGACGCGACGCATACTCTGCGGCACGCCGGGACCTCGGAAGCGCACCGCACCGTCCTGCCATGACGGTTGCGGCATGCCACTGCCCGCACTCCGCAACTCCCCATGAACCGAACGGAGTTCACGCATGCCTGAAAGCGAATCCTGGGAGTACTCCCTCTACGTCCCCAACGACCTCCGTGCCGTCACCGTCAGCCGCCGCACCCTCCGGCTGATCCTCACCATGCACGGCCTGATCCGTCACGTCGACGTCGCCGAACTCCTCGCCACGGAGCTGATCTCCAACGCCGTACGCCACACGAAAGGGCCCGCGGCCCTGCGCGTGCGGTGGTCGGCCGGGGTGCTGCGGATCGGCGCCTGGGACGCGGACCCCGGCCCGCCGGAACCGCCCTGCCTGGTGGGCGACCTGCTGGACCTCTCGGAGGAGGGACGCGGGCTCGCCCTGGTCAAGTCATGCGCCGACACATGGGGCTGGCATCCGCTGACCAGCAACGGCAACGGCGGCAAGTACGTGTGGTGCGAGCTGGCCTCGACGGCGTGAACGTTTCATCGCCGCTCCGTGGCACACGCCCGTGGTCCGCAGGGCAGCGCCATACTGAAGGCGATCGCCCGAGCCGTTCAGGAACTCCACCAGACGGACCCCGTAACCGCCGGGTACTTCGCCGAGTTCCTGGACATCACCCTGGGGAACTCCCCAGCCGGAGATCAATGGAGGACAGACACGTCGTTCGTCAGCTACTTCCCGGGCCGGGGAACCGTCCGTGAGACGGCCTACCTGGTCGAGTATCTGTTTGCCGAGGAGCCGAGCCCGTAGGCGCCGGGCGGGCCATAGGGTGCCCTGATGAGCATTATCGGGGTCGGTATTGATGTGGCCGAGATCGAGCGGTTCGCCGCGTCGTTGGAGCGGACGCCGGGGATGGCCGAGCGGCTGTTCCTGGAGAGCGAGTTGCTGTTGCCCGGCGGGGAGCGGCGCGGGGTCGCCTCTCTTGCCGCTCGCTTCGCTGCGAAGGAGGCGCTTGCCAAGGCGTTGGGGGCGCCGGGGGGGCTGCGGTGGAGTGATGCCGAGGTCTATGTCGAGGAGAGTGGGCAGCCTCGGCTTCGGGTCACGGGGACGGTTGCCGCGCGGGCGGCGGAGCTTGGGGTTGTGTCCTGGCATGTTTCGCTCAGCCATGACGCGGGGGTCGCCTCGGCGGTGGTGGTGGCGGAGGGGTAGCCGCTCCGCGGGGTGGGGGGCGTGGGCTGCGGGTGGGGTGTGGCTGGTTGCGCAGTTCCCCGCGCCCCTTAAAAGATTGCGCCGTTCCCCGCGCCCCTAAAGGACTGCGCCGTTCCCCGCGCCCCTGAAAGGCGAAAAGATTGCGCCGTTCCCCGCGCCCCTGAGGGCGAAAGATTGCGCCGTTCCCCGCGCCCCAAAAAAGGCACTACATGCCGCTCAAGGCCGCCATCAGGGCCGCTACGGACAGCAGCGTGGCGGTGGCGTACGCGGCGGCTGCCGTCAGCAGCGCTTGTGTGCCTGTCAGGCGTCTGCGTGTCAGTAGGTACACCGCCAGGCCGATCGTGAAGCCGAGCAGTGCGTGGAAGAGCGTCAGCAGCCAGCCGGTGGCCACGGCCACCACCGCGCAGCCGGCGGCCAGCAGCGCTCCCGCCGGGGTGAGGTCGAGTCGGGCAAGCGGGTACGTCACAGCACCGGCGACCAGCGCTATGGCCGCGGTGACCGTGGCAATGATGAGGAAATCGCTCATGGCGCGCCTCCACTCGGTGTCGACACCGAATGAGATGAGTTCCGGAGGCGTGGGGTTGCGCGGCCGGCCTCGTGCAACCCGCTGCCGACATGCGGCCCGTGAGGGAGACTCGGACCCATGCGTACTGCTTACAGCGTGGAGACGGTCAGGGCCGCCGAGCAGGAGCTGATGGCGCGGCTTCCGGACGGGGCGTTGATGCAGCGGGCCGTGGCCGGGCTCACCGCCGCCTGCGCCGAGTTGCTCGGGCGGGTCTACGGCACCCGGATCGTGCTGCTCGTCGGCAGCGGGGACAACGGCGGCGACGCCCTGTACGCCGGTGCCCGGCTGGCGAAGCGTGGCGCCGGGGTCACAGCCGTGCTGATCGCCCCCGACCGCGCCCATCCCGGCGGTCTCGCCGCCCTGCGGCGCGCCGGCGGACAGGTGGTCAAGGGGGCGGAAGCGGCCGAGGAACCGCTCCGGCGCGCCGATCTCGTCGTCGACGGGATCGTCGGGATCGGCGGGAAAGGGGGGCTCCGCCCCGACGCCGCCCCCCTCCTCGACGTGATGGGCGAGATCCGCGCCCCCGTCGTCGCCGTCGACCTGCCCAGCGGCGTCGACGCCGACACCGGCGAGGTGCACGGAGCCGCCGTACGCGCCGATCTGACCGTCACCTTCGGAACGCACAAGCCGGGTCTCCTCGTCGATCCGGCACGGGAGTACGCCGGATCCGTACGGCTCGTCGACATCGGGCTCGCGCTGCCCGGTGACGCGGAGCTGGAGGCGCTGCAGCATGCCGACGTGGCCGCGCTGCTGCCCGTGCCCGGCACCGGGAGCGACAAGTACCGGCGAGGGGTCGTGGGGATCGCCGCCGGGTCCTCCCGCTATCCGGGCGCGGCCGTACTGGCCGTATCCGGCGCCCTGCGGGGCGGCGCCGGCGCCGTACGGTACGTCGGGCCCGCCGGGGACGCGGTGATCGCACGGTTCCCGGAGACGCTGGTGTCCACGGGGTCGCCCGAGCAGGCCGGGCGCGTACAGGCGTGGGTCGTGGGGCCCGGCGCCGGGGACGACGGCGGTGTCGTGGCGGCCGTACTCAGGGCGGAGGTGCCCGTACTCATCGACGCCGACGGGCTGCGGCTCGCCGACCGTGACGCCGTACGGGCCCGGCGGGCGCCCACCCTGCTCACCCCGCACGCCGGAGAGGCCGCCGCGCTGCTCGGCGTCCCGCGCGAGGAGGTCGAGGGGGCACGGCTCACGTCCGTACGAGAGCTTGCCGAGCGGTACGGCGCGACCGTGCTGTTGAAGGGGTCCACGACGCTCATCGCCTCCCCCGGCGGCGGGGCCGTCCGGGTGAACTCCACCGGGACCGGCTGGCTGGCCACCGCGGGCAGCGGGGACGTGCTGTCCGGGCTGACCGGGTCGCTGCTCGCCGCCGGACTCGACGCGCCGGACGCCGGCAGCGTGGGCGCGTACCTCCACGGACTGGCCGGGCGGCTCGCGGCGGACGGCGCGCCCGTGGGAGCGCACGACGTGGCCGAGGCGGTGCGCGAGGCCTGGCGCGACGTCATGGACTGAGGGCACAACGGAACTGAGGGCACAACGGGCGACCCTGCCGCGCGGCTGACCACGGCTCGGTGCCCTCCCGGGTTTCGCTGGGCCCATGGTCCGTCACCGTCGCAGAACCGCCGCCGTACTGGTCGCGCACTTCGCCCTCGTCGCCGCGCTGTTCGCGCCCGGCGCCGTCGCCGCACCCCCGCCCGCCCCCGGCGTGCCCGGCGCCCCCGACCTCACCGCACCGCAGAACGAACTCGTGCCCGGCGTGCACCCGGGCCCGTACCAGCCCTGGCAGTCGGACACCCCCGACCAGGCGCTGGCCCCGCAGGTCTACACCCCCTCCGCCGCGGAGGACGCCGTCGAGCCGCCGCGCGCCGCCGAGGGCAGCGACGCGCTGATCGAGTACGTACCGCTGAGCGACGCCGTGGCGCGGCAGGCCGGGGTGACGGCGTGCAGCCGGCGCACCGGGCCGTACCAGCGGCAGGTCGAGCGGTGGCTGCGGCTCAAGGCGGACGGGAAGCAGTCGGCGGCGGACTGCCGGGCCGTACGGGCCTTCCAGAGCAGGCAGCGCATCCGGCCCGACAGCGGCTTCGCCGGGCCCGTGACCTGGGGCCGGATGCAGCTCCTGTCGGCCGCGAAGAGGCCGAACGCGGCCGGGAGATGCCCCGTACGGGCCGGCCGCGTCGCCTGTATCGACCTCACCCGGCAGCTGACCTGGGTGCAGAAGGGGAAGAAGGTGGTGTTCGGGCCCGTGCCGATCCGCAGCGGCAAGGCCGGCTACCGGACCAGGACCGGCTGGCACAAGGTCTACTGGAAGCACAAGAACCACTGGTCGACGCTCTACAACACCCCCATGCCGTACAGCCAGTTCTTCAGCGGCGGCCAGGCCTTCCACGCCATCTACGGCAGCGTCTACAGCCCGCCCGGATCGCGGGGCTGCGTGAACATGCGACTCGCCGACGCCCGCACTTTGTGGAGCAGGCTCCACAAGGGCGACAGCGTGTACGTGTGGGGTCGCAAGCGCGGTACCTGAGGCGGGGCGTCCGAGCCCGGTACCCGAGAGTGGTGTCGGAGCCCTCTGAGACACTGGTCGGCGATGACTGAGACAGCACCCGCGCGTGCCCGCGCCGAGATCGATCTGGCCGCCCTGAGGGCCAATGTGCGGACCCTGCGCGCCCAGGCGCCGGCCGCCGCCCTCATGACGGTGGTCAAGTCCGACGCGTACGGACACGGAGCCGTGCCGTGCGCCCGCGCGGCCCTGGACGCGGGTGCGACCTGGCTGGGCACGGCCACCCCCGAGGAAGCCCTGGCCCTGCGCGCGGCCGGTCTGCCCGGGCGGATCATGTGCTGGCTGTGGACCCCGGGCGGACCGTGGCGGGAGGCCGTCGAGGCCGACCTGGACCTGGGCGTCAGCGGGCTGTGGGCACTGCGCGAGGTGGTGGCGGCCGCGCGGGCGGCGGGCCGCACCGCCCGCGTCCAGCTCAAGGCCGACACCGGTCTCGGGCGCAACGGCTGCCAGCCCGCAGACTGGCCCGAGCTGGTCGCCGAGGCGCGCCGGGCCGAGGCCGGGGGACTGGTCACCGTCACCGGTCTGTGGTCGCACTTCGCCTGCGCCGACGAGCCCGGCCACCCCTCCATCCGGGCCCAGCTGACCCTCTTCCGCGAAATGCTGGCCCATGCGGAGGGAGCGGGGCTGCGCCCGGAAGTACGGCACATCGCCAACTCGCCCGCCACGCTCACCCTGTCCGAGTCCCACTTCGATCTCGTACGGACCGGGATCGCCACGTACGGCATCTCGCCGAGCCCCGAGCTGGGCACCTCAGGTGACTTCGGGCTGCGGCCCGTCATGACGCTCTGGGCGTCGCTCGCGCTGGTGAAGCGCGTGCCGGCGGGCCACGGCGTCAGTTACGGACACCACTACGTCACGGCCGGCGACACGACCCTCGGTCTCGTGCCCGTCGGGTACGCGGACGGCATCCCGCGGCACGCCTCCGGCACCGGCCCCGTCCTGGTGGGCGGCAAGTGGCGGACGGTCGCGGGACGGGTCGCGATGGACCAGTTCGCGGTCGACCTCGGCGGGGACGAGCCGCCGGTCGGCGAGCGAGCGGTCCTGTTCGGGCCGGGCGACCACGGGGAGCCGACCGCCGAGGACTGGGCCCGGGCCGCGGGCACGATCGCGTACGAAATCGTCACCCGCATCGGAACCCGCGTGCCGCGCGTCTACGTGAACAAGTAACAAGCAGGGTATTCGCAGGGGTAACCGCGTATGTGCCGGGCACGGCACCAGGAGAAGACGAAGAAGAGGAGCGGTTCGTGAGCGAGAGCAGCGCGGAGGCAGCGGTGGAAGCGGCCACGGTCGCAGCCTCGGCCGTCTCCGCGGCCGGGGCCGCGAACTGGCGCAGGGCCACCGGTGTCGCCGGCGCCGCGATAGGTGTGGTCGCCGCGGGCGCCGCCGCCGGAGTCGCCATAGAGCGGCTCACGGTCGGCCGCGGCATGCGCAGGAAGGCGCGGCTCGCCCTCGACTCGGCCGGTCCGTACGGGGCGCTGCGCGGCATGCCGGGCAAGGCCGCCGCGGACGACGGCACCGAGCTGTACTACGAGGTCGACGAGGTGGAGAGCGACACCGCGCTGGCCCCGCGGCGGCGCCGGCTCTTCGGCCGCAAGTCACCCCGTCCGGTCACCGTCGTCTTCAGCCACGGCTACTGCCTCAGCCAGGACTCCTGGCACTTCCAGCGGGCCGCGCTGCGCGGTGTCGTACGGACCGTGCACTGGGACCAGCGCAGCCACGGCCGTTCCGGGCGGGGCGTGGCCCAGGCCCGGGACGACATGCCGGTCACCATCGACCAGCTGGGCCGGGACCTGAAGGCCGTCATCGACGCGGCCGCGCCCGAGGGCCCGCTCGTCCTCGTCGGCCACTCGATGGGCGGCATGACGATGATGGCCCTGGCCGACCAGTACCCCGACCTGATCCGCGACCGCGTCGTCGGCGTGGCCCTGATCGGTACGTCGTCCGGGCGGCTCGGGGAGGTCAACTTCGGGCTGCCCGTCGCGGGCGTCAACGCGGTGCGGCGGATACTGCCCGGAGTGCTGAAGGCGCTGGGGCAGCGGGCCGAACTGGTGGAGCGCGGGCGCCGGGCCACCGCCGACCTGTTCGCCGGGATCATCAAGCGGTACTCGTTCGCGTCCCGGGACATCGACCCGGCGGTCGCGCGGTTCGCGGAGCGGCTGATCGAGGCCACGCCGATCGACGTCGTCGCCGAGTTCTACCCGGCCTTCACCGACCACGACAAGACCGAGGCGCTCGTCCACTTCGCCGATCTGCCCGTGCTCGTACTGGCCGGGGTCAAGGACCTCGTGACGCCCAGCGAGCACAGCGAGTCCATCGCGGACCTGCTGCCGGACGCCGAGCTGGTGCTCGTGCCGGACGCCGGGCACCTTGTGATGCTGGAACATCCCGAGGTCGTCATAGACCGGCTCGCGGACCTCCTCACCCGCGTCGGCGCCGTGCCGGCAGGAGCTACCGTTGGTGGCTATGGAAGCACCAGCAGCACCGCACAGCCCGGCTGAACCCGGTGCCGTGACCGCCGAGATCACCGTCGAGACGACCGCCGAGATCACCGTCGACTCGCCCGAGCAGATGAAGGAGCTGGGCCGCAGGCTCGCCAAGCTGCTGCGGGCCGGCGACCTCGTGATGCTCACCGGTGAACTGGGCGCGGGCAAGACCACGCTGACGCGCGGGCTCGGTGAGGGCCTCGGGGTCCGGGGCGCGGTCACCTCCCCGACCTTCGTGATCGCCCGCGTGCACCCGCCCCTCGGGGAGGGGCCGCCGCTCGTCCACGTCGACGCGTACCGCCTGGGCGGCGGGCTCGACGAGATGGAGGACCTCGACCTCGACGTGTCGCTGTCCGACTCCGTGATCGTCGTGGAGTGGGGCGAGGGGAAGGTCGAGGAGCTGACGGACGACCGGCTGCACGTGTTGATCCACCGGGCCGTCGGCGACACGACCGACGAGGTGCGGCACGTGGTCCTGGCCGGGGTGGGGGAGCGGTGGGCTTCCGTGGACCTGGGTGCGCTTTCCGCCTGACCGCGGGGTGAGGTCCGGACGTCTCTGTACGTTCGTCCCAACGTTTCCGACGTTCCGACATGGCGTCGGGAAGATGTTGCGCCCGGTGGCTTCGGCGTGTTCACATGGACGCAGGAGTTGGTTAGGGCTACCTAACTACGTCTGCTCCCGGAGCGTCAGGAGGCCGCGATGCCTACGTCGGAACGTGTTCCTTCGAGGCCTGGTGGGGTGTCGGTGGCGGAGTTGCTCGCGGCGGGGGTGATGGCACGGGTTGTATCCGAGCCTCCGGCTCCGCCTGTGTCTGGGCCTGTGCCTGCGCCTGTGCCTGCGCCTGTGCCTGCGTCTGTGCCTGCGGCGGCTGGGCGGGAAGAGCGGCGGCGGGCTGCGTAGCGGGTGCGGGTGGGCTGGGGCTGGTTGCGCCGTTCCCCGCGCCCCTCAAAGGCAAAGGATTGCGCCGTTCCCCGCGCCCCCTGGGGGCGTTTCGTGTCGGGGTCGGGTGGGTGGGTATGCGGGTGGAGATGCCGACTAGTTGACTACGGTGACCCGCTTGCCGATCGTGGCGAAGGACCACATCGCCGTGCCGGCCGCCCGGGAGTGCCGGATACCGCCCAGCTTCTTCGTGGGGTCGGGGGGCGTGGTCGACCCGTCCACCGCCGCGCTGAAACCGATCGCGATGCCGTCCAGGTCGGCGAAGCGGACGACGTGTTCGACGGCCACCCCGTCCGAGCCGACGATCGTGCCGGAGCGCGAGGTGACGACGTACCGGCCGGGCAGCGGATCGACCTTGCCGGGGCTGACCTGGAACGTGAGCCTGACCCGGTCCCCGTCGTCGACCAGCCACACCCGGTCGTCGTCCAGCGAGTAGACGACCCGCTCACCGGTGCCCGATCCGGTGGGCAGCGCCGTCGGGTGGTTCCTGTCGCGCGGGGCCTTCTCCGCGGCCGGGGCGGACTCGGTGGCCCGCGGGGAGGACAGGTCGTCCGGCGCGTACGCCGAGGCCTGGTAGGTGAGGAAGCCGATCACGGCGAGTGCCGCCGCGGTGAGCCCGGCCACGATTCCCGAGCTGCTCCGAACCACCTGAGTGCCCACCTCTCGCACGATCTTGTACGGTATTTGTCCGTGTTGTGACGGTGTGACGTTAGCAGCAGGTCCCCGCCGGATTGAGGCGGCCGTGCGCCGGGCCCCGGCGCCGTAGGCTGTTCGCGTGCTCTTGCTCGCTCTGGATACCGCCACCCCCGCCGTCACCGTCGCACTGCACGACGGCACGTCCGTCGTCGCCGCCTCCAGCCAGGTGGACGCGCGTCGGCACGGGGAACTGCTCCTGCCGGCCGTCGACCGGGTGCTCACCGAGGCCGGGCTGCGGCTCGACGCCGTCACCGGCATCGTCGTCGGTATGGGCCCCGGCCCGTACACCGGGCTCAGAGTCGGCCTGATGACCGCCGACACGTTCGGGCTCGCGCTCGGCGTCCCCGTGTACGGACTGTGCACGCTGGACGGTCTCGCGTACGCGGCCGGGGGTGAGGCCGGGATCGAGGGCCCCTTCGTCGTCGCGACCGACGCCCGGCGCAAAGAGGTCTACTGGGCGCGGTACGCCGACTCCCGTACCCGCGTCACCGAGCCGGCCGTCGACCGGCCCGGGGAGCTGGACATCGGCGCGCTGCCCGCGGTGGGCGCGGGCGCGCTGCTCTACCCCGACACCTTCCCGGACGCCCGCCCGCCCGAGCACGTCTCGGCGGCCTCGCTCGCCTCCCTGGCGGCGGAGCGGCTGGCGGCGGGTCAGGAGATGGAAGCGCCCCGGCCCCTCTATCTGCGCCGGCCCGACGCCCAGGTGCCCAAGAACTACAAGGTGGTCACCCCCAAGTGACGACCGCGGTGCTGCGCGAGATGCGCTGGTGGGACATCGAGCCCGTACTGGAACTGGAGAAGGACCTCTTCCCCGAGGACGCCTGGTCGCGGGGCATGTTCTGGTCCGACCTGGCCCACGCGCGGGGGCCCGCGGCGACCCGGCGCTATGTCGTGGCCGAGGCCGAGGGGCAGGACGGCGGGGTGATCGTCGGGTACGGGGGGCTTGCCGCCGCCGGGGACACCGGTGACGTACAGACCATCGCCGTCGCCCGGGAGCACTGGGGCACCGGCCTCGGCGCGCTGATCCTGACCGAACTGCTGCGGGCCGCGACCGCCTTCGAGTGCGCCGAGGTGCTGCTCGAATGCCGGGTCGACAACATCCGCGCCCAGAAGCTGTACGAGCGCTTCGGCTTCGAGCCGATCGGCTTCCGGCGCGGCTACTACCAGCCGGGGAACGTGGACGCCCTCGTGATGCGCCTCAACGACCCGTCAACATCCGTACAAGGAACCGAGATCAATGGCTGACGAACCTCTCGTCCTCGGCATCGAGACCTCCTGCGACGAGACCGGCGTCGGCATCGTCCGCGGTACGACCCTGCTCGCCGACGCCATCGCGTCGAGCGTCGACGAGCACGCGCGCTTCGGCGGAGTCGTGCCGGAGGTCGCCTCGCGGGCGCACCTGGAAGCGATGGTGCCGACCATCGAGCGGGCGCTGAAGGAGGCCGGGGTCAGCGCGCGTGACCTCGACGGCATCTCCGTCACCGCCGGGCCCGGGCTCGCGGGCGCGCTGCTCGTCGGGGTCTCGGCGGCGAAGGCGTACGCGTACGCGCTGGGGAAGCCGCTGTACGGGGTGAACCATCTGGCCTCCCACATCTGTGTGGACCAGTTGGAGCACGGGCCGCTGCCAGAGCCGACGATGGCGCTGCTCGTCTCCGGCGGCCACTCCTCGCTGCTGCTGTCCTCGGACATCACGAGCGACGTACGGCCGATGGGCGCGACCATCGACGACGCGGCGGGTGAGGCCTTCGACAAGATCGCCCGCGTTCTCAACCTCGGGTTCCCGGGCGGGCCGGTCATCGACCGGTACGCCAAGGAGGGGGACCCGAACGCGATCTCCTTCCCGCGCGGGCTCACCGGGCCGCGCGATGCCCCGTACGACTTCTCGTTCTCCGGGCTGAAGACCGCCGTGGCGCGGTGGATCGAGGCCAGGCGGGCGGCCGGTGAGGACGTGCCGGTGCGGGACGTGTCCGCGTCCTTCCAGGAGGCGGTGGTGGACGTGCTGACCCGCAAGGCCGTACGGGCCTGTCGTGACGAAGGCGTCGACCATCTGATGATCGGTGGCGGCGTGGCCGCGAACTCGCGGCTGCGGGCCCTGGCGCAGGAGCGGTGCGAGGCGGCGGGGATCACGCTTCGGGTGCCGCGGCCGAAGCTGTGCACGGACAACGGGGCGATGGTCGCCGCGCTCGGGGCCGAGATGGTGGCTCGGGGGCGGGCTCCCTCCGACTGGGATCTGTCGGCGGACTCGTCGCTTCCTGTGACCGATCCGCATGTGCCGGGGCGTTCCCACTCCGAGGGGCACTCGCAGTCCCACTCGCACTCGCACTCGCACGATCATGTGCATGAGGTCAGCAAGGGCAATCTGTACTCATGAGTGTCGCGTTGATGTGGGAGGCGCGGGCCGTCGAGGGGCGGGGGGAGGAACTGCTCGCCTGGGTGCGGGAGCAGGACCTCCCGGCGCGGCCCCTGCGGCGGGAGGTCCTGCGGGCTCCGGGGGAGCGGGTGCTTGTCATCACGTGGTGGGATGCCGCGTATGACGACGCGCTTCCTGAGCTTCCGGAGCCGGCTGGGGGGTTGGTGGCTCGGGCCGTTCATCGGTGGCGGTTCGAGTCCGTCGCGGGGTAGGGGTTGCCTCCGGCGGTTGTTCGTCGGGTGCGGGTCGGTGAGGGCTTGTCGCGCCGTTCCCCGCGCCCCTGAAGGCGAAAGACTGCGCCGTTCCCCGCGCCCCTAAGGGCGAAAAGATTGCGCCGTTCCCCGCGCCCCTTAGAGGGTTGTTGTCCTGCATGTCAGTTGGCGGGATGGGCCCGGGTGGCGTTCTGGGCCTGTCAGGGTCAGGTGGGTTGTGTGGGCGGCGTCCGTGCTGGACCTGGAGACTCGTAGTTCCAGCGCGCCCGGTTCCACCACGCGCCGGCCCCTGCCGTTCGTGAAGGCCGACAGGTCCGGGTGGAAGTGGAACGTGACCCGGCGGGCCTCTCCGGGGGCCAGGGTCAGGCGGTGGTAGCCGATCAGGCGTACGTCGGGGCGGGTCACGGACGCCACCGGGTCGTGCAGGTACAGCTGGACGATCTCCGTCCCCTCGCGGGGGCCCGTGTTGCGGACCGTCACCGAGACGTCGTACTCCTCGTCGGTGGTGATCTCCGCGTGACGGTCGGCCGTGTCCTCCCAGGTGAAGTCCGTGTAGCCGAGGCCGTGGCCGAAGGGGTGGAGCGGGGTCGGGTCCAGGCTGCTGACCTCGCCCGCCAGGCCGAGGGGAGGCTGTAGGTACGTCCATGGCTGGCCGCCCGGGGTCTGCGGGACGCTTACCGGGAGCCTGCCCGAGGGATTCACCCGGCCCGACAGGACGCCCGCCACCGCCGGGCCGCCCTCCTCGCCGGGGAAGAACGCCTGGACCGTGGCGGCCAGCCGGTCGTGCCAGCGGCCCAGCGCGTAGGGCCGGCCGGTGAGCAGGATCAGGATGACCGGGGTGTCCGCGGCGGTCAGGGCGTCCAGCAACTGGGCCTGTACGCCCGGCAGTTGCAGGTCCGCCACATCGCAGCCCTCGCCGGAGGTGCCCCGGCCGAAGAGGCCCGCCCGGTCGCCGAGCACGGCCACGCAGACGTCCGCCTCGGTGGAGCGCGCGACGGCCTCCTCGAAGCCGGCGGTGTCCGGGTCGGTGGTGTCGCAGCCCTCCGTGAACGTGATCTTCGCGTCCGGGAGTTCCGTGCGGAGGGACTCCAGGAGCGTGGGGATCTCGATGCCCATCGGCAGGTCGGGGTGGTTGACGCCCACGTGCGACGGGAACGAGTAGCAGCCCAGCATGGCCAGGGCGTCGGCGGCCCGCGGGCCGACCACGGCGATCCGGGTGTCGGGGGCCAGCGGGAGCAGGCCGGCCGGGTTGGAGAGCAGGACGACGGATTCCTCGGCCAGCCGGCGGGCCAGGACGCGGTTGGCGGTCGAGTCGAGGTCGACGGGGCCCGTGGGCTCCGGGGACCAGCCCTCGTCCAGCAGGCCCAGTTCGCACTTCTGGCGCAGCACCCGCGCCGCCGCCCGGTCCACCAGGGACTCCGGGACGTCGCCGGCCAGTACCGCCTCGACCAGCGGGTCCCCGTTGCAGTGGACCGTCGGCAGCTCGACGTCCACGCCCGCCGCCAGGGCCGCGTGGGCGGCCTGCGCCTCGGTGCCCGCGACCCGGTGCAGGGTCTTCAGGAAGCCGACGCCGAAGTAGTCGCTGACGACCGTGCCGGTGAAGTCCCACTGCTCACGCAGGAGTTCGGTCAGCAGGTACGGGTCCGCGGTGGCGGGCACGCCGTCCGTGTCCGTGTACGCGGCCATCACCGACCGGGCCCCGCCCTCGCGCAGCGCGAACTCGAACGGGGGCAGCGTGATGTCGGCGAACTCGCGCACACCGGCCCGTACGGGAGCGAGGTTGCGGGCGCCCGCGGAGGACGCGTACCCGGCGAAGTGCTTGAGCGTGGCGACGATCCCGGCGGATTCGAGCCCGCGGACGTAGGCCGCGCCGATCGTGCCGACGAGGTACGGGTCCTCGCCGATGGTCTCCTCGACCCTGCCCCAGCGCGGATCCCGTACGACGTCCAGGACGGGAGCGAGACCCTGGTGGACGCCCACGGAGGCGAGGTCCCGGCCGATCCGGTGGGCCATCTCCTCCACCAGCGCCGGGTCGAACGAGGCGCCCCAGGCGAGGGGGACCGGGTACGCGGTGGCGCCCCAGGCGGTGAAGCCCGCCAGGCACTCCTCGTGGGCGACGGCCGGGATGCCGAAGCGGCCCGCCTCGCTGATCCGGCGCTGGGCGCGGGCCAGTGCCTGCGCGCCCAGCGCGGGGTCCACCGGGGCCGTGCCGAACGAGCGGGTGAGCTGGCCCAGACCGCGGGTGATCAGCTCGTCCCAGTCGAAGTCCGAGGTCATCTCGTCCTGGTGCGGGGCGACCCCGCCGCCGTCCGTGGCGGCTCCCACCCACACGCCGTACAACTGGGCGGTCTTCTCCTCCAGGGTCATCCGGGCGAGCAGGTCGTCGACCCGGGCGTCGGCGGGCAGGGCGGGATCACGCCAGGGAGGGGTGGTCATGAAACTCCTGTCAGAGGCAGAGTCGAGTGGGTTCACTTTCCGCCCACGCCCATCAGGCCGCCGACCAGCGCGCGGCGGGCCACCAGGTAGACGGCGAAGATCGGGACGCCGGAGAGGACGACCGAGGCCAGCAGCGCCGGGATGTTGACGCCGAACTGGCTGACGTAGTTGAAGAGTCCGAGGGTGAGGACCCGTGGCTCGTCGGACTGGGTGAAGATCAGCGGGAAGAGGAAGCCGTTCCAGGCCTGCAGCGCCGCGTAGATGACGACCGTGCTGATACCGCCCTTGGCCATCGGGATCGCCAGCTGGAACAGCATCCGCTGCGGCGAGGCGCCGTCCAGGGCCATCGCCTCGTACAGCTCCTCCGAGACGTCCCGCAGCGTGCCCACCAGGACCAGTACCGAGACCGGCATCGCGAAGGCCGCCGTCGGCAGGATGACCGCCAGCAGGCTGTCGTACAGGTCGAGTTTGGCGATCAGCAGGTAGAGGGGGACCACGACCGCCTGGGCCGGGATCGCGACGCCGAGCAGGAACAGCCGGAAGGCCAGGCCCGACCAGCGGTTGCGGGTGCGGACGGCGACGTAGGCGAGCGGGACGGAGAGGCCGAGGACGATGGCCACGACCGCGACGGCCACGATCGCCGTGTTGCTGAGCAGATGGCCGAAGCCGCTGTGCAGCACCAGGTTGTAGTTGTCGAGCGTCGGGCTGGTGGGCGGGTTCAGCGGGTTGCCGGTGAGTGCCTTGTCCTGGCTGGTGAGCGAGGCCGACAGCATCGCGTAGATCGGGACGATGACGATCGCGAGCCAGATGACCGAGCCGAGCCCGGCCAGGGGGTTGGGGCGCTTCGTCCAGTGCTGGCGGCGAGGAGAGGGCTGTGTCCGCGTGGCGGGTTCCTCGGTCTTCTCGGGGCGCAGGCGCGAGCCGGGACGCGGCAACGTATCGCGTGACACTCCGTCACATCCCTTCGCGGGTACTGCGCATGCCGCCGAAGCCGGTCAGCCGCACGAGGATCAGGGACAGTCCGGTGGCGACCAGCACCAGGAAGGACGCGATGGCGCTCGCGTAACCGAAGTCGTAGCTCTTGAAGCCCGCCTCGTACATCAGGTACGGCAGGATCGCCGTGTCGGTGCCCGGGCCGCCCTTGGTGAGGATCAGCACGGTCTCGAAGTACGTGAGCGAGCCGACGACCATCAGGACCGTGGACGTCGTGACGGTGTGGCGCAGCTGGGGAAGCGTGATCGAGAAGAACTGGCGGTAGCGGCCCGCCCCGTCGATCGCCGCCGCCTGGTAGAGGACCTCGGGTATCTGCCGGGCCCCGCCCTGGTAGATCAGGGTGTGGAAGGGGATGAACTGCCAGCCGCCGACGAACACGATCGCGAGGAACGCGCCGCTGGAGGAGCCGAGGATGTTCTCCCGGATGATGCCGAAGTTCGGGTCGAGCAGGGCGTAGAAGAGCAGCGCGATCGCCGTCGAGGACAGCAGGAACGGCACGAAGAAGATCGCGGACAGCACCGCCCGGTTGCGCTGGCGGCCCGCCGCCCAGACGCCGAGCAGCAGCGCGATCACCGTCTGGAAGACCCAGCTCGCCGCGGTCAGCAGGACCGTCAGCCACAGGGACTGGACCATCCGGTCGTCGTCGATCAGCTTGCGCCAGTTGTCGAGGCCGACGGGCGTCGGGTCGCCCAGGCCGTCCCAGCTGGTGAAGGAGAGGTAGAAGGCGAGGCCCATCGGGACCACGGCGAAGAACGCGAAGAAGAGGACGCCGGGCAGCGCCCAGGCGGCGTGCGGCCGGCCGGCCGTGGCCGCCCCGGACCGCTTCCGCGGTCCGCGCGACTCCTCGTACGTTCCGTGCTCCGCGACCGGGCTTCCCACCGGGGCCTTGGTGGGTGCGCTCACTTCAGCTCCTTGAGCGCCGACACGAACTGGCTCGGCGAGGATTTTCCGACGAACAGCTTGTTGATCTCGGTGAGCATCGGGGTCGCGATGTCCGCGCCGAGCGCCTGGTCCCAGGAGAGCGTGAAGGACGGCGCCTTCTCGACCATCCCGTACTGGAACTTCGCGAACTCCGGGTTGGGCGAGGCGTCGAGCAGCTTGGCCGCGTTGGAGGTCGTCGGGATGTCACCGTTGGCCACCAGCGCCTTGGCGTACGTCTCCGAGGCGCAGTCCTTCAGGAAGGCGATCGCGGCGTCCTTGTTGCTCGCACGGGTGTTGACCGACCAGTAGTTGGTGGGGTTGCCGACGACGTTGCGGATGTCGCCGGTGCCGCCCTCGACCGTGGGGAACGCGCACCAGCCCAGGTTGTTCTTCGCGAAGGACGGGAACTTGCCGAGCTGCGTGGAGTACTCCCACGAACCCATCAGGTGCATCGCCGCCTTGCCCTTGGCGAAGACCGCGGGGGCGCCGCCGTTGACGTACGACACCGAGCTGAACTTCGAACCGAAGGCGCCGTCGTCGATGAGTTCCTTGACCGTCTCGGCGGCCTTGAGGACGGCCGGGTCGCCCCAGGCGGACGCGTCGCCCTCCTGGATCTTCGCGAAGACCTCCGGGCCGCCGATGCGGTCGACGAGGTACTCCAGCCACATCAGCTCGGTCCAGGTGTCCGCGCCGCCGAGCGCGAACGGAGTGATCTTCGCCTTCTTCAGCTTGGCGTTGATGTCCTGCAACTGGTCCCAGGTGGTGGGGGGCTGGAGCTTGTGCTCGGCGAAGACCGACTTGTTGTAGAAGAGGATGACCGGCTGCATGCCGCGCATCGGTATGCCGTAGTTGCGGCCGCCGAGCTCGCCCGCCGCGAGCACCGAGGGCAGGAAGCCCGACTTCAGGACCGGGTCGCCCTCGATGGTGTCGGTCAGATCGACGAGCTGCTTCGCCTCCTGGTAGGCCTTGATCGAGCCGCCGCCCCAGTTGAAGAAGACGTCGGGGGCGCTCGGGGAGCCCATCGCCGTACGCAGCTTGGACGTGTAGTCCGCGCCCGGGATCCTGACCAGCTTCACCTTGCCCTTGGCCGACTTGCCTGCCGCGGACTTGTTGAAGCGTTCGACGGCCGCCTGCTGGACCTTCACCGCGTCGTCCCCGTACACGAAGGCGTCGATGGTGCCGCCGCTTCCGCCGGGGCCGTCGTCGGAGCCGCAGGCGGTGAGTCCGGTGGCGAGCAGGGTGGTGGCGCCGGCGCCCAGGACCCAGCGCCTGCTGAACGTGCGGCTGCTCAGGCCTCCGCCCGTGGGCTGCCCGTCGTTGGACCGCCCGTTGTTCGACTCCATGACAGCACCTCTTCTTGTCCGACTCGCTCGCTCGCTGGCATGCTCGCATCACGAATGTTTCGGGTGGTACTTCGAATGTTCCGGGAACGTATGGCGGTCGAAGGGCTTCGTCAAGAGGTTGCGCAGGGATACGATCCCGTTCATGACTCGCCCGAATCCCGCCGTAGCCCAGTCAGCGACGCTCGCCGAGATCGCCCGCGAGGCGGGAGTCTCGGCCCCGACTGTTTCGAAGGTGCTCAACGGCCGCGCCGATGTGGCCCCCTCCACCCGGACCCGGGTCGAGGAACTGCTGCGCCACCACGGCTATCGGCGCCGCCGGGCCGAGGCGTCCCGGTCGCCGCTCATCGACCTCGTCTTCCACGAACTGGAGAGCGCGTGGGCGATGGAGGTCATCCGGGGCGTGGAGAACGTGGCGCGGGACGAGGGGCTGAGCGTCGTCCTCTCCGAGAGCGCGGGCCGGCTCACTCCCGGACGCACCTGGGCCGACCAGGTCGCCGCCCGCCGCCCGTACGGTGTCGTCCTGGTCCTCAGCGGGCTCGACGAGTCCCAGCGGGCGCTGCTGATCAGCCGCTCCATCCCGTTCGTGGTGGTCGACCCGGCGGGCGACCCCGGTGACGACGTGCCGTCCGTCGGCGCCACCAACTGGCAGGGCGGGCTCGCCGCGACCCGGCATCTGGCGGACCTCGGCCACCGGCGCATCGGTGTGATCAGCGGGCCCTCGCGGATGATGTGCAGCCGGGCCCGGCTCGACGGATACCGGGCCGCGCTCGACACGGCCGGGCTGCCGGTCGACCCGGCGCTCGTGCGCACCGGCGACTTCCACCACGACAGCGGCTACCGGGCCGGGCTGGAACTGCTCAAGCTGCCGGACCGCCCGACCGCCGTGTTCGCGGGCAACGACCTCCAGGCCCTAGGCCTGTACGAGGCCGCCCGAGAGCTGGGCCTGCGGGTGCCGGAGGACCTCAGCATCGTCGGCTTCGACGACCTGCCGGTGGCCCGCTGGGTCGGCCCGCCGCTCACCACCGTGCGTCAGCCGCTCACGGAGATGGCCGAGGCGGCGGCCCGGCTCGTACTGGACCTGGGCCGCTCGGAACGGCCCTCGGCCGCCACCCGGGTGGAACTGGCCACGAGCCTGGTGATCCGGAGCAGCACCGCGCCGCCCTCCTTGTCGTGAGCGGTGCCGCGTCGGTCCTGAGCGGTTCGGTCGTGAACGGTGCTGTTCCGGTCGTGAGCGGTTCCGGCGCGTCGAAAGTTTCGAAGGTGCATGTGACGGACCTGAGAAAACTCAACGAAACCTGAGAGTTTCCGAAGTAAAGCCGGGAAGTGGTTCCTTGTTGAAATAATTCGGACTTATGTTCTCTCTGTGAGCGGGAGCGTGGGCGTGAGCGGAGAAGACGAACCGGGGGGCGGGGACGCCGCGATACCCGGTGCGGGGGGACGGGCGCGCTGGACGGGCCGGTCACGACTGTTCAAGGTGGCGGGAATCGCCCTCGGCTGCGCGCTCGTCGTCTCGCTTGCCGGCGCGGCATGGGCGTACTGGCATCTGAACCACAACATCAAGAGCGTCGACATCGACAGCGCGCTCGGCGACGACCGGCCGCCCAGGGGCGTGACGACACCGTCCGCCGAGGCGTCCCCGCTGCCCAGCGGCGCGCTCAACATCCTGGTGCTCGGCTCGGACTCGCGCAGCGGCAAGCGCAACAAGGCGCTCGGCGGCGGCAGCAGCGAGGGTGCCCGCTCCGACACGGCGATGATCGTCCACGTCGACGAGGGCCGCTCGGAGGCGACCGTCGTGAGCATTCCGCGCGACACCCTCGTCACGCGCCCCTCCTGCCCGCTGTCCTCGGGCGGTTCGACGGCGGTGGCGTACAACGCGATGTTCAACAGCGCGTACTCGGTCGGCGGGCCCGTCTGCGCCGTCAAGACGGTCGAGGCCATGACGAACGTCCGCATGGACCACTACATCGAGATCGACTTCTCCGGCTTCGCCGACCTGGTGGACGCGCTGGGCGGGGTCACGGTGACGACGGACGACGACATCTCCGACGAGGACAGCCACCTCGAACTGGAGGCGGGCACCCACCACCTCGACGGCGCGGACGCCCTGGCCCTCGCCCGCACCCGGCACGGCATAGGCGACGGCAGCGACCTCGGCCGCATAGGCCTCCAGCAGAAACTGGTGAAGGGGCTCCTCGACCAGGTCTCCGCCACCGACCTCCTCACCAGTCCCACCCGCCTCTACAGCGTCGCCGACGCCCTCACCGGCAGCCTCACCACGGACACGGGCCTGAACTCCCTGACCGAACTGAGGGACCTCGGCCAGAGCCTGAAGTCCCTCTCCTCCTCGGGCACCGAGACCGTGACGATGCCGGTGGTCCCCGCCCCCTCCGACCCCAACCGGGTGGTGGCGGACGAGCCGGAGGCGGGGAAGCTGTGGGAGTCGCTGAAGTGACGGTGCGCGTGGAGGTGACCGGCCGCGTGGGCGTGACGGTGCGCGGTCCCTCGCAGAGACTCTGAAGAGATCAGGCGGACGTGTCGATCCTGTCGTTCGTCGTTCGACGCACGGGTGAGAGGCGGGGATCAGCCCCGGCTCCGGTGTCGAGGACTCAAGGAGTCACCATGCCCCGCTACCTGTCGATGATCCGTATCGACGAGCAGAACGCCCCCGCCGAGGGCCCCAGCGACGCGCTCATGGAGCGGATGGGGGAGCTGATCGAGGAGATGACGAAGGCCGGGGTGCTGCTGGACACCTCCGGGCTGACGCCGACCGCGCAGGGGACGCGGGTGCGGTGGGAGGGCGGCGAGCTGTCCGTCACCGACGGGCCGTTCACCGAGGCCAAGGAGGTCGTCGGCGGGTATGCGATGCTCCAGGCCAAGGACAGGGCGGAGGCGGTCGAGTGGACCAAGCGGTTCCTGCAGATCCACGAGGCGCACTGGACGGTCACCTGTGAGGTACGGGAGATCGTCGAGGGCTGAGCCCCGGTTCTGGCCTTGGCGGTACGGGCCCGGGGGTGTCTGATGGTGTGGCGTGACACCAGACACCCCCGCCCAGGACCCTGACGTCCCCGCCCAGGCAACCGGCATCCCCGCCCAGGACCCTGACCGTGCCATCGAGACCGTCTTCCGCATGGAGTCGCCCCGCATCATCGCCGGGGTCGCGCGCATCGTGCGGGACGTCGGGATCGCGGAGGAGCTGGCGCAGGACGCGCTGGTCGCGGCGCTGGAACAGTGGCCCAGGGACGGAGTGCCGGGCAATCCAGGCGCCTGGCTCATGGCCACCGCCAAGCACCGGGCCATCGACCTCGTACGACGGCGTGAGCGGTACGCGCGCAAGCTGGCGGAGATGGGGCGCGACCTGGAGACGTCCGGGCCGCACGGGAGCGGTCACGTGGACGAACCCGTCGACCCGGACGACATCGACGACGACCTGTTGCGGCTGGTCTTCACGGCCTGCCATCCCGTGCTGTCCGCCGAGGCCCGTATCGCGCTCACCCTGCGGCTGCTCGGCGGGCTCACCACCGTCGAGATCGCCCGCGCCTACCTCACCCCGGAGAAGACCCTCGCCCAGCGCATCGTGCGCGCAAAACGGACCCTCGCCGCGAAGGGCGTCCCCTTCGAGGTGCCGTACGGGCCCGAGCGCGAGGCCCGGCTCGGCTCCGTACTGGAGGTCATCTACCTGATCTTCAACGAGGGGTACGCGGCGACGGCCGGCGACGACTGGCTGCGGCCCGCGCTCTGTGAGGACGCGCTCCGGCTGGCTCGCGTACTGGCCGAGTTGATGCCCAAGGAGCCCGAAGTGCACGGGCTGGCCGCGCTGTTGGAGCTTCAGGCGTCGCGGTCGGCCGCCCGGACCGGGCCCTCGGGGGAGCCCGTTCTGCTCAGGGACCAGAGCCGGGCCCGGTGGAACCGGGTTCTCATCCGGCGGGGGTTCGCCGCGCTGGGCCGGGCGGAGGCGGTGTCCGCGGGGGGTGGGCCCGGGCCGTACGTCCTCCAGGCCGCCATCGCCGCGTGTCACGCTCACGCACTCACGTACGCGGAGACCGACTGGGGGCGGATCGCCACCCTGTACGGGATGCTCGCGGTGCGGGCGCCTTCGCCGGTCGTGGAGCTCAACCGGGCCGTCGCCGTGTCGATGGCCGAGGGGCCCGAGGCCGGGCTGGCCATCGTGGACGCGCTCGTGGGTGAACCCGCGTTGCGCGACTATCACTTGCTGCCGAGTGTTCGGGGGGACCTGTTGGCGCGGGTCGGCCGGACGGAGGAGGCGGCGGGCGAGTTCGCGCGGGCGGCCTCGCTCGCGCGCAATCAGCGGGAAAGGGAACTGCTGCTGACGCGAGCCGAGGAGTGCGGCCGACTCCGCTGAGGGTCCCTCTCAGGGGCGCGGGGAACTGCGCGATCTTTTAGGGGCGCGGGGAACTGCGCACCCTCAGCCAAGGCGCACCCGCACCCACAAAGCGGCCTTCTCCTCGGGGACGCGGGAACACCGGCGCGTCGCCCGAACGGCTCTTCCGCCGTGAAGGTGGCCCGGGCCCGTGGCACGGTGGAGCCACCTGTTGGTACCACCGGACCCCGGAGCCTCGTATGGCTGATCTGCAGGACGAACTGCACACCACCGCAGAGGTCGGGGAACTGGACCTGGACCATCCCGGGCGACTGGGCGGGTTCGAGCCGCACACCGCCGAGGCCGTGGCCGGGGCCGTCACCGAGGCCGGCGCCGACCCCCTGGCCCGTGCCCACACCCTCCTCGCCGCCCACCCCGTCGCGGACGGCTACAGCGGTCTGCCCTGGGCCCTGCGGCACCTCTCCTGGTTCGACCTCGAACTCGGCGAGAGCGCCGTCGACACGGATGTGCCCCGGCTGCGCGAAGGACACGTGGGAGCGCTGTTCTGGTCGCTGCACCTGCCCGGCGGCCTCGTGGGTGAACGGGCCGTGGGCGCGACGCTGGAGCAGCTCGATCTCGTGAAGACCGTGGTCGCGGCCCATCCGGAGGGCCTGCGGATGGCGGAGAGCGCGGCCCAGGCCACCGACGCCAGGAACTGCGGCCGGGTCGCCGTGCTGCTCGGCCCGGCGGGCGCCGCCGCGCTGGACGACTCGCTCGGCATCCTGCGCGCGCTGCACGCCCTCGGCCTGCGCGTCCTGACTCTCTCCGGCGCGTCCTGGGCGGGCGAGAACGGACTGACCCGGTTCGGCGAGGAGGTCGTCCGCGAGATGAACCGCCTCGGCGTGCTCCCCGATCTCTCCGGAGCCTCGGACGCGACCGTCCGCCGCGCCCTCACCATCTCCAAGGCCCCGGTGATGTGCACCCGCTCCGCCGCCCGCGCCCTGCGCCCGCACCCGGCGAACCTCCCCGACGACGTGCTCGTCGAACTCGGCGTCACCAAGGGCCTGTGCCTGGTCCCGCTGACCGCCGAGCAGACGGGCCCCACGGTCCGGGACGTCGCCGACCACCTCGACCACGTACGGGAGCTGGCCGGACCCGAGTGCGTCGGCCTCTCGGGGACGTACGACTCCGGGGCCGCGCACCCGCAGGACCTGTCCGACGCCTCGGGCTATCCGCGGCTGATCGCCGAGCTCCTCGGCCGCGGCTGGTCCGAGACCGACCTGGCCCTGCTCACCTGGGGCAACGTCCAACGCGTCCTGCGCAGCGCGGACTTCACCTCCCGCGCCGCCCGGCAGCGCCGCGAGCCGTCCATGGCGAAGATCGCCGAACTCGACGGCTAGCCCGGGCTCGGCAGGCCCAGTGGCTCAGCAGGCGCAGAGGCAGAACGGGTGGCCGGCCGGGTCCGCGTAGGTCCGCCAGGTGCGCGTGCGGTCCGCCGCGTCGAGCACCTTCGCGCCCAGCGCCAGGACCTCCTTCTCCGCCGCGTCCAGGTCCTCGACCGTCAGGTCCAGATGGAACTGCTGCGAGAACTCCGGCGAGGGCCACTTCGGCGGTACGTGCCCGGGGGCGGCCTGGAACGCCAGGGTCCCGCCGCCCTCCGGCAGCCGCAGATCGATCCAGTCGCCGTTGTCCTCGGTCGTGCCGCCGAGGATCCCGGCGTAGAACGCGGCGAGCACGTGCGGGTCGGGGCAGTCCAGGACGACGGATCCCAGCTTGGCGAGAGCCATGGTCTTCTCCTCGGATCGCTGTGGGGGGCGTGCGGCTCAGGCCGTCGGGCGGCCCATCGCCCGGTACGTCCAGCCCGCGGCCCGCCACACGGCCGGGTCGAGCGCGTTGCGGCCGTCCAGCACCACCCGGTCGGTGGCGACCTCGCCGAGCGCGGCCGGGTCCAGCTCGCGGAACTCGCGCCACTCGGTGAGGTGCAGGACGGCGTGCGCCCCGCGGACGGCGTCCACGGCCGTCTCCGCGTAACCGAGGGTCGGGAAGAGGCGGCGCGCGTTGTCCATGCCCTTGGGGTCGTAGACCGTGACCTGGCCGCCCTGGAGGTGGATCTGGCCCGCGACGTTCAGCGCCGGGGAGTCCCGGACGTCGTCCGAGTCCGGCTTGAAGGTCGCGCCGAGCACCGCGATCCGCTTGCCGAGGAACGAGCTGCCGCCGAGCGCCTCCCGCGTCATCTCCACCATCTGGCCGCGGCGCCGCATGTTGATGGAGTCGATCTCGCGCAGGAAGGTGAGCGCCTGGTCGGCGCCCAGCTCGCCCGCGCGGGCCATGAACGCGCGGATGTCCTTGGGCAGGCAGCCGCCGCCGAAGCCGATGCCCGCGCGCAGGAACTTCTTCCCGATGCGGTCGTCGTGCCCGATCGCCTCGGCGAGCTTCACGACGTCGCCGCCGCCGGCCTCGCAGACCTCGGCCATCGCGTTGATGAACGAGATCTTGGTGGCGAGGAAGGAGTTCGCGGCGGTCTTCACCAGCTCGGCGGTCGGGAAGTCGGTCACCACGAAGGGAGTGCCCTCGGACAACGGCGTCGCGTACACCTCGCGCAGCAGCTTCTCGGCGCGCTCGCTGCGGATGCCGGCGACGATCCGGTCGGGGTGCAGGGTGTCCTGGACGGCGAAGCCCTCGCGCAGGAACTCCGGGTTCCAGGCCAGCTCGACCTCGTCGCCCGCGGGGGACAGCTCGGTGAGCGTGCGGGCCAGCCGGTCCGCCGACCCGACGGGCACGGTGGACTTGCCGACGACCAGGGCGGGCCCGGTGAGGTGCGGGGCGAGCGAGGCGAATGCGGCGTCGACGTACGACATGTCGCAGGCGTACTCGCCGTGCTTCTGCGGGGTGTTCACACAGACGAAGTGGACGTCGCCGAACTCCGCGACCTCGGCGATGTCCATCGTGAACCGCAGCCGCCCGCTGGACCCCTCGATGCCGGCCACGTGCTTGCGCAGCAGCTCCTCAAGACCGGGCTCGTACATCGGGACCTCGCCCCGCTGGAGCATCTCGATCTTCTCGGGCACCACGTCCAGGCCCAGCACCTCGAAACCGAGCTCGGCCATCGCGGCGGCGTGCGTCGCGCCGAGATAGCCGGTGCCGATCACGGTGATCTTGAGGGCCATGGATGCTCCAGGAGGTAGCCGTCAGGTGTGCGGCGCACCCGCACAGCGCGTGCGCCGACCGAGCATAGTCGGGGCTTGTTCGAACGCCTCACCGGGCAGGATCCCCCTCCCGTCACCGCCTGTCGCCAAACTCACGTATCACTGGCATGTCCGGCCCCCTAAAATTTGGTCTGCGCAACGAGTTACTTAACGGTAGTTAGCGTCAGCGTCACTGCATCTTTGGAGCGTGAGACACCTTGGCCGGATCGGCTGATTTCGACTTGTACCGCCTGTCCGAGGAGCACGACATGCTCCGGGACGCGATCCGCTCCCTGGCCGAGGCGAAGATCGCGCCGCACGCCGCGGCGGTGGACGAGGAGGCCCGCTTCCCCCGTGAGGCCCTGGACGCCCTGGTCGCCGCCGACCTGCACGCCGTGCACGTACCGGAGTCGTACGGCGGCACCGGCGCGGACGCGCTCGCCACGGTCATCGTGATCGAGGAGGTGGCGCGGGTCTGCGCGTCCTCGTCCCTGATCCCCGCGGTGAACAAGCTCGGCTCGCTGCCCGTCATCCTCTCGGGCTCCGAGGACCTGAAGAAGAAGTACATGACGCCGCTCGCCAAGGGCGACGCGATGTTCTCGTACGCCCTCTCCGAGCCGGACGCGGGCTCGGACGCGGCCGGTATGAAGACGAGGGCGGTCCGGGACGGCGACTTCTACGTCCTGAACGGCGTGAAGCGCTGGATCACCAACGCCGGCGAGTCCGAGTACTACACGGTGATGGCCGTGACCGACCCCACCAAGCGCTCGAAGGGCATCTCGGCCTTCGTCGTCGAGAAGTCCGACGAGGGTGTCTCCTTCGGTGCCCCGGAGCGCAAGCTCGGCATCAAGGGCAGCCCGACCCGCGAGGTGTACCTCGACAACGTTCGCATCCCGGCCGACCGCATGATCGGCGAGGAGGGCACGGGCTTCGCCACCGCGATGAAGACCCTAGACCACACCCGCATCACGATCGCCGCGCAGGCGCTCGGCATCGCCCAGGGCGCCCTCGACTACGCCAAGGGTTACGTCCAGGAGCGCAAGCAGTTCGGCAAGCCGATCGGCGACTTCCAGGGCATCCAGTTCATGCTCGCCGACATGGCCATGAAGATCGAGGCCGCCCGCCAGCTCACGTACGCGGCGGCGGCGAAGTCCGAGCGCGGTGACAAGGACCTCACCTTCCAGGGCGCGGCGGCCAAGTGCTTCGCCTCCGACGTCGCCATGGAGGTCACCACGGACGCCGTCCAGCTCCTCGGCGGCTACGGCTACACCCGTGACTACCCGGTCGAGCGCATGATGCGCGACGCCAAGATCACGCAGATCTACGAGGGCACGAACCAGGTCCAGCGGATCGTGATGGCCCGCAACCTCCCGTAGGTCCCGCGGCGCCCCCGAAACGGGCGAGGGCCCGGCAGCCACCTGGCTGCCGGGGCCCTCGCCCGTACTGCGTGTGCCGCGCGGCCTACCGGTCGCTCGTCACCGTGACCTTCTCGTCGTTCTTCAGCTGCTCCACCAACTGCTTGACCTTGGCGGTGTCCCACTGGAGGTTGCCGTTGGCGGTGTTGCCCGAGATCGGCATGTTCATGGACTTGCCGTCGCCGCTGGTGACGCCCTTCATGGCCAGGAACATCGAGCCGAGGTCCCACAGCGACATGTCCTTGTCGACGGTGAGGGTGTCGA
This sequence comes from Streptomyces sp. NBC_00414, assembly GCF_036038375.1. NCBI lineage: Bacteria > Bacillati > Actinomycetota > Actinomycetes > Kitasatosporales > Streptomycetaceae > Streptomyces > Streptomyces sp. NBC_00414. The sequence goes on from NZ_CP107935.1 coordinate 6,169,417, forward strand.
GGCCGGAGCTGAGGGTCGGGTAGAGCTTGAAGGGGTTGAGGACCGTCGAGGGGGTCGCCGTCTGGTTGGCGAGCGCCGAGAGGAACTTCTGCTGGTTCTTCGTTCGGTCCAGGTCGCTGCCCGCGAGCGCGTACCGGGTGCGGACGAAGGCCAGGGACTGCTCGCCGTTGAGGGTCTGCTTGCCCGCCTCGAAGTCGGCGCCGGACTTGGTGTCCTTCATGCCGCCCTTGGGGATCTCGATCTCCACGCCGCCGACGGAGTCGACGATCTTGGCGAAGCCGGCGAAGCCGATCTCCGCGTAGTGGTCGATACGCAGTCCGGTGTTGGACTCGACGGTGCGCACGAGCAGCTCGGGGCCGTCCTCCGCGTACGCCGCGTTCAGCTTCACCTGACGGCCGGAGCCCTGGAAGGTCTTGCCCGACTCGGAGCCCACGAAGGTGGGGATCGTCACGTTCGAGTCGCGGGGCAGCGAGACCATCGTGTTCCCGTTGTCACCGACGTGCAGGATCATCATCGAGTCCGTGCGCTTGCCGTCGGCGGAGCCCGTGTGGAGCTTCTTCTTCTCCTCGGCGGACATGCCCTCGCGGCTGTCGGAGCCGACGATCAGGTAGTTCGTGCCCTCGCCCGCGTCGGGACGGTCGATGACCTTCGACAGGTCGACGTCCCGGTTGAGCTTGGAGTCGGCCCAGAAGTACGTGCCCACACTCACCACGACGAGCAGCGTGACCACGGTGATCGAGATCCACTTGATCCGCCACCGCCAGTTCGGCGCGGGGCGGCCGGGCCGGCCGTCGGGCCCGGGGCCCTGCGAACCGCCGCCGCCCCCGTAGACCTGCCCCGTGTTGTATCCGTCGTAGCCGTTGTCACCGTGACCGTCGGTGTACGACTGCTGCGGCGGGACCCCGTGGGGAGGCGCCGAGGAGCGCGGGGCGCCGCCCTGGCCGCGCTGCACCTGCCGCATCACGCGGGCGCCCTCGGGCTGGGCGCTCGCGCTGCCGCTGCCATGGCGGTCGCCGCCGTTGTTTCCGGACCATCCCTGGGGCCAATCGTTCATGCGACCCAGTGTGCAGTGCCCGACCATGTGCCATACAAGAGTCTTCGGAAAATCGGATCAGGGCTGTTGCCAAGCTGATGCAAAGCGACCCTTGCGCGCCCCGGCATAGGGTGGACGGCATGACAGACCAGGCCCACGCGCCGGAAGACGATATTCCGGGCAAGCCGACATCGGCGTCCCGGACCACCCTCAGCCACATCATGACCCACGGTGACACCAACCTTCTGGGAACGGTGCACGGTGGGGTGATCATGAAGCTGGTCGACGACGCGGCCGGTGCGGTGGCCGGGCGGCACTCCGGAGGGCCCGCCGTCACGGCCTCCATGGACGAGATGGCGTTCCTGGAACCGGTACGCGTAGGTGACCTCGTCCATGTGAAGGCACAGGTCAACTGGACCGGGCGTACCTCGATGGAGGTCGGCGTCCGGGTCCTCGCCGAGCGCTGGAACGAGTCGACGCCGCCCCAGCAGGTGGGGTCCGCGTATCTCGTCTTCGCGGCGGTCGACGCCGACGGGAAGCCTCGGCGGGTGCCTCCTGTGGTGGCGGAGACCGAGCGGGACGAGCGGCGGTACCAGGAGGCGCAGATCCGGCGCCGGCACCGGTTGGCTCGCCGCCGGGCGATCCTGGACCTCCGCGAACGCCGCGCGGCGGAGGGCCTGGACTAGCCACCCCTCCCGCCTGCGGCTCGGCGGGGCAGTCTTTTAGGGGCGCGGGGAACGGCGCGAACGGCCCCCACCGGGCCGCACCGGGTGTCGCTACCAATGATTCGGTGGCCGGCCGCAGGCGGATGGGTGGGCTACGGGCAGATCACCTGGTCGCCGGTGACCGCGTCGAACTCTCCCTGCGAGGGATCGTCAGCCCGGACCTTGCGCACCTCCTTGAAGTCCGCCCCCGCGACCACCTTCATCAGCGGCCCCTGCCCGGTCACGGCATGCAGCTCACTCCCCGGCAGGGCAGCCGCGAGCGACTTCGCCGACCGGTCCCACCGAGGGTCGTACCGCACGACAGTCCGCCGAAGCGTCCGGTCCTGCGCGTTCACCGGCGCCCGAGTGGTCCGGAACCCGGTAGCGGCCAGCCCACTGTCCACCCGCCGCCCCAGCCCCGAGGTCATCGTCCCGTTCTCGACCTGCACCCGGATCTGCTGCGGCGCCACATCGACGCTCAGCACCTTGGAGCGCACCCGGTGCGGAGCGAGCGGCTTGTCGTCGCGCAGGGTCTTGAAGAGCCGCCCCGCCTTCTTCCCGTCCCACTTCAGCGTCGAGCCGATGCCCTTCACGTCGTACCCCATCTTCCCGATCGGGACCGTCGTGAACTCCGACGACGACGGCGAGAAGGCCCGCATCGCCCGCCCCAGGTCGATCAGCTCGTTCGTCCCGAAGCCCTTGTCCGCGCGCACCGAGCCGAGCACGGACCGCGTCACGTCGCGGAACCTGATCGGGTTGAGCAGCACCCCGGACGACGTGGCCCGGGCGATCAGCGCCGCCAGGAACCGCTGCTGACGCTGCATCCGGCCGAGGTCCGCGGCCCCGTCGACGTGCCGCGACCGCACGTACTGCAGCGCCTGCCCGCCGTTCAGATCGTGCGTCCCGGTCGCGAGGTCGAGACCGGTGTTCGGGTCCTTCAGCGGCCGGACCGTGCAGATCCGCACCCCGCCGAGCACGTCCACGGTCTTCATGAAGCTGATGAAGTCGACCTCCAGATAGTGGTCGATCTTCACGTGCGTCATGTTCTCGACGGTGCGCACGGTCAACTGCGGCCCGCCCTCCGCGTACGCGGCGTTCAGCTTCACCGGATGCGCCTTGTGCCGGTCGCCGGTGGTCCGGTCGACGTGCGGCGGCGTCTCGGCGTACGAGTCGCGCGGCAGGCTCACCACACTGGCCCGCCGCCGGTCCTCGGAGAGGTGCACGATCATGACCGTGTCCGTGCAGTGGCAGGGCGCGCCGCCGAGCCGGTACTTCTCCTTCTCCGCCGGTGTGATCCGGTCCCGTCCGTCGGTGCCGACCAGGAGCACGTTCATGCCGTGGCCGCGGGCGGGCCGGTTCTTCATGTCCTTGAAGGGGTCGATCCGGTTGATGTCGGAGTCGAGCCCGGTGACCACCGCGTGTCCGACGCCGGCCGCCGCGAGCACCGCCACGGACAGCGTGGTCGCCACCCGCGTGGCCCACTGCGGCCGGCTGCGCGGTACGGGAGGCCGCACCGGGCGCTGTCGTGGGGGAGGAGCGGGAGAGCTGGGCGGGGTGGGCAAAGCGGACACCTCCGCGTAGGCCGGGTGTGGGGGTCCGTGAGCACCGTAGGCCCATACGATCTGCTGCCCGGTGCAGGGGCCGGGCGGCGCGCGTCGGTGTCCCCCGTTCGCGGTAACGTAATCCGCGATGAACGCCGAATCCGCCGTGCAGCTTCCCCCCGTGTCCGTGATCATGCCCGTCCTCAATGAGGAACGGCATCTGCGCGGGGCCGTCCAAGCGATCCTCGCCCAGGAGTACGCGGGCGAGATGGAGGTCGTGATCGCCATCGGTCCCTCGTCGGACCGTACGGAGGAGATCGCGGCCGAACTCGTCCGCGAGGACCCCCGGGTGCACACGGTCCCGAACCCGACCGGCCGCACCCCCGCCGCGCTGAACGCCGCGATCAAGGCGTCCCGCCACCCGATCGTCGTACGCGTCGACGGGCACGGCATGCTCTCGCCGAACTACATCGCGACCGCCGTGCGGCTCCTGGAGGAGACCGGCGCGCAGAACGTCGGCGGCATCATGCACGCCGAGGGCGAGAACGACTGGGAGCACGCGGTCGCCGCCGCCATGACGTCGAAGATCGGCGTGGGCAACGCGGCCTTCCACACGGGCGGTGAGGCGGGTCCGGCAGAGACGGTCTACCTGGGCGTCTTCCGGCGTGCGGCGCTGGAGCAACAGGGCGGCTACAACGAGGAGTTCATCCGCGCCCAGGACTGGGAGCTGAACTTCCGGATCAGGGAGGCGGGCGGCCTCATCTGGTTCTCGCCCGAGCTGCGGGTCTCGTACCGTCCGCGCCCCTCGATGCAGGCCCTGGCCAAGCAGTACAAGGACTACGGCCGTTGGCGCCATGTCGTGGCGCGCTACCACTCCGGTTCCATCAACCTGCGCTACCTGGCGCCGCCGACGGCGGTCGTCGCGATCATCCTCGGTCTCGTGGTGGGCGCGGCGGTGACCCCCTGGGGCTTCCTGGTCCCCCTCGGCTACCTCGCCGCGATCACGGTGGGCTCGCTGCCCGCGGGCAAGGGGCTGCCTCTCAGGGCGCGGCTGCGGATCCCGGTGGCGCTGGCGACCATGCACATGTCGTGGGGCTGGGGCTTCCTCACCAGCCCGAAGTCACTGGCCAGGAAGGTCATCGCGTCCCGCCGCCCGGCGGTCCTGACCGAGACCTGAGCGCCGCCCGCGCCGGAACACCGAGGGGCCGGAACCGCTCTGTCGTCGTGACAGTGGTTCCGGCCCCTCGCCGGTTCGGTGCCGGGCTCAGTACTGGTACGGCTTGTACACCGGCATGCAGGCGTCCTTCTTGGAGCCGCTGAGGGCGTCCGCGCTCGCGGGCAGGTCACCTGCCTCCGGAGTGTCCTGCTTCGGATAGGCCGTGCCCTCCCGCCAGTCGCTGCCGATGGTCAGCGTGGTGGTGACGGCGTCGGCCGTGGCACGCACCTGACCGCTCGGCACGCCGACGGCCTCGGCCACGGACAGCGCGTTCGCCCTGCCCTGCGCTCCCGACCCCTTCGGATACGTCACCTGCGTCCGCGAACTGGGATCGGCCTGCGCGCTCGCGGTGGCCTTGGCGAACCCCTTGCCCTGCAGGGTGCCCGCGATCGCCGAGGCCCGGCTGCCCACCGGCGCCAGTTGGCTGTCGTCGCCCGCCGTGCCGTTGACGACCGTGACCGCCAGTCCTTCGGCGGGCGCGGCGGCCGGGCCGCTCGGCGTCGGGCTCGCGGACGCCGAACCGTTCTTGCCCTTGCCGTTCTTGCCGCCCTTGTCGAAGGACACGTCGTTGCGGATCATCGACCACACCTTGTCCGCGTCCGTCGGCCTGGGGATCAGGTGGTTCGGGTTCTGCGGGTCCGTCAGGGTGGGCATGGTCGTCATCGTGAACCGGTCCATCGGCACGGACTTGAGCTTCATCCCCAGGTCGTACAGCTTCTTGACCGTGCCGATCTCCTCGGAGACCTCCAGGGAGTCGGTGGCCGCCTCGGCCAGCCCCATCAGCCTGCCGCTGTCGGTGAAGGCGTTCTGGCCCTTCAGCGTGCGGATCATCGAGTTCATGTACATGTGCTGGGCCTTGGCACGGCCCAGGTCGCTCTCGAAGGCGTGCCGGGTGCGCAGCCACTGCAGGGCCTGCTTCCCCTTGATCTTGTGGCTGCCCGCCTTCAGCTTCAGTCCGGAACCGCCGGAGACGCCCGGCAGCGAGCGGTCCCACACGTTCTGCCGCACACAGACCTCGACGCCGCCGATGGCGTCCGCCATCTTCACCACGCCGCCGAAGTCGACCATCATCCAGTGGTCGATGTAGACACCGGTGAGGTTCTGCCAGGTGGCCAACGTGCAGCCGGCCCCGCCGCGTTGCAGCGACATGTTGATGATGTTGGTGGTCTCCGGGTACTTCTCCCCGGTCTCGGGGTCCTCGCACTCGGGGATCTTCACCCGGGTGTCCCGCGGAATGCTCACGACGGAGGCGCTCTTGCGGTCCGCGGAGACATGCACCAGCATCTGAACGTCGGCCAGCGGCTTGGTGCCGACCTGGTCCTTGCTGCCGCCGAGCTTCACGTTCTCTTTCGAGTTGCGGCTGTCGGAGCCGAGCAACAGGATGTTCAGCGGCGTCTGACCGGCCGCGTTGGGCTCCGTCTTCTTGACGTCGGACTCGCCGTTGTTGCGCTTGCCCTTGGCTATGTTGCCGTTCAGATGGCGGTAGTAGAGGTATCCGGCGCCGGCCGTCCCGAGTATCAGTACCGCCAGGACCAGCGCGAACCACCGGAGTACGCGCCGGGGTTTGCCGCCCCGGCGTCTCGCCCGTCTGCCACCGTCCCCGTCGTCGCCGCCGTTCCCGCTCGACGCGGTCCGCGCCCGCGGCACGCGCGGGGAGTCGCTCCCGCTCTCTTCCCCCGCCTGCGAGGAGCCGTCACCACGGCTTCGTTCCCCCGCGTGCGAGGCGCGTGGGCGAGCCCCCTCCCCACGCACACTGCTCTGCGTCATGTCCCCTGCCTCCCCACCCTGCGCCTGACACAGGTCCGTCCTACGTCCTGTTAGACGTAGGACGGACCTGTTAGGTCACTTGGCGCACTCGACCTTGTCCGCCGTGGACTTCTCGACGTCCTCCGGCGCCGTCGACGGAGTGGTCAGAGAGACCCCGGCCCCCTTGAAGTCCTCACCGAGGGTCAGCGTGATCGCAGGAAGACCCTGGGAGTTGGTCACGCTCTTGCCCGGTTTCATGGCCGACCCGGACAGGCCCATGAGGTCGGCGAGCCTGCGTGCTTGATCGGCCTGGTCGGGAGCGTACTCGACGGTCGTCTTCTTCAGAGTCGCCCCGGCGTTGCCCGCGTTCTCGGACTTCGTCACGCCCTCTTCGAGCTGCAGCCAGTTGAGGGTCTCCTGCGCGGACCCGGCGACCGCGCCGCCGTTGAGCACTCGCACGCGGACATCGGCGGGGTCGGCCTTGCTGCCCTTGAGGCGGGCGGCCTCGGCGGCCTTCTCCTTCTTCTTCTCCTGCTTGACCGCGGTGAGCGAGACGTCGTCCTTGATCAGGGCGAACATCTCCTTGGCCTTGGCCTCCTGGAGGACGACCGTCGCCTTGACCTTCTCGGCGGGGTTGTCGGCCACCGGCACGGTGGTGAAGGACAGGTTCTTGGTGGGGAACTTGCCCAGCTCGGTGCCCAGGTCACGGAGCTTGGTGATGCTGCTGATCTTCGAGTCGACGGTCAGCGCCTTCGTGCCCGCCTCCGCCAGCTTCAGCAGCTTGGTGGGGCTGGTGAGCGTGTCGTTCGACTTCAGCTTGCGCATCAGGGAGCTGAGGAACTGCTGCTGGATCTCGATCCGGCTGAGGTCGCCGCCGAAGCCCACCGAGTGGCGGGTGCGGACGAAGGCGAGCGCCTCCTCGCCCTGGATGCTGTGCTCGCCCTTGGACAGCTTGAGCTTGGAGTCCGGGTCGTCGATGTCCTTGGCCAGACACACGTCGACGCCGTCGACCGCGGTGGTCAGTGTCTTGACCGCGTTGAAGTCTGCGATCATGAAGTGGTCCATCTTGACGCCGGTGAGCGCGGTGACGGTCCGCATCGTGCAGCTCGGCGTACGGCCCTCCTGGCCCAGACTCTGGTTGAAGCGCGTGTTCAGCGTGCCCGGGATGACCTTGGTGGAGCCGTCCTCCTGGGTCGTGGGGCAGTCCGGGATGTCGGTGATCAGGTCACGCGGGATGCTCATCGCGGTGGCGTTCGTACGGTCCTTGGACACATGCAGCAACACCGTGGTGTCGGCGTGCCCGGGACTGTCCGAGTCGCCGTAGCCGGCGTTCCCGTCACCGGTGCGCTTGTCCGTGCCCACCAGCAGGACGTTGATCGCCCGGTCCTTGCTGAAGCCGCCGGTACCCGCGCCGTCGTCGGAGACGGACGTGATGTTGCCGTTCAGATGCTTCCAGTAGAGGTACCCGGCCGTACTCGTCCCGACGAGCAGGAAGGCCATCGTGCCGCCGGTCCAGAGCAGTATTTTCCTGCCCCGCGACTTCTTGGGCCGGCCCTTGCGCCGGCCCGGCGCCGGAGCCTCGGGCGTACGACGTCTGCGCGGTCCGGGCACGCCGGGTTCCGGCGCCTCCTCGGGTGTCCCCTTGCGCTCCCGCCCTGGAGCGGTGCGCCCGCGCGGGGGCGCCGCGGCGCCCGCCGTTCTGCGGGAACGGGGACCCGGGACCGCTGACTGCGGTGCGGAATCCTGCAGTCGCAGTTCGTAGTCGCCTGTGTTCGGGTTCAGTACCCACTGGTCTGCGGGGTCGATATCGTCCGCCCGCCCACGGCCTTGCGCGTCCACGGTTGCTTGAGTCCTCCGTCGGGGCCACGCGGCGTCTTTTCCCCCTCAAAAAGACGCTCGGTCAGTCGGTCCAACCAGTGCGCGACCCCAGGACAGACCTCGTGGCCGGGTGCACCGGATCGCTCACACTATCCGGCCGGATCAGCGTGAAGCGACGACGGTGACGAATTCCACGTCCCTACAACCGGGCAATCCGCCCAATTCTTTGAACGTACGTTCCCGCTCTTGGTTTGCCCTTTACTCGGAGGCCTGTTCGGGCCTTAACCGCAGACGTCCTCGGCGGCCGTGTTTCCCCGGAAAGTCGGCGCGGGACTCGGTGTGGACGAGGGTTCGTCGGCCCGCTTTCCGCCCGATTTGCCGTCCTCTGCGCCCGAGTCGACTTCACGCCGCCCGAGTCCCCCCGCACCCTCCTCGCTCACGCCATCCGGTCGATAGCGCTCGAAGTCGTACGAATAGCCGCGCCTGTCGGGGTCGTCGACCGGCTCCGGGGTGCTCCTCTTCGCGCCGGAATCCTCCGTAAGTTCCTTCGCGACCTCCAACGGCGCGTCCCTGCGCAGCCGTTCGAAGAGTTTCTCCGCCTCGGGTTCCACGAGCTGGTCGCGATTGGCGTTGTAGGCGTACGACTCCCTCGGCACCGTCAGGAATTGCACCCGTTCGGTGGGGATGTTGCGCATACCGCGCACCAGGTCGTACAGGCCGCGCAGGTTGGCCAGCCCGGGATCGGTGGTGAGGGACGACGTCGCCGCGTCCAGTACGGGATAGAGCTTCGCGGGATTCAGCAGTACGTCGTTGCTGCGCACCTTGTTGACGAGTGCGCCCAGGAAACGCTGCTGGCGGTCCATCCGGTCGGTGTCGCTGCCGTCGCCGATGGTCTTGCGGGCGCGCACATAACCGAGGGCCTGTTCACCGTCGAGCTTCACCTTGCCCGCGGGCAGCCGCAGTTTCGCCGCCGGGTCGTCGATCGGCTCCTTCAGGCACACCTCGACGCCGTCGACCGCCTCGACCATGTCCTTGAACCCGTGGAAGTCCACCACCATGTGATGGTCCACGCGGATGCCGGTCAGCTTCTCGACCGTGCGGATCGTGCAGGCCGGACCGCCGCTCTGGAAGGCGTAGTTGAACATCGAGAACACGGGGGCGGCGCGGGCGCCGTCCGGTCCCCGGCAGCTCGGTATGTCGACCATGAGGTCGCGGGGGAGCGAGACGGCGGTCGCACTGCGCCGGTTCGACGCGAGGTGCAGCAGGATCGTGGTGTCGGAACGCTCGGTGCCTGAGTCCCTGCCGTACTTGCGGTTCCCCCGCCCGGACCGGGAGTCCGACCCGATCAGCAGGATGTTCTGCGCGGCGCGCACCAGCGCGGTGGGCCGTTCCTTCTCGTACCGGGCGAGTTCGGCGGCCGTGTCGTCGTCCGAGGTGATGTTGGCGTTCAGCTTCTCGTACACCGCCCACCCGGCTCCCGCGGCGCCCACGAGGGTCACGGCGACACCGATCCCCGTCCACCGCAGCCACCGTCTGCGACGCCGTGCGACACCGGTTCCGGTGGCGACGGAGCCCGCACCGGGTCCGACCGCTCCTTCGCCACGCGTCCCACCGGTGTCACTCGCCACGCTCACCCCTCCTGCCGCCGCCCGACCCTGCCCTTACGACCATGACCCGGGTAGGGGTGGGGGGCGCCGGGAGGTGGGCCGAACGGGGGATGCCCCGAAGCCGGCGGCCCTCCCACCCGCGCAGTCCCCTTCTTTCAGCCCGTCCGGCGTTTGAGGACGAACGCGCAGCGCGACAGGGGGTCCAGGGGTGCAGCCCCAGGTCGGTGACGATGGGGGGAGGGCAGGGGCGGCGGGGGCGAGGGAGACGCCCTAGCGGGCCGTGGACGTGACCCGCTCGCTCTCGATGCGCTTCGCGAGCGCATCCTCCCCGAGCTGATCAAGGTTCCGGCACAGCACCACGGACCCCCCGGAGGCCAGCGGAGCGTAGAGCCCGGCACTGACCCCGTCCCACGTGTCGTAGGACAGCGCGGACAACAACCGAGCCCCGGGCCCCGCCAGCGCGAGCGCCCCCGCGTCGGCCCGAGCCCGCTCGACGACCTCCGCCCCCGAAAGCTCCGCCCCGGCGACGACGAGCGCCGCCGACTCCGGGTCCACAGGCCCGTACGGCCGGAAGACGTCCCCCTGCCCCGGCACCTCCACCGCGTAGTCGGCGTACCCGGCAGGCGCCTGCGCGAAGCGACGCCCCAGCGGCGCGAGCGACAGCGCCACCCGCTCCCCGGAACAGGCGAGCCCGGCTTCGAACTGCCCGGGCCCGGCGACCACATGATCGGCCCCGCCCGCGTCGCCCCCGATCTCCGCCACCACGCCCACGGAGGAACACGCGAGCAGCCACACCGCCGTCTGCCAGTGCGCGGGCAGCAGCAGCGCGACCCGCTCGCCGGGCTCGGCGCCCAGTTCGCCCTGGAGCAGATTGGCGGTCTTGGCCACCCAATTGGCGAAGGTGGCCACGGACAGTTCGACACGTTCGCCGGTGGCGTCGTCGTAGAAGGTCACGAGGGGGCGCCCGGGATCCGCGGCGAGCGCGGATCGCAGCAGGTCGGCAGGGGTGCGGTCGATGGCGGTCACGGGACGCAAGCGTACGCGGGCAGCTGCCCGGGCGGGGGAGGGAGGGCCACCGGATCGGCGGAGTGCGGCCGACGGACCGTCATATCCCGGATGGACAGATAAGTCCGACTATGTCCAGGATCAGGGGCATGCGCGGACATCTTGCTTCCTCGATCGCCGTCACCTGTGCGGCCGCCCTGGCCCTCCCGCTGGCCCTGTCCTCGGACGCCGGGGCCACACCTTCGCCGACCGAGAGCCGGACCGTCGGCGGATCGACCACCGCCGAATCGATCCCCGGCAGCACCCAGTCCCTCCCGCTCACCCCCCTCACCATTGGCACCTCCCGCACCCCGCCCTCCCCCTCGTCCTCCTCGTCCTCGGGGGACCGCGCCCTGCCGCCCGCGTCCGCCCCGGCCCAGGGCCTGGCCCGCCGGGACGTGCGGCACTTCTCCCTCGTGGGCGTCGTCTGGGACGACCCGGACAGCGAACTCCACGGCCGGGTCCAGGTGCGTACCCGCGCGACCGGCACCACGAAGTGGTCCGCCTGGCAGGACGTGGACACCCACAACCACGAGCACGCGGCCGACCCGGACACCGCGGAACGCGCCTCGGACCGTGTGCGGGGCTCCACGGCACCCCTGTGGGTGGGCGACTCGGACGGTGTGGAGGTCAGGGTCCAGGGGGAGGCGGACGGCCGGACGGGCGCCGACGGGAGAGCCGTCACCGCCGAGCCCCTCCCCAAGGGCCTGCACGTCGAACTGGTCGACCCCGGCGCCGAGCCCCCGCCCCAGGGCCCCGAACAGAACGCCTCGCTCCTGGGTGCCCTGACCGCAGAGTCCGCGGCGGCGGCCTCCGCCGTCAACGCCGAGCTGGCGCCCATCGGCGCCACCGAGATCCCGGCCCTGAGCGAGAAGGAGACCCGGGCCGACCTGCTCGCGACCCGTGGCGAGGAGACGGACGCAGCTGATACGACGAACGCGGCCGGTACGACGGCGGAGCAGCGCGCGAAGCCGTACATCGGCGCCCGGCCGCGCATCGTCACCCGCCGGGGCTGGGGCGCCGACGAGGGGCTGCGGGAGCGGAACTTCAGCTACACGAAGACGGTGAAGGCCGTCTTCGTCCACCACAGCGCCTCGGGCAACAACTACCGCTGTGCGCAAGCCCCTTCAGTCATCCGCAGTATCTACCGCTACCACGTGAAGAGCAGTGGCTGGCGCGACATCGGCTACAACTTCCTCGTCGACAAGTGCGGAAACATCTACGAGGGGCGGGCCGGTGGCGTGGCCAAGCCGGTCATGGGCGCGCACACTCTCGGTTTCAACAGCAAGAGCATGGGGATCGCCGTCCTCGGAAGTTTCGGCGCCGCGAACCCGCCCGCCGCGTCGGTGAAGGCCGTCGCGAAGCTCACGGCATGGAAGCTCGGCCTCTACGGAGCGAACCCGCGCGGCAAGACCTACCTCAAGTCGGGAGGCGGAAATCTGTACCGAAAAGGAAAGAACGTACGACTCAATGTAATCTCCGGTCACCGGGACGGATTCGCCACCGAATGCCCGGGCGGCCGGCTGTACGCGAAGCTCGGCAAGGCCCGTGCCACTTCGGCCCGCTACCAGGGACGATGACGTCCGGTCGGCGGGAACGGTGAGGCCCGGCAAGCCGGGTCGCCCGAGCCCGGCGGCTCCCCACGGCCACCTCCCAGAGGCGCCCCACAGCCATCGAAACGGTCTGCATACACTGGCCGGTCGAAATAGCGTTCGACCGGCCCCAGCAGGAAGCAGAGACGACAGGTGACAGAAGCGATCCTCCTGGTCGGCGGCAAGGGCACACGGTTGCGCCCCCTCACGGTGCACACGCCGAAGCCGATGGTTCCGGCGGCCGGGGTACCGTTCCTCACGCACCAGCTGGCACGGGCGAGAGCGGCGGGGGTCGAGCACATAGTGCTCGCCACGTCCTACCTGGCCGAGGTCTTCGAGCCCTACTTCGGCGACGGCTCGTCGCTGGGGCTCCATATCGAGTACGTCACCGAGGACGAACCCCTCGGCACCGGGGGCGCCATCCGCAACGTGGCCTCCCGCCTGAGATCGGCCCCCGACGACCCCGTCCTGATCTTCAACGGAGACATCCTGACCGGCCTGGACATCCCGGCCCTGGTCGCGACCCACCGGTCCTCGGGCGCGGACGTCTCGCTGCACCTGACACGTGTGACGGATCCGAGGGCGTACGGCCTGGTCCCGACGGACGCCTCGGGCCGCGTGCAGGCGTTCCTGGAGAAGCCCCAGACTCCCGAGGAGATCGTCACCGACCAGATCAACGCGGGCGCGTACGTCTTCCGCCGGTCGGTCATCGACTCGATCCCCGCGGGCCGCCCCGTCTCGGTCGAACGGGAGACGTTCCCGGACCTCCTGGCCTCCGGCGCCCACCTCCAGGGCATGGTCGACTCCACGTACTGGCTGGACCTGGGCACTCCCCAGGCCTTCGTACGCGGCTCCGCCGACCTGGTTCTCGGCAGGGCGCCGTCGCCGGCCGTCCCGGGCCGCTGCGGCGACCGCCTGGTCCTGCCGACGGCCTCGGTCGCCCCCGACGCCAAACTGACCGGCGGCACGGTCGTCGGCAGCGGCGCGAGCGTGGGCGAGGGGGCCCGCATCTCCGGCAGCACGATCCTGGCGGACGCCGTCGTCGAGCCGGGCGCGGTCATCACGGACTCCCTGGTCGGCGCCCGCGCCCGGGTGGGCGCCCGCTCGGTCCTCACGGGGGCGGTGGTCGGCGACGGAGCGGTCGTGGGCCCGGACAACGAACTCCGGGCGGGCGTACGAGTCTGGTGCGACGCCCGCATCCCGGGAGCGTCCCTCCGCTTCTCCTCGGACCAGTAGCGCGTCGCCGACCGAGCCCCTCAGGGGCGCGGGGAACTGCGCAAAAGGGGGCGAGGGGGCGAAGCCCTCATGCAGTGACGGGGAGGGTAGGGGCGGCGGGGGCGAAGAACTCCCGCCCACCTCACAGCAGCCCGATATCCCCGCGAGGCATCTTCGGATGCCGCCGAGCAGGCGTACGCCCGCTCAGCAGAATCAGCCGAGCAGCCCGATGCCGCTGCCCCGCATAGGGCTCCAACAACGCCAACATGACGGAGTCGTCCGCATCCCGGTCCCCGGCCAGCGCGTACCCCACGATCCCGGGCAGATGAAGATCCCCGACAGTGACCGCGTCGGCCGCCCCATGACTCCGCTGCACGACCTCCGCCGAGGTCCAGGGCCCCACCCCGGACACCACTTCGAGCCGCTCCCGCGCGGCGACCGGATCGAGCGCCACGGCCTCCTCCATCCGCCGGGCCACCCGAACGGCCCGCAGGATTGTCGACGCCCGCTTGTTGTCGACCCCGGCCCGATGCCACTCCCACGAGGGGATCAGCGACCAGACCCGCGGCTCCGGCATGACGAACATGCGGCCCTCCACGGGCCCGGGCGCGGGCACGCCGTACTTCCGCACGAGCAGCCGCCAGGCCCGGTACGCCTCGTCGGTGGTGACCTTCTGCTCCAGAACGGACGGGATCAACGACTCCAGGACCAGCCCGGTACGCGTCAGCCGCAGCCCGGGCCGCCGATGCCGGGTCATCGCGACGAGCCGGTGCCGGGGCTCGAAGGCGTCGGGGTCGTCGGACTCCCCGAGCAGCAGGGGAAGCCGGTCGAGCAGCCACTCGGCCCCGGGCCCCCACGCCTCGCCCCGCACCACACCCCCGCGCGCGGACACCCGCAGCGTCCCGGGTCCGACAGGCGTGAGGCTGGCCCGCCACACGGATCCGTCCGGAGTGGCACGGAAGGTGGGATCGGCGGGGCCGCGCCGCAGCGGCCCGAGCACGAGCCCCAGATCGAGCGGCCAGGGCGGCACCCAGCTCCGGGTCCGCCCGCCGGCACTGCCGCTCCCGCCGACACCGGTCGCCGCCGACCGTGGCTCGGGCACGACGACATGTCCCCCGCGCACGGTCGTACGCGTGGGCCGCTGTTCGAAGCGTCCGGCCACGGATGAGTTCCTGGAGGTGTCTGGCGATGTCTGATGACGTCTGATGACGCCGGCGGTGAAAAGGACTCTGTCATCGAACCTCGATGAAAGCCCCCGCATCCCGCTCGGCCCGAGCCTTCGGCTCCTCGGCCGCGTGCCCGACGGCGACGGCCCCCATGGGATCCCAGCCCGCCGGCAGACCGAGCACATCCCTCACGACCTCGCGGCAGAACATCGTCGACGAGACCCACGCGGACCCGAGCCGCTCCCCGGCGAGCGCGACCAGGAAGTTCTGCACACCGGCGCCGGTCGCGACCACGAACATCTCGCGTTCGGCCCCGTCCCGCCGGGCGTCGCCGTACGTGTGGGACCCGTCCATGACGAGACACGGCACGACCAGGTACGGAGCCTTGCGCAGCACGTCCCCGCGGCGCACCCGCCTGGCGATGGACTCCGTGCTCTTCCCGTCCCGCTCCAGATCGGCGATCCAGGCGTCCCGCATGGCGTCCAGCAGGCGTGTACGCGACTCGGCGCTCTCCAGGAGGACGAATCGCCACGGCGTCGTGTGATGGGGGGCCGGCGCGGTCACCGCCGCGGCCACCGCCCGCCGTACGGCACCGGGGTCGACGGGCTCGTCGGTGAAGGCCCGTACGGTACGGCGCTGGGTGACGGCCTCCCGTACGGCCTCGGAGGTGCCGAGCCGGAACATGTCGTCGCGCGAGCCACGGACCATACCCCTGGTCCCTTCGTCCTCGTCGTCGGTGCCCGGCGTCCGCACCACGCTCGACAGTCCGCGCACCACGGCGACGGGCAGCCCGGCGGCCTTGCCCTTGACCAGGTCCCCGGCGGCGGCCAGCTCGTCGGCGGTGGCGACGACGGTGGCGCCCAGCGGATTCCCGTGCGCGTCCGTGCCGCCCCGCAGATCGTCGAGCACGCGCACGCCGGCGGCCCCGATGGCGACATCGGTGAGGCCGGTCCGCCAGGGCCGGCCGAACGTGTCCGTGACGAGGACGCCCACCTCGACGCCGAGGGTGTCCCGCAGGCCGTCCCGGATCGTCCGGGCCGAGGCGTCGGGGTCCTCGGGCAGCAGCAGCACGGTCCCGGCGGGGGTGTTCGAGGCGTCGACCCCGGCGGCGGCCATCACGAGCCCCTGCCGGTTCTCCACGATCCGCAGCGGTCCGCGCCGGGCCACGACCCGCACGGTCTCCGCGTCGATGGCGGCCTCCCGGTCCATCGCCTCGACGACCCGGCCCTCGGCCTTGGACACGATCTTCGAGGTGACCAGCAGCACGTCCCCGTCCACGAGCCCCGGCCCGGCAGTGGTACCGGCACCGGCGACCGCGCTGGCGATCAGCTTGGCGAGGTCGTCCCCGGGCCGTACCTCGGGCAGTCCTGGGAGCGCCCACACCCGGTAGCCCGGCGCGTCCGTCGGGATCCCGCTCACCGGCGCCCCCGTACCCCCGGACATCTCGTCGCCGTCGCTCAAGCGCCCCGCACCTCCTCGGCCAGCGTCAGCGCCTCGCGGGCCATCTCGGCCGTCGTGCCGAGGTCGGTCATCATCAGCGGGACGGCCCGGCAGCGGATGCCCGCCTCGGTGACGCGCTCGACGACGGCGGCGTCCACCGTGTCGACCAGCCATCCGTCGAGGAGCCCCGAGCCGTAGTGCTCGGCGACCGCCGCCGCGGTGGACTCGACGCCGACCGCCGCGAGGACCTTGTCGGCCATGCCGCGCACGGGCGCGTCCCCGACGATGGGGGAGAGGCCGACCACCGGCACCCCGGCCTCGGCGATCGCCTCCCGGATGCCCGGTACGGCGAGGATCGTGCCGATGGACACGACGGGGTTGGACGGCGGGAAGAGGATGACGTCCGCGGAGGCGATGGCCTCCAGCACGCCGGGCGCCGGCTTGGCCTGGTCGGCTCCCACGGGCACCACCGCGTGCGCGTCGACGGAGGCCCGCAGCCGCACCCAGTACTCCTGGAAGTGGACGGCCTTGCGCTCGCCGTCGATCTCGACGGCCACATGCGTCTCGACGCGGTCGTCGGACATGGGGATCAGCCGGACACCGGGCTTCCACCGGTCGCACAGTGCCTCGGTGACGGCGCTGAGCGGATATCCGGCGCTCAGCATCTGCGTACGCACGATGTGCGTCGCGAAGTCCCGGTCGCCCAGTCCGAACCAGGAGGGACCGGCGCCGTAGGCCGCCAGCTCCTCCTTGAGGTGGAACGTCTCGTCGGCCCGTCCCCAGCCCTGTTCCTCGTTGATACCGCCACCGAGCGTGTACATCACCGTGTCGAGGTCCGGGCAGACCTTCAGCCCGAAGAGGTGGATGTCGTCCCCGGTGTTGCCGATGACGGTGATCTCCGCGTCCGGCGCGGCCTGCTGGAGACCACGCAGGAACCGGGCACCGCCGATGCCGCCTGCCAGAACCACAATGCGCATGGCATGCAGTCTCGCAGGCGGGTACGACAACGCGTCAGCCGGTTACGAGACCTCGGCCACCGAGCACCGGGCGTTGGGGGTCTCCCCGGCCGAACGGAGTTGCGACTGGGGGAGCATCGGCATCTCCGTCAACCCGGGGTGGTAGACGTGCAGGCTTATGGCCGGTTCGAGCGAGTCGTTGACGACCTCGTGCGCGTAGCCGGGCGCGAACACCCGCTGCGCGCCCGTGCCGAGCGCCCGCGTGCCCCGCTCGGTGCGCTCGGTCAGCGCGCCCTCCAGGACGGTGAGCACGCCGGAGGAGGGGCCGTGGTCGTGCAGCCCGCTGCCCTGTCCGGGGACCCAGGACAGCAGCCACACCTCGTAGCCGGGGCCGGTGCGCAGCCGGTGGTACCAGCGGGAGGCCGCGTCGTAGCGGACGAGGTGCTCCCACTGGGAGCGGTCGGCGGCGATGGAGCGGGCGAGGCCGACGAACTCGGACACGGTGGCCGGATGTTCGCGCGGCGGCTGGAGCAGGTGCAGTACTTCGAGGATGTCGCCGGCGATCTGGAGGTCGCTGTCGCTGTTCATGGAGTGCGGTGGTTTCCTCGGCGGAGAGAGTGCTGGAGGTCTGGGATGTCACGTACCGGCCGCCCGGATCACGGGCGTGAGGTGTGCCCTGGTACGGGCGGAGGGACCAGCGGCCGGTCTCAGTGGACTCGGCGGCAGCGGGAGCGCGGTGAGCTCAACAGCTGCGACAGCAACAGCTACAGCGAGCGTGGACAGCACCGAGGGACCCGGCGGTGCGGGTCGAGGTGAGTGCCAAGTTCGCGAGCATGCCCACCAGCACACCGGTTCACACCCGCACTGTCAACTTGACGTCCGATATGTGGGAGATCTTTCACCTCTTCCGGGCCACCTCATAGGTGAAAGGTTTGTGCACGAGGTTGTCGGGACACATGGCGCACAACCGGGCGCACGAGCCTCGGCGCGACCCCCTGGTCCTTGTGCGATCCCGGTGATCCATATGTGATCCGGTTCGCTTCGTCGATCGTGTCGGAACGAGATCGAACTCCCGGGCGTCTTCCTCTGTACAAGTCCTGTGCGGAGTCGACGCCTCACTGGCTCTCTTTCGGCTGTCAGGGTTTATACCGATTTGAACACTTTCCGCAAAGCCTTGGTTCCGCAGAGTGAATAAGGGGCCCAATAGCAGATCTCGGCTTGACTGGCCCGGATCGGCGCACTTGTAATTTCACTCGTGTCGTTCAGCCGAAATCGGTAGCGGCAGCATCACGGGGACGCGAGACGGACGAGGGGCGCACATGACCGAGCTGTTTCAGGAACTGCTGGTCGACGAGGCCGAAGAGGAGCTCGGCTGGCAGGAGCGGGCGCTCTGCGCGCAGACGGACCCCGAGTCCTTTTTCCCCGAGAAGGGCGGCTCCACCCGCGAGGCCAAGAAGGTCTGCCTCGCCTGTGAGGTCCGCTCCGAATGCCTCGAATACGCACTCGCCAACGACGAACGCTTCGGAATCTGGGGCGGACTGTCCGAGCGCGAGCGGCGTCGTCTGAAGAAGGCAGCCGTCTGATCGTGGCTCGATAGCGACCTGATCGCATCCGGTCGTTCTTCGTTCGCGTTCCGATCGAACGGCGCACACCACTACGTACTGATACGTAACGCACGGCCCGGCGCAGGTGGGTTGTCCACAGGCGGCGGGCCGCGCTGTTGTGCAGCCGTTAGTGTGGGCCTCCGTCCGAGACGCCCCGTGGTCCCCTCAAGGACACAGGCGTCCACCGCAGTCCAGCGAACCGGGGCCCGTACCTCGATGTCCGTGCACAGCCATTCGGCAGGTCAGTACGACACTGCCCCCGCAGCGTTCGACCCGGCAGGCTCGGCGGCGTCCGATCCGGGGCGCCCGCCCGAGTTCCCGAGGCACGTGGTCACCGCCGTGCTCGTCTCGCACGACGGCGCCCGCTGGCTGCCCGACGCCCTCGCCGGGCTCCTCGGCCAGGAACGCCCCGTGCAGAACGCCGTGGCGGCCGACACCGGCAGCGCGGACGACTCCGCCCAGCTGGTCACCGACGCCCTCGGCGCGGACCGGGTGCTCCACCTCGCCCGGCGCACCGGCTTCGGCCAGGCCGTCGAGGAGGCCGTCCGCATCGCGGGCGTGCTGACCCCGGAGGAGCTTCCGTACCTGAAGCGCCCCAGCGGCTGGGACCCCGTCACCCGCACCTGGCGCGACGACACCTACGACATGCCGGAGCTGCCGCACGGCGAGCCCGAGCAGTGGCTGTGGCTCCTGCACGACGACTGCGCCCCGGAGCCCGACGCCCTGGCCCAGCTGCTGCGCGTCGTGGAGAACGAGCAGGAGCTCGGCAAGGACGTCGCCGTCATCGGCCCCAAGCTCCGCGGCTGGTACGACCGCAGACAGCTCCTCGAAGTCGGCGTCACCATCGCCAACAGCGGCCGCCGCTGGACCGGCCTCGACCGGCGCGAGCAGGACCAGGGCCAGCACGACCACGTGACTCCCGTGCTGGCCGTGTCCACCGCCGGCATGCTGATCCGCCGCGACGTCTACGAGGAGCTCGGCGGCTTCGACCGCCGGCTGCCCCTGATGCGTGACGACATCGACCTGTGCTGGCGCGCCCAGTCCGCGGGCCACCGCGTCCTGGTCGCCCCCGAAGCGGTCGTACGGCACGCCGAGGCGTCCTCCCGCGAGCGCCGCACCGTCGACTGCGTGGGCCGCACCTCCGCCTCCCCGCACAAGGTCGACAAGGCGGGCGCCGCCTACACCCTCCTCGTCAACGCCCGCAGCGCGGTCCTTCCCTGGATCCTGGTGCGGCTCGTACTGGGCACCCTGCTGCGCACGGTCGCCTACCTCGTCGGCAAGGCCCCCGGACAGGCGGTCGACGAGATCCGCGGCCTCCTGGGCACCCTGCTGCGTCCCGAGCGCATCATCGCGGGCCGGCGCAGGCGCGGCAGCCCCCAGGTCGACAAGGGGGAGATGCGCGCACTGTTCCCGCCCCCCGGCGCCACGGTCAGGGCCACCGTCGAACAGGCCGCGGGCAACCTCGTGGGCCGCTCCGACCCCGAACTGAACGCGGCGGGCCGCCACGGCAGCGCCGTCGAGTCCGGACCGGGCGGCGACGACGCCGACTTCCTGCAGATCGAGCAGTTCGCCCGCCTCAAGCGCGTCGCCCGCAAGCCCGGGCCGATGGTCTTCGTGGTGCTCCTCTTCTTCTCCCTCATCGCCAGCCGTGAACTCCTCGGCAGCGGTGCGCTCGCGGGCGGCGCGCTGCTGCCCGCCCCCGCGGACTCCTCCGCACTGTGGTCGCGCTACCTGGACGGCTGGCACCCCGTGGGCGCCGGCGGCACCCAGTCGGCGCCGCCCTACCTCGCGCTCGTCGCCATGCTCGCGAGCGTGCTGTTCGGATCGACGGGTCTCGCGGTCACCGTCCTGCTGATCGGCTCGGTACCGCTGGCCGGCTTCGCCGCCTACTTCGTCTCCCGGCCGCTCGTCGAGTCGCGCCTGCTGCGCGCCTGGGCGTCCGTCGCGTACGCCTTCCTGCCCGCCGCCACCGGCGCGCTCGCGGGCGGCCGTCTCGGCACCGCCGTGCTCGCCGTGCTGCTGCCCCTCATCGCCCGCGCGGGCATCGCGGCCAGCGGTCTCGCCTCGGAGTCGGGCCGCGGCAGCTGGCGCGCCACCTGGGCGTACGCGCTCCTGCTGACCCTCGCCACCGCGTTCACGCCGATCGTGTGGCCCATCGCGCTGGTGCTCGGAGTCGCCCTCGCGGTCGTGCGCCGCGGTGACATCGCCGCCTACGGGCTGCGCTTCCTGGCCCAGCTCGGCACCCCGCTGCTGGCCCTCGCCCCCTGGTCGCTCACCCTGCTCCCGTTCGGCTTCTTCCAGGAGGCCGGCATGGAGTACGAGTCGGGGGCGGCCTCAGCACTCGACCTGCTGGGCGCGAGCCCCGGCGGCCCCGGCACGGTCAGCGGGCTGATGCTCATCGGCATCGTGTGCGCCGCCGTGGCCGCCCTGATGCGCGCGGAACGGCAACTGGGCATCTGGGCCGCCTGGACGGCCGCGCTGGTCGCGCTCGTCTTCGCCGCCCTCTCGAACGGCTCCACCTGGGCCGGCCCCGCCACCCTCGTCTACGGCCTCGCCTTCCTCGCCGCCGCCGCGCTCGGCGCCGACGGGGCACGCTCGCGCGTGGCCGAGCAGAGCTTCGGCTGGCGTCAGCCGGTCGCCGTCCTCATCGCCTTCGCCTCGGCCGCCGGGCCCCTGCTCATCGCCGCCGGCTGGATGATCCGCGGCGCCGACGGGCCCCTGGAGCGACGCGACCCCGTCCAGGTGCCCGCGTTCGTCGCCGAGGAGAGCGGCACCCGCGACCAGGCCCGCACGCTCGTCCTCGGCAGCGACTCCGCGACCGAGGTCGGCTACACCCTCGTGCGCGGCTCCGGCGCCCGCCTCGGCGACGCCGAACTGGCAGCGGCGGACGGCGAGAACAAGACGCTCGACAAGGTCGTCGCCAACCTCGTGGCGGGCTCCGGCGCCGACCAGGCCGACCAGCTCGGCGGCTTCGCCGTGCGGTACGTCCTGGTCCGCGACGGCGCGCCCCGCGAGGTCAGCCGCGTCCTGGACGCCACGCCTGGCCTGAGCCGGCTGAGCCAGCAGGACGGCAGCGCCCTGTGGCGCGTCGACCGGCAGGTCGCGCGCGCGGCCGTCGTCCCCGCCTCCGGTGACCCGCAGCCCATCGCCGCGGGCCCCGTCGAACTGCACACGAAGATCCCCTCCGGTGCCGAGGGCCGCATCCTGCGTCTCGCGGACACGGCCGACGAGGGCTGGACGGCCACCCTCGACGGGAAACCGCTCACCAAGAAGACGGTCGACGGCTGGGCCCAGGGCTTCGAACTGCCCGCCGCCGGGGGCCGGCTGGACGTCACCTTCGAGGCGCCGATGAGCCACACGGGCTGGCTGTGGGCGCAGGGCGCGCTCGCCGTCGTCCTCGTGGTGCTCGCGCTGCCGGGCCGGCGCCGCGACGTCGACGACGACCTCCCCGAGGAGGAGGCCGCCGTGCCCGTCCAGGCCGCGTCCGGCGAGGGCCGCAGGGCCCGCCGGCTGCGCGCCCAGGCGGAGGCCGAACAGACCGAGCAGGCCGAGCCCGCGGAGCGGTCCGACACGTTCCCGCCCGACGCCCCGCCCGCGCCGGAGGGGGTCCCCGTGGCCGCCCCGGTTCCGCACCAGCAGGGCTACGACGAGTGGGACGCGACGACGTACGGCGCCGAGTACGGCACCTACGACCAGCAGCAGTACCAGGGCGCCCCGCAGTACCCGGCGGGCACCTACGAGCAGCAGCAGTACCAGGCGGACCCGTACCAGGCGGACCACTACGACCCGTACGCGGCGTACGGCCAGGGGAACGCGGGGTACGACCCGTCGCAGACGTACGGCCAGGGCTACGACCCGCAGTACGACCAGCAGCAACAGCAACAGCAACAGCAACAGGCGCAGCAGCAGCAACCGCCGCACGGCACCGACAGTGAGCGCCCCGACGGGAGCCAGCAGTGAACCGCACCACCGTGTCCCTGATCGCCGGCGTGGCCGCGCTCGCCGCCGTCACCGGCTTCGCCTCGATGTCCGAGCCGCAGGCCTCCGGCACGGACACGGCCGAGGCGGCCGCCCAGCTGCCCGTGGAGCGCACCAGCCTCCTCTGCCCCACTCCGAGCACCTCGGACCTCGCGGAGACCGCGTACACGTCCTTCACGCCCGTCACCAAGGGCACCGGTACGGACGGCAAGGCCGAACTGGTGGCCGCGGGCGCGCAGTCGGCCGACGGCGAGTCCGACGGGTCCGGGTCCGGCGACGGGGACGGGAAGCAGGACGGCAAGGGGGACGGCGGGGAGTCCGGCAAGAAGGAGAAGCCCGTCCTGACGCCGAAGGAGCCCGGGAAGCCGGTCACGGCCGAGGCCTCGGGCGCCGAGTCGCCCGCGCTCGTCGGCACGGCCGAGGGCAGGTTCGCACCCGGCTGGACCGTCCAGCAGACCACCGAGGTCGAGGCGGGCGACGGCCGCGGCCTGCTCGGCACCAACTGCTCGGCCCCGGACACGGACTTCTGGTTCCCGGGCGCCAGCACCGCCAAGGAGCGCACGGACTACGTGCACCTGACCAATCCCGACGACTCCGCCGCCGTCGCCGACATCGAGCTGTACGGCAAGGACGGCGCCCTCAAGTCGACGGTCGGAGAGGGCATCAAGATCCCGCCGCACGCCGGCGAGTCGGTGCTCCTGTCGACCCTCATCGACGAGCCGGAGACCAACCTCACCGTGCACGTCACGGTCCGCAGCGGCCGGGTGGCCGCCGCCGTCCAGGCCGTGGACGACACGCTGGGCGGGGACTGGCTCGCCGCCTCCGCCGCTCCGGCGGGCAGCCTCGTCCTGCCGGGCATCCCGAAGGACGCCACCTCCGTACGGCTGGTCGCCTTCGTGCCCGGCGACGTCGACGCCGACCTGAAGGTGCGGCTGGCCTCGCCGACCGGGATGATCACTCCCGCCGGGCACGAGACGCTGCACGTGAAGGCCGGGATGACGGCCGCCGTCGACCTCGGCGACGTCACGCGCGGCGAGGCGGGCTCCCTGGTGCTGACCCCGACCGGGACCTCCGCCCCCGTCGTCGCGGCCCTGCGGGTCGTCCGCGGCAAGGGCGACAACCAGGAGACGGCGTTCATCCCCGCCACGGGCCCGGTGGGCGCGCGTGCGACGGCCGCCGACAACCGGGCCAAGGGATCCACGCTCTCCCTGGTCGCCCCCGGCCGCGGCGCGAAGGTCAAGGTCACGGCCTCCGCGGGCAGCGACGGCGGAACGGCCGCCTCGAAGACGTACACGATCAGGGCCGGTACCACTCAGAACGTGCGGCTGCCCGAGCCCAGCGGCCTCAAGGGCACGTACGCGCTCACGGTGGAGCGGCTGTCCGGTGGCCCCGTCCACGCGTCGCGCATGCTCGAAGCGGCCGAGGGCGGCGTACCGATGTTCACCGTGCAGACCCTCCCGGACGACCGGGGAACGGTGAAGGTACCGAACGCCGAGCAGGACCTCTCGGTGCTGCAGAAGTAGCGGCACCGGGGGGAGGGGACCCGGCCACGGCGCCGGGGGCTCAGTCCTCCCCGTACCGGGGATCGACGGTCTCCGGTGTCAGCCCCAGCAGCTCGGCGACCTGTTCCACCACGATCTCGTGCACCAGGGCGGCCCGCTCGTCGCGGCTCTTGGTACGGATCTCGACGGGGCGCCGGTAGACGATGACCCGCGCGGGACGGCCCTCGTGCGCCGGAGCCGTGCCACCCAGCGGCACCGCCTCGTCGCCCCAGCCCTCGTCACCGGCCGGATCGAACCGGGGCACCTCCAGCACCATGAACTCGATGTCGGAAAGCTGCGGCCACCGCCGCTCCAACCGCTCCACGGAGTCCTGCACCAGATCCGCGAACACCTCGGCGCGACTGGCCGAGAGGGGCACCTGCGGTGGCGCCACGGGTCCACGCATCCCGCGCCCGTGCCGATCACGACGGCGGGGCCTGGGTTCGGCGGGAGGGGGCGGTACGGGGTTGTCCATCACTGACGAAGAGTAGTCCCCGCGCCCTGCCCCCGCCCGCACACGGCACGCGTCCCGCCCGCGGCTGCGGACCGTCACGCCGGACGACTTCGGGGGCCCGCCCCCGGCGTGTCGCAGCATGAGCATTCCAGCCAAGCTCAGGCTGGTTTCCGTATCCTCCAGGGCCGTACAAATAACGGAAGTTGACAGCTTTTGTACGGGAACGCGACCTCTTCCGAGCCTGTCCGCCACATCGTCAACACCCGTACCCGCAGGTCAAACAGGCCCGCCGAAGACCCTCTGTGTCAGGCGTCACAGCACGACACGGTGGGGTGAGCCGGGGGAGAGTCGTCGCGGCCCGCTCAGGAGTGAGGTACCGTCCAACATCGTGAGCCCTGTACGTCGCTGTTCGCGCACCGCTTGCGGCCGTCCCGCCGTAGCGACGCTGACGTACGTCTACGCCGACTCGACCGCGGTCCTCGGCCCGCTCGCCACCTACGCCGAACCCCACTGCTACGACCTGTGTGCCGAGCACTCCGAGCGCCTCACCGCCCCGCGCGGCTGGGAGGTCGTCCGGCTCGCCGACAGCTCCGCTCCCTCCCGCCCCAGCGGTGACGACCTGGAAGCGCTCGCCAACGCCGTCCGTGAGGCGGCCCGCCCGCAGGACCGCGCCCCGCGGCAGGGCGGCGGCAACGCCCGCGGCGCGGACCCGATGGAGGTCGCCCGCCGCGGCCACCTGCGGGTCCTCCGTTCACCGGACTCCTGAACCCGCCCTCTCCGGAGGGGGCTTCACCCTGTGGTGTCCCATGTGACCCCTGTGTCCCGTGTGTATTCGGTGCACGTTTCACTCAGCGGCGCACGACCATTGACGCGCGCTTGTCGCGGACACGACCATTTTCCCCGGCCCATGAGAAATTGATTTCCGCATAGCGGAATCGGGGGAGGCTCCGTGTACGTCCAGGAACTTGAGCCCGTGGCCGACTCGCTCGGTCTGTCCGCGCTCGTCGCGACCCTGCCCCTCGTCCTCGTCCTCGTCCTGCTCGGCGGGGTCCGCATGAAGGCGCACCTGGCCGGTCTCATCGGCCTCGCGGCCGCCGCCCTGGTCGCCTGGCTCGTGTACGGCATGCCGGCCGGCCAGACGCTCTCCAGTGCCGCCCAGGGGGCGGTGTTCGGCCTCTTCCCCATCCTGTGGATCGTCGTCAACGCCCTCTGGGTCTACCGGATGACCGTCCGCACCCGGCACTTCGACATCCTGCGCCGCTCCTTCGGACGGCTCTCCGACGACCCGCGCATCCAGGCGCTAGTCGTCGCGTTCTGCTTCGGCGCGCTCCTTGAGGCGCTCGCGGGCTTCGGCGCGCCCGTCGCGATCTGCTCGGTGATGCTCGTCGCGCTCGGCTTCGACCCCGTCCGCGCGGCGGTGGTCGCGCTGGTCGCCAACACCGCGCCGGTCGCCTTCGGGGCGATGGGCACACCGGTCGTGACACTGGCCCAGGTCACCGACCTGCCGCTGGACACCGTCGCCTCCGTGGTGGGCCGCCAGACCCCGCTGCTCGCCCTGGTGGTGCCCCTGGTTCTCGTCTTCCTGGTGGACGGGCGGCGCGGCCTGCGCGAGACCTGGGTGCCCGCGATGGCGTGCGGAGTCGCCTTCGCCGTCGCCCAGTTCGCCGCCTCCAACTACGTCTCCGCCCAACTCGCCGACATCGGCGCCGCGCTGGCCGGAGCGGGCGCGCTGATGGCGGTGCCGCACGCGCGCAGGCCCGCCGCCGAACCCGTACGGGCCGCCGTCCTCACGGGCACCCGCAGCGAGGACCTGGACGAGGAGGACCCGCGCCGTGAGGTGCTGCGCGCGTACGCCCCGTACGTACTGATCGTCGTGATCTTCTCCATCGCCCAGATCCCGCCCGTCAAGGACCAGTTGGCGAAGGCGACCCGCGTCTTCGACTGGCCCTTCCTGAACGTGGTGAACCCCGACGGCGATCCGGTCGGCGGCAATGTCTTCACCTGGCCGATCGTGTCCACCGGTGGCACGCTGGTGCTGCTCGCCGGGGTGTGCACGGCCGCCGTGCTCGGGGTGCACGCGCGCGTGGCGCTCAGGGAATGGGCGGCCACGGTCCACGAGTTGAGGTATGCGATCCTCACCGTCACCTCCGTCCTGGCGCTCGCCTACGTCATGAACCTGTCCGGACAGGCGGCCACGATCGGCCACTTCGTGGCGGCGGCCGGCGCGGGGCTCGCCTTCCTGTCGCCCGTCCTCGGCTGGTTCGGCGTGGCGGTCTCCGGCTCGGACACCTCGGCCAACGCGCTCTTCGGCGCCCTCCAGGTGACCGCGGCGAGGGAGTCAGGCCTGTCTCCTGAACTCCTCGCGGCCGCCAACAGCTCGGGCGGTGTCCTGGGCAAGATGATCTCCCCGCAGAACCTCACCATCGCCTGCGCGGCGGTCGGACTCGCGGGCCGCGAGGGCGACCTGCTGCGCAAGGTGCTCCCCTGGAGCCTCGGACTCCTGCTGGTCATGTGCCTGATCGTCGTGGGACAGAGCTCCCCGGTCCTGGAATGGATGCTTCCGTAAGCCCGCGCGGGGGCCGGAGACGACCCGGCGAGAACCGTGCGAAGTCCTCCCCAGTTCCTCCCCAGGTCCTCTCCGGGCCCTCGCGAAGTTCGACGGTGATGTCCGCATGTGCCCGCTCAGGTCCCGCACGGCCGGGAGTCGGTGCGTGCGGGTAGTTTGGGGTCACCGTCGAGGACTCCAGGAGGGTTGGCAGTGACCGCTGATCTGTCGCAGCTCGTTAAGGCGTACGACGTACGCGGGGTGGTCCCGGACCAGTGGGACGAGACGCTGGCCGAGCTGTTCGGTGCGGCCTTCGTGCAGGTGACGGGAGCGGACGCGATCGTGACCGGTCACGACATGCGCCCCTCGTCACCGGGCCTGTCGCGGGCCTTCGCCCGCGGGGCGGCGGCGCGCGGCGTCGACGTGACCGAGGTCGGGCTCTGCTCGACGGACCAGCTGTACTACGCGTCGGGGGCGTTCGGCCTCGCGGGCGCGATGTTCACGGCCTCGCACAACCCGGCCCGGTACAACGGCATCAAGATGTGCCGGGCGGGAGCGGCCCCCGTCGGCCAGGACACCGGCCTCACCGAGATCCGTGAACTCGTGGAGTCCTGGATCGACTCGGGAGCCCCGGCCTCGGCAGCCCGGGCGCAGGGCACGATCACGCGGCGCGACACGCTGGAGGACTACGCGGCGCACCTGCGCGGCCTCGTCGACCTGACCTCGAACCGCCCCCTGAAGGTCGTGGTCGACGCGGGCAACGGCATGGGCGGACACACGGTCCCGACCGTCTTCGCCGGCCTGCCCCTGACCCTCGTCCCGATGTACTTCGAGCTGGACGGCACGTTCCCGAACCACGAGGCGAACCCGCTGGACCCGGCGAACATCGTCGACCTCCAGAAGCGCGTCCGCGAGGAGTCCGCCGACCTCGGCATCGCCTTCGACGGCGACGCCGACCGCTGCTTCGTCGTCGACGAGCGCGGCGAGCCGGTCTCCCCGTCCGCGATCACCGCCCTGGTCGCCGCCCGCGAGCTGGCCAGGCACAGCGGCAAGGGCACGGTCATCCACAACCTGATCACCTCCTGGTCGGTCCCGGAGGTCGTCCGGGAGAACGGCGGCACACCGGTACGCACCCGCGTGGGCCACTCCTTCATCAAGGCCGAGATGGCCGCCTCCGGCGCGATCTTCGGCGGCGAGCACTCCGCGCACTACTACTTCAAGGACTTCTGGAACGCGGACACCGGCATGCTCGCCGCGCTCCACGTCCTCGCGGCCCTCGGCGGGCAGGAGGGCACCCTCTCCGCCCTCGTCGCCCAGTACGACCGCTACGCCGGCTCCGGCGAGATCAACTCCACGGTCGACGACCAGGCCGCCCGCCTCGCCGCGATCAGGACGGCGTACGAGGGCCGGGAGGACGTCACCCTCGACGAACTCGACGGCCTCACCGTCGCCGCCGCCGACTGGTGGTTCAACGTCCGCCCCTCCAACACGGAGCCCCTCCTGCGCCTGAACGCGGAGGCCCGCGACGAGTCGACGATGACGAAGGTCCGCGACGAGGTCCTGACGATCATCAGAGCCTGAGGACGCCTGGTTCGTTCCAGCCCGTCCGCGACGTATTCAGCCTGTCCGGCGTTTGAGGACGAGCGCGCAGCGCGATATGGGGGCGAGGGGGCGCAGCCCCCATGCAGTGCAGCCCCCATGCAGTGACGGGAAGGGTAGGGGCGGCGGGGGCGAACACCCCCCACGCCCACCCACCCGCGGCGGTACCCTGACCAGGCCACATCACCGCACACCCCCGCCCCAGACCCCGCCCCGAAGGGACCTGACATGCCGCTAGAAGCCGGCCTCCTGGAGATCCTCGCCTGCCCGGCCTGCCACGCCCCCCTCAAGGAGGCCTCCCGCAACGACCAGGAGGCCGAACTGATCTGCACAGGCAAGGACTGCGGCCTGGCCTACCCCGTCAGGGACGACATCCCCGTCCTCCTGGTGGACGAGGCCCGCCGCCCCGCGTAGGACCCCGCACGTCACAGGCCACACAGACACGTCACAGGTCACAGGCCACAGAGAAGCGACCCCGCCAGGTGTCCGGAGGCTGCCCACCATGTTCGACGAATCAATCCTCGACGACCAGGAGGCGCTGGCCCGCGCGGACCGGCGGGACCTGCTCCGCGGCGCCGCCGAGGCAGGCGCCCGCGTACGCACCGCGGTCCGGCACGCCACCGAGGCCGGCATCGCCGAGCTGAAGCCCGACGGCCGCCCGCGCGCCATCCTGACCGCGGGCCCCGGCCTGGCCGCCACCTGCGTCGCCGACCTGCTCGGCTCGCTGGCCGGCGCAGCCTGCCCCGTCACCCGGCTCACCCCCCGGGGCGTGGCCCCCGCCGCGGGCGCCCTGCTCTGGGAACTGCCCGGCTGGGCGGGCCCCGTCGACCTGCTCCTGGTCGCCACGCCCGACGGCAGCGAGCCCGGCCTCTCGCTCCTCGTCGAGCAGGCCTACCGGCGCGGCCTCACCGTCGTCGCCGTCTGCCCGCCCCGCACCCCGCTCATCGAGGCGGTGGCCGTCGCCCACGGCCTCTCCGTACCGATGGCGACCGCCCCCTACGAGCCGCAGGCCCCGGCCGCCGCCTCGGCCCCCGGCTCGCTGTGGGCGCTGCTCACCCCGCTGCTCGCGCTGCTCGACCGCACCGGCCTGCTGTCCGCGCCGCCCGAGGCCCTGCAGAAGGTCGCCGACCGGCTGGACCAGGTGGCCGAGCGCTGCGGCCCGGCCATCGCGACCTACAGCAACCCCGCCAAGACGCTCGCCTCCGAACTCGCCGAGGCACTTCCGGTGATCTGGACCGAGGGCGACGCCGCGGGCCCGGCGGGCCGCCGCTTCGTCGCCGCCCTGGCCGAACTCGCGGGGCGCCCCGCGCTCACCGCCGAGCTGCCCGAGGCACTGGCCGCGCACAGCGTGCTCCTCGCGGGCACCCTGGCCGCGGGCGCCGACCCCGACGACTTCTTCCGCGACCGGGTCGAGGAGGCGCAGGTCGTCCACGCGCGCGTGGTCCTGCTGCGCGACCGCCCGGCCGGCGGGCGCACCGCCGCCCCGGCCGCCCGCGAGCTGGCCCTCAGCCATGACACGGCGCTCAGCGAACTCGAACCGGAGGAGGGCGGCGACCTGGAAACACTCGCCGAACTGATCGCCGTCACCGATTTCGCCGCCGTTTACCTGGCGCTCGCCTCGACGGCCTGACCTTGAGCGACACCTCCTGACCGGAGAGCCCACAGAATCCGTACGACCCGCGGATCCCGCAGCCCCCGTCGATCAGGACGCGTACCAGCACAGGTTCCAGAACGCGTACCAGCATGCGTACCGGCACACGTACGGAGAACGAGACACACCATGGACCGCCTCGACAACACCGTCCGCCCCTACGCCTGGGGTTCCACCACGGCCATCCCGCGGCTCCTCGGCACCGAGCCGACCGGCGAACCGCAGGCCGAGATGTGGATGGGCGCCCACCCGGGCGCACCCTCGCGCACCCCCCGCGGCCCACTCACCGAGGTCATCGACGCGGCCCCCGAGCGTGAACTGGGCACCGAGGCGGTCGCGAAATTCGGCCCGCGGCTCCCGTTCCTGCTGAAGATCCTCGCCGCGGGCGCCCCCCTCTCCCTCCAGGTGCACCCCGACCTGACCCAGGCGAAGGAGGGGTACGAGGAAGAGGAGCGCCGCGGTGTCCCGGTCGGCGCACCGGACCGCAACTACAAGGACGCCAACCACAAGCCCGAACTGATCTGCGCGCTCACGGAGTTCGACGGTCTGTGCGGATTCCGCGCCCCGCTGGAGGCCGCCGAACTGCTGTCGGCCCTGGAGGTCGACTCCCTCAAGCCGTACGTCGACCTGCTGCACGCGCACCCCGAAGAGGCCGCGCTGCGCGAGGTGCTGACCGCGGTACTCACCGCCGACCCCGAGCTGATGGCCACCACGGTCACCGAGGCCGCCGCGGCCTGCGCCCGGCTCGGCGGTGCCCACGCCCCGTACGCCTCGATCGCCCACCACTACCCCGGTGACCCGGGTGTCATCGCCGCGATGCTTCTCAACTACGTACAACTGCAGCCCGGCGAGGCCCTGTTCCTCGGCGCCGGTGTGCCGCACGCGTATCTGAACGGGCTCGGCGTCGAGATCATGGCCAACTCCGACAACGTGCTGCGCTGCGGACTCACCCCCAAGCACGTCGACGTCCCCGAACTCCTGCGTATCGTCCGCTTCGAGGCGGGCGACCCGGGCGTACTGCGCCCCGAGGCGTCCCCGGACGGCGAGGAGGTCTACGAGACCCCCATCGACGAGTTCCGCCTCTCCCGGTACGTCCTCCCGGAGGGCGGGCCCGCCCGCGACCTCACCCGGCGCACCCCGCAGATCCTGCTGTGCACCGCGGGCTCCGTACGGACGGGCGACACCACGCTCGCCCCCGGTGGCTCCGTGTTCGTACCGGCGGGCGAAAAGGTGGAAGCCTCCGGAAACGGGACGATTTTCCGGGCCACGGTCGTCGCCTGAGGGAATCACCCGGCACCACTGTGGCGGCCCGGTGCTCCGGGGCCGGTTCGGGCTGCAACAATGGCCCACCGCAAAGGGCAGGCAAAATGCGGGCCGGCGGCCTGACGGCCGCCGGCCGGGGCAGCCGGGTGACAGACGAGTGCCAGCCGAGTGCCAGCCGAGTGGCAGACGAAGGGACATCAGGAACACATGAGCGCGTCAGGCGGCACCAAGGCGATCGTGGCGGCACTGGCCGCCAACCTCGCCATCGCGGTAGCGAAGTTCGTGGCGTTCCTCTTCAGTGGTTCGTCGTCGATGCTCGCCGAGTCCGTGCACTCGCTCGCCGACTCCGGCAACCAGGGCCTGCTGCTCCTCGGCGGAAAGAAGGCCAAGCGCGAGGCGACCCCGCAACACCCCTTCGGCTACGGCCGCGAGCGCTACATCTACGCCTTCCTCGTCTCGATCGTCCTCTTCTCGGTCGGCGGCATGTTCGCGATCTACGAGGGCTACGAGAAGATCAAGCACCCGCACGAGATCGAGCACTGGTACTGGCCGGTGGGCGTCCTCGTCTTCGCGATCATCGCCGAGACCTTCTCCTTCCGGACGGCCATCAAGGAGTCCAACCAGACGCGCGGCAAGCAGTCCTGGAAGGACTTCGTACGCCACGCCAAGGCGCCCGAGCTGCCGGTCGTCCTCCTGGAGGACCTGGGAGCGCTGGTCGGTCTGATCCTCGCGCTCGGCGGCGTGGGCCTGGCCCTGGCCACGGGCGACGGCGTCTGGGACGGCATCGGCACCCTCTGCATCGGCATCCTGCTCATCGTCATCGCGATCGTCCTGGCCGTCGAGACCAAGTCGCTGCTCCTGGGCGAGGCCGCCGGCATCGAGGCGGTCCAGAAGATCGAGGCCGCGATCGTCGACGGCAACACGGTCACCGGCATCATCCACATGCGCACGCTCCACCTCGGTCCCGAGGAACTGCTGGTCGCCGCGAAGATCGCCGTGGAGCACGACGAGACGGCCGCCGAGGTCGCCTCGGCGATCAACGCCGCCGAGTCCCGCATCCGCGAGGCCGTCCCGATCGCCCGCGTCATCTACCTCGAACCCGACATCTACAACGAGTCCGAGGCAGTGAAGGGCGCCGACCCGGAGGCCTCGCCGGGCGGCCCGGTACCGACCGCCGAACACTGATCTCCGACTGATCGCCCACTGAACTCCGTACGACGACCTGTCCGTACGTGACCGGGGCCCGCCGAACGATTCGGCGGGCCCCGGTCGTGTGTGCCGTGCGCGATTACCTGATCTCGCGCAGCACGTCGAGAACCGCCGCCTCGTCGGGAGCCGTCATCAGCCGCTCACGGAACTCCGCGTCCACCAGCTTCCGCGACAGCAGCGCCAGAATCCGCAGATGCTCGTCGCCCGCTGCGGCCTCCGGCACGGAGATCATGAAGACCAGCCTGGCCCTCGTACCGTCGAGCGAACCCCACTCGACACCCTCCGCCGACCGCGCGAACCCCACGACGGGCCCGGTCACCGCATCGGTCTTGGCGTGCGGGATCGCGATCTCCTCGCCGAGCCCCGTCGTGCCCTGCTCCTCGCGCCGCAGCGCCGTCCGCACCAGCTCCTCGACATCGGTGACCTTCCCGGTGGCCGCCAGCAGCCCGGCCATCTCCCGGATCGCGGCCTCCTTGCCCCCGGCGTCGAGCCGCAGCTTCACGGTCCGGGCGGTGAGATATCCGGAGAGAACCTCGCCGTCGGAGCCCGATCCCGTACCAGCGCTCACGGCGGTGGTTGCCGCGGGGGAGAGAGCCGCGGTTGTGCCCGTGCCCGCACCCGCACCCGCACCCGCGAGCGTGAACTCGGGCTTCGGCGCGGGGCCTTCGCCCGCCACCGCTCCCGGGTCTTCCGCCGACGGCTGCCCCTTGCGCCGCCGCTCGCCGACGTCGATGAGCGCGACCGTCGTCAGCGCCGTCACCGCGGTCCCGAGGGCCACGGCCACGAAGAACATCGGTACGCCCGTCACGGCCCCCAGCACCGCCACGATCGGCCCGCCGTGCGGCACAGCGTCCTCGACCCCGGCGAGCCCCGCGACCGCGCCGGCCACCGCACCGCCCAGCATGTTGGCGGGGATGACCTGCGCGGGCCGGGCCGCCGCGAACGGAATGGCGCCCTCCGAAATCCCGAACAGCCCCATGAACAGCGAGGCAAGACCCGTCTCGCGCTCCTGCTCCGTGTAGAGCCGCCTGCGGATCAGCGTGGCGATGCCCTGCCCGAGCGGCATCACCGGGATCGCCGCGGCGCACATGCCCATGACCTCCTGGTTGCCGGTCGCGATGAGCCCCGTACCGAACAGGAACGCCGTCTTGTTGACCGGCCCGCCCATGTCGAACGCGATCATCAGCCCCAGGATCGCGCCGAGCAGCACGGCACTGGTCCCGGTCATCCCGCCGAGCCAGTCCGTCAGATGCTCGAAGACCCAGGAGATGGGCTCGCCGATCACGTAGATGAAGAACAGCCCGAGCGCCGTCGTCGCCACGATCGGGATCACGATGATCGGCATGATCGGCCGGACGAACTTCGGGACCTCGACCTTCTTGATCCCCAGCACCAGATACCCGGCCAGGAACCCGGTCACGATCGCGCCGATGAAGCCCGCGCCCGCCTCGGAGTCGTACAGCGAACCCGTGTTGGCGATCCACCCGCCGATCATGCCGGGCACCAGCGCGGGCCGGTCCCCGATGGCGTACGCGATATAGCCGGACAGGATCGGCACCATCAGCTGGAAACCGATGACGCCTATGTTGTTGACGTCCATCCAGAAGGAGCCCTTCGGGATGACCAGGCCGCCGGACGGATCGGTGTGCCCGCCGAGCGAGAGCGAGATCGCGATCAGCAGCCCGCCGACCACGACGAACGGGATCATGTAACTGACCCCGTTCATCAGCGCCTTGTACGCGATCCCGCGCTCCTTGCCGCCGCCCGCGGCCCCGCCGTTCCTGGACCCGGCCGCTCCGGCGCCGGAACCGGCCGTCGCGCCTCCGCCGTGGACGGGCGCGGTCCGCACCTGCTCGATGAGCCGCTCGGGATGGTGGATCCCCTCGGCGACCCCTACCTTCACGATCCGCTTTCCGGCGAACCGGCTCAGGTCCACATCCTTGTCGGCGGCGATGATCACACCGTCCGCGGTGCTGACATCGTTGTCAGTGATGACGTTCTCGGAACCGATCGAGCCCTGGGTCTCCACCTTCATGTCGACACCGAGCCGCTCCGCCGCCTGCGAGAGCTTCTCCGCCGCCATGTAGGTGTGGGCTATGCCGGTGGGGCACGCGGTCACCGCGAGCAGCCTCGGCCGCTGCTGCTCGCCGGTGCCGCCGCCCGTGGGGGGAATTCCGGCCGGACTGGTCACATGGATCTCCTAACGCCTTTGTCATGGGGGATCACGGTCTGTCCGCGCTCTGTCCTCGCGGTCCGTCGCCGGGGTCCGCGCCCGCTGTCGCGGCTTCTCGTCGTGGGGGTTCGCGGTCCGCGAGGTCGCGCACATGTTCCCGATCTCCGGCATCCTGCAACAGACCCCTGGACGGGATCAAAAGTTCAAAAGTCCGCTATTGCCCAAGCCTGTTACCCCTTGTCCCCGGCCCACCGGACCCTCGAAATCCGCTTGATCTGTTCGCAGGCGGACTGGGGCCCACTGCGCCGATCGGTGTAGATTCGTAACCGAGCCAGACGTCGCTGCTGATGGCGGTCGGGCGGCCCAACGGGCCGACCGAGGGAGAGAGGGCCTCCGACGGACTGCGCTGCGCAAGGCACCGGGCATTCGTGTGCCCCGTGGGGCGCTCACCGTGCCCGCCGCGCAGACCAGCCGAAACCGACCTCGCCCCAACCCGAGGAGCAGCTCGCATGACCACTGTCGCCAACCGACAGGACTTCAAGGTCGCCGACCTTTCCCTGGCCGACTTCGGTCGCAAGGAGATCACGCTCGCCGAGCACGAGATGCCCGGCCTGATGTCGATCCGCAAGGAGTACGCCGAGGCGCAGCCCCTCGCCGGCGCCCGCGTCACCGGCTCCCTGCACATGACCGTGCAGACCGCCGTACTCATCGAGACCCTGGCCGCCCTGGGCGCCGAGGTCCGCTGGGCCTCCTGCAACATCTTCTCCACCCAGGACCACGCCGCCGCCGCCATCGCGGTCGGCCCGAACGGCACGCCCGACAACCCCCAGGGCATCCCGGTCTTCGCCTGGAAGGGCGAGACCCTGGAGGAGTACTGGTGGTGCACGGAGCAGGCGCTGACCTGGCCGAACACCCCCACCGGTGGTCCGAACATGATCCTGGACGACGGTGGCGACGCCACGATGCTCGTCCACAACGGCGTCCAGTACGAGAAGGACGGCAAGGTCCCGTCCGCCGACACCGCCGAGAACGAAGAGCACCGGGTGGTCCTGGAGCTCCTCAACCGCACGATCACGGGCGGCTCGCAGAAGTGGACCCAGCTCGCCTCGGAGATCCGCGGCGTGACCGAGGAGACCACGACCGGCGTCCACCGGCTGTACGAGATGCAGCGTGAGGGCACCCTCCTGTTCCCGGCGATCAACGTGAACGACGCCGTCACCAAGTCGAAGTTCGACAACAAGTACGGCTGCCGCCACTCCCTGATCGACGGCATCAACCGCGCCACCGACGTCCTCATCGGCGGCAAGACCGCCGTCGTCTTCGGCTACGGCGACGTGGGCAAGGGCTGCGCGGAGTCCCTGCGCGGTCAGGGCGCCCGCGTGATCGTGACCGAGATCGACCCGATCTGCGCACTGCAGGCGGCGATGGACGGCTTCCAGGTCACCACGCTCGACGAGGTCGTCGACAAGGCCGACATCTTCGTCACCACGACCGGCAACAAGGACATCATCATGGCCGCGGACATGGCCAAGATGAAGCACCAGGCGATCGTGGGCAACATCGGCCACTTCGACAACGAGATCGACATGGCCGGCCTCGCGCAGATCCCCGGCATCGTCAAGGACGAGGTCAAGCCGCAGGTCCACACGTGGAAGTTCCCCGACGGCAAGGTGCTCATCGTCCTCTCCGAGGGCCGCCTGCTGAACCTGGGCAACGCGACCGGCCACCCGTCGTTCGTGATGTCCAACTCGTTCGCGGACCAGACGCTGGCCCAGATCGAGCTGTTCACGAAGCCCGAGGAGTACCCGACCGACGTCTACGTGCTGCCCAAGCACCTCGACGAGAAGGTCGCCCGCCTCCACCTGGACGCGCTCGGCGTGAAGCTCACGACGCTCCGCCCCGAGCAGGCCTCGTACATCGGTGTCGAGGTCGAGGGCCCGTACAAGTCGGACCACTACCGCTACTGAGCCCAGCGCTCACACAGCCCGGCACTCATACGACGGTTGTCAGCAGGCCCTCGCCCTCACCGGCGGGGGCCTGCCCCCTATCGAGGACCCGAGCCACCATGCCCCGCGGCCGATATTCGCTCCATGACCCGCACGACCACACCCCCCTCGCCGAAGAACGGTTCCACTGCGCGCCCGGCCCCTCCGGCTGGCGCTACGTATCCCAACTCACCACCCCTTCCGGCACAGGGCCCGGGGACACCACCCGGAAAGCCACCCCCGCCGGTTCCGTCGACCTCGCCATCGACGACCGCGGCCGCCTCATCCGCCTCGAACTCCACGCGTCGGGCTGGCAGGTCCGCGGCGCCGCCCTCGACGGCGTCACCTGGGTCCGCACCGACCCCACGGGAGATCACGCCACCGAAGGCAATGTCCGCGCCCACGCCTTCACCGGCACATCCCCCGCTTTCCTCGTCGCCACCGCACGTCTGCTGCGCCTCACCCCCGATGCCTCCGCCACGCGTGTACGCCTCGTCGCCTTCACGGACCCGGTCCTCGCCCCGCGCACCCTCGACCAGTCCTGGGCCCTGATCACGAGAGAAGCACACGCCACTGACAACGGCCCGCTGACCGTGGAGGAATACCAGGTCACAGCCCTGGACACCGGCGAACAGCACACCGTGCACCTGTCCGGCGACGTGGTGCTCTCGGCCCCCGGCATCGAGCTTGAAGACCTCGAATCACCGCCGTCGGTCTTCGCCTGACGCTGGCCCGCCGCGCGAAGGCCGGGATCAGGCGGGCGGGGCGAATCCGGTGGAGGGACGCTCCACGTCGGCGTCCCGCCCGCCCTGCGCTACCGGCACGTCCGCCGGGACCACCGGGGGTGCCGCGGGCGGGAGAGCCACCGGACGGACGGGAGCCTGGAACGCCCCCTGCACGGGGGCCTGGAACGGCGGGCCCTGGAACGGTCCCGGCGCCGGACTCGGGGGGACGGGCCCGTACGCCGGAGTCCGGTGCTGAACCGAGCCGTACGGCAAGCCGGTACCGCCCCCGCCTGTGCCCGCGTACCCGCCCTGACCGCCACCGGCAGCCCCGCCACCGAACGCCCGCCGCGTCTCCCGCGCCTGCCGCTCCTGCACCACGGCCGCCAGGAACGCCGCCGGCGGTACACCGTGCGGCGCCGGAGTCCCGGTCCGCTCGGCCACATCGTTCGCGAGCCGCTCGGCCATCACCCGGCCGACCTGCGGATCCAGCTGCTGCATGCGCGTCAGGTACTGCCGGACGGCCAACCACAGCCCGTCCGGAACCCCCGACAGATCGAGTTCGGAGAACCGTCCCGACAGCCACGGCGGCGGCGGAGGAACAAAGGACATGCGCCCGGCGGGGATCCGTTCCCGTACGACCAGGGTTCCGGCGAACACGTCACCGAGCCGCCGTCCCCGCGCCGACACGAGCGACGCGATGCATGCCACGACCCCGAACGTCATCAGGATCTCGACCACACCGACCGCTCCACGCACCAACGCGTGCCGGAACCTGATGGGCCCGCCGTCGTCCCGCACCACGCGCAGCCCGAAGGCCAGCTTGCCGAGGGAGCGCCCGTGACTGAGCGTCTCCACGGCGATCGGCCCGCCGACCAGCAGAAGAAGGAACGAGGCGATCGCCACGGCCATCTGCGCCGCCTCGTCGAGCGAGGCCGTGGACAGGGCCAGGGCGATCGTCACGATGATGTAGGCCGCCACCGCGACCATCAGGTCGAGCACCACGGCCAGCACCCGGCTCGGCAGCTTCGCGGGGCGCAGCTCCAGTGCCACCGCCTCGCCCGTCACAAGCTCACTCACGCCCGCCGTCCTTCCCCGAACTGCCCTGAGAACAGCCAGTCTGCCAAGCTGAGGCACAGCGCGCCGCAGTGCGACAAGCTGACCACACGACGAGCAGCCGAGGAGCAGCCAACCCGATGGACCTCGATGTCTTCGTGTCCGCCCACCGGGCCGAGTGGGACCGGCTCGACGCACTCCTGCGCCGCCGGCGCCGTCTCACCGGGACGGAGGCCGACGAACTCGTCGCCCTGTACCAACGCACGGCGACCCATCTCTCCCTGATCCAGTCCAGCGCCCCGGACCCCCAGCTCACCGGCCGCCTCAGCCAACTGGTGGCCCGCGCGCGCAGTGCCGTGGCAGGCACCCGCCGCGCCTCCTGGCGCGACGTCACCCGCTTCCTCACACACGGCTTCCCCGCCGCGGTCTACAGGGCACGCCACTGGTGGGTCCCGACGGCGCTCCTGTCCACCGCGCTCGCCGTCCTCCTGGGGTGGTGGATCGGAACACACCCCGAGGTCCAGTCCTCGATCGCGGCCCCCAGCGAACTGCGGGAGCTCACCCGCCCCGGCGGCCAGTACGAGACGTACTACTCAAGCCACCCCGCGACGTCCTTCGCGGCCCAGGTATGGACGAACAACGCCCAGGCGGCCGCGATGTGCCTGGTACTGGGCGCCTTCCTGTGCCTGCCGGTCATCTGGATCCTCTTCCAGAACATGCTCAACGTGGGTGTGGGCATCGGCCTGATGTCCTCGGCGGGCCGCCTCGACACCTTCCTCGGCCTGATCCTCCCGCACGGCCTCCTGGAACTGACCGCCGTCTTCGTCGCGGCCGGTACGGGACTGCGCCTCGGCTGGACCGTCATAGACCCGGGCCCGCGTACCCGTCGTGCGGCCCTCGCCGAGGAAGGCCGTGCCGCCCTGGGCATGGCGATAGGCCTCGCCCTGGTCCTCTTCGTCTCAGGCGCCATCGAAGGCTTCGTCACCCCCTCCGGCCTCCCGACCTGGGCCCGCATCGGCATAGGCATAGCCGCCGAACTGCTCTTCCTCGTCTACGTCTACGTCCTGGGCGGCCGTGCGGTGCGGGCCGGCGAGACGGGCGACGTCGAGGAAGCCGAGCGCAGCGCCGCGGTACCGACCGCGGCCTGATGTGCAGGCACACCGATCAGGCTGCTAGTCTCCTCTTCGCCCCACAAAAACCGTTGACACGGGACGTGTGGGGAGGTAGATTCGAACAGTTGCCTAGAGCTGGACAAGCTCGGCGGTTACAGTTAGCATCTGTCAGCCCCCTGGAATTCAGTTCCGGTGGAGCACCTCCCGATAATTCGGAAATTGAACGGCCGGTCAGGCCGGTCGAAAACTTCTGATAAAGTCGGAATCGCCGAAAGAGAGCCGCAAGGCAATCAAATAGGCAAAGGCCTTCCAACTGGCCACTGGAAATGAATTCCGACCGGAAACGGAACGGAAAATAGATCTGGTAAGGTTGGAAACACAGAAGGGAAGCGCCCGGAGGAAAGCCCGAGAGGGTGAGTACAAAGGAAGCGTCCGTTCCTTGAGAACTCAACAGCGTGCCAAAAATCAACGCCAGATATGTTGATACCCCGTCTCCGGCCGTTCGGTCGGGACGAGGTTCCTTTGAAAAAGTCCTGCCGGGCGCAAGCACGGTGGGCGCATCAGCGAGGACGCTGTGAACGGCCTTCCTTATTCCGGTTGGTCGTTCCGCTCTCATGATGTTTCGCCGGATTACCGGCAGACATTCACGGAGAGTTTGATCCTGGCTCAGGACGAACGCTGGCGGCGTGCTTAACACATGCAAGTCGAACGATGAAGCCCTTCGGGGTGGATTAGTGGCGAACGGGTGAGTAACACGTGGGCAATCTGCCCTTCACTCTGGGACAAGCCCTGGAAACGGGGTCTAATACCGGATGATACTTCCACTCGCATGGGTGGGGGTTGAAAGCTCCGGCGGTGAAGGATGAGCCCGCGGCCTATCAGCTTGTTGGTGAGGTAGAAGCTCACCAAGGCGACGACGGGTAGCCGGCCTGAGAGGGCGACCGGCCACACTGGGACTGAGACACGGCCCAGACTCCTACGGGAGGCAGCAGTGGGGAATATTGCACAATGGGCGAAAGCCTGATGCAGCGACGCCGCGTGAGGGATGACGGCCTTCGGGTTGTAAACCTCTTTCAGCAGGGAAGAAGCGAAAGTGACGGTACCTGCAGAAGAAGCGCCGGCTAACTACGTGCCAGCAGCCGCGGTAATACGTAGGGCGCAAGCGTTGTCCGGAATTATTGGGCGTAAAGAGCTCGTAGGCGGTCTGTCGCGTCGGATGTGAAAGCCCGGGGCTTAACCCCGGGTCTGCATTCGATACGGGCAGACTAGAGTGTGGTAGGGGAGATCGGAATTCCTGGTGTAGCGGTGAAATGCGCAGATATCAGGAGGAACACCGGTGGCGAAGGCGGATCTCTGGGCCATTACTGACGCTGAGGAGCGAAAGCGTGGGGAGCGAACAGGATTAGATACCCTGGTAGTCCACGCCGTAAACGGTGGGAACTAGGTGTTGGCGACATTCCACGTCGTCGGTGCCGCAGCTAACGCATTAAGTTCCCCGCCTGGGGAGTACGGCCGCAAGGCTAAAACTCAAAGGAATTGACGGGGGCCCGCACAAGCAGCGGAGCATGTGGCTTAATTCGACGCAACGCGAAGAACCTTACCAAGGCTTGACATCGCCCGGAAAGCCGTAGAGATACGGCCCCCCTTGTGGTCGGGTGACAGGTGGTGCATGGCTGTCGTCAGCTCGTGTCGTGAGATGTTGGGTTAAGTCCCGCAACGAGCGCAACCCTTGTTCTGTGTTGCCAGCATGCCCTTCGGGGTGATGGGGACTCACAGGAGACTGCCGGGGTCAACTCGGAGGAAGGTGGGGACGACGTCAAGTCATCATGCCCCTTATGTCTTGGGCTGCACACGTGCTACAATGGCAGGTACAATGAGCTGCGATACCGCAAGGTGGAGCGAATCTCAAAAAGCCTGTCTCAGTTCGGATTGGGGTCTGCAACTCGACCCCATGAAGTCGGAGTTGCTAGTAATCGCAGATCAGCATTGCTGCGGTGAATACGTTCCCGGGCCTTGTACACACCGCCCGTCACGTCACGAAAGTCGGTAACACCCGAAGCCGGTGGCCCAACCCCCTTGTGGGGAGGGAGCTGTCGAAGGTGGGACTGGCGATTGGGACGAAGTCGTAACAAGGTAGCCGTACCGGAAGGTGCGGCTGGATCACCTCCTTTCTAAGGAGCATCTAGGCCGCCAGGCATTGCTTGGTGGTCCAGGGCCATTACGTCGGCATACGTTCGACGGTGGTTGCTCAAGGGTGGAACGTTGATTATTCGGCACGATCCAGTTTGGATCAGGCGCAAGTACTGTCCCTCGGGGCGTGGAAAGCTGATCTGGTCAGGTGGATTGTGTCGGGCACGCTGTTGGGTGTCTGAGGGTACGGCCGTCATGGTCGTCCTTCGGTGCCGGCCCCGGTAAAGCATCGCGTGAGTGGTGTGTGACGGGTGGTTGGTCGTTGTTTGAGAACTGCACAGTGGACGCGAGCATCTGTGGCCAAGTTTTTAAGGGCGCACGGTGGATGCCTTGGTACCAGGAACCGATGAAGGACGTGGGAGGCCACGATAGTCCCCGGGGAGCCGTCAACCAGGCTTTGATCCGGGGGTTTCCGAATGGGGAAACCCGGCAGTCGTCATGGGCTGTCACCCACATCTGAACACATAGGGTGTGTGGAGGGAACGCGGGGAAGTGAAACATCTCAGTACCCGCAGGAAGAGAAAACAACCGTGATTCCGGGAGTAGTGGCGAGCGAAACCGGATGAGGCCAAACCGTATGTGTGTGAGACCCGGCAGGGGTTGCGCATGCGGGGTTGTGGGATCTCTCTTTCACAGTCTGCCGGCTGTGAGACGAGTCAGAAACCGTTGGTGTAGGCGAAGGACATGCGAAAGGTCCGGCGTAGAGGGTAAGACCCCCGTAGTCGAAACATCAACGGCTCGTTTGAGAGACACCCAAGTAGCACGGGGCCCGAGAAATCCCGTGTGAATCTGGCGGGACCACCCGCTAAGCCTAAATATTCCCTGGTGACCGATAGCGGATAGTACCGTGAGGGAATGGTGAAAAGTACCGCGGGAGCGGAGTGAAATAGTACCTGAAACCGTGTGCCTACAAGCCGTGGGAGCGTCGCTCATCAAGTTTACTTGGTGGGTCGTGACTGCGTGCCTTTTGAAGAATGAGCCTGCGAGTTTGCGGTGTGTTGCGAGGTTAACCCGTGTGGGGAAGCCGTAGCGAAAGCGAGTCCGAATAGGGCGATATAGTAGCGCGCTCAAGACCCGAAGCGGAGTGATCTAGCCATGGGCAGGTTGAAGCGGCTGTAAGAGGTCGTGGAGGACCGAACCCACCAGGGTTGAAAACCTGGGGGATGACCTGTGGTTAGGGGTGAAAGGCCAATCAAACTCCGTGATAGCTGGTTCTCCCCGAAATGCATTTAGGTGCAGCGTCGTGTGTTTCTTGCCGGAGGTAGAGCACTGGATAGGCGATGGGCCCTACCGGGTTACTGACCTTAGCCAAACTCCGAATGCCGGTAAGTGAGAGCGCGGCAGTGAGACTGTGGGGGATAAGCTCCATGGTCGAGAGGGAAACAGCCCAGAGCATCGACTAAGGCCCCTAAGCGTACGCTAAGTGGGAAAGGATGTGGAGTCGCACA
The DNA here is from genome assembly GCF_036038375.1 of Streptomyces sp. NBC_00414. Lineage (NCBI taxonomy): Bacteria > Bacillati > Actinomycetota > Actinomycetes > Kitasatosporales > Streptomycetaceae > Streptomyces > Streptomyces sp. NBC_00414. Next base: position 6,213,025 of record NZ_CP107935.1, read on the forward strand.
GACAACCAGGAGGTTGGCTTAGAAGCAGCCACCCTTGAAAGAGTGCGTAATAGCTCACTGGTCTAGTGATTCCGCGCCGACAATGTAGCGGGGCTCAAGCGTACCGCCGAAGTCGTGTCATTCATGCAATAGGGCCAACGCCTGTATGGATGGGTAGGGGAGCGTCGTGTGCCGGGTGAAGCCGCGCCGGAAGGCAGTGGTGGACGGTTCACGAGTGAGAATGCAGGCATGAGTAGCGATACACACGTGAGAAACGTGTGCGCCGATTGACTAAGGGTTCCTGGGTCAAGCTGATCTGCCCAGGGTAAGTCGGGACCTAAGGCGAGGCCGACAGGCGTAGTCGATGGATAACCGGTTGATATTCCGGTACCCGCTGTGAAGCGTCAAACATCGAACCAGGCGATGCTAAGTCCGTGAAGCCGTTCCGGACCCTTCGGGGAATGGAAAGTGGTGGAGCCGACGGACCAGACCTGTAGTAGGTGAGTGATGGGGTGACGCAGGAAGGTAGTCCAGCCCGGGCGGTGGTAGTCCCGGGGTAAGGGTGTAGCCCGTTATCTAGGTAAATCCGGATGACGTTAAGGGTGAGACCTGATGCCGAGCCGATTGTGGTGAAGTGGATGATCCTATGCTGTCGAGAAAAGCCTCTAGCGAGTTTCATGGCGGCCCGTACCCTAAACCGACTCAGGTGGTCAGGTAGAGAATACCGAGGCGTTCGGGTGAACTATGGTTAAGGAACTCGGCAAAATGCCCCCGTAACTTCGGGAGAAGGGGGCCATTCTTGGTGATCCGATTTACTCGGTGAGCTGGGGGTGGCCGCAGAGACCAGCGAGAAGCGACTGTTTACTAAAAACACAGGTCCGTGCGAAGCCGTAAGGCGATGTATACGGACTGACGCCTGCCCGGTGCTGGAACGTTAAGGGGACCGGTTAGTGCACCTTCGGGTGTGCGAGGCTGAGAACTTAAGCGCCAGTAAACGGCGGTGGTAACTATAACCATCCTAAGGTAGCGAAATTCCTTGTCGGGTAAGTTCCGACCTGCACGAATGGCGTAACGACTTCTCGACTGTCTCAACCATAGGCCCGGTGAAATTGCACTACGAGTAAAGATGCTCGTTTCGCGCAGCAGGACGGAAAGACCCCGGGACCTTTACTATAGTTTGATATTGGTGTTCGGTTCGGCTTGTGTAGGATAGCTGGGAGACTGTGAAGCATTGGCGCCAGCCAGTGTGGAGTCGTCGTTGAAATACCAGTCTGGTCGTGCTGGATGTCTAACCTGGGTCCGTGATCCGGATCAGGGACAGTGTCTGATGGGTAGTTTAACTGGGGCGGTTGCCTCCTAAAGAGTAACGGAGGCGCCCAAAGGTTCCCTCAGCCTGGTTGGCAATCAGGTGTTGAGTGTAAGTGCACAAGGGAGCTTGACTGTGAGACCGACGGGTCGAGCAGGGACGAAAGTCGGGACTAGTGATCCGGCGGTGGCTTGTGGAAGCGCCGTCGCTCAACGGATAAAAGGTACCCCGGGGATAACAGGCTGATCTTCCCCAAGAGTCCATATCGACGGGATGGTTTGGCACCTCGATGTCGGCTCGTCGCATCCTGGGGCTGGAGTCGGTCCCAAGGGTTGGGCTGTTCGCCCATTAAAGCGGTACGCGAGCTGGGTTTAGAACGTCGTGAGACAGTTCGGTCCCTATCCGCTGTGCGCGTAGGAATATTGAGAAGGGCTGTCCCTAGTACGAGAGGACCGGGACGGACGAACCTCTGGTGTGCCAGTTGTCCTGCCAAGGGCATGGCTGGTTGGCTACGTTCGGGAGGGATAACCGCTGAAAGCATCTAAGCGGGAAGCCTGCTTCGAGATGAGTATTCCCACCAACTAGATTGGTTAAGGCTCCCAGTAGACGACTGGGTTGATAGGCCGGATGTGGAAGCCCTGTAAGGGGTGGAGCTGACCGGTACTAATAGGCCGAGGGCTTGTCCTCAGTTGCTCGCGTCCACTGTGTTGGTTCTGAAACCACGAACAACCCCGCACTCCCTTGTTTGGTCACGGGGGGTGTGGTGCGGTTGATTTGAATCAGAGTTTCAAAGTGTTTCGGTGGTCATAGCGTGAGGGAAACGCCCGGTTACATTCCGAACCCGGAAGCTAAGCCTTACAGCGCCGATGGTACTGCAGGGGGGACCCTGTGGGAGAGTAGGACGCCGCCGAACAAGTTTTAATGGGAAAGCCCCCGCACTTCGGTGCGGGGGCTTTTCTGCGTTCAGATTCGTTTTTACTTTTCGTTTCTATTCGCTGTCGTCCGGCCGTCTCTCTTCGGGCTCCGTGAATCCGGGCTACGGAGAGGTTCAGAGACGGCCTGCGGCTTTGAGGGCGAGGTATGCGTCCGCCAAGGCCGGCGGCAGGTTTTCCGGGGTCGCGTCGACGACGGTGACGCCGTGGCGCGTCAGTTGTTCGGCTGTGCGGTGACGTTCCGCCTGGGCCTGCGCCGCCGCTGCGGCCTCGTACACGGACTCTGTGCTGCCCCGTGCCGCGGCCATGCGCTCGATGTGCGGGTCGGAGACCGAGGCCACGAGGACCGTGTGGCGCTGGGTGAGGCGGGAGAGTACGGGGAGCAGGCCCTCCTCGATGGGGGCCGCGTCGAGGGTCGTGAGGAGCACGATCAGCGAACGTCGGGGGGCCGTGCGCAGTGCCATGGAGGTGAGGCCTCGGGCGTCCGTCTCAACTAGTTCCGGTTCGAGGTGTGCCATGGCGTTGACCAGCGAAGGAAGAACATCGCCTGCGGCTCGGCCCTGTACCAGGGCGCGTACCCGGCGGTCGTATGCGAGGAGATCCACCCGGTCGCCGGCGCGGGAGGCGAGGGCCCCCAGGAGGAGGGCCGCGTCCATGGAGGCGTCCAGGCGGGGGGCGTTTCCGACGCGGCCCGCGGCCGTGCGGCCCGTGTCGAGGATGAGGAGGATGTGCCTGTCGCGCTCGGGGCGCCAGGTGCGTACGGCGACTTTCGACTGACGGGCGGTCGCGCGCCAGTCGATCGAGCGCGTGTCGTCACCGGGGACGTAGTCGCGCAGGCTGTCGAACTCGGTTCCCTCACCGCGGGTCAGCACGCTGGTGCGGCCGTCGAGTTCGCGCAAACGGGCCAGCTTCGAGGGAAGGTGCTTGCGGCTGGTGAAGGGGGGCAGGACGCGCACCGTCCACGGGACCTGGTGGCTGCCCTGCCTGGCGAGGAGGCCGAGAGGACCGTACGAGCGGATGGTCACGCGGTCCGATCGGCGGTCGCCGCGGCGGGTGGGGCGCAGGCGGGTCGTGACGCGTCGGCGTTCGCCCGCGGGGACCGTCAGGCGGTGGCGCGACGCGGTGACCTCTGTGCCCGGCTGCCAGCTGCTGGGGGGCCAGGCGTCGCGGATGCGGGCGCGCAGTGGGCGGCCGGAGGTGTTGGTGACGGTGAGGGTCGCGTCGGCGGCTTCGCCGAGGCGTACGGAGGTGTCGCCGGAGCGGGTCAGGCCCAGGCGGCGTACCGGTGCGGCCAGGGCGAAGTCGCAGGCGCAGGCGAGGGCCAGGGGAGCGTTGACGGCGAGGATGCCTGTCCAGCTCGGCTCCCAGATGCCCACGGGGAGGGTTCCCAGGGCCGCCAGGAGGGCTGCGCGGCCGGTGAGGGCCATCAGCGGGGGACGGGGACGTGGGAGAGGATCGCGTTGATGACGGAGTCGGCCGTCACGCCCTCCATCTCGGCCTCCGGGCGGAGCTGGACGCGGTGGCGGAGCGTCGGCAGGGCGAGGGCCTTCACGTCGTCGGGGATGACGTAGTCGCGGCCCGTCAGCCAGGCCCAGGCGCGTGCCGTGGCCAGGAGCGCCGTCGCGCCACGGGGGGAGACGCCGAGAGTGAGGGACGGCGATTCGCGGGTGGCGCGGCAGATGTCCACTACGTAGCCGGTGATTTCGGGGGAGACCGCGGTCTTGGCGACGGCCGCGCGGGCGGCTTCGAGGTCCGCCGGGCCCGCCACGGGGCGTAGGCCGGCGGCGCGCAGGTCGCGGGGGTTGAAGCCCTCGGAGTGGCGGGTGAGGACGTTGATCTCGTCCTGGCGGGAGGGGAGAGGGATCGTCAGCTTGAGGAGGAAACGATCCAGCTGCGCTTCCGGAAGGGGATACGTGCCCTCGTACTCGACCGGGTTCTGGGTCGCGGCGACCAGGAACGGCTCGGGGAGCGGACGCGGTGTGCCGTCGACCGTGACCTGGCGCTCCTCCATGGCCTCCAGGAGGGACGACTGGGTCTTCGGCGGGGTGCGGTTGATCTCGTCCGCCAGGAGGAGGTTCGTGAAGACCGGGCCGGGCTGGAAGGAGAACTCCGCGGTGCGGGCGTCGTAGACGAGGGAGCCCGTGATGTCGCTCGGCATCAGGTCGGGGGTGAACTGGACGCGCTTCGTGTCGAGTTCCAGCGCGGAGGCGAGAGCCCGGACGAGCAGTGTCTTGGCCACTCCGGGGACGCCTTCCAGCAGAACGTGCCCGCGGCACAGGAGGGCGACGACGAGGCCGGTCACGGCGGGGTCCTGGCCGACCACGGCTTTGGCGATCTCGGCGCGCAGGGCCTCCAGGGAGGCGCGGGCGCTGGCTGAGTCCCCGGTGGTCCCGGTGTTCCCGGCGTTGTCAGTGGGCGGGGCCATCATGGACGGCGTACCTCTCTTTCGAGGGCGTCGAGTTGGTCGGCGAGTGCGATGAGGGCCGCGTCGTCGCGGGGCTGCGGTCCGAAGAGGAGTGAGTGCAGGGCCTGTCCTTCCCGGCGGAGCTGGGCGGACAGGGCGGGGAGCAGGGCTTCGGGCGCGTGCGCCTGAGCTGGGGACACGCCGACGAGGGGGGCCAGGCGGGTGCGGGTGGTGGAGCGCAGAGCTCCCGCGGCACGGTCGCGGGCGTTGGACTTGCGGTAGAGGCGGGCGCGGCCTTCGACGGTCTCGGAGGCGCGGATCGCGACGGGGAGCCGTTCGGGGACGAGCGGGCCGAGGCGGCGGGCGCGCCAGAGGGCCGCCAGCAGTGCGGCGAAGAAGAGCTGCAGCGTGCCCCAGAGCCAGCCGGAGGGGACCAGGTCGAGGAAGCTGCGGTCGCCGGCGTCGGTGGCCGAGCCGTCGGAGAGCGAGGGGAGGTACCAGACCACATGGGTGCGGGAGCCGAGGAGTTGGAGGGCGAGGGAGGCGTTGCCGTGCTCGTCGAGGCGCTCGTTCTGGAGGATGTCGGGCGCGCCGAGCACGACGGTGTCGCCGTCTCCTTCGGATGCCGGGAGGCGCAGCAGGGTGGCCAGGCCGTCGCTGGGGTAGCAGGTGTCGGCGCCGGGCGCGTCCGTCGAGTACCGGATGCCGCCCGTGTCGGCGGTGCCCGCTCGGCGGGCGGCGGGCAGGGCGCAGTCGGGCGGGAGCGTGGAGTCGTAGCTGGGTGCGGTGTCCGCGTCGACTCCGGGGGCGAGGGTGCCGACGGACGGGGTGCCGGGGGCGACGAGGACGGTGCGGCCGCCGGAGTTCCTGAACGCGGAGCGCAGAAGGTCCTGTTGACGGTCGGTCAACAGGTCGGGTCGGGCGACCAGGAGTGTCGTGCCAGGGCCGGTCGCGGCGCTCGCCTCGTCCAAGGTGGTGACCACGCGCGTGGAGACGCCCCGGTCGGCGAGCAGTTCGGCGACGGCGCGGCTGCCCTCGGGGTCGGCGGAGCGCGGGTCGAGGCTGCCGTGCCGGGCGCCGGAGCGTACGACGGCGATGGCGACGGCGGCCACGAGGAGGATCACGAACGCGAGAACGACGCCGCGCGAGCGGGTCCACACCTGGCGGACGGTGGGCGAGGCCGAGGTGGACGGCGGAGCGGCCTCGGAGGGGGTGGCCCCGGAGGTCATTCGGCGGCCCCCTGGTGGGCGCTGTGGGTTGTGCTCGGGGTGCTGCTCACGAGGACCGGCCTGGTGCGGTCGAGGTCCTGGTCGAGCTGTGCGAGGCGGTGGTACGTGTCCGGGACGGCCGTTCGTCCGCCGTATGTCACGTCGTCGAAGTCCCGTGCGGCGGCGCGCAGTCGGTCGGTGTGGGCGGGGAGCGTGCTGCCCGCTTCTGCGGCGGCCTCGTCGGCGGTGCGCCCGGGGCGGGGGTCGAGCAGGGCGCGTTCCTCCAGGGAGCGGACGACGGCGCGCATGCGCTCCTGGACGGCCTGGTTCCAGTGGCCCTGGGCCGCGTGCGCCTCGGCGGCCGCGCGGTGCTCGGCGGCGCTGCGCGGCCGGTCGTCGAAGAGCGGGGCCGCCGATCCTGGGGCCCGGCGGGGGGAGCCGAGGCGCCACCAGAGGGCACCGATGAGTGCCACGGCGGCCAGGACGACGACCAGGAGGCCGAGTGCGCCTCCCGGGGTCGCTGACGAGGCCGCGCCGAACAGCTTGCCGACCCACTCCCAGAAGGCGTCCAGGGCCCGGCGGAGGAGGCCGGGGTCGTTCTCGTGGTACATCCGCTTCGACAGTTCGCGCCGGGCGTCCTCCCGCGCGGGATCGCGCGGGACGGTCACCGGTGGTTCGCCGTCGGCGCGTGGCAGCGCCAGTACCGCCGTGAGAACTCCCCCCGCCAGGCCCACTCCGTCAGCTCCCCGGGGTCGGTCCGGGGGTGCCGGAGCCGTAGTCCTGGACGCCGGCCGCGCGTGCCAGGTCCAGGTCGAGGGCTTCGCGGCGGATGCGCTGGTCGATGTAGAGGAGCACGGTGACACCGGCGGTGATCGGGAAGGTGAGCATGGAGCCGATCACCGAGCCGACGCCGCTCACGATGAGGAACGTCCAGCCGAGGTCGCCGGTGCCGTTGCTGAGCACGCTGCCGATGTCGTCTCCGCTGAGCACGGAGGCGAGGAAGGCGAACGGGATCACGATGATCGACGCGACGATGTTCGCGATGATCGTGGCGAGGAGCTGGATGCCGAAGACCCGCCACCAGGAGCCGCGGACCAGTTTCGCGGAGCGGCTCAGAGACTTCAGGACGCTCTGCTTCTCGAGCATCAGGGCAGGCGAGGCCAGGGAGAAGCGGATCATCATCCAGAGTGCGACGACGGACGCGGCCAGGCCTCCGAGGGCGGCGAGCGCGATGCCGCCGGTGTCGCTGCCCGCGAGGCCGACGAGGACGCCGGGCAGGATGCCCACGGCGGCGATCGTGGCCGCGATGAGCGGGAGCAGGAAGGTCAGACCGAAGAGCTTGAGCAGCTGGGGCCGGGCGTCGCGCCAGGCCTCGGCGGTGGTGACCGACTTGCCGAGGACGGCGCGGCTGGTCACGGTCGTGAGCAGGGCTGTCGCGACGATGGTGCCCAGCAGCGTGATCAGCAGGACGACGCCGGAGTTCAGGAGGGTGTCGCCCATGGCGCGGGTCAGTTCCCCGGCCGTGGCGCTGGGATCGTTGAGGACGTCCGTGCTGGCGCTGTCGTCCAGGACGAGGCCCTGCAGCAGGATCACGAGGATCTGGGTGAAGACCGCGACGGTCAGCGAGATGCCGAGGACGGTGCGCCAGTGCGTACGCATGGTCGACACCGCGCCGTCGAGGATCTCACCGACGCCGAGCGGGCGGAGCGGGATCACGCCGGGCTTGGCCGCGGGCGGGGGGCCGCCCCAGCCGCCGCCCCAGCCGGGGTGGCCGCCCGGGCCCGGGCCGTAGCCGCCGTATTGGCCGGGGCCGCCGCCGTAGCCACCGGGGCCGCCGTAGCCTCCAGGGCCCCCGTATCCGCCGGGACCTCCGTAGCCGCCGGGGCCGGCGGGCGGTTGGCCGCCCCAGCCGGGGCCGGGCGGTGGTGGTGGCGGGGTCTGGGGCGGGGCGCCCTGCGGGCCGGCGCCGGGCGAGGGCCACTGGGCGGGCGGGGGCTGCTCCTTGGACCACTTCGGGCCCGGGCCGGACGGGGCGGGCCCGGGCTGACCCGGCTCGCTCGTGGGCTCCTGGTCCGCGGGTCGGGCGGGGCCGGAAGGCGTCGGCTCCTGTCCGTTCTGCCCGTCGGAGGGGGCAGATCCGGGCGATGCCCAGCCCGGAGTGTCGTTCATCGTCGCTCCTTCACGGTGCCCGTTCCGCGGTCGCGGCGGCAGGTTGGCTGCCATCGTGCCACGGTGCGGCCGGGAAGTGACCGGCCGCCGTATGGGCTGCACACCTTCAATTGTCCGCCCCGTACGGGGCAGACTGGGCGGATGGCTGATCAGTACGCGCAATTCCGCGAGGACAACCGGCCCATCGAGATACCTGCGATCCGGTGGGACGAGCCGCCGGAGGGACCCGTGCTGGTCCTCCTCGACCAGACACGGCTGCCCGCCGAAGAGGTCGAGCTGGTGTGCACGGACGCGTCCGCGCTGGTGGAGGCGATCCGCTCGCTCGCCGTGCGCGGGGCGCCGCTCCTCGGGATCGCGGGGGCGTACGGAGTCGCGCTCGCCGCCGCCCGGGGCTTCGACGTGGACGGGGCGGCGGCCTCCCTCGCGAGTGCGCGGCCCACCGCGGTGAACCTCTCGTACGGAGTCCGCCGGGCCCAGGAGGCTCACCTCGCGGTGCTGCGGGCCGGTGGCGGCCAGGAGCAGGCCGCGGCTGCCGCGCTGGCTGCCGCGCGGGCGCTGCACGAGGAAGACGCCGAGGCCAGCGGGCGTATGGCCGTGCACGGGCTGGCGCTGCTCGACGAGCTGCTGCCCGGCGGTAACCACCGGATCCTCACGCACTGCAACACCGGTGCGCTGGTGTCCGGCGGGGAGGGCACGGCGTTCGCGGTGGCGCTCGCGGCGCACCGGGTGGGGCGGCTGCGCAGGCTCTGGGTGGACGAGACCCGCCCGTTGCTGCAGGGTGCTCGCCTGACCTCGTATGAGGCGGCGCGGGCCGGAATGGCGTACACCTTGCTCACGGACAACGCTGCCGGGTCATTGTTCTCGGCGGGAGAGGTGGATGCGGTGCTCATCGGAGCGGACCGGATCGCCGCCGACGGTTCGGTGGCGAACAAGGTGGGGAGCTATCCGCTCGCGGTGCTGGCCAAGTACCACCATGTGCCGTTCATCGTGGTGGCTCCGTTGACGACGGTGGACCCGGGCACTCCGAACGGAGCATCGATCGAGGTCGAGCAGCGTGCCGGTCATGAAGTGACAGAGATCACAGCACCCCTGGTGTCCGTGACGGGAGTCGGAGCGGGAGGCGGGATACCGGTGGCACCCCTGGGAACCCAGGCGTACAACCCGGCATTCGATGTGACGCCGCCCGAGTTGGTGACGGCGATCGTCACCGAGGAGGGCGCCGTGTCGCCCGTCACGACCGAGGCGCTCGCGGAGCTGTGTGACAGGTCACGCCAGGTAACGATTTAGTTAATGGGATGATGTCGTTTATGAAGGGACGAGTCCTTGTCGTCGATGACGACACCGCACTGGCCGAGATGCTCGGCATTGTGTTGCGTGGTGAAGGTTTTGAGCCGTCTTTCGTAGCCGACGGCGACAAGGCGCTGGCCGCTTTCCGTGAGAGCAAGCCCGACCTGGTGCTCCTGGACCTGATGCTTCCCGGCCGGGACGGCATCGAGGTGTGCCGCCTGATCAGGGCGGAGTCCGGGGTACCGATCGTGATGCTCACAGCGAAGAGCGACACCGTCGATGTCGTGGTCGGCCTGGAGTCGGGTGCCGATGACTACATCGTGAAGCCGTTCAAGCCAAAGGAGCTGGTGGCGCGGATCCGGGCCAGGCTGCGCAGGTCCGAGGAACCGGCGCCCGAACAGCTCGCCATCGGCGATCTGGTCATCGACGTGGCCGGTCACTCTGTGAAGCGGGACGGCGCCTCGATCGCGCTCACCCCGCTGGAGTTCGACCTGCTCGTCGCGTTGGCCCGCAAGCCGTGGCAGGTGTTCACGCGTGAGGTGCTCCTGGAGCAGGTGTGGGGCTACCGGCACGCGGCGGACACCCGTCTGGTGAACGTCCATGTGCAGCGGCTCCGCTCCAAGGTCGAGAAGGACCCGGAGCGGCCGGAGATCGTGGTGACCGTCCGTGGCGTCGGTTACAAGGCCGGACCGAGCTGACATGTCACGGGACAGTGCCGCTTCGGCGCCCGGTGAGCCGGGGGTCCGCTCGGGGCGGTCTGTCGGCCGGAGGATGACGGGCTCCCGCTGGGGACGGTTCGTCGAGGGCGGGCTGCTCCAGGGCGGAGTCCAGGGCAGCCCGGTCCTTCGGCTGTTCATGCGCTGGGTGCGCCGTCCGCTGCTGCCGGTCATGCGGCTGTGGCGGCGCAACATCCAGCTCAAGGTCGTCGCGACGACCCTGCTGATGTCGCTGGGTGTCGTCCTGCTCCTGGGTTTCGTCGTGATCGGGCAGGTGCGCAACGGCCTGCTCGACGCCAAGGTGAAAGCCTCCCAGAGCCAGGCCACGGGCGGGTTCACGGTCGCCAAACAGGAGGCCGACAGCGCGGCCGGCGCGGCCGGGGACGACCGCTCCGGCCCGAACGACAACCCCGTACAGAACGTCAGCGGCTGGATGAGCTCCCTCGTCGAGTCGCTCTCCAGCGGCGGCCAGGGCGCGTTCAGCGTCGTGACGCTCAGCACCACCTCAGCGGACAGCAGCAGCCGGGGGCTCGGTCCGCGTGCCTCGGGCTTCGTGGACTGGAGCCTCAGCGTGCCCCAGGACCTGCGCGAGCGGGTGGACGGCGGCACGGGCGCGGCCCAGAGCTACACGCGCATCGTCTACACCAACGGCCAGGACTCCCAGCCGGCACTGATCATCGGGACGCAGCTCAACGACCCCAAGAGCGACCCGTACCAGCTGTACTACCTCTTCCCGCTCACCCAGGAGGAGAAGTCGCTCAGTCTGGTCAAGGGGACTCTTGCGACGGCCGGGCTGTTCGTCGTGGTGTTGCTCGGGGCGATCGCCTGGCTCGTGGTGCGCCAGGTCGTCACGCCCGTGCGGATGGCCGCCGGGATCGCCGAGAGGCTGTCCGCCGGGCGCCTCCAGGAACGTATGAAGGTCACCGGCGAGGACGACATCGCGCGGCTCGGCGAGGCCTTCAACAAGATGGCGCAGAACCTCCAGCTGAAGATCCAGCAGCTGGAGGACCTGTCACGGATGCAGCGGCGGTTCGTGTCGGACGTCTCGCACGAGCTGCGTACGCCGCTGACGACCGTCCGGATGGCGGCCGACGTCATCCACGACGCGCGCGTGGACTTCGATCCGATGACCGCCCGCTCGGCCGAACTGCTCGCCGACCAGCTGGACCGCTTCGAGACGCTGCTGGCGGATCTCCTGGAGATCAGCCGCTTCGACGCCGGCGCGGCAGCCCTTGAGGCCGAGCCGATAGACCTGCGGGAGGTCGTCCGCAGGGTCATCAGCGGGGCCGAGCCGCTCGCCGAGCGCAAGGGCACGCGCATACGGGTCGTCGGCGACCAGCAGCCCGTCGTCGCCGAGGCGGACGCCCGACGGGTGGAACGAGTGCTGCGCAACCTCGTGGTCAACGCCGTGGAGCACGGCGAGGGCAAGGACGTCGTCGTCAAGCTCGCGTCCGCGGGCGGGGCCGTCGCGGTCGCGGTGCGCGACTACGGAGTGGGGCTCAAGCCCGGCGAGGCGACCCGGGTGTTCAGCCGCTTCTGGCGGGCCGACCCGGCACGCGCGCGTACCACCGGCGGTACGGGCCTGGGCCTGTCCATCGCCCTGGAGGACGCGCGGCTGCACGGCGGCTGGCTGCAGGCGTGGGGCGAGCCGGGCGGCGGCTCGCAGTTCCGGCTGACGGTGCCGCGGACGGCGGACGAGCCGCTGCGGGGCTCGCCGATACCGCTGGAGCCCAAGGACTCACGGCGCAACCGCGGTCTGAACGACGCGGGGCTGCCCCTCGGCGGTACGCAGAAGCTGGCCACGGTGCCCGCGCAGCCCGCGGGCGAGCGGGCGGTGCCGCCGATGCCGGACCGCGCCCCCAAGATGGCGGGCGCGGTGGATCCGGCGGCGCTGCCCGGCAGCGGCGCGCGCGTGGTGCCCCGGCCCACGGCGGACTCCCGCGGTCCCGCCGCGGCGCCGGAGGAGGAGCCGTCACAGAGCGGCCCGCAAGCCGGCGGGCAGCCGGAACAGCTGAAGCATGGGGAGGGGTCTCGTGGGCGCTGACCGCGATCGGGGCGGCCGTCGGCGTCCGGCAGGCGTGGTGGTGTACGCCGCCTGCGGAACCGTACTGCTGGCCGGGTGCGCGTCGATGCCGGACGGAGGGGACCTTCGTGATGTCGAGGCCTCCCAGCGGCCGGACGCGCAGGTCCGGGTGTTCGCCATGCCGCCGCGGGAGAACGCGCAGCCCGAGGAGATCGTCCAGGGCTTCCTCGAAGCGCTGACCAGCGACGACCCGAAGTTCGAGACGGCACGCAAATACCTGACCGGCAGCGCGTCGAAGAAGTGGCGTCCGAACGCGTCGACGACGGTGCTCGCGGACGGACCGAACACCGTGGCGGAGCACAGCGGCAGCAGGGAGGCGACCGGTGACTACGCGTACTCGCTGACCGGCACCAAGGTCGCCACCGTCGACTCGCAGTTCGCCTACAAGCCCGCCGAGGGGGTGTACGACGAGCTCGTACACCTCACGGAGCAGAAGACGTCGGAGGGCGCCAAGGAGTGGCGCATCGACGCCCTGCCCGAGGGCCTGGTGATGGGGATGTCCGACTTCCAGCGCAACTACGAGTCCGTCAATAAGTACTACTTCGCCTCGAACGCGAAGGACAGGACCGACGACCAGCTCGGCGCGGTCGCCGACCCCGTCTACGTACGGGAGCAGGTGGACCCGGTGACGCAGATGGTCCGCTCGGTCCTGAAGGGGCCGACGAGCTGGCTCAAGCCGGTGGTCAGGTCGAGCTTCCCCACCGGCACGGCGCTGAAGAAGGGCGTCAAGTCGCTGACGCCCGACGACCAGAACCGGCTGACGGTACCGCTGAACGCCAGGGCCGACCGGGTCGGGGAGTCCGTGTGCAGGGAGATGGCCGCCCAGATCCTGTTCACGCTCCAGGACCTGACGCCCACGGGTATCGACGAGGTGGAGCTGCAGCGCTCCAACGGCACGCAGTCGTGTGCGCTCACCGATGCCAAGGCCGGGCTCTACGTCGCGCACGGTCCGGCCAAGGGCACCGAGTACGAGTACTTCATCGACGGCGAGAAGCGGCTGGTCCGGATACCGGGGGCCGGCAGCGAGCAGGAGCCCGAGCCGGTGCCGGGCGCGCTCGGCGACGGTGGCAAGGAACTGCGGGCGGCCGCCGTCTCGCGGGACGAGGACACCGCTGCCGGGGTGTCGCTCGACGGGCGCTCGATGTACGTCGGGTCGCTCGCGTCGGGCGGCTCGCTCGGGGAAGCGGTGCTGCACAGCAAGGCCACGTCGGCGGACGACGGGCTGACGACCCCCAGTTGGGACGCGAGCGGCGACCTGTGGGTGGCCGACCGCGATCCGAAGAACTCCCGGCTGCTCCTGCTGCCGAAGGGTGCTGGAGACCCCCTGGTGGTCTCGACACCTGGCCTGGACGGGCGGATCGAGGCGGTGCGGGTGGCCGCCGACGGGGTGCGGATCGCTCTGATGGTGACCGAGGACAAGCGGACGACTCTGCGCATGGGGCGGATCGAACGGGCGGACTCCGAGGGCGCGAACGGGAAGAAGGCCGTCGCGATCCATGAACTGCATTCCGTGGCACCGCAGTTGGAGGAGGTCACGGCCATGTCCTGGGCCGGCGACAGCCGCCTGGTGGTGGTCGGGCGCGAGGCCCGTGGCGTGCAGCAGATCCAGTACGTCCAGGTCGACGGCTCCACGCCGGTCGGCCCGGCCCCCTCCGCGCTCACCGGCGTGAAGGAGATCGCCGCCTCCGAGGACGAACGGCTGCCGCTGGTGGCGCACTCGGAGGACGGGATCGTGCGGCTGTCGACCGGTTCGCAGTGGCAGACGGTCGTCAAGACGGGGATGGCGCCGGTCTATCCGGGCTGAGTTCCGGTACGGCGCCGCCCTCGCCCCTCGTGTGGGGGACAACGTGGCGACGCTTGCGAGGAGTTGTCCACAGGTAGTTGTCCACAGGGCTGGCCCGGGCACTCCGGAATTTGGCACAGTGGTGGGCATGCGGGGGTGGTGGCAGGACCTCACCGACCTGGTGCTTCCGGCCGAGTGCGGAGGCTGTGGACGGCCTCGCACGGTGCTCTGCCCGGAGTGCCGTGCCGCCCTGACGGGGGACGTACCGAGCCGTGTGCGACCGGACCCCGAGCCACCGGGGCTGCCGGTGGTGCACGCGGCGGCTCCGTACGAGGACCAGATGCGGGCGGCGCTCCTCGCCCACAAGGAACGAGGGGCGCTGATGCTCGCAGGGCCGCTGGGAGCGGCCCTGGCGGGCGCTGTGCGGGCAGGGCTCGGGCCCGGCGGTCGCGATGGGACGGCGGGCTCCCGGGCGCCGGTGCTGCTCGTTCCCGTGCCGTCGGCGCGGTGGGCGGTGCGGGCGCGAGGACACGATCCGGCACGGCGGCTCGCGCTCGCCGCGGCGGCCGAGCTGCGGCGGACCGGGACACCCGCCCGGGTGGTGGCCGTGCTGCGGCAGCGGCGTGCCGTGGCCGACCAGTCGGGGCTCAACTCGTGGCAGCGGCTGGACAATCTCGCGGGCGCTCTGGAGGTGGCGCCGGGGGGCGCACGGCTGTTGGCCGGCGGCGGCCGGGCCGTTCTCGTCGACGACTTGATGACGACGGGCGCGTCCTTGGCCGAGGCCGCGCGGGCCCTGCGGGTCGTTCTCCCGGAAAAAGACGGATTCTACGGACGGGTAACACGCGGAACGGCGGGGGAAGGGGCGAGACGGACAACGATGGCAGGTGTAGTCCGACCAGAAGCGGTCAGGGAAAAGGGGAGCGCGAACAGCGCGGAGGACGGGGTCGGCGCGGCCGTGGTCGCGGCATCTCCAGCTTCTTTCGAAATAAACCGGAACTGACAGAGAAGTTGCGTCGTTGCAGGTAGTGAGAGGTTCCATTCACTTGAATGGAGGTACGCAGCAGTAGAGGGTGACGACATCCGTCCAGGCGAGATATGTTCGGTTGTGAGGGAATGGCGGACGCCGACCCTTGCATATCGGAATGCCGCGCCGTGGGTTTTCTCTTTCACCCGGGACAGTGGGGTGGAGATCTTGCCCGCGGGGGAGGAGGAGGTGGAAGTCACCGAGTCCGAGGCTCCGGGACGCGCTGGAGCCTGGTGCAAAAGGGAGATGCTCCGCCGTCGATGCGGAGCGATCCGGGAACGGAGTTCTGCGTGGACATCGTCGTCAAGGGCCGCAAGACCGAGGTGCCAGAGCGGTTCCGCAAGCACGTGGCCGAGAAGCTGAAGCTGGAGAAGATCCAGAAGCTCGATGGCAAGGTGATCAGCCTCGACGTCGAGGTGTCCAAGGAGCTGAACCCCCGGCAGGCCGACCGCTCCGACCGAGTGGAGATCACGCTTCACTCCCGCGGTCCGGTGATCCGGGCGGAGGCAGCGGCAAGCGATCCGTACGCGGCGCTGGACCTGGCGGCGGACAAGCTGGAAGCACGACTGCGCAAGCAGCACGACAAGCGGTACACGCGCCGCGGCGCCCGCAGGATCTCGGCCTCCGAGGTCGCCGACCACGTCCCGGACGCGGCGACCCTCGACGGGAACGGCAGCGTCGTCCACGACGAAGAGCCCGAGGCGGTGCCGACCAAGAAGATCGGCTCGCTCGAGGTGAAGGGTGACGGCCCCCTCGTCGTCCGCGAGAAGACCCATGTCGCGTCCCCGATGACGCTCGACCAGGCGCTCTACGAGATGGAGCTGGTCGGGCACGACTTCTACTTGTTCGTCGACTCCGAGACCAAGGAACCGAGTGTCGTCTACCGGCGGCACGCGTACGACTACGGCGTCATCCACCTCAACACGGACCCGATGGTCGCCGAGGCGCAGCAGGGCCCGCCCGGTGGGGCGCTCGGTGGCTGATACCGACCGGTGAGTTCCCCCAGGCTTCGGCCGGGGGTCGCCCGGCCGGTGCCCCTGGAGTGCTCGTGCGCCCCCAGGGGCACCGGTGTGCGACCCCTCAGTGCCCCGCTCTGTCATCCCGTTGTCGTCCGGGCATGAAATCATGGCCGTACCGGCCTCAACCGGTGTGTCGTTGCGCTTGGTTGGTGACGGCACAGGAACACAGGCCACGGCCTTCAGGGGGAGGAACCATGGCGGACAGCTTCGGACCGATGCGTGACGAAGATGCCGACGACGGCGTCGTCGGCATGGGCCCGGACGCGGGCTCCTCACGCAAGGAGCCCATTCGGGTCCTTGTCGTGGATGACCATGCCCTCTTCCGCCGCGGCCTGGAGATCGTGCTCGCCGCCGAGGAGGACATCCAGGTCGTCGGGGAGGCGGGGGACGGGGCCGAGGCGGTCGACAAGGCCGCCGATCTGCTGCCCGACATCGTGCTGATGGACGTACGGATGCCGAAGCGCGGCGGGATCGAGGCGTGCACCTCCATCAAGGAGGTCGCTCCCAGTGCGAAGATCATCATGCTGACGATCAGCGACGAGGAGGCCGACCTCTACGACGCGATCAAGGCGGGGGCCACGGGTTATCTCCTGAAGGAGATCTCCACGGACGAAGTGGCCACGGCCATTCGGGCGGTTGCCGACGGTCAGTCGCAGATCAGCCCTTCGATGGCGTCGAAGCTGCTCACCGAGTTCAAGTCGATGATCCAGCGCACGGACGAGCGGCGGCTTGTGCCGGCGCCTCGGCTCACGGAGCGTGAGCTGGAGGTCTTGAAGCTGGTGGCCACCGGGATGAACAACCGGGATATCGCCAAGGAGTTGTTCATCTCCGAGAACACCGTGAAGAACCATGTGCGCAACATCCTGGAGAAGTTGCAGTTGCACTCCAGGATGGAGGCCGTGGTGTACGCGATGCGGGAGAAGATTCTTGAGATTCGCTAGCGGTTGTGGCCGGTAGGGACCGGTGGAGATCGGTGACGTGGGTTGAGGGGTTGGCTGCGGGGCGGTGGGGGCTGGTCGCGCCGTTCCCCGCGCCCCTGAGGAGCCCCTGCGGGGCTTCTGCGCCGTTCCCCGCGCCCCTACCTAAGAGATTGCGCCGTTTCCCGCGTCTCTAATAGATCCAGCACTAGCTCAGTGTTCGGGCCAGCTCTGTTGTGAGGGCTTCTCTCAGGGCCGGGGTGTTCGCTCGCTCTACTCGGATGTTTGTGCAGTCCACCCAGGTGGCTGCTTCCAGGAGGGCCTGGGCCACCGCTGGGACGGACTTGGGGGTTTCCAGGGTGACCTGTTTGGCGATCAGGGTGGCGCCCTCGCGGGCCGGGTCCACGCGGCCGACCAGGCGGCCACCGGCCAGTACCGGCATGGCGAAGTAGCCGTACACGCGCTTGGGCTTGGGGACGTAGGCCTCCAGGCGGTGGGTGAAGGCGAAGATCCGCTCCGTGCGCGCCCGGTCCCAGACCAGGGAGTCGAAGGGCGACAGGAGCGTGGTGCGGTGGCGGCCGCGCGGGGGCGTCACGAGCGCCTCGGGGTCCGCCCAGGCCGGCTTCGACCAGCCCTCCACCGTGACCGGGACCAGGCCCGACTCCGCGATCACCGCGTCGACCTGCTCGCCCTTGAGACGGTGGTAGTCGGCGATGTCCGCGCGGGTGCCGACGCCCAGGGACCGGCCCGCGAGCCGCACCAGGCGGCGCAGGCACTCCGCGTCGTCCAGCTCGTCGTGCAGCAGCGGGTCCGGGATCGCCCGCTCGGCGAGGTCGTACACCCGCTTCCAGCCGCGGCGCTCCGTGCACACCACCTCGCCGTACATCAGCGCGCGCTCGACGGCGACCTTGGTGCCCGACCAGTCCCACCACTCGCTGGTCTTCTTCGCGCCGCCCAAGTCGGTGGCCGTGAGCGGGCCTTCGGCTCGCAGCTGCTTGATGACCTGCTCGTAGGTGCCGTCCGGCAGTGCGTGGTTCCAGTGCGGGCGGGCGCGGTAGGCGCGGCGGCGGAAGGCGAAGTGCGGCCACTCCTCGACGGGCAGGATGCAGGCCGCGTGCGACCAGTACTCGAAGGCGTGCGGCTGCGGGGGAGTCGTACCTACGGGTGCCGGGGTCCAGTACGCCTCGTCGACCGTCCTGCGGCCCACGGCGCCGAGTCTGGCGTACGGGATGAGTTCGTGGGAGCGGGCCAGGACGGAGATGGTGTCGAGCTGGACCGCGCCCAGGTGCCGCAGAACGCCCCGGACGCCGCCCCTGCGGTCGGGGGCTCCGAGGAACCCCTGCGCGCGCAGGGCGATGCGCCGGGCCTCGTCGGCGGAGAGTTCGGCGGTCGGGCGCGGCAGACTCGTCATGGTCCGCACGATAATCGGTGCCACTGACAATCGCGCCCGGCCTGGGCGAACACGGCCGGGTGGGCGGCGGGTCAGCTCTGCGGGGGCGCGGGAAGGTACGGCGCCGTCGACGGCAGTCCCAGGTCCGAGGGGAGCAGGGAGCCGACCCAGCAGTCGCGGCGTACGCCCTTGTTGTTGACGCCCGCGCGGAGGGTGCCCTCAAGGACGAAGCCGGCGCGTTCGGCGACCGCGAGGGAGCCCGTGTTGCCGACCTCCGCCCGCCACTCGACGCGGTCCATGGCCCGCTGGGTGAAAGCCCAGCGGGAGGCGGTGAGCGCCGCCTCCGTGATGTAGCCGTTGCCCCGGTGCTCCTTCGTCGCCCAGAAACCGATCTCACCGACTCCCAGGGAGCGCATCGTGAGGGCGAGCATGCCGACGAGTTCACCGCCGACGGGCAGGAAGACACCGAAGGTGAACATCGAGCAGTCCGCCCACCCGTCGGGCACCATCTGCTCGGTGAAGGCCGTGGCGTGCTCGCGCAGATAGGGCGACGGGATCGTGGTCCAGCGCTGGATGTCGGGATCCTGGACGGCGTCGAACACGGCGTCGGTGTCGTGTGCTCCCACCGTGCGCAGCAGGAGTCGTTCGGAAGTCAGTGTGACGGGGTCCATCGGCCGATTCTGCTCGGGCTTCGGTGAGGAAGCCATCACTTTCGCACTGTGTGAGGCTGCCGTTACCTTTCGTAGCGCCAGTGCGGCACCTTCCGCATCCTCCGCCCGTTGTCTCTGTGGCTGTCACATGCAGACCTCCCGGCGCGGTGGGGTCCTCGCTTACGATGGCCGTTGCTCAAGCTGTGATTTGAATCTGTCATTTGAATCTGCCATTGAAACCGACAGTCCCAGGCCCGACCGGCAAGGAGACAAACCCTCGTGTCCGTCCTCTCGAAGATCATGCGTGCAGGCGAAGGAAAGATCCTGCGCAAGCTGCACCGCATCGCGGACCAGGTCAAGTCCATCGAAGAGGACTTCGTCGACCTCTCCGACGCCGAGCTGCGAGCCCTGACCGATGAGTACAAGCAGCGGTACGCCGACGGTGAGACCCTCGACGACCTGCTGCCCGAGGCGTTCGCGACCGTCCGCGAGGCCGCCAAGCGCGCCCTCGGCCAGCGCCCCTACGACGTACAGATCATGGGTGGCGCCGCGCTCCACCTCGGCTACGTCGCCGAGATGAAGACCGGTGAGGGCAAGACCCTGGTCGGCACGCTGCCCGCGTATCTGAACGCCCTCTCCGGAGAAGGCGTCCACCTCATCACGGTCAACGACTACCTGGCCGAGCGCGACTCCGAGATGATGGGCCGCGTCCACAAGTTCCTGGGCCTGACCGTCGGCTGCATCCTGGCCAACATGACGCCGGCCCAGCGCCGTGAGCAGTACGGCTGCGACATCACGTACGGCACGAACAACGAGTTCGGCTTCGACTACCTGCGCGACAACATGGCGTGGTCGCAGGACGAACTGGTGCAGCGCGGCCACAACTTCGCGATCGTCGACGAGGTCGACTCGATCCTGGTCGACGAGGCCCGTACGCCGCTGATCATCTCCGGCCCCGCCGACCAGGCCACCAAGTGGTACGGCGACTTCGCGAAGCTCGTCACGCGCCTGAAGAAGGGCGAGGCGGGCAACACCCTCAAGGGCATCGAGGAGACCGGCGACTACGAGGTCGACGAGAAGAAGCGCACCGTCGCCATCCACGAGTCCGGTGTCGCCAAGGTCGAGGACTGGCTGGGCATCGACAACCTCTACGAGTCGGTGAACACGCCTCTGGTGGGTTACCTGAACAACGCCATCAAGGCCAAGGAACTCTTCAAGAAGGACAAGGACTACGTCGTCATCGACGGCGAAGTCATGATCGTCGACGAGCACACCGGCCGTATCCTCGCCGGCCGCCGCTACAACGAGGGCATGCACCAGGCGATCGAGGCGAAGGAAGGGGTGGACATCAAGGACGAGAACCAGACCCTCGCCACGATCACCCTGCAGAACTTCTTCCGCCTCTACAAGCGGCACGACCACAACGGCAAGGAAGTCCCCGGTCTGTCCGGCATGACCGGTACGGCGATGACCGAGGCCGCCGAGTTCCACCAGATCTACAAGCTCGGTGTCGTCCCGATCCCGACCAACCGGCCGATGGTCCGCAACGACCAGTCCGACCTGATCTACCGCACCGAGGTCGCGAAGTTCGAGGCGGTCGTCGACGACATCGCCGAGAAGCACGAGAAGGGCCAGCCGATCCTCGTCGGCACCACCTCGGTCGAGAAGTCCGAGTACCTCTCGCAGCAGCTCAGCAAGCGCGGCATCCAGCACGAGGTGCTGAACGCGAAGCAGCACGACCGCGAGGCGCCGATCATCGCGCAGGCCGGCCGCAGGGGCGCCGTCACCGTCGCCACGAACATGGCCGGCCGTGGTACGGACATCAAGCTCGGCGGCAACCCCGACGACCTCGCCGAGGCGGAGCTGCGTCAGCGCGGCCTCGACCCCGAGGAGCACATCGAGGAGTGGGCCGCCGCGCTGCCGGCCGCCCTGGAGCGGGCCGAGAAGGCCGTGCAGGCCGAGTTCGAAGAGGTCAAGGACCTCGGCGGGCTCTACGTGCTGGGTACCGAGCGGCACGAGTCGCGCCGTATCGACAACCAGCTGCGCGGTCGTTCCGGCCGACAGGGCGACCCGGGCGAGTCCCGCTTCTACCTGTCGCTCGGTGACGACCTGATGCGGCTCTTCAAGGCCCAGATGGTCGAGCGCGTCATGTCGATGGCGAACGTCCCCGACGACGTGCCGATCGAGAACAAGATGGTCACGCGCGCCATCGCCTCCGCCCAGTCGCAGGTCGAGACGCAGAACTTCGAGACCCGCAAGAACGTCCTCAAGTACGACGAGGTCCTCAACCGGCAGCGCGAGGTCATCTACGGCGAGCGCCGCCGCGTCCTGGAGGGCGAGGACCTGCAGGAGCAGATCCAGCACTTCATGAACGACACGATCGACGCGTACATCGACGCGGAGACCGCGGAGGGCTTCGCCGAGGAGTGGGACGTCGACCGGCTGTGGGGCGCCTTCAAGCAGCTCTACCCGGTGAAGGTCACCGTCGAGGAGCTGGAGGAGGCGGCCGGCGACCGGGCCGGTCTGACCGCCGAGTTCATCTCCGAGTCCATCAAGGACGACATCTACGAGCAGTACGCCTCCCGCGAGGAGCAGCTCGGCTCCGAGATCATGCGTGAGTTGGAGCGGCGGGTCGTGCTGTCGGTCCTGGACCGCAAGTGGCGTGAGCACCTCTACGAGATGGACTACCTCCAGGAGGGCATCGGCCTGCGCGCGATGGCCCAGAAGGACCCGCTGGTCGAGTACCAGCGCGAGGGCTTCGACATGTTCACGGCCATGATGGACGGCATCAAGGAGGAGTCCGTCGGCTACCTGTTCAACCTGGAGGTCCAGGTCGAGCAGCAGGTCGAGGAGGTTCCGGTCGAGGACGCGAAGCCGTCGCTCGACAAGAAGGACGCGGTTCCCGCCGGTGGGGGTGGGCGTCCGGAGATTCGGGCCAAGGGGCTCGACGCTCCGCAGCGGCCGGATCGGCTGCACTTCTCCGCTCCCACGGTGGATGGGGAGGGTGGGGTCGTCGAGGGTGACTTCGCCACGGATGACGAGCCGGTTCGGTCCGAGTCCGATGGGCTCACTCGGGCCGAGCGGCGTAAGCAGCAGAAGGGGAGCCGTCGCCGTAAGAAGTGACGGTTCGCTCTGCGGGTGAATTGTTGAAGGGTCGGGTGCCTTGTCGGTGCCCGGCCCTTTGTGTCGGGCCACCATCCCGCACCCGACAACTGGGCGCGCAGTTCCCCGCGCCCTTTTGGGGTCGGCCGTGCCGGGTCCCCTGGGGCGCTCTGGCGGGTGCTGGGTGGTGTTGTCGGGTGCGGGTCGGTCGGGGGCCGGGTGCGCCGTTCCCCGCGCCCCTGATGGGGCGCGGGGGTGTCGTCGGCTGCGGCGCGGTGGGGGGTGAGCGCGCAGTTCCTCGCGCCCCTCACGGGCGCCGGCCGTGCTGGGTTCCGGGCCTCTGAAGGTGTTGGCCCAGGCGGGGGCCCAGGTGGGGGCCCGGGCGGGGTCAGTCGTCTGTTGGGTGGGGCATTCGGGTGCCGCCCAGTTCTACCGCTGTGCAGCGCCAGCGGAGGTCCTTGCCCTGTTCCAGGCGGAACGCCATGGCGCGGAGGCGGTCCCCGGCACCGATGCGGGCGAAGGCCTCCACGACGCCCGGGCGGGGCACGTAGTAGCCGATGTCCCGGACGAACGGGCGTGTGCCGCGCGTGCGGAGCGGGCCGCGTTCGGCGAGCCAGGCCAGTTCGTCGTAGGCACGGCCCGCGGTGTGCCGGAGCATGCAGTGGACCGGCCGCCGCCCGCTCAGCACCTCGACGAGCCGGTCCGCGAAGAGGTCGGTGGGGCGGGGCTGCGGAGGCGGCGTCCTGAGCGCGCCGCGCGGTGCGGGCCCGCCCGGACGGCGGGTGTCCTGGCGGACGGGCGGGCGGGTGCCCGGGGTGCGCCTCGTCCTGGTCATCACCTTGTTCACGGCGGAGCCCCATTCGATCGGACCGGCCCACGTCTCTACCGACCGGTAACTTTCTGTTGGGGATCTTGTACGGGGCAGGGGCGGGCGGCCGCAAGCAGGCCGGGCGGGCGCCCGGGCCGCCGGAATGTTCACCTATCAGAGTGATGGGGCGGTGCGGGGGGCTTGGCGCGACCGGGGTCCACCGGGTGACGGGCGAGCCGGCGGTGGACGCCCGCGGCGGGCGGGCGCCGACTCGAAAGGGGACGCCCGCACGTATCCTGAAGGCCCTCGGGACGTCTCGGGAGGTGCGGGAACCGCCCAGGGAATCCCCACGGAATTGCCTCTACGAAAGCGGTCAGTCATGCGCGTCTACGTCCCTCTGACCCTCTCCGGTCTCGCCGAGGCGGACAAGACGGGTGAGCTCGGCCCGGGGCCCTTCGTCGCGTACGCCGTCACGCCCGCGCTGCGCGAGTGGTACCTCTCCGACGACATCGAGGAACTGGAGTACGCGGCGCTGAACCGGGCCGCGCTCGCCTCCCTGCGACTGGTCGCGCTCGACCCCGGCGCCCCGCGCCGACGCGTCGTCGTCGCCGTCGACGTACCGGACGGGGCCGCGGTCTCCGATCCCGACCTGGGGCTCGACCCGGCGTCCCTCGGCGAGGTGCGGGTCGGTGCGGCCGTGGCGCTGACCAGGGCCGCCGCCGTGCACGTCGACTCGGACGAGGCGGAGGCCGAGGTGACGGCGGCCGTGGACGCGCTGGGCGCGGCGGACCGGGGCGACGACGACGTGCAGTTCGTCGTGGACGGGGCCGAGGACCACGAGCTGCTGTGGTTCGCCACGCAGGAGATTCCGAACCTGGTGGGGCTCGGAGACTGAGGCACCCCGGGGGCGTGTTTCGCGTGGCAGGCGCTTCGGCAGCTGCTCGAAGCGCATATGGGGCATTGTCAGTGGAGCCGGGTACTTTCTGGATATGGGGATGCACGGAGCGACACACATCGTCTGGGACTGGAACGGGACGCTGTTCCACGACAACACGGCAATCATCGGCGCGACGAACGCGGCGTTCGCCGAGCTGGGCATACCGTCGATCACGCTGGAGCGGTACCGCGAGCTGTACTGCGTGCCCGTGCCGAAGTTCTACGAGCGGCTGATCGGACGGCTGCCGACGGACGAGGAGTGGGAGGCCATGGACGCGGTCTTCCACCGGTACTACGCCGAGCACCGGGTGGGATGCGGGCTCACCGACGGAGTGCCCGTGCTGCTCGCCGAGTGGGTGTCGGCCGGGCGGAGCCAGTCGATCCTGAGTATGTACGGGCACGAGGAACTCGTCCCGCTGGTGCGCGGGTTCGGGATCGAGCCCCATTTCCTACGGGTCGACGGGCGGACCGGGCCGTCAGGTGGGAGCAAGGCCGAGCACATGGTGCGGCATCTCAGAGCCCTCACGGGCGTGGATCCCTCTCGCACGGTGGTGATCGGGGACGCGGCGGACGACGCGATCGCTGCGCGGCATGTGGGGGCGAAGGCCGTGCTGTACACCGGGGGGTCGCACAGTCGGGCCAGCCTTGAGGGGGTGGGGGTGCCGGTGGTGGACACGCTTGCCGAAGCGGTGACTCTGGCCGAGTGGTTGGCGGCGTGAGTGTCTGGGCCTCGCCCCCTCCCGAACCGACTTGAGCCGTTCGGCTCGGGACGTCGATCGTCGACCGGAGGGCGGGAGTCGGGTGCGGGTCCGCTGTGGCTGGGTGCGCAGTTCCCCGCGGCCCCGAAGGGTGCAGTTCCCCGCGGCCCTGAAGGGGGCGGTTGCCGCGGTCTGGAGGGTGTGGGGCCCCGTGACCCTTGGCTGGGGTGTTGAAGGGGTGACCCACGCATGGGCGGTGGGGAAGCGAACTGTTCAAAGTGTCAAAAAGGTGACCCCTCTTTTGTACACATACGGCTCATGACGAGGCCCCCCGCCGGGGAGATAGCCTTGGCGGGTGATCAGCGCGATACGTCGCGGGGGCATCGTCGCCCCTGCCCTGCGCCCGGACCGCACGGACGACATCCGTGACCGGGCGGTCGCTGGTCCCCGCGAGCGGGTAGCCGCGGAACAGGCACCGAGAGCAGTGTCACACCCTCCGGTGCCGCCAAATATGGCCGATAACGCCCCGCTCATCTCTCATCGCGGCATAGCGTCGGATCAGACCGGACACCCCGCGTCGCGGCGCTACGTCACTTCACGTTCTACGACGTCACGCAACGGCGCGCGACAGGAGCCAGAGGACAATGCAGACCAAGCTGGACGAAGCCAAGGCCGAGCTGCTCGAAAGGGCCGCCCGGGTTGCTGAGAACAGCCCGGTCGGGGGGCACCTACCGACCGGGAAGACGGACGAGAGCACCCCTGACCGGGACACATTGCTCGCGTTCCTCCAGCGCTACTACCTGCACACCGCCCCGGAGGACCTCGCCGACCGCGACCCGGTCGATGTCTTCGGCGCCGCCTTCTCGCACTATCGGCTGGCCGAGAAGCGCCCCCAGGGCACGGCGAACGTAAGGGTCGTCACCCCGACCGTCGAGGAGAACGGCTGGACCTGCAGCCACTCCGTCGTCGAGGTCGTGACCGACGACATGCCCTTCCTCGTCGACTCCGTGACCAACGAGCTGTCGCGGCAGGGGCGCGGGATCCATGTAGTGATCCACCCGCAGTTCGTCGTGCGGCGCGATCTCACCGGCAAGCTCATCGAGGTCCTCAAGACCCGGCCCACCGGCGACCTCCCGCACGACGCCGCCGTCGAGTCCTGGATCCACGTCGAGATCGACCGCGAGACCGACCGCGCCGATCTCAAGCAGATCACCGCCGACCTGCTGCGTGTCCTGTCCGACGCCCGTGAGGCCGTCGAGGACTGGGAGAAGATGCGCGACTCGGCGCTGCGCATCGCCGAGGAGCTGCCCAAGGAGCCCACCGCCGACGACCTGCGCGACCAGGAGGTGGAGGAGGCCCGCGAACTGCTGCGCTGGCTCGCGGACGACCACTTCACCTTCCTCGGATACCGCGAGTACGAGCTGCACGACGACGACTCGCTGGCCGCCATCCCCGGGACCGGGCTCGGCGTCCTGCGCTCCGATCCGCAGCACGGGGAGGACGAGAGCCACCCGGTCAGCCCGTCCTTCGAGCGGCTGCCCGCCGACGCCCGCGCGAAGGCCCGCGAGCACAAGCTCCTCGTCCTGACGAAGGCGAACAGCCGCGCCACCGTGCACCGGCCGTCCTACCTGGACTACGTCGGCGTGAAGAAGTTCGACGCCGCCGGGAACGTGGTCGGGGAGCGGCGCTTCCTGGGCCTGTTCTCCTCCGCCGCCTACACCGAGTCCGTGCGCCGGGTGCCCGTCATCCGCCGCAAGGTGGCCGAGGTCCTGCGGGGCGCCGGGTTCTCGCCCAACAGCCACGACGGCCGCGACCTCCTGCAGATCCTGGAGACGTACCCGCGCGACGAGCTCTTCCAGACCCCGCCCGACGAGCTGCGGGCGATCGTCACGTCCGTGCTGTACCTCCAGGAGCGGCGCCGGCTGCGGCTCTACCTGCGGCAGGACGAGTACGGGCGCTACTACTCGGCGCTCGTCTACCTCCCGCGCGACCGCTACACCACCGGTGTCCGCCTGCGGATCATCGACATCCTCAAGGAGGAACTGGGCGGCACCAGCGTCGACTTCACCGCCTGGAACACCGAATCGATTCTCTCCCGGCTGCACTTCGTGGTCCGGGTCCCGCAGGGCACCGAGCTGCCGCAGCTCAGCGACGCCGACAAGGACCGCATCGAGGCGCGGCTCGTCGAGGCCGCCCGCTCCTGGGCCGACGGTTTCGCCGAGGCACTGAACGCCGAGTGCGGCGAGGAGCGCGCGGCCGAACTGGTGCGCCGCTACGGCAACGTCATCCCCGAGGGATACAAGGCCGACCACAACCCGCGCACCGCGGTCGCCGACCTGGTCCGGCTGGAGCAGCTCGGCGACGGCAAGGACTTCGACCTCAGCCTGTACGAGCCGGTCGGCGCCGCTCCCGGAGAGCGCCGCTTCAAGATCTACCGCATCGGTGAGTCGGTCTCCCTCTCCGCCGTCCTGCCGGTCCTGACCCAGCTCGGCGTCGAGGTCACCGACGAGCGGCCCTACGAGCTGCGCTGCCCCGACCGCGCCTCCGCGTGGATCTACGACTTCGGCCTGCGACTGCCCGGCTCGCTCGGCGGCAACGGCGACCACCTCGGCGACGACGCCCGCGAGCGGTTCCAGGAGGCCTTCGCGGCGACCTGGACCGGGCGCGCCGAGAACGACGGCTTCAACTCCCTCGTCCTGAGCGCCGGGTTGAACTGGCGGCAGGCGATGGTGCTGCGCGCGTACGCCAAGTACCTGCGCCAGGCCGGTTCGACGTTCAGCCAGGACTACATGGAGGACACCCTCCGCAGCAACGTCCACACCACCCGGCTGCTCGTCTCGCTCTTCGAGGCCCGTATGTCGCCGGACCGGCAGCGGGCGGGCACGGAGCTGACCGACGCCCTCCTGGAGGAGCTGGACGCCGCCCTCGACCAGGTGGCCAGCCTCGACGAGGACCGGATCCTGCGGTCCTTCCTCACCGTCATCAAGGCGACCCTGCGCACGAACTTCTTCCAGGAGGCGGGCGGCGGCACACCGCACGACTACGTCTCCATGAAGTTCGACCCGCAGGCCATCCCGGACCTGCCCGCGCCGCGGCCGGCGTACGAGATCTGGGTGTACTCGCCGCGGGTCGAGGGCGTGCACCTGCGGTTCGGGAAGGTCGCGCGCGGCGGTCTGCGCTGGTCCGACCGGCGTGAGGACTTCCGCACCGAGATCCTCGGGCTGGTCAAGGCGCAGATGGTCAAGAACACCGTCATCGTGCCCGTCGGCGCCAAGGGCGGCTTCGTCGCCAAGCAGCTCCCGGACCCGGCCGTCGACCGCGACGCCTGGATGGCCGAGGGCGTCCGCAGCTACAAGACCTTCATCTCGGCGCTGCTCGACATCACCGACAACATGGTGGCCGGTGAGGTCGTACCGCCCTCCGACGTCGTACGGCACGACGGCGAGGACACCTACCTGGTGGTCGCCGCCGACAAGGGCACGGCGACGTTCTCGGACATCGCCAACGGCGTGGCCGAGTCGTACAACTTCTGGCTCGGGGACGCCTTCGCCTCCGGCGGCTCCGCCGGATACGACCACAAGAAGATGGGCATCACGGCCCGCGGTGCCTGGGAGTCCGTGAAGCGGCACTTCCGGGAGCTGGGCGTCAACACCCAGACCGAGGACTTCACGGTCGTCGGCGTGGGCGACATGAGCGGTGACGTCTTCGGCAACGGCATGCTGCTCTCCGAGCACATCCGCCTGGTCGCCGCCTTCGACCACCGGCACATCGTCATCGACCCGCGGCCGGACGCGGCGACCTCGTACGCCGAGCGCCGCCGGCTCTTCGAGCTGCCGCGCTCGTCCTGGGCCGACTACAACAAGGAGCTGCTGTCGCAGGGTGGCGGCATCTTCCCCCGTACCGCCAAGGCCATCCAGCTCAACAGCCACATCCGGGAAGCTCTCGGCATCGAGGGCAACATCGGCAAGATGACCCCCGCCGACCTGATGCGGGCCATCCTGGCGGCGCCGGTCGACCTGCTGTGGAACGGCGGCATCGGTACGTACGTGAAGGCGTCCACCGAGACGCACGCGGACGTCGGCGACAAGGCCAACGACGCCATCCGGGTGGACGGCGCCGACCTGCGGGTCAAGGTCGTCGGCGAGGGCGGCAACCTCGGCCTCACCCAGCTCGGTCGCATCGAGTTCGCGCAGGCCGGCGGCAAGGTCAACACCGACGCCATCGACAACAGCGCGGGCGTGGACACCTCCGACCACGAGGTGAACATCAAGATCCTGCTGAACGCGGTCGTCGCGGAGGGCGACATGACCGTCAAGCAGCGCAACAAGCTGCTCGCCGAGATGACCGACGAGGTCGGCACGCTGGTTCTGCGCAACAACTACGCGCAGAACACGGCGCTCGCCAACGCGCTCGCCCAGTCGCCCAGCATGCTCCACGCCCAGCACCGCTACCTGCGGCACCTGGTGCGGGCGGGCCACCTCAACCGCGCGCTGGAGTTCATGCCCACCGAGCGGCAGATCAAGGAGCGGCTCAACGCCGGGCACGGGCTGACCCAGCCGGAGACGGCCGTCCTCCTCGCGTACACGAAGATCACGGTGTCCGACGAGCTGCTGCACACGTCACTGCCGGACGACGAGTACCTGCGCACCCTGCTGCACGCGTACTTCCCGAGCGCGCTCGGCCGGCAGTTCGCCGATCAGATCGACAACCATCCGCTGCGCCGCGAGATCGTCACGACCGTGCTGGTCAACGACACGGTCAACACCGGTGGTACGAGCTTCCTGCACCGTCTGCGGGAGGAGACCGGGGCGTCGCTGGAGGAGATCGTCAGGGCGCAGACCGCGGCCCGCGCGATCTTCAACTCCAGCTCCGTGTGGGACGGCGTCGAGGCGCTCGACAACACGGTCGACGCGGGGGTCCAGACCCGGATCCGGCTGCACTCGCGCCGCCTCGTCGAGCGCGGCACGCGGTGGCTGCTCAACAACCGGCCGCAGCCGATCCAGCTCGCCGAGACGATCGGCTTCTTCCAGGAGCGGGTCACGCAGGTCTGGGGCGAGCTGCCCAACCTGCTGCGGGGCGCGGACCTGGAGTGGTACCAGCAGATCTACGACGAGCTGTCCGGGGCCGGTGTGCCGGACGAGCTGGCGCAGCGGGTGGCCGGGTTCTCGTCCGCCTTCCCGACGCTCGACATCGTCGCGGTGGGCGACCGCATGGGCAAGGACGCGATGGCCGTCGCCGAGGTCTACTACGACCTCGGGGACCGGCTGCGGATCACCCAGCTCATGGACCGGATCATCGAGCTGCCGCGGGCCGACCGGTGGCAGTCGATGGCGCGGGCGTCCATCCGCGAGGACCTGTACGCGGCGCATGCGGCGCTCACGGCGGACGTGCTCGCCGTGGGGAACGGGTCCTCCACGCCTGAGCAGCGGTTCAAGGCGTGGGAGGAGCGGAATGCCGCGATTCTTTCGCGGGCTCGGACGACTCTTGAGGAGATTCAGGGGTCCGAGGCGTTTGATCTCGCGAATCTTTCTGTGGCTATGAGGACTATGCGCACGATGTTGCGGACGCATTCGTAGCGTTTCCGCGCGTTTCCGCGTTCGCGGTGGAAGAGGGGCACCCTGCGGTTGGGGGTGCCCCTCTTTTTCTTCGCCCCCGCCGCCCCTACCCGTTCCCGTCCCGCATGGGGGCTGCGCCCTCTCGCCCCCGTATCGCGCTGCGCGCTCGTCCTCAAACGCCGGACGGGCTAGTGGTTAGCCCGTCCGGCGTTTGAGGACCGGGGGTTCGGGGGCAGCGCCCCCGGAAAACCTGTGGCCCCCCAACCGGCCTAGCCGTCGTGCTGGGAGGGGTGAGGGGCACTTAGGGTAAATAGGATGAACGAGGAATTGCGGCAGGCGCCCGATGCGTCCCCTGACGTATCCGTCGTCGTGATCGTTTACAACGATGAGGCGCGGCTCCCCGCAGCCGTCCACTCCGCGCTGGAGCAGACGTTGCGCAACGTCGAGGTCGTGATCGTCGACGACCGGAGCACGGACGGCTCGTACGAGGTGGCGAGGGGCCTGGCCGCACGGCACCCCGGGCGGGTGCGGACCTTCCGGCTGGACGAGAACAGCGGAGGATGCGGCGCACCCCGCAACCGCGGGATCGCCGAGGCACGCGGGACCTACGTCGTCTTCCTCGACAGCGACGACGTACTGGAGCGCAACGCCTGCCGGAACATGCTGGAGGCGGCCGGGACGACCGGCGCCGACCTCGTCTCCGGCCTGTGCGTGCGGGTCCACGTCGACTCGCGGGGCGGCAAGGAGGTCAAGTGGTACCCCTGGCTGTATTCCCGCACCCGCACCCTGGAGTCGGTCTCCGAGCTGCCCGACCTGCTGGTCTTCGACACCCTGTCCACCAACAAGTGCTACCGCCGGGAGTTCCTGGTCGGGGAAGGGCTTCGGTTTCCTGTCGGGATCCATTACGAAGACCTGCTCTTCTCCGCGCAGGCGTACGCCGCGGCCCGCAGGATCACCCTCATCCCGAACCGCGTCTACGACTGGAACGTCGTCGACAAGGCCGCGGCGAAGTCCATCAGCAACCGCCGCGCCGAGATCGCCAACTTCGCGCACCGCATGGAGATCCACCGACGGGTCGACCGGCTTCTCGCCGACCGCGGGCTGGCGGAGCTCAAGTTCTTCAAGGACGTCAAGTTCCTCAAGCACGACCTGGTGCTGCACCTGCGTGACCTGCCGTTCCGGGACGCCTCCTACCGGGAGGAGTTCGCCGCCATCGCCCGCGGCTATCTGGAGTCCGTCGACCGGGCCGCCTTCGACGAGGTCGAGCCCATCCACGCCATCTGCGCCTATCTGCTGCGGAAGAGCGACTGGGACAACCTCCTGCCGGCCGTGGACACACTCACCAACCGCGACAAGATCTCCGCACCGCTCGTCGAACGCGACGGCCGCGTCTACTGGTGTGCCGAGCACCTTGACGATGGAGACGATCACGAGCGAGTGTCTGCCCGGCACGTTCTTGACGTCACCGAGCTCGGCTATCACACCAAACCCGTCGAGAAGATGTTCCTGCGCAACGTCCTGACCCGGTACGAGGAGACCGGAACCGCCGGGAGCGCCGCCGGTACCGTCCTGCTGGCCGGGCGCATCACCAACCCGCTCGGCGTCGTCCCGCCCGGCGCGCGGCTCTCCGGCGAGCTGGAGTTCGGTGCCCGCCGCAAGGGCGTGCGGTTCCAGACCTTCCGCTTTCCCGTGGACACCCTGCGGCACGAGGGCGCGTTCATCGCCTGGGAGACGTCGGCCGACCTCACGCGCGGGCTGCGGCCCCTGGGCATCGTGGACGCCGTGTGGGACGTACGGCTGCGGCTCGGCGTCGACGGCGTGCGCACCACCACGCGTCTCACCGCCTCCGAACCCGGTCTTGCCGTCGGCCGGTCGCCCGTCCGGCCCCGGCTCACCCGCCTGGTCGCCGACCACATCGAGCCCGAGGTCTCCGCGCGCGGTCATCTCGCCTTCCGGGTGCCGACCCGGGAGAGGGTCGACGCGCTCGTCGGGAGGGGGGTGCGGGGGGCGCCCGGCCGGCTCGCCAAGTCCGGGTACCGCAAGGCGAAGCGGGTGCGGCGGAAGCTCACCTCCGGGGACACCAAGATCCGGGTCTATCACGAGGTGTTCAGCCGGCTGCCCGTGAAGAAGGGCCTGGTCGTCTTCGAGAGCCATCTGGGCCGGCAGTACAGCGACAGCCCCAAGGCGCTCTACGAGGAGATGCGGCGCCAGGGCCTCGACTTCGACGCCGTGTGGTCGTACGCGGGCCGCCCCGAGGGCTTCCCGGCCGACGCCACGCTCGTACGCCGCTGGTCGCTGCCCTATCTGAAGGCGCTGGCCCGGGCCGAGTTCTGGGTCGACAACCAGAGCTATCCGCTGAAGCTCACCAAGCGGCCACGGACCACGTACCTCCAGACCTGGCACGGTTCGGCGCTCAAGCGGATGGGCTTCGACGAACCGGAGTGGAAGCTCAGGACCCGGCCCGCGCAGGAGGAGCAGCAGCGTGTCCTCGACCGCTTCGACCGGTTCCTGATCCGCTCCGAGCACGACGTACGCACGCTCGCGCGCGCGTTCCGCCTGAAGGAGCGCACGCTGCTGCGCGTCGGTTACCCCCGCAACGACGCGCTCGTGGCGGCCAGGCAGCGGGAGGAGGAGACCGGGCGACGCGAACGTGGGCCGCTCGCCGCCGAGCTGGGCATCCCCGACGACCGGGCCGTCCTGCTGTACGCGCCCACCTTCCGGCAGCACGGCGGCAAGCAGCGGCGGTTCGAGCTGCCCTTCGACGTGGAGCGGTTCGCCGACGAGTTCGGCGACCGGTACGTCCTGCTGGTGCGCTCGCACTACCTCGACCACGTCGTCCTCCCGCCGTCCGTGCGCGGGCGCGTCCTCGACGTGTCGGCGCACCACGACGTGACACCGCTGCTCGCGCTCGCCGACGGGCTGATCACCGACTACTCGTCCGTGATGTTCGACTACGCGCTCCTCGGCCGGCCGCTGTTCTTCTTCGCCTACGACTACGAGGAGTACGTCCACGAGGGCCGCGGCACCTACTTCGACCTCCTCGAACGGGCGCCGGGCCCGGTCGTGCGCACGGAGGAGGAGCTGTACGTCGCTCTCGCCTCCCTCGACGAGCAGGTGGTCAAGTACCGGGAGGCGCGGGAGGGCTTCGTCGCGGAGTTCGGCGAGTACGACAAGGGGACCGCGGCGCAGAGCATCGTCGACCAGTTCTTCTCCCAGTGGAGGCGCGCATGACCGCCGAGACCGCCGAGGACGTCCCCACCGCCGCGGATCCGCGGCGGGACGTCTTCTTCGTCTCCAACAGCGTCGACGAACTGGGCGGGGTGACCACCTGGTCGCACCAGCTGGCCAGGCTCCTCACCGGGCGCGGCCATCGCGTCCACGTCGTCGGCATCACCCCGGCCGAGGTGGTCCAGGAACTCGGCGACGGCCTCCCGTACCCGACGACGACGCTGTACGCCGGACAGCCGCCGCGGCCCGGCCGGGCGCGCGAGGCGAGCATGCGCGAGGAGGCCACGAAGCTCACCGCCCTCTTCCGGGCGGCGCGGCCCGGCGCGGTCGTGATCGTCACGCAGGTGTGGGCCATGGAGTGGGTCGCCCGGGCCGACACACGCGGCCTGACCGTCATCGGGATGAGCCACGAGTCGTACGCGTACTCCAGGGCGTCCTCGCGCTTCCAGCGGGTGCGCACGCACTACCGGGACGTCGACCGCATGCTGGCGCTGACCCGCGAGGACGCCGACCTGTGGATCGGGCAGGGCATGAACAACGCCTCGTACATGCCGAATCCACTGCCCTTCATGCCCGAGGTGCCGTCGCCGCGGACGGAGAAGGCGGTCGTCAGCATCGGCCGGCTGCACGATCAGAAGGGCATCGACATGCTCCTCGACACCTGGGCGGAGGTCGCTCCGCGCCACCCCGACTGGCGGCTGCTGATCTACGGCTCCGGCGAGGACGAGGAGATCCTGAAGAAGCAGTGCACGGCTCTCGGGCTCGACGGTTCGGTCGACTGGATGGGCCGCACCAGCGATGTCCCGGGCGCGCTGCGGGGCGGCTCCGTCTTCGTACTGTCCTCCCGGGGCGAGGGGTTCCCGCTCGCGCTGATGGAGGCCATGGCGATGGGGGTGCCGTGCGCCGCGTTCGACTGTGCGCCCGGGGTCCACGAGATCGTCCACGACGGGGAGGACGGGCTGCTTGCGGCTCTCGGCAACACGGGTGAACTGGCTCGCCGCCTGGATGCCCTGATGTCCGACAAGTCGCTGCGGGACGGGATGGGCGAGGCGGCCCGCGCCAACATCCAGCGGTATACGACGACCGAGATCGTGAACAGGTGGGAGGACTTGTTCAGGTTCCTCGAACGGTGAGCTCCGGTTGTTCGTCGGCTGCCCCCACCGGCCCGCAGCCGACGAACAGGCGAACTACCCCTTCCCCCCACCCCCGGTGAACTTCTCGTACTCCCTGAGGACTTCCTCCGTGGGCCCGTCCAACCGGAGTTCCCCCCGCTCAAGCCACAGCACCCGATCACACGTGTCCCGGATCGACTTGTTGTTGTGGCTCACCAGGAAAACCGTGCCCGCGCTCTTCCGCAGCTCCCGGATCCGGGATTCGGAGCGCTTCTGGAAGGAGCGGTCCCCCGTCGCGAGGGCCTCGTCGATCATCAGCACGTCGTGGTCCTTGGCGGCGGCGATGGAGAACCGCAGCCGCGCCGCCATCCCGGAGGAGTACGTCCGCATGGGCAGCGTGATGAAGTCGCCCTTCTCGTTGATGCCGGAGAAGTCGACGATCTCCTGGTACCGCTCGCGCACCTGCTCCCGGGACATGCCCATCGCGAGCCCGCCGAGGTGGACGTTGCGTTCGCCGGTGAGGTCGTTCATCAGGGCGGCGTTGACGCCGAGCAGCGAGGGCTGCCCGTCCGTGTAGATCCGGCCGTGCTCCACCGGCAGCAGGCCGGCGACGGCCTTGAGCAGGGTGGACTTGCCCGACCCGTTCGTGCCGATCAGGCCGATCGCCTCGCCCCGGTACGCGGTGAAGGACACGGACCGCACGGCGTGCACCTTGCGTACGCCCGCCGCCTGCTCGGCCTTCTTCCGGCGCAGGATGCGGTTGAGCGCGGCGGTGGCGCTGCCCCGCCCCACCCCGGTGCCGTTGACGCGGTAGACGATGTCGACGCGGTCGGCGACGACGGTGGGGATCCGGCGGTCGGCTCCGTCGGCGACCGCGCTCTGTTCGGCGACGGCGATCTGTTCGACAACTGCGTTCTGTTCAGCCACGGCCGTACGTCTCCTCAGCCTTCCAGAAGTAGATGAACCCGCCGACGCCGGCGAGCAGGGCCCAGCCGACCGCGAGTGCCCACACGTGGTGGGGCAGCTGGCTCGCGTGGAACGAGTCGATCAGCGCGAACCGCATGAGGTCGATGTATACGGCGGCCGGGTTGCACTGCAGGGCGAGCAGCACCACGCGTGGCATGTCCGGGTGGCCGCTCAGGACCCGGTCGATGCTCCACATGACACCCGAGACGTACATCCAGGTCCGCAGCAGGAACGGCATCAGCTGGGCGATGTCCGGTGTCCGGGCGCCCAGCCGGGCCACGACCATCGCCACGCCCGCGTTGAACACGAACTGAAGTGCCAGTGTCGGCACGGCCAGCAGCCAGGACACGCCGACGGGCACGCCGAAGCAGAGCAGGATCACGACCAGCGCGGCCATCGAGAACAGCAGCTGCTGAAGCTGTTGCAGCGCGTACGACACCGGGAGCGCGGCCCGCGGGAAGTGCAGGGCGCGGACGAGGCCGAGGCTGCCGGAGATCGCCCGGGTGCCCGCCATGATCGAGCTCTGCGTGAAGGTCCACACGAAAACGCCCGTGACCAGGAACGGAACGTAGTCCGGCACGCCACGGCTGGTGCCCATGAGGACACCGAAGATGAAGTAGTAGACCGCCGCGTTCAGCAGGGGCGTGGCCACCTGCCAGACCTGGCCGAGCTTCGCCTGGCTGTACTGGGCGGTGAGCTTGGCGGTCGCGAACGCGGTGATGAAGTGCCGGCGTGCCCACAACTGGCGGACGTACGCGGACAGGGTGGGCCGTGCGCCGCTGACCGTGAGGCCGTAGCGGGCGGCGAGTGCCGCGGGGTCGTCGTCGGGCAGGGCCGGCGCCGGGGCCGGTGTCGCCGGGGACGAGGTGTTGAGGACCTGACTCACATCCGCTGCTTTCGCTCGGGGAGGGGCGGAGAGGGAGGAAGGAAGTGTCTTTACCTGCGGTTGAGCTGCGATTGGGGGCGACTTTACGTCGGGACGGGACCGTATCGTCGTCACGTGAGCGTAGGCCGATCCGACGTCGGAACGCAACCGTTTCGTCGTCACGCCCGTATGCTGGTCCGCATGACGACCAACGCCGACGCCGACGGAGCAGCCCAGAGCCCTCAGCGGCCGGAGCCGGACCTGGAGCAGGCGCCGGAGCCGGAGGCGAAGCCGCGTCGCAGGGCTCCGGCCGGGGCGGCGGTGCTCCGGGAGGACGTGACGGAGGCGATCAGGGCCGCCGTCTTCGGGGAACTCGCGGCCGTCGGATACGCGCGCATGTCCATCGAGGGGATCGCGCGCCGCGCGGGCGTCGGCAAGACCGCCGTCTACCGCCGCTGGCGCTCCAAGCTGCACCTGGTGCTCGACCTGGTCTCCGCGCTCGCCGTACAGGGGCTGCCCGCGCCCGACACGGGCACCCTGGAGGGTGATCTGCGCCTGCTGTACGAGGTCACCTCACGGGCCCTGCGTCACCCTGTCGCCTCGCAGGTCATCCCCGATCTGCAGGCCGAGGCAGCCCGTAACCCGGAGATCGCGGAGGCCTTGCAGAAAGCGCTGCGCGAGGGGCAGGCGGGCGTCGCGAACGGCATCGTCGAGGCGGCCCGGGCCCGCGGCGAGATCCGTATGCACATCGACGGCGAACTGGCTCTCGACGTGATCTCCGGACCGCTGTACTGGCGTGCGGTGGTGGTCCGTGGGCCGAAGCCGCCGAAGGGATATCTGGAGAGTCTGATCCGGGCCACGGCGGCGGCGCTCAAGGCGTTGTAGACGGGCGGGGACGGCCGCTCCACCTGCGGTTCGGCGGGGCCTGCCGCCCTGCTCCGGGCACCTCCCGGGGGGCGCCCCACCCCCGTAGCGGCCGGATCGTTGTCATCCACGCCTCACTCTCAGGGCCTCCGGGGGCGCATACTGGAAACACGATGACGAAGCCATCCGCGCCCCGGCGCCACCTGTCCACCAGTCCCTTCAAAGCTCCGGTTGTCCCGGTCGCCAAGCACTTCGCCCTGGGTGACCGTGTGACGCACGACCAGTTCGGCCTGGGCAGGATTGTCGGCGTCGAGGAGGGCATCGCGATGCTCGTCGACTTCGGCTCCCGCCAGGCCCGTATCGTCAGCCCCTACACCCGTATGGACAAGCTCTGACGGATCCCTTCAGAGCACCCTCGCCGCGGCCCAGGACCACTTCCGGCCCGCGGCGAGTGCGTTTCGGGGCCGGTACCTGAGCCGTTTCGGGCCGGGAGAGCGGGCTCCTAGTCCCGTCGTGCCTGCGGACGCAGCCGCAGCCAGCCCTCCCAGGCCGACGTGATCATGTCGTCGAGGTCGTGCTTGGCCTTCCAGTCGAGCTCCGCGGCGACGCGGTCGGCGGAGGCGACGACCCGGGCCGGGTCGCCGGGCCTGCGAGGGGCCACCGCGGGGGCGAGCGTGTGACCGGTGAGCTCGTTGATCCGGTCGATCATCCGGCGGACCGAGACACCTTCGCCGCGGCCGATGTTGAGGGTCAGGTCGGTGCCGGGGGCCGCGGCCAGCCGCCTGGCCGCCGCCACATGGGCCTCCGCCAGGTCGACGACGTGGATGTAGTCGCGCACGCAGGTGCCGTCCGGGGTCGGGTAGTCGTCGCCGAAGACGCGCGGGGGCTCGCCGTCCGTGAGCTTCTCGAAGACCATCGGGACGATGTTGAAGACGCCTGTGTCGGCCAGTTCCGGTGTCGCCGCCCCGGCCACGTTGAAGTAGCGCAGACAGGCCGTCGACAGACCGTGCGCGCGGCCCGTGGCACGCACCAGCCACTCACCGGCGAGCTTGGTCTCCCCGTACGGGTTGATCGGCACGCAGGGCGTCTCCTCGGTCACGAGGTCGACGTCGGGCATGCCGTACACCGCCGCCGAGGACGAGAACACGAAGGACGGCACCGCGGCGGCCGTGACCGCCTGCAGCAGCACCCGCAGCCCCTCGACGTTCTCGCGGTAGTAGTGCAGCGGCAGTTCGACCGACTCGCCCACCTGCTTCTTCGCCGCCAGGTGCACGACACCGGTGATCGCGTGGTCCTTCAGCGCCCGGGCGACCCGCTCCCCGTCCAGGGTCGAGCCGACGACCAGCGGCACCCCGTCCGGGACGCGTTCGGAGATCCCGGTGGACAAGTCGTCGTACACCACGGCCCGTTCGCCCGCCTCGGTCATCGCGCGGACGACGTGCGCCCCGATGTAGCCGGCGCCGCCGGTGATCAGCCAGGTCATCACGGCCGTCCCCTCGTGTGTCCCTCATGGTGCGGATACGAATGCGAATGCGGATGTGGAAGCGGATGTGGATCCGTGGTCACGGATGCATGGTCGCGGATACATGGTCACGGATCTGTGCTGGCGTGACCGCGGTCGCGTATCAATGGAGCAGACGCCTCAGCCTGCGGCCCAGTACGGCCGCCGCACCCCGCAGGCCCGGCGCGATCCGCAGCGCGAGCGAGCCCGTGTGGGTCGCGTACGGCTGGACGAGCAGCACACCGCGTCGGCGGCTCGGGGCGACCGACCGGCGCAGCAGGCCCGGACCCGTACTCGCGTGCGCGGTGGTCTCGCGGCTCGTGCCGTCGTGGAAGCGCAGGCACAGCCGCAGGTCCCAGGTGCCGGAGCCGAGCGCCGCGAGGTCGACCGGCGCCTCGGCCGTCCAGGAGTCGACACCGGAACCGGAGCCCGGGCCGTCGGAGCCGAAGTCGCCGGCGGCGGAGTCGGCGGGATCCGTGTCGTCCGGCTGGAACTCCGCGGTGAGTGCGAGCCCGGTCCCGCCGTCGTGCCGGTTCACGAACTCGGCGTCCACGGTCGCCGGTCCCGCGTCCGCCATCCGCCCGTACAGCTCGTGCAGGCGCAGCCGCAGCCGGGTGCCACGCGCGCGTGGCCGCAGTTCCGCGTCGACGGCCACGGGGAGGAGGCGTACGGGCCGGTGCAGGAGGTGTTCCAGGGTGACGTGGGGCAGGTCGGCCGACCAGACGGGCGTACCGTCCTTGGCCCGCGCGTACGGGGGCCGCAGCCGGGCCGGACGGGCCGCGACCTCCTTGACGCGGGTCAGGTCGCGCGGTGTCCCGGAGGCCAGCACCACCTGCGCGATCACCCTGCCCGGCGCCGGGGCCAGCGCGAAGTCGCCCGCGTCGAACGTCGTGAGGTACGCGCGCGTGAGGGCCCACCACTGACGGCGGTACCCGGCCCCACGGAGGTCGAGCTCGCGCGCGTACATCCGCAGCGCGTGGTCGAGGAAGCGGGCGCGTGACGCGCGGGCCAGCCGCTTCTCACCGGCGGCGAGGAGGATGTCGTACGCCTGGGCGTGGGCGGTGATCCTGGCCCGCCAGTTGTCGACGCCCGACCTGTCCAGCGAGATCGACAGGCGTTCGGCGCTGCGGCGCACGTGCCAGACGTACACCGTGTCCGGGATCAGCGCGATGCGCGGACGGGCGGCGAGGACGCGCGCGGTGAAGACGAAGTCCTCGTAGGGGAAGTGCCCTTCGGGGAAGCGGATGCCGTGCTCGTGCAGGAAGTCCGTGCGGTACAGCTTGTTGACGCACAGCGTGTCGTGGACGAGGCGGGTGCGCCGCGACGGGCGGGCCACGAGGGCGGCCGTGGCGTACAGCTCGGGCTGCCAGCGGACCTCGCGGCCGGACGGCAGTTCGCGGCGCACGCACAGGCCGGCGGCGACCTCGGTGCCGCGCCCGGTGGCCGCGGCCAGGAGGGCGTCCACCGCGCCGGGCGGCAGTACGTCGTCGCTGTCCAGGAACATCACGTACGGAGCCGTGGCGGTGTCGATCCCGTCGTTGCGGGGGCTGCCGCAGCCGCCGCTGTTGACCTCGCGGCGGACGACCCTCAGCCGTGGCTCGTCCAGCGCGAGACGGTCCAGGAGGTCTGCGCTGCCGTCCGTCGAGCAGTCGTCCACGGCGATCACCTCACGGACCGTGGGCCCCTGCGCCAGGGCCGAGCGCACCGCGTCCCCCACGTGGGCGGCGTCGTCGAACCCGATGACGACGACGCTCACCTGCGACGGGCGGGGACTTCTGGCTCGGACGGATTCCACGGCTTGCGTGACGTGCGCGGCTCGCATGACTTGTTCGGCCTCCACGGGACGGAATGGTGGAGAGTAGTTGCAATTTTCCGTTAAGAGCTATTTACGGCACTTACTGTCTCATGCGAAAGATGGCGTGCGTGGGGCGGGGGTTGCGTCCCCTCGTCCTCGGGCCGCGGCACGGCGGGCCGGGTCCCGGCCGTCCACAGGCGGTGGAAGGAGAGCCCGGCGGCCGTCACCAGCAGGCCGTTGCGGACGAGCATCAGCAGGGAGCCCGTCCATGTGCAGGCCACGACGTCGTCGTACAGGACGGGGTACGCGAGGGCGCTGACCGCGGCGGCGGCCGTGATCAGCATCGCGACCGGGCGTTGCGTGGTGTGCCGGGAGGTCAGGCACACGGCGGCCAGACCGATCAGCCACACCAGGTACTGGGGACTGATGACCCGGCTCGTCACGGTGAACAGGAGCACGGCGCCGAGCGCGGCGTCGTACGGGGTCGCCGGCGTCCAGTGCCGCGCGCGCAGCCGCCACAGCAGCAGGGCGCCGAAGGCGGCGACGGTGAGCGCGAGCGACAGCGCGGCGACCGAGGTCACGTACGGACCGGTGAACTCCATCGCGCCGTACCGGTAGCCGACGCGCCCGGGCCAGCCCGCGTGGTGCGCGAAGGACAGGGCCGTGCCGCCGAGCGACTCGATCTGCACACCCCGGCCGCTCTGCTGGTGCAGGAAGTCGAAGGGGGAACGGAAGAGGGCGGCCAGGGTCAGCAGCAGCACGCCCGCGGTGACCGCGGCCGAGGTCCACGCCTCCTTCGTCGTACGGCCCCGGGGAGTGCCGATCAGTGTCAGCGCGGGCCACACCTTCACCAGGGCGCCCAGTGCGGCGAACACACCGCACACGCGCGTGGAGCGCGACGACGTCAACAGGGAGATGACCGCGAGGGCGGTGACCTGGACGTCGTAGCGCGCGAGCGGGATGTGCAGCAGGAGCGGCAGGGCCGCCGTCCACAGCGCCGCGCCGCGCAGGCTGCGGCCGGGGCGGCGGCCCGCGCGCGTGAGGACGGCGGCGACCAGGAGATCGGTGGCCAGTGTGAGGGCCACGAACGCCTGGAAGTACGTCAGCCCCGGCAGCAGCCCCGGGGAGAGCAGGACGGGGCCCGCGCCCGGCGGGTACTGCCACAGCCGGTCGCCGGAGGGGAAGGTGCCGCCGGCGAGCACGCCGTACCAGCGGGCGTACAGCTCGTGCACCTCGCGCGCGACGCCGCCGACACCGAGCGGGGCGCGGCCGTCCTGGAGGAGCAGCCAGAGCATCAGGGCGCGGGTGGCCGACCAGGCGGCGGCGAGGGGCAGGAGGCGGGTTGTCGTCCGGGACGTGGTCCGGGTTTTCATCCGGGCTCTCGTCCGGGCTTTCATCCAGGGGTTCATCCAGGGCTTCATCCGGGGGATCGTAAGCCGCAAGATGGCTTGTACCGTCTGATGACGAGTCAATCGGCAGTAAAGGTCAGCTAGTAGCACAAGATCTGCCGTATGACCGTCAAGCGTTCGCGGGGTGCCGCCGCTGTCGCCGTGGTGGTGCCCGCGCTCGTCATGTCCGCGATCGGGCTGTGGGGGATCGACCGCGGCGGGATGTGGCGCGACGAGGCCGTCACCTTCCAGGTGGCGCGGCGCTCGCTGCCGCAGATCTGGCATCTGCTGCACTCCGTGGACGCGGTGCACGGCCTCTACTACCTCCTCATGCACCCCGTCCTCGCCGTCCGCGCCGACGAGGTCGCCCTGCGGCTGCCCTCGCTCTGCGCGGCCGCCGTGACGGCCGGCCTCGTCGCCGCCCTGGGGGCACGCCTCGCACGGCCCCGGGTCGGGCTGTGGGCGGGACTGCTGTACGCGGTGACGCCCATGACCGGGCACTTCGCCCAGGAGGGGCGGTCGTACGCGCTTGTCGCCGCCGGGGCGGCGGGCTCCACCCTGCTGCTCGTGCGGGCCGTGGGGGCTGGTCGCGCAGCTCCCCGCGCCCCCTGTGGGGCCCGCGGCCCTCGTGGGGAGTGGTGCTGGTGTGTCTACGGAGGCGTTGTCGCCTTCACCGTTCTGCTGCACGAGATGGCCGTGCTGGTTCTGCTCGCGCATGCTGCCACCCTGGCCCTCGCGCGCG
Organism: Streptomyces sp. NBC_00414; assembly: GCF_036038375.1. Classification (NCBI taxonomy): domain Bacteria; kingdom Bacillati; phylum Actinomycetota; class Actinomycetes; order Kitasatosporales; family Streptomycetaceae; genus Streptomyces; species Streptomyces sp. NBC_00414. The sequence continues at coordinate 6,255,452 of NZ_CP107935.1, forward strand.
TGCCCCGTCGGGTGTGGTGGGGCTGGGGGTGTGCCGCCGGGGGCGTGCTTCTCGTGCTGGGGCCGCTTGTCCTGGTTTCCAGCGGTCAGGCGGGGCAGGTGGCGTGGCTCAGGCCTCCCGGCGGTGGTGCGGTCGAAGGTCTCCTGCGCTCCTTCACGGGTCCGACCCGGCTGGTCCTCGGCCCGTACCTGCTGCTGATCGCCCTCGCTCTGCGGCCCCCGCTCGCCCGGCGCGGCGAGCTCTCCCTGCCCGCGGTCGCGCTCCCGCTGCTGCTCCTGCCGCCCGCGGCCCTCCTCGCGGTCTCGCGCCACTGGCCGCTCTTCGACGACCGCTATGTGCTCTACGCCCTCGCCGGGGCACCCCTGCTGGCGGCGGCGGGCGCGGACCGGCTGGCCGGGGCGGCGACCCTCGTGCGGGTCCCCCGGGTGCGGTACGCCGCCACGTTGCTGGGGGTCTTCGCCGTCGCCCTCGCCTTCGTGGCGCAGCTCCCCGTCCTGCGCGCGGACCGGGATCCCGCCCGCCGGCCCGACAACCTCGCCGCCGTCTCCGCGGCGGCGGCCCGGCGGATGAGCCCCGGCGACCCCGTGCTCTTCCTCCCGGCGCTCGCCCGGCGCGCGGCGGTGGCGTACCCGAAGGGCTTCCGCGGCACGGCGGACATCGCGCTGCGGGAGCCGGGACCCGTCTCCGGAACCCTCTACGGGCGCGAGACCGGCGCCGGTGAACTGCGCCGCAGACTCGGCCGGCTCGACCATCTGTGGGTGCTGGCGGAGCCGTACGCGCTGCGGTCCGGCTGGTACTCGCCCGAGCCCGCCGAACAGGTCAAACTCGCCCTCGTACGGGAGGAGTTCGTGCCGCGGGCGGAGTTCGTGCGCAAGGGGTCGGTCCTGCGGCTGTACGTGCGCAGGCCCGCGGCGGCGGGCGGGGAGGGGGAGATCACCCGAGGTCCGGGGACTCCTCCAGGGCCGCCGCGTCCAGCGCGCCCGTGAGCCGGTCGAGGCGGTCCCGCAGGTCGACGATCTCGGCCAGCTCGAACCCCGTCGCGGCGGCGATCCGGCGCGGAACGCGCAGCGCCCGCTCCCGCAGGGCCGTGCCCTCGTCCGTGAGCCCGACCACCACGGACCGTTCGTCCACCGCACTGCGCTCACGGCGTACGAGACCGGCCGCCTCCAGCCGCTTCAGCAGGGGCGACAGCGTCCCGGAGTCGAGTCGCAGGTGCTCGCCGACCTTCTTCACGGGCAGCTCGCCGTGCTCCCAGAGCACGAGCATGACCAGGTACTGGGGGTAGGTGAGTCCGAGGTCCTTCAGGACGACGCGGTACAGACCGCCGAAGGCGCGCGAGGCGGCGTTCAGGGAGAAGCAGATCTGCTGGTCCAGGCGGAGGAAGTCCTCGTCGCGGGCGGCGGGATCTGTTTCGGGCGTCGTGGTCATGCGTCCAGGATACCCCGGGCGCGTCATTTAGTTGTGCACAATTTAATTGTGTGCTCTACTTACGTCGTGCGGCAGCCCGGACCAGGGCCCGCCGGCACGACTTGGACCTTTGAGAGGGATGGTTTCCATGGACGCGATCTACACCGCCGTAGCCACCGCCACCCACGGCCGTGACGGCCGCGCCTACAGCTCCGACGGGCAGCTCGACCTGCAGCTGGGCATTCCGACGGAGATGGGCGGCAACGGCCAGGGCACGAACCCGGAGCAGTTGTTCGCCGCGGGCTACTCGGCCTGTTTCGCCAGCGCGCTGGCTCTGGTGGGGCGTGCGGCGAAGGTCGACGTCAGTGACGCGGCGGTGACCGCGGAGGTCGGGATCGGCAAGCAGGGCGAGGGGTTCGCGCTCGCGGTCACCCTTCGGGTGGAGCTGCCGGAGTCCGTCGATGAGGCGACCGGGCGCAAGCTGGTCGAGCAGGCGCACCAGGTGTGCCCCTACTCCAACGCGACCCGCGGGAACATCCCGGTCGAGCTCGTCGTCGAGTAGTTTTTTCGCCCCCGCCGCCCCTACCCGTTCCCGTCCCCCCCCGGGGGGCTGCGCCCCCAGACCCCCCATCGGCCTGAACGGCCTCGTCCTCAAACGCCGGACGGGCTGGATTTCCAGCCCGTCCGGCGTTTGAGGACCGGGGGTTCGGGGGCCGGCCCCCGAGAGGTCGCCAACAGCAGCGGTACCCCCACCACCGGTACCAGCCACACCATCGCCATCAACCGGTCGATGGCGATGTCGGGATGCGCGGCGATGCTCAGCACCCCCGTCCCGGCCGCCCCGAGCAGCACCACACCGAACGCGGGCCGCGCCCGGAGCGCCCCCCACGCCCCCGCCCCGACCAGCACCAGGAACAGCGGCTCGGTCAGCTGCCGTCGGAGCCACTCGACCCAGAAGTTGACCTCCAGGTGGAGGAACTCCCGCCAGGGCCGCTCCCGGTCCGGCTGGAAGAAGTGGTCGGTGAGCAGGTCCTGGAGGCTGTCCGACTCGGACGGATAGCGGAGCAGCCTGGCGAGCAGGACCGTTCCCGCGGCCGCCGCCACCGTCACCTTCAGCAGCGACTTCACCGCGTCGCCGACCGGCCGCCCCGTCCTCCTGCGGTGGACGCCGACGAGGCAGCACGCCCCGGCGAGACACACCGCGAGGAACAGCGCCTGCGAGTGCTTCACGGCGAAGAGCAGGGCGAGTGACACCGCCACGAGAGGACCGGCCCGTCGCCCGCGCAGTACCAGCGCGCAGCCCCACAGGACCGCCAGGGTGAGCGCCATCATGGTGCCCTCGGTCATGGGCCGCATCGCGGTCGCACCCGTCGGCAGCACGTAGTACAGGGCCTGCCCGGTCAGCGCGAGCCCCAGCGGCACGTCCAAGGTCCGCAGGATCAGGAACACCAGCACGCCGCCGGCCGCCGCGACGCAGACCCCCGCCGCCCACAGCCCCCACGTCACGCCGAACACGGTCACGAACGGCAGGAGCAGCAGCGGATAGCCGGGCCGCACCTCGAAGATCCGCATGAACCGCTCGCTCATGAAGGGCGCGGTCCAGCCGGACGTCTGCCCCGCGTCGAGCCGCTTGCCGACGCTCCAGCGGTAGTAGCGGCGGCACTCCGCCCGCACCTCCGGGCCCGGGTCGGGGGCGCGGAAGCGCCGCACGTCCACGCTGTGGTTGCGGGACGCCGTCTCGCCCCGGCTCGCGCACACGTACGCGATGCTCCGCTCCACCGCCTCCGTCTTGTCCGCGCCGCCCAGACTCAGCGCGTACGACAGGTAGTTGCGGCTGTCGGGGGTGTCCCGGCCGGTGACGTTGGCGAGCTGGAGGCAGCCGAAAAGGGCGGCGAGGAACAGCACCCACGCGGCGGGGCGAGCACTCATGAGCGGGTCAGGGCGTCGCTCGCGACACCGGGCGTGGGCGCGGGAACCACGGGTACCGCCAGGTCCTCGCCCAGCATCAGCGTCCGTACGACCCGTTCCGCGGCCCGCCCGTCGTCGTACCCGCGAAAGCGTGCCCGGAAGGCGGTCCGCAGCCGCGTCGACTCCTCGTCCTGCCAGGCGCCCGACGCGAACAGCCGTGCCAGCTCGTCCTCGTCGCGGGTGACATGGCCCGGCGGACGCTCGGTGACGTCGAAGTACGTGCCCCGAGCCGCGAGATACGTGTCCAGGTCGTAGGTGTGCAGGACGATCGGCCGGTCCAGGTGCGCGTAGTCGAACATCAGGGAGGAGTAGTCGGTGATCAGCGCGTCGGAGGCGAGGAGGAGGTCCTCGACGTCCGGTTCGTCGGTGACGTCCAGGAGGAGGCCGCGCGCGGCCAGGTCCCGCAGGCCGAGCCCTCGTTCGTGGTGCTGAGCGAGCGACGGGTGGAGGCGGACGGCCAGGACGTGGTCGCCCGGCAGCCCCGCTACCAGGCGTTCCAGGTCGCAGGTGGGCGCGTAACCGCCCTGCCGGTGGTCCCGGTTGGTCGGCGCGTACAGGATCAGCGTGCTGTCGTCGGTGATGTTCAGGCGCCGCCGTACGGACTCGCGGCGGCCCTCCTCCGGGCGGACCAGACAGTCGTTGCGCGGGCTGCCCGAGCGCAGGGACGTGAAGCCGCAGGGGTAGGCGCGGTCCCAGACCAGTTCGGAGTGCGGGTTCGCGACCAGGCTGTAGTCCCAGCGGTCGGCCCGGATCAGCATCTTCGGGACACTGAAGCCGCGCCTCGCGCCCGGGTACTTCAGCAGATCCGCGCCCATCGACTTCACGGGGGTGCCCTGGTGCGTGTGGATGTGGACGGCGCCCCTGCGCTTCACCAGGTCGTTCGCCCAGTTGACGTTGTTGACCAGGTAGGCGGCGCGGGCCGTGACCCTGCGGTAGGCCCGGCTGCCCGGCAGGACGTGCTCGACACCCGGCGGCAGCGCGTCCACGTGGTCCTTGCCGACCACCCACACCGACCGGATGTGCGGGGCGATCTCCCGGGCCTTGCGGTGGATCGCGGCCGGGTCGCCGAGGACGCCCCGGTGCGAGAAGGCCGAGTACACCGCGAGGTTCGGGTCGAGCGCGCGCCGCAGGACCAGCCGCCTGTGCAGCGCGAGCAGCACCCTGCGCAGCCGCCGCCGCCACACCAGCAGGCGCCGGCGCAGCCCGGCACGCTTCACGGCGGCGACCCGGTGCAGTGCGTAGAGGGCGTACGGGGCCCGGGAGAGAAGGGTGAAGGAGACTCGCGGGAGGTGCGCGCCCGGCCGGTGACCGGACGGCCGGTAGGCGCGCAGGTCCCGTGCCGCACGCCGGTGGAACTCGGGGCGCGACGACGGCGGTACGCGGTCCGCCTGGCGGAGGATGAACAGGTAGTGGTCCGCCATGTGGTCGTAGAGGAATCCGCGCCACCGTTCCAGCTCCGGCCGCTCCGCGATGAACCGGAACAGCCGCTCGTACTGCGCGAACACCTCGAAGTGCTCCCGGCTGGGCGTGCGCATCGCGTTGCCCTGGCGGCGCTGGCGGTAGTACACGCAGACCCGGTCCACGAGGGTGATCGTGCGGGCCGTCCACAGGGACTGGTAGACGATCACCGCGTCCTCGTAGAAGCCGGTGGGGAAGGTGAAGCCGCCCTCGCGGAAGAAGTCGAGCCGGTACGCCTTGTTCCACACGACGGTGAACAGGTCCAGCAGCTCGGGGCGTTCGGCGACCGTGAACACCGCCGGGCCGGGCGCGCCGAACACCTCCGCGTCCCGGTTGCGCCTCACCGCGCCGTACCAGTGGGTGCGCGCGTAGTCGAACAGCACGATGTCGGGGCGGTCGGTGGCGTCGATGCGCTCGGCGATCGCCCGCAGCGTGCCCGGTGTGTAGCTGTCGTCGCTGTCCAGGAAGAGCAGGTACTCGCCCCGCGCCAGCTTCGCGCCGTGGTTGCGGGCCGGGCCGATCCCGCCGTTGACGGGCAGGTGCACCGCCACGATCCGCTCGTCGCGGGCCGCGAACTCATCGATGATCGCCGCACTTCCGTCGGGGGAGCGGTCGTCGACGACGATCACCTCGAAGTCGCCGTACGACTGGTCGAGGACCGACTCCAGGCAGGTGCGCAGGTAGCCCTGCACGTTGTGGACGGGCACGACGATGCTGAAGCGGGGCATGGCACTTCCAGGTCGGGGAACTTGCGGGGTCGCGGGGGTACGGGAGGTCATCAGTGCGCCGAGGTGCGGGGGCGTGACGCGGCAGCGGCAGGCACCGGCAGGCGTTCCCGCAGGGGGATCGGCGGCGGCAGTTCCTCCTCGGGCTGCCCGAGCAGCACCCGCCGTACGACCCGTTCGGCGGCCTGTCCGTCGTCGAACGCGCAGAACCGCTCACGGAAGCGGGACCGCAGCTCGGCGGACCGCCGGTCCGACCACTCGCCCGAGGTGAGAACCCGGATCAACTCGTCCTGCGTTCGGGCGACATGGCCGGGCGGCTCGGCGAGCAGGTCGAAGTAGACGCCCCGGGTGTCCCGGTAGACGTCCCAGTCGTCGGCGTACGTGACGATCGGGCGGTCGAGGTTCGCGTAGTCGAACATGATCGACGAGTAGTCCGTGATCAGCGCGTCCGAGGCCAGACAGACGTCCTCGGTGTCCCGCAGCGACGTCACGTCGATGAGCTGCCCGTCCGCCACCGCCCGCCGCAGACCGGCGTCGCCGTCGAGGAAGTAGTGCGCCCGCAGCAGCACCACGAACTCCTCGCCCAGCTCCGCGCAGAACCGCGCCAGGTCGAACTGCGCCGACACGTCACGCGGATAGTCCCGGTAGGTCGGCGCGTACAGCAGCGCCACCCGGTCCTCGGGGATGCCGAGCCGCGCGCGGATCGCGGCGACCTCACCGGGGGTTGCCGTGTAGAAGCGGTCGTTGCGCGGATAGCCGTACTCCAGGTGTGTGAAGGCACTGGGGTAGGCGCCCGACCAGACCTCCGTGGAGTGGGAGTTGGAGGACAGGGAGCAGTCCCAGCGGTCCGCGCGCCGCATCAGCTTGCCGAAGCTTCCGGTGGCCGCCGCGACGGCCCGGTACTCGATCTGGTCGACGCCCATCCGCTTCAGCGGGGTCCCGTGGTGCGTCTGGACGTGCACGGAGCCGGGGCGCTTGCGTACGGCGTGCTCGAAGTTGACGTTGTTGAAGGTGTACTTCGCCCGCGCCATCACCTCCCAGTACCGCCTGCCGCCGATCACCACGCTCTCCACGTCCTCGGGCATGTGCGGCAGTTCCTTCTCCTTCACCAGGAACACCGACCGGATGTGCGGGGCGAGTTCGCGTGCCTTGCGGTGGATCGCCGCCGGGTTGCAGGCGTAGCCGCGTCCCCAGTAGGCGGCGAAGACGGCGAGGTTCTCGTCCAGCGGCCTGCGGAGGTACCACGCGTACAGGAGGGCGCGGCGCCTGCGCAGGACCGAGCGGGCCGCGTACGCCCTGGTCCGCGCCGCCCGCAGACCCACGGTCCGCAGCGCCCGGAACGCCGTGTACGCGCCCCGCCTCAGCAGCCGGGCCCGCACTCCCCGGGTGCGGTGGCCCGCCGGGCGGTACCGCCGGTGGAGTCTGCCCGCGCGGCGGAAGAAGGCCCGGCCGCACGGGGCGGCGACCGCCGTGTCGAGGACCTCGGCGAAGAGCTGGGTGAAAAGGGCGCGCGCCCGGTCCCCGGAAAGTTCCTGCCCGGCGGCCCGGTCCAGCACCAGCTCGACCTGGTCGAGGAGTTCGGCCCGCGCGGCGGGCGTCGTACCACCGCCCCGCCGGCGTTCGGGGCGCCGGACGCACACCGTGGGCAGCACGGCGCTCTCCCCGGCCGCGAGCGCCACGAGACCGGCCCAGCCGAGGTCCGCGCACGGGCCCGCGGGGAAGGCGAGCCCGTGCTCGCGGAGGAAGGCGCGGCGGTAGACGGTGGCCCAGACCGGCAGCCGTACGTCGGCGGGGTCCCGGTCCTCGAACAGCTCCACCACCGGTTCGCCCTCCCACCACGGCACGCGCGCGTGGCCGAGGCGCAGGACGTCGGCCTCGGCCGTGCCGGGCTCCCGCAGCCGCGCGTCGATCCCGGCGAGCGCCCCCGGCGTCAGCACGTCACCCGCCTCCAGGAACAGCACGTACGTCCCGGTGGCCGCCCGCAGTCCGGCATCGCGGGCCCCGGTGACCCGGACGACCCGGGAGTCCCGCTCGGCGTACTCGGCGGCGAGCGCGCCCGCGGGCGAGTCCGGGGCCGCGCAGGCCGTGATCAGCTCGAAGTCGGTGAAGGACTGGGCGAGCGCCGGGTCGAGGGCCGTGGGGAGCCGCCCCGCGACGTCGTGGACGGTGACGATGATGCTGAAGCGGGGCATGTGGTGTGGTGCTCTTTCTTTCTGTCCGTGCTGTGTGGTGCCGCCGTCCCGGCGGGGTGACGGGCCCGCCGGGACGGCAGCACGTGCGGCTGGGTGAGGGCCCTGAGGGGCGCTCCCGCCGCCGGCGGTGTCAGCGCCCGCGGCGGCGCCTGGCCAGCGCCCTCGTGAGGATCGGCGGGAGCAAGTCCTTGGCAAGTGCGCGGGCCCGGCCGGGGCGCCGGGGCGGAGCGGCCGTGGCGGGCCGGGCGGGAGCGGGCCGGGACGAGGCCGTGCGCTGGACCGGCACGCCCGGCGTCCCGGTTCCGGCGGGCACGGGCGGTGCCTCCGCGGTCGCGTGCCGGGAGACCGGGTGCTTCGGCTCGGTGGCCTTCCTGCCGTCTATGCGGATCATTCCGTGCCCCGCGACCTGCTGCACCTCGTGCCACATGTCGTCGCGGGCCGCCAGCCACTCCAGCAGCGCGTCGCGCAGCGGCTCCGGATCGCCCCATGTGCCGTAGAACTTCGTGCCGGTCACACATATGGGGTGCAGACCGAGCGCGGCCACCGCTCCCCAGGTGGCGGCGGCGACCCCCGGGCAGTGCTCGGCGCGGTAGTCGTCGAGCACGACCACCCCGTCGGACCGGAGGATGTCCCGCACGGCCTCGATGTCCCCGTACACGTGCTCGTACAGGTGCGAGGCGTCTATGTGCGCGAAACGGCAGCTGTCGTGCGCGACGCGGTCGGCGACCACCGACGTCGGAGCCTGGACGACCTCCGGCAGCCTCTCGTGGAACGCGGCGAAGTTGGCCTCGAACGCCCGCCTGGTGAGCGTCGAGTACGACTTGTTCATCTCCTTGAGGTTGGCGGAGTCCGGCGCGGCCGAGTCGAAGAGATCACACACCGTGAAGACGTCCTCGGCACGCCGGTACGAGGCCATGAAGATCGCGCTCTTGCCCATGTACGCACCGAGTTCGAGCAGATCGCCCCGCTGCGCACGGTCCACCTGCCCGGAGAGGAACCAGTCGAACAACTGCTGGTCGACGGCCCGGAACCAGCCCTTGACCTCCGACAGGGCCTTGGGTCGGGGCAGTTCGGTGGTGCTGGAAGTCATGAGTACTCCGTAAAACGGGGTCTGTGGATTTCCTGTGCCTGGGGATGGGACCGGAGTGCTTCAGGGTCTGTCAACGACGGGAACGGAAACTCCGGGTGTCGGAACGGCGGCAAGGGGTGTCAGCCCGTTCCGGTCGGCCGCCGAGGGCACCGGACGGCGCTCGTCCGGGGGCACCACCGCGGGCAGGCCGGCCGTTTCGCCCAGCACGACACGGCGTACGACCCGTTCGGCGGCCCGTCCGTCGTCGTAGGGGCAGAAACGCTCCCGGAAGGCGGACCTCAGCTGCGCGGACCGCGAGCCCCGCCAGTGGCCGGTCGAGAAGATGTCGATCAGCTCGTCCTCGTTGCGGGCGACCGCGCCGGGCGGGAACGCCCGCAGGTCGAAGTAGGTCCCGCGGGCCGCCTCGTACGCCTCCGGGTCGTCCGAGAGGATCACGATCGGCCGGTCGAGGCCCGCGTAGTCGAACATCAGCGACGAGTAGTCGGTGACCAGCGCGTCCGAGGCCAGGCAGAGCGACTCGACGCTCGGATGGTCCGACACGTCGATCAGCCGGCCGCCACTGCGGGCCAGCGGCGCCCGGTACGCGGGATGGGCGCGGGTCAGCAGGACGAACCGCGGGCCGAGCCTGCGCAGCACCCGCTCCAGGTCGAGCGCGGTGCGCTGGCTGCGGCGGTAGTCGCGGTGCGTCGGCGCGTACAGGACCGCCACCGTGCCCTCGGGGATGCCGAGCGACTCGCGCAGCCGGGCCACGTCCGCCGGAGCGGCCTGCTGGAACACGTCGGTGCGGGGCTGGCCGTACTCCAGCATCGTGTACGCGGCCGGGAACACGCGCTCCCACACGAGGGTGGAGTGGCGGTTGCCCGACAGGCAGTAGTCCCACCGGTCGGCGTCGCGCAGCAGCTCGGCGAAGTCCGTGCCGCGCGCCGCCGCCGGACGGTCCTGGAGGTCCAGGCCCATGTGCTTGAGCGGCGTGCCCGCCTGCGTCTGGATCAGGATCTGGCCGGACCGCTTGACCAGCCGGCGGTCGAAACCGGCGTTGGCGACGAGGTACTTGGACCGGGCCAGCGCCGTCCAGTACGCGGCGGAACCCGCCGTCAGCCTGCGCGTCCCCGTCGGGATCGTGTGGTGGAACCCGGGCTCCGCGACCCACGCGGTGCGCATGCCCGGGGCGAGCGTGCGGAACGCGGCCTCCAGCGCCCCCGGGTTGCAGCCGTGACCGCGCCCCTCATGGCCCGCGAACACGGCCAGGTCGGCGCGTACGGGCAGCCGGCGCTGCACGCCGTAGTGCAGCCGCAGCGCGGCCGACCGGAGACCGCGGGCCAGCGCCCCGGCCAGCCGCGCGGCACTTCTCTTCAGCCGCGTCGCCACCCACAGGGCGCGGTAGGTCCGATGGCTGCCGAGGCGTACGAGGGCGTGCCGCAGCCGGTCGGGAGGCCTGACATCGGCGTCGGCGTCGGCGCTGTGCACGGGGTCCACGCGGTAACGGGCGTAGTGGCCACGGGCCTTGCGCAGGAACGCGGCGCGCGAACCCCGCGGCAGCCGGTCGCGCTTGAGGAACACGGCCGACAGATGGTCGACCATCCGCCGGAACACGAGCGGTCGCCAGTGCGCCAGTTCGGGGTGCGCGTCGAGATGGGCGAAGACCCGGTCGTACTGGCCGAAGATGTCGAAGTGCTTGCCGCTGGTCGTGCCGAGGATGTTCCCCCGCCGCCGCTGCCGGTAGTGGACACAGACCCGGTCGAGCGTCGCGATGGTCTCGGCGGCCATCAGGACCGGGTACGTCCAGGGCGTGTCCTCGTAGTAGCCGGGCGGGAACGCGAACTGCTCCCGCTCGACGAACTCCCGGCGGTACGCCTTGTTCCACACGACCATGAGGACGTCGAGCAGCCCGGGCCGGTCGTCGAGGCGGAACGGCGCCGGACCCTCCTCGGTGAGCCGGGCCGCCCGGATGTTGCGGACCGTCTCTCCCGACCAGAAGGTGCGCGCGTAGTCGTAGACCAGGACGTCCGGATCGCCGGTCTCCTTGATGCGGTCGGCGATGTCCCGCAGCGCGTGCGGGGTGAGGGTGTCGTCGCCGTCCAGGAAGACCAGGTAGTCGCCGGTCGCGGCCCGCATGCCCGCGTTGCGGGCCCGGCCGAGGCCCACGTTCTCCTTGAGGTGGACGGCCCGGACCCGTGGGTCGCGGTCGGCGAACTCGTCGGCGATCGCACCGCAGGCATCCGGCGAGCAGTCGTCGACAGCGATCAACTCAAGGTCGGTGAAGGACTGTTCCAGGACCGATGTCATGCACTCGTGCAGATATTCCTGCACCTGGTACGCGGGGACAATGACACTGAACCGGGGCAAGGGACATCCATGGGTCGGCGCGGCCATATTGCCCGGCAACGGCCGAAGGGGTCACGTGGTTACGCCGGATGCGGCATGTGGGGGACCCCGGGACGAACGCGAAGGGGCGGACCGACGCCGGCCCGCCCCTCAAAACGCCTGTTGCGGCAGCTACTTCACCGCCCCCGCCATCACTCCGGACACGAACTGCCGCTGGAACGCGAAGAACACGGCCAGCGGGATCACCATCGAGATGAACGCGCCGGGCGCGAGCGTCTCGATGTTGCCGGAGAACTGCCGCGTCTGCTCGGTCAGCGCGACCGTCAGCGGCCGGGAGCCGGAGTCCGAGAAGATCAGCGCCACCAGCATGTCGTTCCACACCCACAGGAACTGGAAGATGCCGAGCGAGGCGATCGCGGGCGCCCCCAGCGGCATGATGACCGTCGCGAACAGCCGGGTCTCGCCCGCTCCGTCGAGCCGCGCCGCCTCCAGGAGTTCACGGGGGATCTCCGCGAAGAAGTTGCGCAGCAGGAAGATCGCGAACGGCAGGCCGAAGCCCACGTGGAACAGCACGACACCGATGACGCTGCCGAAGATCCCCAGGTCGCCGAAGAGGTCGGCCAGCGGGATCAGGGCGATCTGGACGGGCACCACCAGCAGCGCCACCACGGCCACGAACCACCAGTCGCGGCCCTTGAAGTCCATCCAGGCGAAGGCGTATCCGGCCATGGCGCCGATCACGACGACCAGGACGGTGGCCGGCACCGTGATGTACACCGTGTTGAGCAGGGAGTCGGTGATCTCCTCCTTGCCCAGCAGGGTCGAGTAGCTCTCGGTGGTGAGCTGGGACGGCTTGCTGAAGACGTCCCACCAGCCGGAGGCGGCGATGTCGGTCGGGTCGCGGAACGACGAGGCGAGCAGCCCGACCGTCGGCGTCACCCAGAGCAGCGCGACCAGGATCAGGAAGACCCGCACCGCGCCGCCTCCCGCGGCGCTCGCGATCCGGGAGCCGAGCGAGCGCCTGGGCGGACCGGAGGAGTCCGGGGCCACGGGCGGTTCTCCCGGCTCCCCGGAGTCCCCGGGTCCCTTCAGAGGTACGGAGGATGTGGTCACCGTCGACGCTCCTTCCGCAGTCGGCGGATGTTGACGATCATCACCGGCATCACGAGCAGCAGCAGGACGATGCCGATCGCGCTGCCGAGCCCCTGGTTGTTGCCGCCGCCGAAGGAGGCGTTGACCAGTTGCAGCGCCAGCACGTTCGCCTCGTCCTTGCTGGGCTGCGGAGCGATGATGAAGACCAGGTCGAAGATCTTCATCACGTTGATCATCAAGGTGATCAGGACGACGACGAGGACCGGCGCGAGCAACGGCACGGTGACCCGGCGGAACACCTGCCACTCGTTGGCGCCGTCGACGCGGGCCGCTTCAAGGAGATTGCGGTCCACCCCGGCCAGCCCCGCCGCGATGAGCACCATCGCGAAACCCGCCCACATCCAGGCGTACGAGCCGATGATGGCCGGGGTGACCAGGCTCGGGCCCAGCCAGTCGACGCCGTTGTAGGGCTCTGCGAAGTTCGACGACGGCAGCCGCAGCTGAGCGCCCTCGGCGGACGCCGGCAGGGTGAACGTACCGTCGGCGCCGGCCTTCGCGGAGGCCACCACCTTGCCGTCCTCGACCGCCTCGACCTTCATGCCCGGCAGCGCCTTCTCGCCCGCGTCGATGGCGCCCTTCTCACCGCCGCCGCCCAGCTTGAAGTCCAGCCAGACCGTGCCGGTCACGCCGTCGCCCGAGGACTCGGCGGCCTTGGCGTCCCCGGGGTCGCCGGGCACCTTGTTCGGGGCGATGCCGACCAGCGGGACCAGGACCGGGGAGCCCGCCTCCAGCGTGCCGGCGGCGGTGAACGAGCCCCCGCCGGACGCCTTGAGGCCGCTCTCGGTGGACGGCCGCGCCTTCGGATAGACCGACGACTCGGCGAACGTGTCGTGCACGCCCACCAGCACGGCGTTGGCCACGCCCTGGTCGGGGTCCGCCTCGTACACGAGCCGGAAGATGATGCCCGCGGCGAGCATGGAGATCGCCATCGGCATGAAGATGACGAGCTTGAACGCCGTGGACCAGCGCACCCGTTCGGTCAGCACGGCGAAGACCAGACCGAGCCCGGTGACCAGCGCAGGGGCGACCGCGACCCAGATCGCGGTGTTCTTGACCGCGGTGAAGGTGGCGTCGTCACTGAACAGGTCGCCGTAGTTCCCGAGGCCCACGAAGCCCGAACCGTCGGCGTCGTACAGACTGCGCCAGACCGAGTACCCGATGGGGTAGACCACGAGCGCGCCGAGCAGCACGATCGCCGGCAGCAGGAACAGACCCGCCACCCACCACCGCGTGCCGATCACACTCTTGCGTTTGCCGACGGGGGGCACCGGGTTCGCCGGGCCCCCCGCCGTCGCGACCTGCGACGACATCGGCGGCCGTCAGCCCTTGTAGGCCTTGGCGGCGGACGTCTCCAGCGCCTGCTGCGCGCCCGCCACGTCCGAGGGGGTCTTCAGGAAGTCCTGCAGCGCCTTCCACTCGCCCGTGCCCTCGGTACCGCCGAAGGCCGCCGGAGCCTGGTCGGACATGTCGAAGCGGAAGGAGTCGCCCGCCTTCAGCAGCGCCTTGCCGATGTCCCGCGCCACGTCGTCCTTGTACTTGTCCGCGTTCATCTCCTTGTTGGGGGAGATGAAGCCGCCCTGCGCCGCCCAGATCTCGGCCGCGTCGGTCGACGCCAGGAACGTCAGCAGGGCCTGCGAGCCCTTGTCGTCCTTCAGCGCCACCGCCACGTCACCGCCGCTGACCACCGGCGACCGGTCGCCGACCGCCGGGAACGGGAACACCTTGGCGTCCGTGCCGATCTCGGCCTTCGTGTCGGCGTTGATGTTCGCCGCGACGAAGTCGCCCTCGAAGACCATGCCCGCCGGGGTGTCACCGGAGAAGGTGTTCGTCACCGACTTCGGGAACTCGGTGCGCAGCGCGCCGGCGCTGCCGCCCGCGATCAGGTCGTTCTTGCCCCACAGCTGGGCCAGCGTGGTCAGGGCCTCCTTCACGGACGGATCCGTCCACTTGATCTCGTGCTTGGCCAGCTGGTCGTACTTCTCCGGCCCCGCCTGAGAGAGATAGACGTTCTCGAACCAGTCGGTGAGGGTCCAGCCGTCCTGCCCGCCGATGGAGACCGCGGGCGAACCCGCGTCCGACAGGGTCTGCGCGGTCTGCACGAACTCGTCCCAGGTCTTGGGCTCCGCGGTGATGCCCGCCGCCTCGAACGCCGCCGTGTTGTACCAGACCAGCGACTTGTTGGCGGCCTTCGCGTAGACGCCGTACTGCTTGCCCTCGTACGCGCCCAGGTCCTGCCAGCCCTTCGAGAAGTTCTTGTCGAGCTGCGCCTGCGCCTCGGTGCCCATGGGCTTGATCCAGCCCTTCTGGGCGAACTGGTGGAGCACACCGACCTGCGGGAGGAACGCCACGTTCGGCGGCTTGCCGCCCTCGATCTTCGTGCCCAGGAAGGTGGAGGTGTTGTTGCCGGTCGGTACGTAGGCGACCTCCGCGCCCGTCCGCTTCTCGAACTCGTCCAGGACCGCGGTGAAGTTGTCCTGCTCGGGCCCGGTCCACACGGCCGCCACCTCAAGCTTCTGGCCGTCGAGCTTGGGAAGTTGAACGCTGGAGGCGGCTCCGCTCCCGCTGTCGCCGCCGTCGTCCTTCTTGTCGTCGTCACCGCCGCATGCCGTGAGCGTGAGCGCCATCGCCCCCGCGACGACGGCAGCCGCGGCCCTCGCGGACCCGCTCCTCCTGTGCGACCTGCTGATACGAAGAGTGCTGCTGCGCATGGTGTGCCCCGTTCTCCGTCGAACGTCCGAGGTCCTGTCGTCACGTTCCCGTCGTCCGCCCGGTGGGAAGGGCGGGCCGGGCGGCAGGCGGGAATTGACGGCAGGGGCTGGCGCTGTCCCGTGCGCTCTTGGTCTACGCCCGTCCGCTCGGCGGCGGCAAGGGCGCCTGCGCTGTCAAGGCCGTGATCGTAACCGCGTCGTGACGTGGGGACTTGCGTCCGGCAGCGGCGCGTGTCGTCGGCTGCGGTCCACCGGGCGCTCACCGCGCAGTTCGCCGCGCCCCTTAAAAGCGGGGCTGCGCCCCAGGCCCGGTGGGGTGTGCTGTCGGGTCCGGGTGAGTGGGGGCTGGCCGCGCAGTTCCCCGCGCCCCTGAAGAGCGGGGCTGCGGCCTTGGGGTTTTCAGCCCGTCCGGCGTTTGAGGACGAGCGCGTTCAGCGCGATGCGGGGGCCTGGGGGTGGCAGCCCCCAGGGAAAGGGGTGGCAGCCCCCAGGGAAAGGGGTGGCTACAGGAGCGAGGGGACCTCCGCCGCCGAGACCGAGCGGGCCGCCCGCTCCAGGGCACTGGCCAGCAGGGCCAGATCCGTAGGGCCGTTGCCCAGTTCGCGTACGGGCCGCCGCGCCGGCGGATCCCCCATACGAGCCCACTCCAACGGCACGACCGTGGGCCGCAGCGTCGCCGTACGCGGAATGCGCCCCGTGACCCGCCCGCCCTGGAAGGGCACGGACCGTCCACCCGGCCCCACCCCGCCGAGCCTGCCCCGTCCCGGCGACGGCTCCTCCGCCCCGACCCCGGGCGCTTCGAGGACGACCCGGAGCCCGGCCCGCCGGGCCAGCTCCGTCTCGTCCGTACGGACACCGCCGCCGGTCGCCGCCACCAGATGCACCCCGAGCCGCTCACCGTCCCGGGCGACCCCTTCCAGGGCCCGCACGACGGAACCGGCGGCCGGCCGGCCGGGGGAGCCCAGCGCGGGGGAGAGCAGCGCGTCCAGATCGTCGACGATCATGACGAGCCGGGGCAGCGGAGGCCCCGCCTCCGGACGGGGCCGGGCCGCGGCGGGCCGCAGCCGCAGCGTCGAACTGGAGGACGTGTCGAGATCCCCGGCACCGGCCGCGGAACTCGCCGCCGACCCCGTGGCCTGCCTGCCCGACGCCCCCGCCGACCGCTGGGCGACGACCCGGGCCGACCCCTCCCGGCCGGCGTGCCACTCGGTGAAGTCGAGGCGCCCGAGCAGCTCGGCCCGCCGCTTCAGCTCGGCGGACAGGGACTGCGCGAACTCCCGCATCCGTACGGGATCGTGGGCGCCCAGATGCGTCGTGACATGGGGCAGGTCCGTGCAGACCTGGAGCCCGTCCCCGCGCGCCGCCGAGCCACCGGTGCCCGTGCCGTCCCGGCCGTCGACCAGCACGATGCCGAGCCGGTCGGGCCGCTCCGCGGCGGCGAGCGACGCGGCCACGGAACGCAGCAGCTCGGTGCGCCCGCTGCCCGCGGGGCCCTCGATCAGCAGGTGCGGGCCCTCGCCCACGAGGTCCACGCCGACGGGGCCGCGCGGCCCGGCGCCGAGCACGGCCGTGGCCCGGCCGCCGAACGCCTCCGTGTCGTCGGCCGCGTCCGCCCAACGGGTCATCAGGGACGCCGGGGTGGCCCTCGCCAGGCCCAGCTCGTCCAGCAGCCGCGCGGCCTGTGGCAGGGGTGCCGACACGCGGGTGTGCCGCTCACCGGCCCCGCCCTCCGCGCGCAGCGGCGCCAGGGCCCGGGCGAAGCGCTCGGCCCACGCCATGGAGACGGCGTCCACGGCGGCGACCGTGCCGTGGCCGACGGGACCGCCCGGCGTGCCCGAGGTGCCCGACCCGCCCGATGTGCCGTGCGCCGGTGCGCCGGCCGCCACGCGCAGCAGACGCAGGGCCGTCGCCACATCGCCGCTGAGCAGCGCGACGGCCCCGCACTCGCGGAACGCGGGCGACACCGCGCAGGCCGCCTCGTACGTGTCGATCACGGGCGAGGCGGGCGACGCGGCCGGTGTCTCGGCGAGACAGATGACATGGATCCCGACCTGGGGACCCTCGGCCGCGAGCCGTGACACGGCTTCCCGCACACCCGCCGACCCGGGGTCCCCGTCCACCACGACCACGGTGTGGGGGCCGGACCAGCCGGCCCGGGCGGGGTCGTCCGACCGCGCCCAGGAAGGCCGCCCGGACCTTCCTCGCGACTCGTCGGCCTGGGTGCCGCCGCGGGGGAGTCCCAGATGCGTGATGTTGGCGTCGCGGGCGAGGGGGTGGCCACCCGGGGTCCCCTGTGCCCCCGGGGAGGGCGCGGAGGCGTCGCGGTCGTACGCGCCGG
Source organism: Streptomyces sp. NBC_00414 (assembly GCF_036038375.1). Lineage (NCBI taxonomy): Bacteria > Bacillati > Actinomycetota > Actinomycetes > Kitasatosporales > Streptomycetaceae > Streptomyces > Streptomyces sp. NBC_00414. The sequence goes on from NZ_CP107935.1 coordinate 6,272,815, forward strand.
GGGTGTCCCGGCCACCGCCCCGACCCGGTGCGTGGGCCCCGGCGGGGGTGTCTCCGCCGTCCCTGCCCCCCGCCGGGGTCCCCCGGCGGGGGGCGAAGGCTCCGCTGTCGTCCGGCGAGCCCGCGCCGGGGCGGGGCCCGTGGCCCCTCTCGGCGGCGCGTCCCGCCTCCGTCAGGTGGTCCTCCAGGCGGCGGATCAGCTCCTCCGTGCGCGCCGTCGCCTGCTCGCGGTCGTAGGCGAGGAGGAGACGGCAGTCCTGGCCGTGGGTGGGACGCAGGTGGGGCAGCCAGCCGAGCCACGACCACTCGGCGGTGCGCTCCTCCAGGGACCGCGAGCGGTCGGTGCTGAGGAGGGTGATCTCCAGTGAGTCGGGGGAGTGCAGCGCGGCGAGCTGGGCCACCACCGCGCGCGCGAGCCCCGACAGGCGCTCGCGAGGTCCGGCCAGACCCAGCGCCCCGACCTCCCGCAACCCGGCGGTCACCGGGACCGCGGACAGCAGCCCGGAGCCGTCGGGCGTGCTCCGGTCCACCGTGCCCAGCCGGACCGTGAGGGCCTCCGGGTGCCCCGGTCCGCGCTCCCACAGCCGCGGCCCCGGTCCGAGTGCCGACAGCAGCAGAGCGGCGGGATCCGGCCACCGCTCGGGCTCGGGCACACCCAGGGCGACGGGCTCGGCGAACGGGGCCTCGTAGGACTCGTACGGGTCGTACTCGGCCTCGTCGCCGTACTCGTCCTCGCTCCGGGCACCGGCCAGTCGGCGGGCCCAGGCGGAGAGGCCGCGCTTGCGTGTGCCGCGCGGCACGGGCGTCCCCCGCAGGGGAGTGCCCTTCCGCTTGCCCTCACCCGGCCCCTGGACGTCGGGGCCCTCCTCGAACGGATCCCCGGGGTCCGTGTGCTCGATCCGGGGTGCCGAGCCCTGCCCGGGCACCACGTGCGGCCCCGCCGGCAGGTGCTCCTGCGTCTTTGGGACCCCGCCCCCGGCGGCGCCCCACCCCGCCGTGCCGTAGCCGTGATGGGTCTCGCCGGACGGCGGCGCGACCTGGGAGCGGGAGCCCTCGGAGTCCCCCGAGCCCCTGGCGGCCCCGGGGGAGTCGCCGTCCCGCGCGCGAGGCACCCTCGCGCCTCCGGCACCCGAGGCGTCCCGGGAAGCGGCTCCGGCGCCGCTCCCGGTCGCACCGGAGGCACCGGAAGTGGCCGGATTCCACCCCTGGTCCTGCCGCCCGGCCCCCGGCTCCTGCCGCCCGCCCTCCGGCTCCTGCCGCCGGTCCCGGCCCTGCTCCTGCCCCGGTCCCTGGTCCCGGCCCTGCCCTTGTCCCAGCCCCTGGCGCTGTGCGTGTTCCTGTCCCGCTCCGGGACGCCCGGAAGCGGCCGACTGCCGTCCCCGTCCGGAGGACTCGGTGACCGTCACCACCCGTACATGACCCTCGCCGTCCGGGGCGGTCTCCCGGATGTCGGCCGGTTCGCCCGCCGGGGCCAGCCGCAGGGCCGACTCGCCCACCCGCAGCAGCGCCCCCGGAGCGAAGCGCACCGGGCGCTCGCCCACGCGCCTGCCGTCCAGCATCGTGCCGTTCGTGGAGCCCAGGTCCGCCACCGAGACATGGCCGTCCGCCGCGACCGTCACGGCGCAGTGCAGACGGGAGACGTCCGGGTCGTCCAGGGGTACGTCGGCGTCGGCGGAGCGGCCGATGTCGATCCGGCCGCCGTGCAGCAGATGGACGCCCCCGGCGTCGGGCCCGGCGACCACACGCAGCTGCGCCGCCGCGGGATCGACATCGGGTCCGGGCTGCGCGGGGGACCCCAGGGACAGCACGGCGCCGTCCATCAGAGGGGGCTCACCCAGCGTGCAGCGCTGTGCGTCGAGCCGCTCCGCGTCCGCGTACAGCACCCCGGGGCCCTCGCCCCCGACCGCCGAGGCGAGGCCGGAGGCCACCGCCGCGAGCGCGGTCCCGGCGGGTGCTGTCACCAGCACGTCGCAGGACGCGGGGCGTCCGTCGGGGCGCGTCCCCAGCGGGTCTACGACGGTCAGCCGGATCTGCATCGCCGTCAGCGGTCCCTTCTGTCGCGGGCGCCCGCGACGGGGCGCTCCCGCGGTCCCCCACCGCAGATTCCCCCACCGCGCACGGGCACGTCGGCCAGTACGGAAAGCATCCTCGCACCTGAGACCGACAACACGCCCGTCCTCGACAAACAAGTGATCTTGATTGGTCGGCTCTGCCCGCAAAAGTGCCTGACCAGTGCCCGGTTGAGATCGGTCACGTCAAGATCCGGCAACCAAAGCACCCGAACCGAGCGTCTTTTCATCGAACACATACGGGAAAGTCCCACGTAATGCATGGGTGGGTGGAGCTGAGAAAACCGCAGCACGACGACAGCCCGGTGCCGTGTTCGGCGGCATTACAGTGGGTCGGAACCACCCGTAGCGCGGTGGACGGACCAGGCAAGCAAGCAGCAGGGAGCGCATGACGTGCGGCCGGTAGGCAGCAAGTACCTCCTGGAGGAACCGCTCGGGCGCGGAGCCACGGGCACCGTCTGGCGGGCCAGCCAGCGCGAGACCGCGGGCGCCGAGGCGGCCGTGGCAGGTCAGCCCGGCGAGACCGTGGCGATCAAGGTCCTCAAGGAGGAGCTCGCCGGCGATCCGGACATCGTGATGCGGTTCCTGCGGGAGCGCTCCGTCCTGCTCCGCCTGACGCACCCGAACATCGTGCGCGTACGGGACCTCGTGGTCGAGGGCGATCTGCTGGCTCTGGTCATGGACCTGATCGACGGTCCCGACCTGCACCGCTACCTGCGGGAGAACGGCCCGTTCTCGCCGGTCGCCGCGGCCCTCCTCACCGCCCAGGTCGCCGACGCGCTCGCCGCCAGCCATGCCGACGGCGTCGTGCACCGCGACCTGAAGCCGGCGAACGTCCTGCTCCAGCAGCTCAACGGCCAGATGCACCCGATGCTGACGGACTTCGGCATCGCCCGCCTGGCCGACTCCCCGGGTCTGACCCGCACCCACGAGTTCGTCGGCACGCCCGCGTACGTGGCGCCCGAGTCCGCCGAGGGCCGCCCGCAGACCTCCGCCGTCGACATCTACGGCGCCGGGATCATGCTGTACGAGCTGGTCACCGGCCGTCCGCCGTTCGGCGGCGGATCGGCCCTCGAAGTGCTCCACCAGCACCTGAGCGCCGAGCCGCGCAGGCCCTCCACGGTCCCCGACCCGCTGTGGACCGTCATAGAGCGCTGCCTGCGCAAGAACCCCGACGAGCGGCCCAGCGCCGAGAACCTCGCCCGCGGCCTGCGTACGGTCGCCCAGGGCATCGGGGTGCACGCGAACTCCGCGCAGATCGCCGCCGCCGAGGCCGTGGGCGTACTCCTCACCCCGGACCCGGCGCCCGCCGCCGTGCCGGGCGACTTCGGCGCCGCCGACCCCACCCAGGTGCTCCCGCAGGGCGCCGGCTCGTACGACCCGAACGGCGCGACCAGCGTCCTGCCGCACACCGGCGCGGGCGCGGCCGACCCCACCGCCGTGCTGCCCCACCGCGGAGCGGCCGACCCGACCGCGGTGATGCCGCCGGTGCCGCCCAACCAGCCAGGGGCGGGCCCCGAGGACCCGCACCCCTGGCAGAACCAGCTGCGCGCGGCCCGCGACCGCAACGAGGCGACGCAGGTGCAGTCGTACCTCGACCCGAACGAGGACCCGCTGCGGCGCCGTCCGCAGCGCCAGGTCGCCCGCCCGCCCCAGCAGCAGCCGCAACAGCCGCCGCCCCAGCAGCCGCAGCCGCGCGGGCAACGCAGGCAGCGGAACCAGCAGCCGCCGCAGAACCAGCAGGGATACGGCTACCCGCAGCAGGGCCAGCAGCCGCAGGGATACGCACCGCAGCAGCAGGCTCAGCCGCAGCGGTACTCCCCGCCGCCGCAACAGCCCCAGCAGCCCGCGCCGCGTCCGCCGCGCGAGCCCCGGCAGCGCAGCGCCAACCCGATGAAGATCCCCGGACTCGGCTGCCTCAAGGGGTGCCTGTTCACGATCCTCATCCTGGTCGTGGCCGGTTGGGCGATCTGGGAGTTCAGCCCGCTCCAGGGCTGGATCGGGACGTCGAAGGGCTACTGGCAGCAGCTGGGGGACTGGTACGACAAGGTCTCCGAGTGGGTCGGGAGACTCGGCTGAGGTTCCTGAAGCGGTCGTTTCACGAGCTTGCTCCCTCCGAATCCCCGGAATCGCGCTGCGGTTCTGGGGATTTGTCGACACCTGGGGGGTGATTTCCGTCGCGGAAGTGAAGGTTGGTGCTCGGGGCGCGTAGTTTTGTCGCCAACACGCGCCCGTAGGAGCAGTCTTGGTACGGAAGATCGGCAGCCGGTACACCGCGCACCAGATCCTGGGACGGGGCAGCGCCGGCACGGTGTGGCTGGGTGAGGGGCCCGAGGGGCCCGTCGCCATCAAGCTGCTGCGCGAGGACCTGGCGTCCGACCAGGAGCTGGTGGGACGGTTCGTGCAGGAGAGGACGGCCCTGCTGGGCCTGGACCATCCGCACGTCGTCTCCGTGCGGGACCTCGTCGTCGACGGCACCGACCTCGCACTGGTCATGGACCTCGTGCGCGGCACGGACCTGCGCACCCGGCTCGACCGGGAGCGGCGGCTCGCGCCCGAGTCCGCCGTCGCGATCGTGGCCGACGTCGCGGACGGGCTCGCCGCGGCGCACGCGGCGGGAGTCGTGCACCGGGACGTGAAGCCCGAGAACGTGCTGCTCGACATGCAGGGGCCGCTCGGACCCGGCGGTTCGCACCCCGCGCTGCTCACGGACTTCGGAGTCGCCAAGCTCATCGACTCACCGAGGCGCACCCGGGCGACGAAGATCATCGGTACGCCGGACTATCTGGCGCCCGAGATCATCGAGGGGCTGCCCCCGCGGGCGGCCGTCGACATCTACGCCCTGGCGACCGTGCTGTACGAGCTCCTCGCCGGGTTCACCCCCTTCGGCGGCGGTCATCCGGGGGCCGTCCTGCGCCGGCACGTCACCGAGACCGTCGTGCCGCTGCCCGGCATCCCGGAAGAGCTGTGGCAGCTGCTCGTGCAGTGCCTGGCGAAGGCGCCGGCGTCCCGGCTGCGGGCGTCCGAGCTGGGGGAGCGGCTGCGCGAGCAGCTGCCCCTGCTCGCGGGGATGCCGCCGCTGGACGTCGACGAGCCGGACGGGGAGTCGGACGGCTCCTACGACGAGGCCGTCGCGGCGCCCGAGCCGGAGGCTCCGCGGGAGCGGGTGCGGCGGGGCGCCGTTCCGCTGGTGCCGGGGGCCAAGCCCGACTCCAACCGGGACACGCACACGTCGATGCGGGTGCCCGGGCCGGACGAGCTGGCGGGGGGTGCGCTCGGTACGGCGCGGGCTCCTCGGGCGGTGGGGGCGCCTCGGCCGGGGTCCGCGCGGCATCGGGCCTCCGCCCGGCGGCGGCGGATCACCCTGGGGGTGGCGGGAGTGGCGCTGGTCGCCGCGATAGGGGGTGGCGCGTGGTTCGCCACGTCGGGGGACGACGCGGAGCCTCCCCACGACACGGAGAGGTCGTCCCCGGCCGCACCCTGACCGGACCTGGCTTTTCCTCGCCCCCGCCGCCCCTTCCCGTTCCCGACCACGCATGGGGGCTGCGCCCCCTCGCCCCCGTATCGCGCTGACGCGCTCGTCCTCAGACGCCGGAGGGGCTGAAACGTATTCAGCCCCTCCGGCGTCTGAGGAGCGGGGGTCCGGGGCGGAGCCCCCGAGGTGGGGCTCCGCACTCCGGCCGACCCAACTTGGCGGAGCCGTTACGCTGGGGGGCGTGGCAGTCGTCGATGTATCCGAAGAGCTCAAGTCCCTCTCCTCGACCATGGAGTCGATCGAGGCCGTCCTGGACCTCGACAAGCTGAGGGCGGACATCGCCGCGCTTGAGGAGCAGGCGGCGGCGCCGTCCCTGTGGGACGACCCCGACGAGGCGCAGAAGATCACCAGCAAGCTGAGTCACCTCCAGGCGGAGGTGCGCAAGGCCGAGACCCTCCGCGGGCGCATCGACGATCTCAGTGTGCTCTTCGAGATGGCCGAGGAGGAGGACGACCCGGACACCCGTGCAGAGGCCGAGACCGAGCTCACCGCCGTCAAGAAGGCGCTGGACGAGATGGAAGTCCGCACTCTGCTCTCCGGGGAGTACGACTCCCGTGAGGCCGTCGTCACCATCCGTGCCGAGGCCGGCGGCGTCGACGCCTCCGACTTCGCCGAGAAGCTCCAGCGCATGTACCTGCGCTGGGCCGAGCGCCACGGCTACAAGACGGAGCTCTACGAGACCTCGTACGCGGAAGAGGCCGGCATCAAGTCGACCACCTTCGCCGTCCACGTGCCCTACGCGTACGGCACGCTGTCGGTCGAGCAGGGGACGCACCGGCTGGTGCGGATCTCGCCGTTCGACAACCAGGGCCGCCGCCAGACGTCGTTCGCCGGTGTCGAGATCCTGCCCGTCGTCGAGCAGACCGACCACATCGAGATCGACGAGTCCGAGCTGCGCGTGGACGTGTACCGCTCGTCCGGTCCGGGCGGTCAGGGCGTCAACACGACGGACTCCGCGGTGCGGCTGACCCACCTCCCCACCGGGATCGTCGTCTCCTGTCAGAACGAGCGCTCGCAGATCCAGAACAAGGCGTCCGCGATGAACGTCCTGCAGGCCAAGCTCCTTGAGCGGCGCCGGCAGGAGGAGCAGGCCAAGATGAACGCGCTCAAGGGCGACGGCGGCAACTCCTGGGGCAACCAGATGCGTTCGTACGTCCTGCACCCGTACCAGATGGTCAAGGACCTGCGCACGGATTGCGAAGTCGGAAACCCCGAGGCCGTTTTCAACGGCGAGATCGACGGTTTCCTCGAAGCCGGAATTCGCTGGCGCAAGCAGCAGGAGAAGTAAGGCGACTTTCTCGTACGTCGTTTTGTCGACAGGGCAACTGCGGTCCACCGGACGGCAGTTGCCCTTTCTGCTGCGCTCTCATGAGCAATGTGTGGGTTTTACATCACACTCACATGACGCTGGGCCGGTCAAAAGGCCTTGATCTGGACATCGCGGTCGCAACGACCTTGACGATGCTTTGAAAGATGGGAAAGCTGGCGCGTGGCATGCGTATTTCTGGGGCGCGTGTGAACCGGGGGTTCCACCGAGTCGTCCCCGAGGTCGCTGCCCCGGACGCTGCACCATTGACGATGAGCTACTGGGGGTAGCAACCAGATGACCAAGAAGACGCGCATCCGGATCGCGCGGATAGCCGCCGGCGCGGTGATCGCCGCCGGAGCCTCACTGACCGCCGCCGGTGCCGCCTCGGCACTCGACGTGAGCGTCGACGCGGCCGGCCTGAACGTGGGCGCCAGCGTCGACGAGAGCGGTGTCGGCGTCGGTATCTCCGCCGACGACCCGACCACCCCGCCTCCCGTCACCGAGGACCCGACCGAGATCCCGACGGACCCGCCCACGGAGGAGCCTCCCACCGAGGAGCCCCCGACCGAGGAGCCCACCGACCCCACCGAGGAGCCCACAGAGCCCACGGAGGAGCCCACCGAGGACCCGACCACTCCCGGCAACGGGAACGAGAACGGGACCGGCGGCGGTAGCGGTGGCAACGACAACAGTGCCGACAGCGCCGACGGCGGCTCCAAGGTCGTCGAGCAGGGTGCCGGCAAGGAGAGCCTGACCGACACCGGTTCGGACACCTCCGCGCAGGGCACCGGTGGCGAGCTGGCCGAGACCGGCGCCGCCGAGAACATCACGTACCTGCTGATCGGCGCCGCGACGATGATCGCCGGCGGCATCGGCTTCCGTATGCTGCCGCGTCTCATGAACGGCCGCGGCGCGGCTGCCTGACGCCCGTAGCGCGAACGCGTAGAACGCGGGAAGGGCCCGGAGCCATCGGCTCCGGGCCCTTCCTGTTGATCTGTGGGGTTCTGTTGCCTGCGGCCTCTGGCCCGCCCGCTGTGACGCGTATCTCCCGCGACCGACACGTAAGGACGTCGGGACCGACAGGTCTCGGAGGGCCGGGACCGGCGGGTCCTAGGCGGTCTGGTGCGCCAGCAGGGCCACCGCCGCGATCAGTATGGCGATCAGCGCGATCAGCGTCATGGGGTTGAGTCCACCACCCATGGGGCCCTCGTTCTGCAGGCGTGCGCGGTTCGCGCGGCAGACGGGGCAGCGGCCTTCGTTCACGGGCGCGGCACAGTTCGCGCACACCAGCCGGTCGTACGTCATGCGCTCGCCCTCCTTGCACCGGTTCCACGGACACAACGCTCTCGGGAGCGGATACGTTCCCACTCCACTGTGCCAGGTTCCTCCGGAAGGTGCGCGGGTTCCCTTGCGGTTGCCTGGCAGGGGGCTCGGTGAACGCCTCGGGAGGGGGGCTCGGGGTGGTGTCGCGGCTGCGGGCCGGTGAGGGTCGGTCGCGCGGCTCCCCGCGCCCCTGAGGGGCACAGCCCCTCTTGGACGGGCCCCTCTTCATATGTGCCCGGTACAAATGCGCACAACCCTTGTGCAACCTGTCCCGGCGCCTGCGCGCCCCTACCCAGGTCGCGTAAGGTCACGCTCATCCAGGTCCTGTCGTCACATTCCCGTCTGCCGGGCGACGCCTGGCACGCACTCTCGCCGCACCGGGCACAGACCCAAGTACGTCCAGTACACGGGCCTGCGCCCGGCACGCCGAGAGCACGCACCAGACGCCGCCCGGCCCGCCCTCCGGGCGGACGACGGGAATGTGACGACAGGACCTACCCCCGATATCCCCGACGGCCTGTGGTGCATCCGTGATCCGATTCGACAATGTCTCCAAGGTTTACGCCAAGCAGACCCACCCCGCTCTCCGGGATGTCTCCCTGGAGGTCGAGCGCGGCGAGTTCGTGTTCCTGGTGGGGTCATCCGGCTCCGGAAAGTCCACCTTCCTGCGGCTGATCCTCCGCGAGGAGCGGGCCAGCCACGGTCAGGTGCACGTGCTGGGCAAGGACCTCGCGCGCATCTCCAACTGGAAGGTGCCTCAGATGCGCCGCCAGTTGGGCACCGTGTTCCAGGACTTCCGACTCCTGCCCAACAAGACGGTCGCCGAGAACGTCGCCTTCGCGCAGGAAGTGATCGGCAAGTCCAAGGGTGAGATCCGCAAGTCCGTGCCCCAGGTGCTCGACCTCGTCGGCCTCGGCGGCAAGGAGGACCGGATGCCCGGTGAGCTGTCCGGCGGTGAACAGCAACGAGTGGCCATCGCGAGAGCGTTCGTGAACCGGCCCAAGCTGCTGATCGCTGACGAGCCCACCGGAAACCTGGACCCGCAGACCTCCGTCGGCATCATGAAGCTGCTGGACCGGATCAACCGGACCGGGACCACCGTCGTGATGGCGACGCACGACCAGAACATCGTGGACCAGATGCGCAAGCGCGTCATCGAGCTGGAGAAGGGTCGCCTCGTCCGCGACCAGGCGCGCGGCGTCTACGGCTATCAGCACTGACCGCGAGCCCCACGCGTCCGTCCACGGAAAGGCCTGAGAAGACGCCATGCGCGCCCAGTTCGTTCTGTCGGAGATCGGTGTCGGTCTCCGCCGCAATCTCACGATGACCTTCGCGGTCATCGTCTCCGTCGCCCTGTCCCTCGCCCTGTTCGGCGGCTCGCTCCTGATGAGCGACCAGGTGAGCACGATGAAGGGCTACTGGTACGACAAGGTCAACGTCTCGATCTACCTCTGCAACAAGAGCGACGCGGAGTCCGACCCCAACTGCGCCAAGGGAGCGGTCACCAGCGAGCAGAAGAAGCAGATCGAGGCCGACCTGGACAAGATGCCGGCCGTCGACAACGTCGTGCACGAGTCCAGCGACGAGGCCTACAAGCACTACAAGGAGCAGTTCGGCGACTCCCCGCTGGCGGCCTCGCTCACCCCGGACCAGATGCAGGAGTCCTTCCGCGTCAAGCTGACGGACCCGGAGAAGTACAAGGTCATCGCGACCGCCTTCGACGGCCGGGACGGCGTGCAGTCCGTGCAGGACCAGAAGAGCATCCTCGACAACCTCTTCGAGCTGCTCAACGGCATGAACTGGGCGGCCCGGGCGCTGATGGCGCTGATGCTCGTCGTCGCGCTGATGCTGATCGTCAACACGGTGCGCGTCTCCGCGTTCAGCCGTCGGCGTGAGACCGGGATCATGCGCCTGGTGGGCGCCTCCGGCTTCTACATCCAGGCGCCGTTCATCATGGAGGCCGCGGTCGCCGGACTCATCGGCGGTGGTGTCGCCTGCGCCTTCCTGGTGCTCGCGCGGTACTTCATCATCGACCACGGTCTGGCCCTGTCCGAGAAGCTGAATCTGATCAACTTCATCGGCTGGGACGCCGTTCTCGCGAAGCTGCCGCTCATCCTCGCCACGAGCCTTCTGATGCCCGCGCTTGCCGCGTTCTTCGCGTTGCGCAAGTACTTGAAGGTGTGACACATGCCAAGAGGGCCGTACCGGCAAGCGCCGGTACGGCCCTTCTCGTTGTCCTAGACTCACCCGCATGTCAGGCCGTGACCTGTTCTGTCAGCCCCGCCGCGTCCGCCGCGGGGCGGCCCTGACGTTGGTCTTCGCGAGCGTCCTCGCGGCGGGCGCCGCGACCGGCTCGTTCGACACCCCCGGCCGGAAATCCGTCTCCCCGTCGGCCCGTACCGCCCAGGCCGGTCACCAGGAGGACGTCGCGGACGCCGCCGCCGAGGCGATGGCCGACGGCAAGTCGCCCGTGGAGGCCGCCGAACGGGCCGTCAGCCGCAGCGGCGACCGCTGGGGCGCCGTCTACTCCCGGGGCGAGTACGAGGAGTTCGAGGAAGCCCTCGACGGCCAGTACACCGGCGTCGGCCTCTGGGCCAGGCGCGAGCGCGGCGGACGGATCGAGGTGACCCGGGTCCAGTCCGGCTCGCCCGCCGCGACCGCCGGCATCCGCAAGGGCGACCGGCTGCGCAGCATCGACGGCCACCGCGTCGACGGCAGGCCCGTCACCGAGGTCGTCTCGTTGCTGCGGGGCGACGCCACCGACGCCGACGCCGGCACCAGCGTGGCCCTGGGACTGGAGCGCGGCACGCGCGCGTGGAGCGAGACCCTGCGCAGGGCGCGCCTGTCCACCGACTCCGTGAGCGTGCGCGAACTCTCCGACGGCGTCACCGTGATCAAGGTCGCCGCCTTCACCAAGGGCTCGGGAGACCTCGTACGGACCGCCGTGGCCGCCGCACCCGTGGACGAGGGGATCGTCCTCGACCTGCGGGGCAACTCCGGCGGCCTGGTCACCGAGGCCGTCACCGCCGCCTCCGCCTTCCTCGACGGCGGCCTCGTGGCCACGTACGACGTGAACGGCGACCAGAAGGCCCTGCACGCCGATCCCGGCGGGGACACCGCCAGACCCCTGGTCGCGCTCGTCGACGGCGGCACGATGAGCGCGGCCGAGCTGCTCACCGGCGGTCTGCAGGACCGCGGCCGCGCGGTCGTCGTGGGCTCCAGGACCTTCGGCAAGGGCTCGGTCCAGATGCCGAGCCGGCTGCCGGACGGCTCCGTCGCCGAACTGACGGTCGGCCACTACCGCACCCCCTCCGGGCGCACCGTGGACGCCCGTGGCATCACCCCCGACCTGGAGGTCGAGGAGGGCGCCCTGGAGCGCGCCGAGACCGTACTGAGCGGGCTCGGCGACCCCTCGTGACCGGACGGCCGTGCCCCGCCCGCCGACGGGCGCGGTAATCGGCTTTCCCTCCGGCCCCCCTCTAGTGCGAAAATGGCCAGCACTATGAGCAAGGGCATGTACGTACCGAAGGAATCCCAGCCGAAGCAGGGTGGTGGAGCCCAGACCAAGGCCAAGGACGGCAAGCGCAAGATCGTCGCGCAGAACAAGAAGGCCCGGCACGACTACGCGATCATCGATGTCTACGAGGCCGGGCTGGTCCTCACCGGCACCGAGGTGAAGTCGCTGCGCCAGGGGCGTGCCTCGCTGGCCGACGGCTTCGTCCAGATCGACGGGAACGAGGCGTGGCTCCACAACGCCCACATCCCCGAGTACAGCCAGGGCAGCTGGACCAACCACTCCGCGCGCCGCAAGCGCAAGCTGCTCCTGCACCGCGAGGAGATCGACAAGCTGTCGTCGAAGTCCGAGGAGACGGGTCACACCATCGTGCCCCTCGTCCTGTACTTCAAGGACGGCCGCGCCAAGGCCGAGATCGCGCTCGCCCGCGGCAAGAAGGAATACGACAAGCGCCAGACCTTGCGCGAGAAGCAGGACCGGCGTGAGTCGGACCGGGTGATCGCGGCGGTGAAGCGCAGGGAGCGCGGCGAGTAGGACTGCAGGCCCGGCACACCCGCCGCGAGAGGGCCGCCGGGAATACAGTGGCATCGACGTGCGTTGGTCACGTACGATGGCAACGCACCTCACAGCAGGTGCACGCGCCCTCCTCGGAGGGTTTTGAAAAAACAACATGGGGATGATCGGTTTCGACAGCGGCTGTCGAAGCAGGGGAAGCGAGCCGAGGAAGCGGCAATGATCTCGTTAACCATATGTCGCAACCAATAATCGCCAATTCCAAGAGCGATTCCCAGTCCTTCGCCCTCGCTGCTTAATAACCAGTGAGTGAAGGACCCATAATGGGTGTCAGCCCGAGAGTGTTCCCGACTCGGATCCTGGCATAATCTAGGGGACTAAACCGTCTGACCCGGTCACGGGGTGAGGCGGGAAATCAAACAGTGACTGAGCCCGTCGGAGACTTGTTCGCGTGATCTCCGGGGCTGAGAAAATCTTAGCGAACTGCGCTCGGAGAAGCCCTGATTCTGCACCGTTGGACGCGGGTTCGATTCCCGCCATCTCCACTTTCCCATGTTCACAGCATGTCCAGTCTGAAGCGAAGGCCCCGCTGCCATAGGCAGCGGGGCCTTCGTCATGGATGCTGCTGTGGCATGAGACGACTCGGACAGACCGGAGAGACCAAGAGATCTCACAATCCGCGCGGACGCGCGTGGACCCGGGCCGTGGTGCTCGGCGTGCTGGTGGCCGGGCTCGGCTGGAGCGGACCGGCCGGAGCGGACCCGGGGACCAGCGGACTGCCGGAGGCCATCGACACCGTCCTCGGGGACAGCCGGATGGAGGGCGGGGCGGCGAGCGTCGTGATCGCCGAGGCGGCGAGCGGGGACGTGCTGTACCAGCGGGCGCCCACCTCACGGCTGATGCCCGCCTCCAACACCAAGCTGCCCACCTCGGCGGCCGCGATGGAGATCCTCGGCCCCGACCACACGTTCACGACGGACGTCCTGACGACCGGCCGCCGGCACGGCTCCGTGCTGAACGGCGACCTGTATCTGCGCGGCACCGGCGACCCGACCGCCCTGGCCGCGGACTACGACGCGCTGGCCGCACAGGTCGCCGAGTCGGGCGTCACCCGCGTCGACGGGCGGCTCCTCGCCGACGACACCCGCTTCGACAGCAGCCGCCTCGGCCGCTCCTGGGCCGCCGACGACGAGTCCTCGTACTACTCGGCGCAGATCAGCGCACTGAGCGTCGCCCCGGACACCGACTACGACACCGGCTCGGTGACCGTCCAGGTCGCACCGGGCACCGCGGCCGGTGCCGAGCCGAAGGTGAGCGTCACCCCGAGGACGAAGTACGTGGACATCGACGTACGGGCCACGACCGTCGCCGCGGGCGGGACGAACGACCTCACCGTGGAGCGCGAGCACGGCACCAACACGATCGTCGTCAGCGGTACGACACCGGTCGGCGGCTCCGGTGCCAGGGAATGGGTGAGCGTGTGGGAGCCCACCGGGTACGCGGCCGCCGTGTTCCGTGACGCGCTCACCGCGCACGGCGTGAAGGTGACCGGGGCGACGCGGCTCGGACGGCCCACCCCGGCGACGGCACGGCGGCTCGCCTCGCACGCCTCCATGCCCCTGAAGGACCTGCTGATCCCGTTCATGAAGCTGTCGAACAACATGCACGCGGAGATCCTCACCAAGACCATGGGGAACAAGGTCTCCGGCGAGGGGAGCTGGAGCGCCGGGCTCGCCGCCGTGAGCGGCTATCTGAAGGGCGTCGGCGTCGACACGGGCAAGCTGCGGCAGGTCGACGGGTCGGGACTCTCCCGGATGAACAACCTCACCGCCGGGCAGTTCGCCGAGCTGCTGCTCGCGGTCCGGGCCGAGCCCTGGTACGCGGACTGGTACAAGTCCCTGCCGGTCGCCTGCGCCCCCGACCGTTTCGTGGGCGGCACCCTGCGCACCAGGATGTGCGGGACTCCCGCCGCGCTCAACGCCCGTGGCAAGACCGGGTCGTTGACGGGGGCGTCCGCGCTCTCCGGCTACGTGAAGGACGCGGACGGACGGGAACTCGTCTACAGCATCGTGCTCAACAACTACCTGGCCTCGTCCGTGAAGCCGCTGGAGGACGCGATCGTGGTGACGCTCGCGTCCTCCACGGCGGACAGGACCGTGACGGCGAAGGCCCCGAGCGGGCGGTCGGCCGAGCGGAACGGCGACCTGGAGTGCTCGTGGCGCAAACCGGGGGAGTGCTGAGCGGGTGAGCCGCAGCGGATGAACCACGACGGCTGATCCACGGCGGCTGCGGTGATGGTCCGGGGCGCCCGCGCGCGCCCCGGACCATCACCGCATCACCCCGTCGAATCCGGTCAGCGGATCGTGAACGTCGACAGTCGCATGCCGTCCCCCAGCACCAGGTACACGTCCTGGCGCCCCTTCGCGGCGGCCGACAGCCGGGCGCTCACCTCGGCGTACGAGTACACCGACCCCGTGCCGGACACCGTCGCCGTACCGACGGGCGTGCCGGATGGTGAGCCGAGCCGTACCTCCACCTTTCCGGCCGCCCCGGCGACCCGCGCACTGAACTGCGCCCCGCCGGAGCCCAGCCGGGAGTCGGCGAACTTCAGCCAGGCCCCGTCACGCGAGGCCCCCACGGCGGTGCCCCGCGCCTTCGACTCGTCCACCAGGCGTACGCCCTCGTAGTCGTCGAAGTTCTCCGCCCGGGTGGTCCGGGAGAGGTCCCGGGCCGGAATCGTCTCGCCCGCCACCTTCAGCGAGGCACGGGAGCGGATGTCCTCGGAGGACGCGCCCACGAGCACGTCGTACGTGCCGCTCTCCACCACCCACTTCGACCGGGTGACGTCCCAGTGCGCGAGGTCCTTCTCGCGCAGCCCCAGCTTCACCGTCCGCGTCTCGCCGGGCTTCAGGGAGACCCGTCGGAAGGCCTCCAGCTGCTTCAGTGGCTGCTTGTCGCGCGAGGCCCGCTGGTGGGTGTAGAGCTGCACGACCTCGTCCCCGGCGCGGCTCCCGGTGTTCGTCACCGGGACCTCGTAACCGCCGTCGACGCGCTTCACCTTCCCGTAGCGGAAGGAGGAGTACGAGAGTCCGTAGCCGAACTCGTACAGCGGATCGCCCTTGAAGTACTGGTAGGTGCGGTCGTACTTGATGTTGTCGTACTCCAGGATGGACGGCAGGTCGGCCTCCGACCGGTACCAGGTCTGGGTGAGCCGTCCGGCCGGGTTGACGTCGCCGAAGAGGACGTCGGCGAGGGCGTTGCCGGTCTCCTGGCCCGCGTGGGTGGTCCACAGGAGTGCCGGGACCTTGTCCCGGAGAGCGCCGAGGGTGGTCGGGTAGCTGTTCTCGACGACCACGACGGTGTTCGGGTTGGCCTCGCGCACCGCCTCGACCAGGGCTTCCTGGGACGGGGCGAGGCTCATGTCCTCGCGGTCGTCGTTCTCGCGCCCGTTGATCGCGGGCATGGACCCGACCACCACGACCGCCGCGTCCTTGCCCTTCACGGCCGCCACGGCCTCCTCGGCGCCACCGCGGACGACGTCCTTGGCGTAGCGCGCGGCCTCGGACTTCGCGACCAGGCCGAGGGTGCCGTCGGGGCCCGCCGGGCCGAGGTAGACCGGGTTCGACCACCAGGGCTCGCGGGTCTCGTAGCCCGCGTACCGCAGCAGGTACGTACCGTCGGCCTGCTCCTCCAGCGCGAACTGCTGCTGGACGAACCAACCGTTCGGCTGGACCTGGTCGTTGACGAAGTTCGACCAGTTGTAGCCGACGTACTTGCCGTTCGCGGCCGAGCGCAGGGTCACGATGCCGGTGCCCCAGTCGAACACGTCGAACTGCGCGGCCGTCCCGTCGCCGGCGCCCTCCTTCAGGGCCTCCCCGTCGGCGTCCGTCCCGGCCGTGACGTACGCGCCGCTCGCCGTGTTCCGCAGCGAGATCCGGTCCACGCCCTCGCTGCCGGTCACGGGGGCGCCGAGCCGCGCGGCGATGCCGTCCTTCGGGGTCACGGCGTAGGGGAGCGTGCCGGAGTACCAGTCGGTGTAGAGGGTGTCGGCGAGCGGGCCGACGACCGCCACGTTCTTCGCGGAGGCCTTGAGGGGCAGGGTGCCGCCCGAGTTCTTCAGCAGGACCGCCGCGTCGGCCGCCGCCTTTCTCGCGAGTTTCTGGTGCGCGGGGCTGTTCACCACCGACTTGTCGATGGCCCCGTACTTCCCGCCGCCCGGGTCGAACTCCCCGAGCCGGACCCGGACGTCGAGGATGTGCCCGGCCGCCGTGTCGACGTCGGACTCCTCCAACAGGCCGTCGGCCAGCGCCGACCTGACGGCCGTGGTCGTCGGTACGGAGTTCGTGTCGTCCGTCGTGAAGCTGTCGATGCCCGCCTTCAGCGTGGCCGCGTTCCCCTCGGCGAGGGTGTCGTAGTACTTCTGGCTGCCGGTGCCGATCAGGTTGTTGGGCGCGTAGGCGTCGGTGACGTTCAGCAGGTCCTGCGAGGTCCAGGTGCGTACGTCGTCGACGAGCGCCGGATTCACCGTGGCGGGGCGGCCGTTGACGAGGTTGTAGGAGGCCATCACCCCCGTCGCCGCGTCCGCCTCGATGGCCGGCCGGAACGCCTGCTCCTCGTACTCCTTCAGCACTCGCGGGCGCAGGTCGGAGGAGGTGGTCGTGCGGTCGGCCTCGTTGTTGTTGCCGAGGAAGTGCTTGAGGGTGGGTGCCGTCTTGAGGTGCTCGGGATCCCCGCCGGTCAGACCGGTGCCGTACGCCGTGGCCATCGAGCTGGTGAGGTGCGGGTCCTCCGAGTAGCCCTCCTCGTTGCGGCCCCAGCGCGGGTCGCGGAGCGGATTGACCACGGGCGCCCAGAGGTTGAGGCCCCAGCCGGCCGGGCGCTCCTGCTGGAAGCCGCGCGCCTCGTCGCCGACCGCCGAGCCGACCCGGCGGATCAGGGCGGGGTCCCAGGTCGACGCGAGCCCCACGGCCTGCGGGAAGACGGTCGCCTCGCCGAGCCAGGCCACCCCGTGCAGTGCCTCGGTGCCGGTCTTGAACGCCCCGATGCCCAGACGCGGGATCGCGGGCTGCCACTGGTGGAGCAGGGACACCTTCTCGTCGAGGGTGAGCCGGGAGAGGAGGTCGTCGACGCGGCGGTCGACGGAGAGGCGGGGGTCGCGGAAGGGGTGGGCGGGGTCGTCGGCCGCCGCCGTCCCCGTGGCGGTGGCGGTGGCGGTGGCGCCGAGGCCGCCGATCAGGGTGAGCGCCAGGACGAGCGCGGTTCTCGGTCTTCTCTTGCCTTTCACGTCACGGCTCCTTCGAATAGGGCCTTGCACGAATACAGGTCAAGGGCGTGGCCGCGTGCTCGCCCGTACCGTCAGCCGCGGCGGGAGCAGCGTGGCCTCCGGCACCGGTGTGCCGCCCAGCTTCCTCATCAGCAGTTCCACCGATCCGGCGCCCACCTCGTCGGCCGGTATGGCGATCGAGGTGACGGGCACGCGGACGCGTGCGGCCAGTTCGTCCGGGCAGATCGCGGTGACCGACAGATCGCCCGGGACCCGTAACCCGAGCGCTTCGAAGGCGTCGATCAGGGGTTCCAGGACCGGCTCGTTGTGCACCACGACCCCCGTCAGGGCGGGCCGTTCCCGCAGGAGCTGTTCGGCGACCTGCCGGGCCGCCGCGGGGTCCGCCTCGCACGGGTGCACCGAGGAGGCGATGCCGTTGCGGTGGGCGGCGGCGGTGAAGCCCTGGACGACCCGCTGGGCGAACCCGGTCTCGCGGACGTACACCTCGGGCGGTGAGCCCACCAGGCCGATCACCCGGTGGCCGAGCCCCGCCAGATGCTCGACGCACAATTCGCCCGCCGCCTTGAAGTCCAGGTCGATGCAGGTCAGCCCGGCGGGCTCGGCCGGGAACCCGATGAGTACCGACGGCCGGTCCAGGCCGCGCAGCAACGGCAGCCGCCCGTCGTGGAGCTGGACGTCCATCACGATCAGCGCGTCCACGAGGGCGGTGTCCGCGACCCGCCGCAGCCCTTCCTCACCCTCCTCCTGCGTGAGCAGCAGCACGTCGTGGTCGTGGCGGCGCGCGGCCGTCACCACGGACACCGCGAACCGCATCACCACCGGCACATGGATGCCGGCCCGCAGCGGCACCACGAGCGCCAGCACGTTCGACCGGCTGCTCGCGAGGGCGCGGGCGCCCGCGTGCGGCCGGTACCCCAGTTCGCGGATGCTCTCCTCGACGCGCTGCCGGGTCTCCTCGGAGATCGGCCGCTTGCCGCTCAGCGCGTACGAGACGGTGCTGGGGGAGACCCCGGCGTGCCGGGCCACATCGGTGATCTTCACCATGCTCAGCCCCGCTCCCGGTCCGGACCGTTCTCGGAGGCTGGCTCCAGCTCCGGCGTCGGGTCCAGCTCCAGGGACAGGAACCCGGTTCCGGCCGCCGCCCGCGCGGTCCGGTCGCCCGCCGCGAGGGCCCAGGGTGCCTTCGGGTCACTCGACGACGCCCGCAGCGTGTCCCCCTCCCGTACGACGGTGAAGGCCACCCCGTCCACGACCGCCGTGACCTGCGCGCCGCGCACCAGCCCGTACGCGTGCAGGGTGACGCCGTCCGCGTACGGATAGTCGGGGCGGTCCTCGACGGCGCCCACCGGGATCACCGCGCCGGGCCGGACGAGGAGCGGCACGCTGGAGAAGCCGTGCTTCTCACGCACCCAGCGGGGCCCGGTCACCGTCCGCCCGGTCAGGAAGTGCGTCCAGGTGCCCTCGGGCACGTAGTACGACACGGCCCCGTCGTCGGCGAACACCGGCGCGACCAGCAGGTCGGGGCCGAGCATGTACTGCCTCTCCAGATGCGCGCACCCGGGATCGTCCGGGAACTCCAGGACCATCGCGCGCATCATCGGCACCCCTTCCGCGTGCGCGGTGCGGGCGGCCTCGTACAGGTAGGGCATGAGGCGCAGTTTCAGGCGGGTGAACAGGCGCAGGACGTCCACGGACTCCTCGTCGAAGAGCCACGGCACGCGGTAGGAGGAGCTGCCGTGCAGGCGGCTGTGCGAGGAGAGGAGTCCGAAGGCGAGCCAGCGTTTGAAGAGGGCGGGCGTCGGGGTGCCCTCGAAGCCGCCGATGTCGTGGCTCCAGTAGCCGAACCCGGAGAGCCCGAGGGAGAGTCCGCCGCGCAGAGACTCGGCCATCGACTCGTACGTGGCCTCGCAGTCGCCGCCCCAGTGCACGGGGAACTTCTGGCTACCGGCCGTCGCCGAGCGTGCGAAGACGACCGCCTCGGCCTCCCCGCGGTGCTTGCGCAGCACGTCGAAGACGGTCCGGTTGTAGAGGTACGTGTAGTAGTTGTGCATCCGCTCGGGGTCGCCGCCGTCCGCGTACGCCACATCGAGGGGGACCCGCTCCCCGAAGTCCGTCTTGAAGCAGTCGACGCCCTGCGCGAGCAGCGCCTCCAGCTTCGACGCGTACCAGTCGCGGGCGGCCGGTGAGGTGAAGTCGACGAGCGCCATGCCCGGCTGCCACAGGTCCCACTGCCAGACACTGCCGTCCGGCCGCTTCAGCAGATGCCCGAGCGCCTTGCCCTCCGCGAACAGCGGCGAGCGCTGCGCGATGTACGGGTTGATCCAGACGCTGATGTGCAGCCCGCGCTCCTTGAGGCGGGCCAGCATCCCCTCCGGGTCGGGGAAGACCCGGGGATCCCACTCGAAGTCGCACCAGTTGAACTCGCGCATCCAGAAACAGTCGAAGTGGAAGACGGAGAGCGGGAGTTCGCGCTCCCGCATGCCGTCGATGAAGGAGCTGACGGTCGCCTCGTCGTACGACGTGGTGAAGGACGTCGACAGCCACAGCCCGAACGACCAGGCGGGCGGCAGCGCCGGACGGCCGGTGAGGGCCGTGTACTTGCGGATGATGTCCTTCGGGGTCGGCCCGTAGATCACGTAGTACGTCAGCTGCTGGGTCTCGGCGCTGAACTGGACCCGCGACACCGCCTCCGAGCCGACCTCGAACGACACCCGCCCCGGATGGTCGACGAAGACGCCGTACCCCGCGTCCGTCAGATAGAACGGCACGTTCTTGTACGCCTGTTCGGTGGCCGTGCCCCCGTCGGCGTTCCACATGTCGACGACCTGGCCGTTCTTCACCAGCGGCCCGAAGCGCTCGCCGAGCCCGAAGACGTGCGTGCCGACACCGAGGTTGAGCTGCTCGCGCAGGTAGTGGCCGCCGCTGCCCGCGTCGCGCATGATGCCCATGCCCTTGGGGCCGCTGCCGGTGAGGGTGCGGCCGTCGGCGAGGAAGTCCACGTGCCAGGGTCCTGTGCGGCTCACGCGGACGGACAGGGCGCCCGCGGTGAGGGTCGCGGAGTCGTCGTCGTACTCGGCGTGGGCCTGGAACTCGTCGCTGCCGAGCTTGTTGAGTTCGAACTGCGGTCCCCGGGGCTCCTCGCCCTCGAAGTGGGTGAACGTGACGCCGATGACGTCGGGCATCGGGGCGTGCGCGCCGATGGTCACGACCGGTCCCTTCAGCAGATCGCCGCGGTGGCGGATGGGCTGGGTCGGCGCGTGGATCTCCAGGGCCCCGGATCCGGCGCTCACGTCGAGGACCTCGACCGGATGGGCGGCCGTCACGCCCTCGCGCAGCAGCCAGTAGCCGTCGGTGAACTTCACGCGCACACCCCTTGTATGACGGTGGAGGGTTGAGGGTTGAGGGTCGCCGGTCATTTGACGGCACCCACGGCGATGCCGCGGGTGAGCGTCCGCTGGAAGACGAGGAAGAAGACGATGGCGGGCAGGACGCCCAGGAGCGCGGCCGCGTTCGTCATCGTGGCGTCCATCAGGCGCTGGCCCTGGAGGACGCCGAGCGCCACCGACACGGTCTGGTTGTCGTTGGAGATCAGCATCACGAGCGGGAGCAGGAACTCGTTCCAGGTCCAGATGAAGAAGAAGACCAGCAGCACGCCGATGGTGGGCCGGCTGACGGGCACCACGATCCGCCACAGCACCTGCCACTTGTTCGCGCCGTCGATCCGGGCGGCCTCGATGATCTCGCGCGGGAACTGGGTGAGGACCGCGGAGAGCAGATACGTGCCGAAGGCGGCCTGGATCACGGTGAAGACGATGATCACGCTCAGCCGGGTGTCGTACAGGCCGGCTTCCTTGCTCAGGTAGTAGACCGGGTAGACCAGCGCCTCCTGCGGCAGCATGTTCGCCAGCACGAAGAAGGCGAGCACCCAGGTGCGGCCCTTGACCCGCCCGATGCCGATCGCGTACGCGTTGAGGACGGACAGGACGACCGCGCCGAGGGCGACCGACCCGCTGATCAGCACCGAGTTGACGAGCTTCTGCCCGAAGTCGACGCGCTCCCAGAAGTCCTTCAGCCCGTCGAGGTAGACGCCCTCGGGAAGGCTCAGCGGGCCGTTCGCCGCGTACTCGGCGGGCGACTTCACCGCGTTGACCGTGACGATCAGGAAGGGCAGGACCATGAACAGGGCGCCGATGACCAGGGCGAGGAGGACGGGGTAACGGCGGAGGGCGGTCATCGGGCGGCTCCCTGCCGGGGATTCGTGGGGGCGGTTCCCCGCTCGGCGCTCATCGCACGACTCCCTGTTCGGCGTCCTCGGCACGGGTCTGGAGCTTCAGGCCGACCACGGCGAGCACCAGGACGATCACGGTCAGCACGGTCGAGATCGCGGCGCCGTACCCGACCTGTGTCTTCTCGAAGAACGTGGTGAACGAGAAGTACGACGGCACGTCCGTCGCCCCGCCGGGCCCGCCCTTGGTGAGCACGTACACCGCGCCGAACACCTTGAGCGCGGCGATCGTGCACCAGAGCAGCACGACGTAGATCTCGGGCCTGATCTGCGGCAGCGTGACGTGCCAGAACCGCCGCCACCAGCCGGCGCCGTCCAGCTCGGCGGCCTCGTACAACTGCGGGTCGACGCGTTGCAGGCCCGCCATGAAGATGACGAGCGGGAAGCCGAGCTGCACCCAGACCATCACGCCCATGACGCTGTAGAGCGCGAGGTCGGGATCGCCGAGCCAGTCCTGCTGGAGACCCCCGAGGCCGACCGCCTTCAGCAGTTCGTTCAGCGAGCCGTTCTCCGGGGCGAGGATCCAGCTCCACACGATGCCGGCGACCGCGATGGGCAGCACCTGCGGCAGATAGAAACAGGCCCGCAGCACGGCGGCCGTCCTGCCGCCGAAGTGCTTGCCGACGTAGTCGAAGAGGGCGGCGGCCAGGACGAGCCCGAGGGCGGTCGGTACGACCGCCATCGCGACGACCATGAAGAGGCTGTGCCGGAACGACGCCCAGAACTCCGCGTCGTCCATCAGCTCCCGGTAGTTGGCGAGCCCGGTCCACTTCGGGCTGCCGACGCCCTGCCACTCGGTGAAGCTCACGCCCGTGTTCATCAGGAAGGGCACGACGACGATCACGAAGAAGGCGAGGGCTCCGGGGAGCAGGAACAGGGCGTACGAGTCGCGGGGGCGGCGGGGGCTCCTGGAGTGGTGACGCGCTTCGACGACGCCACCGCTCCCGCCGCCCTTCCGGCCCTTGTCACCCCTGCCCCCGCTGCCCCGGCCGCCCTGTTCGACGGTGACCGTCATCGGTCCTGTACGCCCTTGTCGTACGCCGCCTTCACCGCGTCCAGGTAGGCGTCGGGCTTCGCGCTCCCCGTGATCAGCTTCTGGGTCTCGGAGACGAGGACGTCGTAGAAGCCGGGAGCCGGCCAGTCGGGATAGAACGCCAGACCGTCCCGCTCGGAGAGGGTGTTGAAGTTGGCGATGAGCCCCTTGGCCCGAGGATCCGTGATGGCGGCGGGATCGGCGGCCACCGGGACGCCGCCCTTGTTGCCGAGCATGTTCTGGATCTTCTTCGACATGGTGATGTCGATGAAGTCGTAGGCCAGTTCCTTGTTCTTGGCGCCCTTGGGGACCACCCACAGGTTGCCGCCCGAGCCGAGGGTCATGTTCGAGTCCGGCCACAGGAAGGTGCCCCAGTCGAACTTGTTCTCCGCGGCGAACCGGCCGTACCACCAGCTGCCGGAGAACAGGATCGGGCTCTTGCCCTGCATGAACGAGAGCCCGGCGTCCTCGGCCTTCGTACTGGTCGACTTCTTACTGATGTAGCCCTTCTTCACCCAGTCCGCGAAGGTCTCGGCGCCGTACGTCCAGGCGGCGTCGTGGAAGTCCGGCTCGCCCTTGTAGAGCTCGTACGAGTCCACCCAGGCGCGGTCGGCCTTCGACAGCGCCAGTTGGTACAGGTACTGCTGGGCCACGTACTCGGCGCCCGCGTTGGCGAGCGGGGTGACGCCCTTGTCGACGAACGTGTCCATGGCGGCGGTCAGTTCGTCGAACGTCTTCGGCTCGGCGATGTCGTACTTCTTGAAGAGGTCCTTGTTGTAGAACACCATCGTGTACTCGGCGTAGTTGGGGATCCCGAACCACTTGCCGGAACCCATCACGCCCTTGGCGTCGTACTGGCTGGTGGTCCGCACACCGGCGCTGAGCTTCTTGTCCCAGCCGTGCTTCGTGACCTCCGTCGACAGGTCGGTGAGCAGGCCCTGCTGGGAGAGGTGGCCGGCCGTCGCGTTGCCCTTGTTGTACTCCATGAGGTCGGGCGCGTCATTGGAGTTGAGGACCATCGGGGCGGTCTTCTGGATCTGCTCGAAGCCCTTCTCCTCGAACTTCACCTTGACGCCCGGGTGGGTCTTCTCGAACTCCTTGATGGCCGCGTTCCAGGCCACCGCCATCGCGCTGTCGGGGCTTTCGTAGTGCCACAGCTTCAGCGTCTTCCCGTCGGAGGACCCGCTGTCCGAGTCACCGCAGGAGGCCAGCAGCAGGGTGGTGCTCACCACCGCGGCTGCCGCCGCCATCACTCGCCTTCGTGCCGTCAACATCCTGTGCCTCCAGGGGAGCCGGATGGGTATCGGACCTCGCGCATCACTCACGCGGCGCGCTCGTCGAATCGATTCGACGAGTGCCGTCGAAGCGCTTCGACGGGGGAACGTATGTGGGGGCTCCGGGGGAGTCAATGGGGTGCGCGCGAATTGGGGCGGGTGTTCGGTGGGCCGGACGGGGCCCCGTCCGGGGGGAGGGCGTGTGGGGGTACATCGCACCGGGGGAGGGTGTCCGGGGGTGGTGCGCGGGGTGCGGCCCGCCCGGGGCTGAGCGCGCAGTTCCCCGCGCCCCCAAACGCGGCTGCGCCGCATCGGGGGCACGGGCGGCGCCTGAGAGGTGCCGGAGGGCTCCGGCTCGGCCGGTCGTCTTCAGGGGCGCGGGGAAACGGCGCGGGTGACTGAAGTCGGCTCGTCACGTGATGGTCGGCCTGAGGTTTTCGGGGGCGCGGGGAACGGCGCGGGTGACTGAAGTCGGCTCGCCACCTGACGTCCGGCCTGTCGTTTCGGGGGCGCGGGGAACTGCGCGGGCAACCCGAGTAGGCCAGTCACCCGACGGGAGGCCTGCTGTCCAGGGGGGCGGGGAACGGCGGAAGCCGGTACGTGAGGGCGATCACCAGCGCCGTCACGGCCGCCCCCACCGGCACCCCATAGCCCGCCGCAGGCGACCCCCGCTCCACCACCCACCCCCCGAGCGCGGACCCGCAGGCGATCCCGCCCAACAGCCCCGTCACCGCCAGCGTCATCCCCTCGTTCAGCCGCCCCTCGGGCGTCCGCCGCTGGAGCAGCGTCATGGCCGTGACCATCGTCGGCGCCGTCGCCATCCCGGCGAGCAGCAGCGCGAGACCGAGCACCACCAGACCGCCGCCCCCGAACGTGGCGGCCACCAGCGGCAGGCACATGAGAGGAACCATCGCGGCGACACTCAGGAGGTACCGACGCCCGACAGGCGCCCTCGGCCTCAGCGCCCCGTAGAGCAGCCCCGCCGCACACGACCCGGCCGCCTGGAGCGCGAGGACCACCCCGGCCGCCGCCCGGTGCCCCTGTGCGTCCGCGAACGCGATCGTCACCACCTCCATCGACCCGAACACCGCGCCCGTGGCGAGAAAACCGGCCAGCAGCGGAGGGATTCCGGGCGCCCGGAGCGGGGAGGGGGAACCGGCGTCCGTACGTCCCCGCGCGGGCGGTTCCGTCGAGCGCTGGGCGCTGAACACCAGCACCCCGGTCAGCAGCAGGACGACCGCGACGAGGGTGCCCGCCTCCGGGAAGAGCGCCCCGCACAGAAGCGCGGCCAGCACCGGTCCGAACATGAAGCACAGCTCGTCCGCGGCCTGTTCGAAGGAGTTCGCGGTGTGCAGCCGGCCCGGTTCTCCCTTGAGGAGATGGGCCCAGCGCGCCCGGGACATGCCTCCGGTGTTGGGCGTGGTCGCCGTGGCCGCGTACGCGGCGAACAGCGTCCAGTCGGGCGCCCCGAGGCGGACGCAGAGCAGCAGCGCGACGGAACCGAGCGCGGCGACCGCGGTCGCGGGCACGGCGATCCGGGCCTGGCCGTGCCGGTCGACGAGACGCGCGGTCCAGGGCGCGACGACCGCCGTCGCCGCCAGCCCGGTGGCGGTGACGGCGCCCGCGAGCGCGTACGAGCCCCGCGTCCCCGCGATCATGATCACGGCGCTCACGCTGAACATCCCCATCGGGAGACGGGCGATCAGATTCCCGATCGTGAACGCTCGGGTGCCGGGTATGTCGAAGAGCCGGCGGTAGGGATTGCGCGAGGGCTTCTTCCGGCCGCCCGTCCGCGGCCCCCGCCGTGGACCGAAGTCGGCCACGACCAGCGAGTCGGCGGTCACGGCGAAGACGGTCGGGCGCTCCTGAGGGCGTGGCCGGGTGGCGGGGCGAGGGGGCTGTGGCGGCATGGATCAACGTTCGCCCGAGCCCTCACCAGGGGTCCAACACCTTCTCCGTACCGATTCACGCATCCACGTTGTAAGTTCTCCCGATGCCCGCCCACCCCGCCCATCTCGACCCCCGCCTGCTCCGCGCCTTCCTCGCCGTCGCCGAGGACCTGCACTTCACGCGCGCGGCCGACCGCCTGTACGTCGCCCAGCAGGCCCTGAGCCGCGACATCCGGCGCCTGGAGCGGGAACTGGGCGCCGGCCTCTTCGTACGCACCACCCGGCAGGTGGCGCTCACCACCGACGGCGAGCGGCTGCTGCCGTACGCGCGGCGGGCCCTGGAGGCGCAGGACGAGCTGCTCGCGGCCTTCGGGCGGGCCGGCGCCGAGCGCCCCCTGCTCGTGGACGTGAACAGTCCGGGCCTCGTCTCCGGGCGGGTCCTGGCCCTGGCCCGCGAACTCGCCCCCGACTGTGAACTGATGACCCGCTTCGAGAGCGGCCTCACCGGCGCCGCGGCCGAGCTGCTGGCCGGCCGGCTCGACGCGTCTTTCGGCCGGTTCGCGGGCCTGGACCCGGCGCTGCGTGCCCGCCTGGAGCAGCAGCCCGTACGGTACGAGCCGATGGCCGTCGTGCTGCCCGAGGACCACCACCTGGCCGCCCTGGACGCCGTACCGCTCGCCGCCCTGGCTGGGGAGCGGGTCTACGCGGGCGCCGGCAACCCCCGGACGCTTGAATGGACCGACCTGGCCCGTCAGCTTTTCGAGGGACGCGGGATCGAGGTCGCGTCACCCGCGCCGCTGGCCGTCGGCACCGAGGAGTTCCGAAGGATCATGGCCAAGACCCGGACACCTGTTCTGGCCGTGGTGGACTTTCCGGCCATGCCGGGTTCAACGCTTCGCCCCCTGGTCGACCCTGTCCCGTTGTCGCCGGTGTCTTTGGTGTGGCGGAAGGGTCTGGTGCATCGTGGAGTTGAAGCACTGAGGGCTGCGGCGGCACGACTCGCGGCGGACGAGGGATGGCTGGAGCGACCTTCCGATGGTTGGATTCCGGCCACAGATGCACTCATCATGATGAGTCGGATCTGACACATAACCCTCACTCATGGCTACGTGCGATACATTCGTGGCCCGGGTGCAGTGTGATAAAGGGGGCGCTCGGACCGGATGGGGGTCCGGTTCCGGACGACGACGTGCGAGTATCCGGGTCGCACGCGCCACCCCAGAACGATTCCCGTGGGGGGATGCACGTGCGCGTGAAAAGTTGGCCAGAAGACGCTCAACCGGGTCGGAATGATTCCGATCAGCCTGGTGCCGGCGGTGTGGACGGCCCGGCCCGTGAGGCGGCCGGCTGGCCGCTTCTGAATGGTCCCGATCAGCCGTTCCGCAGCGCTTCCGGCCATGCCGGGGGCTCTGACGCGACCGAGGTCATGGGCGTCTCCGGTGGGCCGGACGCGACCAAGGTCATGGGCATATCGGGCGAGCCGGGACCGTCCGGGCCGTCGGGTTCACCCGGGCCGTCGGGTGCGTTCGGACCGTCCGTGCCGTCCTCCTCGCAGTCCTCGCCGTCCGACGGCTGGTTCCGCCGTGAGGCTGCCGCGGCCGTGCCGCGGCAGAGAGACGACGACCACCAGGACACCGCCAGGTTCCCCGGAAGCACCGACCGCTTTCCCGGAAGCACCGGCGGCTCCGAGTTCGGTTCCGCGTCCGACTCCGGGTTCGGCTCCGCGTCCGACCCGGCCGCCGGGCAGGCCGCAGGACGGAGCGCCGGGCAGGGTTCCGGGCACGGCTCCGGACAGGGCGCCGGTCGGACCGCCGCGTACGGCGCGGACCAGATCGCCGGATACGACGCGGGCCGGACCGCCGGGTACGACCCCGACCAAGCCGCCGGACTGGACTCCTGGCAGGAGTCCGACCACCCCGAGCACACGCATGACCCGCACGAGGTCACGGTCCAGATGGACGGTGTGGGACGGCAGCTGGAGGACTGGCTCGTCCAGCAGGCCAAGGGTGCCCCCAGCGCCCAGGAGGCCTCGGACGGCCCGGTCTTCGTCGACGAGACGGGTCGCCGCAGCCGCAGGTACCGCAGGATAGGCATGGCGGTCGGTCTGGCCTGCGCCGTCTACGCGGTGGCCATCCTCATCACCCTCATATCGGGCAACTCGAACGCCCCCTGGCTGCCCATCAAGGACCAGCAGGGAGACTCACCGGCCGGCCAGGTCGACACCCCGCCGCTGCCCACCGACTCCGCGGGCCCCTCCGGCTCCGCGAGTGCCTCGCCCGAGGCGAGCGCGTCCGGCACCGAGGGCACGACCCCCTCGCCAGGCGCCAGCCTCTCGGCCGACGCGTCGGCCAGCGCGAAGGCTCCCGACACGTCGGCAGACCCCAAGCCCTCGGCCAGCACCACCAAGCCGGGCACGGGGAGCAACAACTCGCCCGACCCCGGTTCCGATCCCACCGACGAAGTCCCCTCGTCACCGGACCCCGATCCGGAACCGACCGACACCGGCGTCACGGACGGCCCCACCACGGAGGCTCCCGCCGGAAGCGGCACCAACGACGTTGCCGACGCCCCGCTCACGGCGGAGCCGACTCCCATCGAGCCGAGCCCCCCCACCCCGTCCCCGGAGAACATCCTCTGATGGCACGCCGCACCAGCAAGCGCGGCGCAGGTCGGGGCGCCGTCCGGCGCCGACGCCTGCCCATGCGCTACCTGCTGCCCTCGCTGATCCTGATCGCCCTGATGGCGATGCTGATGCTGCGCGGGTACGTACACAGCGAGATCCTCGCGGACCACCGCATCCAGCCCGAGGCCGCCACCGACCGCGTACCCGAGAAGATTCTCGACGGCGGTCCGGTCATCGACACCCGCGGCGGCCGCACGGCCAGCCTCAGCGTGCCGAAGCACCACCTCGTCCTCACCTTCGACGACGGCCCGGACCCCGAGTGGACCCCCAAGGTCCTCGACGTCCTGAAGAAGCACAACGCGCACGCGGTGTTCTTCGTCACCGGCACCATGGCCTCGCGCTACCCGGACCTCGTCCAGCGCATGGTCGACGAGGGCCACGAGGTCGGCCTGCACACCTTCAACCATCCCGACCTCTCCTTCCAGTCCAAGAGCCGCATCGACTGGGAGCTGTCGCAGAACCAGCTGGCGCTCGCGGGCGCGGCCGGCATCCGTACGTCGCTGTTCCGGCCGCCGTACTCCTCGTTCGCCGACGCCATGGACGACAAGTCGTGGCCGGTGACCGAGTACATAGGCAGCCGCGGCTACCTCACCGTCGTCAACAACACCGACAGCGAGGACTGGAAGAAGCCCGGCGTCGACGAGATCATCCGCCGCGCCACCCCCAAGGGCGGCAAGGGCGCCATCGTCCTCATGCACGACTCCGGCGGCGACCGCCACCAGACCGTCCAGGCGCTCGACCGCTTCCTGCCCCAGATGCAGAAGCAGGGCTACGAGTTCGACAACCTCACCGGTGCGCTCGGCGCCCCCAGCGCCCACACCCAGGTCACCGGACTCGACCTGTGGAAGGGCAAGGCCTGGACCTGGGCGGTGCAGTTCTCCGAGAAGATGACCGACGGCCTCGTCGTCTGCCTCGCCGTCATCGGCACGCTGGTCATCACCCGCTTCGGCCTGATGCTCGTCCTGTCCATCGCCCACGCCCGGCGGGTGCGCCGCAAGAACTTCCGCTGGGGGCCGCCGGTCACCGAACCGGTCTCGGTGCTGGTGCCCGCGTACAACGAGGCCAAGTGCATCGAGGCCACCGTGCATTCGCTGGTGGCGAGCGAACAGCCCATCGAGGTCGTCGTCATCGACGACGGTTCGAGCGACGGCACCGCCCGCATCGTGGAGAACCTGCGGCTGCCGAACGTACGCGTCGTGCGCCAGCTCAACGCGGGCAAGCCCGCCGCCCTCAACCGGGGCATAGCCAACGCCCGGCACGACCTCATCGTCATGATGGACGGCGACACCGTCTTCGAGCCGGCCACCGTGCGCGAACTGGTGCAGCCCTTCGGCGACCCGAGCGTGGGCGCCGTCGCGGGCAACGCGAAGGTCGGCAACCGCGACTCGCTCATCGGTGCCTGGCAGCACATCGAGTACGTGATGGGCTTCAACCTCGACCGCCGCATGTACGACATGCTGCGCTGCATGCCGACGATCCCGGGAGCCGTCGGAGCCTTCCGCCGCTCGGCCCTTGAGCGCGTCGGCGGCATGAGCGAGGACACCCTCGCCGAGGACACCGACATCACCATGGCGATGCACCGCGACGGCTGGCGCGTCGTCTACGCGGAGAACGCCCGCGCGTGGACCGAGGCCCCGGAGTCCGTCCAGCAGCTGTGGTCCCAGCGCTACCGCTGGTCGTACGGCACCATGCAGGCCATCTGGAAGCACCGCAAGGCGGTCATCGAACGGGGCCCCTCGGGCCGCTTCGGCCGCGTCGGCCTGCCCCTGATCTCCTTCTTCATGGTCCTGGCCCCGCTCCTGGCCCCCCTGATCGACGTCTTCCTGCTGTACGGGATCGTGTTCGGCCCCACCGAGAAGACGATCGGCGCCTGGCTGGGCGTCCTCGCCATCCAGGCGATCTGCGCCGCGTACGCCTTCAGGCTGGACAAGGAACGCATGACCCACCTCATCTCGCTGCCCCTGCAGCAGATCCTCTACCGCCAGCTCATGTACGTGGTCCTCCTCCAGTCCTGGATCACCGCCCTCACCGGCGGCCGGCTGCGCTGGCAGAAACTGCGGCGCACCGGCGTCGTGGGTTCGGCGCCGGGCGCGGCGGCCGGCCCGGTACCACGGCAGCGCGCGGAGAGCGGCAGCGGAAGCAATCGGAGGCCCGTCGGATGACGCACGGCCGCACCACGAATTCGGGCGCCACACCACCGGAGAACACCCCGTCCTTCGGAGTCCCGCGCCAGCGGGCCGACGCTCCGCAGGCCCGTCCGGAGGCCCGTCCGGAGGAGTCCGGGTACGACGCGAGGTGGGTGATGTCCCCGTTCGACACGGACGACACATCCGGGTCATCCGGCTCGTCGGGCTCGTCCGACACGTTCGGCACGAGGGTTCCGGCGGAGAATCCGGGATCGCCGTTCGACGCGCCTTCCGCGTCCGCCGCGTCCCTCGCACCGTCCGTCCCCGCCCCCGCCAACCCCGCCACCCCTGCAGCCGCCGCGCCGAAGAAGGCGAGCGGCCGTGACCGCTACCTGGACCTGCTGCGCACCCTGGCACTGGTCCGCGTGGTCGCCTACCACCTGTTCGGCTGGGCCTGGCTGACGGTGCTCTTCCCGTCCATGGGCGTGATGTTCGCGCTCGCCGGTTCACTGATGGCCCGTTCGCTGAAGCGCCCGGCCCTGGGCGTGATCCGCGGCCGGATACGCAGGCTCCTGCCGCCC
Organism: Streptomyces sp. NBC_00414; assembly: GCF_036038375.1. Classification (NCBI taxonomy): domain Bacteria; kingdom Bacillati; phylum Actinomycetota; class Actinomycetes; order Kitasatosporales; family Streptomycetaceae; genus Streptomyces; species Streptomyces sp. NBC_00414. The sequence goes on from NZ_CP107935.1 coordinate 6,304,232, forward strand.
CTGTGGGTGTTCAGCGCGGTCATGCTCGCCATGATGTTCGCCGCGGGCTGGAACATCTCCGAGGACCCCGACAACGGCGGCACCTGGGGCATGATCGAGCTCTTCAACTACGTCGTACCGGTCGGCGCCCCGCCGTTCCCCTGGAGCATCGGCGACAAGTCGGGCCTCCTGGAGCAGACGTGGGCGGTCCAGTCGGCGGGCGTGCTCTGGTACCTGCGGGCGTACCTCTGGTTCGTCCTCGCGTCCCCGCTGCTCCTGTGGGCGTTCCGACGGGCCCCGTGGCCGACGCTGCTGGCCCCGCTCGGCCTGACGGCCGTGGTCGGTACGGGCATCGTCACCATCCCCGGTGAGACGGGCAACGCGGTCTCGGACTTCGCGGTCTACGGCGGCTGCTGGGTCCTCGGGTTCGCCCACTACGAGGGCATGCTGCAGAAGATCCCGCGCTATGTGGCGGTGTCCTGCTCGACCCTGCTGATGGCTTTCGGCCTGTGGTGGGCGTCCGGCCACCTGGGCCCCGACGGCTGGGACCTGAACGACATCCCGCTGGCCCAGGCCACCTGGTCCTTCGGGTTCGTGGTCATCCTGCTCCAGTACTCGCCGTCCTGGCAGGACCTCCCAGGCCGCCTCAAGCGCTGGGACAAGCTGGTCACCCTCTCCAACAGCCGTGCCATGACGATCTACCTGTGGCACAACCTCCTCATCATGGCGACGGTCCCGATCCTGGACCAGCTCTACGAACTGCCCTTCATGAACGACCAGATGGTGGGCCTGCTGGACGCCACGTACATGGTGTGGATGTTCGTCCTGGTCTGGCCGCTGATAGGCCTCGCCATCCTCGCGGTCGGCTGGATCGAAGACCTGGCGGCGAAGCGGAGTCCGCGGCTTTGGCCGACGGGGTCGAAGAAACCGGCCCGGCCGGGTGCGCATTCGGGCCCGGGAACCGGTTCGGGATCGGCGTCCCACTCCCACTCCCGGCCTCGCTCCCGGGCGCGGGCGAGGTAGGGACGGACGGACTGCCGGCTTCCGGTGGTGTTTGCGCGGGCCAAGCAGAAAGCTTGGCCCGCGCTTCGTTGCGCCTGTCTCGGTGACCATGTGTACCGATATGCGGCCCTGGATCCTCGTTTCGTTACCGCCTTCGCATAATTCGCTCTGGTGTCCTCCCGCGCACCCTCGGTAGCGTGGCTGAGCTCATGACCCCCTCGCCCCACCGGGAGCCGTCCGTGAACCGCCGTCCCACTCTGCTCGCAGCGATCACGCTGACCGCCGCTGCGGCCTTGACGCTGTCCGCCTGTGGCGGCGACAGCCCGAAGGACAAGGACAAGTCCAACGACAAGATCGCGGGCGCGGACACCGGCAAGGAGAAGCCACCTTCGCCGACCGCGTCCGCTTCGACCGCCGCGGACCGCCCGAAGATCGAGCTGCCGTCGGATCTGACGTACACCTTCGAGTGGAAGAAGACCGGCGACGAGGAGAAGGACGCGGTTCTGAGTGACAGCGAGCAGTTCATCAAGGCAGTGGACATGGCCATCGCCGAACAGGACACGCTGCACAAGGCTTACCGCTTCTACTCCGAGGGTGAGGCGGCGGCAGGCAGTGAGCAGTTCATCCAGGAATTCGTCAAATACAAGGACCGCATCACGGGAGCCAAGCGTTACTACGGCTCCAAGGTGAAGGTCAACGACGATGGAACGGCGGGCTTCGTCTACTGCGAGGACCAGAACAAGGCCTACAACAAGAGCCTGAAGACCGGCAAGACCAATGTGACCGCGAAGTCGAAGGACAACTACGTCCTGTACAACAGCCGGCTTCGGGTCAACAAGCAAGGCATCTGGATCACTGAGAAGCTGACGTCGCAGCGGGGGAGCGCCGCATGCCAGTCCTGAAGAGCAGAAGAGCAGCAGTAGTCGCTTTTGCGGCTGCCACAGTCCTGGTGCTGTGCCCGGCGCAGGCATTCGCAGGGTATGGGCACGGAGGCAGCACCAACGGTGGCTCCGACACCACCGCATCCGGAAACTCCGACGGCAAAGGCAATGTCGGTGCGGTAGCGGGAGCCGTGGTTTTTGACCGCTCGAAGAACGGGTCCGGACAGTCGGCCGGGCCGGTTGCTTCCAGTGCGTCCAACTGGACCCCGCCCGCTTGCTATTACGCGCCGAAGTACACGCCGGAGCAGCTGCAGGAGTATCTGGAGCCGATCTGGGAGGCGGGGTCGACGGGTTACGAGTGGGATGCCACGCAGCGTGAGAAGTACGTCAACGGTGGCGAGTACAAGGACTTCAACAAGGAGAAGACCGGCAAGGGTTATTTCTGGGACTCGTACGTGACGGAGGGCCGGGAGGGTGATCCCGGGGCCCTGGACTGCACGAAGGACATTTTCTGGGTGGACAACGGTGCCGCCCCGCCCCCGGATGTCCCGCAGGCGATCACTCCCGAGATGCTGGCGCAACTGGCGTACGCCGAGATCCGCGTGCCCTCGACCGAGGTCGAGCTGGCTCCGGAGGGTGAGACGAAGGTGAATCTGCCGACGTGGGCGTGGCTGGACGCGGCGGAGTTCAAGCCGGTCTCTGTGACGGCGTCCGTGCCGCTGCTGAACGTCCAGGCGACGACCACGGCCGAACCGCTTTCGTTGAAGATCGAGCCGGGTACGGCCGACGCGACGACGTATCCCGCTTCCGGTGTGTGTGAGTTGAACGGCAAGCAGATCGGTGAGGCTTACGCGAAGGGCAAGGCGGGCGAGACTCCGCCGTGCGGTGTGAAGTACCTGCGTTCGTCGGGCGATGGTTCGTACCAGCTCCAGGCCACGATCACCTGGCGGATCCACTGGACCGGCACGGGCGTGAACGGTGAACAGCCTCTCCCGAACGGCGAGTTCGGAGGCGACCAGGACGTGATCGTCCAGGAGATCCAGTCGATCAACCGCTGACCCGGAGCGGCCTGCATGACGTCACCGACGACGTGCAGGCCGCTCTGCTTTGATATCGCCTTCACCAGGAGCCGTTCGTGACGTCGGTTTTCAGCTCCTGGGCGCGGGCCCCAGGCGCATCGCGCGTGGGCCTTCTCCCGGGGTGTTGGTGCAGCGGTGGTCGCCCGGGGTCCGGTCGAGCTGGAGGCCGAGGCAGGCGCCCAGGGCGAGCTGGCCGTAGTGGTTGGGGTGCAGGGACTCCTGGCGTTGTCCTTGGCCCGCGCCGGTGGTCACGAAGCGGACCCATTCGCTGGTACGGCCCGTGGGCCGTTGGCTGGGGCCGGCCTGGACGGTGGTGGTGGAACAGACCTCCCGGCCGTCGAAGGCGCGCGACAGGTCGAGGAACTCCGCGCCGGACTCACGGGCGGCCGAGGCCAGCGTGGTGCTGATATCGGGGACCAGCTGGTCGTGGGCCCAGGTGAGGTCCTTGTCGAAGAAGGGACAGCCACCGTCGGTCAGCCGGTCGTACTTGTCCCCGGGGTAGCGGATACGCGCGCCGTCGGGCAGCGGCGACGGGTAGGACTGCAGGATCAGGCGGTAGCTGCCCGCCGGGTGGCCCGCCCGGTCCATGGCCGTGGTGACGTCGGCGAGTGAGTTGACGGCCGCGGTGCGCATCGCGGGCAGCCGTTTCTTGACCTCCGGCGCCTGGGTGGGAGCGCAGGGCGACGCCCCGATGGGAGTGACGAAGCCCTTGGCGCAGGCGACGATGACGTCCTCGAAGCCGAGGTCGTTGCCGCCGACGGAGACGACGACCGCCCGTACCGGATGGCCGGTGACGGCCATCTGGAGCTGCTCGGCCTGCGACGGCTCGGACTTGAACGGGCTCCCGCCGTGTTCGGGCAGCAGGATCGCGGTCGAGGTGGCCCCCGAGCAGGCGAGGTTGAGTCGATGCGCCCCGGCCGGGGCGGGTGAGGAATTGACCTCTGCGCTGTCGGAGCGGTTGCAGCCGTTGTCGTAGGACGCGCCGTACACCCGGTGCGCGTCCGTCGTTCGGCTGGGCTGGTCGAAGGCCCGGTCGGTGCCGGAGTAGCCGCCGGCACTGTCGTTGCTGTTGCCCGACCAGCGGCCGGCCTCCCCGGAGATGAAGCTGTCGCCCAGAGACACCACCCACGGCGTCTCGGCGGCCTTGCCCTGCGCGTGTACGGTTCCGCCCTGCGTGAGGCCGGCTCCGCACAGGGCGGCCACGGCTGCGGTAGCGACCGCGATGCGCCGGCGGCCTCGTACCCAAGAAGTTCTCATGCCGCTTTGGATTGCCAAGGCAAACACCGGATATGCGCCGGCGGCCATGGCGCCCCTCCAACGGGTCGAGCGCCGCGGACGGTTGACCCCGGCCGCGCGCCGGGGGCGCCTCGCCGCTTTGCCCTAGTGTCGCGGCGTGTCCACGTCCTGCGGGTCCCCGTGCGGCCTGCGCAGGCGGGAGATCAGCGCTCCGCCGTACGGGGAGGCCAGTGGGGCGAAGAACCACAGGACGAACGCGTTCGGGAGTACCCAGGCGAGGACGGCGCTGAGGGCGAACCAGAGGCCGACCGCCCAGGAGCCGTCTGCTTGGTGACGCGTTTCTCCGGGGTCGCGGGTGGTCAGGCCGGTTCTGGAGGCGATTTCCTTGATGACGGCCTCGCAGAAGACCATGGCCGCCATGGTGCCGGCGAACAGGGTGTCCGCCAGCGGATTGCTCGCCGAGGCGCCGATGACCGCGGTCGGGAACGGGAGGAACGCGACGAGCAGCAGGAACGGCGCGTGCCAGCCGGTGAACGCGTTCGACAGCCTGTCGATCCGGTCCATCAGCTTGTGGTGGCGGCGCCATACCGACCAGAGCAGGATGAACGCCAGCGCGAACGCCAGGTAGGAGTCCCGCTGGTCCACCAGGAAGCGGCCCAGCGCGCGGGCCGACGCCAGTTCCTGTTCGTCGGGGCGGTCCAGTTCGACGGCCAGCAGGGTCATGGCGATCGCGAAGATGGCGTCCGTGAAGAAGGCCAGCCGTTCGGGCGAGAACCCTGGCTCCGGTCGACTGTTCTCGCTCATCCGAACTCCCTGACATCAGGATCGTGTACGTATGTGATGTGCCTTCAGGCTGCGTATCAGTTCGCCCAGGCGAGGGCGGGTTGTTATGAGGGTGGTGTCGGGGGCGTCGCTCTCGCGGAGGTGGATCTGTCCTGTGCCGGTGGCCGCCACGTAGACGCAGTTCGATCCGTCGCCGCTGTACGTGGACTTCTGCCAGTCGATGGCCTGCATGGTCGGTCCCTCTCACGTTTCCCGGACGAGGCGGTGGATGAAGTCCCGTGACTTGGCGGGGCTGAGGGCGCACGACTCCATGCGGTCAAGGACGGCACGGTACTTACTCAACTGCGCCTCCGCGTCGAGGAACTCGCAGCCACCGTGGTGCGAGTCCAACTGGACGGTGTCGAGCTGCGGGACAGGGCCGTCGACGTAGTCGAACGACTGGCCCGTGGTCGGGAAGTGGTCTGTGCCGAAGGGGACCACTCCGACGGTGACGTGGGCCAGTTCGCTCATGTCGTTCAGGTGCTTGAGCTGGTCGCGGGCCACAGCGGGGCCGCCGAAGCCCATGCGAAGCGCCGATTCGTGAATGATCGCCGCGTACGGGGGCGGATTCTCCCTGTGCAGGATGCCCTGCCGCTTGATGCGGAACGTGAGGCGGTGCTCGATCGCGTACTGCCGCATGGGCGGGGCCACTTGCTGGAAGAGCGCTCGTGCGTGGTCCGTCGTCTGCAGCAGGCCGGGGATGTTGATGATCAGCGCCACGCGCAGTCCGACCGCGTGGTGTTCGAGTTCCGCCAGGTCGATCAGGGCGACGGGCAGATGCTCGCGATACTCCTCCCACCAGCCGCGAGTGCGGCGCCCGGTCATCGCGACCAGAGCGTCGATGAGCCGGTCGTCCGCGCAGGCGTACGTCTGGGCCATGGAGCGGACCTTGTCGGAGCTGATGGGCGTGCGGCCGGTCTCGATCATGCTCACGCGCGCCTGGTTGACGCCGAGCAGTTGTGCGGCACCGGTGGCGGTCAATCCGGCCCGTTCACGAAGTTTGCGCAGCTCGGCACCGAACCTTCGCTGCCTCAGTGTCGGATTACTGGTGGGCGGCAAAGCGCGTCCTTACCTGGCCGTGGCATGTGTCCCTCTCCCTCACACGAGTGAAGCATGGATGATTCTAGATAGAAAGGTTAGATCCATCTAACCGCCTGCTCTACGGTGGTCGTGCATCGCCTGGTGGAAGTGCACCCAACCCCTCTCTTTTCGGAGGCACCCCATGGTCACCGTAGCCCCGCCCGACACCTGGACGTACGCCCTTCGCCTGCCCCACGACCCCCGTGCCGCCCGCGTCGCCCGCGTGACCGTGCGGGCCGCCCTCCACGGGCACGGAATGGCCGAAACCCTCGAAGTCGTCGAGCTGTTGACGTCCGAGTTGGTCGCCAACGCCTACCGGCATACGAGAGGGCCCGCCTCGCTGCGGCTGACCGCGTTGGGGGACGGGCGGTTGCGGGTGGGGGTGTGGGACAGCAGCCCGCACGTCCCCGCGCCCTTCGACGAGCCTCCCGGTGTGCGGGTCCCGCCCGCCCCGGTCGGCGCCGAAGGAGGGCGCGGACTGCTCCTCGTACGGGAGTGCGCGAGTTCCTGGGGCGGCTGGTCCTTCGGGGGCGGCCTGCTCGGGCGCGGCGCGGGCAAGCTGCTGTGGTTCGAGGTCTGAGGGGATCCACTTGATCAAGTGGTCAAGGGATCCACCGTGAAAACCCTCACCACGCCCTCCGCCCCAGGGTGAGAGCAACGTTCCCCCGTGGTCACTCCCAGGCACAGGGTGGAAACGCGCCGTCCCTACCTTCGGGAACACCACCCGGAGAAATCGTGGAGGCGTGAGATGACAGCCCCGAGCAGCAGCATCACGACGCGCAAGGGGGGCCGCTGGATCGAGCAGTGGGACCCGGAGGACGAGGCGTTCTGGAAGGAGACCGGGGAGAAGGTTGCCCGGCGGAATCTGTTCTTCTCCGTTCTCTCCGAGCACATCGGGTTCTCGATCTGGACCCTCTGGTCGGTCATGGTGCTCTTCATGGGGCCCGAGTACGGGCTGACCCCCGCCGACAAGTTCTTCATCATCTCGATGGCCACGCTGGTCGGCGCCATCGTGCGGGTGCCCTACACCTTCGCGGTCGCCCGGTTCGGTGGCCGGAACTGGACCATCATCGCGGCCAGCATGCTGCTCGTCCCGACGATCGCCGCCTTCGTGGTGATGGAGCCCGGGACGTCCTTCGGGACCTTCCTCGTGTGCGCCATGCTCGCCGGGGTGGGGGGTGGGAACTTCGCGTCTTCCATGACCAACATCAACTCCTTCTTCCCCCTGCGGAAGAAGGGCTGGGCGCTGGGGCTCAACGCCGGCGGCGGCAACATCGGCGTGCCCGTCGTGCAGCTCATCGGCCTGGCCGTCATCGGGGCAAGCGGTGGTCCGCGGCTGCTGCTGGGGATCTACATCCCGCTCATCGTCGTCGCCGCCGTGCTCGGCGCCCTCTACATGGACAACATCACGTCCGTGAAGAACGACACCGGCGCCGCCCGGGAGGCCGTGAAGGACCCGCACACCTGGATCATGTCCTTCCTCTACATCGGGACGTTCGGGTCGTTCATCGGGTACAGCTTCGCCTTCGGTCTGGTGCTGCAGACACAGTTCGGGCGTACGCCGCTGGAGTCGGCGTACGTCACCTTCATCGGGCCGCTGCTCGGCTCGCTGATCCGGCCCGTGGGCGGCTGGCTCGCCGACAAGTACGGCGGCGCCCGCATCACCCTGTGGAACTTCGTCGGCATGGGCGCCGCGACCGCCGTCATCGTGGTCGCCTCCATGGAGAAGTCGCTCGCCCTGTTCACCACCGCGTTCATCGTGCTGTTCGTGCTGAGCGGGCTCGGCAACGGCTCCACGTACAAGATGATCCCCGGCATCTTCCAGGCCAAGGCCGCCGCCAAGGGGCTGACCGGGGAGGAAGCCGCGTCGTACGGGCGGCGGCTGTCGGGGGCCTCGATGGGGCTCATCGGGGCCGTGGGCGCGGTCGGCGGGCTCGGTATCAACCTGGCCTTCCGGCAGTCGTTCCTGAGCGTCGGTTCCGGCACCGGGGCCTTCCTGGCCTTCCTCGCCTTCTACGCGGCCTGCTTCGGGGTCACCTGGGCCGTATACCTTCGCCGCCCGGCGGCCTCCGAGTCGCCCGCCACGCCCGCTTCGGAGGCGAAGACGCAGCTCAGCTACGCCGAGGTGTGACACGAGGCGTGACGTAACACGGGCGACATCAAGCGGAACCGAGCCTGTCACGCATGATTGACAGGCTCGGTGGTCCGCCATGAGGCGGGCAAATGGGGCGTGCAGAGGACGCCCCGGAGACCCTGGTCCAGAACCCTGGGACCTGAGGGGTCTCCGACACTCCGAGCGGGACGCCCCAACCCAGCGGGTGACGCGGACGAACACCACTCGAAGCGGGACGAGAGCCATGTACGAGGAACCACAGCGACCGGAGCAGCAACCGAATCAGCAACCGGACCGAACGGAGCACGGGCCGCTGGCGGGGTTCACCGTCGGTGTGACCGCGGCCCGCCGAGCCGACGAACTCGGCGCCCTGCTCCAGCGGCGCGGGGCCGCCGTCCTCCACGCCCCCGCCCTGCGCATCGTGCCCCTCGCCGACGACAGCGAACTGCTGGCCGCGACCAAGCAGCTGCTCGACCAGGCGCCGGACATCGTGGTCGCGACCACCGCGATCGGGTTCCGCGGCTGGGTCGAGGCCGCCGACGGCTGGGGCCTCGGGGAGCAACTGCTCGACGTGCTCCGCGGTGTCGAACTGCTCGCCCGCGGACCCAAGGTCAAAGGTGCGGTACGCGCACAGGGGCTGACCGAGGAATGGTCCCCGTCCTCCGAATCCATGGCCGAGGTGCTCGACCGTCTGCTGGACGAAGGAGTGGACGGGCGCCGGATCGCGGTCCAGCTGCACGGCGAGCCGCTGCCCGGCTTCGTCGAGTCGCTGCGGGCCGCGGGCGCGGAGGTCGTCGGCGTTCCCGTGTACCGCTGGATGGCCCCGGAGGACATCGGGCCCCTGGACCGGCTGCTCGACGCCACGATCACCCGCGGCCTGGACGCGCTGACCTTCACCAGCGCCCCGGCCGCCGCCTCACTGCTGGGCCGCGCCGACGACCGCGGACTGCTGCCCGAACTGCTCGCCGCGCTCAACCACGACGTGCTGCCCGCCTGCGTCGGCCCGGTCACCGCGCTGCCGTTGCAGGCCAGGGGCGTCGACACGGTCCAGCCGGAACGCTTCCGGCTCGGCCCGCTCGTACAGGTGCTGTGCAAGGAACTGCCCTCCCGGGCGCGGACCCTGCCGATCGCCGGTCACCGGGTGGAGATCCGCGGGCACGCGGTGCTGGTGGACGACGCGCTGCGGCCCGTACCGCCCGCCGGGATGTCGTTGATGCGTGCCCTGTCCCGGCGGCCCGGCTGGGTGGTGGCCCGGGCCGAGCTGCTGCGGGCGCTGCCCGGCGCGGGCAGGGACGAGCACGCCGTGGAGACCGCGATGGCCCGGCTGCGTACGGCCCTGGGCACGCCCAAGCTCATCCAGACCGTCGTCAAGCGCGGCTACCGGCTGGCGCTCGACCCGGCCGCCGACGCCAAGTACGCCGACGTCTGACACGTACACCTGTATCTGGCACGTACACCTACGCCTTACATGTGCACCTACGTCCGGCGCCCGTGGCGGCCGTACAGCACCAGCGCTCGCGCGAGGACGCCCAGGGCGAGCGTGCACAGCACGGCCCGTACGACGTTCCAGGCCACCCACGGGTCCTCGAAGTCCTCGCGCACGGCCGCCGGATCGGCGATCGTCGCCGGATTCCCGGCGTCCGCGAGGGCGTCGTTCAGCGGGATGTTCACGGCGAAGGTGAGCAGGAACGCCAGCGCGTACGCGACGAGCGCCGCGAACACCCAGCCGCGCACCCGCGGTGAGCCGCGCAACTGCCAGGCCGAGACGGCCGTCAGCGGCAGCGCGCCCATGAAGCTCAGCAGGAACACCGGGTTCTGGATGACGTCGTTGATGTTCTGCATGACCTCGATGTGCACGCGGTCGTCGCTGCGGGCCAGCGCCGGCATGATGCCGCACGCGAACGCGTAGAACAGTCCGGCGATCAGCCCCATGGTCACCGTGGCCGCGACCAGCACGCCCCCGGCCGACCCGCGCCGCCCCTCGCCGCCCTTCGCGGTCCCGCTGCCCGCGTCCCTGCTTCCTGTCTCGTTCCCTGCGTCGGTTGCCATGACGTCGAGTCAAGTGCCGGGGCGACCCGGAGGACATGGTTCGGACGCGCGCCGGCATAAGCGGACGTCCAGCCCGCGCGGCCGACGGGCCGGCGGCCGGACGGCGTGGGCGGGTACGGGACGGCGTGGGGCTTCCCGCCGCGCGCGGGGGAAGGCACTGTAGGGGGTACGGGCCCGGCGCGGCCCTCTCACGGACCCCCACCTCACGATCCCTCACCGGCCCCTCATGGCGGCAACCCCAAGGCGGTGACAGGCACATGGCATTGGGCACGGCCACGGCCCCGTACGAGCTGCGGTTCGACTCCGGGCGGATCTGTCTCGATCTCCTGGCGACCACGCACCCCGAGGAACGGCTCGACTCGGCCGAACCGTTGCGGGCCTGGATCACCGGATCCGGACTCGTCCCGGCGGGTACGCCACTCGCGTCCGTCGACTCCTCCTGGATCGTGAGCTTTCGTGAACTGCGCGGTCAAATCGGACAGTTGGTGCGCGGGGAACCATCCCGGGACTCCCGGCCCTTCGACATCGCGCTGACCCGTGTCAACGAACTCGCCCGCGCCGCAACGCCCGTACCCTTGGCGGTGTGGGACGCGGGCGGCTCGCTCGTCCGCGCTCTGTGCTCCCCGCCGACCTGCGCGGCGCTCCTCGCGGCGGTCGCCCGTGACACCGTGGAGCTCCTCACGGACCCGGCGGCCCGCGCGAGCATCCGGCAGTGTGAGGGAGACAACTGCCCCATCGTCTACCTGGATACGTCCAGAGGGCGTCGTCGCAGGTGGTGCTCCAGCGAGGTGTGCGGAAACCGTGAGCGGGTGGCCAGGCACCGGCGCAGAGCAGCCCTCGCACGGGCTTAGGATCCTTCGTGGATCCCCAGTGAACGACTTGTGGAGCACATGAGGAGACGGAATCCTCACGCTCCTCACAAAGATTTCCATTCACTTTGAACACCGCAACGCCCGCACCCGTATCCGGAGATGAGCGACCGACTGGGGGATCCCCCGGACACCGGAGGTAGGCGTGCGCAAGGATTCCGCCGTGGCCGATGAACGATCGCCGAGGGCCCGACATCGCATGTCCCAGCCCTCGGAACCCGACGAGGAGCTGATGCGTGCGCTGTACCGGGAACACGCCGGGCCGCTGCTCGCCTATGTTCTGCGGCTGGTCGCCGGGGACCGGCAGCGGGCGGAGGACGTCGTACAGGAGACGCTCATCCGCGCGTGGAAGAACGCCGGTCAGCTCAACCGAGCGACCGGTTCGGTACGCCCCTGGCTGGTGACGGTCGCTCGGCGCATCGTCATCGACGGGCACCGCAGCCGGCAGGCCCGGCCGCAGGAGGTGGACCCGTCGCCGCTGGAGGTCATTCCCGCGGAGGACGAGATCGACAAGGCGTTGTGGCTGATGACACTCTCTGACGCGCTCGACGACCTGACCCCCGCGCACCGGGAGGTACTGGTCGAGACGTACTTCAAGGGGCGTACCGTAAACGAAGCCGCCGAAACCCTGGGGATACCCAGCGGCACGGTGCGCTCACGGGTGTTCTATGCCCTGCGTTCGATGAAGCTCGCACTGGAGGAGCGGGGGGTGACGGCATGAGCACATACGGGGGATACGGAACGGGTAGTCCTGGTTCCATGCAAAGTTCGCAAGGGCAGGGCGATCTGCACGAGACGGTGGGTGCCTACGCGCTGGGCATCCTCGACGACGCCGAGGCGACCGAGTTCGAGGCGCACCTGGCCACCTGCGAGTGGTGCGGGCAGCAGCTCGACGAGCTCGCGGGCATGGAGCCGATGCTGGCCGCCCTGGCGGATCTGCCGGGTACCCGCGGCACTCCGGCCATCGGCGAGACACTGGCCGTCCGCCCGAGCCCACAGCTCTCGGACCGGCTGGTCGGCGAGGTCGTCGAGCGCCGGGTCAAGGCCAAGAAGAGCAGGCGTCTCTTCTTCGGACTCGCGGCCTCCCTGATCATCGGCGGCCCGATCGCCGCGATCGCGGCCACCAGCGGCGGTGACACGGCGCAGGAGGCCAAGCCGCTGGCGTCGGTCAGTCCCGCCAAGCAGGTGTTCACCGACATGAAGGACAAGGTCGAGGCCACGGACGCGGCCACTCAGGTCAACGCCGCGGTCGGCACGGAGAGCAAGCCCTACGGCACGGGTATCGCCCTCCAGCTGAAGAACGTCAAGGGCCCGCAGAAGTGCTCCCTGGTCGCCGTCAGCAAGAGCGGCGAGCGGGAGACGGCGACCACCTGGACCGTCCCGAAGTGGGGCTACGGGATCAAGGGCGCCGCCACCGAACTGGCCAGGAATCCGCTCTACCTGCAGGGCGCCGTGGCGATGAGCGACGCCGACATCGACCACTTCGAAGTCGTCACCTTCGACGGCGACAAGCTGGTCGAGGTCGACGCGTGAAGCGGCACGTGGGGCGACGGGAAAGCCGACGCGAAGTCGACGGGTAAGTGGATCAAGAGCGGAAACGTAGCCTGACGGGCTCCCCTTCGCGTACGGTTGACGGCTGCCATGCACGTCAGAAGGGGGCCCGGTGGCCGCTCAGGTTCAGCAGGAAATGGCGCTCGATCCGGTAGGCGACTCCGTACGCGACCGGGAGATCGGCGTCGAACAGGAACACCTCGACCGGGTGTACCAGCGTCTTGAGGAAAAGATCCACGAGGCGGAGTTCCTGATGAACGACGCCGCCCAGCGTGGACAGGTCGGAACGCCCGGCGCGCTCGCGGAGCGGGACGCGCAGGTGTTCCGGGCGGGGATCCATCTCAACCGCCTGAACAACGAGTTCGAGGACTTCCTCTTCGGACGGATCGACCTCCTCGGGGGCAAGGACGGCAAGAAGGGTCCGGACGGCGCGTACACGGCGGTCGAACCCGCCGAGGGAGCCGTCCGGCCCGACAACACCGCCGACATCGAGGAGACCCTCCACATCGGCCGTATCGGCGTCCTCGACGCCGAGTACGCGCCGCTGGTGATCGACTGGCGGGCCCCCGCGGCCGCGCCGTTCTACCGCTCCACCCCGGTTGACCCCGGCCGGGTCGTACGCCGCCGGGTCATCCGCTCCAAGGGCCGCAAGGTCCTCGGGGTCGAGGACGACCTGATGCGCCCGGAGCTCAAGGCCACACTCGACGGCGGCGAACTGCCGGTGATCGGCGACGGCGCCCTGATGGCCGCCCTCGGCCAGGCCCGCAGCCACACCATGCGGGACATCGTCGCCTCCATCCAGGCCGAGCAGGACATGGTCATCCGGGCCCCCGCCGCGTCCGTCACCTACGTGGAGGGCGGCCCCGGCACCGGCAAGACGGCGGTGGCCCTGCACCGGGCCGCCTACCTGCTCTACCAGGACCGCAGACGGTACGCGGGCGGCATCCTCATCGTCTCGCCCACGCCGCTGCTCGTCGCGTACACCGAAGGCGTCCTGCCGTCCCTCGGCGAGGAGGGCCAGGTCGCCATCCGCGCGGTCGGCTCCCTGGTCGACGGCGCCGAGGCCACCCAGTACGACGCACCGGCCGTCGCCCGCGCCAAGGGCTCCTACCGGATGCTGAAGGTGCTGCGGCACGCGGCACGCGGGGCCCTGGAGACGCCGGGCGCACCCGGCCGGCACAGCGCCCCGGCCGCGTCGGGACAGCTCTCGGCCGGGCAGCTCTCGTTCGGCGACGAGGGCGAGGAGGACGACGAGCCCGGCACGCAGGGGCCGACCGTCACGCCCACCCGCCTGCGCGTGGTCGCCTTCGGGCGCCGGCTGGAGCTGGAGGCGCCCGAGCTGGACCGCATCCGGCAGAACGCGCTCTCCGGGACCGCTCCCGTCAACCTGCTCCGCCCGCGCGCCCGCAAGCTGCTGCTCGACGCCCTCTGGTCGCGGTCCGGCGCCGGGTCCCGGCACACCGACCCCGAGCTGGCCGCCGAACTGCGCTCCTCGTTCGACGAGGACGTCAGCTCCGAGGACGCCTTCATCGCGTTCCTGGACGCCTGGTGGCCCGAGCTGACACCGCGTGCCGTACTGGACGCGATGGCCGACGAGCGGCGGCTGGGGCGCTGGGCGCGGCGGATCCTCAACCCCGGCGAGGTGCGGCGGGTGGCCCGCTCCCTCAAGCGCGACGGGCTCTCCGTGCACGACGTGGCCATGCTCGACGAGCTGGAGGCGATCGTCGGCACCCCGGCCCGCCCCCGCAGGAAGCGCGACCTCGACCCGCTCGATCAGCTGACGGGGCTTGAGGAGCTCATGCCCCAGCGCGAGGAGACGCAGCGCGAGCGGGCCGAGCGGCTGGCCCAGGAGCGCACGGAGTACGCGCACGTCATCGTCGACGAGGCACAGGACCTCACGCCCATGCAGTGGCGCATGATCGGCCGCCGCGGCCGGCACGCCACCTGGACGGTGGTCGGCGACCCCGCCCAGTCGTCCTGGTCGGACCCGGACGAGGCCGCCGAGGCCCGTGACGAGGCCCTCGGCAGCCGCCCCCGCCGCCGCTTCACGCTCACCGTGAACTACCGCAACCCGGCCGAGATCGCCGAACTCGCCGCCAAGGTGCTGGCCCTCGCCATGCCCGGCTCCGAGTCGCCGAGAGCGGTCCGCTCGACGGGCGTGCGGCCCCGCTTCGTGACCGTGGTGCCTTCCGGGGGCGCGGCGGGCGGACAGGGCGGCTCCGGCGGCGCGCGGGACGCCCTGTCGAAGACCGTGCGGGAGGAGGCCGCCCGGCTGCTCGACCAGGTCGACGGCACGGTCGGCGTCGTCGTCGCCATGAACCGCCGCGGCGAGGCCGCACGGTGGCTCGCCGGGCTCGGGGACCGCGTGGTGGCCCTCGGCAGCCTGGAGGCCAAGGGCCTGGAGTACGACGCCACCGTGGTCGTGTCGCCCGCGGAGATCGCCGACGAGTCCCCGGCCGGACTGCGGGTGCTGTACGTGGCGCTGACCCGGGCGACCCAGCAGCTCACCATCGTCTCGGCGACCCGCGACGAGCCGGACGCGGACGGCGTACCGGACCTGCTGCGGGACTGAACGGGCGGGGAGGGCGGGGAGGGCGGGGCCAAGCGGATCCCGGCCCTCCGCCGAGCGGGTCGGGCCCGTGAATCGCGGGGCCCGTCCCGGTGGACCGGCGGGCCCGTCCGCGTAAAGCTTCCCTGTGAACCCACGGTGCGGGAATTGCCTTACGGGGATCGTTTGTTACCTTTGACGTGACACCGGCCCGATCCAAGCCCCCGGGCCCAACCTTCGTCGCTACGAGCGACCACTTGCCGCGAGGCGAGCATGGCGGGTCGGTGTCACCTAACTTCCAGTCGCACGACAGAGGTCCACGTCACCCGGTGACGTGGACCTCTGTCGTGGCGGACGTTCACGGTGGCCGCCCGCGGCGGACGTACATGGTGAACAAAAGGTTCGCAATCCGGGGCGGCTACCACGTACTCCACGGTAGGTGCGACGATCGGACGGCAAACCACGAGCCTGTACGAGCCAGTAGTGCTCACGGCGCTCGCAGTACCCGGTGAAAGCAGAGGAAGTCGGCCATGGCAACGGCGCCCAGCGTCTCCTACTCGATTACGGTCCGGTTGGAGGTGCCCGCGAGCGGAACCGCGGTCTCCCAGATCACCACCGCCGTGGAGTCCAGCGGAGGCTCGGTGACGGGCCTCGACGTGACGGCCTCCGGCCACGAGAAGCTCCGTATCGACGTCACCATCGCGGCGTCCTCCACGAAGCACTCGGAAGAGATCGTCGAGCAGCTGCGCGGCATCGAGGACGTCACGCTCGGCAAGGTCTCCGACCGTACGTTCCTGATGCACCTCGGCGGCAAGATCGAGATGGCGTCCAAGCACCCCATCCGCAACCGTGACGACCTCTCGATGATCTACACCCCCGGTGTGGCCCGGGTGTGCATGGCGATCGCGGAGAACCCCGAGGACGCCCGCCGTCTGACCATCAAGCGCAACTCGGTCGCGGTCGTCACCGACGGCTCGGCCGTGCTGGGCCTCGGCAACATCGGCCCGATGGCCGCCCTGCCGGTGATGGAGGGCAAGGCCGCGCTCTTCAAGCGGTTCGCCGGCATCGACGCCTGGCCGCTGTGCCTGGACACCCAGGACACCGACGCGATCGTGGAGATCGTCAAGGCGATCGCCCCCGGCTTCGCGGGCATCAACCTGGAGGACATCTCCGCGCCGCGCTGCTTCGAGATCGAGGCCCGTCTGCGCGAGGCCCTCGACATCCCCGTCTTCCACGACGACCAGCACGGCACCGCCATCGTCGTGCTCGCCGCGCTGACGAACGCGCTGCGCGTGACCGGCAAGGGCATCGGCGACATCCGCGTCGTCATGTCCGGGGCGGGCGCGGCCGGCACGGCCATCCTGAAGCTGCTGCTCGCGGCGGGCGTCAAGCACGCCGTCGTGGCCGACATCCACGGGGTCGTGCACGCGGGCCGCGAGGACCTGGTGAAGGCCGCCGACGACTCACCGCTGCGGTGGATCGCCGACAACACCAACCCCGAGGGCGTCACGGGCACCCTGAAGGAGGCCGTGCGCGGCGCGGACGTCTTCATCGGAGTCTCGGCCCCGAACGTGCTGGACGGCGACGACGTGGCCGCGATGGCCGACGACGCGATCGTCTTCGCGCTCGCGAACCCCGACCCCGAGGTCGACCCGGGCATCGCCCGGCAGACCGCGGCGGTCGTGGCCACCGGCCGCTCGGACTTCCCGAACCAGATCAACAACGTGCTGGTCTTCCCGGGTGTCTTCCGCGGCCTGCTGGACGCGCAGTCCCGCACGGTCAACACCGAGATGATGCTTGCGGCCGCAACGGCGCTGGCGGAGGTCGTGACCGAGGACGAGCTCAACGCGAACTACATCATTCCCAGCGTCTTCAACGACAAGGTCGCGGGTGCGGTGGCGGGAGCGGTCCGCGACGCGGCGAAGGCGGCAGGCGTCACAGTCTGAGGCGCCGCCTCACCTCCCTGGGGGCTGCCGCCCCCAGACCCCCGCAATCGCGCTTGCGCGCTCGTCCTCAAACGCCGGACGGGCTCGTGGTCAGCTTGAGGAGCGGGGGTTCGGGGGTGGCGACCCCGTGTTTGTGACGGTTGCCACCCCGGCCCCGTACCGGCGCGTCGCCGGAGACAGGGCCCGGGCCCGCCTCTAGGGTGGCGGCCAAGGCTCGGTCCCTGCGGGCCCACCAGGCCCTTACCGGCCCTGCGGTCCGCTGCCGGGAGCGGACGGAGCGTCACCATTTCGAGGCCGTGGCGCTTTTCGTGTGACTCCCAGGGGTGCCGGATTGGCTTTCCCGCCGCAGGTGGGGGCAGGATGCGTCTTCGGGCGCGAGGGGTCCGGCCACGGACCCGGGTCCGGGGACCGCCGAGGACCCTGGCAGCATCGGCTTCGACGTGCCCGATATGCGGCTCCGCCGCGTGGCACGCCTCAACGGCAAGAAGAACACGGGAGTAACAACATGAACCGCAGTGAGCTGGTGGCCGCGCTGGCCGACCGTGCCGAGGTGACCCGCAAGGACGCCGACGCCGTTCTGGCCGCCTTCGCCGAGACCGTCGGTGAGATCGTCGCCAAGGGCGACGAGAAGGTCACCATCCCCGGCTTCCTGACCTTCGAGCGCACCCACCGTGCCGCTCGTACCGCTCGCAACCCGCAGACCGGTGACCCGATCCAGATCCCGGCCGGCTACAGCGTCAAGGTCTCCGCGGGCAGCAAGCTCAAGGAAGCCGCCAAGGGCAAGTAAGCGCTTAGCGCTTCGCTGAGAACGCTGATGGGGCGGCACCCGGACTTCCGGGTGCCGCCCCATCGTGGTTCGCTCGAAGATGGCCTCAGACGCCGGCCGGGCTGATGGTCAGCCGAGTGCCTTGCCCGGCAGCTCGACCTTCGCGCCCAGCTCGATCAGCTTCTCCATGAAGTTCTCGTAGCCGCGGTTGATCAGGTCGATGCCGTGCACCCGGGACGTGCCCTGGGCCGCCAGCGCCGCGATGAGGTACGAGAAGCCGCCGCGCAGGTCGGGGATGACCAGATCGGCGCCCTGGAGCTTCGTGGGGCCCGACACGACCGCCGAGTGAAGGAAGTTGCGCTGGCCGAAGCGGCAGCGGGAGCCGCCCAGGCACTCGCGGTAGAGCTGGATGTGCGCGCCCATCTGGTTCAGCGCCGAGGTGAAGCCGAGCCGGGACTCGTACACCGTCTCGTGGACGATGGAGAGGCCGGTGGCCTGCGTGAGGGCGACGACCAGGGGCTGCTGCCAGTCCGTCTGGAAGCCCGGGTGGACGTCCGTCTCCAGCGCGATCGACTTGAGCTGGCCGCCGGGGTGCCAGAAGCGGATGCCCTCGTCGTCGATCTCGAAGGCGCCGCCCACCTTCCGGTACGTGTTGAGGAACGTCATCATCGAGCGCTGCTGGGCGCCGCGGACGTAGATGTTGCCTTCGGTCGCCAGCGCCGCGGAAGCCCACGAGGCGGCCTCCAGGCGGTCCGGCAGGGCCGCGTGGGTGTAACCGCCGAGCTTGTCGACGCCCGTGACGCGGATGGTGCGGTCGGTGTCCATCGCGATGATCGCGCCCATTTTCTGCAGGACGCAGATCAGGTCCTCGATCTCCGGCTCGACGGCCGCGTTCGCCAGCTCGGTGACGCCCTCCGCGAGGACGGCCGTCAGGAGCACCTGCTCGGTCGCGCCGACCGACGGGTACGGCAGCTCGATCTTCGTGCCGCGCAGCCGCTGCGGAGCCTCCAGGTACTGCCCGTCCGCGCGCTTCTCGATCGTCGCGCCGAACTGCCGCAGCACCTCGAAGTGGAAGTCGATCGGCCGGCCGCCGATGTCGCAGCCGCCGAGGCCCGGGATGAACGCGTGGCCGAGGCGGTGCAGCAGCGGACCGCAGAGGAGGATCGGGATGCGCGACGAGCCCGCGTGGGCGTCGATGTCCGCGACGTTGGCGCTCTCCACGTGCGACGGGTCCATGATGAGCTCGCCCGGCTCCTCACCCGGACGGACCGTCACCCCGTGCAGCTGCAGCAGTCCGCGTACGACCCGCACGTCACGGATGTCCGGGACATTGCGCAGCCGGCTCGGAGCACTGCCGAGCAGCGCGGCAACCATGGCCTTCGGTACGAGGTTCTTCGCACCGCGGACACGGATCTCACCCTCCAGCGGGGTTCCGCCGTGGACAAGGAGTACGTCGTCTGAGCCGTTGACGGTCATGTATCTCGCGTTCCGGTTGGTGGGACAGGGGCGAAGCAGCAAGCGTAATGGCCGCCCACCCCCCTTCTGTAAGCCCAAGGGGCTCTCAGGCACGTCATAGCTTTGCCACAACACGAACCGTGCCTAATCGGACACACGGGGTCACCGGCCCCGTCGTGCGCTCCACCTGCGCCCCCGCGCTCTGAGCTGCATTCACGTGGGTACGGGTATTGCCTCCCCGTCCGCGGGGAAGATGCGAGATCATGTCTCGCATGACCGAGGTGTCCTCGCTCACAGGGCGGCTGCTCGTGGCCACACCCGCCCTGGCGGACCCCAACTTCGACCGCGCGGTGGTGCTGCTCCTCGACCACGACGAGGAGGGCTCACTGGGCGTCGTCCTCAACCGGCCCACGCCGGTGGACGTGGGCGACATCCTCGCGGGCTGGGCGGAACTCGCGGGGGAGCCCGGGGTCGTGTTCCAGGGCGGCCCGGTCTCCCTGGACTCGGCGCTCGGAGTGGCGGTCATCCCGGGCGGCGCCTCCGGGGAGCGCGCGCCGCTCGGCTGGCGCCGGGTGCACGGCGCGATCGGACTCGTGGACCTGGAGGCCCCGCCGGAGCTGCTCGCCTCGGCGCTCGGCTCGCTCAGGATCTTCGCGGGGTACGCGGGCTGGGGGCCGGGCCAGCTGGAGGACGAACTGGTCGAGGGTGCCTGGTACGTCGTCGAGTCCGAGCCCGGTGACGTCTCCTCGCCCGCTCCGGAACGGCTGTGGCGTGAGGTGCTGCGCCGTCAGCGCAACGAGCTGGCGATGGTGGCCACGTATCCGGACGACCCTTCGCTCAACTGATGTCCCCCGCCTTCAGTACTCTTGCGTTTATGAGCACTCTTGAGCCTGAGACCCAGCCCCAGCGAGGCACTGGGACGGGAACCCTCGTAGAGCCGACGCCGCAGACGTCGCACGGAGACGGGGACCACGAGCGCTTCGCCCACTACGTCCAGAAGGACAAGATCATGGCGAGCGCGCTCGACGGCACCCCCGTCGTCGCCCTCTGCGGCAAGGTGTGGGTCCCGGGCCGGGACCCGAAGAAGTACCCCGTGTGTCCCATGTGCAAGGAGATCTACGAGTCCATGGGCGCCGGTGGCGACGACGGCAAGGGCGGCGGCAAGGGCAAGGACGGCGGCAAGTAGCGCGGCCGGTCGCCGGTCTGGTGGCCCGACCGGTGGCCCAACCGGTTTTCCCGCACCCCGCGACGCCGTGAGGCGCGGGAAGCCGTGCGGACGGAGTACGGCCGCGGCGCCCCGGTGCGGGGTGCCGCGGCCGTGTCGTACCCGTGTGTCGACCGGCGGGTGCGGTTGTCGGGCGGCGGCGCGCTCTCGGCGTATCCGGGGCCTTTGTCCCGCCCGCCCGTTGCACGGAGTGCTTCAACCGGTCACAGAGTGGTTGAGACCTCTTGTGGGCATGTTCATGTACTCCATAGCCTCCCGGGTGTTGTGCAGCGCAAAACCACCATTGCACGTGCTGCAACGCGCCCCCGGAGGACGCCCCCATGAAGCTCGCACACCTCACTGCCCGCATGGCCGCCCCGATCGCCGCACTCGTCGTCGCCGGGCTCACGGCGACCGCCTGCGCCCCCGAGTCGTCCGACAACTCCGGTGGCAAGGACGAGAAGAGCGGCACCCTGCGCGTGTGGCTCTTCCAGGAGGTCACCAACGCGCCGAAGGAGAAGGTGGTCGACGGTGTCGTCACCGCCTTCGAGAAGGCCCACAAGGGCACGAAGGTCGACGTCCAGTACATCCCCGTCGAGACCCGCGCCGAGAAGATCAAGGCCGCCTTCAACGACCCCAAGAGCGCGCCCGACCTCATCGAGTACGGCAACACGGACACCGCCGGCTACGTGAAGGACGGCGGACTCGCGGACGTCAGCGAGGAGTTCACGGACTGGAGCGAGTCCAAGGACACCGACCCGACCGCCAAGCAGTCCGTCACGGTCGACGGCAAGATCTACGGAGCCCCCTACTTCGTCGGCGTCCGCGCCCTCTACTACCGCACAGACATCTTCGACGACCTGGGCCTCGACGTGCCCAAGACCCAGGCCGAGCTGATCAGCACGGCCAAGGAGATCCGGCAGGCGAAGCCCGACCTGTACGGGCTCGCGGTCGGCGGCGCCTACACGTACGGCGCGATGCCGTTCATCTGGTCCAACGGCGGCGAGCTCGCCGAGGGCAAGGGCGGCTCGTACGCCTCGACGATCGACAGCGCGGAGGCCCAGAAGGGCATCAAGGCGTACACCTCGCTCTTCGGTGACGACAACTGTCCGGCCGCCAAGTGCGCGGGCATGGGCGGCAACGACACCGTCACGGCGTTCGCCTCCGGCAAGGCGGCCATGGCCATCGGCGGCGACTTCAGCCACGCGGCGATCGAGGCGGGGAAGGTCAAGGGCAAGTACAAGGTCGTGCCGCTGCCCGGGGTGAAGTCGGGTGAGATCGCGCCCGCCTTCGCGGGCGGCAACAACCTCGGCGTGCTGAAGAGCACCACCCACCGCACCCTCGCCGTCGACCTGATGGAACAGCTCGCGTCGAAGAAGACGCAGGGCGCGCTGTTCGACGCGATGGGCTTCCTGCCGACGTTCACGGACGTGCGCCAGGACGTCGCGAAGCGCGAGCCGTTCGTCGAGCCCTTCGTGAAGACCCTCGGCGCCGGCGCCAAGTTCGTCCCGGCCTCGCCCGCCTGGTCCCAGATCGACGCCTCCCTGGTCCTGCCCACGATGTTCCAGGAGGTCGTCAGCGGACGTAAGGGCGTGGAGGCCGCCTCGAAGGACGCGGCCAAGAAGATGAACGACGCGTTCAGCTCCGTCGGATGAGCCGGATCACCGACCGCCCGCTTCCGGGGACCGGGGTGGCGCAGGCCGCCCCGGGGCCCCTCCCCGCGACAGCGGGCCGCAGGTCCCCGCTCGCCCGCGGTGGCTGGACGCCCTGGCTCTACCTCGCCCCCGCGCTCGTCGTCATCGGCGGGCTGCTCGTCTACCCCGTCTACCAGCTCGGCCTGATCTCGTTCCTGGAGTACACCCAGGCCCAGGTCAGTGGCGGCGAGCCGACGTCCTTCCAGGGCTTCGGGAACTACGCGACGCTCTTCCGTGACGAGCAGTTCTGGCAAGTACTGCTGGCCACCGTGGTGTTCGCGTCGGCGTGCGTCGTGTCGACCCTGGCGGTCGGCTGCGCGCTCGCCGTCCTCCTGACACGTGTCCGTGCCGTGCCGCGGCTCGCCCTGATGCTGGCCGCGCTCGGCGCCTGGGCGACACCCGCGGTCACCGGGTCGACGGTGTGGCTGCTCCTGTTCGACCCCGACTTCGGGCCGGTCAACCGTGTCCTGGGGCTCGGCGACCACTCCTGGACGTACGGCCGGTACAGCGCCTTCGCGCTCGTCCTGCTCGAAGTCGTCTGGTGCTCCTTCCCGTTCGTGATGGTCACGGTGTACGCCGGTATCCGCGCCGTGCCCGCCGAGGTCCTGGAGGCCGCGTCCCTCGACGGCGCCTCCCAGTGGCGGATCTGGCGCTCGGTACTGGCGCCGATGCTCCGCCCGATCCTCGTCGTCGTCACCATCCAGTCGGTCATCTGGGACTTCAAGGTCTTCACGCAGATCTACGTCATGACGAACGGCGGCGGCATCGCGGGCCAGAACCTCGTCCTGAACGTGTACGCCTACCAAAAGGCCTTCGCGTCCTCCCAGTACGGCCTCGGGTCGGCGATCGGAGTGGTGATGCTGCTGATTCTGCTGGCGGTCACGCTCGTATATCTGAGGCTGCTGCGAAGGCAGGGGGAAGAGCTGTGAGTTCCGTGACGTCCAGAGATTCCGCGCCGACCGGTCATTCCGTGGTGGTGAAGAGTTCGCCGGGATCCGCGGGTCCGCCAAGTCCCGCACGGCCCCCGGGATTCGTACGAAATCTCGTACGCCGTTCCGTGCAACGGCCGTGGCGGCTGGCCGCGGAGGTCTCGGCGCTGTTGATCGCGGCGGTTGTCGCATTCCCCCTCTACTGGATGGCGCTCAGCGCCTTCAAACCGGCCGGGGAGATCGAGTCGACCGAGCCGCGGCCCTGGACGCTGTCCCCAACGCTGGATTCCTTCCGGCGGGTCTTCGGGCAGCAGGAATTCGGCCGTTACTTCCTCAACAGTCTTGTCGTGGCGGTCACCGTCGTCGCCGTCTCGGCGCTCATCGCGTTTCTCGCCGCGACCGCCGTGACACGATTCCGCTTCCGGTTCCGGACCACCCTGCTGATCATGTTCCTGGTCGCGCAGATGGTGCCCGTCGAGGCACTGACGATCCCCCTCTTCTTCCAGATGCGGGACTTCGGTCAGCTCAACACACTGGGCGCGCTGATCCTGCCGCACATCGCCTTCTCGCTGCCCTTCGCGATCTGGATGCTGCGGGGCTTCGTGAAGGCCGTCCCCGAGGCGCTGGAGGAGGCCGCCTACATCGACGGGGCGAGCCGGACACGGTTCCTGTGGCAGATCCTTTTCCCGCTGGTCTTTCCTGGGCTCGTCGCCACCAGCGTGTTCTCGTTCATCTCCGCCTGGAACGACTTCCTGTTCGCCAAGTCGTTCATCATCAGTGACACCTCGCAGTCCACGCTGCCGATGGCCCTCCTCGTCTTCTACAAGCCCGACGACCCGGACTGGGGCGGCGTGATGGCCGGCTCCACGGTGATGACGGTCCCGGTGCTGATCTTCTTCGTACTCGTACAGCGGCGCCTGGTCTCCGGACTCGGCGGCGCGGTGAAGGACTGACGTGAGCGACGCGACACCCGTAGTCCCGGCATCCGACGACCCGGCATCCGGCGGCCCGGCCTCGCCCGGTGTGATCCCGGCGCCCCGCTCGGTGCGGGAGTCCGCCCGACCGGGCGCCCCGCTCAACGCGGACACCACCCTGTCGGCCGGCCCCGGCACGGGCACCACCGAACGCTGGCTGCGCCTCACCCTCGGCGCCGCCCTGGGACTTTCGCTGCCACCCGGCCCCGGAAACACGGCCGGTCCCGAAAGCGCGGCCGGTGCGGAAAACGCCCCGAACACCGTGCGGTTGCGTATCGACGAGACTCTGCGACCGGAGGCGTACGTACTCGACGTCGACGCCGAAAGGGGCATCGAGATCCGGGGCGGAAGCGGCGCCGGAGTGTTCTGGGGAGCCCAGACACTGCGTCAGCTCATCGGCCCTGAAGCCTTCCGGCGGGCCCCCGTCCGACCGGGCGCCACTCATGTCGTCCCGAACCGAACCATCGAGGACGCACCGCGATTCGGCTGGCGCGGTCTGATGCTCGACGTCTCGCGGCACTTCATGCCCAAGGACGGCGTCCTGCGCCAACTCGACCTGATGGCAGCGCACAAGCTCAACGTCTTCCACTTCCACCTCACGGACGACCAGGGCTGGCGTATCGAGATCAAGCGGTATCCGAAGCTCACGGAGACCGGATCATGGCGGGCACGCACCAAATTCGGTCATCGCGCGTCACCCCACTGGGAGGAGAAGCCGCACGGGGGCTTCTACACCCAGGACGACATCCGCGAGATCGTCGCGTACGCCGCCGAGCGGCATATCGCCGTCGTCCCCGAAATCGACATCCCGGGGCACTCGCAGGCCGCCATCGCCGCATATCCGGAACTCGGCAACACCGATGTCATCGACACGCACTCCCTCTCCGTCTGGGACACCTGGGGCGTCTCCAAAAACGTACTCGCCCCCACTGACAACGCCCTTCGCTTCTACGAGGGCGTCTTCGAGGAACTCCTCGGCCTGTTCCCCTCGGAGTTCATCCACGTCGGCGGCGACGAGTGCGCCAAGGACCAGTGGAAGGCGTCCCCCGCCGCCCAGGCGCGTATCGGGGAACTGGGCCTCGCGGACGAGGACGAACTGCAGTCCTGGTTCATCCGCCACTTCGACGGCTGGCTGACCGCCCGGGGGCGCCGGCTGATCGGCTGGGACGAGATCCTGGAGGGCGGGCTCGCGCCGGGCGCCACCGTCTCCTCCTGGCGCGGCTACCGGGGCGGCATCACGGCCGCACGGGCCGGCCACGACGTCGTCATGTGCCCCGAGCAGCAGGTGTACCTGGACCACCGGCAGGCCGAAGGCCCCGACGAGCCGGTGCCGATCGGTTTCGTGCGCACCCTGGAGGACGTCTACCGCTTCGAGCCCGTACCGCCGGAACTGACCCCCGCTCAGGCGCGGCACGTGCTGGGCACCCAGGCCAACCTGTGGACCGAGGTGATGGAGGACCGGGCCCGAGTGGACTACCAGGCCTTCCCGCGGCTCGTGGCCTTCGCGGAGGTCGCCTGGAGCGCCCTGCCCCCGCCGGCGGAACGCGACTTCGCGGATTTCGAGCAGCGAATGACCGCCCACTACGCGCGACTTGACGCCCTGGGGGTCGCCTACCGGCCGTCCGCCGGGCCGTTGCCGTGGCAGCGGCGCCCCGGAGTGCTCGGACGCCCGATCGAGGGACCGCCCCCGAACGTGTGAGGCGGCTTCCCGGGGGTGTCGCCCGGCGCGCTCGCCCTGGGACGGTGGCCTCTGAGGAGAAAGACACTCAAGGGGCGACGAAAACCGCCAATTGGCGCTGACGGGCGATGTGGTGCGAAAACGGACCATCCGCTGATGGCGGGTAGGAATGCCTCCTAGCGGACCCCCGCGTCGGGGAACGGGGAAGATGTGCCAGAGTTGCCACGTCCGCCCTGTCAGCACGTACCGTACGGCAACACAGGTGGGACCAGGTGGGGCAGCGGGAAGGGGCAGCCGGTTTTGACCACGCACGCACCGCAGGCGGCGCACGCCGTGACGCTGCCCGCCTCACTGGACGAGGCCGTGGCGGCCCTCGCAGCCATGCCCGCCGCCGTTCCCGTGGCCGGGGGCACCGACCTCATGGCCGCCGTCAACTCCGGACAGCTGAGGCCCGCCGCACTCGTCGGCCTCGGCCGGATCAGCGAGATCCGCGGCTGGCAGTACCAGGACGGCCACGCGCTCCTCGGCGCGGGCCTCACCCACGCCCGCATGGGGCGCCCCGACTTCGCCGCCCTCATCCCCGCCCTCGCGGCCGCCGCGCGGGCCGCCGGACCGCCGCAGATCCGCAACGCGGGCACCCTCGGCGGCAACATCGCCTCCGCGTCCCCCACCGGGGACGCGCTTCCGGTGCTCGCCGCGCTGGAAGCGACCCTCATCATCGCGTGCCCGGGCGGCGCCCGCCGTGAGATCCCCGTCTCGCACCTGCTCGCGGGCATGGAGATGCTGCGCGGCGGCGAACTCATCGGGTACGTGCGCGTGCCGCTGCTGCACGCGCCCCAGGTCTTCCTGAAGGCGACCGGACGGACAGGACCCGGCCGCGCCATCGCGTCCGTGTCGCTCGTCCTCGACCCCGCCCGGCGCGGGGTGCGGTGCGCCGTGGGCGCCATAGCGCCGATGCCGCTCAGGCCCCTGGACGCCGAACAGTGGGTCGCCTCACTGATCGACTGGGACAACAACCGCGCGATCGTCCCCGAGGCGCTGGCCGCCTTCGGCGAGTACGTCGCCGCGGCCTGCATCCCCGATCCGGCCCCCGAGGAGGACGGCTCCGTACAGCCGCTGCCGCCCGCCGTACTGCACCTGCGGCGTACCGTCGCCGCGCTGGCCCGACGAGCACTGGGGAGGGCACTGTCGTGACCGACGACCAGCACGGAGATCAGCACGGAGAGGGCACGCCCCGGGCGGGCAGCCGCTGGGACCCGCTGCCCCAGGGCGACTACGACGACGGTGCCACCGCCTTCGTCAAGCTCCCCGAGGGGGGCATCGACGCCCTCCTCGCGGACTCGCCGCTCGCCGCGCCCGGCCACGGCTACGTACCGCCGCCGATAACGGTCGCGCCCGGCACGGGTGCGGAGACCGATCCCGGGTCCGCCGGCTCCTGGGGCGCACCGCCCGAGGCGGCCGGTTCCGGGCAGCAGCAGGACGTGCGGTGGCCCGACCCGAACGCCCTGCCCGAAGAGCACCGGCAGGCCCCTCAGGACCCGTTCGCGTACAACCCCGCGGCCACCGGCCAGTGGAACTTCGACCAGCCCGCACAGGGCGACCTGGGCGGTCCGGGACACGACGTGCCGGGGCAGGACGTGACCGGGCAGTGGTCCATTCCCGTCGCCGACGGTGATCTGCCCGACGAGTCCGGTGAGTTCACCACGTCGTCGCTGGTCGAGCAGTGGGGCGGGAACCCGCCCGCCACGCTGCCGGGCGGGGCGGCCGCGCCCTGGGCCAACGAGCCGTGGGCCCAGCAGCAGGCCGAGGGACCGTCGCCCGCCGACGGCAGCGCGCCCCACGACGAGCACGGCGTCCTCGAGCACGCACCCGCCGAGCACGGCGCCGCCGAGATCATCGACGTCTCCGGAGCGCACGCCGACGAGATCGCCGTCTCCGTGGAGCGCGATGCGGGACGCGACACGGGGCGCGACGACGGACACCGGGAACCGGCCGGGGCCGCCTCCCGGCACGACCACCAGGAGTTCGCGGAGGACCCCGCCACCGAGCCGGAGGCGGCCTCCTCGGAGGAGCCCGGCGAAGAGGGCGCGGACGCCGCGTCCGCCACGGACGGCGACGCCGCCGCCGAGGAATCCGCGGCCGACGACCCCCAGGGCGTCGCCCCGCACAACGACCACCCCCTGGCCGCGTACGTCCTGCGGGTGAACGGCGTCGAGCGGCCCGTGACGGACGCCTGGATCGGCGAATCGCTGCTGTACGTACTGCGCGAGCGCCTCGGCCTCGCGGGCGCCAAGGACGGCTGCTCGCAGGGCGAGTGCGGCGCCTGCAACGTCCAGGTGGACGGTCGGCTCGTGGCGTCCTGCCTCGTGCCCGCCGTGACCGCCGCAGGGAGCGAGGTGCGCACCGTCGAGGGCCTCGCCGCCGACGGGCAGCCCTCGGACGTCCAGCGGGCGCTCGCCAAGTGCGGTGCCGTGCAGTGCGGCTTCTGCATCCCGGGCATGGCGATGACCGTGCACGACCTCCTTGAGGGCAACCCGGCGCCGACCGACCTGGAGACCCGCCAGGCCCTGTGCGGCAACCTGTGCCGCTGCTCCGGCTACCGGGGCGTCCTGGACGCCGTACGCGACGTCGTGGCCGAGCGCGAGGCCCACGCGGCCGACGGGCACTCCGGAGACGGCGACGAGGCCCGTATCCCGCACCAGGCGGGCCCCGGCGCCGGAGGCGTCAACCCGTCCGCGTTCGAGCCCCACCAGCCTCACCAGTCCCATGAGCAGCCGTACGGCCAGGACGGAGGCCAGGCGTGAGCAACGACACCGCCACCGCGACCACCGCGGAGCCCGGCACCGCGCCGGAGCAGCCGCCGCACGGCCTCGGCGTGTCCCTGCCGTCCGCGGAGGCCCGCGCCAAGACCGAGGGCACCTTCCCGTACGCGGCGGACCTGTGGGCCGAGGGCCTCCTGTGGGCCGCCGTCCTGAGATCACCGCACCCGCACGCGCGGATCCTGTCCGTCGACACGACCCACGCGCGCGAGATGGCCGGCGTCCGCGCCGTCATCACTCACGAGGACGTGCCCGGCACCGCGCTGCTCGGCCGCGGCAGGGCCGACCGCCCGGTGTTCGCCTCCGACGTCGTGCGCCACCACGGCGAGCCCATCGCGGCCGTCGCCGCCGACCACCCCGACACCGCGCGCATGGCCGCCGCCGCCGTCATCGTCGAGTACGAGATCCTCGACCCGGTGACCGACCCGGAGCAGGCCTTCGAGGCCGAACCGCTGCACCCCGACGGCAACCTCATCCGCCACATCCCGCTGCGCCACGGCGACCCCGACGCGGCCGGTGACATCGTCGTCGAGGGCCTCTACCGCATCGGCCGCCAGGACCCGGCCCCCATCGGCGCGGAGGCCGGACTCGCCGTGCCACGCCCAGACGGCGGCGTCGAGCTCTACGTGGCGTCCACCGACCCGCACACCGACCGCGACACGGCCGCCGCCTGCTACGGGCTGGAGCCGGAGCGCGTGAAGGTCGTCGTCACCGGCGTCCCCGGCGCCACCGCCGACCGCGAGGACCAGGGCTTCCAGCTGCCGCTGGGGCTGCTGGCCCTCAAGACGGGCTGCCCGGTCAAGCTCACCGCGACGCGCGAAGAATCCTTCCTCGGACACGTCCACCGGCACCCCACGCTCCTGCGCTACCGCCACCACGCGGACGCCGAGGGCAAGCTGGTCAAGGTCGAGGCGCAGATCCTCCTCGACGCGGGCGCGTACGCGGACACCTCGTCGGAGGCCCTCGCCGCCGCCGTCTCCTTCGCCTGCGGCCCCTACGTCGTCCCGAACGCCTTCATCGAGGGCTGGGCCGTACGCACCAACAACCCGCCCTCCGGACACGTACGCGGCGAGGGCGCCATGCAGGTCTGCGCCGCCTACGAGGCCCAGATGGACAAGCTGGCCAAGAAGCTGGGCGTCGACCCGGCCGACCTGCGCATGCGCAACGTACTGGCCACCGGTGACGTCCTCCCGACCGGCCAGACCGTCACCTGCCCGGCCCCCGTGGCCGAACTGCTGCAGGCCGTCCAGGACTACCCGCTGCCCGCCCTCCCCAAGGACACCCCCGAGGACGAGTGGCTGCTCCCCGGCGGCCCCGAGGGCGCCGGCGAACCCGGCGCCGTGCGGCGCGGTGTCGGCTACGCCCTGGGCATGGTCCACATGCTCGGCGCCGAGGGCACCGACGAGGTCTCGACGGCCACCGTGAAGGTCCACGACGGCATCGCCACCGTGCTCTGCGCGGCCGTGGAGACCGGCCAGGGCTTCACCACGCTGGCCCGGCAGATCGTCCAGGAGACGCTCGGCATCGAAGAGGTCCACGTGGCCTCCGTGGACACCGACCAGCCCCCCGCGGGCCCCAGTTGCCGAGGCCGCCACACCTGGGTCTCCGGCGGCGCCGTCGAACGGGCCGCGAAGATGGTCCGTACGCAACTGCTGCAGCCCCTGGCGCACAAGTTCGGCATGTCCACCGAGCTGCTCCAGATCACCGACGGCAAGATCACCTCGTACGACGGCGTGCTGTCGACGACCGTCACCGAGGCGATGGACGGCAAGGAGCTGTGGGCGACCGCGCAGTGCCGCCCGCACCCCACCGAGCCGCTGGACGGCGCGGGCCAGGGCGACGCCTTCGTGGGCCTCGCCTTCTGCGCGATCCGCGCGGTGGTGGACGTGGACATCGAACTCGGCTCGGTCCGCGTGGTCGAACTGGCGCTCGCCCAGGACGTGGGCCGCATCCTGAACCCCGCGCAGCTCACCGCCCGGATCGAGGCCGGTGTGACACAGGGCATCGGCGCGGCCCTCACGGAGAACCTGCGCACCGCGCGCGGGCTGGTCCGCCACCCCGACCTCACCGGGTACTCGCTGCCGACCGCCCTCGACGCCCCCGACATCCGCATCGTCAAGCTCGTCGAGGAGCGCGACGTGGTCGCGCCCTTCGGGGCCAAAGCCGTCAGCGCGGTACCGGTCGTGACGTCCCCCGCGGCGGTCGCGTCCGCGGTACGGGCGGCCACGGGGCGCCCGGTGAACCGGCTGCCGATAAGGCCCCAGGCGGCCGTGGTGACGGCGACCCAGTGATACGGCGTGGCTCTTCACGGGAGTAGCTCTCCCGGGGGCCGCGACGGACTGCGAGGTGATCGATGGACGGCACGACGCCGGACGGCACGGTGCTGAACGACACGGTGCTGAACGACACCGGGCTGGACGGCACGGGGCTGGACGGCGGTGTGGTCCTGATCACCGGCATCATGGCCGCCGGGAAGTCCACGGTCGCGCAGGCGCTGGCCGAGCGGCTGCCACGGGCCGCGCACGTACGGGGTGACGCGTTCCGGCGGATGCTCGTCACCGGGCGCGCGGAGTACGAGCCCGGATCCGGCCCGGAGAGCGAGGCGGAGACCCAACTCCGGCTGAGGTACCGCCTGTCGGCGGCGACGGCGGACACGTACGCGCGGGCGGGCTTCACGGCGGTCGTGCAGGACGTGGTCCTGGGCGAGCACCTGACGGCGTACACCGAACTCGTACGGACACGGCCCCTGTACGTCGTCGTGCTGGCCCCGCACCCCGAGGCGGTGGCGGAGCGGGAGGCCGGGCGCGCCAAGACGGGATACGGCGCGTGGACGGTCGCGGACCTCGACCGCGGACTGCGCGCGGACACCCCGCGGATCGGGCTGTGGCTGGACAACTCCGAGCAGACCGTGGGGCAGACGGTGGACGCGATTCTGGCGGGCCGGGAGAGGGCGCGGATCCGCTGAGGTGCTGCTGAGCGGCTGCCGAGTTCTTGCCGGTTTCCTGCTGAGGCCCTGACGAGGCCCTGACGAGTCCTTGCCGTGTTTCTGCTGGTCAGGGCGGTCCCGGGGCGTTGTCAGTGGTGCCGGGTAGTGTTCTGGTCAGTGGGGGAGGACCGCTGGGCGGCGGACCGTTTTCCGGGTGTTTCGAGGCGCGTCCGGATGCCGTGGTGTGCGTGGCGGCATGCCTGCGTGCGTGGTCGCGTGCCGCCCGGCCAGGTCCTGTCGGGGGACTGCGAACAACAATGCGCGGGGGAACGATGAGCACGACGGACACCGGCACCGAGACGATCACTCTGCACGAGGACGCACTGGACCCGTACGTCACGCACACACCGACGCGACGATGGCTGACGGGACCCGGACTGCCGGGCGACAGCGGCCTGTTGACCTTCGATGCCCTCCGTCAGGACGGGCTGCGGTCGGTCGCGGACTCGACGGGGGACCCGGCCGCCCTCCCTTCGGACCTGCGCGGCCAGTTGGTGATCGGCGCGCTGCGGGACCCCGCCGGCACGGAGGCGGAGTCGGTCCTGCTCGACGGAGCGACGGGCGAGGTGTCGACCACGTTCTTCCTCCACGACCGCCCCGACCTGATGGACCGCATCCCGCTCGCGCCCTCGCTCCGGACGCTCACGGGCTTCGTGACGGCGACCGACGAGATGGCGGCAAGACGCGGCCAGTTCGCGTCCTACGAGGGCAGGTTCGGCCCGAAGGCCGTCACCGCGATGTCACGCCAACTGCTGGAGCTGTTCGAGGAGGGCGTCGACGGCGAGGTCCCGCCGTTCTGGAAGATGGCCGCGCTGATCCGCCCGATGGCCCTGGTCGCGGGCCCGCCGGCCGACGCGGCGCTCACCCTGGACCTCCCCGCCCGCCTGCTGGACCAGGAGTTCGGGCACGGCCGTGTGGTGCGTTTCGAGGACGTCGACTTCCCCGCCGCCCTGGCGCACGAGCCGACCCGGCACTTCCTGCGCGAGACGGGTCTGCCCGAGGACGGCTTCCTGTTCCACCTGGACACGGACGTGCCGCTGCCGACGCTCGCCGAGTACTACGAGGACGAGCGCCCGGACGTGTTCACGCCCGACCAACTCCCCGAGGGCAGCGACCACTTGATACGGCTCGGCCATCTCGTCGAGGACAACAGCCTGGTCGTCGACGGCGAGACGGGCGCGATCCTCGACTGGAACGAGCCCGACGCGACGCTGCACGCGCTGAACACGGACGTCTCCACGCTGGCCTTCACCCTGTGGCTGCTGCACCGCGAGCGAACGATCGACGAGTCCCTGTCCCACGAACTGACCGAGGAGGCCTACGACCACCTGTCCACGACGATGACCCAGACCCTCGCGACGGTGGACCCGACAGGCACCACCTCACAGCCCGGCCGGCACTACTGGACGGAGATGTTCCAGGACGAGGCGGGCGGGGTGCTCTGACGGACCCCGGGACGCGCTGAACCGCCCCTCTCACGCCTCAGGGCCGACCACCCGAAGGCAGCCGACCCTGACACCGAACCAGAGGCCGTGGCGGGAATTGAACCCACGTGCCTCGCTTTGCAGGCGAGTCCCTAAGCCACTCGGGCACACGGCCAAGCTTGAGTCCGATGTTCCGGACTCGATGTATCGACCGTACGGCCCGGGTGGGGGGTGGCCAAGGGAATCGCGGGGGCCGCAACGGGACTGCCATACGGCGTTCACAAAGGAGAGGGGGAGGGGCGAGGGGGCCCGGGCCGCGGTGGTCGTACGACCAAGGTCTCAGGCCGGGGCGGTCTTCCGACAGGGGTCAATGTCGGTCTTGCCCCTTACGCTGGCGGGCATGACCTCCCTGGAACCGGGCGACACCGGCGTCGCCGCCAC
This sequence comes from Streptomyces sp. NBC_00414, assembly GCF_036038375.1. NCBI lineage: Bacteria > Bacillati > Actinomycetota > Actinomycetes > Kitasatosporales > Streptomycetaceae > Streptomyces > Streptomyces sp. NBC_00414. The sequence continues at coordinate 6,337,757 of NZ_CP107935.1, forward strand.
CCCGAGCACACCGATCGAAGCCGTGGTCGCGGACGGCGTCCTCAGTCGTTCCCACCGGGCGCTGAGCATCGGGATCGTGTCCGTCGTGCTGCTGATCGCCTTCGAGGCGACGGCCGTCGGGACCGCGATGCCGGTGGCGGCGCGGGAGCTTGACGGGATCTCGCTGTACGCGTTCGCGTTCTCCGGGTACTTCACGACGAGCCTGTTCGGCATGGTGCTGGCCGGGCAGTGGTCGGACCGGGCCGGCCCGCTGGGGTCGCTCACCGCGGGGATCGGGGCCTTCGCGGCGGGGCTGCTGCTGTCCGGGACGGCCGGGGCCATGTGGCTGTTCATCCTCGGCCGGGCCGTGCAGGGGCTGGGCGGCGGGCTGGTGATCGTCGCGCTGTACGTGGTCGTGGGGCGGGCCTATTCGGAACGGCTGCGGCCGGCGATCATGGCCGCGTTCGCGGCGAGCTGGGTCGTCCCGTCCGTCGTCGGCCCCCTCGCCTCCGGCGCGGTCACCGAGCACCTCGGCTGGCGCTGGGTCTTCGTCGGCGTACCGGTGCTGGTCGTCCTGCCGCTGGCGCTCGCGCTGCCGCAGATACGCCGGCGGGCGTCCGGGCCGGAGGCCGGGCCGGAGGAGGGGGCCCGACCCGCGCCCTTCGACCGGCGGCGCATCCGGCTGGCGCTGGGCATCTCGGCGGGCGCCGGTCTGCTGCAGTACGCCGCCCAGGACCTGCGGTGGCTGTCGCTGGTCCCTGGCGTGGCGGGGGCGGCGCTGCTCGTCCCGGCGGTGCTCGGACTGCTGCCGCGAGGGACGTACCTGGCGGCGCGCGGGCTGCCGTCCGTGGTGCTGCTGCGCGGAGTGGCGGCCGGGTCCTTCATCGCGGCGGAGTCCTTCGTGCCGCTGATGCTGGTCACCGAGCGGGGGCTGTCGCCGACGATGGCCGGGTTCTCCCTCGCCGCGGGCGGCGGCACCTGGGCGCTGGGCTCCTTCGTGCAGGCGAGGGCGCGCGTGGAGCCGTACCGGGAGCGGCTGATGACGTTGGGCATGCTGCTGACCGCGGCCTCCATAGCCGCCGCGCCCAGCGTGCTGATCGACGGGGTGCCGGTGTGGACGGTGGCGGTGGCCTGGGCGTTCGGCTGCTTCGGCATGGGGCTGGTGATCTCCTCCAGCAGCGTCCTGCTGCTCCAGCTCTCCGCCCCCGGCCAGGCCGGCAACAACTCCGCCGCCCTGCAGATGTCCGACGGCCTCGCCAACGTCGTCCTCCTGGCCGCGGGCGGCGCGGCCTTCGCGGCGCTCGGCGGCGGCACGGTCACCCACACGGCCACGCAGGCCTCCGGCGGGCACCCGGCCGCCTTCGTGGCGGTGTTCCTGCCGATGGCGGGGGTGGCGCTGGTGGGCGCGTGGGTGACCACACGGCTGCGGGCGGTGTAGGCCGCGTAGGTCACGTGACGGGGGCGCCACGCTCGGTCGTGTGAGCTGAGTCCCATCCGAGGGTGACCCCGCGTCGTCCGCGCGTTGACGTTCATGAGCCGCCGGTAGGGTGGCCCGGTTGTCATACGCAGCCGTCGTCATACGTAACCGAGCCGCTCGACCACCCCACGGAGACCGTGACTACCGCCCGCCCGTCGCCCACCACCCCCCTCAACGGAGGGCCCTTCTTGCCCGCCTCTCCTGTTGCCAGTGCCGCCAGCGCCTCCTCCTCGCACCACCTGTCGCCCGCGTTTCCCGGGCGGGCCCCCTGGGGTACCGCCAACAAGCTGCGAGCCTGGCAGCAAGGGGCGATGGAGAGGTATCTGCAGGAACAGCCGCGTGACTTCCTCGCCGTCGCCACGCCCGGCGCCGGGAAGACGACCTTCGCGCTGACGCTCGCGTCATGGCTGCTGCACCACCATGTCGTGCAGCAGGTGACCGTGGTCGCGCCGACCGAGCATCTGAAGAAGCAGTGGGCGGACGCGGCCGCGCGCATAGGGATCAAGCTGGATCCCGAGTACAGCGCGGGCCCGCTCAGCAAGGAGTACCAGGGCGTCGCGGTGACCTACGCCGGGGTCGGTGTGCGGCCCATGCTGCACCGCAACCGCTGCGAGCAGCGCAAGACCCTCGTCATCCTCGACGAGATCCACCACGCCGGTGACTCCAAGTCCTGGGGCGAGGCGTGCCTGGAGGCCTTCGAGCCCGCCACCCGCCGGCTCGCCCTCACCGGTACGCCGTTCAGGTCCGACACCAACCCCATCCCCTTCGTCGCGTACGAGGAGGGCAACGACGGGATCCGCCGCTCCTCCGCCGACTACACCTACGGCTACGGCTCCGCCCTCGGCGACGGCGTCGTGCGGCCCGTCATCTTCCTCTCCTACAGCGGAAACATGCGCTGGCGTACGAAGGCGGGGGACGAGATCGCCGCCCGGCTCGGCGAGCCGATGACCAAGGACGCCGTCAGCCAGGCCTGGCGCACGGCCCTCGACGCGCGCGGCGAGTGGATGCCCAGCGTGCTGCGCGCCGCCGACCAGCGGCTGACCGAGGTGCGCAAGGGAATCCCGGACGCCGGCGCCCTCGTCATCGCCTCCGACCAGGACTCGGCCCGCGCCTACGCCAAGCTCATCCGCGAGATCACCGGCCACAAGGCCACCCTCGTCCTCTCCGACGACACCGGCGCCTCCAACCGGATCGACGAGTTCAGCCACAGCGAGGACCGCTGGATGGTCGCCGTCCGGATGGTGTCCGAGGGCGTCGACGTACCCCGGCTCGCGGTGGGCGTGTACGCGACCACCATCTCGACCCCGCTCTTCTTCGCCCAGGCCGTCGGCCGCTTCGTACGCTCCAGGCGCCGCGGCGAGACCGCGTCCGTCTTCCTGCCGACCGTCCCCGACCTCCTCACCTTCGCCAACGAGATGGAGGTCGAGCGCGACCACGCCCTCGACAAGCCCAAGAAGGAGGGCGAGGAGGACCCGTACGCCGAGTCCGAGAAAGAGATGGAGGAGGCGAACCGGGAAGAGGACGAGGACACCGGCGAGCAGGAGCAGTTCTCCTTCGAGGCGCTGGAGTCCGAGGCCGTCTTCGACCGGGTCCTCTACGACGGCGCCGAGTTCGGTATGCAGGCCCACCCGGGAAGCGCGGAGGAGCAGGACTACCTCGGCATCCCCGGGCTCCTCGAACCCGACCAGGTCCAGCTCCTCCTCCAGAAGCGGCAGGCCCGGCAGATCGCGCACAGCCGCAAGAAGCCGGACGAGGAGGCGGACCTCCTCGAACTGCCCGCCGAGCGCCGCCCCGTGGTCTCCCACAAGGAGATGCTGGAGCTGCGCAAGAAGCTCAACACCATGGTCGGCGCGTACGTCCACCAGAGCGGCAAGCCCCACGGAGTGATCCACACCGAGCTGCGCCGCGTCTGCGGCGGCCCGCCGAGCGCGGAGGCGACCGCCGGGCAGCTGCGCCAGCGGATCGAGAAGGTCCAGGAGTGGGCCACCCGCATGCGGTGACCCCCTCACGGCCGTGAGTCCGTGGTGGGTCCATACGGTGAGACGAGCGCCGGTGCCCTCATGGCACCGGCGCTCGCGTGCGTGTGCGCTGCGTGCAGGGGTGGTGCACGCCGGGTGCGCGCCAAGTGGTCCGCGCCGCTCACATCCGGCCAAAACTGGATCAAACCCTGGGTAACCGGGACCGGTCCGTACCTGCGCATGACCGGATTCTGGACGGAGCCTTCCGCTGAGCGAACCGGCTCGCTACTGTCCCCGCTACGCACACGCCCCGTGGCAGCGCCGCCGCGGAGCGCAGCCGGTGCCCGCCCGGAAGTACCCGGGACGCAGCCGACCGGCGGCCTCTGACGCGCGTCGCCGATGGGACCGGTGACGTATCCGCCGCGTTGGGGGTCGCCGACCCTCACCACTAAGGAGTGGGCGTCGTGACCGCGGAGACCTCCCAGACGCTCGACCGGGGACTGCGTGTCCTCAAGCTGCTCGCCGACACCGACCACGGTCTGACCGTCACCGAGCTGTCCAACAAACTCGGAGTCAACCGGACCGTCGTGTACCGGTTGCTCGCCACACTGGAACAGCACGCCCTCGTACGCCGTGACCTGGGCGGCCGTGCCCGGGTCGGGCTCGGTGTGCTGCGGCTCGGCCGTCAGGTGCATCCGCTGGTCCGCGAGGCCGCGCTGCCCGCGCTGCGGTCGCTGGCCGAGGACATCGGGGCGACCGCCCACCTCACGCTGGTCGACGGCACGGAGGCGCTCGCCGTCGCCGTGGTCGAGCCGACGTGGACCGACTACCACGTGGCCTACCGGGCCGGATTCCGGCATCCGCTGGAGCGGGGGGCTGCCGGGAAGGCGATTCTCGCCGCGCGGGCCGGGGGTGGGGACGGGGATCTGGGCTACACCCTTACGCATGGCGAGCTGGAGGCCGGGGCGAGTGGGGCTGCGGCGGCGCTGGTCGGGGTCACCGGGGTGGAGGGGAGTGTGGGTGTCGTGATGCTCGCGGACGCTGTGCCTGAGCGGGTGGGGCCGCGGGTTGTCGACGCGGCGCGGGAAGTGGCGGACGCGTTGCGGTGACCCTGGCCGGGTGTTGTCCGCGGGTGCGCTGTGGCTGGTTGCGGCGTTCCCCGCGCCCCCGAAAGACTGCGCCGTTCCCCGCGCCCCTCGAAGGCAACGGATTGCGCCGTTCCCCGCGCCCCCAAAAGATTGCGCCGTTCCCCGCGCCCCTGAAGGGCGACAAGATTGCGCCGTTCCCCGCGCCCCTGAAAGGCGACAAGATTGCGCCGTTCCCCGCGCCCCTAGAGGCGACAAGACTGCGCCGTTCCCCGCGCCCCCTGAGGCGCAGGGCTTGTTCGTTGTTGCTCTCCGTTAGATTGATCCCGTGGCTTTTCGACTCTCTGGTCTCTCTCGGGTCTCCGGGCTCTCCCGCCTTCAGGCCGTCGCCGTGTGCGCCCTGCCCGTTGTGGGGCTGTTCGCCGTGGCGGTGTTCGCGCCGTTGCCGTTCTCGCTGGCCCAGCCCGGTATGACGGCGGACGTCCTCGGCGAGAACAAGGGCGACCCGGTGATCACGATCTCCGGTGCGAAGGCCCGCGAGACGAGCGGGCAGCTGCGCATGACGACCATCGAGGCGACGGGCCCGGACGCGAGCGTGAAACTGGGCGACGTGCTCGACGGCTGGTTCCGCACGGACCGTGCGGTGATGCCGCGCGACTCGGTCTATCCGAGCGGCGACAACGTCAAGGAGATCGAGAAGTACAACGCCGAGGAGATGAGGAAGTCCCAGGACACGGCCACCGAGGCGGCTCTGAACCAGCTGGGCGAGCAGTCGGACGACATCGAGGTCACGCTGAAGCTCGCCGATGTGGGCGGCCCGAGCGCCGGACTCCTCTTCTCCCTCGGCATCGTCGACAAGCTGGACGGTGACGGCAGCGGCGGCGACCTCACGGGCGGCCGGGTCATCGCGGGTACGGGAACGATCGACGCCGCCGGCAAGGTCGGCGCGGTCGGGGGAGTGGCCCTCAAGACACAGGCCGCCCGCCGCGACGGCGCGACGATCTTCCTGGTCCCGAAGGCGGAGTGCTCGGACGCGAAGTCGGAGCTGCCGAAGGGCCTGCGCCTCATCCCGGTGACGACACTGAAGGGCGCCGTCAACTCCCTGGTGGCGCTGGAGAAGGACAAGGGCTCGGTCCCCTCCTGCTAGAGCCCTCGGCCGACCACCCGGACCCCGGCCCCCGCCCGTTGCTCAGCCCTCCTTCACGAATCCTTCCGCCTTCATCCAGTCCAGCGCCACCGCGTGCGGGTCCTCCCCGTCGACGTCCACCTTGGCGTTCAGCTCCTGCGCCACGTCGTTGTTCAGTTTCCTGGTGACCGGGGCCAGGACCTCGGCGATCGCCGGATACTTCTTCAGGGCCTTGGAGTTGATCTCGGGTGCCACGTTGTAGTTGGGGAAGAACTTCTTGTCGTCCGCCATCACCGCGAGGTTCATCGACCTGATGCGCCCGTCGGTGGTGAAGACCTCCCCGTACGTGCAACTCCCCTTCTTCACCTGGGTGTAGATGATCCCGGTGTCCATCTGCGTGATGTTCCCGCTCGGCAGTTTCATGCCGTAGGCCTTCTCCATGCCCGGCATCCCGTCCGCCCGGTTGGCGAACTCGCTCTCCACACAGACCGTGACGGCCTTGGGGTCCTTCTTCGAGAGGGCGGCCACCTCGGAGAGCGTCTTCGTGCCGTACTTCTTGAAGTTGGCCTGGTTCATGGCGAGCGCGTACGTGTTGTTCAGCGCCGACGGGGCCAGCCAGGTCAGCCCGTTCTTCAGGTCGGCCTCGCGCACGGCCTCCCACTGCTTGTCCGGATCCGGGATGGGGTCGCTGTTGCCCTGGTAGGTGATCCACGCGGTGCCCGTGTACTCGTACATGGCGTCCGCGTCACCGCCCTTGACCGCTTCCCGGGCGCCGATGGAACCCTGGATGCCGGTGCGGTCGAGGACGTCGGCGCCGGCCGCCTGGAAGGCGATGCCCATGATCGCGCCGAGGACGAGCTGCTCGGTGAACTCCTTGGACGTCACGGTGAGATCGGCGCCCTTGAGCGGCTGCCCCTTCCCGATCGACCCCGGCTTCACATCGTCGACCATGGGCGAACCACTGGTCAGCCCGCATCCGGAGACCGTCACCAGCAGAGCCCCGGCCGCCATCAGCCCCGTAAACCGTCTCATGAGCCCGCCTCCAGCCCGCGCGGACTGAGCAGGAGTTCGGCCAGCGATGCCAGCCAGTCGACCAGCAGGGCCAGCGCGACGGTCAGGATCGAGCCGAGGACCAGCACCGGCATCCGCTGATTGGTGATCCCGGTCGTGATCAGCACGCCCAGACCACCGCCTCCGCCGAACGTGGCGAGCGTCGCCGTACCCACATTGAGGACGAGCGCGGTACGCACTCCGGCGAGGATCAGCGGTACAGCCAGCGGCAGTTCGACCCGGCTCAGCACACCCAGCGGGGACATGCCGATACCCCGGGCGGCCTCCAGCAGCGTCGGATCGTTCGCCTTCAGCCCGGCGATGGTGTTCGACAGCACGGGCAGGACGGCGTACGCGATGATGCCGATCAGCGCCGCCTTCCGGCCGATGCCCAGCCAGATCACCAGCAGGGCCAGCAGACCGATCGCGGGCGTCGCCTGCCCCATGTTGGCGAAGGTCATCACCACCGGGGTCCCCTTGCGGAAGGCCCCGCGGGTCAGCAGAATGCCCAGCGGAATCGCGATGATCAGCACGAAGAAGGTGGAGATCACGGTCAGCTCGATGTGCTGCCGCAGTGCCTTCCACACCTGCCCGTTGGAGAGCGCGTTCTCGGAGAGCGGGTCGAGATCCGCCTGCTCGAACCAGAGCCAGGTGCAGAACAGCCCGACGACGAGCACGACGGGCAGGAAGGTCAGCTTCCGCCAGCCGATCCTCGGCGCCGCATCGCTGACACCGTCGCCGCCGTCACGGAGGGCCTCGGGAGAGGGAGCAGGGGCAGGAGCGCTCACGCCTGCGCCTCCCCGCCGACCGCGCCCTCTCGGCCACCCCGGCCCTCCTGCTCATGACGGGTCTGCTCGGTGCGGGCCTCCTCCAGGTCGTGCTGGTGCTCCACCGCGTCGAGCCGGTCGGCCTCCAGCATCTCCTGCACGGAGTTCATCAGCGTCTCCATGTCCACCACGCCGGTGTACTCGCCGCGCCGCCCGGTCACCACGACCCGCCCCGCGTTGTCGGTGAGCACGGCCTCCAGGGCGTCCCGCAGCGTCGCGTCCCGGGTCACGGTGTCGTTCACCAACGTGCCGGCCCGGGCCAGCGAGCCCCGCGCCCGCATGAGATCACCGCGCCGCAGCCACTTGTAGGGCCGCCCCCTCCGGTCCAGCAGCAGGATCTCGTTCGTACCGCTCGCCCGGATCTTGTTGAAGATCTCCTGCAGCGGATCGTCGACGGTCACCGTCGGATAGTCGGTGATCTCCACATCCCGCACGCGCGTCAGGTTCAGCCGCTTCAGGGCCGCCCCCGCGCCCACGAACCCGGACACGAAGTCGTCGGCGGGGTTGGTGAGGATCGCCTCCGGGGTGTCGAACTGCGCGATGTGCGACTGCTCCCGCAGCACCGCGATCCGGTCACCGAGCTTGATGGCCTCGTCGAAGTCGTGCGTGACGAAGACGATCGTCTTGTGCAGCTCGTGCTGCAGCCGGATCAGCTCGTCCTGCAGATGATCACGCGTGATCGGATCGACGGCACCGAACGGCTCATCCATCAACAGCACGGGCGGATCGGCGGCCAACGCCCGCGCGACCCCCACCCGCTGCTGCTGGCCACCGGACAACTGCCGCGGATAACGACCGTGGAACTCACCGGGATCGAGCCCCACCAGATCGAGCATCTCCTCGACCCGCTCCTCGACCCGCCCCTTCGACCAGCCGACCATCTTCGGCACGAGCCCGATGTTCTGGGCGACGGTCATGTGCGGGAAGAGCCCGGAGGACTGGATGGCGTACCCGATCTTCCGCCGCAGCTTCACCGGATCCATGTGGGTGACGTCCTCGCCGCCGATGCGGATCCGCCCGCCCGTCGGCTCGATCAGCCGGTTGATCATTTTCAGCGTGGTGGACTTCCCGCATCCGGAGGGCCCGACCAGCACCACCAGCTCGCCGGCGTTGATCTCCATGTTGACGCTGTCCACGGCGGGTTCGGAACTCCCCGAGTACCGCTTGCTGAGGCTCTCCAGCCGAATGGTGGCCCCGGTGGCCTCCCGCCCCGCACCCCCACCCTCCTGCGGCGCCTCCGTCACACCGGCGGATGTCTCAGACACGAATCCCCCTAGGGATGGTCAGCCGCCCGATGAGGACGTACGCGGCATCGAACAGCAGGGCCAGGATGATGATCCCGAGCGTGCCCGCGAGTACTTGGTTGAGCGCGTTCTTGCTGCCCAGGGAGGCGATACCGCGGAAGATCTCGTTGCCGAGCCCGGGCCCGGAGGCGTAGGCGGCGATGGCGGCGATACCCATCAGCATCTGTGTGGAGACCCGGATCCCGGTCAGGATCGGCGGCCAGGCCAAGGGCAGTTCGACCCGCACGAGCCGGGCGAGCCGCGACATCCCGATACCCGTGGCCGCGTCCACCAGCGAAGGGTCGACCCCGCGCAGCCCGACGATCGAGTTACGGACGATGGGCAGCAGCCCGTACAAGGTGAGGGCGATGACGGTGGGCGGGACACCCAGCCCCACGATCGGGATCAGCAGACCGATCATGGCGAGCGAGGGGATGGTCAGCAGGGTCGAGGTGGTCGTCGTGGCAAGGTTCCCGGCCCAGACACTGCGGTAGGTGACGACCCCGATCACCACCCCCACCACCGTGGCGACGACCATGCACTGGAAGACGGCGCTGGCGTGCTGAAAGGCGTCGGCGAGAAGCTGCTGATGACGACTGCCGAGGTACTCCCAGAAGTTCACCCGCTGTCACCTCACTCGGTAGCCTCAGCCGTCGTCGTCCCTCGCTGCCTGCTCCACCAGCGGGATGATCCGCAGCGGAACGGGGTTCTCCATGACGATCGCCGTGGAGGCCCGGACAATGCCATCAAAACCGACAACCCGGTCGATCACACGCTGAAGATCGGCGTTGGACCGGGCCACGAGCCGGCACAGCATGTCCCCGCTGCCCGTGGTCGTGTGCAGTTCCAGCACCTCGGGCACGGTCGCCAAGTGCGCCCGGACGTCCGCGCCTTGCCCCTGCCGGATCTGGAGGGTCGCGAAAGCGGTGACGGGATATCCGAGAGCCGTGGGATCCACCTGCGGCCCGAACCCCCGGATGACTCCATTCGACTGAAGCCGGTCCAGCCGCGCCTGCACGGTCCCGCGCGCGACACCCAGCCGACGGGACATCTCCAGCACACCGATCCGCGGCTCCTCGGCGAGCAGCACGAGCAGCCGCCCATCCAAACGATCGATCGCCACAAGCCCCTCCACAGTGGTCACCCTGTACAGAACGCTAGTCGAACCAGACCTTCCACTGAACAGATTGTTCAGCAGATTCGCAAACGATTGCGCACCTTGCAAAACGGCGAGAGTCTGCGCCCATGACACAGACCACGCACCACACCCCTCACACCGCGCGGCAGGCAGACCCCTTCCCGGTCAAGGGAATGGACGCGGTCGTCTTCGCCGTGGGCAACGCCAAGCAGGCGGCGCACTACTACTCCACCGCCTTCGGCATGAAGCTCGTCGCCTACTCCGGACCGGAGAACGGCAGCCGGGAGACCGCGAACTACGTGCTGGAGAACGGCTCGGCCCGGTTCGTGTTCACGTCGGTGATCAGGCCCACCACCCCCTGGGGCACCTTCGTCGCCGAGCACGTGGCCGAGCACGGTGACGGCGTGATCGACCTCGCCATCGAGGTCCCGGACGCCCGCGCCGCGTTCACCTACGCGGTGGAACACGGAGCGACCCCCCTCACCGAGCCGCACGACGTGAAGGACGAGCACGGCACGGTGGTCCTGGCCGCGATCGCCACGTACGGCAAGACCCGCCACACCCTGGTGGAGCGCACGGGCTACGACGGCCCGTACCTCCCCGGCTACACGACCGCCGCCCCGATCGTCGAACCCCCCGCCCACCGAACCTTCCAGGCCATAGACCACTGCGTGGGCAACGTGGAACTCGGCCGGATGAACGAGTGGGTCGGCTTCTACAACAAGGTCATGGGCTTCACGAACATGAAGGAGTTCGTGGGCGACGACATCGCCACCGAGTACAGCGCCCTCATGTCCAAGGTCGTGGCCGACGGCACGCTCAAGGTCAAGTTCCCGATCAACGAGCCGGCCATCGCCAAGAAGAAGTCCCAGATCGACGAGTACCTGGAGTTCTACGGTGGCGCGGGTGTCCAGCACATCGCCCTGAACACCAACGACATCGTCCGTTCGGTCCGCGCCATGCGCGCCGCGGGCGTCCAGTTCCTCGACACCCCGGACTCCTACTACGACACCCTCGGCGAGTGGGCGGGCGAGACCAGGGTCCCCGTGGAGACACTGCGCGAACTGAAGATCCTCGTGGACCGGGACGAGGACGGCTACCTCCTGCAGATCTTCACCAAGCCGGTCCAGGACAGGCCGACGGTCTTCTTCGAAATGATCGAACGCCACGGCTCCATGGGCTTCGGCAAGGGCAACTTCAAGGCACTCTTCGAGGCGATCGAACGAGAGCAGGAGCGTCGAGGCAACCTCTAGAACTCCCCCCGGAGAACGGCCCCGCGGCCCCCACCGCGGGGCCGCACCCGCACATACCACCACGGAAGCCCACGCCGACCCGAGCCGGCAGCGCAACGGGAGCGGGCCGTGCCGGCCCGTCGCGGCCCGTCGCGTAGGGCTCCTGCAATCAACCGAACTCACTCCATCGCAGGGCCGTACACCCGGACGGCCACGGGCTCGACGTACCGGCACGGCCCCGACCCACCGACTACCGCCACGCCCGCTCGCCCTCAACCTCAGGCTCGCCCAGCTCCTCCAAGGCCTTCTCCGCCGAAGGCACCAGAAGCGGCGAGAACCTCGGATTGATCCGCAGCGCTTCCCCCAGATGCCGCCGAGCGGACCCGAAATCCCGCAACGACCGCTCGATCACCCCCCGGTGATACGAGTACGGAGCGAACCGCACCCCGCCACCACGCACCCGATCCGTGGCCCGAGTGGCGAACCCGATCGCCTCCTTGTCCTTGCCGGTCCGATGCAACGCCCACCCCAGCGCGTCCGCGACCGCCACCGAGGGATGCCGGGCCCACTCGGCACGCAACCGCCGCACCGCACTCCCCGCGTCCCCGTGATCCGCCTCGAAGAGCCCGAGCACCAGCTCGTCGTTCACACCCCCCGCGCCCCCCTCCCGCACCCGCGCCCGCAGCACGTCGTACTGGGCCCGCGCGGCCCCGCCGAGCCCCAGCGACTCGTACAACTCGCCCAGCTCCAGCGCGTACCGCGGCAGCGGCTGCCTCGCCAGCGCCGACTGATACGCCCGCAGGGCCTCCGAGTCCCGCCCCAGCGCGGCCAGCGCCCGGCCCTGCCCGGCCTGCGCCGCGTGCTCACCGGGATCGGCCCGCAGCGCGGCCTCGTAGGAACGCAGCGACTCGGCGGCGTCCCCCCGCTCCCAGGCCAGCTCCCCGACCCGGACAAGACAGTCGGCCCGCTCGGCGGGAGCGGAGGCGAGCGCCGCCGCGTCGGACAGCGCGGCGGCGGAGTCCTCCCGCCACCCCCGGTCCCGATACACGAGCCCGGCCCGGCCCAGCACCTGCGCCCCGGACGCGGGACCCCCCGACTCCCCGCCCCCCGAGGGAAGTTCGACGAGCCGGGCCAGCGCCTTGCGCGCGGCCTTGTAATCCCCCAGCCCCCGATACGCGTCGATCAGCGCCGGATAGGCAGTCCACCGCCTGGGCGAGGCAGCCACCGCGGCCTCGCCCCACTTCCGCGCGGCCCGGAAGTCGTGCCGGGCGTTGGCGAGCACGGCCATCCCGCGGAACGCCTCGGTGTTCCCCTTCGGCCGCCCCGCGAGCGACGTACGCAAGGCCGCGTCGGCCTTCGGGTAGTACCGCGGCTCAGCGGTCCGCTCACCCCGCTCCACGTACGCGGTCCCGAGCTCGGCCCAGGTCCGTACGTCACCCGGATGGGCCCGCAGATGCGCTTCGCGGTCGCCGATCAGCGCGACCAGATCGGGCAGCGAGGCCGGCGCCCCGGACCCGACCGCGGTCACGGCCCGCGCCAGGGGCCCCGGGGAGGGCGGCGGCCGGCGATCCCCGTCGGGCATCGCCACCAGCACACCCCCCAGGACGAAGCAGCCCACGACGACCCCGGCCAGCGCCCGCCGCAGAAAAACCTCACGCCCGGCCGCCGGGGCCGCCACCGCCGGGGCCGCCGCCCCCGGGGCCGACTCCGCGCCCGAGGCGGGCTTCGCCTCCGTGCCGCACTCCACACCGCTTTCCATACCGATCACTGTGCGTCAGTACGAAGAGCACATCCGGCCACCACCCCGGCACGGAAAGCCTCGCGCGGGCGGGGTTCACACCGATGGCCCCGAGTGCGACGCTGTGATCATGAGCCGTATCGAAGCCCGACCCGATGAAGACGCCGTGGCGGTGGGCAGCCTCACCGAACGTCTCACCGAACGCCTCCTCACGGGCCTGCCGGCCGAGGCGGTCCTCACCGACCCGGACGTCACCAGCTCGTACGCCAACGACATGGCCAGCTTCTGCGAGGCGGGCACCCCCGCCGTCGTGGTGCTGCCGCGCACGGTCGAACAGGTCCAGCACGTCATGCGCACCGCGACGGACCTGCGCATCCCGGTGGTCCCGCAGGGCGCCCGCACGGGCCTGTCAGGAGCGGCCAACGCCTCCGAGGGCTGCATCGTGCTGTCCCTGACGAAGATGGACCGCATCCTGGAGATCAGCCCCGTGGACCGGATCGCGGTGGTCGAGCCGGGCGTCATCAACGCCACGCTCTCCCGCGCCGTCAACGAGCACGGCCTCTACTACCCGCCGGACCCCTCCAGCTGGGAGATGTGCACGATCGGCGGCAACATCGGCACGGCCTCGGGAGGCCTGTGCTGTGTGAAGTACGGGGTGACGGCCGAGTACGTACTCGGCCTGGACGTCGTCCTCGCGGACGGCCGCCTGATGTTCACCGGCCGCCGCACGGCGAAGGGCGTCGCCGGATACGACCTGACGCGCCTGTTCGTCGGCTCGGAGGGCTCGCTCGGCATCGTCGTCGGAGCGACCCTCGCCCTGAAGCCCCAACCGCCACAACAACTGGTCCTCGCGGCCGAGTTCCCGTCCGGGGCCGCCGCCTGCGACGCGGTCTGCCGGATCATGGAGGGCGGCCATGTGCCGTCCCTCCTCGAACTGATGGACCGTACGACGGTGAAGGCCGTCAACGACATGGCGCACATGGGTCTCCCGGAGAGCACCGAGGCCCTGCTCCTCGCCGCCTTCGACACACACGATCCCGCCGCGGACCTCGCCGCGGTCGGCGCGCTGTGCGAGGCGGCGGGCGCCACCCAGGTGGTACCGGCGGAGGACGCGGCCGAGTCGGAGCTGCTCCTCCAGGCCCGCCGCCTGTCCCTCACCGGCCTCGAGGCGGTCAAGGGCACGACGATGATCGACGACGTGTGCGTCCCGCGCTCCAGGCTCGCCGAGATGCTCGAAGGGGTCGACAGGATCGCCGAGAAGTACCGGCTGACCATCGGGGTCGTGGCCCACGCGGGCGACGGCAACACCCACCCGACGGTCTGTTTCGACGCGAGCGACCCGGACGAGTCCCGGCGCGCCCGCGAGTCCTTCGACGAGATCATGGCCCTCGGCCTGGAACTCGGCGGCACGATCACCGGCGAGCACGGTGTGGGCGTCCTCAAGAAGGAGTGGCTGGCCCGTGAGATCGGCCCGGTCGGCGTCGAGATGCAGCGGGCGGTGAAGACGGCCTTCGACCCCCTGGGCATCCTCAACCCGGGCAAACTCTTCTGACAGCCCCGAAGGACCTGACAGCCCCCCTCCCTCCCCTCTTCCCCCCCTCACTCCCCGTCCTTGGACTCGTCCGAGGGCCACGGGTCGGACAGCCACAGATCGTCGGCCGGGGTCGGCGCGAGCAACTCGGCGAGACCGTCGTCGATACCGAGCCGGTCGGCCTCGGTGCCCGGCGGGACCGCCCGCAGGGTGCGCTCCAGCCACGCCGACACCTGCGCGGCGGGCGCTTCGAGCAGGGCGTCCCCGTCGGGTGAGCTCAGCGCCATCAGGACGACGCCGCGCCCGCCTACCTTCGTCGGCCAGGCCCGCACATCCCCGTGCCCGCACGGCCTGAACACGCCCTCGACGAGCAGTTCGCGCGCGAAGGTCCAGTTCACGGGGTGGTCGGTGCCGATGTGGAAGGTGACGTGGACGGCGTACGGATCGTCGGTGTGGTAGGTCAGCAGAGCCGGCACCGGGATGCTGCGCTCGGGAGACAGGACCAGCTTGAGCTCAAGCTCACGCTCCACCACGGTGTTCACGCCGCTGTTCATCCCGTTGTTCGTGCCGTTGTTCGACTCGCCGCTCATGTCGCCCGCTTCCTCTCGTGTCCGCGGCCCGAGGAGCGGGCCCGTACGAGTGAGAGGGCGCGAAGTCCGAAGCATTACGCCGGTCCGGAGAACTTTTTTCGCGTGTTCCCCGAGAGGCCACGCGTATACCGCGCGGAGGCCGGAAAAGGTGGGGGAACCTTGCTCGAAGGGGGTAGGTACGCCAGGAGCGGCAGTGGCGGTTGCGCCCGTCTGATAGATGTGGACGCTCAACACGACCCCCGAGCAGATACGGGACGACGGACATGAGCGCCCCAACCCCGGCACCCGGCGACGACAGGCCCCGCGAAGGGTACTACCCGGACCCCTCCATTCCTGGATATGTCCGGTATTGGAACGGTGCGGCATGGGTGCCGGGCACCAGCCGTCCGGCGCCGTCCGGCAGCGACCCGCTCGGTTCGCCCGCGAGCGCGCAGCCCGCCCCGGTTTCCACGGAGGAGACGGGCCCGCACTTCTTCGACGAGGACCCGCCCGCCGCGGGACCGTCGCCCGCCGAGGCCCAGCACGGCAGCCGCCCCGAACCGGCCACCGCGTGGGGCGCCGACCGCTCCCGGCAGACCGGCTTCGGCGGCGATCCGGACCGCCGGGTCCGCTGGGGTTCACCGGACCCGCGCGTTCCGTCGGAGTCCGCGCAGCCGGCCCGACCCGCGCAGCCCACACCGCCGCTCCAGGCGTCCCAGCCGTCCGCGCAGCCCGACGGCAGGTCGGACCACACGGACGGCACGGCCACGTTCCAAGGGGCCGATTCCGCGGGGGAGTCGGGGGCGCCCACGCCTCCCCTCTCCGGCGGCACGGTCGTCTTCCGCAGGCCCACGGGTCCGGTACGTCCCACGGGTGCCGCGGGGCCCGCCGGAGCCACGGGATCGGCCGGTGCCATGGGTGCCGGGCGCGCGCATGTCGCGGGCGCGTCCGGAGCGGGGCGCGCGCAGACCCCGGGCACGGACGCCGCGGCCGCCCGGGCCGGCGCCGACGGCCCCACGGGCTCAGGGCTGCCCGGGGTGCCCGGCTCCCGCGAACCCCTCGCCGCCGAGGGCACGATGAGCTTCAGACGTACGTCGCAGCGGGCGGGGCAGCAGCGCGGGGCCCAGTCCTCCGCGGCATCACCGGCGGCCCAGGCCCCCGCGGCCGCGGCGCAGCCGGGCCCAGCGGCCCCCGCCGCCCCGCAGCAGCAGTCCACCCCGCAGTCCACCCCGCAGCCCGCACCGCAGTCCACCCCCACCGTTCCCCCGCAGTCCGGTGCTCAGGCGCCCATGAGCGCGGGGCTCGGCGGCGGACAGCCCTCCTGGGCCCAGCAGGTGCACCGGCTGGCCGGGCCGGACGAGGACCAGCCCGTCGTGCCGTGGAAGCCGGTGCGCGAGGACCCCTTCCAGGCGGTCGTCCGCTCACAGGCGGAGGCGCGTCCGGCGGGGCTCGGGAAGCGGTTCGCCGCCCGTCTCGTGGACACGCTCGTCCTGGCCGCGGTCACCGGCGCGGCCGCGGTCCCGCTGGGCACCAGGGCCATGGACCACGTCAACGGGAAGATCGACGCGGCCAAGCTCTCCGGCGAGACGGTCACGGTGTGGCTGCTGGACGGCACGACAGCCCTCTATCTGGGCATCGTCCTGGCCGTCCTGATCGTCTTCGGTGTCCTCTACGAGGCGCTGCCCACGGCCAGGTGGGGCCGCACCCTCGGGAAGAAGCTGTTCGGTCTCCAGGTGCGGGACATCGAGGGAGGCGAGCCGCCGTCGTTCGGCCTGGCCCTGCGCCGCTGGCTCGTCTACAGCGTCCCGGGCGTCCTCGTCATCGGTGTCGTGGGTGTCGTGTGGGGTCTGTTCGACCGCCCGTGGCGCCAGTGCTGGCACGACAAGGCGGCCCACACGTTCGTCGCCGGCTGACGCGTACCCCGGACGGCCGTCCCCCATTGCGCGGTGCGGGGGTTCGCGGTCGACTCGGGACATGACGACCGAGCCGCCGCCCCCGCCGGACGACGATCCGTTCCACAAGCCGCCGGACGAGGACCCGTTCAGGAAGCAGCCGCCGCCGGAACAGGGTGGCGGCTCCCCGTACGGAACCCCGCCGTCCGGTGCCCCGGGCGCCGGCTCCCCGTACGGCGCCGCGCCGCCGCCTCCCGGAGGCGGGGCCCCCTACGGTGGTGACCCCTACGGCGGCGGCCCGTACAACAACGACCCGCTCGCCGGGATGCCGCCGCTCGCGGACAGCGGCAAGCGCGTGCTCGCGCGGATCATCGACATGGTCCTCGTCGTCATCGTGGTGTGGCTGCTGACATGGGGCTTCGGCGTCAACGAGTACGACGTGGACACGGACAAGATCCAGTACGGGAAGTCGTTCGGGCAGTCCCTGATCGCCCTGCTGCTCTACGTCGGGTACGACACCTTCCTGACCACCAGGTCGGGACAGACCCTCGGCAAGAAGTGGCTGCACCTGCGGGTGGCGAACCTCGACAACGGCTCCACGCCCTCCGTGCAGACCTCACTGGTCCGCGCGCTGGTGCTGTGGGTGCCGTTCGCGTTCTGCTGCGCGTGCGTCTGGACCGCCATTGCCGGTGGCTGGAGCTTCTTCGACAAGCCGTACAAGCAGGGGCTGCACGACAAGGCGGCCAAAACGGTGGTGGTCAGCACCGGCTGAACCGCCCGACAGCGGGCGGCGGCCGGCAAGCGGCAGCGTGAATCAGGCGGGTCGGCGCAGGGCGGGCCGGTGCGGAACGGGCCCGTGCATGATGGTGGGCCCGTGCGGGACGGGCCCGTTGGGAACGTGGCGTCAGGCGCGTTCGCGTATCGGCTCGGACGCGCTGGCGGCGGCGACGGTCTCGCGCCGGGCCGGCACACGCTGTTCCGTGACGGCGGCGGGCGAGGGGCGGGCGGCGGGCGTCACGGGGGCCGCGGCGGGCTTGGGCGCGGGAACCGTCATGGCCACGAGGAGGCCGAGTACGAGGGCGGAGAGCGCGATGACCACGACTCCCAGGCCCGAACTCGTCTGTGACAGCAGCAGCATGGCGAGCGTGGAGAAAAGCACGGTGCATGAACCGTAGGCGAGCTGTGCGGCGGTCGGACGAGGCATGGCATTCCGTCCTCGGGGTGGGGGTCTCCCCCCGGTGCCTCTCGCATGGGGGAGGGTGCGGATAAGAAATAGGGGTTGTGGCAACGGTCTCGCTTGGCAAATCACCGGATATCCGGCGCACCGCCAACCGACTCTAATCGGCTGTCTGCCCGAGGGGAACGAGCAGTAAGCGTGACCTAACCCACGGTGCCGGAGCACAGGGGGCGCACGGAATCATGGCTTCTGCCAACCCGGCTTTTCAACGCGCCTGTTGAGCGGTACACCGATCGGCGTGAGCGGACCCGTAGTGGAACGCGACGCGGGGCCGCCGGTGCATAGCCCACTTGACCTGTGCAAGTCAAGGTCTGTCTTTTCTCCTTCAACTCCGATCGAATGTCGTCACTTGTGACGCGCATAGAGCGCGCGCGGACTCCAAGACCTGGACACCCTCCATCCGCGCGCCCGAGCGCGAGGGAGGACTGCATCAAGTGATCAGCAGACCATGGACGTTCAGAGCAGCCGCGGTGGGTGTGGCGCTCACAGCGGCCGCTGCCACGTTCTCGACCTTCGCAGTGGCGCAGGCCGACGCCGGCGACCAGCCGGCCGCGGCCGCGAACCGGCAGGACCCGGCGCGCGCCGGGGACGACGCCGAGCACGAGCACGACCTGAAGGGTCCCCTGACCGACCGTCAGGAAGCCCAGCGCGAGGAGGCCCTCAAGCGGGTCATCTCCGGTGACGCCAAGCCCGTCGAGCGCGGCGGTTCGCAGGTCGTCAAGCTCCAGAACGGCAAGTACGTGGAGCTCGGCCGTGAGAAGACCGACGAGATCTTCACGATCCTCGTCGAGTTCGGCGACAAGGTGGACAGCCGTTACGGCGGCACCCCCGGCCCGCTGCACAACCAGATAGCCCAGCCCGACCGTGCCGAGGACAACAGCACGGACTGGAAGGCGGACTACAACACCGAGCACTACCAGGACCTGTACTTCGGCACCGGCAAGGGTGTCGAGTCGATGAAGAAGTACTACGAGAAGCAGTCCTCGGGCCGCTACTCCATCGACGGCACGGTCTCCGACTGGGTCAAGGTGCCCTACAACGAGGCCCGTTACGGCTCCAACAAGTGCGACCCCGACACCTGCGCGTGGAACGCCGTCGCCGACGGTGTCAACGCCTGGGTCGACGCCCAGAAGGCGGCCGGCAAGTCCGACGCCGACATCAAGTCCGCGCTGTCCGCCTACGACAAGTGGGACCGCAACGACTTCGACGGTGACGGCGACTTCAACGAGCCCGACGGCTACATCGACCACTTCCAGATCGTGCACGCCGGCGAGGACGAGTCCGCGGGCGGCGGCGCCCAGGGCGACGACGCGATCTGGGCCCACCGCTGGTACGCGTTCGGCACCGACGCCGGCGCCACCGGCCCCACGGGCAACAAGATGGGCGGCGCGCAGATCGGCGACTCCGGCATCTGGGTCGGCGACTACACGATCCAGCCGGAGAACGGCGGACTCGGTGTCTTCGCCCACGAGTACGGCCACGACCTCGGGCTGCCGGACCACTACGACACCACCAACACCGCGGAGAACTCCACGGCGTTCTGGACCCTGATGTCCTCCGGTTCGTGGCTCGGCACCGGCAAGAACGCCATCGGTGACCTGCCCGGTGACATGACCGCGTGGGACAAGCTCCAGCTCGGCTGGCTGAAGTACGACACGGCCAAGGCGGCGAAGAGCTCCAACCACACGCTGGGCGTGTCCGAGTACAACACCAAGAACGCCCAGGCGCTGGTGGTCGAGCTGCCGAAGAAGGCGGTCACCACGGAGGTCGTCCCCCCGGCGCAGGGCGCCACCCAGTGGTGGAGCGGCAGCGCGAACAACCTCAAGAACACGCTGACCCGTTCCGTGGACCTCACGGGCAAGTCCTCGGCCGAGCTGACCCTCGACGGGTACTACGACATCGAGACGGACTTCGACTACCTCTACACCGAGGTCTCCACCGACGGCGGCGCCAAGTGGACCGCGATCGACGGAACGGTCGACGGCGCGGCGATCCCGCGTGACGCCAGCGGCAGCCCCGCGCTGACCGGCACCGCCGCCGCCTACACGAAGCTGTCGTACCCGCTCGACGCCTACGCGGGCCAGAAGTTCGACCTGCGCTTCCGCTACTCCACCGACGGCGGCGTGGCCCAGACGGGCTTCGCGGCGGACGAGATCACCGTCACCGCCGACGGCTCCGCGCTCTTCTCGGACAACGCCGAGAGCGCCGACGCCGCCTGGAAGTCGGTCGGCTTCTCCCGTATCGGCGCGTCCTTCACCAAGGACTACGCGCAGTACTACATCGCCGAGAACCGCCAGTACGTGTCGTACGACAAGACCCTCAAGGTCGGCCCGTACAACTTCGGCTTCGCGTCCACGCGTCCGTCCTGGGTGGAGCACTTCCCGTACCAGAACGGTCTGTTGATCTGGAAGTGGGACACCTCCCAGCGCGACAACAACGTCAGCGAGCACCCGGGCACCGGTCTGCTGCTGCCGGTGGACGCCCACCCGAAGGCGCTGAAGTGGTCCGACGGCTCGCTGATGCGCAACCGCATCCAGTCCTACGACTCGCCGTTCAGCACGTACAAGACGGACGCTCTCACGCTGCACAAGGCGGACGTCGTGACGAAGATCAATGCGCAGCCGGGCAACCGGGTCTTCAACGACCGCACGAACACGTACTACGACACGGCCAACCCGACCGGGGGTGTCAAGATCACTGACACCAACACCAAGATCTCGATCGTCAGGGAGTCGCGCGACGGCTCGACGATCAAGGTGAAGGTCTCCTCCGCGAAGTAGTAAGAGACGTTTTCGCAGGTCAAACCATGATCGGCCGCAACCCTCTGGCGGGTTGCGGCCGATCGTGTTTAGGTGCGTCCTGTGACTCTCTTATTGACACCGGATCTCGCGGGGGTATGACCAGATGGCTGCAGGAGGCTTCAGCAGGCTGCCGAACGGCACCGTCGTGGTGGCGTTGAACCTGCCCCGGCCGCTCGCCGCGGGCACCGGTTCGGTACGCGTCCTGGTGCATGCCCAGAACCGCGCCCGCGCGCTGACGCGGCTGCGGAATCTGGGGTTGCGGGCGGTGTATCTGCGCGGCAACGGGCAGCCTCCCACGCCTGACGAGATCACGGCCGTCCTGCACCATCCCGATGGGCTCATATGGCGTACGGCGCCGGGGGTGGACGCTGTCGCGTCCGAGCTCTGGCATCCGATTCGCTCGCTGATGCGGCTGCCGGCGGCGCCCCTGTAGCGGGGCTCCGCCCCTGTAGAAGGGTTCCGCCCCGGTGGGGGGCTGATCGCGCAGTCCCCCGCGCCCCTGGAGGCGGCGCCTTCAGACCACCGGCTTGCCGGTCAGTTCCACGCCGGCCTCGCGCAGGTCCTCCAGGGCCTGGGACGTGGTTTCCGGGGCGACGCCGGCCGTGAGGTCGAGCAGGACCTGGGTGCGGAAGCCCTCCCGGGCGGAGTCCAGGGCGGTGGCCTTCACGCAGTGGTCCGTGGCGATGCCCACGACGTCGACCTCCGTGATCCCACGCTCGCGCAGCCAGTCCGCCAGCGAGACACCGTTCTCGTCGGCGCCCTCGAAGCCGCTGTACGCCGCCGAGTACGCGCCCTTGTCGAAGACGGCGTCGATCGCGCCGGAGGCGACCACCGGAGCGAAGTTCGGGTGGAAGCCCACGCCCTCGGTGCCGGCCACGCAGTGCGCGGGCCAGGAGTGCACGTAGTCGGGGTTGTCCGCGAAGTGGCCGCCCGGCGCGATGTGGTGGTCGCGGGTCGCCACCACATGGCGGTAGCCGGCCGGGGCCTGCCCGATCAGTTCGGTGATCGCGGCGGCCACATCCGCCCCGCCGGAAACCGCGAGGCTGCCTCCCTCGCAGAAGTCGTTCTGGACGTCTACGACGATCAGGGCGCGGCGCATGGTCGGTGTCCTTCGGCTTGGCGAGGCGCTCCGCGGGGAGGCCGGGGGATTGTGTGCGGGTCGTGGAGGGCTGGTCGCGCGGGTTCCGTGCGGCCGAGTCCGACGGCTTGCGGGCATGGCGGAGGGTGCGGTCGTTGCGGTGCCCTTTCCCGGCTTGCCGCCCGTTCACTCCCCTGCGGGCCCGGGCCGTCGCCGGTCCGGGCCCGCGTCTCTCACACGTACTCGGTCGGAATGACGGCTTCCCCCCGCGACAGCTGGGTCGCCGAGAGGGGCAGGTTCGCGCGGGCCCGCGCGTGCCGGTTTCGTACGACGTCCAGCGGTTCGCGGGCGACGACCTGGCCGCCCTTGACGAGCTGCACCAGGAGCTGACGGTCGCTGAGCTCGGCCGGAACCGCCCCCAGGCCGATCACCTCGGCCTCGGCGACCCCGTGCTCGTCGAGCCGCCGCGCGGCCCACTTGCGGCCGCCGATGGACGTCTTGCCACCCGAGGACTTCTTGGCCACCGGCAGGAGCGGAGCCTTCGGATCCGCCGACTCGGCACGAGCGACGATCTTGTAGACCATCGAGCAGGTCGGATGGCCGGAACCCGTCACCAGCTGGGTGCCCACCCCGTACGCGTCCACGGGCGCCGCGGCCAGCGAGGCGATCGCGTACTCGTCCAGGTCCGAGGTCACGATGATCCGCGTCTTCGTGGCGCCCAGGTCGTCCAGCTGCTGCCGTACCCGGTGTGCCACGAGCAGCAGGTCCCCGGAGTCGATCCGGACGGCCCCGAGCTCGGGCCCGGCCACCTCGACGGCGAGGCGCACGGCCTCGGCGACGTCGTACGTGTCCACGAGCAGCGTGGTGCCCCGGCCGAGGGAGTCGACCTGGGCCCGGAAGGCGTCCCGCTCGGTGTCGTGCACGAGGGTGAAGGCGTGGGCGGACGTGCCGACCGTCGGAATGCCGTAGCGGAAGCCCGCGGCCAGGTCGGAGGTGGTGGTGAAGCCGCCGACGTACGCAGCGCGGGACGCGGCCACCGCGGCCAGCTCGTGGGTGCGCCGGGCGCCCATCTCGATCAGCGGGCGCCCGCCGGCGGCCGAGGCCATCCGGGAGGCGGCGGCCGCGATGGCCGAGTCGTGGTTGAGGATGGAGAGGATCACGGTCTCCAGGAGCACGCACTCCGCGAAGGAACCCTCGACCCGAAGGACCGGCGATCCGGCGAAGTACACCTCGCCCTCGGGATAGCCCCAGATGTCCCCGCCGAAGCGGTAGGCGGCCAGCCACTCCAGGGTCGGCTCGTCCACGACGTTGCGCTCGCGCAGGAAGCCGATGACGTCCGGATCGAAGCGGAAGTTCTCCACCGCGTCCAGGACCCGCCCGGTTCCGGCGACGACACCGTAGCGGCGGCCCTCGGGCAGCCGGCGGGTGAAGACCTCGAAGACCGAACGCCGGTCGGCGGTGCCGCCCTTGAGGGCGGCCTGCAGCATGGTCAGCTCGTAGTGGTCCGTGAAGAGCGCTGTCGACGGCACATCCACCGGCAGCCCTAGGTCCGCAGTGTTCATGACCGGAGATGCTACCCCTATCTCGTCACTCTGACGATTTGTGGTGCTCGCGGGTGGTGCGCGTGATTTCCAGGGCTCGTTTGGCCGGGCACCCACCTGTGGTGGCAGCATGGGCCGTGTGACGGCTCCCGCACCCCTAGAGACCGAAAAGACCGAGTCGGCTGAGGAGGTCTTCGCCGTACCCGAGCCCGACGTCCCCTGGGTGACCATCGTCCACAACGATCCGGTCAACCTGATGAGCTACGTGACCTACGTCTTCCAGTCGTACTTCGGGTACTCGAAGGACAAGGCCACGAAGCTGATGATGGATGTCCACCACAAGGGCCGGGCCGTTGTCTCCAGCGGCACCCGTGAGGAGATGGAGCGCGATGTGCAGGCCATGCACGGCTACGGTCTGTGGGCCACCCTCCAGCACGACCGGAAGTGACCCGGCCGGAGACGACCGAGCCGGACTTGATCCTGCCGGACACGGCTGGACCGGCACCCGCCCGACGCCCGCGCTGTACTGGAAGTAGCGACGCAACCTGATGCCAGGACACTTCGAACCGCTCCCCGGCGGCGGCGCGGCCGTCGCGCTCGACGAGGTCGAGATCTCGATCATCCGCTCCCTCGCCGTACAGCTCCTGGAGCTCATCGGACCGGGCCCGGGCGGGGACGTCTCCGACGACCCGCTCGCCGAACTGTTCGCGGAGGGGCCGAGCGAGCCGCCCTCGGACCCCGTGCTGAAACGCCTCTTCCCGGACGCGTACAGCGGCCCCGACGTCGAGGCCACCTCGCCCGAGCAGGCCGAGGAGCAGCGCGCGTACTCCTCGGAGTTCCGGCGCTTCACCGAGAACGACCTGCGTGCCGGCAAGCGGGAGAACGCCCTCGTGGTGATCCGCACCCTGGACGGCGTCGCGGCCGTGGGGGAGGGGGGAGCGGTCCTGAAGCTGAGCCCCGAGGAGTCGAAGCAGTGGCTCAGCTCCCTCAACGACCTGCGCCTCGCGATCGGCTCCCGGCTGGACGTCGTCGACGAGGAGGACACGGACCTCCTCTACCGGCTCCCCGACGAGGACCCGCGCAAGCCGATGGTGATGGCGTACCTGTGGCTCGGCGGGCTGCAGGAGACGCTGGTCGAGACGTTGATGCCCTGACGCGAAGCGGTGATCGGCCGTGTGGCGCGACCCGGACGGTCGGGCGACGCGAAACAGACGGTCGGGCGACGCGAAACAGACGGTCGTACAGCGCGCGGTGGTCCATGACGTGACATGAAACGTTCGCTCAGCGGACGCTCAAATCCGGATAACGATCACATCACCACCCGGGCCTGCTATGTGGGCCCGGGTGTCCTATGTCCGCTTCTTCCTGTGGCATGCGCTACAAGCAGCGCGAATGCCGAATGTTGCGGCCGTGATAAATCTTCACGATCGCTCGGCGGGACACCACCCACGTCCTGCCGGGTGCGCCACTGAGCCGACCACCGTCGGCCAGGCGCGGGCGGCCTCGGGGAGGCCGTTCAGCGGGCTCGGGGAGCCCGTGCGACTCCAGTAATCCGGGGGGATCGGAAACCGGACCGAAGCCGACGAAGGCTCGGACCGGCATGGAGAAAGGCGCATGGACATGACCTCGGTGCAGGTCGGCAAGCACGACGACGAGCAGGGCGGCAACGGCGCCGCCGACGGCGACGCCTCCGAAGAGGGCTACGAACGCGGGCTCGGCAGCCGTCAGGTCCAGATGATCGCGATCGGCGGCGCCATCGGCGTCGGCCTCTTCCTGGGTGCCGGGGCGAACATCGCCAAGGCGGGCCCCAGCCTCATCCTCATGTACGCCCTCGCGGGCGTCATCATCTTCTTCATCATGCGGGCCCTGGGCGAACTGCTGCTCTACCGCCCGGTCTCGGGCTCCTTCGCGGAGTACTCCCGCGAATTCCTCGGCCCGTTCTTCGGCTACTTCACCGGCTGGACGTACTGGCTGATGTGGGTGGTCACCGGCATGGCGGAACTCACCGCCGCCGCGATCTACGTCAACTACTGGTTCCCGCAGATACCGCAGTGGGTCACGGCCCTGGTCTTCCTGGTCGTGCTCTTCGTGGCCAACCTGATCTCCGTCAAGCTCTTCGGCGAGATCGAGTTCTGGTTCTCGATGGTCAAGGTCACCGCCCTCATCGGCATGATCGTGATCGGCCTGGGCGTGCTCACCTTCGGCTTCAGCTCCGCGGGGGACACCGCCGCCGTGTCCAACCTCTGGGCCGTCGACGGCTTCTTCCCCAAGGGCATCGGCTCGTCCCTGATGACCCTCCAGGGCGTGATGTTCGCCTATCTGGCCGTCGAACTCGTCGGCGTCACCGCGGGCGAGTCCGAGAACCCGGAGAAGACCCTCCCCAAGGCGATCAACACCCTGCCCTGGCGCATCGCCCTCTTCTACGTCGGCGCGCTCACGGTCATCCTCTGTGTCGTGAGGTGGACGGAGTTCGCGCCCGGCGTCAGCCCCTTCGTCGCGGCCTTCGCGAAGATCGGTATCCCGGCCGGCGCGGCCATCGTCAACTTCGTCGTCCTGACGGCGGCCCTCTCCTCCTGCAACTCCGGCATGTACTCCACGGGCCGCATGCTGCGCACCCTGGCGGACAACGGCGAGGCCCCGAGGATCTTCAACAGGCTGTCCTCCACCAAGACGCCCGCGTTCGGCATCACCGTCTCCATGCTCTGCATGGGCATCGGCGTGATCCTGAACTACATCGTCCCGGAGAAGGCCTTCGGCTACGTCGTCTCGGTGGCCACGGCGGCGGGCATCTGGACCTGGCTCATGATCCTCGTCAGCCACATCCTGTACCGCCGCGCCGTCGAGGCCGGCCGTCTGCCCGCCTCACCCTTCCCGGCCCCCGGCGGCTCGAAGTTCAGCTGGGTCGCCGTCGCGTTCCTGCTCTTCGTCACCGGCCTCATCGCATACGACGCCGAATCCCGCGTCTGCCTGTACGTGATGGCCGGCTGGGCCGTCGCGCTGGGCATCGGCTGGGCCGTGCTGAAGTCACGCAACCCGGAGGTCACCGAGCGCCGCGAACCGGAGTTCGAGAAGATCGGCTGACTCGAGCAGGTCGGTTGATTCGAGCAGGTCCGCTGATTCGAGCAGGTCTGCCGACGGAGTCCCGGCCGAGTTCCGCGCCGGGCGCCCGGCACTCGTCGCCCAGCATGTGGGCAGCCCCGTACCACCCTTCGGTACGGGGCTGCCGTCTGCCTATCCTGACCTCATGCTGACCATCACCCAGGCCCTCGTCGACCAGATCGTCGCGCACGCGCGCCGGGACCACCCCGACGAGGCGTGCGGCGTGATCGCGGGCCCGGAGGGCACCGGCCGCCCCGAGCGCTTCATCCCCATGCTGAACGCGGCGATGTCACCCACGTTCTACGAGTTCGACTCGGGGGACCTGCTCAAGCTGTACCGCGAGATGGACGACCGCGACGAGGAACCGGTGGTCGTCTACCACTCCCACACCTCCACCGAGGCCCACCCCTCCCGCACGGACGTCTCCCTCGCGAGCGAGCCGAACGCCCACTACGTCCTCGTCTCGACCGCCGACACCGACGGGCTCGGCGACTTCCAGTTCCGCTCGTTCCGGATCGTCGACGGGGTCGTCACCGAGGAGGAGGTCTCCGTGGTGGAGGCCTACTGATCCGACGGATCCCATACTTCGGGCAGAATTCATCCACTATCTGAGATCACATTCCGGGACCCGGACCGGGAATCGATACGATGAGCCCATGGTTTCCCACGACGTGAGCGACAAGACGCCGGGCATGCTGCTCGTGGCGCGGCTGCACGTCGACCTGTGCAGGCTGCAGAGCGCCATCTGTACGCGCTGATCCCTGCCGCCGTACGGCCGTGTGGGCCACGGCTGCGCGGGGCCGCGACCGGCGTCCCCCGCCCTTTCCGGTGCACTTCCCGCGCTGCCGCGCGCACCCAGACCTGACCCGCCTTCCGCCTTCCGACAGGAGCCCGCAATCATGGCCATCGAGGTCCGCATCCCCACCATCCTCCGCACCTACACCGACGGCCAGAAGGCCGTCGAGGGCGGCGGGGAGACCCTCGCCGCCCTCTTCGCCGACCTCGAAAGCCGCCACACGGGCATCCAGGCCCGCATCGTGGACGAGGGTCAGCTGCGCCGCTTCGTGAACGTGTACCTGAACGACGAGGACGTCCGCTTCCTCGACGGCATCAACACCAAGCTCACCGACGGCGACAGCGTCACCATCCTGCCGGCCGTCGCCGGCGGCATGGTCTGACCGGGCTGCCGGGCTCTGATCACCGATGCGCTACGACTCCCCGCTGGCCGCGGTGGGCAACACCCCTCTGGTGCGCCTGCCGCGGCTCTCGCCGTCCGCCGACGTCCGTATCTGGGCGAAGCTTGAGGACCGCAACCCGACCGGCTCGGTCAAGGACCGCCCCGCGCTCCACATGGTCGAACAGGCCGAGAAGGACGGCCGGCTGACACCCGGCTGCACGATCCTCGAACCGACGTCCGGCAACACCGGCATCTCGCTCGCCATGGCCGCGAAGCTCAAGGGCTACCGCATGGTGTGCGTCATGCCCGAGAACACCTCGCAGGAACGGCGCGACCTGCTCGGCATGTGGGGCGCGCAGATCATCCCCTCCCCGGCGGCCGGCGGCTCCAACACGGCGGTGCGCGTGGCGAAGGAGCTCGCCGCCGAGCATCCCGACTGGGTGATGCTCTACCAGTACGGCAACCCCGACAACGCCGGTGCGCACTACGCGACGACGGGGCCCGAGATCCTGGCCGACCTGCCGTCCGTCACGCACTTCGTCGCCGGGCTCGGCACCACGGGGACGCTGATGGGCGTGGGCCGGTTCCTGCGCGAGCACAAGCCCGACGTCAAGATCGTCGCGGCCGAGCCGCGCTACGACGATCTCGTCTACGGGCTGCGCAACCTCGACGAGGGCTTCGTTCCGGAGCTGTACGACGCGTCCGTGCTCACCACCCGCTTCTCGGTCGGCTCGGCGGACGCGGTGACCCGTACGCGGGAGCTGCTCCAGCAGGAGGGCATCTTCGCCGGGGTCTCCACCGGGGCCGCGCTGCACGCGGCGATCGGTGTCGGCCGCAAGGCCGTGGCCGCGGGGTCGCCCGCCGACATCGTGTTCGTCGTGGCCGACGGCGGGTGGAAGTACCTGTCGACCGGCGTCTACACGGCGGCGACGACCGAAGAGGCGATCGCCACGCTGCAGGGCCAACTGTGGGCTTAGCCGGGCCTTTTCCGCCCCGCCGCCCCTACCCGTCCCGTACCTGCCTCGGGGGCGCTGCCCCCGAACCCCCGGTCCTCAAACGCCGGACGGGCTGAAGGTGCCGCCGGACGCGCGGCTATCTCCAGCCCGTCCGGCGTTTGAGGACGAGCGCGCAGCGCGATCAGGGGGCGAGGGGCGCAGCCCCATGCAGTGACGGGAAGGGTAGGGGCGGCGGGGGCGGGGGAAAAAGGGCCTATCCCGCGAGGTGGCGCACCTGGTTCCAGACGCGGGCGTCCACCTCACCGACCCGCCGCCGGAACTCCCGTACCGGCACCCCCCGCAACTCATCCGTCTCAAGGAAACTCGCGCGCCCCCGCGCATCCCCCACAGACCCCGCGGGCAGCGGAATGACCCCGCCCCGCTCGTCGTGGTACTTCGTGGTGATCTTCGCGACGACGGCCTTCCGCCCGCGTACCGACAGGACCAGGCAGGGCCGGTCCTTCGCCCCGGGCCCGTCCTCGAACGGCACGTTCGCCCACCAGATCTCAGCGGGCCGAGGCCGGTTCGAGCGCCGGACACCGTCCGACCGCCCCGGCGGCCTCCGAGTGGGCCGCGAGGGCCGTCGAGAGGGACCCCGCCGCCCGGAGGGCTTGCGTCCGCGCCCCCACCCGTCCACGAACGTCGCGACGCCCGCGAGCAGCACCACCGCCACCAACGCGAGCCACCACGACGTATCCATGCGTACGACGGTACCCGCCACGCCCGCGCCCACGCCTGCCCGCCCCGTGGCCGCCGGACCCTGACCGTTCGGGGCCCCGCACGCCCCCGAACCGGTGACACCGCAGGTGAGTTCCCCCACAACAGCCCTCGACGGAGGAGCGACCCGCCCTTTCGCGCCTTACGCTCGACGGACCGCACGACCCCCGTCTTCACTCCCCGCCCGCGGAGGTTTCTGCTCTATGAAGCTCACCGTCGTCGGCTGCTCGGGGTCGTTCCCGTCCGCGGAATCGGCCTGTTCGAGCTACCTCGTCGAGGCCGACGGCTTCCGGCTGCTTCTCGACATGGGCAACGGTGCCCTTGGCGAGCTGCAGCGCCACTGCGGTCTCTACGACCTTGACGCGATCTTCCTCAGCCACCTGCACGCCGACCACTGCATCGACATGTGCGCGTACTTCGTCGCGCGTTACTACCGCCATGACGGCGGCCGCTGCGATCCGATCCCCGTCTACGGACCGGAGGGCACGGAGCAGCGCCTGACCACCGCCTACGCGGACACCCCCTCCGCCTCCTCCATGAGCGAGGTCTTCGACTTCCACACGGTCAAGCCGGGCTCCTTCGAGGTCGGCCCGTTCTCGGTGCACACCGAGAAGGTCAGCCATCCCGTGGAGGCGTACGGCATCCGCGTGGAGCACGGCGGGCGGTCGCTGACCTACTCCGGGGACACGGGCGTGTGCGACACGCTCGACGAACTGGCCCGGGACACGGACCTGTTCCTCTGCGAGGCCGCGTTCACCCACGGCAAGGAGAACATCCCGGACCTGCACCTCAACGGCCGCGAGGCCGGCGAGACCGCGACCCGTGCCGGCGCCCGCCGCCTCGTCCTCACCCACATCCCACCGTGGACGGACCCCCAGACCAACCTGGACCACGCCCGCGAGGTGTTCCGCGGCCCGGTGGAACTGGCGACGCCGCGAGCGACGTACGAGATCTGAGCCTCCGGCATGCGAAATTCCCCGGCCGCCTACGGGCGACCGGGGAATTCAGCAGGGGCGAAGGGGAGCCTCGGGACTACTTGGCTTCGGCCTTCTGCAGCTCGGCCAGTTCCTCGTCCGACTCGCGGCCCGGCGTCGGGAGGTTGAACTTGGTGATCGCGAAGCGGAAGACCACGTAGTAGACCGCCGCGAAGCACAGACCCACCAGGACCAGGCCCCATGGGTTGGTCGCGATGCCCAGGTTCAGGCCGAAGTCGACCGCGCCGGCCGAGAAGCCGAAGCCGTCCTTCATGCCGAGTGCCCAGGTCAGCGCCATGGAGACACCGGTGAGGACCGCGTGGATCGCGTACAGGACCGGCGCGATGAACATGAAGGTGAACTCGATGGGCTCGGTCACACCCGTGACGAACGAGGTCAGCGCCAGCGAGAACATCATGCCCCCGACGACCTTGCGACGCTCGGGGCGGGCGCAGTGGACGATCGCGAGGCAGGCCGCGGGCAGCGCGAACATCATGATCGGGAAGAAGCCGGTCATGAACTGTCCTGCAGTCGGGTCGCCCGCCAGGAAGCGCGAGATGTCACCGCTCTTGCCCTCGTACTCACCGGCCTGGAACCAGGGGAAGGAGTTCAGCAGGTGGTGCATGCCGATCGGGATGAGTGCGCGGTTGGCGACGCCGAAGATGCCGGCGCCGACGGCACCCGAACCGACCAGCCACTCGCCGAAGTTGTGCAGACCCGTGCCGAGGACCGGCCAGATGTACCCGAAGACGATGCCGAGCAGCAGACCCGCGAAGGCGGAGAGGATCGGGACCAGGCGGCGGCCGCTGAAGAAGCCCGCCCAGTCGGGCAGCTTGGTGCGGTGGAAGCGCTGGTAGAGCAGGGCCACCACGATGCCCATGACCACACCGCCGAGGACCTTGGCGTCCACGGGCGCGTCGACCATGACGACCTTGCCGTCGACGGCCTTCGCGACCTGCGGCAGGTTCTTGTCGGTGAACGTGGCGAGCACGTTCTTGAAGACCAGATAGCCCGTGACCGCAGCGAGGGCCGTGGAGCCGTCCGACTTCTTCGCGAAGCCGATCGCGATGCCCACGGCGAAGAGCAGCGCCATGTTGTCGAGGATCGCGTTGCCGCCCGCAGCCATGAAGCCGGCGATCTTGGTTATGAACGCGGGGAACGACTCGCGACCGAGCATGTCGGTGTTGCCGAGGCGCACCAGGAGCGCGGCCGCGGGCAGGACGGCGACCGGGAGCATGAGGCTGCGGCCGATGCGCTGCAAGACAGCCATCGCGCCGGAGCCCTTCTTCTTCGGAGCCGCGGGGGCGGCGCTGGCCGTGGTCACAACTTCCTCCTGGGTGTCCCCCCGGCCGGAGGCGGCCGGGGGAGGGCAGAGCGCCGCCTGCGAGCAGGGAAAAGGGAGACGGCAGCGTCTTCGGGGAACGCGATCAGAGACCGCGTGGTCTACACCACTCAGTGGTGTAGACCTGTTGTAGCACGGTGAAGGTGAGATAAGGAACCCGCCAATTTTGTGGCCTGGGCCATAGTGGCGAGAGTTATTGCATAACTGGACGAAGGTTCCCGAAGCGCACGTCAAAGGCCCCCGGACCGGGTCGGTCCGGGGGCCTCGCGCTGCCTCTCGTCGGCGGGCTACGCCTTCGTCACGTCCTCGACCTCGTCCTCCGGCTCCCGTCCCGGAGTCCGCAGATCGAACTTCGTGATCGCGAAACGGAACACCACGTAGTACACGACCGCGAAGCACAGACCGATCGGGATGATCGCCCAGGGTCTCGTCGCGAGGTTCCAGTTGATGACGTAGTCGATCAGCCCGGCCGAGAAACTGAAACCGTCGTGCACCCCCAGCCCCCACGTCACCGCCATGGAGACACCGGTGAGCACCGCGTGGATCACGTACAGGAGCGGCGCGATGAACACGAACGAGTACTCGATCGGCTCCGTGATGCCCGTGACGAACGACGTCAGCGCGATCGACAGCATCAGACCGCCGATCTCCTTGCGGCGATGAGGCTTCGCGCAGTGCGTCATGGCCAGACACGCGGCCGGGAGCGCGAACATCATGATCGGGAAGAACCCGGACGTGAACTGACCCGCGTTCGGATCACCCGCCAGGAACATGTTGATGTCACCGTGCACCACCGTTCCGTCAGGCTTCGTGAAACTGCCGAACTGGAACCAGATGGGCACGTTCAGGAACTGATGCAGCCCGATCACCAGCAGCGCGCGGTTGGCGATACCGAAGACACCCGCACCCCACGCCCCCAGACTCACCAGCCAGTCGCTGAAGTCCTCCAGGCCCCGGCCGATCGGCGGCCACACCCACAGGCAGAGCGCGGCGAACGCGATCGCCACGAACGCCATGATGATCGGCACCAGCCGGCGGCCGTTGAAGAAACCCAGCCAGTCGACGAGCCGCGTCCGGTGGTAACGCTGCCAGAAGTAGGCCGCCATCAGCCCCATGGCGATACCACCGAACACACCCGGATTCTGGTACGTGAAGACCGTCACCGAGCCGTCCTGCGCCTGGCAGCCGGCGGCCACCACCTTCGCCTGCTGCGCACAGTCCTCCGGGAACTGCCGCAGCACGTTGTAGTAGACGAGGAAGCCCGCCACCGCGGCCAGCGCCGTCGAACCGTCCGCCTTCTTCGCCATCCCGATGGCCACACCGATGCAGAACAGCAGCGGCAGCCCCAGCGAACCGTCGAGCAGCGCACCTCCCGCGCCCGCCATCACCTTCGAGACGTTCGTCCAGCCCAGACCGTCGGCCCCGAACACATCCGGCTGCCCCAGCCGGTTGAGGATGCCCGCCGCCGGCAGTACGGCGATGGGCAGTTGGAGGCTGCGGCCCATCTTCTGCAGGCCCTGGAACAGGTCGCTCCCTCGGGAGCGCGCGGGCGCGGCCGCACTGTCGGCACTCATGGGTGTCCTCCTGCGTCCCTCCGGCGCCTTCCGCACCCCCGGGAACAGGATGGGTTTGGCGGCCGTTGAAAACTGGTGTAGACCAGTCGGCGAACGGTTCGCGAACGGTTTGCGCTGTCGTGATCGCCATCCTTCGGCAGGGGCGCCGGAACCGCTCGCGAAGATGGGCCAACTGTGGGTTACTGCGACAAAGCGCTGCGACAAAGCGGTTCGGATCAGGGAGTAGGACATGGCCAGCAAGGCTGAGAAGATCGTCGCCGGGCTCGGTGGCATCGACAACATCGAAGAGGTCGAGGGCTGCATCACCCGGCTGCGCACCGAGGTCGTCGACGCGAGCAAGGTCGACGAGGCCGCCCTGAAGGCCGCGGGCGCCCACGGCGTCGTCAAGATGGGCACGGCGATCCAGGTCGTCATCGGCACCGACGCCGACCCGATCGCCGCCGACATCGAGGACATGATGTAAGTCCCCGTACAACGAGACTCGCGAGCAGCGAGGTCTCACCCCTGAGGGGCCGCTTCCGCAGTACGGGGGCGGCCCCTCACCCGTATACGACTAGGCTCTTCGCCATGTCTCGCATCGACGGCCGCACGCCCGAACAGCTCCGCCCGATCACCATCGAACGCGGCTGGAGCAAGCACGCCGAGGGCTCCGTCCTCGTCTCCTTCGGTGACACGAAGGTCTTCTGCACCGCCTCCGTCACCGAAGGCGTCCCGCGCTGGCGCAAGGGCAGCGGAGAAGGCTGGGTGACCGCCGAATACTCCATGCTTCCCCGCGCCACGAACTCCCGCGGCGACCGCGAGTCCGTCCGCGGCAAGATCGGCGGCCGCACCCACGAGATCAGCCGGCTCATCGGCCGCTCCCTGCGCGCGGTCATCGACTACAAGGCACTCGGCGAGAACACCATCGTCCTGGACTGCGACGTCCTCCAGGCCGACGGAGGCACCCGCACCGCCGCCATCACCGGCGCGTACGTCGCCCTCGCCGACGCCGTCACCTGGGCCCAGGGCAAGAAGCTCATCAAGGCCAACCGGCAGCCCCTGACCGGAACGGTCAGCGCCGTCTCCGTCGGCATCGTCGGCGGCATCCCCCTCCTCGACCTCTGCTACGAGGAGGACGTCCGCGCCGACACCGACATGAACGTCGTCTGCACCGGCGACGGCCGCTTCGTCGAGGTCCAAGGCACCGCCGAGGCCGAGCCGTTCGACCGCGACGAGCTCAACTCCATTCTCGACCTGGCCGTTCTCGGCTGCACGGAACTCGCTGTCGCCCAGCGCACGGCACTTGATACCGTCCTCGGAAAGTAAAGGACGTACCAAGACGGCCGGATGTCGCGGGCAACCACGGCACCGGCCGTCGCGTCCCTACAGGTGCGGGTGAACGGCACACCACCGTCTCGCCCGCCCAGCACCAAACGGGGGCCCTGAGGCCTACGAAACGGGGCCCTCGGGGGCACCTGACCACGGGAGGACCGTTCCATGGCCGCGAGCCGCCGCCGACCACGCCGTATCACCGCCGTCGCCGCAGCAGTGGCAGCCGTCGCGCTGACGGCCGGGCTCACCACCGGTTGCGACGCCGTCAACAAGGCGCTCGACTGCGTCCAGACCGCCGACACGATCGCCGACAGCGTCACCGACCTCCAGCAGGCCGTGGAGAACGCGTCGAACGACCCGACACGGACGGACGAGGCACTCGACTCGATCGACAAGAACCTCGACACCATCGGCGACAAGACCGACGACGTCGACATCAACAAGGCCGTGGACGACCTCCAGAAGGCGGTCGGCGACGTCCGCGACGACATCAAGGCCGGCGACGAGACACCCGACATCAGCTCCGTGACCGACGCGGCGGGCGAGCTCACCAAGGTCTGCACCCCGTAGCGGCACCGGCCGGCCCCGGCGGGCGGCGGACGATCACGGGCGGCACGCGAACGGGAGCGTCCGCCTGGCTAGGGTGAGCATCATGACCCGCCTGATCCTCGCCACCCGCAACCCCGGAAAGATCACCGAGCTGAGGGCGATCCTCGCCGCGGCAGATCTACCGCACGACCTCGTCGGCGCGGACGCCTACCCGGAGATCCCCGACGTCAAGGAAACCGGCGTCACCTTCGCCGAGAACGCGCTGCTCAAGGCCCACGCCCTCGCCCAGGCCACCGGACTCCCGGCCGTCGCCGACGACTCCGGCCTGTGCGTCGACGTCCTCGGCGGCGCCCCCGGCATCTTCTCCGCCCGCTGGTCCGGCACACACGGCGACGACCGGGCCAACCTCCAGCTCCTCCTCGCCCAGCTCGGCGACATCGCCGACGAACACCGAGCCGCCCACTTCGCCTGCGCCGCCGCCCTCGCCCTGCCCGACGGCACCGAGCGAGTCGTCGAAGGCCGGCTGCGCGGCACCCTGCGCCACGAACCCACCGGTTCCCACGGCTTCGGCTACGACCCGATCCTCCAGCCCGAGGGCCACACCCGCACCTGCGCGGAACTCACCCCCGACGAGAAGAACGCGATCAGCCACCGGGGCAAGGCGTTCCGCGGACTGGTGCCGGTGGTGAGGGAGTTGCTGGGCTGAGGCACGCCGGGCCGCGGCTCTGCCCCTCGCCCGGCGTGGGGCTCCGCCCTCCCCCTGGGCCCCGATCACTCCACCTTCCCGATCACCCCACCTCTCCGTACGAGCGCATCGTCACCCGGGCGTCCAGGTCGATGCCGTTCGCGCCCGCCGGTGACGGAAGCCGCAGCACCTTGTCGAGCACGGGGCCCAGGAAGCCGCAGCCCGAAGTCCCCGGCACGGCAAAGCGGTTGTCCTTCACCCCGAACGTGACGACCAGCGGGTCCGGCGTGACGACCTCCGGCGGATCCGTCTCCATGAGCACCAGATGGACCGGGTCCGGCTCGCTGCCTATCGAGCAACCGGGCGGGACCCCGGGCCCGGATATCCGGAACGTCAGATCCAGCTCGCCCCGCCGCTCGTCGTTCGACTGGAAATCGGAGTACCCGCCGTACCGAGGCGTGATCGACAGCGGCGTCCCCCGAACTCGTAGGGGAGTGGCGGCCATCGCACCGAACACCTGACGGAACTCGCCGTCCACGGTGCCCTCCGCGAACGTGATCGCCAGCGGCCGGTCGATCGGCACGTCGGCCCGGCCGAGGGTGAGTTGCCCGGTGGCGGTCATCGCCTCGCAGCGCCACTTCGCCGGATCGGCGCCCTCCGGCAACGCGGAGAGGGCGGGACAGTCCTCGAAGCCACGATCTCGCATGCCGGCGCCGGTGTCGGCCCCGGCGTGAGGGGGCACCGCCGCTGCCGCCCCCGTGCTCGCGGCGAGAGCCGCGGCGGACAGCGTCATGGCGGACAGTGCCAAGGCCAGACGTCGACGTCGGGCACGGAACATGAAAACCCCCAGGTGAGTGACCAGGCGAGCGGGATGCTCCCGTCTGCCTCAAGGATTGCAGCCATTCCTCTGCAATGGAAGGTCTGCAGAGAATATTCTGCAGAAGTATCTCTGCAGAGATTCGGCTGCGTGTGGCGGTAGGCTTCCCGCATGAGTGATGAAGGCGAGCCGCAGGCCGCGCTCGAACCCGGGTCGGAGCCGGTGTCGGAGTCGGCGCCGGAACCAGCGCCTGAACCCGCGTCGGACCCCGAACAGGGCAGTGGAGCCGGTCACGAGCCGGGCGGCGCCGGGCGCCGCACCGTCAGTGACCCGGCGGCCCTCAAGGCGCTCGCCCACCCGCTGCGGCTGAAGATCCTCCGGCAGATGGCCGTCTCCGGCCCCGCGACCTCCACGACCCTCGCCGCCGCGCTCGGGGAGAACACCGGCACGCTCAGCTATCACCTGCGCCGCCTGGAGAGCGGCGGCTTCATCGAGGACGTACCGGAACGGCCCAACAGCCGTGAGCGGTGGTGGCGGGCGGTGCGCGGACTCGACGTACGCAGGCCGGCGCAGGACGGGATGACCGACGGCGAGCGGGCGGTCGCGGGCGCCCTGGACCGGATGCGGCTCGACGAGGACATCGCGCTGGCCCGGCGGTTCACGGAGGAGCAGGGCGACTCGGAGGGCTGGATGCGCGGCTCCCGCAGCCTCAGCCACCTCACCAAGGACGAGGTGACGGCTTTCCACGACGCCTACCTGGACCTGCTGACCCGCTTCGCCCGAGGCCCGGAGGACGCCCCGCCGGACGCGAAGCCGGTGCTGCTGCGGTGGTTCGCGCTGCCGGCGGAGTAGCGGCCCGGAGCCAAGAGCTTCGGAGCTACGAGTTCCGTGTTGCGAGTTTCGCACCACGCGTTCCGTGCTGCGCGTTCCGTGCTCGGCGCAGAAGAACGGCCTGCGAACCGGTCAATCACGATTCACAGGCCGTCCACTGTGCGGCGGAAGGGATTCGAACCCTCAAGCCGTTTCACGGGCCACAGATCCTAAGTCTGCTGCGTCAGCCATTGCGCCACCGCCGCCAGCGCATGCCATCGTACCGGTCAAGTGGGCGCTGGTCGGCGGGGGTTTGCGGTGGCTGCGCCCTCAGATCTCCAGATCCTTGATGATCTTGGCGACGTGGCCGGTAGCGCGGACGTTGTACAGGGCCCGTTCCACCTTGCCCTCCTCGTCCACCACGATCGTGGAGCGGATGACGCCCATGTAGGTCTTGCCGTAGTTCTTCTTCTCGCCGAAGGCGCCGTACGCGTCCAGGACCGTCTTCTCCGGGTCGGCGACCAGCGTGACCTTGAGGTTCTCCTTCTCGCGGAACTTGGCGAGCTTCTCGGGCTTGTCGGGGGAGACGCCGATGACGTCGTAGCCGGCGCCCGCGAGCAGGTCCAGGTTGTCCGTGAAGTCGCAGGCCTGCTTGGTGCAGCCTGGAGTCAGGGCCGAGGGGTAGAAGTACACGATGACCTTGCGGCCCTTGTGGTCGGCAAGGGACACCTCGTTGCCGTCGGCGTCGGGCAGGGTGAAGGCGGGGGCGGTGTCGCCGGGCTGGAGTCGCTCGCTCATCTCGGTTCGGTCTCCTTGCGAGGTGGTGGATACGGAAGCGAGCGTAATGGGGGTGCCGGGCGGTGCGCGGAGGACGAAGCTGACAGACTGTCGATCCGGGACAAGGCCGACGGGAACCGGCCATGGACCGGCCACGGGAAGAAACGACCACGATTACGGAGGCAGCGCGTGTCGGACACGTCGAGCACGCCGGACACCAGGACTCCGGCGCAGATCGAGGCGGACATCAAACGCCGTCGCGAGACCCTCGCCGAGACGCTCGACGAGATCGGTGTGCGGGTGCACCCGAAGACCATCGTCGGGGACGCCAAGGCCAAGGTGGCGTCCAGCATCGACCACACCCTCGGACGTGCCTACGTCGGCGTCAATCGTGTGGTCGACGACGTGAAGGGCCAGTTCGTCACGGAGGACGGGGCGCCGCGGCTGGACCGCATCGTGCCCGTGGCCCTCGTGGTGGTCGGCGTCGTCGGACTGCTCACCCTGGGCACCAGGCGCCGCAGGCGCTGAACCCACCCGCACCCCACCTACGTACGACCCGCCTACGTACGAGTGGCGCGAAGGCAGGTAAATTCGGACCGTGAGCGCCAAGAGGACTGAGCCCAGCAGCCATCACGACAAGCTGCCCATCCGGATGCTGCACGACCGTGTGCTCGTGCGGCAGGACGCCGCCGAGGGCGAGCGCCGGTCCGGTGGCGGCATCCTGATCCCCGCGACCGCGGCGGTGGGCAGGCGGCTCGCCTGGGCCGAGGTCGTGGCGGTCGGGCAGAACGTACGGACGGTGGAGCCGGGTGACCGGGTGCTGTACGACCCGGAGGACCCCGCCGAGGTGGAGGTGCGCGGCATCGCGTACGTGCTGATGCGCGAGCGGGATCTGCACGCCGTGGCCGCGGACCGGTTCGAAGGGTCCGAGGACTCCACCGGGCTGTATCTCTAGAACCTCCCGAGCAGTGCCCGAAGGGGCTGGTGACCGTTGTCACCAGCCCCTTCCGGCTGCTCCTTGCTACCTTTGAAGGGACCCGACGAGACGCGCCGTACCGGGACAGGCAAAGACGACGCACCCCTGTTGATTCCTTCACGGAGGTGCCTGATGGCCTGGGTCCTGCTCGTCGTCGCCGGTCTGCTCGAAGTCGGCTGGTCGATCGGTATGAAGTACACCGAGGGGTTCACGCGGCTCGTGCCCAGCGTGCTCACCGGTGCCGGCATCGTCGCCAGCATGCTGCTGCTGTCGCACGCGGCGAAGACACTGCCCATCGGTACCGCGTACGGGGTCTGGGTGGGCATCGGCGCGGCCGGGGCGGCGGTGTTCGGCATGGCGGTGCTCGGTGAACCGGCGACCGCCGCCCGGATCTTCTTCGTCTGTCTGCTGCTGGTGGCCGTGGTCGGGCTGAAGGCGACTTCAGGCCACTAGCCGCTCAATCGACGGCCGACGGCCGGCGGACGGTCGCCGGCCGCCGATCGGGCGAGGCTACGGGAAGTCTCCGAACGTCGTCCCGGTGCTCCCGTCCGCGCCGTCCGTCGTCGTCCCGCCGTCGCCGGTGGTGCCTCCGTCGGTGGTGGTGCCGCCGCCCGTGCCGCCGTCCGTGGTCGTGCCACCGTCCGTCGTCGCGCCGCCGGTGCCGGTCGTGCCGCCGTCCGTGGTGGTGCCGCCGCCGTCGGTCGTCGTGCCGCCGGTGTCGGTGCCGCCCCCGCCGGTGGTGGAGCCGCCGTTGTCCTGGCCCTGGGTGCCCGGGGTCTCCTCGCCGCCGGTGGTCGTGCCGCCGTCGCCGGTGGTGCCGCCCGTGGCGGTCTCGTCCTCGTCGGGGTCCGCCGGCGGGAGTTCCTGCTCCTCGGCGCCGTCCTGGAGGTTCAGGTCGAAGTCCTGGACCTCGACGCCCTTCAGCGCGGCCTTCGTGTACTGGGCCCAGATCTGCGCCGGGTACCCGCCGCCGTTGATACGTGCCTGGCCGAGTGCCCCGTACAGCGACTTGTGGGCGCCGGTGTCGGGGTCCTGGCCCATGACGGCGACGACCGTGGCGAGGTTCGGGGTGTAGCCCGCGAACCAGGCCGCCTCGTCCTCCTCCGCGGTGCCGGTCTTGCCCGCCACGGGCCGCCCGGCGGCCTGCGCGGCCGTACCGGTGCCGCCCTCGACGACGCTCTGCAGGATCGAGGTCGTGGTGTCGGCGGCCGCACGGCTGACGGCCTGCTCGGTCTTCTCGTCCGGCAGCTTCACGTCCTGCGAGCCGTCCTTGGTGACCTTCTCGATCATCGTGTACGTGCCGTGCTTGCCGTGGTTGGCGAGTGTCGCGTACGCCTCCGCCATGTCGAGGACGCTGGCGCGGGCCGCGCCGAGCGCGATGGACGGGGACGGGTTCAGGTCGGGGGTGTCCGAGGGGATGCCGAGGTCGACGGCGGTCCGTACGACCTTCGCGGAGCCGACGTCCACGGCCATCTGCGCGTACACGGAGTTCACGGACTTGTCGGTGGCCGTACGGACCGGGATCTGGCCGTACGAGACCTGGTCCTCGTTCTCCGGGGCGTACGTGCCGCCGCTCCAGCCCTGCACGGGCCGCTTGTTCGTGCCGTCGTAGAGGGTGTTCGGGGTGATCGTGCGGCCGTCCTGGGTGACCGAGTCGTTCTGCACGGCCGAGGTGAACACGAACGGCTTGAAGATGGAGCCGACCTGGTAGTCCCGGCGTGTGGCGTTGTTGTAGTACTGCTTCGTGTAGTCGATGCCGCCGTACATCGCGAGGACCTTGCCGGTCTTCGGGTCGATGGAGGCGCCGCCCGCGCGGACGTAGTTGTCGACCTTGCGGTTCTTCTTGTCGAGTTCGTCCATCACCTGGTCGTCGACGGCCTTCACGAAGGAGTCCTGCTTCGTCTTCTGCAGGGTGGTCGTGATGCGGTAGCCGCCCGCGTTCAGCGCGTCCTCGTCGAGGATCTTGTGGTCGGCGAGGTAGTCGTTGACGGCCTTGACGATGTAGCCGCGCTGGCCCGACATCCCGGCCGCGATCACCGTCTCCTTGGGCGCGGGGAACTTGAGGCCGGTCCGGTCCGACTCGCTGATCCACTTCTTCTTGACCATGCCGTCGAGAACGTAGTTCCAGCGGGCCAGCGCGGCCGGCTTGTTCTCGGGGTGCGCGACCACGTCGTACTCGCTCGGCGCGTTGAGGAGCGCCGCGAGGTAGGCGCCCTGGGCGGCCGTCAGCCCCTTGGCGTCGACGCCGTAGTAGGCCTGGGCGGCTGCCTGGATGCCGTAGGCGTTGCGGCCGAAGTAGCTGGTGTTGAGGTAGCCCTCAAGGATGTCGTCCTTGCTCTTCTCGCGGTCCAGCTTGATGGAGATGAAGAACTCCTTCACCTTCCGCGTGACCGTCTGCTCCTGGGCCAGGTAGTAGTTCTTCACGTACTGCTGGGTGATCGTCGAGCCGGACTGCTTGCCCTTGCCGGTCGCGGTGTTCCAGCCGGCGCGGAGCATCGCCTTGGGGTCGACCGCGGACTCGGTGTAGAAGTCGCGGTCCTCGGCGGCCAGTACGGCGTGCTGGGCGTCCTTGGAGATGAGGTCCAGGGTCACGTTCTCCCGGTTGACCTCGCCGTCGCGGGCGAGCTGGCTGCCGTCCGCGTACAGGTAGATGTTGCTCTGCTTCATCGCCGTGGCGTTCGCCGACGGGATCTTCACCAGGTAGTAGCCGAGCGCGAACGCGCCGACGAGCAGCAGGATCCCGACGACGAACGTGCCGAGCACCATCCGCCAGGTCGGGACCAGCCGCTTCCAGCCGGTGCGCTTGGGCCGCTTGGCCTTCTTGGCCTTCTCGGCCTTCTCGGCCTTCTCGGACATCTCAGCCGTCTCGGACTCCTCACCGGAGCCCAGGGTGTCCGGCGCCTCCGGGCCGTCCGCGGTACTTGAAGTACTCCCACTGCTCCCCGTACTCGCGGTGTCCGGAGTGTCGGGGTCTCTCGGTGCCCAGCCCTCGCTCGGCTGCTGCGGCTCAGGCTGCGGCTGGTCGTTCATCTTGTGCCGTGCTCCCGTTTCACGTCGTACGTCTGGTACGCCCTCGTAC
Organism: Streptomyces sp. NBC_00414; assembly: GCF_036038375.1. Taxonomy (NCBI): domain Bacteria; kingdom Bacillati; phylum Actinomycetota; class Actinomycetes; order Kitasatosporales; family Streptomycetaceae; genus Streptomyces; species Streptomyces sp. NBC_00414. The sequence goes on from NZ_CP107935.1 coordinate 6,380,181, forward strand.
GCCTGGTGCGCCCTCCCTTGAAGACTGTCCCATCCGGCGATTCGTTCCCGGTGCGTGGCACGCGTCGCCAGAACGAGACACGAAGAAAATGCCTGGCACGGGGCACTGCCCCGGGGCTAGGCTCCAGCGCTTTGGCTCGGAACGGCTGGAGAGGCTTCGTGGTGCGGGCTTGGAGGTTGTACGCGGCCGTCGCGGCGGGCGGGTTCCGGCGGTACGCGACCTATCGGGTGGCCACCGCCGCGGGCGTGTTCACCAACACGGTCTTCGGGCTGATCCTGGCGTACACGTACATCGCGCTGTGGGACGAGAGGCCCGGTCTCGGCGGGTACGACCAGGCCCAGGCGGTGACGTTCGTGTGGGTCGGACAGGGGCTGCTCTCGGTGGTCGCGGTGATGGGCGGCGGCTTCGAGGACGAGCTGATCGAGAGAATCCGTACGGGTGACATCGCGATCGACCTCTACCGGCCCGCGGACCTCCAGGCGTGGTGGCTGGCGGCCGACGCGGGGCGGGCCGCGTTCCAGTTGCTGGGGCGCGGGGTGGTGCCGATGGCGGTCGGCGGGCTCGTCTTCCAGCTCGCGCTGCCGACCGACGCCGGGACCTGGCTGGCGTTCCTCGTCGCCGTGGTGCTCGGGGTCCTGGTGAGTTTCGGGATCCGCTATCTCGTGGCGCTGGCGGCGTTCTGGTTCATGGACGGGGCGGGGGTGCAGCAGCTGGCCGTGCTGGCGGGACTGTTCTTCTCCGGGATGACGCTGCCGCTGAACGTCTTCCCGGGCGCGCTCGGCGAGCTGGCCCGCGCACTGCCCTGGTCGGCGCTGATGCAGGCCCCGGCGGACGTGCTGCTGGGGGAGCGCACGGGCCTCGCGCTGCTGCGCACGTACGCCTTCCAGGCCGCCTGGGCCGTCGGGCTGCTGGCCGTGGGCCGGCTGGTCCAGTCGGCGGCGACGCGCAGGGTGGTGGTCCAGGGTGGCTGACCCCGGCATCCGGGAGAGGCCCGGCACAGGCTCCGGCTCGGGTACGGACACCGGGTTCGCGCCGATGGGCCGGTCGCGGCTGGTGGACGGGCTGCGGGCCTACCGGCTGATCGCCTGGATGTGGATCCGCTCGACGATGGCGTACCGGGCGTCGTTCGCGATGACCCTCCTCGGCAACTTCGCGGGGACCGCGCTCGACTTCGTGACGATCCTGCTGATGTTCTCGCGGGTCGACGAGCTCGGCGGCTACTCGTTCGGGCAGGTGGCGTTCCTCTACGGGCTGTCCAGCGCCGCGTTCGGCCTCACCGACCTGGTGATCGGCTCGGTGGACCGGCTCGGGCAGCGGGTGCGGGACGGCACGCTCGACACGCTGCTCGTACGGCCCGCGCCGGTGCTCGCGCAGGTCGCGGCGGACCGGTTCGCGCTGCGCCGGCTGGGCCGGATCACGCAGGGGCTGCTGGTCCTCGGCTACGCGCTCGCCGTGGTCGACATCGAGTGGACCCCGGTGAAGGTGCTGCTGATGCCGGTGATGGTGATCAGCGGGGCCGCCATCTTCGCGTCGGTGTTCGTGGCGGGCGCGGCCTTCCAGTTCGTGGCGCAGGACGCGTCCCAGGTGCAGAACTCGTTCACGTACGGCGGCACCACGCTGCTGCAGTATCCGCCGACCGTCTTCGCGAAGGACCTGGTGCGCGGGGTGACCTTCGTGCTGCCGCTGGCCTTCGTCAACTGGCTGCCCGCGCTGTACGTGCTCGGGCTGCCGTATCCGCTCGACCTGCCGGAGTGGGTCGCGTTCCTGTCGCCACTCGTGGCCGTCGTCTGCTGCGGGCTCTCGGGTCTCGCGTGGCGGGCGGGCCTTCGTTCGTACCGGAGCACGGGGAGTTAGCCGCGCATGAAACCCACCGACCTCGACCGTCCCTACCGTTCCGACGACCTCGGCACCGACTTCATCAGCCTCGACGGCGTCGAGAAGGTCTTCGACGTACGCAAGAAGACCGGCTTCCTGCGCAGTGAGCGGCGGGAGGTGCGGGCGGTCGACTCGATCTCCTTCACCGTGTCGCGCGGCGAGATGGTCGGCTACATCGGGCCGAACGGCGCGGGCAAGTCCACCACCATCAAGATGCTCACGGGCATCCTCACGCCCAGCGGCGGACGCCTGCGGGTCGCGGGCATCGACCCGTCCCGTGAACGCACCCGGCTCGCGCACCGCATCGGGGTGGTGTTCGGGCAGCGGACCACCCTGTGGTGGGACCTCCCGCTGATCGACTCGTACCGGCTGATGCACCGCATGTACCGGATTCCCGACGCGCGGTACGCGGAGAACCTCGACCGGTGTGTCGAACTCCTCGAACTGGGCGAACTGTTGGACGTGCCCGTACGGCAGCTCTCGCTCGGGCAGCGGATGCGCGGGGACATCGCGGCGGCGCTGCTGCACGACCCGGAGGTGCTGTATCTGGACGAGCCGACGATCGGGCTCGACGTGATCAGCAAGGCGAGGGTGCGGGAGTTCCTTCGGGACCTCAACGCGGAGCGGGGCACGACCGTGCTCCTGACGACCCACGACCTCTCCGACATCGAGCAGCTGTGCCGGCGGGTGATGGTCATCGACCACGGGCGCCTGATGTACGACGGGCCGCTCACCGGGCTGCACGAGATCGGGGAGAGCGAGCGGACGCTCGTGGTGGACCTGGAGCGCGAACTGCCACCCATCGACGTGGAGTCGGCGCGGGTGGTGAAGGTCGAGGGGCCGCGGCAGTGGCTCGCCTTCCCGGCGGCTCAGTCGGCGGCGCCGCTGGTGGCGCGGATCGCGGCGGAGTATCCGCTGGTGGACCTGTCGGTGCGGGAACCCGACATCGAGGCGGTCATCAGCCGCATGTACGCGGGGAAGGCAACCTCGTAGGCTTCTGTCCATGACGGACGAACTCCCGGCCGGCCCTTCCGGCGGATCTCCCGGCGGACTTCCCGAGTTGCGCGCCTCCGACGCCGATCGCGAGCAGGTCGCCGAGGTGCTGAGGGACGCCCTCGCCGAAGGCCGCCTGGACATGGCTGAGTTCGAGGAGCGGCTGGAGGAGACGTACAAGGCGCGTACGTACGGGGAGTTGGAGCCGATCACGCGGGATCTGCCCGCCTCCGGTGTCTCCGCGCCCGCGCCGGCCGTGTCGATGCTGAAGCGGTCCGCGGGCGCCGTGGACACCGGGGACTGGTCGAGCCGGATCGTCGGCGGTGAGGGCTCGTCCCGTTGGGGCGTGGCGATCATGTCGGGGTTCGAGCGCCGGGGGCACTGGACCGTGCCGAAGCGGTTCAACGGCTTCGCGTTCTGGGGTGGCGGGGTCATCGACCTGCGCGAGGCGAACTTCGCGGACGGTGAGGTCGTCGTCAACTGCGTCGCCGTCATGGGCGGGTTGAACGTGATGGTGCCGCCCGGGGTCGAGGTCGTCGTCCGTGGGATCGGCGTCATGGGCGGCTTCGACCACAGCCAGGAGGGGGTGCCGGGGGATCGTGGCGCGCCGCGCGTGGTCGTGACGGGGTTCGCGTTCTGGGGCGGGGTCGGGGTGGAACGCCGGGTCTCCAAGGCGGAGCGGCTGCGGCTGAAGCAGGAGCGGCTTCGTCTCAAGGAGGAGCGGCGGCGGGAGAGGTTGGAGCGGCGGGATTGAGGGGGCGCCCCTCTTTCTTGTTCGCTCCCGCGGGTCGGGTGTCCGGCCGCGCAGTTCCCCGCGCCCCTTAGGGGCGCGGGGAACTGCGCAATCTTTTGCCTTCAGGGGCGCGGGGAACCGCGCGCTCAGCCCTCACCGGCCTGCAGGGCAGTGAGTGCCCAGGCCTCCCCCCCGCCCGGAGGGCTACAGCTCGGCCGGGGCCGAACCCTTCAGGTCGTCGAGGTCGAAGACCTCAGCCATCCGCTTGTAGCCCTTGTCGCTCGGGTGAAGGTGGTCCCCCGAGTCGTAGTCGGACCGCAGACGACGCGGGTTGTACCCGTCGCGGAGCGCCTTGTCGAAGTCCGCGTAGGCGTCGAAGACGTCACCGGAGCGGATCTGGGCGTTGACGGCCTGGCGGGTGTCCTCCAGATGGGGCTGGTATCCGCGGTGCCCCTGGAACGGCATGAGCGTGGCCCCGACGACCCGCAGCCCGCGGGAGTGCGCCAGCCGCTTCAGCTCGCGCAGCCCGTCGGTGATCCGGTTCGCGTCGGTCTGGCTGGGCGTCCGCAGGATGTCGTTGACTCCGAGGGCGACCACGACGGCCTTCACGTTGGTGCGGCCGAGCACGTCACGGTCGAAGCGGACCAGACCGCTCGGGTTCTCGGCGGGCCGGCCGAGGCCGCTGGTCAGGACGCGGTTGCCGCTGATTCCCTGGTTGACCACGCTGTAGCGGGGCCCGTCCGAGTCGGAGCGCAGCCGCTCGGTGAGGACGTCCGTCCAGCGCCGGTTCTCGCCGACGGTCGAGGTCACGCCGTCGGTGAGCGAGTCGCCGATGACGACGACCGTGCCCTGCGACTCGTTGCTCAGCACGTCCAGCGCGGTCAGATAGCGCCAGTAGGGCGTCTGCCCGGTGTACGCGACACCGCTGACGTCCTCGGTGCGGTCGCCCTCCGCGGTGTACGAGATCTGCCGGGCCTGCGGGTGGTAGGTGACGGGTCCCGAAGGGGTCGGCGAGTACGTCGTCACGAGGACGTCGGCGTCGTGCGGGACGAGCAGCCGTACGGCGTCGCTGATCACCTGCTGTCCGGCGGGCACCACCACGGAGGGACGGCCGCCGAAGGTCAGGCGCCGCATCGTCTCGGCGTTCGCGGCGGCGTTGTTCGCGCCGGCCGCGACGGCGATCGAGGCGTGCGTGATGCTGAGCGGCTGCTGCCCGTACAGGTTGGACAGGGTGATCCGGGCCGCGGTGCCGCCGACGCCCACGTGCACCACGTTGCGTACCGAACGGCCCGCCATGCCGTTCGTCTCGGTGCCCGGCTCCGATCCTGCCGGGGAGGCCGACCAGGCGCCCACCCAGGTGCCGACGGACGCGGGAGCCGCGGAGTTGTGCGGGGTGCGACCACCGACCACCGCCGTGTTCTCCCCGCCGTCGTCGGCGGCGACTCCGACGTATATGGCGGTCGAAATGGCGACGATCACAGCAACGATCGCGGCCAGCAAGGCATAACCGTGACGCTTGGTCATGCGGTGCGTCTCTCCTCGGAAAAGTGGGAGCCCGGGGCTCCGGTGTGATCACCCCATGATGAGGCATGGCGTGGGAGGAACCCGACAGGACCCCCCGGATCACCCAGGACCCCGGGGCCCCGTTGAAATCCCCCGCCCGGACAGACGCGGGGAACTCCTGTTCCGTTCCAGGAGTCGGTCAGGTTGGGACAATGCGTTATGGGGGACCGGGAACGGATGGAGCGGATGGAACGAACGAAAGAGGACGAAACAGGGGAAACAAGCCCGGAAGGGCAGTCTTCCCGGCCCGACGGTGTGGCGAACCCCACGGGCGCCACCGGGGCCGGGCGTGCCGCGCCGAACCGGGCCATGAACTCGTTCAGCCCCGCCGACGAGGAGAAGTTCCGCGGGGTCCGCCGGATGAAGCTCACGGCGACGGGACTTCTGCTGTTCGTCGCCCTCGTCTACGTACTCGCGAAGTGGGCCGGGAACTCCGGCGCGGGCGCCTGGACGGGTTACGTGGCGGCGGCCGCCGAGGCGGGCATGGTGGGCGCGCTCGCCGACTGGTTCGCCGTCACCGCCCTGTTCCGCCGGCCCATGGGCCTGCCCATCCCGCACACCGCGATCATCCCGACCAAGAAAGACCAGCTCGGCGTCTCCCTGGGCGAGTTCGTCGGGGAGAACTTCCTCTCGCAGGACGTCGTACGGCAGCGGCTGCGCGCCGTCGGCATCGGCAGCCGACTCGGCACCTGGCTGGCCCTGCCCGAGCACGCCGACCGGGTGACCGAGGAGCTCGCCACCGCGCTCAGGGGAGCCCTCGCGGTGCTCCGCGACTCGGACGTGCAGGCCGTCGTCGGCGAGGCCATCAACCGGCGGGCCGACGCCCAGGAGATCGCCCCCGGCATCGGGAAGACCCTGGAGAAGGTCGTCGCGGACGGCGGCCACCGGCGGGTCGTCGACCTGATCTGCGTACGCGCCCACGACTGGCTCGTCCTCCACAACGACCAGGTGATGGACGCCGTGCAGGGCGGCGCCCCCGGCTGGACCCCGCGGTTCGTCGACAAGAGGGTCGGCGAGCGCGTCTACAAGGAACTGCTGCGGTTCGTCACCGAGATGCGGGACATGCCCGAGCATCCGGCCCGTGGCGCCCTCGACCGGTTCCTCACCGACTTCGCCTCCGACCTCCAGTCCGACACCGACACCCGTGCGCGGGTGGAGAACCTCAAGCGCGAGGTCCTCGGGCGCGGCGAGGTCCAGGACCTCATCGCCTCCACGTGGTCCTCCGTACGGCGGATGATCGTGTCCGCGGCGGAGGACGAGCGCAGTGAGCTGCGGTTGCGTGTGCGGGCGTCGCTGCTGTCCCTCGGGACGCGGATGGCCACCGACGCGAGGTTGCAGGGCAAGGTCGACGGGTGGGTCGAGGGGGCGGCGGTCTATGTCGTGACGACCTACCGCGACGAGATCACCTCGCTCATCACCGAGACCGTCGCGGGGTGGGACGCCGAGCACACCTCCCGGAAGATCGAGGCGCACATCGGGCGGGATCTGCAGTTCATCCGGATCAACGGCACGGTTGTCGGCTCGCTGGCGGGCCTTCTCATTTATGCGGTGTCGCGGGCTTTCGGGGCGTGACCCCGACCGGGGGTTCGCTTCCGCGGGTCGGGTGATGGTCTGCGGGTGCGTCGTGGCTGGTCGCGCGGTTCCCGGCCCCCCTGAAGGCAAAAGATTGCGCCGTTCCCCGCGCCCCCAGGAGGGGCTGCGCCCCATTGGGGGGGCGGGGAACGGCGCAATCTTTGCTCTTGGAGGGGGGCGGGGAACTGCGCGAACGGGCCCCCACCGGCCCGCAGCCGAAGCACGATCCGCAGACCCCCCGCCCGGCCAGGGAAGTGGCAGGTGAGAGCGCGGCGGATCGGGGAACTCGGGGAGATGTTCCCGAGCCGCAGGAGGGGTGCCGTGGCCGTCACCGACGCCGGATCCGCAGACACCGGAGCCGTCACCACCGCCGTGCCCGCCCGACTGGACCGGCTGCCCTGGTCCCGCTGGCACTGGACCATCGTCATCGGGCTCGGCACGGTCTGGATCCTGGACGGTCTGGAAGTCACCGTCGTCGGAAACATCGCCGGCCGGCTCTCCGAGGAGGGCAGCGGACTGCCCATCTCGGCCGCGCAGGTCACCGGCATCGCCGCCGCCCTCTATGTGGCCGGAGCCTGCTCGGGCGCCCTGTTCTTCGGCCGGCTCACGGACAAGTTCGGCCGCCGCAAGCTGTTCATGGTCACCCTGGCCGTCTATCTCGCGGCCACCGCCATGACGGCTCTCTCCTTCTCCACCTGGTGGTTCCTCCTCTTCCGCTTCCTCACCGGCTTCGGCATCGGCGGCGAGTACGCGGCCATCAACTCGGCGATCGACGAACTGATCCCCTCGAAGTACCGCGGCCGCGTCGACCTGATCATCAACGGCAGCTTCTGGCTGGGCGCGATCGCCGGCTCACTCCTGTCGATCGTCGCGCTGAACACGGACCTGTTCGCGATGAACGTCGGCTGGCGGCTCACCTTCGTCCTCGGCGTCGTCCTCGGCCTGGTGATCCTCCTCGTACGCCGCAACGTCCCCGAGAGCCCGCGATGGCTGTTCATCCACGGCAAGGGGGAGGAGGCGGAACGCCTGGTCACCGAGGCCGAGCGGCAGATCGAGGAGGAGACCGGACGCGAGCTCCCACCGCCCGCGGGTGAGATCACCATCCACCAGCGCAAGAGCATCGGCTTCGGCATGATCGCCCGCACGGTCTTCACGACCTACCGCAAGCGCGCCGTGCTCGGCCTCTCCCTCTTCATCGGGCAGGCGTTCCTCTACAACGCGATCACCTTCGGCTTCGGCGCGATCCTCACCAAGTTCTTCGACGTGCCGACCGGCAGCACCGGCTACTACTTCGCCGTCATCGCGGTCGGCAACTTCCTCGGCCCGCTGCTCCTCGGCAAGTTCTTCGACACCGTGGGCCGCCGGATCATGATCTCGTCCACGTACCTGCTGTCCGGCATCCTGCTCTTCGGCACGGCCTGGCTCTTCGACCAGGGCTCGCTGAGCGCGACCACCCTCACCGCCTGCTGGTGCGTCGTCCTGTTCTTCGCCTCGGCGGGCGCGAGCAGCGCGTATCTGACGGTCTCCGAGATCTTCCCGATGGAGACCCGCGCCATGGCGATCGCCTTCTTCTACGCCATCGGCACCGCGGCCGGCGGTATCAGCGGCCCGCTGATCTTCTCGGAGCTGACCAGCACGGGTGTCGTCGGGGACACGGTCCTCGCCTTCCAGATCGGCGCCGGACTGATGTGCGCGGCCGGACTCGTCGCGGCCGTGCTCGCGGTGAAGGCGGAGGGCCGCTCCCTGGAGGACATCGCCAGCCCCCTGTCGAAGGCAGAAGCCCCGTAGCCTGCGGCGTCCAGCCGTCCAGGGCCACGTCCAGGGGCTGTTGTACGACTCCGAGCCCGCGCTGCGACTCAGAGGAACGGGCGGGAACTGAGTACGCGTACTCTGTCGGCCCTGTGTACGGCAGGGGGACCTTTGTTCCCATGACCGAGAAGCTGCTGGGCCCGCTGTCGAAGCGCCCCTGGACGGAACGCTGGCCGACCCGCCTGCTGGGTGCCGCCCTGTCCTCGGCGGCGTACCTGCTCTGTGTCCCCTGGGATCTGCGCGACCACCCCGTGTCACCCGGTACGGCCGCGGAGGCGACGCCCGTGACCGTCCTCGGAGTCGCGGCCCTGGCCGTGCTGCTGCTCCTGCTGGCCGCGTACTTCGGCCGCCGTGACGCCCTCGCCTGGCCCCTGCTGCTGGTGGCGGCGCCCCCGGCCACGCTCATGTACCTCTCGTTCCACACGCACCCCGAGCCGCCCGAGCCGTCCGGTGCGCCCGGGTGGCCCTGGCAGCTGATCTGGGCGTTCTCCACCCTCGTCATCGCGGCGGGCGTGCTCGTCGCGACATCCGTGGCCCGGCGGTTCAGGGAGGACGCGGAGGAGTCGCTGGACGGGTTGGTGTTCGCCCACCAGCACCCGCACCCGTGCCGGCAGCGGGCGTGAGCGTCAGGCGCCCGTCGTGGAACCGGGCCGCACGATCATCAGGATCGTGACGGTGGCCCAGAGCAGGTTGAAGATGCCGGTGAACATGGCGAGTTGCACGGTGACCCGGGGGTTCACGGCGACCGCGGCCGACGCGGGTGCGCCCGCCTCGGATGTCGCCGCCGTCCCGGGTGTCGCCGGTGCCCCCGGCGCCTGCGCGGTCCCCGGCCCCACCGCTTCCACCGCTTCCACCGCTTCGAGGATCTCCTCCTGGCGGGGCAGCACCAGAGCCAGCAGGACGGCCGCCGCGACGCCGGTCAGGGCCATCGAAATGATCAGCCAGGTGTCGTTGAGCACGCCCATGCTGAGAGCCGTGGCCATGCCGAGTACGGGAACGGCGATGCCCAGAGCCGCGTACACCCGGCAGATCCGGTGCAGCAGGCGCACGGTCTCCGTCGCCCTCGGGTTGCCGGGATCGGCGAGGGCCCGCCGGGCGCTGGGCGGGAACATGCTGGCCGCGACGGTGACGGGCCCGACGGCGATGATCGCGACGAGGACGTGGAGTACGAGGAGCAACTTGGTCACGAGGTGACGGTAGGCGGCGTACCGGATCTTGTGGAAGTGGCGGTATCGCCAGCCTTCAACGGATTCTCGCCAGGCCTTGGCCGTGCCTCAGTCGGGCTCCGGCCAAGCTTCGGCCGAGCCCTGGCCGGTTCCGGCCGAGCCCCACCTGAGGTCCAGGCCGGTGGGGTGCCGCTTGGCCGGAATCCGGTGGCTGCCTATTCTTTTGCCATGCACACCGTGGCTGTACTGGCGCTCGACGGGGTCATCCCGTTCGATCTCTCCGCTCCGATCGACACCTTCAACTGGGCCCGGCTGCCCGACGGCCGCGCGCCCTACCGGATCAAGGTCTGCTCGCCGACCGAGGAGGTGAGCGCGGGTGCGTTCATGGTCCGGGTGCCGTACGGGCTGGAGGCGCTGGCCGAGGCGGACACGATCATCGTGCCCGGCACCACCGACCCGACCTCCCCGCTGCCGCCCGGCGTGACCGAGGCCCTGCGCGCGGCGGCCGCGAACGGGACGCGTATCGCCTCCATCTGCGTCGGCGCGTTCATCTTCGCCGCCACCGGGCTGCTGGACGGGCAGCGGGCGACCACGCACTGGATCGCGGCGGCCGACCTGACGGCCATGCACCCGGCGGTGACGGTCGACCCCAACGTCCTGTACGTCGACAACGGCCAGTTCCTCACCTCCGCGGGGGCCGCCGCGGCCATGGACATGTGCCTGCACATGATCCGCAAGGACTACGGCTCGGCCGTCGCCGCCCACGCCGCCCGGATGTCCGTCATGCCGCTCGAACGGGAGGGCGGGCAGGCCCAGTTCATCGTCCACACCCAGCCCCCGGCCCCGGCGGGCACGACGATGGAGCCCTTGCTGAACTGGCTGGAGGAGAACGCCGACCGCGATCTGACGCTGGACGACATCGCCGCCCGGGCCGGCACCAGCGCGCGTACGCTCAACCGCCGGTTCCGCGAGCAGACCGGTACGACGCCCCTGCAGTGGCTGCACCGGGCGCGGGTGCGCAGGGCCCAGCACCTGCTGGAGAGCACCTCCCATCCGGTCGAACGCATCGCCGTCCAGGCGGGGTTCGGCTCGCCGACCGCCTTCCGGGACCGGTTCAGGAGGGTGGTGGGGACGAGCCCGCAGGCGTACCGGAGGGCGTTCCGCGGAGCGCCGGACGGCGGCGCGGCCGGTGGTGTGAAGGGCGGTGCGGTCGGCGGTGTGAAGGGTGGTGCGAACGGCGGTGCGGTCGGTGGTGCGAAGGGCGGTGCGGACTTCGACCGCGGCCATGAGGTCCGCGTACCGCAACAGACGTAACCGCTGCGTCACGGCCCCCTCTGGTGCCACAACTCTCCCGGCATGACTCGTGTCGAAGTGGGCGTGAGTGAGAGCAACTCGGCTTTACCCGTGTATTCACATACAAGCCGGGCTTCCGTTCTCACCTGACACTTCATCAACGGGGGAACACATCATGACCATCAACAACCTCGGCTCCCGCCGCAGGACCGTCTCCGTCGCCGTGTCCGCGGCCTCCTTCCTGCTGCTGGGCGGCCTCGCCATCGCCGCCGCGCCCGCCTCCTTCGCGGGCACCCCTGGCGGGACCTCCGCGAACGACCGCAACTCCGACTTCGACGGCGACGGCTACAACGACGTCCTGATCGGCGCGCCGAGAGGCACCGTCGACGGCAAGGCGGGCGCCGGATTCGTCACCGTCCAGTACGGGGCGGCCAACGGCATGGGCAAGAACGACAGCGTCCCCGGGGCCCGTACCGCGGTCTTCAGCCAGTCCACCGCCGGAGTCCCCGGCACCTCGCAGACATCCGACTCCTTCGGCTCGGCCGTCGCCACGGGTGACCTCGATGCCGACGGTTACGACGATGCGGTGATCGGGGCGCCCGGCGAGGAGGTCGGTTCGCTGGAGGACGCCGGCCGGGTGACCGTGCTGTTCGGCTCCGAGGCCGGACTGGGCACCGCCCGCAGCGTCACGATCGCGTCCGCTGACCCGGCCGCCGGGACCCGCTTCGGCTCCGCCGCCACCGCGGCACGGCTGACGGGGGCGACGCAGGGCGACGTCGTCGCCGTGACCGACCACCGCGGTGCGGAACTCTTCACCTACAGCGCGGGCGCGCTGCGGCACACGGGCACCCTCGACACGACCGCGCACCCCGCCGGGCGCGCCCTCACGCCGGCCTACCTGACCACCGGCGACTACGACTCGGACGGCTACGCCGAGCTGGTCATCTCGGGGTACGGCCCCGGCGACGGCCACGCCCAGGGCTGGTCGTCGGTCTACTCGGGCGGCGAGAGCGGTGTGACCTACCAGCGTGACCTGCGCGGCGGTGTCTCCACCGCGTCGGGAGACATCGACAACGACGGGTACGACGACCTCGTCACGGGCCACAACAGCAGCCTCGACCACGAGGCGGAGGGCATGACAGGTGGCCTGATCGGCGTCTACTACGGCGGTGACAGCGGCCTGAGGGGCCAGGAGGCTCCCGAGGACGCGACCGAGGAGGCACCCCAGTACTGGACGCAGAACTCCCCGGGCGTGCCCGGCACCGGCGAGCGCGGTGACGCGTGGGGCACCGAGCTGTCGGTCGCCGATGTCGACGGGGACGGTTACGCGGACGTCGCCGTGGGCGCTCCCGGCGAGGACGTCGGCACCGTCCCGGACGCGGGCGCGGTGTGGCTGCTGCGCGGCTCGGCCGAGGGTCTGACGGCCACGGGTGCCCAGTCCTTCGACCAGAACAGCGCCGAGGTTCCCGGTACCGCGGAGGCCGGTGACGCGTGGGGGCAGCAGGTGCGGCTCGCCGACACGGACCACGACGGCCGCTCCGAACTGCTGGCCGCCGCGCCGGACGAGGACAGCGACGACGGGGTTGTCTGGCACCTGTCCGCGAGCACGAAGGGACTCGTCACGACCGGCTCGTGGCTGTACGGCGCGCAGTCGCTCGGCGCCCCGGGCGACGGCGCCGCCTTCGGCACGGCGATCGACGAGTGATCAGTACCGGCCGGTGAGGTCGAGTGGCCGGTGACGCCGGGCGGGGGGATGACCCGTGGTGTGGTGACCGGTGGTGCGGTGACCCGTGGTGTGGTGACTGGTGGTGCGGTGACCCGTGGGGCGATGACCGGTGGGGCCGAATGGTCTCAGCCCCGCCGGTCTGCCACGGCCCACGACGCCAGGGCGACGGCCCCGGCGGCCCCGAACACCGCGGGCCACGCCCCGACCTTCTTGGCGAGCGGATGGGATCCGGCGAAGGCGGCGACGTACGCGACGGACAGCGCCCCGGCGGCCCACCCGCCGGCCTGCTGCCGCCACCGCTGGGCGGCCGCTGCCCCGGCGGCGGCGAGTACGACCCCGCCGAGCTGCCGCTTCCTGGTCCAGCGGGCGGCCCCGTACCCGCCGATGAGCCCACCGGCGGCCACCACCGCGGCCGGTACCTTCGCCATCACTGCCTCCTGTGCTGCCGCGTCCGTCGATCAGCCGAGACTAGCCCGCCGGTCCACCAGCTCGCCGACCCGGCCTACCGGGCGCCCGGCAGCACCTCTCCCGACAGCGGCAGCCCCAGCCCCGCCACCGCGCGGGCGACCAGGCGGGCCATCTCGACGGCGCCCCGCTCCTGGAAGTGGGTGTTGTCCTGCACCCCGTCGGGGAAGTTCGGATACTGCCCCGCGGCCAGCCAGAGGAAGATCCCCTTGGAGGCCTCGACGCCGATCCCGTCGAGATAGGCCCGGCTGGACGCCGAGAGATCGACCAGCGCGGCCCCCTCCTCCTGCGCGACCGCCTTCGCGGCGTTCACGTACTCGGGGAAGGAGACGTTGAACTTCCCGGTGGTGGCGTTGTAGGAGCGCCGCGAGACGGGCGTCACGACGACCGGTGTCGCGCCGCGCGCCCGGGTGCCCCGGATGTAGTCGTTGCGCAGGTACTCCTTGTAGTCGCCGGGGGAGGTGTACCGCTCGGCGTTGCCCACGGTGGCGTCGTTGTGCCCGAACTGCACGAAGAGGTAGTCGCCGGCCTTGATCACCTGGTGGATCGCGGCCAGCCGCCCCTGCTCGATGAAGGAACGCGAACTGCGCCCGCCGATGGCACGGTTGGCGACGGTGATGTTCGAGGTGAAGTACGAGGACAGCTTCTGGCCCCAGCCGGCCTGGGGGTAGTAGCCGGAGCTGTAGGTCTGCGCGGTGGAGTCACTGGCGATGTAGAGGGTCCCGGCCGCCGCCGCGGCGGCACGAGCGGTACCGGGCAGACCCAGAGCACCGAGGACCCCGGCACCGGCCGCACCGCCCAGAAACCGTCTGCGACTGCTCGCCCGATCGCCCGCCCGACGATCGCTGTCGCTGTCGCTGTTGCCGGTGCTGTGACCGTGGTTGTCGCCGTAACTGTTGCCGTTGTCGCTGCTGCGGCTCATCTGACCTTCCCTTTACGGGAGTTGGGGGGATGTCAGAGCTTGGTGGCAGCAGTGGACGGAAAGGTTGCCGGGTACGGAGCGCCGCCGTTCACTGCTGGGTGTCCGCGAGCCAAGTCCGCCAGACACGACGGCTGTTGGGCACCTCGGGCCGGTCCAGCAGCCACAGCACGTACCCGGCGTGCAACCGGGCCCAGGGGTTCTCCGAACGCCGGGCCGCTTCGAGCCGTACGCGCAGCGGAGGCCCGTCGACGACCCGGGCGATGCGCACGTACTCGCGGTCCTTGCAGCGGTACGCCCGCCGCACGACGATCTCCACCAGGTCGATCAGCTTGGCCCGGGCCACCGGATCCCGCCCGATGGAGTCCACGGCCAGATGCCGGATGAGCAGTTCCTTCGTCCCCCACTCCTTGGCGGTGAGGGTCCACTCATCCGGAAAGCGGGCTTCCCACTCAAGGAAGAGCAGGGCGTAGGGCAGCCCCGGCCACGAGGCGATGTCCTCGTGGTCGAATCGGTACCACACACCGTCGGGCAGCGAACGGCTCCCGACCCGCAGACGCTCCTCCCAGGCCGACCGCAGGGCCGGAACCTCGTACGGGTTCTCCACCCCCTGCTCCTGCAACCTCAGCAACGCCGAGTTGAACCGCGCCGCGGCCTCCGCCGTCGCCTTCCTGGCGGAGGCCAAGTGATCGAGTGCGACGGCCCGTTCGGCCGGATCCTTCGAAATCAGTCCGTACGTCCAGGCCAGCCGCTCGTCCCACGCCCGGGCGTCGTCCATGTCCGCCCCGCGCCCTTTCTCATGCCCCATGGGACAGATCATCCCCGAGTGCGCCGGGCCCCGCCCCTCCGGGCACCGGTACCAGGAGGGAACGGGAGGGAAAGGGAGCGGATCGAGCGCAAGGATCCGGGAGCGGATCAGAGACTGGACCAGGGAGTTGACCAGGGAGTTGACCAGAGGGTGACGGTGACCCAGGAGGTGCTCCGGATCAGCCGGCGCAGAGCGTCACATTGACGGTGTCGCCTTTGGCCACTGTCTTCGGGCTGTGCGGGTCGACCTGGATCACGGTGCCGGGCTTGCCGTACGTGCCGCAGTCCGCCTTGTTGACCGTGCCCAGCTCGGTCTGGGTCTTCGCGATCTGCCCCTTGACGTCGTCCAGGCTCCGGCCGAGGAGCTCGATGGGGATGGTGAGGCCCTGGGGGTGGGCGTACAGCAGCGTGGCGGCGTCCTTGTCGGGTGCCGCGGTGATGGTGGCGGCGGGGGAGGACTGCGCCGAGTCCGAACTGCCGGTGATGGAGGCGAGGGCGGTACCGCCGCCGGCCACGATGAGGGCGGCCGAGATACCGGCTATGAAGGTGGCCCGCTTCCGGCGGGACCTGCGGGCGATACCGGACGCGTCGAAGCCGGGCGCGTCGGCGGAGTTCGCGAAGTCGTTCATGGCGTTCACCAGTTCCTGCTCGAATTGTGTGTGATCGCCGCAGCCGAAGGGCCGCCCGTCATGCGCGTTCATCGGCGTCCTTCCATGGGCTGCGGCGAGGAGGGTGGGGAGGAGAGTGAGGGGAACTGGCTCCGGAGCTTTTCCATCCCGCGGGCGAGCTGGGACCGTACGGTGCTCTGCGAGATCCGCAGATCGGCGGCGATCTCGGCGTCGGACAGATCGTGGAAGTACCGCAGCACCACGACCGTCCGCATCCGCATCGGCAGCCCCTGCAGGGCGCGGACCAACTGGTCCCTGCTGTCGATACGTCCGTACTCGTCGCCCGGAGCCGCCAGATCGTCGCCGACCTGCTGCGGAGCCACGCGACGGAACCGCCGCCACCGGTCGTTGGCCAGATTCACCATGATCCGCCGCACGTACGCGTCCGGGGCGTCCTTGCCCGCCACCACCCGCCACTTACGGCAGACCCGCTCCAGAGTCTCCTGAACCAGGTCCTCAGCGGCCTCACGGTTCCCGGTCAGCACAAGAGCCCCACGGAACAGGGCGGCGGCCCGAGCATCGACGAACCCACGAAAATCCATCTCCGCGGCCTCGACCTCGCCACGCCCACCGACCCCCCGATGCCACCCACTCACCAGATCCACACGCCCCTCCCTTCCTGTCACCCCCCTCGACGGAGAAGCCCGCGCTTCTGCTGCACGGGAGCAAAGAGACTTGGGTCACAGGAGCGACGGGACGCGACGCGAGACGGGGCCGGGGGGAGAGAGACACCCACCGGGCCACCAACGCAGCCGCACCGCCCCAGCCAAGTGGCAACCACACACAGAAAGCCGCTGAGCCAGCCCGGCGTACCGGCGAGACGCGACTGCGCCCGAAAACCCCGCCCCACAGCCCAACCAACCCACCCGCAAACACGCCTGGTGGGCCCCCACTCTTCCGGGCCGCGCGCTCGCTTCCAACCCGTGCTGGAGCGGGCCGAGTCAAGGGTGAAGCGAAGCGCAATCGCCGCAGGCGACGGCCGCAGGCCGCCCTTTACACGGCCCGCGGAAGCACGACACTCCCAAGAAGCGGGCGGCCCAAGCAGCACTTTGGAAGCAGGACTCACGAACACCCACTCGGCTCCACGGAGCTCAACTCATCCAGTCATCAGAGGTGGCCCTACAGCACCCGTATGAATGCCTGCCAGGCGTACGCACGGACAGCCACCATCGGTCCGCCCGCTCGCTTGGAGTCACGCACGTGCAAGCGGCCATCGACGTGGGTGCACTCGACGCACTCGCCGCCCGCACCGTTGCTGTAGGAGGACTTGAACCACGACGAGGGGGCGTCCGGAGCGGGCCGCACAATCTTCATCCTGCGTATTCCTTAAGAACGGACTTGATCAGTTGGGCGGAGCGTTGAGGGCTCAGGGCGGCGGCCCTCAAGCCGTCGAAGGCCCTGGCGTACTCCCGCACATGATGCTCCCCTTCGAGGTAGACGGCATCGGTGATGCCGTCCCGGTACACGATGTCCGGGTCCTCCTGGTCGGGGAAACCGAGCATGGTGAACGATCCCGTTGCCGGGTAGGTTCCTGAGTCGAACGGGAGGATCTGCAGGGTCACACTCGGCAGCTCCGAGCACTCCAAGAGACGTTCGAGCTGTTCTCGCATCAGTGCCCGCTCCCCGATGACATTGCGGAGAGACCCCTCGTTCACGACGAACCAGGCGTCCGGGGCTTCAGGCCGCGTCAGCATGCTCTGGCGCTCCATGCGTACACGCACGGCCCGTTCGATGTCCTGAACCGAGAGATGGGCCCCCGTCGTGTGAAGTTCGCCGGCGTAGGCCGGAGTCTGCATGAGTCCGGGAAGCAACTCGCACTGGTACTGGCGGAATGTGGAGGCCTCCTGCTCCAGGCCGATGTAGATGGAGAACCACTGGGGCACTCCCGATCCGTGCTCCTGCCACCACCCGCGCGTTTTGGCCTGCCTCGCAAGGGACTTCAAGAACTCCCGCAGCTCGTCGCCGGTCTCGTAGTAGCGACACAGCGCATCGATGTCGGACGGCTGGACCCTGCCGCTTCCCGTCTCCATCCGATTGACCTTGGAACCGCTCCAGTCCAGAGCCGCACCGACTTGGGCGCAGGTGAGGGAGTTGGCCTCGCGCAGCTTCTTCAGCTCGATCGAGAGGCGACGACGGCGTGCCGTCGGTGAACCTGCCACAACAACCCTCTTTCAGATAGCGGGTGTTCAGTCTTGCGCCAAGGGGGTCGCCTGCCAATCACTCGGAAGTGGGAATCCCGCCGTGCACATTGCATTTCGGGATGGGATCACGTCATTCTTCCGGTGAAGCGACTCTCTGTGATCTCGCGTGACGCTCTGCTGTTCATGTGAGGTCAGGGGAGTAGACATGCGACGAGAGGGGCCCTCGTGATTCGGGAAGCCTGTGTGTCACCTGGCCGGTGGAAGATGCAGTTCCTGGCGGAGGCCGAGGAGGTGTCGGCTCTACGTTCCGCCCTACGGGGCCACCTGGGCCGCTGGGGCCTGGATGAACTCATCGACACGGCCCAGCTCTGTGTCAGCGAACTCGTCTCCAACGTGATCACCCACGTCGGTCCCGGCACCCCCGCCACATTGATCGTGAGCAAGGAGGGAGCCGGCTTGCGCATCGAGGTCCATGACCCTGACACCCGCGCGCTCCCCACACTTCGCAACGAAGGCGTCGACTCCGAGTCGGGACGGGGTATGGACCTCATCACCGCTGTGACCGACCGTTGGGGTGTCCAACTCCTCGCCGACATGAAGATGACCTGGTGTGAGCTGACGATGACGCCGGTCACCCGAGATCACCCGGTGTCGATTCCTGGCGTCACCCGAGCCGAAGCGCTGTTGGACCTCTACGCAGAGGTGACGCGGACGGACGAGTTGGAACCGAGTCGGCTGAGCACGGCCCTGGCCGAGGAGGCCGTGATCGATGTCATCACGGATTTCCTGCACTGGCTTCGTGCGCACGGCTCCGACGAGGAAGAGGTGTTGGACCGTGCGCAACAGCGCTTCGACAATCAATCTGCCATGACAGTGATGAGCTGAATGAAGCGCCTGTCCGGCTCCGTTCCAAAAACCGTCCTCGACCTTGGAACGTGCGTGGTGCGGGACACCGGCGTGGGCAGGTGTCCCGCGATCCATCGAGTGTCAGGGGTGCAGTATGGCCGCGAAGAAGCCCAGGTCCGGTTCTTCCGGGGTACCGACGAGCAGCGCGCGGTCCAACAGGATGTTGTTGTGCTCGCAGCTCGTCTCCGGGAGCATCACGCAGGCGTGGCAGGCGGCGAGGTTGGTACTGCCGGTGCCGGTGGCCTCGGACTCGATGCACAGGGGATCGGCGGAGCACCACTGCGCGCGGTGCACGGCCGAGCGCAGTGCCTGGGCCAGCCGTGTCGGCTCCCCCTGGGCGACGACACCACCGAGGCTGCCCGCCGAGTCGCTGGTGGCCGTGTATATCAACAGACCGGCCATCGTCTCGTCCGCGTACAGGCGCTCGCGTAGGGAGGCGGCCGGATAGCCGGCGTCCAGGCTCCACTCGTTGATCAGCGCGTGGGCCAAGGTGTGCAGCAGCACCATGCGAGGCTCCGCGGGCGAATCGGGGACCTGCGCGGGGTCGGAGGCCCGCTCCCGCAGCAGCCGCTCGTGGTTGGCGCGGATGCGGTCGGTCCGGGCGGCCACCGCGCTGGAGGCGGCCCACCTCTCCAGGCGGTCGTCGTCCAGGCGTAGGAAGACGCCCTCACCGTGGACCTCCATGGCGGGCAGCCAGGTGGTGGGCCGCAGGGACAGCGCCGCCTCGTGCACCTCGACGTTCGAGTCGGGGGCGGTGACGCGGGAGAAGGCTTTGAGCGCGCGGACCTCACGCAGACGCTTGACGAGCATCGGCGTCGTCACGCCGGTGGGGAGGAGAGGGGCCGAGTCGCCGGACGGCGGCTCGCACACGAACTGCTGACGTCGGTCCTGGTCGGCCTCGGCGTTCCCGGCACAGAGACGTTCGTACTCCTGCCTGCGCAGGGCGAGGTAACGGTGGTTCTGCCCGGTGGAAGACCCATCGGGATCGAAATCCTCCTGGTCCTCCGCCTCGATCAGGGCGAGAACGGCGTCGGTGGGGATGTCTTCGTTCGGGAACGCTCCCTTGAGGTAGATCTCCAACTTCGAGGGATCGTCGGCGTACTCGCGCAGAGTGTCCCACCGCCCGGAAAGACGATCGGCGAGGCCGTCGCTCCAAGGCGGGATCGACAGCGCGGACTTCAGGACCGGGGACCACACGGCCGACGAACCACGCTGGAGCGTGCGCGGCAGTTGGTCGCACGTCTCGGCGGGCGCGTCCTTCAGCCATGGGCGCCGTCCCGAGCAGGGAACCTTGAGCTCGGCGAGCGCGGAGCGGCGGAACGCGCCTTCCATCGAGACCTCGGGCACGCCGCAGGTGCACGAGACGAGGACGGAACGCAGCGAGGCGGTACGACCGGAGGTACGCAGACGCAGCTCGCCGCCGCAGTGGCCGGACGCGCCGTCCGCCCGATTGCCCCGATGCGCCCACTTCCAATAGGGGAAGTCGTCGAGGTGACCGTGCTCGCACGCCACGACGAAGCGGGAGGGGACGAGGTCCTCCTCGCAGTCGGTGCAGATGTTCTTGCCGGGCGGTGGGTTGAAGCCGCGCACGTGCTGGAGCGCGTCGCAGCCGGGGCAGGAGTGCCACAGCGGGAAGCGGCGTACCCGGATGCCGTCCTTGCTGTCGTCGTTCGAGGCGGGGGGCAGCCGGAAGTGCTGGACGCCGAGGATGCGCGCCAACCGGTGCTCATGGATGATCGGCGCCTCGTCCAGGCGCCACGCCTCATGAGCACCGTCGAGGCCGGCCACGACGAACGACTCGTTGTCGACGGCGATCAGCGAACCGACACCGTAGGTGGTGATCATTTGGGCGCGGCGCACGGCTCCCCGTCGGGGGAGGTTGTGCCGGGGAGCGGTGGCGCCGGCGCCACCACGGCGACGGGCGGGGGGCGGGGTCATCGGGAAGCCTCCATGAAAAGGGCGGACTCGGCGTCGACGTCGCGCAGACTCCACAGGGTCGACCAGGCCTCGGCGTCCTCCGACTCGTCGTCGTACGCCTTGAGAAGGGACGGTGTCCTGTTCCCGCGCACGGGTTCGTAGAGAAGGCCGCCGAAGCGCTCGGCCTCCTCCACCCACCAGTTCACGAATTCGTCGTAGGCGGCGGAGGTCGCGTCGTACTCCTCCTCGTCGACTCCCTGTACGCGAGCCATGAGGATCGGCTTGATCTCGTGACGAAGGGTGTCGAGATAGTCGGCGATGCGGCCCGCGCCGTCGTTCGGTCGCGCGGCGGGGATCAGGATGCGGGCCAGCGCCACCACGACGGCGTGCAGACCACGGTCACGCGCCCGGGAGGAGAACGGTGTCACGGACGTCGACTCCACCTCTCGGTACAGGGCCGAGTGGAAGTGCAGGAAGTTCTCGTAGTGGGACCGGTCGCGGGAGCGCGTCGAGTTGAGCATGACGGCGACCAGACCGGGGTGGGAACGTCCGACCCGGCTGGTGGCCTGGATGTACTCGGCGGTGGTCTGCGGCTGACCCATGACGGCCATCAGGCCGAGCCGGTCCACGTCCACGCCGACCGAGATCATGTTCGTGGCCAGCAGGACGTCCACGGCGTCCGGGTCGGGATAGCGCCGCTCGATCTGCTTGAGCCGGGCCGGGATCGCGCTGGCGTCGATGCGGCTGGTCAGTTCCGCGTACCCGTCCGTGCGGCGCGGAACGTCGAGCCCGTCCCGCTCGGCCAGGAGGTTCAGGTACGACTCCACGTCGTCGTGCACCTGGAGTTCGGCCGCGGACAGCAGACGCAGGCTGTTGAAGTAACCGACCAGGGTCCAGTAGGCGTCGCGCACCTCGTCGGTGGTATCGGTGCGCATCGCCTGGTGCAGGAGAGTGGCGTAGGTACGGATCAGCAGGGTCGACTGACTGGTGCCGGGGGCAAGGAGTCCGACGTAGCGCCGACTGGCCTTCTCCTCGCGTGGCGTCTCGACGGCGAACCACGAGTCCCGCGAGTCGAGACCCGCCGGTGGGAACTGCCGCACCTCACGGTCGAACAGCGCCTTGCCCTGTTCCCCGGCCCGACGGATCGTCGCCGTGGACGCGATCACCTTCGGCTGGTCGGCGAGGGCGTCGACGGCGGTCTCGTACAGACCCGTGAGCGTGCCGAGCGGGCCGGAGATGAGATGCAGCTCGTCCTGCACGATCAACTCGGGAGGCGGCGTGCCGTCGGAGCGGTCACGGTTGAAGAGCGCGGCGGTGCGCTCGCGCCACGGCATCGACGCGAACTTGTCGACGGTGGCGATGACGAGCGTCGGCCGGGCGGCGTACACCGCTTCGTCCACCAGATGCACGGGCAGACCGGAGCCGGAGGCGAAGTCGCAGCCGTCGCCGGGACAGCGTACGTACATGCGCCGCTTGTCCTCGTCGACCTCGTAGTCGTCGGCGTCCATGGCGGTCCCGCACCACGGGCAGTAGTGGAGCTGGGCCGGGTTCTCCTTCTGCAGGGTCTTGCCGGCGCGCAGCTCGTCGAGCTTCCCGGCCGCGACCTTCAGCTTGTTGGGCGTGGCGGACCTGCCGACCCACATGCCGATCGAGATCTGCTCGGACCCCAGCGTCGCGGGGTCCTCGCGACGCATCAGTTCCATGGCGCAGATGAGGATCGTGGCGCGTTCGAACTGCTGAAGGGTGAGCAGCCGCAGCGTGTAGCGCATGAGGACGGTGACGCCGCCACCACGCTCCTTACCCTCCTTGCTCTCCTTGCCGCGGATGCGACGCAAGAAGGTGGTGAAGGCGATCAGACCCAGATACGCCTCGGTCTTGCCACCACCGGTCGGGAACCAGAGGAGGTCGGAGATCCGACGGTCCTCGTGATCCGCGTCCTCGATGCCGGTCAGGCACAGCAGGACGAACGCGATCTGGAAGGGGCGCCAGCGGCCTGACGTGACGTCGGGGTCGCCCGGTCGACCACCCCGTACCCAGTCGGTACGCGCCCGCTGCTGTGCCATGGCCCGGTTGGCGAGACGGAAGGCGTGCATCACGTCGGGTTCGGAGCGCAGCAGCTCGATGCCCCGGCGGATACGACGCAGCGCCTCGCGGCAGGCGCGGATCTGCTCGCGGGCGGCGTTCTCGTACGAGGTGCCGATCAGCTGGGAGGCCTCCGCGTCCTTCCGGGCGATCCACTGCTCGTAACCGTCGGCCAACCCTGCGAGGGCGACCAGCACATCGGCGTCCGGGCGGGTGGCGAGGTCGTGCATACGGAGTGCGGAGGCGTCGATCTCCGGGTTGGAATCGGTCAGCAGCACCTCATGCGTGGGCAGGAACTCGGTACGGACCTCGGGCACCGCGGCACGTTCTATGTCGGTGATCCCGACCTGCGACGCATTCCAGTCCCAGGCGGCCGAGCAGCCGTGCCCGACGGCGAACGTCGGGGCGTGCCGGTGCAGGAGCCGACTGGTCTCCAGTTCTTCGTCGACCGCACTGAGGGCGGCGGGGCGCTCGACGAAGGCGGAGGACCCGTCGGCGGCGGTGACGACCAATCGGGGCTGGAAGAGAGCGTAGGCGTCCTGCAGCTCGCGCTCGCCCACCTTGTTGCAGTTGATCAGGGTGACCGTGACGGTGACGGTTCCCGAGGCGCTGGGCCTTCGGACCAGAACGTCCAGCTTCACGCCGTCGGCCAACTCCGGCTTCGGGTCCAGCCGCCCGGGGCGGGTGACGTCGACCGGCACCTCCGGCAGGTCGAGCACCCGACGCCGCCAGTGTTCACGCTGGTCGACGGTGGTCCGCGACTCGGCCCGTTTGGGCGCCACCTTGCGGCCCTCGGGGTCGACGGGGTCGTACATGGCGGCTCGTGCCGTCACCATGATCGTGTCCGTCTCCGCCGGATCGACGGCGAACGTCAGACCCATGCTGGAGGGCCTGCGGTCCCCGGCCGATGGCAGCTCGGCCGCCGGGGCCGACTCGTCCGCGCTGTCGTGGCTCAGGACCGGGGCGACATCGAGTCCGTCCTGTTCGGCCTCGTCCTCCTCGACCTCTCGCCGCGCGGTCGCGCCGGCGGGCTGCGGATACAGCACGCCGATGGGGTAGACGGTGATCGGCGCGTCCTGGGTGAGGACTTCTTCCCGGTCCTCACCGACGGCGTCGTCGGCGGGACCGAGCAGGTCACGGCGCAGCCTCTCGACGAGGGCCTCACGGGCCCGGTAGTGGGCGTCGTGGCGTCCGGTCGTGCTGTCGGTCATGCCTTCTCGTCTCCCTTGTGAGCGCTCGAAGCGCGCCGGTAACTGCCCAGTCCGTCGAGTCGGGGGACCATCCACACCCCGTGGTCGCCGAGCCCGGCGCGGATGCCCGCGGCGGCGCTGCCCGCGACCGTCTCCACGCAGCCGACCCGCAGCCCGGCGATCTCGACGGGCCAACTCACCTCCCAGTTCCGGGAGACCTTCTCCACCGCGTGCAGATCCCCGCGGAAGCTCTCCGACACCTCGCCGATCTCACGGCCGCGGTGGTGGAGCCCGTAGGGCGGGCTCTGGTCCGGGCCCATCGGCAGCTCGTGGCGCAGCCGCAGGGTGATCTCGTCCCCGGGACGTACGTGTTCGAGCAGGTACTCCTGCACGGACAGGGCGGTGGCGTCCGGCAGGTCCGCACCCGGCGGCTCCTCCCGGTACACATCCCGGTCGGCTGCGGCGATCCCGTACCGCTGGTGCGCCTTCCACCCGCCCTTGTAGAAGCGGTCCGTACGGCGCTCCCTGCGGATCCGGGCGGTGTCCGGCGGGCGTACGTGGCAGAGGTCCGCGCGGGGCCGGGTCATCGCGACGTACAGCGCGCGCGACTCCGCGGCCGGGTCCACCACGGTGTGCTGCTTGCGCAGCTCGGCCAGGGTGGGCGGGGTCAGCAGGATCACCCGGTCGTACTCCAGGCCCTTGGCCCGGTGGACGGTCGAGACGACGAGCCGGGACGACTCCGGAGGCGCGAGTTCGTCGGGGAACCGGCCGTCGGCCACCGCTCGACGCACTCCGTCCAGCTCCAGGAACCCGCGGGGCCCCCGCGCCACACCGCGCAGGGAACGCCAGACCTGGGCGGGGTCGGTGCCGTCCGGCAGCGGGATGTCGGCGACGATCTCCAGGAAGCGCGCCTCGGCCAAGGTGGGCGCACCGGCGCGACGAAGCAGCTCGGCCACCCAGTACGGCACGGGACGGTCACGCAACGACCGCTTGAGGCTGTGGTCGACGCCGTGGGAGGCGAGCAGTTCGGACACCGCCAGGGCTTGGCGGTTGTCCCGGGTGAGGATCGCGCAGGTGTCGGGGTAGACCTGCAGGGCCGTCAGGGTCGACGGGTCGTCGAGGAAGCCCAGGTCGGGGAGGACCGAAAGCCGGCCGCACAGCTCCCGATAGAGACGTTCGCTCTCCTTGCCCGCGCTGTCCGGGCCGAGCCGCTGGATCTCGGGACCCAGCGACAGGGCGGTCCGCGCATCGGGTGTCTCGGCGCGGAAGTTCTCGGTCAGGTGCAGCTCGACCAGGTCGTCGGGGTAGGAGTTGCGTAGCCAGGTCAGGAAGTAGTCGACCTCGGCGGCCCGGGCGTCCGGGTCGTCGATCTGGAAGCCGTAGATCGACTGCGCGGAGTCCCCGACAACGGTGAACCCGCACGAGTCCTGGAACTGGTCGAGCAGGGTCTCGACCATGTTCCGGCGGTCGCCGACGAGGTCCTGCACCTCGTCGATCACCACATGGGAGGGCCCTCCCGTTTCGCCGGCCTCGACCGCTCCCTTCTCGATCGCCCGCGTCGCCTCCCTGATCCGTTCGTCGAAGGTGCGGTGCCCCCACTCCTCGTCCGGGTACGCCTGGGTCAGCAGGGCGTACGCCCAGGAGTCGAAGGTCTGGACGCGCACCCGTCGGGCTCGCTGCCCGTGGGTGGCGATGCGATGACGCAACTCGCGCACGGCGGCCCGGGAGAAGCTGAGCACGAGGATCTCCCCGGCTTCCAGCGCTTCCTCCTCGTGACCGACCAGGGCGTCGAGACGCCGGACCAGGGTGTGGGTCTTGCCCGACCCGGCGCCGGCCGTCACCAGGACGCGCGCGTCCCAGGGCCGGTCGACGACGGCCCGCTGCTCGTCGGTCAGCGCCGGGCTGTCGGCGTAGGCGTCGATCACTTCTTGCTCCAGAGGTGCTCGAACTGCGTGAAGGCGAGGGCCTTGCCGTAGTTGGTGATGTTGTCGCGAACGTTGAGGATCAGGCAGGTGTCCTTGCCGCCGTTGCGGGGGCCACGTAGACCGCGCCCGATCATCTGCTGGTACACGTTGGGGCTGTAGGTGGGGCGGGCGACGACGACAGCCCGCGTCGCCGGGGCGTCGAAGCCCTGGGTGAGGACGCCGTAGTTGGTGAGCACCCGGGTGCGACCGCTGCGGAACGCGTCGATCCGGCGGCGGCGGTCGGAGGTGGAGGTGGCCGAGTCCACGGCTGCCGCGCCGATGCCCTGGTCGTTGAGCTTGGCCGCCAGGAACTTCGCATGGCTGACGGAGGTCGCGAAGACGAGTACCGGCCAGTCGTCCGGCATGGTCCTGATCTCGGCGATGATCCGGTCGTTGCGGTCGTGGTCCTCCGCGAGCCGCTGCTCGGCCGCCTTGGACAGGATGCTCAACTGCTCGGCGCGCTGCTGCTCGTCCGGGGTGAGCTCGATCGTGCCGCCGGTGAGTTCCCGGTGCTCGACGCGGGCGAGCATGCCGAGTTCCTGGAGTTCCGCGTACGGATCACCTGTCGTGAAGACTCCCTCGTCCAGACGCGTGCTGCCGAACCGCCGGACGAGACGCTCGGTCTCCTCGACATTGGTGTTGCGGAACGGGGTGGCCGTCAGACCGAGCAGGTGCCGGTCGGTGCGGGACGCCGTGAGACCCATGTGGGACAGGATCTCGGTGTACTGCGGGGCGATGGCCATGTGGGCCTCGTCGACGATGACGAGCGCGGCTCGGCGCAGCCAGGCGTAGGCGTCGGTGTCGAGGCAGACCCGCAGCTTGGCGTCCGTGGCCACCACGAGGTGCGGCCGGTCGGTGACCGGTCCCGCCTCGTTCGTGGTCCAGAGCCGACTGATCACGAGTGGTGTCTCCGCGCCGACCTTCTCCCACACGAACTTCCAGCTCTGCACCGCCTGTTCGCACAGTTCTTCGCTCTGGGCGATCCACAGGATCGGGCCGTCCAGCTTCTCCACCTGCTTGACCCAACGGATCACCGCTTCCGCCGCCACGCGCGTCTTGCCCGCGCCGGTGGGCAGGGACAGCATTCCGCGCTGCGGGGCGATGCGGTCCAGCATGGCGAACACGTTGGTCGCCAGCCGCTCCTGGTAGTCGTGGAGGCGGGGGAACTGGGTGGGACCGGAGACCTCGATCCGGGGGTCCAGGGAAGGTGCCCTGACGCCGGCGAAGGAGTCGGGGAAGTCGAGGTCGGAGACGAAGGCGACCGCTCGGGAGCTGCCGGAGAACGACGACGGGGCGTTGGACGGATAGTTGACCTGGAGATCCCGGACGTGGACCTGAAGTATGCCGTCGCCATGGGCGTTGAACGCCAACTGCGCGATGCGGGACCCGGAGGGCTCCGCCCCACCGAGAGCGGCCTTCTCGCTGTCCAGCAGCCCGGCGGGCAGCCCGGCGCGCAGGGCGTCGGCACCGATGAGCAGCTCCAGCTTGGTCACCACGTTCTCGGCCCCGCGCACCGCCTTCAGTGTCTCCTGGACCTTACGGTTCTGCTCCTGCTGCTCCTGTGCGTCGAGCACCTGACGGCAACCCGCCTCACGGAGATTCAGGCGCAGTTCGCGGTCCACCGCGACAAGCGCCTCCAGGTCGGTGACGGGCTCCAGGACCAGGACGGTCGTGCCGTCCAGTGCGCTCCTCAACGGGGTGGCCTTCATACCGTTGGGGGTGCGCAGGACCTCTTCCAGCTCGGAGCAACGCAGCAGGGAGTGCTCGTTGGATGCCTTGCCCACCCTCTGTCGGAGCGTGGGGTAGGCATCGCGCAGCGGGATCGGCTCACCGGCGGCCACGTGCCGGGTCTCCTTGCTGATGACGTCCGCGTACGGCAACATGCCCCACTGCTTGACGAGCAGTGCAGCGTCTCCGGGGGTGGCGGTGAGCAGGGCGGGGACCTGCTCGGCGCGCAGCGCCTTGTACTCGGCCGGCGTGGCGGCCACGGCGATCTCGCCGTCCTCGCGGGTGCTCCACTCGGTGCCGACGCGACACCGGGTGAGGGAGTCCTCCGGGAAGGCGACCTCCAGACGGGTCAGCATCACGTACATGTTGCCGACGAAGGCGTCGTCCTCGCTCTCCTTCAACTGCTCCAGGAGCTGGGCCCAGTGCCTGTCCGGCACCTTGTCGAGGCTGACGGGAAGCCCCAGTTTGCGGGCCTTCTCAGGGCTGATCGCCGCGACCGGCAGCAGGTCACGGTAGGCATCGAGCTGCGGACCGACGGCATCGCTGAGCGCCTTGAGGCCCTGGGAGGTCCTCACCCGGCCGTGGCGACGCAGCATCCAGCGCAGGGGTGAGGCGAGGGGCTGTCGTGTGTTGACCTGGGCGCCGAACTGGCGTGTCCAACGGTCGATCACCGAGTCGTCGGACAACGTCGCCACGAACGCGGCCTTCGCCTCGTCCGACATCAGCGGTAGCAGGTGAAGGGGACCGCCCACAGCGGCGCCTTCGAGCTTCATGCGGTTGAGCTGCGGCCGGGCAGCACGATCGTCCAGCTGCCCCAGGGAACGCTCGTAGGCCCACTCGCGGTACTCCCGCTCGAACCAGTCCTCGCCCTCCGGCCGGTATCCGCCCGTCGGTCGGTCGCGCAGGCCGACCTCGCGGAAGAAGCCGGCGTCGTCCGAGTGGAAGCGCATGTCGACCGTGAGGGACGGGTCGGATCCGGCGGTCACCACCGGACCGGGGAGCATCGTGCTTCGCATCGGACGGTACGTACCGTCGGCCACCCGGACGTGGAGCGTGGTGAGGGGCGTCGCCACCCGGGAGCGGACCTCGTTGGAGACGTGGCTGCCTCCCGCGCTGTGGAACAGCTCCCAGAAGTGGTTCCAGTCCTGGGGTGCGTAGTTGTCGAATCCCTGGTCAAGGACGCCGACGAAGCGACCGCGCGCGTCCGCCTCCTGGATCCCGACGGTGTTCAGGGCCATCGACAGGGAGTCGTCGTCGGACAGCCCGGCATGGACGTACACCAGGTCGTCCTTCAGCCCGTCCTGGACCGATCGCCGGAAGACCTTACCCGCGACCGGCGCCACGAGGCCGTGTTCCTCGGTGAGTACAACGTGTGCCCTGCGGGCTTCGACGGCGTACGGGGACGCCATCCCGATCATGTCGGCGACGATCCGGATCGCGGCGGCGGAGGCCGCCGGGGTTCCGTCCGAGACGAGCGCCTCCAGCCACTCCTTCACCGTGGAACGGTTCAGCTCGGCGGCTTCCAGGATGTGCTTGACCTTGCCCGCGCGCAGGTTGTCGGCCTCCGCGGAGGGGTGCAGCCAGTCCGCGGGACGGCCGGCGTGGGCGTTCCACATTCCCAGCCACCGCACCTGATCCTTGGGGGTGGCCTTGCCCAGATCCGGAGGGAAGTTGAGGTCACGAGGGGTCTGCAGGACACCGTCCTGGTCCGGCAGGGAGGGACGCTGCGCAGTCGCCGCCCAGATGTGTCGGGTCAGGTAGCGGTCGGCCCAACTGACGGTTTCCGACTCGCGAGCACGACCGGGCAGCAGCGGGAGATAGGCAGCAGGGTCCTCGGCGGGCGCCAGCTTCGGCAGGGAGTCGACGACGAGGCGTGCCCCGACCTGGATCAACTCCTCGTTGAAGGGGGACGAGTCCAGCAGGTTCTGCCGGTCCTCGTTGGTCTTCCAGGCCCCGTTGAGGTATCCGCTCAAGGTGATGTCGTACTTCGTGGGGAAGAACGACCAGAACTTGCCGCGTCCCCGGGGGGACGTCAGCAGGCCGGTCGCCTCGTCCCTGGTGTATGCCTGGACCGCCCAGGAGACGTCGATGGCGATCCGGTCGTGCATCTCGCCGGCGCTGAGACGGGCGCGCTCCGTGGGGTGGTGCGTGTGCGTGAAGACGTTCCACCGGTGGGCCACGGCGGGGCTTCCCGTCCGCTGCTCGTGGACGATGCGGGTGTGACCGTCCTGCTCGGTGCTGAGCACCCGTCGGACCACCGGACGAAGACGCCGGTCCTCAAGGGTCACTTCACCCACATGCGGGGAGAAGAGCTGGAAACCGGCAGGGAAACTGTCCCGTACCGGGCTGATCCCGTTCCCTTCCTTGCGGGGAGAGGGAACGGCATGCATGTCGTAGGCCAACTTCTCGTCGGCCTTGGGGAGCAGCGGCAGGCGGACCACCGTGGTCGCCCACTGCATCAGCTCGTCGAGCGTCCGGTCCTTGCCCCGCTCGGCCGCCTCGTCCAACGGTCGGGCCATACGCAGCACCGGCGCCTCGAAGCCCTCACCGAGACGCTCGACCCCGGGCACCTGTCTGATCTGCTCGTACGCCCAGCCGCGGTCGAACCCGAAGCACCCCGTACGACCGAAGAACTCCGGCGCGTCCGACACGACGAGCACGGATTTCACGCCGACGCCGAAGCGTCCGATCTGACCGCCCCTCTTTCCGGACATACTCATCCGCAGAATGGTCTCGGCACCCTCGGGGGTGACCGGAGTTCCCTGGTTCGCGCAGTAGAGATGCGTATCCGTCAGGACGACATGCACCTTTCCACCGGGCTCGGCGGCGATCTCGTCGGCGGCATTCTGGACGAGTTCGAAGAGCTGCCGGTCACCGTAACCACCCTGGGTGATCCGTCTCTCCCCGTTCGCATGTTCGGGAATCAGTCCGGGGTCGACGCGATAGGTCTCCAGGACGCGGGCGGACTGTTCGACGACGGTCTTGATTACAGGCGTTTCGACGTCGGCCACGGGCGGGACTCCATTCGGGAACGGCGAGCACGAGGAAGGGCGGGAAACGGTCACCTGGAGAGCTGGCCAGGCGTGGTGCGGGACGATGAAGTGCGTGGTGGGTGGAGTGCCGCTGCTCGTGGGGTCAGCGGTGACGGTGAGGACAGAGACGCGGAGTCCGAGCCGATGGTTCCTGTTTCTCTGTGACCCAGAGGGAGGAAATCGTTTCTTCGGCGTCGCGTCGAATGCGCAGGAGTTCCGTGGGGCCGAGCGAGGACGCGAAAATGGAATGGCTGGTCACGGGAACCTTCGTTCGTGGCGACAGAGACTGCTCGTACAGGACGAGATGGGCGCACGAATGGGGGAGGCCTGGTGACCTGCGGCGCACTAAAACCAAATGCGAAAGAAAGAGGGACGTGGCGCTGGGCCGCGTTTCCTGACGGGAGGTTAGCGAGTCCTGTTCGAGTGGTGCAAGGGGGTGTTGCGGAATTCGGGTCCCCACTTGCCGTAGGGGGTCTGGGAACAAAAGGGATTTAAGGTGCATGGAGTGATGAACCAGGGTGAAAGGATCTGATCTGCGAGAGCAATATTTCGAGGGTCGGGATGTGCTCGTCAAGTATTGTTTGACAGGTCGTCGTCGCGTCAATCGCCCGTGCCGTGGGCCGGACGGTGACCCGAGAGGGGGAAGCGTGGAGGTCGGAGAAGACTTCGGGCCTTGGCTGGCCCGTCAGCTCCAGCTGACGAGGATGAAGCAGACGGAGCTGGCCGAGGCGGTGGGAGTGACCCGTGCCGCTGTCTCCGCCTGGATCACCGGCCGGGCCGAGCCCCGGACCGAGACGATCAACAAGATTGCCGAAGCGCTCAAGCTGGACGTGGGTACGCTCCATACCCGCACCACCGATACCCTGGCCGGCCTCCCGATCACTTGGTACCACCGCCCCGGACACGCCGACGGCGGAAGGGAGTTCGGCAACGCGGCGGCCTTCGCCTTCGAGGCCGACCTGGAGGTCCTGGCCCGCGAGGCGACCCAGAACAGCCTGGACGAGCGTCGCAGGGAGAACGAACAGCCGGTCCGCGTCCGCTACACCCTGAACGAGCTGACCGGCGAGACCCTGGCCCGATTCCGCACGGCCATCCGCTGGGACGACCTCTTCCCGCACTACGAGAGCGCCGCCGCGCAGGACCAGAAGGTCGGCCGTGTCATCAGCGCGGGACTCCGTGAGATGTACGAGCGCGACCGCCTGGTGCTGCTCCGCGTGGACGACTACAACGCGAGCGGTCTGACGGGCGACGACTACGCCGACGGCCGCTTCGCCGCTGTCGTACGGCGCCAACTCGACAGCCGCAAGGCCGACTCCGGCGCCGGTGGCTCCTACGGTTTGGGCAAGGCCACCTTGTGGGCCACCAGCCGGCTCGGCCTCGTTCTCATCAACTCCACCCTCGCCGAAGCACACGAAGGGCGCACCGACCGACGGCTGATCGGGCGCCTCGACCTGCCGTGGCGCGAGGTGGACGGCAAACCGTACGCGGGCCCCGCCTGGCTCGGCCGCCCGGACGCCGAGGCGGACAACGTGGACGTGGTGCGTTCCTGGTGGGCGGACGAGGACACCGCCAGGAGCCTGCACCTCGATCGTGAGAGTGACGACCCCGGCACCTCTTTCCTCATCGTCGGGGCGCACGATGTCGCGAGCCTCGCGGGAGCCCGGTCCGACGGTGACCCGAGCGACGACGAGGACAGCCTGGAACGCATGCACAAGCGGCTGGTCCAGGCGCTCGGCCGTAACTTCTGGGCGGCGATGACGACGGGCGGTGACCGACAGCCGCTCCTTGAGGCGTCGGTCCGCACCCAGCGCAACGGCGACGAGTTCCTCAAGGAGGAGCGGGTCGACCCGGTGATCTACCAACCGGCGCGCTCCCGGGCCCTGCAGGCTTTCCTCGCGGGGAACACGGTGGAGCGGATCACCGAGGTGGGCCAGGTGGCCGCTGTCACCGTGCCGCTGAAGGTGCCGGACATCGAGGGACGTCCCGGCTCGGGCGGCGAACACCGAGCCGTGCTGCTCGTCACCGAGGCCTCGGACGCCGACGGCAAGCCGAACCAGGTGACGGCGATGCGCGGCAACCGGATGACAGTCAGGACGAGCCGCGTTCCCGACCTCCCCATGGGAACCGACCCGTTCCAGGCGGTCCTTCTCGCGGGGCGCGCCGCGGGCGAGGACGCTCCCTTCGCTGCGGAGGCCGAGGAGTTCCTACGGACGTCGGAACCGCCCGAGCACAACAAGTGGAGCCAGACGGAGGAGCTGCGTATGCGGTACTCGCCGTCGGCCCACCGTCGGATCGCGGCGCTGACGACGGCGACGAACAAGGCCGTGAAGGAACTGGTCGCCGTCCCGAAGGAGAAGAAGGACAGCAGCGGCACAGGGAAGGTACGCAAACGGCTGAAGATCTCCGGCAAGGCTGCCGCCAAGGGCAACGCGGCCGCGGCGTTGCCGAAACTCGACGACCTCGACGCCGCGGTCGGCTCCGACGGGGCGTGGCAGGTCACCGCCGAGGTGAAGGTGCCCGTGGGCGGTGAGACCTGGCACATGAGCCCGGTCGCGAAGATGGACGTCAGATCCGGTCCCCGGCCTGTGGTGCGGTGGGCCGAGCTCGTAGCGGTCAGTAACTGCGAAGTGGTCGACGGCATCCTGCACTTCGCGCCCGGCGCGCGCCGGGCCTCCTTCCGAGGAGTCACCGACGTGAGCACGCACCCCGTACGAGCGGCGCTGACCGGTCTCGTGGTCGAACTCCACACGGGCAAGGGAGACAGCGCATGAAGGCCTATCCGTACCCCCGCCCGTCCGGTCCCGTGACCATGCGCGTCACGGCCGTGCGGCTGAGCGGCCCCGACGAGGCGCGGGAGGACCTGGACACCAAGGGGTACTCCGTCGTGGAGCAGGTCGTGGCCCTCGGGCGCGCCGAACGCCCGGACTGGGAGACGGCTCGGCTGAAGCTGTCGGCGACCGTGCCGGCCCGGGAGATAGAGACCAAGGGACACTGGTCGGAGGTGACGGTCGTCGCCGTCCTGGCTGAGAAGGCCACCAACGCCCGGACCGTCGCCCGGCTGGAGCCGGAGGGACCGGACAACCGGGAGTGGACGGGAAGCATCACGCTCGTTCGGCCCGACCACCTGGACAGGGCGACGCTCTCCGTCCACGTGGTGGCCACCGTCGACGGCGTGCCGGGCCGGATCATCGCCTCCTCGGAGCGGGACTGGATGGTCGACGTGACGGCCGACGTTCCGCTGCGGGACCGGCAGTTGGACGTCGTGACGGTCAGCTTCGCGCGTGCGGCCGAGTGGCTGCGCCCCTTCCGGGACGCGCCATGGATGGTGGACACGTCGGGCCGGATGCCGACCGTCCGTCTGAACACCGACTTCGACGGCCTCACCGCGTTGGTGCAGGGAGCGGGGACCAAGGTCGAGAGTCTGGTGGGCGAGATGTTGCTCTCCCAGTTGTGCACCGACGTGTGGACCGCCGTGTTCCACACCGCGATCGGCGACCTGGAGATCGAGGACGACGGCACGCCGCTCCTCCCGCCCGACTGGCGGGGTGAGGTGCTGCGCGAGATGTTGCCCGACGTCGTGCCTGGGCGCTCCGTCGAGGACGCGCTGCGCGAGGTGCACGCCCGACGTACCGGGGACGGGACCTGGGCCGAACTCCAGCCGCGCATCCACTACGCCGCCACGCGCCGCGCCGAG
This sequence comes from Streptomyces sp. NBC_00414, assembly GCF_036038375.1. Taxonomy (NCBI): domain Bacteria; kingdom Bacillati; phylum Actinomycetota; class Actinomycetes; order Kitasatosporales; family Streptomycetaceae; genus Streptomyces; species Streptomyces sp. NBC_00414. The sequence goes on from NZ_CP107935.1 coordinate 6,414,424, forward strand.
GTGCCCAAGGCGTTGGGCGAGACCGTCCGTGGCATCGAACGACTCGACCAGGAGGCCACCGCGTGACCGCAAGACCCGAGCACCTGCCGGAGCGGCTGGCGCTGCTCGCCGACATGCAGGCCGCCACGTACATCACCGAGGGTCTGCTGACGGGCCGTGAGGACGTCCCGTCGATCGCGTTGAACAAGGCCACGGAGGAGTTGCCCGTCGACGACGCCCGATTCCGCCTGCGGCGGGTGCGGGACCTGATCGACGACGTCATGTACAAGGTGCAGGCGGAGGAGAGGCCCGTCACGGCGGCGGATGCCTGGTTGGCTCCCCGCCTGCACGCCACGCTCCGGCTGACCCGTCGGGAGGCGGCGGACGCACGGCTGTGGAACTACCTGGCACTCGGAGTGGCACCGGACTACGTCGTCCGGCGACACCTGCCGACGACGCCGAAGAAGGACGGCGGCGCGCCGAGTGTGGCCCGGGCCAGGTTCCGTGGCGTCCACTACACGCAGGCGTTCGCTCGGCTGTGGTGGACGGCGGAACTGTTCCGGAACGGCCCTGACTACGGACCCGTCGTGGTCGCGTGCGGGAACCAGGACATGCTCAACACCGCACTACGTATGGACGTCGTCGATCACCGTCCCACCGCCCTGGCCCTTGTCCGCCTCATCGAACGCGAGGTGATACGCACCGGCCGGGAGGCCAACGCGCTGGCCTCCGCGGTCAACGCGTCGGCTGCCACGTTGATGTACGACGTGGTCGCGCCGGACTCCGAGCGGGACGCGGAGCCTTTGCGCGACTGGATCGCAGCAGCGGAGGGAGCCTCCCCGGTCAGTCGGAACGCGCTGCCCGAGGGCCCGGAGGAGGAGCGTGCGCCGGAGACCTCGGTGGCTGTGCTCACCGACTACTTCGAGGGGCTCTTCGCGGATGCTCCGGTGCGGGGCCGTGAGGTTGTGGAGGAGTCCTCGGCAGGCTGATCATAAGGGTGCCCGGTCGGACAAACTCGCTCCCGCGGGCACCCTTCGAGCCGGAGATCTGCGCTGCGCAGCGCATCGACGGAGCCGCCCCATTCGAGGTTCAGCCCGTCCGGGAAAGAGGGGGCCAGGCCGAGCGCAGCCCCAAGGACGTGCATGCCGAACACAGGAGGCACCGCATTACCGACCTGCTGCGCCTGGTCTCTTCCGGACCACGGGAAATCCCCGGGGAACGATTGGAGGACGCCGGCCTCATGAAGGGTGAAACGAGACAGAGGTTTCCCGTTCGCGTCCATCGGTCGATTGCGGGAAATCTTACCCGTGACAGTGAATGAAGGTTGGTCCCAGTGTCGAATTCCCCGCTTCTTGGGATCTCCGCCGGAACCATAGTTGGAGACCACGTAGAATTTCGAATCGCGCGAAATCGAATCGTGGGAGGCGTCCAGCTCCTTCTTCGCGGCGAACAATGCGGTGTGCATGGAGCGCCACGGTTTCTTTGAACTTGTTTCGGGTTCCTTCGATTCGACGGGAAACAGCGTCGCGTCGTCCCCGACGGATTTCTGCCGAAGGGTGACGAAACGGTCGTGTGTGGGACCGGGCAGCTTCAAGGGCTCTTCCGGGTGCTGCTCCCCGTCGATGAGGCGGGCGATGAGGACTGCTCGTTTACGCGTCTGCGGGACGCCGTACTCCTCGGTGCGTAGTACCTCGTAATCAACCTGGTACTTCACGTCCTCGTTCTGCACCTGCCCGGAACTGTCGAGGCGTGGACGCTTGATCGCGCCGCCGGCGAGCACCCTTGCGTAGGCATCCCAGACCGCGTAGACCGCAGGTACCTGCTCCAGGACGATGTATTGGTACGGTCCCCTGCCGGAGGTGATTGCCTTCAGTAGGTAGCGCAGCGGCTCCAGTACCAGGCCGGTACGCGAATCGAGGTCTTCGAGCTTTTTGTCGACGAGCTGACCTTCTGGGTCTTCGATCAGCTCGTCGATGAGTTCCGTGACCGTATCGAGAGCTTCTCGCCCGGCGCCTTTCCCCGCGATGGAGAATGACTGGCAGGGCGGTCCACCTGCCAGAACCCTTGTGTGCGGGACCTCGTCGTAACGCTCCTTGCGCATGACGGTCACATCGGCATGAATGGTCGGCAGGCCGGCCCGGTAACGCGTTTCACACGCGTTGCCGTCCAGCTCGATACCGACGCTGGTGAGACCCAGGAAGTGCGCTGCGACATCCAATCCGCCGGGGCCGGCGAAGAGGTCGAGGACGTCGTAGTCGAACGATCTGTCCTCGGAGTCGTGCGTCTGTGTTTCCGGGTTGCTCATGTGGCCGAAGTGTAGCCGGCGTGTGGGTGTGATCGTCGGCCTAGTGCCTCGGCCACCGAATGCCCCAGAGCCTCACCGACCGCAGGTGGGGCGGCGTTGCCCACCTGCCGGTAGCGAGCGGTCTTCCGACCGGCGAAACGCCAGTCCTCGGGGAAGTCCTGGAGCAACGCCGCTTGTGCCACGGTGATCTTGACCAGCCCCTCGTCGCCCAGAGCCGGGTCCCACCTGAAGTCGTGATCGGGGATCTCGTCACCGAAGGACTTCGTGTAGACCCCCATCCGCTCCCATTGAGCCTTGGTGCCGCGCGGCCCGAAGTCCGCGCCTCCTCGCGCCTTCGAGCCGCCCACCAGCGTCGGTGCGACGTGTACGGCTTGTGCTGCCCAACGGTCGGCGTCCGACCAGCCCCGTGACCGCATCGACCGTGCCAGTGCCTGCCCCACCGACACATGTCGGCGAACGGTGGGCGGAGGCGGCTGAAAGGCCGCGGCCCACCGGCGCTTCACAGCCACGAGGACACCCGACTCGCGGTCCTGCGGCACTCCGAAATCTGCGGCGTTCAGGGCGAACCAGCGTAATTCGTAGCCGAGGTGCTCCAGTTCGCCGTGCAGGAAGTCCCGTACGGGTGCGAAGGAATCCTTGTCGACCAAGGTGCGCATGTTCTCGATGACCAGGGCGCGCGGTTGTACGGAGTGGGTGAGGTACGCGGTGGCCTCGATGAGCCGGATCTCTTCGTCCGACGAGTCGCGTGTCACTGTCGCGCTCGACTTCACCCGGGGAAGACCGGCTGTGAGCACGTCCACGTCGTACGCCTCCGGGTGCTCCGAAGGGTCGAAGTCCAACAGATCCTCTTGCACCACGTTCCAGTGCGGGCGGTTCATCAGGAGTGTCTCGCACGCATGCGGGTCGATGTCCAGGAGCAGCTTCGGTTCGAAGCCGGCTCTCTCCAGCCCGAGCGCGAGACCCCCCGCGCCTGAGCAGACATCGACGAACGTCAGCTCACTCATCGTTCTCCATCCCCCTGTTGCCGTGCCGCTGCCGGTCCACTGCGGCCGCCACCCGCTCCGCCACCTCGCTCGGCGCCTCGTGCTCCCAGAACCGCAGCACCGTCCACCCCGACGCCACCAGGTGCCGCGTCGTCTCCGCGTCCCGGGCCATGTTGCGGTCCAGCTTCTCGCGCCACCACTCCGCGTTCGCCTTCGGCTGGGTCGCGTGCTGCGGGCAGCCGTGCCAGAAGCAGCCGTCCATGAAGACGGCGACCTTGGTGCGGGTGAAGGCGATGTCGATCGTGCGCCGGGACATCTCCGGGACCCGGACGTTGAGGCGGTACCGACGGCCCGCGGCATGGAGCAGCTTCCGCACGGCCACCTCGGGTGCGGTGTCCCGTCTCGCCTGTCGACTCATCCTCGCGGAGACGGCGGGCGAGGAGGGTTTCGCGGTGTTCATGGACGCTTCCCGTGCTCAGATGTCCTGGTGATCGACGATCGCATGGTCGCTCGTCCCGTTGTCCCGGGCCCGGAAGCGCAGCAGGCCGCGTCCCGCCCGTGCGGAGCCACCCGGTGCGACCAGGGTAAAGGCCATGACCAGACGACGGGGGTCGACCGAGCCGTCGGAGGAGAGCACGGCATCGGACTCCACGACCGGGTACAGCACGACGGCGCCGCGTCGGGGACGAACGAGTGACTCCACGGTCTCGTTGCCGTGAGGTGCCCCGCCGGACCCGGCGATGCGTAGGACGGACGATCGGTGCTTGGGCTCGCTGATCGCACCGAACAAATCGTCCCTGCGCCGCGTACGACGGGCCAGCGACAGCGGTCGCGACCCCAGGACACGCCCTTCGGTACGGCGGCCCGACGTCTGCTGCGGAGCGATCACGACCCAGTCGTCGATGGGCGCGTTGAGGTTGCCCGCCTCGATGAGGGACTCCAGGTGGGGCGAGAACTGACGCGGCTCCGACCAGCGTAGCTCGCACAACACCCTGAGGAGGGTGTCGTGGTCGACGGTGGAGACGAGCGCCTCGTACTCCGTCCCGCCGCAGGCGAGGGTGACCGGCGGCGCGTCGAGGCGGTCGATGACCGGCTTCCACGTCTCCACGTTGTGCCGCAGGTCCGCCGTCGCGGTGTCGGCCGGGTAAGCCGTGGGCTCCACCCACGCACCTGGCGACCGGATCTCCACCAGCTCCGCGTTGAACATCTTGTTCCGTGCCGCCGGTTTGAGCCACGGTAGGTGCTGGGAGACCAGGGGCGGCACCTGCGAAGGCGTCAACTGCGGACGTCCGTCCACCAGTTCCGCGTACCGCGCCAGCTGCCCGCGGAACAGTTCCTCATCCCGGCACACCGCCTCGAACGCCTCGTACAGGTCCGCTGTCCGGCTACGCCCGTAGGCCTCCTCGCGGCCGATGTACAGGCGTACGAGGTCTCGGTAGCCGGGGCGGAAGCCGAACCAACGGCCCATCTGCATCAGGGTGTCCGCCTGCTGGGTGGTGCGGCGGTAGTAGGTGACCGTCAGACCCTCCACCGTGAAGCCACGCGACAGCTTCGTGCCGCCCACCAGGATCTTCCAGACGTTCGGCGTGCGGTCGAAGTCCAGGTCGAGCTGGTCGAAGTAGCGGTCCGAGTCGCCGTTCACGACGATGACGGGGCGACTGCCGGAACCGATGAGCTGGCGGGCCCGGCTGACGTGCGGGCGCAGTTCCTCGTACGAGGCCGGCGAGGGCAGGCCGGCCGCGCGGGCCTCGCTGACCTTCGCGTGGTCCGACTCCCACAGGGCGGCGAGCCGCGTGTGGCCTGCTGCGGACGCGTAACCCGCCTCGTGCCACATGGAGTTGATGCGCAGCGCGAGCTCCGCGTGGTCGTCCTTCTTCACCGACTCGTGCACCAGCATCGTGTGGTGGCGGAACGGGCCTTCCGGCACGCCGTGCGCCGCCCGGTACAGCTTCAGCGCGCCGGACAGGACGAACGCGTCCATCGCCTCCTGGAGCCGGTCGCCCGTCGAGTCGTAGATGCTGCGGACGTGCGCCTCCTCCTGCGAGTTGGCGTACGTGCGCTCCTCCGGCGGCACCGTCGAGTCCAGGTCGTGGAAGTCCTGTACGCCCATGTAACCGGCGGGCCGCGGGAGGGAGATCAGGAAGTCCGACGGGAAGATGTCGTCGCCGTCGCTCGGGTCCACGAAGACGTTGGCGAACGGGGTCGCCGTGTAGCCGACGTACTGGGCGCGCGGCAGCAGGCCGATGAGCTCGGATATGAGCTTGTTGATCGCGGTGCGCTCGGTGCGGCCCTGCTCCCACTTCTTCGGGTTCGACGTGTTCACGGACGCCTGGTCGGACTCGTCGTCGATGATCAGGGCGGGCAGCTCGCCGAGGATGCCGTGGATCTGCTTGAGGTCTTTGACCAGCTTCTCCAGGACGCCCTTGTTCTTCTTGACCACCATCACGCGGGCCGCCGCGTGGTGCAGGTTCGACGGGTCGTGCAACGGGCGGGTCGGTTCGCGCTTCTCGAACTCCAGGGCGCGGATGCCTTGCGCGAGGCTCTTGTAGTCGTTGTCGCGAGTGGTGAGGCGTTCGATGTCGAATGCGCCACGGGTCGAGGGGCGCCCACCGTGCCGGACGAACTCCGGCCACTCCTCGTCGTCGCCCACGTAGTCCACGCCTACCAGGCTGTCCACGTCGTCGGGGTCCGCGCCGCGCAGGATGTTCTCCTGCCCGATCAGCTCCATGTCGAGGCGGCGCTGCGTCTGCGCGCGCAGCATGTTGAGGGTGCCGCCGAGGACGATGACCAGGCGGTATCCCGCGTCGACGGCCTTCGCGGCCACACCGGTGAAGTTCGCGGTCTTCCCGGACTGCACGTAACCGACGACCAGGCCCTTCGCCTTCCGCGCGGCAGTCTGCTCCGGGTCGGCGAGGCGCTCGACCACCGCGCGGCTCGCCTCGTCGAGACCGGCGACCGCCTCCGGCGACCAGCCCTTGGCGCGCAGCTTGCGCTCGTAGGCCCGCCAGTAGAACGAGCGGGCCTCCGCACGCTCCGGGGTGTACCAGGGGGTGAACTTCCGGGTGATGATCGTCGCGCCGGGCACCTCGGAAACCCGTACCAACTCGTCGAGCACCTTGCGCAGGTCCTCGCCGAGCCGCAGCCGGTCGTACGCGGCCGCGCGCCGCTTCGGGGTGCGGGGTTGGACGTCGGGGGCCCAGGGGGCGGACTCGGCGAAGTCCCAGTCGTTGAGGTGACGGCTCCACAGGGCGAGGAGCGCCTCGTCGCCGGTGGTGAGTCGGGCGCGGAACGTCTCCTCGGTCAGGTCGGCGTCGGGGTGGTCCTCGTCGGCGGCCAGCGCCGCCCACTTGGCGAAGTGCTTCGGGCCGCTCGTCATGCCGGACAGGGCGGAGGTGTGGATGGCGAGGAGGGCGTCGTCGCTCACGGAGGTCCTTAGACGATCGGGGTGGTGGTCACGGTGGCGGGGAGGGAGGGGCAGGAGACGCCGCGTTCGCGGCGCTCGCGCTGGACCCGCACCGACGCCAGCAGGATCGTGTTCCAGTAGTCGACGCGGTCCTGGCGCGCCTTCTCCCAGCGGCCGAGACCGAAGCAGTCCTCAAGGAGGAGATAGAGGAGCGTCTTCGTGACCGGGGCGTCGTTCGAGCCGCCGCGCCGGCCGTCGTTGAAGTCCTCCCGGAAGGACCTGTTGAGGAGGACGGCGTTCGCCTCGCGGTCGAGGTCGAAGAAGCGGTCGTCCGGCAGCGGCACCCAGACGAACGCGATCGGCTCCTCGCCCGGCTTCTCCGGCAGCTCCTCCTTGACGACCCGTTTGACCTTCGGATCGAAACCCTTGCCGGGCGGCGTGACCGGCTTGCGGGTGATCTCGGAGCGCTTCGAGCCGTCGCGGTACGCCGCCTCCGTGTCCAGGAGGTAGGCCTGGAAGGTGTGGCCCGCCGCGTCCACCGACTCCTCCACACCGAGCGTGAAGGCAGGGGTCACGGTGACGCCCTCCTTCTTCACGTCGAGGCTGAAGACACCGTTCGGCTTGGCCGGCAGGTCCACCTCCACGCGGGCCAGGACGAGGTGGCCCTCCGGGCTGCGGAGACCGTTCCAGCCGCCCGCCTGCACGAGCCGGTCGTTGCGGTAGAAGTAGAAGCCCTGCCGCTCGGCCAGGGCGCCGATCTGCCGGAAGCCCGCCTGCTTGGACTTGGCGGGCCAGATGTGCGCGGTGAGCGTCACCTCGCCGACGCCCTCGACCGGGGCCGTGAACGAACGGGGGTAACGCGCCCGCCCCGGCACCTTGTAGCCGAACGGGTCGAGGGGCTCGACGCTGATGTGGTCCAGCTCCTCCCACTGCCCGCCGTCGCCGTCGCCGACGTCCCACACGGCGATGTCCAACTTCAGGCCCTTGCGCAGGAACCGGTGGAAGTAGAGGCCGAGGTGGGTCTCCAGGCGGGATATCGCCTTCGACAGGTACTGGTCGCTCTGTCCGCGCGCGACCGTCTCGAAGGTCCGCACCCGGTCCCAGCGGACCACCGTGCCCTGCCACTCGATGACGCCGTCGTAGCGGTCGACGAGGTCCTGCGCGTAGCGCGGGTCGACGGTGTCACAACGGAAGCCGTCCTCGATGCCCTCGGCCGTGAGGCGGCGGCCCGCGGCGCGGGTGCGCCGGGTGCGGCTGACGACGGTGAGCGAGGAGGCATGGGAGAGGGAGGCGGCCTTCAGGCCCGTGCCGTACATGCCGAGGGAGTCGTCGTCGTAGTCACGGCGCTTGCCGACCGTCATCGCGGCGTCCAGGCCGGCGTTGTCCATGCCGCGGCCGTTGTCGATGATCAGGAGCGTCAGGATGCGCTCGGCGTCCCGAAGGAAGTGCACCACTATCTCGTCGGCGCCTGCGTCGAGGGAGTTGTCGATCAGGTCGGCGACGGCGACCTCGAAGCCGTACCCCTGGTTGGTGAGCGCCTTGCCGTAACCGGCGTCCGGGGGTAGGTGCGTACTGCCGGTGGTGGGGACGTCGTACTGCCAGGCTGCGCTTGATTTATAGGGCATGGGCTTCCTCGTGCACACAGGTCGGAGCCTGCGTGGGGGAGGAGCGGCCCGACATCCCGATCGATGCTGTGACGGTACTGCAAAGGTCGGACATCGGAACCGTCTGTACCGAAATGAGGACGGAGAGTTCCTTGTGCCCCTTGCCCGGGCGGCCGGGGGCTCCGGTTTGAGCCCCCGGCGCCGGGGACGGTCGGACAGCGGAAGGCCGTCTACAGATCCGCCCCGTGACAAGCCTCGTAAGCCTGGCCCGACCCACACCAACAACCCGCCCCCCGCTCCGGCGGCCAAGCCACAGCCCGGCCCCGCGCCGCCAGCGTCGTCGCGTACTGCGGCAACAGGGACGCATCACCCGGGGAAGCCAGTTCCGATGCCGCGAAGGCCTCGTACGACGGGACCGTGCCCGTCACGATGCCCAGGTTCGGGGTGCCGGAGGACGACAGTTCTCGTAGCGAGGCCTCTATCGTCGAGAGGTGTTCCTCGTGGGACGGGTACTCGGCCGACAGGCTCGGGTAGGCCGTCAGGAGTTCGGTGAGTTCAGGGGCCGGCCAGTGCAGGACCGCCACCGGGAACGGGCGCGACAACGCCTCCCGGAACGTGCCCAGTTCGGCGCGCAGGCGGGAGATCTCCGCCTGCAGTTCCGCCGGGTTGTCGGAGCCCAGCGACCACACGCGCTTCGGGTCGTGCAGCTCGTCCAGGGACACCGGGGAGGAGTTGAGCGAGTCCGCGAGGGAGTCCCAGCTGTCGTGGGACAGGCCCAGCATGCGGCGTACGCGATGGCGGCCGAAGAGGACCGGGTGGGTCGCGTACGGAGGCTCCGGGACGTCCGTCAGGAGGTGGACCGCCGCCTCCGTGAACGTCTCCTGCGCGGCTTCCAGCTCGTCGTGGGACTCCAGCGACTCGGCGACGATCACCCATGGGGCCGGGTCGCGCGGTGCCGCCGCGCGGACGCCCTCGATGATCGCCCTGGCCTCCGCCTCGTGGCCGTACTCCCAGAGGTTGGCTGCCTTCAGGGCCCGTACCAGGAACGGGTTCTCCAGCGGGATCGTGCTGGAGAGCAGGCGGTCGTAGAGAGAGGTGGCTCGCGGGCGGTCGTCGGCCAGTTCGAGGTGGGCCGCTGCCTGCACGAGCAGGTGTTCGGCGTCCTCGGGATACAGGCCGGCTGTCCGCTCCAGGCGTGCTGCTTCGGCGTTGTGGTCGACGTACTCGGCAGACGTGTCGGGGCGCATGGATGACACCGTACTGCCGACGGCCGACAGAGGTGAGGTATGTGCAGGCCAGGGGTCAGATCGGAGCGGGATGTTCGGAGGAGCGTCCGGCGGAGTGTTCATGGGGATGGTGGGTTGGTGCGTCAGCCCTTATCGTGCGGCCCCCGGCACCGGAGAGGAGGCACGCGTGCGGGTTCCCGTCGTCCATCAGCAAGGTCGGCGGCGGCGTGCGCGTTACGCCCGTCTCCTCCGCAACGGTGCCGAAGTTCTCGTGACCCTCGGTGTGGTCCTCCTCCTGCTCGTCGCCCACCAGCTGTGGTGGACCAACCGGCAGGCCAGGGAGGGCGCCGAGCGCAAGGTCCAGGCACTGGAGAGGGAGTGGGAGGGAGGGCGAGGGGGATCAGGGGGCGGCTCCTCCGGCTCGGGCGGCGGCGATAGCGATAGCAGTAGTGGCAGTGGCAGTGGCAGTGGCAGTGGCAGCGGTGGTGTCGGGTCTCGGCGCTCGTCGGACTTCGGCTCCGTCGGCGTGCGCCCCCGCTGGGACCAGGCCTACGCCGTTCTCACCATCCCCCGGCTCGGGCTTCGCGTGCCCGTCGCGGAAGGGGTCGGCAAGTCGGGTGTGCTCAACAAGGGGTACGTCGGGCACTACCCGGGCACCGCTCAGCCCGGCCGCGCCGGGAACTTCGCTCTCGCCGGGCACCGGAACACCCATGGCGAGCCCTTCCGGTACATCGACCGGCTGCGGAAGGGCGACCGGATCGACGTCGGGACCAGGGACGCCGTCTACACGTACGTCGTCGACCGGACGCTGCCGCGGACCTCGCCCGGGGACGGCGGAACGATCCGCGCGATTCCCCGCAGCACGGTCAGGCCCGCGTACGGGTACACCGAGCCCGGGCAGTATCTGACACTCACCACGTGCACGCCCCAGTACACCTCCAAGTACCGGCTGGTCGTCTGGGGGAAGCTCCGCTCCGTGCGGCCCCGCTGACACCGAGGGGCAGCCGGGCGGATCAGGATTTCCCGACCTTGTCGTAGCGGCCCAGGAAGTGTGGAGCGCCGTCCTGTACGCGGTGCAGGAAGAGGCTGTTGAGGAGGACGAACTCGTTGGTCAGCGGATCGAACTCGATGGTCTTGGCGAGACCCTTGTGGGTGGTCTCGCGGAGCCTGCGCACCATGGCGCCGCGTTCGGGCTCCACGTTGCCCAGCTCGCGCAGACCCTGGGCGAGGAAGAGCAGCGCGTCGTACGCCTCCACCGCGAAGCGCCCGACCGTGCGTACCCCGAAGCGTTCGCGGTACGTCTTCACGAAGCGCGCCGCGGCCGGCAGCTCGGCCGGGTCCACGTAGGTCGTCACCATCACCCAGCCCTCGGCCGCCGGGCCCGCCTCCGTGAGGAACGCGGTCTGCAGTACGGGTTCCGGGGCCATGCACGTACCCCGGAAGCCGGCCTGCCGCAGGGCGCGGGCGCAGCGGGCGGCCCGGTGCGGTGAGGCGCCGGCGTACACGACGGCCTGGGCGTCGGCGGCGAGCACGGCGGCGGCGACCGAGTCGAAGTCCTCGCTGTCGGCGGCGACGGTGTGGGTCGTCGTCGTGCCCTGGGAGGGCGGGTACGCGGTCAGGTCCTTGACGATCTGCCAACTGGTCTGGCTCGCCGCCCTGTCGTCGACGAGCGCGGTCCTGCGGCTCTTCCCGGCGTGGCTGAGGTAGTGGATGAAGGGCGTCGACAGGGCGTTCTCGTCGGGTCTGAGCTGGAAGTACGCGCGGGTGGTGGACTGGGAGTACAGATCGGCACCGGAGGAGACGGACACGATGGGCAGCAGGGCCTTCTCGTAGCGGGCCACGGCGGTCTCGGCCGTGGCGGTGCCGGTCGCCCCGATGACGGCGTACACGTCGTGGTCCGCGACGAATCCGCCGGCCACCTCCTCGGCCCGCTTCGCCTTCCCGGCGTCGTCCAGGACCTTCAGCGCCAGGTCGAAGGGGCGGTCGCCACCGGAGCCGGAGCCGGAGCCTGCGCCGTCGTCCGAGTCACGCGAGCTGGACCCGGAGTTCCGCGAACCGGGTTTACGGAAGCCGGAGTTGAAGTCCGATACGGCGATCCGCGCGCCCCGCTCCTGCGCCAGGCCGGTCGCCCTGTCCGGGCCCGACAGGTCCGCGTGCAGGCCGATGACGTACCGGGGGAGGGAGCCGGAGCGGGCAGAGCCGCCGCGGCTGCCCGAGGACTGGGTGGCGGCCCAGGCCGCGAGACCGCCACCGGTCACGACCACTCCGGCCGCCGAGCCCAGCGTCAGCAGGCGGCGCCGGGAGAGGGCGGGCCGTGCCGGCGGCTCCACGAGCGTCACGGGCTCGGGGCGGGGGTCGGGCAGGGCCAGGACCGCTGACGAGCGTTCCGCGATCAGGCGGGGCAGCGAGGGCGGCAGCCAGTCGGAGTCCTCCGCCTCGCCCCCAACCCTGCCTCCGCCGTCGACGGTCAGCGTGTCCCGGACCTCCTGCGCGGTGGGTCTGGCCGCCGGGTCCTTGGCGAGGCAGGCGGTCAGCAGCGGGACCAGGGTCCACGGCACGGCGTCCAGGTCCGGTTCCTCGTGGACCGTACGGAAGATGACGGCGGCGGCGGTGCCCGTGCCGAACGGGCGGCGGCCGGTCGCCGCGAACGCCAGGACGCAGCCCAGCGAGAAGACGTCGCTCGGCGGGCCGACGCCACCGCCGCCGGCCCGCACCCGCGCCTGCTCGGGCGAGAGATAGCCGGGCGAACCGATCACCACGTCGCTCGCGGTCAGCGCGGTGGCCCCGGTGGAGCGCGCGATGCCGAAATCGATCAACCGGGGCCCGTCGAGGGCGAGCAGGACGTTGCCCGGCTTGACGTCCCGGTGCACCAGGCCCGCGCGGTGCACCTCGGTGAGCGCTTCGGCCAGCCGGGCGCCCAGGACTCGTACCGTACGGTCCGGCAGGGGCCCGTGCAGGGCGACGGCCTCGGCCAGTGACGGGCCCGGTACGAAGGCGGTCGCCAGCCAGGGTTCGGGGGCCTCCGGCTGTGCCGTGGTGACCGGTACCACCCACCGCCCGGTGAGCCCGCCCGCCGCGTCGGCCTCGCGCCGGAAACGGGTCCGGAAGTCGTGGTCGGCCGCGTACTCGGCGCGGATCACCTTCAGCGCGACCAGGGTCCCGCCCGCCGAACGGGCCAGGTAGACCACGCCCATGCCGCCCGCGCCGAGCCGGCCGAGCAGCCGGTGGCCGCCGACGGAGCGCGGGTCGCCCGGCTTGAGCGGGCGCAGTCCCGCGGGACCTTCCGCGGGCGCTCCGCCCACCCCGCTCACCGCGCTACACCTCGGAGGGAGCTTCGCCGAGGTAGCGGAACCTGCCGCCCTCGACCTGGTGCAGGAAGATGCCCCAGCCGGCGAACGTGCCGTCCTCCGGCTTGAAGGAGAACTCCTTGGTGATGCCCTTGTAGCGGCTCTTGCGCAGCAGATCCACCAACTCCCGGCGCCCCGGCGGCCGTACGCCCGCGGCAGCGGAACCTGTCGTACTCGCCGTGCCCTTGCTGTCCTTGCTGTCTTTGCTGCCCTTGGTGGTCCTCAGCAGCTCCTGGACGACGAGGTTGACGGTGTCGTACGCCTCGACCGCGTAGTAGCCGGGCGCCGCGTCGTAGCGTTTGCGGAACGCCGCGGTGAAGGCCTTCGCGGCCGGTACGGCGGAGGGGTCGACGAAGGAGGCGGTCATCAGCCAGCCCTCGGCGGCCTCCCCGGCCCGCTCCAGGAACTCCGGGTCGATCACGGCCTGCGAGGCGAACCGCGGTCCCTCGAAGCCGGCCGCCGCCAGTTCACGGGCGACCCGGGCCGCACCCTCGGCGTATCCGGCGTAGACGAACGAGCCGATCCCGGCCCGCAGCATGTCGGCGACGACGGGGCCCATGTCGTCCGTGCCCGCCGGGACCACCCGGGGGTAGGCGGGCCGGCCCAGACTGCGCATCATCGTGGCGTTGATCCCGGCGGACTCCTGGGCGTACGTCTGCCCGGTGCGGTCCTGGAGCAGGCCGGGGCGCAGCGAACCCGCCCGCGTCGCGCTCTTCGTGTTCGTCGGGCTCTTCGTGTGCTTCATGAGGTAGACGCTCATGGGGAGGGAGAGGGCCGCGTCGCTGGGACGGCAGTGCACGAAGGACCGGTACTCCGGTGAGGTCAGGAGCAGACCTCCGGCCGAGACCGACAGCAACGGCATGAGGGCCTCGTCGTACGTGCCGAGGACCGCGCGGGCCGCCTCGTCGCTGGTGGGACCGAGCACGGCGAGCACATCGGTGTCCTGGATCAGCTTCTTGGCCGCGGCCGGCGCCCGCTTTGCGCTGCCCCCGTCGTCCACGATCCTCAGGGTGAGCTCGAAGGGCCTGTCCTTACGGGAGTTGAACTGCTCGACCGCCAGCCGGGCACCCCGCACCTGTGCCTCGCCCGCCGTCCGCAGGGGGCCGCTCAGATCCGCCTGCACGCCGATGGTCCAGCGGCGGGCCCCCGACGCCGACGCGCTGGAGTCGTCGCGCAGGACCGCCCAGGCCGCGGTTCCGCCCGCGGCCATGAGCACCGCCGCGCCGGAGGCCAGGAGCAGCCGCCTGCGGCCGGGCGACGCCGGTTCCGTCTCGTCCTTCGAGCCCGAGCCCGAGCCCGAGCCGGTGCCCGAGCCCTGGGCCGGAGTTTCGGCGACGGTCGGCTCGATGTCGGGAAGCGCCAGCATCTCGGCCGAACGGTCCGCGATGCCCCGTACGACGTCCTCGGGCAGCCAGGCGAGCCGCTCGTCGTGGGGGACGGCGTCCTCGACCAGCAGGACCGTGCCGATCTGTTCGGCCGTCGGACGGTTCGCCGGGTCCTTCGCCAGGCACAGGCGCAGCAGTGTCAGCAGTTCGACGCCGTCGGCAGGATCGGCGGAGTCGGCCGCGTCGCTGGAAGTCGCAGGACCGCTGGAATCCGCAGGACCGCTGGAGTCGTCGGAGATGCCGGACAGGTCGGGTTCGTCGTGGACCGTGCGGTAGAGGAGGGCGTCCGCCGTGCCGGTGCCGAACGGCGGGCGACCGCTCGCCGCGTACGCCAGCAGACAGCCCAGCGAGAAGACGTCGCTCGCCGGGCCCACCGCCGCGCCGCGCGCCTCGGCCTGCTCGGGGGAGAGGAAGCCGGGGGTGCCGACGATCAGGTCGGTGGAGGTGATCGCGGTCTCGTCGGTCGCCCGGGCGATCCCGAAGTCGATCAGGCGGGGCCCGTCCACGGCGAGCAGGACGTTGGCGGGCTTGACGTCGCGGTGGACCAGCCCGGCCGCGTGCACCTCGCGCAGCGCGGCGGCGAGCATCCTGGCCAGCGCGAGCACGCTGCGGGTGGGCAGCGGGCCGTGGCGGGCGACCGATTCCTCAAGGGATGGGCCGGGTACGAAGGCGGTGGCCAGCCAGGGCTCGGCCGCGTCCGGGTCCGCGCCGGTGACCGGCACCGCCCAGGGGCTGCTCACCCGGCGGGCCGACTCGACCTCACGGCGGAAGCGGGCGCGGAAGTCGGGCTCGTCGGCGTACTCGGACCGGATGACCTTGACGGCGGCCAGCGCTCCGGCCTCCGTACGGCCGAGGTAGACCACGCCCATGCCGCCGGACCCGAGCCGTGCCAGCAGCCGGTGTCCGCCGGTCCGGGCGGGGTCGGTGGGGAGCAGAGGACCGCTCATTCCGGCGCCTCCAGTGCGATCTCGACGCGGCTCAGCATCTGGCCCGCTCCCTGTCTCAGCGCGGAGTCGACGTCGTCGTCGGAGCGCCCCTTCGCACCCCTGCCGCCGACGGCCACGGTGACCTGTCCCAGGCGGCTCTGCACCCAGTAGTAGTAGTGCGGGCCGCCGAGCTCGTCGCTGTAGTACTTGCCGCTCTCCGTGAGCGAGTCCTCGGAGGTGAAGTTGGCCAGCAGACCGTAGGCCGCGCCCTGGGAGAGCAGTCCGGCGATCCGTTCGTCCTGGCGGAGCTGCTGGTCGGGACAGCGCAGCGCTTCCTCCAGCATGCCCGCCATCTCCCACTCGGCGTCCTGCACGCTCCGGTGCACGGTGACGACTGCGGTGACGCGGATCGGGCCCTTGGCGCCCTCCGCGGGCAGTTCGCTGTTGCGGGTGAGGGTGGCGAGCACCGTCGGGGGCAGCGACTCGCGCTGCCAGACGCAGTCGGTGCCGAGGACGGGCCAGGCGCCGGGGTCGCTCTCGTACGGGCCGCGTCTGACGAAGCCGGGGGCCCAGTCCGCGGGCGTCGCCGCGACGGAGCGGGCCAGGCGCCGGGCCTCCGCGCGGGTCTTCGGCGCACGGTCGGGGTCGGGGGTGAACCCCAGACCCGTGGCGCCGGCACTGGGACCGGTACCGGTGTCGGCACCGGTGTCGGCACCGGTGTCCGCGGCGGTACTGGCGTCAGCGGTGGTAGTGGCGTCGGGAGTCGGACTTCGGGGTGGGCCGGAAGCGGGACTGGAACGGGCGGGCTCGGCGGACCCGTCCTCCTCGGTCCCCGAACAGCCCCCCAGTAACAGCCCGGTGGCCAAGACACCCGAAAAAAACCGCACGGGTCTCCGATATCCCATCAACGCCCCCATCCGCACGCGCGTTCCCCGCTGGGAGGGTACCGACTATGCCCCTGGGGTACTACGGGTCCGCTGGAGTCCGCGGGACTCGGTACGGCGGCGCCCGCGGGCCGGTCCCGTATACCGGTCCCGTACACCAGTCCCACACACGGTCCCGTACAGCCGATCCTGTCGATCCTGTATAACGGCAAGAGGTCATCGAACAGCAGAACCGAACGAGCAGAACCGAACGAGCAGAACCGAACGAGCAGAACCGAACGAGCAGAACCAGAGGACAGGAGGGCAGCCCGTGACACGGACCTGGGCGCAGTTGAAGCCCGCCGTCCTGCTGCTCGTCCTTCTCCTGCAGGTGGCGCTCCTGGACACGGGAAGCCTCTCCGGCGCCGTCGCCGTCACGTTCGCGGCGACCGCCGCGGCCGGGTCCGCGCTCGCCGCCTGTTCCCTGATCTCCTCGCGGCTCGCGCCCGCCGTGCCCCGTACCCGGGTCCGTACGGCCATGCGTGACCGTGAGCAGCGCACGGCGTTCCTGCCGCAGCGCGATCCCGACGCCCGGGGGCGCAGGCGTCCCCGAGCCCCCGGCCGGGCCCTCCCGACGGCCGCGTAGGGGACTCTCAGCTGCTCTGAGCAGCTGTTCCAGCCAGCCGCTTCAGTCGCCTCAGCTGCTACAGCTGTTGCGCTGTGCCCCTCGCGGGCCGTCATGCCGACGCACGTCACGTCGCACCTCGACGCACGTCACGTCTCATCTCCTCGGCACGACGAGACCCACGGAGGGCTCACCCATGTCCGGCTTCTCTTCCCTGTTCGCCACCTTCATGTCCGCCTTCGCGAGCCTCGTGGAGGGGCTCGCGGATCTCCTCGACCCGCTCTTCCACGACTCGGCGACGGCCGCCGCGATCATCCTGTTCACCGCGTTCGTACGGCTCCTCGTGCATCCCCTGTCACGGGCCTCGGCACGTGGGCAGCGGGCGCGGGCGGCGCTGCAGCCGCGGATCGCCGAGCTGCGCAGGAAGCACGGGAAGAACCCCGAGAAACTGCAGAAAGCGGTGATGGAACTGCACGCCGCGGAGAAGGTGTCCCCGCTGTCCGGATGCCTGCCGAGCCTCTTCCAGCTGCCGGCCTTCTTCCTCCTCTACCACCTGTTCTCGAACTCCCGGATCGGCGACGAGGCGAACTCCCTGCTCGCCCACAAGCTGTTCGCGGCGCCGCTGGGGGACCGGTGGGCGGACGCGCTGGGCGACGGCGGGATCTTCGGGGCGCAGGGGCTGGTGTACGTGGGGTTGTTCGTGATCGTCACGGCCGTCGCCACGTTCAACTACCGGCGTACGAAGCGGATGATGGCGGCGAGTGCCGCGGCGAACGGTGCCACCGCCGGGTTCGGTACGGCGCGCACGGCCGGTGCGGCCCCTGGTGGCCAGGACGGGCAGCCGCAGGTGCCGGGCATGGGCGCGATCACCAGGATCATGCCGCTGATGTCCTTCTTCACGCTGCTCACCGTGGCCTTCGTACCGCTGGCCGCCGCGCTGTACGTGGTGACCAGCACGACGTGGAGCGCGATCGAGCGGGCCGCGCTGTACCGGGACATGCCGGGTACGGTGCCGGCCGCCACCGTGCTGGGCTGACCCACCGGAGTCCGGGGCGGGCTGACCCACCGGAGTCCCTGGCGGGCCGGCCCCGGAGTTACGGTCCAGTCCGTGAACCGGGTATTGCGGACTGGACGCCGACCTTGGAGGATCGACCAGTCCTCCGATGGCTGCACCCATCGGTCGGGCCGCCCGCGATCAAGGGAGATAGTGCTCATGAAGCTGCTGCGAGTCGGTACGGCGGGGGCCGAGCGTCCCGCGCTGCTCGATGCCGAGGGAGTCCTGCGGGACCTGACGGGCGTCGTGCCGGACATCGACGGGGCGCTGCTCGCCGACGACGCGGCGCTCGGCCGGATCCGTACCGCCGCCGAGGCCGGGGAACTGCCCGCGCTCGACGCGGACGGGCTGCGGGTCGGGCCGCCGGTCGCCCGGATCGGCAAGGTCGTCTGCATCGGCCTCAACTACCACGACCACGCCAGGGAGACGGGCGCCGAGCCGCCTGCCGAGCCGGTCATCTTCTTCAAGGCGGCGGACACCGTGGTCGGGCCGCACGACACCGTGCTGGTGCCGCGTGGCTCGGTGAAGACCGACTGGGAGGTCGAACTGGCCGTCGTCATCGGGCGTACGGCGCGGTATCTCGGTTCGCGCGAGGAGGCGCTCGCGCATGTCGCCGGGTACGCGGTGGCGCACGACGTGTCCGAGCGGGAGTTCCAGATCGAGCGGGGCGGCACCTGGGACAAGGGGAAGAACTGCGAGACGTTCAATCCGCTGGGGCCGTGGCTGGTGACCGCCGACGAGGTGCCTGATCCGCAGGCGCTCGGGCTGAAGCTGTGGGTGAACGGGGAGTTGCGGCAGGACGGCAGTACGGGCGACCAGATCTTCTCCGTGGCGGAAGTGGTGCGGTATGTGAGTCAGTTCATGACTCTTTATCCCGGGGATGTGATCAATACCGGGACGCCTGCGGGGGTTGCTCTGGGGATGCCCGAGCCCAAGCCGTTCTTGCGGGCGGGGGATGTCGTGGAGCTGGAGATTTCCGGGTTGGGGCGGCAGCGGCAGGTTTTTGCGCCGGCGTAGCCGTTCCACGGGGCCGTTCCACTGGGGGGCGCGGGGAGGTGGGCTGGTTGCGCCGTCCCGCGCCCCTTGAGGGCTGCGCCCCCTGAAGACCGAAAAGACTGCGCCGTTCCCCGCGCTCCTTGGGCCTACGCGGTCAGGAAGCGGGTCAGGGCCTCCACCACCAGTGCGTGGTCCTCCAGTTGGGGGAGGCCCGATACCACCACAGTGCCGATCACTCCGGTGTTCTCGATGGTGATCGGGAAGGCTCCGCCGTGGGCCGCGTAGGTGTCGGGGTCCAGGCGGGAGGAGGCCTCGAACGTGGTGTCCTTGTCGCGGAAGCGGGTGCCGACCAGGAGGGACGAGGCGGCGTAGCGCTCGACGACCCGCCGCTTGCGGTCGATCCAGGCGTCGTTGTCGGGCGTCGAGCCGGGAAGCGCGGCGTGGAAGAGCTGCTGGCCCCCGCGGCGGATGTCGATGGCGACGGGAGCGTCGCGCTCGCGGGCCATCTCGACGAGCAGCGTGCCGAGGGTCCACGCGTCGTCGTGGGTGAAGCGGGGGAGCGTCAGCCGGCGCTCCTGCTCCTCCAGTTCGGCGACGGTCGGGGCGGAAGAGGTACTCACAGGGTCACCGTCACGTTCTCGTGGGCCGAGCGGTACGCGGCCTCCAGGACGTCCAGCGCGGCGGCTGCCTCCAGAGCGGTCACCGGGTTCTCGCCGGTGCCGCGCAGGGCGTCGGCGACGGCCGCGTAGTACGCGGGGTAGTCGCCCGGCACGGTCGGGACCGGGGTGCCGCCGCCGGTCAGCGGGGACTCGCCCGAACCGACCCGGCCCCACAGCTCCTCGGGCTCGACGCCCCACTCCTTCTCGCCGCCCGCGACCGGGCGCGCGCCGTCGCGCAGGGCGGCCTCCTGCGGGTCGAGGCCGTACTTCACGTAACCGGCCTTCGAGCCCAGCGTGCGGAAGCGCGGGCCGAGTTGGGCCGTCGTCGCGGAGGCGTAGAGGTGGGAGCGGACGCCGTTCGTGTGCGTGATCGCGATGAACGTGTCGTCGTCGGCCTCGGCGCCCGGGCGGCGTACGACCGACTCCGCGTACACCGTGGCCGCCGGGCCGAAGAGCACCAGCGCCTGGTCGACCACGTGGCTTCCGAGGTCGTACAGCAGACCTCCGATCTCTGCGGGATCGCCGGACTCGCGCCAGCCGCCCTTGAGTTCGGGCCGCCAGCGCTCGAAGCGGGACTCGAAGCGGTAGACGTCGCCGAGGCCGCCCTCGGCGATCAGCTTCCGGAGGGTCAGGAAGTCGTTGTCCCAGCGGCGGTTCTGGAAGACGGAGAGCAGCAGACCGCGCTCGTCGGCGAGGGCGGCCAGCTCGCGGGCCTCGGCCGCCGTGCCCGCGATCGGCTTGTCGACGACCACCGGCAGGCCCGCTTCGAGGGCGGCGCGGGCGATCGGGACGTGCGTCTTGTTCGGGGACGCGATGACGATCAGATCCAGCTCGTCGGCGCGCTGCCAGAGCTCGTCGGGGGTCGTCGCGAACCGTACGTCGGGGAACTCGTCCCGTGCCTGCTGCTGCCGGTCCGGGTTCGCCGTGACGATCGTGTCGAGGACGAGGCCCTCGGTGGCGGTGATCAGCGGGGCGTGGAAGACGGAGCCCGCGAGGCCGTAGCCGACGAGGCCCACCCGGAAGGGGCCTTCACGGACGGGGCCCTCGCGGCGGGAGGTGTCAGAGCCTGTGGCAGTCATGCCCTCCACTTAAACAACGCTGTTGCCAAAGTGCAAGCGCCGGGGACAATGGGGTGTGGACGCAAGGAGCGCAGAAGGAGCGAAGAGGGGTGCCGAGTGGCTGGGATCAGGACCGGCGGTGAGAGCGGGGTGAACCTGCTCGCACTGCGCAGTCACAACGCCGCGCTGCTGCTCGACCTGCTGCGGCGGGCCGGGCGGGCGGGGGTCAGCCGCCTCGAACTCGCCGAGCGCACGGGGCTGACTCCGCAGGCCGTCAGCAAGATCACCGCCCGGTTGCGTGAGGACGGCCTGGTCACCGAGGCGGGACGGCGGGCCTCCACGGGAGGCAAGCCCAGGACCGCGCTGCGGCTGGTGCCGGAGGCCGGGCGCGCGGTGGGACTCCAGGTCGACCGGGACGAGCTGTGGGCCGTCCTCGTCGACCTCACGGGCGCGGTCGTGGCGGAGCGCCGGGCCGCGCTCGACCTGGGAGCCGGGGCGGAGGCCGTACTGGCAGTGGTCGTGGACGAGGCCCGGGTGCTGGTGGAAGGGCTGCCCCGCCCCGGCACCGGCACCAGCCCCGGCACCGTCGGGCCCGCCGAGTCCATCGAACCTCCCGTGTCCCCCGTGTCCCCCGTGCCCTCCGTGTCCTCCGTGTCCGCCAAGTCCACCGTTCTCGGTGTCGGGGTCGCCATGCCCGGGCCGCTCGACCACACGCACGGCGTGCTGCACCGGGTGACCGGGTTCCCCGAGTGGGACGGGTTTCCGCTGCGGGACGCCCTGGCCCGGCGGCTCGGGGTGCCCGTGGTCCTGGACAAGGACACGAACGCGGCGGCGCTCGGGCTGGCCGTCGGCGGCGAGGTCGGAGCTTTCGCGTACCTGCATCTCGGTACGGGACTGGGTGCCGGGCTCGTGCTCGGCGGGGCCGTGCACCGCGGGGCCCGTACCGGGGCGGGGGAGTTCGGGCATCAGGTCATCCAGCTGGACGGACCGCCCTGCCCGTGCGGCAACCGGGGCTGCGTCGAGGCGCTCTGTCTCGCGGCGGTGGCCCGGGGCGACATCGACGAGGCGGCCCGTGTCCTCGGCGAGGGCGCCTCGAACCTCGTCGGACTGCTCGACATCGACCTCGTCCTGCTCGGCGGCCGCACGGTCACCGCGGAGTCCGAACGCTTCGTACGCGGCGTCGGCGCGGTCCTGGACACCCATGCCCGGCGCGAGGGCGCCGGCAGCCCCGTACCGGTGCGGATCGCGCCCGGCGGCGCGCGGGCGGTGGCGGAGGGCGCGGCCCAACTGCTGCTGGCCCCGCTGTTCGGACGGACACGGGCCCTGACCGGAGGAGGCTGAGCGACGGGATCGGCCCCCTCGGCCGGGAGCCGCCCCTTGACCCGGGAGCAGCCCCTGGACCGGGCGTGCCCCCGTGGCGCAGACCCGACCGGACGCGCTCCCGCCCCCGAAAGGCCCCCGAACGGCCCCCGCCCCCGCGCGCCGCGGCAGCCCCCGCCCACCTCCGTGGCAGGCTCCCGTGTCCATGCGACTGAGCAAGCCCCTGTCTCTCGCCGTGACCGCTGCAGCCGCCCTCACCTCCGTGCCCGCCGCACAGGTCTCCGCCCAGGCCCTCCCCGGGTCCGGGCCCGACCAGCACGTCGGCCGGCTCGAACCGGACCGGCTCGAACCGGGCCGGCCCGCCTGCGCCGCCTCCGGGAAGCGGGAGTTTCCCGTCCGTACCCGGATCCACGGCGGGCCCGATGTCTACGAGGCCGGTGGCGGATACCGGATCTGGTACATCGACCTCACCAACACCACCGACGTGACCTGCGAGAACGTCCACCCGGTCGTCGTCCTGGTGGACGAGAAGCGGGCGTTGACGCCGGAGCAGCCGCGTCTGGAGTTCTACGACGGGCAGCGGCCCCGGCCCGTGACCTTCGAGCGGACCGACGAGGACGAGCACATCGGCGTGCTCGGCGCCTCCGTGCCCGGCGGGTCCGGTGATTCCGGGGAGGACG
Source organism: Streptomyces sp. NBC_00414 (assembly GCF_036038375.1). Classification (NCBI taxonomy): domain Bacteria; kingdom Bacillati; phylum Actinomycetota; class Actinomycetes; order Kitasatosporales; family Streptomycetaceae; genus Streptomyces; species Streptomyces sp. NBC_00414. The sequence continues at coordinate 6,436,837 of NZ_CP107935.1, forward strand.
ACTTCCCGGGGTTCACCGTGGCGCCCGGCAGGACCCTCTCCGTCAAGGTGCGGCTCGCGGTCACCTCGGACGCGGTGGCCAACGACGTCGTCGCGAACGCGGCCGTCGTACAGCGCCACGACGACGACGGCGCCTGGGTGGGCCAGTCGAACGACTACCGGTTCCGCATCGTCGGGGGCGGGGCGGGGGAGCAGGGGACGGCCGAGCCGCGCGGCGACGCGGCGGACCGGGAGCGGGTGCCGGGCGCCTCCGACGGCTTACCGGACGGACTCCCGTTCGCCGAAGAACTGGCCGGTACGGGACTGTCGTCGCCCCGCGCCGTCCTCGCCGCGTCGGCCGGCGCGCTGCTGCTCCTGGCCGCCGGGGCCACCGCACTGGTCGTGGCCCGCCGCAGACGCTGAACACGAGGCGGGTCACCGCGCGGGCCCTCACCCGCCCTCTCCCTCGTCCGCCCTCTCCCTCGTCCGCCCTCTCCACCAAGATCCAGCGCATGGCTAGGCTGGGGGCGTCGGCACACAGCTGTGTCCGGTGATGCGGGCGCACCCGCACGGCTCACGCAGAACGCGTACGGCAGGAGACGGCACATGGCAGAGCGCAAGCCCATCGAATCGTGGCTCACGGACATGGACGGGGTGCTCATCCACGAGGGTGTGCCGATCCCCGGCGCCGACGCCTTCATAAAGAAGCTCAGGGAGTCCGGGAAGCCCTTCCTGGTCCTCACCAACAACTCCATCTACACGGCCCGTGACCTGCACGCCCGCCTGCGCCGGATGGGCCTGGACGTGCCGGTCGAGAACATCTGGACGTCCGCCCTGGCCACCGCCCAGTTCCTGGAGGACCAGCGCCCCGAGGGCTCCGCGTACGTCATCGGCGAGGCGGGTCTGACCACCGCGCTGCACGACATCGGGTACGTGCTGACCGACCACGACCCCGACTACGTGGTCCTCGGCGAGACCCGTACGTACTCCTTCGAGGCCATGACGAAGGCGGTGCGGCTGATCAACGACGGCGCCCGTTTCATCGCCACGAACCCCGACGAGACCGGCCCCTCGGCCGAGGGCGCGCTGCCCGCCACCGGAGCGGTCGCCGCGCTGATCACCAAGGCGACCGGCAAGCAGCCGTACTTCGCGGGCAAGCCGAACCCGCTGATGATGCGGACGGGACTCAACACCATCGGCGCGCACTCCGAGACCAGCGCGATGATCGGCGACCGCATGGACACCGACGTGCTGGCCGGTCTGGAGGCGGGCATGGAGACCTTCCTCGTCCTCACCGGTCTCACCACCCGGGCGGAGATCGAGAAGTACCCGTACCGCCCGTCCACGATCGTCGACTCCATCGCGGACCTCGTCGAACGGATCTGAGCCACCCGTACGAGCCACCCGCACGGGCCACCGCACGAGCCACCCGTACGGAGCAGTGGGCCCCCTCCCCGGATGCGTCCCCGAGTCCCGGGGAGGACGCTCCAAGTGTCTGGAGGTTCACGATGGGTTCACTGCGACTCGCTCTCTGTGCCGGTGCGGCGGCTGCCGCCGCACTCGCCCCCACCGCGTACGCCGCCGACGGAGGTGTCCGGGTGACCCCGGGCTCCCCGGCCCCCGGCAGCGACATCCGGCTGCGGGTCCAGGGGTGCACCGGGATGACCGGCACCGCCGCGTCCGAGGCGTTCGTCGCCGACGCGCAGCTCACCGGGACTCCCGGGACCCTCAGCGGCGAGACCCGTGTCCGCTCGACGCTCGACCCCGGCACGTACGACGTCAAGGTCACCTGTGACGGCTTCGAGCACAAGATCAAGGGCACGGTCACCGTCGCCGACAAGAAGCAGCGCGAAAAGCGGGAGCGGGAGCAGAAGGAGAAGAAGCGGGAGCAGGAGGAGCAGAAGGGGAAGCGGGATCCCGCGTCCCCTGCCGCGTCCGCGCCCGCCTCCCCCGTCGCCCCCGTGCACGCGGGCGGTGGCGGTACCGCCCGGCTCGCCGCCGCCGAGGCCCGCTCGGAGGGACCCGGCACCCGGCACGCGGTCGTCGGCCTCGTCCTGGCCGGAGTCGCCGCCGTCGCCGTGGCCGTCAGCAGCGCCCGGCGGTCGCGCGGTCGCGCGGACTGAGCGGCCATGTCGAAACGCGGGCATCGCGAACGGAGCGAACCCCGGGAGCACGCCTCGGGCGGTGGCCGGCTCCTGATGGGAGTGGCCTGGGCGCTGCTGCTGCTCGGACTGTGGCTGTGGGGCCGAGAGGTCACCGACGTACGGCAGGGCATATCCTCGCCGACCACCGGTGACGTGGCGGCGGTCGGACGGCCGCTCGGTGTCGAACTGCCGCCCGCGGTCCGGCCGCTGCGGGCCGCGCGGCCCCAGCGCGTGGACGTGCCGGCCCTGGGCGTCCAGGCGCCCGTGGTGAGCCGCGGGCTCGACCCGCGCGGGGCGATCGATCCGCCGCCGTACGGGCAGCCGGGGACGGTCGGCTGGTACGAGGACGGGGTGCGGCCCGGGGCGGCCGGGACCGCGCTGCTCGTCGGGCACGTGGACACCGACACCCGGCCCGCGGTCTTCTACCACCTCAGCGAGGTGCGGCCGGGCGCGGAGGTCCGGGTGGTCCGGGACGACGGCACGGTCGCCGAGTTCACAGTCGAGGACGTACAGGTCTTCGCCCGCGACCGCTTCGACGCCCGGAAGGCGTACGGGGTACGGCAGACCGGGCGCGCCGAACTCCGGCTCATCACGTGCGGCGGCACCTTCGACCGGGACAGCCGCACCTACACGGCGAACGTGGTCGTCTCCGCGTACCTCAGCGGCACCGGTCGATGAACGGATGAGCGGACGGGCGGTGGCAGCACCTTGCCCGGTCGACGACCCGCTCCCCCCGGAGCCGTCGACCGGGCTGGTCCTCGACCGTGCGCGCACGGGCTGCGGGAGTAACCCGGCGACCGGCACGGGAGGTTCAGGGTCCCATCCGGGTGTGTGCGGATGGTCGGACAGCCGGGGGCCCGGGCCGTCTGAGACGACTCTAGAACGTATGAGCGTTCCGGCCTAGGGTCTGAATGACGCCAAGTCCCGCTCCGGTGGCACTGAGTTATCCGCGCAGGTGGCCGGAGTGCCGTGGCAGCGGCGAGGCGGGTCCGCGGGCCCCGCTGCCCGCCCCGCGGCAGCCCGGTCGTTCATCGCTGTAACAGCTGGCCGACAAGGCGTGACTGTGCTCGTGGGCGGCCCGACACGTATGTCAGGATTGATACTTCGGACGGTGCACCCGAGGGGGAGTTTTCGATGTACGGGAGCAGGGGGGCCGGGGCAAGGGCGTCCGTGGCGGTGGCCGGAGCTGTGCTGCTGCTCGCAGGATGTTCGTCCTCGGACGACGGCGGCGACAAGGACAAGTCGGGCGCCAAGGTGAGCCAGCAGCCCAAGGACAAGGACCCGTTCTGGGTCAACCCGGAGGGGAACGCGGCTGAGCAGGTCGCCACCTATGAGAAGGACGGCAAGGACGAGGACGCCGAGCTGATCCGTACGATCGCCGAGCAGCCCACCGGTCAGTGGCTCACTCCGGAGAACGCCGAGCAGGAGGCGCGCGGTTTCACCGAGGCCGCCGCGAAGGCCGACCGGGACGCGCTGCTCGTCGTCTACAACATCCCGCACCGCGACTGCGGCCAGTTCTCCAGCGGCGGCGCCGCCGACGGCAACGCGTACCGGGGCTTCATCGACCAGGTCGCCAAGGGCATCGGCGACCGGGCGGCCACGGTGATCCTGGAGCCGGACGCGGTCCTGCACATGGTGGACGGCTGCACCCCGGACGAGTTCCACGAGGAGCGGTACGACCTCCTGCGGGGCGCGGTGGAGAAGTTCGAGTCGCTGAAGAACACGAAGGTCTACCTGGACGCGGGCAACGCGGGCTGGGGCAAGCCCGACGACATCGCCGAGCCGCTGAAGCTGGCGGGCGTCGAGAACGCGAGCGGCTTCGCGGTCAACGTGTCCAACTTCTACAAGACGCCCGACAGCACGAAGTACGGCAAGGAGCTGTCGTCGAAGGTCGGCGACAAGCCCTTCGTGATCGACACCAGCCGCAACGGCAACGGCCCGTACACGGAGGGCGATCCGGAGGAGAACTGGTGCAACCCGCCGGGGCGCGCCCTGGGTGAGGCACCCACGACGAAGACCGGTGACGACCTCGTCGACGCCTATCTGTGGATCAAGCGGCCCGGCGAGTCCGACGGCACCTGCAAGGACGGCCCGAAGGCGGGCCAGTGGTGGCCGGAGTACGCGCTGAAGCTCGCGAAGGCGAGCAAGCAGTAGCCATCCGCTCGTCATGTGACTGGGGCGCCCTCCGCATGCGGAGGGCGCCCCAGTCACGCGACGACTGCTGTCGTCAGGCCGGTGTCAGGGGATCTTCACCCACTGGGCCTTGCTCGGGGTGCCCTGGTCGTCCGTCACGAACAGCATGTACCAGCCGGACTCGACGAGGTTGCGGCTCTTCGGGACGGTGACCTCGATGCCGTTCTTCGTCTTCTCGAAGTCCAGCGCGATCGACCGCTGGTCGACGTCGGTTACGTGCGTCGAGGCGCTCGGCCGGATCAGCCGGGCCGACTTGATCGACGAGGAGTGCTTCGACGTGAAGGCCGCCGACTCACCGCGCGCGATGGTCTTCGGGCCGCCGGAGAGCGTCGGCCGCGAACCCTGGAACAGGTACGGCGGCGTGTAGATCTCCACGCGCTGCTCGAACTTGCCCGGCTTCGTGTTGGCCTTGTCGGCGTAGAGCGAGTCCGAGCCGAAGAACATCACGCGGCCGTCGGGCAGCAGGATCGAGCCCGAGTGGTAGTTGCGGCCCACCAGCGGGTCGGCGACCCGCTTGAACTCGTTGGTCTTCGAGTCGTACATCCGCGCCTGGAGGATGTTGGTGTCGCCGCGCCCGCGGTAGTCCTCCGAGCCGCCCGACACCAGCACGTCGTCGTCGGGGAGGATCGAGTACTGCGGGTAGCGCGTGCCCTTCTCCATCTCGGGACCGTCGGTGAACTTCGGGTTGTCGGCCAGCAGGTCGATGATGCGGGTCTTCTTGCTGGACAGCTTGGACTCGCCGACCCCGCCGCCGCCGATCACCATGTACTTCTCGTCCTGCGCGGGCGGCAGCAGCACCGTGCCCGCGGTCTCCAGGAGCTTCGGGTCGGACATGCCCTTGAGCTTCTTGAACTTGTTCGACTCCAGGTCCCAGACGCCCGGGTCACGGCCGACGTCGTCGGGTCCGTAGCCGGCGTTCGCGCCCGAGTAGAACAGCTTGCCGTTCTGCATCAGGGAGATCGCCGGATAGGTCGGGAACTGCCGGACGCCGTCGGTGTACGTCCACTTCTTGGTCTTCGGGTCGTACACCTCGTTCTTGCCCGGCACCAGCTGGCCGATCTCGTCCAGGCCGGAGAGGCTGAGGATCTTGCCGTCGGACAGCGTGGTGAGCGTCGGGTACCAGCGCGCCTCGTTCATCGGGTCGACCTTGATGTACTTCTCGGCGACCGGGTCGAACTCGTAGGCGTCCTTGATGCCCTGGAAGTCCTTCTTGTCGAGGGCGAGCTTCTGGGCGATGCCGTACGTGTTGCGCGCGTCGGCACCCGACAGGCCCTGCACGCGGTAGTTGTCCTGCGTGCCCGTCTCGTACTTGGAGCCGCTCTTCTGCGCCTCGACGTAGATCCGGCCGAGGCCCGGTTCGTTGCGCAGGAACTTGCCGGTCGCCTTGTCGAAGACCTTCTTGGCCCGCTCGACGACGACCGGGTCCTTCGACACGAACGTCTTGCCGTTCTCCTTGCCGGAGAAGCGGGTTCCGGCGGGCAGGGTGATCGGCTCGTCCGGGTTCTCGTTGTGGACGACCATCAGGCCGCCCGCCTTGGTGATGTCGCCCTTGAGCTTCTCGTAGCGCTTGGTGCCGCCCGCGATCAGCAGATTGCCGTTGGGCAGTTGGGTGTGGCCGGTGCAGAACAGGTCGGCCGGCGTCGGGACCTTCTTGATCGTCTTCTTGACCGGGTCCCAGATGCGCGTGTCGAACTTCTTCGCGTCGAAGTTGTCCTGGTTGTTGCCCGAACCGGCGATCAGCAGGATCTTGCCGGTGTGCAGAAGCGCGGCGTGAATGGTGTTCAGCCGGTACTTCTCGGGGAACTCGACGATGTCCCACTTGCCGTTCGCGGCCTTGTACTCAGGCCTGTTGATCTTGTACTCGTGGTACTGCTCCGACCCGAAGCGGTACAGCGCGGGTCCGTTCATCCCGGCCAGCGCAAGCACCACCGCCGCACCTATCGCGATGCGGCGGGCACGGCGGCGGCTGGAACCGTCTTTCACTTCAAATCCCGTCTAACTCGGCTTGCTTGACTGGCCCGGCGTGGCGGCCGGCGGCGACCGGAAGGATCTTCCGGCCCCGGCCCGACCGCCGGCCCGGCCCCTGGGAGGAGATACGTGGCGCGGCGGCCGCGTATCTCAGTTCCCGGACGAACGGTGCTGCCCCCCGAGGGAGATCTGCACGGTCTGGTCGTTCCCCCCGCCCGACGCCCAGCTGGGCTTGTGCTGAGGCGCGTGCTGGGCCGCGTGCTGAGGGGCCGGAGACTGCTGTGGCTGGAGCGGGATCCGGCTGTCGTACACGGGCGCCGGGGCGGCCGGTGGCTCCTGCGGGGAACCCTGCCGGTGCTTTCTCCCCTTCTTGTCCTGTCGCATCATCCAGCGCCAGGCGAACATCGGCGAGGCGGTGATGAGCAGCGCGAACGTCGCCCAGATGATCATCGCCGGGTGGGCGTGACCGTAGACGAACCCGGCGGTGATCGAACCGATGAAGATCGCGATGAAGTACCAGTGGTACCGGAACGTGCCGAACCAGGTGTCCGGGCTCGCGGAGTCGCCCTTCGGGGTGACCACGAACTTGCTCTTGCGCCGCAGCACCGAGTCGATGAGCGCCTTCGCGTACAGCGGCGCCGACAGCGCGGACATGATCATGCCGGCCACGCCGCCGGAGCCCTCGGGCTCGTGCGGCGAGACGTTGTGGCGGCGGTTCCAGACGTAGAGCCCGATCTGCAGCGCGGAGGCGTTGCCGTAGAGCATCAGCCAGATCGCCGGGTCGATGTTCACACCCGAGGCGCCGAGACCCAGGAACAGGGCACAGCTCAGCGCGGCCAGGATCCAGTTGAGCGCCGACATCGGGTAGAAGATGATCATCATCGTGTAGTTGAAGAACTTACTCGGCGGCAGCGAGTAGGCGCCCTTCCAGTACTGCTTGAGGATCGTCTCGTACGTACCCCGTGACCAGCGCATCTGCTGGGTGAAGAAGTCCGTCCAGGCGTTCGGGCCCTCGCCGACCGCGAGGACGTCCGGGGTGTAGACCGAGCGCCACTTCTTGCCCGTCACCGGGTTCTTGTGGCGGTGGATCTCGAAACCGGTCGCCATGTCCTCGGTGATCGAGTCGTACAGACCGCCGATCTGCTTCAGCGTCTTGATGCGTACGGCGTTGGACGTGCCCACGAACATGGGGGAGCCGTAGGCGTTGCCCGCCCGCTGGATCAGCGCGTGGAACAGGAACTGCTGCGACTCGGCGGCCTTGGTGATCGGGTTGTCGTAGTTGCCGTAGACCTGCGGGCCGATCACGAAGCCGATGTTCGGGTCGCGGAAGAAGCCCAGCATCCGCTCCAGGTAGTTCGGCAGCGGTACGTGGTCGGTGTCGACGGAGGCGAAGAAGTCGTAGTTGTCGCCGTGCGCGTCCAGCCAGGCGTTGTAGTTGCCGTGCTTGGTCTTGGCGCGGTGCGGGCCCTTCTTCTGGTTCCACTTCGCGACGCCCTTGCGGGAGAAGTGGTGCACGCCGAGGCGCTCGCAGACCGCCTTCACCGCGGGGTCGTCGCCCTCGTCGAGCAGCCAGACATGCATGAGGCCGCGGTGGCGGATCCGGACCGCGGCTTCCAGGGTCTTCGTCACCATCTCCAGCGGCTCCTTGCCGGGCACGAAGGAGGTGAGGAAGGCCACTCTGGTGCCGGTCTCGGGCACCACCGGGATCGGGTCGCGGGCGACCAGCGTGGCGTGCGCGTTGGACAGCACGTTCATGCAGCGGAACAGCTCGATCAGACCGATCGAGACGAGCATCACCATGTCGAGCGCGGGCAGGAAGTCGTACGCGGGATAGTCCCGTTCGGTCCAGTGCGTCGGCTGGAGCAGCCAGCCGAGCAGCACGAGCGACAGGAGCGGCGCCGCGCCCAGCATCAGGGCGGCGCGCAGCCGGTGCGGCTCCTGCGAGAGCAGCGTGCGGTACTGCACCTTGTACGGCTTGCTCGGATCCGGTTGCGTGAGAGGACCCGCGAGTCGGCTGTAGTGCTCGTAGTCGTATCTCGGCAGGTTCTTCTTGATTCTGCGGAAAGTGCCGGTCCGCGTCTGTGACGGCACCCTCAGCTGGGTGGTCTCGGACGGGTCGGAGTTCTGCCGGGCGCCCGTCGGCGTCGACGTCATGAGTCATCCCCCCACACGCGAAGTCGCCGCGTGCTCGTTGTTCCCTTGCCGGCTCATGTCCCCCTAGACATTCACAGGCGTATCAACAGCAGGCCCCCGTCACCACATCATCCACATACCCTATAGACATGGCGGAGCGGCCTTCCGGTTGCATGATGCCCCCCTCGACATCCGTGTCTGAACGGGGCCCCAATCCCCGTCTCCGGACGCAACCGCTTTCATGCCCCCAACTGCGCTGTAACCGCAGCCTCTTGTTGCCCAGGGTTCTACGCCATTCACCATGATCGCAAGATGCGAAACACGGTGTTTACCGGTCATACGCGCTCATTGGGGAGCCTGCTGATCTCGTTCGGTACCGTTGCGGTCAACCGTGTACGGATGTTGCCGAAGTGTTCTCTTATTGCGTCCTCGGCCCGCCCGGCGTCACCGGAACGCACCGCGTCGAGGATCTCCCGGTGCTGCCGGCAGGTGACCTTCGGATCCTGCGGAAACTCCACGAGATCCGTGCGTACGCGGTGGAAGGCGTCCCAGAACGCCTCCAGGAGCTCGCTCAGCAGCAGGTTGCCCAGACCCCGATAAAGGGTGGCGTGAAAGGCGCGGTCGGTCTCGGCGAGACCCGCGCCGGCGCCGGCTTCGGCCTCCATGCGGTCGACCAGCGCGTCCAGAGCGGCCAGGTTGTCCGGCGGGACGTTGCCCGCGACCCGGGAGACCAGGCCGGTCTCCATCGCCTCGCGCAGCTGCAGCAGCTGCAGGAGGCTGTCCTCGCCGCGGTAGTGCCCGGCGACCGTGCGGAACGCCAGGCCCTCGATCATCGGCGCCATGGACATCGGCCCGACATAGGTGCCGAAGCCGTGCCGGATCTCGACGATGCCCATCGCCTGGAGAGCCTTGAGGGCCTCGCGCACGGAGTTCCGGCTGGCGCCGAGCAGCTCCATGAGGTCGGGCTCGGTCGGCAGTACGGCGCCCGAGGGCAGCCGACGGTCGATGATGAGCTTCTTGATCTGCTCCTGGAGGTCGCGCGCCATGGCGAGAGGGTAGCGGGCCGTACGGGGTCGGCCCTACGCGAAGAGGCTCCTCGCTTCTCGCGAGGAGCCTCTTCCCTACTGCTTGTGCAGTTCTTGCCGCACCTCTTGTGCGCCGCCAGGGACTCGAACCCCGGACCCGCTGATTAAGAGTCAGCTGCTCTAACCAACTGAGCTAGCGGCGCGTGTGGCTCTCGCCGACGCGAGAACTCTACCGGACCTTCGGGAGCGGTCCGACCGCAGCTCCGGCGGGGGCCGGCCGCGCAGTTCCCCGCGCCCCTGGCCGGGCCGGGGCACAGCCCCGCTTTTCAGGGGCGCGGGGAACTGCGCGAGCAACCCGCACCGGAGCCGCAGCCGAAATCGAACCCCACCGCCGGAGGGGGCCGACTACATCATTCGGACCGTCAACATGCGGTATAGGCGACAAGTTGCGAAACTGACGAACGTGCAGACGCGCGGAAAGCTCACGCAGGACAGCGAGGGGAAAAGCATGACCGCTCCGGCATTCGAGGAATTCGATCCCGAGAGCGATTGCGACTGCCCCGGATGTACACACTGGCGGCACGTGCTGCCCCATTCCGCGGCCGTCGGCGGATTCGGCGGCCACCCGGCGGCCCATTCCCCGGCTCTCGGCCCGATCCTCACCCGCGCAGGGGGCGCCCCCATCGCGCTCGTTCTCGCGGCGGCCGCCGCCGGCACGGCGCTCGGCGCCGCGGGCGCCACCCCCGCCCTCGCCGCCGCGCACGCCCCGCAGCGGCCCGGTGTCCCCGCGGGGGACGACCCCGGCTCACCCCAGGGCGGCACGACCCCGCTGCACGGCCCCGGCGGCTCTCCGGCCAAGATCAAGGCGCCTCTGACGACCCGGGCCGAGATCATCAACCGGGCCAAGGAGTGGGTCGTCGCGCAGGTGCCCTACAACATGGGCGCGTACTGGTCCGACGGTTACCGCCAGGACTGCTCGGGCTTCGTCTCGATGGCCTGGAATCTCGGCGGGAACGAATGGACGGGCAGCCTCGACAAGTACGGCGTCCGAATCGCCCGGGACGATCTCCAGCCGGGGGACATGCTGCTCTTCCACAATCCGTCCGACCCCGAGAAAGGTTCGCACGTCGTGATTTTCGGCGGCTGGACGGATTACACGCGGAGCCACTACATCGCATACGAGCTGACCCGCCCGCACGCCCGCAGGGTGGTCACTCCCTACGCCTACTGGAGCAATTCGGACCGCTATCTCGCCTATCGCTACAAGGGAGTCAGGTCGGAGCCGGTCAAGGGCGGCACCGTCACGCCCGTCACCTCGCCGGCCACGGCCGCCTTTCCCGGGGCGGCAGCCTTCGGTCCCGGCGCGAACAACGCGTACGTCACCCGGCTCGGGCGGATGCTCGTCGCACGGGGCGCGGGGAGTTTCTACACCTCGGGGCCGGGGCCGCGCTGGTCGGACGCGGACCGGCGGGCGACCCGGGCGTTCCAGCAGGCGCAGGGCTGGACCGGGGCGGACGCCGACGGGCTGCCGGGGCCGGCGACCTGGTCGTACCTGGTGAACGGCAAGGGCCGTGACGTCAGGGCCGCGAACGCCGGCAGCCCCGGCAGGCCCGGCGGCCCCGGTACTCCCGCGAAGCCCCCGGCCGGAGGGGTCGCCTCGCACGGTGTCGCCGGCTATCCCGGCCGGGCGCTGTTCCGGCCCGGCGCCGACAACGCCCACGTCACCCGGCTGGGGAGGCAACTGGTGAAGAAGGGATTCGGCAAGTACTACACACAGGGCCCGGGACCGCGCTGGGGCGAGGGCGACCGGCGCAACGTCGAGGCGTTCCAGCGCGCGCAGGGATGGCGCGGCGGGGCGGCGGACGGCTACCCGGGGCCGGAGACCTGGCGGCGCCTCTTCTCCTAGCGCCCTGCTCTCAGCGCTCGGCTCTCAGCGCCCTGCTCTCAGGGCTCGGCTCTCAGGCCCGGTTCTCGGAGCCCTTCTCTCACGGCGGTTCGTTCCACACGGCAGTTCTTCCCGGTGCGGAGGCACGGAGGCACGTATGAGTACGACGACCACTTCACACTCCCCGGAGTCCGAGGGGCCGCCCGAGGCGGCCGGTCGGGACACCGGCGGCCGGGAGGCGGGTGGCCGCGGGGCGCGGGTCATCCACAACGAGGCGACCACCGAGATCCCGGTCCACCTGCTGTTCCGCGACGAGCCCGAGCCGGTGTCCGTGGCCCTCGCGCCCGCCGTCGTGAGCCGCAGGCGGGGCACCGGCGAACAGCCGCGGATCGCCCGGCGCACCCCGCCCCCGCTGCGGCCGAGGCCCACCCCGGACGTCGACCCCGACCTGGTGGAGCGGCCCGCCCGGGTGCTGCCGGGCATGGCCGGAGTGCTGGCCGGCGCCGTCGGTGCGACCGGGTGCGTCCTGGCGTCGTGGTGGGCGGGCGCCCTGCCGCCGCTCGCCGTGGACGCGCTGGGCCTGCCGGCGCACACCGGTGCCGGGCTCGGCGGCCCGCAGTGGGCGGCGCTCGCGGGCTGCGGCGCGCTCGCCCTGTTCGGGTTCGGCGGGCTGGCACGCGGCCGCACCGGACGCGCCTGGGTGCTGGGCCTGTTCGGCCGCTACCGTGGCACGGTCCGGCGCACCGGGCTCATGTGGGTGAACCCGCTGGTGCTGCGCCGCCGGATCGACGTACGGCTGCGGCACTGGCGGAGCGAGGCGATGCCCGCGGTCGACGCGAACGGGGTCGCGCTGCGTGTCGTCGTGCTCGTCGTCTGGCGGGTGCGGGACACCGCCCGCGCCGCGCTCGGGGTCGAGGACCATCAGCTGTATCTGCGCGAGTGCGTGGAGGCGGCGCTCGCCCGGGTGCTCGCCCAGCTGCCGGCCGACCTCTCGCCGAACTCGCCGGGAGCGGCGGACGCCGCGACCCTGCGCAACACGGAGGCCGTCAGTGACTCGCTGACCCGTCTGGTGGCGGCGGAGGCGGCGGCGGTCGGTCTCCAGGTGTACTCGGCGCAGCCGCTCGGGGTGGAGTACGCGCCCGAGATCGCCGCCGTGATGCAGCGCCGCCGGATCGCGGCCCTGGACGCCCAGCACCGCGACAAGGTCCTCACCTCGGTCGTCGACTCCGTCGAGGACACGGTGACCCGGCTGACGCTGCGCGGACTCGTCGAGCTCGACGACTACGAGCGCAAGGCCCTGGTGAAGGACCTGACGGTGGCGTTCTATACGGGGCATGGAGATCGATGACCCCCGCACCCCCACCGCCGACCCCCACGCCCCCACCACCGCCGGCCCCCACGCCCCTACCGCCCCCGACCCCCACGCCTCCGCCGCCACCGACCCCCACGCCTCCGCCGCCACCGACGGCCCCCACACCCTCGCCGACCTCGCCTCGGACGCCTGGAGCCTGACCGAGGACACCCCGCGGGCCGTACTGGGCCTGGCGGGGCCGCCCGGCGCCGGCAAGTCCACCTTCGCCCGCGCCCTGGTCGAGCGGCTCGGCGAGGGCGCCGCCTATCTGCCGCTCGACGGCTTCCACCTCTCCAACGCCCAGCTGGCACGCCTCGGCCTGACGGCCCGCAAGGGCTCCGAGCCGAGCTTCGACGTGTGGGGATACGTCGATCTGCTGCGCCGGGTCCTCGACGAGACGGTCCGCGACATCTACGTACCGGACTACGACCGCACGCTCCACGAGCCCGTCGCCGCGCGGCACCTGGTGCCGCCGGCCGCCCGGCTCGTCGTCACCGAGGGGAACTATCTCGCCTGCGATCTGCCGGGATGGCGGGACGCGTACGTGCTCATGGGGGAGTGCTGGTACGTGGAGGCGCCGGGGGACGTGCGGCAGGAGCGGCTGGTGGAGCGGCAGTTGGCGGGCGGCAAGGACAAGGCGCGGGCGCGGGACTGGGTGGCCACCAACGACGACCCGAACGGGGAACTGGTGGAGAAGTCACGGGACCGGTGTCACCGGATCCTCTCCACGATCGGCCTCCCCGTCGGCCCCTCCGAGATTGGTATGGACCCATCCCGTTTTTGACGTGGACTTGATATGGACACAGCCAAGTCCTGGCAATAATCTGGTACTTGGTCTAGACCTGAATCATCGCCTCGGACCCACACGGATTCACTCGGCTTCACCCGGGCCCCTTCGGACCCACCTCCACGCATCGCGATGCGCACGCACGGCTCACGGAACTTCCCCCACGTTCTCCAGGAGCGGCAGCATGCGAGAAACTCCCCAGTCGACCCTCCGGCCGACTCCCACCCCCCGAAAGCGGCTGAAGTGGTACGCCGCCGCCGTCGGGCTCGCCACCACCGGAGCGATCGTCCTCTCCAGCGGCGGTGCCACCGGCCACGGCTACACGGATCTCCCCATCAGCCGGCAGAAGCTCTGCCAGAACGGCGCCGTGGCCAACTGCGGTGACATCCAGTGGGAACCCCAGAGCGTCGAGGGCCCCAAGGGCTTCCCGGCGGCCGGGCCCGCGGACGGTCAGATCTGTTCCGCGAACCACGCCAACTTCGGCGCGCTGAACAAGGCGACGACACCCTCGGGCGGCGCCTGGCCGACGACCAAGGTCAGCGGCGGGCAGAGCTACACCTTCCGCTGGCAGTTCACGGCCCGGCACTCCACGACCGACTTCAAGTACTACCTGACCAAGAGCGGCTGGAACCAGAACGCTCCGCTGACCCGGTCCGCGCTGGACACCACGCCGTTCCTGACCGTCCCCTACAGCGGTCAGCCCCCGGCGACGCTCTCGCACAGCGGCACCCTGCCGTCGGGCAGGAGCGGACACCACGTCATCCTCGCGGTGTGGACGATCGCCGACACGGGCAACGCGTTCTACGCCTGCTCGGACGTCACCTTCTGACCGCCCGGCGGGCGTCTTGCGGCGCCCGCCGCGCAACTCTGAGCATCCCTTGAGGATCTCCGCCACCCCCCACGGGTAGGTTCCACGCACGTCGACATGACCATGACGGCGTGCGTGGAGCTGCACCGAATGTCGGGGGACGACCATGGATCTCTTCTTCTACGCGCTGCCCGGGCTGATCGCGGCCGCGATGCTGTTCCTGGCGAGCAGGGTGATCCGGCGCTCGCTGCAGCTCCGGCGCATCTGGAACAGCGGGCTGACCGCCGAGGCGCGCTGTCTGCGCACGTACACGACGACCAGCGGCGGCAGCGGCGACTCCTCCGTGCACACGACACTGCACCACGTCTACGAGTTCACGGCCCGGGACGGGCGCAGCATCCGTTTCGAGGAGGAGGACGGGCCGGGCACGATCGTCGAGGGTGACCTCGTCGTCGTGTACTACGCCGAGGGCGAGATGGTGAGGGCCACCGCCAGGCCGCCGGGCCACGGCAGGAACACGGCGCGGACCGCGGTGGCCCTGACGTTCCTCGGACTGATCGTGGCGGCCTGCGTCGGCTTCGCGGTCACCTACGCCGAGATGTCCGAGGCGGGCGACTCCCTCTCCGATGACTCCGACCAGGTGTTCGACGACTTCAAGTGGCCGGGGCCGGACGGCACCACCATCACGGGCCCGGACGGCGTGACCGTCACGGTGCCCCCGCAGGTGCCCTGACGGGCGGTCCCGGAGCCCTCCTCATCTGACGCTCCGTCAACTACCCTGCGCCCCCATGGGAGCCAGCAGCGTGGGGACCGGGAGTGCGGGAGCCGGCCGGCGTACCGTCGCCGAGCTCGTACAGGAGCGGTGGGGTGATCACCGGCCGGGTCTGTGGTTCGAGGAGCGCACCCTGACGCACCACGAGGTGGCCGCGGGCGCGGCGGCGCGGGCCGCACTGCTCACCGACCTGCTGCCGCCCCGCGCGCAGCCGCACGTGGGGGTGCTGCTCGACAACACTCCCGAGTTCCCCCTCTGGCTGGGCGCCGCGGCCCTCGCGGGCGCGGCCGTGGCAGGGATCAACCCCACCCGCCGAGGCCCCGAACTCGCCCGCGACATCCTCCACACCGAATGCGGTGTCCTGGTCACCGAGCGGACCCACCTCCCGCTCCTCGACGGCCTTGAACTCCCCGGCGTACGCGTCCTGGTGACCGGCACGGAGGCCTACGAGGAACTGCTCGCGCCGTACGCGGACGCCGGCCCCGGGCCGGGGACGGCCGCGGGGGTCACCCCGGAGAGCCGCTTCCTCCTCTACTTCACCTCCGGTTCGACCGGCGCGCCCAAGGCGGCGATCTGCTCGCAGGGGCGGATCGCGGCGGCCGGGCGGTCGCTGGCCGGCCACTTCGGGGTGCGCGCGGACGACGTGCACTACATCTGCATGCCGATGTTCCACGGCAACGCGGTGATCGCCGACTGGGCACCCGCCCTCGCGGCCGGCGCGGGCGTGGCGCTGCGGCGCCGCTTCTCGGCCTCGGGCTTCCTGACGGACGTAAGGACCTACGGGGCCACGTACTTCACCTACGTCGGGCGCGCCGTCCAGTACATCCTGCAGACCCCGGCCCGCGCCGACGACCGCGACAACCCGCTGCGCACGGGCTTCGGGACGGAGGCGGGGGCGGTGGACGCGGCCGCCTTCGAGGAGCGGTTCGGAGTGCGCCTCGTGGAGGGCTACGGATCGTCGGAGGGCGGGGCGGCGATCCAGTGGACGCCCGGGACGCCCAAGGGAGCGACCGGGCGGGCGGCGCCCGGCGACGACCTCGCGGTGATCGATCCGCGGACCCGCACCGAGTGCCCCGCGGCGGTCTTCGGCCCCGACGGCCTGCTGCTCAACGGGCGGGAGGCGATAGGCGAGCTGGTGAACCGCGGCCCCAACGCCTTCGAGGGCTACTGGCGCAATCCGGCGGCGGAGGCGGCGCGGGGCGGGGGCGGCTGGTACTGGACCGGCGACCTCTTCTACCGGGACGCCGACGGGTACCTGTACTTCGCGGGCCGTACGGACGACAGGCTGCGCGTCGACAGCGAGAACCTGGCCGCCGCGGTGATCGAGAACATCCTCGCCCGCTACGAGGGCGCGGACGCCGTGGCCGTGTACGCCGTCCCCGACCCGGTGGCGGGCGACCAGGTCATGGCCACCGTGGCCGGTACGTTCGAACCGCGAGCCTTCGAGGCCTTCCTGCGCGCCCAGCCGGACCTGGGCACCAAGATGGCCCCCCGGTTCGTACGGGTACTCGACCGGATGCCGGTCACCGCCACCAACAAGATCCACCGGGCGGGGCTGCGCCGGGAGGGCTTCCGGTGCGCGGACCCGGTGTGGTGGCGCCCGCCGGGGGAGCCGGGGTACCGGCCGCTGAGCGGGGCGGACGTCGAGGAACTGGTGGCGCGGTACCGGGAGCGGGGGCGCGAGGAGCTGCTGCTCAGGTGAGGTGCAACGCAAAAGGCCCCCGCTCTCACGGAGGCCTTTCTTCTGTGCGCCGCCAGGGACTCGAACCCCGGACCCGCTGATTAAGAGTCAGCTGCTCTAACCAACTGAGCTAGCGGCGCGTGACTCCCGCCGACCGCTCTCGCGGCTGGCGACAGGGAAAATACTACCCGGTCCGCGGGGGTGCTCCGGACCACCGGCGGACCATGGGCCGACCACGGGCGGTCGGCCGATGGAGGCCCGGTTGTCGCCCGGACGGCCTGCTCGGACGGCCCGCTCAGATGGCCAGCGAGAGAAGCACCGGTGCCGCGCCCCGGTTCAGCGTGTTCGCCGCCTCGCGCAGCCGGTGGGCGTGCTCCACCGGGAGGGAGAGGGCGAGGCAGCCCACGGCCGAACCCGCCGTGATGGGGACCGCCGCGCAGACCGTGCCGATCGCGTACTCCTGGAGGTCGAGCACGGGCACGGTGGGTGCCTGGGCGTCGAGCCGGGACAGGAGCACCCGTTCGTTCGTGATGGTGCGCGAGGTGAGCCGGGCCATCCGGTGGCGGGAGAGGTGGTCGCGCCGGCCGTTGAGGTCGAGCTGGCCGAGCAGGCTCTTGCCGATCGCGCTGGCGTGCGCCGCGGAGCGGAAGTCCACCCACTCGTTGACCGCCGGGGTGGCCGGGCCCTCCGCGCACTGGGTGACGTGGATCTCACCGTCCACGTACCGGCTCATGTAGACGGCGGCGCCGACCGAGTCGCGCAGCCGGTCGAGGTTCCGCTGGAGCTGGCCGCGCAGGGCCTCGTCCCGGTCGCGCACGGAGCCCAGCCGGCCGAAGGCCTCCCCGGTGACGTACGCCCCGTCCGCGAGCTGTTCGACGTAGCCCTCGCGGCGCAGCATGCGCAGGAGCGCGGTGAGGCGCTCGGTTTCGAGGCCGGTGTGCCGGGCGAGCTCGACGTCGGTGACGCCGGTGGTGTGCCGTGCCACGGTTTCCAGGACGCGCAGGGCGTCCTGCGCCGAGTGGTACGGCGCGGTCGGCTCATGCTTCAGGGCCACGATTGTCCCCCTGCGCTTTTCGGCCCGGCGCGCGGGTCGACACGGTCCGCATCGGCCTGCACATCAACGCAGCCCGGTCGGCCGGGCCTCCTCCACGATAGCCGTCAAGGCGGGTGCGGGGAGGGGCGGTTGGCGGGATTGGTGGCGCATATCAGCCCCTTCAGCAGCGGCGCACGCGTGTGGCATATGCCAACGTCATTGGCGCGAGCTGTGCGGTGCCGCACCGGATCGGCGCGACACCGCACGGCACCACGGTTCAGAGCAGCGCGCCGAGGAACTCCCGGGTCCTGTCGTGCTCCGGGTCGCCGAAGATCTTCTCCGGCGGGCCGGACTCCAGGACACGGCCCGAGTCGAACATCAGCACCTGGTCGGAGATGTCCCGGGCGAAGCTCATCTCGTGGGTCACGCAGAGCATCGTGATGTCGGTGCTGCGGGCGATGTCCCGCAGCACGTCCAGGACGCCCACGACCAGCTCGGGGTCGAGCGCGGACGTCACCTCGTCGAGGAGCAGCACCTGCGGCCGCATGGCGAGGGCCCGCGCGATGGCGACGCGCTGCTGCTGCCCGCCGGAGAGCTGGCTCGGGTACTTGTCGATGTGCTCGGCCAGACCCACCAGGTCGAGCAGCTCACGGGCCCGCTCCTCGGCCGCGTCCTTGGACATGCCGAGCACGGTGACCGGCGCCTCGGTGATGTTGCGCAGCACCTTCATGTTGGGGAAGAGGTTGAACTGCTGGAAGACCATCCCGATGTTCTTGCGGACCTCGCGGATGTGCTTCTCGCCGGCCGGGACCAGCTTGCCGTTCTTCTCCTCGTGGGTGAGGTAGTCGCCGCCCACCTTGATCGTGCCCTCGTCGGGCTTCGTCAGGGTCATCAGCAGACGCAGGATCGTCGTCTTGCCCGAGCCGGACGGGCCGATCAGCGTCACGTGCTTGCCGGAGGCGACGGAGAAGTCGAGCTCGTCGAGGACCGTGTTGTCGCCGAAGCGCTTGGTGACCTTGTCGAACCGGATCAGCTCGCTGCCGTCCACCGCCGGGTTCGCGGCGGAGTCTTCTGTCAGGGGGGTGTCAGCGGACAAGACGTCGCTCCAGGGCTCGCATGAGGAGGGAAGCCGGATAGGAAATGAGGATGAAGGCCACGCCGATGACCGTCAGCGGCTCGGTGAACTGGAAGTTCTGCTGCGCGAACAGGCGCGCCTCACCGAGCATGTCGAGGACGGTGATCGCCATCAGCATCGGCGTGTCCTTGAGCATCGAGATGACGTAGTTGCCCAGTGCGGGCACCACCCGGCGGATCGCCTGCGGCAGGATCACCGCGGTCCACGTCCGGGTCATGGGCAGGTTCAGTGCCGTGGCCGCTTCCCATTGGCCGGTCGGCACGCCCTCGATGCCGGCCCGGTAGACCTGCATCGTGTACGTCGAGTAGTGCAGCCCGATCGCGACGACACCGGTGGTCATCGCGGAGAACGTGATGTCCCACTCGGGCAGTACGTAGAAGAGGAAGAACAGCTGCACCAGCAGCGGGGTGTTGCGGATGAACTCGGTCACGACCCCGACCGGCCAGCGCACCCAGCGGGTCGGCGCCCGCATCAGCAGCGCCCACACCAGCCCGAGGACGAAGGAGATCAGCGAGCCGAGCACCAGGGCCTGCAGGGTGACCAGCAGTCCGTCCCAGAAGTGCGGCATGAAGTCGCCGACGGCACTCCAGTCCCATGTCATGCGGCACCTCCGCCGACTCCGGTGGTCTCCGGGCGATGCAGCTCGGCCTGGGACACACCCTTCTCAGGAACCTCTCCGATTCCGGCCTTCAACCGCTTCTCCAGTCCGCGCATGAGCCGCGTGAGCAGGAAGGCGATCACGAAGTAGATCAGCAGGATGTACGTGTAGATCTCCGCGCTCTCCTGCAGTGCGAGCCGCACGAGGTTCCCGCTGAAGGCCAGGTCGCCCATGCCCATCACGGACACCAGGGCGGTGCCCTTGAGCAGTTCGATCAGCAGGTTGGAGAAGGGCGGGATCATCTCCGGCACGGCCTGCGGCAGCAGGATCAGCCGCAGCCGCTGCCAGGGCGTGAAGCTCAGCGCGATACCGCCCTCGACCTGTGCCGGGTCGACGGAGTTCAGGGCGCCGCGCACGATCTCGGAGCCGTACGCCCCGTAGGTGAGGCCCAGGGCCAGGGTGCCCGCCCACATCGGGACCAGCTGCCAGCCGAAGGCCAGTGGCAGCACGAAGAACACCCAGAAGATCATGATCAGTGCCGAGGTGCCTCGGAACACCTCGGTGTAGAAGCCCGCGAGGAAGCGGACGATCCACAGCCGGTGGACGCGTGCGATGCCCACCACGAAGGAGACGGCGGCGGCCAGCAGCGCGCTGAGGACCAGCAGCTGGACCGTGACCCAGATCCCCTTCAGTACGAGTTCCCAGAGTCCCGATGTCATCCGCCGCACAACTCCTTCGCGGTCATATCGGTCATCTCGTTCTTGGTGAAGCCGAAGGGGCGCAGAATCCTCAGCAGCTCACCGCTCTCCTTCATCTTCGCGAGTTCCACGTTGAAGGCGTCCCGCAGCTTCGTCTCCGTCGGACGGAACGCGAAGCCGCCGCCGTCCGTGTGCGGCTTGCCGTCCACGAGGGGCGCGAACGGCTCGGTCGACTCCACCTTGCCGGACTTCTTGACGACCTCGCGGGTGGTCAGCGCCGTCCCGGCGAAGACGTCGACACGGCCCGCCTCGACGGCGTTCATGCCCGCGACCTGGTCCTGGACGATCAGGATGTCGCTCTCCTTGTACCCGGCCTCGACCGCGTACTGGATCTCCGCGTAGCCGGTGCCGGTCGCGAACTTCGCTCCCGACTTCACGACGTCCTCGTAGTCGCGCAGGTTCTTCGGGTTGCCCTTGCGGACGATGAAGGCGTCGAGCATCTGGTAGTCGGGGTCGGAGAAGATCACCTGCGCGCAGCGCTCGGCGTTGATGTACATCCCGGCGGCGACCACGTCGAACTGCTGGGACTTCAGACCGGGAATGAGCGAGCCGAACTCCGTCGGCACGGGCTGCACACGGTCCACCCCCAGCCGCTTGAAGATGACCTTGGCCAGTTGTGGGGCCTCACCCGTGAGCTCGCCGTTCTTGTCGATGTAGCCGAAGGGGATCTCACCGGCGATACCGAGGCGTACGACGCCCTGCGCCTTCAGCCGGTCCAGGAGATCACCGCCGTCCTTGCCCGACGCGGTGGGCACCCGGCTGCAGCCGGCGGCACCGAGCGCGCCGAGCGCCGCGACACCCGCCAGCAGCGACCGGCGGCTCGTGCCGCGCGGGCCGCGGTTCCCCACGTCCGGCGAAGCTTCCTTAGAGTCGTTCCCAATTGGTGGAGCCATGGGCGCGCGGCTACCCGAAGTGATGCAAGTTATTCGGATTAATTTGCGCCCCGATTCGCACGGGGGCGGTATTGACCCCGGGTGGACCATGGAACCCATGGCTGACCGCTACATCGACGTGTCCCTGTCCAAGCGCGGAGTCCACTGCACCGCGAAGCTCCTCGACGACCGCGCACCGATCACCTGCGAGGCCGTGTGGAACGCGTTGCCGCTCGGCGGTGACGTGTACCACGCCAAGTACGCCCGCAACGAGATCTATGCCCTGCTCCCGGCCTTCGCGCCGGCCGAACCGCCCCTGGAGAACCCGACCGTCACGCCCATCCCGGGCGACCTCTGCTACTTCTCGTTCTCCGGTACGCAGCTGGGGTCCCGGTCGTACGGGTACGGGGGTGCCTCCGGCGTCGAGGCGGGCACACCGGTGATCGACCTGGCCCTCTTCTACGAGCGCAACAACCTGCTGCTCAACGGGGATGTGGGGTGGGTGCCGGGCATCGTGTGGGGGCAGGTGGTGGACGGGCTCGACGCGATGGCGGAGGCGTGCAACGACCTCTGGCGGGCGGGGGCGCTGGGGGAGTCGCTGAACTTCCAGCGAGCGTAGGCCGCGGCCCCGGGCCGGCAGGGGTGTTCCCTGCGGCCCAGTGGGGGCGGGGGCTGTGGATCGCTGCGGCCCGGTGAGTGCCGGCCGCGCAGTTCCCCGCGCCCCTGAGGCACCTGCGGCGCCACAGGTCCCCCCCCCGGGACCCGCCCCCGCAGTCGCCCCCCGGAAGGGGCGCGGGGAACCGCGCGGCCGGCTCCCACTGGCTTGATGCGTGCATCGGCGACCAGTTGCTTTCAGGGGCGCGGGGAACTGCGCAACACGCCCCCACCGGCCCGCAGCCCCCGCACCCCCTCGGCCAGAGGGCCCGCACCCCCCTCGGCTAGAGGGAAGGCGGCGCCACCCCGCCCACGCCCGCCGCATACAGCGCGTGCGCCGTCCGCAGGACCAGCGCGTCCTGATGGCGCGCCCCGACGATCTGCAGCCCCACCGGCAGCCCGGACTCGTCCACCCCGACCGGGACGGTCGCCGCAGGCTGCTGCGTCATGTTGAAGGGGTACGTGAAAGGCGTCCAACCGGTCCAGCGCCGATGCCCCGACCCACCCGGCACCTCCACCCCCGCCTCGAACGCGGTGATCGGCATCGTCGGCGTCACCAGCACGTCGTACGTGTCGTGGAAGCGCCCCATCCGCCGCCCCAGCTCCATCCGGACGTCCACCGCCGCGAGATAGTCCAGCGCGCTGAACCGCTCACCCAGCCCGACGATCTCCCGCAGCCCCGGATCGAGCAGCTCCCGCTGCTGAGGGCCGAGCCGCTGCGTCACCCGCGCCGCCCCGCTGAACCACAGCACATGGAACGCCTCGACGGGATCCGTGAAGTCGGGGTCGGCCTCCTCGACGTACGCGCCGAGGGACGCGAGCCCCTCCACCCCGCGCCGCACGGCCGCCGCGACCTCGGGCCGTACCGCCACCTGCCCACCCAGGGAGGGCGAATAGGCCACCCGCAGCCCCCGTACGCCACCGTCCAGGGCCTCCGCGTACGAGCCGGGCGGCGGCCCGAGCCCCGACCAGTCCCGGGTGTCCGGACCGCTGATGACGTCCATCATCAGCGCCGCGTCCGCGGCGTCCCGCGTCATCGGACCCACATGCGCGAGCGTCCCGAAGGCGCTCGCCGGATACAGCGGCACTCTCCCGTACGTCGGCTTCAGCGCGAAGATGCCGCAGAAGGAGCCGGGGATACGGACGCTGCCGCCCCCGTCCGTGCCCAGCGACAGCGGACCCGCGCCCAGCGCCACGGCCGCCGCGCTCCCGCCGCTCGACCCGCCAGCGGTGCGGGAGGGGTCGTACGGATTGCCTGTCACTCCCGACACCGGGGAGTCGGTGACGCCCTTCCAGCCGAACTCGGGTGTCGTCGTCCGCCCCAGGAAGACCGCCCCGTGCTCGCGCAGCCGCGCCACCGACGGCGCGTCCTCGTCCCAGGCACCGGACTCGGACACGGTCCGCGAGCCTCGTAGGGTCGGCCCGCCCTTCATCAGCAGGATGTCCTTCACCGAGACCGGCACGCCGTCCACCGGACCGGCCGGCTCACCCCGCCGCCACCGCTCGGCGGACTCCCGGGCCTGCGCGAGCGCGGCCTCCTCGTCGAGCCGTACGAACGCGTTCACCGCGGGCTGGATCTCCTCGGCCCGGCGCAGCGCGGCCCGCACCGCGTCCACGGGGCTGAATTCGCCCTTGCGGTACCCCTCGACGAGTCGTACAGCGGTCAGTTCGGTGAGCTCGGTCATCCGGTCATCCGCCCCTCCACGTGTGTCATGGCACCGTGTGTCAGTGGCCAGGTACGTATCCGCGCCGCTTGTCGACGACGTTCGGCAGGGGTTCACCCGCCTCCCAGAGCTCGTACAACTCCACGAACTGCGTACCCAGTTCGTCCCGCCAGCCCACCGTGTCGCCGCTCATGTGCGGTGACACGATCAGGCCGGGGACCTCCCACAACGGGCTGTCGGGGCCCAGCGGTTCGTGCTCGAAGACATCGAGCGCCGCCCCCGCGATCCACCGGTCCCGCAGGGCCCGGGCGAGCGCGTCCTCCACGACGAGCTGTCCGCGGCCGACGTTCACGAAGCGCGCCGACGGCTGCATCAGCCCCAGCCGCCGCGCGTCGAACATCCCGGACGTCTCCTCGGTGAGCGGCGCCGCGGACACCACCCAGTCGGCGCGGGCCATCAGCCGGTCCAGCTCCTCGGGACCGTGCACGCCGTCGCGCGCGGTGCGCCCCACGAGCGCGGTCGTGATGCCGAGCGCCCCCAGAGTCCGCTCGATGGCCCGTCCGATCGGCCCGGAACCGACCACACACGCACGTGTACCTGCGACGCGCTGCGATTCACGGTGCCGCCACTCGCGCGCCCCCTGGAGCTCCAGAGTCCGCGGCAGATCCTTGGCCATGGCCAGGACGAGCGCGGCCACGTACTCGGCGATCGGCTGGTCGAAGACACCGCGCGCGTTCGTCACCAGCGTGTCGGACTCGGCGAGTTCGGGGCACATCAGGTGGTCCACACCCGCGCTCGCCGTGTGCACCCAGCGGGGCCGGCGCCCCTCGCCCGGCCAGGCCCGGCGCAGCGCGCGCGAGGCGAAGTCCCAGATCAGCAGCGCGTCCGCGGTGGGCAGCAGCGCGGCCAGCGACGACTCGTCCGCGTACTCGACACGCACCCGCCCGGTGAGCCGGCCGAGCCGGGGAGGCGGATCGGAGCCGAGCACCAGCAGCGTCGGCTTTTCGGCCATGTTCGGCGACGGAGGAGCGGTCAGGGGAGTGGTCATCGGGGGGAAACCGTTTCGCAACGAGGGTCCGCTTCTCTGAGTCTGAAGCACTGCTGCGGGACATTGGGCAAGTCGTCTGAGATGGGCGGATTGACCACGCTCGCACCCGAACCTACCTTCGTCAACACGGGCTTGTTTCCCGGGGGTTCCGGGTGTCCCGTCTGTTCCTGTCCCGACGTCCCGGCATGCGCCGGCTTCTGTCCCCCCGGCTGCCAGGCGGGCCCTCGCGGCTGATCTCCACCACTTGCTCGATCCGAGTTTGGGGCTGCTCATGGACGTCTCCTTCCTTGGTGGACCACACCCTCAAAGAGGTGTCGGCATCGTCGCTCCCTTCGACTTCGCCCTCGACCGCGAACTGTGGCGATGGGTGCCCGACGAGGTGTCGCTGCACCTCACGCGTACACCGTTCGTGCCCGTCGAGGTCAGCCTCGACCTGGCGCGCCTGGTCAGCGAACACGAGACGCTCGGTGACGCGGTGCGCGCGCTGAACGCCGTCCAGCCCGAGATCGTCGCCTACGCCTGCACGTCCGGCAGCTTCGTCGGCGGGATCGCCGGCGAGCGCGCCATGTGCGAGGCCATGACCCGGGCCGGCGAGGTGCCGTCCGTGACCACGTCCGGCGCCCTCCTGGAAGCACTGGAGGAGCTGAACGTGCGCCGGATCGCCCTGGTCACGCCCTACACCGTCTCCGTCACCCAGTCCCTTGAGGAGTACGTCGCCGAGGCGGGCATCACCGTCACCGGCCGCGCCTACATGGGCCTGACCAGGCACATCTGGAAGGTCCCGTACCGCGATGTCGTCGACATGGCCCGCGGCGCGGTGCGCGGGGACGCCGACGCGCTCTTCATCAGCTGCACCAACCTTCCGACGTACGACGTCATCCCGCAGCTGGAGGCCGAGCTGCGCATCCCGGTGATCTCGGCCAACCAGGTCACGATGTGGGCAGCGCTGCGTCACCTGGGTACCCGGGCGATAGGGCCCTACCAGGCGCTGACCGACGAGTCGGCGCGGCGGCGGCCCGTACCGCCCGCACTACCGGAAGAACAGGAAGGTTGGGCATGACGGCTCTCGGATTCCTCTACCCGGGTCACTCGGCCGAGGACGACTACCCGCGCATCGAGCAGCTCCTCGGCAGCGACATCCGCCTCCAGGTCGTCCACACGGACATCGGCGAGGACGCCCACCGCGTGGACGCCCTTCTGGAGATGGGCTCGGCCGCCCGCCTCGGGGCCGGTGTCGAGGAGCTGCGGCTGTCCGGCGCCGAGGCGGTGGTCTGGGCCTGCACCAGCGGCAGCTTCGTGTACGGCTGGCAGGGCGCCCACGACCAGGTCCGCACCCTGGCCGTGGCGGCAGGGCTGCCGGCCTCCTCCACGTCCTTCGCGTTCGCCCACGCGGTGGGTGAGCTGGGGGTGAAGCGGGTCGCCATCGGCGCGACGTATCCCGACGACGTGGCGGCGCTCTTCTCCACGTTCCTGACCGACGCCGGTTTCGAGGTGGTCTCCGTGCGGGGTTCCGGGATCGTCACCGCCGCCGAGGTCGGGACCTGGGGGGAGGCGGAGGTGCTCGCTCTGGCGCGGGCGGCCGATCATCCCGAGGCGGAGGTGGTGCTGCTGCCGGACACCGCGCTGCACACGGCTTCCTGCCTTCCCGCTCTGGAGGCGGAGCTGGGCAAGCCGGTGCTGACCGCCAACCAGGTCACGGTCTGGGAGGCCCTGCGCCTCGCCGACCGCCGGGTGAACGCCCCGGAACTGGGCGCGCTCTTCACGAGGGAGCCGCTGGTCCAGGCATAAGGGTTTTTCCTCGCCCCCGCCGCCCCTACCCTTCCCGTCACTGCATGGGGGCTGCGCCCCCTCGCCCCCGTATCGCGCTGCGCGCTCGTCCTCAAACGCCGGACGGGCTGAAGAATCCGCGGCCGAGCCGCGATCTCTCAGCCCGTCCGGCGACGCTTTCAGCCCGTCCGGCGTTTGAGGACCGGGGGTTCGGGGGCGGAGCCCCCGAGTCAGTGACGGGAAGGGTAGGGGCGGCGGGGGCGAGGAATAAGCGGAGCCGACCTCCTGTTAGGGATTCGCGGAGAACGCGAGCAGCAAACAGGAGGCAACCCGTGGCGGCACCGGACCAGACGTCCACCGAGACCGGCGACACCGGCGACATCCGAGGCGAGGCACAGGGCACCGCCCCCGTCCCCCTCTCCGTCCTGGACCTGGTCACAGTAGGCGCAGGCCACACCGCGACCGAGGCCCTGCGCACCGGCGTGGAGCTGTCCCGCCTCGCGGAGTCCCGGGGCTTCCACCGCTACTGGGTGGCCGAGCACCACTCCATGCCGGGCGTGGCCTCCTCCTCACCGGCAGTGATCCTCGCCCACCTGGCCGCCCACACGACCCGCATCCGCCTGGGATCCGGCGGCGTGATGCTGCCGAACCACGCCCCGCTGGTCATCGCGGAGCAGTTCGGCACGCTCGAAGCCCTGGCCCCGGGCCGCGTGGACCTCGGCCTCGGCCGGGCCCCGGGCACGGACGGCGCCACGGCCGCGGCCCTGCGCCGCTCGGACCGGCTGAACGAGGGCGCCGACGACTTCCCCCAGCAGCTCGCGGAACTGACCCGCTTCCTGGACGACGACTTCCCGGACGGCCACCCGTACGCCCGTATCCACGCGGTCCCGGGCCCGGTGCAGGCGACCTCGCCCGGCGGCGTCCAGTCCCCGCACCGGCCGCCGGTCTGGCTGCTGGGCTCGTCCGGCTTCAGTGCCCGCCTCGCCGGCACCCTCGGCCTGCCCTTCGCCTTCGCGCACCACTTCTCGGCGCAGAACACCGTCCCGGCGCTGGACCTCTACCGGGAGTCCTTCCGGCCGTCGGACGTGCTCGACGAGCCGTACGCACTCATCGGTGTCTCCGCCCTCGCGACGGACGACGAGAAGGAGGCGCGCCGGCAGATCATGGCCGCCGCGCTGAACATGGTCCGCCTGCGCACCGGCCGCCCCGGCCTGGTCCCCACCCCGGAGGAGGCGGAGGCGTACGCGTTCAGCCCGATGGAGCGGGAGTTCGTCGACTCCTGGAACGCGAACGTCGTCCACGGCACCGCCGACGAGGTCCGCTCCGGTCTCGACGATCTGCAGAAGCGCACCGGCGCCGACGAGCTGATGCTCACCGCCAACGCCCACAGCAGTGCCGTACGCCTGCGCTCGTACGAACTGATCGCGGACGCATACGGGCTGCCCCGGGCGTCTCAGGCCTGAGACGCCCGGGGCAGGGCCGCCGTGGTCAGAAGTGCGGAGATGCGGTCCGGCGCCACCGGCCGGGAGTACAGCCAGCCCTGGCCGGTGTCGCAGCCGATGCGCCGCAGGCGGGTCGCCTGGCCCGCCGTCTCCACGCACTCGGCGGTGACGGTCAGACCGAGCCGGTGCGCGAGCTGGATCATCGCCTCGACGACGACCTCGTCGGCGGGGTTGGGCGGCGCGCCGGCGCCGTTCCCGCCCTCGTGGTCCCCGCTCTCGTACTGGAAGCCGCGCACGAACGACCCGTCGAGCTTCAGTACCGAGACCGGCAGCCGGCTCAGGTAGGCGAGGTTCGAGTAACCGGTGCCGAAGTCGTCGATGGCGATGCCCACGCCCATGTCGCTGAGCGCCTGCAGGGCCTGCAGCGGCCGGCCCGCGGAGCCCATCACGGCGGACTCGGTGAGCTCCAGCTGGAGCAGGTGCGGGGCGAGCCCGGTCTCCGCGAGGATCGCCGCCACGTCGGACACCAGGTCGGAGTCCCAGACCTGCCGCACCGCGACGTTCACGCTGACGAAGATCGGCTCGGCGTCCGGGTGGTCGAGCTGCCAGCGGCGGGCCTGCCGGCAGGCGGTGGCCAGCACCCAGCGGCCCAGCTGCACGATCGAGCCGTCCTCCTCGGCCAGTCCGATGAACCGATTCGGCGTCAGTGTGCCGAACTGAGGATGGTTCCATCGCACCAGCGCCTCGACGCCGCGCACGACGCCGTCCTCCATGCACACCAGCGGCTGGTACTCCAGGGCGAACTCCCCGCGTTCGACGGCGGGACGCAGCGTGGAGGAGAGCGCCTGGCGGGTCATGCGGTGGGCGTTGCGCTCCGGGTCGAAGAGCGTCCAGCGGGCCTTCCCGTCGGCCTTCGCCCAGTACAGCGTCGTGTCGGCGGCCTGCATCAGCCCGGTCGCGGTGGTGCCGGCCGCGTGCCGTTCGACGACGCCGATCGAGGCCGACACCGACAGCCGCTGCCCGGAGAGGTCGAAGGGCACCTGCAGTGACTTCAGTACGGAATCGGCCAGGTCCGCGAGCTGTTCCGTACCCGTCGAGTCCTCGACCAGCAGGGCGAACTCGTCGCCGCCGAGCCGGGCGACCAGCGGGGTGGCCGTTCTCGCGTAGCCGGCCTCGTTCGCGCAGCGGGTCAGCCGCTCGGCGACGGCCGCCAGCAGCCGGTCGCCGACGCGGTGGCCGAGCGTGTCGTTGACCGCCTTGAATCCGTCCAGGTCCAGGTAGCACAGCCCGATCCGGCCGGTGCCGGACTCCTCGTACGCCTCGGCCTCCAGGGCGGCCGAGAGCCGCTCGAAGAACAGGGTGCGGTTGGGCAGCCGGGTCACCGGGTCGTGCATCTGCAGATGCCGCAGCCGGGCCTGCAGTTCCCGGCGGGCGCTGATGTCGGAGACCGAGATCAGCACGGCCCGCTCCTCCTCGGGCAGCGGACTGACCGTCACCTGCGCCCAGAGCGAGTGGCCGTCGGGATGCTTGAGGCGCCGGGTGCAGCGCAGCCGGGCCTGCCGGCCGCGGAGCACCTCGCGGTACGCGTGCCAGGTACGGGCGTCCGAGGCGAGGTCCACCAGGTCGGCGGCGATCCGGCCGGTGAGCCCGGCCCCGTCGGAGCCCGTGCCGAGCAGGGCGGCCAGCGTGTCGTTGGCCGTGACGACCCGGCCCTCGCGGTCCACGACGGCCATCGCGAGGGGGGCGGCGGCGAAAGTGGCTCGAAACGTACGGGCGTCGACGCCCGTACCGGTCCCGGACACGCCCTCGGGGTGCGCGGGGAGCCCGTTCGGGGCGGCGGCCGACAGTCTCGCCGGAAGTCCGGCGGCCAGACCGACCGGGAACTCCGACGAGAGACCGACCGGAAGTCCGGCCGAGAGGCCGGCCGGGGTGTCGATCAAGGGGTCCACCAGGGGGTCTACCAGGGGCTCGACCCGTCGAGCCCGGTCCTCATGAATAGGGGTCCCGGCACGAGGAGAGGTCGCGACATGACTCTCTGTGACGGCTGACCGAACGAGGTCTGCCGTGGGCGCCGGTCCATCGGACGTTCCGCTCACCGTTCGCTCCCGCTGTGCACTCGTTCGTCGTACAGGTCTCGTCGAGGGTCGGCCGGTGGTGAACGGCCGCTCCAGCCGTGTCCGCGCAGGAAAGTGTGCCGATCATAGAGGCTGGCCGTTGGGCCTTCCAGCTACCGTCCAGTGTCCCGGAAGGGCACCCCTTTCTGACAGATCGTTTCTGCCCGCACCTGGACAGGTTCCTTCATCGGCCGATCACTTGTGACGTTCCGTGAGTGCTCGGGGTGTCGGCGTGTCCTGGCGCCCCCCTGGTGCTCCCCGATGTTCTCGGTCGGGTGTCGGCCCTCTCACTCCTTTGGATCAGATAAACAGGGCGTAGGTTATCAAACCGGCACAGGCTGGCTGCGGTATCCCGAATTCCGCATCCGGAGGTCGACGTGCCGCGTCTGCTCCCCCTCAAGGGGCTCACCCGTGGCGGGGGCCGGCCCCGTTGGTACGGGCACGGTTCGCGTGGGCAGGGGTGGCGTGGTCCCGCGGCCGTGTTCACCTCCATGACGGCCCTCGCCGCCACCTCGCTGGCGGCCCCCTCGGCCGCCGTACCGCTCTCGATGTCGTGCGCCCTGAAACGGACCGAGGCCCACCACTCCGAGGGCGTGGACACCTGGAACGCCGCCTATCCGCGGCCCGCCCGCCGCCTGGACGCGGTGATGGTCTTCCTCTCCTTCCCGGACGCCACGCCGCTGACCAGGCCCGACGAGCTGACGGCCGACTACTTCCCGGCCACCAGCCGCTTCTTCGAACAGGCCTCGTACGGGAAGTTCCGGCTGCGTCCGCACCCGCTCCGCGAGTGGATCCGGATGCCGCGTGCCTCGACCGCGTACGCCATACAGCGCGACTGGAACGCGGCGGCGCGCTCCGCGTATCTGCGGGACGCCCTCGCGGCGGCGGACAGTCAGGTCGACTTCTCCCGCTACGACGTCGTCTACTTCGTCGCCGATCCCGACGCTCCCGGGGTCGACTCGGACGCCACGAAGGTGGTGAACATGGACGTGCCGCTGCGGGCCGACGGCACGGACATCCGCCGGATCGTCACGGTGTTCGAGAAACATCCGCCGGACCGGCTGGTCCTGGCCCACGAGACCGGTCACGTCTTCGATCTGCCGGACCTCTACCACCGGCCCGTCGACGGCAAGGGCGACTGGGACACGTACGTCGGCGACTGGGACCTCATGGGCAGCCAGTTCGGCCTCGCTCCCGACCTCTTCGGCTGGCACAAATGGAAACTCGGGTGGCTGGAACCGCGTCAGGTGGCGTGTGTACGGGGCGCGGGCGGGCGGGGTACGCGGCTGACGCTGGAGCCGTTGGCGGCGGGACCGCCCGGGGTGGCCGCGGCGGCCGGTGCGACGGACGGGCTCGCCGCGGACGGGCGTGCTGCGGGTGGGATCGCGGCGGGTGCGGAGGCCGCCGGTGTGCCGGGGGCCGGACCGGGCTGGGCGGGGTTCGGGACGGCGGGCGGGACGAAGCTGGCGGTGGTGCGGACGGCGCGGGACAGCGTCATCGCCTTCGAGGTGCGGGGGCCGGCCGGCAACGACGAGGCGGCCTGTTCGCAGGGCGTGCTCGTCTACCGGGTGCGCGGCGGGGCGGAATCCGGCCGCGGGCCGATCGAGGTCGTCGACGCGCACCCGGGGTCCGAGACCTGCTGGGACGACTCGGTCTACGCGCCGCTCGCGGACGCGCCGGTCGGTCTCGGGGAGAGCTTCACCGTGCCCGGCGAGGACGTCCGGGTCGAGGTGGAGGACCGGAGGGCGTCGGGGGCGTGGACGGTGACGATCACGCAGGGGTGACAGGGGTGACAGGGAGCAGACCGACCGGGGAACGCGAGAAGCCCCTCGCTCTCGCGAGGGGCTTCTCACCGTCTGTGCGCCGCCAGGGACTCGAACCCCGGACCCGCTGATTAAGAGTCAGCTGCTCTAACCAACTGAGCTAGCGGCGCCTGCCGACGTCGTAGACCTTAGCACCCTGATCGGCGGGAGGAAAAATCGATATCGGCGCCGTGGGGGAGGGCTCCGAGAGCCGTCGCCGGGCCGCTGACCGGGCCGCTCGGACCGCCGCCCAGAGCATGATCTCCGGGCCGGGCAGCCAGGGAGCGCGGGTGTCGGGGGCGACCAGCCACCGGGAGTCGAGGCGGCCGGCGGCGGTCGGCGCCGCCGGGACGACGGAGGCCGGGGCGGGGACGGTCACCGCGTCGCCGGTGCCGTGACACAGGAGCGGCGGGATGGCCCGGCCGCGGTCCGAGGCGCCGCCGGACCCCCACTCCTCCCACTCCAGGAGCGAGGGCAGGCGCTGCGCCGTGCCCGGGGCGGCGAACAGCAGGATCCGGCCCCGGTGGGCGGCCACGGGACCCGAGCCCGGGCCCTCGTCCCACAGCCGGTCCAGCATGTGGCGACCGAATATGGCGGGGGCGTTGACGACGTCGAAGACCGAGCCGCAGCCCAGGACCACCGGGGCGGTGGGACGGTCGTCCCAGAGGACGCGGGTACTGCGCGGATACGTTCCTGCCGAGGCGAGCCAGGCCGCGCCTTCCGGGGTGACCCCGGTGACTTCGGTGACCTCGGCGTCGACGTGTGGGGCGTCGAGTGCGTCGAACAGGTTGGGGAGTGCCTCGACGGTGCCGGTGCCCGTGTTCGGGCCGTGGGGGGCGGTACTTACCAGGTTCCGATCGCTGCTCATACCAACCAGTTCTACCCGGGGTGAACAATCAGTTCCGCAGAGTTGCCGGAACCTGGGACAGGAAAGGACGAGGTGGAGTATCTTGCCCGCCTGGCATATGCCAGCAACGATTTCACCCGCCCACTGTCCCCCCAGCGGCGCGGGGTGCCCGCCCGGCGTCTTCCAAGGGCAGGCCCCGCCCGACCGCCGTCTTCCAAGGGCAGGCCCCGCCCGACCGCCGTCTTTCAGGGGCAGGCTTCGCGCGCCCGCCGTCTTCCAGCGCAGGCCCCGCACGCCTGCCGCCTAACAGGGGCAGCCCTCGCGTGGCCGCCGTCTTTCAGGGGCGCGGGGAACTGCGCGACCAGCCCCCACCGGCCCGCAGACGCACTCCGGCCCGCAGGCGAACCCCGGCCCGCAGGGCGAAGCCTGATCCGCCGACCCCGTCAGATCGGGTCGGCGTACCCCTCCGCATCGGCCCCCCGCAACAACTCCCGCCCGAACTCCACCATCTTCTTCGCATAGTCCTCGGTCCACTCAGCCCGCGCGGCGACCTCCGCAGGGGTGAGCCGGTCGAACCGACGCGGATCGGCGAGCTGCGCCGCGGCCATCGCCTGGAACTCGACGGCCCGGTCGGTCGCCGCCCGGAACGCGAGCGCCAGCTCCGTGGAGCGCGCCAGCAGCGCCCGTGGGTCGTCGATCGACTCCAGGTCGAAGAAATGCTCCGGATCGGTGGCCGCCTCGGCGGGCTCGAAGAGCAGCGGCGCGGGGCGAAGCCGCGGCTCGTTCCGACGCGGCGTGGGCTCCGCCATGACTTCTCCTCCTCGACAGCGGTCGACCCGTCCTTGTGGGCGGGCCACCGTCCATTGTCCCTTGACCGCGCAAGAGGGCCCGGGACACCTGCCGACAGGCCCCGATGCGCCGTCCGCACCCTTCCGCGCCCCACGCACTCTTCCGCGCCCCCGCACCCTTGCGCGCCCCCTCACGTCTCCCAGGCCACCCGGTGCTCCGACAGGTGCGAGAACACCGCGTGGTTCGCCTCCCAGCCGTCCGGGAACTTCACCGTGACGCCCAGCTGCACCGGCTCCGTGGAGGGATGGTCGTCGAGGAGGTCGGTGACGCCTGCTCGGCACACGACGATGCACGCGTGCCGGTGGCGCGAGGCCAGCACGCACAGGCGGCCCGTCTCCAGGTGGAAGGCCGTCGCGTCGGGTCGGCCCGACAGGGGGTGCAGGACGACGGTCACGTCGAACTCGCGGCCCTGCAGCCGGTTCGCCGTGTCGACGGTCACCTCCGGCACCCCCAGCTCGGCGAGCGCCGCGCGGACGGCCGCCGCCTGGTCGCGATGGGCCGTGCCGACGGCGATCCGGTCGGCCGTCAGCGGGGCCGCGTCGGGGGACCGCTCCGAGGTCGCCGCGCCGCCCCGGTCCAGCAGCCGGCGTACGACCAGGGCGAGGGCCCCGATCGCCTCCGGGTCCGTGCGCGGGGTGTGCCGGGCCGGGAGTTCCAGCAGGCCCCAGCCCGATTCAGCAGCCTCGTCGATGACGCGGTCGGGGCTCGATCCGTCCGACGGCACGGCGAAGGTGAGCCGGCGGTCGCCGTGGCCCGTGCCGCTGCGGAACGGGGTGAAGGGGTAGAACGCGGCCGAGACCAGCGGCGCCGCGGAGGCGGGCAGCCGCCAGGAGACCGGCAGCCGGTGCTGCGGCAGCTCCGGGTTGTGGGCGAGGAGCGTCGTCACCGCCGAGGCCGACGGGTCGTACGACAGGCCCGCCCACTGCTCCGAGCCGACGATCGCGAACGGGTCCAACTGGCCCGGGTCGCCCACGAACAGCGCCCGCTCGAAGAGCCCGGCCACGGCGAGCAGCGCGTCCGAACGCATCTGGTACGCCTCGTCGACGATCGCGTGCCGCCACGGCTCGACACCCTTGACGTGCGCCCACTTCGCGGCCGTCGAGATGACCACGTCGAGCCCGGCGAGATCACCCGCCTTCGCGGACTTGCGGACGCTCGGCAGCTCGTCGAGCGCCTTGTCGTACGGGTCTGAGTCGCTGCTGTGCAGGCGGCCGACGGGCAGGTCGGGGTTCTTCTCGGCGAGCCGCACCACCAGGTCGTCCACCTGGGCGTTCGTCTGGGCGATGACCATCAGCGGGCGCCCGGCCTCGGCCAGTTCGAGCGCGGCCCGTACGACGAGCGTGGACTTGCCGGCGCCGGGCGGCGAGTCGACCACGACCCCGCGGTGCGTCCCGTGCAGGGTGTCGCGCAGGATCGCGTCGGTGGCGCGGGTCGCCTCGGCCCCCGGGTCGAACACGGTGCTCACAGAACGTCCTCTTCGGTGACGGCGTCGGGCCGCGGCGCGGCGTCGGTCTCTCCGGGCGGCCCGCCGTGCGTCCACGGGGTGTCCTCCGGGTCGGGCAGTTTCGCGCCGCCCCGCTGCTCGTGCTCGAAGAGCGTGAAACAGAGCGGATCGCCCTTCTCCGGTACGGATCCGGGCTCGGGCTCCTTGCCGCGGCCCATCTTGTCGAGGATGCGCAGCACGACGAGGGTTCCGCCACCGTCGCCGTCGCCGGGAACACCGGCCGAGCCGTCCGTCTCGTACCCCACGAACTCCGCCGACTGCGGCTTGCCGCCGAGCGAGCGGTAGACCTTCGCTCGCTCGCCGAGATGCGGCCGGTCGTCCGTGCGCACGGTCACCAGAGGGCGCGGGGCGGCCCGCTTCCCCTCGCTGTACGCCATCACGACATCGGTGACCTCACCCGAGAAGGCCTCGCCCGCGAGCCGGCGCCCGGCCATGACCAGCGGGTCGTCGAGGGCCTCCTGCGCTTCGAGGCGGGCCTGTTCGCGCTCACGCGTGGCGAGCTTGTTCGCCGCCGTGACCGCGTCGTCGCGGCGCGGCTGCGGGG
Organism: Streptomyces sp. NBC_00414; assembly: GCF_036038375.1. Lineage (NCBI taxonomy): Bacteria > Bacillati > Actinomycetota > Actinomycetes > Kitasatosporales > Streptomycetaceae > Streptomyces > Streptomyces sp. NBC_00414. Next base: position 6,472,193 of record NZ_CP107935.1, read on the forward strand.
GTTCGCCGGCCAGGACCCGGTCGCGGTGGCCGGTGAACGACCAGCGGTCGCGGGTCCACCGGTCGGCCGCGCGCGGGCCCTCGGGCAGGGCCCGCAGCAGGTCGAGGCCGTGCCACACCGCATCCCAGGTGGGGCGGGTACGGCTCGCCACCAGCTCGCGGATGTGCCGCTCGGCCGCGGTGAGGTCGCCGAGCCGGTCGTCCGCCTCGACACCGTCCTCGGCGGCAGCGAGTGCCGTACGCGCGCGGTCGTAGCGCTCGATGGCGGGCGCGAGCAGCTTGTTGTCGAAGGCCGGGTCCGTGGCGGGCCCGGCGGGCGGGCAGACGAGCTGCCCCTGGCCGTCCCTCAGCAGCTCGGCCCGCAGCGCCGCCTCGGCGCCGGACACGCCCTCCGGGGGGTCGATCCAGGCGAGCAGCGCCCCCAGGTGCTGGTCCTCCAGGGTGGACTGGCCGGTGGCCCAGTGCCGGGACAGGACGTCCGTGAGGGCCGTCAGCAGCGATGAACCCGGTACCCGCGCCCGCTCCCCGTAGTGCGTGAGCCACCGCCCGAGCAACGGCACGCGCGGCGGCGCCGGATGCGGGGTCTCCGGGTCCTGCTCGGCGGTGCGCCGGAACCGCATGGAACGCCCGAGCAGCCGTACGAGGTCGATGCCGGCCCGGCCCGGGACGATCAACTGCGGTGCGTCCGCGCACAGTTCGACCTCGACCTTGACCCGCTTGCCGGTCTCCGGGTCGGTCTCGTTGCGCTCGGCGGCCTCGACGTCGTCCGCGTAGCCGTCGATGTACGGCAGGACGATGTCCGCCAGTTCGGCGAGGAACGCGAAGCGGAGGTCGCGGTCGCGGGGCTGCGGCACGACGAGGAGGCGCGGTGCGTCGCGGTCCGTGCCGACGAGCGCGCCCAGGGGGGCGCCGGCCTCTCCGGCGGTGGTGAGCGGTACGAGGACCAGGGGGTGGTCGGTGAGGTGGCGGTGGCGGACGGTGGTGAGGGGCTGGGCCCTGCCGGTGTCCACGGCCTCCAGCCTTGCGAGGGTGGTGATCAGGGTCACTTCGACCCCGATCGCCCGGGTTGCGGCACGGGGCGCTCCGCGGTCTGCGGTGTGTCGTCCGCGGCGCCGTCTCGGCTGGTCGTGCCGTTCCCCTCGCCCCTGGAGGGCGGCGGGACCTGGGGTTGTTCGTCGGGTGCTGCGCCGTCTCGGCTGGTCGTGCCGGTCCCCGCGCCCCTTGTGGGGCCGAGTGCCGCTGCTCTGAGGGCTGCTGCTCTGCGGAGGGCCTCGACCGTCGGGTCGGTCGGGTCGCCGGTGTGGCCGTGGGCTGCGGACAGGACGTCGGTGACCGTGGTCAGGGCGCCCAGTTCCGCCCGCAGGGAGCGGCCCAGTGAGGTCACCGCGCCCTGCGCGCGGGAGCGGCCCCGGCAGTGGAAGGCCAGCTCGCAGGCGGCGAGGCACTCGGGGGCGTAGGTCGCCGGGACCGACTCCACAGCGGCCGTCAGCTCGGCGGCGGGCAGGTCGGGGGAGAAACAGGTGCCTTCGGGAAGCGCGTCGGCGATGTCCTCGACACGTGTGAGGCGCTCCAGCTGGCGCCGGGTCACCGAGCACTGCTTGCGGACGTCCACGGCCGACGCGGTGGGCAGGTTGGAGAAGTCCTTCGGGCAGACCAGCAGCACCGTGTGATGGACGTCGGGCGCGGGATCGAGCCGGGCCGCGACCTCCTCCAGCGCCAGTACGTACACCGCGGACTGGCGGGCCGCCGCGCCCACCTTGGCAGCGTCCGCCGAACCGTCCAGCATCGGGAAGGACTTGATCTCGACGACCGTCCAGCCGCCGTCGGGGTGCACGACGACCGCGTCCGGCTCCAGGAAGGCGGGGGAGCCCGCCACCTCCAGCGCGAGCAACGGGTGGTCGAGCAGCGTCCAGCCGCCCACCGCGGTGGCCTCGCGCAGCGCCAGTGCCGTACGGGCCGTGCGCCCCTCGGGGCCGACCGCGGAGAGGTCGGGAACGGCGCCGCCCGCGGGCGGCTCGGCAGCCGCGTCCAGCTTCTCGTGCACGAGCCGCAGCAGCTCCGCGCCCCCGTCGGCCTTGACCCGCGCCTCGAAGGCGTTGCCCCGCATGAACGCGAACTGCGACTGGCCGAAGGCCGACGGCGAGCCGAGCGCGCTCGCCAGCACCGCCTTGTTCACGCCCGCGCCGTCGAGGATCGCGCGCCTGCGGCATCCCGGGTTCGCCGCGAGCGCCGCGAGGGCGCGCGCGTCCAGCGGCTGCGGCGGGACGGCCGCGCCGCGCAGCTCAGCGAGCCGGTGCCGGAGTCTCGTCCCCCGCGTCGGCGGGACTGACTGCCGGTTCGGCTCCCGGCTCGGCGGTACCCGGGGTGGCTGGGACCTTGCGCTGTCGGGGAAGTCGCTCACCCGGGGCAGTCTGGCACCCTGCACTGACAATTGAGGAACCTGTGTCGTGCGAGGCGGCCGGGGCGACGACCGGGGGACTCCCGAGGGCCGGTGCGAAGGGCCGGATCCCGTACCGCGCCCGGACCTTGTCCGCGAGCCGCAGCACCGGCCGCGTGAGCAGGAACCCGGCGCCCATGACGACGAAGCCCGCGACCGCGTCGAGGAAGTAGTGGTTGGCGGTGCCCATCACCACGATGGTGGTGATCAGCGGATACAGGACCGCGGCGACCTTGGTGAGCCGGGTGCCGCCGTACATCCACAGCATCACGCCGCACCACAGGGCCCAGCCGCAGTGCAGGCTCGGCATCGCCGCGTACTGGTTCGTCATGCCGCCGAGTCCGCGCGGCGCGCTCGCCTCGCCGCCCCACCAGCCGTAGTCGCTGTACTGGGCCATCGTGTCGACGAATCCGTGGCTCGCCGACAGCAGCCGCGGCGGGCAGGTCGGCAGCAGGGTGAAACCGATCAGGCCCATGAACGTGGACGTCATGAGCCAGGTCCGGGCGGCCCGGTAGCGCACCGCACGGGACCGGAACAGCCAGACCAGGACGGCGGGCGTGACCATGTAGTGCAGCGACGCGTACCAGAAGTCCGCCGGGATGCCGAGCCAGGGCTCACGGGTGAACAGGCGGTTCAGCGGGTGCTCGGCGTTCAGGAAGAAGAACTTCTCCACCCGCAGGATCGCCAGGCCGTGGTCGACCGCATGGGTCACATCCCCGCGCGCGAGCAGCCGTCCCGCTGAGTACGCCCCGTACACCAGCAGGATCAGGGGCAGCTCGGTCCACCAACGGAGGCGGGTTCGTGGTGCCGCCTCGCTGACTGGTGCATCGGTCCGCAGCATCCGATTCCTCCCCCTCCTGCTCCCCCGCCCGCAGTGCCGCGGACCAATGTACGGTCTGTGCGCTTCCCCTGTGGGAGCGCCCCCGGTGCTCGAAGACGCTGAGATCGCCCCTCAGGTTGCCTCTCGCGCACGTGCGCGATGATGGAGTGATCCATTGAGTGACCATTCAGTGCTTCATCCAGTGATCCATCTTTCGTTCTTCTGCGGTTCACCGCTCGAGTTTCCCGGAAAGGCCCTTTCATGGCACCGCGCATCCTGCTGGCCCGGCACGGACAGACCGAATGGTCGCTGTCCGGAAAGCACACCGGCAGGACCGACATCCCTCTCCTGGACGAGGGCAGACGCGGCGCCGAGCTGCTGGGCGAGCGCCTGCGCCGCGCACCGCTGGGCGGGCTCCCCGGGGTGGAGATCCGCACCAGTCCGCTGGCACGCGCGCGTGAGACGTGTGACATCGCCGGCTTCGGCGACCGGGCGGCCCCCTGGGACGCGCTCATGGAGTGGGACTACGGCGCGTACGAGGGCATGACCCCCGAGGAGATCCGGGCCGACCGCCCCGACTGGCTGATCTGGCGGGACGGAGTGCCCCGGGGCGAGACCCTCGCCGAGGTCTCCGCGCGCGCGGACGAGGTCGTCGAGTGGGTCCGTTCCGAGGAGCGTGACGTGCTGGTCTTCGCCCACGGCCACATCCTGCGTTCGATCGGTGCCCGCTGGCTCGGCCTGGACATCGACTTCGCGGCCCGCGTCCGCCTCAACCCCACGTCCCTCTCGGTCCTGGGCTGGGCCTACGGGGAGCCCGCGATCGAGACCTGGAACGACTGCGGCCACCTGACCTCGTAGCCAGGGCGGATCCGGAATGAGCGCCCCGTGCGCTTCCGGCAGGTTCTAGGCCGGCCGCGGCAGCGCGGCGTGCCGTTCCAGGAAGTCCGACACCCCTGAGGCGCGGCGGTGCGGCAGCAGGACCCTGGCCGTCCCCGCCAGCATCGTCTGCACCCGGGACGACTGGACCTCGTCCAGCAGGTCCAGGACGCGCAGCCCGGCCGAGGCGGCCTCGTCGGGGTGACCGGCGCGGGCCAGGTCGTCGGCGAGTTCGGCCGTGTAGAGCGCGAGGTTGCGGGCGAAGTGCGGGTCCTGGAGGAGCCGGGTCGCCCGGCGTGCCTGGTGGGCCGCGCGCTGCCAGTCGCCGAGCGTCGACCAGCACTGCGCCTCCAGGCCGGCCAGTTCGGCGTCTCCGTAGAAGCTCATCCACTCCGGATCGGCGTCACAGGGACCCCGCCCGTAGAGGGCCTGCGCCCGTGCCAGTGCCTGTTCGCAGCCCGTGCGGTCGGCCAGCCCCGCCCAGCCGCCCGCCTCGCGCAGCGCGAGCAGCGACAGGAGCCTGGCCGAGCCCAGAGGGCGCGCCGCGTACTGCGCCGCCTGGGCCGCCCGTACCGCCTCGCGTGGCCGTCCCGCGTCCCGGGCGAGGAAGGACGTGTTGCAGAAGGCGTGCGCCTCCAGGGCCGGGTCTCTGGCCACCCGGGCCGTCGCGAGCGCCTCCGCGTAGTGCGAGCGGGCGTCGTCGAACCGCCCCGAGTCGTGCGCCAGCCAGCCGACCGAGATGGCCAGTTCACCGGCGCCCGTGTGCAGCCGCTCCGTGGTCGCCTGCCGCGCCGCACCGGCGTCCAGCAGGGCGTACGCGGCCCGCAGCGGAGCCGCCGCCCTCCGGTACAGCCCGTCGGCGCCGTGCCGGTCGTCCAGCAGCCGGATCTTGCGGACGGCCTCTTCCAGCGCCCCCGCCTCGGCTTCGCCGGCGCGGCGCACGGAACGCGGCGCGGCCTCGGCCGTGCCGCCGAACGCGAGCCCCCAGGGGCCCAGCGAGGCGGCCGCCACCGTGGCGGTACCGCCGCTCATGAATGCGCGACGTTGCACGTCGCTCTCCTCGTGGTTCTGATCGTCGATCTCATGCGGGTCGTACGGGTCGTACGGGGTGTGTGGGTCGTACGGGTTCTGCGGGTGGTGCGGGTGGTGCGGGTGGTCGGGGTCGTGCGTGCCGTGTGTCGTCAGATACGGCTCGCACGCCCCGTCCGTCTCATGCGGGGCGGACGGCGGGCTCGTGGTGTGTGGAGCGGGCGCCCCACCGGCGGTGCGCGCCCCCCGTCCGCGCACCGCCGAACGGGGCACGAACCCCAGGTCGGTCAGTGTCCGACCGGGGAACATGTGCAGGAACACACGCTCGTACGCGTAGTTGGGACAGCGGATCTCGCCCGCCTCGACCCGCCCGATGTAGCGCGCGTCGCAGCTGACCCGTTCGTCGATCTCCCGGGCCGCCCGCCGCACCGCGGCGGCGAACTCGCCGGGCGAGCGCTGTCCGCGCAGCCGCCGGAAGGCGAGATTCGGCCGTGGCGGCCGAGGTGACTGGGACGACGAGGTCATCGGTGACGACGCCATGGCCGGGCCCTCTCTCGCGAACCGTCGAACCACGCCGGAAACGGGGCGAGTTGATCATGTGGTTGATCGATCCGCACCTGTGTTCCGGCGGGCACGAACGTACCCGCTGTGACGAGCCCACCACGCGGGGTTTGGCTACAAAACGGATATCTCATCCCTGATCCGCCATGAACTGCCATCCTTTGCGGCCGAGTTTCGCCGTAGCCGTTGACGAGGTACAGCGTTGAACCATGTGGTGTGCTCGATCGAGGAGGGGTTCCGTGGTGGAGGCCAGGATGGAAGCCAGGATGGAGATCAGGCAGAGCATCGATTCCTGTTCACCGCCGATGCTGTCCGGTGGTGAGCGGGGTGAGGGCCCCGAGGACCCGTGCGATCTCGTCACGGTGCCGGCCCGGCAGGGGCTGGAGGCCGTCGACATCCTGCGCCGGGGCGCCGCGGCCGAGGCGGTCGGGCCCGTTCTGCACGACGACAACTGCGACACCCTCGGGTTCCTGGTGCCGCCCGGCACGGCTTCCGCCTGGGACGTCCCGGGCAGTACGTGCACCGCGACCGACGGGCGGGGGGTGCGGTTGGCGCCCGAGCCGCCTGTCGAGGGGTCGGACTGGCTGCTGCCGCCGGGGGAGGCGGACCTCGCGACGGATCCTGCGGTGCTGCGGGCGGCGTTGGGGGAGGCGGCTCGGCTGATCGAGGCCGCGGACAACTGCCGTTGAGGTGGGCGGGGGGTGCGCTTGGGCTTGGTGTCGTGATGTCGGCTGCGGGTTCGCTGTGGCTGGTCGCGCCGTTCCCCGCGCCCCTAAAGGCAAAAGATTGCGCCGTTCCCCGCGCCCCTGGGGTGGGCTGGTGCTGAGGCGGTCTTCTCCGTGCGGCCGATAATGGGGGGATGGGTAAGGGTAAGAACCGGCGTGTGGCGAGTGAAGCCGTTGTCGAGAGCGTTGATGGTGGGCTCGCCGAGCTGCTGCCCGACCGGGAGCGCGCGCGGGCGTGGACCCTGCTCATCGACGGGGCCCCGCAGTCCCACGTCGACCTCGACGATCCGGCGTATCTGAGCTTCGAGTACCAGCGCCGCCTCGGACACGTCATCGACCTGGTCGCCCCGCCCGGCAAGCCCGTGCACGCCGTGCACCTCGGCGGCGGCGCCCTCACCCTCGCCCGCTACGTGGCCGCGACCCGCCCCCGCTCCACCCAGCAGGTCGTCGAACGGGACGCGGCGCTCGTCCAACTGGTCCGGCGCGAGCTGCCGTTGGACCCGAACGCCCGGATCAGGGTGCGCTCCGTCGACGCGCGCGAGGGGCTCGCCAAGGTGCCGGACGGCTGGGCGGACCTGGTCATCGCGGACGTGTTCAGCGGGGCGCGCACGCCCGCGCATCTGACGTCCGGCGAATTCCTCACCGACGTACGCAGGGTCGTCAAGGCCGGTGGACTGTACGCCGCCAACCTCGCCGACGGCCCGCCCCTGGCGCACCTGCGCGCCCAGATCGCCACCGCGGCCGGTGTCTTCCCCGAACTCGCCCTCGTCGCCGACCCGACGGTCCTGCGCGGCAAACGCTTCGGCAACGCCGTCCTGGTGGCCTCCGACCAGCCACTCCCCGTACCGGAACTGACCCGCCGAGCGGCCTCCGACGCCCACCCGGCCAGAGTCGAACACGGCAAGGCGCTGAGGGACTTCACCGGCGGAGCGACCCCGGTGACGGACGAGTCGGCGGTGGCGTCCCCGGCACCCCCACCCTCCGTTTTCCGGTAGGGGATACCGCGTGGCCCATATCGGCCCGGGCGACAGCAGGCCCGCTGCTTCTAGGGGCGCGGGGCCTCGACATTGCGCGGCTCCGCCGCGTGGACGCGACAAGCCCCCACCGGCCCGTGAAGAACAGCGACCCACCCCTCCCGGGGCGCTCAGTAGTCGTTGACTTCGACCCGCGGCGCGGAGTCGTGCCACGTACAGAACACCGAAACCCGATCGGCCCCGGACGAGAACTCCACCCGGATCCACGTCTCCGTCTTCCACACCTGCATCGACCACCCCGACGCGGGCGTGGCGGACACCAGCGACGCGGACGTCTTCCCGAGGTCGAAGACGGCCCGCCCTCCGTCGGTGTCGTAACTCTTCACCTCGCCGGAGGCCCCCGCGTCGGGAGCCGGACTCACCGGCTTGGAGCGCGACGGCGACGGCGACGGCGAGGGCACGGCCGAAGGCGAATGGCTCGCCTCCGGCGACCTGCTCTTCGACGGCGAGGCCGTCGGTCCCGCCGGGGACTCCGGCCGGCTCGTCGAGGACGACAGCGGCTTCGCCCCCTGCGCGGCGTCCGCCGCGATCGGCAGGGCCCGCGGCGGATCGTAGGCCGTCCCGGTCATGACGGTGTGCACACCCCACCACGACAGCGTGACCGCCGCGCCCGTGGCGAGCGACCAAGCCAGTACGTGTACGAGTCCTCTGCGCATCGCGGGCCATCCTGCCCCACGAGCCCCGTGTGTGTCCCGTGTGCCCGTCGTCCTGGCAGTTGTCCACAGGTCCCGGACCCGGTCCCGCGTATTGGCGTACGGTGCGGGCCATGGCAAGTGTGCTCGTGGTCGAGGACGACCAGTTCGTACGCTCCGCCCTCATCCGGCATCTGACCGAGGCCGCGCACACGGTGCGCAGTGTCGGTACGGCCCTTGAGGCGTTGCGCGAGGTCGCCCATTTCCGTTTCGACGTCGTGATCCTGGATCTCGGCCTGCCCGACCTGGACGGGTCGGAGGCGCTGAAGATGCTGCGCGGCATCACCGACGTGCCCGTGATCGTGGCGACCGCGCGGGACGACGAGACGGAGATCGTCCGGCTGCTGAATGACGGCGCGGACGACTACCTGACCAAGCCGTTCTCGGTCGAGCACCTGTCGGCGAGGATGGCGGCGGTCCTGCGCCGCGCCCGCTCCTCGGCCGGCGAGCCGCCGCCCTCGCCGCAGCTGCGGGTCGGCGGCCTCACCATCGACCCGCTGCGCCGCCAGGCCGAACTGGACGGCGTACGACTCGATCTGACCCGGCGCGAGTTCGACCTGCTGGCCTTCCTCGCCGGGCGGCCGGGTGTCGTCGTGGCGCGCAAGGAACTGCTGGCCGAGGTGTGGCAGCAGTCCTACGGGGACGACCAGACGATCGACGTCCATCTGTCCTGGCTGCGGCGGAAGCTGGGCGAGACGGCGGCCCGGCCGCGCTATCTGCACACCCTGCGCGGGGTCGGCGTGAAGCTGGAGCCCCCGGGGCAGGGCGGGTTGCGTGGGCCCTCGGGCACGGAGCCGGCGCGATGAGGTGGGCGCTGGTCAAGGTCTGTGTGGCCGTCACCACGATGGTCGTGGTGGCCTTCGCGGTCCCGCTCGGCCTGGTGATCAGGGAGATGGCCAGGGACCGGGCGTTCTCGAACGCCGAGCGGGAGGCGGCGGCCATCGCCCCCGCGCTCTCGATCACCACCGACCGGGACGAGTTGGAGAAGGTCGTCGCCTCGGCGGCCTCGGACTCGGGAATGGCGGTGCACATACCCGCGAGCGGCGGCGCTGACGACGACAGCGGTGGCAGCGGTAAAGCCGGTGGCAGCGGCGCCGGTGCGGAGCAGCAGGCGGTCGACATCGGCAGACAGCGGGCCGCCGGCAAGGACATCGCCACGACCCGGAAGCTGGGCCGGGCCTCCACCACCGAAGTGCCGGGCGGCTCCACGCTGTTGCAGCCGGTCGCGCTCAGCTCGGGCGAGATCGCGGTCGTCGAGGTGTACGTCCCCGAGGCGGAGGTCACCAACGGGTTGGGCACGGCCTGGGCCGTCCTCGCCGGGGTCGGTGTCGCGCTCATCGTCGGCTCGGTCGCGGTGGCCGACCGGCTCGGCGTGCGGATGGTGCAGCCCGCGCAGCGACTGGTGGAGAGCGCGCACGAGCTGGGGGAGGGGAAGCTGGGCGCCCGGGTGCCCGAGGAGGGGCCGACCGAGCTGCGGCTCGCGGCGGTCGCCTTCAATTCCATGGCCGACCAGGTCGTCCAACTCCTGGCGAACGAGCGGGAGCTGGCAGCCGACCTCTCGCACCGGCTGCGTACGCCGCTCACCGTGCTGCGGCTGAACGCGGCCTCGCTCGGCGACGGGCCGGCCGCCGAGCAGACCAGGGCAGCGGTCGCCCAGCTGGAGCGCGAGGTCGACACGATCATCCGCACGGCCCGGGACGCCAAGCCGCAGACCGCGGCGGCCGGTGTGGGCGTCGGATGCGACGCGGCCGAGGTCGTCCGGGAGCGCATGGACTTCTGGTCGGCGCTCGCGGAGGACGAGGGACGCAAGGTGCGGGTGGCCGGGGTCGACCGGCCCGTACGGATACCCGTGGCCCGCGCCGACCTGGTCGCGGCGCTCGACGCGCTGCTGGGGAACGTGTTCCGGCACACGGCCGAGGGCACGGCGTTCGCGGTCGACGTGCACAACGGCGAGGACGCGGTGATCGTCCTCGTCTCGGACGCGGGCCCGGGGATAGCCGACCCGCAGGCGGCGATGGCCCGCGGCCGTGGATCCGGCGCCGACGGCTCGACCGGGCTCGGCCTCGACATCGTCAGCCGGCTCGCGGAGTCGACCGGCGGGGACGTGCGGATCGGCCGTTCCGTGCTGGGCGGCACCGAGGTCAGGATCTGGATCCAGCTGGACGGACGGGAGCCGGAGCGGCGAGGTCACCGGGGCTCGGTGCGACGGCGCAGACCCGCCAAATTGGTCTCGACCTTTAACCGTCCCCGATCCCTTCCTTAAGCGCACCCTAAGAACCGCAGGTCCCGTCCGGATCAGGCGTTTTGCCTGGTTCCGGCTCGCTAGCGTGCTGCCGCACCCCACCCTCGGTCCCGTCCACGGGAATCCGCAGCAGACCGAGGCCCCCGTGAACAGCGAAGGCAGGCACGCGATGAGCACGCACCGGCGCATGGCCAGTGGCAGGAACAAGGCGATAGGCGGCGTGGTCGCGGCGGCCGTGGTCGGCGGCGGGGCCCTCGTGTTCTCCGGTACGGCACAGGCGGCGGGCGTCGGCGCCGCGTACACCCGGACCAGCGACTGGTCGACGGGCTACACCGCCCAGTACGCCGTGACGAACGACAGCGCCGGTACGAAGAAGGACTGGACGCTGGAGTTCGACCTGCCGTCCGGCGCGAAGCTCAGCTCGCTGTGGAACGCCGAGTCGAAGGTCAGCGGCCGGCACGTCACCGTGAAGCCCCCGTCCTGGGACCAGGACGGGCTCGGCAAGGGCGAGACGGTGACCGTCGGCTTCGTGGTCGGGGGCTCCGGCGACCCGACCGGCTGTCTCGTCGACGGCACCAAGTGCTCGGTGGACGACGGCGCGACCCCGGAACCCACGGGCCGTCCGACGCAGACCTCGTCCCCTTCACCGGAGCCGACGAAGGCCACCGAGACCCCGAAGGCCACTCCGACCGCCACCGCCACCAAGACCCCGACCCCCTCCGGGACCACCGGCAGCGGTACGGCCGCGGGCGCCGGCTTCGCCCCCTACGTCGACACCTCCCTCTACCCCGCCTTCGACCTGCTCGCCCACTCCGCGGCCACCGGGGTGAAGGACTACAACCTGGCCTTCGTCACGGACGGCGGCGGCTGCACCCCCAAGTGGGGCGGTGTGACGGACCTCGGCAGCGACGCGGTCGCCGCGCAGATCGGCAAGCTGCGTGCCGGGGGAGGGGACGTGCGGGTCTCCTTCGGCGGCGCCTCCGGCTCCGAACTGGCGCTGAACTGCTCGTCGGCGGACACCCTCGCGGCGGCGTACGGCAAGGCCGTGGACGCGTACAAGCTGACGAAGGTCGACTTCGACGTGGAGGGCGGGGCGCTCCCGGACACGGCGGCGAACACCCGCAGGGCGAAGGCGATAGCGAAACTCCAGAGCGAACACCCCGGCCTGGACGTCTCGTTCACCCTCCCCGTGATGCCCGAGGGCCTCACCCAGGACGGTGTGAGCCTGCTCGCCGACGCCAAGTCGAACGGCGTCGCCATCAACACGGTCAACATCATGGCGATGGACTACGGACCGGCGTACAGCGGTGACATGGGCACCTACGCCGAGCAGGCCGCCACCGCGACCCAGGCGCAGATCAAGGCAGTCCTCGGGCTCTCCGACCCGGCCGCCTGGAAGGCGGTCGCCGTCACCCCGATGATCGGCGTCAACGACGTGGTGACGGAGATCTTCAAGGTCGAGGACGCCACCCAGCTCGTGGCCTTCGCCAAGTCGAAGGGGCTCGGCTGGCTCTCCCTGTGGTCCGCCACCCGCGACAAGCAGTGCCCCGGCGGCACCAAGCCCACCGCCGACGCGACCTGCAGCTCGGTCCTCCAGGACGCGGGCGCCTTCTCGAAGGCCTTCGCCGCCTACAAGTAGCCCCGGTCGGGCCGCCCACGGGCAGCCCCTGACCGGCAGCCCCGAACGCCCCCGCAGGAGGTCATGCCCGCGCGGGGGTCGCGCGCCCCGGCCGGCCTTCCCCCCCACCCGGCCGGGGCGCGCGCACGCGTACGCGGGGCGCGGCACTCCCCTCGCCATGTGCCGCGCCCCGCCCCCGCCCGCTTCCCCCAGGAGGGGCGTCTACTCGATCGGGTTCACCGGCGGCAGCTCGCCGGTGCGGGCCGCCTCGCGGTACCAGAGGGCGCTCGACTTCGGTGTGCGGGCCTGCGTCGCGTAGTCCACGTACACCGCGCCGAAGCGCTTGCCGTAGCCGTACGCCCACTCGAAGTTGTCCATCAGGGACCAGAGGTAGTAGCCGCGCACGTCCGCGCCGTCGGCGATCGCACGGCGGACCGCGCGCAGGTGTCCGTGCAGGTAGGCGATGCGCTCCGGGTCGTGGACGCGGCCGTCCGGGTCCGGCTTGTCGTCGTACGCGGCGCCGTTCTCCGTGATGTACAGCGGCAGGCCCGGCACCTCGCGGGTGTAGCGCATGATCAGGTCCTGCAGGCCCGACGGGTCGATCGTCCAGCCCATCTCGGTGCGCTCACCGGGGGTCTGGTGGAAGGCCACGTCGTCCGCGCCCGGCCAGGGGGAGAACTCACTCGCGCCGTGGCCGTCCGAGCGGGGGCCCGCCGCGTCCGCCGGGGCGGCCGACACCAGCGTCGGCGTGTAGTAGTTCAGGCCGAGCGCGTCCAACGGCTGCTTGATCAGGGCGAGATCGCCGTCCTGCACGTACGACCAGTCCGTCACCGAGGCCGTCGCCGCGAGGAGGGTCTCCGGGTACGCGCCGTGCAGCATCGGGCCGTGGAAGATCCCGTTGGCGAGGTCGTCGATGCGCTGGACCGCCGCCAGGTCGGCGGGGTCCTGGGTCAGCGGCCTGACCACCGAGGAGTTGAGGCTCACCGCGATGCTGTTACGGGCGGGCATCACGGCGCGCAGGGCCTTGGTGCCGAGACCGTGCGCCAGGTTGAGGTGGTGCGCCGCCCGCAGGGACGCCTCGTGGTCGGTGCGGCCCGGGGCGTGCACACCGGACGCGTAACCGAGGAACGCGCTGCACCAGGGCTCGTTGAGCGTGATCCACTGCTCGACGCGGTCCCCGAGTGCCTCGCCGACGATCTGCGCGTACTCGGCGAAGCGCAGTGCCGTGTCGCGCTCCGGCCAGCCGCCCGCGTCCTCCAGCTCCTGGGGGAGGTCCCAGTGGTAGAGGGTGACCGCGGGCTTGATGCCGTGGGAGAGCAGCTCGTCGACCAGCCGGCGGTAGAAGTCGAGCCCGCGCTGGACGGCGGGGCCGCGGCCCGTCGGCTGCACCCGGGACCAGGACACCGAGAAGCGGTACGCGGTCAGCCCCAGGTCCGCCATCATCGCCACGTCGTCGCGGTACCGGTGGTAGTGGTCGTTGGCGACGTCGCCGTTCTCACCCCCGGCCGTCTTGCCGGGCGTATGGCTGAAGGTGTCCCAGATCGAGGGCGTACGGCCGTCCTCCCGCACCGCCCCCTCGATCTGGTACGCGGAGGTCGCGGAGCCCCAGAGGAATGCGGGCGGGAAGGTCACGGGCGTTTCGGGCTCGGGCATGGAAGCGCTCCCATGGGAGGAAGGTCGTATGGGACCAGGGATATGGGGTCGGAGGAGGGAGGGGTCGAGGCGCCGGCGGCTCGACCCCCGTCGGCAGGGCACGGCGGCTCGGCCCCGTCCGGTCGGGCACGGCGGGGCCGGGTCCGGCGGGCAGGAGCGCGGGGCTCAGCCCTTGATCGCGCCCTGCATGATCCCGCCCACGATCTGCTTGCCGAACAGCAGGAAGGCGATGAGCAGCGGCAGGGTGCCGAGGAGCGCACCCGCCATGATCACCGACTGGTCGGGGATGTAGCCCGTGCCGAGCGAGTTGAGGGCGACCTGCACGGTGGGGTTCTGCTGGTTGAGCGCGATGATCGGCCACAGGAAGTCGTTCCAGGCCATCACGAAGGTCAGCAGTCCGAGCACGGCCATCGCCGGCCGCGCCGCCGGGAAGACGACGTGCCACACGACGCGCAGACTGCTCGCGCCGTCGACCCGCGCTGCCTCGATCAGCTCGCTGGGCAGCGCCTGCACCAGGTACTGCCGCATGAAGAACGTGCCGAAGGCGCTGACCACGGTCGGCAGAATGACCGTCTGCAGCTGGTTGGACCAGCCCAGCTCGCTCATCCACAGGTACAGCGGGACGATCGCCAGCTGCGGCGGGATCATCATCGTGCCGATGGTCAGCAGCAGCAGGACGTTGGAGAACTTGAAGCGCAGTTTGGCGAAGGCGAACCCGGCGAGCGTGGAGAACAGGACCGTGCCGACGGTGATGGTCCCGGCGACGATCACGCTGTTGAGCATCGCGGTGCCGAGACTGACCTCGGTCCACGCGGTCTCAAGGTTCTTGAACAGGTTCCCGCCGACCCACAGGGGCGGTGGCGTCTCGGCGAGCCGCTGGTTGGTGCGCGAGGCCGCGACCACCGTCCACAGCAGTGGCGCCACCGAGATGAAGGCGAGGACGGACAGGACGACATAGGTGAGCGGCCCCGCGTGCAGCTGCTTGCCCGCGCCCATCAGCCGGCGGCGCCCGGAACCGGTCCGGCCGACCTTCTCCGCCGCGCTCGCCTGTGCCTGAGGAGGCGTCAGTTCACGTGTGGTCATTGGGACTTCCTCAGCCGTCGGGTGATCAGCAGGTTGATCGCGGCGACGATCAGCAGGATCAGGAACATCGTCCAGGCGATCGCGGACGCCTTGCCGAGGTTGCCGATGATCCAGCCCTGGTCGTACATGTACAGGCCGAGCGTCTGGTAATCGTGCCCGGAGCCGCCCTTGGAGCCGCTGACCCCGCCGAACAGCAGCGGTTCGCCGAACAGCTGCGTCGCGCCGATCGTGGAGACGACCACCGTGAACAGGATCGTCGGCCGCAGCATCGGGATCGTCACATGGCGGAACTGCTGCCAGCGGCCCGCGCCGTCCAGGGACGCCGACTCGTACAGGTCGGCGGGGATCGCCTGCATCGCCGCGAGGTAGATCAGGGCGTTGTAGCCGGTCCACCGCCAGATCACGATCGAGGAGACGGCGAACTGCGAACCCCAGGTCGACTCACGCCAGTTGATCGGGTCCACCCCGACGAAGTGCAGCAGCCAGTTGATCATGCCGCCGTCCCACGAGTACAGCAGGACGAACACCAGGGTCGCGGCCGCCACCGAGGTGGCGTACGGGGTGAGCATCACGACGCGCCATATGGTCGAGCCGCGCAGTTTGTAGTTGAGCAGGTGCGCGATTCCGATCGCCATCATCAGCTGCGGCACGGTCGAGATCAGACCGATGGTGAAGGTGTTCTGCAGCGCGTTCCAGAAGAAGTCCGAGGACAGCAGGTTCTGGTAGTTGTCCAGGCCCACCCAGGTCTGCTGGTCCAGGTTGTTCAGCTGCACGTTGTGCAGGGAGTACCAGGCCGTGTAGAGCAGCGGGACGAGCCCGAAGGCACCGAAGAAGATGAAGAAGGGGGCGATGAACGCGTACGGCGACGCCTTCATGTCCCAGCGGTACAGCCGGCTGCGCCAGGAACCGGGGCCCGGCGGCGGTGTACCGCGACCATGAGCACGGCGCGCCGCGCCCGGCTGGGAGCCGGGCGCGGCGTCGGCGCTCGGCGCGGATCGCGCGAGAGCCTGCTTGGAGCTGGTCACTGGCCGAGCACGTCCTTGATCTCCGAGGTGGCCGCGTCCCAGCCCTGGTCCGGGGTCTTGCCCTTCTGCTCGACCTGCAGGATGCCGATGTCCGAGATGGCGGTGTTGATCGGCTGGTCCTTGATGCCGAAGATCTGCGTCGGGATGGTCTTCGCCGAGTCGGAGAAGATCTGCGTGATCGGTGCGCCCGAGAAGAACGCCGTGGTGGCGGCCTGAGGCTTCAGGCTCGCGTACGCCGACGGGGCCGACGGGAAGCTCGCCTGCTTGGCGAAGACCTTCGCCTGCTGCTCGGGTGCGGTCAGCCACTTCGCCAGCTTGACGGCCTCCTTCTGGTGCTTGCCCGCCGTGGGCACACCGATGAACGAGCCGCCCCAGTTGGCCGCGGTGGGCGCCGCCGCCACGTCCCAGTTGCCCTTGCCGGAGTCACCGGACTTCTCCTGGATGTAGCCCAGCATCCACGCGGGGCAGGCCACCGTGGCGAATCCGCCGTTGGCGAAGGCCTGGTCCCACGGCTTGTCGAACTGCTTCAGCTTCGCCGACATGTTGCTGGTCGCCACCTCCATCGAGGTGTCCCAGGCCTTCTCGACTCCGGAGGACTTGTCCCAGATGACGTTGCCGTCCTTGTCGTAGTACCGCTCGCTCTCGCCGCCGAGAGCCGCGTTGTAGACCGACGAGGCGGAGTCCACGAACTTGGTGCCCTTGGGCGCCTTCTTCATGTAGTCCTTGCCGACGTCCACGTACTTCGACCAGTCGCCCTTCCACTGCTCGGCGAGCTTGACGCGGTCCGTCTCGAGGCCCGCCTTCTTGAAGAGGTCCTTGCGGTAGCAGACCGCCATCGGACCGACGTCCGTGCCGAGTCCGATGGTCTTGCCGTCCTTGGTGGTGGCCTGTGCGGTCTTCCAGTCCAGCCACTGGGACTTGTCGACGTCCTTGCCGAGGTCGACGAACTTGTCGCCCTGCGTCTGTACGGCCTCGGCGACGTTGCCGACCTCGATCGCCTGGATGTCGTCGGTACCGGCACCGGCCTGCAGACGGGTGAGCGTCTTCGGCCAGTACACGTCCGTACGAGTGGTGACGTTCTCCTTGATCGTGATGTCCGGGTTCTGCTTCATGTACTCGTCGTAGAGGCCGGCCTGCTTGTAGCCGAAGACCCCGAAAGTGCCGATGGTCAGCGTGGTCTTGCCACCGCCGCTGCCACCGTCCGAGTCCGACGACCCGTCGTCCGAGTCCTCGGCGCAGCCGGCGAGCAGCCCCGTCGTCAGCGCGGCTACGGCCGCGAGGGCCATCAGCCTGCGGGACCCGCGGGTACTCGTGCGCATTGCGTCCTCCTGTTGCCTGACGTGCCGACCCCCCGGCCAACTGCGTTGTTGGGCCCGTTAGTTCATGCTGCGGCTCGGGCGGGGAACGTGCGGGATGTGTATGTGTCAGGTACTGTGGGAGCGCTCCCACAGGTGATGTGTTGAAGGTTCGTCGCTCGGCGCGGGGGTGTCAAGGGAGAGGACGCAGAGACATGTCTTCAGTTATCGGCCTGTTAGCTAACTCGGTCGGAGACCGGGAGAGTAGTTCTTGGACGATTGCAGGACGGCTTCGGGAAGGCTCCGGATCGGCCTCGGAGTGACCCCCCGGACGCCGGCAGGGGACGGCCGGTAAGTGGAGGCACTCTCTCCGCGAGCCCGGCCCCGATCACGGCTGTTAGATTCCAGGCCAAACGCGGTGGTGACCGCGTCGGACGGGAGGCGGACCATGGCAGTCCACGGAGCGAGGAGCCGGAGCGGCGGGAGGCCGACCCTCGAAGAGGTCGCCGCGCGCGCCGGTGTGGGCCGCGGCACGGTTTCCCGCGTGATCAACGGCTCGCCACGGGTCAGCGACGCCACCCGGGCGGCCGTGGAGGCGGCCGTCGCGGAACTGGGGTACGTGCCGAACACGGCGGCCCGGGCCCTCGCGGCCAACCGCACCGACGCGATCGCCCTGGTCGTCCCCGAGCCCGAGACCCGCTTCTTCGCGGAGCCGTACTTCTCCGACATGCTGCGGGGCGTGGGCGCGGCGCTCTCCGACACCGAGATGCAGCTGCTGCTGATCTTCGCGGGCAGTGACCGGGAGCGGGCCCGGCTGGCCCAGTACCTGGCGGCGCACCGGGTGGACGGGGTCCTGCTGGTCTCGGTCCACGCGGACGACCCGCTGCCCGATCTGCTGGCCCAGCTGGAGATCCCGGCGGTGATCAGCGGTCGCAGGTCGGCGGACGAGACGCTGCCGTCCGTGGACTCGGACAACTTCGGCGGCGGCCGGTTCGCCGTCGAGCACCTCATCGCCCAGGGCCGGCGCACCATAGCCCACCTGGCCGGACGCCTCGACGTGTTCGGCGCCCAGCGCCGCGTGGACGGCTACCGCGCCGCACTGCGTGACGCGGGCCACGAGGTCGACGAACGCCTCATCGTGCCGGGGGACTTCACCGAGGAGGGCGGCCGTCGCGCGATGACGGAACTGCTCGCCGTCTGCCCGACCCTGGACGCGGTCTTCGCCGGGTCGGACGTGATGGCGGCCGGCGCCCGGCAGGTCCTGCGCGAGGTGGGCCGCCGCATACCCGAGGACGTGGCCCTCGTCGGCTACGACGACTCGGCGATCGCCCGCCACATGGACCCGCCCCTGACGAGCGTGCGCCAGCCGATCGAGGACATGGGCCGCGCGATGCTCGGCCTGCTGATGGACGAGATCGCGGACCGCCGCCCCGCGGTCTCCCGGGGCCTGGAGCGACGGCAGCTGGTCCTTCCCACGGAGCTGGTGGCGCGGCGCTCGTCGTAGACGCGGGCGCGGGGGTGACGGCCGTCGTCCCTGGCGAGCGTCCGGAAAGCGTCAGAGGCCCGAACCGCTTTCGCGGTTCGGGCCTCTGATCATTCAGGGTGAGTGACGGGACTTGAACCCGCGGCATCCTGGACCACAACCAGGTGCTCTACCAGCTGAGCTACACCCACCATGACCGGCGATTCTGCGTGTGGTTCACCAAAAGTGGTTCACCGACCGGCCGAGAAAAAGTGTACAGGGTCCGAAGGGGTGCTCGCTCCCGCCTTTACGGCGGGGACTACCGCGCAGGCAGGACGTGCTTCGAGGCGATGGAGCGGGCCGTGTCCGAGTCGGGTCCGGGCTGCGGGACGAAGATCGCCTCGCGGTAGTAGCGGAGCTCGGCGATCGACTCGCGGATGTCGGCCAGCGCGCGGTGGTTGCCGTTCTTGTCGGGACTGTTGAAGTACGCCCGGGGGTACCAGCGGCGGGCCAGCTCCTTGACGGAGGAGACGTCCACGATGCGGTAGTGGAGGTAGCTCTCCAGGGTCGGCATGTCCCGGAGGATGAAGCCCCGGTCCGTGCCCACCGAGTTCCCGCACAGCGGGGCCTTGCCCGGTTCCTTGACGTGCTCACGGATATAGGAGAGGACCTCCTCCTCGGCGGCGGCCAGGGTCGTGCCCGCGGCCAGCTCGTCGAGGAGACCGGAGGACGTGTGCATGGTGCGCACCACCTCCGGCATCGTCTCCAGCGCGGCGTCCGGCGGACGGATCACGATGTCCACCCCCTCGCCCAGCACGTTGAGCTCCGAGTCCGTCACCAGCGCGGCCACCTCGATGAGCGCGTCGTCCGACAGCGAGAGACCGGTCATCTCGCAGTCGATCCACACCATGCGATCGTTCATGGGCTCACCCTACGGCCCGCTCACCCGCCCGGGCAGGCCCGGGACCTCGGCAGTCGCGACCGGCGGTGCCTCGGAGCCGCGACCCGCGAGGCGCGGCCCCGCGAAACCAGGGTCCGGGAACGGCGCCGGCCCCGGACCGCAGCGGGTCCGGGGCCGGCGCGCAACGCCACTGCACGGTGCTACGGCGCGCTCCGCTGGCCAGGCAGGCTGTGCCGCCCGGCCACGTACAGCTCCGCGCCCGGCCGTCCCGCGTCCGTGGAGAGGGACGACGTCGCCGGGCCGACCGCGTGGGCGGCCGCCGTACGACGGGTCTGGAACGGTACGGGCGGCTCGTGCTGGGGCACCGGCGGCGGTGGTGGCGGCGAGCCGTCCGGGTCGGTCTGCTTCTCACCCTGCGGGCGGCGCGCCCGGTACGCGGCACGGTACGCCGCGGGGGAGGAGCCGAGCTGGCGGCGGAAGTGCCCGCGCAGCGCCACCGGCGAACGGAACCCGCAGCGGCCCGCGACCTCGTCCACCGAGTAGTCGGACGTCTCCAGGAGCCGCTGCGCCTGGAGCACCCGCTGCGTGATCAGCCACTGCAGGGGAGCGCTCCCGGTGAGCGAGCGGAACCGGCGGTCGAACGTACGCCTGCTCATGTACGCGCGTGCCGCCAGCGTCTCCACGTCGAACTGCTCGTGGAGGTGCTCCAGTGCCCAGGCGACGACCTCCGCGAGCGGGTCGGCGCCGATCTCCTCCGGTAAAGACCGATCGAGATAGCGCTCCTGGCCGCCACTGCGCCGGGGTGGCACCACCAGACGGCGGGCCAGCGCTCCGGCCGCCTCGTTCCCGTGGTCCGTCCGCACTATGTGCAGACAGAGGTCGATCCCGGCCGCGGTGCCCGCCGACGTCAGCACGTCGCCGTCGTCCACGAACAGCTCACGGGGATCGACGTGCACCGACGGATAGCGCTTGGCCAGCGTCGGTGCGTACATCCAGTGTGTCGTCGCGGGACGGCCGTCCAGCAGTCCCGCCGCGGCGAGCACGAAGGCGCCGGTGCACAGCCCGACTATGCGGGCGCCCTCCTCATGTGCCCGACGCAGTGCGTCGAGTGCCTCCTCCGGTGGCGGTGAGGTGATCGACCGCCAGGCGGGCACGACAACGGTGCCTGCCCGGGAGATCGCCTCCAGCCCGTTGGGCGCGGTGAGTTCGAGGCCTCCTGTGGTCCGCAGTGGGCCTTCCTCACCGGCGCACACCAGTAGTCGATACCGCGGCACGCCGGCGTCCTGGCGGTCGATACCGAACACCGACAGCGGTATGGAACTCTCGAAGATGGGGCCGCCGCTGAACAGCAGCACCGCGACGATCTCCTTGCGGCGTCGCCCGGAAAGTTTCCGGGCCGCGGCTTCCGGCGCGGCAGTGGAGTCGTGGCTCATCCTGCTAAGCCCCCCTCGGTGGTCGCGGCTCCTCGGTTGTGTCGCTCCTGCACGTTTCCCCTCGGTCCTGCACGAGTCCCCCGCCGTAAGACGTCAAGATCGAATCTACTGTGTCGTGTGGTGCCGAGGTGGCCAGTTCAGCACTCGGCAGATTGTCGACATGGCAACTTGGCGTGAAGCATTCGATCACGAAGCGTTGCACTCGTGGGCCGCACAGGGAAGTGCGCCTCGTCCCCGTGGCCGGTCCCAGTAGGGTGCGGGCACCCTACTGGACCCTTTCGGTGCAGGTCGAACGGGGGTTGGGGGCCTGTTCGGCCAAGGGATGCGCAGGGCATAGAAGTTGGCTGAAAAGCAGCGGGCGCGTGCGCACAAACCGGTCAGTCAACCGGCGTATTTCCACCGGCGTGACGGCCTCCGCGACGGTCAACGGCACCGGCCCCGTCGTGCTGCACGTGCAGCACATGATGCGGTGTCGGCTCCGCGGTGCGCAGGGGCGCCGCGCCGCGCTCGGACCGGCGCAGCAGCACCCGGCAGGCGCCCGTCACCGCGGCGAGGCCCAGGGCCGTGCCGGCCGCGCCCGCCAAGGAGGCCCCGTACCCCACGAGGATCACCGGAACCAGGACACAGCTGAAGGCCGCCCAGCGGACCAGGTCGGTCACCGTGTCCTGCGCGGTGCCCTTGCCGGCGGGAGGGTGGGGTGCGGTCGTGGGGCGTCCGGGCACGGTGGGGCTCCTCCCTGAGCGGTGGCTTACCGGGGTTCAACGCGTGTTCGAGCGGGCGGTCACGGGGGGCGTCCCGGGGGTGTGCCCGGAGCTTTCCGGGCACACCCCCGGGACGCCCCCGGGGGGTGTGTCTCGGGGCGTCCCGGTGGGGGCTGGTCGCGCCGTTCCCCGTGCCCCTTCGGGGGCTGCGCCGCCCAAAGGATTGCGCCGTTCCCCGCGCCCCTTCGGCGGTTGCGCGGCCCAAAGGATTGCGCCGTTCCCCGCGCCCCTTCGGCGGTTGCGCGGCCTGTTGCGTCGTCCCTGTGACCCTTGAGGGCTGTGCCCCCTCGAACGGGGGAGGCTGTGCAAAACGGCTGTACGGG
Organism: Streptomyces sp. NBC_00414; assembly: GCF_036038375.1. Classification (NCBI taxonomy): domain Bacteria; kingdom Bacillati; phylum Actinomycetota; class Actinomycetes; order Kitasatosporales; family Streptomycetaceae; genus Streptomyces; species Streptomyces sp. NBC_00414. The sequence continues at coordinate 6,494,162 of NZ_CP107935.1, forward strand.
GCAGCAACCATTGCGTTATGGGCGTCCTCTCGGGCATGCTCCGGGGAACCCTCCCGCGTCGAGAGCGGGATCTGGGCAGAGGAGGCGTGCCGCCGTACCCTTGGGGGTATGGGGTTGGGAAGATGATTCCCGGACACAGCTCCGCAGCTCCTGTCGGCCCACCCAAGAGGATCCGAACGCCGAGACACCCATGGCCGGTCACGAATTCGAACCCGCGGACCGCAAGCGCCCCGTCGCCGATCCCACGGCGGCCGAGCCCTTGGCGGCGGAAGAGGCACGCCAGTCCTGCGACCCGGCGTTCAAGCACGGTGTCGTCGTGGGCTTCGACGGCTCGACATCGAGCGAGCGCGCCCTCGCGTACGCGATCGGCATGGCCTGCCGCTCCGGATCGGGCCTGATCATCGTGCACGTCGCGAACCGGCTGCCCACCACGGTGTGGGCCGGCTGCGAGCCCCCGGTCTTCGTCGACGTGCCGGACCACCGCACCGAGGTGCTCGGGCTGGAGCTCGCCTGCGCGGAATACCTGGCCGAGGTCCCCTGGATCCTCGTCGAGCGCGGCGGCGACATCTGCCACGAACTCGAAGAGGTGGGGCGGGAGTACGAGGCCGACGCGATCGTGGTGGGGTCGACCCACGGGATCGTCGGGCGCATCTTCGGCTCGGTCGCGGGGCGGCTGGCCAAGCGGGCGCAGCGGCCTGTGGTCGTCATTCCGTAACCTGGTCCGCGGCTCGGTTCCGTCCCAGGTGGAGTGTGTGCCGGGGCGTGCCCAACTCCCTTTCCCGGCACGGGAAAACTACTCGTGCGTAGATGTGTTCGTGTACTTGTGAAGGGCATATAGGGGGCAGGTTTGCCGTCGCAGGACGGCATGCTGCCGGCCGGAGCGTGACGGTTACCGGTAGTTGGCAGCCGGCCGGGGTTTTGGGCGGCCCCGGTGAATGAACGGACCCCCGCGTGTCTGGTGGCTACACGTGGGGGTCCGTTCTGTTGCGGTGCCTCTGCGGGTGGGTGGGGGCTGGTCGCGCAGTTCCCCGCGCCCCTGGAGGCAAAAGACCGCGCCGTTCCCCGCGGCCCTGATGGGGCCTATTCCACTGTTACCGACTTCGCGAGGTTGCGGGGCTTGTCGATGTCCCTGCCCAGGGCCAAAGCCGTGTGGTAGGCGAGGAGTTGGAGGGGGATGCCCATCAGGATCGGGTCCAGTTCGTCCTCGTTCTTGGGGACGAGGATCGTCTGGTCGGCCTTCTCCTGGTGCTGGTGGGCCACGGCGAGGATCTTGCCGCTGCGGGCCTTGATCTCCTCCAGGGCCGCGCGGTTCTTCTCCAGCAGGTCGTCGTCCGGGACGATCGCGACCGTCGGCAGCGCGGGCTCGATCAGCGCGAGCGGGCCGTGCTTCAGCTCGGAGGCGGGGTAGGCCTCGGCGTGGATGTACGAGACCTCCTTGAGCTTCAGCGAGGCCTCACGGGCCACCGGGTAGCCGCGTACCCGGCCGATGAAGAGCATCGAGCGGGCCTCGGCGTACTGCTCGGCCAGCTTCTTGATCTCGTCCTCCTGGTCGAGGATCTCCGTGATCTGGCCGGGCAGCTTGCGCAGGCCCTCGATGATCCGCTTGCCGTCGGAGACCGACAGGTCGCGGGTGCGGCCCAGGTGCAGGGCGAGCAGCGCGAAGGCGACCGTGGTGTTCGTGAAGCACTTGGTGGAGACCACGCACACCTCGGGCCCGGCGTGCACGTACATGCCGCCGTCGGCCTCGCGGGCGATGGCGGAGCCGACGACGTTCACGATGCCGAGGACCCGGGCGCCCTTGCGCTTCAGCTCCTGCACGGCGGCCAGCACGTCGTACGTCTCACCGGACTGGGACACCGCCACGTACAGCGTGTCGGGGTCGACGACGGCGTTGCGGTAGCGGAACTCCGAGGCGGGCTCGGCGTCCGCGGGGATACGGGCCAGCTCCTCTATCATCTGGGCGCCGATCATGCCCGCGTGGTACGAGGTGCCGCAGCCGAGGATCTTCACGCGGCGGATCTTGCGCGCCTCGCGGGCGTCCAGGTTCAGCCCGCCGAGGTGCACGGTCGAGAACCGGTCGTCGATCCGGCCGCGCAGCACCCGGTCCACGGCCTCGGCCTGCTCGTGGATCTCCTTGTGCATGTACGTGTCGTGGCCGCCCATGTCGTAGGAGGCGGCCTCCCACTCCACGGTGGTCGGCTCGGCCGTCGTACGGGTGCCCTCGGTGGTGTACGTACGGAAGTCGTCGGCCTTCAGCGTCGCCATCTCGCCGTCGTCGAGCGTGACGATCTGACGGGTGTGGGTGACGAGCGCGGCGATGTCCGAGGCGACGAACATCTCCTTCTCGCCGATGCCGAGGACGACCGGGGAGCCGTTGCGCGCGACCACGATGCGGTCCGCGTGGTCGGCGTGCATCACGGCGATGCCGTACGTGCCCTCGATCAGCCGGAGGGTCTCGCGGACCTTGTCCTCCAGCTTCTCGGCCGGGGAGCGGGCGATGAGGTGCGTGAGAACCTCGGTGTCGGTCTCCGAGAGGAACTCGACGCCCTCCGCCTCCAGCTTCTTGCGCAGGTCGGAGGCGTTGTCGATGATGCCGTTGTGGACGACCGCGACCTTGTTGTCGGCCGACATGTGCGGGTGCGCGTTCTCGTCGGAGGGGGCGCCGTGGGTGGCCCAGCGGGTGTGCGCGATGCCCGTGGTGCCGGCGAAGCGCTTGGGGACGCGGGCCTCCAGGTCACGGACGCGGCCCTTGGCCTTGACCATCTTCAGACCGGCCGTCTTCGGCGACGTCACGACGAGACCGGCCGAGTCGTAGCCGCGGTACTCCAGGCGCTGCAGGCCTTCCAGGAGAAGCGGCGCCACGTCGCGCCTGCCGATGTATCCCACGATTCCGCACATACAGAAAAGTTCCTAGCCGTAGACGATGCGGCGTACCTGCCGGAGCGTGAGCTCCGGCGGTGCGACCGCGCGGTATTTGAGATCCGCCGTGATCCGTTCGAAGATCGCCGAGTTGACCAGGCCCTGTGCCTGGAGCTCCCGGTGGCGGCGACGGACGTAGTCCTCCGTCGTCTCGTCGAAGTAGGCGAGCACGTCCTGGATCACCCGCAGCGCCTCGCCCCGGCTGAGCGCCGAGGAACGCGTGAGATGGTCAACAAGGTCGTCGTGCACCCGTTGATCCTGAGGTAAAGCGCGGGCAATCGCAAGAATCCTGCCCGATTTCGGGCAAGGGGCTGTTGAAACTCTTATGGGAGCCTGTTCGGGGCCTGTTCACCCTGCGGCCCGCGGACAGATGGTTGCCGGGAGCACCTTTCAAGCCATGGACATTCCACGTATGGGGATCCCGGAGCAGCTCGCCGAGCGGATGAGCATGGCCGAGCAGCACGAGTATCTGCACTCCAGATTCTCCCGGCGCACGATGATCAGAGGCGGGGCCGTCACGATGGGCGCCGTCGTGGGTGGCGCGTTTCTGCCGGGGGTGAGTGCGCAGGCGGCCGGCCGCAGCGTTGTCACTGCGCCCGCTTCCGCCGCGGAGAGGGTCGACGGGGCGCTGGTCGCACCGTTCGGCCGCCACCTCGCGTACGGGGCCGACGCGCGGACCGAGATGACCGTCTCCTGGCAGGTCCCGGTCGCGGTGCGGAAGCCCTACATCCGGATCGGTGCGCACCCCTGGGACCTGTCGCGGAAGATCGAGGCCGAGGTGCGTACCCTCTTCACCCCGGCCGGGGTGGGGGCGAGCGGCGACCACACGCAGTACTACCTGCACGCCGAGCTGAGCCGGCTGCGGCCCGGGCGCACGTACTACTACGGTGTCGGGCACGAGGGCTTCGACCCGGCGGAGCCGCGGTTCGCGGGCACGATCGGGACCTTCACCACCGCGCCCGACCGCGCCGAGCCGTTCACCTTCACCGCCTTCGGCGACCAGGGCGTCAGCTATCACGGGCTCGCCAACGACAGCCTGATCCTGGCGCAGGGGCCCGCCTTCCACCTGCACGCCGGGGACATCGCGTACGCGGACCCCGTCGGCATGGGGAAGAAGGAGGACACCGGGTTCGACTCGCGTGTCTGGGACCAGTTCCTCGCGCAGACCGAGTCGGTCGCCAAGCAGGTGCCGTGGATGGTGTCGTACGGCAACCACGACATGGAGGCCTGGTACTCGCCGAACGGCTACGGCGGCGAGGAGGCCCGCTGGCGGCTCCCCGGGAACGGGCCCGACAAGAAGAACCTGCCGGGCGTCTACACCTTCGTGCACGGCAACACGGCGGTCATCTCGCTGGACGCCAACGACATCTCCTTCGAGATCCCGGCCAACCTCGGGATCTCCGGCGGCACGCAGAGCAAATGGCTGGAGGCGCAGCTCAAGAAGTACCGGGCCACGAAGGGGATCGACTTCGTCGTCGTCTTCTTCCACCACTGCGCGTACTGCACGTCGACGGCGCACGCGTCCGAGGGCGGGGTGCGGCAGGAGTGGGTGCCGCTGTTCGAGAAGTACACCGTCGATCTGGTGATCAACGGGCACAACCATGTGTACGAGCGGACCGATGTGCTCAAGGGCAACAAGGTCGCCAGGGAGTTGCCGATCGGGGGGACGGCGTATCCCGAGACGGACGGTGTCGTGTACGTGACCGCGGGGGCGGCGGGGCGGAGTCTGTACGCGTTCAGTGCGGACGAGTCGTACGAGGGGCATGAGAAGGAGAACGACTCGGTGTCGTCGTTCGTGTGCCTCGCGGACGGGGGGCGGGAGACGGAAACCGTCGCGTGGTCGCGGGTTCGGTACTTGGACTACTCGTTCCTGAGGGTGGATGTCGTGCCGGCTGCCAGGGGGCGGCTTGCGACGCTCAAGGTCACGGGGATCGCCGAGACCGGGGAGGAAGTGGATCGGTTCACTGTGGCGCGACGGGTTCGCTCCGCGGGGTGAGGCTGATTGTGGGGTGCGGGTGGGTGGGGGCTGGCCGCGCCGTTCCCCGCGCCCCTGGGGGGTGGGGGCCGAGGTGTGATGTCATCCGTACCCCCCGACCCAAGAGCAGGGGCGCAGCCCCGCTTTCGAGGGGCGCGGGGAACGGCGCAGTCTTTTGTCTTTGGGGGCGCGGGGAACGGCGCGGCCCGCCCTCACCGGCCCGCACCCAGCTGGTCTTCAGGGGCGCGGGGAACTGCGCAGGCAGCCCCCGCCGGGCCGCGCCCCGCCCCGCCTACATGCCCCGTAGGATCGCCTGCTTGGCGAGGGTGAACTCCTCGTCCGTCAGGACGCCCGCGCTGCGTAGGTCGCCCAGTTCGCGGAGGCGGCGGAGCAGGGCGTCGTGGTCCGGCGAAGGGGGCGCCGCGAGTCGGGGCGTCTCCGCCGGAGTCGCGGGCGGGGACGACGGGTGGGGAAGGCGGGCCTGGACCGCCGCCGCGACGAGCGCCATCAGCGGGTCCTTCTTGAAGCCCCACAGCTCAATGGCGTTCGGGTCGTACTTCGGCGGGGCTTTCGTCGGTGCGCCCCGGACGGCGAAGCGCAGATGCCCGTTCTCCAGGCCCACCGCCGGCTGCCACTCCACCGACTGGATGTCGGCCAGCGCGAGCGTGCGGGCGCCCGCCGCCGACTTCGCCTCCTCCGTCTTCCAGTTCCACTCCAGCCGCACATGCTCCCCGTCGAAGCTCGCGGTGCCGTCACCGGCGGAGACCGACAGGGGCACGGCCGGCCCCGGCAGCAGATAGCGGTCGACCGCGGTGGCCGGTACCTCGTCCAGGAGCAGCGCGTTGCGGATCTCGTCCACGAAGTACTCGGCGACGCCGTACCGGTCCGAGTCGACGGTCAGCTGGTAGGGATCGGAGGAGTCCGTGAGCCGCCCGCCGGTCGCGTGCAGCAGCGGGTCGGCGCCGTCCCGCAGCCGCATCCTGAGCCGGCCCGACTTCTTGCCCTGCTCGAACGAGATGCCCGCCAACGCCCCCAGCGGCACCGCCAGTTCACCCAGGGACTTGCGCAGTACGCCCACGTTCTTGTCGCGGCCCGGCACCAGCCGCAGGGCGTCGCCGTCGAAGGTCCACGTGCCGTCCCGTTGGATGATTTCCGCCATGAGGGGGATTGTTTCACCGCCTCTGCGGGAGAGTGGTCTATACCCATTCGAAGGGAGCGCATGTGAGACAGCACAGAACGCCCCGTCTGCTCGGTACGCTGCTGCTCGTGGCAGCCGCCGGCATCTCCGCGGTCGGCGCGGCACCGTCCGCGCCCGACCGACCCGACCGAACAGTCACTCCGCTGAACCAGGTCGTACCGGCCCCCGCCTCGGTCGACCCGGGCGGCGCCCCGTACCGGATCACGAGCGGTACGCGTATCCGCGTGGACCGGTCGAAGGGGGTCCATGACGTCGGCTCGTATCTCGCCGACGTGCTGCGGCCGTCGACCGGTTACCGGCTCCCCGTCACCGGCGACCCGGGCGGCGACGGCATCCGGCTCCGGATCAGCGACAAGGGCACCGGCAGCCTCGGCGCCGAGGGCTACCGGCTGACCAGCGGCAAGGGTGCTGTCACCATCACCGCCCGCGCGCCCGCCGGGCTCTTCCACGGCGTGCAGACCCTGCGCCAGCTGCTGCCCGCCGCCGTCGAGAAGGACTCGAAGCAGCCGGGCCCCTGGGCGGTCGCCGGGGGCACCATCACGGACACCCCCCGCTACGGCTACCGCGGCGCGATGCTGGACGTCTCCCGGCACTTCTTCACCGTGGACAAGGTGAAGCGCTACATCGACCAGCTGGCGCTCTACAAGATCAACACCCTGCACCTGCACCTCAGCGACGACCAGGGCTGGCGCATCGCCATCGACTCCTGGCCGCGCCTCGCCACGTACGGCGGCTCCACGCAGGTCGGCGGCGGGAGCGGGGGCCATTACACGAAGGCCCAGTACAAGGACCTCGTCCGGTACGCCGCCTCGCGTCATCTGGAGGTCGTGCCCGAGATCGACATGCCCGGGCACACCAACGCGGCGCTCGCCTCGTACGCGGAGCTGAACTGCGACGGTGTCGCCCCGCCGCTCTACACCGGCACCGAGGTCGGCTTCAGTTCGCTGTGCGTCGACAAGCCGGTGACGTACGACTTCGTGGACGACGTGATCCGGGAACTGGCCGCGCTCACACCGGGCAGGTACCTCCACATCGGCGGCGACGAGGCGCACTCGACGAGCCATGAGGACTACGTGGCCTTCATGGAGAAGGTCCAGCCGATCGTCGCCGAGTACGGGAAGAGCGTGATGGGCTGGCACCAGCTGACCGGGGCGACTCCGGCGAAGGGCGCGCTGGCCCAGTACTGGGGCCTGGACGGCACGAGTGCCGCCGAGAAGGAGCAGGTCGCGGCGGCGGCCCGGAACGGCACCGGGATCGTCCTCTCACCGGCCGACCGGGTGTACCTCGACATGAAGTACACCGCCGACACGCCCCTCGGCCAGGCCTGGGCAGGGCTGGTCGAGGTGAAGCGGTCGTACGACTGGGATCCGGGCAACTACCTTCCCGGTACGCCGAGTTCGGCCGTGCGGGGGGTCGAGGCGCCGCTGTGGACGGAGACCCTGTCGACCTCGCGGCACATCGAGTACATGGCGTTCCCGCGGCTGCCGGGCGTGGCCGAGCTGGGCTGGTCGCCGGCCTCGACGCACGACTGGGACACCTACAAGGTGCGGCTCGCGGCGCAGGCAGCCCGGTGGGACGCGCTGGGCATCGACTACTACCGGTCGCCGCAAGTGCCTTGGCCCGCGCGGTAGTCACTGATCACGGCTGAGTACGACGGCGGGCGCCCCCTGGGACCGTACATAGGGGACGCCCGCCTGCTGGTGGGGCCGTGCGACCGGTGTTCGTGCGAACCGGCGACTACAGCCCGACTATGGGGTTCTTCAGGGTGCCGACGAGCTGGAGGGCCCCGGCGGGATCGGAGAGGTCGACCATCTGCTCGTTGTCGCGCAGCTGGAGCCGGTTGAGGCAGGACAGCGCGAACTCGGGCGCGAACATGTCGTACTGCCGGAACTTGTCCGCGAGTTCGGGCGCGGACGCCTGATAGTCGCGTACGCAGTCGGCGACGGTCCGCCAGAAGTCGTCCTCCTCGATGACGCCCTCGCCCGCCAGGTTCGCCGCCAGGAAGCGGAAGAAGCAGTCGAAGACGTCCGTGAAGATCGACAGGAGTTTTTTGTCCTCGGGGACGTCCACGCGCAGCCGCTCGACCGTCGGCGGGAGCACCGCGTCCGGGTCCATGACGGCGATCTCCTCGGCGATGTCCTTGTAGATCGCCCGCTCGACCACCCCGTCCTTGAGGACGAGGATGACGTTCTCGCCGTGCGGCATGAACACCAGGTCGTACGCGTAGAAGCTGTGCAGCAGCGGGGTGAAGTAGGCCCGGAGGTAGCGGCGGAGCCACTCGGCCGGCGTCAGGCCCGAGCGCTCGATCAGGGAGGCCGCGATCGAGGAGCCGTCGTGGTCCACGTGGACGAGCGAGGCCATGGTGGCCAGGGACTCGCCGTCCTGGAGCGAGGGGACGGGGCTCTCGCGCCACAGGGCGGCGAGCATTTTCCGGTACGGGGAGTAGCGGTCGGTGGCGGCCTCGTACTCCAGGTGCCGGTAGCCGACGGCCGCCCGCTCGCGGATGATCGACAGGCCGGTCGACTTCAACAGCGGGTCGTTGTCGATGAGTTGGGCGAGCCAGTCGTTGATGGCCGGGGTCGCCTCCATGTACGCGGCGGACAGGCCGCGCATGAAGCCCATGTTGATGACCGACAGGGCGGTCTTCACATAGTGCTTCTGGGGCTCGCTCTTGTTGAAGAACGTCCGGATCGACTGCTGGGCCAGGTACTCGTCGTCGCCCTCGCCCAGGCACACGAGGTGTTGCCGGGCGATCTCGGCGGCGAAGGTGACCGTCAGTTTGTTCCACCACTGCCAGGGGTGGACCGGGATGAAGAGGTAGTCGGCCGGGTCGAGGCCCTGGTCGCGGAGCGTGCCGTGGAAGCGGTCCACGGTCTCCTTGCCCAGCTCGTCCCGCAGGAACGACTCGTACTCGATGCCCACGCCCGCCGTGAACGCGGCCCGCGAGCGGTGCGCGGCCAGCCAGATGAGCCGTACCGGGCTCGCGGTCTCGGGCGCGTACGAGAGGTACTCGTGGATGCCGAAGCCGAGCCGGCCGTTGTTGGCGACGAAGCAGGGGTGGCCCTCGGTCATCCCCGTCTCGATCTCCTGGAAGCCGCTTCTCGCGAGTTCGGGGGAGGTGAGCTGGGGCTTGGTGAGCTTGTAGCAGGTGCCGGAGAGGGTGGAGGAGATCTCCTCCAGGTAGACCGGCAGCACCTGGTCGCTCAGGCCGAGTGATTTTTTCAGCTCGATGAAGAAGTCCAGTGCGGCGAGCGGGAGTTCGGCGCCGTCGCGGCTGCGGGTGATCGACTCGGCGTCGACCTGCCAGTGGTCGAGGGCGCGGCGGGTGGCGGTGAAGCGGTAGCGGGTCAGGCCGTCGTCGCTGCGGACGGCGTACTCACCTTTTTTGCCGCTGAGGCCGCCGTTGCCGTCCTGGCCGCCGTCGCCGTCGACCGTCTCGGGGGTGATGAGGCGTTCGTGGGCGAACTCGGCGAGGGCTTTGCGGATGAGGAGGCGGTTGGCCCGGGCCCAGCGGTGGGGGGACAGATGCGCCACGGCGTCGGACAGGGTCACAGGGAAACTCCTCGGGTGGCCGAACTGTGCCGGTTCAGGAACTGCTCGCGCGTGCAGAAGGACAGCAGCGCGCGCTTCTCCGGCTTCTCGATCTCGCGCTCCGGGACGAAGCCGACGGCCTCGTTCAGCGCGTGTACCGCCTCGTTGGTGACATCGGGCTCGACGACGACCCGGCGGGTGCGGGGGTCGGCGAACAGCTCGGTCATCACGGCGGTGATGACGGCCCGGGTGAAGCCGTGCACGGGCCGGTCGGTGGGGGCGACCAGGAAGTGCATGCCGACGTCACCGGGCTCGGGCTCGTACAGCCCGACCAGCTCGATGTACCGGGGGTCGTACTTCTCCATCAGGAACGCGGGCCGGCCGTCGTGCAGGCCGAGATACGCGTGGTGGTGCTCGTTGGCCGCGATGGCCATGTACTCGCGCTCCACGTCCTGGAGTTTCGCGTCCTGCATCATCCAGAACGCGGCCTTGGGGTCGGTCACCCAGGAGTGCAGCAGCTCGGCGTCCTTGAGGGGGTCGAGCGGGCGGACGGTGAGGACACCGACCTCGCTCCCGGCCCCCGTGGAGGCTCCGGCGGCGCTCATACGGCGAACTCCTGGAACGCGATGGACTTCTCCACCGGGTAGTACTCGGTGCCGAGCAGTTCCCGGATGATGTACGCGTTGCGGTACGCGCCCATGCCGAGGTCCGGTGACGTGATCGAGTGGGTGTGGACGCCGGCGTTCTGCAGGAAGATCCCGCGGCCGGTGGTGTCGATGGCGTAGTTGCGCGCCACGTCGTGGTTGCCCTGCTCGTCGTAGCGGATCCGGTCGCGCACGGGCTTCAGGAACTCCGGCTCCACGTACTGGTAGCCGGTCGCCAGGATCAGGCCCTCGGACTGCAGCTCGTAGTCCGTCTCCTGCTCCTCCTGACGCAGCCCCAGGGTGTACGTGCCGTTCTCGTAACTCGCCTCTTTCAGGGCCGAGTTGGAGAGCAGGCGGGTGGGGACCGGGCCGCCGAGGTTCTTCTGGTAGAGCAGGTCGAAGATCGAGTCGATCAGCTCCCCGTCGATGCCCTTGAACAGGCCCTTCTGCTCCGTCCGGAGGCGGTAGCGGGTCCGCTCGGGCAGCGCGTGGAAGTAGTCGATGTACTCCGGGGAGGTCATCTCCAGCGTGAGCTTGGTGTACTCCAGCGGGAAGAACCGCGGGGAGCGCGTGACCCAGTTCAGCCGGTAGCCGTGGACATCGATCTCGCTCAGCAGGTCGTAGTAGATCTCGGCGGCTGACTGCCCGCTGCCGACCAGCGTGATCGACTTCTTGGCCTGCAGCTCCCGCTTGTGCTGCTGGTAGCGGGAGTTGTGGATGAAGTCCCCGCCGAGGTCCGCGCAGGCCTCCGGGATGTACGGGGGAGTGCCGGTGCCCAGGACGAGGTGCCGGGCACGGTACTCGTCACCGGCGGTGGTCCGGACGACGTACACCTCGTTCCCGTCCTCGTACGTCACCTCCGCGACCGTCGTGCTGAAGCGGACGCTGGAGAGTTTCGAGGCGGCCCAGCGGCAGTAGTCGTCGTACTCGACGCGCAGCGGGTAGAAGTTCTCGCGTATGTAGAACGAGTACAGACGGCCCGATTCCTTCAGGTAGTTGAGGAAGGAGTACGGGGACGTCGGGTCGGCCAGGGTGACCAGGTCCGACATGAACGGGGTCTGGAGGTGCGCGCCCTCCAGGAACATCCCGGAGTGCCATTCGAAGTCCGGCTTGGACTCCAGGAAGACACCGTCGAGTTCGTCGATCGGCTCGGTGAGGCAGGCGAGGCCGAGGTTGAAGGGGCCCAGCCCGATGCCGATGAAATCGTGCGTCCGCGAGAGGGAATCAGAGGCCTCGACGGACTCAGCGGGTTCAGGAAGCGCGGTCAAGGGACTCTCCAAGGTACTGCTCGGCGTGGCCGGCGATCAGGTCGAGCACGGCGGAGATGTCGTCCGTCGTGGTCTCGGGGTTGAGCAGGGTGAACTTCAGGAAGTGACGGCCGCCGACCTTCGTACCCGCGACCACCGCGTCGCCGGAGGCGAACAGCGCCTTGCGGGCGTACAGGTTGGCGCGGTCGATCTCGGCCGGGTCGGTGACGGCGGCCGGGATGTAGCGGAAGACGAGGGTGGAGAGGGACGGCGCGACCACCACGTCGTACCGCGGGTCGGCGGCGAGCAGCTTCCAGCCCTCCTCCGCCAGGTCGCAGACCTCGTCGAAGAGCTGGCCGATGCCGTCGGCGCCCATCACCCGCAGCGTCATCCACAGCTTGAGGGCATCGAAACGGCGGGTGGTCTGCAGGGACTTGTCGACCTGGTTGGGGATGCGCTCCTGCACCATGCGCTGCGGGTTGAGGTACTCCGCGTAGTAGGTGGCGTGGCGCAGAGTGGCCGCGTCGCGGACCAGGACGGCGGACGAACTCACCGGCTGGAAGAAGGACTTGTGGTAGTCCACGGTCACGGAGTCGGCGCGCTCGATGCCGTCGATACGGTCCCGGTTCTTCAGGGACGCGAGCAGCCCGCAGCCGTACGCCGCGTCCACGTGCAGCCAGGCGCCGAACTGCTCGCACAGCTCGGCGATCTCGGGCAGCGGGTCGATGGAACCGAAGTCGGTGGTGCCGGCGGTGGCGACGACGGCCATCGGGACCAGGCCGTCGCGCCTGCAGCGCTCCAGCTCGTGGGCGAGCGCGACCGTCTGCATGCGCTTGTCGCTGCCGACGGGGACGGTGACCACGGAGTCCTGGCTCAGGCCGAGGAGTTTCGCCGACTTCTTGACGCTGAAGTGGCTCGCCTCGGAGGCGAAGATGCGCAGTTTGGCGAACGAGTCGGTCTTCGCCTCCTCGCGGGCGAGCAGCAGCGCCTGGAGGTTGGACTGCGAACCGCCGGAGGTGAACACGCCGTCGGCGGAGCAGCCGAACCCGATGCGCTCGTTGGTCCAGTCGATGAGCCTGCGCTCGATGAGGGTGCCGCCGGCCGACTGGTCCCAGGTGTCGAGGGAGGAGTTGACGGCGGAGAGGACCGCCTCGCCGACCACCGCGGGTATGACCACCGGGCAGTTGAGGTGGGCGAGGTAGCGGGGGTGGTGGAAGTAGATCGCGTCCCGGAGGTAGACGTCCTCCAGCTCGTCGAGCACCGCGCTGGTGTCGTGCAGCGGCTTGTCGAGGTCGATCCGGTCGATGCGGGGGGCGAGGGTGTCGACCGTGACACCGGTGAACGGACGGTCGGTGGTGGCGAGTTTGGCCGCCACCCGCTCTATTCCTTCGGTCACGGAACGGCGGTACCGATCCGCGGTCGTGTCATTGAGCAGGTGCGAGCGCATGGGGGAGTCCTCCGGGGGCAGGAGAGGGACGGGCGCAGACGGGAGACGTGGGGGGCTGCGATGAACTTAGGTTAGCCTAACCTAAGTTCCTGTGTGAACCCTGCCCCCACTCGTCACTCTGTGACGCATACCTCTCTCTGAGTCACGCGGCTCCGCGTCGTGCGGCTCTGCCTCATGCGGATGCGCGCTGCCCGTCGGTGTGTCACACGAGGGCTAGGCGGCCTGTGCGCGCAGTTGCTCCTCGCTGAGCCCGCGCCGCCAGTAGCCGACGAACGTGACCCGCGTGCGGTCGAACTCCCGCTCCCGTACGAGGTGGCGCCGCAGCTCCTTCACGCAGCCTGCCTCGCCCGCGATCCAGGCGTACGGGGCGTCGGCCGCGGGGAGTCGGGCGGCGCGGATGGCCTCCACCGCGCTGGGGGCGCCCTCGTCGCGTACGAGCCAGGTGATCTCGGCGTCGACCCCGGCGGGGGGGCGCGTGGCGGTCGCCCGCGTGCGGGACCTCCAGCCAGACGCGGGCCCTCGTCCCGGCCGGCAGGGTCTCCAGGATGGCCGAGGCGGCGGGCAGGGCCGTCTCGTCGGCCCAGAGGAGGACGAGGTCGGCGTCGGCGGGCGGGCGGAAGCGGATGGCTCCGTTGTCGGCGACGGAGGGGCCGAGTAGTACGGCCCGGTCGCCGGGGCCCGCGTCGGCCGCCCAGCGTGAGGCCGGGCCCGCGGGGGTGGCGGCGCCGGGCTCCGTGCCGTGCAGGACGAAGTCGATGTCGACCTCGGTGGTGGTTCCGTGGGCGTCCTGGCGCAGAGCGCGGAGCGTGTACGAGCGCATGACCGCGCGGATGTCTTCGGGGGTGTCGATCCAGGCCTGGCGCCAGCCGTCGCCGTACTCCACGGGAGGCATGACGGGCTCGGTCTGCCCCGGGCGGGGGAGGAAGAGGGTGAGGCTCTGGTCGCGGCCGTCCGAGGCGAAGGCACTCAGCTCCGGGCCGGTGAAGGTGACGCGGAGGAGGGAGGGGGTCAGGCGCCTCGTCCTTGCCACCTGGAGGGTGAACATGCGGTATGGGGTGGCTGTGGCCGTGGGCATGCGTACTCCTTCGCTCCGCGGGGGGTGGGGTTTGGGGGCGCGGGGTGCGTTGCTCGGCTGCGGACCGGTGAGGGCTGGTCGCGCCGTTCCCCGCGCCCCTGCGGGCTGCGCCCCCTAAAGGCGAAAGACAAAAGATTGCGCCGTTCCCCGCGCCCCTGAAAGCTGAAAGGCAAAAGATTGCGCCGTTCCCCGCGCCCCCAAAAAAAAGGGACTCAGGCGACCTTCTTGGCCTTTTCTATGGCCTCGGCGAGGTTGTTGAGCATGGGGGTGCACTTGGCGTAGGAGAGGATCGGCTCGGGGGTGCGGCCGATGACCTGGCCGGCCTTCACGGCGGGCAGCTTCTTCCAGGTCGCCTCGGTGATGTCGGCGGGCTGGATGGTCGCGGTGCGGTCGTCCATGATGATGATGTCGGCCGGGTACTTGTCGACGTTCTCCCAGCTCAGGTTCTCGAACCAACCGCCGCTGGCCTTGAGGACCTTGGCCGGCGGCTCGACGATGTTCACCCCGAGGGCCTTGAAGTACTCCAGGTCGATGGAGAGGTTCGAGCCGGACACGTAGAAGATGTCCTGGCTGGCGGAACCGGCGAGAACCTTGATCTCCGGGCGGGCCTTGGCGGCGGCGCGCAGACGCTCGGCGGCCTTCTCGAAGTTCTTCTTCGCCTCGACGGTCTTGGCGGCCTTCACATCGGCGCCCAGCGACTCGGCGAGCGCGTACATGCGCTCCAGCGGCTTCGGCAGCTGGCGGTCGTAGACGGAGATGCCGACGCTCGGGGCGAGCTTCGCGATTTTGTCCTTGGACTCGGCGGGGACGTACCAGAGGGTGCCGGCGTCGTCGAACATCGTGGTGAGCAGGACGTCCGGGGCCAGCGTCGCGTACTTCTCGACGTTGAACGCGCCGTACACGTTGCCGAGGACCGTCAGCTTGCTGACGTCCATGTCGCCGGCCTGGACGTCAGCCTTGCCGTCCTCGGTCTTGGTCGGGCCGAAGACGCCCTTGACCTCGATGCCGTAGTCGAAGAGGGCGGCGGCGACACCGGTGAACGCGACGATGTTCGCCGGGATCTTGTCGAGCTTCACGGTCTCGTCGCGGTCGTCCTTGAACGTCCAGGGACCGGACTCGGCGGCCTTCGTCCCGTCCGCCGAGCCACCGCTTTTCGCGTCGTCGTCACCGCAGGCGGCGAGAACGGCACCGAGGCCGAGGGCGCCGCCGGCGGCGAGGATGCCGCGGCGGGAGAGACGGGTGGCACGGGCGTTGGACATGGCGTGGCTGCTTTCGAACAGGGCGGATGACCCACCGGGACAGGTGCGAAGGTAGGTTAGCCTAACCTTTGTCTATGTCCAGGAGGTGGGGTTCCACCTGCAGAAACGCCTGCGCGGCTCGCGGGAGTTGCCTATGAGCGGGCTGTGCGAACCGGGATGGGGGAGCTGCGCCATCCCTGCCGGCTTCGGCGGCTACATGTCCGCGAACAGCTCTTCCATGCCGGTGGCTGTGACCGCCCGGTCGAACCAGACGCCGAGGGTCTCCAGATCGGTGCAGCCGGTGATGCGCTCGTGGGCGGCCTCGGGGACGTCGATGCCGCGGAGGGTGAGGAGACGGAGGATGTCCTCGGTCCGGCTCTGAGCCACCCCTTTGTTGATGGACTCCTCAATGATGGTTCCGCTGCCGGGGAAGCGACTGGTGTATGTGGCCATCAAGTTCCTCCATAGTGCGCGCGTCCGGGGGTCGCCCAGACCGATCTCGATGAATTCCGCCCAGTCCTTCGCGGCTTGGCCGCCGGTGTCGACGAGTGCCGTCGCCAGAGCGTCCAGTATCGCAGGGAGAGCGGGATCCTTGGCGTGGGTAGTACTGAGAAGGCCGAGAGGCCGAGGTCTTGTGCCGCCTCGTCCGGGTCGATGATCGCGGGGAGGTTGTCAGGCCCCAGGACCAGTGGGAAGACAGCGATGCTGGTGTGAGTGGACGGGCCGATACGGATGGGCTCGGCCGCCCAGGATGCGGTGGACTTGTCTTGGCAGATGACAAGGAGGACCGGGGGCAGCTCGTACTTGGCGTATAGATGTGCCAGGTAGTACGTCCAGCTGTTGAGCTTGTCCGGGTCCCGGCGTCCCTGCATCTCGATGGCGAGCAGGTAGCTTCCGCTGTTCGCCGTGTCGACCCGTAACAGGGTGTCCACGCGTCGTTCGAGCGGCCTGATCTCGGTGAGATCGGTGTCCAGGAGCTGGACGTCCGTGGGTTCGGGGAGAGTGATGCCGGCCTTCGGGAGGGCCCGGGCGAACAGCCGGGGGTCCTCCCTGAAGATCTGATGCAACGCCTCATGTGGTGAGCTGACCATGCGACGGAACGTAGCGAGCTGCGCTGCCGGCGGACGGGTGAATGGCGTGCGTTCAGTCGTACGCGTGATTTTGCCTCTGGCCTATGCCAAGCATGCGTATCAGGGCGGCGAGCTGGCGGGGGCCGGTGGTGAGGATGGTTTCCGGGTCGTCGCTCTCCCGGAGGAGGATCGTTCCGGTGGTGGGGGTGGCCAGGTAGACACAGGAGGACCCCGTCTCGCTGTACGTGGACTTCTGCCATTGCGGGGTGGACACGGGGCGACTTCGAGCTGGACACGTCCGGGTTCTTCGTCCGCGCGGCCGACGGGAACGCGGAAGGCGCGCGGGGCGCGTGAAGGCCGGGTGCCGACGGTCCGCGTAGGAGATCGACGCGGACCGAGTGGGACGGGTCAGCCCGTCAGGCCCAGCTCCCTTGCGATCAGCATGCGCTGGACCTCGCTCGTGCCCTCGCCGATTTCCAGGATCTTGGAGTCGCGCCACATGCGGGCCACCGGGTACTCGTTCATGAAGCCGTAGCCGCCGTGGATTTGGGTGGCGTCACGGGCGTTGTCGACGGCGATCGTGGAGGAGTGGAGCTTGGCCAGGGCCGCCTCCTTCTTGAAGGGCTCGCCCGCCACCAGGCGGGAGGCCGCGTCGCGCCAGGCCAGGCGGGCCGTGTACGCCCGCATCTCCATGTCCGCGATCTTGAACTGGATCGCCTGGTTCGCGCCGATCGGGCGGCCGAAGGCGTGGCGTTCTTTTGCGTATTTCACCGACTCGTCCACGCAGCCCTGGGCCAGGCCTGTCGCGAGCGCCGCGATGGCGATGCGGCCCTCGTCCAGGATGCGGAGGAACTGCGCGTAACCGCGACCCTCTTCGCCGAGCAGGTTCGCGGCCGGGACGCGGACGTCCGCGAAGGACAGTTCGCGGGTGTCCGAGGCGTTCCAGCCGACCTTGGAGTAGGGGGCGGCCACCGTGAAGCCCGGGGTGCCGGACGGGACGATGATCGAGGAGATCCGCGGCCCCCCGTCGGGCTTGCGGCCCGTCACCGCCGTGACCGTCACCAGGCCCGTGATGTCCGTGCCCGAGTTGGTGATGAAGCACTTGGAGCCGTTGATCACCCATTCGTTCGTCGCCTCGTCCAGGCGGGCCGTCGTGCGCGTCGCGCCCGCGTCCGAGCCGCCGTCCGGCTCGGTCAGGCCGAACGCGCCCAGCAACTCGCCCGAGCAGAGGCGGGGCAGCCACTCCGCCTTCTGTTCCGGGGTCCCGAAGAGGTGGATCGGCATCGCGCCGAGCGAGACCCCCGCCTCCAGGGTGATCGCCACCGAGGAGTCCACGCGGGCCAGTTCTTCCAGGACGATGCCCAGCGCCAGGTAGTCGCCGCCCATGCCGCCGTACTCCTCCGGGAACGGCAGCCCGAACAGGCCCATCCGGCCCATCTCACGGACGATCTCGTACGGGAACTCGTGCCGCTCGTAGAAGTCCCCGATCTTCGGTGCCACGACATCGCGGGCGAACTCGGCGACCGTGCGCCGCAGTTCGTCGAGTTCGGGGGAGAGGCGGTGGTCCAGAGGCATGGTGGTCACTCCTTGTGGGAGAGGGCGCGGACGGTGCGGGACGGGCTGGGTCGGCCCAGTCGTTCGGCCATCCACACGCTTGTGGCGGTGAGGAGGGCGAGGTCGACCCCGGTGTCGATGCCGAGGCCCGTCAGCATCCATACGAGGTCTTCGGTGGCGAGGTTGCCGGTGGCGCTCTTCGCATACGGGCAGCCGCCGAGGCCGCCCGCGGAGGCGTCCACGGTCGTCACGCCGTGCTGGAGCGCGGCCAGGGTGTTGGAGAGGGCCTGGCCGTAGGTGTCGTGGAAGTGCACGCCGAGGGAAGGGGTGGGGATGTTCTCTTCGTTGAGCGCCGTCAGGAGCGCGGTCACGTGTCCCGGCGTCGCCACGCCGATCGTGTCGCCGAGGCTCAGCTCGTCACAGCCCAAGTCGAGCAGGGCCCGGCAGACCCGTACCACCTGGGCGACCGGCACCGGGCCCTCCCACGGGTCCCCGAAGCACATGGAGAGGTAGCCGCGCACGTGGGCGTCCTGCGCCTTGGCCCGGGTCACCACCGGCTCGAACATCGCCAGTGCCTCGTCGACGGTCCGGTTGAGGTTGGCCTTGGCGAAGGACTCCGTGGCGCTGGCGAAGACCGCGATACGGGTCGCGCCGAGAGCCAGGGCGCGGTCCAGGCCGCGTTCGTTCGGTACGAGGACGGGGAGGTGCGGGGCCGCCTCCTTCACGAGGGGGAAGAGCTGCTCCGCGTCCGCCAGTTGGGGCACCCACTTGGGGTGGACGAAGCTCGTCGCCTCGATGGTGGTGAGGCCCGCGGCGGCAAGGCGGTGGATGAACTCCGCCTTCGTCTCCGTCGGGACGGTCGCCTTCTCGTTCTGCAGGCCGTCGCGGGCGCCGACCTCGTGGATACGGACCCTGGCGGGCAGGCCTTCGGCGGGTACGGCCATGGGCAGGCCGAGTTCGGGGGTCGTCATGCCCGCTCCTCCTGCGATGCCGCCGGTTCCTGCGATGTCGCCGGTTCCCGCGGCGCGATCACGGCCAGGACCTGGTCCATGGCGACCGTCGTGCCCGGGGTGACGTCCAGCTCGGTGACGGTGCCCGCGTGCGGGGCGGAGATGACGTGCTCCATCTTCATCGCCTCCACCACCAACAGGCTCTGCCCGGCGCTCACTTCGTCCCCGACGGTGACCTTCACGACGGTCACCGTGCCGGGCATGGGGGCGGTGAGGGAGTCCGCGCCGGCGTGCGCCGCACCGGTGAGGGAGGCGGCGACGGGGTCGTGGTCCTGCACGTTCCACGCGTCGCCTTCACGGCCGATCCAGGTGTCGGAGTGGTGGAAGGTGTGGGTCTGGCCGTCCAGGTGCAGGGTGAGGGTGGAGGGGCTTTTTTCTTCCCCAGCCCCGCCCCTTCCCGAAACCGGGGGCAAGCCCCCGGACCTCCAAAGAGCTTGGGCTGCGCCGCCCGTCACCCAGTGGGTATCGGCTGCGGTCGCAGCCCCGCCGATCGGCCCCGCCGCGTCGCCGGTGCCCGCGCTGTCCAGTCTGACCTCTGTGCCGGCCCCCGTGCTTCGTACTCTGACCGTCACCGGGTCATGCCCAGGCACCCGTACATGGTGCACCGTCCAGGCCGCCTCGCCGCCCAGGCGCCAGCCGCTCGGCACGGAGAACGGATCGGTCCACCCATCCAGCCCGTCCGGCGTTTGAGGACGAGGCCGTTCAGGCCGAAGGGGGGTCCGGGGGCGCAGCCCCTGGTTTCGGGAAGGGGCGGGGCTGGGGAAGAGAGCCGCCTGCCGCAGCAACCCACCCGCCACGTACACCTCACCGGGGACCGACGCCGAGACCAGCCCCTCCACCTCCCGCTCCACCAGCCCGGTGTCCAGCTCGCCCGCCACCACCGCCGGATGCGCCAGCAGCCTCCGAAGGAACCCCGCGTTCGTCTGGACGCCCAGCGTCACCGTCCGCGCCAGGGCCGCGCGGAGGCGGCGCAGGGCCGTCGCCCGGTCCGGCCCGTACGCGATGACCTTGGACAGCATCGGGTCGTACAGCGAGCCGACCTCCGTGCCCTCGGTGAGGCCCGAGTCGGTGCGGACGCCGTCGCCCTGGGGCTCGTACAGGCGCAGGACCGTGCCGCCGGACGGCAGGAAGCCCCGCGCGGGGTCCTCCGCGCAGATGCGGGCCTCCACCGCGTGCCCGGTGAACGTCACGTCCTCCTGGGCGAAACCGAGCCGCTCGCCCGCCGCCACTCGCAACTGCCACTCCACCAGGTCGATCCCCGTGATCAGCTCGGTCACCGGGTGCTCGACCTGGAGGCGGGTGTTCATCTCCATGAAGTAGTAGGAAGCCGGGTCGTTGCCGGGGACGAT
Source organism: Streptomyces sp. NBC_00414 (assembly GCF_036038375.1). Classification (NCBI taxonomy): domain Bacteria; kingdom Bacillati; phylum Actinomycetota; class Actinomycetes; order Kitasatosporales; family Streptomycetaceae; genus Streptomyces; species Streptomyces sp. NBC_00414. The sequence continues at coordinate 6,514,419 of NZ_CP107935.1, forward strand.
GAACTCCACCGTGCCCGCGCCCGAGTAGCCGCAGGAGCGGGCCGCCTGGACGGCCGCCTCGCCCATCGCGGCACGGGTCTTCTCGTCGAGGAACACGCTCGGCGCCTCCTCGATGATCTTCTGGTGCCGGCGCTGGAGGGAGCACTCGCGCTCGCCCAGGTGCACCACGTTCCCGTGGCCGTCCGCCAGGACCTGGATCTCGATGTGCCGGGGGCGGTCGACCCACCGTTCGACGAGGAGGGTGTCGTCGCCGAAGGAGGCGCGGGCCTCGCGGCGCGCGGCGGCGATCTCGTCCGCGAGCAGGGCGGCGTCCCGCACCAGGCGCATGCCCTTGCCGCCACCGCCCGCCGACGGCTTCAGCAGGACCGGCATGCCGATCTCCCGCGCGGAGTCGGCCAGTTCGGCGTCCGTGAGCCCGCTGCCCGACGAGCCCGGTACCACCGGGACCCCGGCCGCCCGCACCGTCTCCTTGGCGCGGATCTTGTCGCCCATGAGCGAGATCGCGTCCGTCGGGGGGCCGATGAAGACCAGGCCCGCTTCCGTGCAGGCCCGTGCGAAGTCCGCGTTCTCCGCGAGGAAGCCGTAGCCCGGGTGCACCGCCTGGGCGCCCGAGCGCGCGGCGGCCTCCAGCAGGCGCTCCGCCGACAGATAGCTCTCGGCGGCCGGGGCCGGGCCGATCCGTACCGCCGTGTCCGCCTCGCGCACGTGCCGGGCGTCGGCGTCCGCGTCGGAGAAGACGGCCACCGAGCGCACGCCCAGCGACCGCAGTGTCCGGATGACCCGGACGGCGATCTCGCCCCGATTGGCCACAAGCACCGTGTCGAACATCGTCGCGGGTCCCCTCATATCCGTACCCATCCGTCCCCTCACATCCGGAACACGCCGAACTGGGGGTCACCCAGCGGCGCGTTCGCACAGGCGGTCAGGGCGAGTCCCAGTACCTGCCGGGTCTCCATCGGGTCGATCACACCGTCGTCCCAGAGCCGGGCCGTCGCGTAGTAGGCGTTGCCCTGGGTCTCGTACTGGTCGCGGATCGGGGCCTTGAAGGCCTCTTCCTCGTCCGCCGGCCAGGACTCGCCCCGGCCCTCCAGCTGGTCGCGCTTGACCGTCGCGAGGACGGAGGCGGCCTGCTCGCCGCCCATCACGGAGATCTTGGCGTTCGGCCACATCCACAGGAAGCGGGGCGAGTACGCCCGGCCGCACATCGAGTAGTTGCCCGCGCCGTACGAGCCGCCGACCACGACCGTCAGCTTCGGTACGCGCGTGCAGGCCACCGCGGTGACCATCTTCGCGCCGTGCTTGGCGATGCCCCCGGCCTCGTACTGGCGGCCCACCATGAAGCCCGAGATGTTCTGCAGGAAGACGAGAGGGATGCCGCGCTGGTCGCACAGCTCGATGAAGTGGGCGCCCTTCTGGGCGGACTCGGAGAACAGGATGCCGTTGTTGGCGACGATCCCGACCGGGTGCCCGTGGATGTGGGCGAAGCCGGTGACGAGCGTCTGGCCGAACTCCGACTTGAACTCCGCGAAGCGTGAGCCGTCCACCACGCGCGCGATGACCTCGCGTACGTCGTAGGGGGTGCGGGAGTCGACCGGCACCGCGCCGTACAGCCCGGCAGGGTCCACCTTCGGCTCGACGCCCTGGGTGACCGACCAGGGCAGGGGGCCTCGGTCGGGGAGGGTGGAGACGATCGTGCGGACGATGCGCAACGCGTGCGCGTCGTCCTCCGCCAGGTGGTCCGTGACGCCGGAGATCCGCGAGTGGACCTCGCCGCCGCCCAGCTCCTCCGCCGTGACGACCTCGCCGGTCGCGGCCTTCACGAGAGGCGGCCCGCCCAGGAAGATCGTGCCCTGGCCCCGCACGATGACGGCCTCGTCGCTCATCGCCGGGACGTACGCCCCGCCGGCCGTGCACGAGCCGAGGACCGCCGCGATCTGGGGAATGCCCGCGCCCGACATCCGGGCCTGGTTGTAGAAGATCCGGCCGAAGTGCTCGCGGTCGGGGAAGACCTCGTCCTGCATGGGGAGGAAGGCGCCGCCCGAGTCCACCAGATAGACGCAGGGGAGGCGGTTCTCCAGCGCCACCTCCTGGGCGCGCAGGTGCTTCTTCACCGTCATCGGGTAGTACGTGCCGCCCTTGACCGTGGCGTCGTTGGCGACCACCACGCACTCGCGGCCCGCGACCCGGCCGATACCGGCGATGACGCCCGCCGCCGGGGCCTGCCCCTCGTAGAGCCCGTCGGCCGCCAGCGGGGCCAGCTCCAGGAACGGTGAGCCGGGGTCCAGCAGTGTGTCCACGCGGTCGCGCGGCAGCAGCTTGCCGCGGGCGGTGTGCCGGGCGCGGGCCCGCTCACCCCCGCCGAGCCGGGCCGCGGCGAGCTTGTGGCGCAGCTCGTCGACGAGCGCCCGATGTGCCGCCTCGTTGCCCCGCCAGGCCTCCGACGCGGGATCGGCCGCGCTGTGGAGCTCCGGTGCCTCGTGCATCCTGCGGTCCCCTCACCCGGTGGTCACCGGTCACTGAACCAAGTCGGATCGAAATCGTCTGAACGGTCGCCGCCGCAAGTTAATGAGCGTTAACGCGTTTCGTTCAGGTTAACGAGCGCTAACCGTCCTGTCTAGAATTGCCTCCATGGCCACAAGAACCGACGCCCCCACCCGCCGCGAGCAGATCCTCAAGGAAGCCGCCCGGCTCTTCGCCGAACGCGGCTTCCACGGGGTCGGTGTCGACGAGATAGGTGCGGCGGTCGGCATCAGCGGGCCCGGCCTGTACCGCCATTTCGCGGGCAAGGACGCGATGCTCGCCGAGCTGCTGGTGGGGATCAGCGAGCAGCTGCTGACCGGCGGCAAGCGCCGGGTGGCGGAGTCCGACGGGAGCCCCGAAGCGCTCCTCGACTCGCTCATCGAGGGACACATCGACTTCGCGCTGGACGACCGCCCGCTGATCACCCTGCACGACCGTGAGCTGGACCGCCTGCGGGACAGCGACCGCAAACTCGTACGGCAGCTGCAGCGCCAGTACGTCGAGCTGTGGGTGGCGGTCGTGCGCGAGATCCACCCCGCGCTGGCCGAACCGGGGGCCCGCTCTGCCGTGCACTCGGTCTTCGGGCTCCTGAACTCCACCCCGCACCTGGGGCGGCCCGGCGCGCTCCCCGGACGGGCGGGCACGGCGGAACTGTTGCACCGTATGGCGAGGGGCGCCTTCGCGGCGGCCGGTGCGGATGGTGCCGCCGGGCCGGGCCGGGCGTGACGAGCGTCTCGGGCCGCTTGCGGGTCCTGGTCTGGACGATCGTCGTGACCGGCCGGTAACGTAGGCCTGAGCAAGCGCTTAGGTATGCGCTCGGACAGAGAAACTTGAGCCAGGCGGAGGTGGCGGCGGTGCGCCGTACGGTGTTCAGCGAGGATCACGAGGCGTTCCGGGAGACCCTGCGCGCCTTCATCGAGGCCGAGGTCGTACCGGTCTACGACGAGTGGTTCGCGGCAGGCCAGGCGCCCCGCGACTTCTACTACAAGCTCGCCGAGCTGGGTGTCTTCGGCATCCGCGTGGACGAGGAGTTCGGCGGCGCCGGCATAGATTCGTACAAGTTCGAGGCCGTGATGTACGAGGAGACCGCCCGCGCGGGCGTGTCCTTCGGCGGCTCCGGTGTGCACGTGCTGCTGGGCCTGCCCTACATCAAGGCGCTCGCCACCGACGAGCAGAAGAAGCGCTTCCTGCCGAAGTTCGTCTCCGGTGAGGAGATGTGGGCCCTCGCGATGACCGAGCCGGGCACCGGCTCCGACCTCGCGGGCATGAAGACCACCGCGAAGCTCTCCGAGGACGGCACGTACTACGTCCTCAACGGCGCCAAGACGTTCATCACCGGTGGCGTGCACGCCGACCGCGTCATCGTCTGCGCCCGCACCTCCCCGTCCACGGCCGAGGACCGCCGCTTCGGCATCTCCCTCTTCGCCGTCGACACCAAGGCCGAGGGCTACTCGGTGGGCCGCAAGCTCGACAAGCTCGGCCTGAAGACCTCCGACACCGCCGAGCTGGCGTTCGTCGACGTGAAGGTCCCCGTCGAGGACCTCCTCGGCGAGGAGAACAAGGGCTTCTACTACCTCGGCGGCAACCTGCCCTCCGAGCGCTGGGGCATCGCGTTCGGCGCGTACGCCCAGGCCGCGGCGGCCGTCCGCTTCGCCAAGGAGTACGTGCTTGAGCGCACGGTCTTCGGCAAGCCGGTCTCGCACTTCCAGAACACCAAGTTCGAGCTGGCCGCCTGTCAGGCCGAGGTGGACGCCGCCCAGGCGGTCGCCGACCGTGCCCTGGAGGCCCTCGACCAGGGCGAGCTGTCGGCGGCCGAGGCCGCGTCCGCGAAGCTGTTCTGCACCGAGGTCGCGCACCGCGTCATCGACCGCTGCCTCCAGCTGCACGGCGGCTACGGCTTCATGAACGAGTACCCGATCGCCCGCCTGTACGCGGACAACCGCGTCAACCGCATCTACGGCGGCACCAGCGAGATCATGAAGTCGATCATCGCCAAGAACATGGGCCTCTGAGGCCCGGGAAAACCTCCGGGAAACGACTGCACGGTACAACTGACGCATGAGTCAGGCACTTGAGGGCCTGCTCGATCTGCTCGATCTTGAGCGGATCGAGCAGGACATCTTCCGCGGTCAGTCACGCTTCGCCGTCGTCCCGCGCGTCTTCGGCGGGCAGGTCGCGGCGCAGGCACTGGTCGCCGCGGGTCGCACGGTCCCCGCGGACCGGCTCGCCCACTCCCTGCACGCCTACTTCCTGCGCGCCGGGGACGCGGGCGCGCCCATCGTCTACACCGTCGACCGGATCCGCGACGGGCGTTCCTTCACGACCCGCCGGGTGGTCGCCGTCCAGCACGGACAGCCGATCTTCCATCTCTCCGCGTCGTTCCAGACGTACGAGGAGGGCATGGACCACCAGGCCGACATGCCGCCCGCGCCCGACCCGGAGACCCTGCAGACGACCGCGGAGATGCTGCCGTGATACCTGGAGGCGTACGGGGACGAAGGCGTCGCCCAGCGGATGCTGGAAGCCCGCGCCGCGGTCGACCTCCGTTACGTCGACGCGCCGCCGTTCGCCAGCGTGGGGAAGCCGCGGGAACCCCGCTCGCAGGTGTGGTTCCGCACCAACGGCAAGCTCGACGGCGCCATCGACGAGCCGCTGCTGCACGTCTGCCTCGCCACCTACGTCTCCGACATGACGCTCCTGGACTCCGTGCTGCTCGCCCACGGGCGCGGCGGCTGGGTCACCGGGGACGTCGTCGGGGCCTCCCTGGACCACGCGATGTGGTTCCACCGGCCGTTCCGCGCCGACGAATGGCTGCTGTACGACCAGGAGTCGCCGTCCGCGTCCGGCGGGCGGGGCCTTGGGCAGGCCCGTATCTACACACGGGACGGGCGACTGGCGATCACGGTCATCCAGGAGGGCGTGGTCCGCATCCCGCGGGACTAGGCACTCACTCGTTGCCGGTCAGGCCGGCCGCGTCCAGCAGGTAAGCCGTCATCGGGTCGTAGTGGCGGGGGCTCGTGACGTGGTCGTCCATGGGGACGGTCACCTGGACGGTGCCCTCGGACTCGGCGAGGAACAGGGCCGGGTCGTTGCAGTCCGCGTAGCCCACGGAGTCCACGCCCAGCTGGCCCGCGCAGCCCGCCCAGCCGTGGTCCGCGACGACCAGGTCGGGCAGCGGGCGGCCCTCGCCCTCCAGGCCCTTCAGGATCGCCCGCATCGGCTCGCCCGAGTGGGTGTGCCACAGGGTCGCGCCGTGCTCCAGGACCGCGACGTCGGCGAACTGGAAGACGTACCCCTCGTCCGTGGTCAGCCCGTCCGGGATCACCACGATCTCGCAGCCGGCCGCGCGCAGGGCGGCGGCGGTGGCGCGGTGCACGTCGAGGAGCCCACCGGGGTGGCCCGTCGCGAACAGCACGCGCTGTCTGCCGGCGGCGGCCTTGCGGAGGCGGCCCGCCATCCGCTCCAGCGCGTCGACGGTCAGCTCCGGGTCGATGGTGTCCTGGCCGTACCGGTACTCCGGGTCGTCGTTCACGCCGCACCGCTCGGCCATCACCGCGAGGACGTCCTGCTCGTCGGTCCAGCGGTCGCCGAGCTCCAGGCCGAGCCAGTAGTTGCGGTCGCCGTTGGCCAGCTTGCGGTAGTGGGAGAGGTTGTTCTCGCGGGGGGTGGCCACGTTGCCCGCGATACGCGTCTGTACGAGGTGGTCGAGGAGGTCGGCGCGGCTGGGGGTCCCGGGTATCGGCATACCCCCATTCTGCCGGTGCGCTCCGCCGGGTGGCGCCGGGTATCGAACCGTGGGATTTGAGTCACTCGGGGGTTTGGGGGCGGGGTGCGGTTTTTGTCGGCCGAAGGCCGACGGGGTCTTGCCGCGCAGTTCCCCGCGCCCCTATGGGACGGGGCTGCGCCCCGGGCCCGGCGGGTGGGTCGGCCGGCGGCGGGTGGGTGGCTGGTTGCGCAGTTCCCCGCGCCCCTGGGGGGGGGTGGGGGTGGGCCCGGGTGTCGGGTGCGGGCCGTGTGTGGGGCCGTCGCGAAGTTCCCCGCGCCCCTGTCGCGCTTGCGCGCTCGTCCTCAAACGCCGGACGGGCTGAAACGTATTCAGCCCGTCCGGCGTTTGAGGACCGGGGGTTCGGGGGCCGGCCCCCGAGTCAGTGACGGGACGGGTAGGGGCGGCGGGGGCGAGGAAAGGCTTACGCGTGACGTAGGGCGAACCACAGCTCCATGCGGACGTCCGGGTCGTCCAGATCCACGTCCAGGAGGACCCCGCAGCGGGCCACCCGTTGCCGGACCGTGTTGCGGTGGACGGAGAGGGCCACCGCCGTACGGTCCCAACTCCCGTGCAGGGAGAGCCAGGTGCGAAGCGTCTCCGTGAGGGCGGAGTTCCCGGCGACGGGCGCCAGGACCGCCCGGGCGTGCGCCGCCGCCTCGGCCGACGGCACGAGACCGGCCAGCCCCGGCCGCTCACCGTGACGGACCAGATCCGCACGGGTGGCCCGCGCCCGCGACAGCGCACGAGCGGCCTGCGTGTCGGCCACCCCCCACTCACCCGGCACGACGGCCGCGCTCACCCCGCACGTCCACCCGGGCTGGGCGACGGGTTCACGGTGACCGGCGGGGACGAGGACCCGTACGACGTCACCGTGCACGTCGACCAGCGGGGAGCCGAGCGCCGCCCCGAGCGCGGACGCGGCGACGGCGTCGGGCGCGGGCCCGTCCGGCCGCGCGTGCACGACGACCCACAGCTCGCCGGCGTCCAGCAGCGGAGCGACCTCCTCCGGCGCGGCCCCCAGCAGCATGCGTACGAGCGCCGAGGAGCGGGCCGCGCCCGTGCTGCTCTGGTGCTCCCCGGTGAGCAGGGAGAGCAGGACCGCGCCGACGGAGGCGATCGTGTGGTCGCCCGGGTCCCGGCGCGGCGCCGCAACGCCCAGCACGAAGCCCTGCCCGGTGCCGAGGGCGTACGCGGCGAGATGGACGCCGGCCACCGTGTCACTCGCGGAGGACGGAGTGGGTCCGCCGGAGCCGCCGTCGGCGGGCCGCACCACGCCCGCCAGCCCGGCCAGCGCCGCGCCCACCTCCGCTCCCGCCCCGGGGCCCGGCAGCCGCCCCGCCGATGCGACCTCGCCGCCGTCCGGGGCGTACAGCGCGGCGCGTCCGCCCACCCGCTGGGCGAGCTGCCGCAGGACCGAGGGGACCGGGTCCGGGCGGGCCGCGGCGGCGGCCAGGCTCTGCTGGGCCTCCGTGACGCGGCGCAGCTCGGTGTGCCGGGCCTGCGCCATGAGCTGCCAGACCGCCCGGGCCACCCCTGAGAAGGTGGTGCGGGGCGGCACCTCCACGAGCGGCAGCCCGTAGTGGTCGCAGGCCTCGACCAGGGCCCGTGGAACCGTGTCGTGCACCGGCGCCACCCCGAAGCCGAGCGCGGAGCCCCCCGCCTCGACGATTCGGGACACATAGGCGTCGAAGTACGTGCCGGACCCGGCGGCCTCCGGAATGTGCACCCCCGCCGTCAGCAGCAGCTCCCCGCCCAGCAGGTACGGGTACGGGTCCGCCATCTCCGAGGTGTGCGCCCAGTGGATCACCGTGGCCGATTCCCGGGGTCCCGCGATCTGCCGCAGCCCGAGGTCCTCCCGGGCCAGCAGGGCGGCGAGGGGCACCGGCGGGGTGGGCGGGACGGCAGGGGTGGCTGGGGCGACAGCGTCCGGCATGGTGGACGTTTCCTCCATCAGATCCGGTGGCAATGGATGAAACGTACACTTCAGCGTTGCTTTCCGGCCACCTAGTGTCATGGCGACCGAAGGCCGCGGGTACGGGCGGATGTCCCCGCGGACCGCATGTGAAGCAGCCATCGGCGACACCGACCGGCGACACCCATCGGCGACAGCCGTCGGTGATCGGCCGAGCACCCCGCACGACACGCCACCGACAGCGCGAAGGAGGGCCTCATGGCCGTCGACTACACAGTGATCGTCGTCTACCTCGCCGGGATGCTGGCCATGGGCTGGTGGGGCATGCGCCGCGCCAAGTCCAAGAGCGACTTCCTGGTCGCCGGACGGCGGCTCGGCCCGACGATGTACTCCGGCACGATGGCCGCGATCGTCCTCGGCGGCGCGTCCACCATCGGCGGTGTCGGCCTCGGCTACCAGTACGGGCTCTCCGGCGCCTGGATGGTCTTCACCATCGGCCTCGGACTCCTCGCCCTGTCCCTCTTCTTCTCGGCGCGCATCGCCCGGCTGAAGGTCTACACGGTCTCCGAGATGCTCGACCTGCGCTACGGCGGACGGGCCGGAGTGATCTCGGGCCTGGTCATGTGGGCGTACACCCTCATGCTCGCGGTGACGTCGACCATCGCGTACGCCACGATCTTCGACGTCCTCTTCGACATGAACCGCACGATCGCGATCGTCCTCGGCGGCTCGATCGTCGTCGCGTACTCGACGCTCGGCGGCATGTGGTCGATCACCCTCACCGACATGGTGCAGTTCGTCGTGAAGACGATCGGTGTGCTGCTGCTCCTGCTGCCCATCGCCGTCGTCAAGGCCGGCGGGTTCAGCGAGATGAAGGCGCAGCTGCCCACCGAGTACTTCGACCCGCTCGGCATCGGCGGCGAGACGATCTTCACCTATGTGCTGATCTACACGTTCGGCATGCTGATCGGGCAGGACATCTGGCAGCGCGTCTTCACCGCGGGCAGCGACCGCACCGCCAAGTGGGGCGGCACCGTCGCGGGCACCTACTGCCTGGTGTACGCGCTGGCCGGCGCCGTCATCGGCACGGCGGCCAAGGTCCTCTACCCGAAGCTGGCCAGCCCGGACGACGCCTTCGCCACCATCGTGAAGGACGAACTGCCCGTCGGTGTACGGGGACTGGTGCTCGCCGCCGCCCTGGCCGCCGTGATGTCCACGTCCTCCGGCGCCCTCATCGCCTGCGCGACCGTCGCCAACAACGACATCTGGTCGCGGCTGCGCGGAGCCGTGCGCCCCGGGAGCGACGGGGGCGAGGGGAGCGGTGACGGCGGTGCCAAGGACCATGACGAGGTCAGGGGCAACCGCATCTTCATCCTCGTCATGGGGATCGCCGTGATCTGTACGGCCATCGTGCTGAACAACGTCGTCGAGGCCCTGACCGTCGCCTACAACCTGCTCGTCGGCGGCCTCCTCGTGCCCATCCTCGGCGGCCTGCTCTGGAAGCGCGGCACCGCCCAGGGTGCCCTCGCCGCCGTCGCGGTCGGCGGCCTCGCGGTCGTCGGACTGATGGCCACGTACGGAATCCTCGCGAACGAGCCCATCTACTACGGGCTCCTCGCCTCCCTCGCCGTGTACGTGATCGTCTCCCTCGCCACGCCCGCGACCGACGCGGCGGTCCTCGCCGCCTGGCGCGAACGGCTCGCGGGCCGCGGCTCCGGCCCGGCGGCCGACTCCGCGGACGGGACCACATCCGGGACCGTTCCCGCCCACCAGTAAGGTCGGAAGAAGACGTACATACGCGATGAAGCGTGTGAACCGTAGGAAAGAGAGCGCTACCCGATGAACAGCAACGAGACGCCCCGCGGACCCGTCGACTCGTCCCGCATACCGCGGTACGCGGGACCGGCGACCTTCGCCCGGCTGCCCCGCCTCGACGAGGTCGGCACCACCGATGTCGCCGTGGTCGGTGTGCCGTTCGACGCGGGCGTCTCGTACCGGCCCGGGGCCCGCTTCGGCGGGAACGCGATCCGCGAGGCGAGCAGGCTGCTCCGGCCGTACAACCCGGCGCAGGACGCCTCGCCCTTCGCCCTCGCGCAGGTCGCGGACGCCGGTGACATCGCCGCGAACCCGTTCGACATCCACGAGGCCGTGGAGACCATCGAGGGCGCCGCCGACCAGCTGCTCGGCACCGGCGCCCGGCTGATGACCCTCGGCGGCGACCACACCATCGCGCTGCCCCTGCTGCGCGCGGTCGCCCGCAAGCACGGCCCGGTCGCGCTGCTCCACTTCGACGCGCACCTCGACACCTGGGACACGTACTTCGGGGCCGAGTACACGCACGGCACCCCGTTCCGCCGGGCCGTCGAGGAAGGCATCCTCGACACCGAGGCGCTCTCCCACGTCGGCACCCGCGGCCCGCTGTACGGCCGCCAGGACCTCACCGACGACGAGAAGCTGGGCTTCGGCATCGTCACCTCCGCCGACATCTACCGGAGGGGCGCCGACGAGGTCGCCGACCAGCTGCGCCAGCGCATCGGCGACCGCCCGCTGTACATCTCCATCGACATCGACTGCCTCGACCCGGCCCACGCGCCCGGCACCGGCACCCCCGAGGCCGGCGGCATGACCTCCCGCGAACTGCTGGAGATCCTGCGCGGCCTGGCCTCCTGCAACCTGGTCTCCGCCGACGTCGTCGAGGTCGCCCCCGCGTACGATCACGCCGAGATCACCTCCGTCGCCGCGTCCCACACGGCGTACGAGCTGACGACCATCATGTCCCGCCAGATCGCACAGGCCCGCGTCGACGCTGCCCGGGCGCCCGAGGAGGCCGACGCCAAGTGACCCACGACCACGACCTCGTGCTCCGCCCGACCGCCGAGCAGACGAAGGCCGCGCTCGACCCGCCGCCCGGCCGCAACGGCGGAGACCTGGTCGTGGAGACCCTCACCGGTCTCGGCGCGACCACCGTCTTCGGCCTGCCGGGACAGCACGCGCTCGGCATGTTCGACGCGCTGCGCCGCTCCGACCTCGCGTACATCGGCCTGCGGGTCGAGAACAACGCCGGATTCGCGGCGGACGCGTACGGCCGCGTCACCGGCGAGGCGGCCCCGCTGCTGCTGTCGACCGGCCCTGGCGCCCTGACCTCGCTGGCCGCGCTCCAGGAGGCGGCGGCGGCGAGCGCCCCCGTCCTCGCCATCAGCAGCCAGATCCCCACCGCGGGACTCGGCGGCGGCCGGCACGGCTACCTGCACGAACTCCCGGACCAGCAGGCCTCGTTCAGGGGTGTGGTGAAGTCCGTCCACACCGTTCGTACGCAGTCGCAGATCCCCTCCGCGATCGCCGAGGCCTGGGAGTCGGCGCTCACCGCCCCGCACGGGCCGGTGTGGGTGGAGATCCCGCAGGACGTGCTGCTCGCCGAGACGGCCCTGCCCGCCGTCACGGCCGTGGACGCGGCGCCCCACGACCTGCCCCCGCGGCCCGAACTGACCGCCGTGGCCGCCGACCTGCTCGCGAACGCGGCCCGCCCGGTGATCATCGCGGGCGGCGGAGTCGTACGCGCCGACGCGTCGGGCAAACTGAAGCAGCTCGCCGAACGGCTGAACGCGCCCGTCGTCACCACCTTCGGCGGCAAGGGCGCCTTCCCCTGGAACCACCCGCTCTCGCTGCAGTCCTGGCTGGAGGACCGGCACACCACGGACTTCCTGGAGGACGCCGACGTGCTGCTCGTCGTCGGCTCGGGGCTCGGCGAACTCTCCTCGAACTACTACACGTTCAAGCCCCGCGGCCGGGTCGTCCAGATCGAGGCCGACCTCGGCAAGCTGGAGTCCAACCACCCGGCCCTCGGCATCCACGCGGACGCCCGCCTCGCCCTGTCGGCGCTTCTCGAAACGCTGCCGGAGACCGTCCCGGAACGGCAGGACACGACCGCCGCCGAGCGCGTACGGGCCGTGCTCGACCTCGTCCAAGAGCGGATCGACGGCCAGGAACTCACCCTGGAACAGCAGGTGCTGGCGGCCGTCCGGGAAGCCCTGCCGGACCGGTCGGCCAGCTTCTGGGACATGACGATCCTCGCCTACTGGGCCTGGTCCGCCTTCGACGCCCGGCGCCCCAACACCATGCACTCCGCGCAGGGTTCGGGCGGCCTCGGCTACGCCTTCCCGGCGGCCATCGGCGGCGCGGTCGCCGACCCCACCCACCCGGTCCTCGCGGTCTCCGGCGACGGCGGCGCGCTCTACTCCATCGCCGAACTGGCCACCGCCAGGCAGCACGACCTCGACGTGACCTGGCTCATCGTCGACGACGGCGGCTACGGCATCCTGCGCGAGTACATGACGGACGCCTTCGGCGAGGCCACCGCCACGGAACTGTCCCGGCCGGACTACGTGGCGCTCGCGGAGTCCTTCGGCGTGCCCGGCGTACGGACCACGGCGGACACCCTCGCCGCCGACCTCGCCAAGGCCCTCGCCACGCCCGGCCCTTCGGTGGTCGTGCTGCCGGCCCTGCTGCGGATGTTCGCGCCGACGCACCTGGACTGAACCGACTCCGACCTGGAGATCTGGCCCGGACATGAGGGTGGGGCGGCACCTGGCCGCCCCACCCTCATGTCCGTGGACCCATTGCTCAGCGCAGGTACGCGCCGAAGTGGGCGACCGTGGCGGGGGCGCCGAGGGTGCCCGCGCCGAACGCGAACGACGAGGTGGCGGTGAGGCCGCTCGCCGTGCCGTTCAGGATCCAGACCGCGCCGTTCTGCTCGTTCTCGGCGGTGGAACCGGCCGCGAGGTCGCGGTGGCCGTCACCGTTGAGGTCGAGCAGGGCGGTGGTCACACCGAACTCGTCGCTGTTCTCGGCGACTCCGGGGACACCGGCGGTGTTCTGGTGGAAGACCTGCGTCCCGGCGCCCGTGGCACCGGAGGCGCTGCCGGGGACGAGGGCGACCGAGCCCGTGTCGTAGATGTCGCCGACGTCCTCGCCCGGGATGCCGAGCGCGATGTCGGCGAAGCCGTCACCGTTGACGTCCCCGACCGAGACCGACCCGCCGATCTCGTCCTCTTCCTCCTCGGCACCGGGGAACCCGGGCGAGTCCTGGTTGAAGGTCTGGACGCGGTCCTCGGACAGGCCGGTGGCCGAACCGAGGGCGACCTTGACCTTGCCGCTGCCCCAGTCGTTGCCGACCACGACGTCGTCGAAGCCGTCCTTGTTGACGTCCCCGACGCCGGTGCCGGTCCTGTTGCCGGCGGCCTCACCGGGGACCCAGCCGCTCTTGAAGCCGGTGCTGCCGCCGCCGAGGAGCAGGCGGTTGCCGTAGACGCCGTCGCCCTTGTACTCCCAGACGACGATGTCGTCCTTGCCGTCACCGTTGACGTCACCGGTCTCGGCGGAGGTGTAGGGACCGCTGATGGAGTCGGCGTCCTCCTCGCAGCCGCCGTTGGTGGCGCAGGAGGCGTCGTCGGCGTCGTAGCCCCACCACAGGGACTTGTCCAGGACGGGCAGGACGGCGGCGGGCGTGCCGGTCCGCGAGATCGGGCCCTTCCACACGGCGGCGGCGCTGCTGGGGGCCTCGTCGCCGAAGGAGGTCACCTGCTCGAACAGCGCGAGGTCCGTCTTGCCGTCGCCGTCGAAGTCACCGGTGGTGGGGGTCTGGCCGTATCCGGGTATCGCCGTGCCGCCGGTGAGTCCGGAGGTGGAGCCCCACAGGACGACGGAGCCGGCCTTGCCGCCCGAGATGACCAGGTCGGTGAAGCCGTCGCCGTCCAGGTCGCCCTTGGAGAAGTTGGCCCCGAAGTACTGGCTCGCGGTGGCGGAGCCGGGAACGCCGCTGGTGGAGCGGCTGATGAGCTTCTTGTTGGAGGCGGAGACGCCACTGGCGGAGCCGTACGTGACGGCCACGTAGCCCGCCTTGGCCTTGCTCGAAATCGTGGCGTTCGGGGCGCCCACGACCAGGTCGGCGTAGCCGTCGCCGTTGAAGTCGTCCTGCGCGTCCGCGGACCCGGTGGCCGCCTGCGCCGAGGCCCCGGTGAGGGCCATGGCGCCGAATCCCCCGGCGAGCAGCACCGCGGCTGCCAGGGGTGCGGTGAGCGCGGTACGAGTTCTGCGGTGTGCTCGGGACATACGTGAGCCTTTCGAGTCGGTCGTCTGTCATCGGATTCCGCTTCTGCGTGCGGAACGCCGCGTTCACAGAGTTCGACTCGATCGGGGCGCCCCCGGTTGTGCGCCCCAATGTCATGGATTCGTAACCGAGGAGACAGGTGTGGCGCTGAACTCCCCTTTGGTGACTGGGGGTTCAGCGCCACTCACTGTCGGTCCAGTGCTGCCCGTGCGGGCCTACCAGATCGCCTCGACCCACTCCGGGTGGTCGATGAACGGGTTCCGGTTGTGCTGGTAGTTGCTGTAGATCAGTTCGTTGCGGCGGGTCTCGGAGGTGCTGGGCGGGTCCTCGTCGTTCCACTGCTTCAGCACCGAGAGACGGCCGTGGTACGGGACGCTGCCGTTGGTGACGGCGTCGTTGGGCTCCAGGTCGGGCCAGGAGTCGTCGCCCTCGTAACGGACGGCCATGTAGAGGATCATCCGGGCCACGTCGCCCTTGACGGCGTCGCGCGGCTCGAAGGAGTTCGAGTCGGTGAGGCTGCCGCCGCTGTTGGTGAAGCTGCTGCCGCCGTTGTCGAAGTCCTTGTTGCCGCGGATGCTGTTGACCTGGACGTCCTCGGGCCGCAGGTGGTGCAGGTCGGTGCCGGGGCCCGCGGAGGTGCCGAAGTCGCCGTGGGACTGGGCCCAGGTGTGCTCGCGGTTCCAGTTGCCGGTGCTGCCGCCGTTGAGCGTCTTGCTGCGGGAGATGCCGGAGTAGAGCAGGACCACGTTGCTGCTGTTGTTCGGGTCCTGGTCGGTGACCTTGAGCGCCTCCCAGACGGCGGAGTACGAGATCTTCGTCTGGCTGCTGATGATCGTGTGCAGCGAGCCCTTCAGGGCCGTGCCGGTCTTGCCGATCGCGTTGGCGTAGTACGTGTCGTCGTACGCGGTGGTGGTGGCCGCGGCGGGGGTCGCGGCGACCGTCGGGAGGGTGAGGCCGACGAGGACGGCGGAAACGCCGGCCGCCAGCACCTTCCACTTGCCTGCGTGCGTTACGGACATGGGGGTGCCCTTTCCCGAGAACGGCACGCGCCGGGACGCGGGGCCCGGAGCAACGAGCCCGCGTTCTACGCGTGTTGACACTTCGGTCAATCGGGAGAGTGGCATGGACATGAGGTCTGTCTGGTGACGATGAGGAGTCGGTTGTGTGACGTTCTCGCATACGACGCAACCCCCGGCCGTTTCCGGTCCAGGGGCTGCGAAGCGCCAGGGTTTTCCCCAACTGGCTTAGGGGAGGCCCTAGTTGACGTCGGAAGCGTCGAGGCGGTAGAGCGACTGGGTGTTCTGCGAGTCGGCGGAGTCGGTGGACTTGGAGGAGCCGGAGGACCCCGAGGACTTGGCGGAGCCCGAGGATGCCGACGAGTCGTTGCTGTACTCGCTCGCCTTCACCGCCGTCGCGTGCTTCTGCACCCAGGCGGTCACCTCGGCGCTGACGCTGTCGGAGTCGCCGCCGCCCATGCCGCCGCCTCCGCCCATGCCTCCGCCGCCGAGCACGATGTAGTGCAGCTCGCCCTTCTTCACGAGCTCCTTCAGCTTGGCGAGGGTCATGGCCTTGTCGCTGCCGGACCAGCCCCACATGGAGATGACGGGCTGCTTCGTGCTGACGATCATCTGGGCGGCGCTCTGCGAACTGGACACCGCGACGAACCACTTGGCGCCGTCCCGGTGCTTCTCCAGATAGGAGGTCATGGCGCTGTCGGCGCCGCCACCCATGCCACCGCCGCCCATACCGCCGCCCGCGCCGCTCGGCGGGGTGTCGGTCTGACCGCCCTGCTCCTGGCCGGTCGGGGCGCCGCTGGGGGCTCCGCCGGGAGGTGTGCCCATCTGGCCGCCGCCCGGGGCCTCGCCACCGGCTTCCGCACCGCCCTGCTGGGCACCCTGCTGGCCGCCCTGTTGCTGGCCCCCGGGGGCCTGGCCGCCGCCGGGGAATCCACCCCGGCCGCCACCGCCACCGCCCCCTCCACCGGGTCCGCCGCCCATGCCGCCACCGGTGGTGGGGCCGGCCGTCGGGTTCGTACCGCTCATGCCGCCGCCCGAACTCGCGGGCACCGAGGCGGCGTAGGCCGCGGGCCCGGCGAGGGAGGCGACGACGGCCGCGGCCACGGCGCCGGTGAGGAAGCGCGCCCGGCGCCCGGAGCGGAAGAGGAACAGCCCGGCGATCGCCAGGACCATCACCACCGCGACGGCCGGCCACAGCCAGGTGTTCCAGCCGGTGGCGCGCCGCAGCAGGACGACGGCCCATACGCCGGTGGCGGCGAACGCCACGGGCAGCACCCAGGACCAGACCCCGGACCGGCGCTTGGCGTCACCCGTGCGGAAGGCGCGCAGCAGCATCGCCCCGCCGCCTCCGCACAGTGCCGCGATGCCGGGCGCGAGCGCGGTCGTGTAGTACGGGTGCATGGTGCCTTCGGCGAGGCTGAAGGTGAGGTAGTGCAGCACGGTCCAGCCGCCCCACAGGACCAGCGCGGCGCGCGTGAGATCCGTACGGGGGGCGCGTCCGCGCAGGACGAGGCCGCCGACGAGGGCGATTCCGGCGAAGGGCAGCAGCCAGGAGATCTGGCCGCCCAGCACCTCGTTGAACATCCGGCCGATCCCGGCGGTGCCGGAGAAGCCGCCTCCGCCGCCACCGCCTCCGCCACCGTTGCCGTCGCCGCCGAGGACCCGGCCGAGGCCGTTGTAGCCCATGATCAGGTCCCAGGCGCTGCCGTCCGTGGACCCGCCGATGTACGGGCGCTCGGAGGCGGGCACGAACGACACGGCGGCGGCCCACCAGAAGCTGGAGATCGCGAGGGCGACGGCGGCGACGGCGAGGTTGCGTACGCGACGGAGGAGGCCGCCCTGGGCCGCGTACAGGTACACGGCGAAGACGGCGGGCAGGGCGATGTAGCCCTGGAGCATCTTGGTGTTGAAGGCGAACCCGAAGCACACGGCCGCGCCGACGAGCGGCAGCAGCTTGCCGTTGCGGACGGCGCGCAGGGCGAGGGCGGCACCCCCGACCATGAGCAGGACCAGGAGGGTGTCGGGGTTGTTGTCGCGGTTGATGGCGACGGTGATCGGGGTGAGCGCGAGGACGAGCGCGGCGACGGCGGCCGGGCCGTGTCCCCAGAAGCGCTTGACCGAGGAGTGCAGGATCCAGATCGTGCCGAGGGCGGCGGCGACCAGCGGCAGCATCATCTGCCAGGTGCCGTACCCGAAGACGCGGCAGGACAGGCCCATCACCATCAGTACGAAGGGTGGCTTGTCCACGGTCATGAAGTTCCCGGCGTCCAGCGAGCCGAAGAACCAGGCCTTCCAGCTCTGCGTGCCGCTGAACACGGCGGCGCTGTAGAAGCTGTTCAGGCTGGACGAGGAGAGGTTCCAGGAGTACAGCACGCCGGCCAGGACGAGGATCGCGGCCAGCACGGGCAGCGACCAGCGGGGCGCCTTGTCCGGCCGCGCGACCGGCTCGGCGGGCTGCGGCGAGGCGATGGCCTCGGGGGCGTGGGGGTAGGGATCGGTGGCAGATGTCACGAGGTCATCGTGCGCGGCCGGATTTGGCGCGGGCTGTGCCCAACCTGGGCCTCACCTGTGAGCGGGGAAGCCTCCGGCTTTGACGGAGGTGATGAACGAGGCCCATCCGGGCGCCGGGATGAGCAGCACGGGCCCGTACGGGTTCTTGGAGTCCCGCACGGGAACCCCGGCCGGGTGGCCGTCGAGCACTTCCAGGCAACTGCCTGCCTCGGGGCCGCTGTAGGACGACTTGCGCCAGCTGTTCGCTATGACGCCGTCGGGAATGCTCTGGTCAGGCATCGTGTCCGAATTCCTTCGCTACCGCTTTCAGCACGGCGAGAGACTCCTTCAGTGACAGCGCGTCGCTCAGGGCCAGATGGTAGGCGCTCTGGAGCCGGGTGACCACGGTGGGAGAGTCGTGCAGTTTGCCCACCTGGACGCCTTCCGAGTACGCCACCGGCGGTTGGTCCTCGAACCACAACAGCGTGAGCATGCCCTGAAGCAACTGGTAGGCGCCGGCTCCGTACGGGACGACATGCACGCGTACTCGCCCGCTTTCCACCAGGCGGACCAGGTGGGTGAGTTGCTCCGCCATGACGTCCGGGCTGCCTACGACCCGGCGTAGGACCGCCTCGTCCAACAGCGCCCACACCGCCGGGGTCACCGGATCGTCGAGGATTTTCGCCCGCTCAAGGCGTGTGACAAGGCGCCTGTCACATTCCTTTTCACCCACCGGAGGGAACGACGTGCCCAGAACCGCACGTGCGTACCTTTCCGTCTGGAGGATGCCCGGGACGAACGACAGGGCGAACTCGCGGATCATCACCGCCTGTTGTTCGAGCAGGCGCGCCGCCTCGAAGTAGTCGGCGACCGCCGCGTCCTCCGCGGGCAAGAAGCTGCTCAGTACATTTCCCGTGTTCAGGACCCTGTCCAGGCGCCGCGCGTCCTCCTTCGACGGGATGCGGCGCCCCGCCTCGATGTGCGAGATGTGCGAACGCGTCATGACCGCCGCGTCCGCCAACTCCTGCTGCGTCAGCCCCGCCGTCTCGCGCTGCTGCTTGAGCCAGTCACCGTACGTGCTGGTCATGGCCACTCCTTTGTGACAAATGCCTGGTCACATCGCACCCCCTGGCGAGGCTAGCCGAGCACACGTCACGCTGTGACGAGTTCGCTACACACAGCGATACCCCCGCGGCCGAGCGACCGGTCCGGGGGCGTGGTCACCAACCGGCACAAGGAAGTTGATGACATGAAGCACCGTATCGGCCGGATCGTCGAGCCGCTGCTGCGATGGCTTTTTCCCGGCTCGGGGCGGCACCGGCTGGTAGCAGTCCAGGCGGCGTCCCGGCGCGGGCGGCATCGCGCCTCCGCAGGCGCGCAAGGGGCGACCACCCATCGCACCGGCTGCCCCCCTCTGCATGGCGAGGACCACGTGATGGTCCGCCCCTACCTCGTGGAGCACGAGCAGCATGTGCGCCGCGAGGAAGCGCGGCGGCAGCGGGCCCGCCGACGTGCCCTGTGGCTCGCCACGCGCGGCGTCGACATCGGGCCCCGGCTGATCCACGGCGTGGAGGTGTCCGCGTGACCGGCGACCGGACCGGAACGACCCCGTCGATGCGGCTGCTGCCGTGGGCCGGTGAGGAGGGCAAGCCCTGTTACCTCGTCGGGGACGGGACGGGCCCGCTCTCCCGGGCAGCCGACCGCATCGAGAGCGTGCAACTGGGGATGGCGGCCGAAATCCTCACCCACGCGGCCGATCTGCTCGCCGACCGCAGGGCCACCGCGGACCAACTCCGTTACCTGGCCGCCCGCTTGGCCGAAGCGCTGACAGACGTGCACCGCATCGCGGAGAGCCGGGGCGCCCGCCTCCCCGCACCCGTCCACGAGGATGCGTACAACTTCCAGCCACCCCGGTGAGTCAAGGGTGGCGAGTGCGCCGGGGGCGCACTCGCGCGTACTCAACGGGGATGGGAAGAATTCATGACTCACCGGATATCGCGGCGCAGCCGTGTGCTCTGCGCGGGCCTGGGCGCAGGCGTGCTCGTACCGCTGGCGGTGGCCGCGACACCGGCCGCCGCGGCCACGACTCCGCAGGTCACCTGCACGTCCAGCAAACCGGCCCTGGCGGTCAAGCTCCAGAAGGACATCACCACGGCCCTCGCGAACCGCAGAGGCGCGGTCGCCGTCGGCCTCCACGACCGTACGACCGACACCACCTGCACCCTGAGTCCGACCAAGGCCTACGATTCGGCCAGCGTCGTCAAGGTGACCGTCCTCGCCACGCTGCTCCGGGACGCCAAGAAGCACAACCGCTATCTCACCCAGCGCGAGGCCGACCTCTCCACGGCCATGATCACCAAGTCGGACAACGCGGCCACGACCAAGCTGTGGAACCAGCTCGGCGTCACCAAGATCAAGGGCTTCCTCGCCGCGGCCGGCATGACGCAGACCAAGCCGGGCGCGGACGGCTACTGGGGCCTCACCCAGATCACCGTCCGGGACGAGCAGAAGCTCCTCTCGCTCCTCACCGCCAAGAACACGGTCCTGAGCGACAACTCCCGCGCGTACGTGCTGAAGCTGATGAACAAGGTCATCTCCTCCCAGCGCTGGGGCACCCCCGCGGGAGCCCCCGCCTCCGTCTCGGTGCACGTCAAGAACGGCTGGCTCTCCCGCTCCACCCACGGCTGGCGCGTGCACAGCGTCGGCACCTTCAAGGGCGGCGGCCACGACTACACGATCTCGGTCCTCACCCAGGACAACAGCACGATGAACTACGGCGTCACCACGATCCAGGCCGTGGCCCGCGCCATCCACAAGGACCTCGTGCCGACCGCCGCTCGGCGCTACACGCCGACGACCACGCCGAAGGAGGCGTTCCCGGCGGTCCCGCCCGCCTGACCCGCCGGCCCGACCCCTCCTCCGGCGCTCACCGAAGAGGGCCGGAGGAGCCGCTGTCCGGAATTCACGGCCCGTACCCTCCCCCTCAACCGGCGTCCCCCTACCGTGACGCCATGCGTCTGAGATCCGTACTCGCCACCCTCACCGCCGGCCTGGCGGCAGCCACGTGTGTCACTGCCGCCGGGCCCGCCGGCGCCCTGAGCGGGACCGCCGACTCCCGCGGCGCCAACGCCTGTTCCCCCGCCGTCTCCATCGAGAGCTTCTCCGACGCCCTCGACAAGACGACGTACGAGGGCGCGTTCGTCGGCAACTTCTCCGCGCTGGCCGTGGACCGCGACGGGGCGATCGCCGCCCTGTCCGACCGGTCCTCCCTCTTCACCCTCGACCCGAAGACCCTGAGCCCGCGCTCCACGGTGCCGCTGGCCGACGAGAGCGGCGCCGCGCTGGACTCCGAGGGGCTCGTCGTCGACCGCGACAGCACCCGGCTGGTGTCGTCCGAGACCGAGCCGTCGGTACGCCGGTACGGCCGCGACGGCACCCTCCTCGGCCGCCTCCCCGTGCCGGACGCCCTGCGCGTCGCCCCGGCCGGCCGCGCCGCCTCGAACCAGACCTTCGAGGCGCTGACCCTCCTCCCCGGCGGCCGTACCCTGCTGGCAGGCATGGAGGGCTCCCTGTCCGGCGACACGGCGGGCATCGTGCGCCTCCAGACCTGGCAGCGCCAGAGCGGTCGGAGCAGCCGGAGCGACCAGCACAGCCATGGCCGCCGCGACTTCCGGCTCGGCGCCCAGTACGGGTACCGCACCGACACCGGCCTCGGGCTCGTCGAGGCCGCCGCGACCCCCGACGGCCGCCTCCTCGTCCTGGAGCGCGGCTTCACGGCGGGCGTCGGCAACACCGTCCGCCTCTATCTGGCCGACCTCCGCCACGCCACCGACACCACCCGCGTCGACACCCTGACCGGCCAGGACGGCGTACGCCTCGTCCGTAAGACCCTCCTCGCCGACATCGCGGACTGCCCCTCCCTCGGCGCCACCGCCAAGCAGCCCCAGCCCAATCCCCTCCTCGACAACATCGAGGGCATGGCCGTCACCGGCACCACCCGGGGCGCCCTGCGCGTCCTCCTCGTCAGCGACGACAACCAGGGCGCCACCCAGACCACCCGCTTCTACTCCCTCCGGGTGCGCCCCTGATTGTTGCGGAGGGATGAAATCCGGTTCCATCCGTGTTGGTGCCTTCCGGACGATCAGGACCGGCTGAGCGGCCGACGGACGGGAAGGCACCAGGAGTGACAACGCAGCGGGGATGGGCACGGCGGCTGGCCGGGTACGCGTGGCGGTACCCGAAGGACGTCGTGCTCTCACTGGGCGCCTCGCTCGCCGGCATGGCCGTCATGGCCCTCGTCCCCCTGATCACCAAGGTGATCATCGACGACGTGGTGGGGGACCACACCCGCGACATGGGCCCCTGGGCCGGCGCGCTCATCGGCGCCGGTGTCCTCGTCTACGTCCTCACCTACATCCGCCGCTACTACGGCGGACGTCTCGCGCTCGACGTCCAGCACGACCTGCGTACGGACATGTACGAGACGATCGTCCGCCTCGACGGCAGGCGCCAGGACGAGCTGTCGACCGGGCAGGTGGTGGGCCGCGCGACCAGCGACCTCCAGCTCATCCAGGGCCTGCTCTTCATGCTCCCGATGACCGTCGGCAACGTCCTGCTCTTCCTGATCTCGCTGGGGATCATGGCCTGGCTGTCGCTCCCGCTCACCCTGGTCGCGCTGGCCGTGGCCCCCGCCCTCTGGTTCATCGCCCGGCGCAGCCGCTCCAAGCTCCACCCGGCGACCTGGTACGCGCAGGCGCAGGCCGCCGCGGTGGCCGGTGTCGTCGACGGCGCCGTCAGCGGCGTACGGGTGGTGAAGGGCTTCGGGCAGGAGGACCAGGAGACCGGGAAGCTCCGGGAGATCGGGCGCCGCCTCTTCGCGGGGCGGATGCGGACCATCCGGCTCAATTCCAAGTACACGCCCGCGCTGCAGGCCGTTCCGGCGCTCGGCCAGGTCGCCATGCTGGCGCTCGGCGGCTGGCTCGCGGTGAAGGGCGAGGTCACCCTCGGTACGTTCGTCGCCTTCTCCTCCTATCTCGCCCAGCTCGTGGGGCCCGTGCGGATGCTCGCCATGGTCCTCACCGTCGGCCAGCAGGCCCGGGCCGGCGCCGAACGCGTCCTGGAGCTGATCGACACCCGGCCGTCGATGGAGGACGGCACCAAGGACCTCCCGGCCGACGCGCCCGCGACCGTCGAGTTCGACGGCGTGTCCTTCGGCTACGACGACGACCGCCCGGTCCTGGACGGCCTCAGCTTCGAGATCCGCTCCGGCGAGACCCTCGCCGTCGTCGGCTCCTCCGGCTCGGGAAAGTCCACGGTCTCGCTGCTCCTGCCCCGCTTCTACGACGTGTCCGGCGGCGCGGTCCTCATCGGCGGCCTCGACGTGCGCGAGCTGACCCTCGACTCGCTGCGGGCCGCGATCGGACTCGTACCCGAGGACTCCTTCCTCTTCTCCGACACCGTCGAGTCCAACATCGCGTACGGCCGCCCCGAGGCCACCCGCGAGGAGATCGAGACCGCCGCCCGGGCCGCCCAGGCGCACGGCTTCATCTCCGCGCTGCCCGACGGCTACGACACCAAGGTCGGCGAGCACGGCCTCACCCTCTCCGGCGGCCAGCGCCAGCGCGTCGCCCTGGCCCGCGCGATCCTCACCGACCCGCGCCTGCTGGTCCTCGACGACGCCACCTCCGCGGTCGACGCCGGCGTCGAGCACGAGATCCACGAGGCCCTGCGCGGTGTCATGGCGGGCCGCACCACCCTCCTCATCGCCCACCGCCGCTCCACCCTGAACCTCGCCGACCGCATCGCCGTCCTCGAAGACGGCCGCCTCGCCGACATCGGCACGCACGAGGAGCTGACCGAGCGCTCACCGCTCTACCGCCGCCTGCTCACCGACCCGGACGAGCTGGGCGGCACCTCGCCCGGCCACACCCCGCCGGTGTATCCGGCACAGGACACGTCCGTACGGGACGAGCTGGACGCGGAGTTCGACGCCGAGCGCGGGGTCACCCCGCACCTGTGGACCGGCGACCGCGAGCCCAAGGACACCGCGCTGGCCGGCATGCCCGCGACCCCCGGGCTCCTCGCCCAGGTCGAGGCACTGCCGCCCGCCACCGACACCCCCGCCATCGACGAGGCGCGCGCGGTCACCCCGGAGGAGTCCTACGGGCTGCGGCGCCTGCTGCGGGGCTTCGGGCTCCCGCTGCTCGTCAGCCTCGGTCTGGTCGCCGTCGACGCGGGCATGGGTCTGCTGCTGCCGGTCCTGATCCGGCACGGCATCGACGAGGGCGTCTCCGAGATGGCGATCGGCGGTGTGTGGGCGGCCTCGGTGATCGCCCTGATCAGCGTGTTCGTCCAGTGGGCGGCGCAGGTCGGCGAGACCCGGATGACCGGCCGCACGGGCGAACGGGTCCTGTACTCGCTCCGGCTGAAGATCTTCGCGCAGCTCCAGCGGCTCGGGCTCGACTACTACGAGCGCGAGCTGACCGGCCGGATCATGACCCGGATGACGACGGACGTGGACGCGCTGTCCACCTTCCTCCAGACCGGCCTGGTCACCGCCTTCGTCTCGGTCGTCACCTTCTTCGGCATCATGGCCGCGCTGCTCGTGATCGACGTACAGCTCGCGCTCGTCGTCTTCCTCACGCTGCCGCCGCTGATCATCGGCACGTTCTTCTTCCGCAGGTCCAGCGTGAAGGCGTACGAACTGGCCCGTGAGCGGGTGTCCGTGGTGAACGCGGACCTCCAGGAGTCGGTGTCGGGGCTGCGGATCCTCCAGGCGTTCCGCCGCGAGGGCTCGGGCGGCCGGCGCTTCGCGGAGGGCAGCGACAGCTACCGCCAGGCGCGCATCCGCGGGCAGTGGCTGATCTCGATCTACTTCCCGTTCGTACAGCTGCTGTCCTCGGTGGCCGCCGCCTCCGTGCTCGTCGTGGGCGCCGGGCGGGTCGACGCGGGCACCCTCACCACCGGCGCGCTGGTCGCGTACCTCCTCTACATCGACCTGTTCTTCGCCCCCGTGCAACAGCTCTCGCAGGTCTTCGACGGCTACCAGCAGGCGACCGTCTCCCTCGGCCGGATCCAGGAGCTGCTCCAGGAACCGACGTCGACGAAGGCCGCCGCCGAGCCCCTCGAGGTGCTCTCCCTGCGGGGCGAGATCGCCTTCGAGGACGTCGACTTCGCGTACGGCGGCTCCGGCGACCCGGACGCCGAGGCGGAGGAGGCGCTCAGTGCGGTGCGGCTGAGCATCCCCGCCGGGCAGACCGTCGCGTTCGTCGGCGAGACCGGCGCGGGCAAGTCGACCCTCGTCAAGCTGGTGGCCCGCTTCTACGACCCGACCGGCGGCCGGGTCACGGTCGACGGCACGGATCTGCGCTCGCTCGACCTGACCTCGTACCGGCACCGGCTCGGTGTCGTCCCGCAGGAGGCGTACCTCTTCCAGGGCACCGTCCGGGACGCCATCGCCTACGGCCGCCCCGACGCCACCGACGCCCAGGTGGAGGCGGCGGCCCGCGCGGTCGGCGCCCACGACATGATCGCCACCCTGGACGGCGGCTACCTCCACGAGGTCGCCGAGCGCGGCCGCAACCTCTCCGCCGGACAGCGCCAGCTGATCGCGCTGGCCCGCGCCGAGCTGGTCGACCCGGACATCCTGCTCCTCGACGAGGCCACCGCGGCGCTCGACCTGGCCACCGAGGGCCTGGTCAACCAGGCCACCGACCGCATCGCGGGCCGCCGCACCACCCTGGTCGTCGCCCACCGGCTGACCACGGCCGCCCGGGCGGACCGGGTCGTGGTGATGGCCGACGGCCGGGTCGCGGAGGACGGCACGCACGACGAACTGCTCGCACGGGACGGCCGGTACGCGCGGCTGTGGCGGACGTTCGCGGGGGAGCCGGACCCGGTCCGCAGCGTGACCTGACGGCCCCGGCCGCACTTCGAACACGCTCCGACCGCACTCCGACACGGCCCGGGTACGCCACGAACACGCAGAAAAGCCGCAACCGACGGGTAGGGCAACCGTTCGACGTACGCCATGCGTCCGTACAGCAGTACGTCGAAGCAGTACGTCAGTCGCCGGGGCCGTGGAGGGACACCAGTGGACATGGGTGCGATACGCCGACGCCTCACGCTCGGTACGGCCGTGCTGACGGCGTCCGGGCTGCTGGTGCTCGCGGGCCCGGTGGGCGAGGCCTCGGCGGGGGCGCCGTGCGCCGGGCGGAAGGTACGCACACTGCCCTTCTCCACCGGTCATGTGGACGTCCACAAGAAGAGCGGTTACGTGTGCGCGGTGACCTATGCCAAGAAGGTGGGCGCCCGCCGCTACATGATGGTGAGCGTGCAGGCCCGGGGGAGCGAGCGGGTGCCGAACGCGGGCCGGTTCGTGCGGTACGCGGGTCCGGTGCGGGTGCACGCCGGCCATCGCTGCGTACGGATCAAGGGGGCCGTCGGCTCGGGCTCGGTCAGCACGGGCTGGATCCTCTGCTGAACCCCCGAGTCGTGCAGTCTTCGTACCGACCTGACGGTAATGTCCACAACATCCCCTGGTGCGACAGCTGTTGCTCCGCTAGGTTCCGGCGGACATCTGCGTATTCAGGGGAGAACGCATGCGCAAGACGCTCAGATGGCTGTTGTCTCTCACGGTGCTCATAGGCACCGTGAGCACGGCCGGGGCGGCCACCGCCGCCCAGCCGGACGCCACCGGCACCATCACCGGATCCACACTCGTCACGGACGAGGCCGCGGACATCAAGGACCGGCTCCTCGCGATACCGGGCATGAGCCTGATCGAGGAGAAGCCCTACACGGGCTACCGCTTCTTCGTCCTCAACTACACCCAGCCGGTCGACCACCGGCACCCGTCCAAGGGCACCTTCCAGCAGCGCATCACCGTGCTGCACAAGGACACCGCCCGCCCGACGGTCTTCTACACCGGCGGCTACAACGTCTCCACGACGCCGAGCCGCCGCGAGCCGACCCAGATCGTGGACGGCAACCAGATCTCGATGGAGTACCGCTACTTCACTCCGTCCCGGCCCGCGCCGGCCGACTGGTCGAAGCTCGACATCTGGCAGGCGGCCAGCGACCAGCACCGCATCTTCAAGGCCCTCAAGCCGGTCTACGACAAGAAGTGGGTCTCCACCGGCGGTTCGAAGGGCGGCATGACCGCCACCTACTTCGAGCGCTTCTACCCGCGTGACATGGACGGCGTCGTCGCGTACGTCGCCCCCAACGACGTGGTGAACAAGGAGGACTCGGCGTACGACCGGTTCTTCGCGAAGGTCGGCACCAAGGAGTGCCGCACCCGGCTGAACGCCGTGCAGCGCGAGGCACTCGTCCGCCGTACCGCGCTGGAGAAGAAGTACAAGGACGTGGCCGCCGCCGAGGGCTACACCTTCAACACCATCGGCAGCCTGGACAAGGCGTACGAGGCGGTCGTCCTCGACTACGTGTGGGGCTTCTGGCAGTACAGCCTGCTCGCCGACTGCGACACGATCCCGGCGGACGCGAAGAACGCGACGGACGACGAGATCTGGACGTCGATCGACACCATCTCCGGCTTCTCGTTCTACACGGACCAGGGACTGTCGCCCTACACGCCGTACTACTACCAGGCGGGCACGCAGCTCGGCGCGCCGACGATCAACTTCCCGCACATCGAGAAGAAGTACATCCGCTACGGCTACCAGCCGCCGCGGAACTTCGTGCCGCGCGACATCGAGATGAAGTTCCAGCCCGGTGTCATGCGTGACGTCGACTCCTGGGTCAAGCACAACGCGAACCGGATGCTGTTCGTGTACGGGCAGAACGACCCGTGGGGTGCCGAGCCGTTCAGTGTCGGCAAGGGTGCCCGTGACTCGTACGTCTTCACGGCCCCGGGTCTGAACCACGGCGCCAACGTCGCGGGTCTCGTCCCCGAGCAGAAGGCCCTCGCCACGGCCCGCATCCTGCAGTGGGCGGGCGTCGCCCCGGCCGCGGTCCAGGCGGACCCGCAGAAGGCGAAGCCGCTGGCCAAGTACGACTCGAAGCTGGACAAGCGCACGGTCGAGCGCCAGCTCCGTCCGTAGCGGTCCCGGCCGCACCTCCGGTGCCGCGCCCGTCCGTCGAGCCCCCGGGTCACGAACCCCCGGGCGGCAGCGGGCGGGCGCAGCCCACCGGCATCGGCCCGCCGAGCTCGACGTACAGCTCGGTCGAGGCGGGGCAGCCGGAGCGCTTCTCCACGGCCGCGGTCACCTTGTACTCGGGGGCCTTCTCGCCCTCGCTGTCGCACGACGTCTCGCGGACCTCGCCCGCACCCGCGCTGTGGACGCAGTCGCCGACGATGGTGCGGGGGCCTCCGCCGCCGCCCGGGTCGCCGGGGTGCGGGGCCTCCAGGTTGCGCATACAGGCGTAGCCCTGCGGGACCGCGCCGTCGCCGTCCTCGTCGGCTGAGGGCTTCTGCTCACTGATGTGCAGTACGAAGTCCGTCGTGGCGGGGCAGGGCGGCCCCACCTTGCCGTCGTGCCGCGCGACCACCCGCGCCGCCGCCCGCTCGCTGGTGCACGGCACCTCGGTGAACGACTCGCGCCCGAACGAACTGCACTCGTCGATCCCGAGGAACACCACCCCGTACCCCGAGGCCCGGGTGGGGGCCGGGGCCGTCTCCCGCGTGTCGTCGTCGGACCCCGACGCGAGCCGGCATCCCGAGAGAGCCGCCGACAGCAGCAGCAGCGAGCCCACCACTCCCGCGAACCCCGCACGGTGTGCGCCCACGCCTCGTGCCTCGCGCATGACTCCCCCCGATCCCCCCGCCCAGCGTGACCCGCCACGGCGGGCCCCGCCAGGCGTGCGGGATGCTTTGCGTCACTTGGGGGTGGTGCGCGGGGAGCGCGTCGTAGACCGGATACGCCGGACCCGTACGCGCGCCCCGTACATCGGAGCCGGACAGGGCCTAGTACCTCAGGCCGTGTCCCACGGGGTACAGCACCCGCGTCGGATCGTCCGCGCGCTGCACCGGCACCGGCAACCTGCCGGTCGGGCCGACCCTGCCCGCCACCACCCGGACCGCGGCGCGCAGTTCGACGTCCGTCCAGGAGTACGACGCCAAGCAGGCCTTGACGCCCGGTAGTTGGGCCACGTCGTACGGATTGCGGATGGCGAGCGCGACCACCGGGCGGCCGGTCGCCAGCAGTTGGTCGACGAGGGTGCGCTGGCTGGAAGAGGCGGTGACGTTGTACGTCCCCACCAGCACCGCGTCCACGTCCTGGGCCGCCGCGACGGCCTTCGCGACGGTCGCGGCCGAGGGCGCCGTGCCCGTGGACAGCACCGTCGCGGTGAACCCCAGTTCGGTGAGCGCGTTCGCCAGCACGGTCGTGGGCGGGCCGGTGGTGCCGGACGGCGAGGCCGGGTCGGCGCCGACGACGAGCACCTTCGGATGCGTACGCCGGGACAGCGGCAGCAGCCCGCCGGAGTTGACCAGCAGAGTCGTGGTCCGTTCGGCGATACGGTCGGCGGACTTGAGATGCGACGCGATCCCGACCGTACGGTCCACACCCCGCGCCGTGACGTACGGATCCTTCAGCAGCCCCAGTTTCGCCTTCAGCCGCAGGACGCGCAGGATCGACTCGTCGAGGCGGGCCTCCGTCAGCTCGCCGCCTCGGACGGCCTGGAGGACCGCGTTCCAGGCGATGTCCAGCTTCGGCGGGTTGAGGAGCTGGTCGACACCGGCCTTCAGGGCGAGCACGGGCACGCGGTCGTCGCCGTACTTCGTGCGGACGCCCTCCATGCCGAGGGAATCCGTCACCACGACCCCGTCGTAGCCGAGCCGCTCGCGCAGGATGCCGGTGAGGATCGGGCGCGAGAGGGTGGCCGGGTCGCCGGCCGGGTCGAGCGCCGGGACCATGATGTGCGCGGTCATGATCGAGTCGATGCCGGCGGCGATCGCGGCCCTGAACGGGGGCGCGTCCAGCTCGGCCCACTGCGCCTCGGTGTGCTCGATGACCGGGAAGCCGTAGTGGCTGTCCGTCTCGGTGTCGCCGTGCCCCGGGAAGTGCTTGGAGGTGGCCGCGACCCCGGCGCTCTGATAGCCCTTCACCTGGGCGGCGACCAGGCCCGCCACGGCCTCGGGGTCGGCGCCGAAGGAGCGCACGCCGATGACCGGGTTGGCCGGGTTCACGTTCACGTCGGCGACCGGCGCGTAGTCCTGGAGGATGCCCATCGCGCGCAGCTCGTCGCCGCCGATCCGCCCTGCGGTACGGGCGTCGGTGCGTGAGCCTCCGGCGCCGAGTGCCATCGCGCCGGGGAAGAGCGTCGCGGGAATGCCCACCCGAGCGACTATCCCGTGCTCCTGGTCGGTGGAGATGAGCACGGGGAGGCCCCGGGGCTGTGCCAGCGAGGCCTTCTGGATGCCGTTGCTCAGCTCCGCGATCTGGTGCGGCTCACGGGTGTTGTGCGCCCACCCGAAGTAGATGATCCCGCCGACCCGGTACTTCGCGATCAGCTCGGCCGCCGTCCGTACGCCGATCTCCGCGAGGTTGGCGTCGATGTCGGCCTGGTCGGGCGCGGTCGCCGAGTGCCCGTACACCCGCATGACGAAGAGCTGCCCGACCTTCTCTTCGAGCGTCATACGGGAGATGAGGGCCCGGAGCCGCTTGTCGTCACGCTTCGATGCGGTGCCGCTGCCGGTGCCGGCCAGTGCGGGGGTGGCGCCGACGCCGGCGACGGCCGCCGCCGCGCCCGCGGTCGCCGCGAGCAGCGTACGTCTGGAGGTGTGCACGTGCGCTCCTTCCGGGAGAGGGCCCGAAGGACCCGTGGAGGGGCGAGTATGAAGGAAACTGCCAAGGAGTCACGGATATCCGGGAAATTTCTGCCAGTCAATAGCGCGGACAGAGGACACCGTGGGGTGTGGCGGGGTTCGCGTGGGGGAGGGGCCGCCACCGGCGCTGTTGGAGGGGGGCGCGCCGGTGACGGCGTGCTGCCGGCCGCAGGCGGCGGAGAGGGTGGTCAGCATTCGCAGCCAGCAGCGAGGCCGACACCGCACCGCGGAGACTCTCCGGCAGCATGCGAATTGGACGAGGGCTGGCGGGAATGGGTTCCCCGGATTTCGTTGATTCCCGTAAGTCGGTACGAGAGCGGACGCGAGTGCGCCCCGTGGTCCACGGGGCACGCTTTCGGGCCCCGCCGTCTCCAGGGGCGAGCCCTTCCCACTCCCTGCGGCCCGGTGGAGGTGGGCCGCGCAGTTCCCCGCGCCCCTAAAGGATTGCGCCGTTCCCCGCGCCCCTGAGGGGTCGGGGTCCGCCGTCTTTGGGGGCGCGGGGAACGGCGCGGCCGGCCTCGACGGGCCTGCACCTGCCCATCGCCGGACGGCCCGAGCCCCCGTCCCGCGCGGCCCGCGCCTACGCCGCGTCGTTCAGCAGGCGGGCCAGGTAGTCGCGGCCCTCGCCCAGCAGGCCCTCAAGCGGCGCGGCCCCCTCGTACCACCGCTTCTCGTACTCCCAGCACAGCCACCCGTCCCACCCCTCCCGGGAGAGCAGGTCGACGCACTCGGTGAGCGGCAGGACCCCCGCACCGAGCGGCAGCGGAGTCGTGTCGTCCGGGGACGCGATGTCCTTGACCTGGACGTAGCCGAGGAACGGCGAGAGCGCCGCATAACTGGCGGAGGGCTGCTCGCCACCGAGCCACGTGTGCATGACGTCCCAGAGCGCCCCCACCTGCCGGTGCCCGACGAGACCGAGGACACGGATCGCGTCGGCGCCCGTGCGATGCGAGTCATGGGTCTCCAGCAGGATCCGTACACCCAGGTCCGCGGCGTACTCGGCCGCCGTGCCCAGCCGGCGGGCGGCCGTCGCGTCGGCCTCCTCGGGGCTCTGGTCGGAGCCGCCGCCGGGGAAGACCCGGACGAAGGGCGCGCCCAGATCCCGGGCCAGGCCGAGGAGTTCGCGGATCTCGTCGATCACGGGCTCGTCGGCGCCCGGCGCCGCCACGCGCGCGTACCCGGCCAGGCCCAGGATCTCGACGCCCGCCGTCTTGAACTCGGCGGCCACGTCGGCCCGTGCTGTGAGATCGAGACCGGTGTGCACGGGCTCCTCGGGATGCGCGCGCAGCTCGACCCCGTGATAGCCGTGGGTGACGGCGAGCCGCAGCACGTCGCTGATCGGGAGTCCGGGTACACCGAGGGTGGAGAAGGCCAGTTTCACGAAATCGCACCTTCGTCGTCGAGTTCCGGGCGCGGGTATTTCCGGCCGGGGGTCCCGGGAGCCCCCGGGACGGCACCGCATGAAACGGACCCTACCCGCCGCTCGCGTTCTCTCACTTCTGTGTCACTCCTGTGTGCCGTGCAGGTCCAGACGCCAGTCCTGGCCGATCAGATCGGCGCCGAAGGAGCGGTGCGGTTTCTCGTCGAGGAGGACGAATCCATGGCGCTGGTAGATGCGGCGGGCGGCGGACAGCACGTCGTTCGTCCACAGGAGCACCTCGCGGTAGCCGACGCCCCGGGCGAACTCGACGCAGGCGCCCACCAGCCGGTCACCGATGCCGAGCCCGCGCGCGTCCGGCTCGACGAGCAGCAGGCGCAGCCGGGCGGCGCCGGGCGCCTCGTCCCGTACGCACATCACGCAGCCCGTCGGGCGGCCGTCCAGCTCTGCGATCCACACCCGCTCCAGATGCGGGTCGTGGTCCTCGGCGAAGTCGGCGACGATCCGGGCGACCAGACCCTCGTAGTCCGTGTTCCAGCCGTACTCGGCGGTGTAGAGCGCCGCGTTGCGCTGCACGATCCAGCCGAGGTCGCCCGGGCCCGGCGTGCGCAGCAGGACGTCCTCGCGGCGCGGGGGCCGGCGCCGGCCGTCGGAGAGGATCTCGCGGATGTCCCGCATCGCCCCGGCGAGCCGGGGCCGGTCCTCGGGCGGCACGGTGGAGAGCAGTGAGCCGACCGCTTCCCGCGACCGCTCGTCCAGCAGGTCGGCGGTCCCTCGGCCACGGTCCGTGAGCGTGACCCTGCGGCGCCGGGTGTCCTTCTCCGAAGGAGCCCGCTCGATCAGCCCGTCCTTCTCGAACTTCGCCAGCAGCCTGCTCAAGTACCCGGAGTCCAGGCAGAGTTCGGTACGGAGGTCGGCGGCGTCCGTACGAGGGGAGTGGGCGAGCTCGTACAGCACGCGGGACTCCGTGAGCGTGTACGGCGCGTGCAGTTGGCGGCTGTAGTCCAGCGCGCCGATGAGGTTCGTGTAGAAGCGGTTGAAGGCGCGGATCTCCTGGACGGTCATGACACGCGACACCTGCCTCGCAGTGACGATAGGCGAAGATAGCTGACTCAGTCAGAGATTATGCCTGCCGTGGGCAGTTTTCGACACGGCTTTCACCGGTTTCCGGCACGACGGCCCGGATAGCCTTCCGAGGTGCTGCAGTACGACGATCTGACACCTCCGGAACGTGCCGTCTGGGATGCCTTTCCCGAGGGCCTGCTCGTGGACCTGCGCAGCGGGGCCGCCGAGGAGGACGACGCCGTCGGCGGCCCGGCGTGGGGCCCCGGGCGCACGGTCAGGGCCGAGGTCCTGGCCGCCCTGCTGCTGGGGGCGAACTCCGTCCGGCCGGGAGCCGTCGCGGCCCTGAACCTCACCGGCGCGCGGATCGTCGGCCGCCTCGACCTGGCGGGCGGCGACATCGCCCACACGGTCCAGCTCGCGTCGTGCAGGCTGGAGGAGACCGTGAACCTGCGCGGCAGCGCCACCCGCACGATCCGGATGACGGACTGCCGGGTGCTGGACGTCAAGGCGCAGATGGCCCGGATCGAAGGCCGCCTGGACCTGAGCGGAACGACCCTGCGGGGCGGCCGGCTCGCGCTCACCAACGCCCATGTCTCCGGGGAACTGGACCTGAACGGGGCGACGCTGGAGTCCGACGGCAAGTGGGCCCTGTTCGCCGGCGGGCTCGTCATGGAGGGCGCGGTGTTCTGCAGCAGGGGGTTCTCCGCCAGGGGAGGGCTGCGGCTGCTGGGGGCCCAGCTGTCCGGCGGCCTCTTCCTGGCCGGAGCGCGGCTGGAGAACCCGGCGGGCGAGGTGCTGCTCGCCGACACCGCCACCGTGACGACGCTGGAGCTGACCGACGGTTTCAGCACCACAGGTGTGGTCCGGCTGCGTGGCGCGCACGTCACCAACCGGCTGTCGCTGCGGGGCGCCGCCCTCGGTGAAGCGGGCGCCGCCCTGGACCTCGCCCGGCTGCAGGTCGCCGAGCTGGATCTCACGCCCGCGGTCGCCCCGCCCGGCGGCATCGACCTGCGCAGCGCACGCGTCGAGGTCCTGCGCGACAACGAGACCGCCCGGACCGCACGCGTACGGCTGGAGGGCCTGGTCTACACCTCCCTGCACGCGGACGACGCGCCGTCCGCGGGGCTCGGCGAACGCGTCGGGGCAGCCCGCAGGGTCGCGTGGATCCGCCGCTCACCCGGCTACAGCCCGCAGCCGTACGAGCAACTCGCCGGCTGGTACCGCCTCATCGGCCACGACGACGACGCCCGCCTGGTGCTGCTGGAGAAGCAGCGGCACCGGCGCGGCACCCTCCACCCCGTCGCCCGGATCTGGGGCCGTGTCTTCGACGCCACGGTCGGCTACGGCTACCGCCCCTGGCGGGCGGGCGGCTGGCTGATCCTGCTGTCGCTGATCGGGACGCTGGTCTTCGGCGCCCACACGCCCGTACCGAACAAGCAGGGTGAGGGGCCGCCGTTCAGCGCCCTGGCCTACACGCTGGACCTGCTGATCCCGATCGGCGGATTCGGCCAGCGCGGGGCCTGGCACTGGAAGGACCCCGGCGTCATGGGACTCTCGTACGCGCTGATCGCCGCGGGCTGGCTGCTGACCACCGCGGTGGTCGCGGGCGTCACCCGCTCCCTCAACAAGACCTGACCCCCGACCACGGACCGGCGGGGCCCGACCCCGGCCGCGGGTATGTCGTGGTCACCCGCGCCGTTCCCCGCGCCCTTGAAAGCGGCCCGGTCTCGGCTGCGGGCCCGTCGTGGTTGCTCGCGCCGTTCCTCGCGCCCCCGAAGGGGCACGGCGACACCGGCCCGCTTCCAGGGGCGCGGGGAACGGCGCAATCTTTTTTGGGGGCGCAGTCCCCAGGGGCGCGGGGAACGGCGCGCTCGGCCCCCACCCGGCCGCAGACGAAGACCCGGCAAACAGGCCACCCACCCAGGGGCGCGAGGAACTGCGCAACCCGCCCCCACCGGCCCGCAGGCGGAGAAACCCCCTAAGCCCCCTTCGGCACCCCCGTAGACCCCCGCACCATCAACTCCCCCCGAATCGTGGCGATCCCCCCGGGCGGAACCTCCTCCCGCCCCATGGCGATCCGCCCCGCCCGACCCCCCGCGTCAGCCAGCGGCAACCGCACGGTAGTCAGCGCCGGCACCGCGTCGATGCTGAAGGGCAGATCGTCGAAGCCGACGACGGACACGTCGTCAGGAATGCGCAGACCCGAGTCGCGCAGAGCCGCACACGCCCCCAGCGCGACCGTGTCGTTGGCGGCCACGACAGCCGTCAGGTCCGGTTCACGGCGGAGGAGTTCGAGCGTCGCCTCGTACCCCGCCCGCCGGTCGTACCGCCCATGGACGGTACGGCCGGGATCGTCCGCGATGCCGTGCGCGGCGAGCGCGTCCCGGTGCCCCTCCAGCCGGTGCCGCGTGGTCGTCCGCTCCTCCGGCCCCGCGATGTACCCCATGCGCCGGTGCCCGAGCCCGATCAGATGCTCGGTGAGCTGCTTCCCGCCGCCCCGGTTGTCGAAGGTGAGGGCCACCGCCTCGGTGTCCGCCGGCGCGGGGGGCCGCCCGCACAGCACCACCCGGGTCCCCGCCTCACCGAGCTTGCGCAGCTTCGTCGCCACGGCCGTGGCGTGCGCGGTGTTCTCCACGGCCCCGCCCGTCAGGACCACCGCGGCCGCGCGCTGGCGCTGAAGGAGCGTGAGGTAGGTGAGTTCGCGCTCCGGAGAGCCGCCGGTGTTGCACACCACGGCGAGCCGCTCCCCGCCCGCCCGGCCGCCGGGGCCCCCGATCTCGGACTG
Organism: Streptomyces sp. NBC_00414; assembly: GCF_036038375.1. NCBI lineage: Bacteria > Bacillati > Actinomycetota > Actinomycetes > Kitasatosporales > Streptomycetaceae > Streptomyces > Streptomyces sp. NBC_00414. The sequence goes on from NZ_CP107935.1 coordinate 6,550,244, forward strand.
GATCGCCCCCGCCATGATCCCGAAGAACGGGTCGGCGATGTCGTTGACCAGGATCCCGACCAGGTCGGAGGTGGCGGCCGCGAGCGCGCTCGCGGGGCCGTTCAGTACGTAGTCCAGTTCGTCCACGGCCCGCAGCACCCGTTCACGGGTGGAGGCCGCCACGGGGTAGTTCCCGTTCAGCACGCGCGACACCGTCGCGGGCGAGACCTGCGCGCGGGCCGCCACGTCCGCCAGGGTCACCGTCATTTCGTTGTCCTCCGGTCGCGCATCTCGTCGTCGTCCTCAGAGCCGTATCCCAGCCGTACCACCGCGGTGCCGTACCACCGCAATGCCGTGCCACCGCGGTTCCGTATCCCCGCAATGGCACCGCAGTGCCGTATCCCCGCAGTGCCGTATCTCCGCAGTGCCGTATCTCCGCAGTGCCGTCCGCTCCACTGCCGTACCGCTTCACCCTCGGCGCCGCACCCCCGCCCCGAGTGGTGCAGACCTTACGGTCAGGGGGCGACGCGGCCCGCACGGCCCCGGGCTCGTGCAGACCCTATGGCCGCGAGCCCGTTCTGTTCGCCCCCTCGAACAACTCGTAACCCCCGCGGTCTTGTCCGATCCGCTGCACAGAGGCTAGCTTCTCCTTACATAGAAAGCGCTTGCTGCAACGCTCACCAGTTACCGAGGTACACCGGCGGGGCGTACGCGGCGCGGGACGCGTACGAAGGGAATGACGTGACACGCAAGACGGTGCGCATCGCCATGAACGGCGTGACGGGACGCATGGGCTACCGCCAGCACCTCGTCCGCTCGATCCTCGCCCTGCGCGAGCAGGGCGGTCTCGACCTCGGCGACGGTGCCGTGCTGTGGCCCGAACCGGTCCTCGTCGGCCGCCGCGAGCACGCCCTGAAGGCGCTCGCCGACCAGCACGGCATCGAGCACTGGTCCACCGACCTGGACGCCGTCCTCGCCGACCCGACCATCGACATCTACTTCGACGCGCAGGTCACCTCGGCCCGTGAGGAGGCGCTGAAGAAGGCGATCGCGGCCGGCAAGCACATCTACACGGAGAAGCCGACCGCGACCGGCCTCGACGGAGCCCTCGCTCTCGCGCGTCTCGCGGACCAGGCGGGCATCAAGCACGGTGTCGTCCAGGACAAGCTCTTCCTCCCCGGACTGCTCAAACTAAAGAGGCTCATCGACGGCGGCTTCTTCGGCCGCGTCCTGTCGATCCGCGGCGAGTTCGGCTACTGGGTCTTCGAGGGCGACTGGCAGTCCGCCCAGCGCCCCTCGTGGAACTACCGGACCGAGGACGGCGGCGGCATCGTCGTCGACATGTTCCCGCACTGGGAGTACGTGCTGCACGAGCTGTTCGGCCGCGTGAAGTCGGTCCAGGCACTCACCGCCACCCACATCCCGCAGCGCTGGGACGAGGGCGACAAGCCCTACGACGCCACCGCCGACGACGCCGCCTACGGCATCTTCGAACTCGACGGCGGCGCGATCGCCCAGATCAACTCCTCCTGGGCGGTCCGCGTCAACCGCGACGAACTCGTCGAGTTCCAGGTCGACGGCACCGAGGGCTCGGCCGTCGCCGGGCTGCGCAACTGCCGTGTCCAGCACCGGTCCTCGACCCCCAAGCCGGTCTGGAACCCGGACATCCCCGCCGCCGAGGTCTTCCGCGACCAGTGGCAGGAGGTGCCCGACAACGGCGAGTTCGACAACGGCTTCAAGGCCCAGTGGGAGCTGTTCCTCCGGCACGTCTACGCCGACGCGCCCTACCACTGGGACCTCCTGGCCGGTGCCCGTGGCGTCCAGCTCGCCGAACTGGGCCTGAAGTCCTCGGCCGAGGGCCGCCGCTTCGACGTCCCGGAGGTCTCCCTGTGACCATCGAACTCCCGGGCGCCGACGGCAGGCTGCGCACCTACACCCCACGCGCCGAACCCCTCGCCGTCACCACCGGCGCCCCCTTCACCGCCCGTACGGTCTTCTCGGCGGCGCACGTGGTCGCCGACCCGTACGCCGACACGACCCCCGACTCACCCGCCGCCGTCGACTGGGACGCCACCCTCGCCTTCCGCCGCCACCTGTGGTCCCACGGACTCGGCGTCGCCGAGGCGATGGACACCGCACAGCGGGGGATGGGCCTCGACTGGGCGGGCGCCGCCGAACTGATCCGCCGCTCGTCGGCGGAGGCCAGGTCGGTCGGCGGCCTGATCGCCTGCGGCGTCGGCACCGACCAGCTGCCGGCCACCGAGGCCGGTTACCCGTACACCCTGGACGAGGTGCGGGCGGCTTACGAGGAGCAGCTGGCCCTCGTGGAGGAGTCGGGTTCGCGGGTCATCCTGATGGCCTCGCGCGCACTGGTGGCCGTCGCCAAGGGGCCGGAGGACTACCTGGAGGTCTACGGCCACCTGCTGCGCCAGGCCGCCGAGCCGGTGATCCTGCACTGGCTGGGCCCCATGTTCGACCCGGCCCTGGAGGGCTACTGGGGCAGCACCGACCTGGACGCCGCCACCAGCACCTTCCTCCAGGTCATCGCCGCCCACCCCGACAAGGTCGACGGCATCAAGGTCTCGCTCCTGGACGCGCAGCGCGAGATCGACCTGCGCCGCAAGCTCCCCGACGGCGTGCGCTGCTACACCGGCGACGACTTCAACTACCCCGAGCTGATCGCGGGCGACGACCAGGGCTTCAGCCACGCCCTCCTCGGCATCTTCGACCCGCTGGGGCCCCTGGCCGCAGAAGCCGTACGAGTCCTGGACACGGGCGACACGGCCGGCTTCCGCTCCCTCCTCGACCCCACGGTCGAACTCTCCCGCCACCTCTTCCAGACCCCCACCCGCTTCTACAAGACGGGCGTGGTGTTCCTGGCCTGGCTCGCGGGCCACCAGTCCCACTTCACGATGGTCGGCGGCCTCCAGTCGGCCCGCTCCCTGCCACACCTCGCCCGCGCGTACGAACTCGCCGACGGCCTGGGCCTGTTCCCCGACCCGGCGCTCGCCGAGACCCGTATGAAGAACCTGCTCTCCCTGTACGGAGTGACCCAGTGAGCACAAGCAGCGCCGGAGCGCTCTCCCGCTTCAGCATCAACCAGATGACGGTCAAGCAGTTGTCGATGCCGGAACTGGTGGACGCATGCGTGGAGTTGGGCATCCCGGGGGTGGGCCTGTGGCGGGCCCCGGTCCAGGCCCACGGCCTGGACCAGACGGCCAAACTGCTCCGCGACGCGGGCCTGACCGTCACCACCCTCTGCCGGGGCGGCTTCTTCACGGCGATCGACCCGGCCGAGCGAGCGGCGGCGCTCGACGACAACCGCCTGGCGATCGACGAGGCGGCCACCCTGGGCACGGACACGCTCGTCCTGGTCTCGGGCGGCCTCCCGGCGGGCTCCAAGGACCTGCACGGCGCCCGCGAACGGATCGCCGACGCACTGGGTGAACTGGGCCCGTACGCCGAGGAGCGCGGGGTACGCCTCGCCATCGAACCGCTCCACCCGATGTACGCCTCCGACCGCTGCGTGGTCTCCACCCTCACCCAGGCCCTGGACCTCGCGGAACGCTTCCCCGCGCACCAGGTCGGCGTGGCGGTCGACACGTACCACATCTGGTGGGACGACCGGGCTCCGTCGCAGATCGCCCGCGCCGGCGCCGACGGCCGCATCCACACCTTCCAGCTCGCCGACTGGACGACCCCGCTGCCCGAGGGCGTCCTCAACGGCCGCGGCCAGATCGGCGACGGCGCGATCGACATGCGCGAGTGGAAGGCGTACGTGGAGGCGGCGGGCTACACGGGCCCCATCGAGGTCGAACTCTTCAACGACGGCCTGTGGGCCCGCGACGGCCGAGAGGTCCTCGCGGAAACGGCGGCGCGGTTCGTGGAACACGCGGCGTAGGGGGTCGGCGGGCGACAGGAGGGCGGCCTGCCCACGTGTCATGGGCGGGCCGCCTCCGTGGGGTCGATGCGATGCTCAGGGCGATGCGACCCTCATGGGGCCGGGTGTGGTGTCCCGGCCGGCGGGCCGTCCTGGGTGAGCTGGGCCCGTACGCCGCGAGGCACGCGCATGCCGTGACCGCGCAGGTCGCCGATGAACCGTGCGGCGAGCGGATCCGGTTCGGCGGACGTCACCGCCACCAACTGCCTGACCCACCGGGGAGAGAACGAGCGCACCGCTCCCGGAAAGCCATGGCTGACCGCGCTCACGGGGCACACGGCGATTCCCAGCCCGGCAGCCGCGAGCTGGGGTGCCGCAGCGGTCACCGATGTCCGCATCACCGTCTCCGGGTGGACTCCGGCGCGGGCGAAGGACTCGTCGAGCCACGTGCTGAGGCCGTTGTCCGGTGAGAAGTGGACGAGCGGCACACCGTCGAGGTCCTCAAGGCGTACGGCCGACTGCCCGGCCAGCAGATGGTCGGCGGGGGCCGCCAGCACGATCTCCTCCTCGGCGATGGCGGTGACCGTGAAGCGGCCGGCCGCGGGAGCGGTCAGCACCGCCACGTCGACTTCGTCGGAGTCGACGAGACCGAGCGCCTCATCCATCGCCGTGGACTCGCGCAGCGTGATCGCGACCTCCGGGTAGCGGCGGTGCCAATGCCGGATGACCGCGGCGAGCAGCGGCACCGTGAGGCTCTGCGCACAGGCCAACCGCAGGACCCCTCCGGCCGCTTGACCCGCCGCACGTGCCGACCTGACCGCGGAGGCGGCCGCCTCGACCGCTCGCCTGGCGTCCGCGACGGCGGCACGCCCCGCGGGAGTGAGCGTGACCCCTCGGGGCTCGCGGCGGAGCAGGACCGTTCGGGTCTCCCGTTCCAGCGAAGCGAGCTGATGGGAGACAGCGGGCTGCGACGAATGCAGCAGCAGTGCGGCCTGCGTGATCGAGCCGGAGTCCGCCACCGCGACGAGGCACTCCAGTGCCCGAAGAGATGCCATCCAAAAATTTTATCGCAGACCGTCGAAGCATGAATGCCTTCGAGGGAAGACCTCCGGACCTCTGCTTGCTCCAACCAACGACACCTTCTCGCCCAAGGCAGGCACGGCAGGCGAGAGGGCTCGTACAGAGCGAAGGAGAGGTTCATGGCACAGGCGTTCGTCACGGGCGGTTCGGGGTTCATCGGTCAGGTGCTGGTGCGCCGGCTCCTCAAGGAGGGGCACTCGGCCCGTGTCCTGGTTCGGAGTGAGACATCGGCCGCGAAGGTCTCGGCGCTGGGCGCGGAGCCCGTGCGGGGCGAGTTGACCGACCCGTCCACCTGGCGTGACGAGTTGACGGGCAGTGATGTGGTGTTCCATCTCGCCTCAGAGACGGATGTCGCCGCCGATCGTGAGCGGCATGAACTGGTGACGGTTCGCGGCACCCGGGCAGCCGTCGACGCCGCCCGCTACGCGCGGGTTCCACGGTTCGTCCACTGCGGGAGCGAAGCCGCGCTACTTGCCGGCGCCCCGCTCGTGGACGTCGACGAGAGCGCGCCGCTGCGGCCCGACTCGGAAGCCGCTTACAGCGCGGTGAAGGCCGTGGCGGAGAAGATCGTGCTCGACGCGAACACCCCGGACTTCGCCACGGTGTCGATCCGCCCGCGGTTCGTCTGGGGTCCCGACAGCTTCCTCGTCGAAGGCCTGGTCGCGGCGGCGAAGGCGGGGCAGTTCGCCTGGATCGGCGGAGGCCGGCACACGACCGAGATCACGTTCGTCGAGAACGCCGTCGAAGGTCTCGTGCTCGGGTGGCGGCGCGGCCGACCGGGGCAGGCCTATTTCGTCACCGACCGGCACCGCGTCACCGTGCGCGAGTTCCTGGAGACCCAGTTCGAGATCTATGGCGTCGATGTGCCGATCCCCGACCTGGACGCCGAGACGGCAGCCCGCGAGATCCCCGTTCCCTTTCGATGGTTCCTCGGACAGGAGTGCACCCTGCGGACGGACAAGGCCGTGGCCGAACTCGGATACCAGCCCGTTGTTTCACACGCTGCGGGTCTGGACGCCGTCAGGAACTCGGTGGCCGTCAGCGGCCGACTCTGATCTGGAGATTTCCATGTTCGAAGCAGTAAATTGGCCGGAGACCCTGGCCCCCAGTCGCTCCCCGATCCATTTCACCAACGAGCTCGAAGTCGCAGCCTCACCTGAAACGATCTGGTCCCTGCTCGTGGACCCCGAGAACTGGCCCAGCTTCTACCCGGGCGTCGAACACGTCCGACTGCTCGACGGCCATGACTCGCTGCGCCTCGGGACTCGATTCGAGACGAACCTGGCAGGCCAGGACGTCTTCGCAGCCGTGCGGGAGTTCCAGCCTGTGACGCGTATCGCCTGGGGTGGTCACCCCACGGCGTCGGAGGAATCCAGGGCCTACCACGCCTGGATCATCACGCCCACGCCGAAGGGGAGTCACCTCTGGACCGAGGAGACGATGCAGGGCCCGCTCTGGATCGAACTGGCAAAGCAGGATCCGGAAGTTTTCTGGCGCACACACGAGAACCTTCTCGCTGCGCTCGCCAAGGTGGCGACCAAGCATGAGAGGCGCGCCGGTGGACGTTGTCTTCAAAACGTTCCGAAAGGTGAAGCAACGGATGTATGACAAGGTCAATTGGCCCGAACGGTACGACCCGAGAACGTCGGCCCTCTACGCGCTCAACGATATCGACGTGAAGGCGCCGCCTGAAGTGGTGTGGAGGCTGCTCGTCGACGCCGAGAACTGGGCGAGCTATTTTCCTCCCGAAGATCACGTGAAGATCCTGAGCGGTGAGCCGGTACTGGCGCTCGGAACCAAGTACAGCCGGGTGACCGTCGGATTTCCCATGACTCTCGAAGTGACCGAGCATGAGCCCTTCACCAGGCTCTCGTGGGAGACGACGGTCGACGGCGACGAAACCGGTTCGAGCGCGTACCACGGCTGGGTCATCACGCCCACGGACCACGGCTGTCACGTGCTGACCGAGGAGACGCAGCAGGGCCCCTTCTTCGTCGAGGAGCTCGGGCGCAAGCACCCCGGTGCGCTCTACCGCTATCACCAGGACTGGGTCGAACGCCTCGCCCGAGCCGCAGAGGCGGAAGCGGCGAAGCCTGCGGCCTAGTCCGACACCGGACACGGTGAGTCCGCGTTCGGCACAGTGGGCGGCCATCTTCCCGACCCCGCGGCCGACGCCGAGAACAGGCCCGAGCCCTCTCGCGGCGACCCGTCCGCCCGGCCGGGGAGGGAGGCTCGAAAAAACCTCAAAAAAATCTCAAGCAACCGTGCAACCCTCTCCCCACCTCGCGGGTCGTACGTGGCATCAGGACCTTTGGAGGGGGATCCGGGGGGATCGCGGGGGTCCTGATCTGGGGGAGGGGAACCGAGGGGCCCGGTCGACGGACCGGGCCCCTCGAAATATTTCCGGCCGGTCAGGCGCGGTCGTTCCGGTGTCGTTGCCACAGCCGTGCGGCAGCGAGCAGACTCCTCGTCCAGTCGTCCGGGGCGGTTCCCGCGATCTCGGCCCAGAGGTTGGCGCCGGCGAGGGCGAAGGCGTCCACGGCTCGTGGGGGCGCTGATGCCCAGGCGGGGAGGCGCGCGGTCAGCGCCTCGGCGGCGGCCGGTGGGTGGCCTGCCGCGATGAGCCAGATGATCCAGTGCGCGGGGTCGAGCCAGGCCGCGCCACGGGTGGCCCAGCCCCAGTCGACGAGGTGGGCCCGGTCTTCGGTGACGAGGACATTGTGGTTGTTCCAGTCGGTGTGGAGCAGCGCGTCGCCCCGGAAGGCGTCCGCGTCGCCGGGGTGGTCGACATAGGCGGCCAGGCGTTGTTCGGCGTGGCGCAGTTCGACGTCCGGGCAGGGGAGCGAGGCCAGTTCCCGCAGTGCGTCCGAGACCTTGGGCAAGTCGGGGGAGCCCGGGGAGTAGTCGGCATGGTGGCCGTCGACGCTCTCGAAGCCGAGGACGTCCCAGCCGTCGGCGATGACGTGGAAGAGCAGGCGCGGGGCGAGCGGGGTCACGTACGGGTTGATGTCCGCCTCGCGTCGCTGCGTCCAGACCCAGCGGTGGTCGGCGCGCAGACCCTTGAGGAAGACGACTCCGCCGGTGGTGTGCGCGAGTGCGGAGAGGGAGCTGTTGAGACCGGTACTGACGTCATCGACCTTGAGGATCGGTCCGCTCTCGGCCTCGACGGCGGCGCGGGTGCCGGAAGGGAGTCCGTTGAAGGTGATGGGGGGCGCGGGCATGGTCGTCAGGTTTCCAGATGTACGCGCAGGCAGAGGGCTTCCGGCACGAGGTGCTGCCAGAAGCCCTCCGACCGGGCGGTCAGTTGTACGGGTTGTCGTCCCCACAGCCGGGCGTGGTGGCTGCCGCGAAGGCGTCCAGGTCTTCGATAAGGATGATCTCCTCATCGGGCTCGGATGCCGGGCGGATGGGGGCGATCTCGACTGCTACGGCGGTCATGATTCAGCTCCTTGTTGTCGCGTGTTGGCAGTACCTGTCCAGTGGTGCCTTCGCCTCCTGGTAGACCTTGGCCAGCGGTCGGCAGACCCGGCAGGTGCCGGAGAGCCGGCAGCCGGTGCAGCCACCGGTGCGAAGCATCAGGGAGTCGGCGATGCCGCCGAGGCGGCTCAGTCCCTCGACTCCCGTGGTCATGAGGGGGATCGCTTCGTCGCGGCCGACCTTGCAGATGGAAACCAGGCCGTGCGGGTCGACGTGGAAAAAGGTGTGGCCGGCGTTGCAGCCATTGAAGGGATCGCGATCTGAGAGGTGGTCCGGGGCTTGGGCGGCGAGTGTGTCGGCGCCGCCGTAGATGGTCGGCGACATGTGGGTGTACTCGCGGTACGGAAGCCTGTAGCGATCGGCGAAGACACGCATCAGGTCGGCTTCATGGGCGTTGTGCCGCGTAATGATCAAGGCCAGATCGAGAGGTAGTCCGGCTTCATGGGCCGCGTCCAGTCCTCTGATGAACATGCGGTACGCGCCCCGGCGTCGGGTCAGCCCGTCGTACGACTCCGCGGTGGCCCCGTACAGGCTGAGTGTGATCCGGTTCGGCCTCAAGCGAGTCAGCAGGGCGAGGTTCTTCGGCGCGGCAAGGCGCGAGCCATTGGTGAGGATCTCGACCATCATGCCCAGTTCGTACGCCAGTCGGTACGTCTCGGGGAACAGCTTGTCGATCATCGGCTCACCGCCCGTGAGCTGGATCCAGAGCACCCCGGAATCCCGGATGGCATGCAGCAGGCGCTCCCGCTCAGGCCAGTCCAGGCCGGCGAATTGCTTCAGGCCGAGGTAGCAGTGCTCGCAGTCGTAGTTGCAGCCGAGGTTCAGCTCGTACGAGGCGCGTCCGTATCCGTAGGGGGAGCGGGCGCGGACCAGCACGGTCTCACCGAGACGGCGGTGTCTCAAATCGATTTTCCAGGCCCGGTGAGTCACGTCGGCCAGCCAGGTGGGCGCCGTTGAGGTGCTCGGCGTGGTGCGCAGTTCTTCGTACCGATGGACAGGGAGGCGTGCTGCCTTGGGACTGCCCGGCCGAACGAGGAGGTGGTGATCGAGGTACGGGGCTGCGATCAGCTCATGCATGCGGACTCCTCATTCGGGCTGTTGAGGATCAAGCGGGCCCAGACGGTCTTGCCGATGGGGTGGCGGTCATGGTGGCCGGTCTCCGCAGAGAGCCGATCGACGAGAAGTAGGCCTCGGCCGCCTTCGTCGTCTTCTCCGGCCTTGATCCGGCGGGGCGGGGTTCGGTCCGCATCGGAGACCTCGACCAGGCAGCTCGGGCCGTCAACAGTCAGCCGAACTTCGAAGAGGCGCCCTTGCCTGCAACCGTGCTCGACGGCATTGGCGGAGAGCTCTCCGCAGACGAGGACCACCCGCTCGATGTCCTCCTGGTCGTATCCCCAGTTCGCGAGCGTCTTGGAGACAAGGCTGCGGGCCAAGGGCACGCACTTGCGTACCGGGCTGAACTGCATCCGCCACCGCAGCGGAGCGGTCTGTCGGTCGTGCGTCGTCATCGCGTGCATCGCGTCCCCTCGTCACGGGCGGGCTGTGGGACACAAGTGCACCGCTGCGGCGATCACAGAATCAGGCCACAGTGATTACCCAACGTGGTTAATCTCGTCAGCAGCTGGTCCTGAGCCAGTCCGTCCGGACGGCGAGTGAGGGGGATGAGTGGCACGCTCGCAGGCCCACCGGGCTCTGCCCGTCGAACTGCTGGCCAGTGCGGAATGGCAGGAAGCCTGTCGCGGCCGGGACTTCGCCCGTATTTTCCGGCTGGTCAAAGGCAAGGCCGGGATCTACCCGTCACGGATCGCCGCACTGTGCGGCATGACGCCGAGCAGAGTCGGCGAGATCATGGCGGGACGGCGCTGCTTGGCACACATCGACGTGATCGAACGCGTCGCCGACGGCCTGCGCATCCCCGGTGCAATGCTCGGCCTGGCTCACCGGTCCTGGGAGATCCCTGTCCCACCCCGCATCGGGGACAGGCCGCCCGAGCGCCTTCCCGCTGTATCGGGCGGACCTCAACGCATGGAAACGGCAGAGGAATTGGACGACCTTCTCGCCCTGGTCGACGGCCGTGCCACCCGTTCCACCCTCACGGCCCTGCGCTCCTCGGTACAGGACTACTGGCGGCGGGACAACGCACACGGCGGCGCGACTCTGCGGCCGGCCGTCGTGGGGCACCTGCGATATGTCGGCCGTCTCCTCGACTCTGCCGAGGCCGGCTTGCGCTACGACCTTCAAGGGGTCGCAGCCGAACTGGCACGGCTCTCCGGCTGGGCATACTTCGACGCTCGCCAGTACAGCACCGCTCGCACCTACTTCACCCAGGCGCTCAAGCTCTCCCACATGCAAGGCGACAGCCTCTTCATGGCCAATGTGCTGTCCTGTATGAGCTTGTTGGCCACCTACGACGGCAACCCGAACGATGCCTTGGCCCTTGTGTGCCGCGCCCAGGATGCGGCCCGCGCCGCCGGTGGACAGCCGCTCGTCATGTCGATGCTGCACCTGCGTGAGGCGTTCGCCCACGCCACCCTTCGAGACGCCCAAGCCTGCCACCAGGCCGTGGATCGCTCCCGTGACCAGTACGAACGCTCGCGTGGACACGAAGTCGAAGCGCCTGTCTGGGTCCATTACTTCGACGAGACGAAACTTCTCGTCGACACCGGCATCGCCTACGCGCGCCTTGGCGAACCGGCCCGCGCAGAACCCCTCATCACGGAGGGCCTGCGCCGAGAAAATGCCGACCAGCAGCGAGGTCGAGCCTTCCATGCCTACTGGCTGGCCAGCGCCCAACTCCAGTTGGGCAAGCTCGACGAGGCATGCACCAGCGCCGGCCTCGCCCTCGACCTCACCTCAGTCATTGACTCGCCACGGGTGAGCGGCCATGTTCAAGAACTGCATGGCCGGATGTTGCCCTACGCACGCGAGGCCGCGGTCCTCGCCTTCGAACAACGTATGCGCGATGCCCTCGGTTGACCCCTACGAGCTGCCGGTCGCCTCGTCCAGCAGCAGATACAGCAGGCCGACGAGACTGCCGCTGCTGACCACCTCACGGCGGTCGATCATGCCTCGGATCTCAGAGATCGGAATCCACTCGATCCGGTCAGACTCGTTCACCTCGGTCGGCGGGCCCGCGTACGAGGCAGCCTCAGCGCGGAAGACGAAGTGCTCGGAATCCGTGATGCCGTTCGCGGGTTGCGCGTAGACCAGTGACTTGACGCTCTCCACCTGCCAGCCCGTCTCCTCCTCCACCTCGCGAGCGGCAGCCTGCTCAGGGGTCTCGTCGGCCTCGATCAGCCCCATCGGGAGCTCCCAGCCCCAGGTGTCGGTGATGAACCGGTGCCGCCACATCATCAACACGCGCTTCCGGTCGTCGACCACGGCCGCAACGGCCAGGTGCCGCATCCGGACCACATGGTGTTCCCACCGTCGGCCGTCAGGTTGCTGAACGTCCACGAGCCAGAGGTTCACCCACGGGTTGTTGTAGATCTGCCGCTCGCCATGGACGGTCCACTGCATGAGCCCAACTCCCTTGTCCCAGTGAAGCATCCAGCATGTCACTCTGACGAGAATCCGTCCGTCGGGTCGGGCATCATCGCCCACGCCGCGAGGAGAGGCACTTCGGAGTCAGCAAGAGCGACTGCTGGCGTGCTCGACCTGGTAGCAATTGTGCTGCTCGACTTCCAGAGCGGCACGATCAGCGTCCGACGCCGACGGCTGGCCCTCGGCCACGCGTTCGCAGCGATCACTCCATGGATCTACGCCCGGTTGTGACCTTGGAAGTCTCCTAGAAGAACACCCCGCACCGCAGCAGCACATTCGCGTACGGCCGCGCCTCGCCCGTGCGCACGATCAGGTGGGCGCCGGCCGACAGGGTCTTCAGCTCCTCGTGGGAGACGTGGGTCAGCGTGGTCGGGAAGTGGGTCGTCAGCAGCGCTGAAGCCGCCGGGTTCGCCTCCCGTATCTCCGCCGCCGCCGTCGCCCCTTCCACCACCAGTTCCTCCAGCAGGCCCTCCAGGACCTGCTCGAAGGACGGCACTCCGGCGCGGAACGCCAGGTCCACCACGCGGGGACCGGCCGGTATCGGCATGCCAGCGTCGCAGATCAGTACGCCGTCGCCGTGGCCCAGTTCGGCCGTCGCGCCCGCGAGGTGACGGTTCAGGATTCCGGACTTCTTCATACGGCGGCGACCTCTTCGGCAGTGGGGAAGGACGCCTGCGCGCCCTGACGGGTGACGGCGACGGCGCCCACACGGGCCGCGTACGCCGCCGAGTCCGCGAGGGACTCCCCGGCGCCGAGGCGCCACGCCAGCGCCGCGGTGAAGGAGTCGCCCGCGCCGGTCGTGTCCACGGCGGTCACCTTGACCGCCGGGACACGAGTGGCGCCCGACGCGTCGGCGACCAGCGCGCCCTCCTCGCCCAGGGTGATGACCACCGAATGCGGGCCCAGCGCGAGCAGCGCCCGCGCCCACTCCTCGGGCGTCGCGCCCGCGCCCGCGCCGAGCACCACCCGCGCCTCGTGCTCGTTCACGATCAGCGGGTCGCAGGCGGCGAGCACCGAGGCGGGCAACTCCCGCGGCGGGGAAGGGTTCAGGACGAAGCGGGTGCCGGGGCGCAGGCCTCGTACCACCTCCTCGACCGTCTCCATGGGGATCTCCAGTTGGGTGGAGACGACCCGGGAAGCCGCGAGCAGGGCCGCCGCCGAGGGCTCGCGGATGTCGGCCGGGGCGAGGCGCCCGTTCGCGCCGGGGGACACGACGATGCTGTTGTCGCCCGACGGGTCCACCGTGATGAGCGCGACCCCGGTGGGCGCGCCGCCGACCAGGACCCCGGCCGTGTCGACCCCGGCCGCCCGCTGCGAGTCGAGCAGCAGCCGGCCGTGCGCGTCGTCGCCGACCCGGGCGAGGAGCGCCGTACGCGCCCCGAGCCGGGCGGCGGCGACCGCCTGGTTGGCGCCCTTGCCGCCGGGATGCAGGGCCAGGTCGGAGCCGAGCACGGTCTCCCCGGCGCCCGGCCGCCGCTCGACACCGATGACCAGGTCGGCGTTGGCCGACCCCACCACCAGCAGGTCGTACTCGAACATGGACTGTCTCCCTACGGAACGGACGTGAATACGACGGGCGGGGGTCAGCCGGTGAAGTCGGCCACGTTCTTCGACGTGACCACCTTCACCGGGACCTTCACCGTCTGCTCGGTCTTCTTGCCGTCGGCCGCCCGCAGCGCGTTCTCCACGGCGATCCTGCCGAGTTCCTTCGGCTGCTGGGCCACGGACGCGTACATCGTGCCGTCCGCGACGGCCTTCAGTCCGTCCGGCGTGCCGTCGAAGCCGATGACCTGGACCGACTTCCCGGCCTTGGAGCGCAGCGCCTTGATCGCGCCGAGCGCCATCTCGTCGTTCTCGGCGAAGACGCCCTGGACGTCCGGGTGGGCCTGGAGCAGGTTCGTCATGACGTCGAGACCCTTGGTGCGGTCGAAGTCGGCGGGCTGCCTGGCGACCACCTTGATGTCCGGGTAGGCCTTCAGACCCTCCTCGAAGCCCGCGCCGCGCTCACGGCTCGCGGACGTACCGGCCAGTCCCTGCAGGATGACGATCTTGCCCTTGCCGCCCAGCTTCTCGGCCAGCGCCTTGGCGCCGAGCTGCCCGCCCTCGACGTTGTCGGAGGCCACGAGCGCGGCCGTCTTCGCCTTGTTGACGCCACGGTCGACACCCACGACGGGGATGTCGGACTTGTTGGCGGAGCGCACCGAGGGGCCCGCCGCGTCCGAGTCCACCGGGTTGACGATGATCGAGTCGACGCCCTCGCTGGTGAAGTTCTGCAGCTGGTTCGCCTGCTGCGAGGCATCGTTCTGCGCGTCCGTGACGGTCAGGTCCGCCCCGAGCTTCTTCGCCTCTGCCTGAGCGCCTTCCTTGATCTGTACGAAGAAGGGGTTGTTCAGGGTGGAGAGGGACAGGCCGACCTTCGGGTTCGCGGACGAGGACGAGCCGTTGTTGAAGATGCTCAAGCCCCCCACTACGGCCGCCACGAGGACGACCGCGAGCCCGTACTTGACCATCTGCGGGCCCTTCTTGCCCGCCGCGCCCCCGGCACCGGACGTGACCGGAGTCGCGCCCGCCTTGCGGCGCACGGTGTCGAGCAGCACCGCCAGCGCGATGACCACACCGATGACGACCTGCTGCCAGAACGCCGACACGGACAGGAGGTTGAGGCCGTTGCGCAGCACCGCCAGGATCAGCGCGCCGATCAGCGTCCCGGACGCCTTGCCCGTACCGCCCGCGAGGGAGGCGCCGCCGATGACGACCGCGGCGATCGCGTCCAGCTCGTAACCCTGCGCGGCCTGGGGCTGCGCGGAGGAGAGGCGGGAGGCGAGCACGATGCCCGCGGCTGCCGCGAAGAGCCCCGAGAGCGCGTAGATGGCGAGCTTCTGCCGCTTCACCCGCAGTCCGGAGAGGCGGGCAGCCTCCTCGTTGCCGCCGATCGCGTACATGGAACGCCCGATGTACGTACGCCCGAGGATCACGGCCGTGACCAGGCCCAGGACGATCATCACGAGGACCGGGACCGGCAGCCAGCCACCGAGCGTGTCACCCAGGTGGGAGACCGAGTCGGGGAAGGCGATCGGGGAGCCCTGCGAGATCACCAGGGACAGACCGCGGCCCACCGACAGCATCGCCAGCGTCGCGATGAACGGCGGCAGCTTCCCGTACGAGATCAGGACGCCGTTGACCAGTCCGCACGCTATGCCGGTGGCGATCGCGAGGATCACCGCGATCCAGACCGGTACGCCCTCCGAAGTGGCCGTCCAGGCAAGGACGGTGGCGGAGAGGGCCGCGACCGAGCCGACCGAGAGGTCGATGCCCGCCGAGACGATCACGAAGGTGACGCCGAAGGCGAGGATGGCGGTCACGGCCGCCTGGACGCCGATGTTGAGCAGGTTGTCCGTCGTCAGGAAGTCGCCGGACAGGGCCGACATCGCGATGACGAGGATGATGAGCGCGGTGAGCGCGCCGTTGTCGAGCAGGAGCCGGCGCAGGCCGCCCGGGGCGCCGCCGCCCGGAGCGCCACTGGCGCCCGTTGTGCTCTTGAGCGTGTCAGTGGCCACGGGGTTCCTCCACAGCGGAATCAGCGTCAACAGGGTTGGTGGTGGTCGATGCGGTGCTCGGTGATGTGGTTGATGCGGTCGGGGTGCTGACGGCCAGGGCCATCACGGAGTCCTGCGTCGCCTCGTCGGCGGCCAGTTCACCGGCGATCCGGCCCTGGGCCATCACCAGCACCCGGTCGCTCATGCCGAGCACCTCGGGCAGATCGCTGGAGATCATCAGGACGGCGTGGCCGGCGGCCGTGAGCTCGTTGACCAGCTGGTAGATCTCGACCTTGGCGCCCACGTCGATACCGCGGGTCGGCTCGTCGAGGATCAGCACCTTGGTGTCGGCGAGCAGCCACTTGCCGATGACGACCTTCTGCTGGTTGCCGCCGGACAGCGTGCGCACGTGCTGGCCGAGCCCGGCCATCCGTACGCCGAGCTGCTCGGCGATCCTCGCGGCGGCCGTCCGCTGCCCCTTGAGGTCGACGAGCCCGCCGCGGGTCGCCGCCCGCAGCGTGACGAGTCCGAGGTTCTCCTCGACGGAGGCGTCCAGGAGCAGTCCCTGGCCCTTGCGGTCCTCGGGCACGAGCCCGATCCCGGCGGTCATCGCCGCGTTGACGTCGTGGCGGGGCAGCCGCTCTCCGGCGACCGCTACCGACCCCTTGTCGTACGGATCGGCGCCGAAGACGGCCCGCACGACCTCGGTCCGTCCCGCGCCGACCAGGCCCGCGATCCCGACGACCTCACCGGCCCGCACCTCGAAGCTGATGTCGTGGAAGACACCGTCCCGGGTGAGGCCGTCGACGCTGAGCAACGCGGCCCCGGTGTCGGCCCGTTCACGCGGGTACTGCAGCTCGATGGAACGGCCCACCATCATGCGTACGAGATCGTCCTCGGGCGTGGAGGCGGGCACCTGGCCCACGCTCCGGCCGTCCCGGATGACCGTGACCCGGTCTCCCAGGGCGGCGATCTCCTCCAGGTGGTGCGTGATGAAGACGATGCCCACGCCGTCCTCGCGCAGCTTGCGCACGATCGCGAAGAGCTTCTCGACCTCCGTGGAGGTGAGCACCGCGGTCGGCTCGTCCATGATCAGGACGCGCGTGTCCAGGCTGAGCGCCTTCGCGATCTCGACCATCTGGAGGCGGGCGATGCCCAGTTCACGCACCCGGGCGCGGGGCGAGACATTGACGCCCACCCGCTCCAGGAGCACGGCGGCGTCGGCCTCCATCTTCTTCCGGTCGATCATCCCGAGGCGGCGCGGCTGGCGGCCCAGGAAGATGTTCTCGGCGACGGTCAGATCGGGGACCAGGTTGAACTCCTGGTAGATGGTCGCGATCCCGAGGCGCGCGGCGTCCTGCGCGCCGTGGATGCGTACCTTCTCGCCGTCGACCACGATCTTCCCGGCGTCCGGCCGGTAGGCGCCGGACAGCATCTTGATGAGGGTGCTCTTGCCGGCACCGTTCTCACCGAGCAGTACGTGCACCTCGCCGCGGCGCAGGTCGAAGTCGACGCTGTCGAGCGCGACCACACCGGGGAAGGTCTTGCGTATCCCTTCGATACGCAGCAACTCGTCCGGGCTGCTGCTCACGGGTTGCTCCTTTGAGTGACGTTCGTGTGGGGGGCTCTCACCGCTGGTGGCGGTGTCGGCGGGGGTTCGCCGCAGGAACGGCGGACGACGAGGGTGGCGGCGAGGGTCACCGACTGCGGGGGCCGCCCCTCGATGCGGTCGACCACGGCGCGCACGGCGGCCCGGCCCAGGTCGGGGGTCGGCTGGGCGATCGCCGTGACCGGCGGATCGGTGTGCACGAACCACGGGATGTCGTCGAACGCCGCGAGCGCGATGTCGTCGGGCACACGGAGTCCACGGGCGCGTACGGCGTCCAGGGCGCCCAGGGCCATCAGGTTGTCGGCCGCGAAGACGACCTCGGGCGGCTCGGCCAGGTCGAGGAACTCCTCGGTGGCCCGCCGGCCGCTGGCTGCCTGGAAGTCGCCCTGCCCGATGTACGCGTCGGGCAACGGCAGCCCGTACTCGCGCAGGGCGTCCCGGAAGGCGTCCACGCGCTCGCTGCCGGTGGTGGTGGCCGCCGGGCCCGCGATGATGGCGAGCCTGCGGTGGCCCAGGCCGTAAAGATGGGCGACCAGATCGCGTACGGCGGCGCGGCCGTCCGCCCGGACGACGGGCACGTCCACGCCCGGTATCCACCGGTCGACGAAGACCATCGGGGTCCCCGAGCGGGCGGCGTCCAGCATCAGCGGGGAGGCGCCGTCCGTGGGGGACACGAGGAGGCCGTCGATACGGCGGTCGAGCAGCGTACGGACGTGGTGGTCCTGCAACTCGGGGCGCTCGTCGGCGTTGCCGATGATGACGCTGTACCCGAGGGCGCGGGCCTCCTCCTCGACGGAGCGGGCCAGCTCGGTGAAGTACGGGTTGAGCACGTCGCTGATGACCAGGCCGAGGGTGCGGGTCTGGTCGGTGCGCAGGGAGCGGGCGACGGCGTTCGGGCGGTAGCCCAGCGCCTCGACGGCGGCCAGTACGCGGGTGCGTGCGGCGGGGCTGACCGAGGGGTGGTCGTTCAGGACCCGCGAGACCGTGGCGACGGAGACACCCGCCTCGGCGGCGACGTCCTTGATGCTCGCCATCGACGCTCCACCTCCTTGTGGATCATCTTGTGGACCGACACGTGGAATCGATTACATCCACGTGTACGGAAGCGATTGGAATCGATTACATGGAGCTTGACAACCCCCTGAGACCGGATCGTGATGTCGGGGGTCGGGGGTGGGCCCGTACCCCGCCCCGCACCCTCCCCGGGAGCCTCGCGGGGGGTCCCGCAGTGTGACGGCCGGGTGAATTCCAGCGGAATGGGAAATTGATCGCGCGTTTACGATTTCACGCCGCGCGTTTATCCGTGAGTTGGTGCACAACCAACTGTGGGCCCCGCCCGTCACACGAGGCGAAAGGAATCACAGCTGCCCCATGGAGGTTTTGCAATGTCTTATCGTCACGGTGGTCGTCGTTCGGTGCGCGCCTTATCTCTGCTGGCGCCGATTGTCGGCATCGGGCTGGCCGTTCCGCTCGCGCTGGCCGGGTCGGCGGGCGCCGCGGAGTCGACGGCCACCGCCGTGGTCAACGAGTACGGCTGGCAGCTCAAGTACACGGCCGCCCCCGGTCAGGCCAACCGGGTGGACATCACGCAGTCGTACAGCGACGACCACGCGCAATTCATCTATTCAATCGACGACGTCGTCCCGATAACCGCCGGAAACGGCTGCGGCTATCCCGACGGCGCGGACAGGACGAAAATCTCCTGCGTGGTCGAGAACGTCGAGAGCCAGTCGCCGTATGCGGCTCTGGAGGCGGATCTCGGCGACGGGAACGATTCCGGCTCCGTAGAGAATCGCACCGACCAGACTTTCTCCTACACCCACATCGAGCTGGGCATCGGCAACGACAAGTGGATCAGTGACTCCGGCGACCTGGTCGACGGCAGCACTGTCACGGGCGGCGCGGGTGACGACGTCATCACGGTGGACCAGTACGGATCCACGTGGGGTGGTGACGGCGCCGACACCCTCACCGCCACCGGCGGCGGCGAGATCGTGCAGGGCGGCGCGGGCGACGACGTGCTGCGCGGCGGCGCGGGCGAGCAGATCATCCAGGGTGACGACGGCAACGACAAGGTGTACGGCGGCGCCGGCGACGACGACCTGTACGGCGGCAAGGGCGACGACATCGTGTACGGGGAGGCCGGCGACGACGTCATCTGGGGCAACAGCGGCAACGACAAGCTGTACGGCGGGTCCGGCACCGACACGATCTCCGGCGGAGCCGGGACGAACGTGATCGTCCAGGACTGACGGTTTCCCACCGGCTGGGACGGGGACTGCGCGGGTCCCTTCGCGCAGTCCCCGTGGCGGGGCCGCCCGAGGCTCAGAGGAGGTGGTCCGCCTTGCCGGCCTTGATGTCGAGGATGAGGGTGCGGAGGGCTTCGCGGGTGTCGGTGAGGGGGGTGTCTTCGGCGCCTGCGACGGCTATGTAGGCGTTGCCGTCGGGGTCGGTGCCGAGGCGGAAGCAGTTGTTGCCTTCGCCGCAGAAGGGGGCTTCCCAGGTGATGTGGTTGGCCATGGGTGTGCTCCTACTGGTTCGCGGTCAGAGGAGGTGGTCCGCCTTGCCGGCCTTGATGTCCAGGATGAGGGTCCGGAGGGCTTCGCGGGTGTCGGTGAGGGGGGTGTCCTCGGCGCCGGTGACGGCTATGTAGGCGGCGCCGTCCTGGTCGGTGCCCAGGCGGAAGCAGCTTGCTCCCTCGCCGCAGAACGGGTCTTCCCAGGTGATGTCGGCCATGTGAATGCTCCTCACAGTTCGCGGGCGATGCCGTGGATGAAGTCACGTGACGCGTCCGGTGTCATCGCGAGGCGCTCCATCCAGTCGAGGTGGGCTCGGTACTTGGTCAACTGCGCCTCGCCGCACAGGAATTCCGGGCCGTGCGAGCTGTCGACCTGCGCGGTGTCCAACTGCCGCACAGGGCCTTCTAGGTAGTTGACTGTCTGCCCGGCCCCGGGGAACGTGCCCGCGGTGAACGGGAGGATCAGCAGTCGGACGGCAGGACGCTCGCAGATGACGAGCAGGTGATCGAGCTGGGCGCGCGCGACCTTGCGGCCGCCGAACTGCATGCGCAGCGCCGCCTCATGGACGATGCCCACGTATTCGGCGGGATTCTCGCCCGCCAAGACCTGCTGCCGTTCGGCGCGGTAGGCGAGGCGCAGTGCGATCTCATGGTCGGGGAGCGGAGGCAGCACCGCCCTGAAGAGTTCGAGCGCGTGGTCGCTGGTCTGGAACAGGCCTGGAATGTGTGCGGTGTGCGCCGTGCGCATGCGGACCGCGTGAGACTCCAACTCGGCGATGTCCAGGAGACCGGGGGAAAGAGATCCGCGGTACCGCTCCCACCAGCCGCGTCCGACGGGTCTGGCCATGCTCACCAGGGCCTCGACATACGTCTGGTCCGAGCAGTCGCAGTTGCAGGCGAGGGTGCGCAGCCTCTCCGTACTGATGGTGCGGATGCCGGTTTCGATGTTGGAGATTTTCGCCCGATCGAGACCGAGCAGGCCGGCCGCCTGGTCTGCCGTTATCCCCGCGGCCATCCGCATCTTGCGCAGCTCGCTGCCCAGGCGCCGCTGGCGCTCTGTGGTGGCTGTCCTCGGTGGCATGGCCGTCCTTCCGCGATCGTGGTGAGCAGTCTGCCGCCTCACGGATCCGCCGGACCACGAACGGGTTGATTTCAGCGAGTTCGTGGCAATGAAACCATGCAGTGCTCTACGTTAAGTAACGCACCCGCTACACACGGCAGTCGGCAGTGCATCGCGCGAGCCCGCCCGGAACCTCCTGCCCTGGGAGGGATCGGCCCGCGTCAGGGAGACGAGCCACCGACCGCCGCGCACCGTCAACCGTCCGGCGAGGAGTACCCCATGCCCGAAACCGTCTCCGCCTGCCCCGTCCCACCCCTTCCCGCCGCCTGGGGCTGCCACCTGCACCTCACCAACGACCCCCGGGCCCCACGCATCGCCCGCCGGACCGTCCGCACCGCACTGCACGGCTACGTGCCCGAACTCATCGACACCGCCGAGCTGTTGACGTCCGAGCTGGTCTCGAACGCGGTGCAGCACTCCGACGGCCCGGTGACCGTCAGACTCCGTACCCGCGACGGAGTCGTCCGCGTCGGGGTCATGGACAACCACCCCGAACTTCCCGACCCCTTGCCCTGCACGCCGGACCAGGGCTTCGGCCGGGGTCTGTTCCTCGTCGACGCCCTGGCGGACACCTGGGGCCGCTACCCCCTCACCACCCGCTCCCGGACCGTCGGCTGGAAGGTGGTGTGGTTCGAGCTGGTTGCCGGGCCGTCAACTACGGTCTTTCGCAATTGAGTTGATGTGGAAGGCTGTCGGCAGCGGTTCGCGGGCAGAGGGCCTGGCGGTCGGTGGTCGAGGGGAGTGCAGCGTGGGTCAGGACGGCTTCCGTGCCGAGGAGATCGACACCAGCAGGCCGCATCCCGCGCGGATCTACGACTATCTGCTGGGCGGCAAGGACAACTACGAGGTGGACCAGCGGGCCGGCGACGAACTCGCCGCCGTCGCACCCGAGATACGGATCGGCGTCCGGGCCAACCGCGCCTTCATGCGGCGCGCCGTCCGGTACGTCGTCGGCAGCGGCGTCCGCCAGATCCTCGACATCGGCACCGGCCTGCCCACCTCGCCGAACGTGCACGAGATAGCCCACGAGGTGACGTCGGACGTGCGCGTCGCGTACGTCGACAACGATCCGATCGTGAGCGCACACGCCGACGCGCTGCTCAGCGGTTCCGGCGTCAACAGCATCGTGCTCGCCGACCTGCGCGACCCGCGGGCCATCGTGGACCACCCCTACGTCCGCCGGGTCATCGACTTCGACGAGCCGGTCGCCGTGCTCCTCGTCGCCATCGTCCACTTCCTCACCGACGCGGACAAGCCCGAACAGATCGTCGCCACCCTGCGCGACGCGCTTCCGGCCGGAAGCTTCCTGGTGCTCTCGCACGCCACGGGCGACTTCGCCGATCGCAGCGACGCCCAGGCCGTCTACAGCAAGGCCACCGCCTCGCTGAACCTGCGGTCCCGTGCCGAGGTCGAGCGTTTCTTCGACGGCTTCGAACTGGTCGAGCCGGGCCTGGTCCAGGCCCCGTTCTGGCGTCCGGACGCCCCGCCGCCGGCCAGGTCCGGCGAGATCGGCTTCTACGGAGGCGTGGCCCGCAAGAACGGCTGACACACGGCGGCTACCTCTCGCCCGCCGCGGGCTTGGTCCCCGCGTAGGAGTCCATGCCGATGAAGAAGTGACCGAACCGCCAGCAGCCGTCGTGCTCACGGCGCAGGCGGGCGCTGTAGATGACGCTGGCGCCCAGGCTCAGCCCGTCCGCGGCGACCGTCACCACGCTGAAGGCCAGGGCGGAGGCGGTCCCCGCGGCGAGGTCCAGCTCGTCCACCAGGACGTTGCTGATCAAGTGCCGCCGCTGGTCGCCCTGTTCGGCGACGATCCGGGTGAGCCGGTCGAACAGTTCGGCCCGGCCCTCGAACCGGGTGAAGGGCTCGGCCTGCCCCTGCGCGACCTCGAAGACGGTGTCCTCGGTGAAGCAGGACACCACGACATCGATACGCGCCTCGTCGTGGGCGATGCCGAACCGGTGGAAGGCGTCCGCGATCCGGGCCCGGGCTGCGAGTGCCTCCGGACCGAAATCGGCCGGCTCCAGGGGCCGCATGTCGACCTTCCCCTGGCGATGGGCCCAGGCCTGGAGGGGCAGCGTGGGGGTGAGGGCCGGCTTCTGCTTCTGCTCCTGCGGCTTCGTCTCGTTCATGCGGCCTCGATCGACGTGGAGGGGTGCGTTAAGTGTCGACACTATCCCGCGTAAACGGTGCATTGCGAGGGAAGCGGCACCGAATACTTCCTCCCTGTCGACAGGGCCGTCGACGGTGCCTCGGTGTCAGACGGGGGCGGTAGCGTCGGATCATGTCCAATCAAGGGGCGGGGCAAGGGGCGGCGGGCGAGGTCCGGAACCTCGCGGTACTCGAAGGCGTGCTGGAGCGGATCACGTACGCCAATGAGGAGAACGGGTACACGGTCGCGCGCGTCGACACCGGTCGCGGCGGCGGCGATCTCCTCACGGTCGTCGGCGCGCTGCTCGGCGCCCAGGTGGGCGAGTCCCTGCGCATGGAGGGCCGTTGGGGCTCCCATCAGCAGTACGGCAAGCAGTTCACCGTCGAGAACTACACGACCGTGCTGCCCGCCACCGTCCAGGGCATCCGCCGATATCTCGGATCCGGCCTGGTCAAGGGCATCGGACCGGTCTTCGCCGACCGCATCACCACGCACTTCGGGCTGGACACGCTCCAGATCATCGAGGAGGAGCCGAAGCGGCTCATCGAGGTGCCCGGCCTCGGCCCCAAGCGCACCAAGAAGATCGCCGAGGCCTGGGAGGAGCAGAAGGCGATCAAAGAGGTCATGCTCTTCCTCCAGACCGTCGAGGTGTCCACGTCCATCGCGGTCCGCATCTACAAGAAGTACGGCGACGCGTCGATCTCGGTCGTCAAGAACCAGCCCTACCGCCTCGCGTCCGACGTCTGGGGCATCGGCTTCCTCACCGCCGACAAGATCGCCCAGTCCGTGGGCATCCCGCACGACAGCCCGGAGCGGGTGAAAGCAGGTCTCCAGTACGCCCTTTCGCAGTCCAGCGACCAGGGCCACTGCTTCCTCCCGGAGGAGCGGCTGATCGCGGACGCGGTCAAACTGCTGCAGGTGGACACGGGCCTGGTCATCGAGTGTCTGGGGGAACTGGCGGCGCCGCCCGAGGAGGGCGAGGACCCGGGGGTCGTACGGGAGCGGGTGCCGGGGCCGGACGGCGGGGAGCCGGTGACGGCCATCTACCTCGTCCCCTTCCACCGGGCCGAACTGTCACTGTCCGCCCAGCTGCTCAGACTCCTGCGCACCGACGAGGACCGGATGCCCGGCTTCCGTGACGTGACCTGGGACAAGGCGCTGGCCTGGCTCAAGGGGCGTACGGGGACGGAGCTGGCCCCCGAGCAGGAGCAGGCCGTCCGGCTCGCCCTCACCGAGAAGGTCGCCGTGCTCACGGGCGGGCCCGGCTGCGGCAAGTCCTTCACGGTCCGGTCGATCGTGGAGCTGGCGCGCGCGAAGAAGGCGAAGGTCGTGCTGGCGGCGCCGACGGGCCGGGCCGCCAAGCGGCTCGCCGAACTCACCGGGGCGGAGGCCTCGACCGTGCACCGGCTCCTGGAGCTACGGCCCGGCGGCGACGCGGCGTACGACAGGGACCGTCCGCTCGACGCCGACCTGGTGGTCGTGGACGAGGCGTCGATGCTGGACCTGCTGCTGGCCAACAAGCTGGTCAAGGCGGTGCCTCCGGGTGCGCACCTGCTCTTCGTGGGGGACGTCGACCAGTTGCCCAGCGTCGGAGCGGGCGAGGTGCTGCGCGATCTGCTGGCCACGGGCGGGCCGGTGCCGGCGGTCCGCCTGACGAAGGTCTTCCGCCAGGCCCAGCAGTCGGGGGTGGTCATGAACGCCCACCGGATCAACGCGGGCCGGCAGCCGGTCACGGACAAGCTCAAGGACTTCTTCCTCTTCGTGGAGGACGACACGGAGGAGGCCGGGCGGCTCACGGTGGATGTGGCCGCGCGGCGCATTCCCGCGAAGTTCGGGCTCGATCCGCGGCGTGACGTGCAGGTGCTGGCGCCGATGCACCGCGGCCCGGCGGGTGCCGCCGCGCTCAACGGCCTGCTCCAGCAGGCCGTCACACCGGCGCGGCCCGACCTGCCCGAGAAGCGGTTCGGCGGCCGGGTCTTCCGGGTCGGCGACAAGGTCACGCAGATCCGCAACAACTACGAGAAGGGGGAGAACGGGGTCTTCAACGGCACCGTTGGGGTGGTGACTTCCCTCAACCTCGACGACCAGCGCCTCACCGTCCTGACGGACGAGGACGAGGAGGTCCCCTACGAGTTCGACGAACTCGACGAGCTGGCGCACGCGTACGCGGTGACGATCCACCGCTCGCAGGGAAGTGAGTACCCGGCGGTGGTCATCCCTGTGACCACCGGAGCCTGGATGATGCTCCAGCGCAACCTCCTCTATACGGCGGTCACGCGGGCGAAGCGGCTGGTGGTGCTGGTGGGTTCGCGCAAAGCCTTGGCGCAGGCGGTCCGCACGGTGTCGGCGGGCCGCCGGTGCACGGCCCTGGACCACCGCCTCGCCGGCAACCGGATACCGGCCTGAGCCGGATTGCCGGCTGCGGCCCGGTGGGGCCGGTCGCGCAGTTCCCCGCGCCCCTTCGAGGGGCGCGGGGAACTGCGCAATCTCTTAGGGGCGCGGGGAACGGCGCGGGCAACCCCAACCGGGCCGACACGCACGAACTCGGCGCAGGCCCACCCCCCAGGGGCGCGGGGAACTGCGCGACAAGCCCTCACCGGGCCGCACCCGACGACCCGGCCGGCGGCACCCCCGCCCGACCCGGCGAAAAAATGATCGATCAAACGAGTCGGAAACGTCACACGGCACTTTCGGAAGGCGGGGGAAGCGGGCAGGATGAACAGGTTGGCGGCACTGAGTGCCGCCAATAGGCCCAATGGTCGACCCCGAGTGCACTCTCCTGCGCCAAATGGGGGATGGTAGAGACAGTCAGGGCACCTCGAAGAAGAGGCACAACGTCGGTGAGGGATGACGTGAGCGACAACTCTGTAGTACTGCGGCACGGCGACGGCGAGTACACCTACCCGGTGATCGACAGCACCGTCGGCGACAAGGGCTTCGACATCGGGAAGCTCCGCGCCCAGACCGGTCTGGTGACGCTGGACAGCGGTTACGGGAATACCGCCGCCTATAAATCCGCCATCACCTATCTCGACGGCGAGCAGGGCATCCTCCGCTACCGCGGTTACCCGATCGAGCAGCTCGCCGAGAGCTCCACCTTCCTCGAAGTGGCCTCGCTGCTGATCAACGGCGAGCTGCCCACGGTCGACGAGCTCTCCACGTTCCAGAACGAGATCACGCAGCACACCCTGCTGCACGAGGACGTCAAGCGGTTCTTCCAGGGCTTCCCCCGCGACGCCCACCCGATGGCCATGCTGTCGTCGGTGGTCTCCGCGCTGTCGACGTTCTACCAGGACAGCCACAACCCGTTCGACGAGCAGCAGCGCCACCTCTCGACGATCCGGCTTCTCGCCAAGCTTCCGACCATCGCGGCGTACGCGTACAAGAAGTCGATCGGTCACCCCTTCGTCTACCCGCGCAACGACCTGGGCTACGTCGAGAACTTCCTGCGCATGACCTTCTCGGTCCCCGCGCAGGAGTACGAGCTCGACCCGGTCGTCGTCTCCGCGCTCGACAAGCTGCTCATCCTGCACGCGGACCACGAGCAGAACTGTTCGACCTCCACCGTGCGTCTGGTGGGCTCGTCGCAGGCGAACATGTTCGCCTCGATCTCCGCCGGCATCAGCGCCCTCTGGGGCCCCCTGCACGGTGGCGCCAACCAGTCGGTCCTGGAGATGCTCGAAGGCATCAAGGCCAACGGCGGCGATGTCGACTCCTTCATCCGCAAGGTGAAGAACAAGGAGGACGGCGTCCGCCTGATGGGCTTCGGCCACCGGGTGTACAAGTCCTTCGACCCGCGCGCAAAGATCATCAAGGCTGCCGCGCACGACGTCCTCTCGGCCCTCGGCAAGTCCGACGAGCTGCTGGACATCGCGCTCAAGCTGGAGGAGCACGCGCTCTCCGACGAGTACTTCGTCTCGCGCAACCTCTACCCGAACGTCGACTTCTACACCGGCCTGATCTACCGGGCCATGGGCTTCCCGACCGAGATGTTCACGGTCCTGTTCGCCCTTGGCCGGCTGCCGGGCTGGATCGCCCAGTGGCACGAGATGATCAAGGAGCCCGGTTCGCGTATCGGGCGTCCGCGGCAGATCTACACGGGTGTTGTCGAGCGGGACTTCATTCCGGTCGAGCAGCGCTAGCGCTCCGCTCGGCCGCAGGTCTTCATCCGAGGGCCGGTGAGGGCGGGCCTCAAGGATCGAGCAGTTCCCCGCGCCCCTGAGGGGCGCGGGCACCTCGCCCCGAAGCCCCGGAGCAGTCCCCGGAGCAGCAAGGCGGACAAGGCAATAAAGAAGGCGCCCCGCTGCCGGTCCCCCCACGGGCCGGAGTCGGGGCGCCTTCCCATGTCCCGGTGCGGATTCCCCCCACGGGATCCGGCCGGGCGTCTGAAGGCAGCGCCTGAATCGCTGCGAGCAAAACGAGCAGAATGAGTAAAAATCCTGCCTTCTGCGTACTACCTACTGCGTGTGCGGTCTGCCGGGACCCGTACGTACGGGAGGGCCGCTCAAAGCTCCCCGCCGTACGCGTCCCGGCAACGCATTTCCGAGAACGTCCCCCAAGACGTCCCCAGATGTCAGAAACGCCCCCCAAGACGTGTCTGACATCGTCAATCTAGACTCACGAACCCCTTCGATGGTTACGTTCACATCACTGTGACCTGCGTCTCTTGCGAATGTCCTGAAGATACGCAAGAGCCCCGATATGACTATCGGAGCCCTAGCGTAAGGATGATGCGCGAGCCTTGTGAAGAGCTTATGTGAAGACGTGTGCCGGACTCTAGGGGACTCCTACCTCTTCGTCATGAAAATGCCCTCAGACGAAGGCTGTTCGTCACCACGAACACCGAGGAGAACGCCATGGCGGCGCCCGCGATCATCGGATTCAGCAACCCGGCCGCGGCGAGCGGCAGTGCCGCCACGTTGTAGCCGAAGGCCCACACGAGGTTTCCCTTGATCGTGGAGAGGGTCCGCCGGGACAGCCGGATCGCGTCGGCGGCCACCCGCAGGTCCCCGCGGACGAGCGTCAGATCGCTCGCCTCGATCGCCGCGTCCGTGCCCGTGCCCATCGCCAGGCCGAGATCGGCGGTGGCGAGCGCGGCCGCGTCGTTGACGCCGTCGCCCACCATCGCCACGGCCCGGCCTTCGGCCCTCAGCCGCCTGATCACATCGACCTTGCCCTCGGGCAGCACCTCGGCGATCACGTCGGCGGGGTCGATGCCGACGGAGCGGGCCACGGATTCGGCGACGGTCCGGTTGTCCCCGGTCAGCAGCACCGGTGTGAGCCCCAGGGAGCGCAGCGAGCGGACGGCCTCCGCGCTGGTCTCCTTGACCGCGTCGGCGACGGTGACGACACCGTGCGCCGCTCCGTCCCAGGCGACGGCCACGGCGGTACGCCCCTCCTCCTCGGCCCGCGTCCTGAGGGCGAGGAGGCTGTCGGGCAGCGTGATTCCGGCCTCTTCGAGGAGGCGGGCGCGGCCCACGAGGACCGCGTGGCCCTCGACCGTGCCGCGGACACCGAGACCGGGCACGTTCTCGAAGCCGCTCACGGCCGGCAGGGCGCCGATCCGCTCCTCGGCGCCCGCTGCCACCGCCCGGGCGATCGGATGCTCCGAGGCGTGCTCCAGGGCCCCCGCGAGGCGCAGTACGCGCGTCGTGTCGGTGCCGTCGGCCGCGTACACCTCCTGGAGGGTCATGCGGCCGGTGGTCACCGTTCCGGTCTTGTCCAGGACGATCGTGTCGACGCGGCGGGTGGACTCCAGGACCTCGGGGCCCTTGATGAGGATGCCGAGCTGGGCGCCGCGGCCCGTGCCGACCATGAGGGCGGTCGGGGTGGCAAGGCCCAGGGCGCACGGGCAGGCGATGATCAGCACCGCGACGGCGGCGGTGAACGCGGCGGCCGTGTCGCCGGTGACGCCCAGCCAGACCCCGAAGGTGCCGGCCGCGATCAGCAGCACGACGGGTACGAAGATGCCGGAGATCCGGTCGGCGAGGCGCTGTACCCGGGCCTTGCCGTTCTGCGCGTCCTCCACGAGCCGCGCCATCCGGGCGAGCTGGGTGTCGGTGCCGACCCGGGTCGCCTCGACGAGCAGCCGCCCGCCGGCGTTCACGGTCGCTCCGGTGACGGCCGAACCCACCGTCACGTCCACCGGCACGGACTCGCCGGTCAGCATCGACGCGTCGACCGCCGAGGTCCCCTCGACGACGGTGCCGTCGGTGGCGACCTTCTCGCCGGGCCGCACGACGAAGTGGTCGCCCACGGCCAGCGCGGTCACCGGGACGCGGACCTCGCGGCCGTCCCGTACGACGGAGACGTCCTTCGCGCCCATTTCCATGAGGGCGCGCAGGGCGGCGCCCGCCTGCCGCTTGGAGCGGGCCTCCAGATAGCGGCCGAGGAGGATGAGGGCCACGACCCCGGCGGCGACCTCCAGGTATATCGCCGAGGCGCCCTGCTCGCGGGAGACGGTGAGGGAGAAGCCCTCGTCCCGCATGCCCTCCATGCCCGCGTCGCCCCGGAACAGCGCCCACAGGGACCAGCCGAACGCGGCCAGCGTGCCGGTCGACACGAGGGTGTCCATGGTCGCGGCGCCGTGCCGGGCGTTCGTGAGCGCGGCCCGGTGGAAGGGCAGTCCGCCCCAGACGACGACCGGCGCGGCGAGCGTCAGCACGAGCCACTGCCAGTTGTCGAACTGGAGCGCCGGGATCATCGACAGCAGGACGACGGGGGTGGCGAGGAGCGCGGAGACGACGAGGCGTTCGCGCAGTGCGGCCAGTTCGGGGTCATGTGCTCCGGCCGAGCCCCCGTCGGCGGAGCCCTGCGGGGACCGCGCTGCTTCCAGGGGCTCCGGGGGCTGTGGCGGCGGGGGTTCCTCGGCCGTGTAGCCCGTCTTCACCACGGTGGCGATCAGGTCGGCGACCCGCACCCCGTCCGCGTACGAGACCTTCGCCTTCTCCGTCGCGTAGTTCACCGTGGCGGTGACGCCGTCCATGCGGTTGAGCTTCTTCTCGACCCGGGCCGCGCAGGAGGCGCAGGTCATCCCGCCGATGGCCAGTTCGACCTGCGACGCCGCGTCGGTCGCTGTGGTCCCGGTGGCGGGAGGGGCCGGAGTGGTCGGATCGGTCGCTGCGGTGGTGCTGGTCATGTCCGTGCTCCAGGGAACGAACCGGGCCGTACGGAGCCAGTATCAGCTGGTCGGTACGGCCCGGGGCGGAGTAAAGGGAGGGGCCGGGCCCCAGGAGCCTCAGGCCTTGCCGGCGAGCTCGAAGCCCGCTTCGTCGACGGCGGCGCGCACGGCCTCCTCGTCGAGCGGGGCGGCGGAGATCACGGTCACCTCGCCGGTGGAGGCGACGGCCTTCACCGAGGTGACACCGGTGATCCCGGAGATCTCACTGGAGACCGAGCCTTCACAGTGCCCGCAGCTCATCCCGCTCACCTGGTAGACGGTGGTGACGGAGCCCGGGGTGTCGGTCTGGGCGGTCATGTCGTTCTCCTCGTCGAGACGTATGGGGCGTGGGCGGCGTGGGATACAAGAGACGTGTGCGGCCCACGGGCTTCCACGGTACCCAGAGTATACCCCTAGGGGGTACTTTCAAAGAGTCGGTGACAGCGGAGGGGCGACGGCATGCGCGCAGTGGTGTTCGAGCGGTTCGGGGAGCCCGCCGACGTACGGGAGGTGCCGGACCCGGCGCCCGCGCCGCACGGGGTGGTGGTGCGCGTCGAGGCCACCGGACTGTGCCGCAGCGACTGGCACGGCTGGCAGGGCCACGACCCGGACATCGCGCTGCCGCACGTGCCCGGACACGAACTCGCCGGAACCGTCGAGGCGGTGGGCGCCCTGGTCACCCGCCACCGCCCCGGCGACCGCGTCACGGTGCCCTTCGTGTGCGCCTGCGGGAACTGCGCCTCCTGCGCGGCGGGCGACCAGCAGGTGTGCGAGCGGCAGACCCAGCCCGGGTTCACCCACTGGGGGTCCTTCGCCGAATACGTCGCCCTGGACCACGCCGACGTCAACCTCGTCGCCGTGGCGGACGAGCTGTCCTTCGGGACGGCGGCCTCGCTGGGCTGCCGGTTCGCCACGGCGTTCCGCGCGGTGGTCGCGCAGGTGCGGGTGGCGGCGGGGGAGTGGGTGGCCGTGCACGGCTGCGGCGGAGTCGGACTGTCCGCGGTGATGATCGCCGCGGCCGCCGGGGCGCGGGTCGTCGCGGTCGACCTCTCGCCGGGAGCCCTGGACCTGGCACGGCGGTTCGGCGCCGCGCACTGCGTGGACGCCTCCCGGGCCGACGACACTGCCGCGGCGGTCCGCGACCTGACCGGCGGCGGCGCCCATCTCTCCCTCGACGCCCTCGGCTCCCCGGTCACCTGCGCGGCCTCGGTCGCCGGCCTGCGCCGCCGCGGCCGGCACGTCCAGGTGGGCCTCCTGCCCGAGGACCCGAAGGTGCCCATGTCCCGTGTGATCGGCCTCGAACTCGAACTCCTCGGCAGCCACGGAATGCCCGCGCACGCATACCCGCCGATGCTGGAGTCCGTACGGGCCGGGCTCCTGCGCCCCGACCTCCTGGTAACGTCCACGATCCCCCTGGCGGCGGCCCCGGC
Source organism: Streptomyces sp. NBC_00414 (assembly GCF_036038375.1). NCBI lineage: Bacteria > Bacillati > Actinomycetota > Actinomycetes > Kitasatosporales > Streptomycetaceae > Streptomyces > Streptomyces sp. NBC_00414. The sequence continues at coordinate 6,581,727 of NZ_CP107935.1, forward strand.
GGCGCTTGCGGCGATGGGGACGGCGGGGGCGGCATCGGGGGGTGCGCCGGGGTCGGGAGTGGCGATGGGGGCGGGTGTCACGGTCGTCGAACCCTGGGCGTGAGGGCCGCGAACCGGCACGGACGATCCGAGGGGCCCCGCGCGGTGGACGTGCGGGGCCCCTGTTCATGACGGGTGTGGGCGAGGAGCGCGGCGGGGCGGTCAGCCTCCCCCGCGGCCTCTGTTGCCCGGCCGGGCGGCGACCCACGCGCGGACGGTGTCGGCGTACCAGTACGGCTTGCCGCTCTCCACGTGGTCGGGCGCGGGCAGCAGCCCGTGTTTGCGGTAGGACCGCACAGTGTCCGGCTGCACCTTGATGTGCGCCGCGATCTCCTTGTACGACCAGAGCCTTCGGTCGGTCATCTGAAGCACCTCCCTGCGCGCGCCACAGCGGCGGCCGAGGGGCGGCCGCCGGGGGAGCCGGGCACTGCGCTGGCGATCACAAGCCTGTGCTCGGTGAACGACAGAGCGTGACAACGCGGCTGGGGCTGTCGCGTGGGTGTGACGCAAGACCCGCGTACACGGGACATGTGTGACAGGAGTAGGTCTTTTGTGACACGAGTGACGCATTGCGCAACAGGCGCACTTCGCCGGGCCCGGCAGGCGTGCGGCGCACATGTCTCACTGGGAAACATGTCCCACTGGGACATGAAGGAGTATTCTTGACGGCATGGAGGCAACGGAGCCCAGCACCACCACCGAGGACCGCCGGCGGCGCAAGGCCAGGCAGACCCGCAACGCCCTGGCGACCGCCGCCGTCGACCTGATCCTGGAGCGCGGCCTCGCCGCCACCACGGTCGAGGCGATCGCGGAGCGGGCGGATGTCACGCGCCGCACCTTCAGCCGGCTCTTCACCGGCAAGGAGGACGCGGCCCTCGACTTCGTACGAGGCGACGGCGACCGCATCAACGCACTGCTGCGCGACCGGCCCGCCGCCGAACCGCCGCTGCTCGCCTACCGCCGGGCCGTGCGCGACTGGCTGGCCGACCGCGAGGACCCGGCCTGGCACCTGCGCCCCCGCATGCGGCGTCTGCTGGCCCTGCTCGACCGCGAGCCGGCCCTGTTCGCGGCGTACGAACGCATCCGGGTCGACGCCCAGGACGAGTCGGTCCGCATCCTCGCCGACCGGCTCGGCACCGACGACGCGCGCGACCTGCGCCCCGCCGTCGTGGTCGACGCCGCCGCCGGAGTCCTCACCGCCGCGCTGCGCGTCTGGGCGCGCGGCGCGGCAGACGACGACTCGGCCGCCGCGGACCTCGCCGCCCTGGTGGAGCGGGCCTACGACGCCCTGACCCAAGAGGCCGCGTCCGCGGTCTCGTACGACACCCCCGAAAAGTGAGAGCACCATGAGCACCACTCCCGTCAGCGGCACCACCCCTGTCACCGGCACCACTCCCGTCACCGACTACGCCACCGAGTTCGCCGGGAAGACCGTGCTGGTCACCGGCGCGGCCTCCGGTATCGGCCTGGCCACCGCCCGTCGCCTCGGCGCCGGTGGCGCCGACGTCGTGATCGCCGACTACAACGCCGAGGGTGCCGAGAAGGCCGCCGCCGACCTGCGGGCAGAGGGTGTCGGAGCCGCCGCGGTCGAGGTGGACGTGACGCGCGCCGACTCCGTGGCGGCGGCCGTCGCCTTCGCCGTCGACACCTTCGGCGGGCTGCACCTGGCCGTGAACAACGCCGGCATCGGCGGCCCGAGCGCGCCGACCGGCGAGTACGACATCGAGGCCTACGACCGCGTGGTGCTCACCAACCTCAACGGCGTCTTCTACTCCCTGCGCCACGAGCTGCCCGCCATCGAGGCGGCCGGGGGCGGCGCCGTCGTGAACGTCGCCTCCATCCTCGGCTCGGTCGGTTTCGCGGGCTCCTCCGCGTACGTGGCCGCCAAGCACGGCGTGGTCGGACTGACCAGGACCACCGCCGCCGAGTACGCCGCCAAGGGCATCCGCGTCAACGTGGTCGGCCCCGGCTTCATCGAGACCCCGCTGCTCCGGAGCATGGACGAGGACGCCTACGACGGTCTGGTCGGGCTGCACCCCGCCGGCCGGCTCGGCCGCCCCGACGAGGTCGCCGAACTGATCGCCTTCCTGCTGTCCGACCGCGCCTCGTTCGTGACCGGCGGCTACCACCTGGTCGACGGCGCCTACACCGCCGTCTGAGCACAGCGGAAGCGCGAAAGACGGACAAGAAGTACAAAAGCAGTACAGGAAGTCGTACGGAAAGAAGTCAGGCCATGAAGGCACTGCAGTACCGCACCATCGGCGCGGCTCCCGAGGTCGTGGTCGTCCCCGACCCCGAACCCGGCCCCGGACAGGTCCTGTTGAAGGTCACCGCCGCCGGCGCGTGCCACTCCGACATCGCCGTGATGGGCTGGCCCGCCGAGGGATTCCCGTACGGGCTGCCGCTCACGCTCGGCCACGAGGGCGTCGGCACGGTCGCCGCGCTCGGCGCGGGTGTGACCGGGGTGCGCGAGGGCGACGCGGTCGCCGTGTACGGCCCCTGGGGCTGCGGCACCTGCGCCAAGTGCGCGGAGGGCAAGGAGAACTACTGCCTGCGCGCCGACGAACTCGGCATCCGTCCGCCGGGGCTCGGGGCGCCTGGGTCGATGGCGGAGTACCTGCTCGTGGACGATGCCAGGCACCTGGTGCCGCTGGACGGGCTCGACCCGGTCGCGGCGGTCGCGCTGACGGACGCGGGACTGACGCCGTACCACGCGATCAAGCGGTCGCTGGCGAAGCTGGTGCCGGGCTCGACCGCCGTCGTCATCGGCTCGGGCGGGCTCGGGCACGTAGCCATCCAGCTGCTGCGGGCCATGACCTCGGCCCGGGTGGTCGCCCTCGACGTGAACGAGGAGAAGCTGCGGCTGGCCCGGGAGGTCGGCGCGCACGAGACGGTGCTGTCCGACGAGCGGGCGGCCGACGCGGTGCGCGAACTCACCGGTGGTGCCGGGGCGGAGGCGGTCTTCGACTTCGTCGGGGCGCAGCCCACCCTGGCCACCGCGGGGGCCGTCGTGGCCGTCGAGGGCGATGTCACGATCGTCGGCATCGGCGGCGGGACACTCCCCGTCGGCTTCGGGCGGCTGCCCTTCGAGGTGTCGGTCAGCGCGCCCTACTGGGGCAGCCGCGGCGAACTCGTCGAGGTCCTCGCCCTGGCCCGGTCCGGCGCGGTGTCGGTGCACACCGAGACCTTCTCCCTCGACGAGGCCCCGCTCGCCTACGAGCGCCTGCACGCCGGGAAGATCAACGGGCGTGCGGTGATCCTCCCGCACGGCTGAACGGACCGATCGGCGCGGGGGAGCCGGTCAGGGGGTGAACACCGACCAGCAGATGTCGTTGCGCAGCCGCTGGTCGTCGAGTACGAGCTCGCGGATCTCCGCCGGGAGCTGCTCGCGCTGCCACCGGCATTCGAGCCGTCCGGCGAGCTCGCTCTCGCCCTTCGGGGCGGCGGCCCGTGCGGCCTTGATCGCGTAGGCGGCCGCGCCGAGGTCGTGCGCGGCGACGTGGGCGACGGCTCCGGCCTGCCCGGCGGCATACGCGGCGTGCCGTGCCGCCCCGCGCAGGTCCCGGGCCGCCCCCATCGCATGGCCGCCCGCCGCGCGCGCCTCCATCATCTTGACCTCGCCGCGAACCCAGGCCCGGGCGTGCTCGATCGCCCGGCGCGGGCGCGGGTCCCCGGGCCGGTCCGATTCGAAGAGGTGAAGGACGTGCTCCGCACACGAGGCCGCCCAGAGGGCCAGGCGACGGTGATCCTCGTCGGTGAGGGTCCCGCCCCGTCGGACCGTCACGAAGCGGGGATCCCGGACCTTGGGAAGGATCATGACCGCACTTCCTGAGACGACATCAGGCGGCCGTCCGCAGGTGCTCGATGCCGGTGTCGAGCGCCGCCTTCAGGTGGGTCGAGTCGCCCGTGGACATCATGATGGCCACGCCGCCCTGGATGCCCGCCAGCAGCGCGGCGCCCGCCCTGTCCACGTCGAGGGCCGGTGCGACCAGACCGTTCGCCTGGAGGGCGCGCATGCCGCGGACCAGTTGCCGCTGCCACTGGCGCATCAGCTCCGCCACGATCGCCCGCGCGCCCGGGCGGTCCCGGCCCACCTGAAGGAACAGTGACGCCAACGGGCAGTGGTCGCCCTGTCGTTCGTAACGCTCCACCACCACGTTCCGCCACTGCTGCCAGGACTCCCACGAGTCCAGCCGTCCCAGGTGCGGCTGCTGGTCCGCCAGCACGCGGTCCGCTTCGAACCGGGCGACCGCCAGCAGCAGTTCGTCCTTGCCGGCGGGGAAGTAGTGGAAGAGCTGGCTCTTGCTCGTACCGGTGCGGCTTCGGATGTCGTCGAGCGTGGTGAAGGCGACGCCGTGCTCGCGCAGCACCTCGGCCGCCCCTTCGACGATACGGGCCCGCGTGGCACGGCCCTTCACGGTCGCAGCTTCCGCCATCCCGGCCTCCTCCGATTCCCCGCTCCGCACCGCGCCGATCGACGATACCGAGCGTGCCCCGAGCCTACCGCCGTTCTGGACTTGCTGGTCCATTTTCTGCGGCGCACAGTGGTCCGCACACGACGAAGAGCAGGGAGATCAGGCCATGAGCGAACGGCTGCGTAACAAGACAGCGCTGGTCACGGGCTCGACCAGCAACATCGGGCAGGCGATCGTCGAGACGCTCGCCGCCGAGGGGGCCCACGTCATCGTGTCCGGCCGCAACCGGGAACGGGGAGCGCGGGTCGTCGACGGGATCCGTGCGGCAGGCGGCCGGGCCGACTTCCTGGCGGCTGACCTCGACGGCAGCGCGGAGGCTTCCCAGGACCTGGCCGGCCGGGCCCTGGAAACCCTGGGCGGGCGGATCGACATCCTGGTCAACAACGCCGGGATCTATCCGTCTTCCGGTACCACCGACACCGACGAGAAGACGTTCGACCAGGTCTACGGAGTGAACGTTAAGGCGCCGTTCTTCCTCACCGCCGCCGTCGTGCCGGCCATGGCGGATGCCGGCGGCGGGGTGATCGTCAACCTCGGCTCGTGGATCGCGCGGCTGGGCGTTCCCCGCGGAGCGCTCTACAGCTCCACCAAGGGGGCGATGGAGACGCTCACCCGGGCGTGGGCCGCGGAGTTCGCCCCGCTGGGCGTGCGGGTGAACGCCGTGTCGCCGGGTGTGATCCTGCCCCCGACACCGGAGGGCGGTGAGCCGAACCCGGGCGAGATCATGATGAAGGGCACCCCGGCCGGCGGCGTCGGCACACCCGACGCCATCGCGCACGCCGTGCTCTGGCTGGCAGGCGACGAAGCGGCCTTCGTACACGGAACGGTGGTGGACGTCGACGGAGGCAGAACGGCCGTCGCCGTCGTCGCCGCATAGAAGCCCACACCCCCACACTCAAACCCGCCCCCCTCCGGCCTCCCCGCCCCCTGGGGCCTCCCCAGGGGGCGCGGAGAACGGCGCGGTCTTTGGCTTTTGGCCTTTAGGGGCGCGGGGAACGGCGCAGTCTTTTGTCTTTGGGGGCGCGGGGAACGGCGCAGTCTTTTGGCCCTTAGGGGCGCGGGGAACGGCGCAATCTTGTCGCCCCTCAGGGGCGCGGGGAACGGCGCGACAAGCCCCCACCGGCCCGCAGCCGAAGAACCCCCGCCCCGCCCAACCCCGCCCCCCCGCACAACCCAGTGGAACGCCTACGCCCCGCAGGAGCGAAGAAACTGACGAGTCCGCTGAGCGATAGGCAGCGGCTTGTCCGGCGGACACGGATACATGTCCTGCTCGACGATGGCGAACAACTCCACGTCCAGCTTCTGCGCGGCGGCGAGCACGGGCTCCAGCGCGGGCACCCCGGCGGGCGGCTCGCACATCACACCCCGCGCCACCGCCGGCCCGAACGGCACCCCGTTCGCCCGTACGTCGGCGAGGATCTCCGGATCCACCTGCTTGAGGTGCAGATACCCGATCCGCTCCCCGTACGTCTCGATGAGCTTGACGCTGTCCCCGCCGCAGTAGGCGTAGTGCCCGGTGTCCAGGCACAGCGACACGAGCGACGAGTCCGTGCCGTCGAGGAACCGCGCCACGTTCTCCTCGCTGTCGATGTGCGTGTCCGCGTGCGGATGGACGACGATTTTCAGCCCGTACCGCTCGCGCACCTCGCGCCCGAGCCGCTCGGTCTGACTCGTCAGCTGCCGCCACTGCTCGGCGGTGAGCGTGTCGGGCTCCAGCACCTCGCCCGTCTTGTCGTCGCGCCAGAACGACGGAATGACGACGAGGTGCTCGGCACCCATCGCCTGGGTGAGCGCGGCGATGTCCGAGACATGGGCCCAGGTGGCGTCCCACACGTCCGGCCCGCGGTGCAGGCCGGTGAAGACCGTGCCGGCCGAGACCTGCAGGTTCCGGCGCGCGGTCTCGTCCGCGAGGACGGCCGGGTCGCTCGGCAGGTAGCCGTACGGGCCCAGCTCGATCCACTCGTACCCGGAGTCGGCGACCTCGTCGAGGAAGCGCTGCCAGGGGACCTGCTGGGGATCGTCGGGGAACCACACACCCCAGGAGTCGGGCGCCGAACCGATCCGGATGCGCGACAGCGGGGAAGCGGGTGATGTCTGGGGCGATGACTGAGGCGGCAACGACGTCATGAGCGTCAGCTTCGGGGCCGCCGGGGAGAGGTGTCAAGGCCTGGTCCGAATGTCCGGACAACCAATTGACAGGGCTCTGTCGGCGCCGCTAGACCTGGGGTCCACCGATACGGAGGGAAGCTCGATGGCCGAGTCCGCGGAGTCCAGTGCGTTCGACCTCATCACCATGGGGCGGATCGGCGTGGACCTCTACCCGCTGCAGACCGGGGTGCCGCTCCCGCAGGTGACGTCCTTCGGGAAGTTCCTCGGCGGCTCGGCCACCAACGTGGCGGTCGCGGCGGCCCGGCTCGGACGGCGTACGGCCGTGGTGACGCGGACCGGGGACGACCCCTTCGGCACGTATCTGCACGAGGCGCTGCGGGACTTCGGGGTCGACGACCGCTGGGTGACGCCGGTCCCCGGGCTGCCCACACCGGTCACCTTCTGCGAGGTGTTCCCGCCGGACGACTTCCCGCTGTACTTCTACCGGCAGCCGAAGGCGCCCGACCTGGAGATCGACGCCCACGAACTGGACCTGGACGCCATCCGCGACGCCCGGATCCTCTGGGTCACGGGTACGGGCCTGTGCGAGGAGCCCAGCCGCACGGCGACCCTCGCGGCGCTGGCCCACCGCGCCAAGTCGGGCACGACGGTCTTCGACCTGGACTCGCGGCCGGTCTTCTGGAAGAACGCGGCAGGGAAGGCCGCCGCCGGGAAGGGTGCGACCCCGTCCGACCTCGCGGCCGCCGCCCGGCCCTTCTACGCCGAGGCCCTGCGTCACACCACGGTCGCCGTCGGCAACCTCGACGAGGTGGAGGTCGCGACGGGCCTGCGCGAACCGCACGCGGCGGCCCGCGCCCTCCTCGACGCGGGCGTGGAACTGGCCGTGGTCAAACAGGGCCCCAAGGGTGTCCTGGCCATGCACCGCGACGGGGACTTCGCGGGGGTCCCCCCACTCCCGGTCACGGTCCTCAACGGCCTCGGCGCAGGTGACGCCTTCGGCGGCGCCCTCTGCCACGGCCTGCTCGCCGGCTGGGACCTGGAGCGCGTCATGCGCCACGCCAACGCCGCGGGCGCCATCGTCGCCTCCCGCCTGGAGTGCTCCTCCGCCATGCCGACGCTCCCCGAGGTCGAACAGGCCGTCGCCGCGGGGGCGGTGACGTGAAGGCGGACAAGAGCCGTACGTGTGCCGGGCAGCGGTTGTACGGTGCGCACAGAGGGGAATAAAGAGGGCAAAGTGTTTGAACTCCTGGGCAGGGAGCGCGTGTTCGCCGAAGTCGCCGACTTCGCGTACGCCCCCGTCACGCCCGGGCACAGATCGCCTCCGGCGCGGAAGTCCGCTTCGCCCTGGCAGGAGCGAAGTGCGAGCGACGACTCCCCGCCCGCTACGGCTCCGCGCCGGAGGTCTTTGCCAGTCGGCCGTGCACGAGGCCGGGGGCGAGGGCATGCGCCCGGACGCGCATCCGGACGGGCATTCGTCCGTGTACTCGTCCGCGCACCAGGCCGTGCACGACGGATTGGCGGGCGGGCCGTAGAGACGTAGGGCCCGCTCAGACGTATGACGTGGCGGATCAGCTTCCATCCGTGATTCCACCCGTGACACGTAGAGAGCACAGAGGGCTACCGATGACAGAGCCGAGGTCAACGACGACAAGGCTGACGGTCGCACAGGCGCTGGTGCGGTTCCTCGCCGCCCAGTACACCGAGCGCGACGGCGTGCGGCGCCGCCTGATCGACTCCACCTGGGGCATCTTCGGCCACGGCAACGTCGCCGGGCTCGGCCAGGCGCTCGTCGAGTACGGCGACGACATGCCGTACCACCAGGGCCGCAACGAACAGTCCATGGTGCACGCCGCCGTCGGCTACGCGCGCCAGTGCGACCGCCTCTCGGCGCAGGCCGTCACCACGTCCGTCGGCCCCGGCGCCACCAACCTCGTCACGGGTGCCGCCCTCGCCACGATCAACCGTCTCCCGGTGCTCCTCCTGCCCGGTGACGTCTTCGCGACCCGCCCCGCCGACCCGGTCCTGCAGCAGCTCGAAGTCCCGTACGCGGGCGATGTGTCGGTCAACGACTGTCTGCGTCCGGTGTCGAGGTACTTCGACCGGATCACCCGCCCCGAGGCCCTGATCCCGGCCGTCCTCCAGGCGATGCGCGTGCTCGCCGATCCGCTCGACACGGGCGCCGTCACCCTCGCGCTCCCGCAGGACGTGCAGGCGGAGGCCTTCGACTGGCCCGACGAGTTCTTCGCCGAACGCGTCTGGTCCGTACGCCGTCCGGCCGCCGACCCCGCGCAACTGGCCGCCGCCGTGCGGGCGATACGGGCCGCCGGGCGCCCCCTGCTCATAGCGGGCGGCGGGGTCCACCACAGCGGGGCCGAGGACGCGCTCAGGGAGTTCGCCGACCTGACCCGCATCCCGGTCGCCTCCACGCAGGCAGGCAAGGGCTCGCTCGTCTGGGACCACCCGGCGGACGTCGGCGGCATCGGGCACACCGGCACGGCCACCGCCTGCGAACTCGCCCGCACCGCCGACCTGGTGATCGGCGTCGGCACCCGCTACACCGACTTCACCACCGCCTCCGGCACCCTCTTCGCCGCCCGGGGGGTGCGCTTCCTGAACATCAACATCGCCTCCTTCGACGGCCACAAGATGGCCGGGCAGCCGCTGGTGGCCGACGCGCGCACGGCACTGGAGGCACTCACCGCGGCCCTCGCCCCGCACGGCCACCGCGCCGGACCCACGTACGTCACCGAGTACACCGACGACAAGGAGCGCTGGGAGCACCGCGTCGACGCGGCGTTCGAGGCGGCGGACCCCGACGTCCGGCCCACCCAGCCGCAGGTCCTCGGCGTCCTCGACGAACTGGTCACCGGCGAGGACATCGTCGTCAACGCGGCCGGCTCCCTCCCCGGCGACCTGCACAAACTCTGGCGCGCCCGGTCCCGCGACCAGTACCACGTCGAGTACGGCTACTCCTGCATGGGCTACGAGATCCCGGCCGCGATCGGCGTCCGGATGGCGGCCCCGGACCGTCCCGTGTGGGCACTGGTCGGCGACGGCACGTACCTGATGATGCCCACCGAGATCGTCACCGCCGTCCAGGAGGGCATCGCGATCAAGGTGGTGATCCTGCAGAACCACGGTTACGCGTCCATCGGCGGCCTCTCCGAGACGGTGGGCGGCGAACGGTTCGCCACCGCCTACCGCCACCGGTCCGAGGACGGCACGTACACGGGGCGCCCGCTGCCCGTCGACCTGGCCGCCAACGCGGCGAGCCTGGGCATGCGGGTGCTGCGCGCCAAGACCGTGAGCGACCTGCGCGAGGCCCTCACCGAGGCGCGGGCCGCCGACACGCCCACATGTGTCTACGTGGAGACCGAAACGGCAGACACAGTGTCGGGCGCGCCTCCGGCCCAGGCCTGGTGGGATGTTCCTGTGGCCGAGACCGCGACCCGACCGTCGGCGGTCAAGGCGCGCGAGCTGTACGAACGGCTGGCCTCCACCCGGCGCCGCCATCTGTGAAGGAGTTCTCAGGCATGACGACTGGCATCACGTCTGGCACGACGTCTGGCACGACGAAGATCGTCAACCACTGGATCGGCGGCAAGGCCGTCGAGGGCGCGTCGGGCACGTACGGGCCGGTCACCGACCCGGCGACCGGCGCCGTCACCACGAAGGTCGCCTTCGCGAGCGTCGAGGAGGTGGACGCCGCGGTCGCCGCCGCGAAGGGCGCCTACGCGACCTGGGGCACCTCCTCGCTCGCCAAGCGGTCCTCGATCCTCTTCGCGTTCCGCGCGCTGCTCCACGCCCACCGCGACGAGATCGCCGAGCTGATCACCGCCGAGCACGGCAAGGTGCACTCGGACGCGCTCGGGGAGGTCGCGCGCGGCCTGGAGATCGTCGACCTGGCGTGCGGGATCACCGTCCAGCTGAAGGGCGAGCTGTCGACCGAGGTGGCCTCCCGGGTCGACGTGGCCTCGATCCGCCAGCCGCTCGGGGTCGTCGCGGGCATCACGCCGTTCAACTTCCCGGCCATGGTGCCGATGTGGATGTTCCCGCTGGCCGTCGCCTGCGGCAACACCTTCGTGCTGAAGCCGAGCGAGAAGGACCCGTCGGCGTCCGTCCGGCTCGCCGAGCTGTTCGCGGAGGCGGGTCTGCCGGACGGTGTCCTCAACGTCGTCCACGGTGACAAGGTGGCCGTCGACCGCCTCCTGGAGCACCCGGACGTCAAGGCGGTCTCCTTCGTCGGCTCGACCCCGATCGCCCGTCACATCCACACCACCGCCTCCGCCAACGGCAAGCGCGTACAGGCCCTCGGCGGTGCCAAGAACCACATGCTGGTTCTCCCCGACGCCGACCTGGACGCGGCGGCGGACGCGGCCGTCTCCGCCGCCTACGGCTCGGCGGGCGAGCGCTGCATGGCCATCTCGGCGGTCGTCGCGGTCGGCGCGATCGGCGACGAACTGGTCGAGAAGATCCGCGAGCGCGCCGAGAAGATCAAGATCGGGCCCGGCAACGACCCGGCCTCCGAGATGGGCCCGCTGATCACCGCGGCCCACCGCGACAAGGTCGCCTCGTACGTGACGGGCGCCGCCGCCCAGGGCTCCGAGGTCGTCCTCGACGGCACCGGCTACACCGTCGAGGGACGCCCCGAGTACGCCGACGGCCACTGGATCGGGCTCTCGCTGCTCGACAAGGTCCCGACGGACTCGGACGCCTACCGGGACGAGATCTTCGGGCCGGTGCTGTGCGTGCTGCGCGTCGAGACGTACGACGAGGGAGTGGCCCTCATCAACAACTCGCCCTTCGGCAACGGCACCGCGATCTTCACCCGGGACGGCGGCGCGGCCCGCCGCTTCCAGCTGGAGATCGAGGCGGGCATGGTCGGCGTCAACGTGCCGATCCCCGTCCCCGTCGGCTACCACTCCTTCGGCGGCTGGAAGGACTCCCTCTTCGGGGACCACCACATCTACGGCAACGACGGCACGCACTTCTACACCCGAGGCAAGGTCGTCACGACCCGCTGGCCTGACCCGTCGGAGGGCCCGTCCGGCGTCGACCTCGGTTTCCCGCGCAACCACTGAGTCCGCCCGGCGCCTTCCACCGACGGCCCGCCGTCCGCCTCCCCGGCGGCGGCGGGCCGTCGCCGTACCCCCCGGCCCCCCGCCCCCCCGACGTCCCGACGTCCGGACTCCGGAATCGGCCCGGTGAGTTTCGGGGCCCGCGCTGCGGTTCCCGCACGGACCGGATGACCGGGGTCACTTGCCCACCACTGCCATGAACGGCAGTTAACCCCCTCTTCACCTACGGATTCCGTAGGCGAACGACCGTTGACGATTCGGATTCCGCAGGGTTCGATGCGGCACGGGAGCACGCACCACACACCACCCATCACGCCGTCAGGCCGTCCCGCAGCCGCCGGAGGCGATACCGCTCCCGTCCGACATCACCGCCGCACACCGCCGCACGAGTCGATCGGAACCGCTCCATGACCGACACGCTCCGCCCTGTCGACTCCGCCACCGTCCCCGGGGCGCCGGACAGCAGTCCCCGCGAGACCGGCCCCCGTACGCTCAAGCGTTCCATCGGCGTCGTCGGCGGCACCCTGCTCACGATCTCCTGCGTGACGCCGGCCTCCACGCTCTTCGTGGTCGTGCCCGACCTCTTCGCGTCCCTCGGTACGGCGACCGCGCTGACCGTCGCGATCGGCTCGCTGCTCTGTATCGCCGTGGCGTTCTGCTACTCGGAGCTGGGCACCCTCATCCCCAGCGCGGGCGGCGAGTACGCCATGGTGTCGACGATGGCCGGACGGCTCGCGGGCTGGCTGGTCTTCGTCCTGTCGATCCTCGTCGTCATGATCGTCCCGCCGGTGATCGCGATGGGCACGGCGGACTACCTCGCGCCGGTCGTGCACCTCGACCCGTCCTGGGCGGGCGCGGGCGTGATGGTGCTCGCCACCCTCGCGGGCCTGCTCGACCTGCGGGCCAACGCCTGGATCACCGGGGTCTTCCTGGTCCTTGAGGTCATCGCCGCGGCCGTGGTGGCCGTCCTGGGCTTCGCGCACGCCGAGCGGGGCGCGGACAGCCTGGTGTCCATGGAAGTGGCCGGATCCGGCGGCCACCCGGACACCGTGACGGTGATGCTGGTCGTCTCCGGGCTCGCGATCGCCCTCTTCGTCACCCAGGGCTTCTCGACGGCCGTCTACCTCTCCGAGGAACTGGAGAACCCGCGCCGCAACGTGGCCCGTACGGTCCTGGCCACCCTCGCCATCTCCACGGTGATCATCCTCGTGCCGGTGGCCGCGATCACCGTGGGCGCCCCGGACCTGGCCGCGCTCACCGGCGGCGACATCGGCGGCATGGTCACCGCCTGGTCCAACTCGGCGGTCGGCACCTTCGTCAGCCTCTGCGTGGCCCTCGCCATCATCAACGCGGGCATCGTCATGGTCATCCAGAACTCCCGCGTACTGTTCGCCTCCGCCCGCGACAAGGCCTGGCCCGACCCCGTCAACAACGCCCTCTCCAAGCTCGGCCGCTTCGGCTCCCCGTGGGTGGCGACCCTCGCGGTGGGCGTCCCCGGAGCGGCGCTCTGCTTCGTGAACCTCGACACCCTGTACGGCATCACGGGCGTCTCCGTCACGAGCATGTACATCCTCGTCGCGGTCGCCGCCCTGCTCGCCCGCCGAGGCCCCCACGCCCACACGTCCGCCTGGCGCATGCCGTTGTGGCCGACGCTCCCGGTCCTCCTGATCGCGGTCCTGGCCTACGTCCTTACCATGCAGGACCCGACCTACCTGGCATGGACAGGCGGCATCACAGCAGCCGCAACCCTCTACTGGGCCTTCTACCTACACCCCCGCCGAACCACCCGCTGGCTGGTGACAATCCCCACGACTTAGGGGCGCGGGGAACGGCGCAATTCTTTCGCCTTTAGGGGCGCGGGGAACGGCGCAGTCTTTCGCCTCGCCTTTGGGGGCGCGGGGAACGGCGCAATCGGTTGCCTTCAGGGGGCGCAGCCCCCCCAGGGGCGCGGGGAACGGCGCGACCAGCCACGCGTACCCACCCCCCGCCGACACCCCCTCGCATACAGCGAACGCGGTACACGGGAAGACCCCCGTACTCCTACGGGATACCGCCCGCCTCCCCCCACCGACTGCACCCCCGCCCCGCAGGGCCCCGTACCGTTGAAGCATGGATCTTCGAATGCCCGCAGCACCACGACGGTGGTTGCGAGGGCCGCGACGGTGGACCGCCGCGGCCCTCGTCGTCGTGCTCGCCGGTGCCGGGACATGGACAGCGGTCGCCTCCGACAAGGCACCCGCGGTACACCGCGCCGACCGGCTCCTCCCCACGGCGGCCGGAGTGAAAATCGACACGTCGTACTTCACCACCGGCTCCGAAGACGCCGGCCGCCGCCCCGCCGTCCTCCTGACACACGGCTTCGGCGGCAACAAGGAGGACGTACGCAAGCAGGCGGAGGACCTCGCCCGCGACGGCTACGCGGTACTGACCTGGTCGTCCCGCAGCTTCGGCAGATCCACGGGCAAGATCGGCCTGAACGACCCGAAGGGCGAGGTCGCCGACGTCTCCAAGCTCGTCGACTGGCTCGCGAAGCGCCCCGAGGTCGAGCTCGACAAGGCCGGCGACCCCCGGGTCGGTGTCGCCGGAGCCTCGTACGGCGGCGCGGTCTCGCTGCTCGCGGCGGGCTACGACCAGCGCGTGGACGCCATCGCCCCCGCGATCACGTACTGGAACCTCGCGGACGCGCTGTTCCCGAACGGCGTCTTCAAGAAGCTCTGGGCCGGCATGTTCATCAACTCCGGCGGCGGCTGCGACAAGTTCGAGACCCAGCTCTGCGAGATGTACGAGCGGGTCGCGGAGTCCGGAGAGCCCGACGCGAAGGCCGTGAAGCTCCTGGAGGAGCGCAGCCCTTCCGCCGTCGGCGACCGCATCAAGGTCCCCACGCTCATCATGCAGGGCCAGACCGACTCCCTCTTCCCGCTCGGCCAGGCCGACAGGATCGCGAAGGCCATCAGGGCCAACGGCGCCCCGGTGGACGTCGACTGGATCGCCGGCGGCCACGACGGCGGCGACATGGAGACGGACCGCCTGCACGCGCGAGTGAACTCCTGGTTCGACCGCTACCTCAAGGACGACGAGAAGGCCGACACGGGCCCCGCGTTCCGGGTCACCCGCACCGGCGGCATCGACTCGACCGACGGCGGCGCCCAGCTGCGGGGCGCCGACGCGGACACCTACCCCGGGCTCACCGGCGACGACCGGAAGATCGCGCTGAGCGGACGCGAGCAGGAGTTCTCCAACCCCGCGGGCGCCAGCCCGCCCGGTATCTCCGCCCTCCCCGGTCTCGGCGGCGGCAGCCTCTCCCAGCTGTCCTCGCTCGGCGTCGGGGTGTCCCTCGACTTCCCCGGGCAGTTCGCGCGGTTCGACTCCGAGGCCGTGACCGAGGACCTGCGGATCACCGGCTCGCCCACCGCGACGGTGAACGTGAAGTCGACGACCGGCGAGGCCGTCCTCTTCGCCAAGGTGTACGACGTCGGCCCCGGCGGCAGGCAGCAGGTCCTGCCGTCCCAGCTGGTCACCCCCGTCCGGGTCGCGACCGGTGACAGCGGCAAGGACGTCCGCCTCACCCTGCCCGCCATCGACCACGAGGTGCAGGAGGGCCACCGGCTGCGCCTGGTCCTCGCCTCGACCGACCTCGGTTACGCGTCCCCGGTGGCTCCGGCGACGTACACGGTCTCCCTGAAGAGCGACCTCGCCGTGCCGACGGCGCCCGGTGTGACGACGGGGGCCACGGGGCTGCCCGCCTGGGTGTGGTGGCTGCCGATCGCCGGCGCGCTGACCGCGCTGGCCCTGCTGCTGACGGGCCGCCGCCGCACGACCGCGACGCCGCCCGACCCGGCGCTCGCCGAGGTCCCGCTCCAGATCACCGACCTGAGCAAGCGGTACGCGAAGTCGTCGGACCGCTATGCCGTACGGGACCTGTCGTTCCGCGTGGAGAAGGGCCAGGTCCTCGGCCTGCTCGGGCCGAACGGCGCGGGCAAGACGACCACACTGCGCATGCTCATGGGCCTCATCAAGCCCGACGGCGGCGAGATCCGGGTCTTCGGGCACGCGATCCGGCCGGGCGCGCCGGTCCTCTCCCGGGTCGGCGCCTTCGTGGAGGGCGCGGGCTTCCTCCCGCACCTCTCCGGCCGCGAGAACCTGGACCTGTACTGGCAGGCCACCGGACGCCCGTCCGAGGACGCCCACCTGGAGGAGGCGCTGGAGATCGCGGGCCTCGGAGACGCGCTGGCCCGCGCGGTCCGCACGTACTCCCAGGGCATGCGGCAGCGCCTGGCCATCGCGCAGGCCATGCTCGGCCTCCCGGACCTGCTGATCCTCGACGAACCGACGAACGGCCTCGACCCGCCCCAGATCCGCGAGATGCGCGAGGTCATGATCCGTTACGCCGCCGCCGGACGCACGGTCATCGTGTCCAGCCACCTCCTCGCAGAGGTCGAGCAGTCCTGCACGCATCTGGTCGTCATGGACCGGGGCCGACTGGTCCAGGCAGGACCGGTCCACGAGATCATCGGCTCCGGCGACACCCTCCTCGTCGGCCTCGCGGCCGACATCGCGGACCCGCTGGTCGAGAAGGTGGCGGCACTGCCGGGCGTCGACACGGCGATCCGGACGGACGACGGCCTGCTGATACGGCTGACTGCGAGGAGCGCGGCGGCCGTGGATCCCACGGCAGCCGAGGGTCCCGCGGCGATCGCGAACTCGGCGGGGATCGCGGACTCCACGGTGATCGCGGACTCGGCGGGAATCGAGAGCTCCGGGGTGGTCGAGAGCTCCGCGGCGATCGAGGATTCCG
The DNA here is from genome assembly GCF_036038375.1 of Streptomyces sp. NBC_00414. NCBI lineage: Bacteria > Bacillati > Actinomycetota > Actinomycetes > Kitasatosporales > Streptomycetaceae > Streptomyces > Streptomyces sp. NBC_00414. The sequence goes on from NZ_CP107935.1 coordinate 6,598,223, forward strand.
CGGCGGCCGCCCGGCTTCTCGTGGAGCTGGTCCGGCTGGAAGTACCGGTGGCCGCCCTCGGCCCCCACCGTCGCCTGGAGGACGCGTTCCTGACCCTGATCGGAGGCTCCGCGTGAGCACACTTGTAGAGCGTGCCGAAGTGGCGGACGGCTACCGCGCCGGGCGGACCCTGCCGCTGCGGGTCGAGCTGATGCGTCAGCTGAAGCGGCGCCGCACGCTGGTCATGGGAGCGGTCCTCGCCGCCCTGCCCTTCGTGCTGGCCGTGGCCTTCGCGATCGGCGGCCAGCCGGACGGCCGCGAGGGCCGGGTCACCCTCATGGACACGGCCACGGCCTCGGGCGCCAACTTCGCCGCGACGAACCTCTTCGTCTCCGCGGGCTTCCTGCTGGTCATCCCCGTGGCCCTGTTCTGCGGAGACACCATCGCCTCGGAGGCCAGCTGGTCCTCCCTGCGCTACCTCCTCGCGGCGCCCGTGCCCAGGGCCCGCCTCCTGTGGTCCAAGCTCGTGGTCGCGCTCGGCCTCAGCCTCGCCGCGATGGTGCTGCTGCCGGTCGTCGCACTGGTGGTGGGCTCGGTCGCGTACGGCTGGGGCCCGCTGGAGATCCCGACCGGCGGCTCCCTGTCCGCGGGCACGGCGGCCCAACGGCTGGTCGTGGTGATCGCGTTCATCTTCGCGTCCCAACTGGTCACGGCGGGGCTCGCGTTCTGGCTGTCGACGAAGACCGACGCCCCGCTGGGCGCGGTGGGAGGCGCGGTCGGTCTGACGATCGTGGGGAACGTACTGGACGCGGTCACCGCCCTCGGCGACTGGCGCCACTTCCTGCCCGCGCACTGGCAGTTCGCCTGGGCCGACGCGGTACAGCCCAAGCCCGAGTGGGGCGGCATGATCCAGGGCACGGCGGTCTCCGTCACCTACGCGCTGGTGCTGTTCGCCCTGGCCTTCCGAGGCTTCGCCCGCAAGGACGTGGTGTCGTAACCCCTTCTGAAGCTCCGAAGCTCCGAAACTCTGATGCCTTGAAGCTCTGATGCCGCCGTACGGGCCCTCCGGACACCTTCAGGTCTCCGGAGGATCACCCACCGGTCTCAACCGCCGCCCACCGTGGCCGCATCGAGATTCATCCGCAACGCCTTGGGCCGCTCCTTCCGCCCGCCTCGGCCGTCACAGTCACAGACGTCGGCTCACAGCGGTCACCGAGGGGGCACACATGAGGCGCACCGAACAGCATCAGACAGGGCGGCCGAGTATCGGGGGAGGGCCGCGGGGCGGCTCACGGGGACGCCGGCGGCAGCGTGTGCGCGGCGCACTCGTCGCCACGACCGTCACGGTCGGGCTCCTGCTCACCGGCTGCGGCGGCGGGGACAACGACGGTTCGGACAGCCGGGGCGACAGCAGGTCCCGGGAGAGCAACGGCTTCCCGGCCCCCGCCCCGGCCCTGCCGACCAGCCCCTCGGACACCGGCGAGGGCGATCGGCAGGGCGACCAGAAGGGTGAACTCCGGGAGAGGGAGACCGCGCCCCCGGCCGACTACCTCTCCACCTTCGCCCTGGACGTCGACACCGCCTCCTACGGCTACGCGCGCCGCACCCTGAAGGAGGGCAGGCGGCCCGACCCGTCGACGGTCCGCCCCGAGGAGTTCATCAACAGCTTCCGCCAGAACTACGAACGCCCCGAGGGCAACGGCTTCACGGTCACGATGGACGGCGCCCACACGGCAGCCCCGGAGGACCCGCTCCGCGAGGACGACTCATCCGACCCGTACGGCTCATCCGGCTCTTCCGACTCGTCCGACTCGTCCGACTCTTCCGACTCGTACGGGCAGGAGAACCGGGACTGGCGCTTCCTCCGGGTCGGCCTCGCCACCCGCGAGGCCGAGGACGCAGGCGGACGCCCGCCCGCCGCCCTCACCTTCGTCATCGACGTCTCCGGCTCCATGGCCGAACCGGGCCGCCTCGACCTGGCGAAGGAATCCCTGGGCGTGATGACGGACCGGCTGCGCGACGACGACGCGGTCGCGCTCGTGGCCTTCAGCGACGAGGCCAGGACCGTGCTCCCCATGACCCGCCTGGGCGACCACCGCGGCCGCGTCCACGACGCGATCGACACCCTCGAACCCACCGACTCGACCAACCTCGGCGCGGGCGTCAGCACCGGTTACCGCACGGCCGTCGACGGCCTGCGCGAGGGCGCCACCAACCGGGTCGTGCTGCTCTCCGACGCGCTCGCCAACACCGGTGAGACCGACGCCGACGCCATCCTCGACCGGATCGCGGACGCCCGCCGCGAGCACGGCATCACGCTCTTCGGGGTCGGCGTGGGCAGCGACTACGGCGACGCGCTGATGGAACGCCTCGCGGACAAGGGCGACGGCCACACCACGTACGTGTCGAACGCCGAGGAGGCCCGTACGGTCTTCTGCGACGAACTGCCGCGCAACATCGACCTCACCGCCCGCGACGCGAAGGCGCAGGTCGCCTTCGATCCCGGGACCGTGGACCAGTTCCGGCTCATCGGCTACGACAACCGGCAGGTCGCCGACGAGGACTTCCGCGACGACCGGGTGGACGGCGGCGAGACGGGTCCCGGCCACACGGTCACGGCCCTCTACGCGGTACGCGTCAGGCCCGGCGCGACGGGACACGTGGCCACGGCGACGGTGCGATGGCTGGACCCTTCGACCCGCGTCGCGCACGAGGAGACGGGCCAGGTGGAGGCGGCAGCCCTCGACCGGCCCCTGTGGACCACGACGACCGCACGAAGCGGACTCCAGGTCACGGCCGTGGCCGCGTACTTCGCCGACGCACTGCGCTCCGGGGACGGCCGTTGGAGCGGGCTGCCCGGGGCGCCGTCGCTCCGCGAACTCGGCCGGCACGCGGCGGAGCTGGCGTCCGCCACGGAGAGCGGGCCGGTCCGCCGACTCTCCGACACGATCACCCAGGCGGCAGCCCTGGACACATAGCCCCGCCCCGCACAGTTCCCCACGCCCCTGAAGGGCCCGCCTGGGGTCGCCGAGCAGCTGAGAACCGTCGCGAGTTGACCACGCCTCCCACAAGCACACCTCCCCACCCACCCCCTAAGGGGCGCGGGGAACTGCGCACCCCGCCCCCCACTCACCCGCAGGTCCAATCGGCGCCGGCCCCTACTCCCTGAGGGGCGCGGGGAACGGCGCGCTCAACCTTCACGGACCCGCAGGTCCAATCGGCGCCGGCCCTCACTCCCTGAGGGGCGCGGGGAACTGCGCACCCCGCCCCCACTCACCCGCACAATTCCCTCTCCGCCCGCACCGGATCGTTCGGAAAGCGGAACGCCGTCCGCTCCCACGCCCCGGTCACGTTGTGCAAGAAGCGACCCACCGTGAGCGGCCCGCGCACAGCGGACTCCAGCTCCGCCAACCCCCCGCACCGCAGAGCCCGCCGAGCCGCCCCCACCTCCCCCGCGTCGGCCCGGTCGGGCAGATCCCCCGCCACACCCCGGTCGGCCGCGAGCCACGCCGCCGGCAGATGCTTGTCGTGCCCGACCCGCCCCGCCCCGACCCGTTCGGAATGCGCGGCCAGCGGATACGCGAGCCCGATCGGATCGAGCGCGACCCCGTCGAGCGGGACGACGGCCCCGTTCAGCCCGAGCACCACATAACTCGCCGTGACACCGGCCCTGTCGGCGCCCACCCGCGCGTCCTTGCCGAACAACAGCGCCGGCGCCCCCGACCGACCCGCCGCCCACACCTTCCGCGCGTACTCCAGATGATGCGGAGCCCCGGCGAAGGTGTGCCGCACCGGATGCGGATCGGCGTTGTGGCGGACGTACACCCCGCGTTCGTCCGCGATCCCCGCCGACCCGATCTGTCCGCCGTACGGAATCCGCAGCCAGCCGGCGCAGGCCACCGCCCACAGGCCTACGCCGACCGCCGCCAGCGTGCCCACCCGTGTCACCGGGACGACGAAGACGGGCAGCAGCATCAGCAGCAGCCCGGGCAGCAGCATGCGCCCGTGCATGAAGTCCCCGCCGACCTTGACCACGTACAGCCAGCACAGCAGCCCGGCGACGACGGGCGCGAGCGCGGGAACGAGCCGCACCACCCCCAGCCCGCGCAGGCCCCCGCGCGAACCCCCGTACGAACCCGCGCGCGAGGGCAGCACGGCCGCCGCCACGAACAGCGCGGGCACCCACAGCAGATAGGGATGCGCGAAGTCCCCCAGATAGACCAGCCCCCGTCCCCACAGGCTCTGCGAGGCCTCCTTCGTCACCGCGGGCAGCGGCACCAGATGCCCGTAGTACCCGGCCCGGAAGATCTCGTACGCGGCCGGCAGTGCCCCCGCCACCCCCGCACCCGCGAACGCGCCCCGCCACGACGGCCGTACGAGCAGCCACTGGGCGCCCAGGAACACCACGGTCACCAGCCCCAGGTCGGGCCGCACCAGGGGCCCGAGACCGATGACCATGGACGTGACGAGCGAGCCGGGCCTCGCCGTCAGGGCCAGCCACGCCCCGGCGATCCAGCAGGTGACGAGTCCCGTCTCCAGCCCCGAGGTGGCGAAGTCCCACACGGGAGGCAGCCCGAGCAGCACCAGCGACCCCAACGGCACGGCCGCGCGCCCGCCGTACGTCCGCAGCGCGCCGATCCCCGCGAGCGCGAACCCGGCGGCGGTCAGCAACAGCCCCCCGAACACCGCCGCCGACGCCGGATCGGCCCCCGCCGCCCCGGCCGCGACCAGCAGCCACTGCCACAGCGTGCCGGTCGACGACTCCACCCGCTCACCCGCGTTGAACACGGGCCCGTTCCCCGCCAGCACCTGCCGCACGGTCCGTACGTAGATGTAGGCGTCGTCGGACATCCACCGCCGCCGGAACCCCGCGTACGCCACCAGGAGCGCGGGCACGAGCCACACCGCGACCCGCAGCCGGTCCGCCCACGCGGAGGAGGGCGAGGGCGGTCGGGCCCTTCGGTAGGACGAGTACGAGGAGTGCGGGGCGTACGAAGGGTGGGCGGGCGAGTGCGTCGACGTCATGATCCGTTCATCGGCCCACGTCCGGCCGAGCTTGACGCGCCTGTTGAAAATCCCCTACGCATGAGTAAGTTTACTCTGAGGTAAGTAAGCGTCACCCGCATCGAGTAAGCGTCACAGCACCGAGTAAGCGTCACCGCACCGCGAGCCGCCACGGGAGCCTTCATGGGCGTACGCAGGGAAATGAAGCAGGCCAAGAAGCGCACCGATTCGACCACTCCGGCGGGCCGCGCCCAGGTCGAGGTCGCGAAGGACGGGAGCGGCGCGGTCCGTGAGGCACGCATGCCCGCCCTCGCGCCGCGGGCCACCACCGGCAGCATCGCCGACCTGCCCTTCACCAACGCGGCCGAGGCCCCCGACGCCGTGGTCGTCCGCCGCGGTGAGCACGGCAGTTGGCGGCCGGTGACCGCCGCCGCCTTCGCCCGTGAAGTCACCGCCGTCGCCAAGGGGCTGATCGCGGCGGGTCTCGAACCGGGCGGGCGCGTCGCGGTGATGTCCCGTACCCGCTACGAGTGGACGCTGCTCGACTTCGCGATCTGGGCCGCGGGCGGCCTGTCGGTCCCCGTGTACCCCACGTCGTCACCGGAACAGATCGAGTGGATCGTCCGGGACTCCGCCACCCGCTTCGTCGTCGTCGAGACGTCGGAGAACGCGGCGGCGGTCACGACCGGCACGGCCGACCACCCGGCACCCCCGCAGATCTGGCAGCTCGACGCCGAAGCCGGAACGGGTGGATCCGAAACCGCCGAAACCGCCGGAACCGGTGGAGCCGTCGCCGAACTGGCCGCCCTGGGCCGCGACATACCCGACGAGGAGGTCACCAAGCGCCGCACCGCGCTGACCCCCGACACCGTCGCCACGATCTGCTACACCTCCGGCACCACCGGCCGGCCCAAGGGCTGCGTCCTCACCCACGCCAACCTGTACGCCGAGGCCGCGAACACCGTCGAACTCCTCCACCCCGTCTTCAAGGAGGTCACCGGCCAGCAGGCCTCGACACTCCTCTTCCTCCCCCTCGCCCACATCCTGGGGCGCACCCTGCAGATCTCCTGCCTGATGGCCCGGATCGAGCTGGGTCACTTCCCGAGCATCAAGCCCGACGAACTCCGCCCGGCGCTCCGGGAGTTCCGGCCCACGTTCCTGGTCGGTGTGCCCTACCTCTTCGAGAAGATCCACGGCACCGGCCGCGCCACCGCCGAACGCATCGGCCGCGGCGCCTCCTTCGACCGCGCGCACCGGATCGCCGTCCGCTTCGGCGAGCTGCACCTGGACAGGTTCCTCGGCCGCGGCAAGGGCCCCGGCCCGGGCCTCTACGCCGCCTGGGCCCTGTACGACCTGCTGGTCTACCGCCGTGTCCGCAAGGAGATCGGCGGCCGTACGCGCTACGCCATCAGCGGCGGCTCCCCGCTCGACCGCGACCTCAGCCTCTTCTTCTACGCCGCCGGAATCATCGTCTACGAGGGCTACGGCCTGACGGAGACCACCGCCGCCGCGACGATCGTCCCGCCCCTGCGGCCCCGCCCCGGCACGGTGGGCCTCCCCGTACCGGGCACGGCCGTCCGTATCGCCGACGACGGCGAGGTGCTCATCAAGGGCGGCATCGTCTTCGGCGCCTACTGGAACGACCCGGCGGCCACCGACGCCGTACTGACCGACGAGTGGTTCGCCACCGGTGACCTGGGCGCGCTCGACGAGGACGGCTACCTCACCATCACCGGCCGGAAGAAGGACATCATCGTCACCTCGGGCGGCAAGAACGTCTCCCCGGCCGTCCTGGAGGACCGCCTGCGCAGCCGCCCCCCGGTCGGCCAGTGCGTCGTCGTCGGCGACAACCGCCCCTACATCGCCGCCCTGATCACCCTGGACCGCGAGGACCTCACCCACTGGCTGTACGTCCGCGGGATGCCGGCCGACACCCCGCTGTCCGAGCTGATCCACGACCCCCGGTTGCGCGCCGACGTCCAGAAGGTCGTGGACCACGCGAACCGGGCCGTCTCCAGGGCCGAGTCGATCCGTGACTTCGCCCTGGTGGAGGGCGAGTTCACCGAGGACAACGGCCTGCTCACCCCGTCCCTGAAGATCAAGCGCCACGCGGTGACGGCGGCGTACGCGCGGGACATCGAGGCCCTGTACGCCAACGCGTCGCGGACCCGGGAACAGCAGACGCAGGAGCAGTAGAGACAGGAGCAGTAGAGACGGGAACGGCGGACACGGGAACAGCGGGCCACCCCCGAGGGGTGACCCGCTGTTCGCGGAACTGGGAAGGTCAGCTTCCGGCAGCGCCGTTGCCCGAGAGCACCGGGATGTTGTCCAGGATGTGCGACAGCGGCTCGTCGCCCTTCGCCTGGGTGGAGTTCTCGGTGCACTGCTGGTTCTGCGGGGCCGACAGGATCGGCACGTCCTGCAGAACGGTGACCGGCACCAGGCCGACGAGCGAGGCCAGGTTGGCCTTGACCGGCAGACCGACACACGGCTTGTTCAGCGTGCCCTGCACGAGCGAGAGCTGGGGGCTCATCTTGCCGTGCGTGGCCTGGTTGCCGTACTTCTGGACGGAACCGTTGCCGTTGGCGGTGGTGACGCCGTCGTCGTTGCCGATGGCCAGCGCCTGGGGCGCGCCAGCGGCCGACAGACCGGCGACAGAGGCGGCAATGGCCGCGGTCGCCATCAGCTTCTTCATGTTCGTTCCCTTTCGGAGAGTGGCCCCCGTGACGGAGCCGCATAGTCATCAACAGTGCGGTGGACGGTGCGGTTGCGGGGTTTGCCCCGATTGGCCCACAGATATTCCCGAGGGCCGGAGCTGCGCGCCGCCGTTGGCGTGGCAGGGGCGGTGGGCCGCCGGGAAGGCCGGCGGCCCACTGGGTGTTACGGCAGATCAGCTGCCGGAGGCACCGTTGCCCGAGAGCACCGGGATGTTGCTCAGGATGTGCGAGAGGGGCTCGTCGCCCTTCGCCTGCGTGGAGTTCTCGGTGCACTGCTGGTTCTGCGGGGCCGACAGGATCGGCACGTCCTGGGCGACCGTGATCGGCACCAGGCCGACGAGCGAGGCCAGGTTGGCCTTGGCGGGCAGGCCGATGCAGGGCTTGTTGAGCGAGCCCTGGATGAGCGCCATCTGCGGGCTCATGTCGCCGTAGGTGGCCTGGTTGCCGTAGATCTGCGCGGCGTGGTTGCCGTTGGCGGTGGTGACGCCGTTGTCGTTGCCGATCGCCATCGCCTGGGGCGCGGCGGCAGCCGAAACACCGGCGACGGAAGCGGCGACCGCCGCGGCAGCCATAACCTTCTTGATCACTTGCTGGTCCCTTCTGGAGTAACCCCGTCCACCGGAGCGACCTGGACAACTGCGCCCGGCCCGCATAGTTGCTGCGGTTCACTCCGATGGCCCATTTGGGAATGCCGTTTGTACTACGCATGCGCGCGCAGGATTCCGTCTATTGCGGATCGCCGAACGGGCCAACCGGGTGACACCTCGAAACCAATCGCCCGGTCTCCGGTTGATGCGGGAGCAGGAACATGCGTCTCTGCCATGAAAGGACCGGAGAAATGCTCAAGAAGGCAATGGCCGCGGCGGCGGTCGCCGCTTCTGTCGTCGGTGTCTCGGCGGCCGCCGCCCCGCAGGCGCTTGCCATCGGCAACGACAGCGGCGTCACCACCGCCAACGGCAACCAGGCCGAGCAGGTGTACGGCAACGCGAAGACCAAGGGCGACATGAGCCCTCAGGGCCAGCTCGTCCAGGGCTCGCTCAACAAGCTGTGCCTCGGTGTCCCGGTCAAGGCCAACCTGGCCTCGCTCGTGGGTGTCCTGGTGCCGGTCACCGTTCTGCAGGACGTGCCGATCCTGTCGGCCCCGCAGAACCAGCAGTGCACCGAGAACTCCACCCAGGCGAAGGGCGACGAGCCGCTGTCGCACCTCGTGGACAACATCCCGGTGCTCTCGGGCAACGGCGCCGTCGGCAGCTGATCCGCCGCCGCGTCGGCCGCCCGGCCCGCCCCGTCGCCATGCGCGGCGGGGCGGGCCGGGTTTTTCGGAAGTATTTTCCGCTTTTGTTTTCTGCTGGTTCTCCTTTGTGCAGTGACGTTTCGCCACCCATTCCGCTCCGGGCGTTCGGGTGAAATACCGGAGAGTCGCACTTTCTGTAGTTTCTTCGTCCCCCGTCTCCTCGTTCAACAGCCCGCAGGTCATGGTGCGAGCCGTTCAGGCTGGGCTCGTCCGGTTTCGGCCGTCATTGGGCATGACCGCAGAGAAAGGGAAGTACGTGAAGCACAAGAAGAGTGCCGTCGTCATCGCCGGCGCGATCATGGCCATGGGCATGGCCGCCCCGGCCTTCGCCGACTCCGAGGCCGAGGGTGCCGCCGTGGGCTCGCCCGGCGTCCTCTCCGGCAACGTTCTCCAGGTGCCCGTGCACATTCCTGTCAACGTGTGCGGCAACTCGATCAACGTGATCGGCCTGCTGAACCCGGCGTTCGGCAACGAGTGCGTCAACGACTGACGTCGTAACGCACCAGCCGAACGGCTGAGTCACGCCGGCCTTGGACCGCATTCCGGTGCCAAGGCCGGCTTTTCCCACTTCTACCAGCAGAGAAGACAACGAAGTTGCGACAGACCCTGAGCAAGGGAATGGTCGCGGCCGCCGCCGCGACGAGCATCTTGTCCCTGTACGCCTCCCAGGCGTTCGCGGACTCGGACGGGCACGCCGTCGCGGCGGACTCGCCCGGAGTGCTGTCCGGCAACAACGTGCAGGCGCCGGTGGGGGTGCCCGTGAACGCGTGCGGCAACTCCGCGAACGCGGCAGCCGGCCTCAACCCGTCGTTCGGCAACTCCTGCGCCACCCCCAAGGGCAAGCACCGCAAGCCGGACGGGCCCCGTCACGGAGCCCCGGCCGGATACGGCTCGCACCACGGGAGCGGCTCGGACCACGGATACGGCTCGGACCACGGTGACGGCTCCGGTCACCACGGGTCGGGCCACCAGAGCTCCGGTCACCACGGGTCCGGTCATCACGGCGGTGGCTCCTCCACGCACGGCGGCACGCACGACGCGCCCGGCGTCGGTACGGGCAACAACGGCGAGGCCCCGGTGGACGCGCCGGCGAACGCGTGCGGCGACACCGCTGACGCGGCCGGCCTGCTGAACCCCGCGTTCGGCGACAAGTGCGGCCATCACGACGGCCCGAAGGGTTACGGCGACGGACCGGAGGACCACGGCGACGGCCCGAAGGGTTACGGGGACGACGAGACCCCGCCGTCCGGGCCCCCGTCCACCCCGCCGCACACCACCCCGCCGACGACCACGCCTCCCGTCACGGGGCCGCCGGCTACGGTGCCGCCCACGTCGGGGCACCCGGAGACGAGCCCGCCCACCACGGGTCCGGGGGGAACGACGCATCCGTCCGCGCCCTCCTCGGGAGCGGGCCCCTGGCCGGAGCTGGCGCACACCGGTGTCGACGGGATGCTCGCGGCCTCCGCCGCCGGCACGGCTCTGCTGCTCGGGGGAGCGGTCCTGTACCGAAAGAACCGGGCCGCGTCCCGCCGGTGACGACGCGCCGGGTACCGGGTGCCGGAGGCCTTGTGCCCGGCACCCGGAACCCGGCACCCGCGCGGTCAGCGTCCCGCCGCCCCCAGCACCCCGCGCCGCTCCCGCGCGCCGGGCACGGGCAGCCGGGCCGGGCCCGTACGGAGCCGGCGCCGAACTCCTCGTACGAGGGTCCGGGCCGTGAACGAGGCGCCGTGCACGAACCGCATGGCGGGGCCGAAGCCCGCTGCCGTGACCAGGCCCGCCATGAAGAGCCCGGGCCAGGACGATTCGAACTCCCGCCCCACGTAGGGAGACCCGTCGGGTGACGCGGTCAGGCCCTCGTGCAGGTCGGCCGTCAGGAGTCCCAGGCGCTCACGGGTCGGCTTGAACCCCGTCGCCGCGATGACGTGTTCGGTGTCGAGGGACGTCAACTCGCCCGCCGGGCCGAGCATTTCGAGCCGTACGCCGCCTCCGGACCCGTACGCCGCCGCGATCTCGTGGCCCAGCAGCAGGTCGACGGACGGCTCGACCCGGTCGCGGATCCACCAGGCGCCCGCGGGCCCGAGGGCCGTGGTGGCGATCCGGGCGCGGGTCGGCTCGGGGAGGCGGCGGAACGCGCCGGGGCGCTCGGCGTAGAACCAGTTGCGCCAGCCGGGGCCCAGGCCGCTGTGCGGGGCGCGGGCCGACTGCCACCACGGGCGCTCCCAGGGCGGCGGCACGTCGTTCCAGGAGAGCCCGGGGGCCCGGGCCACGACCCGGACGCGGGTGCCCTGTTCGGCGAGCAGCGCCGCCGTCTCCAGGGCCGCCTGGCCGCCGCCGACGACGGTGACGTCCTTGCCCAGGAACCGGTCCAGGTCACGGTGGTGACTGCTGTGCGACACGTAGTCGGAGCCCAACCCCCGCAGAGCGGAGGGCACTTCGGTGAAGGGCAGGACGCCGACCGCCAGCGCGACCGTCCGCGCGCGCACGGACATGCCGTCCTCCGTGACCACCTCGAAACCGCCCGGGCAGGGGTGGACGTGCGCGATCGCGCGCTCGTCCACCTCCGGGACGGAGTGCCGCGCGAACCACAGTCCGTACGAGGCGAACACCTCGACCGGGATGGGCGCCCCGTGCCGGGCCTCCACCCCCTGTTCCGCGCAGTAGGCGGCCAGGCTCAGTCGGCCCTGGGGATCCGAGAGGTTGGAGGCCCACGGTTCGGACTTCAGGAACATGCCGCGGGGCATGTGGTCGCGCCAGGAGGCCATGGGCCGGCCGAACACGCGCAGGCTCAGGCCGGCCGCCGCGGCGTGGGAGGCGATGGACAGGCCGTAGGGCCCGGCTCCCACCACCAGCAGGTCGTACATCAGTGACTGCTCGCTTTCTCTTCGTCGGACAGGGGATTCACGCCGGAAGGTGACGGGGAGGGGGACGGTGAGGGGGAGGGCGGTCGGGTGAGGCAGGTGGGGGCGGGCGGTGCGGGGGCCGGCCGGCGTGCGCGGTCCAGCAGGTGCCGGCCCGCGCGTCTGCCCAGGTGGCGGGACCACAGCGCCCACAGGGCGGCACCGGGCCCGAGGTCGTCCCGGGCGTGCCAGGCCAGTTCGGTCCCGCTCCGGAAGGCGGCCGAGAGCGGCGCGTAGTTCTCCACCACGAAGGTCCGGCCCGGGAGGGGCACGGGCGCCGGCAACGGACGGTGGGTCAGGTCCAGGTGCAGGGCCCGCACCACGTCGAGGCCCGCCCCGTCGGCGAACAGCCGGAACTGCGCACCGGGCCGCGGATTGAAGTCGAGCAGGTGGTACGCGCCGGTCGAGCCGTCGAGCCGGAAGTCCAGGTCGAGGATGCCGCGGTAGCCGAGCCGCGCGACCAGCCGTTCGGCCAGCGCCGTCACGGCCGGGTTCGGCGTCCAGCGGCCCACCGCGGTCAGCCCCGCGCCGCGCGGCCAGGCCCGCTGCTTGAGGCCCGCGCCGCCCCCGCGCACCGCCCCGGACCGGTCCACGTACCCGTGGAAGAACCAGTCCCGGTCCGGCCCCGGCGGCAGGAACGCCTGGAGGAGCAGCGGGCTGCCCGCCTCCCCGGCCCGCCGGTACAGGTCCCGGGCCTCCCGCGCGGTGTCCAGCACCGTCGTGCTGCGCAGGTCCGAACCGGCGGGCAGCAGCCAGGGGCGGCTCCACTTCGCCACCACCGGCAGCCCCAGCCGCCGGGCCGCCGAGGCCGCCTGCGCGGGGCTGTCCGGTACCAGCGTCACCGGGTGCGGGATCCCCGCGGACGCGCACACGGCGGCCAGTTCCGCCTTGTCCGCGACCCGTTCGGCGAGACCCGTGGGAGTCAGGGGCAGCAGGAAGCGGGGGGAGAGCTCGGCCCGCATCCGGTCCACGGCGACGGCGCTCGCGTCATCCATTGGGATCAGTACGGCGGGACGGCCCACCCGCGCCGCCACTCGGCGCAACGTCACGGCGATGTCGGCGGGCGTGGCCCCGGGGGCGGGCGGCGGATGCATCCGGCGGACGAATCGGGAGCCGCGCACCGGACTTCCGGTCGAATCAGCGACCAGGTGCACGTCGATTCCGGCCCGGCCGAGTGACCGTACGGCTCCCAGCGTGCCGTGGTGAAAGGGATTCCGGTCGGTCCGCAGCAGCACGGCGGGGACACGGACGTCGAAGGACGGCATGGGCATATTTCCTTGAGGTCGCTTCTGATTTCTCACCCGTGCGGGTGATAGGGCATTTCCCCGGCGCTCGGCCTCGGTTGGCGCAATTCATATTCATATGACTGAGTGTCAGTGGACGGTGGAAATGAAGCGCGAGGAGTGGACATGGCCCCACTGCAACGGACCCGAACCAGACGGCCGGCATGCGTCGCCGCCGTACTCACCGCCGGACTCTTCGCCTCGGCCGCCCTCGCGTCCGGGACGGGGTACGCGGCGGGCGCGCGGGCGGGGGAGCCACCGGCCCCGCCGCCGACCGCGCCCACCGGTGTCGTGGCGCCGATGGCGCCGGGTGCCGCGCCGACCGCACCCGGGCAGGCGACTCCGCAGCCCGTGCCGCCGAAGGCGCCCCAGACGCCGGCCTTCGGCGCCTACCTGGACTACGGGCCCCGCGGGGTGGCCCGGATCGCCGAGCTCAGCCACTGGCTGGGCGGGGCCGAGCTGCGCGTGGCCCACACGTATCTGCCGGGCGACCGCTGGAGCAACATCGAGGGCCTGCCCGGCTTCCTCGATGCCTGGGCGGACTGGCGGCGGGAGGAGGCCGACCGGCTCTTCGTCCTCAACGTGCCCATGCTGGAGCGCAACGAGGAGGGGGTCTCCGACCGGGAGGTCCGCGGGCTGCTGCGGCGCGGCGCGGCCGGTGAGTTCGACCACCACTTCCGCAAGCTGGCCGAGCGGCTCGTCGAGCTGGAGGTGCCCGACACCGTCATCGTGCTCGGCTGGGAAATGAACGGCATCACGTACACCCATCGCTGCGGGCCGGACCCGGAGGCCTGGAAGAAGTACTGGGACAGGATCGTCACGGCCATGAGAGCGGTGCCGGGGCAGAAATTCCGCTTCGACTTCACTCCGAACCGTGGCCGGGACGCCATTCCCTGGACCCAGTGCTATCCGGGCGACGAGACGGTCGACGTCATCGGCATGGATTCGTACGACCAGCCGCGCGGACAGTCATTCGACGAGGCGGTGTCGGAACCCTATGGGCTTCAGGCGCACGTCGACTTCGCGAAAGCGCACGGAAAGCCGATCTCCTATCCTGAATGGGGGCTCTTCCGAAACGGCGACAACGCGACCTACATGAAGCGGATGCTCGCCTGGCTGGACGAGCACAAGCCGCTGTACAACACGGTCACCGACTACTGCCCGCACGGTGTGTGGCAGTGCGACGACAACCCCGAGGCCTCCGCGATCTACCGGTCCGTGCTCTTCGGCCGCACCGACCCGATCCCGGTGCCGAACCCGACCGACCCGACACCGAAGCCCACCGACCCGCCCAAGCCGACGGATCCGCCGAAGCCCACCGATCCGACACCGGTACGGCCGCCGAACTGCTCGCCGGTGGTCCTGGGCGACTGGGTGGAGTACTGGCTCGGCGGGAAGCTCTGTCTGCGCTTCGACTGGTGGTCGCGCAACCGCTGACCAAGGCGCGAGTGGCGGCAGGTCGGTCACGGCCTGCCGCCACCGCGTTCCCTCCAGCCGGCGAACCGGTCGAGCAGCTTCTTGCCCCGGGTGCGCGCGGCCACGTCACAGACCGCGGCCGACATCAGCGGCGCGGTCCGGCGCCGGGCCAGCAGGAAACGCTGGTTGACGACGGGATCCGGGCGCCAGTGGTGCTTGTAGGGTTCGTTGCCGCGCAGCAGGCTCAGCACCCGGCGCCCGCCCGTCCCGGCCCCCGTTCCGTTGCCCGTCCCGCCGCCCGCTCCGGTCCCGGTGTACTGGGCGCAGGCGTGCAGCAGCATCGTCGCCACGTCCGCCTTGCGCTCCCGCAGCTGCGGATGCGCGCCGTACAGGTAGCCGCCCGCCAACTTCCCTGACAGCAGGGTCAGATCGACGGCCAGCACGGTGTCGTCCACCCGGAACTCGGTCACGACGGCGTCCCCGGCGCGGACCATCGGCCCCACCGAACGGATCAGGTGTTCGGCGAATCGCTCCTGCAGATGCTCGGTGGTCACCTTGCGGCCCTGCCACTGCAGCCGGTGCAGCTCCAGGAGCCTGCGCAGTGCCGCGTCCACCTCGTCCGGGCGTACGGCACGCCGTTCGACGCCCAGCGTGGTCAGTTTGCGCAGCTTGGCGCGGACCCGCTGCTGCGCCTTGGCCGTCGCGAGCCGTCCGATCAGGTCGTCCATCGGCACGGCGGGCAGCTCCAGGCACAGCGAGTCCGGCACCTGCCGACGGGGCCCGCGCCAGCTCGCGTACACCCGCTCCACCGCGCCGCCGGGCCGCACCTCACGGAAGTCGATCAGCGCGGTGCGCGCGGCCGTGGCCAGCCCGTCGGCCAGGGCGGCGGTCGCCCGCTCGGCGCGCTCGCCGTCCTCGATCAGCACGTCCCCGAAGTCGGAGATCGACCCGCCCAGCGGCACGAGGGCCGGCCACGGCTGCCGTACGAGCATCAGCGGGGCGGCGGCCACCAGGTCGGCGCCGTCGCGCACGAGCACGAGGCGGAGCCGGCCGGGCGTGCCGTACGAGAGCCACCACGAGTGCAGCCACGCGTGGCTCTGGAACGGTGTCGCCGTGCCGCACCGCCGGTACAGCGCGCCCCACGCCTCGGCCAGCCGCCCGAACTCCCGCTCGTCCGTGCACAGTTCCGTACGCAGCTCCGTGCGCGGCGGTGTCCGCAGCGCGGCGGCTCTCACAGCTGTCCGTGCACGTCGGCGGCGGTGGCGGGGCCCGGCACCGAGGCCGTCGGCGACGTTTCCGGGGCACGCCGCGGCCGGACCAGCAGCGCGAGTCCGCCGAGCAGCCCGCCGGCGCTCGCGCCGACGAGACCGGTTACCGCCGGGGACGCCGAGGACGCCTCGGTGGGCTTGATCGCACGGGAGAACTGCAGCAGCTCCACATGCGTGCTGTCCTCGGTGTCGTTCGCGTGCCGGGTCAGCGAGCGCGACACGGCGTTGGCGATGTCCGCGGCCAGGTCGGGGCGCTCGGAGGTGGCGGTCACGGCGACCATCGGCGCGTCCGGCGAGGTCGCCGTCCGCACGCTCTCGCGCAGGGTCGACACCGGTACGCCCGCCCACACCTGGGCGTCCCCGAGCACCGCGAGCTGCGTGGCGACCCGCCCGTAGGCCTGCGCGAAACCGAGCGCCGCCGCCGGGTCCGACTGCTCGGTGGGGACGGCGATGACGTAACTCGTGGCGGTGTACTCCGGCGTCTTCAGGGCGCCGTACGCGCCGCCGAGCGCACCGCCGAGGAGTACGCCCGCGGCGAGCAGGGACCACGGCGGCAGCGTCCTGGCGCGGGCGAGTGCCGTTCCCGGCCGCCCGGTGATACGGATGGGGTTGTCGGTCATGAGGAACTCACTCCCAGAGTTGCGGCCGTGTAGATGTCCATGAGCCGGTCGGCACTGCGGGCGATGCTGTAGTGGTGGGCGGCCTCCGGCGCGGAGCGCGACCGGGTGCCCTGCGCGCGGGCCTGCCGCACGGCCCGTACGAACGAGTCCGAGCCGCCCTGCACCCGCCGGGCGAACGGCGCCGCGTCCCGGGGCAGGTCGTCGACGGCGGGGCAGGAGACGTAGAGCACGGGCAGACCGGCCGCCAGGGCCTCCACGACGGCGAGCCCGAAGGCCTCCTCCGCGGAGGGTGAGGCGAGGAGGTCCATGGCCCCGGTCAGGGACGGCAGGTCGAGGCCGCCCGAAGCGTCCTGTCCGGAGGGCCCGTTGGGGCGCTCGCCCGTGAACAGCACCCGGTCGGCGACGCCCACGCGCTGCGCGGCCCGCCGCAGCACGCTCTCCTGCGGCCCCCCGCCGACCAGCAACAGCCAGACGTCGTCGGGGAGTTCGGCCAGCGCCCGCACGAGCACCTCGAACCGCTTGCCGGCCGTCAGCCGCCCGACACCCCCGACGACGTACGCCCCCTGCGGCAGCCCCAGCCGCCGCCGGGTGCTCTCGCGCAGGGCCGGGTCGAAGCGGAAGCGGTCCACGTCGATGCCGTTCGGCACGACCTCGATACGCGGCCCGGGCACGCCCCAGCGGCGCAGCCGTTCGGCGACCGTCGGCGAGACCGCGACCGTCGATCGGCCCAGGCGCTCGCTGGCCAGGTACAGCGCCCGGACGCCCGGGGTGAGCCGGCGGCCCTCCATCTGCGAGTCGCCGAGCGAGTGCTCGGTGGCCACGACCGCCTTCACCCCGGCGATCCGGGCGGCGGCCCTGCCGTACACGCAGGCCCGGTAGAGGTGGGTGTGGACGAGGTCGTAGCGGCCGACGCGGATCAGCCGGGCGAGGCGCGGGAGCGCCGCAAGGTCGCGGTTGCCCTGTATGCCGAGGTGGGTGACGCGCACGCCGTCCGCGACGAGGCCCTCGGCGACCGCGCCGGGGTTGGTCAGGGTCACCACGTCGCAGTCGACCGGCAGGTTCCGCACCAGCAGGCGCAGTTGCTGCTCGGCCCCGCCGACGCCGAGCCCGGTGATGACGTGCAGGGCCTTCACCGGGCTACCTCCGTCACCGGGCCGGCCGCCAGCGGCGCCGGGCGCCTGCGCAGCCGGTTGAGGCGGTACTTCAGCAGCAGCCGCCAGGAGGTGTCGTTCTCCCCGATGTGCACCCGGGGCAGGGCGAAGACACCGGTGAGCGGGCCGGGGTCGATCGCGCACGCGTAGCCGTAACCGGCGGCCCGCACGGCGTCGGCGACCCGCTGGTCGACCGTCCCGTACGGGTAGCACAGGCCCAGGACCTCTCGGCCCGTCAGCTCGGACAGGAGGGCCCGGCTGCCGCCGACCTCGGCGCCCAGCAGCGCGTCGTCGGCCAGGGTGAGGTCGACATGGGTGAGGCCGTGCGAGGCGATCTCCAGGCCCTCGGTGTCCGCGAGCCGGCGGATGCCGTCGGCTGTCAGGAGCGGTTTACGGGGGCCGAGCGGGTCCCACTCGTTCGTGCCGCCGAGCCTGCCCGGCAGGACGAACACGGTGGCGCCGAAGCCCCAGCGCCGGAGCACGGGCAGGGCGTTGTCGGCGAAGTCCGCGTAGCCGTCGTCGAAGGTGAGGCCCACCAGGCCCCGCCCCTCGCCCCGGGCACGGGCCGCGAGCAGGTCCGCCATGCCCACCCCGCGCAGGCCCCGGCGGTGCAGCCAGCCCAGCTGCCGGTCGAGGCGGTCGGGCGAGACCGTGATGCGGTACGGGTCGTCGGAGCAGTCGCCCACCGAGTGGTACATCGCCACCCACAGGGGCGCCGTGACCGGGCGGGTGCGGGGAGGGGCACCGGCAGCGGTACGGGGGAGGTCGGCCGGGTCGGGCAGGTCGGTCGGGTCAGCGGAAACGGGCATGCGGCAGCCTTCGGGTGACGGAACGGAGGGCGGTACGGAAGGCGGGTGCGACGGCCTGGACGCCGAGCAACCGGAGCAGCAGGACATAGACGAACGTGACGGTCAGGCCGCCGGTGAGCAGGGCGAGTTCGGGCGATTCGAAACGGCTCGCGACCAGGGCCCCCGCCACGGCCGCGCACACGGCCGCACGGAACGGCTTGGTGAGTTCGTGGACGACCCCGCGGGTGCGGATCGGCACGCTGCGCCGCTCGTTCATGCCGGACAGCAGCAGTGCCGCGGTGAGGGTGATCCCGATCGCGTTCGCGGCGGCGATCCCGGAGACCCCCCAGGCGTCGACGGTCCCCGCGCCGATCCACGAGGTCGCGACGATGCCCGCGGCCATCGCGGCGAGCGGGTACCAGGTGGGCCGGCCGGCCGAGAAGTACGTCCGCACGAGCGCGCCCACCAGGGTGTGGCCGAGCAGCCCCACCGAGTAGACCCGCATGACGGTCGCCGTCGCCGCCGTGTCCTGCGCGGTGAACGCGCCCCGCTGGAAAAGGAGTTGGATGATCTGCGGCGCACAGGCGAAGACCGCCGCCGCGCCCAGCAGCACTATGCACGAGGCGACCGCGACATCGCGCTCGACACGGCTGCGGGCCCGCTCGGTGTCGCCCTCGGCGAGCGCCTGCGCCAGCACCGGGAAGGTGACGGTGCACAGCATCAGCGAGAGGGTCATCGGGATCTGGGCGACCTTCTGCGCGTAGTTCAGGTGCGAGATGGCTCCGGAGGGCAGGTTGGAGGCGAGGTAGCGCTCGATGAGGACCTGGGACTGACGGCAGAGGGCGAAGAGCAGGACCGGGGTGACGAGGGCGAGGTTCACCGAGTGCGTCATGGACCGCTCGGCCACCGGGCTTTCGGTGCCCGTGGTCACCCGGGTCTCGGCGAGGGCGGTCTCGGAAGTCGCGGCCGAAGCCGAGGCTGAGGCTGATGCTTCGGTTGCGCCTGTGCGTGCGCCTGCGCCTGTGCGTGCACCTGCGCTTGGGCTTGCGGTCGAGGTCGCCGACCTGTGGCGGCCGAAGAGCTGCCGTACGAGGGCGGGGGTCTGCGCCGCCACCATCAGACAGCCGCCCAGCGCGACGCCGACGGCCGCCGACCGCACCCCCCAGCGCCCGCCGAGGACGAACATCGCCGTGATGATGCCGGTGTTGTAGGCGACGTAGATGGCGGCCGGAGCCAGGAAGCGGCGGTGCGCGCGCAAGGCCGCGCTGCAGTAGCCGGCGAGCCCGAAGCTCAGGACACAGGTCGCCGTCAGCCGGGTGCAGTCGACCGCGAGCCCGGGGTCGGGCAGTCCCGGCGCCAGCCCCGCGACCAGGTACGGAGCCCCGGCCATCAGCAGTGCGGAGACCGCCACCAGGGCCAGCGCGATGCGGGGCAGTGTCGAGGCGACGAGGGCCCGGACGGGGTCCCCGGCGGCTCCGCGGGCCCGCCGTGCCACGGCCAGGCTGAACGCCGGGACCAGCACGAAGGCCATCCCGTCCTCGATCAGCAGCGTCGCCGCGACCTCCGGCACCGTCCACGCGACGAGAAAGGCGTCCGTCTCGGTGCCTGCGCCGAAGAGATGCGCGAGCGCCTGGTCCCGGCCCAGGCCGAGCAGCGCGCCCGCGATGGAGAGAACGGCGGTGACGAGCGTCGCCTTGGCGAGGAACCCACGGGTGGGCGGGGTGACTTCGGCGGGGCGGCCTCCGGCGGGCCCGACGTTCCCGGAAGCGGAAGCGGAAGCGGAACCGGAAGCGGAACCGGAACCGGAAGCGATGTCGGTGTGGGCGTGGGTGGCCGTCTCGGTGGCGATGGTCCCACCGGGTGTGGCGTCGGCCGTCGCCACGCGGGCGCCGGGCAACTGGACCTCGTCCTCGCCCCCGGCCGTGGCGTCACCGTGCTTCTCGGCCGCGGTCCCGGTCCCGGCCTTGGCCCCGGCTTCGGCTCCGGCCCCGGGGCCGGTTCCGGTCCCAGCCTTGGTTCCCGTCCGCCGATGGCGGCCCCTTCGCGCCGTCGTCCCCTCGCCCTCGGCCCGGGAAGGCGTCACCGTCATCGTCGCCCAGCTCCCTCGTCGGCCCTGCCGTCGGCCCTCTCGCCGACCCCTTGGTCGGCCAGCGCCCACCAGGCGGCGAAGCCGAGGACCAGCGCGGTCAGCACGGTCGAGGGGCCGCCGATGTCGGCGTACACGAAGTCGACCAACTGCCAGACCAGCAGCCCGCACGCGACGAGCGCGCAGTCGAGGCCGCCGGAGCCGCCGAGGCCTTCGGCGCCTTCGGGGCCGGCCGCCGAACGCCGTGCGCGGAAGAGCCGCCGCAGTCCGAGGGCCAGCAGCGCCAGCCAGCTGCCGGCCAGCGCGAGCAGCCCCAGCAGCCCCTGCTCGCTGAGGATCAGCAGATACATGTTGTGCGGTGACAGGAGCGGCTGACGGTGGAAGCCGGCGCCCGCCCCGTCCGTGTCACTGCCCGAGGACAGCGCGAGCGAGGCGTGCCCGTCGCGATATTCGGGGAAGCCCTTCAGCCCCACCCCGGTCATCGGCCGGCCGCTCCACATGTCCACGGCGGCCGTCCACATCGTGTACCGGTCGGTCACCGACTGGTCCGGCGCGTCCGCGACCTGCGTGATGCTGCTGATCCGCTCCTGGAGCATCGCGGAGCCCACCCCGAGCCCGCCCACCAGGACCACCGAGGCCGCGAACACCGCGGCGAACACCTGTACGGCCCGCCGCATCCCGGCGAGCACGAGCTGTACCCCGCACGCCACCGCCGTCGCGATCCACGCCCCCCGGCTGAAGGACAGCGCGAGCGGCACCACCAGCGCGAGCGCGCACACCGCCGCCACGGTCCGCTGCCGCGCGGGCCCGGACCCGAGCGCGAGACCGAGCGCGCACATCAGACCGAAGGCCACCACGGCCGCCATGCCCATGACGTCCGTCGGCCCGAACGTGCCCACGGCCCGGATCATCTCGCCCTGGTACGAGGCCCCGGTCCCGGTCACGAACTGGTGGACCCCGATCGCCCCCTGCCACAGCGCCAGCCCGACGAGGGACCAGGCGACCAGACGGGCGTCACGGCGGTCGCGGATCAGCAGCAGCACCGCCGCAGGCACCAGCACGAAGATCTGCAGATAGCGTACGAGCCCCTCGGCCCCCACCCCGGCCGTGGCCGCGCCGGCCGCCGCGACCGCGACCCCGACGACGGGCAGCCCGAGCACGACGGCCGCGGTAGGGGACAGGGGGCGCCGCCGGCCGCGTACCAGACGCAGTGCGCAGCACACCACGACCAGCCCGGACACGGCGTCGGCGATGGTGCCGCCGCCGTCCGCCGAGACCGGCAGCGCGAGCATGGCGACCAGGGCGATCACCGGCAGCACGGGCAGGAAGCGGCGGGGCGCCGAGGCCAGGACGGTGGCCGACGGCGGGGCGGACAGGACCTGGGTCACCGGTTCAGCTCCCCGTCGGACGCACGAGCGAGACCGCGGTGCGCACCAGGATGCAGACGTCCTGCCAGAGCGACCAGTTGTCGATGTACGCGTTGTCGAACCGGCAGCGGTCCTCGATCGAGGTGTCGCCGCGCAGCCCGTGGATCTGCGCGAGCCCGGTGATGCCGGTACGCATCCGGTGGCGGGCCGCGTAACCGGGATACGTCTGGCTGAACTGGCCCACGAAGAAGGGCCGTTCGGGGCGCGGGCCGACCAGGCTCATGTCGCCCCAGAAGACGTTCCACAGCTGGAGCAGCTCGTCCAGCGAGCTCCGTCGCAGGAAGCGGCAGAACCAGACCATCTCGTGCTCGTTCGCCACGCTCCAGCGGGTCGCCGCCTCGTGCGCGTCGACCGGCCGGTGCGTACGGAACTTCAGCAGGGTGAACGGTCGCCCGTCCTTGCCGATGCGCTCCTGCCGGAACACCACACCGGGTCCGTCGACGGCCCGCAGCACGACCGCGCAGACCAGCAGCACCGGACTGACCAGCAGCAGCAGGACCCCGGACACCAGTACGTCGAGCAGCCGCTTCCCGGCGCTCCCGTACCGCCGCCCCATGGGCAGCCGCCGGCAGGCGAACCCGGCGAGCCGGTCGGACCGCCCGTACGCCGACGAGTCCGAGCGCACCTCCCACACGGCGCAGCCCGACTCACCCAACGCCCGCAGCAGCGGGACCTGTTCGGACCAGCCGGACGGTTCCACGGCGAGCACGTCCTGCACGCCGTTCTGGATGAGGGCGCGCTGGACCTCCTCGCCGGTGGTCAGCACCGGCAGCCCCTCGCCGTCGCTCGCCGCGTCGGCGACGACGCCCACCGGGCGTACTCCGCAGCCCGGATGGCGCAGGAGGGCGGCCGCCACCCGCTGCGCGTCGGCGGTGCGGCCGACCACCAGGGCCGCGCGCGGGCGCCGCAGGAGCGCCCGGCGCCGGTGCCCGTGCACGACGCCCCGGCCCGCGCAGCTCAGCAGCGCCTGCACCGCGCAGCCGAGGACCAGGGCGCGGGCGGACAGCGCGTGCTGCGGGGAGTACGTGGCCAGCAGGGCCGCGAGGGCACACCAGCTCAGCGCGATCCGGCCGCAGACGGCGGGCAGTTCGTCCAGTAAGGCGGGCACGGCGGGGGTGTGCGCGGCGCGGTACAGCGACCCGTGCGCGTTGAGCCGGAGCACCGCGAGCACCAGCAGGGCGAGTGGAAGCGGATGCGGCCAGGGCAGCGCCAGAACACCGCCGGCCAGCGCCGCGCCGATGTCCACGGCGGGCAGCGGCAGCCGGGAGGGCCGCCGCGCGAAGGTCCGTCCGCCGCTGGGAAATCTGTAGCCGCCGATCTCCTCGCGCGGCGGGATGACAGAGACGGGCGAGGCGGATGAGCCGGACGAGACGGATGAGAAGGGTGGGAGGGATGGGATGGACGAGAATCCGTGGTCCGCCGCCCGCGGCCGGCCGCCGGGGGAGGGAACGGTACTTTCCGCAGTCACGTGTGGATGGACTCCCTGCACTCGGTGTGGTCCACGCCCGTGTTCCGTCCGGTCGGCCAGGTGCCGATCAGATCGCGGTACACGTCGGCGACGGCCGCGGCCGTGCGCCGCACGTCGTGCGTGGTCGTTACGTACCGGCGCCCCTGATGACCGAGCGACTCGCGCAGCAGCGGGTCGAGGAGCAGCTCGGCGACGGCCCCGGCCAGCGCGCCGGGCCGCTCGGACGGCACCAGGCAGCGTGCCGCCTGGCCCGGCGGCAGGCTCTCGCGCGCCCCGTCCACATCGGTGATCACGACGGGCCGCCCGCAGGCCATGGCCTCAAGGGGCGCCAGCGCCATGCCCTCCCAGCGGGACGGCAGGACGACCAGATCGGCGGCCTGGTACCAGGGCGTGGCATCGGTGACGGCCCCGGCGAACAGCACGGACGGAGGAGCCGCGGCCCGCAGCGCCTGCGCGTCCGGCCCGTCGCCGACCAGCACGAGCCGCGCGGCGGGCACCCGCCGGGTCACCTCGTGCCACGCCTCCAGCAGGACGTCCTGTCCCTTCTGCCGGCACAGCCGCCCGACGCAGACCACCAGCGGCGCCGCCGCGTCGACCCCTTCGAGCAGCGCAATCCCGGCCCGTACGGTGTCCACCGGCGCCGGATGGAAGCCCTCGGTGTCGATGCCGTTGGGGATGACGCTCCACCGACCCCGGATCCCCGAGCGCTGCCCGGTGCGCCGCTCGGCCTCGCTGACGCACACCACCCGCGAGGCCCAACGCGCGCCCATCCGCTCCCAGTTGAGCGCGAACAGCGCGGTGGCCCCGCCGACGGCCTCGAACGACCAGGCGTGCGGCTGGAACACGGTCGGCACCCGGCCGCGCACGGCGAGCCGCACCGCGAGACCGGCCTTGGCACTGTGTGCGTGCACGACGTCGGGGCGTACCTCGCGCACGAGCTGACGCAGACTCCGTACCTCCTGGGCGAGCCGGGGGCCCGGTGAGCGGGTCGCCTGCCAGTGCCGTACGCCGGCGCCCAGGAGTTCGGCGGCCGTCGCGAGGCCGCCGGACGGCGGACAGGCGACGGTGACCTCCGCGCCGGCCGTCAGCTGCGCCCGCACCAGGTCGGTGACGACGCGGGCCACCCCGCCGTCGACGGGCTGGGTGACGTGCAGGACCCGCGGCCCGGTGCCGGTCGGTGGGAGTTGCATACGCGCTTTCCTCGCTCGCGGGTGGCGCTCGCAGGGAGCGCGGGTGGAACTCGGACGGTCGGGAGCGGCATCGGGGGCGGAGCCGGGAACGGAATCGGGCGCGGAGGGAAAGGGCATCAGCGCTTCGCGTCGACGGCGACGAACATCGCGCCGGTCCAGGCCGCGTCCCGTGACGACAGCCGGAAGTCCAGCCGGTCCCCGCCACGCCGCAGGCCCTCGCGCAGATCGAGGACGTCGGAGTCGTACCCGAGCGTGTTCGCATACGCGGGCGTCCGCCGGGAGGCCGTCCCGTCGAACTCGCCGATCGTCGAGTTCAGTACGTCGTCCCGGGGGTTGGTGCCGTCGCCGAGAGCGACCGCCCCGCCCCGCCCGTCGGACACGGTGAGCGAGTCGCCGGTCCGCCCGCGGTCGCCGTTGTAGGCGACGAGCCCCAGGCGGCCGGCCGCTCCCGCGGGGAAGTTCATGCCGTCCACCCGGACCGCCTGGTCGTCACCTGGACCCAGCGGGCCGAAGCCGTCCCAGATCGCCAGGTGCCGCAGCGGCTCCGACTCCTTCTCGTACGCGACCATCAGCGTCCAGCCGCCCCACGCGCCGGCCGCCGAGTGACCCATCGCCACATTGACCTGCGCCACGGTGTACGCGCCCGCGCCGCTCGACCGCACCAGCCGCGTGACGTCCGCCGAGGCCTGGAAGGCGTCCGCGCCGTGCGCCACCCGGTGCCCGACGAGGGTGTCCGCGAGCACTTCCTTGTACCGGCCGCCGGACTCGGCGATCAGCACCCGTCCGTTGTCCTTGGGCGGCTTCTGCTCACCGACCCGCAGATTCCCGCCCCAGTACAGCCGCGCGTACGAGACGCGGGCGCCGGCCGGCAACCGGACCTCGGCGCTGCTGGAGTTGTAGGTGTTCGGATCCTTGTCGATGTCGATGTAGAACATGTCGAAGCCGTCGTTGGCGACCGCCCGGCCCGCGCGTGCGGTGGGGCAGGACACCGCCGTCGGCGCGACGGGCCCGCGACAGGTGATCGACGAGTTGGCCGCCCGGACGATCCCGCCGTGCCCGAGCGCGCGGTACCGCTGTGTGAACGTGAGGCTCTCCGCCTCGGCGGCGGCCGGTGCGTCCGGCGGGGCGGGGGCGGCCGCGGCCGGTCCGCCCGGCACCCACAAAGAGGCGAGGGAAAAAGCACCCACCATCCCACGGCGCAGCAGAAGACCCAGGGAATTGCGCATGACCGGCGTTGCCCTTTCGGGGGGAATTTCGGCGGCAGAGGTTCTGACCCTTGCGGGCGGACGAGATGTGGACATCACACGAATGCCGCCATGACTCCCCGTCTGTTTCAAGCGGTCTGAGGAGGTCCGGGGAGGAACGCAACTGTAGCCGCTATCCGTATTTATCGGTGAAACCCGTCAAGTGTGTCGGAATCGTGTGCATACCCCGGGATAACCCCTTGGCGCGCTTCTGGTAACGGCTCGGAGCGTCACTCTTTTGGAGGCACAACCCGCGCCCGCGCCACGCGTTGATTCCAGAGCCGGGCACCCCGCCCGGCTGTTGTTTCGATCCCAAGGAGCACCTTCTCCATGTCGCGTATCGCGAAGGGCCTGGTCTTCACCTCCGTTGCCGCCGCCGCCATGGCGGGCACCGCCGGCATCGCCGCCGCCGACAGTGACGCGCACGGCGCCGCCGCCAACTCCCCGGGTGTCCTGTCGGGCAACCTGGTGCAGGTCCCCGTCCACGTGCCGATCAACCTGTGCGGCAACACCGTGAACGTCATCGCGCTGCTGAACCCGGCGTTCGGCAACGAGTGCGCGAACGACTGACGTCGAAGCCCGGCCCCTGATCGGCCGTCCTCCCACCGGGAGGGCGGCCGATCCGCGTTGCCCCGAATGGAGGGAGGGGCGGCGAGTGCCTTCGGCGGGCACGGCCATGGCGGCTCATCAGGGACAACGGTCACGGTGACGGGTGCGGGCCGCCGCGGTGCGCGGGCGATCGGTTGCAGGCGGGGGGCGCCGCTTCCACGGTGAGGACAAGACCCGACGCACCGAAGCACCACCGAAAGGACCCTCCATGCGTGCTCTGCCCGCGCGGCGTATCGCGACCTCCGCACTCTGCGCCGCGTTCCTGCTGGGGATCGCCGGACCCGTCGCCGTGGCCGCCGACCACGACTCGGCGCACGACACCCGTGCCGCGGCGGTCCCCGCCACGGCGGTCGGGGCGCCGGTGCCCGAGGCGGACGCCCTGCTGGCACAGGTCACGAGCCTCGGCGATGTCGCCGGAGTGCTGAAGCCTGTCACCGACCTCCTCGCCGCCGCGCTCAAGGCCGACGGCGGGAAACTCCCCGCCGCCGACGCCACCAGGCTCGGCGACGCGGTGAAGGAGGCCATCGCCAAGGTCACCGCGGCGGCCCCGGCCGCTCCGCAGACCCCGCCGGCGAAGACACCGACCGAGCCGAAGACGCCGATCGATCCGCAGACACCGACCGGGCCGCAGGTACCGGTCGCCCCGCCGGCGATCCTGCCGGCGCTTCCCGGCGCGCCCGCGCTCCCGATGCCGGGGGCCGCCGGCCACGTCGCCGCGCCCGACCTCAAGGCCGACGCGCTCAAGGCCCTGCAGAGCTCGGTCGACGCCCTGGTCCAGGCGGCGGCAGGCGGCGACGCCACCGCGCTGGGGGCAGCCGCGAAGCAGGTCGTGACGGGCCTGGTCAACTTCGTCGCCGCGGTGGCGGTGGGCGGCGGTCTGCCCGCACCGAACCTGCCGGGACTGCCCAAGCTGCCCGCGGACGTGCCCGCACAGTCGGGGATCGGTGGCTGAGGCGAAGCAGCCACCGTCCCGGCCGTCGGGCCGGCCCGTCACCCGGGCCGGCCCGACGGCCGTTTCACGTCCCGTCTGCACAATCTTTCAGGGTTCTCATATGAGGGATCGCATTTGGTGATGAAACACAGCCTTCAATCGGGTGGGTTCCAGGAATCTTCAGCGTTCGGGGTTTCCGTCCCGATCGGGGGTCGTTGGGCAGGACGCAGTGCGAGAGCAGGCATGCACGGTGCCTGAACACTGAGAATTCCCTCTGGTGACGCGAGTCGCCGAAGAAAGGAACACGATGAAGTCCCTGAAGGCCGCCGCTGTCGTTGCCGGGTCCATGGTCGTCGCTGGTGTCGCCGCGCCCGCCTTTGCCGCCGACCTCACGCCCCCCTCCAGCCTCAACGGCGGCCTCGACTCGGCGCTGACCCAGCTCACCACCGAGCCGGTGGACGCCATGCCCCTGCAGTCGCAGTCCAGGGCGCTCGACACGGAGAACCAGGACTCCGCCCTCAGCACCGTCAAGGACGCGACGGCGGCCCTGAACTCCGCGGGCGGGCCCACGGGCCTTCTGGGCGGGCTCCCCCTCCAGAAGTGACGCGGGGCCGGTCGCGGAGTTACGTGGGACCGGTCGAGGAGTTACGCGAGGCCGGTGCGGCAGTTACGTGAGGCCGGTCCGGAAGTCACGTGAGGCCGGTCCGGAAGTGCCGCAGGACCGGAAGTGCCGCAGGACCGGAAGTGCCGCAGGGCCGGTTGCGCATCGCGCGGACCGGCCCTTCGTGTCGGCCCTGACCGCTCACCGTGTTCCGGCCGTTTCTCTCTTCTCCCGCTCTTCTCCCCCTCTTCTCGCTCACTTCCCCCGCCTCTTTTTTTCTCTTCCCGTCCGTTCGACCCCGTCCCTCGTTCGTGTGGAGACCTCCATGGAAATCCCCCGGGCGAGTGAGAAAGGGCGCGGACGCATTCCGACACGTCGATACGGTTCCGCGGTGACCTCAACCTCAAGCGAAACGCGCCCTTTCCCCGCCGCGGACCTCGGCACCCTCGTCGTCATGGCGTGGAGCGGTGAACAGCCCGACGGCGACATGCCCTACCTCCTGGCCTACTCCCTCGGTGACGGCGCGGGCGGACCCGAGGGCTCCGCGTCCGCCGTCGAGCGGCTGCTGAAGGCCAACGGGCTGCCCCTCGGCGACGAGGTCGTCGACGCCACCCGGCAGCCGAGCTTCCCGGTCCGCCTCCTCGTCGAGGCGGGCCAGGCCGTGGTCAGCATGACCCAGCTCAACGCCCAGTGCCCCGTACCGCCGGAGTGGCTCGCCGCGGTCGGCGAACGCGGCTACGCCTACTTCCTGTTCACCACCCGCCCGTGGCCCGAGGCCGAGCCGGGCAAGCCCGTCGAACCGGAGGCCCTGGCAGCCTTCGCCGGTGACGAGGAGACCCTGAACAACGCGGCGCACGCCCTCGTCCCGGCCCGCAGCCTGCGCGCCTGACCATGCGCGCCGCGGCTGCCTGCCTCCGGCACGTTGACGCGGCGGTGGGACTTATGGACGAGCTGAAGATTGCATCGACCGGGGGAATTTTGACCGGATCCCGTGTGCCGGGTCGTTACCCGTTTCGGACGCACCCCCGAATCCCGAAAGGCCCGTGCCTGAGATGAAGTCGACCACCCGAGGAACTCTTGCCGCCGTCGTCACCTGTGTGGCGGCCGCCGTCGCGACGCCCGCTGTCGCGGCCGACGGGGTTCCGGTCGCCGTGCCCCTGGAAGGTGTGGAGCACTCCCTGAACATGGAGATGCCCAGGATCAGCGGCACCGTGCCGCTGATCACGCCGGGCAGCCCCGACGGGCCGCGGTACGTCGAGGGCCGGCTGCTGCCGGAGCGGGCCCTGCCGCAACTGCCGGTCACCAGCGACCTGCCCTCGCTCGACCTGCGTACGCCGCTGCCGCGCGTGCTCGGAGACACCTTCGACCACCTCGCCGCCAGCACGCCCACCACCGACCTGCGCGCTCTGACGCCCGGTGCCTCGCTGGACGCCCCGCTGACCGCGCCGCGCGCGGACATGTTCGGTCTCCCGGACGTGAAGCTGCCCCAGGTCGCTCTGCTGGCCCCGGTCCTGCAGGCGGCGCCGGGGGCCACCCTGGGCCTCGCTCCGGGTCTGTAGGCACGCGGAGCCGGTACCACTCGTACGCATAGGGCGCGTACACGTACGGCTCTCACCGCGCGAGCGGGGGGACGGCAGGAAAACAGGATGTATCGGAGGGGTGGGGGAGTGCGGGTGGGAGTGGGGAACGGTTCGCGGCGTGACGTCCTGAGAGGGCTGCTCGCCGCGGCCGTGGCCGCCGTCCTGGCGCCGCTCGTCACGGCGTCGAGGCCGTCGCGCGAACCGGCCGGGTCCGGGGCCGGGTTCGATGCCGGGTTCGAGGCGGAGTTCGCGGACGGCTTCGACGAGATGTACGGCGGCTGCCGGATCCGTGGCTGCAAGGAGGAGGAGCAGGAGAAGGAGGTGGCGGCGGACGGTGTGCGGTCGGCCGGGCTCGCGCGAACGGCCGCCGCCGGATCGTGGCGGGTCACGGTGGACGACCGGCCGCTGCACCTCATGCGGCGCGCCGACGGCGGCTATCTGACGATGATCGACCACTACCAGTCGTACCCGACGCCGCTGGCCGCCGCCCGCGCGGCCGTGGACGAACTGGGCGGCACACTGCGGCTGCGCGCGACCGCCGCGGAGGCGGAGCCGGGGGAGGGGCACGGACATGGCGTACACGCGTAAGAACGTGAGCGCGCTGACACGTACGGAGAAGCGCAGGCTCGTCGGCGCGTTCCTGGAGATCAAACGCACCGGCGAGTACGACGAATTCGTCCGCGTGCACATCGACCACTACGTGTCGGACGGCGAGGACGGGCTGCGCGCGGCCCATATGACCCCCTCGTTCCTGCCCTGGCACCGGCAGTTCCTGCTGGACCTGGAGCGGGCGCTGCGCCGGGTGGACTCCGCGGTGTCCGTGCCGTACTGGGACTGGACGAAGGACCGCACTCCCGCCGCCTCGCTGTGGGGGGAGGACCTGCTCGGGGGCAACGGGCGCCGGTCCGACCACCAGGTGACGACCGGTCCGTTCGCGCGCCGGCACAAGAAGTGGGTCGTCAAGGAGTCGATGACCGACGGCGACTACCTCACGCGTGACTTCGGCAGGCCCCGCGATCCGCTCGCGCTGCCCACCGCGGGCGAGCTCGCCAAGGCCCTCGACGACCCCGTGTACGACGCGGAGCCCTGGGACTCCACCTCGGACCGCGGCTTCCGCAACAAGCTGGAGGGGTGGGGGACCGGCCGGGGCAACGACGCCTGGCGCAACCACAACCGCGTCCACCGCTGGGTCGGCGGGCACATGCTGGGCGGGGCCTCCGTCAACGACCCCGTCTTCTGGCTGCACCACTCCTTCGTGGACCTGCTCTGGACGCGCTGGCAGAAGCGGCACCAGGGCGCGCGGTACCTGCCCAAGTCACCGCCGGAACTCGGGAACCGGCAGTACGGGCGGATCGTCGCGCGGCACGAGGAGATGCCGCCGTGGGGCGTGACCCCGGACCAGATGGAGGACCACAGCCGGATCTACCGGTACGTGTGATCGGTGCGCGCGGCCGGTATGCGTGATCGCTGCGCGCGATCGGTGCGCGTGATCGCTGCGCGGGAGGGGCCGACGCGTGAGATGCCGGTGCGTGGGACACGGGGAAGCCCCCGGCGGTGTGTACCGCCGGGGGCCTTCGCGTGGGTGGTGCGGCGACTCAGCGGCCGTAACCCTCGTGGGTGTCGTCGATGTTCGCGCACTGGTTGCCGAACGCCGGGTTCAGCAGGGCGATGACGTTCACGGTGTTGCCGCAGAGGTTGACCGGGATGTGGATCGGAACCTGGACGACATTGCCCGACGCCACGCCGGGCGAGCCGACGGCCGTGCCCGCGGCGTCCGCGTCCGCCATGGCCAGACCGGCACCACTGAGCACAACGGCACCCGTGCCAAGAGCGACAACGGCTGCCTTCGCGATGCGAGACATCACGTATCTCCTTCGAATCGGTGAGCGCGGAAGCATGAACGCGACCGCACTGTCCCTTCAACGCGAGGACTCACAGCGGGTAACGGCACTCAACTTGACATCCTTCACCAAGCTGTTTCATTTCGGGTAATAAGTCATATGAGCCGCCCGGCTAGGGGTGGTTCACGGGTTGATTCACGGACCGGTTCACGGGCGGGTGCAGAGGCCCGTGGGGTTGGCGGCCGGGGGACGGCACTGGAGGTCGGAGTCGTCCGCGCTCGTGCTCAGGTACCGGCCGACGCAGGCGGTCGGCGTGGTCCTGCCGCGTTCGTCGCAGAAGGCCAGGGCGGCACGGCCGTCGGTGAACGGGCCCGGGGCGTAGACGACCCAGTAGCCCGGGCGCAGGGACGCGTAGTCGTCGCTGCGGAGGTAGACGGCCTCGGGGACGGACTTCCGGACGGCGGCGAGCCGCCGGTCCCGGGCGGCGGTGCCGGAGCCGACCGGTTCGGAGAAGAGCTGGGCGATCCACTGGCCCCCGGAGGCGGGTGGCGGGCCGGCCGTCTCCTTCGACGGTGACGGCGACGGGGAGGAGTCCGCGGACGACGGCTTGGCCGAGGGAGTCGGAGTCCGCTTCGAGGACGGCGTGGCGGCGGAGTCGCCCCTTCCCCTGGCGCCGTCCTTCCTGCCGTCGTTGCCGTCCGGGTCGCCGAGGGTGAGCACCAGAGCGGTCGTGGCCGTCGCGAGGGCGACCACGACGAGGGCGACGGTGGCGACGAGCGCGGTGCGCCCGCCGCGCCCGGACGAGCGCCGGCCCTCGACGCGCGTCGGCTGCTCGGACGCCTGTACGACGGGCTGCACGGAGGGGTGTTCGGCGGGCGCGGGGCCACCGGGGGTACTGGAGCCACTGTGGCCGCTGGGGTCGCCGTACAGGGGTGGGGTGCCCAGGATGTGGGGCGGCGGCGTCGAGAGGCCGGGCGGCACCGGAGCGGTCGCCGTCGGCAGCGCCCAGTCCGGCGTCGTACCCGACTCGACCTGAGCCAGCATCGCGTCCAGCTGCGCCGCGTCGGGCCGGGCCGCCGGGTCCCGCACGAGCAGGGCCTGGAGTACGGGTGCGAGCGGGCCGGAGCGCACCGGCGGGGGTACGGCCTCGTCGAGGACGGCGGCCAGGGTGCCGAGGGTCGTCCCGCGGCGCAGCGGACTGACGCCCTCGACGCACACGTACAGGACGAGCCCCAGGGACCAGAGGTCGGACGCCGGGTCGTCGTCGTTGCCGCGGATCCGCTCGGGGGCGATGTACTCGGGCGAGCCGATGAGTTCGCCGGTCGCCGTCAGCGCGGTGGACCCCTGGAGCGCCGCGATGCCGAAGTCGGTGAGCACGGCGGAGCCGTCGGCGCGCAGCAGGATGTTGGCGGGTTTGACGTCCCGGTGCTGGACCCCGGCCGCGTCGGCGGCGCGCAGGGCGCCGAGCACCTGGCGGCCCAGGCGGGCGGCCTCCGTGGGCGACAACGGGCCGTCGGCGAGCCGCTCCTGGAGGGAGACGCCTTCCACCAGTTCCATCACGAGCCAGGGGTGGGGGTCGTCGTCCACGATGTGATGGATCATCACCACGTTCGGGTGACTGACCCGGGCCAGCGCCCGAGCCTCCCGCAGCACCCGCTCGCGGACGGCTTCGGAGGCCGCCGCGTCAGGCCGTACGGCCTTGAGGGCGACCTCCCGGTGCAGCACGCTGTCCCGCGCCCGCCACACCGTCCCCATACCGCCGCTGCCGAGCCGCCCGATCAGCTCGAACCGACCGTCGATCATGTCCCCCGGTGCGTTCATGGCGGACAGATTAGTGGGGGCGGGGCGGGTGGCAGGAAACGTGGGCACGAGCGACCCCACGGGCGATACGTGGTCAGTCGATGCAGAACTCGTTGCCCTCGATGTCCTGCATCGGGATGCACGAGTCGGTGCCGTCGTACAGCGTTCGCACGTGTATCGCGCCGAGCGGGACCAGCCGCGCGCATTCGGCCTCCAGTGCGGCGAGGCGCTCTTCGCCCACGAGTCCGGTGCCGACCCGCACGTCGAGGTGCAGCCGGTTCTTGGCGGCCTTCCCCTCGGGGACGCGCTGGAAGTACAGCCGCGGGCCCACACCTGAGGGGTCACCGCAGGCGAACCATGAATCCCGCTGCTCGGGCGGCTGTGAGTTCTTGTAGTCGTCCCATGTGGCGAACCCCTCCGGTGGCGGCGGCACGACGTACCCCAACACCTCGCACCAGAAACGGGCGAGGCGCTCAGGTTCCGCGCAGTCGAAGGTGACTTGGAACTTCTTGATGGACGTCATCCGGTCACCGTAGGGGCGCGGGCCGGTCTTTCGGCAGGTCGCGCGCCCGATGCGCGCACCTCACGGCGCGGCCACCGTTGTGTCACGGACGTGTCTTGAGAACGATCAAGAAGCAACCGGGGCGACCGCACCGGCTCTCTGGGAGGACAGAAAGCGACACGGACGAACAGTCCGCAATCCACTCGGTCACCGCTCGCCACGAGCGACCACCCCCACGTAGAGAACAGGCACCGACATGCGCACTCGTAAGATCTCGGTACTCACCATGACCGTGGTGGCCCTCGGCCTGGCGCTGACGGCATGCGGCAACGACGGCGCCGGCGGCACGTCCTCCTCCGCGAGCAGCTCGTCGTCGGCGGCCACGAGCACCTCGCGGTCCGGCACCGAGGAGGGCACGTCGTCGGGCACGTCGTCGGGCAAGTCGTCGGGTACGCCCGCCAAGTCCGACACGAAGTGCACCGACCAGCTCGACTACGCGGGCGACCCGCGCTCCAACGCCGAGATCAACTCGATCGGTGAGGACACGGGTACGTGCCCCGAGCCCCAGAAGTCCGACGCGGCGTCGGGTACGCCGAAGGAAGCCGACACGAAGTGCACGGATCAGCTCGACTACGCGGGTGACTCCCGCTCCAACGCCGAGATCAACTCCATCGGTGAGGAGACGGGTACGTGCCCGCCCGTCCAGTAGGAGGGGATTGCCGACCGTCCCTTCGCGGAGGGGGCGCCGCGGTCTGCTCGTGGCCGACAGGAGCGTGGCTGACAGGCTTGCCGCCGACGGAATCAAGCCGCGAGCTGCCGCGAAGCGCCCCGGCGCGGCGTGGCCCCGGACGCGGACGGGCGAGCCGGGGCGGTGAGGGTGAGGCTCCGCACTCCGGGCGAAGTACGGGCGTCTCGCTCAAGGGGGAACGCAGATCGCGCCCTCGGTGAGGTCGCGGCGATGTGCGTCCGGAAATGAAAGAGCCCCTCACGTGTTACCGCAGGTGAGAGGCTATGTGCGCCCCCGGCAGGACTCGAACCTGCGGCCAAGCGCTTAGAAGGCGCCTGCTCTATCCACTGAGCTACGGGGGCCGGGTGTGGTGGCCTGTGGTGCTGGTGCCCGGGTATGGGCGGGGCTCTGACCTTGCCGGGGACAAGGATAGAGCTCCTGGGTCCCTACGCTTCGCGCTTCCCCTCCGTGGCTCGATGTGGAGGTTCAGTGAAGCGGTCCTGATAATCGCAGGCAGGTACGAATCGTGCATCGCTTTTGGCGTCTCACGCCCCGGGTGTTGTGCACTCGTTATGCCTGCGCCCCAGTCGTCCCTTCCGTCCCGTGTGTCCGATCGGCGCGCAGACATGGCCATATGCTTTAGAAAGCCTCCAAAATTGGGCATTCTTCGCATGTGGTGACCTTGGACGTACGGCCCCAGCTGCTCGACGCACTCTCCGCCTTGCGCGACCGTGTCGCCGCCGCACGCTTCCCGCTGCCCCTCACGGGGGCTCCCCGCGCGCGTGCCAACCGCGACGAACTGCTCGCGCAACTCGACGACTATCTCGTGCCCCGGTTGAGAGAACCCGAAGCACCCTTGCTCGCCGTGATCGGAGGATCGACCGGGGCGGGCAAGTCGACGCTGGTCAACTCCCTTGTGGGGCGGCGGGTCAGCGAGGCCGGGGTGCTCCGGCCCACGACGCGTACTCCGGTGCTCGTGTGCCACCCGGAGGACCATCACTGGTTCAGCGGGATGCGCGTACTGCCCGACCTCACGCGCGTGTGGATGCCCCAACAGGACGTCGACGACGATCCGCTGCTGCCCGGCGAGGACGGCATGCGCGTCCTGCGCATCGA
Organism: Streptomyces sp. NBC_00414; assembly: GCF_036038375.1. Taxonomy (NCBI): domain Bacteria; kingdom Bacillati; phylum Actinomycetota; class Actinomycetes; order Kitasatosporales; family Streptomycetaceae; genus Streptomyces; species Streptomyces sp. NBC_00414. The sequence goes on from NZ_CP107935.1 coordinate 6,633,762, forward strand.
GACCGCGGACACCCTTCCCCGGGGGCTCGCGCTCCTCGACGCGCCCGACATCGACTCCCTGGTGGCCGGCAACCGGGTGCTTGCCGCCGAACTCATGTGCGCGGCGGACATCTGGGTGATGGTCACCACGGCGGCACGGTACGCCGACGCGGTGCCGTGGCATCTGCTGCGTACCGCCAAGGAGCATGACGCCACCCTCGTCACCGTGCTCGACCGGGTGCCCCACCAGGTGGTGTCCGAGGTCTCGCGTCAGTTCGGCGCGCTCCTGACCAAGGCGGGACTCGGCGATGTGCCCCGCTTCACCGTGCCCGAACTGCCCGAGTCCGCCTGGGGCGGGGGCCTGCTTCCGGCCACCGCCGTGGCGCCCCTGCGCGCCTGGCTGGCCCAGCAGGCCCAGGACCCGGGCGCCCGGCACCAGGCGATGGCGCGCACCGCGTACGGGGCGCTCGACTCGCTCAAGTCGCGTATGCCCGAGCTCGCCAGTGCGGCCGCGGCCCAGTACGCCGCCGCGCTGCGCCTCACCGCGGCCGTCGACGGGGCGTACGACAGCGAGTACACGCGTCTGCGGGGCCGTCTGCAGGCCGGGGCGGTCCTGGCCGGGGGCGCGCTCAAACGGTGGCGCAGCTACCCGCTGGACTGCAGCGCCGGTGAACTGCTCGACGCGCTGGTCGAGAGCCTGGCCGCACTCCTGCTGTGCGCCGTCACCGCGGCCGACGAGCGCATCGACGAGGCGTGGCGGCGTGAACCCGCCTCGTGCGCCCCGGGGCTGACGGACCGCGTTCCTGCGCTGGAGAGCGCCGAGCACCGCATCGGGATGGCGGCTCGGCGCTGGCGCCGGATGCTTGAGGAGTACGCGGAGGACGAGGTGCGTGCCCTGGAGAAGAGCGTCGCGCCGGACCCCGAGGTGGTGGCCGCGCTGGTCGCCACCGCGCTCCTGGGCGGCCGGCGGGCGCGGTCCGCGGGCGAGGGGCTCGCCGAGCGGATCGGCGCGCACGGCGCGCTGCGGCTGCGCGACAAGGGCGGCCGACTGCTCACCGACTACCTCGACAAGGCGCTGCACAGCGAACGGGAGCGGCGGCTCGCACCGCTCGACGCGCTCGACGTACACCCCGAACCCCAGGCCGAACTCATCGCCGCGCTGTCGGTACTGCAGAAGGAGAGGTGACCGCGGTGACCGCCGTAACGGACCACACGGATCACGCGGACCAGCCGGGAGACGACGACGAGGAGCGTCAGCAAGGGGAGACGCGTCAGCACGGGGAGGGGCGTCAGGAACGGGAACGGGAGGGGCGTCGAGGACGGGAAGGGCGTCAGGAACGTGGGCACGCGCGCGTGGGGGACGATTCCGTGACCGAGACTGGGACCGGCCTTGGGGACGCCCGCAAGGACCCGAGAGACGCGCGCAGGAAGGGTCCCGGCAGGGAGATCGTCCGCAAGGAGAAGGGCGATCGCGGTCCCGACGGCGCGGCGGACGTGGGCGTGGAGGCCGCCGTCACCGGCGGCAAGGGAGCCGCTGACGCCGCCTGTAGTAAGGAGGCCGCGGATCTGGGGGACTCGGCGGACTCGGTGGGTGCCTGGGACGACGGGCTGATCGCACGGCGCGTGTCGGCCACGGCCGAGGGGCAGGTCAGGCCCGTACAGGAGACTGCCGTGGAGACCAGGCCGCCCGCGGTGGCTCCCCTCGCGTACGACGGGCCGCTGCGGTCCCGTCTCGACGCGCTGCGTGAACTGGTGGGGCTCTCCCGGACGCGGCTCGACAGCGGGACCCTGGCCGAGGCGGGACAGGTCCTGGACGAGGCCGCCGCGCGGCGCCGGCTCTCGGGGCAGCACACCGTGGTCGCCATCGCGGGCGCCACAGGCAGCGGCAAGTCGCAGCTCTTCAACGCGCTCGCCGGAGTGGCCATCTCGGAGACCGGGGTACGCAGGCCGACGACCGCCGCGCCCATCGCGTGCAGTTGGAGCGACGGCGCGGCCGGACTCATCGACCGGCTCGGCATTCCCGGGCGGTTGCGCCGCAGGCCGCTGCAGAGCGCCGAGGCGGAGGCGCAGTTGCGCGGGCTCGTCCTGGTGGACCTGCCCGACCACGACTCGGCGGCCGTCCAGCACCGGGAGCACGTGGACCGGATCCTCGCGCTCGTGGACGCCGTCATCTGGGTGGTCGACCCGGAGAAATACGCCGACGCAGTACTTCATGAGCGCTATCTGCGGCCCATGGCGGGCCACGCGGAAGTCACCTTCGTGGTCCTCAACCAGGTCGACCGGCTGCCCGGAGAAGCCGCCGACCAGGTCCTCGACGACCTGCGGCGGCTGCTCGACGAGGACGGGATCGCGCTCGGCGAGTACGGCGAGCCGGGCGCGACCGTTCTCGCGCTGTCAGCGCTCACCGGGGAGGGCATCGGGGAACTGCGCGAGGTGCTCGGTCACTTCGTGGCCGAGCGGGGCGCCGCGGCCCGCCGGATCTCCGCCGACATGGACGCGGCCGCGGTGCGCCTGTGGCCCGTCTACGCCAACCGGCGGCAGGCCGGGCTCAGCGAGGAGGCGCGCGAGGAGTTCGCCGACCGGCTCGCCGACGCGGTCGGCGCCACGGCGGCGGGCGAGGCCGCCGAGCGCGCCTGGCGCCGCAACGCCAACCGCGCGTGCGGCACGCCCTGGCTGCGGCTGTGGCGCTGGTACGAGGACCGGCGCGAACCCTCGACGGGGCGGCTGTCCGTACGGACGTACGACGACGAGGAGGCCACGGCGCGGCAGCGCGTCGAGCAGGCGGTGCGCACGGTGGCCGAGCAGGCCGCCGACGCGCTGCCCGCGCCCTGGGCCCAGGCGGTGCGTGAAGCGGCCGTACGAGGGTCGCAGGGGCTGTGCGAGGCCCTGGACGAACTGGCGGTACGGGCCGGGACACCGGTCGGGCGGCCGCCGCGGCCGGGCTGGTGGCCGGCAGCCGTACTCGCGCAGGCGTCCATGACCGTCCTTCAGGTCGTCGGCGGACTGTGGCTGTTGGCCCAGGTCATCGGCTTCATGTCGCCGAACCTCGGCGTGCCCGTGCTGCTGATGGTCATCGGCATCGTGGGCGGCCCGGGTGTCGAGTGGGCCTGCAGACTCGCCGCGAACGGGCCTGCGCGGAGGTACGGGTTCGAGGCGGAACGGAGACTGCGGGAGGCGGCGTCGGGCTGCGGCCGGGCCCGGGTCCTCGATCCCGTGGCGGCGGAGCTGCTGCGGTACCGGGAGGTGCGGGAGCAGTTCCTGCGGGTCACGGGGGTCGGGGTCTCGGCGGGGTGAGGTGACGGGGCCAGGGGCGGGGCTCGGGGCTTGCGGGTGGGGCCGGAAGTCCACGTTCGAATGGCGGAGTTGTCCACAACCGGGCGGTGGCCCACAGGGCTCAGCGGGATCCGGCCGACGGAGGCAGTCTGAGGTCCCGGCGGACACGACGTGACGGCCACGTCGTCTCCGCCGGGACGGACAGACGCAGCCGTACGGGACGGACCCGTATGGCAGCCGTACGGGACCTACCCGTACGCGTGGGCAGGGAGGGCTTCCGCGATGAACGAGACGACGGTGTGCGTGGTGGGGAACGTGGCTACACAGCCCGTGTTCCGGGAGACGGCGGCGGGTTCGTCGGCGAGGTTCCGGCTGGCGGTCACACAGCGGTTCTGGGACCGGGAGAAGAACGCGTGGCGGGACGGGCACACCAACTTCTTCACGGTGTGGGCCAATCGGGCGCTCGCGGCGAACGTGCAGGCATCCGTGTCGCTGGGCGAGCCGCTCATGGTGCGAGGCAGGTTGAAGATCCGCTCCGAGCAGCGCGACGGACAGTCGTGGACGGGCGCGGACATCGAGGCCTCGGCGATCGGACACGACCTGGCGCGCGGCACGGCGGCGTTCCGGCGGACGCTCAGGGGCGATCCGGCGTCGGATCAGGTATCGGATCAGGTACTGGATCCGGCATCAGACCCGGCGTCGGGTCGGACGTCAGGTCAGGCGTCGGGTCAGACGCCGGACCAGACGTCGGATCAGGTTCCCGGTCGGTCGCCGAACACGTCGGTCCGGCCGGAGCCGAGTTGGGAGACGGAGCCGGCCGAGCGGGTCGACGCGGCGGCCCGACAACGGCAGGAACCGGCCCTGGTGACGTGAGGGCAGGTGCCGGCTCCTCGCTCTGACCGAAGTGCGGCTTATCGGGGAGTGCGTTGTGAACGGTCCCAGTAGATTTGTCGACAAGCATGGCTCGCGCCCGGTTCTGGCGATAACGATTCCGAGTCGGATCACTCATCGGATGACATGACCGGGGAGGGAGGTGCGCCCCGTCCTTAGGATGCCGGGCATAGCTCTCGGGGCTTCTGATTCCGCTGGTGGGACCGTAACCCCCCAGGTCAACGGGTCCCGCTCGAAAGGGAATTCTGTGCTTTCTACGTTCTCTGCGCCGTCCGTGCACGGGCGAGGTGCCGCTGCCGCCCGCCTGGCCGCGGTGGCGCTCGTGTCCGGGCTCGTCGCCGTGAGCGCCGTGGCCACCGCCGGTGCGGCCGTCGCGGACGAACTCCCTCTCAGCCAGGGCGGCGCGACCGCCACCATAGGCGGCCTGAAGACGTCCGGGCCCGCGGTCATCCACGAGGAGGGCGGGGACAAGCAGGTCTCCGCGGGACTCTTCGAGATGTCCGTCGACAACGGCGGCACCCTGCAGACCTACTGCGTCGACATCTACAGCCCGACGCAGAAGGACGCCAAGTACCAGGAGACCCCCTGGAGCGGTACGTCGCTGAACGGGAACCCCGACGCGGGCCGGATCCGCTGGATCCTGCAGAACTCCTACCCGCAGGTCAACGACCTCGCCGCGCTGGCCGCGAAGGCGGGCGCGAGCGGCCTCACCCAGCAGGACGCGGCGGCCGGCACGCAGGTGGCGATCTGGCGGTACTCGGACGACGCCGACGTGGACGCCGTGGACCCCCAGGCGGAGAAGCTCGCCGACTATCTGCAGCGCAGCGCACGGGACCTGGCGGAGCCGGCCGCCTCCCTGGAACTGGATCCGCCCGCGGTCTCCGGTCATCCGGGTGAACTGCTCGGCCCGGTCACCGTGCGCACCAACGCGGCCGCCGTGACGGTGACGCCGCTCGCCGACGCCACGAGCGGGGTGAAGGTCGTCGGCCGGGACGGCAAGGAGATCACGTCCGCGGCCGACGGCAGCGAGCTGTTCTTCGATGTGGCCGAGGACGCCGCGGACGGTTCGGCCGCGCTGACGGTGCAGGCCTCGACCACCGTGCCGGTCGGGCGGGCCTTCGCCTCCGAGACCAGGAGCCAGACCCAGATCCTGGCCGGATCCAGCGAGTCGACGGTCTCCGCGGCGGCGACCGCGAACTGGGCCGCTGCCGGAGCGATACCGGCACTCTCCGCCGAGAAGAACTGCGCGGAGGGCGGTCTCGACGTCACAGCGGTGAACGAGGGCGACGAGGCGTTCACCTTCGAGCTGATGGGCGCCGAGCACACCGTCGAGGCAGGCGCGTCACAGACCGTGACGGTCCCGCTGCAGGAGGACCAGCCGTACGACTTCACGGTCGAGGGGCCGGGCGGTTACGAGAAGCGGTTCCAGGGAGTGCTCGACTGCCGGACGCAGAGCGGCGCCGCCGCCGACGAGACCGTCCGGACGCTGAACGAGCCGAGCCCCGCCACGGTCGGCGGCACGTCCGCCACGACCACCGACCTCGCCGAGACCGGCGCGTCGAGCGCCACCCCGGTGATAGCCGGGATCGCGATCGGCCTGGTCCTGATCGGCGGCGCGGCGGTGCTCTTCGTCCGCAAGAAGAAGACACCGACCCAGGACTGACCGAACACCGACGCGGGACCGGACACCGACACCGGGCCGAAGCGGCGGGACCGGCGGGACCGGCGGGACCGGCGGAGCAACGGTGAGCGGGAGCCGGAACGAGAAGGCGCACCTTGACAAGTGGACAGTGAGTGATCGCGCGCGGACTCGCTGTATTGCCGGGCACTCGTGATGTGTTCCGGCGACCGCCCGAGAGCGTCCGGGGCCGCCCGAGGGCCGCTCCGGGCCGTACGGAGGTGGCCCGCGGCGCTCGGCGGCACCCCTTGTCGGCCCGAAACGGCAGGGGCCGGGTGCGGGGCCGGTCGGCGTGTCCCAGCTCAGGGGCCCGGGCCATACGCGTTTCCCCCGAGGGGTGGCGGTACGGCAAGATGGGGTGTATCTGCCCACTGCCGATTTCAAGCGTCCGGACGGTTTCTCTTGGCTGAGTTCATTTACACCATGCGCAAGACGCGCAAAGCGCACGGCGACAAGGTGATTCTTGATGACGTCACCCTGAACTTCCTGCCGGGGGCGAAGATCGGCGTCGTCGGGCCGAACGGTGCCGGTAAGTCGACCGTGCTGAAGATCATGGCGGGCCTTGAGCATCCGTCGAACGGTGACGCCTTCCTGTCACCCGGCTACAGCGTCGGCATCCTCATGCAGGAGCCGGAGCTGGACGAGAGCAAGACGGTTCTGCAGAACGTCCAGGACGGCGCCGCCGAGCTGATGGGCAAGCTCAGCCGCTTCAACGAGGTCGCCGAGCTGATGGCGACCGACTACTCGGACGCGCTGCTCGACGAGATGGGCAAGCTCCAGGAGGACCTGGACCACTCCAACGCCTGGGACCTCGACGCGCAGCTCGAACAGGCCATGGACGCGCTGGGCTGCCCGCCCGGCGACTGGCCGGTCACCACCCTCTCCGGTGGCGAGAAGCGCCGCGTCGCGCTCTGCAAGCTGCTGATCGAGGCCCCCGACCTGCTGCTCCTCGACGAGCCCACCAACCACCTCGACGCCGAGTCGGTGAACTGGCTGGAGCAGCACCTCTCGAAGTACGCGGGCGCCGTCGTGGCCGTCACTCACGACCGGTACTTCCTGAACAACGTCGCCGAGTGGATCCTCGAACTGGACCGCGGCCGCGCGATCCCCTACGAGGGCAACTACTCCACATACCTCGACAAGAAGTCCACCCGGCTCAAGGTCGAGGGCCGCAAGGACGAGAAGCGCCAGAAGCGCCTCAAGGAAGAGCTGGAGTGGGTCCGGTCCAACGCCAAGGGCCGTCAGACCAAGTCCAAGGCGCGCCTCGCCCGTTACGAGGAGATGGCTGCCGAGGCCGACAAGATGCGGAAGCTGGACTTCGAGGAGATCCAGATCCCGCCGGGCCCGCGTCTGGGCTCGATCGTCGTCGAGGTCCAGAACCTTTCCAAGGCGTTCGGCGACAAGGTTCTCATCGACGATCTCAGCTTCACCCTGCCGCGCAACGGCATCGTGGGGGTCATCGGCCCGAACGGCGCCGGCAAGACCACGCTGTTCAAGATGATCCAGGGCCTGGAGACGCCGGACTCCGGTGCGATCAAGGTCGGCGACACCGTCAAGATCAGTTACGTCGACCAGAGCCGCGCCAACATCGACCCCAAGAAGACGCTGTGGGCCGTCGTCTCCGACGAGCTGGACTACATCAACGTCGGCCAGGTCGAGATGCCGTCGCGGGCGTACGTCTCCGCGTTCGGCTTCAAGGGCCCGGACCAGCAGAAGCCGGCCGGTGTCCTCTCCGGTGGTGAGCGCAACCGCCTGAACCTGGCGCTGACGCTCAAGGAGGGCGGCAACCTGCTGCTCCTCGACGAGCCCACCAACGACCTCGACGTGGAGACACTGTCGTCGCTGGAGAACGCGCTGCTCGAGTTCCCCGGTGCGGCCGTGGTCATCTCCCACGACCGGTGGTTCCTGGACCGGGTCGCGACGCACATCCTCGCGTACGAGGGTGAGTCGAAGTGGTACTGGTTCGAGGGCAACTTCGAGTCGTACGAGAAGAACAAGGTCGAGCGGCTCGGAGCGGACGCCGCGCGTCCGCACCGCGCCACCTACAAGAAGCTGACCCGGGGCTGATCTTCTTGCGGCACATCTACCGCTGCCCGCTGCGCTGGGCGGACATGGACGCGTACGGCCACATCAACAACGTGGTCTTCCTCCGCTATCTGGAGGAGGCGCGTATCGACTTCCTGTTCCGCCCGGACAAGGATTTCCAGCAGGGGTCCGTGGTGGCGCGCCATGAGATCGACTACAAGCAGCAGTTGGTGCACCGGCACACACCGGTGGACATCGAGCTGTGGGTGACGCAGATCAGGGCGGCGTCCTTCACCATCGCCTACGAGGTGAAGGACCCGGACCAGGTGTATGTGCGGGCCCAGACGGTGATAGTGCCGTTCGACTTCGAGGCGCAGCGGCCGCGTCGTATCACCGCGGAGGAGCGCGAGTTCCTCAAGGAGTACACGGACGACGCAGCCGGTTCCGCGGGGGCCGTCGCCGCATGACGGCCCTGCACCTCGTCGACGAGGGGGAGGCGGCGGACCTCGCCGCCTTCCTGGCCCGGCTGATCCACTACGACCGGGCGGCCGCGGTACGGCTGCAGGCGTCGGGGACGACGCTCGCGGTGTTCGGCCGGCCGCCGTCGTTCGAGGTGCTCGCGATCCGCACGGCACGGCTCTCCAAGCCGTACGAGAACGGTCTCGACCTCGTCCTCGACGTGACGGTCTCGGCCGGTGAACTCCTGGAGTCCCTCGACGAGGCGGCGGCCACGGCGACCGTGCCCGCCGCCGTCACCGGACCGCCGTGGGCCGGGTTGCTGCCGCCCCGCGGCGGCTGGCGGCCGGAGCCGGGACTGCCCGGGCTCGACGCGGTGCGTGCGGCGGTGGCCGCGGTGGTCGCCGAATTCCGGGCGCGGACGGACGAGTTGGCGCCCGAGAGCCGTACGCGGTCCGCGCTCGACGACATCGGGCGGGAGATCTGGTCCCGGCCGGTCGGGGACACCTCCCTCCCCGTGCGGGCCGCGCACGCCGCCCAGTCGCTGGGATTCCTGCGGCCCGCGCGCGGCGCCGCACCCGACGACGCTGTCCTGCGGCTGCTCTCCTCGGGCGCGTGGCTCAGGCTGTGGACGCCGTACGGGTCGATCGCCGTGCGCAGGGCCGGGCTCGGGGCGCTGGACGTCAGCGTGCGCTGACCGGCGCAGCCACCCCTGTGTCAGCGGTGTTCGCTGTCGTCCGGCCAGATGCCGATGTGGTCCGGTTCGAGTTCCAGGGCGACACGGTCGCGCATACCGAGCGCCTCGGTGTACTCGGCGGGGAGCTGGAGCCGGCCGGCCCGGTCGAGCATCGCGTACTCGCGCGCCACCACTGTCTCGTGGCCGGTCGTGGCGTCCACCTCGGTGCGGCGCAGGACCTCCGTGGACGTACGGCCGTCGCGGATGGCGACCGTCCGGCGGACCTCGGTGGCGACCGCCTGGTCGTGCGTGACGATCACGATGGTCGTGCCGAGGAGCTCGTTCGCGGTGCGGAAGGCGGCGAAGATCTGTCCGGCGGTGTTCGAGTCGAGTTCGCCGGTGGGTTCGTCGGCGAGGAGGACGGCGGGGTCGTTGGCCAGCGCCACGGCGATGGCGACGCGCTGCTGCTGACCGCCGGACATCTGGACCGGGCGGCGGGACCGGCAGTCCGCGACCTCCAGCAGCTCCAGGAGCTCCAGGGCGCGCTGTGCCTGTGCGCGGCGGCCCTTGCGGGAGGCGCCGAGCTGCATCGGCAGGGCGACGTTCTGGGCGGCCGTCAGATAGGGGAGGAGATTGCGGGCAGTCTGCTGCCAGACGAAGCCGACGGTCTCGCGCCGGTAGCTGAGCCGGTCCTTGGCGCCCATGGTCAGCAGGTCGTGTCCCGCCACCCGGGCGGCGCCCGCGGTGGGGGTGTCCAGACCGGCCAGGATGTTCATCAGGGTCGACTTGCCGCTGCCGGACGCGCCGACCAGCGCCATCAGCTCGCCCTCGCGGACGAGGAGATCGAGGCCCTGGAGCGCCTGTACCTCGACGCCGTCCGCGGAGAAGATCCGGACCAGCCGGTCGCAGGTGATCAGGGCGTCATGGCCGTAGGCGGGGCGGTCGCGGCGGTCGGCGGCCCGCTGGGCGAGGTCGGCGAAGCTGGGACCGGCCGGGCCGGCGGGACCGACGGAGTCGGTGGTCGTCATCGGGCGTCTCCGGTCGTGGTCGTCATCCTGGGCCTCCGGCCGGGCATCGTCGTCCGGTGGCCGCGGGCGGTTGTCGTCGGGCGGCTTCGAGTGGCCGCGGGAGCCGTCATCGGGCGTCCCCCGCTCTCAGTTCCCTGACCGAGCCCCGCCGTCCGGTCCACCACGCCTGGCCCGCGGCGATTCCAGTGGCGAGCAGGAGCACGGCCAGCGCGGGCAGCAGCAGGGACGCCGGATCGGTGTGCAGCACGGCGGTGCCGGGGGGAGGGGTGCCACCGGGGGTGGCGAGGGCGACGGCGGTCAGGTCGACGCCGGGAGCCAGGAGGCGGACGGCCGCCCAGCCCGTCAGGGCCCCGCCGACCGCGGCGAGCAGGGCCTGCGGCAGCGCCTCCAGTACGAGCAGCCGACGGCCCTGGCCCCGGGTGAGGCCCATGGTGCGCAACCGGGCCAGCAGGGCCGCGCGTTCGGGTGCCGCGCGGATCAGGGAGAGCAGCAGCGCGAGGACGGCGTATCCGGAGCCCGCGGCCACCGCCACCGCGTAGACGCGCTCGGCGCCGGACTGCAGGGGGGAGTCGACGTACCGGGCGCGTTCCTCGGCCCGCAGGCGTACGTCGGCGGCGGTGCCCGCGACCTTGCGCAGGGCACCCGCGTCCATCCGGTCGCCGGTCAGCAGGAGCGCCGTCGGCCGCGCGGGAGCGGCGCCGAGACCGGCGCGGTCCACGACGAGGAACTCGGTTCCCGACACGGCCGGGGTCAGCTCGCGTACGACGGTGACGCGGACGCTGATGGTGCTGCCGTCCCCCAGACGCACCGGGAAGGGCTGCGTGCCGAAACGCTCGGCGACGGTGGGGGAGGCGAGGGCGGGCAGCGGGGAGCCTGCGGATGTCTCTGCGGCCGTGGAACCTCCCGTCCCGGGGGAGGCCGAGGAGCCGTTCCCGGCGCCCGTCGGGGAGGCCGAGGTGCCATTCGCTGAGGCCTTCGCGTCAGCCGGGGCCTTCAACTCGCCCGCGGCGAAGGCTCCCAGGCGCGTGCGCTGCGCCAACTCGGCGTACTCACCCGGCTCCACACCGGCCAGGGGCACCGTCTCCAGGCTGCTCCCGGCCTTCGCCTCGTAGCCGATGCTCAGGGGAGTGACCTCGTGTACGCCGGACATCGAGCGGATCTGTTCGGGGAGGGAGGCGGGCAGTGGCCCCATGACCTCGATGCGCGCGTCGGCTCCGAGGCTCAGCAGGGCCGCCCGGTCCCGCGCGTCCGCGACGCCCGCGAGGACCGACCCTCCGAACGCGGCCGTGGTGAGCGCCGTCAGCAGGGCGAGCAGGGGCATCACCGTGGAGACGGAGGTGCGGCCGGCGCGGGCCAGCGAGAGGTGGCCGACCGCCCCGCGCAGCCGGCCGGCGGGGCGGGCCAGCCAGCGCAGCGGCAGCGGATAGAGCCGGACCAGCAGTAGTGCGGCGATCACACCGATCAACACCGGTGCCAGTGCCACGAGTTGATCGCCGGAGCCGGAGGTGTCCAGGTCCGCCGTGTCGCCGGAGCCGGCCGCTCCGCTGGAACCGCCCGACGTCCCGCGGCTGCGCAGCGCGAACACCGCCGCCGACGCCAGTACCAGCAGGGTGAGTTCGGCGACGGTGCGGCGCCGTGAGGGGCGTACGGAAGCGAGGTCCTCGCGGTCGCCGTGGACGCGTACGGCACGGTGGGTGACCCAGGCGCGTACGGGAAGCATGGCGCAGGCGAGGAGCGCGACCGCGGCGGCGGTCCAGACGGCGTACGACAGACGGCCGTACGGGACGGCGAGCAGGGCGCCCGCGAGGCCGAGCGCCGCCGCCGGTATCGCGACCACCGCCGCCTCGGCGGACAGCCGGGCCGTGAGACCGCGCAGGGAGACCCCTCGGGCGCGCAGCAGGGCGAGTTCGCCGCGGCGGCGGTCGGCGGCGAGGCCACCGGCCATGAGCAGGACGACGGCCGCGACCGAGGCGCTGCCGACGGCGGCGACGGCGACCAGGGGGCTGATGCCGGAACGCAGTTCGGCGTACGAGGCGAGGACGTCGTCGAGGTCGGTGCTCGCGTCGGCCGCCGGGTCGGTGAACGCGCGTACCTTCGACAGGCCGGGCCCGGACTCCAGTGTGGCGATCGCGGTGGCCAGGCGGGGCAGGTCGTTCGCGGTCAGGGCGGAGAGGGCCGGGGCCAGCTGCCAGTAGCGCGCGGGGGCGCCGGGGGTGCCGAGGATCGCCGGTGCCGCCTCCGGGGCCAGCAGGAGCGCGCCGAGCCAGTACGTGCTCGGCTCGGCGCCCTGGGTGGGCAGGCGCACGAGGGACGGGGTGCGCAGGATGGGCTGCGCGGCCCAGTAGGCGCCCTCCCGCTCGCGCGGGGCGACGATGCCGGTGACGCGCACGGCGAGCGGGGCGCGTTCGACGGCGGGGACGTGGATGACCGAACCCACCTCGATGTGCAGGCGGTCGGCGGTCTCCTCGGTGACCGCGGCCTCCAGCTCCGGGGTCGTGGCGCTCACCTCGCCGTCGGCGCGCGGGAGACGGCCCGCGCTCAGCCGGGCGTGTTCGGCGAGGCCGTTCTGCGCGACGAGGGTCATCTGCGTGGGCAGCCCGGTCGGCCTCGGCAGCCACTTCTCCGCCGCTTCGAGGGGTTTCGTGGTGCGGACGCCGTACGCGGACTGCCGGGGGTCGGCGACCAGCGGGCGCTCGGCCACGTCCAGGATGCGGGTGTACCGGTCGCGCAGGGCGGCCGGACGCAGGGCCGACTCGCGTTCCCCCTGCGTGGCGCCGAGGGCGGGCGGCGGGGCCGACACCATCACGGAGGTCCTGGGCGCCGTGGCGTCGGCGACCGCCCGGCGCAGGCCCGCGTCCTCGTAACGGTCGACGGCGCGCGGGAAGGACGCGGCCAGGCAGACGGTCGCCGTCACCAGCAGGGCGAGCGCGACGGCGGCGTCGGGTGCGGCGCGCAGCCTGGTACGGATCCAGGGCGCGACGGGCCGTTCGGCGTCCCGGCGCGCGAAGATCCGACGGCGTCCCATCTCGTTCTTCCGGCGCGCGAAGATCCGACGGCGGTCCCCCTCGTTCTCCCGACGCGTGAAGGTCCAGCGGCGGCCCACCTCACTCACCCCCCTGCTCGTGCAGCACACGCAACGACCGGAGCGACGAGGCGGCGTCGCCCCGCCGCAGCACCAGCACACCGGTGACGACCAGCGGCGCGACCACCAGGCCCGCCAGCAGCAACGCGACGCGGGCGAACGGCAGTTGCACCAGTACCTCCGGGACCGGCCGGGTGGCCCGGGACGTCAGCACGATCAACGGAATCACCGCCCGGGTCAGTACCGCTCCCAACGCCACCCCCACCACCAGGGCCAGCGCCACCAGCACCCCCTGCTCGGCGGCGACCAGCCGGGCCAGCTGACGGCGTGGCGCCCCCAGCGCGCGGAGCAGGGCGAACTCGGCGCCACGCTCCCGCAACGAGCCCGCCGTACTCACCGCGAAGCCGACCGCGGCCAGCGCGGCGGCGACCACGGAGGCCGCGGCGAACGCCGCCTCAGGACCCGCCCCGAACGGATCGTCCCGCAGCCGCTCCGCGATCTCGTCACGCACGACGACCTGCGTCGGCTCGACATCGGGCTGTTCACGCAGCTGTGCCGCCACGTGCGCCGCGGCACCCGGCGCGGTCCGCAGCCACCATTCGGTGGGCGCGACGCTCTCCCCGTACCGCTCCTCCAGCACCCGGTTCACGGAGCGCAGATCGACCAGCAGCGCCCCGCCGGAACTCCGCGCGCCGTCCGACGTCCCGGAGCCCTCCGTGGTCGGCAGCGCGCGTGCGCTCGCCACGATCCGTACGGGTACGGCCGAGCCGCCGAAGGGGACGTCGAGCCGTTCTCCCTCGCGCGCGCCCGCGGCCTTCAGGAAGTCGTCGGTCGCCACGGCCTCGACCTCGGGCGCGGCCGACCGCTCCGGCCGCACCCGGATCGTCAACGACGAGGTCTCCCAGGGGGTCTCACGGGGGATGTATCCGGTTCCGTAGGTCACGGTCAGCGGGCTCTCCGACGTCACGTCCGGGTCCGTCGGGGTGTTGCCCGCCTTGGGGTCCGCCGTGGTCTGGTTGTTCTCCGACGTCACCTGCCAGGAGGCGGGCGCCGTCAGCCGCTGTTCCGTCCCCCCGGCTCCCGTGGCCGCCAACTCCTCGACGGACAACCGGTGTTCCTCGGCACGTCCGGTCGGCTGGGACATGTCCAGCTGCATCCCGGTCAGCGAGAGCGGTTCGGCGGGCCGGTCGGACGGGGACCGGTCGGCCTGGGCCGGCTCCAGGGTGAGGCGGTGCGCCCTGCCGTCGGCGGGGAGTTCACCGGCGGACATGCGGTACGGGGTGCCGTAGCGGTCCTCCAGCGTCACGGTCACGTCCGCCGACATCTTGGAGCGGTACGCCGCCGGGTTCGAGCCCGAACCGGCTGGCCCTGAGCCCGAGTCCGAGTTCGAACCCGGGGACTGTGCGGTCGCCCGGATCCGCAGCTCCAGGTCCAGCCGCGTGCTGCCCTTCGGCAGGGTCACGCCCGCCGGTCCCGACCGTTCCGGGCCGATCCCCGCCAGCAGCCGCGCGACAGGCTTGTCCGCCAGGTCCCCGCGCAGCAGCATCGCGGAGGTGTTCCGCGTGTCCAGCGCCAGCACCGCCGCCGTCCGGTTGCCGGACAGCGGCAGCGACGTACGCATGGCGGGTGCCGCCCCGCGTACGCCGTCGAGGCCCGCGTACAGCCCGGCCCGGGTCAAGCCGTCCTCGCCGCCCGCGAGGACCCGTACGGAGGTGCCGGCCAGGAAGCCCGCCTGGTCGTCCTGCGAGCGGTTCCACGACGCGCCCTGGCCGATCGCGAGCATGCCCATGGCGACCGCGAGGACGAGCAGCAGGACGGGTCCGGCGCCGCGCATCGGGCGACGGCTGAACTGCCAGCCCGCGAGCGCCGTGGGCAGTCCCCGGCCGCCGGCCGCGTGCCGCTCGGCGAGACGCGCCACGGGTGGCAGCAGGCGCAGGGTGAGCACGGTCCCGGCCAGCAGGGCCAGCGCGGGGGCGGAGACCAGGAGGGGGTCGATGCCGAGCGTGTCCGTGGACGTCCCCGCCGACCGGCCGGTGCCGGTGGAGGCGACGGCGCCGGACGTCTGCCGGCTCAACTGCCAGTACGCGACCGCCGCGACGACCAGCAGGCCGACGTCCGCACCCGCCCGTACCGGCGCCGGGAGCGCGCGGGCACGGCCGCCTCCCGTACCGTCCGACCGTGCCGTCAGCACGGGTACGGTCACCGCCAGCGCGCACCCGAGGGCGACCGCGGCGGCGGTCAGCCACACCCCGCCGGCCACCGCCGAGGTGTCCAGGCGCAGCCCGATCCGCGACAGCGCCCCCTGTCCGGCCAGCAGCCGTGTCAGCGGCCCGGTGAGCAGCGGCGCGCAGACCGCGGCGGGCAGGGCGAGGAGCGAGGCCTCCAGCGCGGCGAGCCCGGCCACCCGCCCGCGTGAGGCGCCGCGCGCCCGCAACAGCCGTGTCTCGTCGGCTCGTTCGACGCTCAGCAGCCGGGCCACGAGCAGCAGGGCGTAGCCGGCGAGCAGTGCGAGCTGGAGCGCGACGATCAGCAGCGTCGAACGGGAGACCAGCAACGACCGCTCGACCCGGTCCAGTTCCTCCGGCAACGATGTCGTGATCGCCGTGGTGCCGTGCAGCGAGGGCGACTTGAGCAGCGAACGGGGCCCGGCGCCCGCCGCGTCCCGCAGGTCCCCGATCCGTGCGGTCGTCAGTGCCGAGAAGTCCGCGGACGCCAGCCAGCCGGTCGAGCCGGAGCTGACCAGCCGTCCGTCTCCGGTGGCCGCGAGCACCGCGGGGTCCGCCAGCAGCGGCCCGTACGTCGTGAAGTCGAGCCTGCTGACCCCGCGTCCGTGCAGGTCGTCCAACTGCCAGTAGGGCGAGGTGACGCGCACGGGCCGGTACAGACCGGTCACCAGAACCCGAACCTTCGGGCCGTCGAACCGGTCGACGAGGGTCAGCCGCGCCCCCGGTTCGAGCCCCAGCCGGCGTGCGGCGGTCTCGGGAAGGGCCACCTCGATCCCGTCGCCGCCGGCGAGCTCGCCCGGGGCGCGGGGCGGGCGTCCCTCGACGGTCCGCACCTGGGTGGGATCCAGCGCCGCGAAGTGGGTGAGATCCGGGTCCTCCGAGCGGGCCGCGGGCTCCTGCAGGGACCTCGGCAGCGCGTACGGCCCCGACCGGGTCAGCGTCCGCACGGTCACGGGCAGTCCGTCGAAGGTGCGCCGGGCCCCGTCCCGTACGGCCTTGTCGGCGGTTTCGCGTTCCTCCGCGGGGACATCGGCCTTGACGACCAGCGTGGTGGCCGCCGCGCTCTGCGAGGCGGTGCCGGAGCCGCCGCTCTTCCCGGAGCCCGTGCCGCTCCGGGTGCCCGCCGAGGTGTCGAGGAGCGAGTGGCGCAGAGCCGCGTCGCCGATCGCTCCCGAGTACGCGGTCAGGGTCGCCAGGACGGCCGTGGTGAGCAGGACCGTGAGCAGCGCGGCGGTCAGCAGCAAACGATGCGCTCGCACACGCAGTAGGACGAACCCCGTCACCCGGCCCCCCGCCGTATCACCGGACACCCCGGATCTCCGATGATGCTGTCAGAGGGGAGGGGGCGCGGGTAAGCGCTTGAGGACCGGGTTTGACCGGATCGTGATCGGAATCCGGCGACGCGCGACCGGAATGCGCGCGTCAGCGGGTGCCGATCAACTTTTGGTGGACGGTGCTGTTCGGTCTTCGAGGGGCCTTCGAGGGGCGTTGCAGTTCAGCCTTCGGTGTTCACCATCGAAGCGGCCGCATACGTCAGGTAGTTCCAGAGCGTGTGCTCGTGCTCCTCGGAGAGGCCGAGCTCGTCGACGGCGACCCGCATGTGCTTCAGCCAGGCGTCGTGGGCCGCCCGGTCGACCGCGAAGGGGGCGTGACGCATCCGCAGCCGGGGATGACCGCGGTTCTCGCTGTACGTGGTCGGACCGCCCCAGTACTGGATCAGGAACAGCGTGAAGCGCTCCTCGGCCGGGCCCAGGTCCTCCTCGGGATACATGGGCCGCAGCAGCGGGTCCTCGGCGACACCCTCGTAGAACCGGTGCACCAGGCGCCGGAAGGTCTCCTCGCCGCCGACCTGCTCGTAGAAGGTCTGCTCCTGAAGCGTGCCGCGCCGAATCTCTTTCACACCGTCCATGGTCTCAGACGCCCCGACCGAGGACTCAAGGCTTAGGACCACCCGAATCGGATGGACCGGTTCCGGATGGAAGGCGCCGGTTGCGGATGGAAGGCGCCGGTTGCGGATCGAAGGGCCGGTTCCGGATCGTGCGGTCCCGCCGCTCGCCTCCCGGCCCGTCCCGCAGCACAGTGGAGGTATGAGCGCGTACGCCATCGACCATGGGCTCGACGACCTCGCCGCCACGGCGCGGGCGGCGCTGGTGCGCGAGATCGACGAGAGCGGTGCCTGGGACGCCGACCCGGTCTGGCGGGCGGCCTTCGACAACGTCCCGCGCCACCTCTTCGTGCCGTACTACTACGTGGGCACCCGCGGCGGCTACGAGCGCAGATGGGGCGAGGATCCCAGCCCGCGCCGACGCGAGGAGTGGCTGCGCGGGGCGTACGCGGACACCCCGCTGGCCACCCGCCTGCGCGACGGCGAACTGCTGTCGTCCAGCAGCCAGCCGTCCCTGATGGCCAAGATGCTGGCCGAGCTGGAGGTGCGGGACGGGGACGCGGTCCTGGAGATCGGCGCGGGCACCGGCTACAACGCGGCGCTGCTCTCGTACCGGCTGGGCGAGGACCTGGTCACCACGGTCGACCTGGACCCGGAGATCACCGAGTCCGCTCGGCGGCACCTGGCCGCCGCGGGCCACCGGCCGGTCGTCGTCACCGGCGACGGAGCGCGCGGCTGCCCCGAGCGGGCCCCCTTCGACCGTGTCGTCGCCACCTGCGCGCTGAACTCGGTCCCGCGTTCCTGGCTCGCCCAGTGCCGCCCCGGCGCCCGGATCCTCGCCCCGTTCGCCACCGGCCTCATCGCCCTGCGGGTGCGGGACGCCGGGCACGCCGAAGGCCGCTTCCTGCACACGTCCGCCTACTTCGTGCCCCTGCGCGGCGGGAGCAGGACCGAGCGCGAGGACCCGGACGTGCCCCTGGCGGGCCTGCCGCACCGGGCCAGGAGCCACGAGCTGTTCCGGTTCCTGCTGACCCTGACGGCGGACGGCCTCACCGCGGACGAGGCGCACACGCTGTGGGGGCCCGACGGGTGGCCGCCGCGCGAGCGGTACGGGATCACGGTCGCCGGTGACCGCGCGTGGGCGTGGCTGGACGCCCCCGAGGGGCCGTACACCTGGCCGCTGCCCGGTTCCTAACCCCGCCGGATCGTGATCGTCGTCCAGGCGCCCACGTGCACCCGGTCGCCGTCCTGGAGCGGCACGGGGACGAAGGGCTGGATGGGCTCCTCGGCGCCGTTGACCGTGGTGCCGTTGGTGGAGTTCTGGTCGACGACCGCCCAGCTGCTGTCCGGCTGCTGGACGAGGACCGCGTGCTGGTGCGAGACGCCCGGGTCCTCCGGCGGCACCGACAGGTCGATGTCCGGGGTGTCGCCCGTGGAGTGGCGGCGACGGCCGATCGTGATCTGGTTGCCACTGAGCGGACGCTGCTGTTCCGGCGAGTACGCGGGCAGGTTCAGCCCCGCGGCCTCCGGCCCTGAGCGCTGCATCATCGCCATGAAGTACTCACGGTCGGGCCCGATGGTGATGCTCCACGACAACGACTGCTGCGGCTGTTGCGGCTGCTGGTACCCGGCGGGCGCCTGCGTCGAGCCGGACTGCGGATAGCCGTAGCCGCCGCCGGGCGGGCCGCCGGGTGCGGGCGGGCCGCCGGGGGTGCCGGGCGCCGGCGGTGAGATCACCCAGTCGTCCGCGCCGCCGCCGAAGGACGGGCCGCCCGGCGCCTGAGGTCGGCCGGTCTCCTGCGGGTAGCCGGTCTCCTGCGGATACGCGGGCGGAGCGGGCGGGCCGGACTGCTGGAACCCCTGCGGGGCACCGGGGTCGCCCTGGCCGCCGCCGGGGCCGTTCGGGCCACCGGGACGGTTGGGACCGCCGGGTCCGTTGGGGCCACCGGGGCCACTGGGGCCGCCGTAACCACCCTGGTTACCTTGACCACCGGGTCCACCGGGTCCACCAGGTCCGCCGGGCGGGGGTCCGCCCGGGCCGCCGTACCCGCCGGGGTCTCCGGGGGCGCCGTACCCGCCAGGGGCTCCGGGGCTGGTGCCGCCGGGGCCGGGCGGTGGCGGTACCGGTCGAGAAGGGTCACCCGGGAAGCCCGAGGGGTCCTCGCCGTAGGGCGGGATCGGTTCCGCGGGCCGGTTCATCTGCGAGGGCCGGGAGCCCTGGTAGTCGAAGCCGCCGTGCGTGGGGCCGGACTGTCCGGGAGGCGGCGGCTGCTGGAAGCGGAGCGCCGGGTTCGGCCCACCGGGACCGGGACCGCCGGGACCGGGACCGCCGGGACCGGGGCCCGGAGGGCGCGGGGCGGCCGGGGTGTACGAGGTCGCGGTGTTCGTCAGGAAGTTCCACCGGCACTCCTCGCAGAACGGCGCCCCGCCCTCGCGCGGGGTACGGCACTGCGGGCACAGCTCCGCCTCGGGCGCCGGATCGGGCACCGCGGAGAGATGAGGACGGCCGCCCTGGCCGGGGGGCGGGGGCGAACCGGGCGGCGGGTAGCCGTAACCGGCCGCCGGGGGCGGCGGCGGAGGGGGCGGGGGCACGGCACCGGCCATGCGGTGACCGCAGACCTCGCACCAGTCGTCGGAACCCGACTGGTGTCCGTTCGGGCAGGTCGGCATGTCGGCGCTTCCCCCTCTCCTGAGCGGCCCACCGGGGACCGTGAGTTGTGCAAAACCGCGTGCGTGATGCTCGCGTACCGCTACGTAGTGTGCGCGTACTGCTCTACTTCTTTACACGAACAGTCTTTGTGGACCGTGTTTCGAGAGTCATCTCGTCGGCCTCCGCGACCTTCGCCTTCAATCGCACAGTACCTGCCGCGGCATCGACCACGTCCACCACCTTCGCAAGCAGTTTCGCCGTATCCGCGTTTCCGGACGCGCTCGCGAGCTGAACCGCCCGGCCGAGTTTGGCCGTTGCCCCGTCGGCATCTCCCGCTTTACGCGCATCCAGCCCCTGTTGGATGACTTGCGCCAGTTCCGCCTGACCTGTGTAGTGCGCGACCTGCGGATTGATCGACGTGGACGCCGTCATGTCATCGGTCCACACGGCCCGTACGAGCCCCTGCGCGCCCAGGGTCTGGGCGGTGCCGTCGCCCTGCGGGATCACCAGGGAGACGCGGGCGGCGAGCATCTCCTGCCCGAGGCCGGCCTCGGGCACCTCGACGCACACGTGGTAGTCGCGGGACTCGTCCCCCCAGGAACCGGTGGGGTAGTCGCCGGCGCGCGGGCCCGCCTCGGTGCGGCGGTCGGTCAGCTGCTCGACCGTCGGCGCGACCTGCTTGACGAACTTGATGGAGGTGCCGAGCGGGGTCCACAGCCGCAGCGCGACGTCCGCGACCTCCTTGCCCATGGCCGTCTCCATCATCTGCGTGAAGTCGGCGGACAGGCCCGCCGGATCGGCCACGATGTCCGCGGTGCCGAGCAGCGCGGACGCGATGCCGGTGACCTCCTTGACCTCCCAGTCCGTGCCGACGCCCCGCGCGTCGGCGGTGAAGCGGCCGGCGCAGGCGTCCAGGGCGGCCTTCAGGTCCTCGGGCGACTCGTGTTCGTTGCGGCCGTCGGTGAGCACGATGCCGTGCCGGATGGCGACGTCCGCCGAGGACAGCAGCCGGTCGGCCAGCTTGAGCCAGGTGCCGATCGCGGTGCCGCCGCCCGCGCTGAGCTTGCGCAGCGACTGTTTCGCCTGCTCACGGGTCTGCGCGTCGGCGACGGCCAGCTCGCCGCCGCCCGGGTAGACCTCCTTGGCCACATGCGTCCCGCCGATCACCGCGAAGTGCACGCCGTCACGCACCGCGTCGATCGCGGCGGCCGTCGCGTCCCTGGCACCGCGCATCTTGGTCGGCGGGTAGTCCATGGACCCGGAACAGTCGACCATGATCGCCACGGCCGCGTCCGGGCTCTGCCCCGGCGTGTACAGGTGGGGTGCCGCGACGGCACTCCCGACCGTGCCGCCGCCCGTGGAGGTGACCGTCACGATCGCGTTGACCTCGCGGCCGCCCTCCGGCAGGTACTCGTTCTGGTAGACCTCCACCGAGAACTGCGGCACGTTCGACTTCGAGAAATTGGCCATGCCTTCTCTGCTCCCCCTCAGGACTCCCACAGGTCGTGGGTGATATCGGTAGGCGGACCGGTCCCCTCCGGTCCTGGCCGCGCGAAGCCGCTACGGTCTCTCTGGTCCCTACGGTCCCAGCCGTCCCTACCGTTTCGTACCTCTTGGGCCTCTTAGGCCGATCCTGCCCCCTGTTGGGGCGCCGGGAACGGAAGGACGGCCACTGTTACGTTGTCGTGGCCCCCGCCGTCCAGGGCGTGGCCCACCAGGACCTGGGCGCTGTGCAGCGGCCGGTCCGCGGCGTCGGCCGGGACGACCTCGGCCATTTCCTCCGCGCCCTCCGCGTAGTTCCACAGCCCGTCGGTGCACACCACGACCACACCGGGCCGGTCCGGCTTGAAGGAAGCGGTGTGCGGCTCCAGTTCGTACGAGTCCGCTCCGAGCCAGCCCGTGATGGCGTGGGCGCGCTCGTCCGCGTAAGCCTCCGCCTCGCTCATCAGACCCGCGGCGACCATCTGGGCCGCCCACGAGTCGTCCTCGGTGAGCCGGGCCGGCGGTGACGACCGGTCCACGGGCACCCAGTAGACGCGGCTGTCGCCGACCCAGCCGACGACCAGCAGGCTGGGGGTGACGACGGCGCCGACGAGGGTGCAGGCCGGTGCGTTCACGTGCGGCTGGTGCTCGTGGGCCGAGGGGGCGGGGTCCGCCAGGGAGTTGACCGCCTCCGAGGCCGCGATGATCGCGTCGTGCATGGCCTGCTGCGGGTGCGTGCCCAGGGGCAGGGCCGCCAGGAGCGACTCGCCCGCCGCGCGGGAGGCCGCCAGGGAGGCCTCGTCGGGGCGGGTCGCCGAGGAGACGCCGTCGCAGACGATCGCGACGACCGCGGGGGAGCCGTCGGGCAGCGCGGTCGAGGACACCGTGAACGCGTCCTCGTTGCGGTGGTGGCGCAGCCCGCGGTCGCTGACCGCGGCGACCGCGTCCAGCTCCTGCTCCATGTGGTCGCGCTCGCGCGGCTGGGCGTGCCCGCAGTTCTCGCAGTAGCCGTCCCGGTCGACCTGGCCCGCGCGGCAGGCCACACAGACCTTCAGGCCCGCGGAGGGTGTCGCGAGGTCGGCCGTCCGCGGATCGGCGAGCGGTGCGTCGACCGTGGGTACCTCGACCGTCGGCAGGTCGTCCGTGGGCACCTCGGGAGGCAGCGGAGCGGCGAGCGGGTACTCGTCCGGTTCCGACGCCGCGTGGGCCGACGCCCCGTGGGTCGAGGATCCGTGCGCCGATGCCCCGTGAGCCGTCGCCGCCTGGGCCGGGGCGTGCGCCGCGACATGAGCCGGTGGCTGCGCGTGCGGCTGGGCCTGCGGCTGTGCGTGCGGTTGCGCATGGGGCGGTGCGGACGGCTGAGGGGGCCGGTCGAACCGTACGCCGGGGCTGTCGGAGCCGCCCGACTCCCGGCCCTCGATGTCCGTCGGCAGGACCACGGCCGCCGGTGCGCCCGAGCTGTCCTGCTCGGGCGCGACGGGCCAGTCCACGGCGGCCGAAGGAGGCCGTGGACCCGAGCCGTTCATGGTGATCGTGGGGTTGTCGTCCGGCGGCGCTGGTACGGCCGACAGGTCGTACCCGCACGCACCGCAGAATCGGTCTCCCGACTCCAGCGGTTCCTCACAGCTGGGGCAGGCGGCCAGTTGGGGCATCTGCGACATGAATTACACCCACGTCCGGGGGCGGTAGCGGTTGGCGCGCTCCACCAGATCGATCCTCTCCTCGCCACCTGTGGCGAGCCTGGCCAGTGTCCGGTACGAACGCTCCAGACCGAAACGCAGACCACGCTCGTCCAGGTCACTGCCGAGCAGTACGGTCCGCGTACCGGTGGCCGGTGGGGCGGAACCCTGGATACCGGAGAGTACCCAGTCCAGGGCGCAGCCAAGGACCTCTGTGGACAACTGCTCGCGGCGCACCGCGTCCAGGCCGTACTCGTCCAGTGCCTCGACCTGGGCCGCGGCCGAGGTCAGGTCGTCCAGGAACGGCGCCCCGGAAACCCCTGGACCGGCCGGCCCCCGCCGAGCCACATCCGTACCCGGTGCTCCTGGGACTCCCGGTACCCCCGGTGCTCCCGGTGCGCGCGGGACGGCCTCGGCCAGGCGCTGCCTCAGCCGCGCCCGGACCGCGGCGACCCGCGCCGCCGTGTAGTGGATCGAGGACTCCGGCACCGACTCCAACGTCCGTACGGCGTGCGCTCGCTCGCCCGCCGCGAGCTGGACGCGGGCCAGGCCGAACGCGGCGCTCACATAGCTCGGGTCGGTGATCCACACCAGCCGGTAGTACTCGGCGGCGTTGTCCAGCTGCCCCAGGACCTCCGCGCACAGGCCGAGGGCCAGCTTGGGCGCGGGCTCACCCGGGAACGCGTCGTAGATCGCGTCGAAGGACACCGCCGCCATCTCGTGGTCGCCGGCCGCCAGCGCCGCCAAGCCCCGGTACCAGACGACCCGCCAGTCGTCGGGATGGTCCGTCTCCAGGGATTCGAGCGCCCTGGTCGCGTGGTCCAGCTCGCCCATCTCCAGGCGGGCCCGCAGCTCGCGCAGCCGCAGCTCCGGGGAGCCGGCGGGCGCCGAGCGCAGTGCGCTGATCAGCTCCGCGGGCGCGGACGCCATGAGCCCCGCCAGGAACCCGGCGTTCGGATCGCCGGGGTCGACATGGGGGACCGGGAGCGCGAGCGAGGCGGCCGAGGTGTCCAGCGGTTTGACGAGGGAGGCCTGAGCGGGCGCCAGGACCGGTGAGCCGTTCGTCCCCGCCGTCGGCCACGGCGCACCGTTCGCCCCGGCCACCGGCTCCGGTGAACCGTTCGCCCCGGGCCACGGAGCACCGTTCGCCGCGGCCCGCGCGGCCGGCGCGCCCTTCTTCCTCACCCGCTTCTCCCGTACGGGCACGACCCGCACGCCCAGCCGGGACACGTCCCCGCTCAGCTTGCCGAACAACTCCGTGTCCGTGACCTTCAGTTCGGGCCCGAACAGGGTGGACAGCGCGGGCCGCGGATGCCCCGTCTGTACGGAGACGACCTCGCGCAGCACACCCGTGAGCTGCTCGGCCATCTCCTGCGCGGAGGCGAACCGGCGGGCCGGGTCGGGATCGGTGGCCCGCACGAGCAGCCGGTAGAACGACTCGTAGGTGCGGAAGACCTCGATGTTGTCGGGGTCCGGCAGGGAGTCCACGAACACGTTCGTGTAGCCCTGGAAGTCGAAGGTCAGGACCGCCAGGGTGCGGGCGACCGTGTACAGGTCGGAGGCGACCGAGGGGCCCACGTCGGCGACCTCCGGGGCCTGGTAGCCGACCGTGCCGTAGATGGCCGACTCGTCGTCGTCCATCCTGCGCACCGCGCCCATGTCGATCAGTTTGAGCTGGTCCTCGGTCTGTATCGCGTTGTCGACCTTGAAGTCGCAGTACAGGAGGTTGCGGCTGTGCAGATGGCCGAGCGCCTCCAGGGCCTCGATGCCGTACGCGCAGGCCTGCTCCACCGGCAGCGGGTCACGCTTCCCGGCCGCGGTGCGGCGGTCGTTGGCGATCTCCTTGAGGGATTTGCCGCCGACGTACTCCATGACGATGTAGCCGTCGAGGGAGCCGGTGCGCTGGTCGAGGTGCTCCACGAAGTTGTAGATCCGCACGATGTTCGAGTGCTCGATCTCGGCGAGGAAGCGGCGCTCGGAGATCGCGGCGGCCATGGCGTCCTGGTCGCCCGTGTCGAGCAGGCCCTTGAGGACCACCCAGCGGTCGGACACCGCCCGGTCGACGGCGAGATAGACCCAGCCGAGCCCGCCGTGCGCGAGGCAGCCCATGACCTCGTACTGGCCGTGCACGATGTCGCCGGTCCGCAGCTTCGGCACGAACGAGTACGGGTGGCCGCACTTGGTGCAGAAACCCTCCGTGCGTCCGGAGCTCCCGCCGCGCGAACGCCCCACCGGCGCACCGCAGTCGGAGCGCGAGCAGAATCGCTTCCGCTCCGGAACCTCGGGGTTCTCCTGCACCATCGCGCGCGGATCGGGCCGCGGCACGTCCGGGACCTGTACGAGACCGACGCCGAGCCGGCCGCGGCCGGAGGACCCGGCCGCCGAACCGGAGCTGCGCACCGACACCGAACGGCCCGTCGACCGCCCCGAGACGGCGCGCGAGAGGCGGCCCGACACCGAACGCCGGGACTGGGCGGAGCGCGACGAGGAGCGGGAGGACGCACGGGAGCCGGAGCGCGAACTCCCGCTGCCGGAGCCGCGCGAACTCCTGCCGCCCGCCGTGATCCCGGTCGGCGGGGAACCCACCATTCCGCTGGATGACACGACCGGCGCCAGACCGCAGGTGTCGCAGTACAGCTCGCCGCCGCCCATGTCCTCGTACGACCCCGTGCAACCGGGGCGCTGGCACTGTTTCTGCCCACTCCGCTGACTCTGCCGACCTTCGTCCGGCTGACTCATGACTCCCCCCTCCGGTCCTGTGGTCCGTCGTTGCCGGGGACCCTCGGTACGAGCACCTCGGCGGCCGCCTGCTGATAGCGCAGCACCGCCTGTTCCGCCACCCGCAGGTCGCAGGGCGCGCTCCACAGCATGCGGCGCGCCGCGTCGTACCGCTCCACGAGCAGCGGGTCCTCGGCGAAGCCGAGCCGTGCGACCTTCGCCTTGTACGCGTCGAGACGGCCGCGCAGCTCCGCGCGGACCGCCAGCGGCGCGGTCACCGCGGACAACGACTCGCGCGCCCGCAGCAGTTCGTCCTCGGCCTTCTCCTCCAGTGCCTCCAGCAGGGGCGAGAGGCGGTGCCACTGCGCGTGCCTGCGGTACTCGGAGGCCGTCGCCAGCTGCTCCTGCAGCGCGGTGGGCGGGCCGCTCACGGCGGGCACCTCGGAGGCGGCGATCTTCGCCAGCACCTCGCCGCGCGCGCTCCGCGCCTCGGCCAGCGTGCGGTCCGCGCGGCTCAGCACGTCCCGCAGCCGCACCAGCCGGGCCTCCGCGTCCTGCCGCACGGTGAGCACGGCGTCGATCTCCCGGCGCACCTCGTCCAGCGCGCGCGCCTCGCGGTCGTAGCGCGTCGTGTCGGGACGGCCGCCGCCCGGCGCCGAACTCCCCTGCGCGGGCGCCCAGAAGGCCAGCGGATCGGACACCACCTGCTCGCGCAACGATGTCAGCGTGCGGGTGATGCGCTCCAGGTCGTCGCCCGAGGGGTGCTCACCGGGCCGTACGCCCACGGAG
This sequence comes from Streptomyces sp. NBC_00414, assembly GCF_036038375.1. Classification (NCBI taxonomy): domain Bacteria; kingdom Bacillati; phylum Actinomycetota; class Actinomycetes; order Kitasatosporales; family Streptomycetaceae; genus Streptomyces; species Streptomyces sp. NBC_00414. The sequence continues at coordinate 6,660,278 of NZ_CP107935.1, forward strand.
TGCGCCAGCTTGCGGGTGCGCTGCAACTCCGCCGCCAGTAGATCTATCCGCGCGGGCAGCGCCGACCACACGGCGTCGGCCGTGACGACCATGTCCAGCGACGTCGCGTACAACTCGTTCATCCGCTCGACGAGTTCGGCGAGGGTGAAGCGCTCGCTCAGTCTGCCGGTGCCCGCCATCGTGGGCGCCGCGGCGTTGGCGGTGGCGCTGCCGGCCACCGTGACGCTCTCGCCGCGCAGCAGTTCCGTCAGCTCCACGAGGTCGTCGCGGTTCGACCAGCGCCTGCGGGAGCGGATCTCGCGGGCGGAGCGCAACGCGTCGGCGTACGCGTCGAAGTAGGACCAGAGCAGGGTGATCGAGGCCTCGACGGTCTCCCAGCGCTCCCTGGTCGTGCCCGTGAGCTCGGCACCTTCGAGGAGTCTGCGGCCCGCGTGGTCCTGCAGGGCGAGGAGCGAGGTCTCGATGGCCTCGTGCTCCGCGCCGAGGCGCGCCAGCGCACGGTCCACCTCGTCCCGGTCCAGTACCGGCCCGGATGGTCCCGCGACGCCCATCGATCACCCCTCGTTTCCTGTTGCCTGCGCTGCTTGCCCCGTCGTCCCGGTACGGGACCACGTGCGGAACCGTGTGTGCGGAACTACGCGTGTGCCGTGGTCATTTGTACTGGACCGGCGGCGGCCCGGACGACTCGCCGAGGCTCTCGGCGAGCCACGTGTCGTACGACTGCTGCCAGCCGTCCTTGCGGTAGTCCACCAGGATCTGGTTGACCCGGCGCACCAGGTCGTCGGCGTCCTTCTTCATCGCCACGCCGTAGAACTCGTCCGTGAACGGCTCGCCCTTGAGCCCGACCGTCGGATCCTGCGCGGCCTGGCTCGCGGCGAGCGCCCCGTCGGTCACCACGGCGTCGGCCTCGCCGAGCTGCAGCCGCACCAGGCAGTCGAGCTGGTTCGGCACGGTGCGCTTCTCGAAGTCGGCGGACGCGACGAGGGTGCCGTCCTTCTTGGCCGCGTCCAGCGCGTCCCAGGCGGTCGAGCCCTTCGCCGTGCAGATCCGCTTGTCCGCCAGGGACTTGTCGAGCCCGGTGATGTCCGACTTCTTCGGGGCGAGCACCTGCTGGCCGGTCTCGAAGTACGGCGAGGAGAAGGCGACGTCCTTCAATCGCTCGCAGTTGATCGTCATGGTGCGCACCACCATGTCGACCTTCTCGTCCTGGATCGCCGGGATGCGCTGGTCGGTGGGGATGGCCCGGAAGCGGACGTTGTTGGGCTTCTCTCCGATGATCTTGTCGGCGATCTCGTGCACGAGATCGATGTCGAAGCCTTCCAGCTCGGCCTTGTCCGATTCGCTGTTCGGGTCGCGGTAGCCGAAGCGGTAGCTGTTCTGGTCGACGCCGACCAGCAGGAAGCCGCGCTTCTTGATCTTCTGGACCGTCGCGCCGTTCTGGTCGCCGGAGGACGGGGACAGGCTCTGCTTCTCGGGGTCGACGCACTTCGGGGCCCTGGTCTGGTAACCGTTGGCCATGCCCTGCCCGTCGAGGCCCGTGGCCTTGTCCTCGCGTGACTGGGTCACCGGCAGCAGCAGCGCGAAGACCGCCGCCAGGGCACAGACGACCGCCATCGCACCCACTCCGCCCCAGCCCCTCAGGCTGGCTCGCAGACGTCGCGCGTTCATCGTCATGCCCCCTCTCACCGGTACTCCGACAGCCTGCGCCCGATGCCGAGGACCGCGCCGGCCGCGGCCAGCACCGCCAGCACCGCGGCGCCCGCCACGAGGCCGTTCATCGCGCCCCGCCCGTCACCGGCCGCCCGCTCGAACTCGGCGCGCTCGTGCTTGAGCGCGATGTCCAGGTTCTTGTCCACGCTCTCGAAGCACTCGCCCGTCGGCTTGTCCGCCTTCGAGCCGATGACCCTGGCGAGCGCGCCCTGGTAGTTGCCCAGCTCGTCCTGCTCGCGGGCTTCCCCGTGCCGCTGCTTCCAGACCTTCATGTTGCCCGTCGCGGCCTCGACCGGCTTCACGCCCGTGGTGTCGTCGGCGAGGTCCGCGGCGGCGGCCAGTTTCGTGGTGAGTTCCTTCATCTGCTGGTCGAAGTCGTAGTCGTACGTGTCCACGATCTCCGTCCCGGCTTCGGTGACCACTTTCTTGGTCTCCGCGCCGCGCGAGACCAGCGTCAGATTCTCGTTGCTGCGGGCCTTGAGCGAGGCGAGCCGGGCGTCGTTGAGCGTGTTCAGCGAGCGCACACCGTGGTCGTACGAGTCGTTCAGCCCGGCGCGGGCGACGGTGTGGCCGACCACCAGCCAGAGCAGGACGACCGTCGTGGCGGCCGTGGCGGCCACCAGCCCGTGGTTCAGAACGCGGTTCGTCCGGCGGTAGTTGCGCCGCTGGGCCCACACGAGGCCTCCGATGGCCACCACACCCGCGCCGATCGCGATCCACGGATAGGGCGTCGCGTCGTCGTAGTCGGAGCGCAGCCGCCGGTTCTCCACCGTGTAGAGACTCTCGGCGTCGTCGAGCATGATCTGCATCTTCGAGTTCGCGTACCGCAGGTAGGCGCCGCCGAGGGGGTAGCCCTGCCGGTTGTTGGCGCGGGCCCGCTCGACCAGGCCCTTGTACTCGGGAAGCATCTTGTTGAGCTTGGTGATGGTCTTCTCCGAGGCGGAGCCCGGCTCGGAGTTGGCCGCGGCGGTCACCAGCTTGTCGGCGGCCACCCTGATGTCCTTCTCGTACAGCTCGCGGGAGGCTTCCGTCTCCTGGCCGCCCGCGAGGAAGCCGCTGGAGGCCGCCGTGTTGGCGTCGGCGAGGGAACGGTAGATGTCCGCCGCGTCCGCGCTCAGCGGCTGGCTGCTGTGCAGTACGTCGTCGGCGGCGGCCGAACGTTCCGTCATCTCCCAGGCGGTGACCGCGCCGAACGCGACGACCAGGACGGCGATGACGGCGCCGATGACGCGCAGCCGCCCGGGCTCGGTGGTCGCCCCGGCCCGCAGCCGGTCGACGCCCTCCGCCCACGCGGTGCGCCGCGGCGGCCCGGGCACCCCCGGCCGCCCCTGCGGCCCCGGTGGCGGAGCCTGCGGCGGGATCGCAGGAGACGTGCCCGCCCGCGCTGCCGGTGGCGCCGCGGTGCTCTGCTGCTGGTATGTCACCTGACCTCCCCCATGGTCGTCGCCGGTCACCTCCGCCCGGCGCCGGTCAGCACGGGAAGAGACGCACGGCCGCAAGTATCGCCGCCGGGACCGACATCCGAACAGGCCTTGACGCGATCTTGGTCGGATTGCGGCACAGCGAAGATCTCGCACCACCCCTGCTCATGAATACGCCAACCCGAACTGTTCGGTTCCCGGCGCGCTCAGACCCTGTCGTAAAACTCTCTTACGCGGGCGTGCGCCCGGGCCGGGGCGCCCTGGTGGTCCAGCCCGAGGAGCGCCGATCCGAGGACCGGCCGGGCGGTGACGACGCGGGGTACGGCCTTGGGGGCCCGCTCGGCCAGCAGCTCCCTCACCCGGTCGTCGAGTTGGGGGTGGCGGGCGGCCAGGACGCCTCCGCCGAGGAGGACCGGCGCCTCCTCGTCCAGCAGGTCGAGCCGGGTCAGGGCGACGACCGCCATGCTCACGATCTCGTCCGCCAGCCGGTCGACGAGGGCGCGGGCGACCGGGTCGCCGCCGGCGGCCGTGGCGAACAGGACCGGCGTCAGCTCGTGGCGCCGCACGTCCTCCACATGCCCCAGGTGCAGGGCCTCGATCAGCGCGTACATCGTGGGGAGGCCGAAGTGCGCGGGCAGGGCGCGGGCCAGCTCGGTCGCGGCGCCCCGGCCGTCCTCGGCGCGCGCCGCGTGCCACAGCGCCTCCTCGGACAGACCCCAGCCGCCGCCCCAGTCACCGGAGATCCGGCCCAGGGCGGGGAAGCGGGCGACCCGGCCGTCGGGGCGCATGCCCACGCAGTTGATGCCCGCTCCGCACACCACGGCGACGCCCCGCGGCTCCTCGACGCCCGCCCGCAGTATCGCGAAGGTGTCGTTGCGGACCTCCACGGTCGTCCCCCACGCGCGCGCGTGCAGCGCGGCGGCCAACTGCTCCTCCTCCACGGGCAGATCGGCGTTGGCGAGGCACGCGGAGACATGGCCGACGGCGGTGACGCCCGCCGCGGCGAACGCCCGCCCGACGGCGTCGGCGAGCGTGTCCACCGCCTGCCGGACCCCGACGACGGGCGGCCGGAACCCGCCGCCGCGCGCCGTGGCGAGCACACTCCCGTCGCCCGCCACGACCGCGACGTCGGTCTTGCTGTTCCCGGCGTCCACGGCGAGGACGGTGTGTTCGGCCTCCATGCGGGCGCCGGGGTCGGTGTGTTCGGGCCCCGTGTGGGCGGTGGGGCCGGACGCGGTCATGCCCACGCGAGGTGCTCCCGGTTGTGCGCGATCAGCCGGTCGGTGAGTCCGTCGGCCAGCTCGTACTGGCCGACCAGGGGATGCGCGAGCAACGCCCGGAACACCCGCTCGCGGCCCCCGCGCAGGGCGGCCTCCAGAGCCAGGTCCTCGTACGCGGTGACGTTCGCCATCAGCCCCGCGAACAGCGGGTCCACCGGCGCCACCGGCAGCGGGACGGCCCCGGAGTGCCCGACCGCCGCCTGCACCTCGATCACGGCGTCGTCGGGCAGGAACGGCAGCGTCCCCCGGTTGTGGGTGTTCACCACCTGGTACGGGCTCCCGCCGCCGCCCAGCAGGGACGCGGCGAGGTCTACGGCGGCCTCCGAGTAGTAGGCCCCGCCCCGCTTCGCCAGCAGCGCCGGCTTCTCGTCGAGCGCCGGGTCGCCGTACATCTTCAGCAACTCCCGCTCCATCTCCGCCACTTCCGCGGCCCGCGACGGCTTCGTACCCAGCTCCCGTACGACCTCGTCGTGCGCGTAGAAGTAGCGCAGGTAGTAGGACGGGACGACACCCAGGCGGTCGAGGACGGCGGTCGGCAGACGCAGGTCACCGGCGATGGCGTCACCGTGCTCGGCGAGCAGCTTCGGCAGGACGTTCTCGCCGTCGGGGCCGCCCAGTCGCACATGGGTCTCCCAGGTGAGGTGGTTGAGGCCCACATGGTCCAGATGCACATCGGTGGGGGCGACCCCGAGGAGCCCGGCGAACTTGCGCTGGAAGCCGATCGCCACGTTGCACAGCCCGACCGCCCTGTGACCGGCCTGGAGGAGGGCGCGGGTCACGATGCCGACGGGGTTGGTGAAGTCGATTATCCAGGCGTCCGGGTTGGCACGCCGGACGCGCTCGGCGATGTCGAGCACCACCGGGACCGTACGCAGCGCCTTGGCGAGGCCGCCCGCGCCGGTGGTCTCCTGACCGACGCAGCCGCACTCCAGCGGCCAGGTCTCGTCCTCGTTGCGGGCGGCCTGGCCGCCCACGCGGAGCTGGAGCAGCACGGCGTCGGCGCCGTCCACGCCCGCGTCGAGGTCGCCGGTCGTGGTGATGCGGCCGGGGTGCCCCTGTTTGGCGAAGATGCGCCGGGCCAGACCGCCGACCAGCTCCAGCCGGTCCGGCGCCGGGTCGACGAGGACCAGCTCCTCCACGGGCAGCGTGTCCCGCAGCCGCGCGAATCCGTCGATGAGTTCAGGGGTGTAGGTCGAACCCCCGCCCACTACTGCGAGTTTCATGTCAGCCCTTCACTCCGGTGAGCGTGACGCCCTCGACGAACGCCTTCTGAGCGAAGAAGAACACGAGGATCACGGGGGCCATGACCAGGACGGTCGCGGCCATCGTCAGATTCCAGTCGGTGTGGTGCGCGCCCTTGAAGGACTCCAGGCCGTAGCTCAGGGTCCAGGCGCCGGGGTTCTCGGACGCGTAGATCTGCGGCCCGAAGTAGTCGTTCCAGGCGTAGAAGAACTGGAAGAGTGCGACGGCCGCGATGCCCGGCTTGGCCATCGGCAGCACGACCTTCAGCAGTGTCTTCAGGTCGCCGCAGCCGTCGACCTTCGCGGCGTCGATGTACTCGTTCGGGATCGTCATCAGGAACTGCCGCAGCAGGAAGATGGAGAACGCGTCGCCGAACGCCATCGGGATGATCAGCGGCCACAGCGTGCCCGACAGATCCAGCTGCTTCGCCCAGAACAAGTACATCGGGATGATGATGACCTGCGGCGGCAGCATCATCATCGAGATGACCAGCATCATCGACAGGTTCCGGCCACGGAAGCGGAACTTGGCGAGCGCGTACGCCACCGGGATCGAGGACGCGACCGTCAGCGCGGTGCCCACGCCCGCGTACAGGAGGGTGTTCTTCCACCAGGTGAGGAAGCCGGGGGTGTCGAAGACCTTCGCGTAGTTGCCCCACTCCCAGGTGTCCGGGACGAGGTCCCTGGTGAGGGTCTGGTTGTCGCTCATCAGGGAGGTGAGCACGACGAACACGAAGGGCAGGACGACGAACAGCGCGGCGGCGACGCCGAGCGCGTGCACGGCGATCCACTCCAGGAGCGCCTTGCGGCGGGCGGTGCGCTCGGCGGGGGTGACGGGCTCCTTCGGTGTGCCCGGCTTCACGGGCTCGTCCAGGGGGCGCGTCTCGGTCGTCTGCGTCATGGTCAGTCACCTGCCTGGATGAGACCGCCCCGGCGCCGCATCAGGAGTGCGGTGAACGCCATGGACAGGGCGAACAGCACCAGCGCGACCACGCACGCGGAGCCGTAGTCGAACCGCTGGAAGCCGAGGTTGTAGACGAGCTGCGGCAGGGTGAGCGTCGACTTGTCGGGGTATCCCGGTTCGAACTGCTGGCCCGAGCCGCCGATGATCCCGGAGGCGACCTTCCCCGCGACCAGCGGCTGCGTGTAGTACTGCATCGTCTGGATGACACCCGTGACCACCGCGAACATCACGATCGGCGAGATGTTCGGCAGCGTCACGAACCGGAACCGCTGCCAGGCGGACGCGCCGTCCAGCTCGGCGGCCTCGTACTGCTCCTTCGGTACGTCGAGCAGCGCGGCCATGAAGATGACCATCAGGTCGCCGACGCCCCACAGGGCCAGCATGGTGAGGGCGGGCTTGGACCAGGTGGCGTCCGTGAACCAGCCGGGCGTCGGCAGACCCAGGTCGCCCAGCACCGAGTTGACCGGTCCCGTACCCGGGTTGAGCAGGAACACGAAGGCCAGCGTGGCGGCGACGGGCGGCGCGAGGTAGGGCAGGTAGAACAGCGTGCGGAAGACGCCCGTGCCGGTCTTGATCTTCGTGATCAGCAGGCCGATCCCCAGGCCGAAGAGGACCCGGAAGGTGACCATGACGAGCACCAGCCACAGGGTGTTGCGCAGCGCCGGCCAGAACATGGGGTAGTCGTTGAGGACGTAACTCCAGTTGCCAAGACCCCTGAACTCGGGGACACCGAAGCCGTCGTACTTCATGAACGAGAAGTACACGGTCGAGACCAGCGGGTACGCGAAGAAGACACTGAAGCCGATCAGCCACGGCGACATGAAGGCGGCCGTGCGCAGAGCCTGTTTCCTGCGTTTCACCCGCAGCGTGGGCGTGGGCCGCGTGGACATGGGGTGTGTGGACATGGGGCGCTACTTCGCCTGCTCGATGTCACGGTCGATCTGGTCGGCGGTCTTCTCCAGACCGGCCTTCAGATCCTTCACCTTGCCGGACTCGTACTGGTAGCCGAAGTCCTGCAGGGTCGTCTGGTACGTCGCGCCGTTGACGGAGGCCGGCGGCGTGTTGGACCGCGGGTGCTGGGCGATGTCCACGAAGGTCTTGAAGCCGCCGTCGACCTTCAGGTCGGGCGACTTGAGCGCGTCGAACGTGGACGGCACGTTGTGGATGGCGTTGGCGAACGAGACGACGGCCTCCGTGTCGGTCGTCATGTACTTCATCAGTTCCCAGGCCGCGTTCTGCTTCTTGCTCTGCGGCGCGATACCCATGATCGTGCCGGAGAGGAAACCCTTGCCGTACTCGTCCACCTCGTCGTCGGCCACGGGCATCGGAGCGGTACCGATCTCGAACTTCACGCCCGCGTCCTGTGCCATGCCGAGCCGCCACTCGCCGTCGAGCTGCATCGCGACCTGCCCGGTCTGGAAGGGGTGCTTGGCGCCCCACTCGTCGCCGAACGTGTTGCGGTACCGCTCCAGCTTCTGGAAGCCGCCGAGATCGTCGACGAGCTTCTTCTGGTACGTGAACATCTCGGCGAAGGCCGGGTCCTCGGCGATGCTCGACTTGCCGCTCTTGTCGAAGTAGGAGTGGTCCCACTGCGACATGTAGTGGTCCACCACGGTCTCGTAGCCGTGGTAGTTCGGCATGAAGCCGAGCTGCGCGTACGAGTCGCCCTTGGACTTCGTCAGCTTCTTCGCGTCCTTCGCGAACTCGGTCCACGTCTTCGGCGGTGCCTTGATGCCGGCCGCCTCGAAGGCGGCCTTGTTGTAGTAGAGGCCGTAGGCGTCGCCGAGCAGCGGCAGCGCGCAGCGCGTGCCCTCGAACTGGGTGTACTCCAGCATCGGCTTCGGGATGATCGCGTCGAGGTCGAGCTTCGACTTCTCGATGAAGGGCTTCAGGTCGGCGAAGGCGCCGGACGAGCAGAACTTGCCGACGTTGGACGTGGTGAACGAGGACACCACGTCGGGCCCGTTCGAACCGCCCGCGCGCAGCGCCTGGTTGAGCTTGTCGTCGTTGATGTTGCCGACGACCTTCACCTTGATGTTGGGGTGCGCCTTCTCGAAGCGGCCGATGTTCTCCTGGATCGCCTTCACCTCGGCGGGCGCGCTCCAGCCGTGCCAGAACGTGATCGTGGTCCTCGCGTTCGGATCGTCCGTGGCACCGGAGTCGGACTGGCCGGTACAGCCGGTGGCGAGGAGGGCTATCGACGCGGCGGCGAGCACCGCTTTACGGGGCATTCCGGGCATGACGGGGTCTCCCTATGAGCAGGGCGGGCTGGACGGGGGAAGAGGAAAGGGGGAGCAGGGTGGTGAGGTCGGGGCGGGTGCCGGGTTCAGGGGCCCTTCAGCGGGCCGGTCGGGGGCTGTTCAGTGGGCCGAGGTGTCGAAGACCTCGTCGCGGGTGGCCGCGAGCGCGCTCTCCAACGCGCCGCGCAGCACGGGCTGTTCATGGACGTCGCCGACGACCAGGCGCGGCCGGGACGCGGCCAGCTCCTCCAGCTCGGCCTGCACCAGCGCGCGCAGGGGTTCGCCGCCCCTGCTGAGCGAGGCGCCGCTGAGGACGACGAGTTCGGGGTCGAGGACGGAGACGAGGGAGGCGAGACCGGTGGCGAGGCCGGTCGCGTACGTCTCCAGGAGTCGCCGGTGCGGGCCCGCGTTGATGTCCGCGGCCTGCTCGACGAGGGCGGCGGCGACCTCGCTGTAGGGCCCTGCGGGGATGGGCCGTATCCCGAGTTCGCGGGCGAGCTTCGGGATGGCCTGGGAGCCGGCCAGCTCCTGGTAGCCACCGCTGTTGGCCTTGGTGACGTGCCGGACGAGGGGCGCGCCGGGCACGGGGAGGAAGCCGACCTCGCCCGCGCCGCCGGTCCAGCCGCGGTGCAGCCGTCCGCCGAGCACGAGGGCTGCGCCCAGGCCTCCCTCGTTCCACAGCAGGACGAAGTCGTCGTGGCCCCGGGCCGCCCCGAGCCGTTGTTCGGCGACGGCGGCGAGGTTGACGTCGTTCTCGTACTCGACGGGCATCGGCAGCGCCGCCGCGAGTTCGTCGAGCAGGGCGGGGGAGTGCCAGCCGGGCAGGTGCGAGGCGTAGCGCAGACGGCCCGTGTTCGGGTCGAAGGCGCCGGGGGTGCCGATGACGAGGCGCCGGAGGTCGGCCCGGACGAGCCCCGCCGCCTTCACCGCGCCGTCGAGGGCGTCGGTGACCTGCCGTACGACGGTGTGGGCGGGACGCCGGCCGGGGGTGGGCAGTTCGTACTCGCCCACCGTCCGCCCGGTCACGTCGGCGACGGCGGCGAGGATCCGCTCGGGCGTCACGTCGAGCCCGGCGGCGTACGCGGCGGCGGGGTTGACCGCGTACAGCTGCGCGTTGGGCCCCGGCCGTCCTTCACTGGTACCGGTGACGACGACGAGCCCCGCCGCCTCCAGCCGGGCGAGCAGCTGTGAGGCGGTCGGTTTCGACAGCCCGGTCAGCTTGCCGATCCGGGTCCGGGACAGCGGGCCGTGCTCCAGCAGGAGGTCGAGCGCGGCCCGGTCGTTCATGGCGCGCAGCACGCGCGGGGTGCCCGGGGTACCGGATGTTCCTGCCATGACTGTCGACACCTGCCTTTCGGCTTCCCAGCTTCCCAGTGCGGTCACCGGGAAGTCCACCAAGATCACTGTTAGGAAACTTTACTATCGGTGGGAGGAAGGTAGGCCGGGGGTGGGCGGGGCGTCAACAGGTTGTTCGGGTGGCAACGGAGTCGTTACCTGGGGGTGGGTGTGGGGGTGGGGAGCTTCCCGCCGGCGGATCGGCTGCGGATCGGCGGCCGACCGGCGTAGGGGAGCCCTGGCAGGCGTGCTGCCGCGACTCCCCGTCGTTCCCGTGGGATCCGCTGGGGCCTGACGCCATAAAGTTCGGATTTTAGGAGCAGCGTGGGCGACAAGCAGTACATCGAGTTCGTTGAGCAGATCCGCGACAGGCCGGGCATGTACGGACTGAACGGCACCTACCATCCGACCGCCATGCTTCTGCTCGGGTTCGACCTGGCCCGGGACGGTGACCTGCTGCGGGGCTTCAGGGAGCGTGCGCGACACGCGGTGCGGCCTAAGGGAGACTCGTGACCGTGCCTCTCACCAGATCGCTCGCGACCGCTGACGAGATACACGACTATCTCGTCAGCCAGTTGAACCTCGCCCTGCGCCGTCCCGGGATGTTCGGTAGGGAGGGCGTACAGCAGATGCTGATGGACCATCTGCTGTTCGTGGAGAACGAGCCCGAGGCGTGGGCCCAGCAGCAGCATGTGTGGGAGGACCGGGGGATCTGGACCGGCATCGGTGTGGAGGGCGCGTTCTGGGACATGGTTCCGGGGCACCGTGACGAGAACACCACGACCTCGATCTACGCCGAGTTCGCCCACTGCCGCGGTTGGCTCGCGCCCGACCGTGTCCTGACATCCGACGAGTACCGGGCGCTGCGGGACCGGGCGCGGTCATGGGCGAGTGGGGATCGTGAATGGGCCGATGTCACCGCCGAGTTCGGCGCCCCTTCCCTGCTGATCGGGGGGACGAACCCCTACTACGGCAAGACACTCGGTTACCTGGGCGAGAACCCTGAGGAGCCGATCGTGTTCTTCCATCTCTGGAACGGCAGCGCCCCGGGCGACGAGGCGTCGTGGCCCGAACTGCAGCAACCCGTCCTGCTGGGCGTGCGCTTCGGGGACGGGCCGTTCCCGTCGACCTTCACCTTCACCCCGGAGGGCCTACGCAGGCGCCCGCAGCGCGACCCCGACGGCCACTGCCACTGACGGTCGGGTGGCCGCCCGTGCGGAACGGCAGTACCTGCAGTCGCACGTTGGGAAGTTGAGCCACGTGCAACAGGTGCTCCAACTGGGCCCGCATCACGTCCGGTCCGCCGACCAGTTGTCGCAGTGCCGCTTCCCAGACGACCGCGTACACGTGGAGCGGGCGGTCTCCGTGCAGACGGGCCTGGCGCCGCATGCGGACCTCGACGATGCGCTCGATGTCGTCCGGGTCCTCCCACACGCCGTCGCTGACGGCGAGCGAGCACGCCGCCGAACAGGCGCTCAGTAGTCCCGACCCCGCGACTCGTGAGCGCGCGATCCGGGAAGCCGGAGACATCGTGCTCGCGGCGCACCGTGAAGTCGCAGGTGGCTGACTGGTAGTGGGAGTTGCGCCGGCTCGATTACTCCGTCGGCTCCAAGAAGGGAGCCGTCTCCAGCGTCGGATACGGGGAGGGCAGCGGGAGCGGGCGGCCCAGTTCGACCTTGATCTCGGTGGCGTAGTACGCCTCGGTGGGGTCGTCGCCAGGAGTGATCGGGTCGGAGTAGCAGTGGGCCGTCTTCCGGTGACGGTTGATCAGGACGTAGAGGGGGACGTCGGCGGCGGCGTAGGTGCGCAGCTTGGGGCCGGTGTCCGTCTCGTGGTTGGTGGAGGTCACCTCGCCGACCAGGGCGATCATGTCAATGGGGTACCAGCCCTTGTGGGCCCTGCGGTACGACTCGTCCAACTCCGTCGCCTTGCGGCGGCGTACATAGAAGTCCGGGATCAGCAGGGCCATGGTGCGGCCGTCCTTGTGAGCTGCCCGGTAGCCGTTGCCCATGCCCACCAGGCGGAGTCCGGCGACGCGGAACTGGAAGAACAGCTCCCCTGTGCCGTCATTGTGGTTGTCGTTCGGTGCCGGCGGCACGATGACCGTCCCTTCGACGTACTCGGGTCGAATCGGCGTCTTGGACGCCTCCTCGAACGCGATCAGCAGATCGATGGGGTCCTGCTGCGTCATGACCGGCTCCATGCTGAGTTCGGCACTCATTGATGCTTCTCCCTCGCCATGCTGTTGCCAGGCTACGCCGGTACTGGGTGCCCCGGCAGAACCATGCGGCACCCGGACCCCATGTGACCTGGGAATACCGAGGGCGTTCACTCGAACGAGTGTGCTGAACCGTTACGGCGGTCGTGCCGGGCCGTATACGCGTGCGGGGCGGCTTCCGGATCGTTCCGGATGCCGCCCCGCAGGCGCGAACACGTATGAGAAACCTCTCCCCGCTACTTCGCCGTGTTCGACGGAACAACCGCCGGAGGCGTCAGCGGGGACGCCGACTGGGACTGTGGGGAGCCCGTGTTGGAGTACGCCGACGGGGCCGCCATGCCCGCCGTCGGGTCGGGGGCCGGTTCGGCGTCCGGCGGGGCCGGGAGGCCGCCCACGATGCTGATGTCCGCGCGGTCGAAGGCCTGCTTGATGCGCCAGCGCAGTTCGCGTTCGACGGAGAGGGCCTTGCCCGGCATGGTCTTCGCGCTGACGCGGACCACCATCGAGTCCAGGATGACGCTGTCCAGGCCCAGAACCTCTATCGGGCCCCACAGACGCTCGTTCCAGGGCTCGTCCTTGCTCATCGCCTCGCCGACCTCCGCGAGGACCGAGCGGACGCGGTCCAGGTCCTCGTCCGAGCGGACCGTGACGTCGACGCCGGCCGTGGCCCAGCCCTGGGAGAGGTTGCCGATGCGCTTGACCTCGCCGTTCCGGACGTACCAGATCTCGCCGTTGTCGCCCCGCAGCTTGGTGACCCGCAGGCCCACCTCGATGACCTCGCCGGAGGCCACCCCCGCGTCGACCGTGTCGCCTACGCCGTACTGGTCCTCCAGGATCATGAAGACGCCGGAGAGGAAGTCCGTCACGAGATTGCGGGCGCCGAAACCGATCGCCACACCCGCCACACCGGCGGAGGCCAGCAGCGGCGCCAGGTTGATCTGGAACGTGCCCAGGATCATCAGCGCGGCCGTGCCCACTATCAGGAAGGACGCGACCGAACGGAGGACCGAACCGATGGCCTGGGAGCGCTGACGACGGCGTTCGACGTTGACCAGGAGGCCCCCGAGCGCCGTGCCGTCGACCGCCTGGGCCGTCCGGTTCATACGGTCGATGAACTTCGTGATGGTCCGCCGGACGAAGACTCTCAGCACCACCGCGATGACCACGATGAGCAGCACGCGCAGGCCGATGCTGAGCCAGGTGGACCAGTTCTGCTCCACCCAGCTGGCGGCGTTGTTGGCGCTTTCCTGGGCGTCCTCAAGCGTCGGTGACGTCGGTTCCTCGGTGGGATCGGCGGCCGACAGGACGGACAAGAACACGGCAGGTACCTCCAGGCGTAGCGGTCCGTCCGGGGCAGGACATCGAGTGGGGCGCGACGGGCGGAAACACCACACTAACGGGGCACTGTGTGTGGATCGTTGCCATGTTCGAGGGAGAGACTGTGCTCACGTGGGGATAAGAAGGTGTGGTCGAAAACACTCCCAGCCCGTTACCGGCACATGGTGGCGCTTCCACCAGGCATGAGGGGAGACTGACTACAGATCGTCCCGGCGCGAGCCACGCGCCGCCGGCGTACAAGGAGGCCATCCGTGCCGCATGTCCTGGTCCTCAACGCGTCGTACGAGCCCCTCGGTGTCGTACCGCTCCGCCGCGCGCTCGTCCTCGTCCTTGAGAACAAGGCAGTCTCTCTTGAGGAATCCGGCGCCTTCATGCACAGCGCTACCGTCACTGTCCCCGCCCCCAGCGTGGTCCGGCTGAAGAGGTTCGTACGGGTCCCTTACCGGGGGCCCGTTCCGCTGACCCGCAGGGCGCTGTTCGCCCGGGACGGCGGCCGGTGCATGTACTGCGGTGGCGTCGCAACCAGCGTCGACCACGTCATCCCGCGCAGCCGCGGGGGTCAGCACGTCTGGGACAACGTGGTGGCGTCCTGCCGCCGGTGCAACCACGTCAAGGCCGACCGCCACCTGGTCGAGATCGGCTGGCGCCTGCGCCATAAACCGGCCCCGCCGTCGGGGCTCGCGTGGCGCATCATCGGCACCGGACACCGGGATCCGCGCTGGCTGCCCTACCTGCAGCCGTACGGCGCGGAGGACGCGATGGCCCGGATCGACGGCATTTCCGCCTGACGATCCGGGCCTTTGGTTTGCCCGGGCCCGGGGCGCTCCCCGGCTCCGGGCCCCGCTACGTGAAGCGCAGTTCCGCCGGGTGGACCGAGCGGTGCAGCAGCGGGAGGGACGTGGTCGCGGCGAGCAGACAGGCCGCGTACACCGCCACGGGGACGAGCAGGGGCAGCAGCACCGGGACGATCCGGTTGTCCACGAAGGCGCCGTAGACGAGGTGGACCGCCGTGCCGCCGGCGCCCGCGAGCAGCATCGCCGGGGCCAGCGGCAGCGCGGTCTCCAGGAGCAGCGCCCGGCCGAGCACCTTGCGCGGTACGCCCGCCGCGGTCTGCGCGGCGAGGCCCCGGCGCCGGGTCGCGAGCGACTCCGCGGTGCCCGCGGCAAGGCCACCCAGGCCGATCAGCAGCGCCACCAGGACGGCGGCGCCCACCAGATCGACGCCGGTGGTGTAGAACGCCACGTCGCCGGGGCTGTGGGGCAGGCCCTCCTGCGGGTGGTGCACGGAGTCCAGGAACATCTGGCGTACGCCCATGAAGCCGACGCCGACCACGGTCACCAGGAGCACCGCGGCGTGGGTGCGCGCGGTGGCCCACGGGTCGGCCCGGAGGCGTTCGGCGGCGAGGAGGACCGCGGGGCTCCCGGTCCGGGCGGCGAGCAGCCTACCGACGGCCCGCGCGGTGAGGCCGGCGACCGCCACCGCGCCCGCACCGGTCAGCGCCACCGCGGAGAACGCCAGCAGGGGGAACGCGGTGGTCCCCGGCCCGGTGCTCCGCATGACCACCAGCAGGGCGCCCAGGCCCACCAGCGCCGCCGGCACCACCAGGGCGAGGCCGGCGATCCGGCCGTGGCCCGGCCGCACCCGGCGGACCCAGCCGAGCGGCGAGGCCACGACCCGGCGCAGCGCGACCACGCTCACCAGCAGGGCGAGAAGCGGTACGGCGAGCGTCACCAGGGCGAAACCGACCCAGGCCGGCAGCGGAAGCCGCCGCTCCAACAGGTTCACCATGACGAGCGCGGAGAACACCGCGGCGACCGACGCCCCCAGCAGACAGGCGAGGCCCGACTCCAGGGCCGCGATACGCCGCACCTGCCGCGGTGTCGCCCCGGCGAGCCGCAGTCCGGCCAGCCTGCGGTCGCGGTGCACGGCGCCGATCCGCGCGCACTGGCCGAGGAAGCCGAGTACCGGCACCCACAGGAGCAACAGCGTGACGACCACTCCGGCGCGCTGCCCCGGCTGGTTCAGCAGGCCGTGGAAGTACGGGGTGGACACCTGCCCGCGCGCCGAGGCCGTCAAGGACACCGAGGCGACCGCGACCGCCGCGAGACCCAGGCCGGTGGCCAGCGCGGCCCCCACCGCCGTCAGCGTCACCCGCCACCACTCCCGCCGGTCCGAGCCCCGGGTCAGCAGCCACGCGAGCCTGAGGTCCCCGGTCATCGGGTCGCCTCCAGGGCCGACGCGTCCTCGGAGACGGCCCCGTCACGCAGCCGCACCTCACGGTCCGCGTACGCCGCGACCTGGGCGTCGTGCGTGACCAGCAGCACCGCCGTGCCGGTCTCCCGGGCCGTGTGCGCCAGCGCCGTCATCACCTGCTCGCTCGCCAGGGAGTCGAGCGCCCCGGTGGGTTCGTCGGCGAAGGCGACCTTCGGTCCCGTCACCAACGCCCTTGCCAGCGAAACCCGTTGGGCCTGACCGCCGCTCAGCTCGCCGGGCCGCAGCGCCTCCTGACCGCGTACGCCGAAGCGCTCCAGCCACTCGCCCGCCTGTCCGTGGGCGGCCTTGCGGGAGACCCCCGCGAGCAGCAGCGGCAGCGCCACGTTGTCGAGCGCCGTCAGCTCGGGGATCAGCTGCCCGAACTGGAACACCACCCCGAACTCCGTACGCCGCAGCTCGCTCAGCCGCCCCTCCGGCAGCTGGTCCAGGCGCTGGTCGGCGTAGACGACCGAGCCCTCGTCGGGCCGGACGATCCCGGCGAGGCAGTGCAGCAGGGTCGACTTGCCGCCGCCGCTCGCACCGGTGACGGCGAGTATCTCTCCCGCGTGCAGCTCCACCGAGGCGCCGTGCAGCGCCTGGGTCCTGCCGTACGTCTTGGCGAGCCCGCGGGCCGTCAGGATCGGCGCGGTCCTGTCCGCGCCGCTCCTCGGCGTACTGCTCATGGGCGTACTGCTCATGTCGGGTCGACCTCCGCGGTCAGAGTGGTGAGCCGGGCCGCGGTGGTGGCCATCCAGCGCAGGTCGGCGTCGAGGTGGTTGAGGGCGTAGTCGGCCGAGAGGACCGTGGCGAGGTCGGCGCCCGGCGCGGTCTTGACGGCCGTGAGCTCCCTCATCCGGGTCATGTGCGCCGCGCGCTGGGCGATCAGATAGCGGGCCGGATCGGCACCCGGGGACGCCGGTTCGCCACCCGAGGACGCCGGATGGGCCGAGGGCGCCGGGTCGGCCGATGACGCCTGAGTGGCCGAGGGCGCCGGGCCGGCCGGGGACACCGGGCCGGATGCGGCGAGGATCGCGCAGACGACCTTCGCGAAGATCTCGTTCGTCACGAAGGGCGCGGGCGGGGTGATCTCGGCCGCCCAGCCGACGAGTTCCTTCGTTCCCTCCGCGGTGGACCGGTACAGCGTCCGCTCCGGGCCCCCGTCCGAGCCGGTTCCGTCGACCTCGGCGAGACCGTCGCGGACCAGGCGCTGCAACGTCGTGTAGACCTGGCCGTAAGCCAGCGGGCGGGCCTGCGGGAAGCGCTCGTCGTGGCGTCGCTTGAGGTCGTAGCCATGGCTCGGCCCTCCGGCGAGCAGCCCCAGCAGGATGTGGCGGGTGCTCATGGCTTCATTATGTACTCGATATATGTAGCGAGTGAATAGTGATCGCCGGAAACTTGGACCGCGAGGCGGAGGGGCGGCGCCGGTCGCAGAGTGTCGCCACGCGGGCGCTCTTGGTGATGTCGGTCATCCGGGACACAATGTGAGCCGGAGCACGATGTCCCGGCTGTCACGTCTGCGGGCCCGCCCGTTGGGTAGGGGCTGCCTGACCCGCCCGCACGACCATCAAGGAGGCCACCGTGGCCGCATCGGCTCAGCTTCTGCTCTCGGCCCTCTCCAAACGTCCGGCGGACGTGCCCGCCGACCCCGGATCCGACCCCCACCCGCTCTACTGCATCTTCAACGCCGGTGCCGAGGGCTCCTGCGCCGAGGCGCCGCTCACCAGTGAGCCGCCGCTGCCCGATGCCGCACCCCTCACCAGCGAACCTCCTCTCGCCGACGCCGCGCCCCTGACGAGCGAGCCGACCTCCCTCGGTGCCGCCGCCGGCCTGGACCCGTCGGGGGTCTGATGCCGCTCTCCCGGCTCGCCGCGCTGCATGGCGTCGCCACGTCCTACAGCCCGTCGCCGGGCCGCACGGTCGCGGCCTCGGACACGGCGGTCGTCGCCGTGCTCGCGGCGCTGGGTGTCGCCGCGGGGACTCCGGACGCCGTCCGCGGCTCCCTCGCCGCGCGCGAGGCGGAACTGCGGGAACGGCTGCTCCCACCGACGGTGGTGAGCTGGACCGGCGCCACGCCCGCACCGGCGCGCCGGGCCGCGCCGGGTCCTCCGCCCGCGCCGGACTCCGAGGCCGCCGGGACGGGTGACGGCACCCCGGCCACTTCGGCCACTTCGGCCATCCCGGCCGCCCCGGTCTCCGCGGCCGACGACGCCGGTCCCGGCGCCGCAGCCGGTGGTGGGGCCGCCGACGACGCCGGTTCGGGCCCCGCCACGCCCGCTGGGACCCACGGATCCCCCGGTGGCTCCTCGCTGGAAGCCGCCCTCGCCGCGCTGCCCGCAGGGACCCGGCTGAGCGTGCGGACCGAACAGGGCGAGACCCGCGCCTCCGTCGAGCGGCTGCCGCCCGGCGTGCACGAGCTGACGGCCACCGCCCCCGACGGCCGCACCGCGCGTTCCCACCTCGTCGTCGCCCCGGCGAAGCTGCCCGCACCCCCCGGACGTACGTACGGGCTGCTCGTGCAGGTCTACTCGCTGCTCTCCCGGCGCTCCTGGGGCATGGGCGACCTCGGCGACCTCACCGAACTGACGGCCTGGGCGGGACGGGCGCTCGGCGCCGGATTCGTCCAGGTCAATCCGATGCACGCGGCCGTGCCCGGCGCGCCCACCGACCCCTCCCCGTACCGGCCCTCCTCGCGCCGCTACCCCGACCCCGTGTACCTGCGCGTCGAGGACGTCCCCGAGTTCGCGTACGTCGACGAGGGCGACCGGACACGACTCCTCGCGCTCCTGGCGCGGGCCCGCAGACAACGCGAATCCGTGCTCGACAAGGGCGAGTTGATCGACCGCGACGCCGTGTGGGAACTGAAGCGCGAGGCCCTGGAACTGGTACGGGACGTACCGCTCGGGCCCGGCCGCCGGGCCGCCTACTGCGACTTCCTCGCCGCGGAGGGCGAGGCGCTTGAGGACCACGCCACCTGGTGCGCGCTCGCGGAGGTGTACGGCTCCGACTGGACGCGGTGGCCGCAGGGCCTGCGCGACCCCCGCTCGGCCGAAACCGCCCGCGCCCGCGCCGAGTTGATGGACCGCGTCGACTTCCACAGCCGGCTGGCCTGGCTGACGGACGCCCAGCTCGCCACCGCCCAGCGCAGCGCCCGCGACGCCGGTATGCCGGTCGGGCTCGTGCACGACCTCGCCGTGGGCGTCCACCCGGGCGGCGCCGACGCCTGGGCGCAGCAGGACCACTTCGCGGCCGGCATGTCGGTCGGCGCGCCCCCGGACGCGTTCAGCGTCCAGGGCCAGGACTGGGGGCTGCCGCCCTGGCGCCCGGACCGCCTCGCCGAGTCCGGCTACGCCCCGTACCGCAGGCTCCTGCGCGCCCTCTTCCAGTACGCGGGCGCGCTGCGGATCGACCACGTCATGGGGCTCTTCCGGCTCTGGTGGGTGCCGCAGGGCCGCCCGGCCACCGAGGGCACCTACGTCCGTTACGACGCCGAGGCCATGCTCGCGATCCTCGCCCTGGAGGCCTCCCGCGCCGGGGCCCTGGTGATCGGCGAGGACCTCGGCACCGTGGAACCGGGTGTGCGCGAGACCCTCCAGGAGCACGGCGTGCTCGGCACCTCCGTCCTCTGGTTCGAACGCGACTGGGACGGCACGGGGCTGCCGCTGCCCCCCGAGAGCTGGCGCACCGACTGCCTCGCCACCGCCACCACCCACGACCTGCCGCCCACCGCTTCCCGGCTCACCGGCGACCACGTCGAACTCCGCGACAGCCTGGGCCTGTTGACCCGGCCGGTGGAGGAGGAACGGGCCGAGGCGGCAGCCGACGTGGGGGAGTGGCTGGCGCTGCTCGCCCGGCTCGGACTGCTCGAAGGGGCGGCCGGCGGGGTCTCGGAGCAGTCGGAGGAGGCGGAGATCCAGGCCGTGCACCGCTTCCTGCTGCGCACCCCCGCCCGCCTCGTCGGCGTCTGGCTCCCGGACGCCGTCGGCGACCGCCGCCCGCAGAACCTGCCGGGCACGTGGGACCAGTACCCGAACTGGCGCCTGCCCGTCGCCGACGCCGAGGGGCACCCGGTCACCCTGGAGGAACTCGCCGCCTCGCCCCGGCTGCACGCCCTCATGGAAGTGCTGCGCGAAGGCCGGTCCGGCGGCCACGGGCCGTCCGCGTGAGGCACCGAAACCTGTACGGCACCCCGTACGGCACCCCCGGGCGCGCGGCCGCGACAGGAGTTCGCTACGTTTGCACCGTGGACAAGAAGAACGCCCTGCGCGCCGGCGCCCTGGCTGCCGGTACGACGCTGATGATGCTGCTGATGTCGGCCCCCGCGCTCGCGCTGACGCCCGACGACGGCGACGACCCCGGTCAGGGGCTGAGCGTCATCGAGACGCTGGGCCTCTATGTCGTGGCGCCGATCGGGCTGTTCGTGCTGATCGCCGGACTGGTCTGGGTGCTCGACGGTTCGTCGGACCGCGAGCCGAGGCGCAAGCCGGGAGGCAAGGGCCAGGGCAAGATGCAGGGCCCGGACCAGGTCCGCGCTTCCTGACCTCGGCCCCACCGAGATCCAGACTTCCCCCCGAGGGCACCGCCCTCGCACCCGCACGCGACTGAAGCCGCCCGGGAGCGAGAACGGTGCCCTCGGCGTGTTCCGGCCGATGTCCCTCGACTCGACGCCGATGAAGCGGCTGGGGACCGTACATCCGGCAGTCGGATGATCACTTCGTGCGACACTCCTGCTTCACGAAAACAGCGTGAAGGAGATCCGGT
This sequence comes from Streptomyces sp. NBC_00414, assembly GCF_036038375.1. Taxonomy (NCBI): domain Bacteria; kingdom Bacillati; phylum Actinomycetota; class Actinomycetes; order Kitasatosporales; family Streptomycetaceae; genus Streptomyces; species Streptomyces sp. NBC_00414. The sequence continues at coordinate 6,681,036 of NZ_CP107935.1, forward strand.
GGCGCGTGCGGTGGGGGGTGCGGCGGCTGCCGCGGTCCTGGTGATGGTGCTGGCAGGCTGTGACGCGGACGGTGCCGGTGCTTCCGGAGCGTCCGGCAGGTCGGTCGAGGCGACGGCGACGGGCGAGACCGTGAACCAGGGCACGGTTCGCAGCGACGTCGAGGCGGCTGTCGCCGCGGGCGGGCTGGGGCGGATGAAGTTCACCGGCCGGGAGCTCGTCGGACACTCGGCCGAGTGCAATGTGATCGGCGCCCTCCACACGGACGGTGCGCCGGACCTCGGACGCGTCCGTGATGCCGTGGCCGAGCTGAAGAAGCGGCGATGGAAGCAGACCGGGAAAGCCGGGGACGACAGCGGCGAGGGCTGGTTGTTCAAGAAGGGCAGCTGGCAGCTGGACCTGCTCGCAGGAGCGACGTCCGGCGACGAACCGAGCACCGACCCGATGTTGCCGCAGACGGGGACAGAGACAGAACCCTTCAGCGGTGTGACGGTGTACGCGATCAGGTACAAGTGCGCCCAGTCCGCCGCCCCCACACCGACTGACGGCAGCTGACCCGCGTCCCGCGTCAGGCGATGACGTGCTCCTCGTCCGTACACCGCTCGACGGGCGGGCAACTCGGCAGGACCGGCCGGACGGCCCGGGCATCCGCCCTATGGTTGCGTACAGACGTCGGTCGACCGCTGTGGGCTGTCAGTTGTCGGCCGGTGCCCCGACCGGGAACGCCGGCATCAGGAGGTCGCCATGAACGGCACTGTCCGGAACGTCATCGTCGTCGGCGCGGGGCCCACCGGGCTGCTGCTGGCCGGTGATCTCGCGGCCGCGGGTGTCCCCGTCACCCTCGTCGAGAGGCGTGCGCGCGGCATCAGCAACCTCTCCCGTGCCTTCGTCCTGCACGCCCGCACGCTGGAGCAACTCGACGCCCGGGGCCTCGCCGACGAGCTGGAGGCCAAGGGGCGGACCCTCGACAGGCTGCGGCTCTTCGGCCGGCTGACCGTCGACCTCACCACCCTTCCCTCCCGCTTCAGGCATCTGCTCGTGCTGCCGCAGTACGAGGTGGAGAGGGCGCTGGAGCGGCGGGCCGTGGAGGCGGGCGTGCGGTTCGTGTACGAGACCGAGGCGACGGGGCTCGTACAGGACGCGGACGAGGTGACCCTGAGGGTGCGTGGGGCCGGCGGGGAAGCCGAGGAGCTGCGGGCCGCGTACGTCGTCGGAACGGACGGGATGCGCAGTGCCGTGCGGGAGGCGGTGGGGCTGCCCTTCCCCGGGCGGTCGGTGATCCGGTCCGTCGTCCTCGCCGACGTCAGGCTCGCCGAGGAGCCCGAGACGCTGCTGACCGTGAACGCGGTCGGGGACGCGTTCGCGTTCCTCGCGCCGTTCGGGGACGGCTACCACCGGGTGATCGGCTGGCACCGGGGCCGGGACGTCGCCGACGGCGAACCCCTCGCCCTCGACGAGGTCAAGGAGATCACCCGGCTCGCGCTCGGCCGTGACTTCGGGATGTACGACGCCCGTTGGATGTCCCGCTTCCACAGCGACGAGCGGCAGGCTCCCGCCTACCGGGTGGACCGTGTGTTCCTCGCCGGGGACGCCGCCCACGTGCACACCCCGGCCGGCGGTCAGGGCATGAACACCGGTCTCCAGGACGCCGCCAACCTGGGCTGGAAACTGGCCGCGACGCTCAACGGGTACGGCAGGGAAGGGCTGTTGGACACCTACCAGTCCGAGCGGCACCCCGTCGGCAGGTCCGTGCTGCGCAGCAGCGGCGGGATCGTACGGCTCGCGATGGCCAAGCGGCCCTGGACGCTCGCGGGCCGCGCCCTGCTCACCACGTTCCTCGACCGTGCCCGCCCGGCCCGCACCCGGATGGTCGGCCAGGTCACCGGCATCGGCTACGCGTACCCGGCCCCGCGCGGCGCCCACCCCCTGGTCGGCAGGCGCGTACCGGACCTGGCCCTGCGTGACGGCCGCCTGTACGAGGCCCTGCGGGACGGCAGGTTCGTACTCGTCACCCCGGCCGGCCGGGCAGCCGGTCAGGACGTCGGTGGCGGCGCCCGCAAGGACCGCCTCGGCGTCGTCACCTGGGCGAGCGGCCGGCGTACGACCCTGCTGGTCCGGCCGGACGGATACGCGGCCTGGGCGGCCGAGTCGGCGACGGCCGAGGACATCGAGGCGGCGCTCGTCGAGGCCGTCGGACGGGACTGACCGCGCAGCTCCTCGCCGCATTACACCGTTCGCGGGACCGCTCGATAAGGAGAACTCGGCGGGGTTTACCGAGGTGATTGAATCTGTGACTTCCTTTCCAAGCGGAACCCCTACGGAACCCTGGCGAAACCCCGGGGCGAAGTCACGCGATAGGCAAGGAACTTGGCGCTTCGAAGCCTTGTTCTGGCTTTCCGGATGAGAGTATGGGGCGCAGGCGACCTGTGTGTGGTCGATGTGGGGGGCCATGATAAAGATTCTGATCGCCGAGGACATGGCGATGCTGCGCCGGGCACTGGCCGAACTTCTGTCGCTGGAAGCGGACTTCGAGGTGGTGGCCGAAGTCGACCGCGGCGACGAGATCGTTCCGAGGGCGCTGGCCCTGCAACCGGACGTGGCCGTGCTCGACATCGGCCTGCCCGGTATGGACGGCATCTCCGCCGCCGCCGCGCTGGGCACCGCCGTGCCCGACTGCCGGATCCTCATGCTCACCGGCCTCGGCAACCCCAGCACCCTGCGGCGGGCCCTGGCCACCCGCGCCACGGGATTCCTGCGCAAGGACGCCGACCCCACACAACTCGTGGGCGCCATAAGGGCGGTGGCCGCTGGAAAACGGGCCGTCGACCCCCAGCTGGCCGTCGCGGCGCTCGAAGACGTGACACAGCCGCTGGCCCCCCGTGAGCTGGAGGTCCTCCGGCTGGCCGCCGCGGGCGAGGGCACCGCGGCCATCGCCCGCCGGCTGTTCCTCTCGCCGGGCACCGTGCGCAACTACCTGAGCAGCGCCGTGGTCAAGCTGAGCGCCCGCAACCGTATGGACGCGGTACGGATCGCGCGTGAGGGCGGCTGGATCTGACCCCCGCCGTTCAGGCCACGGTGGCCGAGTCGTGCATCTCGCTCTCCGGCGGGTGGGCGGCGGCGACGGCGGTGCGGAGGAAGGGTCGCTTGGCCTCGTGCGCCCCGGCCGGGAGCGGGACGACCGCCGTCAGCGAGAACCACTTGTCGTCCACGACCTTGATGCTGAGCCTGCCTTCGACCGCTTCGATGCGTTCGCGAAGGTTGGTGAGTCCGCTTCCCGGCCGCGTTCTGCGCACGGGGCCGGCCGGATGTTCCAGAATTCCGTCGTTGGTCACGATCAGCCCGACGGCCCCCGGCTCGCGGCTGAGCTGGACGACACAGGTCCCGACCCTGCTGTGCCGGAGCATGTTGGTGACGCCCTCGCGCAGCACCGTCGCCAGTGTGGTCTCTATATGGGGCGGCAGGGGCCCGGCGCTGCCACGGAAGACGGCCTTTATGCCCATGTCCTTGAGGGTGGCGAAGACGGTGTCGATCTCCGTGGTCAGTGACATGGCGCGGTAGGTCTGCGAGACGGCACGCACGTCGGCGAAGGCCCGCTGGGTGGTGTCCAGGATCTCCGTCAACTCCTGGTGGACCCGGGCGTGTTTGGAGGGCGGCAGCCGCCGCGCCAGTTCGCACTTGAAGGCGATGGTGGTCAGGCTGATGCCCAGCAGGTCGTGCAGATCGCGGGAGAACCGCAGCCGCTCCGCCTCCAGGGCCATCCTGGTGAGTTCGCTGCGGGAACGGTGGGCCTCCTGGACCAGCCCGGTCAGCTCGGAGAGCCCGTACACCACCAGGCCGGTCAGCGCGGTCGCGACGGTCCCGTACCAGAGCGAACCGCGGCCCATCCCGGTCTCGAGGACCAGCAGGCTGGCCGATGCCACGGCCGCCGCGAACGCGGGCCACTTCCAGCGGGCGGGAAGCACGAGGAGGGCGGAACCGGCGAGGAAGCCCGGGGCGGCGAGCCAGGCCTCGGCGTAGACGAGAAACGGAAGATACGTGAGGAGTGTCTGGAACCCGAGGGTCCAGTACTGCCGGCGGGCCAGTCGGGGCGAGAAGTGGGGAAAGGAATGCGCCAGTTGGAGCACGTAGACCATGAGCAGGGTGGCGATGCCCGTACCGAGCCTGAGCGGTGAGGGACGACCCTCCACCAGATAGCTCACGCCGACACCGAAGAAGGCCACAAGCACTGCGAAGGTGATGGCGATGGAGGTGCCGCGGGCGAGGTGCCTGCTTCTCGCGTCCTCCTGTTCGACGCGCGCACCATCATGCAGGGCAGAACCTTGCATCTCTTCCCCCCGGACGAACCGAACGAATTAATGAGTCAGGTTGTGCCGTGCCCCACCCTCTCACGGCAAACCGGGAGGTTGAGAACTCGCAATCGATTCTAATCGATCCGAACCGCTCAGAAGTGGAACTTGGTGGGGTGCCGGGCGGCCCCAATCTCCCTACAGGAGTAGACCGTTACTTTCGCGAAAAGGTTTGCTCCGGCGCACAAAACAACTGGAGGACTCTATTCCGTAAAGGCGAATACTTCCTTCCGTCACAGACGCGTCCGTCACAGATGCAGCGGGAGCGGATTGAGATCGTCGAAGTCCGTCGGACGGGACAGCCGGCCGAGCGCGACCGGTACGTCGAACAGCCGGCCCGGGCCGAATCCCGCCCAGTGCGGGCGCAGTCCGGGAATCAGCACCTTGGCGACGGGCAGCTCCACATCGGGGCGGGTCTGGTCGAGGACGAGTACGTCGAGGCCGTGCCGGCGCAACAACTCGACCAGCGCCCCGGCCTGGGCCGCGGCGTCGGCGGGCGGGCGCAGCGCGGCGGGCGGCCGGGCGGACCGGCGGGCGGCGGGCAGCAGATAGGGCTGGTTGGCCGTGGTGGCGTGCCGGAACCACTCCAGGGCCTCCCGGTCGTCACCGGTGTAGGCGGTTCCCTCGCAGACCGACCCGGCCGTCGACCCGGCTGCCGACTTGGCTGCCGACCCGGCTGCCGATGTGGTCGCCGGCGCGGCAGGGTCGCCCGTCAACGGCGGGAGCATCTGGTTGAGTTCGGTCAGAGCCCGGCGCAGCGCGACCCGCGCGTCGAAGTGGGCGCCGAAGCCCAGCACGATGTCCTCGGTCGGCTTGCCGATCCGTGCCGAGACGGCGGCGACCACGGGGATCCCGAGGTCGGACGTGAGGTCCAGGGCCCACACCGACCGCCCCATGTCCCTGAGGGAGGTCCGGGTGCGGGCGATCCACGGATCCCGCCGGTCCAGGACCACACCGGGCTGCCGCGTGCGGTTGTACCACCACAGGGCGACCGCGTCCCGCTCCACCAGTTCCAGACAGCCGTGCACGACGGCGTCCTCCAGGCTGGTGCCGGCGGCGGCGCCGTTGGAGGTGGCCCGGCAGTAACCGGTGTCCGCGTCCGGGGCGTTGTAGTAGAGCAGGCTCGTGGGTGCCAGCCGCTGTCGCCGCTCGGTCAGCGACCACACGGGCGTCCAGTCGAGCGGGGCGTCCTCGTCGAAGGGCTCCGTCACCTGGTGGAAGGGGCCGTGCGTGCGGTTCCAGGCCTCCCGGTCCTCGAACTGCCGACGGTCGAAGAGCTGGACGGTGTCCGGGTGGACGGCCCGCGGCGCCAGCTCGCGGTAACTGCCCCGCAGGCGCGGCTCGTCGCCCTGGTGGTAGCCGCTGAACCGCTCCAGCGCCTCGGCCAGGGCGCTCACCCTCGCGTGGGTCTCGGTGACGCCCTTGCCCGACCCCGGGCTGCGCAGCGGTGTGTGCAGCGGAGGCGGCGGCTTCGCGGGGTCCCAGGGCGGCTGGGCGCCCGCGTGGAAGCAGTTGAGGAACTCCGGTCCGCGCGGATCCCGGCGGATCTCGCCGACCAGACCGGTGACGGGGTCCACGAGATGGCCGTACCGGGCGAGCACCTCGTCGGGGCCGACCGTCCGGTGGCCCCCGCCGCCGGTGTCGCGCACCGGCTGCGGGGACAGCACGACCGGGGCCGAGACCCGGTCGCGTACGAGCAGGGGGTCGCCGCAGCGGGCGCACTGCGGGCGGCGCCGCACGGGATGGCGGCTGCTCTCAAGGGTGCGGGTGTCCAGCCGCCACAGGGTGGCCTGCTGCGGATCACGGTGCCCGGCCAGCCACTTGGCGGCCTCCAGCAGGGCCAGGTGCAGGGCCGCCGCCCGGCCCGTCGGCAGATACGACGGCCGGTGCTCGGCGGGCCCGCCCCGCCCGAGCCGGTGCTGGACGTACGCCTCGCCGCGCCGCCGCAGCCGCAGCCGGTCCGCGAGGCAGCTCCAGCAGGGACCGTCGCCCGGCGAGAAGAACGGGCCGACCCACAGGTGGGTGCCGCTCGCCCGCACGGGCAGCCAACTGCGGCCCGCGGCACGGTGTTCAGCGTCGAGGGCGCTCAGCCGCGGATCGAGGTAGTCGTGGCACAGCGCCAGGGTCAGATCGGCGGGCCCGCCCGTGGCGGCGGGACGCAGCCCCGCCGCCGACACGGCCTCGCGCAGCGTGCCCGCGGTGTCCTCGGTGAGGTCGACCGGGGCCAGCAGCGCGCCCCGTTCGCCGTCGGGCCGGGCCGCCAGGCCGGTGAGGGCCCAGTAGGCGCGCTCGGGCCCGGCGTGTCCGTCCGGCGGATAGGCGGCCAGCAGCCCCGCGTCCAGCAGCCTGGCCACGAGCCGTTCGGTGCGCTCGGCGGACAGCAGGGGCGCCGCGTCGGCGACGATCCGGGACAGGTCGCGGCTGCCGTCCAGCAGCGGGGCCAGCAGTGCGACCTGCTCGCCGCCGAGCGTGGTCACCCGGTCCTCCGTCATCAGGAACACGGGTTCCCCGGGCGCCGATTCGACCCGCAGATGCGGTGCGAACCCGAGCCCGGGGAGCCCGTCGTCCGGGGCTGGACGGTTCATCGGGTGTGACGGCCCCCGTCCGTGACGGAGACGGGGAAGGGGCCGGGCTTCCAGCAGATACAGATACGACTGTCGGTGAACTCACCGGATTCGGCGCCGAATTCGGTGATCACGAGATCGTCGGCGCCCCTCGCGTTCGCCGCGTCGCCGTCGAGCAGAGGCGTGATCCGTGACATGTGTGCTCCTTGTAGCTGTCGACTTGGGTGGGCGCGCCCGGCCCCGGCCGGGGCCCCGCGCGTTGCAGCCATCCTTTCGGTCGTCACTGGCCGATACCAGTGCGTCACACACAGGGCCCATATGAGAAATACACATCTTGCGCATAGGTTCCTCATATGCCTGGTCGGGCCCCTGGCACTGGTTGATACCGGAAGTAGCCAGCAAGACTCCCTGAGCAAGGAGCTCTTCGCGCTGCTCCGCGGACCACATGGGGGAGAGAAAAATGGACATATGGTTGCTTGGACCGCTGACGGCCGAGGTACGGGGCCGGTCGATCGTGCCGACGGCGGCGAAACCACGCCAAATTCTGGCCCTGCTGGCGATCCACGCCAACCGCGTCCTGCCCGTCGGGACGCTGATGGAGGAGATCTGGGGCAGCGAGCCGCCGCAGAGCGCGCTGGCCACCCTGCACACGTACATCCTGCAACTGCGCCGTCAGCTCACCGCGGCCTACGGCGCCGACGCGGGAGTGTCCGCCAAGGACGTCCTCGTCACCCAGTACGGCGGCTACTGCTGGCAGGCGCCGACGGACGCCGTGGACGTACCGCGCTACGAGCGGCTGGTCGCCGCGGGGCGGGTCGCCACCGGCGAGGACCGGCAGGAGAAGGCGTCGGCGTACTTCCGTGAGGCGCTCGCGCTGTGGCGCGGATCCGCGCTGGTCGACGTGCGGATAGGACCGGTGCTGAGTATCGAGGTGGCCCGGCTGGAGGAGAGCAGGCTCGGCGTGCTGGAGCGGTGTCTTGAGGCGGATCTCAGGCTGGGACGCCACGCGGAACTGCTGTCCGAACTGATCGAGCTCACCGGCCGCCATCCGCTGCACGAGGGGCTGCACGCCCAGTGCATGACGGCGCTGTACCGGGCCGGCCGCTCCTGGCAGGCACTGGACGTCTACCAGCGGCTGCGCCGCCGGCTGGCGGAGGAGCTGGGACTCTCGCCCTCCCCGCGCCTGCAGCGTCTGCAGCAGGCGGTGCTCTCCGCGGAGCCGTGGCTGGACGTGCCCGGGTGCGGGGAGGACGCGATGCTCCACCGGATGACCGGCTGACCGCCCCCGGGCGGCTCAGCCGTTCTTGGTGACGAACTCGACGACGGACTCCCGCATGTAGTCGGTCATCTCCTCGGTGATGCCCGGGTACACCCCGATCCAGAAGCTCTGCTCGGTGATGATGTCGGAGTTGCGGAGGTCTCCGGCCACCCGGTGCGGGGTGCCGAGATACGCCGGGTGCCGGGTGAGGTTGCCGCCGAACAGCCGTCGCGTGCCGATGCGCCGCTCCTCCAGGAAGGCGATCAGGTCGCGGCGGGTGTAGGTGGCGTCGGGCAGCACGGTGAGGACGAAGCCGAACCAGCTCGGGTCGGAGCCGGGGGTCGCGGTGGGCAGCAGCAGACCGGGGACGTCCGCGAGGCCGTCGCGCAGCCGCTGCCAGTTGCGCCGCCGGGCCTCGCCGAACTCCGGGAGCTTCTTCAACTGGCTGAGCGCCAGGGCCCCCTGGAGGTCGGTCGCCTTCAGGTTGTAGCCGATGTGCGAGAAGATGTACTTGTGGTCGTACCCCTTGGGGAGGTTGCCCAGCTGGTAGTCGAACCGCTTGAGGCAGGTGTTGTCCTCGCCCGGCTCGCACCAGCAGTCCCGGCCCCAGTCGCGGAACGACTCGACGATCCGGGCCAGTTCGAGGTTCCTGGTCAGGACGCAGCCGCCCTCACCCGTCGTGATGTGGTGGGCGGGGTAGAAGCTGACGGTGGCCAGATCCCCGAAGGTGCCCGTCATACGCCCCCGGTAGGTCGAGCCCACCGCGTCGCAGTTGTCCTCGATCAGGAACAGCTCGTGCTCGGTGGCCAGTTGCTGGATCTCCGCCACCTCGTACGGGTTGCCCAGGGTGTGCGCGATCATGATGGCCCGGGTCCGGTCCGAGATCGCCGCCCTGACGCGTTCCGCCGTCGTGTTGTACGTGCCGAGTTCGAGGTCCACGAACACGGGCACGAGACCGTTCTGGAAGATCGGGTTCACCGTCGTGGGGAACCCGCCGGCCACCGTGATCACCTCGTCGCCCGGAAGCAGTCTTTTCTCACCGAGCCGGGGAGAGGTCAGCGCCGAGAGCGCCAGCAGGTTCGCCGAGGAACCCGAGTTCACCAGATGCGCCTTGCGCACCCCGATGTGACGGGCGAACTTGCTCTCGAAACGCCGGGAGTACGACCCGGCCGCGATCCGCAGATCCAGGGCCGCCTCCACCAGAGAGACCCGGTCCTCCTCGTCCAGGACCGCCCCCGAGGAGAGGATCGGTGTCACTCCCGGTACGAAGTTCCCGGGCTGCTGCTGCCGGTGGTACTCGCGAACCTGCTCCAGGACCAGGGCCTTGGTGTCCGACGTCATAGCCGTCCCTCCTGTAAGGATTGCCTCGGGGCCATGCTTGCGCCGCTCGGTAGAGGAGCCATGGAGTCCCCGCGGAAAGGGCCTGCTCCAGCGGGCTTCCAGGTGCTTTCGACCTGTGCTGGCTAGCTTGTTCGGCGACGTATCCGACAGGTGAGGTGGCAGATGCCCGAGGACACTCCGCGACCCGAACTCCGCATGGGGGTGCTGGGCTGTGCCGACATCGCGGTGCGCCGGATCCTGCCTGCGCTCGTGGAGCACGGGTCGGTGCGGCTGGTGGCTGTGGCGAGCCGGGACGGGGCGCGCGCCGAACGGCTCGCGGCCCGTTTCGGGTGCGCGGCGGTGACCGGCTACCGGGCGCTCCTCGACCGGGACGACATCGACGCGGTCTATGTGCCGCTGCCCCCGGGCATGCACCACGAATGGGTCGCCGAGGCGCTCACCGCGGGCAAGCACGTCCTGGTGGAGAAGCCGCTCAGCACCACGTACGAGCAGAGCGCGGAACTGGTGGCGACGGCCGCCCGGCTGGACCTGGCGCTCACCGAGAACTTCATGTTCCTGCACCACTCGCAGCACGCGGCGGTACGGGACCTGGCCCGCGGCGAGATCGGCGAACTGCGGGTGTTCTCCAGCTCCTTCGGGGTGCCGCCGCCCCACCCGTCGTCCTTCCGGCACGACGCGCGGCTCGGCGGCGGCGCCCTGCTGGACGTCGGTGTCTATCCGCTGCGCGCCGCCCAGCTCCACCTCGCCGGGGAACTCGACGTCCTCGGCGCCTGTCTGCGCGTCGACGAGGCCACCGGAGTCGACGTGGCCGGCAGCGCGCTGCTCTCCACGGCGACCGGGGTGACCGCCCAGCTCGACTTCGGCTTCCAGCACTCCTACCGGTCGGCGTACGCCCTGTGGGGCAGCCGGGGCAGGATCAGCGTGCCACGGGCCTTCACCCCGCCCCGCGGGCACCGCCCGGTGGTGCGCCTCGAACAGCAGGACAGGATCACCGAGTTGACGCTGGCGGCCGACCACCAGGTGGGCAACGCGCTCGACGCGTTCGCGGCGGCGGCCCTGTCGGGCACCGGGCGGGCGGCGCTGGGCGAGGCACTGCTGCGGCAGGCGCTCCTGGTCGAGCAGGTGCGCAAGGCGGCGCGGGTCGTCGGCGTCTGAGGTACGCGTCCGCGGGCGTCTGAGGCACGCGTCCGCGGGTTCCGGCCGGTCCTTGCAGTCCGGTGCCTGCCGCGCCGAGAAGGGCCGGCCCAGGAGGGCCGGCCCTTCTCATGTTCCGGTGGCCGAGGCGGTTCAGACCCGCTCGGCCGGCACGGGCATCCGCGTCAGCCGGTCGCGGTACCAGTCGACGACCTCGCGCAGGCCGTCGTCCAGCGACCGCAGCGGCCGGTAGCCGAGCTCGTCACGGATCTTCGAGTCGTCCACCGCGTACCGCAGGTCGTGGCCCTTGCGGTCGGTCACCTGCCGCACCCGCGACCAGTCCGCACCGCACAGCTCCAGCAGCTTGCCCGTCATCTCACGGTTCGTCAGATGCGTACCGCCGCCGATGTTGTAGATCTCGCCGGCCCGACCGCCGGTCAGCACCGCGTGGACGGCCCGGCAGTGGTCGTCGACGTGCAGCCATTCGCGGACGTTGCCGCCGTCCCCGTACAGCGGCACGGTCCGCCCGGCCAGCAGCTCGGTGACGAACAGCGGGATGAGCTTCTCAGGGTGCTGGCGCGGGCCGTAGTTGTTGGCGCACCGGGTGGTGCGCACGTCGAGCCCGTGGGTGCGCCAGTAGGACCGGGCGACGAGGTCGCTGCCCGCCTTCGACGCCGCGTAGGGCGAGTTGGGCAGCAGCGGCTCCTCCTCCGTCCAGGTGCCCTCGGCGATGGACCCGTAGACCTCGTCCGTCGAGACGTGCACGAAGGTGCCCACCCCGCAGCGCAGGCTCGCCTCCAGCAGCGCCTGGGTGCCCAGCACATTGGTGCGGACGAACTCCGCGGGCCCCGTCAGGGAACGGTCGACATGGGTCTCGGCCGCGAAGTGCACCACCGCGTCGTGCCCGGGGAACACCTCCAGGAGCGCGTCGAGGTCACGGATGTCGACCCGGCGGAAGTCCAGCCGCGGGTCGTCCAGCGGGAGGTTGTCCGTGCTCCCCGCGTACGTGAGCAGGTCGACGACGGTCACCCGGCTCGGCCGGGGGCCCGGCAGACCGCCGGACAGCAGGGAGCGCACGTAGTGGGATCCGATGAAACCGGCGCCGCCGGTGATCAGGACACGCATGGTGTGGACGTACCTCCGAGACGTCGGCGCCCGTGGGCGCGGTGCTGGGCGGTCAGCCGCTCCAGTACGGGGACGACCTCCGCCGGGGTCGGTTCGGACTCGGCCTCGGTGCGCAGGCGGGCGGCGGCCTCGGTGAAGGAGGGCTCTTCGAGGAGCCGTACGAGCCTGCTCCGCAGCCCTTCCACCGTCACCTCGTGCGAGGGCAGATGGAGACCGGCGCCCAGTTCCTGCTGGCGGCGGGCCCGCTCGATCGCGTCCCAGATCCAGCCCATGGCGATCTGCGGGACCCCCTCGACGAGCGCCGTCGACCAGGTTCCCGCGCCGCCGTGGTGCACGATGGCCGCGCAGGTCGGCAGCAGCGCGTGCAGCGGTACGTGGTCCACCAGCCGCACGTTGTCCGGGACATGGGTGAGCAGCGCCCGCTCCTCGGCGTCGAGCGTGGCCACCACCTCGATGTCGAGCCCCTCGATCGCCTTGAGGACCAGGTCGACCGGGACCGCGTTCGGGAACTCGGAGGTCCGGGCCGTCAGCCCCAGGGTGACGCACACCCGGGGACGCGTCGGCGGGACGCGGAGCCAGTCGGGCACCACGGCGGGCACCGGGCCGTTGTACGGGATGTAGCGCATGGGCACGGCAGGCCCGTCCGACGGCGGGCGGAAGCCGCGGGGCACCTGGTCCACCGACCACTGCCCCGTCACCGCCTCCTCGTCGAAGGGCACGCCGTAGCGGCCGAGCGTCCACTGCAGCCACTGGCCGAGGGAGTCCTCGGGGTGCGCCGAGCCCTGTTCCCCGTCCTGGGCCGTGAGGCCTGCCCCGGGACCGGCGCCGAGCTGTGCGAGGAAGCCCTGCCGCATGGGCATGAACATGTCGGGGAATGAGAGCACCCGCGCGTGGGCCGCGCCGGTCACCTTCGCGGCCACCGCCCCCGCGAACGTGAACGGCTCCCACAGGACGAGGTCGGGCTGCCATTCGCGGGCGAACGCGACGAGTTCGTCGACCATCGGATCGTCGTTGATCAGCGCGAAGAAGGTGGCGGTCATCATCGCGTCCCAGCCCTTGAGGAAGGCGGGGGTGAGCTGACCGGGGGCGTCGGGGTCCAGCGACTGGTTGGCGTGGTGGGACAGCACGGAGTCGCCCACCCCCTTGACCATCGCGTCGAGGCCGGGGTCGGTCCCCACCGGGACGGCGGTCAGCCCGGCCGCCGTGATGCTTCCCGTCAGCGAGGGCTGACTGGCCACCCGTACCTCGTGCCCGGCGGCCCGCAGCGCCCAGGCGAGCGGCACGGACCCGTTGAAGTGCGCGTCCAGTGCGAAGGACGTCAGCAGAACCCGCATGGCCGGTCCTTTCTCTGCGGCGGTGTCACGACGGCCGCCGTCACGCGGAGGCGGTCGCGGAGGTGGTCAGGGTGAACCGGAGCACTCCGCCGAGGACGGGGGAGCGCATCCGGCGCTGGACCCCGTCCGCCGGGGCCAGCTGGGGGTGACGCTCGCGCAGGGTGCGTACCGCCGTCTCCGCCTGGAGCCGGGCGAACGACCCGAAGAGGGCGGTGTGCGGGCCGGACAGCGACAGCTGCCCCTGTCCCGCGGGCCGGGTGAGGTCGAAGTGGTCCGGGGCGAGGAACGCCTCGGGGTCCCGGTTGGCCGCGCCGACATGGACGACGACCTGGCCGCCGGCGGGGATGTCCTGCCCGGCCAGTGTGAGGTCCTCGGCGGCGATCCGGCTCTCAAGACGCACCGGCGGCGCGTGACGCAGCGTCTCCTCCACCGCCCCGGCCGCGAGTTCCGGGCTGTCGCCGAGCAGCGCCCACTGCCTGGGGTGCGCGAGCAGCGCCTCCACGGCGTTGTTGATGAGCCCGGCGGCGAACTCGACGCCCACCGCGGCGGTCAGCACCCCGACCGCGAGCGCGTCCTCGGCGGCGGGGGCAGCGTCGGAGCCGGTCCGCAGCACCGTGCTGAGCAGGTCGTCGCCCGGCTCGGCCCGGCGCGCCGCGACCAGGTCGGCGACGAGGGCGCGTACGTCCTCGACCGCCTCGGTGAGCCGGCGGGTGACGGCGAGCGGCTGCGGGCAGAGTGCCGCGTCGAGCGCGACCCCCAGGGCGGCGCAGGCACGGGCGAACCGGTCGCGCTGCGCCTCCGGGACGCCGAGCAGCGTGGCGGCGGCTTCGGTCGCCACCGGGCGGGAGTAGTCCGCCATCAGGTCGAAGGAGGCACCGAGCCGGTCGGCGGTCTCCTGGTGCACGCGTTCGGCGTTCTTGCGGTGGCCGTCCGCCGCGGCCCCGCCGAGCACCGGGGCCGCCGCCCGCTCCCAGCGCGCGTGGTCGGCGCCCGAGGCGTGCAGGAAGGCCCGGTCCAGCGGGATGATGTGGCACAGCAGCGGATTGCTCCAGGCGTCCGAGAAGACGTGCCGCTGGAGGCCGGGCAGATCGGCGTGCCGCAGGCTCAGCCGCGGGTCGGCCAGTACCTCGGCGGCCACGGAGTGCCGGCCGGTGACCCAGGCCCCGGCGGCGCTCTGCCACAGCGGTGTCTCCGACTCCCGTATCCGGCGGGCCAGCACCACCGGGTCGTCGCTCTCCGCGCGCAGGGTGAGGGCGTACGGGTCGCCGCTCGTCCCGTAGATCCAGTGGAAGCCGCGGGCGGTCAGCAGGTGGCGGCCGAGTTCGCTGTCGGTCTGCTCGACCTGCCCGATCTGCTCGGATGCCGCGGGGGTCTCGGCCCCGGTCTCGGCGGTGGTCGTCTCGTCGGTGTCCGTGTGGGTCACGGCAGTCTCCTTCGGGGCGTGGCGGGCGTGGCGTGGCAGGGCGGGCGGGGTGTGTGTCAGGTGAGGGACAGGCCGCCGTCGACCGCGAGGACCACGCCGGTCGCGTAGGCGGCACGCGGGTCGGTGAGCTGGAGGGCCCACCAGGCGATGTCCTCCGGGCGGCCGACCCGGCCGGCCGGGACGACGGTGGCGATGTGCTGGAGGAAGCCCGCGTAGGCCTCCGGCGTCATGCCGGACCGTTCACCGATACCGGTGTCGATCACGCCCGGGGCGAGGCCGAGCACCCGGATGCCGCGGGGCGCGAGTTCCACCGCCCAGGTCCGGGTGAGGAAGTCGAGGCCGGCCTTGGCGGCGCCGTAGACCCCGTTCTCCGGCCAGGCACGGCGGTACAGCGCGCCGGCCGAGCCGATGTTCAGCACGGTTCCGCCGCCGTTCGCCGCGAGGGCGTCAAGGGTCTGCCGGGTGAGCAGCAACGGGGCCAGGAGGTTGGTGTCGAGCTGGTCGCGGGCCGCTTCCCGCTTGGTCTCCGCGAGGGACGCGAAGCCGCCGGAGGCCGCGTTGTTGACCAGCACGTCGATACGGCCGATCGCGTCCAGCGCCGCGTCGGTGACGGCCCGCGGGGTGTCCGGGTCGGTGAGGTCGGCGGCGAGGACGCTGATGCCGGGACGGTCCTCGGCGGTCCGGGCCAGGGTCGCGGGCGTACGGCCCACGACGAGCACCCGGTCGCCGCGGTCCGCGAAGGCGTGGGCCACGGCCCGCCCGATCCCGGTCCCGCCGCCGGTGACGATCACGCCCCGGGGCGCCGTGGAGTCCGGTGCCGCGCCGCTGTCCTGTGCCGTGTCGGCGTCCTGTGCCGGGCTCGTCCCGGGTGCCGCGCTCATGTCGGGTGTCGCGCTCATGTGCGGTGTCGCGCTCATGTCCGGGACCGTAGGCCGGGCCGCTCGATTCGCGGTCGACTCCCGCTACGGCCGGTCGTCACGGGTCACCACCCTGTCCTTGACCAGCAGTTCGCCCGCCTCGCGCACGAGGACGTCCCGGCAGACGCACACCAGGTGCAGCCGGGCGGGGCCGCCTCGCGGAACGGCGACGATCGAGACCAGGCTCTCGGCGGTCAGCGAGCCGTCGTCCGCGGGGGTGACGGTGAGCATGCCGACGTAGTGGCGGTGTGTCTCACCGGCGGACGCGAGACCGGCGGCGGCCTGCCGGGCGCCCTCGGTGAGGGCCGCACGGCCGCGTACCGGCTCCGGGAGCGAGGGCGGCTTGAAGGCGCCGTCCTCGGTGAAGGTGCCGGCCCAGGTCTCGGCCTCGCCCGAGTCCAGGTCCCGCATCTGCCGTGCGTAGAAGTGCTGCACCTCGGCGTATACGTCCGCCGGGGCCGTCGGGGCCTGTACCGCCATGCCGTGTTCCTTCCGCCGTTGCCGTGTACCGGGCGGGTGCGTTCCCGGCTTCCGGGGCTGAGGTCACGACGGTGGCAGCGGGCCCTCCAGGATCGGTCGAGCGCCGGACAGGCCCCGGCACCGGCGGGTGTTCAGCCGGGCTCCAACGCTTCTCTAGCCGTGCTGGTGAGCATGGGCGGGCCGGCTGCAGGAACGCCGGCGGAACGCTTGCGGAGACCCATCGCCGGGAGGCTCGTGTGCGCATCATCGACCTGTCCTCGCCCGTGGACGCGGCGGGTTTCGAACCCGATCCCGTGGTGCACGACGTCCTCGGCCCGAAGGAGGCCGCCACGCACATGAGCGAGGAGATGCGGGACCACTTCGGGATCGAGTTTGATCCGGCGGAACTGCCCGAGGGCGAGTTCCTCTCGCTCGACCGGCTCCAGCTGACGACCCACACCGGGACGCACATCGACGCGCCCTCGCACTACGGCACACGCGCCTCCTACCGGGACGGCCCGCCGCGGCACATCGACGAGATGCCGCTCGACTGGTTCTTCCGGCCCGCGGTGGTGCTCGACCTGAGCGACCAGGGCACCGGCGCGGTCGGCGCCGACGTGCTCCAGCGGGAGCTGGACCGCATCGGCCACACCCTTTCGCCCATGGACATCGTGCTGCTGCGGACCGGCGCCGACGCGTGGTCGGGGACGCAGAAGTACTTCACGGACTTCACCGGGCTCGACGGTTCGGCCGTGCACCTGCTGCTCGACCAGGGCGTACGGGTGATCGGCACGGACGCGTTCAGCCTGGACGCCCCGTTCGGCGACATCATCGGCCGCTACCGGGAGACGGGCGACCGCTCGGTGCTCTGGCCCGCCCACATGATCGGCCGGGACCGGGAGTACTGCCAGATAGAACGGCTCGCCGGGCTGGAGCAGTTGCCCGTCTCCCGCGGCTTCCGTCTCGCCTGCTTCCCGGTGCGGATCGCCGGCGCCGGCGCGGGCTGGGCGAGGGCGGTGGCACTGCTCGACGAGGACGAGCGAGACGAGTGAGAAGTACCGCGTAGAAGTACCGCGGCCGGGTGAACCACGCGCCCAGCAGGGCGACAACGGGAGGAGACAGACATGTACGGCCGGGAACTCGCGGACGTGTACGAGGCCATCTACCGCAGCCGGGGCAAGGACTGGGGGGAGGAGGCCGCGGACGTCTCACGGCTCATCACCGAACGCCGCCCGGGAGCCGACTCGCTGCTCGACGTCGCCTGTGGCACGGGCGCCCATCTCAGCGTGTTCAGCTCGCTGTTCGAGGTCGCCGAGGGGCTGGAGATCGCGGAGCCGATGCGCCGGCTCGCCGAGCAGCGGCTGCCCGGCACCACCGTGCACCCGGGCGACATGCGCGACTTCTCGCTCGGCCGCACCTACACCGCGGTGAGCTGCATGTTCTGCGCCATCGGATATCTGGAGACCCTCGACGACATGCGGGCCGCCGTCCGGTCGATGGCCGAGCACCTGGAGCCCGGCGGCGTCCTGGTCGTCGAACCCTGGTGGTTCCCCGAGAACTTCATCGAGGGCTATGTCGCGGGTGACCTGGCCCGTGAGGAGCACCGCACCATCGCGCGGATCTCGCACACCACCCGCAAGGGCCGGGCCACCCGTATGGAGGTCCGTTTCACCGTGGGGGACGCCACCGGCATCCAGCAGTTCACCGAGATCGACGTACTGCACCTGTTCACCAAGGAGGAGTACGTCGCCGCGTTCACCGACGCGGGCTGCTCCGTGGAATTCCTGGAGGACGGCCCCACCGGCCGCGGCCTTTTCGTCGGTGTACGCGAGAAGAACTGAGACGGCGGCCGGGTGGGCAGCGGGGTGGAATTCTCAGGGCGCCATTTCGCGGGCCACCGACATCACGTACTGGCCGTAGCCCGACTGTGACATCTTCTCGCCGAGCCGGTAGCAGCTGTCCGCGTCGATGAATCCCATCCGGAGTGCGACCTCCTCGACGCAGGCGATACGCACGCCCTGCCGTTCTTCGAGGGTCCGCACATACTGGGCGGCCTGGAGCAGGGATTCCGGAGTTCCGGCGTCGAGCCAGGCGAAACCGCGGCCGAGGTCGACCAGACGGGCCCGGCCGCGGGCCAGGTAATTCCGGTTGACGTCGGTGATCTCCAGTTCTCCGCGCGCCGAGGGGCGGAGGTTCTTGGCGATGTCCACCACTTCGTTGTCGTACAGGTAGAGCCCGGTGATGGCGAGGTCGGAGCGCGGCCGGGCCGGCTTCTCCTCCAGGGAGACCAGGCGCCCCGACGCGTCGGTCTCGCCCACCCCGTAGCGCTCCGGGTCCTCCACGGGATAACCGAACAGCACACAGCCCTGTACGTCCCTGACGTTGCTCTGGAGCATGTCGTAGAAGTGGTAGCCGTGGAAGATGTTGTCGCCGAGCACCAGGGCCACGTCGTCGTCGCCCACGTGGTCGGCGCCGATGACGAAGGCCTCGGCCAGACCGGCCGGCCGGTTCTGCACCGCGTAGTCGATCCGTACGCCGAGCTGCGAACCGTCGCCGAGGAGGCGGCGGAACTGGTCCAGGTCGCGCTCGGTGCAGATGAGCAGGATCTCCCTGATGTCCGCGAGCATCAGCACCGAAAGCGGATAGTAGATCATCGGCTTGTCGCCGACCGGGAGAAGTTGCTTCGACACGGAAACGGTTATTGGATGGAGCCTTGTTCCCGAACCGCCGGCGAGAATAATCCCCTTCATGGGTATGCCCCTGTCCTCGATTTCTGCCCATGCTAACGACCGAATTCGTTCGGCAGCAAGCAGAAAAGCCTCTGGTCCAGGGAAATTCGACCGGTAATAGAGGGAAAACAAGGGTTGTGGACCGGACCGGCAATGTGATGTGCTGCGAGGGGAAGGTGACGCCCTGCGGCAAGGCAATAGCGTCAGTAATGGGAGGGAAGCGAATTCGATGACGACTCTCGTATGGGACTACCGGCAGGAATACGAGAACGAACGCGCCGATATTCTGGACGCCGTGGAAACGGTCTTCAGCTCGGGGCAGCTCGTCCTCGGTGACAGTGTTCGCGGCTTCGAGCAGGAGTTCGCCGGCTATCACGGCGCGGGGCACTGCGTCGGCGTCGACAACGGCACCAACGCGATCAAGCTGGCCCTCCAGTCGCTGGGCGTCGGCCCGGGGGACGAGGTCGTCACCGTGTCCAACACCGCGGCCCCCACGGTGGTCGCGATCGACTCGGTGGGCGCCACCCCGGTGTTCGTCGACATCGACCCGGACAGCTACCTCATGAACACCGACCAGGTGGCCGCCGTCCTCACGCCCAGGACCCGGTGCCTGCTCCCCGTCCACCTCTACGGGCAGTGCGTGGACCTCGCGCCACTGGAGCGACTGGCCGCCGAACACGGCCTGTCCCTCGTCGAGGACTGCGCCCAGGCCCACGGCGCCCGCCGCGACGGACGACTGGCCGGCACCACCGGGGACGCCGCCGCGTTCTCCTTCTATCCGACGAAGGTCCTCGGCGCCTACGGCGACGGCGGCGCCGTACTGACCTCCCGCGACGACGCCCACCGGGCCCTGCGCCGGCTGCGCTACTACGGCATGGAGGAGCGGTACTACGTCGTCGGCACCCCGGGCCACAACTCCCGGCTCGACGAGGTGCAGGCCGAGATCCTGCGGCGCAAGCTGCGCCGCCTCGACACCTACGTCCAGGGGCGCCGGGCCGTCGCCCGCCGTTACGAGGAGGGGCTCGGCGACACCGATCTGGTGCTGCCGCACACCGTCCCCGGCAACGAGCACGTCTACTACGTCTACACGGTGCGCCACCCCCGGCGCGACGACATCATCAAGGCCCTGAAGACGTACGACATCGAGCTCAACATCAGCTATCCCTGGCCGGTGCACACGATGTCCGGGTTCGCCCACCTCGGCCACCCCGCGGGCTCGCTGCCCGTGACCGAGGAACTGGCGGGCCAGATCTTCTCGTTGCCCATGTATCCGGCCCTCGCGCCGGACATCCAGGACAAGGTGATCAGCGCGGTGCGTGACGTGCTGGACAGCCTCTGAACCCGTGCGGCGGGCCCGCCCCGGCCCGCCCCGCGCACACCGAAGGCCCGGCGGAGGGATCCCGCCGGGCCTTCGGTGTGCGGAAGGGGTCAGCCGGTGGAGCCGGCCGCCTCCAGGGCACGCCAGCACGCCACCAGGCTCCGCGCCTGCACGTTGAGGTAGTGGCTGTGCCGGAGCAACTGCGTCAGCTGGTCCATGGTCAGCCAGCGGTAGTCGGGGTGGCCGGGATCCTCGGGGACGTCGCTGTCCACGATCAGATAGCGGTTGCGGGCATGGAAGAAACGGCCGCCCTCCTCGGAGAGCACGGCCTCGTAGCGGATACGGTCCGGCCCGGCGGCCAGTACCTCGTCGAGGTGGCGGGGCCGGGCGGCGGGCGGCAGCCAGCTGTAACTGTCCGGCACGCACTGCACGGTCGGCGCCAGTTCCACCACGTCCGCGTAGCCCGGCTCGGTGCGGGCGTGCAGCAGGACGTGCGGCACCCCGCCGATCTCCCGGGTCAGGAAGGCGATGACGCCCGTGCCGCGCGGCTCGATCATCGGCTGGCGCCAGGTGCCGACCTCGCGCCCCGCGGCCGTCACGGAGACCCCGATGACGTCGAAGAAGCCGCCGCTCTCGTGCGAGTAGCCCATCTCGCCGTGCCGCCACTCGTCGAGCGCGTTGAGGGCGATCCGCTCGGTGTGCACCGAGGCCAGCGAACGGGCGCCGGCGATCCAGCTCAGCACGTCGGTCGTCCGGTGCAGCGCGCCGTCCGCCGGGGAGGCGTGCGGCAGACAGGCCAGTACGGTTCGCGCGTCCATGTTGATGATGTCGTCGCGCGACAGCAGCCGGTACAACTGCCCCAGCGTGAACCAGCGGAAGCCCTCCAGGACCTCCACCTCGGTGGTCGTCTCCACCACCATGTTGCGGTTGCGCTTGCGGTAGAACCAGGCACCCTGCTCCGACTGCCGGACGTCCGCGAGCACCCGGTGCCGTGAGGTGTCCCGGAAGTAGTCCACGTACGGCACGGGCTTGCCCTTGTGGACGCCGGTGTAGTTGCTGCGGGTCGCCTGGACGGTGGGGGAGAGCTGCAGTCCGCCCGGGTTGCCCGGTTCGGCCTTGGCCTGCATCAGGAAGTGCGGAACCCCGTCGAACTCCTTGATCAGGATGCCGAGGATGCCGACCTCGGGCTGGTCGATGATGGGCTGGTCCCACCAGGGCACCGCGTTGGCGGGGTCGTGCACCCGCAGACCGTGGACCGTGAAGAACTTG
This sequence comes from Streptomyces sp. NBC_00414, assembly GCF_036038375.1. Lineage (NCBI taxonomy): Bacteria > Bacillati > Actinomycetota > Actinomycetes > Kitasatosporales > Streptomycetaceae > Streptomyces > Streptomyces sp. NBC_00414. The sequence goes on from NZ_CP107935.1 coordinate 6,702,251, forward strand.
CCGCTGCGGTGCCGCAGATCACCGGTGACCGGTGTCTGGTACCACTGGTCGAGGGCCGCCAGCGGGATGCGCTCGGCCGTCGTGTAGATCTGCTCCCCGTACTCGGCGAACCAGTCGTCGAATCCGGCGAGATCGGTCAGCGGGCTCTCCACGGCCGCGGCCGACCGGGCGATACGGGCCGTCACATCGGCCATCTGAACTCCTCGTCTTGGGTGGGGCACACGCGGCTCGTCGGGCGTGGTGGCTCAGTCGGCGGGCGTCTCCCACGTCGCCCGCATCGCCTCGGCCAGCGGGATCCGCGGCTTCCAGCCGAGCAGTTCGCCGGCCAGCCGGATGTCGGCCAGGGTCCAGCCGCCGCCCTTGCTGGCGATGGGCCCGTCCTCGACCCGCAGCGCCTCGGGCGGCAGCCCCGAGGCGGCGACCAGCAGGTCCACCAGCTCACGCATGGCGGTGGCCTCCCCGCGACCGATGTTGACGACCCGTCCGGTGGCCGGCGAGGTCACGGCGAGGACCACGGCCTCGGCGAGGTCGCGCACGTCGATGAAGTCCCGCCGCGCGTCCGCGACCCGCAGCGTCACCGGGTCGCTCGCGTCCGCGGCCCGCAGCCGGTCGACGACCGCCCCGAGGAAGCTGGCCCGGGTGGTGCGGGGGCCGCACACGTTCACCGCGCGCAGCACCAGCCCGTCCACCCGGCCGGCCCGGGTGGCGTCCAGCACCAGTTCGGAGCCGGCCAGCTTGGTGCGCGCGTACATCGTGGCCGGCCGGGGATCGAGGTCCTCGCCGATGGCGAGCGGCTCGGACACCGGACCGTACTCGTGGATGGAGCCGACATGGATCAGCCGCGGCCGCTCCTCCATCAGCGTCACGGCCTTCACCAGCCGCTCGACCAGGGTGATGTGGGCGTACCGCATCTCCTCCTCGGTCGTGCCCCAGCCGCCCGTCACGTTGACCACGGTCCGCACCCGGTGCCGGGTGAACAGCCGCGCCAGCTCGGCGGGCGGGACCGCCGCCACGTCCAGGCCGGCGAAGACGTGCCCCGTCACCGCGGGTCCGCCGCGCCGGGCGACGGCGAGCACCTCGTGCCCCTCGCGCGCCAGCGCGGCGCTCACACAGCGGCCGACACAGCCGGTGGCCCCGAGCACCGCGACCCGGGACCCCGCGGCCGGCGGCCGGCCGGCGCTCAGGGCCGCCACAGTGCGGCCTCGATCCGACGGCACTTGTCGTACTCCGGCAGCCCGCCCTCCGCCCGCACCTGGGCGAGCAGGGGCGCGGCCGTGTCCCGCGCGGACAGCAGGGGCTCCACGTCCGTCGGGATCGGCAGGCCGAGCGCCGGGTCGAGCGGCGACAGGGACAGCTCGTGCTGGGCCTCGTAACTCCCGGAGAGCATGTACGACATCACCGTGTCGTCCTCCAGGGCGATGAAGGCGTGTCCGACGCCGACCGGGAAGTACATGGCGCTGAAGGTCTCCTGGTCGAGCACGGAGGAGTCCCAGCGGCCGAAGGTGGGCGAGCCGACGCGGATGTCCACCACGATGTCGATGGCACGGCCGCGGGCGCAGTACACGTACTTGGCGACGCCCGGCGGGGTGACCGTGTAGTGGATGCCCCGGACGGTGCCGCGCTTGGACTTGCTGTGGTTGGACTGCGCGACGGGGAAGAGGGGATGTCCCAGGGCCTCCACGAACGCCGGTTCCTGGTACGGCGAGGTGAACAGGCCGCGGTCGTCCTCGAAGACGGGCGGGTTGAAGGCGTACGCGCCGGACACGGCGAGTTCACGGAACCTCACGGCGGTGGTCATCTACAGCTCCCCCCGGACGGTGCCGTCGGCGGCCGGGGCCGCGCGGTGTTCCGCCACGAGCTTCTCCAGCAGCGGGACGACGTCGTTGGGGCTCGGCGTGCCCACCATCTCGCGGCGGATCCGCGCGCAGTTCTGTGCGAACGACGGCTCGTCCAGCAGCCGCAGCACGTGGTCGCGCAGGTCCTGCGCGGTGTAGTGGTCGACGTCGTGCAGGTACAGGCCCGCGCCGGTCTTCTCCAGCTGCTTCGCCTTGTGGATGGTGTCCCAGACCATGTCGGGCACGATCAGCTGCGGCACGCCGTGCGCCAGCGCGGTCTGGAAGGTGCCGGAGCCGCCGTGGTGGATGACCGCGGAGCAGGTCGGCAGCAGCGCGTTGAGGGGGACGAAGTCGACGGCGCGCACGTTGTCGGGGAGTTCGAGCCCCGCGAGCTGCTTCTCGTTGAGGGTCGCGACCACCTCGACGTCCAGCTCCGCGAGCGCCGAGACGAGTTCGCCGATCGAGGCGCGGTCGCCGTCCAGCACCTCGCGGTGGGCCACCCCGAGGGTCAGACAGATCCGGCGCTTCTTCGGCGGCTCGTGCAGCCAGTCCGGGATGACGGCCTGACCGTTGTAGGGGATGTACCGCAGCGGCACGAACGGCTGCTTCACCGGGAACCGCATCGACGGCGGCACCGGGTCGATCGTCCACTGGCCGACCGCCACCTCCTCGTCGAACTCGGCGCCGTAGCGGCCGAGCGTCCAGGTCAGCCACTCGAGCAGCGGATCGTCCCGCTGCTCGGGCAGCCGCTCCGCCTGGAGGTCGAGGAAGGTCTCGCGCATCCGGCCCAGCAGGTCGAGCCCGAACAGCAGCCGGGCGTGGGCGGCGCCGGTGACCTTCGCGGCGACCGGTCCGGCGAAGGACAGGGTGTCCCAGACGACCAGGTCGGGCTGCCACTCGCGGCTGAACGCGACCAGGTCGTCGATCATGCGTTCCGGGCAGGAGTTCTGGAAGGCCATCGCCGTCATCGAGGTGAACACCCCGAGGACGTGGTCCCAGGTCAGCATCTCGGGACGGGTCTCGGTCATGTCCATCCCGGCTTCCGCCTGGCTCTCCATGATCTCGGCGTCGTCGCCCAGGCCCTCGTTGACCCGCTGCATCTGCTCCTCCAGGAGCAGCGGCTCACCGACGCACACGGCGGTCAGTCCGGTACGGGTGATGTCCTCCGCCAGGTCCGGCTGGCTGGCGATCCGGACCTCGTGACCGGCGGTCTGGAGGGCCCAGGCCAGCGGGACCTGGGCATGCATATGGGACTTGGCGGCGAACGTGGTGAACAGGACCTTCATCGATCTCCCTTTTCGCGAGTGGTGGAGCCGGCACTGTCCGGGGCGGCGGGCTTCACTGCCCGTCGTGGCCGACGTACCGGTGGTTCACCAGCCAGCCGTCGCCGTCGCCGTCTCCGTCCTCGTCGGAGACGAGGACGTCCTGGCACGAGGTGCTCAGCCGGATCTCCGGAGCGGCGCCCGCCGCGGTGGACACGACCAGGGCGTCGTAGCCCGTGCGCACCGAACCGTCCGGGAACCGCCAGGCGGCCGGCAGGCCGAGCCAGTGCCTGCGCACCGTGCCGGCGGGCGCCGCGGGCCGGTTGCGCACCGCCGCCGCGATCGCCGCCCGGCCGCGCACCGGCTCGGTGAACGAGCTCTGGTCGAAGGTCCCGTCCTCGGTGAAGGTGGCCGCCCAGGCGTCTCCCTCGCCCTCGTCGAGGAGCCGCATCTGCCGGGCGTAGAACCGCTGGATCGAGGCGTACTCGGCGGGCGGCACCGGTTCGGCCTTCGCCCGCCCCTCCGCGTACTCCTTGGCGTGCCGCATGGTGATCGTGCTGTTGCCGCCGAGCGCGTCCCGGATGAAGGTGCGGGCGTCGGCGGTGGTCGCGGAGGCACCGAGGACGCCGGTGACGGCCGCCGCGTTGACGACCACGGTGTGCCGGGAGACGGCCACGCAGCCGGACGGGATCTCCCGCACCGTCCACTCCCCGGTGTGCACGGACATCAGGGCCGGGGTCTGCAGCTGCTTGTACGCGATCCGCCCGTCGGGCAGGCAGATCCGTACCGAGGCCGTGGTGTGCGTCGAACCGTCGGGCGTGCGGGTGTCCATCTCCAGGTGCTGGACGTCGGGGGTGTCCTCCTTCAGCAGCACCCGGGCGACGTGCGGCAGCCGCTCCTGCCACTGCCCCGCGTCGTGCAGGAAGTCCCGTACCTCCTGGGCCGGGGCGTCGATCCGCACCGAGTCCTCGAAGGTGTACGGCGCCTCGTCGGTGCCGGCGCGCAGCGCGGCGGACTCCAGCGCGGCCAGCTCGGCGCCGCTGTTGCGCTCGATCGCCTCCAGGATCCAGCTGACGTTGCGCTCCAGGCCGTCGACCGCCTCGAAGTCGTGCAGAAGCCGGACCCGGCTGCCGCCGCCGGGCAGCGCCTCGACGATCCACTCGCCGCCCATCGCGGCGACGGGGTCCTGGGAGACCTCCTGACGGAAGCGGATCCGCAGCCCGTCGCGGTCCAGGGTCCGCCGCGAGGTCCAGGACTTGACCTCGCCGTTGGCGGTGGCCCAGATCCGCAGCCGCTCCTCGTCGTCCGACCGCTCCAGATACTCCACGTGCAGGCTCGGCGGGAAGACGTACGGCCAGTCCTGTGCCCGCTCCACCAGGCCGAAGACGGCCTCCGGGGCGGCGGCCACCGTGATCGTGTGCTCGGTCGTGTGCACCTCGTGCGCCATGCTGATCCCCTCTGTCCGGCCGCGGCCGCGCACGGCCGGGCCCGCTGTCAGTAGTTGCCGAGCCCGCCGCAGACGTTCATCGCCTGGGCGGTGATCGACGCGGCCGTCGGGGAGAGCAGATAGCCGACGAGTCCGGCGACCTCGTCGGGCGTGGAGTAGCGGCCGAGGGGGATCTTCGCCTCGAACTTCTCCAGCACCTCGTCCTCGGTGATGTCCCAGGCGCCGGCGTAGCCCTGGCGCACCCGCTCGGCCATCGGCGTCTCGACGTAGCCGGGGCAGACGGCGTTGACGGTGATGCCGCTCTTCGCCAGCTCCAGGCCCAGGGCCTTGGTGAAGCCGACCACGCCGTGCTTCGACGCCGAGTACGGCGCTCCCAGTGCCACGCCCTGCTTGCCGCCCGTGGAGGCGATGTTGACGATCCGTCCGGCGCCCTGCTCCAGCATCCCGCCGGTCGTGAGCACCTCGCGGGTCATCCGGAAGACGCTGTTGAGGTTGGTCTCGATCACGTCGAGCCACAGCTCGTCGGGTATCTGCGCGGTGTGGCCGCCACCGCTGCGGCCGGCGTTGTTCACCAGGGCGTCGACGGGGCCGAAGCGGTCCCTGGCCTCCTGGACGAAGGCGCGTACCCGCGCGGTGTCTCTCACGTCGCAGGAGGCGCCGTCGACGTCGAGGCCGGCCTCCCGCAACTCCTTGACGGTGTGGGCGACCCGGTCGCCGTCGCGGGCGCAGACGAAGACCCGCGCACCGCCCTCGGCCAGGCTCCGGGCCACGGCGAGACCGATGCCGCTGGTGGCCCCGGTGACGATGGCGACGCGTTCTGCTCCTTGCGGCATGACGGCTCCTCAGCGGTCCCTGCGGGGTGTCTGCGACGGGTGTCGGTGGTGGATGTCCTGGATGCCCGTGGTGGATGCCCGTGGTGGATGTCCGTGGTGGGTGTCCGCGACGGGTGTCGGACGACTGCGAGGGTTTCAGCGGCCGCTCGAATCGCGCTCGACCCGCGGCCCGGCCCGGGCTCCAGTGGCCTTCCACCCGCCTGCGAGACCAGGCACGCAGCTTGGAACGACACGAACGACCGCACGATGTCAAGCGATGCCGGGTCACACGAACGGGTCAAAAAGAGACCGGGCAACACCGGGCAATACCGGGCAACACCGTTGAACGAGGAGGCCATTGATGACGGATCACGAGCCAGACGCCAAGGAGGCCGGCGCCGTGACCTTCGTGAACACCTTCACCGTGCACGCCGAACCCGAGGTGTTCGAGAAGGAGTTCGCGCGGACGTCCGAGTTCATGGCACGGCAGCCGGGCTTCGTCCGGCACACACTCTCCCGGCACGCGGAGCGGCCCGGCCAGTACGTCAACGTCGCCGAGTGGAGGGACGCCGCCTCGTTCCGCGCGGCCGTCTCGCACGCCGACTTCCAGCCGCACGCCGGTGCGCTGCGCGCCCTGAGCGAAAGTCGGCCGGAACTCTATCTGGCACGGCTGCGCCGCGACGGCGGTACGTCTCCCGAGGGCCCGGCGCTCGACGGTCCGGCGGCCGAGCGTCCAGTGGCCGACGGTCCGGCCGTCGCGGGGAGCGGGACATGACCGCCCGACGGGTGGTGATCACCGGACTCGGAGTCATCGCCCCGGGCGGCATCGGCACGAAGGCCTTCTGGGAACGCATCGTCTCCGGCGTCTCCGCGACCAGGACCATCACGGCCTTCGACCCGGCGCCGTTCCGCTCCCGGATGGCCGCCGAGTGCGACTTCGACGGAGCCCGTCACGGCCTTTCGGCCCGGGACACCGCCCGGCTGGACCGCGCCTCCCAGTTCGCCCTGGTCGCCGCCCGCGAGGCGATCGCCGACAGCGGCGTCGAGATCGACGCGAGCAACGCGCACCGGACCGGCGTCAGCCTCGGCTCCGCCGTCGGCTGCACGCTGAAACTGGAGGAGGAGTACGTCGCGCGCAGCGACGGCGGCAAGCAGTGGCTGGTCGACCACGCGGCGGGCACCCCGTACCTGTACGACTACTTCGTGCCCAGCTCGATGGCCGCGGAGGTCGCCTGGGAGGCCGGCGCAGAGGGCCCGGCCGCACTCGTCTCGGCGGGCTGCACCTCCGGCCTCGACTCCCTCGGGCACGCCGTCGAACTCATCCGTGAGGGCAGTGCCGACATCATGATCGCCGGGGGCAGCGACGCCCCCATCGCGCCGATCACCGTGGCCTGCTTCGACGCCATCAAGGCCACCTCGCCGCGCAACGACACCCCGGACCACGCCTCCAGGCCCTTCGACCGGACCCGCAGCGGCTTCGTCCTGGGCGAGGGCGCCGCGGTCCTCGTACTGGAGGAGCGGGAGTCGGCCCTGCGGCGCGGCGCGCAGGTGTACGCCGAGATCGCCGGGTTCGCCGCGCGCGCCAACGCCCACCACATGACCGGGCTGCGCCCCGACGGCCTGGAGATGGCCGCCGCCATCACCGGAGCGCTCGACGACGCCCGCATCGACCGCGAGGCCGTCGGCTACGTCAACGCGCACGGTACGGCCACCCGGCAGAACGACATCCACGAGACGGCCGCCATCAAGCACAGCCTGGGCGAGCACGCCCACCGGGTCCCGGTCAGCTCCATCAAGGCGGTCATCGGCCACTCGCTGGGTGCGGTCGGCTCCATCGAGGCCGCCGCCTCCGCCCTGGTGATCCGGCACGGCGTGATACCCCCCACCGCGGGCCTGCACGAGCCGGACCCCCAACTCGACCTCGACTACGTGCCGTTGACCGCCCGCGACCAGCCCACCGACACCGTACTGACGGTGGGCAGCGGCTTCGGCGGCTTCCAGAGCGCGATGGTGCTCACCGCATCGGAAGGCAGGCGCCCATGACCACCGTGCCCATGACCGCCGGGCCGAGGACCACGGCGTCCGGGACCGCCAGGGCCGTGGTCACCGGAGTAGGCGTGCTCGCGCCCAACGGGATCGGGGCCGAGGAGTACTGGTCGGCGACCCTGCGCGGGGAGAGCGGCATCGGTCGCATCACCCGCTTCGACCCCTCCTCGTACCCCTCCCGGCTGGCCGGCGAGATCACCGACTTCTCGGTGCGCGACCACGTCCCCAGCCGTCTCGTGCCGCAGACCGACCGCACCACGCAGTTCGCCCTCGCGGGCTCCGACCGGGCGCTCGCGGACGCCGGGCTGAGCGCCGAGAGCCTGCCCGCGGACGAGCGCGGGGTGGTGACCGCCAGCGCCTCCGGCGGGTTCGAGTTCGGCCAGCGCGAACTGGGCCACCTGTGGGGCAAGGACCCCAAGCACGTCAGCGCGTACATGTCCTTCGCCTGGTTCTACGCGGTCAACTCGGGCCAGGTGTCCATCCGGCACGATCTGCGCGGGCCCACCGGAGTCCTCGTCACCGACCAGGCGGGCGGACTCGACGCGGTCGCGCAGGCCAGGCGCCGTATCCGCAAGGGCACTCCGCTGATGCTGACGGGCGGCATGGACGCCTCGCTGTGTCCGTACGGCCTCGCCGCGCAGATCTCCGCCGGGATCCTCAGCGAGAGCGAGGACCCGACCCGCGCCTATCTGCCCTTCGACGCCGCCGCCAACGGGCATGTGCCGGGCGAGGGCGGGGCGATCCTCACCCTGGAGGACGCGGAGCGGGCCCGGCAGCGCGGGGCGCGCGTGTACGGGGAGATCAGCGGGTACGCCGCCACCTTCGACCCCCGCCCTGGCTCGGGCCGGCCGTCCAACCTGGAGCGGGCCGTCCGGGGAGCGCTGGCCGACGCCGGTCTGCGCGCCGAGGACATCGCGTTCGTCCTCGCGGACGGCGCCGGTGAACCGGAACCCGACCGCGTCGAGGCACAGGCCCTGACCGCGGTCTTCGGGCCCGGCGGTGTACCGGTCACGGTCCCCAAGACCATGACGGGACGCCTCTACTCGGGCGCCGCACCGCTGGACCTGGTCACGGCCCTGTTCGGCCTGCGGGACGGCGTGGTCCCGCCGACGGTCCACGTCGAGGAGACGACGGGCCACGACATCGACCTGGTGACCGGTGCTCCCCGCCCCGTCACGGGGGACGCCGCGCTGGTACTGGCGCGGGGCCGCGGGGGCTTCAACAGCGCCATGGTCGTACGCGGCCCGTAGCGCCTTGGCCGTACGCGGCTCGCAGCGCCTTGGTCGTACGCGGCCCGTCGGCGGCCTGAGACCCGCCCACCATCACCCCACGCATCACCACCCCACGCATCACCACCCCACGCACCACCACCCATCGAAGGAGAATGTCATGTCCGCTTTCACCACCGACGACCTGTTCAAGATCATGCGTGAGTGCGCAGGCGAGGAGGAGGCCGTCGACCTGTCGAGCGCCGCCGCGGACCAGGAGTTCGCCCTGCTCGGCTACGACTCGCTGGCCCTCATGGAGGCGATCAGCAGGGTGGAGCGCGGCTACGGGATCACGCTGCCCGAGGAGACTCTCGGCGACGCGCTGACCCCCGCGGCGTTCGTCGCCGCCGTGAACACCGCGATCGCCGACCGTATGCCCGCGGCGGGGGCCGCCTGATGACCGAGGCGGGCCCCGGCGCCCAGGGAGCTCCCGCCGCGGAGGTCCCGGCGCCGGACATCCGGATCGCGGGGTGCGCGGTCTGGCTGCCGCCCCGCACCCCGGTCGCGGACGCCGTCGCGGCCGGACTGTGCGACGAGGCCCTGGCCAGGACCACCGGCATGCTGTCGGTGGCCGTGGCGCAGGACGAGCCGGCGCCCGAGATGGCGGCCCGCGCGGCCCGGACCGCCCTTGAGCGGTCCGGCTTCCGGCGGCCCGGCTCCGACGGCGCTCCCGGCTCCGGCGATGTCTCCGGAGCCGTCGCTCCCGGCTCCGGCGACGTGTCGCTGATCCTGCACGCCAGCTTCTTCTACCAGGGCCACGACCTGTGGGCGCCCGCCTCGTACGTCCAGCGCACCGCCGTCGGCAACCAGTGCCCCGCGATCGAGGTCGGCCAGGTCTCCAACGGAGGCATGGCCGGGCTCGGGCTCGCGGTCGACCACCTGCGGGCGGGGCCGGCGGCCGGGGAGCCCGACCGGCGGGTCCTGCTGACGACCGGTGACGCCTTCCGCCCGCCCGGCTTCGACCGCTGGCGCAGCGACTCGGGCACCTTCTACGGGGACGGGGGCACCGCCCTCGTCCTGTCCTCGCGGGAGGGCTTCGCCCGGATCCGTGGCCTGGCCACCGTCTCCGTGCCGGAGCTGGAGGGGATGCACCGCGGTGACGACCCGTTCGGCCACGCCCCGTTCGGCCACCGGCCGGTCGTCGACCTGGACGCCTGCAAGAAGGACTTCCTCGCCACCCACCGGGTGCCTCAGGTGATCGCGGCGAGCGGGGCCGCGCAGGACCTGGCCGTCGAGCGGGCCCTCGCCGCCGCGGGCGTCACGCTCGCCGACGTCGACCGCTTCGTCCTTCCCCACCTGGGCCGCAAGCGGCTGCGGGCCGGGCACCTCGCCCGGTTCGGGATCGCGGAGGAGCGCACCACCTGGGAGTGGAGCCGCGGCATCGGGCACCTCGGCGCCGGCGACCAGATCGCCGGGTTCGACCACCTGGTCGGCTCCGGGAGCCTGGGCGCCGGGGACCTCGTCGTGTGGATGAGCGTGGGCGCCGGGTTCACCTACTCCTGCGCGGTCGTCGAAATGCTGGAACGCCCTCACTGGGCGGCCACGACATCCACGGCACCACCCCCGACCTCCGCAGGAGACGCCGCATGAGCGCCGAACGTCCGCTGCCCGTGGCCCTGTTGCTGCCGGGCCAGGGTTCCCAGCATCCGCGGATGGCCGCGGGCCTCTACGGGTACGAGCCGGTGTTCACCGCGGCGATGGACGAGTTCTTCGACGCGGCGGGCCCCGAGGGCGGTCCGCTGCGCGAGGACTGGCTGTCCGAACGGCCCGCCACGGAACTGGACCACGTCACCCGCTCGCAGCCGCTGCTCTTCGCCGTGGACCACGCGCTGGGCCGGCTGGTGCTCAGCTGGGGCATGCGCCCGGCCGCCCTGCTCGGGCACAGCATCGGGGAGCTGGCCTCGGCGGTGCTGGCCGGGGTGTTCAGTCCGAAGGACGCGGCGGGACTGGTGCTCGACCGGGTCGGGCGGCTGGCGAAGGCCCCGCCCGGCGGCATGCTCGCGGTCGCCGCGTCCACGGCAGAGGTGGAGCCGTACCTGAGCGGTGACGTGGTCGTCGGCGCGGTCAACGCCCCGCGCCAGACGATCCTGGCCGGCCCGGACGGCCCGCTGGACAAGGTCCGCCGCACGTTGGGGGAGGCCGGGTTCGTCTGCCGCCGGGTTCCCTCGCTCAGCGCCTTCCACAGCCCCATGCTGGAACCCGCCTGCCGGGGCGCGGCCGAACGCTTCGCCGCGGTGGCCAGGCACATGCCTTCCCCGCCGGTCCACTCCGCCTACACCGCCGCCCCGTTGACGCGGGCCGACATCGACGACCCGTCCTTCTGGGCACGGCAGCCGGTGGCGCCGGTGCTCTTCTGGCCCGCGCTGGAAGGGCTGTTGGCGACGGGCGACCATCTGCTGGTGGAGGTGGGTCCTGGACAGGGGCTGTCCCAGGTGGCCCGCCGTCACCCGGCCGTGCGGCGGGGCACCAGCGCCGTGGTGTCACTGCTGCCGGCCCGGCCGGGCCCACCGGAGGCGGACCGGGCCGCGGTGGCGGACGCCGCGGCGCGCCTCACGGCGGCGGGCCACGCCGTCACGGCGGCGAGCCACGACGGTAGGGTGGCGGGCCACATCATGGCGCCGGGCCACCCGACCGGCCGCACCACCACGGCCCTCGACGACCCGCATCGCGCGGCGAGGGCTTGACGACCCGCACCGCAGGCCGTCGCCTGGACGGCCTGTACCGCAGGCCGTTGGCCTGGCGGTCCGCATCCTGCGGCGTTGGCTTGGCGGCCTGTACCGCAGGCCGTCGGCCTGACGGTCCGCACACCGTGCCGTCGTCCTGGCGGCCCGTACCGCAGCCCGGCGGTCCGGCGGCCCGCACTCCCCGCCGCCGCCCCGACGGCCCGACGGCCCGCACCCCGCACCGCATACAACAGACGCCCCGCCCCCGGTCGGCAACACGGGGGAGGGGCGTCGGCTTCGTGCGGCCCCGGCCGCGGCCCGCCGCCGAGAAGGCCGGGGCGCGCCGAGGGCCGGGGCGCGGGCCGTGGTCAGGCGCGGACGGTCGCCGTGACGTAGCGCACGGGCGTGTCGATCGTGAGCGGCCCGTCCCCGTCCCGCATCGCGTCGAGCGAGGTGATCAGCCGCTCCCGCAGCTGCCGGCGCTTGTCGTCCGAGAGGTGGTTCCAGAGCAGGCGCATGCCCTGCGTGTGGGACCAGCCCACCCACGCCAGGCCCGACTCGGCCACCAGGTGGACGGGCTCGTCGACGACCGACACGTCCTGGAAGCCGGCCTTCTCCAGGGTGCGGGCGAGGTCGGCCGGGTCCGCGAGCCAGCTGTTGAAGCGCTGCTGGAGACGCTCGGGCTGCCACTGCGGCGGCAGGTCCAGCAGCAGCTCGCGCGGGATGAGTTCGGTGAACACCGGCGGCAGGAAGGGGAAGGTGTCCTCGCTGAACACCGGGCTGGTGAAGGCGAGCCGCCCGCCGGGGGAGAGCAGCGGCGCGTAGCGGGCCAGTGCCGCGGGCGCGTCGGGCAGGAAGATGACGCTGTAGCTACCCAGCACGACGTCGAAGGAGCGCGGTTCGAAGTCGGGGTGCTCCCCGTCCATCACGCGCAGATCGACCGTGTCGGCGCCCCGCAGCGCGGCCTCCTTCGCGGCCTCCTCGATCATCGCCTCGGCGACGTCGATGCCCACGACACGGCCCGTCGGCCCCACCCGCTCGGCCGCGGGGAAGACACAGGCCCCCCGGCCGCAGCCGACGTCGAGGACCCGGGCGCCCTCACCGGGGGCCGCGCGTTCCACCAGGCGCCGGCCCATCGGAGTGAAGAACTCCACGCCGAGCCGGTCGTAGGACGCCGCGGCGCTGTTGAAGGCCGCCGCCACTTCGGATTTGTACGTGGAGGTGTCCACTGAATCTCCCGCTCTCTCGGTGGATGCACCACTTTTCCCGCCCTGTCTCGGGCACGGATGGAGAGGCCTTGGAGCGCCACTGGACTGCGGCTGGACAAATCGAAAAGAAGTCCCCGGGAGGCCGGTCCGCCCTTGTTCCCGGCGATGTCCTCTCCTAAGAATTGATTCCGGCACGCACCGCACCGGTTCGGATCCGATTCAGGGCCGGTCCAGGAGCGGGAAAAGAGCGATTCAAGATCGCTGTAAGGCCGCTGCAAGGCCGATTCAAGGTTGATTCAGGAGGAGAAAGCGTGAGCGACCAGATAGCGAGCGTTCGGCGCCTGGTGGAGGCGTACAACACCGGTAAAACGGACGATGTGGCCGAGTACATCCATCCGGAATACATGAATCCGGGAACTCTGGAATTCACCTCGATGCGTGGCCCGGAGCTTTTCGCGATCAACGTCGCCTGGGTCAAGAGGACGTTCTCGGAGGACGCGCGCCTGGAGGAGGTGGCCATCGAGGAGAACGGCGACTGGGTGCGCGCCCGGCTGGTGCTCTACGGGCGGCACGTCGGCGAGATGGTCGGCATGGCCCCCACCGGGCGGCTCTTCTCGGGTGAGCAGATCCATCTCCTCCACTTCGTCGACGGGAAGATCCACCACCACCGCGACTGGCCCGACTACCAGGGCACCTACCGCCAGCTCGGCGAGCCGTGGCCGGAGAAGGAGCACCGCCGTCCGTGACGGCGGATTTCTCGAAGCGCGGAAACTAGGGGGAAGCACGATGGAATTCGGTGTGCTGGGGCCGCTGTACGTCCGGGTGAACGGGGAGACGACCGCCCCGAGTGCCCCGAAACTGCGGAACGTACTGGCGATGCTGCTCGTCCACACGGGACAGGTGGTGCCCGTGCCCTCGCTGGTGCGGGACCTGTGGGACGACGATCCGCCCGTCAGCGGGCTGACCACGCTGCAGACGTACATCCTGAACCTGCGCAAGATGTTCTCCGCGGTCACCGGGCTGACCACCGACGAGGTGGCCCGCGACATCCTGGTGACCCGGGCGGGCGGATATCTGCTGGCCGCCGAGGCGGGCGCGCTCGACCTGCACCTCTACCGCCGCCTGGTGACCTCCGGCCGGGAGGCCCTGGTGCGCGGCGACGACGCGGCCGGGGTGCGGGACCTGAACGAGGCGCTCCTGATGTGGCGGGGCCCCGCGCTGGTCGACGTACCGGCCGGGCGGGTGCTGGAGAGCAGGCGCCGGCAGCTGGAGGAGTCCCGGCTCGCCGCCTTCGAGTACCTGGTCGACGTGGAGCTGCGGCTCGGCATGTACCGCGAGGTGCTGGCCGAGCTGGCGGCCCTCACGGTGGAGAATCCGCTGCACGAGGGGCTGCACGGGCAGTACATGTGGGCCCTGCACCTCAGTGGCCGCAGGGCCCAGGCACTGCAGGTCTTCCACCGCCTGCGGGGCGCGCTGGTCGCGGGCCTCGGCCTGGAGCCGGGGCCCCAGGTGCAGCGGCTGCACCGCGCGGTACTGAACGCGGACACCGAGTTCGAGCCCCGCTTCGCGGTGGGCCGGACCCCGGTCGCCGTGCCGGCCAGCGCCTTCGGCGGCGCGCGCCCCTACTGACGTACCGGTTCGCACACGACGTACCGGTTCGCACACGAGGTACCAGTTCGCGTACGACGTACCGGTATTCAAATTTGATTGCGTCGCTGGGTCCGGCGTGACTAGGGTGCATCTAGACAAATTTGATTAGTTCGGAGGGGTCATGCCGGAGGAGCACCAGTCGGAGCAGCAGCAGGAGCGGTCGGAGCAACCGGACGAGCAACCCGACGAGTCACCCATCGACAGTCCGACGGGCTGGGTCGCGGCGCACATCCGCCGCTACGACCGCAGCGGCGGAAAGGAGGGGGCGAAGTGGTACGGGCTCGACACCCTGCTCCTGACCACCCGCGGCCGGAAATCGGGAAAGCTGCGCCGCACCGCGGTGATCTACGGCCGGGACGGCGAGAACGTCATCGTGGTCGGATCGAACGGCGGAAAGCCCGAGCATCCGCTCTGGTATCTCAATCTCGTCGCCTCGCCGGACGCCCATGTCCAGATCGGTGAGGAGCATCTCGACGTGCGGGCCCGTACGGCGACCGAGGAGGAGAAGCCGGATCTCTGGAAGCTCATGACGGGTCTTTTCCCGCAGTACAAGAGTTACCAGAAGAAGACCACCAGGGACATTCCCGTGGTGATTCTGGAGCCCGTCGAGACGTAACCGCCGACGGGTCACGTCGGAAATTTCATGTACGAATCACGCACGGATCATGCACGGAAAGGAAAGGTGTCTGTGTTGAACGAATTCACGCGCCGCGGATTCCTCGGCAGCGCGGCGGCGGTCGGCGGGGCCACCGTGGTGGCCACGACCGTCCCCGGTGCCCAGGCCGCCGAGGCGGCCGTCCCGCAAGCGGCGAAAGGCGGCGCGTGCGGCCCCCGGACCGGGCTCGTCCAGGTGGACCGGACGGACCGGCGCTACCAGGACCTGGTCAGCCGGGGGTTCAACGGACGGTTCCGCGGCAAGCCCGACGCGGTGTACGTCGTACACACCGCGGACCAGGTCGTCGACGCGGTGAACCGGGCCCTGGACGCGGGGCAGCGGATCGCCGTACGCAGCGGCGGGCACTGCTTCGAGGGCTTCGTGGACGACCCCGCCGTGCGGGCCGTCATCGACATGTCCGAGATGCGGGAGGTCTTCTACGACTCCGCCAAGCGGGCGTTCGCCGTGGAACCCGGCGCCACCCTCGGGGAGGCGTACCGCACCCTGTACCTGGACTGGGGTGTGACCATCCCGGCGGGCGTCTGCCCCCAGGTGGGGGTCGGCGGCCATGTCCTCGGCGGCGGGTACGGCCCGCTCTCCCGCCGCGACGGAGTGGTGGCCGACCACCTGTACGCGGTCGAGGTCGTCGTCGTGGACGCCTCGGGCCGGGCCCGCAAGGTCGTGGCCACCAGTGCGGCCGGCGACCCCAACCGCGAGCTGTGGTGGGCCCACACCGGAGGCGGCGGGGGCAACTTCGGCATCGTCACCCGGTACTGGTTCCGGACGCCCGGCGCCACCGGCAACGACCCGTCCGGACTGCTGCCCAAGGCACCCAAGTCCACGCTGCGGCACATCGTGACCTGGGAGTGGTCCGCCCTCACCGAGAAGGCGTTCACCCGGATCATCGACAACCACGGGGCCTGGCACCAGCGCAACAGCGCCGCCGACACTCCGTACGCCAGTCTGCACAGCGTCTTCTACCTCAACAGCAAGGCCGCCGGGCAGATCCTGCTGGACATCCAGATCGACGGCGGACTGGACGGCGCCGAGGGGCTGTTGAACGACTTCGTCGCCGCGATCAACGAGGGCACGGGTGTGGAGCCCGCCGTCCAGCGGAGCACGGAGCCGTGGCTGCGGGCCACGCTGGCCAACAAGTTCGACACCGGCGGCTTCGACCGGACCAAGTCCAAGGGCGCGTATCTGCGCAAACCGTGGACCGCCGCCCAGGCCGCCACCCTCTACACGTATCTGAGCGCCGACACCCAGGTGTGGGGCGAGGTCTCGCTCTACTCGTACGGCGCGAAGGTCAACTCCGTCGCGGAGACGGCCACCGCCACCGCCCAGCGCGACTCCATCATCAAGGTGTGGATGTCCGCGACGTGGATGGATCCCACGCAGGACGACGCCAACCTCGCCTGGATCCGGGAGATCTACCGCGACGTCTTCGCCACCACCGGCGGCGTCCCGGTGCCCGACGACCGCACCGAGGGCACCTTCATCAACTACCCCGACATCGACCTGGCCGACCCGGAGTGGAACACCTCCGGGGTGCCCTGGCACACCCTCTACTACAAGGGGAACTACCCGCGCCTGCAGAAGGTCAAGGCCCGCTGGGACCCCAGGAACGTCTTCCGGCACGCGCTGTCCGTACGACTGCCCGACTGACGGCGACGGCGACTGTACGACGAGAGGGGGGCGGTGGCCGCGGATCGCGGCGACCGCCCCCCTCTCGTGCCCGAAAGCGCTGAAGACCGACAGCTCGTTCAGGCGCGGTCCGCGAGGAACAGGCCGCGGCCCGACTGGATCCCCCGCACATGGGCGACCTTCAGCCCGGCCCGGGTGAACGCCTCCTCGTACTCGGCCCGGGTGAAGAGCGTCAGGGTGTGGCTCTCCGCGAAGTGCCGCACGCCGCTGCCGGGCTCGGCCACCACGTAGTGCACGTCCATGTGCGACGTGTGCCCCTGGCGCTCCGTGTGGGAGACGCGGGTCAGCGTCCGCGGTCCCACGGTCACGGTGTCCCCGCTCACATGGCGGTCGAGGGCCGTCTCCAGGAACCACCAGGGGTCCACCGCCACGACACCGCCCGGTGTCAGGTGCTCGGCGAACGACCGCAGGGTCGCGGTGAGTTCAGCGGTGTCCTTCAGATAGGCGATCGACCCGAACATGCAGGTGATCGCGTCGTAGGAGCGCCCCAGGGAGAGGTCGCGCATGTCACCGCCGTGCAGCACGGCGGTCGGCACCGCGGCCCGGGCCATCGACAGCATGGCGTCGGACAGTTCGAGCCCCTCGACCTTGTCGAAGAGTTCGGCGAAGTGCCGCAGGTGCGCGCCGGTGCCACAGGCGACGTCGAGCAGTGAGGCCGCCGCGGGGTTGCGCGCCCGCACGAGCCCCGCGACGGTGGCGGCCTCCACCCGGTAGTCCTTGCCGCGCGACTCGTGGAGCAGCTCGTAGATCTCGGCCATCCCGGGTCCGTACATCGCGGACTCCCCTCCTCAGCTGGAACTGCTGGACTTGGCGGAATCGCCGGTACCACCGGCTCCGCCGAAACCGTCGGCGTGCTCCGCCGCCCAGCTCGCGAAGGTGCGGGCCTCGCGGCCGGTGACCTCGCGCACCACGTCGGTCACGGGGCCGGGGGTGACGGCCGACTCGGCGAGGTAGTCGAGCAGCATCTCGACGACCGGCGGCGGCATATGGGCGCTCATCGCCTCGCGCCCGGCCTCACGGCTCAGCTCCTCGAAGCGGATGTCCCGGCCGAGCACCTCCGCCAGCACGCCCACCTGCTCGATCTGTGTCAGCGCCCGCGGTCCCGTCACCAGGTACCGGGCGCCCGCGTGGCCGTCCTCCACCAGCGCGGCCGTCAGCACCGCCGCGATGTCGGCCTCGTGGACGATCGCGCGGGCGGCCTTGCCGTAGGGCGCGCGCACCACGTTCTCCGTACGGATCGAATCGCCCCACTTCCAGAGGGTGTTGCCGGCGAACTCGTCGGGGCGTACGAAGGTCCAGTCCGCCCCGCTGTCCTCGACGGCCCGCTCCACCGTGCGGTGGTGCCGGTGGCTGGGGTTGCTCTCGTCGTCCAGCACAGAGCTGGACGACAGGACGACGATGTGCCGGACCCCCGCCTTGCGGGCGAGCGCCGCGACCTCGTGGGCGGTCCCGGGCACCGGGAAGAGGTACATCCGGTCGATGCCCTCCAGGGCGGCGGGCAGGGTTCCGGGCTGCTCCAGGTCGCCCTGGACGACCTCGACGCCGGCCGGCAGCGCGGCGGCCCCGGGCGTCCGGGTGAGCGCCCGCACATGATGTCCCGAGGCCACCAGGCTCTCCGTGACATGGCGGCCCACCTTCCCCGTGGCACCGGTCAGCAGGATGTTCAAGGCCCCTCCTCGGCGTACGAAGCGGTGCTCCCCGGCGCTGTGCCGTGCGTGGTGCGCTGTGCGCTGCGCTGCGTCGGGAGGCGGTTTCAGGCGCCAAGGCTGTCGTGCCGGGCTAGAGGACCCCGTGAGCCCCGATGGATCCCGGCGGGCCTTCCCGGACCCCGGGCGGCATCGGCCGCCGCTCCAGGGAGAATGGAGCGATCCTGCAGCCGTTCTCAGGCGGGGGAGGGGCAGTCTGGCGTGACATCGTCCGCGAGACTGTGAGGAATCGCCATGTCAATGGCCGAGCGCAAGGCCCTGTGTCTGGAAATGGTCGCCGCCTGGAACCGGTGGGACCTGAGCGGGATCATCAAGCACTGGTCGCCGGACATCGTGCACTACTCCGAGGACACCGAGGTGAGTTCCGCCGACATGATCAAGCTCATGGAGGGCGGGCTGCAGGCGTTCCCCGATCTCCAGCTCGAAGTGAAGAGCATCATGGCCGAGGAGGACCGGGTCACCCTGCGCATCACCGTGACCGCCACCCACTCGCGCGAGTTCATGGGCGTGCCGCCGACCGGTGAGCGCGTCAGCTGGCACCTGGTGGAGGAACTGCGCTTCGAGGACGCCAAGGTCGTCGAGCACTGGGACGTCATCAACATGCGGCCGCTGCTGGTCAAGCTGGGCAAGCTGCCCGACGTCCCCAAGGTGGAACTGGAGACGAGCGTCTGACCTGCGCGGACGTTCAGCCGCCGGCTCGTGGGTCCGGCGGCCGGAGCCCGGGGGCGCGGGCCTGTCCCGTGCCCCCGGGCACGCGGGCCCCCAGGCGCTCAAGCCCTCCGCGCGTCCGGGCGTTCTCCGCCGTGCCCGGGGCGGCTAACTAAGCTGACGCCCAGGCGGGGCGGCGGACAGGAAAGCGCCGCACCAGACGGAACGGGGTGACGATGTCGGCGACGCGGTTGCTGGTCCTCGGAGTGGTACGCGGCTTCGGCAGGACGCACGGTTACCGGGTGCGGACCGAGCTGCTGTCCTGGGGGATCGACGACTGGGCCAACGTCAAACCCGGTTCGATCTACCACGCGCTGCGGCAGCTGGCGAAGATCGGCTTGCTGGAGGCCAGCGAGATCGCGCACTGGCCGGGGCGGGTGGACTACAGCGTGACTCCCGAGGGGGACGAGGAGTTCTTCCGGCTGCTGGTCGACGCCCTTGAACGGCCCGAGCACCGCGCCGACATGCTCAGCGCCGGCCTCGCCCTGATGCCCGCGCTCTCCCGCGACCGCGCCGTGGCGGCCCTCTCCACCCGCCTGCACGTCCTGGAGGCCCAGCGGGCGGCGCTGCGCAAGGAATCCGCCCCGGTGCACGCCGAGGGCCTGCCGACTCATCTGGGCGAGCTGTGGACGATGCGCACGCGGTACGCCGACCTCGGCGTGGAGTGGACCCAGGACCTGCTGGAACGGGTCAGGTCGGGGGAGTACGAGATGGCGGGCGAGCACGGGCACTCCTTCGGGACGCCGGGGTCGTGGCGCACGCTGGTCGGGCCGTTGGCGGAGTGACGCCTCTTCGCATGACCAACTAATCAAACTTGCATAGTGGGCTGTCCGTGCTCTAGCTTGGAGCAGTAATCAAGTTTGATTACTGATCTGCGCGTGTCGTTCGATCCCTGCCCTTCCACCCTCAGGGGCTCTCCCCGTGCGCCTGTCATGGCGCGCAGCCTCTCGTGGCGCATCAGGACCTAGGAGTCACAGATTGAGTTCGCAATCCACACTTGCCATCGAGACGTCGGGCCTGGTCAAAACCTTCGGTGAGACCCGGGCCGTCGACGGTGTCGACCTGGCCATCCCGCAGGGCGTCGTCTACGGCGTGCTGGGACCCAACGGCGCGGGCAAGACGACGACGATCCGGATGCTGTCCACCCTGCTGACCCCCGACGGCGGCACCGCCCGGGTGCTCGGGCACGACGTGGTCAAGGAGGCCGGGGCGGTACGCAGCCGGGTGAGTCTCACCGGTCAGTTCGCCTCGATCGACGAGGACCTCACCGCCACCGAGAACCTGACCCTGCTCGCCCGGCTGCTGGGCTTCTCCCGCACCCAGGCCGCCGCCCGGGCCGAGGAACTGCTCGCGGCCTTCGATCTCACGGAGGCCGCCGGACGGCAGTCCAAGACCTTCTCCGGAGGGATGCGCCGCCGGCTCGACATCGCCGCCAGCCTCGTCGTCACCCCCGACCTGCTCTTCCTGGACGAGCCGACCACCGGGCTCGACCCGCGCAGCCGCAACCAGGTGTGGGACAGCGTGCGGGCCATGGTGGCCCTGGGCACCACGATCCTGCTGACCACGCAGTACCTGGACGAGGCCGACCAGCTGGCCGACCGGATCGCCGTCATCGACCACGGCCGGGTCATCGCCGAGGGCACCACGGGCGAGCTCAAGTCGTCGGTCGGCACCGGAGCCCTGCACGTACGGCTCGTCAACGCCGAGAACCGCCCCGAGGCCGCCCAGTTGCTCACCCGGGCCCTCGCCTCACCGGTCTTCCAGGAGTCCGACCCGTTCGCGCTCTCCGTGCGGACCGACGACCACGCGCGGGTCGCCGGAGCCCTGGCCGAACTCGCCCGCTCCGAGATCGCGGTCTCGGACTTCGCACTCGGCCGGCCCAGCCTCGACGAGGTCTTCCTCGCCCTGACCGGGCGCCCCGCGGAAGACGCACAGACCGACCAGGAGGACGCGGCATGACCCTCACATCCGAGACGAAGGCCGCCCCGGGCGTGCCCGCCGACGCCCTGCGCAAGGCCCTCACCAGTCAGATCCGCCCTTCCCGCCCCAACCCGCTGACCGCCGTACGGGTCTCGGCCTGGCGGACGATGCGGAAGATGAAGCACTACGGCGTGGCCGTGCTGTTCGACGTCACGCTGATGCCGATCATCTTCCTGCTGACCTTCACCTATCTCTTCGGCGGCGCGTTCGCCGGCTCGACCAAGGAGTACCTGCAGTACTTCCTGCCGGGCGTCCTCGTGCAGACCGTCATCATGCCGACCGTCTACACCGGCACCGCGCTCAACATGGACATCACCCGGGGGATCTACGACCGCTTCCGGACCCTGCCGTTCTGGCAGCCGGCCACCATCGTGGGCAGCCTCCTCGGCGACGTCGTCCGCTATGTGCTGGCGCTGACCACCACGATGGGTGTCGGTCTCGCGCTGGGCTTCCGGCCCGACGGCGGAGTGGGCGGCGTGCTGGCCGCGATGCTCCTCCTGCTGGTCTTCGCGGTGAGCGTCAGCTGGATCTTCGCCGCGCTGGGTGTGGTCGCCAAGGCGCCCGAGACGGTGTCCGGGTCCAGCATGCTGGTGATGTTCCCGCTGGTCTTCACGAGCAACATCTTCGTGGAGCCGGAGACGATGCCGGGGTGGATGGAGGCGATCGTCAACGCGAATCCGGTCAGTAACGCGGCCACGGCTGTTCGTGGGCTGGTCCACGGTGACGCGAGCGGGGCGGATATCGGGTGGGTGTTGCTTGCCAGCGGGGTGATTACGTTGATCTTCGCGCCGTTGACGATGCATCTGTATCGCGCGAAGAGTCGGCAGTAGTGGTGAGGGGCGCGGGGGCGTCGTGGCTGGTTGCGCCGTTCCCCGCGCCCCTTCAGGGCGAAAGGCGAAGGACTGCGCCGTTCCCCGCGCCCCTTCAGGGCGAAAGGCGAAAGACTGCGCCGTTCCCCGCGCCCCTGGGGAGCTTGAGGTGCCCCTGAACGAGCCACGGCGGCCGGGCTGGTTGTCTCCCCCGTCGGCCGGTGCCGAGCTGCCGTGGCTCCCCTTCCCCCACACGGAAGCGGCGCCTCCGAGGCCATGAGCCTTCGGAGGCGCCGCTTCCGTGTGCGGGGGCGGTTACTCCCCGGCCGGGGACGCCGTCGACGCGGCCGTGTCCGCCGCCTGTGCCTTCAGGGCGCGCTCGACACCAGAGCGGGACTCCGAGATCAGCCGCCGCAGCGCCGCGCTCGGCTCCGCCGAGGCCAGCCACTCGTCCGTCTTCGCCAGGGTGTCCGCGGAGACCTGGACCGACGGGTAGAGGCCGACCACGATCTGCTGGGCCATCTCGTGCGAACGCGAGTCCCAGACGCCCTTGACCGCCGCGAAGTACTTGTCCGTGTACGGGGCGAGCAGTTCACGCTGGCCGAACTGCACGAAGCCGCCGATCACGGCCTCCTGGACGGCGTTCGGCAGCTTGTCGGACTCGACGACCGACGCCCAGGCCTCCGCCTTCGCCTCCTCGGTCGGGCGGGCGGCCCGGGCGGTCGCCGCGTGGCGCTCACCGGCGGCCGTCTTGTCCCGCTCGTACTCGCTGGTGATCTCGGCGTCGTCGAAGCGGCCCACCGCCGCGAGCCGCTGCACGAACGACCAGCGCAGCTCGGTGTCCACGGCCAGGCCCTCGACGCTCTCCCGGCCGTCGAGCAGGCCCTCCAGAAGGTCCAGCTGCTCCGGCGTACGGGCCGTCGACGCGAACGCGCGCGCCCAGGCCAGCTGGTGGTCGCCGCCCGCCTCGGAGGACCGCAGGTGGGCCAGCGTGGCGTCCGTCCAGCGGGTCAGCAGCGCCTCGCGGGCGTTCGGGTCGGCGTACAGCTCGACCGCCGTCAGCACCTGGCGGTGCAGCGACTGCACGACGCCGATGTCCGACTCCTTGCCGATCCCGGACAGGACGAGCGAGAGGTAGTCGCGGGTCGCCAGTTCGGCGTCGCGGGTCATGTCCCAGGCCGAGGCCCAGCACAGGGCGCGCGGCAGCGAGGCCTTGAAGTCGCCGAGGTGCTCGGTGACGAACGCGAGGGACTGCTCGTCGAGGCGGACCTTCGCGTAGCTGAGGTCGTCGTCGTTGAGGAGGATCACGGCGGCGCGGGGCTTGCCCACCAGCTGGGGCACCTCGGTCAGTTCGCCGTCCACGTCCAGCTCGACACGCTCGCCGCGCACCAGCTTGCCGCTGTCGTCGTCCAGGTCGTACAGGCCGACCGCGATGCGGTGCGGGCGCAGGGTCGGCTCGCCCTTGGCGCCGGCGGGCAGGGCCGGGGCCTCCTGGCGGATCGCGAAGGAGGTGATGACGCCGTTCGCGTCCGTCTCGATCTGCGGGCGCAGGATGTTGATGCCGGCCGTCTGCAGCCACTTCTGCGACCAGGTGCCCAGATCGCGGCCGCTGGTCTCCTCCAGCGCGCCGAGCAGGTCGGACAGCTGCGTGTTCCCGAACGCGTGCGCCTTGAAGTACGCCTGCACGCCCCGGAAGAACTCGTCCTGGCCGACGTACGCCACGAGCTGCTTGAGGACGCTGGCGCCCTTGGCGTACGTGATGCCGTCGAAGTTGACGAGCACGTCGTCGAGGTCGTTGATCTGGGCCATGATCGGGTGCGTGGAGGGCAGCTGGTCCTGCCGGTACGCCCACGTCTTCATGGAGTTGGCGAACGTGGTCCACGAGTGCGGCCAGCGGGAGTCCGCGGCGTACGCCTGGCAGGCGATCGAGGTGTAGGTCGCGAAGGACTCATTGAGCCACAGGTCGTTCCACCACTCCATCGTCACGAGGTCGCCGAACCACATGTGGGCCAGCTCGTGCAGGATGGTCTCCGCCCGCACCTCGTACGCGGCGTCCGTCACCTTCGACCGGAAGACGTACTGGTCGCGGATGGTCACCGCGCCCGCGTTCTCCATCGCGCCCGCGTTGAACTCCGGCACGAACAGCTGGTCGTACTTCTTGAACGGGTACGCGTAGTCGAACTTCTCCTGGAACCACTCGAAGCCCTGCCGAGTGACCGCGAAGATCGCGTCCGAGTCGAGGAACTCGGCGAGCGAGGGCCGGCAGTAGATGCCCAGCGGGACACTCTGCCCGTCCTTCTCGTACACGCTGTGCACCGAGTGGTACGGACCGAGGATCAGCGCCGTGATGTACGTGGAGATCCGCGGCGTCGGCTCGAACTCCCAGACGTCGTCCTTCGGTTCCGGCGTCGGCGAGTTGGAGATGACGGTCCAGCCGGAGGGCGCCTTCACGGTGAACTGGAAGGTGGCCTTCAGGTCGGGCTGCTCGAAGCTCGCGAAGACACGGCGGGCGTCCGGGACCTCGAACTGGGTGTAGAGGTAGGCCTGCTGGTCGACCGGGTCGACGAACCGGTGCAGCCCCTCACCGGTGTTCGTGTACGCGCAGTCGGCCACGACCCGCAGGACGTTGCGGCCCTCCAGGATGCCCGGGAGCGCGATCCGTGAGTCCTTGAAGACCTCGGCGGGGTCCAGGGCGTCGCCGTTGAGGGCGATCTCGTGGACGGCCGGGGCGACCAGGTCGATGAAGGACGCGCCGTTCTCGGCCGAGTCGAAGCGCACCGTGGTCACGGACCGGTAGGTGCCGCCCCCGCTCTCGGCGTCGCCGGAGAGGGAGGTACCCCCACCCTGCGCGCCGGAGAGGTCGAGATCGATCTCGTACGAGTCAACGGTGAGCAGTTTTGCCCGCTGCTGCGCCTCTTCGCGGGTCAGGTTTGTGCCAGGCACGCGGTCATCTCCTCGTTATGGGTGGGTTGCGTCATCCTTCCACGGGAGATGCGGGAGTGCGATGTCCGTTTCCCGCCGGTGTCGGGGGCGGGCGCGGGGCCACCCTGGAGCCATGACCAGCCATCACGTACGTCCCATCGAGCCCCAGGTGTTGAAGGAACTCCGCGCGACGGACGACGCCGGGCGTCCGTGCGTCCCCGTAGAGGACACGGAGGGCGGGGCACCGCTCCGCTGCTGCCTCAGGCGCAGCGAACCCGGGGAGCGCATCGCCCTCGTCTCGTACGCGCCCCTGCGCCGCTGGGCCGACCGCACGGGCGCGCGGCCCGGAGCGTACGACGAACAGGGTCCCGTCTTCGTCCACGCCGAGGAGTGCGCGGGCCCCGACCTCGCCGGGTATCCGTTCGCCCGGCCCGGTGCCCTGCGCGTCCTGCGCCGCTACTCCGCCGAGGGCCACATCCTCGGCGGACGCCTCCTGGAGATCCCGGAGCCGGCCGGCCAGGAGTCGGCCGACGAGGCCCTGGACGCGGTTCTCACGGAGGCCTTCGCCGACTCCGAGGTGGCCCTCGTGCACGTCAGGGCCGTCGAGTACGGCTGCCTTCTCTACGAGGTGCGCCGCCCCTGACGGTCCGGATCTGGGCAGGGAGGACTGGTACGTAAAGGACTGGGAACCCGGGTTCGAGTCAAGTGGACCGGCTATGAACCGAGTTGTGGGGGAAAGTCCTGATGGCAGTGAAGCGTGTTCTGGGAGTTGCGACCGTGCTGGTGCTCACCGCGGGGGTGTCCGCGTGTTCCAGCGGTGACGACGGTGCGGACGGGAAGAAGGACGGGGCGAAGGGGGCGTCCTCGACCAAGGGCGCGTCCGAGTCCGAGGTGGTGCGGGCCGCCCACAGGAAGACGACCGCGGCGGACTCGGCGAAGATGACGCTCGCCACCGAGGCGGCCGCGGCCGGCAAGACGGTGACCGTCCGCGGCGCGGGCGTGATGGACCTCGAAGACGGCAACAGCACCATGACGATGACGTCGCAGGGGCAGAAGATCGAACAGCGGGTCCTCGACGGCGTCGTCTACCAGAAGGCCCCGGCCGCGCAGCGGGCCCAGCTCGACCTGCCCAAGGGCAAGACCTGGATGAAGATCGACCCGGCCAGGCTGAGCGGCTCGGACGGGCAGGTCAACGACCCGGCGGCGTCCTTCGCGTTCACCAAGGGCGTGACCGACGGCGACGTCACCAAGGTCGGGACGGAGACGATCGACGGGGCGCGCACCACGCACTACCGCGTCAAGGTCGATGTGAAGGACCTGGCCGAGGGCGACCAGGCCAAGGCCGAGCAGCTGCGCGAGCAGCTCGGCACCTCGAAGCTGCCGCTCGAACTGTGGCTCGACGACGAGGGCCGGGTGCGGCAGGAGACCATCAAGCTCACCCTGCGTCCCCAGGCGGGGGCGGGACAGAAGAGCGAGAAGGTCATCAGCACCACCACGCTGAAGTTCAGTGACTTCGGCACCGAGGCCGACGTGGAGGCTCCGGCCGCCGCCGACACGGTCGACGTCACCAAGAAGCTCGCCGACGCCTCGAAGACCCAGGACACAGCCTGAGGCCGAAGGCAAAAGATTGCGCCGTTCCCCGCGCCCCATCAGGGGCGCGGGGAACGGCGCAATCTTTTGCCTTCAGGGGCGCGAGTCCGCAGCGGTCAGCCGAGCTCCGCCGCCACCAGTTCCGCGATCTGAACGGCGTTGAGCGCCGCGCCCTTGCGGAGGTTGTCGTTCGAGACGAAGAGCGCGAGCCCGTGCTCAACGGTCTCGTCGGCCCGGATCCGCCCCACGAACGACGGGTCCTGCCCGGCGGCCTGCAGCGGAGTCGGAATGTCCGAGAGGGCCACACCCGGCGCCCCGGCCAGCAGCTCCGTGGCCCGCTCCACACTCAGCGGCCGCGCGAAACGCGCGTTGACCTGCAGCGAGTGCCCCGAGAAGACCGGGACACGGACACAGGTGCCGGAGACCTTGAGGCCCGGGATCTCCAGGATCTTGCGGGACTCGTGGCGGAGCTTCTGCTCCTCGTCCGTCTCGTTCAGGCCGTCGTCCACGATGGAGCCGGCCAGCGGCAGGACGTTGAAGGCGATGGGCCGCTGGTAGACCTGCGGCTCGGGGAAGTCGACCGCCGAACCGTCGTGGGTCAGCTTGTCCGCGTCGGCGACGACCTTCTGCGCCTGGCCGTGCAGCTCGGCGACACCGGCGAGACCGGAGCCGGAGACGGCCTGGTAGGTGGCGACGACGAGGGCCTCCAGGCCCGCCTCCTCGTGGAGGGGCTTGAGCACGGGCATCGCGGCCATGGTCGTGCAGTTCGGGTTGGCGATGATCCCCTTGGGCCGGTCCGCCACGGCGTGCGGGTTGACCTCCGAGACCACCAGCGGGACCTGGGGGTCCTTGCGCCAGGCGGAGGAGTTGTCGATCACGACGGGACCCTGCGCGGCGACCTTCTCGGCGAGGGCCCTGGACGTGGCGCCGCCCGCGGAGAACAGCACGATGTCGAGGCCGGAGTAGTCGGCGGTGGAGGCGTCCTCCACCGTCACGGACTTGTCCTTGTAGGCGATCGTCGAACCGGCCGAACGGGCCGAGGCGAACAGACGCAGCGTCTCCACCGGGAACTCGCGCTCGGCGAGGATCCTCAGCATGACAGTGCCGACCTGACCGGTGGCTCCGACGATTCCTACCTTCACAGCTACTCCTTCTGCCTGTGCGATTTCGCCTGCGTGTTACTGGCCGACGCTTCCATCATGCGTCTCACCTCGGCCCATGTGTCCAATCCTTTGCCCGCGCACTGAGACGGTGTGATGTATGCCTCCGTGAAAGACGGTCGAACGTTTTTCACGCCACCGGCGTCATAGAGGAAACGCGGTGAGGGGAGGGGCGCTGTGCTGCGCAGAAAAACCCGCCGCGTCCAGGGGGCCGAGGAGCTGGTCGGGGGAACACCCGACGACCCCCTGGACGCGGCACAGGAGCGCCGGGTGCGCGCGGTGCTCGCGCTCGGCGGGGTACCGCAGACGGACCTGCCGGACGGGGTGCAGCAGGTCCGTCTGCGGCTGCTGGAACGGGCGGCGAGCGGGGCCGAGGCGCCGCGTGACGTGTCGGCGTGGGCGGCCGTCGTCGCCTCGAACCTGGCCATGGACTGGCACCGGGCCAGACGCCGGCAGGAGCGGATCGGTGAACGGCTGGCCTCGCTGCGGCCCGCGGAGCACACCGCGGGCGACTCCGGCGAGGAGACGAAGGTGCTGTCGCTCGCCGTGGCCCAGGGGCTGGACGAGCTGCCCGACGCCCAGCGGCAGATCCTCGTGCTGCGTTTCTACGCCGACCTGCCCGTCCGGGGCATCGCCGAGGAGCTCGGCATCCCGGAGGGCACGGTCAAGAGCAGGCTGCACACGGCGGTCCGCGCGCTGCGCGCCCGCCTGCACGAGGACGAGGTGGTGTGACATGCCCGAGTACGAGGGAGCCGAGTACGAAGCAGCCGAGTACGAGGGAATCGACGCACTGCTGGCCGCGATCACGGACGAACCGCTGCCCGAGGGGGCGCGGGACGACCCGGCGTTCATGGCGGAGCACCGTTCGGCGGTCGCGGACGTGGCCCTGCTCAGGGAACAGCTGCGGATCATGGGCGACACCCTGGCCGCGGAGTCACCGGCCGCGGAGCCACCCACTGTGGAGTCACCGGCCGTCGCGGGCCCGGCCGCGGAGGGCTCGACCTCTGACGGGCCGACGGCCACCGGACCGGCGGGCGGATCTGTGGCCGGCAAGAGGCCGAGGCCGTCCCGGGCGCCCGCGCCGCTGAGGCCGCCGAAGGAGGCGGGGCCCCGGCAGCCGCGCCGGTACCGGCGCTACGCGGGAGCGGCCATGGGCGCCCTCGTGATCGCGGGGGGCACGGCGCTGCTCGGCGGGCTCGTGTGGCTCGGCGTGGCGGGCGGCGCCGGAGACGAGGGTTCCTCCGCCAGTGACAAGTCCGCCGGGCAGCAGGACGGCGGGGGTGACGCCTCGGTGGTCTCGCCGGAGATGCACCTCGCGTGCTCCAAGGTCCTCGTCGAGGGGACCGTACGGAGCATCACGCCCGCGGCCGAGGGGAACGTACGCGTCGAACTGAAGGTGAAGCGCTACTACCGGCCCGAGCGGACCGTGGCGGACCACCCGACGATCACCGTGACGCTCCTGGAGAGCGCGCGGGAGGACCTGAAGATCGGCACGTACACCCTGGTGCGGCTGCCGGTGGACCCGCGGGACCAGCAGGACTGGGAGACCGGACCGGGGGTCGCCGACGCCCGCAAGGAGCTCCTCAAGGCCCTGCCGGGAGCGCGCGGCATGAAGTGCGCGGTTCCGGAGGGCGGCGAGGGCTGAGCGGAACGGCGGGGGAGGCGGGGGGAACGGGAAGGGCGGGCGCCCGGTGGAACCGGACGCCCGCCCTCTGTCGCGTACCGGCTGTTACGGCGTGACCTTCTCGATCAGCACGCTGCCCGTCCCGGCCGCGGTGCCCCGCGCGTTCACGAGCTGCACGCGCCCGAAGAACGTGCGGCCCGCCGGCGGCGCCGCGTTCGCGACGACCTGCGCGGTGACCGACGCCGAGGCGCCGGTGGCGAGCTTCACGGGCGTGGAGGCGACCTCCACCTGTCCGAGCGAGGGCGCGAAGTACACGTCCAGGTAGTCGTACGCGGTGGTGCCCGCCGGGACCGAGTAGCCGTCGACCAGCACGGTGTACGTACCGGCCGCGGGCGACGCCACGGAGACGGCCTCCTCGGAGTCGCCGTCCGCGGACGAGCCGACCAGGTTGCCCTGTCCGTCGTAGACCGACAGGTCGAGGTCGGCGGCGGCGTCCGAGACGTTGCCGATGCTCACGTCGAGCGACTCGGCGCCCGCGGGCACGTCCACCGTGACGGTGTCCGTGGCGCCCTGGGCGATGGTCGGCCGCGTGCTCTTGGAGGAGCCGAGCGGGCCGCCCTTCAGCGAACCGTCGACCGGGGCGAGCTTGTTCGTCACCTTCCAGGAGGCCGGGGTCGGCGTACCGGCCTTGGCGTCGGGGACGGTCACGACGGCCGGGTCGAAGTCGGCGCCCAGCACCTCGACGTTCAGCTTGTACGGGTTGTCGAGCAGCGGCGACGTACGGCGCGACTCGACCTCGATCTCCCAGACGCCCGGCTGCGGGTCGCTGTAGGCCCGCAGGTCGGGGCGGCAGCCGTTGCCGTCGAGGTAGTTGTTGTAGCAGTACGGCGTGGACGTGTTGTCGACCGGGACGCCGTACGGGTGGATGGCGATGAAGCGGGTCTGGCTGCCGGTCTTCAGGCCGCCGATCGCGACCTCCAGGTTCTTCGCGCCCTCGGGGACGGTCACGAAGTACGAGGTGGTGGAGTTGCGCTGGACCTTGCCGGACGCCGAGAAGGCGTACTTCTGCGAGGCGGACAGCGGGGCGGCGACCACCACGGTGGTCAGGACCTGCTTGTCGACGCCCTCGGTGCGCGGGTCGTCGACCTCCAGGATGGCGCTGCTCAGACCGGCGTTCTCGGGCCTGGCCTCGACCTTCACCGTCACCGGCTTGTTCAGCGGCAGCGAGATCTCGTCCTTGCCGACGATCCGGAACGTCTTGTCCCGGTTGTTCTCCAGACTCAGCTCGTGCCGGACGGCGCGGTCCGCGCCGGTCGTACGGGTCACGGTGACGTCGTAGGTCTTCTTCTGCCCGGCCTTGAGGCCGCCCTCGCGGTCGTAGAGGCCGGTGCCGAAGCCCGGGGTCTTGAGCGCGAAGTCGATCGCGGTGTCGACCGGGGCCTTCACCGTGTACTCGTGGGCGGTGGCGCCGTCACGGATCGAGTCCCAGGCGTCGGGGATGTCGATGAGGCCCGCGCCCTCCGCGTACGCCTGCGTGCCGCTGATGTGGTCGGCGGTCGAGGTCAGCGCGGTGCGCAGCGTGGCCGGCGTCAGGTCGATGCGCTTCTGCTTCGCGGCGCTGAGCAGCAGCGCGGACGCGCCCGCGGCCTGCGGGGACGCCATCGAGGTGCCCTGGAGCATCGAGTAGCCGGGCGGCAGGGAGTAGCCCGCCTCGGCGACCGGGCCGCCGGGGAACCAGGTCTGCGTGGTGTTGATGGCCGCGCCGGGCGCGGTCAGCGTCGGAGTGAAGCCGCCGTCCTCACGCGGGCCGCGCGAGGAGAAGGGCAGCATCGCGTACTTCTTCTCCACGGCCGAGCCGTAGTTGGCGGCCCAGGTCTGCTTGGAGATGGACGCGCCGACCGAGATGACCTTGTCGGCCAGGCCGGGGTCGCCGATCGTGTTGGCGCCGGGGCCCGAGTTGCCGGCCGAGATGACCAGCTGCACGCCGTAGGTGTCGATGAGGCGCGTGTAGAGCTCGGCGCGCGCGTTGTTGCCGTCGTTCAGCGCGGGCAGACCGCCGATCGACATGTTCACGATGTCGACGCCGCGGTTGGCGACGAGGTCGATCATGCCCTCGGTGAGCGCGACGTTCGTGCAGCCGCCGCTCCAGGTGCAGGCGCGCGAGGAGACGAGCTTGGCGCCGGGCGCCGCGCCGTTCATCTTGCCGCCGAACAGCTTGTTGGCGGCGGTGATGCCCGCGACGTGTGTGCCGTGCTCGGACTCGATGATGCCGATGTTGACGAAGTCGGACTTCTTGCCGACCCAGTCGCCGCCCAGCGGGTCCATCGGGACGTCCTTGCGGATCTCCACGACGAACGGCACCCGCTCGGCGATCTCCGTCGCCGGGTCGTCGGTACCGAAGTAGCCGATCTGGTAGCCGTCCTTGTACGGCTTCATCGCGGCGTCGTCGGTGAAGTCGTTGTTGTCGTTCAGGTCGACGCGGACCGTCCTGGCGGCGGCGTCGTAGAGGACGCCCCAGCTGTCGGTCGTGTCGCCGTCGCGGTTCAGGTCGCCGTTCGCGTCGCCGCCCACGGAGGCGGACTCGCGGAAGCGGCTGACCGCGTAGTCGCCGGCCGGGGCCTCCCAGCTCTCGCCGTCGAAGGTGAAGACCGGGCCCGAGCGGGCGTTGACCATCGCGCGCCAGGTCGCGTCGCCGTCGACCAGGGGGTCGGTCGCCGTCACCCAGTCGACGATCTTGCGCTCACCGGTCGTCGTCTTCTGCAGCGCGGGGTGCGCCACGTCGACACCGGAGTCGAGGATGCCGATGGTGATGCCCCGGCCGTCCGCCTTCGGGTTCTTCTTCACGAAGTCGACGGCACCCGTCTCGAAGGACGGGTTGTACGGGTTCTCGGCGGGCGTGTTCTTGCCGGGCGCCGGGTACGCGGCGGCGGTGGACCCCTTCTTGGCGCCCTTGGCCGTGTCCGCGGACGGGGTCGGGTCGTCCAGCACGATCTCCTGGCGCAGGTCGATGCCGTGCACGGAGGAGAGCTTGGAGGCCGCCGCGATGGCCGCTTCGGCCTTGGCGGTGGGGACGGTGGCGCGGACGTAGCCGAGCTTGTCGTAGGTGCGGCCGACGGAGCCACCCTTGACCGCGTCCAGCTGCCCCGCGACCTGCTCGGTCTGCCCGGGGGCGGTGGCGATCATCATCGTGACGTTCTTGTCGCCGCCCGCCTGCGCCTGCGCGAGGAGGTCGGCGTCGGCCGAACCGAGCTTTCCGCTCGCGGCCTTGACCGGTGTGTCGGCGGGTGTGCCCGGGTCGTCCGCGGAGAAGGCCATGGGTATCGGCCCGACCGAGGAGAGCGCGGCCACGAGACCGGCGGCGACGGCTATGCGTGCCGCGCGTCTCGCGCCGCTGATCGGAGCGCGCTGAGAGTTGAGGGTCATCGGCATCCTTGTGAGTAAAGGAAAAGTCCGTTCACGATCGGATCAACGTCGAATCGATCGCGTCAGTCCGGAATGTGAACCCGGATGACCGCTCAGCTTTACGCAAGAAACGGATGTTTGGGGAGAGCTGACCGTGACGTGAAGTGTTCATGGCGTAATTCCGCCATACGTCATGAAGCCGATCTCCGGCCAAACCGGGACGTGCGGGTGCCCCTGTCGTAACGTCTGGCCATGCAGAAGGAGTTGAGGGTGGCGGCTTACGGCGTGTGCGTACGGGGCGGGCGGATACTTCTCGCCCGCTTGGTGGAGAAGGGCGGCGGCAAGCGCTGGACGCTACCGGGCGGCGGCATGGACCACGGCGAGGACCCCTACGACACCGTCGTCCGGGAGGCCGAGGAGGAGACCGGATACACGGTCGAACCCCTCTCCCTGCTCGGCGTCGACTCGATAGTGCGGACCTACCCGCGCCGCCTCGGCGCCGATGTCGACTTCCATGCTCTGCGGATCGTCTACGAGACCCGCGTCACCGGCGGTGAACTCCGCCACGAGGCCGACGGCTCGACCGACCTGGCTGCCTGGCATCCCCTCGACGAGGTGCCCGCCCTGGACCGCGTGGGACTCGTCGATGTGGGACTCGCGCTGTGGCGGGAGAGGCCTGGGGTCGGTCGCGTGACGGGCATCCCGGACGCCTGAGATCCGGTGGCGGAACCTACCCCCTACCCCGCCAGATGAACATGGAGTGACCGGCCCGCTTCCGTTCGAGGAGGGCTCGGTGGACGCGGAGGGTAGTCCAAGATCGACGTACGGTGATCGGCGCTGCCCGTTGCCGTCCAGTTAACGCGCAGGTCACCCCCGGTGCCAACCATCAAGTACGAGCGGGAAGTTCGCGTCGGTGAACCACCCGCGACCACTGCTGACGCGTTCGCACCCGGGGAGACCGCGCCATGTCGCGCATACGCTCTGTCGCCACCGCCGCTCGTGACCGCCGCGCCTTCCTGGCCGCCACCGGGGCGGTGTCCCTCTCCGCGGGCATCGGCTTCGCGCTGCGTCCGGGAACCAGCGAGGCCGCCACCCACACCGCCACCGCCCAGGGTCAGCCGATCGCCGTCTCCCGCAGGGCGCCGGCCGCACCCCTGGCCCCGTACACCCGGGGCACCTCCCTCTCGACCGTCGCGGCCGCCCGCCCGGGCTCCGGCTACCGGCGGCTCGGCGACGGGCCCGCCTGGTCGCGCGTCGTCCGCGGCGACCTGGCCGCCCCGAAGACCGGCCGGGCCGAGCGGCGCACCGCGCTCGCCGCGTTCGTGCAGTTCACCGACCTGCACCTGGTCGACGTCCAGCACCCGCTGCGGTACGAGTACCTGCGCGCGCAGACCGCCAGCGCCTGGCGTCCCCAGGAGTCCCTGTCGGTGGCCGGCGCGGTCTCGCTCGTCGAGCGGGTCAACGCGCTGCGCGGCGCCCCCGTCACCGGATCCCCGCTGCACTTCGTGATGACCACCGGCGACAACACCGACAACAACGCCAAGACGGAACTGGACTGGTTCCTGAAGGTGATGAGCGGTGGCCGCATCACTCCCAACTCCGGTGACCCGGCCCGCTACGAAGGCGTCCAGAACAGCGACCTCAAGCTCTACTGGCAGCCCGACGCGGCCCTGCGCGACGCCGACAAGCAGCTCGGCTTCCCACGCATCGAGGGCTTCCTCGCCGCGGCGATCCGCGAACTGCGCAGCCCCGGCCTCAACCTGCCCTGGTACTCGACGGTCGGCAACCACGACTCGCTGCCCGGCGGCTGCTACGCGCCCGGTGACTCCTTCTTCGCCGAGTTCGCGGTCGGCGGCAAGAAGCTGATGACGCTCGACGAGTCGGTCGGCACCGCCGTCTGGAAGAACGTCAAGAAGGGCGGCGACCCCAAGGGCGCCGGCTTCAAGGCGATGCTCAAGTCCCAGGCGCGCAGCATGCGTTCGGTCACCCCGGACGAGGCCCGCGCCCCCTTCACGCCCACCGAGTACCTCCGGGCCCACCTCGACCCGGCGCACACCGGCACGGGCCCCGTCGGACACGGCTACTCGCAGGCCAACCTCGCCGCGAAGACCCAGTACTACACGTTCCGTATCGCGGACGACGTGCTCGGAGTCAGCCTCGACACCACCGACCCGGGCGGCCACTACGAGGGCTCGATCGGCACGGCCCAACTACGCTGGCTGGAGCGCACCTTGAAGGCGGCGGAGAAGAACAAGGAACACGTCATCGTCTTCAGCCACCACACCAGCAAGTCGATGCGCAACCTCCGCGAGGACCCGGCGCACCC
Organism: Streptomyces sp. NBC_00414; assembly: GCF_036038375.1. Taxonomy (NCBI): domain Bacteria; kingdom Bacillati; phylum Actinomycetota; class Actinomycetes; order Kitasatosporales; family Streptomycetaceae; genus Streptomyces; species Streptomyces sp. NBC_00414. The sequence continues at coordinate 6,737,028 of NZ_CP107935.1, forward strand.
GGGGGAGCGGCGCCACGGCGGCGACGAACTGGTCTCCGTGCTCGGCGCCCACCGCCCGGTGCTGGCCTGGGTGAACGGCCACAGCCACAAGAACGACATCACCCCGCACTCCGCCCCGGACGGCCGCTCCTTCTGGGAGGTCTCGACCGCCTCGCACGTCGACTTCCCGCAGCTCGCCCGGGTCATCGAGATCGCCGACAACCACGACGGCACGCTCTCCCTGTTCACCACGCTCATCGAGTCCGCGGCCCCGCACGGCACGGACTTCACGGACCTCTCCCAGACAGGCCTGGCGGCCCTGTACCGAGAACTCTCCTTCAACGCCCCGGGCGCCCGAACAGACCTGACCGGCACCCCGGCGGACCGCAACACGGAGCTGGTACTGAAGAAGGGCTGAGGTTCCCCGGCCCACATCCTCACCCTCCCCGCGAAAGCGGCCGGAACCAGCTCAACCACCCCAGCCGAAGGCAACCCCACCCCCCACCACCAGGTCACCCCCGTCGACCCACTCGCGACGGAAGGCGTGACCCGACATGACATCACCCCGCACTCTCCGCCTGAGCCTCACAGCCACCGCCGCACTCGCCGTAGCCACATTGACGGCCCCAGCGGCCCTGGCTGACGCACCGCCCCGGGCGAGAGAACACACCGCGACCCAGCAGGCGATGAACGCCGCGGTCGAGGACGGAGTCCCCGGCGTGGCGGCTCAGGCCAAGGACACCCACGGCACCTGGAAGGCCACCGCGGGCGTGGGCGACCTCAGGACGAAGAAACCCCGCTCGGCCCACGACCGCTACCGCGTGGGCAGCATCACCAAGACGTTCGTGTCGACGGTCCTGCTCCAACTGGAGGCGGAGGGCCGGCTCTCGCTGGACGACAAGGTCGACAAGTGGCTGCCCGGCGTCGTGGACGGCAACGGCCACGACGGCCGCCGCGTCACCCTCCGCCGGCTCCTCAACCACACGAGCGGCATCTTCGACTACACGTCGGACGACGACTTCGCCCGCACCTACTTCCTGAAGGACGGCTTCTTCGAGCACCGCTTCGACAAGCGGTCGCCCAGGGACCTCGTGAGCATCGCGATGGCCCACAAGCCGGACTTCGAGCCGGGCGCCTCCTGGAACTACTCCAACACCAACTACGTCCTGACCGGAATGGTGATCGAGAAGGTCACCGGCCACGCCTACGGCGACGAGGTCCGAGAGCGCATCATCGAACCGCTCGGACTGCACGCCACCCTCGTCCCGGGTACGTACCCGAAGGTGCCGGGCCCCAGCAGCCGGGCGTACGGCAAACTCGCCCGGACGACCACGGGCCCGACCTACGACGTCACGGAGCTCAACCCCGGCCTCGCCTCCGCGTCGGGGGAGATGATCTCCGACTCGGGCGACCTCAACCGCTTCTACTCGGCGCTGCTGCGGGGCAGGCTCCTGCCGAACAGGCAGCTCGCCGAGATGAAGACCACCGTCAAGGTCGACGCGATCCCGAACGCCGGTTACGGCCTCGGCCTCATCGAACGCGAGCTGAGCTGCGGTGTCGTCGTCTGGGGCCACGGCGGAGGCATCCACGGCTCCAGCTCGGAGGCCGTCACGACGGCGGACGGCCGCCACTCGCTCGCCTTCAACTTCAACGGCGACTGGTCGGGGAACAGCGACGCGGTGATCGAGGCGGAGTTCTGCGCGAAGCCGAAGCCGAAGCCGAAGGCGAAGTAGCCGGGCGGGTACGTACGCATGAGGGGCCGCCGAGAATCCGACGGCCCCTCTCCCCTCCTGATCCCGCCCTGCCTCCGGTGCTGCCCAGGCCCCTCCCTACCGGGGCAGCACCACGACGTACGCGGCCGGATCGCGGTCACCGGACGCCATCAGAGCCGTACGGACGACGGTCGCCTGCTGCTCCAGCGAGTCCCGCAGCTTCTTCGGCGTGACGTGGACGACCGTGATGCCGAGGCGCTCCAGGTGCTCGCGCTTGCGGGCGTACTCGGACCACATCGCGTCGTCGTCCTGGCGCGGGGCCCGGGTGTCGAGTTCGAGGGCGACGGCGTGGTCGGGCCAGTACGCGTCGAGGCCGCCGAGGTGCGGGCCGCCGGGCAGCCGGAGATCCACGTTCCAGACCGGGTCGGGCAGGCCGTGTTCCGCGACCAGGCGGTAGAGGCGGTCCTCGGCGATGGCCCGGCCCTCCGCGAGGAGGGAGTCGACCGCGTCCACCACATGCGGGCGGCTCAGCAGCCGGGCCTGGGTCAACTCCCGTACGACAGCGGCCGGTTCGCAGTGGCCGCCGCGGACGGCCTCGGTGAGCAGCCGGCGTACGACTCCCGCGTCGTTGAGGTCGGCGACCGCGTCGGCCAGCGCGCGCGGGACGGGCGCCACCGGGATGCCGCCGATCTGCTCGGGCTCCGGCATGCCCGGCGTACGGACGATACGGACGCAGCCCGTAGAACGCAGACGGCGCAGCCGCGGGACGAGGACGTCGACGCGGTCCAGGGACGGCAGCGGGGGAGCGGACGCGACGCGGTGCAGGGCGAGTGCCGCGAGACCGGTGATCATCGCGTCGGCGTACCCCTGCGGGGCGTGCGGTTCACCGGCGCCCGGCTGGGCGGGGACCGCCGGTTCCGCGACGGGGGAACGGGCCGCGTACATGAGGACCGCGTGCAGCCGCTCCTCGACGGTGGCGGGTCCCGGGCGGAGCAGGAAGACGCCCGGCAGGAGCTGCTGCCAGGAACCGCCGGGCCGGCACTGCGCGTTGATGTCGGCGGTGCTCATGCCCCGCGCCCGTAGGTGGGCGGTGGTGAGGACACGCTGCTGGACGTCGGACAGGTGGCGGAGGGGCCGGGGGGAGAGCGGGGTGTTGTGGTTCATGACCTCGAATCTCCCGCGCCCGGTCCGCCTCCTAACCGCTGTTACAAGCCCGTCGTCAAAACCGGACAACACCGCCCTAAAGTCCGACCCCCGGACTGCCGAAACCCCCTGGTCCGTACGGGGGTCACGGCACCGATTACCCAAATTCCGTAACTGTTATGGACGCCCCCCAAGTCAACCCCCAACACACCGTCCCCCTTTAGGGCAGCCCCTCCAGGGAACCCCCACCAGGGGCGCGGGGAACGGCGCAGTCTTTTGTCCTCGGCTTTTAGGGGCGCGGGGAACGGCGCAATCTTGTGTCTTCAGGGGGCGCAGCCCCCAAGGAGCGCGGGGAACTGCGCGCCCAGCGACAGCGCACCCGCACCCGCCCCCGAAATCTCAACCGGCGGCAGCCCCATCACACGCCTGCCCACGAAGCGCGCGCCCCAGATCATCCCGAGCCTCGACCACCAACCGCCGAAGCGCGGGCGCGGCCTCCCCGTGAGAGGCAAGCCACGCATCAGCAGCGGCCAGCGTCTCGGCAGAGTCCTGCAGCGACGGGAACAGCCCCCGCACCACATCCATCCCGATCTGGATCGACCGCTCCGCCCACACCCGCTCGATCACCTCGAAGTACTTCGACGCGTACGAAGCGGTCAGCTCCCGATGGGACGCCTGCGCGAACCCCCCGATCGTCGCCTCCACCAGCGCGTTGGACAGCGAGTCCGACTCCACCACGGCGGCCCACGCCTGCGCCTTGACCGCCGCGGACGGCCGCGCCGCCAGACACCGCACCTGATGCCGCTTGCCGGACGCCGTGTCGTCGCGGGCCAGCTCCGCGGCGAGCACCGCCTCGTCCGCGACCCCGTGCGCGGCGAGCGGTTCGAGGAACGCCCACCGCAGCTCCTGGTCGACCTCAAGCCCGTCGATCTTCGCCGACCCCTCCAGCAGCTCCTGGAGCAGCCGCAGGTCGTCCTCGCCGGACGCGACCGCCGCGAAGAACCGCGCCCACGTCAGCTGGTGCTGGCTGCCGGGCCCGGCGGACCGCAGCTCCCGCAGCGCGCCCTCGGCGAGCAGCCGTCCGCCGGCGGCCCGCCACTCGGGCGCCGCATAGAAGGTGAGCGCCGAGTTCGCCCACGCGTGGAGCGTCTGGAGCACACCGATGTCCGACTCGCGGCCCGCGAAGCGCAGCACGAGGTCGACGAAGTCCCGCGCGGGCATGAGCGCGTCGCGGGTCAGGTTCCACAGCGCCGACCAGCACAGGGCACGGGCGAGCGGGTCGGTGATGTCACCGAGGTGGGCCCGCAGAGTCTCCAGCGACCCGGCGTCGAAGCGGATCTTGCAGTACGTGAGGTCGTCGTCGTTGACGAGAACCAGCTCGGGGGCGTCCGCCCCGGCCAGCTCGCCGACGACCGTGCGCGGCCCGTCGACGTCCACCTCGGCCCGCGCGTACCGCACGAGCGAGCCGCCGCCGGAACCGTCGCCCGACCCGTCCGCGCCCTCCCGCCGGTACAGACCCACCGCGACCCGGTGCGGCCGCAGTTCGGGATGCGACTCGGCGGCCTCCTGGAGAACCGTCAGCTCACTGACCCGGCCCTCCGCGTCGAGGAGCACCTGCGGCGTGAGGGAGTTGACGCCCGCGGTCTGCAGCCAGGACCGCGACCAGGCCGCCATGTCGCGCCCGCTCGTCTCCTCCAGGACCGACAGCAGGTCACCGAGGCGCGTGTTCCCGTACGCGTGCCGCTTGAAGTAGCGGCGGGCGCCCTCAAGGAACGCGTCCCGTCCGGCGTAGGCGACCAGCTGCTTGAGGACGGACGCACCCTTCGCGTACGTGATCCCGTCGAAGTTGAGCTTGGCGTCCTCCAGGTCGCGGATGTCCGCGGTGACCGGGTGGGTGGAGGGCAGCTGGTCGGCGCGGTACGCCCACGCCTTGCGGTTGTTGGCGAAGGTGACCCAGCCGTTGGTGAAGCGGGTCGCCTCGACCATGGAGAACGTGCCCATGAAGTCCGCGAAGGACTCCTTGAGCCACAGGTCGTCCCACCAGACCATGGTCACCAGGTCGCCGAACCACATGTGGGCCATCTCGTGCAGGATCACGTTCGCCCGGCGCTCGTACGACGCCTGCGTCACGTTGCCGCGGAAGATGAACTCCTCGCGGAAGGTCACACATCCCGGGTTCTCCATCGCGCCGAGGTTGTACTCGGGCACGAACGCCTGGTCGTACTTCCCGAACGGGTACGGGTAGTCGAAGTGGTCGTGGAAGAAGTCGAGGCCCTGCTTGGTCACCAGGAAGACGTCATCGGCGTCGAAGTGCCTGGCCAGACCCTTGCGACAGAGGGCGCCGAGGGGGATCTCCAGCCGGGTGCCGTCGTCGAGGACCCGCTCGTAGGAGTCGGTCACATAGTGGTACGGGCCGGCGACGAAGGCCGTGATGTACGTCGAGATGGGTTTGGTCCCGGCGAACTTCCAGACCCCGTCGGTCAGCTCACCGGCGCCGTTGCTCCACACCACCCAGCCCTCGGGGGCCCGCACCTCGAAGCGGAAGGGCGCCTTGAGGTCGGGCTGCTCGAAGTTGGCGAAGACCCGGCGGGAGTCGGCCGGCTCGTACTGCGTGTAGAGGTAGACCTCGCCGTCCTCGGGGTCGACGAAGCGGTGCATGCCCTCACCCGTGCGGCTGTACGCGCACTGGGCGTCGACCACCAGCTCGTTGTCCTCGGCCAGGTCCTCCAGGAGGATCCGCGAGCCGTCGAAGACCGCGCCCGGGTCGAGGTCCCTGCCGTTCAGCGAGACGGCCGTGACGCCCGGCGCGATCAGGTCCGCGAAGCTCGTGGCACCCGCCTCCGCGCTGCGGAACCGGATGGTCGTCACCGACCTGAAGGTGCGCGGCTCGGCGCCCGTCCCGCCCACCGCGGAGCGCAGGTCCAGGGACACCTCGTACTCCTCGACGGACAGCAGTGCTGCCCGCTCGCGGGCCTCGTCGCGGGACAGATTCTCACCGGGCACGGGCGGCACTCCCTCGTGGCGTCATGGGTACGTGTGAACAGGACCGATCCTGCCATGTGCCCCTGACGGGGGTCACCCGGGAATGGCAGGGACGACCGGCGGTGTTGCCGCTGGTGGCAGTACCGAGGACTCCTGACACCGACACCGACAGACGCCGGCCGACCCGCGACCGACGACCCCCGACCGAGGAGAACCATGTCCGAGCAGACCTCCGTCAAGACTCCCGTCGACTTCTGGTTCGACCCGCTGTGCCCCTGGGCGTGGATGACCTCGCGATGGGTCCTGGAGGTGGAGAAGGTCCGGGACATCGAGGTCCGCTGGCACATCATGAGCCTCGCCGTGCTGAACGAGCCGAGGCTGGACGAGCTGAACGACCACTACCGCGAGATGATGTCCACCACGGCGTGGGAGCCGGTCCGCGTGGTGACCGCCGCCTGGCAGAAGCACGGCGCCGAGGTCCTCGGCCCGCTCTACACCGCGCTCGGCAACCGCATCCACAACGACGGCCAGGGCCCGACGAGGGAAGCGGTCGTCGGCGCGCTCGACGAGGTCGGCCTCCCCGCGGACCTGATCGACTACGCGGACCAGAAGGACTTCGAGTTCGACGCCGAGCTGCGCGCCTCCCACAAGGAGGGCATCGACAAGGTGGGCCAGGACGTCGGCACGCCCGTCATCGCGGTCCCCGGCGCCGACGGTGAGCAGATCGCCTTCTTCGGCCCGGTCGTCACCCCGGCACCCAAGGGCGAGGAGGCCGCCAAGCTGTGGGACGGCACGCTTCTCGTCGCCTCGGTGCAGGGCTTCTACGAGCTGAAGCGCACCCGCACGCAGGGCCCGGACTTCAGCAACCTGTAGCCCTCACCGGCCGGTGCGCCTCATTCCGGCTCGGGCAGGCGCAGGGGCTCCCTGAAGGGCTTCTCGACGAAGTATTTGCGAAGGTTGCGGCACTGCTTGGCTCCGCCGTCCAGCGGGGCCAGGCACACCATGAACCCGTCCACGTTGTTCGTGTCCAGGCGCTTCTTGAGCCAGGCCGCTTCCTTCGGTTCGAGGAAGCGGTGCTCCTCCTCAAGGCTCCGGCAGGTACTGCAACTCCGCATCGGCATCCCGTAACCATCGCCCGGAGTCCCCCGTACCGGAAGTCCCCCATACCGGAAGGCCCCCGCGAGTCACATCCTCGCGGGGGCCTTCCGTCCATCCGCCTGCCCGAGTGAAAGGTGAGAAGACGATCACGAGGCAGGACGCTTCAGGTCTTATTGCAAGTCTCTTGCAAATGCAGGCTAACAGCAAGAGGGTGGAGTCGCGTGGTCGAGCACGCGGAAGGGCCCTCGCACGAACCGTTCTCCGTGCGAAGGCCCTTCAGTGCCGAAACCGCCGTCAGCTCCCGGCGCGCGCCCGCTGCCGGGCGTAGCCGACCGCCGCCAGGAACAGCGTCATCCCGCCCGTCGAGTACAGCTGCACCCGGGTGTCCGGCTCCCGTGCCATCAGGACGAAGATCGCCAGCATGCCCGCGAGCGCCACCCACGTCAGTACCGGGAACGCCCACATCCGCACGGCGAGCCTCTCCGGGGACTCCCGTTCCAGCTGCCGCCGCAGCCGCAGCTGCGAGACCGCGATGAAGATCCAGACGACCAGGATCACCGCGCCGATCATGTTCAGCAGCCAGGGGAAGACGTCCTCGGGCCGCCAGTAGCTGAGCAGCACGCAGCCGAAGCCGAACACCGAGGAGGCGAGCACGGCGACGCGCGGCACCCCGCCGGAGACCCGGCCGAGGGCCTGCGGCCCCTGGCCCCGCTCCACCAGCGAGTACGCGATGCGCGAGGCCCCGTACACGTTGGCGTTCATCGCGCTCAGCAGTGCGACGAGGACGACGACGTTCATGAGCGCCCCGGCGCCCGGGATGCCCAGGTGGTCGAGGGTGGCGACGTAGGGGCCCTTCTCGACGACGGCCTTCGAGTCCCAGGGGACGAGCGTCACGATGACGGCCATCGAGCCGATGTAGAAGAGCGCGATGCGCCACATCGCCGTGCGTACGGCGCTCGCGACGCCCCGGACCGGGTCCTTCGACTCGGCGGCGGCGATCGTCACCGTCTCCAGGCCGCCGTACGCGAAGACCGAGGCCAGCAGGCCGATGACGAGCCCCTCGCCGCCGTTCGGCAGGAAGCCGCCCTCTCCTGTGAGGTTGGTGAGGCCGGGGGAGTCCGAGCCGGGCAGCACCCCGGTGATCGCCAGTACGCCGATGGCCAGGAACAGGGCGATCGCGCCGACCTTCAGCGCGGCGAACCAGAACTCGAACTCGCCGAAGTTCCTGACGGCGGCGAGGTTCGCGGCACAGAAGGCGACCATGAACAGGGCCACCCACGCCCACTCCGGTGTGCCGGGCAGCCAGCCCGTCATGATCTTCGCGGCGGCGATGCCCTCCAGGCCGACGGCCGTGCACAGCAGCACCCAGAACGACCAGCCCGCGGTGAATCCCGCCCACGGCCCGACGGCCCGCTCGGCGTGCGCGGAGAAGGACCCCGACGACGGATACGCGGCCGACATCTCGCCCAGCATCCGCATCACCAGCATGACGAGCAGACCGGAGACGGCGTACGCGACGACGATCGACGGGCCCGCGGCGGCGATGCCCGCGCCGGAGCCGACGAACAGACCCGCGCCGATCACCCCGCCCAGGGCGATCATCGACAGATGGCGCTGCTTGAGGCCGTGCGAGAGAGCGGGCGGGGGCGGGACGTCGGCGCCGGGCGAACCGGGCGCGACGTCCTCGGTGGTACGGGACATGAGTGGGGGTGGTCCCTTACGTGCGACTGCGTGCGGCTGGGCAAAAACGCCCACAGTCTGGGCGGCCCCTCCGCTCGCACGAAGAGGCCGTCCAGTATGCGGACACGCGCGGCACCCAGGGTGAGCCCCCGACTACACGGTTTCGGCTACGCGACCGAGGTGTAGTGCGAGGCGTCGCCCGCGATCGAGTAGCTCTCCTTGCCCTCGATGCCGACCGGCACGTCACCGGCGACCGTCACCCGGTTCAGGCGGCGCGGCAGGCCGTCGTAGTTGTCGATGGCGTAGTGCTGCGTGATCCGGTTGTCGAACAGCACCAGCTGGTTGGGCGACCAGCGGTGGCGCAGCACGTTCTCGGGCCGTACGACATAGGCCTGGAGCAGGTCGAGGACCTTGCGGGACTCGCTCACCGACAGCCCCACGATCCGCTGGGCGAAGCCGCCGATGAACAGCCCGCGCTCGCCGGTCAGCGGATGGACCCGGACCACGGGGTGGGCGGTGCGGAACTTGATGGACGTGAACTGGGCGCGCTGGGCGGCGTGCGCCTCGTCGATCTCCTCGTCCGGCACCGCGTAGTCGTAGTCGTTGGTGTGCTCGGCCCACAGGGTGTCCGCGAGCCGGCGCAGGGGCTCGGGCAGATCGCGGTAGGCGGCGGCGGAACTGGCGATCAGCGTCTCGCCCCCGTACGGCGGGATCGTGATGCTGCGCAGGGTGCTGGCCTGCGGCGGATTGAGGACGAACGTGACGTCGGTGTGCCAGTGGTTGGCGGCCCGGCCGCGCTCGCTGTCGACGGGCAGCACGTTCGGGGCGCCCGCCACGGCGGGCACGGTCGGATGGGCGGTGGTGAGGTCGCCGAAGTGCCGGGCGAAGGCCTGCTGGCCCTCGTCGTCCAGGTCGACGTCGTCGAAGACCAGCGCCTTGTGCTCGTCGAGGGCGCCGCGCAGGGCGGTGACGGTCTCCTCGTCGAGCGGCTTCGCGATGTCGACGCCGGATATCCGCGCGCCGATCTTCGCGGTGACCTTGCGGATCTCGATCTCGGGCATGGGGTTCCTCTCGGTGCGGGCGAGTCGGGTACGGGCGGGTCAGACGCGGGCGAGCGCCGGGGAGCAGGGCGCCGGGGTGACGTACTGGTTGGCGGGGCGGGGCAGTCCGTATCTCTCGCGCAGGGTCTGCCGGGGCCGGCCCTCCGCCCCGGTGTCCTCGTACTCCGTTCGGAGCAGGCCGCGGGTGCGCAGGATCGGCACGACGTGGTCGACGAAGGCGTCGAGGCCGGACGGCAGGACCGCGGGCATGATGTTGAAGCCGTCGGCGGCGCCGAGCGTGAACCACTCCTCGATGGCGTCGGCGACCTGCTCGGGCGTCCCGGCGAAGGTGAGGTGCCCGCGTCCGCCGCCGAGCCGGCCGATCAGCTGCCGCACGGTGAGGCGTTCGCGCCGGGCCAGTTCCACGACGAGCGTGTAGCGGCTCTTGGCGCCCTCGATGGAGCTCTCGGGCGGCAGATCGGCAGGCAGCCGGCCGTCCAGCTCCAAGGTCCCCGAAGGCAGTCGGAGCAGACCCTCCAGCCGGTCCACGCCGTGCGCGTACACGATGTGGTCCTCCAGCACCTTCTCGTTCGCGCGTGCCTCCGCCTCCGTCGAACCGATCACCGGGACGATGCCGGGCAGCACCTTGATGTGGCCGGGGTCGCGACCGGCCGCCGCAGTAAGGGACTTGAGGTCGGCGTAGAAGTCCTGCGCGTCCTTCAGGGTCTGCTGCGCGGTGAACACCGCCTCCGCGTAACGGGCCGCGAACGCCTTGCCGTCCTTCGACGAACCGGCCTGGACCAGCAGCGGATAACCCTGCGGGGAGCGCGGCACGTTGAGGGCGCCCTCGACGCCGAAGTACTTCCCCCGGTGCCGCGGCGGATGGATCTTCGAGTCGTCGCCCCAGACACCGGTCGCCTTGTCGGCGACGATCGCGTCGTCCTCCCAGCTGTCCCAGAGTTTGAGCGCCACTTCGAGGAACTCGGCCGCGCGGGCGTACCGCTCGGCGTGCGCGGGCTCCGCGTCGAGACCGAAGTTGCGGGCGGCCTCGGCACCCGCCGTGGTGACGATGTTCCAGCCCGCCCGGCCCCCGCTGATGATGTCCAGCGAGGCGAACTTGCGGGCCAGGTTGTAGGGCGAGTTGTACGACGTGGACGCGGTGGCGATCAGACCGATGTGCTCGGTGGCCGTCGCCAGCGCGGTGAGCAGCGTGAGCGGTTCCAGGGCGCCGGCCGGCCGCTGCGCGAGATTGCTCCACAGCTGCGGTCCGTCGGCGAGGAAGAGCGAGTCGAAGGTGCCGCGCTCGGCGGTACGCGCCAGCCGGACGTAGTGCCCGAGCTCCACATGGGCGTACGGATCACTCTCCGGGAGCCGCCAGGAGGCCTCGTGGTGGCCGGTGTTCATGAGGAAGGCGTTGAGGTGCAGCCGCCGTGTCACTGGTGGTCCTCCTGGGCTGTGCGGGCCTTCCGGCCCGTGCGGTCCGCCTGGTCGGTGTGGGCCTCCTGGCTCGTGTGGTCCTCGGTCACGCCGAGCGCGGCGAGCAGCCGTTCGCGGTACTCGCCGAGCAGCGGATCGCGGTACGAGCGCGGGTGCGGGCGGTCGATGGCCAGGTCGAGGCCGATCCGGCCCTGGTCGAGTACGAGGACCCGGTCGGCCAGCACGATCGCCTCGTCCACGTCGTGCGTGACGAGGAGGACCGAGGGCCGGTGACGCTCCCACAGTTCGCGCAGCAGACCGTGCATCCGGATCCGGGTGAGCGCGTCCAGGGCGCCGAACGGCTCGTCGGCCAGCAGGAGTTCGGGCTCCCTGACCAGGGAGCGGGCCAGGGCGGCACGCTGGGCCTCGCCGCCGGACAGCTCGTTGGGCCAGGCCCGCTCGCGCCCCGCGAGGCCCACCTCGGCGAGCGCGGCACGGCCCCGCTCGGCGGCCTCCTTGCCGTCGGTGCCGAGCAGGACGTTGTCGAGGACACGGCGCCAGGGCAGCAGCCGGGAGTCCTGGAAGACGACGGAAACCCGGTCGGGGGCGTTCAGTTCACCGCTGCCGACGACCTCGTGGTCGAGTCCGGCGATGGCGCGCAGCAGGGTGCTCTTGCCGGAGCCGCTGTGTCCGAGCAGGGCCGTGAGCTGCCCGGCGGGAAGGTCGAGGTCCACGTCGTCGAGGACGGTCCGCCCGTCGAAGGAGCGGGTGAGACCCCTGAGCCGCACGGCCGGGGCGGCCGGAGCCGCAGTGGTCGACGGGGCCGGTCGGGACGTCAGCTGTTCAGTGTGCGTCGCCATGACAGCACCCTCCGTTCGATGAGGCGGACCGCGCTGTCGGACACCAGGCCGAAGATCCCGTAGATCAGCAGACCGACGAGGATCACGTCCGTCTGGCCGTAGTTCTGGGCCTGGAACATCATGTAACCGAGGCCGCTGGTGGCGTTGATCTGCTCCAGCACCACCAGACCGAGCCAGGAGCCGGTGACGCCGAGCCGGAGTCCCACGAAGAACCCGGGCAGCGCGCCGGGGATGACGATCTCCCGGATGAACCGGAACTTCGACAGCCCCTGGACCTCCGCGAGTTCGACGAACCGGTGGTCGATGCCGGACAGCGCGGAGTACAGGTTCAGATAGATCGGGATGTAGACGACGATGGCGATGATCGCGATCTTGAAGGTCTCGCCGATGCCCAGCCAGAGGATGAACAGCGGGATCAGACCCAGGGTCGGGATCGCCCGGTTGAGCTGGACCGTCCCGTCGATCAGTGCCTCGCCGACCCGGCTGAGCCCGGCTGTCAGCGCGAGCGTCACCCCGGCGGTCAGCCCGAGGGCGAACCCGGATCCGGCGCGCTGCAGCGAGGTGAGGATGTCGGTGGGCAGCGTGCCGTCGCTCCACAGCTGACCCGCGGTGCGCAGGACCGTCCAGGGCGCGGGGATCGCGTTCGTGTCCAGCTGCCCGGCGGCTGAGGCGGCGGCCCAGAGCGCGAAGAACAGCACGGGTCCGATCAGCCGGGAGGCGGGCAGCCGCTTGCCGGGGGAGAGTGCGCGGCGGCGCCGCCTGGTCCGTCGTACGAGGGGAGCGGCCTCGGTGGCCGTGGCCGTCTCGCCGGTCCCGCCGTTCCCGGACACGGCGGTCGCGGTGGCGCCGGTGGGTGTGCCGGTGGCCGCGGTGGTGGTGGTCATCGCGCTCACTTCCGGTACTCGGCGGAGACGGCTTTCGCCGCGATGCCCTCGAAGCGGCGGTCGAAGAGCGAGTCGACCTCGAACTCCTTCACGAAGCCGCCCTCGGCCAGCAGATCCGCGGTCTCCTGCTCCCACTTCACGGCCTCGTCCCAGCTCGGCGGGAACAGCGGCTTGTTCGCGAGCTCGGTGATCGCCTCCGCCTGCGCGAGACTGAGGTTCTGCGTCTTGACGTAGAACTCCCGGTTCCAGACGTCGGGATGCTCGTACGCCCACACCTGGCCCTTGGCCCACCGCGGGATGTACGCGGCGACGGCGGCGGCCTTCGCCTTGTCGGCCAGCACGGAGGTGGGCGCCCACAGCAGGCTGAGGAGGTCCACGACGTCGGTGGGGATGGTGTGGGCGCCCTTGGACCCGTACTGCTTGAGGTAGGCGGGCGACTGGCTGTTGGCGAGCGGGGCGATGTCCACCTGGCCCGCCTGGAGCGCGGTGAGGAACTGGTTGCTGGTCAGCGGCACCAGCTCCACGTCGTCGTACGCCAGCCCGGCCTGCTTGAGTGCCCGCAGCAGGACGACGCCCTGGGCCTGACCCTGCGAGAAGGCCAGCTTCCTGCCCTTGAAGTCCTTCACGGACTCGATGTCGCTGCCGGGCTTGGTCGCGAAGAGGTAGTTGGGCTTGCGGGTGATGTTGATCGCGACGATCTTCGCGTCGTAGCCCTGGTAGTGCGCCTGGATGGGCGGGATGCCCGCGTTGTTGGCGACGTCCAGGGACTTGGAGCGGAAGGCGTTGATGACGTCGGGACCGGCGCCGATGTTCGCCCAGGAGGACACCTTGAACGGCAGGTCGGTCAGACCCGCGAGCTTGAACTGCAGCTGCTGGACGCCCTGGTAGGAGGAGATCTTGAGGCTCGTACCCGAGGGGACCTTGTCGGCCAGCGGGGCGGACGTCGACCCCTTGGTGCCGCTGTCGGCGGCGCTGCTGCCCGCGCAACCGCTGAGCCCGGCCGCGGCGGCGGCGCCGAGCAGGGAGGAGAGGAAGAGCCGCCGGTCGACTCCGGACGCGGACAGAGGTGGCATGGGAGGACTCCCTGAATTCATGGGGTGGTTCACGGGGGCCGTGCTGCGCACAGCGAGGGGAGGAGGTGCGCGCAACGCCGGCAGGCCGGAGCGGGAAAAAGGAAGGGGGAGACACGCGGCCGGCGGCCACACGGCAGCACAGCGCGAACAGTGCGAACAGCGGGAACAGCGGGAACAGCGGGAACAGCGGGAACGGCCGGAGCGTGAGGAGCGGCAGGTGACAGACGGACGCGGACGGATCGTCGGCGCGTCAACGTGTCAGCGCGTCAGCGTGTCAACAACAGAGGGTGCGGCAGCTCTTGGACTCGGTGCTCATGGACATGATGCTCCTGGCCTGGTGCGACGCCTGTCAACATTCGGATTTTCTGAATTAAATCGGCCCCGGTGAAGGGACCGAAGCGGCCCGGAGCCTGCCAGGGGACACGCCGAGCGGATCCCGGTAGAGCACGTCCAGAGCCACCGAGCCGCCCGCCACGGCCAGCACCGAATCCGGGAAACTGGTCGGCGCGACGGCCGCCGCCCGGTCGGAGCCGACCTCCTCGCGCAGCGCGGCGAGGCAGTCCTCCCGGTGGATGGCGCCCACCTCGGTGACGACGACGGTGTCCGGGTTGAGCACGTCGAGCAGGAGCCCCACGGCCCGGCCGGTCATCCGCGAGCGGTGCAGCAGCAGACGTACGGCGAGCGCGTCGCCGTCGGCCGCGGCGGCCAGCACGTGCATGGGGTTCGAGGTACGGATGACCCCCGCCTCCCGGGCCCGCCGGCACAGGGTCCGCTCGCTCAACTCCGCCTGGAGGCAGCCGGTCCGGCCGCAGTCGCAGCGCTCCGTGCCGCCCGCGAGCGGAAGATGGGCGATCGAGCCGGCCTGCGAACGGGGGCCGTGATGGACCTCGTCGTGGGTGGCGAACGCGGCGTCAACGACGTTGCCGACGAAGAGGTGCAGCACGCTCAGGCCCTCGCGCGCCACCGCCCCGAACATCCGCTCCCCGTTGACCAAGGCCCTCGCGTGGCCGTCCACATGGACCGGCAGACCGGTGTGCGCGTGGATCACCTCGCGCACGGGGACCTCGCGCCAGCCGAGGAGCGGGTGCTCCACGATGGTCCCGGAGTCCCGGTCCACCCAACCGCCGGCCGCGATGCCCACGGCGAGAGGGGTGCGCCTCGGGGCGTCCGTCAGGAGGGCCCGCAGCCCGGCCGCGGCGTCGGCGAGCACCCGGCCGGGCTCGGCGGCGCCGTCGTGGTCCAGCCGCCGCTCCGCGACGACCCGGCCGCGCAGGTCGAGCAGGGCGACCGTGGTGTAAGGGACCGCCACGTGTATGCCGCCCACGACGAACCGGGAGTCGTCCAGGTCGACCGGCACGTGGGGGCGGCCGACCCCGTTCGACCGGCGGGGTTCCGGGGCTTCCCGGATCAGGCCGAGTGCGGTGAGGCGGGCGCAGTGGTCGGTGACCGAGGCTGCGGAGAGGCCGGTGAGCCGGGCGACGGTGCTGCGGGCCACCGGACCGTGGCCCAGGACCGAACGCAGGACGGCGCTGGCACTGGTCCGGCGGCGGTCACTGTCGACGGCCGGGCGGGGGCGGGGTACTGGGCGAACGGGGGCGAGGGAGGAACTGGGCATGGGAACTTCCTCGGAGATGGTCCGACACTGCGCCGACGTCTGACGTCTGTCTCGTCTCGGCGGGCGGGATCAGCTCCGCGCTCGCCTCAGCGGCGGCGACAGGTGGCCGTGCCCTGGCGTCGCAGGTCGACGTAGCGACGCGACGCGAAGTTCTCGGCTTGGGGGACCATGCGTCGAGGGTAGGTGCTACGGCCCACTCCGGCCAGGGGGGTCGGCTCCCGTCACCACCCGGGGGCTCCGCCCCCGGACCCCCGTTGTCCTCGAACGCCGGACGGGCTGAAAGATTCGCGGACCGTCCGCACCTCTTCAGCCCGTCCGGCGTTCGAGGACGAGCGCGCAAGCGCGATTTCGGGGGCGAGGGGGCGGAGCCCCCATGCAGTGACGGGAAGGGTAGGGGCGGCGGGGGCGAAGACCCCCCGGGCGGGATCACACCCCCTCCGTGACCAGCATCACGCCCCCAAGGGTGTACAGGACATCCTTTGTCAGAGGTGCACCAACCCCCACCGACCCCCTTTGTCGACCACTGACGGAGATCGCCGCGACCCCCCTGGGATAGCGTCACAACGTCCCCCGCCCTCACCCCCGCCGGAGCCCCGATGACCACCGCCGTCGCCCAGACAACCCCGCGCCAGGTCCTCGCCGACCTCCTCCCCGCCTCCCGCGTGAGGGACATCGCACTCGTGGCGGGCGGCGCCGCACTCACCGGCCTGGCCGCCCAGATCGCGGTCCCCGTCCCGGGCTCCCCGGTCCCGGTGACCGGCCAGACCTTCGCCGCCCTCCTCGTCGGCACCGCGCTCGGCGCCGGCCGCGGCCTCTCCTCCCTCGCCCTGTACGCGCTGGTCGGCCTGGCCGGTGTGCCGTGGTTCGCCGGGGGCGGCTCCGGCGCCACCGTCTCCTTCGGCTACATCCTCGGCATGCTGCTCGCCGCGACCGTCGTGGGCGCCCTCGCCCGCCGCGGCGCCGACCGCTCGGTGCTCCGCATGGCGGGCACGATGCTGCTGGGCGAGGCGATCATCTACGCGATCGGCGTCCCGTACCTGGCCCTGGCGGCCGACATGACGACGGCCCAGGCCGTGGCGGCGGGCCTGACCCCGTTCCTGATCGGCGACGCCCTCAAGGCCGCCCTGGCGATGGGCGTGCTCCCCGCCGTCTGGAAGCTCGTCAGGCGCGAGAACTGACCGCTGCCACGCCGTAGTTCCTGCGGAAGAGGTTCGCCGGGTCGTACACCGACTTCAGCCCGGCGAGCCTTTTCCGCGTCAACGGGCCGTACAGACCCTCCGCCGTACCCGTACCCGCACCCGTACCCGACCCCGTACGACCGCCGCCCCCCCCGCCCGCCCCGTACGCGAAGTCATGCTGACGGGATTACCTGGCACCCGCCGTCGACATTTCCCGAGTGCGCCTCCGTGAGTGAGAACGGTTCGTCCGGATTCGCTAGGACCCGCTCCGCTCGGGTCGCCGCTGCGTCCACCACAGACCCACCGCTCCCGCGGAGACGAGTGCGGCGCCCACCGCGCCGAGCGGCAGAACCTGATCGGCCGGTCCGGTCCTGGGCAGCTCCTTGCCGCCGGACTTGTCGCCCGAGTCCCCCGGGGTGTCGCCGCCCGGGGTGACGGGGCTGTTGTCGGTGCCGAGCAGGAGAGGCGTCGCCGGAGCGTTCGGCGAGGGGTTGTTGGCGCCGAACGGGACCGGGCCCTGCTGCCAGAACGTCTTCTTGCCGTCGGCGTCCTGGACGGGCAGACAGATCTTCCCCTCCTTCTTCAGATCGAATGTCGCGTCCACGGCGTACGACTTCGACTTCCCGGCGGCCAGATTGTCGATGGCGCAGGCGAAGCCGCTGTTCGACCCCTCGGGGAGATCCTTCTCCGCGATTTCTGAGCATCCCTTGACGCTCTTGACCGAGAGGCCGTCAAAGCCGACCACGAGCAGTCGGATTTCGCCGCTTTCCTTCGTTCCTCCGTTCTTCACCGTGGCGGTGATCGCCGTTTCCTGGGAACTGTTGTCGACGCTGATCTTCTCGGGCAGCGAGGTCGTCAGCTTGACACCCGCGGGTGCTTCGTCAACGGCCTTTCCCCCCTTGTCGCTCATCGGTCCCGGATCGTCCGCCCCGGCGGAGAAGGAAAAGATCATCACCGCCGAGAAAGATGCTGTGAGCAGCGATCCTGTGGCGATCGTCCTACGACGAGAACT
This sequence comes from Streptomyces sp. NBC_00414, assembly GCF_036038375.1. Lineage (NCBI taxonomy): Bacteria > Bacillati > Actinomycetota > Actinomycetes > Kitasatosporales > Streptomycetaceae > Streptomyces > Streptomyces sp. NBC_00414. The sequence continues at coordinate 6,754,700 of NZ_CP107935.1, forward strand.
CATGTTCGTCCCCCTTGTAACCCCGTGGCTGCGCCTGAATTCGCAGTACTTGAAGAGGTACCACAAGATTTCTCCGCACTATGCTGGTGCGGCACAAAGATGTGGCCATTGTGCTTCTTTGCGATTCTTCTGTGGCAGGTGTTGAAGGGGGGAACGGGGGTGCCGGAAATAACGAGGGGCGGTATTCCGGGATTGCTGGTGACAGGCCGATACCGGCTGGTCGAGAGCATCGGTCAAGGAGGTATGGGGCGGGTGTGGCGGGCCGCCGACGAAACGCTCGACCGGCAGGTCGCCGTCAAGGAGATGCGCATAGACGGCATGGACCAGGAGGACGCCAGGACCCGCCGCGAACGGACCCTGCGCGAGGCAAGGGCCACAGCCCGGATCGACCATCGCAACGTGGTGCGCGTGTACGACGTCGTGGACGAGGGCGAGCGCCTGTGGATCGTGATGGAGCTGGTCGACGGCCGCTCCCTCGAACGGGTCGTGGCGGAGGACGGGCCGCTGAGCCCGCGAGCCACGGCCCGGATCGGACTCGAACTGGCGGCGGCGCTCGAACAGGTGCACGCGGGCGGTGTCCTGCACCGGGACATCAAACCGGGCAACGTCCTGATCGAACGGCGGGCAGGCCGGGTCGTACTCACCGACTTCGGCATCGCCGCCATCCAGGACGCGGAAGCCCTGACGATGGTCGGCATGCTGGTCGGGTCCCCCGACTACATGGCTCCCGAGCGGGTCTCGGGCCGTCCGCAGGGCCCGCCGTCCGACCTCTGGTCGCTGGGTGCCACGCTCTGCGCGGCGCTGGGCGGCCGTTCCCCGTTCTCGCGCGCGACGACTCTCGCGACCCTGCACGCCGTGCTGTACGAGGAGCCCGACATCCCGTCCGTCGCAGGGGGGTTGGAGGAAGCGCTCACGGCCCTGCTCCAGAAGGACCCGGCGGACCGCCCCGCGCTGGAGGATCTGGTCTCGCTGCTCGCCCCGGTGGCGGACGGCAGCACGGGGGCGGCGTCGCTCACCGTCACTCTCCCCGGCGCGGAGGAGGCCACCCCGGAGCCGGGTCCGGACCCGAACGCGAACCCGGACCCGGATCCGGACCCGGACCCGGACCCGGACCCGACTGTGGACCCGGCTGCGGAGCCGACCGCGGAATCGGGGCCGGCGCCGGCGCCCGGCGAACCAGCGGCCACCGGCTCCGCACGGCCCTCCTCCGAGGACACGAGCCGAGAGGGCGAAGGAGCCCGAGCGGTTCAGATGGGCCAGGCGAACCAGGCGAACCAGGCGAACCAGGCGAACCACGTGGACCCGGCGGCCGAGGCGGACCCGACGGCGGGCCGGCCACAGGCGCCCGAGCCCCCACCGGTCGAGCGCCCGACACCCCTGTACCTGCGCATCCCCGCCCTGGAGCCACCACCCGTCACGCCGACGGAGGCGGGCGCCCACGGTACGCCGGAGCCGGAGCCGGAGCCGGAGCCGGAGCCGGAGCCGGAGCCGGTGCAGGACGCCGTACCGATCCGCCCCGCTCCGACGCCGACCTCGACCTCCACCCCGCCCCCGACTCCCGCCCAGGGGGCGCCCACCCCCGAACCACTCCCTGCGGCCCCCGCTGCATACACGCCCCCAGAAGTGGAGAACGCGTCCTCGGAAGCCCCTCGCGAGGGCACTCCCGAGATCCCCTCCGAGGGGGCGGCACCCGGGCACGCGTTCCGTGCGCCCGGCGTCCGGCTGGAGCGGCCGGAGACACCGGCGCCCACGGAAGAACCGAGTCCGGAAGCACCTGAATCGCAGGGGCCACCGCAAGCGCAGGGGCCACCGAAGCCGCAGGACCCGCAGGCAGAAGGAAACGCCGAGCTGCCCACGAGGCCCCGGGCCGCCCCGCCCCCGATGTCACCGGGCGAACTGCCCGGCCCCGCCGTACCGTCCACACCGCGCCGTACGGGCAGCCGGATCCGCGGACGCAAGGGCCTGATCGCCGCCGCGGGCGTGGTCGTCGCCGGGGCCCTCGCCGGTCTGCTCGTCCCGATGCTCGGCGGATCGCCCGACGACAAGGACAAGGCGGGCCCGTCCTCGTCCGCCTCCGGCGGGAGCGGCCCGTCGAGCCCGCCCCCCACCGTCGCGGGCACCGCACGTCCGCCGAGCCTCCCGGCGGGCTCCCGCACGGAGGCGGGCATGTACGCCTGGGCGCCGCCCGACGGCTGGGACCGGGTGGCGCAGAGCGGCGCCGAGGTCCACTACACCTCACCGGACCGCAAGCAGGAGATCCTCGCCAACGCCTCCCCGGCCCGCGGCGATCTGATGGCCCAGTGGGAGAAGACGGAGCAGACGACGAGCAAGGGCCTGGACTACCGGCGCATCCGTCTGGAGGAGACCACGTTCCGAGGGGAGCCCGCCGTCGTCTGGGAGTACACGGTCACGGCCAAGGGACTGCCCTGGCACGCCCGTCTGCTCGGCTTCGACGCCGACGGCAAGTCCTACGAGATCACCACCTGGTACCACCCGGACGTCGAGGAACGGGCGCTCGGCGTCTACGACAACGTCAAGAAGAGCTTCACACCCCTGTGACCGCACCCCGCATCCCGCATCCCGCACACCATGAAGCGCACACGACGACGCCTCCGCGGAAAAGAACCGCGAAGGCGTCGTACGGAACAGCGGTTGTAGGGGTGGCCGTCAGACCTGTTCGACGTCGGACGCCTCCCGCAGCCGGCTCTTCCCGCGGCGCACCTTCTCCAGTACCAGCGAGATGCCCACGACCACGGCCGCCACCAGGAGCGACAGCAGGACTGTCTGGCGGCCGTCGTGCTCGGTGTCGGTGAGCATGTAGCCGAGGACGAAGACGATCAGCGCGATCGTCGCCCACGTCAGATACGGGTACAGCCACATCCGGACGACCAGCTTCTCCGGCGTCTCGCGCTCGATGATCTTCCGCATGCGCAGCTGCGAGAGACAGATGACGAGCCAGACGAACAGGGCGACCGCGCCGGAGGAGTTGACGAGGAAGAGGAAGACCGAGTCGGGGAACTCGTAGTTGAAGAAGACGGCGACGAAGCCGAAGGCGACCGACGCGAGGATCGCGGTCATCGGGACGCCGCGGCCCGTGGTGCGGGCGAAGGACTTGGGCGCGTCACCGCGTCGGCCGAGTGAGAAGGCCATGCGGGAGGCCGTGTAGAGGCCGGAGTTGAGACAGGACAGGACGGACGTCAGCACGATGAACTTCATGATCTCGCCGGCGTTCGGGATGCCGAGCGAGTTCAGGGCGGCGACGTACGAACCGTCCTTCTGGATGGCCTCGGAGTCCCAGGGCAGCAGCGTGACGACGACGAAGATCGAGCCGAGGTAGAAGACGCCGATCCGCCAGATGACGCTGTTCGTGGACTTGGTGATGGCGCGCTGCGGGTTCTCCGACTCGCCGGCCGCGAGGGTGGCGATCTCGCTGCCCATGAAGGAGAAGACGACGAGCAGGATGCCGGTGAGGATCGAGCCGGGCCCGTTCGGCAGGAAACCGCCGTGGTCCGTGAGGTTCCCGAGGCCCGCGCTCTCGGTGTCGGCCCCCGGCAGCGCGCCGAAGACCGCGAGTCCGCCGATGACGATGAAGGCGCCGATCGCGACGACCTTGATCCCGGCGAACCAGAACTCGAACTCGCCGTAGGAGCCGACGGAGGCCAGGTTCGTGGCGGTCAGGACGAGCATGACGATCAGCGCCCAGCCCCACTGCGGCACGGCCGGGATCCAGCTCTCCAGGATCACGGCGCCCGCGGTGGCCTCGATCGCGAGCACGACGACCCAGAAGAACCAGTACAGCCAGCCGATCGAGAAGCCCGCCCAGCGGCCGAGCGCCCGGTCGGCGTGCGCGGAGAACGAGCCCGAGGTCGGATTCGCGGCGGACATCTCGCCGAGCATCCGCATCACGAGGACGACCATCGTCCCGACGAGGGCGTACGACAGCAGGATGCCGGGGCCCGCGGTGGCGATGCCGGAGCTGGAGCCGACGAAGAGGCCGGCGCCGATGACTCCGCCGATCGCGATCATCGACAGGTGACGGTTCTTGAGTCCGGCGTGAAGCCCGCCGTCGGGCTCGCCGGGGCCTCCGGACCCTCCGGGATCTTCGGGGCCGTGACCGGCCTTCGTCATGGTCGGCTGCGAGGTCATGTGGGGATTCCTTACGCCGGGGATACGCCGGGGACTGTGGGGTGGGCTCGGCGAGCCGGTTCAGTGAATCCCAGGTGAATGGATTCTTGAACCTTTGAATCCAGATCGTTACTTGAGGTTTCTCTGAGGTTCCATGGGGTTACTCGCTCATTTCCGGCGTACGCCTCGGAGCGTTTCCTGCGCCTGCCCCGACGGGGCCGATCCGAAACAGCCGTGTCACACTCGGACCATGCGCGTGTACCTCGGCTCCGACCATGCCGGTTTCGAACTCAAGAACCACCTCGTCGAGTGGCTCAAGTCCGCCGGGCACGAGCCCGTCGACTGCGGGCCGCTCATTTATGACGCCCAGGACGACTACCCGCCGTTCTGCCTGCGTGCCGCGGAGCGGGCGGCTGCCGACCCCGAGGGTCTGGGCATCGTGATCGGCGGGTCCGGGAACGGCGAGCAGATCGCCGCGAACAAGGTCGAGGGGGTGCGGGCGGCTCTCGCGTGGAGCGTCGAGACCGCGGCGCTCGGGCGTCAGCACAATGACGCGAACGTCGTTGCCGTCGGGGCGCGGATGCACTCCGAGGAGGAGGCGACGAAGTTCGTCGAGACCTTCCTCAACACGCCGTTCTCCGGTGACGAGCGGCACATCCGGCGGATCGACATGCTGTCGGCGTACGAGACGACGGGCGAGCTGCCGGCGATCCCGGCGCATCACCCGCAGGCCTAGGACCTTTCCCGCCCCCGCCGCCGCCCCTACCCCTTCCCGTCACGTCCTCGGGGGCTCCGCCCCCGAACTCCCGCTCCTCAAACGCCGGAGAGGCTGACTGCTTCGCCGGCCGGGGCTTGATCCTTCAGCCCGTCCGGCGTTTGAGGACGAGCGCGTTCAGCGCGATTGCGGGGGCGCAGCCCCCAGCTTCGGGAAGGGGCGGGGTTGGGGAAAAGACCTGCTAGGAGGTCCCCGTGCCCGAGGGGCACACCATCCACCGCCTCGCCGAGGACTACCTGGCCGCGTTCGCCGGCCGCAGGGCACACGTCACCAGCCCCCAGGGCAAGTTCGCGGACGCCGCCGCACTCCTGGACGGCACGGCCCTCACCACCGCCGAGGCCCACGGAAAGCACCTCTTCCTCCGCTTCGAGACGGACGACTGGATCCACATCCACCTCGGCCTCTTCGGCAAGGTGAACTTCGGCGGAGCCCCCGCGCTCCCGCCCACCGACACGGTCCGCCTCAGGCTCAGGAACGACACCGCGTACGTGGACCTGCGCGGCCCCACCACCTGCACCCTGATCGCGGACACGGAGAAGCAGGCGATACACGACCGCCTGGGCCCGGACCCGCTGCGCGAGGACGCCGAGCCGGCCCGCGCGTACGAGCGCGTCTCCCGCAGCCGTACGACGATCGCCGCCCTCCTGATGGACCAGAAGGTCATCGCGGGCGTGGGGAACGTCTACCGTGCCGAGGTCCTCTTCCGGCACGGCATCGACCCGTACCGGCCGGGCCGGGACATCACGCGGTCCGAGTGGGACGCGATGTGGACGGACCTGGTGGCGCTCATGCGCGAGGGCGTCCGCAACAACCGGATCGACACGGTCCGCCCGGAGCACGAACCGGAGGCGATGGGCCGCCCGCCGCGCAAGGACGACCACGGCGGCGAGGTCTACGTGTACCGCAGGGCCACCATGCCCTGCCACATCTGTGGCGGCGAGATCCGCACCGCCGGTCTCGCCGCCCGCAACCTCTTCTGGTGCCCGACCTGTCAGAAGCCGTGAGGCAGCCAGGGCGCCACGACGGAGGCGAAGCCCAGTGAGGCCTCCGCGAGGGCGCCCTGACGCAGCTCCCGCACCCGTCCCGCCGCCGCCAGCGAGGCGAGGGACACGCCACCGAGATAGGCCGCCCCCAAGTCCCGTACGGACAGGCTGATGTCGGCCGTGTCGGTGGTCCGTGCGCAGGACGCGCCCTTCGCGTCGCCGGAGAGCCGCCAACGCCCCTCGTTCCAGGGGCAGAAGGCGTCCTCGACCTCGAACACCACGTCCACCGGCGCCTGGTACGTCCGTGCCTCCAGCGCCGCGCCGACCTCGACGAGCCGCACATGGAGCGAGTCCCGCGGCGTCAGAGCGCACCGCCGGTTGTCGGAGACGAGGTACTGCCAGGCGTCGTCGAGAGGCCTGTTGTGCATCTTCACCGTCGACGTCAGGTCGATGCCGAAGAGGTGCTGCCACAGCGCCGCGTACGCCGCCGGGTCGAGCGCCTCCAGATCGCGCAGCTCGATCGTGCCCTTCGGTCCGGCCTGGTCCCAGTCCGGCTTGTTGAAGTAGCGGGCGTAGCCCACGACTTCGTCGCCGCGCTGCGCGAGCACGCACTGCAGCGGTGAGGAGCCCTTGCGGTCGCTCTCCGGGTCGAGCAGCGGCAGCCGCTCCCAGCCGGGCCGCCGCTCCAGCATTCCGGGCCGGACCGCCGCATGGCGCGCGTACACCGCCTCACAGGCCTCGGGCACACCCGGCGCGTCCGGTTTCACGAGCCGCAGCCGTACGTCGTCCGTGCCGTCCGGCACCGACAGCCGCACCCGGTCCGTGTCGATCTCGGCGCGCAGTTGCTGGGTCGCGATGCCGTAGCCGAAGCGGCCGTAGATGGCCGGTTCCGACGCCGTGAGCGCGGCCAGGGGCTCGCCCCAGGACCGTACGTCGTCCAGTTGGCGCCGCATCATCGAGGTCAGTACCCCGCGCCTGCGGTGCGTCGAGGCGACGCTCACCATCGTGACTCCGGCGGTCGGCACGGAGGCGCCGCCCGGCACCGTGAGTCGGAAGCTGAACGCCCCGGCCGTGCCCACACACTCGTCACCGTCCCACACCCCGATGGAACGGTCGTACTCCGTGAGGTCGCTCCACAGGGCGCGTTCCTCAGCCGATTCCGCGACCCCGCCGAACGCGAGCTCCAGTTTCCCGTACCACGCGTCCCAGTCGGCCGGGCGCAGCGCGCGCAAGTCTGTCGTCATGTCCCCATGCCTACCAGGGCAATCCGGGATGAGCGACCGGATTTCTCCCGGCCGGGCAGTGCCGGGTCCCCATCCGGCCGTACGCTCTGCGATGACCGGGCTTCCCTGTGACTTCCGTCCCCGGACGGGGGACAAGTGGGACCTCCCGTGCCAAGCACCTGGTCCGATGGATAGGGTCCCGAACTAATGGCAGCAGGACGAGAGCGGCGCGCAGAAGCCGATACGTTCACGGCCCGGTTGAAGAAGCAGGTACACCGGGTCCGCACCGGGCTGCGCAGATCCGCCGTCGACTACTTCCGGGGCGACGGATCCGACTGGGTCGCGCTCGCCCTTCTCCTGATGACCATTCCCGTGATCGCCTGCGTCACACTCATGAACTCCGTCTGGTGCTCACCGGCGATGCTCGTCCTGCCGATCGTCGCCGGCGGCCTGCTGCTGCGGCCCTCCAGCCTGCTCAGCCTGTACGCGGCGGCCGCCACCGCGCTGATCGTCGAGTCCGTGCGACTCGGCCCCTACACCGAGGGCCCGTCCCGTGTGACGCCCGGGATCGTGCTCGTCGTCGCCGCGTGCGGGTTCTTCGGGCTGCTGATCGCCCAGTTCCGCAGCCGGGTCGGAGTGCCGTGGCGGCGCGGCGGAACGATGCTGTTCGACCTGCGCGAGCGGATCCGGGTGCAGAGCAAGCTGCCGAAGCTGCCGATGGGCTGGCACCGGGAGATGGCGCTGCGTCCGGCCGGCGGTCAGTCGTTCTCCGGTGACTTCGTCGTCGCGGCCCGCACGAACGGCGGGCGCACCCTGGAAGTGGTCCTCACCGACGTCTCCGGCAAGGGCATGGACGCGGGGTCGCGCGCGCTGCTCCTGTCCGGCGCGTTCGGCGGCCTGCTGGGCTCCCTGCCGCCGCACGCCTTCCTGCCGGCCGCGAACGGATACCTGCTGCGCCAGGACTGGGACGAGGGCTTCGCCACCTCCATCCACCTGGTCCTCGACCTGGACTCGGGGGACTACGAACTGTTCTCCGCCGGGCACCCGCCGGGCCTCCAACTCAGCGCGGGCAACGGGCGCTGGGAGGAGAAGGTCGCGGAAGGACCGCTGCTGGGCGTGTACGGCGGGGCGCAGTTCGACTCGGTCAAGGGCTCGCTGCGCCCCGGCGACGTACTGATGCTGTTCACGGACGGGCTGGTCGAGACGTCCGACCGGGACATCGTCGAGGGCATCGACCGGCTGACCGGGGAGGCCGACCGGTATGTGGCCGGCGGCTTCCACGGGGCGGCCTGGCATCTGATCGAAGCGGTCGCGAAGGACGTGAACGACGACCGGGCACTGCTGCTGATCTGCCGCGAGGGGGCGGCGACGGGGCCCGCCACACTCTGAGCTCCGCTCAGGGGCCGACCGCGCAGTTCCCGCGCCCTTCAGGGGCGCGGGGAACTGCGCGAACGGGGGCGAGGGGGCGCAGCCCCCATGCAGTGACGGGACGGGTAGGGGCGGCGGGGGCGAGAAAAGGCCCCTAACCGACCGCCGCGGACTCCCGCACCTCAGCATTCTCCCGCTCACCCTTGCCCCCAGGCAGAACCCGGGCCAACCACCCCGCCCGCCCCGCGGCCAACGGTCCGAGCACGGCCAGCACCAGCACATACCCCGCGATGAAGGGCGAGAGCCGGGCGTCGAGCCCCGCCACCGCGGCCATCGTGGCGAGGATCAGCGCGAACTCCCCGCGAGCCAGAAGCGTCGTGGAGATGTTGGCGGCGGGCCCGGGCCCGAACCCGTAGATCCGAGCCGCCCCCAGCCCGGCCAGCACGTTCATGACCAGCGTCACCGCCACCGCCGCCAGCACCGGCCACAGCACGGTCGGCAGATCACCCGGGTCGATGGACAGACCGAAGGCGAAGAAGAACATCGCGCCGAAGGCGTCCCGGAGCGGATGCACCAGCTTGAGGATCCGCGGACCCGACGTCGTGCTGCCGAGCATCAGCCCGACCATGAACGCCCCGATCGCGTCCGCGACCCCGAACCACTCCGAGACCCCCGCCATGAAGACGGCCGCGCCGAGGAAGGAGATGACGAGCAACTCGTCGTCCCTGGTGTCGAAGAGGCGTCCCACGATCCGCGTACCGAAGCGGGCGGCGAGCGCCAGCAGCACCAGGAAGGCGAAGGCCTTGCCACCGTCCAGGACGGCCGCGCCGAGCGATTCGGCGCCGGACAGGATCGGCTGGAGGGCCGCCAGGTAGAGGGCGAGGAAGATGTCCTCGACGACGATGATGCCGAGGATCGGCTTGGTCTCGGGGTTGCCCAGCCGTCCCGTGTCGACCAGTACCTTCGTGACGATCGCCGACGAGGAGATACCGAGCACTCCGGCGAGCACCAGCGCCTCGGACGTACCCCAGCCGAGGGCGAAGCCGAAGCCCAGGCCCGCGCCGACGTTCAGCGCGAGGTAGGTCCCTCCGGCGAGTGCCATCCGGCGCCCGCCCGCCTTGAGGTCGTCCATGTGGAATTCGAGGCCGAGGTAGAAGAGCAGCAGCACCAGGCCCAGCGCGGAGAGCATCTCCATGTCGTGCGGGTCCGAGACGAGCACGATGCCGGGGGTGTGCGGGCCGAGCAGTATCCCGGCCAGGATGAAGAGGGGAATGGTGGGGAGCCCGATCCGGGCACCCGCGCGGGCGAGGACGGCGGCGGCCAGAAAGGCGCCGCCCATGGCGATCAGGAGCTCTGCGTGTCCGATGGGCCCGTTCCTCCATGGGTGAGTGGGTGGTCGTGGTGGTCTTACGAGTACCGACATAGGTCAAGGGAACGTCAAGAAAGCGTCAGTAGTTAGTTTACCAAACGATTAAGGAGGGGCAATCGGGCGTACGCGGAACCCGTACCGGCGCCGGGTCGGCGGGCCGCCACGGGGCACACTCGACGCATGACCGACAACGAGCGCCGCCCGCTGCTGACCCTCACCGAGGTCGAGGCCCTGGCGCGCAACGCGCACGCCGCTCAGACGGACAAGGCGGGCCGCCCGTACGCCGAGCATCTGCGGGCGGTGGCCGACGGGGTGCGGGCACGCGGCGGCGACGAGGAGCAGATCGCCGCGGCCTGGCTGCACGACTCCGTCGAGGACGAGGCGCTCTCCGAGGACTGGCTGCGCGACGCCGCGCTGTCCGCGCGTACGAAGGACATCGTGCTGGCCGTCACCAAGCGGGCGGGGGAGCCCCCGGAGGCGTACGCGGGGCGCATCCTGGCGACCCCGGGCGCCCTCCTGGTGAAGGAGTCCGACCTGGCGCACAACGCGAACCCGACGAGGCTCGCGGCCCTGGACGAGCCGACCCGCACCCGCCTGACGCGGAAGTACACAAGGATGCGCGAACTCCTGGACCTACCGCGGGACTAGAGCCGCGGGACTAGAGCCGCGGGACTGGAGCCGCGGGACTGGCGGCACAAAAAAGGGCGCCCCTGGAGGCAAGCCCCGCAGGGGCGCTTCCAGGGGCGCGGGGAACTGCGCGCCCAGCCACGACAGACCCGCGGCCGAGGCCGACACCCCAGGCCCCCGGGGCGGTCGGCGGTCAGGCCGTCAATCGGGCCGGCCCGTCAGGACTTGGCCCGCTCGCGGGCGATCTCCGTGGCGTCCCGCTTGAACGCCCACTCCATCTTCGGCTCCATCGCGAAGCGGAAGACGCGCTGCACGAGAGGCGTGCACAGGGCGGTGATGACGGCCGCGGCGAAGACGGAGGCGAACACCTCGCCGAGCGGATGGTTCAGCCAGGCGTAGTTGTCGTACCAGCCCCAGAAGCGGGAACCCTTGGCCAGGAAGCCGTGCAGCAGGTAGCCGTACAGCGTGCCCGCGCCGAGCACCGTGAACCACATCTTGCGGCGCGGCACCCAGGCGAAGAAGCACGACGTGAGCACCATCGAGCAGCCGAACATCGCGAGCGTCATCACGACACCGGCCCACCAGGGCGCACCCAGCTCCTGGGCGCTGTCACGGTGGTAGAACCAGGCCGAGTTCATGCGCGGCCCCGCCCAGTAGGCGAAGCCCAGCGTGATCGCGAGGACCGGCACCGACAGGATCCGGACCTCGCGGCGCCGCATCAGCTGGAAGTGCTCGGGCTTCATGAACAGGCCCACCACGAAGAACGGCAGGAACTGCAGGACCCGTTGGAGGTCCAGGTCGTCGCCGATGTCGGGGGAGACGGAGGCGAGGACGGCGATGGCGAGCGCGAGCGGTACGGGCCAGCGCACGACCTTCCACAGCGGAACGGTCATCCGCCACACGAACAGCGCGACCAGGAACCAGGTGAGATACCAGGGGTCGAGCAGACTGATCGGGTGGGTCGGATCGTTGTCGGCCCACCTCTTGAAGAAGGAGTACGCCACCTCGAAGAGGACGTACGGCACGACGACGCCCGTGATCAGCCTCCGCAGCCGGTCGGGGCGCATGTCGAAACTGCGGGAGAAGTAGCCGGAGATGATGATGAAGGCCGGCATGTGGAAGGTGTAGACGACCATGTAGAGCGCCTCGGCGGCGCGGCTGTGGTCGGTCAGCGGCTCCCAGGCGTGCCCCATGGCGACGAACACGATCGCCAGGTACTTGGCGTTGTCGAAGAACGCGTCGCGCTGCTTGACGGGCTTGACGTCCGGCCCGGCGGCGGTGCCCGCCTGCGGAGTCTGTGACGCCGTGGATGGTCGGGGGCTGGGCACTCCCGGCGCCGGGGACCGGGCCGGCGGGAGTGGAGCCCTCTGTTGGCCGTGCGGACGGAGCGAGTTCGTCACAGACCCTCCCACCAGGAGCCGGGGGAGACGATCCGCGACCTCGCTGCACCTGCGGGGGACGAGGCAGCGTAGGACATCTGAGGCACCCTAGCGTTGTCCGTGGGATTCCGTAAAACCCCTGAGTCGATTCTTCTTATCGTCCCTCGGGTACCCAGGATTTGGTGAAGTTGACATGGCAACGACTATGGCGATCGCCACACTCCGCGCGGGCGTTACATCCTGATTCGTCGTGACTAAGCATCGCATACCACCCGGGGGCGACTCTGGTGGAATGTCCGATTGAGTCGGCTTTAGTGGCCTGTTAGTGCCCCGCGCGGCAGGCCTGCGGTGTGCCTGTGCCAACAATTCGAATTACCTGCGAACAGGTTGTGGGGACAGGTGTGTGGGTATGGAAACGATCACTCTTGAATTCTCGTGGGAGGGATCCATCGAATTGCCGTGCGGGACCGGGCCGTTCACGTCGGTGACCGACGGATGCCTCACCCGCCGCATACGGCGGCCCTGTTGGTGGCACGATGGTTCTGGCGGGGGTGTGCGGGGTTGCACCTCCGGGCCGGGAGAGCGGACCGACCGTAGGGTGTGATCAGTTGTGGCCATTTCGCTGTCAGTGGTGCTGCTGTTGGCGATCGTCCTGGTGGTGTTGATACGGGGTGGATCGATCAAGGCGGGGCCGGCGGTAGTCGCCGTGCTCTTCGGCTTCTTCCTTGCCTCCACAGGCATGGCGGACGACATCCAGCGCTTCCTCAACTCGATAGCGGAGACCATCAACTCGATCCAGTTCTGAGCGGGTCCACGGGCCCCGGTGAACCATGGGCGCGCGGTGGAGGAGCGGACGGGACGGGGCTGCCCGGACCCGTCGCCCGACAGAACCCGCGCAGGGCCGGCCCGCCGACGACCCCGGAACCGGCATCCCGTCTTCGCTACTGCACCGCCACGGTCGCGCCCCGCACAGGGCGCCCGGCACCCGAACATCCGCTCCCCGTACGCCCCTTGCTCCCCCCTGACGGGCCGGGAGCGCGCCGCGGGGGTCCGCGGTGACTCCGCCGCCCGTCCGGCGGAGGCGGACCGAGATCCATCGAGATCCATCGAGATCCATCGAGATCCATCGAGATCCATCGAGATCCATCGAAATCGGTCGAAGGGGCTCGCAGACGTGGACCGGGAGACCGCCTGGCGGTTGCGCGAAAGCTGGGAAAGCCCGATCGGCACCCTCCGATGGGACCGCCTCGGACCGGCGGAGGGTCCACCGGTGGTGCTGCTGCACGGCACCCCGTTCTCCTCCTACGTGTGGCACGAGATCGCCCCCGCGCTGGCCGCCGAGGGGCACCGGGTCCACGTCTACGACATGCCCGGCTACGGCGCCTCCGCGAAGAGCGACGGCCAGGACGTCTCGCTGAGGGCGCAGGGCGAGGTGTTCGCCGAACTGCTCGGCGTCTGGGGGCTTTCGAGGCCTTCGGTGATCGCGCACGACTTCGGAGGCTGCGTCTCCCTTCGCGCGCACCTCCTGCACAAGGCCGAGTACCGGCGCCTCGCGCTCGTCGACCCCGTCGCGCTGGCGCCCTGGGGCTCGCCCTTCTTCCGTCTGGTCGCCGGGCACGCCGACGTCTTCGAGCGGCTCCCGGCCCCGCTGCACGAGGCCCTGGTCCGTGAGTACGTGGGCTCCGCGAGCCATCGCGGACTGCGGCCCGACGTCCTGGCCGGGCTGGTCGCCCCCTGGACGGGGGAAGCCGGGCAGGCGGCCTTCTACCGGCAGATCGCCCAGGCCGACCAGGCCCACACCGACGAGATCCAGGGCCTGTACCCCTCGATGGAACTGCCCGTCACCGTCTGCTGGGGCGCGGAGGACACCTGGATCCCGCCCGCCAGGGGCACGGAACTGGCCGCCCTGATCCCCGGCGCCCGCCTGCGCACGATCCCGGACGCCGGCCACCTCGTACCCCTGGACGCCCCGGCCCGGCTCCTCGCCGCCCTGCTCACGTTCCTCGGCGACTGACCGGCCGAGACCGTCGCGGCCGGTCCCGGGTCCCGAGGACCCGGGACCGGCCCGGCGGAACAAGGACCGGAAACAGGTCAGGGCCAGGCGGAGGAGTGAACCTCGGGCCTGGCCCTGAACCATGAAGAGCGGGCGACGGGAATCGAACCCGCGTAGCTAGTTTGGAAGACTAGTGCTCTACCATTGAGCTACGCCCGCACAGAGTGCACCGCAGGTCAGTGACGCGCGGCACTGGAGCATCGTAGCGGGTCGTACGCCTTCGTCGCACACCCCGTTCCGATGGGCGGGGACGCCCCGCGAAATGCGGGCGTGGCACGGTCCGCGGGCATGTACCCTACGTGTCGCACCAGACGGGGTGTGGCGCAGCTTGGTAGCGCGTCCGCTTTGGGAGCGGAAGGCCGTGGGTTCAAATCCCGCCACCCCGACCACCGTGCCGGACCACCGGCGAGATCACCTTTTTGGGGCGTGTACCGCCTGCGGCTAGTATGCAAACTGCGCGCCCGTGTGTCTGTATTTTTACGTCCCTCAAGGGCCGCCAGTCCGCTGAGGCTCCGCCGAATCCGGCGAAGACCGTCAGTAGAACCCAAAGAAGTCAGCCCCCAAGGAGACCGAACCGTGAAGAGCGCCGTGGAGACCCTGAACCCGACCCGGGTTCGGCTCAGCATCGAGGTGCCCTTCGAGGAGCTCAAGGACAGCCTCGACGCGGCGTACAAGAAGATCAACCAGCAGGTCACGGTGAAGGGGTTCCGGAAGGGCAAGATTCCGGCTCGTGTCATCGACCAGCGGTTCGGCCGCGGTGCGGTGCTTGAGGAAGCGGTCAACGACGCGCTTCCGAAGTTCTACACCGACGCGGTCAACGAAGCCGAGCTGAACGTCCTCGGCCAGCCCGAGGTCGACATCACGGAGCTGAAGGACGGCGAGACGCTGAACTTCACCGCCGAGGTCGACGTCCGCCCGACCATCGAGATCCCGGACTACTCCGGCATCGAGGTCGAGGTCGACGCCGTCGAGGTCGGCGACGAGGACATCGACAAGGCCGTCGAGGAGCTGCGTGAGCGCTTCGCCTCGACCGCTCCCGTCGAGCGTGCCGCCGAGGAGGGTGACGTCGTCACCCTCGACCTTGAGGCCAAGGTCGACGGCGAGGTCCTGGAGGACGGCGTCGCGAGCGGCGTCTCCTACACCATCGGCTCCGGTGAGCTGCTGGAGGGCATCGACGACGCCGTGAAGGGCCTGGAGGCCGGTGGCGAGGCCACCTTCTCCTCCGAGCTCAAGGGCGGCTCGGCGGCCGGCAAGGAGTCCGAGGTCACCGTCAAGGTCACCCAGGTCGCCAAGCGTGAGCTGCCCGAGCTGGACGACGACTTCGCGCAGCTCGCGTCGGAGTTCGACACCCTCGAAGAGCTTCGCGCGGACAGCCGCAAGCGCCTTGAGAACATGAAGCAGTACGACCAGGCCACGCAGGCCCAGGAGCGAGTCCTGGAGAAGCTGCTTGAGCTCGTCGAGGTGCCCGTCCCCGAGAAGCTCCTCGAGGACGAGATCAACACCCGCAAGCACAACCTGGAGCACCACCAGCTCGGCCAGATGGGCCTCGACCTGGAGAAGTACCTCGAGATCCAGGGCAAGACGGCCGAGGAGTTCGACACCGAGACCAAGGAAGCCGCGGTCAAGGGCATCAAGACGCAGTTCGTCCTGGACGAGCTCGTCAACAAGGAGAAGCTGAACGTCAACCAGGAGGAGCTCACCGAGCACCTCATGCGGCGTGCCGCTTCCTCCAACATGTCGCCCGACCAGTTCGCCCAGCAGGTCGTCGAAGGCGGCCAGGTTCCGCTGCTGGTCGGCGAGGTCGCCCGCGGCAAGGCTCTTGCCGTGGTCGTCGAGGCCGCCACCGTCAAGGACACCAACGGCGAGGTCGTAGACCTCGACGACGAGGACGAGGACGAGACGGCCGAGACCGTCGAGGCCGCCTCCGACTCCACCGACGACGCCGAGGAGGCCCCCAAGGCCGAGGCGTCCGAGGAGAAGACCGAGGCCTGATCGCCTCGTAGCCACGCGCAGTACGTACTACGGGCCCCCAGGACGCTTCCTGGGGGCCCGTAGGCCTGTCACCGGCTCCCCGGGCCCTCCCCGGATCCCGCAGGCCTCCCTGGGGCCGTCAGGGCATCCCAGGGGCGCGGGGAACTGCGCGGCCCGCCCCCACGAGCCCGCAGCCGCGTCCGCGGGCCCGCCCTCACGGGGTCGCAGCCGTGTCTGCCTCCGACGGCACATCGGCGGCTGCGGCCCGTGGAGGGGCCGCACCCGCAGCTGCCCGGCCCCTCCCCGTGAGGGAGGGGGCCGAGCCCGGCGTATTCCCTGCTGAACCCGGCGGAGCGCATGCGCTCACAGCGAACAGTTCCTTCTGCGGGATTCCCCGGAGGGACCCGCGCGTTAGGGTCCATGAGTACGAGGGCAGGGGAGTCCCCGGAGCCGTCCGACACGGCGCGCACACGGGGTCCCACGCCCCCAGCAGAAGACGTGTAGACGGCCCGGCGCCGTCGTAAGACGAGCAGGTGGATACGTGACGAATCTGATGCCCACAGCCGCCGGCGACCCCATCGGTGGTGGCCTCGGCGACCAGGTCTACAACCGGCTGCTCGGCGAGCGGATCATCTTCCTCGGCCAGGCGGTCGACGACGACATCGCCAACAAGATCACAGCGCAGTTGCTGCTCCTTGCCTCCGACCCGGAGAAGGACATCTTCCTCTACATCAACAGCCCCGGCGGCTCGATCACCGCCGGCATGGCGATCTACGACACCATGCAGTACATCAAGAACGACGTGGTGACGATCGCGATGGGCATGGCGGCCTCCATGGGCCAGTTCCTGCTGAGCGCGGGTACTCCGGGCAAGCGCTTCGCGCTGCCGAACGCGGAGATCCTGATCCACCAGCCCTCGGCCGGTCTCGCCGGTTCCGCGTCGGACATCAAGATCCACGCCGAGCGGCTGCTGCACACCAAGAAGCGGATGGCGGAGCTGACCTCGTTCCACACCGGCCAGACGGTGGAGCAGATCACCCGCGACTCGGACCGGGACCGCTGGTTCGACCCGATCGAGGCCAAGGCGTACGGCCTCATCGACGACATCATGCCCACCGCTGCCGGAATGCCGGGCGGCGGCGGTACCGGGGCGGCCTAGGTCCTGCGCCGACCGGGCGTCGGCGCAGGCCGACACCAGCCGCTCCGAGCCCCCAGCCGACCGCCTCAGCCCTTATCAGGCTCTTCAGGAGACACAGTGAACGACTTCCCCGGCAGCGGACTCCACCGCGCGCAGGCCGAGTACACGGGTCCTCGCGCGGAGTCCCGCTACGTCATCCCGCGCTTCGTCGAGCGCACCTCGCAGGGCGTCCGTGAGTACGACCCGTACGCGAAGCTGTTCGAGGAGCGCGTGATCTTCCTCGGCGTGCAGATCGACGACGCCTCCGCCAACGACGTCATGGCGCAGCTGCTGTGCCTGGAGTCGATGGACCCCGACCGTGACATCTCGGTCTACATCAACAGCCCCGGCGGCTCCTTCACGGCGCTCACGGCGATCTACGACACGATGCAGTTCGTGAAGCCGGACGTCCAGACTGTTTGCATGGGTCAGGCCGCCTCCGCCGCCGCGATCCTCCTGGCGGCCGGTACGCCGGGCAAGCGCATGGCACTTCCGAACGCCCGCGTACTGATCCACCAGCCCTACAGCGAGACCGGCCGCGGCCAGGTATCGGACCTTGAGATCGCGGCCAACGAGATCCTCCGGATGCGCGCGCAGCTGGAAGACATGCTGGCCAAGCACTCGACGACGCCGATCGAGAAGATCCGCGAGGACATCGAGCGCGACAAGATCCTCACGGCCGAGGACGCCCTCGCGTACGGCCTGATCGACCAGATCATCTCGACCCGGAAGATGAACAACGCCGCGGTCGCGTGACGTATCGCTGTATCGTCTGCCGCTCCTTGACGCGGTTCACGACAAAGTGAACCGCGCCAAGGGGGGCCCGAACGAGGGGCTCGGCAAGGTACCGTCGGACATAAGGCAGCACCAGGAGCCGCTGGACCTACGGCGTCTCCCAGGCGAAGGGGAAGCACACCGTGGCACGCATCGGTGACGGCGGCGATCTGCTCAAGTGCTCGTTCTGTGGCAAGAGCCAGAAGCAGGTCAAGAAGCTCATCGCAGGCCCTGGTGTGTACATCTGCGACGAGTGCATCGATCTCTGCAACGAGATCATCGAGGAAGAGCTCGCGGAAACGAGCGAGGTGCGATGGGAAGAACTTCCCAAGCCTCGCGAGATCTACGAATTCCTCGAGGGGTACGTCGTAGGCCAGGAGTCCGCCAAGAAGGCCCTCTCGGTCGCGGTGTACAACCACTACAAGCGGGTCCAGGCCGGCGAGAACAGCGCGGGTCAGAACCGCGAGGACGCCATCGAGTTGGCGAAGTCCAACATCCTGCTGCTCGGCCCCACGGGCTCGGGCAAGACGCTGCTGGCGCAGACACTGGCCCGCATGCTGAACGTCCCGTTCGCCATCGCGGACGCGACGGCGCTGACGGAGGCGGGCTACGTCGGCGAGGACGTCGAGAACATTCTGCTGAAGCTGATCCAGGCAGCGGACTACGACGTCAAGAAGGCCGAGACCGGCATCATCTACATCGACGAGATCGACAAGGTGGCTCGTAAGAGCGAGAACCCGTCGATCACGCGCGACGTGTCGGGCGAGGGCGTCCAGCAGGCTCTGCTCAAGATCCTGGAGGGCACCACGGCCTCCGTGCCTCCGCAGGGCGGGCGCAAGCACCCCCACCAGGAGTTCATCCAGATCGACACGACGAACGTCCTGTTCATCGTGGGCGGCGCCTTCGCGGGCCTGGAGAAGCTCGTCGAGTCCCGTGCGGGTGCCAAGGGCATCGGCTTCGGCGCGACGATCCGCTCCAAGAAGGAACTTGAGGCGAAGGACCGCTTCGAGGACGTCATGCCCGAGGACCTGGTGAAGTTCGGCATGATCCCCGAGTTCATCGGCCGCCTCCCGGTCATCACGTCGGTCCACAACCTCGACCGCGAGGCACTCCTCCAGATCCTGGTGGAGCCGCGCAACGCGCTGGTGAAGCAGTACCAGCGCCTCTTCGAACTGGACGGCGTGGAGCTGGACTTCGAGCGTGAGGCCCTTGAGGCCATCGCCGACCAGGCCATCCTCCGCCAGACCGGCGCGCGCGGCCTGCGCGCCATCATGGAAGAGGTCCTGCAGGCGGTGATGTACGAGGTCCCGTCCCGCAAGGACGTGGCCCGCGTCGTCATCACCTCGGAGGTCGTCCGCTCGAACGTGAACCCGACCCTCATCCCGCGCGACGCGCGGGGCCGGGGCCCGGGGGAGCAGAAGACCGCGTAAGCGGGCGCGCACAGCGGCAAGTTATGGCGAAGGGCCCCGGTCACCGACCGGGGCCCTTCGCCGTGACTACGCGTCGCTCACAGCTTGACGCGGACTTCCTTGCGGAACTTGGCCGTCAGTTCCGCGGCCGCCTGCAGGTCGGCGCCCTTGCCCGCCATGGCGTTGGCCATGTCGATGTTGATGATGACGCCGAGCGTGCTGTGGTCGCCCCAGATGCACACCGGCATGCTGATCGAGGACGGACCGGTAGCCGCGTCACCCGTGGCGTCCTCGTTCGTGATCTTGGTTTCCTGGCACTTCAGGACCGCGCCGTCGAGGCCGCTGGGCGAGTAGCTCTTGGGGCTGCCGACGACCTGGCCCTCGTCCTTCTCCTTCTCGGCGCCTTCCTTCATGTCGACGAACATGGCGTCGACGACCTTCTCCGGGTCGTCGATCTCGCCGTACACGCCCATGAACTGGATCATCTGCAGAGCCAGCGGGTTGTTCTCGTCCCCGGCCTGGTATCCCGCGTTGACGTCCTTGGCGCCCTTGACGCCGTGCTTCTCGGCCTTCTTGATGTCGCTCTCGTCGAAGCCGCCGCTGTCGGCCTCTTTGCTCTTCTTGTACTCGGTGAGCACCGTCGCCGGAGTCGTCAGCTTGTGGGGGCCGTCGTCCGCGACGTCCGCGGAGCCGCCGTTGCTGCCGCCGATGATGAAGTACGCGCCCACCGCGATCGCGGCCACGACCGCCACCGCGCCGACGATGAGGCCCGTCTTCTTCTTGCCCCCGCCGGGAGCCGGCGGCATCGGGGCGCCGTAGGGGGCGCCGGGCGGCTGCTGGCTGTAGCCGGGCTGCTGCGGCGGGACTCCGGGAGGGGCCTGCTGGGGGTACCCGTAGCCGGGCTGCGGCGGGGGAGCCTGCTGCGGGTAGCCGTAGCCGGGCTGGGGGGCCTGCGGCTGCTGGCCGTAAGGACCCGGCTGACCGTACGGTCCGGGCTGCTGAGGCTGCCCGCCGTACGGGCCCGGCTGGTTGTAGCTCATCCTGGGTTCCCCTCCAGATACTTATGTGTTCCGAACATCCTCACCCAGGGCGGGGACGGCCGAGGCGCCGGGGGCCGCACCGTTACCAATTAATCGAGTTTCGGAGCAAGCCTGTGACACCTCTAAACTGGGTGGGTGACCGACAACGCTCAGCAGCAGCCGCCAGCCAACGCCCCCGAACTGCCGACCCAGTACGCGCCGGCCGAGGTAGAGGGGAAGCTGTACGAGCGCTGGGTCGAACGGGGTTACTTCGCCGCCGACGCGAACAGCGACAAGCCGCCGTACACCATCGTCATTCCGCCGCCGAACGTCACCGGGTCCCTGCACCTGGGGCACGCCTTCCAGCACACGCTGATGGACGCGCTGACCCGCCGTAAGCGCATGCAGGGATACGAGGCGCTGTGGCTGCCCGGCATGGACCACGCCGGTATCGCCACGCAGAACAAGGTCGAGCAGCAGCTCGCCGAGGAGGGCAAGTCCCGGCACGACCTCGGGCGCGAGGAGTTCGTCGAGCGCGTCTGGCACTGGAAGGAGGAGTACGGCGGCAAGATCCTGGGCCAGATGCGACGGCTCGGCGACGGCGTCGACTGGGACCGTGAGCGGTTCACCATGGACGAGGGGCTGTCCAAGGCCGTCCAGACCATCTTCAAGAAGCTGTACGACGACGAGCTGATCTACCGCGCCGAGCGCATCATCAACTGGTGTCCCCGCTGTCTGACGGCCATCTCCGACATCGAGGTGGAGTACCAGGAGGACGACGGCGAGCTCGTCTCCATCAAGTACGGCGAGGGCGACGAGACCCTCGTCGTCGCCACCACGCGCGCCGAGACCATGCTCGGTGACACCGCCGTCGCCGTTCACCCCGACGACGAGCGCTACCGGCACCTCATCGGCAAGCGCATCAAGCTCCCGCTGACCGACCGCACCATCCCGGTCGTCGCGGACACGCACGTCGACCCCGAGTTCGGCACGGGTGCCGTCAAGGTCACCCCCGCCCACGACCCGAACGACTTCGCCATCGGCCGGCGCCACGGCCTGGAGTCGATCACGGTCATGGACGAGCGGGCCATCATCACCGTCCACGGCCCCTTCGAGGGACTCGACCGCTACGAGGCACGTTCCGCCATCGTCGGCGCGCTGCGCTCGCAGGGCCGGATCGTCGCCGAGAAGCGTCCGTACGTCCACAGCGTCGGGCACTGCTCGCGCTGCCGGACCACCATCGAGCCGCGGCAGTCCCTGCAGTGGTGGGTCAAGGTCGGCCCGCTCGCGAAGGCCGCCGGTGACGCGGTCCGCGACGGCCGGGTGAAGATCCACCCCGAGGACATGTCGAAGCGGTACTTCGACTGGGTCGACAACCTCAACGACTGGAACATCTCGCGCCAGCTGTGGTGGGGCCACCGCATCCCGATCTGGTACGGCCCGAACGGCGAGACGGTCTGCGTCGGCCCCGACGAGCAGCCGCCGGGCACCGAGGCCGAGGGGTGGCGGCAGGACACCGACGTCCTCGACACCTGGTTCTCGTCCGGCCTGTGGCCGTTCTCCACGCTCGGCTGGCCCGAACAGACCCCGGACCTCAAGAAGTTCTACCCGACCGACGTCCTGCTCACCGGCCACGACATCATCTTCTTCTGGGTCGCCCGGATGATGATGTTCGGCCTGTACGCGATGGACGGCGAGGTCCCCTTCAAGATCATCGCCCTGACCGGTCTGGTCCGTGACGAGCGCGGCAAGAAGATGTCGAAGTCGTTCGGCAACGTCGTCGACCCGCTCGACTGGATGGACGCGTACGGCTCCGACGCCGTCCGTTTCACCCTGGCCCGCGGCGCCAACCCCGGTACCGACGTGCCGATCGGCGAGGACTGGGTCCAGGCGTCCCGCAATTTCGCCAACAAGATCTGGAACGCGACGCGGTTCGCGCTGATGAACGGCGCGACGGTCGAAGGCCCGCTGCCGGACGCGTCGCGGATGTCCGCGACGGACCGGTGGATCCTGTCGCGGCTCAACGAGACCGTCGCCCAGGTCGACGCGCTCTACGAGGACTTCCAGTTCGCGAAGCTCTCCGACGCGCTGTTCCACTACGCCTGGGACGAGGTCTTCGACTGGTACGTCGAGCTGTCGAAGACGACGTTCATGGCGGGCGGGGCCGCCGCCGACGTCAGCAAGCGGGTCCTGGGCGAGGTCCTGGACGTCACGCTGCGGCTGCTGCACCCGGTCGTCCCGTTCGTCACGGAGACGCTGTGGACGACCCTCACGGGCGGCGAGTCCGTCGTGATCGCCGACTGGCCCGCCGACAGCGGGTTCCGCGACACCGGTGCCGAGCGTGAGATCGAGGCGCTGCAGCAGGTCATCACCGAGGTCCGCCGCTTCCGTGCCGACCAGGGGCTGCAGCCCGGTCAGCGGGTGCCGGCGCGGCTGTCCCTGGAGGGGACCGCGTTCGCTCCGCACGAGGCGGCCATCCGGCAGTTGCTGCGGCTGCAGCCCGAGGGGGACGACTTCTCGGCGACGGCGACCCTGCCGGTCGGGGGGGCGCAGGTCGCGCTCGACCTCTCCGGCACGATCGATGTGGGCGCGGAGCGGAAGCGGCTTGCCAAGGACTTGGCCGCCGCCGAGAAGGAGAAGGTCGCGGCCAACGCCAAGCTCGGGAACGAGGCGTTCCTCGCGAAGGCGCCGGATCAGGTCGTGGACAAGATCCGGGGGCGGCTCGCCAAGGCCGACGAGGACATCGTCCGGTTGCAGGCGCAGCTGGAGGCTCTGCCGCAGGCGTAGGTGTTGTTCTTGAGGGCCCCGGGACCGTGGTGGTCCCGGGGCCCTCGGGCGTTCGTCGTCGGCTGCGGGCCGGTGGGGGCCGTTCGCGCAGTTCCCCGCGCCCCTGAAAACCGGCCGGGTTGTGTCTGCGGGCCGGTGATGGCTTGTCGCGCCGTTCCCTGCGCCCCTGAAGGCGAAAGACTGCGCCGTTCCCCGCGCCCCTGAAGGGAAAAGACTGCGCCCTTTCTCGTGTGCCTGGATGGGTCGTGCCCTGGCACGGGGGGTGGGGTGGGGCTCCGTAGACTGGGTGTGTGAGTGAGCTTCCGCAGGACAGCAGTGGGTCCGATCCGTTCGATGCGATCGTCGAGGCCGAGACGGAGCGCGACCCCGACCTCGCCGTGATCGAGGCCGGCAGCCGCACCTTGCGCACGCAGGGCCCGGCGCCGCAGTCCGACATTCCCGGGCGCCCGGACGACCCGGAGGCCGACAAGGCGCTGCGCGAGGTCGAGACCGAGCTGGCCTCGCGGTGGGGCGAGACCAAGCTGGAGCCCTCCGTGGACCGGATCTCCGCGCTCATGGACGTGCTCGGGGAGCCGCAGCGCGCGTACCCCTCGATCCACATCACGGGGACCAACGGCAAGACGTCGACGGCCCGCATGATCGAGGCCCTGCTCGGTGCCTTCGAACTGCGCACCGGGCGGTACACCTCGCCGCACGTCCAGTCGATCACCGAGCGGATCAGCCTGGACGGGGAGGCGATCCCGGCCGAGCGGTTCGTGGAGACGTACCGGGACATCCAGCCGTACGTCGAGATGGTCGACGCCGGTCAGGAGTTCCGCCTCTCGTTCTTCGAGGTGCTCACGGGCATGGCGTACGCGGCCTTCGCGGACGCGCCCGTCGACGTGGCCGTCGTGGAGGTCGGGATGGGCGGCAGCTGGGACGCCACCAACGTGATCGACGGGGACGTCGCCGTGGTGACCCCCATCGACCTGGACCACACGGACCGGCTCGGTAACACCCCGGGGGAGATCGCCAAGGAGAAGGCCGGGATCGTCAAGCAGGGCGCCACGGTCATCCTGGCCCAGCAGCCCGTCGACGCCGCGCAGGTGCTGCTCAAGAAGGCCGTCGAGGTCGATGCGACCGTGGCCCGCGAAGGGCTTGAGTTCGGTGTGATCAGCCGGCAGGTCGCGGTCGGCGGGCAGCTGCTGACGCTCCGCGGTCTCGGCGGGGAGTACGAGGCGGTGTACATCCCGCTGCACGGCGCCTACCAGGCGCACAACGCGGCGGTGGCGCTCGCCGCCGTGGAGGCGTTCTTCGGCGTCGGGTCCCAGCGGCCCGAGGCGCTCGACATCGACACGGTCCGCAAGGCCTTCGCGTCGGTCGCCTCGCCGGGCCGGCTGGAGATCGTGCGCAAGTCGCCGACCGTCGTGCTGGACGCCGCGCACAACCCGGCGGGCGCCCGCGCGACCGCCGAGGCGGTTCAGGAGGTCTTCGACTTCAGCCGGCTCATCGGCGTCGTCGGGTCGAGCGGCGACAAGAACGTACGAGGGCTGCTTGAAGCCTTCGAGCCGATCTTCACGGAGGTCGTCGTGACGCAGAACTCCAGCCACCGCGCGATGGACGTGGACGAGCTGGCCGGGATCGCCGTCGAGGTGTTCGGGGACGACCGCGTGCAGGTCGAGCCCCGGCTGGACGACGCTCTGGAGGCCGCGATCACGCTGGCCGAGGAAGAGGCCGAGTACGCGGGCGGCGGCGTCCTCGTCACCGGCTCCGTCATCACGGTCGGCGAGGCCCGGCTGCTGCTGGGAAGGGGCTGAGCCGTGCGGACGCTCTGTGCTTCGACGCTGATCGGTGAGTTCTTCGTGATCGGGTTCGCCGGACTCGTGGCGATGAAGGACCCCGATCTGTCCATGGCCACGGTCTGGACGGTGTGCGGGATCGCGATGGTGCTGTGTCTGCTCCTGTGCGGGATGATCACGCGCCCGGGAGGTGTCCAGCTGGGCTGGGGGCTGCAGGTCCTGCTGATCGCGAGCGGGTTCGTGGTGCCGGTGATGTTCTTCCTCGGGGCGGTTTTCGCCGCGCTGTGGTGGGCGTCGGTGCACTACGGGCGGAAGGTGGAGGAGGCGAAGGCGCGGTTCGCCGCGCAGGCGGGGGCGGGTGGGTAGTTCGGGGTTCCGTCCTTTCCTCGGGGTGGCCCCGGGCCCCTTTGTCCTCAGGCGCCGGACAGGCTTTGTTGCTGCGGGTGCGGGTCCGGTGGGGGCGGGTCGCGCAGTTCCCCGCGCCCCTGAAAGGCCCCTCCGGGGCCGCGGCTGCGTCTGCCGAGTGCGGTGCGTCGGCGGGTGCGGACCGTCTTGGGTCGCCCGCGCAGTTCCCCGCGCCCCTGAAGGCGGGGCTGCGCCCCTGCCTTTCACCCCGGGTGGCGTGACGTGCGGCTCGGCGGCGCGCTTGCTCTCAAGCCCGTCCGGCGTTTGAGGACGAGCGGCAAGCCGGGGCTGCGCCGCTGTCTTCCAGCCTGTCCGGTGTTTGAGGACGAGCGCGTCAGCGCGTAAGGGGACGAGCGCGTAAGGGGGCCAGGGGGCGCAGCCCCCTGGGAACACGCCCTGTAGCCTCGTCATCCGCACATTCGTGACCCTGAAGGAGCCACCACCGTGAGCCAGCGCACCCTCGTCCTTCTCAAGCCCGACGCGGTCCGTCGTGGCCTGACCGGCGAGATCATCAGCCGAATCGAGCGCAAGGCCGGCTGGCAGATCACCGCGCTGGAGCTGCGCACACTGGACCAGGAGACGCTGGAGCAGCACTACGGCGAGCACAAGGGCAAGCCCTTCTACGAGCCGCTGGTCGACTTCATGGCCTCGGGCCCGATCGTGGCGCTGGTCGTCGAGGGCGAGCGTGTCATCGAGGGCGTACGGGCGCTCGCGGGTCCGACCGACCCGATCGCCGCCGCCCCCGGCTCCATCCGTGGTGACTTCGGTGTGATCGTCCGGGAGAACCTGATCCACGCCTCGGACTCCGAGGAGTCCTCCGAGCGCGAGCTGAAGATCTTCTTCCCCGGTCTGGCGTAACCACCGGGCCGCAGCGCCCGCGGGCCGTGGTGTCTGCGGGCCGTGGTGAAAATCTTGTGAAACGAAAATCTCCTGAAGACGTGTCAGGCAGGTAGCGTCTGACCTGCGGCCCGCACACAATGGGGCGCACAATGAGGGCCGTCTGCGGGCATATGCGTGCCGATCGGGGGAACGCGTTCCCCCGATGGCCCGTCTCCACAAGCGAGGCGGCGCGTCATCTGCTGACAATGGCGAAGACCCTCGCGCAGTGTTCGTGCAGGCGAGACTACGATGGAAGCCTTCACGTCACAGCGCTCACCCTCGCCATCCTGAAAAGCCATCAAAAGCTCCACTTGGGAAGGCCAGACGAATCCTGATGGGGAACTCAATGTCGTTCATCGGCCGTGACATGGCTGTCGACCTCGGGACCGCCAACACGCTGGTGTACGTCAGGGGTCGCGGGATCGTACTCAACGAGCCGTCCGTCGTCGCGATCAACACCAACACCGGTGGCATCCTCGCGGTCGGCGCGGAAGCGAAGAAGATGATCGGGCGGACGCCGGGCAACATCGTTGCCGTGCGCCCGCTGAAGGACGGTGTCATCGCCGACTTCGAGATCACCGAGCGCATGCTCCGCTACTTCATTCTGAAGATCCACAAGCGGCGCTACCTTGCCCGTCCTCGCGTCGTCGTCTGCGTGCCCTCGGGCATCACGGGCGTCGAGCGCCGTGCCGTCATCGAGGCGTCGTCCCAGGCCGGCGCCCGCCAGGTGCACATCATCGAGGAGCCCATGGCCGCGGCCATCGGCTCCGGCCTGCCGGTCCACGAGGCCACGGGCAACATGGTGGTGGACATCGGCGGCGGTACGACCGAGGTCGCGGTCATCTCGCTCGGCGGAATCGTCACGGCACAGTCCATCCGGGTGGCCGGCGACGAGCTGGACAACGCGATCATCCAGCACATCAAGAAGGAGTACTCGCTCCTCCTCGGTGAGCGGACGGCCGAACAGATCAAGATCACGATCGGTTCCGCGTACGACCTCGACAATGACGAACACACCGAAATCCGCGGCCGGGACCTGGTCTCCGGCCTTCCCAAGACCGTCGTGATCTCGGCGGCCGAAGTCCGCAAGGCGATCGAGGAACCGGTCAACTCGATCGTCGACGCCGTCAAGACCACCCTCGACAAGTGCCCGCCGGAGCTGTCCGGCGACGTCATGGACCGCGGGATCGTCCTCACCGGTGGCGGCGCCCTGCTGCGCGGCCTCGACGAGCGGCTGCGCCGCGAGACGGGCATGCCGATCCATATCGCCGAGGACCCGCTGGACAGCGTGGCGCTCGGTGCCGGCAAGTGCGTGGAGGAATTCGAGGCGCTCCAGCAGGTCCTGGACGCCCAGCCGCGCAGATGACGTAACTCTTCGATTCCGCCGTACGAGATGATCCCTTCTCGTACGGCGGATCGTTGATATTGAGGCATAAGCTCCCCCATAACACCCGCGGGTTCCGCCCGACGGGGCGCCGATCGGGTGCTCCGGGGTTTCTTCGGGGTTTCCAGGGTTCTTCCGGACCCTCGGGATCCTGTTGGGTGAGCCATACATGAATCCCGACGAGGAAGGCACGGCCGTCGCACGTGAGGGACACACGAGAGAGCCGGCTGCTCCTGGTGCTGCTGATCGCCATCGCGTTCGCCTTGATCACGGTGGACATCCGCGGGGGTGAGGACTCGCCGGTCGACGGTGCCCGCCGCGGCGCCGCCACGGTGTTCGGCCCGATCGAGGACGGGGTGTCGACCGCCGTCGACCCCGTCGGCAACGCGATCCAGGCCGTGAAGGACTCCGGCAGCCGTCACGACCGCATCGCCCAACTGGAGCGCGACAACGCCGGGTTGAAGGCGAAACTGGGCAGCGACGACCGCAACCGCAGCCGCAGCGCGCAGCTCGACAAGATGCTCAAGACGGCAGGCGCCGGGCAGTACGGCATCAAGGGCGCCGAGGTCATCGCCATAGGAGCGGCCCAGGGCTTCTCCTGGACCGTCACCATCGACGTCGGCGCGAACGACGGCATCAAGCGCGACATGACCGTCCTCAACGGGGACGGACTGGTCGGGCGCGTCACCACCGTGGGCCCCGGTACCGCCACCGTGCTCCTCGCCAACGACCCCGACTTCACCGTGGGTACGCGCATGGAGTCCACCGACGAGCTGGGCTTCGCCTCGGGACAGGGCGACCGCCCGCTGCGCGTGGAGCTGCTCAACGGCAAGGCCAAGATCAAGAAGGGCGACCGGCTCGTCACCTTCGGCTCCCAGGCCGACAAGCCGTTCGTGCCCGGCGTCCCCGTGGGTCTGGTCTCCCGCGTCGACCCGTCCGGCGGCGACCTGACCCGCACGATCTACGTCACGCCGTTCGTGTCCTTCTCCAAGCTCGACATCGTCGGTGTCGTCGTCCAGGCCCCGCGCGAGGATCCGCGCGACGAGGTGCTGCCGCCCAAACCCAAGCCAACGCCCACGCCGACCGTGACCGTGACGGTCACGCCCTCCGCGGACGCGCCCGCCGACGGCCTGCAGCAAGAGCAGTAGGAGCTGACTTCCCCATGCGCTTCAACCGAATGCTGCTCTCCGTCACACTGGTGATCGTCGCCCTGGTGATCCAGGTCAGCGTCCTCGCCCGGCTGCACCTGCCGGGCGCCGTACCGGACCTCCTGCTGCTCACCGTCCTCGGCCTCGCCCTGGTCTACGGCCACGTCGGAGGCGCCCTCGTGGGCTTCGGCGCGGGCCTGCTCGCCGACCTGGCACCGCCCGCCGACCACGCCGCCGGACGCTACGCCCTCGTGCTCTGCGTCATCGGCTACCTCGCCGGACTCGCCAAGCCCGACAACGGCCAGCTCAAGTCCGCCACCGGGCCCATGGCCGTGGTGGTGGCCGCCTCGATCGGCTCCACCCTCCTGTACGCGGGAGTGGGCGCCCTCGTCGGCGACACCGCCGCCCGCCACGTCGGCCTCGGCGGCCTGCTGTTCACCGCCGCCCTGTACGACCTGCTGCTCGCCCCGTTCGTGGTCCCCGGCATCATGGCCCTGGCACGGCGCGCCGAGAACGATCCGCTCGCCGACGCCGGCGGCTCCGGCAAGTCGACCGACGTCGCCGCGGGCTGGATCAGCTCCGGCACGGGCCTGCGCATCGGCAGCCAGCGCGGCGGGCTGAGAGTGAAGGCCGCCAAGGCCCGGATGGCCAGGGCGGGACGCATCAAGGGGGTCAAGCGACTGTGACCAACATTCCTGAGACCGGCCGGACCCCGCGGGTCCAGATCCGGCTCATCGTCATCCAGATCCTCGTACTGTCCCTCCTCGGCACCCTCGGCGGGCGCCTGTGGTACCTCCAGATCCGCAACGGCGACGAGTACGCCAAGGAGGCGTCCGGCAACCACGTCCAGCAGGTCGTCAGCCCCGCCGTGCGCGGCTCGATCCTGGACGCCCGCGGAGTGCCGATCGCCGACAACGAGACCCGGCTCGTGGTCTCCGCGTCCCGGACCGAGCTGTTGAAGATGAAGGACGACGGCGACGCCGTCCTCGCCAAGCTCGCGGACGTCCTCGGCATGAAGGCCGCGGACGTGCGGGACAAGGTCCGGCTGTGCGACGCGAAGACGCCCCAGCCGTGCTGGAACGGCTCGCCCTACCAGCCGATCCCCATCACCGACGAGGCCACGCCCAAGCAGGCCCTGCAGATCCGCGAGCGCGCCGAGGACTTCCCCGGCATCACCGCGGAGCCGCAGGCGGTGCGCCGCTACGCCGCCCCCGGCAAGGCCAACACCGCCCAGGTCCTCGGCTATCTCTCGCCCGTCACCGACGAGGAGATCACCAAGGCCGAGGACACCGACTCGCCGTACCTGCGCTCCGACCAGGTCGGCCGCTCGGGCCTGGAGCGCCAGTACGACAAGCAACTGCGCGGCAAGGCCGGCGTCACCCGCTACGAGGTCGACAACCTCGGCCGGGTCATCGGCCAGGCCAAGAGCGACGAGGCCCAGCCCGGTGAGAACGTCGTCACCAGCATCGACTCCCGCGTCCAGCGCGTCGCCGAGTACGAGCTGAACGAGGCGATGAAGGTCGCCCGTACCGAGTTCGACAAGAACACCGGCGAGAACTACAAGGCCGACTCCGGCGCGGTGGTCGTCATGGAGGCCAAGACCGGCCGTGTCGTGTCGATGGCGTCCAACCCCTCCTACGACCCGAACGCCTGGGTCGGCGGGATCTCCGGCAAGGACTACACGAGGCTCACCGGCAAGGACTCCAACTACCCGCTCCTGAACCGCGCGATCCAGGGCCAGTCGGCGCCCGGCTCGATCTTCAAGGTCGTCCCGACGGCCGCCGCCATAAACGCGGGCTACTCCTTCAACGGCCCCTACCAGTGCGCCGCCTCGTACTCCATCGGCGGTCAGGTCTTCAAGAACTTCGAGTCCAAGGGATACGGCCCGATCAGCCTCGGCCGCGCCCTGGAGGTCTCCTGCGACACCGTCTTCTACAGCCTCTCCCACCAGGAGTGGAAGAAGGACGGCGGCATCAAGCCGCACAAGGACGCCAAGGACTGGTTCTACAAGACGGCCCACCAGTTCGGCCTCGGCAAGGAGACCGGCATCGACCTGCCGAACGAGGTCACCGGCCGCGTCCCCGACCGCAAGTGGAAGGCGGACTACTGGAAGGCCAACAAGGACGCCTGGTGCAAGTACGGCAAGAAGGGCGGCTCGTACGCCCAGCAGATCGCGTACGAGAACTGCCTCGAAGGCAACCGGATGCGCGCCGGTGACTCCGTCAACTACTCGATCGGCCAGGGCGACACCCTCGTCACGCCGATACAGATGGCGACGATCTACGGGGCCATCTCCAACGGCGGCACGCTCTACGACCCGACCGTCGGCAAGGCGATCGTCAGCCCGGACGGCAAGACCGTCCAGGAGATCAAGCCGAAGTCGCACGGCAAGCTGCCGATGACGAAGAAGACCCGCGACGAGATAGACGGTGCCCTCGCGGGAGTCGCGACCCGCGGTACGGCCGCCTGGAGGTTCGGCGGCTGGCCGCAGGACAAGATCCCGATGCACGCCAAGACGGGTACGGCCGAGGTCTACGGCAAGCAGACGACCTCGTGGTTCGCCACGTACACCAAGGACTACACGGTCATCATGACCATCTCCCAGGGCGGTACGGGTTCCGGCGCCTCGGGCCCCGCCGTGCGCAAGATCTACAACGCGCTGTACGGAGTCTCCGAGGACGGCGCCATCGACAAGAAGAAGGCGCTGCTCTACACGCCGCAGAAGAACCTGCCGAAGGTCGAGAAGGACGGGTCGATCGACTCCCCGAAGGCCGAGGTCTACCCGCCGAAGGCGGAGGAGCAGGCCACCGAGGAGGGACAGCAGCAGGTGGCGGGCGACAACCCGGCCGCCACCGTCCCGAACCCCAATACCGGCACCAACCGTGACACGCGCAGGCGCTCGGCCCGCCCGAGGAAGAGGCGGAGGTCCCTCGCATGACCGGCGCGAACGGCTTCTCCGTCTCCGGGTACGGGCCCGAACGCGGCAGCTGGACGCGGGTGTTCGCCCGCGACTCGCTGGCCCGCAGGCTCGACTGGCCGATACTGTTCGCGGCCCTCGCGCTCTCCTTCATCGGCGCGGCCCTCGTCTACTCGGCGACCCGCAACCGCACCGAGCTGAACCAGGGCGACCCGTACTACTTCCTGTTCCGGCATCTGCTCAACACGGGCATCGGGTTCGCCCTGATGATCGGGACGGTCTGGCTCGGCCACCGCACCCTGCGCACGGCCGTACCGGTCCTCTACGGGCTCTCCCTGCTCCTGGTCCTGCTGGTGCTGACCCCGCTCGGCGCGACCATCAACGGCGCCCACGCGTGGATCGTCATCGGCGGCGGCTTCTCGCTCCAGCCCTCCGAGTTCGTGAAGATCACGATCATCCTGGGCATGGCGATGCTGCTCGCGGCCCGGGTCGACGCGGGCGACAAACCGCACCCCGACCACCGCACGGTCCTGCAGGCGCTCGGCCTGGCCGTCGTACCGATACTGATCGTCCTGCTCATGCCCGACCTCGGTTCGGTCATGGTCATGGTGATCATCGTGCTCGGCGTGCTGCTCGCCTCCGGCGCCTCCAACCGCTGGATCTTCGGCCTGATCGGGGCCGGCGCGCTCGGCGCGATCGCGGTCTGGCAGCTCAAGATCCTCGATGACTACCAGATCGCCCGCTTCGCCGCGTTCGCCAACCCCGCGCTGGATCCGGCGGGCGTCGGCTACAACACCAACCAGGCCCGGATCGCGATCGGCTCCGGCGGGCTGTTCGGCACCGGCCTCGGCAAGGGCTCGCAGACGACCGGGCAGTTCGTGCCCGAGCAGCAGACCGACTTCGTCTTCACGGTCGCGGGCGAGGAACTGGGCTTCGTCGGCGCCGGGCTCATCCTGGTCCTGCTGGGTGTCGTGCTGTGGCGGGCCTGCCGCATCGCCCGCGAGACGACCGAGCTGTACGGCACGATCGTCGCCGCCGGGATCATCGCGTGGTTCGCGTTCCAGGCGTTCGAGAACGTCGGGATGACCCTCGGGATCATGCCGGTCGCGGGGCTGCCGTTGCCCTTCGTCTCGTACGGGGGGTCATCCATGTTCGCGGTGTGGGTGGCGGTGGGGCTGTTGCAGTCGATCCGGGTGCAGCGGCCCATGTCGGCGTAGCCGTTCCACTGGGTTTGGCGTTGCCCCGAGGGGTGCGGTGGGTTTTCGGGTACAGGTCCGTCGTGGCTGAGCGCGCAGTTCCCCGCGCCCCTCACGGGGCCCTTCAAGGGGGCCGGTGCGGGGGCGCGGGGACTGCCCAAGGACTTGGATCGCGTCTAGATTCGGTGCATGGCGGACACCAAGCGCGAGATCGAGCGTAAGTACGAAGCCGATGAGAATGCCGGACTGTCGGATCTGCCGGACCTGACGCGTGTGCCGGGCGTCTCGGCCGTCATCGACAAGGGCGTCGCCGAACTCGACGCGATCTACTACGACACGGCCGACCAACGCCTCGCCGCCGCGTCCCTCACCCTGCGCCGCCGCACCGGTGGCGACGACGCGGGTTGGCACCTGAAACTCCCCGTCTCCGACGGCGTACGGGACGAGATCCACGCCCCGCTGTCCGACACCGTGCCCCGCGCCCTCACCGGACTGGTCCGCTCCCGGGTGCGCGACGCCGAACTGGTCCCCGTCGTACGCCTGGTGTCCGCCCGGGACGTCCGCCACCTCGTCGACGAGGCCGGGGGCCTGCTCGCCGAGGTCAGCGTCGACCGCGTACGGGCCGAACGGCTCAGCGGCGGCGACGGCACCGCCCGATGGACCGAGATCGAGGTCGAGCTGGCGGACGAGGGCGACCCCGCCTTCCTCGACAAGGTAGAGAAGAGACTGCGCAAGGCCGGCGTCTCCCGTTCCACATCGTCGTCGAAGCTGGCCCGGGCGCTGGGGGAGACGGGCCGCAGGCAGCGCAAGGAAGCCGTCGTGGAGGCGGCACCGGTCACCGCGGGCGACCACGTCCTCGCCTACGTACGTGCCCAGCGCGACGCGCTCGTCGAGCTGGACCCGGCCGTCCGGCGGGACGTCTTCGACGCCGTGCACAGCATGCGCGTGGCCACCCGCCGACTGCGCAGCGCGTTCCGCTCGTACGGCAACGTCCTGGACCGGGGCGTCACCGACCCGCTCCGCGACGAACTGAAGTGGCTGGCGGGGGAGCTGGGGGGCGACCGCGACCAGGAGGTACTGACCGAGCGGCTGACGGCGGCCCTCGGTGAACTGCCGCGCCCCCTGCTCGCCGGGCCCGTCCGCGGCCGACTGCGCACCTGGGCGCACGCCCGCCGTTCCGGCTCCCGGCGCAGGCTGATCGCGGTCCTCGACGGCGGCCGGTATCTGAACCTCCTCGTCTCCCTCGACGCGCTGCTCGCCACCCCACCCCTGCGGGGGGCCGCCGCGGACACCAGCGGGAAGGCGATCGTGAAGGCGGTGCGCAAGGACTTCGACAAGCTGTCCGGCCTGGTCGGGGAGGCCGTCGGCCTGCCGCCCGGGCAGGACCGCGACCTCGCGATCCACGAGGCCCGCAAGAAGACCAAGCGCACCCGTTACGCGGCCGAACTCGCCGCCCCTCTGCTCGGAAAACCCGCGAAGAGCCTGGTGAGCGACATGAAGTCCCTCCAGGGCCTGCTCGGCGAGCACCAGGACAGCGTGATGGCCAGGCTCGCCCTGCGCGATCTCGCGACCCAGGCACACGCGGCGGGCGAGAACGGCTTCACGTACGGCCTCCTGTACGGCCGCGAGGAGCATGCGGCCGCATCGGTGGAGGCCGGTCTCCCGGAGGCCTGGGAGACGATCAGAAGCGCGACGACCGTCTAGGGGCCCGTCCGGCCTCCACAGCAGGGCGCTCGGACGGCCAGGGCTGTGAAGGCCGGACGAGGCGTGCCCACGGGCACGTTAGGCTGGAAAGTCATCCCCTGTCGGCTCGCAAAGGTTCGTGAGATGTCTGCCGAAACCGCTGTGTCGGTCTTTCCACAGCTCGAAGCTCTGCTCCCGCATGTGCAGAAGCCGATCCAGTACGTCGGCGGAGAGCTCAACTCCACGGTCAAGCCCTGGGAGGACTGCGACGTCCGCTGGGCGCTCATGTACCCGGACGCGTACGAGGTCGGGCTGCCCAACCAGGGCGTCATGATCCTCTACGAGGTACTGAACGAGCGCGAGGGCGTGCTCGCCGAGCGCACCTACAGCGTCTGGCCGGACATGGAGGAGCTGATGCGCAAGCACGGCGTCCCCCAGTTCACGGTGGACGGCCACCGCCCGGTGAAGGCCTTCGACGTCTTCGGTCTGAGCTTCTCCACGGAGCTGGGCTACACCAACATGCTGACGGCGCTCGACCTCGCGGGCATCCCGCTGGAGTCGAAGGACCGCGGTCTCGACGACCCGATCGTGCTGGCCGGCGGCCACGCGGCCTTCAACCCCGAGCCGATCGCCGACTTCATCGACGCGGCGATCATCGGCGACGGCGAGCAGGCCGTGCTCGACATGACCGAGATCATCCGTGCCTGGAAGGCGGAGGGCCGGCCCGGTGGCCGCGAGGAGGTCCTGTTCCGCCTCGCGAGGACCGGCGGGGTGTACATCCCGGCGTTCTACGACGTCGAGTACCTCCCCGACGGCCGTATCGGCCGCATGGTCCCCAACAAGTCGGGCGTCCCGTGGCGCGTGTCAAAGCACACGGTCATGGACCTGGACGAGTGGCCGTACCCGAAGAAGCCCCTCGTGCCGCTCGCGGAGACCGTCCACGAGCGCATGTCGGTGGAGATCTTCCGCGGCTGCACCCGCGGCTGCCGCTTCTGCCAGGCGGGCATGATCACTCGCCCGGTCCGTGAGCGCTCCATCACGGGCATCGGCGAGATGGTCGACAAGGGCCTCAAGGCGACCGGCTTCGAGGAGGTGGGCCTGCTCTCCCTGTCCTCGGCGGACCACTCGGAGATCGGCGACATCGCCAAGGGCCTCGCGGACCGGTACGAGGAGGACAAGGTCGGCCTGTCCCTGCCCTCCACCCGGGTCGACGCGTTCAACGTCGACCTGGCCAACGAGCTGACCCGCAACGGCCGCCGCTCCGGTCTGACCTTCGCCCCCGAGGGCGGCTCCGAGCGCCTGCGCAAGGTCATCAACAAGATGGTCTCGGAAGAGGACCTGATCCGTACGGTGTCGACCGCGTACGGCAACGGCTGGCGCCAGGTCAAGCTGTACTTCATGTGCGGCCTGCCCACCGAGACGGACGAGGACGTCCTCCAGATCGCCGACATGGCGACCAGGGTGATCGCCGAGGGCCGCAAGGTCTCCGGCCAGAACGACATCCGCTGCACGGTGTCCATCGGCGGCTTCGTCCCCAAGCCCCACACACCGTTCCAGTGGGCTCCGCAGCTGTCGGCGGAGGAGACGGACGCCCGGCTCGGCAAGCTCCGCGACAAGCTCCGCGGCGACAAGAAGTACGGCCGCTCCATCGGTTTCCGCTACCACGACGGCAAGCCCGGCATCGTCGAGGGCCTGCTCTCCCGCGGCGACCGCCGCATCGGCTCCGTCATCCGCGCGGTCTACGAGGACGGCGGCCGCTTCGACGGCTGGCGCGAGTACTTCTCGTACGACCGCTGGATGCGCTGTGCCGACAAGACGCTCCCCGCCTTCGGCCTGGACGTCGACTGGTACACGACCCGCGAGCGCACCTACGAGGAGGTCCTGCCCTGGGACCACCTCGACTCCGGACTCGACAAGGAATGGCTCTGGCAGGACTGGCAGGAGGCGCTCGACGAGACCGAGGTCGACGACTGCCGCTGGACGCCCTGCTTCGACTGCGGCGTGTGCCCGCAGCTGGACCTCGACATCCAGGTCGGCCCGACCGGCAAGAAGCTGCTGCCGCTGACGGTCAAGAACGCCGCGACCGCCTCGGCCGGCGGCCACAGCCACTGAGACGGGTTCCAGACGAACGTGATCCGGGACGAGCGCGGAGGAAAGCTGCGTTCCCGGACCGTTCGTGCATCCATATGCACACTTGACGCGTCCGTGTGGGTATGGACCTGGAGAAGTCGCCGCAGCCCGCGCCACCCGTGATGCCCGCGCGGCAGCGGGACGCCGCTCCTGAGGGATGTCTCGCCGTCGCGATCCGCGTCCCGGTGCGGATCGTGGTGTTCGTGCTCATCGTGCCCGTGCGGATGGCGTGGGACGCGCTGGTCGTCTGCGGCCGGCTCCTCAACGACACGCTGTTCCGGCCGCTCGGCCGGGCACTCATGTGGGTGCTCGCGCCGGTCGGGCGGGCCTTCGTGTGGCTGCTGGACGGCATCGCGACCGTCATCGCCTGGCTGTTCACCGGCCTCGGGTACGCGCTCAAGTGGCTGTGCATGCTGCTGTTCGTCTGGCCGTGGGTGGGCCTGTGGCGTTACGTGGCCGTGCCGCTGGGGCGGGCACTGGCCTGGCTCGGGCACGTGCTGCTCGTCGTCCCCGCCCGATGGCTGTACGAGCGGCTGCTGACGCCCCTCGGACACGGCATCGTGTGGGCCCTGAGGGGGTTCGGAGCCGGCTGCGCCTGGCTGTGGCGGGTGTCGGTGCTCATTCCGGCGGGCTGGCTGTACCGGGCCCTGCTCGCGCCGACCGGACGGGGCATCGCCCTGATCGCCGGCGGACTGTGGGCCGCAGTCGTGTGGGTTTCCCGGGGACTGTGGGCCGGAGCCGTGTGGATCTGCCGCGGGTCGTGGGCGGGCATCACATGGGTCGCCCGTGGGGTGTGGGCCGGCATCACATGGGTGGGCGGCGGACTGTGGGCGGGCATCACATGGGTGGGCCGGGGACTCTGGGCCGCGGTGGCCTGGCTCGGCATGGTCGTCGGGACCCTCCTGCGGTGGATCTTCGTCGTACCCGCCGTCGCGCTGTGGCGCTGGGTGCTCGCGCCGGTCGGACGGGGTATCGCCGTCATCGCCCGGGAGATCGGCGAGGCACTGGGACACGCGTGGCGGGTCGCCGGATACGTGTCGCTCGCCGTCGGACGCTTCCTCGGGCGACTCTTCCGGTGGATCTTCGTCGAGCCGGTGCGATGGGCGTACCGGAGCGTGTTCACTCCGATGGGGCATCTCGTGCGGGACGTCTTCTGGCGGCCCGCGGCGGAGGCCGCCCGGAGCGTGGGCCGCGCCACCCGGCAGGCCCTGGCGAGCGCCCGGGAGACGGCACGGCAGACCAGGGCCGACATCCGGCGCGCGCTGTTCGGCGCCCCGCGCGAACCCGAGCCGGTACCCCTGGCCGGACCCCGCGGCGAGCCGGATCCGGGACGCCTGGTCAAGCCCGTCGAGCCCCTGCCGACCGCGCCCGGCCCCTCCCGGAGGGAACGCACGGGCGCCGACACACGTACTCTAGGTAGTAGTACGACCGCACTCACGAAGGACTGAACGACACTGGGCAAGCGACAGCCCGAAGGCCCGCCGCCCGCACCCGCGGTGCAGCGCATCCGACTGCGCTACACCAAGCGCGGCCGCCTCCGGTTCACCAGCCACCGTGACTTCCAGCGTGCCTTCGAGCGCGCGTTGCGCCGAGCCGAGGTGCCCATGGCGTACTCGGCGGGGTTCACGCCGCACCCGAAGGTGTCGTACGCCAATGCCGCACCCACCGGCACGGGCAGTGAGGCGGAATACCTGGAGATCGCGCTCACCGACGCGCGTGACCCCGGCAAGCTGCGCGAACTTCTCGACGAGTCGATGCCCGCCGGGCTCGACATCATCGACGCCGTGGAGGCCCGTACCTCGGGTCTCGCCGACCGGCTCACCGCGTCCGTGTGGGAGATGCGCCTCGACGGCGTGTCACCCGAGGACGCGGAGCGCGCCGTCGACGCCTTCACGGCGGCCGAGACCGTCGAGGTGCAGCGCAAGGCGAAAAACGGTATTCGCACCTTCGACGCCCGCGGCGCGGTCGCGAGTCTGGAGGCGCTCAGCGCACAGTCGCAGGCCCACAGTCCACAGGCTGATAGGCCGACCGACCAGGCCTGTGCGATACTGCGGCTGGTTGTTCGGCACGTGACGCCTGCCGTTCGACCTGACGACGTCCTGTCCGGTCTTCGAGCCGTGGCCGACCTGGCGCCGCCGGTCCCCGCAGCGGTGACCAGGCTGGCGCAGGGGCTGTTCGATGAAGAGACCGGCACGGTGACCGACCCGCTCGCACCCGACCGCGAGGCAGCAGCACCTACTCCGGGAGTCTCCGGGGACAGCGCCACTGCCGCCGCGAAGGTGTCGGCGTAAGGAAGGTCCCGCGTAGGGACGTACGTCGAAGCGCCGCCCTCGTATCCGGGAGCCACCTGGTTCGGGCAGCGCACCGACCAGAAGACTTTCGCCAGGCCGTACGCACACATGGCATACGGAACCGGCGAGACAGGACACAGAGAGCTCCCGTGCGGCGCCCGCGCCCCGGACGGCGGCACCGCGCAACGCGCGAGCCGCGGACGTCACCGGATCCGCGGCGCCCGGGAGCCTGACGGGAGATCCACCCGCATGCTCGAACCGACCGATCCCACCGAGCCGTCAAAGGGCTCCGACAACAACACCCCCAGCGACACGCTGCCGCCGCGCAGGCGCCGTCGTGCCGCTTCGCGCCCCGCCGGCCCGCCTTCGGCGAACGCCGAGGGCGGCGCCGTGGCAGAGGCCGCGGCGCCGGAAGAGGCACGGGAGACCGAACAGGCGGCTGTGACCGCCGGGACGGCCGCCCCCAGGAAGCGGGCAGCCGCCAGGAAGGCCGCCGCCCCGGTCGCCGCGGAGGCACCCGCCGAGACACCTGCGGAGGCACCTGCGGAGCCACCGGCCGACGAGGCCGCTCCCCGCCGCCGTCGTGCCACCCGCCGGGCATCCGCCCCCGCGGGCGCGCCGCAGGCCGCCGGCACGGCGGACGCCACCGGGTCCACCACCCCCGCGTCCGGCGACGAGGCCGCCGAGGCCACGACCGCCGAACCGGCCGTGGCAGCCGAGCCCGAGACTCCCGTAGAGGCCGACGCGGCCCCCGCCCCGCGTGCGCGCCGTCGTGCCACGCGCCGGGCGACCGCGCCCACGGGTACGCCGCAGCAGGCCGACGCCGCTCCGGTGACCGCCGAGACGCCCGCGGCCGACGAGGCCGCCGAGATCCCGGCCGCCGCCCCGGTCGCCGAAGAGACACCCGCGGCGGCTCCGGCCGTCGAGGCCGACGCCGCTCCCGCCCCGCGTGCGCGCCGTCGTGCCACGCGCCGGGCCACCGCGCCCGCCGGTGCGCCGCAGGCGGAGACGGAGGCCCCCGAGGCGGCTCCCGCCGAGGCCCCCGCCGAGCCCACGGGCCGCGCCGCCCGGCAGAAGTCGGAGCGCGCCGAGACCCCCACCGCGACCGAGCCCACCGAGGCCGTTGCTCGCGACGAGCGCAGGGAGGCCCCCGTGGCCGCTGCCGAGAACGACCGGTCCGCCGAGACAGAGACCCCCGAGGCCGAGGACGGCACCCCGCGTCGTGCCCGCCGCCGGGCCACCCGCAAGGCGGCCGGAGGCTTCTCCGCGCCCGCACCCCGCAAGACCGCCGAGGAGGGGTCGGGCCGACGCCCCGCGCGCCCCGCTGTCGCCGTCTTCCAGGCGCCGGTCTTCGCCGAGCCGATGTTCCAGACGCCGGAGCGTGCCGCCGCCGAAGCCGCGGCCGAGGCAGCCGACGAGGTGGAGGAGGTCGTGGAGCCGGTCCAGGAGACCGCCCCCGTGGCCGTCGAGGAGGAGACCGGCGGATCGCGCCGTCGCCGCCGCAGGAAGGCCGAGGAGCCCGCCGCTCCCGCCGAGCGCGCCCCGGTGGAGCGCGCCCCCGAGGCCGAGGAGCCGGCCGCCGAGGAGCCCGCCGAGGAGGAGTCCGCCGAGGACACCGCCGACGGTGACGACAACGAGGACACCGGTTCGCGCCGCCGTCGCCGCCGTGGTGGCCGTCGCCGCCGCCGCGGCGAGTCCGCCGACACGGACGACGACTTCGCCGGCGAGCAGAACGACCGCGGCGAGCAGACCGCCCGGACCGCCGAGGACACCGAGGACTCCGCCGAGCGGACCGAAGAGGACCCCGCGGACGCGGACGACGACCACGACGAGGCCGGCGGCTCCAGCAGCAGCCGTCGCCGTCGGCGCCGTCGCCGCCGGGCCGGTGACTCCTCCGGCGAGGCCGAGGCCGAGTCGGGCGCCAGCGACCCCGAGCGCACGGTCGTCAAGGTCCGCGAGCCCCGCAAGAAGGACGAGCGGCTCGCTCACGACGGCTCGGACGAGGTGCAGTCCATCAAGGGCTCGACCCGCCTCGAAGCCAAGAAGCAGCGCCGCCGGGAGGGGCGCGAGCAGGGCCGCCGCCGCGTCCCGATCATCACCGAGGCCGAGTTCCTGGCCCGCCGTGAGGCCGTCGAGCGCGTGATGGTCGTCCGCCAGAGCGGCGAGCGCACGCAGATCGGTGTCCTTGAGGACGACGTGCTCGTGGAGCACTACGTCAACAAGGAGGAGGCGACCTCGTACGTCGGCAACGTCTATCTGGGCAAGGTCCAGAACGTGCTGCCGTCGATGGAGGCCGCCTTCATCGACATCGGCAAGGGCCGCAACGCGGTCCTGTACGCCGGTGAGGTCAACTTCGAGGCACTGGGCATGGCCAACGGCCCCCGCCGCATCGAGAGCGCCCTGAAGTCCGGCCAGTCGGTCCTCGTGCAGGTCACCAAGGACCCGATGGGTCACAAGGGTGCCCGTCTGACGAGCCAGGTCTCGCTGCCCGGCCGCTACCTGGTCTACGTGCCCGAGGGCTCGATGACCGGCATCAGCCGCAAGCTGCCCGACACCGAGCGCGCCCGGCTGAAGACCATCCTCAAGAAGATCGTCCCCGAGGACGCGGGCGTCATCGTGCGCACCGCGGCCGAGGGCGCGAGCGAGGACGAGCTGCGCCGTGACGTCGAGCGGCTGCAGGCGCAGTGGGAGGACATCGAGAAGAAGGCGAAGAGCGGCAACGCCCCGACCCTGCTGTACGGCGAGCCGGACATGACCGTCCGCGTCGTCCGCGACATCTTCAACGAGGACTTCTCCAAGGTCATCGTCAGCGGCGACGAGGCGTGGAGCACCATCCACGGATACGTCGCGCACGTCGCCCCCGACCTGGCGAACCGCCTGTCGAGGTGGACCTCCGAGGTCGACGTCTTCGCGACGTACCGGATCGACGAGCAGCTCGCCAAGGCCCTGGACCGCAAGGTCTGGCTGCCGAGCGGCGGTTCGCTGGTCATCGACAAGACCGAAGCGATGATCGTGATCGACGTCAACACCGGCAAGTTCACCGGTCAGGGCGGCAACCTCGAAGAGACGGTCACCAGGAACAACCTGGAGGCGGCCGAGGAGATCGTGCGTCAGCTGCGGCTGCGCGACCTCGGCGGCATCGTCGTCATCGACTTCATCGACATGGTCCTTGAGTCCAACCGGGACCTGGTGCTCAGGCGCCTCCTGGAGTGCCTGGGCCGCGACCGTACGAAGCACCAGGTGGCCGAGGTCACCTCGCTGGGCCTCGTCCAGATGACCCGCAAGCGGGTCGGCCAGGGCCTGCTGGAGTCGTTCTCGGAGACCTGCGTCCACTGCAACGGCCGTGGCGTGATCGTCCACATGGAGCAGCCGACCTCCGCCGGAGGCGGCGGCAAGCGCAAGAAGCGCGGTCGCGGCGGTGCCGAGCAGACCCACGAGCACGAGCACACGCACGACCACGACCACGAGTCGGAGACGCCCGAGCCGGTCGAGACGGCCGCCGAGGTCGCCGCGGAGACCGCCGCGCCGGTCGCGCTTCCCGAGCCCGAGTTCGTACCGGACGAGGATCTTTACAGCAGTGCCGCCGAGGCGGAGGCCGCGGCCACCCGTGGTGGCCGTTCGCGTCGCCGGTCGAGCCGGCGGGCGTCGGCCCCGGCGGGCGCGCCGAGGTCCGAGTCCCGCAGGTCCGAGCGGGCCGACAGGGCCGAGCGGGCCGAGTCGGCCGAGCGCCGGAGCGAGGTTCCGACCGCGCAGTCCGTGACGGCGGAGGACGAGGTCGCGCGTCCGGTCCAGCAGGATCCGGCGGAGTTCGCGCCCGTCGCCGCCGAGGACCCGGTGGTCGAGGCTCCGGCCGCGGCCGAGGCCCCGGCCGTCGATGACGCCGCTCCCAAGGGGCGTACGCGCCGTCGGGCGACCCGCAAGGTGTCCGCGCCGGCCGGTTCGCCCAAGGCGGCCGAGGAGGCCGTGGTGACGGTCACCGAGCCGGTGGCCGCACCGGTCGCCGCGCCTGTGGCCGCCGCCGAGCCCGAGGTGGAGCAGGCCGCCGAGGCCGCCTCCGCCGAGCAGCCGGTCGCCGACAGCGCCGCTCCGGCCCGTCCGAGGCGTCGGGCGGTCCGCAAGGCCACCGCGCCGACCTCGTCCGCGGAGGCCGCTGTCATGGTCGTCCCGTCGGCGCAGCCGGAAGCCCCGGCGCAGGCCGCCGAGGCGCCGGTCGAGGCCCCCGCCGAGCCGTCCGGTGAGGACGACGCGGCACCGGCCAAGAAGACGGCCCGCAAGGCGGCCAAGAAGGCGCCCGCGAAGAAGGCCGCCGCGAAGAAGACGACTACGGCGGCCAAGAAGACGGTCGCCAAGAAGACCACGGCCAAGAAGGCGACGAAGACCGCCAAGACGGCCGCGAAGTCGACGTCGAAGAAGACCGCGGCGGCGGAGCAGCAGACGCCGTCCACCGTCACGGCCTCCACCGACGAGGACTGACGGGTCTGACGGGTCTGACGAGAGCTGTTACCGGCGGAGGCGCGAGCCTCGGCCACGAAGCCCCCCGACCGGCGGTCACCGAGCCGGTCGGGGGGCTTCGTCGTGTCCGGCGGAGGGCCGTTTCAGGAGGGCGCCGGAGCACCCGGCGCAGGTGCGGCGGTAACGCGTACGACCCGTGTGGTTACCCGAACTGCCTTGCGGGGCGCCCGGGTTGACGTACCGTGATGTGCTTTGGGGTGCATCGCGGACATCACATTCACCCCCCGCCCCTTGGATCGCGATCACTTACCTGTAAAACTCAAGCGGTCATTGGTTACACATACACGGGTGTGCGTCGGGGAGGGCGTTCACACGTGTCAGGGGAGGGGATCTCATGGCGCGCGTGCGCCTGCAGGGCACTGGGCGACACCGTGCTGTGAAGCCGGTCAAGGGAAGCCGTCAGGCCGTCGCGCTGGCGACGGTGCTGTCCGCGGCGGGCATCCAGGCCGGCACGTCGGCGGGCCCGGCGCAGGCCGTCGACAACCCGACGTGGACCGAGGGGCCGATCTTCAACGATCCGCTCGGCACCACCGACCAGCAGTACGCGA
The DNA here is from genome assembly GCF_036038375.1 of Streptomyces sp. NBC_00414. Lineage (NCBI taxonomy): Bacteria > Bacillati > Actinomycetota > Actinomycetes > Kitasatosporales > Streptomycetaceae > Streptomyces > Streptomyces sp. NBC_00414. The sequence goes on from NZ_CP107935.1 coordinate 6,798,610, forward strand.
TCCGTACCCGGCTGATCGAGCTGACGAACTCCGCGCTGCCGGGCTCCACGATCAAGGTCGCGGTCTACCACGTCTGGGAGGCCGGCGTCGTCAACGCGCTCGTCGCCGCCAGGAACCGCGGCGTGAACGTGCAGGTCCTGCTCGACGAGTCCAGCATCAGCGACCGCCCGACCAACACCGCCTACGGGACGCTCGCCTCGGGCCTGGGCACGGACCGCACGCAGGGCTCGTACGTCTCGACGTGTCCGGAGAACAAGTCGTGCCTCGGCGACCCGAAGTTCGGGCAGTCGATCATGCACAACAAGTTCTGGCTGTTCTCGGCGGTCCAGGGCGCCACGAACGTGGTCGTCGAGACCACCTCGAACTCCACGCCGTCCGCGCACACGCGCTTCTTCAACGACGCGCTGCTGCTGCCGAACAACCCGACGATGTACGACGCGTACGCGGACTACTTCGACACGATGGTCGCGCAGGACTGGGAGTCCTGGAACTACCGCACGGTGAGCAACGGCCTCTACAAGGCGTACTTCTTCCCGCGGGCGGGCAACACGCGGGCCACCGACTCGGTCTACTCGATCCTCAACAACGTCACCTGCAAGTACAAGGACACCGCGGGCGTCACGCAGTCGACCAAGGTCCGGGTGGCGATCTTCAAGATCACGCGGCTGGCCATCGCGGAGAAGCTGGTCTCGCTGAAGAAGGCCGGCTGTTCCGTGAGCATCGTCTACGCGGAGTCCGACAGCGCCAAGAGCAGCGGCGGCACCAAGGGCACCTGGGAGAAGATGCACACCACGGGGGGCCCGACCGTGCGCTGCTACAACGACGACCGGGACCCGCTGAACCCCGGCCAGAAGCTCGTGACGCCGTACATCATCCACTCCAAGTACATCCTCATCGACGGCATGTACGACGGCGTGAAGAACAAGGTCAGCTTCACCGGTTCCGGCAACTACACGGGTCCCGCGCTGCGCGAGAACGACGAGTCGATCGTGAAGGTCGACGACGACGCCGTGCACGACATGTACAAGGTCCACTTCGACCGGGTGACCAAGGTCGCCCACCCGGGCACCGCGGACACCACGGACCTGTGCAAGGGCGTGAAGCCGCTGCCGGCGGACGGCGAGCCCACGTAGGAGGGCTGGTCGGAGCCCGGTTTGACCCTCAGGTCGGGGCCCCGTAACCTTGTCCCTCGGTGTGTATTGACGCACCGCATTCCCGTAAACCTCTTCCTCCCGGTGGCTAGCGCCCCGGGAGAGGCTGCCTGCTTCGCTTTCTTCGGTGGCTGGACTGCGGGGATTCCGATTTCGAGTGAGAGTGAGATCCGCGTGTACGCCATCGTGCGCAGCGGTGGTCGCCAGCACAAGGTTGCTGTCGGCGACATCGTTGAGGTTGACAAGATTTCCACTGCCAAGGTTGGCGACACGGTCGAGCTCTCGACCCTGCTCGTTGTCGACGGCGACGCCGTCACCAGCGACCCGTGGGTCCTGGCCGGCATCAAGGTCCAGGCCGAGATCGTGGATCACCACAAGGGCGTCAAGATCGACATCCTTCGCTACAAGAACAAGACCGGCTACCGCCGTCGTCAGGGCCACCGCCAGCAGTACACGGCGATCAAGGTCACTGAGATCCCCGCGGCTGCGAAGTAAGGGACTGAGGAGAGATGGCACACAAGAAGGGCGCATCGTCCACCCGGAACGGTCGCGACTCAAATGCTCAGCGGCTCGGCGTGAAGCGCTTCGGCGGTCAGGTCGTCAACGCCGGTGAGATCCTGGTCCGCCAGCGTGGCACCCACTTCCACCCCGGCGTGAAGGTCGGCCGTGGCAAGGACGACACGCTGTTCGCGCTGGCCGCCGGTGAGGTCGAGTTCGGCACCCACCGTGGTCGCAAGGTCGTGAACATCGTTCCGGTCGCCTGACCGGATCTTTCGCGAGGCGGACCTCACTTCCCGTACGGGAAGCGGGTCCGCCTTTCGCGTGTTTTAACTGAGTAGTGATCACTGAGCGGCGACGATCGTCGCCGACCGCACGGTGATCATCGATGAGAGATTTCCGTACGTAACTGGAGGCACATCCCATGACCACCTTCGTGGACCGCGTCGAGCTGCATGTCGCCGCGGGTAGCGGGGGCCACGGCTGTGCCTCCGTACACCGGGAGAAGTTCAAGCCCCTCGGTGGTCCGGACGGCGGCAACGGCGGCCGTGGCGGTGACGTGACCCTGGTCGTGGACCAGTCCGTCACCACGCTCCTCGACTACCACCACTCCCCGCACCGCAAGGCCACCAGCGGCCGGCCCGGCGAGGGCGGCAACCGCTCCGGCAAGGACGGCCAGGACCTGGTCCTGCCGGTGCCGGACGGCACGGTCGTCCAGGACCTGGACGGCAACGTGATCGCCGACCTGGTCGGCCACGGCACCACGTACGTGGCCGCGGAGGGCGGCAGGGGCGGCCTGGGCAACGCCGCGCTGTCCTCGGCCCGCCGCAAGGCGCCCGGCTTCGCGCTGCTGGGTGTTCCCGGCGGTACGCAGGACATCGTCCTGGAGCTGAAGACGGTCGCGGACGTGGCACTGGTCGGCTACCCGAGCGCGGGAAAGTCCTCGCTGATCTCGGTCCTGTCGGCCGCGAAGCCCAAGATCGCCGACTACCCCTTCACCACCCTCGTCCCCAACCTCGGCGTCGTGACGGCCGGCTCGACCGTCTACACGATCGCCGACGTGCCGGGACTGATCCCGGGAGCCAGCCAGGGCAAGGGCCTCGGTCTTGAGTTCCTGCGGCACGTGGAGCGCTGCGAGGTGCTGGTCCACGTCCTGGACACGGCGACCCTGGAGTCCGACCGCGACCCCGTCTCCGACCTCGACATGATCGAGGAGGAGCTGAAGCAGTACGGGGGCGGTCTCGACCGCCGGCCGCGCATGGTCGTCCTGAACAAGATCGACGTGCCGGACGGCAAGGACCTGGCCGAGATGGTCCGCCCGGACCTGGAGGCGCGCGGCTACCAGGTCTTCGCGATCTCGGCCGTGGCCCACACGGGTCTCAAGGAGCTCTCCTTCGCCCTCGCCGAGCTGGTCGCCGCTTCCCGTGCGGCCAAGCCGCAGGAAGAGGCGACCCGGATCGTCATCCGCCCGAAGGCGGTCGACGACGCCGGCTTCACGGTGGTCCGCGAGGACGACGGCCTCTACCGCGTGCGCGGCGAGAAGCCGGAGCGGTGGATCCGCCAGACCGACTTCAGCAACGACGAGGCCGTCGGCTATCTCGCCGACCGGCTCAGCCGTCTGGGTGTCGAGGCCGCGCTGATGAAGGCGGGGGCCAGCTCGGGTGACGGTGTCGCCATCGGGCCCGAGGAGAACGCGGTCGTCTTCGACTGGGAGCCGACGGTTCTGGCCGGGGCGGAGATGCTCGGGCGTCGTGGTGAGGACCACCGCTTCGAGCCGCCGCGGCCCGCTGCGCAGCGGCGTCGTGACAAGCAGGCGGAGCGGGACGAGTCGGACAAGGAGTTCGACGACTTCAACCCGTTCTAACCGGTTGCCCTCCGGGCGGGGCGGGGCGGGGCAGGTGGCTGGTGGGGGCTCGTTGCGCCGTTCCCCGCGCCCCTTAGGGGGTGAAGCTGGGGTGGGTTCGTTCAGTGCGGGTTGGTGGGGGTCGGCCGCGCCGTTCCCCGCGCCCCTGGGTGGCAGGCGGCTGAGGCAGATTCGTACGCGCCCTCTCAGGGGCGCGAGGAACCCTCACCGTCCCGCAGCAAACGCACCCTCCCCAGCCCCGTCTGGGGCGCGGGCAAGCCCCGCCGGGCTGCACGGGCGTGCCCATCTCAGCCCTCTCAGGGGTGCAGGGAGCGGGGTGGGCAAGCCCCGCCGGGCTGCAGCAAACGCACCTTCCTCAGTCCTCTGAGGGGCGCGGGGAACGGCGCGACAAGCCCCCGGCGGGTCCGCAGGTGAAGGTGTGTGATGGGTGAAGCCAAAGACGTGGGGCCCGGAGTTGTCTCCGGGCCCCACGTCTTTGTTGTTGGTTACGCGTTGACGGAGTCCTCCGCCTCGCTGGACTCCTCGGCCGCGTCCTCCGTGGTCGACCGCGGCGAAGGAATCTCGGCCGCGAGGCGAGATTCCATCCGCACCCGCCGCTCGTCGGCCTTCGTGCACAGATCGTCGATCGCCCCGTTGAAGCGGACCATCGACGGCGGGTCGGAAGGACCGAGCAGGTGCTCCTTCAGAGCGGCACGGGCCGCCGTGAACTGGTCCTTCTCGGGCCGCCGGACCGACTCCAGAAGCGCCGGCACACCCTCCGCACCGGGAGACAGGACAACCCCGGCGGACACCGTCGGGAACCCCGTACGGAACGCCGCCTCGGTCATCCCCGAGGTGTTCGCCACCGCGTACGGCTTCTCGCTCGACAGCCAGTCGGACACGACCGACGACACATCGCTGACCAGCAGGTCCGCCTGGTTGAAGCAGGCGAAGATGCCCGGCCGCGCGTCCGTGATGATCTGGTGCTCCCACTCCGGGAAGGACGCCCAGTACGCCTTCTCCCAGGCCAGCGTGGCCTCGGTGATGGCGGCCTCGCGGTCGCCCCGGGGCGCGCCCTGGAGCAGCATCCGCTCCATCTCGTCGGCGCTGTTACGGAAGTCGGTGGAGGTCAGCTTGTCCAACTCGGCCGTACGGCGCACGAGTTCGGCGGCGGCGCCGGCCTCGGGACGGGCGCCCGAGCGCAGCGCGGCTGCCTCGCGGATCATCGCCTTGATGCGCTCGTTCGCGGCGCCCGCGCGCAGGTCGACGGAACCGGTCATCGGGTGCGGCTTGTAGAGCAGCCGTACACCGTCGTCGGCCAGCAGCTGCCGGACGATGTTCTCGCCGGCCAGGACCACCGAGGTGTTGCCGGGGTTGCCGTCCCAGCCCTCCCAGGTGGGGGCGTACAGCACGGTCGTGAACGTGCCGGTAGGCGCTCCCGAGTACGGGCGGATCGGCGCGAGCTGCGGGCGCCCGACCTCCACGATGTCCTTGTCCTCGACGCCGACCTCGGCCAGCGCGTACCGCTCGCGGGCCGCGGGACCGGCCACCCACACCTCGTCGTACGCCTTCGCGTACGGGTTGCAGGAGGAGAGCTTGTCGCTCTCACCGTGGTTGATGAAGGCGTGCTTGACCGTGGGGATGCGCAGGACCTGCGAGGTCTTCGCGGCGTTCGCCGGGTGCAGCATCATCTTCAGCGTCGAGTTCTCCAGCGAGAACATCGTCGAGACCTTCGGGAAGCAGATGACCGGCACGTCGGTGGCCTCGATCTTCTGCACCATGAACCGCTCGCGCAGCACGATCAGCGGCTTCGCGTCGATGGCGGAGACCGTGGAGAGCCACATGTTCGCCTGGTACGCGGAGGTGGTGCCGCCGGAGAAGTACATGGCGACCGTCGGCCGGTAGTCGGCCAGCCAGTTGTCCAGCCACTCCATGACCTTCTGCTCGCTCAGGGCGCGCTTCTTCGGCAGCAGCCAGGTGGCGAGGTACGCCGTGCCGCCGCCGATCAGGACGAGGGCGACGCCGAGGCCGATGGCGCCCCACAGGGCGTCCTCGGTGGCCGCGGTGACCATCAGGCCGACCGTGGTCGGGACGGAGAAGGTCAGCAGACGGTGGCCGGGGCGGCGGGCCAGGATGCGCGGCGGCGCGGCGGTGAGGCGCAGTGCGGACGCGTCGATGTTCCGGGTGACGATCGGCAGCGTACGGGTGCGGCGGACCATGACCGCGGCGGCCTGGCAGGCGAAGTGCAGGGCGTAGAAGACGCACAGCCCGACCATCAGCGGCGCCTGCTCGCGGGTCGGGCTGATGCCGTCGATCCGCAGGAGCCCCACCAGGATGATCATGTCGCGCAGCAGCTGCCGGACCGTCGCGTCGAAGCGGACCTTGCCGAGCAGCGAGAGCAGTCCGGGATCCCGGTACTGCAGGAACACGTCGAGGGCGAGGCCCGCAGCGCTCGCGGCGATGAACACCGGGATGTTCGGCAGCAGAGCGGAGACGATCTGAGCCGTGAAGAGCGCGAACATCGAGAACAGCGTGAACAGCTGCACGATGCGGCGGGTGGCGAGTCCGGCGGAGGGCACGGAATGGGCTCCTGCGAGGGGTGCGGCGGATGGGGGGAGGCGTGGAGGTCGGGCCTCGCCGTACCTCCCTGAAGCTCGTACGGGAGAGGCCGATCCCTGACCGTATGACCTCTGCGGGTCGCCTAGCAATCTTGCGTGAGAACTATCACCGGATTTGGGTTTAAAACGACGAGAAGCCGTGGGGTGCTCTCCCCTTTCCGCGTCGGCCCGCCCTTCCGCGTCCGCCCCTCGAAACGCGGGGGCGTCCGCCACCCACCGTCACGTAGATTGCACGGACCGGGCAGGTCGCAGGTCGGAACATTGGGGTACAGCGTGTCAGCGGCAAGCAGGCAGGGTGTCGTCGACGCCCGCAGAATCGTCGTCAAGGTGGGTTCCTCCTCCCTGACCACCGCGTCCGGGGGCCTCGACGCCGACCGCGTGGACGCCCTCGTCGACGTGCTCGCCAAATGCCGCAGCGGAGGCGAGCGGGAGGTCGTCCTCGTCTCGTCCGGCGCCATCGCCGCGGGCCTCGCCCCGCTGGGCCTGCGCCGCCGCCCCAAGGACCTCGCCCGCCAGCAGGCCGCCGCCAGCGTCGGCCAGGGCCTCCTCGTCGCCCGCTACACCGCCTCCTGCGCCCGGTACGGCGTCCGGGTCGGCCAGGTGCTGCTCACCTCCGACGACATGAGCCGCCGGGCCCACCACCGCAACGCCTCCCGCACCCTCGACAAGCTGCTCGCGATGGGCGCCCTGCCGGTCGTCAACGAGAACGACACCGTGGCCACGGACGAGATCCGCTTCGGCGACAACGACCGCCTCGCGGCCCTCGTCGCCCATCTGGTCCGCGCGGACCTGCTGGTCCTGCTCTCCGACGTGGACGGCGTGTACGACGGCGACCCCAGCAGACCCGGTACGTCGCGGATAGCGGAAGTACGCACTCCGGCCGACCTCGCCCACGTCGACATCGGCAGTACGGGCAAGGCGGGCGTCGGCACCGGAGGCATGGTCACCAAGGTCGAGGCGGCCAGGATCGCGGCCGCGGCCGGCATCCCGGTGGTGCTGACCAGCGCGGTGCACGCCGCGGACGCCCTCACGGGACGGGACACCGGCACCTACTTCCACGCCACCGGCCGCCGCTCCGCCGACCGGCTGCTGTGGCTCCAGCACGCGTCGACCCCGCAGGGTGCCCTCGTCCTCGACGACGGGGCCGTGCGCGCGGTCGTCGAGCGGCGTACGTCACTGCTGCCCGCGGGTATCGCGGGCGTCGAGGGCGACTTCACCGCGGGCGACCCCGTCGAACTGCGCGACGGCGCGGGGCGGGCGGTCGCCCGGGGACTGGTCAACTTCGACGCCAAGGAGATCCCGCAGCTGATCGGGCGCTCCACGCACGAGCTGGCCCGCGAGCTGGGCCCCGCGTACGAACGCGAGGTCGTGCACCGGGACGATCTGGTGCTGCTGAACCCGTGACGGCCCGGCGCCTCCGCCCGGGCCGCCGCGACCCGTCGTGGCCGCGACCGTCAACAGGGCCCCGGCCGAAAAGAGTGGGGAACGCCGGACAAAGCCCCTGCGCGGAGGTGGACCTTCGGTAAAAGTGCCACGCGGCGCCTTCCCACCTGCTCAACTTTGTCTCAGGGAGACCCCCTCAGTCCGACAGTCCGAGCGGACCCATTGCGTAAAGGAGGCCGTCGTGAGACGAGTGCGCCCTGGGGCGGCGGCGTCCCGCGGTCTAGGCGGCTCCCGCGCGGCCGGCGAGGAACGGGCGCTCACCAGCGTCGCGGCCGGTGAGATGTACGAGGCCGAGGAGCCGCAGGACCTGCCGAGGCTGTGGCACGTCACGTTGAGCGTCTCGGGCGGCGAGGCCCCGCTGAAAGAGGTCAGGCGCGGTCTGGAGCAGCTCGCCCACGACCACCCCTTTCTGCTGACCAGCCGGTACGCCAACGACCACGCGGAGATCCGCTACTGGGAGGAGGCCCGCGACCTGCACGACGCGGCCGCGGTCGCGCTGCGGCTGTGGGGCGAGCACCGCCAGACCGCGAAGCTGCCGCCCTGGGAGATCGTCGGCCTGGAGGTCATCGACCGCGAGACCTACCACCAGCGGATCGCGGAGGGGTACGGGCCGCTGCCCGCCACCCCCGTCGGCGTACACCCGTTCTGACCCCCGACCGGAATTCGACCGCCCCGCGGCCTCCGGGGTCCCTCGGGGCACACGCTTTCTCCGGCCATTTCAGGACCTGTCTCGCGGTGTGGGACAACGGCTGAACAGCTCTCGCGGGCGCACTACCCTGCGGGATATGACCACGCTCTCGCCGTACGACTCGATGTCCCCGGTCACCCAGGCCGCCTACCGGGCCAAGAACGCCGCCGCCGACCTCGCTCCGCTGCCCCGGGCCGAGAAGGACGACGCGCTGCTCGCGATCGCGGACGCCCTTGAGGTCCGTACGAACGAGATCGTCGAGGCCAACGCCAAGGACGTCGAGCGCGCCCGCGAGGCCGGCACCAGTGAGACCGTCATCGACCGGCTGACGCTCACCCCGGAGCGGATCCGCGCGATCGCCTCCGACGTGCGCGACGTGGTGGCGCTGCCCGACCCCGTCGGCGAGGTCGTCCGCGGCTCGACCCTGCCCAACGGCATCGACCTGCGGCAGGTCCGGGTCCCGCTCGGGGTCGTCGGCATCATCTACGAGGCCCGCCCGAACGTGACGGTCGACGCGGCGGCACTGTGCCTGAAGTCCGGGAACGCGGTGCTGCTGCGCGGCTCGTCCTCGGCGTACGAGTCCAACTCCGCCCTCGTGCGCGTCCTGCGCGACGCCGTCGGCGGTTCGGGCCTGCCCGCCGACGCCGTCCAGCTGGTGCCGGGCGACAACCGCGAGTCCGTACGGGAGCTGATGCGCGCCCGGGGCCTCGTCGACGTGCTCATCCCGCGCGGCGGCGCCTCCCTGATCCGCACCGTCGTCCAGGAGTCCACCGTCCCGGTCATCGAGACGGGCACCGGCAACTGCCATGTGTACGTCGACGCGCACGCCGACCTCGACATGGCGATCGACATCCTGATCAACTCCAAGGCGCAGCGGCCCAGCGTCTGCAACGCCGCCGAGACGCTCCTCGTCCACCAGGACATCGCGCCCACGTTCCTGCCGCGCGCCCTCGACGCCCTCGCGGAGGCCGGGGTCACCGTGCACGCCGACGAGCGCGTCCTCGCGTACGCCGGCGACTCCAAGGCCACCGTCGTCGAGGCGACGATCGAGGACTGGGAGACCGAGTACCTGTCGTACGACATCGCGGCGGCCGTCGTGGACTCGCTGGAGCGGGCCGTCGACCACATCCGGCTGTGGACCTCCGGGCACACCGAGGCGATCGTCACCACCTCGCAGCAGGCGGCCCGCCGTTTCACCCAGTTGGTGGATTCGACGACGGTGGCCGTGAACGCGTCCACGCGCTTCACGGACGGCGGCCAGTTCGGCTTCGGCGCCGAGATCGGGATCTCCACCCAGAAGCTGCACGCGCGGGGGCCGATGGGGCTGCCGGAGCTGACGAGCACCAAGTACATCGTCACGGGCGACGGGCACATCCGGCGCTGACCACGTCCGTCGCCGGCCGTCTCGCCAGGCGGGAGAATTTCCTTACCGTCTGCCCAAATTGACCACCCCGGTCTACTCTGGATCCGTGCCGGAGGACGTGGGGGGCACGCCGTTCCCTGACGGCTGGGAGCCCGACGACGACCGCGACCGCGGGGGTGCGGACGAAGAGTTCGCCTCCGTGGTCTTCGACGAGGCCTTCGTCAGGGCGGCCACGGTCCACGAACCGACCGCCGTCGAGCGTCTCCTGGCCGCCGCACAGGCGAGAGCGGAAGCCTCCGAGGCCGAGGCCCGCCGGGCGCACACCCGGGGCCTGCGAGGGGACGACGAGCTCTACGAGGACGGGTTCGGCCCCGACGGACGCGGCGACTTCGGCCACGACCCGGATCTGGACGACCTGGACGACCGGGACGTCCTCTACGGCAGCCCGGGCACCTACGGGAAGCAGGCCCGCTGGCACCGTCCGGTGGCCTGGATGCTCGCCCTCGTGATGGGTATCGGCATGGTCGCGCTGGCTTTCGCGGCGGTCTACCGGGGCGCCTCGTCGAGCAGCGGGGACCAGGTCCCGCCGCCCGCCTCCACCGGTCTCGAACAGGGCGGCGGGGTGGGTCCCTCAGCCTCCGCCGACTACTCCCAGCCGGCCGTCTCGGCGGTGCCCCGCACTCCGTGAGAGTTCGGCGTGAACAGGTTTGAAGAGCCTCTCCCGCAGCCCGCGGGGCCGCTCCGGGACCTCGTGGTGAACCTGGTGAGAACCTGTCAGAACTTGTCGTGCAGCGGGGCGTTTACCTGAGGTCCAGGAGACCTACTCTGAAAGTATGGGCAGTCCTGGAGACCCACCTGAGGGGACGTCCGAGGGTGTACCCGGTGGTGGCGAGGAGGAGTACCGATCCGTCGTCTTCGACGAATCGTTCGTCCGCGCTGCCCGCCTCCAGGAGTTCTCCGCGCAGGAGCGGATCGGCGACCACACCCCGGCCGTCCGCCGCCGCCCCCCGATGCGCCGCGGTCTGTCCCGGCAGGCCCTGATCCTCGTCGTCCTGATCGCCGTGGCGTTCGGCACGGCGATCTACATGGGCGTACGCCATCCGTACCAGACCCCCGCCGCGAAGCATCCCGAACCACTGCGGATGACGGTGATACCGCTCGCGCCGCAGAGCCGCGTACCCGGTTCGGCCGATGTGGACTCGCTGTACGCGCACAGCCCCGCCGACCAGTTCCGCATCGGCGCCGACGGCATCACGCTGCCCGCCTCCCGGCGCACCGCGCACTTCTCCGACAGCCAGGTCGTCACCGCGCTGACCACGGCGAAGGACTACCTCGTGGAGTCCGCGCTCGACCCGGACGTCCTCACCGGCGGCGCCAGCAGGTCCGTGCGGATACTGCTCGACCCGCAGCAGCTCGACCAGTTCGACCTGAGCTTCCGGAACCCGACCGCGGACGGACGGCACGCGCCGACCGGCTGGCTGGTGCGCTTCGACCCGGCGCGGACCGAGCTGGCCGACACCAAGGTCCGGGTGCAGGGCACGCTGACCGCCGCCGAGACGGACTCCGACACCCTTGAGGTCAGCGCCGACCACACCTTCGTCTACGCGCTGCGGCCGCCCGGCTCGGACGAGAAGGCCGAGGCCTCGCTGTTCACCGTCCGGCGCGAGCTGCACTTCCGGTTCGACCGCGACGACCTGCGCATGCACCAGGCCGAGCTGCTCGTCTCCTACGTCCAGGCCGGGCCGCTGGCCTGCGCCGAGGACGCGACGAACCATCTGCGTCCGCTGCTCGCGGGGGAGACGGCCAGGGCGGGCGGGCCGGCCGGGACCGATCCGTTCGCCACCGGCAGTGCGACGGCGCTGTGCGGGTCGCTGGCGGCCAGCGCTCAGCCCAAGCTCTAGGCCGAGCCGGGCACTGAGCGGGGGGCGGGGGCATCGTGGTGATCCGTGGGCCCGGTGGGGGGTGTGGGGGCTGGGTGCGCCGTTCCCCGCGCCCCTGACGGGGCGCTGTGCGTGGGCCGGAGGCTGAGAGCTCCGTGCTGATCCGTGGGCCCGGTGGGGGCCGGCCGCGCCGTTCCCCGCGCCCCTGACGGGGGCGCGGGTGCGGCCTCGCTCCTGACAGGGCCCGGCCCTCGACGGGACCCTCGCTCCCGACGGGACCCTCGTCCCGACGGGGCGGACTCTCGTCCCCGTCGGGGACGAGGGGTCAGGGAGTGCCGGGTGGGGGTGTGTCGTTCGGGTTGTCCTTGGAGGGGGGCTCGGTGTTGGCGCCGGGTCCCGTGCTGCTGCCGGTCGCGAAGCCGCCGAAGCCGCGTCGCACCCGGCCCCCGAGGTCCCCCGCACCACCCGCGATGTCGCTGACCAGCTTCATCAGCGGGTCCTTGGAGTTCTTCACGTCGGTGGCGTAGCTGGCAGCCGACTGGCGGAAGGAGTCCGTGACCGAGGTGTCCCCGTCCTCGTCCCGCCGCGGGTAGTGACCGTCCATGATCCGCTGGTGGTCGCGGGACTCCGCCCACTTCTTCAGCTCGGCCGCGCGGACCGTGGTGAACGGGTGGGAGCGGGGCATCACGTTCAGGATCTTGAGCACGGAGTCGCGGAGGTCGCCGCCGGCCTCGTACTCCTCGGCCTGGGCGAGGAACGCGTCCACGTTCATCTCGTGCAGGTGGTTGCCGCCCGCGATCTTCATCAGGCCGCGCATCGAGGCCCGCAGGTCCTGGCCGACCAGCAGGCCCGCACGGTCCGCGGACAGCTCGGACTTGCGGAACCACTCGCGCAGGGCGGTCACGATCGCCATGATCGCGAGGTTGCCGAGGGGGATCCACGCCACGCGCAGGGCGAGGCTGGTGAGGAAGAGCAGGATCGTGCGGTAGACGGAGTGGCCGGACAGCGCGTGGCCCACCTCGTGACCGACGACCGCCCGCATCTCCTCCTCGTCGAGCAGCTCGACGAGGCCGGTGGTGACGACGATGATCGGCTCGTCCAGGCCGATGCACATCGCGTTCGGCTGGGGGTCCTGGTTGACGTACATCGGCGGGACCTTCTCCAGGTCCAGGATGTAACAGGCGTCGCGCAGCATCACGTTCAGGTGGGCGAACTGCGCGTCCGAGACGCGCACCGAGTCCGACAGGAACAACAGCCGCAGACTGCGCTCCGGAAGCAGGCCGCTGAGCGCCTTGAAGACCGTGTCGAAGCCGGTGAGCTTGCGCAGGGCGACCAGGGCCGAGCGGTCCGCGGGGTGCTCGTACGCCCGGGAGGAGATCCCTTCGAAGCGCCTGCGCTGCCTGCTCGGTACGTTCTCGTGGCTGTCTTCTGGCATGAGTCCCCCATGCGTTTGGTTGCCTTCTGCGCCCCCGAGGCGGGGACCAGCCTAGGCGGAGATACCTTGGACGGGCAGTACGGCGAAGGAGTAGTAAGTCAAGGAGTAGTACGTCATGGAGCATTCCCCCGGACCGTGGCTCGACGAGGCCGCGAGCGCCGCCCAGCAGCAAGGGGCGGGCAATCTCCTCCGCATCGTGCTGATCGTGATGGTCGTCGGCTGTGCGCTGGGCGCCTGGTTCCTTCTGCGCGGCTACAAACGGGACGACTGAGACCCCGTGGAAGGTTCCCGGCCCGGCGGTCCGGGAGGCGGACGCCGACGTTCCTCCCGGCGGAGCCGAACTCCCCAACGGCGGAGTCGGAGTGATGGGGGAGAGGGCACCCGCTTACGATGTGCGGAAGTCTTTATCCCGCCCACATCGGATAGGTCCTGCTGAAGATGAGCTTCCACAGCGCCGCTGCCCAGTTGGTCACACTTGCCGCCGAGGGCGAGGAGCACGGTGGCAACCACGAGAGCCTGAACCCCCTGTTCGTCGGCGGCGGAGCCTTTCTCGCCCTCCTGCTGCTGCTGTGGATCACCACCCGTTTCAACCGGGACCGCTGACGGCCGCGCGACAGAGCCCGCCGTCCGGGCCGGTAGGGTCTGCACGCATGGGAGAGCAGGACATGCCTACCGGTCCGGCGGGCGTCGTGGCACACGGCGCACGGCGTGGCACGGGCAACGGACCGTCGAACCCGGGCAAGCGCCGCCTCGGCGTCATGGGCGGAACGTTTGACCCGATCCATCACGGACACCTCGTGGCCGCCAGTGAGGTCGCCGCGCGGTTCCACCTCGACGAGGTGGTGTTCGTGCCGACCGGACAGCCGTGGCAGAAGACCGACCGCAAGGTCTCCCCGGCCGAGGACCGCTATCTGATGACGGTCATCTCGACCGCCGAGAACCCGCAGTTCTCCGTGAGCCGCATCGACATCGACCGCGGCGGTCCGACCTACACCACGGACACGCTGCGCGACCTGCGCATGCTCAACCCCGACACGGACCTCTTCTTCATCACCGGCGCCGACGCGCTCGGCCAGATCCTCACCTGGCGCGACGCCGACGAGCTGTTCTCCCTCGCGCACTTCATCGGGGTCACCCGGCCCGGCCACATACTGACCGACACCGGGCTGCCGGAGGGCGGTGTCTCGCTCGTCGAGGTCCCCGCGCTCGCCATCTCGTCCACGGACTGCCGGGTCCGGGTCGCGAAAGGTGACCCGGTCTGGTACCTGGTGCCGGACGGTGTGGTGCGCTACATCGACAAGCGTGAGCTGTACCGCGGCGAGTGAGCCGAGAGGGGCACCGGTGAACGACCGATACGACGCTGGGTACGGGGGCGACCAGTACGAACTCGTCGGCTACGACGAGTTCGGGCAGCCTGTGTACCGTCAGGTGCCGCAGCCGGGGCAGTCTCCGCAACACCCTCAGCACTCTGTGCAACAGGACGAGTACGGCTCGTACGACCCCTACGGCGCGCAGGCACAGGGGCACGCGCAGGGACATGGCCAGGGCCAGGGACACGGGCAGGCCGAGGCCCAGGGACAGGTCCCCGCGCAGGGCTACGGCCAGGACTACGGGCAGCAGCAGGGGTACGGGCAGGGCTACGGCTACGACCCGTACGCGACGGGGCAGCAGGCGGGACAGCAGCAGGCGGGGCATCAGCCCGGACAGCAGCAGCCCGGACAGCAGCAGCCCGGACAGCAACGGGCCGGTCAGCAGCAGGCGTCGCCCATGGGGTCGTACGACACCGGTCAGCAGCAGCCTGTGTCGTCCTATGACACCGGCCGGCAGCAGCCCCGGGTCGCCGAGCAGACCGCCTACATCCCGCAGCAGGCGGGTCCCACGGATGCCCCGGCACCGTCGGAGGCGGACGAGCGGCAGGGCGAACCCGACTACCGCACCGAGCAGTTCGCGTTCGTCGAGGAGCAGCCCGAGCAGTCCGAGGATGTCATCGACTGGCTCAAGTTCACCGAGAACCGCACCGAGCGGCGCGAGGAGGCCAAGCGCCGCGCGCGTGGCCGGGTCGTCGCCCTCGTCGTCGTCCTCGCGATGGTCGTGGTCGGCGGGGCCGGCTACCTCTGGTTCGCCGGGAAGCTGCCCGGGTCGTCGTCGGACTCGAAGACCGGCGCGACCACCGCGTCCGGCGCCCAGAAGCGCGACGTGATCGTCGTGCACCTGCACAACACCAAGGGCAGCGGCACCTCGACGGCCCTGCTCGTCGACAACACCACCACCAAGCAGGGCGCCACGGTCCTGCTGCCCAACTCCCTCGCCCTGACGGACGACGACGGCAGCGCGACCACCCTCTCCAAGTCGGTCGACGACGACGGTTCCTCGGGGACCCGCGACGAACTCGACACCGTGCTCGGTACGGACATCGAGGGCACCTGGCGCCTCGACACCCCGTACCTCAACAACCTGGTCGAGCTCGTCGGGAACATCGACATCGACACCGACGCGGACGTGCCGGACCCCGAGGCGAAGAAGAAGGGCGAGGCGCCCCTCGTCAAGAAGGGCGAGGAGCAGACGCTCAGCGGCAAGATGGCCGTCGCGTACGCCACGTACCGCGCCTCCGGGGAGTCGCAGAACGCGCAGCTGCAGCGGTTCGGGCAGGTCATGCAGGGTGTGCTGCGCAAGCTGTCGTCCGACTCGCAGGCCGCGACGACCACCGTGCAGACGCTCGCGCAGATCCTCGACCCCTCCCTGACCGACAAGGACCTGGGCGTGTTCCTCGCCAAGCTCGCGGACCGTGCCAAGGAGGGCGACTTCAAGACGGCGATGCTGCCGGTCCAGACGGACGGCCGGCTCACCGCGCAGGCCAGTGACAGCGTGGTCAAGGAGGTGCTCGGCGGCGCCGCCAAGAGCCCCGAGAAGGGCGCCGCCGTCCAGGTCGGCATCCGCAACGCCACCGCCGACGAGGACGCCACCGAGAAGGCCAGGGTCGTGCTGCTCAACGGCGGCTACACCTTCGTCGACGGCGGTACGGCCGATGTCGCGCAGGCGGTGTCCGAGATCACATACGCCGACGCCGCGAAGAAGGAGGACGCGGTGGAGGTCGCCAAGACGCTGGGCCTGCCCACGGCCGCCGTCAAGAAGGGCAAGGTCACCTCGAACGCGGACGTGTCGGTGGTGCTGGGCCAGGACTACAAGGTGAGCGAGTAGGCGGGCCCGCCGGGCTCACCGGGCCCACGGGGTGATCGTTTTATCGCGTGGGGTGCTGTCGGCGGTCCGTGAGACCCTTGGGGTATAACCCCCCGGGGTTCCTGACCGCCTACGGAAAGCCTTGTAGTGACCGCCACTGACCGTTCTGTCGAGCTCATCACCACCGCCGCGCAGGCGGCCGCCGACAAGCTCGCGCACGACATCATCGCGTACGACGTCAGCGACGTGCTGTCGATCACGGACGCCTTCCTGCTGGCCTCCGCGCCCAACGACCGCCAGGTCAAGTCGATCGTCGACGAGATCGAGGAGCGGCTGAACAAGGAGCTCGGCACGAAGCCGGTGCGCCGCGAGGGCGACCGCGACGCCCGCTGGATCCTGCTGGACTACGTCGACATCGTGGTGCACGTCCAGCACAGCGAGGAGCGCGTGTTCTACGCGCTGGAGCGGCTCTGGAAGGACTGCCCCGAGCTCGACCTGCCCGCCGACGCCAAGGCCACCCGGGGCAAGGCCGCCGAGCACGCCAAGGTCCAGGACGCGGAGGAAGACGCGGAGCTGCGCGGAGAACTTCGATGACCGCCGGCGCGGAGCGTCCCGCGTCGGACGGCAAGCCGCTGTCCGACGCGGGGAAGAAGGCGGGCCGGGGGCGCCGCGTCATCCTGTGGCGCCACGGCCAGACCCTGTGGAACGTGGAGCGTCGCTTCCAGGGCACCACGGACGTCGAGTTGACCGAGACCGGCGTGGGCCAGGCCCGCCGCGCCGCCCGGCTGCTCGCGTCCCTGAAGCCCGACGCGATAGTCGCCTCGGACCTGCAGCGGGCCGCTCACACCGCGGGTGAGCTGTCCGCGCTCACCGGCCTCGACGTGACGCACGACGAGAACCTGCGCGAGACGTACGCGGGCGCCTGGCAGGGCCTGACGCACGAGGAGATCATCGCGCGCTACGGCGATCAGTACACGGCGTGGAAGCGCGGTGAGGCCGTTCGCCGGGGCGGTGGCGAACTGGAGACCGAGGTCGCCGACCGTGCGGCCCCGGTGGTGCTCCGGCATGCCGAGAAGCTGCCCGACGACGGCACTCTCGTGGTCGTCAGCCACGGCGGCACCATCCGCACCACCATCGGCCGCCTCCTCGGCCTGGACTCCCAGCACTGGGAAAGCCTCGGCGGCCTCTCCAACTGCTGCTGGTCCGTCCTCGGCGAGGGCGCCCGCGGGTGGCGGCTGCTGGAGCACAACGCCGGGACCCTGCCCGAGCCGGTGCTGGGCGACGACGACTGAGCGCTCCGCCGGGTGCACGGTGACGGCCCGCGGGTCGATGGGGGCTTGTCGCGCCCACGCGGCGGAGCCGCACGTCGACACAGCCCCGCGCCCCTCAAGGGGCGCGGTACCGCCGGGTGCTCCGTGCGGGCACCGGTGCCCCCCAGCACCGGATTTCACTTTCCGGCTGGTCGCAGGCTAAAGTTCTTCTTGTTCCGCCGCCGGGAAAGCGGGTGGGACAGCACAAGGGGCTATAGCTCAGTTGGTAGAGCGCCTGCATGGCATGCAGGAGGTCAGGAGTTCAATTCTCCTTAGCTCCACAGTTCAGCTCCACACGTCGAAGATCCCGTCCCCGTCAGGGGGCGGGATCTTTCGTTGTCCTCTCTTCGCGGCATGTTGAGTCACTTGGGCCTCTTCAGGCGTATACCTCTTCGGACGCACTGCTGGTCTGCACGTTTGCGCCGGCCGCGACCACCTCGGCAAGTGCTGTGTCCGGACTGGTACGAAGGCGTCGCTGACCGTATTGCTCCGGCCGTGGCAGAATCAAACGGCCGGAAGGGGGCGCGGCCCGACGGGAGGGAGTGGCGATGCCTGCGAGCATCCTCGGGGAGGTCGACGACCTTCCCGGATCCGAGGTGACACGCGACAGGATCACGCGCCTCGACTGCCCTCCCCGCGGTTCGGCCCACGTCGCTCAGGTCCCCGGCGACAACGGAGGAGTTTCCTACGTGTGCACGGCCTGCGGCCGCAGCTGGAGCTGATCGATGGGTGCACACAGGCGAAAGTGCGATTGGTGCGGCAGTGGTACGCCGATCGTCCGCGACATGGAACCCGTCAACCACGACTATCAGTACTGGTGCGAGGAATGCGCACGGGCGCTGATCATAAAAGGCGACCCCATCGAGACGTACCGCGAGCTGGAGGGGGAGCCGATCTACGGCCGGCTCCTCGATGAGCACTGCACGCTCAAGCGTTTTTATTCGTTCGCCACGGCCTGACCCGGCCGGGGTTCCGCCCCCAGGGCATCCCCGGCTGCGGCTGCGACCGCAGAGGCGACTCCTTTGCGCAGGGCCCCGGTTGAGGGCGTGCACCGCCTGCCCCGGCCGTCACTTCTGCCGAGGTTGTCCATGGGCACCGGAAACGATTTGGTGGTGCGCCGGGAGGACCGGTAATGTTGGCGTCGCCGCCGGGGAAACCCGGTGGAACACCGCAAGGGGCTATAGCTCAGTTGGTAGAGCGCCTGCATGGCATGCAGGAGGTCAGGAGTTCAATTCTCCTTAGCTCCACAGCAGATGAAAGCGGGCCATCCGATCAGGATGGCCCGCTTTTTCGTGTGGCGACGTCCTGGAGCCGCGGTGTCTCGCAGCACCGGCGTACCGGGGCGTGCGGTTCGGCGGCCCGGACCGCCGGGCCGCCGGTGGGTCAGCGGCCTCGGCCCAGCGCGCGACGGCCGCCTCCGCCGCCCTCGCGCACGGCGGGCAGGTTCTGCCGGGGGGCCGCTCCGCGGGTGTCCTCCTCCAGGCGCAGGGCGAGCGCCGGGCAGCGTCGTACGGCCCGCAGCGCCTTCGCCTCCGCGTACCGGGGGACCTGCGCCTGGGCGACCGTCGGGAAGCCGTCGGCGCCCAGCTGGAAGACCTCCGGGAGGATGTCCGCGCACAGACCGTGCCCGCGGCAGAGCGTCCAGTCGACGTAGATCTTCTGGCGGCTGGGACCCTGCTCCTCCTCGGGCTGGCCGCCCGGGATGCCGGTGGGCTGCTGACCGCCCTCGAAGAGCGGCAGAACGCCCTCCACGGGCCGTCCGCAGCCGTTGCCGAGGACATGGGCGGCCAGGTCGTCCGTGAAGGCCTTGATGGTCGACTCCAGGAACATCGCGGAGCCGTCCGGGTGCGAGCACGCGCCGCGCCGCTTCACGGCGTTGGCGACCTGCTTGAGCGCCTCAAGGGCGGCCGGACCGCCGCCGTTGAGGATGTCCTCCATGCCGCGGGCCGCGGCCGGAAGGCCGAGGTAGCAGGGGCCGCACTGGCCGGCGCTCTCCTCGGCCAGCCACTGGGCCACGCGCAGCGACTCGCCGAGCGGGCAGGTGTTCATGCTGATCGGGAGGATCGCGCCGGCGCCGAGGGCGCCGCCCACCGCGTCCAGGGAGTTGCGCGAGACGATCGCCTCGTTGACCGTCGCGGAGTCCAGCCACTTGCCGTGGTACCCGCCGGTCAGCACGCCCTGCGGCACCGGCGGAGCACCGGCCAGCTGCAGGATGTAGCGCAGCGGGACGCCGGTCGGGGCCTCGATCACCATCGGCCGGGCGACCGCCCCGGAGACGGTGAGCATGACGGTGCCGGGCTCGTCGTACAGGCCGGTGTTCCCGTAGCGCTCGGCGCCTATGCGGGCGCCGATCGCCAGCTGGGCGAACGTCTCGGCGTTCGACAGCAGCGTGGGTGCGCCGCCGACGCCGTTCTGCGAGGCGCTGGTCTTGCGGCCCGGCGGGATCGCGGGGCCGCCGTCGATGGAGCGGACCAGCGAGGCCGCCGCCCCGGTCACCATCCGCACCGGGTTGCGCTGCACCCGGGCGCGGATGGTCGCACCGCGCCGGTTGGTCAGCCCGCGCTCGGAGAGCGCCGCCTCCATCGACCGCTGGGTGGACTCACGGGTCACGCCGATGACCAGGGTGCGGGCACCCAGGGCCTCCGCGACCAGCAGGGCGCCGTCCAGGATCAGATGCGGGGCACGGTTGATCATCACCGTGTCCTTGCGGCAGGCGGGCTCGTCCTCGCTTCCGTTGACGACGACCACGGGCCGTACGCCCCGGCGGATCGCCGCCTCGGCGACCGACCGGAGCTTCTTGTGGAACGGAAAGCCCGCGCCGCCGCGGCCCTTCAGGTTGATCCGTTCGGAGAGCTGCGCGAGCTGCTCCCCGCCCATGGGCTCGAGCGGCCCGTGCACCTTCAGGTGCATGGGCAGGTCGAGTCTCTCGACGAGATCGAAACCGGAGGTGAGCTGGGGAAGGCCCACCACTCGGACTTCGGGGACGTCGGGAAGGGCCTCGTTCACTAATAGCCTCCGGAAGGCGCGTTCCAGGGTTCGCCGTTGCTTGGTGCCTCGAAGGAACCGGGCAGCGTCTCAGTGGCGGGACCGCTGTTGTACGTGTCGTTCGGGTTGTACGTACCGAGGGGGTCGTTCGTCTCACCGGTGTTGTACAAGTCACTCCCGCCGTACGAGGCGCCCGGCGGAGGAGTGTCATAGGAAACGGCACTGAATGCGCCCGTGTCGTAGTTCGGCCCGTCGGTGCGCGGCGGGGCCTCGTACAGCGGCGGCGACGGGGCCGGCCAGCGGGTGCCGGTGTTGCCGTCGGTGCGCGGCATCGCCTCGGTGGGCTGCATGTCGATCGGCATCTGCATGGGCCGGGTCGCCTCGGGGATCATCGGCTCCTGGCCGCGCGGCGTGCTGGAGACGGCCCGGTAGGCGGCCGCGAAGCCGCCGGTGTCGGTGAGCGAGCCGGTGTCCGTGAACGACCCGGCGGCCGGGAAGGCCCCGGTGTCCCGTGCGCCGGAACGCTGCTGGGGGATCGGCTGGTCGGGGAAGCCGGGCCGGCCGCCCTTCGGGGCCTCGGCGGCACGGCGTGCCGGGGGCTCCTCGCGGAAGGACCTGTTGTTGCCGTTGTCGAGCAGGGCCAGGACGCGCTTGGCGACCTTCCGCTTGAACGGCAGGGGGGCCGCACGCAGGGCGAGTGCTCCCATGACGGCGGCCAGGGCGAGGCTGTAGAGGATCACGAAGACCGGCTTCGCCTCGCGTCCGGCGAAGAGGCCGTGGACCAGGGCAGCGCACCAGGCGGGGTAGGCCAGCATGTGCACCGCGCGCCAGCGGGCGGCGACCTCCGCGGGGGACGCAAACCTGCTGCGCAGTGCGCCGGTGAGAGCGGTGAGGATCATCAGGAGGCCGGCCAGGGTGCCGAATCCGATGAGCTGGCCCGTGCCGGTGACACCCAGGCCGAAGGGGACGAAGACCGCGATCGCGGAGACGTGGTCGAGGAAGAGCTTGACCGTGACGTGCAGCACCAGGAAGCCGACCGAGCTCACCGCGGTCGTGCGGTGCACGGCCTGGGCTATCAGGCGCTGGCGGGTGTTGAGGAAGACCCGGTCGGTGGCGACCAGTCCCCAGAGGACCGAGCAGGTCAGGGCGACGAGGGACAGCACGCCCGCGCCGAAGTTGATGAAGTCACGGAATGCGTCACCTCCGACGATGACGCTGACGGGTATGAGCAGCAGAACGGCAGCCATCACTCCGCCCTGGACCGAGCGACTCGGCCGGGAGAGCGTGCTGTTGTTGCGGCGAGAGTTCATGGGGCAACTCCGAACAGTTCGGGAAAGCGGTCCCGCTGCCGCACTCTAGGTCGAGCCATACCGAGGAGTACGAGGTTTGAGTTATATCGCTGTTATCAAAGGGCGGCGAGGGAGTTGTGATGTCCCTTAGCGGCCCTTACGCGAAGTAACCTTTGACCTTTGTCCAGCGTTTGCCGACGCGGCGCGGGGAGCGACACTCAGTGCCGGAGCGTAGCCGAAAGCGCGTCGCGGCCCGCTCGGCCGCTGCGGTACCCTGACGCCATGCGTGCCGTACGCCTTCTGCTTAGTGAGCCGCGCTGATCAATCCCGGTCGTCGGAGAACCGCGACCGGCATCGGCGCGGCGCCCCCTCCTGTGCGAGGGGTTTTTTCATTTCCTGAGCCGCTGGCAGAGACGATCGATGGAGCTTTGAGGATCATGAGCGAGACGAACACCGCTGCCTCCGAGGCGGCAGCGCCGCACCGCTACACGGCTGCCATGGCCGAGCAGATCGAGGCACGCTGGCAGGACGTATGGGACGCCGAGAACACCTACGCGGCACCCAACCCGAAGGGTGACCTGGCAGGTGACCCCGGGCTGGTCGCCAAGCCCAAGAAGTTCATCATGGACATGTTCCCGTACCCCTCCGGTACGGGCCTGCACGTCGGTCACCCGCTGGGCTACATCGCCACCGATGTGTACGCCCGGTACCAGCGCATGACCGGCCACAACGTCCTGCACACGCTGGGCTTCGACGCCTTCGGCCTGCCCGCCGAGCAGCACGCCGTGTCCACGGGCGAGCACCCCCGGATCACCACCGAGGCGGCCATCGGCAACATGAAGTCCCAGCTGCGCCGTCTGGGCCTGGGCCACGACAAGCGCCGGTCCTTCGCGACGATCGACCCGGACTACTACAAGTGGACCCAGTGGATCTTCCTGCAGATCTTCAACTCCTGGTACGACGCCGAGGCCGACAGGGCCCGCCCGATCGCCGAACTGGTCGCACAGTTCGAGAGCGGTGAACGCGCGCTGCCCGGCGGACGTATCTGGAGTGAGCTGACTCACGCCGAGCGCGCCGACGTCCTGTCCGACCACCGTCTGGCGTACGCCTCCGACGCGCCCGTCAACTGGTGTCCCGGCCTGGGCACCGTCCTGGCGAACGAGGAGGTCACCGCCGACGGCCGCTCCGAGCGCGGCAACTTCCCCGTCTTCAAGGCCAAGCTGCGCCAGTGGAACATGCGCATCACCGCCTACGCCGACCGACTGCTGAACGACCTGGACGCACTGGACTGGCCCGAGGCCATCAAGCTGCAGCAGCGCAACTGGATCGGCCGTTCCGAGGGCGCCCGCGTCGACTTCCCCATCGACAGCGACGCCATCCCGGTCTTCACCACGCGCCCGGACACGCTGTTCGGCGCGACCTACATGGTGCTGGCCCCCGAGCACCCGCTGGTCGAGAAGTTCACCCCGGCCGCCTGGCCCGAGGGCACCCACGACGTCTGGACGGGGGGCCACGCCACCCCGACCGAGGCCGTCGCCGCCTACCGCGCGCAGGCCGCCTCGAAGTCGGACGTCGAGCGGCAGGCCGAGGCCAAGGACAAGACGGGCGTCTTCATCGGCGCGTACGCGACCAACCCGGTCAACGGCGAGCAGGTCCCCGTCTTCATCGCCGACTACGTCCTGATGGGCTACGGCACCGGCGCGATCATGGCGGTTCCGGCGGGCGACCAGCGCGACTTCGAGTTCGCGCGGGCCTTCGAGCTGCCGATCCGCTGTGTGGTCGAGCCCACCGACGGCCGGGGCACCGACACGTCGACGTGGGAGGACGCCTTCGGATCGTACGACGCGAAGATCATCAACTCCTCGAACGGCGACGTCTCGCTGGACGGTCTGGGCGTCACCGAGGCCAAGGCGCGCATCACCGAATGGCTGGAGGGCAAGGACGTCGGCCGCGGCACCGTCAACTTCCGGCTGCGCGACTGGCTGTTCAGCCGGCAGCGCTACTGGGGCGAGCCCTTCCCGATCGTCTACGACGAGGACGGCATCGCCCACCCGCTGCCCGAGTCGATGCTGCCCCTGGAGCTGCCGGAGGTCGAGGACTACTCGCCGCGCACCTTCGACCCGGACGACGCGAACACGTCCCCGGAGACCCCGCTGTCCCGCAACGAGGACTGGGTCAACGTCGAGCTGGACCTGGGCGACGGCCGCGGCACGCGCGCGTACCGCCGCGAGACCAACACCATGCCCAACTGGGCCGGTTCCTGCTGGTACGAGCTGCGCTACCTGGATCCCCACAACTCAGAGAAGCTGGTCGACCCGGAGATCGAGCAGTACTGGATGGGCCCGCGCGAGGGTCAGCCGCACGGCGGTGTCGACCTGTACGTCGGCGGCGCCGAACACGCCGTGCTGCACCTGCTGTACGCGCGCTTCTGGTCCAAGGTGCTGTTCGACCTGGGGCACGTCTCCTCGGCGGAGCCGTTCCACAAGCTGTACAACCAGGGCATGATCCAGGCCTTCGTGTACCGCGACAGCCGTGGCATCGCCGTACCGGCCGCCGAGGTGGAGGAGCGCGACGGCGCCCACTACTACCAGGGCGAGAAGGTCTCCCGGCTGCTGGGCAAGATGGGCAAGTCCCTGAAGAACGCGGTCACTCCGGACGAGATCTGCGCCGAGTACGGGGCGGACACCCTGCGCCTGTACGAGATGGCGATGGGCCCCCTGGACGTGTCGCGGCCGTGGGACACGCGCGCGGTGGTGGGCCAGTACAGGCTGCTGCAGCGGCTGTGGCGCAACGTGATCGACGAGACCACGGGTGACGTCACCGTCGTCGAGACCGCGGACGCCGACATCGACCCCGACACACTGCGCGCCCTGCACAAGGCGATCGACGGCGTACGCCAGGACCTGGAGGGCCTGCGCTTCAACACCGCCATCGCCAAGGTCACCGAGCTGAACAACCACCTGACGAAGGCGGGCGGCGCCATCCCGCGCAGCGTGGCCGAGTCGCTGGTGCTGCTGGTCGCGCCGCTGGCCCCGCACATCGCGGAGGAGCTGTGGCGCAGGCTGGGCCACGCCGACTCCGTCGTCCACCGGGACTTCCCGGTCGCCGACCCGGCGTACGCCGTGGACGAGAGCGTGACCTGCGTCGTCCAGATCAAGGGCAAGGTCAAGGCGCGCCTGGAGGTCTCCCCGTCGATCTCGGACGAGGAGCTGGAGAAGGTGGCGCTGGCCGACGACAAGGTGATCGCGGCGCTGGACGGAGCGGGCATCCGCAAGGTGATCGTGCGGGCGCCGAAGCTGGTGAACATCGTTCCGGCGTAGGTGACGGAACGGCGGCGACAGCGTTCCGGCGCAGTCGGCAGGAGAGCGGCCACACCGTTCCGGCTCAGTTGACGGAACAGCGGCGTGGCCGCCGGCGCAGGTGACGGAACGCCGTTCCGGGGTATTCCGGGTAGGAGACGACCGGGCGGCGGCCGGTGCGGCGCGGCTCGGGGTCTTCCCCTACGGGCAGGTTGGGGGTTCTGCTGGAACCCTCGGCCTGCCTTTTCCGTTTACGGTGAAAGGGCCCACAAGTGCGTGAAAGAGCCCGCAAGCACTGGACGCAGCACCGGCAAGCACCGGACGCAGCACCGAGAGGACCGTCATGGAAGCCGTGGTCGCCATCATGGCGCTGATCTTCGTGCTGTTCGTGGCACTGGGCGTGTACGCCACGGTGAAGGCGGTCGGCGCCGCCAAGCGGGGCGTGGACCGCACCGTCGCGCAGGCCCGCCGCACCGTGGAGGACCACACCCTCCGAGCCAAAACCTTCGCCCAGCCGGGAGCCCAGGGCCAGCTCGCCCAACTGCGCCTCTCCCTGCGCACCTCGATGCGGGCGACCCAGGACGCGCTGCAGGCGGGCGTGAGCGAGGACGAGTCGCTGAAGGAGTCCCTGGCGCTCTTCAACCGGCTCAGCGCGCACGGCCACGAGCTGGACGGCGAGTTGAAGCGGCTGGAGCGCGAACCGGACAGGGCGCGCCTCGCCGAGCGGCTGCCCGCGCTGCGGGAGCGCACCGAGCAGATAACGAAATCGGCCGACGCACTGCGCTGGGCGGCGCGTGACCGTGCCCAGCGCTTCGGGACCGACGACCTGGACTCGCTGAGCACGCAGATCGGCATGGAGGCGGGGGCGCTGCGGCACTGGACGACGGAGCCGTCCTCCGCGCCGCCGACCGGTTCGGTTCCCGGACCGGCGACGGAGCCCCCGTCCGCCCCGTCCGCGGGGACGACAGAGTCGGCCGCCGCTCCGACCCCGCCGCCGTGGCCGGAGGCCCCGGCCGCCGCCGCGGACCAGCAGACCTGGCCGGAGAACCCCGAATCGCGCCGGGCCGAGGAGCCCACCCGGGCCGCGATCGACGCGCCCAGGCAGCGGCCCGCCTACCCTTGGGAGAAGAAGCCCCGCCCGGAGAGCACGACTTGATACCGCCGGTCCGGCAGCGGGCGGCAGAGCCCGGGCTGCCTTCCACGCCCACTGACAGGTAATCTCCAGCTCATGTCCCGCCATGTCGCGATCGTCACCGATTCAACGGCCTACCTGCCGCCGCGGACGATGGAGCGCCACGGCATCACCGCGGTGCCCCTGACCGTGGTCCTCGGCGACCAGGCTCTCGAAGAGGGCACCGAGATCTCGGCCCGCTCGCTGGCCCTGGCCCTGCAGAAGCGGCGGTCCGTCACGACCTCCCGGCCCAGCCCCGAGGTCTTCGCCGAGACCTACCGCCGCGTCGCCGGGTCCGGCGCCACCGGCATCGTCTCGCTGCACCTGTCCTCCGAGTTCTCGGGCACCTACGACGCTGCCGTCCTCGCCGCACGTGAGGCTCCCGTGCCCGTGCGCGTGGTGGACACAGGGATGGTCGCGATGGCCCTCGGCTTCTGCGCACTGGCGGCCGCCGAGTCCGCGGAGGCGGGCGGCACGGTCGACGACGCGGTCACGGCGGCGGAGAAACGGGCCGCGGGCACGTACGCGTACTTCTACGTCGACACCCTCGACTATCTGCGCAGGGGCGGCCGGATCGGGGCGGCACAGGCGTTGTTCGGGTCCGCGCTGGCCGTCAAGCCACTGCTGCAACTGGACGGCGGGCGCATCGAACTCATGGAGAAGGTGCGCACCGCCTCCAAGGCGATCGCCCGCCTCGAAGAGATCGTGGCCGACCGGGCCGGGAGCGCCCAGGTCGACATCGCCGTCCACCATCTCGCCGCGCCCGACCGCGCCTCGGCCCTCGCGGAGCGGCTGAGGGTACGGCTCCCGGGGCTGGCCGACCTGCATGTGAGCGAGGTCGGAGCGGTGATCGGGGCGCACACGGGGCCCGGTCTGCTGGGGGCGGTCGTCTCCCCTCGGTGAGAGGGCGGATCGACGGCCCGGAGTGGCCGCACCGACTCCGGCGGGTGACGGAGTTATCCACAACCGGGCGGTAATCCCCAGGAATCGACCAAGATCATCGAGGATCGTGCTTCGTGCCCGATTCTCGTCGCATGGGACTTCGATCACCTTCACGGACCACGACAGCCACCAGCGGACCGGGCCGCGGCCCGGTCTCGGACAGCCGGATGCGCTCCGACAGTCGTACGCGTCCCGGCAGCCGTAGCCGCTCCGACAGCCGTACGCGACATCGGCGTCGGCTGCATCGTGGAGCGGCCCGGCGCCGAGAGGCCTCGGCGGAGGCGCTGCGTCTGCGCGCGGAGAGGCTCTTCGCGCCGGAGCCTCAACGGACCAGGGTGCGCGGGCGGTTGCGGCACGGGCCGCCGGCGGAGTGGGGTGACGGGGGCGGTGACGGCGCCCTCCAGGGGCGCGAGGAACTGCGCGACCGGCCCTCACCGGCCCGCAGCCGACCACGCACCTCATCGGTTTCGGGATGGAGCCCCGGGGCGGGGGCTGGAGCCGGAGCGCTCGGGGATGCGGACGGGGCCGCGGACGAGGGTGCCGGCGAGGGCGCGGACCGGGGTGCGGAGGAGGTCGTGGTCGCGGAGGACGTCGAGGGCGCGGTCGGGGTCGTGGAGGAGGTCCGGCGCGCTTCCTCGTGGCGGGCGCGGGCCGGGCTCGCCGTCCGGGAGCGGATGCCCTTGTGGGTTCAGTCCAGGTGCGGGCTGGAGCGCAGGAGCGTGGCCGCACTGTCGGTGGTGCTGGTCGTCGCGGCGGTTCTGGCCGCGCAGCATTTCTGGTCGGGACGGACCCAGCCGGTGCGGGCTCCGGAGGTCGTGAGGGCCGCGGTTCCGTACGGGGAGGAGGGCCAGGGCGGGCAGAAGACCGCCGCCGGGACCACTGCCGTCGCACGGGCCCCGGTGGGAGCGGGGACCGGCCCGCCGATCGTGGTGGACATCAGCGGCAAGGTGCGCGAACCGGGTATCCATCGGCTGCCGGCCGGTTCCCGGGTCGCCGACGCGCTCAAGGCCGCGGGCGGGGTGCGTCCCGGCACGGACACCGAAGGCCTCAACCGCGCACGGTTCCTGGTGGACGGTGAGCAGGTGGTGGTCGGGGCGCCGCCGACGGCGGCCGGGCCCGGTGCGGCTGGGGTCGCGGGTGGTACGGGTCCCGGTGGGGCCGTCCCCGACGCGACCGCGCCGGTCGCCCTCAACACGGCCACCCTGGAACAGCTGGACACGCTGCCGGGCGTCGGCCCCGTACTGGCGCAGCACATCATCGACTACCGCACCCGGCAGGGAGGTTTCCGCTCGGTCGACGAGCTCCGAGAGGTCAACGGAATCGGGGACCGCCGCTTCGCCGACCTGCAGAATCGCGTACGGCCATGACGGGGCCGGGACCGGGACCAAGGCCGGGACCGGGACCAGGGCCGGGGCAGGGGCCGGAGACGGGGGCGGGACCGGAGCTGAGGCCGGGGCTGCGGAGCCGTCGGCCCGCTGTGCACGCGGGCTCCGGCAGCCCGCTCGGGGCCGCGCATCCTCGCCAAGAGGGTCCGGCGGATCTGCGGCTGGTCCCACCGGCACTGGCGGCATGGGCGACGGCGGCGGCGACGCTGGACGCACCGCCGGGGTGGGTCGTGGGGGTGGTGGGCGTCTGCCTGGCCGTGGCGGGATGGCTCTTGCTCGCGGGGCGGGGGCCTGTGCGGGGTGCGCTGCCCGCTCGGGGGTGGGCGGGGGCGCGGGGACGGGAGCCGGTGCGGGAGCCGCACCCGCAGTTGATGTCGACGCCGATGCGGATGCCGACGCCGACGCCGACGCCTGTGCCGGAGCAGGGGCCAGTGCTGCAGTCGAAGCCGGAGTGGGAGCCGCAGCGGCTGCGGCAGCGGCAACCGGAGCCGGAGCCCGAGCCGAGGTCGGATGCCCCGGATCTGTGGGTGCGCCGGAGCGAGGGCGGCGACCGGCGAGCCGGTTCGTGGCTGAGCGGATGGCGTTCCTGGTCGAAGGCATCCGTCGCGGCCGTGCTGCTCTGCGCCGCGGCTGCCGCCGCCTCCGGCGGGCTGCACGGTGCGGACCTGCGCAGGGGCCCGATCCCGGAGTCGGCGCGCCAGTACGCCCGGGTGACCGCCGAGGTGGAGGTCACCTCCGACCCACGGCTCACCCGTCCCCGGATCAAGGGCAACCACGCGGCCCCGACCGCGATCCTGCTCGACGCCGAGGTCCGGCGCGTCGAGAACGCGGACGGGACGGTGACGCGGACCCGTACGCCGGTGCTGTTGATCGTGGACGCGGGGCGGGGGAGAGAGCGAGGGGAGGGGGCGGAATCGGGTTCGGGGGTGGCCGGTGAGCGGCGGGCGGGCTCGCTCTGGCTCTCCCTCCTGCCCTCCACCCGGGTGCGGGTGACGGCACAGGTCGCGCCCGCGCTCGGGGGCGGGGACCGGATCGCGGCGGTGCTCCGCGTGCGGGGCGCCGGGCCACCGAGGGTGGTCGGGCAGCCGTCCGGCACGCAGCGGTTCGCCGGGAAGCTGCGGGACAGACTGCGAGCGGCGACCGACGGACTGGATCCGGACGCGCGGGCGCTGCTGCCGGGGCTGGTGGTCGGGGACACCTCACGGCTCACACCGGAGCTGGACGAGGCGTTCCGGGCGACCGATCTCACTCACCTCCTCGCCGTGAGCGGAGCCAACTTCACGATCGTGCTTGCCCTGCTCATCGGGCCGCCGGGCCGGGCCCAGCAGATCGAGCGCCGCGGACTCGCGCCCCGGCTCGGTCTCCCGCTGCGGGCGACCGCCCTGTGCGGAGGCGCCCTCACGCTCGGCTTCGTGATCGTGTGCCGGCCGGACCCGAGTGTGCTGAGGGCCGCGGCCTGCGGATCGATCGCCCTGCTGGCCATCGCCACCGGCCGCCGCAGATCACTGATCCCGGCGCTGGCCACGGCGGTGCTCGTGCTGGTCCTGTACGACCCGTGGCTGGCCCGGAGTTATGGCTTCCTGCTCTCGGTGTTCGCCACCGGTGCGCTGCTCACACTGGCCCCGCGGTGGAGTGCCGCACTCCGCAGGCGGGGGGTGCCACCGAGATGGGCCGAGGCGTTGGCGGCCGCGGGGGCCGCGCAGGCGGTGTGCGCGCCGGTCGTCGCCGTTCTCTCGGCGCGGGTCAGTCTGGTGGCGGTGCCGTGCAATCTGCTCGTGGAGTTCGCGGTCGCGCCGGCCACGGTGCTGGGCTTCGCGACACTGGCCACGGCTCCCTGGGCGATGCCGGTCGCGAAAGTGCTGGCCTGGTGCGCGGGTTGGCCCGCCGGATGGATCGCGGACATCGCCCGGGTGGGTGCGGCCCTGCCGGGCGGAGGCGTGGACTGGCCGGGAAACTGGACGGGGGCGCTGCTGCTCGCCGGTGCGATCGGCGCCGTCGTGCTCGTCGGGCGCAGGCTGCTGCGGCATCCCTGGCTGAGCGCCGCCTGCGGGGTGCTGCTTCTACTCGTGCTGGTGCAGCCGCCCCCTCTCACCCGGGTGATCACAGGCTGGCCTCCGCCGGATTGGCGGTTCGCGATGTGCGATGTCGGTCAGGGCGACGCGACGGTGCTCGCGGCGGGCGACGGCAGCGCCGTGGTGGTGGACGCGGGACCTGACCCGGTGCTCGTCGACCGGTGTCTGCGTGCGCTCGGCGTCACCCGGGTCCCGCTGGTCGTGCTGACGCACTTCCACGCGGACCATGTGGCGGGGCTGCCGGGTGTGCTGCGCGGGCGGTCGGTGGGCGCGATCGAGACGACGGGGTTCGAGGAGCCGCTGGAGCAGGCCGAGTTCGTCCACCGGCAGGCCGCGGTCCGGCGCATCCCGGTGACGCGGGCGGTGGCGGGGGAGCGGCGTCGTACGGGTGGGCTCGACTGGCAGGTGCTGTGGCCGCCACCGAGTCCGGCACCGGTGCCGGAGGGCCCGAACGACGCGAGCGTCACCCTGCTCGTCCGGTCGGCAGGGCTGACGATGCTGATGCTCGGAGACCTCGAACCCCCCGCGCAGCAGGCGTTGTTGCGATCACCGGCCGGGGTCGGCCTGACGGCCGTGGACGTCCTCAAAGTCGCCCATCACGGGTCGGCCCACCAGGACCCGGACCTCATGCGCAGGGCGGCGCCACGCCTCGCGCTCGTCTCCTGCGGCGCCGGCAATCCCTACGGGCACCCGGCTCCGAGCACGATGGCGGCACTGGAAGCAGGGGGCGCGCAGGTGCTGCGCACGGATGTGGACGGGGCGGTAACCGTGGGAGGAGGAGACGATCACCTGCTGATCACGCGAGACTGAGGGAATGAAACCCGCACAGGTCGATTCCTACCTCCGCCGGATCGGCGTCACCCACCCCGCCTGGCCCACCGCCGACGTACTCCGTGAACTGCAGCTGCGACACCTGCTGACCGTGCCCTTCGAGAACCTGTCGATCCACCTCGGCGAGAAGATCGTGCTGGCGGAGAAACCGCTCCTGGAGAAGGTGGTGGGCGCCCGCAGAGGCGGCTTCTGCTACGAACTGAACGGGGCGTTCGGCGGGCTGCTCAAGGCCCTGGGCTTCGACGTGACGCTGCTCGCGGGGCGGGTCTACGGGGAGGAGGATCGGCTCGGGATTCCGTACGACCATCTGGCACTGCGGGTCCGGACGGTGGACGGGGGCGACTGGCTGGCCGACGTCGGGTTCGGGGCGCACAGTCACTACCCGCTGGCCTTCGGGGAGCGGGGCGAGCAGACGGATCCGGCCGGCACGTTCCGGGTGATCGTGGCCGGGGCGGATCCGGCCGGGGTGCGCGGGAGCGCCGGGGAGTTCGGGGATCTGGAAGTGGTGCGGGACGGCAAGTCCCAGTACCGGCTGGAGACACGGCCGCGGGTGCTCGGGGACTTCGTGGCCGGGGCCTGGTGGCACAGCACCTCGCCGGCGTCGCATTTCACACAGTCGCTGGTCTGCTCGCGGGTCACCAAGGACGGCGGGCGGATCACGCTCAGCGGGCGCACCCTCACGGTCACGGACCCCGACGGCGGGAGGACGCCGGTGGACCTGGGCACGGACGAGGAGGTGCTGAAGGCGTATCGGGAGCGGTTCGGGATGGTGCTGGACCGCGTCCCGGTTGTCCGGAAGAGCGGAGACTGAGGGAAGAACATAAACGGAACGCTCAATTCGGGCTACTCGTGCGTAGTACCAGCACATGCGCTGGTTTCCTGCGATGTAGTCGCCTGTTGCCTCTAAAGTCGCATCGGTGGTCGAATACCTCCCCAACAGCGAGTGTTTTCACAGCGTGTGTTGACGCGAGGGTGGGTCGCAGATGGTCGGCAGCTGGCTGGGGAACCGTTCGAACCGGGGGCAGGCGGCGGGCAATCTCGCCGCGGTGCCGATGCCGGAGGGCGCCGGAGTGCTCGGCTGTCGGGTGCTGGATCCGGACGGCCGGCCGGTGCCGGAAGCGGAGTTCCTGGTCACGGACGCCGCGGGGCGCAGGGTGGTCGGCGGGGAGCTGGATCCGTTCGGGTCGTTCCTGGTGACGGTTCCCGCCGGTGAGTACCGCCTCGCGGTGTCGGCCGACGGGCACGCCCCGTACCGGGCGAACGTCACGGTGCCGGATAACGAGGTGGCCGCGCTCGGTGACGTCATCGTGAATCTCGCGCAACCGCCCGCGTTACCGGAGCCGGGGGACTGGGAGATAGAGCCGACCCACTCCTCGATCGGCTTCACGGCACGGCACATCGGGATGGCGCGGGTACGGGGGCGGTTCAACACCTTCGCGGGGATCGTGCGGGTGGCCGAGAACGTGGAGCAGTCGGCCATGCATGTGGTGATCGACGCGGCGTCGATCGACACCAACGTCAGGACGCGCGACGGGCATCTCAAGTCAGCGGACTTCCTGGACGTGGACCGGTTTCCGACGGTGGAGTTCTACAGCGACCGGTTCACGCACCGGGGCGGCAGCAGGTGGGGGATCGCCGGGGCGCTGTCCTTGCACGGGGTGACGCGGACCGTCACGCTCGACACGGAGTATCTGGGGGTCGGCAACGGCGCGGAGGGCGAGGTGCGGGCGGCCTGCCGGGCCACCACCGAGTTGCGCCGCGACGACTTCACGATGAGCTGGCAGTCGATGCTCGCGCGGGGCATCGCCATGGTGGGGACGAGCATCACGATCGACCTGGACATACAGATCGTCCCCAAGGGCTGACCCGGGCGTCCGGTCGCAGGGTGCCCCCGGTACGGCGCGTTGTCACGGTGCCGGAAAATGGCCGGGTGAGCGACGTGAGACATGTACTGGTGCTGCCCGACCGCGATGCCGCCGAGGAGGCGGCGGAGGCGCTCGGGGAGCGGTTCGCACTCGACGAGGAGCCCCAGCTGGTGCGGGACGCCCTGGCCGGCGAGGACGACGCCGAGGACGCGCAGTGGCTGCTCGTGCTGCACGACGAGAACGGGCGGCTCGACGCGCTGGAGCTGGACGAGTTCGTGCGGGAGTGGGACGGCTGGCGCGAGGAGCCGTAGCCGCGGGTTCGTGGCGGGTGGTGCGCGCAGGCCCGGAGGCAGGGTGCGTGCGGGCCCGTTGTCGGTGGTGCGTGGGATGCTTGGCGCGATGGCCAGGAACTCTGCACACGACAATCCGCTCGCTCCCGTCACGATCGCCGTGGGGCAGGAGGACCTCCTGCTCGACCGTGCCGTGCAGGAGGTGGTGGCCGCCGCGCGAGCCGCCGACGCGGACACGGACGTACGGGATCTCACGTCGGACCAGTTGCAGCCCGGCACGCTCGCCGAGCTGACGAGCCCGTCGCTCTTCGCCGAGCGCAAGGTCGTTGTGGTGCGCAACGCGCAGGACCTGTCGGCGGACACGATCAAGGACGTGAAGGCTTACCTCGGCGCCCCGGCCGAGGAGATCACGCTGGTGCTGCTGCACGCGGGGGGTGCCAAGGGCAAGGGGCTGCTCGACGCCGCGCGCAAGGTGGGGGCGCGGGAGATCGCCTGCCCCAAGATGACGAAGCCGGCGGACCGGCTGTCCTTCGTACGGAGCGAGTTCCGGACGCTGGGGCGGTCGGCGACGCCTGAGGCGTGCCAGGCGCTCGTCGACTCGATCGGGAGCGACCTGCGGGAGCTGGCCTCCGCGACGACCCAGCTGGCCGCGGACGTCGAGGGGACGATCGACGAGGCTGTCGTCGGGCGGTACTACACCGGCCGCGCGGAGGCCTCCAGCTTCACGGTGGCGGACCGGGCGGTCGAGGGGCGGGCGGCCGAGGCGCTGGAGGCGCTGCGGTGGTCCCTGTCGACCGGGGTCGCCCCCGTGCTGATCACCAGCGCGCTGGCGCAGGGGGTGCGGGCCATCGGGAAGCTCTCCTCGGCGCGGGGTGGCCGGCCGGCCGACCTGGCGCGGGAGCTGGGGATGCCGCCCTGGAAGATCGACCGGGTTCGGCAGCAGATGCGGGGGTGGACGCCGGACGGGGTCGCTGTCGCGTTGCGGGCGGTGGCGGACGCGGACGCGGGGGTGAAGGGGGGTGGGGATGATCCCGAGTACGCCTTGGAGAAGGCGGTTGTCACGGTCGCCCAGGCGGCTCGGATGCGGCGGGGGTAGTTCCCGTCCCTGTTCCGGGGGCTGCGCCCCCAGCCCCCCATCGGCCTGAAGGCCTCGTCCTCAAACGCCGGACGGGCTGAAAAGGCATGGTCGGCCCCGGCCCTTGGGTGAGCACGAGCGAAGGCCAAGGGCCCAGCCCCTGCCGCTCACGGGCCGAAAGCCAA
Organism: Streptomyces sp. NBC_00414; assembly: GCF_036038375.1. Classification (NCBI taxonomy): domain Bacteria; kingdom Bacillati; phylum Actinomycetota; class Actinomycetes; order Kitasatosporales; family Streptomycetaceae; genus Streptomyces; species Streptomyces sp. NBC_00414. Next base: position 6,833,405 of record NZ_CP107935.1, read on the forward strand.
AGGCCGGCCCCGGCCTCCACGAGTGAGCACGAGCCAAAGCCAAGAGGCCAGCCCTGCCACCCCCGGGCCGAAAGCCAAAGGCCGGCCCCGGCCTCCACGAGTGAGCACGAGCGAAAGCCAAGAGGCCAGCCCTGCCACCCACGGGCTGAAAGGCAAAGACGAACCCCGGTCCCCGCCCCTTGCGGGGCGAGGGCCGGGGCCCGGTTTGTGCTGGGGACTCGTACCCGCGTGGCGAACGCAGGTCGCGTACGAGTCGGGGTGCCGGTCGGGAGCGGATGAGAGAGGGCCCGCTCAGATCCTTCCGGCGTTCGAATCACTTCGAATCAAGTGAGTGCGGGGCCGTGGCCCAGTACTCGGCAGAGGTTCAGCCCTGGAGGGAGGCGACCTTGGAAGCAAGCGCCGACTTCTTGTTGGCGGCCTGGTTCTTGTGGATGACGCCCTTGGAGACGGCCTTGTCCAGCTTGCGCGAGGCTTCGCGCTGCGCGGCCGTGGCCTTCTCGACGTCACCCGCGGCAGCAGCCTCACGGGCCTTGCGGATCGCGGTCTTCAGCGAGGACTTGACGGCCTTGTTGCGCAGCCGAGCCTTCTCGTTGGTCTTGATCCGCTTGATCTGGGACTTGATGTTCGCCACGAATGAGCCTTCTCAGGTTCAGGAGCACGAGACGGTACGTCTCACGACGGGACGTCTCGGGCGCCGGTGATTTCTCTTCTTAGGTCCTGCGTTTCCTGCGTGTCGCCTGCAGAGAGGGCAGGAGACACAGCTGCCCAGATTAGCAGTCGCCCCGCTGACGGCCCAAACCGGTCGCACGTCGCCGCCCGTGGGACCATGGAGCCTACGTATCGATCCGACCCGAGGCGACAGGCGCCTCAAGAGACAGGACCCTGCGTGCCCGCGATCCCTAACAATGTGCCCGAGCCGAGCCGTACCGCCCCGGCTCAGATCCGCAACTTCTGCATCATCGCGCACATCGACCACGGCAAGTCCACGCTCGCCGACCGGATGCTCCAGCTGACCGGGGTGGTCGACCAGCGGCAGATGCGCGCCCAGTACCTCGACCGCATGGACATCGAGCGCGAGCGCGGCATCACCATCAAGTCCCAGGCGGTCCGGCTGCCCTGGGCCCCGACCGAGGATCCGGGCAACACCCACATCCTCAACATGATCGACACCCCCGGGCACGTCGACTTCACGTACGAGGTCTCGCGGTCGCTCGCCGCCTGCGAGGGCACCGTGCTTCTCGTTGACGCGGCCCAGGGCATCGAGGCCCAGACCCTCGCGAACCTCTACCTGGCGATGGAGAACGAGCTCACCATCGTCCCGGTGCTGAACAAGATCGACCTGCCCGCCGCCCAGCCCGAGAAGTTCTCCGAGGAACTGGCCAATCTCATCGGCTGCCAGCCGGAGGACGTGCTCAAGGTCTCGGCGAAGACCGGCGTCGGCGTGGACGCGCTGCTGGACCGGGTCGTCAGGGACGTTCCGGCTCCCGTCGGTGTCGCGGACGCTCCCGCCCGCGCGATGATCTTCGACTCCGTATATGACTCCTACCGTGGCGTGGTCACCTACGTCCGTGTCATCGACGGCCAGCTCAACAAGCGCGAGCGCATCAAGATGATGTCGACCGGTGCCACGCACGAGCTGCTGGAGATCGGTGTCTCGTCGCCCGAGATGACCCCGGCCGACGGCATCGGCGTCGGCGAGGTGGGCTACATCATCACCGGCGTGAAGGACGTCCGTCAGTCCAAAGTCGGTGACACGATCACCAGCAAGGACAAGGGTGCGACCGAAGCCCTCGGCGGGTACAAGGATCCGAAGCCGATGGTCTTCTCCGGGCTGTATCCGCTGGACGGTTCCGACTACCCGGACCTGCGCGAAGCGCTGGACAAGCTCCAGCTCAACGACGCGGCCCTGGTCTACGAGCCCGAGACCTCCGCGGCCCTCGGCTTCGGCTTCCGTGTGGGCTTCCTCGGGCTGCTGCACCTCGACGTCATCCGTGAGCGCCTGGAGCGCGAGTTCAACCTCGAACTCATCGCCACCGCGCCCAACGTGGTCTACCGCGTGATCATGGAGGACGGGAAGGAGCACACGGTCACCAACCCGAGCGAGTTCCCCGAGGGCAAGATCGACAAGGTCTTCGAGCCGGTCGTCCGGGCCACGATCCTCGCCCCCAGCGAGTTCATCGGTTCGATCATGGAGCTGTGCCAGACCCGTCGCGGCACCCTCCTCGGCATGGACTACCTCTCCGAGGACCGCGTCGAGATCCGCTACACGCTGCCCCTCGCGGAGATCGTCTTCGACTTCTTCGACAACCTGAAGTCCAAGACCCGCGGGTACGCCTCCCTGGACTACGAGCCCACCGGCGAGCAGGACGCCTCGCTGGTGAAGGTCGACATCCTGCTCCACGGCGACCGCGTCGACGCCTTCTCGGCCGTCACGCACAAGGACGCGGCGTACGCGTACGGGGTGCGGCTCGTCGCCAAGCTGCGCGAGCTGATCCCGCGCCAGGCCTTCGAGATCCCCATCCAGGCGGCCATCGGCTCCCGGGTCATCGCCCGCGAGACCATCCGCGCCATCCGCAAGGACGTCCTCGCCAAGTGCTACGGCGGTGACATCTCCCGTAAGCGGAAGCTCCTTGAGAAGCAGAAGGAGGGCAAGAAGCGGATGAAGATGGTGGGCTCTGTGGAGGTTCCGCAAGAGGCCTTCATCGCCGTGCTGTCCAGCGACGAGAACGCCGGCAGTGGCAAGGGGAAGAAGTAGCCCTCAGCAACCGTCGGGTCAGGCCCGAAAACGTGGGCCCGTCGTGCTTTCGCGCGGCGGGCCCGCGTCGTCCCCGGACCGCCCCGTTCCGCCCGCGCTCTGTAGGAAGTGACAGGCCGCCGCCTCTTACGCACCGGGCGGACGGGCTTTACTCTGATCACCACTCGACGTTACTCGCGAGTTAAACAACGACCGCTACTGAGCTAACCGCAACCAGCCAGTCACGCACTGTCGCGGGCCCCGGAGGATGTCGTGAGCGACACACAGACCCTGATCGAGAACCGTCCGCCGTCCGTGGCGGCCCTCTTCCTGGAGCGCGTGGCGGCCACGCCGGACGCCGAGGCGTACCGCTATCCGGTGCCCGCCGCGGGCGAGGGGCCGGACGAGTGGAGGTCGCTGAGCTGGGCACAGGCGGCCGACCGGGTCTACGCGATCGCGGCCGGCCTGATCGAACTGGGCGTGCGGCCGGAGCAGCGCGTCGCGCTCGCCTCCTCCACCCGCGTCGAGTGGATCCTCGTCGACCTCGGCATCATGTGTGCCGGCGCGGCGACGACGACCGTGTATCCGTCGACCAAGTCCGACGAGTCGGCCTTCATCCTCTCCGACTCGGAGAGCAAGGTGCTGGTCGCGGAGGACGCGGAGCAGCTCGCCAAGGCGCGCGAGAAGCGTGCCGAGCTGCCCGAGCTCACCCACGTCGTGGTGATCGACTCCGCCGGTGTCGAGTCCGCCGAGGACGAGGGCGACTGGGTGATCGGCCTCGCCGAGCTGGAGCAGCGGGGTGCCGCGTACCTGGAGAAGAACCCCGACCTGATCAAAGAGAAGGTCGCGGCGATCACCAAGGACCAGCTCGCCACCCTCATCTACACCTCCGGCACCACCGGCCGCCCCAAGGGTGTCCGGCTGCCGCACGACAACTGGTCGTACATGGCGAAGGCCATCGCCGCGACCGGCCTGGTCGGCAAGGACGACGTCCAGTACCTGTGGCTGCCGCTCGCCCACGTCTTCGGCAAGGTGCTCACGTCCGGTCAGATCGAGGTCGGGCACGTCACCGCCGTCGACGGCCGCGTGGACAAGATCATCGAGAATCTGCCGGTCGTGCAGCCGACGTACATGGCCGCCGTGCCGCGGATCTTCGAGAAGGTCTACAACGGGGTCGCGGCCAAGGCGCGGGCCGGCGGCGGCGCCAAGTACAAGATCTTCCAGTGGGCGGCCGAGGTCTCCCGCGAGTACGCGAAGGTCACCCAGGACAACTTCCGCCGCACCGGTGTCGCCTCCGCGCCCTTCGGCCTCTCCGCCAAGCACAAGGTCGCGGACACGCTCGTCTTCGCCAAGATCCGTGAGGCCTTCGGCGGCAACCTGCGCGCCTGCGTCTCCGGCAGCGCGGCCCTCGCGCCCGACATCGGCTACTTCTTCGCGGGTGCCGGCATCCACATCCTGGAGGGTTACGGACTCACGGAGTCGTCCGCGGCCTCCTTCGTGAACCCCGGCGAGGCGTACCGCACGGGCACGGTCGGCAAGCCGCTGCCCGGCACCGAGGTGCGGATCGCGGACGACGGCGAGATCCTGCTGCGCGGCCCCGGCATCATGGAGGGCTACCAGGGGCTGCCCGAGAAGACCGCCGAGGTCCTGGAGTCCGACGGCTGGTTCCACACCGGTGACATCGGCGAGCTGTCCCCGGACGGCTACCTGCGCATCACCGACCGCAAGAAGGACCTCATCAAGACGTCGGGCGGCAAGTACATCGCGCCCGCCGAGGTCGAGGGCCAGTTCAAGGCGGTCTGCCCGTACGTCTCCAACATCCTCGTGCACGGCGCCGACCGGAACTTCTGCACCGCGCTCATCGCCCTCGACGAGCCGTCCATCCTGACCTGGGCCGAGGACAACGGCCTGGGCGGCAAGTCGTACGCCGAGGTCGTCGCCGCGCCCGCGACGGTCAAGCTGATCGACGAGCACGTCAGGACGCTCAACGAGGGTCTTCAGCGCTGGCAGACCATCAAGAAGTTCAAGCTCCTGCCGCGCGACCTCGACATCGAGCACGGCGAACTGACCCCGAGCCTCAAGCTGAAGCGGCCGGTGGTGGAGCGTGAGTACAAGTACCTGATCGACGAGATGTACGCGGGGACGCGCGAGGCGTAGTCGTGGTGCGGGCCGCCGCGGTGCTGTTCCGCGGCGGCCGGACAGGGGGCGTGGTCACAGACCGCGCCCCCTGCGCATCTCACGCAGCAGGTCCTCCATGTGGCGTACCTGGTGGCGCAGTTCGGCCACGTCGGTGCTGTCACCGGCCGACATGGTGGTCTCGATGGCGTGCAGCCGCTCCGCGAGCTCGTCGAACTGGGCCTGCTCGCGGGCGAGCATCCGCTCCAGCTGCTGGTTCTTGCGGTGCAGGTCGAGGAAGACGGTGACCTTGGCGCGCAGCACCCAGGGGTCGAACGGCTTGGTGAGATAGTCGGCGGCTCCGGTGGCGTACCCGCGGAACGCGTAGCCCGCGTCGGAGTCCGTGCCGGTCAGGAAGATGATCGGGACGTCCTTGGTCTGGTCGAGCCGCTTGATGTTCGCGGCGGTCTCGAACCCGTCCATGCCCGGCATCCGGATGTCGAGCAGGACGACCGCGAACCGCTGCCGCAGCAGAGCCTTCATCGCCTCCTCGCCCGAACGGGCGCGTACGAGCGGCTCGTTGAGGGACCCCAGGACGGCCTCCAGCGCGATCAGGTTGTCCTCCATGTCGTCCACGAGGAGGATGCTGGCGCGCTCGTCGGTCGATGCCTCAGTGCTCATGGTGATTGATTGCCTGCCTCATTCGGTCGTCGGCGGGACGGCGGGTTCCTCCGATGTGCCGGCTCCGGTGGTGACGGTTCCGGCGGAGCCCTCCTGCTCGTCGGTGTCCTGCCCCTCGTTGTCCGCGCCCTCAGGGTCCAGGAGCGCGCAGACGACGGTCAGCAGTTGGTCGACGTCCACCGGCTTGGGTACGTAGTCGTTCGCACCGCGTGCGATGGACTTCTCGCGGTCGCTCGGCATCGCCTTGGCGGTGAGGGCGACGATGGGAAGTCCGGCCCAGCGCGGGGTGCGGCGGATGACGGAGATGGTCTCGTAACCGTCCATCTCCGGCATCATGATGTCCATCAGGACCAGCGCGACATCGGGGTTGCGGTCCAGGGCCTCGATGCCCTCGCGGCCGTTCTCCGCGTACAGGACGGGCATTCCGACCCTGCCCAGCACGTGGGTGAGCGCGAAGACGTTGCGGATGTCGTCGTCCACGATCAGCACCCGCCGCCCCGGCAGGACCTGGCCCGCGCGGCCCGTCTTCCACGCCTCCAGTTTGGTGGGCGCGGGCCAGCTGTCGTCCTGGTCGTGGACGGTGAAGGGCTCGGTGGACAACTGCTCGGGCAGGATCAGGGTCCGGTCCTCGGCGTCGGCCCCGGCCGGCGGGTGCCCGGGGCTGACGACCGGCACGTACAGGGTGAAGGTGGAACCCCTGCCGGGCGTGCTCTCGGCGATGATGCGGCCGCCCAGCAGGCCCGCGATCTCCCGGCTGATGGACAGCCCGAGGCCCGTGCCGCCGTACTTGCGGTTCGTCGTGCCGTCGGCCTGCTGGAACGCCTCGAAGATCACCGGGAGTTTCTCCGGGGCGATGCCGATGCCGGTGTCGGAGACCGCGAACGCGACGACGTTGTCGCTGCCCTCCCGGGTGAAGTGCGGCTCGGGATGCTCGACGCGGCTGACGCGCAGTTCGACCCGGCCCGACGCGGTGAACTTGATCGCGTTGGAGAGGAGGTTGCGCAGGATCTGCTGGAGCCGCTGCTCGTCCGAGAACATCTCGCGCGGCACGTCCTCGCCGACCTCGACCTCGAAGGTGAGGCCACGGTCGAGGGTGAGCGGGCGGAAGGTGGCGTGCACGTAGTCGAGGAGTTTGATCAGCGGCAGCTTCTTGGGGCGTACGTCCATCCGGCCGGCCTCGATCTTCGAGAGGTCGAGGATGTCGTTGATGAGCTGGAGGAGGTCCGAGCCCGAGCGGTGGATCGTCGCCGCGAACTGCACCTCCTGGTCGGAGAGATGACCGTCCGGGTTGTCGGAGAGCAGCCGGGCGAGGATCAGCAGTGAATTGAGCGGCGTGCGCAGCTCGTGCGACATGTTCGCCAGGAACTCCGACTTGTACTGCGACGAGGTCGCCAGCAGCGCCGCCTTCTCCTCCAGTTCGGCGTTGGAGCGGCGCAGCTCCGCCTGCTGCGACTGGAGTTCGTCGGAGCGGTCCTGCAGCTGGATCGCGAGGCGCTGGGACTCGCCGAGCAGGGACTCCGTACGGGAGTTGGCGATGATGGTGTTGATCGCTACGCCGATGGTGTTCACGAACTGGTCGAAGAACGCCAGGTGGACGTCGGAGAAGCGGGAGAACGAGGCCAGCTCGATGACACCGAGCAGCTTGTCCTCGAAGAGGATCGGGATGATGACGACGCTCGCGGGCGCCGCCTCGCCGAGACCGCTGTTGATCTTGATGTAGTCCGCCGGGGCCTCCTCCATCAGGATCCGCTTCTTCTCGCGCGCGGCCTGCCGCACGAGCCCGTGCACCGGCATGCTGACCGTGTCGACCGTCGCGCTCTGCGCCGAACCGTACCCGGCGATGAAGGCGAGCCCCTTGATGGGCAGGGCCGTCTGCAGGGTCGCCTTGTCCTCCTCCGGGTCGGCCAGGAAGAAGGCGCCGAACTGCGCGTTCACCAGCGGCGTCAGCTCGCGCAGGATCAGGTCCGCGACCTCCATCAGGTCCCGGTGGCCCTGCATGAGGGCGGCGAGGCGGGCCAGGTTCGACTCCAGCCAGTCCTTGGCGCGGGTCGTCTCGCGGAGGTTGGCCACCATCAGGTTGATGTTGTCCTTGAGCTCGTCGACCTCGCCCTGGGTCTCCACCGTGATGGAGCGGGACATGTCGCCCTGGGCCACCGCGGACGCCACCTCGGCGATCGCGCGGACCTGGGTGGTGAGGTTGGACGCCAGCTCGTTCACGTTCGTCGTCAGACGCTTCCAGGTGCCGTACACGCCCTCCACCCGGGCCTGACCGCCGAGCTGCCCCTCCGAACCCACCTCGCGGGCCACCCGGGTGACCTCGGAGGAGAACGACGACAGCGTGTCCACCATCGTGTTGATGGTGGACTTCAGTTCCAGGATCTCGCCGCGCGCGTCGACGTCGATCTTCTTCGACAGGTCGCCCTGGGCCACCGCGGTGGCGACCTGCGCGATGTTGCGGACCTGCGAGGTCAGGTTGTCCGCCATGTAGTTGACGTTGTCGGTGAGGTCCCGCCACACCCCGGAGACGCCCAGTACCTGCGCCCGGCCGCCGAGGCGGCCGTCGGTGCCGACCTCGCGGGCCACCCTCGTCACCTCGTCGGCGAAGGCGCGCAACTGCTCCACCATCGTGTTGACGGTGTCCTTCAGCTCCAGGATCTCGCCGCGCGCGTCGACGGTGATCTTCTTGGAGAGGTCGCCGTTGGCCACCGCCGTGGTCACCTGGGCGATGTTGCGGACCTGCGAGGTGAGGTTCAGGGCCATGAAGTTGACGTTGTCGGTGAGGTCCTTCCAGACGCCGGAGACGCCGCGCACCTGGGCCTGGCCGCCGAGGTTTCCCTCGGTGCCGACCTCGCGGGCGACGCGGGTGACCTCGTCGGCGAAGGCGGAGAGCTGGTCGACCATGGTGTTGATCGTCGATTTCAGCTCCAGGATCTCGCCCTTCGCCTCGACGGTGATCTTCTTGCCGAGGTCGCCCTGGGCCACCGCCGTGGACACCAGCGCGATGTTGCGGACCTGCGAAGTGAGGTTGTCCGCCATGAAGTTGACGTTGTCGGTGAGGTCCTTCCAGACGCCGGAGACGCCGCGCACCTGGGCCCGGCCGCCGAGGTTTCCCTCGGTGCCGACCTCGCGGGCGACGCGGGTGACCTCGTCGGCGAAGGCGGAGAGCTGGTCGACCATGGTGTTGATCGTCGACTTCAGCTCCAGGATCTCGCCCTGGGCGCCGACGGTGATCTTCTGGCTCAGGTCGCCGTTGGCCACCGCCGTGGTCACCTGGGCGATGTTGCGGACCTGTGAGGTCAGGTTCGAGGCCATGAAGTTGACGTTGTCGGTGAGGTCCTTCCAGACGCCGGAGACGCCGCGCACCTGGGCCCGGCCGCCCAGCTCGCCCATCGTGCCGACCTCGCGGGCCACCCTCGTCACCTCGTCGGCGAAGGCGGACAGCTGGTCGACCATCGTGTTCACGGTCAGCTTCAGTTCGAGCAGCTCACCGGTCGCCTCGACCGTCACCGTGCGGGTCAGGTCGCCCCGCGCCACCGCCGTGGTCACCAGGGCGATGTCCCGGACCTGGGCGGTCAGCCGGGACGCCATCGTGTTGACCGCCTCGGTCACGTCCCGCCAACTGCCCGACAGGCCGGTCACCTTGGCGCGTCCGCCGAGGCGGCCCTCGGTGCCGACCTCGCGCGCCACCTGGGTGACCTCTCCCGTGAAGAGGGACAGCTGATCGACCATCTTGTTGACGGCCCGCCCCAGCCGCCGCAGATCGCCCCGCAGCTGCCGGTTGCCGTCGTGCAGATCGACGCGCTGCGTCAGATCGCCGCCCGCCACCGCGTCCAGGACGCGCGTCGCGTTGGCGGCCGGCGCCACCAGGGCGTCGAGCAGCTGGTTCACGTCGTTGATCCGGGTCGTCCAGTGGCCCTGACCGGGGCTCGCCGCGAGCCGTTCGTCCAGCCGGCCGTGGCGCACGATCTCACGGCGGACCCGCTGGGCCTCCGTGTTGAAATGCACGCTCCGGTCCACGATCTGGTTGAACACCATCCCCAGCTCGGCCGCGATGCCGTGGCCCGTCTCCGGCACCTTGCTGAAGTCGCCGTCCCGCGCGGAGGTCATGGCGGCCAGGAGGGGACGCAGGTCCGATGCCCGGATCTGACCGTCTCCGAGCAGGTGCATAGCACTGTTCTCACTCATGGTGGCCCACTTCGGTAACTCGGTGCTTATGGGCGTAGCCAGTCTGTCACTCTGTCTGCATTGCTTGGGGTGTATTCGTCCGAACTGCTCAGGGAGCCGCACAGTGGGGGCCATTCCGACGCAACGGGAGTCCGCGTCCCGTGCTGCTGGGGCCTCGGCGCGCCCGCACACAGTGGCCCGCACGTCCCTGCCGGGCAACTCGCTCGCGCCGGGCGCGGCCCGCAGATTCGTTCGTACGACGCTCGCCGAGTGGTCCGAACTCGCCCTGCCGGGAACGGAGTTGGTCACCGACCGGCTCGTGGGCGACGCGATGGTGGTCGTCAGTGAACTGGTGACGAACGCCGTGGTGCACGCGGGCACCGACGTGGAACTGCTGTGCCGGCTCGACAACTGCACGGAGGACTGCTCCGTGGCGGTCCCGGGCAGCACGGACACCGCGCAGGGGACCGCCGGGAAGGCCGCCGAGGGGGCCCGGAAAGCGGCCCCGGAAGCGCCCGGCGGGAGCGCCTTCGTCATAGAGGTCTCCGACCACCATCCCGAGCGGGTCGTCCGCGACGACGGCGCCGCGCGGCCGTACGACGCCGTCGAGTACGGCCGCGGTCTGCGGCTCGTCTCCGCGCTCTCCGAAGCCTGGGGCATCACCTACCGCACCGGCGTCAAGACCGTGTGGGCGCGGCTGCCCGCCGAGGCGATCCCGACCGCCGAGGCCGCGGAGGCCTACGAGGGCGAACACGCCCTGCGACGCGGCCGGCGGGCCGCCGAGATCCTCGCCCCCGCGCCCCGGCACACCGTGCAGGACCAGGACTGGCTCAACCGCGGCGCCCTCTCCTTCCTCGCCGAGGCCTCCGACCTGCTCGGCGGACAGCTCGACGAGGACCTGGTCGCCGCGCTCACCGGCCAGCTGCTCGTGCCGCGGCTCGCCGACTGGTGCGCGGTGTGGCTGGAGGACGAGGCGCCGGGCCGCTCCGACGGCGGCCTCGTCGGCGGACCGCGGCTCGCCCGCGTCTGGCACGGCAGCGAGAACCGGATGGAGGAGCTGCGCCGTTTCCTGGAGAAGGACCCGCCCGAGCTGCCCGAGTCCGCGCGCTCCGGGCCCGTACCGATGCCCTGGCCGGCCGAGGCGCTGGGGGCGAAGGCGGAGCGCGGATCGGCCCTCGCGTTCCGGCTGATCGCCGGCGGCAGACCGCTCGGCGCCCTCGTCATCGGACGGGCCGGACAGGACCACTTCCCCGACGAGATCACCGGGCTCGTCGAGGACCTCAGCCGCCGGGTCGCCCTCGCGATCGGAGCGGCCCGGCAGTACGCGCGCCAGGCCACCATCAGCCGCGTACTGCAGCGCGGCCTGCTGCCCGGGGCCGTCGCCGAGATCCCCGGGGTGCGCAGCGCGCTCGTCTACGAGCCGTGCGACAAGGGCGGACCGAGCGGCGACTTCTACGACCTCTTCCCCGCCGGGGACGGACGCTGGTGCTTCGCCCTCGGCGACGTCCAGGGCAAGGGGCCCGAGGCGGCCGTCGTCATCGGCCTCGCCCGGCCCTGGCTGCGACTGCTGGCCCGCGAGGGCTACGCGGTGCCCGACGTCCTCGACCGGCTCAACCAGCTGCTCCTCGACGACGCCACCGAGACCGCGGACGCGGCGGCCCGCGCCCTGGTCGCGGACGGCGGCCGGGTACTCGCCGACGAGGGCCCGCAGAACCGGTTTCTCTCCCTCCTCTACGGCGAGCTGGTGCCCGTCGAGGGCGGGGTGCGCTGCACCGTGGCCTCCGCCGGACACCCGCTGCCGCTGCTCCTGAAGCCCTCGGGGGAGGTCCGCGAGGTGGCCCAGCCGCAGACCCTCCTCGGCGTCTTCGAGGACGCCGGCTACCACTGCGGGACCTTCGAGCTGCGGCCCGGCGACAGCGTCCTGTGCGTCACGGACGGCGTGACGGAGCGGCGCAACGGACACCGGCAGTTCGACGACGAGGACGGCCTCGCCGCCGCACTCACCGGCTGCGCGGGGCTGGACGCCGAGCTGATCGCCGAGCGGATCCGGCACCTTGTGCACCAGTTCGGCGGAAAACCGCCGGAGGACGACCTGGCGCTGCTGGTGCTGCAGGCGGAGTGAGGGTCCCCCCCCGGGGCGGAGTGGGGACTTCCGTGCGTACGGGACAATGGAAGACATGCCTTCCGCACTTCCCGACGGCGAGCCCGTCCCCGACGACGGGGCGCTGCCCGCGCACGCCCTGGCCGGCGCGGCCGACCGCCCGCTCGGGTTCTACCTCCACGTCCCGTACTGCGCGACCCGCTGCGGCTACTGCGACTTCAACACGTACACGGCGACGGAGCTGCGCGGCTCGGGGGGCGTGCTGGCCTCCCGCGACAACTACGCCGAGACCCTCGTCGACGAGGTCCGCCTCGCCCGCAAGGTCCTCGGCGACGATCCGCGGCCCGTCCGCACGGTCTTCGTCGGCGGCGGTACGCCCACCCTGCTGGCCGCCGACGATCTCGTACGGATGCTGGCGGCCGTCCGGGACGAGTTCGGGCTCGCGGACGACGCGGAGATCACCACGGAGGCGAACCCGGAGTCCGTGGACCCCGCCTACCTGGCCACGCTCAGGGCCGGCGGCTTCAACCGGATCTCCTTCGGGATGCAGAGCGCCCGCAAGCACGTGCTGCGGATCCTCGACCGCACCCACACCCCCGGCCGGCCCGAGGCGTGCGTCGCCGAGGCCCGCGCGGCCGGCTTCGACCATGTGAACCTCGACCTCATCTACGGCACGCCGGGGGAGAGCGACGACGACTGGCGGGCCTCGCTCGACGCGGCGATCGGCGCCGGTCCCGACCATGTGTCCGCGTACGCGCTGATCGTCGAGGAGGGGACCCAGCTCGCGCGGCGCATCCGGCGCGGGGAGGTCCCGATGACCGACGACGACGTCCACGCGGACCGCTATCTGATGGCCGAGGATCGCCTGTCGCAGGCGGGCTTCTCCTGGTACGAGGTCTCCAACTGGGCCACCTCCGAGGCCGGCCGTTGCCTCCACAACGAGCTGTACTGGCGCGGGGCCGACTGGTGGGGTGCCGGGCCCGGCGCCCACAGCCATGTCGGCGGGGTGCGGTGGTGGAACGTCAAGCATCCCGGGGCGTACGCGGGGGCGCTGGCGGCGGGGCGGTCGCCCGGGGCGGGCCGTGAGCTGCTCTCGGACGAGGACCGGCGGGTGGAGCGGATCCTGTTGGAGCTGCGGCTCCTGGAGGGGTGTCCGTTGTCGCTGCTGCGGGCCGACGGGCTTGCGGCGGCTGCGCGGGGGGTGGCCGATGGACTGCTTCAGGCCGGGCCGTACGAGGAGGGGCGGGCTGTGCTCACCCTGCGGGGGCGGTTGCTGGCGGACGGGGTTGTGCGGGACCTGGTGGACTGACCTTTTTTCGCCCCCGCCGCCCCTACCCGTTCCCGTCACGCATGGGGGCTGCGCCCCCTCGCCCCCGGTATCGCGCTGACGCGCTCGTCCTCAAACGCCGGACGGGCTAAAAGATTCGCGGACGGACTGAGGGATGTCCGCCGGTCCGGCGACATCCTTCAGCCCGTCCGGCGTTTGAGGACCGGGGGTTCGGGGGGCGGCGCCCCCGAGTACGTGACGTGACGGGTAGGGGCGGCGGGGGCGGAAAGAAGGTCATTCCGGGGTTGTGACGAAGTCGATCAGTTCTTCCACCCGGCCCAGGAGTTCCGGCTCCAGGTCCCGGTAGGAGCGGACCGAGTCGAGGATCCGCTGCCACGCCGCGCCCGTGTTTTCCGGCCAGCCGAGAGAACGGCAGACGCCCGTCTTCCAGTCCTGCCCCCGCGGCACCCGGGGCCAGGAAGGGATACCCACGGACGCCGGCTTCACGGCCTCCCAGACGTCGATGTACGGGTGGCCCACGACCAGCGCGTACTCACTCGTCACGGCCTCCGCGATACGCGACTCCTTCGTGCCGGGGACCAGGTGGTCCACGAGCACCCCCAGCCGCGCGTCCGGCCCCGGACCGAACTCGTCGACGATGGCGGGCAGGTCGTCGATGCCCTCCAGGTACTCGACGACGACCCCCTCGATGCGGAGGTCGTCGCCCCACACCCGTTCCACCAGTTCGGCGTCGTGGCGGCCCTCGACGTAGATGCGCCCGGCCCGGGCCACGCGGGCCCGCGCCCCGGGCACGGCGACCGACCCCGACGCCGTGCGCGTGGGGCGTACCGGAGCGGAAGACGGGCGTACGAGGGTCACCACGCGCCCCTCCAGCAGGAAGCCGCGCGGTTCCAGCGGGAACACCCGGTGCTTGCCGAAGCGGTCCTCCAGCGTGACCGTCCCCGCCTCGCAGCGGATCACGGCACCGCAGAACCCGGTGCCGGGCTCCTCGACCACGAGCCCCGGGTCCGCCGCGACCTCGGGCACGGGCTTGGGCTTCTTCCACGGAGGGGTGAGATCCGCTGAGTACTGGCGCATTCGGATGACGATAGGAGAAAGCGGTCCGGGTCAGGTACACCGACACCCCGGAGCGGCGGTCACGGTACGTCGAAACGCCGGGCCAACGCGTCCCGTTGGGCCCGCACGAACGCCGCGTCCACCACCGCCCCGTGCCCGGGCACGTACAGCGCGTCCTCGCCCCCGAGAGCCAGCAGACGGTCCAGCGCGGCGGGCCAATGGGAGGGCACGGCGTCGGGCCCGGCCTGGGGCTCGCCGGACTCCTCGACCAGGTCGCCGCAGAAGACGATCTCCGGGGAGCCGGAGCCGGAACCGCTGACCAGGACCGCGAGGTCGTGACCGGTGTGGCCGGGGCCCACGTTCGCCAGCAGGACCCGCCGGCCGCCGCCCAGGTCGAGCGTCCGCTCGCCGGTGACCAGGTGCCGGGGCCGGACCAGCAGGTCCGCCGCCTCGGCCGCCTCCTCCGGATCGGCGCCGTTGCGCACGGCGTCCGCGAACAGTTCCTCCCGTTCGTCGGCGAGCACCCGCTCGGCGCCCGCCGCGCCGAACACCTCGACCCCCGCGAACGCCGCCGCCCCGAAGACATGGTCGAAGTGCGGATGCGTGAGCGCGAGGTGGGTGACCCGCCCGCCGCCGAGCGACCGTCCGCCCCCGAGCGCCCGGCGCGCCCGCGTGCGCAGCCACGCGCCCTCCCGCACGCTCGATCCGGCGTCGATCATGAGCGCCGCGTCCTCGCCCGCCACCAGCCCGGCCGTGCAGTCCCAGACCGGAAGCCGGCACCGCCCCGCGTACGGGGACAGCTCCTCCCAGCCGGACTCGCCGAGCCCGGCCTCTTCCCAAGTCACCTTCATGAGCCGACGCTAGCGGCGTACGGCGGCTGCATGTTCCCGACAGAGCGGGACACCCTCGTACAGGTTGCCGTGTTCGATGTGCTCCGCGTCACGACATCGCAGGCCCGCCCTTGCCCGGCCCGTACCTACCGGCCGTACACTTGGCGCGGGGATGCTGGCACTCGCGCGCGCTGAGTGCCAGGCGAGGCCACCGAAGACGACTGATGACGACCGATGACCGCGCGGAAGACCACGGGAGGTGTGCGCGATGCTCAGTGAACGCAGGCTCGAAGTGCTGCGCGCCATCGTCCAGGACTACGTGGGCACGGAGGAGCCGGTCGGCTCGAAGGCGCTCACGGAGCGCCATCGGCTGGGTGTGTCACCGGCGACCGTCCGTAACGACATGGCGGTTCTCGAGGACGAGGGGTACATCGCGCAGCCGCACACCAGCGCCGGCCGCATCCCCACGGACAAGGGCTACCGCCTGTTCGTCGACAAGCTCGCGGGCGTCAAGCCGATGACCGCGCCCGAGCGGCGGGCCATCCACCACTTCCTGGACGGCGCCGTCGACCTCGACGACGTCGTGGGGCGGACCGTGCGGCTCCTCGCACAGCTCACCCGGCAGGTGGCAGTCGTCCAGTACCCGTCGCTGACCCGCTCGACCGTGCGTCATGTGGAGCTCCTGGCGCTGGCTCCGGCCCGCGTCATGCTCGTACTGATCACGGACACGGGACGCGTCGAACAGCGCATGGTGGACTGTCCGGCCCCCTTCGGGGAGGTCTCCGTGGCAGATCTACGCGCGCGGCTCAACAGCCGGATCACGGGGCGCCGTTTCGCGGATGTCCCGCAACTGGTGCAGGATCTCCCCGACGCCTTCGAGTCGGAGGACCGGGGGACGGTCGCGACCGTGCTCTCCACCCTCCTGGAGACTCTTGTCGAGGAGACCGAGGAGCGGCTGATGATCGGCGGCACCGCCAATCTGACGCGCTTCGGACATGATTTTCCCCTCACCATCCGTCCGGTGCTCGAAGCGTTGGAGGAGCAGGTCGTGCTCCTCAAACTCCTCGGTGAGGTCAACGATTCGGGCATGGCCGTACGGATCGGTCACGAGAACGCCCATGAGGGACTCAACTCCACTTCTGTGGTCTCGGTCGGCTACGGTTCGGGCGGCGAAGCAGTCGCCAAACTCGGCGTGGTCGGACCGACGCGCATGGATTACCCCGGAACGATGGGAGCGGTACGAGCGGTGGCACGGTACGTAGGACAGATCCTGGCGGAGTCGTAAGTGGCCACGGACTACTACGCCGTACTCGGCGTGCGCCGCGACGCGTCCCAGGACGAGATCAAGAAGGCATTCCGGAGGCTCGCCCGCGAGCTGCACCCGGACGTCAATCCCGATCCGAAGACGCAAGAGCGCTTCAAGGAGATCAACGCCGCGTACGAGGTGTTGTCGGACCCGCAGAAGAAGCAGGTCTACGAC
Organism: Streptomyces sp. NBC_00414; assembly: GCF_036038375.1. Classification (NCBI taxonomy): domain Bacteria; kingdom Bacillati; phylum Actinomycetota; class Actinomycetes; order Kitasatosporales; family Streptomycetaceae; genus Streptomyces; species Streptomyces sp. NBC_00414. The sequence continues at coordinate 6,849,854 of NZ_CP107935.1, forward strand.
CTCGGCGGTGACCCGCTGTCGCAGGCGGGCGGCGGTGGCGCGGGCGGCTTCGGAGCCGGCGGCTTCGGGAACTTCTCGGACATCATGGACGCGTTCTTCGGGACGGCGTCGCAGCGTGGCCCGCGGTCGCGCACGCGGCGCGGCCAGGACGCGATGATCCGGCTGGAGATAGAGCTCGACGAGGCGGCCTTCGGCACCACGAAGGACATCCAGGTCGACACGGCCGTCGTCTGCACCACGTGCAGCGGTGAGGGCGCGGCGCCCGGCACCTCCGCGCAGACCTGTGACATGTGTCGCGGTCGCGGTGAGGTGTCGCAGGTCACGCGGTCCTTCCTGGGCCAGGTCATGACCTCCCGGCCGTGTCCGCAGTGCCAGGGCTTCGGGACGGTCGTCCCGACACCGTGCCCCGAGTGCGCGGGCGACGGACGGGTGCGCTCGCGCCGGACCCTGACGGTGAAGATCCCCGCCGGTGTCGACAACGGCACGCGGATCCAGCTCGCGGGCGAGGGCGAGGTCGGCCCCGGTGGCGGCCCCGCCGGTGACCTGTACGTGGAGATCCACGAGCTGCCGCACAACATGTTCCAGCGGCGCGGCGACGATCTGCACTGCACGGTCACCATCCCGATGACCGCGGCGGCACTGGGCACCAAGGTCCCGCTGGAGACGCTCGACGGGCTCGAAGAGGTCGACATCCGTCCGGGGACGCAGTCCGGGCAGTCGATTCCCAAGCACGGGCGCGGCATCACGCATCTGCGGGGCGGTGGACGCGGCGACCTCATCGTGCACGTCGAGGTCATGACGCCGACGAAACTCGACCCCGAGATGGAGCGGGTCCTGCGGGAGCTGGCCCAGATGCGGGGCGAGGAGCGGCCCACCGGGCAGTTCCAGCCCGGTCAGCAGGGATTGTTCTCCCGGCTGAAGGACGCGTTCAACGGCCGTACCTGAGCCGCGCGCGAGCGGTGACCGCCGGGCTCGGCGCAGGATGATTCCTGTGGCTTATGCCCGGCGGACGGCCGGATTCGGACTTGTACGGAGGACGTGACAACATGCCGTCATGTCCTCCGCGCTGACCGATCTTTTCCCCCTCCCGATCGTGCAGGCCCCGATGGCCGGCGGCGTCTCGGTGCCGCAGCTCGCCGCGGCCGTGTCCGAGGCCGGGGGGCTCGGCTTCCTCGCCGCCGGGTACAAGACAACAGACGGCATGTACCAGGACATCAAGCAGCTGCGCGGGGCCACCGGCAGGCCGTTCGGCGTGAACCTGTTCATGCCGCAGCCCGAGTACGCCGACCGGTCGGCCGTCGAGGTGTACGCCCACCAGCTCGCCGGTGAGTCCTCCTGGTACGAGACCGAGCTGGGCGACCCCGACAGCGGACGCGACGACAGCTACGAGAACAAACTCGCCGTCCTCCTCGACAACCCGGTGCCGGTCGTCTCCTTCCACTTCGGCTGCCCCTCGCGCGAGGTCCTCGACTCGCTGAGCCGGGCCGGCACGCTGACCCTGGTCACGGCGACCACCGCCGAGGAGGCGCAGGCCGTGCAGTGGGCGGGCGCCGACGCGGTGATCGTGCAGGGCGTCGAGGCCGGCGGCCACCAGGGCACCCACCGCGACAACCCGGAGACCGACGGCTCGGGCATCGGACTGCTCTCACTCATCGCGCAGGTCCGCGAGACCGTGCAGATCCCCATCGTCGCGGCCGGCGGCATCATGCGCGGGAGCCAGATCGCCGCCGCCCTCGCCGCCGGCGCGAGCGCCGCCCAGCTGGGCACGGCCTTCCTCGCCACCCCCGAGTCCGGCGCCAACGCCCTGCACAAGCAGGCACTGACCAACCCCCTCTTCGTCCGTACGCAGCTGACGCGGGCGTTCTCCGGGCGGCCCGCGCGAGGGCTGATGAACCGCTTCATGCGCGAACACGGCCCGTACGCGCCCGCCGCCTATCCCGAGGTCCACCACCTCACCTCCGGACTGCGCAAGGCCGCCGCCAAGGCGGGGGACGCGCAGGGCATGGCGCTGTGGGCGGGACAGGGCCACCGGCTCGCTCGCGAGCTGCCCGCGGGACAGCTCGTGGAGGTGCTGGCCGCCGAACTCGCCGCCGCCAGGACAGCGTTGTCTTCCCAGCAGGGCGGGGGCACCGGCCGATGACCGCTCCGGTGTTCGTGGTGGACGCGGTGCCCGGCGGGCCCGAGTTCGTGCTCGACGGACCCGAGGGGCGGCACGCGGTGTCCGTGAAGCGGCTGCGGTCCGGTGAGGACGTCGTCCTCACCGACGGGCTCGGGCGCTGGGCCGAGGGCGTCGTCAAGGCGGCCGAGGGCAAGGACCGGCTCGTCGTCACGGACCTCCAGGTCCACGAGGAGTCCGCGCCCCTGCCCCGTATCACCGTCGTACAGGCGCTGCCCAAGGGGGACCGGGGTGAACTCGCCGTCGAGACCATGTCGGAGACCGGTGTCGACGGGATCGTGCCCTGGGCGGCGTCCCGCTGCGTCACGCAGTGGAAGGGCGAGCGCGGTCTGAAGGCGCTCGGGAAATGGCGTTCCACCGCCCGTGAGGCCGGCAAGCAGTCGCGGCGCGTGCGGTTCGCGGAGGTCGCGGACGCGATGACGACCAAGCAGGTTGCCGCGTTTCTCGCCAAAGCGGAGTTCGCGGCGGTGCTGCATGAGGACCGGCTGTACCCGGGGTTGCCGCTCGCCACGGTCGAACTCCCTTCCGAGGGGGAGATCGTGCTGGTCGTCGGGCCCGAGGGCGGCGTCTCGCCCGAGGAGTTGTCGATGTTCACCGAGGCGGGGGCGAAGGTGTGCCGGCTGGGGCGGAGTGTGTTGCGTACGTCCACCGCGGGGACGGCGGCGGTTGCGCTGCTGCTGGGGCGGACGGGGCGCTGGTCCTAGCGTTTCTCGCCCCCGCCGCCCTTACCCTCCCCCAGTCTCGGCTTCGCTCGACCGGGGGGACCCCCATCGTCACTGCATGGGGGCTGCGCCCCCTCGCCCCCATATCGCGCTGCGCGCTCGTCCTCAAACGCCGGACGGGCTGAATACGTCGCGGACGGGCGGACATCTCTTAGCCCGTCCGGCGTTTGAGGACAAAGGGGGTTCGGGGGCGGAGCCCCCGGAGGGGGAGCGTGGCCGCATGGGGTCTACCGCGCGCGGGCGACCGGTGGCACGCTGCCGTGCATGGGGGCAATGAGGCGTATTCGACACCGAGGCCCGGCGATCGGCCTGACCGCCGTCGCGGCCGTGTTCGCGTTGGTCGCGTGTGAGCCGGGCGACGGCCTGAACACCGCCGCCGTGGCGATCACCACCGACCAGAAGGGCACGAGCGAGCTGGAGAAGCGGGGCGTCGACGTGCAGTGGCTCACCTGCACCGCCTCGTACGGCGACAACGGCACACCCTCCGGCACCTCGCCGAGCGTGCACAGCGTGGCGTCCGTCGACTGCACGGGCGAGACCAAGGACGGGCAGGACATCAGCATCAAGGGCAAGGTGACGCAGGAGGTGGACGGCACCTGCGTGCGGGGCGACCTCACCGCCACCGTCGGCGGCAGGGAAGTGTTCCGCCTGAACGTCCTCGGCAACTGCCAGGCCGCCGGTACGCCACCCGTCAACAACCCGACGACTCAGCCGCCCGGTCAGCCCGGGGCGACCGTCACCGTCACCCGGACGCAGACCGTGTATCCGAATCCGAGTTGCTCCTGCATCTCGGGAAAGTGATCAATGCGACGAAGCGGCCCGCCCTGTGAAGTGATCGAAAGCTCTGGTCGCGGATGGGACGGCTGCATAGGGTGATCGGGTGACACAGCCTGCATCCGCCGCATCCGCATCCGCCGCGACTTCCGCGTATCTCCGGTATCCGCACCTGCACGGCGAGTTGATCGCCTTCACCGCCGAGGACGACGTCTGGGTCGCGCCGCTCGACGGCGGCCGCGCCTGGCGGGTCAGCGCCGACAACGTCCCGGTGAACCATCCACGGATCTCCCCGGACGGCACGACCGTCGCCTGGACCTCGACCCGCGACGGCGCCCCCGAGGTGCACATCGCCCCCGTCGACGGAGGCCCCGCCAAACGCCTGACGTACTGGGGCAGTTGGAAGACCCAGGTACGCGGCTGGACCCCGGAGGGGGAGGTGCTCGCGCTCAGCACGCAGGGGCAGGCGAGCCTGCGCCGCAGCTGGGCAAGGGCCGTCCCGCTCGACGGCGGACCCGCGACCACCCTTCCGTACGGACCGGTCGGCGATGTCGCGTACGGGCCCGGCACCGTCCTGCTGTCCGCGCCCATGGGCCGTGAGGCCGCCTGGTGGAAGCGCTACCGGGGCGGCACCGCGGGCAAGTTGTGGATCGACCGCGAGGGGGAGGCCGGGGAGTTCGTGCGGCTCCATGCCGACCTGGACGGGAACCTGGAGTACCCGTCGTGGGTGAGGGAGCGGGTCGTCTTTCTCTCCGACCACGAGGACGTGGGAGCCGTGTACTCCTCCCTCGCCGACGGATCGGACCTGCGGCGGCACACCGGGATCGAGGGCTTCTACGCCCGGCACGCCTCCACCGACGGCACCCGCGTCGTGTACGCGTCCGCCGGTGAGCTGTGGATCCTCGACGACCTCGACGGGGCCGAGCCGCGCCGGCTCGACATCCGGCTCGGCGGACAGCGCGTCGACCTGCAGCCGCATCCGGTGAACGCGTCCCGCTGGTTCGGCGCCGCCGCCCCCGACCACACCGGACGCGGCAGCGCGGTCGCCGTGCGCGGAGCCGTCCACTGGGTCACCCACCGCTCCGGGCCCGCCCGCGCGCTCGCCGCCGAACAGGGCGTACGGGCCAGGCTGCCCCGCACCTTCCGCGCCGACGGCGAGGAGCACGTGGTGTGGGCGACCGACGCGGAGGGCGACGACGCGCTGGAGTTCGCCCCGGCGACCGGCGTGGCACCCGGCGCCACCCCGCGCAGGCTCGCCGCCGGACAGCTCGGCCGCGTCCTCGGACTCGCGATGGCCCCCGACGGCAGCCGGGCCGCCGTCGCCTCGCACGACGGACGCGTGCTGCTCGTCGAGCGCGAGACCGGCGAGGTCCGCGAGGTCGACCGCAGCGAGGACGGCGAGGTCACCGGGCTCGTCTTCTCACCCGACTCGGCCTGGCTGGCCTGGTCGCATCCCGGCCCGCGCCCGCTGCGCCAGCTCAAGCTGGCCAACACCGCCGACCTGTCGGTGACCGAGGCGACACCCCTGCGATTCCGCGACTACGCGCCCGCGTTCACCCTCGACGGGAAACACCTGGCCTTCCTGTCCGCGCGCTCCTTCGACCCCGTCTACGACGAGCACGTCTTCGACCTCGCCTTCGTCGGCGGTTCGCGGCCGCATCTCATCACCCTCGCCGCCACCACCCCCTCGCCCTTCGGGCCGCAGCGGCACGGGCGGCCCTTCGAGGCGCCCGACAAGGACGAGACCCCCGACAGCGAGGGCTCCCCGGCGACCCGCATCGACCTCGACGGGCTGGGCGACCGCATCGTCCCGTTCCCCGTGGAGGCCGCCCGCTACACCGGGCTGCGGGCCGCCAAGGACGGGCTGCTGTGGCTGCGGCACCCGGTACGGGGTGTGCTCGGCGCCTCCCGCGCCACCCCGGACGACCCGGACCCCAAGACCGACCTGGAGCGCTACGACCTCGCCCAGCAGCGCATCGAACACCTCGCCTCGGACGCCGACAGCTTCATGGTCACCGGCGACGGCAAGCGGATCCTGCTGTGGACCGACGGCAAACTGAAGGTCGTACCGAGCGACCGGCGCGCCTCGAACGACGACGAGAGCGACACCAACATCACCGTCGACCTGTCGCGCATCCGCCAGAGCGTCGACCCGGCCGCCGAGTGGCGCCAGATGTACGACGAGACCGGCCGCCTCATGCGGGACAACTTCTGGCGGCCCGACCTGGGCGGCGTCGACTGGGACGGCGTACTGGACCGGTACCGGCCCGTCCTCGGACGGGTCTGCACCCACGACGACCTGGTCGACCTCCTCTGGGAGGTGCAGGGCGAACTCGGCACCTCGCACGCGTACGTCATGCCGCGCGGCGGGTACGGGCACGGGGAGCGGCAGGGGCTGCTCGGCGCCGACGTCTCCCGCCACGAGGACGGTCCGCAGGGGGCGCCGCTGTGGCGTATCGACCGCATCCTGCCGTCCGAGACCTCCGACCCCGACGCGCAGTCGCCGCTCGCCGCACCCGGTGTCGCGGTGCGCGCCGGGGACGCGATCGTGGCCGTCTCCGGGCGGCCCGTCGACCCGGTGGCCGGACCCGGACCGCTGCTCGTCGGCACGGCGGGCAAGCCGGTGGAACTGACCGTCTCACCGGCGGGCGGCGGCGATCCGCGGCACGCGGTGGTCGTGCCGATGTCCGACGAGGAGCCGCTGCGGTATCACGCGTGGGTCGCCGACCGGCGTGCCTATGTGCACGAGAAGTCCGGCGGACGGCTCGGGTATCTGCACGTGCCCGACATGCAGGCGCCCGGCTGGGCGCAGATCCACCGCGATCTGCGGATCGAGGTGGCGCGGGAGGGCCTCGTCGTGGACGTCCGTGAGAACCGTGGCGGGCACACCTCGCAGCTGGTCATCGAGAAGCTCGCCCGGCGGATCGTCGGGTGGGACCTCGCGCGGGGGATGCGGCCGACGAGTTATCCGGAGGACGCGCCTCGTGGGCCTGTTGTGGCCGTCGCCAACGAGTTCTCGGGGTCCGACGGGGACATCGTGAACGCGGCGATCAAGGCGCTTGGGATCGGGCCTGTCGTCGGTACACGTACGTGGGGCGGCGTTGTCGGGATCGACAGCCGGTATCGGCTGGTCGACGGGACGCTCGTGACTCAGCCCAAGTACGCGTTCTGGCTTGAGGGGTACGAGTGGGGGGTGGAGAACCACGGCGTCGACCCTGACGTCGAGGTTGTCCAGACGCCTCACGATTACGCCGCCGGGCGGGACGTGCAGCTCGACGAGGCTGTTCGTATTGCGCTGGAGGCGCTTGAGGAGGGTCCGGCGAAGGCTGCGCCTGTCTTGCCGGGGGCGTAGGGGGCGTTCTTCGGGTGCGGGTGCGGGGAGCTGTTCGCGCCGTTCCCCGCGCCCCTGAAAGGCAAAGGATTGCGCCGTTCCCCGCGCCCCTGAAAGGCAAAAGACTGCGCCGTTCCCCGCGCCCCTTGCGGGGCAGGTGACCCTCTTGGGGGTCTCGGTACCATTCCGGGGCATCGATCAATCAGTGCGAGGAGGCCGCGCATGGCAGGGGAACCGCAGGACGACTGTCTGTTCTGCAAGATCGTCGCGGGAAAGATTCCGGCGACCGTCGTCCGTGAGACCGACACGACTCTCGCCTTCCGGGACATCAACCCGCAGGCACCCACCCATGTCCTGGTGATCCCCAAGGTCCACCACCCGGACGCCGCCTCCCTCGCCGCCGCCGAACCGGCGATCCTCGCCGATGTCGTGCGCGAGGCCGGCGAGGTCGCCGCCGAGGAGAAGCTCGACAGCTACCGCACCGTCTTCAACACCGGGAGCGGAGCGGGGCAGACCGTCTTCCACGCGCACGCCCATGTGCTGGGCGGCCGCGGTCTGCAGTGGCCGCCCGGATAGGAAGAGACCGGATAACCCGACGTGTCCGTACGTGAATTGGTGGTCCTCGGTACCGCCAGCCAGGTCCCCACCCGGCACCGCAACCACAACGGCTACCTGCTGCGCTGGGACGGCGAGGGCATCCTCTTCGATCCCGGCGAGGGCACGCAGCGGCAGATGCTGCGTGCCGGGGTGGCCGCGCACGACCTGAACCGCATCTGTGTCACGCACTTCCACGGCGACCACTCGCTGGGCCTGGCCGGGGTGATCCAGCGGATCAACCTCGACCGGGTGCCGCACGGGATCAGCGCGCACTACCCGCGCTCCGGGCAGAAGTTCTTCGACCGGCTGCGGTACGCGACCGCCTACCGCGAGACGGTCGCGCTCACCGAGGCCCCGGTGGACTCCGACGGGGTGCTCGCCACCTCGGCGGCGTACACGCTGGAGGCGCGGAAGCTCTCCCATCCCGTCGAGTCGTACGGCTACCGGATCGTCGAGCCCGACGGGCGGCGGATGCTGAGCGACCGGCTCGCCGCGCACGGGATCAAGGGCGCGGACGTGGGGCGGATCCAGCGGGAGGGGGTCCTCGGGGACGTCCTGCTCGACGACGTCAGCGAGGTGCGGCGCGGGCAGCGGTTCGCGTTCGTCATGGACACCCGGCTGTGCGACGGGGTGTACGCGCTCGCCGAGGGCTGCGACATGCTCGTCATCGAGTCGACGTTCCTGGACGAGGACGTGCGGCTCGCCGTGGATCACGGGCACCTCACCGCGGGGCAGGCGGCGGCCGTGGCGCGGGACGCGGGCGTACGGCATCTGGTGCTCACGCACTTCAGCCAGCGGTACTCCGAGCCCGAGGAGTTCGAGCGGCAGGCCCGGGCCGCCGGGTTCGAGGGGGAGCTGACCGTGGCGCACGATCTGCTGAGGGTGCCGGTTCCGAAGCGTCGGTGAAACACCCGTACCATGCTTCGATGCCCCTCCCCAAAGCTGAACTGCACCTGCATATCGAAGGCACGCTGGAGCCCGAGCTGGCTTTCGCCCTGGCCGCCCGCAACGGGGTCGCGCTGCCGTACGCGGATACGGAGGAGCTTCGCAAGGCCTACGAGTTCGCCGACCTGCAGTCGTTCCTGAACCTGTACTACGGGCTCATGGCCGTGCTGCGGACCGAGGACGACTTCGCGGATCTCGCCGACGCGTACCTCGCGCGCGCCGCCGCCCAGGGCGTGCGGCACGCGGAGATCTTCTTCGACCCGCAGGCGCACATCGCACGAGGCGTCGGGATCGGCACCGTGGTGGAGGGGCTCGGGCGGGCGCTCGACCGGAGCGAGGCCGTGCATGGCATCTCCACCCAGCTGATCATGTGTTTTCTGCGGGACGAGTCCGCCGGGTCCGCGATGGAGACCCTGGAGGCCGCGAAGCCGTACCTGGCACCGCGCGGCCCGATCGTCGGCGTCGGGCTCGACTCCGCCGAGGTCGGCCACCCGCCGGCCAAGTTCCGCGAGGTGTACGAGGCCGCCGCCGCGCTCGGCCTGCGACGGGTCGCGCACGCGGGCGAGGAGGGGCCGCCCGCGTACATCACCGAGGCCCTCGACGTGCTCGGGGCCGAGCGGATCGACCACGGGCTGCGCTGCATGGAGGACCCGGAGCTGGTGGCCCGGCTGGTGCGGGACCGGGTGCCGCTGACGCTGTGCCCGCTGTCCAACGTGCGGCTGAGGGCCGTCGACGTGCTGGCGGAGCACCCGTTGCCCGCGATGCTCGACGCGGGACTGCTGTGCACGGTCAACTCCGACGACCCCGCCTACTTCGGCGGGTACGCCGGGGACAACTTCCGGGCGGTGCGGGAGGCCCTGGGGCTCTCCCCGGAGCGGCTGCGCGAACTGGCCCGGAACTCGTTCACCGCGTCGTTCCTCGAACACGACGAGGAGCGGCGGGCCCGGTACATCGCCGAGGTGGAGGCGTACGAGTTCGGGGCCTGAGGGCCGCCGTTCAGGGCGCGGGAGCCGCCGGCGACGTGCCCGAGTGCGGAGGGCCCGCCGTGTCGAAGTCCCCCTGCGCGGGCCGGGACCGGTCCACGGCGATCTCCACCACCGGCTGTTCCGCGGGCTGCTCCACGGGGCCGCCGCGCAGGACCGGTTCCGGGCCCCGGACGACGGGACCGCCCGTGGTGCGCAGGGCCACGGCGGCCAGCGGCACGGCCAGCAGGACCAGGGCCGTCGCGAGGACCCAGCCCATCGCGGGATAGCCCGCCGCGGCCGAGAGCAGGCTGCCCGCCAGGGGGCCGCACGCCGTGCCGAGGGAGGACGCCGAGCCCGCCAGGACGGCCCAGCGGCCGTGCGGGTCGAGCGACGCGGCCAGGCTGATCAGGTACGACAGGACCACGGGGTAGAGGGCGTTCCAGGCGATCTCGCCCACCGCGAAGCTCGTCAGGCCGTCCGCGTTCGCGCTGACCACGATGCAGACCGCGATGAGGGCGGTACCCGCTCCGACGGGCAGCGCCCGGCCGATACGGGGTCCGAGCGCACCCGCGCCCAGCACGCCGAGCAGGCCCGCGCCGAGCGCCGCCGCGAAGACCACCCCGACCGTCGCCTCGCCCAGCCCCGCCTGCCGGGTCCCGATGTGGCTGCTGACGCCCCACAGGGAGTTCTGGGCCAGGGACCAGCAGAGCATGGCCGCGGCGAGCACCAGGCCCGGGCGGCGGTGCGGGAGCGGGGGTGTCGGGCCCGGCGCCGGCCGGTGCGCGGCGACGGACGGGGGAGCGGGGCGGCGGCCGGTCGCGGGTCCCTGGCCGGCGGGCAGACGGGCGGTGGCCGGCCAGACGAGTGCCGCGGTGAGCGCGACCGCCGCCAGGGGGAGGCCGTGGCCCGGACCCAGGTGGGGGACCGTCAGATAGACGGCCGCCGCGAGGGCGGAGACGCTCAGCAGGCCGAGCGTCGTGGTGCGGTGGGGGTCCGGCCGGGCGGCCGTTCCGGCCGCGGCGACGGTGGTGGCCGCACCGGAGCCGAGACCGCCGACGAGAGCGCCGGCGATGACGGTGGGCACGCTGGTCGACAGGGCGGCCGTGCCGTAGCCGGCCACGGCGAGGAGCAGACCCACGCGGGCCAGGCGCCGGGCGCCCAGCCGGTGGATGCGGGAAGCGAGGGCGAAACCCGCCGCGGCCGAGCTGAGGAGCAGCAGGCTGCCGACGGCACCGGCCTGCGTGGCGGAGAGGGGGAGGGCCGCGTCGAGCCTGCCGACGGTGGTGGGCAGCAGGTACGGGGCCAGGTAGCCCGCCGTGAAAAGGGCGACGAGGGGCCAGGACGGAGCGGTGGTGCGGGCGGACACGGGCGTTCCCAGGGCATGCGGACGGAAAGGGGGGCCAAGCGAAGGGGAGTTGGTGCGGCCGTCGACGGACAGGAACGCGCGGGCAATTTGTATCAAGCGGAAGGGTGCATTCGACAAGGCGGGGGGTGTGATCTGGAGCACTTGTTGTTTGGGAGATGAAGACCCGGGTAGAAGAGCGCGATTTCGGCCCGTCCGCAGCCCGTCCGCAGCTTGAAGGCCAGCGGCCGACGGGAAGCGGGGGCCCGGCGTGACCCTCCCCGCCCTGAAGAGCGTTTGGTGCACACTGGCCTAAATCCGCACCACTCAGGGAGCGCACCGTGATCGCGTCCACCGGGAAGGGACCGTACCGACAGGCCCAGTTCGATCCACTCGCCGAACTGCGCCGCTCCGACGACCCGCCCTGGGACGTCTATCTCACCGGCACCGTCTTTCTCGACATCATCTTCACCGGCCTCGACTCCGCCCCGGTCCGCGGCACCGAGTCCTGGGCCCGCGGCATGGGCTCGAGCCCCGGCGGCGTCGCGAACATGGCGACCGCGCTGGCCAGGCTGGGCCTGAAGACCTCCCTCGCGGCGGCCTTCGGGGACGACCACTACGGGGAGTACTGCTGGGACGCCCTGGAGCAGGGCGAGCACATCGACCTCTCCGCGTCCCGCACCGCGCCCGGCTGGCACTCCCCGGTGACCGTCTCGATGGCCTACGAGGGCGAGCGGACCATGGTCAGCCACGGCCACGAGCCGCCTCCGGAGGAGCCCGCCCCCGACTGCTCGCCCCGCGCGCGGGCGGCCGTCGCCTCGCTGACACCCGGCACGCGCGCGCACTGGATCGCCGGGGCCGCGGAGCGGGGCACCCGGATCTTCGCCGACGTCGGCTGGGACGACACGGGACGCTGGGACCTCGCCGGACTCCCCGACCTGCGGCACTGCGAGGCGTTCCTGCCGAACGCCGAGGAGGCCATGCGGTACACGGGCGCCTCGTGTCCCCGCGCCGCCGCGCACGCCCTCACCGAACACGTACCGCTCGCCGTCGTCACCCTGGGCGCCGAGGGCGCGTACGCCGTGGACCGCCGGACCGGCGAGACCGCGGAGGTTCCGGCCATCGAGGTCGAGGCGATGGATCCGACCGGCGCGGGGGACGTCTTCGTCGCCGGGTTCGTGACGGGCACGCTGGCCGGCTGGCCGCTCGCCGACCGCCTCGCCTTCGCGGGCCTCACCGCGGCGCTGTCGGTCCAGGAGTTCGGGGGATCGCTGTCCGCCCCCGGCTGGTCGGAGATCGCCGCCTGGTGGCGCCGCGTGCAGTCCTACGACCACCAGGATCCCGCGGCGCTCGGCCGGTACGCCTTCCTGGAACCGCTGCTTCCGGAGAGCACCCGGGCGTGGCCCCTGAGACGGGCCGTACCGACGATCGGATTCCGCAGATCCGCCTGAGGCCACAGGTGCGGCGGAAAAGTCCTACGGCGTTGTCGGTGCCCCGACGTACTCTTGGAGACACCAGGCTGCCGTACCGGCAAGCGTGTCTCACCGAGGAGGATGAGCAGGCCTACAGAGCCGGCCCATGACTCAGACACCCACAGCTCACACCCCTGCGCAGGGGCAGTCCCGAGCACAGTTCACCGTTCCCGCCACGCACCCCATGGTGACCGTGCTGGGATCGGGCGACGCCCTCCTGCGCGTGATCGAGAAGGCCTTCCCGGCGGCCGACATCCACGTCCGGGGCAATGAGATCAGCGCCGTCGGCGACGCCCGTGAAGTGGCCCTCGTCCAGCGGCTGTTCGACGAGATGATGCTGGTGCTCCGCACCGGACAGCCGATGACGGAGGACGCGGTGGAACGCTCGATCGCCATGCTGCGGGCGAGTGAGAACGGGGAGGGTGACGGCCCGGAGACCCCGGCCGAGGTCCTCACACAGAACATCCTGTCCTCGCGCGGCCGCACCATCCGCCCCAAGACGCTCAACCAGAAGCGGTACGTCGACGCCATCGACAAGCACACCATCGTCTTCGGCATCGGCCCGGCCGGTACGGGCAAGACCTACCTCGCCATGGCCAAGGCCGTGCAGGCGCTCCAGTCCAAGCAGGTCAGCCGCATCATCCTGACCCGCCCGGCGGTGGAGGCGGGCGAGCGGCTGGGATTCCTCCCGGGCACGCTCTACGACAAGATCGACCCGTACCTGCGCCCGCTGTACGACGCGCTGCACGACATGCTCGACCCGGACTCGATCCCGCGCCTGATGGCGGCGGGCACGATCGAGGTCGCTCCGCTGGCTTATATGCGGGGCAGAACCCTGAATGACGCCTTCATCATTCTGGACGAGGCGCAGAACACCAGCGCCGAACAGATGAAGATGTTCCTCACCCGGCTCGGTTTCGACTCGAAGATCGTGGTCACCGGTGATGTGACCCAGGTCGACCTGCCGAGCGGCACGAAGTCCGGTCTGCGTCAGGTCCAGGACATCCTGGAGGGCCTCGACGACGTCCACTTCTCGCGGCTCACGTCCCAGGACGTCGTCCGGCACAAGCTCGTCGGCCGTATCGTCGACGCGTACGAGCAGTACGACAGCCAGAACGGCACGGAGAACGGCACCCACAAGGGCGCCCGTACCAAACGGAAGTAGACCAGCGCGACCATGTCGATCGACGTCAACAACGAGTCCGGAACCGAGGTCGACGAGCAGGCGATCCTCGACATCGCCCGCTACGCCCTCGCGCGGATGCGCATCCACCCGCTCTCCGAGCTCTCGGTGATCGTCGTGGACACCGACGCCATGGAGCAGCTGCACATCCAGTGGATGGACCTGCCGGGCCCCACCGATGTCATGTCGTTCCCGATGGACGAGCTGCGGCCGCCCACGAAGGACGACGAGGAGCCGCCGCAGGGGCTGCTCGGTGACATCGTGCTGTGCCCGGAGGTCGCCGAGCAGCAGGGCAAGGACGCCGAGACGCAGCACTCCATGGACGAGGAGCTCCAGCTCCTGACCGTCCACGGAGTGCTGCACCTGCTCGGGTACGACCACGAGGAGCCCGACGAGAAGGCCGAGATGTTCGGTCTGCAGGCCGCCATCGTGGACGGCTGGCGTGCGGAGAAGGGCCTGACCGGTCCGTCCCCGGCTCCGACCGTCTCATGAGCCCGCAACTGGTCCTCGGCGCCATCGCCCTCGTCGTGGTCGCCTGGCTCGCCGCCTGCGCGGAGGCCGGCCTCGCCCGCGTCTCCAGCTTCCGCGCCGAGGAGGCGGTCCGGTCCGGGCGCCGCGGCAGCGCCAAGCTCGCCCAGGTCGCCGCCGACCCGACCCGCTATCTGAACGTGGCGCTGCTGGTGCGCGTGGCCTGCGAGATGGCCGCCGCCGCCCTGGTCACGTACGCCTGCCTGAAGGAGTTCGACGAGACCTGGGAGTCACTGGCCGTCGCCATCGGCGTCATGGTCCTCGTCTCGTACGTCGCCGTCGGTGTCTCGCCGCGCACCATCGGCCGCCAGCACCCCCTGAACACGGCGACGGCGTCCGCGTACGTGCTGGTGCCGCTGGCCAGGATCATGGGGCCGATCCCGCCCCTGCTCATCCTCATCGGCAACGCGCTCACGCCCGGCAAGGGCTTCCGGCGCGGCCCCTTCGCCTCCGAGGCCGAGCTGCGCGCGATGGTCGACCTCGCCGAGAAGGAGTCGCTCATCGAGGACGAGGAGCGCCGGATGGTGCACTCCGTCTTCGAGCTGGGCGACACGCTGGTCCGGGAGGTCATGGTCCCGCGCACCGACCTGGTGGTCATCGAGCGGTACAAGACCATCCGGCAGGCGCTGACCCTCGCCCTGCGGTCCGGCTTCTCGCGCGTCCCCGTCACCGGGGAGAGCGAGGACGACATCGTCGGGATCGTGTACCTGAAGGACCTGGCCCGCAAGACGCACATCAGCCGGGACGCGGAGAGCGAGCTGGTCTCCACGGCCATGCGGCCCGCGGCCTTCGTCCCGGACACGAAGAACGCCGGTGACCTGCTGCGCGAGATGCAGCAGGACCGCAACCACGTCGCCGTCGTCATCGACGAGTACGGCGGCACGGCCGGCATCGTCACCATCGAGGACATCCTTGAGGAGATCGTCGGCGAGATCACCGACGAGTACGACCGTGAGCTGCCGCCCGTGGAGGACCTCGGCGAGGACCGCTACCGGGTGACCGCACGGCTCGACATCGGCGACCTCGGCGAGCTGTACGGCTTCGAGGCGTACGACGACGAGGACGTCGAGACGGTCGGCGGACTTCTCGCGAAGGCCCTCGGCCGCGTGCCCATCGCCGGCGCCTCCTCGGTGGTCGAACTGCCCGACGGCCGGGAACTGCGGTTGACGGCCGAGTCCTCGGCGGGGCGCCGGAACAAGATCGTCACGGTGCTGGTCGAGCCCATCGGGCCGGTCGACGCCGACGCCCCGGAGGAGAAGCCTGAGTGACCCCGCAGGAGCTGCGCACGCTCTGCCTGTCCTTCAACGCCGTGGTCGAGGACTTCCCCTTCAACCCGGAGACCTCGGTCTTCAAGGTGCTGGGGAAGATGTTCGCGCTCAGCGCCCTGGGGGCCAGTCCCCTCACGGTCAACCTGAAGTGCGACCCCGAGGACGCGGTGCGCCTGCGCGGCGAGCACGAGGGGCTGATCATCCCCGGCTGGCACATGAACAAACGCCACTGGAACACGGTGACGGTCGTCGGGGCCGCCGGAGTCGCGGGCGGACTCCCGGACCGGCTGGTGCGGGAGCTCGTCGAGGACTCGTACGACCTGGTGGTGGCCGGTCTGCCGCGGGCCGAGCGGCTGCGGCTCGACCGGGCCTGAGCCGTACGTATGCTCATGCCATGACCGACAGCACCGCGCTCGATCCCGAGGACCGCAAGATCGTCACCCTGGCCCGTGCGGCCCGGGCCCGCAACGGCGTGCCCGAGGGGGCGGCCGTACGCGACGACAACGGCCGTACGTATGTGGCGGGCACCGTCGCCCTGCCCTCGCTGCGGCTCAGCGCGCTGCGGACCGCGGTGGCCATGGCCGTGGCCTCCGGGGCGAAGTCGCTGGAGGCGGCGGCGGTGGTGGGCGAGTCGTTGTCCTTGGCGGATGGCGATCTTGCCGCGGTACGGGATCTTGGTGGCGTGGGGACGCCGGTGTTCCTCGCGGGGGTGGACGGGGAGGTGCGGTCCGTGGTGACCGCGGGCTGACGCCGGCGCCGGCGTCAGCGGGGTTCGCCCGGGGGTGCGGGCCCGGTCGGTGCCGGCCGCGCAGTTCCCCGCGCCCCTGAAAAGCGGGGCTGCGCCCCAGCTTTCACCCGCTGGCGCGCGTGGAACGGCGCGGTCTTTCAGGGGCGCGGGGAACTGCGCAACGGGGGTGTGGGGGCGGAGCCCCCGCGTCGGTTGCCGGTGGGCGAGAACGCGCCTACCGGAAGAATCACCACCGCTTCTCTTGCAATCGCAAGCCACTCGCGTCTCAATGGACGACAGCTCTTCCGACGGACCGTCAGATCCATCTGCCGCACAGCGTGCCGCACCCCGCTCGCGACAGGTCGGTGACCCCCGCATGGCGCGCCGACAGGCGTCCGTCGACCGTCCCCACATGGCAATTCCCGTACAAGGGAAGGGAATCCAATGATCTGTACGCGACTCGGAATCGGTGCGGCGTTAGCCGCCGGCACCCTCGCCGCCGGCCTCGCGCTCGCCCCGGGCGCCGCGGCCGTCGTCCCCCAGACCGCCACGATCGTCGCCGACTGCGGCCTCTACGGCGGTGGCGAGGCCACCCTCACGGCCACCCAGAGCGGCACCGCCGCCACCGTCACCGTCAGCTCCTCCGAGATCACCGCCCCGCTCGCCCTCGCCGAGGACTCGATCACCTCGACCCTCACCCTGGTGAAGGCCGGCGGCGGCACGACCGCCTTCACGGGCACCGAGAACCCCGCGATGGCCGCGGGCGACGGCGTCACGGTCGGCCCGCTGACCGGCACCGTCGCGGCCGGCGACAGCCTGGAGGCCTTCGGCGGCTCCCTGCAGATGGTGCTCTTCGGCATCACCGTGACGTGCACCGCGGACGGGCCGCAGTCGCCGGGTCCGTTCGTGTTCGAGTGATCACCGGAACCTAGTCCCACCACGGGCACGGACAGTGCCCGGTACGGGCCGGTGCCGCCCGCGCGCAGCGGCACCGGCCCGTCAGCTGTCGAGGCAACTCCCTTGTTCCTGAGGCAAGTTGACAGGAACTGATGGGCCATCAGTTGATGCTTCGAGGTTCCATTGACTTTTCACACAACCCGCACATCAATGACCTCCTGTCGGCGCGGAAGAGCCGCTGCGCCACATCCTCAGGAGGGGCACCCATGGGTTCAGGAACCCGAAGACGCCGCCGCTGGGCGGCATTTCTCGGAACGGCCGCACTCGCGGTCACCGCGGGAGGCGCGTTCGCCTGCCCCGCGAACGCGGAGCCGCAGCAGGTCGACTTCGCCACGCACTGCGTCCCGCCGCCCATCGCGGGCATTCCGCCGATCGACGGCACCACCACCGCCAGGATCACCGTCGACAACGCCGCACCCGAGGTGGGCGACACGGTCACCGTCACGTACACGGTGGTCAAACCCGCCGCGAGCAACCCCGTCGACATCGCCCTGCCCGCCGACATCATGACGCCCACCGGCAAGGTGACCCTGGGCGGCGCGCAGACCGGTGACCTCACGGTCGCGGGCCCGAAGAAGAACGACCCGGTCCCGGGCAAGGGCGCCTTCCCGTCGTTCTCGATGACCGGCACCTTCACGGTCACCGCGCCCGGGTCGATCACCCTGTCGCCCGGCGACTACAACATCCACACCAGCTACCTCCTGGAGCTGGACACCCCGTGCACGGTCATCACCCCGCCCGCCCCCGTCTCCGAGACGATCACCGCGACCGGTGGCGGACAGACCAACAACCGTGCCATCAGCCTCGGTACGGCCTCAGGAAAGCCCGGTGACAGCGTGACCGTCACGGGCTCGAACTTCGCGCCGGGCGCGGCGGTCACCCTCGCCGGGCGGGCCGGCGCAGCGGAGACCGCGGACAAGGCGACCGTCACCGCGAACGCGCAGGGCTCGTTCAGCGGCAGCCTCGCCGTCAGCGACAAGGCGACCACCGGGGTCGTGGCGTACGAGGGAAGTGCCTGGAGCGACGACAAGGGCGCGGGTCCCGCCGCCTACGTCGTCATCGACGACACGCCCCTTCCCGCGGGCAGCCAGAAGGTCAACTCCTCCGTCAAGGCCGGGACGTTGTCCATGACCCAGGCCGGGGACACCGTCGAACTCGCGGCGGTCGACTACGGCAAGGGCGGCTTCTCCCGCGGCTCCCTGCGGACGGTGACCGTCAAGGACTTCCGCGGTGGGCCCGCGGGCTGGTCCCTGACCGGCAAGGTCACCGACTTCACCGGACCCGGCGGGGCGAAGATCGACGCCGCCAAGCTGGGCTGGACCCCGGTCTGCCTCACCAAGGCCGGCAGTCCGAGCACCTGCCAGGCTGGTTCGCCCGGCTCGGTCGGCAGTGCGGGGGCGACCCTGGCGTCCACCCCCAACGGCACGCTCACCGGCGGCGAGTTCACCGCCGACGCCCGGCTGTCGCTGAACGTTCCGGCGTTCACCCCGCCCGGCTCGTACTCCGGCGTGCTGACGCTCACGCTCACCTGAGCCCTCTCGTGGGCCGGGCGCGCACCCGCCCGGCCTCCTCCTCCGTCCCACCCGCCCCGGGGGTCCGCACCCATGCGCAAGTCGTTCCGCTCGACGCTGTTGCTGTTCCTCGCCATGGCCGTGACCGGGGCCATGGCGGTGACCGGGACTCCCGCGCACGCCGCCGACAACGGCAGCTGGTCCGTCTTCCCCGTCGCGTCGGAACTCGCCTCGCGGCCGTACTTCCACCTCTCCGCCGACCCGGGCACGACCATCGAGGACGAGGTCGCCGTCACCAACAAGACCGGGCAGCCACTGACGTTCCGGCTCTACGCGGCCGACGCGTACAACACCGCGCGGGACGGCGGTTTCGCCGTGCGCACCTGGAAGGAGAAGCAGCGGGGTGTGGGCGCCTGGGCGAAGCCCGCCAGGGACCGGGTGACCGTGCCCGCGCACGGCAGGGTCACCGTGCCGTTCACGCTGCGGGTGCCCGGGACGGCCGAACCCGGCGACCACCCGGGTGCGCTGGTCGCCCTGGACGAGCGGATCGACGCGGGACAGGGCGCGGTCGAGGTCGGGGTGCAGAGGGCCGTCGGCGCCCGGATCTACCTGCGGGTGGGCGGGCCGACCGTACCGGCCGTCGCCGTGGAGAAGGTCCGCATCAGCCACCACCAGCCTCTGGTCCCGGGCGCCGGCGACAGCACGGCCACCGTCTCGTACACCCTCCACAACACCGGCAACGTCACCCTGGACCCCAAGGTGCGGCTGACCGCGGAAGGACTCTTCGGCCGTACGCTGCTCTCCCGCGACCTGACAGGGATCCCCTCCGAGCTGCTGCCCGGCCAACGCGTGCGGCTCAGCGAGCCCTGGCGCGGCGCGCCTCAGCTCGACTGGGGCGACGTGACGTTGACGGCCAGCGCGCACGACACCCGCGAGTCGGCGAGCACGTCGTTCTTCGCCCTGCCGTGGCTGGTGGCGGTCGTGCTGGGAGCGGGACTCGTGGCGGCGGCGGTGGTGATCAGGGTCAGGGTCAGAGGGCGTCGGGGCCGCGCTCACCCGTCCGTACCCGAACCACCGTCTCCACCGGTACCGCCCACACCTTTCCGTCGCCGATCTTCCCCGTCCGCGAGGCCGACACGATCGCCTCGATGACGGGCTCGGCGTCCGCGTCCCCGACGACGACCTCGATACGGACCTTCGGTACGAGGTCGACGCGGTACTCGGCGCCCCGGTACACCTCGGTGTGGCCGCGCTGGCGCCCGTACCCGCTGGCCTCCGTGACGGTCAGCCCGTGCACACCGATCTCCTGCAGGGCGGTCTTGACCTCGTCGAGGCGGTGCGGCTTGATGATCGCGGTGATGAGCTTCATGCCTGGGGCCTGGCCTTCTGCACGGTGGGGAGGACGGAGGAGGAGACCGGGGCGCCATGGCCCAGGACCCCGTGATCGTAAGCGGTCTCGGCGTGCACCGTAAGGTCCAGACCCTCCTGCTCGTGCTCCTCGTCCGCCCGCAGTCCGACGACCCTGTCGATCAGCCTGGCGACGGCGTACGTGACGGTGAAGGCGTACGCGCCGACGGTCACGATCGCGACCAGCTGCCTGCCGAGCTGCCCGAACCCGCCGCCGTACAGCAGGCCCTCGGGTCCGCCGGTCATGGTCTGGGTGGCGAAGACCCCGATGAGCAGGGTGCCGATGACACCGCCGACCAGGTGCACGCCGACGACGTCCAGCGAGTCGTCGTAGTCGAACCGGAACTTCCACCCCACGGCGTACGAGCAGACGACACCGGCGGCGAGACCGACGACCAGCGCGCCGAGCAGCGAGACCGAACCGCAGGACGGGGTGATGGCGACCAGGCCCGCGACCGCGCCGGACGCCGAGCCCAGGGTGGTGGGGTGGCCGTCGCGCCGCTGCTCCACGAAGAGCCAGCCGAGCAGACCGGTGCAGCCGGCGGCCAGGGTGTTGAGGAAGGCGGCGGCCGCGAGACCGTTCGCGCCGAGCGCCGAACCCGCGTTGAAGCCGAACCAGCCGAACCACAGCAGGCCCGCGCCCAGCATCACCATCGGCAGGTTGTGCGGGCGCATCGCGTCCTTCTTGAAACCGAGCCGCGGGCCCAGGACCAGGCACAACGCCAGTCCGGACGCACCCGAGACGATCTCGACCGGCAGCCCGCCCGCGAAGTCCAGGGCGCCCAGGTCCTCCAGGATCCAGCCGCCGGGACCCCACACCCAGTGGGCGACAGGAACGTATACGAGCAGCGCCCACAGCGGGACGAAG
The DNA here is from genome assembly GCF_036038375.1 of Streptomyces sp. NBC_00414. NCBI lineage: Bacteria > Bacillati > Actinomycetota > Actinomycetes > Kitasatosporales > Streptomycetaceae > Streptomyces > Streptomyces sp. NBC_00414. The sequence goes on from NZ_CP107935.1 coordinate 6,870,627, forward strand.
ACCAGCCACGCCCCGAACTTCGCACGGTCCGCGACCGCGCCGCTGATCAGCGCCGCCGTGATGATCGCGAAGGTGAGCTGGAAGGTGGCGAAGAGGAGGGTCGGGACCGTGCCCTGGACGCTGTCCGGGCCGAGGCCCGCCATCCCCGCGTGCTCCAGGTCGCCGATGAGTCCGCCCAGGCCGGAGCCGGCGTTGTCGTCGCCGAACACGAGCGAGTAGCCGACGGCCAGCCACACCACCGTGACCAGCGCGATCGACACGAAGCTCATCATCAGCATGTTCAGGACGCTCTTCGTGCGGACCATGCCGCCGTAGAACAGGGCCAGGCCCGGAGTCATGAGCAGGACGAGCGCGGTGGCGGCGAGCAGCCAGGCGGTGTCACCGGTGTCGATGGACGCGGCGGCTGACGCGGCGTGCGGGGCGGCCAGAGTCACGGGGTCTCCAACAGGTGGGGCTGGTGGGGGCTCGTCAGAGGGTCACCGCTGTGCGTTTCCGGTCGCGTACAGGTGTGTTTCGGTGACGTTTCGTGTTGCGTGGGGGTTTCCGGAACCTCACCGGGGAGGGGTCCGGCCGCCGATCGGCGCCGAGGGCCGGAATCCTGGTACGGCGGGGCCCCGACGATCAGGGACAATGGGCGCCATGAGCGTTCGTACCCAGTCATCCGAGCCGCCGGAATCCTCGGGGGCACCCCACCGCGCCGGCTTCGCCTGCTTCGTGGGCCGCCCCAACGCGGGCAAGTCCACCCTCACGAATGCTCTGGTCGGCCAGAAGGTGGCGATCACCGCGAACCAGCCGCAGACCACGCGGCACACGGTACGCGGCATCGTGCACCGGGCCGACGCCCAGTTGATCCTGGTGGACACTCCGGGGCTGCACAAACCGCGCACCCTGCTGGGCGAGCGGCTCAACGACATCGTGCGCACGACGTGGGCCGAGGTCGACGTGATCGGCTTCTGCCTGCCCGCGAACGAGAAGCTCGGTCCCGGTGACCGCTTCATCGCGAAGGAACTGGCGTTCATCAAGAAGACGCCGAAGATCGCGATCGTCACGAAGACCGACCTCGTGGACAGCAAGACGCTCGCCGAGCAGCTCATCGCCATCGACCAGCTCGGCAAGGAGCTCGGCTTCGAGTGGGCCGAGATCGTGCCCGTGTCGGCGGTCGCCGACGAGCAGGTGGACCTCCTGGCGGACCTGCTCGTACCGCTGCTGCCCGAAGGCCCGGCCCTGTACCCCGAGGGCGACCTCACGGACGAGCCCGAGCAGGTCATGGTGGCCGAGCTGATCCGCGAGGCCGCCCTGGAAGGCGTACGGGACGAGCTGCCGCACTCCATCGCCGTCGTCGTCGAGGAGATGCTCCCGCGCGAGGACCGGCCCGCGGACAAGCCGCTCCTCGACATCCACGCGTTCGTCTACATCGAGCGGCCCAGCCAGAAGGGCATCATCATCGGGCCCAAGGGCAAGCGGCTGAAGGAAGTCGGGATCAAGTCGCGCAAGCAGATCGAGGCGTTGCTGGGTACGCCGGTGTTCCTGGACCTTCATGTGAAGGTGGCGAAGGACTGGCAGCGGGACCCTCGCCAGCTCCGCAAGCTCGGTTTCTGAGGGCGCCCCTGGGGGCTGCGCCCCCAGACCCCCCTGTCGCGCTTGCGCGCTCGTCCTCAAACGCCGGACGGGCTGAAGGTGTCGCCGGACGGGCTGAAGATTTCGCGGCTCGGCCGCGGATCTTTCAGCCCGTCCGGCGTTTGAGGACCGGGGGTTCGGGGGCGGAGCCCCGAGTACGTGACGGGAACGGGTAGGGGCGGCGGGGGGCGAGAAAGGCCCTCAGTCCACCCCCCTGATCCGGTTCACGAGGACCGCCCCCGCGAGCCCGATCACCGCCGCCACCGCGTACAGCACCCGGTAGCCGCCCAGATAGGTCACGATCGGCGCGGCCAGCGCAGGCGCGGCGACCTGCGGAACGGCGTTGGCCGCGTTGATCACGCCGAGGTCCTTGCCGCGGTCCAGCGCTTTCGGGAGGACGTCGGTCATCAGGGCGAAGTCCACCGACGCGAAGACGCCGAAGCCCAGGCCCAGGAGTACGGACGCGACGACCGTGCCGGTCCACGTCGGCCACGCCGCGATCACCCCGGCCGCGACCGCCATGACCAGGCCCGAGCAGGTCACGAACGGTTTGCGGCGCCCCACCCGGTCCGACCAGATGCCCGCGACGACGACCGTGGCGAGCAGCATCGACGCGTTCAGCGCCGTCAGGATCAGTACGCCCTGTTCGGGATCGGGGTGGTCCAGGCGGTCCCGCAGGAAGTAGAGCAGGTACATGACGCCGAGACTGTTGCTCAGGTTCACGAGGAACCGTGTCAGCCAGGCCCAGCCGAAGTCCGGGTAGCGGCGCGGGCTCAGCCAGAAGGAGCCCAGGAAGCCGCGCCAGGACCAGGGCGGCCGGGCCGCGCGGGGCAGCCGCAGGTCCCGGTGGCGCAGCACGTACGGCAGGACGCCCAGCAGGGTGAAGGCGGCGCAGGCCGCGTAGCCCGCCGTGACGCCCCCGGCCAGCGTCGCCAGGCCCGTCCCGCCGACCACGCCCAGGATCTGCGCGGCGCCCAGCCAGCCGCCCACCGAACCCCGCTGGCGGCGCGGCACCCGGTCCGGCACCGCGGCCGTCACGGCGGCCCAGGCCGCGTTCAGGGTCAGCTGTGCCAGACACCAGCCGAGCACCATGGCCCACGGTCCGCCCGCCGCCCCGAGGAGCAGCAGCGACAGCGCGCCCCCGGCCGTGCCCGCCACGATCCACGGCGTACGGCGGCCCCAGCGGGACGTCGTACGGTCCGACAGGGCGCCGAAGACCGGGTTCGCGAGCAGCGACACCGCCGCGCCGGCGCCGGTCACCCAGGCCAGGAGGGCCTCCTTCGACATGCCGGTGCCGGGTGCGAAGTCCTCCGCCTGGGAGGCGAGGAGGATCTGCAGCGGGCCGAACCAGCCCACCCAGATCGCCCCGTTGGCGAGCGAGAGCGATGCCGTCCAGCCCCGGCCCACCCGCTCGACGGGCTCGGCGAGCGCCAGGTCGGGGACCGGCCCGTGCGCGGACGCCGTCACCTCTCGGCCGGCGTCTTCGCCGTCGTCCGCTGGGCGCGCAGCACGTTCCGCAGCCAGCCGTACGAGGCTTTCGGGGTCCGTTCCAGGGTCTCGAAGTCGACGTGCACCAGGCCGAAGCGGCGTGCGTACCCCTCGGCCCACTCGAAGTTGTCGAGGAGCGACCACACGAAGTACCCGCGGACGTCCACGCCCTGCTCGGACGCCCGGTGCAGGGCCCGCAGATGACCGTCCAGGTAGCTGATCCGCGCCTGGTCGTCGAGTCCCTCGTACGAGCAGCCGTTCTCCGTGATGACGACGGGCGGGAGCCGGTCGCCGTACCGGCCGCGGAAGTCCACCAGCAGCTCCGTGAGCGCCTCCGGCACCACCGGCCAGCCGAAGTCCGTGACCGGGTAGCCCTCGATCTCCCTCACCGAGAAGGGGAGTTCGGCGGGCATGGTCAGTCCGCCGAACTCGATCTCCGAGCCCTGGGGCGCGCCCACCCGCGTCGGCGCGTAGAAGTTGATCCCGTACCAGTCGAGCGGCTGTCCGATGATCTTCAGGTCCGCCGCGAGGTCCTCGGCGTCGCCGGGCATCAGCTCGCCGATGCCCTCCGGGTACTGCCCGAGCAGCACCGGGTCGGCGAACAGCCGGTTGAGGAGCAGGTCGTAGAAACCGGCCGCCTCCAGGTCCGCGGGCTCCTGGGAGGCGGGCCAGGTCGGGCCGTGCGAGTTGGCGATGCCGATGTCCGTGACGCCGGCCGCCCGCAGGGCCTGTACGGCGAGACCGTGGGCCAGCAACTGGTGATGGGCGGCGGGCAGCGCGTCGAAGAGGAGCCGCTCGCCCGGCGCGTGCGCACCCAGGGCGTGGCCCAGCAGGGTGTGCTCGGCGGGCTCGTTGAGAGTGATCCACTTGCTGATCCGGTCGCCGAGGCGGGCGGCCACCAGCGCCGCGTACTCGGCGAACCGCGCGGCCGTGTCCCGCTCCAGCCAGCCACCCGCCTCCGCCTCCGACACGGGCAGATCCCAGTGGAAGAGGGTCGGGACCGGACGTACGCCCGCCTCGCACAACTCGTCGACCAGCCGGTCGTAGAAGTCCAGACCGCCGGGGGAGTTCACCCGCGGCCAGGAGACGGAGAAGCGGTAGGCGTCCACGCCGAGGCCGCGCAGGAGCGCCACGTCCTCGGGATAGCGGTGGTAGTGGTCGCAGGCCACCGCGGCCGTCGAACCGTCCTTCACCTGGCCCGGCCGGGCCGTGAAGGCGTCCCACACGGAAGGGGCGCGGAGGTCCGCCGCGCCCTCGATCTGATGGGCCGAGGTGGAGACCCCCCAGAGGAATCCGGCCGGGAACTGGGGTATCGGGTTCGTCGCCGCGTCAGTCATGCGCGCGATCATCCGCAGCGGCGGTGAGCGAAGTCAACGGCGTTGCGTGAACTGGCCGTTACTGGTCCCGTACCGGCCCCACCGGGGTGCCTACGCGCCCTCCTTCAGGACCCTTGAGATCAGTTTTCGCTGCTCGTCCGTCAGACGCGGGTCCGAACAGTAGACCGTCTTCCCGTCCACCGTGATCTGGTAGTTGAAGCCGTCCGGGACGCCTATGGGCGGCGTGCCCCGGCCGGCGGCGACCGCCTCCTCGGCCAGGGCGTGCCACTCCTGGGCATCGGCGCGCCCCGAGGTGTCCACCTCGGCGTGCCGCTCGATGCCCGCGAATCCTCCTGTGCGCCTCACCTGAATACGCATGGGTCCTGTCTAGTACGAAACGCGGGCCCCGGCCACGCTCACTGGGCCGGTACGCCGACCTGTTCCCACGCCTTCGTGACGGCCTGCAGTTCCTCGCCCTCGCCGTACGAGGCGCGTGCCGTCGCCAGGGTCAGCTTCGCGAAGTCCGTGAAGCTCGCCTTGGAGTCCAGCTCGCCGCCGGTCAGCACGTCGTACCAGATCCGTCCGGCGCGTTCCCAGGCGTTCCCGCCGAGGGCCGTCGCGGCCAGGTAGAAGGCGTGGTTGGGGATGCCGGAGTTGATGTGCACCCCGCCGTTGTCGCGGCCGGTGCGGACGAAGTCGTCCATCGTCGCGGGCTGCGGGTCCTTGCCGAGCACGTCGTCGTCGTACGCCGTGCCCGGGGCCTTCATCGAACGCAGGGCCGTGCCCGTGACCCGCGGGGCGAGCAGGCCCGCGCCGATCAGCCAGTCGGCCTCGGCGGCGCTCTGGCCGAGCGTGTACTGCTTGATGAGCGAGCCGAAGACGTCCGAGAAGCTCTCGTTGAGCGCGCCCGGCTGGCCGAAGTACGTGAGGTTCGCCGTGTACTGGGTGACGCCGTGCGCGAGCTCGTGGCCGATGACGTCGACCGGGATGGTGAAGTCGAGGAAGATCTCGCCGTCGCCGTCGCCGAACACCATCTGCTCGCCGTTCCAGAAGGCGTTGTTGTACTCCTCGTCGAAGTGCACGGTCGCGTTCAGCGGCAGGCCCTCGGCGTTGATCGAGTTCCGCCCGTACGCCTTCAGGAAGAGTTCGAAGGTGGCGCCCAGACCGGCGTAGGCGCGGTTGACGGTGGCGTCCTTGCCGGGCTTGTCGCCCTCGCCGCGCACCTTCTTGCCGGGCAGGTCCTGCTTGTGTTTCGCGTCGTGGATCGTACGGTTCGGCTTGTCCTCGGCGGCGCCGCTCGGCGGGGCGAGGGCGGGCGCGCCGAGCACGGTGGTCAGTCGGCGGTGGGTGCGCTCGAAGGCGTCCCGCTCCAGGGTTCGGCGGGCCTTGCCGGCGAGCGTGCGGTCCTCTGCCTGGGACAGGGTGTCGAGGACGTGGGGCGGGATGATGGTGCAGAAGACGGGCTCGAAGCCCCCGTTTGTCGTCATGTCCGGCACCATTGCACTGTGTGACTTGACTGTCACTAGGGGCAACCATGATTGGTGAAATGGGGGGATAAGGGGGGCGACGGGGTCCGGTTTCCTGTACGGACCGGGCCCCACGGCGACCGATCACGCCGCTCCCCACGCCCCCGAAAACCAGCCCCGCGCCGGGTCCTCCCCCCCGAAGACCAACAGACTGCGCCGTTCCCCGCGCCCCCAAAATCAAAAGACTGCGCCGTTCCCCGCGCCCCCAGGAACCCAAGCCTGCGCCGCTCGCCCGCTCGCCCGCTCGCCTCAAGACAAAAGATTGCGCCGTTCCCCGCGCCCCTGGTGGGGGTGCCGCTCGTCGGCCGGCTGGGGCACGTCTTCAGGGGCGCGGGGAACGGCGCAATCTTTGAGGCGCGGGGACGGCGGGCGGCCCGTTCCGATCAGGGGCGCGGGGAACTGCGCGATCTTTGAGTTGTGGGGGCGGCGGGCGGCGGGCGGCGGGCGGCGCGTTCCGGTCGGGGGCGCGGGGAACGGCGCAGTCTTTGAGGTGTGGGGGCGGCGGGCGGCGCGATGTGGTGTCCCGCATGGTGATACGCCGCCTCACCCCGCGTGGGACTCCGATAGCATGCGGAGCATCATGCGTATCGGGCTGCTTCTTCTTAGCTGCCGCGGCGAGGGCCTGTAGTCGAGGCCGACTCCCTCCCCGCGGAGTTCTGGCGTTGCGCCGTCGGCCGTCCCTCGTATCGATCCCGATCGAATCCCGATCGACTTCGAGGATCAAGCGGACCAAGAGGAGCCCTCGCATCATGGCGAACCGCCAGCAGCCCACTTCCATGCCGATCCACAAGTACCGCCCGTACGACCAGGTCGACATCCCCGACCGTACGTGGCCGGACAACCGGATCACCACCGCTCCCCGCTGGCTCTCCACCGACCTGCGTGACGGCAACCAGGCCCTGATCGACCCCATGTCGCCCGCGCGCAAGCGTGAGATGTTCGACCTGCTGGTGTCGATGGGCTACAAGGAGATCGAGGTCGGTTTCCCGGCCTCCGGTCAGACCGACTTCGACTTCGTGCGCTCGATCATCGAGGAAGAGGGCGCGATCCCCGACGACGTCACGATCTCCGTACTGACCCAGGCCCGCGAGGACCTGATCGAGCGGACCGTGGAGTCGCTGAAGGGCGCCAGGCGCGCCAACGTCCACCTCTACAACGCCACCGCGCCGGTCTTCCGCCGGGTCGTCTTCCGCGGCTCCAAGGACGACATCAAGCAGATCGCCGTCGACGGCACCCGTCTGGTGGTCGAGTACGCGGAGAAGCTGCTGGGCCCCGAGACGACCTTCGGGTACCAGTACAGCCCCGAGATCTTCACCGACACCGAGCTGGACTTCGCCCTGGAGGTCTGCGAGGCCGTCATGGACGTCTGGCAGCCGGGACCGGACCGCGAGATCATTCTCAACCTGCCCGCCACCGTGGAGCGTTCGACCCCCTCCACGCACGCGGACCGCTTCGAGTGGATGTCGCGCAACCTGTCCCGCCGCGAGTACGTCTGCCTGTCGGTCCACCCGCACAACGACCGCGGCACGGCGGTCGCGGCCGCCGAGCTGGCGCTGATGGCCGGTGCCGACCGCATCGAGGGCTGCCTGTTCGGCCAGGGCGAGCGCACCGGCAACGTCGACCTGGTCACCCTGGGCATGAACCTGTTCGGACAGGGCGTCGACCCGCAGATCGACTTCTCGAACATCGACGAGGTCCGGCGCACCGCCGAGTACTGCAACCAGATGGAGGTCCACGCCCGCCACCCGTACGTCGGCGACCTCGTCTACACCTCCTTCTCCGGCTCCCACCAGGACGCCATCAAGAAGGGCTTCGACGCGATGGAGGCCGACGCCGCCGCCAAGGGCGTCACGGTCGACGACATCGAGTGGGCCGTCCCGTACCTGCCGATCGACCCCAAGGACGTCGGCCGCTCGTACGAGGCCGTCATCCGGGTCAACTCGCAGTCCGGCAAGGGCGGTATCGCGTACGTCCTGAAGAACGACCACAAGCTGGACCTGCCGCGCCGGATGCAGATCGAGTTCTCGAAGATCATCCAGGCGAAGACGGACGCCGAGGGCGGCGAGGTCACCCCGAAGGACATCTGGGCGGCCTTCCGGGACGAGTACCTGCCGAACCCCGACAACCCGTGGGGCCGCGTCCAGGTCAGCAACGGCCAGTCCACGACGGACAAGGACGGTGTGGACACGCTCACCGTCGAGGCCGAGGTGGACGGCACCGAGACCACCCTGGTCGGTACCGGCAACGGCCCGATCTCCGCGTTCTTCCACGCGCTGCAGGGCATCGGGGTCGACGCCCGGCTGCTGGACTACCAGGAGCACACGATGAGCGAGGGCGCCTCCGCGGTGGCCGCCTCGTACATCGAGGTCGCGATCGGCGACAAGGTCCTGTGGGGGATCGGCATCGACGCGAATACGACACGCGCCTCACTGAAGGCTGTCGTCTCCGCAGTCAACCGCGCCACACGATAGGGCCGTTCACCTGCGTTTCTGTGGTCCCGTCCGCCTCACAGGCGGGCGGGACCGCTGCGTTTATCCGGCCATGTCGATGAGTGGCCTCTCCCGGGGTACTGACTCCGCATCAACAATGTGGCTAACATCACGCCAACGCGGCGATGTTGCCGTGGGGTTACGGAGGTGCGAACGTGCTGCCAGGATGGGGACGAAACGGCCGGTTTGTCCGCGCCGGCACCATGGGCGTTTCTCGCATCCTCGGAACCAGGACGGCGTGGACCACGGTCGGCGACGGCGAGTTCTTCTGCCCGGGCTGCGGAGGTGACCGCAACTACCAGCGGCTCACCGGCCGCCGCCGTTTCACGTGCCTCGGCGTCCCGGTCATGCCGCGCGGTGAGACGGGGCCCGTGGTGGAGTGCGCGGCCTGTGGACATCACTACAGCGCGGACGTCCTCGACCATCCGACCACGACCCGCTTCTCGGCGATGCTCCGGGACGCCGTCCACACGGTCGCTCTCGCCGTGCTCGCCGCCGGGGGGACGTGTGCGCGTACGGCGCTGGAGACCGCCGCGGGTGCCGTTCGCTCCGCCGGGTTCGACGACTGCACCGAGGAGCAGCTCGCCGCGCTCGTGGAGGCGCTCGCGGCCGACACCGGACGGATCTTCGGCGAGCCGTGCGGGCCGGGGCTGTCGATAGAGCTTCATGAGGCGCTGGATCCGCTGGCGCCGCATCTCGCGCCCGCCGGGCGGGAGGCGATCCTTCTCCAGGGTGCGCGGATCGCCCTCGCGGACGGGCCGTACACGCCTGCGGAGCGGGAGGCGCTCACGACCGTGGGTGCGGCGCTGACGATCTGCGCGGACGATGTGACGCGGCTGCTCACGGCGGCCCGCACGCCGTCCTGACCTCGCGGCTCCGTCGTGGCCGACCGCAAAGGATTGCGCCGTTCCCCGCGCCCCCAAGGGCAGAAGCCACAGCTGATCGAGCGCCTGCACCCGCGGGAGCGTCGGGGCCGGCCTCGCAGTTCCCCGCGCCCCTGAAGGCGAAAGACAAAAGATTGCGCCGTTCCCCGCGCCCCCAAGGGCAAAGGCTGGGGCGCAGCCCCGCCTTTGAGGGGCGCGGGGAACGGCGCGGGCAACCTCCACCGGGCCGCACCCGGTCACGAACCCGCCCCCTACTCCCGCGGGAGTAATCCGGGCCTCCCGCCGCCCCCGGCAGTAGCCGCCCGCTCAGTCTCCCGTCCGACGCGACCCGCTTCCCCTGCCGCAAGGCTGAGGAGGAAGCGGAAGTCGTCGGAAGGGAGAGCGTTCATGGGGGTCGGGAAGGCAAGCAGGACGGGCGCCGCGCGCAGGCGAGCCGTCCCCTGGGCGGTGCTCGGCCTGTGGGTGGCCGTGCTCGCCCTGGTGGGACCGTTCGCGGCGAAGCTCGCCGACGTGCAGCACGACCGGGTCACCGACTACCTGCCGGCGAGCGCCGACTCGACCCAGGTGGCGAAGATCCAGGAGCGGCTGCCCGGCGGCGAGAGCACCGAGCTGGTGCTCGTCTACCACCGGGACGGCGGGCTCGGCGCCGCCGACCGGGAGACCGCGGCCCGGCAGGTCGAGGAGATCGCCGGGAAGCACGAACTGAGCGGCGGGGACCGCGTACCCGAGGGGATCCCGTCCGACGACGGGACGACCCTCATGTACCCGGTCGTCAGCAACGAACCCGGCACCGACGAGAAGCTGCGGGACGCCCTCGTCGAGGACGTCCGGAACACCGTCCGCGGCCAGGACGGCCTGAACGTGGAGGTCGGCGGCACCGGCGCCCTGGCCACCGACGCCGGAAAGGTCTACGACTCGCTCGACGGCCCTCTCCTCTACACCACCGTCGCCGTCGTCGCCCTGCTGCTGATCCTCATCTACCGCAGCCCGGTGCTGTGGCTCGTACCGCTCGCCGTCGCCGGGATCGCCGACTATCTGTCGATGGGCGTCGCGTACGGGCTCAACCAGGCCTTCGGGACCACCGTCTCGGGCCAGAGCTCGGGCGTGATGACGATCCTCGTGTTCGGCGCGGGCACCGACTACGCGCTGCTGCTCGTCTCGCGCTACCGGGAGGAACTGCGGCGCATCGAGCGCCCGTACGAGGCCATGGCCGCCGCCCTGCGCGGCTGCGGGCCCGCCGTGATCGCCTCCTCCGGCACCGTCGCCGTCGGTCTGCTGTGCCTGCTCGCCGCCGACCTCAACAGCAGCCGGGGCATGGGCCCGCTCGGCACGGTCGGGGTGCTCTGCGCGCTCATCGCGATGCTGACCCTGCTCCCCGCGATCCTCGTACTGCTGGGACGGCGCGTGTTCTGGCCGCTCGTGCCCGCCTTCGGCAGCGAACCCGAACAGCGGCGGAGCCTCTTCGCCGCGATGGGCAGCTCCGCCGGACGCAGGCCGCTGACCGTGCTCGCCACCGGAGCCGTCCTGCTCGGCGCGCTCGCCCTCGGCACGCTCAACCTCCCCGGGCCGGTCAAGCAGGAGGACTCCTTCGTCGACAAGCCGGAGGCCGTCTCCGCCATGGAGACACTCGCCAGGGCCTACCCGAAGCGCGGCACCCAGCCCATCGACGTGATCGCTCCGCAGGACCGTGCCGACCGGGCGCTAGCCGCGATCCGGGACGCGCGGGGCGTCGAGAGCGCCGAGAAGGGCCGTAGCGGGGACGGCTGGACCGAGATCACCGTCATCGCGAAGGACCCGCCCCAGTCGGCGGGGGAGACCGCCACCATCAAAGCCCTGCGCGGCGGACCGGACGGCGAACTGAAGGACTCGTACGTCGGCGGGGCCAGCGCCCAGCAGATCGACCTGGAGGACACCAGCAGCCGGGACACGAAGATCGTCGTACCGCTCGTCCTCGTCTCCGTGCTGCTCATCCTGATGGGACTGCTGCGCAGCCTCGTCGCGCCGCTGCTCCTGGTGGCCGCCGTGGTCGCGGTCTGGGGCGCGGCCCTCGGTATCGGCGGGCTGGTCTTCGGGCCGGTCCTCGGTTTCGAGGGGACCGATCCGGGGCTCGGGCTGCTGTCCTTCGTGTTCCTCGTCGCCCTCGGTGTCGACTACGGCATCTTCCTCATGCACCGGATGCGGGAGGAGTCCCTGGCCGGCGCCGAACCGGTGACCGCCGCGCTCACCGCCCTGCGGACCACCGGCGGTGTCATCGCCTCGGCCGGCCTGGTCCTCGCCGCGACCTTCGCCGTGCTGACGAACATGGGGCTCGTACAGCTCGTCGAACTCGGCTTCGTGATCGCCGTCGGCGTGCTCCTCGACACCTTCCTCGTACGGACGTACCTGGTGACCAGCGCCAGTGTCGCCCTGCGGCGGAAGGTGTGGTGGCCGGGCGCGCTCTCCCGCGAACCCGGACCGGCCGGGCCCGGCCAACCGACCGATCCGCCGCGGCAGCCGGAACGGGTCGGCGCGCGCTGAGCGGCCCGACCCTGATCGCCGGATCGTCGTGCTCGACCGGGCGCCTCTCCCGCTTCCTGCCGGAGGGGCGCCCCCGTACCGGAAGATGGAGCCGTGCAGGAACGGGGAGCGACCACAGCCGTACCAGGTGAACCCGTGCGCGGTGAAGCCGTGCGCGGTGAAGCCGTGCGCGGTGACGCGCGGCCCCGCCGTGTCGACCGGGTCATGGCGGTCGTCAACCGCGACCCGCTCACCGCACCCCACCGCACCCGCAACGACGCGTGCATCGCCGCCGGTGTCGCCGCGGTCGCCGTCGTCCTCGCGCTGTTCGTCGTCGACGGACGCCCGCTCGACCCGCTCGGCTGGGCTTTGATGCTCGGCGCCCATGTGCCGCTCGTGTGGCGGCGCGGCCGTCCGATGCTCGTGCTGCTCGCGGTGGCGGCCTGCGCGAGCCCGTACCACGCCCTCGACTACAACCACACCGTGCCGATCCCCGCGACCCTGGTGGCGCTCTACACGGTCGCGGCGACCGGCACGGTACGCCGCACGCTGCTCACCGCCGTCGCCGTCCTCGGCCCCACCCTGCTCATCAACAGCTTCACCAACCCGGAAGGGGCCCTGGAGTTCCTGCGGATCTCCGGCTGGATCATCGCGGTCCTGTTCTTCGGCGTCGACGCCCGCTTCTACCGCCAGTACGTCGCCTCCATCGTCGAGCGGGCCGAACGCGCCGAGCGGACCCGCGAGGAGGAGGCCCGGCGCCGCGTCGCCGAGGAGCGGCTGCGGATCGCACGTGACCTGCACGACCTGCTCGCGCACAGCATCACCCTGATCGGCGTGCAGACCTCCGTCGCGGCCCACGTCCTCACCGTCGACCCCGAGCGGCTCGACCGCGAGGCCGTCGCCCAGGCACTGGACGGCATCGCGGAGACCTGCCGGACGGCCAGGGGAGAGCTGCGTACGACGCTGGAGGTGCTGCGGGAGAACGAGACGAGCGTGAGTGTCGGCGGCGGGGAGCCGGTGGCCGGGACCGGCTCCGGATTCGGTCCCGCGGACGGACGCGGGCCGCTGCCCGGGGTCGACGGGCTGGCCGCGCTCGCGGAGGCGGCCAGGACGGCCGGGGCCGAGGTCGAACTCGACGTCCACGCGGACGGCGTACCGCCCTCCGTGGGCGCCGCCGCCTACCGGATCGTGCAGGAGGCCCTCACCAACGCCGTACGCCACGGCGGACGTGACGACGTCACCGTCCGGGTGGGCCTGCGGACGGCGGAGGGGGCCCTGCGGGTGACCGTCACGGACGACGGGGCGGGCTGCGCGCCGGGGGCGGCCGACGGCACGCCGGGGTTCGGGCTCGTCGGAATGCGCGAACGGGCCCGTAGCGTGGGCGGCACACTGGACGCCGGACCGGGCCCCTCGGTGGGCTTCGAGGTGACCGCCGCGCTGCCGCTGCCCCGGGAGGACGAGGCTCGATGACGATCCGCGTACTGCTCGCAGACGACCAGAATCTCGTACGGGCCTCGTTCGCGATGCTCGTCTCGTCGGCCGGGGACATGGAGGTCGTCGCCGAGGCGGGCACCGGGCGGGAGGCCGTGGAGCTGGCCCGTTCCGCGCGCGCCGACCTCGTCGTGATGGACATCCGCATGCCCGACCTGGACGGCATCGAGGCGACCCGGCTCATCGCCGCCGACGAGGATCTCGCGGGGGTGAAGGTGCTCGTCCTGACGACGTACGACACCGACGAGCACATCGTCGACGCGCTGCGGGCCGGGGCGTCCGGCTTCCTCGTGAAGGACATCCGCCCGGCCGAACTCCTCGACGCCATCCGGATCGTGGCCGCAGGGGAGTCCCTGCTCTCCCCGGGCCCCACCGCACGGCTCATCGCCCGTTTCCTGCGGGCACCCGACGCGGTGACGTCCGCGGTGGGCGGTCCCGACGGGCTGTCCGAGCGGGAGCGGCAGGTGCTCGCCCTGGTCGCGCGCGGGCTCAACAACACCGAGATCGCCGAGACGCTCGGGCTCAGCCCGCTGACGGCGAAGACCCATGTCAGCCGGATCATGGGCAAGTTGGGGGTGCGCGACCGCGCGCAGCTGGTGATCGTGGCGTACGAGTCGGGGCTCGTGATACCCGGGGCGGTCTGAGGCCGTCCACCGGCCACCGGTGGTCGCGGGGGCATTGCCCTGTCCATCGGTGCGCAGTAGTTTCACCGCCGACATCCCACGTCCTATGTCTGCCGGTCCCTGTGCTGTCAGGAGAAGACATGAGCCTCGCGAGTCGCCCACGTCCACGCTCACATTCACGCTCACATTCACATTCACGTGCACGTTCGTTTCGGCCGGTCGCCCTCGCGTCCGTCGTCGCCGGGCTCACCGCCGCCCTCGCGTCCACCGGGAGCGCGAGCGCCGCGGAGCGTCCGGCCAGGGGGTGCGTGTCCTCCGTGCCCTTCGCGGCCGGGGAGAGCGGCTACGACACGTACCGCATCCCCGCCACCGTCACGACCAGGACCGGCGCGCTGCTCGCCTTCGCGGAGGGCAGACACAACGGCGCCGGGGACACCGGCGACATCGACGTCGTCCTCAGACGGTCCGGCGACGGCGGCTGCACATGGGGGCCGCTCTCCGTCGTCGCGGCCGGTGACGGTGACACCCGGGGCAACCCCGCGCCCGTCGTGGACCCCCGGACCGGGAAGGTCGTCCTCCTCACGTCCTACAACAGCGGTGCTGTGACCGAGGCGCAGATAATGCGGGGCGAGGTGACGGCCGCGCAGAGCCGGCGGGTCTTCGTGCAGACGAGCCGGGACGACGGGCGCCGCTTCGGGGCGCCCCGGGAGATCACCGCCGCCGTGAAGCTGCCGGGATGGCGGTGGTACGCCACCGGGCCCGGGCACGCGGTGGCGCTGACCCGGGGTCCGCACGCCGGGCGGCTCGTCGTGGCCGCCAACCACTCGGCCGCGCCACCGGACGGCTCCGCCGACACCGGGCAGGAGGCCAGGTACTACGGGGCGCACGCCGTCTACAGCGACGACGGCGGGACGACGTGGCGGATCGGGTTCGTGGACGACTCCTACGACGGGGTCGACAACGCGAACGAGAGTGCCGTGGCACAATTGCCCGACGGGCGGCTGTACTTCAGCTCGCGGGACCAGAACGGGAGCAGTCCGGGGAACCGGCTCGACAGCTATTCCGGTGACGGGGGTGTCACCCTCGACCGGCCCTTCCGGGTTCAGCCGACGCTCTCCGACGTGCCCGTCGTGCAGGGGAGTGTGCTGCAGGTCCAGGGGCCTGCCGATGCCCCGTTGCTGTTCTCCGGGCCGTCCGTGCCGACGGTTCGGCAGGCGATGGCCGTGTGGCGCAGTGGGGACGGCGGGGGGAGCTTCACGAAGGCTCTGACGCTGTCCGGGCGGCGGGCGGCGTATTCGGACCTTGTGCAGCTCGGTGCGGGGAGAGTGGGGGTGCTGTACGAGACGGGTGCGGCGGGGCCGTACGAGACGATCGAGTTCCGGCGGGTGGGGTTGGGGGAGTTGTAGGCGTTTCCTCGCCCCCGCCATCGCGCTTCGCGCTCGTCCTCAAGCGCCGGACGGGCTGATCAGGCGCTCCGGCAGTCCGAGTTGCGGGAAGCGGTCGTCGTGGAACGTGATGATCTCGGTGATGGCGCCGCCGGTGACACGCAGGACGTCGATCGTCAGCGGCAGGTACGCGGCCTCCTGCTCCCGCCAGTGGTAGAAGGCGACGGCGGGCTGCCGGTTCACGGAGGTGAGGACGGCGCGCAGGCCCGTCATGCCCTCGAAGCCGTTCTCGACCCAGTCGTTCACCACCGCGTCGCGCCCGACGTACAGGCCCGGCGTGGGCGGCATCGAGCAGCGGACGTCGTCCCGCAGCAGCGCGGTGAGGCCGTCGATGTCCGTGGCCACGCTGGCGTCGGTGTAGCGGCGCACCAGCTCGCGCGTCCTGGCGTCCTGTTCGCCGCCGGTCCAGTCCTGCCGCTCGGCGGGCAGGTGCTCCCGCAGGCCGGCGCGGGCCCGCTGCAGCGCGCTGTTCACGGAGTTGACGGAGTCTCCGAGGAGCTCCGCGACCTCCTTCGCCGGCCGGCCGAGGACATCCCGCAGGATCAGCACGGCCCGCGGGCGCGGCGCGAGGTGCTGGACCGCGACCAGATACGCCAGCTCGATCGTCTCCCGGGCGACGGCGACGGCCTCCGGCTCGTCCGCGCCACCCCCGGGCAGCTCGTCGAGCAGCCGGTCCGGATAGGGCTGCAGCCACAGCACCTCGCCGCCGGTCGCGGGCTCAGGGCGGCTCTTGGCGAGCAGGTCCAGGCAGGCGTTGGTGGCGATCCGGTACAGCCAGGCCCGGAACGTCGACCGGCCCTCGAAGGTCTCCCGCCGCCGCCAGGCACGGAGGAACGTCTCCTGCACGGTGTCCTCGGCGTCCTCGAACGACCCGAGCATCCGGTAGCAGTGCACGTGCAGCTCCCGCCGGTGCCGCTCCGCCAGCCCCGAGAACGCCGGCTCGTCGACCTCGCCCAGACCGCTCACACCCAGCTCCTCCACCCACGTGTCCGCACTCATCACGTCACCCTTCCGCATCGTCGTGCTTCTGTCGTACGTGTGACGGGTGCGGGTGCGAAAACTCATCACTCGGGTCGGCCGGCCCGGCCGGCCCGGCCGAGGAAGGGCCCTACAGCAGCCCCGCCCCCGCCAGGAACTTCCCCACCCCCGCGATCTCCTCCGCCGACAGCGGCACCTGCGGCTCCGCCGTCGCCGGGCACGCGATGACGCCCCGCAGGTGCAGCGCCGCCTTGAACGCCCCGAGCGCCGACGAAGAACCCCCCATCCGCCCCCCGTCTCCCACCCGCACCATCCCGAACAACGAGCACAACCGCTCCTGCTCGGCCCGCGCCAACGACCACTCCCCCTCACGGCACAGCCGGTACAGCCGCACGTACCCGGCGGGGTCGACGTTCGCCAGCCCCGGCACCGCCCCGTCCGCCCCCATCGCCAGCGCCGAGTCGACGACCAGCTCGGAGCCGGTCAGCACGCTGAAACCGGAGACGCCGGGGTGCGCCCGGGCCCCGGTCACGACCGCCCGGAAGCCGCCCTCGTCGCCGCTGGAGTCCTTGAGCCCGGCCAGCGTCCCCTCGGCGGCCAGCTCCAGCACCAGCTCGGCGCCCAGCTTGGAGTGGACGGCGACCGGCAGGTCGTACGCGAGGACCGGCACCGGTGAGCGGGCGGCGACGAGGCGGTAGTGGCGGGCGATCTCCGCCGGATGCGTGCGCGTGTAGAAGGGAGCGGTCACGACCACGGCGTCGGCGCCCGCCTCCGTGACGTACCGGACGTGGTCGAGGACGCGCGGGGTGGTCATGTCGATGGCGCCGGCGAGGACGGGCACCGCGCCCGCCACGTGGCCGACCACCGTCTCGACGACCAGCCGCCGTTGCCGGTCCGTCAGGAAGGCGGCCTCGGAGGACGTTCCGAGGACGAACAGGCCGTCCACCCCGCCCTCCAGCAGGTGGTCGACCAGTCCGGTCAACGAGGGGACGTCCACCTCGCGGTCCGGTGTCAGGGGCGTGCAGACGGGCGGTACGACACCGGTCAGCGGGGCGGGAAGGGTCATCAAGGCTCCTTCGGGATGTCGGCTGTGACGTCGGCCGGGGTACGGCCCGGGACGTCGGCCAGGGCGGTGGCCTCCGGTACGGCGGTGACGGCCTGTGCGACCAGGTCGCGGGTCGACAGGCCGTCCTCGACAGGATGGTGGCAGCGGAAGCGGTGCCCGGGGGCCGACGCGGCCGCGAAGCCGGGCATCGTCTCGGCGCACGCCCCGTCCGCCCGCCAGCAGCGCGTCCGGAAGGGGCAGCCGCTCGGCGGACGGGTGGCCGACGGGACGGGGCCGACGAGCGGGATCGGGTCGATGGGGTCGAGCAGGCCGGGCGTCGCCGAGAAGAGGGCGCGGGTGTACGGGTGCCGGGACCGGTCGGTCACCTCGTCGGCCGGGGACTCCTCGACGATCCGGCCGAGGTACATCGTGACGACGCGGTCGCTCATCCTCCGTACGGTCTGGATGTCGTGCGAGACGAAGACCAGGGCCAGGCCGAGCCGTTCCTTCAGGTCGAGGAGGAGGTTGAGGATCTGGGCGCGGACCGAGACGTCCAGCGCGCTCGTCGGTTCGTCGGCGACAACGAGGTCCGGGTCGAGTGCCAGCGCCCGCGCGATGGCGACCCGCTGCCGCTGTCCGCCCGACAGCTGGCCGGGGAGGCCGTCCGCCAGCGCCCTGGGGAGTCCGACCAGGGACATCAACTCGCGTACCCGGTCGTCGCGTTGCGCGGCCGTACCCCGCCGGTGCACGTCCAGGGGGTCGCGCAGGATCTGCCGTACCGTCAGCCGGCGGTTCAGGGCCGTCGACGGGTCCTGGAAGATCATGCCGGTACCGGCGCCCACCGTCGTCCGGCGCTCGGCCGGAGCCATCGTCCACAGGTCGCCGCCGCGCAGGGACACCGTCCCGGAGGTCGGCCGCTGCACCCCCACCAGGACCTTGGCGAGCGTCGACTTGCCGCAGCCGGACTCGCCGACGACGCCAACCGTCTCGCCGGGCGCGATGGTGAGATCGGCGCCGGTCAGGGCGTACACGCGGTCGCGGGAGAACACGCCGCCGGTGCGCGCCTTGTGCACGACGTGCACGTCGTCCAGCTCCACGAGGGGGCCGCCCGATCCGGTCATGTCACGGCCTCGCTTCCGTCGGTCCGGTCGGTGTCGTAGTCGTGGGCATGGCCGTCGCCAAGGGGATCGCCGGATGGTGGCAGGCGACCTCGTGGCGGCCGGGCGGGCCCGCCAGCCGGGGTGCGTCCGTCCGGCACACCTCCGTCGCCATCGGGCAGCGGTCGGCGAAGCGGCAGCCCGCCGGGAAGTCGGCCGGGGAGGGCACGACCCCCTTGATCTGTGTCATCCGTTCTGCCGCCGACTCCAGCGACAGGACACTGCCGAGGAGGCCGCGCGTGTAGTGGTGCGACGGCGACTCCACCAGGTCCGCCGTCACGCCCGACTCCACGATCTGGCCGCCGTACATCACGACCACCCGGTCGGTGACGTCCGCGACGAGCGCCAGGTCGTGCGAGACGAGGACGAGCGCGAAGTCCAGCTCGGTACGCAGCCTCAGCAGCAGCTCCATGATCTGCGCCTGCACGGTGACGTCCAGGGCGGTCGTCGGCTCGTCGGCGACGATCAGCCCGGGGTCGCGGGAGAGCGCCATCGCGATCAGTACGCGCTGGCGCTGGCCGCCGGACAGCTCGTGCGGGTAGCTGCGCAGGGTGCGCTCCGGGTCCAGGCCGACCAGTTCGAGGAGTTCGGTGCCCGTGCGGGTGCCGCCCCTTCTGACCACCTGCCCCAGCTGGGCGCGGACCGTCATCGCCGGGTTCAGCGACGACAGGGCGTCCTGGTAGATCATCGCCATCTCGTGGCCGAGGAGCTTGCGCCGTACGCTCATCGGCTCGCCGACCAACTGCCGCTGGTTGAACCGCACCTGGCCGCGGACCCGCGCGCCCTTCGGTTCCAGGCCCATCACCGCGAGGGCCGTCAGGGACTTGCCGCAGCCGGACTCGCCCACCAGGCCCAGGACTTCACCGGGCTGTACGTCGAAACTGATGCCGTCGACGATGTCCACACCGCCGTGGCGGTTGTCGAAACCGATGGCCAGGTTCTCGACGCTCAGCACCGGTCGCTGTCCCTGGGGCAGGGGGCGGGCCCGGCCGCGCAGCCGCAGGGCCGCCTCGGTCAGGCCCGGCAGCTCCAGGACCTTCCCGCTGCCGGGTTCGGGCGTCTCCAGCCGGTCCTCGGCCTCCCGGGTGGGCACGTCGCGGGCCGCGGGCGCCGCCCACGCGTCCGAGACGCCCTCGGAGAGGATGTTCAGGGACAGCACGGTGACCAGCATCAGCAGTCCGGGGAACACGGTCGCCCACCAGCCGCCGGTCAGCACCATGTTCTTGCCGTCCGCGATGACACTGCCCCAGGACGGGTCCGGCGGCCGGACGCCCGCGCCGATGAAGGACAGCGACGCCTCGAAGACGATCGCCTCGGCGACCTGCACCGTGCAGAAGACCAGGACCGGGGCGGCGCAGTTGATGGCCACGTGCCGCCACACGATGTGCGGGGTGCGCGCTCCGATGACCCGCTCGGCGGTCACGTAGTCCTCGCCGTACTGGTCCATGACGTTGGCCCGTACGACCCGTGCCATCGGCGGCATGTAGAGGAACGCGATCGCGCCGATGAGGATCGGGATGCCGCCGCCGAACACCGCGACGAAGACGGCCGCGAGCGCGATGCCCGGGAAGGCCATGACGATGTCCAGGCAGCGCATCAGCGTCTCGTCGACCGCCTTGCGGGAGGTCGCCGCGATCGCGCCGATGAGCGCGCCCACGACCAGCGCGAGCGAGGTCGCGCCGAGGCCGATGGCGAGGGACCAGCGGGCCCCGTACATCAGCCGGCTGAGGATGTCCCGGCCCAGGCTGTCCTGTCCCATCCAGTGCTCGCCTGAGGGGGCGCCCTCGCCGTTCCCGTGATCGACCAGCGGGAACTGTTCGAGCGGGTCGTGCGGGGCGATGAGCGGGGCCAGCAGGGCCGTGAGGACGACGACCGCGATGACGACGACGGCGATCCGGGAGATCAGGGGCAGCCGGGTGAACCCCTTGAGGCGGACACCGGGCAGGGAAAGGGCGTCGGTGAGCCGTTTCCGGTACATCAGCATCATGCCTCGGCACTCCTCAGACGCGGGTTGACCAGCAGATAGAGGATGTCGATGACCAGGTTCACGATGACGAAGCCGAAGGCGATCGTGAGGACGCCGCCCTGCACGACGGCCGGATCACCGTTCTTCACGGCGTCGATCATGAGCTTCCCCATACCCGGCAGATTGAAGATCGTCTCGATGACGACCGCCCCGCCGAGCAGGTAGCCGACGCGCAGACCGAGCACGGTCAGCGGGTTCATCAGGGCGTTGCGCAGCACGTTCCGCCCGACCACGACCACCGGCGGCAGGCCGCTGCCGATCGCGGTCCGTACGTAGTCCCGGTCCAGCTCCTCCACCACGGCCGTGCGGACGATCCGGGTGAGCTGGGCGGCGACCGGCAGCGACAGGGCCAGCGCGGGCAGCGTCATGGTCTTCAGCCAGCCGGTGAACGAGTCGGCCGGGTTCACGTATCCGCTGGTCGGGAACCAGCCCAGGTCCACGGCGAGGTACTGGATCATCAGCAGCGCCAGCCAGAAGCCGGGCGCCGCGACACCGGTGAGCGAGACGACCCGGATCAGCTGGTCGGGGAAGCGGTCGCGGTAGATCGCGGCGGTGACCCCGCCGAGCAGCGACAGCACCACCGCGATGCCCAGGCCCAGGAAGGTCAGCTGCATGGTGAGCGGCAGCGCGGTGGTGACCTGGTCGACGACCGGCGCCCGCGTCAGCGCGCTCACGCCCATGTCGCCCCGGACCAGGTCCCCGACGAAGTCGAAGTACCGCACGGGGAACGGGTCCAGCAGTCCGTTGCGCTCCCTGAAGTCGTGCAGCTGCTGCTCGGTCGGGTTCGCGCCCTGGAAGTACGCGGACGCCGGATCACTGTCCGAGAACCGCATCACGACGAACACGAACAAGATGATCCCGAGCATCAGCGGAACGAGCAGAACGATCCGCCGGACCAGAATTCTGACGACCGCGACCACGAGTAAGCCTCTCCTCGCTCATACCGCCTGACCCTCTGAATCCGGCTGAGACACAAGCGGGCCTGCTTTTCGGTTTTCAGGGGCGCGGGGAACCGCGCGGCCGGCCACAGCGAGCCCGCACCCTCCCCGCAACCCTCAGGCCCACTTGGCCTGGAGAACGTTTATCCCCGGATAAGGCTGCGCCCGGATCCCCGAAAGCTCCCTGGAATCCCACGCGGTGATCAGTTCGTTGTGCACCACCGGATAGATCACCGCATTCTCGGCGACGACATCGATGTACTCCTGAGTCATCGTTTTCTTCCGCTCGGGATCCGGCTCCCGAGTAGCCGCATCCATCCGCTTGAAGAGATCCTTCGCCACGGAATTCCCCTCCCACCGCGCATACCGCATCCAGGTGTTCCCGGGCCCGTAGTTGTAGTGCATGATCAGATCGGCATCGAGCCCGAACTGATTCGGATTGGACGCGGCGGCGACGACCTGGAAGTCCTTCTTCTGGTCGAGCTTCGTGAAGAGCGCGGCGGTCTCCTGCGGTTCAAGCGTCGTCTCCACCCCGATCGCGTCCCAGGACGCCTTGATCGTCGGCAGGCAGTCCACGATCCAGCTCACGTTGACCGCCATCAGCGTGACCTTCAGCCCGCTGACCCCGGCGGCCTTCAGAAGCGCCTTGGCCTCGGCCGGGTCGTGGTCGTAGACGGGTTTCGCCCTGCGGTACGTCGGATTGCCCTCGTTGAGGAAAGACGAAGCGGCCTTTCCGTGCCCGCGCAGCGCGGCCTGGATCATCTTCTCCTTGTCGATCGCGTAGTGCAGCGCCTGCCGCACCCGTACGTCGTCGAACGGTTTGTGGGCGGTGTTGAAGAGGAGGAACAGATGGTTCATTCCCGCCCCGCCCTCGACCTTCAGTCCGCCCTTCTCCAGCTGGGAGATATTGGCGTACGGGATGTTGTCGGAGATCTGCGCGCCCGCGCTCGAACCGGAGATCTTCGCGACGCGCGGTGCGGCGTCCACTATCGTCAGCCAGTTCATCTTCTTGAACGCGGCCTTTCGCGGCCCGTTGTAGTCGGCGAACGCGGCGAAGGTGGTGTTGGACTTCGGATGGTGGGCGGTCTGCCGGTACGGGCCCGAGCCGACCGCCTTTCCCGTCGTCGCCTCGTCCAGCGCACCCGCCTTTCCGAACACGTGCTTCGGCATGATCTTCGCGAGCGTGAGCCGCTGGACCCCCTCGGGGAACGGGAACTTGAGAATCAGCTCCACCGTCCTGTCGTCGGCCTTCTTCACCTCCTTCAGCCAGGACGCGAAGAAGTTCCTGGCGAGGGTCGTCGTCTTCGAGTCCAATACGCGTCCATAGGTGAAGACCACGTCGTCGGCGGTGACGGGCTGCCCGTCGTGCCACTTCGCGCCCTCCCGCAGCGTGAACCTCCAGGTGGTCGCCCGCAGATCCGCCGGAACCTCGGTCCCCAGGGCCGCGTACGGCTCACGGCTGATCGGGTCGGTGTCGAGCAGCCCCTCGTAGATGTGGTGGTTGCCCGCCATCGCGAAGGCCGACGCCGTCATCAGCGGGTCCCAGCTCTGGTCGTTGCCGTAGCCGATCACCGCGGTGAGCGTCCGGTCGGCGCCCTCGCCCCCCTCGCCCCCGTCGCCCGTCTCGTTCGTGGACTCCGGCCCCGAGGAGCAGGCGGAGAGTGTGGAGGTGATCGTGGCAGCGGCACCGAGCGCGCCGGAGTACTTCAGGAACGACCGACGGTGCAGCGCCGGTGCGGGGGTCGCGTCGCGCACGGTTCCTCCAGCAAGGAGTGGGAGATACGACGTCCTACGTCATAGGTGCAGCGTGACGATAAGAGGGGGCGCGGGGGCGGTCAAGGGAACACGCACGAATGCCGCTTCCGCCAGAGGTGCGACCAATGACGCCCGCGGCAAGGACAGTTGACGCGTGGTCAACCCGAAGCTGACGCGGATCCTGTCCGGAGGTGGGACGTGGGATGTCCCTGCCGCGTACGATGCGGCGCATGTCCGATCGGCGCGTGAGTACCCGGATCCAGCGCGAGGTCACCCGGCTGATCCTCGACCGCCGGCTCCGGGCCGGTGCGCCCCTGCCCACCGAGACCGAGCTGATGGAGTCCCTCGGCGTCAGCCGCAACTCCGTGCGCGAGGCCCTGAAAGCGCTCCAGGCCCTCGACATCGTGGAGATCAGGCACGGCTACGGCACCTATGTCGGCCAGGCCTCACTGACCCCGTTCGTCGACG
Source organism: Streptomyces sp. NBC_00414 (assembly GCF_036038375.1). Classification (NCBI taxonomy): domain Bacteria; kingdom Bacillati; phylum Actinomycetota; class Actinomycetes; order Kitasatosporales; family Streptomycetaceae; genus Streptomyces; species Streptomyces sp. NBC_00414. The sequence continues at coordinate 6,894,369 of NZ_CP107935.1, forward strand.
GCCTCACCTTCCGCGCGCTGGCCAGGCAGGGAGACGGCGCGAACGGCACGGGCGGCACGGGCGCGTTGGCCGAGATGCTCCAGGTCCGGGAGGTCTTGGAGGAGGGGCTCATGCGGCGGGTCGCGGGGGCCCTGTCGGACGGGGACCTCGCCCGTCTTGAGGACGTGGTGGACCGGATGGAGGAGGCGGGCCTGGCGGGGCGGCCGTTTCCCGAACTCGACCGCCGGTTCCACGAGTTGCTGTACGCGCCCCTCGGGAACGCCCTGGTGCCGCAACTGCTGGGCGCCTTCTGGACGGTGTTCCGGCGGGTCTCCGGCGTGCGGGGCTGGACGGACGACCCGGCGCCCGAGGTCACGGTCCGCCGCCACCGTGACATAGTCGTCGCCCTGCGGGCGCACGACGCGGAGGGGGCGCGGAAGGCGATGGCGGATCATTTCCGGGGCATCGAGGCGAGAGCCGCCCAGGAGTCACGGGGGGTCGGATGACCGTGGGACGCGTGAAACGGACGTGAAATGGACGTGACTTGGAGTGAGGGGACGGCCGGGTTGCTCCGGCTGCCGTCCGGGCGGCTGGTGCGGGGGCGAGGGCTGCGCAACGACCTCGATCCCGCGGTGGTCCATCCGACGTACGGCGTCTACCTCCTCGGCAAGGAGCCACCCCTGCTTTCCGAACTCCCTTGGGAAACAAGGTGGTTGAGGTGGCCGGACTTCCGGCTGCCCGCGGACCGGGCGCAGGCCCACCAGGTCCTGACGGACGTCTGGGAGCGGGCAGCGGATCCCGCCGAACGCGTCGAGGTCGCCTGCGGGGGCGGCCGTGGTCGGACGGGCACGGCTCTGGCCTGCCTCGCCGTCCTGGACGGCGTGCCGCCCGAGGAGGCCGTGGAGTTCGTGCGGCGGAACTACGACCGCCATGCCGTGGAGACACCGTGGCAGCGAAGGTACGTACGCGCCTTCGGGGGAGCGTGAGCCGGGGTGTGAACACCGCGACGCCGAGCCCGCTGCCCAGGGGATGAGCTCAGGTGTCGGCGTCGCGGTGGGCGGTGTCGTCTCATGACGGGAACGAACACCGCGTCCGTGGGGGCGGCGGCTACTTCGTGCCGCGTACCTTGTAGCCCGTCACCTCGGCGATCCAGGTCATGAATTCGGCCGGGTCCTCGTTGGGGCCGTGTCCGGCGTCCCAGTACATGAACGCGTCGACGTCGTCCCCGAGGTTCTCCAGGCTCAGGGCGAGGTTGCCGACGACGGTCAGCGAGGTGTCGCTGTCCTTGGTGCCGACCCGGATCCACCAGTGCTTCGACCGGCCCGGGTTGCGCTTCTCGATGAAGTGCATCGGGTTCATCAGGTCGATCTTCGCGGGCACGTCGCTGTCCAGCCGCGCGCCGGTGCCGCCCTCGTGCCGCAGGCTGTACGGGGTGAAGTGCCGGGCCTTGGTGGTCCCCTTGCCGAACAGGTTGTTCTCGCCGGAGGACAGGTCGAAGGCGTCGAAGGCGGGCGCGTCCTTCTTCCGGGCGCCCACGTGGGTGAGGAAGTCGGCCCAGGAGAAGGTCGCCCTGCCGCCGGACCCTCCGCCGGACCAGGTGATGAACGTGTTCGCGGCGAGGTAGGTCGCGCGGGCGGAGTCGGAGAGGGCGGCGAGGTACTTGGTCGCGGACGGCTCCAGGTACGTACGCACGAGGTACTCGTCGAGATTGCGGGCGGTGACCGTGCCGAAGCCCTTGGCGCGCAGTTTCAGCGAGGCCTGGTAGTCGGCGAACGCGGTGGTCAGCTCCTTGGAGACCGTCCGGTCGACGAGCGAGCCGGAACCGAGCTTGTTGGCGCCCCAGTTCCACTCGTACGCCATGTCGGCGTGCTCCAGGTCGGTGATGGGGCACCAGTCGCCGCTCGCGAAGACGGCGTCGCTCGCGTCGGCGGCGCCGATCTCCTTGAGGTACGCGTCGTAGAGCGGGCTGTCGCCCGAGGCGCCGAGGAGGGCGGACAGGGCGCCGCCCGCGCTGGTCCCGGAGGAGACGATCCGGTCGGTGTTCCCCGGGACGCGGCCCTTGTTGGCGCGCAGGTACCGCACGGCGGCCTTCAGGTCCACGATGGCGGCCGGTGCCGTGCCGTAGTAGGTGCCGGAGGAGTCGACGAGGGTGCGGCCCCGGGCGCCCGGCTCCACGACGACGTACCCGGTGGCCAGGGCCAGCTTGCCGAGGTTGACCATCTCGCCCCGGCCGTCGAGCATCGCGTTGCCGCCGGACTGCACCCCGCCGGAGGCGGACGCGGACGCCGAGGCGCTGGGCGCGGCAGAGGCACCGGCGCTCGCGCCGCCGGGGGCGCCGGTCATGCCGGCCCCGCCCACACCGGTGGCGTCGGCGACGGACGACGGCATGTAACCGCCGACCGCGTTGGCGAGGAGGATGGGCGCGCCGGTGGCGTCCACCGCCGTGCCGTCGATCTCGACCGGAACGCTGACGTTCAGGCTCTGGTACCTCTCGTCCACCGGCTCGGTGACGTAGGTGATGGCCTTGTAGAAGTGGTACTTCACCTCGTGGTCGTCACCGGCGGCGTCCGTGATGGTCGTCGTCAGTTCCGTGTAGGCGTCCTTGTCGAAGACCAGGCCACCGGACGCGCTCGACGCTTTCGTGCCGGACTCGCCCGACGCCTGCGCGCTCAGGGCGAAACCGCCGGCCGCCGCGACTCCCGCGGTCGCGCCGATCCCGATGACGACACTCCTGCGCTTCACTGCCCGGTGCTTCACGATGATTTCTCTCCCAGGTTCACAGTCGGCGGTCACGGACGCCTGTCTCTGGCCGCTGATCTCTTCTGCGAACGTAATTCGCCTCCGGGAAAAGTGTCAACAATTCTGTTGAAGTCATTGTCGGCACCTGGTCCGTTCATATCCGGCGCACAGCTTTCGGCGACTTCCGGCGGCCGGGCTCATCCCTTGGTCCGGGAGCCGTAGACCATCGGCCGACAGCGGGGGAGGCCCCGGCTCAACAGACTGACGGCATGGCTGACAACGCGGGGAACACGGCGAACGCGAGGATGAGCAGGGCACGGTTCATGGCCGGGGCGGCGGCCGCGGGGGTCGGTGCGGCGGTGGGCCTGCCGGTCCCGGCGGTGGCCGCCGGCGAGGCGGGCGCCCGCCGGGAGCGCGAGGGGCGCGGGCTCACCCACCGCGGTGTCGTCTACACCGTCGGGGCGGGGGAGACCCCGGGAACGGCGTGGAGCGAGCGCCGGATGCGCGGCGACATCCGAGCCATCGCGCACGACCTGCACGCCGACACGGTCGAAGTGACAGGCGACGGCGTCGAGCGGCTCACCGCCACGGCGGACGAGGTCGCCGGGCGCGGGCTCCACGTCTGGCTCCAGCCGACGCTGGGCGACGTGCCGGAGAAGGAGATCCTCGAACACCTCGCGGAGGCGGGCCGGCACGGGGAGCGGCTGCGGCGGCAGGGGGCGCGGGTCACGCTCGCCGTGGGGTGCGAGTTCTGGCTGTTCGTGCCGGGGATCGTGCCGGGTGCCGACGTCTTCGAGCGGATCGGGAACCTGCGGAAGGAGGACTTCGACGTGGCGGGGATGCAGCGGCGGCTGGCCGCGTTCACCGCGAAGGCGGCGGGGGTCGGGCGGTCGGTCTTCCGCGGAAAGCTCAGTTACGCCGCCGCGCAGGACTCCACGTTCGAGAACGTCGACTGGAACCTCTTCGACATCGTGGGAATCGACTACTACTCGTACTTCCCGCAACGGGCGCGGTACGTGCGTGAGTTGCGGAAGTTCCGGCGCCGGGGCAAGCCGCTGGCCATCACCGAGTTCGGCACCTGCACGTTCGTCGGTGCGCCGGAGCAGGGCGGGATGGGCTGGGACGCCGTCGACCACACCAGGACACCGCCGGAGATCAAAGGGAACCTGGTGCGCAGCGAGCGCGTGCAGGCCGCGTATCTCACCGGGCTGCTCGACGTCTTCGAATCGATGAACCTGTACGCGGCGATGGCGTTCGAGTTCGTGACGGCCGACGCCCCGCACCGCCCCGACAACCCGCGCTACGACCTGGACATGGCGTCCTACGCGGTCGTCAAGCCCCTCAAGAACCACCCCGACGACCCGAACTCCGACTGGCACTGGGAACCGAAGCAGGCATTCCACGCGCTGGCGCGGCAGTACGGGCGGCGCCGTGTATAAAAGTCCCCGGTAGCAAAACCTTTTCGTCGGGCAGCGCCGAGTCTGACTTATGAATGCTGTGTCTATGCTTTTGGTGGCTTTATGCTCACTCATTCGCCGCGCACCCGAGTAATGGTTGCCGCGTTAGCGACGTATGAAAAAACCAGAGCCCGTCCACACACCCCCGCACGTCCACACGGTGCCGAAAAGCACCACCGGAACCCCTGCGGTGGTGATGGGGCGGTACATCTTCACGCCTGCCGTGGCCTATTCGGCGCCGGGTTCCCGTGGCACTCTGCACGGGGACGGAAAACCGGTCGAGCTGTATGTTACCGAGCCACTACTGGGTGAATTGCTGGAATGCCTGGGTACGGCGCAGAAGGATCTGAACCGGCGATGGGGTACCCAGGCGCAGTCCGGCGGGAATGTGACCTGTGTCTGAGGGGGGCAGGCATTCCATGGACGACTACGCCGACCTCTTCGTTCCGGGTGACTATCCCGGTGCCAGGCAGGCCGGGGCCGGCGGCGGGCGGCACCGCGGCCGGGTCGACACGCGGCACGCGGGATCCTCCGCGGATCCTCTCGACTCGGCCTGGGACCCGGTCGAGGAGATGACCTACCTCCTGCAGGACGTGGTGTCGCCGGACCCGTCCTTCACCGTGCCAAGGCCCCGCAACGAGGGGCCGGCCCGTGTCGACCTCACCGGCGACCCGATGGACAACCTGGCCACCATCACCGCCGAACTGGCGCCCATCAGGCCCCATCCTTCGGGGCATCGGAAAGTGCGTGTCCGCAAGGTGCGGTTCACCTGGTTACAGACCGTCAGCTTCTTGATCGCCGCGTTGGCGGCGGCCGTCGTGTCCATGGTGAGCGTCTTCGGCGGGATCGTGTCCTACATCCCCCTGCGCCACGTCGCGTTCCTCACGCAGAGCGGCACGGCCGTCTGGTGGCCCCTGCTGGTCTACGGCCCGTGGATCGTGGCCTCGCTCTCCATTCTGCGGGCCGCGCTGCACCAGCGCCGGGCCGCGCATTCCTGGGTGGTCGTCCTGCTGTTCTCCTCCGTCGCGATGGCGCTCTGCGCGGCACAGGCCGACCGGACCTTCACCGGCATCGCCGCGGCGGTGCTGCCCGCCATGGCGGCCCTCTCCTGTTTCCAGCAACTCGTCCGCCAGATCACGATGACCCGGCCGGCCCGCCAGAGCCTGCCGCGGCACCGGCTGTTCACGAGCACCGCGCCGCGGACCGTTCTGCCCGAGGTCGGTCCGTCGGCGCCGGACGTCACCGGCGCGCGGTGAAAGGGGGCCGGAGCGTTACGTCGCCACGGTGCCGATGAACTCCGCCCAGGCGCGGGGCCCGATGAGGAGGACGGGTCCCGCGACGACCTTGCTGTCCCGCACGGGGATGATGCCGGGGACTCCGTCGGCTACCTCGACGCAGTCCTCGCCGCCGTCGCCGCCGCTGTGGGTGCTCTTGCGCCAGCGGGCGTCGCCTACGAAGTCGTATGCGACCTCGACGCAGTCGCCGCCGTTGTCGTCGCTGTAGCTGCTCTTGCGCCAGTGAGCGTGGGTCAGGTCGAACTCGCGCATCGTCTGTAGTCCTCAGCCACCGATGTGATGAAGGCCAGGGACGCCTCCGGCGGCAGCGCGGCGGCCCTGAGCAGATCGTATGTCCCTTGTACGCGCTTCACCAGGGCCGGGTCGTCCAGCAGGCTGCCCGAATACACGGCCTCTGTATAGGCGGTTGGCGGTGCGTCCTCGAACTCGAAGAGCCGGACCATCCGGCCCATCAACGGGTATGCCCCGACTGCGGTGGGCAGCACCTGCATCAGCACCTTGCGTTGTTCCGCGAGCCCCGAGATGTGTTCCAACTGGGCGGCCATCTCGGCGCTGCCGCCGACCGGGATGCGCAGCACGTGCTCGTGCAGAATCACCCAATACTCGGGCTGTGGAGTCGCGGCCAGAATCTGCGCGCGCTCGACGCGGGCGGCGACCTTGTCGTCGATGTGGGCGTCGGTGGCGAACGGATTACCGGCCAGTGTCACCGCGCGCGTGTACGCGGCCGTCTGGAGCAACCCCGGCACTAGCGTCGGCGCGAACTCGCAGATCTTCGTCGCCGTGCGCTCCAGCTCGACCACGTCGGCGAAATAGTCGGCGTACCGCCGGTCATCGATCAGCTTTCGCCATGTTCGCTCGAAAAAGCCGGCGGTTTGTAGGACCTCGTCGATTCGGGACGCCACATCCAACTGTGGCTTCCGAATTGCCTGTTCGAATTGCCCAATGTAGCCGCCCGACACAAAAACGCGATAACCCAGCTCCGCCTGGGTTAAGCCCGCATCCTCCCGGCGTCTCTTCAGCTCTGTTCCGAAGAACTCCCAAGCCGCCTGCCGCGAACCGTTGGCCATGGCCAAACCCCCCCTGTAGTGCACCGACGTTGCTGAGCCTAGAGGTCTTCCAAAGTCTAAGCGGCAAGCGTCACCGTGGAGATGGAAAGAGTAGAACCCGAAAGGGAAGGGGAACACCCGTGAGGTCTGCCCGCCACGGACACGACGCACGGCACTCGACTGCCTGCGTCGAACAAGCGGAGGAAACGGTGAAAGAATTGCGCGAAGCACTCGCAGCCGCAGGAATTAAGCTGCCGACACTCCGGATCGACCCGGCAACTTTGGCGCGAGAGGCACCATGTCCGCTCGTGGAACTCGGCCGGTGTTCCGTCGAGACGGCGGCCCGGCTCGCGGCGGTGCTCCGATGAAGCCGAACGTCGGGACGTACGTCGTCGACACGAGGACCGGGCGGGTGGGCATGGTGATGGGCCACGAGGGTCCGTACGTACAGCTCAGGCCGTACGGCGGCGGCAAGGAGTGGGACTGCGCACCGGACACCGTCCGGGGAGCCACCGTGTCGGAGCGGCTGAGCGCGGCGACCGCGTACGCCAACGCACGAAGCCGCGGCGAGGTCCCTTGACCGGACCCCGGCCACAGCCGCCGGCCCCGTACGCGAGAATGGAGCCATGAGCCTGTTCCGCGACGACGGCATCGTGCTGCGCACCCAGAAGCTGGGTGAGGCGGACCGGATCATCACGTTGCTCACTCGCGGTCACGGGCGCGTACGGGCCGTGGCCCGGGGGGTGCGCCGGACCAAGTCCAAGTTCGGGGCGCGGCTCGAACCGTTCTCGCACGTCGACGTGCAGTTCTTCGCACGGGGCAGCGAGCTGATCGGGCGCGGGCTGCCCCTGTGCACGCAGAGCGAGACGATCTCCCCGTACGGCGGCGGGATCGTCACCGACTACGCCCGCTACACCGCCGGGACGGCCATGCTGGAGACGGCCGAGCGGTTCACGGATCACGAGGGCGAGCCCGCCGTCCAGCAGTACCTGCTGCTCGTGGGCGGGCTGCGCACCCTCGCCCAGGGCGAGCACGAGCCGCACCTCATCCTCGACGCCTTCCTGCTGCGCTCACTCGCCGTGAACGGGTACGCGCCCAGCTTCGACGACTGCGCGAAATGCGGGATGCCCGGACCGAATCGCTTCTTCTCGGTCGCCGCGGGAGGTTCCGTCTGCGTCGACTGCCGGGTGCCCGGCAGCGTCGTACCCTCGGCGGGGGCCCTCGAACTGCTCAGCGCGCTGCTGACGGGGGACTGGGCGCTCGCGGACGCGTGCGAGCCGCGGTACGTCAGGGAGGGCAGCGGCCTGGTGTCGGCCTACCTGCACTGGCACCTGGAGCGCGGCCTGCGCTCCCTGCGGTACGTCGAGAAAAGCACCTGAGCCGACAACCTGCCCTACTTGCTGTACGAGACCTGAGGAGACGAGAAGCAGATGGTGGTACGCGGGATCCTGGGGCGCCAGCGCCGCGAGTACAAGACGCCGGAACCGCACCCGTCCGGTGCCCGCGCGCCCAAGCTCCCCGGCGAGCTGATCCCGAACCACGTGGCGTGCGTGATGGACGGGAACGGGCGCTGGGCCAAGGAGCGCGGGCTGCCGCGCACCGAGGGGCACCGGGTCGGTGAGGGCGTCGTCATGGACGTCCTGAAGGGCTGCCTGGAGCTGGGCGTCAAGAACCTCTCCCTGTACGCCTTCTCCACGGAGAACTGGAAGCGGTCGCCCGAGGAGGTCCGCTTCCTGATGAACTTCAACAAGGACGTCATCCGGCGCCGGCGCGACGAGATGAACGACCTCGGCATCCGGATCCGGTGGGTCGGGCGGATGCCCAAGCTGTGGAAGTCCGTCGTGCAGGAGCTCCAGGTCGCGCAGGAGCAGACGCAGGACAACGACGCGATGACCTTGTACTTCTGCGTGAATTACGGCGGGCGGGCGGAGCTCGCCGACGCGGCGAAAGCGCTGGCCGCTGATGTTGCCGCCGGGAAGCTTGACCCCGACAAGGTCAATGAGAAGACGATCCAGAAGTACTTGTACTACCCGGACATGCCTGATGTGGACCTGTTCCTTCGCCCCAGCGGCGAGCAGCGGACGTCCAATTACCTGATCTGGCAGTCCAGTTACGCGGAGATGGTCTTCCAGGATGTCCTGTGGCCGGACTTCGATCGGCGTGATCTTTGGCGGGCATGTGTGGAGTACGCGTCGCGGGACCGTCGCTTCGGCGGCGCGGTCCCCAACGAGGACCTCCTCGCCATGGAAGCGGACATGAGGGGCCGCCCGGACCCCAGCTGACGCCCAGCCTGCGCCGTTCCCCGCGCCCCTTTTCAGGGGCGCGGGGAACGGCGCAATCTTTTGGGCGCGCCACCACTGGGCCGCAGGTGGTGGGCCGGTGCTTTCTACGGCTGGTTGTGGGACGCGCAGTCCGCGCAGGTGCCGAAGATCTCCACCGTGTGGGCGACGTTCACGTAGCCGTGCTCCGCGGCGATGGCCTCGGCCCACTTCTCCACGGCCGGTCCCTCCACCTCCACGGCCTTGCCGCACACCCGGCACACCAGGTGATGGTGATGGTCCCCGCTCGCACAGCGGCGGTACACCGACTCACCGTCGGACGTGCGCAGCACATCCACCTCACCCGCGTCCGCGAGCGACTGCAGCGTGCGGTACACCGTGGTGAGCCCGACGGAATCGCCCTTGTGCTTGAGCATGTCGTGCAGGTCCTGCGCACTACGGAACTCGTCCACCTCGTCGAGCGCCGCCGCCACGGCGGCACGCTGCCGGGTGGAACGGCCCCGAACGGGCGGTCCAGCGGTCGTCACCGTTGCCTCCAAACGTCTGCGGCTTGCCGGGCCATTGTGCCAGCCCGAGCTGGGCGCGGTCAGACGCCGACCTTGCCGGTCGGTGTGCGCGTGCCGGGAATGGCACACTCCGCCGGGTCCCCGGCCTCCCGCGCCGCGACCAGCGCGGCGGCCCGCGCCCTGCGCCTGGCCAGCGGTGTCGCCGCCACCGTGAGCAGCATGAACGCGCCGATCGTGAGCAGCACGATCGTCGCGCCGGGCGGTACGTCCTGGTAGTACGAGGTCACCGTGCCGCCGATCGTCACGCTGACGCCGATCGCCACCGAGATCGCGAACGTGGCGGCGAAACTGCGGCTGAGCTGCTGCGCGGCGGCCACCGGGACGACCATCAGGGCGGAGACCAGCAGCAGGCCGACGACCCGCATGGCGACCGTGACGGTGACGGCGGCCGTGATCGCCGTGAGCAGGTTGAGGGCGCGTACGGGCAGCCCCGTCACCCGCGCGAACTCCTCGTCCTGGCTGACCGCGAACAACTGCCTGCGCAGCCCGACCGTCACCAGGACGACGAAGGCCGCCAGGAGACAGATCGCCGTCACGTCCGACTCGGAGACCGTGGAGAGCGAGCCGAAGAGGTACGAGGTCAGGTTGGCGTTGGAGCCGCCGGGCGCGAGGTTGATGAACATCACACCGCCCGCCATGCCCCCGTAGAAGAGCATCGCGAGCGCGATGTCGCCGCGCGTCCTCCCGTACCAGCGGATCAGTTCCATCAGGACCGCGCCGACCACGGAGACGGCCGTCGCCATCCACACCGGAGACCAGGAGAGGAGAAAACCGAGGCCGACGCCCGTCATCGCCACGTGGCCGATGCCGTCGCCCAGCAGGGCCTGGCGGCGCTGGACGAGGTAGATGCCGACGGCGGGCGCGGTGATGCCGACGAGGACGGCCGCGAGCAGGGCCCGCTGCATGAAGGCGTAATCGAGGATTTCGAGGTTCATGGCGATCAGCTCAGCAGTCCCGTCCGGATCGGTTCGGCGTCGTGAGCCGCGTGGGGGTGTACGTGGTCGTGGCCGGGCAGCGCGTGCTGGCCGAGCGCGCGCGGGGGCGGGCCGTCGTGCAGGACGCAGCCGTCGCGCAGCACGACCGCGCGGTCGATCAAAGGCTCCAGCGGGCCCAGCTCGTGCAGGACGAGAAGGACGGAGGTGCCCGCCGCGACCTGCTCCCGCAAGGTCGCCGCGAGCACTTCCTGGCTCGCCAGGTCCACGCCCGCCATCGGCTCGTCCATGATCAGCAGTTCGGGTACGGAGGCCAGCGCGCGGGCGATGAGGACGCGCTGGTGCTGGCCGCCGGAGAGGGCGTCCACGGAGTCCCTGGCGCGGTCGGCGAGGCCCACCAGCTCCAGGGCGTGCCGTACGGCCTCGCGGTCGGACTTGCGCAGGACGCCGAAACGGGCGCGGGACAGCCGCCCGGAGGACACCACCTCGGTCACCGTGGCGGGTACGCCGCCGGCCGCGGTCGTGCGCTGCGGTACGTAGCCCACGCGCGCCCAGTCGCGGAAGCGGCGCCGGGGCGTGCCGAACAGCTCGATCTCGCCGGCCGTGACCGGGACCTGGCCGATGATCGTGCGGATGGCGGTCGACTTGCCGGAGCCGTTGGCGCCGAGCAGCGCGACGACCTCACCGCGGTGCACGGTGAGGTCGATGCCGCGCAGGACGGGGCGCGAGCCGAGTTCGGCCGTCACACCGCGCAGGGAGATGACAGGCGGGCGCGGGGTGGCGGTCGGTGTGTCGGGCTCGTTCGTCATGCCGACGTCCTCCGAAGGCTGATCGTGCTGCTCATGATGCTGTCATTTCACGGTCACTTGGCGCCCAGGGCCGTCTGCAGCGCCTTGAGGTTGGCGTCCATGACCTGGATGTAGTCGTCGCCCCTGGACTTCTTCGTGATGCCCTCGATCGGGTCGAGCACATCAGTCTTCAGGTTCGCGTCCGCGGCGATGGTCTTGGCGGTCTTGTCGCTGACGAGCGTCTCGTAGAAGACGGTGGAGACGCCGTCGGCCTTCGCCATCTTCTCAAGGTCCTTGACGCGGTTGGCGCTGGGCTCGCTCTCCGGGTCCAGGCCGTTGATGGCCTCCTCGGTGAGGCCGTAGCGCTCGGCGAGGTAGCCGAAGGCGGCGTGCGTGGTGATGAAGACCTTGGTCCTCGTGTCCTTGAGGCCGTCCTCGAAGCGGGTGTCGAGCCCGTCCAGCTTCTTCACCAGGGCCGCGGTGTTCTTCTTGTACGTCGCCGCGTTGTCCGGGTCGGCCTTCTCGAAGGCCTTGCCCACACCCTCGGCGACCTCCGCGTACTTCACGGGGTCGAGCCAGATGTGCGGGTCGAGGCCGGAACCTTCCTCGTCCTCGTGGCCGTGCTCGTCGTCGTGCTCGGCCGCGTGGCCGCCGACCTCGTTGCCGTGCTTCTCCAGGTCGGTGAGCGTGGCCGCGTCGATCTTCGTCCTCACCTCGGACTGGCCTATCGCCTCGTCGACGGAGGGCTGGAGGTCCTTCAGGTAGAGAGCCACGTCCGACTCCTGGAGCTGCGCGGTCTGCTTGGCGCTGATCTCCAGGTCGTGCGGCTCCTGACCGGGCTCGGTCAGGGTGCTCACGCTGACGTGGCTCCCGCCTATCTCCTCGGCGAGGAACTGCAGGGGGTAGAACGACGCCACGACGTCGAGCTTCCCGCTGCTGTCGGCCGCGCTGGAGTCGGACGAGCAGGCGGAGAGGGAGCCGAGCGTGAGGGCGGTGGCCGCCGCGATCACGGTGGCGGATATGTGGCGTCGTCGTACGTTCATGACACTCATTTTCAGCTGGCATGGAAACGATTGTCAATAAGCTGTCCTGTGATCTGGACTTCATCCCGGTATGCGAGGGCTGTGACGGTGAGCGGACGGCCGGTGTCCGGCCGGGACCCCAACCGATTTGATCCGAGGGGCGGGGCCGCCGGTAATCTGAAGCATTCGCTCTGAAGCAATCGCTGTGAAGCAATCCGCTTCAACGCCCGTCGTCGTAATGAAGAGAGCACCGTGGCCGCCGACAAGATCGACACCATCGTCAGCCTGAGCAAGCGCCGTGGCTTCGTCTATCCGTGCAGTGAGATCTACGGCGGCCAGCGAGCCGCCTGGGACTACGGGCCGCTGGGTGTCGAGCTCAAGGAGAACATCAAGCGTCAGTGGTGGCGCTACATGGTGACGTCGCGCGAGGACGTCGTCGGTATCGACTCGTCCGTGATCCTGGCGACCGAGGTCTGGGTGGCCTCCGGTCACGTCGCCACGTTCTCCGACCCGCTCACCGAGTGCACCTCGTGTCACAAGCGGTACCGCGCCGACCACTTGGAAGAGGCCTACGAGGCCAAGCACAACCGCCTTCCGGAGAACGGCCTCGCCGACCTCAATTGCCCCAACTGCGGCAACAAGGGCACGTTCACCGAGCCCAAGCAGTTCTCCGGCCTGCTCTCCACGCACCTCGGCCCCACGCAGGACAGCGGCTCCGTCGCCTACCTGCGCCCCGAGACCGCGCAGGGCATCTTCACCAACTTCGCCCAGGTCCAGCAGACTTCGCGCAAGAAGCCGCCGTTCGGCATCGCGCAGATGGGCAAGTCCTTCCGCAACGAGATCACGCCCGGCAACTTCATCTTCCGGACCCGCGAGTTCGAGCAGATGGAGATGGAGTTCTTCGTCAAGCCGGGCGAGGACGAGAAGTGGCAGGAGTTCTGGATGCAGGAGCGCTGGAACTGGTACACCGGCCTGGGCCTCCGTGAGGAGAACATGCGCTGGTACGACCACCCGGCCGAGAAGCTCTCGCACTACTCCAAGCGCACCGCCGACATCGAGTACCGCTTCCAGTTCGGCGGCAACGAGTGGGGTGAGCTGGAGGGCGTCGCCAACCGCACGGACTACGACCTGTCCGCGCACTCCAAGGCCTCCGGCCAGGACCTGTCCTACTTCGACCAGGAGGCCGGCGAGCGCTGGACCCCGTACGTCATCGAGCCCGCGGCCGGTGTCGGCCGCGCGATGCTGGCGTTCCTCCTGGACGCCTACGTCGAGGACGAGGCACCCAACGCCAAGGGCAAGATGGAGAAGCGGACGGTTCTGCGGCTCGACCCGCGGCTCGCGCCGGTGAAGGTCGCGGTGCTGCCGCTGTCCCGCAACCCCGAGCTGTCCCCGAAGGCGAAGGGTCTCGCGACCGCTCTGCGGCAGAACTGGAACATCGACTTCGATGACGCCGGTGCGATCGGCCGTCGTTACCGCCGCCAGGACGAGATCGGTACGCCGTTCTGTGTGACCGTCGACTTCGACACGCTCGACGACAACGCGGTCACCGTTCGTGAGCGGGACACGATGAAGCAGGAGCGGGTGTCCCTCGACCAGATCGAGGGCTACCTGGCCAGCAGGCTCATCGGCTGCTAGTCGCGCAGTTCCCCGCGCCCCTTAAAGGCAAAAGATTGCGCCGTTCCCCGCGCCCCCGATCAGGGGCGCGGGGAACGGCGCAATCTTTTTGGGGTCAGCTGGGGTTCACTGTTGCCTGGTGGGCCTCCGTGAGGTGCTCCTCGGCCTTCAGCCAGGGCAGGAACTGGGCCGGCTTCCGCCAGCCGCACGTGTCGCATCTGATCGTCCGCTGCATGCCCGTGCGCTGTACTCGTACGACGTGCTCGCGGCCGTGTTGGTCCCAGCGGCTCACTTTGCTGGTGTTGATCTGCAGCATGACGCCTCCTGGTGGTCGCGCTCAGCTTGCGCGCGCTTAGGAGTGTGCAACAAGAACAACATCAACGGGGGGCCGTGCGCGGTGAGTTCTGTGCGCATTCTGCGCATTGTGGGGCTCTTGGTGAAGGATCTGCCGCGGTACTAGCGTGTGGGCATGGCAGGGAAGTGTCAGATCTGCGGGCGCCCGAGCGAGGAAGGGCGGATCGCCCGGATCACCGCCTTCGAACCCCATCTCTTCGAGGCGTTCGGACTGCCCGTGACCCTCTGAGAGCCGCACGGGCCGCACGGGTGACGGTGGGAGCGATGAGTTTCTGCGGCGGGCACGTCATAAGGGGGACGGGCGCACATCGCGCCCCACACCACACCGAGGAGTCACCGGTCATGCTGCTGAAGAACAAGGTCGCGGTCGTCTACGGCGGAGCCGGTTCCCTCGGCGCGGGAGTCGCGAAGGCGTACACGGAGGCGGGCGCGAGGGTGTTCCTCGTCGGCCGGACCGAGAAGACGCTGCGGGAGGCCGCCGCGGAGACCGGTGCCGAGTACGACGTGCTCGACGCCGGTGACGAGGAGGCCGTCGAGGCGCACGCCGCCTCGGTGGCCGAGCGGGCCGGACGGATCGACGTCTCGCTCAACCTGGTGCCGCGCGGGGACTTCCAGGGCGTACCCCTGACCGAGATGTCGGTGGAGGACTACACCCGGCCGATCACCCGGGGCATCACCTGCCAGTTCATCACCGTGCGGGCCGCCGCGCGCCGGATGACCGCCCAGGGGTCGGGGGTGATCCTCGCCCTCAACAGCGGGTCCCACAACGGCAGTCCGATGCTGGGCGGTACCGGCGCGGCCGACGGCGCGATCGACGCGCTGATCCGGCAGGTCGCCCAGGAGGCCGGTCCGGCGGGCGTCCGTGCCGTCGGCATCTGGACCGCGGGCGTGGTCGACACCCTCACTCCCGAGAAGCTCACCGCGGCCGGTGCGCCCGTCCCGGACGAGGCCGCCGTGCAGGGCATCCGCGCGCACCTCGACAGCATGCGGATGACGAAGCGCTCGCCCCGCATCGCGGACATCGCGGCCCTGGCGACCTTCCTCGCCTCCGACGCGGCGGCCGGCCTCACCGGAACCTGGGTCAACGCGACCGCCGGGATGTTCCCCAGCTGACCAGCCGCCCTCAGGGGTGGTTCAGGCGATCTCGCGGGGCAGCCGCAGGCTCAGTCCCGTCGTCAGGACGACGGCGGCCAGCTGGACCAGCAGGGTCGTGGCCAGG
Organism: Streptomyces sp. NBC_00414; assembly: GCF_036038375.1. Taxonomy (NCBI): domain Bacteria; kingdom Bacillati; phylum Actinomycetota; class Actinomycetes; order Kitasatosporales; family Streptomycetaceae; genus Streptomyces; species Streptomyces sp. NBC_00414. The sequence continues at coordinate 6,909,659 of NZ_CP107935.1, forward strand.
GCGTCGCCCATGCCCTGGCCCGGGACCAGGGTGAGGAACAGGGTGCCGAGGGTGGCCACGCCCAGGGCCAGGGCGGACTGCTGGGCGGTGATCATGACTCCGCCGCCCACCCCGGCGCGGGCGGCGGGGACCTCGGAGAGGATGACGCGGAAGAGGACGGGCAGCTGGAGGGCCTGCCCGGCGCCCGCGACGATCAGGCCCGGCCAGAGCCGCGCACCGCCGCCGAGGTGGGGCCAGGAGCCCCACACCGTGAGCGCGAGGACGCTCACGCCGACCGCCTGCAGCAGGCCGCCCGCGGTCACCACACGCGTACCCCAGCGGGCCACCAGCCGGGCGCCCAGGAGCGAGGCCACGAAGAAGGACAACGCCATCGGTACGAGGGTGAGGCCCGCGCGGACCGGGCTCAGGCCGACCCCCTCCTGGAGCGCCACCGCGATGACGAACATGAAGCCGCTGAAGCCGATGGAGAAGGGGACGATCATGATCAGGCCGCGGCGCAGGGGCACGTTGGTGAAGAGGCTCGGCGGGACCAGCGGGGTGCGGCCCCGGCGTTCCATCCGGCGTTCGACCCGGTAGAAGGCCGTCGCGGCGACCGGGAACAGGGCCAGGGACAGCCACGTCCACAGGGGCCAGCCCGCCGCCCGGCCCTCGGTCAGCGGGGCGAGCAGGGACACCAGGGCCACGGCCAGCAGTACCGTGCCGGGGACGTCCACCGGCTGCGGGTGCTGCGAGCGCGTCTCGGGGACGGCTCTGGCGGCCAGGACCAGGCCCAGCAGCACGACCGGTACGTTCACCAGGAAGACCGCGCGCCAGCCGGTGCCCGCGATGTCGGCCGCGACCAGGACGCCGCCGAGTATCTGCCCGGCCACCATGGAGAGCCCGGCCGTGGCGCCGTACAGGCCCATCGCCTTGGCGCGGCGCGGGCCCTGGGTCGCCGACTGGATGGTGGCGAGGACCTGCGGGAGCATCGCCGCGGACGCCGCGCCCTGGGCGACGCGCGCCGCGACGAGGGTCCACGCCGTCGGTGCCAGACCGCAGGCCAGCGAGGTCAGCCCGAAGGCCGCCATCCCGCCGAGGAAGAGCCGGCGCCGGCCGAACATGTCGCCGAGCCGTCCGCCGAGGACGAGGAGCACGGCGTACGCGACCCCGTATCCGGCGACGACGAGTTCCAGGACGGCGTCGCCCGCGGCCAGGTCGTGGCCGATCGTGGGCAGGGCGACGTTCACGATGAAGAAGTCGATGAGGGGCAGGGCGGCGCCGAGCAGCACGGTGAACAGCCCGAGAGTGCCGAGCACGGGTGGAGCGGCCACGGAACGGGCGGTGCGAGGGGCGAGGATTTCGGTCACGCGGTCGATCCTGCGCCTGCTCGCAGACTGGTACCAGAGTCTCCTTATCCTGGTAGAAGGAGTACCCGGCAACAGGGTCCGTGACAGGGGCCGCGGGGCGGCAGGCTGGAGACATGACGACCATGGCCGAGAAGACGATGCCGGTGCCGGGCGGGGGCACGGGGGTGACGGCGGGCGCGGCCACCGGGGTGACGGGCGGGCCGGGGGAGCCGGAGATCCGGCGGCACGAGCTCGCCGCCTTCCTGCGGCATCGGCGTGAGCACATCACGCCCGAGCAGGTGGGGCTGCCCCGGGGCAGCCGCCGCCGCACCCCCGGTCTGCGCCGGGAGGAGGTCGCGCAGCTCTCCGCGGTCGGCGTCACCTGGTACACGTGGCTCGAACAGGCCCGGGACATCCAGGTCTCCGTGCAGGTCCTCGACGCGCTCGCCCGCACCCTGATGCTCGACTCGAACGAGCGGGCCCATCTCTTCCAGCTGGCCGGAGCCGTCGATCCCACCCCGGCCTCGCGCTGCCCGACGATCACTCCGGCGCTGCTGCAGACGCTGGAGCAGCTGGAACCGCTGCCGGCCTGCATCCAGAACAGCCGGTACGACGTCCTCGCGTACAACCGCACGTACGGTCTGCTGCTGTGCGACCTCGACGACGTGCCGCCGGAGGACCGCAACTGCATGCTCCTCATCACCACGAACGAGCAGTGGCGGTCCTCGATCGTGCTGCTCGAAGAGACGGTGCGGCTGATGGCGGCGAAGTTCCGGGCCTCGATGGCCGGGCATCTCGCCGATCCGGCCTGGAAGATGCTGCTCAAGCGGCTGTGCGCGGAGTCGGAGGAGTTCCGTGCGGTGTGGGAGCGGCACGAGGTGGTCCGGTCGCGCAGCAAGACGAAGTTCTTCGACAACCGGTATGTGGGGCGGATGACGCTGGTGCATACCGATCTTTGGCTGGGGCCGGGGGAGGGGCCGCGGATGGTCACGTACGCGCCGGCGGACGAGGAGTCGCGGGGGCGCTTGGAGCAGCTCCACGCGCTGGCGGTTGCGCGGTTCCCCGCGGGGCTGACGGCGGGGGGTGGCTGAGGTCTGCGGGTGGGGTGACGGGCGTCCGTGCCTGCGTGCGCCGTTCCCCGCGCCCCTGAAAGGCGGGCTGCGCCCTGGCTTGTTGTCGGGTGCGGGTCGGCGGGGGCTGATCGCGCCGTTCCCCGCGCCCCTAAGGGCAAAAGATTGCGCCGTTCCCCGCGCCCCTGGGGGGTTGGGGTTTGTGGGGGCGTGACGGTTGGCTGTGGCTGATCGCGCCGTTCCCCGCGCCCCTCAAAGGCGGGGCTGCGCCCCGGCCTTTGCCCCCTCAGGGGCGCGGGGAACGGCGCAGTCTCTTGTCTTTTGGGGCGCGGGGAACTGCGCGGGCAACCCCTACCGGGCCGCACGGTCATACGACGCCCGCCGACTCCTTCACCTCTGGTGCGGACAGGCGGTCCGCCGTGCGCTGTGCCGTCCCGCGGGCCCAGCGCCCGCTGGACACGGCGCCCACGACCAGGACGGCCAGTCCGCACGCCGCGATGATCCACCAAGCGGGGCGCGCCGCCGAGACGAACGCGTCCCGGTAGGACGACGTGCCGACGCCGGAGGCGAGGACCGCGCCGATCACCGCGACGCCCAGCGTCTGCCCGATCTGCCGGCTCGTGGACGCCACCGCCGCGGCCACCCCGGCCTGCGCACGAGGCATCCCGGAGACCGCCGTGTTCGTGATGGGCGCGTTCACGAAACCGAAGCCGAGTCCGAAGAGCACGTACCCGATGACGAGCGTCACGTTCGCCGTCTCGGCCTCGAACGCCGCGAACAGCACCCCGCTCACCGTCATCGCCGTACCGGCGACGAGGAGGGAGAGACGGGGGCCGCGGCTGCCCACCAGCCGTCCGGACAGCGGTGCGCAGACGAACGTCATCGCCGCCATGGGGAGCATCCACAGGCCCGCGTCGAGGGCGCTCAGGCCCCGGACGTTCTGCAGGTAGAGCGTGGACAGGAAGAGGAACCCGCCCAGCGCCGCGAACGCGCTGACCGCCACCACCGTGGCCCCGCTGAACGGCGCCGACCGGAAGAAGCGCAGGTCGATGAGGGGTTTGTCGCGGCGGGGCTCGTACCAGAGGAGGGTGACGAGCGCGGCGAGCGCGATCCCGCCGAAGACGACGATCTTGGCGGCGCCGGAACTGGGCGCCTCGATGATCGCGTACGTGAGCGAGCCGAGCAGGGCGATCACCAGGAGCTGGCCGACCGGGTCGGGGCGGCGGGCCTTCGGGGCGCGGGACTCGGGCACGTACCGCAGGGTGAGCAGGAGCGCGGCCAGGCCCACCGGCAGGTTGACCCAGAAGATCGAGCGCCAGCCGACGGAGTCCACCAGGAGGCCGCCGACCAGCGGGCCCGCGGCCATGGATATGCCGACCACAGCGCCCCAGACACCGATCGCACGGGCGCGCTCGCGGGGGTCCGTGAAGGTGTTGGTGATGATCGACATGGCGACCGGGTTGAGCATCGAGCCGCCGACCGCCTGGATCATGCGGAAGGCCACGAGCGATTCGAGATTGGGCGCGAGCGAGCACAGGACCGAGCCGATGGTGAAGACGACGAGTCCCGCCATGAAGACCTTGCGGCGGCCGATGCGGTCGGCGGTCGAGCCCGCGAGCATCAGCAGCGAGGCGAGGACCAGCGTGTACGCGTCGATCGTCCACTGCATGCCCGCCAGGCTCGCGTGCAGATCCTTCTGCATGGAGGGGAGCGCGACGTTGAGAACGGTGTTGTCGAGGCTCACGATCAGCAGACTCATGCAGCAGATCGCGAGCACCAGCTGACGCCGGCGGGGGCTGAGCTCAGGCATGCGTACCAGGTTACGCTCATGTCGGTAGTGTGCCTAACTAACGACTACCGTCATGGGTCGGCGTACGTGACAATGGGGGCATGCCCACGCTCACGTCCGCGGTGAACACCGCTCTGCAGATCGGCCCCTACACGGTTCAGCCGCCCGTCGTGCTGGCCCCCATGGCGGGCATCACGAACGCGCCGTTCCGCACGCTGTGCAGGGAGTTCAGCGGGGGCAAGGGGCTGTTCGTCAGCGAGATGATCACCACGCGGGCGCTGGTCGAACGCAACGAGAAGACCATGCAGCTGATCCGCTTCGACGCGTCGGAGACCCCGCGCTCGATCCAGCTGTACGGCGTCGACCCCGCGACCGTCGGCAAGGCCGTCCGCATGATCGCGGAAGAGGGCCTCGCCGACCACATCGACCTGAACTTCGGCTGCCCGGTGCCCAAGGTGACCCGCAAGGGCGGCGGCTCGGCCCTTCCGTACAAGCGGCATCTGCTGCGGGCGATCCTGCGCGAGGCGGTGGCCGGGGCGGGGGACCTGCCGGTCACCATGAAGATGCGCAAGGGCATCGACGACGACCACATCACCTTCCTCGATGCGGGCCGTATCGCGGTCGAGGAGGGCGTGACGTCGATCGCGCTGCACGGGCGCACCGCCGCGCAGCACTACGGCGGGACGGCCGACTGGGATGCCATCGCCCGGCTGAAGGAGCATGTGCCGGAGATTCCCGTGCTCGGCAACGGGGACATCTGGTCGGCGGACGACGCGCTGCGGATGGTGCGGGAGACCGGGTGCGACGGGGTCGTCGTGGGGCGGGGGTGCCTCGGGCGGCCGTGGCTGTTCGGTGACCTCGTGGCCGCGTTCGAGGGGCGGGGCGGTGAGTACGCTCAGCCGACCCTCCGTGAGGTGGCGGCCGTCATGGTCCGGCACGCGACCCTGCTCGGGGAGTGGATCGGGGACGAGGCGCGCGGAGTCATCGACTTCCGCAAGCATGTGGCCTGGTATCTGAAGGGGTTCTCGGTCGGCTCGGAGATGCGTAAGCGTCTCGCGGTCACGTCTTCGCTGGCCGCGCTGGCGGAGGGGTTGGCGGAGCTGGATCTTGATCAGGCCTGGCCTGTGGGGGCGGATGGGCCGCGGGGGCGGACGTCCGGGAACAACAGGGTTGTTCTGCCGGACGGGTGGCTCAAGGATCCCTATGACTGCTCCGGCATCAGCGAGGACGCGGAGCTGGACACGTCCGGGGGCTGAGCGGGTCCTGCCGCGCGGTTCCCCGCGTCCCTGAAGACAAAAGACTGCGCCGTTCCCCGCGCCCCTGAGGGGCGCGGGGAACCGCGCGACCAGCTCTCGCGTACCCGCACCCGTCCACGCACCCCCTCGCTCACCGGACCTCCGCCGGGATGCGGCCCCGCACCCCCTTGACCCGGATGCCGTTGCTTTCTATTTTGTTTGGGGTCAAATGAAATGGGGGGAGGGGGCGGTCCCGACCGGACTCATCGGCCGGGCCCGCCCTCAGGGCCCGAGTCCCCGTCCGCTCCCCTCCGACGCCTCGTCCTCTGGAGGACCGGCCATGAAGGTCGTCGTCGACATGAACAAATGCCAGGACCACGGCCAGTGCGTCTTCGCCGCTCCGGACGTCTTCCGCTTCGACGACGACGGACACCTGGCCCACCTCCCCGACGCCGACGACGCACAGCGCGAGGAGGTCGAGGAGGCCGCCGACGTCTGTCCGCTCCAGGCCATCCGGATCGGGGACTGAGACGTGAGCGAACCCGCCGTCACGTCCGCCTCCGCCTCCGCCCCCGTCGTCGTGGCCGGTGCCTCCATGGCCGGACTGCGCGCCGCCGAGCAACTGCGCGCCGCCGGCTGGCGCGGCCCGGTCGTGCTCGTCGGCGACGAACCCCACATGCCCTACAACCGGCCGCCGCTCTCCAAGGAGGCACTGGCGGGCGACGCCTCCTTCGCCTCGCTCGCCCTCCGGCCGCGGGCCAGCGTCTCGGACGTGCGGTGGCGGCTGGGCACCCGGGTGGTAGGGGCCGATCTCGACCGGCGGACCGTCGAACTCGGCAACGGTGAAACGTTGTCGTACGGGGGGCTGGTGGTGGCCACCGGGATGCGTTCCCGGCGGCTGCCCTGGCCGGGGCCGGTCCACGGACGGCACACCGTCCGTACGCTGGCCGACGCCCGGGGGCTGCGCGCGGCGCTGAACCGGCCGGGCGGGCGCGTGGTCGTCATCGGCGCCGGATTCATCGGCTGCGAGGTGGCCGCGACCGCCCTGGCCCTCGGAGCCGCCGAGGTCACGGCCGTCGACCCGCTGCCGCTGCCCATGGTCGGACCGCTCGGCGAGCTGCTCGCGAAGGTGCTGCTCGACCGGCACGAACGGCGGGGCGTCCGGTTCGCCCTCGGCACGCAGGTGACCGGGTTCGAGGGCGACGACCGGGTCACCGGGGTGGTCCTCGCCGACGGCACGGTCATCGAAGCCGACGTCGTGGTGGAGTCGGTGGGCTCCGTCGCCAACACCGAGTGGCTCGACGGCAACGGCCTCGACCTCACCGACGGCGTACTGACGGACGAGCACCTGCGGGTCGGCGGACGCCCGGACGTGGTCGCCGTCGGTGACATCGCCCGCTTTCCCAACGCCCGTTACGACGAGGTCGCGCGCCGCGTGGAGCACTGGTCCATCCCCACGGACACCGCCAAGCACGCGGCCAGGGTGCTCGCCGCCCACCTCACCGGCACCGGATCCGGCATCGGGACCGGATCCGGGACCGGGACCGGATCCGGAACCGGTACGGACATCGCGTTCGCGCCGTTCGCACCTCTGCCGACCTTCTGGAGCGACCAGCACGACTTCCGTCTGCAGTCGTTCGGCGCCCCGGTCCTGGGCAAGGACGACGTGCGCGTCCTGGACGGCGACCCCGACGGCGACTTCCTGGCCGGCTTCCACCGGGGCGGCACGCTCGTCGGAGTCGTCTCCATCGGCGGCCGGTCCACGTCGGCCGCCACCGCCCGCCACCGCGCCGAACTGCTCGCACAGCCCGCCCGTGCCGCCGGACCAGCTGGGGAACAGCAGTGACGAGTCTGCGTGGATACTTCCATCCGAAGACGGCGACGGGTGCCGCGTCGCTCGTCCCCGCGCCGCCGTGGCGTTACTCCGGCGACCTGCTCACCGTCGAATACCGCACCGACCCCGACCGCGTACGCGAGTTGCTGCCCGAGCCGCTGGAACTCGCCGACGAGGACCCCGGCGCCGTCGCGCTGATCTGGGCCGACTGGCAGTCCTGCGCCGCCTCGGGCCGGGAACTGCTCGACCCGGTGCTGGCCCAGTACGGGGAGGCGTTCGCGGTGGTCCGCTGCAGGTACCGGGGACGGACGTACACCCGCTGCGTGTTCATCTGGGTCGACAAGGACTTCGCCGTCGCCCGTGGGCTGCACCAGGGTTACCCGAAGAAGCTCGGCTCCGTCCACCAGACCCGCCCGCACCCCTACGGGCCCGCCCCGCGCATCGAGCCCGGCGCCCGTTTCGGAGCCACCCTCGCCGCCGCCGACCGGCGCCTGGCCCAGGTCGTCGTCACCCTGCGCGAGCCGTCCGAGACCAACGGGTTCGTCAACGCCCACCCCATGGCCCACCACCGCTGGCTGCCCTCCGTCGAGAAGGGCAAGGGGCTGGCGCTCGACGAGCTGATCGAGTCCGGGGCCGCCTCCTTCGAGGGCGGTCAACCCTGGACGGGAGAAGCGGAGTTGGAGTTGTTCGAGGCGCCCACCGAGGAACTGGCCCGGCTGGAGATCCGGGAGCCGATCGCCGCGTACTACCGGCAGGTCGGCGTGGTCTGGGACGGGGGCCGACTGCTGGAGTCGGGCACGTCCGGCGCCGAATGAACCCCTGGGCGTGAGCCCTCGGCGCACCGACCCGTAGCCCACCGCGCACCGACCCGGAGCCGACAGCGCACCGACACCCGGAGCCCCATGACATGAGGGAGCCCCATGACATGAGTGAACACCCCACCGCCGCCGTCACCAGCGTCGCCCAAGTCGCCGTCGACACCCGGCACTTCATCGGTGGCGAACGGGTCGCCTCCGCCGAGACCTTCACCGACGTCTCACCCATCGACGGCCGGCCTCTCGGCGAGATCGCCCGCGGCACCGCGACGGAGGCCGCCGCGGCCGTCGCCGCCGCCACCAGCGCCTTCCCGATCTGGGCCGCCACCCCGCCCGCCGAACGCGCCCGACTCCTCGGGGCCGTCGCCGACGGTGTGGAGAAACGACTTGAGGAACTCGCCGCCGTCGAGACACGCGACAACGGCGCCCTCCTGCGTTCCCACCGCCGCGGTGTGATGCCGCGCGTCGCGCACAACTTCCGCTTCTTCGCCGACCGGCTGCTCAAGCTGGCGCACGAGGACTTCGAGACCCGCGGTCACAGCCAGCACGTCAGCTGGGACCCGGCGGGACCGTGCGTACTGATCACCCCGTGGAACGCCCCGCTGCTGCTGGCCACCTGGAAGGCCGCCCCGGCCCTCGCCGCGGGCAACACGGTGATCCTCAAGCCCTCCGAGTGGTCCCCGCTGACCGCCTCCCTGCTCGCCGACATCGCCACCGCGGCCGGACTGCCGCCCGGGGTCCTCAACGTCGTGCAGGGTTACGGTCCCGAGGTCGGCGAAGCTCTCGTCGCGCACCCGGACGTGCGCCGCGTCAGCTTCACCGGTTCCGTACCGACGGCGCGGCGCATCGCCACGGCCGCCGCCGCCCACCTCACCCCGCTCAGTCTCGAACTCGGCGGCAAGTCACCGCTGTTGGTGTTCGCCGACGCCGACCTGGACCAGGCCGTCGACCTCGCGGTGGAGCAGTACGACAACGCCGGACAGATCTGCCTCGCGGCCACCCGCCTCCTGGTCGAGGAGTCGGTGGCCGAGGAGTTCACCCGCCGCTTCACCGAACGGGCGGCCCGGCTCCGGCAGGGCGACCCCAGGGACGAGGCCACCGACATCGGCCCGCTCATCCATCCCCGCCAACTGGAGAAGGTCGACGGATTCGTGCGGCGGGCGCTGGCGGCGGGGGCTCGGGTGGTCCTCGGCGGTCACCGGAGCGAGGGTCCCGGCGACCGGTGGCAGGACGGCCTGTACTACGCGCCCACCCTCCTCACCGATGTCGCCCAGGACTCCGAGATCGTCCAGGAGGAGGTCTTCGGGCCCGTGCTGACCCTGCAGACCTTCACCACCGAGGACGAGGCCGTACGCCTGGCCGACGACACCCGCTTCGGTCTCGCGGCCACCGTCGCCACCGGCGACCAGGAGCGTGCGCGGCGTGTCACCGCACGGCTCGTGGCGGGCACCGTCTGGGTCAACTGCTTCTACGTCCGGGATCTCCGGGCACCCTTCGGCGGCTCCCGCCTCTCGGGCGTCGGCCGCGAGGGCGGCGACTGGAGCTTCGACTTCTACTGCGACCTGAAGACCACGGTCACCGCACCGAACGGATGGACGGACGGACGGATCATGGGTGAGAACGGACGGGCGGACCATGGGTGAGATCGTCGGGGCGGGACTGCTCGCCCATGTCCCCACCATCGTGCTGCCCGAGGCCGACCGGCTGGAACTCAACGAGGGCAAGGAGAGCACCCTGGTCACCGGCCTGCGGCGGCTCCGTGACGACGTCTTCGAGTCCGAGGACTACGACACCGTCGTCGTCCTCGACTCCCACTGGGCGACCACCGTCGAGTTCGTCGTCACCGCCCAGGAGCGGCGCGCGGGTCTCTACACCTCCGAGGAACTGCCGCGCGGTATGTGCCGGATGCCCTACGACTTTCCCGGCGACCCCGAACTCGCCCACCGCGTCGCCTCGTTCGCCGACCGCCACGGCACCTGGATCACCGCGATCGACGACGCGTACCTGCCGATCTACTACGCCACGACCAACCTCTGGAAGTTCCTCGGCGAAGGGCTGCCGGACAAGCGGTGGGTCTCCGTCGGCGTCTGCCAGACCGGCGACATGGAGGACCATCTGCGCCTCGGCCGTGCGCTTGCCGACGGCATCGCCGCCACCCCCGGCCGCCGGGTGCTCGTGATCGCGTCCGGGGCCCTGTCGCACACCTTCTGGCCGCTGCGCGAACTGCGCGCCCACGAGGCGGCAGACCCGGTCCACCTCTTCACCCCCGGGGCGCGGGCCGCCGATCAGGAGCGCATCGCCTGGTTCAAGGAGGGCCGGCACGACCATGTCCTCGACCACATGGACGACTTCTGGCCGTACCGGCCCGAGGCGAAGTTCTTCCACTACCTGATGCTGGCCGGCGCGCTCGGCGAGCGGGCGTGCACCGCGACGGCCCGTCAGTACGGCGAGTACGAGAACTCCATCGGCACCGGCCAGGCGCACCTCTGGTTCGACCGCCCGGCGGACGGCTGGACGGGCGCGGGCCCGCCGCCCCCGCCGACCACCGCCCGCACACCCCACAGCCGCGTCTAGCCGGACACGGCCCGGCCCCCGGAGAGACTCCCGCCACGCCCGAGCACCATCGCGACCAGACCAGAGAGGTCCCGCCATGCCCGAGTACCGCCGTGTCCTGCTCGACGGCGCCGCCGTGAAGACCGTCCGTGAGGGCGACGAGCTGGTCGCCGGGGACGGGCGCCGCGTCAAGGCCGGGGACGCGACGCACCTGCCGCCGGTCGTCCCGTCCAAGGTGATCGCGGTCCACCTCAACCACCGCAGCCGGGTCGACGAGTTCGGGGTCGCGCTGCCGGCCGCCCCCACCTACTTCCACAAGCCGACCTCGGCCCTGAACTCCCACATGGGCGCGGTCGTCCGGCCCGAGGGCTGCAAGTGGCTCAACTACGAGGGCGAGGTCGCCATCGTCATCGGCAGGACCGCGCGCAACATCTCCCGGGCCGAGGCGGGCCGGTACATCGCCGGCTACACCGTCGCCAACGACTACGGCCTGCACGACTTCCGCGACACCGACGCGGGCTCCATGCTCCGTGTGAAGGGCTCCGACACCCTCTGCCCGCTCGGGCCCGGTCTGGTCACCGACTGGGACTTCCACGGCAAACGGCTGCGGACCTACGTCAACGGCACGGTCGTCCAGGACGGTTCCACCGACGAGATGACGTGGGACATGCACTACCTCGTCGCCGACATCGCCCGCACCATCACCCTGTACGCCGGAGACGTGCTGCTGTCCGGCACCCCGGCCAACTCCCGGCCCGTCGAACCCGGTGACGTGGTCGAGGTCGAGGCCGAGGGCCTCGGGCGGCTCACCAACCACATCGTCTCCGGCCCCACCGCCGTCCCCGCGGACCTCGGCGCGCAGCCGACCGAGTCCGAGGAAGTGCTGTCCACCGCGCTCGGCGGCGACTGGGAGTTCCGCGGCATCAGGCCACCGAAACGCTGACCCGATCGCCGCCCGGCAGCCGACCCGATCGCCGACCGAACACGCCCGCGCACAGGGTGACCCGCCCAGTCCCTGCCCCGCCCGCTCCGATCCGCTCCACCGAGGTGCCCCGGAGGACCGTATGACCGTCGCCGCCCCTGCCGTCACCCAGGTCACCCATGAGGAATGGGTCCGCCGTGCCAAGGCGCTCGAACCGGTCGGCGCGCATCTGATCGACGGTGTCGACGAACCCGGTGGCGGCGGCACCTTCGCGGCGGTCTCACCCCGCGACGGCCAGGTGCTGGCCGAGGTCGCCGACGGAGGAGCGGCCGAGATCGACGCGGCCGTCGCCGCCGCGCGCCGCGCCTTCGACCACGGCCCCTGGCCACGGCTGGCCCCCGCCGAACGCGGCCGGATCCTGATCCGCCTCGCCGGCCTCCTGGAGGAGCGCCGGGCGGAGCTGGCCCTCACCGTCAGCCTGGAGATGGGCAAGCCCGTCACCGAGGCCCACGACATCGAACTCCGGGCCGTCACCGAGACGTTCCGCTGGTACGGCCAGCTCACCGGGAAGCTCACCGACGAGGTCCCGCACACCGCACCGGACACCCTCGCGCTCGTCACCCGCGAGCCCGCCGGTGTCGTCGGCGCGGTCGTCCCCTGGAACTTCCCGCTGACCCTGGCCGGCTGGAAGATCGCCCCCGCGCTGGCAGCCGGATGCACGGTCGTCCTCAAACCCTCCGAACACTCACCGCTGTCGGCCGCCCTGCTGGGACGCGTCGCCCTGTCGGCCGGGCTGCCGCCTGGCGTCCTCAACGTCGTCAACGGCGAAGGTCCGGTGGCCGGCCGGGCCCTCGGCCTGCACCCCGACGTCGACGTCCTGGCCTTCACCGGGTCCACGGCCGTCGGCCGCCACTTCCTGCACCACTCGGCGGACTCCAACCTCAAGCGCGTCTGGCTCGAACTGGGCGGCAAGTCGCCCAACATCGTCCTGCCCGACGCCCCCGACCTGGCGAAGGCCGCGGCCACCGCCGCCTGGGGCATCTTCTTCAACCAGGGCGAGATGTGCACGGCGCCCTCCCGGCTGCTGGTCCACGCCTCCGTCGCCGAGCAGGTCACCGACGCCGTCGTGGCGCACGCCCGCGCCCTGCGGGTGGGCGACCCCCTCGACCCGGCCACCGGGATGGGCGCCCTCGCCGGTGAGGGCCACCTCGACCGCGTACTGGGTCATGTGCGGGCGGCGGCCGACAGCGGGGCCCGGCTGCGTACCGGCGGTGCGCGCACCCTGACCGGGACGGGGGGCAGCTATCTCGAACCGACCGTCTTCGACCGGGTCGCGCCGGACAGCCCGCCGGCGCGCGAGGAGATCTTCGGACCGGTCCTGTCCGTCCTCACCTTCGAGGACACCGACGAGGCGGTCGCTCTCGCCAACGCCACCGAGTACGGGCTGGCGGCCGGGCTGTGGACGTCCGACCTGTCCACCGCCCACCGGGTCTCCCGCGCTCTCAAGGCCGGCACGGTGTGGGTCAACTGCTACGAGGAGGGCGACCTGACCGTGCCCTTCGGCGGCGTGAAGCGGTCCGGCAACGGGCGCGACAAGTCCGTACACGCTCTGGAGAAGTACACCGAACTGAAGACCACCTGGATCCAGTTGTGACCCTTCGCCCGCTGATAGCGATCCCCGCCCGCTTCTCCGCGACCTCCTCGGCCCTGGACCGGGCGGCGGAGGTCAACGCCCGCGCGCTGATCGAGGCGGTCCGGCGGGCCGGCGGCGAGCCGTGCGGCATCCATCCGCACGCGCCCGGCGGCACGGCCGACGCCGCCGAGGTGCTCGACCGGCTCGCCCGCTTCGACGGCCTCCTGCTGCCCGGCGGCGGCGACGTCGCCCCGTACCGCTACGGGGCGGTGCGGGCACACCGGGCCGTGTACGACGTGGACGACGAACAGGACGGCTTCGACCTGGAGCTCGCCCGGCAGGCCCTCGCGCACCGGCTTCCGCTGCTGGCGGTCTGCCGCGGCCTCCAGGTGGTCAACACGGCCCTAGGTGGCACCCTGCACCAGGACACCGACGGTTCCGGGCACACCCACCGCCATGTGCGGCAGCCCGTCTACCTCACCCCCTGGTCGGCCGTGGCCCGCATCACCGGCACCGACAAGGCGGAGGCGTCCTGCTACCACCATCAGCACGTGGACCGGCTGGGAAAGGGCCTCAAGGCCACCGCGCACGCCGCCGACGGCACCGTCGAGGCGGTCGAACTCGCGGACGGCGACGACCGGTTCGTGGCCGTGCAATGGCATCCGGAGGACACCGCGCACACGGACCCGGCCCAGCAACGCCTCTTCGACGCCCTCGTGCGAGCGGCCCGCCGCACCGCCTGAGAGGGGGTACGGGGGCGCGGGGCGGGTCAGTCGCGGGCGCGGCGACCGCTGCGGCGGGGCGTGGCCGCCTCGCCGTTCAGCAGCTCCCGGCGCCGGTCCTCGCCGTGCTCCTCGACCTGGAGCACCACGCTCCGCAGCCCGTCGGCGAGCGTGCGGCACTCGGCGTCGCTCAGCCGCGAGGTGACGAAGGCCTCCTCCTCGTTGAACGCCGGGAACACCTCGTGCATGAAGCTCTCGCCGGCCTCGGTGAGCGCGAGCAGGACGAGCCGCCCGTCGGTGGGATGGCCGGTGCGGCGCAGCAGACCGCGTGACTCCAGGGTGCGCGCCACACCGGTCAGGGTGCCCTTCGAGATACCGGCCTCCTCGGCGACGCGCCGGGTCTCGGACTCGCCCCAGACCCACACCACCCACAGCACGACGAAGCCGGTCCAGGTCAGGTCCGAGCGCCGCAGCACGGAGTTCTCCAGGTGCTGGCGCACGGCGGACGCGGCCCGGTAGATGTTGGCCACCGCGGCCATCTGATCTCGCCGCACGGGAATGCCGCCGAGTTTCTCCTCCGCGAGTCTCTCCGCCGCGCTGATGGACCGCTGGCTTGGCACGGGCGCTCCCTCGCATCGTCACCGGACCGCGGTCGCTGCAGACGCACGGTCCCACGGCACCGAATCCTACGGGCCGGTAGGCGGGCCTGTCGGCCCGCGGCGGTCAGGTGAGCGTGACCGTCACGGGCAGTTCCTTGATGCCGTTGACGAAGTTGGAGCGGACCCGGCGGACCGGACCGCTGAGCCGGATGTCCGCGAGGCGCGGGATCAGTTCCTCGAACATGACCCGGATCTCGGTACGGGCGAGCAGGTTGCCCAGACACAGGTGCGGGCTCGTCTTCCCGAAGGTGACATGGTCGTTGGGGGTGCGGGTCACGTCGAAGGCGTAGGGGTCGGGGAAGACGGTCTCGTCACGGTTGCCCGAGGCGTACCACATGACGACCTTGTCGCCCTCCTTGACGCGGGTGCCGCCCAGCTCGGTGTCGCGGGTCGCCGTACGCCGGAAGTGGTAGACGGGGGAGGCCCAGCGCAGGAACTCCTCGACGGCGACGGGGATCAGAGAGGGGTCCCGGCGGAGCAGGTCCAGCTGGTCGGGGTGCTGGGTGAGGGCCAGCATGGTGTGGCTGATGGCGTGCCGGGTCGTCTCGTTGCCCGCGACGACCAGCAGCAGGAAGTAGTTGTCGAAGTCCTGCCCGGTGAGCGGCACACCGTCGCGCGGTGTCTCGTTCACGAGCCGCGAGACCAGGTCGTCGCCGGGCTTGCCCTGCCGCTGCCGCGCCAGTTCACGTCCGTACGCGAAGACCTCGGTGGCGGCGGGGGAGCGGAACGGCAGATCGCGGTAGCGCTCGCTCTCCGGGCTGCCGAGCAGGACGTCCGCGTAGTCCGGGTCGGTGTTGCCGATGATGCGGTTGCCCCAGTCGATGAGCCGCCGGTTGTCCTCGGGCGGCACGTCCAGGAGGCGGGCCAGGACGTTGATCGGGAAGTCGGCGGCGACGTGGGTGACGAAGTCGAACGTGCCCAGCGGCAGCGCCGCGTCCAGGGTGCGGGCGGTCAGGCCGCGCAGGAAGTCGGTGTACCGGCTGATGACGGTGTGCCCGAACTGCCGTTGCAGCAGCCCGCGCAGGGCGCGGTGCCGGGTGCCGTCCAGTTCCAGGATCGAGGCGCGCTTGGCGATCTGGTCGTCGTCGAGCTCTTCGAGGTTGACGAACTTCGTCGAGGTGAAGGTGTCCGCGTCCCGGTCGACGGCGACGATGTCCCGGTGCCGGGTCAGCGCCCAGAAGCCCGAGTTGGGCGCGGCCTCGGGCTGCCAGTGGACCGGGTCCTGGTGCCGCAGCGTGTGGAACATGCGCCAGGGCCGCAGGTCGTCGGTGAAGCGGTCGAGGTCGGTGAGGTCGACCTCGTCGAGGGGCAGGGGTTCGACCGGGACGGGTGCGGCCATCAAGGTCTCCTTGGGGTCGGGCATGAGGTCGGGCTCGGGGGAATCACAGGTGGTCGGCGTACTCGGCCAGCTCCCAGTCGGTGACGTGCTGCTGGAAGCGGCCGACTTCGTCGCGCTTGTAGGTCACGTACGCGGAGACGAACTCCTTGCCGAGGAGATCGGTGAGGTCGGTGTCCGCCTCCAGGGCGTCGAGCGCGGCGGGCAGGCTCGCGGGCAGCAGGGGCGCCGCGGCGGTGTCGTAGCCGTACCCCTTGAGCGGGGCGGCGGGCTCCTCGGCGTCCTTGACACCGAGCAGGACGGCCGCGCTGGCGGCGGCGACCAGCAGATACGGGTTGGCGGCGGCGTCACCGAGCCGCAGTTCGAGCCGCGCGCCGTCGCCGCGCTCCGGCGGTACGCGGACCATGGCGCTGCGGTTGTCGAGGCCCCAGTCGATCAGCCACGGGGCGAGCGTGTCGGGGCCGAAGCGCTTGTACGAGTTGACCGTGGGATTCAGCAGCGCGGCGAGCGCCGGGGCGTGCGCGAGCAGACCGGCCACGCCGTGCAGAGCGGTGACGGAGAGGCCGTACGGGCCCTCGGGGTCGTCGAAGGTGTTGGCGCCGTCGCCGTCGACGCACGACAGGTGGACATGGAAGCCGGAGCCGCCGGTGTCGTTGAAGGGCTTGGCCATGAAGGTGGCGATCCGCCCCTCCGCGCGGGCGAGTTCCTTGACGGCCGACTTGAGGCGGAAGGCCCGGTCGGCGGCGTCCAGGGCCTCCGAGTGACTCAGGTTGATCTCGAACTGCGAACCGTCGAACTCGTGGTTGCCGGCCGTCACTCCGATACCCAGGTCGCGCAGCGAACGCAGGGTGCGTAACAGGTGGTTGGCCGGGTCGGCGCGCAGACCCGCCGTGTACACGGTGCCGGCGGCCGTGCTGTAGCGGCGCTTGCCGCCGGGCGCGCCCGGGTCGGACTCGCAGAGGAAGTACTCCAGTTCGGGCCCGGCCACCGGGTTCAGCCCGTGCTCCGCGCACCGGGCGAGCACGGTGCGCAGCAGGTCGCGGGGGGACTCGGGGGTGGGTGCTCCGGTGCGGGCGTCGGTGACGTCGCCCAGGCAGGAGGCGACCCCCGGCTCCCAGGGCAGCGGGGCCAGCGTGCTGAGGTCGGGCCGGACCAGCATGTCGGGCAGCCCCGCGTCCAGGCCGCCGGTCACCGGCACCACGTCGCCCCTCGGGGTGGTGTGGTAGACGGCCCGGCAGAAGGCGAGCCCGTGTGCGCAGGCCGTGGGCAGATGGTCGAGCAGCACGTCACGGGCCCGGTCGGTGCCGAGCAGGTCGGGGTAGACCACCCGGACCACGTCGATGCCCGCCTCGGCGAGCCGTGCGGCGTGCTCTCGGGGCTGCGACTGGGTCTGGATCTCGGAGGGGTCGTGTGCGCTCACCGCTGCCTCCTCGGGCAGATGGGAACGGGGCCCTGACGCGGCCCGGGCACTGCTGCCGCCCACCGCTTGTTTGATGTCAAACGGTATGACGACCGTAAGGACGCCGGTCGTCCTCCCGCAAGGGCGGCGGCCCAACTCGGCCCCCGGGGGTGGGGATTGACCGGGCCAGGACGTGCGCTTATGTTGTTTGGTGCCAAACGAATTACGGCGCGAACCAGGACGCCCCGCCCGCCCCTCCTCGCACTGAGGCTTCGTACCTCGGGAGGACCGTTCCATGAAGGCCGTTGCCGACAGGACCATCTGCCACGACCGCGGACCGCGCGTGTGGTGGCCGGGCATGTCACTGTGACCGGCGCCCCGGTGACCGGGCGCGGCCCCGCCGCGGGCGACTGCGGCCCATGAGACTCCGCTGCCGGGCCGGTGGGGCGCCGCACCTTCCCACCGGTCGGGTCACCTCCGTGGCCGACGGGCACCCCGGCCGGCGCCGGGCCGGCGGGCCGGTGTCCGCGTGCCGCCACCCCGGTGCGCGGCCCACCGGTTCCGGGAGAGCCGCGGCGCCCGGCCGCCCACCGACCACCGAGGAGTCGGGATGCCCGCCAACGCACCCCACCGCCCCGCCACCGACCGGCTGAAGCCCGACGCCCTGGGAGTCGTCGGCATCCTCTTTCTCGTCCTGTCCGCGCAGGCCCCGCTGACCGGGATCGCCGGCGCCGTACCGCTGTCCGTCGCGCTCGGCAACGGATCCGGCGTCCCCGCCGCGTACGTCGCCGCGGGCGCGGTCGTCCTGCTGTTCTCCGTGGGCTTCGTCGCGATGAGCCGGCACGTCGTCGACCCCGGCGCGTTCTACACGTACATCGGCAAGGGCCTCGGCCGGACCGCCGGCACGGGCTCCGCCGCCGTCGCCCTCTTCGCGTACTGCACCATCCAGGCCGCGATGTACGGCCTCTACGGAGCGACGGTCGCGCAGCTGATGGACGTGCACACGGGCATCGACCTGGCGTGGTGGGTGTGGGCGCTGCTCACCATGGCGCTGGTGCAGCTCCTCGGGGTGGCGGGCATCGACACGGGCGCCCGGGTGCTGGCCGTCTTCGTGATCGCCGAGACCGGCATCCTGCTGGCGTTCGCGCTGGTCACGCTGGTGCGCGGCGGGGGCCCCGAAGGGCTCGGCGTCGCGGCGGGTTTCGCCCCGCACAGCGCGCTCGACGGCGCTCCCGGGGTGGCCGTGATGTTCGCCGTGGCGTCCATGTTCGGCTTCGAGGCCACCGCCGTCTACGGCGAGGAGGCCCGTGCACCGGCGCGGACCGTGCCCCGGGCCACCTATCTCTCCATCACGCTGATCACCGCGTTCTTCGCTCTCACGTCCTGGATGGTGATCTCCGCCCACGGGGCCTCGCACGCCACCGAAGACGCCGGCCGGGCCCTCCAGGACGGGGATTCGTCGGCGTTCGTCTTCCAGCCGATCGCCGACCGGTTCGGCGCCTGGACCGGTGACCTGCTGCCCGTCCTGCTCGCCACCTCGCTCTTCGCGGGCATCCTGGCCTTCCACAACTCCGCCAACCGCTACCTGTTCTCCCTGGGCCGCGAGCGGCGCCTGCCGCACGCCCTGTGCGCCCTGAACCGGCGCGGCGCCCCCAGGGCGGCCGGGGTCGTCCAGACGGCGATCGCGGTGCTGCTGGTCGTGCCCTTCGCGCTGGCCGGCCGGGACCCGGTCGTGACGCTCTTCTCCTGGTTCAGCGGCGTCGCGGTCCTGGCGATCATGCTGCTGTACTTCCTGACGTCCGTGTCCGTGGTCGTCTTCTTCCGCCGGAGCCGCCTGGACAGGCGGCTCTGGAACACCGCCGTCGCGCCCGCCCTGGGCGCCCTGGGCATCGCCGGGGCCATCTGGCTGGTGCTGGCCAACCTGACCACTCTCATCGGCGGCGACCGGACCACCGCCACCTGGCTGGCGCTGACGATCCCCGTCGTCTGGCTCCTGGGTGCCGCCGCACATCTGACCCGACCGGCAGGTCCGAAGCCCGTGCCCCCGGCTGCCGTGACCTCCGAGGCCCCGGGGACCGCCGCTGCCACAGCGGCCTCCCGGACCTCCACGACCTCCCTGACCCCGGAGACCCCCGAAAAGGATCCGCCGTGACCTGAACCGCCGTACACCGAATGCCCCCAGAGGAATACCCGTGACCCGTCCCTGTCCCGCACGCCCCCTCATCGCCATTCCCGCACGCTTCTCCGTCTCGACCTCGGCCCTGCGGCACTCCGCCGAAATCGTCGCCCGCGCCCTGGTCGAAGCCGTCTGGCGGGCGGGCGGCGAACCCGTCGCCCTGCACCCCCACGCTCCCGACGGCAGCTCCGACCCCGCGCTCGTCGCGGAGCGGCTGACCCGCTTCGACGGCGTCCTGCTGCCCGGCGGCGACGAACTGCCGCCCGGCCGCTACGGGAACACGCCGACCCACGGCAGCACGTACGACGCCGACGCCGAACAGGACGGCTTCGACCTGGCGGTGGCGCACCACGTGCTGCGTACCGAACTGCCGCTGCTGGCGATCTGCCGGGGTCTCCAGGCGGTCAACGTGGCCCTCGGCGGCACGTTGCAGGAGCAGTTGACGGGCTGGCGGCGCAAACACCACAACCTCGTGCACCAGGTGGCCGTGCAGCCCGCCACCCTGCTCGAACTGAGCATGGGCGCCCAGGTGGTGACGGCGTCCTGCTTCCACCACAGCCACGTGGACCGGGTGGGAGCGGGGCTCAAGGTCACCGCGCGGGCCGACGACGGCACCCGCGAGGCGCTGGAACTCCCGCACCGGCGTGCGTGGTTCGCCGGTGTGCAGTGGCACCCCGAGCACACCGCCCGGCACGACCCCGCCCAACAGGCACTCTTCGAGGCTTTCGTCCGGGCCACGGGAGCAGGCCGGTGAGGCCCGCCCGCAGTCCGTGCTCCGGACGCCCCGCACCGTTCACCCGCAGTCCCGCTGGAGGGAAGACCCCGTCATGAAACGTGCCCTCGTCGTCATAGACGTCCAGAACGAGTACGTCACGGGCGGCCTGCCGATCGGCTATCCGGCCCCGTCCCTCAGCCTGGCGAACATCGCCGCGGCTGTCGACACCGCCGCACAGGAAGGCATCCCGGTCGTGCTCGTCCAGCACGCCGCCCCCGCCGGCTCACCCCTCTTCGCGCGGGGCACGCACGGCTTCGCCCTGCACGACGTGGTGGCCTCCCGCCCCCGCGACCATCTCGTGGAGAAGACACTGCCCTCGTCCTTCATCGGCACCGACCTCGACGACTGGCTGCGCCGGGCGGGCGTCGACACGCTCACCCTCGTCGGCTACATGACGCAGACCTGCGACGAGTCGACCGCCCGCCACGCCGTGCAACTCGGCTACCAGGTCGAGTTGCTCTCCGACGCGACCGGTGCGCTGCCCCTGTCCAACCGGGCGGGCACGCTGTCCGCCGCCGAGATCCACCACGCGGTGCTCGTGGTCCTGCAGTCGTTCTTCGCCTGCACGGCCACCACCGCCGAGTGGATCGGCGCCGTCCGCACCAAGTCACCGCTCGGCCGCCCCGACTTCGCGGCCGCGACCGACGCCGGACACACGGAGAGCGGCGGCTGAACCGGCGGCCGGTCCCGCCGTCCGTCAGGGCCCCGGCGTGTCCGTCGGGGCCCTTTCTCCGCGCGGGGCACGGGCGATACCGCACGTGAGCAGGATTTTTCGAATCAGTATACGAAATATAAGTGTTTTTGGCTTGAAGGATGCCTTGAAAGAAACGTTCCTCCCTGTGCTTGGCGCGGCCGGCGCCGAAGAGAAGCGATCTTCGCCGCCGGCGTGAAACCGTCCTCCCCCGGAGTGTGGTACGGGACGGCGGTGCGGCGATCGCCTGCGGCATTCATCGCCGGGCGCACCGGAACGGGGAATTCACCGCGGCCCGAACACGGCGTGCGGCACCTGTCGTTCCGCTTGTTCTTCGGCACGCGTGTGACGGCCGTTCCGGCGGTCCGTCAGGAAAGCTAACCGAATCCGGACAGTCGAAGGGGAATTGTATATTCACATGCCACGAGGCTCTACGATGGGTCCGCTCTGCCGCTCGCTGCTCGTTCAAGTTCCGTTGTGCTTCAACCACCAAGTAGCCATGGAATGTACGAGGGAGGCCCGCGTGACAGAATTACCTCAGAGCGGATCATTGATCGAAGCATTCGATGTGCAACTCTTCCGGGAAAATACCGAATCCGTGTTGGCCAGGCTGGAGAAGCATCTGGCCGATCAGTCGATCCGGGGCCTGGAGCTCGCCGACCCGTCCCAGTTGACCGGGATGGCCAGGGCGTTGATGACCACCGAACACGAGAAACCCGCCGCGTTCGACGAGGCGAAGCTTTCGGCGATCGTCGACCTTTACATCAGAACCGGTATCCAGGTCCACTCGCCCGGCTATATGGGCCGGCAGTTCTCGGGCGTGGTCCCGCTCTCCGGAGTCATCGACTTCGTCAGCTCCGTCGTCAACCAGCCCTCGTCGTTCTACGAGGCGGGCCAACTGCCCAACGTCGTCGAGCGGATCATGGCCGACGAGCTGAACAGGTTCATCGGCTTCCGGCCCGGCACCTTCGACATGGTGACCACCTCCGGTGGGTCGCTGGCCAACCTGACCGCCCTGCTCACCGCCCGGAACAGGGCTTTTCCAGGTGTCTGGGCCCGCGGCGGCTCGGAACTGGGCGGCGCGGCCAGGCCAGCCGTCGCGGTCGGCGCCGATGTCCACTACAGCGTCGCGCGCGCCGCCGGCATCCTCGGCATCGGCGAGGACCGCATCGTCCGTCTCCCGCTCGACGCCGCACGGCGCATCGACGTCTCCCGGGTCGGGCCCGCCCTCGACGCGGCCGAGCGGCAGGGCCTCGACGTCTTCTGCCTGGTCGCGTCGGCGGGTACGACCTCGGTCGGCGCCTTCGACCCCCTCGGCGAACTGGCCGCCATCACCCGTGAACGCGGCCTGTGGCTGCACGTGGACGGCGCCCACGGCGCGAGCCTGCTGGTCTCCGACGAACTGCGTCACAAGCTGCGCGGGATCGACCAGGTGGACTCGCTGGCCTGGGACGCGCACAAGATGATGTTCGTGCCGGCCCCGTGCACACTGCTCTTCTACCGGGACCGGGAGCACAGCCGGGAAGCGTTCCGGCAGACCGCCAGCTATGTGTTCGACGCACAGCCGGGCGTGTATACGGCACTCGACAGCGGCGACAAGAACTTCGAATGCACGAAACGCCCCATGATTATGACCCTCTGGGTGCTGTGGGCGATGTACGGAAGGGCGCTCTTCGCCGAGAAAATCGAATACCTGTGCCGGTTGGCGCGGGACGCCCATGACATCCTCGAAAAACAGACCGATTTCGAGACGCTGCACCATCCGGAGGCCAACATCATCTGTTTTCGATATCGGCCCGAATGGATCGCGGATGACGATGTGGCCCAATTCCAGGTGGACATCAGGAACCGGATCAAGCAAGAGGGACAGTTCTTCATATCCAAGGTCGACGTGGACGGAGTGGCCGCCCTCCGGGTGGTCATGATGAACCACCAGATCACCACTGAGCACTTTCACATGCTCCTCGGCGAGATAAGGAAAGCGGGGCGGAAGAAGTGACGGACACACAGGTGGCCACGGCGCCCCCCACCGACCTCGAAGGCTTGGTCGACTGGCTCATCCCGGACTGGGAACTGACCCCGCCGACGCCCGACGCGGTGGCGCAACTGCCGTCGTTCATCAGCAAGATGCGTGAATGCGAGCGCGTCTGCCAACAGCCCTACAGCGAGATCTCCCACGAGATCCAGGACGCCCTGGTGCTGCGCCGGCTCCAGCAGATGATCCACACCGTCCGGCTGAATCCGCTCTGGCGCGAGCGCCTGGAGAACGCCGGGGCGATCCGGCCTCCCGACAGCTACGAGGCGTGGCAGCGCATACCGCTGTCCGACAAGGAGACCCAGCGCGACTTCTACATGGGCTCCCGCGAGGGCATGGTCGTCCCGCACGACCGCGGTGGTTTCGAGGTCGTCGCCAGCGGGGGAACCAGCAGCGGCAGCCCTCTGGAAACCGTGTACTCACTGAGAGAACTGGGCGACACCTACGCGGTGGCCGGCCACTTCCTCGGCACGTACCAGCTCGCCGGCCACCTCGCGGGCGCGGATCCCAAGTGGCTGCTCACCACCCTCGCCGACTACCAGATGTGGAGCAGCGGCACGATGGTCGGCGGAGTGCTGCAGAGCGTGCCCGGCGTCAACTACATCGGGGCGGGGCCCGTCACCGCGCCCGTCCTGGAGCATGTCTTCTCCTACCGGGGGCCCAAGGCGCTGATGGGCATCTCGGCGGGCATCGCCATCCTCGCCGAACTCGGCGCGGGCATGAGCCAGAAGGCCAAGGAGAGCTTCCGCGTCGCGCTCTACGGCAGCGGTGTGCTGTCCCGGCGCAACCGGGACGAACTCAAGGCGCTCTACCCGAACCTGGCGATCCTCAGCTACTTCGCGGCCACCCAGGCGGAGACCATCGGGCTGCAACTGGCCGAGTCCAGCCCCGTCCTCACCGCGGTACCGGGCCTGCACCTCATCGAGATCGTCGACGAGAACGGCCGCTGGGTCCCCGAGGGCGAGGAGGGCGAACTCGTCGTCACCCGGCTGCACGCCCATGAGGCTCCCCTGTTGAGGCTGAAGCTGGGCGACCGCATGATCCGCAGGCCGCGCCTCGACGGCCCCGGCCTCAAGGCCCAGCAGTTCGAGTTCGCCGGCCGCACCGGCGACATCCTGCACCTCAACGACAGCCAGTACTCGGCGGTGCGCGCCTACGACGCGGTGCGCGACGAGCTGAGGACGGCCGGCGTGGTGGACCTCGACAAGGTGGCCCACGAGATCCAGTTCGTCAACCGGCGCGAGGAACGGGTCATCACCCTGTACGCCGCCGTGGACGACGTGCTCACCCTGACGTACCGCGTCGACTCCATGCTCGGGTCGCCCGGGCTCCAACGGGTGCTCGTCAACGCCCTGCCGAGGTCCCTGTCCCTGTTCAACGACGGCGAGGCCAACCCCGCCTCGGTCGCCAAGACGGGCTACCGCCTGGAGGTCCGGTTCGTGCCGCGTCACTCGCCGGAGATCGAGCGCACGACGGTCGGCAAGGTGCCGCTGGTCCGCGACCAGGGCTGAGCCACCCACCGGCCGGGCCCACCGGCCAGAAACGCAAAGCAGCAGACACCCTCACCCCGTGCGTCATCCCAGAACACAACGCAGGAGGAACGAGTGGCCTACAAACCGCAGATCAACATCATCGCCGTGGTCGACGTCATCGGCGCCCTCTCCGGAGGCACGCTGCACAACGGCAATCTCTCCATGGTCGACAACAGCGGTGAGGAGAGCACCGGGCAGGGAACGGCGCACCTGCGCACCGCCGTCCGTCCGGGCCAGGTCGTCCAGTGGTCCGCCCTCGCCGTCGACCTCCAGACCCCCGTCGAGATCCGGAGCATCACGTTCCTCGGCGAGGACGGTTCGGCGACGCCCGCACCCCGCACCTCGGCCGAGGGCGACGGCGACAAACTCGACCTGGCGCACTGGGCCGGAGTGGTCCCCCCGTCCCTGCCCTCCGGAAAGCCCTTCAAGTACCGCCTGGAACTCCAGATGTACGAGGGCCAGTACAGCGTGCTGCACGTGGACTCGCCGGCGCTGATCGGCGTCTGACCGGAAGACCGGGTCCGGACGATCAGGAGACAACCCACAACGACGAGGTGGAAGCATGGCTCAACAGCTGGCGATCATCGTGCTCGTGGACATCGGCAACGCTCTGGAAGCCAACTCTCTGCGGGACAACGTCTATCTGTTCGACAACATGAAGCTGCACGGATCCGAGGGCCAGGGCACCGGCGACCTGGTGACCGCCATTCACGGCGCGTACTGGCGCGACGGATCGCAGGCCACGGAGCAGGTGCTCAACTGGCTGCCCTACAGCCTGGGTTCCATACCCCCGACCGTGCCCCGCGGCTACGAGAGCGAACGGGCCCGGCAGAGCGACGTCAAGGCGCTGGAGGAGCTGGACGCCTTCTCGTCCAAGCCCGACGCCTCCGACCCCGCGGCCGATCTCAAGGAGATCCGCAGGGCGGTCGGCACCCGGGTGAAGACCACCCGGCGCACCAAGGGCCGTCTGTCGGGACAGAAGGTCATCGACGTCACCGGCGAGATCATCACCGACGCCTCCGCGGGGACCTACAGCTACCCCGCCCCGGTGATCACGGACATCTACGGCCAGGCCGTCGACGAGAAGATCATGTACCCGGCGGAGTACGGTTCGCCCGACCTGGTCACCGACGGCTGGTACTGGTCCGCCACCGTCGACTCCTCCCGGCCCGGCACCTACTCCTACTCGATGCGCATCCAGCTCCACCGGCTGGTGCAGCGGGGCAGTGAGGCGCTCTGGGAGCCGGTGAACATGACCTGCGAGTCGGCGCTCAAGGTGACCTCCGAGCCCAAGTACAACGGTTTCACCGGCACGGGCATGGGCGTGCTGCCCATCGAGTCGTCCTCTCAGGGCGCCGAGTACTTCCAGCAGTCCGGGTCGCAGGAGCCCGGCCTCGTAGCGGAGGAGCGGTAGATGACCAGCGACACGGACAACGGCGTCGCCAGGCGCCCGATCTCGATCACGGCCGTGGTGGACTGCGTGGGGGCCCTCGCCACCGGCACCGTGCACGGCAACCTGTACTTCTACGACACCAACAAGGCCGGCGGGTCCCTGGGGTTCGGCACCGAGCAGCTGCGCACCCGCGTCCGCAGCGGCGACCAGATCCTGTGGTCCGTCCTCGCCCTGGAGTGCGAGGCGTACACGGCGATCGACAGCATCGTCATCGACCACGAGCTGTGCGAGCCGGAGCGCAGGGTCTACCCCGGAACCGATGTCGCGTACTGGATCGGGACGGTGAAGAAGGACGTCCCGGGCGACACCTACTACCAGGTGAGGTTCAGGCTCGGCTCGCGGGACGAGCCGATCGTCACCACGCTGTCCCCGAGTCTCGTCGGCTGATTCCAGGAGGAGCGATGACCACCAGCACGGTCGGCGAAACCGTCGGACAGGAAAGTGTCGGACAACAGAAGCAGAACCCGGGTCAGTTGAACTCGGTCCAGCTCAACATCGTCACGCTGATCGACATGGAGCGGGCGACCCGATCCGGTTCGCTCAGCGAGTCGATGTTCATGATGGACAACAGCATCGGCGGCGACGGGCAGGGGACCAACCACCTCCAGACGTTCTGCAAACAGGGGCAGGTCCTGAACTGGATCGTGCGGCCCATCGACATGGACAAGCGGCTCGACAACACCTGGCCGCCCATGCCGAAGATCAACAGCATCGTCTTCCTCGACACGGAGTCCGGTGACGAGGAGGACGTGGCGGAACGCAAGATCTTCACGGAGCTGAAGATCTACGGGGCGCCGGACCGGATGCGGGACAAGTTCACCCCGGTCTACTACTACTGGGCCGGCACCGTCCTGAGCACCGCCCGGCCGGGCCTGTACCGCTACCGCCTGGTCCTGGAACTGGAGCAGGAGGGCACGAAGGAGAAGCTGTACCTGAACACCGAGGAACACCCCTCGATCCGAGTACTGGGCGTCTGACCCCAGGCGGCCCCCACCCCGGCCCACCCGACACCGGGTGCGGTCCCGGTGGGGGCCGCCCGCGCCGTTCCCCGCGCCCTTGAAGGGGCGCGGGGAACTGCGCAGTCTTTTGTCTTCAAGGGCGCGGGGAACTGCGCGGCCAGCCCCCACTCACCCGCACCCGACAGCGCACCCCCAGTGGAACGTCACGCGCCTCCGACGGCGGTCAGCAACGCCAATGGCGCGGCCGCAGACCGAGACTCCCGCACGCACGCGTGCGGATACGGCACCGGCTCCCCGTGCGTCCCACGCCCGTACCCCGCAAGTACCTCCGGCAGCCGATACCCCGCGACGGTCGCCGCGTCGACCAGCCCGTGCGCGACCGCCCGAGCCTCGTCGTGGAGCCCGTACCGCGCCAGCCCCAACGTGATCAGCGCGTTGTCGTGGGGCCACACGGACCCCCGGTGATACGACAGCGGGTGGTACGCGGGCTGCCCCGAGGCGACCGTCCGCACACCCCACCCGGAGAAGAAGTCCGGCTCCAGCAACCGCCGCCCCACCAGCTCCCCGTACTCCTTGTCGAGGAGCCCGGACCACAGCAGATGCCCCGCGTCGGACGCGAGCGCGTCGACGTGGTTCCCGTCGCCGTCGAGGGCGAGCGCGGGAAAGGCGCGGTCCGCCATCCAGAAGTCCCGCTGGAACCGGTCCCGGAGATCCCCGGCGGCCTGTTCGAGGAGCGCCGCGTACACCTCGTCGTCCCACACCGTCCGGGCCAGCTGCGCGGTACGGCGCAGCGCGTCGTACGCGTAACCCTGCGCGCCCGCGGCCATCACGGGCCCGGTCGGCCGGCTGCCGTCGCCGGAGCAGATGGCGCCGGGGGAGTCCTTCCAGTTCTGGTTGGCGAGGCCGCCCTCGTCCGCGCGGTAGACGAGATAGCCGCGCGAGGTCAGCCCGCCGTGGTCCAGCATCCAGCCGATCGCCGCGCGGGCGTTGGGCTCCAGACGCCGGGCCAGCGCCACGTCACCGGTCTGCTCGACGTACGCGCCGAGGAGCACGAGGAACAGCGGGGTCGCGTCGACCGAGCCGTAGTACCGCCCGTACGGCACCTGGCCGAAGTGGGCCAGCTCCCCGTGCCGCACCTCGTGCACGATCTTGCCCGGCTGGGCCACCGTGCCCGCGCCGACCTCGGTGGCCTGGGCCGCGGCGAGCGCGGGCAGGGTGGCGGCGGCCAGTTGCGGCCGGTAGGGGAGGGCGAACAGCGACGTCAGCAGCGCGTCGCGGCCGAGCAGGGTGAGGAACCACGGCACGCCCGCGGCCGGGACACGAAGCTCCTCGCCGTCCGGACCGGTCGCCGGTACCTGGAGCACGGCCAGGTCGGACAGGCCCCGCGCGCACGCGGCGGCCAGCTCGGGCCAGCCGCTCGGGAAGGGCACGCCCTCCGCGAACTCCCCCTCCAGCACGCGGAGTCGGGCGTTCGCGGCGGCCGGGGTGAGGGGCACCTCCGGGGACGGCATACCGTGCGGGCGCGCCGCCACCCGGAGGGCCAGCTCGGCCGAGCCGTGCGGTTCGAGGTCGAGGGTCCACACCAGGCGCCGCGCACCGGTGCCGGTCTCCTCGACGCCGTCCGGCGCGGGCTCGGAGGTGACGGTCGTACAGGACCGCCACTCGCCGCGCTGATAGCTGAACTCCACGCCGTCGTCGAGGACTTCGCGGGAGCGGACCGCGCCGGTCTTCGCGTACGTACGGTGGTCGGAGCGCAGCTCGAACTGGTCCGTGAAGTCGGCGTCGGCGGTGACCGCGATCCGGACCGTCGTCGGCACCGGGCGGTTGCTGGTGATCCGCAGCGACTCGACGAACGAGCCGTCCGCGACGGCCTGTTCGCGGAAGACCGTGTGGGCGGGCGGCTCCTGCCGGCCGCCGCGCGGCACGAGGACGCAGCGGGCCGTGTCGCCGTCCGCCACCGGCGACAGCGCCTCGGGCACCGCCCCGTCGACGGTCAGCTGCCAGCGGCTCAGGTGCCGGGCGTCGCGCACGAACAGTCCGTCGGGGGCGGTGTGTGAACCGCCGCCGCCGCGTACTCCGCTGATGTCCCCGCCGTCGCCCACCGCGGCGAACGTCCCGCCGTGTACGAGCAGATGCTGCCGGTCCGTCATCGCAGGTCCCCTCCCAAGGCACCCTCGCCGAACTTCTCCGTCGTGCCCAACTCCTCGATCGCGCCGAACCCTTCGGCCGCGCCGAACTCCTCGGCCGTGCCGTGCGCCGCGCCGGCCGTGCCGTGCCCCGCGTCAGGCGTGTCGTGCAGCAGGTCCAGCGTCAGCGCCGCGCTCCAGCTGAAGCCGAGCGCCCCGCAGGCCTCCCCGGTGTACGGGTCGACGTACTCGGCGAACCCGGACGTGTCCGCCGTCTCCAGCAGCGCGCCGCGCAGGGTCCGCGCGCGGGCGTGCTCCCCGTGCAGCCTCAGCCCCCGCTCCACCAGCCAGTTGGTGTTGAACCAGGCAGGTCCCCGCCAGTACCGGTGCGGGTCGAAGGCGTGCCCGGTCAGGTCGTAGCTCGGTACGAGCCGTGTGGTGTCCCCGAGCCCGAAGTGCGGGCCGCGCAGGGTCCGTACGAGTGCCGCGGCCGTCTCGCGGGGCAGGGTCGGCAGGATCAGCGGGACGAGACCGGAGACCCCGCGCTCGGGGATCGGCTCGTCCGTGCGCACGTCCCGGCAGAAGAACATGCCCTCCGCCGGGTCCCACAGCCGGTCGACCAGCGCCGCCGTCAGCCGCTCGGCGCGCGCGTGGCGGGCGGTGCCCGTCGCGCCCAGCTCCCGGGCGATCCGCGCCAGCGCGTGCTCGGAGGCGATCAGCAGGGCGTTGAACGCCGGGTCCTCCACGGCGAATCCGCCGACCCCGTCCGCGTAACCGCTGTCCCGGTAGCCCGTCGCCAGGCGCACGTACCGGCCGTAGTCCAGGTCGGTGGGCCGGTCCTCGGCGGCGCCGTGGTCCAGGTCGGCGCGGCGGAAGGAGCGGGCCGGCGCCGGCCGGACGCGGGCGAGCGGCGCGTCCCAGCTCGGGGCGTTGTCCATGCCCTGCTCCCAGGGGTGGACCACCGAGGCGAGACCCCCGCCGCCCAGGTCCCGGCGGTGCAGCAGATAGCGGTGCCAGGCCGCGAGGCGCGGGTACATCCGGGACAGGAAGGACCTCGACCGGGAAAGACCCGGGTCGGCGGAGTGCACGAGCCACACGGCGAGCGCGTGCACCGGTGGCTGCACGATGCCCGAGGTCTGTACGGTGCGCGGGGCGCCCGCGGCGCGCCCCGCGGTCGAGGAGCGCCAGAAGTCCGGGCTCGGGAAGTACGCGTCGAGGGGGACGGAGGGGTTGAACACGATGTGCGGGATCCGGCCGTCGCCCCACTGCGCGTCGAGCAGCGTCTCCAGCTCCGTCTGGGCCCGCAGCGGCGACAGGTGCCGCAGCCCGATCGCGATGAACGCCGAGTCCCAGGACCACTGGTGCGGATACAGGCTGCGCGAGGGCACCGTGGACGTGCCCGTCCAGTTGCTCTGCAGCACCCGGGCCGCCCTGAGGTGCAGCGGCTCCGCCGGGCGGACCGGATCGTATACGGCCGCCTGGGCCCGGCCGGTCTCACCCTGGCCGGTGAAAGGCGGTGAGGCCGAGGTGCGTACGGGATCGAAGTGCACAGTGCGGCGGGCGGTGAGCTGGGTTGTGCGGTCCACTCAGGTCTCCCCGAAGACATGGCGCCGACCAGTTCGGCAGTAGCTACCGTAGGGTTACGTCTATTTAACACGCAAAACTCAATATGTAATGCAGAGTTGGTGAACGCAAGGGGTGCGTATGACCGGAACCACAGGGAGGAGCGAAATGGCCAACAGGACCGGGAAGGCCGGGAGCCAGGCGAGCTCCGGCGACCTGCTGGAGCTGGTGCGCAGCGGGCGCGCCACCACCCGCGGGGCGTTGCAGCAGGTCACCGGGTTGTCCCGGGCCACGGTCGGGCAGCGCCTCGACCGGCTCTTCCGGGCCGGCTGGCTGCGCGAGGGCGCCGCGGGCCCGGTGGACTCGCCGCTCGGCGGACGTCCCTCGGTCCGCCTGGAGTTCGACGACTCCCACGCCGTCGTCCTCGCCGCCGACCTCGACACCCGGCACGCGCGCGCCGCCGTGCTGTCCCTGACCGGTGAGCTGCTGGCCGAACACGCGGGGCCGCTGCTCGTCGAGGACGGCCCGGACGCGGTGCTCGGCGAACTGGGCCGCTGGTTCGCCGAACTGCTGGAGAAGGCCGGGCACCGGGCGCACGAGGTGTGCGGGATCGGGCTGGCCGTACCGGGCCCGGTGGACACCGACACGGGCCGGGTCGTCCAGCCGCCGATCATGCCCGGCTGGGACGGCTACGACATCAGGGGCCGCCTCACCCGAGCCTTCACCGAGCACACGGGCGCCGGACCGGTCCCGGTCCTCGTCGACAACGACGCCAACCTCATGGCGTACGGGGAGCAGCGCACCGCCCACCCCGACTGCTCGGCCTTCGTCCTGGTGAAGGTCTCCACCGGTATCGGCGCGGGCGTGGTCGTCGGCGGCGCGATCTACCGGGGCATCGACGGGGGAGCCGGGGACATCGGGCACATCCGGGTCCCGGAGGGCGCCGACGCGCTGTGCAGGTGCGGGTCGTTCGGCTGTCTCGCCGCCGTGGCCAGTGGCGGCGCCGTGGCGCGCAGGCTGGCGGAGTCGGGGGTTCCGGCGGCGTCGGGCTCGGACGTGCGCGACCTGCTCACCTCGGGGCACCCCGGCGCGGCGGCGTTCGCGCGGGAGGCGGGGCGGCACGTCGGTGACGTCCTGGCGACGGTGGTGACGCTGCTCAATCCGGGCGTCCTCATGATCGCCGGGGATCTGGCCGGAACGGCCTTCCTCACCGGCGTGCGCGAACTGCTCTACCAGCGGGCCCTGCCCCGCTCCACCGCCCACCTGGACGTGGTCACGTCCCGGCTCGGCGACCGGGCGGGCCTGGTCGGAGCGGGTGCGCTGGTCGTGGAACACCTGTACGCGCCCGAAAGGGTCGAGGCGCGGCTGCTCGCCATGGGCGTGTGAGGCCGCGCGAGGCCGTGCGCGGCGTTGTGACGGGAGTGTTTCCGGTCGGGGAACGCGTCCGCATGGTGAAATCCGGGCGCCGCCGACGGCGTGATTCTCGCCACGCATGATCGATGTTTCGCTCAGATGAGCGGATCTTGAGTGGCTGCACTTCTCCAAAGGGTGGCACTCAGTGCCACCCTTTGATCATTGACGACGTGAACTCAGACGTGCCGATAGCTGCTCACCTGAGCGCATTGCCGGATCTGTGAGCGTCGATGCCTTCAAGAAGTGAACGCTGTACGCGCCAACGGCTTACCATCCCTTGACTTTCGATCTGCTGGCGGACGAGTGGTTACAGCCGTATGACGCGCAAGTGGACGTACCCAGACGCCTTCGATCTGGGTATGTTCCCCGTCGTCAGGGCAGCCACCGCGTCGTCGAGGAGTCGAGACCCGTGTCGGAAAACAAAGATCCCCACGTAGCCGCGAGCGGCGACAGCGGCGTCGAGAGCGTGAAGTTCGTTTATGACTTCACCGAGGGCAACAAGGAACTCAAGGATCTCCTCGGCGGCAAGGGTGCCAACCTCGCCGAGATGACCAACCTGGGCCTTCCCGTCCCTCCCGGCTTCACCATCACCACCGAAGCCTGCAAGACGTACCTCGACAGCGGCGACGAGCCCGCGGCACTGCGTGACGAGGTGAGTGCGCACCTCGACGCCCTCGAAGCGAAGATGGGCAAGAAGCTCGGACAGGCCGACGACCCCCTCCTCGTCTCGGTCCGCTCCGGCGCCAAGTTCTCCATGCCCGGCATGATGGACACCGTCCTGAACATCGGCCTCTCCGACAAATCCGTGCAGGGCCTGGCCAAGCAGTCCGGGGACGACCGCTTCGCGTGGGACTCGTACCGCCGGCTCATCCAGATGTTCGGCAAGACCGTCCTCGGCGTCGAGGGCGAGCTCTTCGAGGACGCGCTGGAGGCCGCCAAGCACACCAAGAAGGTCGCGGTCGACACCGATCTCGAAGCGGCCGACCTGAAGAAGCTCGTCACCGAGTTCAAGAAGATCGTCAAGACCGAGGCCGGCCGGGACTTCCCGCAGGACCCGCGCGAGCAGATGGACCTCGCCATCCACGCGGTCTTCGACTCCTGGAACACCGAGCGGGCCAAGCTCTACCGCCGCCAGGAACGCATCCCGCACGACCTGGGCACCGCCGTCAACGTCTGTTCCATGGTCTTCGGCAACCTCGGCCCCGACTCGGGCACCGGCGTCGCCTTCACCCGCGACCCGGCCTCCGGACACCAGGGCGTGTACGGCGACTACCTGCAGAACGCGCAGGGCGAGGACGTCGTCGCGGGCATCCGCAACACCGTCGCGCTCGCCGACCTCGAACAGATCGACAAGACGTCGTACGACCAGCTCATGCAGATCATGAAGACCCTGGAGAACCACTACCGGGATCTGTGCGACATCGAGTTCACCATCGAGCGCGGGCAGCTGTGGATGCTCCAGACCCGCGTCGGCAAGCGGACGGCCGGCGCCGCCTTCCGTATCGCCACGCAGCTCGTCGACCAGGGCCTCATCGACGAGGCCGAGGCGTTGCAGCGCGTCAACGGCGCCCAGCTCGCGCAGCTGATGTTCCCGCGCTTCGACGACACGGCGAAGGTGTCGCAGATCGGCCGGGGCATCGCCGCCTCGCCGGGCGCCGCGGTCGGCAAGGCGGTCTTCGACTCGTACACGGCCGTGAAGTGGTCGCGCTCCGGCGAGCAGGTCATCCTGGTCCGCCGGGAGACGAACCCCGACGACCTCGACGGCATGATCGCGGCCGAGGGCATCCTCACCTCGCGCGGCGGCAAGACCTCCCACGCGGCCGTGGTGGCGCGCGGCATGGGCAAGACCTGTGTGTGCGGCGCGGAGGAGCTGGAGGTCGACACCAAGCGGCGCCGGATGACCGTCCCCGGCGGGCACGTGGTGGAGGAGGGCGACGTCATCTCCATCGACGGCTCGTCCGGCAAGGTCTACCTGGGCGAGGTCCCGGTCGTCCCCTCCCCGGTCGTGGAGTACTTCGAGGGCCGGATGCACGCGGGCGCCGACGACGCCGACGAACTGGTCGAGGCCGTCCACCGGATCATGGCCTTCGCCGACCGCAAGCGCCGCCTGCGGGTACGCGCCAACGCGGACAACGCCGAGGACGCGCTGCGCGCCCGCCGCTTCGGCGCCCAGGGCATCGGCCTGTGCCGCACCGAGCACATGTTCCTCGGCGACCGGCGCGAGCTGGTGGAGCGGCTGATCCTCGCGGACACGGACGCCGAGCGCGAGGAGTCGCTGAAGGAGCTTCTGCCGCTCCAGAAGCAGGACTTCGTGCAGCTCTTCGAGGCGATGGACGGCCTGCCGGTCACGGTCCGCCTCCTGGACCCGCCGCTGCACGAGTTCCTGCCCGACATCACCGAGCTGTCGGTGCGCGTGGCCCTCGCCGAGGCCCGCCAGGACCCGCACGAGAACGAGCTGCGACTCCTCCAGGCCGTCCACCGGCTGCACGAGCAGAACCCGATGCTCGGCCTGCGCGGCGTACGCCTCGGGCTCGTCATCCCGGGCCTGTTCACCATGCAGGTACGGGCGATCGCCGAGGCCGCCGCCGAGCGCAAGAACGCCAAGGGCGACCCGCGCGCCGAGATCATGATCCCGCTCGTCGGCACGGTCCAGGAGCTGGAGATCGTCCGCGAGGAGGCCGAGCAGGTCATCGCCGAGGTGCAGGAGCACACCGGTGTGGACCTCAAGCTGTCCCTCGGCACGATGATCGAACTGCCGCGCGCCGCCCTGACCGCCGGCCAGATCGCGGAGGCCGCGGAGTTCTTCTCCTTCGGCACGAACGACCTCACACAGACCGTCTGGGGCTTCAGCCGGGACGACGTGGAGGCCAGCTTCTTCACGGCCTACCTGGAGAAGGGCATCTTCGGGGTCTCCCCGTTCGAGACGATCGACCGGGACGGCGTCGGCAAGCTCGTACGCGACGCGGTGAAGGCCGGCCGTGAGACACGGCCCGACCTCAAGCTCGGCGTCTGCGGCGAGCACGGCGGCGACCCGGAGTCGGTCCACTTCTTCCACGAGGTGGGACTCGACTACGTCTCCTGCTCCCCGTTCCGCATCCCGGTGGCCCGCCTGGAAGCGGGCCGCGCGGCCTCGTCCTCGACGGGCAGCGACCACCGCTAGCCCACTCCCGCGGAACTCCGGGGCCCCGTCCGCCATCCCACCCTCACCGACGGGCCGGGGCCCCGGCGCACGAAAGAACGAAGGGGCGGCGCCTTGTGCGGAGGCGCCGCCCCTTCGTGTGTGGGCCGGGCTTTCGCCCGGAGCCCCGAAGCCCCCCTAGAGCTGCGAGGCCCCTCCGTCGACGGCGAACTCCGTTCCCGTCGAGAAGGTCGCGTCGAACGCCAAGTACGCCACCGCCGCGGCCACTTCCCCGGACGTCCCCAGCCGCCGCATCGGGTTGGTGCTCCGGTAGGTCTCCTTCGCCGTCTCGGCGACGTCGGCGGGCAGGGAGCGGTCCAGGATGCCCGTGTCGATCGGGCCGGGGCTCACGGCGTTGACACGCACCTTGCGCGGCAGCAGCTCGCGGGCCAGGGTGCGCGTCATCGACCGCAGGGCCGCCTTGCTCGCCGAGTAGACACTGAGCGCGTCGAGGCCCAGGACGTTCACCACCGACGTGGTGAGGACCACGCCGCTCCCCTCGCGCAACAGCGGCGCCAGCGCCTGCACCGTGAAGTAAGGGCCCTTGGTGTTGATGCCGAACAACGCGTCGTACATCTCCTCCGTCGTCGAGTCGAACGGCGCGGACGCGGTGACGCCGGCGTTGACGAACAGCGCGTCCACCGCGCCGAACCGCTCCCGAACCGTGCCGGCCAGCGCCGTGATGTCCTCCAGGGACGCGGCGTCGCTGCGGACGCCGATCGCGCGGTCCCCCAGCTGTTCCAGCGCGGCGTCCAGGGTGGACCGGGTGCGGCCGGTGATCAGTACCCGCGCCCCACCGTCCGCGAACAACCGGGCCGCGGTCAGGCCGATACCGCTGCTTCCGCCGGTGATCACGATCTTCTTGCCGTCATAGTTCCTGCCGTCACGAGTGCTCATGCCCGCAAGCCAAATGCCGGCCCGCACATCCTGTCCAAGACCTGTTCCGTATGCCGCCATGCCCCAGCCGTATGTCGGCAGGTGCATGACGGCAGGTGCATGACGGCAGGTGTGCGACGGCGTGCGACCGCGTGCGACGTAGCCTGGGCGGATGGACATCGATCTGCGGCTCGTGCGCTATTTCACGGTCGTGGCGGAGTACGGCAACTTCGGCCGGGCCGCCACCAGGCTGCACCTGGCGCAGCCGTCGCTGAGCCGCCAGATCCAGCGACTGGAGGCCGAGCTGGGTGTCCGGCTCTTCGACCGCTCGCCGCAGGGCAGCAGCCTCACCGACGCCGGTCGGGCGTTCCTCCCCAGGGCCCGGACACTGCTCCAGGAGGCCGAGCAGGCCGCTCGCACGGCCAGGGCCGCCGTCCAGCCCCGTACCGTCACCGTCGGCTGCGCCGAAGGGCTCGTCATCACCGCCTGTGCGCAGGAACTGCGCCGCCGGCACCCCGACGGCCGCGTCCGCACCCGGCACATCGACTGGCGGGACACGCGCGCCCTCGCCGAGCGGCGGATCGACGCCCTCGTCGCGTACAGGCCTCTGCCCTTCCCCGCGGACGGCCTGCGGGTGACCGGGCTCCATGAGGAGTCGCGGGTGCTCGTCATGTCGGCGAGCCATCACCTTGCGCACGAGAAGACCGTCAGCCTGCGGGCCCTGGCGGACGAGGAACTGGTGGCCTGCGTCAGCAGTCCGGTCGTCTGGAGCACGCCCAGGCCGGTGGGCGACCGCCCGGCACCGCCGCCGCCCGCGATCGACGACAGCTACGAGGACAAGCTGGAACTCGTCGCCACCGGCCACTGCGTCGCGATCTTCCCCGCCGGCGACCGACGGGCCGCCGTGCGCGAGGACATCGCCGTGGTGCCCCTCGTCGGCATCGACCCCTGCGAGGTCGTGCTCGTCACGCGCGCCGACGACACCGACCCGCTGCTCGGATCACTGGAGGACGTCGCACGTACGGTGCTCGGCGCGGCCTCCCGAGGGGTCAGCGGGCGTCGCGCCGCCTGCGCAGTGTGAACAGGACGCCGCCCCCGGCCAGCAGGACGGCCGCGCCGCCGCCCGCGATGTACGGGGTCGCGCCGCTGCCACCCGTCTCCGCCAGGTCGGGGTTCTGCCGGGCGCTGTCCTGCTTCCCGGTGTCCGCGGCGGTGTCCTTGCCCTCGTCCGCCGTGTCGCGGTCGTCCGCGGGGACGAAGTCCGCGGGCGGCTGGTCGCAGCCGATGCCGTCCTTGTCGCGGTCCAGGTGCTCGCCGTAGTGGTCGTCGCCCTTGACGATGTTGGAGTACCCGTTCTCGTACGCCTCGGTGCAGTTCTTGAACGGGTGCAGGCCGTCATGGGCCTCGGCGGTGGCGGACAGGGCGGTCAGGGCCAGCGCGGCGACGGCCACGGAGGCGGACTTGCGGAACAGGTTCACGGTGAGCCCCCAGATATCTGTCGATATCCGTATGCATGATCACGAGAGTGATCAGTCGGATTTGAGGTGACGAAAGTATGAGAGGGGCTGTTGCTGCTGTGGCGGAACGACGGACCCGTGATGCGAACGTGACGTGACCGGACGGTAGCTCTCCGCTCACGGATCCGTCATCTGTACACCTGGCGCCGGGGGTTACGCGCGGAACGGACCCGTCACCTCGTACGTGATGCCGCCGGACGAACTGCCGCTGGTGCCACGCTGACTGGAGAAGTAGAGGCGGCGGCCGTCGGGGGAGAAGGCGGGGCCGGTGATCTCCGATCCTGACTGGCCGTCGACGCGCAGGAACGGGGCGATCACGTCGGCGGGCGTGATCACGCAGATCTCCATGTTGCCGCCGTCCTCCGCGACGAACAGGTCGCCCGAGGCGGTGCCGGTGATGTTGTCGACGCCGGTCAGCGGGGCCGTGCCCGAGGTGACGAGCGAGTCGTCGTACGCCAACTCGTAGGTGCTGGAGGTGAGGTTGAGCTGCCAGACGCGGTTGTCGCCCTTGCTGGTGAACCACACCGTGTCGTCGGCGTAGTGGCAGCCCTCGCCACCGTTGAACTTCTTCGAACCGGAGACCTGGGTACGGGTCGTGGTGGGGGAGCCGTCCGGGTCGGGCACGTTCGCCCAGGTGAAGGAGCCGGAGGTGGCGGTTCCGGCGACCATGACCTGGAGGGTGCCGGCGGAGAGGCCGCCGCTGCCCCAGGTCGTCGGTACGAAGCGGTAGAGGCAGCCGTTCGTCTCGTCCTCGGTCAGGTACACCACCTTGCGCACCGGGTCGGCCGCCGCGGCCTCGTGCTTGAAGCGGCCCATGGCGTCCCGGCGCACGGCGGCGTTCACGCCCCACGGGTCGGTCTCGTAGACGTATCCGAGGGACACCTCCTCGCAGGACAGCCAGGTGTTCCACGGCGTCCTGCCGCCCGCGCAGTTCTGCCGGGTACCGGACAGGATGCGGTACGCGCCGGTGATCGCGCCCGCCGCCGAGAACCTCACCGCGCTCGCGCCGCCGGACGGGTTGATCTCCGAGTTGGAGACGTAGATCCAGCCGGTGCCGTCGGCGTAACAGGCTCCACCGTCGGGGGCGTTGTGCCAGGTGTACGAGGTGCCGGACACCGTCTGGCCGGACCTGGCGATCACCCGGCTGGTGAAGCCGCTCGGCAGCCTGACGCCGTTCGCGTCCGCGGAGCCGAGTGCCCCGTACGGGCCCGAGCCGGGCTGGGCGGGCGCGGCGTACGCGGCGCCGCGCCACAGGGTGCCGCCGAGGACGGCCGATGAACCGCCGAGTACGGCCGCGCGCAGGAGAGTACGACGTTCCACTGTCGCTCCAAGGGGTGCCGAGGCTGCCCCGTCCGCCGGTCGGCGACGGGGTCGCGCAACGCCGGATCCT
This sequence comes from Streptomyces sp. NBC_00414, assembly GCF_036038375.1. Taxonomy (NCBI): domain Bacteria; kingdom Bacillati; phylum Actinomycetota; class Actinomycetes; order Kitasatosporales; family Streptomycetaceae; genus Streptomyces; species Streptomyces sp. NBC_00414. Next base: position 6,948,635 of record NZ_CP107935.1, read on the forward strand.
AGGAGTGCGGGGTGGACGGGCCGTGGCCGCGTGGTGACGTGTGCGCGTCACGCCTCGCGCTGTACGTGGCCCCTGTCGGCGGGGTTCTTCAACCGCGGGCCCGGTGGGGGTTGGTCGCGCGGTTCCTCGCGCCCCTTGCGGGGGGCCAGGGGTGGGTTTCCAGCTCAGGCGGGGGCGAGCCCTTGGCTTTCAGGGGCGCGGGGAACCGCGCGACCAGCCCTCACGGCCCGCAGCCGACGAGCGACCCGGGCGGGGCTCAGCGTGAGGCGTACTCCGAGGGCATCGGGCGGGTGTCCAGGTAGAACCACTCCGCGGAGGACCCCGGACCCTGGTCCGGCGCAGGCGCAGGCGGCGCGACCGGTCGCCTGGGAAGCGCGGCCCCGCTCGGCAGGGCCTGCCCGACGGAGGCCGGTTCGGCCGCAACCGACGGCATCAGCAACTCGACCCGCACCCCCAACCCCCGCTGCTGGGCGACGAACTCCTCGACCTGACTCCGGCACGCATGATCCAGATGGGTCACCCCCGTCAGATCGAGCCGAATCCGCGGCCGGCCCGCCTCGTCCGCGGCCTCCAGCGCCTCGATCACCTGCGGCAACCGCAGAAACGTGGCATTGCCCGCCATGACGACCTTCGCCGTGTCCTCCTCCAGATGCTGCTTGATGACGGTCCGCGACATCCGCAGCGCCACCAGCACGATCCCCGCGGCCAGGCCGAACAGGACCCCTTCGAGCAGCGCGGTCGCCACGATGACCAGCGTGGTGAGCGTCATCACCGCGAACTCGCCCCGGTCCTGCCGCCACATCTTCGGGAACTCCGCGGGCGCGAACAGCTTCCACCCGCTGTGGACGAGGACGCCCGCGAGCACCGAGATCGGGATCAGGGCCAGCACCTGGGGCAGCAGCAGCGCGAAGGCGAGCAGCCACAGGCCGTGCAGCGTACGGGAGAGACGGGTCTTGGCCCCCGCCTGGACGTTCGCCGAACTGCGGGCCACGACCGCCGTGATGGGCAGCGCGCCGAGGAGGCCCGCCACCGTGTTCCCCGCTCCCTGGGCGATGAGTTCGGGGTTGTAGCGGGTGCGCGGCCCGCTGTGCATCCGGTCCACGGCCGCGGCCGTGAAGAGGCTCTCCGCCGAGGCGATCACCGTGAAGGTGAGGATCGCCGTGATGATCCCGACGTCGGCCAGTCCCGCGAACTCCCTCCCGCCCGGCACGTCGACGGACGCGAGCAGGTTGCCCACCTGGAGCGTCTTCACGTCCACGCCCGGCAGGGAGGCGACCGCGATACCGATCCCCACGGCCACGAGCGCTGCGGGCACCTTCTTCACCGGCCCCGGCACGTTCTTCCACAGGAAGCTCAGCGCGACGGTGGCCGCGCCGAGTCCGGCGGCGACGAGAGCGTCGGGGTTCGCCAGGGTGTCGGCGATCAGGCCGGGGAGGCCGGCCATGTTCTCGACCGGGGTGCCGGGTGCCTTGGAGTCGGACATCGGATAGAGCTGGCTGAACATCAGCGGCAGCCCGATGCCCGCGAGCATGCCCTGGACGACCGCCAGGGAGATCGCCTGGAAGATCCGGCCGAGGCGGACCAGGCCGAGGACGATCTGCAGGATGCCCGAGCCGAGGACGATCACACCGAGCATGGCCACGCCGTATTCGAGGACGGTCTCCGCGACGAGGGCCGCAAGACCGGCCGCCGGCCCGCTGACCTGGAGCGTGCTTCCGCGTGCCGCGCCGACGACCAGACCGCCGATGACACCGGAGATGATGCCCAGCTCGGCGGGGACCCCGGAGGCCACGGCGACGCCGATGCACAGGGGGAGCGCCACGAGGAAGACGACGAGCGAGGCGGTGATCTCGGTGGCCAGGTCGGCCTTTTCCCGCCTGCCCTGCGGCTGGGGCGGCCCAGGTGACCTGGTTGACCGGGGCGGCTGGGGCGGCTGGGGCGGCTGGGGCGGGTCCGCGGGCGCGGTCCGCGCATGAGCCGGTACGCGCCCGCGTGCGTGCAGCCCGCTCATGAGGCGTGCACCCGGAAACGACCGTCCTCCTCCAGTTCGTGCACCTGCCCGGTGTCGACCTCGTAGTACCAGCCGTGCAGCCGCAGCCGCCCCGATTCGATCCGCGGCCGGGCGACCGGGTAACTCCGCACGGTGGCCAGCTGGTTGACGACGTTGAGCTGCGCCACGGCCGGCATCGAGGGGTCCTCGAAGGCCCCGTCGAGCAGTGGCGCCAGCTCCGGGCGGGCCAGGTCCAGCCAGGCGTCCACACCGGGCAGCGCCGACAGGTCGTCGCCGGACTTCAGCGCGCCCATCGCCCCGCAGTGGGAATGGCCGCACACGACGATGTCCTGAACGCCGAGCACCTCCAGTGCGTACTCGATGGTGGCGGCCTCACCCGAGGCGCCCGGCCGCCCGTGCGGTGGCACGATATTCCCCGCGTTGCGCAGCTCGAATATCTCTCCGGGGCGCGCTCCCGTGATCAGTGCGGGTATGACCCGGGAGTCCGAGCAGGTAATGAACAAGGCCTCCGGATATTGCCCCTCGGCCAGCTTCCGGTATTCGATGCTCTCGAAATCAACTCGCCGCCTGAACGAGCGGGCGCGGTCCAGCAAAGCCTTCACGGTACCTCCCGGCATGGTGTCCGACCAGGTGTTTCTCGTCGTGAGTCCACGGTAGAGAGGCAATTGCCAGGCGAAGGTTAAGGGAACACTAGAGCCGGGCCAGGAATGGCACATTTTTCGTCCCCGCGACCCGCCTTTGAGCGACCCGTCACATTACCCGGGGTTTAAGTGCCGAGTAGTCGAAGGCTCTTGTAGCGTGACCCCTCCACGGCACGGAATTCGTGCTGTCCGGATTTATGGGGAGACAGGGGAGACAGCGCGTATGGGCGTACGAGTGCTGCTCATCGAGGACGATGAGACGATCGCCGAACCTCTCGCCGAGGGTCTGGGTCACTTCGGGCTGACGGTCGACCACGTCTCCAACGGCGCCGACGGGCTGAGAGGACCGTACGGCGACGTCGTCCTGCTCGACCTGGGTCTGCCCGACATGGACGGCATCGACGTCTGCCGCGGCATCCGGCAGGTCTCCGACGTGCCCATCATCATCCTCAGCGCGCGCGGCGAGGAGGCGGACCGCGTACTGGGCCTGGAACTCGGCGCCGACGACTATCTGGCGAAACCTTTCAGCCTGCGTGAACTCGTGGCCCGCGTACGGGCGGTCACCCGGCGTACGCAACTGGGCCGCGGCGGCACCGGATCGTTCACCACGAGCCCGTCCGACCCGTCCGGCCCGTCCGGCCCGAGGCCAGATACCGGGGAGCCGTACGTGTCCCGGCCCCCGTCGGAACCGTTCGCGTCCCGGGCTCCGTCGGAGTCGTACGGGTCGCGGGCTCCGGCGGAGCCGTTCCGTGGCGAGTCGTTCACGGGTGCGTCCTTCACCGGTGAGTCGTTCTCGTCCGGCCGGAACACCGTGCCGCACTTCGAACCTGTACCCCTCCTCGACCCGGACGAGGACCCGGACGCCGCCACGGACTCGACCGGGGCCGGGGCCGCCGGGGGGCCACCCCCCGGCCCCCTCGTGGTCGACCGCCGGACCCGCCAGGTCTGGGTCGGTGAGTCCTCCGTCTCGCTGACGCCCAAGGAGTTCGAACTGCTCGCGCTGCTCACCGAGGACCCCGGCGCGGTCTACTCGCGGCAGCAGATCCTCGACCGGGTCTGGGATCCGCACTACCAGGGCCCGACGAAGACGCTCGACGTCCATGTCGCCACACTGCGGCGGAAGTTGGGCGACTCGGCCTGGATTCAGACCCTGCGCGGGGTCGGCTTCCGGCTGGCCGTCCGGACACAGCCGCCCGCCGCGTACTCGGCGCCCTCGTACCCGGCCCCCGGGCGGCCGGCGGCGTATCGATGACCCGCCGGCTGCTCCTCAGCTATCTCGCCCTCACCGCCCTGGTACTGCTCTGCCTGGAGATCCCCCTGGGATTCGTGTACTCACGGGGCGAGTTGGAGCGCGTCATCAACGCCGCGCAGGACGAGGCGGAGTCGGTCTCGGCGTTCGCCTCGCTGTCCATCGACGCCGGGCGCGCGGCGCAGGACCTGCCGGACCGGGCGGCCCACTGCGCCGAGCGCATCGGCGGCAGGGTGCTGATCGTGGACCAGTCAGGGGACCTGCTGGCCACCTCGCACGAACTGTCCGCCGAGCTGTCGGGTGCGGAGTCCGGCAACCCGGCCTCCTGGCCCGGCATCGAGGCCGCGCTCCGGGGCACCGCCACGGCGGACGTCCGCACCTCCACCATCGGCGGCGTCGAGTACATCGCGGTCGCCGCCCCCGTGACGCACGGTGCCGAGAGGCTGGGCGCGGTACGGATCACGGTGCCCAGCCGGATGGTGACGGAGCGCGTGCAGCACGTATGGCTGCTGCTCATCCTCGGCGGCCTCGCGGTCCTCGCGGCCGTCGCCGTCATCGGCTTCGCCATCGCGCGCTGGACCGGTCGTCCGATTCGTGAACTGGAGCGGGCGACACAGGAGTTGGCGGACGGTGGCCCCGCCACGACGGTGGCGATCACCAACGGGCCGCCCGAGGTGCGCAGTCTCGCCGCCACCTTCAACCGCACCGCCGCCCGCCTCGAACACCTCCTGGCCTCCCAGCGCGCCTTCGCGGGTGAGGCCTCGCACCAGCTCAAGACGCCCCTCGCCGCGCTGCGGCTGCGCCTGGAGAACCTGGAGTCGGACATCGCGCTGCACGCCCGGGGCAACCTCGACGCGGCGGTGACCGAGACCGACCGGCTCGCCAGGATGGTCGAGGGGCTGCTGGCCATGGCCCGGCTCGACGAGAGCGCCGTCGTGCGTGAGCCGGTGGACCTGGACCTGGTCTGCGCCGAACGCCATCGGGCCTGGGCGCCGATGTTCGAGCAGCGCGGGGTGCGGCTCGTGCTGCTCGGCGACTACAGCGGGCCCGTGCTCGCGGTGCCCGGCGCGGTGGAGCAGATTCTGGACAACCTGCTCTCCAACGCCCTGAGGGTGTCGCCCCCTCACTCCACCGTCTCCATGGACCTGCGTCGGCCGACTGCCCACGAACGCCGGTTCCCGCACCGGCCGTTGGGGGCGGCGCGCGTCGAGCTGCATGTCACGGACGAGGGGCCCGGTATGACCGAGGAGCAGCGGCGTCGGGCGTTCGACCGCTTCTGGCGGGCTCCTGGCGCGCCCAAGGGGGGTACGGGGTTGGGGCTGGCCCTGGTCCAGCGCCTCACCCACGCGAGCGGTGGGGACATCGCGTTGCGTCCTGCCGCGGCCGGGGGTGGGCTGGACGCGATGGTCCGGCTGGCCCCGGCGGGCGCCACCACCGTCCCGCCGGCCAGACGGCTGGAGACCACTGCCGCGCCATAAGGCGCCGGTCCAGCCCGGGCCCGCGGTCCGTCCGCAGGCGGCCCATGGCTGCCCGCACAGTTCCCCGCGCCCCTGAGGGGCCGGTTTTCAGGGGCACGGGGAACTGCGCGGCCAACGCCTCCCGGGGCGCCCCCGGGGGGAGGGACCTCAGCGGGTGCGTACCTCGTACGTCGTCACCGTCACCGACTCGTCGTCCAGGCACAGGCCCGACGCCAGGTCGAACCGCTGCTTCAGGAGCGGCGAGGCCACGAACGGCCGCCCCTGGTGGGACCCGGTCAGCCCGCGCGACAGCACGGCCGCACCGGAGAACGGATCGCGGTTGTCGATCGCGTACATCCGCCCCGTACGGTCCATGAAGAGCGCCACCTGCCGCCCGTCCGGCAGCAGCGCGGCCACCCCCCGGCCGGGAATCAGCAGGCCCAGGTCGCACACGGCGAACCAGTCGTCGTCGGGTCCGGCCAGCCGGAGTTCGACCGTGAGCGTCGTGGTCTCGGGTGCGAGGGTCATCGCTGGGCGCTTCCTTCCAGGGGGCGGGTGCCGATGGTCAGCAGCGGCAGGTCGGGCTTGATCTGGTCGCGTTCGGCGACGAAGCCGACGACCGGGTCGGGGGTGTCCGGCGCGTTCACGAAGGAGACGAAGCGGGACAGCTTCTCCGGGTCGTTGATGGTCTCGGCCCACTCGTCGCGGTAGGCGGCGACGTGCGCCGTCATCAGCGACTCCAGCTCCTCGCAGATGCCCAGCGAGTCGTCCACGACGACGTCACGGACGTGGTCCAGGCCGCCGGGGATCCGCTCCAGCCAGGTGGAGGTGCGCTCCAGACGGTCGGCCGTACGGATGTAGAACATCAGGAACCGGTCGATCAGGCGGATCAGTTCGGCGTCCGAGAGATCCTGGGCCAGCAGGTCCGCGTGGCGCGGGGTGGCGCCGCCGTTGCCGCCGACGTACAGGTTCCAGCCGGCCGCGGTGGCGATGATGCCGAAGTCCTTCGACTGGGCCTCGGCGCACTCGCGCGCGCAGCCGGAGACCGCCGACTTGAGCTTGTGCGGGGAGCGCAGACCCCGGTAGCGCAGCTCCAGGTCGATGGCCATGCGCACCGAGTCCTGGACGCCGTAGCGGCACCAGGTCTGCCCCACGCACGACTTGACGGTCCGCAGCGACTTTCCGTACGCGTGCCCGGACTCGAAACCGGCGTCCACCAACCGGGCCCAGATGAGCGGGAGCTGTTCGACGCGCGCGCCGAACATGTCGATCCGCTGGCCGCCCGTGATCTTCGTGTAGAGGCCGAAGTCCCGCGCCACTTCCCCGATCACGATGAGCTTCTCGGGGGTGATCTCGCCGCCTGGGATGCGCGGCACGATCGAGTACGAGCCGTTCTTCTGCAGGTTCGCGAGGAAGTGGTCGTTGGTGTCCTGGAGGGCGGCCTGCTCGCCGCCGAGGACGTACCCCTCGGCGCCGATCGTGGGCGCGAGCGAGGCGATGATCGAGCCGACCGTGGGCTTGCAGACCTCGCAGCCGTCGCCGCCGCGCGCGTTCTCACGGCCGTAGCGGTCCAGGAGCTGCTGGTACGAGGAGATGCGCAGCGCGAGGACGATCTCGTACAGCTCCTCGCGGGTCTGGGAGAAGCAGCCGCACAGGCCCTTGTCGACCTCGACGCCGCTCGCCTCCAGCTCGGAGGTGACGAGCTGGCCGAGCACCTTGACACAACTCCCGCAGCCGGTACCGGCCTTGGTGCACTTCTTGACCTCGGGAACCGTCGTGCAGGAGTGCTCGGTGACCGCGCCGCGGATCGCGCCCTTGGTGACGTTGTGGCAGGAGCAGATGATCGCCTCGTCCGGCAGGGACGACGGGCCGAGCTGCGCGGGGGCGCCCGCGCAGCTCGGCAGGACGAGCTGCTCCGGAGCGATCGGCGGCACCGAACCGGTGAAGGCGCGCAGGGTCCCGTACGCGTCCGCGTCGCCGACCAGGATGCCGCCCAGCAGCTCCCCGCCAGGCCCGATGACCAGCTTCTTGTACGTGCCGGAGCGGGAGTCCGCGTAGACGACGTCGAGGCAGTCGGCGGCGGCGCCGTGCGCGTCACCGAAGGAGGCGACGTCGACACCGAGGAGCTTCAGCTTGGTGGAGAGGTCGGCGCCGGTGAAGGAGGCCGCGTCGGCGGTGCCGGCGAGGGCCGTCCCGTCGGCGCCACCTGCGACGGCGGCCTCGTCGGCGGCGATCGTGGCGGCGGCCGTCTCGGCCATCTCGTAGCCGGGCGCGACCAGCCCGTACACCCGGCCGTCCGAGGCCAGCGCGCACTCGCCGATCGCGAAGACCCGCTGGTCGGAGACGGTCCGGCACTGGTCGTCGACGCTGATGCCGCCGCGCTCGCCCACGGTCAGGCCGCAGTCGCGGGCGAGCTGGTCACGGGGGCGTACCCCGGCCGAGAACACCACCAGGTCGGTGGCGACCGTCGAGCCGTCGGAGAGCTTCATGCCGGTCACGGCGCCGTCGTCGCCGGTGACGACCTCCTGCGTACCCGTGCCGGTGTGGACGGTGAGGCCCATGTTCTCGATGGTGCGCAGGAGGGCCGCGCCGCCGCCCTCGTCGACCTGGACGGGCATCAGGCGCGGCGCGAACTCCACGATGTGCGTGGCGAGTCCGAGTCCCTTCAGCGCGCCGGCGGCCTCAAGTCCGAGCAGTCCGCCGCCGACCACCGCGCCGGTCGTCGCCCGCGCCTTCGCGTACTCCTCGATGGCGAGCAGGTCCTCGATCGTGCGGTAGACGAAGCAGCCCTCGGCGTCCTTGCCCGGCACGGGCGGCACGAAGGGGAACGAGCCGGTGGCGAGGACCAGCGTGTCGTAGCCGACGACGAGACCCGAGCGGGCGGTGACCTTCCGGGCGGCCCGGTCGACGGTCTCGGCCGGGTCCCCGAGGTGCAGCTCGATCCCGTGTTCCGCGATGAACTCCATGTCCGTCACGGACAGTTCCTCGGGCGTGCGGCCCGAGAAGTACGAGGTGAGCTGTACGCGGTCGTACGCGGGCCGCGGCTCCTCGCACAGCACGACCACGCGGTGCGTGGCGGTCAGGCCGCGCTCGGCGAGCGCTTCGAGGAAGCGCTGGCCGACCATTCCGTGACCGACGAGCACGATCGTGGGGCGGGGTCCGGTTCCCACAAGTGCGGTCGTGGACATCAGGAGCCTCCATCGTTGGTGAGCAGGTGGAGCAGCGGTGCGCCGTCCGTGGGGAGCGGCTCTGCTCCCTCCCAGGCGCGGGCGAGCGCGCCGACGGTGCCGAGCTCGCCGACGAGGACCCCGCCGACCAGGCGGTCGTCGCGGACGACGACCTTTCGGTAGGTGCCGCGGGTCGCGTCGGTGAGCTGGATGACGTCGTCCCCGGGGAGCGGGGTGTGCTCCCCGAAGGCGGCGAGGTCGAGCGGGTTGCCGGAGGCGAGGGTCAGCCGGGTGAGGGCGCGCGTGCCGCTGTAGCCGGCGGCGCCTCCCGCGGATGCGGTCCCCGCCGATGACCGGGCCAGCAACTCGGCCAGGACTTCGGCCTGTTCGAGCGCGGGCGCCGCCAGCCCGTAGACCTGGCCGTCGTGCTGTGAGCAGTCGCCGATGGCCCGGATGTGCGGGTCGGAGGTGCGCAGTTCGTCGTCGACGATGACGCCCTTGTGCACGGCGAGACCGGCGTCCTGGGCGAGGCCCACCCGCGGATGCACTCCGCAGGCCAGCACCACCAGGTCGGCGCCGAGGGCGTATCCGTCGGCCATCTCGACCGAGCGGACGGCACCCTCGATGCAGCGCACGCCGCGTACCCGGGTCTCGGTGTGCACCTCGACGCCGAGGTTCTTGAGGTGCCGGAGCACCAACTTGGATGCCGACGGGTCGAGTTGACGTTCCATCAGGCGCTCGCCCTGCTGGGCCAGCACCACCTGCGCGCCGCGTTCGGCGAGCGCGCGGGCGGCCGAGACGCCGAGCAGACCGCCGCCGATGACGACGGCCCGGGTGTCCTGCCGTACGGCCGCCGACAGGCCCAGGCAGTCGTCCATCGTGCGGAACGCGTGGACTCCTTCCGGCAGTTCGTGCCGGTCGGGGGCGAACAGGCCGCGCAGGGGCGGCAGCACCGGGTTCGAGCCGGTGGCCAGGACCAGCGTGTCGTATGCGATCACCGTGCTGTCCGCGAGGTGCACCTGCCGTGCCGCGCGGTCGATGTGCACCACCCGGCCACGGGTCAGCCGCTCGGGCGTGGGGAGCGCGATGACCTCGGGGGCGTAACGCCCCGCCAGGACCTCCGCGAGCAGAACCCGGTTGTACGGGGTGTGCTCCTCCTCGCCGACGAGTACGGCGGACACGCCGAGCTCTCCGAGCCTGCGGGCGAGACGTACGCCCGCGAGGCCGGCGCCGATCACCACCACACGCGTATTCGAGGTCATGTACCGCAGCCTGCGGTGCCGGTGTTACCCGGCCGCATCACGACTGTTTCCCGCGGGGAACGCTGCCCTCAGCGGGACCGGGACGCGGTTGTGAGGGCGCGAGGCCCCCGGGCGGGGCGGGATGGGGTGGGGTTAACCGAACCTCCGGGTTCCGTGCGAGCACCATCGATCGCGGCGCCCGGACAAGGAAACCTTCCGTAGAGGCCATGCCTCAGAACTCATGCCGCATGCCTGATGCCTCACGCCTGACGCCGACACGGAGGAGCGAACATGGACACCGTTCGGGAACCGCCCGTCCGGAAGCCGTACGTCCGGGACGACCTCGCCGTACGGGCCTGGCAGCTCGTGCGCGAGCCGTTCACCGCGGGAACCTGGCGGCGGGTCGCGTACGCGCTGCTGGCCGTGCCGGTCGCACTGGCCGCCGTGCCGGTCGCACTGCTCGGCGGCCGTGCGGCGGCGGGCCGTTGGCAGCGCGGCCTCGTCCGGCGCCTCCTCGGCACGCGGCTGCCCGGCTCCTCACCGGGTGTGCGGCACGCGCTGCTCGCCCTGCCGCTGAACCTCGCGGTGGCGGCCGTCACCCTCTACGGCTGGATGGTCGTCCCCATGAACATCGGCTGGCCCCTGCGCGGCGGCGACCCGGCCACCTCCTGGGGCGGGCCGACCTTCGCCGGGGCATGGGCGTTCCACGCGGTCCTCGGCGGGATCGGCTTCCTGCTGCTCATGCCGTGGGTCGGCCGTGCCCTGGCCGCGCTCCAGCTGCGACTGGCGACGGCACTCCTCGCGCGGCCGTAGGTTGACGAGATGCCTGATCCCAGGTCCACGCGCCGCCCGGCTGTCCGCCGCCCGGTCGTCCGGCGGCGGGTCACGCGCGGCCCGCTCGCCGCCTTCGCGGTCACGGCCGCCCGGCGCCCGCTCGCCGCCTTCCGGCCGCGCGCCCTCGCCACCCTCCTCTACGCGCTGATCGCGCTCCCGCTCGCCCTCGTCGGCTGCCTGCTGACCCTCGCGGGGCTGCTCGTCGGCGGGGTCCTGTCCGTGACCACGCTCGGGCTGTGGGTCCTCGCGCTGACCGTGCGGGGCGCGCTCGCGCTCGGCGCGCTCCAACGGGCCCTCGCGCGCCGCCTGCTGCACCTGGCGATCGAGGAACCGCCCGCGCCCGGAGCGCACGGGGCAGACGGCGCGCACGGTGTACTCGGCCGGCGCCGGGCCCTGCTCCTCGGCCGGGCCGGCTGGCGTGCGGTCGGCTGCGCGCTCGGCGCGCCCGTCACGGCGGTGCTCGCGTACGCGGCGGCCCTCGGCGCGTACGGCTACGGAACCCAGTCGGCCCTCCACCCCCTCCTCAAGAGGTGGAACCACCACACGGTGCGCGACGGGGACTCCGTACGGCACGTGTCGCTCGAAGTCCTCGGCTTCCAGCTGGACTCCTGGCCCCGCTGGCTGATCCCGGTGGCCGTGGGTCTCCTGCTCCTGTCGGCCGCGCCCTGGCTGATGCGCCATGCCCTCGCCCCGCACCGCCTGCTGCTCGCCGCCACGCTCGGCCCGAGTGCGGCGGACCGCCGTATCCGCACCCTGGAGGAGACGCGCGCCCAGGCAGTGGACGACGCGGCGGCCACCCTCCGCCGGATCGAGCGCGACCTGCACGACGGGACACAGGCCCGGCTCGTAGGGCTCGCGATGCATCTGACGATGATCCGGGAACTGATCGGCGCGGACGCGGACCGCGACCGGCTCCTCACCGTGGTGGACACCGCCCAGGGCAACGCCAAGCAGGCCATCGCCGACCTGCGCCATCTCGTCAAGGGCATCCATCCGCCCGTACTGGACCAGGGCCTCGACACGGCCCTCGCCACCCTCGCGGCGGACGTGGCGCTGCCCGTCGAGGTCGTCACGGACATCGGGGACCGCCCCGCGCCCGCCGTCGAGTCGATCGCCTACTTCTGTGTCGCCGAACTCCTCGCCAACGCGGCCAAGCACAGCGGGGCGCCGCACGCCACGGTGAAGGTGACCGCACGCGCCGGGCTGCTCGGACTCACCGTCCGGGACGAGGGCCGCGGGGGAGCGGCGATCGGCGCGGGCTCGGGGCTCACCGGCCTGCTGACCCGGGTACGGACCGTGGACGGCACGCTCACCTGCGACAGCCCGCCGGGAGGGCCTACCGTGGTCACGGTCGAGCTGCCGTACTGAACCCGCCTGCCGTACCGGGCCCGTCCACTGTCGAAGAGGGGCACATGCGCGTTGTCATCGCCGAGGACTCCGCCCTCCTGCGCGACGGCCTGGCGCAGCTCCTGCAGCTGCGGGGCGTGGAGGTCGCCGCGGCCGTCGGGGACGCCGACGCGCTGCTGACCGCCGTGGCCGAGCACCGCCCGGACGCCGCCGTCGTCGACATCCGGATGCCTCCGACCCAGACGGACGAGGGGATCAGGGCGGCGGTACGGCTGCGCGCGGACCACCCCACCACGGGGGTGCTGATCTTCTCCCAGTACGTCGAGACGAAGTACGCGGCCCAGCTCCTGGGCACCAGCCCGGGCGGTGTCGGCTACCTCCTCAAGGAGCGTGTCGTCGACATCGCCGAGTTCGTGGACGCGCTGGAGCGGATCGCCGCCGGCGGGACCGCCCTCGACCCCGAGGTGGTCGCCCAGCTCTTCGGCGCGAGCCGCCGCGCCACCGCCCTGGACGCCCTCACGCCCCGCGAACGCGAAGTGCTCGCGTCGATGGCCGAGGGGCGTACGAACCACGCGATCGCCGCGTCCTTCACCGTCTCGGAACGGGCCGTGGAGAAACACATCGCCAACATCTTCACCAAGCTCGGCCTGCCGCCCTCCGACACCCAGAACCGGCGGGTGCTCGCGGTCCTGCGCTACCTGGAGACGACGGGCTGATCTGCGGCCTGCGGCCTGTCGTCCGCCGCCTGTCGTCTGCCGTCTGCCGTTTGCCGTCTGCCGTCCGCGGGGCCGGGGGCCCGGGAAGCTCAGAAGACCCTCAAGATTCACAGAATTCATGGACGGCACATCTATCTCGTCCATAAGGTCGCGATCATGCCCGACATATCGCTGACCATGGTCGTCGTCCTGTGCCTCGCCGCTCTCGCGGCGGGCTGGATCGACGCGGTCGTGGGCGGCGGCGGACTGCTCCTCCTCCCCGCGCTGCTGCTCGGACTGCCGAACTCGGGCTCGGCGGCCCAGTACGCGCTCGGCACCAACAAGGCCGTGGCGATCGTCGGGACGACGGGCGCGGCGGTGACGTACGCCCGCAAGGCGCCCGTGGACGTCCGCACGGCGGTGCGCATCGGTCTCGCGGCGCTGGCCGGATCCACCGGCGGGGCGTTCGTGGCCGCCGGGATGAGCACCGAGATCCTTAAGCCGGTCGTGATGGTCGTCCTGCTCGGCGTCGGCACCTTCGTGATCATGAAGCCCGCCTTCGGTACGGCGCCCTCGACCGAACCGGTCACGCCGCGCCGCGTCCTCGCCGCGATCGGGCTCGCGGGCCTGGGCATCGGCTTCTACGACGGGCTGGTCGGCCCCGGCACGGGTACGTTCCTGGTGCTCGCCCTGACCGCGCTGCTGCACCTCGACCTCGTGACGGCCTCCGCCACCGCGAAGATCGTCAACTGCTGCACGAACGCGGGCGCGCTGGCCACCTTCGCCTGGAAGGGCACGGTCTTCTGGCAGCTGGCCGCCCTGATGGCGGTGTTCAACCTCGTCGGCGGGATGTTCGGCGCGCACACCGCGCTCAAGAAGGGCAGCGGGTTCGTGCGGGGCGTGCTGCTGACGGTGGTGTTCGCGCTGGTGGCGAAACTGGCGTACGACTTCTGGCTCTGAGCCGCGCCCGCTTCTGGCCCTGAGCCACGCCTGCTCACGGCTCTGGGCCCCGCCGGCCCGCTGACGATCAGGGGCGGCGGTTGCCCTTGTCGCCCGGTCGGCTGCCCGTGAGGTGGGCGAAGACGACCACGTTGCCCTGGTAGCCGGTGACCGCCGAGTAGCCGCCCCCACAGGTGATCACGCGCAGCTCCGGGCGCCCGGCGGCCCCGTACACCTTCTCGTCCGGGAAGTCGCGGGCGTCGTACACCTCGACCGCGTCGACGGAGAACAGGGCGACACCGCCGTCCCGGCGCCCGACCTCGATCGTGCTGCCCTTCTTGAGGGCGCCGAGCCGGTAGAAGACGGCGGGGCCCTCGGCGTTGTCGACATGGCCGGCGACGATCGCGGTGCCCTTCTCGCCGGGCGCGGTACCGGCCTCGTACCAGCCGGCGAGGTTCTTCCTGGCGGCCGGCGGCACGTCGAGGCTGCCCTGCGGGGAGAGGCCGAGGCCCATCAGCGGGGCGTCCACCCGGATCGAGGGGATCCGGACGCGGTCGGGCGGCGAGTGCGGCAGCGCGTCGGCCGCGGGCCGGTCCACATGGCCGCCCGCACGGGCCTGCGCGGCCGACGGCTGCGGCGGCGCGTGCGTCTTCGTGCCACTGTGCAGCAGCCAGGCCCCGCACAGCAGCGCGACGAGGGTGGCGGCGGCTATCGAGACATTGCTGAACGGACGCACCTGAGCCCCCTCTCCCGGAACTCCCGGACGGTTCGGTACTTCTGAAGCGCTTCAGTACTTCTGGAACGGTCCGGTACTCCTGTGACGGTCGTACGGGTCCCGCGTCCCCCTCCGGGCCGCGAGGGGCGTCGGGCCAGGAGGGGGAGGGGACGGCGGTACCGGTGGACAGCGGAGGGTGTCCGTCAGATCCCGTCGCCTCTCGCCCGGCGATGCAGGAGCCAGGTACCGCCCGCGGCGGCGACGGCCAGGGCGGCCACTCCCGCCGCGGTCTGCACGGGGTCGGGTCCGAGTGCGCCGCCGACCCCCGTCTTCACACTTCCTCGCGGGTGGACCTGCGTCTGCGGCCTGCTCTCCTGGGTGGAGGTGAGCGTGACCACCAGGTCACCCGTCATCCGCGTGCCGCTCGAACAGCGCACGACGATCTCGTACGTGCCGGGCTGCGCGGACGGCGGCACCTCGAACCGTCCGACCGCGTCACCCTCGTGCGCGCTGGGGATCAGCGCGAAGCCGCCCGCGCCGACGGCCCCGGCGTCACCGGTCACCGCGTCGTCGGCCTCGCACGACGCCGTGTTCACCGTGACCTCGGCGCCGGGCGCGACGGCGCCCGGATACAGCTCGATGGACCCCGTGCCCGCCCCGTACGCGGGTGCCGCGCAGAGGGCCGCCGAGGCGACGGCGAGCGCGGTACCGGTCAGCAGGCGGGCTGTGCGCATCGTGCTTGCTCCTCCGAGAGGGCGCGGCCCGCGACACCGCCATGTGTCGCTGCGTCGGTCACGCCCCTGCCCTACCGAGGTAAGTGGCAGTCGAGGGCCCACGCCTCCTGATGGCACGTCAGAAATGATGTGAACGGGTGTCAGGTGGGGGATCCACTGTGCCGTTCCGGCGACGTTTCAGCAGGTCACCGGCGTGTCGGCGGCGCCTCGGCAAAAAGAACCCGAAGGCGGCGGGCGGCACGTGTGAACGGGTGACCGGCTCCTTTCGGCACCGGCGTCCGGCACCGGCGTCCGGTGTCGGAGTGACGTCGGCTTGACCTCAAGTTTGCTTGAGGTGTGAGGCTCGGTCCCATGAACCCCACAGCGAACCCCACGGTGGACGCCTCCGCCTCCCTCCCCGCGCCCGTCAAGGTCGCCGTCATCGTCGGCAGCAACAGGGAGGGCCGCTTCGGTCCGGTCGTCGCGGAATGGCTCCTCGGCCGGCTCCGCGAACGCGACGACCTCACGGCCGAGGTGGTCGACACGGCCGATACGAGGCTGCCGACGGCCCTCTCCTACTCCCCGTCCCCCGAGGTGACAGCGGAACTGGCGAAGATCACGCCCAAGCTGGCCGCCGCCGACGCCTTCGTGGTCCTGACCCCCGAGTACAACCACTCCTTCCCCGCCTCGCTCAAGGCCCTCATCGACTGGCACTACGAGGAGTGGCGCGCCAAGCCCGTCGGCTTCGTCTCGTACGGCGGGGTCTCGGGCGGTCTGCGCGCCGTCGAACAGCTCCGCCAGGTCTTCGCGGAGCTGCACGCCGTCACCGTCCGCGACACGGTGTCCTTCCACAACGCGGGCGCGTCCTTCGACGACGAGGGCCGGCACCGGGATCCCTCGGCCCCGGACGCGGCGGCGAAGGTGATGCTGGACCAGCTGGCATGGTGGGCGTCGGCGCTACAAGAGGCCAAGGCAGTCCGCCCGTACGGCAGTTGAGACCTCCGGCCTGTCACGCGGTGTCCGTGAGAGCCTCCGTCACCGCCCGGTGGCCCACGGCGGCGAGCACGGGATTGGTGACCCGGTAGTGGTGCTCGGCGGTCAGCCCGAAGTACAGGGCCCAGCCGCGTCCGCGGGCCCAGGTCGCGTCGTCGACGTCGGCGGCCTCGCGGAACAGGGGCCGGGTCCCGGCGTCGAACACGGCCCAGGCGGCGAGTACGTCGGCCGCCGGGTCGCCGGTGCCGAGGCCGCCGAAGTCGATGACCGCGCTGAGCCGGCCGTCCCGGGCCAGCAGATTGCCGGGCAGCAGGTCGCCGTGCAGCCAGACGGGGTCGCCGTCCCACCGGGGCACCCGCAGGGCGCCCTCCCAGGCGGCGGTCACGGCGCTCCCGTCCAGCGTGCCGTCCGCACCCAGCTCACGAATCGCTGCCCGGACGTGCTCGTCGTCGGTGAGAGGCCCGCCCCGCCAGGACGGCGGCCCACCGACAGTGTCTACTCTCCGCAACGCCGCGACGAACCGCCCCAACTCAACCGCGGCATGCGCGAGTTCGGCGCCCTCGCCGAGGGGCTCGTCGTAGACGTTGTGGCCGTCCAGCCAGCGGAACACGCCCCACGGCAGGGCGTACCCCTGCCCGGGCGCGCCCTCGGCGAGCGGCACGGGGACGGCCAGCGGCAGCCGCGGCGCGAGCCTCGGCAGCCACTGCTGCTCCTTCGCCACCTGCCCCGCCCCACCGGGCAACCGCGGCAGCCGTACGACCATGTCCTCGCCGAGCCGGTACATGGCGTTGTCGGTCCCGGCGGACACGACCTGCTTGAGGGCCAGCCCGGCCCAGTCGGGAAACTGCTCCGCGACCAGCCGCCCGACGAGCGCCGCGTCGATGTCGAGTTCGTCGGGGTGCATCTTGGGGGCGGGCGGCATGGGTCTCCGTACTTTTCATCGGGCGGGAGGACAAGGGACAAGGGTGCCCCACGCACGTCGAGTGGCCACCCCGGCCGTGAACCGGGGCGGCCACCAAGACCTCGCGTCGGCTCAGCTCACGGACACCGCGGACCAGGCCGCTCCCACCGCCGTGTACTCCGCGCTCCCGGCCCCGTACAGGTCCTTCGCCGCGTTCAGGGTGGCCGTGCGGGCGCCCGCGTACTTCGTCGACGAGGTCATGTAGACGGTCAGCGCCCGGTACCAGATCGCGCCCAGCTTGGCCTTGCCGATGCCCGTCACCTTCGTGCCGTCGCAGGTCGTGCCGTTGTGGGCGACGCCGCCGATGGTCCTCGGGCCGCTGCCCTCGGCGAGGAGGTACGCGAAGTGGTTGGCGACGCCCGAGGAGTAGTGGACGTCGAGATCGCCGACCGAGGAGGTCCAGCAGTCGGCGGAGTCGCCGTCCTTGGAGGGCTGGTCCATGTAGCGGAGCGCGGAGCGGCCGAAGCCGGACTTCACGATCTTCTCGCCGATCAGCCAGTCCCCGGGGTCCGAGGGGTTGTCGGCGTAGAACTCCACCAGGGTGCCGAAGACGTCGGAGGTCGCCTCGTTGAGGCCGCCGGGCTCGCCCGAGTACGTCAGCGCCGCCGTCTTCGAGGTCACGCCGTGGGACATCTCGTGGCCGCTCACGTCCAGGGACACCAGCGGCCCGAAGGTCGTCCCGTCACCGTCGCCGTACGTCATGCAGAAGCAACCGTCGTCCCAGAAGGCGTTGTTGTAGGCGCTCCCGTAGTGCACACGGTTGTACGAGCCCTTGCCGTCGCCCGCTATCCCGCTGCGGCCGTGGGTGTTCTCGTAGTAGTCCCAGGTGGTGTCGGTGCCGTACTGCGCGTCGACCGCCGCCGAGGCGCGGTCCGAACCGGCCCCGTTTCCCCAGTGGTTGTCGGCGTCGGTGACGACCGGCGCGGCGGCACGCTTGTAGCAGAGGACGAGGATGCAGGAGTCGGTCTTGTTCCGCGTGTCACCCGTGTACGTGTTTCCCCTGGTGGGATCGGTCAGTTGGTAGGCCGAACCGGATTTCGTGGTCTCCAGCGGGACCGTCCCGGCGTAGAGGGAACGGCCGTCGCCGGCCGCCGTCTCGATGCTGTCCCAGGCGTCGACCTGCCTGCCGGTGACGGCGTCGGTGAGGACGACACGGGCCATCGGGTTGCCGAGCGAGTCCTGACCGGCGGCCTCGGTGCGCCAGGCCAGCCGGGGTTTCCCGTGCAGGGCGTCCACGACCAGCCGGGGCTCGGCGGCCACCTTGTGGAGCGTTTCGCCGACGTTCGCGAGGCGCAGTGCGGCGGTGGCGGTTTCGGCCGCCTTCGGGGCCGGGACCGACGGCTCGACGCTCGTGAGGGAGAGCGGACGTGTGGTGGCCCGCTGGGAGCCCCGGTAGTTCCCGTCCGCCGTCAGATGGACCACGAAGTCGCCACCCAGCACCGGCAGCTGACGGTACGTCCGGTCGTAGCGGACGTGCTGGGTGCCGTCCGCGTCGACGATCACGTCACGGGCCTTCGTGCCCTGTTCGGAGGTGAGGCCCAGCCGCGCGGCCTCGTCGGCGATCACCGCCGCGGCGTTGCCGAGCACGGTGTCGCGGCTCGGCCCGTCGGCCGCTCCCGCGCCGGGGGACAGGGCGGCCGCCAGCAGGGTGGTGACCGCCGCGGATATGCCGACCGTGGCGAGGCGCGAGCCCCGGATGTGCCGTGTCCGACTCGTCGAACGCATCGAACTCCTCAAGAAGGCACGCGAAACGCGTGGTGGGGGGAGTGGAGGGTGGGGGGATGCGCATGCCCGCTCAGTTCTAGGTGGCCGGACAGTGTCATGTCCATAGCTGATCAACGGGGGACGTGTGAGGGGTAAGAATCGTTTCTGCAAAGGCCCGGGCACGGTGAGCCGGCTGCCGTTCTTCGTCTACGGGACTCTGCTCCGAGGGGAGGTGAACCACGACGCCTTCCTTCGCGGCCGCACACTCTCGCAGACCCCGGCGACCCTCACGGGCGCGCTGCTGTACGACGGCCCCGGCTACCCGTACGCCGTCGAGACACCCGGGGGCGGGGGAGTGGTGCACGGCGAACTCGTCACCGCCACCCCCACCGCGTACGCCCAACTCCTGCCCGCACTCGACCGGTTGGAGGAGTACACCCCGGGCGACCCGACGAACCTCTACGAACGCGTGGCAAGAGACGTGACACGGACGACGGACGGCGCACACGTACGGGCCTGGGTGTACGTCGCCGCCCCAGCGACAGCGACGCGACTAAGGGCGAACGGCAACCCCATCAGAACCGGCAACTGGCGCCCCACCTAGGGGCGCGGGGAACGGCGCAGTCTTTTGTTTTTGGGGGCGCGGGGAACGGCGCAATCTTTCGCCTTCAGGGGCGCGGGGAACGGCGCGACCGGCCACACCCGACCCGCAGCACCCCACCCACCTCAGCCCACCCCGCCTACACTCCCACCCGCTCCAAACGAACGGCGCAAGCCTTGAACTCCGGCATCCGGGACACCGGATCAAGCGCCGGATTGGTCAACGTGTTGGCCCGCCCCTCCCCCGGCCAGTGAAACGGCATGAACACCGTGTCGTCCCGAATCGCGGTGGTGATCCGCGCGGGCGCAACCGCCCGCCCCCGCCGCGACACCACGGCAAGAGGCTCCCCCTCCACCGCCCCCAGCCGCTCGGCCAGCCGGGGATGCAGCTCCACGAACGGACCGGGCGCGGCGGCGTTCAGTTCGTCGACCCGCCGGGTCTGCGCACCCGACTGGTACTGCGAGACGACCCGCCCCGTGGTGAGCAGTACCGGATACTCGTCGTCCGGCTCCTCCGCCAGCGGCCGATGGCTCACGGCGACGAACCGGGCGCGCCCGTCGGGGGTGGCGAACCGGTCGAGGAACAGCCGGGGCGTACCGGGATGCACCCCGCCCGCACCGGCGCCGGCGGCGAGCCCCGTCGGGCCACCGGCCTCCTCAGCGGGGCACGGCCAGAACACCCCGTTCTCCTCCGCCAGCCGCCGGTACGTGATCCCCGAGTAGTCGGCGGGCCCACCCGCGCTCGCCCGGCGCAGCTCCTCGAAGACCTCCTCCGGGTCCGTGGGGAAGCCCTTCTCCACGCCCAGCCGGGCGGCCAGTTCACGCATGACGTACAGATCGCTGCGGATGCCGTCCGGCGGCGTGATCGCCTGCTTGCGCAGCAGCACGCGGCCCTCCAGGTTGGTCGTCGTGCCCGTCTCCTCGGCCCACTGGGTGACGGGGAGCACGACATCGGCCAGCTCCGCGGTCTCCGACAGCACCACGTCGGCGACGGCCAGGAAGTCCAGCGACCGCAGCCGTTCCTCGACGTGGGCGGCCCGGGGTGCGGACACCACCGGGTTCGAGGCCATCACGAGCAGCGAGCGGATGTCCGTACCCATGGCGTCGAGCAACTCGTACGCGCTGCGGCCGGGCCCCGGCAGCGAGTCGGGGTCGACGCCCCAGACCTCGGCGACGTGCCGCCGCGCCGCCGGGTCGTCGAGCTTGCGGTAGCCGGGCAACTGGTCGGCCTTCTGTCCGTGTTCGCGCCCGCCCTGCCCGTTGCCCTGCCCGGTGAGACACCCGTACCCGGAGAAGGGCCGGCCCGCACGCCCGGTCGCCAGGCAGAGGTTGATCCACGCGCCGACCGTGTCCGTGCCCTTGGACTGCTGCTCGGGCCCTCGCGCGGTGAGCACCATCGCGGACTCCGGCTCGCAGAACATCCGCACGGTCTCACGGAGTTGGGGAACGGACACCCCCGTGATCCGCTCCACGTACTCGGGCCAGTGCGCCATCGCCGCGGCCCGCGCCTCCTCCCAGCCGCTCGTGCGCTCATGGATGTACGCCTCGTCCGTACGGCCTTCCGCCACCACCAGGTGCAACAGGCCGAGCGCCAGGGCGAGATCGGTACCCGGGCGGGGCGCCAGATGCAGATCGGCCTGTTCGGCGGTACGGGTGCGGCGCGGATCGATGACGATCAACGTGCCGCCGTTCTCCTTCAGTTCCGTGAGATAGCGCAGCGCGGGCGGCATGGTCTCGGCGAGATTCGAGCCTACGAGGATCACACACCCCGTCCTCGGGATGTCCTCCAGCGGGAAGGGCAGCCCCCGGTCCAGGCCGAAGGCCCTGATGCCGCCGGCCGCCGCGGACGACATGCAGAAGCGTCCGTTGTAGTCGATCTGCGAGGTGCCGAGCGCGACCCGGGCGAACTTGCCGAGCGTGTACGCCTTCTCGTTGGTCAGCCCGCCCCCGCCGAAGACCCCGCACGCGTCCGGGCCATGCTCCGTACGCGTGCGGGACAGCCCCTCGGCGATCCGGTCGAGCGCCTCGTCCCAGCCGGCCGGCCGCAGCTCGCCGTCCGTGCGGACCAGCGGGGAGGTCAGCCGCACCCGGGACGAGAGCAGCGCGGGCGCGGTACGGCCCTTGCCGCACAGGGCGCCCCGGTTCACCGGGAAGTCGGTGCGTTCCGTCACCTCGACCACGCTGCCGCCGTCGCCGTCCGGCACGGGCGTCAGGTTCATGCCGCACTGCAGCGCGCAGTACGGGCAGTGGGTGGGCGTCACGGGGGTCTGCATACCGTTCAGCGTGCGTCGGGCGTGTTACGCGGCACGACGCACCCCGTTACGCGACAGGCAACGGGACCTCCCCGCCGGAACCGGCCGACCGTGAGGGCGCCCGCATGAGGAGGGACGGCGGGCCGGGAGCACCCGCCAGTGCTCCCGCCCCGCAGCCCGCCCGGAGACCGCGCTCACCCGGTCGCGCTCACCCGGTCGGGCACGCGCGGCCACGCGCACCCGGCCCGGCACGCCCGATCCGCTCGCGCGGCCCCGCTCAGCACTCGTACGCGTAGTACGGCTCGTCGCCCGCCTCCAGGCCGATGCGGGCGACCGCGCCGGGTCCGATCTGGATACAGCTGGGGTCCCACCCGTCGACTTCGACAGTGGCGGAGATCGTGTGGCCGCACGCGTTGTGGATGTCGGCGTATCCCCAGCCGGAGCCGACGAGCTTGGCGCACCCCGGCTCCTTCAGCGACGCGCCGTCGTCGCCCGCCGAGGCGGTCGTCACGGCACCCGTCACCGACAGCAGAGCGGCGGCCGTGGCGGCGACGAAGGCGGTACGAAGTCCAGTCATCATGTGTCCTTTCGACAGGCCCGGTTGAGGTCCGGGCCGCTGAAAAAGACACTATCCGTAGTCAGTTGACTACAGAACGCTGCGAAGCCGCTTTCACGCGGCAGGGTGAGAGGTCCCCGTCAAACCCGTCGCCCCGCGTGATGTCCGTCTCGTCGACTATCGGCCACCGGCTGCCAACGCCCTTTGCACGCCCGGCTCTTGGGGCCCCAGGAACATGGGATCCGGCTCGAACACCGCGTCCAGGAGCGCCTTGCCCGCCGCGACCACCTCGCGGGCTCCGCCGTAGTACCAGGTGGTGTCGTGCACGGCGTCCACCCCGACCCCGTACGACTCGACGCCCGCCTCCTGGCACAGCGCGACCGCCCGCCGGATGTGGAAGCCCTGGCTGATCAGCACCGCCTCGTCCACCCCGAAGATCTTCTTGGCCCGGACGCAGGAGTCCCAGGTGTCGAAGCCGGCGTAGTCGCTGACGATCCGCCCGTCGGGCACGCCCCGCTTCGTGAGGTAGGCGCGCATGGCGTCCGGCTCGTCGTAGTCCTCGCGGCTGTTGTCGCCGGTGACCAGGACGACCTGGATACGGCCGGACCGGTAGAGACCGGCCGCCGCGTCCAGCCGGTGCGCGAGGTACGGCGACGGCTCGCCCCGCCACAGTCCGGCCCCGAAGACGACCGCGACCTCGGTGCGCGGCACGTCCGCCGCCGTGCGCAGCCGGTCGTCCGCGACCGTGAACATCCAGGTGGCCGGAAGCAGTGCGAGCACGCACCCGGCCATCACGGCCTGTACGGCACGGCGCTGCCCGGTACGGGTGCGCGGCAGCCGCGGTCTCAAGAACTCCGGCAGTCGCGGCGGTCGCGGACGTCTCGGACGACGCATGGGACGGTCCCTCCCCGGGGTGGCCTCTCTCCGGGAGACGCGGCACACGGCCGTCCGGTTCACTGCGTGTCATTCCGTGCCACCTTCTTCACGGCACCTCACACCGCCCCGCACCCGACCGTGAAGCCCTGGAAAAGACCCGTCACCGCCGCGCAACGGGGTGGCAACCTCGTACCCGCACCCTTGACGCATGACGGCGCACCTCATGAACCGGAACAGAAGTCGGCTCGGCACCCGGCGTCCCGCCCCGCCCGCGCTCGTCCTGGTGGGCCACGGCAGCCGCGACCCGCGTGCCCTGAGCACGGTACGGACCCTGATGGAGCGGATCCGCGAGCTGCGCCCCGGCCTGCCCGTGCGCCTCGGGCACATCGAGCTGAACGAACCCCTGCTGCCCGACACCCTCGCCTCCCTCGGCACCGGCGACGCGGTTCTCGTACCGCTGCTGCTGAGCCGCGGCCACCACGTCAAGCGGGACATCCCCGAGGCGGCCGCCGCCTCGCGGGCGCGTACCCGGGTCGCCGCGCCGCTCGGCCCGCACCCGCTGCTCGTCGAGACGCTGCACACGCGGCTGGTCGAGGCGGGCTGGCGCGCGCCGGACGCCGCCGGGCGCCGGACGAGCGGGGTCGTGCTCGCCGCTGCCGGCTCGCGCGACCCCGACGCCGCCGTCGACACCCGCCGCACCGCGGAGCTGCTCGCCGAGCGCCTGGGCGTGCCCGTCGTACCCGCCTACGCCTCCGCCGCGGCGCCCACGGTCGCGGACGCCGTGCGCGCGTTCGCAGAGAGAGGCCGCCACCACATCGCCGTGGCCTCGTACTTCACGGCCCCCGGCCGCTTCTCGACGGAGTGCGCGGCGGCGGCCCCGGGCCCGGCGGCGTCCCCCCTGGGCGCCCACCCGTCCATGGCCCGCCTGACCCTCCACCGCTACGACCAGGCAATGGCCACCCCGACCCCCACCCACCACCCTCTGGCCGCCACCGCCTAGAAACACGCACCCGGAGGCCGCGTGCAGCCCAGGGGCGCACGCTCAGGGGCGCGGGGAACGGCGCAATCTTTTGTCTTGAGGGGCGCGGGGAACGGCGCAGTCTTTCAGGGGCGCGGGGAACGGCGCGACAAGCCAAGACGAACCCGCACCCGCCCGCCGCCCGCCGGCAGACGCGCAGACGCAAACCCCCACGCCCCAATTGTCAGCGCCGCCGCTTACTGTCAAGACATGGAAGGCACCAGCACCGACCCCACCAGCACCCAACAGCCGTACGAGCCCCAGACCCCACCCCCCTCCTACGACCCCACGTCAGTGGCCCGCTGGGCCACCGAGCCGGACAAACGCCCAGGCCGCACCGCCTTCCAGCGAGACCGCGCCCGCGTACTGCACAGCTCCGCCCTGCGCCGCCTCGCAGGCAAGACCCAGGTCGTCACCCCCGGCACCCGCAGCCACATCTGGGACGCCAGCCCCCGCACCCGCCTGACCCACTCCCTGGAGTGCGCCCAGGTCGGCCGCGAGCTGGGCGCCGCCCTCGGCTGCGACCCCGACCTCGTCGAGGCGGCCTGCCTCTCCCACGACCTGGGCCACCCCCCGTTCGGGCACAACGGGGAACAGGCGCTGAACGAGTTCGCCGAGGACTGCGGCGGCTTCGAGGGCAACGCCCAGTCGCTCAGACTCCTCACCCGCATCGAGCCCAAGCGCTTCGTGCGCAGCGAGACGATGCCCCCGTCCACCACCGCGAACGGCGGCGGAGCAGGAATCCGGGTCGGCGCAGGCGACGGCCTGATCAGCGTCGGCCTCAACCTCACCCGCGCCGCCCTGGACGCCGCCACGAAGTACCCCTGGCCGCGCGGCGGGCACCCCACCGACCCGGGCTCCCCGAAGTTCGGGGTCTACGACGACGACCGTCCCGTCTTCGACTGGGTCCGCGAGGGCGCCCCCGGCACCCGCACCACCTTCGAGGCGCAGGTCATGGACTGGGCCGACGACGTGGCGTACTCGGTGCACGACGTCGAGGACGGCCTGCACGCGGGCCACATCGACCCCGAGTGCCTGCACGCGGAGTCCGAGCGGCAGGAGATCTTCAAGGTCGCCGTCGGGCGGTACGTCGAGGCGGACACCGACCCCGCCGAGCTGGCGGAGGCCCTCGACCGGCTCCTGGCGCAGGAGTGGTGGCCGCACCGCTACGACGGCTCGGCCGTCGCGCAGGCCCGGCTGAAGGACGCGACCAGCCAGCTCATCGGCCGGTTCTGCCTCGCCGCCGAGGGCGCCACCCGCGCGACGTACGGAGCGGGACGGCTCACGCGCTACGCCGCCGAGCTGGTCGTCCCGCGCGCGGCCCGCCTGGAGTGCGCGGTGCTCAAGGCGGTCGCCGACCGGTACGTCATGCAGCGGGCCGAGCAGGAGCTGCTCCGCGCCGACCAGCGGATCGTCGTCGCAGAGCTGGCCGAGGCGCTCACCGCGCGGGCGCCGGAGGGCCTCGACCCGCAGTTTCGGGCCTTGTTCGACGAGGCGTCCGACGACCGTGCCCGCAAGCGGGTGATCGTCGACCAGATCGCGTCGCTCACGGACGCCGCCGCGCGATCACTGCATGCGAGGCTCAGGGTGCAGGTGTGACGTCCTGAAGGGGCGGACGTGACACTGCGTGGCCTGATCGGGTCACTCCCTCTTCCCCCATCACGCTGCGTGCGGGACGCTCGCAGGTGGCGACACCGTAACGAGGAGGCATCAAGTGGTCGACGCAGATCAGACATTCGTCATCGTCGGAGGAGGCCTGGCCGGCGCCAAGGCGGCCGAGACTCTCCGGGCGGAGGGCTTCAGCGGCCGGGTGATACTGATCTGCGACGAGCGGGACCACCCGTACGAACGCCCGCCGCTGTCCAAGGGATATCTGCTCGGCAAGGAGGAGCGCGAGAGCGTCTTCGTCCACGAGCCCGCCTGGTACGCGCAGAACGACGTAGAGCTGCACCTGGGCCAGACCGTCGACGCGATCGACCGGACCGCGAAGACCGTCCGCTTCGGTGACGACGGCACGCTCGTCCACTACGACAAGCTGCTGCTCGTGACCGGCGCCGAACCGCGCCGGCTGGACATCCCCGGCACGGACCTCGTCGGGGTCCACCACCTGCGGCGCCTCGCGCACTCGGAGCGGCTCAAGCAGGTACTGGCCGCCCTCGGCCGCGACAACGGCCATCTGGTCATCGCCGGCGCCGGCTGGATCGGCCTGGAGATCGCCGCGGCGGCCCGTGAGTACGGGGCCGAGGTCACCGTCGTCGAGCCCGAGCAGACCGCGCTGCACGGGGTCCTCGGCCCCGAGCTGGGCGAGCTCTTCGCCGAGCTGCACCGCGAGCACGGTGTCCGCTTCCACTTCGGGGCCCGGCTCACCGAGATCGCCGGCCAGGACGGCATGGTCCTGGCGGCCCGCACCGACGACGGCGAGGAGCACCCCGCGCACGACGTCCTGGCCGCGATCGGGGCCGCCCCGCGCACCGGACTCGCCGAGGCGGCGGGGCTGGAACTGGCCGACCGGGCCCACGGCGGCGGCATCGCGGTCGACGAACTGCTGCGCACCTCCGACCCCGACATCTACGCGGCCGGTGACGTGGCCGCCTTCCCCCACCCCCTGTTCGGCACGCGCCTGCGCGTCGAGCACTGGGCGAACGCGCTGAACGGCGGCCCGGCGGCGGCCCGCGCGATGCTGGGCCGCGAGACGGCGTACGACAGGGTGCCCTATTTCTTCTCCGACCAGTACGACGTGGGGCTTGAGTACTCGGGCTGGGCGCCCCCGGGGACGTACGACCAAGTGGTGATCCGGGGAGACGCGAGCAAGCGCGAGTTCATCGCCTTCTGGGTGAAGGAGGGGCGCGTGCTGGCCGGGATGAACGTGAATGTGTGGGACGTCACAGAACCGATCCAGCAGCTGATTCGCACGGGGGTGAGGGTGGACACCGAGGCGCTCGCGGACCCGCACGTTCCGCTGGACAGCCTGGTCCCATGACCGACGGAGGTACTCGGGGGGACTCCGCTGTCACACCGTCCCCGTAGACTCGGCGCGTGGCCGGCAGGATCAACGACGAGGACGTGAAGGCGGTTCGGGACGCGGTCCCGATCGACGCCGTGGTCTCCGAGTACCTCCAACTGCGCAACGCGGGCGGCGGGAACCTCAAAGGTCTCTGCCCCTTCCACGACGAGAAGTCGCCCTCCTTCCAGGTCAGCCCGAGCAAGGGGCTCTTCCACTGCTTCGGCTGCCAGGAGGGCGGCGACACCATCACTTTCGTGATGAAGGTCGACCACCTCTCCTTCTCGGAGTCGGTCGAGCGCCTCGCCGGACAGGCGGGCATCACCCTTCGTTACGAGGAGGGCGGCTACAACCCCTCCCACCAGCGCGGCGAGCGGATCCGCCTGGTCGAGGCCCACCAGGCCGCCGCCAAGTTCTACATCGAGCAGCTCGACACCAGCTCCGAGGCCGACACCGGCCGCAAGTTCCTCGCCGAGCGCGGCTTCGACCAGTCGGCCGCCACGCACTTCGGCGTCGGCTACAGCCCCCAGGGCTGGGACCACCTCGTCCGCTTCCTGCGCGGCAAGGGCTTCACCGACAAGGAGCTGGTGCTCTCCGGGCTCGCCCAGGAGGGCCGCCGCGGCCCCATCGACCGCTTCCGGGGCCGCCTGATGTGGCCGATCCGCGACATCGGCGGCGAGGTCGTCGGCTTCGGCGCCCGCAAGCTGTACGAGTCGGACAACGGGCCCAAGTACCTGAACACGCCCGACACGCCGATCTACCGCAAGTCCCAGGTCCTGTACGGCATCGACCTGGCCAAGAAGGACATCGCCAAGAGCAGCCGGGCCGTCGTCGTCGAGGGCTACACCGACGTCATGGCCTGCCACCTCGCCGGCATCACCACCGCCATCGCGACCTGCGGCACGGCCTTCGGCAACGACCACATCAAGATCCTCCGCCGGCTCCTGATGGACAACGGCTCGGCGCGGGTGATCTTCACCTTCGACGGTGACGCGGCCGGCCAGAAAGCCGCCCTGCGGGCCTTCGAGGACGACCAGAAGTTCGCCGCCGAGACGTACATCGCGATCGCCCCGGACGGCATGGACCCCTGCGAGCTGCGCCTCGCCAAGGGCGACGCGGCCGTCGCCGACCTGGTCGAACCGCGCACCCCGCTCTTCGAGTTCGCCCTGCGCCAGATCGTCGCCCGCTACGACCTGGAGACCCCCGCGGGCCGCGCCGCCGCGCTCGACGAGTCCGCGCCCGTCGTGGCCCGCATCAAGAACACCGGCGCCCAGCACGAGGTCGCCGTGCAGCTCGCCGGGATGCTCGGCATCCTCGACACCCAGTTCGTCGTCAAGCGGGTCGCCCAGCTGGGCCGCTGGGCCCGCGACCGAGGCGGCAAGGGCCCCGCGCCCGCGAACAACGGCCGCGCCCCGCAGCAGTACGACAACAGCGGCCCGCGGCCCCCCTCCGGCCCGGCCCTGACCCTGCGCAACCCGGTCTTCGCCACCGAGCGCGAACTCCTCAAGCTCGCCCTCCAGCGCCCCGATCTGGTCTCCCCGGCCTTCGACGCGTACGGGGTGGACGAGTTCACCGCCCCGCCGTACGCGGCCGTCCGCGAGACGATCATGGAGGCGGGCGGCGCGGAGTACGGCGTCCAGGACGCGCAGGAGTACCTCGTCCGGGTCCGCGAGGCCGCCTCGGACGACACGGTTCGCGCCATGGTCACGGAGCTCGCCGTCGAGGCCATCATGCGCAAGACCGTCGACGAGGCCTACGCGGGCGAACAGCTCGTGACCGTCCGCCGGCGCGCCGTCGAGCGCCGGGTGCGCGATGTGCAGGGCGCTCTGGCGCGTGCCAGCGCCCAGGGCGACCCGGTCCAGCTGGCCGCCGTGCAGAACGAGCTGTGGGTCCTCCAGCAGTACGACCAGGCCCTGCGGGAAAAGGGCCCCTCCGCGCTCTGACCGGTCCGACGGCCGGGTTCCGTATCGGAGAACCGGACACGCGGGGAACGTGCCAGATCAGGGCACGGACGAGCACATGAATTTTCCGCGAGGGTAACCACGCAGTCACGGACAGGACTCAAAAAGTCACCGCACGCCCCTCGTGGCGAGGATGTGTCGTACTCCACACTGGGTTCCGGTGCCTGAGTCCTCGGAGCGCGGCCGACCCGAACGCGACGGGTCCGAAGTCCCCGCGGTTCCGCGCAATGACTTCGGGATGGACAGCGGCAAGGCCGTCGACCCCATCCCCGACGTACCGCTGCCGCACGCCTCAGCAGCGACATTCCTGGAGGTCGCCCCCGTGCAGACCCAGACCCTGACCGACAACAGCACACACACCACGGACACGGACACGGACGCCGATGCCCTCGCGGCCGTACCGCCGCAGAACCGTGCCGCCCACCACCCCGAGACCGTCGCGGAACCGGACAGTACGCCGGAGCCGCCCGCCGCGGTCCTCGTGGAGAGCGAGACCGAGACACCGGAGCCGGTGGAGCTGCCGCGCGGGCGTGCGGACACCGGCGGGCCCTCGTCCGACCTGTTCCGCCAGTACCTGCGGGAGATCGGCCGGATCCCGCTCCTCACCGCGGCGGAGGAGGTCGAGCTCGCCCGCCGGGTCGAGGCGGGCCTCTTCGCCGAGGAGAAGCTCCGGATGGCCTCCGACCTCGACAGCCAGCTCGCCCTCGACCTCGACAAACTGGTCGTCATGGGCCGGATGGCCAAACGCCGCCTCATCGAGGCCAACCTGCGCCTCGTCGTCTCCGTCGCCAAGCGGTACGTGGGGCGCGGGCTGACCATGCTCGACCTGGTCCAGGAAGGCAACCTGGGGCTGATCAGGGCGGTCGAGAAGTTCGACTACGCCCGCGGGTACAAGTTCTCGACGTACGCGACCTGGTGGATCCGCCAGGCCATGTCCCGGGCCCTCGCCGACCAGGCCCGCACGATCCGGGTCCCCGTCCACGTGGTCGAACTCATCAACCGCGTCGTGCGTGTGCAGCGCCGGATGCTCCAGGAGCGGGGGTACGAGCCGACGCCCGAGGAGGTCGCCGCGCATCTCGACCTGCCCAGCGAGCGGGTCAGCGAGGTGCTGCGGCTGGCGCAGGAGCCGGTGTCCCTCCATGCGCCGGTGGGGGAGGAGGACGACGTCGCCCTCGGTGACCTCATCGAGGACGGGGACGCGACGAGTCCTGTGGAGTCGGCTGCCTTCCTGCTGCTGCGGGAGCATCTGGAGGCGGTTCTCTCCACGCTGGGTGAGCGTGAACGGAAGGTCGTCCAGCTCCGGTACGGGCTTGCGGACGGCCGGCCGCGCACGCTGGAGGAGATAGGGCGGATCTTCGGCGTCACGCGCGAGCGCATCCGCCAGATCGAGTCCAAGACCCTCAACAAACTCCGCGACCACGCGTTCGCGGACCAGCTCCGCGGCTACCTGGACTGAGGGCTTTTCCTCGCCCCCGCCGCCCTTACCCTTCCCGTCACTGCATGGGGGCTGCGCCCCCTCGCCCCCCGATTTGGCGCTGACGCGCTCGTCCTCAAACGCCGGACGGGCTAGTGGTTAGCCCGTCCGGCGTTTGAGGACCGGGGGTTCGGGGGCCGGCCCCCGAGTCAGTGACGGAGGTCAGTCCACCTCCACCACCGCCTGGGCGAACTGTGCCTGGTAGAGGCGCGCGTACGCCCCACCCGCCGCCAGCAGCTCCGCGTGCGCCCCCTGCTCCACGATCGCCCCGTCCTCCATGACGAGAATCGTGTCGGCATCGCGAATCGTCGACAGACGGTGAGCGATCACGAACGACGTACGACCGTGCGCGAGCTTCGCCATCGCCTTCTGGATGAGCACCTCGGTGCGCGTGTCCACGGAACTCGTCGCCTCGTCGAGGACGAGGATCACCGGATCGGACAGGAACGCCCGCGCGATCGTGATCAGCTGCTTCTCACCCGCGCTGACCCCGGACCCCTCGTCGTCGATGACGGTGTCGTACCCGTCGGGCAGCGTCCGCACGAAGCGGTCCGCGTGGGCCGCCCGCGCGGCCTCCTCGATCTCCCCGCGCGTGACCTCGGACGAGGCCCCGTACGCGATGTTCTCCGCGATCGTCCCCCCGAACAGCCAGGTGTCCTGCAGCACCATGCCGATGGAGGAGCGCAGTTCGTCGCGGGACATCGTGGCGACGTCGACCCCGTCGAGGGTGATCCGCCCGCCCGTGGTCTCGTAGAACCGCATCAGCAGGTTCACCAGGGTCGTCTTGCCGGCGCCCGTCGGGCCCACGATCGCGACCGTGTGGCCCGGCTCCACCGACAGCGAGAGGTCCTCGATGAGCGGCTTCTCCGGGTCGTACCGGAAGGAGACGCCCTCCAGGGCGACCCGGCCCCGCAGCTCCTTCGGACGCGCCCCCGTCACCGGGTCGGCCTCCTGCTCCTCGGCGTCCAGCAGCTCGAAGATTCGCTCGGCCGAGGCGACTCCGGACTGGACGAGGTTCGCCATGGAGGCGACCTGGGTGAGCGGCATGGAGAACTGCCGGGAGTACTGGATGAAGGCCTGCACGTCACCGATCGACAGGGAGCCGGAGGCGACCCGCAGCCCGCCGACCACCGCCACCAGCACGTAGTTCAGGTTCGACACGAACATCATCAGCGGCTGCATGACACCGCTGTTGAACTGCGCCCGGAACCCGGCCTCGTACAGCTTGTCGTTCTCCTCGGCGAACTGCGCGGCCGACTCGTCCTGCCGTCCGAAGACCTTCACCAGGTTGTGCCCGGTGTACATCTCCTCGATGTGCGCGTTGAGCTTGCCGGTGGTCCGCCACTGCTGCACGAAGTGCGGCTGCGACCGCTTGCCCACCCGGGTCGCGACGACGAACGACAGCGGCACGGTGACCAGCGCGACGAGCGCGAGCAGCCAGGACACGTAGAACATCATGATCAGCACGCCGACGATGGTCAGCAGCGAGTTCACCAGCTGGCCCATCGACTGCTGGAGGGTCTGCCCGATGTTGTCGATGTCGTTCGTGGCGCGGCTGAGGACCTCACCGCGCTGACGCTTGTCGAAGTACGACAGCGGCAGCCGCGACAGCTTGGTCTGCACGTCCTCGCGCATCTTGTACATGGTCAGGTTGACGGCCCGGTTCACCAGCCGGGTCGCCGTCGCCATCAGCAGACCGGCCAGCAGGAACGCCACCAGCGCGATCCCCAGCACCTCACCGACCGCGTCGAAGTCGATGCCCTGCCCCGGCGTGAAGTCCGTGCCCGAGAGCATGTCGGCCATGCCGCCTTCGCCGCGCTCCCGCATCGCTGCGAGGGCCTCGGCCTTGGTCTGCCCGGCGGGCAGCTCACGCCCGACGACCCCGGCGAAGACCAGGTCGGTGGCCCGGCCGAGGATCTTCGGCCCCAGTACCGACAGCCCCACACTGCAGACCACGGCGGCGAGCATCACGTACAGCGTGGCGCGTTGTGGTTTGAACTGAGCCAGCAGCCGTTTGCCGGACCCCTTGAAATCCATCGAGTGCTGGTCGGGTCCCGACCCGGCCATCATGCGACCCATGGGCCCGGCCATCAGGCTGCCTCCGCTTCCGTCAGCTGCGAGAGCACGATCTCCCGGTAGGTCTCGTTGTCCGCCATCAGCTCGTGGTGGCGGCCCGTCCCGACGACCCGGCCCTCGTCGAGGACCACGATCCGGTCGGCGTCGCGGATGGTCGACACCCGCTGGGCGACGATCACCACGGTCGCCTCGGCGGTCTCCCGCGCGAGCGCTGCACGCAGCGCCGCGTCCGTCGCGTAGTCGAGCGCGGAGAACGAGTCGTCGAAGAGATAGATCTCCGGACGCTGTACGAGGGTCCGGGCGATGGCGAGCCGCTGCCGCTGACCGCCGGACACGTTCGTACCGCCCTGCGCGATCGTCGCGTCGAGCCCGTTCTCCAGCCCTTCCACGAAGCCCTTGGCCTGCGCCACCTCCAGCGCGTGCCACAGCTCCTCGTCCGTCGCGTCCGGATTCCCGTACCGGAGATTGGTGGCCACGGTGCCCGCGAACAGATACGGCTTCTGCGGTACGAGACTCACCGTGCGCGCCAGCAGCCGGGGCTCGATCGTGCGTACGTCGACCCCGTCCACCAGCGCCGCGCCGTCGGTGGCGTCGAACAGCCGGGGGACCAGGCCGAGCAGGGTCGACTTGCCGCTGCCGGTCGAACCGATCACGGCCGTCGTCTCGCCGGGCAGCGCCACCAGGTCGACCGCCTTCAGCACCGGCTCCTCGGCGCCCGGGTAGCGGAAGCCCGCCCCGCGCAGCTCCAGATGACCGTGCCGCCGCAGCTCCAGGACGGGAGCCTTCGGCGGGACCACGCTGCTGGAGGTCTCCAGGACCTCCTGGATGCGCTCGGCGCAGACCTCCGCGCGCGGCACCATCATGAACATGAAGGTGGCCATCATCACGGACATCACGATCTGCATCAGATAGGCGAGGAACGCGGTCAGCGCGCCGATCTGCATCCCGCCGCTGTCGATCCGGTGGGCACCGAACCACACCACCGCGATCGACGAGACGTTCACCACCGTCATGACGATGGGGAACATCAGCGCCAGCATCCGCCCGGTCCCCAGCGACACCTCGGTGAGGTCGGTGTTGGCCTTCCGGAAGCGCTCCTCCTCGTACGAGTCGCGCACGAAGGCACGGATGACGCGGTTGCCGGTGATCTGCTCGCGCAGCACCCGGTTCACCGTGTCGAGGCGCACCTGCATCGTCCGGAACAGCGGCCTCAGCCGGCGCACGATGAGACCGACCGAGATCCCGAGCACCGGTACGACGGCCAGCAGCACCCCGGACAGCGGCACGTCCAGGCCGAGCGCCAGCACGATGCCGCCCACACACATGATCGGCGCCGACACCAGCAGCGTGAACGTCATCAGGGCGAGCATCTGCACCTGCTGCACGTCGTTCGTCGTGCGGGTGATCAGGGAGGGCGCCCCGAAGTGGCCCAGCTCACGCGCGGAGAACGACTGCACCCGGTCGAAGACGGCGGCCCGGAGGTCGCGGCCGACCGCGGACGCCGTACGGGCGCCGTAGTAGACGGCGCCGATGTTGCAGACGACCTGCACCAGCGAGATGCCGATCATCAGGGCGCCGAAGGACAGGATGTATCCCGTGTCGCCCTTC
Organism: Streptomyces sp. NBC_00414; assembly: GCF_036038375.1. NCBI lineage: Bacteria > Bacillati > Actinomycetota > Actinomycetes > Kitasatosporales > Streptomycetaceae > Streptomyces > Streptomyces sp. NBC_00414. The sequence continues at coordinate 6,982,724 of NZ_CP107935.1, forward strand.
ACGACACCGTTGTCGATGATGTCGGCGTTCAGGGTCGGCAGGAAGAGCGTGGCGCAGGTCTGCAGGAACTGCAGCAGGACGAGCAGGCCGATGGGTTTCTTGTAGGGCGTGAGATAGGTACGCAGAAGTCTTATGAGCACGCTGGGTCTCTCGGGGTCGGCGGCGGGGCGGTTGGTTGCCCTTGGCCCCCATCGTCGAACACTCCCCCGGTGTTACCTCAACTGATTAACCCAAGAGAGGTCCAAGAGCGGACCAGGTTTCGGTCCGAAGTCGTAGGCCGCCCCCGGACGCCCTCAGGACCGGAAGGCTCCCGGGTGCGTCTGGTTGCGCACCGACACGTACTGCTGCCGCACCGCCTGCCCCACCGCCAGCTCCTCGCCCGGCTCCAGGACCTGCGCCGCCGCGCCCTGCCAGACGGGCGGCAGGCCCGGCTGGATCGTGCCCTGCTGGACACCGAGCGCCCAGGCGGCCTGCCGGGCCGCGCCGATCGCCGCGTAGTCCGCGGGCTGCGGCACCACGATCTGCGTACCGAGCAGCGCGGGCGCGCACGCCTGCACCGCGCTCAGCTCCGCGGCCTGGCCGAGCAGGAAGATCCGCCGCACCTCCACGCCCCGCTTGCGCAGCACGTCCAGGGCGTCGGCGAGACCGCACAGCATGCCCTCGAAGGCGGCCCGCGCCAGGTGCTCGGGCTTCATCGACTCCCGCCGCAGCCCGGCCAGCGTGCCGGCCGTGTGCGGCAGATTCGGCGTCCGCTCACCCTCCAGGTACGGCAGCATGACGAGCCCGTGGGAGCCCGGGGTCGACTTCATCGCCAGGTCGGAGAGGGCCTCCAGATCGGGTACGCCCAACAGCTCGGCGGCCCCGCGCAGGGCCCGTACGGCATTGAGCGTGGTGACGACCGGCAGGTGCATGCCGGTCGCGTCCGCGAGCGAGGTGATCATTCCGGAGGAGTCGACCAGGGCCTCGTGGTGGACGGCCATCACGGAACCGGAGGCGCCGAGCGACACCACCGCGTCCCCGAGGCCGATACCGAGCCCGAAGGCCGCCGCCATCGTCTCGCCCGTACCCGCCGAGATCAGCAGCCCCTCGGGCGTCGTGCCCGCGGCCTCCCACGGTCCGAGCACATCGGGGAGCAACGCCTGATGGCCGAGCGCCAGCTCCACCAGATCCGGCCGGTACGCGCCGGTCGCCGCCGACCAGTAGCCGGTGCTGGAGGCGCCGCCCCGGTCGGTGGTCCGCCGTGCGGGCCTGCCGAGCAGCTGCCACACCAGCCAGTCGTGCGCCTGGAGCAGTGACGCGGTGCGCGCCGCCGCCTCGGGTTCGGTCCTCGCGAGCCAGCGCAGCTTCGTCACGGGCTGCGCGGCCTGCGGCACCGATCCCACGGCCTGCGCCCAGGCCTCCCGCCCGCCGAGCGCGTCCACGAGATCGGCGGCGGCGACCTGGGCACGCTTGTCCCCGCCGACCATCGCCGGGCGGATGGTGTTCCCCTGGCTGTCTACGGGGACGAGCCCGTTCTGCTGTGCGGACACGCCGATGGCCTGAACGCCCTCCAGGAGCCCGCCGCCCGCGGCCTCGCCCAGGGAGAGCAGCCAGGCCTGCGGGTCGACGTCCGAGGGCCGGGAGCCCTCTGCAGGGCCGTCCATCGGATGCGGGGCATACCCCTGCCGGAGTACGGCTCCGCTGTCCGCGTCGCAGACGACGATGCGTGTGAAATCGGGCGAACTGTCCAGCCCGGCGACTATCCCCATGGCGGAAATTCTGCCGTATCGCCGCGCCGGCTCGGGCCGTGGGCGTCGTCGGGGTGCCTGTCGTCCTTCGTCTGCGGCTCCGTCGTGGCTGGTCGCGCCCGCGCGGCGGAGCCGCAAATGTCACAGCCCCGCGCCCTTCGGGTGGGGGGACCGATCCCGGGCCGGAGAGGGCGGCTAGGTGTTGCTCGTGCCCCAGTCGTCCTCGGTGCGGGTGCCGTTCGCGTTGCGCTCACGCAGGGAGCGCACCCGCTCGGAGACCGAGTCGGGAACCCGGTCACCGACCTTCTCGCTCACCACGTGGTACGCCTTGCCCGCGAACTGCCGGCCCTGCTGGGCCGCCGACTCGGCGGTGTTGCGCACCGCCGGGTTCTGCGAGACCTGCCGGGCGGTCTTCCTGAGCTGTTCGTAGCGCTCGCGCCCGGCCCGTGTGCCGAGCACGTATCCCAGAGCCAGTCCGACGACGAACGTGAGCCGGTAGCGCATTGGGGCCACCCTTCCTCTTGTGAGTCGGTTGTTTGCGGCGGCGTCGGTTGCAGGCGGGTTACCGATTGGCGGAGCACCCCCCTGCTTGCGCTAATGTATGTGTCGCAGCGAGCGCACGCCCTCTGGCGAATACCCAGGGAGCTACGTTCGATGCAAACGAGGCAATCCCCTGTAGCTCAATTGGCAGAGCAGCCGGCTGTTAACCGGCAGGTTACTGGTTCGAGTCCAGTCGGGGGAGCTTCGATCTTCCGTAGCTCAATTGGCAGAGCAGCCGGCTGTTAACCGGCAGGTTACTGGTTCGAGTCCAGTCGGGAGAGCACTGAGAATCAGGACCCCATGGACCCCATCGGGGTCCTTTTTCATGCCCGCGGGAACCGCTGCGTCCCAGGTGGGGTCCTTGAGGGCAGGCGAAGTCGACCATCCGAAGCAGGAGATCGTATGAGCGGCTATGCTGCGGCAGACGGCGCGCACACATGTGCGCGACGCGCCGTAATGGGGCGGTAGCTCAGCCGGTTAGAGCAGCGGACTCATAATCCGCCGGCCGTGGGTTCGAGTCCCACCCGCCCCACCAGCGCTACGCGTGGAGAAACGATCTGACCAGCAACTTCGCTGGAGGATCGGGCGAGTTGAGGGCTCCTGGAGGCCCTCCTCGATCACGGTTTCATGATTGACGGGACCACTCTGCGGCGACGCCTTCGGGCACATCGGGCATGAGTCGTGCGGGGCTGAGCCCCTCGGACCGGCCCTCCGCGCGCGGCCCTCGCGTCGCCCGGATCCGTGGGCCGGGTCGGCGGCGAGGCGCCGAACTCCACGCCGTTCGGCGCACGCGCGTCCACTGCGGGAAGGCACGGCTGATCGGTGCCCCCAGGACGGCCTTGCTCCGTTCGGGGGCACATTCGCGCGAACGACGAGCCCATGACCCGGTGGCCGGCGCTCACGCGCAGTCGACGTGACCGACGGTCAAAGGGGGGCCTGCCAGGTCGTCGTGGCCTCCCGCCGGCCGGAGCCGTCCGCCGTGCCCTCTGCCGTGTCGCCCGCGGGGCCGTCCGTCCCGTCGTCGGCGGACACCTTGAGGCGTACCCCCGGGCGGCCGTCCGGCAGCCGCACCGTCGCGTCGACCGTGACCCCGACCCTGGTCGTCCCGGAGCGGCGTGACGCGGTGGCGAGGGCGCCTCTGAGGGCGCTGAGGAGGTGTCCTGCCACCGCGTCCGGGATACGGGTGTCGACGGGTCCGGTGAACTGGACCGACGGCTGGACGCCGAGGACCGCCGCCGCGCCCGCCGTCTCGCGGAGCACCTTGCCCCGGAAGCTCGTCGGGGCGTCCGCGGGCGGCTGCTGCAGGGCGAAGATCGCCGTACGGACCTCCTGGACGGTCGACCTGAGTTCGTCGACGGCCCGGCCGAGCGTCGCGTGGACCTCCGCGTCCCGCTCCTCCGCGGCCGTACGGCGCTGTGTGGACTCCAGCATCATGCCGGTGGCGAAGAGCCGCTGGACGACCAGGTCGTGCAGGTCACGGGCGATCCGGTCGCGGTCCTCGAAGACGGCGAGGCGCTCCCGGCGCTGCTGCGCGTCGGCCAGCACCAGCGCCAGAGCGGCCTGCGAGGCGAACTGCGTGGCCAGCAGCTTCTCGGCGGGGCTGTACGGGGGATCGCCGCGCCGGCGCGGGAGGGCGAGGGTGCCGATGAGCCGGCCCCCGGCCTGCAGCGGCAGCATCATGCTCGGCCCGAACCGGTGCCGTACCGGGGTCGTCATACGCGCGTCGGTCGCCGAGTCGTCGAGGAACACCGGCTCGCCGCCGAGCAGTTGTTCAAGGACCGCGCTGCCCGGCGCGATCGTCGTACCGACCAGGCCGCCCCGGCCGTCCGGCGCCGACGCCGTGACGATCTCCATGCCGCCCTCGTCCGTCGGCTGGAGGATCACCCCCGCCGACGCGTCGGCGAGGACGCGGGCGCGCTCGGCGACCGTCATCAGCGCGTCGGCCGCCGCCTCGCCGGCGAGCAGCGCCGTCGTCACGGCCGCCGCGCCCTCGATCCAGCGCTCCCGCCGGCGGGCCGTCTCGTACAGGCGGGCGTTCTCGATCGCGATGCCCGCCTGCGCGGCCAGCAGACGTGTCACCTGCTCGTCCTCGGCGGTGAAGGGGCCACCGCGCTTCTCGGTGAGGTAGAGGTTGCCGTACACCTCGTCCTGTACGAGCAGGGGGACGCCGAGGAAGCTGTGCATCTCCGGATGGCCGGGCGGGACGCCGCACGAGCGCGGGTCGGCGGTCAGGTCGGTGAGCCTGAGCGGCGCGGACTCGTGGACGACCGCGCCGAGCAGGCCCCGGCGCCCGCTGGGCGGACGCTCGATACGTGCCCGCTCGGACTCCGTCAGCCCGGCCGTGCAGAACTCCGCCAGGCCGCTGTCGCCCGGGGCGAGCACGCTCAGCGCCGCGTACCGGGCACCGGTCAGCGCGGCCGCGTTCTCCACGATGCGCTGCAGCGTGCCGCGCAGTTCGAGATCGCTGCCGACACCGAGGACGGCTTCGAGCAGGCGGGGGAGTGGGAGGGAGAGGCCGTGGGAGTCCTGGGGCTCTGACGGCCCCGACGGTCCCGGGGACTCCGAGTGGTCCTCGGAAGCCGTGGGGCCCGTGGGGTTCGGGGGGTCCGTGGGTTCTGGCATGGGTGGTGGCGGGGCTCTGGGGTTCGTGCCTGCCGTTCCGTGCGGGCGGTCAGCCGGCTGTCGAGTCGAGGACCAGCGGCTCGATCCTGCCCTCCAGCATCGCGCCGAGGCCGAGGACCGCGCACACGTCGGGCCGTTCGGCGATGTGCACCGGCATCCCCGTCGCCTGCCGCAGCATCTGGTCGAGGCCCGGCAGCAGCGCGCTCCCGCCGACCATCATGATCCCGCGGTCCACCAGGTCGGCCACCAGGTCCGGCGGGCAGGCGCGCAGCACCTTGCCGATGCCGTCGAGCACGGCGGTCAGCGGGGTCTGGATGGCGTCGCGCACGGCGGCGGTGTCGACCTGTACGGAACGGGCGAGGCCGGTGGCCACGTCCCGGCCGTGGATCTCGGTGGACGTCGGCCCCTGCGAGGTGAGGCCGTTGCCGGAGAGGGCGAGCTGCAGGGGGCGTACGGACTGCGAGGGGAGCATCAACTCGTGGTGGTGGCGCAGGTGCTGGACGATCGCGTGGTCGATGGCCTCGCCGCCCACGGGGATGCGTTCGGCGGTGACGATCGAGCCGAGCGACAGCACGGCGACCTGGGTGGCGGCGGCCCCGCACACCATGATCATGGTGGCCTCGGGGCGTTCCACGGGCAGTCCGCAGCCGACTCCGGCGGCGATGAGCGTGTCGACCAGCTCGACGCGCCGGGCGCCGAGGCCGACGAGCGTCTCGATCGTGGCGCGCTGGGCCAGCGGGTCGGAGTCGTGCGGGGTGCAGGCGGCGGCCCGGAGCAGGGGCTTGCGGCGCAGGGCGCGGCGGACCTTGTCGCCGAGGAGCTGGCGCAGCATGCGCTGGGCCATCTCGATGTCGACGACCGTGCCGCCGGAGACGGGGCGTACGACACGGATGTAGTGGGGGGTGCGGCCCGTCATCTTCTCGGCGAACTCACCGACCGCGATCAGGGCGCCGGTCCTCGTGTTCACCGCGGCGACGCTGGGCTGGTCGACGACCAGCCCGGCCCCCTTCACGAAGACACGGGTCCTGGCCGCTCCCAGGTCGACGGCGAAATGGCAGCGGCGCAACTGCTCCAGACTGGCGGTCATGGCGGGTCCTCCCGAGAGCGCAGACCTGGGACTCCACCGGGTGGCGGTCCTCCCTACGCATCGTGCGGGAACTGACGGGGTGTCGCCTTTCGGGGTGGGCCGGGCGGGGTGCCGCTGGACGGGTGGTCTTCGGACAGGTGGCAGACGGCCGGATGCCGGTCGGCGGCGGACAGGCCATCGGGCGGGCGGCGCTCAGGCGGCGGGAGCGGCTCAGGTGTTGGGGAGGGACCGGAGGAGAGGGGCCCACGAGGCCGTGGTCAGCTCGCAGCCCGCGCGGACGAGGCGCTGCCGGTGTCCTTCGGAGCGGGTGTAGCCGAGGAAGCGCAGACCGGCCGCCTTCGCCGCGGTCAGTTCGGCGACCGACGAGCCGACCAGTACGGCGTCCTTCGGTGTGGCGCCGAGGTGCTCCAGGGCTCGCAGGAGGCAGTCGGGATCCGGCATCAGCAGGGTCAGGTCGTCCGCGCGGCCGTGCACTCCGCCGGTCACCAGGCCGGTCAGCCGGCCGTGGGACTGCAGATACCTCCACACGGCGCTCGGCGCGTTGTCCGCGACGACGGCAATGCGCCGCCCGAGCGAGCTGAGCGTGGTGATCATGGAGTCGGAGAAGGGGGTGGACGCCGCGGTCGACGCGGCCCGCTCCTCGATCCGGTTGAGCCGCCGGCGCAGGTCCGCTCCCAGCGGATGGCCGGCGAAGGCGCGCAGCAGGTCGAGGGGGGTCGAGCGCCCCTCCAGCGGATTGACGGGGCCGCCCCCGGGGAGGAGCGGATCGCCCCTCAGAGCGGCCTCGGGGTCGCGCAGCTCGGTGAGGAGCGCGGTGAGTTCCCGGAGGGCCTGCTTCTCGGCGTCGCTCGTGTGGAGGCGGGCGAGGGGGCCGTCGAAGCCGATGAGCACGCAGGGGCTGTCCAGCAGGGCCGTGGCCGGGTCGTCGACCGGGCGCCGGGCGGCCGGTCCGGTCGACCGGGGGACGGGCTGCCGGGCGGACTCGGACGGTCGGGCGGACTCTGGCCGCCGGGCGGGTTCGAACCGGCGGGGGGATCGCGGGGCGGGCTGCGGGGCGGGTTCAGGAGGGCTGTCGGGCGTCAGCCGCACCGAGCACGCCACGGAGAGCCCGGGCACCGGCCACGTGCGCAGCCCGCTGTGCACCGCGTGCTGCGCCGCCCCCGCACGCTGGAGCGGGTGGCGGCGGGTGACGCGGCCCGCTTCCCTGAGCAGATGGTCGAGGAGGCGCTCGGAGACGTTGGCGGTCTCGCCGTGCACGAAGGCCACCGGGTCGTCCACGTGCCAGGACAGCTCGACGGACGCGGCGAAGGCGCCACCGCGGGAGCTGGGCAGGGACAGCTCGTGGGCGGCCCGGTGGGTGGTGAGGTCGACCTCGTAGTACGTGAGGCGGGGCCCCGAGGCGGGCGTACCGGTGAACCCGTCGGGGTCGAAGAGGGCCGGTGAGCCGTCGGGGGGCTGGAGGACCACGGCGGTGCGACCGGGTTCGGGCAGGGGGATCGACACCCGGCGGCGGGTGCTGAACGGGCCGCGTACCAGGTCGCGCCGTCCGGGCGGGAGGTCCGGTACACGGTCCGGGATCTCCAGCCGGCAGTACCAGGCGAGGGGCGGTCCGTCGCCCGACGGCGGGCGCAGCGGCCGGAAGTGGACCGGGCCGACCGGGACATCACCGCTCGTGAGCTCCTCGTAGAGGACGGGGGAGAGGACGACGGCGATGTCCGACTGCTCCAGAGCGGACGGGAGAGCGGTACGGGGAGGCCGCGCGGTGTGCCAGAACGTCAGCCGGATCCTGGGCGGGTCCGGCACCTCCAGGAGTATGTCCGGCAGATCGCGCAGCGTCGCGTTCAGCACGTTGAGTACGGACGTGCCGGGTGCGGTGGACACGAGGTAGCCGTTGTCGACGGCCTGCATGTCGTACTGGTCGGAGGTCAGGCCGCTCAGCGAGAGCAGCCAGGACATGGTGTGCGAGAGCGTGCTGTGGGCCCCCCGGTGGTCGCCGGGGTCCGGGCACTCCATGGTGACGGTCGGCCGGCTGTCGTCGGGGGCGGCACGCAGTTCGCGGTACAGCTCCAGCAGGGTGGGGTTCGGCTCGCTGAACTGCCGGTCCTGCAACTCCTCGTACACCTCGTACGACTCGATGGCCTCGGCGATGCGGCCCTGGCCCTTGAGAGCGAGGATGTGCAGGCGGCGGAAGTCCTCGCGCTCGGGGTGGAAGCGGAGCAGTTCGCCGAGGTCGGTGGCCGCGCGCTCGAACAGGCCAAGTTCCAGGTCGAGTTCGGCGCGGGTGACGCACAGGGTGAGCCGGAGGGCGCGCAGCCGGGTGCGGGTCGTCTCCGCGGCGGGCCCGGGAACCTCGTCGACGGGATGGCCGCCCCACAGGTCGAGCGCGTGCTGGACGGCCTCGCGGGCCCCGGCCGGGTCTCCGGCGTCCCGGGAGGACTTCGCTCGCGCGATCAGTTCCTGGCAGCGGTTCACGTCGATGGTGTGCGGGGCCGCGTACACGGCGTAGCCGTCGGCGGTGGTGGCCACGACCCCGGGTCCGAGGGTGTCGCGCAGTCCGTCCGCACAGGTGGCCAGGAGGCGTGCGGCGCGCTGTGGCGGGCGCTGTCCCCACAGGCCGGCCGTCAGTTCGTCGTGCGTCACCGTCCGGCCGTGCCGGAGGAGCAGCATGCTGAGCAGGGCCTGCTCACGCGGGGAGCTGACGGGCAGGGTCCGGCGCCCCTGACTGATCCGTACGGGACCCAGCAGCCGATAGTGGTACCGGTGCGCGGTGACGGCGTCCAGCAGCCGGGAGAAGGACGGGGTCAGGAACAGGTCCCTGCCGCGGCGCTGGGTCGCCAGGTCCGCGGCGACGAGAGGCCGGACGGCGTCGTCGAACCGCGACCGGAACTCACCCGGAACACCGCCGAGTTCACCGGGCGGCTCTCCCTCGGCCAGCTCGCGCAGCAGGTGTCCGAGGTCCTCCAGATCCTTCGACTCGCCCCGCACGTCGTCCGCTCCCGGCGCGAAGGACGTGATCTGCACGGCGCCGTCCGGACGCAGCAGCAGACTGTGGGGGGTGAGTCCGCCGTGTACGACACCGTGTCCGTGCATCGCCTTGAGACCTTGCACGACCTGGTGTGCCAGGGGTGCGAGCAGGGTGAAGGGGAGCTGGAAGCCGCCCTCGGCGGTGAGTTCCGCGACGGTGACTCCGTCCACGAAATCCGTGACCAGGTACGCGGTGCCGTCCTCGACGCCGTAGTCGTGCACGGCGAGCACATTCGGGTGCTTCACGCCCGCGAGGGTCCGCGCGGCCGTCAGGAACCGCCGCTGCCGCTCCGGCGCGACGGTGTACCGGTGCACGGCGACCTTCCGGTCGAGCCGGGTGTCGTGGGCCTCCAGCACGCGCCTGCCCGGCCCCGGACGGCGTAGCAGCCGGTATCTGCCGAGCACGAGTCCCGCGGTGGTCTTCGAGGGCGGCCCGCCCATCCGCCGTACGGACTCCTCCCGCACGACCGCGAACGGCTCGCCCACGGCCTCCTCACCGGCGCCGCCGCCTCCCGCGCCCTTGCCGCCCGGAGCGAGCACGCGGAACTCACCGGCCGCCAGACCGGCCCGCTCGTCGAGCAACGCGCCCACCCGGGAAAGGAGTTCGGAGGTCCTGCTGTACGCGGACCGTGGCAGGGTGCGCCGCAGCAGCTCCCGTACGCCCGGCCGGAAGACGTACGAACCGGCGGCCCCCGGGACCGCGACCAGCGCGCCGCTGAGAATCACCTCGGCCAGGTGCTGCGGCCGGGGGTTCTTCTCGATCGCCGCCTGGACGAGACGCATCACCGGCAACTCCGGTGGCCCCACCGCCAGATGCCCGGCCAGCCGGAAGGCCTCCGGAGAGGCGAGGGAGCGGAACCGCAGCAGCAGCTCCTCGGGGGACAGCCTCTCGACATCGCTGCGGCCCTTCTCGTCGACCGGCGCGGCGGGCGGGCCGGAGCCCAACAGGCCCACCGAGCCCGGCAGTCGGCCGCCGCCCGCCACCAGCGACGACCAGTTCGCCAGCCAGGGAGCCGAGGCTTCGAGCACGGGGAGGGGGAGCACACCGTGCGGCACGCCCTCCAGCGCGTACGAGTCCACGTCGTACGCCGAGTTGGGCGCCGCCGGGCCCGGCGCGGTGATCCGCGCGGTCGTGGCCGGCAGCGCGGTGGTGCGCCACAGGCGTTCCGGCAGCGGCTGGACCAGGGCCACCGGCATCCGGGCCGACCAGCGGCGCAGCGTGGTGTACCAGCGGGCGCCCGCCGGGCCGTCCCGCCACTGCGGCCCCATGCAGTCACTGATCAGGAGCGTGACCGTGCGGCCGTCGGCGAACGACTCCTGCGAGCCGGGCCGGCGTACCGCGCCGTCGGCCTCCAGCCGGTGCAGTTCCACCGTGCGGAAGACGCCCGACTGCGCGAGCGCCGCGTGCAGTTCGCGCACGAGCGGTCGCCAGACGGGCATCGTCGGACCGGTGTCGTGCACGAGATGCAGCGTCAGCCAGCGCTCGGTCATGGGGCGCAGCACGGGCAGCCACCACTGGGGTGCGGCGCCGAGCCGGGCGATGCGGTGGGCGGTCGCCGCCTCGTCCAGCTCCTGCCCGACCGGGGCGGGGACGCTTCGCTTGAGGGGGCGGAGGGCGCGCTGGAGCTTCAGGGGGTGGGGGAGCATCGGTGGGGCGGGGGCCAGGAGCGATGTGTAGGGGCCGCCGGGGGTGGTGTTCGGCGGGCCGCCGTCCGGGCCTGGCCCCTCCGGGGTGGGCCGGCCGGGGAGGCGCAGGGGGATGCGGCCGTCGGGGTGGCTGGGGCGGGGTGGTGTCTCGGGCGCGGGGCGGTGAGGGCTTGTCGCGCCGTTCCCCGCGTCCTTCGGGTGGGTGGGGGTGAGCGGGGCGGCAGGGTGCGGGCGGTCCGTGTCGGGGAACGGCGTGGGGCGGGTGTGTGTCGGGGGCTCGGGGGGTGGCATGTGCTGGGCCAGCCACAGCAGTTCGGCCAGTTCGACGGAGGTCGGTTCCGGTCCGCCGGATGCCTGTGCGAGTACGCCGGCGAGGAGCGCGGCACCCGCACCGGTCCGTCCGTCCGCGCCGGCGTCAGAACGCATCCGGTTCCTCTCCCGTGCGGCTCAGATACGGCATCAGCTGCTCGGCCAGCTCGTCGCGCGACGACGCGTCGAGCCCCGCCACCCCCGTGAGGTAGATCGCGTTGAGCAGCTGGTCCGTGGCCAGCTCCCCCTCCGTCCCGCGGTCCAGGAAGCGTTCGATCAGGTCGCGGGCGTACGCGTCGGGCTCGCCCAGGTGGGCGCGGACGATGTGCTCCAGGTGGGCGGCGCGGGGCTGGTGGAGTTCGAGGCGGACACAGCGGCGCAGGAAGGCGGGCGGGAACTCGCGTTCGCCGTTGCTGGTGAGGACCACGAAGGGGAAGGCCCGGCAGCGGACCCGGCCGCGCGTGACCTCGACCCGCTCGTCCGTGCCGTCGATCATGACCTCGGCCGCAGGGGTGTGCCGGGCGGAGCGGACCAGCTCGGGGATCTCGTACTGGCCCTCCTCCAGGATGTTGAGGAGGTCGTTCGGCAGGTCCAGGTCGCTCTTGTCGATCTCGTCGATCAGCAGGGTGCGCGGCCGGCCGTACGGGAGGAGCGCCGTGCCGAGCGGGCCGAGCCGCAGATGGTCCTGGAGCTCGCTGTCCGTCGGGAGCACCGGGCCGGACGGGGCCTCGCCGCCGGGCCGGACGTCGCGTGCGGCCGCGTACAGGCGGGACAGCGGGTCGTACTGGTAGAGCCCGTCGTGCAGTGTGGTGCGACTGGTGACGTTCCAGCGCAGGACGGGACCGAGCCGCAACTCCCGTGCCACCGCGTACGCCAGGCTCGACTTGCCGCTGCCCGGCGGGCCCGTCACCAGGAGGGGCCGGCGCAGATAGAGGGCCGCGTTGACGAGCTGGACGGCACGGTCCGTGGCGCGGTAGGTGCGGGCGCGGTGCCGCCGGTCCGGGGACGTGGCCGACGCGTCGTCGTCCTCGGCGGGCGTCGTCAGCTCCGGACCGCCGTCGAAGTCGCGCCAGGGCGGCGGCGCGGGCAGCTCGGCGATGCCGTCGTGCGGCTCGCTCGCACCCGTGTAGACGGGCCACAGGGACATGGTCTCTCCGAACGTGTTCCGGTGCTTCGGTGATCTGTTCAGTGGTCGGCTCAGTGGTCAGCCGACCGGGCTGTGCAGGTAGCCGACGGGATCAGGCAGGCATTCGGGGTCCTCCCACAGCAGGGCCAGGTCGTACGCCCAATGCGGCTCCGGCGCGTCGGAGGCGTACGCGGTCTCGCGCAACTCATGCACATGACGCGGCAGTTCACGGATCGGCAGGTTCGCCAGGTGTTCGGCGAGGCGGTCCAGGAACGCCGACCCCCGGCAGTCGGCCGACTCCCCGCACCGGTGCTCGCCCCGGCAGCCGGTGCGCGGCCACAGCATCACCGGCACCGCCGCGTTCAGGCTCGCCTGGAACAGCCGCCGCACCCGGTCCGCGCGCGGCGGCGTGGCGAAGCCCACCATGTCGGCGTCGCGGCGCAGTCCGATGGTCAGTTTCACCTGGTCCTGGCCGACCGACCAGCAGTCGATACGGTGCAGCCGTGCCGTCGGCCGCGCGTCCAGGTGCTGCCACTTCTGCCGGAGTTTGTGCTGCAGACCCCCGCTGCGCCGCCGTTCCAGGTCCATCACGACGAGCGGTGCGAAGGAGCCGAGCGGACTGTCGTCGTCCGCGCTGCGCTTCCAGTGCGCCACGTCCGCGTTGAGCCAGCGGCGCGGCAGCACGAAGGCGATCAGCTCTTGTGCTCCCGGCTCCAGTTCGTGGTAGGCCTCGTCGATCCGCTCCAGTGTGTAGGGGCGGACCCGCTCCACGGGAAGTCGGCGCGAGCCCACCACTCTGCGGTGTCCGCCGTTGTACGCGGACACCTCCACCAGGAACCGGCCGTCGCCGGAGCCGCTGGGGGCGATCTCCACGAGGATCGGCGACCAGGTGTGCGGGTCGGCTCCGCCGGTTTCGGGGCGGGGCTTCGGCGTCGGGTCGGGGCGGTGGGCCCGGGGGGCCGCGGGCCAGGCGCGCAGGGCGGTGCGGGTGGGGGTGTCGTCCACGAAGTCGGCGAGGCGGGTGGTGAAGCGGGTGACCGCTGCCGGGTCCTGTACCTCTGAGAGGAGGTACCAGGCCGCGTCCCACAGGGAGGTGAAGCGGTGGGGCGGGAGCGGGGGGCCCAGGGGGCCGACGGCGTCCTGGTACAGCCGTTCGGGGCTGTGTTCCGGGACGGGGAACTGCAGACGTGCCAGCAGGAGTCTGAGGTGTCCCTTTTCCCCTTGGCCGTACTCCGGGGTCGGGATGAGGTCCGCCAGGCGGGGCCAGTAGCGGGCCATGACCTGGGAAGGGAGCATCCGGCCGTTACGGATCTCGGGGCTGCGGGCGGCGGCCGAGACCATGCCCACGACCCGGCCGGTGTCCGCGAGGGTCACCGCCGCGCCGCTGAACCCCGGTGCGAGCGACTGGCCGTGCGCGGCCCATGACTCCAGCTGGACCCACTCCCCGGCGATCAACTGCTCGGCGGTGGCCCGGTATTCGGCGAAAGTGCCCTCGTCGTACCGCTTCGGGAAGCCGTAGGCGAGGAGCCTGCGCGGCGGTTCACCGTAGGCGTCGGTGGGTGTCGCGAACTCCGCTGGCTTCATCGGCACCGGCCGGTCCAGCTCCAGTACGGCCAGATCGCCCGGGTCGGTCTCGCGGCCGTCCCAGCCGCCGTGCGCGACCACCCGGGCGGGGACCTCCTCGTAGCCGCCGTGCGCGAAGGACACCGCGACCGCTTCGGTGTCACTGCGCGCCACGACATGGGCGCAGGTCAGGACGTGCTGCTCGGTGACCAGGAAGCCGGCGCCGGTGTCCCGTCCGCAGCTGATTCTCGCGTGCCAGGAAGCGCTGCTCATGGGCGCGGGGTGGTCTCCGGGGATGCGGGGGCGGACGCGGGGGGAGCGTTGGCGGGCCGCGGGGCGCCGTCCGGCCGCTCGGGCGACCAGGAGAGCTTGACCAGCAGGTGGCCTTCGACGGCACTCTTGGCGATCAACGCGCCTGCCTCCGCCGTGAGTCTGACCCCGAACTCGATCTCCACGGAGTCGGGCCTCAGCGAACCGTCCCGGAAGACCCGGAGCGCGGACTCCGCGGCAGCCCTCGCTCCCTCCAGCGAGCCTTCGAACGTACGGGCCGCCTGGACCGTGCCGTCCCCGCGTGCCACCAGACGGGAGCCGGACTCGTCCTCGGCTCCCTCGACGACGATCACGGCCCCGTCGTCCGTCTTGAACTCCACTAATCCATCCATTGCGCGCCAGAACCCCCGTAGTCCGTCACCGGTGACCACTCTCATTGTCACGGACGGTACTTGGCGCTGTCGCGGTTTCCACCGGTCGTTCACCGTTCCTGTGGCGGAAAACCGCCAGGGCAGCTTCCCGCCAGGTTCCGTCGGCGCCACCGCAACACCGGCCACCCGACACTCTTCGCAGCACCCCCGCACCACCCGGACGACACCCCGGCCCGAGAAGCACCGGACCGTCCGAGGCGGTCCGAGGCGGTCCGAGGCGGTCCGGGACGATCAGAGACGAGGGGCACGGATGATCACCAGAGGATCCGCGGGACGCGGGGCGGCGCTCGCGTCGGCCGGGCTCGTGCTCGCCCTGCTTCCCGCGGGCGGGGCCGGCGCACAGGACACCGGCACCCGGCCCGGCACCCGCGCCGCGTCCGCCGCCCACACCGTCACCCTCGTCACCGGCGACCGGGTGACCGTCACCGAACTCGGCGGCGGCAGACGGACGGTGACCGTCGAACGGGCGAAGGGGGCGACCGGAGCGGTCCGCACCCGGACGGCGAACGGCGCCCTGACCGTCGTACCCGACGAGGCGCTGCCGTATCTGCGGGCGGGCACCCTCGACCGGCGGCTGTTCGACGTGAGCGGGCTGATACGCCAGGGGCTCACCGACCGGCGGGCGGACGGACCGCCGCTGATCGTCACGTACGAGAAGGGCGCGCGGGTGGCGACTCCGCGTGGCGCCGAGCGGACGCGCGCGCTGCCGAGCATCCGCGGGGCCGCCGTCGAGGCCGACAAGGGCCGGGCGTTCTGGCGGGCCCTCACCCGGCAGGACGGGCTCGGTGAAGACCGGCTCGGCAGGGACGGGACCGACGGGGCCGGGATCGACAAGGTCTGGCTCGACGGGCGGGTCCGCGCGGAGATGGCCGAAAGCAACGCCCAGATCGGTACGCCCGAGGCCTGGGAGGCGGGGCTGACCGGCAAGGGCGTCACCGTCGCGGTACTGGACACGGGGGTGGATGCAGGCCATCCCGATCTCGCCGGGCGGGTCTCCGTGACGAGGAGTTTCATCGAGGGTGAAGAGGTTGCCGACCGCAACGGCCATGGCACACACGTCACTTCGACCGTCGGCGGCAGCGGCGCCGCGTCCGGCGGCCGGGAGAAGGGGGTCGCACCCGGCGCCACCCTCGCCGTCGGAAAGGTGCTCGGCGACCAGGGCTCGGGCAGCGAGTCGCAGATCATCGCGGGCATGGAATGGGCCGCGCGGGACGTCGGCGCCACGGTCGTCTCCATGAGCCTCGGTTCGACGGAGCCCAGCGACGGCACCGACCCCATGGCCCAGGCCGTCGAGACGCTCACGAAGGAGACCGGCGCGCTCTTCGTCGTCGCCGCGGGCAACACCGGCGCCCCCTCGTCCATCGGCTCGCCCGGCGCCGCCGACTCCGCGCTGACCGTCGGCGCGGTCGACTCCGCGGACCAGGCCGCGTACTTCACCAGCGCGGGCCCGCGCCACGGCGACCACGCCCTCAAGCCCGACCTGTCCGCACCGGGCGTCGACATCCTCGCCGCCCGCTCCCGGCTCTCCGCCGGCAGCGGCGACTACACCGCCATGAGCGGTACGTCGATGGCGACACCCCATGTCGCGGGCGTGGCCGCGCTCCTCGCCGAACGGCACCCCGACTGGACCGGCGCGCGGCTCAAGGACGCGCTGATGTCGACGTCGAAGCAACTGGACGCGTCCGCCTACGTGCTGGGCGCCGGACGGGTCAGCGTGCCCGGGGCGCTGAAGGCCGGGGTCACGGCCACCGGAAGCGCCGATCTGGGCTACCACCGCTGGCCCTACGAGTCGAACGAGCCTGTCACCAGGACCGTCACCTACACCAACTCGGGCGACACGCCGGCCGAGTTGGACCTGACCGTGCGGGGCGCGCCCGACGGGGTCGCGACACTCGCCGACTCCGCACTGACCGTGCCCGCGCACGGCACCGCCTCCACGACCGTCACCGGGGACGGCGACAAGGCCCCGGTCGGCAACACCACTGGGCGGATCGTGGCCTCGACGGCGGACGGCACGCCCGTCGCGCACACCGCGTTCGGCCTGGTCAAGGAGGAGGAGCGGTACACACTCACCGTCCACGTCAAGGACCGGGACGGAGCCGCCACCGCCGCCGACCTCGTGGTGCAGCGACTGGCCGAGGGTATCGACCCGTTCCCGGAGCACGTCGGTGACACGGGCACGGTCGAGCTGCGGCTCCCGCCGGGCACGTACAGCCTGAACACCTTCCTCGACGTACGCGGCAGCCATGGCGCCGACTCGCTGGGGCTCGGCTTCCTCGCGGCGCCCGAGATCGACCTCGACCGGGACCGCGAAGTCACCCTGGACGGAAGCCGGTTGCGGGAGATCGCGGCCCGCGTCGACCGGCGTACGCAGACCCGGCAGCTGCTCATGGAGTACGACCGGGCGGCGAACGGCTCGGACCTGTTCGGCGCGGTCCAGGTGCCGGTCAAGTACGACAGCGTCTTCGCGGCGCCCACGGCGAAGGTGACCAAGGGCAGCTTCGAGTACCGGACCGTGTGGCGGCTCGGGAAGCCGGTGCTGGAGGTCAAGGGCATCGGCGAGGCCGTGGCGCAGCCCGGAGGCACGCTCGCCGAGGGCCGCCGCAAGCTGCCGCTCGTCGATGTCGGAACAGGGGAGTACGGCGGCAAGGACGTGCGGGGCAAGGCCGTGCTCGTCCGGATGAAGGAGGGCGCGGTGCCCTCGGACATCGCGCAGGCCGCCCAGGACGCGGGCGCCGAGGCGCTGTTCGTGACGGACGGCGTACCGGGCCGGCTCAACGCCTGGTTCGGCACCGACGACAACGCGGACCGGCCGATCCAGATCGCCACCGTCAACGCGGCGGACGCGGCGCGGCTCCGGTCGGCGGGGAAGGCCGAGACCAACGGCACGCGCAACACGCCCTACACGTACGACCTTTCGGAGGGGCACAAGGGGAGCATCCCGGCGCGGGACCTCACCTATGAGCCCTCGCGCCGCCAACTCGCCGTGCTGGACACGAAGTTCCATGCGGTGAAGCCCGTCTCCGGCAGTGAGTTCCGGTACTCGCTCACCGACGACTCGTTCCCCGTCGGGATCGGCTTCCAGGAGCGGGCCGACTTCCCGGCCGAGCGCACCGACTACGTGTCCACCGGTCCCGGCCAGCTGTGGCACGAGTCCGTCAACGCGGGCGCCGGGGATCTGGAGGAGCGCAGCGGGCTCGTCCGCTACCGCGGGGGCGCGCACCAGGACCTCGACTGGTTCCGGCCGGTATGGCACCCGTGGCTCGGCTCCGGCCTCGGCTGGGGGCAGCAGCGCTCGGGCGCGACACTGCAGTTCAACGTCCCCGGCTGGGGCGACTCCGGGCCCGACCACACCGGCTTCGGCAACGTGTGGGACGAGAGCACCGGCATGACGCAGTCCACCGAGGTGTACCTCGACGGGGAACTCGTCGACCGGCGGACCGGCTCCGGCGCGTACGTCTGGGACGCGCCCGCCGACGAGCACACGTACAAGGTCGTCACGGACACGGCCCTGGACGCGGACCGCTGGAAGCTCGCCGTGAAGGGCCGCTCCGAGTGGACCTTCAGGTCGGCGGCCACCCCGGCCGACCGCTGGACGACCCTCCCGCTGCTCAACCTGGGCTTCGACATCGACACGGACCTGGCGGGCGAGGTACGGGGCGGCAGCCGCCTGCCCATCGGCATCAGCGCCTCGTACGTGGCGGGCGCGGGGGAGCGCAGCGACCCAGGGGCGCGGGGAACCGCGCGCCCAGCCACGGTCGACCCGCAGCCGACACCCGACAACCGGTCCCCCGGAACCCTCGGCCGGACAAGCCTCGAAGTCTCCTACGACGACGGCAGGTCCTGGCGGACGGTCCGGCTCTCCAGCGCCGGCGAGGCCGCCTGGCAGGGAACGCTGAGCCCGCCCCGAGACGCACGACACGTGTCGCTGCGGGCCTCGGCGGCCGACGACCGCGGCGGCTCGGTGACCCAGGAGATCATCCGGGCGGTGGGCGTGCGGTAGACCGCGGTTCACCGCCCCCGCTCCACGATGCCGCGCACGACACCCAGTTCGACCAGGTCCTGCGGCCGGATGCGGAGTTGGTCGGCGGTGGCCCGTACCTCTTCGGCCGGACGCTTGAGGATGGAGGCCGCCGACTCGGGGGCGATGACCGAGAAGTAACTGTCCGGCGTGACCCATGTGTTGGCCGGGGCCGCGAGAGCCAGCGCGCCGCCCGAGCCGCCCTCCCCGATCACCAGCGTGGTGACAGGGGTCTCCGCCGCGGCCACCGCCCCGAACAGGTCCGCGATCGCCGCCCCCGCGCCCTGCCGCTCCGCCGCCGCGTCGTTGGCGGCACCCGGGGTGTCCACCAGGGTCAGCACGGGGATACGGAGCCGGTCGGCGAGCCGGACCAGCCGGGCGGCGGTGCGATAGCCGGCGGGGCGCGTGGCGGTGCCGGTCTGGGCCGCGTACGCGACCGTACGGCCGTCCTCCGCCCGGACGCCGAAACCGCAGAGCATGCCCTCGTCGGTACCGCCGCAACGGTCACCGCTGATCGCCGCACGGTGGGCGAAGAAGGCGTCCAAGTAGACCTGGGCGCGGGGGCGGTGCGGGGACCGGGCGTTGCGCACGGCCTCCCGGCCGGTGGCCGGGAGGCCGGCGTCGCCCAGTGCCCGGGGCGGTGGCACGGGGTCCGCCGACGGGTCGCTCAGGAGCCGCAGCCAGAGCGCCAACGCGTCCGGCAGTTCCCGCTCGGGCACCACCGCGTCGACCGCCCCCGCCGCCGACTGCGCCTCGGCCGTGTACGCGGCCGGGTCCGCGTCGGGCGGCCGGACCCGTGAGCCCGCGAAGCCCACCTGCGCACCCGGCAGGGCGAGGATCACATCGGCGCCCGCGCCCAGGGTGGCCCAGCCGCCACCCGTCGTCGGGTCGCGCAGCACGGCGATCTGGGGGAGACCGGCCGCACGCGTGAGCGTCGACTGCCGCGCCACGCGCTGGAGTTGGACCAGTGCGCGCATGCCCTCCTGCATCCGGCTGCCGCCCGTCGCGACGAGGGAGACGACCGGCAGACGGTGTGCGCGGGCGTAGGTGTGCGCGGCCTCAAGACGGTCGCCCGTGCGTTCGCCCAGCGAGCCGCCGAGGAACCCGAACTCGAAGGAGATCAGCACGGCCGGGGTCGTGCCGCCGTCGTTGCCGCTGACGGTGGCGGTGCCGCAGACGACGGACTCCTCCTCGCCGGTGCGGTCCGCGGCCCGGGCGCGCGAGGCGTCGTACCCCTGCCAGGACAGGGGGCCGTCCGGCCCGTACGGGCCCGGCGGAGAGGGGGCCGGGGCGGGCAGTTCCGTGAAGCCGGTGGAGACGAGGCCGATCGCCTCGCGGGCCGTGAACCGCCGGGAGCCGACCTGAGCCGCCCCGGCCGCCCCAGGTGCCTCAGCCGTCCCGGGTGGCCCGGGTGCCTCAGTCATGGGCCAGCGCGCGCTTCATGATCTTGCCCATGTCGTTGCGGGGCAGCGCGCCGAGGTAGTGGACGACACGAGGCCGCTTGTGGGGCGCGAGACGGCCGGCCACGTGGTCCGCCAACTCGTCGGCGGACGGCGGCAACTGGGGGTCGGCGGGCACGATCCACGCCACGATCCGCTCACCGAGATCGGCGTCCGGCTCGCCCGTGACCGCGGCCTCCCGTACGCCCGGGTGCTCCAGGAGGGCGTTCTCGATCTCACCCGCCCCGATCTTGTAGCCGCCGCTCTTGATGAGGTCGGTGGCCTTGCGGCCGACGATGCGCACGTACCCGTCGGGGTCGCGCACCGCCATGTCACCGGTGCGGAACCAGCCGTCCTCGGTGAAGGCCGCCGCCGTCGCGTCGGGCCGGTTCAGGTACTCGGTGAAGAGGTTCGGCCCGCGGACCTGGATCTCGCCCACGGTCTCCCCGTCGTACGCCTCCAGGGCCGTCGTGCCGTCCTCCTCCGTCAGCCGCAGCTCGACGCCCGGCAACGGCACGCCGACCGTGCCCGCGCGGGGCTCGCCGTCCGCGCGGACGCTGGTGTTCATGAGCGTCTCGGTCATCCCGTACCGCTCGACGACCCGCCGGCCCGTCGCCTCCGCGATCCGCTCGTGGTCGTGCACCGGCAGAGCCGCGGAGCCCGACACCAGCAGCCGGGCCCGCGCCAGCGCCTTCGCGAGCGCCGGGTCGTCGGGCAGGGCCTCCGCGATCCGGTGGTACATCGTCGGCACCCCGAACAGCATCGTGGCGCCGCCGCTCAACTCCCGTGTCACACCGGCCGTCTCGAAGCGGCCGAGGTGCCGTACGGATCCGCCGCGGCGCAGCGGGCCGAGGATGCCCAGGATCAGACCGTGCACATGGAAGAGGGGCAGGCCGTGCACGAGGACGTCGTCGCCGGTCCACTGCCAGGCGTCCGCGAGGGCGTCCAGGGTGGTGGCGACGGCCCGGCGGGGGATGACGGCGCCCTTCGGCGGGCCGGTGGTGCCGGAGGTGTAGACGACGAGGGCGGGAGCCTCCGGGGCGAGGTCCGGCTCGCGGGGAGCGGTGGGCGCCGCCGGTCGCGGGGCGCTTGCGCCGGTCTCCGTGCCGACCTCGATGTCGACGCGCTCCAACTCCGCCAGCGCGGGCGGGAGTTGGGCACCCGGGGCCGCGAGCACCAGGGCAGGCGCGCTGTCCGCCACGATGTGCCCCAGCTCGCTCCCGCCCGACTTCGGGTTGAGCGGCACGGCGGGTACACCTGCCAGCAGGGCGGCGACCACGGCGACGGCGGTCTCCAGGGTGGGCGTGGCCCACACCGCGATCCGGCCCGCCTCGCCGACGCGGGCCGCCAGCGGGGCGGCGGTCGCCGCGAGTTCGCCGTAGGTCAGGGAACGGTCGCCGAAACGCAGGGCCGACCGGTGCGCGGCGGTGCCGTCCGGGTCCGCCAGTGCCTCGGTCAGGGCCGGGAAGAGAGGGGACACGCGTGCCTACTCCTTGATCGTCGGTCGTTCGTACGAGGGTGCCGGACCCGACGGGGCGTGCCGGTGTCACCCCCAGTCGGGTACCACCAGCGCGAGCCACACCACGGCGGGGACCACGGCCACCACGATCCCTCCGTACATCATCAGCTGCCGGAAGAAACGCTCGCGGTCGACACCGGGTGCCGCGGCGAGGACCAGGGCCCCGTTCGTCGAGAACGGGCTGACGTCCACCACGGTCGCCGAGACGGCGAGGGCCGCGACCATGCCGATCGCCCCGATCTCGCCCTGCGCCAGGAAGGGCACCGCCAGCGGGATCAGTGCCCCCATGATGCCGACCGAGGAGGCGAACGCGGAGACCAGCGCGCCGATGTAGCAGAGCAGCACGGCGGAGAGCAGCGGGACGCCGATGTCGCTGACGCCCTCGCCGGCCCAGTCGATGGTGCCCATCTCGTCGAGGACCCCGACGTACGTCAGCACACCGCAGATCAGCAGGACCGTCGGCCAGGCGATCTGGCTGACGGCGTTGCGGCTGTCCTCGGCCCAGAAGGTGCTGAGCAGCACGGCGAGGGTGATGGAGGTGAGTCCCGCGTCGAGGTCGAAGGCGAGCACGGCGACGACGAGGGCGACGAGAGCGGCGAGGGTGGCGATACGGGCGGGGTTGAGACGGGAGGCGTCGTCGGTGTCCTCGGCGGCCTCGGTGCTCTCGCGGGCCCCGTCGTCCGCCCCGGTGCCGGTGCCGTCCCCGGTGTCCTGCTCGGCGCGGCTCAGCTTCAGCCCTCCGAACAGCACGAACACGATGGCGGCGATCACGAGGTTGACGATGAGCGACGCGAGGAAGAGGGCGATCTCGTTGCCGGGGAGGCCCTCGCGCTCGACGATCCCGTTGACGATCGACCCGTAGATGCTGATGGGGGAGAAGCCGCCGCCCTGGGCGCCGTGCACGACCATCGCGCCCATCAGCAGCGGGCTGATGGAGTACCTGGCGGCGAAACTCAGGGCGATCGGCGCCACGATGGCGACCGCGGCCGGGCTGACCGCGCCGATCGCGGTGAGCACGCCGGTCAGCACGAACATCACCCACGGGATCAGCACGACCCGCCCGCGCACGAGCCGGATCGAGGCGTGCACCAGCCAGTCGGTCGTGCCGTTGGCGCGGGCGATGGCGAACAGGTACGTCACACCGACGAGTACGACGAAGAGGTCACCGGGGAAGCCGGCGAAGATCTTGTCGGCGTCGAGGTCCGCGACGAGTTCGCCGACTCCGAAGGCGGCGGCGAAGGCGAGGGCGCCCATGTTGATGGAGCGGGTGGTGGCGATGACGAACACCACGACGAGCACGAGGATCGATATCAGTTCGGCGGACATACGGGCTCCCGTCTTTGGGTCCCTTGTCGAGTGGGGGAGACAGGCCGAGCGGCACGACCGGTCAAGTGGCTGAGTGGCCAAGTGGCTGAACCACATTGGGTGGCCGTGGTGGAGAGCGTCAAGAGAGATGACGTAAATTGGCTCAGCCACTCATCCACCAGATCGAGAGGTAAGGGGGAAGACCGGACATGACCGACGCACTGCGACCCATGGGGTCCAAACCGCGC
Organism: Streptomyces sp. NBC_00414; assembly: GCF_036038375.1. Classification (NCBI taxonomy): domain Bacteria; kingdom Bacillati; phylum Actinomycetota; class Actinomycetes; order Kitasatosporales; family Streptomycetaceae; genus Streptomyces; species Streptomyces sp. NBC_00414. The sequence goes on from NZ_CP107935.1 coordinate 7,005,602, forward strand.
CTGTACGAGCAGGTCCTCGACCGGCTGCGCAGTTACGCCGCCGAGGGCGGCCTCGGTGCCGGCGACCGGCTGCCGCCCGAACGCGACCTCGCGGCCAGGCTCGGCGTCAGCCGCGCCTCCGTGAAGCAGGCCATAGTCGTCCTGGAGGTCCAGGGACTGGTGGAGGTCCGCCACGGCGGCGGCACCTATCTGGTCGGCGACACCCTCGACGCCGAACCGGTGGAGCGACTCGTCGACCGCAGGCGCCGGTTGCCCGACGTGCTGGACGCCCGCGAGGCCCTGGAGACCAAACTCGCCGAACTGGCCGCCGAGCGCCGCACCGACGAGGACGTGGCCGCCATGGACTCGGCCCTCGCGCACATGCGGGCCGAGATCACGGCGGGGGAACACGGGGTGGAGGGCGACCGGCTCTTCCACGCGGCGGTCACGGCCGCCGGACACAGCGGCATCCTCGCCGAGTTCATGCGCTCCATCGCCGACCAGATCACCGAGAGCCGCCACGAGTCGCTGCGCCAGCCGGGCCGCCCCACCCGTTCCCTCACCCAGCACCGCGCGATCTTCGACGCGATCGTGGCCCAGCAGCCGGGGCGGGCCGCCGCCGCGATGCGCAGGCACGTCCAGACGGTGGCGCGGGTACGGCTGCTGGACTGGGACCCCGAGGAGGGCGAGCAGCCGGGGCCCTGACGACCGAGGCCGCCCGCGTGGCGGGGTTCGACCTCGTTCCTCTCCACCTCTTCCCGAGGCCCAACCTCGACGACATCGAAGGCACCGTCCTGGAGCAGGACGTGGTGTGGGTGATGGGCGGTTCGGTGGCCAATCTCCTCGCGGTCTGGCGGGTGCACGGCCTCGACGGCATCCTCCGGCAGGCCTGGCGCGCGGGTGTCGTCCTCAGCGGGGTCAGCGCGGGGTCGATCTGCTGGTTCGAGGGCGGTACGACGGACTCCTTCGGCCCCGAACTGCAGCCCGTGACCAACGCGCTGGGCTTCCTGCCCTACGGGAACGGCGTCCACTACGACTCCGATCCGGGCCGCCGCCCGCTGGTGCACGACCTCGTGGCGAACGGCACCCTGCCCACCACCCACTGCACCGACGACGGGGTGGGTCTGGTCTACCGGGGTACGGAACTGGTCGAGGCGGTGACCGAGATCGGTGGCAAGGGGGCCTACATCGTGACGCGGGACGGCGACACGGCCCGGGAGGAGCGGCTTGAGCCGCGACGCCTGCCGGGGGTCTCCTGAGGGCCCGCGCGGAACCGGCTTCGCGGGCCGACATCGTGACGTGATGTGACGTGATGTGCCCCGACGGGTTGGAGCCGGGGCATCCCTGCGGCCCGTAGGAGACGCAAGGATGCCCCGAACCGCCTCCGAAAGCGGATCAGACGCGGATCAGACGCGGATCAGAAGGGCTTCCGGAGCGTGCTCAGCCCTTCTGGAGCCACAGCTTGTAGGTGCTTCCGCTCCAGCGGCAGTCCCAGCTGTAGACGTTCGAGTAGTTGTCCCAGTACCACGAACCACGTGTGTCGCAGGGGGCGAGCCGGTTGAAGGTCTCGCCCGTGTTGACCCAGTAGAGCGGGACCGCGCTGGGCTCCGCCGCCGTGGACGCGGCGGCCGGCGGCACCGCTGCCGGCGCGGCGGCAGCGGCGGGGAACGCGGTTGTCCCGAGTATGAGCGCGGCTCCGATTCCGACGCCTCCGAGGAGATTGCGGATATGCATGGCTGACTCCTTGGTCCGTTGATTCTCATGACCTGATCGGTCCAGACGATCCGGTCGAGAGTTTTGCGCGCGTCTGCCGGCACGGCGAAAACGTGGAACGGCGAACGCAATGTCCCTCGACCGGCTGGGCCAACGGAAGCCTCACCGGTGAGCGTCGGGCGGAGCAACAGTGAATTCCTGTCCCGGACAGCAGAATTCCTGTCCGGCATGGTCGGATACCTTGTCCGGGCTCTGTCCGGGACAGCGCCGGAGAGGGGGCGGGCCGCTCATACGAGACGCGTACGAGACGCGAGGGCAGAGCGGGACCCCCCGCGCGGGTGGCCTCAGGGGGCGCAGACCCCGCTGCACGGTCCCAGCCACAGGGGACCGCAGCCGAAATCGGTCCAGTTGCACCAGTACGGATGGGAGTAGCACTTCATGTTGCAGCTCCCGGTCCCCCCGCACTGGGAATTGCAGTCCATGACCTGGATGCCCTGACCGCCGCGAGGCGCCGCGCCCTGGGTGTCGGCGGGGCCCAGCGTCATGAGGATCGCCCGCGCCCCGCTCTCACCGAACGCCTCCACGGCCGCCGTCCGCAGCTCTTCGGCGGCCGCTGCCTGGCGTCGCCCCGCGATGATCTGCGGTGCCAGCCGTGTCGCGTCGTCCAGGACGGCGGACTGCTCGGCCGACAGACCGGGGTGTGTCTTCCGGTGGTTCGCGAAGTGCGCCACCCACAGATCGCTCCGGGCCGGGGCGGACAGCGCGCCGTAGACGGCGCGCCGGTAGTCCGCGGGGTAGGAGGCGAACTCGGCGTAGCCGGAGGGCAGCCGGTCGCGGTTGGCCCTCACCCATCGGGACGCCTTGCTGCCCCTGGCGCGGGTCACGGCCTGCGCGGGCGAGGTCGCCAGGCCGCCGGTGACCAGGAACGTTCCCAGGGCCAGCCCCGGCACGGCCTTGAGGATGCCCCGACGGCTCGGGGGCCGCAGCGCGTCGAGGTCCCGCAGCGCACGCACCACCCGCAGCGAGTCCGACGGCCCCAGCAGCCGCGCCAGGCGGAGGGACAGCGCGGTTCCGGTCCAGGCCCGTACCCGGTCGCCGTCGACCGCCAGCAGGGTCGGGGCCCATACGGCCCCTTCCCCGAGGGCGCGCGTGCGCAGGTCACGAATACGGGGTTCGGTGAGACCCGCGGTGGTCAATGTGCCGTCGGCGGACCCACGAACCCGAGCCACCACTTCTTCGCAGAATCGGCAGTCGGCGTCGAATGCCAGTATCCAATCGGTCACGAGATTCTCCCCCGTTTCTGTGTGACAACCCGTCCGGCCATGCCCGTTCGGTAATGCCAGTTCGGTAATGCCCGTTCGGCAATGCCCGTTCGGTAAATGTTTCCACGCCTGTCCGTGGAAACATTTACCGAGGCGTCCGGCAGCGTCAATCATTTCAATAATGTTCGAAACGTTTGACGCTCATTCACAGGCCGTGTGTGCGGGGAAAGCGCGGGGCTACGCCGCCTCCACCACGTCCGCCACCACGCAACTCACGTTGTCCGGGGCGCCGGAGGCGTGCGTCGTGGCGATCAGGGTCCGTGCCGCGTCGGCCGGGGTGGAGGACGCCGTGAGCGTCTCCTTGATGGTGTCCTCCGGCACGACCGTGGGCAGGCCGTCCGAGCACAACAGGTAGCGGTCGCCGGCGCGGGCGTCGTGCAGGCGCACATCCGGAGCCGGGGCGGGGGCGGAGGCCGGGCCGCCGCCCGTCAGCGCCTTCAGGAGCAGGGTGCGCTGCGGGTGGACCGCGGCCTCCTCCGGGGTCAGGCGGCCCTCGTCGAGCATCGACTGGACCACCGTGTGGTCGTGGGTGATCCGGAACAGTTCGCCGTCGCGGAGGAGATAGGCGCGGGAGTCGCCGATGTGGACCAGGGCCAGTCGGGAGCCCGTCCACACCATCGCGGTGAGGGTCGTGCCGGACTCCGGGTCCGTCGGGCCCGCCACCTCCCGGACCGCCTCCGTGGCGCCCTGGACCGCGTCCTCCAGGAGGTTGAGGACACCGCCGGCGGGGAGCGGCTCGTCGTCGAGGAACTTCAGGGCCTCGACGGCGGCGCCGCTCGCGGGCGCGCCCCCGGATCCGAAGCCGTCCGCGACGGCCAGGACGCGCGTGCCCGCGTACGCCGTGTCCTGGTTGGCGGGGCGGACCCGGCCGGTGTCGGAGAGAGCGGAGTAGCGCAGTTCCAGCATGGTCATGGTGGTCTCCTTGCCCGGGGACATGCCCGCGGGGGATTCGGCGAGAGGCCCCGTGAGGGGTCTCGTGAGGTGGTCCACGAGGAAGGACGCCAGGTCGCGACGGGCCGCCGTCTCCGCCTCGACACGCGACCAGAACGCGCGGATCTCCCGCGCGGCAGCCGTCGGTTCGAGGGCCCCGACCCTGCGGATCCCGGCCAGCGGCATGCCCAGCCGGCGCAGCCACACCACCAGGCGCGCCTGCTCCAACTGCTCGGGCGCGTAGTAGCGGTAGCCCGTCTCCGGGTCCACCCGCGCGGGGCGCAGCAACTCCAGCTCGTCGTACAGCCGAAGTGCCTTCGGTGACAGCCGGCATGCCTTCGAGAAGGCCCCGATCGTCATCATCGTCGTCATCGACATGGCGATCCTCCTGTTCCACCACCGATGCTGTGGTCTCACCGAAGGTGAAGGTCAAGGGCCCCGATTCGGTTCCTCGGCCGGTTCCCGGGCGGTTGTTAACCTGCGACCGGTATGACCGGAGCCGACCACCCCTTGAGGAGCCCGACGTGGCACGCACCACTCCCCGTATCGCACTGGTCACCTGCCAGGAGGTCCGGGAGACCGGGTACGACCGTGACCTGCCCGTCCTCGCGGACGCGGTGCGGCGGGCGGGGGCGGACACCGCCGTCGTGTGCTGGGACGACCCGGACGTCGACTGGGGCGGCTTCGACCTCGTCCTGATCCGCTCCACCTGGGACTACAGCTGGCGGGCCGCCGAGTTCCTGGCGTGGGCCGACCGGTGCGGGGCCGTGACGAGGCTGGCCAACCCGCCGGAGGTCGTGCGGTGGAACGCCGACAAGCGGTACCTGGGCGACCTGGCCGCCGCCGCGGTGCCCGTCGTCGACACCCGCTACCTCGCTCCGGGCGACCCGGCCGACCTGCCCGGGGACCGCGAGTACGTCGTCAAGCCGACCTCGGGGGCCGGCGCCCGGTACGCGGCCCGCTACACGCCCGAGGACCACGACACCGCCGTACGGCAGCTGGAGCGCATGCACGCCGAGGGGCTGACCGCGATCGTGCAGCCGTACGTGCGGAGCATCGACACCGCGGGGGAAAGGGCGCTCCAGTTCTTCGGCGGGCGTTTCCTGCACGCCATCCGCAAGGGTGCCGTCCTCGAACCCGGCACCGCGTTCGACGAGAAGAAGGTCCCGCACCCGAACCTGCGCACCTGGGAGCCGGGCCCCGCCGAACTAGCCGTCGCCGAGCGGGCGCTGGCCGCCGTGCCCGGCGCGCCGGAGCTGCTCTACGCCCGCGTGGACCTGGTGGACGGTGACGACGGGGCGCCCCGTGTCATGGAGCTGGAACTCGTCGAGCCCAATCTCTTCCTCTTCCTGCACGAGGACTCGGTGCCGGTCGTCGCCGAGGCGATCGTCAGGGCCGCCGCAGGCTGACGGGACGGGTCAGGGGCGCCGCTCGCCGACCGCCACGCGCTGAAGCAGCCCCCAGGTGAACTCCGCCACGCAGTCCCGCCGTACCCCGTCCGGGCCGTCCGGACCGTTCGCGTCACCCGAGCCGTCCGGGCCGTTCGCGTCGCCCGACCCCTCCGGCGCCGTGAACGCCAGCCCCCAGCGCGTCGGCGCCGACCCCTCCAGCGGCCGGGCCGGCGCGAAGGCGCGGGCGGCCTCGTCGACCGTGCAGGACCAGGGCGTCAGGTCGTCCAGCGACCGCAACTCCGGGGCGGGGGCGCCCGGTGCGCGGACCAGCCACTCGTTCCAGGCCACGCCGCCCGGCGCCACCAGCACCTCGAAACGCAGGTCCGGCCAGAGGGGGACCGGCCACAGGAACGCCTCGCAGGACAGGTCGCCGATCCGCCGGGGCGTCACCGACTCCGCGTCGCCGAGGATCGAGCGGTAGCGCGAGACCGCGCCCCGGCTGCGCGGCGCGTGCCGCATCGCCTGCCAGCGCCGGTTGGCCTCGCGCATCTCGGCGACCGAGGCGCCCAGCGTGTGGCGGGCGTCCTCCACCAGGTCCGGGTTGTGGTCGGCCATGCGGCGCAGCAGGACGAGCTGGAAGTCGAGCGGGGTGAACGGGGCGGCGCTAGCCGGCTTGGCGGGAGGCATGCCTCCCATCGTCCCGTACGGGGTCCGCCTGCCGTGCGTTCCGCGCGTGCCGCCCGCCCGGGCACCGGCCGTCCGGGAGGAAGAGCACCGAGTTCACGTACCGGACGTATCCCGGGCCCCGGAAGGGCAGCACGCGGCGCAGCAGGCCCTGGGAGACCACGTGCGAGGCGCGCTCCTGGTGGGCCTCCAGGTCGAAGGAGGACAGCGGAAGCCAGGTGTCGCCGGGCAGTACCCAGCCTTCGTACCCCCGCTCGGCGAGGTGGGAGACGACCGTGCCGATGGGCTGGATGCGGGCCTCCAGCTCGATGAACAGGGCCGGGCGGTCACGGGTGAGGAGGGTGCCCGCCCCGCGCAGCACCGCCAGTTCGCTGCCGTCCACGTCGATCTTGATGAAGCCGACGTCGCGGAGGTTCAGGCTGTCCAGGGTGAGGCAGGGGACGTCGAGGGCGCGGGCGTGGATGTCACGCCTGACGAGGGACGAGACGCCCCGGTCGCCCTGGTCGCCGGGCGGCAGCCACAGCCGGGCCGTGCCGGAGCGGTCGCTCGCGGCGGCGCGGACCACCTGTACGTTCCCGGGGGTCGCGGCGGTGATCAGCCGGGCCAGGTGCGGGACCGGTTCTACCGTCACCACGCGGCGGGCCCGGCCCGACAGGCGGCGGGTCCAGGGGCCGTACCAGCCGCCCACGTCCACGGCGGTTCCGCAGCCGGGCGGGCAGAGGTCGCCGAGCCGGGCCAGCTCGGGTTCGAAGCGGGGGTAGACGAACCGGGCGGCGGCGGCGACCAGCCGCACCGGCACGAAGGGGGCGAGCCGGGCTGCCAGGGTCATGGCGTCATCGACCCCGGCTTCCGGGGCTCGCCGCCCCCGGTGATCCGCAGCAGCAGATCCTCGTGCTCGTCGTCCGTCACCTGTTCGCCGGAGGACGGAAGAAGCTGCGGGATGCCGTCCACGATCGGATAGCGGCGCCGCAGCCGGGGGTTGTAGAGAGCGTCGTCAGCGCTCCCGGTGCTCTCGGCGCCGTCAGTGCCCTTCCTGTCCTCCGTCCGCTCCGGCTCCTTTCCGAGGAGATGCAGCGGCCCCTTGTCCAGCGGGCACGCCAGGATCTTCAGCAGCGGGTCGTCCGGGTTCATGACTGGTCAACTCCCTTGTGGGGGATAAGGGTCGAGGTGCCGGCGGCGGATCGTGCTTGGGCATCGCGAGGAGTACGGAGACCGCCAGCGCCGTGCCGCCGATCCGCAGCGCCAGCCGCAGCGGGTCCTCGGGCAGCGCCTCCCCGAACGCGACCGTGCCGAGGATCGCCGTGAACAGGCAGGTCACCGTCGTGCAGACCGGCACGATCAGCGAGGCCCGGCAGCGCTGCAGCGCCGCCTGCGACATGACCAGGCCGAACACCCCGGTGAAGAGCAGGAGATACGGGTACGGCGAGCGCAGCAGACCGAGCACCGCGCTTCCGAAGCCGCTCCCGGTGAGATGACTGGAGACGCCCTTGATGGCCAGCGAACTGACCCCGTACAGCAGGCCCACCGCCACCCCGTACTCGACGCCCGTCGTCGGCATGCGGTGCCGGTGGCGGGCGCGGCGCTCGGCGGACCCGTACAGCCAGACGCCCAGCGCGAGCGACGGGACGCAGAGCAGCAGGATCAGCGGGGCGGGGGCGCTGCGGCTGACCGTGTCGGAGCCCTCCTTCAGAGACAGCACCACCATGAGGAGGGCGAGCAGGATCGCTCCGAGCGCGTACCGCTCGCGGCCCGAGGTCTCCTCGCCGAGCAGGACCGAGGAGAGCAGGACGAGGATGACGAGACCGGAGACGAAGATGCCCTGCGCTGCGGCGATCGGCAGGGTGTTGTAGACGACGAGCTGCGCGCCGAAGCCCGACGCCAGGGCGAGGGACCCGCCGATCCACAGCCAGCTGCCGAGGACCAGCCGCAGAAGGCGGGCGGGCCGGCGGACACTCACCTCGGGCAGTGCCGCGAGCGCCCGTTTCTCCAGGACGAATCCGGCGCTGTACAGCACGTTCGCCAGCAGGGCCGCGGCCACTCCCCACCACATGGTCTACGTCCTTCGCGCGTGCAGGAGAAGGATCGAGGCCATCGACGGGACACGGCACGCGAGGCGGTCCAGCGGGCGCAGCGGCCGTGGCACGCCGTGGAAGGGCGCACCCCGCAGCCGTACGACCTCGAAGCCCGACGCGGTCACGAACTCCCGCAGCGCGCGGGCCGTGCAGAGCCGCAGATGGCCCACCACCTCCCTGCCGGGGCGGCCGTGGATCGCGCGCAGGCTCACCTCGGAGAAGACGGGCTGGACACCGGCGAGGAGCAGGGCGCGGTTGTACCAGGCGGCCAGGTTGGGGGTGGAGAGCATGAGATGACCTCCGGGGCGGAGGATCCGGTGGATCTCGTCGAGCGCCGAGTCCGGGTCGACGAGGTGTTCCACGACCTCGCTGAACAGGACGGCGTCGACACAGGCGGACCTGAACGGCAGCCCGCCGTCGGTGAGTTCACCGCGTACCGCGTACGGGAGCCGGGCGTGGGCGCGTCTGAGGGCGTCCTGGGACCAGTCGACGCCGACGATGCGGTGACCGGCGAGGAGCGGTGCGGCCGTCGCGGCCGCGGTGCCGTCGCCGCAGCCGATGTCCAGGACCGTGCGCGGGCCGGAGGTGGCCGGGCCCAGCGCGGCGGCGAGCATCCGGGCCTGGCGCAGACTGCGGGGCGCCCCGGAGGCGACCGGGACGGCCGGGTCCTCGTAGAAGTCCCGCAGTCCGTGCGGCGGCCTGCGGGGCGGGGCCATGGTCATGGGGTGCTCCCCGTGCGTGGTGGTGCGGCGTGTTCCGTCGCGTGCAGGTAGTGCTCGAAGAGGTCACGGAGGTGGCTGCCGTCGCCGTGGCTCAGCAGGGAGCGGGACCAGCGGAGCGCCACGTGCATGCGGCCCGCCGTGGAGGCCGTCGTCACCGTCAGCCCGCGCGGCATACGGGCCGGCGCCGAGAACCACACGGCGTGCGCGCGCCCCGCCTCCTCGCCGAAGTCGAGGGCGTACGGAACGCGGCCGATGTTGCTCAGCAGGGTGGTCGACGTCCAGGGCCCGGCGACCCTCCGCAACCCCCTGGTGAACGCGGCCCGCCAGGCGACGGGCATCACCGGAGCCGTCAACAGGGATGCTCCGTGGCCCAGTTGGGGACGCGGCTGAGCCTTGAGCGCTCGGGTGCGGTCCGCCGTGCGGCGCAGCAGCGCGGCCATGTCGGAGGCGTCCAGCTCCTCGGGCGCGAAGGGCACCTCGACCAGCCGGGTGCCGTTGCCGATCGGCATGTCCGTGCCGCGCGGGCGGTCGTCCACCGGCATCGTGATGCGCAGCGGGCGCGGCCGGGCCCCGTGCTCCCGGTTCCAGTGGGCGATCATCAGGGCGGTGGCGGCCATCAGCTGGTCGTTCACGGTGTACGGGGAGCCCTTGGGCCGGTGGGGGACGCTCAGTTCGGCGACGAGCATGCCGTTTCCGTGGTGCTGGGGAGGTTCCGGCGTGCCGTGCGCGACCCGGGCGGGCGGCGCCCAGGTGGAGGGGGTGTCGGGAGCGCGGGGCGCCTCGGCGGTCGTGCCGCGGGTCGGGGGCGCCGCCGGGGAGTTGTCCCGGCCGCCGTACAGCTCCGCCGCGGTCGCCAGGACCCGCAGACAGGCCGGACCGTCGAGGGCGGTGTGGTTGATGGTCAGGAACAGGACCGTACTGTCGGCGGAGCCGGCCTCCTGACCCCGGACCACCTCCAGCCGGATCGGCGGCGAGGCCGAGAGCGGCGGGGCGTCGCGCAGCGCCCTGGCCCGGGCGTGTTTCAGCGCGTCCCGGTCCGGCGCCGGGAACAGGACGGCCTCCACATCGGCGTCGGGGGTGAGCTCCCACTCGTACCGCCGTCCGTACCAGGGGCGGGCCGCCTCGCGCATCAGGATCCGGGGATGGCGGTGCAGGGCCCCGGCGAACGCCCTGCGCAGGCGGTCCGGGTCGAGGCGGCCCGGCAGATGGACCTCGATGTGGACGGTCTCCGGCTCCTCCTCCTGGAGGCAGTGCCGGGCGACCTCGTCCACCACGGGGAACGGGATGCGGGCGGTCGGCCCCGCGGGGCCGTTCGTGCCGTCGCGAGCGGAGTGGTCCAGCGCGGTCATGTGGGTTCGCCCTCCCCCTTCTTCCGGCGGTCCTCGGGCAGGGCCGCCCCCGGCCCCTCGGGCTCAGATGGCCGCGGGTACCCCGGCCCGCGGGCCGACACGGTCGGCCCGGACTCGGGCCGCGGCGGGCCCGACGGCGTGAAGGGCGGCGGCAGCGCTCCCGGAGTCCCTGGAGTTCCCGGAGCCTCCGGAGCCCCCCGTGTCCCCGGTGGGGCGGAGGTCGCGGCGGTGGCTCCCGGGCCCGCGTTCTCCCCCCGCTGCCGCTGCGGAAGGGGCGCGGTCGGAGCCTCGGACCCCGGGAGCGGCGGAGGCAGCGCACTCACGCCCGGACCGCCGGGGCCGGCACCCCGGCCACCACCGCCCCGCGTGGCGTACGAGGTCTCGCCGACCGACACCAGGCCAGCGAACAGGCTTACCAGCGCCAGCAGTTGGGCGGTGCGGCCGAACGCCCCGGAGCCCTCGGCGACCGGCTCCCCGGCCCCGGTCGCGGCGGCGATCCCGGCCCCCGCGAGCGCGAGGAAGGCGAGGGGTACGAGCAGCGCGTGCCGTCGCCGGGCGAGCAGCGCCAGCAGGGGCACCAGCAGTGCGAGGAACCCGGCGATCACGATCCCCACCAGGGTGAGCGCGACCGTGCCCAGGATCAGGCCGGGCGGGGGCGGCACCGGCGAGGGCGCGTCGGGGTTGGGCGAGCGGCGCCGGAACAGCACGAGCCCGGCGAGCACCAGGACTCCGATGCCACCGCCGATCAGTCCGGCCTCGTACACCGTGGACGGCTCGTACGAGAGCTTCACCGTGCCGCCCTCGCCCGCCGGGATCCGCCAGCCCTGCTGCCAGCCGTCGAGGCGTACCGGGTCGAGTTCTCGGCCGTTCAGGGTGGCCTTCCAGCCGTCGTTGAAGTTCTCGTACGTCGTCAGGTACGAGGCCGCGCCCGAGCCGACGGTGACCTCGCGGCGGTCGCCGAGCCAGTCCCGTATGCCCAGTTCACGGCTGAGCGCGGTGGGCGCGGTGACCGTGCCGCGGGTCAGCGTCACATCGGTGACGGCCAGCGGTCCGGCGTCGCCCGCCTCGACCCGGTGGGAGCCGGATCCGAGCGACAGGTCGGCGTCCGCGCGGCCCTCCTGGCAGAGCGTCAGCTCGACCGGCCGCCGCTCCACGAGGTCGCCGACCGTCCCCTTGGCGCTCGTCTCGTACAGCTCGTCGTCCACGGCGAGCGTCGGGCCCTTCCCGCAGGGCAGTTCGAAGGCGCGCGAGGAGAGGGCCTTCGGGGTGCGGTACCGGTCGTCCAGGGCGGGGATGTACGCCTCGGTCAGACCGACCGGAAGCTGCATGTCCTCGTCGGCGAGGGGGTTGTGGACGGTCAGCGGGGCCGTCTCGGTGATGGTGATGTCGAGCCGGTCCGTGGTGATCGGGTCGAAGCGGACGACGCCGTTCTCGTCGACACCGGCGACGACCGCGCCGTCCGGGGAGCTGATGTTCACCTCGGTGGGCCGGGTGGACAGACCGCCGGCCGGAGCGAGGACGATCTCGCCCACCGGCTGTTTGCCCGACCAGCTCAGCCGGACGGTCGGGTCGTCGCCGGCGATCCACGCGGTGGTCAGATCGCCGTCGGTGAGGTTGCGCGGCGAGAGACCGGTGCCGAGGCGGGCCGTCGAGCCGGCCGTCGCGGTGATCCGGTCGTTCTGCTCGGGCGCCACGTCGTACAGCAGCGCGTCGAGCGCGTCACCGGGTACGGGGATCGCACCGGCCTTCACCTCGTACGTACCGGCCGCGTCCGAGGTCCAGCGGCGGTGCAGCCCGACCTCCGTGCCCGTCGGGGAGAAGCTGCCGGGGTCGGTGGCCCGGTGCAGGGAGACCGTCTCGGCGGCCGCGTCGGTGCTCTCGGCATCCCCCGGGAGTCGCAGCATGCGGGTCACCTGGACGTCCGGGACGCTGATCTCGGAGAAGCCCGCGCCGGACAGCCCGGAGTGCCGGGCGGTCGACTCGACGACGGTGATCTTCAGCCAACTCGACGGGCCCTCGGGGGACTTGATGCGCTGACGCGAACCGTCGGCCCGCAGCGTGCTCGTCTCCGAGCCCCGTTCCGTCTCCACGCGCACCCGCGTCGGCGCCGAGCGCACGCTCTCCTGCGGCAGCGGGGTGACCCGGATCGACGCCGGGACCTCCGTCTCGTCGGTGAAGCCGATCCGCAGCCACTGCCCGTCCGCCGAGCCCACCGCGCCCTCGGCCCACGCCGTGTCCGGGTTGCCGTCGAAGGCGTTCACCGGGTCGTACTGCGGCAGGTAGTACAGCCAGTTGCCGCTCGACGACGCGGTCACAGAGCGCGCCCCGCGCAGCTCGGCCACCGTCTGGTGCCGGATCCCGTCGGTCGGCAGGATCTGGTGCGGCTCCTCCCCGGCGTCCTGGTAGCTGCCGGAGTGATTGCGTTCGTCGCGGGTGTACGTGTACGAGGTGTTGGCGCCGACCAGGCCGAACCGGGTGTCGGCGCGCCGCAGCCCGTCGCCCACCACCTGGAGGTCGGGGGCGCCGAGCCCGGGATGGTTGTCGCCGGTCAGCACGCTCGCCCGGTCCCGCATCGCCGGGTCCGCGGACAGCGGCAGCAGCGCCTCGGGCCCGCCGGACACGACGGCCGTGTCGGCGACGGACTTCAGCCCGGCCTGACCCGGCCGGGGCACGTCGGCGGCCGGCTCGTAGATCTCGACGGCCCGCTGCCGCGGATACAGCCCCTCGATCTGGATGGGGGTGTTCTCCGCGATGCGCCCGCCCGTCATCAGCGGGCCGAAGCCGGTCAGGCGCCGGTAGCCCGACTGCTCCAGCGTCCGCTTCACGGTCGTGGTCGGCACGTAACCGAGCTGGTCCGGATCGAGATCGTTGCGTACGACGACGTAGTGGACGCCCGCGCGGCCCAAGTAGTCGGCCAGGCCCGGCACTTGCCCGCCCGTCTGCAGGGACTGCTCGACCGCGTCCATCGCGCGCCGGTTGCCCGCGGTGCCGAACGGCACGTAGTCCCGCTGCGCCCAGCGGGACTCGGCGAGCACGTCGAGGGGCTGGTCGATGGTGGAGCCCCAGGTGAAGATGCCGTGCGCGGTGGCGGGTACGACGAGGGCGCGGGAGTCCGGCGAGAACTTCTCCAGCCAGGTGGCCGTGGACTTCCAGTACTTGGGCAGCTCCTGGAACGAACCGGGCTGCAGGATCGACCCGTTGAGATAGGGCCAGGCGAGACCGGGGAGGACGAGGACCGCCGCGACCAGTGGCGCGTACCGCCGGCCGCGGACGGGACGGGCGCCCCGGCTCCGGGAGGCGACCCCGACCAGGTGGGCCAGTCCGAGGACCAGCGCGAGGGCGAGTCCCGTCTGGAACTTGTAGATGTTGCGGAAGGGGGCCAGCCCGCCGTCCAGCCAGTCCTGCACCACCCCGTGGAAGGGCGCCCCGAACGAACCGCCGTAGCCGGCCAGGGTGATGAGCGCGGCCGACATCACCGTCAGCACCAGCCAGCGCCGCTCGGGTATGTCACGCCGGGCGAGTCCGGCGAGGCCCAGTCCGGCCGCCAGCGCCGAGGAGACGACGGCGACCGCCGAGGCCGTCACGGTCCAGCCCGCGGGTAGCCAGGCCTCGTTGAAGTGTAGATAGGCGACCCAGTTGCCGGCGCCCCGCAGGGACTCCGTCGCCGACATGGTGTCCGTCGTGGTCTGCGAACTCTCCACGTACGGAAGGAAGTTCTCCCCGTAGACGCCCAGCAGCAGGAGCGGGACGACCCACCAGGCCGTCGCCAGGAGCACCCCCGGCACCCACCAGGTGATCAGCTTGCGCTGCCGTGGACCGCGCGGGCGGGACAGGAGATACAGACCCACCGGCAGCAGGGAGGCCAGGGTCGAGGCCGCGTTGACACCGCCCATGAAGGGGATGAACAGCGCCGAGCGCAGGGCGGCCACCCGGGCGCTGTGACGGTCGTTCGTGAGCGGCAGCAGCACCCACGGCAGGAAGGCCCCGGGCAGGGCCGCGGCCGAGGTCGAGCCGACGACGATCGTGAACACCGGCCACAGCGCGTACACCACCGCGCCCAGCAGCCGGGAGGCGGAACTGCCGATGCCCAGCCGCTCCGCGAGGCGCAGCGCGCCCCAGAAGGCGACCGCGACGACGAGCGACATCCACAGCCGCTCGGCCAGCCACACCGGCAGGCCGATCACGTCGGTCAGCCAGTAGTAGGGCAGCATCGGGAAGGCGTAGCCGACGTACTGGTCCGCAATACCGCCGAAACCGCCCTGGTCGTGCCACAACTGGCCCAGGTCCGACAGGAACCGCCCCGGGTCGAGCGCGACACCGAGCTTCGTGTCGAAGGTCTGCCGGCCCGGGTGCACGGCCAGGAACAGCACGAGGACCACGGCCCAGAACCCCAGCAGCCACCGCCTCGACCGGGGCCCCTGCGCGGGGTCCGGGTCCGGGGCGAGCGGGCGGGTCGTCGCCGGGGGAGGGGCCTGGACCGTGCTGGTCATGGACACCGCCGGAGGATGAGGAGGAGGTTCCAGGTGGCGAATTCGCGCAGTCCCGGCGCCCTGGCGACGGCCTGGGCGAGGAACGGCCAGTAGCGGGAGCGCGCCGAGACGACCGTGACGTCGTCGCGGGCGCGCACCTGCCGCAGGGTGGGTCCGATGTGCACGGCGAAGAGGTTCTCGCCGAGGGTGTGCTTGGCGGGCCGGCCCGTACGGCGCCGGTAGCGGGCGCGGGCCCGGTCGGCGCCCAGGTAGTGCCAGGGCGCCCACTCGTGACCGCCCCAGGGGGACAGCCAGTTGGTGAACGACACGTAGATCAGCCCGCCGGGCCGGGTGACGCGGACCATCTCGCTGAGGAAGGTCTGCGGGTCGGCGACGTGCTCAAGGACGTTGGAGGAGAAGCAGACGTCGGCGACGCCGTCCGCGAGCGGCAGCAGATACCCGTCTGCGACGACCGACCCCTCGGGCGGCTTCGGGCCCAGCTCGCGCATGTCCGGCTCGAAGAGATAGCCGTGCGCGCCCCGCTTGCGGAACTCCTCGGTGAAATAGCCGCCCCCGCCGCCCACGTCCACGACGGTCCGGCCCTTCACCGGACCGTCGTACGCCTCCACCTGGTCGGCGGCGTCCCGGGCGAGCAGCGAGTAGCAGCCCTCGGGGTCGTCCTGCTCGTGGCGGAAGGCGCGGAAGAGGGCGAGGGAGCGGCGCAGCGAGGGGTCCCGCAGGCCCGTGCCGGGCCCCGGGCCCGCGCTCCTGTGCCGCGCGGGCCGCTGTCGGGGTGTCCTCCGCCGGGGGATCATGGCGTCCAGCCCCTCACCGCCTCCGTCGCCACGGCTCTGAACTGGCGTACGGTCCGGTGCCAGCGGTACTGGGCGGCGCGATCACCGGCCGCCTTGCCCATGAGGGTGCGACGGTGGGTGGACAGGGCGAGGGTGCACCAGGCCGCGGCGAACGAGGACTCCCCGCGGGCCAGCAGCCCCGTCTCGCCGTCCACGATCGAGTCGCGCAGGCCGGGCACGTCGAAGGCGATCGCGGGTGTCTCGCGGGCCGCCGCCTCGGTCACCACCAGACCCCAGCCCTCCACGGCGGAGGGATGCACCAGGAGCCAGGCGGCACAGAGCAGCCGGTGTTTCTCCGCCTCGGAGACATGACCGGTGAACTCGACCCCGGGACCGGCGAGTTGCTGGAGCCGCTCCCGCTCGGGTCCGTCGCCGACGATCACCAGCCGGCCGCCGGTGACCGGGCGGACCCGTTCCCACAGGCGCAGCAGCAGATCGATCCGCTTGTACTCGACGAGCCGTCCCACGGCCAGGAACAGCGGTTCCGGTGAGCGTTCGGCCGGTGCGCCCGGCTCCTCCACACCGTTGTGCACGACCCGGATACGGTCGCGCTCGACCCCGATCGCACGCAGCGCGTGTGCCGTCGACGGGGAGACGGCGACCAGCAGACCGCCCCGCTGTCCGCCCGCCAGTGCCCAGTGTTCGAGTCTTCGTCCGAGCCGGGCGGCGGGCGCCAGCGGTCCGCCGAACCGCATCCGCCACAGGTCGGTGTGCACGTGGTTGACCAGACACAGGGTCGGTCCGCGGTGCCACAGCGGTGCCAGGTACGGCATGCCGTTGCAGACCTCGACGAGCAGGTCGCAGTCGCCGACCTGGCGCTGGAACGCCGATCTGGCGCGCAGATAGTGGCCGAGGTCGCCGCCCGCCGACACGACACGGTAGTCGCGGTACGCGGCGGGGCCGCCGCACAGCAGGGTGACCTGGTGGCCGAGGTGGGTCAGGCCCTCGGCGAGTCTGTCGACGAGGAGTTCGGAGCCGCCCGCTGCGTCGTTGCCGTAGTCACGGCGGGCGAGGAAAACGATTCGGCGCGGCTGTGGGGGGAGCGCCGGGTGTCGCTGCGCGGAGCGGGGGAAGGCGGCGCGCAACGACGAAGGCACGTGCTGGGGCATGGGTGCTCCAACTCGTCTCGGGGTGCGGAACCAGCGTGGGGCGTGGGGGGTCGGTACTGCTCGGTGTTCCGGTGCGTTCCGGTGTTCCTGCGTGGGCCGGTGCGTTCGGTGCGGGAACCCTGAATTTCCCGCGGTGTGGATCCGTACGGATGGGTGGAACCGATCGGTGGAACCGTTCTGCCGGGACTTCTGTGGGGGCTTCTGCGGGGACTTCCGTGGGGCGTGTTCCGTGGGGGTGGACGGGGCCTGCTGTGATGGGGGTGTGGGTGGGCTGTGTTCGGGTGGGGTGGACAGTTTTCGCCCGCAGGACCGATGCGGCTACTCACCGAAGTGACAATTTCGGGGCTTTGTGGAGCTGACGTCTCATCACATCGTGAGCGATTGCTGGGAGCTCTCGGACGTATCGGGATGCGGACGCCCTCGTGCCACCAAAACGGCACCCACCACGGCCAGGACGAAGCCGACAATTCCCGTCCCCAGTGGCACCGTGCGTCCCACCGCGCGCAGCAGACCACTGTCCGTGTCGGCGAGGTCCACCTGCTGCTTCTGGGTCTCGGGGGTGAACGCGATCCGCTTGCTGTCGAGCAGTACGACGGCGTCCTTCTCGCTCCCGGGCGCCCTGAGCGTCTTGCGGGGCCCGATCGCCGCGTAGATGATCCGGCCCGTGCGCTGGTCGGCGACCAGCTCGACGCCGTGGTTGGAGTACCACTCCTCGGCCAGCACCTGACCGGCGTCCTCCACGCCCACGAGGGTGCCCGGCACGAGCCGGGTGCCGGTCTTGGTGGCGGGCACGGTGCCGGTGAACCGAAGTCCCTCGTACCCCTGGATCCGCTTCGTACCCCGGTACTTCAGCGTGACGGTCGAGCCGAGGGTGTTGTCCCACCAGATGTACGAGCGTTTCTGCACGTCGAAGGGGAACTTGAGGTACGCCTCGCCCTCGAAGTACGGCTTCTCCTCGCAGCAGTGGACCGGCTTGTTCGTCTTGCGGTCGGTCACCCAGCGCTCCATGGTCCACTGGAGCGAGTCGTGCGGGTCGGCCGCGGGCAGCGACTTGTTCGTGTCGACGGACGTGGACACGTCCCAGACCGCCCGCCCGCTCTTCTCGCTCTCGGCGACGTCCCCGCGGACCTGCCGGGTGATGGTGATCTTCTTGTCGCGGACGGTCTCGATCTCGTCGGTGTCGAAATAACTGCCCGTACCGGTGAAGACGGTCGTCTGGTCGGTGTCGATGGGAGTGCGCTGGGCTCGTGGTTCGACGTACCAGGCGAGCAGCGGGGCCAGGACGAGCAGGAACACGCCCAGACCCAGTATGACCAGCGAGAAGGGTGTGGCAGTACGGCGCATCCGGGCACTCCAAGGGCTCTTGGTGACACGGCACGAACGGGTGCCGGCACGGTGGGGGAGGGTGCAGGTGCGGTATGGGCCGGGAACCGTAGGCGCACCCTTGACGAAGTGTCAATGCGTTGCAGACACTGAGGACTTGCCGGCACCGGGGACTCGTCGGCCGGGACGAGGTGGGCCCGGTGGCGAAGGGAATGTGCCGTGCCCCGAAGGGGGCGCGGGGAACTGCGCGATCAGCCACCGTCGGCCCGCAGATTCCGGACGGCGCTCCCAGCGGAGCGCTTCGGTGGGAGTGACCTTTCGACAGAGAGGCTGACCCGCGATGCCCAGACTGCCCGCCGCCCTGCTGACCGTGACGGTCG
This sequence comes from Streptomyces sp. NBC_00414, assembly GCF_036038375.1. Taxonomy (NCBI): domain Bacteria; kingdom Bacillati; phylum Actinomycetota; class Actinomycetes; order Kitasatosporales; family Streptomycetaceae; genus Streptomyces; species Streptomyces sp. NBC_00414. Next base: position 7,023,899 of record NZ_CP107935.1, read on the forward strand.
CCGCCCTGCTCGCCGTGGGCGCCGCCCTCGGCGCTGTCGCACTGCTCGACGCGACCCCGGAACAGCCCAACACGCCGCTCATCACCTATGAGACGGCCGGCCGGGAGCGCTGACCATGGCCCTCCGCCCGGCACCCGTCACCGTGCGCTCGGCCTGGCACGACGTACCGCGCCTCCAGGTGCGGCAGTTCGCCGCGCTCGCGATGGCCGAGGCGCCGGCACTCGCCGAGCAGATCCTCCAGGAGATACAGCACGAGTATCCGCATCTGCCCGTGGTGCTCGACGACTCCGGCGAACCGATGGCGCTGGTCGGGATCCGCCGGGCCATCGAGGTGTTCGTCCAGCATCTGGAGACCGCCGAGGGACGGCCGCGCGTCCACCCCGAGGTCTTCCAGGAGTTCGGCCGCGGCGAGGGCCTCAACGGACGCAGCCTCGACTCGCTCCAGGCGATCTACCGCCTCGGCGTACGGCTCGCCTGGCGCCGTTTCGCCGAGATCGGGCAGCGCGTGGAGATCCCGCCGCCCGCGATGTACGAGCTGGTCGACGCCGGATACGAGTATCTGGACGGGCTGGTCGACCAGTCCGTACGCGGTTACGCCGAGGCCGCCGCCCGGCAGGCCGGGGAACGGCTGCGGCTGCAGCGCCGGCTGATGGAACTGCTGCTCGCCGAGCACCACCGGGGCGACCCGGCCGAGGCGCTCTCCGAGCGGGCCGCGCGGATCGGCTGGCCGCTGCCCGGCAAGGTCGCGGTAGGCGTACTGCTGAGGCCCGCCCGGGAGGCCGTCGCACCCGCCGTGAGCCAGGGCGTCCTGCTGGACATGGAGTACGAACAGCCCCGCATGGTCGTGCCCGAGCCCGACGCCGCCGGGCGCCCCGAACTGCTGCACCGGGCGCTGACCGGCTGGGCCGGCGCGATCGGCCCGCCCGTGCCGCTGGCCGACGCGGCGAAGTCGCTGCGCTGGGCGGAGGCGGCGGTACGGCTCATGGAGCGGGGCCTGCTGCCGCCGGGCGAGGTGCTGTACTGCACCGAGCACACCGAGGCCCTGGTTCTCCTCCAGCCCGAGGAGTTGATCGACGACCTGGCCCTGCGGTGTCTGGAGCCGCTCGCCCACTGCGGTCCCACGCACGGGCGGCGGCTCGCCGAGACGATGCTGGCCTGGCTGGAGACGCGGGGCGGGGCCCCCGAGGTGGCGGCGCGGCTGGGGGTCCATCCGCAGACCGTGCGGTATCGCCTTCGGCAGATCAGGGAGCTGTGGGGGGACGAGGTCGATGACCCGGACCGGCGCTTCGAGCTGGAGCTGGTGCTGCGGGCTCAGCGGTTACGGGGTGAACTGGGCGACCCCCGCGCCCGGCGCTGAAACACCTTTCCCGCCCACCCACCCGTTACTGCCGTTTACCGCGTACCCGCGTGCCCACCGGGCAGCGTCCCGCCTCGCCGGTCGCGCGCGCTTATTGCCCGGCGGAACCCGTGTGAGTAGCCTGTGTTCGCTATGCCGATCGGCTGTTGAAATTTCGAACATAAGGGAGGGGGCCAGTTGTGGGACGCCTCGTACCTGCCGTAACCAGGGCTCTCGACATACTTGAGCTCTTCCTCGACGGGGACGGCACACTCTCCGCCCCCGACATCGTGCGCCGGCTGCAGTTGCCGCGCACCACAGTGCACGAACTGGTGACGACACTCGCCGCCCGTTCGTACATCACGCCCGTACCGGGTCAGCCGGGACGCTACCGGCTCGGCGTGCGGCCGTATCAGCTCGGCAGCCGCTACTCCGAGCAGCTGGACCTCGCCGCCGAGGGCCAGCAGGTCGCCCGGTCCGTCGCGGAGACCTGCGACGAGACCGTGCACGTGGCGATCCTGGAGGGCACCGACGTCATCTACATCGCCAAGGTCGACTCCACGCACGCCGTGCGCATGGTGTCCGCCGCCGGCCGCCGGCTCCCCGCCCACTGCACCTCCGTGGGAAAGATGCTGCTCGCCTCGCTGTCCGAGCCCGAGCTGACCTCGCGGATCCCCGACGACGCCGACCTGATCCGGATGACGCCGAACAGCATCACCGACCCGGCCGCCCTGCGCGAGGCCCTCGTCGAGATCCGCGCCCGCGGCATCGCGGTGGAGAGCCGGGAGTCGAACCCCGACGTCAGCTGCATCGCGGCGCCGGTGCGCGACCGCACGGGCCAGGTCGTGGCGGCGCTCTCCATCTCCGTGCCGATGATCCGCTGGAGCGAGGACCGCAAGGTCGAACTGGAAGGGCTCGCCGCCAAGGGCGCGGCCGAGCTGTCGGAGCGACTCGGACACCGGAGCGTGGGATGACGGGTCGGGCGAAGGGCCGGACGGCGCGGACGCACGCGTACGAAGTGGCCGTCCGGGCGGAGGCGGCCCTCGGTGAAGGCCCCACCTGGGACGCCGACGCCGGGCGGCTGATCTGGATCGACATCCTCGGGTCCCGGGTGTTCACGTACGACCCGGTCTCCGGCCGGCGCACGGTCATGGTCACCGAGCAGCACGTGGGCGCCGCCAAGCCGCGGGCGGGCGGCGGCCTGGTCGTCAACCTCCGCGACGGCATCGGCCTGTACGGCCCGGACTCCGTCGCGGGGTCCGGCGGCAGCCCCGCGGGCGACGCCCAGGAATTCCGGTGGCTGCACCACGAGGTCGTCCCGGGCCGCCGTGCCAACGACGCGGCGGTCGCGCCCGACGGCTCTCTGTGGGCGGGCACCATGCGCTACGACGAGGCACCGGGCGGCGGCACGCTCTCGCGGTTCGGCCCGGACGGCACGGTCTCGACCGTCCTCGACGACGTGGCGGTGAGCAACGGCACGGGCTGGAGCCCCGACGGCCGCCTCATGTACTACATCGACTCGCCCACACGACGGATCGACGTCTTCGACTTCGACGGCCGGCAGGTCAGCGGAAGGCGTGAGCTGGCGGTCATCGAGGAAGGTGAGGGTTTCCCCGACGGGCTCACCGTCGACGCCGACGGCTGCGTCTGGGTCGCCCTGTGGGACGGCGGTGCGATCCGCCGCTACACCCCCTCCGGCACGCTCGACCGCGTCGTGGAACTGCCCGTGCCGCGCCCCACGGCCTGCGCGTTCGGCGGCGCCGGCCTGACCGACCTGTACATCACGACAGCCCGTACGGGTCTTGAGGCGCCGCACCCGCTCGCGGGCTCGGTGCTCGTCGTCCCCGGGGCGGGCAAGGGCCTGCCCCAGCCGGCCTTCGCCGGCTGACGCCCGGCCCGGCCCGGTCCCGCCCCCCGGACTCCGGGCGGGGCTCGGACGGCTGCCCCGAGCCCTCCGCCGGACCTGATCTGAGCCTTCGGTCGAACCTGCCCCGAGCCCCCCGTCGGACCTGATCTGAGCCTTCGGCCGAACCTGACCCGAGCCCTCCGTCGAACCTGACCCGCGCCTTCGGTCAGACCTGACCTGAGTCCTCGGTCAGAGCGGCGGCGGTCATGGTGAGGTGCTCGACCAGGACCGCCGCCGCGGTGTCGGCGTCGCGGGCCAGCGCCGCCTCCTCCAGCCTGCGGTGCTCCTTCGCGCCGTCCCGGTCGGGGGTGCGGTGCGCCGACCAGCGGCGGGCCAGCTCGCTCGCCGTCCACAGCCGGTCGAAGGTCTCCAGCAGGGTGGGGTTGCCGCACCCCTCAAGCAGCGTGCGATGGAAGGCCCGGTGGGCCTCGGCCCAGGCCGCGGTGTAGTACTCGCCCTCCTCCGGCGCGTACGCCGGCGTGCGCACCAGGCGATGGTGGGCCGCCCGGACACGGGCCTCCCAGTCGACGTCGCCGCGCTCGACGGACATGCGCAGTACGACCGGTTCGATGGTCCTGCGGGCCTCCGCGATCTCCTGCCAGCGGTGGTCGGAGAAGGACGGGACCGTGAATCCGCGATTGGGCAGCCGGTCGGCGAGCCCCTCACCGACCAGCCGCACGAGCGCCTCCCTCGTGACGGCCAGACTCACGCCCTCTTCCCTGGCGAGGTCCTGCGGTTTGAGAGCGTCACCGGGAGCGTGGTCCCCCCGCATGATCGCGTCCCGCAGGTGTGCGTAGACCTGTTCGGAAAGCATCTGCTTCCCAACGGGAGCCGGGGGGCGGGACGGCGTGTCAGTCATGAACTCAGCATAGACGATTTCCTAGATAATCGATTATTGGTGTTACTGTCGATTCTATGCCCGGTCGCACCACCGCTTCCCGGCACGCACTCCCGAAAGGAACACCGCATGTACGCCAACGACCCCTTCGCCCGCCTCCCCGAGGCGGCTTCCTTCACCGTCACCAGCGCCACCGTCGCCGACGGAGCCGCCTGGCCGCCCGAGCAGCACGCCTCCGGTCTGCCCGGCGGCCGGGACATCTCCCCGCAGCTGTCCTGGAGCGGCGCCCCGGCCGGCACCAGGAGCTACGCCGTCACCGTCTACGACCCCGACGCCCCCACCGGGTCCGGGTTCTGGCACTGGGCGGTCGCCGACATCCCCGCCACCGTCACCGCACTGCCCGCGGGCGCCGGTGACGACACGGGATCGGGCCTGCCCGAAGGCGCCTACCAGCTCCCCAACGACGCCCGCGCGGCCCGCTACATCGGCGCCGCCCCGCCCGCCGGGCACGGACCGCACCGTTACTTCGTCGTGGTGCACGCCCTCGGCACCGCCTCCATCGGCGTCCCGGCCGACGCCACCCCGGCGGTCCTCGGCTTCACCATGGCCGGTCACATCCTCGGCCGCGCGGTGCTGACCGCGACCGCCGAGACCCCTGCCGAGACCCCTGCCGAAATCCCTGCCGAAATCCCTGCCGAGACCTCCGCCGAGACCTCCGTCTGAGGCACCGCCCAACTCCCGGAAGGGGCAACCGTGATGGACCTCAGTGCCGTCCGCGAAGTCAGCCGTGCCGTCAGCGCGGCCCACCTGTTCACCTACCTCGTCCCCGAGGGCGCCCAGGAGGCGGCCGGATTCGGCGTGACCGACCGCGGACCGGCGTACCTGGCCTTCCGGTCGGCCGCGATGGGCGCGGTTCCGTGGCAGGTCACGCACGCGGCCTTCTACAACTTCAGCCCCCGGGCGGTCCGCGCCATGGCGGGCGTGTGGGACGCCGCGCCGCCCGAGCGGTGGCAGGCCGCCCGCTTCCTGGCCGCCGGGCGGGCGATGCGGCGCGTCGGGGTGCGGCTGACGGACGGCCGACTTGCCGAGGCGCGGGCGCTGATCGACCCGGTCGTCACCGGCGCCGACTGCGCGGGCAAGGTGCTGGCCGCCGCGAACGCCTCGGTCGCGCCGCCCTCCGACCCGCTAGTCGCTCTGTGGCAGCAGATCACGGTGGCGCGTGAGTGGCGCGGCGACGCGCATCTCGTCGTCCTCGCGGACAACGATGTCGGGCCGTGCGACTGTCTCGTCCTGCACACCGCGGCGGGCGGTCTCCCGACAGCTCTCGCGCGGGCGACCCGACAGTGGGACGACGGGGAGTGGGCCGCGGCGACGGCACGTCTCACCGCGCGCGGCTGGCTCGCCCCTGCCCCCGCCCCCGCATCCGCCCCTGACCCCGACACCCCGCTCACCGACGCCGAACCCACCGCCCCCACGCTCACCGACGCCGGCAGGGTGGCGCGCGAGCGGATCGAGGCGGAGACGGACGAACACTGCGCCGCGCTGTGGGCCCCGATCGGCGACACGGGCGCCCGCCGTTTCGCCTCGCTCATCGCGCCGATCACCGACGCGTTCACCGCGGCGGGAACGTTCCAGGGCCTCCGTCCGGCCTCCGCCTGAGCCAACATCCACAGGGAAATTCCTGCGCGAACCATTGACGAGTAAGCGCTTCCTATCTACGGTCCGTTCGAAGTTACGAGCACTAATCGAAATCTCGAACAGAGACATCTCGAACAGATGGGGCAGGGCATGGGACGACCTGGCCTGAATCGCAGGCAGCTCCTGGCGGGACTCAGCGGTGTGACGGTCGCGGGCAGCCTCGGATTCGCCGCGCTCGGCACCGGAGCGGACGCGCTCGCGTCCGGCGCGGACACCCGCGTCCGCTACTGGAACCTCTTCAGCGGCGGCGACGGCTACAACATGATCGCGATGCTGGACGCCTTCCGGAGGGCGAACCCCGGCATCGACGTGAAGGACTCCACCCTCCAGTGGGGCAGCCCCTTCTACACCAAACTGGCCATGGCGGCGGCGGGCAACCGCGCACCCGACCTGGGTGTCATGCACCTGGGCCGGGTCACCGGCTTCTCACCGGGCCGGCTCCTGGACCCCTGGGACGTCGACCTGCTCGCCAAGTACGGCGTGCGGGAAGCGGACTTCAACCCCGAGCTGTGGAAGCGCGCCGTCATCGGCGGCAAGCTCTACGCGCTCCCGCTCGACATCCACGTCCAGCTCTGCTTCTACCGCAAGGACGTGCTGAAGAAGGCGGGCCTGCTCGGCGACGACGGCCACATCGTGCCGGTCACCTCCGTCGACGAGTGGTTCGACGTCCTGAAGGAGGCGAAGAAGGCCACCAAGAAGGGCCTGCAGACCATCGGCATGTGGTCCGCCGACCAGAACTTCCAGTGGTGGTTCTTCGTCGCCTTCTACACCCAGCTCGGCGGCACCTGGTTCGACGACGCCAACACCGAGGTGACCTTCGACACCGAAAAGGCCACGCGGGTACTGGAGTTCCTGCGCCGGCACATCACCGACGGGTACGTGAACCCGGGCTTCGCGGGCGGCGCGGGCGCCGAACAGTTCGTCAACGGCGGCCCGTTCGTCTGGGAGGGCAACTGGTCGGTGCCCGTCTTCGACGGCGCGAAGATCCAGTACGGCGCCACCCCGCTGCCGCCCGTCTTCGGCGAGCAGGCCACCCACGCCGAGTCGCACTCCTTCGTCCTGCCGCACCAGGCCGACCGGGGCGGCGCCGCCAACGAGGGCGCGCACCAGCTCGCCGCCTACATCGTCCAGCACGCCCAACAGTGGGCGGCCGGCGGTCACATCCCCGCCTACACGCCGACCCTGTCCACGGCCGCGTACAAGAAGATGAACCCGCAGAGCGAGTACGTCTCGGCGATGGACCACCAGGCCACCGAGCCGAAGGTGTGGTTCGCCGGGTCCACCGGCATCCTCGCCCAGCGCGTCGGCCCGGTCGTCGTCTCCTCGACGATGGGCTCCGCCAAGCCGGACGCCGCCGCCCGCACCATGAAGAGCACGCTCACCGAACTCCTCGCCATGAAGAACCCCATGGACGGCCGGACGGCCGCGCAGGGAGGTGCGGTCGCATGACGACGACCAGTGCGGAGACCGTCATCGCTCCGGCGCGTACGCGGGCCGCCGCGGCGAGCGCCACCGTCCGCCGCAAGCAGGGCTTCCAGCACGGGGCGTGGTTCGTCGCCCCGTTCCTCGTACTGTTCGCGCTGTTCGTGATCTGGCCGCTGCTGCGCGGCCTCTACCTCAGTTTCACGGACGCCAACATCTCCGGCGACGCCACCAACTTCATCGGCCTCGACAACTACCGCGAGGCCCTGGACGACCCGCTGGTGTGGGAATCGCTCGGCCACAGCGTGTACTTCACGCTTTTGGTCGTGCCCTGCATCACCGTCCTGGCCTTCCTCCTCGCGATGCTCGCCCACCACATCGAGCGCGGCAAGTGGCTGTGGCGGCTGTGCTTCTTCGCCCCGTTCCTGCTGCCGTCCACCGTCGCGGCCAACCTGTGGCAGTGGCTGTTCAACCCCGGCACCGGAATGGTCAACCACGTCTTCGGCATCGAGACGGCATGGCTGACCGACAAGTCGTACGCCATGCTCGCCGTCGTCGTCTGCACCCTGTGGTGGACGGTCGGCTTCAGCTTCCTGCTCTACCTCGCCGCCCTCCAGGGCATCCCCGCGCATCTCTACGAGGCCGCCAAGCTGGACGGCGCGAACGCGTGGCACCGCATGATCCACATCACCCTGCCGATGATGCGGAGCATCACCGGACTCGTGATCGCCCTGCAGATCCTCGCCTCGCTGCAGGTCTTCGACCAGGCCGTGGTGATGATGGACTTCCTGCCGGGACCGGAGGGCTCCACCCGCACCTTCGTGCAGTACACCCTCGAAGAGGGCTTCACCAGCTACCGCGTCGGCTACGCCTCCGCGATCTCCATCATCTTCTTCGTGATCATCGCGGCCGTCGCCCTCGCGCGGATGTGGCTGCTGCGCAACCGTGAGGAGGGCGGCCGATGAGCACCGCCGCAGCAGAGATCCGCGACGAGGCCCCGACAGGCGACGGGACACGGACGAGCGGCACGGCACGGGTACGCCGCACCAGGACCCGTAAGCCCTGGACGGCCGGCCAGATCCTGCTCACCCTCCTCGCCACCGCCGTCGCCACGGTGTTCCTCGCGCCGCTCGTCTGGGCCCTGTTCACCTCCCTGAAGTCGGAGACCGAGGCCGTCGAGGTGCCGACGCACTGGCTGCCGAAGGAGTGGACGACCCAGGCCTGGTCGGCGATCTTCGAGACCGGCAACATCACCAACTGGTTCGTGAACTCGTTCGTGGTCTCGGTGTGTGTGACCTTCGTGGTGCTGAGTGTGAGCGCGCTCGCCGGATACGGCTTCGCCCGCACGGAGTTCCGCGGCAAGAAGGCCCTCCTCGGCCTGGTCATGACCGGCCTGATGGTCTCGCCGGCCGTCCTCGGTGTGCCCCTGTTCACCACGGTCCAGCAGATGGGGATGGTCGACACCTACTGGGGCATGATCCTGCCGCAGTGCGCGCCCGCCGCGATGGTCTACATCCTCTACAAGTTCTTCCAGGGCATCCCGCGCGAGCTGGAGGAGGCGGCCTTCATCGACGGGGCGGGCCGCTGGCGGGTCTTCTTCACCATCGTGCTCCCGCTCTCCCGCCCTTCCCTCGCGGCGGTCGGCATCTTCACCTTCATCGCGTCCTGGAACAACTTCCTGTGGCCGTACATGGTGACCAACAACCCCGACCTGATGACCATGCCGAACGGCATCGCGACCGTCATGAACTCCTACGGCATCCAGTGGGCCCAGCTCATGGCGGGCGGCCTGATGGCGGGCCTGCCGCTGATCATCGTCTTCGTCTTCTTCCAGCGCCAGATCGTGGCGGGCGTCGCCCACACGGGCCTCGCTGGCCAGTAGCTCCGCGATTCCCGCGACCCCGTAACTCCCGAACAGGAGCTACCAGTTGAAGCGCCTCAGATTCGCCGCGGTACTCGCCGCGGCCCTCCTGGCCCTGCTTCCGGCGACGGCACAGGCGGCCGAGTACCCGGACCCCCTGCCGCTCACCGGCCGGCAGATCATCCACGACCCGACCGTCATCCGCCTCAAGTCCGGTGAGTACGCGGCCTATTCGACCGGCGGGATCATCGGCGCCCGCCTGTCCGAGGACCTCAGGCACTGGGACGACGCGGGCAACGCCTTCGCCGAACCCCCGTCCTGGTGGTACGAGTACAACGACACCGGCGACCCGTGGGCCCCCGACATCTCCTACCGCGCGGGCCGCTACTGGCTCTACTACGCGGTCTCCTCCTGGGGCACCAACCACTCCGCGATCGGCGTGGCCACGTCCAGGTCCGGCAAGCCCGGTACTTGGACGGACCGGGGCAAGGTCTTCACCTCCGAGACAACCGACACCTGGAACGCCATCGACCCGGCGATCACCAGGGCCGACGGCAAGCTGTGGATGGCGTTCGGCTCGTACTGGACCGGCATCCGCATGGTCGAACTGGACCCGGCCACCGGCAAGGCCGTCCCCGGCACGACCGTCCACCACCTGGCGACCCGCCCCGACGCCCCGTACGCGGTCGAGGGCCCGTACATCGTCCAGCACGGCCGCTTCCACTACCTCTTCGCCTCGTACGACGCGTGCTGCGCGGGCGTGAACTCGACCTACAAGATCCGCGTGGGCAGATCGACCTCGGTCACCGGCCCGTACGTGGACAGCACCGGCACCCCGCTCCTCCAGGGCGGCGGCGACCTGCTCCTGGCGGGCCACGGCAGCTACATCGGCACAGGCGGCCAGTCGGTCTTCCAGGACAAGGGCAGGGACTGGCTGGCCTACCACTACTACGACGCGACCGACGAGGGCACCCCGAAGCTGGGCCTGAACAGGCTCAGCTGGTCAAAAGAGGGCTGGCCAAAGGTCTTTTAGCTGCCAAGGGCGCGGGGCTGTGACATGTGCGGCTCCGCCGCGTGGGCGCGACCAGCCACCACGCACCCGCATCCGCACCCGCCGACGAAACCCGAGCCACCCCTCCCGAAAGGCGAAAAGGCACCATGCAGGAAAAGGCACGCTTCACCCTCGACCCCGCTTTCACGGTCGGCGAGGTGAACCCCCGCCTCTTCGGCTCGTTCGTGGAACACCTGGGCCGCTGCGTCTACACCGGCATATACGAGCCCGAACACGACACCGCCGACGAGGCGGGCCTACGCCAGGACGTCCTCGACCTGGTGAAGGAACTCGGCGTCACGACGATCCGCTACCCCGGCGGCAACTTCGTCTCCGGCTACAAGTGGGAGGACTCGGTGGGCCCCGCCGAGGACCGACCCCGCCGCCTGGACCTCGCCTGGCGCTCGACGGAGACGAACCGCTTCGGCCTGTCCGAGTACATCGCGTTCCTGAAGAAGCTCGGCCCGCAGGCCGAACCGATGATGGCCGTCAACCTCGGCACCAGGGGCGTGGCCGAGGCCCTGGAACTCCAGGAGTACGCCAACCACCCCTCGGGCACGGCGCTCTCCGACCTCCGCGTCGCCCACGGCGACAAGGACCCCTTCGGCATCCGCGTGTGGTGCCTCGGCAACGAGATGGACGGCCCCTGGCAGACCGGGCACAAGACGGCGGAGGAGTACGGCCGCCTCGCCGCCGAGACGGCCCGCGCGATGCGGCAGATCGACCCGGGCGTCGAACTGGTCGCCTGCGGCTCCTCGGGCCAGTCGATGGAGACCTTCGCGGAATGGGAGGCGACGGTCCTGGCCGAGACGTACGACCTGGTCGACCACATCTCCCTGCACGCCTACTACGAGCCCCACGACGGCGACGTCGACTCCTTCCTGGCCTCCGCCGTGGACATGGAGTCCTTCATCGAGAACGTGGTCGCCACCTGCGACCACATCGGCGCGCGGCTGAAGTCGAAGAAGCGGATCAACCTCTCCTTCGACGAGTGGAACGTCTGGTACCTGTCGCGGACACAGGAGGAGGCCGAGCGCAACCCGCTGGACTGGCCGGAGGCACCGCGCCTCCTTGAGGACAACTACAACGTCACCGACGCCGTCGTCTTCGGCTCGCTGCTCATCGCGCTGCTGCGGCACGCGGACCGGGTGACCGTCGCGTGCCTCGCCCAGCTGGTCAACGTCATCGCACCGATCATGACCGAGCCGGGCGGCCCGGCCTGGCGCCAGACGACCTTCTTCCCGTTCGCGCAGGCCTCGCGGTACGGGCGGGGCCAGATCCTCGACGTACGGGTGGACTCACCGACGTACGAGACGGCGAAGTACGGCGAGACGGACCTGCTGCACGCCACCGCCGTGCGGGCCGAGGACGGCTCGGTCACCGTCTTCGCCGTCAACCGCGGCCGCACCGACGCGCTGCCGCTGGAGGTGTCACTCGGCTCGCTGGGCCTGACGACCGTGGTGGAGCACAGCGCCCTGGCCGACGCGGACCCGGACGCCCGCAACACCCTCGACGAGCCGGAACGGGTGGTCCCGCACGAGGTGACGGGCACCACGCTCCAGGACGGCAGGCTCGCCACGACCCTGGAGCCCCTCTCCTGGAACGTGATCCGCCTGACCTGAGCCACCGTTCCACCGCACGGAAGGCCACGGTGCCCCGGTCCTCCCCGACCGGGGCACCGTCCAGGGCCCGCACCGCCCGCCCCGGCCGTCCTGTCCGTCCTGTCCGTCTGTGCGGCGTCCTCATCGCACGCTCAGGCAATCCTCAGCTCGGGCACCTAGCGTCCCGTCCGTCCCTTCCGCGTCCCGGAGGCGCTTTCCGGAGGGGGCTCGCGACACGACGGGACGGACACGGACACGATGCGCACGCTGGTACTGCTGGCCCTGGCCGGACTCGGCGCGCAGCTGGTGGACGGCAGCCTCGGCATGGCCTACGGCGTGACCTCGACCACCCTGCTGCTCTCCATGGGCACCAACCCGGCCGCCGCCTCGGCCACGGTCCACCTCGCGGAGATCGGTACGACCCTGATGTCCGGCGCCTCGCACTGGCGCTTCGGCAATGTGGACTGGAAGGTCGTCGTCAGGATCGGGATACCCGGAGCCGTCGGGTCGTTCCTCGGCGCGACCGTCCTGTCGGGGCTGTCCACCGGGACCGCCGAGCCGGTGATGTCCCTGATCCTGCTGGGGCTCGGGCTGTACGTGATGTCCCGGTTCACTTTTCGCGGCCTGCCCAAGGGCAATCTCGGCAAGCCGCTGCGCAAACGGTTCCTGTCGCCGCTCGGCCTGGTCGCCGGTTTCCTGGACGCGACCGGCGGAGGCGGCTGGGGCCCGGTCGGCACCCCGGCACTGCTGGCCGGCGGCCGGCTGGAGCCTCGCAAGGTCATCGGGTCCATCGACACCAGCGAGTTCCTCGTCGCCGTCGCCGCCAGTCTCGGATTTCTCTTCTCCCTCGGCTCCCAGGGACTGAACCGGCGCTGGGTCGCCGCGTTCCTGATCGGCGGCCTGATCGCGGCGCCCGTCGCGGCCTGGCTGGTGCGCCTGCTGCCCCCGCGCGTCCTGGGCTCGGCGGTCGGCGGCGTCATCGTCGTCACCAACGTCCGTACGCTGCTGAGGAGCGACTGGGTGGCGGCGCCGGGCGCGGTGAGCGCGAGCGTGTACGTCCTCCTGTACGCCCTCTGGGCCGGGGCGCTGACCTACTCGATCCGAGCCCACCGCAAGGAGAGGGCAGGAGAGAGGGAGAAGCCCTTGGCGCCCCTGGGCGCCTAGGGGGACGCCCGAGGGGCGCGGGGAACTGCGCGCCCAGCCCCCACCGAACCCGCACCCGACAAGGACCCGCACCCGACAAGGACCCGCACACGCCAGTGCCCCGCGCGGGAGCGCAGCCGCGGCGAATGACCTCCCCCGTGGGCCATTCGCCGCGCACTGTGCACGTTATGAGGCGACGTCCGCCGACGGCCACCGTGCACGCCGGCCAGATTCGCCCGGTGGGTGTGCACGCTGTCCACCCGTCACGCGCAGGGCGTGCACGAGGTCGTGGACGCCCGAGCCGGTGGTCAGCAGATCGCGGTTGAGGAGGCGTTCGGCGGCGCGCAGATGGGCGCGGACCGTGTTGCGGCTCAGCCCCAGGTGCGAGGCGGTCCGCTGGGCGTCGGTGTTGGCGTCGACCCAGGCCTCCACGGTGAGGTACAGATCGCGGTGCCGGGTGTCGCGCAGTGGGTGCAGGAAGGGCTCCGCCCATGCCGTGGCGGGGGAGGTGCGGAGGAGCTCGTCGAGCGGCGGCGCGACCAGCTGGACGGCGTCGGGCTGGGCGGTGTCCGCGGGGTCGGACTGGAGCGCCGTGAGGGACAGGGCCAGATCGAGCGTGGCGCGGGTGCGGACCTCGCCGAGGTCGACGCCGAGGGCCACCTCCGCCCGGCGGCAGTGGGCCGTGACGGTGGTGCGGCTGAGGTGCAGCAGACGGGCCACGCCGGACCGGGAGAACGTCACGGCGAGGCGGATGACGTCCACGGTGGGCTTGGGGACGGCCTGCAGCGGCTCCAGGTGGGCGCGAGCCCAGGCGAGGGCCGCCCGGCGGGGCAGTACGTGCACCAGCGAGGGCCGTCCGGTGTAGGCGGCCAGCCGGCCGGGGGAGTTGCGGGCGACGGCGAGCGCGTGCACGGCCTCTCCGTAGGCCTCACCCGTGGCGGCGAGCGGATGCGGCCTGCTGACGCCCAGCGCGTACCCGGGGTTCTCCCCGACGAGCCGCCGCAGCACCTCACCCTGCCGGAACCCGCCGTCCGGCTCCGGGTCCTCGGCGACGGGGCAGATCAACTGCTCCTTGAACACCGGGCAGTTCACCATCAGCCCCGGCCCGTGATAGCCCGACGGGTCCAGGTAGGTACGGGTCAGCCGGTCGCGGTCGGCGGGCGGGCAGTGCAGGAGATGGACGCGCACGCGCTCCGCGTTCAGCAGCGGCGGTACGTCACCGGTGGTCATCCGGCGCGCCATGGTGACGTCCCCGGCCAGCAGCGCGGTCAATACCGCGAAGCGCAGTTGCGCCGCCTTCGCCTCGTACCCCCGCGTGCCGCCGTCGGCCTCCGACGCACGGCTCAGCAGGTCGACGACGCCGCCGGCCCGCGAGGCCAGCGCGGCCGATTCGCGCGACAGCGCCGAGGGGCTGACGGTCACCAGCACCGGGCGCGGCTCGCGTCCGCCGAAGGCCTCCAGGCGTACCTCCAGCTCACCGGCCCGTGTCGTGGCCGCGGCCAACTGCCCGCCCGCCAGGCGTTCCACCTGCTCCGTCAGCGTGCCCGCGAGCCGTCGTGGGAAGCCGGCCGTGGCCGCCTCGACCGTGCCCTCGCGGCCGATCCACGCGACGTGCGCCCCGGTCCGGCGCCCGAGCCAGTCGAGTACCTCCGCCGGGGTGCCCTGCCGCCGTACGAACCGCAGCAGTTCGTCGACGTCCTCCCCGAGTCCCGGCACCCCCACAGCTCTCACGCACCTTCCCTGCCCCGCGTCCACGGTCCGACAGGGGGGCCACCCTAGTGCGCCCCCCTGTGACGGTCACGCCACCGCTGTGGGTGCCAGTTCCCGGAGTTCGGCCAGGGCCGCCGCGACGGCCGGGCGCTCATGGCCCCCGGCGCGGGTGCAGGTGAGGAGTTTGCGGTGCGGGTCGCCCGTACAGCGGACGCGGGTGATCGGCAGATGGGGAGGCAGATGGGCGAGCCGGGGGACGAGGGCGACCCCGAGGCCGTGCGCGACGAGGTGGGCCATGACGTTCCAGTCCATGGCCAGGTGGACGACGTCGGGGGTGAAACCCGCGGCGCCGCATGCGGACAGCACGTGCGGTCGGCAGGGGCTGTCGGCGACCGGCGCGATCCAGTCCTCGCGCGCGGCCTCCGCGAGGTCGATCAGCTCGCGTCCCGCCAGCCGGTGCGTGTCGGGTACGACCAGGTCGAACGGATCGTCCAGCAGCGGCCGTTGGTCGAAGCGGGCGTCGCCGGGCGGTGGGTTGCGCGGGGTCACCTCGACGACCGCGAGGTCGGCCCTGCCCTCGAAGAGCAGGTCGAAGCCCTCCAGGACGGCCGCCTCCTGGATGCGTACGGAAAGCCGGGGATGGCGTGCGCGCAGCCGGGCCGCCATCGGGGCCAGCAGTACCGAGGCGGCCGTCGGGACACCGCTCACCCGCAGCAGTCCGGCCGGATCGTCGTGGTCGGCGCGCAGGTCCAGCTCGGCCTGGTCCCAGCGGGCCTGGATCGCGTCGGCGTGCGTGATCAGGCTGCGCGCGGCGGGGGTCAGCCGTACGCCGCGGCCCTGCGGTTCCAGCAGGTCGACCCCCAGCTCACGGGCGAGCTGGCGGACCTGCTGCGAGGCGGCGGAGGTCGTCAGATGCAGGGCGCGGGCGGCCGCGGTGACCGTGCCGTAGTGCTCGACGGCGCGCAGGACATGGAGTCGCCGCAGATCAATCATGAAGCCCAGGCTTAAGGGTTATGTCCGGAAAGTCAACGTGGACGCACACGGTCACTCGGTACACCCTGGGGTGTGCCGAGTCTTCCGCTTCTGGGGGCGCGGGGAGCGATCGGCCCTCACGCACCCGCTGCCGAACCACTACGTAAGGAGCCCCCACATGACCAGCGCAGCGACAGCGCACCGCACGCCCGCCGTCGAGGCCTGCCCGTACTGCGGGTGGCCGGACCGTGCGGAGCCGTTCCAGGTGGTGTCCCGGCACGGCACCGCCGGGGGTCACACGGTGTGGACCCGTTGCGGGTGCGGCTCGCTCCAGGTACGGGTCGTCGACGCGCGGGGCATGCGGGTGCTCAGCCGTAGTGGGCGGGGGTGAGTGTTCGGTGCGGGCCGGTGGGGGCTTGTCGCGCCGTTCCCCGCGCCCCTGAGGGCGAAAAGCTGGGGCGCAGCCCTGCTTTTCAGGGGCGCGGGGAACGGCGCGGGCGACCCCCACCGGCCCGCACTCGACGAGTGGCCGATCAGGAGGTCTCGACGCCCAGCGTCAAGGAACCCGCGTACCCCGCCGTCGTCGAACTGCCCAGCGCTGTCAAGGTCAGCAGCCCGGAGGCCGCACCACCGTCGTCATAGATCCCGTCCTGCGCGAGCGTGGTCCGCGGCACGGTGTTCGCCGCGTACACCGGCACCGCCGCCACCCTCGTGGTGATGGCCTCGTCGAAGAACAGCTGCCCGGTGTGCAGTTCCTGACCGCCCTCGAACGAGCCGTCGGAGGTCAGCGTGACGTCGGTGTGCACCTTGATGTGGATGTGGATGCAGCGCCCTCGGTACCAGCCCGGGTAGATGGTGGTGATCTTCGCGACGCCGTCGGCGCCCGTGAGCACCCCGCCCCGCAGGAAGGTGCCGTTGTCGGGCTCGTCGTGTCCGTTGCCGCCGACGAACCCGGAGTACTCGCCGAGTGCGTCGCAGTGCCAGATCTCCACCAGCGCGCTGTCGAGCGGGGCACAGGTGTCGTCGTCGACGACGGTGAGCGTGAGCTTCAGCGGAATGCCGGTCTTGTCCTCGTGGATGTCGGCGCGGACGAGTTGTCCGTCGAGGTAGTAGGGGCCTTCGGTCATCTCCTTCGTGAGGGTGCAGACGGCCGCGGCGGCGGCCGGCTGCTGGTCGGCAGCCGTAGTGGGGGCCGTGGTGGAGGCCTCGGGGAGCGTGGCACCGACGGCCAGTGTGGCCGCGGTGGCGCCCGTGGCGATGAGCACGGTTCGACGTCCGATCGATGTGTCTGTCATGAACACGGCACCGTAGAAACGGAATCTGTCGAATCGCTGTGGGTTGGGCAAAGTGACGATACGTCAAGTCTCTTGTGAGACAGCCGGGGCGCCGAAAAACTTTCGATGATTACCGGGGCGCGAGGGGCTGTGCGAACCGTTGACGCGCAAGGGGTTCGATTCTACGTTCCGGTTCATCCCGTTCGAAGTCATGACCAATGTCCGTGGTTTCGAACGGACCCCTCACTCGTCAACTCTCTCCACCCGTCAACTCTCTCCACCCGTCGACTCCCCCCACTCGTAGGAGGATCCGCGTGAGCCGCACCTCCAGCAGGACTTCTCACAGCAAGGGCCGCCGTACGGGCCGCAGGACCGCCCTCCTCGCCCTCCCCGCGGCGGTCCTGCTCGCCCTCGTCCCCACCACCGCCTCCGCGTACCCGAACCCGGGCACCGTCACCGGCTCGACAGTCGTCCACGACCCGACGATGATCCGCACCTCGTCCGGCCAGTACCTCCTGTACGCGACCGGCGGCGGCCTCGGTTACAGGACGTCGGCCAACCGGATCGCCTTCAGCGCGGGCTCCGACGCCTTCGGCACCAAGCCGGGCTGGTGGTCGTCGTACGCGACCGAGGCATGGGCGCCCGACATCTCGTACCAGGGCGGCAAGTACCTGATGTACTACGCCGTCTCGACCTTCGGCTCGAACAGGTCGGCCATCGGTCTCGCCGGTTCGACGACCGGGCTGCCGGGCTCCTGGAGCGACTACGGGACGGTCTACACGTCCACCACCTCCAGCGACTACAACGCCATCGACCCCAACCTCTTCGTCGACAGCGACGGCAAGTGGTGGCTGTCCTTCGGCAGTTGGTGGACCGGGCTGAAAATGATCCAGATCAACCCGTCGACCGGCAAACAGCTCTCGACCAACACCACGCGCTACTCGATCGCGTCCCGCCCGACCGGCACCAAGGCCGTCGAGGCGCCGTACATCGTCAAGCGGGGCGGCTACTACTACCTGTTCGCCTCGTACGACACCTGCTGCGCCGGCACCAGCTCCACGTACAAGGTCAAGGTCGGCCGGGCCACCAGCGTCACCGGGCCGTACTACGACAAGAACGGCGTCTCCCTGATGAACAACGGAGGCACGCCGGTGCTGGAGTCGCACGGCCGGTACATCGGCCCCGGCGGTCAGTCGATCATGGCGGACTCGGACGGCGACCTGATCGTCTACCACTACTACGACGGCCAGGACAACGGCACTCCCAAGCTCGGTATCAACCTCCTGAACTGGAGCACCGGATGGCCCGTCGCCTACTGACCCTGCTCGCCGCGCTGCTGATGGCCCTGTCGCTCGGGCAGTCGTCGGCGGGCGCGGCCACGTTCGCCAATCCGGTCAAGTCGGTGAAGGGCGCCGACCCCTGGATCTCGTACCACGACGGCAACTACTACCTGGTGACGACGAGTTGGACCGACGTCATCACCATGCGCAAGTCGCCGACCCTGGGCGGGCTGTCGACCGCGCCCAGCGTGCAGGTGTGGAAGGGCGACGCGGCCTCGCGCTGCTGCAACATCTGGGCGCCCGAGCTCTACTACTCCGGCGGCAAGTGGTACCTGTACTTCGTCGCCGGGCAGAACATCGCCGACTACAACCCGACCCAGCGCACCCACGTCCTGGAGAGCTCCGGGTCCGACCCGATGGGGCCGTACACGTACAAGAACCAGCTCAACAGCGCCTGGATGCTGGACCCGAGCGTCCTGAACCTGAACGGGCAGCTGTATCTGCTGGGCAGCGCGAGCGGCGGGACGCAGAACCTCGTCATCGCGCCGATGTCCAACCCGTACACGCTCAGCGGGTCCTTCTCGACGATCTCCACGCCGACGTACGACTGGGAGAAGTCGGGCGGGACGGTGAACGAAGGGCCCGAAGTGCTCCAGCGGAACGGGGTCACGCGGATCATCTACTCCGCGAGCGGCTGCTGGACCCCCGACTACAAGCTCGGGCAGCTGACCCTGACCGGCTCCAACCCGCTCTCCGCGTCCTCCTGGACGAAGAAGTCCACACCGGTCTTCCAGCGCAACGACAGCGCGGGGGTGTACGGGCCCGGGCACAACGGGTTCTTCAACTCGCCTGACGGCAGCGAGAGTTGGATCGTCTACCACGCCAACGACAGCGCGGGCGACGGCTGTGACAACGGGCGGACGACCCGGGCGCAGAAGTTCACGTGGAACTCCGACGGGTCGCCGAACCTCGGTGCGCCGGTCGCGCTCGGGGCGAGTCTGGCGGGGCCGTCGGGGGAGCCGTCGAGCACGTCCACGACGTACACGCTGACCAACCGGAACAGCGGCAAGTGCCTTGAGGTGGCCGGTGGTTCGACCGCCGACGGGGCCAATGTGCAGCAGTACGCGTGCAACGGCGGCAGCCATCAGAAGTGGCGGGTGGAGGACCGGGGCGACGACACGAGCCGGCTGGTGAACGTGGGGTCCGGGAAGGTGCTCGACACGGCGGACTGCTCCTCCGCCGACGGGGCGGATCTGCGGCAGTGGGCCTGGCTCGACAACACCTGTCAGCGGTTCCGGTTCCTCACCACCGGCGGGGGGTTCGTCCGGATCGTCAACCAGGCGACGGGGAAGGTGGCGGATGTCGCCGACTGCTCCTCCGCCGACGGGGCGGACGTCCGCCAGTGGACTTGGCTGAACAACAACTGCCAGCAGTGGCGCTTCACCGCGGGCTAGCGGTGGGGGTCGGTACGTCGGCTGCGGGCCGGTGGGGGTGCGCTACAGGATCGCGCCGTTCCCCGCGCCCCTAAAAGCCCCGCGCCGGTTCGTCACCTGCGGGCCGGCCGCGCAGTTCCCCGCGCCCCTGAAAGACTGCGCCGTTCCCCGCGCCCCTAAAAACCCCCGCGCCCCAGGCACCCAGGGGCGCTGGGAACGGCGCAGTCTTTGAGCGGCACGCACAGCGCCGCGGTGCTTTAAGGGGCGCGGGGAACGGCGCAGTCTTTGAGCGGTGCGCACAACGCCGCGGTACTCCAGGGGCGCGGGGAACGGCGCAATCCTTTACGGGAGCCCCACCGGCCTCAGCCGACCCGGTTCACCCCGCCGGCCGCAGGCCACCCCGCTCCGTTGGACGAGCCCGGCGTGTTGGGCCAGCCACCGGGCTGCTGCTGAGGCACCGGCTGCGGCTGCGGCATCGCCTGGGGCTGTGGGGGGAACCCCTGCTGCGGATACTGCGGCTGCCCCTGAGCCGCCACGGCGGTCAGCCCACCCGGCATCCCCGTGGTGCCCCGCGTCTGCGCCGCGGTCAACGGCTGCGGCTGCCCGACCATGCCGTTGGCCGCCGCCACGAGCGGCTGCGGCTGCTGAGGCAGTTGCTGCGGCACCTGCTGGGGCATCTGCTGAGGCTGGGGCTGGGGCACCATTCCGTTCGCCGCGCCCGCGAGCCCCGGATAGCCGTGCCCGTTGGTCGAACCGACGAGCCGGTCGACCGCCGCCGTACCCGAGCTGTAGCCGGTCCCCTGGCTCAGTTCGGGCACCGCGGCACCCCGCCGGGTGGTTCCGTAGAGCACCGACTCCAGGCCGACCACCAGGCGGCGCACGTCCTCCTGCGGGCGTACCACGAGCCGCACGAAGCGACTGGACGAGCCGATCTTGTTGCCGCACTCGCGGACCAGGATCCGGTGCTCGGTGAGCAGTCGGTCCCGGACCACGGTGCCCTCGGCGCCCACGGGGAGGCGCACGAAGAGGAAGTTGCCCTGCGAGGGGTAGACCGTGAGGCCGGGCAGCGTGGAGAGCTGGCGCGCCATGTCGAGCCGGTCGCGGCGCACCATGTGCAGGCTCTCCACGTACTCGGCCCCGTAGTCCTTGAGCATGAAGACCACGGTCTCCGCGAAGGCGTTCAGGTTCCACTTCGGCAGCATCGAGCGGATCTTGCCCGCCAGGCCCGGGTTGGCCACCATGTAGCCGAACCGCACGCCATGCAGACCGAAGTTCTTGCCGAGGCTGCGCAGCACGATGACGTTGGGGCGCATCACCGCCTCCTCGACGATGCTCGGCTCGTTCTCCGCGTCGGCGAACTCCAGGAACGACTCGTCGATGACGATCAGGTCGAGGTCGGCGAGCGCGTCGCAGAAGGCCAGGATCGTCTGCTTGGGGAGGAAGCCGCCGTCGGGGTTGTTCGGGTTGCAGATGACGGCCGCGCGGGTGCCCCTGGAGCGGATGAACTGGATGTACTGCGCCGGGTCGAGGGCGAAGCCGTTGCTCTCCTGGAGCGGGAACATGTCGACGCGCTTGCCGGTCTCCAGCGGCTGGTCGGTCCAGCGGCCGAAGGTGGGGACGGGGATGGCGAGCGACTCCCGGACCAGCAGATGGTCGATCCAGGTGATCAGTTCCGTCGAGCCGTTGCCCATCGCCACGCACTGCGGGGGAAGTTGCAGCAGGTTGCACAGCTCGGCGGTGATGGTGTCGGCGCTGCTCGGGTAGTACGTGATGATGTCGCGCAGCCGGCTGGTCAGCTCGTCCATCATCCTCGGCGAGGGAAAGTACGGATTGCACGGGATACAGAAGTCCACCGGACCCGCCTCCCCGCTCTCTCGTGCCAGCGCGGCCATCGAGGGGCTGTGCGCGCCGGTGCGGAACAGCGAGGTGACATTGTCGGCCATGGACCCTCCGTCCTTGAGGGGCGGCCCGAGCGGGTACGCGGGCGGCGGCCCGAGCGGGGATACCCGGGCCGCCTCTAAGTACGTGCGCCTGTGTGCCCCTGTTCAACGACTGTGAATCGATGTGGAAGTTGTGAACCACCTGTGAAGAGTGGTCACATGTTGAACGAATGGACCGTCGTCGACCGGTACGTCCCGCCGGGCCTGAGAACGGTCGAGGGGAACTCCGGGCGGTTCGGCGAGTCGGGGAAGTGCTGGGTCTCCAGGCACACCGCGTCGCCCTGCCGGTAGACCCGGCCGCCGGGTCCGACGAGGTCTCCGTCCAGGAAGTTTCCGGTGTAGAGCTGCATGCCCGGCTCGGTCGTCGCGATCTTCAGGGTGCGGCCGGAGACCGGCTCCCTGAGGTGCGCGATGTGCTCGGGGCGCGCCGTGAGTCCCTTGTCCAGGACCATGTTGTGGTCGATGCCCTTGGCGTACAGCAGTTGCGGATCGTCCCGCCGCAGGTCCGCCCCGAGCGTCTTCGGCGTACGGAAGTCGAAGGCGGTGCCCGCGACCTCGGCGAGCTCCCCGGTGGGGACGAGCCCGGCGTCGACCGGCGTGTAGCGGGACGCGGCGACCGTCAGCACATGGTCGTGGACGGAGCCGCTGCCCTCGCCGGCCAGGTTCCAGTACACGTGGTTGGTGAGGTTGACGACGGTGGCCCGGTCGGTGGTCGCCTCGTAGTCGACCCGCCAGTCGCCCTGCCCGGTGAGGGTGTAGGTGACCTTCGTGGTCAGCGTGCCGGGGTAGCCCATCTCGCCGTCGGGGCTGGTGCGGCGCAGGACCAGGCCCACGTCGGAGCCGGACTCGTAACCCTCCACGTCCCAGATGCGCCGGTCGAAGCCCTCGGGCCCGCCGTGCAGGTTGTGGCCGCCGTCGTTGACGGGCAGCCGGAAGTCCTCACCGTCGAGGGCGAACCGGCCCTTGGCGATGCGGTTGCCGTAGCGGCCGATGATCGCGCCGAAGTAGGGGCTGGACGTCTCGTACGCCTCGACGGTGTCGAAACCGAGCGAGACGTTGGTGTACCCGCCGTCGCGGTCGGGGAGTTCCAGGGACTGGACGATGCCGCCGTAACTGAGGACCTTCAGCCGCGTGCCGCCGTTCTCAAGCGACCAGCGGTGGACCTTCGTTCCGTCGGCGAGTTCGCCAAAGAGTTCTTTCACCGGTTCCTGATCTTCCCGAGACGTGGACTGTTCCTGCGACGTGTGCTTTTCCTGTCGCGCACAAAGAAAAGCACAAAGAAAAATGGGGCCCCGTGGACGGTACGTCCACGGGGCCCCACCTGCACGTTACGAGCCGACCTTGCGCTTGTTCCAGACGTCGAAGCCGACCGCCAGGAGCAGCACCAGGCCCTTGATGACCTGCTGCCAGTCGCTGCCGACGCCGACGAGGTTCATGCCGTTGTTGAGGACACCCAGCACGACACCACCGATGATCGCGCCGAGGACGGTGCCCACACCGCCGCTCATCGACGCGCCGCCGATGAACGACGCGGCGATCGCCTCCAGTTCGAAGTTCACACCGGCCTTGGGCGAGGCCGCGTTGAAGCGGGCCGCGAAGACCAGACCGGCGAGCGCCGCGAGCATGCCCATGTTGAGGAAGACCAGGAAGGTGACCTTCTTGTCCCGCACACCGGAGAGCTTCGCGGCGGGCAGGTTGCCGCCGATCGCGTAGATGTGGCGGCCGATGACGGCGTTGCGCATCACGTAGCCGAAGCCGACGACGAGGACGCCGAGGATGATCAGCACCACCGGCGCGCCCTTGTAGCTGGCGAGCATCATCGTCACCGTGAGCACCGCGGCGGCCAGGGCCACGATCTTCAGCAGGAACAGCTTGAACGGCGGCACGTCGAGCGCGAACTCCTGCTGCCGCCTGCGGTCACGGAACTCCTGCAGCACGATGAACGCGATCACGGCGAAGCCGAGCAGCAGCGTGAGGTTGTGGTAGTTGGTGTCCGGGCCGACCTCGGGGAGGAAGCCGTTGGAGACCTTCTGCAGACCCTCGGGGAACGGGCCGAGCGTCTGGCCCTCCAGGAAGATCTCCGTCAGACCGCGGAAGGTCAGCATTCCCGCCAGGGTGACGATGAAGGACGGTATGCCGAGATACGCGATGAAGAAGCCTTGCGCGGCTCCCGCGGCGGCGCCCAGGAGCAGGCACAGCACCACGGCGATCGGCCAGTCGAGGTCGTGCTTGACCATCAGCACGGCCGCCACCGCGCCCACGAAGGCGGTGAGCGAGCCGACCGACAGGTCGATGTGGCCCGCGATGATGACGAGCATCATGCCGATCGCGAGGATCAGGATGTAGCTGTTCTGCAGCACCAGGTTGGAGACGTTGCGCGGGAGCAGCAGGTCGCCGTCGGTCCACACCGCGAACAGCACCACGATCAGGCCCAGCGCGATCAGCATGCCGTACTGCCGCATGTTGCGGCGCATGCCGTCGACCATCAGCTGCAGCAGGCCGTCGCCGCCGCCTGTCGAGCCGCCCTTGCCGGCGGGGGCCGGCGCGGGGGACTTGGCGGTCACATTCGTGCTCATCGGTCTTACCTCTTGTCCTTCGTCATCTGGCGCATCAGCACTTCCTGCGTGGCCTCGGCCCGCTGGACCTCACCGGTCAGCCGCCCGGCGGACATCGTGTAGATGCGGTCGCACATTCCGAGCAGTTCGGGCAGCTCGGAGGAGATGAAGACGACCGCCTTGCCCTCGGCGGCCAGTTTGTCGATGACCGTGTAGATCTCGAACTTGGCGCCCACGTCGATGCCGCGGGTCGGCTCGTCCAGGATCAGCACGTCGGGACCCGCGAAGATCCACTTGCTGAGGACGACCTTCTGCTGGTTGCCGCCCGACAGCTTGCCCACCGGCTCGAAGACGGTCGGCGCCTTGATGTTCATCGACTTGCGGAAGCCCTCGGAGACCTGCCGCTCGGCGTGCTCGTCGACGACACCGCCCTTGGCGACCTTGCCCAGCGCGCTGAGCGAGATGTTCCGGTTGATGGTGTCGATGAGGTTGAGGCCGTAGTGCTTGCGGTCCTCGGTCACGTACGCGATGCCGTGCTTGACCGCGTCCGACACGGTCTTCGTACGGATCTCCTTGCCGTCCTTGAGGACGGTGCCGCCCGCGTACCGGCCGTAGGTGCGCCCGAAGACGCTCATCGCCAGCTCGGTGCGCCCGGCGCCCATGAGCCCGGCGATACCGACGATCTCCCCGCGGCGCACCTGGATCGACACGTCGTCGACGACCTTGCGCTGCTGGTCGATCGGGTGGTGCACGGTCCAGTTGCGGATCTCCAGGGCCGGAGCCGCGCCCACCTCCGTGTCGTGCGGGGTGCGTTCCGGGAAGCGGTGGTCGAGGTCGCGTCCGACCATGCCGCTGATGATCCGGTCCTCGGTGGTCTCCGCGGCCTTCACGTCGAGGGTCTCGATGGACCGCCCGTCGCGCAGGATGGTCACCGAGTCCGCGACCGTCTCGATCTCGTTGAGCTTGTGCGAGATGATGATCGAGGTGATGCCCTGGTCCTTGAGACCCAGGATGAGCTCCAGGAGCTTGCCGCTGTCCTCGTCGTTCAGAGCCGCCGTCGGCTCGTCGAGGATCAGCAGCTTCACCTTCTTCGACAGCGCCTTCGCGATCTCGACGAGCTGCTGCTTGCCCACGCCGATGTCGGCGACGCGGGTGTCGGGGTGCTCGTCGAGCCCGACCCGCCGCAGCAGTTCGGTCGCGTGCTTCAGCGTCTCGGTCCAGCTGATGAACCCGCGCGTGGCGTGCTCGTTGCCGAGGAAGATGTTCTCCGCGATGGAGAGGTAGGGCACCAGGGCAAGCTCCTGGTGGATGATCACGATGCCGTGCTGCTCGCTCGCCCTGATGTCCTTGAACGTGCAGGGCTCACCCTCGAAGAGGATGTCGCCCTCGTACGTCCCGTGCGGGTGGACGCCGGAGAGGACCTTCATGAGGGTCGACTTCCCGGCGCCGTTCTCCCCGCAGATGGCGTGGACCTCGCCGGGCCGGACGCTCAGAGAGACGTCCGACAGCGCCTTGACGCCGGGGAAGGTCTTGACGATCGAGCGCATTTCCAGGACGGGTCCCGCCATGGTCGTGCCTTCCAATCCTTAGAAAACGGCGGTTGTTACTTGAGGTCGCTTTCCTTGATGTAGCCCGAGTCGACGACAACTTCCTTGTAGTTCGACTTGTCGACGTTGACCGGGTCCAGCAGGTACGCGGGGACGACCTTCGCGCCGTTGTCGTACGTCTTGGTGTCGTTCGTCTCCGGCTTCTTGTCCTTCAGCACGGAGTCGACCATGTTCGCGGCCACCTCGGCGAGCTTGCGGGTGTCCTTGTAGACGGTCTGCGTCTGCTGGCCGGCGATGATCGACTTCACCGAGGCGACCTCGGCGTCCTGGCCCGTGACGATGGGCAGCGGCTTGCTCTTGCTGCCGTAGTCGTCCGACTTGAGCGCGGACAGGATGCCGATGGAGATGCCGTCGTAGGGCGAGAGCACCGCGTCGACCTTGGCGCTCTTGTACGCCGAGGTGAGCAGGTCGTCCATGCGCTTCTGGGCGGTGCCGCCGTCCCAGCGCAGGGTGGTGACCTGGTTGAGCTTCGTCTGACCGGACTTGACGACCAGCTGCTTCTTGTCGATGTACGGCTGCAGGGCGTTCATCGCGCCCTTGAAGAAGTACTGGGTGTTGTTGTCGTCGTTGGAGCCGGCGAAGAGCTCGACGTTGAACGGGCCCTTCTTCGAGCCGTCCTTCAGACCGAGCTTCTCGACGATGTAGCCGCCCTGGAGCTCGCCGACCTTCTCGTTGTCGAACGACGCGTAGTAGTCGACGTTCGGCGAGTTGAGGATCAGGCGGTCGTAGGAGATGACCGGGATGTCGGCTTCCTTGGCCTGCTGCAGAACGTTGTCGAGCGACTTGTTGTCGATCGCAGCGATGATCAGCGCGGAGACACCCTGCGTGATCATGTTCTCGATCTGCGAGACCTGCGTGTCCGGGTCGTCCTCACCGTAGGCCAGCTTGGTCTTGTAGCCGGCGGCCTTGAGGTTCTTCTCCACGTTGGCGCCATCGGCGATCCAGCGCTCCGAGGACTTGGTCGGCATGGCGATGCCGACGGTGGAACCCTTCGCGTCTCCCTTGTCGCCCTCACTGCCGCCGTCACTGTCCTGCCCGCAGGCGGAGAGGGTGAGGGCGAGGGAGGCTGCCGCGGCTATGGCGGAGAGGGCTGCCTTGCGATTACGCATGATCATCTTCCTTGATGCTCTGACGGGGGCTCGGTCTTCAGTTGTAGGGCGTTGGAGCGAGGAACGACCGAGAGGAGATGTGTGGGATTGTGTTCGGCCGCGTCGGCTTTTGTGAAGGGGGTGTAGTCGGAACGTTATGAGGGAATGTCAAACCGTTGGAGTGTTCCGGGCAGTCGCGAGCCGAGCGGCGCCATGTCGCCGTCCGCGCCGTGCCGCGCCAGCAGGTCCAGGGCGAGCCGGCCGCGCCGCACCCTCTCCCGTGCCGTGGACAGCGTCAGGTCCCTCATGTGGTGGCCGTACGGGTAGATCCCGGGGGCCTTGGACAGGCCGAACTTCAGGTACAGCGGTGCGCCGCGCCGGATCAGCTCGGCCACCTCGTACATGCGCACGTAGCCGCCGAGATCGTCGGGGGCCTCGATGTACATGTCCATGGGGGCTGCGCTGACCCTGCGGATCTCCGTCAGGTGGTCCAGCGTGAGATCGCTGGGCACGTTGATGGAGTCTCCGCCGAGCTGCTCGTACACGGCGTACGCCGCCGGGTTGACCGGACCGATGAGCGCCGAGACCTTGAGCGTGGTGTCGGCCGGGATGATCCCGGCGACACGGGCCCTGTGCAGAGTCCACAGCACGCCCTCGTCAGCCACGAGGAGGCACTTTACGCCCAACTCCGTTGCGCGTACGGCGTCTTCGAGACAGCCCGCCACCGCATCGTGACCACGCGCCCTGGTACCGCCGCCCCGCGAGTCCGTACGCGTCGAGCCGCCGATGTCCCACGTGCCGCGCGGACCCGTGAAGAGGCACAGCTCGATGTCCCGCTCGGCGGTGGCGTCGACCATCTCGGTGATCTCGGCGTCGGTCAGCATCCAGACGCCGCTGCCCTGGCTGATCCGGTGGATCGGCACATCGAGCCGCGAGGCCTCCTTGAGGACCACGGCCAGCGCCTCGGGCCCCTCGCAGGAGGGGATCTCGGTACGCCACCGGCCGCCTCCCGGGAAGGAGTGCGGTGAGGCGTCGGCGGGGGACAGGGCGGGGGCGCCCAGGCCGAGCGCGGCGAGCGCCTGCTCACCGGGTCGACGGGCCGCTCTGGGAGAAGCGTCGGTCACAAGCTTTCCTTAGCTCTGGCGAAGTATTCGTTCGATATGTCGGACATGGTTCGTGTCGGTGGATGTACGCCGGTGCGGAGCGTCAGGTCTCCGCACCGGCGCACGGATCGGGGGCCGGCCGGTACCGCGGGCCCTCAGGGGCGCAGCAGCACCTTGCCGACCTTCGGATCGCCGGACCCCACAAGCTCGATGGCGTGGGCGAACTCGTCCAACGGAAGTTCGTGTGTCACCAGCGGCAGCGGATCGAGAAGCCCCGCGCCGAAGACCCGTACCGTGTGCGCCCAGGCCTCCGGCGGCGCCCCGAACACGGTGTGCACCTCCAGCTGCCGTACGACGAGGTCCGTGGGGTCCAGACCCTCCGCGCCCGCCGCCGGGATGCCCGTGAGCACCAGTCGGCCGCCGCGCCTGAGCAGCGAGGCGGCGGTGGTCGCGGCGGTCGCCGAACCGGCGGTCTCGATCACCACGTCGAAGTCGGCGGGCAGCTCCTGGTCCCGGGTACGGAAGTCGGTGGCGCCGAACTTCCTCGACAGCTCCGCACGGTCCGGGCGGGTGCCCACCACGAGCAGCTCCGAGGGCGAACCCGCCTTCAGGAACTGCACGGCGAACATGCCGAGCGTGCCGGTGCCGACGACCGCGACCCGCTCACCGGGCCGCGCGTTCGCCTTCAGCGCCGCCGCCGCGATGCAGGCCGCGGGCTCCAGGAGCGCCGCCGCCGTCAGGTCGGCGTCGTCCGGGAGGACGTGCAGCAGCCGGGCGGGCAGCGTGAGCGTGCCGGCCATCGCGCCGGGCTGGGTGAAGCCCGTCTCCTCGTAGCCGGCCGTGCACAACGTTGTCTCGCCCTCGTGGCAGCGGTCGCAGACCTGGCAGTTGCGGAACCCCTCGCCCACCACCTTGCGGCCCACGAGACCCTCGGGGACCCCGCCGCCGACCGCCTCGACCGTCCCGGACCACTCGTGGCCCGGGGTCAGCGGATAACGGACGTACCCCTCGGGGCGGTTGCCCTGGAACACCTCGCGGTCACTGCCGCAGATCCCGCTCGCGTGGACCCGTACCAGGGCCTCGCCGGCGGAAGGTGCCGTGGGCTCGTGGGGGGCCAGCCGGTGCTCGCCCGGCCCCTCGATGACGACGGCCTGGGATGCGGCGCTCATGACTGCTCCGTGGCGGTGGGGCGGGTCGGGGTCCCGAGGAGGCGGTACGCCCTTCGGGCCGCCGCGGCCCGCGACGACGGCGGCGTCCGGCGGCTGGGCACAGCCTGCCACAGACCCCTGTACAACTCGGCGCCGGGCGCCGTCACTTGGAAGCGCCCTTCGGCTTGCGCTGCTCCCAGCCGTCCGCCCACAGGTCGAAGCGCGCCTGCTGCTGCGGGAACTCCGCCGCCGCGTCGGTGTCCAGCTCGACACCGAGACCGGGCTCGTGCGACAGCTCGAAGTAGCCGTCGACGACCTGCGGAGCACCCTTGACGATCTTCTTGATGTCCGCGTCGGCGAAGTCGTTGAAGTGTTCGAGGATCTTGAAGTTCGGGGAGCTGAAGCCGACCTGGAGGGAGGCGGCGGTGAGGACCGGGCCACCCACGTTGTGGGGCGCCACGAGGACGTAGTGGGCCTCGGCGGTCGCCGCCAGCTTCCGGGTCTCCCAGATGCCGCCGAGGTGGCCGACGTCCGGCTGGATGATGTCCACGGCCTGGCTCTCGAACAGCTCACGGAACTCGATGCGATCGTGAATACGCTCGCCCGTCGCGACCGGGATGTCGACCTTCGCCGCCACCTTCTCCAGCGCCTTCAGGTTCTCCGGCGGAACCGGCTCCTCAAGCCACGCGGGCTTGAAGGGTGCGAGATCACGGGCGAGCCGGATGGCCGTCGCCGGCGAGAAGCGGCCGTGCATCTCCAGCATCAGCTCGGTGTCCGGACCGATCGCGTCACGGACCGCCTCGATCAGCGAGACCGAGTACAGCGACTGCTCGTGGTCCAGCTCGAAGTGCCCCGTCCCGAACGGGTCGATCTTCAGCGCCTTGTACCCGCGTGCGACGACCGCCTGAGCCGCCTTGTGGTACGCCTCCGGAGTGCGCTCCGTGGTGTACCAGCCGTTCGCGTACGCCTTCACGCGGTCGGTGACCTTGCCGCCCAGCAGCTGCCACACGGGCACGCCCAGGGCCTTGCCCTTGATGTCCCAGCACGCCATCTCGATCACGGCGATACCGGACATCACGATCTCGCCGGCGCGCCCGTAGTCGCCGTACTTCATGCGGCGTACGAGGTCCTCGACAGCGAAGGGGTCGGAACCGAGAATGTGATTGGCCTGCGCCTCGCGCAGATAGCCGATCAGCGCGTCGGTGTGCCCCAGCATGCGGGTCTCGCCGACTCCGGTGATGCCCTCGTCGGTGTGCACCTGGACATAGGTCAGGTTGCGCCATGGCGTCCCGACCACGTGTGTGCTGATTCCGGTGATGCGCACGGAAATTGCCCCTTGTGCTCTGCGGCTGCTTTTTACTTCTGTTCGATATTTCGTCACACGTTCGAAATGCTGGCCAGACAGTAAGGATGTGGCGGCGTAAGTGTCAATGGGTCGAACGAAGAACGGTTTCGGCGCGATGGCGAAGGAAGGCGGGGAATGGTCCGGCCTGTCCTCAACTGGCACACCCGAACGGGCAGTTCAGCACAGAACTTTCACAGCTTCGGCTGTGAACGTGACCTGAGCGGAGTTTAGTCTTCCGGCGTCATGGACTACTGCCTCCCGTGCCAACGGCACCTCAATGGCGCCCTCGCTTGCCCGGGGTGCGGTACATCGGCCGAAGCCTGCCGGGAGTACGCCGCCTCCCAGGACGAGCGGGAGGGCGCCGACGAGCGCGACGACCCGCCGGGCGAGGGTGACGGCGACGAGTCGGAGGGCGGCGCGGGGCGCCGGGCCCGGCGTGGACGCGGCGGGAGCCGCGGGGTGCGCGCGAACCGGCGCGACCGGAAGGCCGCGTTGCACCGGCGGCGGCGCAAGCGGGTGCTCCTCGTGGCTGCGGGGCTGCTGCTCGCGGCCGGCGGGCTGAGCCTCGCCGAACTGGGCATCGAGGCGCCCTCCTCCGAGCCGAAGGCGTCGGCCGAGGAGAAGCCGTCGGCCGGGTCCTCGGCCTCCGCGGACGGGTCGGCGGCGTCCGGCGGGGGCGGCGCCGGGTCTCCGGGAGCCTCGCCCTCCGCCTCCGAGTCGAAGAAGTCCAAGGACTCCGAGAAGGACAAGGCCAAGAAGGACGGCAAGGACAAGAAGGACGACGAGGGTACGGAATCGGCCGGTTCGGCGTCGGCGACGGTCGATCCGACGTCCTCCGCGCCGGCCCCGGGGTCGTCGGACCCCGGCGCTCCCGAGGCGTCGGATCCCGGTACGCCCGATCCCGACCCCACGACGGAGGACCCGGGCTCCGACGACCCGGAACCGAGCCCGACGGAGTCGTGCGACCGCTTCTTGTGGTGGTGCACGTAGCCGCTGGCCGCGGGGTGGCTGGTTTGTAGGGTGCGGGCCGGCGGGGGCTTGTCGCGCAGTTCCCCGCGCCCCTGGCGGTGGGGCCTGAGGCCGGTTCGCCGGGTGCGGGCCGGTGGGGGTTGGCCGCGCAGTTCCCCGCGCCCCTAGGGGGCGGGGCCCTTCAGGGGTGCGGGGAACGGCGCAATCTTTTGTTTTTAGGGGCGCGGGGGACGGCGCGGCCGGCCCCCACCGGGCCGCAGGTCATTCGGCGACGGGGCCGTCCCCCACCCCGGTGGGCCCGTCCAGCATGCGCAGCAGCAGGCCCCGCAAAGCCATCCGCTCCTCCCGCGACAGCCCGGCCAACGGCTCCCGGGCGAACCGAAGGGACAACCGCAGGCTCCGGGCGACAGCCCGCCCCTCCTCCGTCACCGCGGCCAGCTTCACCCGCCGGTCGGACGGATCCGGTCGCCGCTCCGCCAGTCCCCGCGCCTCCAGCCGGTCCACGATCCCGGTCACGTTCGACGGCTCGCACTTGAGCTTCTGGGCCAGCCGCCGCATCGGCAGCGGCTCCAGCGAGAGCAGGCTCAGCAGCCGCGCCTGCGCCCCCGTCAGCGCGTGCTCCGCCGCCGCGTCCTCGTACTCCTCGTGGTAACGGGCCACGACCGTGCCGATGAGGTCGACGACCTCAAGAGTCAGTGGGTCGAACGAGGGAGTCTTCTGTGTGGCCATGACCGACAGGCTACCCGGTTACTTGACATCATGAAATATTCAGGAGCATGGTTGTTTCACATACTGAAGCATTCTCATGTGTGGAACCCGTTGCACCAGGAAAGGCGCCCTCCATGACCGACACATCCGAGCTCCCCACCACGAACCGCGAATGGCACCTCGTGAGCCGCCCGGTCGGCGTGCCGAAGCCCGAGGACTTCGCCCTCGTCGAGGCCGACCTGAAGCAGCCCGGCCCGGACCAGATCGTCGTGCGCAACAAGCACCTCTCCGTGGACCCGTACATGCGCGGCCGTATGAGCGCCGCCAAGTCGTACGTCGCCCCCTTCGAACTGGGCAAGGTCATGCAGGGCGGCGCGGTCGGCGAGGTCGTCGCGTCGAACGCCGCGGGTGTCTCCGTCGGCGACCACGTCCTGCACCACTTCGGCTGGCGCGAGTACGCCGTCTTCGACGCCAAGCAGGCCGTCAAGGTGGACGCCGAGGCCGCGCCCCTGACCACGTACCTCGGTGTCCTCGGCATGACCGGCCTCACGGCGTACGCGGGCCTGCTGCGCACCGCCTCCTTCAAGGAGGGCGACTCCGTCTTCGTGTCCGGTGCGGCCGGCGCCGTCGGCAGCCAGGTCGGCCAGATCGCCAAGCTCAAGGGCGCCTCGCGGGTCATCGGCTCCGCCGGCTCCGACGAGAAGGTCAAGCTGCTCGTGGAGGAGTACGGCTTCGACGCCGCCTTCAACTACAAGAGCGGCCCCGTGGGCGAGCAGCTCAGAAAGGCCGCCCCGGACGGGGTCGACGTCTACTTCGACAACGTCGGCGGTGACCACCTGGAGGCGGCCATCGGCTCCCTCAACCTGCACGGCCGGATCGCCATCTGCGGAATGATCTCCGTCTACAACAACACGGAGCCCGCTCCCGGCCCGAAGAACCTCGCCCGCCTCATCGCCACCCGCGGCCGTATCCAGGGCCTGCTCGTCGGCGACCACTACGACCTGCAGCCGCAGTTCGTCCAGGAGGTCGGCCCCTGGGTCGCGTCCGGCGAGCTCAAGTACCGCGAGACGGTCGTCGAGGGCATCGAGAACAACCTGGAGGCGTTCCTCGGGGTTCTGCGCGGCGACAACACCGGGAAGATGATCGTCACGCTCTGAGTCGACATGACTTTCGGTGGCAGGGGCTTCTGCCACCCTTCCGTCATGCGGTAATTTCTTTCCGAAGCTGTCGTGAATCGTGGGCGCGAGTCGCGGCGGACCAAGGAGGAACACACCGTATGTCCAGCTCCGCAATCCGACCTTCCGATGTCCTGTACACCGCCGTGGCCACCGCGGAGAACGGCCGTGACGGCCGGGTCGCCACCGATGACGGCGTGCTCGATGTCGTCGTGAATCCGCCCAAGGAGATGGGTGGGAGCGGCTCCGGCACGAACCCGGAGCAGTTGTTCGCGGCGGGCTACAGTGCCTGCTTCCAGGGTGCGCTCGGTGTTGTCGCCCGCCGGGAGAACGCCGACATCTCCGGGTCGACCGTCACGGCGAAGGTCGGTATCGGCAAGAACGACGACGGGTTCGGGATCATCGTGGAGATCTCCGCGGACATCCCGAACGTCGACCCTGCGGTGGCGCGGGCGCTGCTGGAGAAGGCGCACGAGGTGTGCCCGTACTCCAAGGCGACGCGCGACAACATCACGGTCACCTTGACCTGACCTCCCCGGCGGGGGCCGCCCGCGCAGTTCCCCGCGCCCCTAAAGGATTGCGCCGTTCCCCGCGCCCCCAAGAAGGGGCGCGGGGAACGGCGCAATCCTTTCGTCTTTGGGGCCGCGGCCGATTGGGGGGGCTGAACCCCCGGTTCACGAGGCCGTGCTCAAGAGCGTGCCGCCGAGTGAACGGCGAGAACCAACCGCTGGTTCTCCGGCGCCGCGCCGCCCGGGAACGCGATCCGCCGCCGCGTGTACCCGTACGCCAACCCCGCCCGGGGATCCGCGAACCCCTGCGACCCACCGGCCCCACTGTGCCCGAAGGCCCCCGCCCCCAGGAACGGATGCCACATGTCGGCCGTGGCCTGGAACCCCAGCCCGTACGACTTGTGCGCCCGCGCGACCAGGTCGTACCCCACGGAGTGGATCTGCCCCACCTCGGCGACCGTGTCCGGCTTGAGCAGGGCGGCCCGCCCGCCGAGACCGACCGCCGCCGCGTACATCCCGGCGAGCCCGCGCGCGGAGGCGACCCCACCCGCGGACGCCTGCCCCGAGGCCCGCACCGCACGCGAGTTGGGGAAGTCCACCAGCGGCACAGCCCCCGGCACATGCTCGTTGAACGCGATCGAGGCCAGCGTGTGCGGCCCCCGGGGCGTCGCGTCCAGCAGCGCCTGCTCCGGCGGCGTCGGCGTCATCGGCTGCACCGACAGGTACCGGTGCTCCTCCGACTCGGGCAGCCCCAGATAGAAGCCCAGCCCGTGCGGCGCGCGGATCCGCTCCTCGTACACCTCCTGGAGCGTACGGCCGGTGACCCGTCGTACGACCTCGCCCGTGAGTGCGCCGATCACCAGCGCGTGGTAGCCGAAGGCCGTGCCCGGCCGCCAGAACGGCCGCTGGGCGGCGAGCCGTTCGGCGACCACCCGGTCGTCGGCCAGCTCGTCGAGGGTGAAGCCCGCGTCCGACCCGACCAGCCCCGCCCGGTGCGCCAGCAGCTCCCGCAGGGTCACCGCGGACTTGCCCTCCGCCGCGAACTCCGGCCAGTAATGGGCCACTTCGCGGTCCAGGTCCAGCGTGCCGTCCTGCACGAGCAGGGCGACCACCAGGTGGGCCGCCCCCTTCGAGGACGAGAAGACCCCGAACAGCGTGTCGCCGTCGGTGTCCGCGCCGGTCCACAGATCGACGACCCGCCGCCCCCGCACGTACGCGCTCAACTGGCCCGCGTAGTCCGGGCGTTCGGCGGCGACGACGGACGCGAACTCCTCGCGCACCGCCTCGAAGCCTTCGGCGACGGTGCCGTGGATCTCCTGTGCCATCCGTGCTCTCCTCGTATCGCCGGATCCCGGGACCTGTGGATCTCCGGATCCCCGTTCTCAGTGTTCCCTGTTCACTCTCTGCTCTCAGGACACGGTCAGCAAGGCCCGTGCCACCTGGGGGAATTCACCCTTCGGATGATCGCGGAAGAGCGGCTCCGTGCCGAACAGCACGGCATGCGGTCCGCTGACCACCGAAGCCCGTCCCGCGGCCTGCGCGGGGCCGCCGCTGCCGTCCTCCAGCGCACGCCAGTGGCCCGAGACGAGCGGAGCGCCGCTCGCGTACGACTGCTCCACGCGCACCCCGGCGCCGAGTCCCGTGAACCACACCGGCGCGTAGACGAAACTGTGGTCGGGCGCGCCCGCGGTCACCCCGCCGCCGGACGAGTTGACCACGCGGACCACGCCGTTGGCGTCCGGGTTGCCCTCCACCGGCTCGACCGCGAGGAGCCCCGCGGCGGCGTTGACGGCCGCCCCGGTGGCCCCGCGGCCCACAAGCCCGGCGCGGGCCAGGAAGGCGTCCAGGGCGGTGCGTGCGGTCGCGTCGAGGTCGGCGGGGTCCAGTCCCGAGGACGCGAACAGGACGTCCGCCCGCGACCAGTCGAAGCCCGCGTTGAGGACCGCCGTGGACACCGGGACGACGTCGAAGTTCATCTCCCGCAGGGCGAACAGCTCTCCCGGCGTGACCGCCGCGGCGACCCGGACCCGCCGCAGCGGAGCGCCCCCGGCGGCCTTCGTCGCGTCGAAGGCCACGTCGTACGTCCTCGCGAGCGCCGCGGCCCTCGCGCGGGCCGACGCGGGCACGATCGCACTGCCGTCGGCCGCCCGGCGTACCGGAACACCGTCCGCCAGCAGGGAGTTGAGGGCGGCGATCTCGCGGGCGTCGTCGAGACGCAGCCGCAGTGTGCCGCGCGGTGCCACGTACCCGACCTTCGAGGCGGCGTGCACCGCGCGGTCCGGCACGGCGAGCTTCGCGGTCCGTACGGTGTCGACGGTCGCCCCCCACAGCCGGCCGAGGCTCCAGCCGGAGATGTCGTACATCACCGACACCTTGTCGCTGATGTCCCGGCCGTCCGCCAGCATCACATTGGCCATGCCGCGCTTCGGCTGCCGCAGGTCGACGACGTACGAACCCTTCGCGTACGCCTTCCCGCCGAGCCTGAAGTCCCTTGTGGCCTGCCGGACCTGAACGTCGTTGGCGAGCAGGTGGTCGACGAGCCGGGCCGCGGCCGGGGCCGAGCGCTGGGCGTCGGCGCCCGCCGGAATCACGTACGCGCGGGGGAAGTCCGTCGTGTAGACGTCCTCCGGGCCGATGCCGGGGACGCCCGGCACGGTCTCCGGCGAGACGGGGACCTGCGCGGCGCCCGTCACGCTCCGGCGGAAGACCTCGATCTGGTCGGCGACGAGCGAACCGCGGTGCGTGCGGGCGTAGTCGAGGCTGGCGCGCATCGCCGCGCCCGCGATGGCCACGTTGATCGCCGAGCGGCGGCGCAGCTCGGTGACGGGCAGTTCGTCGTACTCCTCGTTGTTCACCGCCATCGGGAACTCGACCGTGTGCGCGGCGACCGTGCCGTGGAACGGCATGTACTGCGGGGTGAAGATCGGCGGCCAGTCGTCCCAGCCCTCCTCCTGGTCGCGGAAGGGAATCTGCGCGGGCTCGACGCCGTCAGCCCCGGGGGTGTATCCGAGGCCGTTGACGGCGGCCTCCATGCCGAGCGCGTTGGCGTAGGTGTTCTTCAGGAAGAGGTCGTACTCGTAGTTCTCACCGTGCGGGGGAGTCGTCGGCTCGATGAGCGTGCCGTTGACGTAACCGTGCAGGTCGACCATGAGCGCGGGCTGCTTGTCGATCGCGATCTGCCGCATCGCCCGTACCTCGGGCTGCGAGGCGGTCACGAAGTCGCGGTTCAGGTCGAAGCCGTTGGCGTTCGCGCGGGTGCCGGCGATACGGCCGTCAGGGTTCGCGGTGACGTTGAAGTACACGCGGTTGTGGGCGAGGAGGTCGGCGGTGGCCCCGTCCTTCGCCGTGGCGAGCTTCTCGATCAGCTTGAGGGAGGCGTCCGTGCCCTCCCACTCGTTGCCGTGGATGTTGTTGTTGAAGAAGACCGGCGTCTTGTAGTCACGCTTGACGGCGGGGTCCTTGGCGGCGGCGACGGGCGCGTTCTCGATCAGCTCGCGCATACGCTCCTGGGCGCGCGCCTGCCCGGCCGACTCGGGCGCGGTGACGGTGACCAGATAGAGCCGATGGCCGCCGGCCGACCGGCCCGCGACCTCCACGCTCACTCGGTCGCCGATCCGCTGCAGGGCGTTCAGCTTCGGGGAGATGGCGTGATACGGGGTGAGGCCCAGCTTGACGGACTTGTCCGCAGGGTCCTCCGGGTCCGGGGTGAGGACCTGCTCGCG
The DNA here is from genome assembly GCF_036038375.1 of Streptomyces sp. NBC_00414. Classification (NCBI taxonomy): domain Bacteria; kingdom Bacillati; phylum Actinomycetota; class Actinomycetes; order Kitasatosporales; family Streptomycetaceae; genus Streptomyces; species Streptomyces sp. NBC_00414. Next base: position 7,061,293 of record NZ_CP107935.1, read on the forward strand.
CGGATAGCCCCGTACGGACCCCGAGCCGGGGGTGAGTTCGGTGACCGGGGCGGTCAGGGCGCGATCGGTGGCGCTCTCGGGTGCCTTCGCGGCACCGCCGGAGAGGCCGCCGTAGGGACCGGATCCCTCGCGGACCGGAGCCTCGGGGCCGGGGCCGGGGCCGGGCGTCGGGTCGGCGACGGCGCCGTTCGGGGTGAGCAGGAGCGCGGCCGCCGCGGTGGCGGTGGCCGTGGCGATCAGGACGGGTCTCGGTAGGCGCACGTGTACCTCCACGGAGAGGGCCTGACGGGGGTCACTTCGGTACGGGAGGTCTACCTGTTCGTCTCTCGTGCAACAAGGGGGCGTTGCCGTAACCAATGGGGCGGACGCGGGGTCCCCGGCCGATCGGAGGGGGCATCCTGGGTGTGGCCCCGGCAACCCGGCAGGCACCCGGCAGCACGCGCGCGTGAGGCGAGGAGAGCAGCCCATGGCAACGATTCCGTCGCTCCCCAGCAGGGACGACGTCGCGCGTATCGCGCGCAGCACGACCGACATCACCGGCCAGCTCCTGGACACCGCGGGGAACCTCACCCGCATCGCCGTCAACACCTTCGACCCGAGGGACGGTTCGGGCGCGGAGGTACTGCGGGTGCTGCGTGAGACGACCGCCGAACTGGCCGAGGCGAGTGCGTCGCCCGAGGCGCAGGAGGCGTTCTACCGGATCGTGGACACGCTGACGCGGCTGGGGACGAGCGGGGCGCCGCTCGCCGTCCACCCGGTCAGCGAGCCGGCGCGGGCGCTGCTCACCGCGCTCGGGGACAGCCTGCTGCCGCTCCTCGACGCGGTGGAGCCCGCGGTGGAGGAGGCCGCGGAGGCGCTGGGGGAGCTGGTGGACGCCACGTCGCCGCTGCTGCCCGCGGCGGCGGGGGTGGCGGCCGGGACGCTGCTGGTGCTCGCGCCGGTGATCCGCGCGGCGGCGGACGTGCTGCGGGACTCGTCGCCCGAACTACGGCGGGTCGCGGACGCGTTGACGTCGGCGCTGGCTCCGCTGCTGCCCGTGCAGGTGGCGTTGGCGGAGCGGGCGGCCGTGGCGGGGGCGGGGGCGGTCCGCGCGGTGCTGCCGCCGCTGGCCGACCTCACGGAGGTGGCTGCCGCCGGGTTCCGGGCGGGGCGGCCGTTGCTGATCGCGGGGGAGGAGGTGGTGGTCTCCGGGCTCGAACGGCTCCAGCCGCTGCTTCTCGCTTCCGCGGGGTGGGCGGGGAGGGTGGCTCGGGCGGGGGCGGTGCGGGTGTCCGCGGCGGTCTCGCCTGCGGCGGGCCCGGCGGTAGTGGTGGCCGTCCACCCATCGTGACGCGCGTCCCCCACGGGCCGGTCGCGCCGTTCCCCGCGCCCCTGAGGGGGTGCGTGCGGGGGTCGTTCGTCGGGCGCGGGCCGTCGTGGGTTGCCCGCGCCGTTCCCCGCGCCCCTCAGGGAGTGGGGCCTGGCGTCGGCTTGCACGGTGCGGGCCGTGGGGGCTGGCCGCGCCGTTCCCCGCGCCCCTGAAGGGGGCCCTTCAGGGGCGCGGGGAACGGCGCAGTCTTTTGCTTTTGAGAGGCGCGGGGAACTGCGCGGCCAGCCCCCACCGGCCCGCAGTCGGCGGAGGTACGTGAGGGGGGCTGCGGCGGCGCCCCGGGTAAGGTGCAGGCATGCGTGATCTTGGGGTGGGGTTCCGGTACTTGCTGCGCGGCCAGCGCTGGGTGACCAGGCACGGAAAACAGTTCGGCTTCGGACTGATCCCGGGCCTCATCACCCTCGTGCTGTACGCCGCAGCCCTGATCGCCCTGGCCCTGTGGGGCACGGACTTCGTCACCTGGGCCACCCCCTTCGCCGACGACTGGTCGTCCCCCTGGCCCGGCCTCTTCCGCGGCTTCCTGACGGCGGTCCTCTTCGCCCTCGCCCTGCTCCTCTCCGTGCTCACCTTCACCGCCGCCACCCTCGTCATCGGCCAGCCCTTCTACGAGAGCCTCTCCGAGAAGGTGGACCGGGACGTCTCCCCGGACGGCACGGCCCCCGAGTCGGGCCTCCCGCTCTGGCGCGAACTGCTGATCTCGACCCGGGACAGCCTCCGGATCGTGGCCCGGGCCGTGGTGTGGGGCGTACTGCTCTTCGCGCTCGGGTTCGTCCCGTTCGTCGGCCAGACCGTCGTCCCGGTGATCGGCTTCTTCGTCACCGGCTTCTTCCTCACCGAGGAGCTGACGGCGGTCGCCCTGCAACGCCGCGGCGTGGTGGTCCGCGACCGCCTCACCATGCTCCGCTCCCGAAGGATGCTCGTCTGGGGCTTCGGCACCCCGCTGGCCATCGCCTTCCTCGTCCCCTTCGTCGCCGTCTTCCTGATGCCCGGCGCGGTCGCGGGCGCCACACTGATGGCCCGCGACCTGCTGGGCGAGGAGACCCGCGGCGAGAACCCGGACGCCGAGAACCCGGACGAGCACCCCGCGGGCTAGTCCGTCGCTCCGTCCGCCGCCACCGTCAGGATCGACCGCACCTGGGCGATGATGTCCAGCCGGTTCTGCACGAACTGGGCGTCGGTGACCGCCCCGCTCGCCGGATCCGTGTTGCCCGCCCCGAACTCCAGTACCGGCGTGTGGACATGCCCGCCGGGGAGCGAGCCGCCCAGACCGAGCCGGTCCCGCAGAAGCGTCGCGCGGTAGGCGATCTCGTTGGAGAGGTAGTTGCCGCCCCCGCCCGCCCGGGCCGTCGAGCCGGCGGTCGGCCCCTCGGGGCGCACGACGGGATCCGTCCCGCCCGCCGGGATCTCGGTCACCGACGTGTTGTCGTACACGGGGAAACGCCCCGTGTCCGCGGCGACGATGTCCTTGTACGGGAGGGTGGTCGTCGTCCACTGCGGCTGCGAGGCCGGGTCGGTGACCGGGACCGTCTCGGTGCGTGAGAGGTTCTCGTTGTCCGGGAAGCCGCCCCGCCAGGCCCCGTTGGTGCGCTCGATGTCGAAGCGGCCCACCCGACCCTGGCTGACCGTCGTGAACAGGTCGACGTGCGGGAGATGCGGACGCAGCGTCCGTTCCACGGTCAGGTCGGCGAAGTCCTGCCAGCGGACCGGGAAGACGGCCGTCTCGATGCGCGCCGGACCGTCCGCCGTCCTGATCACCGTGCCGTCCAGAGCGAGCGCGGTCGCCCCCGACGGGTTGGAGATCCGCACGTCCCGGTCCAGCGTGAACGGGTCGAAGCCGGTCAACAGGATCCGCTTGACCTTCGTGGAACCGGACTTGGACGTGGACTTCGACTTGGCGTGCGGATAGCGGATGGTGTCCTGGCCGCGCGAGGTCCGCTCCAGCGCGGCGAGCAGCTTCGCGCGCCGGGCCTCGGTGAGGCCGAACTCCGGCTGCCACTGGCGTACTTCGCGGGTCATGCCGAGCCGGGCCCAGTACAGCGGCCGGTCGTCGTCCCTGCTGAGGTCGCCGCCCGCGGGGCCGCGGCCCTGGGCCCGGTCCACCGCCCGCTGCCACAGCCGGGCGCCCTGCCGTTCGACCACCCGCTCGGCCTGCGCGTACGAGCGGGCCTTGCCCAGGGCCCGGGTGAACTCCGTTGCCACCGTGTCGAATCCGGAGCGGGCCAGGATCTCCTGGGGCGCCGCCTTGGCGAGGCGCTGTTCCTCCACGGTGGGCGCCGCAGCGGGGTTCTCCGCGGCGAGGGCGGGCGGTGCGGCGAGTCCGGCCAGCAGAGCCAGGCCGAGGGCGCCGATCCGAACACGTATGTGCGTCAAGGCGGTTCAGGTCCTTCCGTCGCGAGTGGGGACGTCGTCGGATGGCGGCAGTATGCGTGACGCGCGGGACGCACGCCATAACGCGTGACCCTGGTGACGCCGGTGACCCCGGTGAGGGTCAGCCCTCGCCCAGCAGCGTGAGGAAGTCCCGGAACGCCGCCGGCATGTCCACCGACTCCGGCGCGAGCAGCCACTGGTACTGCAGCCCGTCCATCACCGCGACGAGCAGGGGCGCGGCCCGCTCCGGAGTGAGCCCGCTCGGCAGCCGCTCCCCGTACTCGGTCCGCAGCATCCTGGCCATGTTCGCGCGTACGGCCTCGTACCGTTCGGTGAAGAACTCGCGCGCCGGATGCCCCTCCGTGACGCTCTCGCCGAGCAGCGCCGAGAAGGTCTGTACGATTCCGGGCCGCATGGCGTTGTACTCGACCAGCTGGCCCAGCAGTTCGAGCCGCCACCCCGTGCCGGGGACCGCGTCCCACTGGTCGCGCTCCGCAAGGACGGCGACGAGCAGCGCCTCCTTGGTGGGGAAGTGGTGCAGCAGCCCCTGCGGGGTGAGGGCGACCCGCTCGGCGACCGCCGCCAGGCTCGCGCCCCGGTAGCCGCGCTCGGCGATCACCTCCAGCGCCGCCCGGAGGATCTCCGCGCGCCGCTCCGTGCCCCTGGCCGATCTGGGCGCCCCGCTCGTCATGACGTCACCGTACGACGGACAGGGCTCTCCATGCGGCTCTCCATCCAGAGATTATTACACCAGGATAACGAAACCTACCGATCAACAGGTAACGCGGGCAGGATGGTATCGACGGAGCGGACTCAACGAGGAGGCACGGCCATGGCAGGAACGCGGCCCACCCCGGCCGATCAGGCGCGCGAGGCGGTGGTCGAGGCGGCTCTCGCGCGCCTCGACCTGGACACGAAGGCGCGGCTGCTCGCCGGCCAGGACATGTGGTCCCTGCCCGAGCTGCCCGAGATCGGGCTGAAGTCACTGGTCATGTCCGACGGCCCGATCGGCGTCCGGGGCGTGCGCTGGACCGCCGACGACCCGTCCATCGCCCTGCCGTCCCCGACCGCGCTCGCCGCCACCTGGGACCCCGCCCTGGCCCGCCGCGCGGGCCGCCTCCTCGCCCAGGAGGCCCGCCGCAAGGGCGTCCACGTGCTGCTCGCCCCCACGGTCAACCTGCACCGCTCCCCGCTCGGCGGCCGGCACTTCGAGGCGTACAGCGAGGACCCGTACCTCACCGGACGGATCGGCACCGGGTACGTGAGGGGCGTACAGGAGGGCGGGGTCGGGACCACCGTCAAGCACTTCGTCGCCAACGACGCCGAGACCGACCGCTTCACCGTGAACAACGTGGTCTCGCGGCGCGCCCTGCGCGAGCTGTACCTGGCCCCCTTCGAGGCCATCGTCGAGAACGCCCACCCCTGGGGCATCATGACCGCCTACAACTCGGTCAACGGCACCACGATGAGCGAGCACCGGTACCTGGTCGAGGAGATCCTGCGCGGAGAATGGGGCTTCGACGGCTTCAACGTCTCCGACTGGATGGCCGCCCGCTCGACCGTCGGCGCCATCGAGGGCGGCCTGGACGTCGCGATGCCCGGCCCGACCACCGTGTACGGGCCCGCGCTCGCCGCCGCCGTCCGGGCCGGCGAGACCGACGAGGCCAAGGTCGACGGGGCCGTGCGCAACGTCCTGCGCCTCGCCGCCCGCGTCGGCATCCTGGAGGGCGCCGCACCGGTCGTCACCGAGGTTCCCCCGACGGTCGACGGCGAGTCCCTGGCCCGCGAGATCGCCCGCCGCTCCTTCGTCCTCGTACGCAACGAAGGCGCACTCCCGCTCCCCGCCGGGCACTCGGTCGCGCTCCTCGGCGCCGCCGCCCGTGACGCCCGCGTTCTCGGCGGCGGCTCCGCCACCGTCTTCCCGGCCCACGTCGTCTCCCCGCTCGACGGCCTCACCGCCGCACTGCCCGAGGGCGCGCTGACGTACGCGGTCGGCGCCGACCCGAGCCAGGAACTGGCCGCCGCCGACAAGGGGTTCGAGCTGCGCGCGGTCTGCCGCGACACCGAGTGCACCGTGCTGGGCACGCGCTCCGCGCCGAGCGGCCACATCCAGTGGATGGGCAACGACCTGCCCGACGGCGTCACCCACGACAGCCTCCACAGCGTCGAACTGACCGGCACCTTCACCCCGCGCGAGAGCGGCCCGCACACGTTCGGCATCAAGGGGCTGGGCGCCTTCACGCTCACGATCGACGGCGCCGAGCACTTCGACGGGGTCCAGAGCACCGACCTGGACGACCCGTTCGTGACGTTCTTCGGCGACCCCGTGAAGCACGCGACGGTGGACCTGACGGCCGGCAGCTCCTACGAGATCTCCCTGCGCCACATCGTCGTCGTCCCCGCAGACGCGCCCATGCGGGTCATCAGCTTCACGCTCGCCCACCAGGAGCCCGCCCGCGACCCCGACGAACTGATCGCCGAGGCCGTCGCCGCGGCCCGCGCCGCCGACTCGGCGATCGTCGTGGTCGCCACGACCGAACGCGTGGAGTCCGAGGGCTTCGACCGCAAGGACCTCCGACTCCCGGGCCGTCAGGACGAGTTGGTGCACGCGGTCGCCGCCGCCAACCCGAACACCGTGGTGGTCGTCAACTCCGGATCCCCGGTGGAACTGCCGTGGCGCGACGAGGTCGCCGCCGTGCTGCTCGGCTGGTTCCCGGGCCAGGAGGGCGGCGCGGCCCTCGCCGACGTCCTCACCGGCGCCCACGAGCCCGGCGGCCGGCTCCCCACCACCTGGGGCCCGTTGGAGTCCGCCCCCGTCACCGGGGTCACCCCCACCGAAGGTGAACTCCCTTACACGGAGGACGTGTTCATCGGCTACCGGGCCTGGGAGAAGGAGGGCCGCACCCCGACGTACCCCTTCGGTCACGGCCTCGGCTACACCGACTGGACATACGACGAGATCGACGTGACGGGCACGACGGTCACGGTCCGGCTCACCAACTCCGGCACCCGCACGGGCCGCGAGACCGTCCAGCTCTACCTGACCCCGTCGGACCCCACCCCCGACCGTCCGACCCGCTGGCTGGCGGGCTTCGCGACGGTCGAGGCCGCCCCAGGAGAGTCGGTACACACGTCCATCGACCTCCCGGTCCGAGCCTTCGAGATCTGGGACGAAGAGTCCAACACCTGGACCCCGGTGAAGGGCACCTACGAGATCGAGGCGTCCCACAGCCTCACGGACACCCGACTGAGGGCGCCCATTAGCTTTTAGCTTTTAGGGGCGCGGGGAACGGCGCGACCAGCCCCCACCGGACCGGCACCCGAAAACGAGCCCCCGGGGTCACCGAGGCGTACGGGACGTGACAACCCCGTACGCCATCTCGGCAAGCCGAGCCTGACCGTTCACGCTCGGATGGAACCAGTCCCAGTGACTCAACTGCGCGGTCCCGAACCGGTACTCGAAGACCGCCCCACCATCGAACCGGCACCGCCGATCCTTCGCACACACCTCTTCAAGAACCGAGTTGTACGACTCGACCCGGTCCTGCACCCGATCCCGCCGCGACGTGGCCGCCGAGCTCAACGAGTCGGCGTCCCCCAGCATCGAAGGACAGATCCCCAGCTTCCAGATCTGCTTGCCCATCGGATTCGTCCGCCCCTGCGACCACAGCCGCTTCAGATCGGGCACGCTCGACACGTACACCTGCGTCTTCGGCAGCGCGGACCGCAGCGTGCTCAGCGCGTCCTCGAACTGGGTGCGGAATCGAGCCACCGAGGTCATCGCGGACACCGACGAACGGCAGGCGTCGTTCGCGCCGGCCATCACCGTGACCAGCTCGGGCTTCTTCGCCGCGGCCTGCGCCATCTGACCGGGCAGGTCCGCCATGCGGGAGCCGGTCACCGCGTAGTTCCAACTGCGCTGCGCGGCGCCGGAGGTCCCCAGGAGACGTACCGCGAGGCTCTTCACCTTCGTGTCGGAGCCGGTCGCCCACGAGACCTCGGGGCAGTCGGTCAGTACCGAGCAGGCGTCGAACCCGCGGGTGATCGAGTCGCCGACCGCGGCCAGCGAGCGCGGGCTCCGGTCCCAGTCGGGCGTGGGCTTCGGTGAGGGTTTCCCGCCCCGCGCCTCAGTTCCTGACGGTCCTGGGGAATTGCCGCCGACCGCGTCGCATCCGGCCAGTCCCGCGACGCCGACAAGAGCCGCCACGACGGCCGCGAGGAGGCCCCGCGAACGGTGACCACGGTTTCGCATCCCCAGTTCCCCTCGTTCATCACGCAACGGCACTCCGCCCCGGAGCGTCCTCCCGGGTGAAACCTCCGTGTTTCCGGGCGCTTGGACCGACGGTACGTCACACTCCTTGCGCCCTCGCACGGTAGCCTCGGCACACGTGGCTGCCCTGCCACTGAACGATCCGCCAAGCCGCAAAGTGCCCGCTCTGTCCGGAGGTGCCAGTGACGACACGTGGAGTTCTGTACGTGCACTCCGCGCCGCGTGCGCTGTGCCCACACGTCGAGTGGGCGGTCGCGGGTGTGCTCGGCACGCGGGTCAGCCTCGACTGGATCCGGCAGCCCGCCTCACCCGGCACCTGGAGATCCGAGTTCTCCTGGAAGGGCGAGGTCGGCACGGCCTCCAAGCTCGCCTCGGCGCTGCGCGGCTGGCAGATGCTGCGCTTCGAGGTCACCGCCGAGCCGTGCGCCACGGCCGAGGGCGAGCGTTACAGCTGCACCCCCGAGCTGGGCATCTTCCACGCGGTGACCGGGATCCACGGCGACATCCTGATCCCCGAGGACCGCCTGCGCGCCGCCCTGGTCCGCTCCCAGCAGGGCGAGACCCATCTGGAGTCCGAACTCACCAGACTCCTGGGCAAGCCCTGGGACGACGAACTGGAACCCTTCCGCTACGCAGGCGAAGGCGCCCCCGTCCGCTGGCTCCACCAGGTGGTCTGACCCCCAAAGGGACGCCTCTCGGGGGCGCGGGGAACGGCGCAGTCTTTTGCCTTTCGCCCTCAGGGGCGCGGGGAACGGCGCAGTCTTTCGTCTTTCAGGGGCGCGGGGAACGGCGCAATCTTTTGCCTTCAGGGGCGCGGGGAACTGCGCGACAAGCCCCCACCGGACCCGCACGCACCCACAAACGCAAGCGGCCCGGCCCCAAGAAGAGACCGAGCCACTCACCAACCAAGCCAAAAGGCCAAACGGCCGAACGGCCGACTCAGACGGTGCGGAACGCAAGTACCACGTTGTGCCCACCGAACCCGAACGAGTCGTTGAGCGCGGCGATCCGCCCCTCGACAGGCAACTTCCGAGCCTCACCACGAACGATGTCCGCGGTGGCCTCCGCCTCGGGGTCGAGGTTCTCGACATTGATGGTCGGCGGCGCGATCCGGTTGTAGAGCGCCAGCACCGTGGCCACCGACTCCACCCCACCGGCACCGCCGAGCAGATGCCCGGTCATGGACTTCGTACCGGACACGGCGAAGTGATCGGCGTCGTCGCCGAACACCTTCCGCAGAGCCTTCAGCTCGGCCACGTCACCGGCCGGCGTGGAGGTCGCGTGCGCGTTGACGTGCACGATCTCCGCCGGGTTCAGGTCGGTGCTGTCGAGCAGGTGCTGCAGGGCGGCCGCGATACCGCGGCCCTCCGGCTCCGGCTGCACGATGTCGTGGCCGTCGGAGGAGATGCCCTGGCCGACCGCCTCCGCGTAGACACGGGCCCCGCGCTTGGCGGCGTGCTCGGCCGACTCCAGGACCAGGACGCCTGCGCCCTCGCCGAGGACGAAGCCGTCACGGCCGATGTCGTAGGGACGCGAGGCGCCCTGCGGGTCGTCGTTGTTCTTGGACATCGCCATCATGTTGCCGAACGCGGCGATGGGAAGCGGGTGGATGGCCGCCTCGGTGCCACCGGCGACGACGACGTCGGCGCGGCCGGTGCGGATCATCTCGATGGCGTAGCCGATGGCCTCGGCGCCCGACGCACAGGCGGAGACCGGGGTGTGCACACCGGCGCGGGCGCCGACGAGCAGACCCACGTTGGCCGAGGGGCCGTTGGGCATGAGCATGGGAACGGTGTGCGGGGAGACGCGGCGTACGCCCTTCTCCTTCAGCACGTCGTACTGGTCGAGCAGGGTCGTGACGCCACCGATGCCGGAGGCGATGACCGTGCCGAGCCGGTCGGGGTCGACGGTCGCGCCCGGTTCGGCGGCGTCCGAAGCCTCGGCGCCGGCCTTGTCGGTGAAACCTGCGTCAGCCCAGGCCTCCTTGGCCGCGATCAGCGCGAACTGCGCCGAGCGGTCGAGGCGGCGGGCCTGCGGGCGCGGAATGACCTCGCCCGGCTCCACGGCGATCTGTGCCGCGATACGGACCGCCTGGTCGGCGGCCCAGTCCTGCTCGAGAGGGCGGACGCCGGAACGTCCGGCGACCAGGCCCTCCCAGGTAGAGGCTGCGTCGCCACCCAGCGGTGTGGTTGCGCCGATACCGGTGACGACCACGGTGCGATTGGTCGGGCTCACGGGAATTCTTTCTCCAACGGATACGAGGATTCAGCGGCGCCACCGCCGGGTGGCGGGGCTAGCAGCAGTCGGGGGTGAAGGTTGCTCAGCCCTGGTGCTTGAGGATGTACTCGGTCGCGTCGCCGACCGTCTTGAGGTTCTTGACGTCGTCGTCGGGGATCTTGACGTCGAAGCGCTCTTCGGCGGCGACGACGACCTCGACCATGGACAGCGAGTCGACATCGAGGTCGTCGGTGAAGGACTTCTCCAGCTGGACGTCCTCGACCGGGATGCCGGCGATCTCGTTCACGATGTCGGCAAGACCGGCGACGATCTCTTCCTGAGTGGCGGCCATGTCAGGCGCTCCTTCTTGTGTATCCAGAGGGTGTGGCGGAACTGCCGCCCGGAAAGATCCGGACGGTGTGCCTAGGGGAGGGTAACGACCGTCGCGGCGTACACGAGACCCGCCCCGAAGCCGATGACGAGCGCGGTGTCGCCGCTCTTCGCTTCGCCGGTCGCCAGGAGCCGCTCCATCGCGAGCGGAATCGAGGCGGCCGAGGTGTTGCCGGTGGTACGCACGTCACGCGCGACCGTGACGTGTTCCGGCAGCTTGAGAGTCTTCACCATCGAGTCGATGATCCGCTCGTTGGCCTGGTGGGGAATGAAGACGTCCAAGTCGTCCGCAGTGAGTCCGGCGGCTTCCAGCGCCTCCTTGGCGACCTTGGCCATCTCGAACACGGCCCAGCGGAACACCGCCTGGCCTTCCTGCGTGATCGCGGGGAACTTGACCTCGCCCTTGGAGTCCAGGGGCAGCTGGGACACGTCCCCGCTCCTGAACTGGTCCCAGGGCACGGTCTGCTTGATGGTGTTGGACTTGTCGCCCTCGGAACCCCAGACGGTGGGGCCGATGTGCGGCTCCTGAGAGGGCCCCACGACGACCGCGCCCGCGCCGTCACCGAACAGGAAGGCCGTCGCGCGGTCCTCCAGGTCGGTCAGGTCGGACAGCCGCTCGACGCCGATGACGAGCACGTACTCGGCGGAACCGTCCACGATCATGCCCTTGGCGAGGGTCAGTCCGTAGCCGAAGCCGGCGCAGCCCGCCGAGATGTCGAAGGCCGCGGCCTTCGCCGTGCCGAGCTTGTCGGCGATCTCGGTGGCGACGGCCGGGGTCTGGCTGAAGTGGGAGACGGTCGAGACGACGACGGCGCCGATCTGCTCGGCGTTGATCCCGGCGTCGGCGATCGCCTTGCCGGACGCCTCGATCGACATCGCGGCGACGGTCTCCTCGTCGTTGGCCCAGTGCCGGGTCTCGATGCCGGAGCGCGAACGGATCCATTCGTCGGACGAGTCGATGCGTTCGAGGATCACCTCGTTCGGTACGACACGAACCGGGCGGTAGCCGCCCACGCCGAGGATCCGCGCGTACGGGGCGCCCTTGCGGGCCTTGATCTTCGACATGCTCTGTCGGCTCCTTACGCGCTCAGGCGGAGGCGTGCTCGGCGATGAGCTCGCGAGCCGCTTCGAGGTCGTCGGGTGTCTTGAGCGCCAGCGTCTTCACGCCGGGCAGCGCGCGCTTGGCGAGACCGGTCAGCGTGCCACCGGGGCACACCTCGACCAGCGCGGTCACGCCGAGTTCCTTGAAGGTCTCCATGCACAGGTCCCAGCGGACCGGGTTGGCGACCTGACCGACCAGACGGGAGACGACCTCGGCGCCCGTGGCGACGGCCAGGCCGTCCTTGTTCGAGACGTACGTGATCGTCGGGTCCGCGGGCGAGAGCTCCGCCGCGGCCTTCGCGAGGACGTCGACCGCCGGGCTCATGTGACGGGTGTGGAACGCGCCGGCGACCTTCAGAGCCACCACCCGGCGTACGCCCTCGGGCTTGTCGGCCTCCAGGGCGGCCAGCTCCTCCAGCGTGCCGGCGGCCACGATCTGGCCCGCGCCGTTCACGTTCGCCGGGGTCAGGCCGAGCTTCTCCAGGTGCGGGATCGTCACTTCGGGGTCGCCGCCGAGCAGCGCCGACATACCGGTCCGGGTGACGGCGGCGGCCTCGGCCATCGCCAGGCCCCGCTTGCGCACGAGCTTCAGGGCGGCCGTGTCGTCCAGGACGCCCGCCAGGACGGCGGCCGTGATCTCGCCGACGCTGTGCCCCGCGACGGCGGCAGGCGTCGTGGCACCGAGTGCCGAGGCGGACAGGAGACCCGCGGCGACCAGCAGCGGCTGGGCCACGGCGGTGTCGCGGATGGCGTCCGCGTCGGCCTGCGTGCCGAAGTGGGCAAGGTCGAGCCCGATGGCGTCCGACCACGCGGCGACGCGGTCGGCGGCGCCGGGGAGGTCGAGCCAAGGAGTCAGGAAGCCGGGCGTCTGGGCGCCCTGGCCGGGAGCGACGAGTACGAGCACTCTCACACTCTCTCTTGTGAACGGGCACGGCCGCCCGTGGGGACAGGGACGAAGAACAGGAGGGGGAATTGTAGGTCCCCGACAAAAGCCTAGAGCTGGGGATCTCCATCGGCCAGACGCCCCAGGATGAGCGCGATCCGCAGCGTGAACGCCGAACGTACGTCGGAGGGCGACCAGCCGGTGACGTCAGTCACACGTCGAAGCCGGTAGCGCACGGTGTTGGGGTGCACGAAGAGCATCCGGGCCGCGCCTTCGAGACTGCTCGCCTGTTCGAGATAGACGCTCAGTGTCTCCAGGAGCGCGGACCCGGCCTCCTGGAGCGGTCTGTAGATCTCCTCCACCAGTTGGTCGCGCGCCGCCGGGTCACCGGCGATCGAGCGCTCCGGCAGGAGATCGTCGGCCAGCACCGGCCGGGGGGCGTCCTGCCAGGCGAAACACGCCTTGAGCCCGGCGGCCGCGGCCTGCGCGGAACGGGTCGCGGCGAGCAGGTCGGGCACCACGGGGCCCGCCACCACCGCACCGGCCGCGTACGGCCCGATCAGGGACTTGGCGACCGCCAGGGGATTGTCGCTGCCGCCCGCGATGACGACCAGACGGTCACCGAGGACGCCGGTGAGCACCTGGAGCTTGGCGTGCCGGGCGGCCCGCCGGATGGCCTCGACGGTCAGCTCGCTGTCACCGTCGGGTGCCGTGCCCAGCACCACGCACACATGCTCGGGCGCGTTCCAGCCGAGGGCCGCGGCACGGGACACCGCGCCCTCGTCGGCCTCGCCGGAGAGCACCGCGTTCACGACCAGCGACTCCAGGCGGGCGTCCCAGGCACCGCGTGCCTCGGCGGCCTGCGCGTACACCTGGGCGGTGGCGAAGGCGATCTCCCGGGCGTACACGAGCAGCGCCTCGCGCAGCACGTTCTCGTCGCCGGGGGCCGCGACCTCGTCGATCGCGGACTCCATCACCTCGATGGTCGTCCGCACCATCTCCACGGTCTGGCGCAGGGTGATCGCCCTGGTCAGCTCGCGCGGGGCGGTGCCGAAGACGTCCGTGGAGATCGCCTGGGGAGCGTTCGGATGCCGGAACCACTCGGTGAACGCGGCGATACCGGCCTGCGCGACGAGGCCGATCCACGACCGGTTCTCCGGGGGCATCGCCCGGTACCAGGACAGCGTCTCGTCCATGCGCGCGATGGCCTGGGCGGCGAGACTGCCGGACGACTTCTCCAGCCGCTTCAGGGTCGCGGTGTGCGCGTGGGCGGCGCGCGCCGCTCGTTCGGTGTTGCTGGATTCGGGTTCGGGCACGGAACAAGACTGCCTTATCCGGACGGCAGGATGCGGCGGAGGGTCGCAGGTGACACGCCCGACAGGTCTACCGTGGGTCGCGTGATGGACGTACGGCGCGCAGACGACCGCTACCGGGGAGGCGATCCGGCGGCCGGGATCGAGTCCCTGCACGCCTTCTCCTTCGGCCCGCACTACGACACGGACAATCTCCGCTTCGGCGCGGTCCTCGCCTGCAACGAGGAGCGCCTCGCGCCGGGCGCGGGCTTCGACGAGCACCCGCACAGCCACACGGAGATCGTCACCTGGGTCGTCGAGGGCGAGCTGACCCACCGGGACTCCACGGGCCACGAGTCGGTCGTGCGCCCCGGGGACGTCCAGCGCCTCAGTTCGGCGGGCGGGGTCCGCCACGTCGAACGCAACGACGGCGACAGGCCGTTGCGGTTCGTCCAGATGTGGCTCGCCCCGCTGGAACCGGGCGGCGATCCGGCGTACGAGGTCGTCCACGGGATCGCGGACGCCACGCCGTACGCGGTCCCGGAGGCGGGGGCGATGCTCCACGTCCGCCGGCTGGCCCCGGGGGAGCGGACCGCCGTCCCGGACACCCGCTTCCTGTACGCGCATGTCGTACGCGGCGAAGTGCTGCTGGACGGCGAGGTGCTGGGCGCGGGGGACGCGGCACGGGTCACGGACGCGAAGGACCTGGAGGCGGTGGCCCGGGGGAGCGCGGAGCTGCTGCTCTGGGAGATGACGGCCGGCTGAGCGTCCCGGCGGGCATCACCCCGCGGACAGGCGGGCCAGTGCCGAGCGGCTCGCGTCGTCGGCGGGGCGGTAGATCACCAGCCGCTGGTCCAGGTCCTGGATCGGGGTGAGCACCTCGAAGTCCACCGAGATCTCACCGATCTCCGGGTGCCGCATCACCTTGCGCCCGCGGCCCTTGACCTTGACGTCCCGCTCGGCCCACATGCGCGCGAACTGCTCGTCGTGCGTACTGAATTCGACGATGAGGTCGGCCAGGCCCCGGTCCTCGGGATGCGCGGCCCACGCGGCGCGCAGATGGGCCACCCCCTCCCGTACGACGCGTTCGCGGTCGACGTAGAACTCGCGGGTCCGGGGATGCATGAGGCACATCCACATGGAGTTGCGCTGCGACGGCGGCAGGGTGCCGAAGTCCACCAGCAGCTCCGCCATCTCACGGTTCCAGGACAGGATGTCGTAGCGGTGGTTCAGCACCATGGCCGGCAGGGGTGACAGGTCGGTGACCAGCCGGGCGAGGGTCGGCACCGCGGTGGTGGCGGGTCCGTCGGCGTCATCGGGGCGGCGCTGCCGGGCCAGGTCGAAGACATAGGTACGTTCGTCGGGGGCCAGGCGCAGCGCCCGGGACAGCGCCTCCAGCACGCCCACCGAGGGCCGCAGTCCGCGCCCCTGCTCCAGCCGCACGACGTAGTCGACGCTGACCCCGGCCAGTTCGGCGACCTCCTCGCGGCGCAGTCCCGGGGTCCGCCGGGATCGCCGGCGCGAGGGCAGACCGACATCGTCCGGGTCCAGCCGTTCGCGCCGGGTCCGCAGGAACGCGGCCAGCTCCTGTGTCGCGTCCACGGTGCGGGTCGTCATGTGTGATCCAACAGCCGGGGTAGGACTCGTGTTCCCAGGAAGTTCCTTCCCTTACCCCTGGCCCGGGCCGGTCACAGACTCGCTGTCGACAACGGATCACGAGCACATCCGAGCACAGGAGGACATCATGTCGCTCACCCTCGACAGCTACCGGCTGCTGGGCCGCTCCGGGCTGCGGGTCTCACCGCTGGCCCTGGGCACCGCGACCTTCGGCACCGAGTGGGGCTGGGGCGCCGAGCGGGACGAGGCGCGCAAACTGTTCGACCTCTACGTGGAGCGCGGCGGCAACTTCATCGACACCGCCAACACCTACACCGACGGCAGCTCCGAGCGCCTGCTGGGCGAGTTCACCCGCGACAACCGGGAAAGCCTGGTGCTGGCGACGAAGTACACGACGCTGCGCCGGCCCGGCGATCCCAACTCCGGGGGCAGCCACCGCAAAAGCCTGTTCGCGTCGGTGGAGGCCAGTCTGCGACAGCTGAACACGGACTACATCGATCTTCTCTACCTGCACGTGTGGGACTTCACGACACCGGTCGAGGAGATCCTGCGCGGCATGGACGACCTGGTCCGGCAGGGCAAGATCCTTTACGTGGCGATCTCCAACGCCCCGGCCTGGCAGGTGTCGCGCATGCAGACGATCGCCGACCTGCGCGGCTGGTCACCTCTGGTCGCCCTGCAGATCGAGTACAACCTGATCGAGCGCACCGGCGAACGCGACCTGATCCCGATGGCGCGCGAGATGGGGCTGGCCGTGATCCCGTACTCGCCGCTGGCCGGCGGCGTGCTCACCGGCAAGTACGGCCGCGACGACCTGACCGCGCCGAACGGTGCGTCGGACGGCGCGTCCGGCGACGGCACCCGCAAGAACTTCAACCTCGCCCTGGGCACCCTCACCGAACGCAACCTGGCCGTCGCCGACGTCGTGCGGGAGGTCGCCGCGGAGCTGGGCCGCACACCCGCGCAGGTCGCTCTGGCCTGGACCCTGCGGAACCCGGGCGTGACGGCACCGGTCATCGGCGCCCGTACCCCCGCGCAGCTGGAGGGCAATCTGGGCGCCCTGGAAGTCGACCTCACCGCCGCGCAGCTGGCCCGCCTCGACGAGGCCGGCGCCGTCGGGCTCGGCTTCCCGCACGACATGCTCGCCAGTGACCACATCCGCCGGGTGACCACGGGCGACCTGCGGATCGAGGCCCGCCGCTGACGGGAGGATTCCTAGCGCCCCAGCTCGGCCAGGACCGCGTCCGTGAACGCGGGCCACGCCTCCGTCGCCCAGGTGCCGAACGCCCGGTCCGTCAGGGCCACGCAGGCGACCCCCGCGGCCGGGTCGATCCACAGGAACGTGCCGGACTGGCCGAAGTGTCCGAAGGTGCGGGGCGAGGACGAACTGCCCGTCCAGTGGGGGGACTTGGAGTCGCGGATCTCGAAGCCGAGGCCCCAGTCGTTGGGGTTCTGGTGCCCGTATCCCGGCAGGACACCCTTCGTCCCCGGGTACTGCACGGTCATCGCCTCCGCGACCGTGCGCGGGTCGAGCAGCCGCGGCGTCTGCACCTCGGCGGCGAACCGCACCAGATCGTCGACGGTCGAGACACCGTCCTTCGCGGGCGATCCGTCGAGGGTCGTCGACGCCATCCCGAGCGGTTCGAGGACCGCCTGCTCCAGGTACTCGCAGAAGGGGATCTCCGTCGCCTTCGCGACGTGCTCGCCGAGCTGCTCGAACCCGGCGTTGGAGTACAGCCGCCGCTGTCCGGGCGGCGCCGTCACCCGGTGCTCGTCGAAGGCGAGCCCGCTGGTGTGGGCGAGCAGATGCCGCACGGTGGACCCCTCGGGCCCGGCGGGCTCATCCAGCTCGACGGCCCCTTCCTCGTACGCCACGAGCACGGCGTAGGCGGCGAGGGGTTTGGTGACGGAGGCCAGCGCGAAGGGCTGGGTGACGGGCCCGTGGGTCCCCAGCACGGTGCCGTCCGCCCGTACGACGGCGGCGGCAGCGGTGGGTACGGGCCACTTCTCGATCAGCGCGAGGCTCTCCAAAGACATGCCCAGAGCCTACGGGCCCCTTCAGGGGCGCGGGGCTGTGACATGTGCGGCTCCGCCGCGTGGGCGCGGCCGGCCACGACGCACCGGCACTCGTCCACCACCGGTCAGAACTTCAGCCGCATCAACGGATCCGGAGTCCGGACGAACCCGATCGACTCGTACAGCGGCGCGGCCTCGGGCGAGGCGGTCAGATCGATCTGTCCGACCCCCTGCCCCCGGAACCACACCACCAGCTCCTCCATACAGGCCCGCGCGTACCCCCGCCGCCGCACACCGGGATCCGTCGCGACACTGAACACGTATCCGATCCGCCCGTGCGGATTCCCGGGCCGCCCGATCCGGTACTCCAGGGTCCCCACCACGAGCGCCCCCAGCGCCCCCGCCCGCTCGGGATGATCGACGACGAAGGCCGCGAAACCCCCGTCGGGATCGGCCAGCCGACCCCGTACGGTGGCCAGGGACTCGGCATGCCAGCCGGTGGACGTGTCCGCCCCCGCCATCGAGTCGATCAGGATCTGACGCAGTCGGAGCAGCTCCTCGGCGTCCTCGGGCACGGCACGGCGTACAAGGCTCATGATCGGCACGCTAGCCAGCGCGGCGCCCCGTGTCGCCGGAATTTCATCCGTTTCCGCTTGCTTGGAGTGCACTCCAAGGTTTTAGCGTTGGGGTCATGACGGTGATGGAGACCACGGAGCCCGGGACCGACATCTGTGTGGCCCCGCCGAAGGCGCTGAGGCGCCCCGACGGGCGGGACCAGTACACGATCAGCGAGGTCGTCGCGTTCACCGGCCTGACGGCGCACACCCTGCGCTGGTACGAGCGGATCGGGCTGATGCCGCACATCGACCGCTCGCACACGGGCCAGCGGCGCTACAGCAACCGCGACCTCGACTGGCTCGACCTCGTCGGCAAGCTGCGGCTGACCGGGATGCCGGTCGCCGACATGGTGCGGTACGCGGAGATGGTGCGCGCGGGCGACGACACGTACGCCGACCGTTTCGAGCTCCTGGAAGCGACGCGCCGGGACGTGCGGGCCCGGATCGCGGAGCTGCAGGACACCCTCGCCGTGCTCGACCGGAAGATCAATTTCTATGCGGACGCCGGGCAGGCCCTGGCGTCGGAGAGGTCCCGATGACGGACAGCAGGATCGCGAAGGCACCGCTCGGCACGGGAGGCCCCGAGGTCGGCGTGCAGGGCCTCGGCTGCATGGGCATGAGCTTCGCGTACGGTCCGACGGACGCCGAGGAGGCACGGGCCACCCTGGAGCGCGCGCTGGAACTGGGTGTCACGCTCTACGACACGGCCGACGCCTACGGACAGGGTGAGAACGAGCGGTTCCTGGCGCCGTTCTTCGCGGCGCACCGCGACGAGGTGGTCGTCGCTACGAAGTTCGCGATGACGATCCCGCCGGACGAGCCGACCAAACGGATCATCCGCAACGACGGCCCGTACATCCGGCAGGCGGTCGAGGCGAGCCTCAAGCGCCTGGAGGTCGACGTGATCGACCTCTACTACATGCACCGCCGTGACGTGAACGTGCCCATCGAGGAGACCGTCGGTGTCATGGCCGAGCTGGTCCGCGAGGGCAAGGTCAAGCAGCTCGGGCTCAGCGAGGTGACGGGCGGCGAGCTGCGGGCCGCGCAGACCGTGCACCCGATCGCGGCCGTCCAGTCGGAGTGGTCGCTGTTCAGCCGGGACATCGAGGCGGGTGTCGTCCCTGCGGCCCGTGAACTGGGCGTGACCCTGGTCCCGTACTCCCCGCTCGGGCGGGGCTTCCTCACGGGCTCCTTCTCCGACGCCGACAAGGACCTCACCGCCGACGACTTCCGCCGGCAGCAGCCGCGCTTCACGGGCGACAACGCGGCGGCGAACGCGGCTCTGCTGGAGCCGATCCGGGCGGTGGCCGCGGCGCACGGGGTCTCCGTGGGGCAGGTCGCGCTGGCCTGGGTCCATCAGCAGGCGGCGACGCACGGGCTGCCTGTCGTGCCCATTCCGGGGACCCGGAGGCGCACGCGGGTGGAGGAGAACACGGCGGCCACGCGGGTCGCTCTGACCGAGGCCGACCTCGGCGTCCTGGACGGCATCGCCGGCAAGGTCGCGGGCACCCGCTACCCCGACATGACGTTCACGTCGGCGAGCCGGGAGTAGCCCTCCGGGCAGGGGAAAGGGACGGGGACGGTTCCCCGCCTGCGGCCAGCCACGACGTGCCCGCAGCCGTCGAACGACCCCAGCCCCACAGCCGTGGAACTCACAGCTCGGCGAGCAGCTCCGCCTTCTTGACGGAGAACTCGTCGTCCGTGACGAGCCCGGCCTCGTGCAACTCCCCGAGGTGCCGGATCCGCTCGGCGATATCGGCCGGATCCCGCCGGGCCCGCGGCGCCGCCGCCACGGCGACGGCCCCGTCGGCGACCGGAGCCGCCGGCCCCCCGGACCGCACAGCCGCCAGCACGGCCGCGGCGAACGGCAGAGACTCGTGCACCGGCCCGTACCCCAGCCCGAAGACCACCGCGGCCGGATCCTGATCCGCCTGGGCCGGCTGCGCGACCCCCGTCTCACGCCGCAGCAGCCGCAGATGCCCCTCGAAGACCTCGGGCGAACGCCACTCCACCCCGCACAGGTCGGACACGGCGAACGACTGGTCGCCGGCCTTCCACTTCGTCGACGAGGCGCCCGTCCAGAACCACCGGAAGGCCACGGACTTCCCGTCGAAGGAAGCCTTCCCGTCG
The DNA here is from genome assembly GCF_036038375.1 of Streptomyces sp. NBC_00414. NCBI lineage: Bacteria > Bacillati > Actinomycetota > Actinomycetes > Kitasatosporales > Streptomycetaceae > Streptomyces > Streptomyces sp. NBC_00414. The sequence continues at coordinate 7,081,562 of NZ_CP107935.1, forward strand.
TACGCCTTGAACTGGAGCGGCGTCTCGGGCGCCTGCACCAGATAGCGCTCGGCCGGCCCCGTGTCCTCGGGCGAGAGCATCGCGCGCAGCTCGTCCGCGTAGTACTCGGCGAGCGTCTCGCGCTCGGCAGGCAGCACCAGGCGATAGGGGTCGCACACGTCCTTCAGCTGTCCCGCGGCCGCCTCCATCAACGGATCCGCGCCCGCTCTCGGCTCGGCGCGCAGGACGACCGTCCCGCGCTTGCCGGGCGTCAGCGTCACCGCCGCGATCGCGTCGAGCGGGATGCGGCGCTCACCGAGCGCCTGGAACAGCTTCGGCGTGCGAATCCCCCGTTCGAAGCGGATGAGCACGGAGTCGGACTCGAACTCCCAGGCGGCATGAAATCCGGCCAGTACGTCACCCATGCGGGCCATCGTATGCGGCATGCGCTTCCTCGTCCCCTCCCTGAGCGGACCGCAGTTTCTGCGTTCTCTACGCGCGTCCGGCTTCAGCCGCGCCGGACAAACCCTTCCGGCACACGTCATCCTCGTGTGCGCAGCGAACCGCGCGGTACGCGCCAATACCGATCTCGGCGAAGTTCCGCAGGCTGTCGGTGCCCGGTTCGAAATACCCGGTGTGTCCCTTGGCCCCGCGCGCGGACAGCACGCGTGCGCCGAAGTCCGAGGACATCGGATCGGCGCCGTGTCCGAGCCCGCCGACCTCAAGGTGCGGTACGTCCTGAATCCAGTCGTCGGAGTCCCGTACGGCCCACACCCGGGCCGCGGTGCGCAGTTGCGCAGCCCGCTCGACCCGCATGCCGGGGCTGCCCGCGACCGCTATGTCGGAGACCCGCGGCGGCAGTGACCGGGCGGCCACACCGCAGACGACGGATCCGTAGCTGTGGCAGTAGAGCGCGACGCGCGAGCGGCCGGGCAGTGCCCGTACGAGGGCGGCGAGCCGGACCGCGCCCTCCTCGGCGCGGGTCCCGGTGGCCGCGTCCATGCCGAGCCCGTTCGGCGTCGTGTAGTCGGCCCACGCGATCACGGCCGTACGCGTCTCGGGGCTCGCGTCCCGCTCGGCGCGGTACAGGGCCTTGGCCATGCCGACCGGCGCCGTGTACTTGCGCTCGGTGCGCTGGAAGGTCAGCAGGTCGGTGTCGACGCCGGGCACCACGACCGAGACCCGCTCGGCCCCGCCGAGGTTCCCGAAGACCTCCGCGACCCGGCCCGAACCCATCGGGTCGAAGGCGAGGATGCGGCGCTTGTCGGCCATCAGCGCCTCGTAGCGGTGCATCCGGCGGCCCGCGTCGCGCTTGCCGACCGCGGAGAGCCGGTTGTCCCGCATGCGTTCGAGCTCGACCTTGCGTGCCTGGCCGAGGGCGATCCGGTTGGCGCGGTAGCGGAGATCCACCGGCGCCCCGTTCATGTTGCCGACCGCGAGCGGATAGCGGGCGGCGAGCCGGGTCCGCTGGTGCGCGTCGAGCGAGGCGAAGAACTGGGTCAGCCGGGTGGGCGTCGTCCTGTCCGGGTCCGGCAGCCGGTGCCCGCCCATGTGGCCGCGTTCCCAGGCGGAGAGGGAGGCCGCGAGCGGTGTGGCCGCCGCTCTGTGGCTGCGCACCGCGGTCCAGCCGGTGGTTCCGAGCATCACGAACACCACGGCCAGCGCGAGCAACATGCGCCAGACGTTGAGTTGGGGGGTGGAGTCGAAGGAAGTCACTGAAAGGACACACTAGGAGAACGAGAGGGTCTCGCGTTAACCGAGTGAGGCGGATCACGTTTCCGTTGGGGTAATTGGGGCAAAGTGGGCCCGCCTTCGAGCGGGCCATCACGCTGTGTACGCACATGGGATGATCCGCACCCTTTGATCGTAACCCTCTGTCGGTGGGGGGTTACTCGCCGTCCTCGTGGTCGGGCTCGTCGCGCGGCCGCCAGTTCTCGGCCGACGCGGGCCCCATCTGGTCGAGATACGAGGCGGTCAGCCCGCGCATGGCGGCCACGCTGAAATCCTCGCCCGCGCCCCACCGGCGGGCCGCCAGCCGCATCACCCCGCCGAACAGGGCCACCGCCACCCGCGGACGCGGGTCGGCGTCCACGTCGACGCCCTCGCGCTCGGCGATCGTCCGGGCGAGCCGCTCCTCCAGCCCTTCGTGGCGGCGCAGGTGGATGGCGAGCAGCGCGGGTGTCGACTCGATCAACTGGTACGTGCGCATGTGCAGTTCGATCGGGACGACGGCCTCGATGGCCTCCCCGATGGTGTCCCAGCTCGCCATGACGGCCCGGCGCAGCGCGTCCAAGGGCGGTTCGTGGGGCGGGCGTTGGCGCACCGCCGCCAGGAAGTGCGACTCCGTCATCTCCTGGACGGCGAAGGCGGCCTCCTCCTTGCCGGCGAAGTACCGGAAGAAGGTGCGCTGGGAGACGTCGACGGCCTCGGCGATCTCGTCGACGGTCGTCCGCTCGTACCCGTTGGCCGTGAACAGCTCCAGGGCGGCCCGCACCAGCGCGTCCCGGGTGCGCTGCTTCTTGCGCTCGCGCAGCCCCGGTCGTGGCGCCGTGTCCATGTGTCCTCTTTCCCGTCCACCGGTGGGCATCCAGGTGTCCACCGGGCGGCGCGTCCGCTCGGCAGGTGACCTGTCAGTTACCGAATTGTGAATTGGTTTGTCAATTGTCAGCGGCTGTCACTAATCTCGATCGCATGACTAGTCAGACCACCGTCGACAAGACGGGCCCGGCCGACGAGGCCCCGACTGCCGCCTCCGGCCCGGCACCGGCCGAGGGGCTCCGCGGTCACCCGTGGTTCACCCTCATCACCGTGGCCGTCGGCGTCATGATGGTGGCCCTCGACGGCACCATCGTGGCCATCGCGAACCCGGCCATCCAGAAGGATCTGGGCGCCACCTTCGCAGACGTCCAGTGGATCACGAACGGCTACTTCCTCGCGCTCGCCGTCACCCTGATCACGGCCGGCAAGCTCGGCGACCGGTTCGGCCACCGTCAGACCTTCCTCATAGGCGTGGTCGGCTTCGCGGCGGCCTCCGGGGCCATCGGGCTCTCCGACAGCATCGCCTTCGTGGTGACCTTCCGGGTGCTCCAGGGCCTGTTCGGCGCGCTGCTGATGCCGGCCGCGCTCGGCCTGCTGCGGGCCACCTTCCCGGCCGAGAAGCTGAACATGGCGATCGGCATCTGGGGCATGGTCATCGGCGCCTCCACCGCGGGCGGCCCGATTCTCGGCGGAGTGCTCGTCGAGCACGTCAGCTGGCAGTCCGTCTTCTTCATCAACGTGCCGGTCGGCATCCTCGCGGTCGTCCTCGGCGCGGTGATCCTGACCGACCACCGGGCCAAGAACGCGCCGCGCTCCTTCGACCTGCTCGGCATCGGCCTGCTGTCCAGCGCCATGTTCTGTCTCGTCTGGGCGCTCATCAAGGCTCCGGCGTGGGGCTGGGGGGACGCGCTGACCTGGACGTTCCTCGGCGTCTCGGTGGTCGGCTTCGCGCTGTTCGCGTTCTGGGAGAACCGGGTGCGCGAGCCGCTCATCCCGCTCGCCCTCTTCCGCTCCGTGCCGCTGTCGGCCGGTGTGGTCCTGATGGTGCTCATGGCGATCGCCTTCATGGGCGGCCTGTTCTTCGTCACCTTCTACCTGCAGAACGTGCACGGGATGAGCCCGGTCGACGCGGGTCTGCATCTGCTGCCGCTCACCGGCATGATGATCGTCGGCTCGCCGCTGGCCGGCGCGCTGATCGGCAAGACGGGACCGCGGGTCCCGCTCGCGGGCGGTATGGCGTTCACGGCCGTCGCCATGTTCGGCATCTCGACCCTGGAGACGGACACCGGCAGCGGGCTCATGTCGATCTGGTTCGGGCTGCTCGGCCTCGGCCTCGCGCCCGTGATGGTCGGCGCCACCGAGGTCATCGTGGGCAACGCGCCGATGGAGCTGTCCGGTGTCGCGGGAGGCCTGCAGCAGGCCGCCATGCAGATCGGCGGCAGCCTCGGCACGGCGGTCCTGGGCGCCGTGATGGCCTCCAAGGTCGACAACGACCTCGCGGGCAACTGGGCCGACGCGGGGCTCCCGAAGCTCTCCCCGGCCGAACTCGACCAGGCCGCGGAAGCGGTGCAGGTCGGTGCGCCGCCGGTGGCGCCCGGCACGCCGCCGGAGATCGCCGCGAAGATCACTGAGGTCGCGCACGACACCTTCATCTCCGGTATGAGCCTGGCGAGCCTCGTGGCGGCGGGCGTCGCCGTCGTGGCCGTCTTCGTCGCCTTCCTCACCAAGAGGGGCGCCAACGCGGACGCGGGCGCGGGAGTCGGCCACATCTAGGACCGCGACCCTGCCTTCCGGCATCTCCTATACAGCCCCGCCGAGTTGTTCGGCGGGGCTTTCGCCTATCCGGGTGACACCTTTCCGTATGACTTTCATATCGCCCGGGTCGCAGGTCAAAGTTGTCTCAACTGATCCGTACGGAACGGGCAGTTCGGTGAGGACGCGGCGTGCTGCCGGAGGGGGGCAGCACGCCGCGCAACCGCCGAAAAGACCTACGCGTCTGAATTGACATGACCGGGGTACCCGACTTCCGAGCCCGAACCGACCGGCATTCGGTCGGCTCAGAGGTCCAGGGAGTTGATGATGGCGGGCTACAGCCACACCTCGCGCAAACACCCTCGCTCGCGTCGCCGTACGGGGTCACGGAGCGGGCCGGACAGCGCGACGCTCGGAATCATCGGAGCCATCTGTGCGGTCGCCGGATTCTTCGTGCTGGGGATCATCCTCGGCCCGGTGGCGATCGTGTGCGGCTGGCTGGCCATGGGGCGCCGCTGGAGCGGCACCCGTCAGGTACCGGCGCTGATCGCGGTAGTACTGGGAGCGATCGACACCGTCCTGGCCATCGTGTGGATGGCCGGAACGGCATCCCCCGGCGGCATGATGTTCTGACCGATCCGAGATCTGACGATGTCCCCCGCGGCTCCCTCCGGGAGAGGCGGGGGACATTTTTGTCCCCGCCGCCCGCCGCGCCCCTGAAAGCACCGGGGTGCGGCTTGTCGTCGAGTGCGGGTGAGCGGGGGCTGGTCGCGCAGTTCCCCGCGCCCTTTGGGGGGCGCCGGGACTGAGCGACACGATTCCCCCAGCCAGCACCGAAAGCAGGGGCGCAGCCCCGCTGCCAGGGGCGCGGGGAACGGCGCGCTCAGCCTTCACGCACCCGCACTCGACGCCGGCCCGCGCCCTGGTGCATTCAGGGGCGCGGGGAACGGCGCGCTCAGCCTTCACGGACCCGCACGTGACGCCGGCCCGCGCCCTGGTGCATTTAGGGGCGCGGGGAACGGCGCGCTCAGCCTTCACGGACCCGCACGTGACGCCGGCCCGCGCCCCGGTGCATTTAGGGGCGCGGGGAACTGCGCGCTCAGCCCTCACTCACCCGCACATGACGCCGGCCCGCGCCCCGGTGCTTTCAGGGGCGCGGGGAACTGCGCGGCCAGCACCCAGGCACCCGCACCGGACAGCGACGCCCAGGTCAGGCCAAGGCCAAGGCCTAGGCGTCGCCCCCCGCGACGCCGGGATCCGCCGAGGCCACATCGAGCAGCTGATACCGATCGATCGCCTGCTTCAGCAGCGAACGGTCGACCTTCCCCTCACGCGCGAGCTCCGTCAGCACCCCCACCACGATCGACTCCGCGTCGATGTGGAAGAACCGCCGAGCAGCCCCCCGCGTATCGGCGAACCCGAACCCGTCGGCCCCCAGGGACTGGTAAGTCCCCGGCACCCACCGCGAGATCTGGTCCGGAACCGACCGCATCCAGTCGGAGACGGCCACGAACGGCCCCTCGGCCCCCGACAGTTTGCGCGTCACATAAGGAACACGCTGCTCCTCCTCGGGGTGGAGCAGATTGTGCCGCTCCACCTCCACGGCCTCGCGCCGCAGCTCGTTCCAGGAGGTCGCCGACCACACGTCGGCCCGTACGTCCCAGTCCTCGGCGAGCAGCCGCTGCGCCTCGACGGCCCACGGCACCGCGACACCGGACGCCATGATCTGCGCCGGGATCGAACCCGAAGTCCCGGGCGCGAAGCGGTGGATGCCCTTGAGAATGCCCTCGACGTCGACGTCCGCCGGCTCGGCCGGGTGCTGGATCGGCTCGTTGTAGACGGTGAGGTAGTAGAAGACGTCCTCGCCGTGCGGGTGCTCGTCGGACGAGCCGTACATCCGCCGCAGCCCGTCCTTCACGATGTGCGCGATCTCGAACCCGTAGGCCGGGTCGTACGCCACACAGCCGGGGTTGGTCGAGGCGAGCAACTGCGAGTGCCCGTCCGCGTGCTGCAGACCCTCACCGGTCAGGGTCGTGCGTCCCGCGGTCGCACCCAGTACGAACCCGCGCGCCAACTGGTCGGCCATCTGCCAGAACTGGTCACCGGTGCGCTGGAAACCGAACATCGAGTAGAAGACGTACACCGGGATGAGCGGCTCGCCGTGCGTCGCGTAGGCCGAGCCGGCCGCGATCAGGGAGGCCGTACAGCCCGCCTCGGAGATGCCGTCGTGCAGCATCTGCCCGGTCGGCGACTCCTTGTACGCGAGCAGCAGGTCCCGGTCCACGGCCTCGTACTGCTGCCCGAGCGGGTTGTAGATCTTCGCGCTCGGGAAGAACGAGTCCATGCCGAACGTGCGGTACTCGTCGGGCGCGATCAGCACGAACCGCCTGCCGATCTCCTTGTCCCGCATGAGGTCCTTGAGCAGCCGTACGAACGCCATGGTCGTGGCGATCGACTGCTGACCCGAGCCCTTCTTCACACTCGCGTACGTCTTGTCCTCGGGCAGTACGAGCGGCTTCGACCGCACGACCCGCGTCGGGACGTATCCGCCGTTCCCCTTGCGGCGGTCGTGCATGTACTGGATCTCCTCCGAGTCCCGGCCCGGGTGGTAGTACGGCGGCGCGCCGGACTCCAGCTCCTTGTCGGAGATCGGCAGGTGCAGCCGGTCGCGGAAGCCCTTGAGGTCGGCGACCGTCAGCTTCTTCATCTGGTGCGTGGCGTTGCGGCCCTCGAAGTTCGGGCCGAGCGTCCAGCCCTTGACCGTCTGCGCGAGGATCACGGTCGGCTGGCCGGTGTGCGCCTTGGCCGCCGCGTACGCCGCGTAGACCTTCTTGTGGTCGTGGCCGCCGCGGCCCAGGTGCAGGATCTGGTCGTCGGTCATGTTCTCGACCATCGCCCGCAGCCGGTGGTCGTGACCGAAGAAGTGCTCGCGGATGTACGAGCCCGTCTCGGTGGCGTACGTCTGGAACTGGCCGTCGGGCGTGGTGTTCAGCTGGTTGACGAGCACGCCGTCGCGGTCCTGCGCGAGCAGCGGGTCCCAACTGCGGTCCCAGACCAGCTTGATGACGTTCCAGCCGGCACCGCGGAACTGCGACTCCAGCTCCTGGATGATCTTTCCGTTGCCGCGGACGGGCCCGTCGAGACGCTGGAGGTTGCAGTTGACTACGAAGGTGAGGTTGTCCAGGCCCTCGCGCGCGGCGATGGACAGCTGTCCGAGCGACTCCGGCTCGTCCATCTCGCCGTCGCCGAGAAACGCCCAGACGTGGGATTTGGAGGTGTCCGCGATGTCGCGCGCCTGCATGTAGCGGTTCATCCGCGCCTGGAAGATCGCGCCGAGCGGACCCAGGCCCATGGAGACGGTCGGGAACTCCCAGAAGTCCGGCATCGACCGCGGGTGCGGGTACGACGACAGCGCGTACGGGGCCTTCGACTTCTCCTGCCGGAAGGCGTCCAGCTGCCGCTCGTCGAGGCGGTCCAGCAGGAACGCGCGGGCGTAGATGCCGGGGGAGGCGTGCCCCTGGAAGAAGATCTGGTCGCCGCCGTCACCCCCGTCCTTGCCGCGGAAGAAGTGGTTGAAGCCCACGTCGTAGAGCGACGCGGAGGACGCGAAGGTGGCGATGTGGCCGCCGACGCCGATCCCGGGGCGCTGGGCCCTGGACACCATCACGGCCGCGTTCCAGCGGGTCGCGTTGAGGATCTTGCGTTCGATCTCCTCGTTGCCGGGGAAGAACGGCTCGTCCTTGGTGGCGATGGTGTTGACGTAGTCGGTGCTGCGCATCTCGGGCACGGCCACACGCTTCTCGCGTGCGCGTTCGATCAGCCTCAGCATGAGATAGCGGGCCCGTTCCCGGCCGCGCTGGTCGACAGCGGCGTCGAGGGAGTCGAGCCACTCCTGGGTCTCTTCGGGATCGAAGTCAGGGACCTGACTCGGAAGGCCGCCAATGATGATCGGGTTGCGATCGGGTCCGGAAGCCACGCTGTTCCTTCGCTCTCAGGGGGCCGCTTCTTCTCGGTTCTTCTCAGTTTTTTCTTTGGTTTTTCTCTGGTTTCCTGGGCGTCTGCGCCGTTCCCCATCGTGTACCTCGGGAGCGGAAACGTCATCTCTACCGAGAGGTAACCGACACGTTCGTCCCGCTCTCCCGAGGGCGGGTCCGGCAAATCGCAACGATACGCCCGACCCGTGACGCGTACCGCAAAGGCATTCGAGTCTCGTACCCTCGTAGGGTTCCGAAATTCACAAACCGGGCAGATTCCTGTGGTGTGCGTCACGAGCGGCTGTGATTCCCTGACTGGAGTTGCGGCGACACGGCCTGGATCGTCACCGTTTCGGCGGTCTTGACGGCCGGGTACTTGCGCGATCCGCCCCGCCCGTGTGGACTACGGCCAATGCTGCGCGCACGCGCGTGGCTTGAACTTCCCCAGGATCTCGGCTTCGTCCGAGCCGGGGAGGACCCCATTACCGAACATGATCAGGAGGCAACCCGTGAGCGCGACCGCGGACCACGCGGAGGAGCGGACGAGCCTGGCCGCCAGGCTGGGATTCCAGCCCGAGCAGGTGGTCCAGGAGATCGGCTTCGACGACGACGTCGACCAGGAGCTCCGCTCGGCCATTGAAGAAGTAATCGGCAGCGAGCTCATGGACGAGGAGTACGACGACGTCGCCGACGCCGTTGTGCTCTGGTTCCGAGACGACGACGGCGACCTGACGGATGCGCTGGTGGACGCCACCACGTACGTCGAAGAGGGCGGCGCCGTCCTGCTGCTGACGCCCAAGACCGGCCGAGACGGTTATGTGGAGCCCAGCGACATCGCCGAAGCTGTGACGACCGCGGGTCTGTCCCAGACCAAGGGCATCAGCGTGGGGAAGGACTGGAGCGGCACGAAGCTGGCTACGCCCAAGACGGCGGCCAAGAAGCGCTGAGGCGCAGCCGAGGCCAGGAGGCCCCCGTCGACTTCGGTCGGCGGGGGCCTTGTCCGTTCCGGCCCTGACTCCGGCCCGGGGCCGCGGGCACCTGCGGTGGGCCTTGCGGGGGCCCGGTGGGTGGGTGCGGGTCCGCTGTGGCTGGCCGCGCCGTTCCCCGCGCCCCCTTTCGGGGTGGGGGCGGGAGCGCTGCGTAGGGTGGGTGTCACTCGTACGGACCCGTCGACGGAAGGGACGCAGGACCATGGTCAGCGAGACGATCGGGGTCGGCGACAAGGCCCCGGACTTCGAGCTCAAGGACAATCACGGTGCCACCGTGAAGCTCTCCGACTTCCGCGGCGCCAAGAACGTGGTGCTGCTCTTCTACCCCTTCGCCTTCACCGGCGTGTGCACCGGCGAACTCTGCGCGCTGCGCGACAACCTGCCGCGGTTCGCCGACCGTGACACCCAGCTCCTCGCCGTCTCGAACGACTCCATCCACACCCTGCGCGTCTTCGCCGAGCAGGAGGGCCTGGAGTACCCGCTGCTGTCGGACTTCTGGCCGCACGGCGAGGTCTCGCGCGCGTACGGCGTCTTCGCCGAGGACAAGGGCTGCGCGGTGCGCGGCACCTTCGTCATCGACAAGGAGGGCGTCGTCCGCTGGACCGTCGTCAACGCCCTGCCGGACGCACGGGACCTGGACGAGTACGTACGGGCGCTCGACGCCCTGTGACGCCGGTGCCGCGGCCGTCCGCGGCACCGTCCCGCCCCGCCCTGGATGCCGACACTTCGGGATTCTTCGTGCCCCAGGGACTGCGGTGGCGGGGAACCTCTCACTAGGATCGACTCGTTGATCCGATACCAACGCACTACGGGGCTTCCCGCCCCCGGACACCATTGGGAGGACTCGTGGGAGTCAGCCTCAGCAAGGGCGGCAACGTATCGCTTTCCAAGGAGGCGCCGGGCCTGACCGCGGTCATCATCGGTCTGGGGTGGGACATTCGCACCACCACCGGTACCGACTTCGACCTCGACGCCAGCGCGATCCTGACGAACGCGGAGGGCAAGGTCAGCAGTGACGCCAACTTCGTGTTCTTCAACAACCTGAAGAGCCCCGACGGCTCCGTCGAGCACACCGGTGACAACACCACCGGTGAGGGCGAGGGCGACGACGAGCAGATCAAGGTCAACCTCGCCGGTGTCCCGGCGGACATCGAGAAGATCGTCTTCCCGGTATCGATCTACGACGCCGAGAACCGCCAGCAGTCGTTCGGCCAGGTGCGCAACGCGTTCATCCGCGTCGTGAACCAGGCCGGCGAGGCGGAGATCGCCCGGTACGACCTCTCCGAGGACGCCTCGACGGAGACCGCGATGGTCTTCGGCGAGCTGTACCGCCACGGCGCGGAGTGGAAGTTCCGCGCCATCGGCCAGGGGTACGCCTCAGGCCTGCGCGGCATCGCGCAGGACTTCGGCGTCAACGTCTGAGCCCTCGGCCCTGTCGTCACGGCGGGGCCCCGCCCGGGGTCGTCCGCGACTCCGGGCCGCTTCACCACTTCCCGTCCGGCGCTGCACACTCACGGCCCAGCCGTCACCTTCCCGTCCGCCGGGAAGACGACGGCAGGGCCCAGTGCGGCGCCGGACGTGCTGGACAACCAATGGCTTCACCGGAGAGGACCGAAACATGGGCGTCACGCTCGCCAAGGGGGGCAATGTCTCCCTCTCCAAGGCCGCACCGAACCTCACACAGGTGATGATCGGGCTCGGCTGGGACGCGCGCTCCACCACCGGAGCCGACTTCGACCTCGACGCCAGTGCACTGATGTGCAACTCGGGTCGGGTGCTCGGCGACGAGTGGTTCATCTTCTACAACCAGCTGAAGAGCCCGGACGGCTCGGTCGAGCACACCGGGGACAACCTCACGGGTGAGGGCGAGGGCGACGACGAGTCCATCCTCATCGACCTCTCCAAGGTGCCCGCCAACGTCGAGAAGATCGTCTTCCCGGTCTCGATCCACGACGCCGACAACCGCGGCCAGACCTTCGGCCAGGTCAGCAACGCGTTCATCCGGGTCGTGAACCAGGCCGACGGCCAGGAGCTGGCCCGTTACGACCTCTCCGAGGACGCCTCCACGGAGACCGCGATGATTTTCGGTGAGGTCTACCGCTACGGCGGCGAGTGGAAGTTCCGCGCGGTGGGCCAGGGCTACGCGTCCGGGCTGCGGGGCATCGCCCTGGACTTCGGAGTCAACGTTTCGTAAAGCCGGGTACGCGGAAGGCCACCCCTGTGATCAGAGGGTCGGCCGTGGTGTCGCGAAGTGGTGTGAAGTGGCGTCACGAAAAGTGAGACGGCCCAGGTGGCAGAAGGCGCGTCACCTGGGTTCGGACCCTCTGGACCTGCGACTCTTCGAGCGGAAGGGCCCGGCCCTCTCCTCCGGAGGGTCGGCCCTCTAGACTTCGAGGTCAATGTTTCGTAAAGCCGGGTACGGCGGGGGGAAACCCCCTCCGGACTTCGTCCGGGGGTAGCCCCCCAACTCACGATTGGGTAGCCAGTGGTTCTGAAAACCTTCGGCTGGTCGTTCGCGGTCACCGCGCTCGGCCTGGTCGCAGCGGTTTTGATCGGCGGATGGACCGCGTTCGGGATCGTGCTGATCCTGTCCATCCTCGAAATCTCGCTGTCCTTCGACAACGCGGTGGTCAACGCCGGAATCCTGAAGAAGATGAGTGCCTTCTGGCAGAAGATCTTCCTCACCGTCGGCATCCTGATCGCCGTATTCGGAATGCGGCTCGTCTTCCCCGTCGTGATCGTCGCGATCAGTGCCTCGCTCGGCCCCATCGAAGCGGTCGACCTCGCACTGAACGACGCCGACCGATACCAGGAACTGGTCACCGACGCCCACCCGTCGATCGCCGCCTTCGGTGGCATGTTCCTGCTGATGATCTTCCTCGACTTCATCTTCGAGGACCGTGACATCAAGTGGCTCGGCTGGCTGGAGCGCCCCCTCGCCAAGCTCGGCAAGGTCGACATGCTGTCGGCCTGCATCGCCCTGATCATCCTGCTGGTCACCGCGCTGTTCCTGGCCCCGCAGGCCCACCTGCACGCGGGATCCGCCGACAAGGCGGAGACGGTCCTGCTCGCGGGCGTCGCCGGCCTCATCACGTACCTGGTCGTCGGCGGGCTCTCCGGATTCTTCGAGAACCGTCTCGAAGAGGCCGAGGAGCGCGAGCACGAGGCCGAGGAGGAGGCCAAGGCGAAGGGCAAGGAGATCTCCGCGGGAGCCCTCGTCGGCAAGGCCGCCTTCTTCATGTTCCTGTACCTCGAAGTGCTGGACGCGTCCTTCTCCTTCGACGGTGTCATCGGCGCCTTCGCCATCACCAACGACATCGTCCTGATGGCGCTGGGCCTCGGCATCGGCGCCATGTACGTCAGGTCGCTGACCGTCTACCTGGTCCGCCAGGGCACCCTCGACGACTACGTGTACCTGGAGCACGGCGCGCACTACGCCATCGGCGCCCTCGCCATGATCCTCCTGGTGACCATCCGCTTCGAGGTCAACGAGATCATCACCGGTCTCATCGGTGTCGTGCTGATCGCCTGGTCCTTCTGGTCCTCGGTGCGCCGCAACAAGGCGCTGGAGGCCGCGGAGGGAAAAGCTGACCCCTCGGACGACAAGACAGAGGTCTCGTCCGGGGTGTGACACCGGTCAGGTTGAGGAACGCTCTGTGAGGGGCGGTTGCCGAGGAGTCCTCGGCAGCCGCCCCGGCGTATGGGGCCCCGATTTTCCGTCGGGGCGGGGTGAACAGGCGAGCGTGGGGGCGGGAATGAGTTTCTGGGAAGGCCTGTGGCGCGGGCGGTCGACGCAGTTCGACTCGGGCAGTGCGGCGACCAACGCCATCGAACTGACCAAACGGAACCAGACGATCTCACTCACCAAGCAGGGTGCGGCCACCGGCAATCTCCGTATCAACCTCTCGTGGCGGATGCGGACCTCCGACATAGGCGGGGCCCAGCGGGGGAGTCTGCTGCGCCACCCCTTCAAGGCCCTGAAGCCGGAAGTGGTGCAGGCGCACACCCAGTCCATGGTCAACGTCGACCTCGACCTCGGCTGCATGTACGAGCTGACCGACGGCAGCAAGGGAGTCGTCCAGCCGCTCGGGGGCTTCCTGGGGGACCTCAACGGCGCGCCCTACGTGAAGCTCAGCGGTGACGACCGGTTCGGCTCCGGCTCGGGCGAGACGATCTTCGTCAACCTCGACCACCGCGAGAACATCAAGCGGCTGCTGGTCTTCGTCTACATCTACGACCAGACCCCCGCCTTCGACCGTACGCACGCCATCGTGACCCTGTACCCGAGCAACGGGCCCCGGATCGAGATCGGCCTCGACGAGCGGCACTCCCAGGCCAGGTCCTGCGCGGTCGTCATGATCGAGAACGTCAAGAACGAACTCGTGGTCCGCCGCGAGGTGAAGTTCGTGTACGGCTTCCAGGCGGAGCTGGACCGCCTCTACGGCTGGGGCCTCCAGTGGGGCCGAGGCTACAAGGCCAAGGCCGACCGTTAGCGGCCCCGTCAGGGGCACGGGCGGAGCCGCACATCGACCCGGCCCCGCGCCCCTTACGGGGCCAGGCCTAGCGGCCGATGAACTGCGGCCCCTGCGGCGGCAGCCGGAAGTCGGGGTCCTGGGCGGGCCCCACCGGCTGCGGGTAGCCGTAGCCGGACTGGGCGGTCGCCGCGGCAGGCTGGGGCGGCGGATACCCATAGGCCGGCGCGCTGGTCGGCTGCGGATACCCGTAGGCGGGCTGCGTGGCAGGCGGCTGCTGCCGAGTGGGATCAGGACCGGCCGCGGCCGGGGGATATCCGTACGCGGGCTGCACCGGCTGCTGAGGCACCTGCGTGGTGGGCTGCTCGGGCGGCAGCGGCTGAGAACCGGCCTGCCCGGCGGACGCCGGGCCGTCCTCGGACTCGGAGGTCCCGGAGGCCCCGGCGGCCTCGGACTCGTCCACCGAGATGCCGAAGTCGGCAGCGAGCCCCTGCAGACCGTTCGAATAGCCCTCACCGAGCGCCCGGAACTTCCAGCCCTCGCCACGCCGGTACAGTTCACCGCAGATCAGCGCGGTTTCCTCGCCGGTCTCCGGCTTGATGTCGAAGTACGCCAGCGGCTCGGCGTCCCCGATCGTGGCGTCGAACACCAGAATCCGCAGCGCGCGCACCCGGTCGAAGGTGACGTCGTCGGCGGAAGCGACAAGGAGAATCCGTCCCACACCGTTGTCGACGCCGGCCAGATCCGACTGGATCGTGTCGGTGAGCCCCTCGGCGAGACCGTCGTTCACGCGCTTCTTGCCGAGTCGCCAGACCTTGCCCGAAGGATGCCGGGGCTGGTTGTAGAAAACGAAGTCCTCGTCGGAGCGCACCCGACCGTCGGGGCCGAGGAGAAGTGCGGAGGCATCCACGTCCGGGACACCCCGTCCCGGCGTCCAGCGCAGCACGGCGCGCACCGCCGTGGCGTCCAGCGGGACGTTCGACCCCTTCAGCATGGCGTGCGTCATGCGGTCATCCTGCCTTCTCGGCCGTGGTCGGGACAACGCGGGGGTGTGCTCCCGTTCGGCTTGCCGCGCGGATGGGCGGGCACAATGGTGTTTGTCGGCGTTACCTGAATTTCATGCCCGATGGGAATCCCGGACACGGATCTCTACGTACTATTACCGGCCACATATCGTCAGGCCATCTAGCCGCCCCGGGGGAGACTCATGCGTCATTTCGGGCATATTGCCCCTCAGGTGCGGGAGCGCCTCTTCTTCCAGGAGCCGTGCGTCTTCACCGCGGACTCCTCGCCCCGAGTGCTGGCCGCGGCACTCGGAGCGACCCTCTACTCGCCCGCGACCAGGCAGAAGCTGGCCGACGACATCGTCAAGCAGGTCGGCCGCGGTGTCGTCTCGATGGTGGTGTGCCTGGAGGACTCGATCGGCGACGCGGACGTCGCGGACGCCGAGGAGAACCTCGTCAGACAGTTCCGTGACCTGGCCGACCGCCCCGAGGCTGAGCTGCCCCTGCTCTTCATCCGGGTCAGGACCGCCGAGCAGATCCCCGACCTCGTCCGGCGGCTCGGCGCCGCCGTGCGGCTCCTGTCCGGATTCGTACTGCCGAAGTTCACCGAGGAGCGGGGAATCCCGTTCCTGGAGGCGCTCACCGAGGCCGAGGGCGCGAGCGAACGGCGGCTCTTCGCCATGCCCGTCCTCGAATCGCCCGATCTGCTGTACCGCGAGTCCAGGGCGGAGACCCTCGCCGGGATCTTCCGGTCCGTCGACAAGTACCGCGACCGCGTACTCGCCCTGCGGCTCGGCGTCACCGACTTCTGCTCGGCCTACGGGCTGCGCAGGGCGCCCGACATGACCGCGTACGACGTGCAGATAGTGGCCTCCGTGATAGCGGACGTGGTGAACGTCCTCGGGCGGGCCGACGGCACCGGATTCACGGTGACCGGGCCCGTGTGGGAGTACTTCCGCGTCCAGGAGCGCATGTTCAAGCCGCAGCTGCGCCGCAGCCCCTTCCATCCGGAGGCCGACGCCCTGCGCGCCACCCTGATCGAGCACGACATGGACGGCCTGCTGCGGGAGATCTCCCTCGACCGGGCCAACGGGCTGCAGGGCAAGACCTGCATCCACCCCTCGCACGTACTGCCCGTGCACGCCCTGTCCGTCGTCAGTCACGAGGAGTTCAGCGACGCCCAGGACATCCTGCGGCCCGAGCGGGGCGGCGGAGGGGTGCTGCGGTCCGCGTACACGAACAAGATGAACGAGGTGAAGCCGCACCGCGCCTGGGCGGAACGCACCCTCCAGCGCGCCGAGGTCTTCGGTGTCACCAACGAGGACATCGGCTTCGTGGAGCTGCTCGCCGCCGGAATTCCCGGCTGACACACCATCCTCGGCCGACACGCAAGGAATCCATGAACAAGGCTGTGAACGACGGGTCCGGCGTCTGGTCCGCGACGGGCTTCCGCCCCGGAACCAGGGCGGGAGCCGGGTCCGGGGGCCGGGCCGCCGCGCGCGGACCCGTCGACGGGCCCGGTGAGGGATCCGTCGGCGAGGTCTGGTCCGGGAGCTGGGTCGCCGGGCGCCTCGGCGTCGAGCTCCTCGGGGACGAAGGGCTCGGGGAGCTGCTGGGGCTCGCCCTCCGGCGCAACCCCAAGCGGGCGCATCTGCTCGTGTCGAACGTGCTGGGCAAGCACGTACCGCAGTCACCCGCCGTCGTGTACGGGTACGGATTCGCGCTCGGGCTGCGCGTACGCGACCTGCTCGGCGAGGACGAGGCCGCCCGGGCCGTCGTCCTCGGCTACGCGGAGACGGCCACCGGGCTCGGCCACTCGGTCGCGGACGGCGTGGGCCTCGCCCCCTGCCTCCACTCGACCCGGCGCCCCGTCGAGGGCGTCGCGACGGCGGGCGGCTTCGAGGAGTCGCACTCGCACGCCACCTCGCACCTGCTGCTCCCGGAGAACCCGGACCTGCTGGCCGGCGACGGCCCGCTCGTCCTCGTCGACGACGAGTTCTCCACCGGCAACACGATCCTCAACACCATCCGTGACCTGCACGAACGCTATCCGCGCGGCCGGTACGTGATAGTCGCCCTGGTCGACATGCGCTCAGCCGCGGACCTCGGCCGCCTGGCGGACTTCGCCCAGGAGATCGACGCGACCGTGGACCTCGTGACGGCCGCCTCCGGCACGGTACGGCTGCCGGACGGCGTACTGGAG
Organism: Streptomyces sp. NBC_00414; assembly: GCF_036038375.1. Taxonomy (NCBI): domain Bacteria; kingdom Bacillati; phylum Actinomycetota; class Actinomycetes; order Kitasatosporales; family Streptomycetaceae; genus Streptomyces; species Streptomyces sp. NBC_00414. The sequence goes on from NZ_CP107935.1 coordinate 7,098,473, forward strand.
AAGGGGCAGGCGCTGGTCGCCGAGCACGAGGCGACGGCCGTGGCCCCCGCGCCCCGCCCGGAGCCCGGCACGATCACCCGCGTCGACCTCGGCTGGCCGCAGGGCCTCGCCGACGGCGGACGGCACGGCTTCACGCCCGGACACCGCGTCCGCCTGGAGGGCGCCCTGCCCGCCATGGCCGCCCGAATAGCCGACGCGCTCCCGCCCGGCGCCCGCCGCGGCCGCGTCCTCGTACTCGGCTTCGAGGAGCTGATGTACGCGCCGCTGCGGCTCGGTGTCGCGCTGGAGAAGCTGACCGACGCCGAGGTGCGCTACTCCACGACCACCCGCTCTCCCGTCCTGGCCGTCGACGACCCCGGCTACGCGATCCGTACCCGGCTCGTCTTCCCCGCCCACGACGGCCCGGCCGACGGGCCCGGCGAGCGGTACGCCTACAACGTCGCGGGCGCCGGCTTCGACGCCGTCGTCGCCGTGGTCGACTCCACCGCCGACACCCCCGAACTGCACGCCCCGGACGGCCTGTTGGCGCGGCTCGCCGCACACGCGGGCAGTGTGCTGCTGGCCGTCGTCCCCTCGTACGTACCCGAACCCGCACGGGATTCCGGTGCGGAGTCCGTACAGGAATCCGCACCGCGATCCGCTGAAAGGCCTTTGATGCTGCCCGAGCCCCTCCGCGGTCCCGACTTCTCCTCGTACGCGGCGGACGAGGTCGGCTGGCTGCTGCAGGACCTCTCGGACACCCGCCTCGAAGCGCCCACCGAGGAGCGCGAGGAGGCCATCCAGAGCGGCGGCGCCCACTACGCGGAGTCGCTCCCGGTGGAGTACCAGCCGAGCCCGCAGTACCAGGAGCTGTTCCGCGACGCGCTCGCCGGTTCGGCCGCCCGGATCGCCACGGCCGTCGGCGCGGTCACCGAGACCGTCCTCGCCGAACGCTCCCCGCGTCCCGTGCTCGTCTCCCTGGCCCGCGCCGGCACCCCCGTCGGCGTCCTGATGCGCCGCTGGGCCCGGCACCGCCACGGCCTCGACCTGCCGCACTACGCCGTCTCCATCGTGCGCGGACGCGGCATCGACGCCAACGCGCTGCGCTACCTCGCCGCCCACCACGACCCGGCCGACGTCGTCTTCGTCGACGGCTGGACCGGCAAGGGCGCCATCACCCGCGAACTCGCCCAGGCCATCGAGGAGTTCGAGGCATCCGACGGCATCACCGGCTTCGACCCGGAGATCGCGGTCCTCGCCGACCCCGGCTCCTGCGTGCGCACGTACGGCACCCGCGAGGACTTCCTCATCCCCTCCGCCTGCCTCAACTCCACGGTCTCCGGGCTCATTTCACGTACGGTGCTCCGTGCCGACCTGGTCGGCGAACACGACTACCACGGGGCGAAGTTCTACCGCGAACTCGCCGGCACGGACGTCTCCGTCGAGTTCCTGGACGCGATCTCCGCCCGCTTCGACGAGATCGGCGACGCGGTGGACGACCGGGTCAAGGAACTGCTCTCCGCCGACCGCGCCCCGACCTGGGAGGGCTGGGCGGCCGTCGAGCGGATCAGCGAGGAGTACGGCATCCACGACGTGAACCTCGTCAAGCCGGGCGTCGGCGAGACGACCCGGGTGCTGCTGCGCCGCGTCCCCTGGAAGATCCTCGCCCGGGCCGGGGCGGGCGCCGACCTCGACCACGTACGCCTGCTCGCCGAACAGCGCGGTGTACCCGTCGAGGAGGTGGCCGAACTCCCGTACACCTGCGTCGGGTTGATCCACCCCAAGTACACGCGCGGCGCGACCGGCGCCGACGGCAAGTCGGTGACGGTCTGATGCCCGGCCCCGCTCCGCGCGCGCTCGTCGCCAGCGACCTCGACCGGACGCTCATCTACTCCGCCAACGCGCTGGCCCTGACCGGCCCCGACGCCGAGGCGCCCCGGCTGCTCTGCGTCGAGGTGTACCAGAGCAAGCCGCTGTCGTACGTGACCGAGACCGCGGCCGGACTGCTCACCGAACTGGGCGAGGCGGCGGACTTCGTCCCGACCACGACCCGTACCCGCGAGCAGTACCACCGCATCCGGCTCCCGGGCCCCGCCTCCAAGTACGCGATCTGCGCCAACGGCGGCCACCTCCTCGTCGACGGCGTCTCCGACCCCGCGTGGCAGGCCCGGGTGGCCGAGCGCCTGGCGAGCGAGTGCGCCCCGCTGGACGAGGTGCGCGCGCACATGGCGGCCACCGCCGACCCGGCGTGGGTGGTCAAGCAGCGGGTCGCCGAGGACCTCTTCGTGTACTTCGTCGTCGAGCGCGACCTGCTCCCCGCGGACTGGGCCAAGGAACTGGCCGTCTGGGCGGAGAACCGCGGCTGGACCGTCTCGGTCCAGGGCCGCAAGGTCTACGCCGTACCGAAGCCCCTCACCAAGAGCGCGGCCATGCGGGAGGTCGCCCGCCGTACGGGGGCGGCCCTCACCCTCGCGGCAGGCGACTCCCTGCTCGACGCCGACCTGCTGCTGGCCGCGGACCGCGGCTGGCGGCCGGGCCACGGCGAGCTGGCCGAGGCGGGATGGACGGCACCGGGGGTCACCGCGCTTGCGGAGCGTGGTGTGGTCGCGGGGGAGCGGATCCTCGGGGAGTTCCTCAGCGCGATCCGGTAGGCGTGTCGGTGGGAGTACGGGGCGTGCGGGTACCGGAGTCCTTCTCCGCACGCCGTCGGCCACCGCGCCCCGGCCGGAACAGGCGCACGCCCACGAGCACCAGCACCGCGAGCGCCGCGCCGGCCAGGACGACCTTCGAGTACGTCGACACGTAGCCGGCGACGTCGGTCCAGTTCTCGCCCAGGAAATAGCCGGCGAGGACGAAGACCGTGTTCCAGATGGCGCTGCCCAGGGTCGTCAGACCGAGGAAGACGGGCAGGGGCATGCGCTCGACGCCCGCCGGCACCGAGATCAGACTGCGGAAGACGGGGATCATCCGCCCGAAGAAGATGGCCTTGGTGCCGTGCCGGGAGAACCAGGCCTCGGTCTTCTCGATGTCGGACACCTTGACCAGCGGCAGCCGCGCCGCGATCGCCACCGTACGGTCGCGGCCGAGCAGCGCCCCCACGCCGTACAGCGCGAGCGCCCCGACGACCGAACCGGCCGTCGTCCAGAGCAGGGCGGCGAACAGGTTCATCTGCCCGGTGCTCGCCGCGAACCCCGCGAGCGGCAGGATCACCTCGCTGGGGATGGGTGGGAACAGGTTCTCCAGGGCGATGGCGATGCCCGCGCCCGGGGCGCCGAGCGTGTCCATCAGGCCGTTGATCCACTGCGGTGCGCTGCTGTCGGTCACGCCCCCGACGCTAGAGACCCGAAGCTGAAGCCAGACTGAAGCCGGGTTCTCGGGCGTCGGGTGGGGGCGTCACCGGGTGCGGTCGCGCACGGTGCGGGCGGCGCAAGGTGCGTGTGCCACCAGGCATGGGTGTCAGCAGGTACGGGAGTCAGCAGGTACGGGTGTCAGCAGGTACGGGTGTCAGCTGCAGCAGCCCCCGCCGCAGCAACCACCGCCACCCCCGCCTCCGCCACCGGCGCGGCGCGCCTCGGCGGGCGCCGAGGCGGAACCGCCGACCGCCACCGTCGACAGCAGCTTCACCGTGTCGTCGTGGCCGGCCGGACAGGCCGCCGGCGCGGACGACTCGGCCATCGGACGGCTCTTCTCGAAGGTGTCGCCGCAGGTCCGGCAGCGGTATTCATAGCGAGGCATGCGCACAGGTTAGCGGGCGCCGCGGTTCTCTCCCAGGGGAGCCGGAGCGGAGCCCTTGCCCTGTGCCAGGGCCTTCGCGCGCAGTTCGGCCCCCGCCTTCACCCGCTGCTCACGCTCCGCCTGTTCGGGATGGCGGGACCGCCAGTACGGGTTGTCGTGGGGCAGGGCCGACCCGACCCGCCCGTACATCCCGAAGAACATCAGCATCACGCCGACCACGAAACTGAACAGGACGTTCGGGATGCGGAAGGCCAGGAAGTTGTAGTCCGTGTCGAGCAGGGCGAGGTTCACGAAGCCGCTGAGGATGAAGAGGACTCCGAGGACCATGTTGATCGTCGAGGCGACGTTGCCGCCGATGACCATGCCGACGAAGAGCAGCAGCCCGGCGCAGATCGAGATCACGCTCAGCGCGCCGTTGGTGCTCAGCCCCGAGACCTTGTCCCCCTGGGTGTCGAAGAACCCGACCCGGTCGACCAGACCCAGGATGCCGAAGGCGAGCAGCACGAGCCCCATCAGCCCCGCGCCGATCCGGTAGAACAGGCTGAGCCGGTGGTCGACCGGCAGGTGCTCGTCCAGTCTGATCCGCCGTCTGGGCGCCGTACGCAGTACATGCGTGGCCATGTCCGCCTCCTCGGGTGCGCGCTCGTTTCCGAGCGGAGGGCGACCGTCCTCACCCCAGCATCCGCCCGGCGCGCCGGTCACGCCATCCCTGGGCTCCCGCGCGGCTGCCGGCTGCCGGCTGCCGGCAACCGGCTCTCGGGCCAGCGGGGCGGGGGCCGGTGGGTACGTCCGGTCTGCTGGTCAGCCATGCCGGTGCCCCGGCAGGACGCGCCGATACTCGGTGGAGTCGGCTGGGCGGGCGCCGCAGGATGGGGCGTATGAGTCCGCAGACCGTCACGCACCGGGTGGAGTTCCTGCACCACCCCCACCCCGGCTACCCGCACCTCACGGCCTGGGGCATCCGGATCGACGGCACGGACCTGCGCGCCCTGGTGGCGGAGGCGACGCGCGCGCTCTGGGATCGGGAACTGGACGAGGACGACGACACCCCGGAGGAGCGCGAGGAGTTCCTGCTGCGGCAGCACGCCCCGCTGCACCTGGACGACGACGCCGACGGAGCCCGGGCCCGGGCGCACTTCCTGGGCGACGCCCCACCGGAGCTCCGCGACCACCACACCGGCGCCCTGTGCCTCCTGGGCTGCCCCTGCGGGATCGACGCGTGCTGGCCCCTGCTCGCCATGGTCCGCGCCACGGCGACGGAGGTCGTCTGGTCGGACTTCCACCAGACCAACCGACCGGAGTGGGGCGAACTGCCGCTCGGTCCTTACGTCTTCTCGCGCCGGGCCTACACCGAGTCCCTGTCCGCGCCGGTCCTGCTCACCGAGGACCCTCTCGGCCTGCTGCCGAAATGATCAAGGCCCAGGCATCCGGCTTCGCGCCGGTTGACCTGGGCCTTAGTCGTGTCCTGGACCTGGTGGGCGCGGACGGTTTCGAACCGCCGACATCCGCCTTGTAAGGGCGGCGCTCTACCACTGAGCTACGCGCCCGGGACGAGTCGACAGCCTACATTGCCCGGGGCGGTGACCCGCAAACCCGTTCTCGGCTCCGGGGCATGCGGGGGTTTACCCCACCTCATATGCGGGAGTGGTCCGGATCCCCTTGGCGCGACCGGATCCGTACGGTCGAAGTATGTCCGGGCACAGCGTGGGGCCGTGGGCGTTCGAATCTGGGGGAGTCCCGTCATGAGTGGTCGTCAGCGTTCTTCGAGCAGTGGTGTGCGGCGTTCCGGGTGGGGGCGCCGCGGGTCCCTGGCCGCTGTGGGAGTGGGGGTTGTCGCCGCGGGGCTGCTTGCCTCCGGGTGTGGGAACAGTGCCGACGAGGACACGGATCCGGAGACTCGGTCGTTCGCGCTCAGTGGGCGGACGTTGACCGTTGATTCTGATGATTCGGCGCTGGAGCTGGTCGTGGGGGACGTGGACGAGGTCAAGGTGACCCGGTGGTTCAAGGCCAGTGTCGCCATCGGCAAGGATCCCGATATCACTTGGAGTATGGCCGAGGACGGCACGCTCAAGCTTCGTGTGCACTGCTCCGGTGTGGTCGCCGACTGCTCGGCCAAGCACCGGATCGTGGTGCCGCGCGGGGTTGCCCTCACGGTGAAGGACCAGGACGGGAGCGTGCGGGCCACCGGGTTCAAGGAAGCGGTTGACATCCGGGCCGCGGACGGGTCCGTACGGGTCGAGGATGTTTCCGGGCGCCTGACTCTGCGTACCGAGGACGGGTCCGTCCATGCCAGCGGTATCGACTCCCGGCGCGTAGATGTGAACACGCAGGACGGGTCCACTCATCTTGAATTCGCCTCCGTTCCGGACCGGGTCTCGGCGCGTGGGCAGGACGGGTCGCTCACCATCGGGCTGCCGGATGCCTCGTACAAGGTGACGACCGGTGCCGAGGACGGCTCCGTGGATGTGTCGGTGCCCCGTGACGAGAGCAGCTCCCATGTGGTGTCCGCCCACACCCAGGACGGCAAAGTCACGGTGCGTACCGCGAACTAACCGGCCCGTGTGTTCGTCCTTACCTGGTGGGAGAATGAATCGGGGCCACCACCGGGGCAGGACGGATCACAGCACGGGAGAGGGAAGTGACGGCGACACCGGCGACACCTTCGCAGCCGTACACGCCGTTTGTGTCCTGCGGTCGGCAAGTTCCCCGCCTGCGTGCCGGGTTCAGGGCTACGGGGGTGCGCAGCGCCGGGCGTGATCTGCTCGGACTTGTTCTGTTGCCGCTTCCGCTGGTTGTCCTCGTGTTGCCCGCCGCCTTCGCCGGTGGCGGTACCCGGCGGTGGTTCGGTGGGCGTTCCGAGAGCCAGCGGGCCGAGGCGCAGGCCGCGAAGGACGCCGCGGCGGCCGCGTTCTACGAGCTCGACACCGCGCAGCGCGATCTTCGGATTTCGATCGAGACCATCACCGCCGTCGACGACACGCCGCCCGCCCGGCGTGCGGTCGCCGACTTCGAGGCGCTCGGCCGGCGTATCGACGAGGTCAGTCACACGTACATCGACGCGGTGGATGCCCATGACCTCGACCGCGACGATCTGGAAGCCTCCGTCGCCGCCCATGCGCGTACGGAGCTGACCCGGGCCAAGGACGAGCTGGCTCGGGTCAAGCAGGAGCTGGATCGTTTCGAACAGGGGCTCGGGCCGCTTCTCGGCAAGGCCGAGACGCAGCTCGCCCGGCTCGCTCCCGCCGTCGAGCGCGCCCGGCAGTCCCTGCTCGCCGCCTCGAACGCGCTGGATGCCGTTCGGGGGACCGGCCTCAAGGCTGATGATCTGGCCGCCCGCCTCGCCGCGCTCGCCCCTGATCTGACCAAACTCAACCAGGGTGCCGGGCAGCACGGTGTGCCGGAGACGCTGGAGCGGGCCGACCGGGTCGCCCGGGACGCCGGCGCCGTGCGTGCGGAGGCCGAGCGGCTGCCGGAGCGGGCCACCGAGATCGACCGCCGTCTCGTGTCGCTGCGTACACGCGCGCAGGCGCTCACCACACGGTCCGGGCAGGTGGATCCGGTGCTCAGCGAGTTGCGGCGGCGGTTCGTGGCCGAGTGCTGGCAGGACCTCCAGCATGTGCCCGACCAGGCCGCGGAGGCCGTTCGGCAGGCCGAGGTGAAGCTGGCGGAGGCGCGGACCGCGCGTGAGGAACAGCGTTGGGCCGATGCGACGTCGCTGCTTTCCACTGTGCGTGCGTTGCTGAACACGACCGATGAGGCCGTGTCCGCGGCCGGGGATCGGCTGCGGCGGCTGAACGAGGTGTCGAAGGATCCTCAGCGGGAGATCGAGCGGACGCGGTTCGCGATCCGGGATGCGCAGCGGCTGGCCATGGCCGGGCGGAACACTCCCGATCCCCGGCATGCGCGGCCGCTCGATGACTCTGTGGGGCGGTTGGAGCGGGCCATTGGGACGTTGGAGGGGCGGCATCCCGATTATTGGCACTTTCTGACCGAGCTGGAGGCTGTTCGGGCGGCTGTCGCCGGGGTGGTGTCGCAGATTCGGGAGGAGCGGGGGGCTGGGGCTTGAACCTGATCGGGTCCATGCGGGGTGGTTGGGGCGGCTTGGCCCTTTGACCCCTTGAGCCCCTTCAATCCTTGACCCCTTGACCCCTAGCCCCTTTAATCCTTGATCCCTTGGCCCTTGGCCCTGTGGCCCTGTGGCCCTTTGGCCTCTTGAGCGTTGGGACGGACGGCTTCGCCGTTTTGCGTGCGTGCGTGCGTGCGTGCGGGTGCGGTGAGGGCTGGTCGCGCAGTTCCCCGCGCCCCTGAGGGTGGGGCTGCGCCCCGATTCCAGGTCGACCTGGGAGTGGGGCTTCGCCCCGGCTCCCGGGTCGGTCGGTCCGGTCGTGGGGTCGCCTCGGCCGTGGGGGCTCGCCGTCTACGAGGGGGTCGCGTTCTGCTCCGTTTCCCCCGCGTGCTTGACGCTCATCCGGGCGTCCACCTTCTCCGCGGGCGTGATCTCCGACCAGAAGCGGTGGCAGGTCACGAAGACCGCCAGCTCGCGTTCGCGCTCCCGGAGTTTCTCCACCTCGGCCTGTTCGTCGGACGTCCAGCCGGGGGAAGCGGGGCGCTCCACCTTGCGCCAGCCGTGGTCGTCACTGAAGCCGTCCAGGGGCTCGACCGACCAGGGGAGCCGCTTCAGGAGGGCCAGCAGCTCGGCCCGGACCTGGTGCAGCTCCTCCTGACCGGCCAGGAGGTCGCTTGGGAAGTCATAGGTCGCAGCCACCCGGCAATGGTACGTCTGTTCGATTTTGCGATGCGAGTTCTTTCGGGGGCTTCCCGAGGGGACTTCGGGACTTCACCCGAACGCTCGCGATGTCAGTGCCTCGCGCGAGACTGGACGTATGTGCCGAAGCATCAAGACACTCCGACCGCCCGTCCTTCCCGAAGAGGCCACGGAGGAGGACATCCGCGCCGCCGCTCTTCAGTACGTCCGCAAGGTCTCGGGTTTCCGCGCCCCCGCCGCCCACAACCGTGAGGTCTTCGACCGCGCCGTCGAAGTGGTCACGGAGGCCACGGCCGAGCTGCTGGCCGGCCTGGAGGTGCGCGGCCAGGCCGCCCGCACGTCGTAGCGCCGCCCGCTCCGACCAGGGCTCAGGCGTTCGGGCCCGGCTCCGACGCGGGTCCGGCCACAGGCATGGGTACGGGCATGGGCATGGGTACGGGCATGGACGCCGGCGCCGGTGACGGGCGGCGCATCAGGAAGGCCGCCCCCGCGCCCGCCCCGAAGAGCGCCACCAGCGAGATGCCCGAGGCGAACCACGTCGCGCCCAGCCACTGGCCGCCGAAGTAGCCGAGGGCGACGCTGTACGCGGCCCACGCGAGGCCCGCGACGATCGACCAGGGCAGGAACTCGCGTACGCGCCGGTGCGCGGCGCCCGCGCCGAGCGAGACGAGCGAGCGGCCGGCGGGCGCGAAGCGGGCGAGGACGACCAGCGCGCCGCCGCCGCGTGCGAGGGCCGCGCCGAGACGTTCCTGCGCACTGGTCAGGCGCCGGGAGCGGGCGATGGCGCGGTCCAGCCGCTCGCCACCGCGCCAGGCCAGCCGGTACGCCACCAGGTCGCCGAGGACCGACGCCGTCGCGGCGGAGAGGATGAGCGAGAGGATGTCCGGCACGTGCTGGACCGCCGCCCCGGTGCCCGCCGCGGCCGCCGTCGCCGCCGTGATGACCAGTACGCCGCTCGGCAGCACCGGCAGAAAGACGTCGAACAGGACCGACAGCGCCACTACGGCATAGATCCATTGGCTGTAGATCCAAGGGGTGCCGGACAGCGACCCCACACTCTCAAGCACCGAAACTCCCCTGTGTCTCCCCCGTAGGCCCCGGACCGTGCCGTGTGCCGCGATGTCGCGGGGGAGCGGCAGGAGCGGCCTGTGACAGCCATACAGCGTACGCCTCGGGTGCGACAGGAGATCCACAGGGGGCTCGTGAGTTCGCCACACCATGTTCACTCGGCTGCCACTTCCCCGGGGCGGGCGGGCCGGACCTCCCGTACCAACGGAAAGGGGCGACCGATCGCGTAAGGAGCGGAACCGACGATGACGTCAGGAACAGCAGGCATAACGGAGACGGTAGGCACGGCAAGCACGGCAAGCACGGCAGGCATGGCAGGCATGGCAGGCATGGCAGGGAGAGTGGGAAGAGCGGGGGCGGTGAGGCGAACCTTGGCGCTCGCGGCCGGGGCTCTCACATCGGTCGTGCTCGCGGCGGGTACCGCGGGTGCCGCCGGCGCCCTGGACGACACCGGTGTCTCGGGCTCCACCACCCCGGCGGGCTCCGGCACCCCGCCCGGCTACCGCATGCATGCGGACGCCCGCTTCGCCCCGGCCCGCGCCTTCGTCCCCTCGGCGGCCGTCACGTACGACGACACCGGACTCGTACCCCCTGCCTCGTGGATCGAGGTGGGGCAGCACAGTGGGGAACGCGGGCGTACGACAGTGACGCTGCGTGCGAAGGGGCTGAAGGCGGGGCACGCGTACGGGGTTCATGTGCACCGGAATCCGTGCGGCGCCGACCCGGCCGCGGCGGGCGGGCACTATCAGCACCGGCCCTCCGCGAACCCTGCCGCGACCAACGCCGAGAACGAGGTCTGGCTCGACTTCACCGCGGATGGCCGGGGCGAGGGCGGGGCGAGTGCGCGCCACGACTGGAACTTCCGGCGCGGCGAGGCCGCTTCCGTCGTGCTGCACGCCGAGCCGGGCGGTGCGGGCGCGCGGCTGGCGTGCTTCACCGTGCCGTTCGGCTGGGCCGCCTGACACCGCGAGACCGGACAGCACGAGAAGCACGAGAAGCACGAGAACCACGAGAACCGCCACATCGCGACCGGAGCCCGGTCCTTTCGCAAGGGACGGGCTCCGGTCGCGTGCGAGGTGTGCGGCGGTACGTGTGCGCTGGTGCGCGTGCGTCAGGCCGTGACCGGCTCCGAGGAGCGCTTCTCGCCGGTCGTCGTGGACGAACGGCCGGGCAGCAGCCGGTCGAGGCCGAACGCGCCCGAGCCGGTGAAGACGAGCAGGAGCATCGACCAGCAGTACATGGCAGCGCCCTCACCGCTGTTCTCGATCGGCCACAGGGCCTCGGGCTGGTGGACCTTGAAGTACGCGTAGGCCATCGCGCCCGAGGCGATGAACGCGGCGATGCGGGTGCCGAGGCCGAGCAGGACCAGGGTGCCGCCGACGAGTTCGATGACGGCCGCGTACCAGTTGGGCCAGGCGCCCGTCTCCACTGTGGCGCCCTTGCCGTCCAGGCCGCCGAGAACGCCGAGCAGCGACACGGCGCCGTGGCAGGCGAAGAGCAGGCCGATGACGATGCGGAACAGACCGATGGCGTATGGCTGGGCGCTGTTGAGGCGTCCGGTCATGTGGGATGACTCCTTCGGTGTCGGTACGGTCCTGGAGGGACCGGTGGGGGACGTAACCGAGTGAGTGCTCTACGTTAGGTCTGATTATTCAATGCTTGCAAGTTCAACTTTTGGCCATGGTTTTTCCGTCGATACGGGTGTCGATGCGGGCTCCGGATCCGGCTCCGCCCCCCGCCCGGCCTCGGCGGCAACCGTTCGCAGCACGGCCCGCGCCACCGCGTCGGCGTCCGACAGAGTGACCGAGTCCACACCTGGCCTGACCCCGGCGGCGGTCACCCAGTGCACGCCCTCCGTGGGCACGCCGATCGCGAACCGCCTTGCGTGCGCGCGTCCTTGACGGTCGATCAGATGGTAGGGGCGCTGTGTCACGTCCAGCCCTCCGGTTTCGTAACCGTCCACGGTGTGCGGGCGGCACTGGCCCGTCTTCAGCAGCCGGGCGAGGAGCGCGTCGGCGGTTCGCCGCAGGTCCGGTTCCGGCAGCCGGGCCTCGACGAGCGTGGTCGCCGACACGGTCGAGCCGGGTACGTCGGGGGAGTGCGCCACCCATGCCCCGTCCTCGGCCCGCACATCGAGGCGGGGGCCGATCACCTCCAGCACGCCAGCCTCGATCAGCGCCGCCATCTCCTCGATACGGCGCCTCGGCGGGCCGATGGACAGGAACGCGTTGAGCGGCGTGTACCAGCGGTCCAGGTGCTCACGGCGCGACCGGCCCGCGAGCCCGCCGTGGTCGACGATCTGCCGCAGTTCGTTGCGCAGGTCGCGCAGAACGTCGAGAGCCGCCTTGAGCGGACCGTCGACGTTGCCGAGCGCGGCCTGTTCGGCGTCCTCGCGCAGATGGGCCAGCAGCCAGCCCCGGAAGTCGTCGGGGCCGGTGAAGACACGCCCCCCGTGCGGGCGGGAGACGCGGTCCCAGGACCAGCGGTCGGCCTCCGGGACCCCGAACTCGTCGAGGACGACCGCCTCTTGGGGATCCCGGTGCGCCACAGCGAGAAAGCGCTCACGAAATCCGCGTGTCCCCGGAGCCGCTGGAGTACCCGGTGCCCCCAGTGCCCTCGACGTCCCCCGCATCTCTGTGGTGTCGCGTGCCAACAGCGTCTCGTAGTAGACGGTTTCGACTTCCTTCGCCACCAACGGCCATATCTCCGTGAGGAAGTCCGGGGCCTCGCCCGAGTCCGCGCGTTTACGGAAGCCCGCGATGGCCTCCGGGGTGAGCACGAGCGGAACGTGACGGCCGTACGGGCCCTTCGCGTTGTCGCCGCGCGCCTGGTACGGGATGCCGCGGCGGGAGCCGGCCACCAGACGCGGCTCACGGCCCGAGGGCAGGTAGCGCGGACCGGCCGGGGTGCGCACGAAACGGCCGCCGCGGCCCGTCGTCAACAGGGCCATGTGGTCGAAGAAGTTGAGGCCCAGGCCGCGCAGGAGGACGGTCTCGCCGGGGAGTACGGGGGAGAGGTCGAGGTCCGCCGGGTTGGCGGGCGGGACGTGGCGCAGCCCGTGGCGTTCGGCGTGCGCGGACAGGCGTTCCTGTGCCTGGTCCGCCACGGTCGGCAGGTGGCCCTGGGCCAGGACCACGGCCGACAGGTCGGTCAGGGTACGGCCGTCGTCGAGTACGAGGTTCTGGAGGCCGTCGGCCGTGCCGTCGAGGCGGGTCGCGCGCGCCCTGTGCGTCTCGATCCGCAGCGCGGGCGGCGCCCCGCGGACCACCTCGCCGAAGACCCACTCCAGGTACTGGCCGTACTGGGCGCGGGTCGGGTAGTCGTCCGGGCCCAGTCGCCCGCAGGCCTGCCCGGCCGCCCAGTCGTGCAGGCCGGGGCCGGGACGTATCGGACCCGAGCAGTCCACGCTGTCGTCGGTGAAGAGGGTGACCTGGGAGGCCACGGTGTTCATCAGCAGCTCGGCCGGCTGGGCGGTGCGCCAGACGCGGCCGGGGCCCGGCGGTGACGGGTCGACGACGTGGACCGTCAGCCGCGTGCCGGGAGTGAGGAGTTCGGGTGCGGAGGCGCAGAGGCGTTCCAGCACGCTGGTGCCGCGCGGTCCGGCGCCGACCACGGCGACGGAGAGGAGGTCTCTCGGCTCCGTGGACCCGGTGGTCTTCGTCGGTTCCGTCGGCTCCGCGGTCGCTGCAGACAAGGGTGTGACTCCCGGACAGGTGGGGCATGCGCGGCTCGCCGCCCACTGGAAGCGGACGGTCCGCATCATCATGCCGCCGCGCGCCACGTGAACCGACCCCTGGAGCGGATCAACGACACCGGTTGTGGGATGCCTCACGGAACTCATGCACACCAAGCACCAACATCACGGGCAACCCGCCCCATAGACGTATGCGACCCCCCGCAAGGGGCAGCCCTCCGCGAGGTTCAGCCCTCCGCGAGGTCCAGCCCTCCGAGAGGGGCAGCCCTCCGCGAGCGGCAGCGCCCCGAAAGGAGCACCCCCCGAGGGACAGCGTCTCGAAAGGGGCGCGGGGAACTGCGCGCCCAGCCCTCACCGACCCGCAGACAACCAACCGCCCCAGCCCAACCCTCCAGCCAGCAGCCAGCAGCCAGCAGCCAACCGCCAACCGCCAACCGCCCCCCCCAGCGGAGCATTTCAGCTGAGGTCGGACTCCACGATCGTCCGCAGCCGCGCCCCACCACCCCGCTCCTCGCGCGCGTGGTCGAGCCGGAGCCGGGCCGAACGGCCGCTCAGGGTCAGCGTCATCAGCTGGTTGCCGAACCAGGGACCGCCGGTCTTTCGCCAGTCGACGGGCGGGGGCGCGACCCTGCCGTGCCGGGCGAAACGCCGGCCGAGGGCCCGGCCCACCCCGCTCCAGCCGAAGCGGAAACCGACCTTGATGTACGGCGGAATGGAGTTGTGGACGGGCGAGCAGGTCAGCTGCACCACCCGGGCGTCGGGGCCCGCCAGACCCTCCCGCCAGACCGGCTCGGCGACGTACGCGTGGTGCACGTCCCCGGACAGCACACAGATCGTCGCGGGTGCCTGGGGTCCCGAGCCGGCCTCGGCGATCAGCTCCGCCAGCCTGTCGAAGGACGTGGGAAACGCGGCCCAGTGCTCCAGGTCGGCGGCCCGCCGCAGGTTCTCCCCCCGCCGCGCCCAGCGCTCGCCCCGCTCGCCCCGGCACATCGCGGCGTTCCAGGCCTCCGCGTCGTGCACGAGGTTGGGAAGCAGCCAGGGCAGGGAGGTGCCGATGAGCAGATGGTCGTACGCGCCGAGGGTGTCGGGCGCGTCGGGTGCCTGCTCGTCCAGGACGTGGCCGTCCAGTATCTGGTCGCGCAGCCACTCCCATTCCTCGGTGTCGAGCATCGAGCGGTTCTGCTCGTCGAGTACGCGGGCGGCGCGGCTGTCGACCATCATGAGGCGGGTGCGGCCGAAGTCGCGCCGGTAGCTCCAGCGGACCGAGGCCGGGTCGGCGTCGGCCCGGGCGGCGAAGGCGCGCAGGGCGTCCGTGCCGTCGGGAGTGGCGCGGACCTCCTCGTACAGGGGGTCCTCGGCGAGGCGGTCGGGGGAGAGGTTGCCGAGGTGCTGGTGGACCCAGTACGACATCAGGCCGCTGAGCACGCGCTCGCGCCACCAGGGGGTGTCCCGCATGTCGGAGACCCAGGCCTCGCTGGTGTTCCAGTCGTCGATGACGTCGTGGTCGTCGAAGATCATGCAGCTGGGCACGGTGGAGAGCAGCCAGCGGACCTCGGGGTCGAGCCACGATTCGTAGTAGAGGTGTGTGTACTCCTCGTAGTCCGCGACCTCGGCGCCGGGCGGCTGGTCCAGGCCCCGGCGGGCCTGCAGCCAGTGGCGGGTGGCCTTGGACACCTCGTCCGCGTACACCTGGTCGCCCAGCAGCAGCAGGACGTCCGGGCGCTCGCCCTGCGGGTCCGCGGCGATCCGGGCCGCGAGGGTGTCCAGGGCGTCCGGGCCGACCGGGTCCTTCTCGCCCTCGGGCGGCGAGGCCCAGCGGCAGGAGCCGAAGGCGACGCGGACGGTCTCGTGGTCGTCCACCGGGGTGTGGATGGCCGAGGGCGGGAACGGGGAGTCGGGGAGCGGCCAGACGCGGGCCCCGTCGAACAGCACCTCGTACGAGGTGGTCGTGCCCGGTGTCAGGCCGGTGACCGGGATCAGGGCGTAGTGGTGGCCCGCGATCTGGAAGGTGCGGGCCTCACCGCCCGTGCCGTCGGCGCAGCGCACCTCGGCGGTGGCCGGACGGCTCGCCTCGACCCACACGGTCGCGGACGAGCCGTCGACATACCTCAGCAATGGACCCAGGCGCAGGCTCGCCACGTGATCACCCTCCTCCGTCGCCCCGTACGGTACGGAACGGCGGAGGCCGGTGGGGAGATTCCGGCGAGAGATCACGCGAGATCGAGATAGATCGAGACGGATCAAGACGGATCAAGACGGAGCAAGGCTGATCCATCCCGATCGAGTGTGAGCGCGCTCGATCGAGATGGATCCGGACGAGAGATCGAGATGGATCCGGACGAGAGCAGGAGAGAGCAGGCGAGATCGGTGGATCCGGTGGGATCGGCCGGAACGGCGAGATCCGGTGAGGTGTCGGGCGGGAGCCGGGTCAGCAGCCGCTGAGGACCGAGCTGAGCTTGGTCTTCTCGGCGGAGTCGACGGAGAGGTCGTAGTAGTACTTCACCTGGACCCAGGCACGGACGTAGGTGCAGGCGTAGGCCGTGCGGGACGGCATCCACTCGGCCGGGTCCTGGTCGCTCTTCGACTGGTTCACGTTGTCCGTGACGGCGATGAGCTGCGGGCGGGTCAGGTCGTTGGCGAAGGACTGGCGCCGTGCGGTGGTCCAGCTGTCGGCGCCGGAGTCCCAGGCCTCGGCCAGCGGCACGAGGTGGTCGATGTCGAGGTCGGAGGCCGCGGTCCAGGTCGCGCCGTCGTAGACCGAGTACCAGGAGCCGCTGGTGGCGGCGCAGGCGGAGCTGGTGACGACGTTCGTACCGTCACGCTTCAGAACGGTCTCGCGGGTGTTGCAGGTGCCGCTGATGGTGATCCAGTGCGGGAAGAGGTCGCGGTCGTACCCGGTGCGGTCCTCGGTCGCCACGGTCAGCGAGGCGAGGTAGGTGCGGGCGGTGGCGGCGCTGACCGGGGTGGGCAGTGCGGCGGAGGCGGCCGGGCCGTTGAAAAGCCCGACCGTGGCTATCAGACCGGCGAAGGCGGCCACTAGACTCAGCCGTCGACGCGCGTAGACCTTCGGCATGCGAACTCCCTAGGGGTGGGGGGAAGTTGACCTGCGAGCGACTGAATGCTCGCGGTGGCCGGTTTCCGGGAGATGTGCGTCAGGTGAGAAGTTAATGACGTGGGCATGACACGACAAGGTGTTCGGCGGGATTCCCGGTCCGGGGTGACCGCTTTGTCATGTACTCGGATGTAATGGGTGCGTGCTCGCGGGGGTGGGAGGGAGTGCGCTCTCGGGTCGGGTGCGGGTCGTGCTCTCGGATCGGGTACGCGTGCCGTCTCGGCCGGAGCGGTCGTGCGGGGTGGGTAGCGCGATCGCCGTTTTGTTTTGTACCGTGGGGAAACAAAGTGGTCCCCGTTCGCACTCCCTGACCGGCGGGCGGGGCCACCTTGTTTCCCGGGGCCGCGCAGGCTCCCTCTTCCACGCTTTGCGTTTCACGCTTTGGAGCAGCCGATGACGGCCTCGACCGTGCTGACCGCCCGCGCCCTGCTGCTGGACATGGACGGCACCCTCGTCAACTCGGACGCCGTCGTCGAGCGCGTCTGGCGCCGCTGGGCCGACCGGCACGGGCTCGACGGGGACGAGGTCATGAAGGTCGTCCACGGGCGGCAGGGGTACGCGTCGATGGCCGTGCTGCTGCCCAGCCGGCCCATGGAGCAGAACCACGCCGACAACGCGCGCATGCTCGCCGAGGAGACCGCCGACATGGACGGGGTCGTGGCGGTCGAGGGGGCGGCGGAGTTCCTCGCGTCCCTGCGGGGGGTGCCGCACGCGCTCGTCACGTCGGCGGATGTGGCGTTGTCCGCCGCGCGGATGGGGGCCGCGGGGCTTTCGCTGCCCGATCTGCGGATCACCGCGGAGTCCGTGGGGGCGAGCAAGCCGGATCCCGAAGGGTTTCTGAAGGCGGCGGCGGAGTTGGGGGTCGCGCCCGAGGACTGTGTGGTGTTCGAGGACTCGGGGGCGGGGATCTCGGCGGGGCGCTCCGCTGGGATGCGGGTGGTGGGGGTGGGGGCTCGGGCTCTGTTCCATCGGCCCGATGCGGTTGTTCGGGATCTTCGGGGGGTTCGGGTTGAGGGGTTGGAGGGTGGGGGTGTGCGGTTGCACCTCGGGTGACGTGGGCTGTGGGGGTGGGCTGGGTTCGGCCGGGGTTTGTGTGGTGGGTGCGGGGTGGTGGGGGCTTGTTGCGCCGTTCCTCGCGCCCCTGGGGGGTGGGAGTGCGGCCCTTGCTGTTTGGTGCGGGTCGGTGGGGGCTGGGCGCGCCGTTCCCCGCGCCCCTAGGGGGTGGGGGTGCGGTCGGGTTTTGGGTGCGGGTGTGTGGGGGCTGGGTGCGCCGTTCCCCGCGCCCCTGTGGGGGCGGGGTGGGTCGGGGTGTGGGGTTCAGGGTTCTGAGGTTTCTGATTCCAGGCGGGTGCGGGTTCGGTCGTCGTAGACGCCTGGGTCGGCGTCTATGCCTCGGGTGAACTGGTAGTTGCGTACCGCGTTCTCGGTGCGGTTGTCGTAGTCGCCGTCCGCGTCGCCCACGTAGAGGGCCAACTGCTTGAGGCGCAGCTGGAGTTCGGTGACCTCGGGGCCCTCGTCGCCGCGGCGCAGTACCGCCGGTCCTGCCTTGTCCGTCGGATCGGGGGACGCCGGGGCCGTGCTGGCGGAGTTCTCAGCCGACGGCGCGCGTGTCGTGGCGGACGTCCTGGACGGGGTGGCCGAGGCCGTCGACGACTCCGAGGCCGACGGTGTGGCGCTCTCGTCGGCCGACTCGGACGCGGAGGCCGACGGCGACGCGGACTTCGACTCGGAGTCCGACGGGGACGGCTCGTCCACGGACGCGTCCGGCACGCTCGCGCGGATGTCGTCCGGGGCCGCGTTGTTCCGCGACGGCGACTCGTACGAGAACAGTCCGCTCGCGAACCCGGCGGCCGCGACCACGACGGCCGTGGCGCCGGCGCTCACGAGCACGAAGCGACGCCGACGGCCCGTGTTCTCGACGGGGTCGGCGAGGTCGGTGCGGTCCGTGCGGTCAGCGGGGTCGGCGGCGTCCATGGGGACGGCCACGTCGGCGAGGACGGTGGTGTCGATGTGGTCGGAGGTGGTGCGCTGCGTGGGGATCGAGATGGTTCCCCAGTCGTCCGGCCCCGTGGGGCCCCCGGACCGGCCCTCGTGTCCCTCGTGCCCGCCGCGCCCCTCGTGTCCTTCGTCCTCGACGGCCGTCGGGTTCTCGCCCGCCGGGGGCGGCGTTCTATCGGGTCCGGTGGAGGCCTCCGCGCGGACTCCCAGGTCCACGTAGGGGCGTATGCGCAGCGGGTCGAAGTCCTCCGCGGCTGCCGTCTCCGCGGACCGGGTCTCCAGGAGCTCGTCCGCCGCTCTGCGGGCGCAGCCGCATGTCGGAGAGCCCCCGGACTCCCTGGGTGCCCCGCATTCCGGGCATATATGACCGCTCCGGTCGCTCACGTTGTGGATCCCTCCCCGTACGAACTCCAGCGATTATGCAGACCCCCTCCACACAATCTCCCGGTTACCCCCGGAATCCCGGACTCCTGGCCGAATTCAACAGGCCATAACCGGTCACACCGACCAGGATGGAAGAGGAACGGGATTCTCGTGGCCGGGAGGTCTTCATGGCCGGGGATGCGCACGGCAGAGGCGTCAGGGACGGCAGGGACGGCAGGGACGGCAAGGGGGGCGGAGGCGGCGCGGTCGGGCCCGAGCACGTACAGGGCGGCGTCCTCGTCTCGATCGGGGCGCTGCTCCTGGGGCTGCTGCTCGCCGCGCTCGACCAGACGATCGTGTCGACCGCGCTGCCGACCATCGTCAGCGACCTCGGCGGGCTCGATCATCTGTCGTGGGTCGTCACGGCGTATCTGCTGGCCTCCACGGCCGCCACCCCGCTCTGGGGCAAGCTCGGTGACCAGTACGGGCGCAAGAAGCTGTTCCAGATCGCCGTCGTGATCTTCCTGATCGGCTCGGCGCTGTGCGGCATGGCGCAGAACATGCCCCAACTCATCGCCTTCCGCGCCCTCCAGGGGCTCGGCGGCGGCGGGCTCATCGTGCTGTCGATGGCGATCGTCGGCGACATCGTCCCGCCCCGGGAGAGGGGCAAGTACCAGGGGCTGTTCGGCGCGGTCTTCGGCGCGACCAGTGTCCTCGGACCCCTGCTCGGCGGGCTGTTCACCGAGCACCTGAGCTGGCGCTGGGTCTTCTACATCAACCTTCCCGTCGGGGTCGTCGCGCTCGCCGTCATCGCCGCCGTCCTGCACATCCCGGTCCGCTCGCGGCACCACACGATCGACTACCTCGGTACGTTCCTGATCGCGGCCGTCGCCACCTGCCTGGTCCTCGTCGCCTCGCTCGGCGGCAACACCTGGGGCTGGGGCTCGCCGCAGATCATCGGCCTCGCGGTGCTCGGTGTCGTACTCGGCGTGGCGTTCGTGGCCGTCGAGCGCCGCGCCGCCGAACCCGTCCTGCCGCTGAAACTGTTCGGGATCCGCACCTTCACCCTCGCCGCGGTGATCAGCTTCGTCGTCGGCTTCGCGATGTTCGGCGCGATGACGTACCTGCCGACGTTCCTGCAGGTCGTCCAGGGTGTGTCGCCCACCATGTCGGGCGTGCACATGCTGCCGATGGTCGCCGGACTGCTGGTCTCCTCGACCGTCTCCGGGCAGATCGTCAGCCGTACGGGCCGCTGGAAGGTGTTCCCCATCGCGGGCACCGCCGTCACGGCGCTCGGGCTGCTGCTCCTGCACCGGCTCGACGTGGACAGC
Organism: Streptomyces sp. NBC_00414; assembly: GCF_036038375.1. Classification (NCBI taxonomy): domain Bacteria; kingdom Bacillati; phylum Actinomycetota; class Actinomycetes; order Kitasatosporales; family Streptomycetaceae; genus Streptomyces; species Streptomyces sp. NBC_00414. The sequence continues at coordinate 7,118,518 of NZ_CP107935.1, forward strand.
TCCACGGGCGAGATGAGCCTGTACTTCCTCGTCTTCGGCCTCGGACTCGGTCTCGTGATGCAGGTCCTCGTCCTGATCGTCCAGAACGCCGTCTCGTACGAGGATCTGGGCGTCGCGACCTCCGGCGCCACCTTCTTCCGCTCCATCGGCGCCTCGTTCGGCGTCGCCATCTTCGGCTCGGTCTTCACGAGCCGCCTGAGCAGCGAACTGACCGACGTGCTCCGCGGGCAGAGCCTCCCGCCGGGCGTGGGCGCCGACGCGCTGAAATCCGACCCGAAGATCATCGGTGAGCTGCCGGCCGTGCTCCGGCCACCCGTCGTCGAGGCGTACGCCGTCTCCATCACGGACGTCTTCCTGTACGCGGCACCGGTGGCCCTCGTCGGCTTCGTGCTCGCCTGGTTCCTGCGCGAGGACCGGCTGCGGGGCTCGGTGACGGCGCCCGACGCCACCCAGACGCTGGCCAGCAACCCTGTGGAGCGCTCCTCGTACGACGAGGTGTGCCGCGCGCTGTCCGTGCTGGGTACGCGGGAGGGGCGGCGGCAGATCTACGAGAAGATCACCACCCGCGCGGGGTACGACCTGCTGCCCGCCGCGAGCTGGCTGCTGCTGCGCATCAGGCGGTACGGCTGGACCGAGCCCGCCGCTCTCGCCGAGCACAGCGCGGTGCCCCTGCCGGTCGTCATGGCGGCCGCGCGGCAGGTGGAGGAGCGGCGGCTCGCCGTGCGTGAGGGGGTCGATCTCGTCCTCACCGAGCAGGGGCGTGAGGTGGCCGAGAGGCTGGCCGGGGCCCGAGAGGAGTCCCTCGCCGAGCTGCTCGGCGACTGGTGGGGTCCGGACCGGCCGACCGACCTCGTCCAACTCGTGTCGGAGTTGAACGCCGAGCTGTGCGGCTCCGACGCGGAGCGGCCGCACGAGGAGTCGGCGTCGCCCGGCCCGGCCGGCCGGACGTGGCTAGGCAAGTAAGCCGCCCCACGGCCTGACCCGCGACCGCCCCGGGGCCCGGCCTCCCACCCGCGCGCGGATGAATGCCCCCGCCATCGACACGGCGCCCTCACCGACACGCTCCCGTCCCCGATACGGCACCGTCCGCGACCACCCGCCCGCAATGACCGGTCGGCGACGCCCCGCAAGCGCCGCGGCGACCGGTCGGCGACGACTTCCGGCGGGGACCGCTCCTCCGCGCCGCGCCCCCGGCGGCGACCGGCCCGCTGCCCCCGGTGGGAACCGGTCCAGGGCGATCGGTCCGTGTCTTGCCCCCGGCGGCGGTCGGGCCGCGGTGCCCCGTCCGCATCGCGCCCCCGGGCGGCGACCGGTCCGCGGCGACCGGTCCGCGTTGCGTCACCCGGCGGCGACCAGCCCGCGATGCCCTGTCCGCCTTGCGCCCTCCAGCGGGACCGGCCCGTGGTGCCCGGTTCGGGTCGCCCCCCCCCGGCGGCAGCCGCTCCGCGGTGCCCCGTCCGCGTCGCCCCCCGAGGGCGACGCCCCGCCCCCCCCGGGAGGGGCAGCGCCTCGATCGCCGCGTAGATCCGGACACCGTCCGTTTGTTAGGCGAAGTCCGGGCAACCCGAATGAAGAAGCGGCCCGCTGGGCCCAGAACCCGGAAGGCAATCCATGTCCACAGGCGTGATCATCGTTCTGATCGTGATCGTGGTGGCCCTCGTCGCCGCCGTGATCGCTCGGCTCGTGATGGCCCGCGGGGCGGGCGGCGGGCAGAGCCTGAAGCGGCGCTTCGGGCCCGAGTACGACCGGGCGCTCGCCCGGCACGACGGCGACTCGAAGGCCGCCGAACGTGAGCTTGAGGAGCGCGTGCAGCAGCACGGTTCGCTGCGCGAGCAGCCGCTGGACCCCACGGCACGGGAGCGTTACGCGGTCCGCTGGACCGCGATCCAGGAGCAGTTCGTCGACTCGCCGCGCGACGCCGTCGTCGAGGCGGACCGGCTGCTCGCCGAGGTGGCGGGCGCGCGCGGCTTCCCGGCCGGCGACCGCTACGAGGAGCAGCTCTCCGCGCTCTCCGTGCACCACGCGCACCACGTGAACGGCTACCGCCGTGTCCACCTGGCCGCGCACCCGAACGGAGCCGGCGCGGACCGGGCCGACACGGAGGAGCTGCGTGAGTCCCTGGTCGAGGCCCGCGCCCTCTTCGAAGCCCTGACCACCGCCGACCGCCACGCCCGCGACGACAAGGCGCAGCTGCGGAAGGCCGACAGGGGCGAGGAGGAAGCGGCCGGGACCACTCGAACCGACAGCTCCCGCGGCCGTTCTCATGCGCCGTGGGCACTCAACAGGCGTCACGTCAAGGGGAGTTGATACGCATGCCGGACAACACCGCGGCAGGACCGTCCAGGGACCAGCGGGACCAGCGGGACGAGCGGGATGAGTTGGATGAGCGGGGCGATGTGACGAGGACGCCGGGTACGAGCGGCGCGAGGGAAACCGGCCACGACACGGTCCGTGAGGGCGTGGTGGGCCGCGAGGCCTCCACCCGGGCCCCCGAGGGCGGCGCGGCCCGGACGGGCTCCGGCGCGCGCGACGACGTGCTGGGCGGCCGGGACACGGCGGCTCAGGACCGGGCCCGTGAGGGGGGCCAGGACACGATGGTCGGCGGAAGGATCCCGGCCGTCCCGCGTACACCGGAGCAGGAGCGCTCACCGGGGCGTGAGGGCCGCGGCACAGGCAAGGCCCCGGGTGGTGTCGGGAGCGTGCCGAGCGGCACCGGTAAGGCCCTGAGCGGCACGGGTGGCACCGGCGGCACCGGGAATGTCACGGGCGGCCGGAGCGGCGCGTCCCGTGAGGGCATCCTGGGCGCCGAGGCCAGGGTGAACGCCGGCAGCACCGAGGGCTCAGGCGGACACGGACGGCTCATGCCGCACGACGAGGGCGACAAGTGGTCGCTGCGACTGCAGCACGCGGTCACCGAGTTCGTCGACTCGCCCCGCGGCTCGGTCGAGGAGGCGGACCAGGTGCTGCGGGAGGTCGCGGAGCGGATCACCGAGGCCGTCTCCCGGCGGCGGAGCGCCCTGGGCACGACCTGGCAGACCACCGGCGGCGACAAGGCCGACACGGAGCAACTGCGGCTGGCCCTGAAGGACTACCGCGAGCTGACGGAACGGCTCCTGAAGATATGAGCTGAGCAGGATCGATCGAGGTGGCCCCGCCCGGGCGCTGTGCCGGGGCGGGGCCACCTCGCGTCAGTGGGCGCGGCGCTCGTGCCAGTCGCGGACGATCTCCTCCACGTCGTACGGCTTGAGACCCAGCGGCGGTCCGGGCGGCGGCTTGAACATCATCTCGCGGATCTTCGCGTTGATCTCGGTGACGATCCGCCGCACCACCCGCTCCGACGGCGCGGCGGCGGCCTGTTCCAGCGCGTCCTCCGCCTCCTTGCGCAACTCCAGCGTCGGTGGCAGCACGGACATGCCCTCGCGGGCCATCTTCTGCTTGATCCACCACAGTTCGTCGTAGGACGTGTCGGGGCCGCTCGGCAACGGCTTGCCCGCACCGACGAGTTCGGTGAACTCGCCGCGGGCCTCCGCCTCGCGGATCTGCCGGTCGACCCACGTCTCGAAGCTGACTCCGGGAGGCTTGCGCTCGGTCATGGGTCCATTGTGCCGGAGGCCGTGCGGGAGCGGCGAGCGGTATGCGACCGTGCCGCACGGTATGGACCGCGTGTGCCCGGACGGTATGGACCGCATGTGCCGCACGGTATGGACCGCGCCGGACGATATGGGACTGTGCGGGACGATGTACGTCCGGGCGCTCTATCATTCGGCGGCGACACGTCGCCGGGCGTCAAACACGTTCCGGCGCGCGACAATTGGAACGCGGGAACGCGCGGGAACGAAGGAGCACACGTGCTCGAACTCACCATGGCCTCGGTGTCCGGGACGGACGCCGGCGCGACGGCCGGAATGCAGATGGCCGACGCGCCGAGCGAGCCCGGCGCCGTGCTGCGCGTGGGGCGCGACCGGGGCGCGTGCCGCCTCGCGACACCCGACGACTGGCTGTTCGTCTCGCGGGTCCACCTGGAGTTCCTGTGCGGACCCGAGGGGACCTGGCAGGTGACCTGGCTGCGGGGCACGCACGACGACCCGTCGTCCGAGGTGCGGTTCTCACTGGTCGGCGGGGGCGGCGGAGTCCAGCAGACGCTGCCGTACGGCGGGACGGCGAAGCTGCCCATGGGCGGTTCGGGCGAGCTGGTCATCATGGACCGCACGGGTCCGCGCAGCGTGAACGTGGGCTTCTACCAGGAGGTCTGAGACCCCGGGGCGGGGCCCCGCGCCGGCACACGAGCGCGGGGCTCCCGCCAACAGGTACGGCGTACGGCCACGGCGTACGGCCACGGCGTACGGCTATGCGTACGGCGCCGTGCGCGCCCGGCTCCTACGGCAGTACGCGCGCCAGCGCGAACCCGTCGTACCCCTTCACCCCGACCGTCTGGATCGCCGTGGCGGACACCTTGGGGTGCGCGGCGAAGATGTCGAGCGCCTCGCGGGTGCCCCGCACGCTCGGGTCCTCGGTGGTGGCGTCGGTGACCGCGCCGCCGCGGACGACGTTGTCGAGGATGATCAGGCTGCCCGGGCGGGTGAGCTTCAGGGCCCACTCCACGTAGCGCGGGTTGTTCACCTTGTCCGCGTCGATGAAGACCACGTCGAAGGGGGCGGGGTTCTCCTCGGCCAGCGTCTGCAGACCGATCAGCGCCGGTCCCACCCGGACCTCGGTGATCTTGTCCAGACCGGCGCGGGCGAGGTTGTGCCGGGCCACTTCGGCGTGTTGTTCGCTGTACTCCAGGGTGATCAGCCGGCCGTCCCCGGGGAGGGCGCGGGCCAGCCAGATGGTGCTGTAACCGCCGAGTGTGCCGATCTCCAGGATGCGGGTCGCGCCCTGGATCACGGCGAGCAGGTGCAGCAGCTTGCCCTGGTTGGGGGCGACGTTGATCTGCGGAAGTCCGGCGGCGTCGCTGTCGCGCAGCGCTTGGGTCAGGGCGTCGTCCGGCGGGGCGAGGAGCCCGGTGAAGTAGTCGTCCACGTCGTGCCAGAGCTGCGGCTCGGTCATGCGGTGAACCTTTCGTCTGTCTACTTAGTTGAGCTACTTAGTTGAGCTAACTAGTTCCGTAGCCGAATATAGCCGGTTACCCACACGTTGGGTGGTTGTATTCCCGTCACGGCCTCGCGTGGCGGCGTGCCGGGGAGCTTCTTTGGCCTTACAACACCTCCATCAGGACAAAAGACTGAAGGACGTCAGGTGAAGAGGGGGTTGCCTGCGTCTCACAACGGAGGTGGTGCGAGCCTCTAAGGGGTCGAACAGGAATCAGACGCATGAGACCCATGGGACTCATGGGGTGCAGCGGACGAAGCGGGGCGGGAGGGCCGACGGCAGGTGGCGAATGTGGAGCACGGCGGACGACCAGGTGACTTCGGAGCGACGGCACCCGGGACGGCGAAGGCGCGGCTGGGCCTGGTCCGCGCGGGCCTCTGGCTGATCGCCGCCGTCCTGGCGGTACGACAGGTGGCCGTCGTCCTGAGCACACCGAAGGGCGAACGTCTGACGGACCTGGAGACCTGGGTCGGACCCGACGGCGTGCTGCATGTGAACGGTTCGCTGTACGACTCGACGCGCTTCACGGGCACGCCGTTCGGCGGACTCGTCCTGAAGCCCCTCACCAAGGCGGCCGAGCAGGCCCTCGGCTGGGGCTGGACCTTCGGCACGCTGCTGCTGGTGGTCGCCCTCGGACTGGTCGCCGCCCGCGCCCTGCCACAGCCCGTGAGCCGTCGTACGGCGCTGCTGGCCGCACCTGTCGCGATCAGCCTCCTGATGCTGTCGCTGCCCGTGCGCAACACCCTGTATCTCGGCCAGACCAGCATCATCCCGGTCCTCCTCGTGCTCCTGGGCTGCTTCGCCGTGCGCGGGGAGCGGACGAGCGGGCTGCTGATCGGCCTCGCGGCGGCCCTGCAGCCCACCGTCCTGCTGTTCGCGCCGCTCCTGTGGTTCACCGGCCGCCGCCGGGCCGCCGTCTCCTCCGGGCTCACCTTCGCCGCGCTGACCGCGCTCGCGTGGGCCTCGATGCCGCACGACTCGTACACGTACTGGGTGCATCATCTGGCCGGGGTCGGGCTCGGCCGGCCAGCCGACGACCTCGGCAACCAGTCGCTGCACGGGGCGCTGCTGCGCATGGGCGTCGAGGGCCCGGTGGAGATCGGACTCTTCCTGACGCTCGGCACGGCCGTCGCCGTCCTCGGCCTGCGCCGCGCCGTGCGCTACGCCCGCGACGGACAGCTGCTGCTCGCCGTCGCGATCACCGGCTGCGTCGCCGTCGTCGTCGCGCCGACCACCTGGCAGCACCAGCTGCTGTGGGTCCTGCTCGCGATGGCCGGCCGGGTCGGCAAGAAGGCCGGCGACCGGTACGTGTGGCCGGTCGCCGTCGTCCTGGTGATGACGCTGCCCGCCAAGATGATGCTGCCGAACATGGCGTCGCTCTACCCGCTGCGCGACAACGTCGTCCTGATCGCCGCCCTCGCCGCGGCGACCGCGGTTCCGTTCCTGTCCCGCACCTCCGAGTACTACCGCTCGCCGATCCCGACGCGGTACGCGGAGCCGGTGCCCACCAGGTGGAAGCGCGTACCCCTGCTGCCGTTCCTGCGCCGGGTCCTCACCCGGCCGAACCTGCTCCTCGAACTGCTGCTGATCCGCGTCGGCTACTCCGCGTACCAGCAGGTCAGGCTCGCGGCGACGGGTGGCACCAACACCGGGGGCCGGGCCGTCGCCGAGCAGCACGGCGAGCAGATCCACTCGATCGAGAAGTTCTTCTTCATCGACATCGAGCACTGGGTGAACCACGCGGTCGTGAAGGTCGGGTGGCTGGAGGACTTCTTCAACTTCTACTACTCGTCGTTCCACTTCCTGGTCCCGCTGAGCGTCCTGGGCGTCCTGTACGCCCGCCGGCCCGCCGAGTACCGCTGGGCCCGTGCGGCGCTCGGCTTCGCCACGCTGTTCGCGCTCGTCGGGTTCTGGCTCTACCCGCTGGCCCCGCCGCGGCTGATGCCCGAGCTCGGTTTCATCGACACCGTGCACGGTGTGCAGGACTTCTCCCAGCCGGACTACGGGACGCTGACCGCGCTCACCAACCAGTACGCGGCGATGCCCTCGCTGCACTTCGGCTGGTCGCTGTGGTGCGGGCTCGTCATCGCGATCCTCGCCCCCAAGTGGTGGATGAAGGCCCTCGGCCTGCTGCACCCGCTGTTCACGGTCTCCGCGATCGTGGCGACCGGCAACCACTGGGTCCTGGACGCGGTGGGCGGCGCGGCCGTCGTCGGCGCCGGCTTCGGGCTGACCTACCTGCTCCAGGGCCCCAGGCCCCGCCCGCTCGCGAAAGCGGCAGGCAAGCCAGGAGAGGCCGAAGCGGCCGAGGGGGCCGAGGGGGCGGACAACACGGAAGGCTCCGGGGGCTCCGGCGGGTCCGGCGGGTCCGGCGGGTCCGAGGAGGTCAGCATCGTGGGGCCGGCCCCGGCGAAGGGCCGTAACCCGAACTGATCCGGTACTCGCCCGGCTCGGTCACCGTCAGCCGTGTGAACTCGCCGTCCTTTTCGAGGCAGCCGCCCTCGGCGTACAGCCAGGGCGAGAAGGCGACCCGCACGGTCACCGGGCCGGGGCGCGGGACCCGCACCACGACCGCGGCGCTGTCGGCCCGCACGACCGAGGCGGGCGCCGACACCAGCGGGACCGCCCCGCGCACCCGGTAGACCCGCCAGTTCGCGTCCCGCCACACCGGCTCCAGCCACGGGGTGCCGTTCCTCACCAGGCGCGCCTCGTCCTCCGCGAAGCCGTCCGGCTTCCCCGAGGGCAGCACCACGAAGCCGACCGCCCACCGGTCGAGCCAGGCCCGGTAGGTCTTCTCCGAGAACGTCCCGTCGTAGAAGAGCCGCCCGCGCTCCATGTCCAGCTGCCGGTTCCAGCCCCGCGCCAGGTTCACGTGCGGGGCCAGCGCGGTGGCCTCGCGGTGGTTGCGGGCCGGGACCACCTCGACGCGCGTACGGTCGGCGCCCAGCCGGTCCAGAGCCTCCACGACGCTGGTCGTGTCGTGGGCCCAGGCGGGCACCACCGTCGACACCTCCAGGTCGTCGACCGTCTTCTTGCCGACCCAGCACACGGAGAACACCAGCGCCATGGTCAGCGCGACGCGACGCCTCGTACGGGCGGGGGACGAACCCGGCACCGCGAGCAGCGCGGCCAGCAGGGCGGCGGGGGCGAACAGCTCCGCGAGCCGCTCCACGTTCGTGCCGACCGGCGAGGGCACCAGATACGCGAGGACCGTCCCGGCCGCGTACACGACGGCGCCCCAGCGCAGCACCCGCCAGCCGCGCGGGGCCAGTGTCAGCACGACGACGCCGATCAGTACCGGCGGCCAGATCCGGGCGGCGGGCATCAGCTGCTCGCCGGTGAACGGGAAGAGCAGGGTGGTCGCGCCCACCACCACGACCGGGGGCACGATCAGCGCGGCGGCCCGCGCCCTGTCCCGTACGAGGGCGTGGCCGGCCCCCGCGACGACCAGGAACAGGCCCGCCACGGGGCTCGCCATGGCCGCCAGCGCCGCGTACGCGACGGCGAGGGGTGTCCGCCGCTCCCGGGTCAGCAGCACACAGGCCGCGAGCCCCAGGGCGACGCCGAGCGCGAACGTCGTACGCCCCGAGGCGACGTTGCACCACAGGGCCAGCGACGCGAGGAGCGCCGGGCCGAGGGGGCGGCGGATCCCCGTACGGACGATGAGGGCGGCGGCCAGCCAGGCGGCCAGCAGTCCGGCCGCCACGGTGACCGTCCGCACGCCGAAGGCGGCCATCAGATAGGGCGAGATCAGGCTGTAGTTGGCGGTGTGCATCCCGCCGTACCAGAACAGGCTGTACGCCGAGCCGCCGTGCCGGGACGCGAAGTCGGCCCAGGCCTCCTGCGCGGCCAGATCGCCGCCGCCGGTGGCGAGGAACAACCACCACACCACGTACAGCGGCACGGTCGGGAGAGTGGCGAGGAGGGGCACCCGGTGCTGTGCCCAAACCGGTCGGAAGCCCCGCTTCCGGGCGGTCCGCGTGCCCTCCTGCCGGACGGGGGACAGTTCGGCTGGGACCACGGCTCGGCGTTTCCGTTCGAAGTCTTCGAAGGTGTGGGTTGGCTGTGCCACCTGAGAAGACGCTCGACGGACCGAAAACGTTCACCGGGTGCCGCCGGATGGGAAGCAGGCCCCGGGCCGGCGGGTCAGCCGACGCTGACCTGCAGCTCCTTCACTCCGTTGATCCAGGCCGAGCGCAGCCGGCGCGGGTCGCCGGCCAGGCGCACACCGGGCATCGCGTCGGCGATCGCGTTGAAGATGAGGTCGATCTCCAGGGTGGCCAGGGACTTGCCGAGGCAGAAGTGCGGGCCGCCGCCCCCGAAGCCGAGGTGCGGGTTCGGGTCGCGGTCGATGTCGAAGACCTCCGGTGTGTCGAAGACCTCCGGGTCGTTGTTGGCGGACGAGTAGAAGAGGCCGACGCGGTCGCCCTTCCTGATCTGCTTGCCGCCCAGTTCGGTGTCCTGGGTGGCCGTGCGCTGGAAGGCGACGATGGGTGTGGCCCAGCGGACGATCTCCTCCGCGGCGGTCGACGGGCGCTCCCGCTTGTAGAGGTCCCACTGGTCGGGGTGGGTGAGGAAGGCGTGCATGCCGTGCGTGATGGCGTTGCGGGTCGTCTCGTTGCCCGCGACGGCCAGCATCAGGACGAAGAAGCCGAACTCGTCGGAGGCGAGGTTGCCCTCGTCCTCGGCGGCCACCAGCGTGGTGACGATGTCCTTGGCGGGGCACTGCTTGCGGTCGGCCGACATGTTCATCGCGTAGGCGAGGATCTCGGTGGCGGCCTCCTGGCCGACCTCCTCGGTGATCGCGTACTCCGGGTCGTCGTACGCGATCATCTTGTTGGACCAGTCGAAGATCTTGGCGCGGTCGTCCTGCGGGATGCCGATCAGCTCCGCTATCGCCTGCAGGGGCAGCTCGCTGGCGACCTGGGTGACGAAGTCGAAGGAGCCGCCGGGGCCGGCGTTCGCGAGGGCGGTCTCGACGATCCGGCTCGCGCGGTTGTGGAGGTTCTCCTCCAGGGCGCGGATGGCGCGCGGGGTGAAGCCGCGCTGGACGATCTGGCGGACCCGGGTGTGCTCGGGCGGGTCCATGTTGAGCAGGATCAGCGACTGGGCGTCGATCGCGTCCCGCTCCATGTGCGGTCCGAAGCGGATGATCGCGGTGTTGAGGGTGGAGGAGAACAGCTCCGGGTGCGTGGAGACGTACTTGACGTCGGCGTGCCGGGTGACGGCCCAGTAGCCCTCGTCCCCGAAGCCGGCGAGGCCCGGCGCCTGGGGGATCCAGCGGACCGGTTCGGCCTGGCGCAGCTCGGCGAACTCCGGGAGGGGGATGCGGTGGTGCAGCAGATCGGGGTCGGTGAAATCGAACCCGTCGGGCAGCGCTGGACAGGGCATCGGCAACTCCAGGTCGTGCGACGGTCGGGTTGCGGCGGGCGGGGTGCGACGGTCGGGTTCTGACGGTCCATCAGGCACCGGGAATTGCCGTGAAGGTAGTAACGGGTTCTACAAGAGGCAAGAGGCGCGGCACCCCCAATTCGGCGCGCGCCTCGTTTCCGTACAAGCCTTCCCCGTGGGTCCGTTTCTGTGTGTGGTCCGTGCAGATCGCGACTTCGGGGGCTGCACGACCCTTGCGGTGGCGGACTCCGGGTCAGCAGACTGCACACAGAACTAGAACGCGTACTAGTTCAGCGTGGCGGGTGGGCCGGGACGCCCGCGCCGCGCGGGTGACCCGAGGAGAGGAACTCCCCATGGCCGCGGAACCCGTGATCGTCGAAGCCGTACGCACCCCCATCGGCAAGCGCGGCGGCGCGCTCGCCAATCTGCACCCCGCCTATCTGCTGGGCGAGACCTACCGTGAACTTCTCGGCCGTACCGGCATCCAGGCGGACTGCGTCGAGCAGATCGTCGGCGGCACGGTGACGCACGCCGGTGAGCAGTCCATGAATCCGGCGCGCACGGCCTGGCTGACGATGGGACTGCCGTACGAGACGGCGGCGACGACGGTCGACTGCCAGTGCGGTTCCTCCCAGCAGGCCTCGCACATGGTCGCCAACATGGTCGCGGCCGGCGTGATCGACGTCGGGATCTCGTGCGGTGTCGAGGCCATGTCGCGGGTGCCGCTGGGCTCCGGGTCCAAGCACGGACCGGGGAAGCCGTTCCCCGACGAGTCGAACGTGGACCTGCCGAACCAGTTCGAGGCGGCGGAGCGGATCGCGCGTCATCGTGCGCTGACGCGCGAGAACGTGGACTCGCTGGGCCTCATCTCGCAGGAGCGCGCGGCCGTCGCCTGGTCGGAGGAACGCTTCAAGCGCGAGACGTTCGCCGTTCAGGTGCCGACCACGGAGGACGAACAGCGGGCCGGGCAGGGCATGTGGCGGCTCGTCGACCGGGACGAGGGTCTGCGCGACACGTCCATGGAGGCCCTGGCCAAGCTGAAGCCGGTGATGCCCACCGCCGTCCACACGGCGGGCAACTCCTCCCAGATCTCCGACGGCGCCGCCGCCATCATGTGGGCGTCGAAACGGATGGCGCGGGCGCTGAAGCTCCGCCCGCGCGCCCGGATCGTCGCCCAGGCGCTGGTCGGCTCCGACCCGCACTTCCACCTCGACGGCCCGATCGACGCGACGAAGGCGGTCCTCGGCAAGGCCGGGATGACCTTCAAGGACATCGACATCGTCGAGATCAACGAGGCTTTCGCGTCAGTGGTGTTGAGCTGGACCCAGGTCTTCGAGCAGGACCTGGCGAAGGTGAACGTGAACGGCGGCGCGATAGCCCTGGGCCACCCGGTGGGCGCCACCGGGGCGCGACTCATCACCACGGCGCTTCATGAACTGGAGCGCAGGGAGAAGGAGTTCGCGCTTGTTGTGATGTGCGCGGGCGGGGCGTTGTCTACGGGGACGATCATTCAGCGGCTGTGAGCGGCCGTTGCCGTCCAGCTGAGGAACGTGGTGAACGCGGCGGGGTGGAGGGTGAGGGTTGGCCCCGCCGGTTTCTTGGAGTCGCGGACGGCGATGGTGGTGGCGGTGGTGGTCGTGGTGGGTATGTCGGCGACCTCGACGCAGTCGCCGCTCGTGTCGCCACTGTAGGTCGACTTGCGCCAGGTGACGGGGCCGAGTGGTGCGCACTCGACGCACGAGCCGCCCTGGTCCCCGCTGTAGCTGGACTTACGCCACTGGATCCTGGTCGGAATCGCGTTGTTCCGCATAGCGTTCCTCCATCACTCGCCGGATCAGCTCCGCCGATTCCCTCAAGGAGAGCGCGGCGGCCTGAAGATGATCGTAACGGAGTGAACAGTCCCTGACCGTGTCTGGGTTGGCGGTCGGATGCCCGCTTCCATAGCCCTCCGTGTAGACAATGGCCGGGTCGCTCGTGAAACGAAAGAGGTCGAACGAGCCTTGCAGTCCTGCATGTGCTCCGGCCGTGAACGGCAGTACCTGGATGTTGATCCGCGGGACGCCTTCGAAGCTCAACAGGTGCGCCAGTTGCCCTCGCATCGTTTCCGGCCCGCCCGTCACCTGGTAGAGCGCGGCCTCGCTGAGAATTGCCCAGAACAGTGGCGGCTCCTTCTTCTCGAAGATGCGCTGACGTGCCAGCCGTACGGCCGTGCGGTCGTCCAGGTCGCTCCGATCCAGTGCGCCGAGCACGCTACGCGCGTATGCCTCCGTCTGGAGGAGGCCATGCACCAGGTGCGTATGGAAGGTGCTCATTTCGACGGTGCGCGCTTCCAACTCGGCCACATGTTGGAACCATGCGGGTTGTTGACTGCGCATTACCAGTGCGACGAGTCGCGACAACAGCCCGCCCGTCCCCAGCGCCGCGTCCACCCGTTCGCTGAACTCCTGGGTCGGCAATTTGCGGGCCGTCTCGATCTGGCCGACCAGAGAACCGGTGTAGTTGACGATTTCACCAAGATTTTTCTGGGTGAGACCGGCGGCCTCCCGATGCCGCCGCAACTCGAATCCGTAGTAGTCGAGCGGTGATGCGCCTGGGTCGAGGACGTTGATGTGGGTCATGTACGGCCCCTCTCGCACGAGGTGCGACTCGGTCCACTGCGGAACCCGTTGTATTCGTTTCGTAGCCGAGAGTAGTCACGTGAGGCCACTCTCGTGCTGTGAACTACTACATTCCCCCCACCCTCGTGGGCTCCCGTGTCACGCAGTACCGCATGAACCTCACCGTGGGCGAGCACTCGCCGCGGTACGTCCGGTGCATCGTCCGGTCCTACCTGTGCGAATGGGAGATGACCGAGCTGTCCGACGCCGTGGAACTGGGCGTGACCGAGCTGCTCGCCAACGTCGTACGCCATGTGCCGGACCGCAGATGCGCGTTCCTGCTGCTGCGGCAGACAGCGGGAGTCCGCGTGGAGGTCGCGGACGGGTCGTCGCAACTCCCTGTGACTCCGGCCGACCTGTCCCTCGACGCGGAAGGCGGCCGCGGGCTCGTACTGCTCGACGCGGTGGTCGACAAATGGGGGGTGGAACCCAGATCGGAGGGAGGCAAGGCCGTGTGGTTCGAGTGCGGACACTGGCGTTGAGGGCCGCCCCCGCCGGTGCGGGGGCGGCCCTCGGTGCGGCGGTCAGGTGCGGGGGAGCGAGGTGTTGGTGATCGGGAGCGACCGGCTCGCGCCGGACACGTACATGTCCCTGGGGGCCGTACGCAGGGCGAACGTGTCGTCGTAGTCCCGGACCCGCACGGACAGCACGAAGAAGCCGTCGTCCTCGGCGGTCGTCCTTGCGCGGTACTGGCTCTCCCAGTAGGTCTGCAGGAAGACCTCGGTGCCCTCGGGGTCGACGCCCTTGGGGAGGGTGACCCTGCCCTGGACGACGAGGACGTCGCCCGCCTTCACCTTCCGCTTGTTGATGACCGTGTAGCTGACCGAGCTGGACCTGGCGTCGGCGGTCACGGTGGTGTCCGCGAAGTAGCCGTCCTGCGGGGTGTCGAGGTCGCCGTCCTCGTCGTAGAAGGCCGTGATCCGCACCCCCTGCTGGACGTTGAGCAGGCTGCCGGCACCCACGTGGTCGATGGTGACGTCCGGGATCGTGAACTTGCCGTCGGAGTCGCTGACCGGCTTGCCCAGCTCGCGCGGCTCGTAATAGGTGGGGTCGATCGGGTCGCCCCACGGGTTCCAGGTGGTGAAACGGACGACCTCCTCGACGGTGACGCGGATGTTGGGCGCCGGGGTGCCGTCGGCCTTGGTGACGGTGCCGGTGACGTCGACGTGCCGGTTGTCGTAGTCGGTGCCGGCCGGATCGGTGCTCACGGTCAGTACATAGTCGTCGCCGGGGGCGGCGTCCGCGGACCTCGCGGAGGCGGCGGGCGTGGACAGGGCTCCGGTGGCGAGCAGGAGCGCGGCGACGGCGGCGAGCCGCGTCGGCAGGGGCTTCCTGGGCACAGGTCAACTCCAAGTTCGGTCGGGACTGCGGGAGTCGCGCCGGGCGGCACCGGTTCCGCCGCGGCGCAGGTGTGCGACGCATCGGGTTCGACCGGCCGGCTGGAGCGGGAGTTGTACCTGTGCGGCCCCCGTTGCGCGGCTGTGGCGAGAGGCCGTTTTGTACGGGTTTCGGGTTCACCTGGATGTCGGCCCCAGGACGCCCCGCATTGAGGCGGGCGCGGTCGGTTCGCAGGCCGGACGGGACTTCGCGGACACGACCCGGCCCCTCCCTCTAGAGTGAGTGCACTTGCGGGGCTCGGGGGACAGGCGATGGCGCGGATCATTGGTGTGCACGGGGTCGGCAAGCAGCGGCTGGGCGGCCACACGCTGTCGAAGGACTGGGAACCGGCGCTGGCCGACGGACTGGACCGCGCGGACGGCCCGAGACCCACCACAGGCGACCTGCGCATGGCCTTCTACGGCGACCTGTTCCGGCCTCCCGGCCACACCCTGTCCGTCGGCGACCCGATGTTCACGGCCGAGGACGTCGACGACTTCGAGGCCGGGCTTCTGATGGAGTGGTGGGAGTCCTGTGCCCGGACCGACCCCGCCGTTCCGCCGCCGGGCGGGGACACTCTGGCCCGTTCGCCGCGCTCGGTGCAGACGGCCCTGCGGGTGCTCCAGCGCTCGCGCTTCTTCGCCGAACTCTCCCTGCGCGCACTCGTTTTCGACCTCAGACAGGTCCGCCGGTATCTGACGGACGCCGACCTGCGGGCGGCGGCCCGGAGCCGGGTGGAGGAGGCGATCGGACCCGACACACGGGTGGTGGTGGCCCACTCGCTCGGTTCGGTCGTCGCGTACGAGGCGCTGTGCGCCCTGCCCGGTCACCAGGTGCGCGCCCTGGTGACCCTGGGGTCGCCCCTCGGGATGCGTATGGTCTTCGACCGGCTCAAGCCTGAGCCCGGCGCGTGGCCGGGCGGCGCGATCGGCATGGGCGGCACAGGCGCCGAGCGGGGGGAGGGTGGTGAGGGCGGCCCGGGTGGACTGCGGTGGACGAACGTCGTCGACGAGGGTGACGTCGTGGCCGCGGTACGGGACCTGTCGTCGCTCTTCGGCCCGGAGATCACGGGGAAGGTCGTGCACAACGGCTCCCACGCCCACGACGCCACGCTCTACCTCACGGCGAAGGAGACCGGGGAGGCCGTGGCGGAGGGCCTGGCATGAGCGGCGCAGGGCCCGGCGTGAGTGGGGGCACGACGGAGAACGGCCCCCGGCGCTTCCTGATCGCGACCGCCGTCAGCCACTACCCCCATGCCCCGGAGTGGGACCGGCCCGGGCTGGTCGACGCCCGGCGCCAGGTGGTGGAACTCTTCACCGGCAAGCTCGGCTACGCGCACGTGTCGGACCTCGGCGCGAATCCGACACAACAGCAACTCCTGTGGGAGCTGCGCGAGTTCTGCCGCTCTCCGGACCGCCGCCCCGACGACATCGTCGCCGTCTACATCGCCGGGCACGGTGAACTCCTCGGCAACGACGACTACGTACTCCTCACCTCGGACACGAACCCCGAGGACCTGTACGACGCCCTGCAGCCGAGCACCCTGGCCCGCAAGATCCTCGCCGGGACGAAGGTCCGCCGGCTGCTGCTCATGCTGGACACCTGCTTCTCCGGGCAGGGCGGCAACGAACTGCTCACCCAGATGGCCAAGTTGAAGAACCAGTGGCGGGAGGAGGGCGCGGGCCTGGCGGTGATCACCTCCGCGCAGCCGAACGAACTCGCGCAGACCGGCGCGTTCCCGCAACTCCTCGCGGAGGCCGTGGACAACCTGGCCACGGCCGGCTACACACCCCCGCTCCTGGCGCTCGACGCGGTGGTCAACGCCACCCGCGCCAACCCCAAGCGCCCCGACTTCCAGCACATCGGTCTGGAGATCATCGGGCTGACCGGCGAGATCCCGCCGTTCCTGCCCAACTCCAGGCACAGCCCCGGGCTTTCGCACACGGACATGGCCCTGCAACAGGCCGCCGAGTGGGACCAGCAGGACCAGCGGCGGGACGTGGAGTTCAGGACGCGGCTGCTGCGGCGGGCGATGGGGCACCGGGACGAGGCCCGGGTGGGGTGGTGGTTCTCGGGCCGGCATCGAGCGCTGAAGGACATCACCCGGTGGCTCGGCGAACTGCCGCACGAAGAACCCGCGTTGGTGGTCACGGGTGACCCCGGCTCGGGCAAGACCGCGGTCCTCGGCCTGCTCGCGGCCGTGAGCGATCGCGAGTACCGGCGTACGGTCCCGCTCGCGACGCTGGGCCTGACGAGCGAACGGCTCCCGCCGCCCGAAGCGATCCGCACGGCCGTCTACGCCCAGAACCTCACCGACCAGCAGGTCGTACGCGCCCTCGCGGCGGCCCTGCGACTGCCGTCGGCGGAGACGGTGGCGGACCTCCTCAACCACCTCAACTCCCGCCCCGAGCCGGAGCGTCCGCACGTCGTGCTGATCGACGGGCTGGACGAGGCGGCGACCCCGCCCGCCCTGTGCGGCCAGGTCCTGCGCCCGCTGATGGAACTCGCGGGCACCCATCTGCGGCTGCTCCTGGGTACCCGCCCCCACCTGCTCGCGCCGCTGGGCCTGGACCGGGGCGAGCACATCGACCTCGACGCGCCTCGTTACGCCGACCGGCAGGCCGTGCTGGCCTACACGGTCCGCAACCTCATGGACGGGCACCCGGACTCTCCCTACCTGGAGTGCCCCAACGAAGACCGGATGGCAGTGGCGAGGGCAGTGGCCAGGGCGGCCGGGCGCTCCTTCCTCGTCGCCCGTATCACCGCCGGTACGCTCGCGGCGGTCCCGGAGCTCCCTGACTCCCGTGATCCCGCCTGGCGCAGGTCGCTGCCGCGCGCGGCGGCCGAGGCCATGCACGGGGACCTGCATCAGCGCTTCGGGGACGACCACGCGGCACGGATCATGGGCCTGCTGCGCCCGTTGGCGTACGCCGAGGGCCAGGGACTGCCCTGGGAGGACATCTGGGCGCCGCTCGCCTCGGAGATCGCCGGTCGCCGTCACACCAACCAGGACCTGCACCGGTTGCGGCGTGAGGCGGGTGCGTACGTGGTGGAGGCCGTCGAGGACGGCCGGTCGGTCTACCGGCTCTACCACGAGGCGATGGCGGAGTACCTGCGGCAGGGGCAGGACGCGCGAGCGGCGCACCGGGCGGTCACGAAGTCGCTGCGGGCCGCCGTGCCGTACGGGCTCGACGGGACGCCCGACTGGGAGCGGGCCCATCCTTACGCGCTGCGCCACCTGGCGACGCATGCCGCTGCCGGAGGTGCGCTCGACAGCCTGCTCGCCGATCCCGAGTACCTGGTCCACGCGGACTGCGACACACTCGCGCTCCATCTGCCGGAGGCCGGGAGCGACACCGCGCGGCTCCATGCGGCGATCTACCTCGTCTCCCTCCATCTCCACCGCGATCTCGACGCGGCGGGCCGCCGCCAGATCCTCGCCATGAACGCCGCCCGCTTCAACGAGCCCGGCACCGTGGAGGCGCTCAACAGCCGTATGGGCGACGGTGATTGGAGGCCTCTCGCCGCCTCCGGCTCGCAGGTCTCGGGCAGCGTCCGGCATGTGTTCACGGGACACACGGAGGCGGTGGACACGGTGGCCTGCGCCGAGTTGGACGGACGCCCGATCGCCGTCTCCGCTTCCAGGGACCACTCCGTACGGGTCTGGGACCTGACCACCGGCCGGCCCGTCGGAGAACCACTGACCGGCCACACCGGCGTCGTGTACGCGGTGGACTGCACGGTGCTGGACGGGCGCCCGATCGCCGTCACCGGCTCCTGGGACAACACCGTGCGGATCTGGGACCTGGCGGCGGGCCGGGCCCTCGGAGACCCGCTGACGGGCCACACCGCCCATGTGGAACACGTCGCCTGCACGGAGCTGGCGGGCCGTCCGGTCGCCGTCACCGGCTCGAACGACAACAGCGTCCGGGTCTGGGACCTGGCAACCGGCCGGCCCGTGGGTGAGCCGACGGACGTCGGGAGCCCGGTGAACGCCCTGGCCTGCGCCGTGCTGGACGGTGGCCCTGTCGCCGTCGCACAGACGACGCGTGGAGGGCCACGCGTATGGGACCTGGCGAGCCGGAGCGAGCGGGGCCGGCTCGAAGGCGGCGAGCATCTCTGGGTGGGAGTCATGGCGTGCACGGAGCTGGACGGTCTCCCCGTCGTCGTCGGCTGTGACGGGGACGAGACGATGCACATCTGGGATCTGGCGACACGGCGGCACCTGGCCGAGTGGCGGGGTCCCGGCGACTGGACGTACTCGCTGACGTGCGCGGAGGTGGACGGCCGTCGAGTCGCGATCACCGGTTCGGGCGACGCCAGGGTCAGGCTCTGGGATCTGCTGGACCACCGGGAGGTGGGCGCCCCTCTGCTGGGTCACAGTTCCGGGGTGCGGTCGGTGGCGTGTACCGCGTTGTCCGGACAGCCGGTCGTCGTCAGCGGATCGTTCGACGGGACGGTCCGGGTCTGGGACCTGGCGGCCCGCCGGGCGGTCGGCCGGCCCGTGATCGGCCACACCAACGACGTCACCGGCATGGACCTCGCGGTGCTCGACGGCCGGGAGGTCTTCGTCACCGCCGCCGCCGACAACACCGTGCGGGTGTGGGATCTGGCCACCGCCCTGCCCGTGGGCGAACCCGTGCACGATCACGAGGGAGACGATCCCGTAGGCCGGCAGCCGCTGTCCTGCTCGGTACTGGGAGGCCGCCCGGTGGCCGTCACCGTCGGCCGGGGCGACACCGGGAGGGTGTGGGACATCGAGACGGGTCGGGCCGCGTGTCCGCCCATCGAACTCGGCACTCTGGCAGCCATGTCCCAGGTGGCCTGTGCCGTCGTGGACGGCGACCCGGTCGCGGTCTTCGCCACGCTGGACGACCGGGTCCGGGTGGTGGATCTCACGACGGGCGCGGACAGGTATCCGCCCCTCGAAGGACACGCCTCCGCCGCGACGGTGACGGCGTGTACCGAACTGGACGGACGCCCGGTCGCCGTCACCGGCTCGCACGACGCGACGTTCCGCGTCTGGGACCTCGCCACGGGGCGGCCCGTGGGTGGCGCCATTCAGGGCTACGGGGAGGGGGTCATGGCCTGTGCGGTGCTGGACGACGGTCCTGTGATCGTGGCCGGGTGGAACCGTGACCCCATGCTGCGGATGTTCAGCCTGTCGACGGGCCGGCCCGTCGGGCAGCCGATGACCGGCCACACCCAGCCTGTCTCCGCGCTGGTGTGCGGGGAGCTGGACGGTCGACCCGTCGCTGTCAGCGGCTCGCCCGACAACACGGTGCGGGTCTGGGACCTCCGCACGTGCAGCAGCGTCGGACTCATCCACGTACCCGGGGAGTGCGCCGCGCTGGCCCTCTCCGCGAGCGGTCTCCTGGCCTGCTCCATGGGCAGTGACGTGGCCGTCCTCGGCCGGACCGGCGGCGGCACGATTCCCCGGTAGCCGGTAGCCGGTAGCCGGTAGCCGCGGGCCGCGGGCCGCGGAGGCCCCGCCGCGCATGGCGAAGGCGGCGGCCCGGGGATCGGGGCCGCCGCCTTCGCGTACGGGGGAGTGGTGCGGGCCGGCTCAGTACCAGCCGTTGGCCTGCCAGAAGTTCCAGGCGCCGACCGGGCTGCCGTAGCGGTCGTTCATGTAGTCGAGACCCCACTTGATCTGGGTCTTCGGGTTCGTCTTCCAGTCGGAACCGGCCGAGGCCATCTTCGAGGCCGGCAGGGCCTGGACCAGGCCGTAGGCGCCGGAGGAGGAGTTCGTGGCGTCCACGTCCCAGCCGCTCTCGTGCTCGACGATCTTCGAGAACGCCTTGAACTGGGCGTCGTTGTGGATCATCTTCTGCGCGGTCGCCTTGGCCGAGGCGGAGGTGGCCGCCGTCGGGGCTGCGGCCTGGGCGGGACCCGCCGCGAGCACCATGCCGGTCGTGGCGGCTGCGACGGCAGCGCCGGTGATGACCGACTTCGGGGAGGCGATGCGGCGGATGCGGGTGGAGAAACGCACGGAGAACCTTTTCTTCGGGGACGGGGCAGTCGCTCGTACGCCCTGACGTCAGCCCTGGCATGCGGCGGCGCCGAGGCCCTGAGGGGCACGTCGGCGCCTTGCGACTCCACCAATGAACCAGGCCGACGAGCCGTCCGCAATGCCCCCTTTTGCTAGTTGTGGTCGTATCCGCCGCGAAGGTCCTTCTGTGACGTGGCTCTCAATCCGCAGGTCGGAGGGTGTTAGGCCGTGGGCATGACAAGGCTCGCGGTCTACGGTCGCGCTTAGTGGAGGACCAAGGTCCTGTGGGCCGCCTCACGAGATGCGCCCGGTGGGTGTGACAGGAAGTAGTTGCGGCTTCTACAGCGTGCGGCCGGGTGGTGTGACGGGCGCCGCACCACCGGCGTCACCGTCGGGGTCCCCGAACGTGACCGGCGTCTCGAAAGCGGCCCGGCGCGTGGCCCGGCGCAGCGCCTTGAGGACCGTCGCGCCCAGAGTGACGGTCAGGACGACCGTCACCGTGGCCCGGCCCAGGTCCCAGCCGAGGGAGGTGGCCAGGCAGTACGCGACGAAACGCGCCAGGTTGGTGTGCACGGCGTCGACCGGGTCGAAGGCGACGTTCGACGACAGCGCGTCCATGAAGGGCCAGCCCGCCAGATTCATGAGCGTGCCGTATGCGAAGGCCGCCAGGAAGCCGTACGCGGCGAGCATCGCCAGCTCGCCCCGGCCGCGCAGCCGGTCCGGGCCCGGGAGCAGCCCCGCGCCCATCGTGAACCAGCCCATCGAGAGCATCTGGAACGGCATCCAGGGCCCGACCCCGCCCGTGAGCAGCGCGGACGCGAACATCGTGACCGCCCCGAGCACGAAGCCGAACCCCGGCCCCAGCACCCTCCCGCTCAGCACCATCAGGAAGAACATCGGCTCGATCCCGGCCGTACCGGCTCCGATCGGCCGCAACGCGGCGCCGGTCGCCGCGAGCACCCCGAGCATGGCCACGGCCTTCGGGCCGAGCCCCGACTCGGAGATCGTCGCCGCGACGACCCCGACCAGCAGCACGAGCAGCCCCGCGAACAGCCAGGGCGCGTCCTTCGAGTGGGCGCCGACCTGCGAGGTCGGCCCGCTGAAGAACGGCCAGGTGAGCGCGGCGAGCCCGATGGCACCGACCAGGACGAGGGCGGCGACGGAACGGGGGCCCAGCCGGACGGCACGGGCCTGGGGCCGCGGAGGGGGAAGAGGGGAGCGGCGGGGACTCACGAAGACGGCCCTTCCGTCGGCTCGGACGCGCCCGGCGCCTCGCGCTCGCCCAGCGCCTCGCGCACCTGGGAGACCGTCAGCCACTTCTGCGGCGAGAGAACCTTGGTGACCTGCGGGGCGAAGGACGGGGAGGCGACGACGACCTCGGCGGTCGGTCCGTCGGCGACGGGCTCGCCGTCGGCGAGGATGACGACCCGGTGGGAGAGTTCGGCGGCCAGCTCCACGTCATGGGTCGCCAGGACGATGGAGTGGCCCTCGGCCGCGAGCGCCCGCAGCAGGGTGACCAGACGGGACTTGGCCGCGTAGTCGAGGCCGCGGGTCGGCTCGTCGAGGAGGATCAGCGGCGGCCCGGCCGTCAGCACGACCGCCAGCGCCAGGGTGAGCCGCTGGCCCTCCGACAGGTCCCGCGGATGCGTGCCGTCCCCGATGCCCGGCAGCAGCTCGGACACCAGGGCCCGGCAGGTGCCCGGAGCGGCCCCCGCGTCGGAGTCCGCCGCCGCGCACTCACCGGCCACCGTGTCCGCGTACAGCAGGTCCCTGGGCTCCTGCGGTACGAGGCCGACCCGGCGGATGAGTTCCGCGGGCGCCGTGCGGTCGGGCCGGAGGCCGCTCACGCGTACGGACCCCGCCGAGGGGGAGACGAGGCCGACCAGGGCGGAGAGCAGCGTCGACTTGCCCGCGCCGTTGCGGCCCATGAGCGCCACGGTCTCGCCGGGGGCGACGGCCAGGGTGACGTCGTGGAGCACCTCGGTACGGCCACGGCGGACGGCGAGGCCGGTGACCACTGCCGGGTGGGGTGTGCCCGGGGTGCCCGGGGTGGTTCCGGGTGTCTCCAGGGGGCGCCTGCGGAAGAGACGCGGGCGGCGGGAGGGGGACACGCCGCTCGCCGCCGCACCGGCTGTCGGCACCGGTCCGGGTGCGGATGCGGGGCCGGTCGGGCCCGTCCCCTTGTACGGGAGCCCTGCCAGGCGGTCCCGCAGGGCGCCCGCTCTCCGGCGGGCGTCCCGGACCGTCAGCGGCAGGGGCGACCAGCCGTCGAGCCGGCCCAGGGCCACCACCGGCGGGTACACCGGCGACACGGCCATGACCTCGGCGGGCGTGCCCAGCAGCAACGGGGCGCCCGGAGAAGGGAGAAGGGCCACGTGGTCGGCGTACTGCACCACGCGTTCCAGACGGTGTTCGGCCATGAGGACCGTCGTGCCGAGGTCGTGGACGAGGCGCTGGAGGACCGCGAGGACCTCTTCCGCGGCTGCCGGGTCCAGGGCCGAGGTCGGCTCGTCGAGGACCAGGACCTCGGGGTGCGGGGTGAGGACCGAGCCGATCGCGACCCGCTGCTGCTGCCCGCCGGAGAGCGTGGAGATGGGACGGTCGCGCAGGTCGGCGAGGCCCAGCAGGTCCAGGGTCTCCTCGACACGGCGGCGCATCACGTCCGGCGCGAGACCCAACGACTCCATGCCGTAGGCGAGCTCGTCCTCGACCGTGTCCGTGACGAAGTGCGACAACGGGTCCTGGCCCACCGTGCCCACCACATCGGCGAGTTCGCGGGGCTTGTGCGTGCGCGTGTCACGGCCCGCGACCGTCACCCGCCCGCGCAGGGTGCCGCCCGTGAAGTGCGGGACCAGCCCGCTCACGGCATTGAGGAGCGTCGACTTGCCGACCCCGGAAGGACCGACCAGCAACACCAACTCCCCCTCGGGGACGGTGAGTTCGATGTTCCGGACGGTGGGCTCCGGCGCCTCGTCGTATGTCACGGAGACATCCTCGAAGCGGATCATGAGGGCTCCTTGCCGGGGTCCTGGAGAGCGGGGGCTGGGGCGGGGGCGACGAAGGCGGGGAGCAGACCGAGGAGCACCGCCGCCGCGGGCCACAGCGGAAGCGTCGGCGCGGTCAGCGGGACGACACCGGGGTGCAGGGCCGCGTAGGTGGCGGAGTCGTACGAGGCGTACAGGATCAGCAGCGCCGCGACGGCGGCACCGGACGCGGCGACGAGCCACGCGCGCACGCCCCACGCGTCCGGCCGGTACCGGGTGCGCAGCGAACGGCGCCCGCCCAGCCACAGCCCGCCGAGGGCCGCGGCGAGTCCGGCGAGCAGCACGGGCAGACCGTAACTGCCGCCCTCCGCGGTGAGCAGGCCGTACGTTCCCGCGCAGACCCCGACCAGACCGCCGAGGGTGAGGGCGGCGGTGGTGCGGCGCACGCCCGGGGGAACCTCGGCGGAACGGCCGTACCCCCGCGCGTCCATCGCCGCGGCGAGGGCCACCGAACGCTCCAACGCGCCCTCCAGGACCGGCAGTCCGACCTGGAGCAGCCCGCGCAGACCCGTGTCGGAACGGCCGCGCAGCCGCCGGGCCGCCCGCAGCCGCTGGACGTCCGCGATCAGGTTCGGGGCGAAGGTGAGCGCGACCACGACGGCGACTCCCGCCTCGTACAGGGCGCCCGGCAGTGACTTGAGGAGGCGGGCCGGGTTCGCGAGGGCGTTCGCGGCGCCCACGCAGATCAGGAGCGTGGCGAGTTTCAGGCCGTCGTAGAGCGCGAAGACCAGGCCCTCCGCGGTGACCCGCCCGCCGACGCGGATGCCCTGCGCCCAGTCGGGGAGGGGGAGTTCCGGGAGGGTGACGAGGGTGTGCGTGCCCGGGACGGGCGAGCCGAGGACGACGGCGAAGGCCAGCCGGATACCGAGCACGGCGAGCGCGAGCTTGACGAAGGCGCCGTAGGAACGGGCCCAGGGGGCCTCCGTCCGGCGCGCCGCCACCACGTAACCGGCGACCCCGACGAGCAGGGCGAGGAGGAGGGGATTGGTGGTGCGGGACGCGGCGGTTCCCAGGCCCAGGGCCCAGACCCACCAGGCGCCGGGGTGAACGGCGTTGGTACGGGTCGCCCGCGGGGCGCGAAGCCGCTGAAGGCTCCTGCCGGAGCTGCCGGAGCTGCCGGAGCTGCCGAAGTTGCTGGAGTTGCCGTTGTCGCCGGTGGTCATCGTGTGCGTCCCGTCAGCCGCGTCGCCGACGCGCCTGCCAGATCGCGGCGGCGCCCAGCACGGCCACGGCGGCGACCCCGGTCACCAGGCCCACCGACGGCCCGCCGTCCCCGGGCCCGCTCGCGCTCCGTGGCGACCGGGAGGCATTCGGACGGTCGCCCGACCCGGAGCCGTGCGAGTCGCCCGACACGGCCTCGCCGCAGCCCGTGCGGGGATAGCCCGCGATGGCGCACAGCAGGGCGTTCGTGTCGTAGCGCAGCGGCTTGGCGACGGCGGCGAGGGCGTCCGCGGTCGTCGCGTCCTCGTCGACGCGGGCGCACGCCGTGCGCGGGTTCGGGTCCGGCGGTGCCGAGCCGGCCGGCGCGTCCGCGGCCGTACCGAAGTCGAGGACGAGGGCGACCCGCTTGTCGCCCTCCCGCGCGGGCGTCTTCGCGCAGATCGCCGCGAAACCGGCCTTCCCGCGCGGCTTCGCCGAGTGCTTGGAGTCCTCGCTCACCGAGAAACGGAAGCCCTGCACGTCCCCGTCGGACGGCTGCGCGGTCGACGGGCCCTGGGTCGCGTACACCCACGTACCGCCGCCGGAATCACGGTCCCAGAAGGACCAGTAGCGATAGCCGGCCGCCTGGGCCTGCCCCGCCGTGCCGAGGACGGCGAGCAGGAGGCCCAGGACCAGCAGGGCCAGGCGGCGGCGGATCACGGCTGCTTCTTCTTGTTGCGGGTGCTGAGGAGGAAACCGACGCCGATGCCGCCGACCAGGCCGACCCCGACGATCCACCAGACGCTCACCCCACCGTCGTCCCCGCTCTCGTCCTGAGCGTCCTGCTTGTCGCCCTTGTCGCCCTTGCCGTCCTTGGCGTCGGCCGACGGGTCGGAGATCTCGCCCGCCGGGCCGGTCGCGCCGAGCTGCTTCACGAGGTCGGCGCCGCCGAACGCGCGCGGATCCGTCCCCGTGGCGTGCGCCGCGAAGATCAGCTGCGCGTACGCGGCCGGGCCGCTCTTAGCCGCCCAGGGGCCGGAGTTCTTCTCCAGCCAGGCCAGCGGCTTCCTGGCGTCGGCCGGGCGGCCCGCCGCCGCGAGCGCGACGACCGTGTCGGCGGTGTTGCCGTAGTCGGGCTGGTCCTCGGAGCCCGCGAGGGCGGACTCCAGGTACCCGGACCCGGCGACCGCACCGGCGAGGTACTCGGCGCCGTTGGCCGCCGCCTGCTCCGGGGCCGGGGACTTCCCGCCCGCGCACTCGGCGGCCCCGGCGGACTTCCCGTCGTCCTCGGGGTCCGTCACCAGGCCCTCGCCGAGCGCGCCGAGCACACCCGCGGCCGTGGCGTCGGCGTTCGCCGCGAGCTTGCCCTTCTTGTCGGGCTGGAAGGCGAAGGCGCCCCCGCCGTCCTCGTCGCAGGGGACGGCGAGGGCGCGCAGGGCGTCGTACGGCGTCCGGTCGCCCTTCGACCGCAGGTCCTCGGCGTCGGTGTCCGCGGCCTCCAGGGCCCCGATCACGACGGACGTCGAGTTGGTGTCGCTGGCCCCGCCGGGCAGGTAGCCCCAGCCGCCGTCCTTGTTCTGCACGGACTTCAGCCACTTCACGGCCGCGCCGGTCGCGGCGTCGTCGGCGTCGAGCGCCGCCAGAGCCTGGAGGGCGGCGCCCGTGCTGTTCGTGTCGACCTGCGTCTTGGCGTCGCACTTCGCGGCCGGGTCCGCGCGGTAGGCCGCGAAACCGCCGTTCGCGCACTGCTGCCCGGTGAGCCAGTCGACTGCCTTCGCCGCGGGCTTCACACCCACGGTGTGCTGGGCGAGCAGCGCCAGCGACTGCCGCCAGACACCGTCGTACGTGGGGTCGGTGCTGCCGTACAGACCCGAGGGGAACGCCTGCGACGGAGACGAGGACGGGGACGCGGAGGGCGACTCGTCGGCGAGGGCGGCCGGCGCGAACGCCGTGCCGATCACGGCGGTGGCGGCCAGTACCGCGGCACTGCGGCGGACAAACATGATCGGCGGGTGCCTCTCTGTACTCATGGGTTCGCCGACGGGGATGCCCCTTCGGCTCTCCCTGCGGGGGGAGCAGCCGGGCAGCCCGGAGCCCGGGCGGCTCGGCTCCGTATGCCTCGACGGTGCCGGTCACCGGGGTCCCGGTGACGCGAGCCGGTCACGTTCCGTACGGGGCAATCCGGCTCGCCGCCCGGCGGGAACAGGGCGGCACACGGCTGCGGGTCAGCGCCGGATTTGCACCGGCTTCCCCCCGTACGAGTGTGATGACGACCTGCTCACTGTACCGGCCCGTAGGAATGCGGCCGGGGGCGGCGATGCCTTCGGGGCCGCGATGCCCAGGGGCGGTGATGCGCCTGGGGGCCGGCCGCGTGGGCCGGTAGCTTCGACTCAGGGGGAGTACGGGGTGCGGTACCGGACGGAGCGCGGGGGGAAGCATGGGGGATCACGCACGGATCGGCGGCCTCGTCGGGTCGGGGCGCAGGGCGGACGTCTACGCGTACGAGTCCGAGGGTGATGGGACGGACGGGGCGGGTGGTGGGGCGTGGGTGCTGCGCCGCTACCGGGACGGGGTCGGTGACGCGTCCTTCGCGGCGGACGTCATGGAGTACGTACACGGCCACGGCTATCCCGTGCCGCGGGTGTGGCCGCGGGCGACGGAGTCGCGGGCCGACCTCGTGATGGAGCGGCTGTCCGGGCCGACGCTGCTCGGGGCGATGGCGGCGGGGGAGGTCACGGCGGCGGAGGGGGCGGGGGTGCTCGCTCGGCTGCTGGGGGAGTTGCACGCGATTCCGGCGCGGGTCTCGGGTGAGCCCGGGGCGCGCGTGCTGCATCTGGACCTGCATCCGGACAATGTCCTGCTCACTCCGGGCGGGCCGATGGTGATCGACTGGGACAACACGGAGGAGGGGCCGCCGGGGCTGGACTGGGGGATGTCCGCGGTGCTGCTCGCGCAGGTTGCCGTTGTGGAGGGGCATCCGCATGCTGCGGGGGCGGGGGAGGTGTTGGCGGCTCTGCTTGCCGGGTGCCGCGACTCGGCCGTCCTGACGGGGGTCCGCCGTGAGCTTGGGCGGGCGCTGGAACGGCGGGCCGTCGACCCTGCGACCGGGCCTGCCGAGGTCGGGCTTCTGGGTGACGTCGAGCGGTTGATCCGTGGGCTGCTCGGTGAGGCTTGAACGGCGGGTGCGGGGCGGTGGGGGGTGGGTGCGCGGTTCCCCGCGCCCCTGAAAGCCCCTATGCGGTGGTGTTTTTGTGGGGGGTTCGGGGGGTGGGGGTCGTGGGCTGTGTGGGCTGGCAGAGGACGAGGGCCAGGTCGTCCACGGGGGTGGTGCCCGTGTGGGCGAGGAGGCGGGCGTAGAGGGTGTCCAGGGCCTCGTCGGGGAGGGGGTCGCGCAAGGCGTGGGCCGCCTCGGTGAGGAAGGGGAAGACCGTGCCGTCGGGCGCGCGTGCCTCGGTGAGGCCGTCCGTGTAGAGGAGGAGGCGGTCGCCCGGCTGGAGGCGTACGCGGTACTGGAGCGGGTCGGGCCGCAGTCCCAACGGGAGTGCGGTGACCGCCGGTTCGAGGAGTTCGATGCGCTGCCCGGAGCGCAGGGGCGCCGGATGGCCGCAGTTGACCAGCCGGACCTCGCCCGGTGCGAACTCCGCGAGGAGCGCGGTGACGAAGTCCTCCGGGCCCAGATCCGGCGCGAGACGTTCGTCCAGGCCGGTGGCGAGGGCCGGCAAGTCGGCCACGGTGTAGGCGAGTTCGCGGAACCCGGCCACCGTCTCCGCGGTCAGCCGGATGGCCTCCAGGCCGTGTCCGCGCACGTCACCGACGAGGACCCGCAGGCCGAAGGGCGTCACCGCGACGTCGTACAGGTCTCCGCCGAGCGTCGATTCGCGTACGGCGCAGTGGTAGCGCGTGGAGATGTGGGTGCCGGCGAGGTTGCGGGAGAGCGGCCGCACGATGGTCTCCTGGGTGATCCGCGCGACCTCGCGCACCTCGGCGAGCAGCGTGACGAGCCGGTCCCGCTGGCGCACGGCATGCACGGTGAGCGCACAGCCGAGCAGCAACTGCGCGAGGGTGACGGCGGGCGGGATCCGGTCCAGCAGCAGTGCGGGGGCGGCGATGAGCACACAGATCGCCGAAGGGGCGAGGAACCGCCCCTCGGAGAGCTTGCGGGGGCGGCCGGGACCGCGCGGCCTCCGACGTCGGTCGAGCCGTACCGGCTGCCGCCCCCGCTCCCGTACCTGGTCCCGTTCCTGAGGGTCCGAGGAGCGCCGTCCCGGTGCTTCCTCGCTGTCGCGGGTCATCCGCTGGTTCCGCCCTTTCCCCGCCACTTCCCGACGGTCTCCGCACGTCGATCTCCGCACGACGGTCTCCGAATATCTCCTTCCGCACCCGCGCCGACAGGGAGTTGATCGCATCTCGCCGCAATGTGCCCGGAACTGACGACGCGGGACCGAGTTCGTGTCCGCCTCGCCGGAGCGGTTCGAAGTGACCCGCCGACCGCGTCACACTGGCCCGGGTTCGCGATCCGACGGGGCTCGCTCGTACGCCGGGCGGGGAGGGATGTTGCCGTGCCGGACAACAGGACGGACGAGAGTGGGACGGGCGAGAGCGGGACGGGCGAAGGCGGGGCGGACGAGGGGCGGCCGGGGAATCTGCCGCCGGAGACACGGAGCTTCGTCGGCCGGCGGCGGGAACTGGCCTGGCTCGACGAGCTGTTGGATCCGGCCGAGGGGGCCGAGGGGGCCGAGGGGGCCGAGGGGGCCGAGGGAGCTGGTGGGGTCGAGGGGCGCGGGCGCCTGGTGACGCTCGTCGGGACCGGTGGCGTCGGCAAGACCCGGCTCGCCCTGCGCGCCGCCCGCCGCGTCCGCGACCGGTACCCGGACGGTGTCTGGTTCGTGGAACTCTCGCCGCTGCACGCCCAGGGCCTGGTGGGCTTCGCCGTCGTGGAGGCGCTGCGGCTCGCCGACCGGTCGACGTCCCCGGTGACCGAGGTGCTCGCCGACTGGCTGGCCGACAAGAAGGCGCTGATCGTCCTCGACTCCTGCGAACACGTGCTCTCCGACTGCGCCGGCCTCGTCCGCGCCCTCCTCCCCGCCGCGCCCGGCCTGCGGTTCCTGGCCACCACCCGCGAGCACCTCGGCCATCCCGCCGAACTCCGTGTGCGGGTCGACCCGCTGCCGGTGGAGGAGGGCCCCGGAAGCCGGAAAGGGCCGGGCGACGCTCTCGACCTGTTCGCCCAGCGGGCCGGCGAGGCGCGGTCCGGGTTCGTTCTCGACGGGGCCTCGACCGACACGGCCGCCGCCGTCTGCCGTCGGCTTGACGGCATTCCCCTGGCCATCGAACTGGCCGCCGCCCGCCTCTGCGAACTCTCCCTCGGCGAACTCGACGAACGGCTCGGTGAGCGTCTGCCGTCCCCGCTCGACCTGCTCGCGTCGGGGCCCGGCGAAGGACCGCTGCGGCACCGCACCCTGCGCACGGCCATCGGCTGGAGCCACGAACTGTGCGCGCCCGTCGAGCGGTTGCTGTGGGCGAGGCTCTCCGTGTTCACCGGCGGCTTCGACCTGGCAGCGGCCGAGGACGTCTGCTCCGGCGGCCCCCTGCCCGCCGGACGCATCGCGGCCCTGCTCGAACGGCTCGTCGAGCAGTCCATCGTGCTGCGCCACCGCACGGACGCGGGCCGCTTCCAACTTCTCGACAGCGTCCGGGAGTTCGGGAGCGACTGGCTGCGCGCGCTCGGTGAGGAGCGGACGCTGCGGCTGCGTCACCTGGACCACTACCGGAGCCTCGCGCGCAGCGGCTGCGCGGAGTGGAACACCGGCCGCCAGGTGCTGTGGTCCGAGCGCGTGATCGCCGAACACGCCAATCTCCGCACCGCCATGGACTGCGCGCTGTCCGAGCGCGACGGTCCCACCGCCCTGCGCACGGCGGCCGACATAGGTTTCCTGTGGCGCCACTGCGGCTATCTGCGGGACGCGCAGCTCTGTCTCGACCAGGTGCTCACCGCCGATCCGGCGACCGGGCCCGACCTCGTACGGGCCTTGTGGGCGAGGGCGGCGGTCGCCCTGCTGCAGGGCGACCTCGACAGCGCCGAGCGATGGGCGGCGGTGTGCACGGCGGCGGCCGTGGAACAGGGCGACGCGGTGGCCGTCGTCGGCGCCGCGTACGTCACCGGCGGGCATCTGCTCCTGCGTGGCCGGCTCGGCGAGGCGCAGGCGGTCCTGGAGGCGGCCGACCTGCTACCGGTCCGCGACGACTGGCTGGGGTCCGCGCAGCTCCAGGTGCGGCTCGCGCTCTCCATGACCCACCTGCTGCGCGGGGACTTCGTGAGCGCCAGGGCGGTCGCCGACGAGGTCCGTACGGAGAGCGTGCTGCGTGGTGAGCAGTGGGCGGGTGCCTTCGCCGGCTGCTTCGTCGCCCAGGTCGACCTGGACGAGGGCTACATCGCGGCGGCGGAGCGCAACGCCCGTACGGCCGTCCTTGGGCACTCGCTGCTGAACAGCACGCTCGGTGTCGCCCACACCCTCGACATCCTGGCCTCGGCGGTCGTGGCGACCGGAGACGGGCCCCGCGCGGCCCGGCTGCTCGCCGTCGGCCAGCGCATCTGGGAACGGCTCGGCAGCGCCCAGTTGCATTCGCCGGACCTGATGTCCGCCCGCCGCGCCCGCGAACACCTGGTCCGCGGGCAGATCGGGGCCGAGGCCTACGCACAGGCGTACGCGGAGGGCCTGGCCATGTCGTACGAGCGGGGCATCGCCTACGCGGTGGACGACGCCCCCGGCCCCTGACAACCCCGGCCCCTGACAACCCCGGCCCCTGACAACCCTGGCCACTGGCGACCCCGGTTTCTGACGCGTCCCCGGACTCCGACGACCGTGTATCCGACGGTCCGTCAGACAGCCGTGTAGGTCACCGGGTCGCTCCCCGTCACCGCCTCCGCGCGGCCCAGCTTCACCAGCCGGCGCAGATGGGCCTCCGCCTCCGAGACCGCGATGTTCCTGGAGGCGTACGGGATGTCGGCCCAGGGGCGGTTCCACTCCATCAGTTCGGCGACCTGCCACACGGTGAGCGGGGTGGAGAGAAGGGAGCGCAGGCCGGTGAGGCGTTCCTCGTGGTGGTCCAGCAACTCCCGTACGCGGGACGGCGCGTCGGTGAAGGCGTGCAGATGGGCCGGGAGCACCTCGGCCGGTCCGAGGCTCCCGATCCGCTCCAGGGAGTCGAGGTAGTCGCCGAGCGGATCGGGCTCGGTGTCGTCGTCGGGGTCCTCGTACAGCCCGATGTGCGGGGTGATCCTCGGCAGGAGGTGGTCCCCGGAGAACAGGCGTCCGCTGCCCGGAAGTCGGGCCGGATGGGCCTCCTCCAGGTGGAGGCAGACGTGGCCGGGCGTGTGGCCCGGCGTCCAGATCGCACGCAGGCGCCGGCCTGCCAGGTCGAGGAGTTCACCGGGGACGATCTCCCGGTCGGGGAGCGCGGGGGACAGGCCGGGGAGCCGGGAGCGCGCGGTGCGCAGCGGCGCCACATGCTCCTCGGGCGCGCCCGCGGCGGTCAGCTTGTCCGCCATGTACGTGAACCAGCGGCCGGGCCTGGTCCCGCGGGTCCGCCGCACGATGGCGATGTCGGCGGCGTGCATGGCCACCCACGCGCCGGAGGCCTCACGGACCTTGGCCGACAGCCCGTGGTGGTCGGGGTGGTGGTGGGTGATCACCACGCCGTGGATCTCCCCGACGGCCGTCCCGCAGGCGACCAGCCCTTCGGTGAGCGCGTCCCAGGACGCCGGATCGTCCCAGCCCGTGTCGATCAGCACCGGCCCGCGGTCGGTGTCCACGACGTACACGAGCGTGTTCCCGAGGGGGTTGTCCGGGATGGGGACCTCGACGGACCGTACGCCGCCGCCGTGATCGGTCACCTGTGGCATGGGCTCCCCTGTCGCCGACTCCCGGCCACTATAACTAGAACCCGTTTCAATGGGAGTGCTGTGCGCTCCGTGGACTCCTCCAAGTGGAACTGGTATCAGTTTCAGTGTCTGATGCACCGTCAGGGAATGTCCTCGGAGAGGCAGTCGGTCATGACCGAACTCGTGGAACACGCACAGCTGTTCATCGGCGGCGAGCTGTCCGCTCCCAGCGGCCGGGACGTCATCGAGGTGGTCTCCCCGCACACCGAAGAGGTCATCGGCCGGGTGCCGCACGCCTCGCGGGAGGACGTCGACCGGGCCGTCGCGGCGGCGCGCACCGCCTTCGACGAGGGGCCCTGGCCGCGGATGTCCCTCGACGAGCGCGTCGAGGTGGTCACCCGGATCAAGGACGCGATCGCCGTACGGCACGAGGAGATCGCCAGGGTTATCTCCTCCGAGAACGGTTCCCCGTACTCCTGGAGCGTCCTCGCGCAGGCGCTCGGCGCGATGATGGTGTGGGACGCGGCGATCACGGTCGCCCGGGACTTCACGTACGAGGAGGCCCGCGACGGAGTGCTCGGGAAGATCCTCGTGCGGCGCGAGCCGGTCGGGGTCGTCGCGGCCGTCGTCCCCTGGAACGTGCCGCAGTTCGTGGCGGCGGCCAAGCTCGCGCCCGCGCTGCTGACCGGCTGCACGGTGGTGCTCAAGCCGTCGCCCGAGTCGCCGCTGGACGCGTACATACTCGGCGAGATCGCGAAGGAGGCCGGGCTGCCGGAGGGCGTCCTGTCGATCCTGCCGGCGGACCGCGAGGTGAGCGAGTACCTCGTCGGGCATCCCCGGATCGACAAGGTGTCCTTCACGGGGTCGGTCGCGGCGGGCCGCCGTGTCATGGAGGTCGCCTCGCGCAACCTCACCCGCGTGACACTGGAACTGGGCGGGAAGTCGGCGGCCGTGGTCCTGCCGGACGCGGACATCGACACCTCCGTGCCGGGCATCGTCTCGGCGGCCTGGATGAACAACGGCCAGGCGTGCGTCGCCCAGACCCGCATCCTGCTGCCGCGCTCGCGCTACGACGAGTTCGCGGAGGCCTTCGCCGCGGCGGCGAACGCGCTGGTGGTCGGCGACCCGCTGGACCCCGCGACCCAGGTCGGCCCGCTGGTCGCGCAGCGGCAGCAGCAGCGCAACCTCGACTACATCCGCATCGGGCAGGAGGAGGGCGCGAAGATCCTCACGGGTGGAGGGCGCCCGGCCGGCCTGGACCGCGGCTGGTACGTCGAGCCGACGCTCTTCGGCGACGTCGACAACTCCATGCGGATCGCCCGTGAGGAGATCTTCGGGCCGGTGATCTGCCTGCTCCCTTACGGGGACGAGGCGGAGGCGGTGAAGATCGCGAACGACTCCGAGTACGGGTTGAGCGGGAGTGTGTGGACGGGGGACGTGGCGCGGGGTGTGGAGGTGGCCCGGCAGGTGCGTACCGGTACGTATTCCGTGAACACCTTCAGTCTCGACATGCTCGGGCCCTTCGGCGGCTACAAGAACTCCGGGCTGGGGCGGGAGTTCGGGCCCGAGGGGTTCGGGGAGTACCTGGAGCACAAGATGATCCATCTGCCGGCCGGCTGGGAGGCCTGAGGATGGGTGACCGCTGGCATGTCGAGGTCGACCGGTCGCTGTGCATCGGCTCTGCCCAGTGCACGCACCTCGCGCCGGCCGCCTTTCGTCTCGACTCCGCGATGCAGTCACATCCGACGGATCCCGAGACGGACGCCAACGAGATGATTCTGGGGGCGGCGGAGGGGTGTCCGGTGGAGGCGATCATGATCACTCTGCTGGGGAGTGGGGAGACGGTGTTTCCTCCGGAGGAGTGACGGTGAAGGGGCGGGGGTGGGCGTGGGTGTCGGCTGACGGGCGGTGAGGGCTGGGTGCGCCGTTCCCCGCGCCCCTGGGGAGTGGGGGGGGGGGAGAGGTGCGTTGTCTGGTGCGGGCCGGTCGGGGTGTTCGCGCAGTTCCCCGCGCCCCTGAAAGGTGCGGGCCGGTCGGGGGTGTTCGCGGCGTTCCCCGTGCCGCCGGGAAGTTGCGGGCCGGTCGGGGGTGTTCGCGCACCCGCGTCCCCGGAAAGCCGCGGGCTGGTCCGGGGGTGTTCGCGCAGTTCCCCGTGCCGCCGGGAAGCCGCGGGGCGGTCCGGGGTGTTCGCGGCGTTCCCCGTGCCCCTTGCGGGGCGTCCCGCGGCCTTATCGGGGGGCTTGGTCGTCCTTCGATGTCAGGTCGATCAGGCGGCAGACCGTTTCTATGTCGATCTTCACCTGGGCGATGGACGCGCGGCCGGAGAGCCAGGTGATCAGGGCCGAGTGCCAGGTGTGCTCGATCACGCGGACGGCGGAGAGCTGGGCGGGGGTGGGGGCGTCGAGGCCCATCGCGTCGAGGATGATCACCGTGGTCTGGCGGGAGACCTGGTCGACCTCCGGACTGACGCTGCGGTCGGCGAACGTGAGCGCGCGGACCATCGCGTCGGCGAGGTGCGGCTCGCGCTGGAGCGCTCGGAAGGCCCGCATCAGGGTCTCCGCCACCCGCTCCGCCGCCGTCTCGCCCGACGGCGGCTTCTTGCGGAGCGTGCCGTGCATATGAGCCAGCTGGTCCTGCATGGTCGCGACCAGCAGATGCACCTTCGACGGGAAATAGCGGTAGAGCGTGCCCAGGGCCACCTGGGACGACTCCGCCACCTCCCGCATCTGCACCGCGTCGAAGCCGCCCCGGCTCGCCAGCTGCGCGCTCGCGTGCAGGATGCGCCGCCGTCGCGCCTCCTGGCGCTCGGTGAGCGGGGGAGTGACCGGCTGCGCGGCCCGTACGGGCGGCTGCGCGGCCTTCGCCGCAGTCTTGGCTTCCGCAGGCATGGATCCCGTTCCGTGACGTTCGTACAACAGAGGCGGCGGGGGCGGGTGGGTCGACAGCAGAGTAGAGCCCGGCCGTGGCGTGAATCACCCGATCCACCGCTCACAGGAGGGCTACCTGCCGGTAGATTCAGTGCTCCCTGAACGATCAAGTCTGAAACTTGTTCTAGATTACCGTCCCGAAGTAATCTCGCGGGAACGTGCTGGAAGAAGGGGGCCGAGAGTGACCCATGAGGCCATGGAGGCAGGCCTCCACGCGGGCTCGGCCGCCGACGCCGACAGACCGCTGCGCATCGCGCTCCTCACCTATAAGGGGAACCCGTTCTGCGGCGGGCAGGGTGTCTACGTACGGCACCTCTCGCGCGAGCTGGCCCGCCTGGGCCACCAGGTCGAGGTCATCGGCTCACAGCCGTACCCGGTGCTCGACGAGGGCGAGGGCCTCGACGGGCTCTCCCTCACCGAGCTGCCCAGTCTCGACCTGTACCGCTCCCCGGACCCCTTTCGTACCCCGAAGCGGGACGAGTTCCGCGACTGGATCGACGCCGTCGAGGTCGGCACGATGTGGACCGGCGGCTTCCCCGAGCCGCTGACGTTCTCCCTGCGCGCCCGCCGCCATCTGCGCGCCCGGCGCGGCGACTTCGACGTCGTGCACGACAACCAGACCCTCGGTTACGGGCTGTTGGGGGATGTGGGCGCGCCGCTGGTCACCACCATCCACCACCCCATCACCGTGGACCGGCAGCTGGAGCTGGACGCCGCAGGGAGCCGCCGCAAACGGATGTCCGTCCGCCGCTGGTACGCGTTCACCCGCATGCAGAAGCGCGTCGCACGCCGGCTGCGGTCCGTGCTGACCGTCTCCGGCACGTCCCGCCAGGAGATCGTCGACCACCTCGGCGTACGCGACGAGCGCATCCACGTGGTCCACATCGGCGCCGACGCCGACCTCTTCTCGCCCGATCCGTCCGTGCCGAAGGTGCCGGGCCGGATCGTCACGACCTCCAGCGCGGACGTCCCCCTCAAGGGCCTCGTCTTCCTCGTCGAGGCGCTCGCCAAGGTCCGTACCGAGCACCCCGGCGCCCACCTCGTGGTCGTCGGCCGACGGGCCGAGGACGGGCCGGTCGCCCAGCTCATCGAGCGGTACGGGCTCGAAGACGCCGTCGAGTTCGTGAAGGGCATCTCGGACGCGGAGCTCGTCGACCTCGTCCGGTCCGCCGAAGTCGCCTGCGTGCCCTCCCTGTACGAGGGCTTCTCGCTCCCCGCCGCCGAGGCGATGGCGACCTGTACACCGCTGGTGGCCACCACCGGCGGAGCCATCCCCGAGGTCGCGGGACCCGACGGCGAGACCTGCCTGGCCGTCCCGCCCGGCGACGCGGGAGCGCTGGCCGCCGGTCTGAGCAGGGTGTTGGGCGACCCGGGCCTGCGCGAGCGGCTCGGCGCGGCCGGGCGTGCGCGCGTACTGGAGAAGTTCACCTGGGCCCGCGCCGCCGAGGGCACGGTGGCCCGCTACCGCGAGGCGATCGCCGACTCCGGCCGCGCCGCGGGCGAGACCCGGCGCCGCTCCGCGACCCGCCCCGGCCGCCCCGCGGCCCAGTCTCCCGGCCGCTCCACGCCCACCCGGGAGACGGACCCGGCCCCCGCCGCCCCCGAGACCGGGGCGCCCACCACCCCCATGAACCCGGCGGACCCCGCCGCCACCCCCGTGGACACCCCTCACCGCGAAAGCAGGACCACGTGCTGACCGTCGACTTCTCCCGGTTCCCGCTCGCCCCGGGGGACCGAGTGCTGGATCTCGGGTGCGGGGCGGGACGCCACGCCTTCGAGTGCTACCGGCGCGGAGCCCAGGTCGTCGCACTGGACCAGAACGCCGAGGAAATTCGCGAGGTCGCCAAGTGGTTCGCCGCGATGAAGGAGGCGGGCGAGGCACCGGAGGGCGCCACCGCCACCGCGATGGAGGGTGACGCGCTGCGGCTGCCCTTCCCCGACGAGTCGTTCGACGTCGTCATCATCTCCGAGGTGATGGAGCACATCCCGGACGACAAGGGCGTGCTCGCCGAGATGGTCCGCGTGCTCAGGCCCGGCGGCCGGATAGCGATCACGGTTCCGCGCTACGGGCCCGAGAAGGTCTGCTGGACGCTGTCGGACGCGTACCACGAGGTCGAGGGCGGCCACATCCGCATCTACAAGGCGGACGAGCTGCTCGGCAAGATCCGCGAGGCGGGCCTGCGGCCGTACGGCACGCATCACGCCCACGCGCTGCACAGCCCCTACTGGTGGCTGAAGTGCGCGTTCGGCGTCGACAACGACAAGGTGCTGCCGGTCCGGGCGTACCACAAGCTCCTCGTCTGGGACATCATGAAGAAGCCCCTCGCGACCCGGGTCGCCGAGCAGGCGCTCAACCCGCTGATCGGCAAGAGCTTCGTGGCGTACGCGACCAAGCCCCACCTGCCCGCCGGTGTCGTCGCCACGGCAGCGGCCGGCACGGCGCCCGCGGACGTTTCGTGACGACTCCGCGCACCGAGCACCTCGTCCTGACAGGGGTGCTCACCGCGGAAGAGGCCGCGCAGACCGTCCGGGGAATCCTGGACGTACAGCGCGCGGACGGCGCCATCCCGTGGTTCCGCGGTCACCACCTCGACCCGTGGGACCACACCGAGGCCGCCATGGCCCTGGACGCCGCCGGCGAGCACGAGGCCGCCGCCCGGGCGTACGAATGGCTGGCCCGGCACCAGAACCAGGACGGTTCCTGGTACGCGGCCTACGCCGACGGGGACGCGGCCGACGTCACCGACCGCGGGCGCGAGACCAACTTCTGCGCGTACATCGCCGTCGGGGTGTGGCACCACTACCTGGCGACCGGCGACGACGGCTTCCTCGACCGGATGTGGCCGTCGGTGTTCGCGGCGGTGGAGTTCGTCCTGGAACTCCAGCGGCCGGGCGGCCAGATCGGCTGGAAGCGCGAGGAGGACGGCAGGGCCGTCGAGGACGCGCTGCTGACCGGGAGTTCGTCCGTCCACCACGCGCTGCGCTGCGCGCTCGCCATCGCCGAGGAGCGCGACGAGCCGCAGCCCGACTGGGAGTTGGCGGTGGGCGCGCTGCGCCACGCGATCCGCCGGCACCCCGAGCGGTTCCTCGACAAGGACCGCTACTCGATGGACTGGTACTACCCGGTGCTGGGCGGCGCGCTGACGGGCACCGAGGCGAAGGAGCGCATCGAGCGGGACTGGGACCGGTTCGTGGTCCCGGAGCTCGGCGTGCGCTGCGTGGTGCCCAACCCGTGGGTGACGGGCGGCGAATCGGCCGAACTCGCCCTGGCCCTGTGGACCGTGGGCGAGTCCGACCGTGCCCTGGAGATACTGCAGTCGATCCAGCACCTGCGCGACCCGGCGACGGGCCTCTACTGGACCGGCTTCGTCTTCGACTCACGGGCGATCTGGCCCGAGGAGCTCACCTCGTGGACGGCGGGCTCCCTGCTCCTCGCCGTGGCCGCGCTGGGCGGGGACGAGGCGACGTGCGCGGTCTTCGGCGGCGACCGCCTGCCGTTCGGACTGGACCCCGACTGCTGCCAGTAGGGGTCCGATCGTGTACGCGACCAGCAGGGGATCAGCTGCGTACGCGGTTGGCGATCGCGTGCCCGATGAAGAGGTAGACGACGGCCGCGAGACCGTAGCCTGCGACGACCCGTGCCCACTGCTCGTCGAACGTGAACAGGTCGTGCGACCAGCCGGCGAGCCAGCGTGCGGAGTCATGGATGAACTGGACGAACGAGTTGCCCTGGTTGGCGTCCAGCAGGTACATGAGGATCCACAGGCCGAGGATGAAGGCCATGATGTCGGCAACGATGGCGACGACCCTGCCGGCTGAATTGGAACCGTTGCGATATCGAGGGGACATGTCATGCGGGTAGCCCTTGAATCCCGTATGAAACCTCGCGGTTCGGCGAAGGCCGGATGACGGGCGTGTCCCGACTCTCCTCATGATGGTTCGTCAGCCTTTATCCTGAACTCCAACTGCCGTTCGCCGTGAGGTGGTTCGGCGGTCAGCGTGGTCACCGACGATCCTGCCCCACAGTAGGGGGAGACGCCGGTGCCCGCGAACAGAGCCGAGAGACCCTTAAGGCGTGCGAGACCCGCAGGACCCGCGAGTCCCGCCCGGTCCGATCCACCAGCCGGGCCGGCGGTCCGTCCCGTCGGCTCGCCCGCGGAGGAACCCCGGCTGGCCGTCGGCGGACCCGTACGCAGCCGGCTGCGCCGCACGCTGGCTCTCGTCCTGCCCGTCCCCGTCATCGGTCTCGTCCTGCTCCTGGCCTCCGGCCATCTGACGCTGCCGCTCGACCGGATCGTCACCATCGAGGCGAAGATGGCCTCCAAGCGGGACTTCTTCGAGGACCCCGAGGTCCGGCGCATCCTCATGAAGCACGGCTTCCGGGTGCACATCACCCGCATGGGCTCCCGGGACATCGCCACCCAGGACGTCGCCGGGTACGACGTCGTCTTCCCCTCCGGGCAGCCCGCCGCGGACCTGATCACCCGCGAACGCGCGCGGGCCGGACACCCCGTCCTCACCTACCGGCCCTTCGTCAGCCCCATCGTCCTCGCCACCTACCGGGAGTACGCCGAGACGCTGAAGGACGCGGGAATCGCCGAACCCCAGCCGGGCGGTACCCCCGGCGGCTCCTCCGGCGACACTTCCAGCGGTACCCCCGGCGGCTCCTCCGATCCGCTGTACTACACGCTCGACATGGGCAAGTTCCTGGAGCAGACCAAGAAGGGTAAGCGGTGGGACGACCTCGGGATCCAGAACCACGGTGTCCACAACGGCAACAAGATCCTCGCCCAGACCTCTGACGTCTGCGACTCCAACTCCGGCGGCACCTACCTCGGCCTCGTCTCCTTCGTGTGGCACGGCAACGAGGCCCCCCGCAACGGCAAGGACGCCGACACGTTCGCCCGCGACATCAAGGAACTGCTCATCGAGCAGGGCCTGCCGGGCTCCGAACGGGCCGAGACCTACCTGTCCGTGGACGGCAAGGGCATCGCCCCGATCTCGGTGATCTACGAGCACCAGTTCCTGGCCCACCAGATCCGGTACGAGGCCACGCACGGCAAGCCGGACGGCGGGCGTGTGCTGCTCTACCCCTCGACCCGCTTCGTCACCGAACCCCAGCTCGTCGCCCTCACCGGAGACGGCGAACGGCTCGGCGAACTGGTCACCGAGGACCCGGAACTCCAGCACAAGGCCATGGAGTTGGGCTTCCGGGTACGGGACGCCACCAGCGGCTCGACCAGCGACCAGCTGG
Source organism: Streptomyces sp. NBC_00414 (assembly GCF_036038375.1). Lineage (NCBI taxonomy): Bacteria > Bacillati > Actinomycetota > Actinomycetes > Kitasatosporales > Streptomycetaceae > Streptomyces > Streptomyces sp. NBC_00414. Next base: position 7,159,273 of record NZ_CP107935.1, read on the forward strand.
CGGCCTTCCTGGGCGAGCGCGGCATCCAGGTGCCGGTCACCTCGGCCGACGACACCAAGGCCGTCCTCCCGCGCCTGCCACTCCTGGAACGGATGATCCAGACCGTCGGAGAGTGCCCGCCGAAGGAGGGTGCCGGGTGAGGCGCCGCCGGCTCGGCATCCTGACGCTGTGCCTCGCCCTGGCCGTGACCGCCGGCTGCTCCGGCGGCGACCGGGAACGGACCATCCTGCGCGTCCTCGCCGGACCCGACCTCGCCGTACTGGAGCCGCTGCTCGACGAGCTGAGGTCCGAGACCGGCGTCGAACTCGACATGGACTACCAGGCCGACGCCGACACCGGCGAGGCGCTGGCCGCCACCGGACACGACAGCGGCGGCCACGAGGCCGCCTGGCTCTCCACCGACCGCTCCTTCCAGCTGCGCCACAAGGCCACCGCCCGGGGCATGCTGCGCACCCCGACCATGCTCTCGCCGGTCGTGGTGGGCCTGCGCCCGGAGGCGGCCCGCGCACTGCGAGCCAAGTCCCCCGGCAGCGCGCCCAGTTGGTCGGACATCGCCGACGCCGCCGCGGCCGGCACCGTGCGCTTCGGTATGGCCGACCCCCGGCGGACGGGCGCCGGCCTCGCCGCACTCGTCGGCGTCGCCACCGCGGCGGCCGGCACCGGCGGCGCCCTGCGCGAGGACGACGTCTCCTGCGACCGCCTGCGCGGCTTCCGCTCCGGACAGCGGATCACCGCGGCCTCCACCCACGACCTGCTCGACGACTTCGCCGACCACCCCGGCACGGCGAACGCGCTCATCACCTACGAGTCCGACCTGCTCGCCCTCAACTCCGGCGGCCGGCTGAAGGACGAGCTGGAGATCGTGCGCCCGGCGGACGGCACGGTTCTCGCCGACTTTCCGCTGCTCCTCCTCGACCCGGGCCGACGGGCGGCCTACGACAAGGTCGTGGAGTGGCTCAGACGGGACTCCGTACAGGAGAAGATCATGCGGACCGCACTGCGGCGCCCGGTCAATCCCTCGGTCGCCAGGGAGGGGCAGCTGCGCGCGCCAGCCGGCAACGCGCTCTACTTCCCCGACCGGCCGGGAGTCCTGGAGCGGCTCCTCGACGACTACGGCGATCCCGGCCACCGCGTCGCCGACCAGGTCGTGTTCCTGCTGGACTTCTCCGGCTCGATGCGCGGCGCACGGATGGCGGAGCTGCGGAAGGCCTTCGCCGACCTCAGCGGCGCGGACTCCTCGGCGACGGGCGGGTTCGCACGCTTCTACCAGGGCGAGCGGCTGACCGTCGTACGGTTCGGCGGGAAGGTGCTGGAGGAGCGGACCGTCACCGTCCGGGGGCAGCGGGACCTCCGTACCCTCGCCGACATCGTCGCGCGCGGCGGCTACGGCGACGCGACCGCCGTCTGGACCGCGCTCGACCACGGCTACCGCACGGCCTCGTCCGCGGTCGCCGACGAACCCGAACGGGCCGTGTCCATCGTGCTGATGACGGACGGCGAGAACAACGCGGGCATCGCGTACGAGGAGTTCGTACGCCGTTACGAGGCGCGGTCCGCCGAGACCCGCGCCGTCGTCCACACCTATCCCGTCCACTTCGGGGAGGCGGACGCCGGGGCACTGCGGCGCGCCGCCGCGAAGACGGGCGGGCGCATGGTGGACGCGGACGCGCGGGGCTCGTCCCTTTCCGAGGCGTTCAAGGAGATCCGTGGCTGTCGTTGACGCGCAGTGGTGGGGTGTGTGGTGGCCGTGGATGACGGTGTGGCTGGTCACCGCCGCCGGTCTGGTGGTGCTCGGCGCCGTGCTGGTACGGCACTTCCGCGAGCGCGAGCGTGGCCGGCGGGGGGTGGGGCAGCGGTCCGCGTACAGCGTCTGCTTCTACCTGGACGAGAAGGCGGTGATGGACCTCTACCGGATCGGCAACTACAGCGCGGCTCTTGAACAGGCCGTCGAGCACCGCACCAACGTCAACACCAGTGTGGGGCTGTGGGGGAGGTTGCTGCCGTGGACCGTCAAGGCCAACCGGGATGTCACGCAGGAGAAGTTCAGCAGTTATGTGGCCAAGAGCGAGCCGATCTCCGTGATCGGGATGCTTCTGGACGCCTTCGAACGGGCCGATGTCATCGTCCATGCTGACCTGCGGTCCGGGGACGTCACCCCGAACCGGGCGCTCGCCGAGACGCTCGGGGCCGACGCCGGGCGCGGCGGGGTCGCGCTCAGCGACATCGAGGAGTTCGTGTCGGTACGGGGCCGCTTCCTGGTGGAGCCGGAGTCCGAGACGGCGGAGGGAATCGTGCTGCGGGCCCCGTACGGGGCGGGCCCCGGACAGCCGGCGCACGTCCGGGTCACCTGTGCGGCGGGTGGGCTGCGCAACGAACGCCTCAACGACGGGACGTTCCAGGCGCGCTGCCTCGGCAAGATGACCGGCTGGCGGGCTGACACCCGAGAGGTCACGCTGGAAGCGATAGCAATATTCCGCTGACACCCACTTCGTCACGTGCGGGTGCGGGTGCGGGTGCGTGGTGACGGGTTGCGCAGTTCCCCGCGCCCCTGGGGGGTGGGGTTTCACCCGGGTGGTCAGGTGCGGGTGGGCCGGGGCTGAGCGCGCAGTTCCCCGCGCCCCTGGGGGGTGGGGGTTCGCCTGGGTGGTCAGGTGCGGGTGGGCCGGGGCTGAGCGCGCAGTTCCCCGCGCCCCTGGGGGGTGGGGGTTCGCCTGGGTGGTCAGGTGCGGGTGGGCCGGGGCTGAGCGCGCAGTTCCCCGCGCCCCTCAGGGGCGCCCCTGAGGGGCGCGAGGAACTGCGCGGGTGACCACGGCGTGCCCGCGCTCGACAAGGCACGTGGCCACCGGCCTTTTTGGGGGCGCGGGGAACGGCGCGGGTGACCACCGCACCCCCGCACCCGGCAACGTACCTCTGCCTCCGGCATACAGGGCCGCGGCCACCCCCCCCGCCGGCCTCAGGCGAACGCAGACGTCGGCGGAGTGGTCAGTTCAGGTCGGCCAGTGTGCGCAAGGTGTGAGGGTCCGGGGACAGGAGCAGCAGATCCGTCACCGGGCCCTTGCGCCACAACTCCAACCGCTCGGCGATCCGCTCACGCGGCCCGATCAAAGAGATCTCATCCGCGAACGCATCCGGCACGGCAAGCACCGCCTCCTCCCGCCGCCCCGCCAGAAACAGCTCCTGGACCCGCCGCGCCTCCTCCTCGAAGCCCATCCGCGCCATCAGATCGGCATGGAAGTTGCGCGCCGCATGCCCCATCCCGCCGATGTAGAAGCCGAGCATCGCCTTCACCGGCAGCAGCCCCTCGGCGACGTCGTCACAGACCTTGGCCCGTGCCATGGGCGCGACGAGGAAGCCCTCGGGAGCCCCGCCGAGAGAAGCCTCGTACACCTCGGTGCGCATCGGCGACCAGTACAACGGCAGCCAGCCGTCGGCGATCCGGGTCGTCTGGGCGATGTTCTTCGGCCCCTCGGCGCCGAGCAGGACGGGCAGTTCGGCCCGGAGCGGGTGCGTGATGGGCTTGAGGGCCTTGCCGAGCCCGGTGCCGTCGTCACCCCGGTACGGGTGGGAGTGGAAGCGGCCGTCCAGTTCGACCGGACCCTCGCGCCGGAACACCTGGCGCACGACGTCGACGTACTCCCGCGTCGCCGTGAGCGGTGACTTCGGGAACGGGCGCCCGTACCAGCCCTCCACGACCTGCGGCCCCGAGAGCCCGAGGCCGAGCATCATCCGCCCGCCCGACAGGTGGTCCAGCGTGAGCGCGTGCATCGCGGTCGTGGTGGGGGAGCGGGCCGCCATCTGGGCAACCGCCGTACCCAGTTTGATCCTTGAGGTCCGCGCCGCGATCCAGGTCAGCGGGGTGAAGGCGTCGGAACCCCAGGACTCGGCGGTCCACACCGAGTCGTAGCCGAGCCGCTCCGCCTCCTGGGCGAGGGACACATGGTCCGCGGAGGGGCCGCGACCCCAGTAACCGAGGGCGAGTCCGAGCCGCATACACCACTCCTGACGGTGCGTCAGATGCCATCCGGGCGCGGCCGACTGTACGGGAACGGCCCCCCACCCGGAAGAGCTCCGTAGAGCTCCTGGGGCGGAGGGCCGTGTCGGGACCGGCGGTGGCGTGTCAGCCCCGCTGGATCCCGGACGTGTCCTGGAGCACACCGCGGCGGCCGTCCTGCGTCTGGGCCACCAGGCTCGGACCGCGCTGCTCGACGGCCAAGTACCAGGTACCCGGCGCCAGTTCGGCGATCGGCGTCGGCGAACCGTCCTCCGCGAACAGCGGACGCGCCACCGGCACCGCGAACCAGAACGGGGAGAAGTCCCCGGCGGGCTGCTGCGCCTGCGGAGCCTGCGCCTGCTGGGGCTGCTGCGGCTGGGGCTGGCCGGGCTGGCCGCCGAACGGCTGGCCCTGCTGCGGCTGACCGCCGAAGGACGGGCCCGGCTGCTGGGCGCCCGGGTAGCCGTAACCACCCTGCGGCTGACCGCCGTAGGGCTGCGGGGCGGCCGGCTTCGGGGGCGGCAGAAGCGCGCCCTTGAGGGCCGGGACCAGCGGGGTGGCGACCGCGGCACCCGCCAGGACCAGGGTGGCGATGAAGCTGAGGATGAGGCCGGTGCCGCTGCCGATGGCGTCGCTGCCACCGTTGTTGTCGAAGCCGCCGGCCGGGTCGAAGATGTTCCCGAGCGCGCTCCAGGCGGCGAACACCGTGAAGGCGATACCGAACGGGCCGAGTTCGAGACCGGCGACCTTCGGCGCCTGCGGCAGACCGCGGGCGACGACGATCAGCGCGGCGCCGATGATGCCGGCCAGGGTGACGCTCAGGAGGACCGGGCCGCTGCCCCAGGCGTTCGGGATGTCGGCGCTGTCGGGGGCCCCGTCGATCGAGTAGATGTCGAGGAACGACGCGATCAACAGCAGAACCGCTGCTCCGATCACCACGCCGTCGCCCCTAGTGAGGGAGCGGATATTCACTTCAGGTCCTTCGTCAGTCGTCTCGTCATCGGTAGAGGCGTCGCCGGCACCACGTCGTCGTCGGGCCGTGGTGCGAAGCGCAGGGGTGGCCCCTTATCGTAGGGAGGACACTATCGCCCGCCCTACACGGGTGTCCGCCCGGATGTCCCCTCTGATCGCTACCCGCGCAGGAAACTCACGATTCCCTCAGAGATTCCTTGCGCCGCCTTCTGTCGCCAGGCGCCGCTGGTCAGCTGCGAGGCGTCCTTGGAGTCGCGCATGTTGCCGCACTCGATGAACACCTTCGGAACCGTTGACAGATTGAGACCGCCGAGGTCTTTGCGCACATCGAGGCCGGTGCCGTCACCGATGTAGTTGGAGGGCGGGCCGCCGGTGGTGCGCAGGAAGCCGCCGGCGATGCGTTCGCCGAGGGCGCGGGACGAGGCCACGATGGGGCGGGTGTCGGCGGCACCGGAGTGCACCGAGCCCGGCAGGATCACATGGAAGCCGCGGTTGCCGGCCGCCGAACCGTCCGCGTGGATCGACACGACGGCGTCCGCCTCGGCCTTGTTGCCGATCTCGGCCCGCTCGTCCACGCACGGACCCCAGGCGCGGTCGCCGTCCTGGGTGAACTTCACCGTGGCGCCCTCCTCCTTGAGGATCGTGCGCAGCCGGTGCGAGACGTCGAGGGTGAACTCGGCTTCGGTGTAGCCGCCGTTGGTCGAGGTGCCCGTGGTGTCGCACTCCTTCCAGTTCGTCCCGATGTTCACCTTGCGGTTGATGTCGGACGGGTGCCGGAAGTTGCCGGGGTTGTGACCGGGGTCGATGACGACGACCTTGCCCTTGAGGGGGCCGGAGGCGGCGGGGGTGGAGGGGGACGGGCTGAGTTCTTCCCCGCCGCCCGACTGGCCGGTGCCGCCGCCGGACCGTTCCTTGCCGTCGTCCGAGGGGCCCGGCAGCACGGACGAGCCGGCCGGGGCCGACGCCGACGCCGAGGTCTGTGCGGCCGATCCGTCCCCGTCGTCGGAGTCGCCCACCGCCTGCCACACCAGCCAGCCCACCAGGGCCCCCGGTACGAGCGCGGCGACCGCGACGGTCAGGGGTCCGCGCAGGGGGTGGCGCGGTGGGCGTGGGGGTTCGAAGTCCGGGCCTACGTATGACACGGCCAACACCTTACGGGTCGACCGGGCCCCGCGCGGTGAGGGAGGGGCCGGGGCGCCGACTCCTGCCGTTTTGGCCCCTCAGATGCCCTTGCCCGTACGGCGCAGCACCCGCAGGGAGTCCGTCACCGAGACCTCCGTGAACGCGCCGGACTCCAGCGCCCGCAGGTACACGCGGTACGGAGCCTGCCCCGTGAACTCGTCCAGCGGATCCGGGAACACGTCATGGATGAGCAGCAGCCCGCCCTCGGCGACGTGGGGCGCCCAGCCCTCGTAGTCGCCGTTCGCGTGCTCGTCGGTGTGGCCGCCGTCGATGAAGACGAGGCCGAGGGGGGAGTTCCAGAAGGCGGCGATCTGCGGCGAGCGGCCGACGACCGCGACCACGTGGTCCTCCAGACCGGCCTGGTGGAGCGTGCGGCGGAAGGTCGGCAGGGTGTCCATACGGCCCAGCTCCGGGTCGACCGTCGAGGGGTCGTGGTACTCCCAGCCGGGCTGCTGCTCCTCGCTGCCGCGGTGGTGGTCGACGGTGACCGCGGTGACGCCGGCCTCGCGTGCGGCGTCGGCGAGCAGGATGGTGGACCGCCCGCAGTAGGTCCCGACCTCCAGCAGGGGCAGCCCCAGCCGTCCCGCCTCGACGGCGGCCTCGTACAGCGCGAGCCCTTCGCCCACGGGCATGAACCCCTTGGCCCCCTCGAAAGCGGCGAGAACCGAGGACGAGGGAGCCGAGGGCATGGAGTTCCTCCAGGTCGTACGTGCACGTGTGCCCGCCATCGTGCCGCATGCCCACCTATCGGTGCCCCGAAGGGGTGCCTGTCGGGGGCGCGGGGAACTGCGCGCTCAACCACGACGGTCGTGCACCTGGAATCGGACCGGTCCGGCGGGGTGCCTGTCGGGGGCGCGGGGAACTGCGCGCTCAACCACGACGGTCGTGCACCTGGAATCGGACCGGTCCGGCGGGGTGCCTGTCGGGGGCGCGGGGAACTGCGCGCTCAACCACGACGGACGTGCGGCCGAAACTCGGCCCGTCCCCGGGGGTGCCGGGTTCTCGTCCGCGGGGGCAGCTGGGGCCGGCCGCGCAGTTCCCCGCACCCCTGAGGGCGGAGCGCTTCGCGCTACGCCAATACCGTGGCGCCCGGGAGCGCGAGATCCATTTCTATCGAGCGGTCGTCGCCCGGGTGACTCGCGCCGGAGGCCAGCGGCCCATGCCCACCCGCCGTGACGGCCAGGACGTACGCACCCGCCGCCGGCACCGCGAGCGCGTACCCGCCGTCCGCCGAGGACAGCGTCGCCCCCGCCTGCCGCCCCCGCCGGTCGATCAGCGTCACCTTGGCCCGAGCGACCGGCGAACCCTCGGAGGTGAGGACCCGGCCGCGGAACCCGGTCGGCGCCAGGTCCGCGGGCGCGGGCTCGGACAGAGGGTCGCTGGAAGCGACCAGATGCGGCTTCGCCGCGTTCGCCACGGCCCGCCGCCCCGGCAGGAACGCCGCGAAGACCAGCCCGAGCAGCACCGCCCCCGTCGCGATCATGAATGACACCCGGAACCCGTGCATCGTGGGGACGGCGACCCCACCCACCTGGTTCGCGGTGTTCGCCAGGACCATGCCGATCACGGCACTCGACACGGACGTACCGATCGAGCGCATCAACGTGTTGAGCCCGTTCGCCGCACCGGTCTCCGACGCGGGCACGGCGCCGATGATCAGCGCGGGCAGCGAGGAGTACGCGAGGCCGATGCCCGCGCCCAGGACCACCGCGATGATGATCGTCTGCCAGGCGGCGCTCATCAGGCCGAGCCCGGCGCCGTACCCGACCGCGATGATCAGCATGCCGATCATCAGCGTGACCTTGGGGCCGTACTTGGCGGAGATACGGGCGTACACCGGCGCCGTGAACATCATGGTCAGGCCGAGCGGTGCCACGCACAGGCCCGCCACGACCATGGACTGGCCGAGGCCGTAACCGGTCGACGCGGGCAGCTGGAGCAGCTGGGGCAGGACGAGGGAGACGGCGTAGAAGGCGACACCGACCATGATCGAGGCGAGGTTGGTGAAGAGGACGGCCGGGCGGGCCGTGGTGCGCAGGTCGACCAGGGGAGCCTTGACCCGCAGCTCCATCACGCCCCACAGGAGGAGGACGGTGGCCGCGGCGCCGAACAGGCCGAGGGTCGTGCCGGACGTCCAGCCCCAGTCGCTGCCCTTGGTGATCGGCAGGAGGAAGAGGACAAGACCGGCGGACAGCCCGAGCGCGCCCAGGACGTCGAAGGTGCCGACGGCCCGCATCGGGGACTCGGGTACGAAGATCAGAGTGAGGAGGATGGAGGCGACGCCGAGGGCCGCCGAACCGAAGAACAGTGCGTGCCAGTCGGCGTGCTGCGCGACCAGGGCGGCGACCGGCAGGGCGAGTCCGCCGCCGACGCCGATGGAGGAGCTCATCAGGGCCATGGCCGAGCCGAGCTTCTCCCGCGGCAGCGCGTCTCGCATCAGGCCGATGCCGAGCGGGATGGCGCCCATCGCGAAGCCCTGGAGGGCGCGGCCGACGATCATCACGAGCAGTTCGCTGGTGAATCCGGCGATCAGCGAGCCCACGACCATCACCGCGAGGCTGGCGATGAGCATGCGCCGCTTGCCGTAGAGGTCACCGAGGCGGCCCATGATCGGGGTGGACACGGCACCCGCGAGGAGGGTGGAGGTCATGACCCAGGTGGCGTTACCGGGGGAGGTGCCCAGCAGCTCCGGCAGGTCCTTGATGACCGGCACGAGCAGGGTCTGCATCACCGCGACAACGATGCCCGCGAAGGCCAGTACCGGGACGATTCCGCTGCCGCTCGGCCTTCGGGTGCGCGGGTCCGTCGTTGTCCGGGTCATACGTGCGGCCTCCAGAGGCGGAAGAGGGGAGTAGATGCAGGGTGAACCCCGTGCGCCCAGGCAACTATTCCGTTGCTTCGAGCCGCTAACGAATTCTTGACCTTCTCATTACATCTCTCCTCGCGTCCGGCCCCTGATGTTCCCTCGGACTGAAACGTGTTCTAGTCTCACGCCGCACAAGAGCGGCAAGACACGAAGACAGGGCACGCCGGACCATGGGGAGAGCCATGAGGGCGAAGGTGAAGGCGAAGTCGTACGTCGTCGGTGTGGGCATGACCAGGTTCGAGAAGCCGGAGACCCGGGACTGGCAGTACTGGGACATGGCGCGGGAGGCGGGCACCCAGGCGCTCACCGACGCCGGGATCCCGTACGACGCCGTCGAGCAGGTCCCCGTCGGCCACTGCTTCCAGGCCTCGACGGCCGGGCAGCGGGCCGCGTACGAACTCGGCCTCAGCGGGGTGCCCGTCTACAACGTGAACAACAACTGCGCGACCGGCGCGACCGCGCTGATGCTCGCGCGGCAGTTCGTCGAGGGCGGCGCGAGCGACTGCGTACTGGCCCTGGGATTCGAGAAGATGGCGCGCGGCGCGCTGGGCGGAGGCGCCGACGGCGGAGACTTCGCGACCTCACCCGTAGCCCGGCACTACGGTGTCATGGCGGCCCGGCACGGCTTCGAGATGACACCGCCCACCGCCCAGATCTTCGGGAACGCGGCGCGCGAGCACATGGAGAGGTACGGCACCACGCAGGCGCAGCTCGCCGCCGTGGGCGCCAAGAACCACCGGCACTCGGCGAACAACCCCTACGCGCAGTTCCAGGACGTGTACTCCGTCGACGAGATCCTCGCCGCGCGGACCGTGCACTCCCCGCTGACCAAGCTCCAGTGCTCGCCGACCTCGGACGGGTCGGCCGCCGCCGTCGTCGTGTCGGAGCGCTTCGTCGAGCGGCACGGGCTGGGGGAGCGTGCCGTGGAGATCGTCGCGCAGGCGATGACCACGGACACGGAGGAGTCGTTCGCCTCCGGGTCGTGCGTCGACGTCGTCGGGCAGCCGATGTCGCGGGCCGCCGCCCGGCAGGTGTACGAGAGCGCCGGGCTCGGCATCGAGGACGTCGACGTCGTGGAACTGCACGACTGCTTCTCCGTCAACGAACTGCTCACCTACGAGGCGCTCGGCATGTGCGAGCCGGGCGAGTCCGGAAAGCTCGTCGAGTCGGGCGCCACGACGTACGGCGGGCGCTGGGTGGTGAACCCCTCGGGAGGCCTCATCTCGAAGGGGCATCCGCTGGGCGCCACCGGCATCGCGCAGGTCGCCGAGCTGACGTGGCAGCTGCGGGGCGAGGCGCAGGCGCGGCAGGTGGCCCGCGCGCGCGTGGGGCTCGCGCACAACATCGGGCTCGGCGGCGCCGCGGTCGTGACCCTGCTCAGGCGCGCCTGAGGGAGCCCCGGATCAACCTGGCCCCGGGACCGACCCGAGAGGTCCGGATCAGGCCGCGGCCGGTCCTAGGTCCTGCGGCGGACGCGACCGTGCAGCGAAATTACGATGTACGGGGCACGGGGCCGCTGCGAGCATGACACCCATGCCCACGCTCAGAGCCGCCGCAGAGATACCCGTGTCCCGTCGTCCCGCGCCACCCACCTGGCTGGTGGTCGCCCTGGCCTGCGCGGGCCAGTTCCTCGTCGTCCTCGACGTGTCGGTCGTCAATGTGGCGTTGCCGTCGATGCGGGCCGACCTGGGGCTCAGCGCGGCGGGGCTCCAGTGGGTCGTCAACGCGTACACGATCGCCTTCGCCGGGTTCATGCTGCTCGGCGGCCGGGCGGGCGACCTGTACGGGCGCAAGCGGATGTTCCTGGTCGGGCTGGCGCTCTTCACGCTGGCCTCGCTGGCGGGCGGACTCGCCCAGGCGGAATGGCAGCTGCTGGCCGCGCGGGCCGCGCAGGGCCTCGGCGCGGCGGTGCTCGCCCCCTCGACCCTGACGATCCTGACCTCGGCCGTGCCCGAGGGGGCCCCGCGTGCCCGCGCCATCGCGACCTGGACCGCGGTCGGCGGCGGTGGCGGCGCGGCGGGCGGGCTCGTCGGCGGACTCCTCGTCGACGGCCTGAACTGGCGCTGGGTCCTGCTCATCAACGTGCCGATCGGCGCCGTGGTGCTGGCCGGTGCCCTGCTGTGGCTCGCCGAGAGCCGGGTCGGGGGCGACCGGCGGCTCGACCTGCCGGGTGCCGTCCTGGTGACCGCGGGCCTCGCGACCCTCGCGTACGGGATCGTGCAGACCGAGGCCGAGGGGTGGACGTCGGCCGCGACACTGCTCCCGCTGGCCGGCGGGGCCGTCCTGATCGGGCTCTTCCTGCTCGTCGAGGCGCGCACGAAGGCGCCGCTGATGCCGCTGAAGCTGTTCCGGCTGAGGTCGGTCTCCTCGGCGAACGTGTCGATGTTCCTGTGCGGCTCGGCGATGTTCTGCATGTGGTTCTTCATGACGCTGTACGCGCAGAACGTGCTCGGCTACTCGCCTCTGGAGGCCGGACTCGCACTCGTGCCCAGCTCGCTCGCGGTGATCCTGGGCTCGAAGGCCGCGCCGAGGTTCATGCCGGTGGCGGGGGCGCGCAATGTCGCGGTGATCGGGGTGCTGGTGGCGGCGGTGGGGTTCGGCTGGCAGTCCACGATGAGCGCCGACGGTCCGTACGTCACCACGATCATGCTGCCCGGGGTGCTGATGATGCTCGGGGCCGGGCTCGCCGCGACGCCGCTCGCCGCGGTGGCCACGTCGGGGGCGGCGGCGGGGGACGCGGGGCTGGTCTCCGGGCTGGTGAACACCTCGCGCACGATGGGGGGTTCGCTCGGTCTCTCCGTGATGGCCACGATCGCCGCGGCGCGGACCGGGGGCGGGACGGGGTCGCCCGCGGCGCTCACGGAGGGGTACGCGCTGGTGTTCCGTACGGGGTGTGGGGTGCTGCTCTGTGGGGCGGTGCTGATGTGGGTGTGGTTGCCGCGGAGGGTTGTCGGGGGGCATTGACTCTTGGGTCGCCCCCCGGTTCTGGCGGCTTCGCCGCGGGTTCGGCGGTCGGCTGACGGCCGGTGGGGGTCGGCCGCGCCGTTCCCCGCGCCCCTGAGGGGCGGAGGATTGCGCCGTTCCCCGCGCCCCTAAAGGCAAAAGACTGCGCTGTTCCCCGCGCCCCTGGAGGGCGGAGGATTGCGTCGTTCCCCGCGCCCCTGGGGGGGCGAAGGATTGCGCCGTTCCCCGCGCCCCTAAAGGCAAAAGACTGCGCCGTTCCCCGCGCCCCTGGAGGGCGAAAGGCTGCGCCGTTCCCCGCGCCCCTGAGGGGCGGGGCGAAAGGCTGGGCCCCTGCCTTTGTTTTTTGGGGGCGCGGGGAACTGCGCCCTCATCCCTCACGTACCCGCACCCGACGACGCACGTCAGCCCCGCGTCCCCGCCCCGCCGGAAGGGCTACAGCCAACCCTGTTGGCGGGCCTCCCGCATGGCCTCCATGCGGTTGCGGGTGTTCGTCTTGCCGATCGCGGAGGAGAGGTAGTTGCGGACGGTCGACTCGGACAGGTGCAGCTTGGCGGCGATGTCGGCGACCGTCGCCCCGTTCGCCGAGGCCTTCAGCACATCGCACTCACGGGCGGTGAGCGGATTGGGCCCGGCGCCCAGCGCGGCAGCCGCGAGCGCCGGGTCGATGACGGTCTCCCCGGTCAGCACCCGGCGGATCGCCCGGGCCAGCTCCTCCACGGGCCCGTCCTTGACCAGGAACCCCGCGGCGCCCGCCTCCATGGCCCGCCGCAGATAACCGGGCCGGCCGAAGGTGGTGAGGATCAGCACCCGGCAGTCGGGCGTCTCCTCCCGCAACAGCGCGGCGGCGTCGAGACCGCTGACCCCGGGCAGTTCGATGTCCAGCAGGGCCACATCGGGCCGCGACTCCAGGGCCGCCCCCACGATCGCGTCCCCCGTCCCGACCTGCGCCACCACCTCGATGTCCGCCTCAAGCCCGAGAAGAAGAGCGAGCGCGCCCCGCATCATCCCCTGATCCTCGGCGAGCAGCACACGAATGGACTTGCCAGGCCGATGATCCCGCGGCATCTCGTTCACGCCCCAAGATTAGGCGCCCTGCCGCTGCTTTCAGGGGCGCGGGGAACGGCGCTGTCTTGTGCTTGTGCTTTCCAAGGGGCGCGGGGAACGCGCGGCCAGCCCTCACGCACCCGCAGCGAACAACGCCCCCCCGCCCCCTCCTCAGGCGGCAGCCGCCCCCGCCTCGACAGGCAACTCCGCCACCACCACGAACCCACCCCGCACCCCCGGCCGGGCCCCCGCCTCAAGAGAGCCCCCCACCGCCGCGAGCCGCTCGGCCAGCCCCTTGAGCCCGGTCCCACCGATCCCGCCGATCCCCGGCACGTCGGACACCCCCGCCCCGTCGTCCGACACCCGCACCCGGACCCGCTCCGACCCCCCTTCCACCGTGATCGAACAGCGGCGAGCGCCACTGTGCCGCACGGCATTGGTGACGGCCTCACGGACGACCCACCCGAGCAGCACCTCCGCCTGCGCGGACAACGGCGGCCCCGACTGCCGTACGACCGGTTCGATCCCCGCCGCCAGCAGCGCCGACCGCGCCCGGTCCAGATCCGTGGCCAGGCTGCCCTCGCGGTACCCCGTCACCGCCTCGCGGATCTCGGTGAGCGCCTGCCGGCCCACCGACTCGATGTCGGAGATCTGGACGAGCGCCGCGTCCAGGTCCCGGGGGGCGAGACGCCGGGCCGCCTCCGACTTCACGACGATGACGGACAGCGTGTGGCCGAGCAGGTCGTGCAGGTCGCGGGAGAACCGCAGGCGTTCCTTCTCGACGGCACGGTGCGCCAACTCCTCGCGGGCCGCCCGCAGTTCACGTACGGCGTCGGACAGGGACAGGATCGCGGCGGTCACCATGGTGGACAGGAACGTGCCGTACGCGACGTTCACCGCGCCCCAGCCGTCCCGCAGCCCGGCCACCACACCCGCGAGCACGGCCAGCCCGATACCGGCCCTGCCGAGCCACCGCCCGCGCACGATCGCGCCCACGGCCAGCCCGAGCAGCGGGAAGAAGAGCAGCCAGCTGCCCCCGTACAGGCCGCCGAGGAGGCAGGTCACCACGCCCAGGGCGAGCAGCGCGCCCCGGGTGGAGCGCGCCTCGCGGGCCTCCTTGGTGAAGGCGCGGAACACCACATGGATGTAGAGGGAGTTGAAGACGAGGAGGCCGATGCCGCCGATCCAGGGGTTCGGGGTCTTGCCCTGGAAGAGGTTGGAGAACGCGCCCATTCCCATCAGGAGCCAGGGCAGGAGCGCGAAGCCGCTGGGCGGCGGGCCCAGGTGTTCCGGGAGCCGCCCGGCCCCGCGCCGGTCCCGCCTCTCCTGCCGGGCGGACATCCGACAGCTGATCCCTCGCGATCCGGGCATCCCCATGACCTTTCGCACGACCTTTCGCAACCAGGACATCCCCAGCCCCCGTTCAGACGGTCCGCGCGGTCCTGCGGTACGAGACCACAGCGTACGAGCCGAAGGCCAGCAGCCAGCCGGTCAGCACCAGCACGGCACCGAGCGCGGGCGCCCGCCCGTCGGCGACGGCCGTACCGAGCTGCGCGAAGCGGTTCGTGGGCGTGCAGGAGGACAGGGAGCGCAGCCAGCCGGGGAAGAGGCTCAGCGGGAACCACAGCCCGCCGACCACCGCGAGCGTCAGATTGCACACCATGTTCACCACGCCGGTGGCCTGCGCGGTCAGCCGGTAGCCGTTGCCGAGCCCGAGCAGGGTGAAGGGGATCGAGCCGAGCCACAGCGACAGCGCGATCACCGCCCACTTCCAGGCGTCGAGACGTACACCGTTGACCAGGCCGCCCGCCGCGAGGACCGCCACGATCGCGGGCAGCACCGTCACCGCGCCCGTCAGCGCCCGCCCTGCGACCACCTGGCGCGGGCTCATCGGAGTGATCCGCAGCTGACGCAGCCAGCCGATCGTGCGGTCCTCGGCGACCCCGCCGCCGGTGTTCAGGGCCGAGCCCATCGCCCCGTACGCGGCCATGCCGATCATGGAAGCGGTCTTCCAGTCGCCGTCGGCGCCGCCACCGAGATTCGTGAACAGCAGATACATCACCACCGGCATCACGACACCGCCAATCATGAAACCGACGTCACGCAGTGTCCGGCGCACTTCGAGCCGCAGATAGTCGAGCATCACACCGTCTCCAGGGGAGCGGGCCCGGCCACCGTGTCGGAGGCCGTGGCCGAAGCTGTGTCGGAGGCCGTCGCGGTCAGGGCCAGGAACGCGTCGTCCAGGGAGGCCGGGGCGACCTCCAGACCCCGTATCGCGCCGAGCCGGGCGAGCGCGATCACCGTCGCGTCCGGGTCGTCGGTCCGCAGCCGGGCCCGGTCCCCGCGGACCTCCAGGGACACCACCCCGGGCAGCAGGGACAGCCCGTCCGTGCCGGCGCCCGCGAGGTCGAAGGCGACGAGACTGCCGCCGGCGGCCCGCCTGAGCTGCTCACCGGTGCCGTCGGCGACGATCCGCCCGTGGTCGACGACCACGATCCGGTCGGCGTTGGCGTCCGCCTCCTCCAGATAGTGCGTGGAGAAGAGGACCGTGTGACCGCGGCGCGCGAACGCCCGCATCGAGTCCCAGAAGGCGTACCGGGCCTCCACGTCCAGCGCGGCGGTCGGCTCGTCCAGCACGATCAGCGAGGGGTTCCCGACGAGGGCGACCGCGAACCGCACCCGCTGCGCCTGGCCCCCGGAGAGCCGGTCGACGCGCCGCCCGGCCAGCTCGGCGACGCCCGCCAGCTCCAGGGCCCGCGCGACGGGCATCGGCTCGGGGTACGTACCGGCCACGAACCCGACCAGCTCGCCCACCGTCACCCTCGGCACCGGCCGCACGTCCTGCAGCATGGCGCCGACCCGGCCCGCCCGTACGGCCTGTTCCGGGGTGGCGCCGAAGAGGCGTACGACGCCCTCGTCGGGCTCGTTCAGGCCCAGCAGGAGGGAGAGCGCGGTGGACTTGCCGGCGCCGTTGCGGCCGAGCAGCGCGACCGTCTCGCCGCGCGCGATCTCCAGGTCCACACCGTCCACGGCCCGTACCGCACCGAAGGCCTTGACCGCCCCCGTCATCAGCACCGCCGCCGCCGTCTCCGGATCCGGCTCCGGTCTCGACTTCGTCCCGGTTTTCGTCCCCGTTTTCGTCATGGGTGCGACGCTACGGAGCGGCGGGTGGGGCGCGGCAGATGCGCATGTACGGACTCGGGCAGGACAAATGTCACTGCCGGGCCCGAGGCCGGGTGAGGTCCGGGGCCCGAGCCCGTGCAAGACCCCCACCGCTATCTGACATGGCGTCAGGAGTCTTCACATGTGCCCGGGGCTCGGCTATACAGGGGGTCGCCGGTACTGGAACGCGTTCTAGAACAGGCGGGTTCCCCGGCTCAGAGTCGACCTCGGTGCGGCCGACGGTGCGGACGGCCGCGCCGGGGTCTTCCCGTGTCCTCCCGCGCGGCAGTCAGGAGCCCCATGCCCATCGACGTTGCCCAGGCCCTCGCGGCCGAGCCCCGGTCCGCCGGGATCGCCTGGGGTCACAAGGACGTCCAGCTCTACCACCTCGGCCTCGGCGCCGGCACGAACCCCGACCGGGACACCCCCGCGACCGACCCCGACGAACTGCGCTACACCCTGGAGTCCCGGCTGCACGTCCTGCCGAGCTTCGCGACCGTCGCGGGCGCCGGCTCCCCGGGCGTGATCAGCGGCCTCTCCCTGCCGGGCATCGACGTCAACCTCGCGCATGTCCTGCACGGCGGCCAGACCGTCACCCTGCACCGGCCGATCCCGGTCACCGGCGACGCGGTCGCCACCGCCCGGATCGCCGCCGTGTACGACAAGGGCAAGGCCGCCGTCCTCGTCGTACGCACCGATGTCACCGACGCGGACGGGCCGCTGTGGACGAGCGACGCCCAGATCTTCGTACGCGGCGAAGGTGGTTTCGGCGGCGACCGGGGGCCCTCCACCCGCCCCGAACCACCGACCGGCGCGCCGGACCGGACGGTCGAGCGTCCGATCCGCGAGGACCAGGCACTTCTGTACCGGCTCTCCGGCGACTGGAACCCGCTGCACGCCGACCCCGAGTTCGCCAAGCTCGCCGGCTTCGACCGCCCGATCCTGCACGGACTGTGCACGTACGGGATGACGCTGAAGGCGGTCGTGGACACCCTCCTCGGCGGCGACGTCGCCCGGGTCCGCTCCTGCGCCACGCGCTTCGCCGGGGTCGTGTGCCCGGGCGAGACCCTGCGCATCCGCATGTGGCGGGGCGACGGCCGGGTCCGGGTGACGGTGGGCGCGGCCGAACGTGACGACGCGCCGGTCCTCACCGACACCGTCGTCGAACACACCTGAGCGTCCCGAGGACGAGGGGCGCGTGTCGTACGTACGTTTCGCACGTTTTTCGAGGGGAGCCGCACCATGCGCGCAGCCGTACTGCACGAGATCGGCCAGGACAAGCTGGAGATAGTCGACGACGCCGAGGCGACGGGCTTCGGACCGGGCCGGGTACGGATCCGGGTGCGGGCCACCGGCCTGTGCCACTCGGACCTCTCGGCGATGGCCGGGATCCTGCCGCAGCCCGCGCCGTTCGTCCCCGGGCACGAGGGAGCCGGCGAGATCCTTGAGGTCGGCGAGGGCGTCACGAGCGTCAAACCCGGCGACCGCGTCGTCGTCTGCTGGCTGCCCGCGTGCGGCGCGTGTCCCGCCTGCAAGCGCGGCCAGACCGAACTGTGTCTCGCCGGGTTCATGAACGCCGGCACACCCAACTTCAAGCGCCCCGGCGGCGATGTGTTCGGCTTCGCAGGCACCGGGACCTTCACCGAGGAGGTCGTCGTCGACGCGGGCTGCGCCGTGCCGATCCCGGACGACGTGCCCTTCGACATCGCCGCCCTCATCGGCTGCGGAGTCACCACGGGACTCGGCGCCGCCCTCAACACCGCCGACGTGGAAGCCGGTTCGTCGGTCGCCGTCATCGGCTGCGGAGGCGTCGGCATCTCCGCGATCCAGGGCGCCCGGCTCAAGGGCGCCGCGGAGATCGTCGCCGTCGACCCCGTGCTCTCGCGCCGCGAGGCCGCGTTGAAATTCGGCGCCACCAGGGCCGTCTCGCCCGACGAACTCCCCGACGCCAAGCAGTCGGTGACCGCCGGCGAGGGCTTCGACTACGTCTTCGAGGTCGTCGGCCGCTCCGCCACCGCCCGCACGGCGTACGAGAACACCCGCCGCGGCGGCACGCTGGTCGTCGTCGGCGCGGGCGCCATGGACGACTTCCTCCAGCTCAACATGTTCGAGCTGTTCTTCGACGAGAAGCGGATCCTGCCGTCCATGTACGGCGGAGGGGACGTCCTGAGGTCCTACGAGCGGACCATCGCGCTGTGGCGGGCCGGACGCATCGACCTGGAGGGCCTGATCACGCACAGGGTACCGCTCGGCGACATCAACGAGGCGCTCGACCAGATGCGTACGGGCGTCTCGCTGCGCACGTGCATCGAGATCTGAGGGGACTTCGATGTCACTGCCACTTGAGGGACGGGCGGCGGTCGTCACGGGCGCCGGGCGCGGGCTCGGCCGGGCGGAGGCGCTGGAACTCGCCCGGCTCGGCGCCGCCGTCGTCGTCAACGACTTCGGGCAGCCCGGCCGGGACGGCTCCGGCGAGGCGTCGGCCGGGCCCGCCGAGGAGGTCGCCGCGGAGATCCGGGCCGCGGGCGGCCGCGCGCTCGCGCACACCGGCGACGTGGCCGACCACGAACAGGCCCGCCGGCTCGTCGAGTCGGCGATCGCGGAGTTCGGGCAGCTGGACATCCTCGTCAACAACGCGGGCATCCTGCGCGACCGGATGGTCTTCTCGATGTCCGAGGACGAGTGGGACTCCGTGATCCGGGTCCATCTGAAGGGCCACTTCAACACCACCCACTTCGCGTCCGCGCACTGGCGGGCCCGGTCCAAGGCGGCGGACGCGCCGGTGTACGGGCGGATCGTGAACACCTCCTCGGAGGCGTTCCTCGCGGGCTCCGCGGGACAGCCCAACTACGCCGCCGCGAAGGGCGGGATCGTCGGGCTGACGACCTCGACGGCGCTGGCGCTCGCCAAGTACGGCGTCACGGCGAACGTGATCTGCCCGCGCGCCCGGACCCGTATGACGGCGGACGTCTTCGCGGGCTTCCAGGAGCCGCGGGGCCAGGAGGGGGCGGACCGGGAAGGGGCTGAGCAGGCGGCCGAGGGGCGGTCCGATCCGCTCGCGCCCGAGCATGTCGCCCCACTCGTCGGCTACTTGGTCTCCCCGGCCGCGGCACACGTCAACGGCCAGCTGCTCGTCGTGCACGGCGGGATGGTCGCCGTCGTCGAACGGCCGCGGGTGGCGGCGAAGTTCGACACCAAGCAGGAAGCCTTCACCTACGACGAACTGGACGCGCTGCTCACCCCCCACTACGCGGACCGGCCCGCGGGCGAGACGTTCGCGGCGGCGGAGGTGCTGGGCCTGAAGCACGAGTGAGTGACCGAGGGTCCCCATCGGCCAGGGGCCGTCGCCCGAGGACCCCCATGCGGAACGGCCCCGCCCGACGATCGTCGGACGGGGCCGTGTCGTGTCCACCTGGGCCTGTGGTCAGGCTCCCGTGTCGTGCTGTTCGGCCGGCCTGCGGTGCCGCCCGTGGGGGATCGCCCCGTCCTCCTGCGCGGAGACGGGCCCCCGGTGCCGTCCCTGGCCACCGTCGTCGCCGGCCTGCGCCGACGTCCCCCGCAGGTCGGTGGCCGTCGTCTCCATGGTGTTCGTTTCGCTCATGTTCAATTCACCCCGTCAACAAGATCCTTCGGTACAGCGCCGGAGATTCTAACGGTCGGTCGTGACCGTGCCGAGGGGTGGTCGGGGTTACTCGGTGGTCACCTTGAGGGGGCCCGGAGAAGGGGTGCTTCCGGCGATCATCCGGAGCGTGCGGAAGGCCGGCGGCGCCTCGGCGCTGATCCGTTCGACACACAACGGCTTCATCGGTTCGAGGGCCGCGGGGTGCCGGTTCCCGGGTGTCTTCGGGTGTACGTCCTCGGGGGCCGGAGGGACGCTTTCGAGCGCGGGGGCGGGCTTGGGACCGGGACCGGGGTCAGGGGTGGGACTGGGATGGGGACCCGGACCCGGACCGGGATCGGGACCGGGATCGGGACCGGGATCGGGACCGGCAGCCCCTTCCGGGGTGCCTTCCGGAGCCCCGGGCACCCTGCGCGCCCCGGGCACCCCGTCCGCCCCACCCCCCGGCGCCCCACCCCCCGGCGCCCCGCCCCTCCCCGCCGCCTGTGCCAGCCGCCGTCCCGCGAAGGCGCTCGCGACCGCCCTGGCCGTCGCGGTGCCCGTCAGAGGTGCCTGCTGGAGCGGTACCGGACGGGCCATCGCGGGCTCCGGGGGACCCGTGACCGACGGCCCCCGCGGCGCTTCCCCCGACGCCTCGGCCGTACGGTCCGGATCCCCCGGGCCGGCGTCCCCCGACCCCGTGGGTACCTCCACCCGAGACACGCCGCACGGCACCGCCCGCGTCGAGTACGGCAGTTGAAGCACCCCGTCCTTGGTCCACCGGCCGGAACCGGTCAGCCATCCCTCGGGAGGACGGAGTTGCCGGAGGTGGCGTTCCGCCGGCCGCCACAGCCCGAGCCAGCTCCCCGAGGCGCCGTCGATCCGCAGCGCGACCCCGCAGCTCTCCGGCGTCAGCACCAGGCCCGGCTGGATCGCGAACGGCGTGACCCTGCAGCCCGCCGGCTGCAGACACTCCGGGAACCGGACCGGGAGCGTGCTCCCCAGCACACCCCAGCCCAACCGTTCCTGCCCGGGCGAGGGCGCGTCCGAGCGGATCAGGAGCAGCCCGCTGTCGGCGTCCGCGAGCAGCAGCCGGTCGTTGCTCTCCTCGGCGATCTGCAGCAGCGGGGACACCTCTCCGCCGCGCTCCAGGTCCACCACCACCGTCTTGGTCCGGCCCTGCGACTCCCGGTCCAGGGCCAGCAGCCGGTCCCCGCCGCCCAGCCACACCCCGCCCGAGCACCGGCCCGGTACCTCCGCGAGATGCTCCGGCCCGAAGGCGCCGCCCGCCACCAGCCACACGGCGGTCGAACCGGGGCCCACGGCAAGGGCGTACGCCCGTGTGCCGCCCGGGGCGGGTGGCAGCAGCCGCAGCCCCGTGCCCGGTTCGGGGCACTCCACCGCGCCGAGCGGTACCTCGCCCGTCCCGGGGCCCGTCGGATACAGCAGGGAGAAAGCGTGCCGTCCGTCGGTGAGCCGGTGGATGAGCACCCGCCCGTCCGCCATCGGCAGCACCTCCGTGCCGGGCTCCTCCGGCTGGTTGCCCGGCAGGGGCACGGCGTAGGGCTCGTGGCCGTCCAGTGTCCAGCGTTCCGGGAACCAGGACTCGCCGCTGCGGGCCAGCCGGGCCGCGTAGGCCCCGTCGACAGTGATCACGCACCCTGCCCGCGCGGCCGACTCGTTCCCGGTCCCGTTCCCGGTCCCGTTCCCGGTCCCGTTCCTGTTCCCGTTTCGGTTTCCGTTCACGTTTCCGGACGCCGCCGCCGTGGGCTCGATCGCACAGGCCGCCATCGTTCGGTCACCTCCGGCGACGAAACTAGTTTTCGCACGCACAGGCGTGGGACCCGCGGGCAGCCCCTTCACACATAAGAGTGGCCGACTTTCGATTCGCCTGAGGGAACGGGGGCGGGTGTGCTCGGCGGGATCCGAGGTGCTTATGGTCAGGGCCGCCCAAGTACGGCCTGCGCCCCGGCTGAGTGATCACTGGAGTGTGTGTCCGATGTCCCCACGCCGCCGCGGGCTCCGGCTCCGGTTCCGGGAAGTCCGACAACGGTGCCGGCAGCAAGTCCGTCGCCACGGGCGGCGAGGTGGCCGGGGCCGGCTCGCCAAGTGGCCGACGGGACCTGGTGGAACCCGGTGGGACCCACCCGCGAGTGGCCGGTGGGACTCGATGGCCGAAGCGGGGTCGCCCGGTCACAGCTGGTCACGTGGCCCGCGACCGGTGGGGCACGGACACAAGGCAGGTAGCCTTTTGTTCGTGCCCCGTCTGTCTGAAGCAATCGCCGCGCTCGACGCCCTCTGGCCCCCCGGGAGCGCGGAGGCATGGGACGCGGTCGGGACGGTCTGCGGAGACCCCGACCAGGAGGTCTCCCGTGTCCTGTTCGCCGTCGACCCGGTCCAGGAGATCGTGGACGAGGCGGTGAAGCTGGGCGCGGACCTGCTGGTCACCCACCACCCGCTCTATCTGCGCGGTACGACGACGGTGGCGGCCTCGACCTTCAAGGGCCGGGTCGTGCACACGCTCATCAAGAACGACATCGCGCTGCACGTCGCCCACACGAACGCCGACCGCGCCGACCCGGGGGTGAGCGACGCCCTCGCGGGCGCGCTGGACCTGCGGGTCGTACGTCCCCTGGTGCCGGACCCCGCCGACCCGGAGGGCCGCCGCGGCCTGGGCAGGGTCTGCGAGCTGGACCACCCTGTCACCGTCCGCGAGTTCGCCGCGCGGGCGGCCGAGCGGCTGCCCGCGACCGCGCAGGGCATCCGGGTGGCAGGCGACCCGGAGGCACTGCTGCGGACCGTCGCGGTCAGCGGCGGCTCGGGCGACAGCCTCTTCGCGGACGTACGTGCCGCGGGCGTGGACGCCTTCCTCACCGCGGACCTGCGCCACCACCCGGCGTCGGAGTTCATGGCGGACGGCACGCATACTCCTCTGGCGCTGCTCGACGCGGCGCACTGGGCCACCGAGTGGCCCTGGTGCGAGCTGGCGGCAGCCCAGCTCGACGAGATTTCCGACCGTCACGGCTGGGACCTGCGGGTCCATGTCTCGAAGACGGTCACCGACCCGTGGAACTCCCACTCCCCTTCACCTGGAGCCCCCAACTGAACGCCGCGCCCGCCGACCAGATCCGACTTCTCGACGTCCAGTCCCTCGACGCCCGCCTCCAGCAGCTCGCGCACAAGCGGCGGTCGCTGCCGGAGCACGACGAGATCGAGTCGCTGACCAAGGACCTCACGCAGCTGCGCGACCTGCTCGTCGCCGCGCAGACCGAGGAGAGCGACTGCTCCCGCGAGCAGACCAAGGCGGAGCAGGACGTCGACCAGGTGCGCCAGCGCGCCTCCCGCGACCAGCAGCGACTGGACTCCGGAGCCGTCACGTCCCCCAAGGACCTGGAGAACCTCCAGCGCGAGATCACCTCGCTGGCCAAGCGGCAGGGTGATCTTGAGGACGTCGTCCTGGAGATCATGGAGCGCCGCGAGTCCGCGCAGGAGCGGGTCGCCGAGCTCACCGAGCGGGTCTCCTCCTTCCAGTCGAAGATCGACGACGCGACGGCCCGCCGGGACGCGGCGTACGAGTCCTTCGACGGCGAGAGCGCGACGCTGACGAAGGAGCGCGGGATCGTCGCGGGCTCGATCCCCGCGGACCTCCTCAAGCTCTACGAGAAGCTCCGCGAGCAGCAGGGCGGCGTCGGGGCGGCCCGCCTCTACCAGCGCCGCTGCGAGGGCTGCCGCCTGGAGCTCAACATCACCGAGGTGAACGAGGTGAAGGCGGCGGCTCCGGACACGGTGCTGCGCTGCGAGAACTGCCGCCGCATCCTGATCCGTACGTCCGAGTCCGGTCTGTAAGGGGCCCGTCGGTTGAGCGAGTCGACCGTCGAGGCCGACGGAGGTTCCCGGGGCAACCCGGGGCCCACGGACCCCGGCACCCCCGTCATCGAGGCGGCGACGGGGGAGACACGGACCGAACGGCCCGAGCACGGGGACCCGCCCAAGGGCCTGAATCCCCCGGACCTGGGCACCCCCACCACCTTCATCCTCCTCCGTCACGGAGAAACGGCCCTCACCCCGCAGAAGCGCTTCTCCGGCAGCGGCGCCGGAAACGACCCGCCCCTGTCGGACACAGGCCGGCACCAGGCCGACCAAGTCGCGACCGCGCTGGCCGAACGCGGCACCGTACAGGCGATCGTGTCCTCCCCCCTGACCCGCTGCCGCGAAACCGCCGACCGCGCAGCCGCCGGTCTGGGCCTGGCCGTACAGATCGAGGACGGCCTGCGCGAGACGGACTTCGGCGTCTGGGAAGGCCTGACCTTCGCCGAGGTACGGCAGCGCCACCCGGACGACATGAACGCCTGGCTGGGTTCACCCGACGCCGAACCGACCGGCGGCGGCGAGAGTTTCGAGGCGGTCGCCCGACGCGTGGCGGCGGCCCGCGACAGACTCCTCGCGGAGTACGCGGGCCGCACCGTGCTCCTCGTCTCGCACGTGACACCGATCAAGACTCTGCTCAGGCTGGCCCTGGGCGCCCCACCGGAAGCCCTGTTCCGCATGGAACTGTCGGCCGCGTCGCTCTCGGCGGTGGCGTACTACGCGGACGGCAACGCGAGTGTGAAGTCGCTCAACGAGACGTCTGCGTTGCGCTGAGCCGCTCGGTGCCTTGATGCGACCGGTCGCCGGTCGCTGGTCGGGTGCGGGCCGGTCGCGCAGTTCTCCGCGACCCTACGGGGCGCTCAAGAGGCCAGGGCCGCCGCCTCGCGGGCCAGCTTTTCCACCCGTCCCCAGTCGCCGGAGGCGATCGCGTCCGCCGGGAGCATCCAGCTTCCGCCCACGCACAGGACGTTCGGCAGCGCGAGGTACTCCGGTGCGACGGCGGGGCCGATACCTCCCGTCGGGCAGAAGCGGGCCTGCGGAAGCGGCCCGGCCAGCGACTTGAGATACGCCGTGCCGCCGGCCGCCTGCGCCGGGAAGAACTTCATGTCGTGCACCCCGCGCTCCAGCAGCGCCACGACCTCCGACGTCGTCGAGACCCCCGGCAGGAACGGCACCCCGGACGCCTTCATCGCGTCGAGCAGCGTGTCCGTCCAGCCGGGGCTGACGAGGAAGCGCGCCCCGGCGGCCACGCAGTCCGCCACCTGGGCGGGAGAGATGACCGTGCCCGCACCGACCACCGCGCCCGGCACCTCGCCGGCGATGGCCCGGATCGCGTCGAGCGCCACCGGCGTCCGCAGCGTCACCTCGATCGCGGGCAGCCCGCCCGCGACGAGCGCCCGAGCCAGCGGCACGGCGTCCGAGACGTCCTCGACGACGACCACGGGCACGACGGGCGCGAGTTCGAGCACGGACGAGGACAGCGGCGACGGGGACAGCGGCGACGAGGCCGACGGCGAAGGCGAAGACATGCCGTCATCCTGCCTTCGACACGCAGCATGCGCAAAGGTCATTGCGCACGCTGCAACAAGCCTGCGGTGGAGGTGATGCCGATCGCTCAGTGGCCCGTCTCGGTGCGCCCCGTCTCAGTGGACCTCGTCCACCAACACGTCCAGCATCCACGGCCTGCCCGCCCCGGCCGACGGCGCCGCCTCCACCACGTACCCGAGGTCGCGCAACGCCTCCACCAGCTCCGCGGGCCCCGAGGGAGCAGCCCCGGTCTCCATCAGGCTCCGTACGATGCGCCCCTTGGTCGCCTTGTTGAAGTGGCTGACGACCTTCCGGGTCGGCGCGTGCAGCACCCGTACGCTCGCCGTCCGTCCCGCGACCTCGCCCTTCGGCTTCCACGCGCCCGCGTACGCCGCCGACCGCAGGTCCAGTACGAGCCCGCTCCCGGCGACCTCGGGCAGCACGGCGGCCATCGGCGCACGCCAGTGCGAGCCGAGCGCCCCGACGCCGGGCAGTCTCACCCCCATCGAGCAGCGGTACGAGGGAATCCGGTCCGTCACCCGGACCGCGCCCCACAGCCCCGAGAAGACGAGCAGCGACCGCGCCGCCCGCCGCTTGCCCGCGGTGTCGAGGGAGGCCAGGTCCAGGGCGTCGTACAGCACACCCGTGTAGATCTCCCCGGCGGGCCGGGCCCCCGCGGTCCGCAGCTCCGTGTTCTTGGCGATCTCGCCGCGCAGTCCCTCGCTCAGCCCGAGGACCTCGCGCGCCTTCTCCTCGTCGGCCGCGCACAGCTCGACCAGCTCGTCGAGAACCGCCTGCCGCGCCCCGGAGAGCCCCGGCAACGACAGCGACTCCGCCTTCAACGGCGCGCCCCGCCCGGAGGGAGCCTTTCCTTCGGACGGCGGCAACAACACGAGCACGGCGGTTCTCCCTGGGGCTTTCGGTACGTACGAGGAGCACCCGCAAGCCTACGGGGTGCCGCCCGCCCCACCCCGTCCTACGCTCGTCGTGTGCCCCGCCGCCAGATACGTGTGACCGGTGCAGCCGAGGCCCCGCTGCGGGCCCCTCTGCAGGCCGCGCTGCGCGCGCTGCGAACCGAACTCGGGGTGCCCGGGGAGTTCCCGCCCGCGGTGCTCGCCGAGGCCGCGCGGGCCGCCCGCGAGCCACGGCTGCCGGACCGCGGTGCGACGGCCGACGCGACGGACATCCCCTTCTTCACCGTCGACCCGCCCACGTCCACCGACCTCGACCAGGCGATGCACCTCTCACGCCGCCCGCACGGCTATCGGGTGCGGTACGCGATCGCCGACGTCGCCGCGTTCGTCGTGCCCGGAGCGGCCCTGGACGCCGAGGCCCACCGACGGGTCACCACGCTCTACTTCCCGGACGGGAAGACCCCGCTGCACCCGCCGGTACTGAGCGAGGGCACAGCCAGCCTGCTCCCCGACGAGACCCGCCCCACCGTCCTGTGGACGATCGACCTGGACACCGACGGCGGCCCCACCGCGACCGACGTCCGCCGCGCCCTGGTCCGCAGCCGGGCCAAGCTCGACTACGAGGGCGTACAGAGGCAGATCGACGCGGGCACCGCCGACGAGCCCCTGGCCCTCCTCAAGGACATCGGGCTCCTGCGCGAGCAGCGGGAGGCGGACCGTGGCGGCATCTCCCTCGACGTCCCCGAACAGGAGATCGTCGAACGCGACGGCACGTACGAGCTGGGCTATCGCGCCCCGCTCCCCGCCGAGGGCTGGAACGCGCAGATCTCCCTCCTCACCGGCATGGCCGCCGCCGAGCTGATGCTCGCGCACGGCACCGGCATCCTGCGGACGCTCCCGGCCGCCCCCGACGGCGCGGTCGGTCGGCTGCGCCGTACCGCGCGGGCACTGCGCATCGACTGGCCGCACCACGTGTCGTACGCGGCGCTCATCCGCTCCCTGGACCCGCACCGGCCGCACCACGCGGCCTTCCTCCAGGAGTGCACGACACTGCTGCGGGGCGCCGGCTACACCCCCTTCCGGGACGGAGCCGTCCCCGGCATCACCACGCACGCCGCCGTCGCCGCGCCCTACACCCACTGCACGGCCCCGCTGCGGCGCCTCGTCGACCGGTACGCGTCCGAACTGGCCCTGGCAGCCGCCGCGGGCGAGACCCCGCCCGAGTGGGTGCTCGCCGCGCTGGACGACCTGCCCGCACGGATGGCGGAGGGCACCCGCAGGGCGGGCCAGGCCGAGCGCGGGTGCGTCGACATCGTCGAGGCGGCCCTCCTCGAGGACCGCGTCGGCGAACTCTTCGACGGCACCGTCGTGGACGTACAGGAACGTGAACCCGGCGTGGGAACCGTCCAGTTGGAGACTCCCGCGGTCGTCGCCCGCATCGAGAGCGGGAACGGGGCGGCACTGCCGCTGGGGGAGCGGCTGCGGGTCCGCCTCACCCGGGCCGACCCGGCGACGGCGAAGGTGCTGTTCGCTCCCGCGTGAGCGGAGCGGGCTGTGCGGCGGCGGGCTGTGCGGCCGTGGGCTGTACGGAGGCGGGCTGTGCGGCGGCGGACTGTACGGCCTCGCGTATCGCGCGCGCCAGCACGTCGGACTCATCGGCGTGGAAGCGGATCAGCCGTACGTCCTGGGGGCGCCCGAGGAAGGTGAAGTGCCGCACCGGGGTGGCCAGTTCGAGGGTGATCGTGGTCTGCGCGGCGACGGCCAGATCGAGCCGGCCCTCGGTCCGCTCGTGCGTGGTGACCAACTCGCGCCGCACGGAGGCGATCGCGGAGAGCGGGACGAGCAGATCGACATGGGCGGCCCGGCGGACGCGCAGGACCGTGTCACCGAGGACGTGCGGACGGGTCACGGACGCCGCGTGCATACCGACGACGAGCAGCAGCGTGTAGACGTCGAGGCCGAGCACGACCCGGTGCACCGCGGGATGGTTCCGCAGGAGCACCGCCATACAGGCGCTCTCCAGGACGCACACGAAGCCGACCCCGAACATCATCGCGCCCTGCCCCCGGGTGTACCCGAAGGCCCGCCCCCGCCCGACGCCGTGCTGGCGCCGGGCCACCCACCGGGCGATGCTCGCCAGCAGCCGCACCTCGTGCGCGACGAGCCGCCGTACGGCCCTCATCGCCCACGCTCCAGGCGCGTACGCCTCACCTGCCCGGGCTCCGGGCGTGCCCGCTGCACGAGGAGCCGGATCGTCCGCAGGACCGCGGCGGACTGCGCGGGCGGGAAGTCGTCGAGGAAGGCGCTCAGGAAGCCGCCGCTGCCGTTCGCCTCGGGCCCGTCCGGGTCGAGGTCGGCCAGGCCCATGCCGGCCAGGGCCTCGTCAGGAAGGCACTCGGCGAGGGCGTGGGCGGTCTCCTCGACGCGCGGGTCGGCCGGGTCGGCGTCCGCGAGCGCGTCCAGCAGCGCGTACGCCGCGTGGGTCCGTTCCAGTGCGCCCGGCACTTCGGCGGTGGCGCGCAGTGCCGACAGCAGACGTTCCCGGTCCTTCGGGGCCGCGACCGTTTCGAGGAGAGCGATCATCTCGCGGTCCTTGGCAGCGATCGCCGGTTCCGGATCACGCGTCAACTCGCCGAACACGGCGGCGAGTTCGGGGGAGACCGGACCTTCGGCGGGCATCCGGCCGCCGTCGAGCAGGGCGTGCAGCCGCAGCCGCCTCGCCCGGATCGCCGCCTCCTGCCGCGCCAGGTCCTCGTCGAGTTCCGCGAGCACCTCGGCGAGGTCGCGGCCGGCGTCGTCCGCGAGGACGTCCCGCACCTCGGTGAGACCGAGCCCCAGCTCGGTCAGCCGCCTGATCCGGGCGAGCGCGACGGCGTGCCGCAGTCCGTAGTCGCGGTAGCCGTTGGGCCGCCGCTCGGGCTCGGGCAGCAGCCCGAGATGGTGGTAGTGCCGCACGGTCCGCGTCGTGACGCCGACGGCCGCGGCGAGTTCTCCGATCCGCATGCCCTCAGTAGAAACGTTGACGTTGCGGCAGGGTCAAGCGAGGCCGAACGAGGGCGCGCCGCAGCGGGGCATGGAAACGTGCCACGCGGGTGTTGCACCTCTCGGGACCGGAGAAGGTGGATGTGCCATGGGGGCAACAGGTGAGTGTGAAGGTACATACGGCCGGGCGTGAGCAGGCCGTCTGGACCAGGGCGACCCTCGGCAGCTCGGGCCGGCCGCTCGACCTGCTGACGGCCAGGTTCGACCGCCACCGGTACGCGCCCCACGCGCACGACGAGTTCACCGTCGGAGTCTGCGTCGCGGGCGCGGAGATCATCGACTACCGCGGCGGGCGGATCCGCCCGGGCCCCGGCTCGATCGTGGTCCTGGGCCCCGGCGAGGTGCACACGGGCGGCCCGGCCGCGCTCGACGACGGCTACGCATATCGCGCCCTGTACGCGGAGGTCCCCCTCCTCACCGAGGGCACCCTGGGCTTCCCCGACTTCCGCGAACCGCTCCTCGACGACCCCGAGCTGGCCGCCGCCCTGCGCCTCACGCACACCGAACTCAGTCTCTGCCCGGACCCCCTGGAGACCGAGTCGCGCATACCGTGGCTGCTCACGGCCCTGGCCCGCCGCCATTCCACGGCCCGCCACGTGAGCGACACGATCCCGGGCGCGGGCCGCGTGGCGGAGGCGGTACGCGACCGCCTGGCCGACGAACTCCTCGCCCCGCCCTCCCTCGCGGCCCTGGCAGCGGACCTCGGCCTGTCCCGCTACCAGCTCCTGCGTGCCTTCCGTACGAGCATGGGGATGCCTCCGTACGCCTGGCTGGCCCAGTACCGGGTGAACCGTGCCCGGTGCCTGCTGGAGTCGGGCCACCGCCCCGCCGAGACGGCCGCTCTCGTGGGCTTCGCGGACCAGGCGCACCTGACACGCTGGTTCCGGCGGGTACTGGGGGTCACTCCGGCGGCGTACCGCAACAGCGTTCAAGACGTCCGCCGATGATCCGGCCGAGACTGCGCGCATGACTGCACGCGGCTGGTTCCTCTTCTCCCTCATGGGAGTGCTCTGGGGCATCCCCTATCTGATGATCAAAGTGGCGGTGGACGGTGGCATGTCCGCGTCCATGGTGGTGTTCGCGCGCTGTGCGCTGGGCGCGGCACTGCTCCTGCCCTTCGCCCTCCGCCAGGGCAACCTGATCGGAGTCGTACGAGACCACTGGCGCCCCATGCTGGCCTTCGCGTGCATAGAGATCATCGGCCCCTGGTGGACCCTGACCGACGCCGAACGCCATCTCTCCAGCTCGACGGCGGGCCTGCTGATCGCGGGCGTACCGATAGTCGGCGTCCTTCTGGCCCGCTTCTTCGGCGACACGGAACGCCTCGGCGCCCGCCGCACGGCAGGCCTGGCGCTGGGCCTGGGCGGGGTGGCGGTCCTCACGATCCCGCACCTGACGGGCGGCGACGCCCGCTCTCTCACGGAGATGCTGATAACGGTGGTGGGCTACGCGACGGCCCCCTTGATCATGGCCCGCTACCTGCGGGCGGTCCCGACCCTGCAACTGATAGCCCCCTGCCTGCTCCTGTCAGCCTTGGTGTACGCCCCGGCGGCGATCCTGCAATGGCCCTCGACGCCCCCCTCCCTCCCCGTCCTGGCCTCCCTCGCGGGGCTGGGCGTGATCTGCACGGCGCTCGCGTTCGTCGCCTTCCTGGAACTGATCAAGGAGGCGGGACCGACCCGCGCGGTGGTCTTCACGTACGTCAACCCGGCGGTGGCGGTGACGGCGGGCGTGCTGCTGCTGGACGAGGAGCTGACCCCCGGAACGGTGGCGGCCTTCGCCCTGATCCTGCTGGGCTCGTTCCTGGCGACGGCATCGGGACGGCGGCGGGGCGAACGCCCGGTAGCATGGTCGACACGGCAGACGAGCCGGGCGGACGGCCGCGTGAAGTCCCCTTCGGGGGTGCTTCCCGAGGAACGTCCGGGCTCCACAGGGCAGGGTGGTGGCTAACGGCCACCCGGGGTGACCCGCGGGACAGTGCCACAGAAAACAAACCGCCCGGGACTTCGGTCCCGGGTAAGGGTGAAACGGTGGTGTAAGAGACCACCAGCGCCTGAGGTGACTCAGGCGGCTAGGTAAACCCCACCCGGAGCAAGGTCAAAAGGAGCGCTGTAAAAGGCGCTCTGCGAGGACGTTCGAGGGCTGCCCGCCCGAGTCCCCGGGTAGACCGCACGAGGCCGGCGGCAACGCCGGCCCTAGATGGATGGCCGTCTCCCCGGCCGCCGCGAGGCAGCCGGGCGACAGAACCCGGCGTACAGCCCGACTCGTCTGCCGCTCCACGTGTCCGCAGGTCAGCTGGGCGACTCTGCGGACAGGAGCGGTCAGGAACGGTCCGTCAGCGGGTGGAAGTGGCCCGCTGTTCCTTCAGGGCCGCGCAGTTCGAGCCTGTGATCTGTACGTACACGTTGCTGATGTTGCCGCCCCAGTCGATGCAGTGGCCCTTGCCGTACACGTACGCCGGGCCCGCGTACGACGTGTACTGGCCGGAGTCGCCGGCGCTCTCGTCGGTGTCCGGGACGTAGACGTACGCGGACATGTCCACGGCGGCGCCCGGGTTGTTGCGGATGGTCGCGACACAGTTCTGGCCGTTCGCGGCGTTGTACGTCAGGTAGACGGTGCCCAGCGAGCCGACGACCGCGGAGTTCACTGTCTTGTAGGCGTTTCCGCAGACCTTCTGCGGCGTGGTGTTGGGCGCGGCCGAGGCGGGGACCGCCAGCGCGGTCGTGGTCCCCACGGCCAGGGCGGCGAACGCGGCAGCGGTCAGGACGGAACGGCTGAATCTCATGGTTCCCCCGTGTGGTCTGCGATCTCTGGTCCGAGATGTGTGTTCTGAGATCTGAGAGGAGTCTCCGCCGCCGGACCGACTTGCTGCAAAGCTTTCAATGAGGGGCAAATAGTCGGCCGTTCCCGAGGAGAACTTCTGATGCGCAGCGTGACCTGTTCGATGAACGTCTCGCTCGACGGTTACATCGTCGGACCGGACGGCGGTCTCGACTGGCCGGGACCCGACGAGGTGGTCTTTCGCTCCTGGATCGACGAGATCCGAGAGGTCGACGTCCATCTGCTGGGACGGCGGCTGTACGAGACGATGCTGTTCTGGGAGACGGCCGACCAGGATCCCTCGCTCGACGACTCCAAGCGTGAGTGGGCCGCGCTCTGGAACGCTCTTCCGAAAGTGGTGTTCTCCACCACGCTGGCCGCGGTGCAGGGCAATGCCCGTCTGGCCTCCGGCAGCCTGGCTGAGGAGATCGAGCGGTTGCGGGCCGAGCCGGGGGAGGGCGACATCGCGATCGGCGGCGCGGCGCTCGCCGCCGAGGCCGCCGCGTCGGGGCTGATCGACGAGTACCGGTCCAGGGTCTGCCCGTTGCTCGTCGGCGGTGGCACTCCGTTCTTTCCCCGGAGTGAGCGCCGAGTGGATCTCGAACTCGTCGAGAACCGCGTCGTCGGTTCGGCGGGACTCGTCCTTCTCCGGCACCGCGTGGTGCGCTAGCCGGAGCGAGGCAGGCAGCACAGGCGACGGCCGGCGTCAGGGCGGCCGTCGCCTGTGACAGGTCGTTCGGGTGCGGGTGTGTCAGGGAGCTACCGCGCGGCCGGTCGTCGGGGAGATCTTCCCGGCGCACAGGCCGCGGGCTGCCAGGCCCCGCGCGATACGCGGGACGGCGGCGAGCGAGTTGGCTGCCCAGTCGTGCATGAGGATGACCTGGCCGTTGCCGAGCCGTCCGGCGGCCTGCACGATGGCGTCCGCGCTGGCGTTGTTCCAGTCCTGTGAGTCCACGTCCCAGATGATCTCGGTCAGGCCGTACTTGGCCTCGACCGCCCTCACCGTCGCGTTGGTCTCGCCGTACGGCGGCCGGAACAGTTTCGGCGTACCGCCGCCCGCGGCCGCGATCGCCTGCTGGGTCCGCGAGATCTCCGAGTCGATCTGCGACTGGCCGAGCTGGGGCAGATGCGGGTGGGTGTAACTGTGGTTGCCGACCCACATGCCCGCGTTGACCTGCGCCTGTACCCGGGACGGGTTGGCGGCGGCGTACTGGCCCTGGTTGAACATCGTGGCCCGCAGCCCGTTCTGCGTGAGCGCGTTGAGCAGGGCCGGTGTGGCGGCGGACGGGCCGTCGTCGTAGGTGAGCCCGACGTAGCCGTTGCACGCCGCGGCAGTGGCGGCAGTGGCGGAAGTGGCCTGTGCCGGGACCGCGTTCGCGGTGAGTGTGCCCGCTGCGGCCAGTGCGACGGCGGCCAGCGTCGTCGTCAGGCGGCGGGTCGCGTACGCGGGACGCTGCCGGGCACGGGCACGGGCACGGGCACGGACGCGGGCGCGAGTACGAGTACGGGTACTCATGGCGCCACCGTGATGCTGGAGCTGCCGCTGCTCTGGTAGCCCTCGGTCGCGAGGATCATGTAGTACCTGAAGCTGCCGAGGGGCATTCCGGCCCGCGCCCAGGCGTCGAAGTGGTTGCCGGTGGTGATGCTGCCGCCGGTCCTCCTCGACTGCCGGACGCTCCAGTACTGGTTGAAGGTCTTCGTGCCTTCGACGGACGGGGCGTTGTACCGCGTCGTCTGGTAGATGTCGTACGTGCCGCCGTCGCTGGTGACCGTGCCCTTGTACGTTCCGGTGGGCCGGTAGGTGCCCCAGTTGTCGACGATGTAGTACTCCACGAGCGGGCCGGCCGTCCACCCGTAGAGGCACAGGTAGGCGTTGCCGGACGGGTTGAAGGCGCCGGAGTAGGTCACGGTCCTGCGGCTGCCGTTGCTCCAGCCCTTGCCCGCGACGAAGTTCCCGGTGTTCCGCCAGGTGGTGCCGTAGGAACCGCCTGAGCCCAGGTTCATGGAGACCGTGCCCTGCGCGTCGGTCCAGAACGAGTAGTAGTAGCCGTTGTTCGTGCCGGTCTGGTTCGTGGTGACGACCGTGTCTGCGTGGGCCTTGCCGGGCAGAGCGAGCGCGGCCGTGGCGCCCAGCAACATGGCGGCAGCCTGCCTGCGGCTCGGCTGTGCGGGTGTGAGGTTCATGTGCGGGTCTCCTCCGTCTTCCACGAGCGGGGGTTTGGTCGCACAGTTTTGACCTGCTCCCGTCAAGCGTCAACAGTTTCGCCCATGATTACGAAACATTCGTGTCGCGCGCAGTGGCGTTGGGAAGGGAATTGCCTGGTGGGATGGGTGATTGAGGTCAACGATGTCTTGGCGCACGTGATGTTCGTGCGCGGGAGATCAAATGGAGAGGCTCGTATCTTCGAATGTTTCGAAGAATCTACGGAACGAAAGTGCCGGGTTGCCATCCCGCCGCCGCGGCCGTCCCGATGAGCAGCGGCCAGAGCGCGGCGGCCATGTCCTCGGGTGTGCCCGGGCAGTCACGGCGGAGCCAGTCGATGACCGTGCCGAGCACCGCGCCCGCCACGAACGCGGCAGCCGGATCGTGCGGGATGTCCGCCGGATCCTCGGCGGCGGGCACGGCGGGCACGGCGGGCGCGGGGGTGTGTACGGGCGGGACGGGCGCGTCGGACGGGGCGGGCGCGTCGGCCGGGACGCGGCGGACATGTGCCGCGACCGCCATGCGGTGGAGCAGGTGGTTGATCACGCGGGCGCTGCCGTCGTTCCCCAGCAGGGCCCGGTAAAGGGGGGCGTGTTCCGCGACGTGCGCGAACAGGTCCGGCAGCAGGTCGACCGTCGGGCTGCCCTCGGCGTCGAGCGGCGGAACGGCCGTCGGGCTGGCCGCCACCAGCTCGTCGAAGACCGTCGTGCACGCGGCCGCCGCCAGATCGTGCACGTCGGTGTAGTGCTCGTAGAACGTCGACCGGTTCACGCCCGCGCGCTTCGTGAGGTCCGAGACCGGGATCTGGCTGAGGTCGCGCTCGGCGACGAGTTCCCGCAGGGCCGTCTCCAGGGCGGAGCGGGAGCGGCGGGTGCGGGGGTCCGAGGGGCGCGCGGGCATGGCCCGAGCCTATCCTTTCCAGCACTTGTCGGATAAGCGACATGTGCTGGATAGTGGGTCGGCGCGAGGATCAGCTGAGCGCGGGCCGCCGTGCCCGTACGGACTTCCAGGGAGGACCAGCGATGAGCTCCACCACAGGACTGTCCGGCAGGTCGGTCGTCGTCACCGGGGCCGGCTCCGGAATCGGCCGCGCCGCCGCCCTGCGTTTCGCGGCGGAGGGCGCCCGCGTCGTCCTCGCCGACATCGACGCCGACGGCACGAAGGCGGTCGCCGGGGAGATCTCCGAGTCCGGCGGCGCCGCTGTCGCCGTGATCGGGGACCTCGGTGAACAGCAGGTCGTCGACCGGGTCGTGGCCACCGCCGTGGACGCCTTCGGAGGCATCGACGTGCTGGTCAACAACGCGGGCGTGATGGACAGGATGTCGGCCGCGGCGGACACCGCCGACGACGAGTGGGAGCGCGTCCTGCGGATCAACCTGACCGCGCCGTTCCTGCTCAGCCGGGCCGCGCTGCCGCACCTGCTCGCGAGCGGCAACGCGGCGATCGTGTTCACCGCCTCCGAGGCGTCCGTACGGGGCAGCGCCGCCGGTACCGCGTACACGGCGTCCAAGCACGGCGTCGCCGGTCTCGCCAAGTCCCTCGCCGTCATGTACCGCGACAAGGGGGTGCGGACGAACGCGATCGCCCCGGGCGGCACGGTGACGGGCATCCGGCTCGACGTGGACAGGGAGGCGCACGGGCCGTCCGTACTCATGGGCTACATGGGCAACATCGGCCGTACGGCGACCGCGGACGAGCAGGCCGCCGCCATCGTCTTCCTGGCCTCCGACGCCGCGAGCAACATCAACGGGGTCGTCCTCCCGGTCGACAACGGCTGGTCCGCCGTCTAGGACGGATCCAGGACAGGGGTAGAGGCCCGGGACGGGTCAGCCGAGAGGGTTGTGCCTGCTGCGCAGGGTGTCCAGGACAGGCGCGTACATACGGGACTTGATGGTGCCGAGTGTCGGTCCGGCCTTGGCCGCCAGTGCCCGGGCGAGTTCCACCGCCTTCGCGCGTACGGCGTCCTCGGCCGCCACGTGGTCGACGAGCCCGGCGTCGAGGGCGTCGCCGCCTCCGTAGCGGCGGGCGGTGAGCATGGCCTCGTGGGCGGTGCGCGGGGTCAGCCGGGACTGGATCAGCGCGGACATGCCCGGGCTGAAGGGGATGTTGATGTCGGCCTCGGGCAGACACCAGTAACCGCGGTCGGCCCGCATCACGCGGAAGTCGTGGGCAAGGGAGAACATCGCGCCGGCCGCGAAGGTGTGCCCCTGCAGGGCGGCCACGGTGATCAGGGGGAGGGAGAGCGTCCGCGCGAACAGCTCCTGGACGCTGACGACGTACTCGTCCTGCTGGTCGGCGTGGGCGAACAGCCAGTCCAGGTCGAGGCCGTTGGAGTAGAACTTGCCGGTGGCGGCGGTCACCAGGGCGCGCGGCCCCTCCGCCTTCTCGACCTCGTCCAGCGCGGCGTTGACGGAGGCGAGCCAGTCGGGGTGGAAACGGTTCTCGCCGTCTCCGAGATCGAGCACGAAAACGTCGTCCTGGCGGTCGAGCGTCGGCATGGTGACTCCTCAGCGGGTAGCTACTTGTCGGTAACTTAATGCGCGAAGTGCGGATCGTGCAATGGATGCGGCTGATCGCCCCGTCGAAATCATTCGTCCCCCCTGGCCGGTTTCGGTCTCCACCCCGCCACCGTGGGAGCGCTTCCATGGCAGGGCGGCAGCGCAGTCATGCGCATGCCATGCGGCCGGCCCCGTCGCATGGCGTCGTTCCACCGTGCCGTGCCCGCATTCCCCCACTTCCCGCACTCCCCACAGCCGTGATCCGGAAGGGACGGACATGTCCGCCACTGGACGCAACACCGTGCACAGCGGCGCCGTACGCGACAGCGCCGTGCGCGGCGACACCGCGCGCAGACGCCCGCGTTCGGGGCCCGCGGTGCTCTTCGCGGCACTGGTGTCCCTGCTCGCGACGACGCTCCTCGGCGCACCCGGGGCCGTCGCCCGCGAGCCGGTCGAAAAGGCGCCCGGTGCCGCGCAGGGCGTCGCGCCCGCCGCGGCACTCACCGAGGTGACCGGCTTCGGCAGCAACCCCAGCAACCTGCAGATGTACCTCTACGTACCGGACAACGTCGCCGCGAAGCCCGCCGTGGTGGTGGCCGTCCACTACTGCACGGGCTCCGGCCCGGCGATGTACTCCGGCACCGAGTACGCCTCGCTCGCCGACCGGTACGGGTTCATCGTCGTGTACCCGTCGGTCACCCGCGCCAGCAAGTGCTTCGACGTCTCCTCGCCCCAGGCGCTGACGCGCGGCGGGGGCAGCGACCCGGTCGGCATCAAGTCGATGGTCGACTGGGTGACCCGTACCTACTCCGCCGACACCGGCCGCATCTTCGCCACCGGTATCTCCTCCGGCGCGATGATGACGAACGTCCTGCTGGGCGACTACCCGGACGTGTTCGCGGCGGGCGCCGCGTTCTCGGGTGTGCCCTTCGGCTGCTTCGCCACCACCGACGGCTCCGAGTGGAACAGCGCCTGCTCCGGCGGCACCGTGATCCGCACCCCGCAGGAGTGGGGCGACCTCGTCCGCAACGCCTACCCGGGCTACACCGGCGCCAGGCCGCGTATGCAGGTGTGGCACGGCACCGAGGACGACGTGCTGCGCTACCCCAACTTCGGGGAGGAGATCAAGCAGTGGACCAACGTGCTGGGTGTCGGTCGGACCCCGGCCGCCACCGACTCGCCCCAGTCCGGCTGGACCCGCACCCGTTACGGCGCCACCGGTGACCAGGCCCCCGTCGAGGCCATCAGCCTCCAGGGCGTGGGCCACAACCTGTACGCCTGGGGCATGGCGGCCCGCGTCCTCACGTTCTTCGGCCTGGACGGCTCGGACCCGGGGCCTCAGCCCCAGCCGGGCGCCTGCAAGGTGACCGCCACGACCAGCGCCTGGAGTACGGGGCTGACCGGCTCCGTGACGATCACCAACACCGGCACCTCCCGCGTCGAGGGCTGGCAGCTGGGCTTCACCCTGCCGTCCGGGCAGAGCGTCACCAACGGCTGGGGTGCCATGTACGCCCCGGCGAGCGGCGCGGTGACGGCCACCAACGCCACGTACAACGGCACGATCGCGGCGAACGCGAGTGTCAGCATCGGGTATCAGGCGAATCACACGGGGAACAGTTCGGCTCCGGCCGCCTTCACGCTCAACGGCACCGCCTGCACCGGTAGTTGATGCCGCGTGAAGCCGGAGCAGTCCGTGCAGTCCGTGCAGTGCGTGCAGTGCGTGCAGTGCGTGCGGCCGTCAAGAACACAGTCCTTCGCCCGGCTCGTCAGCACCTGTGTACTCCTGCTGGCCCTCGCCGTGACCGCGTCCGCCGTGGTGGCGCCGGCCGAGGGGGCCCGGGCCGCGGGCAGCGGTGCCGCCGCCCCGGCCGGGTCGTCCGCCCGGCACTGGGTCAACACCTGGACCGCGATGCCGCAGCTCACCGAGCCGGGGAACATGCCGCCTCCGCCGTTCACCGAGGAGCGGGCCGTCCTGGTCGACACGACCCTGCGGCAGACCGTGCGGGTCTCGACCGGCGGCGGGCGCATCCGGCTGCGGTTCTCCAACGCCTTCGGTGACACCGCGCTGCCCCTCACCGCCGTGACCGTGGCTCTTCCGCTCGGCGGACGGGCCGGTGTCAGCGCCGTCGAACCCGGCTCGCCGCGCCGGGTGACCTTCGCCGGCCGCGCGTCGGCGACCGTGCCCGTCGGGGCCCAACTCGTCTCCGACCCAATGGACTTCGGCCTGGAGCCGGGCTCCAACCTGACCGTGA
The DNA here is from genome assembly GCF_036038375.1 of Streptomyces sp. NBC_00414. Lineage (NCBI taxonomy): Bacteria > Bacillati > Actinomycetota > Actinomycetes > Kitasatosporales > Streptomycetaceae > Streptomyces > Streptomyces sp. NBC_00414. The sequence continues at coordinate 7,198,175 of NZ_CP107935.1, forward strand.
CCGCCTACCTCGCCGAGGGCCAGCGGTCCACCGCGCTCACCTCGCACCCCGGGTCGCGCACCACCTCGTACCTCCAGAAGGCCGACCACACCCGGGACCAGGACCTCCCGGAGGCGACCGCCGTCAACCACTGGTATCTGCTCAGTGACGTCGAGGTGCTCACCGGTCCCGCCACCGCCGCGGTCGCCGTCCTGGGCGACTCGCTGACCGACGGGCGCGGTTCCACCACCAACGGCAACGACCGCTGGACCGACCGGCTGCTGGACCGGCTCCGCGAGCACCCCGCGAACGGCGAGGTCGCGGTGCTCAACCAGGCCGCCGGCGGCAACCGCGTCCTCAGCGACGGCCTGGGCCCCAACGTCCTCGCCCGGCTCGACCGCGACGTCCTGTCCCGCAGCGGAGTCTCCTGGCTGATCGTCTTCGAGGGGGTCAACGACATCGGCACCGCCGCCGCCACACCCGCCGCCCAGCGGAGCGTCACGACCGAACTGATCGCCGCGTACGAGCAGATCGTCGTCCGCGCACACGCGCAGGGCATCCGGGTGTACGGGGCCACGCTGACCCCGTTCGGCGGCAACGCGATGTACGACGACCCCGCCGGGCACCGTGAGGCGTCCAGGGAGGAGGTCAACTCCTGGATCCGTACGAGTGGAGGGTTCGACGCGGTCGTCGACCTCGACCAGGCCGTCCGCGACCCGGCGGACCCGGGGCGTCTGCGCGCCACGCTGCACGACGGGGACTGGCTGCACCTCAACCCCGAGGGCTACCGGGCCCTGGCCGCCGCGGTGCCCCTGCGGCTGTTCCGGAGCCGGACCGGCTGATCGGGTGGCCGACCGATTGCGTGGCCGAGTCAGCCGGTCTTCTCGGGGGCGTGCTCGCCGGGGTGGTCCTCGGTGTCCGGGGCCGCGGGCAGCAGGTCGTGCAGTTGGGTGAAGCGCTGGGTGCAGGCCGTCTGCGCGATGGCCCGCGCGACGGCGTCGGCCAGCGGGCCGGTGGACTCGCTCAACAGCCGGCGGGCCTTCTCGGTGAGCGCCACCTCGATACCGCGCCGGTCGCCGCAGGCCGAGTTCTTGGTGATCAGCCCCGCGTGCTGCAGACAGGCGACCTGGTACGTCAGCCGGGTCTTCGGGCGGCCCAGCAGCTCCGCGATCCGGGTCATCCGCAGGCTGGAGCCCGGCTGGTCGGCCAGCAGGCACAGCACCAGGAACTCGTCGTGCGAGACCCCCATGGCGTCCTTCACACGGGCCCGCAGCTGCTGCTCGATGGCCCCGGCCGCCGCCAGCAGGCGCATCCAGGACCGCAGTTCGGCCGGCAGCAGGCCGTTCTCCGGCGCGCCGTCGCCGCACGGCGGGACATGCGGGGGCTGGTCGGCGGGGGTGGAGGAGTCGGCCATGGTGTCACAGTCTACCGGTTGTCCATTTTTGGATAACCGGCTAGCGTGGAGTCATCCAAATTTGGATTACCAATCCGGTCGTCCGACCCGTTCCAGACCCGAATCCAGGAGAAGTCCCATGACCGTCGCTGTGGAAACCGGCCAGTGGCAGCTCGACGCCGTCCGCTCCGCCATCGCCATCAAGCACAAGACGATGTGGGGCATGGTCACGGTGAAGGGCACCTTCCGCGGTGTCAGCGGCGGGGGCGAGGTCCAGCCCGACGGCTCCGCCCACGGCACCGTCACGCTGGAGGCCGCGTCCCTCGACACGAAGAACGCCAAGCGTGACGAGCATCTGCGTGGTGCCGACTTCTTTGATGCCGAGCGGCATCCGAACCTCGTGTTCGTCGTCCGTGACGCGGTGGTCGGTCCGGACGACAGCGTCCAGATCAGTGGTGAGCTGACCGTCCGTGGGGTCAGTCGTCCGCAGGTCGTCACCGCCACGGTCGTCGAGTCGGGTGCCGACGCGGTGACGCTTGCCGCGGAGTTCAGTGTGGATCGGGATCAGTTCGGGATGGGGTGGAATCAGCTGGGGATGCTTCGGGGGTTGACTACGGTCACGTCTACGCTCCGGTTCACGCGGACGCCCGTGTAGTGCCTGCGGCGGGGAGTGTGCGGTTTCGGCTGCGGGCCGGTGGGGGGTGTCGCGCCGTTCCCCGCGCCCCTAAAAGATTGCGCCGTTCCCCGCGCCCCTCAAGGCAAAGGACTCGCCGTTCCTCGCGCCCCTGAAGGGCGAAAAGATTGCGCCGTTCCCCGCGCCCCTAAAAGCAAAAGATTGCGCCGTTCCCCGCGCCCCTATGGGTGTGGGTCCGGTTTGCCGGAGCGGGTCGTCACTTGTGCCAAGTGTGTTGTGAAGAACTCGCGGGGTTCGGGGGTGAGTGTTCGTAGGGCCACTGCGGCTGTGATGATCACGTCGCAGAGTTCCGACCGGACGTCGTCCCAGCTGTGGGACGTGCCCTTGCGGGGGTTCTGGCCGGTGGCGCCGATGACCGCCTCGGCGACCTCGCCGACCTCCTCGGAGAGCTTCAGCATCCGCAGGAGCAGGGTCTCCTGAGGAGGGCGGTCCGGCTGGGCCCGGGCCAGCCAGTCCTGGAGCTGCTCGATGGACTCCCAGAGATCGCCGTCGTCGCTCATGGCGTTCAGACTGCCATGGGCGACGACGGAAGCCCCGACGGGAGCCTCGGCCGAAGAACGGCCTACGAGTCGTGGGACACGCCCTCCTCGTCGAACAACTCGCCCTGTTCGCTCTCCTGTTGGCGTCGCACCCGCGCGTACCGCGCTCCGATCACCGTCAGGGTCGCCGCGGCCGTCCCCGCGAGGGCGACCGGCACCATCCAGCCCCGGTCGACCGTGTGACCCATGGCGTGGTCGAGGGAGATCCGGCCGGGGCCGGTGACAGCGAGCCCCGCGGCCGCGAATCCCAGGTACGCCGCGTACTCGTAGCCGCCGCTCTGGGCGAAGAAGCCGTTCGGCGCGTGCACCGCGGAGGCTCCCGCCATCGCCCCGGCCGCGGCCGCTCCGGCCGCCGGGGTGGCGAGACCCAGCGCCAGCAGGGCGCCGCCGCCCGTCTCCGCCAGGCCCGCCGCGGCGGCGCTCGCCCTGCCGGGCGCGTACCCCACGGACTCCATGAACTCGCCGGTCCCGGAGAGGCCACCGCCGCCGAACCAGCCGAAGAGCTTCTGGGCCCCGTGCGTCGCCAGCACTCCGCCCGTACCGAGGCGGAGCAGCAGCAGTCCCAGATCGCGTCGGTCGAAACAGGTCACGGTTACCGTCACTCCTCGCATGTCGCATGTCGCATGTCGCACTCGAACGGTCCTCTTCGGCGCGTACGCGTCCGGCCGCGCCTGTCCACCGTCGCACCCGACAGCCGTCCGAGCCCTGGTCCGCGCCGCCGTACGGGTGGTGGGGTGGCGGCGGTACCGGCGCGGTGTGAGTCTGACGGACATGACGATTCAGGTAGCCAAGCTCAGCCACCCGGCCGTCCGGGACTTCGTCAGCGCCGTGAACGCCCACGACCGGGAGGCCTTCCGGGCCGTCCTCACGTCCGGCGCGACGATGGCCGACGACGGTTCGGACCGCGACCTCGACGACTGGACCGAGCGGGAGATCTTCGACTCCCACGGTCATATGGAGGTCGACAACGAGTCGGACGGCGGCCTCGCGCTCGTCGCCCGGTACAGCAACGACGCCTGGGGCGAGATGCGGACGAGGTGGAGCTTCACGGTCGACGGCGACGGCAGGATCTCCCGCTTCGAGACCGGCCAGGCGTAACCGGCGGGAGCGGGAAGACCGGCGGGACGGCGTGACCGGCGAGAGGCCGCTCACCGGTGAGGGTGAGCGGCCTCCGGACAGCACCGTACGGACGGACCGGACCGACGGACGGACGGACGGACGGAACCGACGGGTGGACCGGTCAGAGCGCGGGCTGCGCCTGCGGCTGCGACTGTTGCTCGGTCAGGGAGATCCGGCCCTTCCTGATCGTGGCGACCCGCGGTGCGCGCCGGGCGATCGACGAGTCGTGCGTGACCATGACGAACGTCAGCCCGTGCTCGCGCCACAGCCCCTCCAGCAGGGCCATGATGTCGTCGCGGGTGCCCTCGTCGAGGTTGCCCGTGGGCTCGTCGGCGAGCAGCACCTTCGGGTTCTTGACCAGCGCGCGGGCGATGGCGACGCGCTGCTGCTGACCGCCGGACAGCTCGCTGGGCGCATGGCTGAGACGGTCGCCGAGACCGACCGAGTCCAGCGCCGCGGCGGCCTTCGCACGCCGCTCCGACGGCTTCACCCCGAGCGGTACGAGGGCCGTCTCGACGTTCTCCTGGGCGGTGAGCGTGGGGATGAGGTTGAACGACTGGAAGATGATGCCGATCTTCTCCGCGCGCAGCCGCGTCAGCCGGGCCTCGCTGATGGACGCGAGGTCCACGCCGTCCAGTTCGACGCTGCCGGCGGACGGGCGGTCCAGTCCGCCGATCATCTGGAGCAGGGTCGACTTGCCGCCGCCGGTGGGACCCTGGATGACGAGCTGGTCGCCGTCCTCGATGGTGAGGTCGACGCCGCGCAGCGCCTCCACCGTCTCCTTGCCTCTCGTGTAGTTCTTGGTGACGCCGGTGAGCTTGTACATACGTCTTCTCCGTACCGTGCCGAGGTGTTGAGGGCCGCGTTGGGGGCTGCGCCGAGGGCGTCGAGGATGCCGAGGGTCACGACACGCTGCGCAGCGCGTCTGCGGGGCGCATCCGTGAGGCGCGCCAGCCGCCCATCGCACCGGCGATCAGACCGCCCGCGACCGCCAGGCCCACGGCGAGCGCAATGGTGGTGACGGAGACCGGCGCGGACAGCGCGATGTCGAGGGTGCTCGACGCGCTCTGCCCACCGGGGCCGCCCCCGCCACCGGGCCCGCCACCGCCGGGTCCGCCGCCCTGGCCGCCGCCCGTGGAACCGAGTTCGGCCGTGAGGGTCGGGCTGACGGCCGTGACCGCGTACGCCGCCGCGAGGCCGAGGGCGATGCCGAGCGCTCCGCCGAGCAGGCCGTTCACGACCGACTCGCCGACGACCTGCCGGGTGACCTTGCGGCTCGGCCAGCCGAGCGCCTTCAGTGTGCCGAACTCCCGCACCCGGCGGCTGACCGCCGACGAGGTGAGCAGCGCGGCGACGAGGAACGCGGCCGCCAGCACCGCGATGGAGAGCCACTTGCCCACGCTCGTCGCGAGGTCGGAGGCCGTCGACAGCGAGCCCGAGACGGTGTCCGCGAGGTCGGCCGAGGTCGTCACCGTCGTGCCCGAGATGTTCTTCTGGATGGCCGACTTGACCGCGTCGATCCGCTGGGAGCCGGACGCCTTCACATAGATCGTGGAGACCTTGTTCTTGGCGTCACCGAGTGTCTGGGCCTGCTTGAGCGGCAGATAGACGTCGGTCGTCGACTCGCTGCTGTCCGGGGTCGCGATCCCGATGACCTTGTACTTGGTGCCGGAGATCTTGACGCTCCCGCCGACCGTGTACTTGTTCTCCTTGGCGTACGACTTGCCGAGCACCGCGACCTTCGCGTTGCTCTGCGCCGTCGTGAACGTCTTGCCCTTGCTGATCTTCGTGGTGGCGAGCGGGCCGAGATCCTGGTTCGTGACGTCGACACCCGAGACCGAGTACGAGTTCACGTCGAAGGAGGCGCCGCCGCCCTGCACCTGGGGCTGACCGGTCGAACCGCCGCCGCCCGCACCGCCGGGGCCGCCGCCCCGGCCCTGGGAGCCCTGCGAGGAGGTGTCCGTCTCGGCCTTGCCCTGGGTGAAACTTCCGTCGACCTTCGTGACGTTCAGGGTCAGGGCACCCACCGCGCTCGCCACGTTCTTCTGCGCGGCGACCTTTTCGATCAGGGCGGACTTGAGCGTCTGACCGCCCTGCGTCGTCACCCGGTCCGAACTCTGTTCCTCGTCGTCGTCGGAACCGGCGTCGAATTCGAAGTTCGGTCTGCCCGACTGGTTGTTGCCGGCGGAAGGAGCCTCTCTGGCCTTGGTCACCGTCATGTCGGTGCCGAGTCCGTACAGCGACTGCAGGACCTTGTCCTGTGCCTGTGACATGCCGGCCGACACCGAGTTGACGGTGATGACCAGGGCGATTCCGAGCGCCAGACCCATGGCGATGACCAGAGCCGACTTCTTGCGCCGGCTCAGCTCACGCTTGAGATAGATGCCAAACATCCCGTTCCCTAAGGTTCTTGGCGCCCGCTGTGGGCGCTGCCACAAGCTATGGACGAACCTTTGAGAGACCCTGAGCAAGGAATGTGCAGGAGCTGAGAATGTGGGCTCCGGCGTCAGAATTCCGTAAGACAGCTGATTCCTGGCTGATTGAGGGCCGGTTGCCAGGAAAGGGCTGTGGAATGGCCCCTGCCGTCAGTGGGGCAGCCGTTCCGGGCGCCGGGCCGCAACCCCGCGTCCTGCGCGGGATCCCCCCACCGAGCGCCCGGAACGGCTGCCGCCTCCCCCTGGATGTGGCACGGAAGGCCAGTGTTCCAAGTGTGAAGTTCTGGTGCAGGAGAGTCGAGCATAGGCCTTTTCGAGGACACGGGGAATGGTGCAGGCCTTTGTACTTGCCTATCCCCGTCCCACGTACGGCATCGCGCTGGCGAGAACCGTCGCGAACTGCACATTGGCCTCCAACGGCAACTCCGCCATGTGCCGCACGGTCCGCGCCACGTCCGCGACATCCATGACCGGCTCGGGAGCTGTCTCCCCGTTCGCCTGCAACGCCCCCGTCCGCATCCGCTCGGTCATGTCGGTCGCGGCGTTGCCGATGTCGATCTGCCCGCAGACGATCCGGTAGGGCCGCCCGTCCAGCGACAGCGACTTCGTGAGGCCGGTCAGCGCGTGCTTGGTCGCCGTGTACGCCGCCGACCGCGGGCGGGGCGTGTGCGCCGAGATCGAGCCATTGTTGATGATCCTTCCGCCCTGCGGATCCTGCTCCTTCATCTGCCGGTAAGCCGCCTGCGCGCACAGGAACGCCCCGTCGAGATTCGTGCCGACCACGTGCCGCCAGGCCTCGTACGGCAGTTCCTCGAACGGCACGCCCCCGGGTCCGAACGTGCCGGCGTTGTTGAAGAGCAGGTCGAGCCGGCTGAAGCGGTCGCGCGTGGCGGCGAAGAGCGCGGCCACGTCCTCGGGCCGCGAGACATCGGTGCGCACACACAGCGACGTGCCGTCTTCACCGGCCCGCCCTCCCGCGGAGGCGGCCTGCGCGAGAGCTGTCTCCGCGAGCGCCGCCGTCTCCTCCAGCCGCTCCGCCCGGCGGCCGGCGAGCGCCACCGACCAGCCGGTACGCAGTAGCTCCACGGCCACGGCCCGGCCGATCCCCGAGCCCGCCCCTGTCACGATCGCGATCTTCGTCCGATGGGAGTCCATGGCCCCGCAGCGTACGGGAGGAGGGTCGACGGTCCGCCATTTGGAACTCATCCGTCCGACATCTGACTGTTGTGCACGTGACAGTCCACCGTTGACTCTGACCACTCCAATTCCTTGTACAACAACCGTCAGGGGAGGGCCAGATGACATCCACCGGCCACCAGCAACCGTCGCAGCACGCCCCCGAACTCCGCGCCGCCGCCCGTCACCTCGGGCGCCGCCGGCTCTTCACCGTCACCGGCGCGGCCGCCGTGCTGGCGTTCGCCACCAACCTGCCGACAGCGGGTGTGGCGGGCGCCGCCGAGTTCGACTCGGCGAAGATCACCGAGAATCCCTTCACTCTCGGTGTGGCCTCCGGTGATCCGCAGGCCACGTCCGTGCTGCTGTGGACCAGACTCGCCCCCACCCCGTACCAGGCGGACTCCGGGCTGCCGCCGGAGCGCGTCACCGTGCACTGGGAGCTGGCCCGCGACGAACGGTTCCGCCACGTCGTCAGACGGGGGGCGGCCTTCGCCCACCCCGAGTTCCACCACTCCGTGCACGTCGAGGTCGGTCACCTCGATTCCGACCGGGTCTTCTACTACCGCTTCAAGACGGGCAGCTGGATCAGCGAGACCGGCCGGACCCGCACCGCGCCCTCGTCCCGGGCGCGCGTCGACGAACTGAAGCTGGCCGCGGTCTCCTGCCAGGCCTACCACGACGGGTACTTCACCGCGTACGGGCATCTCGCCGAGGACGACGTCGACGTGGTCTTCCACGTCGGCGACTACCTCTACGAGTACGCGGTCGACTCCGTGGGCGGCGCCCGCAACTACACCGACCGGGTGCTGCCCGACCTCTTCAACCACGAGACCATCACCCTGGAGGACTACCGCCTGCGGTACTCCCTCTACAAGACCGACCCCGAACTGCAGGCCGCGCACGCCGCCCACCCCTTCGTCGTCACCTGGGACGACCACGAGGTCGAGAACAACTACGCGGACGACATCCCGGAGAACTCCGTACCGCCGGAGGAGTTCCTGCTGCGCCGCGCCGCCGGGTACCGCGCCTACTGGGAGAACCTGCCGCTGCGCCGCCCGCAGCGGCCCGAGGGCCCCGACATGCGGATGTACCGCCGGCTGAACTGGGGCCGGCTCGCGCAGTTCGACATCCTCGACACCCGGCAGTACCGCTCGGACCAGGCGTACGGCGACGGGGCGGACATCCCGGGGCCCGAGACGGACGATCCGGCGCGCACGATCACCGGCGCGGCGCAGGAGCGGTGGCTGCTCGACGGATGGCAGGCCTCGCAGGCCCTGTGGAACGTCGTCCCGCAGCAGGTCATCTTCTCCCAGCGGCGCTTCGACCTGGCCGTGCCGTCGCGGGTGTCCATGGACGCGTGGGACGGCTACCGGGCCTCGCGGGGGCGGGTGCTGGCCGGTGCGGAGGCCGCCGGCATCGAGAACCTGATGGTGTTCACCGGGGACGTCCATGTCGCGTACGCCTTCGACATCAAGGAGGACTTCGACGACCCCTCGTCCCGAATACTCGGTACGGAGATCGTGACGACGTCGGTCACCAGCGGGCGGGACGGGGCGGAGCGGCCCGCCAACTGGGAGACGTACATGGCGGCGAATCCGCACCTGAAGTTCTACAACGGGCGGCGGGGCTATACGACCGTGCGGCTCGGGAGGGAGTCCGCTCGGGCCGACTTCAAGACCGTGCCCGCGGTGACCACGCCGGGGGCGGCGATCACCACCGCGGCGTCGTTCGTGACCGAGGTCGGTGACCAGGGGCTCAAGCCGGTGTAGTTCCGCGGGTTCGCTCCGCTGGGGTGGGGCGGGGGACCGGCGGCCGTTCGTCGGCTGCGGGCCGGACGTGGCTGGTCGCGCCGTTCCCCGCGCCCCTGAGAGCCAAAGGCGAAAGATTGCGCCGTTCCCCGCGCCCCTGAGAGCCAAAGGCGAAAGATTGCGCCGTTCCCCGCGCCCCTATTCGCCGGGGTAGGTGACTCCTACCCCGGCTCGTACCGCGTCCAGGGTGCGCATGACCGCCAGGGTGCCGTCCAGGGGGACCAGGGGGGACTCCGTCTCGCCGGCCCGGAGGCAGCGCATGACCTCGGTCGCCTCGTGCTTGAGGCTCGCCCGGGTGCCGTCCGCCGCGCTCGCGGTGAACTCCTCCGGGTCGCGGCCGTCGCGGTGCACCACGAAGCGGTCGGTGTGGAAGAAGCCGTGCGGGATGTCGATACGGCCCTCGGAGCCGGTGACCGAGGCGGCGGTCGACGTGCCGCCGACCAGGGAGCAGTGCAGCGCAGCGATCGCGCCGCTCTCGTACGACAGCAGCATGCCCGTCTGGAGATCGACGCGCTCCTCCGAGAGCACCGCCCGCGCCGTCACGTCGGAGGGCTCACCGAGCAGCAGATGCGCGAACGACACCGGATAGACGCCGAGGTCCAGCAGCGCGCCGCCGCCCTGCGCCGGGTCGCGCAGCCGGTGGGTGGGAGGGAAGGGCCCCGAGAGGCCGAAGTCTGCCTGCACCGTGCGGACCTCGCCGATCGCCCCGTCGTCCACCAGCGCCTTGAGCTGCCGGATCAGCGGGTTGCAGTACATCCACATGGCCTCCATCAGGAAGCTGCCGTGCTGCTTCGCGAGACCGACCAGCTCCTCGGCCTCGCGCGAGTTCAGCGTGAACGCCTTCTCGCACAGCACGTTCCGCCCGGCCTCCAGACACAGCCCGGCCGCAGCCCGGTGCGCCGAGTGCGGAGTCGCCACGTACACGACGTCGACTTCCTCGTCCGCCGCGAGGGACTCCCAGTCGCCGTAGGCCCGCGGTATCCCGAACCGCTCCGCGAACCCCTTCGCCGACTCCTCGGTGCGCGACGCCACCGCCACCACCTCGGCATCGGGCAGATCGATCAGATCGGCGGTGAACGCCGCGGCGATCCCCCCGGTCGCCAGCACACCCCACCGCACGCGTTCCTCAGCCATCCCGACCCCTCGCTCCATGCCTTCGACGACCTCGACCACTCGTACAAGATCACCTGTACGGGATCACCTGTACGAGCTGAGAGCATAGGTGGCGGATCACACGGAGAGGGAGGGGTATATGTCCGAGCGCGGCCGCACCAGGCAGGACCAGGACGGCCCGACAGCGTACATACCGGGCCCGGCGGTGACCGAGGAGAGCGTGCTCGCCGCCTCGGTGCCCCCGGTACCGCCACCGGCAGCCCGCCGCTCCGTGGGACTCCTGGTCACGCTCATCCTCGGCGGTCTCACCGCCGTACCGCCGCTGTCCATGGACATGTACCTCCCGGCGCTTCCGGAGGTCACCGACGCGCTGCACGCCTCCGCGGCCACCGTGCAGCTGACGCTCACCGCCTGTCTCGCCGGGATGGCGCTCGGACAGCTCGTCGTCGGGCCGATGAGCGACAAGTGGGGCCGCAGACGGCCGCTCATCGCCGGACTGCTCGTCTACATCCTCGCCACCGCCGTCTGCGCCGTCGCCCCCACCGTCGAACTCCTCGTCGCCTTCCGGCTGCTCCAGGGCCTCGCGGGCGCCGCCGGGATAGTGATCGCACGGGCCGTCGTGCGCGACCTGTACGACGGCGTGGACATGGCGCGGTTCTTCTCCACGCTCATGCTGATCTCCGGGGTCGCGCCGATCCTCGCGCCGCTCCTCGGCGGACAGGTGCTGCGCATCACCGACTGGCGGGGCGTCTTCTACGTCCTGACCGTCATCGGGATCGTGCTGACCGCCGTCGTCTGGCGGCTGCTGCCCGAGACCCTCGCGCCCGAGCGACGCCACAGCGGCGGCACCGCCGAAGCCCTGCGCACCATGCGCGGACTGCTCGCCGACCGCGTCTTCACCGGCTACATGCTCACCGGCGGCTTCGCGTTCGCGGCGCTCTTCGCGTACATCTCCGCCTCGCCGTTCGTGATCCAGGAGATCTACGGCGCCTCCCCGCAGACGTACAGCGTCCTCTTCGGCGTCAACTCCGTCGGCCTGGTGATCGTCGGCCAGATCAACGGCAAGATCCTCGTCGGCCGGGTCAGCCTCGACAAGGTGCTCGCGGTCGGCCTCGCGACCATCACCGTCGCGTCGGCCGCGCTGCTCCTGATGTCCGCCGGGGCCTTCGGCGAGGTGGGCCTGGTCCCCGTCGCCGCCGGACTCTTCGTGCTCATGTCGGCGATGAGCCTGTGCATGCCCAACACCAACGCGCTAGCCCTCATGCGCACCCGGCACTCCGCGGGCTCCGCGTCCGCCCTGCTCGGCACCTCGTCCTTCCTGGTCGGCGCGATCGCCACACCCCTGGTGGGCGTCGCCGGTGAACACACGGCCGTCCCGATGGCCGTCGTCCAGCTCGCGTGTTCACTGGTCGCCGTCGGCTGCTTCGTGGCACTGTGCCGTCCCTGGCGGAATCAGCCGGACGTACAGCCCGACGTACCGGCGGACGTGAAGGGAGCGGGGAGCTGAGCGCACCGAGACTGCGCCCCGGTACGGCGGAACGTGCCGGGCTCGACCCCGGGGAACTCGACCGTCTCGTACGGGAGTTCCACCGGCTCACCGACGGGGACCGGCCCTGGGCCGCGGGAGCCGTGCTGGTCGCCGGACGCGGGCCCGTGATCGCCGTCGAGGAGGCGGCGGGCTGGGCGGTGCGCTACCGCGCCTACGACGAGGACGCTGACGCCGGCGTGGAACTGCCGCGCCGCGAACGCGTGCCCATGACCGTCCGCACGCCCTTCGACCTGGCGTCCCTCACCAAGCTCTTCACGAGCGTCGCGGCCGTGCAGCAGCTGGAGCGCGGCACGCTGGGCATCGACGCGCGCGTGGGCGCGTACCTGCCGGGCTTCACCGCGGCCGCCGAGTACGGCATCACCGTGCGGCACCTGCTCACCCACACCTCCGGACTGCGGCCCGAACTCCCGCTGTACGACTGCGCGGACGACAGGGCACGGTTCGCCCTGCTGCGGTCCGAGAAACCGCTGACGGCGCCGGGCGGCGCGTACCGCTACTCGGACCTCAACATGCTGCTCCTCCAGCAGGTCCTGGAACGGATCACCAGGCGCCCGCTGGACGCCCTCGTCCGGGACGGGATCACCCGGCCGCTCGGCATGACCGACACCGGCTTCGGCCCCTGCCCCGGCGCCGCCGCGACGGAGGACCAGCGACAACCCTGGGCCAAGGCGGACCGGGGCATGCTGCGGGGCGTGGTCCACGACGAGAACGCGTGGGCGCTCGGCGGGGTCGCGGGCCACGCCGGCCTCTTCTCGACGGCGGACGACCTCGCGGTCTTCTGCCGCACCCTCCTCGCGGGCGGCTCCTACGGCACCGCCCGCATCCTCGGCCCCGACTACGTCGAACTGCTCCTCTCCCCGCCCGGCCTCGGCTTCGCCCTGGACCAGCCGTCGTTCATGGGCGCCCTCGCGGGCCGCGGAGCCGCGGGCCACACGGGCTTCACCGGTACGTCGCTGGTGATGGACCCGTCGACGGACACGTTCCTGGTGCTCCTGGCGAACACGGTCCACCCGCGCCGCCGGCCCCCGGACAACGCACCCCGCGCGGCGGCGGCCACCCGGCTGGCCAGGGCGGTCCGAGGGGCGTGAACGATGCGACACGGTTGTCACAGGCCCCGTCGCAGCGCGCTCGTCACAGGGCCCGTCGCCGGGCTCGTAGACTCCCCTCGTGAACGCCCCCGCCCCTGCCTCCCCGGCCGAGACCCTGCGCGCGGCCCTCGCGGGGCTGCTCGACGGACTGCCCCCGAAAGTGGCCGCGCAGGCCGTCGACCGGCTGATCGCGAACTACCGGGGCACCACCCCGACCGACGCGCCGATCCTGCGCGACCGCGCGGACGTGGCCGCGTACGCCGCGTACCGGATGCCCGCGACCTTCGAGGCCGTACGGGCCGCCCTCGACGCCTTCGCGGACGTCGTGCCCCGGTGGGTGCCGGGCAGCCATGTCGACGTGGGCGGTGGCACGGGCGCCGCGACCTGGGCCGTGAACGCGACCTGGCCCGAGGAACGGCCGGTGACCGTGCTCGACTGGGCGGAGCCCGCGCTCACCCTCGGCCGTGAACTCGTCGCCGGCAACCCGCTGTTGAGGTCCGCCGAGTGGCGGCGCGCCCGTATCGGAGCGGAGCTCGCGCTGCCGGACGCCGATCTCGTCACGGTGTCGTACGTCCTCGGCGAGCTGACCGAGGCGGGCCGCGGTGCCGTCGTGGACGCCGCCGCGGGTGCCGCGCAGGCGGTCGTGATCATCGAGCCCGGGACGCCTGACGGGTACGCCCGTGTCATCGCGGCCCGGGACCGGCTGATCGGCGCCGGGTTCCATGTCGCCGCGCCCTGTCCGCACAGTGCCGCCTGTCCGATCGTGCCGGGGGAGGACTGGTGCCACTTCTCCGCGCGGGTCAGCCGGTCCTCGCTGCACCGGCAGGTCAAGGGTGGGTCGCTGGCGTACGAGGACGAGAAGTTCAGCTATGTCGCCGCGACGCGGGGGGCGGTTGCTCCGGTCGCTTCGAGGGTGGTGCGGCGGCCGCAGATCCGTAAGGGGCAGGTTCTGCTGGATCTGTGTGAGGTGGAGGAGGGGTTGCGGCGCGCCACGGTCACGAAGCGGCACGGGCTCCTTTACAAGGAGGCCCGGGACGCGGCCTGGGGCGACGTGTGGCCCCCGGCGTAGTTTCCTCGCCCCCGTATCGCGCTGCGCGCTCGTCCTCAAACGCCGGACGGGCTAGGAGATAGCCCGTCCGGCGTTTGAGGACCGGGGGTTCGGGGGCTGGCCCCCGAGTCAGTGACGGGGAGGGTAGGGGCGGCGGGGGCGAGAACAACCCTGTGGCGAGACGGCGCGTCTTGCCGTGCTGGTAGTTTCGGGGGATGGCTCCCGACTCCACCCGCCGCAGCGAGAAGTCCCGCCGCGCCATCTACGCCGCCGCCCTCGCCCTCGTGGGCGAGATCGGCTACCCCAGGACGACCATCGAGGGCATCGCGGCCCGCGCGGGCGTCGGCAAGCAGACGATCTACCGATGGTGGTCGTCGAAGGCCGAGGTCCTCATGGAGGCCTTCGTCGACCTGGGCGCCCAGGCGGCGGAGGCGGCCGGCGGGGACTGGGCCGAGGAGGACGGCATCCCCGACACCGGGGACCTGGAGGCCGACCTCAAGACGGTGCTGCGCGCCACCGTCGACGAACTCAACGACCCCCGCTACGAGGCCCCGGCCCGCGCACTCGCCGCGGAGGGCGTGGGCAACCCCGCCTTCGCGAAGGAGTTCGTGGCCATGCTGCTCATGCCCTCGCTCGAACTGTACGTACGGCGCCTGAGGGCGGCCCAGGGAGCGGGCCAGGTGCGTACCGAGGTCGACCCGTACATCGCGCGCGACCTGTTCGTCTCGCCCCTCGCCCAGCGCTGGCTCCAGGGCACGGGCCCGCTCGACCACGCCTACGCGAACAAGCTCGTCGAGTACGCCCTCTACGGCATCGCCCCCCGCTGACCCCACGCCCGGACCCGCGTCCACGCCCGGGCACCCACCCGTGCCCGGATCCGTACCCGCGCGCGAGTCCTCGTCCGGGTCCGGGCCAGCCGGCCCGGCGCGTCCGTGATGATCCCGTCGCAGCCGAGCGCGAGCGCGCGGTCGCGCTGTGCCGGGGTCACCACCGTGTGCGCCCACACCCGCGGGATGCCGGACCGGACGGCCCGTACGAGATCGCGGTCGCGGGCCTTGTGGTCCACGTCCAGGACGTCCACGAACGGCCGCCAGCGCTCCGGCCGGTCCGTACGCATCTGGTGGGCCGAGCGCCACAACTGCGACAGCAGCCCCAGGCGATGGGTGCGCAGCGCCACCGCGGGATGGTTGGAGTTGACCAGCACCGAGCGGGTCAGACCGCGTTCCCTGAGCATGGCGGCGATGGCCGCGAGACTCCGCGGATCCTTGGCCTCCAGCATCAGCACCACCCGCCCGCCGAACCGGTCCAGCACCTCGGCGAGCGTCGGCGGCCGCTCCGAACGCCAGCTGCCCGGCAGCGCGGCCCTGGGGCGCAGCCGGACCCCCTGCCAGTCCCGCCGGTCCAGCGCGTGCACCGGGCCGCCCATGTAGGTCGTGCGGTTCAGGGTCGCGTCGTGCATGACGACCATCGTCCCGTCGCGCAGCATCCGGGTGTCCAGGTCGAGCACCTGGGCCGTCCCGCGCTCGAACGCGGTCATGAGGCCCGTCATGCTGTTCTCCGGCACCTCCCGGGCGCCGCCGCGGTGCGCCGTGTAGACGACGCGGGGCAGCCCGGACACCGTGAGAGGGTCGGCGCCCCATTCCAGCGGGGTGATCGCCCCGCCCTGTCCCACGAGAGCCAGTGACGTGAGACCGGCGATACCCGTCAGCGCAGTCCGTGTGACCATGCCGACACCGTAGGCGGGCAAATCGTGTCAAAGTACGCAATGACACTCGATCACTGCCCCGGGCGGGCATCACCCCACCTACCCCGGATGTGGGCTCCGGCCCCCCGAAGCGCAGGATGGTGGGACCATGAGGCATGCTGTCCGCACAACAGCCAGGCGAGGGCATATATGAGCGCAGAGACGGGCCGCCGCTCCGGCGGGCAGAGCAGGATCTCCCAGTGGTTGCGCGGTCGGCGCCCACGACCGGACGCCGCGGACGACTCCGCGGGCCGTGAGGAGCTGCTGCTCGCCGCCGCGGGAGCCGGGCTGCCGCTCGCGCCGGCCGCCCATCCCTCCGCCTACCGATGTTCCTGTGACCGCGTCGGGTGTCCGACCCCCGCGCGCCACCCCGTCTCGTTCGCCTGGCAGACGCAGTCCACGACCGACCGGGCGCAGATCGAGCGGTGGGCCCGGCATCAGCCGCTGGCCAACTTCATCACCGCGACCGGCATGGTGCACGACGTGCTGGACGTGCCGGTGGAGGCCGGGCAGGAGGCGCTGGACCGGTTGCTCGCCTCCGGGATCGAGGTCGGGCCCGTCGCCCTGTCGGGGGACGACCGGATGCTCTTCTTCACCGCCACGCGCGGTACGCCCGAGGACGAGGACGAGTGGTGGCCGTGCGAGCTGGACTGCCATCCCGAGACGATGGACGAGCATCCTGGGCTGCGGTGGCACTGCCGTGGGTCGTATGTGCTGGTGCCTCCGGCTCGGTTGCCGGGGGAGTTGACGGTGGGGTGGCTGCGGGGGCCTGAGCATCCGTTGCCGGATCCGTTGTCCTTGCTCGAAGTGCTGACGGACGAGTGTGCGCGGTATGCGGGGGTGGAGCGGGAGCAGGTTGCTGCGTGGCCCCTCCGGGGGTGACGGCGGGGTTCGTGCGGTTCCGCCGGGCCCCTCAAGGGCAAAAGACTGCGCCGTTCCCCGCGCCCCTGAAGACGACGGGACTGCGCCGTTCCCCGCGCCCCTGAAGGCGACGGTCTGCGCTGTTGCCCGTGCGCCTCGAAGACGAAAGACTGCGCCGTTCCCCGCGCCCCTTGGGGGTGGGGGTGGGGGCTACTGGCCCCTGGCGGCTGTCAGGCCCTGGATTCTGCTCAGGAAATTGATTCTTTGGTCCGAGGCGGACTTCGGGGGGTCCAGGACCGCCTGGTTGGAGATGGACTCCAGGGTCAGGGACTGCTTGGGTTCGCCGGTCAGCAGGGCCTTGACGTCGACGTTGGTGACGTTGATGGGGACGCCCGGGGCCGCCGTCTGCTTCTGGTAGTGGCGGGTGGTGAAGAAGACCAGGGCGCCGCCGTCCGCGGTGCGCAGGCCCACCGGGGCGTAGTCACCGGACGCCAGCGGCTCGTCGATGTACTGCTGGGCGAGGCCCGGCCGGGCGGCGCTCTTCGCGCGGTCGGAGCGCCACTTGGTGGTGTGGGTGCCGGGCGCGAAGGCGCTGCCGCCGTCCTTGAGGTACGCCGTGTACTGCTGGGGGAGCTTTCCGGGGGCGATCGCCAGATCGGTCGCGTCCGCCGTGACCGGCCGGGCGAAACCGCCCTCGTCCTTCGCGAACTCCGGTATCTCCTTGGCGGAGGAGATCGTCAGATACGCGACCTGCCACACCTCGTCCGCGTCGCTCCGGGTGAACACCATCAGCCAACGGTCCTCGCCGCGCCCCTTGTTGGCCTTCGAGTCGGTGACGAACCAGCGCGGCCAGCCCGCCTTCGCGGGGATGCTGAACTCGGTGTCGGTCAGCTTGAGGGGCACGTAGTTCGGATTGCCGCCCGGCTGGTTCCTGCCGCCGGCCTTCAGCTTCGCCCCGTCGATGTCCCCGAGCGCGCCGGTGACCCGGTCCGCGTCCAGGGACGGGTCGTTGGCGCCGTTCGCCTTGTTGTAGGCGGTGGTGAAGTCCCGCAGAGCACGCGCGGCCTCGCTCTTCGTGGCCCCGGGGACGATCTCCCGCTCCCCGTGCACGACCACGCACCCGCTCGCCGTCACCGACAGCACGGTCACCGAGGCCGCCGTCAGCGCGCTCCGGCCAAGTCCGCGAAGCCCACGAGGCTTACGAGGGCTGCGATCCCTGCTCATCGAGTCCTTCACCTTCCCCGTCCCGATTCCCGGAGGCGAACCCTACCGGGACCGGGAAGCGCGCGGACGGCGGGTTCACGTACCGCGCCCCTCGGCGCCCCCTGTCCGTCCCGGTCTCAAGCCTCTTCGCGTACCGGAGCGGGCGACTCGGCCCGGCCCTTTCCTGACCGCGAGGGTGCCAGGAAGAACGCGAGCGTCGGCACCAGGTAGAGGACCCAGACGACGACCTGGACGACGGTCGGGTCGGGCTGGAAGTTGAAGATGCCCTTGAGGAGGGTGCCGTACCAGCTGTCCGGGGGGACGGTCTCGCTGATGTCGAAGGCCTTGTCGGTCAGGCCGGGCAGGAAGTCGGCCTCCTGGAGGTCGTGCACACCGTAGGCGAGGACACCCGCGGCGACGACGACCAGCATGCCGCCGGTCCAGGTGAAGAACTTGGCGAGGTTGATGCGGACCGTGCCCCGGTAGAAGAGATGGCCGAGCACGACCGCGGTCAGGATGCCCAGCAGCACGCCGATCAACGGGCCCTGGGTGCCGTCGTTGGAGGCGCGCACCGAAGCCCAGACGAACAGGGCCGTCTCCAGGCCCTCACGGCCCACCGCCAGGAAGGCGGTGGCGACCAGCGCTGCGGTGCCCATCTGCAGGGCCGCGTCGAGTCTGCCGTGCAGCTCGGCCTTCAGGTGGCGGGCGGTGCGCCGCATCCAGAAGACCATCCAGGTCACCAGGCAGACCGCGATGATCGACAGGGAGCCGCCGAGGGCCTCCTGCGCCTCGAACGTCAGCTCCTGGGAGCCGAATTCGAGGGCGAAGCCGAAGGCGAGGGCGAGCGTGACGGCGACGGCGATGCCGATCCAGATGGGCTTCAGGGCGTCCCGGCGGTCCGTCTTCACCAGGTAGGCGATGAGGATGCAGACCACGAGGCTGGCCTCTAGGCCCTCGCGCAGGCCGATCAGATAGTTGCCGAACACGGCCTACGCCTCCTTGGGGTCGTGTGAATCGCCGGGGTTCTTGGCGAACAGCGTGCTGCCCCACCAGTCGTCCTTGTCGCGGACGCCGGGCGGGATCGCGAAGAGTGCTGAACCCACGTGCTGGATGTACTCGTTGAGGGCGTCGGCGGCCAGGCTGCGCTGGACCGGGATGAAGCCGGTGCGCACATCGCGCTGGTAGGCGAGGAAGAACAGGCCCGCGTCGAGGCGGCCGAGTCCGTCGGTGCCGTCGGTGAAGGAGTAGCCGCGGCGCAGGAGGGTGGCCCCGGCGTTGGTGTCGGGGTGGGCGAGGCGGACGTGCGCGTCGGGCAGCATCGCCTTGAGGAACGGCTTGTCGCGCTCCTTGGCCTTCCCGACGGGGGCGCCCTCGCCCTTGTCGCGGCCGAAGATGTCCTCCTGCTCCTGCAGCGAGGTGCGGTCCCAGGTCTCGATGTTCATGCGGATGCGCCGGGCCACCAGGTACGAGCCCCCGGCCATCCAGGCCGAGTCCGCGTCGGTGTCCTTCTCCTCGACCCACACGAATTTCTTCAGACGGTCGGTCTCGGTCCCCGCGATGTTGCGGGTGCCGTCCTTGAAGCCCATGAGGTTACGGGGGGTCTGGGCGTCCGGGGTCGTCGAGGAGGTCTTGCCGAAGCCCAGCTGGGACCAGCGGATGACGACCTTGCCGAAGCCGATGCGGGCCAGGTTGCGGATCGCGTGCACGGCGATCTGCGGGTCGTCGGCGCAGGCCTGGACGCACAGGTCACCGCCGCTGCGGTTCCTGTCGAGGTTGTCGCCGGCGAACCTGGGCAGGTCGACGAGGGCTTCGGGGCGCCGGTCGGCGAGGTCGAACTTCTCGAAGAGGGAGGGGCCGAAGCCGAGGGTGAGGGTCAGCCGGGACGGTGTCAGGCCCAGCGCCTCCCCGGTGTCGTCCGGTGGCGCCTCGGCGAGTCCGCCGTACGCGCCCTCGCCGACCGCCTGCCCGGCGGTCATCCGCCGGGCCGCCGCGGTCCAGTCCTTCAGCAGCTGGACGAACGCGGCCCGGTCGGTGGTCTTCACGTCGAAGGCGGCGAAGTGCAGCCGGTCCTGCACCGGGGTGGCGATGCCCGCCTGGTGGTGGCCGTGGAAGGCGACCGCGCCGCCCTCCCCGGCCGCGCCCGGTTCGTCGTCGCCGGAGCGGGCCACCGCCACCGCGCCACCGGCCACGGCCGCACCGAGCGCGAGTCCGGCACCGCCCCAGCCGATCAGCGCACGCCGCGACGGGGCGCCCGACGCGCTTCCCCCGGCCGACGCGCTTCCCCCGGCCGGCACGGTTTCCCCGGCCGAGACGGTTTCCCCGGCCGAGACGGTTTCCCCGGCCGGGGTGGCGGGTTCGGGCGCCGCGGCGTGTTCGGCTTCGGCAGGCGTGTCCGTCATGGCCGTTCCCTACTTCGTGGCGACGACGGCGGCGGCGAGCTTCGACAGCGGCTCGGCGAGCGCGTTCACCGCGTCCGAGAGTTCCTTCTGGTCCGCCTTGGAGACCTTGTCGTAGGAGGTGAACTCGTACGAGGTCTTGTCCTTGCGGTAGGTGTCCAGCAGGGTGTCGAGCGCCGCGAACTGCTTGTCCAGCTCGGTGACCAGCGCCGCGTCGTTCTCCTTCGCGACCGGCTTCAGCAGCTCGTACGACTTCTCGGCGCCCTCGACGTTCGCCTTGAAGTCGACCAGGTCGGTGTGCGAGTAACGCTCCTCCTCGCCGGTGACCTTGCCGGTGGCGACCTCGTCGAGGAGTTCCTTGGCGCCGTTGGCCATGGAGGTCGGGGTGATCTCCGCCTTGCCGACGCGGTTCTGCCAGTCGGTGAGGTCCTTGATCAGCTGGTCGGCGAGCTTCGAGTCCCGGTCGGTGAGCTTCTTGTCCTTCCACAGCGAGCGCTCCAGGCGGTGCCAGCCGGTCCAGTCCTTCTCCAGGTCCTGGCCCTCCTCCAGACCGTCCTCGCGCAGGTCGACCTTCGGGTCGATGTCACCGAACGACTCGGCGACCGGCTCGGTGCGCTCCCAGCCGATGCGCGAGGTGGCGTAGGCCTTCTTCGCGGCCTCGATGTCACCGGCCTTGACGGCGTCCGTGAACACCTTTGCCTTGGGCAGCGTCTCGTCGGCCTGCTCCTGCGCGTACTGCCGGTAGGAGGCGACCGCCGCGTCCAGGCGCGGATCGCGCTTCGCGGCCTTGCCGCCGCCGGTGACCGTGACGTCCTGCCGGATGCCCTTGCCCTTCATGCCGGGCTTGCACGCGATCCGGTAGTCGCCGGCCTTCACCTCGGCGGTGACCTTCTGGCGGGTGCCGGGGCCGATGTTCTCGCGCTCGGTGACGATCCGGTCGTCCGGGAACAGCAGGTAGACCTCGGTGACCTTGGAGCCCTTGTTGGTCACGTCCATCTGCACGTGCCCGGCCGGGAACTCCGTCTTCGACACCTCGCACTTGGTGTCCGTGGCCGTCACCTCGACGACGTGGTCCTCGCTCGACGCGTCGCTCTTCTCGGTGCAACCCGTGACAGCGGCCAGCGCCGCCGCGGTCGCGGCAGCGGTGACGACGGAGAGTCGGACGGCTCGCATACAGGCTCCAAGAGGGTCACAGGTCACAAGTCACAGGGCACAGGAAAAGCACAGGTACGGGGTGAGGCTTGCCTAACTTATCTGAGGCTTACCTGACTGAAAGCCGCCCGTCCAGTGATTCAGCTCTCATGGGCGTCGTACGGGCACGGCCCGGTCACGGAGGGGCTATCCACCCCCCACGTAACGGTCAAAGACGGGTCAAGAACCCCTGACAGGGGCCACCATGACCCCACCTGTGCGCGGGTGGGGGAACACCTCGACCGGCTGTTTGTAGACGTCCGAAAGCAGTCGGTCGGTGAAGACCTCCGCAGGCGCCCCGTCGGCCACCGTGCGCCCGGCGCACAGGATCACCACCCGGTGCGCGTAGGCGGCCGCGAGACCCAGATCGTGCAACACCACGACCACCGCGTCCCCTTCGTGCGCCCTTTCGCGGCAGACCCGCAGCACCAGCTCCTGGTGTCTGAGGTCCAGCGCGGCCGTCGGCTCGTCGAGCAGCAGCAGCCGGGCGCGCTGGGCGAGCACCCGGGCGAGCGCGACCCTGGCCCGTTCGCCGCCGCTGAGCGCCGAGAAGGGCCGGCCCGCGAACCCGGAGACCTCGGTGGCCGCCATGGCCGCGGCCACCGCCGCGTCGTCCTGATCATCCTCGGGCAGCCCGGCCCAGGGCGCCCGCCCCATCCGTACGACCTCCTCGACCGGGAAGGGGAAGGAGAGCGAGGCGGACTGGGGGAGCACCGCCCGGCGCAGGGCCAGTTCGTGCGCCGACCAGTCGGACACCGGGCGCCCATGGACCCGTACGACACCGTCGGCGGCCGGGAGGTCGGCGGCGAGCGCGCCCAACAGGGTGGATTTTCCCGCCCCGTTGGGGCCGACCAGTGCCAGTACCTCGCCCGCGCGGGCCTCGACGTCCACGCCGGACAGCACCTCGCGTGCGCCGAGCCGGACGTGCAGGGCCTGCGCCTCGGCGAGCACGTCGCCGGGGGCCACGGGCCCGGGAGGCGCGGCCCTCGTACGAAGCCACCCCGATCGCTTCCTCATGCCCAGCCTCCCTGCCTGCGACGGGTCCTGCGCAGCAGCCAGAAGAAGAACGGGCTGCCGAAGAGAGCGGTCAGCACACCGAGCGGCAGCTCGGCGGGCTCGGCGACGGTACGCGCCGCCAGGTCGCCCGCGAGCAGGACCACCGCCCCGCCCAGCGCGCTGCCGGGCAGGAGGAAACGGTGGCCGGGGCCCGCCGCCATGCGCAGCAGATGCGGCACGACGAGTCCCACGAAGCCGATGACACCGGAGACGCTCACGGCCGCGGCCGTCAGCAGCGCGACGACCAGGACCAGCACGACGCGGAGCCGTTCGACGTCCACGCCCAGGTGCCGGGCCGGGCGCTCGCCGAGCGCCAACAGGTCCAACTTGCGGGAGTACAACGGGGCGACGGCCAGACCGACCGCCGCGCACGGCAGCACCGCCAGCACCTTCGGCCAGGTCGCCTGGGAGAGCGAGCCGAGCTGCCAGAAGGTGATCTGGTTCACCGCCGCGGTGTCCGCCAGGAAGATGAACAGGCCGATCAGCGCGCCCGCGAAGGCGTTCACCGCGATACCGGTGAGGATCAGCGTCACGACCTCCGTACGGCCGCCCGAGCGGGACATCGAGTACACGAGCAGCGCCGTGCCGAGACCCGAGACGAAGGCGAAGGCCGGGACCGTCCAGGTGCCGAGGAAGCCCAGACCGAGCGAGATCGCGGCGACCGCGCCGACCGCCGCGCCCGACGAGACACCGATGACCCCCGGTTCGGCGAGCGGATTGCCGAACACGCCCTGCATCAGCGCGCCCGCGCAGCCCAGTGAGGCACCGACGAGCAGCGCGAGCACGATCCGCGGGAAGCGCACGTTCCACAGCACGGACTCAGGGACCCGGTCCAGTTCGCCGCCGCCGAGGCCCGCCCGGTGCGCGATGGAGGAGAGGACGTCACCGGGCGGGATCTCGTACGCGCCGAGTCCGGCGGAGGCGAGGGTGAGCAGCAGGAGAAGGACGGCCAGGGCGACCGTGAGCAGCCAGGGGGCACCGCGGCGGGGCCGCGCGGGAAGCCCGCCGACAGGAGGGGCCTGGGGAACGGCCTTGTCGGTCACGCTCACTTCGTGTCCCCGTACAACTGGCCCACGATGGACTTCAGTACGGCGTCCGTGCGGGGGCCGTAGTTGAGGAGGACGCCGTCCTCGATCGAGACGACCCGGCGGTCCATCCCGGCCGGGGTCTGGGCGACGCCCGGGATCTTGACGAGGCCGTCGATGCCGCCGACGGACTCAAGTCCCTTGGACATGACGAGGATCGCGTCGGGGGCGGCCTGGGCGAGGGCTTCGGTGGTGATCGCGGTGAAGTCCTTCTTCAGGCCGGACTCGGCGCCCGCGTCCACCGCGCCCGCCGCTTCGAGCAGCGAGGTCGCCCCCGAGCCCTTGCCGCCGATCAGATAGACGGACGCGGAGCCGCGGAGGTAGAGAAAGGCGACACGCGGTGCGTCATCGGTCTTCTTCGCACTCGGAACGTCCTTGCGCACGGCGGCGATCCGCTCCTCGGAGCGCTTCGTGAGCTCCTTGCCCGCGGCCGGTACGCCGAGCGCGCGGGCCACCGCCTCGATGCGCGGGCCCACGTCGTCGAGGCCCTGCGCCGGGTCGACGACGAGGACGGGTATGCCCGCGTCGCGGATCTGGCCCATCGCCTCGGCGGGCCCGGTGGTGGCTTCCGCGAGCACCAGATCGGGCTTGAGGGACAGCACGCTCTCCGCGGAGACGTCGTGGTTGCGGGTGACCACCGGCAGTTTCTCCGCCTGGGCGAAGGTGGCGGTGATGTCACGGGCGACGACACGGTCGCCGAGGCCGAGGGTGAAGACGATCTCGCTGAGGCTGCCGGAGAGCGGAACGATGCGTTCGGCGTCCTCGACCGTCACCTCACGGCCGTCGGACGAGCGCACGGTGACCGGAAGCCGAGGCTCCGGCGTGTCCGAGAGGGGCTCGACCCGATCCGCGGCGGCGCGGGCCCTCGTGTCCGGCGCGGCTGTCCCCTCATGGGAGGCGCACCCCGCCACCACAAGCACCGCAAGCAGTGCACCCGCCACTCGTGTCCGCATGCGTCGCACGGTCGTGTAGTCCCTTTCGCGTCGCTGGTCGGGCGCTGCACCGGCAGGGCTCGGCCAACTGTCTTTGCCTGTGGGGGCGCGGGGAACTGCGCGACCGGCCACGACGAACGGGCGGCCGACGAACAACCCCCGTCCCCCCTTCTGTCTCATCCAACGCTTCCCGTCCCGGCGGGCATAGCTTAGGTTAGCCTTACCTTTCTCGCCAGGAAGCGCCACACGGCATCCGGCCAGATCCACCCGCCCCGGAGGACACATGCCAGCCCGCCCGCACGCACGTACTCACGTGACCCTGCTCTGCGCAGCGGTACTCGCAGCGGTGCTCACGGCGCTGCTCCCGGCCGGCCAGGCCCACGCGGCGAGCCGTACCGTGCAGGGCGGCAGGCTGGACTGGGGCATCAAATCCTCCTTCCAGAGCTACGTCACCGGCCCGATAGCGAACGGCGGTTTCTCCCTCACCGGAGGCGCGGCCACGGTCGGCGGCAGCCAGTTCCGCTTCCACTCGGCGACCGGTACGTACGACGGTTCCTCGGGTGCCTTCGACGCCGGTTTCTCCGGCGGGGTCCACTTCCTCGGGCACAAGGAGGACGACGGCACCCACCAGCTCGACCTGACGATCAGCCGCCCCACCGTCCGCCTCGCCGGCAACGGCGGCACGCTCTACGTCGACGTCATCAGCAAGGCGAAGGGCACCGGGGCGGTCACGACGTCCTCGCAGGTGCCCTTCGCCTCCCTCTCCCTGGGCGGCATCGACATGAAGGGCGGGGGCAACGCCGTCCAGCTGAACAACCTGCCCGCCACGCTGACCGCCCAGGGCGCGAAGTCCTTCGCCGGGTACTACACGGCGGGCACCGCCCTCGACCCGGTCAGCCTGTCCGCGGACGTACGGGCCGCCGCCGCTGAACCGGCCCGCACCCCGTCCCCCTCACCGACCGGGTCCAAGGCCAAGTCGAAGACCGGGAAGGCGACTTCGGGCCGGATCGAGGACGGCGCCGTCGACTGGGGCGTGCGCAGGACCTTCCGCGAGTACGTCACCGGTGCCATCGCCGAAGGGGAGTGGAAGCTCTCCGGAGGCGCCCAGGACGGCGGTGCGCTCTTCCGTTTCCCGAAGGGGTCGGGCACGTACGACGAGAAGAAGCAGACCCTCGACGCGACCTTCGCCGGAGCCGTCCGCTTCACCGGCGAACAGGGCCTCGACCTGAAGCTCGGCGAGGTCCGGGCCAAGGTCACGGACGCCGGGAAGGGCACGCTCTACGCCGATGTCACGAGCGGGAGCGGTACGGGCAAGGCGGCAGGCACGGACAAGTCGGCAGGGGCGGACAAGGCAGCCGGTACCGACAAGGCGGCCAAGACCGACGAGAAGGTGCCGCTCGTCACCTTCACCGTCAAGGATTTCAAGCCGAAGAACGGCCTCGTCCAGGTCACCGAGGCACCCGCCGAACTCACCGCAGCGGGCGCCGATGCCTTCGGGGGCATGTACAAGGCCGGCACGGAGATGGACCCGGTGTCCCTCGCCGTCGCCCTGACCGACAGTGCCGAACTGCCCGCCCTGCCCGACCTGGGCAGCACGGAGTCGGCCACCCCCGAAGCCGCGGCCGCCGATCCGAAGAAGGCCGGGCCGAAGACCGAGGCCACCGCGAGCGATTCGGACGTCCCCGTCCTGCCCGTCGGGCTCGCGGTCGCATCTCTGATCGCGATCGCCGTAGCCTTCCTGATCATCCGCAGGCGCCGTACGCCGGTGGCGGCCGACGCCCCCGGCGAGAGCTGAACTTTCTTTCCTCGTCCGCGAGTCGAGCGGACTCCCACGTACTGAACACACCCTGAACCGAGGAGATCCACGACCATGGCCGCCAACCGCCGCCGCCCCATAGCCCTTGCCGCAGCCTGCGCGACCGCCGTCACGCTCGGCGCCACCGCGCTCGCCGCGACGTCCGCCTCCGCCGCCGAAGTGCCGCTCAAGGACTATGAGTTGACCTGGGGCATCAAGCAGACGTACCGCAACTACGTCACCGGCATGGCGGCCGGCTCCTTCACCCCCGAGGGCGGCGCCACGCAGGCCAAGGACAACGGCGCGTTCACCTTCGTCAACGGCACCGGGAGCTACGACTCCGAGGCGCACACCGTCGCACTCGGCTTCGAGGGCTCCCTGAAGATCGTCTCCAAGGCACACAACTTCGAACTCGCCCTGTCCGACCTGAAGTTCGACAGCAAGGACGCGAGAGTCACCGCCGACGTGACGAAGGCCGGTACGACCCAGCAGGACGTGCCGCTCGCCGAGGTCACCGTCAACCGCACGATGACGGACATGACGACCAAGCTGACCAAGGAGGCCGGGGACGTCTTCGGCAGCTCCGCCTACACGGGTGCGGCCGGCGACCCCCTGACGGTGCTGGAGAAGAAGCCCGAGTCGCCGAACCCGACGCCCACGGGCACCACCACCCCGCCGTCCACTCCGACCGGCACCCCCACGAGCACCCCGACCACCACCGTCACCCCGAAGCCGACGGGATCCACGACCCCGAAGCCCTCGACCACCGACGCCGACACCAAGGGGGCCATCTCCTACGGCACGCTCGGCTGGGGCGTGAAGCAGTCCTTCCGTACGTACGTCGTGGACGGCGTGGCCAAGGGCAGGATCACCGTGTCGGGCGGGGCGGAGCAGGCGTCCGGCAACGGCGTCTTCACGTTCGTCGACGCCACCGGCACCTACGACACGGACGCCGACACCCTCAAGGCCTCCTTCAAGGGCTCGGTCAACTTCAAGGGCCATGAGGACAACGGCAGTTACGGTCTGGACCTCACCCTCAGCGACCTGAAGGCGGAGATCGACGGCGGCTCCGGCGAGCTGACCGCCGACGTCGACAGCCTCGGCGAGAAGTCCGAGGACGTCACCCTCGCCGAGCTCAAGCCCAGGTCGGCCGACCTGACCGCCGAGGACGACGTCATCACCCTCGACGGCGTCACCGCCACCCTCACCAAGGCGGGCGCGGCGGCCTTCGGCGGCTTCTACCAGGCCGGTGCCGCACTCGACCCGGTCGACATCGCCGTGGCCCTGACCGAGGACGCCGAACTCCCGGACACCGACCCGACGTCGACCTCCGGGACCGGCGGCACCACGGGAGGCACGACCGGCGGAACCACCGGCGGCGCGGGCACGACCGGGTCCACCACGGGCGGTGTGACCGGCAATCTCGCCTCCACCGGCTCGGACGTCCCGGTCGGCGCGCTCGGGGCGGCCGCCGCGGTCACCGTCGCGGCGGGCGCGGGCGTGGTGTTCGCGGTACGCCGCCGCCGTCTGACGGACTCCACCCAGGCCTGACGTCCGGGGCCGGCACCCGGGCCCATACCCGGGGCCGGCACCCGGGGTTGGCCAGGAAGCGCCCGCGCACGCGTGTCACCGTCATGAGGTTTGATTGCCCGCGTGACTGATTACGACGTGCTGCGGGTCTTCTGTGGGCCCCGCGGCGAGTACGGCAACGAACTCGGGGTGGTGCGGGAAGGTTCCGTACTGCCCGAGCGGGACGAACGGCAGGCGTTCGCGGCGAAACTCGGCTTCAGCGAGACGGTGTTCGTCGACGACCCCGAGCGCGGGGTCATCGACATCTACACGCCCGGCGTGCGGCTGCCCTTCGCCGGGTACCCCTGCGTGGGCGCGGCCTGGCTGCTGGACGTACCCGAACTCGTCACGCCCGCGGGCGTGGTGGGTACCCGGCTCGACGGCGAGTTCACCTGGATCGAGGCCCGTCCGGAGTGGCCGCGGCCCCGCACGCTGCGCCGGTACGGCACGGCGGCGGAGGTCGACGCGCTCCCCGTACCGCCGCCGGGGGAGTGGATCTACGCCTGGGCGTGGGAGGACGAGGCTGCGGGCCGCGTCCGGGCCCGTGGCTTCCCCGGCCGAGGAGACGGCATCGAGGAGGACGAGGCGACAGGCTCGGCGGCCCTTCAGCTGACGGCCCAACTGGGCCGCGCCCTGAACATCGTCCAGGGCGCAGGCTCCCAGCTCCTCACAGCCCCCCAGCCGGAAGGCTGGATAGAACTGGGCGGCAGAGTCTTCCTGGAACGCTGACCCCCTGGCCGGGGCGGCCGCACCCCCCCATCCGGGGCAGACCAGGAGTTCCGTGCGGGTCGGCGGGGCTGGCCGCGCAGTTCCCCGCGCCCCTCGAAGGCGGGGCTGCGCCCCGGCCTTCACCCCTCAGGGGCGCGGGGAACGGCGCAGTCTTTTCGCTTTCAGGGGCGCGGGGAACGGCGCAACCAGCCCCCGCCGGCCCGCACCCGAAAACGCGAACCCCAGTGGAACGTCACGCGCTGATGCGGAACTCTTCCCCCAGCGCCCGAAACACCCCGGTGTTCAACGCGAACGCCCGCCGGCACTCGGCAACAACCCGCTGCTTCTCCAGGTCGTCCACGGGAAGCGCATCAAGCAGCTCCCGATACCCCCGCTTGAACGCCGCCGGGTTCCCGATGTCCTCGAAGACATAGAACCGCACCCCGTCACCCTTGCGGTCGAACCCCCACGTCTTCTCCGCCTTGCCGCGGATGATCTGCCCGCCGGAGAGGTCACCGAGATAGCGCGTGTAGTGATGCGCGATGTATCCGCCGGGCCAGGTACGGGCACACTCGGCGACCCGCGCCGCATACTCCACCGTCGCGGGCAGCGCGGTGACACCGTCCCGCCACCCCGCCCCCCGCAGATGGGCGAGATCCCGCTCCAGCGAGGCGAGCCGCATCAGCTCGGGCTGGATGAACGGCCCCGCCACCGGGTCGCCGGAGAGGTCCCGCGCACCCGACTCCAGCGCGTCGTACACGAACCACAGCTGCTCCGTGTAGCGCGCGTACGCGTCCACGCCGAGCCTGCCGCCGAGCAGATCGCTCATGAACGTCGAGGTCTCCGCCTCCACGTGCTGCTCGTGGGACGCGGTGCGGATGAGCGTCGAGAACGGCGTACTCGACGAGTTCATGGGGACCTCCGGGGCCGGACGGGGGAGACGGGAGCCGGACCAATCTTCTATGGTTAGGCTTACCTAAGTCAATGGGTTTCCGACGTCCTGTCGGTAAAACGGTACCCCGATCCTCCACCGTTCCCACATGAAAGAGCCGCCCGCTCCGAGTGAGCGGGCGGCACCTGGCGGGGCGGGGCGGTTACGGCAGCGTGAGGACCTCGGCCCCGCTGTCCGTGACGACCAGCGTGTGCTCGAACTGCGCGGTCCGCAGCCGGTCCTTCGTGACGACCGTCCACCCGTCGTCCCACATGTCGTAGTCGTACGACCCCAGCGTCAGCATCGGCTCGATCGTGAACGTCATCCCGGGCTGCATCACGGTCGTCGCGTGCGGGCTGTCGTAGTGCGGGACGATCAGCCCGGAGTGGAACGACGAGCTGATGCCGTGCCCGGTGAAGTCCCGCACGACCCCGTACCCGAAGCGCTTCGCGTACGACTCGATGACCCGGCCGATGATGTTGATCTGGCGGCCGGGCCTGACCGCCTTGATGGCACGCTCCAGCGACTCGCGGGTCCGCTCGACCAGCAGCCGCGACTCCTCGGCCACGTCCCCGACGAGATACGTGGCGTTGTTGTCGCCGTGCACGCCCCCGATGTACGCCGTCACGTCGAGGTTGATGATGTCCCCGTCCCGCAGGACGGTGGAGTCCGGGATGCCGTGGCAGATCACCTCGTTCACGGAGGTGCACAGGGACTTCGGGAAGCCGCGGTAGCCGAGCGTGGACGGGTAGGCGCCGTGGTCGCACATGTAGTCGTGCGCGACCCGGTCCAGTTCGTCCGTGGTGACGCCGGGCGCGATGAGCTTCGCGGCCTCGGCCATGGCGCGCGCGGCGATCCGGCCGGCGACACGCATCGCCTCGATCGTCTCGGGCGTCTGCACCTCCGGCCCGGTGTACGGGGTCGGCGCGGGCTTGCCGACGTACTCCGGGCGGCGGATGTTTCCGGGCACGGAACGGATGGGGGACAGCTCCCCTGGGACGAGCAGCGACTGGCCAGACATGCCAGCGAGTCTAACCAGCGGAGATGGGGGAACATGTCGGTGGCGAGAGGAGCTGGTCATGGCCCTGTTCAAGAAGCGGACGGTCGGTAAACCGGGCGAGTGGTACTACTGCCTGGAGCACAAGAAGGTCGAGGAGGGCCCCGAGTGCCCCGCGAAGGACCGCTTCGGTCCGTACGCGTCCCGCGAGGAGGCCCAGCGGGCGATGGACACGGCCCGTGAGCGCAACCTCGACTGGGAGACGGACCCCAGGTGGCACGACCCCGGTACGCGCCCCCCAGCCGAAAACTAACCGCACCCGTCCCAGTTCCCCGCACCCCAACCACCCAGGGGCGCGGGGAACGGCGCAGTCTTCTGGGCCTTCAGGGGCGCGGGGAACGGCGCGACAAGCCCCCGCCGACCCGCACACGCCCGTCACCGCGCCCCACCCACCCCCTCCCGTGCAGCCTTGAGCCGCACAGCGTGCACATTCGTCCGTACGTCGTACGTCATGAGCTTGGGAAGGCACACCGCCAACGCCCCCACCGCGGCCACGCACATCACACCCCCGGCCCACACGGAGGCCCGCACGGAAAGAACCGCGGCCATCCCACCGGCCCGGACCTGCCCCAGCTGCGGCCCCACCGAGTACGACAGCAGCTCGATCCCGGCCAGCCGCCCCCGCAGCTCGTCCGGAATCGTCTGGTTCCACATCGCCGCCCGGAAGATGCCGCTGACCATGTCGGCACAGCCACCGAGCGTCAGGAACAGCAGCACCAGCCACACATCGTGAACCGCCCCCGCGGCCACCATCGCGAGCCCCCAGAACGCCGCCGCCAGCACCACCATCCGCCCGTGCCGATGGATCCGCGAGGTCCACCCGCTCGTCAGGCTCACCAGCAGCGCCCCCGCGGGCAACGCCGCGTACATCAGCCCGAGCGACCACTCGGCGTCCAGCTCGTCCGCGAGGAAGGGCAGCACGGCGAGCGGGAAGGCGAAGAACATCGCGGACAGGTCGATCGCGTACGTACCCAGCAGTTCCTTGCGGCTCCACGCGTACCGGGCGCCCTCCGCGATCGACCGCAGCGACGGCTTCGCCGCCTCGTGCGAGGCGGGCGACGCGGCGAGCCCCACCGCCAGGACGAGCGAGACGACGAAGGTGACTAGGTCCGCGCCATAGGCCCAGCCGAGCCCGGCGTACGCCACGACGAGCCCCGCGACCGCGGGCCCGGCGACCCCGCCGACCGTCCAGCGCAGCGAGTTGAGCGCGGCGGCCGCCGGCAGGTGCTCGTGCCGGACGATGCGCGGGGTGAGCGCGTCCAGCGCCGGCCGCTGCACCGCGACGAGCGCGGAGGAGAGCGCGGCGACGACGTACAGCGGCCACACCAGGGGGCCCGGGAGCACCGCGTTGACCAGCAGCACGGCCGAGAGCAGTCCCTGCCCCGCCTCCGTCCACACGATCAGCTTCCGCTTGTCCAGGGCGTCGGCGAGGGCCCCGCCGTACAGCCCGAACACGATCAGCGGTACGAGCTCCACGGCACCGATCGCGCCGACGGCGACCACGGAACCGGTCAGCTCCTTCATCTGCACCGGGAGCGCGACGAACGTCAGGAAGCTGCCGAAGTTGGTGACGAGCCCGGCCACCCACAGCCGCCGGAAGTCGGGGGAGGTCCGCCACGGCGCCAGATCGGGCAACAGCGCACGCAACCGCGAAGCACCACCCCCGGAAGGGGGAGCGGGGTCGCCGACATCGACATCGACATCGGCATGGGTGTCGCTATCGGCGCCTGCATCGGATTCGGGCTCGGTCAGTTCCGTCACGACGGGAAATGGTCCGTCGCCGGCCCGCCGCGTACAAACGCTTTTTCGACCTCGGGCCCTGCCGAGGAGGCGGCCGGCTCACCACC
This sequence comes from Streptomyces sp. NBC_00414, assembly GCF_036038375.1. Taxonomy (NCBI): domain Bacteria; kingdom Bacillati; phylum Actinomycetota; class Actinomycetes; order Kitasatosporales; family Streptomycetaceae; genus Streptomyces; species Streptomyces sp. NBC_00414. The sequence goes on from NZ_CP107935.1 coordinate 7,230,491, forward strand.
GCGTGGGCGGTGGCGCCGTCAACTGGTCCGCCAGCCGCGACAACCGGTCCTTGAACCGCCGCCGCCCCCGGGGCGCGGGCACCGAGTTCTCCCCGGTCGCCGCACTGACCAGATGCTGCACGGTATCCAGATCGAGGCCCGTATCGAGGCCTGTGTCGAGACCCGCGCCGAGGTCCGGCACGCGCGGTACCGCGAGCGCCTCGTGCGCCATCGCGTGCAGCTCGCGGTCGCCCGAGTCCAGCGCGAGGACCGTCGCCCCGGCCCGGCGCGCGTCGTGCACCCGCTCCAGGAGCGGAGCCCCGGGCGCGTCCGGCGCCACGACGAGCAGCGTCTCTCCCCGCCGGGCCGCCTCGATCCGGCCGAGCCCCACCGCCAGATGGGCCGGATCCCCGGGCCGCGCCCCGTGCCGTACCAGCGTCGGTGTCAGTTCGGGCGTGCCCGACCAGGCGGCCTCGTCCACCAGATGGGCGGCGAGGTGCCACGGCTCGTACTCAGCCGTTCCCACCAGCAGCAGGCCGCCCCCGTGCGGCAGCACGGAGGACCGCAGGGCCCCCGCGAACCGCCGGGTGGCCGCCGGCCACTCGGTCCCGGCGAGCACTTCACGCAACAAGGCCACCCGTACGGCATCCATGCGGACGAATCCTGCCGCAAGCGACTGCTCGTCAGACGGAGTTCACGATGAATTCGCCCGTCCTGGGCAGAGTGGCCCGTTCACCCGGCCGGCAAGGAGAGGGTTCCATGACCAGCAGTGAGGCCAGCAGCGAGGCCAGGAGTGAGGCCGGCCGCGAGGGCGGCGCCGAGGTGTCCGTGCCGTTCCGGGGCGGGGAGGAGGGCTACGCGAGCTTCCGTATCCCGGCCGTCGTCGCCACCGGCGGGGGAACCCTGCTCGCCTTCTGCGAGGGCAGGGTCGGCTCCCGCGACGACTTCGGCCACATCGACATCGTGCTGAAGCGGTCCACGGACGGGGGACTCACCTGGGGACCGCTCCAGGTCGCCGCCTCGAACGGCGAGGCGCTCGCCGGGAACCCGGCCCCCGTCGTCCTCGACACCGGCAGGATCCTGCTCGTCCACGTCCGCAACGCCGCCCTCGCCACCGAGGACGCCATCCGCCGCGGCAAGGTGGGCGCCGCAGACGGCCGCCGCGTCTGGATCCTGCACAGCGACGACGACGGCGTCACCTGGTCCGGCCTGAGGGAGATCACCGGGCAGACGAAGAAGACGGCCTGGCGCTGGTACGCCACCACTCCGGGCCACGCCCTCCAGCTGACCGACGGACGGGTCGTCGTGGCCGCCAACCACTCCCTCCCGCCGACCGGCACGGACAACGGCACCGAGGGCAGGTACAACGGCGGGCACTGCCTGCTCAGCGACGACCACGGCGAGACCTGGCGCATCGGGTACGTCGACGACAACCCCGATGACTACATCAACGTGAACGAGACCACCGCCGCCGAACTCCCCGACGGCCGCGTCTACTTCAACACCCGCACCGACTCCACCGCGCCCGGCACCCGTGCCGACGCGTACTCGCGGGACGGCGGCCAGACCCTGGACAAGCCCTTCCGCCCGCAGGCCGGCCTCGTCGGCCCGGTCGTCGAGGCCAGTGTGCTCCAGCTCCGCGACCCCGACGTCCTCCTCTGCTCGGGCCCCGCCGACCCCGGCTTCCGCGCCCTGATGACGGTCCGCGCCAGCACCGACGACGGCGTCACCTGGCGGACCGCGCACACCGTCGACGGACTGCCCGCCGCGTACTCCGACCTCGTGCGCGTCGACGACGGCACGGTCGGACTCCTCTACGAGACGGGCGACTTCGGCGCGTACGAGACGATCACCTTCCGGCGGATCCCCGTGACGGCTCTCACCTGAGCGGCGCGGACCCGAACCACCCGCCTGAACGCACCACGACGCACGTAAAGTCGGCCCATGACCTCTACTGACAGTGCACAGAAGGCCCCCGCCAAGGACCCCTGGGACCTTCCCGACGTCTCCGGGCTCGTCGTCGGCGTGCTCGGCGGCACCGGTCCGCAGGGCAAGGGTCTCGCCTACCGGCTGGCCCGGGCCGGGCAGAAGGTGATCATCGGTTCGCGGGCCGCGGAGCGCGCGCAGGCCGCCGCCGACGAGCTCGGACACGGGGTCGAGGGCGCCGACAACGCCGAGACCGCCCGCCGCAGCGACATCGTGATCGTCGCCGTGCCGTGGGACGGACACGGCAAGACCCTGGAGTCGCTGCGCGAGGAACTGGCCGGCAAACTCGTCGTCGACTGCGTCAACCCGCTCGGCTTCGACAAGAAGGGCGCGTACGCGCTGAAGCCCGAGGAGGGCAGCGCCGCCGAACAGGCCGCCGCGCTGCTGCCGGACTCCCGCGTCACCGCCGCCTTTCACCACCTGTCGGCCGTGCTGCTCCAGGACCCGGAGATCGAGGAGATCGACACCGACGTGATGGTGCTCGGCGAGGAGCGGGCGGACGTCGAGATCGTCCAGGCGCTGGCCGGCCGCATCCCCGGCATGCGCGGCATCTTCTCCGGGCGGCTGCGCAACGCCCACCAGGTCGAGTCGCTGGTCGCGAACCTGATCTCGGTGAACCGCCGGTACAAGGCCCACGCGGGCCTGCGCCTCACCGACCTGTAGGACCGCGTCGGGGTGCCCGCCGGACGTGGGGGACACTGGAGCCGAGCAGTGTCCCCCTCCGGAACCCGCGCGCCGGGCCCCCGGAGATCCCCGACAGGAGCCGACCCCATGTCCCGACTCGCCCTCTACGCCCTCGTCGTCTGCGTTCTCGCCACGGCGGCGGCGGTCGTCTCCTTCGTCCAGGGCAGCTGGCTGGGGATCGTGTGGGTACTGCTCGCGGGCCTGTCGTCCAACATGACCTGGTACTACCTGCGCCGGGACCGGATGCGGCGCAAGGCGTCCTCCGTCACGGGCTGATCCGGCGGTCCGTCACTGGTTGACCGAGCAGTACTGGTCGGTCTCCGTCCAGAACCGGTAGAGGTTCTGCCCGCAGTACGTGCGGATCTCGTCGATGTCCAGGGCCCGCAGCAGCGCGTCGATCGCGTCGAAGAACTGGTTGTTCACCTCGGGGATCCACAGGATCGCGAAGACGAAGAGCAGCCCGAAGGGCGCGTACGGCTCCACCTGCCGACGGATCTTGTACGACAGCCAGGGCTCGATGACGCCGTAGCCGTCCAGGCCCGGGATCGGCAGGAAGTTCAGCAGCGCCGCCGTGACCTGGAGCAGCGCCAGGAACGCGAGGGCGAACTGGAAGTCGGCCGGTACGCCGTCCAGCGCGTCCAGCCAGAACGGGGCGGTGCAGACCACCGCGAACAGCACGTTCGTCAGCGGGCCCGCCGCCGAGATCAGGCTGTGCTTCCAGCGGCCCCGGATGCGGCTGCGCTCGATGAACACCGCGCCACCGGGCAGGCCGATGCCGCCCATGATGACGAAGAGGACGGGCAGCACGATGCTGAGCAGCGCGTGCGTGTACTTCAGCGGGTTCAGGGTCAGATAGCCCTTCGCGCCGATCGAGATGTCGCCGCTGTGCAGAGCCGTGCGGGCGTGCGCGTACTCGTGCAGACAGAGCGAGACGATCCACGCGGCCGTCACGAACAGGAAGACGGCGACGCCGGGCTGCTCGGCGAAGCCCGTCCAGGTGGCCCAGCCGGTCACCGCCGTGACGGCCACGATCCCGAGGAACACGGGGCTGATCCGCCGGTCACTGTGCCGGCCTGTGGCGGTGGTCATGGGGTGGGGCTCCCTGGAATGTTCGAACGGGCTGGGCGTGCCGGGTAGACCGTACCGGTGGTGTGGGGGGAACGTCCTAAGGAGGGTCGGAGGTTCCTGCGGCCCTCCGGCCGCGTCCGCGGCTCGTTCTCGGCCACTCCCGGTTCACGCCGGTCCGAAATCCGGGGCGGGCCCGGGTCGCCGACAGGGACAATGGTCTGCGTGCGCTATCGCATCCTCGGCACCACCCAGGCACTCCGTACCGACGGCACCCTCGTTCCGGTCGGCGGGGCGCGGCTGCGCGCCCTGCTGACGGTGCTCGCCCTGCGCCCCGGCCGGACCGTGTCCATGGCCGTGCTGGTCGACGAGGTATGGGGCGCCGACCCTCCGGCCGACGCCCCGGGCGCGCTGCAGGCCCTGGTGGGCCGGTTGCGCAGGGCGCTGGGCGCGGACGCGATCGGCTCCGCCGAGGGCGGTTACCGGCTGCGCGCCGCGGCCGACGACGTCGACCTGCACCGGTTCGAACGCCTCGCGGGCGAGGGCTCCCGCGCGCTGGCCGACGGCGACCCCGGCAAGGCGGCCGTCATCCTCGACGACGCCCTCGCCCTCTGGCGGGGCCCCGCACTCACCGATCTGCCGGACCGCACGGCCGAGTCGGCCCGCTGGGAGTCCCGCCGCCTCGACGCCCGGCGCGCCCGCCTCACCGCCGCCCTCGCCCTCGGCCACGCCGAACAGTCCCTGCCCGACCTGACCGCCCTCTGCGACGCCCACCCTCTGGACGAACCCCTCCAACTGCTGCGCCTGCGGGCCCTGCGTGACGCGGGCCGCGCCGCGGAGGCCCTGGCCGGCTACGAGGCCGTACGCCGCCTGCTGGCCGACCGCCTGGGCACGGACCCGGGGCCGGAACTACAGGCCCTGCACGCAGAACTACTGACCGGCCCCCCGACATTCCTCGGGGGCGCGGCGAACGGCGCACCAAGCCTCCACGGCGCCGCACCCGTCGGTGGCGCGACAGCCGCGCATCCCAGGGACGCGGGGAACGGCGCACCAAGCCCGCACGGAGCCGCACCACGCGACCGCCCCGCGCCTCGCGGCAACCTCCGGGCCCGGCTCACCTCCTTCGTCGGCCGGGACACCGATCTGGCGACCATCCGCGACGACCTCTCGGGGGCCCGGCTCGTCACCCTGCTCGGACCGGGCGGCGCCGGGAAGACCCGGCTGTCGCAGGAGGCGGCGGACAGCGTCGCCGAGGCCCTGCCCGACGGCGTGTGGCTGGCCGAACTCGCGCCCGTCGACGACCCGGAGGCCGTCCCCGAGGCCGTCCTCACCGCGGTCGGCGCCCGGGAGACCGTGCTGCGCAGCGCCGGGGCCGAGGAGATGCGCGTCGTCACCGACCGGCACGACGACCCGCTCGTCCGGCTCACCGAGCACTGCGCCAAACGCCGCATGCTGATCGTCCTCGACAACTGCGAACACGTCGTGGACGCCGCGGCCCGGCTGGTCGAGCAACTGCTCGAACGCTGCCCCGGACTGACCGTACTGGCCACGAGCCGCGAACCCCTCGGCGTACCGGGGGAGTTGCTGCGGCCCGTGGAGCCGCTGCCCGAGCCGTACGCGCTGAAGCTGCTCGCCGACCGGGGCGCCGCCGCCCGGCCCGGCTTCCGGATCGAGGACGACCCGGAGGCCGCCGCCGAGATCTGCCGGCGCCTCGACGGACTGCCGCTCGCCATCGAACTCGCCGCCGCCCGGCTGCGGATGCTCACCCCGCGCCAGATCGCCGACCGCCTCGACAACCGCTTCCGTCTCCTCACCTCCGGCAGCCGTACGGTCCTGCCGCGCCAGCAGACCCTGCGTGCCGTCGTCGACTGGTCCTGGGATCTCCTGGACGAGGACGAACGTGACGTACTGCGACGGCTGTCCGTCTTCGCCGGCGGCTGCGACCTCGCCGCCGCCGAGGCCGTCTGCGGACCCGCCGCGCTGGAGGCGCTCGGCTCGCTCGTCGACAAGTCCCTGGTGGTCGCGGCTCCTTCGGGTGACGGTCCGGGCAAGGGCCCGGGCGACGGCGAGATGCGCTACCGGCTCCTGGAGACCGTCGCCGAGTACGCCGGACAGCGCCTCGACGCGTGCGGCGAGCGCCCCGCGACCGAGCGCGCCCACCTCACCTACTACCGCGAACTCGCCCGCACCACGGACCCGTTGCTGCGGGGACCCGGCCAGCGCGACGCCATCGAACTGCTCCAGCTCGAAGGCGAGAACACCCGCGCCGCGCTGCAGCGCGCCGTCGCGGCCGGCGACGAACAGGAGGCACTCTGCCTCGTCCTCTCCCTCGCCTGGTACTGGCAGATCCGCGACCTGCGGATCATCACCCGCAACTGGACGCGGGAGGTCATGGCGATGGGCCCCGACCCGTTCGCGCCGCCCACCGAACGAGCCGTCCCGCTGTACGAGTCCTGCATCGCCGACCCGCCGCCCATGCGCCCGGACGTCCTCGTCGAAGCCAGGCGCGGTGTCCACCTCCTCCATCTCGCCTGTATGGACCTGGAGTTGGACACCTGGCAGACCCCGGAGGCCGAGGCCAAGCTGCGGGCTGTCAACGAGGCGTACGAGCCCGGCCTCCCGCAGGTCTGCCGCAACCCCGGCTACCTCTGGTTCTTCGCCGTGCTGCTGACCGGCGACATGGACCGGCTGCGCCTGGTCATCGACGCGAGCGTCGAGACCTGCCGTGAACTCGGCCACGGCTGGGAACTGGCCGTCGCCCTGCAGATGCGCGCCAACATGCTCGCCAACCGCGCCGACTGGGCGGGCGACGCGACCCGTGACGCCGACGAGTCGCTGGAACTCTTCGTCGGCCTCGAAGACGCCTGGGGCGCCGCCGAGGCCCTCTCCGCGCGGGGCGAGGCCCATGAGCGCAAGGGCGAGTACCAGCTCGCGGCGACGGACTACGAGACGGCCATCGCCCACGCCGAACGCCTGGGCGCCCGCGCCCAGATGGCCATCCTCACCACCCGTCTCGGCAGCGTGCTCATCGACTCGGGCGAGACCGAGCGGGGCGAGCGGCTGCTGCGCGAGGTCCTGGACCAGGGCCACGGCACGCACAACGAAGCCATGCCCGGAGCCCGGCTCTTCCTCGCGATGTGGCTCGGCCGCACCGGCCGTATCGCCGAGGCCCGCGTGCAGATGGAGCGGCTGTGGGACGACTTCGGCGCCGTACGGTTCGTGGTCTTCGACGGGTTCGTCATGGGCGTGGAGGCCTGGCTGGACTCGTTGGAGGGCCTCTACGACGAGGCGGTGGTGAAGGTGCGGGGAGCCCTGGAACGGGCCAAGGACCCACTGACCCAGATGATCGCGCCGCACATGTTCTCCGCCCACCTGACCACCGCGTGCATCGCGCTCGCCGGGGTCGACGGCGGCGGGCGCGCCGAGGACGCGGCGCGGTGCCTCGGTGCCGCCGACGGGCTGCTGCCGGCCGGTCACGTCCGGGCCGTCGTGGAGCGCGAGATGCGGGACCAGGCCGAGGCGGCGGCGCGCGGGGCACTCGACGGCCCGGCGTACGAGGCCGCGTACGCGGAGGGCGGCGGCCTCTCCTTCGAGGAGGCCGCCGCCCTGGTCTGACACCACATGGTCCGGTCCGGCATGTCCCGGCCCGCCGCGGTCAGTTCTTGGTGCGGTACTTGTGGATCGCCACCGGGGCCATCACCACGGTGATGACGAGCGACCAGACCAGAGTGATCATGACGTCGTGGGCGACCGGCTGGCCGCCGTTCATCAGACCCCGGGCCGCGTCCGCGAGGGACGACAGCGGGTTGTAGTCGGTGAACGTCTGCAGCCAGCCCGGCATGGTGGACGGCGGCGAGAAGATCGACGACCCGAACTGCAGGGGCATCAGCACGAGGAACCCCATTCCTTGGATGGCCTGGGCGTTCTTCATCACCACGCCCATGGTCAGAAAGATCCACATGATGGACGAGCCGAAGACCAGGGCCAGCCCGATGGCGGCGAACAGGCCGGGAACGTTCGACACGGACAGACCGAGCAGGAAACCGACCACGAGCAGGATCGCCGTGGCGAGCAGCAGCCGGCCGATCTCGACCATGATCTTGGCGATCAGGACCGACGCGCGGGAGATCGGCAGGGACCGGAAGCGGTCCATGACCCCCGTCTGGAAGTCCTGGTTGAACCCGGTGCCCACCCCCATGGCGATGTTCATGCCCATCATCGCCATGAGGCCGGGGACGACGTAGTTGACGTACTCGTCCTGATTGCCCTTGCCGGCGATCGCGCCGCCGAAGACGAACACGAAGAGCAGCGTGAACACGATCGGCATCAGGATGACGTCGAACATCGACTCCGGGTCCTGGCGGATCCACAGCACGTTGCGACGGACCAGGGCGCTGATGTGCCGCAGATGGGCGCGTATTCCGACATGCGGATCGTCGTCGGTGCCGAGCGCCGCGGGCTTGTCGATGACGGTGGCGGCGCTCATACGGCGGCCTCCTCGTAGGACTCGTGGGAGCGGTCGGCCGAGGTGTCCCGCGGGTCGCCCGGATCGGCCGGTTCGGATGCCCGGTGGCCGGTGAGGGAGAGGAACACCTCGTCCAGGCTGGGCAGTTCGGTGCTGAGACCGGCCAGGGTGATGCCCCGGGCGGTGAGCGCGCCGACCACCGCGGTCAGCTGCTCGTCGCTGAGGATCGGGACGAGGACCGTGCCGGTGGCGATGTCCACCGTGGCGCTCCCCGGGCCCGTGAGGCCGAACTCGTCGAGTGCGCCGGCCGTGGGGCGCAGCTCCAGCGGGTCGGCCGGGCGGATGCGCAGGGTGCGGCCGCCGACCTTCGCCTTCAGCTCGTCGATGCCGCCGTTCGCGATGACCTTGCCGCGGTCGATGACCGTGAGCTCGTTCGCGAGCTGCTCGGCCTCCTCCATGTACTGGGTGGTGAGCAGCACGGTGACACCGTCACCGACCATGCGCTTGACCTCTGTCCACACCTCTTTCCGCGTACGCGGGTCCAGGCCGGTGGTCGGCTCGTCCAGGAAGAGGACGTCCGGACTGCCGATCATGGACGCGGCGAGGTCGAGGCGGCGGCGCATTCCTCCGGAGTACGTGCTCGCCGGGCGCCTGCCCGCCTCGGTGAGCGAGAAGCGCTCAAGGAGTTCGTCCGCACGGGCACGGGCGTCCTTGCGGGGCAGGTCGAGGAGCCGGCCGATCAGATAGAGGTTCTCCCGCCCGGAGAGCTTCTCGTCCACGGAGGCGTACTGGCCGGTGAGGCCTATCACCCGGCGCAGCCGGCGGGGCTGGCGCAGGACGTCGAAGCCGGCGACCGTCGCCCGGCCGGAGTCCGGGATCAGAAGGGTGGAAAGGATGCGTACGAGGGTCGTCTTGCCCGCGCCGTTCGGGCCGAGCACGCCGCGGACCGTGCCCTCGCGCACGTCCAGGTCCACGCCGTCCAGTGCCTTGGTCTCGCCGTAGTGCTTGACCAGTCCCCGCACGGTGACGGCGTCGGGGCGGCCTCCGTCGTCCTGCCGGGGCTTGTTGTCGATTAGCGTCATGCGGACCAAGCTCCCACCCCCCACCGACAAACCACCGACATCCCACCGACAGGTTCACCCGCGCCCCTACTGCCCAGGGGCGCGGGGAACTGCGCAAACGGGGGCGAGGGGGCGGAGCCCCCATGCGGTGACGGGAAGGGCAGGGGCGGCGGGGGCGCAAAAAACGGCAGCCCGCCGATGGGGGAAGTCGGCGGGCTGCCTTCGTGCCGCAGTGGACTAGTGGACGGAGTGCTCCTCCAGAGGGAACGTTCCGCCGACAACATCATCGGCGAACGCCTTCGCCGCGTCCCCCATGACCTGACGAAGATCGGCGTACTGCTTCACGAACCGCGGCATCTTGCCCCCCGTGAGCCCGAGCATGTCGGTCCACACGAGAACCTGCGCGTCCGTCTCGGGCCCGGCCCCGATCCCGACGGTGGGAATGTGCAGCACGCGCGTCACCTCCGCGGCCAGCTCGGCCGGCACAAGCTCCAGCACGACGGCGAAGGCGCCCGCGTCCTGCACGGCCTTGGCGTCACGCAGCAACTGCTGAGCGGCCTCCTCGCCACGCCCCTGGACGCGGTACCCCATGGAGTTCACGGACTGCGGCGTGAGCCCGATGTGCGCCATCACCGGGATACCCGACTCCACGAGAAGCTTGATCTGCTCGTGCGAGCGCTCACCGCCCTCCAGCTTCACGGCCCCGACCCCGGCGTCCTTCACCAGCCGCATGGCCGACCGCAGCGCCTGCACCGGCCCCTCCTGGTACGACCCGAACGGCAGGTCGCCCACGATGAGGGCGCGCGAGGTGCCTCGTACGACGGCGGCGGACAGCATGGTCATCTCGTCCAGCGTGACGGGCACGGTGGTCTCGTAGCCCAGGTGACAGTTGCCCGCCGAGTCGCCGACGAGCATGACCGGGATACCGGCCTCGTCGAAGACGGACGCGGTCATCGCGTCGTACGCGGTGAGCATCGGCCACTTCTCGCCGCGCTCCTTGGCCACCGTGATGTCGCGGACAGTGATACGGCGTGTGCCCTTGCCTCCGTACAGCGCCTTGCTGCTGCTGTCGGTGGTCTTCTGGGCAGCCGAGAACTGCGTCATTGCAACGGCTCCTTCTGTCATCTCGAAGCGCCCTTACGGCGTCCCCGGATCACCTCCATGGTGGCACCTCGTGCCACAGAACGGCTAGAGGGGTCACCGTGGGCCTCGTCTCCGTCCCGGCCGCCGCCGCGAACGTGGCCCCCACAGGCCCAAGCCCGCCTCCAGAGCTCGTAAGATCTCGGTAAAGGATTCCGATACGAGACGGTCTCGTATCGAATCTCCTCTAGCATTTTCGGTATGACAACTCCTGCCGACACCGCCTCCCGGATACCGGAGGCCGTGCACCGACGACGCTGGGCGATCCTCGGCGTCCTGATGCTGAGCCTGCTGATCGTCGTTCTCGACAACTCGATCCTGAACGTCGCGATCAAGACCATCTCGACGCCCGCCCCGACCGGCCTGGGAGCCACCCAGAGCGAGCTGGAATGGGCCATCAACTCGTACACCCTGGTCTTCGCCGGCCTGCTCTTCTCCGCCGGTCTCCTCGGTGACCGGCTCGGGCGCAAGAAGGTCCTCCTCGGCGGCCTCCTCGTCTTCGGGATCGGCTCGGCGCTCGCCGCCTCCTCCGGTTCCCCGGTGGAGCTGATCTCGTTCCGCGCGGTGATGGGCCTCGGTGCCGCCTTCGTGATGCCGGCCACGCTCGCCGTCCTCATGAACGTCTTCGAGCGCGACGAGCAGCCCAAGGCCATCGGCATCTGGGCGGGCGGTGTCGGCCTCGCCATCGCGATCGGCCCGATCACCGGAGGGGTCCTGCTCGACCACTTCTGGTGGGGCTCCGTCTTCCTGATCAACGTGCCGATCGTGATCGTGGCGCTCGGCCTGATGATCTGGCTCGTCCCCGACTCCCGCGACCCCAAGCCCGGCCGCATCGACCCGGTGGGCGTGGTGCTGTCCGTCATCGGCCTCGTCCTGCTGGTCTACGGCATCATCAAGGGCGGCCAGCTCGCCGACTTCACGGACGTCAAGGTCCTCGCGACCATCGGCGCCGGACTCGCCGTACTCGTCGGCTTCGTCGTGCACGAGAAGCGCAGCGACCACCCGTCGATCGACATCGACTACTTCAGGAACAAGGTCTTCTCCGCGGCGATCTCCGCCATCGCGCTGGTCTTCTTCGCGCTGATGGGCGTGACCTTCTTCTCCGTCTTCTACACCCAGAGCGTGCGCGGTTACTCGCCTCTGCAGACGGGTCTGCTGATGCTGCCGCTGGCCGTCGCGCAGCTCGTCTTCGCGCCGCGTGCCCGGCTGGTCGTGGACCGCTTCGGCAACCGGGCCACCACCACCGCGGGCATGCTCACCATCGCCGCCATGCTGGCCGCGTTCGCCGCGCTGGAGGCGGACACGCCCATCTGGATCCTGGAAGTCATCTTCTTCCTGATGGGCGCGGGCATGGCGCACATCATGACGCCGACCAGTGTCGTGATCATGCAGGCACTGCCCCGTGAGAAGGCGGGTTCGGCCTCCGCGCTCAGCAACACCTTCCGCCAGGTCGGCGGCGCGCTCGGCATCGCCGTACTCGGCTCGGTCCTCTCCGCCGCGTACCGCTCGGGCATCGAGGACAAGCTGCCCCCGGCCGCCCGGCACGAGGCGGGCGAGTCCATCGAGGCGACCCTCGGCTTCGCCGCGAAACTCGGCCCGAAGGGCGACGCCCTGATCGCCCCGGCCAACGACGCCTTCCTGCACGCGATGCACGTAACGGCCCTGTGCGGCGCGGGAGTCGCCGTCGTGGGCGCCCTGGTCGTCTACCTGTTCCTGCCGGGCCGCACCCCGACCTCGACCGAAAAGGGACCTGAACTGGTGGGCGCCGACCACTGAAGCGCGCCAAAGGGGCGCGGGGAACGGCGCACCCGGCCACGACGCACCCGCAGACGACCAACCGGCCTCCCGCGGGGCGCCCGCAGGGCTCCGGCCCGGCGAACGGGCCGCCCCACCGAACCCCCCCGTCGGCCAGAGACAATCGGCTCGGCCGGAAACGGCGGAAAAGCGCGGCGGAACAGCGCGACCGGCGCAACGGCACACGAGAGAGCGGAGCGAACGCGTGGGCGGCGTGGAGCAGGGCCAGGACCAGGGCACGGGCACGGCCGGACGGGGCGGGGCCGCCAGAGGCCGCCCCCGCAGCGAGGCGGTGGAGCGCTCGATCATCGAGGGCGTCATGCGGCTGCTGGAGGAGGGCGTCCCGCTCGCGGAGATCTCCATAGAGCGGGTCGCACGCATCGCCGGTGTGGGAAAGGCCACCATCTACCGCCGCTGGAGCGGCCGCGAGGAGCTCTTCTGCGACGTGATGCGCACCGCCGAACCGCCCGACCCCGAGCTGCCCGGCACCTCCATGCGCGACGACCTGATCGTCATACTCGACTCGCTCCGGGTGCGCGGTCTGGCCAACCGCTCGTCGGCGATCATGCACAACGTCTACGCGCAGATGAAGAGCAGCCCCAAGCTGTGGAAGGTCTACCACGCGGCCGTCATCGAACCGCGCCGCCTGATGACGCTCGACGTACTGCGGCGCGGCCAGGCGAACGGCGAGATCCGCGCGGACGTCGACGTCGAACTGGCCAACGACCTCTTCGTGGGCCCCATGCTCGTCCGCGCGGTCATCCGCCCGGACGCGGGCCTGGAGGAGGGACTGCCCGAACGAATCGTCGACACCGTCCTGGCGGGACTGGGCCCCACCGCCCGCTGACCTGCCCCTTCAGCCGCCGTCCCGCCTCCGAGTGAATGTGCGCGTTACGTCACAGACCGCCCCACCTGGCCCGCTGCCGGAACTCGCCGCGCCCCCTTGGTCGTCCTTGTGCCCGTACGGCCGTCATGTGACGGCGGGAACGATCGCGATCATCCCCTAGGGTCTTAGGGCGCGGGGATGATGTGAACGGCAGTTGGTGAGGCGACGGTATGGCGCAGGCGTACATGACGGAGACGGGCAGCGGCGGCCAGGGGCCCGACCGCAGAGGAACCCGGCTTCGCCGCCTGCTGACTTCACTGCGAACCGACCGGGGCATCTGGCGCCGCGGGATCGTCCTCGCCGCGTTCTCCGTCGTGCTCGCCCTGGTGATGGCGGTGCACGCGCAGATCCCGAACAGGATCGGCAACCTCGGCAGTCTCCTCGAAACGTTCCTCCCCTGGCTGGGGATCGCCGTTCCGCTGCTGCTCGTCCTCGCGCTGTTCCGCAGGTCCGCGACCGCGCTGATCGCCGTGCTCCTGCCGGCCGTCGTCTGGGTCAACCTCTTCGGCGGGCTGCTCGTCGACCGGACGGGCTCCGGCGGAGACCTCACCGTCGCCACGCACAACGTCAACGCGGACAACCCGGACCCGTCCGGCACGGCCCGCGACGTGGCCGCCTCCGGCGCGGACGTGGTGGCCCTCGAAGAGCTGACCACCTCGGCGGTGCCGGTCTACGAGAAGGCCCTCGCCTCGACGTACAAGTACCACTCCGTGCAGGGCACGGTCGGTCTGTGGAGCAAGTACCCGCTGAGCGGGGCCGGGCCCGTCGACATCAAGCTCGGCTGGACCCGCGCGATGCGGGCGACCGTCACCGCGCCCCAGGGGCAGCTCGCGGTGTACGTGGCGCACCTGCCCTCCGTGCGCGTGAAGCTGGAGGCCGGGTTCACCGCGCGGCAGCGCGACAAGAGCGCCGACGCGCTGGGCGAGGCCATCGCCGACGAGAAGCTGCCGGACATCGCCCTCCTCGGGGACCTGAACGGCACGATGAACGACCGCGCGCTGAACGGCGTCACCTCGCAGATGCGCTCCGCGCAGGGCGCGGCGGGCAGTGGCTTCGGGTTCAGCTGGCCGGCGTCGTTCCCGATGGCCCGGATCGACCAGATCATGGTCAAGGGTGTCGAGCCGGTCACCTCGTGGACCCTTCCGGAGACGGACAGTGACCATCTTCCGATCGCCGCCCGAGTGAAGCTCTCGGCAACCGCTTCGTAACCTCTGGGAATACTGGGGCTGGGAGGCTTTGTTCCGCAGGTGAACATAAACTGCACGGAACACCGCTCTCCCCTGTGAAAGGTCCCTCATGCCCCTGGCCCTGCTCGCCCTCGCCGTGGGCGCCTTCGGCATCGGCACCACCGAGTTCGTGATGATGGGGCTGCTGCCCGACGTCGCGGACGACCTGAACATCTCGATCCCCAGCGCGGGCCACCTCGTCTCGGCGTACGCGATCGGCGTCGTCGTCGGCGCCCCGCTGCTCGCGGCGGTCACCGCGCGCATGGCCCGCCGCAAGGTCCTGATCGGGCTGATGGTGCTGTTCGTCGTGGGCAACACGCTCTCGGCGTTCGCCCCCGACAACACCTCACTGCTCGCGGCCCGCTTCCTGAGCGGCCTGCCCCACGGCGCCTTCTTCGGCGTCGGAGCCGTCGTCGCCACCGGCATGGTCAGCGCCGAACGCAAGGCCCGCGCGGTCTCCCTCATGTTCCTCGGCCTGACCGTCGCGAACATCGCGGGCGTCCCCGCCGCGACCCTCATCGGCCAGCAGCTCGGCTGGCGTGCCACCTTCCTCGGCGTCAGCGTGATCGGCCTGGTGGCCATCGCCTCCCTGGCGCTGCTCCTGCCCAGGAGCACCGAGCACGACTCCGCCGCGACCGGACTGCGCGGCGAACTGGCGGCGCTCAAGTCGCTCCCGGTCTGGCTGGCCCTCGGTACGACCGTCGCGGGCTTCGGCGCGCTCTTCTCGGCGTACAGCTACATCACGCCGATGCTGACGGACTCCGCCGGGTACGCCGACTCCAGCGTGACCCTGCTGCTCGCGCTGTTCGGCGTGGGCGCGACGGCGGGCAACCTGCTCGGCGGGCGCCTGGCCGACCGCTCGATGCGCGGCACCCTGTTCGGCGGCCTGGTCTCCCTGGTGGCCGTCCTGGCCCTCTTCCCGCTGATGATGGGCACGGCGTGGAGTGCGCCGCTCGCGGTGGTGCTGCTCGGCGCGGCGGCGTTCATGACCAGCTCCCCGCTGCTCCTCATGGTCATGGAGAAGGCGTCCTCGGCCCCGTCCCTGGCCTCCTCCGCCAACCAGGCGGCCTTCAACCTCGCGAACGCGGGCGGCGCGTGGATCGGCGGCCTGACCCTCGCGGCGGGCTTCGGCGTGACGTCCCCGGCCCTCGCGGGCGCGGCCCTCGCCGTCCTCGGCCTGGGCGTGGCGGCCCTCGCGTACGGCGTGGACCGAAAGCGCGGCACGACGGGCTCGGGCCGTGTGGTGGCCACGTACACTCCGCAGCGGCGCGCTGAGCAGGCCGTTCACCACTGACCGGGCCGTGACCGCGCCGTTCCCCGCGCCCCCAAAAGACAAAAGACTGCGCCGTTCCCCGCGCCCCTGAGGGGCCCGAGGCCCGACCGAGCCCCCGTCATCAGGCGAGCCTTTCAGGAGCGCGGGAAACGGCGCGACAAGCCCCCACCGCCCCGCAGCGCCGACGAACGACCCGCCGTGTCTTCAGGGGCGCGGGAAACGGCGCGGCCAGCCCTCGCCGGCCCGCAGCGTCCGAACGGCCTGCTGTGTCTTTAGGGGCGCGGGGAACTGCGCGGCCAGCCCCCGCCGGCCCGCAGCCGACGAACGGCCTGCCGGCAGGCGTGTTTTTCAGGGGCGCGGGGAACGGCGCGATCAGCCCCCGCCGGGCCGTGGCGACCGAACGAGCCGCCGTCAGGCAAGGAGAAGGGGCGTCCGGCAAACGCCGGGCGCCCCTCACCCTCAGCCCGTCACAACCGCTCGCGCCACTGATTCGTGATCGGCAACCGCCGGTCCTTGCCGAACCCCTTCGCCGAGATCTTCGTACCCGGCGGATACTGCCGCCGCTTGTACTCGGCCGTATCGACCATACGAAGCGTCTTGGTCACCATCTCCCGGTCGAACCCCGCCGCCACGATCGCATCGGCCCCCGTGTCCCGGTCGACGTACAGCTCCAGAATCGCGTCCAGCACGGGATAGTCCGGCAACGAGTCCGTGTCGACCTGCCCGGGCCGCAGCTCGGCGCTCGGCGGCTTGGAGATGGAGTTCTCCGGGATCGGCGGAGTCTGCCCCCGCTCGACCGCCGCCCGGTTGCGCCACTCGGCGAGCCGGAAGATCGACGTCTTGTACACGTCCTTGATCGGCCCGTACGCGCCCACCGAGTCGCCGTACAGCGTCGAATACCCCACCGCCAGCTCGGACTTGTTGCCCGGCGCCAGCACGATGTGCCCCTCCTGGTTGGAGAGGGCCATCAGCATGGTGCCGCGCAGCCGCGACTGAAGGTTCTCCTCGGCGAGCCCGGTCAGCCCCAGCGACCCCATGTACGCGTCGAACATCGGCTCGATCGGTACGGTCCGGAAGTTGAGCCCGGTCCGCCGGGCCAGCTCGGCCGCGTCGTCCTTGGAGTGGTCCGAGGAGTACTTGGACGGCATCGACACGCAGTACACGTTCTGGGCGCCGAGCGCGTCGCAGGCGATCGCGGCGACCAGGGCGGAGTCGATACCGCCCGAGAGCCCGATCAGCACGGAGCTGAAACCGTTCTTCGCGGTGTACGCCCGCAGCCCCACCACGAGCGCGGAGTACACCTCCTCGTCGGCGTCGAGCCGCTCGGCGTACCCGCCGGAGAGCTCCGCCTCGTACGGGGGCAGCGGTTCGTCGGAGAGGACGACGTGATCGATGCGCAGCCCGTCGTCCACGATGCCCGAGGGCGGCTCGGTGGCGGCGGCCGGCAGGTCCAGGTCGAGGACGACACACCCCTCGGAGAACTGCGGCGCCCGCGCGACGACCTCACCGTTCCGGTCGACGACGATCGAGTCCCCGTCGAAGACCAGCTCGTCCTGGCCGCCGATCATGGCCAGGTACGCGGTCGTGCAGCCGGCCTCCTGCGCGCGCTTGCGCACGAGGTCGAGCCGGGTGTCGTCCTTGTCGCGCTCGTACGGCGAGGCGTTGATGGACAGCAGCAGGCCCGCCCCGGCGGAACGGGCCGCCGGGACACGGCCGCCGTCCTGCCAGAGGTCCTCGCAGATGGCGAGCGCGACATCGATGCCGTGCACCCGTACGACCGGCAGGGTGTCACCGGGCACGAAGTAGCGGAACTCGTCGAAGACGCCGTAGTTCGGCAGGTGGTGCTTGGCGAAGGTGAGGACCACCTCGCCGCGGTGCAGCACCGCCGCCGCGTTCCGCGGGGCACCGGCCGGCTGCCCGTACCTGGGCTGGGCCTTCTCGGAACGGTCGAGGTAGCCGACGACGACCGGCAGGTCCCCGAACCCCTCCTCGGCGAGCCGGGCGGCGAGAGCGTGCAGGGCCGCGCGGGACGCCTCCACGAAGGACGACCGCAGGGCCAGGTCCTCGACGGGATACCCGGTCAGCACCATCTCGGGGAACGCCACGAGGTGCGCCCCCTGCTCGGCGGAGTGCCGGGTCCAGCGGACGACCGCCTCGGCGTTCCCGGCGAGATCGCCGACGGTCGAGTCGATCTGATTCAGAGCGAGACGTAGTTGAGGCACGCGTCCAGTGTAATCGTCAGAGCGACGCGATGGGGGGCGCCCCGTCAGGGGGCGCCCGCCAGGGGCGCGGGGAACTGCGCGACAGGCACTCACCGGCCCGCAGCTCTCCGTACGATGTGCGGACCCCACCCCCGACCCCGATGATGGGCGTCGATGACCACGCCACGCACGGCCGCAGCCACCCTCCTGGCACTCGGCGCCCTCGCCTACTCCGCATGGGCACTGGAAGCCGTCATCACGACAGGCCTCCACCCGGCCCACACCTACGTGAGCGAACTGGCCGCGACCGACCAGCCGTACGGCATCCTGTTCCGCACGACGGACCTGCTCGCGGGCACACTCGTGGCCGCCGCCGCCCTGCCGGCACTCCGCACACGGCCCGGCGAGGGGCCGGCCGCGCGGACCGGCCGAGCCGCACTCCTCCTCTTCGGCGTAGCGACCGCAGTGGACTCCCGCCTGCCGCTCAGCTGCACGCCCACAGGGGACCCGGGATGCGCCGCGAGGGAGACCGCGGGCCTGGTCCCGTGGACCCACTCCGCGCACACGCTGACCAGCACGATCGCCCTGTGCGGCATCCTCGTCGCCATGGTGGTCCTCACCCGCGCCGCCCGTCGGCACGCGCCCCGTTCGCCGCTGGCCCGCTCGGGGCCGTGCCTGGTGGCGCTCGAACTGGCCGCCACCGCCTGGACGCTGGCCGCGATCGCCGCGCTGGAGAGCGGCCACGACGGCTGGGGTGTCGGCATCGCCCAGCGCCTCCAGGTCGGCCTCATCGCGATCTGGCTGGGCGCACTGGCCGTCTCCGTCCTGCGCGCCCCGGCGCCCGACGCACCGCTCCACGGCCCCGGACCCGCCGAAGGCGGCGACGAACGCGTCCCTCTCGGCAGCGCACGCGGCCCCGCCCCCGCCCGGGAGGCCCGCCCATGACCTTCGTCCGTATCGGCGGGATCCCGCACCACATCCGTGTCGACGGCAAGAGAACAGGCACCGCGCCCGGCACCGGACCCGGCACAGGCGCGGGCCCCGCCTGTCTGCTCAGCGTCGGCCTGGGCATGTCCTGGTTCGACTGGGACCCCGTCGTACCGCTCCTGGCCCCGCACCGCACGGTCGTCAGGTTCGACCGGCCGGGACTCGGGCTCAGCGGCCCCGCGCCCGCGCGCGCGTGGCCCACGCTCACCGGCGAGGCGGAACGCATCGCGCGCGTGCTCGACGCGGCCGGGATCGACACGCCCGCCACCGTGGTCGGGCACTCGCTCGCCGGTTTCCACTGCGAGGCCTTCGCCCGGCTGTACCCGGAGCGGACGGCCGCGCTCGTCCTGGTCGACTCCAGCGTCGAGGAGGAGCCGCGCCCGAGCCGCGCCCCCGCACTCCGGGACACCGCCACGCGCGCGTGCGGCACGCTGCTGGCCAGTGCGGGGCTCCCGAGGGCACTCGGACCACTCCTGCGCCGTACCGCGGTCAGAGCCGCGCGCCGGGGCGGCAGCGCCCCCACCCCGTACGCCCCCGCCCCGCACGACCTCGTGCGCAGCGCCTACTCCACCAGCCGTTTCCTGCGGGCCGTCCTCGCCGAGAACGCCCGGTACGGGGACCAGGCCGTCGAGCTCGAAGCGCTGCGGGAGCGGCTCCCGCTGGACGCGTCGGTCCCCGTCACCGTGCTCGCCGCCTACGCAGGGGGTCCCCGGCACCGGCTCGACCGGCAGGAGCGTCTCGCCGAGCGGCTGGGAGGCACCTTCCGCGTCTGTGCCCCCGCCGGTCACCTGGTGATGCTCGACCGCCCCGGGGACGTGGCGGCCGCGGTCCTGGACGCACCGGTGCGCCCGTCCCCCGCCGGCCAGGAAGAGGAACGGACGCACCGGAGATGAGGAGCCTCAGCGGCTCATCGGGTCAGCGGCGGTACGAGGTCACGTAACCCGGTGCGGGCGAACCCACCCCCGTGACGTCGTCGTACCCCCGCACAGCCTTCAGACTGCTGTCCTTGCCGAGGCTGCGGACCGAGGTCAGCAGGCCCTCCGAGGCGTCGAAGGCGTTGACGAAGTCCACGCGTGCCACCGCGAGGTCGCGGCCCGTCGGGCGGTCCGTGACGTCGTGGTAGAGCTTCGTGCCGTACCGGTCGTAGATCGCCGGGTTGGCGAACCCGATCGGACGCCCGCCGCGCGCCTGCTGGGCGAGCGCCTGGACACCCGCGACGACCGGCGAGGCGAGCGAGGTGCCGCCGATGCGGTACTCGTCGTAACTCTGCGTCCCGTCCGGGAAGGTCTGCGTCTGCCCGACCAGGAAACCGGTGTTGGGGTCGGCGATCGCGGCGATGTCGGGAACCGTGCGCATGGCCTGCTTGCCGTTCGCCTTCGCCAGCCGCGACGGCACGACACCCCGCTGGTAGAACGGCTGCTTCACCGTCGCGCTGGTGCCACCGCCCGCGCCCGAGGTGTACGCGCCCGGGAAGTCCGTCCAGCTCTTCCCGTCGTCGGACAGCGTGGCCCTGAGTGTGCCCCAGCCGGTCTCCCACTTGTACGTGTCGCCCTTGCCGACGGCGAGCGAGGTGCCGCCGACCGCCGTCACCCACGCCGAGTCGGCGGGGGTGTCGACCTGCTTCGTACCGGTGTTGGCGACCTCGTCGCCGTTGTCGCCGGAGGAGAAGTAGAAGCCGATGCCCTCGATCGCGCCGAGCTGGAACACCTGGTCGTAGGCGGCGGCGAGGTCCGGGGTCTGGTTGGCCTCGATGTCGCCCCAGGAGTTGGAGACGATGTCGGCGAGACGGCCGTCGACGATTCTGCCGAGCGAGTCGAGCAGGTCGTCGTCGTAGCAGGACGAGGCGCCCACGTAGACGATGTCCGAGGCGGGCGCGACCGCGTGCACGGCCTCGACGTCGAGGGTCTCCTCGCCGTACCAGCCCGCCGCCCCGCACTCCTCGGTCCGCGTGTACTCACCGGGCAGCACCTGCTGCAACTGTCCGCGGTGGTAGGCCGCGTCACCGTGCTTGCGGGCGTACGTGGCCACGTCGGCGGCTATGGTCGGCGAGGCGTAGGCGTCCGTGATCGCCACGGTCACGCCCTTACCGGTCGCCTTGCCCGCCCCGTAGGCGGCCCGCAACTGCTTGCCGGTGTATCCCTTCACGGCGTACGGGACCTTCGTGCCGTACGCGCCCGGCAGCGTCGTCGCCGTCTTCGAGCCGTAGTAGGCGGAACTGGGCCCGGCGTTGTGGAACACGGCGTCCGGCGGCGGCAGCGTGTCGGAGTGGTCCGCCTTGTGCGGGGCGTTGTCCAGGCCGGTCACGGTGAGGACGGCGCCGTTCAGTCCCGCGGGAGCCGAGGCGGCCTTCGAGGGCGCCCGGTAGGTCTTCCTGCCCTTGGCGTAGTTGTGGAGCTGCGTGCCGAACGCCTTCTCCGCGTCGGCCACTTCGCCGGTCACCGACACGTAGTGCGTGCTGGTGCCGGTCACGGTCAGCCCCGCCGACCTCAGCCAGGCGGTCACCTCGGCGACCTGCGCCTCACTCGCGCCGAAGCGCGCCTGCGCCTGCCGTGCGGTGAGGTACTTCCCGTACGAGGCCGACGACGGGTCGGAGACGGCGGTGGCGTAGGCGCTCAGGCCCGCCGCGTCCCGTCCGGCGAGGTAGACCCGGGCCGTGACCCGGGAGCTGTCCGCCGTCGCCCCCTTGTCCGCTCCGGCCGTGGCCCACAGGGGCTTGGTGCCCTGGAGCGTGTCACGGCCGGCCGGGCCGTCGGAGGCGTGGGCCGCGGGTATGCCCAGGGCCAGCGCGCCGGCGAGCAGCGGCAGGGTCGCCGCCATGCTCACACCGGCGCGCACCGCGGCGCGATTGGATCTCATGGAACCCCCAAAGGATCACTGGATGGGGGTCACTCTTGCGATGAACCGTTCATGCCAGGGGAATGGCCGGGACATGGCTGGCCCAAAACCACCCCAAGGAACCGTATGGGAAGGGGATTTGGTGCGCCGTGCCCGCTTTGCCGTGCCCGCTGTGCCGCGCCCGAATACGTGCCCTGCCGTGCCCGATGCCGACCGGCGTGTCAGTGCAGCGGCTTGGCGCCGCGCTGCTTGAGCAGGTCCGAGATCAGCTTCATCTCGGACTCCTGGGCCTGCACCATGCCCTGCGCGAGCCGGCGCTCCGCGCCGACCTGGCACCGCTCCACACACCCCTTGGCCATGTGCACACCGCCCACGTGATGGGCGTACATGAGCTGCAGATACCGGACCTCGGCCGCCTTGCCGCCCAGCTTGCGCAGCGCGTCCATCTCGGTGTTGGTCGCCATGCCCGGCATCAGCGCGCCGTCCTCGCCGGCACCCATGCCGGCCATGCCCATCCACTCCATGGGCTCGTCGGCGGACACCTTGGGCAGCTCCCACAGGTCCAGCCAGCCGAGCATCATGCCGCGCTGGTTGGCCTGGGTCTGCGCGATGTCGTACGCGAGGCGGCGCACCTCCTCGTCGTCGGTGAGGTCGCGCACGATGTACGACATCTCGACGGCCTGCTGGTGGTGCACGGACATGTCACGCGCGAAGCCCGCGTCCGCGGAGTCCGCCGCGGGCGCCTTCATCCCGGAGTCGTCGCCGTCGGCGACCGCGTAGGTGATCGCCCCGGCCGCCACGAGGACGGCCGCGGTGGCTCCGGTGATCCAGCCCGCGGACTTCATCTTCCTCACTGTGACAGGCCGTTGGTGCAGGCGGCGCCCGGCTCGGGGGTCTGCTTGCCCTGGACGTACGTCTCGAAGAACGTGCCGACGTCCGGGTCGCTCGCACCCTTCACCGTCCGCTGGTGACCCCACGCGGAGAGCATGATCGGGTCCTTCTGGTCCTCGACGGGGCTCATCAGCGAGTAAGGCGTCTTCTTGACCTTCGCGGCGAGCGCCTTCACGTCGGCGTCGGACGCCTTGCTGTTGTACGTCACCCAGACGGCGCCGTGCTCCAGCGAGTGCACGGCGTTCACGTTCTTGACCGCCTTGTCGTAGACGTCGCCGTTGCAGTTCATCCAGACCTGGTTGTGGTCACCGCCGACCGGGGGCTCCATCGGGTACTTCACGTCCTTGGTGACGTGGTTCTGCGTGAGCTTGGTGCTCCACTTCTTCACGCCGTCCTTGCCCGTGACGAACTTCCCCGACGCCGACTTCGAGTCGCTCGCCGCGCTGTTCTCGTCGTCGGACTGCGACTTGATCAGGAACGCGCCACCGGCGACGAGACCGGCGACGACGATCACGCTGGCGGTGATCGTGAGGACCCGGTTACGACGCTCGCGGGACTGCTCGGCGCGCCGCATCTCCTCTATGCGCGCCTTGCGCGACGTGGTCTCTGTCTTCTTGGCGGAACCCATGGGGTGGTCCTTCTGGGGGAAAGGGGCAGCGGAGTGGTCAGCTGATCGTAGTGGGGGAGAAGTGGTTCCAGGCGGGGAGCCCACAGGAATGGCCAAATGGACCGGGCCTCGCGGGGGTCCCGGCAGATAATTTGAACCGGGGATGCGCATTATCTACGCTGCTGGTATGCGGCTGTTGCGATCTACCGACCTGGCTCTGCGCGTCCTGATGCGGCTCGCCGTCGCGGAGGAGTCGACCACGCCGACGACCCGTGACGTCTCGGCGGCCATGGAGGTGCCGTACACGCATGCGGCGAAGGTCGTCGCCGAGCTTCAGCATCTCGGGCTGCTCGATGCCCGGCGCGGGCGTGGTGGCGGTCTCGCTCTCACGGAGGCGGGACGTACGGCGTCCGTGGGGGCGGTCGTGCGGGCCTTCGAGGGGGAGGGGGATGTCGTCGACTGCGAGGGGGCCTCGCCGTGCCCGTTGCACACGGGGTGTCGGTTGCGGGTCGCCTTGCGGCGGGCTCAGGAGGCCTTCTTCGTGTCCCTGGACCCGCTGACTGTCGCGGACGTGGTGGCTGCGCCGACGGGGCCGCTGCTGCTGGGCATCACCATGAGGTAGTCGCCCCTCGGCGAATGCCTCCGACCACGGGCCGGCGGGGGTCGGCCGCGCCGTTCCCCGCGCCCCTTGGGAGCCTCGGGCCTGTGTCGGTCGGCTGTGGGCAAGTGGGGCCCGCCAGCGCCCCTGTCGGGGCGCAGGTCGGCGTCGGCGCCAGCCCCCCTCAGGGGCGCGGGGAACGGCGCAGGCTTTTGCTCTTAGGGGCGCGGGGAACGGCGCAGTCTGTTGTCTTTGGGGGCGCGGGGAACGGCGCAGGCTTTTGCTCTTAGGGGCGCGGGGAACGGCGCGGCCAACCCCCGCCGGCCCGCAGACAGGGCGTGACCCCAGCCCCCGGAGGGGCGCCGCCCGCGTCAGGGCCCGGGCTTCGCCAGCCAGAGGTCGGGACCGAACACCTCGTAGTGGATGTCGGCGGGGTCGACCGACTTCTCCAGAAGCTGCGCCCGCACCGCCCGCATGAAGGGCAGCGGCCCGCACAGATACGCACGCGTACCCGGCAGAACCGCCACTCCGGAGAGATCGACCCGCCCCCTGCGGTCGCCCGGACGGCCCGCCTCAGGCCGCTCGTACCAGAAGTGCGCCACCCCGTCCCCGAGCTTCGCCGCATACGCCTCGTGCTCGTCGCGCAGAGCGTGCTCGGCGGGCGAGCGGTCCGCGTGCACCACGGTCACCGGGGCCCGATGGCCGGTCGCCACGAGCTGCTCCAGCATGGCGATCATCGGCGTCACGCCGATACCGGCGGAGGCGAGGAGCACCGGCGTCCGGGACCCGGCGTCGAGCACGAGATCGCCGTACGGGGCGGACACGTCGAGCGTGCTGCCGACGCGCACGCGCGCGTGGAGGTGGTTCGAGACCTCGCCGTCGGGCGCCGCCCCGCCGTGCACCCGCTTCACACCGATCCGCCGTACGGACGAGCCGGGCGCCCCGACGAGGCTGTACTGGCGGGTCTGGCGGGCCCCGTCCGGCAGCTCGACGCGTACGGAGACGTACTGGCCGGCCCGGAAGCCGGGCGCGGGGGAGCCGTCGGCCGGGCGGAGCAGGAAGGTGGCCACGTCCGCGGTCTCCTCAACGCGCTCGACGACCTCCCAGGGCCGCCACCCGCCCAGGCCGCCCTCCGCCTCGCTCGCCGCGTACAGCCGCTTCTCGACGGCGATGAGCGCGTTCGCCATCAGCCAGTACACCTCGGTCCAGGCGGCGGCGACCCGCGGGGTGACCGCCTCGCCGAGGACGTCGGCGATGGCGGCGAAGAGGTGCTTGTGGACGACCGGGTACTGCTCGGGCGCGATGCCCAGCGAGGCGTGCTTGTGGGCGATGCGGTTCAGCATCGCGTCCGGCCGTACGCCCGGCTGCTCGACCAGCTGGGTGGCGAAGGCGGCGAAGGCGCCCGCCAGGGCCTGGCGCTGGGTGCCGGAGGCCTGGTTGCCGCGGTTGAAGAGGTCGCGCAGCAGCTCCGGATGGGCCGAGAAGAGGCCCGCGTAGAAGCGGTCGCTGATCTCTCCCAGGGCCCCGCCGACGGCGGGAAGGGTGGCGCGGACGGTGGCGGCGGACTGCTCGGACAGCATCGGGGCTCCTCAAGCTCGACTGCCCGCACCGTATTAAAACTTGCATCTCAAATGCAAGTTATAGAGGGAGGTGGGAGGGTGGGGCGGACGTGGGAGAGACGGCAGTGGGCGGCCATTACATGTGCGCCGTTCAGCGGGCAAGATGGGCGTCAGCGCAGTACACCTGCCGTGCGTGAGACGTTCGGGACGCGTTCGGGCGGAGGTCGGCCGGACGATCGGGGCCCGCAACGCGCATGAAATGCTGATGTGGTGTGATGCGCAGGTGTGCCCGACCGCCTCCCTGGGACGGGAGCAGGCGGCCTGACCAGCAAGATTGGGTGGAAGCGGAAGATGGACAAGCAGCAGGAGTTCGTGCTCCGTACGTTGGAAGAGCGCGACATCCGTTTCGTACGCCTGTGGTTCACGGACGTGCTGGGCTTCCTCAAGTCCGTGGCGGTGGCCCCGGCGGAGCTGGAGCAGGCCTTCGACGAGGGCATCGGCTTCGACGGATCGGCCATCGAGGGCTTCGCCCGCGTCTACGAGTCCGACATGATCGCCAAGCCGGACCCGTCGACCTTCCAGGTCCTGCCGTGGCGGGCCGAGGCCCCCGGCACCGCCCGGATGTTCTGCGACATCCTGATGCCGGACGGCTCGCCGTCCTTCGCGGACCCGAGGTACGTGCTGAAGCGGGCGCTGGCCAAGGCCTCCGACCTGGGCTTCACCTTCTACACGCACCCGGAGATCGAGTTCTTCCTGCTCAAGGACAAGCCGACGGACGGCTCACGGCCGACCCCGGCGGACAACTCCGGCTACTTCGACCACACCCCGCACAACGTCGGCATGGACTTCCGCCGCCAGGCGATCACCATGCTGGAGTCGATGGGTATCTCGGTCGAGTTCTCGCACCACGAGGGCGCGCCGGGCCAGCAGGAGATCGACCTCCGGTACGCGGACGCGCTCTCCACGGCCGACAACATCATGACGTTCCGGCTGGTCATGAAGCAGGTGGCGCTGGAGCAGGGCGTCCAGGCGACCTTCATGCCGAAGCCGTTCAGTGAGCACCCGGGCTCGGGCATGCACACCCACCTCTCCCTCTTCGAGGGCGACCGCAACGCGTTCTACGAGTCGGGTTCCGAGTACCAGCTCTCCAAGGTCGGCCGCTCCTTCATCGCGGGCCTGCTGAAGCACTCGGCGGAGATCGCCGCGATCACCAACCAGTGGGTCAACTCGTACAAGCGCATCTGGGGCGGCTCCGAGCGCACCGCGGGCGCCGGCGGCGAGGCCCCCTCGTACATCTGCTGGGGCCACAACAACCGCTCGGCCCTGGTCCGCGTCCCGATGTACAAGCCCGGCAAGACGGGCTCGGCGCGCGTGGAGGTCCGCTCCCTCGACTCGGGCGCGAACCCCTACCTGGCGTACGCGGTCCTGCTGGCCGCCGGCCTCAAGGGCATCGAGGAGGGCTACGAGCTGCCGCCCGGCGCCGACGACGACGTCTGGGCCCTCTCCGACGCCGAGCGCCGCGCGATGGGCATCGAGCCGCTGCCCCAGAACCTGGGCGAGTCCCTCACGCTCATGGAGCGCAGCGAACTGGTCGCCGAGACGCTCGGCGAGCACGTCTTCGACTTCTTCCTGCGCAACAAGCGCCAGGAGTGGGAGGAGTACCGCTCCGAGGTGACGGCGTTCGAGCTGCGGAAGAACCTGCCGGTGCTGTAGAGCAGGTCAGCGGGGTTTCCCGCCGGAACGACGGGTGGGGCCGACGGTCACTGACCGTCGGCCCCACCCGTCGTTCCGGCGCTCCCGGGCCGTGTCGCCGTCTGCCGAAGGGCCCGATGGACGGCCCGCCGCCGTCCTTTCAGGCAAACAGCCTTGCCCTTCGGCTTGCTGACAGCCCGTCGGCCGCCTCGTATGCTCACCCGAAAATCTTGTGTGTCGGATCCATGAGCAGTCGGACTTCGTCGACCGGATCTGTTGAATTGCCCGCTATCGGCTGCGCCCGAGCGACAGGAGCGCGGCACGGGGAAGCCGTACGCGCAGTGACGCCCTGGTCCGCGTGAACTTTCCGGGGACAGCGACGGGTCACGACATGGTCTCGGCATACGGCAAGGAGCGCCCATGTACAGCCGGAACGGCCCCGCACGGCAGGCAGCCCAGAGTGAGGACGCGGCCAGACGTGGGTCGAGGGGAGTTCTTCGCCGTCCGGAGGACGACGTCGCCTTCGCCGCGGCCGCGCTGTCGTCGCGGCCGACGGCCGACTCGGTGGCCACCCTGCAGCGCGCCACGGGCAACGCGGCGGTGGTCGCCGCGTTGAGGGCACCGTCGGGCCCCAGCAGTTCCACGGATCTGCCGGTTCAGCGCGCCTACGACGACTCGGACTACGACTCCGAGGAGGAGGAGCGCCGGCGTCGGCGCCGCCGCCGGAGCGTCTCGGTCGCCGCCCCGCCCCGTCGCCGCAGCGTCTCGGTCGCCCCGAGCGACTACGAACACGTCGACACCAGCTACGCCACGCGCGATTCCATGGCCGGTGTGCCGGCTCGCAGGCAGCCGGGCCAGAACACGGTGATGGGCGGGTCGGCGAGCAACGCGATGCGGGCCGCCGGCCACCACCCGGGCGCTCCGTCGAGCTGGCTGCACGGTTCCGCCGCCTGGTCCCACGGTGACCCGGCGCACGGCACGCCGCAACGGCGCGACAACCTGTTCGCCGGCACCCAGGCGACCAACATGGAGCACCTCCGCCACGAGTCCGCCATCTCGGACCCTGCCCCCGGCGTCAGCGGCGGCATCGATGTGCTCGGGGCGCCGATCACGCAGATCGGCCTGCGCAACCGTCTCGGCCCCAACAATGTGTACGGACAGGCCGAATACTCTGTCCACTCTCCCTATGACCCCCAGGACAGCTACCGCAGGCGGCTCAACCCCCTCGACCCCCGGCCGGTCGGCGCGCGTGAACAGGCCGGAGACCTTCCGTCACGCGAGCGGATCCACCGTGTGGCCGAGGCCCAGCACATGCACATGACGATGGGAGCACTCCCTCCCGAGGCGGTCCCGCCCGAGTACCAGGCGTGGCAGCAGCGGCGCACCTCCGGCGCGCCGTCGTCCTCGACGGGCGGGGCCAACATCGTGAGCGGAGGCACACCCAGCTGGGCGAGCCCCGCACCGGTCCCCTCCCGGTCGTCGAGCACGAACAGGCACCGGAGCGGGAGTACGCACCGGAGCGGGAGTTCGCACCGGAGCAGCAGCCGGGACCGGAGCGCCGCCGGGCCGGTGCTCAGCCCGCCGCCGAGGGACCGTACGCGGCCGCCGATCAGCAACCCACAGCTCTGGCAGGCCGCCTCCAGCCGGAGCGGCCCCCCGCCTTCGATGTATCCGAGCCCTTCCATGCGTACGGCGCCCAGCCCCTTCCCCGCCTACAACGCGCCTCCCATTTCGTACGCGCCCCCGCCCTCGTTGTCGGCGGGCCGTCCCAACATCGTCACCGCCGAGCCCAGGCCGCGGCTCAGCAGGCAGGACTCCCACCGCAGCGGCAGTCTCGCGCCGAGCAGGCCGAGCCTCGGCAGGTCGGACAGCCGCCTGGACCGCTCCCTGTCACCAAGGGACCGCGACGACGACGGCCGCGGCAGGAGCCGTCAGCGGGACCGGGACGACGACCGCCCCACCTACTACCGGTACTGAGGCCTGACACCCGGATCCGGTGACCGGACCCGGCAACCCGAAGGGGCGGCCCCGCACGGGGCCGCCCCTTCGTCTCGTCCGGGCCGGTGGACTGCCGCCCGGTGGGTTACGGCTGTTCCGCCTGGTCCGTCAGCAGCTTGTGCAGGGGCTTCGCCGCCCGCTCGCGGTACTCCTGGATGGCCCAGCCGTTGCCGTCCGGGTCGGTGAAGTGCATGAACGTGCCGCCGTCCTGAGGGGCGTACGCGACGGGCTCGCTGAGTTCCAGGCCCCGCGCGGTCAGTTCGTCGTACGCGGCCTTGGCGTCCGCGACGACCAACTGCATGCCGTGGTACGTGCCCGGTTGCGGGGTCCCGGACGGGATGGGCACGCCCTTGGAGAGCGCGATCGAACAGCCGGAACCGGGGGGTGTCAGCTGGACCACCCGCGCGCCCGGCATCACCTCCGTGTCGATGTCGACGTGGAAGCCCACCTTGTCCTCGTAGAAGGCCTTCGCCCGGTCGATGTCGGTGACCGGCAGCATGATCACTTCAAGGGCCATGTCCATGGAACGACTCCTTTGCCGTATGCCGTGCGTTTCGTGCCGTGCGTTTCGTGCCGTGGGTTCTGTGCCGTGCCTTCTGTGCAGTGCGTCGGTCCTTCCGCGTGCTCAGGCGTGTGCGGTCTCGGCCGGGTCCACCGCCGCGGCGCCTTCGCGCCGCATCCGCTCCGTCCCCCAGACGCCGAGCGGCCCGAGCGCCTGGTTGAGCGTGCGCCCGTGCTCGGTCAGGGAGTACTCCACCCTCGGCGGCACCTCGGCATGGACCTCCCGGTGGACGAGACCGTCCTCCTCCATCTCCCGCAGGTGCTGCGTCAGCATCTTCTCGCTGACTCCCGGCAGGCCGCGACGGAGTTCGGCGAAACGGCGTACGCGATGGGTTTCGAGCTCCCAGAGGATCAGCCCCTTCCACTTGCCGCTCACCACGTCGAGCGCGGCGTCGATGCCGCAGATGTAAGGCCCGAGTCTCGGAGCCCTGGCCATCGTCGATCCCCTAACGAAAAGGTGAGTACCGCAGAAAATAGTGCGTACTTCCTAGATTAGTGAGGCTCTTCGAGCATGGAGGAGTGAACGAACGACAGAACTTCACCAGCAGCCCGAACAGCGCCGTCACCGTGATCGGTCTCGGTCCGATGGGCCGGGCGATGACCCGCACCCTCCTCACCGCCGGCCACCCCGTCACCGTCTGGAACCGCACCGCCGGCCGGGCCGACGGCCTCGTCACCGACGGAGCGACGCTCGCGGCGACACCCGTCGAGGCGGTCGAGGCGAGCGACCTCGTGATCCTCAGCCTCACCGACTACGCGGCGATGTACGACATCCTCGACGGCGCCACCGGATCGCTCGCCGGCCGGACGCTGGGCAACATGAGTTCCGACACCCCCGACCGCACACGCGAGGCGGCGGCCTGGGCGGCGGGGCACGGCGCCGCCTTCCTCACCGGAGGTGTCATGGTCCCCGCGCCGATGGTCGGCACGGCGGCGGCCCACGTCTACTACAGCGGCCCCGGCGAGGTGCTGGAGAGCAGGCTCGCGGCGTTGACACCGCTCGGGACACCGAAGTACCTGGGCGAGGACCCGGGCCTCGCCCAGTTGATGTACCAGGCCCAACTCGCGGTGTTCCTCACCACCCTGTCCGCGCTGATGCACGCCACCGCGATGCTGGGCAGCGCGGGCGTGAAGGCCGGGGAAGCACTGCCGGAGCTGCTCTCCTCCGCCGACTCGATCGGCGCGATCCTGCGGGCCGGTGAGGAGCACCCCGGCGCCGCGCTCGACGCGGGCGAGCACCCCGGCGACCTCAGCACCATCACCATGATGGGGGCGACGGCCGACCACATCGTCGAGACCAGCAGGTCCCTCGGCCTCGACCCGGCCCTCCCGCTGGCCGTGCGGGCGCACTACCGGCGCGCGATCGAGGACGGGCACGGCGGCGACAACTGGACCCGCGTCATCGACGGCATCCGGGAACCGCGCTGACCGGACGCGGGACCGGCGCGCACACCCCCCGGCCGTCCAGGCGCTTCCCCGCGCCTGTGCGGTTACGCTCGGAGTCGTACGACCTTGATCGCGTGGGCGACACCGCATGGCCGGCATCGCATGGGTGGCTCCGCGTGGGGTGACATCGCGGGGGATGGCGGAGGCCGGGATGACGGTGCCGGGGCGCAGGAGCAGTACCTTCTCTCGGCTGCTCCGGCACGGGTTCACCGACCCCTCGGCCGCCGAGCGGCTGCTGGACAGCCCGGAGCTCGCGGCGGTGACGAACGACCCGGTCCTGCTCGACGCGCTCGGCGCCACCGCCGACCCGGACCTGGCCCTGCTGGGCCTCGTCCGGATCGTCGAGGCGCAGGAGAACGACGCGGGGCGGCGCGAGCTGCTCGACACGCTGATCGCGGCGAAGCCGCTGCGCGACCGGCTGCTCGGGGTGCTCGGCGCCTCCGACGCCCTCGGCGACCACCTCGCGCGCCACCCGCTCGACTGGCAGGCCCTGGTCACGTACGAGCCGCAGGACCTGCATCCCGGCGTCGCGGAGTTCGAGCGCGGGCTCGCCGAGGCGGGCGACCCCGTGTCGCTGCGGGTCGCCTACCGGCGGTGCCTGCTGTCCATCGCCGCCCGTGACGTGTGCGGGACCACCGATGTCGCCCAGGCCGCGGCCGAGCTGGCCGACCTCGCGACCGCCACCCTGCGGGCCGCGCTCTCCATCGCCCAGGCCGCCGCGCCCGAGGACGCCGGGATGTGCCGGCTGGCGGTGATCGCGATGGGCAAGTGCGGCGGCCACGAACTGAACTACGTGTCCGACGTCGACGTCATCTTCGTCGGGGAGCCCGCCGACGGGGTCGACGCGGCCGACGAGGACAAGGCGATGCGGGCCGCCACCCGGCTCGCGGCCCATCTGATGCGGATCTGCTCGGAGACCACCGTCGAGGGGTCCATCTGGCCCGTCGACGCCAACCTGCGCCCCGAGGGGCGCAACGGACCGCTCGTGCGCACGCTCAGCAGCCACCTCGCCTACTACCAGCGCTGGGCCAAGACCTGGGAGTTCCAGGCCCTGTTGAAGGCACGGGCCGTCGCGGGGGACGTCGTGCTGGGCGAGAAGTACGTCTCCACCCTGTCGCCGCTCGTCTGGCAGGTCGCCGAGCGCGAGAACTTCGTCGCCGACGTGCAGAAGATGCGGCGGCGCGTCGTCGAGAACATTCCGCCCGCCGAGATCGAGCGGGAGCTGAAGCTCGGCCCCGGCGGACTGCGGGACGTCGAATTCGCCGTGCAGATGCTGCAGTTGGTGCACGGACGGGTCGACACGTCACTGCGCAGCGGAACCACCCTCGACGCGCTGAAGGCACTGGCCGCGGGCGGCTACGTGGGACGCGTCGACGCCGTGCAGTTCGACGAGGCCTACCGCTTCCTGCGGTCCATGGAACACCGCATACAGCTCTTCCGGCTGCGGCGCACGCACCTCGTGCCCGAGGACGAGGCGGATCTGCGGCGCCTCGGGCGCTCGCTCGGGCTCCGGACCGATCCCGTCACCACGCTGAACCGTGAGTGGAAGCGGCACGCCGGTGTGGTGCGCCGGCTGCACGAGAAGCTCTTCTACCGGCCGCTGCTCGACGCCGTCGCTCAACTCGCCCCCGGCGAGAGCCGTTTGAGCCCGGGAGCGGCGAGAGAGCGGCTGGTGGCCCTCGGCTACGCGGATCCGGCCGCCGCGCTCCGTCACCTGGAGGCGCTGGCCTCCGGCGTCTCCCGCAAGGCCGCCATCCAACGGACCCTGCTGCCTGTCCTGTTGGGCTGGTTCGCCGACTCCGCCGACCCCGACGCGGGGCTGCTCAACTTCCGCAAGGTCTCGGACGCGCTCGGCAAGACCCCTTGGTATCTGCGGCTGTTGCGGGACGAGGGCGCCGCCGCCGAGAACCTCGCCCGGGTGCTGTCCGCCGGACGCCTCGCCCCCGACCTGCTGATGCGGGCGCCCGAGGCGGTGGCCCTGCTCGGCAACGGCTCAAGCGGCGGGCTCGTACCCCGTACCCGCGCCCACCTCGAACAGGAGATCCTGTCCGCGGTCGGCCGGGCAGGCAAGGGGGAGGCCGCGGTCACCGCCGCGCGTGGCGTACGACGGCGGGAGCTGTTCCGTACGGCCGCCATCGACATCGTCAGCTCCTACGGCACCGAGGAGACACCCGCCAACGCCGACCAGGGCGCACTGGTCGACCTCGTCGGGGGCGCCATCTCGGACCTCACGGCGGCCACCCTCGCCGGCACCCTGCGCGCCGTCGTCCGCGACGGCTGGGGTGAGACACTGCCCACCCGCTTCGCGGTCATCGGCATGGGCCGCTTCGGCGGCCACGAACTGGGTTACGGGTCCGACGCGGACGTGCTGTTCGTCCACGAGCCCCGGGAGGGCGTGGGCGAGGAGGAGGCCTCGCGGGCCGCCAGCACTGTCGTCTCCGAGATGCGCAGACTGCTGCAGATCTCCAGCGCCGATCCGCCGCTGCTCATCGACGCCGACCTGCGGCCCGAGGGCAAGTCCGGGCCGCTCGTACGGACGTTGAAGTCCTACGAGGCCTACTACCGGCGCTGGTCACTGGTGTGGGAGTCGCAGGCGCTGCTGCGGGCCGAAGTCGTCGCGGGGGACGAGGAGTTGGGACGGCGGTTCCTCGACCTCGCCGATCCGCTGCGGTATCCGGCGGAAGGACTCGGGGAGGACGCCGTACGGGAGATCCGGCGGCTCAAGGCCCGGATGGAGACCGAGCGGATGCCCCGCGGGGCCGATCCGACGCT
This sequence comes from Streptomyces sp. NBC_00414, assembly GCF_036038375.1. NCBI lineage: Bacteria > Bacillati > Actinomycetota > Actinomycetes > Kitasatosporales > Streptomycetaceae > Streptomyces > Streptomyces sp. NBC_00414. The sequence continues at coordinate 7,264,197 of NZ_CP107935.1, forward strand.
GCACACCAAGCTGGGGCGGGGCGGGCTGTCCGACGTGGAGTGGACCGTGCAGTTGCTGCAGCTGCGGCACGGGTGGGTGGAGCCGGGGCTTCGGACCACCCGCACGCGGGAGGCGCTCGCCGCCGCCTGTGCGGCCGAGCTGATCTCCGGGGAGGATGCGTCGACGCTCGACGAGGCGTGGGTGTTGGCGACTCGGGTGCGGAACGCCGTGATGTTGGTTCGGGGGCGGGCGGGGGACACGTTTCCGTCCGACGGGCGGGAGTTGGCGGCGGTGGGTCGGTATCTGGGTTACGGCCCCGGGCATGTGGGGGACATGCTCGATGACTATCGGCGTACGACGCGGCGGGCGCGGGCGGTCGTGGACGAGCTGTTCTACGGCGGGTGACGCCGGGTTCTCCTCGGGGGCTCCGCCCCCGAACCCCCGGTCCTCAGACGCCGGACGGGCTGCACGCATTTCAGCCCGTCCGGCGTCTGAGGACGAGCGCGAAGCGCGATTTCGGGGGCGAGGGGGCGCAGCCCCCATGCGTGGTCGGGAACGGGAAGGGGCGGCGGTGGCGACTCAAAGCCACCCCGGCCAGCACCACACCCATCCCCGCGAGCACCCGCCACCCGACCTCCTCGCCCAGGAAAAGCGCACCCAACCCCACCGACACCACCGGCAGCAGATACCCCACCGTCGCCGCACTCGTGGCCCCCTCGTCCGCGATCAGGCGGTAGTTGAGATAGAACGTGACCCCCGTCCCGAGAACACCGAGCGCGGTCACCGCCAGCAGCCCCGTGATGTCGGTCCGGACGGCCCCGGCGGCGGGAAGCGCCACGCACGTCCACCCCGTGGCCGTCAGAAGCTGCGCCGCCGATACGGCCAGCGGCGCCGCCCGCCCGGTCAGCGTGCGCGCCATGTACGCGAAGGCGACCGCATAGCTCGCCGCCGCGGCCAGCAGCGCCACCGCACCCCAGGTCAGCAGACCCGAACGGTGCCACGGGGCGAAGATCAGGAGCGTACCGGCGAAGCCCAGGAACAGGCCGGCCAGGCGCGTGCGGCCGAGCCCGCGGTCCGTGCCGAGGGCGATCCCGATCAGCAGCGACCACAGGGGAGTTGTCGCGTTCAGCACGCCCGCGATGCCGGAGTCCACCGTCTGCTCACCGACGCTGAAGAGGGCGAAGGGGATCGCGTTGCAGAACAGGGCGGCGACGACGAGGTGGCCCCACGTCCCGCGGTCGCGTGGGAGGCGCTGGCCGGCCGAGCGGGCCAGGAGGAGGAGCACGGCCGTGCCGAGGGCGCAGCGGGTGATGGTGATCTGGGCCGGGGACAGGCCGTGGTTCAGGGCGAGTTTGATCCACAGGAAGCCCGACCCCCAGAGGAGGGCCAGGGCAGCCATGCGCAGGGACGAGGTGAGCGGCATGCGTCCACGGTGAGCCACGTACTCTGTAAGGACAAGTGAAAGATGTTGCATGGACCGTTAACCTGTCCTACATGCTTGATGTGCGACGCATGCAGATGCTCAGGGCCGTGGTGACCAGCGGCTCCGTGACGGCGGCGGCGACCCGGCTCGGCTACACGCCCTCGGCGGTCAGCCAGCAGATCGCGGTACTGGAGAAGGAGGCCCGCACACCCCTGCTCGAACGGGTCGGACGGGGCGTGCGGCCCACCGAGGCCGGGCTGCTCCTCACCGGCTACGCGGACGTCATCGGCCGCCAGGTCGCCGAGGCCGAGACCGCGCTCGCCGACCTGCGGGCGGGCCGTACGGGGCGGCTCGCGGTGCGGTACTTCGCGACGGCGGGGGCCGCCCTGGTCGCCCCGGCGGTGGCCCGGGTACGGGCCGAACACCCGGGGGTGCGGATCGAGTTGAAGCTCACCGACCCCGAGGACCCGCTGCCGGACGTACGGGAGGGCAGGGCGGACCTGGCCCTCGTGGTGCGTCCGGAGAGCGAGAGCCATGAGGAGGGGGAGGAGGCGGCCGGGGTGGACGGTGTGCGGCTGGTGCGGCTGCTCGACGATCCGTATCTCGCCGTGCTGCCGAAGGGGCACCGGCTGGCCGGACGGCGGACCGTGGCGCTGGCCGACCTCGCGGAGGAGCCGTGGGTGGGCAGTGAGTGGCCCGGACCCTGCCTGGACGCGCAGCTCTCGGCATGCGAGACCGCCGGGTTCCGGCCCCGGTTCGTGGTGGAGAGCGAGGACTACGTGACCGCGCAGGGGTTCGTCGCGGCGGGCCTCGGCGTGAGCCTGGTCCCGCGCCTGGGCCTCGGCAGCAGGCACCCCGGAGTGGTCGTACGGGAGGTCCGCCGGCCGGAGCCGGTCCGGGTGATCTTCGCCGCCGTACGGGAGGCGGCGCCCCCGACACCCGCGCTGCGGAGCTTCCTCCAGGCGCTGAGGGAGGCCGACGGAGACGGTGGGGGCGGGGAGTGACCCGGCCCCGGACTCTCAGGCCTTGGTCCCGACCCTGGCCCTGGCCCTGGCCCTGACTCTGGGCCAGGGCTTGGGTCCGGCTCCGGGCGGGACCTGCCGCGGAAGCGCGTACGGCAGGGATCCGTACCAGATTCTCGCCACCGCGAAGCCGAACGCCAGGCAGGCCATGCCGCCCACCGCGTCCAGCCAGAAGTGGTTGGCCGTGGCGACGATGACCACCAGGGTCGCCACGGGGTAGAGCAGACCCAGGACCCGTACCCACGGGACGGACGCCAGGGCGAAGATCGTGAGGCCGCACCACAGGGACCAGCCGATGTGCATGGAGGGCATCGCGGCGTACTGGTTCGACATGCTCTTCAGGTCGCCGGAGGCCATCGAGCCCCAGGTCTGGTGGACCACGACCGTGTCGATGAAGTCGTTGCCGTTCATCAGGCGCGGCGGGGCCAGCGGATACAGGTAGTAACCGACCAGTGCCACGCCCGTGGTGGCGAAGACGACCGTGCGGGTGGCCGCGTACCGGCCGGGGTGGCTGCGGTAGAGCCACACCAGGACGCCGATGGTCACCACGAAATGCAGGGTCGCGTAGTAGTAGTTCATACCGACGATCAGCCAAGTCACCGAGTTCACGGTGTGGTTGACGGACTCCTCCACGGCGATGCCGAGGTGGTGCTCCGTCCTCCAGAGCCAGTCGGCGTTCTCCAGCGCCTGGGTCCGCTGCTCCGGAACCGCGTTGCGGATCAGTGAGTACGTCCAGTAACTCACGCCGATGAGCAGGATCTCGAACCAGAGCCGGGGGCGGCGGGGCGTGCGCGGCCTTCGCAGGAAACGGTGTCCCGCGCTGCCGTGCGCCTCGTCCGCGACGGGCTGTGGAGGGGCCTGCTCCTGGCCTTCCAGTGTCGTCACGGTGCTCTCACCCATAGGGACAGAGTCTGCCAGATGAGCCTTTCCCGACCGATCATCCCTTGGGTGGGTCCTGGTCGCACGTTCTACACCTGAAGTAGGTGGAGCACTACTCCCTGCGCACGACGGCACGCATGATCACGCGCGATGATGTGCGGTCACGTGCGATTGCGGTCCCCGGGGGACGAAGCCGTCGAGCCCCGCACCACCAGTTCCGGCATGAACACGAACTCGCTGTGGGGCGCCGGTGTCCCGCCGATCTCCTCCAGCAGCGTACGCACCGCGGCCTGGCCCATCGCCGGTACCGGCTTGCGGACCGTGGTGAGGGGCGGGTCCGTGAAGGCGATCAGCGGGGAGTCGTCGAAGCCGACGACGGAGATGTCGTCCGGGACTTCGAGGCCGCGCTGCCGGGCCGTCCGTATGGCACCCAGCGCCATCATGTCGCTGGCGCAGACGATCGCCGTGCAGTCGCGGTCGATGAGCGCCGCCGTGGCCGCCTGTCCGCCCTCCAGCGTGTACAGCGAGTGCTGGACCAGGCGCTCCTCGATGTCGGCCGCGGCCAGGCCCAGCAGGTCCTGCATCGTGCGGACGAAGCCCTCGATCTTGCGCTGCACCGGCACGAACCGCTTCGGCCCGAGCGCGAGACCGATCCGGGTGTGGCCGAGCGAGACGAGGTGCGTGACCGCCAGGGCCATCGCCGCCCGGTCGTCCGGCGAGATGAAGGGCGCCTGCACCTTCGGCGAGAAACCGTCGACGAGGACGAACGGCACTCCCTGCCCGCGCAGTTGCTCGTAGCGCTGCATGTCCGCGGAGGTGTCCGCGTGCAGTCCGGAGACGAAGATGATGCCGGCGACCCCCCGGTCGACCAGCATCTCGGTCAGCTCGTCCTCGGTGGAGCCGCCCGGAGTCTGGGTCGCGAGGACCGGCGTGTAGCCCTGCCGCGTCAGCGCCTGACCGATGACCTGGGCCAGGGCCGGGAATATCGGGTTCTCCAGCTCCGGGGTTATCAGCCCGACGAGCCCCTCGCTGCGCTGGCGCAGACGGACGGGACGCTCGTAGCCGAGCACGTCGAGCGCGGCCAGAACGGACTGGCGGGTGGTGGCGGCGACGCCCGGCTTCCCGTTCAGGACGCGGCTGACGGTCGCTTCGCTCACCCCCGCCTGCGCTGCGATGTCGGCAAGCCGTGTGGTCACGGGATTGGACTGTACCGGCCGGGGATCGCGTTGCCCACTGAACGAACGCCGTGCACGGGCATGTGGACGGCCCGCTCCGGGCTGCTGCGTCATCGCGTTCCCTCGTGATTCTGGTCGGCACTGTCGTGTGGGGGTGGTCGTGGTCCGCCGCGTGCGCCCGTGGGGGCGGGGTGGTTCCTGCAAGGCGCCGAGGGCCGATGATCCCCGTGACGGACGGGTATGGCAAGAGCTTGCAGAGTCTTGCACAGCGGTCCCACACCCTACGAATCCCCCTGTGGCAAGGCATCCAGGCAGATCAGGACGGTTCCGAAGAGGTCACGGCGGGGTAACTGTCCCTCGGTCTTGCACTTTTTTGCTGCAAGGCCTTTCGCGACGCTTTCATCGCTGTTACGTTCACGTCGCCCGACGGCGGCAACGGTGCGGTCGGCGAGTCGGCAGGGACGGCGGACGGGACCGCCCCCTCGAAGCACACGGGCTTTCACCCTCAAGGAGAACTCATGCGGCGTGGCATAGCGGCCACCGCACTGGTGGCGTCCCTCGCTCTCGCGGCGACGGCCTGCGGCGGAGACAGCGACGACAGTGGCAAGGCGGACGGCCCGGTCACCCTCACGTGGTGGGACACGTCCAACGCCACCAACGAGGCACCGACGTACAAGGCCCTCGTGAAGGAATTCGAGAAGGCCAACCCGGACATCAAGGTCAAGTACGTCAACGTGCCCTTCGACCAGGCGCAGAACAAGTTCGACACCGCCGCCGGTTCCAAGGGCGCTCCGGACGTCCTGCGGTCCGAGGTCGGCTGGACCCCAGCGTTCGCCAAGAAGGGCTTCTTCCTGCCGCTCGACGGCACCGAGGCCCTCGCGGAGCAGGACAAGTTCCAGCCCAGCCTGATCGAGCAGGCCAAGTACGAGGGCAAGACGTACGGTGTGCCGCTGGTCACCGACACCCTCGCGCTGGTCTACAACAAGAAGCTCTTCGCGAAGGCCGGCATCGACGCGGCGCCCACCACCTGGGCCGACCTCAAGACGGACGCCGGCACCGTGAAGAAGAAGACGGGCGTCGACGGCTACTGGGGCTCCACCCAGGCCTACTACGCGCAGTCGTTCCTCTACGGCGAGGGCACCGACACGGTCGACGCCGACGCCAAGAAGATCACCGTCAACTCGCCCGAGGCGGTCAAGGGCTACGAGACCTGGCAGGGCCTGTTCGACGGCAAGGGCCTGCACAAGGCCGACACCACCGCCGACGCGTACGCCCACATCCAGGACGCCTTCGTCAACGGCAAGGTCGCCTCGATCATCCAGGGCCCGTGGGAGATCACGAACTTCTACAAGGGCTCGGCCTTCAAGGACAAGGGCAACCTCGGTATCGCCACCGTCCCGGCCGGCAGCAGCGGCAAGGCGGGCGCCCCGACCGGCGGCCACAACCTCTCCGTGTACGCGGGCTCGGACAAGGCCCACCAGGAGGCCTCGCTCAAGTTCCTGAAGTTCATGACCTCGGCGAAGTCCCAGGAGACCGTCGCGCTCAAGAACTCCACGCTGCCGACCCGCGACGACGCCTACACCACCGAGGTCAAGTCCGACCCGGGGATCGCCGGCTACCAGGGCGTGCTCGCCGCGGCCCAGCCGCGTCCGGCGCTGCCCGAGTACAGCTCCCTGTGGGGTCCGCTCGACACCGAGCTGCCCAAGGTCGCCGGTGGCAAGGAGTCCCTCGACAAGGGCCTGAGCAACGCCGAGACCGCGATCGCCAAGCTGGTCCCGGACTTCAGCAAGTGAGCCCGGGTGGCCGCCGGACCGTCCCGCCCGCCGTGGCGGGAACGGTCCGGCGGCCACCGGCCATGCCCACGCCCACGACAGGCCTGCTGATCAGCCCCTGATTTTCCAGAAGGTGTCGAACCATGACAGTCGTCATCGACCGCGCGACCGGCAAGCGCCGGGGGAGCCGGGCCCCGCGCCCCGGCCCGCTCCAGCGCATGAAGCACGCGTACCGCAAGTACTGGTACGCGTACGCGATGACCGCCCCGGTCGTCGTCGTACTCGGTGTACTGGTGCTCTATCCGCTGCTGCGCGGCATCTACCTGACGTTCACCGACGCCACCAGCCTCAACTCGGCCCGCACGATCGGCGTCAACCACATCGACGCCACGTACGAGTTCATCGGCCTGGACAACTACGCCGACATCCTGTGGGGACCGACGGCGTACGACCGGTTCTGGTCGCACTTCATCTGGACGATCGTGTGGACGGCGGTGTGCGTGCTGCTCCACTACGCCATCGGGCTGGGCCTCGCGCTGCTGCTCAACCAGAAGCTGCGCGGCCGCACGTTCTACCGGCTCGTACTCGTCCTGCCGTGGGCCGTGCCGACCTTCGTCACCGTCTTCGGCTGGCGCTTCATGCTCGCCGACGGCGGCATCATCAACTCCATGCTCGACGCGGTGCATCTGCCCTCGCCGCTCTGGCTCGAGGACACCTTCTGGCAGCGGACCGCCGCGATCATGGTCAACACCTGGTGCGGTGTGCCGTTCATGATGGTCTCGCTGCTCGGCGGCCTGCAGTCCATCGACCCGGTCCTGTACGAGGCCGCCGAGATGGACGGCGCGGGCGCCTGGCAGCGCTTCCGGCACGTGACCCTGCCGGGCCTGCAGTCGGTCAGCTCCACCGTCGTACTGCTGGGCATCATCTGGACGTTCAACCAGTTCGCCATCATCTTCCTGCTCTTCGGCGACACCGCGCCGGACGCGCAGATCCTCGTCACCTGGGCCTACCAACTGGGCTTCGGCCAACAGCCGCGCGACTACGCGCAGTCCGCCGCGTACGGCGTCCTGCTGCTGTCCATCCTGATCGTCTTCACCTCCGTCTACCGCCGCTGGCTGGCCCGCAATGAGCAGCAGCTCGCGATCTGAGGCAGGAGCCCCCATGAGCACCACGACCGTCAAGACCCCCGCCCCGGTGGGCGGGGCCCCCGCGGGCGCCGCGCCGGCGGGCAAGGGGCCGAGGCGCGGTGAGCGCAGTCGCGCCGGGGCCCTGACCTCGCACGGCATCCTCATCGTCGCCAGCCTGATAGCCCTGTTCCCGATCGCCTGGCTGGTCTACCTGTCCCTCGGCCCGGACAAGGACGACTACCTGCACCCCGGGGGCATCCTCGGCAAGATGACGTTCGACAACTACACGTTCGTGTTGCAGCACACGCCGTTCTTCGACTGGCTGTGGAGCACGCTCGTCGTGTCGCTGGGCACGACCGTCATCGGTGTCCTGGTCGCCGCCACCACCGGCTACGCGGTCTCACGCATGCGCTTCCCCGGCTACAAGAAGTTCATGTGGGTCCTGCTGGTGACCCAGATGTTCCCGGTCGCCGTACTGATGGTCCCGATGTACGAGATCCTGAGCGAACTCCAGCTCATCGACAACTACTTCGGCCTGATCCTCGTCTACTGCTCGACGGCCGTGCCGTACTGCGCGTGGCTCCTCAAGGGGTACTTCGACACGATCCCCTTCGAGATCGACGAGGCGGGGCGCGTCGACGGGCTCTCGCCCTTCGGCACGTTCTTCCGGCTGATACTGCCGCTCGCCAAGCCGGGTCTCGCCGTCGCCGCGTTCTACAGCTTCATCACCGCGTTCGGCGAGGTCGCGTTCGCCTCGACGTTCATGCTGTCCGACACGAAGTACACGTTCGCGGTCGGGCTGCAGAGCTTTGTCAGTGAGCACGACGCCCAGCGGAACCTGATGGCCGCGACGGCTGTGCTGGTGGCCATTCCGGTGTCGGCGTTCTTCTACCTTGTGCAGAAGAACCTGGTGACCGGTTTGACCGCGGGTGGCACGAAGGGGTGACCCCTGCCGGGACGCGAGCCGCTGAGGTCGTTGGCTGTCCGCGGCCCCGTCGTGGCTGGGCGCGCCCACGCGGCGGAGGCCGCATATCGATACAGCCCCGCGCCCCTTCGGCGCCCCCAGTGTCTGAACCTGACCGTGTGACTCCGTTACGTATCAAGGATGTTATGAGCCAGCACTCCGCCGACCCGGCGCCGAACTCCGCTCTTGTGACCGTCGCCGACCGCCGCGACTGGTGGCGCGACGCGGTGATCTACCAGGTCTATCCGCGCAGCTTCGCCGACAGCAACGGTGACGGCATGGGCGACCTGGAGGGCGTACGTTCCCGACTCCCGTATCTGCGAGACCTCGGCGTCGACGCCGTGTGGCTCAGCCCCTTCTACGCGTCGCCGCAGGCCGACGCGGGTTACGACGTGGCCGACTACCGGGCCGTGGACCCCATGTTCGGCAATCTGCTCGACGCCGACGCGCTGATCCGCGACGCCCATGAACTGGGCCTGAGGATCATCGTCGACCTCGTCCCCAACCACTCCTCCGACCAGCACGAGTGGTTCAAGCGCGCCCTCGCGGAGGGGCCCGGTTCGCCGACCCGGGAGCGCTACCACTTCCGCGCCGGCAAGGGCGAGAACGGTGAACTGCCGCCCAACGACTGGGAGTCCATCTTCGGCGGCCCCGCCTGGACCCGCGTCACCGAGCCGGACGGCACCCCCGGCGAGTGGTACCTCCACCTCTTCGCGCCCGAGCAGCCCGACTTCGACTGGGACCACCCGGCGGTCGGCGACGAGTTCCGCTCGGTGCTGCGGTTCTGGCTCGACATCGGCGTCGACGGCTTCCGGATCGACGTGGCCCACGGCCTTGTGAAGGCGGAAGGACTGCCCGACCTGGGATCCCACGAGCAGCTGAAGCTCCTGGGCAACGATGTCATGCCGTTCTTCGACCAGGACGGTGTGCACGAGATCTACCGCCAGTGGCGGCTCGTGCTGGACGAGTACTCGGGCGACCGCATCTTCGTCGCCGAGGCGTGGACGCCGACCGTCGAGCGCACCGCCAACTACGTGCGCCCCGACGAACTGCACCAGGCCTTCAACTTCCAGTACCTGAGCACCCATTGGGACGCCGAGGAGCTGCGTGCCTGCATCGACCGCACCCTCGACGCGATGCGCCCCGTGGGCGCCCCCGCCACCTGGGTGCTGTCCAACCACGACGTGACCCGGCACGCGACCCGGTTCGCCAACCCGGCCGGGCTCGGCACCCAGATCCGCCTCGCCGGAGACCGCGAACTGGGCCTGCGCCGAGCGCGTGCGGCCACCCTCCTGATGCTCGCGCTGCCCGGGTCCGCGTACCTGTACCAGGGCGAGGAACTGGGCCTGCCGGACGTCGTCGACCTGCCGGACGAGGTCCGCCAGGACCCCGCGTACTTCCGGGGCGCCGGCCAGGACGGGTTCCGCGACGGCTGCCGGGTACCCATCCCGTGGAACCGCGAGGGCTCCTCGTACGGGTTCGGCGGTGGCGGCAGCTGGCTCCCGCAGCCGTCCGGGTGGGGCGAGCTGAGCGTCGAGGCGCAGACCGGGGTGACCGGCTCGACCCTTGAGCTGTACCGGGCCGCGCTCGCCGCGCGCAGTGAGCAGGCCGACCTCGGCGCGGGCGACCGTGTCGGGTGGCTCAAGGCGCCCGAAGGGGTGCTGGCCTTCCGCCGTGGGGCGTTCGTCTGCACCGCCAACACCGGGGGAGAGGCGGCGACCGTCCGCGCGTACGGGCGGGTGCTGCTCGCGAGCGGCGAGGTGACCGTCACGGACGACGGCGAGGCGAAGCTGCCCGCTGACGCCACCGTGTGGTGGATCGCCGACTGACCGTCCACCAACCGTCCGTCAACCCACGTCTCCTGTAAGAACTTTCAGGAATTTTCAGAAGCCCGTCTTCCGCTTTGGGAGGCGGGCTTCTACGATCTGCGGCACCGCACTGCTGTTGAATTTTGCAGCAAGAACCTTCAACGGAGAAGGGACCCCCACATGGCCAAGAGAGCTCTGTCCTGTGCGCTCGCCGTGGCGGCCGCCGCGTTCGTCGTCCCCGCGAGCACCGCCGGCCCCGCACACGCCTCCCCACCAGGCACCAAGGACGTCACCGCCGTCCTCTTCGAGTGGAACTTCGCCTCCGTGGCCAAGGAGTGCACCAACCGGCTGGGCCCGGCCGGTTACGGATACGTCCAGGTCTCGCCGCCCGCCGAGCACATACAGGGCTCGCAGTGGTGGACCTCGTACCAGCCCGTCAGCTACAAGATCGCCGGGCGCCTCGGTGACCGTACGGCCTTCCAGAACATGGTCAGCACCTGTCACGCGGCCGGTGTGAAGGTCGTCGCCGACACGGTCATCAACCACATGTCGGCGGGCAGCGGCACCGGTACGGGCGGCTCGTCCTACACGAAGTACGACTACCCGGGCCTGTACTCGTCGCCCGACTTCGACAACTGCACCGCGCAGATCAGCAACTACCAGGACCGCGGGAACGTCCAGAACTGCGAACTCGTCGGGCTCGCCGACCTGGACACCGGCGAGGAGTACGTCCGCTCCGCCATCGCCAAGTACCTCAACGACCTGCTCTCCCTCGGTGTCGACGGCTTCCGCGTCGACGCGGCCAAGCACATACCGGCCGCCGACCTCGCCAACATCAAGGGGCGGCTGAGCAACACGTCCGCCTACTGGAAGCAGGAAGCCATCTACGGGGCCGGCGAGGCGGTCCAGCTCACCGAGTACACCGGGACCGGGGACGTCCAGGAGTTCCGGTACGCGTTCGACCTCAAGCGCGTCTTCAACAACGAGAACCTCGCCTACCTGAAGAACTACGGCGAGGGCTGGGGGTACATGAGCAGCGGGGTCTCGGGGGTCTTCGTCGACAACCACGACACCGAGCGCAACGGGTCGACGCTCAGCTACAAGGACAACGCGAACTACACCCTGGCGAACGTGTTCATGCTGGCGTACCCGTACGGGGCGCCCGACATCAACTCCGGGTACGAGTTCTCGTCGACGGACGCCGGGCCGCCCAACGGGGGTTCGGTGAACGCCTGTTGGCAGGACGGCTGGAAGTGCCAGCACGCCTGGCCGGAAATCCGGTCGATGGTCGCCTTCCGCAACACCGTCCGGGGCGAGTCGGTCACCAACTGGTGGGACAACGGGGGTGACGCGATCGCCTTCGGCCGGGGCGGGAAGGGGTTCGTGGCCATCAACCACGAGTCTTCCTCGCTTTCGCGCACCTATCAGACGTCGCTCGCCGCGGGCACGTACTGCAATGTGCAGGCGGGGTCGACCGTGACGGTGAACGGCTCGGGTCAGCTGACGACGACGCTCGCCGCGAACACGGCGCTGGCGGTATACGCAGGCAAGTCCACCTGCTGACTGCCGTTCCGCCTGCGGCTGGGCGGGGGCCGACCCAAAAGACTGCGCCGTTCCCCGCGCCCCTGACGGCGCGGGGAACGGCGCAGTCCTTTGGTTGTGGCCGGTGCCGGCCAGGACCGTCGCTGAAACTGTTTTCTACCCTTTGCAAGACTCTTGCTGAAAGGGTTTCAGCGGCGATACGGTCACGCGGATCCCACCGCAAGGAGTTCAGGCCCGTGATACCGACATGGCCGGCGCCGCCCAGAGCGCCCCGTTCCCCGCGTCGCAGACGGACCGCGGCCGTCGCCGCGGCCACCCTCGCCGCAGCGTTGGTCCAGCCCCTCGCCGCGAGCGCGGCAGCCCCACCCGCACCCCCGTCGGACGCGGCCCTGGCGAAGACGCCGGCCCGTAACGACCTCACCCGCGAGCAGTTCTACTTCGTCCTGCCGGACCGGTTCGCCAACGGCGACACGGCGAACGACAAGGGCGGCCTCACCGGCTCCCGGCTCGAAACGGGCTACGACCCCACCGACAAGGGCTTCTACCAGGGCGGCGACCTCAAGGGCCTGACGAAGAAGCTCGACTACATCAAGGACCTCGGCACCACCGCCATCTGGCTGGCGCCGATCTTCAAGAACCAGCCCGTGCAGGGCACCGGCACTGGGGGCACCTCCCAGACGGAGTCTGGGGGAGCCTCGGCCGGCTACCACGGTTACTGGATCACCGACTTCACGCAGGTCGACCCGCACTTCGGGACGAACGCGGACCTGGAACGGCTGATCGACAAGGCCCACGGCAAGGGCATGAAGGTCTTCTTCGACGTCATCACCAACCACACGGCCGACGTCGTCGACTACGAGGAGAAGTCCTACTCCTACCTTTCCAAGGGCGCCTTCCCGTATCTGACGAAGGACGGCGAGCCCTTCGACGACACCGAGTACGCCGACGGGGACCGGAAGTTCCCCGCCGTCGACCGTGACTCCTTCCCGCGTACCCCCGTCGTGGCCCCCGCGAAGAAGAACGCCAAGGTCCCCTCCTGGCTCAACGACCCGACGATGTACCACGACCGCGGCGACTCGGCCTTCGCCGGGGAGAGCTCCGAGCAGGGTGACTTCTCCGGGCTCGACGACCTGTGGACCGAGCGTCCCGAGGTCGTCACCGGCATGGAGAAGATCTACCAGCGGTGGGTGCGGGACTTCGACATCGACGGTTTCCGGATCGACACCGTCAAGCACGTCGACATGGAGTTCTGGACCCAGTGGGCCACCGCCCTGGACGCGTACGCGTCCAGGCACGGCCGGGACGACTTCTTCATGTTCGGTGAGGTGTACTCGGCGGACACGTCGATCACCTCCCCGTACGTCACCGAGGGCCGCCTCGACTCCACCCTCGACTTCCCGTTCCAGGACGCGGCACGGGCGTACGCCTCCCAGGGCGGCAGCGCGCAGCGGCTCGCCTCGGTCTTCGGGGACGACTACAAGTACACGACGGACAAGGCCAACGCGTACGAGCAGGTCACCTTCCTCGGCAACCACGACATGGGCCGCATGGGTTCGTTCCTCAAGCAGGACAACCCCGGCGCGTCCGACGCCGAGTTGGTGAAGAAGAGCAGGCTCGCCAACGAGCTGATGTTCCTCGGCCGCGGCAACCCCGTCGTCTACTACGGCGACGAGCAGGGCTTCACCGGTGCGGGCGGAGACAAGGACGCCCGCCAGACCATGTTCGCGTCGAGGACCGCCGACTACCTGGACGACGACCGGCTCGGCACCGACCGCACGCACGCCGAGGACGCGTACGACACGAACGCGCCCCTGTACCGGCAGATCGCCGCGCTCGCCAAGCTTCGCAAGGCCGATCCCGCCCTCGCGGACGGCGTACAGACCGAGCGGTACGCGGCCGACGGCGCCGGCGTCTACGCCTTCTCCCGTACGGACGCGAGGACCGGCGTCGAGTACGTGGTCGCTGTGAACAACGCGGGCGCGGCGAAGAGCGCCACCTTCGCGACCGGTTCGGCGGGGATGACCTTCCGTGGGATCTACGGGGCCGAGGGCACGCTGAGGAGTGGCTCCGACAAGAAGATCACCGTGACCGTCCCGGCCGGTTCCGCGGTCGTGTTCAAGGCCGCGGGCAGGGTCCCGGCGCCCGGCGCCAAGCCGTCCGTCACGCTGAAGGCGCCCGCCGCGGGCGCCACCGGCACGGTCGAGATCTCCGCCGACGTCGACGGGGGCGGCGGTCGGCTCGACCGCGTCGTCTTCGCCGCCCAGGTCGGCAACGGCAAGTGGAAGACGCTGGGTTCCGCCGACCACGCCCCCTACAAGGTCACCCAGGTCGTCGGCGAGGACGTGCCGGCCGGAACCGCCCTGCGCTACAAGGCCGTTGTCATCGACTCGGCCGGACGCACGGTGAGCGCGACGGCCGCCTCCACCACCGGCATCCCGCCCGTGGCGGAGGTGCCTACCGCCTCCTCGCGCGACTACGCGATCGTCCACTACAAGCGCGAGGACGGCGACTACACCGACTGGCGGCTCTATGCCTGGGGCGACATCGCCGACGGTGAGGGAACCACCTGGCCCGAGGGCCACGACTTCACCGGCCGGGACGCCTACGGCGCCTTCGCCCACGTGAAGCTGAAGCCGGGCGCCTCGGCCGTGAACTTCCTGGTCATCGACAAGGACGGCGCCAAGGACGTCTCCGCCGACCGCACGATCGACGTCACGAAGACCGGCGAGGTCTGGGTCGAGCAGGGCAAGGAGGCCGTACGGACCGACAAGCCGGCCGCCGACCATCCGGCCCCGGACAGGACCAAGGCGGTCCTGCACTACCAGCGTGCCGACGGCGACCACGACGGCTGGGGTCTGCACACCTGGACCGGCGCCGCGAACCCCACGGACTGGTCGAAGCCCCTGGAGCCGGTGCGGACCGACACGTACGGCGCCGTCTACGAGGTGCCGCTCGCCGAAGGGGCCACCAGCCTCAGCTACATCCTCCACAAGGGCGACGAGAAGGACCTTCCCACCGACCAGTCGCTCGACCTGACCGCCAGTGGATATGAAGTGTGGCTCCTGGGTGGCCAGGAGAAGTACCTGCTGCCGCAGCCGGCGGGCAGCGCGGCAGCGCTCGACCTGACCACCTCCAAGGCGGTCTGGATCGACCGGAACACCGTGGCCTGGAACGGCAACGAGAGCGCCGCGTCGACCCAGTTGCTGTACTCCCGGGACGGGAGCATCAAGGCCGCGAACGGCACGCTCACCAGCGACGACGAGCGGTGGCTCCGGCTGGACAGGGCCACGCTCACCGACGCGCAGAAGGCGAAGTTCCCGCACCTCAAGGACTACCAGGCCTGGTCCGTCGACCCGCGCGACCGCGACCGGGTGCGCGAGTCCCTGCGCGGCCAGCTGGTCGCCTCCCAGCGGGCCGCCAACGGAGCCGTGCTCGCGGCGACGGGCGTACAGATCGCGGGCGTCCTCGACGACGTGTACGGCACCGCCGCGACGAAGGCGGACCTGGGTCCGACGTTCCGCGCCGGCCGCCCCACGCTGGCCGTCTGGGCGCCGACCGCCCAGCAGGTCTCACTGGAGATCGGCGGCACCACCACCGCCATGAAACGGGACTCCGCCACCGGCGTCTGGTCCGTCACCGGGCCCACGTCCTGGAAGGGCAAGCCCTACCGGTACGTCGTGAAGGTGTGGGCGCCCAGCGTCCGCCAACTCGTCACCAACAAGGTCACCGACCCCTACTCGGTCGCCCTCACCGCGAACTCCGCGCGCAGCCTCGTCGTAGACCTGGACGACAAGTCCCTTGCGCCGGGAGGCTGGTCGGGGTTGAAGAAGCCCGCGGCCGTCCCGCTGAAGGACGCGCAGATCCAGGAACTGCACATCCGCGACTTCTCCGTCGACGACAGGACCGTCCCGGCGAAGGACAAGGGCACCTACCGCGCCTTCACCGACAAGGACAGCGCGGGTTCCGAGCACCTCAAGAAGCTGGCCGGGGCCGGGACCTCGTACGTTCATCTCCTGCCCGCCTTCGACATCGCCACCATCCCCGAGAAGAAGGCGGACCAGGCCACGCCCGACTGCGATCTGCCCTCCTACGCCGCCGACTCCGACAAGCAGCAGGAGTGCGTGGCGAAGAGCGCCGCGAAGGACGCGTACAACTGGGGCTACGACCCGTACCACTACACGGTGCCCGAGGGCTCGTACGCCAGTGATCCCGACGGGACGCGCCGCACGGTCGAGTTCCGGCAGATGGTGAAGTCGCTCAACGAGGACGGGCTGCGGGTCGTCATGGACGTGGTCTACAACCACACCCCCGCGAGCGGTCAGGCCGACACGAGCGTGCTCGACAAGGTGGTCCCCGGCTACTACCAGCGGCTCCTCGCCGACGGCGGCGTCGCCACCTCCACCTGCTGCGCCAACACGGCGCCCGAGAACGCCATGATGGGCAAACTGGTGGTCGACTCGATCGTCACCTGGGCCAGGGAGTACAAGGTCGACGGTTTCCGCTTCGACCTGATGGGCCACCACCCCAAGGCCAACATCCTCGCGGTCCGCAAGGCCCTCGACGCGCTCACCCCCGCCAAGGACGGCGTCGACGGCAAGAAGATCGTCCTCTACGGCGAGGGCTGGAACTTCGGCGAGGTCGCGGACGACGCCCGGTTCGTCCAGGCCACCCAGAAGAACATGGCCGGCACCGGCATCGCCACCTTCTCCGACCGGGCCCGTGACGCCGTACGCGGCGGCGGCCCCTTCGACGAGGACCCCGGCGTCCAGGGCTTCGCCTCCGGCCTCTACACCGACCCCAACTCCTCCGACGACAACGGCACTTCGGCCGAGCAGAAGGCCCGCCTCCTGCACTACCAGGACCTGATCAAGGTGGGCCTGTCCGGCAACCTCGCCGACTACACCTTCACCGACACCGCGGGCAAGCGGGTCAAGGGCTCCGAGGTCGACTACAACGGGGCGCCCGCCGGATACGCGGACGCGCCCGGCGACGCCCTCGCCTACGTGGACGCGCACGACAACGAGTCGCTGTTCGACGCGCTCGCCTTCAAACTGCCCAAGGGCACCTCGGCGGCCGAGCGTTCACGGATGCAGGTCCTCGCGATGGCCACGGCCACCCTGTCGCAGGGGCCCACGCTCTCCCAGGCGGGCACCGACCTGCTGCGGTCCAAGTCCCTCGACCGCAACTCCTACGACAGCGGCGACTGGTTCAACGCCATCCACTGGGACTGCGGCGACGGCACCGGCAGCGGCAACGGATTCGGGCGGGGGCTGCCGCCGGCCGCCGACAACGAGGCCAAGTGGTCCTACGCCAAGCCCCTGCTGACCTCCGTCGAGGTGGGCTGCCGGCAGATCGAGGGCGCGTCCGCCGCATACCAGGACCTGCTGCGCATCCGTACGAGTGAAAGCGACTTCGGGCTCGGCACCGCCGGACAGGTGCAGTCGAAGCTGTCGTTCCCGCTGTCCGGCAAGGACGAGACACCCGGCGTGATCACGATGGAACTCGGCGACCTCGTCGTCGTGCTCAACGCGACCCCCGGGGCGCAGGAACAGAAGGTGCCGGACCTGAAGGGCAAGCGGTACGCACTGCACCCCGTGCAGGCCCGCGGCGAGGACACCGTCGTCAAGTCCGCCTCCTACGCGCCGGACTCGGCCACGTTCACCGTTCCCGGACGGACCGCGGCCGTGTTCTCCCGGACCTCCTGACAGGGCACTACATTGGTGGGGCGGCTCCGGGACCCCGGGCCGCCCCACCTGCGTGTCCAGGGGCTGGCAGATGGACGTCCACGGCAAGCGGACAGACGCGACCGTGCTGCTTGTGGACGTCACGGCGGCAGGTCGGTACGCCATGGGCGCCCTGCTGCGCCGAGCCGGTCACCAGGTCGTCCCGGCCGCCACCGGCCACGAGGCACTCGCCGAACTCGACGCACGACTGCGCAGGGGAAGCCTGCCCGACGTGGCCCTCGTCGACGTCGACCTGTCCGACATGAGCGGCTTCGAACTCTGCCGCAGGATCAAGACCCGGCCTCACATGGCCGGCCTGCCCGTCGTGCACTTCTCGGCCGCCGTGAGTCCGGGCGACCGCTGCCGGGCGCTGGAGGCGGGCGGCGAGGCCTATCTGACGCTTCCCGCCGAGCCCGAGGAGATCGACGCGGTGGTCCGGGCCGCCGTGCGCACCGCGCGGCTGCGGGCCGACGACCAGGCGCTGGCCCGGCGGCTGACACTCCTGTCGGAGACGATCGTCACCATCCAGGCGGCCCGCTCCCTGCAGGAACTCGCCGACGCCGCCGCCAACGGCACCGCGCGGCTCACCGGCGCCCCCGCCGCCGTCTTCTTCCTCGGCCCGGACGACGAGCTGTACCGCGGCATATCCCGGGACCGCACCTCGCTCGCACTGCCCGACGAGGGCGCCCACCGGACCGTCGCCGGGCTGCTCCGACGGCTCACCCGCGGACAGTCCGGGGTGCAGATCACCACGGTGCCCGCGCCGCTGTGGCCCGCCGGGTTCTTCCGGCCCGGCGTGCAGCACGACGCCCGGCTGGCGCTCGTCCTCACCCAGGACGGCAAGGCCCCGGTGTGCCTGGCCACCCCCACCCGCGGGGTGCGCAGGCTGAACCCGGAGGAGGAGACCCTGGTGGCCCGGCTCGCCCAGGCCACCGCGCTCGCCGCCGAACCGCTGCTCATGTACCAGGTCGAACGGCACGTCGCCCTCACCCTGCAGCACAGCTTCCTGCCCCAGCCGCACCGGCTGCCCGACCTGCTCGGCATCGACGTCGCGGTCCGCTACGTACCCGCCTCGCAGCAGACCGAGATCGGCGGCGACTTCTACGCGGCACTGCGCACCCACGACGGGGTGCTCGCCGCGGTGGGCGACGTCGTCGGGCACTCCCTCGACGCGGCCACCGTCATGGTCGAGATCCGGCACGCGCTGCGCGCCTACTGCGTCGACGAGAGCGACCCGGCCGTGCTGGCCGAGCGCCTCGACCGGATGCTGCAGCACTACCATCCCGGGATCACCACCACCGTCTGTCTGGCCCTGATCGACCCCGCCACCGGGCGCACCCGCATCGCGAACGCGGGCCACATCCCGCCGCTGATCCTCCGGGACACCGGTACGGCCGACTACGCGAAGGCCGCCGGGCCGCTGCTCGGTGTGGGGCTGCCGCATCCGGCGCCGACCGAGCTGTTCCTCGAAGCGGGTGACCGGCTCCTCATGGTGACCGACGGGCTGATCGAGACCCGCGGTACGGATCTCGCGGCCTCCATGGAACACCTGCGCGCGGCGGCCGTCGGCGCGCTGCCCGGTCTGGACGCCCTGTGCGACACGCTCCTGGACTGCTTCGGCCACGAGCGCGAGGACGACATCGCGCTTCTCGCCCTGCGGCTGTCTCCCTGAGAGCACCGGCCGGCTGAGGCTAGGGTGAGCGTTGTTTGCCTAGAACTGGAGTGCCCATGCCGCAGATCACCGTCGACTACTCCCTGCCGCTCGGCGACGCCTTCGACCGGCAGGGGTTCGCCGTCGCGCTGCACGAGGTGGTGGTGGAGACGGCCGCCGCGAAGATCGAGGCGTGCAAGTCGCGGTTCCGGGTCGTTCACGACGTCGTCGTGGGGGCCGACGCGGCGGGGCACGCGCTGGTGCATGTCACGGTGGCGCTGCTGCCCGGGCGGTCCGACGAGGTGAAGTCGGCGCTGACCTCCCAGGCGCTGGAGCTTGTACGGGCGCATGTGAAGCCGGTCGACGGAGTCGTCCTGCACGCTTCCGCGGAGGTCCGCGACCTCGAACCGTCGTACCAGAAGTACGTGAACTGACGCCCGGCGTGGGGTCCTGGGGCTGATTTCACGGTGCGGCCCGGTGAGGGCCGGCCGCGCAGTTCCCCGCGCCCCTCGGGGAGGGGCTGCGCCCCGTCCCACCCGGGGGCGCGGGAAGTAACGCAATCTGTTGTCCTTCGCCCTTAGGGGCGCGGGGAACGGCGCGAACGCCCCCACCGGGCCGCAGGGGGCTCAGGTAGCCAAGGCCACCAAGCGGGTCACCAGGTCCGTGAAGGGGCTTTCGGTCGGCTCCCCGGCAAGGGCCCCGCGCAGGATCGCGGCCATCTCCGGATCGGACGCCGCACTCACCGCGGCCAGAGCCGCGAAATCGTGCACCAGCTGGACCTCCAGCTCGCCACGCGGAATCCGGCGGCCGTCCAGCCAGATGAGGGCGGTCGCCTCGGCCAGCGAGATCCAGGAACGGACGACCAGTTCGAGCCGGGCGGGCGGCCGGTCCACCCGCAGATGAGCCAGGATCTGCAGATACGCGGCCTGCCGCACCCCGTCCACGAGGGCGTTCGTCGTGGTGGAGCCGACCGCGGGCCCGCCGCGCATCAGTGCCGAGAAACCGGGCCCGTGCTCGTCGACGAAGTCGAAGAAGCGCCGCATCACCCGTAGCAGCCGCGCCCCCAGCGGACCTTCCGGCGGCTCAACGAAACGTTCCGCCAGATCGTCCGAGGCACGCTTCAACGCGGCCTCGTACAGGCTGAGTTTGCCAGGGAAGTAGTGGTAGACCAGCGGCCGCGAGATCCCCGCGGCGGAGGCTATCTCGTCGATGGACACGTCGTCCGGTGAGCGTCGGCTGAACAGGTCGAGGGCGACGCCGATCAACTGCTGCCGTCGCTCCTCGACGCCCATCCTGCGACGCACCCCGGTAGTCATATGAACACCCTACCGATCGAACCGATCGGAACCGGCCGCGTACGGGCCGCGAACGGGCCCTCGACCGGCGGCGAACGAGCCCGTGCCCCAGGGGCCGTTCAGCCGTCTCAGCGAAGGCCGTTGATCTCCCTCCCGCTGTCGAGGGTGCCCTTCAGCGCCGCCTGCGCGCCCTGTTCGGTCCGTACGGCGAGGAGATTGCTCCGGGCGGCCCCGCTGACGCCGCCCGTCGCACGGATCGACGCCGTGTCCTTGCTGCCCGCGGCGAGGAGGTACCAGTCGCCCTCGACGGACTTCCACAGCACACCCGCCAGGACGTGCGGATCCTTCGAGCCGCAGGCGGACGCGTTCTCCGCCTTCGCCGCGACCGCGCCGTACCGCTGCCCCGGCGCGTGGAACTGGGCGAGCACCCGCGGGCCCCCGCCGCGCCAGGTGTCCGCGCGGGTGCACAGCCACTCCGCATCGCCGCTCCCGTCGGGGAGGGACTGCCGGGCGTAGCTCCAGGAGTTCACCGCGCGCACCCCCTGGCCCCGGGCGGCCGCGAGGGAGCAGGCCAGCGGGGACCAGGCAGCCGCCGAGGCGTCGCGGGGGTCCCCGGGACGGCCCGAGGTGAGACGGGCGGGCGTCAGCTCACCGAGGTCGGTCGTCAGCCGGGTGCCCGTCGGGCCCGCAAGCTCCAGCACGTTCCAGGAACGGCACTCGCCGGTCTGCTGGGCCGGGCTGGCGAACGGCTCGGTCACCCCGTCCGCCGAGCGCGCCAGTCGCGTCGTACCGGCCGCTCCGGCCTTGTCGTCGGCCGTACCGGCGGGGGCCTTCAGCAGGTCGCGCACGGTGGCGGTACGCACCCACGGTGCCGTCAGATAGCGGACGTTGCCGTCGGTGCGGCCCAGGACCAGCGCGCTCGCGTCGGCCCCCGTGGCGCCGTCGACCCGTGCGAAGTCGAGGGCGGCGCCCTGGGTGCCGCCGTCCTTCGCCTCGGCGTACCGGGCGATGCGCAGTCCGTCGTACAGCAGCACCACCCGGCTCTGGTCGACCACGCCCGCGTACAGGAGCTGGGGCGGTCCCGGTGGGGCGCCCGACGGGGTGCCCGGGGTCGCCGAGACCTGTACGGACTCGCCGGGCCGGGCCCAGACGGCGAGGGCGCGGCGCAGCAGGCCCTTGTCGCCGGTGAGTTCGCCGCGCGCGGGCCACACGGAGAAGTCGGTGCGCGCGGACGACTCCCAGGCCCCCGCCGGGACCAGCGTCAGCCTGCCGGGGTCCAGGGCGGCCTGGGCCGCCGGGTTCCGCGCGTACGGGGGCGCGGCGGCTCCGTCCGGGCCCCAGCCGTCACCGGGCATGCCGAGGAGCGCCCCGCACACGGCCACCGCGGCCGCCGCGGCGATCGCCGCCTTGACGTGCTGGCGGCGGCGCATCAGATCGGTGGGCCGGGCCTGCAGGGAGCACGGGTCGAACTCGGGGGAGGCCAGCAGCCCGTACCGCCCGTCCGGCCCGTCCGCCTCGGCGGCCTCGTCCGGCCCGTTCACCGCGAGCCCGGCACTCACCTTGTCCGCCTCGGCGAGCGCGGCGGCCGGGTTCTCCGCGCCGGCCGCGGCCAGCACCTTGCGTACGTCCGCGTCGGCCAGCCGTTCGAGACCGCGCAGGACGAAGGCGGCGCGGCCAGGGGCGGACAGCGCCGACAGCCGCTGGTCGAGGGCGAGTTCGTCGGCTCCGCCGGAGCGCGGGAAGAGCCGCAGCCCCCACACCTGGGGGAGCAGCGGCGGCAGTTGGGCCCGGGTGGGCCAGGCCCGGAAGGTCAGCGGCCTGCCCGCCTCCAGCGCCGTGCGCAGGACACGCAGCCGCACGTACGCGTATCCGGGATCGCGGTCACGGCTCTCGGCGGCGGTCTTCTGGGCCGGGAGGACGGCGGTGTCGCCGGAGGTCCGGCCGCGGGGCAGGGTGCGCTGGGTGAGCGCGTGAGCGGTGAGCACCCGGCGGTTGCGGCCGAGGCTCGGCGGCAGCACCAGGTAGGCGAGGCGGACGAGCCGCGGGTAGTGCTCGACGAGCGCGGCCTCGGCCTGCTCGATGTCGACCACCGGCCCGGGGGCGGCGGCTGACGCGGGGCGGGGGCGCGGGGCGACATCCTGTGACTGCACGTTCAGCAGAACGAGCGAATCGGTGGATGGTCACCTGGACTGCCCCGGTGCCGCCGGGGGTTGGCTCTCCGCCGGGGTTATTTCTCCGGCTGCGCGGGGGATTGTCCGTCCGGTTCCACGAGCAGCCGCGCGTAGTTCGCCATGGACCGCTGGTAGCGCGGCAGATGAGGGGCGAGGGCGCCCAGCGCGAGCGAGAGGCCCTCGCGCTCACGGCCGAGGCTCGCCAGGCACAGCGCGAGCGTCGCCCGTACGGCGTCGTCCAACTCGTCGGACACGCCGACGAGTTCGGGCGACAGGAGTTTGACGCCCTCCTCCGCCTGTCCGAGGTTGCGCAGTGAGCTGGACAGCTGGATCTTGGCGCGCCGGCCCCGGTAGCCGTCGAGGCCGAGCGCGAGGGCCTCCCGGTACAGCGGCACGGCCTTGTCCGAATGGCCGGTCGAATCCCAGGCGCAGGCCCGCTCGAAGGGGCCGGACGGGCTGTCGGCGGGCAACTCGGCGACGAGCGCGTCGATCAGCGCCCGGAAGTCCGCCGCGTCCGTGTCCGGGTTCCGGTCGAAGCCGGCCCAGACGGCCGCCACGCGCTCGTCCCAGTCCGCCGTGCCTGTCACGCTGTCCGCTGCTGTCCTGTCCTCTGTCGTCACCGGCACACCTTCGCACAGGTGCGCCAATCAAAAGCAACAGTGGTGTGGCGCAGGTCACTGTGATGTGCCCGATGGTGCCTGTATGACGGAATCGGTCACTCGTGCCGTCGCCGGTTGAGCGCGGAGCGTGCGGGAGCCGTATCGAAGAGCGGGGGCCCCTGCGGGGGCTTTCGCAGGCGTGGGCGCACGGAGCCGGCGAGGCTTGTCGCCGGAATGGACCCGGAGGTACGGACGTAATGAGTTTTACGGGCAAGAGGCTCGCGGTCGGCACGGCCGGGGCGGTCGTGGCACTCCTGGCGATGACCGGCTGCGGCTCCGACGGCGGCGGCGAGAAGAAGGTTCCCGAGACCGCGACCGGGAGTCTGGAGCACATCGCGAGCGAGGCGGGCTGCAAGCCGAACATGCAGACGGACGCGGACACGATCCGGCAGGCCATCTGCAAGAAGTCCGGTGAGAAGTACGTCCTCGCGACCTTCGCCACCGACCGCGGTCAGGCCGAGTGGCTGACCGGGGCGAAGGACTACGGCGGCTACTACCTCGTCGGCCGCAAGTGGGTCGCCGTCGGTGAGAAGAAGACGGTCACGGCGCTGCGCGGCCGGCTCGGCGGGACCATGGAGGAAGGGTCCGAGCACATGAACCCGGGCGGCAGCCACAACAGCGGCACGCACGGCGGCAGCACTCACAGCTGATCTCGCGGGTGCCTGCGGCTCGGCCACGAGGATTCACGAGGCTCACGAAGGTTCACGGTTCAGGGCGAACAGAAGCCGGCGGTGGGAATTCCCACCGCCGGCTTCCTTGTGCCCGACGCCCGTGCGCCACCCGTGGACTACGGGAGCGTCACGTGCAGTTCTGACCGCTGTTGATGCAGTCCACGACCTCGTTCATCTCGTTCTCGTCGAAGAAGTTGATGAAGTCGTTGTGGTCGGTGATCGGCTTGTGCAGCTGGTCCGGGAAGGAGTCCACCGCGAAAGCGTTGGTGATCTGGTCACCCTGGATCTGCGGGGCCGCCACGTCGTAGACGAGACGGACCTGCAGCTGGGGGATGGCCTGGAAACCGTTGGCGCAGGTGCCGTCCGCCTGGACGAAGGACACGTGCGTGCGGTGGTTGGCGCTGTCGATGTTCTGGCCGTCCCAGCAGCTCTGGAAGTTGGACGTGCGCACCACGGAGCTGCCCTCGGGGCAGATCGGGAACTTGTCCGTCAGCTGGCGGTCCTCGAAGCCGGTGCAGCTCCAGTTCGTGTTGGCGTTGTTGAGGCCGTTGACGAAGGCCTTGGCGTCACCGGTGATGATGCGCAGGGCCGTCGGCATCGCGACGACATCGCCCTTCTTGTTGCCCACGAACTTCAGCTGGGCTTCGCTGGCCTGCTGGATCGTGCCGACGTTGCCGTCCTGACCGCCACCGGCGGCGTCCGCGTCGATGTCGTCCTTGCCGTCCTGCACACGCAGCACCGGCCAGAAGTACGAGGACTTGTCGCCCTGGTTCTGGCAGGTGGTCTCGGCGTTCGCCAGGTCCTCGTCGCTCGCGAAAGCGTCGTTGGACTGGTTGCCGACGTAGTCGTGCTGGTGCTGGGCGCCGTTGCTGACACCCGGAGCGACGATCACGTTGTCCGAGTTGCGGAGCTCGTTCTCGTTGGTGCCGCAGCTCGTGGTGAAGGAGCCGGTGGAACCGCTGTCCCCGTTCGCGGGAAGCCCGTTGGCGCCCACACCCTTCGGTCCGCCGGTCGGCTGGACCTGGGTGATGTCCTGGAAGTCGGCTGCCACGGGCCCGTTGTCGGCCTGACCGCCGTTACCGCCGTCGCCACCCTGGCCGCCGCCGTTGCCGGCCTGGCCACCGTTACCGGCCTGGCCGCCATTGTTGCCCTGGCCACCGTTGTTGCCCTGGCCGCCGTTGCCCTGACCGCCGTTGTTGCCCTGGCCCCCACCCGTGGGGTTGCCGGCGGGTACGCCCTGGCAGCCCGCGAACTTGCCCCATCCTCTGGGTCCCTTGCCGCCCGCGCGCTTGATGTTGTTGCTGATCCTGTCGAGCGTGGCGACACGCTTGGACTTCAGGGGGCTGAGGATGGCGTTGTTGACGTAGCCGGGGTCCCCCGCCTGGGCCTGGCGAGTGTCCGCAAGACGCTTATAGGCCTCCGTGACCTGCTGGTCGAGCTTGGCCAGCTCCTTGTCGACACCGGCGCGGGCGCCCTTGGGCACGGAGGTCAGCTTCTGGCCGACGTCCGGGCATTTGATCGTGGCCACCGATGCGGCGGTCG
Organism: Streptomyces sp. NBC_00414; assembly: GCF_036038375.1. NCBI lineage: Bacteria > Bacillati > Actinomycetota > Actinomycetes > Kitasatosporales > Streptomycetaceae > Streptomyces > Streptomyces sp. NBC_00414. The sequence goes on from NZ_CP107935.1 coordinate 7,289,601, forward strand.
TCTGCGCGTTCCGCGTCGAGTTCTTGCTCTCGCCCGCAGAAGCGTAGATGTTGGCCGCAAGCAGACCGCCGCCACCCAGCGCGAGAGCCGCCGATGCGGCTATCGCCCGGTTGGCGAGCGTGGAGCGGCGTTTTCGGTTCGTGCGTCCCATGGAACTCCCTCTGGCTTCCTTGCGGGGGCATCGAGGCGCCCGGCAGGAGGTGAAGCGGCTCCGTTCAATACGGAGGAGGTTCCTGAGGCGTTCAGAGGCCTCGGAAATTGATGAGAGTTCCGTGGCACAATCCCGCCGCAAGGGGACCAGAAGCCCCTGAAACAACGGCAGTTGAGCCGGAATTATTGAATATCATTCAGCGGCGAGTGGAACTCGGGAACGCTTTGAGCCGGTCCTTGTTCCGCTCGCTCCGGGACCATTTCAGCGGCCCTGGTCCAAATAGGCGAGAACGGCCAGGACGCGACGGTTGTCGTCGTCCGAGACATCCAGGCCCAGCTTCGCGAAGATGTTGGACGTGTGCTTGGCGATCGCCCGCTCCGTGACCACGAGTTGGCCCGCGATCGCCGCATTCGACCTGCCCTGCGCCATCAGTTCCAAAACCTCCAGCTCGCGCGGAGTCAGCCTGCCCAGCGGCCGGTCGTCGTCCTGCCGCCGCGCCAGCAACTGCTGGATGACCTGCGGATCCATCGCCGTGCCGCCCGCCGCCACCCGGCGCACCGCGTCGATGAACTGCTCGGCGTCGAACACCCGGTCCTTGAGCAGATATCCGACCCCGCCCGCCCCGTCGGCCAGCAGTTCACGCGCGTACAACTGCTCGACGTGCTGCGACAGGACGAGCACCGGAAAGCCGGGTCTGGCCCGGCGGGCCGCCAGCGCGCACTGCAGCCCCTCGTCGGTGTGCGAGGGCGGCAGGCGTACGTCGACCACGGCGACGTCGGGTGCCGTCTCGGCGAGCGCCCGCGTCAGTTCGGGACCGCTCTCGACAGCGGCGGCGATCTCGAAGTCGAACGCCTCCAGCATCCGGACCAGCCCGTCGCGCAGCAGGAACAGGTCTTCGGCTAGGACAACTCGCAAGGGATCTCCATGGTCACCATGGTGGGGCCGCCCGCGGGGCTGCTGACGGCCAGGACGCCGTCGAATGTACCGAGTCGCCGTTCGACCCCGGAGAGTCCCGACCCCGAGCCGATCGTGGCACCGCCCCGGCCGTCGTCGGTGACGGAGATCCGCAGCATGCCGCCGTGCGCCGGGGTGTGGTGCAGGTCGACCCAGATCCGGGCGGCGCCCGAGTGCTTGACCGCGTTGGTGAGGACCTCGCTGACGGCGAAGTACGCGGCGGCCTCCACCGGCTCCCCGAGCCGGCCGGGCAGGTCCACGTCGACCTCCGTGCCGACCGGCATCCGCAGAGCCAACGCCCGTACGGCGTCGCCGAGTCCGCGCTCGGCGAGCACGGGGGGATGGATGCCGCGTACGAGGTCCCGGAGTTCGGTGAGGGCCTCGGCGGAGGACCTGCGGGTCTGTGCGAGCAGGTGCCTGGCCTTCGCCGGGTCCTTCTCGATCAGGGCCTCGATCGTGCCGAGGTCCATGCCCATCGCGACCAGCCGGGCCTGGGCCCCGTCGTGCAGATCCCGCTCGATCCGGCGCAGTTCGGCCGCGGAGGTGTCGACGGCGTCGCGCCGTGTCTCGGTGAGCACCCGGACCCGCTGGGCGAGTTCGCCCTGCCCGGACGCCAGGACGGACCGAGTCAGCAGGAAGTGGACGCGCAGGAGGTGAGGGATCGTGTAGATCCCGGCGACGAGGAGGGCGGCGCCCAGGGCCGCCGAGGCGAGCGCGGTGAGCTGCCCGCTCACCGGCACGAACCCGTACCACCAGCCGACGTGCGTGCCGTCGGTGAAGACCCGCCACAGGCCGGCGGCCAGCGCGAAGCCCTCGAAGGGGTAGAGGAGCAGCGCGGCGGGCAGCAGCGCGGTGACGAAGCCCGCGGTCATGTCCACCGGGAGCCACAGGAGGTCCCGCCGGACGGCCGGGTCGCCGAGCAGGTGGAAACACCGCCCCCACGGATTGGCGCCCTTCGGGACCGGCCGGTACGCGGGCGGGATCCGCACCCCGCACCACCGGGCCGCCAGCAGCCGCCGCAGGTCCGCGAAACCGCGCACGGCGGCCAGTACCCAGGGCGTCGTGACGATGCCGATGCCCAGTGGCACGAGCACGATCGACACGACGGACAGCACGAAGAGGACGATCGACCCGGTCAGTCCCACGACGGCCAGTACCAGAGCCCGCACCCCGGCGAGCGCGGCGGTCCGCACCCGGCCGCCCGTCCTGTCGTCCCCGTTGTCCCCGCTGGTGTCCATGCCCTCAGTCTCGCCCAACGCGCGGCCGTGGTCAGGGGGCCGAGCCACCCGGTGGGGGGTGGTGCTGGCATCACCCCCGGCTGGGTTCAGCCGTGCAGGAGCTTCTCCTCCACGGCGGGATCGAGTCCGACCACGGGACGGTCGGGGCGCTGGGGAGCGGTGCCGCCGATGTTCTGGAGCCAGTTCCAGGTGTCGGTCACCGTCTCGGAGACGGGACGGCAGCGGAGCCCGTCCCGTACCGCCTTCGACACATCGGCCCCGTGCACCATGGCGTGCAGCTCCGAGTCCGGCGGCACCCACACGGGCAGCTGCGTCCAGGGCTCCACACCGGCCGCCAGGATCACCCCGGGCTCGGTCCACCGGAGTTCGGCCCGCCCGCCCGTGACCCGCGCGCACGCGTCGAGCAGCGTCCGAGTGGTCGCGTGCCCCCGCGGGGAGACGACGTTGTACGCCCCGCTCGCGCCCCCTTCCGCCGCCGTGAGGGTCCACTCGGCGAGGTCGCGGACGTCGATGTACTGGAGTGGGAGTTCACGGGGGCCGGGCGCGAGCACGGGGCCGCCGCGGGCCGCCCGGGTGAGCCACCACGGCAGCCGGCCGATGTTCTCGTACGGGCCGAGGATCAGACCGGCCCGTACCAGGAGCGCCCGTTCCTCGCCGAAGGTGCCGAGCACGGCCAGTTCGCCACCGCGCTTGTCGCGCGGGTAGTCGGTCTGTCCGGCGTCGGGGGAGGCGCCCTCCACCACCGGGCTGTCCTCGTCGAAACCGGCCGGCTGCGGCCACGCGTACACGGAGCAGCTCGACACGTACACGTACCGCCGGACGCGGTCCTTCAGCAGTCGCGCGGAGTCCCGGACCACGTGCGGAGCGCCCGACCAGGTGTCGACCACGAGATCCCATTCGCCCTCGGCGAGGGCCGCGAGCCCGTCGGGCTCGGTGCGGTCGCCGTGCAGGGAGCGCACGCCCGCGGGCGGGTCGTGCCGGCCGCGGTGGAAGACGGTCACGTCCCAGCCGCGGCCGAGCGCCGCCTCCACGACGGCCCGCCCCACGAACTCCGTACCACCCAGCATCAGAAGTCTCATGGAGGTGACTCTGCCCTGCTCAGCCGTGCGGCGGAACGGAATTCTGCCCACAGGCAAACCGCTCCGCCGCCGGGTGGATCAACTCCCCGTCGGGGGCGTGTACTTGTAACCGACGCGCCGGACCGTGCGGATGGTGTCGCGGTGCTCCACGCCGAGCTTGCGGCGCAGCCGGGCGATGTGGACGTCCACGGTCCGGCCGTCGCCCACGTGCCCGTAGCCCCACACCGTGGTGACCAGCTGGTCGCGGGTGTGCACCCGGTGCGGATGCGCCACCAGGTGCGCGAGCAGCTCGAACTCCAGGTACGTGAGGTCGAGCGGCCGCCCGTCGACCTCGGCGGTGCGCTGGACGGTGTCGACCCGCACGGGGAAGTCGAGGCCGGCCTCGCCGGACTCCTCCGACCCGGTCACCGCCGTACCCGTGCCGGTGTCCGGTACGGCGACGGGCAGGAGGGAGGGCTGGTCGGCGGGGACGAGGACCAGGTACCCGATCATCGGCGGCCGGCCCGGCAGCGTGGGCAGGGTGTGCGGGGGAGCGGGCAGCCAGGTGGCGCCCGGCGGAAGGAGGTCGGTGACGTCGACCACCTCGTCCCGGTCGACGGCACGCAGCCGATGGCGTGCGGAGCCGGTGGACGGGGCCGGGGAGGAGACGGTGGCCACGGAGGAGAAGGAGCGGGTGTTCGCCATGAGAGGTCAGCTCTTTTCGCGCGAGAGGTCGTCGAGGACGTACGTCGTGCGCGCTGGCCGAAGGCCGTACTACGGCTTTAGAGGGCCTGCGCGTTCGTCGCGCGACAACACACCCGGTCGAAGTCGTGGTGCTGACGGGAAGGCCAGAAGGGCTCAAGGTCGTGACGACCCGTAGCGATGCACTCCTGGAAGCTGGCCATGCCCCCATTGAAGCAGACACAGCCCCGCAACATCAGCCTCCTCTCACTGACCGGACACCCACCACCGTTCAGACGGCCCGCGACCAACCCCCACCGGCCCGCACGTGCCCACAACCCCCACGCCCCCCTGAGCGGACGCGAAAGGGCGCCCACCACGCAGGTGAGCGCCCCTCCAAGTAAAAATCAGCAGATTCAGACCTGCCCGGCCTTCTCCAGCGCGGAGCAGCACGTGTCGACGATCAGCCGGGTAACCACGTACGGGTCGACGTTGGCGTTCGGACGCCGGTCCTCGATGTACCCCTTGCCGTCCTTCTCGACCTGCCAGGGGATCCGCACGGAGGCCCCACGGTTGGACACCCCGTACGAGTACTCGTTCCACGGAGCGGTCTCGTGCAGCCCCGTCAGCCGGTCGTCGATGCCGGCGCCGTAGTTCTTGACGTGGTCGAGCGGCTTCGAGCCCTCGCCCAGCGACTCGCACGCGGTGATGATCGCGTCGTACCCCTCGCGCATCGCCTTCGTGGAGAAGTTGGTGTGCGCGCCGGCGCCGTTCCAGTCACCCTTCACGGGCTTGGGGTCCAGCGTCGCGGAGACGTCGAAGTCCTCGGCGGTGCGGTAGAGCAGCCAGCGGGCCACCCACAGCTGGTCGGAGACCTCCAGCGGGGAGACCGGACCGACCTGGAACTCCCACTGGCCGGGCATGACCTCGGCGTTGATGCCGGAGATGGCGAGTCCCGCCTTGAGGCAGTTCTCCAGGTGCGCCTCGACGATGTCACGGCCGAAGATCTCGTCGGAGCCGACGCCGCAGTAGTAGCCGCCCTGCGCGGCGGGGAAGCCGCCCACGGGGAAGCCGAGCGGACGCTCGCCCTTGAAGAAGGTGTACTCCTGCTCGATGCCGAAGATCGACTCCTGCGCGGCGAACTTCTCCGCGACCTCGGTGAGCGGGGCACGGGTGTTGGACTCGTGCGGCGTCATGTCGATGTTGAGGACCTCGCACATGACGAGGACGTCGTCACCGCCGCGGATCGGGTCCGGGTAGGTCGCGACCGGCTTGAGCACGCGGTCCGAGGCGTGGCCCTCGGCCTGGTTCGTGGAGGACCCGTCGAAGCCCCAGATCGGCAGCTCCGCACCCTTCGCGTCGTCGGCCAGTATCTTCGTCTTCGAACGGAGCTTGGCCGTCGGCTCGGTGCCGTCGATCCAGATGTACTCAGCCTTGAAGGTCACGGGCCACATCCTTCGGGGTGGGTCTCTAAGCGCAGTGCGGGTGCTGCGGCGCTGCGGCACTGGGGCGCCGCGGAGGATGCCCGAAGCCTGTCAACAGGCGATTTCCCGATCATTGCCCGGATGTGAACCCCGTGTTACCTGGTGCCTCTGTGGTGCGGGTCACCTGTGGTGAGCGTGTACGAGGGCGCACCGGCCCCGGAACGGCGGCCTCCGTCCCGCCCGGCCCGGCCCCCGGTCTGCGCGCGTGGCTCGCGCCCGGCTCGTATGCGATGGGTTTCGGACAGGTGGCGGTCAGGACGTGTCGCTGCCGCCACCCGACGCGAAACCGAGCGGTCCGGTGGGGCCGTCAGCCCACCTTCTCGATGAGTGCCTTGCGGATCAGGAACTTGCCGGGCTCGCGGACCTGCTCGAACGCCGCGTTGTTCAGGAGCGCGCAGCTGCCGGAGACCGAGGTGACCTCGACGGTCGTGGACTTGTTGTTGTCCAGGTTCGTGACCTTGAGCTTCGTACCGGCGGGGAACTGGTTGCTGGACGCGGCAGGCGCGCCCGCCTCGCCGGAGAGGGTGACGGTCGACCCGTTGCAGACCTGCCGGCCGACCGCGGCGTCGCCGCCTCCGGCGGCGGGGGCGGACGCGGCCTGCGACGGCTGCTCGGCGGGAGCGGACTCGGCGGGCGCCTCGGCCCCCGCCCCCGTCCCGGCTCCTGCTCCGGCCCCTTCCCCCACGGTGGCGTCGGACTCGCCGACCGTGCAGCCGGAGGCCTCCTGCTGCACCTTGATCTGGGCGATGACCGCTTCGCGGTTGGCGATCCGCGCCTCGGACTGGGCGTCCGGGGCGGTGCGCTGCCCCTCGATGAACTTCTCGTTGTTGCCGAGGGCCGTGGCCAGTCCGCTGCACACCACGGAGGACTGCGCGGTGGACTTCGCGGAGTTCGAAGCCGGCGTCGCGTTCGACGTGGCGGCCAGGGCGAAGGCCCCACCGCCGGCCACCGCGGCGGCACTCACCAGCAGGGCGATCTTCTTCTTCGTCCCGAGAGTTCTTCTGCGCGACATGAACGGCTCCTGTCCCCGGCCGCCCCTGGCGGCGGCCGTTCGCCGCTATGTACGAGATACCGAACGGACTTGCTCAGTTGTTGACGCGAGTCACTTGAGTAACGTAGATCACACGTCAGTTGAGGCTCCGGGCATTGCCAGGACTCTCAGTGCTGCCGGAGCTGCCGGAGCTGCCGGAACGGTCAGGGCTGCTGCCGGCCCAGGGCGTCCCGTACCGCCTCGTCCGTCCGCGCGACGACGGCGGTCCCGTCCTCCGCCGTGATGATGGGCCGCTGGATGAGACGGGGATGCTCGGCCAGGGCCGTGACCCACCGCTCCCGCGAACCGGCGTCACGGGCCCACTCCTTCAGCCCCAGCTCCTCCGCCTCGGCCTCCTGGGTCCTGGTGATGTCCCAGGGCTCAAGGCCGAGCCGCTCCAGCACCTCCCGGATCTCGGCCTCGCTCGGCACGTCCTCCAGGTAGCGCCTGACCGTGTACTCGGCCCCCTCCGCGTCCAGCAGGCCGATGGCGCCGCGGCACTTCGAACAGGCCGGGTTGATCCAGATCTCCATGCCGCTCAAGGTGCGCGAGAACACCGTGGCACTCACTTGTCACGGCACCCCCAAAGCGCCTCTGGCCAGGGGCGATTGTCAGTGGGCGGCAGTAGAATAGAAGCAGTGTTCGAGGGTGCCGCCGGAGACGCCGGCCGGTGCCCTGACCGCGACAGGAGGATGCCTGTGCCCGCTGCCGCACTGAGTCCGCTGCCCACCCAGTCCACAGCCAAGAGGGCGGTCCAGCTCGACCTGCCCTACCAGCCCGTCGAGAAGCGTCCGCTGCCACCGGGGCGCCCGCGCGAGTGGTACGTCACGCACAACCGCCGCCTCAAGGCGATGCGGCTGGCCATCGCCCTCCTCGACTCCGGCGTCTACGTACCCAGGCAAGCCCGCAACGAGACGATCCGCAGCACGGCCGAACTCATAGGCGTACACCCCCCGTCGGACACGACCTGCCACATGGTCCGGGCGCTGATGAGGTACGCGCGCTGAGCCACGCCGGTAGCGCCGCCCGCGTCCCGGGCGGCGCGTCGGCAGGTCGCCCGGCCTCAGGCAGACGCCAGCTCCCGCTCCAGCGGTGTCCGGAAACGGGGGGTGACCCTGGTCGGCCCCATCCACGACCGCAGCCGGGCGGCCTCCGCCCCGATCGCGTCCCGCGCCTCGGCGCCCACACCCCCGCCGTCCTCGCTGTCCGAGCCCTTGCCGTCCAGCAGTCGCCAGGCGATCTCGCCGTCGGGGCGCTGGGCCCATCCGCCCACGATCCGGCCGTCCCACCAGACGGTCGGCCCGATGTTCCCGCTGCCGTCGAAGAGCGCGGGCCGCAGCTCCGGCGGGCAGTACCAGTCGCGTTCCTGCCATCCCATGGCCGTCGGATCCAGGCCGGGCAGCAGCGCGGCCCACGGCTCGACGGCCTCGACCGGCTCCACCGCGTCGGCGAGCACGTACGCCACGCCTTCGTCCACCGAGACGGTCACCGCTCCCACCGCGCCCAGCGCCCGTCGTACGTCGCTGACCTTCCACCCGGTCCACCACTTCAGGTCGGCCTCCGTGGCCGGTCCGCACGCGCCGAGCCAGCGGCGGATCAGCTCTGCCTGGGCCTCGGCCACGGGCAGTTCGGCGCACGGGGGAGCCGCCGCCCACCGGAACTGGGTGGACGTCCACGACCCCAGCGGGCGCCCCCGTACGACCCGGCCCTCGACTCCCAGCACACGCAGCAGCCGCGACGACACGGTGTGGACCCCCTCGTAGCTCTTGCCCGCCGCGTACGTGAACTGCTCCTTCAACCGGGGCTCGTCGCGGGCCAGTTCGGCCGCCGTCGCCTCCCCTCGCCGGGCCAACGCGGCCAGCGCGGACGTCTCCACCTCCACGAGCCACTCCGCGTCGGGAGCCCCGGCCCTGGCCATGTCCTTGACCAGGGCGGCCCGTGCCCGCGCGGCCACGGTGAGTCCGGTGGACGCGTGCACGACCGGGACGAGTCCGGTGGGGAACACGAACACGGTGTGCCGCATCCCGTGCATCCGGATCAGCGTCCGGTCCTCGTACAGGGCCCGCTCCATCTCCGGGACGATCCCGGGGCTCGCGGCGTCCGTGAGCCGCGCCCCCACGGCCAGATAGACGCTCGCGGGATCCGTTCCGTGCAGCACCACCAGCGACGCCCCGACCTCCTCGGGGGTGTTCGCCCGCGCGGACCCGGCCAGCCGCTGCCCGACGGCCAGCCGGGCCCGCCGCTCGGCCACCCCGATGTGCCGACACTGCCCGTTCATTCGGATCCCCCTTGTCCGGCCCTGCCCGCCCAGCCCCGTCTGTCAGGTCGCATCCCTGATTCTCCCCCCCCGACCGGGAGCGGGGACGAGGTCGAGGAGCGCGGTGGCCCCGGACGCAGATTTACTCACTCCGAAGCACCCCCATTGCTCTCCTCTGTGACGATTTCGCTTGACTCCGGGCCATTTTGTGACTGCTCGTAAGCGGACCCGGCCGTTATTCGTTTCCGTCGGACAGGCTTCGCCCGGCATCCTGAGGGCTACTCTCGACGTCACCGACGGCCCGGCATACAGCCCGGCGCCGCGTCGGTCAGCTCAAGGTCCCACCATCACCCAATTACAAGGAGACCCGTCATGGGTACCTTGATCATTTTGGCGATCCTCGTCCTGGTCGTTCTGGGATTCAACAGCCCCGTCTGGTGGCTCGCCGCGGCCGCCCTGATCTACCTCTACGTCCGCCACGTCCGAGCCGACCAGGGGGCCTCGGGCTCGTCGTCGGCCGGCGGCGCGGGCGGCCAGTCCGGCGGCGGAGCGAGTTCCAGCTCCTCGACCCGGGTCGACAGCAGCTACCGCGCGTACCGCCAGCGCCGTGACCGAATGGCCAAGTGGGAGCGCCGCTACCGCCGGGAACGCCCTTGGAACGTCAAGAAGTGACCCAACTCCGCACTCCACGGCACCTTGACCACGGCTGCCGCCGCAATCGGGCAAGACCGGGGAGATCTTGAAGCGACCGCTGCTGTTCCTCGACGTGGACGGGCCGCTCAACCCTTACGCGGCCAAGCCGGAGAGACGCCCCGACGGCTGCACCACGATCAGAGTGCCCCAGAACAGCGGGACTCCGGACGAGCACGGAGGGCTCTCGGGCCGACGGAGACCCCTGCGGGTCTGGCTCAACCCGGAGCACGGGCGATCCCTCCTCCGGCTCGGCTACGAGCTGTGGTGGGCCACCACATGGATGGACGACGCCAACCGGTGGATCGCCCCGGTGCTCGGTCTTCCCGGACTTCCCTTCGTCGACTTCGGCGACGCCTTGTTCCAGGAACGCCCCGACGGGGTCCACTGGAAGACCGGGCCCCTGGTGGACCACGCCGACGGTCGTCCCTTCGCCTGGGTGGACGACGAGCAGAGCGATCCGGACCAGGCGTACGTGACCGCCCACCACCGCGGGCCCGGGCTTCTGCACCACGTCGATCCGCGCATCGGTCTGCGTGAGGACGACTTCCGCACGCTCGCCGACTTCGCCCTGTCTCTGGAAGCGCCACGAGCCGCCGGCTGAGCACGGCACGTAGCCGGCACAAAAGGCCGTCGGCCGTGGTCTCCCGGGGAGGGGAGACCACGGCCGACGGCCCATATGCGGTCCAGGGGCGCGGTCAGCCGCGCCGGCCTGGGGTGATGTCACACGTCGTAGTACAGCTCGAACTCGTGCACGGCGGACGCGATAATTGCGGGAGTTCGAAGTAGACATGGAACTTCGACAGGCTAAGCGTGGAACCTGCCTGGCTCTGGCCTATAAGCGGCTGGAAGAACGGGCAATCAAAGACAACACGTATCGGTCCTATCTCCAGACTCTCAGGGTTTTGGAGATTGAAGACCTTCCCATCAAGGAAGCGACCGTTCGTGAATTGGGTAGGCGACTCTCCACAATCATCACCCAAAGCACGCGTAGGAAGCACGCGGTAAATCTGCAAGCCTGCCTTGGAGTAAAGGTGCCTTGCGCCGCTCCAAAGCAAAAGGTGTACGACCTTCCTACGGTCCAGGAAGTTCGGGAAGCATTCGCAGAATCCAAGTACCGTCCTCACGTCTACGGCATGACCTTTGCCGGAATGAGGATTGGTGAGTCTCTGGTGAATCAGCCGACCAAAGGCAACATCATCAGTATTGACCGCCAAAGGACACCACAGAACGAAATCACACCCGCGAAAACAACCGGGCCTGTCTTTGTGCCCGAATGGTTCGCAGAGGAGTACGCGACCTATTCACTCGGCGCAATCAATCACGCAACGGTCTACCGGGGCGTAAAGCGTCGGGCCAAGAAAGAGTTGGGTATCGAACTCAACCCGCACGCGCTTAGGCATCTCTTTGCCACTAATCTCGTCAAGCTTGGTGCTCCGCCGGAAGTGCTCCGCCGACAGATGCGCCACCACGACGTAGCCGTATCGCTGCGGTACTACGTCCAGACGACAGAGGAAGACATCACGTCAGTCATGGCTAGGTTCGCCTGAGCGGCCCTAGGAGCGTTCCGGGGTACCGAGAGACCTAGGAACGGCTCACAGGCTGGCAGACGGCAACACAGAGGCCCGGTTACCAAGATTCAGGTAACCGGGCCTCTTGCTGTCTCTTCTCGCTTCTGGCCAGATAGCGAGACTTAGACGATTGCGCTTATCGGTCGTAGGCGAATCGGTCGAACGGATTTACCGGGTCGGGAGGAAGAGGTTTCCACCCTTCCGGCACAGGGGCCTTAGCGCTCTCCCATTGCCCCCACACACGGAAACAGGTTTTCAACCAGTATTCCGCCCCTTCCTTGCTTCCCCACTCAAGAGGAATAGGAGAGGAAGGGTCTTCCTGATTCGGAAGAGTGCAGTAGTCCCACCACTCTTTATCGAGAATCGCCCACTTGAAGTAAGGCGCTTTCCCGGTCGTGAGCTGAACCACTTTGTAGCGGTTCACTTGCTTACCCTTCTTAGGGCAAGAGGACGCCAATTAGTCGGGGGCTGTCCACCTCCCCGCATTTCCCATGCCTGCCACTGCTGATAGCACTGCCTGAGCCACCCGTTAGCGGATTCCCGACTCTTCCACTCAAGTGGAATGAGACTTGAGGGGTCATCCGGATGAGGGATAGTGCAGTATCCCTTTAGCTCAAGGTCCAGAATCACCCATGACTTATGGTCCGGGGTCATCGTGGGAATGTAGCGAGTCATTGCCTTTCCCCTTTCTGCTGATAGCAGATTAGCTCTGACGCACTGTCACGACTAGAGGCAGTGACGAGAAGTTGAAGCGCCACCCGTCGCCACCCTCAGCCGCTTGCCGGGCCTGAGAGCCCGTGAGAGCCCCTAGGAGCGCCGGAACGTCGCTGGTGTAGGCATCCTGAGCCTTGCCCGCTGGGAGCGTCCCTAGAGCCCCTTCAACGGCGTTGCCGACTGTCGCCCGTACTGACGTCCAGTCGGCACAGGTTGACGAGACAGGGGCGGGAAGCAACTCAGAAGCCACCCGCACCCTGTACCGCTTGCGACCGAAGAGTTTCACTCGCCGGATTCCGCCATAGCCTTTTCATAGGCTTCAACGAAAGGCTTGGGGACGCGGCCCCGGTCGTTGATTCCCTTACCGTCAATCTCAATCTGATTGTCGGTTGCCCACTTCCGAACCTTGATGGGGTCCGGTCCTGTCGGCTGAGTCGGAATGACTGCCTGTCCGGCGGTAGCTTCCTCAGCTACGTCAAGGTACGGCTTGAGCACCTTTGCCAATTCGTCCTTCTCGCCCTCTGTCAGGTCCACGGTGTACGCGGTTCCGTCGAAAGCGAAAGAGACCGTTTCGGCGTCCGGCTCTCCGGACAGGTCCGACTCTACGATTACGCGCTTTGCCACGTTCTCTCTCCCGTTGAAGTGATGGGAGCAAGAGAATACCAGACACCCCGGCATTGCACGTCCAGGGCGAGGGCTAGGAAAATATCTGAGCCCTTTCTAATTAAAATGGGGGGTCCAGGCCGGCTCGGGAATTCAGGGCTTTAGGAAAAAGCCTATTGAATTTGACACTGACACCCCCTCAGGAGTAAAGTCCTAAGAGTCAAGAAGAGAGCAAGGAAAGGCCCGGCGGGCGGTCCTGATAACTAGACCGATAAACCCGCCCGTGCTATAATGAAGACGTAAGACCAAGTGATTCCGAGAGGTGAGGACTAGACACCCAAGAGAACGGACAATCAAGCTAACTGCATTCTCCTATTGTGCAGGTGTGTTGAGGCCCCGAATTCTGCTAGTCCCAGAATTCGGGGCCTTTTGGGTTCTTACCCCAATACACATTAGGAGATACAGAAAAGAATGACACAGCACATCGAAAGATACACATGGGAAGACAGACTAATTGAGGCTGAGACTCTAGGGCTTCTTCCATCGGGCGCAGTGAACATGTGCCTACGTCTGGCAAAGGCAATTAACTGGAAGCCGGGCAATCATCGCAAGGGAATGCCGTCCGGGCTCTACTGGGCGAATGAGGAAGCGCTAAAGGAAGTGAATAGCTCTAGGGCTACTTACTTCCGATACCGAAAGATTCTCTTTGACGTTGGCTTCTTTACTGAGATTAAGGGCAACCTGATTCCTCTACTTCCGGTCCTGTCTCAGATTGAGACTGGGGAATCTCACATTGAGACTGGCGAGTCTCAGACTGACACCCCATACAGTGAAGATACATACACTGAAGATTCATCCACTGAAGATACAAAGAGTGAAAAGAACGCTGCCGTACCGGCAGCTATTGAAGCAAGAGAAGAAACTGAAGCAAAGGAAGAGAAGGGTAGTTCTGTTGATTCTCCTTTGCCTTCAATTGATGATGCTTCCTCTTTGCCTCTTATTGAGAATGACGCCGCCGGAACGGCGGACGATGATGAAGAGTACGAGATTGAGCTAAGCCCTGAGATTGTGGGGGTTCTAGACGGCTCTACGTGGCCCGCTAAGGCCCGTTCATTCTTCTTTGACCCTGATTTCCAGAAGGACAAGAAGACCCCCGAAGAAAGGGCACGTTGGGCCGGTTTCTATGCCGACGCCGAACTAGAAAAGATTGAGAAGGAACGGGCTAACGCAGAGTTCGCCCAAGGATAAAAGGAGAATGCGTAATGGACATGAAAGATTGCGAGCACGAAAGGGGATGCCCTCACGGGGTTGCCTGTGAGCATTGCGACACTTGGTTGCCTAAGCATCGCTTGTCATACCCTTGGGGTTCCAAGAAGCCTAAGATTTGCGCTCCCTGCATTGAGAAGGAGTTCAAGGCAATGATGGCGGAAGCCAATGTGTCTTGGACGGCTAAGTAAAACAGACAGGATGGAAGAAATGAACAAAGAAGAAGCCGCTAGAAACTTTGCCGAGAAGTTGGAGCATCTATTGATGCTATGCGATTCCGAGGAAGAGCGGGATATGACTATTGACTACGTCAAGTTGCTTATTGAGAGCACATATGCCGAGCACGAGGAATTCATGGCAATCGTAGCCAACTTCTGAAACGTATTGGGGGTACGCAAGTGCCCTCAAGCTTCTACCCCTTGAAAGGCAAGGAGGTGAGACAACAGAAAAGAGACTGAAAGATGATTAGTAGATACCACTTGCGGCACTTCAATTCACTAGCGACAGATGAGAATAGGGAAGAGTTGCGCCTCTGGTCTGCCCGCATGAGCCTTTGGGAAGACATCAGGATTCATCTAATGCGAGACCTAAAGAGCAAGGAAGTAACACACTGCCTGCTTTGCAGTGAATCTATTGAGAGTAGTCACGTCCACGATTCCTGTGCAGAGAGTGCAGTCACCTACAAGGAAGAAGTAAACCGAGACTCTGAGAGATTTCTGTACGGTTTGTATAAGTTCGATGAGCTTGTTTATATCGGTATTGCTAAGGACCCTAGGGCGAGATTTAAGCAGCACCTTTTGACTAAGGACGTGGACCATATGAGCGTAGTTCGTGGTGGTCCATCAAGGCTTATTGAGGCTATGGAGCGAAAGCAGATTCACAAGCGCATCCCGGCATTGAACAATCAGCTGCATAGAGAAGACGGCGGGTTTTATCGGGCAACCGACATGACAACCCGCGTTGTTTCCTACATCGACGTAAACCAAGCCATTGCCAAGGTGAGCATGGATGACCTGGAATCCGCAAAGGAAATCGTTGGAAGAGTCAAGACGAGAATGCAAGCAGAGATTGACTCTTGCCGGGCACGTATCGAATTCCTAGAGGCTCAGCTAATGCCAGTGGTGCCGGACACCCCGGAACTTCTAGAAGAGCCCTGGTAAGCCGTACAGACCGTTTGAATGACACCCGCTCGATTCCGGGCGGGTCTACCAAAAGGAGAACCGTGGAAACCCTGCTTATCTGTTTCATTGCCGTACTCATCGCATACTTTGCCGGTAAGAAGAAGGGTCTAGAGATTGGGCGCAACGAAGCCCAAGAATATGTAATCGAAGTGAGGAAGAAGTGAAGCGTTGCAACACATGTAAGAAGAGCAAGCCGGAAAGAGACTTTAACAAGCACAAGGCTAATTCGGACGGGCTACAAGGACAATGCAAGAAGTGCCAGAAAGAATACCTAGCCCAATGGAAGAAGGAGAACAAAGAGCGGGTTAACAAGCAAAACGCAGAAGCCGCTAAGCGTCGCCTTGCTAAGGACCCGGAAGGGGTTAGAGAGAAGCGACGTAATTACATGCGGGATTGGTACAAGAAGAACAAGAATAGTTGAATTAGGAAGCGAATTCGCTTATACTTAAGAGGTAAGCGCAAGTGGTCTTCATTACTCTCTTTGCTTACATCTCCCTAAATTAGAGTTGCCCCGGTAGGTATACGCCATTTGGCTAGGCTTTCCCCTTGCTTACCGGGGCTCTCTTATACCGAGCTATTGAGGTGACTCGGTAACTAGCTGGAATGAAGAAAAACGGCGGGAAGCCGGAAAGGAAAACAATGGATAAGACAATTGATGAAGCGGTAAACGAACTGCTAGACGTAATCCTCACTGAGGGATTCGAAGACGTAGCCATTGCGCTTACGTTCAAGAGAAGTGAAGGAAAGACCATCTTTGGCATTACGAAGTATTCGGATGACGAGATTCTGAACGGCTTGGTAAAGCAGCTAAAGGACAAGGATTAAGCATGACAGGCCCTAGCGATAACGCAAGGGCTCTCTTGCTCTCAGAGATAGACACACTTAAAGAGAGAATGAGGGCAGGCGAGAAGCTAGACCCTAAGCAAGTAGCCAAAGAGCTACGGACAAACCCCATAGCCGTACAGAGAATCCTTAAGACTCTCCGATGGCTAAACAAGATGAAAGGAACGGATGAGGAACCCGAATAACGTAAGGCTAGAGATAGCGAATAACGTAATACTGGGGTCTCGTGCATTCGTAAATGAAATAAATCAATGAACCAGAGAAAGTACACAGATAAGGAAAAGCTCGCATACCTTGAAAAGGCCACGGAAGTTGGACATAGCAGGGCAAGACGTGAGCTTGGTTACCCAAGTAGTTGGAGTACCGCAAATGATTGGGCAAAGGCATTCAATGTAACTATTGCCCTATCTGACCTAAAGCAGAAGAGTTCGGCCTTTCACCAGTGGTATCGGGAGGAAGAACTACTAATCGCCATGCAAGACATCATTGATAGAGGAATGGAATACATCAATGAAAACCAGGGCCTAACCCCCGATGAATACAAGAAAGTGACAGAGGGTGTGAAGCGGGCAGTTGAGACAATGAATCTCATTCAGGGCAAGGCAACCACTCGCACGGGTGCCGAGACTGCCGACACGACCGATGCCGCTATCCAGAACCTCACCAGGGCCTTTGAGGCGGCCGAACAGAAGGTGTCTGAGCAGAGAGACCCGGTCCAATAACGCAGGCCCTTAGAAAGGCACACAGCCAATCTTTGTAGCACTCTTTGTACTAGGGATTTGCCGGCCTCGGGGGTTGCTACAAACCACAGTACAAAGTCTGTGTCGGCACAGAGGGTGTCTCAGTTGGAGTGCAACTCATGCACTCAAGTCATTGACCAGCACGTTTACTAGGAAAGGAACAAAGCAGGACAACCTATGAAGATTTACGAATACATGGCATCACTACCTAATGAGGTGAAGCGGGACCTACTTACACAAGAGGGCAGGATTAGACAGACAAAGAACAATCCTCTTCTCTTTGCTATTACCTACTTGCTTCACCACATTACAAGTGATACCGGCGATAAAAGCCTAAGCGATTTCCATTTGGCTTTGTGTGATTACGCGGAGTCTTGGGCTAAGCCAATCACTAAGGAACGAGAGAATAGAAACGCATTCATTGCCCCTAGAAATGGTGGCAAGAGCACATGGCTATTCCTTCTCTTGCCTATGTGGGGCGCAGCACACGGACACATCAAGTTCGTTGCTGCCTTTGCTGACTCTGCCGGACAGGCTGAGGAGCACCTACAGACGTTCAAGGATGAGCTAGACAGCAACGATGCGCTTAGAAGGGACTTCCCTAGCCTCTGTGCTCCACTGACAGGACAGAGGAAGAACACAGCTATTGCTCAGTCTCGTGACCAAATCCGGCAGGCTAACGGGTTTGCCTTTGTTGCTAAGGGTGCGGACTCAAAGACTCTAGGTCTAAAGATTAATAAGCAGCGTCCAGACCTAATCCTCTTTGATGACATCGAGCCTCAAGAGGCTAGCTATTCAGAGAATGAAGCATTGAAGCGAAAGGGAACGCTTCTGAATGCCATTCTGCCTATGAATATCTATGCCCGTGTGGTATTCGCAGGAACAACCACAATGCCTTTGTCTATCATCGACCAATTGCGATTGGTTGAGGAGAAGGTAAGGGAATATAAGGAATCCGAATTCCCCGAGAATCCTGGCTATTTTGAGGGCTCTCATAAAAGCGGTACTAATGAATTCAATTCGGAATTGCCTATATCTACACCCATTTCAAATACAGAAAATTTGAAAAGTTCGGCCCCTGACCTTTATGAGGCTCTAGACCCTGACTTGCGTTGGGTCATTGACGAGAACATCAAGGTTCATTACTTCCCGGTCATCGTCAAGGAAGGTGATTCGGAACGTTCTCTATGGCCTGAGTTCTGGTCTATGGAGTACCTGAACAGCATTAGGCATACTCGTTCGTTTCACATGAACCTGATGAATAAGCCGGTATCTCTTGATGCTGCCTATTGGCAGGACAAGGATATTCAGATTGGCGAACCTGTCGGGGGTTATGGAAACACTCTCCTTGTCGTTGACCCTGCGATTACGACAAAGAAGCGAAGCGACTACACCGGTATCTCTATCGAATCCAGAGGATTGGATAAGGACGGTAAGGACGATGGCTTTATCTATGTGCGCTATGCGGAACAGCACAAGATTACGCCCGGCCCTGAGCTAAGAGACCTGGTTTCAAAGCTCTGTAAGGGCTATGGGGCAAAGGTGGTCCTAGTCGAGAGTAACCAGGGTGGTGACGTCTGGAAAACCATCTTTGACGGCATTCCCGCAAAGCTCCGCCTAGAGCGAGCTGTAGGGGCAAAGGAAGCTAGGGCTAATCAGGCTCTTGATTTCTACCAGCGTGGAAAGGTTATCCATACGTCTCACTTTGAGACTCTGGTTACGCAGATGTACGCGTTCCCTAGGGTCACTCATGACGACGTTGTGGACTCTGTTTGTACCGGGGTTCTGTACTTCCTCGGAAAGCCTCAAGTACAGGTAAGCATTAAGTCTCAGAGTTACGTCTGAGATTGAATGGAGTTCGGCTCGGAATTGTTTATCCAATATCCGAGCCGGCTCGGACCACTAATTGCAATTGAAAGGAATATGCTTTATACTCTGAATAAGGAGTTAAAAAACCAAACACTATGACAGACCTAACCATCGCGGTTAACGAAATCCTGGACAGGAGAAACGACTACACAACCGCAGACGACTATTACGAAGGAACAGCCGAAGAGGTATTTACCTCTGTGGCTATGAGTCGTGCGATGCACCGGACGGGCAATCGCTTCCGACTTAACTTCGCAGCAACACCCGTTGATACGGTGAATAACCGCCTAGAGATTGCCTCTGTGTCCGCCGTTAGTCCTGAGGCTGGCAGCTATCTCGACAAGGTATGGGCTTCCAATGAATTGGTCCTAGAGACCGGGGAAATTCACAAGCGAGCCCTAATCTACGGTGACGCCTATCTCATTGTCTGGCCTGAGAATGACACTCTTCAGGTCTATTACAACTCCCCAAAAACCACGGTTGTTCTTTACGATGAAGAGAACCCCCGCCTAAAGCGTTGTGCCGCTAAGGTCTGGGAAATCTCCGTCACTGATAAGAATGCCGTGAGGACTCGCACGCGAGTCAATATGTATTACTCAGACAGGATTGAGAAGTACATCAGTCGCGCGGAAAGGCTTCCGCAGACTCCAAAGGACACTGACTTTGTTCCTTACGTGGATGATTTCACGGACGGCAATGGAGTCATGGCACATGACTTTGGAGAGGTTCCGGTATTCCACTTCCGGACCGAAAGGCCAAAGGGCAAGCCAGAGCACCTAAACGCGTACGGGGCTCAGGACATCATCAATAAGCTAGTCATTGGACAAATGGCCGCTAATGATTTCCACGGCTTCCCGCAGCGCTTTGCGCTAGCCTCTGAGGGTTCTTCAGAGTCAGCCGACTACCCAGACGGTACGGACTCTGTCTTTGCCAATAACACCCCTGGTGAAATGGCAATCTTCAACGGCATCAAGGAAGTCGGGCAATTCGCTGTAGCGGACCCCGCTACATTCCTTGAGCCTTTCAAGGCCACTATCCGCTCAATGGCTAGCATCACATCGACACCACTGCATTACTTTGAGCCGACCGGCAATATCCCTTCCGGTGAAGCACTAAGGACCGCAGAGGCACCGTTGGTAAAGAAGGTGCGTAATCGTCAGTTGTCCTTTGGGTCAACGTGGCGAGAAGTCTTCTCGTTCGTTCTCAAGGCCGGTGGCTTTGTGGAGGACGTACAGATTCATTGGAAGCCTGTAGAGACATTCGACACCAAGGAAGCAATGGAGATTGCTTACAAGAAGATTCAGATTGGAATTCCTCTTGAGCAGGTAGCCGCAGAAATGGGATATGACGTGGCTCTAGTGGCTCAGTGGATTGCCAAGATTGAAGCAAGAGAGGCCGCTAAGGCTCAGCCGGGCAATAACGCTCCGGGTGATTCTGACTCTCACGACTTGCAGCCGGATACCGCCGGGGTTCCTGATAACCCTTACGAGACAGCCGCATGATTGAAGAAGTAGAAGCAAAGATTAGGGAGCTACAGGCTGAGCTAGGAAAGAAGCGCGCACTTGATGAGCTACAGATGGCAGCAACCAGATTTGAAAGATTGGGTTACAAGGTAACCATTTCCATTACACCAATAGATACCGAGACGGAGGACAATAGATAATGGACGACACACAGGACAGACCAAACGACATTGAGGCTATGGAGTCGGCACTACGAAAGGCCAACACAGAGGCTCAGAAGCACAGAGAACAGCGCAACAACTACCGGGGCCTAGCTACTCAGCTCTTGGCTGAGAAGGAGCTTTCAAAGGCCGGTATGAGCAACCCTAGGGCTGCTAAGTATCTCGACTACTCAAAGATTTCTGTGACAGAGACCGGAGAGCTTGAGGGACTTACCGAACAGCTCGAAGCGCTCAAGGAAGATTTGCCAGAAATCTTTGGCGAGACAAAGAAGGTTTCAGGTGGAGCGGACGCCGCAAATAAGCGGGAAGCAAGTCCCCAGAAAAGCTCAGCCGAAACCCTTGTTGAACGCCTTAGGAATGGCTAGAAAGAATTCCTGAATTCCCGAGCCGGCTCGGATATTCGGGAAATAACTGAATAACAACTGAATTAGGTGTCTGAGAACACCTACGGGAAATCTCTTCGGAGGGGTTCCGGACAACTAAATACATAACTGGAGAATAACTAAAAATGGCAAGAGTTAATGCAGATGCTTGGGTTCCCGATGAGTACGGCTCAGAGGTAATCACCCGAGTTCAGCAGAATTCCGCAATTGAGGCCGTCGCACGTCGCATCAATATGAACAGCGACATTATGAAGGTTCCTCGCACTGGCGCTATTGGCGTTGACGTTGTGGCCAAGGGAGCGGCTTACACAGATGCTGAGCCAACCCTAGATAACGTCACTCTCGATGCGGTGAAGTTCGGTACTACCGTCACCATCGCTGAGGAAGACCTAGACGACGCAATCGTTAATGCGGTTGCTGCGTTTCAGGCAGAGTGGGCAGTCTCTTACGCACGTAAGCTAGACAATGCCTGCCTTGGAGTTACTAACGGAACTGTGAACGGCGGAACCGTTCCATTCAAGTCTGTCTATGCGTCTGTGACGTCTGGACAGAAGATTGCAACAGCGGGTGCGGTTACTTATGCCAAGCTCTCTGACACCGTAGCCCTTTACGAGGGAAGCACGTACGCAAATGACGCGGACACCGTTGTTATTGCGCACCCTTCTTTCAAGGCTTCTTTCCGTGGAATGGTTGACGACAATCACCGTCCAATCTTTGTTGAGGGTCTAGCGGGTACGCCTGCAACTCTCTTTGGTATCCCTGTGAACTTCTCATTCGGTGCCAAGACAAACAGCACTGCTTCGGATTCACCTTCTGGTAATCCTCTGCTTGTTGTGGGTAACCGTCAGCACCTTCTATTGGGTGTTCGCTCCGGTCCTGAGAGCCTGCTTTCTTACGATGCTGGTTTCCGTACCGATGAGCCAGTTCTCAAGATGCGTGCACGTCGTGCATTTGCTGTCGGTCGTGCGGACTCCTTCGGAATCCTTGAGGTGACCGCAGGAGCGTAATCCTTATGGATTAGTTCCGGCTGAGGGGGCAGAGGTTTTCGAGCCTCTGCCCCTTCTCTCATGAAAGGGGCAATGAACTATGGCACTTAACACGTACTTCTATGGCTCAGTGTTCGCTAAGGCGTTCAGTGGGCAAATCAATATCCCGTCCGACACAATCAAGATTGCTCTAGTCGGTTCGGGCTATACGCCTAACCGCAATACTCAGGGCGCATGGTCAACCGTGAGCACTAATGAGGTTTCTGGCACGGGCTATACAGCGGGCGGACAGGCACTAGCAAATAAGGCTTTGTCTTACGCCTCATACAAGATGAAGATGGATGCCGACGACGTTACTTGGACTGGCCTAACCGCCAATGCTCGATATGCCGTTGTCTATGACGACACGGCAAGCGGTAAGCCTCTCATTGGATATGTGGACTTTGGGGAAACCCTCAGCCTCTCCAATGAAGACTTCACCATTGAGTTCTCATTCTTTGAGCAAGACCCGGATTCCGGCGAGTTCATTTCAGGCTCAGGGCTCTTTGAGATTGAGGTCTCATGAGCGTCAGCCTTTCAGTCGGCAGGGCAACCGCTAGGGGTCTCGGGTGGAGCGTCGGCCGGACACCAGGAACGGCCCCTAGTGAGCCTGTGAGCGTCTCTCTCGCGTCCGGCAAGGCAATCGGCCGGGGGTTGGGTTGGAGCGTCACACGCGCCCCCTCAGAGCTTCCGGCCTACACAGAGCTAGCTATGACGCTTGCTCGCAGAAGGGTAATCCTCACCCTTGGCTCTAATGCTTTGGCTCTAGAGCTACCGAGGAAGATTCTACGAATGGAGATTGAAGCATGATTGACACCCGTACTTACTTTGTCGGGCAAGTGCCTGTGGACGCTTTGGCTATCACAGTGCAAGACGAGAATGAGGAAGCCCGCGACCTTTCCGGTTACGAGGGTGCCTCAGCTCTTTTCATTGGTCCCGATGATGTGACGCGTACCGGCGGAACGGCAGCAATCACGGATGCGGTCAATGGTCTAGTGACCTTTAATTGGCCGTCAACAACTCTCTTTGATGTTCCGGGGGATTACAGCTTGCGATTGAAGCTAACCGCAGGCTCAGGAACGGATTACACAACTCCTATCCGAGTAGTGGTCAAGAGAGGATTGGAGGACTAAAGATGTACGCATCGATTAATGACGTTGATGAAATCGCGGGGGTTTCTGTTGACCTAGCTACCTTGAAGAAGGCTCAGGCAATCATTGAAACAGCTAGCGGAAGACCAGAGGAACTAGTAACCGATACGACCGACTTGATTTGGTTGAAGAAGGCTACGGCTTATCAGTGTGCCTATATGGAAGATGACCCAACGTCTGTCTTTGAACAGCCAAACTTGGAGTCCATCACTCAGGGACAGAACAAGATGGTTATGGGCAACAAGCCTGTTTGGTTGTCGCCGGTAGCTCAAAAGGCCATTGGCAATCTGTCATGGCGTAAGAGCCGCTTTATTAGCTTCCCGCCAACGAACTACCGCAGAGAACAGCGTAGACAGGATTTGGAATCTGACAGGATGCGCCATAGGTGGTGGGCCTGGTGAGAGTCATGGCTATGAAGCGCTATGAGCTAGTCGTAGACATTTACAAGTATGTCTTTGATGGACAGAACGAAGCGGGCGGGTTCCTATTCCACTATGAGTATGAGAATCCCGTAACCACTAAGGCTACTGGTGGCTCTATCAAGCCGTTTGATTCCCTGGAATCATTCGGGGCTATCTACAAAGAACAACAGATGGTAGAGCTGTACATGCCTTACCGACCTAGCTTGCGAGACAAGCTAGGCAGGATTAGGAACAAGACTGGAGAGGTTCAGTTTGTAGAGCCGGACAATGACTCAATGGAGTTCGAGATTTTCGGCATCTTCCCTCAGGTAGACATGAACGGCCGAACCGTTGATTACCGCGTTATCTGCAAGAGGTCAGTTAGACAGAACTGAGAAACAAAGAAGGACCCCCACCAAATCCCCGGTGGAGGTCCTTCTTCTCTTTGCCTAAATAGCGGCTGGCTTATCGGGCCAATTACTCAACTTGACAGGGCTGCTAGTATCTGTCCCTGACAGCGTGCATGAGTAGAACTGCTACTAAGACAGATTTTCCTAGAGGTCGAAGTACAGCTCGAACTCGTGCGGGTGCGGACGCAGCTGCAGCGGCGCGATCTCGTTCGTGCGCTTGTAGTCGATCCACGTCTCGATCAGGTCGGACGTGAACACGTCGCCCGCGAGCAGGAACTCGTGGTCGGCCTCAAGGCGGTCCAGGACGGCCGGGAGCGAGGTCGGGACCTGCGCGACGCCCGCGTGCTCCTCGGGAGCCAGCTCGTAGAGGTCCTTGTCGATCGGCTCGGCCGGCTCGATCTTGTTCTTGATGCCGTCGAGGCCCGCGAGCAGCAGCGCCGAGAAGGCGAGGTACGGGTTGCCGGAGGAGTCGGGCGCGCGGAACTCGACGCGCTTGGCCTTCGGGTTCGAGCCGGTGATCGGGATACGCATGGCCGCGGAGCGGTTGCGCTGCGAGTACACCAGGTTGACCGGGGCCTCGAAGCCGGGGACCAGGCGGTGGTAGGAGTTCACCGTCGGGTTGGTGAAGGCCAGCAGCGACGGGGCGTGCTTGAGGATGCCGCCGATGTAGAAGCGGGCGGTGTCCGACAGGCCCGCGTAACCGGCCTCGTCGTAGAACAGCGGGTCGCCGTTCGCCCACAGCGACGAGTGGATGTGCATGCCCGAGCCGTTGTCACCGAAGATCGGCTTCGGCATGAAGGTCGCGGTCTTGCCGTTGCGCCAGGCGACGTTCTTCACGATGTACTTGAAGAGCTGGAGGTCGTCGGCCGCGGCCAGCAGCGTGTTGAACTTGTAGTTGATCTCGGCCTGGCCGGCGGTGCCCACCTCGTGGTGCTGACGCTCGACCTGGAGGCCGGACTTGGCCAGCTCCAGGGAGATCTCGGCACGCAGGTCGGCGAAGTGGTCGACCGGCGGGGTCGGGAAGTACCCGCCCTTGTAGCGGACCTTGTAACCGCGGTTGTTCTCGACCGCACCGGTGTTCCAGGCGCCGGCCTCGGAGTCGATGTGGTAGAACGCCTCGTTCGACTTGGTGTCGAAACGCACGCTGTCGAACACGTAGAACTCGGCCTCGGGACCGAAGAACGCGGTGTCGGCGATACCGGTCGACGCGAGGTAGGCCTCGGCCTTCTTGGCCACGTTGCGCGGGTCACGGGAGTACTGCTCGCCCGTGATCGGGTCGTGGATGAAGAAGTTGATGTTGACCGTCTTGTCGCGGCGGAAGGAGTCGACGCGCGCGGTGGACAGGTCGGCGCGGAGCGCCATGTCGGACTCGTGGATGGCCTGGAAGCCGCGGATGGAGGAGCCGTCGAAAGCCAGTTCCTCGGTCGGGTCGAAGGCCTCAGCCGGAATCGTGAAGTGCTGCATCACACCCGGCAGGTCGCAGAAGCGGACGTCGACGAACTTGACGTCCTCGTCCTTGATGAACTTCTTGGCCTCGTCGGCGTTCTGGAACATCCAGCTCCTCCTACTCCCGCTCACTTCGGACCGGGGTGGTAGTTCGTTCGTGCGGCCAGTGCGGTGGCACACGCTGAGCCCGACCTTAAGGACGGGTGATTTCTCCAGCGTGACCCATTTGTTTCGCCCAAGTTAACCGGACCAGGTCCGGTGTACCCCACCTGTCCGCATCGCAAAACGGCCGCAGTACCGTGGACGGGTGGACAACAGGCAAGCAATCGGATCGTGGCTGTCCGGACCCCGCGCGGCCGCCGAGGACGCCGGTGCCGACTTCGGATACCGCGGAGAGCAGTTGGGCCTGCCCGAGTCGGGCCCCGGATCCATCGCGCGCCCCGGCAGGCGCCTGGGCGCCCTCGCCGTCGACTGGGGTCTGTGCACCTTGATCGCATACGGCCTGATCACCGACGGCTACGGCCAGGCGACCGGGAACTGGGCGCTGCTCCTCTTCTTCGTCGTCGGCGTGCTGACCGTCGGCACCCTCGGCTTCACCCCGGGCAAGCGCCTGTTCGGCCTGCGGGTCCTCGCCCTGGACACCGGCACGGTCAACCCCCTGCGCGCCCTGCTGCGCACGGTCCTGCTGTGCCTCGGCCTCCCGGCCCTGATCTGGGACCGCGACGGACGCGGGCTGCACGACCGCCTGGCCCGCACGGTAGAAGTCAGGATCTGACCGGCGCCGGACCTCGTGCGGGCACGCACCGGACTCCGTACGCGTACGGAGGTGGGCGTCACGAGTACGGGTGCGGGCATGAGAACGGGGCGCCCCGGAACCGTCGGTGATTCCGGAACGCCCCGTTCCAGTGGAGCTCAGGTGCGGCGCTAGCGCATCTTCCCGCCGCGCGGCATCCGCATGCCCTTGGGCATCGGGCCCTTGGGGAGCGGCATGTTGCTCATCAGGTCGCCGAGGGCGCGCAGCCGGTCGTTGGTCGCGGTGACCTGCGGGCCGGTCAGCACGCGCGGCAGCTTCACCATCGTCGTACGGAGCTTCTTCAGCTCGACCTGGCCCTCACCCGTGCCGACGAGGATGTCGTGCACCGGCACGTCCGCGACGATGCGGGCCATCTTCTTCTTCTCGGCGGCCAGCAGGCTCTTCACCCGGTTCGGGTTGCCCTCGGCCACCAGCACGATGCCGGCCTTGCCCACAGCCCGGTGGACCACATCCTGGCTGCGGTTCATCGCCACGGCCGGGGTCGTCGTCCAGCCGCGCCCGACATTGTCGAGCACCGCCGCCGCCGCGCCCGGCTGGCCCTCCATCTGGCCGAAGGCCGCCCGCTCGGCCCGGCGTCCGAAAACGATCGCCGACGCGAGGAAGGCGAGCAGGAGGCCGAGAATGCCGAGATAGATCGGGTGACCGATCCAGAAGCCGATCGCGAGGAAGACACCAAGGGTGACGATTCCGACAGCCGCGAGTACAAGACCGATCATTTTGTCGGCCTTGCGGGTCATCTTGTAAGTCAGAGCGATCTGCTTGAGTCGCCCGGGGTTCGCAGCGTCCGCTGCGGGTTCCTTCCTCGCCATGCCGAGAAGTCTACGTGTCGGGGGAAGCGCCGACGACGCCGGTGCCGGGTTCAGGGGTTCGGCCTCCGGCTTCGGGGAACCCGTGGACGCGTACGACGTGTACGCGCCGTCGCTCAGTGGCGGGTGACGAAGGACTGCTCCACGACACGCTGTGCCTCGACGCGGTCCTTGGCGCGGCGACGGTCCTCAAGGACGGACGTCCAGGCGTTGCGGCGGGCGGTGCGCTGGCCACTGCTCAGGAGCAGGGACTCGACGGCACGGAGTGCATCGGTGAACGACGGAATCGCTGTGGCGCGTACGGGCGCGGCCTGCATGATGGGGGTCCCCCCTCGGGACGGCGGCTCTGGCTAGGGCTCTACGGACTGTAGGACCAGGGTCACTGAATGGTGTTACCAGGGCGTGACCGACCGGTCAAACGCCAGTGAAGCCTTGATGTGCAGGCCCGAAACCTTGACGCGGCCCTGATGTGGCCCCCATCTGCGGGGACGCTCAGGACCGCGTCGTACAGGCCATTACTGGTGGGTAGCTACTTGTGCGCAGATTCACACGCCGAGCTGGCACCGCGTGCCATCTGTCGAGGGCCCGGCGGAATTCAGACAGCCTGCGAGGCGACGTACGAACCACGCTTCTCGATGGCCATCTGGTAGAGGCGCCCGGCCCGGTACGAGGAGCGGACCAGCGGGCCCGACATGACTCCGGAGAAGCCGATCTGCTCGGCCTCGTCCTTCAGCTCCACGAACTCGTGCGGCTTCACCCAGCGCTCGACGGGGTGGTGGCGCACGGAGGGCCGCAGGTACTGCGTGATGGTGATGAGCTCGCAGCCCGCCTCGTGGAGCTGACGCAGGGCCTCGCTGACCTCTTCGCGGGTCTCGCCCATTCCGAGGATCAGGTTCGACTTCGTGACCAGACCGTAGTCACGGGCCGCCGTGATGACCTTCAGCGAACGGTCGTAGCGGAAGCCCGGACGGATGCGCTTGAAGATCCGGGGGACCGTCTCCACGTTGTGCGCGAAGACCTCCGGGCGGGAGGAGAAGACCTCGGCGAGCTGGTCCGGCTCGGCGTTGAAGTCCGGGGCGAGCAGCTCGACCTTGGTCCGGCCCTCGGCGCGGTCCGCGGTCTGCTGGTGGATCTGGCGGACCGTCTCCGCGTACAGCCAGGCGCCGCCGTCCTCCAGGTCGTCGCGGGCGACTCCGGTGATGGTCGCGTAGTTGAGATCCATGGTCACCACGGACTCGCCCACGCGGCGGGGCTCGTCGCGGTCCAGTGCCTCGGGCTTGCCCGTGTCGATCTGGCAGAAGTCGCAACGCCTCGTGCACTGGTCGCCGCCGATGAGGAACGTGGCCTCGCGGTCCTCCCAGCACTCGTAGATGTTGGGACAGCCCGCCTCCTGGCAGACCGTGTGCAGGCCCTCGCTCTTCACGAGGTTCTGCATCTTGGTGTATTCGGGACCCATTTTCGCCCGGGTCTTGATCCACTCGGGCTTGCGCTCGATGGGGGTCTGGGCGTTCCGGACCTCCAGGCGCAGCATCTTGCGTCCGTCGGGTGCGACTGCGGACACATCGGCTCCCTGTAGCTTCGATTCTTCGGCGTACACCAGGGTACGCCCGTGTGCTTCTCGGCCCCCGAGGTGGGCAACCTTCGGGAACGGGGGTGCATTCCCGGGGCCTTCTTTCGCCCCCGCCGCCCCTACCCGTTCCCGTCCCGCATGGGGGCTGCGCCCCCTCGCCCCCGTTGTCCTCAAACGCCGGACGGGCTGAAAGACGTCCGCCGGTCCGGCGTTTGAGGACCGGGGGTTCGGGGGCTGGCCCCCGAGTCGGTGACGGGACGGGTAGGGGCGGCGGGGGCGAAAGAAGGCCCTACACCCCCGCCCCCTCGACGGCCCGAGGCAACAGCTCCGCGTTCCCCAGGACATCCGCCAGGTGCCGCTCGGCCACGGGCAGAACTTCCGCGATGGCAAGGTCGCGCCCCAGCTCGTACGCGAGCGACGTGACCCCCGCATCCCGGATCCCGCAAGGAATGATCTTGTCGAAGCTGGACGTGTCGGGGTTCACGTTCAGGGCGAAGCCATGCATGGTGACCCCCTTGGCCACCCGGATCCCCATGGCGCAGATCTTGCGGTCCTCACGCCGCTGCCCGGCGTTGGAGGGCGCGTACTCGGGCCCGTTCAGCCGCGGGTCGAACTCCTCGTCGGCCAGCCGGGGATCGAAGTCGAGGGAGAGCCCGCCGAGCACCGGCCGCTCGTCCACCGGATCGCCGAGGACCCAGACACCGGCCCGCCCCTCCACCCGGCTGGTCTCGACGCCGAACTCCGCGCAGACGCGGATCATCGCGTCCTCAAGGCGCCGGAGATGGGCGACGACGTCCACCGGACGCGGGAGCTTCTGGATCGGGTAGCCGACCAGCTGCCCAGGGCCGTGCCAGGTGATCTTCCCGCCCCGGTCCACGTCGACGACGGGCGTGCCGTCGAGCGGCCGCTCACTGTCCGCCGTACGCCGGCCGGCCGTGTAGACCGGAAGGTGCTCCAGGAGCAGACAGGTGTCGGGGATCTCGTCCTGGAAGCGGGCCGTGTGCACACGGCGCTGCTCGTCCCAGGCCTCCTGGTACTCGACGGCGTCCGCACCGAAACCCATGCGGACGAACCGCAGCTCACTCACGGCAAGCGCCTCCCTTGCAAGAGTTATGAGGCTCGACACGGCCAGGTAAGGCTCGTAACGCCCCACGCCACTGTACGTCCGACCGGCGCGCGTCAGCTCTGAGGGCAATCCTCACACGATCGGATGAATGCGCGTCGAAGTGTGCGATCGGTTGGCTACAGACCGCTACATTCGCGCCGTTCACGAGGGTGATAAGGGCTGCTCAAAGGCACGGCGGCCGACCTCGCCCGCGCCTGCCCGCGCAGGCCCCCCGCCCCAGCCCGGAAGGCAGGAGTTCGCACCGCAGATGTCGGAACGACCCGCGCAGCGCACCCCCAACCGTCAGCTCGCCGCACTTATCGCAGAAGCGGGATTCTCCAACGCGGGGCTCGCCCGTCGAGTGGATCAGCTCGGCCTCGAACACGGTCTCGATCTGAGATACGACAAGACATCAGTGACCCGCTGGCTGCGTGGGCAGCAGCCCCGGGGCACCACGCCGGCCCTGATCGCCGAGGTGTTCACCCGCCGCCTCGGCCGCCGGCTCAGCGCACAGGACCTCGGACTCGACGCCTGCGCACCCGTCTACGCGGGGCTGGAGTTCGCCGCCACCCCGGAGGAGGCCGTCGACATCGTCGGCGGGCTGTGGCGCAAGGACTCGGGAAGTCATGCCGAACTGCGCAAGATCGCGTTCACCCCGGCGGGGCTCGTCGTGCCCAGCCGGGACTGGCTGATCGGCCGGGCCGACGACCGGGTGAGCCGCGGCGACCCCGGTGCCGCGCGCATCCCCGTACAGGGCGGCCGACCGGTTTCCGTCAAGCCCCCGGTCATGCCGGAACAGGGCAGGCCCCCGTCCCGGCAGCGCGTGGGCACGGAGCGCGGGCCCGGGCAGCGGGTGACCGCGGGTGACATCGCGGCCCTTCGCTCCGTCGGCGAGCTCTTCCGCACGCTCGACAACGCGTACGGCGGAGGGCACGCACGCCAGGCCCTCGTGCGGTACCTGGAGCACGAACTGGAGCCGATGCTCCGCGGCACCTACGGCGAGCAGACCGGGCGCCGGCTGTTCGCCGCGGCGTCCGATCTGACCCGGCTCGCGGGCTGGACCTCGTACGACATCGCCGCGCACGGGCTCGCGCAGCGGTACTTCGTGCAGGCGCTGCGGCTCTCGCAGGCGGCGGCGGACCGGGCGTACGGCTCCTACGTGCTCGTGACGATGAGCAGGCAGGCCGTCTATCTCGGACACGGCCGGGAGGCGGTCCAGCTCGCCCGGGTCGCCCAGCAGGGCGTGGGCTCCTCCGCGCCGCCCGTCGTCCAGGCGCTGCTGTACGCGGTCGAGGCACGCGGGCACGGAGTGCTCGGCGAGGTACGGGCGGCCACGGCCTCGCTGGTGCGGGCCGAGCGGGCTCTGGAAATCGCCCGGCCCGGGGACGAAGTCCCGTACTGGGCGCGCTTCTTCGACGAGGCGCAGCTCGCGGACGAGTTCGGGCACTGCCACCGGGATCTACAGCAGTACCGGGCGGCGGCGCAGCATGCCGAGCGCTCGCTGCAGTTGCGTGCGCCCGGGTACGCGCGCAGCCGGCTCTTCTGCCGGGTGGTGCTCGCCTCGGCGCGGCTGGGTCTCGGTGAGCTCGACCAGGCGTGCCAGCTGGGGGCCGAGGCGGCTACGCAGGCTTCGGAGATGCGGTCGGTTCGGGCGCTGGAGTATGTGCGGGACTTCGAGCGGCGGTTGGAGCCGTATCGGGATGCTGCGCCTGTGCGGGGGTATCGCGACAAGGTCGCGGCTCTCGGCTGAGCCGCCGGGAAGGTCGCGTATCGGCTGCGGCGCCGCCGCGGCCGTTCGCGCAGTTCCCCGCGCCCCTGAAAACCGTCCCCCGCGCCCCACTTCTCCAGGGGCGCGAGGAACGGCGCAAGGCTTTTGGGGGTGGTTTGAGGGGCGCGCGGAACGGCGCAAGATTTTGAGGGGCGCGGGGAACGGCGCAGGGCTTTGAGGGGCGCGGGGAACGGCGCAGGGCTTTGAGGGGCGCGGGGAACGGCGCAAAGGGGGTGGAGGTCCTGCCCCGCGTCGGGACCTCCACCCCGGCTTACGGGGGCGCCGCACACCCCCTCAGGGGCGCGGCGAACCGCGCGACCGGCCCCCACCGGCCCGCAGCCGAAACACGACCCTCCCCCGGAAAGGGGCTACGCGGCCGTGGAGGCCCGCAGCCGCGCAACCGTCGCGGTCGAGGGCAGGCCCAGGTCCGTCAGAAGGGCCCGCGCCGCACGGTGCCCCGAGTGCAGGGCGCCCTGGACCGTACTGGTGTCGCGGTGGTCGCCGCAGACGTACAGGCCCGCCAGCAGACGGACCGGCCGGCGGAGGTCGTACGGCGGCAGCATCGCCGGGACGGCGTCGGGCGTGTGGTGCACGGCCAGCAGCTCCCAGCGGTGCGTGGCGGTGCCGTAGAGGGCCGCCAGATGCGCGCGCACCGTCCGGTCCGTGTCCGCGGGCGGCGCCCCCAGGACCGTCGAGGAGATCAGGGCGCGGCCCGCGGGAGCCCGGGACGGATCGACCTGGCTGACGACCGCGGTATGGGTCACCGGGCCCCGGCGGTCCGCGTCCAGGAGCAGCGCCGCGTCCGTCAGGGGCGGCTCGTCCGCCGTGTGGTGCACCACCGTCACCGGGTGGCACGGCGGTACCCGCAGACCGGGCAGCAGATCGGCGGCGGCGCGGGCGCCGGTCGCCACCAGCACCGCACGGCACCGGAGTTCACCGTGCCGGTCCGTCGTCACGGACGTGGTCGAGACGGAGGTGACCCGCACCCCGGTGCGGACCGTCCCCGGTTGCAGGGTTCCCGCGAGCAGCTCCGGCAGGGCGTCGGCGCCGCCCTCGGGGAGGCACAGCCGCCCGGCGGCGAAGGCCCGGAGCGCCAGGTCGGCGCACCGGCTGGACGTCGTCAGATCCGGATCGCAGAGCAGCGCCGCCAGGAGCGGGCGCAGAAAGCCCTCGACGGTACGGGCGGGCATGCCGCGCGCCGCGAGCGCCCGTCCGGCGGGCCGCTCCGGCCGGGCCAGCAGCCGCTCCACGGGAACCGTCGCGATCCGGCCGAGGGCCGCGGCCAGCCGGGCCTGGTCGAGGACGCCCCCGAGCGGGGGGTAGGCCCGTGACAGGGGCGGGGCGGCGGCCGGGGATGTCTGCCGATGCCTCCGAGGGGGGCTCACGAAGGCGCGTGCCGCGTCGAGTGCGCCCCTTGCGCCCCCGGCGCTCGCGGGCTCACCCGCACGGTGCACACGCCCCTCGGCGTGGACGAGGACGCCGGCGGCGAACGGACGCAGGACGAGGGCGTCCAGGCCCGGCGTCAGCCGCAGTTCGGGGTACGCCGTGGAGAGGAGCCGTCCGACGCGGTCGAGACGGAAACCGTCGACCTTCTCGGTCGTCATACGGCCGCCGACGTGAGGGGCGGCCTCCAGGACGACGGTCGACACACCTGCGCTGTTCAGCCGATGGGCGGCCGAGAGTCCCGCGACCCCCGCCCCCACGATGACGACGTCCGCCTGGCAAGCGGGCTCAAGCACGTGCCCCTCCTAGAGGTCGCGCGGCGCTTGGGGGCGTCCCGCCCCCAACGGGCATCCGGAGCACCCGAGTTCGGAACGAGCGTAGGGCCGCGGCCGACCGGGGGAACTCGCGCATGAGCAGGGCACGGTCGCACGCAGGTCGCATGTGGTCGGGACCGCGGTACCGGAAGCGTGCCCGGTCCGTCCGCCCGCCTCGTGGGGGAGCGGACGGGACGGTTACGCCTGGGCCGCCCGGACGGTCTCCTCGATGCCGGGGAACGCGAAGGTGAAGCCCGACTCCAACAGCCGGGTGGGAAGCACGCGTTGGCTGCCCAGCACCTCCGAGGCCATCTCCCCGAGCACGGCCTTCAGCACGGGCGCGGGCACCGCGAACAGCGTGGGCCGGTGCAGGACGCGCCCCATGGCGGCCGTGATCTCGCCGTTGGTGAGCGGCTCCGGAGCCGTCAGGTTGAAGGGTCCGGACAGCCACTCGGAGTCGAGCAGATACCGCAGCGCGGCCACGTGGTCGTGCAGCGCGATGTAGCTCCAGTACTGCCGGCCGTCGCCCATCCTCCCGCCGAGCCCCGCCTTGAACAGCGGGAAGAGCCGTCCCCAGGCGCCGCCCTTCGCGGCCACCACCAGTCCGGTGCGGGCGAGGACGGTCCGTACGCCCGCCTCCTGCGCGGGCGCCGCCGCTTCCTCCCACTCCACGCACACCGAGGGCAGGAACCCGTCCCCCGGCGGGGCGCTCTCGTCCACGGCACGCTCGCCGGTGTCCCCGTAGAAACCCATCGCGCTGCCGTTCAGGAAGACCCGCGGCGGCCGGTCGAGGGAGGCGACGGCCTCCGCGAGCGTGGCGGTGCCCAGGACCCGGCTGTCGCGGATCGTCCGCTTGTACGTGTCCGTCCAGCGGTGGTCGGCGATACCGGCGCCCGCGAGGTTCACCACGGCGTCGCAGCCGGAGAGCCCCACCGCGTCCACGTGGCTGCGTTCGGGGTCCCACTCGATCTCGTCGGCCGCCCGGGGCGTACGGCGCACCAGCCGCACCACCTCGTGCCCGTCCGCGGTCAGTGAGCGCACCAGGGCCTTGCCGATGAGGCCGGACGCGCCGGCCACGGCGATTCGCGAAGCTTCCATGACCCCATCCTGCGTCAGTCTCCCCGGGAACACCGCGTGGAGGGGGCCGCGGTCGAGCGGGTCGCCCGGTGCCCCGGCTCTACAGTGACGTGCATGCCCGAGCCGCACATACGCACCGCAGTGCCCGACGACGAAGAGGCGCTGGGCCGTCTCGACCGCGCTGTCTGGTCCTACCTGCACGCGGTCAGACCCCGGGAACAGCCGCCGTACGAGCCGTTCTTCAACGACCGCTTCGGGCCCCGCGACCACCTGATCGCCGAACTGGGCGGGCGGGTCGTCGGCTACGTACGGCTCGGATTCCCCACCCCGCTCGCCTCCAACGCGCACGTCCGGCAGATCCAGGGCCTCGCCGTCGCCGACGAGGCCCGCGGCAACGGTGTCGGCCGGGCGCTGATCCGCGCCGTCGTCGCGGAGGCCCGCCGCCAGGGCGCGCGCCGGATCACCCTGCGCGTCCTCGGCCACAACACCCCCGCCCGCAGGCTGTACGAGTCGGAGGGCTTCGTGGTCGAGGGGATCCAGCCGGGCGAGTTCCGGCTGGGCGGCGAGTACGTGGACGACGTACTCATGGGACGCAGGATCTGAGCGGTCGGCGCCGGGCCCGGCGGCCCGTCGGCCGGGTCAGGGGGCCTGGGGCTCCGTCAGCAGCCGCATTCCGCCGGTCAGTTCGCGCAGGCAGCGCACCGCGAGTTCGGCGGGGGAGCCGGGGCCTTCGAGGCCGGCGTCCGACTCCGCCCAGGTCTCCAGGGCGACCCGGATCGCGTCCGTGGCGGCCGCGGCGGCGAGACGGATCTCCAGCGGGTCGGCGTCCGGGCCTGCCAGCCGTGCGACGACCGGGACGAGTTTGTCCTCGGACTCCTGGTTCACCCGGTACCAGACCGCGCGCAGCGCCGGGTCCTCGGCGGCGGCCCGCAGCAGCCCCCGCGTCCAGCGCAGGCCCTCGGCCTTGGCCTCGTGGGGGACGGTCAGTGACTCGGTGACGGCCGACTCCAGCGCCCGGCGGAGCGCGGTGCCCGGCTCGGCCCTCGCCAGCCGCTCGCGCCAGTGGTCGCCGCCGATCGCGAGCAGCGGGCCGACGGCGTCCTGCTTGTTGCGGAAGTAGCGGTAGAAGGTGCGCAGGGCGACGCCGGCGCGTACGGCGATCTCCTCGGCCGTGGTGCCGTCGGGGCCGCGCTCGGTGAAGAGCTCGGCGGCGGCCCGGGCGATGTCGAACTGGGTTGCCGCCTTACGGCGCTCGGTCAGCGACGGGGTCCTGGTCGCTGCGGACGGCTCGGTGCTCACGCGAGAAAGCGTACGTCGCAGGGGGCGGGGGCCTGGTCCGGCTGGTCCGCCTGGGCGGCGTGACGGCCCGGCCGACCGGTGTGACGGGTCGGCAGGGCCGCTCGGCCGGGTGGTGGCGGGATCGTGCGGGTGCGCGTCCGGTGGGGGCCGGCCGCGCAGTTCCCCGCGCCTCCTCCGGGGCGCACCGACGCGCGAGACGGCACCAGGTCGCTCACGACGTCACGACGTCACGAGGTCGCCCGTGTCCACCGGCGTCGAGGACTTCGCCGCCCGTGCGGCGTCGTCCGCGACCTCGTCGGCGGTCAGTACGTAACCCGTCTCGGCGTCGCTGGTCGAGCGGGCGAAGACGACACCGAAGACCTTGCCGTCGGTGGTCAGCAGCGGACCGCCCGAGTTGCCGGGGCGGACCGTGGAGCGGATCGAGTAGATCTCGCGGGTGACCACGGCGGAGCCGTAGATGTTCTTGCCCTGGGCGTTGATCGTGTTCGCCACCGTGGCCGCCTGGAGGTCGAGGCCGCCGTCCTGCGGATAGCCCGCGACCACGGCCGCGTCACCGCGGGCCGCACTCTTGTCGAAGGACAGCACGGGGGCCTTCAGCCCCGGCACGTCGAGCACGGCCACGTCCTTCTGCGGGTCGAAGAGGACGACCTTCGCCTCGTACGCCCGGCCCGTGCCGCCCACCCGCACGGTCGGGTCGTCGATGCCCGCCACCACATGCGCGTTGGTCATCACGTGCTCCGAGGCGAACACGAAGCCGCTGCCCTCGCGGCCCTGGGTGCCGACGGCGCCCTCGACCTTCACCGTGGAGCGCTGCGCGGCCCGGGTGGCGGCCGCGGTGACGCTGTCCCCGGACGGCTTGGCGACCTCGGCCGTCGGCTCGTTCTCGAAGGGGTTGAAGACCTGCGGGAAACCGGCCTCCGTGAGCGCCGCGGTGGCCCGGGAGAACCAGGCCGGTGTCGTCTCCGGCATCGTGTCCTGCACCGCGCCGAGCAGCGCGGAGTCCCGGATCGACGAGGTCACGACGGGCGAGGCGGACGAACCGAGGACACTCGCGGCCACCCACGCCACGAGCAGCACGGAGACCGTGTTGGCCGCGGCACCGCCCACGCCGTCGACCACACGCAGGGAACCCCGGTCCAGCTCGCGGCGCAGCTTCAGCGCCAGCCGCCCCGCCAGCTCGTGGCCCAGCGCGGCGGGCAGCAGCACCGTGAGCACCGCCGTGACCGTCGCGGCCGTGGTTCCGGGCTCCACCAGGTCCATCACCCAGGGCAGCACCCACACGCCGATGACGGCACCGCCCACGAAGCCGGCCAGCGAGACACAGCCCGCGACCAGTCCGCGCCGGTAGCCGGACGCCGCGTAGCCGAGAATGACCAGCAACAGCAGGATGTCGAGCAGGTCCACGGAGCTCCCTTTCTCTTGGGCCCCTTAGTACGCGCCGGGCAGGCCCAGTGATCAGGTACGCGCAGGTGGAACCGGCCGGCCGGCACACGTGCGTGGACCTGTAGAAACGTCCCGGACCGGGGCGTTGGTTCCACCGGGTGGCACACCACACATCGCGGACCTCCCCGGTGTCCCGGAGAGTGGGTCGCATGTGCGCCCACCGGAGCCCGCTCACGGCCCGCATACCCCGCCTGCCGCGCGTCCTGCGGACCCGCACGGCCCGCCCCGCGCGCGTCGTGCTGGCCTGCGTCCCCGGCCTCGCCGCCGTCGCCGCGCTGGTGCTCTGCGCCGTGGGCGTCGACCGGACGCCGGGCGACGCCGAGCGCGCCGTCGCGGCCCGGGCCTCGGTCGGGCACCGGGCCCCGAAGCCCCCCATGGTGCCGAGGGAACGCTGGCTGGGCGACGCCGCCTCCACCCAGCCGCCCATCCGGTACGCCGACCGGGTGTCCGCCGTGTTCGTGCACCACACCGACTCGCCCAACGGCTACGACTGCGCGGACGCGCCCCGCATCATCCAGTACCTCTACACGGGGCAGGCCGGGGTCCGGCACTGGGACGACATCGGCTACAACTTCCTCGTCGACCGCTGCGGCACCATCTACGAGGGCCGGGCGGGCGGCCCCGAGCGGGCCGTCGTCGGCGCCCACACCCAGGGCTTCAACGTCGGTACGACGGGCATCGCCGCACTCGGTACGTTCACCGCGGGCGTGCCGGTGCCCAGGGCGATGACCGACGCCATCGCCGCCGTCGCCGCCTGGAAACTGGGGCTCAAGGGGATCGACCCGCGCGCGCCCGTGCGGCTGGTGTCCACCAACAGCCTGAGCAAGTATCCGGCGGGCAGCCGGGGCACTTTCACGGCCGTCTCCGGTCATACCGATGGGTACTGGACCGCGTGCCCGGGTGCCGCGCTCATGGCCCGGCTGCCCGGGATCAGGCAGCAGGCGGCCCGGCTGCAGGGCCGTCGTTGAGCGTTTCGCCGAGCGCGTGCCGTGCCGTGCAGGGGGCCGCCGGGTGTTGTCGGTCGTACGCGCGTCCGTCGTGGCTCACAGGTGTGGCACAGCGGGGGCACGGACCGTCCCGAGCCGCGGCTTCCGGTGTCGGGGCACGCGCTGACCGGAGGCGGGGACCATGAGCAGTCGCACGCGTACGAGCAGCACGAGCAGCGGCACCGGCGTACGTCCCGGTGGGCGCGGGCCGGGCGCAGCCCCTGGACCGTCGCCTGTGGGGTGGCCGCCGTCGTGGTGGGACCCTCCGCCGCCACGGCGTCCGCACTCGACCGGGCCAACGCGGCGCCCCCGCACAGCGTCCCGAGGGCCGGCTCGCAGCCGGCCGGCACCTCGCCGGTGTCAGTCCGCGAACCGGTCCCAGAGCCGCGGCAGCCGCTCCTCCAGGAGTGAGCGGTTCTCCAGGTCGAGCGGGGTGCCCAGCGGCTCGGGAGGCGCCGCCGGGATGCCCAGGTCGGGCGCGACCGCACCGGTGAGCTGCTCGTACGCCTCGTCCGCCGCGTAACCCAGCTCCTCGGCGTCCCCGTCGACCTCGTCGTCGAAGTCCCGCAGGAGGTCGGCCAGTTTGTCCGGATCGTGCACGGCGCCCTCGTACGTCTCCCGGCCCTGGCCGATCAGCCAGCAGCGGAAGAAGTCGAAGGCGTCGTCGCTGGCCCCGTCGAGCAGGATCCAGGCGGCGCCCCACAGATCCCAGGTGTAGGCGCGGTTGTAGCGGGCCTCGAAGTGGCGGGCGAAGTCGAGGACCATCTCGGGGTCCAGCCGGAGCAGCCGCTCGACGAGCAGGTCGGCCTGCTCCTCGGGGTCGCCCTCGGCGGCCTCGCGGCTCGCGTCCACCAGCTCCCAGAACTCCGTCTCGTCCATCACGGGACAAGCATCGGGCCTGGACCCGGCCCGCGCACCCGGGGACAGGCGGATCGTTATG
Organism: Streptomyces sp. NBC_00414; assembly: GCF_036038375.1. Classification (NCBI taxonomy): domain Bacteria; kingdom Bacillati; phylum Actinomycetota; class Actinomycetes; order Kitasatosporales; family Streptomycetaceae; genus Streptomyces; species Streptomyces sp. NBC_00414. The sequence continues at coordinate 7,327,996 of NZ_CP107935.1, forward strand.
CGCGCACATGCCGCCGGAAAATCCGACAGCAGGTGTCGGCATTCGGCGGGATGCTCGGTCCATGGAGAGAGCAGAGCAGGCAGGACAGAGGAACGCGGGGCCGCTCGACGGGAGGATCGCCCTGGTCGCGGGTGCCACGCGCGGTGCCGGCCGGGCCATGGCTGTCGAGCTGGGACGCGCGGGAGCCACGGTGTACGTGACGGGACGCACGACCCGCGGGCACGTCAGTGAGGTCGGCCGGACCACCGAGACGATCGAGGGGACGGCCGAACTGGTCGACGAGGCCGCGGGCGCCGCCGGTGTCGCGGGCCGCGGGATCGCCGTACCCACGGACCACCTCGAACCGGAGCAGGTGCGCGCGCTCGTGGCGCGCATCGACCGGGAGCAGGGCCGCCTCGACATCCTCGTGAACGACATCTGGGGCGGGGACGTCCACCTCGACTTCACGGCGGAGAAGCAGCCCGACATGTGGGAGATGGATCTCGGCAAGGGGCTGCGGATCATGCGGCTCGGCATCGAGTCGCACCTCGTGACCAGCCACTGCGCGCTGCCGCTCCTCGTCCGCAACCCCGGCGGACTGTTCGTCGAGGTCACCGACGGCACCGAGGAGTACAACCGGCGCTACCGCAAGCCGCTGTTCTACGACCTCGCCAAGACTGCCCCGATCCGGATGGCATACGGACTCGGGGAGGAACTCAAGGAGTACGGCTGTACGGCGGTCTGCGTCACCCCCGGCTGGCTGCGCTCCGAGGCGATGCTCGACACCGCCTTCAAGGTCACCGAGGAGAACTGGCGGGACGCCTGCGAGCACGTCCCGCACTTCGCGATCTCCGAGACGCCCACGTACGTCGGCCGGGCCCTGGTCGCCCTCGCCGCCGACCCGGACGTGGCCCGCTGGAACGGGCGGTCGCTGTCCAGCGGCGGCCTCGCCCAGGAGTACGGCTTCACGGACGTCGACGGCTCGGCCCCCGACGCGTGGCGCTATCTGCTGGAGGTGGAGTCGCAGGGCAAGCCGGCGGACGTGACGGGCTACCGCTAGCCCCCGTCAGCCCGGGTCGCGGTAGTACGCCGCGATCCGGGCCGCCGCCTCGGAGAAACGTTTCCTTAGTTCGGCCGGCTCCAGTACCTCCGCCTCCGGGCCGAGGGAGAGGAACTGCGAGTACGCGACGTCGTACGACTCGACCGGCAGCGTGAGCGTCACCCGGCCCTCGGCGTCGGGCGGGCCCGCCTCGGACAGGGCCTCCTGGGCCGAGAGCGGGTCGACGGTGTGTTCAAGCCGCCGCGCGCCCGCCTCGGTGAGGCGCACCACGATCGTGGCCCGCAGGATCGAGCGGGCGAACCGCTCGGCCTGGTCCGCCCAGAAGCCGGGCAGGTCGAAGGTCTCGTCGCGCTCGAATCGCTCACTGCCCGCCTCGGCCGAGGTGAACCGGTCGACGCGGTAGACCCGGAAGGGCCCCGGCCCCGGCCCCTGCTCCGGTTCAGGTCCGGTCACCCGGGCGCACACGTACCAGACGCCCGCCTTGAGGACGAGCCCGTACGGCTGCAGTTCGCGCTTCACCTCGGCCTCGTCACGCCGGTAGCGCGCGGTGATCCGGCGGTCGTCCCAGACCGCCTCCGCGATCACGGGCAGCAGCTCGGGGGTCCTCGGCTCGGCGAACCACGCGGGGGCGTCCAGGTGGAAGCGCTGGGCCGCGGTGCGGGAGGCGTCCTTGAGGGAGGGCAGCAGGGCGGCGGACACCTTCAGACGGGCGGCGGAGGAGGCGTCCTCCAGGCCCATCTCGCGCAGTGCGCCCGGCACGCCGGAGAGGAACAGTGCCTCGGCCTCGCTGCGGGCGAGTCCCGTCAGACGCGTACGGTAGCCGCCGACCAGCCGGTAACCGCCGGTACGGCCCCGGTCCGCGTACACCGGGACGCCCGCCTCGGACAGCGCTTGCGCGTCCCGCGTGATCGTCCGCTCGGACACCTCCAGCTCGCGCGCCAGCTCACCGGCGGTCATGGAGGGCCGGGACTGCAGGAGCAGCACCATCTTGATGAGCCGGGCAGCGCGCATGCGCACCATGATGCCGGTGGCTCCGCCGGTCTGGCAGGCGGGGTGGGGGTGCGTGATGCGACTGCGCCGTTGCTGTGACCGTTCGCGCAGTTCCCCGCGCCCCTGGATCGGCCGGGGCCGGGGCGGGTGGGCGGGTGCGGCGCAAGCAACCACAGGCGACCCGCACCCTACGACCTGCAACCCCCACCCTCCCGCAGGCTGCATACCGGCCGCGGGAGGGTGGAGAGGTATTACAGGCCGTACTTCGCGCGGGCTTCCTTCACCGCGGATGCGGGCACCTCGCCGCGCCGAGCGAGCTGCGCGAGCGCGGCCACGACGATCGACTGCGCGTCGACACCGAAGTGACGACGGGCCGCCGCACGCGTGTCGGAAAGCCCGAACCCGTCCGCACCGAGCGACGAGTAGTCCTGCTCGACCCACTGCGCGATCTGGTCCGGCACCTGCCGCATGTAGTCGGACACCGCGAGCACCGGCCCCTCGGCCCCCTGCAGCGCCTGCCGCAGGTACGGCACCCGGTCCTCGCCGCGCAGCAGCGCCGCGTCGGCCTCCAGCGCGTCCCGCCGCAGCTCCGTCCAGGACGTGGCGGACCAGACGTCCGCGGCCACGCCCCACTCCTCGGCGAGCAGCTTCTGCGCCTCCAGGACCCAGTGGATCGCCGTGCCGGAGCCCAGCAGCTGGATGCGCGCCGCGTTGGCGGCGTTGACCTGGACGCCCGCCGACTCCGCCGTGTTGAAGCGGTAGAGGCCCTTGACGATGCCCTCGTCGATACCGCCGACCGCCGGCTTCGCGGGCTGCGGGATCGGCTCGTTGTAGACGGTCAGGTAGTAGAAGACGTTCTGGTCCTCGCCCGGGGCCGCCTCGCCGTACATCCGGCGCAGACCGTCCTTGACGATCGTGGCGACCTCGTACGCGAACGCAGGGTCGTACGACAGCGCGGCCGGGTTCGTCGCCGCGATGACCGGCGAGTGCCCGTCGGCGTGCTGCAGGCCCTCGCCCGTCAGCGTCGTACGGCCGGCCGTGGCGCCGACGAGGAAGCCGCGGCCCAACTGGTCGCCGAGCTGCCACATCTGGTCGGCCGTGCGCTGCCAGCCGAACATCGAGTAGAAGATGTAGAACGGGATCATCGTCTCGCCGTGCGTGCTGTACGCGGTGGACGCGGCGATGAAGTCCGCCATGGAGCCGGCCTCGGTGATCCCCTCGTTGAGGATCTGGCCGTCCTTGGCCTCCTTGTAATACATCAGCTGGTCACGGTCGACCGGCTCGTACGTCTGGCCCTTGGGGGAGTAGATCCCGAGCGACGGGAAGAGGCTCTCCATGCCGAAGGTGCGCGCCTCGTCGGGGACGATCGGCACCCAGCGCTTACCGGACGTCTTGTCGCGGACCAGGTCCTTGACCAGGCGTACGAAGGCCATGGTCGTCGCGACGTTCTGCGAGCCGGAGCCCTTGTCGAAGGCCGCGAACGCCTTGTCGGCGGGGGCGGGGAGGGGCGGCAGCGGCTGCGTACGGCGGGCCGGGGCCGGGCCGCCGAGGGCCGCGCGGCGCTCCTGGAGGTAGCGCACCTCCGGGGAGTCGGCGCCCGGGTGGCCGTAGGGGACCACGCCGTCGACGAAGTCACTGTCCTTGATGGGCAGCTCCAGCAGGTCACGCATCTGCTTGAACTCGTCCGTCGACAGCTTCTTCATCTGGTGGTTGGCGTTCTTCGACGCGAAGCCCTCGCCGAGGGTGTGCCCCTTGACCGTCTGGGCCAGGATGACCGTCGGAGCGCCCTTGTGCTCGACGGCGGCCTTGTAGGCGGCGTACACCTTGCGCGCCTCGTGGCCACCGCGGGAGAGGTGGAAACACTCAAGGATCTTGTCGTCGCTGAGCAGCTTCGCCAGCTCGACGAGCGCCGGGTCCCCGCCGAAGAAGTCCTGGCGGATGTAGGCGGCGTCACGCGTCTGGTACGTCTGCACCTGCGCGTCCGGGACCTGACGGAGGCGGCGGACGAGGGCGCCGGTGGTGTCGAGCCGGAACAGCTCGTCCCAGGCGTTGCCCCACAGCGACTTGACGACGTTCCAGCCGGCGCCGCGGAACTGGGCCTCCAGCTCCTGCACGATCTTGAAGTTCGCGCGGACCGGACCGTCGAGGCGCTGCAGGTTGCAGTTGATGACGAAGGTCAGGTTGTCCAGACCCTCGCGGGAGGCGAGTGCGAGTGCCGCCGTCGACTCGGGCTCGTCCATCTCGCCGTCACCGAGGAACGCCCACACGTGGGACGCCGAGACGTCCTTGATGCCGCGGTTGGTGAGATAGCGGTTGAAGCGCGCCTGGTAGATCGCCGAGAGCGGGCCGAGGCCCATCGACACCGTCGGGAACTCCCACAGCCAGGGCAGGCGCCGCGGGTGCGGGTACGACGGGAGGCCGTTGCCGCCCGCCTCCTGGCGGAAGTTGTCGAGGTGCGCCTCGGTGAGGCGGCCGTCGAGGAAGGCGCGGGCGTAGATGCCGGGGGAGGCGTGGCCCTGGATGTAGAGCTGGTCGCCGGACCCGTCGGCCTCCTTGCCCTTGAAGAAGTGGTTGAAGCCCGTCTCGTAGAGCCAGGCCGCGGAGGCGAAGGTGGCGATGTGGCCGCCGACGCCGTGTTTCGCGCCGCGGGTCACCATCGCGGCCGCGTTCCAGCGGTTCCACGCGGTGATCCTGCGCTCCATCTCCTCGTCGCCGTCCACGGTGGGCTCGGCGGCGGTCGGGATGGTGTTGACGTAGTCGGTCTCAAGCAGCTTGGGCAGCGCGAGTCCGTTGCCCTCGGCGCGCTCCAGCGTGCGGCGCATCAGATACGCGGCACGGTGCGGCCCGGCCGCCTTGGTGACGGCGTCGAGCGAGGCCTGCCATTCGGCGGTCTCCTCGGGGTCGCGGTCCGGGAGCTGGTCGAGCTCGCTCGGCTGGATAGCGGTGGGGTCGGTCATTGCGCCGCCTTCCGGATGCGGAGGGGGTTCCCTCGTCGGCAAGGGGTGTGTCGGGAGGTGCCCTTGGTCTTTGGCAGGACAGGGCGGCGGGCTCTGGTGGGAGCCCGCCGATGACTGTAACTCGTTGATCGATGATCGATCAAAGGGTTGAAGGGCAAAACCTCTTGATCACGAGAAAGTAGGCACGCGGTGCCTTGACCATGGGCACGGGGTGCCTTGTTTTCGCAGGTGGGGCGGGCTGTCGGTACTCCGACGGGGTACTTATGAGCGGGGTCGCGCTCCGCTGGTTCGATGCACCTAGGAAACGGGCTCGCTGCCCGTCCTGGGGGCACACCCCAGTACGTGTGCCTTCACCAGTTCCGCGATCAGCGGGTCCCGGCGCCGGAACGCCTCCACGAGGGCCTCGTGCTCCTCCGCGTACGACTGCTGGACCGTGCCCAGCCAGCGGATCGACAGGGCCGTGAAGACCTCGATGCCCAGGCCCTCCCAGGTGTGCAGCAGCACGGAGTTGCCCGCGGCCCGTACGAGCTCGCGGTGGAAGCCCACCGTGTGACGGACCTGGCCCGTGCCGTCGGCCCTGCGGTCGGCCTCGTACAGGGCGGACACGTGCGGCTCCAGGGCCGAGCAGTCGGCCGACAGACGCTCGGCGGCCAGCTCGGCCGCGATGGCCTCCAGACCGGCCCTGACGGGGTAGCTCTCCTCCAGGTCGGCCGCGGTCAGGTTCCGTACGCGAACGCCCTTGTTGGGGGCCGACTCGATCAGCCGCAGCGACTCCAGCTCCCGCAGGGCCTCCCGTACGGGCGTCTGGCTGACCTCCAGCTCGGTGGCGATCCGCCGCTCCACGATCCGCTCGCCCGGCTTCCAGCGGCCGCTGACGATCCCCTCCACGATGTGCTCGCGGATCTGCTCGCGGAGCGAGTGGACGACGGGCGCGGTCATGGGGGCTCCTTCGTTTTGACCTTTAGACAATAAGGCCGTGTGCCTGTGGGGGAGGGGTGCGCGGGGTGCTTTGACGCAGGTGAGATGAGCCACGGCGCTCCGCTGGGGTCGGCCGGGCGGGGGTGTTCGCGCAGTTCCCCGCGCCCCTGGAGAGCGGGACGGGGCCGTCCCGGCGGGCCGCGCGATTCCCGCGCCCCTGAAGAGCGGGCCGAGTCTCAGCTCGCTCCTTTGCCAGGTGTGGCTGGGCGGGGTGGGCCGCGCAGTTCCCCGCGCCCCTCGGAAGCGGGGCTGCGCCCCGGCTTCCGTCTTTGGGGGCGCGGGGAACCGCGCGAACGGTCCCACCGGCCCACGCCCACCCCGCACACCGCCGAGCCACAGCCCCGCCCTCCCTCCAGGGGCGCTGCCAACGCGAAGGTGCCCCTGTCCGGCGAGCCGGACAGGGGCACCTCGTTGTGCACTACGGGGGCGCGGAGCCTACAGGCCGAGCTCGACCTCGAACTCGCCCGCCTCAAGGATCGCCTTGACCGCGGTCAGGTACCGCGCCGCGTCCGCGCCGTCCACCAGACGGTGGTCGTAGGACAGCGTCAGGTACGTCATGTCACGTACACCGATGACCGTGCCCTCGTCCGTCTCGATGACGGCCGGACGCTTCACCGTGGCACCGATGCCCAGGATCGCGACCTGGTTCGGCGGCACGATGATCGTGTCGAAGAGCGCGCCGCGCGAGCCCGTGTTGGAGATGGTGAAGGTCGCGCCGGACAGCTCGTCCGGGGTGATCTTGTTCGCCCGGACCTTGCCCGCAAGCTCGGCGGTGGCCTTGGCGATACCGGCGATGTTGAGGTCGCCCGCGTGCTTGATGACCGGGGTCATCAGGCCCTTCTCGGAGTCCACCGCGATACCGACGTTCTCGGTGTCGAAGTAGGTGATCGTGCCCTCGTCGACGTTGATCCGGGCGTTGACGGCCGGGTGGGCCTTCAGCGCCTGGGCCGCCGCCTTCACGAAGAACGGCATCGGGGAGAGCTTGACGCCCTCGCGGGCCGCGAAGGAGTCCTTCGCCTGCGCGCGGAGCTTCATCAGCCGGGTGATGTCGACCTCGACGACCGAGGACAGCTGGGCCTGCTCGTGCAGGGCCTTCACCATGTTGTCGCCGATGACCTTGCGGATGCGGGGCATCTTCACGGTCTGGCCACGCAGCGGAGAGGCCTCCAGCGTCGGAGCCTTCTTGCCGGCGCTCGGCGCGGCCGAGGCGGCGGCCGGAGCCGGCTTCGCGGCGGCGGCCTTCGCGGCCTCGGCGGCGGCGATGACGTCCTGCTTGCGGATACGGCCGCCGACGCCGGTGCCCTTGACGGTGGCCAGGTCGACGCCGTTCTCGGCGGCGAGCTTGCGCACCAGCGGGGTCACGTACGCGCCGTCGTCACCGGAGGTCGCGGCGGGCGCCGCGGCCGGGGTGACGGGAGCGGGAGCCGGTACCGGCGCGGCCGGAGCCGGGTCGGGTGCCGGAGCCGTCTGCTGCTGCGGTGCGGGAGCCGAGGGCGCCTGCGGAGCCGGAGCGGCGGGGGCGGCCGGAGCCGGAGCAGCCGGGGCCGGAGCGGCGGGAGCTGCCGGGGCCGGAGCGGCGGGAGCTGCCGGGGCCGGGGCAGCGGCGGCGGGCGCCGGAGCCGGAGCTTCCGGAGCGGGCGCCGCGGCCGGAGCCGCGCCGGGGGCACCGATGACGGCCAGCTTGGCACCGACCTCGGCGGTCTCGTCCTCGGCGACCACGATCTCAAGCAGCACACCGGAGGTGGGCGCCGGGATCTCGGTGTCGACCTTGTCCGTGGAGACCTCGAGCAGCGGCTCGTCGGCCTCGACGGACTCGCCGACCTCCTTGAGCCACCGGGTGACGGTGCCCTCGGTGACCGACTCGCCCAGCGCCGGAAGCACCACGTCGGTGCCCTCGGCGCCGCCACCGCCGGAGGCGGCCTCGGCGGTCGGGGCCGGCGCCGGAGCGTCGGTCTCGGTGGACGGGGTGGTCTGCGGGGCCGGCTCCGGAGCGGACTCCTCGGCGGCGGGAGCGGGCGCGGGCTCGGCGGCCGGGGCGGACTCGGCGGGGGCGCCGGAGCCGTCGTCGATGACGGCCAGCTCGGCGCCGACCTCGACGGTCTCGTCCTCGGCGACCTTGATGGAGGCGAGTACGCCGGCTGCGGGGGAGGGGATCTCGGTGTCGACCTTGTCGGTGGACACCTCAAGCAGCGGCTCGTCGGCCTCGACGCGCTCGCCCTCGGCCTTCAGCCAGCGGGTGACAGTGCCCTCGGTGACGCTCTCGCCGAGCGCCGGAAGGGTTACGGAAACCGCCATGGTTTCGGTTGCTCCTTACGAATTGCGGAAGTCTGTGTCGTCGCGGCGTTGTATCGACCGAGGGTCGGTCAGTCGTGCGAGTGCAGCGGCTTGCCCGCGAGAGCGAGGTGGGCCTCGCCCATCGCCTCGTTCTGCGTCGGGTGAGCGTGGATGAGCTGCGCGACCTCGGCGGGCAGCGCCTCCCAGTTGTAGATCAACTGGGCTTCGCCCACCTGCTCGCCCATACGGTCGCCGACCATGTGGACGCCGACCACGGCGCCGTCCTTGACCTGGACGAGCTTGATCTCGCCCGCGGTCTTGAGGATCTTGCTCTTGCCGTTGCCCGCGAGGTTGTACTTCAGAGCGACGACCTTGTCCGCACCGTAGATCTCCTTGGCCTTGGCCTCGGTGATGCCGACGGAGGCGACCTCAGGGTGGCAGTACGTCACCCGGGGCACGCCGTCGTAGTCGATCGGGACGGTCTTGAGACCGGCCAGACGCTCCGCCACCAGGATGCCCTCGGCGAAGCCGACGTGCGCGAGCTGGAGCGTCGGGACGAGGTCACCGACGGCCGAGACGGTCGGCACGTTGGTGCGCATGTACTCGTCGACCAGGACGTAGCCGCGGTCCGTCGCGACGCCCTGCTCCTCGTAACCGAGACCGGCGGAGACCGGGCCGCGGCCGATGGCGACCAGGAGGATCTCCGCCTCGAAGGTCTTGCCGTCGGCGAGGGTCACGCGGACGCCGTCCTGCGTGTACTCGGCCTTGTCGAAGAAGGTGCCGAGGTTGAACTTGATGCCGCGCTTGCGGAACGCGCGCTCAAGAAGCTTGGAGCTGTTCTCGTCCTCGACCGGGACGAGGTGCTTGAGGCCCTCGATCACGGTGACGTCGGTGCCGAACGACTTCCACGCGGAGGCGAACTCGACTCCGATGACACCGCCGCCCAGCACGATCGCGGACTGCGGGACGCGGTCCAGCGTCAGCGCGTGGTCCGAGGAGATGATGCGGTTGCCGTCGATGTCCAGGCCCGGCAGCGACTTCGGCACGGAGCCGGTCGCCAGGAGCACGTGACGGCCCTCGACGCGCCGCCCGCCGACGTCCACGGAGGTGGGGGACGAAAGACGGCCCTCACCCTCGATGTACGTCACCTTGCGGGAGGCCACGAGGCCCTGCAGGCCCTTGTAGAGGCCGCTGATCACGTCGTCCTTGTACTTGTGGACGGCGGCGATGTCGATGCCCTCGAAGGTGGCCTTGACACCGAACTGCTCGCTCTCGCGTGCCTGGTCGGCGATCTCGCCGGCATGCAGCAGGGCCTTGGTGGGAATGCAGCCGTTGTGCAGGCAGGTGCCGCCGAGCTTGTTCTTCTCGATCAGGGCGACGTCCAGGCCCAACTGCGCTCCGCGCAGGGCCGCGGCGTAGCCGCCGCTACCACCGCCGAGGATCACTAGGTCGAAAACGGTGCTGGCGTCGTTCGCCACGTCACGTCCTCCATGCATGTGCGCCGGCGCCGGTCTCCAGTGACCGGGCGGCGGCTGGTGTGGCCGCTCTTCCTTCGGCCCTGTGAATGGGCCCTGTCCTGCCGAGCCCATCTTCGCACTTGTCGACGACAGGCGGGACGCCGGGCTGCGCTGTGGGACGTCTGATCGATCACACGAGCCCCGTCAGGGGCGCGGGGAACCGTGCGATCAGCCGCATACGGCCCGCACCCGCCGTGGAGCGGGTGCGGGCTCGATCATGGGGCGGGCGTCAGCCCAGATCCCCCGCAGCCGTCAGCTCGGCGAGCCGGACCAACGTACGCACGGCGGACCCCGTACCACCCTTGGGCGTGTACCCGAACGGACCCTGTTCGTTGAAGGCGGGCCCGGCGATGTCGAGGTGAGCCCAGGTGATGCCCTCGCCGACGAACTCCTTCAGGAAGAGCCCGGCCACGAGGCCGCCGCCGTAGCGCTCGCCCATGTTGGCGATGTCGGCGGTCGGGGAGTCCATCCCCTTCTTCAGGTGGTCCGGCAGCGGCATCGGCCAGGCGGCCTCGCCGACCTCCTCGGCCGCCTCGTGCACGGCGGAGCGGAAGGCGTCGTCGTTGGCCATGATCCCGAACGTGCGGTTGCCGAGCGCCAGCATCATCGCGCCGGTCAGGGTCGCCACGTCGACGATCGCGTCGGGCTTGTCCTCGGACGCCTTGGCGAGCGCGTCGGCGAGGACGAGCCGGCCCTCGGCGTCGGTGTTGAGGACCTCGACGGTCTTGCCGCTGTACATGCGCAGCACGTCGCCCGGACGGGTGGCGGAGCCGGAGGGCATGTTCTCGGCCAGCGCGAGCCAGCCGGTCACGTTGACCTCAAGGCCCAGACGCGCGGCGGCGACCACGGCCGCGAAGACCGCCGCCGCACCGCTCATGTCGCACTTCATCGTCTCGTTGTGCCCGGCGGGCTTGAGCGAGATGCCGCCCGAGTCGTAGGTGATGCCCTTGCCGATGAAGGCGAGGTGCTTCTTCGCCTTGGAGGACGTGTACGACAGCTTCACCAGGCGGGGCGCGGACGCGGAACCGGCGCCGACGCCGAGGATGCCGCCGTAGCCGCCCTTGGCGAGGGCCTTCTCGTCGAGCACCTGCACCTTGATGCCGTGCTCCTTGGCCGCGGCCTGCGCGACGGCGGCGAAGGCCTCCGGGTTCAGGTCGTTCGGCGGGGTGTTGATGAGGTCGCGGGCGCGGTTCAGCTCCTCGGACACGGCCGTGGCGCGCTCGACGGCCGCCTTGAACGCCTTGTCGCGGGGCTTGCCGCCGAGCAGCGCGGCCTCGCCGAGCGGGGCCTTGCCGTTCTTGGCGCCGCTCCCGTTCTCGGCGGTCTCCTTGTACGTGTCGAAGGCGTACGCGCCGAGCAGCACACCCTCGCCGACGGCGCCCGCGTCCGCGGCGTCCGAGATCGGCAGGGCGAACGCGGCCTTCTTGGTGCCGGCCAGGGCGCGGGCGGCGGCGCCGGCCGCGCGGCGCAGCGTCTCCGCGGAGAAGGAGCCGTCCTTCTCCGGGAGGGCGCCGAGGCCGACCGCCAGGACGAGCGGTGCCTTGAAGCCGGACGGTGCCGGCAGCTTCGTCACCTCGCCCTCGCCGCCCGAGGCGCCGAGGGTCTCCAGAACGCCGGCGAGCCTGCCGTCGTACGCCTTGTCCACGGCCTCGGCGCCCGGTGCGACAACAAGGTCCCCGGACTTGGATCCGGTGACCTTGGCGACACCGACGACGATCGCGTCGGTGCGCAGACCGGGCGCCGCGGCGGTGCTGAGAGTGAGAGCAGTCACGGTGGTGAAATCTCGCTTCCGTTGAGTTGCTGAGGCCGTCAGGGGTGAGGTCGGCCCGGGCGTTCGGATTCCCACGCACGAGCCTACGCGCGGTGCCGCGTTTAGCTCCCACCAGTGGGGGGTCGCCCCCGGGGCTGCGCCCCAGACCCCCTGTCGCGCTGACACGCTCGTCCTCGAACGCCGGACGGGCTAAAAGATTCGCGGACGGGCTGAGAGATGTCCGCCGGTCCGGGGACATCTCAGCCCGTCCGGCGTTTGAGGACCGGGGGTTCGGGGGCAGCGCCCCCGAGGTCAGTGACGGGACGGGTAGGGGCGGCGGGGGCGAAGAAGGCCCGCCGCTAGGCGAAGAGGCAGAAGGCGACCAGAGCCACCGTCGAGGCGGTCTCTTCGAGCGCGCCGAAGACATCCCCCGTCACACCACCGAGGCGTCGCGTGCAGTGCCGCAGCAGAAGCTCGGCCGCACCGCAGCCGAGCAGGACGGCCAGGACGGAACCGAGAACGCCGTACGTCCCGAGCAGCGCCCCCGCCCCACCCGCCGCAACAGCCACCACCACAGCCGCCAGCAGGGCACCCCGTACGGGAACCGTGCCCGCCACCACCGCCCCCAGCCCCTCGGGCCGGGCGGCCGCCACCCCCGTACGCGCGGCCAGCGTGAGGGCGAGACGGCCGGCGGTCGCGGACACGACGGCAGCGAGGGCGCCCCGGGCCCAGGACCCCTCGTACGCCTGGGAGAGCGCCGCCACCTGCCCGAGCAGGACGAACAGCAGCGTGATGACCCCGAACGGTCCGATGTCCGACTGCTTCATGATGCGCAGCGCGTCCTCGGCGGGCTTGCCGCTGCCGAGGCCGTCGGCGGTGTCGGCGAGCCCGTCGAGATGGAGGCCGCGCGTGAGGACGGCGGGCACGGCGGCGCTCGCCACGGCCGCGAGGAGCGGGCCCGCCCCCAGCACCAGCAGGAACAGTCCGGTCGCGGCGGCCAGGGCGCCCACGGCGAGACCGGCGACGGGCGCGCTCAGCATCCCGGCGCGCGCGGCCCCTCGGTCCCAGCGGTGTACGGCGACGGGGAAGACCGTGAGCGTGCCGAAGGCGAAGCGGAGTCCGTCGGTCCAGGGTGCCGCGGAGGTCCCGGGCGGGGGAGCGGGCGGCGGTGTGGGCGGGGGCGTGGACACCGGCGCAGGCTACCCGGGGCGCTCGGGCGGCGCTCGGGCGGCGACCGGGAGACGCTCATGGCAGTCATGGATAAAGTGCGCACATGGGGCATTGGTGGACACGGAACATCATCGAGCCGGGAAAGCTGCCGCTGCTGCTGGCGCTGGCCTCCTTCGTCCTCACCTTCGTGATCACCCGGATCGTGGTCCGGCTCATCCGGGCGGGCAAGGGCCCGTTCGGCAACGTCAAGGCGGGTGGTCTGCACATCCATCACGTCGTCCCCGGGGTCGTCCTGACCGTGATCGGCGGGTTCGGCGCGGTGGGCAGCGACCGGCACGGCTTCGGCTCGGCGGCGTTCGCCGTGGTGTTCGGGATGGGCGCGGGGCTGGTGCTCGACGAGTTCGCGCTGATCCTGCACCTCGACGACGTCTACTGGAGCGAGGAAGGCCGCAAGAGCGTCGAGGTCGTGGTGGTCACGGCGGCCCTGGTCGGCCTGATGCTCAGCGGCTTCCTGCCGTTCGGCGTCAACGACCTCACCGAGGACGAACTGCACGACCGGGCCGGCGTCGTCCTGAGCATCGGCATGAACTTCCTCTTCGCGCTGATGGCCCTGAGCAAGGGCAAGGCCCGAATGGCGATCTTCGGGGTCATCGTCCCGCTGGTCGCCCTCGTCGGCGCGCTCCGGCTGGCCCGCCCCACGTCACCCTGGGCCAGGCGCTTCTATCGGCGACGGCCGCGCGCCCGGGCCAGGGCCCGGCTGCGGGCCTACCACCACGACCGCCGCTGGGCGGGACCCCGCCGCAGATTCCAGGACCTGATCGGCGGCAAGCCCGACCCGGAACCGGCCCGCTCCCTGCCCGGACGCCCCTGACCCGTGTCCGCTCACCTCACCCGCGCGAGTCCAGACGCCTGCGGTGCAGCCACTTCGGCAGGCCCGGCGCCTCCAGGAACCCTTCCGCGCGGGCGGCGGCGAGCCCGATGCGCGGCAGGTCGGCGCTCTTCTCGAAGAGCAGGAACCGTGGCTCCCAGATGGGCCGGTACTTGGCGTTGGCGCGGTACAGGGACTCGATCTGCCACCAGCGCGAGAAGAAGCTGAGCAGTGAGCGCCACAGCCGCAGCACCGGCCCCGCGCCGAGGCGCGCGCCGCGCTCGAAGACGGAACGGAACATCGCGAAGTTGAGCGAGACCTGCGTGATCCCGATCCCGGGCGCCTGCTGGAGGAGCTGGATGACCATGAACTCCATGAGCCCGTTCTCGGCGTCCCGGTCCCGCCGCATCAGATCGAGGGAGAGCCCGCGGGGCCCCCAGGGCACGAAGGAGAGCACGGCTCTCAACTCGCCCTCCGCCGCTGCCTCCCCGGTGCCGCCGTCGCGGCATTCGAGCATCACGCACCGCCCGTCGCCCGGGTCCCCGAGCCGCCCCAGCGCCATGCTGAAGCCGCGCTCGGTCGCCCCGTCCCGCCAGTCGTCCGCGCGTTCGAGGAGGTACGCCATCTCGTCGGCCGGGATGTCCTCGTGCCGCCGGACGCGTACCCGGTAGCCCGCCCGCTGTACGCGGTTGTAGGCCTGGCGGACGGTCCGCATGGCCCGCCCGTCGAGGGTGAACTCGGCGGTCTCCACGATCGCCTCGTCCCCGAGTTCCAGCGCGTCGAGACCGTGCCGGGCGTAGACGGTCCCGGCCTCCTCGCTCGCGCCCATCACGGCCGGGATCCAGCCGTGGGCGCGCGCCTCGGAGAGCCAGGGCTCGATGGCGCCGGGCCACGCCTCGGGATCGCCGATGGGGTCGCCGGAGGCCAGCGAGACGCCGCCCACGACCCGGTAGGGGACGGCCGCCTTGCCGGTCGGCGACCACACCACGCTCTTCTCGCGGCGCAGCGCGAAGTAGCCGAGTGAGTCCCGGTCTCCGTGCCGGTCGAGCAGCGTCCGCAGTCGTTCCTCGTCGTCCGCGGTGAGCGGGTCGACGACGCGGCGGGAGCGGAAGGCCGCGTAGAGGACGGCGAGGACGAGCAGGGTGCTGAGTACGTTGATGGCGACGTTCACCCAGTTGGGAGTGGTGATCCCGGGGAAGCGGGAGTCGTCGGCGGCGACCGAGATCAGTCGCAGGGTGCCGTAGCGCCAGCGGTCGGTGAAGGTCGACAGGTGTGCGTCGTCGGCGTGGTTGGTGACGGTCACCAGGAGGGCGGCCAGCAGGGAGCAGACGAGGAGCCCGCCGACGCCGACGGCCGCCGCGAGCCTGGGGTTCGAGCGGTCGCCCTTCGCGTAGAACGCGCTGCGGCCGATGATCAGGGACGCGACGAACGCGGCCGTCAGGGCGAGGGAGATCCAGTTCTGGGGGTACCGGCGGACCTCCGGGAAGACCATGGCGAAGGCGAACAGCAGCAGGAACGCTCCGCTGAGGGCGAGGTTGAGGATCCAGGCGGCTCGTTTGCGGCGGCGCATCGTGATCGCCAGGAACATGGTGAACACGCCTGACGCGAAGCCGGCGGTCAGCAGGTACGGGGTGAAGTAGTCCTCGGTGTTGTGGCGCCGCACGTCCTGGCCGAGGGAGACCCATACGGCGCTCAGGAAGTTGAGGAACGCGACGGTGCGGAGGTACCACACGGCGAATGTCGCGGCCGCGTCCGGCTTGTGCGCGACGGTGAATCGGGCGCTTCCCATGAAAGTGGATCATATGGGGCACCCGTGCCGCCGGACCGCCTCCGCGGCGGAACGGCCCGCGCGCCACGCACCTGCGCCCCGGCGCGGGTGACCCCAGCCGGCCCGCACCCGTGTTTTTTAGGGGCGCGGGGAACGGCGCGGGTGACCCCCGCCGACCCGCACCCGTGTTTTTTTAGGGGTGCGAGGAACTGCGCGGGTCACCCGAGCCGGCCCGCACCAGTGCTTTTTTAGGGGCGCGGGGAACGGCGCGGCCAACCCCCACCGGGGCTTTCAGGGGCGCGGGGAACTGCGCGGCCAGCCCCCACGGACCCGCACCCCCCAACCCCCCCCCCGCGGCGCAGCCCCTATTCGGCCTCCAGGCCCTCGGGACCCGCGGAGGCCAACGGCAACTCCGCCGCGAGCGCCGCAGCAGCCTGCACCAAGGGCAGTGCGAGCAACGCCCCCGCCCCCTCCCCGACAGTCACCCCATGCGAAAGCAGCGGTTCGAGCGCCATCCGGTCGAACGCCTTCGCCTGCGCCGGCTCCCCACTGGCCTGCCCCGCCAGCCACCAGTCCGGCGCCCGGAAGGCGACCCGCTGCCCGACCAGCGCACAGGCCGCGGACACCACCCCGTCGAGCACGACGGGCATCTTCCGCACCGCGCTCTGCAGCAGGAACCCGGTGATCGCGGCGAGGTCGGCCCCACCCACCGTCGCGAGCAGCTGCAACTGGTCCCCGAGCACCGGACGAGCACGACGCAGCGCGTCGCGGACCGCCGCGCACTTGCGCATCCAGGCGAGGTCGTCGATGGCCCGCCCACCGCGCCCGGTCACCACCGACGCGTCGGTCCCGCACAGCGCCGCCACCAGCACGGCCGCCGCGGTCGTCCCGCCGACGCTCACGTCCCCGAGCACGACGAGGTCGGTCCCGGAGTCCGCCTCCTCGTCCGCGACGGCGACCCCCGCGCGGAACGCGGCCTCCGCCTCCTCCAGGGTCAGCGCGTCCTCCACGTCGATCTGCCCGGACCCGCGCCGCACCCGGTGCCGTACGACCTCGTCGGGCAGGCTCCCGGGCTCGCAGTCGAGTGCCATGTCCACCACCCGCACGGGCACCCCGAAGCGCCGGGCCAGTACCGACACGGCACTGCCGCCGTCCAGCACGGAGCGCACCAGTTCGTCCGCGCTCCCCGCGGGCCGCGCCGAGACGCCCAGTCCGGCGACCCCGTGGTCGCCCGCGAACAGCACCACACGCGGACGCTCGATCGCCCGCACCGGCACGGCCGCCTGCGCGGCGGCCAGCCACTCACCGAGTTCGTCCAGGCGCCCCAGTGACCCGGGCGGCACGACCTGACGCTCCCGGCGCGCCTCGGCGTCACGGCGTACGCCACCGTCGGGGCGCTCGATCAGGTCGGTGAAGTCGTCGAGATTAAGCGAGCTCATTCGCCGAACAGTACCGGCAGTGATCCGGCCGGGATCCTGACGGGCGGTCAGTCGACCGCACCCGGTTGCCGCGTCGGGAGCGGTGATCCCTTGTGTTCCGGTTTGCAGTGGATTGTCATACCGGTTTGTATCAGCTGGTAGCGGCTCATATCAGCCTCTACAGGGTCTTACCCCGTCGGACCGGCAGGAGCAGACAGACCATGCCCCCCACACCCGCCACACCGCCCACGCCTGTCCCGCCCCCCACGCCCGGAGCAGCCCCCGCGCCGCTGACCGTCTCCCAACGCCGCGCCGTGTACCTGGGCGAGCTGGCGCAGGGCACCGATCACTTCCACGAGCCGCGCAGACCCGACTGCCCCTGGTGCGGCTCGGAGCGGCTGCGCACCCGGCTGCGTACCCCGGACCTGCTCCAGCACAAGCCCGGCACCTTCGTCGTCGACGAGTGCGAGGACTGCGCCCACGCCTTCCAGAACCCCCGCCTGACCACCGAGGGCCTCGCCTTCTACTACCGGGACTTCTACGAGAACCACGAGAACCACGAGAGCCAGGAGGGCGGGGAGGGGAAAGA
The DNA here is from genome assembly GCF_036038375.1 of Streptomyces sp. NBC_00414. Lineage (NCBI taxonomy): Bacteria > Bacillati > Actinomycetota > Actinomycetes > Kitasatosporales > Streptomycetaceae > Streptomyces > Streptomyces sp. NBC_00414. Next base: position 7,345,314 of record NZ_CP107935.1, read on the forward strand.
GGGGCACGGCGGCCAGGACGGCCGGGCGGAGCACGAGGGCTTCGCCGAGCGGACCCTGCGCTCCCGGGCCGGCCGTCGGCGCCACGAGGCCGCCGCCCGCGCGATGCTCCCGTTCCCCGAGCCGGAGAGCTGGCTGGACGTCGGTACCGGCCACGGCCACTTCCCGGCGGCGGCCAAGGAGTTGTTCACGTACACGTCCTTCGACGGGCTCGACCCCACCTCGCGCGTCGACAAGGCCCGGGACGCGGGCCGGATCGAGGAGGCGCACCGCGGCCGGCTGCCCGACCTGGTCGGCCGGCTGCGCGCCCGCTACGACGTGGTCAGCATGTTCCACCACCTGGAGCACAGTCCCGACCCGCGCGAGGAACTGCGCGCCGCGCTCGCCGTGCTGCGCCCCGGCGGGCACCTGCTCGTCGAAGTCCCGGACCCCGACTGCGCGTTCGGCGCGCTGCTCGGCAAGTGGTGGGTGTCGTACTGCCAGCCGCAGCACCTCCACCTCATGCCGTTGCGCAACCTGCTCGACGAGCTCGACGCGCTGGGCTGCTCGGTCGTCTCCACCGACCGCCGCGAGCCGCATGTGCCGTACGACCTGACCGGCGCCCTGGCGCTGGCCATCGGCAACCGGCTGCCCGGCGGGGACGAGCCGTGGCGGCCCGCTCCGCCGACCGACCTGCAGCGCACCCTGCGGACGGCCCTCACCCGGGCGGCCACTCCGCTGCTCGCCTCCGCCTTCGTGCTGGACCACGCCCTGGCCCCGCTCCTGCGCCGCACCCGCTTCTCGAACGCGTACCGGATCATCGCCCGCAAGAACCCGCGCGGGCCCCGTGTCGCCGAGGGGCCCGACAGCCTCATCCCTTGAGCGTGAGCGCCTGGCCCGCCACCACCAGCAGCACGTGCTCGCACTCGGTCGCGAACGCCGCGTTGAGGCGGCCCAGCTCGTCGCGGTAGCGGCGGCCCGAGGGGGTGGCGGGGACGATGCCCGAGCCGACCTCGTTGGAGACGGCGACCATCGTGCGCCGGGACTCGCGGACGGCGGCCGTCAGCTCCTCTACGCGTGCCCGCAGCGCGCGTTCGCCGCCGCCTGCCCACTCGGCGTCGTCCCACGCGTTCGCGGAGTCCATCGCGTCCGTCAGCCACAGGGACAGACAGTCGATGAGCAGCGCGGGCCCGTCCTCCTTCAGGACAGGCACGAGGTCGCAGGTCTCGGCGGTACGCCAGGAGCCGGGGCGCCGCTCGCGATGCGCGTGCACCCGGGCCGCCCACTCCCCGTCCCCGTTGCGCGCGCCGCCCGTCGCCACGTACAGCACGTCCGGGAAGGCTTCGAGGCGTCGCTCCGCCTCCACCGACTTGCCCGACCGGGCCCCGCCGAGGACCAGCGTCCGGCGCGGCACGTCGGGCACGTCCTCGTACACCCCGACGGTCAGCGTCCTGCCGTCCGGCACCGTCCGCGCCCCGGCCGCCGCGAGGCGCCGCCGCAGCTCCCGGCCCGACGGCGCGTCGTGGTCGAGGTGCACCGCGATCACGTCGGTGGCGGGCCCGACCGCGCCCACCAGCCGCAGCCGGGCCAGCGCGTCCGGCCGCCCGACGACATCGCCGACCACCATGTCGTACGTCGGGGTCGTCTCGTCCAGGCCCGCGGGGGCCGCGCCCGGCGGCAGATAGAGCAGCCGCTGCCCGTCCGGGCCCGTGACCGCGTACCCGGTGCCCGGCGCGTCCATCGACAGCGCCCGTACCCGATGCCCCGTCAGCAGCGTCAGCTCCCGGCCGTCCGGCACCCGCCCCGGCTGCGGCAGCCCCGCCGGCACCTCCACGGCGGGCCCGTCGTGCGGATGCGACAGCAGGACCTGGCGCACCCCGCTCAGCGAATGCCCGGCCCGGGCCGCGGCGAAGGCCGCCCCGGGCGTCAGGTCGAGCAGCAGCGTCCCGTCCACCAGGAGCGCGGTGGCCGCCCGGGCGTCCGCACCGAGCGCCACCGCGCAGACGGCGCACGAACAATCGGGCCTGGGCAGCCCCATGGGCCCGCCGGTACCAAGCAGAGTCACTTCCACGGAGCCGATTTTCCCGCGTCGGCCCGGCTCGTGCCCGCCAGGGGGTGCAGAAGGGCATACCTCTTGTGGGGCGCGGGGAAGCGCGCGAGCGGAGCGCGCACACCCATCACCGGCACCCCACGGTTCTCGACCTGCACTTTTGAACACCGGACCATCAGCGGAGCGCCTAGGCTGACGGCGAGAGCCCGATCTTGCTCGGTACTTTTGGGAACTTTTGGGAGGCTGACATGGCGGCATGGACGTGGCGGTTCGAGAAGGCCGATGGGACGGAAGTCCAGCCCGCGGTCCAGCCCGAGGAGTTCACCACCCAGGGCGACGCGGAGTCCTGGCTCGGCGAGAACTGGAAGGAGCTGGCCGAAGGGGGAGCGGACCAGGTCCGGATCTTCGAGGACGCCGCGGAGATCTACGGCCCGATGAGCCTGCACGCTGAGGCGTCCTAGCCTCGTGTCCCACCGGGCTCCGTAGCCCGTAGCCCGTACGAGTGAGAGGCCGCGGCCGTGCGAACGGTCGCGGCCTCTCGTCGCCCGGCCACGGTCCCGCGCTCCAGGGCCCGTTCGCGCGGGCCTGTTCCGTCAGGGCTTCAGCCGCGTACGCCGCACAGGTGAAGCAGTGCCGCCACCCGGCGGTAGGGGTCGGTGCGGCCGGCCCGCTCCTCGGCGGCCAGCACGGTCTCCACGTCGTCCGGCACCGGCGCGTCGTCGGCGGCCGTGTCCGTGAAGACCCGTACCCCGTACCAGGCGTGCAGCGGTGCGCCGATCCCGGCGAGCGTGCCGGTCAGGGTGTCGAGCCCGTCCGCCCGTACGTCGAGCCCGAGCCGGTTCCTGTACGTACTGGTGTCGAAGGAGGCCAGCGCTCCCGCCCAGTCGCCGGCCAGCCCCGGCCGCATGGCCAGCGCGTCGGCGTTCCGCACGAGCAGGGACAGCAGACCGCCCGGAGCCAGCATCCGCGCGAGGCCCGCGAGCAGCGCGTCGGGCTCCTCGACGTACATCAGTACGCCGTGGCACAGCACCACGTCGAAGCTGCCGGGCAGGAAGTGGACCCCGGTGTCCCGCCCGTCGCCCTCGACGATCCGGACCCGGCCGCGGATGCCCTCAGGCTCGGCGGCGAGGGCCTCACGGGCCACGGAGATCATCGTGCAGTCCTGCTCGACGCCGGTCACCTGATGCCCGGCCCGGGCCAGCCGCAGGGCCTGCGTGCCCTGGCCCATGCCCACGTCGAGGACCCGCAGCCGTTGTCCCACGGGGAACCGCCCGGCTATCTGCTCGTCGAGCTGCCGGGCCACCAGCTCCTGCCGTACGACATCACGCAGGCCGCCCAGTTTGCTCAGCCAGGCATCCGCCGCGCCTCCGGTGAAAGGTGCCGCGCTCAGGGCCGCTCTCCGCGCTTGACCTGCGGCTTCGGCAGCCGGAGGCGACGCATCTGGAGGCTGCGCATCAGTGCGTACGCGACGGCGCCGCGCCTGGGCTCGTCCGGGAAGCGGGCGGCCAGCTGCTTCTTCAGGCGGATCGCGATGCCGACCGAGTCGAGCACGATCAGCACGATCACGAAGAGCCACATCAGCAGCGCGACGTTCTGCAGCTGCGCGATGCGGACCATGCTCAGGACGAGGATGACCACGGCGAGCGGCAGGAAGAACTCGGCGATGCAGAACCGCGAGTCGATGAAGTCACGCGCGAGCTTGCGCACAGGGCCCTTGTCACGGGCGGGCAGATAGCGCTCGTCACCGCTCGCCAGGGCCTGGCGCTGCTTCTCCATGTGGGCACGGCGCTCGTCGCGCTGCCGCTTGGAGGCCTCCTTGCGGGAGGTCGGCGTATTGGCCACGCTGCGGCGCTGGGACTGGGCCTCACTGCGCTTGGGCGTGGGCCGACCCTTCTTGGCCTGCGGGTCACGGATCTGAGGGGAGTCGGTCACCGACGCCTTGTCGGCGTGGGCCTTCTCGTCTTTGGCGCGGCTACGGAACACAAAACCCAAGGGTAAGGGGTGCGGAGGCATGGACGTCAGCCGAGTGGGGAACGATCCGGCAACACCGGTCGTCTGTAGGGGGACAGGGGGCCTGAAACGGGGTGGTGGCGTGCGGTTCTCCGTACGGACCCCGGGACGAACCCGGAACGAACCCTGGGGGACACCTACTCCCTACGCCGGAGCAGGATCGTCGTCAGTCGTCCTTGGGGATGAGCGCATCCGTCCCCGAACAGTGCGGTAATGGATGCAGGGCCCGTACTGTGGGTTCTGTTGCAGTCGCTGGAGCTGGAGTCCGTCAGAAGGGGGCGCGCGAAGCCCATGAGCGGTGTCATGAAGCGTATGGGGATGATCTTCCGCGCGAAGGCGAACAAGGCCCTTGACCGGGCCGAGGACCCGCGCGAAACCCTCGACTACTCGTACCAGAAGCAGTTGGAGCTGCTGCAGAAGGTGCGCCGCGGCGTCGCCGACGTGGCGACCTCCCGCAAGCGCCTGGAACTGCAGCTGAACCAGCTGCAGAGCCAGTCCTCCAAGCTGGAGGACCAGGGCCGCAAGGCGCTGGCGCTGGGCCGTGAGGACCTCGCCCGTGAGGCGCTGTCCCGCCGGGCCGCCCTGCAGCAGCAGGTGACCGACCTGGAGACGCAGCACCAGACCCTGCAGGGCGAGGAGGAGAAGCTCACCCTCGCCGCCCAGCGGCTCCAGGCCAAGGTCGACGCCTTCCGCACCAAGAAGGAAACGATCAAGGCGACGTACACGGCCGCCCAGGCGCAGACCCGGATCGGTGAGGCCTTCTCCGGCATCTCCGAGGAGATGGGCGACGTCGGCATGGCCATCCAGCGGGCCGAGGACAAGACCGCGCAGCTCCAGGCGCGGGCCGGTGCCATCGACGAACTGCTCGCCTCCGGCGCCCTCGACGACCACTCGGGGCTCGCCAAGGACGACATCCAGAGCGAGCTGGACCGGCTGTCGGGCGGCACGGACGTGGAGCTCGAACTGCAGCGCATGAAGGCCGAGCTGGCCGGGGGGTCCTCGTCCCAGCAGGCGATCGAGGGCGGTCCGGGTCAGACTCAGTCCCAGCAGAAGCCGCAGGACACTCCGCGCTTCGACAAGCAGTAGCCCGGCAGCAGCCCTGCGGCAGCCGAGCGGCAGCCGCGGGGAGCCGTCCCACGCCGAGGAGGGCGTCATGATCGTACGGATCATGGGGGAGGGACAGGTGAGGCTGGACGACAGCCACCTCACCGAGCTGAACGTGCTGGACGACGAGCTCCTCGCGGAGACGCGGTCCGGTGACGAGGAGGGCTTCCGGCGGACGCTGGGAGCGCTGCTCGACGCGGTGCGTCGTCTGGGAGTTCCGCTCCCGGACGACTCCCTGGAGCCGTCCGAGCTGATCCTGCCGTCCCCGGACGCGACGCTCTCGGAGGTCCGAGAAATGCTGACGGACAACGGCCTGCTCCCGGGCTAGCCCGAGACCCCCTTTCCTACGCCCCCGCCGCCCCTACCCATTCCCGACACGTCGGGGGCTCCGCCCCCAGCCCCCCAATCGCGCTGAACGCGCTCGTCCTCAATCGCCGGACAGGCCAAAAGGACCAGGGGCGCGGGGAACTGCGCAATCACCCCCACCGAAGCCGCAGCGGATTCACGGCGCCAAGGCGCAGCCCTCGCCAGGGGCCCCGTACCGTAAAGAAGCGTGAGCACACTGACGCGCGCAAGGGACTGGCTGCGGTCCCACCCCCTCGTCGCTGACGCCACCCTCGCGACGGCGGTCCTCGCGTGCATGGTGGTCGGCTCGTTCGCGGAGCCGAACGGACGGCACGGTGGCACGCAATGGGGCACCAGCCACGCCCCCGACGCCCTCGGGGTCACCCTCATGCTGCTGGCCGCGACCGCCCTGGTCCTGCGCCGCCGCCACCCGCTCAGGGTCCTCGCCGCGACCGGCGCCCTGTCCGCCGTGGAGTTCGTGACCGGCGACCCCAGGGCCCCCGTCGCGATGTCCGCCGTCGTCGCCCTCTACACCGTCGCCGCCGCGACCGACCGCCCCACCACCTGGCGCGTCGGCCTCCTCACGATGACGGTCCTGACCGGCACCGCCATGCTCGCCGGCCCCCTGCCCTGGTACGCCCAGGAGAACCTCGGGATCTTCGCCTGGACCGGCATGGCGGCCGCCGCGGGCGACGCGGTCCGCAGCCGCCGCGCCTTCGTGGACGCCATCAGGGAGCGGGCCGAGCGAGCCGAACGCACCCGCGAGGAGGAGGCCCGCCGCCGCGTCGCCGAGGAGCGCCTGCGCATCGCCCGCGATCTGCACGACGTGGTCGCCCACCACATCGCCCTCGTCAACGTGCAGGCCGGAGTCGCCGCGCACGTCATGGACAAACGCCCCGACCAGGCGAAGGAGGCCCTCGCCCACGTCCGCGAGGCCAGCCGCTCCGCGCTCAACGAACTGCGCGCCACGGTGGGCCTGCTGAGGCAGTCGGGCGACCCCGAGGCCCCCACCGAACCGGCGCCGGGCCTGCACCGCCTCGAAGAGCTCGTCGGCACCTTCCGCAGCGCGAGCGTGCCCGTCGAGGTGGCCCGCACCGACCAGGGCACGACCCTGCCCGCCGCCGTGGACCTGGCCGCGTACCGGGTCATCCAGGAAGCCCTCACCAATGTGCAGAAGCACGCGGGCCCGGACGCGAAGGCAGAGGTCAGCGTCGTACGGGTGGGACCGAACGTGGAGATCACCGTCCTGGACAACGGCCCCGGCGACGACGCGGCGGCCCGCCTGGAGGAGAACGGCGGCCACGGGCTCCTCGGCATGCGCGAGCGGGTCACCGCGCTCGGCGGCACCTGCACCGCGGGACCCCGATACGGAGGCGGCTTCCGGGTACATGCGATCCTGCCGGTCAAGAGCCGAGCCGGAGTCACCGCGTCCGCATCCGCCGCACCCATGAACAAGGCATCCAAGGGGAACCCCGCATGACGATCCGTGTCCTGCTCGCCGACGACCAGGCCCTGCTGCGCAGCGCCTTTCGCGTCCTGGTCGACTCCGAGCCCGACATGGAGGTCGTCGGAGAGGCCTCGGACGGCGCGGAGGCGGTACGGCTGGCCCGCGAGGAGCGGGCCGACGTCGTCCTGATGGACATCCGCATGCCCGGCACCGACGGGCTGGCCGCGACCCGGCTCATCAGCGCCGACCCCGGCCTCGCCCAGGTGCGCGTCGTCATGCTGACGACCTTCGAGGTCGACGAGTACGTGGTGCAGTCGCTGCGGGCCGGAGCCTCCGGATTCCTCGGCAAGGGCTCCGAGCCGGAGGAACTGCTCAACGCCATCCGCGTCGCGGCGGGCGGCGACGCGCTGCTGTCGCCCGTCGCCACCAAGGGACTGATCGCGAAGTTCCTCGCGCAGGACGACGACGACCGGGACCCCGCCCGCGCCGAACGCCTCGACGCGCTGACGGTCCGCGAGCGCGAAGTCCTCGTCCAGGTCGCCGGCGGGCACTCCAACGACGAGATCGCCGAGCGCCTGGAAGTCAGCCCGCTCACCGTGAAGACGCACGTCAACCGGGCCATGGCCAAACTGGGAGCCCGCGACAGGGCCCAGCTCGTGGTGATCGCGTACGAGTCCGGACTGGTACGCCCAAGGGTGGAGTGAGCTCCACCCGTACGTACTGCGGGCGCGGTATGCGCCGTATAAGGAAACGGGACCTGGGGGCGAGGGGAGTGGCCCCGCTCATGGCTCAGAGTGATAGACGGACGCTCACATGAGCCCATCGCGCCGCTCCCCACACTCAAGCAACACCCTCAAGCCACAGAAGAGAGACCCGTCACCCATGTCCTGGCTGTCCCGCTTCAGCCTTGCCCAGCGTGCCCTCATCGGGCTGATGTCGATCATCGCGCTCGCCTTCGGGGCGATAGCGATCCCGCAACTCAAGCAGCAGCTGCTGCCCACCATCGAACTGCCCATGGTGTCGGTCCTGGCGCCGTACCAGGGCGCGTCCCCCGACGTGGTCGAGAAGCAGGTCGTCGAGCCCATCGAGGACAACCTCGAAGCGGTCGACGGGATCTCCGGCGTCACCTCGACGGCCAGCGAGGGCAACGCCCTGATCATGGCCTCCTTCGACTACGGCAACGACTCGGCGCAGATCGTGGCCGACGTCCAGCAGGCCGTGAACCGGGCCCGCGCCCAGCTCCCGGACGACGTGGACCCGCAGGTCGTCGCCGGTTCCACCGACGACATCCCGACCGTGGTCCTCGCCGTCACCTCGGCCAAGGACCAGCAGGCACTCTCGGACCAGCTGGACCGCACGGTCGTCCCCGCGCTCGAGGGCATCGACGGCGTCGGCCAGGTCACGGTCGACGGCGTGCAGGACCTTGAGGTCGCGGTCACGCCCGACGACGCGAAGCTCGCGAAGGCGGGGCTGACCACCGCCGCGCTCGGCCAGGCGCTCCAGGCGGGCGGCGCGACCGTACCGGCCGGATCCTTCGACGAGGGCGGCAGCAACCGCACCGTCCAGGTCGGCGGCGGCTTCACCTCGCTGAAGCAGATCGAGGACCTGATGGTCACCGGTGAGGGCGGCAGGAAGCCCGTACGCCTCGGTGCCGTCGCCGCCGTCGAGGAGAAGGCCGCCAAGACGGAGTCCATCACCCGCACCGACGGCAAGCCCAGCCTCGCCATCTCCGTCACGATGGACCACGACGGCAGCGCGGTCGCGGTCTCCGACGACGTCCAGGACAAGCTGCCCGGCCTGCGCAAGGACCTCGGCTCCGGCGCCACGCTGACGGTCGTCAGCGACCAGGGCCCGGCCGTCTCCAAGTCCATCAAGGGTCTGACCACCGAAGGCGCGCTCGGACTGCTCTTCGCGGTCCTGGTCATCCTGGTCTTCCTGGCGTCGGTCCGCTCGACGCTGGTCACCGCGGTCTCCATCCCGATGTCGGTCGTCCTCGCGCTGATCGTGCTCTGGGTGCGCGGCGAATCGCTCAACATCCTCACCCTGGGCGCCCTGACCATCGCCATCGGCCGGGTCGTCGACGACTCGATCGTCGTCCTGGAGAACATCAAGCGGCACCTCGGCTACGGCGAGGAGCGCCAGGAGGCGATCCTCAAGGCCGTCCGCGAGGTCGCGGGCGCCGTCACCTCCTCGACGCTCACCACCGTCGCCGTCTTCCTGCCCATCGGTCTGACCGGCGGCATGGTCGGCGAGCTGTTCGGCTCGTTCTCCCTCACCGTCACGGCGGCCCTGCTGGCCTCGCTGCTCGTCTCGCTGACGGTCGTACCGGTGCTCTCGTACTGGTTCCTGCGCGCCCCCAAGGACGTGCGCGGGGTCGACCCGGAGGAGGCGCGCCGCAAGGCCGAGGAGAAGGAGGCCCGCAGCCGCCTCCAGCGCTTCTACGTCCCTGTCCTGCGCTTTGCGACTCGCCGCCGCCTCACCAGCGTGGCGATCGCGGTAGTGGTCCTCCTCGGTACGTTCGGCATGGCGCCCCTGCTGAAGACGAACTTCTTCGACCAGGGCGACCAGGAGGTCCTCACCGTCAAGCAGGAGCTGAAGCCCGGCACCAGCCTGGCCGCGACCGACGCCCAGGCGAAGAAGGTCGAGCAGATGCTCGCCGACGTGAAGGGCGTCGAGGACTACCAGGTCACGATCGGTTCCTCCGGCTTCATGGCCGCGTTCGGCGGGGGCACGGACACCAACCAGGCCTCGTACACCGTCAAGGTCGCCGACTCGGCCTCCTTCGACGACGTCCAGGACCGCATCGAGGAGGGGCTCGGCAAGCTCTCCGGGATCGGTACGACGACGGTCGCCGCCGGTGACGGGTTCGGCAGCCAGGACCTGAGCGTCGTGGTGAAGGCCGCCGACGGCGACGTACTGCGCGAGGCGGCGGAGAAGGTCCGGGACGAGGTCGCCAAGCTGGACGACGTCACCGACGTCACCAGCGACCTCGCCCAGTCCGTGCCGCGGATCTCGGTCAAGGCCAACGACAAGGCGGCCGCCGCAGGATTCAACGACGCCACGCTCGGCGCGGCCGTGGGCCAGGCGGTGCGCGGCACCACCAGCGGCAAGGCGATCCTCGACGACACCGAGCGGGACGTCGTCATCAAGTCGGCGAAGCCGGCCGAGACACTGGCCGAGCTGCGGAGCCTGAAGCTCGGCCCGGTGAAGCTCGGTGACATCGCGACCGTGAAGCTGGTCGACGGCCCGGTGTCGATGACCCGTATCGACGGTCAGCGCGCGGCCACCATCTCGGCGAAGCCGACCGGCGACAACACCGGCGCGGTCAGCAACGAGCTCACCACGAAGCTCGACAAGCTGAAGCTGCCGGCCGGTGCCACGGCCTCGATCGGCGGTGTCTCGGAGGACCAGGACGACGCGTTCGCGTCCCTCGGCCTCGCGATGCTCGCGGCGATCGCGATCGTGTTCATGCTGCTGGTGGCGACCTTCCGGTCGCTGATCCAGCCGCTGATCCTGCTCGTCTCGATCCCGTTCGCGGCGACGGGCGCGATCGGTCTGCTGGTCGTCACCGGTACGCCGATGGGTGTGCCGTCGATGATCGGCATGCTGATGCTGATCGGCATCGTCGTGACGAACGCGATCGTGCTGATCGACCTGATCAACCAGTACCGCAAGCAGGGGTACGGGGTCGTCGAGGCCGTGATCGAGGGCGGCAGGCACCGTCTTCGCCCGATCCTCATGACGGCCCTGGCGACCATCTTCGCCCTGCTGCCGATGGCCCTGGGCATCACCGGCGAGGGCGGCTTCATCGCCCAGCCGCTCGCGGTGGTCGTGATCGGCGGTCTGATCTCGTCGACGCTGCTCACGCTGCTGCTCGTGCCGACGCTGTACGCGATGGTGGAGCTCCGCAAGGAGCGCCGCGCGAACAAGAAGGCCGCGAAGCGGACGGCTGCCGCCGAACCGGAGCCGGCTGGGGTGTAGGTCTCAGGGGCTTCGCCCCCGAACCCCCGTTGCGCGGTTCCCCGCGCCCCCAAGATCGGGGGCGCGGGGAACCGCGCAATCTTTTTTGCTCTACGGCAGCGCCAGCATCCGCTCCAGCGCCAGCTTGGCGAACTGCTCGGTCTCGCGGTCCACCTCGATGCGGTTCACGAGGTTGCCCTCGGCCAGGGACTCCAGCGTCCAGACCAGGTGCGGCAGATCGATCCGGTTCATCGTCGAGCAGAAGCAGACCGTCTTGTCGAGGAAGACGACCTCCTTGCCCTCGGGGGCGAACCGATTCGCCAGGCGCCGCACGAGGTTCAGCTCCGTGCCGATGGCCCACTTGGAGCCGGCCGGAGCCGCCTCCAGCGCCTTGATGATGTACTCCGTGGAGCCCACGTAGTCCGCGGCGCTCACGACCTCGTGCTTGCACTCGGGGTGCACGAGCACGTTCACGCCGGGTATCCGGGCGCGCACGTCCTCCACCGACTCCACCGAGAAGCGGCCGTGCACCGAGCAGTGCCCCCGCCACAGGATCATCTTCGCGTTCCGCAGCTGCTCGGCGGTCAGCCCGCCGTTCGGCTTGTGCGGGTTGTAGAGGACACAGTCGTCGAGCGACATCCCCATGTCCCGCACGGCGGTGTTGCGGCCCAGGTGCTGGTCGGGAAGGAAGAGCACCTTCTCGCCCTGCTCGAACGCCCACTCCAGCGCGTTCCTGGCATTGGAGGACGTGCAGATCGTGCCGCCGTGCTTGCCCGTGAACGCCTTGATGTCCGCGGAGGAGTTCATGTAGGAGACGGGCACGACCTGCTCGGCCACCCCGGCCTCGGTCAGCACGTCCCAGCACTCGGCGACCTGCTCGGCGGTGGCCATGTCGGCCATCGAGCACCCGGCGGCCAGGTCGGGCAGGACGACCTTCTGGTCGTCGGAGGTCAGGATGTCCGCCGACTCGGCCATGAAGTGCACACCGCAGAAGACGATGTACTCGGCCTCGGGACGCGCCGCGGCGTCCCTGGCCAGCTTGAAGGAGTCGCCCGTGACATCCGCGAACTGGATGACCTCGTCGCGCTGGTAGTGGTGGCCGAGCACGAACACCTTGCTGCCGAGCTTCTCCTTGGCGGCGCGGGCGCGCTCCACCAGGTTCGGGTCGGACGGCGAGGGCAGGTCACCGGGACACTCGACGCCGCGCTCGCTCCGCGGGTCGGCCTCCCGGCCGAGAAGCAGCAGGGCGAGGGGCGTCGGCTGTACGTCGAGCTCCTGGGTCTGGGCGGTGGTCACGACACGCACCCTTTCTGTTCTGCGGCTCGCCGGACCGTCCGACTGGAGCGATCAAGCAGGACACGCCTTTTCGTCGAAATGACGCTATCTATCATAACCGCTTCACGTCACGTTGACGATGCCCATAGCGTCTATGTGACGTGAATCCCGTGGAGGCCGGTGCGGCCCCTCCCGCGGGGTTTTCCACAGGCTGTTTTCCGCTTCCCGCCCGGTGTGCGAGCATGAAGAGAGAGCCAAAGACACTCGCTCGGCCCGGAATGAATCCGCGGCCCCGCCGGTTGCAACCGTCGGCAAGCAGTCTCCGTACAACCCGGGAGAGAAGCAGATGTCCGTATCGGACGAGACCACCACCGTGAGCGACGGCATCCTCCTGTCGGACGCCGCCGCGGCCAAGGTCAAGGGCCTGCTGGAGCAGGAGGGCCGCGAGGACCTGGCGCTGCGCGTAGCCGTCCAGCCCGGCGGCTGCTCCGGCCTGCGGTACCAGCTCTTCTTCGACGAGCGCTCCCTCGACGGAGACGTCGTCAAGGACTTCGGTGGTGTGAAGGTCGTCACCGACCGCATGAGCGCTCCGTACCTGGGAGGCGCTTCCATCGACTTCGTCGACACCATCGAGAAGCAGGGCTTCACGATCGACAACCCGAACGCGACGGGCTCCTGCGCCTGCGGCGACTCGTTCAGCTAGTCCGGCCCGCCGCTCAGCCGGTTCTGAGCGGCACCGCGACGCGGGAAGGCGGTGCCCCCTCCAACGGGGCGCCGCCTTCCGCGTTCCAGGGCCGACCGACCGGCCACGGTGTGCCGCCGGCCATGGTGTGCGCCGGTGTGCTGCCCGCCGTCATCCGCCGGTCGGGTCGGGCAGGTCCTTCTCCGGAGGCACGGCCTTGCCGTCCGAGCCGACCACCTCGCGGTCCCCGAGCGGCTTGTCGAGGTCGATCTTCTCGTGGAAGACCTTGGCGATCATGATGCAGACCTTGTTCGGGTCCGGCTTGTCGGTCACCCGGACCTCCACCGTGCCGCCGCTCTCGTCCGCCGAGGCCGAGTAGTCGCTGCACACGCCGCCGGTGAAGCGCACGGTCAGCTCCTTGCCGTCCGCGCTGTACCCCTCGACCCGCACGTCCCGGGTCGTGGGCGCCGTACGCGTCCCGCCGCCGGGCTCGCTCGTCCGGGGGCTCGGCGGGGACGTCGGGCTGCCGCTCGGACCGGCGTCCGTCGGCCGCGGAGCGGTCAGGTACTTCGGGTCGACCGCGGGATGGGTGACCGTGAAGCTGTCGTCGGTCCCCGAGGGCCGTACCTCGAAGAGCCAGGACGGCACCAGCGCCTGCCGGCCGTCCACGTAGTGCGCGGCGAGACCGAACACCGCGTCCTCGACGAGGACCGGATCGGACTTCGGCGCCGTGCTCGACGCTCCGTTCGATGCCTCACAGGGCGTCTCGTTCTTGTCCTTCAGCGGTACGGGGCTCGCGCAGCCGCCGATGCCCACGCGCCCGTCGCCCGTCCCGGACCCGTTCAGCAGACCGAGCGTCCTCTCGGCGCTGATGACGGGGTACGTGTCCGTCTTCGCCGGGGCCTTCAACTGGCCGCTGCCGCCCACCACCTCGCCGTCCGGGCCGATGTGGACGCCGGTCGTCCAGCCGTAGGTCGGCAGGCCGCCCACCTTCGGCTCCGCGTTCACCACGCGCACGGAGTCCATCAGCTGGCCGGCGTCGAGCTTCGCGTCGTCCTGGCCGACCGCCTTGAGGACCGGCGCCGCGGCCTTCTTCGCGGCGGCCACGCTCACCGGGTCCACGTCCGCGCCCCTGGCGCTCTCGGACCCGGCCGAACTCCCGGTCCCGCTGCCGCCCGCGCTCCTGTTCGAGCACGTGGTGGTGCCCTTGCAGTTGTCGGTCCCGGGCGCGAAACGGCTGAACGTCCAGATGCCGGGCGCTTGCCTGCTCACCCGCAGACCGGCCCCGAAACCGTCCTTCGTGGCGCCGACCTTCCAGGCGTCGCCGTCGGCCTTCGGGGTGCCCTCCACCCCCAGCGCCTGGGCGAGCTCGGCCACCTCGGCCGCCGTGACCTTGCCCTTCGACCGGTACACGGCCGCGGAGGAGGGGCCGTCCGGCAGCTCGCCCTCGGCGCGGTAGGTCACACCGTTCGGGTCGGGCTCACCGGGTGCGATGCCGCCCGTGCCCGCGGTACCGCTCGCATCTCTCTTTGGGTAGCCGTCGAGGGCGAGGAGCGGCGGGGTCCCGTCGCCGCGCGGTGTACCGGAGCTGTCCTTGCCTCCGGAGCCGCCGGACGCGGTGGCGGCGAAGTACGCCCCGCCGCCGCCGACGAGGAGCACCGAGGCCGCCACCGAGGCGACGGCCACCGGCGAACGCCGTCGGCGCGGCTGATCCTCGTCGGCGGCTCCGGCCGCTTCGTTGTCGGGTCGCTCGGTGTCCACCGCATTGCTCCTTCTGCCACGCCGTCGTCCCACGGGACCCACCCCTGACCGGATCGGGCCGGGTCAGGGCAGAGCAGGTCGTATCCTGCCTCCCCTTTACGGGGGACAGCGATGGGACGCGGCGGGGGAGCGTGCGGTTCCCTTCCAGGGGGAGCGGGTTCGAAACCGGAGGCCTCGCCGGGCCTGAGCCCTGGGGGGTGATCAGTTCCCGTAGTCGGACATGCCGTCCAGCAGGCGGGCGGAGGCCGGCGGCACGGTCACGCCGTGGATGAGTGCAGGGGACACCGGACGGGCAGTGATCCGGGCGGGGGCCTCCCAGTGCGGGACCATGCGCGCGCAGTCGCCCCGCAGCTCGGCGAGACCGCCCTCGACGCCTTCGAGTGCTTCGAGGCCGAGCGGAGCGTCGCCATGGATCTTGAGGTTCGTCATAACGGAACCGTATGCACCGGAAGCCGGATGAAAAAGCCCTACTATCGGGTAGTTTTGCCTGCTTCGCAGTTGAGGACTCCAGTGCACTCCCACGGCAACTCCAGTGGGACCCCACTGTCGGCCGTACGCCGACCCGGTAGCGTGAACTGTCAATCCCCCTCCTCGCAGGAGTGTGTCCTAGTCGTGCGTATCGCTGTCTCGGGCTCCATCGCCACCGACCACCTCATGACCTTCCCCGGCCGCTTCGCCGACCAGCTGGTCGCGGATCAGCTGCACACGGTCTCCCTTTCCTTCCTGGTCGACAATCTGGACGTACGCCGGGGCGGCGTGGGCGCGAACATCGCCTTCGGCATGGGCCAGCTGGGCTCCTCGCCGATCCTGGTCGGGGCCGCGGGCTCCGACTTCGACGAGTACCGGGCCTGGCTGGACCGGCACGGCGTCGACACCGAGTCCGTCCGGATCTCCGAGGTGCTGCACACCGCGCGCTTCGTCTGCACCACGGACGCCGACCACAACCAGATCGGCTCCTTCTACACCGGTGCCATGAGCGAGGCCCGCCTCATCGAGCTCAAGAAGGTCGCCGACCGGGTGGGCGGACTCGACCTCGTCCTGATCGGCGCGGACGACCCCGAGGGGATGCTCCGGCACACCGAGGAGTGCCGGACGCGCTCGATCCCCTTCGCCGCGGACTTCTCCCAGCAGATCGCCCGGATGAACGGCGACGAGATCCGCCTGCTCCTCGACGGGGCGACGTACCTCTTCTCCAACGAGTACGAGAAGGGGCTCATCGAGTCCAAGACCGGCTGGAGCGACGCCGAGATCCTCTCCAGGGTCGGCCACCGGGTGACGACGCTCGGGGCGCGCGGTGTGCGTATCGAGAGCGTCGGCGGAGACACGATCGAGGTCGGTGTTCCGGAGGAGACGGCGAAGGTCGACCCGACGGGAGTCGGCGACGCCTTCCGGGCGGGCTTCCTGTCGGGGCTGGCGTGGGGGGTCTCGCACGAGCGGGCCGCGCAGGTCGGGTGCATGCTCGCCACGCTGGTCATCGAGACCAAGGGCACGCAGGAGTACCAGTTGCGGCGGTCGCATTTCCTTGACCGGTTCACCAAGGCGTACGGGCATGACGCGGCGACGGAGGTTCAGGGGCACCTGGCTTAGGGCCGCTGCCCTCGGCGGGGTACCTGGGGTCGACTCGTCGGCCGCGGGCCCGGTGGGGGCGGGCCGCGCAGTTCCCCGCGCCTCCGTCAGGGGCGCGGGGAACTGCCCATCTTTTAGGGGCGCGGGGAACTGCGCGAACGGCCTCCACAGGCCCGCAGTCGGGCGCGTACCCGGGTCTGCCCCTCAGGTCAGGGGGTCACGCGGCGGACCAGGTAGGCCGTACCGCCGGCCGCCGGCTCCTCGCCCGCGTACTCCTGCCCCCGCATCTCGCACCACGCCGGAATGTCCAGCCGGGCCGCCTCGTCGTCCGAGAGGACCCGTACGGTGCCGCCGAGGGGGACCTGGGCGATCACCTTGGCGAGCTCGATCACCGGGATCGGGCAACGTCTGCCGAGGGCGTCCACGACCAGGTCGGCGGACACGGCCTGGGCCGGCGCCACCGCCGTGGCCGTCGGAGCGCCCAGCTTCTCGCGGACCGCGGCGACCGCGGCGGGCAGGACCGACAGGAACCGGTCCACCTCCTCCGCCGGCGTGCCGAGGGGCAGGGACACCCGGACGTTGCCCTCGCTCAGCACACCCATGGCCTTCAGTACGTGGCTGGGCGTCAGCGTGCTGCTCGTGCAGGACGATCCGGACGAGACGGAGAACCCCTCACGGTCCAGCTCGTGCAGGAGTGTCTCTCCGTCGACATAGAGACAGGAGAAGGTGAGGAGATGGGGGAGCCGGGTGACCGGATCGCCCACCACCTCCACGTCCGGGACCAGTTCGGGCACCCGCGCGCGGATCCGGTCCGTCAGTTCCCGCAGCCGGACCGCCTCGGCGCCGGCCTCGGCCCGTACGGCCCGCAGGGAGGCCGCCGCGGCGACGACGGCAGGGATGTTCTCGAAGCCGGGAGAACGCCCCGACTCCCGCTCGTCCGCCGGGCCTTGTGACGCGTACCGCACTCCCTTGCGCACGGCGAGCACACCGACCCCCGCGGGCCCGCCCCACTTGTGGGCGCTGCCCGTCAGCAGTGACCAGCGGCCCTCGACCGGGCCCCAGGCCAGCGACTGCGCCGCGTCCACCAGCAGCGGTACGCCCGCCCCGTGGCACGCTTCGGCGACGGCGGCCACCGGCTGCTCCGTGCCCACCTCGTGGTTGGCGGACTGGAGACAGGCGAGCGCGGTGTCCGGCCGCAGGGCGTCCCCGTACGCGTCGGGGGACACCGCGCCCGTCCGGAGAACGGGCACTTCGGACACCGTTCCGCCGTCGCGGCGGTGCGTTTCCGCCGAATGGAGTACCGAAGAATGTTCGACCGCGGACACGATCAGGTGGCGTCCGGCGCGGTGCCGGCCGGCGAGCGCGCCGGCGATCCCCGTGTGTACGGCGCGCGTGCCGGACGAGGTGAACACCAGCTCGTCCGGGCGGCAGCCGATCGCCTCGGCGGCGGCCTCGCGGGCGGCGTCCAGGAGGATCCTGGCGCGCCTGCCCTCGCGGTAGAGGCGGGCGGGGTCGGCCCAGCCCTCGTCGAGCGATGCCTGGAGGGCCTGGCGGGCCACGGGGTGGAGGGGGGCGGACGACGCTGCGTCGAAGTAGGACACGCGGTCACGCTAGCGCGCTGCTCAGGCTTGGCCGCCCGGGGTGGGGGCGGCTGCGGGCCGGCCGCGCGGTTCCCCGTGGCCCTGAGCGCCCAGGGGCACGGGGAACCGCGCGCTCAGTCACAGCGGGCCCCCGGCCGCGCGCGATTCGCGCCGTCCGAGTTCGCAGGCGCGACGCGACCCCCTCGAATGGGCCGTCACATACGTGCCGACGCCGCCGATTCCACCCCTTCGGGGTGAGTGGCGGCGCGTTGGGGACCCTCCCCGCGCGACCCCAAAAAGCGTCCAGTAGGGTTTGGTCCGCATAAACATCCAAACCCCTGCCCGACGCAGGGCGGCGACCGACCAGCGAGAAGGCCGCAGCCGACCGCGCGGGCGAGACTCTCGGAAGGCGCTACGTGAGTCCCTTCGGCTCCGACCGCTCGCCGCGGCGCCCGATGCGGCGGAAGCTGCTGCAGGCACTGACTGCGGGTCTGGTCCTGGCGACCGCGACCGGTTGCACATACAAGGACTTCCCCCGCCTTGGTATGCCCACCCCGACCACGGAAGAGGCTCCCAGGATCCTCTCCCTGTGGCAGGGCTCGTGGGCCGCAGCACTCGCCACGGGCGTGCTGGTCTGGGGCCTGATCCTGTGGAGCGCGTTCTTCCACCGGCGCAGCCGCACCAAGGTCGAAGTACCCCCGCAGACCCGGTACAACATGCCCATCGAGGCGCTGTACACGGTGGTCCCCCTCATCATCGTCTCGGTGCTGTTCTACTTCACGGCCCGCGACGAGTCGAAGATCCTCAGTCTCGACAAGAAGCCCGACGTCACGGTCAACGTCGTCGGCTTCCAGTGGAGCTGGGGCTTCAACTACATCGAGAACGTCGACGGCTCGACCGGTGACGCGAAGACCGACAAGAACCTGGACGCGATCCCCGATCGCTTCAAGAAGGACTTCCCGGCGGGCGCCGGCGGGGTCTACGACGTCGGTACGCCCGCCTCGGAGAACCCGCAGACCGGTAACCCCGGTCCGACCCTCTGGCTCCCCAAGGGCCAGACGGTTCGGTTCGTTCTCACCTCGCGGGACGTCATCCACTCCTTCTGGGTGGTGCCGTTCCTCATGAAGCAGGACGTCATCCCGGGCCACACCAACTCCTTCCAGGTGACCCCCAACAAGGAGGGCACCTTCCTGGGCAAGTGCGCCGAGCTCTGCGGCGTCGACCACTCCCGGATGCTCTTCAACGTGAAGGTCGTCTCTCCCGAGCGCTACGAGGCCCACCTCAAGGAGCTCGCCGAGAAGGGGCAGACCGGTTACGTCCCGGCCGGCATCGAGCAGACGGACCACGAGAAGAACCGGGAGACGAACAACCTGTGAGCATCCTCAATGAACCTCAGGGTGCCGCCGCGGCTGAAGACTCGTACGAGAGCGAGCTGCCAGTACGGCGCAAGCAGCCCGGTAACGTCGTGATCAAGTGGCTGACCACCACTGACCACAAGACGATCGGCACGATGTACCTGGTCACGTCGTTCGCGTTCTTCTGCATCGGCGGCGTCATGGCGCTGCTGATGCGCGCCGAGCTGGCCCGTCCCGGCACGCAGATCATGTCGAACGAGCAGTTCAACCAGGCGTTCACGATGCACGGCACGATCATGCTGCTGATGTTCGCGACGCCGCTGTTCGCCGGCTTCACGAACTGGATCATGCCGCTGCAGATCGGCGCGCCCGACGTGGCGTTCCCGCGGCTGAACATGTTCGCCTACTGGCTGTACCTGTTCGGCTCGCTGATCGCGGTCGGTGGCTTCCTCACCCCGCAGGGCGCGGCCGACTTCGGCTGGTTCGCCTACAGCCCGCTGTCCGACGCGGTCCGCTCGCCGGGCATCGGCGCCGACATGTGGATCATGGGTCTGGCCTTCTCCGGCTTCGGCACCATCCTCGGCGCGGTCAACTTCATCACCACCATCATCTGCATGCGCGCGCCCGGCATGACGATGTTCCGTATGCCGATCTTCGTGTGGAACGTGCTGCTCACCGCGGTCCTGGTGCTGCTGGCCTTCCCCGTGCTCGCCGCCGCGCTGTTCGCGCTGGAGGCGGATCGGAAGTTCGGGGCACACATCTTCGACTCGGCCAACGGCGGAGCGTTGCTGTGGCAACACCTCTTCTGGTTCTTCGGCCATCCGGAGGTGTACATCATCGCGTTGCCGTTCTTCGGCATCATCAGCGAGGTCATCCCGGTCTTCTCCCGCAAGCCGATGTTCGGCTACATGGGCCTGATCGGCGCGACCATCGCCATCGCGGGTCTGTCCGTGACGGTGTGGGCGCACCACATGTACGTCACCGGCGGTGTGCTGCTGCCGTTCTTCTCCTTCATGACGTTCCTCATCGCCGTGCCGACCGGTGTGAAGTTCTTCAACTGGATCGGCACCATGTGGAAGGGGTCACTGAGTTTCGAGACCCCGATGCTGTGGGCCACCGGCTTCCTGATCACCTTCACCTTCGGTGGTCTGACCGGTGTCATCCTGGCCTCGCCGCCGATGGACTTCCACGTCTCGGACTCGTACTTCGTCGTCGCGCACTTCCACTACGTGGTGTTCGGCACGGTCGTGTTCGCGATGTTCTCCGGCTTCCACTTCTGGTGGCCGAAGTTCACCGGCAAGATGCTCGACGAACGCCTCGGCAAGATCACCTTCTGGACGCTGTTCATCGGCTTCCACGGGACCTTCCTCGTCCAGCACTGGCTGGGCGCCGAGGGCATGCCGCGTCGTTACGCGGACTACCTCGCGGCCGACGGTTTCACCGCGCTGAACACGATCTCGACGATCAGCTCGTTCGTGCTCGGCCTGTCGATGCTGCCCTTCCTCTACAACGTGTGGAAGACGGCCAAGTACGGCAAGAAGATCGAGGTCGACGACCCGTGGGGCTACGGCCGTTCGCTGGAGTGGGCGACGTCCTGCCCGCCGCCGCGGCACAACTTCCTCACACTGCCGCGGATCCGTTCCGAATCCCCGGCGTTCGACCTGCACCACCCCGAGATCGCCGCTCTCGACCAGCTCGAGAACGCCGGTCACGGTGAGAAGGCCCTCGCCGGCGGCAAGGAGGCGGGCAAGTGAAGGTCCAGGGCAAGATGTTCATCTGGCTCGCCGTCTTCATCCTCGTCATGGCGATCGTCTATGGCGTGTGGTCGAAGGAGCCGGCCGGTACCACGGCGCTCTTCCTGGGCTTCGGCCTGAGCGTCATGATCGGCTACTACCTGTGGTTCACGGCCCGGCGGGTCGACACGGGCGCACAGGACAACAAGGAGGCCGACGTCGCGGACGACGCCGGTGAGGTCGGTTTCTTCAGCCCGCACAGCTGGCAGCCGCTCTCGCTCGGTATCGGCGGCGCGCTCGCCTTCCTGGGCGTCGTCTTCGGCTGGTGGCTGCTCTTCTTCTCGGCCCCGATCATCATGATCGGTCTGTGGGGCTGGGTCTTCGAGTACTACCGCGGAGAGAACCAGAATCAGTAACACGCGCTGAGCGCACGGAAGCCCGGACACTCCGTCAGGAGGTCCGGGCTTCCCCCTTTTGCCACGTGTACGTCCCTCGCACGGTCCAATAGGCGCGCCGCGGCCGACCGCCGTTCCTACGCTCGGGACATGAGCCACTCAGCTTCCTCCAGGAGCGCCGACGCCGGCCCGGCGCGCCCGCGGAACCGTACCGCCGCCGGCTGCACGGCACTGATGGTCGCCATAGGCGTGGGCGTCACGGCCTGCGGCTCCGGCGGTCACCCCCTCTCGGCCGAGCCGTACGACGCGGCGAAGGACATCTCCTTCAGCACCGCCGTGAGCGACGGGAAGAAGGCCGACCCGGACAAGCCCCTGGAGATCACCGCCAAGGACTCCGGCGGCCGGATCACCGACGTGACGGCCACGGACGCCGCAGGGCGGTACCTGGCGGGCGAACTGACGGCCGACGGAGGACGGTGGCACAGCACCTCGCCGCTCGCCGCAGGCGCCCACTACATGGTGCGGGTGAGCACCGAGGACGAGGACGGCGCGCCCGGACGCAGGACCGTCGACTTCGAGACCGGCGTCCCGAGGACGAAGAAGCGGCTCGACGTGACGTTCGGTCCCGACAAGGGCACGTACGGCGTGGGCCAGCCCGTCACCGCCGAACTCAGCGCCCCGGTCAAGGACAAGGCGGCGCGCGCCGTCGTCGAGCGGGCACTCAAGGTGCGGTCGCAGCCCGCGGTCCAGGGCGCCTGGCACTGGGTGGACGACAAGGAACTGCACTACCGCCCCAAGGAGTACTGGCCCGCACACGCCACTGTCAGGGCCCACAGCAACCTCGCGGGCATCAAGGTGGCCGAGCGCCTCTGGGGCGGCGTGGCCAAGCCCCTGACGCTCACCACGGGCGATCGCCTGGAGGCCGTGACGGACGCCGCGGCGCACTCGATGACGGTCTACCGCGACGGTGAGGCGATCAAGACGATCCCGGTCACCACCGGCAAGCCGGGCTTCGACACCCGAAACGGCGTCAAGGTGGTGCTGGGCAAGGAGTACTTCGTACGGATGCGCGGCACCAGCATCGGCATCGCCGAGGGCACCGCGGACTCCTACGACCTGCCCGTCTACTACGCCACGCGGGTGACCTGGAGCGGCGAGTACGTGCACGCCGCGCCGTGGTCGGCGGGGTCCCAGGGGGCGGCCAACGTCAGCCACGGCTGCACCGGCATGAGCACCGCCAACGCCGAGTGGTTCTTCGAGACGTTCCGCGCCGGCGACATCGTCAAGGTCGTCAACTCGTACGGCGACATGATGGACACGTTCGGCAACGGCTTCGGCGACTGGAACCTGACCTGGAAGAACTGGCGCAAGGGCAGTGCCCTGACCGCCGACACCCCGGAGGGCCCACCCGCCGAGGACCGCCCGAAACTACGCCCGGAGCCCGCATAGGGCGGCCCCGCAGGGGCCCGCCCCCAGGGGCGCGGGGAACGGCGCAGTCTCCTGCCTTCAGGGGCGCGGGGAACGGCGCGAACAGCCACAACGGACCCGCAGCCGCCCCACCGCACCACCCGCGGCGGCGACTACGCGCTCAGGGCGGGCTTACTGCGAAGAAGCCCCGCCAACGCCGCGGCGAACTCCACAGGATCGACCGGCAGGGTCACAGCCGCCTCGGCCCGACTCCACGTGGCGAGCCACGCGTCCTGCGGCCGCCCGATCAGCAACAGCACCGGCGGGCAGTTGAAGATCTCGTCCTTGATCTGCCGGCAGATGCCCATCCCGCCCGCGGGAGCCGCCTCGCCGTCCAGCACGCACACGTCGATGCCACCGCGATCCAGCTCCTTGATGACCGCGGCAGCTGTGGCGCACTCGATGAACTCCACCTGGGGGACATCGGTCGCGGGCCTGCGCCCCGTCGCGAGCCGCACCTGTTCGCGGGTGTTGGAGTCGTCGCTGTAGACCAGCACCGTTGCGGTCGGCTGCATTCTTCCTCCGGGACGTCAGCGTCGTAGAGACAGAGAGAGACAGAGACAGACGGACAGGGTCCGATGCGCGGATGCTACTCCCTCGATCACGTCGTCAACACCGGTTCGGACAGGGCTTCGATGGGCCATATGGGCTGGACACACCCCACAGACACCCCGAACGGCACCCCCCGAGGTGAGGGCGGGATAAGCGACCGACATAATGTCGGTCGTGGCGACAGCAACGACAGTAGATACCGGGCACGCGCACCCGTCGGTCAATCGGCCGAACCTCACCAGCGTCGGAACCATCATCTGGCTGAGTTCCGAGCTGATGTTCTTCGCGGCCCTCTTCGCGATGTACTTCACCCTCCGATCGGTGACCGGTCCCGACCATTGGAAGGAAATGGCGTCCGCCCTGAACTTCCCGTTCTCGGCGACCAACACCACGATCCTGGTGCTCTCCTCCCTCACTTGCCAGCTCGGCGTGTTCGCGGCCGAGCGTGGGGACGTGAAGAAGCTCCGGATGTGGTTCATCGTCACCTTCGTGATGGGTGCGATCTTCATCGGCGGCCAGGTGTACGAGTACACCGAGCTGGTCAAGCACGAGGGCCTCTCGCTCTCGTCCGACCCGTACGGCTCGGTGTTCTACCTGACCACCGGCTTCCACGGCCTGCACGTGACGGGTGGTCTCATCGCCTTCCTGCTGGTCCTCGGGCGCACTTACGCGGCCCGCAGGTTCACGCACGAGCAGGCGACCGCCGCCATCGTCGTGTCCTACTACTGGCACTTCGTCGATGTCGTCTGGATCGGCCTTTTCGCCACGATCTACATGATCAAGTAGCCGGGCCCGTTCCCGCGCACATTCCAGCAGCATCGACGCAGAAGATCCTGACACCGGGGTAATCCGTGAAAAAGCTCTCCGCACGACGACGCCATCCGTTGGCGGCGGTCGTCGTCCTACTCCTCGCGCTGGCGGCCACCGGGGGGCTGTACACCGCGTTCGCGCCCGCGGACAAGGCACAGGCCGATACATCCGCCCAGTCCCTCGCCATCGACGAGGGCAAGAAGCTCTACGCCGTCGGCTGCGCCAGCTGCCACGGCACCGGCGGTCAGGGCAGCACCGACGGGCCCAGCCTGGTTGGCGTGGGCGCCGCGGCCGTCGACTTCCAGGTCGGCACCGGCCGTATGCCCGCCCAGCAGCCGGGCGCGCAGGTTCCGAAGAAGAAGGTCATCTACTCGCAGGCGGAGATCGACCAGCTCGCGGCGTTCGTCGCCTCGCTGGGCGCCGGTCCGAACGTGCCTACCGAGGAGCAGTACAACCCCGAGGGCGCGGACATCGCCGAGGGCGGGGAGCTCTTCCGTACCAACTGCGCGCAGTGCCACAACTTCACCGGCAAGGGCGGCGCGTTGACGAACGGAAAGTTCGCCCCGACGCTGGAGGATGTCGACCCGAAGCACCTCTACGAGGCCATGCAGACCGGCCCGCAGAACATGCCGTCCTTCCCCGACACCACGCTGACGGAGAAGAACAAGAAGGACATCATCGCGTACCTCGACGCGGTCAACAGCGATGACTCGGAGAGCCCCGGCGGTCTGGAGCTGGGCGGCCTCGGGCCGGTCAGCGAAGGCCTCTTCGGCTGGATCTTCGGTCTCGGCGGTCTGATCGCCGTCGCCGTGTGGGTCGCCGCCCGGACCGCAAAGGCCAAGAAGTCATGAGTAGCCAAGACATCCCAGAAGAGAACCTGCCCGCCGAGCGGGCCGCCGACGAACACGCGCACGGTGACGTGAGTGTGGCGGACGAGAAGCATCCGTTCGCGGATCCCGGTCTGCCGCCGCACGAGCACCGCATCCAGGACATCGACGAGCGGGCCGCCAAGCGCTCCGAGCGCACGGTCGCCCTGCTGTTCACGCTCTCGATGCTGGCCACGGTCGGCTTCATCGCGTCCTTCGTGACGATCCCGGCCGACAAGATCGTCTACATCTTCCCGCTCGGACACATCAGCGGTCTGAACTTCGCCCTGGGCATGACGCTCGGCCTGGCGCTGTTCTGCATCGGCGCGGGCGCGGTCCACTGGGCCCGCACCCTGATGTCCGACGAGGAGATGGCCGACGAGCGCCACCCCATCGCGGCGGAGCCCGA
Source organism: Streptomyces sp. NBC_00414 (assembly GCF_036038375.1). Taxonomy (NCBI): domain Bacteria; kingdom Bacillati; phylum Actinomycetota; class Actinomycetes; order Kitasatosporales; family Streptomycetaceae; genus Streptomyces; species Streptomyces sp. NBC_00414. The sequence continues at coordinate 7,370,658 of NZ_CP107935.1, forward strand.
GGTCAAGGCCAAGGTACTGGCCGACTTCAAGCAGGGCGCCAAGGAATCCGCGCTCGGCCGTCGCAAGCTCATCCGCAACACGATGTTCGGCGCGCTGACCCTGTTCCCGCTGTCCGGCATCGTCCTGCTGCGCGACCTCGGTCCGCTGCCGGAGGACAAGCTGCGGCACACGCTGTGGTCCAAGGGCAAGCTGCTCGTCAACATGAACACGAACGAGCCGCTGCGTCCCTCCGACGTCGCCGTGGGCTCGCTCACCTTCGCCAAGCCCGAGGGCCTGGAGGAGGAGGACCACGAGTTCCAGACCGAGATCGCCAAGGCGGCCCTGATGATCGTCCGGCTCCAGCCGGAGAACATCAAGGACAAGCGTGAGCTTGAGTGGTCCCACGAGGGCATCGTGGCGTACTCGAAGATCTGCACCCACGTCGGTTGCCCGATCTCCCTGTACGAGCAGCAGACGCACCACGTCCTCTGCCCGTGCCACCAGTCCACCTTCGACCTCGCCGACGGTGCCCGAGTGATCTTCGGCCCGGCCGGTCACGCCCTGCCGCAGCTGCGGATCGGTGTGAACGACGAGGGCTACCTTGAGGCGCACGGCGACTTCGAAGAGCCCGTCGGTCCTTCATTCTGGGAGCGCGGATGAGCACTACGACCACCCCGAACCCCTCGGGCGCCGGTGCGCCGGGCCGTTCGCGAGAGAAGGCGCCGGCCGGCGAGAAGATCGCCGACTGGGCCGACGGCCGACTGGGGATCTACTCCCTGGCCAAGGCCAACATGCGCAAGATCTTCCCGGACCACTGGTCCTTCATGCTGGGCGAGATCTGCCTCTACAGCTTCCTGATCATCATCCTCACGGGTGTGTATCTGACGCTGTTCTTCCACCCCTCGATGAACGAGATCGAGTACCACGGAAGCTATGTCCCGCTCCAGGGGCAGCTGATGTCGGAGGCGTTCGCCTCCACGCTGGACATCAGCTTCGACGTCCGCGGCGGTCTGCTCATCCGGCAGATCCACCACTGGGCGGCGCTCGTCTTCCTGGCCGCCATGTTCGTGCACATGATGCGCGTCTTCTTCACGGGTGCGTTCCGCAAGCCCCGTGAGGTCAACTGGCTGTTCGGCTTCCTGCTGTTCGTCCTGGGCATGTTCACCGGGTTCACCGGTTACTCGCTCCCGGACGACCTGCTCTCCGGCACCGGTGTCCGCTTCATGGAGGGCGCGGTCCTGGCCGTGCCGGTCGTCGGCACGTACCTGTCGTTCTTCCTGTTCGGCGGGGAGTTCCCCGGCGGCGACTTCGTGGCCCGTTTCTACTCGGTCCACATCCTGCTGCTGCCGGGCATCATGCTGGGTCTGGTGGTCGCCCACCTGATCCTGGTCTTCTACCACAAGCACACGCAGTTCGCGGGCCCCGGCAAGACGAACAACAACGTCGTGGGCATGCCCCTGCTGCCGGTCTACATGGCCAAGGCCGGAGGCTTCTTCTTCCTGGTCTTCGGCTTCATCGCCGTGCTGGCGGCGGTCGCGTCCATCAACCCGATCTGGGCCCTGGGGCCGTACCGGCCGGACCAGGTGTCCACGGGCGCCCAGCCCGACTGGTACATGGGCTTCTCCGAGGGCCTGATCCGTGTCATGCCGGGCTGGGAGATCAACTTCTGGGGTCACACGCTCGCCCTGGGCGTGTTCATCCCGCTGATGATCTTCCCGCTGGTCCTGGTCGCGATCGCCGTGTACCCGTTCATCGAGGCGTGGGTGACCGGCGACCAGCGCGAGCACCACATCCTGGACCGCCCGCGCAACGCGCCGACCCGTACGGGATTCGGTGTCGCCTGGATCACTCTGTACATGGTGCTGCTGGTCGGCGGTGGGAACGACCTGTGGGCCACCCACTTCCACCTCTCGATCAACACCATCACCTGGTTCGTCCGGGTCGCGTTCTTCGTCGCCCCGGTGCTCGCGTTCATCGTCACCAAGCGGATCTGCCTCGGCCTGCAGCGCCGGGACAAGGACAAGGTGCTGCACGGCCGCGAGTCGGGCATCATCAAGCGCCTGCCGCACGGTGAGTTCGTCGAGGTGCACGAGCCGCTCAGCCAGGAGGCCATGCACACCCTCACGGCGCACGAGCAGTACAAGCCGGCCGAGATCGGCCCGACGGTCGACGAGAACGGCGTCGAGCGCAAGGTGAAGGGCCCGCAGAAGCTCCGCGCGAAGCTCAGCACCGCCTACTTCGGTGAGGACGGCCAGATCCCCAAGCCGACCGCCGAGGAGTACAAGGAGATCACGAGCGGCCACGGCCACCACTGATCACCACCTGTTCGCCACGGCAGGAGCCCCGTCCATTGCATGGACGGGGCTCTTTGCCGTCCCCGGGGCTGGATAGGGTGGACCCACATCCCCGGACACGAACCCAGGAGCGGCAGATGAGTGCTGTGACCCCCGCTGGAGGCGACTTCGCGGCGGGCCGTTCCTGGCCCGCCCTCCTGAACGGCCTGCTGGACGGGCGCGACCTGGGCGCCGACGACACGGCCTGGGCGATGGACCTGATCATGCGGGGCGAGGCGACCGACGCGCAGATCGCCGGGTTCGCGGTGGCCCTGCGGGCCAAGGGCGAGACCGTCGAGGAGATCTCCGGCATGGTGCGCACGATGTACGCGCACGCCAACGTGATCGAAGTGCCGGGTGACACCGTCGACATCGTCGGCACCGGCGGTGACGGCGCGAAGACCGTCAACATCTCGACGATGTCGGCCGTCGTCATCGCCGGTACGGGTGCCAAGGTCGTCAAGCACGGCAACCGCGCGGCCTCCTCCGCGTCCGGCGCCTCGGACGTGCTCGAAAAGCTCGGCGTGAACCTGGAGCTGACTCCGCGGCGGGTGGCCGAGGTGGCCGAGGAGGCCGGGATCACCTTCTGCTTCGCCGTGAAGTTCCATCCGGCGCTGCGGCACGTGGCGGCGGCGCGCGGGCAACTGGGCATCCGCACCGTCTTCAACTTCCTCGGTCCGCTCACCAACCCGGCCCGGGTGAAGTCCCAGGCCGTCGGGGTCGCGCACGCGCCCATGGCGCCCATCGTGGCCGGGGTCCTTGCCGAGCGCGGCAACTCCTCGCTCGTCTTCCGCGGCGACGACGGGCTCGACGAGCTGACCACCACGTCCACGTCCCGGGTGTGGGTCGTACGGGACGGGAAGGTCCACGAGGAGGCCTTCGACCCGCGTGACGTGGGGATCGAGCTGGTGCCGGTGGAGGCGCTGCGGGGGGCCGACGCCTCGTACAACGCGGATGTCGCGCGACGGCTGCTGGGGGGTGAGCGGGGGCCCGTGCGGGAGGCGGTGCTGCTGAACTCGGCGGCGGCGCTGGTGGCTCTCGCGCCCGGCTCCGGGTCGCTCGCCGAACAGATCCGGACGCAGATGGCTCGCGCCGCGGAGGCGATCGATTCCGGGGCGGCGTTGCGGACGCTTGAGCGGTGGGTGGCCGCGACCAACGCGTAGGCGCTGGCGCTGGCGGTGCGGGGTGCGGGTTGGCGGGGCGGGCGCAAAAGATCGCGCCGTTCCCCGCGCCCCTGATCCGCCGGGTGGGGGTGGGCCCACACGATTGTGCCGTTCCCCGCGCCCCTGATCCGCCGGGCGCGCCCCTAGGGCCCCCTAGGGGCGCGGGGAACTGCGCAATCGGGGGTTCGGGGGTGGAGCCCCTGAGGTGGGGACCAGGTCGGTCGTCCCGGTATGCGGACAGGGCGGTTGCGGTCGGATCATCGTGTGGCATGATGCTGGCAGGTCATGAGTGACAGTCAACAGGCCCCGGCCGACTGTCCGGCAACCCTCCGTCCGTGGCGGGGTGCCCCGGGTGAAGACCAGGTCGTAGGCAGTGAGGTCTACGGCAAGCGCGGACCCCTCACCGCTCGCTGGAGCGGACACACCAGGGGTCCTGGTCGTTCGAGGGAGCCTTTCATGAGCAAGCGAATGCGATAGGGCGCCGAGCCCCACTTCCGCGTACCCCTTTCACCTTTCCCGTGCTGAGCCCTGTCCGCTCGCACGGTGATCTCGCCTGCCTCTCACGGGAGTTCGCCATGTCTGTCTCCACCACCGCCGCCGACCGGTCCGCCCACTGTGCCACCGGCACCGACGGGCCCCTGGCCGTCCTGGGCCGGGACGTCACCGTGCCGCTCGTGACCGGCGGAGAGGTCACCTACGCCGCGCTCGACTACGCGGCCAGCGCCCCCGCCCTCCAGCGCGTGTGGGACGACGTCGCCGCGTACGCCCCGTACTACGGCAGCGTGCACCGCGGGGCCGGCTACCTGTCCCAGCTCTCCACGGACCTCTTCGAGAACGCCCGCAGGACCGTGGGGGAGTTCCTCGACTGCCGGGACGACGACGAGGTCGTCTTCACCCGGTCCACCACCGACTCGCTCAACCTCCTCGCCGCCGCCCTCCCCGCCGACTGCCAGGTCTTCGTCTTCGAGACCGAGCACCACGCGTCGCTGCTGCCGTGGCAGGACGCCCGGGTCACCTACCTCAACGCCCCGCGCACCCCGGCCGAGGCCGTCGCGACGCTGGAGCGGGCCCTCGCAGAGCGGGACCCCTACGGTCCGGCGCTGGTGTGCGTCACGGGCGCCTCGAACGTCACCGGTGAGCTGTGGCCCGTACGGGAACTGGCCGCCGCCGCCCACGCGCACGGCGCCCGCATCGTGCTCGACGCGGCCCAGCTCGCGCCCCACCACCCCGTCTCCGTACAGGAGTTGGACGTGGACTGGGTCGCGTTCTCCGGCCACAAGCTGTACGCGCCGTTCGGCTCGGGCGTGCTCGCGGGGCGCTTCGACTGGCTGCGCGAGGCCGACCCGTACCTCGCCGGCGGTGGTGCCTCGAAGAAGGTGTCGCGGCGCGTGGACGGCGGCGTGGACGTCGAGTGGCACGAGAGCGCCGCACGGCACGAGGCCGGTTCGCCCAACGTCATCGGCGCCTACTCCATCGCCTCCGCCTGCAAGGCCCTCACCGAGGCCGGCTTCGACACGCTGGTCGCCCGTGAGCAGCAGCTCGTCGCCACCGTCCGCCGGGGCCTCGCCGAGGTGCCGGAGGTCCGCGTGCTCTCGCTCTTCGGTGACGACGCCCCGCGCGTCGGCGTCATCTCGTTCGTCGTCGACGGCTGGAACAGTTCGCACTTCGCCGCCGCGCTCTCCGCCGAGTACGGCATCGGCGTCCGCGACGGCCTCTTCTGCGCCCACCCGCTCGTCCGTACGCTCCTCGGCAGCGACCCGCAGTCCCAGGGCGAGTGCGGTGCCCCCGAGGCCGCCCCCGGCGAGAAGTCCCTGAACGCCATCCGCGTCAGCTTCGGCGCGGGCACCCCCGACGAACACGTGAACCGTTTCGTGGGCGCCGTGAAGGAACTCGTCAAGAACGGCGCCAGCTGGACCTACCGCACGGAGAACGGGCGCTGCGTCCCGGCCGCGTAGAGGATGGGCCCCGTAAGGGGCGCGGCCAGCCACGACGGCGCGGCACCCGACACACAGCCCGCACCCCCTCCCCGGAGAGGGCTAGTTGTCGCCCCCGATGGCGAACGCGGCCTCCAGGTCGTGCTGCGAGTACGTGCGGAACGCCACATGCGTGTCCGTGCCCTCGACCCCCGGAATCTTGCTGATCATGCCGGGAATGACGTCGGCCAGATCGTCATGAGCCTTCACCCGGACCATGGCGATCAAGTCGTACGTCCCCGTGACGGAGAAGACCTCGCTGACGCTGTCCAGCGCCGCGATCGACTCGGCGATCTCGGGAATCCGGTCCACGCTGGTCTTGATGAGCACGATCGCGGTGATCACGGCTGGTTTTCTCCCTCGGTGGCCGTCGCTGGGCTTTTCACTCTAGCCGGACGGCCGTACCGCACCCACGCGTAGAGGAAGCCGGCGGAGAAGCCCAGCAGGTGCGCCAGATAGGCGACCCCCGGCCCCTGCGACGCGCGCCCCGCCGCCAGCCACTGCAGGGACACCCAGAACGGCAGCACCACATAGGCGGGAAACCGCAGCGGGAGGAAGAAGAGGAACGGAAAGAGACTGGTCACCCGGGCTTTGGGGAACAGGTACAGAAACGCGCCGAGGACCGCGGAGATCGCCCCCGAGGCGCCCACGAGGGTCTGCGCCGAGTCGGCGTGGGCGACCGCGTAGCCCAGCAGGGCGAGGTAGCCGCAGCCCACGTAGAAGAGGGCGAACTCGAAGTGGCCCATCCTCTCCTCGGCCATCGCCCCGAAGACGTAGAGGAAGAGCATGTTCCCCAGTAGATGCAGCCAGCTGCCGTGCACGAACAGCGCGGTGGCCGGGGTGGCGGCGGCCCGCAGAGTGCCCTGGAACAGCTCGACGGGCACCACGCCCCACCGCTCGAAATAGGCCCGCTGGGCCGAAAGCAGCTCGTCACCGGTGCCGTACGCCGGACCGAGCCCCGAGGCCGGGCCGATCACGAAGATCGCGCAGCACAGGGCGATCAGTCCGTAGGTGACCGGAGCGGGCTGACTTCGGACCGCCCTGAGCGTCCTGTTGCCGGATGTACCCCAGTTGCCGAGCATGAGCAGAGCATGACGTAACGGGACCGAACCACGCAGAGCGCCTCGCCGCTCCCGGTGGACGGGCGTCGAGTACCCGCCAGGCCGTAGGGTTACGAGCCACACGCTCCAGGGAATCTGGTGCGGCACGGAGACTTACGGAAAGCGAGCGACTGCCACGATGACGGTTCCCCTCCCGACGGCCGAGACCCGGTGGCGCTGCACGCTCTGCGGCAACCTCACGCGATTCGATGTGACCCGTTCGTCGAAGGTCGTCGAGTACGTGCATCTCGACCTGGCCGGGGAACCCAAGGTCGAGGAGCGCAACGTGGTCAGTGAGACCATCGACTCCGTGCGCTGCCGGTGGTGCAACGCGGTGGATCAGGTGGAACTCGTGGACAGGCCGGGCGCCGGCTCCTGACAGGAGCGGGCCCCGCACGGACGATGGGGTGAAGGATGGTGGAGACCGCAGGCGGTGAGCCGGACGACGGCGACGCCGAGGTGCTCGACCGTCCGCTGCCCGACGGGGTGCGCCGCAGGGTCGTGCAGATCGTGTCGGACGGGTTCGGCGGGCTGACCGTGGCCGAACTGCCCACTCAGCTGAGGCAGTACGCCCGGTTCGCACCCAATCGCCGTGCCAAGTTCGCCGGTACCGCGATGGCGGCGGCCATGGAGACCGACCCGCTTTTCAGACAGCGCATCGCCGAGAAGCTCAGAGAGGCGCAGCCGGAGCTGTCCGGCGCCCTCGACTCGGCCTCGCCGCCCCCGGCCGCGGACCCGCTGGACGTGGCGGCCGCGGCCTACGTGCTGCGGCCCCCGGGCTGGGTGAAGCTGGTGACCGCGGCCGGCGAGGAGGCCCTGCGGGCGGACGCCGAGCGCGCCGACGACGAGAGCCGCGCGGAGCTGGAGCGGCTGCGCGAGCAGCTCGCCGAGGCCCGTGGGCAGACCCGCGCCGAGACGGAGCGCCTGCGGACCGAACTGGACGCGGCGAAGAAGGAAGCCGAATCGCTTCACCGCAAGCTGCGCGGGGCCTTCAGTGACGTCAAGCGCGGCGAGGCCGCCCTGCGCAAGCTGCGGGGCGAGATGGAGGCCGTGCGCGGCGAGGGACAGGCCCAGGTGTCGGCCGCCGAGAGCGAGAGCCGGCGGCTGAAGCAGCGGCTCGGTGAGGTCGAGGGCTCGCTGGAGGCCACCCGCCGCGCGGCCCGCGAGGGACGCAGCGTCGAGGACATGCGCGTACGGCTGCTCCTCGACACCGTGCTCGACGCGGCGCAGGGGCTGCGGCGCGAACTCGCGCTGCCTCCGGTGTCGGTGCGGCCCGCCGAGACCGTGGACGCGGTCGAACCGGGGCGTATGACCCCGAAGGACATCGCGGCGCGGGCGCTGTCCGAGAACGACCCCGCCATCCTCGACCAACTGCTCGCGCTGCCGCAGGCGCATCTGGTCGTCGACGGCTACAACGTCACGAAGACCGGTTATCCGCAGATGCCGCTGGAGAAGCAGCGGCTGCGGCTCCTCGGTCAGCTCTCGCAGCTCGCCGCGCAGACCGGCGCCGAGGTCACCTGTGTCTTCGACGGGGCCGAGCTGGCCGCCCCGGTACTGCTCGCGCCGCCGCGCGGGGTGCGGGTGCTGTTCTCCAAGCCGGGCATCACCGCGGACGAGTTGATCCGCCAGCTGGTGCGCGCGGAACCGCCGGGACGGCCCGTCATCGTCGTCTCGACCGACCGTGAGGTGGCCGACGGCGTGGCGAGTGCGGGAGCCCGGCCGGTGGCCTCCGTGGTGCTGCTCAAGCGCCTTTCGAGGGGTTGAGATCCGCCTCCGGTGGGCACCCTCGCCCCCTTGGTGATCCGCGTACGTCGTTCTGTCCCGTACGTCTCATAGGTGCCGGACGCGCCAAGAGCAACACATGGTCGTCTTGCCCGACTTGGCGAAACCTTCACGCAACGTAGTGTCAAGAGAGCGTTACTGCACGTGAGTTGATTGTAAAGAATACGACCGGTGACCGAGATTTTTCCGGTGAGGATTTGAACTGATCACAGGGTGGTCACTAGGGTCAGGCCTCGAACCTTCGCTCGGGTGATCACTCATTGGGAGTGACGGTGGAGGGGCACCGCCGACCGGCGTCTTCGGTGGGCGGCTGAGGTAATGAAGGAGCTCGCCTCCGTGGCGTCCCACCGTCGACCGAAGCAGCCGAGCCGCACCCGTGTGACCGTGCTCACCACTGCTGCCGCCGCTGCCGTTGCCCTCAGCTCGCAGGCGGCCAACGCCGCGCCCAGCGAGAAGCCCAGCAAGGACGAGGTCAAGGCCAAGGTCGACAAGCTCTACGAAGAGGTGGAGCGCGCCACCGACAAGGCCAACGGCGCCGAGGAGAAGCAGGAGAAGCTGGAGAAGGAGATCGACACTCTCCAGGACCAGGTCGCCCGCGGCCAGGACGATCTCAACACCATGCGCGACAGCCTCGGCCTGATGGCCAGCTCCCAGTACCGGACGGGCGCGATCGACCCCTCCGTGCAGCTCTTCCTCTCCTCGGACCCGGACGACTACCTCGACAAGGCGTCCACCATCGACCAGCTGAGCTCCCAGCAGGTCGAGGCGCTGAAGAAGGTCCAGGACAAGCAGCGCGTCCTCGCCCAGCAGCGTGAGGAAGCGGCCGGCAAGCTCAAGGAGCTCTCCGACACCCGCAAGACCCTGGGCAAGAAGAAGAAGGAAGTCCAGAGCAAGCTCGCCGACGCGCAGAAGCTGCTCAACAGCCTGACCGCCGCGGAGAAGGCGTCCATCACCGCCGCCGACCAGCGCGCCAGTCGTGACGCCGGCGACCGCATCGATCTCGGCAACGAGGTCGCGGGCTCCAACTTCGGCGCCGCCGCCCTCGCCGCCGCGAGGACCCAGATGGGCAAGCCGTACGTGTCCGGCGGCAGCGGCCCCAACTCGTACGACTGCTCCGGTCTGACGCAGTGGGCGTACGGCCAGGCCGGTGTGTCGATAACCCGGACCACCTACACGCAGCAGAACGACGGTACGAAGATCGGCCGCGGCGAGCTCAAGCCCGGCGACCTCGTCTTCTTCAACAGCCTGGCGCACGTCGGCCTGTACGCGGGCAACGGTGTGGTCCTGCACGCCCCGAAGCCCGGCGCGGTCGTCCGCCTTGAGTCGATGAGCACGATCGGCTCCTTCCAGTTCGGCGTCCGCGTCTGATCCGAGCGCTTCAGGGTTTTCCTGAAGTCCGGTCGCCACGCCGCCCGAACGGGCGAATTCCCGTGACTGCCGCTGACCCCACGCCCCGCCCATGACCTGCGTCTGAGGCGGGGCGTCGCGTTGTGTACACGTATGGGTCTTTGGCCTCCGCGTAGTCGCACGACTACTGTCTGCCGCGATTCCCCCGACTCCGGGGGACCGTCAGCGGAAGGGAGTGCGGCTTCCTGTGGGGTCCCATCGCCGCCTAGTACCGTCCGGCTTCGACCGGGGCGCCCGAGGCGCCACCCTGTGCGTACTGACCGCCGCGGCCGCGGCCCTCGGCGTCCTGCCGGCCGGCGCCGCACCGCAGGACGACAGACGTGCCGAGGTGGACCGGCTGTACGAGGAGGCCGAGCACGCCACCGAGTCGTACAACAAGGCCGACGAACGCGCCGACCTCCTGCACGACCAGGTGGACGAGGCACAGGACGGGATCGCCCGGCACCAGGACCGCGTCAACACCATGCGGGACGCGCTCGGTTCGCTCGCCGGGGCGCAGTACCGCTCCGGCGGCCTCGACCCCTCACTGGCGCTGATGTTCTCCGACGACCCCGACGAGTACCTGGACAAGGCGGCCGCGCTCGACCGGATCAGCGCCCGCCAGGCCGGGGAACTCAAGGAACTCCAGGGAGCCATGCGCGACCTCGCCCAGGAACGCGAGGAGGCGACCCGCAAGCTCGCCGAACTGGACAGGAGCCGCAAGGCCGTCGCCCGGCACAAGCGCACCGTCGAGCGGAAGCTGTCCAAGGCGCGGGAACTGCTCAACGCGATGCCCGACGGCGACCGCGCCGCCTACGACCGGGCCTCCCGCTCCGGCCGGACCCCCGACCTCACCGGAGCCGTCCCGTCCTCGGGACGCGCGGGCGCCGCCGTCGCCGCGGCCCGCTCGGCCGTCGGCCGCCCGTACGTCTGGGGGGCCAACGGGCCCTCCGGCTTCGACTGTTCGGGCCTCACGCAGTGGTCGTACGCGCAGGCCGGTGTCGGACTGCCGCGCACCTCGCAGGCCCAGGCGCACGCCGGGCGGCAGGTGCCGCTCTCCCAGGCGCAGCCGGGTGACATCGTCACCTACCGGGACGACGCCAGCCATGTCGGGATGTACGTGGGCAACGGCCAGGTGATCCACGCGCCCTATCCGGGCGCCCCGGTGCGCTACGACCCGGTGGGCATGATGCCGGTCTCGGCCGTGACGCGCCCCTGACCTGTCGGACTTCGCGCCGTACGATCAGGATCGTGGCTGGTCGTGGACGTGCGCCGAAGTGGGTCGTGGGGCTGCTGGTGGCCGGTCTGGTCGGCTGCGGCGGCTCCTCCGGGACCGATGCCGCCTCCGCCGACGTCCGGGGCGTGCTGGACCGGCGGGCGGCGGCGGTGCGCGACGGCAGCGAGAAGGCCTTCGTGGCGACGGCGGCGCCCGGCTCGGTGGCCGCCGGCGAACGGGCCGAGGCGCGCGCCGAGTTCAGGAACCTGCGGGCGGTCCCGCTGACCGACTGGTCGTACCGCGTGACCGGCTTCCACCGCTCCGGCGACCGCGCCACGGTCGAAGCGGACCTCCGCTACCGCATGGACGGCTACGACCGGGCGCCCGTCGTCACCGCCCGCACGCTGAGCCTCACCCGCGCCGAGGGCCGCTGGTACGTGACCGGCGACAGGCCCGCGGGCGACGCGAGCCGGCAACTGTGGGAGCAGGGGCCCGTGGTGGCCGTACACGGCGAGCACAGCCTCGTCCTGGGGGTCGGGCAGTCCCGCGGCACGCTGCGCGGTTACGCGGGCCTGGCCGACCGCGCGGTGCCCGCGGTGCGGGAGGCGTGGGGCGAGGAGTGGCCGGGACGGGTCGTCGTCCTCGTACCGAAGTCGCTGGACGGCATGGCGGAGCTGCTGGGGGCGCCCGCGTCCGGGTACCGGGGGATCGCGGCGGTCACCACGGGCGAGGCGGGCGGTTCGGGGAAGGCGCCCGCCGACCGGATCATCGTGAACCCGGACGCCTACGGGGTGCTGGGTTCCTTCGGCCGGCAGGTCGTGCTCACACACGAGACCACCCATGTCGCCACGCGCGCATCCACCTCGGCGGCGACCCCGCTGTGGCTGTCGGAGGGGTACGCGGACTGGGTCGGCTACCGGGGCACCGGCCGCACCGCGGCGGAGATCGCGCCCGAGCTGACGCGCGCGGTGACCGACGGACGCGTGCCGGACGAGCTGCCCGCCGACGGGGACTTCGGGTTCGGCGGGGACGCGGCGAAGCTGGCCCGGGCGTACGAGAGCGGGTGGCTGGCCTGCCGGATGATCGCCGAGCGGTGGGGCGAGGTGCGGCTGGGCGAGTTCTACCGGGCCGTGGGGGCGCACGAGAAGCGTGCGGGCGCGGTGGAGGCGGGGCTGCGGGAGGTCCTGGACACGTCGCCGTGGGAGTTCACGGCGCTGTGGCAGGCGTATCTGCGGGACCGGCTCATGTGACGGCGTCCGGGGCACGCCGTGACGACGGCCGCCGCGATGGCCGGGCGGCGCGGCCGGTGCGACCCTGGCGGGGTGACGGAAAGCGGAGCGGCGGAGAGCGGACGGCGGGCGGAGCGGCGCCTGGAGCGAGCCATTCTGGAGCTGTTGGAGCGCCGCGCCCCGGCCGCGACGATCTGCCCCTCCGACGCCGCTCGGGCGGTGTACGAGGGCGACGACGACGGCTGGCGCGCGCTCATGGAACCCGCCCGTCGCGCGGCCCGGCGGCTGGTCGAGGCCGGCGAAGTGGAGATCACCCAGGGCGGACGGGCCGTCGAGCCGGCCAAGGCCCGCGGCCCGATCCGTATCCGCCGCGTCCGCTGAGCCGGCCGTCACCGGGCGCGGGCGGCGTCCGCGGCGGTCAGGGGGTCAGTGATTCCTCGTCGGCGGGCGTCGCCCGGCTGGGCACCGGGGCCGGAGCCGCGTACGACACGGTGTCGCGCCACAGGAGGACGCCGGTGGTGACGGTCGCGGCGACCAGCAGGCCGTTGCGGATCACCAGCAGGGTGATGCCGAGGCCGCTGCTGCCGACGACGTCCGCGAAGTACACGGGGAACTCCAGGACGGTGAAGAAGCACGCCGTCAGCACCATCCCCGCGGGCAGGCCCATCCGGCTGTCGCGGAAGACCAGGCAGACGGCGGCCAGGGCGACCAGCCACACCATGTACTGCGGGCTGATCACCCGGCTGGTGACGGTGAACAGCAGCACCGCCATGAACGCGGCGTCGGCGGCCGTGTGCACCAGGAACCGGGTCGCGCACAGCCGCCACAGGAGCAGCCAGCCGAAGGCGAGCCCGGTCAGCATCAGCGCCACCGTGCTCACCACGTCGACGTACGGGCCGAGGAATTCCACCGAGCCGTAGTTCAGCAGGACCTGGCCCTCCCAGCCGTGGTGCCGGGCGATGTGGAAGACCAGCGCGCCGAGCGACTCGACCTCGGTCCCGCGGTCGCGCTGGAAGGTCAGGAACGCGAACGCGCCCGGCATCAGCGCGGCGAACACCACCGCGATGCCCGCGGCCGTCGCCGCCGCCGCGCCCCAGGCCCGGCGCCCGGTCGTGCCCACGAGCAGCAGCAGCGGCCACACCTTCAGCAGCGCGCCGAACGCGGCCAGCGCGCCCATCACCCTCGGGTGCCGGACGCCCGCGAGGAGCGCGGCCACGGCGACGGCGGCCACCATCACGTCGTAGCGCGAGTACACCGTCGGGCCGAGCAGGGGTACGCCCACCACCCACACCCAGACGCCGCGCGCCGACCTGCCGGGGCGCAGGCCCGCGTACAGGAGCAGCCCGAAGGCGATCAGGTCGGCGGCGAAGGCCAGGACGAAGAACGCCTGCGTGTAGGCGAGGAACGGCAGCAGTGCGGGGGAGAGGATCGCGAGCGCGGCGGCCGGCGGGTACTGCCAGGTCACGTCGTCCAGCGGGAAGGTGCCGGTGCGCAGGACCTCGTACCAGTTCCGGTAGGTCACCGTGACGTCGCTCGTGACGTCCGGGCCGGGAAAGACGAACACCTTGAAGACGAAGAGCAGCAACAGCAGTCTCGTCAGGCCCCAGGCCGCCAGCAGTAGGTACGGGAACCTCGGCCCCCTGGCTGCCGCCATGCCCACCTGCCCTTTTCCGTACGGATCCGCCGTGCCGCCGCGCTGTCCCGCTTCGCTGTGCGGCCATGATCCCCCGCGCGGCTGTGCGAGGGCCGTGAAGCGCGGCCGGGCGGGGCGGCGAGGTGCGGGTTCGGTACTGTCGACGGCGATGCGCGAGACGATGCACAAGACCCTGATCGTGACCAACGACTTTCCGCCGAGACCGGGCGGTATCCAGGCCTTCCTGCACAACATGGCGTTGCGCCTGGATCCCGAACGGCTCGTCGTCTACGCCTCCACGTGGAAGCGGGGCCGGGAGGGAGCCGAGGCCACAGCCGCCTTCGACGCCGAACAGCCCTTCGTCATCGTACGCGACCGAACAACCATGCTGCTGCCCACTCCGGGGGTCTCCCGGCGGGCCGTCGGGCTGCTGCGGGAGCACGGCTGCAGCTCGGTGTGGTTCGGTGCGGCGGCACCGCTCGGGCTGCTCGCGCCGGCGCTGCGGAAGGCGGGCGCGGAGCGGCTCGTGGCCACCACGCACGGCCATGAGGCGGGGTGGGCGCAACTGCCCGCCGCGCGCCAACTCCTGGGCAGGATCGGGGAGTCCACCGATGTGATCACGTATCTCGGTGAGTACACCCGCTCCCGGATCGCTGCCGCGCTGACGCCCGAGGCGGCTGCCCGGATGGTGCAACTTCCGCCCGGCGTGGACGAGAAGACCTTCCATCCCGGGTCGGGCGGGGACGCGGTCCGGGCGCGCCTCGGTCTCACCGACCGGCCGGTGGTGGTCTGCGTCTCGCGTCTCGTCCCGCGCAAGGGGCAGGACACGCTCATCCTCGCGATGCCGCGCATCCTGGCGAGCGAGCCGGACGCCGTGCTGCTGATCGTGGGCGGGGGGCCGTACGAGAAGGATCTGCGCCGGCTCGCGTACGAGACCGGGGTCGCCGACTCCGTGCGGTTCACCGGGGCGGTGCCCTGGCCGGAACTTCCGGCCCACTACGGCGCGGGGGACGTCTTCGCCATGCCGTGCCGTACGCGGCGCGGGGGGCTGGACGTGGAGGGGCTCGGCATCGTCTACCTGGAGGCTTCCGCGACCGGGCTTCCCGTGGTGGCCGGGGACTCCGGGGGTGCGCCGGACGCGGTGCTCGACGGGGAGACCGGCTGGGTGGTCCGCGGGGGCTCCGCCGAGGACGCGGCCGACCGGATCGTCGCGCTGCTCGCGGATCCGGAGCTTCGGCGGCGGATGGGGCAGCGGGGGCGGGAGTGGGTGGAGGAGAAATGGCGCTGGGACCTCCTGGCGGAGGGCCTGCGGGGGTTGTTGTAGCGCCTGCGGGGTGCGGCTCGTCGCCGTGCGGGCCGGTTGCGCAGTTCCCCGCGCCCCTGAAAGATGAAAGCTGGGGCGCAGCCCCGCTTTCAGAGGCGCGGGGAACTGCGCGGGCGACCGCTACGGCCCGCGGCTGCAAGGCGGGTGCTTTCAGGGGCGCGGGGAACTGCGCGGGCGGTCATCGCGGACGGCGAGTCGCGAACGTACCCCCCGCCTCAGGGAGATCAGGCGCCCTCAGCCTTGATAGATCGCTTCGATCTCGGCGGCGTAATCCTTCGCCACCACGTTCCGCTTCAGCTTCAGGGACGGGGTCAAGTGCCCCGAGTCCTCGGTGAACTGGTGCGACAGCACACGGAACTTCCGCACGGACTCCGCCTTCGACACCGCCGCGTTCCCGTCGTCCACCGCACTCTGGACCGCCGCGAGCAGCTCAGGGTCGAGGGCCAGCGACGCCGCGGTCGAGCCGACCGGCTTCCCGTGGTCCTCGGCCCACCGGCCCAGGAACTCCTCGTCGATGGTGACCAGCGCGCCAACGAACGGCCGCCCGTCGCCGACGACCATGCACTCCGCGACCAGCGCGTGCGCCCGGATGCGGTCCTCGATCACGGCCGGCGCGACGTTCTTGCCGCCCGCCGTGACGATGATCTCCTTCTTGCGGCCGGTGATGCGCAGGTACCCGTCCTCGTCGAGCGTGCCGATGTCACCGGTGTGGAACCAGCCGTCGGCGAGCGCCTCCTCGGTGGCGCCCTCGTTGTTCCAGTACCCCTTGAACAGGTGCTCGCCGTGCAGCAGCACCTCGCCGTCGTCGGCGATCCGGATCACCGAACCGGGCAGCGGCTGCCCGACCGTGCCGATCTTCTGGCGGTCCCACGGGTTGAAGGCGGTGGCCGCGCAGGACTCGGTCAGCCCGTAGCCCTCCAGGACCGTGAAGCCGATACCGCGGAAGAAGTGGCCCAGGCGCTCGCCCAGCGGAGCCCCGCCGGAGATCGCGTACTCGCCCTTGCCGCCGAGCACCGCGCGCAGCTTGCTGTAGACGAGTTTGTCGAACGTCTTGTATTTGATCTTCAGGCCGAGGGACGGGCCCGCCGGGGTGTCCAGCGCGCGGCTGTACGCGATCGCCGTGTCCGCCGCCTTGTCGAAGATCTTGCCCTTGCCGTCGGCCTGCGCCTTGGCCCGCGCCGAGTTGTAGACCTTCTCGAAGACGCGCGGCACACCGAGGATCAACGTCGGCCGGAACGAGGCCAGTTCGTCGGTCAGGTTCTTGATGTCCGGGACCATGCCCAGCTTGATCGGCGCCATCATCGGCGCGACCTGCACGAGCCGTCCGAAGACGTGCGCGAGCGGCAGGAAGAGGAGCACCGAGCACTCGCCGGTACGGAACAGCGGCCGCAGCCGCTCCACGATGCCGCCGTCCTTGGCGATGTCGCTGGTGATGCCGTCCACGGTCCTGACGAAGTGACGGAGCACCGGCAGGGCGTACGCCGCGAGGCCGTGCACCTTGTTCGCCGGATTGACGAGCACGATGCCGCTGATCTCGTCGCCGTGCTTCGCGGCGAGCCGCAGGGTGAGCGCGCCGCCCATGGAGAGGCCGAAGACGAAGACCTGGGAGCAGCGCTCGCGCAGGGCGCGCAGCTCACGGTCCACCTCCGCGTACCAGTCCTGCCAGCCGGTGAGCTGCATGTCCTCCCAGCGTGTGCCGTGCCCGGGCAGCAGCGGCAGCGCGACGGTCAGACCGCGCCCGGCGAGATACTCCGCCCAGGGGCGCAGCGACTGCGGGGAACCGGTGAAGCCGTGGCAGAGGAGGACCCCGACCTCTCCGCCCTCGTGGTGGAACGGCTCAGCTCCGGGAAGGACCGGCACCTTCGGTCTCCTGTTCGTTCAAGGACAAGTGCAAGGACAAGATCAAGGGCAAGTGCAAGGGCGAGTTCAGGGGTGGCGCGACACTCACCCCGAAGCTTCGAGGCGTACTTCACCGTACGCGACGGCACTGACACCGACCAGGGCCGTCGGGCCCATTGACGGTGCTCCGGGTTAAGGTCTGATCGACAGCAACAGGAGGCACCCGGGTGATCTACGGCGCAATGAAGTTTTCCATCGGAGGGCCCCTGAAGCTCGCTTTCAGGCCCTGGGTGGAAGGCCTCGAAAACATTCCCGCCGAGGGTCCGGCCATCCTGGCGAGCAATCACCTGTCGTTCTCGGACTCGTTCTTCCTTCCCGCGGTCCTCGACCGCAAGGTCACCTTCATCGCGAAGGCCGAATACTTCACCACTCCCGGCGTCAAGGGCCGGATGACCGCCGCCTTCTTCAAGGGTGTCGGCCAGCTGCCGGTCGACCGTTCCGGCGGACGCGGCGCGGGCGAGGCGGCGATCAAGAGCGGTGTCGACGTCCTTCAGCGCGGCGAGCTCTTCGGTATCTACCCGGAGGGCACCCGGTCGCCCGACGGCCGCCTCTACCGGGGCAAGCCCGGCGGACTCGCGCGCGTGGCGCTGGCCACCGGGGCGCCCGTCATCCCGGTCGCCATGATCGACACGGAGAAGATCCAGCCGCCGGGCAAGGTGATGCCCAAGCTGATGCGCCCGGGCATCCGGATCGGCAGGCCGCTGGACTTCAGCCGGTACAGCGGCATGGAGCACGACCGTTTCGTGCTGCGCGCGGTGACCGACGAGGTCATGTACGAGATCATGAAGCTCTCCGGACAGGAGTACGTCGACATCTACGCGACGGCCGCCAAGCGGCAGATCGCGGAGGCGGCGAAGGCACAGAAGCAGGCGCAGAAGGAAGCCCAGAAGGAAGCCGAGCAGGCCCGCAAGGACGCCGAACAGGCGCGGACGGAAGCCCGGCACGAGGCGGACCGGGCGGGACGGGCCGACAAGGAGCAGACCGGCTCCTAGATCTGGACGCGGCCACGGGGGATGGGGTACTGGGGGACATGGCCAAGCGCGAGAGAGTCATGAGAATGTCGGTCGAACAGCCGCTGTGGCGTGCGCTCACCGGGTACCGCGTCCTGACGCTGTTCTACGCGATCGGTCTCTTCGTCGCGAAGAACGACGAGTTCATCCGCCCCGAAGTGGCCATCGGCTACTACGTGCTGCTCTCCGTCTGGACCTTCGCGACCCTGCCCAAGGTGGCGAACGCGCAGAACTGCACCAAGCCCTTCCTCGCGGCCGACCTGACCGTCGCCCTCACCGGCATCCTGCTCACCCCGGTCGCGGACGCCCACGACCGGATCGTGGCGGGCGGCCCGACCCTCCCGTCGATATGGACCGCGGGCGCGGTGCTGGCGTTCGCCATCAAGGGCGGCTGGCGCTGGGCGGCCTTCGCCTCGGCGCTCGTCGGCGTCGCCAACGTCCTGCAGCGCGGCGCGCTCAGCGAGGACACCCTCCACAACGTGCTGCTGGTCTGGGTGGCCTCCATCGCCATCGGGTACGTCGTCGAGGTCGCCCGGGCCTCCGAGCGCACCCTGGCCCGCGCCCTGGAGATCGAGGCGGCGACGCGCGAACGGGAGCGGCTCGCCCGTGACATCCACGACGGTGTCCTGCAGGTGCTGGCCATGGTGCAGCGGCGCGGCTCCGCGATCGGCGGGGAGGCCGCCGAACTGGGCCGCCTCGCCGGCGAGCAGGAGGTGGCGCTGCGCACCCTGGTCTCCGGCGGACTCGTACCCGTCTCGCGGCTGTCGGAGGACGAGGCCCAGGGCGCCGTCGTGCGCGCGGTGGACGAACCCGACCCGCAGGACGACTCCGCCCTCCGCGACCTGCGCCCGCTGCTCGCCCCGTACGCGAGCGCGCGGGTGACGTTCTCCGAGCCGGGCACCCCGGTGCCGCTCGCGGCCGGGGCCGCGCGTGAGCTGGCCGCCGCCGTCGGCGCCGCCCTGGACAACGTCCGTCGTCACGTCGGCGAGGACGCCCGGGCGTGGATCCTGGTCGAGGACGAGCCGGACGAGGTGATCGTGTCGGTCCGCGACGACGGCCCCGGCATCCCCGAGGGACGGCTCGCCCAGGCGGAGGGGGAGGGGCGCCTCGGGGTGGCCCTGTCGATCCGCGGACGGCTGCGCGAGATCGGGGGCACGGCCGAGCTGATCTCGGTGCCGGGCCAGGGCACGGAAGTCGAACTGAAGGTACCGAAGAACGTACCGGCGCACGTATCGCAGGACGTACCGAGGAATGTGCGGGACCCGAAGGCCTCGAAGGGGCCCGAAGGCGCGCGGGGGAAGGCGGAGAAGGCATGACCGAGCGCGTGACCGAGGGGCAGGACCCGATCAGGGTCATGGTGGTCGACGACCACCCCATGTGGCGCGACGCGGTCGCCCGCGACCTGGCCGAGTCCGGGTTCGACGTGGTCGCGACCGCGGGCGACGGCGAGCAGGCGGTGCGCCGGGCCCAGGCCGTCGGGCCCGACGTCCTCGTGCTGGACCTGAACCTGCCGGCGAAGCCCGGTGTGCAGGTCTGCAAGGAACTCGTCGGCTTCAACCCCGCCCTGCGCGTCCTGGTCCTCTCCGCGAGCGGCGAGCACGCCGACGTCCTGGAGGCGGTCAAGTCGGGCGCCACCGGCTATCTGCTCAAGTCGGCCTCCACGGAGGAGCTGATCGACGCGGTGCGCCGCACGGCCGTCGGCGACCCCGTCTTCACCCCGGGTCTCGCGGGCCTGGTCCTCGGCGAGTACCGCAGACTCGCCTCCGACCCGGGACCCGCCACGGGCGGCGACGAGCCGAGGGCCCCGCAGCTCACCGACCGCGAGACCGAGGTGCTCCGGCTCGTGGCCAAGGGCCTGAGCTACAAGCAGATCGCCGAGCGCCTCGTCATCTCCCACCGCACCGTGCAGAACCACGTCCAGAACACCCTGGGCAAGCTCCAGTTGCACAACCGCGTGGAGCTGGTGCGCTATGCCATAGAGCGGGGCCTCGACGACGCGTAAACCCGTCGATACACACCAACGAGTGACGGCAGGTGATCAACTCCCGCACATTGCACCGGAATTGACCTTCCGCCCTCTCCTTGAGTGACCTGGATCACTATTAGCGTGAGTCCCGTCAGCCAACCGTGGCGAAGGGACTTTCCATGCGGGTCGGAGTACTGACCGGAGGCGGCGACTGCCCCGGGCTCAACGCCGTCATCCGGGGCATCGTCCGCAAGGGCGTGCAGGAGTACGGCTATGACTTCACCGGCTTCCGGGACGGCTGGAGGGGTCCGCTGGAAGGCGACTCCGTCCGGCTCGACATTCCCGCCGTTCGAGGCATCCTGCCCCGCGGCGGCACCATCCTCGGCTCCTCGCGCACCAACCCCCTCAAGGCCGAGAACGGCATCCGCCGGATCAAGGAGAACCTCGCCAAGTGCGAGGTCGACGCGTTGATCGCGATCGGCGGCGAGGACACCCTCGGCGTCGCGGCCCGCCTCACCGACGAGTACGGGGTGCCCGTCGTCGGCGTACCGAAGACCATCGACAACGACCTGTCCGCCACCGACTACACCTTCGGCTTCGACACCGCCGTCGGGATCGCGACCGAGGCGATCGACCGGCTGCACACCACCGCCGAATCGCACATGCGGGTGCTGGTGTGCGAGGTGATGGGCCGGCACGCGGGCTGGATCGCGCTCCACTCGGGCCTCGCGGGCGGCGCGAACGTCATCCTCATCCCGGAACAGCGCTTCGACGTCGACCAGGTCTGCGCCTGGGTGACCTCACGCTTCAAGGCCTCGTACGCGCCGATCGTGGTCGTCGCCGAGGGTGCGATGCCCAAGGACGGCGACATGGTCCTGAAGGACGGCACGCTGGACTCCTTCGGGCATGTGCGGCTGTCGGGCGTGGGGGAGTGGCTGTCCAAGGAGATCGAGCGGCGCACGGGCAAGGAGGCGCGGACGACCGTCCTCGGGCATGTCCAGCGAGGTGGCACTCCGAGCGCCTTCGACCGCTGGCTCGCCACCCGGTTCGGGCTGCACGCGATCGAGGCCGTGCGGGACGGGGACTTCGGCAAGATGGTGGCGCTCCAGGGGACCGACATCGTCCGCGTCCCGATCGCGGAGGCGACGGCCCGCCTGAAGACGGTGGATCCCCGTCTGTACGAGGAGGTCGGGGTCTTCTTCGGCTGACGCCTTCCTCGCCCCCGCCGCCCTTACCCGTTCCCGTCACCGACCTCGGGGGCCAGCCCCCGAACCCCCGGTCCTCAAACGCCGGACGGGCTGAAACCTACTCAGCCCGTCCGGCGTTTGAGGACGAGCGCGCAGCGCGATTGCGGGGGCGAGGGGGCGCAGCCCCCATGCGGGACGGGAACGGGTAAGGGCGGCGGGGGCGGGAAACTCCGCGGGTTCGTATATTCGAGGAGGTAAGCGACATAACCCGCCAAACCCCCGGAGGGCCCCGTGGAGATTCTCGCCTTCGGCGTCCAGGCCGATGAGAAGCCCCTCCTCGAAGAGGCCTTCCGGGCAGAGGGGCACCACGAGGCCCGCTGCCTGGACGTCTTCCTCAACGAGGACACCGCCCCCATCGCGGCCGGCTACGAGACCGTCTCCACCAGCGTCAACTGCGAACTGGGCAACCGCGTCCTGCAGACCCTCGCAGCCGGCGGCACCCAGCTGATCGCCCAGCGTTCCACCGGCTTCAACAACATCGACCTCCAGGTCGCCGAGCGGCTGGGAATGACGGTCGCGAGGGTCTCGTACTACTCGCCCCACTCCGTAGCCGAGTTCGCCTGGACCCTCGCCATGGCCGTCAACCGCCGCATCGTCCGCGCCTCCAACCGCACGCGCGACTTCGACTTCCGCCTCGACGGGCTGATGGGCCGCGACATGCACGGCCGCACCGCGGGCATCCTCGGCACCGGCAAGATCGGGGAGGCGTTCACCCGTATCGCCCATGGCTTCGGGATGAACCTCCTCGGCTGGGACGCCGCCGAGAACCCCGCCTGCCTGGAACTGGGCATGAAGTACGTCCCCAAGGAGCGGCTCCTCGTCGAGTCCGACCTCGTCAGCCTGCACGTACCGCTGCTCCCCGCGACACAGCACCTGATCGACGCCGCCGCCCTGCGCACGATGAAGGACGACGCGGTCCTGGTGAACTCCAGCCGCGGCGGCCTCATCGACAGCCGGGCCCTGGTCGCCGAACTGCGCGCGGGCCGCTTCACCGGCGTCGGCCTCGACGTGTACGAGGCCGAGGCCGGGCTCTTCTTCCTCGACAAGTCCCTGGAGGTCGTGGACGACGACACCCTGGCCCGCCTCGTCACGTTCCCGAACGTCGTCGTCACCTCCCACCAGGCGTACTACACCGTGGACGCGGTCGGCCAGATCATCGAGACCACGGTGCGCAACGTCCTCGACTACCGGGCCGGCCGCCGCTCCGAGAACGTGCTGGTGCCCGCCCCCGCCCGCACCTGAACCAGCAGGTCCCGTACGACGTCGGTGCCGCGCAGGGTCAGCACCGACTCGGGGTGGAACTGGACCCCGGCGAAGCCCGGCCCGCGCAGCGCGTGCACCTCGCCCGCCCGGCCGCGGGAGACCTCGACGCCATGGGCCGCCAGCTCCAGCGCGGCCTCGTCGTCGCAGCGCGCCACGAAGCTGTTGTAGAAGCCGACGGTCTCCGTCCGCCCGAACAGGTCGATGTCGCTCTGGGCGCCCTGGTACGGGATCTCCTTGCGCACGGTCTCCAGGCCCAGCTCGGCCGCGATCAGCTCGTGGCCGAGGCAGACGCCCAGGACGCCGTACCGGTGCCCGCGCAGCACCTCAGCGGTGAGGCCGCGCAGAAAGGCCATCTTCGGGTCCGTCATGTCGGACGGGTCGCCCGGGCCGGGGCCCAGCACCAGCGGGCCCTCGTGCGCGAGGACGGCCTCCCGCAGCCCCGCCTCGTCGTACCGCCGCACGGTCACGGCGAGACCGGACGAGCGCAGCAGATGCGCGAGCATCGCCGTGAAGGTGTCCTCCCCGTCCACGACCAGCGTGTGGCCCGCCAGATCGGTGGACGGCTCCTGCATCCGCAGCCAGAACGGCGCCAGCGAGGCCCGCCGCCCGTCGAGCGCGGCCCGCACCCGCGGATCGTCCGCCAGGACCGCCCGCGCCTCGTTCCCGCCCGGCCGGCCGGGACGTACACCGAGGGCGGCCAGTACGCCCGCCACCTTCGCGTGCGTCTCCGCGACCTCGCTCGCCGGGTCCGACCCGCGGACGAGCGTCGCGCCCACCGGCACCCGCAGCCGTCCGCCGCCGTCGATGTCGGCGGTCCGGATGAGAATGGGGGAGTCGAGGGTCTGGGCGCCGCCCGAGTCGCGCCCGACGAGGGCGAGGGCCCCCGCGTAGTAGCCGCGCCCGCCGACCTCGTGCCGCTCGATCACCCGGCACGCGTTCTGCACCGGCGACCCGGTGACGGTCGCGGCGAACATGGTCTCCTTCAGCACCTCGCGCACGTCCAGCGACGACCTGCCCCGCAGCTCGTACTCGGTGTGCGCGAGATGCGCCATCTCCTTGAGCCGCGGCCCGATCACGACCCCGCCCATGTCGCCGACCGCGCACATCATCTTGAGCTCCTCGTCGACGACCATCGAGAGCTCCTCGATCTCCTTGCCGTCGGCCAGGAACTCCAGCAGGTCCTCCGGCGTCGGCCCCGCGGCGGGGTAGCGGTACGTCCCGCTGATCGGGTTCATCACGACGGTCCCGCCGGACATCCGCACATGCACCTCGGGGCTCGCCCCGACCAGCGTCCGCTCTCCCGTGTGCACGACGAACGTCCAGTACGCGCCCCGCTCACCCACCAGCAGCCGCCGGAAGAGCGCCAGCGCGTCGGCCCGGCCGAACCCGGGGATCTCACCCTCGTACGTCCGCCGGATGACGAAGTTCGCGCCCTCGCCCCGTCCGATCTCCTCGCGCAGCACCCGCCCGACGATCTCCGCGTACTCCTCGTCCGCGACGTCGAAGCCGCCGTCCTCGACCCGCACGTCGTGCGCGGGCAGCTCCGCGAGGACCTGCCCCAGGGAGAACTCGTACGACTCCTCCGGCGTGAGCACCGACAGGGGCGTGCCGTCGTCGTGGACGTCGAAGCCGCGTTCGCGGATCTGGCGGTACGGGACCAGGGCGAGGCCCTCGGGGATGTCGGCCAGCCGCTCGTGCTCGGTGACGGGGCCGAGCAGCAGCTCGACGGTGTCGTGATCGTGGCCCGGCGTGCGGCGGCGCAGCAGGGCGAACGGGCGGGGATCGTCCAGCAGATCGAGCAGGTTCATGGGTCCGGGTTCCTTCTCGGCGTCCCCGTGGAGACTCGGCGTCTCTGCGGGGAGAGGTGGAGAGGAACGGTCCCGGTCGCGAAAACACCGAAGGCCGCCCCTCGGGCGGCCTTCGCGAAGTCTTGCGTACGCGCAGTCAGTGGGCCGCCGGGTGAGCGGTCCACCACCAGTTCTGGTTCTGGGTCGGGTGCGCGAACATGCGCCGCACCCTACCCCACACCGCCCCCGTGCCGCCCCCGCGGCGGATCCGTCACACGGTGGCCGGCACGGTGGCCGGTTCGCAGCGCTTCGATCGAGCGCGATCCGTCTCAATTGATGAGCATGTGGCGGGATGCCCGACACGACCCCGTAATGTTGACGCCGTGACCGTGAACGCTAAGTCCAGCGCGAGCGCTGGCAACACCTGGCGAGACCTTCCCGCGGCGCAGCAGCCCGAGTACCCCGATGCCGAGGCTCTGCGCGAAGTGATCGCGGACCTTGAGTCGTATCCGCCGCTCGTCTTCGCCGGCGAGTGCGACCAGCTGCGCGCCCGGTTGGGAGCAGTCGCCAAGGGCGAGGCGTTCCTTCTCCAGGGCGGCGACTGCGCCGAGGCCTTCGACGCCGTGTCCGCCGACCACATCCGCAACAAGCTCAAGACCCTGCTCCAGATGGGTGCCGTCCTCACGTACGCGGCGTCCGTGCCGGTCGTGAAGGTCGGCCGTATCGCCGGCCAGTACTCCAAGCCGCGCTCCAAGAACACCGAGACCCGCGACGGCGTGACCCTGCCGACGTACCGCGGCGACTCGGTCAACGGCTTCGACTTCGACGATAAGTCCCGGGTCCCGGACCCCGAGCGCCTGAAGCGGATGTACAACGCCTCCGCCTCCACGCTCAACCTGGTCCGCGCCTTCACCACCGGCGGTTACGCGGACCTGCGCCAGGTGCACGCCTGGAACCAGGACTTCGTGCGGACCTCGCCGTCCGGTCAGCGCTACGAGCAGCTGGCACGCGAGATCGACCAGGCGCTGCACTTCATGAACGCCTGCGGGGCCGACCCGGAGGAGTTCAAGACCGTCGAGTTCTACGCCTCCCACGAGGCGCTGCTCCTCGACTACGAGTCGGCGCTGACCAGGGTCGACTCCCGCACCGGGCACCTGTACGACGTGTCGGGCCACATGGTGTGGATCGGTGAGCGCACCCGGCAGCTGGACGGCGCGCACATCGAGTTCGCCTCGAAGATCCGCAACCCGATCGGGATCAAGCTGGGCCCGACGACCACGGCCGAGGACGCGCTGCAGTACATCGAGCGGCTCGACCCGGACCGCGAGCCCGGCAGGCTGACCTTCATCGTCCGGATGGGCGCCGACAAGGTCCGCGACAAGCTGCCCGAGCTGGTCGAGAAGGTCACCGCCTCGGGCGCGACCGTCGCCTGGATCACCGACCCGATGCACGGCAACACCTACGAGGCGGCCTCCGGCCACAAGACGCGCCGTTTCGACGACGTGCTCGACGAGGTCAAGGGCTTCTTCGAGGTCCACAAGGGCCTCGGCACCCACCCGGGCGGCATCCACGTCGAACTCACCGGTGACGACGTCACCGAGTGCGTGGGCGGCGGCGACGAGATCTTCGTCGACGATCTGCACCAGCGCTACGAGACGGCCTGCGACCCCCGCCTGAACCGCAGCCAGTCGCTTGACCTGGCCTTCCTGGTGGCGGAGATGTACCGGGACCAGTAGTAGATCAGCAGCCGTTTCGGCTGTTACCGGCGCGTGTACGGCACGCGTATTGGGGCGCGGATCACATACGATCCGCGCCCCATCGCACTTTTGCGGCTCAGACTCGGCGGGTAAGGTTAGGTTAGCCTCACCGATCTTCGGGACGGCACGACCTACGAATCCCGTCGGGAGGTGGAACCGCGTGTTCGTCTGCAACTGCTTCGGAGTGACCGAGGCACAGGTGAAGAAGCACGCGGCGGACGGTGCCTGCACCCCCCGGCAGATCGCGTCCGCCTGCAAGGCGGGCACCGACTGCGGATCCTGCGTCCGGCGCATTCAGGCGCTGCTGGGCCGGGGCGCCCTTCCCGCCCGCGAAGCGGCGGGCCAGGACATCCCCGCACTGGCGGAAACGGGAGCCCGAGCGGGACGCCGGGAAGAACGGCTGGACGAGGCCGCCTAGTCCGGCCGGCCCCGGCTCTCCGGTCCGGCCCGCCCTGCGGCTGCCGCCTTCGGGTGCGGCCCTAGCTCTCCGGCTGCTCGATGAGCTGCGCGATGTAGAGCGCCTCGCCGAGCTTCTCCACCAGCTCAAGCTGGGTGTCCAGATAGTCGATGTGGTGCTCCTCGTCGGCGAGGATCGACTCGAAGATGTTCGCGGACGTGACATCGCCCTTGGCCCGCATCACGTCGATACCGCGCCTGAGCCGGTCGATCGCCTCGACCTCGACCTGGCGGTCCGCCTGGAACATCTCGGTGACCGTCTGTCCGACCCGGACGTGGAAGAGCCGCTGGTAGTTCGGCAGGCCGTCCAGGAAAAGGATGCGGTCGGTGAGCAGCTCCGCGTGCTTCATCTCGTCGAACGACTCGGAGCGCGTGTACTTCGCGAGCTTCGTCCAGCCGAAATTCTCCTGCATCTTCGCGTGCAGGAAGTACTGGTTGATCGCGGTGAGCTCGGCGGTCAGCTGCTCGTTGAGGAATTCGAGAACCTCGGGGTCGCCCTGCATCGCAGAGGCTCCTTCCATGCGGGGGAACTGGCGGGTTGCGCCGCATGATTGCACCGGTGTTGAAGATCGTCCAGTAAGTGCATGCTTAGTAAGTAAGTACAGGCTTAGTCCGACTTGTCGCAGTTGACCGGAGGGGTACGGACCTGGTCATGTCCACCTTCCCCGGTCTGTCAGGATGGAGTCATGGGTCAGCCGGTGGGTCGTGAATCTGGAGAAGCAGGGCAGTCGGAGCTTCCGCCGGGGCAGCGACTGCAGCGGGGCTGGCCGGTCACGCACTACGGACCCGTACCGAAGTTCCGCCCCGAGCGCTGGGAGTTCAGGATCTTCGGGGCCACCGCCGACAGTGAGAAGCACTGCTGGACCCACGACGAGTTCACCGCCCTGCCCTACGCGACGGTCGAGGCCGATCTGCACTGCGTCACGAAGTTCAGCATGATCGGCGCGGAGTGGGGCGGCGTGCCGGCCCGGACGATCCTGGAGATCGCCCCGCCCGCACCGGCCGTCACCCATGTCATGGTCTGGGCGGAGTACGGCTTCAGTTCGAATCTGCGCCTCGACGACTTCGCGTCCGAGCGCTCGATTTTCGCCACCCACAAGGACGGCGAACTGCTCACCGCGGAGCACGGCTTCCCGCTGCGTCTGGTCGTGCCGCATCTGTACGCCTGGAAGGGCCCCAAATGGGTTCGCGGTGTGGAGTACATGACCGCCGACCGCCGCGGCTTCTGGGAGGAGCGCGGCTATCACAACATCGGCGACCCCTGGCGTGAGCAGCGCTACTCCTACCAGGAGGAGCCCGGGGACGGCCCCGAGCTCTGATCCGGGCCGCCTCAGCCGTCCCTGAGCTTCTTCAGCCGTTCCACGTCCGCCGCGTGCCCCTCCTTGCCGCCGGGCGTCTCGATGACCAGCGGTACGCCCTCGGTGGCGGGGTGGGTCATCAGGGCACGGAACGGGTCCTCGCCGATGTGGCCGGCGCCGATGTTCTCGTGACGGTCCTTGTGGGCGCCCGCCACGTCCTTGGAGTCGTTGGCGTGGATGAGCTTCAGGCGGCCCTCGCCGACCGTGTCCACCAGCAGATCGAGGGTCTGGTGCATCCCGCTGGGCCCGGTGAGGTCGTGGCCCGCGGCGAAGATGTGGCACGTGTCCAGGCAGACGCCCAGCTTCGGATGGGCGTCGAGCGCCTCGAAGTACGGTCCGAAGTCCCAGGTCCGCGAGCAGAGCGAGGAGCCCTGGCCGGCGGTCGACTCCAGCAGCAGGAACGGGTCGTCGTCGTGGGTCAGCTCGTCGAGCAGCGGCAGCAGGTACTCGCGCACCTGCCGCAGCGCCACCGAGCGCTCCCGGCCGCCGGTCGCCGAGCCCGTGTGCACGACCACGCCCAGCGCCCCGATCGCCCGCCCCCGGCGCAGTGAGTGCCGCAGCGACTCCACCGACTTCTCCACGGTCGCCTCGGTGTGCGAGCCGAAGTTGATCAGGTAGGGCGCGTGGACGTACGCGGGGATGGACTCCGCGGCGCAGGCGGCGCGGAAGGCCTCGTCCTGGGCCGGGTTCCCGGGCGGTGTCGCCCAGCCGCGCGGGTTGGCGACGAAGACCTGGACGGTCTCGGCGGCCAGCTCGCGCGCGTACGAGAGGCCTACGGAGGCGAGGCCTCCGGCGACGGGGACATGGCTGCCGACGGGGTTGCGGGACTGCTGGATGCTCACCCGCCAAGGGTGTCACGCGGCCCCGGACGCCCGGTCGGCGGCCATGTCCTGACGCGCCTCGCCTGACGTGCCCACCTGACGCGCCTTGCCTGACGCGCTTCGGCTCATGCGCCTCGCCTCGGCCGCCTCGCTCCGGACGCCCGGGGCCGGGCGCCCTGGCCCGGGGCGTCCGGCTTTCAGCCGACCTTGATGGTGATCCTCGATCCCTTGGGCGCCGTCTCGCCGCCCTCCGTCGACTGGCTCTTGACCGTGTCGCCGCCGAAGAGGTCGAGCAGGTCCCGGTCCACATCGACCTCGAAGCCGGCCGCCTCCAGCTCCTCCCGCGCGTCGTCCTCGTTGTCGCCCACGACGTCCGGGACCTCGACCAGCGGCGGGCCCTTGGACACGGTCAGCTTGATGGTGGCACCCCGCGCCACATCCTTGTCGGCGCCGGGCGACTGCCTGGCCACCTGGCCGGCCTCGTAGTCGGAGGTGATCCGCCCGGGGACGACCTCGACCGTCAGACCCGCGTCCTCCAGCTCCTGCCTGGCGTCGTCCACGTCGTCGCCGAGCACGTCGGGCACCTCCACCGGGCTGCCCTTGCTGACGACGAGCGCGATCGCCGAACCGCCGCGGCGCTCGGTGCCCGCCTCCGGCTTCGTGCTGATCACATAGCCCACGGTGACGTCTTCACTGAAGGACTCGGTGACCATGCCCGCCGCGAGCCCCTCCTTCTTCAGCCGATCCTTGGCCTTGTCGAGCTTGAAGCCCGTGAGGTCCGGAACGCGCACGGTGTTCGGGCCCTTGGAGATGGTCAGGGTCACGGAGCCGTTGTCGCGGATCCGGGTGGTGGGCTTCGGGTCGGTGCTGATGACCCGGCCGAGCTTGACCGTGTCGCTGTACGCCTTGGTCGTGCGCACGTCGAGCCCGGCGGCCTCTATGTTCTTCCTGGCCTGCGCCTCCGTCTTGTCAAGGACGGCAGGGACCTCGGTGAACTGGCCGGAGTTGATGTACCAGACCCCCGCGCCGAGGCCGAGGACCAGCAGTACCGCGGCGACGATCGCGAGGACGCCCCGGCGAGGTGTCATGGTGCGCCCGCGCCGCGGGGGCTCGGGCGGCGGGGACGGCAGGAAGCTGGTGCGGTTCAGCTCCGCGTCGTCCTCGTTCACCGGGGGCAGCCGGGGCACCGAGAGCGAGCGCGGGATCACGCTCGTACGGTTGTCGGCGCCGCCCGGGCGGTCCGTGGCGACGGCCCCCGGGGGCACGGCGTCCAGCTGGTCGTCGCTCAGGGCGGCGCGCGCGTCCAGGGTCTGTGCGAGCAGCGCCACCGCGTCGTACGGGCGGACGCCGGGGTTGCGCGCGGTCGCCGAGGTGACCAGCTCGTCGAGTTCGTAGGCCAGGCCGGGCACCAGTGCCGACGCCGGGGGCACGTCCTCGTGGAGGTGCTTGTAGAGCACCGCGGCGGGTGAGCCGCCCGAGTGCGGCCGGTCGCCGGTGAGCATCTCGAAGAGGAGGATGCCGCACGCGTACACGTCCACGCGGGGGTCGGCCGTGCCGTGTTCTATCTGCTCCGGCGCGAGATACGACACCGTGCCCAGGATGGCCCCCGTGGTGTGGGTGACCGTGTCCACGGCTCGTACGAGGCCGAAGTCCGCCACCTTCACCCGGCCGTCGTCCCCTATCAGGACGTTCTCCGGCTTCATGTCGCGGTGCACGAACCCGGCGCGGTGCGCGGCGCCGAGCGCGGCGAGCACCGGCTCCAGGATGTCCAGCGCGGCCCGCGGCTGGAGCGCCCCGCGCTCACGCAGTACGTCGCGAAGGGTGCATCCGGCCACGTACTCCATCGCCAGATAGACGTAGGGGCCGTCGGTGCCCTGGTCGAAGACCTGCACCACGTTCGGATGGGCGAGCCTGGCCACCGACTTGGCCTCGCGGATGAAACGGTCGACGAACGAGGCGTCGGCCGCCAGGGTCGGATGCATCACCTTGAGCGCGAGCACCCGGTCCAGGCGGGTGTCCACGGCCCGGTAGACCGTGGCCATCCCGCCGACCGCGATGCGTGCGTCGACGCGATACCGACCGTCGAGCACATGCCCGACCAAGGGGTCTTGAAGGGTCGTATCCACGCAGGTGAGTGTACGAGCCGCCACTGACGGAGCCGCCCGTGCGGGCGATACCGGGGCGGTACTGAAGCCGAGCTGTGACGGACCTCGCACGCCGACCGGCACGGTACGGCGAACGGATCCGGTGTGGATTCTGTACGGATTCGGACACGCGTTCCGGCCAAAGGTCGGAAAGCGTGAGGAAGCTTTAGAAAGCGGGGCGTTCCGGGTCGAGTCGTGCGATTCCGTCCGACGGGGACGAGGCCTCGGCGAAGTGGCGGCGCGGAATGCGCCCCGCCCGGTACGCGAGCCGTCCGGCCTCGACCGCGTGCCGCATGCCCTCCGCCATGAGAACGGGCTCCTGCGCCCGGGTCACGGCCGAGGCGAGCATCACACCGGCGCACCCCAGCTCCATGGCGAGCGCCGCGTCCGACGCCGTGCCCGCTCCCGCGTCCAGGATCACCGGCACGCGCGCGTGCTCCACGATCAGCTGGAAGTTGTGCGGGTTGCGGATGCCGAGCCCGGACCCGATGGGCGACCCGAGCGGCATGACCGCGGCGCAGCCCACGTCCTCCAGCTTCCGCGCGAGCACCGGGTCGTCGTTCGTGTACGGCAGGACCGTGAAGCCGTCGTCGACGAGGGTCTCGGCGGCGTCGAGCAGCTCGATCGGGTCGGGCAGCAGCGTGCGCTCGTCGGCGATGACCTCCAGCTTGACCACGTCCGTGCCGAGCGCCTCACGCGCGAGGCGGGCCGTCAGGACGGCCTCCCCGGCGGTGAAACAGCCCGCGGTGTTGGGCAGCACGCGGATGCCGAGCCGGTCGAGCACGGACAGGACCGAGCCGTGGGATCCGGGGCTCACGCGCCGCATCGCGACCGTCGTCAGCTCCGTGCCGGACGCGACGAGCGAGCGCTCCAGGACGTCGAGGCTGGGGGCACCGCCGGTGCCCATGATCAGACGGGACGTGAAGGACGTACCGCCGAGGACGAAGGGGTCGTCGGCCATGGGTCAGCCTCCTTGTACGGCGGTGAGCACTTCGACGCGGTCTCCCTCGCGCAGGAGGGTCCTGGGCCACTGCGCGCGCGGGACGACGGTCTCGTTGAGCGCGGCGGCGACACCGGAGGGGGCCGCGCAGAGGGCGGCCACGAGGGCGTCGAGGGCGGTGTCGGCGGCGAACTGCCGCCGCTCCCCGTTGACGAGGACGGTCACGCTCATGCGGGCTGCTCCGTGAGTGCGGCGGCGTCGAACCGCCCGGGGGTGAACGGACGGGCCTCGTCCGGGAGTTCACCGGTGGTCAGGGCATGCGCCAGGGCGTCGCCGGTGACCGGGGCGAGCAGCACGCCGTTGCGGTGGTGGCCGGTCGCCAGGAGCAGTCCGGGAAGCCCGGTCGGGCCGAGCAGGGGCGCGTTGTCGGGGGAGCCCGGGCGCAGTCCGGCGCGCGTCTCGGTGAGCGGCAGCTCGGTGATGCCGGGGACGAGTTCGTGGGCGTCCCGCAGCAGCTCGTACACGCCGCCCGCGGTCACCGTGGTGTCCCAGCCCAGCTCCTCGCTGGTCGCGCCGACGACGAGCTCGCCGTTCTCGCGCGGCACCAGGTAGACGTGGCTGCCGCGGACGATGGCACGCACCGTCCGGCTCAGGAAGGGCGCGGTCCGCTCCGGCACGGCGGGCATGGCCAGCCGCAGCACCTGCCCCTTCACGGGACGCACCGGCGGCAGTACGTGCTCGGGCACACCCGCGAGACGCCCGCTGAGGCTGCCGGCGGCGAGGACGACCTGCCCCGCGGACAGCTCGGTGCCGTCCGTCGTGACGACACCGGCGGCCCGGCCCCGCACGACGGTCAGCCGCTCGGCCCACGTCCGGTGGAAGACCACCCCGGCCCGCTCGCAGGCCGTCACCAGGGCCGCGGTGAGCCGCCGCGGATCGATCTGGTGGTCGCCGTCGACCCGCAGCCCGCCGCGCACACCGGGCGCGAGCATCGGCTCCAGGCGGCGGCACTCGCGACCGCTCAGCCACTCCGACTCCAGGCCCGACCGGTGCTGCAGGGTGTGCAGTTCCCGCAGGTGGGCGCGGTCGTCGGCGTCGAGCGCGACGGTCAGCGTGCCGCACCGGCGGTAGCCGAGGTCCTCGCCGGTCGCCTCGGTCAGCTCCGCGACGAAGTCCGGATAGCGGCGCGCCGAGGCCAGGTTGAGGCCGAGCAGGGTCTCCTCGCCGTAGTGCAGCTCGGTGACGGCGGCCAGCATTCCGGCCGCGACCTGCGCGGCGCCGCCGCCGGGCTCCGGGTCCACCAGCGCGGTCGTGAACCCGCGCTGCGCGGCCCGCCAGGCGGTCACCAGTCCGATGATCCCGCCCCCGACGACCAGGACGTCGGCGGCCGGACCACCGGAGGCCGGACCACCGGAAGCCCGGCCGTCGACGGCCAGGACGTCGGATGAAGGTGCTTGCGGTGTACGCGACATGGGCGTCCAGCCCCTCCCTTCGCCGGCATGACCCGGATCAGGTTCGTACGGTCGGAGGCCGTCCCAGCCTCCCTCTCAGCCCGGTACGTCCGGGCTCCCGCGAGTGCTTTACGTTGGCCACCCTAGCTCTTCGCCCCGCACCTCAGTAAGGGAGCCTCACGGCATGGCCCGCTCGCTCGACGGACTCGTTCTCGCCCCCGTGGCCGACCAGGCACCGGGTCAGGTGGGGACGCGCACCCGCTTCTCGTACCACGAGAAGGACGGCGCGATCTGGGCCGACTACGCGGGCGGCGACGTCGTGCGCGGCCACCTCGTGGGCACCCGCGCGGGCGACCGCCTGGACTTCCGGTACGTACAGCTGAAGACGGACGGCACCACCTCCTCCGGGCACTGCGAGTCCCGGATCACCGAGACCCCCGACGGCCGGGTGCGACTGGCGGAGACCTGGGAGTGGGAGTCCCAGGAGGGCGGCGGGACGAGCGTGGTCGAAGAGGTCACCGAGAGCTGACGCCGTGACGGGCCGTTGTGCAACAGCTCACCGACCGCGCCCCTGACCGACGATTTCACCGACTGTCTATGGTGACCTGGTGAGTGAGCTGACACGAGGACCGGGCCCGGCGGCGCGCGTGCGCGTCGTGATCGTCGGTGCGGGCATGGCGGGGGTGCAGACCGCCGTCGCCCTGCGGGAGCAGGGCTTCCCCGGAACCGTGACCCTGATCGGCGCGGAGCCCCACCAGCCGTACGACCGCCCGCCGCTGTCCAAGGCCGTACTGCTCGGCAAGGCCGAGGGGTCCGCCTTCGACGTCGACTTCGAGACCCTCGACGTGGAGCTGCGCCTCGGGCTCGAAGTGACCGGCGTGCACCCGGACCGGCGCGAACTCGACACCGCGGAGGGGCCCGTGCCGTACGACGTCCTGGTCGTCGCCACGGGAGCGGAACCCGTCCGGCTGCCCGGCGCCGACGGCGTACCCGGCGTCCATCTGCTGCGCACCCTCGACGACGCCGAGCGGCTGCGCCCCGTCCTCGCCCGGCAGCATGACATCGTGGTGGTGGGCGCGGGCTGGATCGGCGCGGAGTTCGCCACCGCGGCCCGCGAGGCGGGGTGCGCGGTGACCGTCGTCGAGGCCGCCGACCGGCCGCTCGTGGGCGCGCTGCCCGCCGAGGTGGCCGCGCCCATGGCCGCCTGGTACGCGGACAGCGGGGCGTCGCTGCGCACCCACGCGCGCGTGGAGCGCGTCGAGCCGGGCGCGGTGGTGCTCGACGACGGTTCGCGGCTGCCCGCCGGGGCCGTCGTCGTCGGCATCGGGGCGCGGCCCGCGACGGGCTGGCTCGCCGGCTCGGGCATCGAACTCGGCGTCCACCGGGAGATCGTCGCGGACGACCACCTGCGCACCTCGCTCCCGGACGTGTACGCGGTCGGCGACTGCGCCTCGTTCCCGTCGGGCCGCTACGGCGAGCGTCTGCTGGTCCACCACTGGGACAACGCGCTCCAGGGTCCGCGCACGGTCGCGGCGAACATCGTGGGGGAGACGCCCGCGCCGTACGACCCGGTGCCCTACTTCTGGTCGGAGCAGTTCGGGCGCTTCGTGCAGTACGCGGGGCATCACGGGGCCGCGGACGCGCTGGTGTGGCGGGGCGACCCGACCGGCCCCTCCTGGTCCGTGTGCTGGCTCCGGGACGGCCGCCTGGTCGCGGTCCTGGCGGTGGGCAGACCCCGTGACCTGGCCCAGGGCCGACGCCTGATCGAGTCGGCAGCCCACCTGGACCCCACCCTCCTGTCGGACCCGGGCCGCCCACTGAAGGGGGCGACGGTCTAGCGGGGGCGCTTCCGCGGGGAGGGGGCAGCGCTCCGCGGTGGAGGCGGTTCCGCCGGGTGCGGCCCGGTGGGGCCGGCCGCGCGGTTCCCCCGCCCCTCGCGGGGCCGCCGCCGACCCCCGTCAGGGGCGCGGGGAACGGCGCGCTCGGCCACGGACGACCCGCACCCGCCGACCCACGTGACGGACACCCCGCAAAGGGGCGCGGGGAACGGCGCAACCTGCCACGGGCGGTCCGGGGCCGCGATCCACCTGGCGGGCGCCGCCCTACGAGGTGCGCGGGGAACGGCGCGGCAAGCCCTCGCGGGCCCACCCCCACCAACCGCCCCGCCCGGCCGGCGGACAACCGCGTGACCCGGTCGACGGACCCGGGTACCGGGTGTCAGTGGGAGATGGCAGGCTTGTACCCGTGACCGAGATTGACGCAAAGATCGATGCTCTCGTCCCCGCCTGGCTCACCCTCCCCGACATCGCCGAAAAGTTCGGCGTCGAGGTGACGCGCGTCCGGCAGCTGGTCAGGGAAGGCCAGCTGATCGCCGTACGCCGTGGTGAGAACCGCGCGCTGCACGTCCCCGCCGCTTTCATCGACGTGGACGAACAGAAGGTCGTCAAGGGCCTCGCAGGCACCCTGACGCTCCTGCGGGACGACGGCTACAACGACGAAGAGATGCTTGAGTGGCTCTTCACTCCCGACGAGAGCCTGCCCGGCACCCCCGCGCAGGCTCTGAGCGAGAATCGCGGCACGGAGGTGAAGCGCCGCGCCCAGGCGCTCGCCGTCTGACCTGATCACGCCGCACGGCGTACGGGCCGCGGGCCGCGAACCCAGGGCCGCCGGGCCCGGCGGCCCGTACGCCACCGACACGACACGGGGGACCCACGCATGCCCGAAACCACCGCACGCGCGCAGCTCGCCGACGCCAGGGTCTACCTCTGCACGGACGCCCGCAGGCGCCAGGGCGACCTCGCCGGCTTCCTGGACGCGGTCCTCGCGGGCGGCGTGGACATCGTGCAGCTCCGGGACAAGGGCATGGAGGCGGCCGAGGAGCTCGACCACCTCGCCGTCCTCGCGGAAGCCTGCCGCAGGCACGGCAAGCTGCTCGCGGTGAACGACCGGGCCGACGTCGCCCACGCCGTCGGAGCGGACGTCCTGCACCTCGGCCAGGGAGACCTCCCCGTCCCCGCGGCCCGGGCGATCCTCGGCGACGAGGTACTGATCGGCCGCTCCACGCACGCCGGACCGGAGGCCTCGGCCGCCGCGGTCCAGGACGGCGTGGACTACTTCTGCACGGGACCCTGCTGGCCCACCCCCACCAAGCCGGGGCGCCACGCGCCGGGCCTCGACCTGGTCCGGCACACGGCCGCGCTCGCCACGGACCGCCCCTGGTTCGCCATCGGCGGCATCGACCTCGGCAACCTCGACGAGGTGCTCGAAGCGGGCGCCCGCCGTGTCGTCGTCGTACGGGCGATCACCGAGGCCGACGACCCCGGCGCGGCGGCGGCGGAGTTCGCCAAGCGGCTGCGGGCGGCCTGACCGGAGGTTCGCCACCGGAGGTTCGCTTGAGTCCCGGTTGTCCGAGGAGTGGACAACAAGTCGACAATTGGGGCAAATCTCCCACGTCCGGTTGGGGGACCGTCTCCCCCTGGCTAACCTGCGGGTATGGCCCTCGGATCTGCTTCCACCAGGACTGACCGCGCACGCACCGTGCGCGACATGCTCGCGACCGGCAAGACGACCTTCTCGTTCGAGTTCTGGGCGCCGAAGACCGAAAAAGGCGAGCGGAACCTGTGGAACGCGCTGCGCAGGGTCGAGGCGGTCGCCCCCAGCTTCGTCTCCGTGACGTACGGCGCTGGCGGCACCACCCGCGCCGGTACGGTCAAGGCGACGGAGCGGATCGTCGCCGACACGACGCTCACCCCGGTCGCCCACCTGACCGCCGTCGACCACTCCATCGCGGAACTGCGCAACATCATCGGCCAGTACGCGGACGCCGGGATCCGGAACATGCTCGCCGTGCGCGGCGACCCGCCCGGCGACCCGATGGCCGACTGGGTGCCGCACCCCCAGGGCCTCACGTACGCGGCCGAACTGGTCCAGCTCATCAAGGAGTCCGGCGATTTCTGCGTGGGCGTCGCGGCCTTCCCGGAGATGCACCCGCGCTCCGCGGACTGGGACGCGGACGTGGCGAACTTCGTCGACAAATGCCGGGCCGGCGCCGACTACGCGATCACCCAGATGTTCTTCCAGCCGGACGCGTACCTGCGCCTGCGTGACCGGGTCGACGCGGCGGGCTGCAGCACGCCGGTCATCCCCGAGGTCATGCCGGTCACCAGCGTGAAGATGTTGGAGCGATTGCCACAACTCAGCAATGCCTCGTTCCCGGATGCCCTGAAAGAGCGGATCGTCACAGCCAAAGACGATCCGGCGGCTGTACGCTCCATTGGCATCGAGTTCGCCACGGAGTTCTGCGCGAGGCTGCTGGCCGAGGGAGTCCCCGGACTGCATTTCATTACGCTGAACAACTCCACCGCGACGCTGGAAATCTACGAGAACCTGGGCCTGCATCACCCACAGCAGGCCTAGACCGGTCGCATCGTCGTACGACACACTGCGTAGCGGCCACCTGGGAGAGGGGCGTACATGGGCTGGACGGTCCTCTACATCGCGTTCGGCATTGTCGCGCTGTGGCTGCTCGGCGAGGTGCTGCTGCAGTACAAGGCGCGGCTGCGCTGGCGGCTGCTGGCCTTCGGCGGCTTCCTCGGGGTGGTCATCGGTGTCCTGATCCCGTCGGTGCCGGTCATCGGTCTGGGCGCTGCCGCCTTCGCCGTCGGCCAGACGTACGTCACGCTGTCGTTCCGCAGTGGCTTCGCGTCCGGCTGGGCCGTCGCCGGACGCCCGGGGCTCAACAAGCGCCGTCGCGGCGAACCCGAGCGCAAGGACCCCACGTTGGAGGTCACGGACCTCCAGGCCGCGCAGAGCGGAACGTATCCTCACGACGACTTCGGCCGCGGCGAGAGCTTCGGCGGGGACGACGTCTTCGGACGCGACGACTCGGTCTTCGGACAGCGCCCCGAGAACGCCGCCGAGTCCACCGCCGTCTACGAGCCGCAGCCGCTGCCCGACGACACCGGCCAGTACGGCGTCTACAGCGAAGCCGCCTACGCCGCGGCCACCGACGCCGCGTACGCGGCCTCCGCGCAGGCCCAGGCGCAGGCGGCGGAGCAGGGCCAGTCCCAGGACCAGTTCGCCCAGAACTACGGGTACGACGGCTACTCGGGCTACGACCAGCAGCAGTACGGCTACGACACCGGACAGCAGCAGCAGTACGCGGCCTACTCCGATCCGTACATCGGCTCGCAGTCCTACGACGCGGGCTCCTACGGCCAGTCCTACGACACCGGACAGCAGCAGTACGGGCAGCAGGACCAGCAAGGGCAGCAGGACTACACGCAGGACCAGTACGCCGCCGGCGCCTACGGCGGCGAGAACACTCCGCCCGGCGGTGTCTGGGTGCCGCAGCAGCGGAACACCGAGGACCCGTACGGAGGCGAACTCCCGCCCGAGCAGCCGTATCCGTACGAGGGCAACGGTCAGCAGCAGGGCGGGTACGACGAGCAGCAGTACCGGTACTGACAGCGGCGCCGGTACCGCCCCGCGGACGTCACCGCGGGCGTCGGCGTCACTGCGAACCCCGGAAGTCCGGCCCCTCCACGATGAGTCCGGCGACCAGCGCGCCGGACATGCCCGCGTGCGGAAGCCCGCCGCCGGGGTGCGCCCAGCCGCCGACCGCGAACAGGCCCGGCACGCGGGTGGCGTTCGCCGGCCGCAGCCGGGTGCCGCCGTCGCCTGCCAGCGCGGGGGCCGGCACACCGCCGCCCGTGGCCCCGGTCTCCCGCTCCGTGTGCAGCGGCGTCCGGACCTCGCGCCACAGCAGGCGCTCGCGCAGCTCGGGCACGGCCCGCTCCGCGGCGGCGACCATACGGTCCGCGAAGGCGTCGGCGGCACCGGCCGCGGCCCAGTCGCAGTGCGCCAGGGACGGCACCGTCGCCGTGAGCACCACGGACTCGTGGGCGTCGTCCGGGCGCAGCAGCGGATCGTCCGGACGGTCCACCCACACGGTGGGCCGCGGCGGCGCCGCACCCGTCCCGAAGATGTGGCCCAACTCCTCGGCCCGGTCCGCCGTGTGCACGACCGTGCGGTGCGCGGCCCCCGTCTCGCGCGGGCCGCGCAGCGCGAGGCAGACCACGGCCTTGCCGCAGGACAGGGATCCGGGACGCGGCCCGGGTGCCCCGCCCGCGTACACGTCGTCGCGGCCCGTCAGGCTCTTCAGCAGCTCCGGCGGGCCGCCCACCACGAAGTCCGCCTCGACGACGGTCCCGTCGCGCAGCTCCACACCGGACGCCCGGCCGTCCTTCTCGGTGACCGAGACGACCTCGGCCCCGAAGGTGAACTCCACCCGGCGGGCCACGCACCGCTCGTACACGGCCCGCGCCAGCTCGCGGATCCCGCCGCGCACGTACCACGCGCCGAAGGCGTGCTCCATGTACGGCAGGACGGCCGCGCTCGCCGGGGCCGTGTCCGGGTCGAGGCCGTACGCCAGCGCATGGCTCTCCAGGAGGGCGGCGAGGCGGGGGTCGCCCAGCTCCCAGGCGCCGACCTCCGCGAGCCGGGCCGCCGTCCGCGTGCGCAGCAGGCGCCGCTGCCGCAGCGCCGGGTAGGGCTCGCGCTCGCCCAGCACCTGCCAGTCGGGCCACAGCGGCTCCTCCAGGAGGGGCCTGCGGGTCCGGTCCCAGGCCTCGCGGGCCCGGACCAGGAAGTCGCCCCAGCGCTCACCCGCACCGGCGCCCAGGGCCCCGTCCAGGGCCGAGACGGCCCCCGCGCGCGAGGCGTTGGGCAGTGCGACCTCCGTGCCGTCGGCGAAGACGTGCCGTGCCGCCGGGTCGACCTGGACCAGGTCGACGCACGCCTCCAGGGGTTCCTTGCCGGTCTTGACGAACAGGTCGCGGTGGACCGCGGGCAGCTGGAGCAGTCCGGGCCCCGTGTCGAAGGCGAAGCCGTCGCGCTCGAAGCGGCCCACCGCTCCGCCGTACGTCCGCGCCCGCTCGTACACCGCCACCCGGTGGCCCGCGACGGCCAGCCGGGCAGCGGATGCCATCGCGCCCATCCCGGCGCCGATCACCGCAATCCGTGCCATGCCAGGGACCTTATCGGCCGCCACTGACAGCGGGGCCGCGGCCCCGTGGGCCCGGGGACCGTCAGGGCCGCCCGTCCGCGGAGGTCAGCCGGGCGGTGGGGGCCGGCTCCGGTCCGCCAGCCTCTTCTCCTCCCGGCGCTGGGCCCTGCGCCGCAGGAACCGTCTGATCCGCGAGATCAGGAAGTAGAGCACCAGCAGACCGGCCAGCAGCAGGACGGCCGCGATGATCGCCGCGGCCTCGGGGTGGAACATCGCGAAGGTCAGGATCCCGGCGACCCCGAGATCCTCGGCGGTGCTCATCACGACGTTGCTGAACGGCTCGGGCGAGGTGTTGATCGCCATCCGCGTCCCGGCCTTGACGGTATGGCTGGCCAGCGCCGACGAGCCGCCGATCGCCCCGGCCGCCAGCTCGGACAGCGAACCGCTCTGCCCGGCGAGCAGCGCCGCGACGACGGCCCCCGACACCGGGCGGATCAGGGTGTGCACGGTGTCCCACACCGAGTCCACGTACGGGATCTTGTCGGCGACGGCCTCGCAGACGAACAGGACGCCGGCCACGACGAGGACCTCGGGACGCTGCAGCGACTCGGGGACCTCGTCGGTCAGTCCGGTCGCGCCGAAGAGGCCGAGGAGCAGCACCACCGCGTACGCGTTGACACCGCTGGCCCAGCCGCTGGTGAACACCAGGGGGAGTACGGACACGGACGCGATCGTAACCACTCGGCAACGGCGCGTCCTGGGCATGAGTGCCCAGGGCTAGGTACGCGTACCTAGTGAGTGAGTTGAGTACGCGCGCGGATGGGCTCCCACCTGCGCGAACGAGAGAGTGGTGACACGGAAAGGGGCGCGGCTCCGGCACCGCCGACACGGGGCGGCGGAACGGCGCGGCGCCCTCTACCGCTCCTTCCGCCGATCACTCGGCGGGAGCGAGGCACGGGGGCCCGAGGGAGACCGGAACGGGGTAGCCGTCGGGGACCACTGGGGGATGCACGGGGGGAAGTACAGGAGGGGCGCCGGTCAGGCGTGGCCCGCGGGGGACGCGGCCACTTCGGACCGGCGCTCACCTGTACCTACTGTCGTCACCTGTGTCCGCTGTGTCCGCTGCGTCCGCTGTTCCCGAGGCGTTCCCCGCCGACCCGTCCCTGGAGCAGCAGGGACAGCGCCGCGTGGACGTCGTCCAGGGAGCGCTGCGGCTGGAACGCCAGCCAGTCCAGGGCCGCCACCAGCACCATGCCGACCAGCGCCGCCGCCGTCAGCGGGGTGTCGATCTCGTCGCTCAGCTCGCCGTTCGCGATCCCGTCGCGCAGGACGTCCTCGACGACCGCGACGGCCTCCTGCCTGACCACCATCAGCGTGGACTGCCAGGCCCGGTTGGTGCGCCACAGCTCCGCCACGTACAGCTGGGTGAAGGACGGGTAGCGGCCGATGAAGACCAGGCCCGCGCGGATCATCGCGTCCAGCGCGTCGACCCTGCTGCCGCCCTCCTCGTCGGTCTTGTCGACCGCCTCCCGCAGCGAGGCGGTGAGCAGTCCCACCCCGTGCCGGAGCAACTCCTCGAAGAGGACCGACTTGCTCGCGAAGTTGTAGTAGACCGTGCCCTTCGCCACTCCGGCACGCTCGGCGATCTCGTCCACGGTGGTGGCCGAGAAGCCCTGCTCGGCGATGAGGGTCACCGCCGCCTCGTAGAGCTTCTGCCGGGTCGCCTGCCGCCGGCCGCCGCCGCTGTCCACCGTCCTGCTGCTTTCCATGGCCCCGATTGTCACAGGCTCAGCTCCGGGTGCAGCCGGTCCAGGGTCCACACCTGCCGTCGCCGGGCGGACACCGCGGTGAGCGCGAGGGCTCCCAGGGTGAACGCGGTGAGGACGGCGCACGCCTGCCAGACCGGCCCCAGACCGCCGCCCGTGATGAGCCTGCGCAGGGCGTCGACGACGTGACTCATCGGCATGAAGGGGTGGATCGCGTTGAAGAGGGCCGGGCTGGTCTGCACGGGGTACGTGCCGCCGGCCGAGGTCAGCTGGAGCATCAGGAGCGCGAGGACGAGGATGCGGCCGGCCGCTCCGAAGCGCGCGTTCAGCCACTGCACGATCGCCGAGAAGCAGCCCGTCACCAGGAACAGGAAGGCCACCGTCCCGGTCGCCCGTACCGCCTCCAGGCCGATCGCCCAGTGCAGTACGGACATCAGCGCGACCGTCTGGAGCACTCCCAGGGCGGCCACCGGCAGCCAGCCCGCCAGCGCGATCCGCCAGGCGGGAGCGCCCGCGGCGAGCGCGCGCCGGTTGAGCGGCGGGATCAGCATGTAGGCGACCATCGCGCCCACCCACAGGGACAGCGGAATGAAGTACGGGGCGAAACCGGTGCCGTAGTTGGGTGCCTTGTGCAGGTCCTTCGAAGCGAGCTGTACGGGGTCGGCCATGACCTCGGTGCGCCGGTCGCGGTCCTTCTTGTCGTAGTCCGGGATCTTTCCGGCGCCGTCGTGGAGCCCGCCGGCGAGCTTCCCCGAGCCGTCGACGAGCTTGTACATGCCC
The DNA here is from genome assembly GCF_036038375.1 of Streptomyces sp. NBC_00414. Taxonomy (NCBI): domain Bacteria; kingdom Bacillati; phylum Actinomycetota; class Actinomycetes; order Kitasatosporales; family Streptomycetaceae; genus Streptomyces; species Streptomyces sp. NBC_00414. The sequence continues at coordinate 7,413,428 of NZ_CP107935.1, forward strand.
CCTTCGAGGTCGTTCGCGCCCGTCCCGAGCCTGCCGATCCCGCTGTCGAGGTCGGTGGCGCCCTTCTCGGCCGTGCCGAGGCCCGTGTGCAGGGTCTTGGCACCCTTGGCGACCTTCCCGGCCCCCTTGTTGAGCTCGTTGATCTTCGCGACGGACGTGGCGAGGTCCTCGGACAGGTGCGGCGAGCGGCCGGCCAGCGCCCGGGCCTGCTTCTCCAGGGTGGCCAGGTGCTTGTCGAGCGAGGTCAGATCGCCGTTCTGGTCGGCCACCAGCGTGTCGACGTCGTCGGCGACCTTCGCCACGTCGACGGCCGCGTCCCTGGCCTTCTTCAGGTCCGGACAGGCGGCGTCGGGCAGTGGCAGGTCCTGGTCCTCGCAGCGCGCCTTGTAGACGCCGTTCAGCGTGTCGGAGGCGGTGTGCGCCCCCTTGGCGGCGGCGGGAGCCGTCTTCGCCAGCGTGTCGAGGTTGCCGCGGATCGCCGAGGCGGAGTCCGCGACGAGCCGGGCGGTGTCGCCGATCTCCTTCTCGTTGCCCTTCAGGAAGGGCCCCACGTTGTCCGCGACGCCGTTGACCTTGTCCGCGAGGGTCTGCGTGCCCTCGGAGACCTGCCGCGACCCGTCCTCCAGGTCGCCCGCGCCCGTGTCGAGCTTCTTCAGACCGGCGGAGAGCTTGCCGCTGCCCCTCTCGGCGTCCGCGAGGCCGTCCGCGAGGTCCTTGGAGCCCTTCTTGGCCTTCCCGATCCCGCCCTTGAGGGTGTCGGCCCCCTCGGCGGCCTTCTCGGTCTTCCCGTGGATGTCGGAGAACGACACGTAGATCTTGTCGAGGAACGACCGGGACGCCTTGGTCGAGGCGGCCGTGCGCACCTCGCTGAACACCGTCCGCGAGATCTGCCCGACGATGTAGTTGTTCGCGTCGTTCGTACGCACCTGGAGGGCGCCCGTCTCCGGGGAGTCGCCCGAGCTGGAGGCGATCCTCCTGCTGAAGTCGGTCGGCATGGTCAGCGACAGGTAGTAATCGCCGTTCTCGACACCCTCGCGGGCCTCGGCGGCGCTCACCTCGTGCCACTCGAACGTGTCGCTCCTGTGCAGCCCCTTGGTGATCTCGTCGCCCAGCACGATCTTCTTGTCGGCGGCGGTGGCTCCCCGGTCGTCGTTCACCAGCGCCACGGGGATGCGGTCCAGACGGCCGTAAGGGTCCCAGAACGACCACAGGTAGAGGGCGCCGTACAGCAGGGGCAGCAGCAGGAGCGCGGCCAGCGCCGCACGCGGGAGCCTGCCCCTGCCGAAGCGCCTGAGCTCAAGCGCGGCCAGTTTCGGCGAGCGCATCCACCGTCTCCTTGTCGTCGTCGTGGTCGTCGTGCCGGTCCCGGTCGTGGGCCGGTGTGTCGGCGGATGCCGTGGACACCACGACCGCGTCCTCGGGGGCCTCGCTGCACACGGCCACGACCGTGGTCCCGGCCTCGGTCAGCGAGCGCAGCAGCGCCCAGACCTCGGTCCGTTCGGCGTCCGAGAGCTTCAGGTCGGTGTCGTCGATGCCGAGCAGCCGGGGGCGGCCGATCAGGGCGAGGGCCACCGACAGTCGCAGCGCCTCCAGGCGTTCCAGGTCGCGGACGGCGGTCCTGGAGCCCTTGGGCAGCGCCTCCCGGTCGAGCCCGGCGGCGGCCAGCGCGCTGTCGACCCGCAGCCGAGCCTCCGTCAGCCGCTCCCGGCGGGGCCGCAGCAGCCCGCGTACGGGGCCGCCGAACCGCCGCTGGAGCAGCGCACGCTCCCGGAGGTGCTCGGCGACGGACAGGGCGGGTTCCAGGTCGGTGACGCCGGGCACATGGGCCAGCGCGCTGCACCGGCGGACCGCCGCCATCTGCTTCGGCAGCTCGGACCGACCCACTCGCGCGTGTCCCTCGGTGGGCTTCATCCGCCCGGTGAGGGCCATCAGCAGGCAGGTACGGCCGGAGCCCGAGGGCCCCTCGATCGCGATCAGCGAGCCGGGCTCCGCGTCGACGTCCACGCCGCGGAACGCCCAGCCGCGAGGCCCCTTGAGCCCGAAGTCCTCGGCCGTGACGCCGAGTCCGTGCGGACCGTCCACAACTTCCCCCACCCTCCGGATCCTTGAACCGGTTGAGCCGTAATATTTTTGAACTGACTGGTCAGTGCAAAAACTACTCCGAACCTGTGAGTGAAGCAAAAGCCCAGGTCAGAACGGATTGTCAGTGGCATACCGCACGATAGGCACATACGGCACTCCCCGTCGGGGGCGTGCTGTCACACAGACGACCGGAGGTTCGTCATGGCCAGTTCTTCCGCAGCCGCCGCCCGTCGGCGCCGCGCCACCGGCCCTGCCCCCTCACTGACCGGACCGGCGAGCGACGTGCACCCCGTGCTCCGCCGCGCCACGGCCCCACCCGCCGCCCTCGATCTGCTCGCCCAGGCCCGCGCCGGACTCGACGAGGCGGCCCTGCTGGAAATGCCCAACGACCGGTACGCGACGGCCCACCTGGCCGCCCTGCGCACCGCCGCCGCCGTGCTCGCCGCCCGCGGCCGGCCCGAGACGAGCGAGAGGCGCCGGGCCAAGATCCGGAGCGCCTGGGAAGTGCTGCCCGAGATAGCGCCCGAACTCGCGGAGTGGAGCGTGCTGTTCGCCTCGGGCGCCCGCCGCCGCGCTCGCGCGGAGGCCGGTATCCAGGGCGCCGCCACCAGCCGCGACGCCGACGACCTGCTGCGTGACGTGGCGATGTTCCTCCGCCTCGTCGAGCGCATGCTGGTGCTCCAGCCGGTCCTGCCCCAGCCGCGGCACGAGGGCGACCGGGGCGGCCAGGAGACCCGGCTCCCACCGGACGCCCTGGACGCCCGAGGGATACAGGACGTGCCGGACGTGGGGTGACGGCGCCCGGGGCCCCGACACCGCCGTCCGTCCGGCGCGCGAGACGGGGGGCCGGGCAGCGGGCGTGAGGCAATAGGGTTGGGGACGCCTGAATCTCCCCGGCGCCGGACAGGGCGGGGGAGACATCCCGATCGCTCCGCCGTACCGAGGCGGTGCCGCGCCGAGGAGTCAACTGCCGTGTCGGACCCGATGCGCCCGCCCGCCTCCCACCGTCGCCCTCAACCGACGTCGCTGCGCTCCGACCCCTCTCGTCCCCGCGCTTCTCTCCGTACCGCCGTGGTCTGGGACGTTCTGAAGGACGCTCTAGACCGCCGGGTCAAGGCCACGGGCCGGGAGTCGCTGGACGTGCTCGACACAGGAGGCGGCAGCGGCAACTTCGCGGTGCCCGTGGCCCGCCTCGGCCACCGCGTCACCGTCGTGGACCCCAGCCCGAACGCGCTGTTCGCGCTGGAGCGCCGGGCCGCCGAGGCCGACGTCGCCGACCGCGTCCGGGGCGTCCAGGGCGACGCGCACGGCCTCTTCGACGTCGTCGAGCGCGGCGGCCACGACGCGGTGCTGTGCCACGGCGTCCTTGAGTACATGGACGACCCCGCCGAGGGCCTGCGCAACGCGGTCGGCGCGCTGCGCCCCGAGGGCGTCCTCAGCCTGCTCGCCGCCGGACTGGGCGGCGCCGTGCTCGCACGGGCCCTCGCAGGACACTTCACGGAGGCCCGCCATGCCCTGAGTGACCCGGACGGCCGCTGGGGTGAGGGTGATCCCGTTCCCCACCGCTTCACGGCCGATCAGCTCACCGCCCTGGTCGAGGGCGCGGGCCTGAGAGTCGGTGCCGTGCACGGCGTACGGGTCTTCGCCGACCTGGTCCCGGGGGTCCTCGTGGACACCGAGCCGGGTGCCCTGGAAGCCCTGCTGAAACTGGAGGCCGCGGCCGCCGAACTCGCCGCCTTCCACTCTGTTGCCACGCAGCTTCATGTGCTCGGTGTGACACGGGAGTCCACCGAGGGGTGAGCCGCCACCCGCGTCGCACCGCTGATCAGGGGCGCGACAGCAGATGGAGTACGCCACAGGCCCCCCGATCGGGCGCTCGGAGCCGTATGATCGGGGGAGGCCGTCCGGCATGACGGGCCGGTCGCTGGGGAATCTACGCCTCAGTGGATCGGAAAGCCATGGCGGGTTCCGGTTGGCGAATTGGCGCAGAGGGGCGGGTTTCACGGGGGCGATTCCCTGCCTATCCTGAAGGGGACCCCCGGTCGCCCCGGCGACTGCACGATGAGGAGGACGCCGTGCCGCTCTCGGAGCACGAGCAGCGAATGCTCGAGCAGATGGAGCGAGCGCTGTACGCCGAAGATCCCAAGTTCGCGACAGCGCTTGAGGGAAGCGGGCTGCGTACGTACACCCGGCGACGGGTCTACCAGGCGGTCGCCGGCTTCCTCGTAGGTATCGCGCTCCTCATGGCCGGAATGGTCGCACAGCAGATCTGGGTCAGCGTGGTGGGTTTTCTCGTCATGCTGGGCTGCGCGGTGCTCGCCGTCACCGGTTGGCGCAAGGCTCCCAAGCCGGGTGAACAGCCCGCAGCGGGTGCGCCGGGCGCTCCGCAGACCCGCCGTCAGGGTCGGCAGCGGCGCTCCATGATGGACCGCATCGAACAGCGCTGGCAGCGGCGCCGTGACGAGCAGGGCGGTCAGTAGCCCACCGGGCCTCGACCGAACAGACGCACGCGAGTGAGGGGCGACCACCCTTGAGGTGGCCGCCCCTTCGGCGCGCCCGGTCGTGCTTGCCTGTCGGCGGCTCGTTCGTTCGCTGCGGGCCGGTGGGGGCTTGCCGCGCAGTTCCCCGTCCCCTGCAGGGCGCGAAGGCATACCGCAGAGGACCTGACCGCGGCGCCGCGCAGCAGACAAAAGGGGGTGCCCACCCGACCCGGGCAGGCACCCCCTCCGGCTCTGTCGGCCGGGTCGTTCCTCAGCCGCTGCCCTGTCCCGACGGCCGGCGCAGGGCCGTCGTCCAGCGGGCCGCGGCCCGGGACTTCAGCGCGGTCCAGCTCTCGGAGAACGCCCACGCCACCCGTACGGCCGAGCGCGGTGCGAGCAGTGCGCGCAGGCGCGTACGACGGTCGGCCGTGGACCGCAGACCCGCGATCAGCCGGCGTGCGTCATCGCCCAGACCCGCGGTCGGCCGGGGCCGTGGCGCGTACAGAACCTGCTCCACCGCGTCGGCGACCCGGTGGACGGAGGCCACCGCCTCCTGATCGAGCTGTCCGATACGGGCGATCCGGGCCGCCGCCGTGCGCGGCGTCTGCGAGTCGTCGGGCGCGATGCCGAAGTCCCACGCCGTATCGCTCACCTCCTGCCAGGCCGCCAATGTGGCCGCCGCGGCGTCCGCCTCGGTCCGGCCGTGTGCACCGAGCCGCACCGATCGGGCCCGCAGCCGCCACAGCATCGGCAGCAGCGGTATCGCGAGCACGGCCAGCCCGGCCAGCGTGAGTCCCAGGATCAGGAACCACGGCGGGCCGCCGTTCGTCGCCCCGAACGCCGCCTGCGGGGTCTCGCTGCCGCAGAACGGGTCCAGCTTCTTCTCGGCCGCCGAGCAGGTCTCACTGCCCGACGGCTCGGCGGAGGGCGCCGAGGACGAGGAGCGTGACGGCACGTCCGCGTCGGGGATCGTGGTGCCGGGCGTGTCCGTGCGGGTGTACTCGGGAACCGAGCCCCGGTTCGGAGTCGGCTCGAAGCGGGTCCAGCCCACGCCCTCGAAGTACAGCTCGGGCCAGGCGTGCGCGTCCCGCAGCCCCACCGACATCGTGCCGTCCGACTTGGGCGAACCAGGGGTGAAGCCCACCGCGACGCGGGCCGGTATGCCCAGCGTGCGGGCCATGGAGGCCATCGCGAAGGAGAAGTGGACGCAGAAGCCCTCCTTGTCCCTGAGGAAGCGCGCTATCGCCTGGGACCCGCTGCCGACCTTGACCTCCGTGTCGTACGTGAAGCCGCCCTCCAGGGCGAACCAGTCCTGCAGCTTCACCGCGCGCTCGTAGTCGGTGGCCGCGTCCTGCGTGATCCGCCGTGCCGTGTCGGCCACCACCGGCGGCAGTGAGTTCGGCACCCTGGTGAACTCGCGCTTCAGCACCTCCGGCGCCTCGGGCGCGTTCGCGAGCTGCTCCGCGGTCGGCTGCACGATCAGGGACCTGACCGTGTACTCCTGGCCGCGGGTCGTCTGGCCGTGGTCGCCGACGAGCGTGCGCCCGACGGGCTCGAACCGCCACTTGCCGTTGATCCCCACCTGGCTGGCCGGGTAAGGCATCGGCAGCCAGTCCTGCGCGTACCAGTCGGCGGCCGAGATACGTGTCTGCACCTCGGTGCGCCGGACGTCGTCGGCGAGACCGGGCGGTGTCGGGAACGACCCCGGCACGTCCTCGACATGCCGCTTGGCCGGCTTCCACGCCGTGCCGTCGAACTCGTCGAGCGAGACGATCCGCAGATAGAGGTTCTGCGTCTCCTCGGAGTTGGTGCGGTAGGACATGACCTCGCGGTCCTCGTCCACGTTCAGGCTGTCGCTGAGCGAGACCAGGGGATTCACCGCGGAGATCGTGTTGCCCCTGCCCGAGCCCGCGGCCACGCCGGTCCGGGCGGCGTCCAGCAGCCCGCCGTCGAGCGCGGGCAGGGCGAGCGGGACGACCAGCGCGATACCGAGCGCGACGGCACCGATACGCCGTCCCGTACGGACCGGCGCGCTCGCGCTGTCCGAGGGATCCCCGCCCGGTGTGCGGGGCCCGCCGCCGAAGACCCGGCCCCACTGCGAGAGCCGGTCACGGCCCTCGGCCAGCAGCAGCACCAGATAGCCGGTGGCCGCCAGCAGGAACCAGACCCAGCCGGCGCCGCCGTCCGCGAGACCCGCGGCGACGGAGTACAGCGCGAGCAGCGGCAGGCCCGCGGGGGCGGCGCTGCGGAACGTCACCGCGAGCGCGTCCACCGCGAGTCCGATCACCAGGACTCCGCCGACCATCATCAGACGGATGCCGTCGGACAGCGGGGCCGGGATCGAGTACCGGCTGACGTCGTTCGTGCCCGCCTCCAGCAGGTCACCGAAGTAACGGAACACCTCGGGGCCGGGCAGCAGCCCGGCGATGGCCTGCTCCCGGGCGAACGACAGCGTCAGCAGCATCAGGGTCACCAACGCCTGCACCCCGATCGTCAGCGGCCGTGCGAGCGGCACCCGGCGGGCCGCCGCGCCCACCCCGGTCTGTATCGCGAGCAGGAACGCCGCCTGCAGGAACCAGGTCGCCGGATCGACCAGCGGCAGCAGTGCGCAGGACGCCATGAGGGTCGCCGCCATGGCGCACAGCGCGAGTCGCGCGCGCCCGCTCATGAGCCACCGCCTCCCGCCGTGCTGCCCGTCGACGCGACCCCGTTGCGCTGTCGGTCGGCCTCCCGCCACAGGTCGGCCAGGCCCACGCCCGGCGGGACGGCCACAGCGGTCCAGCCCGCCTCGCGCAGCATCCGAAGCCGCTCCTCGCCCTGTTCGTCCGCGGCGCCCTGCACCCATGCCCCGCTGTCCAGCAGGAAGGCGATCGCCCCGCCGCTGCGCTGGCGCATCTTGGCGAGCACCGTCGCCTGCTCCTCGTCCAGGTCGCCGAGGAAGGCGACCAGCAGCCCTTCGTTGCCACCGCGCAGCACGTCGTAGGCCAGCGACAGGCCCGTACCGTCGGAGTGGTCGATCACCGCGAGGGTGTCCATCATCAGTCCCGCCGCGTCCGCCGACTCCTGGCTCGCCCCGGCGAACCCGTCGGCGCCCTCGCCCGGCACCGACGTACCGGTGTCGGTCAACAGGCGCACGGAAAAGCCCCGTTCGAGCATGTGCACCAGCGTCGACGCCGCGCCCGACACGGCCCACTCGAAGGCCGAGTCCGGGCCCGCGCCGTCGAAGGCGATGCCCCGGGTGTCGAGGAGCACCGTGCAGCGCGACCGCTGCGGCTGCTCCTCGCGGCGCACCATCAGCTCGCCGTACCGGGCGGTCAGCCGCCAGTGGACCCGGCGCAGGTCGTCGCCGTAGCGGTACCCGCGCGGGATCACGTCGTCCTCGCCGGCCAGTGCGAGCGAGCGCTGCCGCCCGTCGCCGTACCCCTTCGCCTCACCGGTCAGCCGCACCGGCGGCAGCGCCTCCACGCGCGGGACGACCGTCAGGGTGTCGAACGTCGAGAAGGAGCGGGTCAGCTCGCACATGCCGAAGGGGTCGCTGAGCCGGAGCTGCAGCGGGCCCAGCGGGTATCGGCCGCGCAGGTCCGAACGCACGCGGTACGACACCTCGCGCCGGCCGACCGCCTCGACCCGGTCCAGGACGAACCGGGGCCGCGGCCCCAGCACGTACGGCACCCGGTCCTGGAGCATCAGCAGGCCGGTGGGCAGCCGCGAGACGTTGTCCATCCGCAGATGGACACGTGCCTCGGAGCCCGCCGGCACCCGCGCGGGGGAGAGCCGGCGGCTGCCGGCGACCCGGTAGCGCGTGCGGTACAGCACCGCCGTGCAGACCAGCGGCAGCACGGCGAGCAGCAGTCCGACCCGGAGCAGATCGCTCTGCCCCAGGACGTACGCGCAGATGGCCGCCGCGATGCCGGCGGCCAGGAACGACCGCCCGCGGGTGGTGAGCCCGGCGAGGGCCGTGCGCATCCCGCCCTGGTCCTCCTGGGCCGACGCCGCGGGCATCCCCCCGCCTGTCATCACAGCCTCCGGGGCGGCTGCTGGCCGAAGGCGGACGAGCCCCGGCCCATCGCCAGGCCGCCCGGCGCCTGGGGCGCCGCGGGCACGGCCGTGCGCTGGAGGATCTCCAGGACGACCTGCTCGGCCGTACGACGGTTCAACTGGGCCTGGGCGGTGGGCAGCAGCCGGTGTGCCAGGACCGCCACCGCGAGAGCCTGGATGTCGTCCGGCAGCGCGTAGTCCCGGCCGCTGAGAGCGGCGGACGCCTTCGCCGCGCGCAGCAGATGCAGCGTCGCGCGCGGCGAGGCGCCGAGTCTCAGGTCCGGGTGGCTGCGCGTGGCGCCGACCAGGTCGACCGCGTACCGGCGCACCGGGTCGGCGACGTGGACCGTGCGGACCGCGTCGATGAGCTTCAGGATCTCGTGCGCGTGCGCCACCGGCTGGAGGTCGTCCAGAGGTGAGGCCCCACCGTGGATGTCGAGCATCTGCAGCTCGGCCTCCGCGCTGGGGTAGCCGATGGAGACCCGGGCCATGAAACGGTCCCGCTGCGCCTCCGGCAGCGGGTAGGTGCCCTCCATCTCGACCGGGTTCTGCGTGGCCACCACCATGAAGGGGCTGGGCAGCTCGTAGGTGTGCCCGTCGATGGTGACCTGGCGCTCCTCCATGGACTCCAGGAGCGCCGACTGCGTCTTGGGCGACGCGCGGTTGATCTCGTCGCCGATCACGATCTGCGCGAAGATCGCCCCCGGTTTGAACTCGAACTCCCTGTTCTGCTGGTCCCAGATGGACACCCCTGTGATGTCCGAGGGCAGCAGGTCGGGCGTGAACTGAATACGTCGCACCGAGCAGTCGATGGACCGCGCCAGTGCCTTGGCCAGCATGGTCTTGCCGACGCCGGGAACATCCTCGATGAGGAGGTGCCCCTCGGCGAGCAGTACGGTCAGCGAAAGCCGCACGACCTCAGGCTTGCCCTCGATCACTTCCTCCACCGAACTGCGGACTCTCTCCACAGTGGCGGTCAGATCTGTAAGGCTCGCTCGATCGTCATAGGTCGTCACCCGGCCCTCCTCGGCCCGTTCTTTCTCCGGGCCGACACGCTGTGATGCGGACCGGCCCACCCCGAACACGGACGCCACGCGTGAAAAGTTCCGCGCGACGCCACACACGCATTCTTGTTGCCGTTACCGGTTCGTGTCATCCGCCTGTGGATAACTGGCCGTGATATGTCGGGTCTTGCGTTCTATAACCGGGTCCAACTGCCGTCAGGTGGGGTCTATCTCACTCAGGAGGCCCGTCTTCACGTCGAACACGAAACCACGTACGTCGTCGGAGTGCAGAAGGAACGGGGAGGTCCGCACGCGCTGCATCGACTGCCGCACGTCCTGTTCGACGTCCCGGAAGGCCTCGACGGCCCATGCGGGGCGCTGGCCGACCTCCATCTCCAGGTCGTGGCGGAACTCCTCGGTGAGGGATTCCAGGCCGCAGCCGGTGTGATGGATGAGTACGACGCTGCGGGTGCCGAGAGCGCGCTGGCTGATGGTGAGGGAGCGGATCACGTCGTCGGTGACGACGCCGCCCGCGTTGCGGATGGTGTGGCAGTCGCCCAGCTCCAGGCCCAGCGCGTCGTGCAGGTCGAGACGGGCGTCCATGCAGGCCACGACCGCCACGCGCAGCACCGGCCGGGCATCCATGCCCGGATCGGCGAACGCCGCGGCGTACCGCTCGTTCGCCTCGACCAGCCGGTCGGTGACGGTGCCGCGGTGGGGTATGGCGTCTCCGGGTTCGGTGGGAACGGATGCAGAAGTCGTCATACCTATGACGGTAAGGGGCACGTGCTGTTGCGGCCCGCTGTGAGAGGGGACAAAGAACATCAATGAGCGTTGTTGTGAGGTAACCCACAAGGGTGGATCGAGTGCACCCGTTCGAGTGGAAAACACCGTTTTGCCGCTTGATCGCCGGTGAGAGCCGCGACGCGCAGGCCGGTTCGTTGACCGCGAGACACCGTGGACTAAAGTGACGCGAAGCGGGAGGCGAGATGTCCTCCCTGCTGGACTGCAATCCCCGGAGGCCCGGCGACGTGCCGGGATCTCCCCACGTGCGCGGCGCGTACGTACGGCTCGGCCTCCTCCCGCTCCCGGTCGGCTGACGCTCTTGGCGCCGGCAGGCCTTTCCCCTCGACCGGGGTACCTCCCGCTGACGGCTGCGGGCGGGCGGGGACCCGGCGGTGCGTACCGGCGCGCCGGACCTGAGAGGGCCCCTTGAGCCACAGTCGACATGTCCCGGTGATGCTCCAGCGGTGCCTGGACGTGCTGGCCCCCGCACTGGAGCGGCCGGGAGCCGTGGTCGTCGACTGCACCCTCGGTCTCGGCGGCCACAGCGAGGCCCTGCTCAGCCGGTTCCCCGAGGCGCGCCTGGTCGCCCTGGACCGCGACAAGGAGGCGCTGCGCCTCTCCGGGGAGCGGCTCGCGCCCTTCGGCGACCGGGCCACGCTGGTGCACGCCGTCTACGACGAACTCCCCGACGTGCTCGACCGCCTGGGCCTCCCCAGTGTCCAGGGCGTCCTCTTCGACCTGGGCGTCTCGTCCATGCAGCTCGACGAGGCGGACCGCGGCTTCGCCTACGCCCAGGACGCGCCGCTCGACATGCGCATGGACCAGACGACCGGCATCAGCGCGGCCGAGGTGCTCAACACCTACCCGCCCGGCGAACTGGTGCGGATCCTGCGGGCGTACGGCGAGGAGAAGCAGGCCAAGCGGATCGTGTCCGCGGTCGTGCGCGAGCGGGACAAGGACCCCTTCAGCAACAGCGCGCGGCTCGTCGAACTGATCCGCGACTCCCTGCCCCAGGCGGCCAAGCGCACCGGCGGCAACCCCGCCAAGCGGACGTTCCAGGCGCTGCGCATCGAGGTCAACGGCGAACTCACCGTCCTGGAGAGGGCCATCCCCGCCGCCGTGAAGGCGCTCGCCGTCGGAGGCCGGATCGCCGTGCTGTCGTACCACTCCCTGGAGGACAGGCTGGTGAAGCAGGTGTTCGCGGCGGGCGCCGCCAACACCGCGCCGCCCGGACTGCCGGTCGTCCCCGAGCGCTACCAGCCCCGGCTCAAGCTGCTCACGCGCGGTGCCGAACTCCCCACCGAGGAAGAGGTCGCGGAGAACCGGCGGGCCGCCCCCGCGCGGCTGCGCGGGGCGCAGCGCATCCGGGAGGACGCCGAGTGACGGAAGGGTGTGTGAGTTGGACGACCGAACTCACCGGGCACATGGGCCGGAACCCCGGACCCACCGGCCGGAAACCCGAACTCACCTGGAGGGTGAGTGAATAAGAAACCCGAACTGAGGGGGAGAGCGGCCCGGCTCGCGCGGCTCTTCCCGACCGGCTCCGGACAGGCCGCCCGTACGCCCTTCGTCCTCCTGGTCGTGGTGCTGCTCGGGGGCGGTCTCATCGGTCTCCTGGTGCTGAACTCCGCCCTCAGCGAAGGATCGTTCCAGCTCGACGACCTGCAGAAGGACACCAAGAGCCTCACCGACGAGGAGCAGGCGCTCCAGCGCGACGTGGACGCCTACTCCGCGCCCGACGCCCTCCAGCGCCGCGCCCGCGAACTGGGCATGGTGCCCGGCGGCGACCCGGCCTTCCTCAACCCCGACGGCACCGTCCGCGGTGTCCCCAGCGCGGCCGCCGAACAGTCGTCCATGTCCGTGATCCGGCCGCCCGAGGTGTTCGCCCCCGCACCGGCCCCGACGCCCGCCGAGCCGCCGACGCCGGCCGGGACACAGCCGGCCAGCGAACCGCCGGCGCTCACCGGGGCGCCGGAACCGGGCACGGAGAGCGTCCCGCAGCCCACGCCGACCTCTACGATTCCCGGCAGGTGACGGAAGTGTCCGACAGGGAACCCCCGCGCCGCAGGGTGCCCGCGCCCGCCCGGTCCGCGAAACCCGCCGCGAAACCCGCCCGCTCCGCGCAGCCCGGCAGCCAGCGGCGCCCCGGACCGGGCGCCCGGCCCGTGCGCCGGCCGGCCCCGCCCCGCGCCAAGGCGCCGCGCGTCATCCGGCTCGGCAGCCCCCGCCCGCGGCTGCGCCTGGTCAGCCTCGCCCTGGCCCTCGTACTGATCGCCTTCGTCGTACGGCTCCTGCAGGTGCAGGCGGTCGACGCGAGCGAGTACACCGCCAAGGCCGAGAAGAACCGCTACCTCAGCCGCACCCTGGCCGCCGCGCGCGGCGGGATCACCGACCGCAACGGCGTCGACCTGGCGATCAGCGTGGACGCGAACGACATCACCGCCGACCCCACGCTCTTCACCCGGAAGGCGACGAAGACCGACGACGCCCCCGAGCAGGCCGCCGCCCTGCTCGGCCCGATCCTCGGCAAGGACACCGGCGAACTCGCCGAGAAGCTCCGCACGAAGAAGACCCGCTACGTCGTGCTCGCCCGCCGCCAGACCCCCCAGGTCTGGACACAGATCAAGGACCTCAAGAGCACCCTCGCCGAGAAGGCCGGCGAGGGCGGGGCGGCGAACATCCTGGCGGGCGTCCTCCAGGAACCCAGCAGCAAGCGGGTCTACCCGAACGGCGACCTCGGCGCCGGGATACTGGGCTGGGTCAACGCCGACGGCAAGGGCGGCGGCGGCATCGAGCAGCAGCTCAACGGCGACCTGTCCGGCAAGGACGGCGAGATCCGCTACGCCCAGTCCGGCGGCCGGCAGGTACCGACCGCCGGTTCCACCGAGAAGCCCGCGGTGGCCGGGGCCGAGGTGGAGCTGACCATCGACCGTGACATCCAGTGGGCCGCGCAGAACGCCATCGCCACCCAGGTCGAGAAGTCCAAGGCGGACCGCGGGTACGTCATAGTGCAGGACAACAGGACCGGCGAGATCCTCGCGATGGCCAACTCGCCCGGCTTCGACCCGAACGACCTGTCCAAGGCCGACGGGGGCGCCCTGCACAACTGGAGTCTGGAGGACGCCTACGAGCCCGGCTCCACCGCCAAGGTGATGTCGATGGCCGCCGTCCTGGAGGAGGGCGCCGCAACCCCCGCGACACACGTGACCGTGCCCAACCGGCTGCACCGCGGCGACCGGCTCTTCAAGGACGACATCGACCACCCGACCTGGTACCTGACGCTCAACGGCGTCCTCGCCAAGTCCAGCAACATCGGCACCATCCTGGCGACCGGACAGCTCGGCAAGACGCAGCAGGAGGCCAACCGGGTCCTCTACTCCTACCTGCGCAAGTTCGGCATCGGCGGCTACACCGGGCTCGATTTCCCCGGCGAGACCAAGGGCATCCTCGCGCCCGCCGACCAGTGGTCGACCTCCCAGCAGTACACGATCCCTTTCGGCCAGGGCGTCTCCATCAACGCGATGCAGGCCGCCTCCGTCTACTCGACGATCGCCAACGGCGGCGTACGGGTGGAACCGACACTCGTCCGCGGCACCAAGGGAGCCGACGGACGCTTCACCCCGGCCGCCGCGGCCAGGAAGACAAGGGTCGTCAGCGAGAAGACGGCGAAAACCCTGGCACACATGCTGGAGTCCGTCGTGGACGACCAGGAGGGCACCGGCGCCAAGGCGCGCATCCCCGGCTACCGCGTCGCGGGCAAGACCGGCACGGCCAACCGCGTGGATCCGGCCACCGGCCGCTACCGCGGCTACACCTCGTCCTTCGCGGGATTCGCACCCGCGGACAACCCCCGCGTCACCGTGTACTGCGCCATCCAGAACGCCACCAAGGGCAGCTACTTCGGCGGTCAGATCTGCGGGCCCGTCTACAAGGAGGTCCTGGAGTTCGCCCTGAAGACCCTCCAGGTGCCGCCCACCGGGCACACGTCCGCCAGACTCCCCGTCACCTTCACGCCCTGACCGGCACAGCTCACGCCCGTATCCGTACCGGCGTCCGTACCGACATCCGCACCGACCGGAACACCCCGCGCACCGCCCGGAACACCGATCAGGAACCAGCTCGTGACAACGATCACTCCCGACCCCGGCAACGACGGCTCGACGCCCGTCCCGCCACGCCCCTCGCTTCGCTCCGGCGGGGGTGTGCCCGGTACGCTCACCGCCGTGCCACACGCCGATCAGTCCCAAACCACCCAGAAGGGCGTCCCTGTGACATATCCGGGGCCGCCGCGACCGGTTCAGAACTCCGCCACACCCCTCGCGGAGCTGGCCGATCAGTTGGGTGTCGACCACCCGAAGGGCGCCGCGGACGCCGCGGGCGCCCCGAGCGCCGCCGAGGTCACGGGCATCACCCATGACTCCCGCGCCGTCCGGCCGGGCGACATCTACGCCGCGCTGCCCGGCGCCCGGATGCACGGCGCCGACTTCGTGACGCAGGCCGCAGGACTCGGCGCCGTCGCCGTGCTGACCGACCCGACGGGAGCCGACCGCGCCCGGGCCACCGGTCTGCCGGTCCTCGTCGTCGACGACCCGCGCGGGACGATGGGCGAGCTGGCCGCCTCGATCTACGGCCACCCGGGCCCCGACCTGCTGCAGATCGGCATCACCGGCACCTCCGGCAAGACCACCACGGCGTACCTCGTCGAGGGCGGTCTGAAGACGGTCCGCAGGACCGGGCTCATCGGCACCGTGGAGATGCGCATCGGCGACGAGCGCATCAAGTCGGAGCGCACGACCCCCGAGGCCACCGACCTCCAGGCGCTGTTCGCCGTCATGCGCGAGCGCGGTGTCGAGGCGGTCGCCATGGAGGTCTCCAGCCACGCCCTGGTCCTCGGCCGGGTCGACGGCTGCGTCTTCGACATCGCGGTCTTCACCAACCTCAGCCCGGAACACATGGAGTTCCACTCCGACATGGAGGACTACTTCCGGGCCAAGGCGCAGCTGTTCACACCGGAGCGCAGCAGGCTCGGCGTCGTCAACCTCGACGACGAATACGGACGCAGGCTCGTCAAGGAGGCCGGCGTCCCCGTGGTGACGTTCTCCGCGGAGGGACACCCCGACGCCGACTGGCGCGCCGAGGACGTCCGGGTGGGCCCGATGGACTCCGTCTTCGTCGCGGTCGGACCCGAGGGCGAGCGGATCACCGCCAAGTCGCCGCTCGCGGGCCCCTTCAACGTGGCCAACACGCTCGCCGCCGTCGTCGCCCTCGCCGTTGCCGGGATCGACCCGCAGACCGCCGCGGACGGTATCGCCGCCGTGCCGGGCGTGCCGGGCCGCCTGGAGCGCGTGGACGCCGGACAGCCCTACCTCGCCGTCGTCGACTACGCGCACAAGACGGACGCCGTCGAATCCGTCCTGCGGGCCCTGCGCAAGGTCACGGAGGGCAAGCTGCACATCGTCCTCGGCTGCGGCGGCGACCGGGACAAGACCAAGCGGATGCCGATGGGCGCCGCCGCGGCCCGGCTCTCCGACACCGCCGTACTGACGTCCGACAACCCCCGTGGCGAGGACCCCCTCGCCATTCTCGCCACGATGCTCGCGGGCGCCGCCGAGGTGCCGGCCCACGAGCGCGGAGAGGTCCAGGTCTTCGAGGAACGGGCCGCCGCGATCGCCGCGGCCGTCGCCCGCGCACAGCCCGGGGACACCGTGCTGATCGCCGGCAAGGGCCACGAACAGGGCCAGGACATCGCCGGAGTGATCCGTCCGTTCGACGACCGCCAGGTGCTCCGCGCAGCCATCCAGAAGACCCAGGGATGAACTTGTGATCGCCCTCTCCCTCGCCGAGATCGCCTCAGTCGTCGGCGGACAGACGCACGACATACCGGATCCGTCGGTCCGGGTCACCGGACAAGTCGTCCGGGACTCCCGGGAGGTGGCGCCGGGCAGCCTCTTCGTCGCCTTCGCGGGTGAGCGCGTGGACGGCCACGACTTCGCCGCGGACGTCGTGAAGGCGGGCGCGGTGGCCGTCCTGGCCTCCCGGCCCGTCGGAGTGCCCGCGATCGTCGTGGACGACGTCCAGCGGGCCCTGGGCGCCCTCGCGCGCCACGTCGTGGAGCGGCTCGGCGCCACGCTCGTGGCCCTCACCGGCTCCGCGGGCAAGACCAGCACCAAGGACCTGATCGCCCAGGTGCTCCGCAGCAAGGCGCCGACGGTCTTCACGCCCGGCTCGCTCAACAACGAGATCGGGCTGCCGCTCACCGCGCTCAGCGCCACCGAGGAAACACGTTTCCTCGTCCTGGAGATGGGCGCCCGCGGGATCGGCCACATCCGCTACCTCGCGGATCTGACGCCCCCGAAGGTCGGCCTCGTCCTCAACGTCGGCACCGCCCACATCGGCGAGTTCGGCGGCCGCGAGCAGATCGCCCAGGCCAAGGGCGAGTTGGTGGAGAGCCTGCCCCCCGCCGAAGAAGGCGGCGTCGCCGTCCTGAACGCCGACGACCCCCTCGTACGGGCCATGGCCTCGCGTACGAAAGCACGCGTGATCCTCTTCGGAGAGTCCGGCGAAGCGGACGTACGGGCCGAGAACGTGCGGCTCACCGGGAGCGGACAGCCCTCGTTCAGCCTTCACACACCCACCGGGTGCAGCGAAGTGACCATGCGCCTGTACGGTGAGCACCACGTGTCGAACGCGCTCGCCGCCGCCGCCGTCGCCCATGAGCTGGGCCTGTCCGCAGACGAGATCGCCACCGCGCTCTCCGAGGCGGGCTCCCTCTCCCGTTGGCGGATGGAGGTCACCGAGCGCCCGGACGGCGTGACGGTCGTCAACGACGCCTACAACGCGAACCCCGAGTCCATGCGAGCCGCCCTGCGGGCGCTCGTGGCCATGGGCAAGGGGCGGCGGACCTGGGCGGTGCTCGGTCAGATGGCCGAGCTCGGGGACGAGGCGCTCGCCGAGCACGACGCGGTCGGACGGCTCGCCGTCCGGCTCAACGTCAGCAAGCTCGTCGCGGTCGGGGGCAGGGAAGCGTCCTGGCTGCAACTGGGCGCATATAACGAGGGTTCGTGGGGTGAGGAGTCGGTGCACGTGTCCGACGCACAGTCGGCGGTCGACCTGTTGCGCAGTCAGCTGCGCCCGGGAGACGTCGTACTCGTGAAGGCGTCCCGGTCGGTCGGTCTCGAACGGGTCGCGCAGGCGCTGATCGAGGGCACCGAGGGCGAGGTCGCCGTCCGATGATGAATCAGATCCTGTTCGCGGGAGTCATCGGTCTCTTCCTGACCCTGATCGGCACTCCGCTGCTGATCAAGCTGCTGGCCCGCAAGGGCTACGGTCAGTACATCCGTGACGACGGCCCGCGCGAGCACCACGCCAAGCGCGGTACGCCGACCATGGGTGGCATCGCCTTCATCCTGGCCACCCTGCTGGCGTACTTCCTCAGCAAGGTGATCACGGGGAAGCCGCCGACGTTCTCCGGACTGCTCGTGCTCGGCCTGATGACGGGCATGGGCGTGGTCGGCTTCCTCGACGACTACATCAAGATCGTCAAGCGGCGTTCGCTCGGTCTGCGGGCCAAGGCGAAGATGGCCGGCCAGCTGATCGTCGGTATCGCCTTCGCGGTCCTCGCGCTGCAGTTCGCGGACAACCGCAACAACACCCCGGCCTCCACCAGGCTCTCCTTCGTGCAGGACTTCGGCTGGTCCATCGGCCCGGTGCTGTTCGTGGTCTGGGCGCTGTTCATGATCCTCGCGATGTCGAACGGCGTGAACCTGACGGACGGTCTGGACGGCCTGGCCACCGGCGCCGCGACGATGGTGTTCGGCGCCTACACGTTCATCGGCGTCTGGCAGTTCCAGGAGTCCTGCGCCAACGCGCAGACCCTCACCAACCCGGGCGCCTGCTACGAGGTACGAGATCCGCTGGACCTCGCGGTCGTCGCCGCGGCCCTCATGGGCTCCTGCTTCGGCTTCCTGTGGTGGAACACCTCGCCCGCCAAGATCTTCATGGGGGACACCGGTTCCCTGGCGCTCGGCGGCGCGCTGGCCGGTCTCGCGATCTGCTCGCGCACCGAGCTGCTGGTCGCCCTGCTCGGCGGCCTCTTCGTCCTCATCACCATGTCGGTCGTCATCCAGGTCGGCTCGTTCCGCCTCACCGGCAAACGCGTCTTCCGGATGGCACCGCTGCAGCACCACTTCGAACTCAAGGGGTGGTCCGAAGTCCTTGTGGTGGTCCGCTTCTGGATCATCCAGGGCATGTGCGTCATCGTCGGACTCGGCCTCTTCTACGCGGGATGGGCAGCCAAGAAGTGACGACCGCTTCCGCCTGGCAGGGCATGAACATCACCGTCGCCGGTCTCGGCGTGAGCGGCATCAGTGCCGCCCGCGCCCTGGCCGGCCTCGGCGCGTCGGTCACGGTCGTCGACGGGGGTGACTCCCCGGCGCACCGGGAGCGGGCCGTCCCCCTCGAACAGCAGGGCATCGCGGTACGTCTCGCGGACGCCGACACGCTGCCCGAGGGCACCGACCTGGTGGTCACCTCGCCCGGCTGGAAGCCCGGCAGCCCGCTCTTCCTGGCCGCCGGCAAGGCGGGCGTGGACGTCGTGGGCGACGTCGAGATCGCCTGGCGCCTGCGCGGCCACGACGGCCGCAGGGCCGCCCCCTGGCTGGCCGTCACCGGCACCAACGGCAAGACCACCACGACCCGGATGCTCGCCTCGATCCTGGCCGCCGCGGGCCTGCGTACGGCCGCGGTGGGCAACATCGGCACGCCGATCGTCGACGTGGTGCTGGGCGACGACGAGGAGTACGCCGATCTCGACGTGCTCGCCGTCGAACTGTCCAGCTATCAGCTGCACTGGGCGCCCTCCCTGCGCGCCCACTCCGCGGCCGTCCTGAACCTCGCCCCCGACCACCTCGACTGGCACGGCTCCATGGAGGCGTACGCCGCCGACAAGGGACGCGTCTACGAGGGCAACCAGGTCGCCTGCGTCTACAACGTGGCCGACAAGGCCACCGAGGACCTGGTGCGCGCGGCGGACGTCGAGGAGGGCTGCCGGGCCGTCGGCTTCACGCTCGGCACCCCGGGGCCCTCCCAACTCGGCGTCGTGGACGGCATCCTGGTCGACCGCGCCTTCGTCGAGGACCGGCACAAGCAGGCCCAGGAACTCGCCGAGATCGCGGACGTCCGTCCGCCCGCCCCGCACAACATCGCCAACGCCCTCGCGGCGGCGGCCCTGGCCCGCGCCTTCGGCGTGCCCCCCAAGGCCGTCAGGGACGGGCTGAGGGCCTTCAGGCCGGACGCCCACCGCATCGAGCACGTGGCCGACGTGGACGGGGTCGCCTACGTCGACGACTCCAAGGCCACCAACACGCATGCGGCACAGGCCTCTTTGGCCGCGTACGAGTCGATCGTGTGGATCGCGGGCGGTCTCGCCAAGGGCGCGACCTTCGACGAAATCGTCGCCGGGTCGGCGAAGCGGCTTCGGGGTGTCGTGCTGTTCGGCGCGGACCGCGCGCTCATCCGCGAAGCCCTCGCGCGACACGCGCCGGAAGTACCGGTGGTCGACCTCGACCGGACCGACACTGGGGCGATGCCCGCGGCGGTCCAGGAGGCGACACGGCTCGCCCGCGCAGGCGACACGGTGCTCCTGGCGCCGGCCTGCGCCTCCATGGACATGTTCACCAACTACAACCAGCGCGGTGACATGTTCGCGGAAGCGGTCCGCGAACTCGGCGCCGCGGGCGCCTGACGGCAGGCCCCGGTCCGGCCCGGGCGCCCGGGATCCTTGGGAGCGACACGTGACGCCATCGTGGTCGGTGTACCGACGGCGGCCCTCCGCCGGTGGCACGGCACTGTGCGGGCCCCTCGCGCGGCCGGCGCCCGAGAGCCCCGGGGGACCCCCCTGGGGGCCTCCCGCGGCGGGGGAGGCCCGTCATGCCCACTAGTCGTACAGGGCGTCCTCCCGTCCAGCGCGCCCCCCGGCGGCCCGCCGCGCCCCGGCCGCCCCGCGACAACCCCGTGGGCCGCCTCTACGGGCGCGCGCGCCGTGCCTGGGACCGGCCGCTGACCGCGTACTACCTGATCCTCGGCGGCAGCCTGCTGATCACCGTGCTCGGCCTGGTGATGGTGTACTCGGCCTCGCAGATCACCGCGCTCCAGCTGTCACTGCCGGGAAGCTACTTCTTCCGCAAGCAGTTCCTCGCCGCCGTGCTCGGCGGCCTGCTGCTGCTGGCCGCCTCGCGGATGCCGTCCAAGCTGCACCGGGCGCTGGCGTACCCGATGCTCGCGGGCTCGGTCTTCCTGATGATCCTCGTCCAGGTGCCGGGGATAGGGGTCGCGGTCAACGGCAACCAGAACTGGATCTCCGTCGGCGGCCCCTTCCAGCTCCAGCCCAGCGAGTTCGGCAAGCTCGCCCTCGTCCTGTGGGGGGCCGACCTGCTCGCCCGCAAACAGGACAAACGGCTGCTGACCCAGTGGAAGCACATGCTGGTGCCGCTCGTACCGGTGGCCTTCATGCTGCTCGGGCTGATCATGCTCGGCGGCGACATGGGCACGGCGATCATCCTCACCGCGATCCTCTTCGGCCTCCTGTGGCTCGCGGGGGCGCCGACCCGGCTCTTCGGCGGCGTGCTCGCCATCGCCGTGACCCTCGGCGTGATCCTCATCAAGACCAGTCCCAACCGCATGGCCCGCCTCGCCTGCCTCGGCGCCACCGAACCGGGCCCCGGCGACTCCTGCTGGCAGGCCGTGCACGGTATCTACGCGCTGGCCTCCGGGGGGCTCTTCGGCTCCGGCCTCGGGGCGAGTGTGGAGAAATGGGGTCAACTCCCCGAGGCACACACCGACTTCATCTTCGCGATCACAGGTGAGGAACTCGGTCTGGCGGGCACTCTGTCGGTACTCGCACTCTTCGCGGCTCTAGGCTATGCGGGTATCCGCGTGGCCGGACGCACGGAGGACCCCTTCGTGAGGTACGCCGCGGGTGGCGTGACCACCTGGATCACGGCTCAGGCCGTGATCAACATCGGTGCGGTGCTCGGTCTGCTGCCGATCGCCGGAGTCCCGCTCCCGCTGTTCTCCTACGGGGGTTCCGCCCTGTTGCCGACCATGTTCGCCATCGGGCTCCTGATCGCCTTCGCGCGTGAGGACCCCGCTGCGCGGACGGCACTCGCGATGCGGCAACCCCGCTTTGGCAGAAAGCGGGCTGCGGTGAGAGGCTCCGCTGTCCGGGGGCCTCGGAAGTGGAACACGATGCGACGGCGTGCCTCGGCGCGTTCGTCCGGAGAGCGGTGAATTTCGGTGCATGTCGTACTCGCCGGTGGGGGGACCGCCGGCCACATCGAGCCCGCGCTCGCCCTCGCGGACGCCCTGCGCAGGCAGGACCCGACCGTGGGAATCACGGCATTGGGCACGGAGCGCGGACTTGAGACCCGACTCGTACCAGAACGGGGCTACGAACTCGGGCTGATCCCCGCGGTACCGCTGCCGCGCAAGCCCACCCCCGAGCTGATCACCGTCCCCGGACGGCTGCGCGGCACGATCAAGGCGGCCGAGCAGATCCTGGAGCGCGTCAAGGCGGACGCGGTCGTCGGCTTCGGCGGCTACGTCGCCCTGCCCGGCTACCTCGCGGCCAAGCGCCTCGGTGTGCCGATCGTGGTCCACGAGGCCAACGCCCGGCCGGGCCTCGCCAACAAGATCGGTTCGCGGTACGCGGCCCAGGTCGCCGTCTCCACGCCCGACAGCAAGCTGCGCAACGCCCGGTACATCGGTATCCCGCTGCGCCGCTCCATCGCCACGCTCGACCGGGCGGCCGTCCGCCCCGAGGCCCGCGCCGCTTTCGGGCTCGACCCCTCCCTGCCGACGCTGCTGGTCTCCGGCGGCTCGCAGGGCGCCCGCCGCCTCAACGAGGTGATCGAGCAGACCGCCCCGTACCTCCAGCAGGCCGGCATCCAGATCCTGCACGCGGTCGGCCCGAAGAACGAACTGCCGCAGGTCCACCAGATGCCGGGGATGCCCCCGTACATCCCGGTACCGTACGTGGACCGGATGGACCTCGCGTACGCGGCGGCCGACATGATGCTCTGCCGCGCGGGCGCGATGACCGTCGCCGAACTCTCCGCCGTCGGGCTCCCGGCCGTCTACGTCCCGCTGCCCATCGGCAACGGCGAACAGCGGCTGAACGCCCAGCCGGTGGTCAAGGCCGGCGGCGGACTGCTGGTCGACGACGCGGAACTGACGCCGCACTGGATCCAGGCCAATGTCCTGCCCGTGCTCGCCGATCCGCACCGGCTGTTCGAGATGTCGCGCGCGGCCTCCGAGTTCGGCCGCCGGGACGCCGACGACCTGCTCGTCGGGATGGTGTACGAGGCGATCGCGTCACGCCGCTAGCGCGTGGCAGAAGGCAGGGGAGCGTGGCCGGACCGACCACCGCAGAACGCGGCGAACGGCAGCATCTGGACTCCGGCCCGCCCCGGCCGCCCTTCCTCAGGAGGCTGCCGAAGCCTCGTACGCTCATTGTTGTGATGGTCTGCCTGGCCCTGCTCGCCGCGAGCGGGGTCTGGGTTCTCTACGGCTCGCAGTGGACGCGCGTGGAGCGGGTATCGGCCTCCGGGACACGGGTTCTGACGGCCGAACAGGTCGTCGAGGCGGCCGATGTCCGGATCGGATCGCCGTTGATTTCCGTCGACACCGACGCGATTGAGGCAACACTGCTCCGGAAATTGCCCCGAATTGACTCGGTTGACGTCGTCCGTTCCTGGCCCCACGGAATCGGGCTGAAAGTAACTGAGCGTAGGCCGGTCCTCATTGTCGAAAAGGGCGGAAAGTTCGTCGAAGTGGACGCCAAGGGTGTGCGATATGCCACGGTTTCGCGTGCCCCGCAGGACGTACCCGTACTGGAATTGACGGTGTCCCACTCGGCGGGCCTGCGCCGCTTCGGCGCCGACCGGCTGGTGCGCGAGGCGGTGCTCGTGGCCAGTTCCCTTCCGGCCGCGGTCGCCCGCGCGACCCGGGTCGTCAAGGTCCGTTCGTACGACTCCGTCACGCTGGAGTTGAGTGGCGACCGCACCGTCGACTGGGGCAGTGGTGAGAAGGGCCGCGCCAAGGCGCATACGCTCATTGCTCTCATGAAAGCCGCTCCGGAGGCGGGACACTTCGACGTAAGTGTTCCCACCGCCCCTGCGTCATCCGGGAGTTGACGCATGTCTGCGCAGGCCAGCACCCTGGTTGGGCAGCGACATGGCTGATCACATAGGGTGAAAAGAAAAACGGGAGGTTCGGCGTGTTCGTTGAACGTGCGCCACTTGTCGACTTAGTGTCCTGTTCGGAAGAGTCCAAGGAACAGACACACTGGTAACCCTAAACTTCAGCGTTAGGGTTCGGGTCGGCGTTCGGACCGTCCCATTCGGCATCAGTCGTCGGATCGCGACCGTGCGAGGCGACGACACGTAACTCGAGGCGAGAGGCCTTCGACGTGGCAGCACCGCAGAACTACCTCGCAGTCATCAAAGTCATCGGTGTCGGCGGCGGTGGTGTCAATGCCATCAACCGGATGATCGAGGTCGGTCTCAAGGGCGTCGAGTTCATCGCCATCAACACGGACGCCCAGGCGCTGTTGATGAGCGACGCCGACGTCAAACTCGACGTCGGCCGCGAACTCACCCGCGGACTCGGCGCCGGAGCCAACCCGGCCGTCGGCCGCAAGGCGGCAGAGGACCACCGCGAGGAGATCGAGGAGGTCCTCAAGGGGGCCGACATGGTCTTCGTGACAGCCGGCGAGGGCGGCGGCACCGGCACCGGCGGCGCGCCGGTGGTGGCCAACATCGCCCGCTCGCTCGGCGCACTCACCATCGGCGTGGTCACCCGCCCCTTCACCTTCGAGGGCCGGCGCCGCGCCAACCAGGCCGAGGACGGCATCGCGGAACTCCGCGAAGAGGTCGACACCCTCATCGTCATCCCCAACGACCGGCTGCTGTCCATCTCGGACCGCCAGGTCTCGGTCCTCGACGCGTTCAAGTCGGCGGACCAGGTCCTGCTCTCCGGTGTCCAGGGCATCACCGACCTCATCACCACCCCCGGTCTGATCAACCTCGACTTCGCCGACGTCAAGTCCGTGATGTCCGAGGCCGGTTCGGCCCTCATGGGTATCGGCTCGGCCCGCGGCGACGACCGCGCGGTGGCGGCCGCCGAGATGGCGATCTCCTCGCCGCTCCTGGAAGCCTCCATCGACGGTGCCCGGGGCGTACTGCTCTCGATCTCCGGCGGTTCGGACCTCGGCCTGTTCGAGATCAACGAGGCCGCCCAGCTGGTGAGCGAGGCCGCGCACCCCGAGGCCAACATCATCTTCGGCGCGGTCATCGACGACGCGCTCGGCGACGAGGTACGGGTCACCGTCATCGCGGCCGGGTTCGACGGCGGGCAGCCTCCGTCCAAGCGGGACACCGTGCTCGGCTCGTCCTCCACCAAGCGCGACGAGCCCGCGCCGGTGCGGGCGGGCGACAGCCGTCCGTCCTTCGGCTCGCTCGGCAGCGTCACGCCCAAGGAGGCGCCGGAGCCCGCTCCGGAGCCGGCTAGCAACGAACTGCCGCCCGTCTCCCCGCCGGTCCCGCCGTCGCGGACCTACTCCGACAGCGCGGCGGAGGAGCTGGACGTGCCGGACTTCCTCAAGTGATAGGACGGCGCTCAGCAGTGGGCACCGTGAGCGGCGCGCACTTCGCCTTCACCGACAGGTGGGGCGGGGTGAGCGCCGTTCCGTACGAAGAGCTCAATCTCGGCGGGGCGGTCGGCGACGACTCCGGGGCCGTACGGACCAATCGTGAGCTGGCGGCCAAGTCGCTCGGTCTCGACCCGGCGCGGGTCGTCTGGATGAACCAGGTGCACGGACCCGACGTGACCGTCGTCGACGAACCCTGGGGCGAGCGCCCGGTCCCGGAGACCGACGCGGTCGTCACCGCCCGCCGGGGCCTCGCCCTCGCGGTGCTCACCGCGGACTGCACACCCGTCCTGCTCGCGGACCCCGTCGCGGGGATCGTGGCCGCGGCCCACGCGGGACGGCCGGGCATGGTCGCCGGAGTCGTACCCGCCGCCGTGGAGGCCATGGTGGAACTCGGCGCCGAACCCGGCCGGATCGTGGCCCGCACCGGCCCCGCCGTCTGCGGCCGGTGCTACGAGGTGCCGGACGCGATGCGGGCCGAGGTCGCGGCCGTCGAGCCCGCGGCGTACGCCGAAACCAGCTGGGGCACGCCGGCGGTCGATGTGACCGCGGGGGTGCACGCGCAGCTGGAGCGGCTCGGGGTGCGCGACCGGGAGCAGTCGCCGGTCTGCACGATCGAGTCGGACGATCATTTCTCGTACCGTCGGGACGGCCTCACCGGCCGGCTCGCGGGCTATGTGTGGCTGGACTGATCGGGCATGACGGACCGTAGGACGGAACTCGCCGGGAACCTGGCGGACGTGGAGGAGCGCATCGCCGCCGCGTGCGCGGCGGCCGGGCGCAAGCGTGAAGAGGTGACCCTGATCGTGGTCACCAAGACCTACCCCGCCGAGGATGTGCGGATCCTGTCGGAACTCGGTGTGCGGCACGTCGCCGAGAACCGTGACCAGGACGCGGCGCCCAAGGCCGCGGCCTGCTCCGATCTGCCCCTGTCCTGGCACTTCGTGGGCCAGTTGCAGACCAACAAAGTGCGTTCGGTGGTCGGTTACGCCGACGTCGTGCAGTCCGTCGACCGGGCCCGGCTCGTCACCGCCCTGTCGAAGGAAGCGGTGCGCACGGAACGCGAGGTGGGCTGCCTCATCCAGGTTGCGCTCGACGCGGAGCAGTCCGCGGCGGGAAAGGGTGGACTGGGGGAGCGCGGTGGTGTAGGGGTCGAAGGCGTCGGGGAGTTGGGCGAACTCGTCGCCCGGGCGCCGGGTCTGAGGCTCGACGGACTGATGACCGTCGCTCCGCTCACCGGCCCGTACGCGGGGCGTGAACTGGCGGCGTTCGAGCGCCTGATGGATTTGTCGACTGACCTGCGCCGCGCTCATCCGGCTGCGAACATGGTCTCGGCAGGGATGAGTGCAGACCTCGAACAAGCAGTGACGGCCGGAGCGACACATGTACGCGTCGGCACTGCGGTACTCGGCGTCCGCCCCAGGCTCGGGTAACGTCGCCAAGAAGTCGGACCACAGCAGAAAATATGGTCATTACCGCCGCTGGCGGGCAGACGACCTCGTGGATCGCGGGCACTTGGCAACAGTCAGCCGATCCACCACAGAGCGGAGGACTCAGAGCATGGCCGGCGCGATGCGCAAGATGGCGGTCTACCTCGGCCTCGTGGAGGACGATGGGTACGACGGCAGGGGCTTCGACCCCGATGACGACTTCGAGCCCGAGCTTGATCCGGAGCCCGAGCGGGACCGCCGACGGCATGAGCCGTCGCATCAGTCGCACCAGCCACACCAGTCCCAAAGGGACGAACCGGTACGAGTGGTGCATGCTCCGGTGCAGCGGGAGCCCGCGCCCCATTCCGCTTCGCTGGGCGCGGAATCCGGCCGCCCGGCCCGGATCGCCCCCGTGGCGTCCATCACACAAGAACGTCAAAGCCTGGAGAAGAACGCGCCGGTGATCATGCCCAAGGTCGTGTCGGAACGAGAGCCGTACAGGATCACCACGCTGCACCCCCGGACCTACAACGAGGCCCGTACCATCGGGGAACACTTCCGTGAGGGCACCCCGGTGATCATGAATCTGACCGAGATGGATGACACGGACGCCAAGCGACTTGTCGACTTTGCGGCCGGTTTGGTGTTTGGTCTCCACGGGAGCATCGAGCGGGTGACGCAGAAGGTGTTCCTGCTGTCTCCTGCTAACGTCGATGTCACGGCGGAGGACAAGGCTCGCATCGCAGAGGGCGGGTTCTTCAACCAGAGCTGAGACGCAGGACCGGACAGCACGGAAAACAGGGGAGAGGGACGCACGGAATCATGAGCGTGGTCGGGCAGGTTCTCTACGTCGTGCTGATGTGTTTCCTCATCGTGCTGATCTTCCGGTTGGTCATGGACTACGTCTTCCAGTTCGCCCGCTCATGGCAACCCGGCAAGGCGATGGTGGTCGTTCTTGAGGCGACCTACACTGTCACTGATCCACCGCTCAAGCTTCTGCGGCGGTTCATCCCGCCGCTACGTCTCGGGGGCGTGGCGCTCGACCTGTCCTTCTTCGTACTGATGATCATCGTCTACATCCTGATCTCCGTTGTGAGCCGGCTGTGAACGATACGGTCTTGCCGAACGCCGACGATGCCGACGACTACGTTGAGGTGAAGAGATGCCGTTGACCCCCGAGGACGTGCGGAACAAGCAGTTCACGACCGTCCGCCTCCGAGAAGGCTATGACGAGGACGAGGTCGATGCCTTCCTCGATGAGGTCGAAGCCGAACTGACCCGCCTGCTCCGCGAGAACGAAGACCTGCGCGCCAAGCTGGCCGCCGCGACACGCGCCGCCGCGCAGAACCAGCAACAGGGCATGCGCAAGCCCCCCGAACAGCAGGATCCGCAGCAACAGCAGGGTCCGCCACAGGGCATGCGCGGCGGTCCGGGCGCTCCCGTACCCGCCGGCATATCGGGCCCGCCGCAGCAGCAGATGGGCGGCCCCATGGGCGGCCCGCCCCAGCTGCCGAGCGGTGCCCCGCAGCTTCCCGCGGGCCCCAGCGCCCAGGGTCAGCAGGGTCCCGGCCAGATGGGTCAGGGCCCCATGGGCCAGGGTCCGATGGGCCAGGGTCCGATGCAGGGCGGCATGGGCCAGGGTCCCGGCCCCATGCAGGGACAGATGCAGCAGCAGATGCCCCAGCAGATGGGCGGCCCGATGGGCGGTCCCATGGGTGGTCCGATGGGCGGGCACGGCCCGCAGATGGGACAGCCCGGCCAGGGTCCCGGTGGCGACAGCGCCGCCCGTGTGCTCTCGCTGGCCCAGCAGACCGCCGACCAGGCGATCGCCGAGGCCCGCTCCGAGGCCAACAAGATCGTCGGCGAGGCCCGTAGCCGCGCCGAGGGTCTGGAGCGCGACGCCCGTGCCAAGGCCGACGCCCTGGAGCGGGACGCGCAGGAGAAGCACCGCGTGGCGATGGGCTCCCTGGAGTCCGCCCGCGCCACGCTGGAGCGCAAGGTCGAGGACCTGCGCGGCTTCGAGCGCGAGTACCGCACGCGTCTGAAGTCCTACCTGGAGTCGCAGCTGCGTCAGCTGGAGACCCAGGCCGACGACTCGCTGGCTCCGCCGCGTACCCCGGCGACCGCCTCGCTTCCGTCGTCGCCCAGCCCGTCCATGGCTCCGGCCGGGGCGAGCGCGCCGTCCTACGGCGGCAACCCGATGGGCGGCCCCGGTCCCGGTGCGCAGTCCTACGGCGGCCAGCAGCAGATGTCGCCTGCCATGACCCAGCCGATGGCGCCGGTCCGGCCGCAGGGGCCCTCGCCCATGCAGCAGGCGCCTTCGCCGATGCGTGGCTTTCTGATCGACGAGGACGACAACTGACGGCCTCCCGTACGCCTTAGGCGTCGGCAGCGTTCAGGGCGGAGCCCCCGGTTATCCGGGGGCTCCGCCCGTTTGCCGTCTTCTTTTGCGTCTGCGGCGCGGGACGGAGAAGGCCCCGGTCCATCAGAGTTCTGGTGGACCGGGGCCTTCTCGGTGCGCGGGGTTGGGGCTCGGGTCACGGCGTTGTCGGCGGCCTGCGCTTGCAGGTGCCGCTGCGCCCACCCGTGCCGCCCCTAGCGGCACGCATGCCCGCAGCTGGGGGGCGGCGCGCATGCCCGCGGCTGGGGGCGGCGGGCATGCGTGCGGCTGGGGTTACGCCTTGCGGAGGTGGAACACCAGGGACAGGGGCTCGTCCGTGAAGGCGGGGCCGTAGGTGTTGTCCGGCTCGCCCTGGGCGAAGTCCGTGCCGAGCACCTCGTCCGCGATCAGGGCGGAGTGCTCGGTGAGCGCCGCGATGACCTTCGGGTCCGTGGACGTCCAGCGCAGGGCGATCCGGTCCGCCACGTCGAGGCCGCTGTTCTTGCGGGCCTCCTGGATCAGACGGATGGCGTCACGGGCCAGACCGGCCTGCCGCAGCTCCTCCGTCAGCTCCAGGTCGAGCGCCACCGTGGCACCGGAGTCCGACGCGACGGACCAGCCCTCGCGCGGGGTCTCTGTGATGATGACCTCATCCGGGGCCAGCGTGACGGTCTCGCCGTCGACCTCCACCGAGGCCGTTCCCTCGCGCAGGGCCAGGGACAGCGCGGCCGCGTCGGCCTCGGCGACGGCCTTCGCCACCGCCTGCACGCCCTTGCCGAACCGCTTGCCCAGCGCGCGGAAGTTCGCCTTGGCCGTCGTGTCCACCAGTGAACCACCGACCTCGGACAGTGACGCGAGCGAGCTCACGTTCAGCTCCTCGGTGATCTGCGCGTGCAGCTCACGGTCGAGGGAGCCGAAGCCGGTCGCGGCGACCAGCGCGCGGGACAGCGGCTGGCGGGTCTTCACTCCCGACTCCGCGCGTGTGGCACGGCCCAGCTCCACGAGACGGCGTACGAGCACCATCTGCTTCGACAGCTCCGGGTCGATGACGGACAGGTCCGCCTCCGGCCAGGTCGACAGGTGCACGGACTCCGGGGCGTCGGCGGACACCGGCACCACGAGGTCCTGCCAGACCCGCTCGGTGATGAACGGGGTCAGCGGGGCCATCAGCCGCGTGACCGTCTCGACGACCTCGTGGAGGGTGCGCAGCGCCGCCTTGTCGCCCTGCCAGAAGCGGCGACGGGAACGGCGTACGTACCAGTTCGACAGGTCGTCGACGAAGGCCGAGAGCAGCTTGCCGGCGCGCTGGGTGTCGTACGACTCCAGAGCCTGCGTCACCTGGTCGGTGAGCGCGTGGAGTTCGGACAGGAGCCAGCGGTCGAGGACCGGGCGGTCCGCGGGCGCCGGATCGGCGGCGCTGGGCGCCCAGTTGGCCGTGCGCGCGTACAGGGCCTGGAAGGCGACCGTGTTCCAGTACGTGAGGAGCGTCTTGCGGACGACCTCCTGGATGGTGCCGTGGCCGACGCGGCGGGCCGCCCAGGGGGAGCCGCCGGCCGCCATGAACCAGCGCACCGCGTCCGCGCCGTGCTGGTCCATCAGCGGGATCGGCTGCAGGATGTTGCCCAGGTGCTTGGACATCTTGCGGCCGTCCTCGGCGAGGATGTGGCCGAGGCAGACCACGTTCTCGTACGACGACTTGTCGAAGACCAGGGTGCCGACGGCCATCAGCGTGTAGAACCAGCCGCGGGTCTGGTCGATGGCCTCCGAGATGAACTGCGCCGGGTAGCGGCTCTCGAAGAGCTCCTTGTTCTTGTACGGGTAGCCCCACTGCGCGAACGGCATCGAACCCGAGTCGTACCAGGCGTCGATGACCTCCGGCACGCGCGTGGCCGTCTTCTCACAGCTCGGGCACGCGAAGGTGACCTCGTCGATGAACGGGCGGTGCGGGTCCAGCTCCGACTGGTCGCTGCCCGTCAGCTCGGTCAGCTCCGCGCGGGAGCCGACGACGGTGAGGTGGTCGTCCTCGCAGCGCCAGATCGGCAGCGGGGTGCCCCAGTAGCGGTTGCGGGACAGCGCCCAGTCGACGTTGTTGTTCAGCCAGTCGCCGTAGCGGCCGTTCTTGACGGAGTCCGGGAACCAGTTGGTCTTCTCGTTCTCCTGGAGGAGACGGTCCTTGATGGCGGTGGTGCGGATGTACCAGGACGGCTGCGCGTAGTAGAGGAGCGCGGTGTGGCAGCGCCAGCAGTGCGGGTAGCTGTGCTCGTACGGGATGTGCTTGAAGAGCAGACCGCGGTTCTGGAGGTCCTCCGTGAGCTTTTCGTCCGCCTTCTTGAAGAAGACACCGCCCACGAGGGGGACGCCCTCCTCGAAGGTGCCGTCCGGACGCACGGGGTTCACGACCGGCAGCCCGTACGCGCGGCAGACCTTGAGGTCGTCCTCACCGAAGGCGGGGGACTGGTGGACCAGACCCGTGCCGTCCTCGGTCGTCACGTACTCGGCGTTGACCACGTAGTGGGCGGGTTCGTCCTTCGGGAACTCGACGAGCTCGAACGGACGTTGATACGTCCAGCGCTCCATCTCGGCGCCCGTGAAGGACTGTCCGGTGGTCTCCCAGCCCTCGCCGAGGGACTTCCCGACGAGCGGCTCGGCGACGACGAGCTTCTCCCGGCCGTCCGTCACGACCACGTACGTCACGTCGGGGTGCGCGGCGACCGCCGTGTTGGACACCAGGGTCCACGGGGTCGTCGTCCACACCAGCAGCGCGGCCTCGCCCGCGAGCGGACCGGAGGTGAGCGGGAAACGGACGAACACCGAGGGGTCGACGACCGTCTCGTAGCCCTGCGCCAGCTCGTGGTCCGAGAGGCCCGTGCCGCAGCGCGGGCACCAGGGGGCCACACGGTGGTCCTGGGTCAGCAGGCCCTTGTTGAAGATCTCCTTGAGCGACCACCAGACGGACTCGATGTACTCCGGGTCCATCGTCCGGTACGGGTCGTTCAGGTCGGCCCAGTAGCCCATGCGGGTCGTGAGCTCTTCGAACGCGTCGGTGTGGCGGGTCACGGACTCACGGCACCGGGCGTTGAACTCGGCGATGCCGTACGCCTCGATGTCCTGCTTGCCGTTGAAGCCGAGCTCCTTCTCGACCGCCAGCTCCACCGGCAGGCCGTGGCAGTCCCAGCCGGCCTTGCGGCCCACGTGGTAGCCGCGCATGGTGCGGAAGCGCGGGAAGACGTCCTTGAAGACGCGGGCCTCGATGTGGTGGGCGCCCGGCATGCCGTTGGCCGTGGGCGGGCCTTCGTAGAACACCCACTCCGGGCGGCCCTCGGACTGCTCCAGGGTCTTGGCGAAGATCTTCTGCTCGCTCCAGAAGTCGAGCACGGCGTGCTCAAGGGCGGGCAGGTCGATCTGGGCCGGCACCTGGCGGTACTGCGGCTGTGTACTCGGCTGCGTATCCAACGAACTTCCTCCGGCGGACTTCTGCCTTCCGTCCGGAGGGACGAGAGCCGTGTTGTCACCTACGCCGTGTTCGGCGCGCTCCCGCGGTACCACCCTCCTTGGCCCTCCGGCGCTTTCCGCGCGCCGGTGAGCCCCCTCATTGGGGTCGCGATACCGGGTCTACCGGCCGCTGCGTGTTCGCTGCGGCTTTCTTCCGGCGGCTCCGGGGTGATCTTCACGTCGCGCTCGCCCCCGGGCTCACACCGTCCCCGGGTCGCTCTTGGCCGCGTACGCCGCTACTCGTCCCCATCCAAGCTTCTCGCTCCGGCCAGTGTACGGCGCCGGGCCGACAGCGGCAGACCGGTTTTACGGGGTCCGTGAGAGCGGGCGGCGGCGCGTGGCGGAGGCGTGCACTGACCCGAATGCCGAGGCGCCGTTGTTCGGGTCCCGGGACGGCCGACGCGGCGGATTACCCGGCGGGGAGCTGGGCACAACGCTTGCAGACTCGCTGTGCGGTACGCGCGGGGCGGGCGAACCGGGCGGCGTGCCCCGTTGCCGTGGGACTCAAGTCGATTTATCGTCCCAGCACGATTCGCGTGCAAGGTCACAAAATGTGAAGGGGCCGCGGCCATGGTGGCGAAAAAGACCGCCGAACAGCAGTCGGCGTCGGGCAGATCCATGGGGGCGGCCGGTGACTCGGGGGCGGCGGCCGAGGGCGCCGGCGGCGGGAGGAGCGCGACCGGCAAGGCAGCCGGGGGTGCGAAGAAGACGGCCTCCGGGACACCCACTGGAACCGCGCCCGGGACGGCCTCCGGGCCGACCGTCGGGACGGGCACCGGGACGGCGGCCACCAAGAAGGCTCGCAAGAAGACGGCTGCCGCGAAGACGGTCGCCGCCGGGACGGCTCCGGTGAAGACGGCGGCCACGAAGAAGGTTGCCGCGAGGAGAGCCGGTGCGGCGGCCGGCTCCGCGAAGGCGGCCGGTACCGGTACCGCCTCCGCCGAGGAGACCGGGGCGCCGGTGAAGCGGGCGCCCCGGAAGACGGCCGCCACGAAGGGCACACGCACGGCCAGGAAGGCGGTCGCTTCCGCGGCCGAGGGAACAGCGGCACAGGCCGCCGAGACGACGGGAGCCACGACGGTGGTTGCGAAGAAGACCTCTGGCACGGCCGCGGCGGCGGACAAGCCCACCGCGGTTCCCAAGGCGCGGGTGGCCGCGGCGGAACCCGGCGAGCTCGCGGTACGCCCCGGCGAGGACCCGTGGACCCCGCAGGAGGCCACGGAGGCGCGCGAGGAACTGCTCTCCGAGGCGTTGCGGCTGCGCGCCGAGATCACGCACTCCGAGGAGTCCCTGGCGGGGCTGATGCGCGACTCCGGGGACGGTGCGGGCGACGACCAGGCGGACACCGGCACCAAGAACATCACGCGCGAGAGCGAGATGGCGCTCGCGGCCAACGCGCGGGAGATGCTGGAGCAGACCGAGCGGGCCCTGGAGCGCCTGGACGCGGGGACGTACGGGCTCTGTGAGAACTGTGGCAATCCCATCGGCAAGGCCCGCATGCAGGCCTTCCCGCGGGCAACCCTGTGCGTCGAGTGCAAGCAGAAGCAGGAGCGCCGCTACTGACATCCCCTCGGACGTCCCGTGGATCGAACACCGATCCGGCCGGGGTGCCTCCTGGGCGCCTGGCCGTGACGGACCGTGCCGTACCCTCGTGCTCAGTCAGGCACCTAGGTCGAGGGACTCACTCACGTGGCAGAGGCGGAGCGCATCATCGGTACGCCGGATACGCCGGGCGCGGCGGGAGCCGGTCCGGAGCAGCCCGACAGGAGCGCGGCGCCGGACGAGCGGGCGGACGCCGGGTCCGGGTCCGCCCTCGGGGAGACCTCGGACTCCGGCCCCGAGGAGGGCTCCGGTCCCGAGGAGCCCGTCGGCGAGGCCGCGGCGCCGAGGGGCAGGCGCAGGATCGCCGTGCTCTTCACCGTCGCCGCCCTGGCGTACGCGCTGGACCTGATCAGCAAGCTGATCGTGGTCGCGAAGCTGGAGCACCACGAGCCGATCGAGATCATCGGGGACTGGCTGAGGTTCGAGGCCATCCGCAACGCCGGCGCGGCCTTCGGCTTCGGCGAGGCCTTCACGATCATCTTCACGGTGATCGCGGCGGCCGTGATCGTGGTGATCGCCCGGCTCGCCCGCAAGCTCTACAGCCTGCCCTGGGCCATCGCGCTCGGCCTGCTGCTCGGCGGCGCGCTCGGCAACCTCACCGACCGGATCTTCCGGGCGCCGGGTGTCCTGGAGGGCGCGGTCGTCGACTTCATCGCACCCAAGCACTTCGCGGTCTTCAACCTCGCCGACTCCGCGATCGTCTGCGGCGGCGTCCTGATCGTGCTGCTGTCCTTCCGGGGCCTGGACCCGGACGGCACCGTCCACAAGGACTGAGCGCGCGAGGAGCCCCGGGCGCGCGGGCTGCCGTGAGCCGGTGTCTCACCCGTCCGGCATACTCGACGGGTGAGTACCGTTCCCGATATCCGTACCCTGCCCGTGCCCGACGGCCTGGAGGGCGAGCGTGTCGACGCCGCCATCTCCCGCATGTTCGGCTTCTCCCGTACGAAGGCCGCCGAGCTCGCCGCGGCGGGGAAGGTCACGGTCGACGGCTCGGTGGTCGGGAAGTCCGAGCGGGTGCACGGCGGCGCCTGGATGGAAGTCGAGATGCCACAGGCCGCCCCGCCCGTGCAGATCGTCGCCGAACCCGTCGAGGGCATGGAGATCGTGCACGACGACGACGACGTGGTCGTGATCGTCAAGCCGGTCGGTGTCGCCGCGCACCCCAGCCCCGGCTGGTCGGGCCCCACCGTGATCGGCGGCCTCGCCGCCGCCGGGTACCGGATCTCCACCTCGGGCGCCGCCGAGCGCCAGGGCATCGTGCACCGCCTCGACGTGGGCACGTCCGGCCTGATGGTGGTCGCCAAGTCGGAGTACGCGTACACGTCGCTCAAGCGTCAGTTCAAGGAGCGCACGGTGGACAAGCGCTATCACGCGCTTGTCCAGGGCCACCCCGACCCGACCAGCGGCACCATCGACGCGCCCATCGGCAGGCACCCGAACCACGACTACAAGTGGGCGGTCACCGCCGAGGGCAAGCCCTCCGTGACGCACTACGACCTGATCGAGGCGTTCCGCTCGGCCTCGCTGCTCGACATCAAGCTGGAGACCGGGCGCACGCACCAGATCCGCGTCCACATGTCGGCCCATCGGCACCCCTGCGTCGGCGACCTGACGTACGGCGCCGACCCGACCCTGTCCAAGCGGCTCGGGCTCACCCGGCAGTGGCTGCAGGCGGTACGGCTCGGATTCGAGCACCCCGGGGACGGGCAGTGGGTCGAGTTCGAGGCCGGCTACGCGGACGACCTTCAGGAGGCGCTGGACCGCGTGCGGGAGGAAAGCAACGCATGAGCCCGTCGTCGAGCCCGTCGCCCTGCGTGGTGCGGGTCGCCGAGGATCCCGCCGACCGTGAGGCCTGCTTCGCGGTGCGCAGGGAGGTCTTCGTCGTCGAGCAGCGGGTCCCCGAGGACCTTGAGTACGACGCGTACGACGACGAGGCCGTGCATGTGCTCGCCGTGCGCGAGGACGGACTGCCGCTCGGCGCGGGACGGCTGCTGCACGGCGGGGCGGCGGCCGGCCGGACCGGTGGGGAGTCCGGGGTCGGCTCCCTGGGGCGGCTCGCCGTCGTGAAGGCCGCACGGGGGCTGGGTATCGGGGTCGCGCTCGTGCGGGGCATCGAGGACGTGGCACGCGCGCGCGGGCTGGCGGCGGTGGATCTGCATGCGCAGACGCATGCGCTTCGGTTCTACGAGCGGCTGGGTTATGTGGCCTACGGGCCCGAGTTTCCCGACGCCGGGATACCGCACCGGGCGATGCGGCGCTCCCTCTAGGCGTTGGCGGGTTCTGGCGGCGCCCTTGAGGGGTGCTCCTGGTGGGGCGCCACTGACAGGGTGCCTCTGGTGGGTGGAGTCGCCGGAGTGGCGGGGCGGCTGCGTGTGGATCCGGTCTGCGGTGGCACGCTTGGGGTCTGGCCTGTTTTGACCGTCTAGATCCCTGGAGCCCTGAACGTGGACCAGTTGGCCCTGCTGTTCGTGCTGCTCCTCGCGGCCGTCGTGAGCGTTCCGCTGGGGGACCGCCTCGGGCTCCCCTCGCCGGTGCTGATGACCCTGCTCGGGATCGTGCTGGCCGTCCTCGAATTCGTACCGAACGTGGACATCCCGCCCGAGCTGATCCTGCCCGCGCTGCTTCCACCCCTGCTCTACGCCGCCGTACGGCGCACCTCCTGGCGGCAGTTCACCGCCAACAAGCGGCCCATCTTCCTGCTCGCCGTGGCCCTGGTGTTCGTCACCACCGCCGTGGTCGCCGCGGTCGCCCACACGATCGTGCCCGGGCTGCCGATCGCCGCCGCCGTGGCGCTGGGCGCGCTGGTGGCGCCGCCCGACCCGGTCGCGGCGACCGCCGTCGCGGGGCAGCTCGGGCTGCCGCGCCGCCTGGTGTCGATCCTGGAGGGCGAGGGTCTGTTCAACGACGTGACGGCCATCGTGCTCTACCACGTGGCCATCGCCGCCGCGATCAGCGGCTCCTTCTCCCTGCCGGGCGCGGCCCTCGACTTCCTGCTGTCCGCGGTCGTCGCGGTCGCCGTGGGGCTCGGGCTCGGCTGGGCCGCGAACCGGTTGATGGACTCACTCGGGGACCCGACGCTGCAGATCAGCCTGACCCTGCTCGTGCCGTACGCCTCGTACGTGCTGGCCGAGGAACTGCACGGGTCCGGCGTGCTGGCGGTGCTCACCACGGCGCTGTTCCTGGCGGAGTACGCGAACAACGCCGACGACGTCATGACGAGGCTCGCCGGGCACACCTTCTGGAACATCGTCGACACGCTGGTCACCGGGGTGGCCTTCGGGCTCATCGGACTGGAGCTGCACAACGCGATCAGGACGGCGTCGGGGCGCTGGGGGGAGATGCTCGGCTGGGCCGCCGCGATCGTGGGCGTCGTCGTGCTCGTACGGCTGGCGTGGCTGCTGCCCGCCACCTGGCTGACCAAGCGGCTGCACGCGAAACGGGACCTCGACGAGGACATCCCGACGACCTGGCGGGAGACCGTCGTCATGTGGTGGGCCGGGATGCGCGGGGTGGCCTCCGTCGCGCTGGCGCTGGCCATCCCGTTGAAGACGGACAGCGGGGAGCCGTTCCCCAACCGGGACGAGATGATCTTCATCGCGTTCGGGGTGATCATGGCGACGCTCGTGGTGCAGGGGCTGACCCTGCCGTGGCTGGTGCGGAAGCTGGGGGTGCAGGCCGACACCGACCGGGAGAAGGACTTCGAGAAGACGCTCGCCGTGCGGGCGGCCAAGGCGGCGAAGCAGCGGCTGAAGGAGCTCGGGGAGACGGAGGATCTGTCCGACGAGCTCACCGAGCAGTTGCTGCGGCGGGCGTTCGACATCGGGTACCGGATCAGTCCGGACCTGGGGGAGGACGAGCGGCGGGAGGCGCATGAGCAGCGGGCTCTTCGGATCAAGAAGGTGCGGCGGATTCAGGGGGAGATGATGTCCGCTGCGCGGCATGAGGTGTTGGCCGCGCGTAGTGAGGCGGGGGCCAATCCTGAGGTCGTCGACCGGGTGTTGCGGCACCTGGATGTGCGGAGTCTGAAGTAGGCCCTTGGCCTGGCCGGCCTTGGGGCGTTCGCGTTCGTGGGTGGGTGGGTGGGTGCGGGTTCGGTGAGGGCTTCTCGCGCCGTTCCCCGCGCCCCTGAAGGCCAAAAGATTGCGCCGTTCCCCGCGCCCCCAGGGGGCAGGGGCGCGGGGAACGGCGCGGACGGCCCCACCGGGGCCGCGCTTGAAGGCGTTTCGGGGATGGGTCAGCCGCGGCCTGTTCGCGGGGGCTCCGTCACCCGGCCTCGGGTCGTGGTGCGGGGGCGGTGCGTCTCGGTGCCGTTCGAGCCGGCGGTGCCCGGCGGAAGGATCGCGTCGGCCGTGTTGACGCGCGGCAGGGCGTACGGGTGGTGGACGGTCAGCCAGCGGAGCATCTGCTCGCGGACCGTGACCCGGACCGTCCAGACGTCGTCCGCGTCCTTCGCGGTGACCAGCGCCCGCACCTCCATCGTGCTGGGGGTGGAGTCGGTCACGGCAAGGCCGTAGTCCCGGCCGTCCCAGGCGGGGCATTCACGGAGGATGTCCCGGAGCTTGTTGCGCATCTCCTCGACGGGAGCGCTGTGGTCCAGGTGGAAGAAGACCGTCCCGGTCATCTGCACACCGCCGCGGGACCAGTTCTCGAACGGCTGCGACGTGAAGTACGACACCGGCATGGTGAACCGGCGCTCGTCCCAGGTGCGCACGGTCAGGAAGGTGAGCGTGATCTCGTCGACCGTGCCCCACTCCCCGTTCACCACCACCGTGTCCCCGAGCCGCACCATGTCGCCGAAGGCGATCTGCAGCCCGGCGAACATGTTGCTGAGCGTGGACTGCGCGGCGACACCGGCGACGATGCCGAGGATGCCGGCCGAGGCGAGCAGGGAGGCGCCGGCCGCGCGCATCGCCGGGAACGTCAGCAGCATGGCGGCGACCGCCACCACACCGACGATCGCGGAGACCACGCGCTGGATCAGCGTCACCTGCGTACGGACGCGGCGGACCCTGGCCGGGTCGCGGTGGGCATGGGCGTAGCGGGAGTACGAGGACTCCACGATCGCCGTGGCGATCCGCACCATGAGCCAGGCGGCGGACCCGATGAGGACCAGGTTCAGGGTCTGGCCGATCCCCGCGGAGTGGTCGGCGCCGATCTCCGCCTGGTCGTAGGACCCTCTCAGCAGTGCGACGCACATCACGAACTGCAGCGGAAGACGGCAGCGGCGCAGCAGGCCCCACAGCTTGACCTGGGGGTGGCGTTGATCGGCGCGTCGCAGCAGCAGGTCGGCGATCCAGCCGACCAGCAGCGTCAGTACGACAGAGCCACCGATCACGATCAGCGGGCGAAGCACGTTCTCCATGCCTTCGACCGTAACCGGCTCATGGGGGTCACTAACCTGTGGGCCCGGTCATATCCGAGGTGACGGAGTTGTCAGTGGTGGCTGGCACCATGGCTTCATGAACATCATGCTCTTCCATTCGACCTACGGTCTGCGGCCCGCGGTGCGGGACGCCGCCGACCGTCTGCGTGCGGCCGGACACGAGGTGTGGACGCCCGATCTCTTCGAGGGGCGCACCTTCGGGACCGTGGAGGAGGGCATGGCCTTCAAGGACGAGCTGGGCAAGGACGAGCTGCTCAAGCGCGCCATCCTGGCCGCGGCGCCCTACTCGGAGCGGGGGCTCGTGTATGCCGGGTTCTCGCTGGGCGCGGCGACCGCGCAGACCCTGGCGCTCGGTGACGACAAGGCCCGCGGGCTGCTGCTCCTGCACGGCACGTCCGACATCGCGGAGACCGCCTCGGTGGACGAGCTGCCGGTGCAGCTGCATGTCGCCGAGCCGGACGCCTTCGAGCCCGACGACTGGCTGACCGCCTGGTATCTGCAGATGGGCAAGGCGGGGGCCGACGTGGAGGTCTACAGATACGCGGGCGCCGGACACATCTACACGGACCCCGGCCTCCCGGACTACGACGAGGAGGCCGCCGAGGCCACCTGGCGGGTGGCTATCGGCTTCCTCGAAACCCTGTAGACGACGGACGGCAGCCCTTCGTGCAGAGGGCTCAGACCGGGTCGTACGTCCGCTCGACCTTCTGCGTGCCGCTGCGCGTGCGGTACGAACGTGCCCAGGACGCCGTCGCGTTCGTGGTCGTACGGTCGGAGAGGACGTAGTAGTCCATCTGCGCCCGCTCGGCGGTGAGGTCCAGGACGCCGTAGCCGTGGCGGTCGGTGTCGACCCAGTGGACGTGCCGGTTGGCGGCCCGGATCACCGGTGAGGCCAGGGCGGAGACCGTGCCCTCGGGGACCTTGACGATGTCGTCGAGGTTGTCCGAGGTCACCGAGGTGACGACGAACTCGGTGGCGGCGGAGGCCGACAGCGGATACGTACCGGCGTTGTACGGCACGTCGTTGGCCCAGGCCATGTGGATGTCGCCGGTGAGGAAGACCGTGTTGCGGATCGCGTTGTCCCGCAGGTGCGCGAGGAGTTCGCGGCGGTCGTCGGTGTACCCGTCCCACTGGTCGGTGTTGAGGGCGAGGCCCTCCGCGGGCAGGCCGAGCAGTTCGGCGAGGGGTTTCAGGAGTTCGGCGGAGAGCGAGCCGATGGCGAACGGGGCGATCATCACGGAGTTGCCGACCAGCCGCCAGCTGGTGTCGGAGGCTCGCAGGCCCGCCTTCAGCCAGTCGAGCTGGGCCCGCCCGGTGAGCGTACGGTCCGGGTCGTCCACCGAGCCGTTGCCCACCGACACCTGCTGCGAGCGGTACGAGCGCAGGTCGAGCAGCGAGAGGTCGGCGAGCTTGCCGAAGCGCAGCCGCCGGTAGGTGGTGCCCTCGATCGCGGGCCGGACCGGCATCCACTCGAAGTAGGCCTGCTTGGCGGCCGACCGGCGGGCGGACCAGGCGCCCTCGGCGCCCTCGGTGTGGTTCCCCGCGCCGCCCGACCAGGTGTCGTCGGCGAACTCGTGGTCGTCCCAGATCGCGATGACCGGGGCCGCCACATGCAGGGCCTGGAGGTCGGGGTCCGTCTTGTAACGGCCGTGCCGGATGCGGTAGTCGGCGAGGGTGACGATCTCGTGCGCCGGGGCGTGCGGGCGCACGACGGTGTCCCGCGTCCCGTACTCGCCGGTGCCGTACTCGTAGATGTAGTCGCCCAGGTGCAGCCAGGCGTCCAGGTCGCCGCGCGCGGCGAGGTGCCGGTACGCGGAGAAGTAGCCGGCCTCCCAGTTGGCGCAGGACACCACGCCGAAGCGCATCCCGGCGACGGACGCGTCGTGGGCCGGGGCGGTACGGGTGCGGGCGGCCGGTGAGTCGGTGCCGCCGCCGGAGAAGCGGAACCAGTAGTCGGTGGCGGGCTTCAGACCGCGGATGTCCGCCTTGACGGTGTGGTCGGAGGCGGCGGTCGCGGTGGTGGAGCCCTTCGCGACGATCGTCGTGAACGCCTTGTCCGTGGCCACCGTCCAGCCGACCTCGACGTCCGGGCCGAGCCCGGAGCCGGGGGTCGCCTCTGCCGTCGGCGTCACCCGGGTCCACAGGAGGACGCCGTCCGGCAGCGGGTCGCCCGAGGCGACGCCGTGCAGGAACGCCGGGGCCTCGGCGGCGCGGGCCGGCAGCGCCGCGGCGAGCGGGGCCCCGAGCACGGCGGTGGCCGCGGCCGCCTTGACCACCGTACGGCGGCTCGGGGCGGGGGAGTCGGGGCTGGAGTGGGATTTGATGCGACTGGTCACGGCCGGTCACATTACTGATGGGTAGGGCTTTCTGTAAGGCGGAAGACGTGAAGGGCGGGCGAACGTGGGGAAGTTCGCCCGCCCTTCAGAACCGCGCTACTTGGTGACGCCCGCGTCCTTGAGCGCCTTCTGCCAGTCGGCGACCGTGCTCGGGTTCGAGATCACCTTGTCGTTGATCTTGATGGTCGGCGTCGAGTCGACACCCTTGGCGTCGTCGAACGTCTTGCTCATCTTCATCGCCCAGGCGTCGTACGTGCCCTTCTTGACGGCGTCCTGGAACTTCTTGTTGTTCTTCAGCGCGTCCACCGAGTTCGCCACCTTGATCAGGTAGCTGTCCTTGGCGAGGTCGTCGGTTGTCTCCTCCGGGTGGTACTTCGTGGAGTACAGCGCGGTCTTGTACTCCAGGAAGGCCTCGGGGCTGACGTTCAGGGCGGCGCCGAGCGCGCTCACCCCGTTCTTCGAGCCCTCGCCGCCGAGGTTGCCGTCGAGGAACGTGCCGAGGGTGAAGGAGAGCTTGTAGTCGCCGTCCGTCATGCCCTTGTTGACGGTCTCGCCGATCGTCTGCTCGAAGGAGGCGCAGGCCGGGCAGCGCGGGTCCTCGTAGAGGTGGACCGTGTTGTCGGTCTTGGACTCGCCGATGACGACGGTCGAGCCGTTCTTGCCGCTCGTGTTGGCGGGGGCGACGACCTTCGCGTCGGCGGCCTCGTCCCACTTCGAGGGCTCGTTGTTCTGCACGACGGCGTAGCCGATGCCGCCGGCTATCGCGAGGACCGCGACG
Organism: Streptomyces sp. NBC_00414; assembly: GCF_036038375.1. NCBI lineage: Bacteria > Bacillati > Actinomycetota > Actinomycetes > Kitasatosporales > Streptomycetaceae > Streptomyces > Streptomyces sp. NBC_00414. The sequence continues at coordinate 7,455,923 of NZ_CP107935.1, forward strand.
ATGGAACCGGCGACGATGATCTGCCGCTTGGCCTTGTCGCGCTTGGCCTGGCGCTCGCGCTCGATACGCAGCCGCTCACGGGCCGCCGACTTCGAGGCCTGACTGTTCCGCTTGCTCATGATCGTTTCTCCGTGGGTGTGACAGGTGTACGGGGACGGGTGTGCTCAGGCGAAGACGGCCGAGCACGGCGGTCCACGCCGTCCCATCGAGTGCACGAAGAGCCGCGTACGCGTGGCGGCGACCCGGTGCGTGGGCCGCGGCAGCCGGCGCACCGGAGTGAGATGCACGGTCACCGCGGCGACCGCGACCAGCAGCGGACGGAAGGTGGCGGCCGCCATGGCGTCCAGGAGCTGCGCCAAGGCCCGCTCGCCGCGGCGCAGCCAGGCGGCTGCGAGGAGGCCGACGCCGATGTGCGCGCCGAGCAGCAGCCAGGCGGCGCCCGGGTCGGCCTGCGCGAGGAGGGCCGCGGCCGGTGTGGTCTCGCCGCCCGTCACCCGGGCCAGCGGGGTGCCGACCTCGCCGCCACCGCAGAGCATGTCGAGGCCGACGGAGCGCAGCGGGCCGGCGACCGGGCCGCCCGCCTTGCCGTAACAGGCGTGCTGACCCGCGGTGAACAGCGTGTCGGCGGCCAGTTCCAGCGGGATCAGCAGGGCGGCGATCCGCCCGAAGCCGCGCTCGCGGCCCGCCAGCGCGTACGCGACGACGAAGACGGCACCGGCGAGCGCGGCCACGGTGGCCAGCGGCAGGGGGACCCGGGACAGCAGCACGTGCGACGCGGTGCTGAGCGTCACGACCAGTGCCGTGAACAGCGCCGCGCGCACGGCTCTGAGCTGGGTCCCGGATATGTCCATAGCGGTGAAGAGTCTGTCACGTACTCCTGTAGGGGACCCCTAAAGGGTTCCTGTGCGTGTGCGGATGACCGCGAATGGCTACAGACCCGGAATCCGACCGTTACGGAACAGGTCCACGAAGATCTGGTGGTCCTCGCGCGCGCGGGCACCGTACTCGTGCGCGAAGTCCACGAGGAGGTCGCCGAAGTTCTCCTCGTCGCCCGCGATCGCCGCGTCGATGGCGCGCTCGGTGGAGAACGGCACCAGCTCCGAGTGGCCGCTCTCGTCGTCCGCGGCGGCGTGCATGGTGGCGGTGGAGCGGCCGAGGTCGGCGACGACCGCCGCGATCTCCTCCGGGTCGTCGATGTCGCCCCAGTCGAGGTCCACCGCGTAGGGCGAGACCTCGGCGACCAGCTGGCCCGCGCCGTCCAGCTCGGTCCAGCCCAGCCACGGGTCGGCGTGCGCCTGCAGCGCGCGCTGGGAGATCACCGTGCGGTGGCCCTCGTGCTGGAAGTAGTCACGGATCGAGGAGTCCGTGATGTGCCGGGAGACGGCCGGGGTCTGGGCCTGCTTGATGTAGATCACCACATCGTTCTCCAGGGCGTCGGTGGCACCCTCCAGAAGGATGTTGTACGAGGGCAGCCCGGCCGAGCCGATGCCGATGCCGCGGCGGCCCACGACGTCCTTCACCCGGTACGAGTCCGGGCGGTCCAGGGACGACTCGGGCAGCGTCTCCAGATAGCCGTCGAAGGCGGCGAGGACCTTGTAGCGGGTGGCCGCGTCCAGCTCGATGGAGCCGCCGCCCGGCGCGAAGCGGCGCTCGAAGTCGCGGATCTCGGTCATCGAGTCGAGCAGCCCGAAGCGGGTCAGCGAGCGCGCGTCCCGCAGGGCGTCCAGGAGCGGGCCCTGCGCGGTGTCCAGCGTGAAGGGCGGCACCTCGTCGCTCTTGGCGCCCGTCGCGAGGGCGTGGATGCGCTCCCGGTAGGCCGCCGCGTACGTCCGCACCAGGGAGGTGATCTGCTCGTCGCTCAGCGCCTTCGCGTAGCCGATCAGGGCCACGGAGGCCGCGAGACGCTTGAGGTCCCAGGTGAACGGGCCGACGTACGCCTCGTCGAAGTCGTTCACGTTGAAGATCAGACGGCCCTGGGCGTCCATGTACGTGCCGAAGTTCTCCGCGTGCAGGTCGCCGTGGATCCACACCCGCGAGGTGCGCTCGTCCAGGTACGGACCGCCCCGCTTCTCCTGCTCCAGGTCGCGGTAGAACAGCCCTGCCGTCCCGCGGTAGAACGCGAACGCCGAGGCCGCCATCTTCCGGAACTTCACGCGGAACGCGGCCGGATCGGCGGCCAGCAGATCGCCGAAGGCGGTATTGAAGACGGCGAGGATCTCTTCGCCGCGCTGCTCGGCGCTGAGCTGCGGAACCGACATCGCTGGGTGCCTCCTGGTGCGGGTGGTGCGTGACGAGTGGGACGGAATGTGCGGTCCGCCGGAGCGGTTGTCTCCGTCATCATCCAACGGACGGGGGGTCACGGGAGTGCCCGTTCACCGTCCGATGAAGGTACGCACGAAGGTACGGGGGAGAGCGCTCGGAGTGTCAGTGCTCAGGCATAGACTTCGTCGCTGTCCCCCAGACTGTTCGCAGCCGGTAGGGATCTCGTCGACGCCAGTTCTTCTTGGAGGCCGAAGCCGTGTCAAAGCCGCCGTTCACGCACCTGCACGTTCATACCCAGTACTCGCTGCTGGACGGTGCCGCGCGGCTGAAGGACATGTTCGACGCGTGCAACGAGATGGGCATGTCGCACATCGCGATGTCCGACCACGGCAACCTCCACGGGGCGTACGACTTCTTCCACTCGGCCAAGAAGGCGGGCGTCACCCCGATCATCGGGATCGAGGCGTACGTCGCCCCCGAGTCGCGGCGCAACAAGCGGAAGATCAAGTGGGGCCAGCCGCACCAGAAGCGCGACGACGTGTCCGGTTCCGGTGGTTACACCCACAAGACGATCTGGGCGGCGAACCGGACGGGCCTGCACAACCTGTTCAAGCTCTCCTCGGACGCGTACGCGGAGGGCTGGCTCCAGAAGTGGCCCCGTATGGACAAGGAGACCATCTCCCAGTGGTCCGAGGGCCTGATCGCCTCCACCGGCTGCCCCTCCGGTGAACTGCAGACCCGTCTGCGTCTGGGCCAGTTCGACGAGGCGGTGAAGGCCGCCTCGGAGTACCAGGACATCTTCGGCAAGGACCGGTACTTCCTGGAGCTGATGGACCACGGCATCGAGATCGAGAGCCGGGTCCGCGACGACCTGCTGAGGGTCGGCAAGAAGCTGGGCATCCCGCCGCTGGTGACGAACGACTCGCACTACACGTACGCGCACGAGGCGACGGCGCACGACGCGCTGCTGTGCATCCAGACCGGCAAGAACCTCTCCGACCCGGACCGCTTCCGCTTCGACGGCACCGGTTACTACCTGAAGTCGACGGACGAGATGTACGCCGTCGACTCCTCGGACGCCTGGCAGGAAGGGTGCGCCAACACCCTCCTGGTGGCCGAGCAGATCGACACGACCGGCATGTTCGAGGCGAAGAACCTCATGCCGAAGTTCGACATCCCCGAGGGCTTCACCGAGGTCACCTGGTTCCAGGAGGAGGTGCGCCGCGGCATGGAGCGCCGCTTCCCCGCCGGCGTCCCCGACGACCGCCAGAAGCAGGCCGAGTACGAGATGGACGTCATCATCCAGATGGGGTTCCCGGGGTACTTCCTCGTCGTCGCCGACTTCATCATGTGGGCCAAGAAGCAGGGCATCGCGGTCGGCCCCGGCCGAGGCTCCGCGGCCGGCTCGATCGTGTCGTACGCCATGGGCATCACCGACCTCGACCCGATCCCGCACGGACTGATCTTCGAGCGGTTCCTGAACCCCGAGCGCGTCTCCATGCCCGACGTCGACATCGACTTCGACGAGCGTCGGCGCGTCGAGGTGATCAGGTACGTGACGGAGAAGTACGGCGCCGACAAGGTCGCCATGATCGGCACGTACGGCAAGATCAAGGCGAAGAACGCCATCAAGGACTCCGCGCGCGTGCTGGGCTACCCGTACGCGATGGGCGACCGGCTCACCAAGGCGATGCCCGCCGACGTCCTCGGCAAGGGCATCGACCTGAACGGCATCACCGATCCCAAGCACCCGCGCTACGGCGAGGCCGGCGAGATCCGCGGGATGTACGAGAACGAGCCGGACGTCAAGAAGGTCATCGACACCGCCAAGGGCGTCGAGGGCCTGGTCCGGCAGATGGGTGTGCACGCGGCCGGCGTGATCATGTCCAGCGAGCCCATCGTCGACCACGCCCCGGTCTGGGTGCGGCACACCGACAACGTGACGATCACCCAGTGGGACTACCCGCAGTGCGAGTCGCTCGGCCTGCTCAAGATGGACTTCCTGGGCCTGCGCAACCTCACGATCATGGACGACGCCATCAAGATGGTGAAGGCCAACAAGGGCATCGACCTGGAGATGCTCTCCCTCCCGCTGGACGACCCCAAGACCTTCGAACTGCTCTGCCGCGGTGACACCCTCGGCGTCTTCCAGTTCGACGGCGGCCCGATGCGCTCGCTGCTCCGCCAGATGCAGCCCGACAACTTCGAGGACATCTCCGCCGTCTCGGCCCTCTACCGGCCGGGCCCGATGGGCATGAACTCGCACATCAACTACGCGGAGCGCAAGAACAAGCGCCAGGAGATCACGCCGATCCACAAGGAGCTGGAGGAGCCGCTCGAAGAGGTCCTGGCGGTCACCTACGGCCTGATCGTCTACCAGGAGCAGGTCCAGAAGGCCGCCCAGATCATCGCCGGCTACTCGCTCGGCGAGGCCGACATCCTGCGCCGCGTGATGGGCAAGAAGAAGCCCGACGAGCTGGCGAAGAACTTCGTCCTCTTCCAGGAGGGCGCCCAGAAGAACGGCTACAGCGCCGAGGCGATCCAGGCCCTGTGGGACGTGCTGGTCCCGTTCGCCGGATACGCGTTCAACAAAGCGCACTCGGCCGCGTACGGACTGGTGTCGTACTGGACCGGCTATCTGAAGGCGAACTACCCGGCCGAGTACATGGCCGCGCTGCTCACCTCGGTCAAGGACGACAAGGACAAGTCGGCGGTCTACCTCAACGAGTGCCGCCGCATGAAGATCAAGGTCCTGCCGCCGAACGTCAACGAGTCCGAGCAGAACTTCGCCGCGCAGGGCGACGACGTGATCCTCTTCGGCCTCTCCGCGGTGCGCAACGTCGGTACGAACGTCGTCGAGTCGATCATCCGCAGCCGCAAGGCCAAGGGGAAGTACAACTCGTTCCCCGACTACCTCGACAAGGTCGAGGCCGCCGCCTGCAACAAGCGCACCACGGAATCACTCATCAAGGCCGGCGCCTTCGACACGATGGGGCACACCCGCAAGGGCCTCACCGCGCACTTCGAGCCGATGATCGACAACGTGGTCGCGGTCAAGCGCAAGGAGGCCGAGGGCCAGTTCGACCTCTTCGGCGGCATGGGCGACGCGGACAACACCGAGCCCGGCTTCGGACTCGACGTGGAGTTCACCACCGACGAGTGGGACAAGGCCTATCTGCTCGCCCAGGAGCGGGAGATGCTCGGCCTGTACGTCTCCGACCACCCGCTCTTCGGTCTGGAGCACGTGCTGTCCGACAAGGCCGACGCGGGCATCGCCCAGCTCACCGGCGGTGAGCACGGGGACGGCGCGGTCGTCACCATCGGCGGCATCATCTCCGGCCTCCAGCGCAAGATGACCAAGCAGGGCAACGCCTGGGCCATCGCCACCGTGGAGGACCTCGCCGGCTCCATCGAGTGCATGTTCTTCCCCGCGACCTACCAGCTGGTGTCGACCCAACTCGTCGAGGACGCGGTGGTGTTCGTCAAGGGCCGCCTCGACAAGCGTGAGGACGTACCGCGCCTGGTCGCGATGGAGCTCCAGGTCCCGGACCTCTCCAACGCGGGCACCAACGCGCCCGTGATCCTCACCATCCCGGCCCTGAAGATCACCCCGCCCATGGTCAGCAGGCTCGGCGAGATCCTCAGCCACCACCGGGGCGAGAGCGAGGTGCGGATCCGGCTCCAGGGACCGAGCAAGACCACGGTCCTGCGGCTCGACCGGCACCGGGTGAAGGCGGATCCCGCGCTCTTCGGCGACCTGAAGGTGCTGCTGGGCCCGGCCTGCCTGGCGACCACCGGCTGACGGCTTCCCGGACCTCCGGACCTCCGGTTCTCCGGACCCGTGGTTCTCCGGGCTTCCGGACCCACGGCTTCGGAACGGCGCGAGGGGCGCACCCGTGCACGGGTGCGCCCCTCGGCGTGTGCCAGAGCCTCAACGGCTCGTGCGCCGGACCTAGTTGTGGCCGAAACGCTTCTGGTGCTTGCGGGCGACGTCGGCCGGGCTGCCCTGGATCTGCGACACAGGCGACTGCCGCTCCTGTGCCGAGGACCGCTCGGACTGCTCCTGCGTACGCTCCGGCTGCGACGAACGGTCCTGTTCGCCGCCCTGCTTGCGGTTCTTGTTCTTGGCCATGGTGCTGCCTCCTACGGGGGTTTTAGGTGCCAGGGCCGGGACCAGACTCACATAGCCGGAGGAGTCGCGCATTTCGGAGAATTACCGTGCGTAATAAGGCCTGTAGGCGCGTGATCCCCCGATCCGCCACGCCGAAGATCGAGTTCCGGCCGTTAACCTCCGCGTGGTCGGGCAGACTCGAAGGAAGCCCGAAGCAAACCTCCCGGAAAGAGGGTGGATCGCGTGGACCGCTGCATTGTCCTGGTGGACGCCGGTTATCTGCTCGGGGCCGCTGCCAGTCTTCTTGCCGGGGAACCCTCACGATCCCGGATCACCGTCGACCACGCCGCCCTCATCCAGGGGCTGCGCGAGCGTGCCGAGTCCGAGACGGACCGGCCCCTGCTGCGCATCTACTGGTTCGACGGCGCCCCCGACCGCGTACCGCAGCCGGAGCACCGCAGGCTGCGCGTGATGCCCCGGGTCACGGTGCGCCTGGGCGCGCTGACCCGCAGCGACGGGCGGTGGGCGCAGAAGGGCGTGGACGCCGCCATGCACGCCGAGCTGACCGAACTGGCGCGCAACCGTGCCTGCTCCGACGTCGTGCTCGTCACCGGCGACGGGGATCTGCTGCCCGGAATGATGGCCGCCAAGGAACACGGGGTCGCCGTGCACCTGTGGGCCGTGCAGGCCGCGGACGGCGACTACAACCAGTCCGAGGACCTTGTCGCCGAGGCCGACGAGCGGCGCGTGCTGGACCGGATCTGGATCACCAAGGCCGTACGGTCCAAGGATCTGGGCGGGGTCTGCGCGCCGCCGCCCGTGCCGCGGCCCGAGATCGCCGCGATCCTCTCCGCGCCGCTGCCCGAGTCCGCCCTGGGCGCGGGGCTCGGCTCCGCGCCGGCTTCCGCCCTGGGCACCGCCGATGAGCGGACCGCGGCGGAGGCCGAGCACACGCAGGCCGCGCCGGGCGAGAACGGCACGGAGGCGCGGGTGCCGACCGCGAAGGGTGTACCCACGCCGAAGGACCTGGCCGCGCTGCGGGCCCCCGGGGCGCCGGGTGCGTCCGGTGGGCAGACGGCGGCGCAGCATCCCGCGAACGCGACGCTGCGGTGGTCGTCCGACAAGGGGTGGGTGGACCGGCCCGGCACCGCCGCCGAGAACGCGGAGGCCGCGCTGCTGCCGACGCTCGCGCAGCTCACCTCGGCCGAGCAGCGGTGGGCGGACCGTGAGGAGGACATCACCACGGTGGGCGGTGATCCGTTCGAGGTCGGGCAGGTGTTCGCTCGGCGGTGGATGGAGCGGTTGGCCGACCAGTCGCAGCTGCCGAAGCTGTCCACGATGTATCCGCGGGTGCCGCATCGGATCGACGGGGAGCTGTTGCGGTACGCGGCTCGGTTCGGGCTGCTCGCGCACAAGGACGATCAGATCGATGAGCATGATCGGTATGCGATTCGGGCCGGGTTCTGGCGGGAGGTCGAGGCGCGGACCTCTGCGGAGCATGCTCCCGCAGGGGAGTAGGTGGGTTGGTCTTTTGCCCAAGGGCTGGTGGGGTGCGGGTGGGAGTGGTTCGGCGCCGGGCGGGGGGTTGAGTGTCGGCTGCGGGCCCGGTGGGGGCTTGTTGCGCCGTTCCCCGCGCCCCTAAAGGCGAAAGGCAACAGACTGCGCCGTTCCCCGCGCCCCTGGAGGCGAAAGGCAACAGACTGCGCCGTTCCCCGCGCCCCTGGAGGCGAAGACCGCGCCGTTCCCCGCGCCCCTGGAGGCGTTGTCGGGTGGCCGTTCCTGGCAGGGTATGTCCGACCCGGGCGTTGTTCGGGGCGTGGGACCCCGTACTCTCGGTTCTCGTGAGTACGCGCACCGCACAGGCAGTCCGGGACGGGCACGGCGGGGGAGTCGTGTGCGCCGTGCGGGATCTTACGAAGACCTATCCGGCGGTGCGCGGGCGGCGCGGGGTGCCCGGCACACCCGAGGTGCGGGCCACCGACGGGGTGCGGATCGACATCAGGCAGGGCGAGATCTTCGGGCTGCTCGGGCCGAACGGCGCAGGCAAGACCACCCTCGTACGCCAGCTGACCGGGCTGATGCGCCCCGACCGCGGCAGCGTCGAGATCCTCGGCCACGACATCGTGCGCCACCCCGAGCGGGCCGCGCGGATCCTCGCGTACCTCGGGCAGGAGTCCACCGCGCTCGACGAGCTGACCGTGTCGCTCGCCGCGGAGACCACCGGGCGGCTGCGCGGGCTCGACGTGCGCACCGCGCGGGCCGAGCGGGACGCGGTCCTGGAGGAGCTGGGGCTGACGGCGCTCGCCTCGCGGCCCCTCAAGAAGCTTTCCGGCGGACAGCGGCGTCTCGCCTGCTTCGCCACCACCCTCGTCGGCGCGCGCCCCTTCCTCGTCCTCGACGAGCCGACCACCGGCATGGACCCCGTCGCCCGCCGCGCCGTCTGGGCCGCCGTCGACCGGCGCCGGGCCGAGAACGCCACCACCGTCCTGCTCGTCACCCACAACGTCATCGAGGCCGAGACCGTCCTCGACCGGGTCGCCGTGCTCGACCGGGGCCGTGTCATCGCCTGCGACACCCCGTCCGGGCTGAAGGAGCAGGTCGCCGGCGAGGTGCGCCTCGAACTGGTCTGGCGCGAGCGTGCCCCGCTCGACGTGCCCGAGGTCGCCGCCCTGCGCGACCGCGCCGTAGAGTCGGGCCGTCGCTGGTCGCTGCGGCTCTCTCCCGAGGAGGCCCGAGCGGCCGTCGCGGCGGTCACCGGCGGCGCCGCCTTCGCCGCCCTGGACGACTTCACGCTCGCCACGCCGAGCCTGGAGGACGTGTACCTGGCTCTGGGCGGCAGCGCCGGAAGCGTACGGGGGTTGGTCAAGGCATGAGCGTGCGGGCCTCCGCAGCCGTACGGAACAGGTACACCGAAGCCGAAGCGAACAGGAGCCGCTCGACGTGAGTGTCGTACCCGCCGAGGTCCTGCCCGGCGCAGCCCGCGTGGACGGGAGCCGGTCCGGACATGGCACGGACACCGAGGACGGTGTCCGTGCGGTGGCCGGGCTCGGGCCGCGCGCGCGGCTCTGGCCGGCGCTGGCCGCCGTCTACCGGGCGCAGCTCTCCCGGGCCAGGGTGGCGCGGATCCCCCTGCTGTTCGTGGCGACCTTCCAGTCCATCGGGATCATGGTCCTGATGCGCGGGGTCGTGGACGGCGGCGGTGAGGCGCAGGCCGTGGTCGCCGGTTCGTCGGTCCTCGTGGTCGCGTTCGTCGCGCTCAACCTGCTCGCCCAGTACTTCGGCCAGCTGCGCGCCAGCGGCGGCCTCGACCACTACGCGACGCTGCCCGTGCCGCCCGCCGCCGTCGTGCTCGGCGCGGCCGCCGCGTACGCCTCCTTCACCGTGCCCGGGACGCTCGTGACCGCCGTCGTGGGCAGCGTCCTCTTCCAGCTGCCGCTGACGCACCTGTGGATCCTCGCCGCCGTCATCCCGCTCGCGGGCGCGGCGCTCGCCGGGCTCGGAGCGGCGCTCGGACTGCTCGCCCCGCGCCCCGAACTGGCCACGCTGCTCGGTCAGCTGGGCATGTCCGCCGCGCTGCTGCTCGGCGTGCTGCCGCCGGACCGGCTGCCGACCTTCATGCAGTGGGCGCGTGATCTGATGCCCTCCACCTACGGGGTCGAGGCGCTCAGGCTGACCTTCGGGCCGGACCCGGACTGGGGCCTGGTCCTGCTCGACCTGGCCGTGTGCGCGGGTGTCGGCGTCGCCTCGCTGGCCGTCGCGACCTGGGCCTACCGCCGGGCGGCCGTCCGGTGACGCGCCCGACAGGCGGGCCTGGCACGATGTCGGTGTGACCGCACCGCTGAACCCGCCTCCGCCGCCGAACCACCAGCCGCCGCACGACGCCTGGCAGGCGCCGCCCGCCGGGTACGGGCTCGGTCATCCCGGTTTCGAGGAGGACGGTCCCGGAATGAAGACAGAGCTGCGCGAGGCCGCGGTCGTCACGGTCGCGATGGCGGTCGCCGGCCTGCTGCTCGGTGTCCTGTGGTGGTGGCTCGCGCCGCACGTGCCGCTCATCTCGGACGACACCACCGTGTACCTCAAGGACACGGAGGGGGAGCAGGCCATCGGTGTGGACGGCACATTCACCCTGCTGGCACTCGCCCTCGGCCTGGTCAGCGCGCTGGCGGTGTTCCTTCTGCGGCGCCGGGGCGGTATCGCGCTCGTCGTCGCCCTCACCGTCGGCGGCATCCTCGGCTCCCTGGTCGCCTGGCGCCTCGGTGTCTGGCTCGGCCCCACGCAGGACGTGGTCGCGCACGCCAAGGAGGTCGGCAAGGGCGTCGCCTTCGACGCCCCGCTTGAACTCGGCGCCAAGGGCGCCCTGCTCGCCTGGTCCGTCTCGGCCCTGCTGATCCACCTGGGCCTGACGGCCCTCTTCGCCCCCAGGGACCCGGACCCCTTCGACTCCCCGTACTACCCCCAGACCCCGCAGCCCTGACGGAGCCCGCCCTTGGGTGGGGCAGCCCCGCAGGGGCGCGGGGAACCGCGCGCCCAGCCTTGACGCACCCGCAGACGAATCACGGGCCAAGGGGGCGCTCACAGCCGAGCGGAGCGCCTACGCGGGCCGACGCCCATGATTCGCCCGCCCCTTGCGTACCCGCCACTTCCGCTTGCGCGTCTTCTTGGACATGTCCTCGGTACTTAACCGAGAACCGGGCCCCCGTCGAGGGGTCACGCAAGCCTGCCGAAGGGGCACGCACACCCGCCGAGGGGTCACGCCCGCCCGTCGTCGAGGGGGGCGCGCACAGCCCGGCGAGGGTTCACACACGGCCCGCCGAGGGTTCACGCCCGCCCGACGGCGGCGACCACCGCGCCCGTGAGCCCCGCGAGGTCGTCCGGAGCCAGCTCGACCTCCAGCCCCCGCCGCCCGGCGGAGACACAGATCGTCGCGTGCCCGCTCGCGGACGCGTCCAGGACCGTACGGAGCCGCTTGCGCTGCCCGAGCGGGGAGATGCCCCCGCGGACGTACCCCGTGGTGCGCTCCGCGGCGGCCGGATCGGCCATCGCGGCCCGCTTGCCGCCCACCGCCGCCGCCAGCGCCTTCAGGTCGAGGGAGCCGGCCACGGGCACGACGGCGACCGTCAGCTCCCCGTCGACGTCCGCGACCAGCGTCTTGAAGACCCGGTCCGGGGACACGCCCATGGCCTCGGCCGCCTCCTCCCCGTACGAGGGATGCGCCGGATCGTGTTCGTAGGCGTGCACCGTGAACTCGACCCCGGCCGCGGTGAGCGCCACGGTCGCCGGGGTTCCGCCCGCCTGCTGCTTCTTCGCCTTCTTCGCCAAGAGAAGACCCTTCTTACGGACTGGGGCTCGCGAACCCGTTCAGTTGAGGCTGGTCGGCCCGCGGGTCAGCTCCGACGCGGGCAGCGAGGGCAGATTGCGGATGATCGCGGTCTCCGCCCGCAGCAGCGTCAGCTCCTCGCGCAGCCGGGACGCCGTGTCCGGTGCCTGGAGCAGCCGCTGTTTCGCCGGGACGTCCAGCATGGCCGCAGCCGCGACCAGGTACGAGACGACGGACGGCTCGTCCGGCAGATCGGCCCCGGTCGCAAGGGACCGCTCCCGCGCGCCCGCCAGCCGCTTCTGGTACTGCCGGAAGGCCCGCAGCACCCCTTCCGCCAGCGCCCCGGCCTCTTCGCCGGGCTCCTCCGGCAGTTCCTCGAGCTCGGCCGTCAGGTAGGGCCCGGAGGCGTCCACGGAGACCAGCCGCACCCGGGTCGTCCCGGTGGCCAGCACCTCGAAGCTGCCGTCGGCCCGCTCCCGGACGGTCGCCGCGTCGGCGACGCAGCCCACCGAGTGGAAGGCCTTCAGCGGGTCGTCGCCGAAGCCGGCCGAGGGCCCGCGCCGCGGCACGGCCGTCTGGTCCGGCATGCCGGGCGAGGTGGCCGCGACCTCGTGGCCGTCGCGGATGGCGACGACGGCGAACCGGCGCGGTTCGTCCTCAGGTGTCTTCAGCAGATCGCGCATCATCGCGCGATAGCGCTCCTCGAAGATGTTCAGCGGCAGGACGAGCCCGGGAAACAGCACCGAGTTCAGGGGGAAGAGTGGGAGCCGGACGGTGGTCACGACGCGAAAGCCTAATGGTCACCGGAGGGCGCGCGTCCGCCGTGCTCACTCCGTGGATGCGGAAGATCCCCGATGCGTGACCTCAGGGGCCTGTCCGAGGCCACCTGGAGGCGGATCCCGTCGCGCAGTTCCAGGAACTGGCCGAGCGGATCGTCCGAGACACGGTCCCAGGGGAACGAGGTGGCGTACGGGCCGATCCGGCGCAGCTGTTCCAGCGCGTCCTCCCAGCGTTCGAGCCGGATCAGCACGTAGGTGAGCAGATTGCGGACCTCCGCGGGCCACGGGTCGGCGTCCTCGTACTCCGCGGAGAGGGCGATGGCCAGGTCGGCCGCCCTGTCGAGGCGCTCGCGGCCGACGGCGGCCCCGCCGCCCTCGGTCAGATAGGCGAAGGCCGCCCGTACGGGCAGTGCCTGGACCAGGGAGCCGGGCAGCGCGTCCTGCGCGGCGCGCTCGGCGAAGTCGAAGCACTCGCGGTGCGAGCCGTACCAGGCGGCGGACAGGTACTGCAGGGCGGCCACATGGCAGCCGTAGTGGTGCGGGGAGCGGCGTACGGCCTGTGCCCACAGCTGCTCGAACTCGGTGTGCGGCGCGTTCGTGCCCCGGGCGTGGTCCAGTGCGATCCGCCACGGCACCGGGTCGCGCGGGGAGCCCTCGGCGGCGGCGGAGATCAGCGGTCCGACCTGGCGCAGCAACTCGGCGCGGGCCGGTGACCGCCAGCTCCGGCACACCGCGAGCTCGGCCCTGACCAGAGCGGCGTCGGGGTCGTGCGGGGCGGCGGCGCGCCAGTCGTCGAACCACTCGCCGCGGGAGAGGGCGAAGGCCGCGAGGCGCGTCGTGTACCGGTCCCGGTTCTCCCACTCGGCGGCCTCGCGGGTGGCGGACAGCAGCTTGGCCGCGCTGCCGTACTCGCCGCGGCCCGCCGCGACCAGGGCCGGGCCGAGCCGTTCGTCCGGGGCGTCGAGCAGTACCTCGTCGTCGTCGGGCAGACCGGCGGCGAGACTCGAAGTGTTCCGCGCCATCCGGACCGTACGGAGGAGCGCTCGCAGCAGTGCCATGGTGAGGTCCATTGAAAACCGCAGGTCGGACGTGTGCCAGAGGGTGCTCGGTGACGCTTTCGTAACCGTGGTTCGGTTGCGTGAAAAATGGTCAAGGGTGAGTAAAAGGTGACTGTTGCTCAGGTGTCGGGCAGCTGTGGGGCGACCGTGCGACAGGGACCGCCCGGCCCGTGCGGGGCTCCCGGCCCATGGGCTCGGCGGCCGCTCAGCCTCTGCGGAGCGTGCGGGTGGCGCCCGCCGCCACCGTCGTCGCCAGGACCCAGCCCAGCAGGATCACCACCGCGGCCAGCCACTGCCAGCCGCCGCGCAGCTGCCAGTAGCCGGCCTGGCCGAGGTCGATGAGCGGCAGCAGCAGGTCCAGGGCGAAGATCGACGGGTTCCACGGCGGATGCTCGCCGCTCTTGAGCGGCGGATGGTCGGCGTGCGCGAAGGCGAGGGAGGTCACCGCCCACAGCACGCCCATCCAGATGGCCGCACGCCCCGGCCGGTACCCGTAGGCGACCGTCCAGTCCTGCACGTAACCCCACAGCCTGGCCGCTATCGGCAGGTTCTCCCGGCGGTGGCGCTGCTTGGCGAGCAGCACCTCGCGCGCGTCCTCGTCCTCGCCGCCGTTGCGCAGCACCGTGGCGAGGCGCTCGTACGGCTCCGGGTTGTACTCGGGAGTGGCCGCGGCCACCCACTGCAGGCGCCGGGCCAGCGGGAACGGGCCGCGCGGCACCAGGGACTCGTACTGGAAGCCGCCCATCTGCAGCTGGCCCGCGCCCGGCCAGCTGGTCGCCTGGTCGACGAGGGTGACGACCCGCGCCCCGTTCAGCACGACCCGTCCGCGCTGCGGACGGCGGCCCAGGAACCGCAGCTCGGGCACCTGGACGCGGCGCAGCGAGACCTCCTGGTCGTCGCGCAGGGTGAGGCGGGCCTGCTCGAAGTCCACCGCGTCCCCGAACCGGCCGTCGTCGAGCCGGATCCCGCCCTCGCACTCGAACCGCTGGACCCGGGTGCCGCGCGCGGGCGTCCGGCCGCTGGTCTGCACGGGGTCGAGGACGCCCGCGGGGGTCAGATACATGGTGCGTCCGACGGTCAGCTGCGGGGCGTTCAGCGCCCGGCGTCCGTACGGATTGGCCAGCCTGCTGCCGCGCAGGCTGAGCGAGACGCCCACCTTCGCGCCGCGCAGGCTCAGCTCGCCGTGCGACTCCATCATCTCGGCCTGCAGGTCCTGCCCGATGGTCATCCCGTCGCCGACGAGGGAGTTGTCGCGCCGGTCCCGGTAGATCACGGACTGGTTGAGCAGCAGATCCGTGCCGATGTGCGCGTCGGTGAGTCGGATGCCGTTGTGGAAGCGGCAGCGCGGCAGGTGCAGATCGCCCTCGGTGTGCAGCCGGGCCGCCTCCAGCCGGGGTATCGCGCAGTCCACCAGACGCAGGGTGGTGAACCGGGACTCCGGCAGCAGGATCTCCCTCTCGAAGCGGCAGCCCTTCATCTCGACGTACGGCTCGACGGTGCCGCCCGCGAGATCGAGGGAGTCGACGATCTGGATCCCGGCCAGCTTGAGGGAGGCCACCCGGCCGTCGAGCGCGGGAGGCCCGTTCAGCAGCAGCCAGCACACGATCCGGGCCCGCACCGTGCGCTCCGGGCCCCAGGGGTGACCGCCGTGCGGATCGTCGACGACGGTGTCCCCGGCACGGAGGTCGTACACGCTGCCGTTGCGGAACGCCTGCCACATGCCGGCCTCGGCCGCGGTCAGGTCGTCGGGCAGTTCACCGACGCGCAGGCCGGCCCCATCGGTCACGGTTTTCTCTCTCTCCCCAGCTACTCGCGAGTTCGTACAGCCGTCCCTGTGATGCCCGCTGAGTCGGCGCCTGAACGCCGAGAGTGACGGTGGTGGCTCTCAGTGACCATGGGGGGCCGGATCAAGCCACGCGGCGGCCGGTGGTCCGCGGCTCGTATCAGCGATTGATACAGCCGTCCGGCGCCCGACGGCCGTCTGAGAGAATTAGCTACGTGATCTCTCGAATCGATCTGCGCGGCGACGCCCTTCCCGAGGGCCCCGCCCTGCGCGACCTGCTGCCCCGAGCCGACTTCGACGTCTCGGCCGCCCTGGAGAAGGTGCGTCCGATCTGCGAGGCCGTGCATCATCGGGGCGACGCGGCGCTGATCGACTACGCGGAGAGGTTCGACGGCGTACGCCTGGAGTCCGTACGGGTCCCCGTGCGGGCCCTCACGGACGCGCTCGACCAGCTCGACCCGGCCGTCCGCGCGGCCCTGGAGGAGTCGATCCGCCGCGCCCGCATCGTCCACCGCGAGCAGCGCCGCACCACGCACACCACCCAGGTGGTCCCCGGCGGCTCGGTCACCGAGAAGTGGGTGCCCGTCGACCGCGTCGGCCTGTACGCGCCCGGCGGCCGGTCGGTCTACCCCTCCTCCGTGATCATGAACGTGGTCCCGGCGCAGGAGGCCGGCGTCGAGTCGATCGCGCTCGCCTCGCCCGCCCAGGCCGACTTCGGCGGCCTGCCGCACCCGACGATCCTGGCCGCCTGCGCGCTGCTCGGCATCGACGAGGTGTACGCGGCCGGCGGCGCGACCGCCGTGGCGATGTTCGCGTACGGCACCGAGTCCTGCGCCCCCGCCGACATGGTCACCGGACCCGGCAACATCTGGGTCGCCGCCGCCAAGCGCTACTTCGCCGGCCGGATCGGCATCGACGCCGAGGCCGGACCGACCGAGATCGCGATCCTCGCCGACGAGAGCGCCGACCCGGTGCACGTCGCCTCCGACCTGATCAGCCAGGCCGAGCACGACCCCCTCGCCGCCGCCGTCCTCGTCACCGACTCGGTCGCGCTGGCCGACGCGGTCGCCAAGGAGCTGGAGCCGCAGGTCGCCGCCACCAAGCACGTCGAGGACCGGATCGTCCCGGCGCTCGCCGGCCGGCAGTCCGCGATCGTGCTGGTCGACGGTGTGGAGGAGGGCCTGCGGGTCGTCAACGCGTACGGCGCCGAGCACCTGGAGATCCAGACGGCCGACGCGGGCGCCGTGGCCGAAAGGGTCAGGAACGCCGGCGCGGTCTTCGTCGGACCCTGGGCGCCCGTCTCCCTCGGCGACTACGCGGCCGGCTCCAACCACGTCCTGCCGACCGGCGGCTGCGCCTGCCACTCCTCGGGGCTGTCCGTGCAGTCCTTCCTGCGCGGCATCCACATCGTCGACTACACGCGCGACGCGCTCGCCGAGGTCGCCCACCACGTGGTGACACTGGCGGAGGCGGAGGACCTCCCCGCCCACGGCGCCGCGGTCAAGGCCCGGTTCGGCTGGAAGGTGCCAGGCAAGTGAGTACCTCCGACATCTCCCCCGGCAGCTCCGTCGGTATCGACGACCTGCCCGTCCGCGACGAGCTGCGCGGGAAGTCCCCGTACGGCGCGCCCCAGCTCGACGTGCCCGTACGGCTCAACACCAACGAGAACCCGTACCCGCTGCCCGAGGCGCTCGTCGAGCGGATCACCGAGCGGGTGCGCGAGGCGGCCCGGAACCTCAACCGCTACCCCGACCGGGACGCGGTGGAGCTGCGCACCGAACTGGCCGCCTATCTGACGAAGACCACCAAGTACGTGGTCGGCGTCGAGAACGTCTGGGCGGCCAACGGCTCGAACGAGGTCATCCAGCAGCTGCTGCAGACCTTCGGCGGGCCCGGCCGCACCGCCATCGGCTTCGAGCCCTCGTACTCGATGCACGGACTGATCTCGCGCGGCACCGGCACCGGATGGATCTCAGGACCACGCAACGACGACTTCACGATCGACCCGGCCGAGGCCGCGAAGGCCGTCGCCGAGCACCGGCCCGACGTCGTGTTCATCACCACCCCCAACAACCCCACGGGCAACGCCGTTCCACCCGAAACGGTCCTCGCGCTGTACGAGGCGGCGCAGGCGGCACGGGCCGAAACCGGTGGCGCGATGGTCGTCGTCGACGAGGCCTACGTCGAGTTCAGTCACGGTGAGTCACTGCTGCCGCTGCTCGAAGGTCGGCCGAATCTCGTCGTGTCCCGCACCATGTCGAAGGCCTTCGGCGCGGCCGGGCTGCGCCTCGGCTATCTCGCCGCCCACCCCGCGGTCGTGGACGCCGTCCAGCTCGTACGGCTGCCCTACCACCTGTCGGCCGTCACCCAGGCGACCGCGCTGGCCGCCCTGGAGCACACCGACACGCTGCTCGGGTACGTCGAGCACCTGAAGACCGAGCGGGACCGGCTGGTCGACGCACTGCGCGTCCTCGGCTTCGAGGTCACCGAGTCCGACGCCAACTTCGTCCAGTTCGGGCGGTTCGACGGCGAGCAGGGCTCGCACGAGGCCTGGCGGCGGATCCTGGACCGGGGCGTCCTGGTCCGGGACAACGGCGTACCGGGATGGCTGCGGGTCACCGCCGGCACCCCGGCCGAGAACGACGCGTTCCTCGACGCGGTCCGTGAGCTGTCGCGCGCTTTGCCGCGCGAGTTGCCGAAATCCGCGGGGGACACCCCCGCACCCCCGAAGGAGCAGAGCGCATGAGCCGCGTAGGCCGTGTCGAACGGATCACCAAGGAGACCTCCGTCGTCGTCGAGATCGATCTCGACGGCAGCGGAAAGGTCGATGTGTCGACTGGCGTCGGCTTCTACGACCACATGCTCGACCAGCTCGGCCGGCACGGTCTGTTCGACCTGACCGTGAAGACCGACGGCGATCTGCACATCGACTCGCACCACACCATCGAGGACACCGCCCTCGCGCTGGGCGGCGCCTTCAAGCAGGCGCTCGGCGACAAGGTCGGCATCTACCGCTTCGGCAACTGCACCGTCCCGCTGGACGAGTCGCTCGCCCAGGTGACCGTCGACCTCTCCGGGCGCCCCTACCTCGTGCACACCGAGCCCGAGAAGATGGCGCCGATGATCGGCGAGTACGACACGACGATGACCCGGCACATCCTGGAGTCCTTCGTCGCCCAGGCGCAGATCGCCCTGCACGTGCACGTGCCGTACGGGCGCAACGCGCACCACATCGTGGAGTGCCAGTTCAAGGCGCTCGCCCGCGCCCTGCGGTACGCCTCCGAGCGCGACCCGCGCGCGGCGGGCATCCTTCCCTCCACGAAGGGCGCGCTGTAGGCATGAGCGGCCTCTCCACCATCCTGATCGTCGTCGGGCTCTTCCTGCTCGGCGGCGTCTACTCCTTCGTCAAGCAGCAGATGCCCAAGAGCCTCATCGTGCTGCTGTCCATCGGCGCGGCGATGTGTCTCGTGGCCGGTGTCGTCCGGCTGGAGGTGTGGAATTGAGTACCTCTTCAAAGCGCGTGGTCGTCTTCGACTACGGCTTCGGGAACGTCAGGTCCGCCGAACGCGCACTCGCGCGCACGGGCGCCGAGGTCGAGATAACGCGCGACTTCGACACGGCCATGAACGCCGACGGGCTGCTGGTGCCGGGCGTCGGTGCCTTCGCCGCCTGCATGAAGGGCCTGCGGGACGCGCGCGGCGACTGGATCGTCGGACGCCGCCTCGCCGGCGGCCGACCTGTCATGGGCATCTGCGTCGGCATGCAGATCCTCTTCGAACGCGGCATCGAGCACGGCGTCGAGACCGAGGGCCTCGACGAGTGGCCGGGATCGGTCGAACCGCTCCAGGCCGACATCGTGCCCCACATGGGCTGGAACACCGTCGAGTCCCCGGCGGGCACCCAGCTCTTCGCCGGCCTCGACGACGACGCCCGCTTCTACTTCGTGCACTCGTACGCCGTCCACGACTGGTCCCTGGAGACCGCGAACCCGGCGATGCGCTCACCGCTCGTCACCTGGTCCACGCACGGCAAGCCCTTCGTGGCGGCCGTCGAGAACGGCGCCCTGTGGGCCACCCAGTTCCACCCCGAAAAGTCCGGCGACGCCGGAGCCCAGCTGCTCACCAACTGGATCGGAACCCTGTAGACCATGGCCAAGCTCGAACTCCTCCCCGCCGTCGACGTCCGTGACGGCCAGGCCGTCCGGCTCGTGCACGGCGAGTCCGGTACGGAGACCTCGTACGGCTCGCCGCTGGAGGCGGCCCTCGCCTGGCAGCGGTCGGGCGCCGAGTGGCTGCATCTGGTGGACCTGGACGCCGCGTTCGGCACGGGCGACAACCGCGCGCTGATCGCCGAGGTCGCCCGCGCCATGGATATCAAGGTGGAGCTGTCCGGCGGCATCCGTGACGACGACACGCTCGCCGCGGCCCTCGCCACCGGCTGCACCCGGGTGAACCTCGGCACCGCGGCCCTGGAGACCCCCGAGTGGGTCGCCAAGATCATCGCCGAGCACGGCGACAAGATCGCGGTCGGCCTCGACGTACGCGGCACCACCCTGCGCGGCCGCGGCTGGACCCGCGACGGCGGCGACCTCTACGAGACGCTGGAGCGCCTCGACAAGGAGGGCTGCGCGCGCTACGTCGTCACCGACATCGCCAAGGACGGCACGCTCCAGGGCCCGAACCTGGAGCTCCTTAAGAACGTCTGCGCGGCCACCGACCGCCCCGTGGTCGCCTCCGGCGGCGTGTCCTCGCTGGACGACCTCCGCGCCATCGCCGAACTCGTGCCCCTCGGCGTCGAGGGCTCGATCGTCGGAAAGGCCCTCTACGCCAAGGCGTTCACCCTGGAAGAGGCGCTCGCGGCGGTGGCCGAGTGAGCGCCGTACGACGCGTCACGACCGGCGCCCCCTGGGAGGAGGCCTTCGGCTACTCCCGCGCGGTGGAACTCCCGAACGGCCTGGTGCTGGTCTCCGGCTGCACCTCCGTGGTCGACGGCCAGATCGCCGGGGGAGACCCGTACGAGCAGGCCGTCAACTCCTTCAAGGTCGCCCTCGCGGCCCTGGAGCAGCTCGGCCTCGGCCGCGAGCACGTCGTCCGTACGCGCATGTACCTCACGCACGCCCGTGACGTGGAGGACATCGGGCGCGCCCACAAGGAGTTCTTCGACGCGGTCCGGCCGGCCGCCTCCATGATCATCGTCTCCGGCTTCGTGGACCCCGGTCTGGTGGTCGAGGTCGAGGTGGAGGCGTACCGGGAGGCGGCACCGGGCCCTCGGGGGGAGTCCGCCTCATGACCCTCGCCGTACGAGTCATCCCCTGCCTGGACGTCGACAACGGCCGGGTCGTCAAGGGCGTCAACTTCCAGAACCTGCGCGACGCGGGCGACCCCGTCGAGATGGCCAAGGTGTACGACGCCGAGGGCGCCGACGAACTGACGTTCCTGGACATCACCGCGTCCTCCGGCAACCGCGAGACCACCTACGACGTGGTGCGCCGCACCGCCGAGCAGGTGTTCATCCCGCTCACGGTGGGCGGCGGTGTGCGCACCGCCGAGGACGTCGACAAGCTGCTGCGGGCCGGCGCGGACAAGGTCGGCGTCAACACGGCCGCCATCGCCCGCCCCGACCTGATCCGCGAGATCGCGGAGCGGTTCGGCCGGCAGGTGCTGGTCCTGTCGGTGGACGCGCGCAGGACTCCCGAGGGCACCTTCGAGGTGACCACCCACGGCGGTCGCAAGGGCACCGGCATCGACGCCGTCGAGTGGGCGCACCGGGCCGCCGAGCTGGGCGCGGGCGAGATCCTGCTCAACTCGATGGACGCCGACGGCACCAAGGACGGCTACGACATCGAGATGATCGAGGCCGTACGCAAGCACGTGACGGTGCCGGTCATCGCCTCCGGCGGCGCCGGCAGCCTCGCCGACTTCCCGCCGGCCGTCACCGCGGGCGCGGACGCCGTGCTCGCCGCCTCCGTCTTCCACTTCGGGGATCTGCGGATCGGCCAGGTCAAGCAGGTGCTGCGGGAGGCGGGACACCCCGTGCGGTAACACTCCGTAGAGAGCCCCGGCTGCGGCCGGGGCTCTTTTTCCCACCGATGCAAAAGAAAAGTTGCGCAGTTTTTATTGCGCAACTTTTCTTTCGTATCTACGGTGGGGTTCATGAGCGGCACGGAGAACCAACCGATCACGGACCTGGGCACCCTCAAGGCCCTGGCCCATCCGCTGCGGATGCACTTGTACCGGGGGCTGTGCGTGGCCCGCACCGCCACCGCCTCCCAGCTCGCCGAACAGGTCGACGAAGCGGTCTCCCTGGTCAGCTACCACCTGCGCAAGCTCGCCGAGCACGGGCTGATCGAGGCGGCCGAACCGCAGAGCGGTGACGCCCGCGAGCGCTGGTGGCAGCCCGCCTCACAGGGCGTGAGCATCAGGGACAAGGACTTCCGGGACGCGCCCGAGCGGGCCGCCGCGCACCTGGCCGCCACCAGGCTCTTCCACCAGCAGCGGTCCGACATGTACCGCCGCCACCTCGACGAGCGCCTCACCTGGGGCCCCGAGTGGAACTCCGCCACCTCGGACAACGAGTCCCTGCTGCGGCTGACCGCCGCCGAACTGACCGAGCTGAGCGCGGAGCTGCTCGCCCTCGCCAAGAAGTACGACGAGAGGGGACGAGCCGCGGAAGCGGCCGGCGAGACCGAGGGGCGCGAGAACGTCGCGCTGCACGCACGCGCGTTCCCGTTCCGCACCTGACCGTTCGATCGTCCGAGAGAGGCCGTCGACGTGACCGTCACCCCCGCGATCTCCGCATACGCTCCGCCGGCCGGGGACCGCCCCGCCCACCGCGACCCCGACGTCCTGCGCTGGCTGGGCGCGTACGCCTCCTCGGCGATCGGCGACAACATCTACTACGTGGCGCTGTCCTGGGCCGCCGTGCAGTCCGGTACGCCCTCGCAGGCCGGGCTCGTGATGGCCGTGAGCGCCGTACCGCGCGCCCTGCTCATGCTGGGCGGGGGAGTGATCGCCGACCGCTTCGGCCCGCGCCGCGTGCTGATCACCAGCACCGGCGTGCGGTGCGCGGTGGTGGCCGCCGTCGCCGTCCTGCTGCTGGTGAGCAGCCCCGGACTGTGGCTGCTCGGACTGCTCGCCCTGGTCTTCGGAGTGGTCGACGCCGTGCTCATGCCCGCGCTCGGGGCGCTGCCGGCCAGGATCACCGCCCGCGGCCAGCTGGCCCGCGTACAGGGCATGCGCGGCATGGCGAGCCGTCTCGCCAACGTCCTGGGCGCCCCGCTCGGCGGCCTCGGAGTGGCCCTCGGGGGAGCCGCGGCGGCCTTCGGCGCGGCGGCGCTGCTCTTCGCGGTGGCGCTGCCGCTGCTCACGGCCGTCCGGATGGGGCGGCGGCCGGAACAGCCGTCGGAGGAGCCCGCCGGACAGGAGCCGCCCGCCCGGCCGACGGCCGCGCGCGAACTGCGGGACGGGCTGCGCCACATCCGGCGGAACCCCGTCCTCGCCCGGCTCATGGTGGTCATCGCGCTGAGCGACCTGGGCTTCGTCGGACCGCTGAACGTCGGCCTGGCCCTGCTCGCGGACGAGCGCGGCTGGGGCGCCGCCGGGATGGGCTGGGTACTGGCCGGATTCGGGGCCGGGGCGGGCACGGCGTCCCTGCTGCTGACGATACGGGGGCGGGTGCCGAGGGCGGGACTGGTGCTGTCCGTGACGATCGCCGTCGGGGCCGCCGCCGTCGGGGCGCTCGCGTTCGTGCCCACGGTCCTCGCCGCGGTCGGCGTGGCGCTCGCCGTGGGGCTGCTCGCAGGACTGAGCGGGGCGTTGTGCGGGGCGCTGATGCAGACCGAGTCGGATCCCGCGTTCGTCGGCCGGGTGACCTCCGTGGCGAGCCTCTTCAGCCTCGGGCTCGCCCCGCTCACGTTCCCGGTGACCGGCGCGGCGATCGCGCTCTGGGGGACCGGACCCGTCTTCGCCGCCAGCGCGGGCGTGTGCGCGCTCGGCGGGCTGGCCGGGCTGTGCTCCGGGGCGTTGCGCCACGCGGAACTTCCCCGGTAGGCATCGCCCCGGGGCCGACCCGCGTGGCCTGCCCGCGCCCCTCCCGGAGCGCGGGCCCTCGCGAGGAGCAGCCGAGGGGAGCCGAGGGGGAGCCGACGAGGAGCCGCGGCTCCCGGCTACAGACCCAGCTGCTTCGTCTCCTGGAGCTTGGCGATCGCGTCCTTGTCGCCGTCCACCTCCACGTCGGCCACGCCCTGCCGGCCGTGCGCGAAGAGGACCAGCTCGGAGGGGTCGCCGGTGACCGTGACCACGGGGGTGCCCTTGTGGGCGACGACCGTCTGGCCGTCCGGGCGGCGCAGGACCAGGCCGGTGGGCGCGCCGCGGCCCATCAGCCGGGCCGCCCGTTCGAGCCGGGACCACAGGGCGTCCTGGAAGACCGGGTCGAGGACCCGCGGCACCCAGTCCGGCCGGGCACGGCGCACGTCCTCGGTGTGGACGTAGAACTCGATCGCGTTCGACGCCTCGTCGATCTGCTTGAGGGAGAACGGCGAGAAGCGCGGCGGCCCCGTACGGATGAGCTGGACCAGCTCTTCGTACGGCTTCGCGGCGAACTCAGCCATCACCCGGTCGAGACGTGAGGCGAGCTGCTTGATCAGGATGCCGCCGGCGGCATCGGGGCGGCGCTCGCGCACCACGACATGGGCGGCGAGATCACGGGTGTTCCAGCCCTCGCACAGAGTCGGGGCGTCCGGTCCCTCGGCCTCCAACAGATCGGCGAGGAGAAGTCGTTCACGCTTCGCATGGGTCGACATGTCTGCCAGCCTACGACCGCCCCCGCGGTCCGCCCACTTCTCCGGGCCACCGATCTCACCTGCCCCGCCCTTTTGTCCGGCGGCCTCGCCCGGTCCGGTCCTCTCGTCCGGTCCGGCCCTCTCATCCAGTGGACGCCGTCCGGACACGTGCGGCCGGCGCGGCACAATGGTCGGCATGACCAGCACGCCCACGCCCAGCAGGCCCAGCGGCCTGGATCCCGAGATCGCCGCACGCCTCAGGCGCAGCGCCGACGGGCTCGTACCCGCCATCGCCCAGCAGTACGACACCGGTGAGGTGCTGATGCTCGGCTGGATGGACGACGAGGCGCTGCATCGCACGCTGACGACCGGCCGGTGCACCTACTGGTCGCGCAGCCGCCAGGAGTACTGGGTCAAGGGCGACACCTCCGGACACTTCCAGTGGGTCAGGTCCGTCGCCCTCGACTGCGACGCCGACACCCTGCTGGTCAAGGTCGACCAGGTGGGCGCCGCCTGCCACACCGGCGACCGCACCTGCTTCGACGCCGACGTGCTCCTCAAGGACGCCGGGGACGCAGGGGGCGCCGGTTCCGGCGTACCGGCCGTGGATCAGTAAGGTCAGCCGCCATGGACCTCGACACCTTCCGCAAGCTGGCCACCGACCGGCGTGTCATCCCCGTCAGCCGCAAGCTCCTCGCGGACGGCGACACCCCCGTCGCGCTCTACCGCAAGCTCGCCGCCGAGCGCCCCGGCACCTTCCTCCTGGAGTCCGCGGAGAACGGCCGAACATGGTCGCGCTACTCCTTCGTGGGCGTCCGCTCGGCCGCCACCCTCACCGAGCGCGACGGCCAGGCGCACTGGCTGGGCACCCCGCCCGTCGGCGTCCCGGCCCACGGCGACCCCCTCGCGGCCCTGCGCGCCACCATCGAGGCCCTCCACACGCCGCACGACCTCGTCCAGGGCCAAGGCCTGTCCGGACTGCCCCCGTTCACCGGCGGCATGGTCGGCTACCTCGGCTACGACATCGTGCGCCGCCTGGAGAAGATCGGCCCCGGCGAGCGCGACGACCTGAAACTGCCCGAGCTGACCATGCTGCTCACCAGTGACCTCGCGGTCATGGACCACTGGGACGGCTCGGTCCTGCTGATCGCCAACGCGATCAACCACAACGACCTCGACACGGGCGTCGACGAGGCCTATCACGACGCCGTGGCCCGCCTCGACGCCATGGAGGCGGACCTCTCCCGCTCCGTCTCGCAGCCCCCGGCGGCGCTCCCGCCGTCCGAGCTGCCGGAGTACACCGCGCTGTGGGGCGGCCCCGACTACCAGGTCGCCGTCGACGACATCAAGGAGCGCATCCGGGCCGGCGAGGCCTTCCAGGTCGTCCCCTCCCAGCGCTTCGAGACGGCGTGCACGGCGAGCGCGCTGGACGTCTACCGGGTCCTGCGGGCGACCAACCCCTCCCCGTACATGTACCTCTTCCGCTTCGACGGCTTCGACGTCGTGGGCTCCTCCCCGGAGGCCCTGGTCAAGGTCGAGGACGGGCAGGCGATGGTCCACCCCATCGCGGGCACCCGGCCGCGCGGCGCCACCGTCCAGGAGGACCAGGCGTACGCCGACGAGCTGATCTCCGACCCCAAGGAGCGCGCCGAGCACCTGATGCTCGTCGACCTGGGCCGCAACGACCTCGGCCGGGTCTGCGAGCCCGGCTCCGTGGAGGTCGTCGACTTCATGTCCATCGAGCGCTACTCGCACGTCATGCACATCGTGTCCACGGTCACCGGCAAGGTGGCCGAAGGCCGTACGGCCTTCGACGTACTGACCGCCTGCTTCCCCGCCGGCACCCTCTCCGGCGCCCCCAAGCCCCGCGCGATGCAGATCATCGACGAACTGGAGCCCTCGCGGCGCGGCCTGTACGGCGGCTGTGTCGGCTACCTCGACTTCGCGGGCGACTCCGACACCGCCATCGCCATCCGGACGGCTCTGCTCCGCGACGGCACGGCGTACGTGCAGGCGGGCGCCGGGGTCGTCGCCGACTCGGATCCCGTCGCCGAGGACACCGAGTGCCGCAACAAGGCGGCGGCGGTCCTCCGCGCGGTCCACACGGCCAACCGGCTCTCCTGACAGCGGGCTGCGGCCGTCCCGGGGCCACCGGTAGTCAAGAGGTCGACAAGCAGACATTCGCGCGCAGTGCGACGCGGGTCACGTGTCCCCGGGTGACGGTTCGCCCGGAGTTCAGGCGATAGTGGGGTACGTGACTGCTGTACCGCACCCCCGATCCGAAGCTCCCGGACCCGCCCGGTCCGGCCGCCGAAGCCTTGCCGTCGCCCTGCTGTCCGGCGCGCTCGGCGCGGCCCTCGTGCTGCTCGCCACCCGGCGTGGCTGGTCGGGCGGCACGGCGACCGTGGCCGGTGGCGACTTTCCGCTGAGCGCCTCAGGCAGTGACGTCACGGGCGTCCCCGCCTCCCTGGCGATAGTGGGACTCGCCTCCCTCGTCGCCGTCTTCGCCGTCCGCCGGGCCGGCCGCTTCCTGGTCGCCGGACTCCTCGCGCTCTCCGGCGCGGGGACGATCGCCTCGGCGCTCCTCGGTCTCTCCGACAGCTCGGCGCTCGACGAGAAGGCCGCGGAGGCCACCGGGGACACCGCCGCGACCGTGGGCGCCATGACCCACACCGGGTGGCCGTACGTGGCCGCGGTGGGGGGTCTGCTGTTGCTTCTCGCGGGGCTGCTCGCGCTGCGGTACGGGCGGCTGTGGCCGACCATGTCCGGGCGGTACGAGCGGGACGGGACGCCTAGGCCCCGGCGGGTCCGGGCGCCGGTGGATCCCGACCGGCCCGAGGAGATCTGGAAGGCGCTCGACCGGGGCGAGGACCCTACGGGCGCGTAGCGCCCCACTTGGGTGCGCTTCTTCGGCTGCGGGCCCGGTGGGGGCTTGTCGCGCCGTTCCCCGCGCCCCTTGAAAGCGAAACGGTTGCGCCGTTGCCCGCGCCCCCAAGGGCAAAGACGAAACGATTGCGCCGTTCCCCGCGCCCCTGGTGGGGCCCGGCTGGGGCCGGAAGCGGGGCGCAGCCCCGTTCTTCAGGGGCGCGGGGAACTGCGCGGCCGGCCCTCGCCCGGCCCCCGGCCTTACGGGGGCCACCCCCGGACAAAGGCACGTACGCCGGTGCGGGACAATGGTGAGCGAGTGTCCGACTCATACACGTACAGCAACGAGGAGCAAGTCATGGCGGGCAGCAGCCACGGTCACACCCCGGCCGCCTGGACCGGTGTCATCATCGCCATCATCGGTTTCTGCGTCTCCGGTGCCTTCATGGTCATGGCCAGCCCGCTGGGCTTCTGGGCCGGCATGGTCATCGTCGCCCTCGGTGGCGTGGTCGGCATGGCGATGCGCGCGGCGGGCCTCGGCCAGGCGAAGCGCACCCACCCCACCCACCAGGTGGCGTCGGCCGAGAGCTGACCCCGGCACCGCACCACGCGTCACGGCATCACACGAGGCGGGTCCGGCTCTTCGAGCGTCGGAGCCGCCTCCCGCCGTGTGCGGCAGACACCCCGGCGCGGCAGAATGCGACGGGTGAACGCCGAATCCCAGAGGATGACGCCCGCTCCCGGATCCGCGACCGCTCTACGACGGCTCGCCGTGCCCGGCGGGATCCTCGTGGCCGTCGCCGCGGCCTTCGCGTACGTGGGAACCGTCGACCCGAACGAACCGGGCCACTACCCCGCCTGCCCGCTGCTCCGGTACGCGGGCGTCTACTGCCCCGGCTGCGGAGGACTGCGCAGCGCCTACGCCGTCGTGCACGGGGACCTCGGTACGGCCCTGGGAGCCAACGCGGTCGCCGTGATCGGCTATCTGGTCTTCGCCGTGCTGTGGACCGTCTGGGTGGTCCGCACGATCCGGGGCCGGCCCACCCGGGTCGATCCCGGGACCCCGCTGCTGTGGACGCTGGGCGCGTTGTTGCTGGTCTTCACCGTTGTCCGGAACCTGCCGTTCGGTGGCTGGCTCCACCCTTGATCAACCGGTGAACGTCCAGGTAGTGGGACCGGCGTCAACCGGATGTGAGGGCCAAGCCCTCCTGCGGATACCATCGCAGTGACCACCGGTTTCGTCCGATGCGACAAAACCCCGGTCGACCGCAGAACCGCTTCAACCGTTCACCGTCAGGGAAGGGGGCCGCTCGCGTGAGTGTGCTCGACGAGATCATCGACGGAGTCCGTGCCGACCTCGCGGAGCGGCAGGCGCGCGTCAGCCTCGACGAGCTCAAGGAGCGCGCCGCGAAGGCTCAGCCTGCCAAGGACGGTGTCGCGGCCCTGCGCGGCGACGGCGTCAAGGTCATCTGCGAGGTCAAGCGCTCCAGCCCGTCCAAGGGCGCCCTCGCCGCGATCGCGGACCCCGCGGCCCTCGCCGCGGACTACGAGGCCGGCGGCGCGGCCGTCATCTCCGTGCTCACCGAACAGCGCCGCTTCGGCGGCTCGCTCGCCGACCTGGAGGCCGTCCGGGCCCGGGTCGACATCCCGGTGCTGCGCAAGGACTTCATCGTCACGTCGTACCAGCTGTGGGAGGCCCGGGCGTACGGGGCCGACCTCGCGCTGCTCATCGTGGCCGCCCTCGACCAGCCCGCCCTGGAGTCCCTCATCGAGCGCGCCGAGTCCATCGGGCTCACCCCGCTCGTCGAGGTGCACGACGAGGACGAGGTCGACCGGGCGGTGGACGCCGGGGCGAAGGTCATCGGCGTCAACGCGCGCAACCTCAAGGACCTCAAGGTCGACCGCGGCACCTTCGAGCGCATCGCACCCGAGATCCCCGCGCACATCGTGAAGATCGCCGAGTCCGGTGTCCGCGGGCCGCACGACCTCATCGCCTACGCCAACGCGGGCGCCGACGCCGTACTCGTCGGTGAGTCCCTGGTGACCGGCCGGGACCCGAAGACCGCCGTCTCCGACCTGGTCGCCGCGGGCGCGCACCCCGCGCTGCGGCACGGACGGGGCTGACACCCCCGATGCACGCCGACCGCCTCCTCGCCACGACCACCCGTCCGGGCTCCCGCCCGGACGGTGGTCCGGCAGGTGTGCGGTCCGCCGCCGCGGCGCCCTCGGTGGCCCGCGGCCCCTATGCCCGGCTCGCCCGCGGCTGCCGTCCGCGCGGCTGCCGGGCGCCCGCGCGGCGTGTGCACGGGCGGCGGGTGCGGTACGTCATCGGCGACGAGCCGGGCCAGGTGAACGGCATGCGATGGCGCCGGCGCGTGTCACCCGCGGTGAGCTGAACCGCGTCCAAGTGCTCCGCCGGAAGCCCGTTGATGAACCCGCGGGCCGGTGAGGGCTGGTCGCGCAGTTCCCCCGCGCCCCTGAAGGGGCGCTGCCTCATCGAAGGTGACGTGCGATCCCCGTGACCCCCCTTCCGACCAATCCCGGGGCCGACGCCCCAGCGAGGTAACCGCATGTCCAGCGAGTTCTTCATTCCCGACCCCGAAGGTCACGTTCCGAGCGCCGAGGGGTACTTCGGCGCGTTCGGCGGCAAGTTCATCCCGGAGGCGCTGGTCGCCGCCGTGGACGAGGTCGCCGTCGAGTACGACAAGGCCAAGTCCGACCCCGAGTTCGCCCGGGAACTGGACGACCTGCTCGTCCACTACACCGGCCGGCCCAGCTCCCTCACCGAGGTCAAGAGGTTCGCCGAGCACGCCGGTGGCGCCCGGGTCTTCCTGAAGCGGGAAGACCTCAACCACACCGGCTCCCACAAGATCAACAACGTGCTCGGCCAGGCCCTGCTCACCAAGCGCATGGGCAAGACGCGCGTGATCGCCGAGACCGGCGCCGGCCAGCACGGTGTCGCCACGGCCACCGCCTGCGCGCTGTTCGGCCTCGAATGCACCATCTACATGGGCGAGATCGACACCCGGCGCCAGGCCCTCAACGTGGCCCGGATGCGCATGCTGGGCGCCGAGGTCATCGCCGTGAAGTCCGGCAGCCGCACGCTGAAGGACGCCATCAACGAGGCCTTCCGCGACTGGGTCGCCAACGTCGACCGCACCCACTACCTGTTCGGCACGGTCGCCGGACCGCACCCCTTCCCGGCGATGGTCCGCGACTTCCACCGCGTCATCGGCGTCGAGGCCCGCCGCCAGATCCTGGAGCGCGCCGGCCGTCTCCCCGACGCGGCGATCGCCTGCGTCGGCGGCGGCTCCAACGCCATCGGCCTCTTCCACGCCTTCATCCCGGACGCGGACGTACGCCTCATCGGCTGCGAGCCCGCCGGACACGGCATCGAGACCGGCGAGCACGCGGCCACCCTGACGGCCGGCGAGCCGGGCATCCTGCACGGCTCCCGCAGTTACGTCCTCCAGGACGAGGAGGGCCAGATCACCGAGCCCTACTCGATCTCGGCCGGACTCGACTACCCGGGCATCGGCCCCGAGCACGCCTACCTCAAGGACAGCGGCCGCGGCGAGTACCGGGCCGTCACCGACGACGCGGCCATGCAGGCCCTGCGCCTGCTCTCCCGCACCGAGGGCATCATCCCGGCGATCGAGAGCGCCCACGCGCTCGCAGGCGCCCTGGAGGTCGGCAAGGAGCTCGGCCCCAACGGGCTGATCGTCATCAACCTCTCCGGCCGCGGGGACAAGGACATGGACACGGCCGCCCGCTACTTCGGCCTGTACGACACCGAGGCGGACGCCGTCGTCGAGGCGGACGCCGACAGCGACACCGCCGAGATCGAAGGGGACGCCAAGTGAGTGGCAACATCCGGCTGTTGAGCGACACCCTCGCCGCGGCGAAGGCCGAGGGCCGGTCCGCGCTCATCGCGTACCTCCCCGCAGGCTTCCCGACCGTCGACGGCGGGATCGCGGCCGTCAAGGCCGTCTTCGAGGGCGGCGCGGACGTCGTCGAGGTGGGCCTGCCGCACAGCGACCCCGTCCTCGACGGACCCGTCATCCAGACCGCCGACGACATCGCCCTGCGCGGCGGCCTCAAGATCGCGGACGTGATGCGCACGGTCCGCGAGGCGTACGAGGCCACCGGCAGGCCCGTCCTCGTGATGACGTACTGGAACCCGATCGACCGCTACGGCGTCGAGCGCTTCACCGCCGAACTGGCCGAGGCGGGCGGCGCCGGGTGCATCCTGCCCGACCTCCCCGTCCAGGAGTCGGCGCTGTGGAGGGAGCACGCCGAGAAGCACGGCCTCGCGACCGTCTTCGTCGTCGCGCCCAGCAGCAAGGACGCCCGCCTCGCCGACATCACCGCGGCGGGCTCCGGCTTCGTGTACGCGGCCTCGCTGATGGGAGTCACCGGCACCCGCGCGTCCGTGGGTGCCCAGGCGCAGGAGCTCGTCCGGCGCACCAAGGCCACCACCGACCTCCCGGTCTGTGTCGGCCTCGGCGTCTCGAACGCGGTACAGGCGAGCGAGGTCGCCGGCTTCGCCGACGGCGTCATCGTCGGCTCGGCCTTCGTGAAGCTGATGCTGGACGCCCCCGACGAGGCCGCGGGCCTGGACGCCGTACGGGCCCTCGCCGCCGACCTCGCCGAGGGCGTGCGCGGCACGGTGTAGCGGCGGCGTAGCGGCCGGTGCGGTGGACGACCGCCCGCTCGAAAGTCCGCTCACTCGAACGGGTGGACCTGGGGCCGGGGAGGCGCGGTGCGCCTCCCCGGTTCGTTCTGCGGGATGTGAGCGAGAAGAACCGTGACGGAAAGCGCACCGCCCGCGAGCGGCTGGCGGAAGAGCGAGACAAGCAGAAGACGGCCGACAAGCGCCGCCGGGTGCTGGTGGTGGGCGGTGCGGTCGTCTGCGTACTGGCCCTGGCCGGGGTGATCGGCGTCCTGGCCGCGAACTCGGGCGACGACAAGGCGGACACCGAGGCGGGCCCGCTGACGGCACCCTCGGGGGCGAACGGCGACGACAGCCTCGCCATCCCCGTCGGCAAGGAGAGCGCGAAGTCGACCCTCACCGTGTGGGAGGACTTCCGCTGTCCGGCCTGCAAGAGCTTCGAGGACGCCTACCGCTCGACGATCCATGAGCTGACGGACTCCGGACAGCTCAAGGCCGAGTACCACCTGGCGACCCTGATCGACGGGAACATGAGAGGGAGCGGCTCCCTGCGAGCCGCCAACGCCGCGGCGTGCGCCCAGGACGCCGGGAAGTTCCCCGCCTACCACGACGTGCTGTTCGAGAACCAGCCCGCCGAGACGGACGACGCGTTCGCGAAGAACAGCAAGCTGATCGAGCTGGCCGGCAAGGTGGACGGACTCACCACCGACACCTTCAAGAAGTGCGTCGACGACGGCACGCACGACAGCTGGGTCGCCAAGTCCCACAAGGCCTTCCAGGGCGGCGGTTTCAGCGGCACCCCGACGGTCCTGCTGAACGGGAAGAACATCTACCAGGACCAGACGATGACCCCGGCCAAGCTGAAGCAGATGGTGCAGCAGGCCGACAAGGCGTGAGCGGGGGCGGGGCCGCCGGGTCCCGCCCGGCCTCGCCCGGTCTCGTTATGGACCCGTAGCCCGGGCGGGTTGCCGTACGTGCCGTCCGGCAGGGTAGCGTCGACCCCGCCATGGAATTTGCCTATATCCCCAGTCCTTCGCGCGGTGTGCTGCACCTCGGCCCCATTCCGCTGCGTGGCTACGCGTTCTGCATCATCATCGGCGTCTTCGTAGCCGTCTGGCTCGGCAACAGGCGCTGGGTCGCGCGCGGTGGCCGGCCAGGCACCGTGGCGGACATCGCCGTGTGGGCCGTGCCGTTCGGCCTCGTCGGCGGGCGGCTGTACCACGTCATCACCGACTACCAGCTGTACTTCAGCGAGGGTCAGGACTGGGTCGACGCCTTCAAGATCTGGGAGGGCGGCCTCGGTATCTGGGGGGCCATCGCGCTCGGCGCGGTGGGTGCCTGGATCGGCTGCCGCCGCCGTGGCATCCCGCTGCCGGCCTGGGCGGACGCCCTCGCCCCCGGCATCGCCCTCGCGCAGGCCATCGGCCGCTGGGGCAACTGGTTCAACCAGGAGCTGTACGGGCGCGAGACCGACCTGCCCTGGGCGCTGCACATCACGTCCGTGACGGACGGCCGGGAGCCCGGGTACTACCACCCGACGTTCCTGTACGAGTCGCTGTGGTGCATCGGTGTCGCGGTCCTCGTCATCTGGGCCGACCGCCGCTTCAAGCTCGGCCACGGCCGTGCCTTCGCGCTGTACGTCGCCGCGTACTGCGTGGGCCGCTTCTGGATCGAGTACATGCGTGTCGACGAGGCCCACCACTTCCTGGGGCTGCGTCTGAACGGCTGGACCTCGATCGTGGTCTTCGTCCTCGCCGTGCTCTACATCGTGCTGTCGGCGCGACGCAGGCCGGGCCGCGAAGAGGTCGTCGAGCCGAACGCCCCGGACGACACCGACGAGGACGGCACCGCGGTGGACCTGGACAAGAAGTCCGAGGACGACACCGAGCCCGCCGCCTCCGACGCGGACTCCGAGTCCGCCGGGAAGAAGACAGAGGCCAAGGCGGAAACCAAGGCGGACGCCGAGGCAGCAGCCAAGGACTCCGAGGCAGAGGACGAGGAAGAAGACGGGGCAGAGGTGAAGGGCGAGGCCGAGTCGGCCAAGAAGGCCTGACCGCTGTACCTCCGCACCTCTCCGGGTACGTGGAAGGGGGCGCCCCGGAACGTGGGGCGCCCCCTTCCACGTACCCGCGGTTCCTACGTGCGGCGGGCCATCGCCAGGGTGCGGTGGGCCCCCGCCACCACCGCCGTGTCGATGAAGCGGCCGTCGGGCAGGGCCTGGGCGCCGGGCTGGGTGGCCGCCGCCCGGAGGACCGTCTCGGCCGTTTCGATCTCCTGCGGGGTCGGCAGATAGGCGGCCTCGATCACCGGGAGCTGACGGGGATGGATGGCCGCGCGGCCGAAGAAACCCAGGTCACGGCCGTGGGCGCAGGACGCGGCCAGGCCTGCGAGGTCGCGCACGTCGGGGTGGACGGACTGGGCCGGTGGGGCGAGACCCGCCGCGCGGGCGGCCAGGACCACTCGGGAGCGCGGCCAGTCGAGGCCCGCGTCGTCGCGTACGCCGAGGTCGGCCCGTAGGTCGCTCTCGCCGAGCGCGATGCCGCGCAGGGCGGGATGGGCCGTGGCGACGGCGTACGCGTGCTCGACGGCGAGGGCCGATTCCAGCAGGGCGTACAGGGGGAGGTGCGGGGCGCGTTCCGCCGTACGCCGGATCTGGGCGGGGGAGGAGACCTTCGGCAGGCGCAGGCCCGCCAGGGTTCCGAGCGCGGCGAGGGCCTGGAGGGCGGCGAGGTCGGCCGTGAACTCCGGGCCGTCCAGGGCGTTGACGCGGACGTGGACCGGGACCGGGGGCGGGTCGGCGAGGAGGTCGGCGGTGGCGGCGCGGGCGTACTCCTTGCGTTCGGCGGCGACCGCGTCCTCCAGGTCGACGACGACCACGTCGGCACCGGCGGCCAGGGCCTTCGCCATCACCTCGGGGCGGTCGCCGGGCACGTACAGCCAGGTGAGCGGGGCGGCCCCGGTGGTTTCCGTCGTCTCCACGGTCTCCGTGGTCACAGGGCGCCCTCCGCCCGGAGCTTGGCGATCTCGTCGTCCGTCAGGCCGAGTTCGGTGAGGACCGCGTCCGTGTCGGCGCCGTGCGGGCGGCCGGCCCAGCGGATCCCGCCGGGGGTGTCGGTGAGGCGGAAGAGGACGTTCTGCATGCGCAGCGGGCCCAGTTCGGGATCGTCGACGGTGGTGATCGAGCCGAGAGCCGCGTACTGCGGGTCCTCCATGACATCGCGCACGTCCTGGACGGGAGCCACCGCCGCCTCCGCCTTCTCGAAGGCGTCGATGACTTCGGCGCGGGTGTGCCGGGCGATCCACGTGCCGACCGCCTCGTCGAGGACGTCGGTGTGGCGGGCCCGGTCCGCGCCCGTGGCGAACCACGGTTCGGTGATCAGCTCGGGGCGGCCGACCAGGCACATCACGCGTTCGGCGACCGACTGGGCCGACGTCGAGACGGCGACCCAGGTGCCGTCGGCGGTGCGGTAGGTGTTGCGCGGCGCGTTGTTCTGCGAGCGGTTCCCGGTACGGGCCTGGACATGGCCCAACTGGTCGTACCAGAGCGGCTGCGGGCCCAGCACCGTGAGGATCGGCTCGATGATCGCCATGTCCACGACCTGCCCGCGGCCCGTGCGGTCGCGGGCCGCCAGGGCTGTCATCACCGCGTACGCCGTGGCCAGGCCCGCGATGGAGTCGGCGAGGCCGAAGGGCGGCAGCACCGGCGGGGCGTCCGGTTCACCGGTGATCGCGGCGAACCCGCTCATCGCCTCGGCGAGCGTCCCGAAACCGGGGCGCCGGGAGTACGGGCCGAACTGGCCGAAGCCGGTGACCCGGGCGAGCACCAGCCGGGGGTTCACGGCCGACAGCTCCTCCCAGCCGAGGTCCCATTTCTCCAGCGTGCCCGGCCGGAAGTTCTCGATGATCACGTCGGTGGAGGCGGCCAGACGCAGCAGGGTGTCGCGGCCACCGCAGGTGGAGAGGTCCAGGGTCATCGTGCGTTTGTTGCGGCCGAGGAGTTTCCACCAGAGGCCGATGCCGTCCTTCGACGGGCCGTGGCCGCGGGACGGATCCGGTCTGCGGGGGTGCTCGACCTTGACGACCTCCGCGCCGAAGTCGCCGAGCATCGTGGCGGCGAGGGGACCGGCGAAGAGGGTCGCGAGGTCGAGGACGCGGAGGCCTTCGAGGGGGGCCGGGGCGGCTGCGGGGGACACGGTGGTGGTGGGGGCGGTCATGGGTGCGGGGCCTCCGGGGGACTGGGGCGTACGTCCGGCCGGGTGTCCGGGCGTGTGGTCAGCCGGGCGGTCAGCCGGGCGAGGGTGTCGAAGCCGGTTCCGTCGAAGTCGCCGACGGTCGTGGCCAGGCGGTTCTTCAGGGGGGCCGTCCAGCGGGACGGGAGGGCTTCCGGGGCGCCCGCGAGCAGGCCCGCGATCGAGCCGGCCGTCGCGCCGTTCGAGTCGGTGTCCCAACCGCCCGACACCGCACGGCAGATGGAGGCCGTGAAGTCACCGTCCGCGTGGGTGAGGGCGGCGGCGAGCAGGGCCGTGTTGGGGACGGCGTGGACCCAGTGGTAGGAGGAGTGGGTGGCGTGCAGTTCGTCCACGACTGTGTCGAAGTCCTGGTGCCGCGCCGCCAGTTGGATGGCCTGGCGGATCGCCAGGGCCAGCCGGGAGTCCGGGGGGACGACCGTGAGGCCTGTACGGAGACAGGTGTGGATGTCGCTCGTGCCGGTGGCCGCCCCGGCGATGACGGCCGCCGTGAACATCGCCGCGTAGACGCCGTTGGCGGTGTGGGTGAGGACCGCGTCCCGGTACGCCTGTTCCGCGGCGGCCCCCGGGTCGCCGGGGTTGGTCCAGCCGTGGACGTCCGCGCGGATCAGGGCGCCGATCCACTCGCGGAACGGGTTGCGGTGGCGGGCCGTGTGCGGGGGCTCGATGCCGTCGAGGAGGTTGCGGTACGCGACGCGTTCCGCCGTGAACGTACGGCCCGCCGGGAGTTCGTCCAGCCAGAGGCGGGCCACGTCCGTGGTGGTGAAGTGTCTGCCGTGGCGTCGCAGAAGGAGGAGGTTCAGGAGGGGGTAGTTGAGGTCGTCGTCCTCCGGCATGCCGTCGATGTTCTCGGCGAGGGAGGTGGGGGCGGAGCGGCGGTTCCAGGGGAACGCGGTTTTCAGTTCGGGTGGGAGGCCTCGTTCTGTGAACCAGGTGGTGAGGGGCCAGTTGCCGGTGGCTCTGGCGAGTTGGCGGATGCCGGTGAGGGGGAGCTTCTCCACCGGTTTGCCCAGGAGGCAGCCTGCGGCTCGCCCCAGCCAGGCGGCTTCCAGGGCGGTTTCTTCCCCAGACCCGCCCCTTCCCGAAGGTGGGGGCTGCGCCCCCACGCCCCCGGTTGGCCGGCCGGGGTCCGCTGTGCCCACCTGTTCCGCCCTTGCGGAACGATTGCCCACAGCGTTGGTGGCGGGCGGCCAAGCTGGACAGCGGGCCTGGATCCCGGCCAGGTCTGTCGGCTCGCTGTCTTCCAAACCGCTGGTCAGGTCTGCCAGTTCGTCCAGGAGGTCCTGGGCCAGGGCGCGCAGGTAGGGGGAGGCCGGGTGGGGGGAGGCGCCCGCTCGGTGGGGGGAGTGGGGGCCGCCCGCTCTGTGCCAGCGGGCCGCGACGGCTGCGGGCTGCCGGCCGTCCTCCTGAGCCTGGCGGAGTTCGTGGCCCAGGAGGTCTTCCGGCTGGACCCAGGTCAGGCGCAGCGGGGCCGGACGCGGGAGGGTCATGACAGCTCCGCGTACGCCGTCTCGTGGGCGCGGCGGCGCGTGACGTCCCGCTCGAAGATCTCCTGGGTCACCTCGGTGAGGGTTTTCGCGGGGGCCTGGAGGTCCAGGCGGCTGGACTCCGCGACCGTCTTGGCCCAGTCGGACGGGATCTCCGAACCGAGGGCGCCCGCGAGAGCGCCGGACATCGTGGCGATGGAGTCGCAGTCGCGGCCGTAGTTCACCGAGCCCAGTACCGCGTGCCGGTAGTCGCCGCGCGAGACCAGCAACATGCCGAGCGCCACCGGGAGTTCCTCGATGGAGTGGATGCGGGACGGGCGGCGGGCGCCGAGGGAGGGGTTGCGGTAGTCCGGGCCGACCGTGTCGTACGGGGCGACCGCCTCGCGCAGCGGACGCAGCGCCGACTCGAAGTCCGAGTACCGCGAGGCCGTGTCGCAGACCGTCTCGATCGCGGCCCGCGTGCCGTCCTTCGCCACGGCCAGGCATGCCTCGATCACCGAGTCCGGGGTCGCGTCGGGGGTGCAGGCCGCCGCCACCGCCGCCGCGAAGACACCCGCGGCCTCGCGCCCGTACGACGACTGGTGGGCGCCCGCGATGTCGAGGGCCTCGGCGTACGCGCCCGCCGGGTTCGCCGCGTTGACCAGGCCTGCCGGGGCCATGTACATCGCGGCCCCGCAGTTGACGATGTTGCCGGTGCCGGCCTCGCGGGGGTCCACGTGCCCGTAGTGGATCCGGGCCACCAGCCACTTCTCGGCGAGGAAGATCCGCTGGAGGGGGAGGGCGTCCGCTTCGAGCTCCGGGATCCAGCGGGGCGTCGTCATCAGGTCGGGCACCAGGTGCCCGGCGACGGCGTACGCGTCGAGGTGGTCGCGGACCTTCGCGTACACCCGTACCAGCGCGTGGGTCATCAAGGTGTCGTCGGTGACGTGCCCGTCGCCCTTGTGGTACGGGGCGACGGGACGGGCCGTGCGCCAGTCGTCGCCGTGCCAGGGGCCGACGATGCCGTGGACGCGTCCACCGTGACGTCCGACGATCTGCTCGGGGGAGTAGCCCTCCACGGGGCCGCCGAGCGCGTCGCCGACGGCGGCTCCGACGAGGGCTCCGGTGATCCGGTCGCCGAGGGTTCCCGTTTCTTCGCTTCTGGGCGTCATGCCCGGATCATCCCCCCGGGAGGGCCAGTTCCGTCGCTTCCAGCAGATCGGCGAGTCCGATGAGATCCGTGCCGGTCAGGCGGGGCAGCGCGCAGCCGCAGAGGGTGCGGCAGGCGTCGCGCCAGGCGGTGGGGATGGCCGCGCCGCCGCCGAGCGCTCCGGTCAGCGCGCCGGCGAGGGCCGGGGCCGAGTCCGCGACCCGGGACAGGCACGCGGCCGCGGGCACCGCCTCCGCGATCCGGCCGTGCGCGGCGACGGCCAGTGCGAGGGCGACCGGGACGGTCTCGGCGGCTGCGATGCCGTAGCTGTAGACGTGGTCGACGATCTGGTGCTCCAGGAGGGGGACCAGGCCGAAGGCGCCGTCGCCGTTCGCCACGGCGTCGTGGGCGAGTGCCAGGGCGTGGCGTGCGTTGCGGCCGATCTCCGTGGCCTCCGGGAGTTCGGCGATGGCCGCGTCCGCGCAGGCGTTCACGTCCGCGCCGCTCAGGGCGAGTGCGACGGCCGCGGCCATCGCGCGGGCGCCGTGCACTCCGTCGCCGTCCTGTGTGTAGCGGGCGTCGAACTCGGCCAGTTCCGCGGCGGACCGGGGGTCGCCCGCGTGGGCGACGGCCAGCACGCAGGCCCGTACGCAGGCCGCGTCGTCGAAGTAGTGGGGGTTGTCGTGGCCGGAGGCGGGCGGGCGCAGGCCGGTGGCGAGGTTGCCGAGACCGGCCCGCACGGAGATGCGGGCGCGCAGGGGGAGTACGGCCGACTCGACCTCGGGTGCGCGGTCCGCGGCGGCGGCGACCTCGCTGGCGATCGCGTTCCAGGAGAGGTCGATCGCGGCGCGCATCCGGCGTTCCCGGCTCAGGTCGCCGAGCATGCCGGCGTCGGTGGCCCGCAGGACCGCCTCCGCGGCGAACGCCGCCCACTCCGCGTCGTCCGAGGGGCCGAGTCTCAGGGGTTCCGGGGGCTGGTTCAGGGCGATGGGGACGGGGAGGGTGGTGGTCGCGTTCTGCTCCGCGAAGGTGTCCAGTTCGCGGGTGAGGCGTCTTGTCCATTCGGGCATGCGGGTCGCTCTGTGCCGTGCCGCCGGCCAGCCCGCGGCGTCGCCTGCGGCCAGGCCCAGGAGGAGGCCCTCGATTCGCCTCGGGCGCGTGGGGGTGTGCGGGTGCGGGTGCGCCGTGGCTTGTTGCGCAGTTCCCCGCGCCCCTGAAGGGCGCGCCTCTGGCGGGGCTTGTTGCGCTGTTTCCCGCGCCCCTGGGTGGGTGGGGGTGGCGCTCGGCTCGGGTGGTGCGGAGGTTGGGGGGGCGGGGGTCATTGGGTGTCCTCCGGTGGGGTCAGTAGGTCTGCTACGTCCAGGACGTGGTGGCCCTGCATGGAGGGGAGGCAGCTGCCCTTCGCGGGGCCGATCGCCGCCGCCCAGGCGGGTGGGATCGCGGCGGCGCCGCGCGTGGCGCCGGCCAGGGCGCCCGCCACCGCCGCCGTGGTGTCGGCGTCGCGGCCCATGTTCACCGCGGTGAGGACCGACTCCGTGAAGTCGCCGTCGGCGGCCGCGTACGCGCCGAAGGCCAGGGCGACGGCCTCGGGGGCCAGGTCCGTCCAGGGATAGCCGCCGATGACGACCGCCGAGCGCACCGCGCGTTCGCCGCGGTGCGCGCAGGCCACGGCCCTGCGCAGGGAGCGGGCCGTCCAGGAGTCGTCGGGGATGACGGCCAGGGCCGAGGCGACGACGGCGATCGTGGGGGCGCCCGCCATCGCCGCGGCGACGCCCGCCGCGACGGCCTGGCCGCCGTAGATGCCCTCGCCGTCATGGCTCACCGAACCGTCGATCGCCACCAGCCGGGCCGCCTCCGCGGGGCGGCCCGCCGCGAAGACCCCGAAGGGCGCCGCGCGCATGGCGAGCCCGTCGCTCCAGGCGTGCCGGTGCTGGGCGGAGATGGGAGCGGCGAGCCCCCGGCGCAGGTTCTCCAGCGTGCCGCGTTCGCTGAAGCCCGCGCCCCGGAACGGCCCCTCGTCCCGGTCCGCGATCCACTGGTGCCAGGCCGCCTCCACATGCCGGGTGGTGAGCGCCGAGCCGTGCCGGGCGAGCAGCAGGCCCGAGAAGATCGCGTACTCGGTGTCGTCCGTGCCGGCCGGCTTCTCGGCGACGTACCCCGTGATGCGGCCCCAGCGGGCGCGGATCTCGGACGGCTTCATGTTCTCGGCCGGTGCCCCCAGCGCGTCCCCCACGGCGAGCCCCAGCAGTGCGCCGCGCGCGCGTTCGCGGAGAGCGGTGGCGTCCCCGGGCGCCGGTACCGGCGGTACGCAGGCGATCGATGCCATGGCGGGCCCTCTCCGTCGCGGGGTCCCGGACGATCGGAAGCAGTCGGAAGCCCCTTTGCGCATGTGTCCCCACGGAGAGCTTCACCGGAGCCTCACGCGCCCCAGCATCACCCGGTCGACATTTGTGCGCAGGTCAGCACGGATGAGCGAAAGAGGGGAAAGGTGCAGGTAAGTACGGCCTTCCTTGCTGGCGGACGCGGAATTTCCGGCGTAAGTTCGCAGTTGTCCAAAAGTAGAAGAAGTCCAAACAAGCACATGGGGGACCCCTGTATGGCCATCATCGAGACCGAGGCCGCGCTTCATGGGGCGCACCGCGACAACCACACCCACCGGGACGTGAACGGGGGGTGGCTGCGCCCGGCCGTCTTCGGTGCGATGGACGGCCTCGTCTCCAACCTGGCCCTGATGACCGGTGTGGCGGGCGGAGCCGTCTCCCACCGGACCGTCGTCATCACCGGCCTCGCGGGTCTGGCCGCCGGCGCCTTCTCCATGGCGGCCGGCGAGTACACCTCCGTCGCCTCGCAGCGCGAACTCGTCGAGGCCGAACTCGACGTGGAGCGGAGGGAGTTGAGGAAGCATCCGCTCGACGAGGAGCGAGAGCTGGCCCTGCTGTACGAAGCCCGGGGGGTCGAGCCCGCCCTTGCCGGTGAGGTCGCCCGGCAGCTGTCCCGGGATCCCGAGCAGGCGCTGGAGATCCATGCGCGGGAGGAGCTGGGCATCGACCCCGGCGATCTGCCGTCACCTCTCGTCGCCGCCGTGTCGAGCTTCGGCGCCTTCGCCCTGGGGGCCCTCCTGCCCGTCCTCCCGTACCTGCTGGGAGCCGCCACCCTCTGGCCCGCCCTGCTCCTCGCCGCCCTCGGACTGTTCGCCTGCGGTGCGATCGTGGCCAAGGTGACCGCCAGGTCATGGTGGTTCAGCGGGCTGCGGCAGCTCGCGCTGGGCGGGGCCGCCGCCGGTGTGACGTACGCCCTGGGCAGTTTCTTCGGAACGGCCGTAGGATGACCGGCACCGCCGGAACGAGCAGCTATGCAAGGGACTGCATAAGTAGTCGTTACTCGGCGGTTTCGAACGCTTAACCATTGGGCATGAGCCGTAAGCGCCGCGGGCAATGACGCCCGCGCCGTACATCAAGAGCATCACGAGCAGCGGGTGACGTTGCCTGCCGCGATCGGGCCGCCGGTCAATGATCTGACCGAAAAGGCCCCCTTTTTCAGCCGCCACGAGCGGCGCCCCGCCGCGACCCGTGGCGTCCGCATGCTGGAACGCGGTATCCGGTTCACGAGAACCGCTCCATCATGTAACCTGCACGAAATTTTGCACTCTCGCTAAGGGCCAACGTCGTCCCTCGGCACTTGCCCCCAGAGCCTCAAGGCCTGGGAGGTGCCCCCAGCCACGACGACGACGGGAGAGCCGATGCGTACGCCGCGCCAGCCGTCCCAGCACTCCAAGAATGGCCAGAACTGGTCCTTCATGGATGCTCGCCCTGCCGCGCAGGGAATGTACGACCCCCGCAACGAGCACGACGCCTGCGGCGTCGGCTTCGTGGCGACCCTCACCGGTGAGGCGAGCCACGCGCTGGTCGAACAGGCGCTGACCGTGCTCCGCAATCTGGAGCACCGCGGCGCGACCGGCTCGGAACCCGACTCCGGGGACGGCGCGGGCATCCTGTCCCAGGTCCCCGACGCCTTCTTCCGCGAGGTGGCCGAATTCGAGCTGCCCGAGGCCGGCTCGTACGCGGTCG
Source organism: Streptomyces sp. NBC_00414 (assembly GCF_036038375.1). NCBI lineage: Bacteria > Bacillati > Actinomycetota > Actinomycetes > Kitasatosporales > Streptomycetaceae > Streptomyces > Streptomyces sp. NBC_00414. The sequence goes on from NZ_CP107935.1 coordinate 7,498,479, forward strand.
GCATCGCCTTCCTGCCCGAGGAGACCGCCGCCGACGCCGTCTCACGGATCGAGACGATCGCCGCCGAAGAGGACCTCACGGTCCTCGGCTGGCGCGAGGTCCCGGTCGCCCCCGGACTCCTCGGCGCCACCGCCCGCTCGACGATGCCGCACTTCCGCCAGGTCTTCGTGGGGGACGGTTCCAGCCAGGGCATCGACCTCGACCGCAAGGCGTTCGCGCTGCGCAAGCGCGCCGAGCGCGAGGCCGGCGTGTACTTCCCGTCGCTCTCCGCCCGCACCATCGTCTACAAGGGCATGCTGACCACCGGCCAGCTGGAGCCCTTCTTCCCGGACCTGTCCGACCGCCGCTTCGCCTCCGCGATCGCGCTCGTGCACTCCCGGTTCTCCACCAACACCTTCCCGAGCTGGCCGCTCGCCCACCCGTACCGCTTCGTCGCGCACAACGGCGAGATCAACACGGTCAAGGGCAACCGCAACTGGATGGTCGCCCGCGAGTCCCAGCTCGTCTCGGACCTCTTCGGCGCCGACAAGGACCTCGACCGGATCTTCCCGGTCTGTACGCCCGACGCGTCCGACTCCGCCTCCTTCGACGAGGTCCTGGAGCTGCTGCACCTCGGCGGCCGGTCCCTCCCGCACTCCGTACTGATGATGATCCCGGAGGCCTGGGAGAACCACGCCTCCATGGACCCGGCCCGCCGCGCCTTCTACCAGTTCCACGCCACGATGATGGAGCCCTGGGACGGCCCGGCCTGCGTCACCTTCACCGACGGCACCCAGGTCGGCGCGGTCCTCGACCGCAACGGCCTGCGCCCCGGCCGCTACTGGGTCACCGACGACGGCCTCGTCGTCCTCGGCTCCGAGGTCGGCGTCCTCGACATCGACCCCGCGAAGGTCGTCCGCAAGGGCCGCCTGCAGCCCGGCCGCATGTTCCTCGTGGACACCGCCGAGCACCGCATCATCGAGGACGACGAGATCAAGGCCGGCCTCGCCGCCGAGAACCCGTACGCGGAGTGGCTGGAAGCCGGCGAGATCGAGCTCTCCGACCTGCCCGAGCGCGAGCACATCGTCCACACCCACGCCTCGGTCACCCGCCGCCAGCAGACCTTCGGCTACACCGAGGAAGAGCTGCGCGTCATCGTCGCCCCGATGGCCAAGACCGGCGGCGAGCCGCTCGGCTCCATGGGCACGGACTCGCCGATCGCGGCCCTGTCCGAGCGCCCCCGGCTGCTCTTCGACTACTTCACCCAGCTGTTCGCGCAGGTCACCAACCCGCCGCTGGACGCCATCCGCGAGGAGCTCGTCACCTCGCTGCGCTCCTCGCTCGGCCCCGCGGGCAACCTGCTGGAGCCGACCGCCGCCTCCTGTCGAAGCGTCACCCTGCCCTTCCCGGTGATCGACAACGACGAGCTGGCCAAGCTCATCCACATCAACGCCGACGGCGACATGCCCGGCATGAAGGCCGCGACGCTCTCCGGCCTGTACCGCGTCTCCGGCGGCGGCGACTCGCTCGCCGCCCGCCTTGAGGAGATCTGCGCCGAGGCCGACGCCGCCATCGAGAACGGCGCCCGCCTGATCGTCCTCTCGGACCGGCACTCCGACGCCGAGCACGCGCCGATCCCCTCGCTGCTGCTCACCGCCGCTGTGCACCACCACCTCATCGGCACCAAGCAGCGCACCCAGGTGGGCCTGCTGGTCGAGGCCGGCGACGTCCGCGAGGTCCACCACGTGGCCCTCCTCATCGGCTTCGGCGCCGCGGCCGTCAACCCGTACCTCGCGATGGAGTCCGTCGAGGACCTGGTCAGGGCCGGCACGTTCCTCCCGGGCATCGAGTCCGAGCAGGCCATCCGCAACCTGATCTACGCCCTCGGCAAGGGCGTCCTCAAGGTCATGTCCAAGATGGGCATCTCGACCGTCGCCTCCTACCGCGGCGCCCAGGTCTTCGAGGCCGTCGGCCTCGACACGGCCTTCGTGCAGAAGTATTTCAAGGGCACCGCCACCAAGATCGGCGGCGTCGGCATCGACGTCGTCGCCAAGGAGGTCGCCGCCCGCCACGCGAAGGCGTACCCGGCCAGCGGCATCGCGCCCGCCCACCGCGCGCTCGACATAGGCGGCGAGTACCAGTGGCGCCGCGAGGGCGAGCCGCACCTGTTCGACCCCGAGACGGTCTTCCGCCTCCAGCACTCGGCGCGCAGCAACCGCTACGACATCTTCAAGAAGTACACCGACCGCGTGAACGAGCAGTCCGAGCGCCTCATGACGCTGCGCGGCCTGTTCGGCTTCAACTCCGGCCGCGAGCCGATCTCCATCGACGAGGTCGAGCCGGTCAGCGAGATCGTCAAGCGCTTCTCCACCGGCGCCATGTCGTACGGCTCCATCTCCAAGGAAGCCCACGAGACGCTCGCCATCGCCATGAACCAGCTGGGCGCCAAGTCCAACACCGGTGAGGGCGGCGAGGACCCGGACCGCCTCTACGACCCGGCGCGCCGCTCGTCCATCAAGCAGGTCGCGTCCGGCCGCTTCGGTGTCACCTCCGAGTACCTGGTCAACGCGGACGACATCCAGATCAAGATGGCCCAGGGCGCCAAGCCCGGCGAGGGCGGCCAGCTGCCCGGCCACAAGGTCTACCCCTGGGTCGCCAAGACGCGTCACTCGACCCCTGGCGTGGGCCTCATCTCCCCGCCCCCGCACCACGACATCTACTCCATCGAAGACCTCGCCCAGCTGATCCACGACCTGAAGAACGCGAACCCGCAGGCGCGGATCCACGTGAAGCTGGTCTCCGAGGTCGGCGTCGGCACGGTCGCCGCCGGTGTCTCCAAGGCGCACGCGGACGTCGTCCTCATCTCCGGCCACGACGGCGGAACGGGCGCCTCCCCGCTCACCTCGCTCAAGCACGCGGGCGGTCCCTGGGAGCTGGGCCTCGCCGAGACCCAGCAGACGCTGCTCCTGAACGGCCTGCGCGACCGGATCGTCGTACAGACCGACGGCCAGCTGAAGACCGGCCGTGACGTCGTCATCGCCGCGTTGCTCGGCGCCGAGGAGTTCGGTTTCGCGACCGCGCCGCTCGTCGTCTCCGGCTGCGTCATGATGCGCGTCTGCCACCTCGACACCTGCCCGGTCGGCATCGCCACCCAGAACCCCGTCCTGCGGGACCGGTTCACGGGCAAGGCCGAGTACATCGTCAACTTCTTCAAGTTCATCGCCGAAGAGGTCCGCGAGATCCTCGCCGAGCTGGGCTTCCGCACCATCGAGGAGGCCGTCGGCCACGCCGAGGCACTCGACGTCGCCCGCGCCATAGACCACTGGAAGGCGCAGGGCCTGGACCTGGCCCCGCTCTTCTACGTGCCCGAACTGCCCGAGGGCGCGTCCCTCCACCAGACCATCGAGCAGGACCACGGCCTGGAGAAGGCGCTCGACAACGAGCTGATCAAGCTCGCCGCCGACGCCCTCAACGCGACCGGCGCCACCGACGCCCAGCCGGTCCGCGCCCAGGTCGCCATCCGCAACATCAACCGCACGGTCGGCACCATGCTCGGCCACGAGGTGACGAAGAAGTTCGGCGGCGCGGGCCTGCCCGACGACACCGTCGACATCACCTTCACCGGCAGCGCGGGCCAGTCCTTCGGCGCCTTCCTGCCGCGCGGTGTCACGCTGCGCCTGGAGGGCGACGCCAACGACTACGTCGGCAAGGGCCTGTCCGGCGGCCGGGTGATCGTCCGTCCCGACCGGGGCGCCGACCACCTCGCCGAGTTCTCCACCATCGCGGGCAACACCATCGCGTACGGCGCGACGGGCGGCGAGCTGTTCCTGCGCGGCCGCACCGGCGAGCGCTTCTGCGTCCGCAACTCCGGCGCGACCGTGGTCGCCGAGGGCGTGGGCGACCACGGCTGCGAGTACATGACCGGCGGCCACGCCGTCGTCATCGGCGAGACGGGCCGCAACTTCGCGGCCGGTATGTCGGGCGGCATCGCGTACGTCATCGACCTGGACCTCGACAACGTCAACGCCGGCAACCTCGGCGCCGTCGAGGAACTCGACGACACCGACAAGCAGTGGCTGCACGACGTCGTGCGCCGGCACCAGGAGGAGACGGCCTCCACCGTCGCCGAGAAGCTCCTGGCCGAGTGGGACACCGCGGTGGACCGCTTCAGCAAGATCATCCCCAGCACGTACAAGGCAGTGCTCGCCGCCAAGGACGCCGCCGAGCGAGCGGGACTCGACGAGTCCGCGATCACCGAGAAGATGATGGAGGCGGCGACCAATGGCTGATCCCAAGGGCTTTCTGAACCACGGGCGAGAGGTCGCCAGGACCCGTCCCGTCGAGGAGCGCGTCAGGGACTGGAACGAGGTCTACGTCCCCGGCTCCCTCCTGCCGATCATCCCCACGCAGGCCTCGCGCTGCATGGACTGCGGCATCCCCTTCTGTCACAACGGCTGTCCGCTCGGGAACCTCATCCCCGAGTGGAACGACTTCGCGTACCGCGAGGACTGGTCCGCGGCCTCCGAGCGGCTGCACGCCACGAACAACTTCCCGGAGTTCACCGGGCGGCTGTGCCCGGCCCCTTGCGAGTCGGCGTGCGTGCTGGGCATCAACCAGCCCGCCGTGACCATCAAGAACGTCGAGGTCTCGATCATCGACAAGGCGTGGGACAGCGGCGACGTCGCCCCCCAGGCCCCCGAGCGCCTCTCCGGCAAGACGGTCGCGGTCATCGGCTCCGGTCCGGCCGGCCTCGCCGCCGCACAGCAGCTCACCCGCGCCGGCCACACGGTCGCCGTCTACGAGCGCGCGGACCGCGTCGGCGGCCTGCTGCGCTACGGCATCCCCGAGTTCAAGATGGAGAAGCGGCACATCAACCGCCGCATCGAGCAGATGCGCGCGGAGGGCACCCGCTTCCGTACCGGCATCGAGATCGGCCGCGACCTCAAGGCAACGGACCTGCGCAAGCGGTACGACGCCGTGGTCATCGCGGCCGGCGCGACCGTCTCCCGCGACCTGCCGGTCCCCGGCCGCGAGCTGAACGGCATCCACTTCGCCATGGAGTACCTGCCGCTCGCCAACAAGGTGCAGGAGGGCGACTTCGTGGCGCCCCCCATCACCGCCGAGGGCAAGCACGTCGTCGTCATCGGCGGCGGCGACACCGGCGCCGACTGCGTGGGCACCGCCCACCGCCAGGGCGCGGCCAGCGTCACCCAGCTGGAGATCATGCCCCAGCCGGGCGAGGACCGCGCCGAGCACCAGCCCTGGCCGACGTTCCCCATGCTCTACAAGGTGACCTCCGCGCACGAGGAGGGCGGCGAGCGGGTCTACTCCGTCTCCACCACCCACTTCGAGGGCGACGAGGACGGCAACGTGCAGTGGCTGCACCTCGGCGAGGTCGAGTTCATCGACGGCAAGCTGACGCCCAAGCCGGGCTCGGAGCGCAAGATCCCCGCCCAGCTCGTCACCCTCGCCATGGGCTTCACCGGCACCGACCAGGAGAACGGGCTGGTCTCCCAGTTCGCCCTCGAACTCGACGCGCGCGGCAACATCGCCCGCGACGGCGACTACGCGACCAACGTCCCCGGCGTGTTCGTCGCTGGTGACGCCGGGCGCGGCCAGTCCCTCATCGTCTGGGCCATCGCGGAGGGCCGCTCGGCCGCCCGCGGGGTCGACCGCTTCCTCACCGGCGTCAGCGAACTCCCGGCGCCGGTCCGCCCCACGGACCGCTCCCTGATGGTCTGACGCCCACCCCCCCCAATACGTCCGTACAACGGTGTACGGAACTGAGCGCGGCGCCTGCCCTCGTCCCCGACCGGACTTGGTGGGCGCCGTGGTGCGTCTGGGCTGCCGCCCGGCGCGCGTGATTTCCCACCTGCGGGCCGATGGGGGCGGGCGTAAAAGATTGCGCAGTTCCCCGCGCCCCTAGGTGCCTGGGGCCCCGGGGGCTTTTAGGGGCGCGGGGAACTGCGCGAACGGGGGCGAGGGGGCGGAGCCCTCATGCGGCGACGATGGGGGTCCCCCCGGTCGAGCGAAGCCGAGACTGGGGGAGGGTAGGGGCGGCGGGGGCGAGAAGAGTTGGGCTACTTCACTTCATACGACTGGCCGTAGACCTTCCACTTCAGCGGAGTCGAAAGGTCGAGATTCCCGTCGTACAGAAAACGCCGCTGGGCCGTGTCCACACGAGTCGTGTCCCGCTTCTCGTCCTTCATCGTCCCGCGCCGCATGTCCAGGAAGATGTCGAGGTACGCCTTCTCGTCGCCGCCCTCGGCCGGAGTGTCCGCCTGGGCGACAGCCCGTTTGCGGATGCCGTAGAAGCCGGGATCACTGCCGGGGCCGTGCATGACCATGGCGTCGTAGTAGATGAACTGCCCGAGCACCCCGAGCCCGTCCCGCTTGGCGATCCGGACCGCCGGATCGAAGTACACCCGGTCCCGCTCCGAGTCCTGCGCCCGCTGGAACGCCGCCTTCCGCGACTCCGCCTTCCAGGCCGCGACAAACCCGGAGCCCAGCCCCTCGTGCGACTCGGACCCGTCGACCTCCCGCAGAGCGGGCAGATATCGCGCCAGCGCATTGCCCGGGTGGGACTTCGTGTAGCGCTCGACCAGCACGAGCAGATCATGCGTACCGGTGGTGAAGCCGATGATGCCCGCGGTGTACCCACGGCCGTCGTCGATGTCCTCGATGTAGTCGTACTGCCCGCGCCAGTCGAGGCTGGAGTTCTCCGCGCTGGACACGATCCGTTGCGCCAGTTCCTTCTTCTCCGGCGCGTCCAGACCGGCCGCGCCGGCGTCGGGAGCGGCACTGCGGGAATCGGAACGCGAACCGTCGTCGCTCTGCCCGGGCACCACGAAGCAGGCCGCCACCGCGACGAGAGGGACAGCGACGAACAACAGACGGCCAGCGCGTTTCATGAGCAAAGAGTACGATCGGCGCAGGGTGCCGTGCCGCATCGGGTGGACTATCTGTGAGCATCGGGGGAGGACCTGTGAGCGCGGACGAACTGGCGCTGCTGCGGGCGGAGTTGGGAGTCCCACTGCCGGAGGGGTTCGGTGAACTGGACGGACCCCAGGCCCTGTTGCTCGCACAGGCACTGCGCCGGGCCCGGCAGCGCCGAGCGTCCGGACTGGACGAGTCCGTCGAGGACGCCCTCACCCTCGTACCGGCCCTGACCAGGGAACCTGTCCGCCGGATGCTCTTCCGCTGAGGGGAATCCGCATGGACACGCTGCGCGGCAGAGCCGAAACACTGAAGCTCGCCCGACTGCTGGACGTCGAGCCACAGCAACTGGAGTTCCTCGCGGAGCTGCCCGCCGACGACGTACGCCTCTTCCGCGAGCGGGCCGTCGCCGCGCTCTTCGACGAGGACCCCGCCCGGCTCGACCGCATCGCCGCCCTGACGAAACTGCTGCCCGCCGGGGCCGCGGCGGGCATCGCGCAGAAGGCACTGGGCCCGCGGCTGGCCGCCGCGCTCGCGGGCCGCCTCGAACCGGCCCGCGCGGCCGACATCATCGACAAGCTTCCGGTCGACTTCACCGCTCGCTGCTGCCACCACGTCGACCCGCGCCGGATCGCCGCCATCATGGCCATCCTGGACGACGACATCGTCGTACGCATCGCCCTCGTCCTCGCCGAGCGCGGCGACCATCTCACGATGGGCCGGTTCGTGGGCCACCTGCGGGACTCCGCGCTGAAAAGCATCCTGCCGCAGCTCGACGAAACGACTCTGCTGCGTACGGGCTTCGTCATCGACCATCCCGAACGGCTCGGACACATCGTCGAACTGCTTGACGACGAGCGGATCTCCTCGGTCATCGCGGCCGCCGCCGACCACGACCTGTGGCCGCAGGCCATGGCCGTCGCGAGCATGGCGGCCGGGGAGCAGCGGGCCCGGATCGCCTCGCTGACCGCCGCGCAGCCCGAAGTCCGGCTCGACTCCCTGATACGCGCCACCGCCGGGCAGGACCTGTGGGAGTCGCTGCTGCCGATCGTGTCCCTGCTGAGCGCGTCCGAACTGCGGGCTGTCGCCGCGCTGCCCGCGCTGCGGGATCCCGTGGTGCTGGGCGGACTTGTCCGAGGGGTTGTGGTGACCGGGCTGTGGGCGGACTTCCTGCCCATGGTGGGGGTGTTGCCGCCCAGCGCGCGGCGGGTCGTGGCGGGGGTTGTCGGGGGGCTCGATGACGTGGGGCTCGACGCGGTGGTCCGTGGGGTGGACAAGGAGGATCTCTGGGAGTTGGTTCTCCCGCTCGTCGAGCTGATGAGCGACTCCTCCAGGCAGCGGCTCCTCGAACTACCCGCGTTCCGGGACCGGGCGGCCGGATGAAGGCCGGGCCCGGCCCCGGGGCGTTTGCGCCGTTCCCCGCGCCCCTTGAGGCGGGGCCTCCTGGGGCTCGTTCGTAGGGTGGCGGCCGGTTGGGGCTTGTCGCGCCGTTCCCCGTGCCCCTTAGGGGTGGGGTGGCTGGGGCTCGTTCGTAGGGTGGCGGCCGGTTGGGGCTTGTCGCGCCGTTCCTCGCGCCCCTTAGGGGGCTGTCGGGATTCGGTGTGACAAGCCCGCACCGCCGATCAGCCGGATCACAGACCGAACAACCCCTTCGCCTTCGCAGAACCCCGTGCCACTCTGAACGGAGCCCGAGGGGAGGCCACATGGACGGGCGGAGCGGCAAACGGCCGGCAGAATCCGGCAACGGCGAACGCGTGGCGGACTGGGCCGACGGCCGCCTCGGCATCTACACCCTCGCCAAGACCCAGATGCGCAAGGTGTTCCCGGACCACTGGTCCTTCATGCTCGGCGAAATCTGCCTCTACAGCTTCCTCATCCTGATCCTCACCGGCGTCTACCTCACCCTCTTCTTCGAACCCAGCGGCGTGGAGGTGGTCTACAACGGCTCGTACGAACCCCTCAACGGCATCATCATGACCAGGGCGTACGAGTCCACCCTCGACATCAGCTTCGACGTACGCGGCGGACTCCTGATCCGCCAGATCCACCACTGGGCAGCCCTCGTCTTCGTCGCCGGAATGCTCGTGCACATGATGCGCGTCTTCTTCACCGGCGCGTTCCGCAAGCCCCGCGAGCTGAACTGGGCCTTCGGCTGGACCCTGCTGTTCCTCGGCATCATCACCGGCCTGACCGGCTACTCGCTCCCCGACGACCTGCTCTCCGGCACCGGCATCCGCTTCTCCCAGGGAGCGATCCTGTCCGTACCCATCGTCGGCACGTACCTCTCCTTCTTCCTCTTCGGAGGAGAGTTCCCCGGACACGACATCATCTCCAGGCTCTTCCCGGTCCACGTCCTCCTCCTGCCCGGGATCATGCTCGGCCTGGTCGTCGCCCATCTGATCCTGGTCTTCTACCACAAGCACACGCAGTACCCCGGGCCCGGCCGCGACCAGAAGTCCGTCGTCGGCATGCCGTTCATGCCGGTCTACATGGCCAAGGCGGGCGGCTTCTTCTTCCTGGTCTTCGGCGTGCTGTCGATGATGGGCGCGATCGCCACCATCAACCCCGTGTGGGCGTTCGGCCCCTACCGCCCCGACCTGGTCACCACCGGCGCCCAGCCCGACTGGTACCTGGGCTTCTCCGAGGGCCTGATCCGGGTGATGCCGGGATGGGAGATCAACGCCTGGGGCCACACCCTGGAACTGGGCGTCTTCATCCCCTTCTCCCTCTTCCCGCTGATCCTGCTCGCGATCGGCGTCTATCCGTTCATCGAGGCGTGGATCACCGGGGACAAACGCGAGCACCACATCCTGGACCGCCCCCGCAACGCACCCACCCGCACCGCACTGGGCGTGGCCTGGCTGAGCCTGTACGCCGTCCTCCTCGTCGGCGGCGGCAACGACATCGTCGCCACCCACCTCCACCTGTCGATCAACTCGATCACCTGGTTCGTACGGATCGCCTTCTTCGTCGTACCGGTGCTCGCCTTCATCGTCACGAAGCGCGTCTGTCTCGGTCTGCAACGCCGCGACCGGGACAAGGTGCTGCACGGCAGGGAGTCCGGCACGATCAAGCGGCTGCCGCACGGCGAGTACGTCGAGGTGCACGAACCCCTCACCGCGGCCCAGCGGTTCACCCTCACCCAGCACGACCAGGACCCGCCCTACGACGTGGGCCTGCTCGTCGACGCGAACGGCGTCGAACGCAAGGTCAAACCCACCCGACGCCTGCGGGCGCGCCTCGCCCACGCCATGTACGGCCAGAACGCGCACATCCCCAAGCCGACCGTCGAGGAGTACCGCGAACTCACGAGCAGCGAAGACCACCACCACTGAGGTCGTCCCGGGGCACCCGGGGGAGTCGGCCGAACCCGTCACCATGGCCCAGCACCTCCGCCCGGCACTCACCGGGACTGCCCCAGGCGGACCGCAGCGCCCGCGCCTTGGTCAGCCACAGGGAGAGGTCGTACTCCGCGGTGTACCCGATCGCGCCGTGCAGCTGCAGGGCCGTACGGGCCGTCGCGTACGCCGCCTCGCAGGCCGCGACCTTGGCGGCGGCGACGTCGGCCGGGTCCATCGACACCGCCGCGCCGAAGACCAGCGGACGCGCGAACTCCAGCGCGATCTTCGCGTCGGCCAGCCGGTGCCGGACCGCCTGGAACGAGCCGACGGGCACACCGAACTGGCTGCGCTGCTTCACGTACGCCACGGTCCTGTCGAGCAGGGCGAGGCCCACCCCGAGGGCCTGGGCGGCGGTCGCGAGCCGCGCCCAGCGAAGAGCGTCTGCCGCACCCGCGGCGATCCGCGGCCCGGTACCGAGCAGCTCGCCCCCGGCGCGGGGGAGGGCGAGCCGCCGGGCGGGATCGATGGAGCGACGCACGCGTGGTGAGTGACGCACGCGGGGTGAGGCCATGGGCGCGGACACCCACAGCTCCACGGCACCCGCCTCGGACACGGCGTCCGCGTCGGACACGGCGTCCGCGTCGGACACGGCAACCGCCCCGGGCCCCTCACCCACAACGAATTCCACATCCGCCGCGTCCCCGTCCAGAACGTACGGCCCCCCGCCCGGCAGGGCCACCGTCGCGACCGTCTCCCCGGAGGCCACCCCCGGCAGGAACCGCTTCGCGAGGTTCGCGAGGCCCGGCCCGGTGAGCAGCGAGGCCGACGTCACCGTCTCCACCAACGGCCCCGGCACCGCATGCCTCCCCAACTCGACGAAGGCCACGGCGAGTTCGACGGGACGCGGCCCGAGTCCCTCGTACTCCTCGGGCACCGCCAGCGCGAACACCCCGAGGTCCGCGATCCGTGACCACAGTGCCCGCCCGGCCGCGGGGTCGCCGGCGCTCCAGGACCGGACGGCCGCGGGTGTGTCCGCAGCCGTCAGCAGGGCGTCCAGGGAGCGGGCGAAGTCGCTCTGTTCGTCGTCCAGGAGGAAACGCATCAGCGGCGCCCCTTCGGCAGGCCGAGAAGCCGCTCGGCGATGATGTCGCGCTGGATCTCGTTCGTGCCGGCGTAGATGGGCCCCGCGAGCGAGAAGACGTACCCCTCGGCCCACCCGCGGTCGGCGCCCGCCAACTCCCCGTCCGCCAACTCGCCGTCGACGCCCAGCAGATCGAGCGCCGTCTCGTGCAGGGCGATGTCGTACTCGGACCAGAAGACCTTGTTCAGGCTGGACTCCGGACCGAGGGCCTCGCCGTCGAGGAAGCGGGACGCCGCCGCGTACGTGAACAACTGGTAGGCGCGGGCGCCGATCACCGCGTCGGCCACGCGGTCACGGGTGAACGGGTCCCGGCCGCGCTCGTGCCACAGCGCGGCCAGCCGGCCCGCCGACGCCAGGAAGCGGCCGGGGGAGCGGAGCGTCAGCCCTCGTTCGTTGCCCGCCGTGGACATCGCCACCCGCCAGCCCCGGCCGGGCTCGCCGATCACGTCCTCGTCCGGTACGAACACCTCGTCCAGGAAGAGTTCGGCGAAGGCCGGCTTCCCGTCCAGCCGGCCGATCGGGCGGACGGTCACGCCCGGCGCCCGCAGGTCGAACATCAGGTAGGTGAGGCCCTGATGGGGCTTCGGGGTGTCCGGCTCGCTGCGGAACAGGCCGAACGCGCGGTCGGCGAACGCGGCCCGCGACGACCACGTCTTCTGCCCGCTCAACAGCCAGCCGCCGTCCGTACGCACCGCCCTGGACCTGAGCGAGGCGAGGTCGGACCCCGCCTCCGGCTCGGACCAGGCCTGCGCCCAGACGACCTCGCCGCGCGCCATCGGCGGCAGGATCCGCGCACGCTGCTCCTCGGTGCCGTGGTCGAAGAGGGTCGGCGCGAGGAGGCTGACGCCGTTCTGGCCGACCCGGCCCGGGGCGCCCGCCGCGTAGTACTCCTCCTCGAAGAGCAGCCACCGTACGAGCCCGCAGTCCCGCCCGCCGTACGCGGCCGGCCAGGACACCACCGACCAGTGGTCCGCTGCGAGTTCGGCCTCCCAGCCGCGATGGGCCGCGAAGCCCTCCGCGGTCTCCAGGGAAGGCAGCGGCCGGGCCGGCACATGCGCGTCCAGCCAGGCCCGGGCCTCGGCGCGGAACGCCTGATCGGCGGGGGAGTGCGTGAGATCCACGGTCACCTTCCTCTTCACCGGAGCCGGAGCCGGAGCCGGAGCCGGAGCCGGAGCCGGAGCCGGAGCCGGAGCCGGAGCGGCAGCCGGGGCCGGAACACCCGAACAACCTTCCCTAACAAGTGTTTGGTAGGTTAGCGTGGGCCTATGACAGACGTCGAGGGTCCGGTGTACGTGCCCGGGCACGGGCTGCTGAAGGGGCGTACCGCCGTCGTCACGGCCGCCGCGGGCGCGGGCATCGGCGGTGCCACGGCCCGCCGCTTCCTGGAGGAGGGCGCGCGCGTGCTGATCAGCGACGCGCACGAGCGACGCCTGAAGGAGTACGAGGCCGAGCTGGCGAGGGAGTTCGACGGTGTCGCGGCGTTCGCCTGCGACGTCACCGACGAAGCCCAGGTGCAGGCACTCGTAGGCACGGCCCTGAGACTTCACGGGCGGCTCGACATCGTGGTCAACAACGCGGGCCTCGGTGGCACGTCGGACCTCGTCGACATGAGCGACGAGCAGTGGTCGAAGGTGCTCGACGTGACACTGAACGGCACGTTCCGGTGCACCCGCGCGGCCCTGCGGGCCTTCCGCGAGGGCGGCCACGGCGGCGTGATCGTCAACAACGCCTCCGTCGTCGGCTGGCGCGCTCAGGCCGGTCAGGCGCACTACGCGGCGGCGAAAGCGGGCGTGATGGCGCTGACCCGGTGCGCGGCGATGGAGGCGGCCGGCTTCGGAGTACGGGTCAACGCCGTCTCACCGAGCCTCGCCATGCATCCGCATCTGGTGAAGGTGACGACTCCCGAACTGCTGGAGGAGCTGACGGCCCGCGAGGCCTTCGGGCGGTACGCGCAGCCGTGGGAAGTGGCCAACGTGATCGTGTTCCTGGCGTCCGGCTACTCCTCGTACCTGACGGGCGAGGTCGTGTCCGTCAGCAGCCAACATGCGTGAGCGCTCCGCTGGGTTCGGCGGTTCGGTCGGGGGTGTTGGCGTGGAGTCGCGTCTGCGGGTTCGTCGTGGCTGGTCGCGCAGTTCCCCGCGCCCCTGGAGGGGCGGGGCCGGTGACTACGCCCCGCGGCCCACAATGGGGCCGTGCCTACCAAGAAGAAGCCTCAGGTGACCGCCTCGCCCGAGCGGCGCCGTGAACTCCTCGGCACCGCCGCCGAGGTCTTCGCCGAGCAGGGCTACAACGCCACCACCGTGCGCAAGATCGCGGACCACGCGGGCATGCTCGCGGGCAGTCTCTACTACCACTTCGACTCCAAGGAATCGATGCTGGAGGAGATCCTGCGGACCTTCCTGGACGAGCTGTGGGACGGCTACGACACTGTCCTGGCCGCCGAACTGGGCCCGCGCGAGACGCTGGAGGCCCTGGTCACCGAGTCGTTCCGGGAGATCGACCGGCACCGCGCGGCCGTCGCGATCTACCAGAAGGAGTCCAAGCAGCTCGTCGCGCAGGAGCGTTTCGCGTTCCTCGCCGAGTCGCAGCGCAAGTTCGAGAAGGCGTGGCTGGCCACGCTGGAGCGGGGTGTGGCCGGCGAGGTCTTCCGGGACGACCTCGACATCCGGCTGACCTACCGGTTCGTGCGCGACACCGTGTGGGTCGCCGCGTCCTGGTACCGGCCCGGCGGACAGCACAGCCCGGACGAGATCGCCCGGCAGTACCTGTCGATGGTGCTGGACGGAATCGCCGTACGCAGTTGATCCGATCGTAGCCGATCGTAGCCGATCGTAGCCGATCGTAGCCGATCGGAGTCGATCGCAGTTGACCCAGGGGAGTTGGCATGGCAGAGGCCTACATCGTCGAAGCGGTCCGTACGCCCGTGGGGCGTCGCAAGGGCGGCCTGAGCGGGGTCCATCCGGCCGACCTGGGCGCGCATGTGCTGAAGGCCCTCGTCGCGCGCTCCGGAGTCGATCCGGCCGCCGTCGAGGACGTCGTCTTCGGCTGTCTGGACGCCGTGGGGCCGCAGGCCGGTGACATCGCCCGGACGTCCTGGCTGGCCGCCGGACTGCCCGAGGAGGTGCCGGGCGTGACGATCGACCGGCAGTGCGGCTCCTCGCAGCAGGCCGTGCACTTCGCCGCGCAGGGCGTCCTCTCGGGCACGCAGGACCTCGTGGTCGCCGGCGGCGTCCAGAACATGACCCAGATCCCCATCGCCTTCGCCTCCCGCCAGGCCGCCGAGCCGCTGGGGCTCACCCAGGGGCCGTTCGCGGGCAGCGAGGGGTGGCGGGCGCGGTACGGGGACCGGCCCGTCAACCAGTTCCACGGCGCCGAACTGATCGCGGCGAAGTGGGGGATCAGCCGGCGGGACCAGGAGGAGTTCGCCCTGCGGTCCCACCGGCGGGCGCTCCGCGCGATCGACGAGGGACGCTTCGAGCGGGAGACCGTGCCGTTCGGGGACGTCACGGTCGACGAGGGCCCGCGGCGGGACACCTCGCTGGAGAAGATGGCCGGTCTGAAGCCGGTGGTCGAGGGCGGCACCATCACCGCCGCCTGCTCCTCGCAGGTGTCCGACGGGGCCGCCGCGATGCTGCTCGCCTCGGAGCGGGCCGTCCGTGAGCACGGGCTCACTGCCCGGGCGCGCGTGCACCACCTGTCCGTACGGGGGGAGGATCCGATACGGATGCTGTCGGCGCCGATACCGGCCACCGCGTACGCCCTGAAGAAGGCCGGGATGTCCATCGGGGAGATCGACCTCGTCGAGATCAACGAGGCGTTCGCGCCTGTTGTTCTCGCCTGGTCGAAGGAGACGGGGGCGGATCCCGAACGGGTCAATGTCAACGGGGGTGCGATTGCGCTGGGGCATCCACTGGGGGCCACGGGGGTGCGGCTGATGACGAGCTTGCTGCATGAACTGGAGCGGAGCGGGGGGCGGTTCGGGCTGCAGACCATGTGCGAAGGCGGGGGACAGGCGAACGTGACCGTCGTCGAGCGGCTTTAGGTCTCTGGTCGGCTGCGGGCCGGTGGGGGCTGGTCGCGCAGTTCCCCGCGCCCCTGACGGGGCGCCCCCGGTGGCCCGGGATCCGGGAGTGCGCCCAGTGTGTCTCGCGCCTGCGTCATCATCCGGTCCACCAAGTCCGCGCACGACGGCAAGTCGTCGATCACGCCTGCCACCTGGCCCGAAGCCATCACCCCTAGGTCCGTGCGGCCTTCCACCATGGACGCGCGCAGGAGCATGGGGGTGTTGGCGGCCAGCAGGACCTGGCTCCAGGTCAGGTCCTTGCCGTGCTTCATCGCCAGGCCGTCGCGGATCAGCTGGGGCCAGCTGAGCCCCGAGAGCCTTCTGAAGCCGGCGGCTCTGCGCACCGCTCGGGTCAGCGTTCTCGTACGGCCCGCTCCCTCCAGGGAGTCGACCAGGTCCGTACGGAGCATGCGGTGCGGCAGGCCGTCCACGGCGGTCGTCACCGTGACGTCCTTCACCGTCGCCGCGAGATACCGGGCCTTCACCGCGTCCGGCACCGTCGAGTCCGAGGTGAGCAGGAACCGGGTGCCCATGGCGACGCCCGCCGCGCCGTACGCCAGGGCCGCGACCAGGCCCCGGCCGTCGAAGAAGCCGCCCGCCGCGACGACGGGTATGCCGACGGCGTCCACGACCTGGGGGAGGAGCACGCTGGTCGCCACCTCGCCGGTGTGGCCGCCGCCCTCACCGCCCTGCACGATCACGGCGTCCGCTCCCCACGCCGCGACCTTCTCGGCATGACGGCGGGCCCCGATGGAGGGGACGACGACCACGCCCGCGTCCTTGAGCTCGGCGATCAGCTCGCGGGACGGGGCGAGGGCGAAGGAGGCGACCTTCACGCCCTCCTCCACGATGATCCGTACCCGGTCGCGGGCATCCCCCGCGTCCGCCCGGAGGTTCACCCCGAACGGCGCCTCCGTACGGGAGGCGACCTCGCGAATGGCCGCCCGCAGCTGGTCCGGTGTCATCGTCGCGGAGGCCAGGATGCCCAGCGCGCCCGCGTTCGCCGTCGCGGAGACCAGGCGTGGGCCCGCCACCCAGCCCATCCCGGTCTGCACGATCGGATGCCGGACGCCGACGAGCCGGGTGAGCGCGGTCTCCATCAGCCCTTGACCTCCCGGTGACGCAGACCTCGCGGGTCCAGGACCTCGCGGATCGACTCCAGCTCCGACGGCGACGGTTCACGGGTGTACGGGACGTCGTCCGGTATCGCCAGTTCGAAGCCCGTGGCCGCGACGACCTCCTCGACCGTCACCCCCGGATGGAGCGAGGCGAGCCGCATCGAGTGGTCGTCGGTCGCGAAGTCGAACACCCCGAGGTTCGAGACCACCCGCGGGATGCGGTGGAAACGGGTCGCCGTGGGACCGGCCGCCGCGGCGCTGTCGTACCCCACCCCGCCGATCAGGTCGACCTTCTCGACGAAGACCCGCGTCGAGTGTCTGGGCACCCAGTAACTGACCGGGTTGTTCACCGTGTTGACAGGGCCGCCCCGCACTCCGAGCAATTGCCGGGTGGGCCGCTCCCAGTCGCCCACGCAGGAGATGTTCTGGTTGCCGAAACGGTCGATCTGGCTCGCGCCCATCATCACGTGCCGCCGCCCGCCGGTCACCAGGGCCAGATGCTGCCGGTACGGCAACCAGCCCTCCGTGGACCCGTCCGGACCGACCAGCAGCGCTTCGCCGTCGGTCAGCAGCAGATCGGGCGAGAAGGTGAGCCGGGCCAGACGGGCGCCGATCGACGGGATCGGGCCCATCGGGCTGGCCAGCACCTCACCGTCGCCCCGCCACGCCTCGGCGCAGGCGATCACGCAGTACTCCGCGCGGGTCGCGCCACTCAGGGACGAGTCCGGGTACGTGTCGGGCATCGCGCTCATGACTGCTCCTCGTGCCACGTCTCCACGGCGGTCCGGTAGGCCTGTTCGTCGCCGGCGAGGAACCTCCCGGCGAACTCGGGCCAGGGCATGGACGCGTAGAGCCGCTGGAAGGCCTCGTCCCGGTCGTGGTCGGGCGCGCAGGACGTGAAGTGCGCGCCACTCGGCGCCTCCACCACGCCACTCACATGGAGCCGCTTGATCAGCAGGGTCTGCGGAGGCGCCGTCTTCGTCAGCTCCGCCGTGTCGACGATCCGCTCACAGGACACGTACGCCGTCCGGGCCGCCTCGCAGAACAGGTCGTCGAAGTACGGGTCGGGGCCCAGGTACTGGCCGTTGCCCGCGCGGTCGGCGCGGTTCACATGGACCAGCGCCGCGTCCAGCCGCAGGGCGGGCATGGCGACGAAGGTCTCGCACACGCCCGTCGACTCGTCCTCGTACGGCGAGGTCACCGTACGCAGACCGGGGTTGACCCGCATCACGTCCGAACCGATGCCGGCCCGCACCGGCAGGAACGGAAGCCGGTTGGCGGCCGCCCGCAGCCCCCACATGAACATCGCCTCGTCGATCTCCATCAGTTCGAGGGAGCCGCTCTCGCGGGCCGCCCGGAAGTGCGGTTCGAGCGGGATCGAGTCGAGCGTCGCGAAAGGGGCGACCAGTTTCCGTATCCGCCCGGCCGCCGCCAGCATGCCGACGTCCGGGCCGCCGTACGAGACGACCGTGAGATCGGTGACCGGCGAGCGGAGCAGTGCCCGTACCAGAGCCATCGGTTTGCGGCGGGAGCCCCAGCCTCCGATGCCCAGGGTCATCCCGCTCTCCAGCCGGGAGACGGCCTCGTCGGCCGTCATCGTCTTGTCGCCCGTCCCCATCTACCCGTCCTCCTTTCCGAAGGTGTCCCGAACGCGCTCGCCCGCGCCGCTGAGGCCCGCCTCGAACGTGAAGCCCTGCTCGAAGCGGTAGCTGCGGCGGACGTCGACGGGGTCGATGCCGTTGATCGCGGCCTTGGCGAGCCTGATCAGCCGGCCGTCCTTGCCCGCTATCTCCCGGGCCAGCTCCAGTGCCGCGGAGCGCAGCCGCTCGCGCGCCACGACCCGCCACACCGAGCCGTGCCCGTGCAGCTCCGCCGCGGTCGCCGTGCGCGAGGTGTAGTAGAGCGCGCGCATCAGGTGCTGGGGCACCAGCCGGGACAGATGTGTGGCCGCGCCCAGCGCGCCCCGGTCCAGCTCGGGCAGGCCGAAGGTGGCGTCGTCGCTCGCCACGATCGCGTCCGCGTTGCCCACCAGGCCTATCCCGCCGCCCAGGCAGAAGCCGTGCACCTCCGCCACCACCGGCACCTCGCACTCGTACACGGCCGCGAAGGCCTCCGCGCAGCCGCGGTTGGCGCCGAGCAGGGCGCTGTCGCCCCCGGCCTGTATCTCCTTGATGTCCACGCCCGCGTTGAACCCCCGCCCCTCGGCGGCCAGCACCACACAGCGGTTCCCGGCGTCACGCCCTGCCGCTCGCACGGTGTCGGCCAGCTCGAACCAGCCGCTCACCGGCAGTGCGTTCACGGGCGGGAAGTCGACCGTGACGACGGAAATCCCTTTTTCCGGGGACGAGGTGGAGACACCCATGGACACATCAGCTACCTTTCCACCAAACGTTTGTTAGGTGCGATCTGATCTGAAGGTAACAGCGAACACCGACGGGCGGGAGGCCCTGTGGACAACCGGCCGGAGGAGCCGTCGGACATGCCGTCGGACATGCCGTCGGGCAAGACGCCGGGGCGGCGGCTCGTGGTGGTCACGGGCGGGACCAGGGGCGTCGGCGCCGGGATCGCTCAGGCGTTCGCCGAGGAGGGTGACGAGGTCGTGGTCTGTGCACGCAGACCACCGCAAGCACCACCCGACGGCGTCAAGGGCGCCAAGAGCCTCAAGGGCATCGAGTTCGTCCCCCTCGACCTGCGCGACCCGCCGGCCGTCCGTGCCTTCTTCGGGCGGCTGCCCCGGCTCGACGTCCTGGTCAACAACGCGGGCGGCGCCCCCTACCGGCTGCTCGCCGGGGCGGACGCCGAGCGGCACGCGCGCGTGATCGACCTCAACCTCGTCGCCCCCCTGACGGCCTCCCTGGCGGCGTACGACCTGCTGAAGCGCGCGCGGGGTTCCATCGTGATGATCGGCAGCGTCAGCGGGACCCGCCCCTCGCCCGGCACGGCGGCCTACGGGGCGGCCAAGGCCGGACTGGAGAACCTGGCCCGCTCGATGGCCGTGGAATGGGCACCGGACGTGCGGGTCAACACGCTCGTCGTCGGGATGGTCCGCACCGAGCTGTCCCACCTCCACTACGGGGGCGAGGAAGGCATCGAGGCCGTCTCCCGCACCGTCCCGCTGGGACGGCTCGCCGTGCCCACGGACGTCGGCAGGGCGGCCGTCTTCCTCGCGTCGGACGCCGCCGCGTACATCACCGGAGCCGGCCTCCTCGTCCACGGCGGCGGCGAACGGCCCGCCTTCCTGGACGCGGCGACCGTCAACAAGGAGGAGTGACATGACCTCAGGCACCGGCACCGGCACCGGCATCGGCATCGGCGCGGAGACACGTACAGGCGGCGGCATCTGTGACGGGCGGGTGGTGGTCGTCACGGGTGCCGGGCGTGGGCTCGGACGGGCCCACGCGCTCGCCTTCGCGGCCGAGGGGGCGCGGGTCGTCGTCAACGACCTGGGTGTCGGGCTCGACGGTTCGCCCGGCGCCGACAGCCCGGCCCGCCGGGTCGTCGAGGAGATCGCGGCGGCGGGCGGCGAGGCCGTCGCACACGCCGGGGACATCGCGACGACCGAGGGCGCCGCGTCCCTCGTACGTACGGCGGTGGACACCTTCGGACGGCTCGACACCCTCGTGAACAACGCCGGCTTCCTGCGCGACCGCATGCTGGTGAACCTCGACGAGGACGACTGGGACGCCGTCGTGCGCGTCCACCTGAAGGGCCACTTCCTGCCGTTGAAGCACGCCGCCGCGCACTGGCGGGCACAGGCGAAGGCGGGACGCGTACCGCAGGCCCGGGTCGTCAACACCAGTTCCGGAGCCGGTCTTTCGGGGTCCGTCGGGCAGGGCAACTACAGCGCGGCCAAGGCGGGCATCGTCGGGCTCACCCTGGTGGCCGCCGCCGAGATGGGGCGCTACGGAGTGCAGGTCAACGCCATCGCGCCGGCCGCGCGGACCCGGATGACAGAGGCGGCCTTCGCCCAGGCCATGGCGGCGCCGGACAGCGGCTTCGACGCGATGGCCCCCGAGAACGTGTCCCCGCTCGTCGTCTGGCTCGGCTCCGCCGCGAGTGCCGGGGTCACCGGCCGGGTCTTCGAGACCGAGGGCGGCCGGATCACCGTCATGGACGGCTGGCGGCCCGGCCCCGGTGTCGACAAAGGGGCCCGGTGGACCCCCTCCGAGGCCGGGGACGCGGCACTGGAACTCCTCGCACAGGCACAGCCCCCGCCCGCGGTCCACGGCGCGCGGTAGTGCGATCGGCGTACGGCACCCGGGACCGAGAAGGACAGGGAGGAGTGGGAGGAGCGGGAGGAGCGGAAAGGGCGGGAAGGGCCGCAGGAACGGGAAAGGGCGGTGAACGCTGGACCCGGCCCCCTTCGCTCGCGAGGATGCCCAGCAGGGCGGACCGGGCGGAGGTGGGGCTCAGTGGAGTTCGTCGGACGATCGGACAGCCTCGCGCTCCTCGCGGCGGCCCGCGAGCGCGCCCGCGCGGGACAGCCCCAGCGCGTACTCGTGGAGGGCCCCGCGGGCATCGGCAAGACGGCCCTCGTACGCCGCTTCCTGCGCGACGACAGCCGCGTGCTGCACGGGGCGGGGGAGGAGGCGGAGTCGCAGCTGGCGTTCGGCGTGCTGGAACAGTTGCTGGGGCGGGGCGGCGGTCGCGACGGTGCGGGCAGCGGCAGCGGCACCGGTCGGTGGCCGGACGCGCACGCCGCCGGAGCGGAACTGCTGGAGGCACTGGACGAGACGCAAGGAGCGGCGGCTGGGGCGGAGGGGCCCGGCGTCCCGGCCGAACCGCCACCCGCCTCCGCCCGACCGGCGCCCGCCTCCGACGCCCCCGTCGTCGCCCTCGTCCTCGACGACGCCCAATGGGCCGATCACCCCTCCCTCCAGGCCCTCGCCTTCGCCGTGCGCCGGTTGCGGGCCGACCGGGTGATCGTCCTCGTCGTCGTGCGGGAGGCGCAGGACACGCGGCTGCCCGACGGACTGCGGAGGCTGTTCACGTCCGACGACACCGTGCGCGTACGCCTCGACGGACTCGGCCCCGCCGAACTGACGGAACTCGGCGCCGGGGCGGGCGCGCCGGGACTCACCGCACGAGCCGCCACGCGGCTGCACACGCACACCGGCGGAAACCCCCTGCACGTCAAGGCACTGCTGGAGCAGGAGGGCGCGGGCCTGTCGGCGGCGCTCGGCGAGCCCGACGTGACGCCGCCCGCGCCCAAGTCGTTCACGGCACTCGTCCTGACCAAGCTCGCCGCCTGCTCACCGGCCGCCGACGCCCTGGTCTGCGCGGCAGCCGTCCTGGGCGCACACTGCGCGCAGGCCGACGCCTGGGAGGTCGCGGGCGAGGACCTCCTGGACGAGGAGCGCGACGGCGCCGACCTCCTCACGGCACTCGAAGAGGCCGTCCACGCCGGCCTGTTGACCGAGGCACCCGGCGACCCCGTGGTTCGCTTCCCGCACCCCCTCGTGCACGCCGCCGTCTACCACCAGCTCGGCCCGTCCCGCCGCGCCGCCCTGCACCTGCGCGCCGCCCGCACCGTCCGCGACGAGGCGCAGCGGCTGCGGCACCGGGCCCTCGCGGCGACCGGCCCCGACCCGGAACTCGCCGCCGAACTCGCCACGCTGGGCCGCCGCTTCGCCGCCGAAGGAGCCTGGGCGAACGCCGCGGGCCAACTGGCCGCCGCCGCACGGCTCGGCGCGGACCCGGGACCGTACGAGCAGTACACCCTGGAGTCCGTCGAATGCGCGCTGCTCGCCGGGGACGTGCCGGACATGGGCGAGGCCGCCCGGCGGATCGCGGGGTTCACGCCCGGCGGCTGGCGCAGCTATCTGCTCGGCCGGCTGAGCCTGTTCGACGTGGAACGGGCCGAGGCACTCCTGACCGACGCCTGGCACCGCTGCGCCCCCGCGGCGGACCCCGTCTTCGGCGCCCGGATCGCGGGCCAGTTCGCCGCGCTGCACGGCAGCATGTCGCACGGCGCCGAGATGGCCGAGTGGGCGGACCTCGCACTGCGCCTGGCGCCCGACGACACCGCCACCGACATGATCCGGGTGCTGCGTCTCAACGGCCTCGCCATGAGCGGCCGGGCCCCGGAGACACTCGCAGGGCTCGGACCGCTGCCCGACCCGGCCCTCGCCGGCCCCGCGCAGCTGGAGGAACTCCTCGGCCGGGGCACCCTGCGCGAGTGGACCGGCGACCTCACCGGCGCCGTACGGGACCTGACCGGAGTGTTCGGCGCCTGCCACGGGCGCGCGGCCTCCTTCCGGGTGCTCACCGCGACCGCGCTCGCCTCGGCCGAGTACCGCGCGGGCCGCTGGGACGACGCGATCGTCCACACCGACCTCGCCCTCTCCCTGGCCGCCGACACCGACCAGCCGCACATCGCCCTGTACTGCCGGATGCTCGCCGCCCAGGTGCACGCGGTGCGCGGCGCGTTCGGCAAGGCACAGGCGCACGCGCGCGTGGCCCGCGTCTACGCGGGCGGCGGCCATCTGAACCCCAGCCTGTGGGCCGCCCTCGCCGAGGCCCACCTCGCCCGCGCGCAGGGACGGCCCGAGGACGTCGTCACCGCCCTGGAACCACTGCTCGCGCTCGCCCCGCGCGGCGACCTGGAGGAGCCCGGCACCGTCCCCTGGGCCGATCTGCTGGCCGAGGCATGGGCAGCCCTGGGCGACGAGAAACGCGCCGCGCAGGCCCTCGCCCCGTACGAGGTCCTCGCCACCCGGCGCGGCCACCACGGAGCGCTGCTCGCCGCCGCCAGGGCCCGCGGAACCCTGGAGGCGGCGCGCGGCGACACGGTGGCCGCGGAGCGTGCCTTCCGCGCCGGGCTCAAGCACGCCGGGCACGTCGAGGCGCCCCTCGACCGCGCGCTGCTGCACCTCGCGTACGGCGGTTTCCTGCGCCGCACCGGGCGCCGCACCAAAGCGGGCGAACGGCTGAGCACCGCCCGCGACCTCCTCGTACGGCTCGACGCGCCGCCCGATCTGGAGCGCTGCGAGCGGGAGTTGGCGGCCTGCGGGCTCGCGTCCGGCGAGCGGCGGCCACGGACCCGGGGTGCGGCCCTGCTCACCCCGCAGGAACTGGCCGTCGCCCGGCTGGTCGCCGCCGGGCTCACCAACCGGCAGGTGGCGCGGGAACTCGTCATCAGCGTCAAGACCGTCGAGTACCACCTCGGCCGGATCTTCCCCAAGCTGGGCGTGGACTCCCGCACACGCCTCGCGGCACTCCTGACCGCCGAGGAATCCGGCACCTGGGCCGGACGAATCCACAGGCCGGGCAGGACCTAGGGATTCCCCCGGGGCGCACCCCGGGGCGCCCGCGCCCCCTTGTCCGTAGCGTCGGTCGCACCTTCACGGAACCAGCGGGAACGCGAAGCCGGCGGTATCACGGAACCAGCGGGAACGTGGTGACAGCCGTGGGGGAGCGGTAGGCGACGGGGGACGGACAGCAATGCCGGAGAACACTCATCGCGTGGTCACCGACGTTCCGCACGCCAGGGTGCGGGCCGTCGCCGAACGCGTCGTACGGGAGCTGGTGCTCGCGGCCGACAAAGTGGCCGCCCATCACGGGGAACCCGCCAAGTACCCGCTGCCCGGGCCGCCGCCGAGCACCTGCTCGCGCGGCGCTTCGACACCCTCACCGACGACAGGAGGAAGAAGGCGGCGACCGCGGTCCTCGCCGACCTGCGGACCGGCCCCGTACGCAGCAGGCGGCTCGGCGACCTCGCCCGTGTCGACCTGCGCTCACCCGCCTCGGTGGACACCCAGGTCAAACGTCTGGGCTTTCCCGAACGGCTGAGGTTCCCGGCCGGCGAGCTGCGCAGGCCCCCGGCTTCCCTCCTCCCCGAGGAGTCGGCCCCGCAGCGCCCGACGGCCGTACCGACCGCCCTGCACCGGCTGGAACTGCGTATTCGCCGGGTGAAGTGCCTGGACCAGACCTTCGAGTGGGGTTCCGACGAGATCCACCTCGCCGGGACCGGCGTGGACGAGAGCGGCGACTGCCCGCAGACCGGCCCGTTCAAGGTGCGGCGCTTCGAGGACGGCGACGTCAAGGAGTACGACCCGCCCCGGCGCTTCCACTGGTTCGGCCTCGACGAGGGCGCCGGGTGTCCCAAGTCGTACTTCGTCACGCTGGTGCTCGCCGAGGCGGACGGGGGCGGCCTCGCGGAGTACGTCGACACCCTGCTCGAACTCGTCAGGAAGAAGGTCACCGCGCATCTCGCGGCGGCCGTCGGCGGCGGGACAGGCCCCTCGGGCGGGCCCGCCGGGATTCTCATCGGGATGGCCGTCGGAACGGCGGTGGGCCGGCTCTTCGACGAGCTCAAGGGCCTGTACGGGGACGAGGTGTTCAAGCCCGTCACCGTCTGCGCGGTCGTCCCGGCGCTCACCGGCCGCTGGGCGGGGCGCCCGGTCACGGCGCCCGCGGTCGCCGACTTCCGGGGGCACGGCGGGCACTACCAGCTGACGTACGACTGGCGCATGTACGACTGACGGGCAGACCGTGCGTGCGCACCGGCCTCGGGGGATGCGGGGGAGGCAGGCCGGAAGGCCGCCGTCCGTCTTCGGGACAGACGGACGGCGGCCTTCCCTGTCGCACCACGATCCCTGTCGCACCACGATTCCCCGCGCCCACCCAGGGGCGCGGGGAATTGCTCGACCGGCCACGAAGCACCCGCACCCACCCACGGCCCCCGGCCAAGGCTCCCAGCCAAGGCCCCCGGTCACGGCAACGGCCACGCCCACGCCGGTGCTACGTGTCGCACTCCAGCACAGTGCGGCAAAGCCCGCACCGCGCCCGTACCCGCCCCCTGACAGGCACCCGGATCCGCTGATGACAGGTCGGACAGGGGAACGAGACCCGCAGCGGACCGCTCCCGTCCGGCGTGAAGGCGTACGACGCGCCCGCGTCCGCCGGCACGGCCGCCACGACGCGGTCCTGGGCGTGGCGCCGGTCCTTCGCATAGCGGCGCCGTCCCGCCCACCCCGCCGCGGTCAGCGGCGGCTGCCGCTCGTCCTGCCGGGCCCGCTCCATGCCCTTCGTGTACGCCGTGTACGCCTGCGGACTGGTGAACCAGACGGCCGGATCCTCACCGAAGACCAGGGAACGCTTGGCGAGCACGTATCCGAACTCCTCCGGCGTCAGATAGCCGAGCTTCTGCGAGGACGACGCGTCCTCCCGGTACGCGTCCAGCAGCAGCCAGCCCGCGCCGAGGTACGTCGTCGCCGTGTCCGTGAGGATCTCGTTGTCGCGGGTGCCGGGGAAGGCCAGGTCGAGGCGGTGCAGGTAGACGTGCATCACCTCGTGGGCCAGCGCGGCGCCGATGTCCCGCCGATGGGTTCGGAAGCGGTCGTTCAGCTCGATGAAGTACTCCGGACCCGCTGCCAGCTCGACACTCGCCGCGTGCTCCATCTCGCGGAAGCTCACGATCATGCGCGCGTCCGGCAGCCGGAAGTGGCGCACCAGCTCGCGAGCCACCCGCTGCGCGCCCAGATACAGGTCGTCGGTGTCGCAGAACGCCACGTCGGCGGGGACCACGCTGGTGGCGAACGTGTGGATGGTGTCGTACGAGAGCCGCTTGTACAGCGCGGTGACCGCCGCGCGCACCGTCTCCAGGTGCGGGTAGCCGTGCTTGACCGGACCGCCGTTCGCCACGCCCGTACCCCCAAAGAGGCCCCGAACCTCATTCCACTCTAAGGGGACGCGAGCGGATTCTCGCGGGTTGGGTTGCTCGACGTGTACGTGACATCCACCCTTGCCTCCCATGCCGCATGATCTTCATACTTCTGTGCACTCTTCTGTGCGCTCAATTCCTCATGAAAGGGAACAAGTTGACCAATAGCATGCTCGGTCTCCTCCGGAGATCCGCCTTCCGGCGGGCCGCGGCCGTCGGTGCCGTCGCCCTCGCGACCGCCAGCCTCCAGCCCGTGGCGGCGCACGCCGCGCCCGCCCCGATAGTCGGCGGCGTGCCCGCGGGGCAGGGCGAGTTCCCGTTCATGGTCAGCCTGTCCATGGGCTGCGGGGGTTCGCTCTACAAGAAGGACGTCGTCCTGACCGCCGCGCACTGCGTGGACGGCTCCGGGAACACGACGCGCATCACCGCGACGGCCGGGATCGCCGATCTCGGCGCCGCCGGTGGGACCAAGGTCAAGTCCACCAAGGTCGTCCAGGCGCCGGGCTACGACGGCAACGGCAAGGACTGGGCGCTCATCAAGCTCGCCCGGCCCATCGACCTGCCCACGCTGAAGATCGCGACGACCACCCGCTACAACAGGGGGACGTTCACGATCGCCGGATGGGGCGACCCCGCGGAGAACGCGAACACCGGCTCGACGAAGCTGCTCAAGGCCAAGGTGCCGTTCGTGGCCGACCGGCAGTGCAAGCGGCATTACGGGGGGCGGCTGATCGCCGGGCAGGAGATCTGCGCGGGGGTTCCTCGCGGTGGGGTCGACACCTGTCAGGGGGACTCCGGGGGGCCGATGTTCCGCAAGGACGACAGCGACAAGTGGATCCAGGTCGGGATCGTCAGCTGGGGTGACGGGTGTGCGCGGCCGATGGTGCCCGGTGTGTACACCGAGGTGTCCACGTTCGCCTCGGCGATAGCTCGGGCGGCTTCTTCGCTGTAGTGGTTCTGGGGGTGGGCGTTCTCGGTGGTTGTGCCGGGGGCGTCCGTTCTTTTTGGCCGCGAGCGCGTTGTGGCTGGGCGCGCGGTTCCCCGCGCCCCTTCAGGGCGGGGTCTGTCCGTGCGTTTTCCCCGCGCCCCTTCAGGGCGAGCGACTGCGCCGTTCCCCGCGCCCCTGGGAGAAGGCAGCCGACAGGCTGTTAGTTCGTGGGGGTCAGGGTTGGTGGGGGTGCGGCGGTTTCCAGTTCCAGTAGCCATATCTCGTTGGTGCCCTTCCGCAGGGCCGGGCCCGGGACGTACAGGGACGACTGGGGGCCCGTGGACCAGTAGCGGCCCAGGTTGAAGCCGTTCAGCCAGGCGAATCCGCGGGTCCAGCCGGGGAGTTCGAGGCGGGCGTCGCCGGGGGCGGACACCGTGACCGTGCCGCGGTAGAGACCGGGGGCGGACGGCGCGGGCGGTGTCCCGAACGGCACCGACTCGAACGGCACCGACTCGAACGGCACCGACTCCACCCCCGCGTCGAACGCGTCCAGACGCAGCGCCCGCGCCCGCACCCCGTGCAGAAACTGCCGCTCGTGCAGCACACCCCCTGTGACGCCCTTCGACTCCCCGGTCCGCGGCCCGTAGTTGACGCGCCCCAGGGACTCCACCCACAGCTCCACGCGCGCGGGTCCTGCGACCGGCTCCTTGAGCTCCGGCTCCTGCTCGGTGACCACTCCGGCCCGTACCCCGTCGACGTACACGACCGCCAGATCGCGCAGCCCGCGCACGGTCAGCGGATACGGGCGGCGCGGCCCCGGCACGTCGACGGTGTAGCGCACGAGCCCCCGGTCGACGTCCAGTTCCTCGAACGTGAGCGGTACGGGGCTCTCCGTCTCCGGTCCGCCGAGCGCGTCCAGCACCGCGGACAGGGGCGCCCAGCCCGTCAGGTCCACGACGGCGGGGGAGCCCAACGAAGGGCATGCGGGAGGCAGTTCGGGCAGCGGGCCGTCCGCGTGGGCGGCCAGGAGCGAGCGGAAATGCCAGAACTTCTCCGTGGGGCGGCCGACTTCATCGATCGGCGCGTCGTAGTCGTACGACGTCACGTCAGGCTCCAGAACCCCGTCGTGCAGCGTGCCGCCCCGGTTGGCGCCAGCCCACCCGGCGAAACTCGTACCGCCGTGCGCCATGTACAGGTTCACCGAGGCCCCGCACTCCAGGATCTCCCGCAGCGCGTCCGCCGCGTCCGCCGGATCGCGTACGGCATGCGCGCCGCCCCAGTGGTCGAACCAGCCGCACCAGAACTCCATGCACATCAGCGGCCCCGAGGGCTGACGGCGGCGCAACGTCTCGAAGGCCCGGCGTGCCTGCGAACCGAAGTTCACCGTCGCCAGCACGCCCTCGCCGTCCAGGGAGCCGCCCGTGAGCATGTGGTCCTCGGGGCCGTCCGACGTGAACAGCGGCACGCGCACGCCCTCCGCGCGCAGCACCTCGGCGAGACGGCGAAGATACACCCGGTCCGAGCCGTAGCTGCCGTACTCGTTCTCCACCTGCACCATGACCACCGGGCCCCCGCGGTCGAACTGCCGGTTCACGACCTGCGGCAACAGCCGGGAGAACCACCGCTCCACCGGTCCAAGGAACCCCTCGTCCCGGGTGCGTATCCGCACGCCCGGCGCACCCGTCAGCCAGTGCGGCAGCCCGCCGTTCTCCCACTCGGCGCAGATGTACGGGCCCGGCCGCACGATCGCCCACAGCCCGGCCGCACGCGCCGCGTCCAGGAACCTGCCCAGGGCATCCGCGTCCCGGAACTCCCCGGGACGCGGCTCGTGCAGATTCCACGGGACGTACGTCTCCACACAGTTGAGGCCCATCGCCCGCAGCATCGCCAGCCGGTGCCCCCACCGCCCCTCGTGCACCCGGAAGTAGTGCAGCGCCCCCGACAGCAGCCGCACCGGCCGCCCGTCCACCAGGAAATCGGTGTCCCCCACCGCGAACTCGCTCATGCCCACCACCCTCACCCCTGGCGGCGACCCGGTCCATGGACAAAGATCGGCATCGATTGGACGCAGCTGACGGGCAGCTCACGGGCAGCTCACGGGCAGTCGCCGGGCAGTCGCCGGGCAGTTGGCAGGCGGTCGACGGGCGGTCGGCGGGAGGGAGAAAGCGGATGTACCACACCTGGATGCGGTTCTTCACCCCCGGGCCCGCCCACCACAGGCTCGGGCTCGTCTGCCTCGGCGTCGGACTCCAGCACGGGACACTGCCCACCGTGGGACCCCGCACCCTCGACCACCACGTCGCCGTCGTCGTCAGCACCGGCCGCGGCTGGTTCCGTACCCCCGACGGGCGTCGTACCGCGGTCACCGCGCCCGCCCTGCTGTGGCTCACCCCCGGCGTACCCCACCACTACGCGCCCGACCCCGACACCGGCTGGGACGAGGCCTTCGTCGACTTCACCGGACCCGTCGCCGACACCTACACCGAACTCGGCTACATCGAACCGCACCGGCCCGTCGTCGCCCTCTCCGACGCAGGCGCCGCCCGCGCCACCGTCGGCCGCATCGCCCGCGCCGCCCGTCGCGGCAACCCCCTCCTGGAAGTCGAGACCAGCGCCGCCGTCCACGAACTCCTCGTCACCCTGCGCCGCGCCCGCGCCGACACCGCCCCCGACGGCGAACACGTCCTCCAGGCGCTCGCCCGCGACGCCTGCAAACCCCTCACCGTCGCCGACCACGCCACCCGGCACGGCATGACCCCCGCCGAACTGCGCACCGCCGTGCGCCGCGGCGCCGGCTGCAGCCCCAAGGACTACCTCCTCGGCATCCGCCTGGGCCGCGCCAAGGAACTCCTCGCCGCCACCGAACTCCCCGTCGCCGCCGTCGCCAGACGCGTCGGCTACGACGACCCCGCCTACTTCTCCCGCCTGTTCACCCGCCGCGTCGGCATGGCACCGGTGCGCTTCCGGGAACAACAGGCCCACACGGTCCCCGGCGGCTGGAGCGACCAGGTCCCCGACCCCGACGATCCCCCGATCATCGAGAGGACCTCCACGGGCTGAGGCACGCCACGTAGGGTTGGCCCCCATGACCACCAGCAACACCGGCAACGCGGGTGACATCGACCCCGCCGTCCGCGCCGAACTCGACCGGCTGCGCGAGAGCATCGACAACATCGACGCCGCCGTCGTCCACATGCTCGCCGAGCGCTTCAAGTGCACCCAGCAGGTCGGCCACCTCAAAGCCGCCCACCAGCTGCCGCCCGCCGACCCGTCCCGCGAGTCCCAGCAGATCGCCAGACTTCGCCGGCTGGCCGAAAACGCCAACCTCGACCCGGCGTTCGCGGAAAAGCTGCTGAACTTCATCATCGCCGAGGTCATCCGCCATCACGAGCGCATCGCGGAGGACACCAACGCCCGCGAATGACCACTCCCGCCCTCCGGCGCGCACCCGTTCCCAGGCCGTTGTGAGCCCCGACCCCTCGGCGTGCGCGCCGAAATGAGGCATCCTGCGCTGAGCACTCCCTGTCGGTCGGTTCGGACTTAAGCTGTTGGTCCAAGCGAGGGGACTTCGCTCCATGCCGTCGGATGCCAAGATCCTCATAGTCGACGACCACGAGGACACGCTCTACGCACTGGAAAGCGCCCTGGCCCCGCTCGGCTACCAGCTGACCCGGGCGACCAGCGGTGACGACGCGCTGAAGGAAGTCCTGCGCGGCCAGATCGGCCTGCTCCTGCTCGATGTCCACATGCCCGGCGTCAGCGGCCTCGACGTGGTCCGCTACATGCAGGGCGTCGAGCAGACCCAGCTCATCCCGATCGTCCTCGTCACCGGATTCGGCCCCAACACGGCACTCACGTCCGCCGCCTTCCGCCTCGGCGTCGCCGACCTGGTCATGAAACCCATCGACCCCTGGACCCTGCGCACCAAAGTCCGCTACCTGTACGACTCCCACCAGCGATACCGGTCCCTGGAGCGAGAGGTCCGCGAACTCCGGGCCCTCGTGAAGGAACCCGCCGCCCACTACGCGCCCCCGATCACGGCCCAGCGCCCCACTCCCCACCAGGAGGAACAGGGCCGCACCGCCTGAAGGCACGATGCGCGGTGCACGACGGACCACGATGTGCGATGGACCGGGCCCCGCGCTTCACGAGGCCACGTGGATCCCGACCGTCACAGCGCGGACAAACCGTCCCATCGCGAACAAGCGGGCACACGGGACCACCACCGGCGCACGCACCCGGCATACCGGCCGCCCCTGTGCCGAGCCCCGCCCATCAGGCAGCATGGCTCCCATGTCCGTACTGACGCGCGACGAAGCGCAGACCCGTGCCACACTCCTCGACGTCCACCGCTACCGGATCGAACTCGACCTGACGCGCGGCGACGAGACGTTCGACTCCCTCACCACCATCACCTTCACGGTC
This sequence comes from Streptomyces sp. NBC_00414, assembly GCF_036038375.1. Lineage (NCBI taxonomy): Bacteria > Bacillati > Actinomycetota > Actinomycetes > Kitasatosporales > Streptomycetaceae > Streptomyces > Streptomyces sp. NBC_00414. The sequence goes on from NZ_CP107935.1 coordinate 7,530,074, forward strand.
CGCGGGGACCACGGTGTCGGGGACACCTTCGTCGAGCTCAAGCCCGCCGAACTGCGCTCCGCCACCCTCGACGGACACCCCCTCGACCCGGCGGCGCTCCACGAGAACCGGCTCCCCCTCACCGGCCTCACCGCGGGCACCCACGAACTGCGCGTCGACGCCGCCATGCGCTACTCCCGCACCGGCGAGGGCATGCACCGCTTCACCGACCCCGCCGACGGCGAGACCTACCTCTACACCCAGATGTTCATGGACGACGTGCAGCGCGTCTTCGCCGCCTTCGACCAGCCCGACCTCAAGTCGGTCTTCGAACTCTCCGTGACGGCCCCCGACGACTGGACCGTCCTCAGCAACAGCGTCACCACCCGCACCGCCGACGGAACCTGGCAGGCCGCGCCCACCCCGCCCGTCTCCACCTACCTCGTCGCCGTCGCCGCCGGACCCTGGCACTCCGTACGCACCGAACACCGCGGCCTGCCCTTCGGCATCCACTGTCGCCGCTCGCTGGCCCCCCACCTCGACACCGACGCCGACGAGATCCTCGACATCACGCGCGCCTGCTTCGACCGGTACCACGAGAAGTTCGAGGAGCCGTACCCCTTCGACTCCTACGACCAGGCGTTCGTGCCCGAATTCAACGCCGGCGCCATGGAGAACCCCGGACTCGTCACCTTCCGCGACGACTTCGTCTACCGCTCCGCCGTCACCGACACCGAACGCCAGACCCGCGCCATGGTCATCGCCCACGAAATGGCACACATGTGGTTCGGCGACCTCGTCACCCTGCGCTGGTGGGACGACATCTGGCTGAACGAGTCCTTCGCCGAGTACATGGGCTACCAGACCCTCACCGAGGCCACCCGCTTCACCGGCACCTGGACCGAGTTCGGCGTCGTCCGCAAGGCCTGGGGCTACGACGCCGACCAGCGCCCCTCCACCCACCCCGTCGCCCCCGACCCCGAGGCCGTCCCCGACACCGCCTCCGCGCTCCTCAACTTCGACGGCATCTCCTACGCCAAGGGCGCCTCCGCCCTGCGCCAACTCGTCACCTGGCTCGGCGAGAAGGACTTCCTCACCGGCATCAACACCCACTTCGCCCGCCACAAGTTCGCCAACGCCACCCTCGCCGACTTCATCGAGTCCCTCGCCGCCGCCACCGACCGCGACGTCCACGCCTGGGCCGACGCCTGGCTGCGCACCACCGGCGTCGACACCCTCACCACGGCCGTCACCTCCCGGCCCGGGGAGTGGACCCTCGCCCTCGGCCACCAAGGCAGCCGCCCCCACCGGGTCACCATCGGCGTCTACGACCGGGACCTCGGCAGCGACCGCGCACTCGTCCTGCGGGAACGCTACGAGACGGACATCCCGCGGAGCGGGCCCGCCGACCCCCGCCCCGGCACCCGCCCCGCCCTCGTCGTCCCCAACGACCTCGACCTCACCTACGCCAAGATCCGCCTCGACGACACCTCCGAGGAAACCGCCCTGCGCGGCATCTCGGGCGTCCCCGACGCACTCACCCGCGCCGTCCTGTGGAACACCCTGCGCGACATGGTCCGCGACGGCGACCTCGAACCCGCCGCCTACCTGGAGACCGCCCGCGCCCACCTCCCCGAGGAGACCGACCTCGCCGTCGTCCAGGGCGTCCTGACCTTCGCCGCCACCCAGGTCACCGACCGCTTCCTGGCCCCCCACGACCGGCCCAACGCCCTCGCCACCCTCACCTCGCTGTGCCGCGACCTGATCCGCCGCACCGAGGACGGCGACAACCCCGGACTGCGCCTCGTCGCAGTACGCCACCTCATCGACGTCGCCGCCCAGCCCGACACCATCAGCGCCTGGCTCTCCGAGGGCACCGTCCCCGGCGGACCCGAACTCGACCCGGAACTGCGCTGGCGCATCCTCGGCCGCCTCGCCGTCCTCGGGGCCGTCGACGACGACGTCATCGAAGCCGAACTCGTGCAGGACCCCAGCGCCACCGGCCAGGAAGGCGCCGCCCGCTGCCGCGCCGCGCTGCCCGACCCGGCCGCCAAGCGCGCCGCGTGGGAGGCGATGTTCACCACCGACGACCTCTCCAACTACCTCTTCACCGCCACCGCCCGCGGCTTCTGGCAGCCCGAACAGGCCGATCTCGTACGCGATTACGTGCCGCGCTACTTCGAGGACGCGGTCGCGCTCGCCGCACGCAGGGGGCCCGCCATCGCCGACGCGGCCGGGCGCTGGGCGTTCCCCGTGTACGCCGTCGATCCCGCGACCCTCGCCCTCGGTGAGCAGTGCCTGAGCGGAGCGGGTCCGACGCCTGCCCTGCGGCGCAAACTGGCCGACCAACTGGACGACCTGGCCCGCGCCCTGCGGGTCCGCCGGGTCTAACCACCGCCTTCTTTGAGCCCCGCGCTCCACCAGGGGTGGGGATGCGGGGCTCTGGCGTGCGGCGACCCGGTGGGGGTGCCCACACCCCTGAAGGGCCTGGCGGCCTTCGGCCCGAGGGGGGTCGGTGCGGGCGCGGTGTGTGTCTGCGGGCGCGTGAGGGCTGGCCGCGCAGTTCCCCGCGCCCCTGGAGGGCCTGGCGGCCCTGGCGGGAGGGGGTCGGTGCGGGCGCGGTGTTTGTCTGCGGGCGCGTGGGGGTTGCCCGCGCAGTTCCCCGCGCCCCTCGAAAGCGGGGCTCCGCCCCAGCTTTCGCCCAGCAGGGGCGCCCGTAAGGGGCGCGGGGAACGGCGCAGTCTTTTGCTTTTAGGGGCGCGGGGAACGGCGCAGTCCTTTGTCTTCAGGGGCGCGGGGAACGGCGCAGTCCTTTGTCTTCAGGGGCGCGGGGAACGGCGCGGCCGACCCCCACCGGCCCGCACCCCGCCCACCGGCCACAGACCCCCCTCGGGCCGAAGGCCGCCCCACCACCCTTTCGGGTACCGATCACCCAACTACCAGGCACACCCCCGCGGACGCGACAAGCTGGGAACCCCGTCGCGCGCCCTGGAGGACGCCATGAGCCCCCTCACCCCAGGCGGCCTCGCATCAGGCCCCCAAGGCCCCGAAGCCCTGCGGCCGTTACTCGACACAGTGCTCGACGCGCTGAGGGCGGGCGCCGCCACCCGCCCCGGCCCCCTCCCCGCGGGCGGCCCCACCGACGTGGCCGCCCGCCTCCGCGAGGCACTCGGCGAGCCCCTCCCGGACCACGGCGACGAGCACGCCCTGCACACCCTCGTACAGGCCATGGCGGCAGGCGCCGCGGACCCCGCCCACCCCCTCTGCGCGGCCCACCTCCACTGCCCGCCCCTCGCCGTGGCCGTCGCCGCGGACCTCGCCGTCTCCGCCCTCAACCCGTCCCTCGACTCCTGGGACCAGGCCCCCGCAGCCTCAGAGCTGGAAGCCCTCGTCACCCGGGCCCTCGCCGACGAGGTCTACCCACCCGCCGCCCGAACCACGGCCGCCACCCCCGACGCCCTCGTCACCACCGGCGGCACCGAAGCCAACCAACTCGCCCTCCTCCTCGCCCGCGACAAACACGGCCACGTACAACTCGTCCAGGCGGAGAACGCCCACCACTCCCTCCACCGCGCCACCTGGCTCCTCGGCCTCCCCGAACCGGTCACCGTGCCCGCCCCCGCCGGCACCATGGACCCCGCCGCACTCGACCAGGCCCTCACCGCACTCGGCGGCCCGCCCGGCACCGTCCTCGTCGCGGCCACCGCCGGCACCACCGACGCCGGGCTCATCGACCCCCTCCCCGAGATCGCCACCCGCTGCGAAACCCACGGCGCCCGCCTCCACATCGACGCCGCCTACGGCGGGGGACTCCTCCTCAGCGACCGCCACCGCCCCGCACTCGACGGCCTCGCCCGCGCCCACACCGTCACCCTCGACCTGCACAAACTCGGCTGGCAGCCCGTCGCCGCAGGCCTCCTCGCCGTACGCGACCCCGACGACCTCACCGCCCTCCACCACCGCGCCGCCTACCTCAACGCCGACGACGACACCGAAGCCGGTCTCCCCGACGTCCTCGGACGCTCCCTGCGCACCACCCGCCGCGCCGACATCCTCAAGATCGCCGTCACCCTCAGGACCCTCGGCCGCAGGGGACTCGGCGCCCTCGTCGACCAGGTCTGCGCCCGCGCCGCCGAACTCGCCGAACTCATCGCCGTACACCCGCACTTCGAGCTCTACGACCGGCCCACCATCAGCACCGTCCTGTTCCGGCCCGCCGACGCCACCGACGACACCGTCGCCGACGTCCGCCGCACCCTCCTCACCGAAGGCCGCGCCGTCCTGGGCCGAGCCCGCCTCGACAACCGCCTCTGGCTCAAAGCCACCCTGCTCAACCCGCACACCGGACCCGACGACCTCGCCGCACTCCTGAAACTGGTGGAAGGACACACCGCCCGATGACGCCCTCCACGTCTCCCACGCACCACCAGCCCGAAGCCCCCCGCGACCTCGTCGGCATCGGCATCGGCCCCAGCAACCTCTCCCTCGCCGCCCTCGCCCACCCCCTGGCCGAACTCGACACGGTCTTCTACGAACAACACCCCACCTTCGACTGGCACCCCGGCCTCCTCCTCGAAGGCGCCACCCTCCAGGTCCCCTTCCTCGCCGACCTGGTGACCCTCGCCGACCCCGCCAGCCCCTGGACCTTCCTCAACTACCTCAAGACCCGCGAACGCCTCTTCCCCTTCTACTTCGCCGAGCGCTTCCACATCCACCGCGCCGAATACGCCGCCTACTGCCGCTGGGTCAGCGACAGCCTCCCCGGGCTCCACTTCGGCCACCAGGTCGACGCCGTGCGCTGGAACCACGAACGCGACGTGTTCGAGGTCGACCACACCCAGCTCGACACCGACGGAGAAGCCGAAGCCCTCGGACGCACGTACACCAGGAACATCGTCCTCGGCATCGGCACCGCCCCCCACATCCCCGAACCGCTCCGCCCCCTCGCCGAAGCACCCGGCGTGCCCGTCATCCACGCCGCCGACTACCTCCGGCACCGCGAGGACCTCCTCACCGCCGGCCACGTCACCGTCATCGGATCAGGGCAGTCCGGCGCCGAAGTCTTCCTCGACCTGCTCAGAAACCGCCCCGCGGGACGCGAGAGAATCCACTGGCTCGCCCGCACCGAGGCCTTCGCGCCCATGGAGTACTCGAAACTCGGGCTCGAACACTTCACACCCGACTACACGCGCTACTTCCACGCCCTGCCCGAGCCCGTACGCGACCGGCTCGTCCCCGCCCAGTGGCAACTCCACAAAGGCATCGACGCCGACACCATCGCCGCCATCCACGACGAGCTCTACCGCCGCACCCTCGACGGCGGCTGGCCCGACACCGTCCTCACCCCCGGCGTCCACGTCCGCACCGCGGGACGCATCGCCACCACCAAGATCGAACTGCATCTGGAACACATCCAGCAGGCCAGCCGCTCCCGCATCACCACCGACGCCGTCGTCCTCGCCACCGGCTACCGCGAACGCCCCCTCGACCGCATCCTCGCCGGCCTCGACCCCTACATGCGCCGCGACGCCTCCGAACGCCCCAGGATCGACGACCACCACCGCCTCGTCCTCGACCCCTCCGTCACCGGATCCGTCTACGTCCAGAACGCCGAGACACACACCCACGGCGTCGGCGCCCCCGACCTCGGCCTCACCGCCTGGCGCAGCGCGAGCATCCTCAACTCCCTGACGGGCAAGGACCCCTACCCCCTGCCGAGCCGAACGGCCTTCACCACGTTCGGCCTCACCCCACAGCCCCAGATCCCGTCCGCCAGGCAGCCCAGGACCCTCACACCACTGGTGGCCGACTGAGGATCAGCCGGCCACCAGTGACGAACACACCCGCGTGAAGCACGCCTCCGGAAGAGACCCCAGAAGAGCGCCTAGAAGACCGGCGTGCCCTCACGCGTCAGCTTCCAGTCCACCGAAGCGAACTCCTTCGGGTCCAGCGAACCCTTCGCCGTCACCCACTCCGCGATCCGCGTACGGATCTCCGTCGACTCCGCCCACAGCTCCTTCGCCGACGCCACGTGCGGGAACGCGCCCCCACCGTTCGCCCGGTAGTTGTTAACCGCGAACACGAACTGCCGCGCGTCGTCCAGCGCCGCCCCGTTGTAGGAGAGGTTCTTGATCCGCGACCCCGCCGCCTGCGCGATGTCGATGTCGTACGTCAGGCCCGACACGTAGTCGTAGTTGTAGTCCGGCCGGTTGCCCGCGTTCGTCAGCTTCTCCACGTCGACCGCCGCGCCGGCCGCCGTCCGCACGAAGTACTCCGCCGAGTACTCCAGGTACGCCCGCACCTGCGCACCCGTCAGCAACTTCGCGACCAGCGTGTTGTCGTACACGTACAGACTCGACAGATCCCGGATCGTCACATCGCCCGCGGGGATCTCCGACGTCCGCGAGAACGGCGACGCCTGCGACAGCACCGGCAGCGACGCGTACTCCGTACCCGCCAGCGCCGCCTTGACGACGTCCTCCTGGACCTTGTTGATCAGGTCGATGATCGGCGCGTCCTTGTACCGCGCATCCACCGTCGTCAACGTCTCCGTCGCCGTCCCCACCACCTGGTTGACGTACGCCACGACCACGTCGTGCTCGTCCTTCAGCAGCTTCGTGATCCTCGGGTCGTCCGCCACCGAGTTCGAGTTACGGACCGACGCCGCCACCGACTCGACCGTCCACCGGCCCTTGTCGAAGACCAGCTCGAAGTCGAACAGCGACAGCCGCTCCGCGTACGCCAGCGGCTCCGACAGGACGACCGTCCTCCCGGACTTCGTGTTCGTCACCTTCAGCTCGGGAATCTCCACATGCGCGTGCCCGACCAGAATCGCGTCGATCCCCGGCACCTGCTGAGCCACCAGCGCCGCCGAGTTCTCCACGTACGGCAACTGGTCACCGTACGACGACGTACCGGAGGACCCACTGTGCGCGGACACGACGACCACGTCGGCGCCCATCGACCGCAGCTTCGGCACCCACTTGGCCGCCTGCTCCTCAAGCCCGGGGAACACCAGCTTGCCCTGCACATACGCCTTGTCCCAGATCGCGATACCAGGGTTCGTCAGACCCAGCACCGCGACCTTGACCGGCGGAGCACCCTTCACATGGAACTTCTTCATGAAGTAGGGAGGGAACGCCGGCTTCAGCGTCTTCGCGTCCAGCGCGTTCGCGCCCAGCAGCGGGAATCGGCACTGCTGCTCGAACTTCCGCAGCGTCTCGATGCCGTAGTTGAACTCGTGATTGCCGAGCGCCACCGCGTCATAGCCGATCGCGTTCATCGCCTGCGCCATCGGGTGCACAGGACCGCCCTTGGCGGTGATCGGATCGACCTTCGCGTAGTAGTACGTCAGCGGCGTGCCCTGGATCGTGTCACCCGCGTCCAGCAGCAGCGTGTTGCCGCGGCCCTTCTCCTTGCGCACCGCGTTCACCAGCGTCGAGATACGCGACAGACCCTGCGCGTTGCCCGCCGCGTCCTTGTACTCCGCGTCCTTGAAGTAGTCCCAGTTGAAGACGTGACCGTGCAGATCCGTCGTGCCCATCACCGTCAGCGAGTACCGCTTCGGCTTCGGCTTCCCGCGGCCCGTCGCCACCGCGGCCTCCGCACCCGGCGCCGCCGCCGCACCGGCCAGGGCGACACCGGCCCCGGTCACAGCGGACTTCTTCAGGAACTTCCGACGGTTCAACGGCATGACGGGCTACTCCTCGGAGGGACGATCAACGACGCGCGTAGATGTCGTTGTGCATGCTGATAAGGATGTCGACGACGCGCGTAGATTCTGACCCGAGCACGCCACACAACAACACCCCCCGCAGGTTTCGATCTGATGACCGGCAGGGACCACGGCCGGCCCGCCGGTGACAGAGTGGGACGTATGACCTCAGCCGCCGAACAGCCCGGGTCCGCCACCCCCTACGGCACCCCCGAAGCCCCCCGCATCGCCGTCCGCGGCGAAGCCCACCTCGAAGTCGACCCCGAGATAGCGCGCATCGGGATCACCGTCAGCGCCCGCGGCACCGACCGAAAAGACGCACTGAACGACCTCACCCGCCGCAACACCGCCGTACTCGACCTTGTAAAGACATACGGCGACGCCGTCGAGAAAGTCGAAACCGGCGCCTTCTCCATCACCCCGGAACTCGCCAGACACGGCCGCGGCGAACGCGTCCGCGCCTATCACGGCCGCGTCCACATCACCGCAGAACTCACCGACTTCACCGCCCTCGGCGAACTCACCACCCGCCTCGCCGACCTCGACCTCACTCGCGTCGACGGCCCCTGGTGGGCCCTGCGACCCGACTCACCCGCCCACCGCCGAGCCAGGCAACAAGCGGTACGCGAAGCCGTCCAACGGGCCCGCGAATACGCCGAAGCCCTCGACGCCACCCTCGCCGCACTCGTCGAACTCGCCGACACCGGAGCCGAGAACGCCCACCCCTACGGCATGGAAGCCCCCGCCTTCGCCCTGCGCGGCAAGAGCTTCGACGCCGCCGCCCCCGACCAGCCACCCGCCCTCGACCTCGAACCCGAAAGGCAACACGTGTACGCACAGGTCAACGCCCGTTTCACCATGTCACCGCCGGTGCTCTGAAATCCCTCCGAAGGTCCTTCGGGAAACTCCCGAAATGCTCATCGGAGCACCCCCGCGCACAATCCGGCCCTTGTCAATATCCCTTCACGCAAAGGTTGTTGAGTAGTCATGCAGCGCCAATTCCCTACCCACTGGTAAGCCCTAGGCTCACACCATGCGCCGAGCAAAGATCGTCTGTACATTGGGCCCCGCCTCCGACTCCTACGACCAGATCAAAGCACTGGTCGAAGCCGGAATGGACGTAGCCCGCTTCAACCTCAGCCACGGCGGCTACGCCGACCACGAGGAGCGCTACCAGCGCGTACGAAAGGCCTCCGACGAGACCGGCCGCAGCGTCGGAATTCTCGCCGACCTCCAGGGCCCGAAGATCCGACTCGGCCGCTTCACCGAAGGACCCGTACTCCTCGAACGCGGTGACACCTTCACCATCACCGTGGAAGAGGGCGCGAAAGGCGACCGCCAGACGTGCGGGACCACCTACCCCGGTCTCGCCGCCGACGTCACCACCGGCGAACGCATCCTCGTCGACGACGGCAAGGTCTGCCTCGAAGTCACCTCCGTCGACGGACCCCGCGTCCACACCACCGTCGTCGAAGGCGGCATGGTCTCCGACAACAAGGGACTCAACCTCCCCGGCGTCGCCGTCTCCGTCCCCGCCCTCTCCGAGAAGGACGAGAACGACCTCCGCTGGGCGCTGCGCACCGGCTGCGACGTCATCGCGCTCTCCTTCGTCCGCAGCGGACGAGACATCGAGGACGTCCACCGGATCATGGACGAGGAGGGCCGCCGCCTCCCGGTGATCGCCAAGGTCGAGAAGCCGCAGGCCGTCGAGAACATCGACGACATCGTCGCCGCCTTCGACGGCATCATGGTCGCCCGGGGCGACCTCGGCGTCGAAATGCCCCTCGAACAGGTCCCGATCGTCCAGAAGCGCACGATCAAGCTGGCCAAGCGCAACGCCAAGCCGGTCATCGTCGCCACCCAGATGCTCGACTCGATGATCGAGAACTCCCGCCCCACCAGGGCCGAGGCCTCCGACGTGGCCAACGCCATCATCGACGGCACGGACGCCGTGATGCTCTCCGGCGAGACCAGCGTGGGCAAGTACGCCGTGGAGACGGTCGCCACGATGGCCCGTATCGTCGAGGCGGCCGAGGAGGACATCCTCGCGAAGGGTCTGCCTCCCCTCACCGACCGGAACAAGCCCCGCACGCAGGGCGGAGCGGTGGCCCGGGCCGCCGCCGAGATGGGTGACTTCCTCGGTGCGAAGTTCCTGGTCGCCTTCACCCAGTCCGGCGACACGGTCCGGCGCCTGTCCCGCTACCGCTCGCCGATCCCGCTCCTGGCCTTCACCCCGGACCGGGCGACGCGCTCGCAACTGAATCTCACCTGGGGTGTCGAGACGCTCCTCGGCCCGCACGTCGACTCCACGGACGCGATGGTCGACCAGGTCGACGAACTCCTCCTGAAGCACGGCCTCTGCCAGAAGGGCGACATCGTCGTCATCACGGCGGGCTCGCCCCCCGGAGTCTCCGGCTCCACGAACCTGGTCCGAGTCCACCACATCGGAGAGGACGACAGCCCGAAGTAGGGGCGGGGGCTCAGTATTTGGGGCCTACGTGGGTGTCCATGAGAACGACGGACGCACGGCGGGCGACGGAGATGTTGCGCCAGTTCGCCCGCTTCCACTCGACGCCGACTCTGTCGAGGCTTTCCGTGAAGAGCCGAGTGATGTCGCCCGACGAGTTGGTGAAGAAGTACCGGGGGTATTCGTAGAGCTTGGGTTCGCCTTTGACGAGGCGGGTGGTCCGGTTGGTGATACGGCACCCGTCGGAGTGGATGAGCCCCCGGATGAACTCCCACGGATGGACGGCGACAATCTCCTGTTGCCAGGTTTCCAGGGCGATGGGGCGCTCATGCTTCTTGCCCGGGCCGTGCTGAGGGAAGAAACAGGGCCAGTGCTTACTGGTGGCGGTGACTGCCACACAGCCGTCCTTCTTCACACGGAACACGCTGTTGTCGGGGCGCGCGGAGCGAATTGAGGCTTCGCAGGCGTCGATGAGGCCCGGCCAGGCGTTGTCGCACACGATGCGGAGGCAGTACACGCCTCTGTGGTGCGCGTTGATGCAGCCGTCGCCCAGATAAAGGCCGAGGAGATATGCGTACGCTCGCGGATTCTCGGGTGGTCCGGGCGCACCCTGACACCTGGGACACGGTTTGCCGGTGCCCTTGAGCGGCTCGATACGGGTCTGCCAGGAGCGTAAGGCTGCCCGCGAGACGCCGGTCTCCTTGCTGACGGAGTTCAGGCTGCGGCCCTGACCGAGCAGCGCGATGGCCCGCTCGCGTGTCTTCATGTCGTACATGTGGCCACCCTGTGAGCGGCGTCCGAACGGCACGCGGCAAAAAGCGGATGTTCACGAGAACGGGAACATCCGCTTTCTATTGGTGACCTTGGAAACCAAGGAAAAGTGCCCCGAGTCGGACTCGAACCGACACTGTATGGGTTTTGAATCCATTGCCTGCTGCCAATTGGGCTACCGGGGCCCGGTGAATCGAAGGTTTACCTCGACCCGCCGCCAGACCACCATACCGCAGCTAGGTACGCTCTTGGGAGCAGTACTTGCCTGCCCTGGAACAAGGAGCAACCGTGACCGCCCCCGAGTCGCCCCAGCCCGTAGACGCGCCCGACGACGACAAGTCGCACGTGCCTCCGCTGACGACCCGCGTCGTCATCGCCGAGGACGAGGCGCTGATCCGTCTCGACCTCAAGGAGATGCTCGAAGAAGAGGGGTACTCGGTCGTGGGCGAGGCCGGTGACGGTGAGGAAGCCGTCGAGCTCGCCCGGGAGCACCGCCCCGACCTGGTGATCCTCGATGTGAAGATGCCGAAGATGGACGGCATCTCCGCCGCGGAGAAGATCGCGGAGGAGTCCATCGCGCCGGTCCTGATGCTGACCGCGTTCTCGCAGCGCGACCTCGTCGAGCGGGCACGGGACGCCGGTGCGATGGCGTACCTGGTGAAGCCGTTCAGCAAGAGTGACGTGGTTCCGGCCATCGAGATGGCTGTCTCACGGTTCACGGAGCTGAAGGCGCTGGAGAAGGAGATCGAGGATCTCACCCAGCGGCTGGAGACGCGCAAGCTGGTGGACCGCGCGAAGTCGGTCCTGCAGACGGAGTACGGCCTGACCGAGCCGGCGGCGTTCCGGTGGATCCAGAAGACGTCGATGGACCGTCGTATGTCGATGCAGCAGGTCGCCGAGGCGGTCATCCTCGACGCCGACGAGAAGAAGGCCGACAAGAAGGCATCCAAGGGCTGAGCCGCCCTTCCCGCGTACGGCTGAGGCCCGCACCCCTGACTTCGGGGTGCGGGCCTCAGCCGTACGGCAGGCAAGAACCTCAGTCCTCGCCGAGGTACGCCTTGCGGACGGATTCGTCGGTGAGGAGATCGCGGCCCGTGCCGGAGAGCACGATGGAGCCGACCTCCATGACGTGTCCGTGGTCGGCGAGGGAGAGCGCCGCCTGGGCGTTCTGCTCGACGAGGAGGATCGTCGTGCCCTGGGACTTGAGTTCCTTGATGGTGGCCATGATCTTCTGCATCATGATCGGCGAGAGGCCCATGGAGGGCTCGTCGAGCATGAGCAGTTTCGGCTGGGACATCAGGGCGCGGCCCATGGCGAGCATCTGCTGCTCGCCGCCGGAGAGGGTGCCGGCGGCCTGCTTGCGGCGTTCTCCGAGGATGGCGAAGAGGTCGTACGCGCGCTGGATGTCCTTCTCGATGCCTGCCTTGTCGTTGCGCAGGAAGGCACCGAGGCGGAGGTTGTCCTCGATCGTCATGCGGGGGAAGATGTGCCGCCCCTCGGGCGAGTGCGCGAGCCCGAGGGAGACGATCTGGTGGGCGGGGATCTTCTTGAGCGACTTGCCCTGGAACTTGATCTGGCCGCCGACCGGCTTGAGGAGGCCGGAGAGCGTGCGCAGGGTGGTGGTCTTGCCGGCGCCGTTGGTGCCGATGAGGGTGACGACCTGGCCGGCGTCGACCTTGAAGGAGATGCCCTTGACGGCTTCGATCTTGCCGTAGGCGACCCGGAGGTCTTCGACTTCGAGGAGTGCGGTCATCGGTCGGTCTCCTTGCGGGGCGCGGCGTCCGTTGTGGCGTCGGCCTGTGCTTCGGCGGCTTCGACCTCTGCGATTTCCTCGCTGCCGGGTGCGTCTTCGTAGGGTTCGCCGAGGTAGGCGGCGACGACGCGTTCGTCTCCCTGGACGGTGGCGCTGTCGCCCTCGACGAGTTTTTCGCCCTGGACGAGGACGGCGACGCGGTCGCAGAGGTTGAAGATGAAGCGCATGTCGTGCTCGATGACGAGTACGGCGATGCCCATGTCGCGGATCGCGAAGACGAGTTCTTCGGTGGCGCGGGTTTCCTGCGGGTTCATGCCGGCGGTGGGCTCGTCGAGGAGCAGGAGGCCGGGTTCGCTGGCGAGGGCGCGGGCGATTTCGAGCTTGCGCTGTTCGCCGTAGGGGAGGTTCCTGGCGAGGTGGTCGCGTTTGGCGGCCAGGCCGATGAACTCAAGGAGTTCCATGGCGCGTTCCTCGGAGGCCTTTTCGGCTTTCTTGAAGCCGGGGCCGCGCAGGAGTGCGGACCAGAGGCCTTCCTTGGTTCGGGTGTGGCGGCCGACGAGCACGTTCTCCAGGACGGTCATGTTGGAGAACAGCCGGATGTTCTGGAAGGTGCGGGCGACGCCGGCGGCGGTGACCTTGAAGGACTGGGAGGGGAGGACCTTGCCCTTGTAGCGGACCTCGCCCTCGGTGGGGATGTAGAGGCCGGTGAGGCAGTTGAAGAAAGTCGTCTTCCCGGCGCCGTTGGGGCCGATGAGTCCGACGATCTCTCCGCTGTTGACGGTGAGGTCGACGTTGCGGACGGCGGTGAGTCCGCCGAAGCGCATGGTGACGCCTCGTGCGTCGAGGACGGTCTCGCCGGGGGCGTTGGCGCCCGGGGCGGTGTCCTTGGTGGTGGTGTCGGTTGTCATCGTGGTCAGGCCCCTGCCTTGCTGAGGACTGTGGGCGCTTCCGCTTCCTCGTGGAATTCGAGCTGGCGGCGCCGGTTCGGGATGAGGCCTTCCGGGCGGAAGCGCATCAGCAGGACGAGCGCGAGGCCGAAGGCGAGGAGTTGGTAGTCGCCGAGGAACTGGAGCTTGGCGGGGATCAGGTAGAGCAGTGCGGCGCCGACGAGCGGGCCGCTGATGGTGCCCATGCCGCCGAGGACGACCGCTGCCAGCAGGAAGGCCGAGTTGGGCGGCACGACGTGGGCGAACTGGTACTGCTCGGGGGTCACGGTGTAGGTGACGTGTGCCTGGACGGATCCGGCGAGGCCGGCGAGGGCGGCGCCGAGTGCGAAGGCGATGAGCTTGACGCGGAAGCCGTTGATGCCCATGGCGAGCGCGGCTGTCTCGTCCTCGCGGATGGCGACCCAGGCGCGGCCGATGCGGGAGTCGCCGCTTCGGCGGAAGACGATCACGACGACCAGCGTGATGAGGAGCATCAGCAGGAAGTAGTTGGCGAAGCGCGCGATCGTGAATCCGGCGATGGTGTGTTCCTGGCCGAAGTCGAAGCCCAGGATGTTGAGGTTCGGGATCGAGGAGATGCCGTTGGACCCGTTGGTGATGTCGGGTCCGCTGGTGCCGTCCATGTTGAGGACGGTGATGCGGAAGATCTCTCCGAAGCCGAGGGTGACGATGGCGAGGTAGTCGCCGCGCAGTCGCAGGGTGGGGGCGCCGATGAGGACGCCGAAGACCATGGCGACGGCCGCGCCGAGGAGGGCGGAGGCCCAGAACGGCAGGTGGATGTCGAAGGGTGAGGAGGGGGAGCCGGAGACCATGGCCGCGGTGTAGGCGCCGACGCCGAGGAAGGCGACGTATCCGAGGTCGAGGAGGCCGGCGAGTCCGACGACGATGTTGAGACCGAGGGCGACGGTGGCGAAGATCAGGATGTAGACGCCGATGGTCGCGTACTGGTCGTCGGACTGGGTGAAGGGGAACGCGGCGGCGGCGACGAACGCGCCGATCATGGTGACGTTGCGGTGCTTGGCGGTGAGCGACGAGATCCTGTTGACCAGTCCGGCCTTGGCCGCGGCGGCGAAGCCGAGGCCCGCGGTGATGAGGAAGCCGATGAACTGCTGGTCGTACTCGGTGCCGATGCCGTAGGTGAAGACGATCAGGCCGAGGGTCAGCGCGGCGACGATCACGAGGATCTCGGCGAACGCGGGGAGCTTGCGGGCCGGGGCCGCGGTGGTGCCGGTGGCGAATGCGGCCTTGACGACGGCGCGGTTGTGCCGGGTCCGGTGCTGGAACTGCTCCCAGCCGGTGTCGTCCGGGTCGTGCGGGTCGGGGGCCGGCCGTCGGAACGGCAGGGAGAGCGCGCCGAGCAGGGCGATGAGGGTGGCCGCGGCCGCGACCCAGCCGCCCGGTTCGAGGTTGGCGAGGCCGCCGAGTTCGGCGGCGATCGCGAGGATCGTGTACCAGGCGGTGGCGAACGCGGCGAGTGCGGCGAGCTTGATGGCGCTGTCGGCGCCGGCGGGGGTCAGCCAGCGCAGGCCTTTGACTCCGTAGGAGGAGAGGGCGAAGAGCGTGGTGAGGATGCCGCCGATGAGGACGAGGACCTGCAGGCCGCCGGGGTAGCCGTAGACGGTGAGGTCACCGGGGAAGGCGGAGGTCCAGGTCCAGGCGAGGAAGGTGGAGACGATGGTGAGGACGCCGCCGCCGGTGGCGAGGGCGCGTCCGAGGTGGGGCGGGATGCCGATGAGTCCGGTGTCCGGGCCGGTGGGCTCTTCGGCCGTCCGGGGCGTGTTGATCTCTGTGGTCATCGGTGTCACGCCCTGTCCGCGACGCGCTCGCCGAGCAGGCCCTGCGGCCTGAAGAGGAGCACGAGGATGAGGAGTACGAAGGCCCAGACGTTGGCCCAGGACTGGCCGCCGAGCTGTTCCATACCGGGGACGTCGGCGATGTAGGCGGTGGCCATGGTCTCGGCGAGGCCGAGGACGAGGCCGCCGATCATGGCTCCGTAGATGTTGCCGATGCCGCCGAGGACGGCCGCGGTGAAGGCCTTGAGGCCGAGGATGAAGCCCATGCGGAACTGGACCTGGCCGTACTTGAGGCCGTAGGCGACGGCTCCGACGGCGGCGAAGACCGCGCCGAGGGCGAAGGCGACCACGATGATGCGGTCGGTGTTGATGCCCATGAGCTTCGCGGTGTCGGGGTCCTGCGCGGTGGCCTGCATGCCGCGGCCGGTGCGGGTCTTCATCACGAAGAAGGCGAGGATCGCCATGCTGATGGGTGCTGCGATGAGCAGGAAGATGTCACCGGTCTGGATGGTGACGTCACCGATCTTGAAGGGGCCGCCCTCGATCTCGGGGAAGTTGATGGACTGCTTCGCGTCCGGGTACCACGCCCACACGGCCTGCTGGAGAGCCAGGGAGAGGCCGATGGCGGTGATGAGCGGGGCGAGACGTGGCGCGGTGCGCAGCGGCCGGTAGGCGAACCGTTCCGCTCCCACGGCGACGGTGGTCGCGGTGATGACTGCTCCGAGGAGCATCAGGGGCAGTGCGATCCACATGGTGGTGCCGTCGGGCAGTACGTACAGGTAGACCGTGAGTGCGCCGAAGCCTCCGATCATGAAGATCTCGCCGTGGGCGAAGTTGATGAGCTGGACGATGCCATAGACCATCGTGTAGCCGATGGCGACCAGCCCGTACATGGATCCCAGTAGCAGGCCGTTGACCAGCTGCTGCGGCAGTTCGTTCACCGCATGTCCTCCGAGACGTTCGGATAGTCGAGGGGTGTGACCGGATGTGAGTCCGCGCGGGGCGCTTGTACTGCGGCGCCCCGCGCGGCTCAAGAGGTGGTGCGGGTGTGGATCAGCCGGTGTAGGTGCCGGACTTGATGGCCTTCCAGTCGCCGTTCTCGACGGAGTAGACCGTGAGCTGCTTGTTGGTCGTGTCGCCGTACTCGTCGAAGGAGACCTTGCCGGTCACACCGTCGAACGAGACGTTCTGCACGGCTTCCGTGATCTTGGCGCGGGCGTCGTCCGGGAGCTTGCCGTCGTTGTCCTCGACGACCTTCTTCACGGCCTCGATGATCGCCCAGCCCGAGTCGTAGGAGTAGCCGCCGTAGGCCTCGTAGGCCTCCTTGTAGCCCGCGGCCTTGTAGTTGGCGACGAACTCCTTGGCGGAGGGCAGGTCCTCGACGGGCGCGCCGACCGAGGTGGCGAGGTCGCCGGTGCCGCTGGCGCCGGCCAGCTTGATGAAGTCGGCGCTGTAGATGCCGTCACCGCCGACGAGCGGGACCTTGACGCCCGCGGCCTTGATCTGCTTGCTGAGCGGGCCGGCCTGCGGGTACTCGCCGCCGTAGTAGACGACGTCGGCGCCGGAGCTCTTCACCTGGGTGACGACGGCGGAGAAGTCCTTGGTGTCGGGGTCGATGTGCTGGGTCCCGACGACCTTGCCGCCGACCTTCTTGAACTCGTCGGTGAAGGTGGCGGCCAGACCGGCGCCGTAGGTCTTCTTGTCGTCGATGACGAAGACCTTCTTCTTCTTCGCGTCGTTGTAGACGTACTGCGCGGCGAACGGGCCCTGGATGGCGTCCGTGGTCGCGGTGCGGAAGTACGACTTGTACGTGCGGACCTTCTTGGTCTGCCAGTCCGTGCCCTGGGTGAGGGTCGGGCCCGTGTTGGCGGGGGAGATCTCGACGAGCTTGGCGTCGTCGAAGACCTTCTGCATGGACTCGGCGACCGAGGAGTTCAGCGGGCCGACGACACCGAGGACGTCCTTGTCGGCGACGAACTTGGTGGCGTTCTGCTGGCCCGCGGAGGGCTGTGCCTGGTCGTCGAGGGCTTCGACCTTGAAGGTGATGCCCTCGACGGTCTTTTCCTTGTTGGCCGTCTTGGCGGCGAGGTCCACGGAGTTCTTGATTCCGAGGCCCAGCGCGGAGAGGTCGCCGGTCAGCGGGGCGTCGACACCGATGACGACAGTGGTGCCGTCGCTGCCGGAGTCCGAGCCGCCGTCGTCGTCGCGCGAGCCACAGGCGGTGAGGGTGAGTGCTCCCGCCGCCAGAGCGGCGGTGATGGCGATGAGCGAACGTTGACGCACGATCAGCAGTCCTTTCCCTGGCACGGCCGTTCCTCGTGGAACGGGCCGAGTCGAGCGCTGGGCCGAAATTTCTTCGAATCCTATGGCGCGGTGACTGGCCGTGACTCTAAGCGGGTGGGGGGAACGTGGAGGAGAGTCTGACGAAGGCTGTGACGCTCTTGTTATGACACGAGGTAATGCAGAGCGGTACTCGGTGGGCGGATGGGCGGAATTACAGCCGATTCGTCCGGTCCACATTGTGAGAACCCGCAGATCGTGCGGCGGTGTTTTCAGCAGCGTCCTGACGTTTTGCTAGTGACGGCGGGTCGTTGCTGCAGGCTACTTGCAGGGCTTCTGAGAGGTCGTGCGCATAGCGCTCGCCCAGGATGTAGCTGTGGTCTTCTATTGCGCGCGTATTACGCAGAGTTACGTCCAGGAAAGGAAGTCCGGCGTTCCTCGGTGTTTTGGCGCATTCCGTGACATTCATAGTGACAATGATCTTGTGGCCGAAACCCGTCTTCGTGCGGAACGGTGTCTTGGGCACCGACGTCAGGGACAGGCCCGTGTAGGGCTGGGAGATCTTCACGACGGTGATGGTGGGTCCGGACCGCGCGGTGACCCGCACCGCGAAGGTGAAACGGCCCCTGGGCGCGTTCGCGAGTGAGCCCTCCCGGCCCAGATAGGTGATGTCGACGACCTGGGACGGGTACGGCCCCACCGCGGGCGGGGGTGCCTGCGGCCGGGTCGCGTAGAGGTAGCCGCCGGCCGCGAGGAGGGCCGCGGCCGTCGCGGACGCGAACAGGGCGCGGCGGTGCCGGGCGTAGAAGGCCGCGGGGCCTGTCCGCGGTTGTCCGTGGCCCGGTGGCGGGGGAGGCTCGATGTCGTCCCACGCGCGCGTGCCCTCACCCGGTTCGACCGGGCCGACACCACTCAACTCCAGGGCCTTTCGCTCGGACTGCCGTTGCGGTACCGCTCCTCGCACCGCTCGCGCGCGGTGCGGTCGATCAGTCTGCCTGCCGCCTGTGCGCCCTCGCGCCTCTGCTCGGCCCTGGCGGCGTCCACGACGTCCCTCAGGATCTCGTACTGCCCGTTGGACAGGCCCACGGACTGGTAGTCCCCGTAGGTGCCGCCGTCCAGGACCTCCCGCGACCAGTGCGCGACGATGCGTGCGCAAACGTCCTCGGGCGCGGTGGCCGGGGGCGACGACCGGGCGCCGGAGTCCGGGCGCGCGCTCGGCGGGGCGCCCGTCGCGCCGCCGTGGGTGCCGGACCCGCCGCAGCCGGTGGCCCCGGCGGTCAGCGCGGCGGTCAGGAGCGCCAGCCCGACCACCTGCCCCCGCCAGGGGGCTCCGCCCGTTCCCATGCCTCGACGCTAGGCCGCCGGGTGCCCGGGATCAACGCCGCCGCCGGACATGGTTGTCCGGCGGCCCGGACGGATGCCCGGGGCACCGGACGGGCCGGCGGTTCAGCCGGTGGCGCCCACCCGCTCCGCGTCGCTCGGCCGCACGTCGCGCAGCATGCAGGTCAGCCGGGCGCTGCACACCCGCTTGCCGTCCTCGTCGCTGATCACGATCTCGTACGTGGCTGTCGAGCGGCCGCGGTGCAGGGGTGTGGCCACCGCGGTGACGAGGCCGGAGCGGGCGCCCCGGTGGTGGGTGCAGTTGAGGTCGACGCCGACGGCGATCTTGGAACTGCCGCCGTGCAGCATGGCGCCGACCGAGCCGAGGGTCTCCGCGAGCACGGCGGAGGCGCCGCCGTGCAGGAGCCCGTAGGGCTGGGTGTTGCCCTCGACCGGCATGGTGCCCACGACGCGTTCCGCGGAGGCCTCGATGATCTGGACGCCCATACGGGTGCCGAGGTGTCCGGCGGAGAACATGGCGACCAGGTCCACGCCGAGCGCCGAGTACTCGTCGATGACCTCTTGCGGGAACTTCACGTGGTGCTGCTCGCCCATGGGGTCCGTTTCCTTACGTCGTCGGTCGTGCGCCTGGAGCCGGCCTCCGGAGTCCGCGCCCGGAGGAGGCTTCTAAGCGAACGCTCAGTTGGTAGCCGATTGTTCCAGACGGACGACGACGGACTTGCTGGCGGGCGTGTTGCTGGTGTCGGCGGTGGCGTCCAGCGGCACCAGGACGTTCGTCTCCGGGTAGTACGCCGCCGCGCAGCCGCGGGCCGTCGGGTAGTGCACGACGCGGAAACCGGCGGCGCGCCGCTCCACCCCGTCCTTCCACTCGCTGACCAGATCGGTGTACGAGCCGTCGGCGAGGCCCAGCTCGCGGGCGTCCTCGGGGTTCACCAGGACCACCCGGCGGCCGTTCTTGATGCCCCGGTAGCGGTCGTCGAGGCCGTAGATCGTGGTGTTGTACTGGTCGTGCGAGCGCAGGGTCTGCAGGAGCAGGCGGCCCTCGGGGACCTTCGGGTACTCGACGGGCGCGGCGGTGAAGTTGGCCTTGCCGGTGGCGGTCGGGAAGCGCCGCTCGTCGCGCGGGGCGTGCGGGAGGGCGAAGCCCGCCGGGTCGGCCACGCGCGTGTTGAAGTCGTCGAAGCCCGGGACGACGCGCGCGATGCGGTCGCGGACGGTCGCGTAGTCCTTCTCGAACTCCTCCCAGGGGGTGCGGGATTCGTGGCCGAGGACCCGGCGCGCGAGGCGGCACACGATGGCCGGCTCGGACAGCAGCTGCGCGCTCGCGGGCTCCAGACGGCCGCGTGAGGCGTGCACCATGCCCATGGAGTCCTCCACGGTCACGAACTGCTCGCCGCCGCCCTGCAGGTCGCGCTCGGTGCGGCCGAGGGTGGGCAGGATCAGGGCCCGCGCGCCCGTGACGGCGTGCGAGCGGTTGAGCTTCGTCGACACGTGCACGGTCAGGCGGGCGCGGCGCATGGCCGCCTCGGTGACCTCGGTGTCGGGGGAGGCGGACACGAAGTTGCCGCCCATCGCGAAGAAGACCTTGGCCTTGTCGTCGCGCATCGCGCGGATGGCCCGTACGACGTCGTAGCCGTGGCCGCGCGGCGGGGCGAAGCCGAACTCCTTCTCCAGGGCGTCCAGGAAGGCGGGCGCGGGGCGCTCGAAGATGCCCATGGTGCGGTCGCCCTGCACGTTCGAGTGACCGCGCACCGGGCACACGCCCGCGCCCGGCCGGCCGATGTTGCCGCGCAGCAGAAGGAAGTTGACGACCTCGCGGATCGTCGGCACGGAGTGCTTGTGCTGGGTGAGGCCCATCGCCCAGCAGACGATGGTGCGCTTCGAGGCGAGGACCATGCTCAGCGCTTCGTCGATCCTCTCGCGCGTGAGGCCCGTCGCCGTGAGCGTCTCGTCCCAGTCGGCGGCGCGGGCGGCCTCGGCGAACTCCTCGTAACCGTGGGTGTGTTCGCCGACGAAGGTCTCGTCGACGGCGCCCTCCGTCTCCAGGATCAGTTTGTTCAGGAGGCGGAAGAGGGCCTGGTCGCCGCCGAGACGGATCTGCAGGAACAGGTCGGTGAGCGCGGCGCCCTTGACCATGCCCTGCGGGGTCTGCGGGTTCTTGAAGCGCTCCATGCCCGCCTCGGGCAGCGGGTTCACCGTGATGATCTTCGCGCCGTTCGACTTCGCCTTCTCCAGGGCGGAGAGCATGCGCGGGTGGTTGGTGCCCGGGTTCTGCCCGGCCACGATGATCAGGTCCGCCTGGTAGAGGTCGTCGAGCAGGACGCTGCCCTTGCCGATGCCGATCGTCTCGTTCAGCGCCGAGCCGGACGACTCGTGGCACATGTTCGAGCAGTCGGGGAGGTTGTTCGTGCCGAACTCGCGGGCGAACAACTGGTACAGGAACGCCGCCTCGTTGCTGGTGCGGCCCGAGGTGTAGAACAGCGCCTCGTCCGGGGAGGCGAGGCCGGTCAGCTCCTCGGCGATGATGTCGAAGGCACGCTCCCAGGGCACCGCCTCGTAGCGGTCGGCGCCCTCCGCGAGATACATCGGGTGCGTGAGGCGGCCCTGCTGGCCCAGCCAGTAGCCGCTGCGGGTCGCGAGGTCGGAGACAGGGTGCGCGGCGAAGAAGTCCGGGGTCACGCGGCGCAGGGTGGCCTCCTCCGCGACCGCCTTCGCGCCGTTCTCGCAGAACTCCGCCGTGTGCCGGTGCTCCGGCTCGGGCCAGGCGCAGCCCGGGCAGTCGAAGCCGTCCTTCTGATTGACCCGCAGCAGCGTCAGCGCCGTGCGCTTCACACCCATCTGCCGCTGGGCCATGCGCAGGGAATGCCCGATGGCCGGCAGCCCGGCCGCGGTGTGCTTCGGCTCGGCGACCTGCGGCGCGTCCTGAACCGGATCACTCTGGGGCGGCTTGCCGGCCATCTCGGCCTCCTCTTCGAGCACATGTGTGAGGTACGTCTCCGATACTCCCACGTGGTGCTGACACGTATCGGGGCCAGGCCCGGGGAACGATCGCGCGCGGTCCGCGCGACGGGCCGAAGCCGGGGGAGAACCGGCACGGGAACACCGCCGTGGGCGGCGGGGCGGGGCCGACTGTCAGTGGGGCGTGGCAGGATCGGGGGTGTGGCAGAGACAGCATCGAAGAAGACCGAGAAGACCTCCGGCGGGGGACGCCCGCGGCTGATGCTCATGGATGGGCATTCGCTGGCGTACCGCGCGTTCTTCGCGCTGCCCGCGGAGAACTTCACGACGGCGACCGGCCAGCCGACGAACGCGATCTACGGTTTCGCGTCGATGCTCGCCAACACGCTGCGCGACGAGGCGCCCACGCACTTCGCGGTGGCGTTCGACGTGTCGCGCAAGACGTGGCGCTCCGAGGAGTTCACGGAGTACAAGGCGAACAGGTCGAAGACACCGGACGAGTTCAAGGGCCAGGTCGAGCTGATCGGTGAGGTCCTCGACGCGATGAACGCCGAGCGGTTCGCCGTGGACGGCTTCGAGGCGGACGACATCATCGCCACGCTCGCCACGCAGGCCGAGGCCGAGGGCTTCGACGTGCTGATCGTCACCGGCGACCGCGACTCCTTCCAGCTGGTCTCCGAGCACACCACCGTGCTCTACCCGACCAAGGGCGTCTCCGAGCTGACCCGGTTCACTCCGGAGAAGGTCTTCGAGAAGTACGGGCTGACGCCCGCGCAGTACCCCGACTTCGCGGCCCTGCGCGGCGACCCGTCGGACAACCTGCCGGGCATTCCCGGCGTCGGCGAGAAGACCGCCGCGAAGTGGATCAACCAGTTCGGTTCGTTCGCGGAGCTGGTCGAGCGCGCCGAGGAGGTCAAGGGCAAGGCGGGACAGAACTTCCGCGACCACCTGGACGCGGTCAAGCTCAACCGCCGTCTCACCGAGATGGTGCGGGACGTCGAGCTGCCGAAGGCGGTGCCCGCCCTGGAGCGCGCTCCGTACGACCGCACGGCCCTCGCGATGGTCCTGGACACCCTGGAGATCCGTAACCCGTCGCTGCGCGAGCGGCTGCTCGCCGTCGACCCGGGGGCGGAGCAGGCCGAGGACGCGGCTCCGGTCGCCGCGGGCGTGGCGGTGGACGGCACGGTCCTCGGCGCCGGCGAGCTGGGCCCCTGGCTCACCGAGCACGGCACGGCGGTCCTGGGCATGGCCACGGTCGACACCTGGGCGCTCGGCACGGGATCGGTCGCCGAGGTCGCGCTCGCCGCGGCCGACGGGGCCGCCGCCTGGTTCGACCCCTCGACACTCGACGAGAGCGACGAGAACGCGTTCGCGCGCTGGATCGCCGACGCCGACAGCCCCAAGGTGCTGCACAACGCCAAGGCGGTCATGCGGGTCTTCGCCGAGCACGGCTGGAGCGTCGCGGGCATCGCCATGGACACCGCCCTCGCCGCCTATCTCGTCAAGCCGGGCCGCCGCTCCTTCGACCTGGACGCGCTGTCCCTGGAGTACCTCGGCCGGGAGCTGGCGCCGGCCGCGACCGCCGACGGGCAGCTCGCCTTCGGCGCGGACGAGGGCGCCGAGGCCGACGCGCTGATGGTGCAGGCCCGCGTCGTCCTCGACCTGGGCGAGGCCTTCGGGGAGCGGCTCAAGGAGGTCGGCGCGGCCGACCTGCTGCAGGACATGGAACTGCCCACCTCCGAGCTGCTCGCCCGCCTGGAGCGGCACGGCATCGCCGCGGACAGGGCCCACCTGGAGGCCATGGAGCAGATGTTCGCGGGCGCCGTCCAGCAGGCCGTGAAGGAGGCGCACGCGGCCGTCGGACACGAGTTCAACCTCGGCTCGCCCAAGCAGCTCCAGGAAGTCCTCTTCGGTGAGCTGGGCCTGCCCAAGACGAAGAAGACGAAGACCGGCTTCACGACGGACGCCGACGCGCTGGCCTGGCTCGCCGCGCAGACCGACCACGAACTGCCGGTCATCATGCTCCGCCACCGCGAGCAGGCGAAACTGCGGGTGACCGTCGAGGGCCTGATCAAGACGATCGCCGCGGACGGCCGCATCCACACCACCTTCCACCAGACGGTCGCCGCGACGGGCCGCCTCTCCTCGCAGGACCCGAACCTGCAGAACATCCCGGTCCGTACCGAGGAGGGCCGCGCGATCCGCCGCGGCTTCGTGGTCGGCGAGGGCTTCGAGTCCCTCATGACCGCCGACTACAGCCAGATCGAACTGCGCGTGATGGCCCATCTGTCCGAGGACGAGGGACTCCTGGCGGCCTTCACCTCCGGCGAGGACCTGCACACCACCGTCGCCTCCCAGGTGTTCTCCGTGGAGCGCGACGCCGTCGACGCGGAGATGCGCCGCAAGATCAAGGCCATGTCGTACGGGCTGGCCTACGGGCTGTCCGCCTTCGGCCTCTCCCAGCAGCTCAACATCGAAGCGGGTGAGGCGCGTGGCCTGATGGACACGTACTTCGAGCGCTTCGGCGGGGTCCGGGACTATCTGCGCCGGGCGGTCGACGAGGCGCGGGCCACGGGTTATACGGCGACGCTCTTCGGGCGCCGCCGCTACCTCCCCGACCTCAACAGCGACAACCGTCAGCGGCGCGAGGCTGCTGAGCGGATGGCTCTGAACGCGCCGATCCAGGGCACGGCGGCGGACATCGTGAAGATCGCCATGCTGCACGTGGACAAGGCGCTGCGCGAGGCCGGGCTGGCGTCCCGGATGCTCCTCCAGGTCCACGACGAAATCGTCCTGGAGATCGCTCCGGGGGAGCGGGCGACGGCCGAGGAGCTCGTCCGTCGGGAGATGGCGGGTGCGGTGCAGTTGCGGGCGCCGCTGGATGTCTCTGTCGGCTCGGGCCCCGACTGGGAGTCGGCAGCGCACTAGCTCCGCTGGGGGGGGGGCGGGTTCTTCGGGTGCGGGTCCGCTGTTGCTGACCGCGCCGTTCCCCGCGCCCCTAAAAGATTGCGCAGTTCCCCGCGCCCCCAAAAGGTGCGCCGGGGCCCGTGCCCCAAAAGGGTGCGCCGGGGTCTGCGCTCCTGGAAAAAGGGGCGCGGGATTGTTCGGGTGGGCCGGTCGGTGCAGGCAGGACTCACGCAGCAAGCCGGCCCCGCCCCCACTCACCCAGGGGCGCGGGGAACGGCGCACTCAGCCTCGACCGGCCCGTACCCGGCAGGTCACCCAAACCCTCACTCACCCAGGGGCGCGGGGAACGGCGCACTCAGCCTCGACGGACCCGCACCCGGAGAAGCTCCCGCCCCAACGCCCGCAGGGGGTTTCACTCGCGTGGACCCCGACCAGGGGCCCCCGCGGGGGCGCGCAGCCAGGATGCGGGCATGGGTCCTCTCATAGGGAACACGCGGCGCACGCGCCACGTGCCGTACGTACGGCACTGCCGCACCGCACTCGTCGCAGCCCTCGCCTCCGCACTCCTCACCCCGGTCGCCGCGGTCTCCGCCAACGCCGCGAGCCCCAGATTCCCGGCCGGCGCCACGTTCGGCGGGTCCTGGCCGGCGGACGCCGCCAGCCACCGCTTCCTGCCCGCCGACCCGGACGCCCCCACAGACCCCGTCACCTGTCACGCCCCCCACGCCCCAAGCCTCGCCGCACGCCTGTCGCACGACATCCAGGCGGCGCTGTCGCACAGGAGCGGCACCGTCTCCGTGGCCGTGCGCGACGACCTGGGCCTGACCTGCGAGCTGGCCGGCGAGCGCCGGTACGACTCCGCGAGCGTCGCCAAGGTGCTGATCATGGAGGGGCTGCTGCGGCGCGCCGAGAAGCTGGGCCGGCGGCTCACCCGCTGGGAGACGGCGAACGTACGCCCCATGATCGTCAGCTCGGACAACGCGGCCGCCCGGCGCCTGTGGACCGCACAGGGCCACAGCTACCTGAACGGTTTCCTCGCCCGGGTCCGTACCCGCGCCACCGTCCTGGGCCCCGGCGGCTACTGGGGCCTCACCCGCACCACGGCCGCCGACCAGATGCGCCTGCTGGACGTCCTGACGAACACCCGCTCGTTCCTCCGCACCCGCGCCTACGGCCTCAAACTGCTTGCCGAGGTCCGCGCCGACCAGCGCTGGGGCGTCCCCGCGGGCATGCCGCGCGGCTTCAAGGCCCATGTCAAGAACGGCTGGCTGCCCCGCTCCACCCACGGCTGGCGCGTCCACAGCGTCGGCGCCTTCTCGGGCGAGGGCCGCACGTACCGGATCGTCGTCCTGACCCACGACAACCCCACGAAGGCGTACGGCGTCCGCACCATCGAACGCATAGCCCAGGTCGTCCACCGGGGCCTGTACCAGGGGCGCGGTCCGCGCCGCGCCCTCCCCCCGGAGATCCCGCAGACCCCGGAGACGACGGTCAGCGAGGAACCGGACGGCTCGGCTCCGTACGAGCCGCTGCCGGGGTGGGACGAACCGGAGCCGGGCGCCACACCCTGACCGCCACGGCGTACGCGGCGAGCCCGACGGCCAGCCCGGCCCCCGCCCCGAAACACACCGTGGGGATCAGCTCCCAGGGCTTGGCCCGCGACCCCCAGTACTCCCACCACCGGGTCGCCCGCTGGACGGCCGCCACCGTCGCGCAGCCGCCGATCAGAGCCCCCGCGAGCCAGCGGTCGCGCACCGACAGGACGGGCACCCCCGCCGGCTCGGCGTCGTGCTGCCGCCGCAGGGCCACCACCAGGAACGACACGATCACCACGGCCGCGAGCGCCGAACCGCCGTACTGCAGATACCAGTACAGGGGAGAGCCCGCGATCTCCCGCCCCAGGACGGGCAGGATCCGCATGCCCCACCGGTCGAGATGCGTGAACGCGTCCCACACGACGTGGGTGAGCGAGCCGACCACCGCGGACACGTACCACCACAGGGCGAGCGAGGCCTGCGGGCGGGCGCGCGGCGTACCGCAGCGAAGGAGGGCGCCGATGCTCCCCTGCCGGCCCCGGGGCAGCAGTGCCACCAGTGGTTCCCGCAGTACCAGCCAGGCGCCCACGAGCGCCCAGGCGACCAGGACGTCGAAGGTGAACACCCCGGTGAAGGAGTGCGTGAAGTCGCCGAACTCCATTGCCTCCGGCAGCACACTCGCCACGTAGTAGGTCATGTCGGGTGCGAACGAACCGGCCACGAGCACGGCAGGGACCAGTCGGCCCCGTCCGGACCCGTCGGCGCGCACCCCCGGCAGGACGGCCGCGGCATGGCTGAGAGTGAACGGCAACTGGGCTCCCCGCGAACGACGTTGACCGGATCCGACCGATCCGGTGGCACTCTGGACGGATCTGACGGCTCTGACGGATCTGTCGGTCTCCGGGACGGTCCTGGCCGTCCCTTGATCGATGACATCCAGTATGAGGGAACGGTTCCCGGCGATCCCGCATCCTCCACAGAGGTGCGGGGTAGGCGCGCGGGGGCCGGACAAACGGGATATGGCCAACCGGTGAAGACCGGGCGCGAACAGGTGTCTGCGCGGCAGAAGTTGTCGTAGGGTCGCCTGGGTCGCCGTATGGGGGGCATACGGCCGCACGACCGGACAGCAGGGGAACGCGCGAAGTACGGACGGACGTCCACGGGAGGGGTTCACGCAATGGCGGCGCAATTCGGCAGGCGGGTCGTCAAGGGGGCGGCAACCACGGCCGTGGCCGCTCTCGCGGTCGCGGCTCTGTCCGCATCCCAGGCCCCGGGCGTGACGGACACCTCGAAGGGCCGGCAGAACACCAACTCACAGCCCTCGCCCGATGTGAACGCCGACGACAGCGCGACCGGCAACTCGCCCTACTACACGGACCTTCCGCCGCTCAACAGCCCGACGCCGTCACCCAGCGCGAGCAGTGACACCCCCGGTGCCGCGGGTGACGCCGAAGCGGGCATACCCGCGACCGTCCTCGACGCCTACAAGAAGGCCGAGACGTCGCTGGCCGGGTCCAAGCCCGGGTGCAACCTCCCCTGGCAACTCCTCGCGGCCATCGGCAAGGTCGAGTCCGGCCAGGCCCGCGGCGGCAACGTGGACGCGAACGGCACCACGATCACCCCGATCCTCGGCCCCGTCCTGAACGGCGTCGGCTTCGCGCGGATCACCGACACCGACGGCGGCGCGTACGACGGGGACACCACCCACGACCGCGCGGTGGGCCCCATGCAGTTCATCCCCTCCACATGGGAATGGTCGGGCCGCGACGGCAACGGCGACGGCAAGAAGGACCCCAACAACATCTACGACGCGGCCCTCGCGGCCGGCCACTACCTGTGCCGGTTCAACTGGGACCTGTCCGACAGCGCCGACCTCAGGCGCGCCATCCTCAGCTACAACAACTCGACGGACTATCTGAACACCGTCCTGTCGTGGCTGGAGTACTACCGCAAGGGCACCCACGAGGTCCCGGACGGCACGGGCTCGCTGCCCTCCAACCGCAGCGACAACGGCACCGGCGGCGCGAGCCCCGGTCCGACGTCGCCGGCCTCGACACCGCCCCGCGGCCAGAACCCGGGCGGCGGCACCACGAGCCCGAAGCCGAAGCCGCCCACCACGACCCCGCCGGTCACGACGCCGCCCGCCACGACTCCGCCTCCCACGACGCCCCCGGCGCAGACGCCCACCGAGACGGTGGACCACCTGGAGGACGCGGGCACCGGGAAGCTCACCGCGACCGCGGGCGACACCTTCGCCGAGAAGATATCCGCCCGTACCGAGACCAAGGCCGGCAAGGCCGTCGCGAAGGTCCGGGTCCGGTTCACCATCACCGGCGACACCGACACGGTCTTCACCGGAGGCGAGAGCGTCGCGACCGTCGTCACCAACGCCTCCGGCGTGGCGACCGCGCCCGCGCTGAAGGCGGGCGAGAAGACCGGCGCCCTCAAGGTGCGCGCCACCGTCGTCGGCCGCACCCTCTCCGGCCTCGACTACACGGCGACGGTCACCGCCCGCCAGGCCGACGCCCTCGCCCGCACCGCCGACACCGCGCTGACCTGCGTCCCGGGCGGCGAGTTCGCCGACCAGGTCGAGGTGAAGGCCACGTACAAGGGCGCCGTCGCGGACGGTGTGGCCGCGACCGCCACGCTCATCAAGGCGGCGGACGACGCGACCGAGAACGACAAGGGCCCGTACTTCAAGGACGCGGACGACAAGGCGGTACGCACGCTCGCGGGCCTCAAGACGGGCGCGGACGGCCTGTTGAAGCTGCCGAAGCTGTACGCGGACGACACGGCCGGCACGTACCTGCTGCGGATCACCACGACCGGCGGCGCGACCCTGACCGTCGAGCTGAAGGTGGCGGCGGCGGCCTCCTAGCGCCCCGGACAGAACCCCGGACAAACCAGCGGCGCCCCCTCACCTTTCGGCGAGGGGGCGCCGCTGGTTGTGTGCGCAACGTGTTCTCATCTCGCCCGCCCGTTGCTACGGTGCCCGATCTGACGATGTATCAGCTCCACGTGTCGGTTCCGCTCCATGTACTCGGTTCCGCCTGTGCCGGGAGGCCCGCATGCGCGCCCTGATCGCCGCCGCGACCGGTCTCGCCCTCGCGTTCGCACTGGTCCTGCTCATCACGGTCATGGGGTCACCGGCGGGCGAGACGTCACCGAAACCGCTGCTCACCACCGTCCCCAGCCACCCGTGACGCACCCCCACAACGCACCGGGAGGGCCGCCGAGATGCGCCGCAAGGCCAGCCTGATCCTGCTCGCCCTCGCCGTGTTCTTCGCGGCGCTGTCCCCACTGCTGCGCTGGTACGCCTTCCCGCGCGTGGCCAAGGTCCCCGCGAACCAGTACCAGGACATGGTCCTGGAGGCGAAGGACGCGACCCTCCTCGACTACGGCACGATGACCGCCGAGAAGGTCGACAAGGTCACCGTCGTCCAGACCCTCAAGGGCAACGTCGAGGCCTCCGAGAAGATCGAGAGGAGCGCGAACCGCGACGTGGTGGTCTGGGACGGCCTCTCCTACGTCCAGGGCCCCGACGGGAAGATGGTCTCCCGGATCCCCGAGCGGTACATCTTCGACGCGCACACCCAGGAACCCGTCCACGCCACCGGGGAGAGCGTCGACGGCGACCCCGTCAGGCGCGAGGGCATCGAGTTCAAGTGGCCCTTCCTCACGGAGAAGAGGGACTACGAGTACTTCGACGCGCAGGCCCGGATCACCGAGCCCATCCACTACAAGGGCACCCAGGACTTCCGGGGCGTCGAGGTCTACTACTTCGAGCAGACCATCCCCTGGACCAAGGTGCCCTTCCCGAAGATCATGCCCGTCGAAGGCATCACCGCGGAGTCGGTCGCGAAGACGGGCACGACCCGCTGGTACACCACGGTCCGCAAGTTCTGGGTCGAACCCGTCACCGGCGCACCCGTCTACGGGGAGGAGATCCACCGGGAGGAGCTGCGCGGCGGCACCCTCCTCGGCGACCGCGACAAGGTGACCGCCTTCGCCGGACACGTGAAGATGCGCGAGGACTACATCCGCTCGACCGTCGACCTGGTCAAGTCCCAGCGGCTCCTCGTCGCGCTGATGTCCTCGTACCTGCCCTGGGGCTTCCTCGTCCTGGGGGTCGGACTCCTGGCGCTCTCCCTGTATCTGGAGGCCCGCGGCCGCCGCCCCGGCGACCCGTCGCCGACGGAGACCCGGGAGCCCGAACCCCTGAGCGCCTGAAGCGGGTTCAGCGCCGCAGACGCGCGTTCGTGTGCCGGGTCGGCCGCGCGCCCGCCGGGTCCTCGGGCCAGGGGTGCTTCGGATACCGCCCGCGCAACTCCGCCCGTACGCCCCGGTAGCCGTCCTTCCAGAAGGAGGCGAGGTCCGCGGTGACGGCGGCCGGGCGCCCCGCGGGCGACAGCAGATGCACCAGTACGGGCACTCCCGCGACCGTCGGCGACTCCTGCGCCCCGAACATCTCCTGCAGCTTCACCGCGAGCACCGGCCGCTCGGGATCCGCGTAGTCGATCCGGATCCTGGACCCGCTCGGCACCTCGAACCGCTCCGGTGCCAGCTCGTCGAACCGGCCCGCCTCCCCGGACGCCCACGGCAGCAGCCGGCCCAGCGCCTGCCCGGCGTCGATGCGTGCCAGATCGGCCCGCCGTCGCGCCCGGCCCAGCTCCGGTTCGAGCCACTCGTCCACGCGCGCGTGGAGCGCGTCGTCCGACACGTCGGGCCAGGGGGCTCCGACCTGGTGGTGCAGGAACCCGAGCCGCTGCCGCAGCACCTCGGCGTCCCGGGACCACCGCAACAGCCCGAACCCCTCCTCGGCCAGCCCTTCGACCAACGCCTCCCGTACGAGTCCACGGTCGGCGTCGCGCAACGGCCGCACCGCCAGCTCCACGGCCCCCAGCCGCCGGACCCGGCGCGCGACGACGTCCCCGCCGTCCCAGCGCACCTCGTCGCCCTCCGCGTACAGGGCTCCGGCCGCCTCGCGCGCGACCTCCTCGTCGATCACGGCCCCGAGCCGCACGCGTGCGTGCCCCGCGCCCAGCGGCCGGTCGGCGACCGCGACGGCGATCCAGGAGGCGTCCCGCAGCGCACTGCCCTCACCGGGCTCGGCCCGGGTCCCGGACACCATGAGAAACGACCCCCCTTGCTTCCGGGCAACCCGCTCAGGAAACGCAAGAGCGGCAACCAGCCCGGCAGCATGATCGTCCCCACCCCCCGCCCCGCCAGGGACGCGGGGAACTGCGCGCCCGGCCACGACCGATCCGCGGCCGTCGAGCGACCCGTCCGAGGCGGGCCGGCCGTCAGGCCGAACCGCGGACCGCAGCCGCCGAACCTCCGTCCGCCACCGCCCGGCATAGGCGTCACCCCCACGGCGGGCGGCCCGCAGACACGCGGCGAGGTCGTCGCCGTACTCACGCGGCGGCTCGTCGCTCAGCAGGGCGACCACCTCCGCGGCCCGCTCGGCCCCGAGGACCGCCCCCGCGTCCAGCAGCGCCCGCCCCAGCCGAGGATGCAGCCCGAGCCGGGACATCCGTACACCCCGATCGGTCGGACGTCCGTCGGCGCCCACCGCGCGGACGGCCTCCAGAACACCCCGGGCCGCCGCCATGGCCCCCGCCGGCGGCGGGTCCAGAAGAGACAGCCCCGAGGCGTCGGGATCGCCCCAGCAGGCCGCCTGGAGGGAGAACGCCGTGAGGTCGGCCACCTTGATCTCCGGCGCCGGGAAACGCGGCAGACGCCCGTCCTCCGCCTCCGCCCAGCACCGGTACACCGCCCCCGGAGCCTCGCGTCCCGCCCGCCCGGCCCGCTGCCTCCCGGCGGCCTGCGAGGCCCGTACGGTCGTCAGCGCGCTCAGGCCCCGCGCGTGGTCCACCCTCGGCTCGCGCGCCAGCCCGGAGTCCACGACCACCCGCACCCCCGGAACCGTCAGCGACGACTCGGCCACCGACGTGGCGAGGACCACCCGGCGCCGCGCACCGCCGGACAGCACCGCGTCCTGCACGGCGGTCGGCGCCCGCCCATGCACCTGGAGCACCTCGACGCCGCCGAGCCCGCCGAGCTGTCCGGCGACCCGCGCGATCTCCCCGACCCCGGGGAGGAAGCACAGGACATCCCCTTCGCGTTCGGAGAGCGCCCGCCGCACCACCGACGCCACATGTGTCAGCAACACCGGATCCACCCGCATCCCATGGGGCGGCCGCACAGGGCGCACGGGTGGCACCCACACCACCTCGACCGGGTGGGAGACGCCAGCCGCCTCGACCACCGGAACACCGCCGAAAAGCTGTGCCCAGCCCTCGGCGTCGGTCGTCGCCGAAGCGGCCACGAGCCGCAGCTCGGGGCGCAGGGCGGCCCGGACGTCCAGCAGGAACGCCGCCGCCGTGTCCGCGTCCAGATGCCGCTCGTGGCATTCGTCGAGCACGACCACGTCGACGCCCGCCAGTTCCGGGTCCCGCTGCAGCCGTTGCAGCAGCACCCCGGTCGTGACAACCTCCACGCGCGCGCGTGGCCCGACCACCCGCTCCCCGCGCACGGTGAACCCGACGCTCTCCCCGACCTTCTCGCCGAGCAGCCACGCCATCCGCCGCGCGGCGGCCCGAGCCGCGATCCGCCGCGGCTCGGCCACCACGACACGGCGGGCGGGCCCCTCGCCGACCAGGCCGGCCAGCACCAGCGGCACGAGGGTCGTCTTGCCCGTGCCGGGCGGCGCGACGAGCACCGCCGCGCCGTGGGCCTCCAGGGCGTCGCCCAGACCGGGCAGCGCACCGCGGACGGGCAGCAGGTCGAGGGCGTCGTAACGGATCACACGATCACATGCTCGGTACGGATCACACGCTCAGTCTCTCCCCCGGCCTCCGGCCGGGGGTGCCAACCGTCTAGCTTCGCTCGCACACGAAGATCGCCGTGCCCGGGATCAGGTTGCCCCGCAGCGGGGACCAGCCGCCCCATTCCTGGGTGTTCCAGGCGGGCCACTGGGGCTCGACCACGTCGACCAGCCGGAAACCGCCCGCCACCACGTCCCGGACGCGGTCGCCTACCGTCCTGTGGTGCTCGACGTACACCGCGTTCCCGTCCTCGTCCTGCTCCACGTACGGCGTGCGGTCGAAGTAGGAGGAGGCCACGGTCAGCCCGTCGGGTCCCGGCTCGTCGGGGAAGGCCCAGCGGACCGGATGCGTGACGGAGAAGACGAACCGGCCGCCCGGCCGCAGCACCCGGCGTACCTCCCGCAGGACCCGCACGGGCTCGGCGACGAAGGGCAGCGCCCCGTACGCGGAGCACGCGAGGTCGAAGGAGCCGTCCGCGAAGGGCAGCGCCGTGGCGTCCGCCTCCACGAGCCGGACACTGTCGGCGCCGATCCGCAGCGCGTGCTGCAGCTGCCGGTGCGAGAGGTCCAGGGCGACCGGACGGGCACCCTGGGCGGCCAGCCAGCGAGAGCACTGGGCGGCCCCCGCACCGATCTCCAGGACGTCCTTCCCCTTCAGCTCCTCCATCGGGCCGAGCAGCTCGGCCTCGATCTCGTCGAGGCCCTCCGGGCACCACACGAAACGGTCGTCGCCGAGGAACGTGCCGTGCTCGACCTGGTAGTCGTCCGCGTTCCGGTCCCACCAGCCGCGATTGGCACGGGAACTCTCGGAGCCCCCGGCAGCCCGGCGGGTCGCCTCGGGCTCGGTCGCCTCTGTCGCCCCGGGCTCGGACGGTTCGGACCGGGACGGTTCGCGCTCTTGGATGATCGGCTCCCTCGTATTAACCTGCGGTCACTTCCGTGCGATCCGTCGCGGCGGCGGTCACGAAAGTGGCACCACAGAATCCACGTGAACTCGTGGCGTTGCCGGATGTACGGCTGCCGCCACGTGGGTCTTGTGCCGGGTATGCGGCGATCCGCCCCGGGTGTGCGCCTTCGCGCATTGACCCTGTCCGGCTGCCCCCGTATGCTACAAGTTGCGCTGCGGGCCTGCGCTCCTCAGACGTAGCAGGCTGCGCTCGCATCTGTCGTATGTCCCCTCGGTTTTCGAGGCGCCACCGGCGAGTGTTCTCATCGAACACGGCCCGGATTCGGCGCTTCCTTGGCTGTCCGGCCTTCTTCAGAGCGAAACGGGCTCCCGGCGTAAGCAGTACCTACGACTCACTGTCCGTACCGGAGCCCTTTCCCACATGACGAGCAGCACCGAGACCACCTCTACCACGCCGCAGGTAGCGGTCAACGACATCGGTAACGAGGAAGCCTTCCTCGCCGCGATCGACGAGACGATCAAGTACTTCAACGACGGCGACATCGTCGACGGCGTTATCGTGAAGGTCGACCGGGACGAGGTCCTGCTCGACATCGGTTACAAGACCGAAGGTGTCATCCCGAGCCGCGAGCTCTCGATCAAGCACGACGTCGACCCGAACGAGGTCGTCAAGGTCGGCGACGAGATCGAAGCCCTTGTTCTCCAGAAGGAGGACAAGGAAGGCCGCCTGATCCTCTCGAAGAAGCGCGCCCAGTACGAGCGCGCCTGGGGCACCATCGAGAAGATCAAGGAAGAGGACGGCATCGTCACCGGCACCGTCATCGAGGTCGTCAAGGGTGGACTCATCCTCGACATCGGCCTCCGTGGCTTCCTGCCGGCTTCTCTCGTCGAGATGCGCCGTGTCCGCGACCTCCAGCCCTACGTGGGCAAGGAGCTCGAAGCCAAGATCATCGAGCTGGACAAGAACCGCAACAACGTGGTCCTGTCCCGCCGTGCCTGGCTGGAGCAGACCCAGTCCGAGGTCCGCCAGACGTTCCTCACCACCCTGCAGAAGGGTCAGGTCCGCTCCGGCGTCGTCTCTTCGATCGTCAACTTCGGTGCGTTCGTGGACCTGGGCGGCGTCGACGGTCTGGTGCACGTCTCGGAGCTTTCCTGGAAGCACATCGACCACCCCTCCGAGGTTGTCGAGGTCGGCCAGGAAGTCACCGTCGAGGTCCTCGACGTGGACATGGACCGCGAGCGTGTCTCCCTGTCGCTGAAGGCGACGCAGGAAGACCCGTGGCAGCAGTTCGCCCGCACCCACCAGATCGGCCAGGTCGTGCCCGGAAAGGTCACGAAGCTGGTTCCGTTCGGTGCGTTCGTCCGCGTGGACGAGGGCATCGAGGGTCTGGTGCACATCTCCGAGCTGGCCGAGCGCCACGTGGAGATCCCGGAGCAGGTCGTCCAGGTCAACGACGAGATCTTCGTCAAGGTCATCGACATCGACCTTGAGCGCCGTCGCATCAGCCTCTCGCTGAAGCAGGCCAACGAGGCCTTCGGTGCCGACCCGGCCACGGTCGACTTCGACCCGACGCTGTACGGCATGGCCGCGTCGTACGACGACCAGGGCAACTACATCTACCCCGAGGGCTTCGACCCGGAGACCAACGACTGGCTCGAAGGCTTCGAGTCCCAGCGTGAGGTGTGGGAGACCCAGTACGCCGAGGCGCAGACGCGCTTCGAGCAGCACCAGGCTCAGGTCATCAAGTCCCGCGAGGCGGACGCCCAGGCCGAGGCCGAGGGCGTCACCACCCCGGGTGCGGCTCCGGCCGCCTCCGGTGGCAGCGGTGGCGGTGGCGGCGGCGGTTCGTACTCCTCGGAGTCGGACGACAACTCCGGCGCCCTGGCGTCGGACGAGGCCCTGGCGGCTCTGCGCGAGAAGCTCGCCGGCGGCCAGAGCTGACAGCTCACCGCCAGCGGTAGCTAGCTGGTAATCGCGGGCCCGCACCCTCTTGGGTGCGGGCCCGCGGTGCGTCCACCCTCGGCCTCGCGACCGGTGCCGTACCTCCGTGCCGCCGCGTTCCCGCGTCGCGGCGTCCCTGCGCCGCCGTCTTGCTGTGCCGCAGCGTCCCTGTGCCGTCGTACGCAGCGTCCCTGTGCCGTCGTACCTCGAAGTCGCTCACCGGCCCGTCGGTTCGACCGCTCACCGGGAGCGGCCGATTCATGGTTGGCCGGCCCAGCAAGGATGAGCGAAGGGGCGGCAACCGGGAATGCCCGTGTCCTGGCCCGTGTTGTCGAATACGAACACGAGGAGGAGCGGTCACAGTGCTTGATCCGCAGGGTTTGTACGCATGGGAGCCGAAGGGCCTGGCCGTGGTCGACGTGGCACTGGCCCAGGAGTCGGCCGGTCTTGTCATGCTCTACCACTTCGACGGATACATCGACGCGGGCGAGACCGGCGACCAGATCGTCG
This sequence comes from Streptomyces sp. NBC_00414, assembly GCF_036038375.1. Lineage (NCBI taxonomy): Bacteria > Bacillati > Actinomycetota > Actinomycetes > Kitasatosporales > Streptomycetaceae > Streptomyces > Streptomyces sp. NBC_00414. The sequence goes on from NZ_CP107935.1 coordinate 7,566,701, forward strand.
ACCGGGTGCTTGACTCACTGCCCCATCAGGTCGTGGCCCGCTTCGACCACGACCGGCTCGTGGACTACCGGGCCCGCCGCCCGCTGCTGACGTTCAAGCGCGACCGCTGGGCCGACTACGAGGAGCCCACGCTGGACGTGCGGCTCGTCCAGGACGCCACCGGCGCGCCCTTCCTGCTGCTCTCCGGACCCGAACCGGACGTGGAGTGGGAGCGCTTCGCCGCGGCCGTCCAGCAGATCGTCGAGCGCCTCGGCGTGCGGCTGTCGGTGAACTTCCACGGCATCCCCATGGGCGTCCCGCACACCCGCCCCGTGGGCCTCACCCCGCACGGCAACCGGACGGACCTCGTCCCCGGCCACCGCAGCCCCTTCGACGAGGCCCAGGTGCCCGGCAGCGCCGAGGCACTGGTCGAGTACCGCCTCATGGAGGCCGGACACGACGTCCTCGGGGTCGCCGCGCACGTGCCGCACTACATCGCCCGCTCCCCGTACCCGGACGCCGCGCTGACGGTCATGGAGTCGATCACCGCCGCGACCGGACTGGTCCTGCCGGGCATCGCCCACGGGCTGCGCACCGAGGCGCACCGCACGCAGACGGAGATCGACCGGCAGATCCAGGAGGGCGACGAGGAACTGGTCGCCCTGGTCCAGGGACTTGAGCACCAGTACGACGCCGCCGCGGGCGCGGAGACGCGGGGCAACATGCTCGCCGAGCCGGTGGACATTCCGTCCGCGGACGAGATCGGCATGGAGTTCGAGAAGTTCCTCGCCGAGCGGGAAGGTGATGCGTAGCTCGCTCTCTGGAGTGGCTAAGCGTTTACCGCTTCGCGGGGGAGGATTGTGTGTCGGCCGCGGGTGCGCCGGGGGTCGGCCGCGCAGTTCCCCGCGCCCCTTCGGGGCCCGGTGGGCTTAAGGTTCTTGCATGTTGAAGGTGGGACTGACCGGTGGGATCGGGGCCGGCAAGAGTGAGGTGTCGCGGCTGCTCGTGGAGCACGGGGCCGTGCTGATCGACGCCGACAGGATCGCGCGCGAGGTCGTCGCGCCGGGAACTCCCGGGCTGGCGGCGGTCGTCGAGGCCTTCGGCACGGACGTACTCGCCGTGGACGGCACCCTCGACCGGCCGAAGCTCGGCTCCATCGTCTTCGCGGACGCGGACAGGCTCGCCGTACTGAACTCGATCGTGCACCCCCTCGTGGGCGCCCGCTCCCGCGAACTCGAAGAGGCCGCCTCGGCGGACTCCGTGGTCGTGCACGACGTGCCCCTCCTCGCGGAGAACGGCCTCGCGAAGCTGTACGACCTCGTGATCGTGGTCGACGCCGACGCGGACACCCAGCTCGACCGGCTCGTCCGGCTGCGCGGCATGACCGAAGAGGACGCCCGCGCCCGTATGGCGGCCCAGGCCACCCGCGAGCAGCGCCGGGAGATCGCGGACGTCGTCATCGACAACGACGTGCCCCTGGAGGCGCTCCGGCGGCGGGTACGGGACGTGTGGGCCGACCTTGAGCGCCGGGCCCGGGCGACCGAGGAGCAGCAGACGTCCTCGGAATAGTGGGCGTCCGCGAGGCGTTGATTCGAGGCGTTGATTCCTCGCAGTGAGGGAAGGAATTTGCCGTGCCCGAGACCAGCGGATTCGCCGGACGTACTCCGGAGACGCATGTCATCGACTTCCGTGCCGCGGAGCAGTTGCTCGCCGCGCGGGATCCCAGGGGTGCGGTGAAACTGCTCGACAACGTCATCGCCGCGTACCCGGAGAACACGGCGGCACGGCTGCTGCGGGCGCGGGCCTTCTTCGCCGCGGCCCAACTGCGGCCGGCCGAGCTGGAGTTCACCATCGTGCTGGAGCGCGAACCGGACAACGCCTTCGCGCACTTCGCACTCGCCCGCACCTACGAGCGCTCCGGCCAGCAGGCGCAGGCCATGCGTCACTTCCGGCTCGCGGCGGCGCTGGACCCACAGCCGGAGTACCTGGCCGCGGCACGGTTCGACTCCTGAGCGAGGCCGACCCCCGGCTCCTGGATCCGGCCGGACGCCGAGCCCGGCCCCCTCATGGGTTCGCCCGTGGCGAGCGCGGCCAGGTCTGGGCGCGCTCGTCCGGCGGTGGGTACGGCGGGATGTCGACGCCCGGCTGATAGTGCGGCCCCTGGCGGATGTGCCTGAGGACCATCGTCAGATCCACGGTGGCGATCAGCCACAGCACACCGCAGGCGACCGCCCAGCCCGGCCGCCCGACGAGGGCGAACACGGCCGTCCCCGCGATCGCCCAGAGCAGCCCCCACACACTGAGCCACAGGCGCGCTCGCAGCGCACTGCGCGCAGTCGTCGGTTCACTGCCCGTACGCATGGGGACCACTGCTCCTAGGGAAAAACGTACTCTTCGTGATGCGGGTTCACCTAGGTCGGACGGGCGAGCGGACGGGGAGCGGCTGTGCTGGTGGAGGAACTGTGGGCGGACGAGAAGCTCGCCGGATGGCTGAGGGACCTGGAGAGCGGGAACGAGGGCGAGGGCGGACCGCGCGCGGAGGTGGACCTTCCGGACGTGGTCGCGCTGCCGGACGTACTGCTCGACCTGGCCGTGCCGCACGAGTGCGTCAACGAGCTGGTCGCGCTGCGCGCCCGGCTGGCGGCGGACCCGGAGGCGTTGACGCTGCTCGGCCGATGCGTCGACCGGTTCGTACGCGGCATGGGGGAGATCGGCGGGGGGTGGGAACCGCCGGCGTTCCCGGAGTCCACCGGGGCGCTGGGCCGCACCTTCCAGGTGTTCGTGTTCATCGCCGCGCTGCCGTACGTGCGGGCCTATCACCGGCAGCGGGACATCCCGGCGGACGTGTCCCGGCGCACCCTCGCGGATCTGGGCCGGAACCTGGCCGTGCACCGGCGGCGGACCGGTACGACCGGGCTGCTGGTGCCGTGGTGGATCGGGCTGCACTTCCACGGGGAGCTGTACCAGCTGGGGCGGCTGCAGTTCCAGCGCGCGCGGCTGGGCGGGCGCACCGGGCAGGCGGCGGCCGACGCGGGGCTCGACACCGGACCCGGTGACCACTGTCTGAGCCTGCACATCGCCGACTTCCGGGGGCCTCTGTCACCGGAGGCCTGCGACCGGTCGCTGGACCTGGCACGGGAGTTCTTCGCGCGCCACTACCCGGACGAGCAGTACGCGGTGGCGGTGTGCCACTCCTGGCTGCTCGACCGGCAGCTGACGCGGTACCTGCCCGCCGATTCCAACATCGTGCGCTTCCAGGAGCGGTTCCGGATCGCCTGCGAGGAGACGAAGGCGGACGACAAGGCGCCCGTCGGATTCGTCTTCGGCGACCCTGAGCTGCCCGTGGCGGACCTTCCGCGCCGGACCGCCGTCGAGCGGGCGGTGGGGGACCACCTGCGGGCGGGCGGTCACTGGTACGGCGGCCACGGTTGGTTCGCGATGTGACCGTCGGCTCCGGACGCTGCGTGGACGGTCGACTCCGGGGACCGTCAGTTCCATGGCTGGATCACGTCTCACTCGAACGGGTGGTGCGGGAGGGGGCGGGAACGAGGCGGCGGGCGTGGCCCGTTGGGCTGGTATGACGATCGAGATGCGTGAGGGATACGAAGGGACGGGGCCCGGCGCCATCACGCCGGACGGCTGCGCGGTGGAGCTGTACTCGCGGCTGTCCGTCGGGGACGAGCCGGACATCATCGCCTCGGCCGTGCCCGCGGGGGCGCACATCCTCGAACTGGGCAGTGGAGTGGGGCGTATGACCCATCCGCTCCTGGAGCGGGGCTTCACGGTGACGGCCGTGGACGAGTCCGCCGAGATGCTGGAGCGGGTGCGAGGGGCGCGCACGATACGCGGCGCCATCGAGACGCTCGACCTGCCGGAGAGATTCGACGTGGTGATGCTCGCGTCGTTCCTCGTGCACACCGGAGACGTCGAGGTCCGGCGCGGAATGCTGGACGTGTGTCGGCGCCATGTCGCGGACGGCGGCTGCGTGCTGATCCAGCGCGAGGGCGAGAACTACCACACCGACCTGCCGCGTGAGCGGCTCGATCCGAGCGGGTTCACGATCCGGATGCTGTCCGCGGAGCCGGTCGGGGACGGGGTCAACTCGGTGCGCGCGGAGTACGTGTTCCCGGACGTCGTGTGGACGCAGACGTTCCTCGCCCGGCCGCTCGGCAAGGAGGAGTTCGAGGAGGCGCTGGGGGAGGCGGGGCTGCGGGTCGACCGGTATCTGACGGAGGACCGGGTCTGGGTGCGGGCGGTTCCTGTGGAGGCGTGACGTCCTCGGCCTCTGGCTCTTGATCCCCTGGTCCCTGGTTCTCGGGGCGAGTTGGGGGACGAAGGGATTCGTCGTGCGGCGATGAGTTCCGGAAGGCGGGTGGGTCTACCTCTGTGACAGCAACGCGAGCCGTTCCACACAGGAGAACCCCATGTCCGAGACCACCGCTCCCGTCACCTCCGTCACCTCCACCCCGTCCGGCACCGTCGTCGCCGAGTCGGCGACCGCGCGTGGACGCCGTGCCCGCCTCGCCCTGAAGGGGCTGCAGGTGCTGCTCGCGCTCTTCTACGTGATCGCGAGCGCGCTGCCCAAGCTCGTCGCGCACTCCTCGGCGGTCGAGTCGTTCGACAAGATCGGCTGGGGCAGCGCCGGGATGTACACCGTCGGACTCCTCGAACTGGCCGGCGGCATCGGGCTGTTGATACCCGCGCTGGCCTCCGTGGCGGCCGTGTCGTTGAGCGCGCTGATGGTGGGCGCGTTCATCACCCAGATCACCGTCTTCGACGGGGAGTACGCGGCGACCCCGCTCATCCTGATCGTGCCGCTCGCACTGATCGCCTGGGCACGACGGGGGCAGCTGCCCGGTGGCGGCTGGTCGCGCCCCTGAGAGCCGGGGCGCAGCCCGGCTGCCAGGGGCGCGGGGAACTGCGCGTCCAGCCCCCACGCACTCGCGCTCGCACGCGCCCTCGTCCACGGCCCCCGGACCACGAGACGCGGCCGCTGCCCCTCGGGCTGCTCGGGCTCCCGACTGCTCGGGCTCCTCGGGCTGTTCCGGTTACTCGGCCGGGCCGAGCCCCCGCAGGCGTTCCAGCTCGCGGCGGTCGCGTTTGGTGGGGCGGCCCGTGCCTCGGTCGCGGATACCGGCGGGAGCGACGGCCTCGCGGGGCGGGGGCGGGGGACTGTTGTCGACGAAGCACTCGGCGGCGACCGGAGGCCCGACCCGCTTGCGGATCACGCGCTTCACGATCACGACCCGCTCCCGGTCCGCCTGCCGCAGGCGGACCTCGTCACCGACGCGGACGGCGTACGCGGGCTTGACCCGCTCGCCGTTCACGCGGACGTGGCCGCCACGGCAGGCTGTGGCGCCCATGGAGCGGGTCTTCACGAGGCGGACGGACCAGATCCAGCTGTCGACGCGCACGGTCTCGCCGTTCGCGGGCGCGGCAGCCTTCGCGACGGCCACGGCGTCAGCGGTGGTGTCGGCGGTGGCGGCGGTCGCTGAGCCGTCGACAGCGTCGGTGGCGGCGGTGTGGACGGCACCGGCGGACCCGTCCGCGCTCGGCCCGGCGTCCTCGCGTTCCGCCCGGTTCCTCTGAGTCCCTGAAGCCATGGTCCGACCTTAGCCCTCGGCGGGTGCGCGTCCGGAATCGTTTTCCGCCGCCCGGTGCCGGGATCTCGCCCGCCCGGAGCCGAGGTCTCGCCGGGCACACCGTGGTGGTGCCGGGCACACCGTGGTGGTGCCGGGCATACCGTGGTGGCATGGAGCAGGAGCGCAGCCTGGCAGAGCTGGACCGGCGGATCGCCGGGTGCCGGGCCTGCCCGCGGCTCGTCGAGTGGCGGGAGGAGGTGGCCCGGACGAAACGGGCCGCCTTCGCGGACTGGACGTACTGGGGCCGCCCGGTGCCGGGTTTCGGGCCGCCGGACGCCTCGCTCCTCGTGGTCGGGCTCGCGCCCGCGGCGCACGGCGGGAACCGGACCGGCCGGATGTTCACGGGGGACCGGTCGGGGGACGTGCTGTACGAGGCGCTGTACGACGTGGGTCTCGCCTCGCAGCCCACGTCCGAGAGGGCCGACGACGGGCTGGCCCTGTACGGCGTCCGTGTGACGGCGCCCGTGCACTGCGCGCCGCCCGCCAACAAGCCGACGCCGGAGGAGCGGAACACCTGCCGGCCCTGGCTGGTGAACGAACTGCGCCTGCTCGAACCCACCCTCCGCGCGGTCGTCGTGCTCGGCGGCTTCGGCTGGCAGGCCGCGCTGCCCGCGTTCGCCGAGGCGGGCTGGCAGGTGCCCCGGCCCCGACCGGCCTTCACGCACGGGGCACGGGTCGAACTGGAGGGTCCGGGCGGGCCGTTGCAGGTCTTCGGCTGCTACCACGTCAGCCAGCGCAACACCTTCACCGGCCTGCTGACCCCGGAGATGCTCCGGGACGTGCTGCGTACGGCGGCCCGGGCGGCGGGGCTGCCGACGACTCCTTACCCGGGCTGAGGCCCCGTATCCGACCCAGGGCCCCGTACCCGACCTGGCCCGTCGAGGGGCGCGGGGAACTGCGCGCCCAGCCACGGCAGACCCGCAACTCCGCACCCGCCTTGCGCTGACCGGTGCTCTTCCGCGGAGCGGCTGGCGGCTACCGACGTGCCCGGTCCCGTTCGCCCGACGACTGGACGAACTGCAGTTCGAGGGTGGCCGGGGGAGCGGCGACGCCGGGTCCGCCGGACTCCGCCCAGCGGAGTATCTCGTCGGTGCAGTCGTCGCCCATCGACCAGCCGATCCAGACGGCCCGGCCGCCTCGCCTGCGGCCCTCGCCCGACGGCTGCACGACGATGATGTTGGCCTGGTCGCAGGGGCCGAGGCAGTCCGCCGTACGGACCGCCAGGCGTCCCCCGGAGGCGTCGGCGGCGGCGCGCAGCCGGTCCAGCTGCCACTCGTGGTCGTAGCCGGGGTACTTGCGCGCGTCGCCGCAGCAGCAGCCGCGGCAGACGACGAGCGTGCAGGGCCGGGTCCTCGCGGCACCGATCGCCGTACGGGCAGTCACACTTCTCCTTCGAAATCAGCAACGCCGCCGGTGTCGATGCCGGCGCCTGCGTGCGGGGCCGGCTCCGAGGCCGGGTCTGTGGCGTCGCCGAAGAGGTGGCGCACCGTCGAACGGTAGTTGGCCTGGACGTGTGCCAGGGCGTGGGCGCGGGCCCGTTCGCGGTCGCCGGAGGCGATGGCCGCGTACAGCTCCCGGTGTTCGGCGAGGAGTTGGGGCCACTCCTCGTTCTGGCGGGTGAGCCAGCGCAGTCGGCCGTCGACCGGTTCCATCACGGAGATCAGCAGGCTGTTTCCGGCCATCGCCAGAATCCGGTCGTGGAAGCGGGTGTTGATGTCGGTGATGGCCTCCGCGTCGTCGGCCTCGGTCGCGCCGGCCGCGCGGTCGAGGAGTTCGTCGAGCTCGGCCAGGTCGGTGCGGGTGGCGCGCCGGGCTGCCAGCCCGGTGGCGTACACCTCGAGGGCCTCGCGGAGTTCGAAGAGTTCCGCGACGTCCGTGCGGGTCAGGCGGCGCACGACCGTGCGGCGCGGCGTCTCGAAGAGGACGAAGCCCTCGGTGACCAGGGCCCGGATCGCCTCGCGGACCGGCACCCGGGAGACCCCGAACCGCTCGGCCAGCTCGCGCTCGACCAGCCGGTCGCCGGGCAGCAGCCGCCCGGCGATGATCTCCTGCCGCAGCGAGCTGAGCACCCGCTCGCGCACCGCCCCCAGGGGTTCCACCGTCGTCATGCGTCCATCCTCGCCGACCCCGGGAGTGTTTTACCGAGCTGTTACCGCCCGGACATGGCCAGATGTCATCGGGAGCGGGACCATGACCACAGTTTGGTATACCAAAGCACGGTCTGCAGCCGCCCCAGCCCTCCCGTCGTCCCCGACCACGCTCATGGAGGCCCTGTGTCCCTCGCCGATCCCGCCGCAGCCACCGGCGCACCAGCCTTCGTCCCCGATCCCAGGCTCACCAACGAAGACCTCGCACCCGCGGGCAAGCGCAACTGGAAGGTCTTCGACCTCTTCGCCATGTGGATGTCCGACGTCCACAACCTCGGCAACTACACGTTCGCGGCCGGGCTCCTGGTGCTCGGCATGAACGTCTGGCAGATCTTCACCTCCCTGCTCGTCGGCTTCGTGCTCATCTACATCGGCATGAACTGGATGGGGAAGATCGGGCAGCGCCACGGTGTGCCCTTCCCGGTGATCAGCCGCATCAGCTTCGGTGTCTGGGGCGCCAACATCCCGGCGCTGATCAGGGCCGTCATCGCCATCATGTGGTACGGCATCCAGACCTATCTGGCCTCCGTCGCCGTCAACATCATGCTGCTCGCGGCCTGGCCCGGTCTGGAGTCCTGGACGCACAGTTCGTTCCTGGGCCTGGACGCGCTCGGCTGGCTGTCCTTCGTCTCGCTGTGGCTGGTCCAGGCGCTGATCATCAGCCAGGGCATGGAATCCGTACGGAAGTTCCAGGACTTCTGCGGTCCCGCGATCTGGCTCGTGATGATCGCCCTCGCCATCTGGATCCTCGCCAAGGCCGGCTGGACCATCTCGCTCACCTCGACGCCGAACCCGGTCTCCGTGGGTGAGCAGTGGCGGCAGTGGTTCGGCGCGATAGGGCTGATCCTCGCCACGTACGGCACGCTGATGCTCAACTTCTGCGACTTCTCGCGCTTCGCGCCCAGCTACCGGACCGTCAAGCGCGGCAACTTCTGGGGTCTGCCGATCAACTCGACCGCTTTCGTGATCGTGTCGGTCATCGTCACGGCCGGTTCCATCGAGGTGTTCGGCAAGGCCATCACCGACCCCGCCCACCTGGTCGCCGAGATCGGCAACAAGTGGGTACTGATCCTGGGCGCGCTGACCTTCGCCATCGCCACCATGGGCGTCAACATCGTCGCCAACTTCGTCTCACCCGCGTACGACCTGGCCAACGTCTGGCCGCAGAAGATCACCTTCAGGATCGGCGGCATGACCAGCACGGTCGCCGCGCTGGTCGTGACCCCCTGGAACCTCTTCTCCAACCCCACCGTCGTCAACTACTTCCTCGGCGGCCTCGGCGCCTTCCTCGGCCCGCTGTTCGGCGTGATCATGCTCGACTACTTCTGGGTCAAGCACGGCCGCATCGACGTGAACGAGTTGTTCGACGCCCGGCCCGGATCGCGCTACTACTACCGCAAGGGCGTCAACCCCAAGGCCCTGTGGGCGTTCCTGCCCGCGGCGGCGGTCTCGGCGGTCCTCGCGCTGGTGAAGACCTTCAGCGACGTGGCCCCGTACTCCTGGTTCATCGGCACGGCGCTGGCCGCCGGGCTGTACGCGCTGCTGTGCCGCTCCGAGCGGGCCGCCGCCGACACCGCCGTGGCAGGACCGGTCGCGGCTCCGGCCGCCGCTCCCCAGGAGGGCTGAGCGTGCGGATCGTCGTCACCAACTGCAATACGACGCAGTCGATGACCGAGGACATCGTGCGAGGTGCCCGGGCCGCGGCAGGCCCGGGCACCACCGTGCTCGGACTCACCCCCGCGTGGGGGCCCGAGTCCGCGGAGGGCTGGCTCGACAGCTACCTGTCGGCAGCCGCCGTCCTCGACACCCTGCGGACGTACGAGGGCCCGTACGACGCCGTCGTCATGGCCGGTTTCGGGGAGCACGGGCGCGAGGGCGTACGGGAACTCGTGGACGTACCCGTCGTCGACATCACCGAGGCGGCAGCGCACCTCGCCTGCCTGCTCGGACGGCGGTACGGAGTCGTCACCACGTTGGAGCGCTCGGCCGGGCAGATCGAGGACAGCCTGTACACGGCGGGGGTCGCCCAGAACTGCGCCGTCGTCGTGGGCACCGGGCTCGGGGTGCTCGACCTCGGCGACGAGGAGCGTACGGAGGCCGCCTTCGTCGCCGCGGCCGAACGGGCCAGGGACGCCGGCGCGGAGGTCCTGGTCCTCGGGTGCGCCGGGATGACCGGTCTGCAGCGGGCCGTGGGCGAGAAGCTGGGACTGCCGGTCGTCGACGGGGTCGGCGCGGCGGTGAAGCTCGCCGAGTCCCTCGTGTCGCTGGGACTGACGACCAGCCGCGCGGGCGGTTACGCGAAGCCGCTGCCGAAGCGGCGGATCTGGGCGCCGCCGTCGGAGTGATTCCGGGGGCCGCGGATGCGGCGGGCACGGCGGCGGATCACGGCTGACCGCAGACTCCGGGAGAGAGCCGCCGGCGCCCGGGCCGGCGCCTCGCGGACGAGCCGCCGCCCTTGCCGCCGGTGGCGGGAACGGAGTCGGTCGTGGTCCCAGCTGCCAGTGCCAGTGCCAGTGCCAGTGCCAACGTCGGCGCCCGTGTCGGTGTCCGGCGCCGGGTCCGGGTCCGGAAGTTCGTTGTCGGGCTTGTCGTGCTGGGGGCGGCCCTGTCGGCGGTCCTGTGGGGCGGCGAGGGCTTCGGTGCTGCCGCCGGGGACGCGCCCGGGGGTGGATCGGGTGGATCGGTGGTTCCCGAGGTGTCCTTCTGGGTCGACCCCGAGTCCGGCGCCGCCAGGCAGGCGACCGAATGGCGTCGTACGGGACGGACCGCGGACGCTCTGCTGATGGAGCGGATCTCCACCCGCCCCCAGGCCGAGTGGCTGGCCGGCTCGGCGCCCCGGGCCGCCGTGGCGGCCCGTACCACCGCCGCCGTACGGGAAGGGCGTACGGCGGTACTCGTCGCCTACTACATCCCGCACCGGGACTGCGGCTCCTACTCGGGCGGCGGAGCCTGGAGCGCGACGGGCTACCGGGAATGGGTCGACGAGTTCGCGGCGGGCCTCGGCGACCGGGGCGCCTACGTGATCGTCGAACCGGACGCGGTGGCGCAGAGCGTGGACGGCTGCGGCCGGGTCGTACCGAAGGAGCGGTACGCGCTGCTGGCGTACGCCGTGGACCGGTTCAAGCGGCAGGCGAACACGCGCGTCTACCTCGACGCGGGCAACCCCGCCTGGCACCCGGACACGTCGAGGCTGGTCGAGCCGCTGAAGCAGTCGGGCATCGCCCGCGCCGACGGCTTCGCGCTGAACGTCTCCAACTTCCAGACCGACGCCGTCAGTTCGGCATACGGCGACAAGCTGTCCGCGGCCCTCGGCGGCAAGCACTTCGTGATCGACAGCAGTCGTAACGGCAACGGGCCCCACTCCGGCACGGATTCCTGGTGCAATCCGCCGGGCCGGGCCCTGGGCGTGGCGCCGACCACCGTCACGGGTGCGCCGCTGATCGACGCCTACCTGTGGGTCAAGCGGCCGGGCGAGTCGGACGGCACCTGCCGGGGCGGCCCGGCCGCCGGTCAGTGGTGGCCGTCGTACGCGCTGGAACTCGCGCGGAACGCCCGGAGCTGAACACAGAGGGGGCATACGGGGGTGAACACGGGGGCCGGGCTCAGTCGGTCCAGGGGCCGTCCTCGACGACGCGGTCGTCGAGGTGGGCGCCGAAGTGGTCGGTCTGCCGGGCCATGATCTCCCGCATGGAGGTGCCGCGGGGGACGCCGTAGACCGTGCCCGGGAAGTCCAGTTCCCTCTGCACCTCCCACAGTTCGTCGTGCCGGTCGGGCGGGAAGAGCTGGGCCTGCGGGGCACCGGCCGCGATCCATCCGATGGGTACGACCGTGCCGGGCGCCAGCACCGAGTTCGCGTGCAGCACGCTGTTGATCCGCAGCTCCGAGCCGGCGCCCACGACGGCTCCGGGGAAGGCGGAGGCACCGGTGGCGACGAAGACCTCGTCCTCGATGCGGGCGCCGTTGACGTGGGCGTGCGGGCCGATGAGCACGGCGTTCCCGATGATCACGGGATGGCGCCGGCGGCCCCGTACGAGGGCGTTCTCCATGATGACGACGTCCGCGCCGGTCCGTACCTCTCCGTCCTCCGCCGTGAGCACGGCACCGTGCAGGACGCGGGCGCGCTCGCCGAGGACGACGGCGCCGCAGAGGACGGCCGTCGGCGCGACATAGGCGGAGGCCGGGACGACGGGGCGCTGCCCACGGTGCTCGATCAACATGGGACGACTCTAGGCGCCATCGCCATCGCCATCGCCATCGCCATCGCCGTCGCCGTGGCCGCCGGGGTCGGGAATCACGGCTGTCGCGGTGATCTCCACGAGCTGGCCCGGATAGCCGAGGCAGGCGACGCCGAGGAGGGTGGAGGAGTGCGGGCCGACGCTGAGGCGGGAAGCCTCCACGACGCCCCAGACCTCGGAGAGCACGGCGGGGTCGGCGCTCACCACATACACGTCGGTGTACACGACATGCTCGAATTCGCTGTCCACCGCCCGCAGTTGCTCGCCCAGATTCGCGATCACCCGCTCGGCCTGCCGCACGGGGTCGCCCGGGCCGACGAGTTCGCCGTCCGCGTTGAGAGGCACGGACCCGGCGAGGAGGGCGAGGCGCGTGCCGGCCTCGACCACGGAGACGTGGGAGTAGGTGGGCGGCACGAAGAGACTGGGGACGGTGACACGCTTCAGCACGGTGGGGGCCTCTCTGGACGGGGCGGGACAGGCGGAGCCGGACGGGACGGGTGGGGCGGTGGGCGCGGGCGGGCGACGGTGCCGATGATGCGGCCCCGGTGCACGGCGCCGCATCCGAATATCCGCCGGGTCAAAGCCCTATGATCCTTTGCGTATTTGCGTCTTCAAACGTGGCTGCGGCGTGGATCCGTATCCCTCAAAGGTCTCCGCGGCAGTCAGGAACGACCAGCAAACACCGAAGGAACCCCATGACTGTTCCCCCCACCGTCCCCACTCCGGTTCCCTCCACCGCCACCACCTCCCGCCGTGCCGGGTCACGCCTCACGCGGCGTGGGCTGGTCGGCGCCGCGGGCGCGGTCGCGGCGGGTGCCGCGCTCACTCCCGTCGCGACGGCCCGCACCGGCTCGCGACCGGCGGACGCGGACATCACCGACCCCGGGCCCGGTGCGACCTCCAAGGCGTTCCCCGGGACCCGCGCGGAGGCCGCCACCGGCGAGGCGCCCGTCGAGGCCGCGTTCCCCATCGGCTATGTGGGCGTGCGTTGGTCCGGACCCCGTGAGACAACCGGCGGCGGCATCCGGCTGACGTACGCCGACGGTCGCAAGGGAGCCTGGCAGGCCCTGGGCGGGAACAGCTGCTCGGACAGTGACGGCGGCGCGCTGCTCATCCCCGTGGACCAGGCCTCGGGTTACGAGCTGAGGGCCCCGTACGGTGCCACGGATCTGCGGTCGCTGGCCATCGACACGACCCGGGGCCCGACGCGCGAGGTCGCCGTGCCGCGGGACAGCACACGGGTGCGCGGCGTCGCCTATCTGTCGCGGGCGGCCTGGGGCGCGGACGAGAAACTGCGCTTCAAGCCGGACGGAACGGAGAACTCGCCGCAGACGTACCACCCGTTCCAGACCCTCACGGTGCACCACACCGCCACGTCCAACGGCGACCCGGACCCGGCCGCCACGGTGCGCGCGCTCTACCACGTGCACGCGATCACCAACGACTGGGGCGACATCGGCTACCACTTCCTCGTCGACGAGAAGGGTGAGATCTACGAGGGCCGATACTCGGGTGAGGGCGCCACGCCGGCCCATGACGCGAACGGCAAGCTCGTGACCGGCTTCCACACGGGCGGCTGGAACTCGGGCAACCTCGGCATCGCGCTGATCGGCAACCTGGTGAAGCAGGGCCCGACCGCGGCCGCCCGGGACGCCCTCACCGACCTGGTCCGGTCCATGGTCCGCTTCCACGGGGTCGACCCGCAGGCCAAGGTCACGTACATCAGCCCGATCAACGGCAAGAAGAAGGAGGTCGACGAGATCAGCGGCCACCGCGACTGGCTGGCGACGCAGTGTCCGGGCGAGGTGATGTACGGGGAGCTCGCGACCCTGCGGAAGGCCGCGGCGAGCGGGAGCTGAAGTCCGGGAGGGCGCGTCCCCCGTACGGAAGCGGGCGTGCCCTCCTGTGCGGGGTTGCCGCGGATGCCGGTCCCGCTACCGTGGATCTCCGGATGTGCGACGAACCGGAAGCACGACGAAGGGGTCCCGATGGAACCGGAGTTGGCGGCACTGGCGGCGGCGGGGGCGACGGCCCTCGTGCAGCAGATGGTGACCGACGGGTGGGGGAACGTACGGGACCGGGTCGTCGTGTTCTTCTCGCGAGGGCGGGACGAGGCAGCGGTCGAGGGGGAGTTGGAGGAGTCACGCACCGACCTCGTCGCCGCGCGGGACGCCGGGGACGAGGACGCCGCAGCTGACGTACAGGCGTCCTGGCGTACCCGACTCCGGCGCACGTTGCGCAATGATCCGGAAGCCGCCGCCGAACTTCGCACGCTACTTGCTGAGTTGAGCCTGCCGTCCACGGTGCCCGCAACGAGTACCGTCCACAACTCCATCAGGGGTGGGGTCCAGCACGGCACCGTGGTTCAGGCTCACACGGTCGGAGACCTGACGATAGGTGAGTCTCCTCGGCGTACTCAGGGCGCAACGGAGTGAGCCCTGGATGCTATCCGTCCTTGAGGAGGGGCTTGAGGAACCGGCTGGGAGTTCCGTGCCAGAAGATCGCGAGAGAATCGCGTGAACGAGTGGACGCGACGAAGAGGAGGGACCGCGTCCGCTGAAGCTCCCGTCGATACCGCAGGGCGTCGGTACGCTGCATCTGGGTCACCGCGTGGCGGGGCACGAGGCCCTCGTTCACTCCAGCGATGATCATGCGTTGATATTCGAGCCCTTTGAACCGGAACATCGTGCCGATGTGCACACCCTCGTCACCACGAGGCCCGTCGGGGCCGATCTCTATGGCCCTGATGCCCGCGTGGGCCAGCGACACGGCGACTTCCTGTGCCATCGCGTTGGTGGGAACGCAGATGGCGATCTGCTCCAGGGGAATGTCGTCCCACTCCGCCACCAGCTCGGCGATTCCCTGCCGCTCGCCTTCCCAGTCGGAGTTCGGGTGCAGCGCGGGTCGCGCACCGCTCAGGACCGAGCGGTATCCCGCCAAGGTCTCCTCGTTGCCGTCGAGGTCGTCGAACGACTCACCACTCAGTACTCCGAGTGCCGAGCCGAGGATCTGTCGCGTGGTCCGGTAGCTGAGGGTGAGCTTGGCGGAGCGGCCACGGATGTTGATGCCGAGGCTGCCGAGGGTCACCTGGTTGTTGTAGATGCGCTGATGGGTGTCGCCGACGAGGAACAGGTCGTTGCGGTCTCGCGCGACCATGGCGCGAAGCATCTTCCAGTGCCCCGGACGGAGATCCTGGGCCTCGTCCACGACGATGTGCCGGTAGCGGTACCGCAGCCATCCTGCGGAACCGTCTTGCAGGTGAATGTTGTCCAGACCCCCGTGCTCGGCGCGCTGCTGCTCGACAGTCTGGATTCGCCGCTCACGCTCCATCTCCAGGCGTGCGGCCCGTTCGGCGACCTGCGCCCATGTCTGGCGCCCCAGGCGGTCCAGGCGCTGAGTGAACTTCTCCGCCAGTTGCCAGATTTCCGCCCGCTCCTGCCGAGTGATGTTCCGTCCCCTACCGGCACGGCGTGCACGAAAATAGTCGGTGCGGGACACGACCGCCTGACCGAGGATGACCTGCGTCCACTCGTCGTGCAGGAACTCCGCGTCCCAGGTCGTCTCGCCGAGTTCATCGAGCATCGAGCGCCACTCGCGGAGTACCTGATTGTCGTCGATGGTCTGTTTGGCGCTGCCCGGCTCGGCTTCTCGGACCACGCGCAGCGCCAGCTGGTCGACATGGCTGATGTCCACGCGGGACAACAGCTGTTCTCCGCCCAGTTCCAGCAGCCGAGCCCGGAGGTCGGCTGCGAGGTTCTTGTTGTATGTGGTGAGAAGCACCTGCTTGTTGCGGCCCTGGGGGAGCTGTTCGACCAGATGCTTCACCCGGTGCAGGGCGACGATCGTCTTCCCCGTACCAGGACCGCCGCCCACACGGGCCGGTCCTGAGTAGTCCCGGTCAACCAGTTTGGACTGTGTGGGGTGGAGGAAGACCTTCCAACGCCCGAAGTCCTCGCCTTCCAGCGCTTCGCGCAGTGCCTCGTCCGTGGTCGTGACCATGGTCGCCGGGCGTTGTGCGGCGGCCTGGAAGTCCTCTGTGTCGACCGGCTCGGGTGCGGCCACCGGGGCCGTCACCTGTTCCAGTACGTTCTCGTACGACGCGCCGTCGAAGAGCGACAGCAGGATCTCGCCGGTCAGTTGGGGCGCGTACTCGATGAGCCCGAGCAGCTGCTCCTCCGTGGTGAGCGTGCGAATCACCGGCACCAGCGGTTCGGCGACGCCGAGGTCGGTGAGTTGCTGCTCCGAGAAGCGGGAGAAGAGCGTCTCTGGCTGCGGCGGTACGGGCTGAGGTTGGGTAGGCCGCTCCGGTGCTGGTGCGGGAGGTGTCGTCCGCCTGAGCACGCTCTCCTCGACGACCTGGAGATCGACGTACTCGATGCCACCGGTGATCTGGTTGATGCCGTAGGACAGCCGATCAAGGTTTTCGTAGACCTCTTTGCGATGCTTGACCGAGACGATCAGCCAGTCGTGGTCGGCGAGACGCAGCAGCAGGGCGCGGTATTCGTCGTTGACGCGCGCGGACCAGAGCCTGCTGTCGCCCTTCAGCTGCTTCAACTGGAGGCCCGTGGCCTGCGGGTTCGCCTTGAACTTGTGCTGGAAGTCGTAGAGGGCGCCCTTGACGGTACGGGGGAGCTTGAGGATCTCCCGGTCCGCCTTGTCGAGCAGGCGGAGGGTCACACTCGCGGTGATCATCGGTGGCGCTCCCCGTGGGTCGTTCGGTCGTCTTGCTGATCACGATGCCCACCGGGCCCGGATGGTTGCACGGTCAGCCGTTCAGCCAGTTCCCTGGCTGTCCATTCACTCGCGGGGCGTACGTCCCACCCTGCGGCGGCGAAGGCCGCGTCGCGGTCCTCGGCCTCGTAGTCCGACTCGGAGCCGACCGGGCGAGCGGAGAGCACGACTCCGACCTTGCGGGCCGGCCAGGCGAGTTCGGCCAGCCAGCCACGGTCGTCGAGCTCGAAGCCGTCGACGGGTGCGGGCGCCCCCAGCGAGACGAGCGCCACAGCCAAGAGTTGCAGTCCGGGCTCTTCCGGATCCAGGTACTCCAGCACTGTGTCCCAGACTGTCCCTCGTGGTGTGGAATTCCTCGGCGTGACACCGCTCGGCTCCCTGCCGAGAGGGAAGTCAGCTTCCGCCTCGGTCACCGAGTGGTCCGACTCTCGTGCCTCGTGGAGAACGGCAGTCTCTTCGGCACCGAGACCGAGTTCGAATCGAGTGGAGGCCAGCCATCCGGAGCCGCCGGTGACCGCGAGTGTGTCCGGCGAGAACGCGTCCAGCATGCTCGTGGTCAGCTGGACGCTGTCGCCTCCTCCGTGTTCCAGGAACTGCGAGAGATTGCTCCAGTACAACCAGGCTCGCCAGCGTTTTTTGTGCGCTTCCGTGTCCGCGACGGCCGCGGTGCTGTCGTCGAGGACGGTGGCCGCCGTCCACGCGGGCGGTTTGTGTCGGCCGTCCGCCACAGCTGTGACGGAGCAGCCGGACACATCGACCGCGGCGAGCACATGCAAGGGCCCGCCCCGGTCCTGCGGAGGCGTACCGCCCAGCGCCGCTGTGAGTTGCGCGCCCACTTCTTCCTCAGGCACGGCCGCCGCATGAGGCCGTGCTCCCGTGAGCCCGGCCACGACAGCCTCCGCGCGCGTCAGCCACAGTGTGGCGTCCGGTCGGCGCAGGTATGCGAGGAGTAGATCCGCCGGATTGATCCAGACGGTCTGGGCGAGTTCGCCCGGCAGACCGCCCCGGACCTTGGCGTAGTAGTCCCGGGCCTGCTTCTGGCCCTGCTCCCCGTACGGCTGCCACACCGGATCCGTGGAGCCGGCGGCGGCATAGCCGGTGTCTCGGACCCGGGCGAGCCACTCCTTCACGTCGTAGTAGGTGAGTTGGAAGACGCGTAGGCCCTCGGCGCGCAGCCGGGTGCGCTTGGCGGCGTCGTCGGCGAGCCGGTTGTGCTTGGGCGTGGCATGGAACTCGTAGCCGTCGAGGTAGAGAGCGAGGCGCGGTCCTGGGGCATCGAGGCGTTCGAAGAGCACGTCGGGACGCGTTCCGTCCAGCACTCGCTGCTGCGAAACCCGCCAGCTGAGTGTGGTGCCGTTGGACCCGGTCAACCTCAGGTCCAACGAGTACGTACCGGCGGTGGTCGTGTATGCGTCCGCGCTGGCCTGCGAATCGGGCTGCTTGGCCCACTCCTTGAGCGTGTCGATGAACATGACTTCGAGGTCGCTCTCGGCCTGGCGCTCCAGGGGGATCTGGTGCGTGGTGGTGATGGGCGAGGTCTGCCAGCTCTCACCGGTCTTGCCGAGCAGTTCGTCGAGCATCTGCCGTACTTCGTTCCTGCTCACACGGTCGTAGTCGCTCGCGGGAACCCGGCGCAGCAGACAGCGGTGGCAGCCGTCGAGACCCCGCTCGATGCAGGGGCAGCTCTCGATGACCTCGCGTGCCTTGAGCAGTACTTCGCGGAAACCGTCCGCGGACGCCAACCGGTGCAGATACCCGGTGCCGCCCGGCAACCGGTCGTAGACGACGAGGAAACGGCGGGGCCAGTCGGTGTCGCTGCCGTCGGGCATGGAGGCGGCTGCGATGTCGATGTGGTCGGGATCGCCGCCGTACCGTGCCGCGATACCCACGAACAGAGCGGCGGTGAATGACGCGAGTCGCTCCTTGGCGCGAGCGACGGATGCCGGGAGCAGGATGCGTACGGCCTCGGTAACGAGCTCGTGAGCCAGCAGCAGAGGGACGTCCTCCCCCTTGCCCTGCTCGTCGCCCGCGGCTCGTGATTTCCGGCGCGGACACCACAGTAGGTGGTGGGCACTGGCTCTGCTGCTTGTGGCAAGGGACTCCGTGAGCGCGTTGTGAGGCTGGTCGACGACGGGGCGTCCGTCGGCTGTGGCGCCGCCACAACTGGTGCACACATAGAAGGGATTGAGCCGGACATCGTCACCCGCGATCGGCACGGTGCTGCTGCCGTCCTGGCGGTCGAGCCCGAGGTTGAGTGTCCTGATGACCGCGCGCCGGGTGAAGTCGACGCCGAAGATCGCGGTGTCGTGCCGCCAGGAGCCGGCCGCCAGGTGTACGGGGTCGATGTCGACGGTCGTCAGCATCGAGTAGCGGCGCCGGTCCCGCTCGTCCTTGTCGTCGCGGACCCTGGCGTCGTCGCGCTTGTCGCGGGCGATGACCCGCTTGGGTTCCATGACGTACTGGACGCACCCGGCATCGGCGATCTCCCGCCCGCCACAGCGAGGGCAGGGTGAAGCGTCCGTCTTCGCGTTCTCGGTACGGGCGTAACCGCATGCGGGGCAGAGCCGCCACACCGACCAGGCGCGCCGGTCGGGGCTGCCGATGTCGAGGGCGCGTACGACGTGCTTGTATCCGTTGACGTAGAAGCTGTTGCCCGGCGCGAGTTCCGTGAGGGAAAGCTTGCGGGAGCGCTCGTAGTCCCGTACTTCGCTGCGGTAGGTCCTCTTCGGGACATCCGCTCGGCCGTCGCCGTCCCCCTCGTCGGACTGCTGCTCCGTCCAGTAGAGGGTGGCTTCCAGCTGCGTCGTCGTGTCGGCGAGGCTGTAGTTCGGTAGGAGTCCGAGGTCCACGAGCGCGCCGTGGGCGCCGGTCTGGCTCAGCTCGCGCAGCAGGTTCCCGGTGGCGCGGCGCTCCGCCAGCAGCTCCCGGTGCTCGCGGTCCTGTTCGGGATCGGACCGAACGAGTGCGTCCATCGCGGTGTCGATCGACGCGATCCGTCGCCGTAGTTCCTCACGCCGCCCGGTCCAGTCCTCCTCGGCTTCCTGCAGGGCCCTGACGATTCCTGCCGTGGCGTAGGCGCGCAGCTGGCCGGCTGCGTGTTCGGAGATTCCCGTGCCGTCCGTCGCCCCGGCGGGGAACAGCGCCAGGAAGTCCTCGACCAGACGTGCCCCGTGGGTGAGTGCGGCGTCCGCGAGGTCCTGGCACCAGCCGGTCGTGCCGAAAAGTGCCGAGACGAGCCGTGGCGCGGGCTGGAGTCGCTCCCCGTCCGCTGTGGTGAGAGAGCCACGGGCCGCGAGATCCAGGAGATGCGCCGTGTACTGCCGACGCAGAATCTCCACCGCGGACAGATAACAGCCGGGCGGCACGATGTCGCCCGCGATCATCTCCCGCGGGTCGTCGAGGTAGTAGAGGTCACGGGCGCGTCGTCCGCCGAAGGCGACCACCAGTGCGTTGCCGGTCTTGCGGCCCGCACGCCCGGCCCGCTGCACGTAGTTCGCCGGGCCCTTCGGCAGAGACCCGAGGAGTACGGCTGACAGGTCACCGATGTCGATGCCGAGTTCCAGCGTCGGTGTGCACGAGAGCACGTTGGGGTCCGTGTAGTGCGTGCCTTCCCGGAAGGTCCGCTCGACGCGCTCGCGCTGTGGGCGGGTGAGCATGCCCGTGTGCTCGGCCGTAACGACACGGAACGTACCGCCTGTCAGATACAGGCGCCGGTAGTAGTCGTTCTGATAGTCGCGCTCGCGGGAGCCGCCGAAACTGCCGGACGTGCTGGTGACGCTGACGGAGACATCGGACTGGGGCGGCCGGAGCATCCCCTTGCACCGGTAGCGCGGGCACGGATGCCCGTACCAACGGGTCCTGCGCTCGGGCAGCACGACTTGCTCCCAGCCGCAGTCCGGGCAGCTGACGAATGATTTGTTGACCACCGCGTCGTCGAGCAGGCGCACCTCGATGTGGCCGGGCTGGAGCCCGTAGACCCTGGTGGTGCGGTCCTGTGCCGTGCGCACGGCGAGGACGTGTTCCTCCGCCAGCACGGGCAGGAGCCGGCGCAGGTACTCGCTCGCACCGGCCGCGTCCAGACTGAGGCACCGGCGGGTCCAGTCCTGATACCAGCCGAGTCTGCCGGTGGCGGCGTCGAAAGTGGACTTCTCCTTCGGCCCGTCCAGCAGGAACCGGGGCGCGGCCACTCCGTCGGGGAACGCCGGCATGCCGTCGGGCCGGCCGCCCCACACCTTGAAACGGGTGACCCCCGCGTCCCGCATCCACGGTTCCAGCCACCGGTGCCGTACGCCGCCACGTTGCCTGACTCGCTCCAACAACCCGCGCACGAAGGCCAGATAGCGGTCGGGGGTCGGCAGCCCGCCCATCGCGACCAGCTGCCCGGGCAGTGTCAGGTGCACATCGCGGGCGAGTGCGATGATGCGTTCCGGTTCCTGGAGGACGACCTCGGCCGCGGCGGTGCGGGTGAGCTCCAGGGTGCGTCCCTGACGGGAACGCAGACCGAATTCCATGACGGTGGCGAAGGCCAGCCGTTCACCGATGAGTTTCCATGTGCGGGCGTCACCCGTACCCCGCCCCGACAGCAGCCGGTCCACACCCGGTTCGTCGTGCAGGTCGGGTGGCACCACGGCGGCCAGCGCCTGCGGGTCGTCGACGGAGTCGAGCACGTTCCCTACGAGGTCGTTGAGCGCCAGAGGTTCCGGGGAGTCGTTGAGGGTGTGCGCGAGCAGCGACCGCAGCGAGAACTTGTACGAGGCGTTGGCGACGTAACCCGCCCGGTGCGCTGCGTCCTGCGTCGAGTCGTTGAAGAGCAGCGTCTTGCGCTCCTCCGGGACTAGGGCGATGTCGCCGCCCGTGAAGAGTTGCGTGATGGTGGCGGACGCCAGCGCGGCGAGTGACGTACCCAGGAAGCGGATTCCGTTGTCCACGTTGCAGGCCGGGCAGCGGTCGTCCACGGCCGCTTTGTCCGCGGACTTCTTGTCGGTGATCGCCAGGGCGAACCATCCGTCCTGCAGTTCGTCGCGGTCTGCGGCTGTCGGCAGGCGGTACGTCCCCTGGGCGCCATCGAGTACGACGACGGAGAGCGGGTCGACACCGCTTGCGGACGAAGGCCTCGCACCGGTCAGTGCGTCCAGTGCCTCGTCCCGTTCGGCGCCGGTCGCGGCGATGAAGTACCGGATACGCCGTTTGTCGCGTCCGACGCCCGCCCGCCACACCTTGTCCTGCGCCATGACGAGCCGCTGCGGGTCGGCTTCCGGTGACAGTGCGGCCCATCCGGACCGCCCGCAGTTACGGCAGTAGACGGCGGGCAGATGTACGGCGGCCGGCCGCGCCGCCGTGTCCGATCCCGGTTGTGCTTGCGCGCGCCGGGCATCACCCGACGGCCAGCTTCCGGACGATCGCTCGCCCTCGTCGCCACCGGTGGGAGGTGCGGCCAGGGCCGCTCTGCGCGCGGCGGTGCGGTCGTCCTCGTACCACCGGAATTCCGGTGAGGGCCCGACACCGCGCAGCACCCTTGTGACGGGCCGCACCCACAGGTGTGCCTCGATGTGCAGAAGCGGCCTGGGCCGCTTCTCGTCGGACTCGGGATCGCGAGCGGCGGACAGAAGCGCCACGAAACGCGACAGGGCCTGCAGTACGAGCCGTGGATTCTCCCGCGCGGCCCGCCCCCACGCGTACCCGAACCGGCTCATCCGGTCCCGCAGTTCCCATTCGCTGAGCGGTTCCCCGTCGAGGAGCGACAGCACGCCGTGAGTGAAGTCGTGCCGCTTGAGGAGCCTGCCGAGCTGGAACGGATCCAGACCGCTCCGTCCCAGGAGCTTCGTCGCCAGCCCGTCGAGATCCAGCTGATCGGGGCGTGCCTCGACCCCCGGCCCGCCGGAGCAGTCGATGACGTCCTTCGGCGACGGCGGCTCGGGCAGTTCGTAGTCCACTTCACCGGTGAACTGTTCGGCGGACATGCGTTCTTCACCGATCACCGCGTCGGCGGAGAACGGCATACCGAAGACCTGCGCCGCCACGTCGAGGATGCCGCCTGCCTGGTTTCCGGGACCGCCCTCGCCCAGAGTCGCGGACGTCGCCACGGGACAGATCGTCCCGAGCGGCCGTCCGGGCCTGCTTCGCCCTGTCGCCGAGGCCAGCCGGCGCAGCAGCATCGCGACGTCGGTGCCCTGCGCGCCGTCGTACGTGTGGAACTCGTCGAGCACCACATGCGCGATGTCGGCGCCCTGCCAAAGGGGTTGGTCCTCACCGCGCTGCAGCAGCAGATCGAGCATCTTGTAGTTGGTCACCAGCACGTCCGGCGGCGAGATACGCATCTCCTCGCGCCGGGTCATCACCCGCCGGAAGTCGGTGTCCGGCCTGTCACCGATGTAGAGCCCGGCGGTGACCTGGGCAAGCTCGGGCTGTGCGAGGTATTCCCCGATGCGGCCGGCCTGATCGGTGGCCAGCGCGTTCATCGGATACAGCAGTACGGCCTTGATCCCGTTTCGGCCGCGCGCCTTCTCCCGCCGGCAGTGGTCGAGGACGGGCACGAGGAAGGACTCCGTCTTACCGGACCCGGTCCCTGTGGTGATCAACGTCGGCCGCGCCGGAGCGTGCAGAGTGCTCAGCCGCTCCCACGCCTTGGCCTGATGCCGGTACGGCGGGAAACCCGGAACCCATTCGAGATGTTGCCGCCACCCGTCGTCGGCTTTGTGGAACGGCGTCCTGATGCGCAGGTAGGGACCTCGGAAGATCCCGGACTCGGGGTGGCCGAGGAAGCGCTCCAGAGCGAGACGGGTGTCTGAGTCGGTGAGTGCGTAGGTGGTCGTGAGGTACTGCGTCAGACTGCCGCGGACTTGCGCGGCGGCCAGGGTGGGCCTCACGACGTGCTCCTTCGTCCGTCCGGATGATCCTCGGACAGCCCCCGGATTGCTCGTTCAGACGGTTGTCCGGATCAACCGTATAGGGAGCGTCTGACAGCGTCTTACGAATCACGGCTCACATGAGCGCCCATGGCCGGAATCGCCCTCTTTCGTCACCGAGCGTTCCCGTTCACCCTTCAAGCAGGGGCGATACGGCGAGCACAGCGGGTTCGAGGGGGAACCGCGATGGTCGAGCCGATCTACGTACCGGTGCTGCCCGCGAGGCAGAGCGCCTGGAGCGCGTACGGGCAACTGCATCTCCACGTACGACGACGGGTCGCGCCGCTGTGGACCGTCATGCCGCACGTCGGGCGGGAACGCATACGGGGCGAGCGGCCCGCCCCCGAACCGGACGGCGACCGGAGTGCGCTCGACCGCTGGCTCACCCGGCATGCCGACCGGCTGATCACTGCGACGGACGGAACGAACGGGTGGGTGGACGCCGTTCACGTCGAGGCAGGCACGTCAGGGGCGGCCGTCGCCCTGTGGCGGCTGACGACCCGGAGCGGTCTGCGGCTGGTGACCGGCCCCGAACGGCACCCCACTCTCCAGCGCTACACGGCGGACCTCGCCGTACTGAGCGGGCGCGGCATCGGCATACGCGTGCTGGTCGATGCCCCTTCGGACCAGCCTCGCGCCGCGGAGTTGTCGGACATGATGGACCGGCTCGTCCTGCCTCCCGAACGGACCGATCTCATTCTGGACATGGGCGCGGCCGTGGACTCCGTGGAGGCCGGAAAGGCACTCGATCTCCTGGGCGGGCTCGTTCCCTGGCGCACGATAGTCCTGACGTCCGGCGCCTTCCCCCGGTGGAACGACAGCCCGGGCAGGGAGTCCACCCGTGTCGGCCGACGCCGGGACCGTCAGCTCTACCAGGAAGTACGCGCGGCCCGCCCCGGCTTCCCGAGGAACGTGGTCTACGGGGACTACTCGGTGGAGCACCCCTTCAGCGCGAACACCGCTTTCGTGAACGACAGGCGCCCTCCGTGGAGCCTGATGCGCTACACCACGCAGGACGGCTTCCTCATCGGGCAGGCGCCGACCAGGGACTCCGGCGGTGTTCGCGGCGCCGATCGCGTCGACCGCGTCCGCGCCACGGCCCGCTGGATCACGGAGTCCGACGCATTCCGCGGCGCCGGATACGGCGACGGCGAGGCCTGGTTGTCCGCGTGCGCGCACGGTGAGGGTGCCAAGGGGTCGGGCAGCGCGGAGACGTGGATCAGGATGGGGCACATTCAGCACATGGACTTCGTCGTGAAACAGCTCGGTGAGGAGTCCGCGACGGCAGGATCAGGGAGGAGATGAGAGCGAATCGTATGGAGGGGGCACGCCGTGCGTGTTCAGTACGACCAACGAGCGTTGGCACTCGTCGAAGTAGTGGGTGCGCAGCGGGACTGGGACCGGGCCGAGGCCGAGTTCGAACGGCGTGGGTGGCCGGTCGTGAGGTCGTTCGCACGAGGTGCCGACGTGACGGAGGGAGTGCTGACGCCGGATGACGCCTCGCGTCTGTACTGCGTCGAGGTGCATCTGTTCGGCGCGCGCAACAGCAGGACGGTGGGAGCGGCGGTCTGGCGGGTGCAACGGCTGGCGAGGACGGCCAAGCTGGAGATGTATGTCAGGCGCTGCGATGTGCTGGACACGGACCGGGAGCAGCTCACCGAATGGGAGGCCCATACCGTTGGGCATCGCCCGCCCCTGCGACCGCCCCGGCCCGCGCCCGGCCTGCGCGTGCGACTGCGGCGGAAGTGCGCGTTCGTACGGGCTCACGTGTCTGAGCGGAGAGGCCGCCACGACACGGGCACGTTCGTGACCGGTACGCCGTCGGAGGCCAGGAGGCTTGCGAGGATGGGCGTGCCGACGGGAGCACCGCCCCGCTCGGATGTCGACGTCCGAGCGCTCCAGGGACGGGAACACCACCATGTCGTCAAGAGACGTGAGGAGGACCTGAGCCGGAGGCATCACCGGATTTTCGCCTGGCTGTTCGCCATGACGTTCTGCGCCGTCGTCGCAAGCCATCAGTCCGGCCCCCGGATGTGGGTGTGGTGTGTGCTCGCCGCGACCTGCCTCGCGGGAGGAGCGTGGAGCGGCAGCAGGATCTACCTTTCCGGCGGGCGAGGCTTGAGCGTTTTCACCGTTTTGGTGGCGGCGACAGTCCTCCTCGCGATGACACTCATCCCGGCCTCCTCCAAGGCCAGGGCGTGGACGCCGGGCCAGTTGGCCGTCCTCACCGCTGTCGTCATCACTTTGATCGGTGTCCGGCTTCTGATACGCCAGTGGACGTTGGGTGAGTGGCTGACCTGGGCGGCACCGCTCGTGTTCACCGTGCTGGTCTCCTTGGTCGTGGCGTCCGGGTCAGTGCTCCATACCTTGTACGCGGACGAGTTTGGCATCGACCCGGCGGACCTGGAGGTGCCAGGCATCTGGCAGGCGTTGGCGGCCGCCAAGCTGCTGAGCTTCCTGAGCCTGGCGCTGTTCGTACCGGCGGGCTGGGGCATCGCGAAACACGTGCACGCGTCCTTCCTCCGGCCCGCAGAGTATTTGAACGTGCCGCTGTATGTCCTGGTGCAGGCGATGGTGATCGGTCTGGTCGCGGTCCTCGCCGTGAACAACGCGAACGACGCGGCCACGGCTGTGAAAACGGCGGCCGAGAAGCACAAGAACACGCCACCCTATTTTGGCGTCGAGCCCGAGTGGACCTGCGTAGAGCCCACCGTCGCCAAAGCGCGATTGAACGTGCGGGGTGGTGAGCTGCATCCCGGACGCCCCTACCTGTCGTTCGGAGTGGCCGGAGGCGATGTCGTTCTTTGGGACGCGGATGCCGCCGCGTCGTTCAAGGCGCCGATCGGCCAGCTGCGTCTGCTTCCGGCGAAGGACCCACGCGCGGCGTGCGGGTTTCCCACCCGGAAGTGGGAACAGCCCTAGACGCGACGGCCGCGCGCGGCGTTTCTTGGCGGTCGGTCTGCACGGAGCGCAGAATCTCCGCCAGGACGGGTCGGGGCGGGGCGCGGTCAGGACAGCCGGTCGCTGCCCGGTTTCGCGCCGATGAACGCCAGGCGGAACGTCATCCGTTCCGGGACCAGGCGGAAGTACAACCGCCCCTTGCCCGGTGTCATGCGGCCGTGCCAGGAGAAGGTGGCGGGGCGGCCGTCGAGGTCGGGGTCCGGGAAAGTGCAGAGGTGACGCCGGGACTGCGACTCGGGGGTGATGTGCGGGTTCTGCCAGTCGGGTTCGGGGGAACGGGCGAGGTCCCAGTGCTGGGCGGCCGTGGACTGGAGGTCGGCGAGGAGGTCGCGGGCGGCCCGGAACCATTTCGGGTCGAGGGCGCGCAGGTCCCGGTCGAAGCGGGGGAGCCGCTCCAGCGAGGGAAAGAATTCCGGCCAGGAGGACAGGAGCTGGGACGTGTCCGTGAGCGAGGCCAGTCCGGTGTCTCGTGCCCACGCCTCGTGTTCGTCGGCCTCTGCGGGAGTGGAGCAGTGGCGGACCCGGTCCTGGCTGGTCTCGATGTCGTCCTCGACGAGCTGGACGATGTCGACGTCGAGCCACGAGGTTGCCCATTTCTGGGTGACGGGGAGGCTGATGGCCATCCCGTCCATGAGGTGGGCGGCGCCGATACCGGACGCGCGCCTGCCGTCGTGGAAGTGTTCGACCTCGGACGGATCGTGTCCGGCTGCCTCCAGTACACCGCGCAGCGTGCCGGGCGCGCGGCTACGCAGACTGAGGATCAAGCGGTGCCGCTCCTTGTTGAGAGGTGTGGCGTTCACCCACTGCTGGTAGAGGTAGCCGCGGGCGAGTTCGGCCTGAGGGAGCGGGCTCTCGGTGACGAGGGCGACCTCCTGCCAGGTCTTGAGCCGCTTCAGCGTGGCCACGAAGGCGGCCATGGCCTCGTCGACCCGTCTCGCCCCGCTGTCGGACTGGCAGGACAGTTCGTTCAGGAACAACGACAGCGGCACGTGGCCCTCCCCCGGAGGCGCGGATGTCGACGGTACGAACGTCGCGGGTACGGATGTCTGAGGTGCGGAGGTCAGTCGAGGAGCTGTTCCAGAGAGTTCTCCCACTCATCGAAGAAGCCCGGCGGCCAGTCCGAGAGGGTGCCGTCGTCGTGGATGCGTGGGGTGACGATCTCCGCCCGCAGCCCCTGACGGCGGAAGTAGTGCACAGCGGTGTCGGTGGCGGCGATGACCTGCTTCTTGACCGCGAGTCGAAGTCCGTTGAGGACGTGGTCCGAGTGCGTCTCCACGACGAGCTGGGCGCCAGCCGCTGCGGCGGCGGCCATGAGTGACGCCATCCGGGATTGCCCGCGTGGGTGGAGATGGGCTTCCGGGTTCTCCAGGAGGATCAGGCTGTTCGGCCCCGCGGTCAGGCATGCGACGACGATCGGCAGGGCGTAGGTGAGGCCGAAGCCGACGTTCGTCGGGCGGCGGCGGCCCGAGGATTCCAGACCGGCCGTGCCGTCGAAGCCGTAGCTGAGGCGGACGGAGTCGATGCCGGGGATCTCCGCCGCTTCGAGGTTCACCCCCGGGCACAGCTCCTGCATCCACGCCACCACGTGGTCCAGGAAGGTGCTGCCGCGGGCCTCTGGATGGCGCAGAGCCGCGGACATCATGGTGTCCTGGCCGTGGTGGCGCAGGTAGTTGACGGTGTGCTCGCCGCGCGCGCCGAGAAAACCGCGGGCGATGGCCTGCTGGTGGGACCGGGGGTAGCTGGTGGCCGGCACGATGCGGTCGGCTTTGAGGTACTGGAAGGAGCGGTTGAAGACCGACTCCACGTGCGGGACGGGCGAGGCCGTGTACAGGGGCAGCACGTCCTGCTCGGAGGCGTACAGCGCGGCCCAGCCGTGGTCCCTCCCGTCGCTCGTGCGGAACCCGACACGGATCAGTGGAGCGGGCAGGTTCGGCATACGCACGAAATCCTCGTGGAGTACGTCCTGCCCGGTGCCGAGTTCCAGCAGCTCGCCGTTGAGGAGGAACCCTCCCTGCTCCTCCGACTGCCCGTCGGCGGAGAACAGGGTGGACGCGTCGTACGACTGCCGCAGCAGGACCAGTGCCTGGAGGACCGAGCTCTTGCCGGACGAGTTGAGACCCGTGAGCAGGGTGACCGGGGCCAGCGGGATCTCGGCCGACCGGAACGCCTTGAAGTTGGTCAGCGCCAACTGCTCGATCACTGTTCAACTGCCCCCGTCGCCGTCCAGGACGTTCCTGAAGAGGTCGCGCACCTTGGAAAACCGCGTGTGGACCTTGGCGCGGTCGCCGGTGCCGACGGACACCGCGCGCTCGAAGTCCACGTCGGTCATAAGCTGTTGATAACCCACGGTCACGTTCTCGCGGGACGCTACCAGTGCCGCACGCTCCTCGGCGTCGAGTTCGGACAGGTTGACCGTCACCGACTCGAAGAGGGCCTTGTTGACGGGATTGCGCCATTCCTGGTCCGGATACAGCTTCCGGAAGGCGTGCTTGCCGAAGATGTCCTCGGCAGTGGTCATGGCCCGTTCGAAGTGAGCCGCGAGTGACGTCCGAGCCTTTTCGGGCATGCGGTTTATGGTGCGCATCGCGTGCGCGAGAAACTGGTCGAAGTCCTGGTACCTGAAGTCGTCGGGTGCCGTGAGCATGAAGGCCAGGGCACGCAGCACCATCTCCCTGTCCGCCATGCGCGCGGTGCCTACGCTGCCGCTGGTCGCCGACAGGAATTCGGGTGACTCTGCCAGCGACGACAGCAGGGCGCGAGCCGGCCCCGGAATCAGCGCGTGCCGGATCTCCTGGCGGGTGAGCGGCAGACCACCCGTGTTGATCCGGGCGAAGATGTTGAACTTCACCTCGTCCGGAGTGCCTGGCCGGATGACGTGCACGACGACCTGTGTTTCGTTGAGCCGGATCTGCAGCCGCCCGGTGAGATCCTCGTACCCTTTCCCCTCGAACTCCTTCTTCAGGTACTCAAGGCCGCGCAGCCGCAACGGACCGGCGTTGATGCCCGCGACCTCGGCGAGCGCGTCGGGAGCGATGAAGCGGGCGATGGCCGTGAGCCGCTGAATGCCGTCCACGATGGCCCAGGAGCTGTCCTGCGCCCAGGAACTGTCGTCCAGCTCCGCCGCGTAGAAGGACGGGATCGGGATGCGCAGCAGGAGCGACTCGATCAGCCGGCTCTGCTGTTCGTCCGACCAGATCCCCGCGCGCCGCTGGAAGTCGGGCGCGAGGTCGATCATGCCGTTGCTCAGCCGGGACATGAGCAGGTTGATGGTGGGGTTGCTGGTCTGGATTTCGATCTTGGACGGGTCGTACGGCGCGGTGATGCCGTCCGACTCGTCCTCGTCCTCGGAGCCCAGCAGTTCTAGCTCGACGTCGGTGCCCCGGCCGTCGGCTCCCACCTCGACCCGGAACGCACCGCTTTCCTCAGCGGCGTCGTCCATGTACCGGCTGAACAACGACGCATGGTCCCGGCCGGCCTTACGGCTGCCGGTGCTGTCCTCCTGTGGCATGTGTCCTCGTGCCTCGTTCCGTGTCCGGCATGACCCGTGGTGTTGGGTCCCGATTCTGCCCGACATGTGTCCGGGACGGGGTATCAGGCGGCTTGCTGCCGGGGGACGGGGGAGACGTGGTGGACGAAGAGGTGCCAGGCGGACCGGGAGAGGAGCAGGGTGGGGCCAGCGGGTCGCTTCGAGTCCCGGATAAGGACGGAGGAAGCGGTCTGTGTGACTTCGATGCAATCATCCGAAGGGGAGCCGCTGTGAGTGCTTTTGTGCCAGACCGGTGAGGCGCCCAAAGAACCCTCCTCGAACCATGGCCGAGGGAGGGATCCGGCATGTGGCTCGGACCGTCCCGCCGGTGTGGTGGTGCCGGTGCACAGGCGGACAGCACCATTTCCAGAGTAACAACGGCTGTTGGGAAGGTGAACGGTCCGAATCACGCCAAGGTTCGCCGATGCGAAGGGCATCGACGTTCGTGGGCAGTGATATGGGGGTGCCTATTGTTCCTGGGGTGGCTCCAACAGGGCGGCCAGGTCGTCGACACCGCCGTCCATGCGCTGGATGAGGCGGGTGGTCAGGGTGTCCATGTTGCCCTTGATGCTCAGGTCCTCAAGCTGCCAGAACAGTTCGAGGTGACGTCGCGTCTCCTCGGGCCTGATGGCTTCGGTGGTACTGCCGCGCGGGTTTTCGAGGTACAGGGTCTCGGCCATGTCTTCGCTGGCGAATTCGAAGAGGGTGAACGGGCCTTGGAGGCCGACGTGGGCGCCCGCCGTGTAGGGGATGACCATGAGCGTGACCTTGGGATGCCGGGACACCTCGGCCAGGCGCTGGAGCTGGGCGCGCATGACGCCGCGACCGCCGACCTGACGGTGCAGGACGGACTCGTCGAGGATGAAGAACAGCTCCGGGCAGTTGTCGCTCTGCAGGAGATCCTGGCGCGACAGCTGAGCCTCCAGCATGCGCTCCTCTGTTTCGCTGAGAGTGGTGGTGCTGCCGTACGCGACGGCGATGGCCCGTGCGTACTCCTCGGTCTGCAGCAGTCGAGGCATCTGGAGGGAGTTGAAGTACCGGGCGGTTGAGGCCGAGGCCTCCAGGGCGAGGAACTGGAGGAACTCGCCCTTGAAGACGTCCCGGTACTCGGCGAAGGGTAGTTTGCGGCTGCCGCGTGCCAGTTCGAGCAGAGATTCGATGCGGCGCCGGTCGCTGATGCCGTAGGTGCTCAGGAGGGGCCTGAGGTCGTTGATCGAGATGCTGACCTCGCCGGACTCGATCCGCAGCAACTTGGACGGAGACCACTCCATCTCCTTCGCTACCTGTCGCTGTGTCAGGCCAGCACTTGCGCGCGCCCTGCGCAGCTCGTTACGAAGCTTGAACCGCTGCTCGGCGGCACTTGGCGCGCTCATGATTAGCTCTACCTCCTATTGCCAGATTCATTCTGCAACATAGCAGATTGCTTAGCGCCGAGCTGGAAGCTAGCCATCGGGAAGAGGTCTGCATTGTTGGTGCAGGTGCAGGGAGTGCCTGGTGGGAGAGTTAGCTTTAAGGAAGTGTCTATCAGCTATGTAGCAAGTTGACGCCTGCCCGTTCGATAGGTCCAGATAGTGTGATGATTTATGCATGCACCCTATACCTGGACTGGACAAGCCGCTACATTGCGGATAGGTGAACCACGCCTGAATGCCCCTTCCGGAGCAAGGAGGGTCGAGCCGCAGGAGCGGCCGGGGCATGTCGGTTCGTGCGCGACAGCAACTCTTCCTGTCTTTGGCGGCGGTCACACCATGGTTCGCGGGTAGCCGCGGCGTCCACGACCTACGTGGGCCGGTGTGTCGAGAGGGAGAGGAGGGAGCTGTGAAACAGGAGCCGGTGCCGGGGCGCCGTCGCATCATGCTGAACAGGGTCGCGATGGCGGCCCAGGTGGCGAGTATCGCC
Source organism: Streptomyces sp. NBC_00414 (assembly GCF_036038375.1). NCBI lineage: Bacteria > Bacillati > Actinomycetota > Actinomycetes > Kitasatosporales > Streptomycetaceae > Streptomyces > Streptomyces sp. NBC_00414. The sequence goes on from NZ_CP107935.1 coordinate 7,598,726, forward strand.
CTGGCGATCGTCAGGATCGTCAGGGAGTGGATCTTGCCCAACGTGTGACAGCAGTAGACCCCGGCTGAGGGCCGGGGTCTGATGCGCGGGTCCCCGTCGATGGAGCCCCATTCCGATGTCGCTTGGCCAGCAGTCAGGGGTGGGGCTCTGTCCTTGGTACTCGCAATCCAAACAGTGTGCCCGCATCGCTGTCGTATGGCGAGACCCTGGACAATTGGTTCATGCCGGTACTCGGGGTTTGCTCGGAGGCTACGACCCTTCGGGTGTGATCGGTGCGTGCTCTCCAGGGCCGTCACGCGGCGTATACCTCGGCCCACACGGTCTTGCCGGGGGCGGTTGTGCGGGGTGTGACGCCCCAGTCGTCCGCGAGGGCTTCGACGAGGAGGAGGCCGCGGCCCGATTCGCCGTCCGGGTCGGGCGCGCCCGGTGCGGGGAGTTTTTCGGCCCGGGTGTCGGTGACCTCGATCCGTAACGTGCCGCCGGCCTGTGTGAGGCGGAGATGGAAGTCCCGGCCGGGTACGTGCCCGTGGCGGACCGCGTTCGCCGTCAGCTCCGCCGTGATGAGGGTGACCGTCTCGTTGGTGGCCGAGGTGTAGGGGTGGCCCCAGTCATTCAGGCGATGCGAGATCAAGCGCCGGGCCAGTCGTGCGCCGCGCGGGGTCGAGGTGAACCGCAGCGCGAACTCTTGTACGGGCGCAATGCGTTGTGGCATATGCCCTTGCGGAGGAGTTACGGACTTCATGGCGTAAACAGTCGTGTGCGGTGCGTAGCTTTGAACAGGCAGGACGCGCTGACCGCGCTGCTTGTACGCCGTCGGTGTGCCGTTGTACGCGCGGTGGGGCGTGACCGGTTCTCCGCGCGGCCCGTTGGTCGCTGCGGCGGTGGCTGTTCGAACGCCGGTCGCGGTCGCGGTCGCGCGGGGTGGTGTGGGTGTTGGTGGCGGGACCGGCTTTCGACTTACGGGAGGTGCTGGGGCGTGGAGGAGCAGCAGGCTGAGGGGGAGTACGAGGTTGGCGCGGGCATACTGCTCGTCTTCGGCCGCCAGTTGAAGCTGTGCCGGGAGAGGGCGGGGCTGGACCGCGCTGAGTTGGGGCGGCGGACGGGGTACTCCGCGTCCACCATCGCGTCGTTCGAGCAGGGGAGGCGCATTCCGCCGCCCAAGTTCATCGACCTCGCCGATGAGGTGCTGGATGCGGGTGGCGTGTTGAAGGTGGGGAAGGAGGAGGTGGCTCGGGCGCAGTATCCGGCATTTTTTCGGGATGCGGCAAGGTTGGAGACCGAGGCGGTTGAACTTCACGTGTACGACACGCACGTGGTCAACGGGCTGTTGCAGACCGAGGAGTACACGCGGGCCCTGCTGAGCATGAGGCGCCCCCTCCTGGATGAGGAGACGATCGAGCAGCGTGTAGCGGGTCGGTTGGCGCGGCAGGAAATCTTCACAAAGCGGCCGACGCCGTTGCTGAGCTTTGTCATGGAGGAGTCGGTATTACGGAAACGTCTCGGCGGGGATGCGGTGCAACAGGAGCAGCTTGAGCAGGTCTTGTTCATCGGGCACAAGCGGAACGTCGAGCTTCAAGTGATGCCGCTCGACCGAGAGGATAATGCGGGGGTGGACGGTGCGTTCACCATTATGGCGAGGCCTGATGGCGAACAGGTGGGTTACTTGGAGGTGCAGGGCCGAGGCACGCTGGTCATCGACCGCGAAGCGGTCCGCGCACTGTCCGCGCGCTATGGGATTATCCGTGCCCAGGCCCTCAACCCACGTGAGTCGTTGGCCTTCATTGAGGATTTGCTGGGAGAGAGATGAGCTTCGAAGAGATTCACGGCCCCAGGGAAGTCGTGTGGGTCAAGAGTAGCTACAGCGGTGCCGAGGGCGGCCAGTGTGTTGAGGTCGCGGCCTCCCCAGGCACGGTCCGCGTCCGTGACTCGAAGGACAAGGTCATGATAGTGAACCTTCAGGCAACCGCCTGGGCCAAGTTCGTCGGCTTCGTTGCCCAGCACACCACATGAGGTTTGGTGCGACCTCTGCCGTGCCCCGTGACCGTCCGCCTTCGGTTACGGGGCACTGGCGTGTCAGGCGTTCGTCGACTCCTGGGGCCAACGGCCCGCAGCGATCTCGGCGTCCAGGCGGGACTGGAAGTGAGCGTGTGCGGCACGCATCTCGGCTTCGCGGTCGGCCTTGTAGAAGGGGGCTTCGTAGCCGGCCGGGGGTGGAGCGTGCTCCGGGTCTTGCAGGTGGTCTAGCAGGTCTAGGTAATCCTGCTTGGTTTGACCGTGGCCGAAGGTGAAGGGGCTAGCGGCGATCTTGCGGCCATTGGCGTCGAACCAGGTGGCCGCCTCGTAGTCGCACAACTGCGGGTAGCGGGACTTGAAGATCGCGACGAGTTGGTCGGCGGTGATACTGAGCCAGACGGCAACGAGGGCGTCGAGTTCGACGACGGCGGCTCGGCGCTCGTGCTCGGTGCGGAGCGGGGTGGTGTACTCCCAGGCTGGTGCAAGACTGGCGGCGAGGGGTTTTAGGCGAGGCCAGTGGGTATTGGCCCAGTCCTCGTAGCCCGCCCAGCGTGGGTCAAACAATTCTTCCCAAAGCGCGGCGTAGTGGGCGGTAAGTGCGTTTAGGCGGAGTGTGCGCAGGAGTAGCGCGGGGGCCAGGGGGTGTGTTGAGGTTGGAGCTGGCATTCTTGCGGCATCTGCTGGGTGAAGGTTCGCTCTGCCCACGATACGGAGCATGTAGTCAAGTGGGAGTGAGGCCCAGAAACCCGCAGTGAGAGCGGTTAGTCGGTTGTCTGTTGTGGCCAAGCTGTATACGGCGTCGATGTGGGCTGGGCCGGGCGGGAGGAGAACAGCATGCAGACAGCGGCTACTGTCGAAGGGAATCATCTTCCGCCAAGCGAGCCGGACGTACGAGGTGGAGGGTTTTCCGAGCCAGGAGTCCTGAGCCGCTAGATACGTTTCCTCGTCTGCGGCCCGCACATAATTGGTCACGGGGACGTACGTCTCGGCTAGTTGCGTAGATGCGAGCAGGACCCAGTCTCGGTTGCTTCGGCAGGGGATCTTCGGCTCTTTGGAGAATGGGAGCGCTGCTGCGAAGTGCGGACCTTGAAGAACGACATCTGCAAGTTCAGGTACGGCCTGGTTTCCCCAACGGATTAGCCCGTCCCTCTTAGCGCCGGATTCGTGGTATCCGCTGGAGATCATTGGGTGGTGATCCGCCAGGCTGCTCTCGTAGGCGGCCAGCGACTCGATTGCCCCTTGTTCGCCAACGAGAACTGGGTACAGCAGAGGCGTCTGCGCCGCTCCGCCCGCTGCCCCAGTTAGAGCCTGCCAACTGGTCAGCAAGGCGGTGTCCACCTGCACCACGCGCTCAAGGTGAGGCCGGATGTCCCACGAGCCGTTGTGCTTAATTCCAGGCGCCACACCTCGCCCGTCGTGAGTCAGTGAGTTAGGGAGGACGTCGGCATCGCGTAGTTCACTGAGGTGTAGAAAATTAGGCTCTCGGGACGTGCCGTAAATGTGCATCCCGAATTCCTGGGACCAGTTCAGATCGTCAAACGCCCATCTGGACGAGTTTACGAAGTGAGCGTGAACCCGAAGATGTCGGTACGCGGCCCCTCGGATGATGCCCTCGCGCACGCCGCCGAAATGCGTGTCGGGGTGGATCAGACCCGCGCTGCCGTGCGGCGCGATGTGCTGCCACACCTGCGCCATGAAAGCTCGGTAAAGGTCGCCTTGAGTGCCGAGAAGGAGCGGATATGAGGCCGAACTGCCTAGAACGGCGACAGTCCCAGCATGGGTAGCCACCTCGGCGAGAAGAAAACCGCGACCGTCTGTACGGGCAGCCAGGACATCTTCCTTGCGAAGGCGCCACTCTGCCGCACTTGGCTTCTCTGCAAGTACGAACCATGGCTCTAGTTCGGCTAGTACCAGGTCTTCCTGCCATCGCGGCTGCACCCAAGGCGGATTCCCCACCTGCAAGTCAAACCCACCCCGCGCCCCAAAAACCTGCGCGAACTCCAACTCCCAATGGAAGAACCCCTGCCGCCCAGCGATCTCACCCGCCAACGCAGTCCAAGGGAACCGGCTCTCCAACCAATAAGACCTATCCATGCCCATCCAGTCGGGCAGTTCGTCCTCATACCGCTCAAGCTCGTCCAGCGTGTCGAACGAGCCGACCAGGTTCTCCTCGGAGACGTCATGCGTGCCCAGTAGCGCCTCGGCGAAGTCCAGCCAGTCGTCCAGATCGGCCAGCGGAATCACGTTGCGCCGCTGCCCAGCAAAGGCCTTCTCTTCCTTACGTGCACCCTTACGGCGCTTGTCGATGTCAGCGCGAGTGACCTCCCGGACAGTGACATTGCCAAGGAGGTCCATCTCCTCGTACGTACGGACCACTTCGGTGGCGTCCGGGACAGCCCCGGCCACCCCCTCACCCCGCTCGGCCACGCCCACCGCCCGCGCGTACACCTCATCCGAACCATCCAGCAGCGCGGCACTCTGAACAGGCCAGAACCACAGCGCGCACCACGCGTCCATGACCTTTTTCAGCCGCCAGTACGGCGTATCCACGGCCTCCAGATCGGCGAGCACCTTCTCCCGAGGCACCGCCTCCAACGGCGTCCGCAGCCAGCCGTCCTCCGCGCCCCACACCTCGATATGCCGCGAGATGTCCCGCTCGGAGATCTCCAGACGGCGTACGACAAGACCCCACAAGTACTCGGCCCGCCGGGCCAGCCCCTGCAACCGTTCCGTCTGCCTCTTCGACGGGGACTTGGTGACGGCCCGGCGCCAGGCCCCGAGCGCCTTCGCCTCCTCCGGCGCCAGCGCGCGGGCCTCCTTCTCGCCGGCCACCGCCCCCCACTCCTTCGCGGGCAGCAGGAAGTGGTGGACGGAACCGGCAGGCAGCCCACCCTCAGCCTCGGTCAACGGGAAGCGTTCCGGAGTCGCCCCCAGCCAGCCGCCCTTCTTCAACCTTTCCGCCGAGTAGATCTCCCGACGGCCACCGATCAGCGAGTTGCCGCGCCGCAGATGCAGGCCGAACCAGGGCGCCTCCATGCCGGGATGCATCGTGTTGAGCCACAACGACACCTCCGCCAGTTCCACGGCCGTCGAGTTGAGGTCCACGCCGTAGGAGTTGTGGAGCGCGATATACGCCTTGGCTTTCTGGAACTCGACCGCGTACTTTTCCGTGTCGATCGAGAGACGCAGCTCGTCCTGCCGCCGCCGCAGATACTCCGCCGCCACTTGGTTGATGGCCTCGTTGAGGAACGCGCCCGACCCCAGCGCCGGCTCGCAGATCTTCCAGTCCAGCATCTCCCGCGCGGGGGTCACCGCCCCGTCCTGGTCGAGCCGGTGCTGCAACGCCAGCTGCACCGTCACCTTGGTCAGCGACTCGGGCGTGTAGAAGGACGCGGACGTTTGCCGGTCCCGCCCCGACAGGCGATACACGAAGGACCCCGGCCGATACCGGACCCGTACCTCCTCGCCTGTCTCCTCGTCCTTGCGGCGCACAAAGACCGTGTCCGCGTACTCGTCCGCCTTCGACGCGGGCACCAGCCACGAGCCGTCCTTGGCGTCGCCGCCCTTCGCGACCTCGTACAACTCCTCGCTCGCCACGAAACCCGAGTACGACATCAGGCCCTCGTACACCGCGCCGAGCTGGTTGATGCCGAGCTGCGCGTAGGAGATGAAGCCGCCGCGCTCACCCTTCTTGCCGCGCGTGAGCATCAGCAGGCGCAAGACGCGGTAGAGCGTGGCGTTGCGCAGCCGCGTGTCCACGTACCGCACCTCGCCGCCCGACTCGTCCTCGTCGAAACGGGGATCGCGGACCGAACGGGCACCGATCAGCTCGATCGACGCCGGCTCGAACAGCTTGGAGCGCAGCGGCTCGAAGCGCAGGCCGATGTCCTCCGACCTGCCCTCGCCCCCACCCTCGTCCGCGTCAGCATCGCCGTGGGTCCGGCGCGAGCGATAGCCCTCCTGGACCTTCCGGAAGAGCAGGTCCAGGGACTCATACAGGTAGACGCCCTCGCGGGCCTTCTCGCCGACCAGGTCCCGGTCCGCGACCAGTTCGCCGAGGCGCCCGAGCCCGTACCCCTGGTGGTACTCCGGGTAGTCCGACGGCAGGATGCCCAGCTCGGGCCGCGCCTCCGCGTACAGCAGGAACAGGATGCGGTAGAGGTAGCGCAGCGACTCCCGCGTCAACTGGCGTGACAGCTCCGGGAGTTCGCGTACGTCCTCGGGTCGTACGCCCGCCACCCTCAGCCGCTCAAGGACCTCGTTGGCGATCAGTTCCACCGACAGGCGTAGGCCGTCCCGCAGGTCCGACGACACGCCCACCGCGTGCTTCGTCGACTTGCCGACGAGACCAGCGAGGGGGTTCTCGCCTCCCTCCTCCGGCGTGCGCAACGAGTCCGCGCCGAACAGCGCGGCCAGGGTGTCGAGTTCGCCGCCCGCGCGGGAGTCGTTGCGCTCCAGTGCCGCGTCCAGCGAGGCCGCGAGGTAGCGGCCCTCGCCCCAGACCGCCCGGTCGGCCAGTACGACGACACCGCCGACCAGCAGCAGCACGTACCGTGGCGCTTCCTCGCACGCGAACAGGAACGACGCCAGCTTCGACCCCGTCGTCAGCTCGGCGGAACCGTCCAGCGGGACCCGGTGCAGCAGGCGCCCCGCCCCGTCGGCGTCCAGTGCCGCGTCCGGCTCGGCCGCCCAGCCGCAGTCCACCGCGATGAGCCCCGGCTCGGAGTGCGCGACCCGGACCTCGTACGTGTGGTCGGCCCGCTCCACCGTCACGGTCCCCGGCTTCGCGTCGTAGCCGAGCGCGCGCAGGACCGACCCGTTCAGTTCCGCCGCCCGCTCGCGCCAGACCGGCGCGTCGTACGTCGTCGCGTCGTCCGGTTCGGCCGCCGCCTCCGCGAAGAACGCCCGCGCCCTGAAGTACGGGCGGCGCAGCTCACGCAGCCCGACGCGCGGAGTCACCGGCAGCGCGCCCGTCTCCGTCCGGGCATCCGGGTCCGTGTCCGAACCCGTACCCGTGTCGCGCGCCGCGTCCTCGCGGTCCTTCCAGGAGGCCAGAAGCCCCGCCTTGAGATCCTTGGGGAAGACCTCGGCCAGGTAGTGCGCGGAGAAGTAGTCGCCGCGGTTGACGAGCGAGTCGTACGTCATCGGTCAAGAACCTCGTGTGGTCAGGCGGCGGAGTCGAGGACGGCGAGGACCCGGAGCAGGGGGCGGCCGGTGGTGAGGAGGGAGTCGGCGAGGTCCGAGAGCTTGGACTTGGTGTCCCCGCCCGCTGCCGTCAGGGTCGGCTGCTCCCAGTTCGCGAGGCGGGCCTTGTACTCCTCGATCGGGCCGTGCAGGGCTCTGTCCCAGTCGTCGCTGTGCCGCCGCAGGAACCGTTCGGCGGCCTCCAAGGCGTCGGGGATGCCCTCGCCCAGCCGGTCGCGGTTGTGGGGGCGCAGCGGATTGGCCATCGTCGGGCCGACGCCCGCGCGGCGCAGTACGCCCACCATGTCGTCGGTGACCTCACCGGCGCGCACTGCCATCCACTTGACCACCGTGGGGCGGCCCAGCGCGTTGGAGTAGATGCCCTGGATGAGGTATGTGGGACCGTCCACGTCGGCCGTGATGACCGGCGCCTCCTGGCGGCCGAGGCGCACCAGGACCTTGTCCGTCAGCCACTCGACGACCGGGTGGAGGTCGGTCAGCAGCGAGATCTCCGGCCAGCTGGACGAGGAGGACTCCCGGGCCCGTACCAGCGACAGGTCCGCGAGCTTACGGTTCAGCGTCACCAACAGGCGCTCGTGCAGGCGCTGTTCGCGGCGGTAGTCCGGAGGCAGCGCCTTCATGCGGTGGGTCAGGTCCGACGGCGGCCGGAAGGAGATCAGGCCCGTCTCCTGGTCCTGGTCCATGTCCAGTTGCCGTTGCGCGTCCGGGTAGACCTCGCGCAACGCCTCGTCGACGAACTCCCGCGTGCCCGTGAACAGGCGCGGCACGTCCGCCGGAGCGGGCGGCGCGTCACCGTCCGCCTCCTGCGGGTCGTCGCCCACCGCGCCGAAGAAGTCGGCCAGGAAGTCGGTGCCGGAGTCCTCGGCGGCGGCTGCCCGCGCCGTCGACTCCAGGGACTCGTCGACCGTACGGCCGCGCAGCAGGTCCTGGATGAGGGACTTCTCCTCTGCGTCGGCCCGGTAGAGACCCGAGACGGCCTCCGCTGTGCCCAGGCTGCGGTGCGCCTCGTCCTCGCGCTCCAGCAGGCGCTCCGCGACGGTGCGGTCGTCCTTCGCGCCGTCGACCCCGCTGGTGAGGATCAGCGCGCGGAACTGCGGCTGGTGGGGTTGGCCGTAGCGGTCGATACGGCCGTTGCGCTGCTCGATGCGGATCAGGGACCATGGCACGTCGTAGTGGACGAGTTGATGGCACTGACGGTGGAGGTTGACGCCCTCGGACGCCACATCGCCCGTGAACAGCATGCGGACCGGGGTGTCCGCCAGGCCGAAGTCCTCGACGCACTGCATCTGCTGTTCGTCGGACAGGCCGCCGTGCATGACCCGTGCGGCCTCCTGCGCCGCCCTGCCCTTGAAGCCGAGGGCCGCCGGGACCGCCCTGCGCAGCCACTCCAGTGTCTGGACGCGTTCGGAGAAGACCACGACCCGGGCGTCGCTCTTCGGGCCGACCCCGATCGCGCGCAACTGCTCCACCAGGGCCTGGAACTTCGCCGAGTCCGGGTCCGACATGGCGAGCGTGAGGTCTCTGAGCCGTTGGAGTGCTGTCAGTTCATCGACCGTTGCTGTGCCCTCTTCCTTCGCCTTCAGGGTCCGCATGCGGTTGTCGACCGTCGCGGCCAGCGCCACGTGCGAGGACAGGAACGACTTCAGCAGCGTGTGGGGGAACAGACGGCTCTCGCTCACGGACGCGGTGCCCTCGGCCGGCGGGAGCCACGCCCGCGCCAGTTCCTCGAAGATCCGCTCCTCGGCCGGTGTCGCCGCGCAGTGCACCGACGCGCTCGGGCCGCGGTCCGCCCACTGGCCCTTCATCTGCTCGCGGACCTCGGGGCTGACCTTGGTGCGGCGGATGAAGAGATGCTTGATGTCGTCGGCGTCGTACCGCTCCGGGTCACGGATCGCGGCGGGGTCGAGGAGCGAGATCAGCTCGGCGAAGGAACGCGCGTCGCCGTTGTGCGGGGTCGCCGAGGCCAGAATGAGGGCGTCGGTCTGCGGGGCGAGGAGACGGGCTAGCTGGTTGCGGAGCGAGCCGCGGTTGATGAGATTGTGCGACTCGTCGATGACGACCGCGTCCCACCGGATGTGCTCCAGGTGATGCTTGTACTGGTCGGTGTTCTTGAGCGTGTCGATGGAGACGATGACCCGCTTGAAGTACGTGAACGGGTTGCGGCCGGCCGGGATCTCCCGCTGGATCCGCTCGATGCCCACCGAGTCGAGGCGGATGAGCGGGATCGCGAACCGGGTCCACAGCTCGTGCTGGAACTGTTCCAGGACGTGCTGCGGAGTGACGACGAGAATGCGTTCACCGCGACCTCGCCGGATCAACTCGGCCAGCGTCAGGCCGATTTCGAGCGTCTTACCGAGACCGACCACGTCCGCGATGAGCATGCGCGGGCGCAGGTTCTTGCCCGAGAGCGCGAGCTGCGCCGGGCGGTGCTGGTAGGGCAGCGGGTCGAGCAGGAAGCTGTCGGCCAGGGCCAGCCCGCGCTCGGACTGAGGGAGCGGGGTCTTGCGCAGGACCGCTTCCAGGAAGAGGCGGCTGCGTCGGAAGGTGGGGGAGTCGTCGGCGATCAGCTTGGTGCGGCGCGGGTCCATGAGCTGGACGTCGTCGAGCGCGGTGAAGAAGACGGCTTCCTGGTCCCGTACGAACTCCGAGACACCCACCGCCTCGATACGGTCACCGTCGTGGGCCGTGCGCGTCACGTTCCGTACGAGCCACTCCTCGTCCCGGACCTCGATCTGCGAGCCGGGCGGGTACTTGGCGGTTCCCGGAGCCGCGTCCGGAGTCGCGACCGCAGCCCCTTCCGGTTCCGGGGCAGCTCCCGGGGCGCTGCCGCGCTGGGCGTCCCGAGCGGCACCGGTCTGATCGACGGTCACGTGCGCTGCCTCCTGTGGGTGATGCCGGTCCTGTGGGTCTGTGGGTGATGCGGGTCCTGTGAGCCGGGCCGGTTCAGAACTTCGCGCGCTGGGCGTAGGCCTCGCGCAGCTGCTGGGCTACGCGCCGCGCTTGGGCCGACGTGCGGATCGCCGGTTTGGGGCTCGGGCGGTCATGCCTGCGGCGAGCCGCCGGCCCCGATGGCGCACCGGGAGGGGTGAGGGGAGGTGCGGCAGGCCGGACGGGTGGCTGGTCGGGCGCCGTCGGGCTGGGCTCGGCCCTGACGGTAGGGGTGTACACGGCGGGGCCAGCGGCAACCTGGGGAGCCTGCGGGACCTGGGGGAGGGGGACCGTGGGAGCGGTGGTACCCGGCGGGGGCGGCAGCACCGCTGTCGGCAGGTTCGCGAATGCGGCGGCGTCCGACGAAGCGGCGGAGCCGGTGGGCAGGGTCGGGCCCACCTGCGCCGCCACGGGGGCCGCATGCAGCGGCAGTGGCGGGATCGGCGTGGTCGCCGTGGTGTGTGCCGTGAGGCGGCGCCGAGCCTGGGCGATCTTGAGGCCCTGCGCCTCGATCACGGCCCGGCACTCCTTGACGACCGCCGGTAGGGCGGGCCGGCCCTGCGGATCGTAGGAGAGCATCGCCGAGAGGAGAGGGGCGAGTTCGTCCGGGGCTCCGGTCAGGTCCGGCTGGACGTCCGCCTTGGTGATCAGGTGGAAGAGCGCGTGGATGTTGTCGGCCTGGAACGGGTAGTGCCCGGTCGCCGCGTAGAGGAGGACGGCGCCGAGCGCGTACACGTCGACCGGCGAAGTGAGCGGCTTGACGCCGTTGGCCTGCTCGGGGGCCATGCAGGCCGGAGTTCCGAGCACGGTGTTGGGGGCGGTCAGGGACGCGCTGGACTCGGTGAACACCGCCAGGCCGAAGTCGATGATCTTCGGGCCGTTCGGGCCGAGGAGGATGTTCGCGGGCTTGAGGTCGCGGTGGAGCAGTCCCTGCTTGTGTACTCCGGCGAGGGCTTCCGCGAGCGTGGCACCCAGGGAGGCGGTCAGCGTCAGGGGCAGGGGGCCGTGGGTGTGGACGTGCTTCCGCAGGTCCGGTCCGTCGATGTACTCGGTGGCGAGCCAGGGTTGTTCGGCCTCGGCGTCCGCGTCCAGGAACGCGGCTATGCGGGCACCCCAGATGGTCTTGAGGACCTCGATCTCCTGGGCGAAACGCAGCCGGGTCTCGGAGTCGACCACCGACGGCTTGATCACCTTCACCGCCGCGGGCTCTCCACCAGGTGACTCACCGAGGTAGACCTGACCCATACCGCCGTGTCCGATGCGGCCGAGCAGCTCGAATCCGCCGAGTTCGGTCGGGTCCTCGGGGCTCAACGGAGCCGCGCTCACTGGGTTGTCCTTTCGCCCTGGTCAGCCGCTGTATGTCAGCAGTGGTAACCGTAGTCGACGGTAGGGGTGCATGGACCCGGTCCTGTCCGATCGACGTGCGCCGCTTCTCGCTCGGGCCCGCACACGGTTGCGTTCATAAAGAACTCGGACATCCCGCCGATCGTCACGCCCCTGAAACGCATACGTCCCCTTCCTCCCAGGAACCCGATCTACGGTGGACAGCACCGCGGTGACACCACCGCGCCCAGGCCGATGTCGCCCGAAGGCATGCCACCCGCAACCGCCCTCGTCCCGACAGGAGCCCCGTGCCCGTGCCGCGCCCCCTCCGGACAGCCCTCCCGCTCTGGCTCACCCACGCGCTGCGCGCGCAACGGGGGCCCGTGCCGTGGAACGCCGTGCTGCGCGGGGTTCTCGCCGGCGGGCCCTTGCTGCTCGTGGCCGTGTCCGCGGGGCGGGAGTCCCTCGGTGTCATGGCCGCACTCGGAGCCATGTTCGCCGGGATCAACGACCGGCCGGGAAGCCGCCGCATCGCCGTGCACCGCATCGGGGTGCCCGGGCTGGCCGGAGCGCTGGGGATCGTCGTCGGCACCTACGCGGGGGAAGGCCTCGGCGCCGCTCCGCTGACCTTGACACTCACCGCGCTCGGGCTGCTCGCCGGGGCCGTCAGCGCCGTGGGGCCCGTCGCGTCCGGGGCCGGGACCCAGCTGCTCGTCGCCGCGGCCATCGGGGCCGGGATGCCCTTGCCCGACCCCGGCTGGCAGCGGGCCCTGTTCTTCCTCGCCGGCGCCGGCTGGCTGATCGTGCTGCGGCTCGCGCTGCCCACCCCCGGGGCGCCGGCCAGTGACTTCCGCTTCGACGGGGAGCGGGCGGGGGTCGCCGCCGTGTACGACGCGATCGCCGATCTGCTCGCCGCGGTGGGCGGGGAGCAGGCCGGTGGCCGACGGGCCGCGCTGACCGCCGCGCTCGACCACGCCCAGGACACGCTCGCCGGGCCGCGGCTGCGGCGTTACGCCAGTTCCGCGGCCGAGCGGCGGCTGCGGGCGCAGTACGCCGCCGCGCTGCCGCTCGCCGAGGCCGCGACCGCGCTGGCCTGGTCCGGGGACGCCCTGCCCGCCCGGACGGGAGAGGGGCCACGACGGCTCGCCGTCGCCGTACGGACCGGGGAGCCCTGCGGGCCGCTGCCCGCGCCCGCCCGGACCGTCCCCGGACTGCGGGCCCTGGACGACGCGCTGCTGCACGCCGCCGAGACCTTCGACCGCGGCGGCCCCCGCCCCCAGAGGGCCTCCGACAGCCACTCACATCCGCATTCACATCCGCACCCGCATCCGCTGGGACGAGGCACCGAGCGGACCGCGCGCAAGGGCCTGCACCTGCGGCCCCTGCGCGCCAAGGCGCTCCTGCGCACCGTCACCGGCACCGGGGGCCGGGAGTACGGCCTCCGCGTGGCCCTCTGCTACGGCGCCAGTGTCGCCGTGGCGCAGGCACTGCACCACGTGCACTGGTACTGGCTGCCCGCGACCGCCGTGTTCCTCGTGAAGCCGGATCTCGGTCCGCTCGTCTCGCGCGTGCTGAACCGGGCGGCCGGTACCGTCCTGGGCGCCCTCGTCTTCGTCGGGTTCGCGGCCGTGCTGCCCCGGCCCGAGGGGCTCGTCGCGCTCGTGGCGATCAGCGGGGCGCTCATCCCCGTCGCCACCCGGCACTTCGCCGCGCAGACGGCCGTCGTCACCGTGCTCGTGCTCGCCCTCGTCATGATCGGCGGCGATCCGGAAGCCTCCTGGGGCCGTATCGGCGAGACGCTGCTGGCCTGCGCGATCGTGCTGGTCGTCGGGCACCTGCCGGCGCCGGGCCAGCGCGGCGGGAACGTACGGGCCCGGCTGACGGCCGCCACCGACGCCGCGCACGCCTATCTCACACACGTCCTGAGCGACGTGGCCGTGGACGGAGACGCCGACGGCGGCGGCGACCGGGCCGCCCGCTGGGCGCTGCGCCGCGAGGCCTACCGGACACTGGCCGAGGCCCGCGCCGCGACCGACCGTGCCGCCGCGGAGCTTCCGACCCTGGCCCGTCACACAGCGGGCACCGACGAGGTCGCGGCCACCCTCGAACGCCTCGTGGACACCACCACCGCCTGTGCCGTGCACCTCGACGACACGGGACGGCTCACCCCGCAGCACACCGAGCGCCTCGCCACGCTCCTCGACGAACTCGTGGACCGGCGGGAGAGCGCGGGCCTCGCGGTGGGCTCCTCTGCGGGGCTGCGCAGCGCCTGAGCGGGGGCCTGGGCCGGGGCTGCCCCTGGAGACATTGTCCGCGAGTACGGCGTGGCTGGTCGCGCGCTTCCCCGCGCCCCTTCGGGGGCGTTGCTCAGCCGGGGTGGACTTCGCCGGAGCCGCTCAGGGAGCTGTCCGCGCCCACACCGGCGCGTGGTCCGAACCCGGCGTGTCCCGGCGCGCGTTCGGATCGTCGCCGACCGGCGGCAGCGGGGTCTCCTGGAGCGGCGTCCCCGTCCCCGCCCCGGTCACCCGGCCCAGGAGCCGGTGGCTGACCAGGATGTGGTCGATCAGTTCCGGGCGCCCGGAGTGCAGCCGGGAGAAACGCCGCTTCTCCGGGATGAGGGGAGCGATGTTCCAGAGCCGTGCCGCGTCGCCCCTGTCGGGCCGGTCGAAGCCGGGTGTGCCGATCTCGGAACCGGGCGGGCCCTGCAGAATCTGCGTCGTGGCGGCGGTGACCTCGTCGTTGAGGTCACCGAGCACGGCCACGTCCCGCTCCTTGCCCTTCCCGCCGAGGAGGTCGTCGGCGACGGCACGCAGCGCCGTGGCCTCGGCGGCCCGCCGGTACAGGGCGTACGCGCCGTAGCGGGCCCGCTCGCCCTCGTTCCGTGGCTGGAACCGTCCGCCCGGGTACGTCAGCAGCTTCGACTTCAGATGACAGACCGCCACGGACAGGGTCATGCCCTCGACCACCGCCTCCACCGCCAGGAGACCGCGGCCCGTCCGGGGCACCGGCTCACCGTCGTCGTCGCCCTGCACGGGCCGCAGCGGCACCGGGAACTCGTTGGTGTCGGTGATCGTCCGCGGTGCCAGCCGGCTGAGGAAGCCGACCCTGATGCCCCGGCTGTCCGGATGCGCCGAGAGCACGATGTGCCAGTCGCCGTCCAGCGTTCCGGCCAGGTCCTCCAGCGCGGCCGGGTCACCGACCTCCTGCACACCGAGCAGCGTGGGATCGAGTTCCCCGACGACCCGGGCCAGCGTGGTGAGCTTCGCCCGGTACGCGGCCTCGGTGCGTGGGCCGAACTCCCCGCCGGGCCGGTACAGGTTCTCCAGGTTCCAGGTGCCGAGGAGCATGCCGGGCTCCTTTCCGGACGAGCCTCCCAGGGCACCGCCCGTCGAACGGTGAGGCCGAGTGACAGCCGGTGGGGCCGAGGGACAGCCGGTCGGGCCGAGGGGCGGTTCTCGCCGCGGGACAGCTCTCAGAGTGCGCGTGAAACCGCCCGCGGGACAGGGCGGGGACAGGATGCGCGGTTCACGTCACGCGACGGCACGATCCCGCCGTACCGTGGCGAGATGACCTGGCCCGAGCCCACGCCCGACGCGAAGACCGGCCCGTCGACGCAGGGCGCCGGCGATCTCGTCATCACCGGGTGCACCGCCCTCGTGCACGACGAGCGCGAACAGATCGGCTTCGTCGAGGACGCCACCGTCGTCGTACGCGGCGGCCGTGTCGAGACGGTCACCGCCGGGCCGGTCGACCTGACGGCCACCGGTCTCGCCGCCGCCGAGCGCATCGACGCCCGCGGCCAGGTCGCGATGCCCGGCCTGGTCAACTGCCATACCCACACGCCGATGGTGACCCTGCGCGGTATCGCGGAGGACCTGCCCATCGACGAGTGGTTCAACGAGTTCGTCTGGCCCATCGAGTCCAACCTCCAGGAGCGGGACGTGGAGTTGGGGGCACGGCTGGCCTGCGCCGAGATGATCCGCGGCGGCGTCACCTGTTTCGCGGACCACTACTTCTCGATGGACACCGTCGCCGCGGTGACGGCCGAGAGCGGCCTGCGCGCCAACCTCGGGCAGGCCTTCTTCTCCTCCCAGGGCGCCGAGGGCCGCGAACGCTCGCTCGACTTCGCACTCCGGCACCGCGACACCGCCGACGGCCGGATCACCACCTCGCTCGCCCCGCACGCGCCCTACACCGTGGACGACGCCGACCTCGCCGCGACCGCCGGGCTCGCCCGCGAACACGGTCTGCTCGTGCACATCCACGCCGCCGAGAACCGCGACCAGACCGAGGCGAGCCTCGCCCGCCACGGCCGTACACCGATCGAGATCCTGGCCGGCGCCGGCCTCCTCGACGTCGATCTGCTCATCGCGCACGGCACCGGCATCGTGGAGCGCGACCTGCCCGTCCTCGCCCGCGCGACCGGCCGGATCGCCGTGGCCGGCGCGCCCCGCGGCTACCTCAAGTTCGCCTGGCCCACGACCACTCCGGTACGCGCCCTGCGGGAACTCGGCATCCCCGTGGGACTCGCCACGGACGGGGCCGCCTCCAACAACTCCCTGGACGTGTGGGAGTCCATGGCGCTCACCGCGCTGGTGCAGAAGTCCACCGAGGCCGACCCCCGTCGGCTGACGTCCCGCCAGGCCCTGCACCACGCGACGCTGCAGAGCGCCCGCGCCGTCGGGCTCGGCGAGCGGATCGGCAGCCTCGCCCCGGGACGCAGGGCCGACATCATTCTGGTCGACCTGAGCGGCCCGCACACCCAGCCCGTGCACGACCTCGCGGCCACCCTCGTGCACAGCGCCCGCGCCGGCGACGTACGCACGACGATCGTCGACGGGCGGATCCTCATGCGCGACCGGGAGCTCCTGACCCTCGATGTCCCGGCCGTCGTGCGGGAGATGAACGAACGCATGCCCGCGCTGATCGACCGGAGCCACGGCAAACGCATCCAGGACTACGACACCTGAGAGGGCCGCCCGGACCGGCCTCAGGCACCGCTTCGGGCGCGGCCCGAGAAGAAATCCCCGGCCCGCCGATGAGTTCCGACGCTTCCTTCGGTCCACCCCTGAGAAGGCACCGCACCGAAGGAGTAGCAATGACGCTTCCGCGGATCGTGTCGCGTGGGGAATGGCGTGCCGCGCGCGAGGAACTGCTGGTCGGGGAGAAGGCCGCGACCCGGGCCCGGGACGCGCTCAACGCCGACCGGCGACGGCTGCCCATGGTCGAGATCGACAAGGAGTACGTCTTCGAGGGCGGCGACGGCAAGGCGACGCTGCTGGACCTCTTCGAGGGCCGCCGGCAACTCGTCGTCTACCACTTCATGTTCGCCCCGGAGTGGGACGCGGGCTGCCGCAGCTGCTCGGCGTTCGTCGACCAGATCGGACACCTCGCGCATCTGCGCGCGCGGGGCACCGAGTTCGCGGTGATCTCCCGGGCGCCGTACACGAAGATCCTGCCCTTCAAGGCGCGGATGGGGTGGACGCTGCCCTGGTACTCGTCGTACGACAACGACTTCAACCACGACTTCCAGGCGTCGTTCGAAACGGGCGCGGGCGACGACGGCGAGGAGCCCTACGAGCGGCCCGGGGTGAGCTGCTTCCTGCGGGACCGGGAGCGGATCTTCCACACGTACTCGACGTACGAGCGCGGGCTCGACGGACTGGGCTCCACCACGAGTCTCCTGGACCTCACGGCGCTCGGCCGGCAGGAGGAGTGGGAGCTGCCCGAGGGGCGCGCGTCGGCACTGGGCGCGCCCGCCGGCAGCGAACGCATCCGGTATCACGACGAGTACGAGGACTGAGCGCGACAGCGGGAGACGGCTGTGCGGATGTTCCCCCGTTCGTCGTGACCCTGTGTCGACTACGTCTCAGTAACGTCACTTCGCGAGACCTTCACCCCATGATGAGCGTTTAACTCTTCAAGGGCTCTCACGAGAGCAGCGCCACATGGAGGTACAGGATGTTGAACGGTCGAACGGTGCTGGGGCGTTTTCCCGCCGGTGGGCCGCGTGGTTCCTGGCCCGCGGAGGAGTTCGCGCAGGCACGCCGCCAGGAGGGGCAGCATGTCGACGTCGTGATGGACCTGTCGACGGACATGTTCCTGGTCGTCGTGCGGGAACTCGTCGAGTAGGACGACGCCCCGGTCACGAGCCGGGCGAGCAGGGTGCGCCGAGTCGGCCGACTGAGCCGGGCCGAGGGTCTCAGCCCGCCTTGGGCGCCGGTACCTTCGCCGCGAACTGCCCGGCCTGCAGCCCGTACAGCTCGGCGTAGACGCCGCCCGTGGAGAGCAGCTCGTCCGGAGTGCCGGACTCCACGAGACGGCCCTGGTCGAGGACATGCACCAGATCGGCGTGGCGCACCGACGCCAGCCGGTGCGTGATGAGGATGACCGTCTGACCGGTACCCGCCAGGGCCCGGATCTTCTCGAAGACCTCCAGTTCGGCGCGCGCGTCGAGGGCCGCCGTCGGCTCGTCCACGACCAGGATCGCGCCCCGCCGGTACGCCGCCCGTGCGATGCCGAGCCGCTGCCACTGGCCGCCCGACAGCTCGTGGCCGCCGCTGAACATCCTGGCCAGCAGCGTGTCGAGGCCCCGCGGCAGGTCCGCCACCACGTCCTCCGCGCCGGCCTCCGTGACGGACCTGTCCAGCCGTTCGTCGGTGAGCGGCGCCGAGGCCCGGCCGATCGCGACGTTCACCCGGGCCGTGAACGGCCACCGTTTGAAGTCCTGCGCCACCATCGCGATCCGCTCCGCGAGCTGATGCCGGTCGGCGGTCGCCGCGTCCACGTCGTCCCACAGGATCCGGCCGCGCTGGGGCGCGTACAGGCCGGAAAGCAGTTTGACCAGGGTGGTCTTGCCGGAACCGTTCTCCCCGACGAGTGCCACGATCTTGCCGAGCGGCACGCTGAGCGTCAGGTCCGACAGAGCGGGCCGGGCCGCGCTGCCCGGGTAGGTGAACGTGACGTTCTCGAAGCGGATCTCGCTCGGCCGTTCGGGCAGCGCCGCGCCGCCGAGCGGGATCGTGCGCTCGGCCGCCTCGACGTACAGGCGTTGCAGATCGCCGACGAACAGGGCTTCCTCATGGAGGGTGTTGACCTCCAGGACGAGCGTGTCGAGGTTCGCGGAACCGGTACGGATCGCGATGACCGCCGTGCCCGCCACGGACAGCGCCATCGCCCCGGCCAGCAGCAGCCCGCCGAGCGTCGTGTACGTCGCCACGGTGGCGAGGCCCGTCCAGGCGGCCGCGATCAGACCGGTCCGGGCCTCCAGGCGGGCGAGGCGGGCCTGTTCGGCCTCGGCGGCCTCCGACATCGAACGGAAGTGCCGCAGCAGGAACGGGCCGATGCCGTGGACGCGGATCTCCGGCGCGGCGGCGGGCTCGGTGAGGAGGTTGCCGATCAGCCGGCCGGCCCGGGCGTGCTGCACCCAGGCGTGCCACGACGCGTAACGGCGCCGGGCGATGGTCAGCGCGCTCCAGGCGCTCGGCAGCGTCATCGTCATCAGCAGGGGCAGCAGTGCCGGATGCAGGACCGTGAGGACACCGGCCGCCGCGATCAGCGAGATCATCGCGTTCACCACGCGGGTGGCGATCCCGATCATGCGTCGGGCGGACGAGGCACCGTACTGCGCGGTGTCCAGCAGCTTGTGGAACGCCTCGTCCTCGATCGCCGACAGTTCGACCGTCGCGGCCCGTTCCAGATACAGCTCCGTCGCGACGCGCTCCACCTTCGGTTCGAGCCGGCCGGTGGCGTACGTCGAGGCGCCCCGCAGCAGTGCGGCGAGCAGCGTCACCACGGCGACCGTGACCAGCGCGGGTGCCGCGTCCCGCAGCCGGTCCTCGACCGGGCCGCTCGCCATCAGGCGGCCCAGGACGCTGTTGACCGCCAGCAGACTCACCGCCTGAGCCAGACCGCGGCCCACCTCCGCGCCCAGGACGGTTCCGGCGGCCCGGCGGTCCGCCTGCCGGGCCAGCCGGAAGCTGGACGCGAGCAGGGCGGGCAGCCGCGTCACCATGGCGCGGAAGTTCAGCTCCATGAACGCGTCGGAGTGCTGCGACCAGCCCATGTCGTAGCGCAGCGGACCGCCGAACAGCAGCCGCTCGGACTCGGAGGGCTCGGGCCCCTCCGCACCGGGTTTCCGGTCGCCGGATCCCGCGGGCGGCTCTTTCGGCGCGGACCCCGAGGAGCCGCCCCCGGGCGCGGCCCCCGCCGACGTGGTCCTCTTCGGCGATCCCGCCGGCTCAGCAGACCCCACCGATGACCTCCCCGATCGTGGTCGAACGGCCACTATCGCGGTGTCGGGCGCCGAGGGGCAGGGCGCGCGCCCGCTCCGGCACGGCGTAAGCGGAGCACGCCCGGGCGCTTGTGGCCGCGCGCTGTGCCATGCCCGGGAACGCGTGCTTCCACGCACCGGGGGCCGGGGGAGTACTGCGACGGACGTACGCCTCGGACGCGATGCGACCCACCCCGTACGGCTCAGGCGAGGTAGAACCCGGAGGCCATGGGTCTCAGGCGTCGTACGGCTCGGGTGTCGTACGGCTCAGGCGCTTATCGGCCGGGACCAGGCGGGCGGCGTCCCGGTCACCCGGCACAGGGCCAGGTAGAGGGGGATCGGCGGCGTGTACGGCAGCTTGCCGTCCGGCGTGTGGATCAGCCCGGGAAGACTGGGCGAGGCGGGAACGAGCGCTCCCGTGGCGTAGTGCGCCGGCGAGGGCCACTCGAGGGCGACGTCGGAGTCGGAGGGCACGAGCCACCACCAGTGCGTGCTGTCGGCGTACACACAGCCGACGCGCGGCAGCCGAGGCATCAGCAGCGGGCCCAGTCTCGCGGGCATCGCCACCGCGTCGCAGCCCAGCGGGGCCTGCATGCCCTCCGGCACGGTCAGCCGCCGTGACGCGCCCTGGCCCGATGCCGTACGCCCGCGTTCCATGCGGACCAGCGTGTCCAGGCTCAGCACCCTTGGCGCACCGGCCGAGGTCGCCCTCACACCCATTCAGCCCCCGCTCGTGTTCCCAATGTCTTGGATCCCGCTCGGCACTTCCAGCCGCTGGAAGATCGAGCGACTGTAACGATTCAGGTCAAAACCATTCGTTCCCGGCCGGGGGAGGGTGTATCCCCGTCGGCGAGGAGCCGGCTGGGGCCGGCCGGCTCCTCGCACTCCAGCCCAGGTCAGACCGCGGCTCGACGCCGTTGTTCGCCGTCCGCGGCAGTTCCGCCCAGACCAGCAGTCCGGGACCGGTTTCCTGGGCGCCCCAGGCAGTGCACATCGCCGCGACGAGAAGCAGTCCCCTCCCGTGCTCCTCTTCGGGACGCTGTGGCGACGGGTGGGGCTCACCCGGCGCACATCCCTCGTCACGGACGGCTATCCGTACCAGGTCCGTGCCGTCGTGCAGCTCGCACACCACATGGCGGCTCGCCGTGTGCACGATGGCGTTGGTGACCAGTTCGGAGACGACGAGCTCTGCCGTGTCGCAGGTGTCCTCGCAGACCGCCCAGCCCGACAGCCGGGCTCGCGTCAGGTGCCGGGCCTGTGCTGCAGAGCCCGGATGTGCTGCCAGCTCGAAGCGGAACCGGCGCTCGGCTGCCGCGTCGGGGCGTACCCCGGCGGTGACAGTAAGACGGTCTCGGTTCACGGCTGCGGCTGTTCCTAACGGCGCGGACGGAATCACGCTTGCCACTATCTCCCCGTCGTGAACACTTGGCAAGTGTCACTCTGAAAATTGCAGAGTGCAGTGTTCTGAGCAGTATGGCCATGGCACACTGCTCGCAACAGCACGTGGCGCGGCGTCAGTTGGGTACCCGTACGGGGCCCGAACGGGCGCCGCCCCGGCTGTCTGGACAAAAGTGGAGGTGGACGTGAGCGAGCCGCGGTCCGCGCCGACGGTCGGGCAGGTCGTCCTCGGACGGCGCCTGCTGGACCTGCGGGAACGCGCGGGGCTCAAGCGTGAGGAGGCGGCGCGCATTCTGCGTGTCACCGCCGCCACCGTCCGCCGTATGGAGATGGCCGAGGTAACCCTCAAGATCCCGTACCTCCAGCTCCTGCTGAAGTCGTACGGCGTCTCCGACGACGAGGCCGACGCCTTCGTCACGCTCGCCGAGGAGGCGAACCAGCCGGGCTGGTGGCAGCGGTTCCACGACATCCTGCCGGGCTGGTTCTCGATGTACGTGAGCCTGGAGGGCGCGGCCGCCCTCATCCGTTCGTACGAACCCCACTTCGTTCCGGGAGTGCTGCAGACCGAGGAGTACGCGCGTGGCGTCATGCATTCCGGCGCCGTCGGCCAGACCAGACCCGAGGACATCGAGCGGCACGTGGCGCTGCGCATGCAACGCCAGGGGCTGCTGACGCGCGAGGGCGCGCCCCGGTTCTGGGCCGTGATGGACGAGACCGCCCTGCGCCGCCCGGTCGGTGGCCCCGAGGTCATGCGCGGCCAGATCGACAGACTGCTGGAAGCCACGGCACTGCCCAATGTGACCCTGCAGATCGCCCCCTTCTCCTCGGGGCCGCACGCGGGCACGTACGGGCCGTTCGTGCTCTTCCGCTTTGCCATGCCCGAACTGCCGGACATGGTCTACAGCGAGTACCTGACCGGCGCCGTCTACCTGGACGCGCGTACCGAGGTGGCAACCCACCTCGAGGTCATGGACCGCATGGCGGCTCAGGCCGCCACGGCACATCGCACGAAGGAGATCCTGCTGGATCTCCGCAAGGAGCTGTGAATGGATCGCATCAAGTCCCGGATACGCGTCGCGCGGATCTACAACGGCATGCCCGCCAGGGAACTGGGCAGTGAAGGCTGGCACAAGCCGTGGAGCGGTGGGAACGGCGGCAACTGCCTGGAGGCGATGAAGCTCGCCGACGGCCGGATCGCGGTCCGTCAGTCGGCCGACCCGGACGGTCCGGCTCTCATCTACACCCCCGGCGAGATGACCGCGTTCATTCAGGGTGCCAAGGCGGGGGAGGCGGACTTCCTGCTCTCCTGAGGCAACCGGTCAGTTCCCGGCCGGTCGATGCAGAACCGATTCTCCTGGCAGAACCGATTCGCCTGAGCGTGATGCGATGCGATGAGCGTGGGCGATGCGGTGGGCGTGGTGCGATGCGGCGACCGGGTATGCCGCAGACATCAGGAACGTCGCCGCAAGAACGTGCCCGCAACGCAGCTGCCTCAGAACCAGGACCACATGCGCCGTGGTGCGTCCACGAGCCGGCTGACCGCCACCACCGGTAGCGGCGGCTGTTCCGCCCGGCTCGGGCCGAGGCTCAGCGCGTAGTAGATCTGCTCGATGGACGGCGGTCCGACCGCGAGGTTGCGGCGGACCGCACCCGACGGGGATTCCTGCCCGGCCTGCACGAGATAGGCAGCGGCCATGGTCCCCGTACGGCCCACTCCCGCCCCGCAGTGCACGAACACCGGCCCCGGGGCCGCACCCACGACGCCGAGGAAGCGCCGTACCTGGTGCGGCGTCGGGGTCTGTCCGTCCCGCACGGGCAGCCGTACGACGTCCAGGCCCGCCCTGTGCGGTCCGGCGAGCCGGTCGGCGGACAGGTCCTCGGCACGCAGGTCGACCACGGTGGTGAAGCCGAGCCGGGCCAGCTCCCGATAGCCCTCGGGCGAGGGGGCGCCGCCGCGCCACAGCCCTCCGGAGGCATCCACCGGCTGGAAATGGTGGATCCCGCGCACCGGACGGGTCCCTTCGGGCGGCGGCGTCTGTTCGCGTGTCCAGTACGACAGCGCGAGGATGCCCAGCGCACCGGTGGCCCAGAGGGCGAGGTAGCAGAGGCCGAGGACGACGAGCGCGCGCAGCAGTGTCCGGCGCAGGGTGCCGCGGGAACGGGCCGCGGGCGGCACGGGACGGGGTGCGGACGGGGCGAGGACAGCCATGGGCGACCCGGAGGCTCGGGGACGAGGGACGCGTCGGCATCGTAACCCCGGTGGTCGGTCTCGTGACCCCGGGCGCCGTGCACGGGCGGCACCCGGTCCCGCTCCGTCGTGTCAGCCGTCGTCGGCGTCCGCGTCGCCGATACCGACCACCGTGAGGTGCGTACGGTCCAGACCGGTGTCCTCCAGGCAACCGCGCAGGCGCATGCGGTCGTGGTCGGTCAGCGCGGGCCGGACCACGCCGGCGAAGAGACCGTCGCCCAGCTCACCGAGGCCGGCCCGGTTCAGCGGTACGGATGTCGAGTCCCGGCAGCGTTCCCAGAGTTGGCGCGCGGCGAGCGACTGCCGCTCGGCCGTCATGTCCGTGCCGCGCATGTCGACACGCAGGAGCAGGGAGGTCGCCTCGGAGTCCTTTCCCTCCTCCTCGCGGGTCTGCGTGAGGTCGGCGAGCCCGACCACGAGCACCCCCAGCAGCGCGGCCCCGACCAGGCTCGCGGCGAGTACGCGCAGGGTACGGGCGCGGCCCCGCGGGGCGCCGGGCGGCGGCAGGTCGTCCAGGTCGGCGCCGCCGTCCGGATCGGGTGCGGCCAGGACGGAGAGGCGTCCGGCGAGCCGCCGTTCCGCCGTGGGCCGGGCTGTGGCCGACGCGATGCGCTGCACGACCCAGGCGAGCCCGGAGAGCAGCACTCCGGTGACCATCAGGACCGGTACGAAGACGTAGGTACGGCTCGTCGGCTCGTCCAGCCACCGGAACCGGTCCCCGCCCGTGCGTGCCGGTGCCTCCTTCTCCCGCAACCGCGCGAGGACGTCCTCCTGCCGCCGGTCGGCGTCGCGCACCCGCTCCTCTATCCGCGCGAGCCGCCCGAGCAGCACGATCCCGAGGAGCATCACCTCGACGACGAGCAGCAACACCCCGCACAGAATGGCCCGTTGCCACTGCCAGCGGTACAGATAGACGACGACGTACGTGCCGGCTCCCGCGGCCGCCGCACCCCCGAAGAGGTAGGCGACGCGCCTCACCGCGGGCTCCGGGTGGGTGTGGGGGCGGAGGGGTTTGGCGCGAGGTCGGGTGTGGGTGTGGGGTCGAGCGTGGGCTCCTGTGTGGATGCGGGCTCGGGTGTGAGTGCGGATTCGGGTGCGGGTGGGTTCCCGTCCGCGGGTGCGTTCCGGTCCGTGTGTACGTCGCCGGTGGTGCCGTCGATCGTGAGGCGGGAGCCCGGTGGGAAGCGGCGTACGGCGTCCGTGGCGCCGACGACCGTGGGCAGACCGAACTCCCGGGCCAGGACGGCCAGATGGGAGAGGGGGCTGCCGGTCTGCGCGACGAGTCCCGCGAGGCCGGGCAGGAGCGGGGCGAGCGCGGGGTCGAGCGTGCGGACGACGAGTACGGGGTCCGGTGGTCGTGGGCCGGTTCCGCCCCAGGCCGTTCCCGTGGCCCGGCCGCCGGACACGCCCTGCCCTTCCCCCGTGCCTCCGCGGCCTCCGCCCGGGGTCTGCTCGGCGACGACCGCCCCGCCCTCCGCGAGCCGGAACGCGTCCGGCAGGGGCGCCGACGCGGCCCTCGGCAGCCGTTCCCCGAAATCACCGGGCAGGAAGCCGTGTTCGAGTGCGTCGACGAGTTCCTGCCAGCGGAGCAGTCCCACTTTCGATCCGACCGGGACCTTCGATCCGACAGGGGCCTTGGATCCGAGCGGGACCTTCGATCCGACCGGGGCCTCGGATCCGAGCGAGGCTTTCGATGTGTCCGGCAGCTGCGGGACCTCTGACACATCCGGCGTGTTTCGTGGTCCGCCCGGTCCGCCCGGTCCCGCTGGTGCAGCCAGTCGGCGCGCCGCGTCCCGGACCAGGCGGACCTGGAGTTCCTGGACCCAGCGGACCCGCAGGCGCAGGGCCTCACGAGGGGGAAGGGAGGCTGCCGCCGTCCTGGCGGCGGGACCGCCGTTCGTCCCCGCGGGACTCTCCGGGAGCCTCAGATCCCGGCTCAGACTGGGCGGTACCAACGCCAGCACCACCGGTTGCGCGGCCACCACCCGGTGGTCCGGTACGCCGGGAGCGCGTGCCTCGGCGAGGACGCCGAGCGCCGTGCCCGCGGCCGTCGCCCGGGGCGCGGCCAGCAGGGCACCGGCGAGAGCCTCCTGGGCGTGCAGCGAGACCAGGACGGTTCGGGTCCAGCGCAGGGCGGCGACGAGTCCGGGGAGGGTGAGCCGGTCCGGGGGCGGTGTCTCGGCGAGCCGTCGGTCGACGTCGGCGACGAGGTCCGTCGCGAGGCCGGGCAGCGCCGAGGCCAGCCGGCCCACCCGCCACGCGGCGGCCAGCCTGCGGGCACCCGGCGTCGGATCGAGCAGCGCCAGCCAACGGTGCCGAGGCGGGGCGACGCCCAGCAGCCGCAGATCCGCCGCGGCCCGGCCGCCGACCGTCGTGACGACCGGCAGCACACGCAGTTGCCGCCGTGGCGCGGTGCCCCCGATGTCGAGCGCGGCGGCCAGCCCCCGTGCCATGGGCGCCACCCACAAGTCCTCCTCCAGCGGCTCCAGTTGATCCGGCAGAGTCTCCGCGACCGGGCCGGGGCCGAGCAGCCGTGCCCCGCGCGGGGGCCGCGCCGCCATCGCCGTGATGGGCCGGCTCTGGAACAGCCACAGCCGCCCCGCCTCGTCGAACCCGAACTCGATGTCCTGCGGCCCGCCGAAGACCCCTCGCGCCTGTCGGGCCAGCCGGGCGAGACGGCGCAGTTCGCCGGCCCCGAGCAGCTGTTCGGCGCCCTCGGGGGCGGTGTGCGACAGGCGGCCCCGGCGGGTCAACCAGTGGTTCGTGCCGGGCTGTTCGCCGCTGACCAGCGAGTCGGGGCCGCCGCGCACCACACTGACCAGCATCCGGTCGGTCCGCCCTGTCATGGGGTCGGCGCCGAACAGCACCCCTCCCACCCGGGCCGCGAGCATGGGCTGCACCAGCACGGCCATCGGTGCGACCGTGCCGTCCGCCCGGTGGGCCGAGTCGAGCACGGTGCGTACGGCCGCACGGAAGTCCCGCCAGCCCCGCACGTCCAGCACGGACGCGAACCGACCCGCCAGGGACGACTCCTGGGTGTCCTCCTGCGGGGACGAGGACCGCACGACGAGGGGGAGGGTGCCACCGTCGGAGAGCTCCAGCCAGGCGCGACGCAGCCTTCCGGGGTCACCGCCCGTCCCCGGCAGGACGAACCCCGGAAGCACGGGCAGTCCCGCCCTCGCCGCGCGGGCGAGATGCGCGGCCTTGGAACCGGCGAGCAGGATGCGCGTGGCCTGCGGATCGCTCAGGGGGAGGGCGTCCGCGACGCCGCGTGCGCGGGGTGGATCCGTGGTGTCGTGGGCGAGGGGGCTTGAGGTGGCGCGTGCGCGGAGTGCGTCCGGGACCGGTGCTTCCCGCTCCGCGCCGACGTCGTGGTACGCGCCCAGGTCCTCCCCGTCGCCCGCACCGTCGTCGCACGCACCGCCCTCGTGCGCGCCGTCGTCGTGACGTTCGTCAACCGTCGTCATCGAGCACCCTCCAGGACCGACCGCCAACAGGGGGGACGCGCGGGGGTGGCCCTGCGCCTGACGGCGGAACGAAGGGTGGGGGCGAGTTCCTGCCGGACCGACCGGATCACGGCCGCGTCAACAACACGCCTCCTGAAGTCGATGATCCCACCGCGTGTCGCGTTGGACGCCGATCGAGGGTCGTCTTCCGGCCACCCGCCCCATCCACTTTCCGTGGCGGCGGAGGGCCACCCCGAGGAGCCTCACGGAGAGGAGCCTCACGGAGAGGAGCCTCACGGAGTGGAGCGGAGAGGAGCCTCAGGGAGGTGGCAGCGCCGCGCACAGCGCGTCGAGCGCGGCTCCGTAGGCGTACTCCGAGGGGGTGGCATAGCCCACGACCAGGCCGTCCGGCGCGGCCATGGCCGCCTCGGGGTGCCGGAACTCCGCGAGCCCGTCCAGCGAGAGGCCCTGCCAGCCGGCGGCCTTCACCGCGGACCGCTCACTGCTGGGCGGCAACCGCAACACCGCGTGGAGCCCTGCCGCGATCCCGGTGACCTCGACATGCGGCGCGTGCGCGGCGAGCGCCCCGGTCAGCCGGTCCCGCCGCCCGCGGTACCGCTGCCGCATCCGCCGTACGTGACGGTCGTACGACCCCGACTCGACGAAGTCCGCGAGCGTCAACTGGTCCAGGACGCTCGCCCACGCCTCCCGCTCGCCCTTGACCGCCAGTACGTCCTCCACGTACCGCTCGGGAAGGACCATCCAGCCCAGCCGCAGCGCGGGCGACAGGCTCTTGCTGACCGAGCCGATGTGGATGACCCGCTCCGGATCCAGGCCCTGGAGCGCCCCGACGGGCTTGCGGTCGTAGCGGAACTCCCCGTCGTAGTCGTCCTCCAGAACCACCCCTCCACGCGCGCGTGCCCAGTCGATCACGGCGGCACGCCGTGCGGGATGCAACGGCCCGCCGGTCGGGAACTGGTGCGCGGGCGTGAGCAGCACGGCCCGCTCCCTGGCGAGGTCACCGACCTGCGCGCCGTCCTCGTCGAGGGCCAGCGGGACGGTCCGTACCCCTGCCGCCGCCAGCAGTTCCCGGTGGAAGGGGAGACCGTACGACTCGACGGCCAGGGAGCCCCGCAGAACCGTCGGGAAGAGCAGCCGCAGCGCGTGCGCGAAACCCGAACAGATCACGATCCGTCCCGGCTCGGTACGGACACCACGCGCGCGTGCCAGGTACTCCGTGAGCGCCTCCCGCAGTTCGGGCCGCCCCGCGGGATCACCTGGCCCGAACGCCTCGGTGGGGGCCCGCTGCAGAGCCCGCCGGTACGAGGCCAGCCAGGCGGTGCGCGGGAACGCCGACGCGTCCGGAGTGCCCTGACGCAGGTCGTGCCGTGGTCCACGCGCGCGTGGAGGTGCCTTTTTGGGTACGCGCGCCCCGGCCCCCAGCGGTTCCGCGCGCTCGGCGACCCGGGTGCCCGAGCCCTGGCGCGCCGTGAGCCAGCCCTCCGCGACCAGCTCGGCGTACGCGTCGGCCACCGTGTTCCGCACCAGGCCCAGATCGGCGGCGAGCGAGCGGTACGGGGGGAGGCGGGTGCCCGGAGCGAGCCGCCCGCTGCGGATCGCCTCGCGCAGAGCGCGGATCAGGGCGGCACGACGGCCGCCCGGACCGGACAGGTCCAGATGCAGGTCGGCGCCGATGCGCTCCGCGGAATTGACCCATGAATCCGTCATGAGAATGCACCCTACTGGGGGTCTTTGAAGCACCTAGATTCATGGACATGACGACGAACACGACGCAGTTG
Source organism: Streptomyces sp. NBC_00414 (assembly GCF_036038375.1). Taxonomy (NCBI): domain Bacteria; kingdom Bacillati; phylum Actinomycetota; class Actinomycetes; order Kitasatosporales; family Streptomycetaceae; genus Streptomyces; species Streptomyces sp. NBC_00414. The sequence continues at coordinate 7,627,358 of NZ_CP107935.1, forward strand.
ACGAACGCAGCGGGCGAGACGAGGGCGAACACCGGGGGTGACGCCCACGCCGGAGGTGACGCCCACGCCGGCGGCGCCGGTGTGGAAGACGGGGGCAATGGGGCCGCCGGGATGATCGGGGCGACCGGGGTGGCTGGGGCGACCGGGGTGGCCGTACGGGTGGCCGAAAATGCTCGGCTCGACTTCGCGAAGTCCGCTCCCAAGGTCTTCCGCGCCCTCGTCGGCTTCGACGCCGCGGCCCGTGAAGGGCTCGACCCGGCCCTCGTCGAACTGATCCAGATACGCGCCTCGCACCTCAACCACTGCGCGTACTGCCTCCACATGCACACCAACGACGCCCGCAGGGCCGGCGAGAGCGAGGACCGGCTGCACATGGTCGCGGTGTGGCGCGAGGCCCCGCACTTCTTCACCGAGAGGGAGCGGGCGGCCCTCGCGCTGACGGAGGCGGTGACCCTCGTCGCCGACGGCGGTGTGCCGGACACCGTCTACGCCGAGGCCGCCGCACACTTCGACGACCGCGAACTGGCCCAGGTCCTGGCCCTGATCCTCGCGATCAACACCTGGAACCGCGTCGCCCTGGCGACGGCGAAGACGGCGGGCACGGACCGACGCTGAGCGCTGCCGGGAGACGGCGGGGCCAAGGCCCCGGCTACGCCGTCATGGGCCGGTCGTGCGGCCCGATCGGCGCGGGCAGCCGCGAGTCGCCCGTCAGACGGCGGTCGACCGCCGCCGCCACCGCCCGGCCCTCGGCGATCGCCCACACGATGAGGGACTGGCCGCGCGCGGCGTCCCCGGCGGCGTACACCCCCGGCACGTTGGTCGCGAAGTCCGCGTCCCGGGTGATCGTGCCGCGAGGGCCGAGGTCGAGGCCGAGCTGGTCGACGAGACCGTCGGAGCGGTCGGGGCCGGAGAACCCGAGGGCGAGCAGTACGAGGTCGGCGGGGAGCACGCGCTCGGAGCCGGAGCGCGGGCGGCGTTCGGCGTCGACCTCGACGAGGTGCAGCGAACACACCCTGCCGGACGCGTCCCCGGTGAAGCCGAGCGTGGACGCCGCGAAGAGCCGGGCGTCGGCGTCGGCCGCGGGCGAGGTCTCCAGCGCCCCGGCCTCCTCGTGCGCGGCCGACAGCCGGTAGATCTTCGGGTACACCGGCCACGGCTCGGAGTTCTCGTCGCGCTCCGCACCGGGCTGGGCGTAGATGTCCAGCTGGGTCACGGACTTCGCGCCCTCACGCACCGCCGTGCCCAGACAGTCGGCGCCGGTGTCGCCACCCCCGACGATCACGACGTCCTTGCCCGCCGCGGACAGCGGAGACGCCTCCAGGTCCCCCTCGCACACCCGATTGGCCAGCGGCAGATACTCCATCGCCTGATGGATACCGCTCAACTCCCGCCCCTCCAACTGGAGGTCGCGCCACGCCGTGGCACCCACGGCGAGAACGACCGCGTCGTGGCGCGCCCGCAGCTCGGCCGCCCCGATGTCCCGGCCGACGGCTGTCGACGTACGGAACTTGGTGCCCTCCGCCCGCATCTGTGCGATCCGCCGCTCCAGATGCCGCTTCTCCATCTTGAACTCGGGGATGCCGTACCGCATCAGCCCGCCGATCCGGTCGTCCCGCTCGTAGACGACGACGGTGTGTCCGGCCCGGGTCAGCTGCTGCGCCGCCGCGAGGCCCGTGGGTCCCGAGCCGATCACCGCGACGGTCCGCCCCGACAACCGGTCCGGCGGCCGAGGCGGCGCGAACCCGTCCGCCCAGGCCCGGTCGGCGATGGCGACCTCCACGTTCTTGATCGTGACCGCGGGCTGGTTGATCGCCAGCACGCAGCCCGCCTCGCACGGCGCGGGGCACAACCGGCCGGTGAACTCGGGGAAATTGTTCGTCGCGTGCAACCGGTCGCTCGCCGCACGCCAGTCGTCGCGCGCCACCAGGTCGTTCCAGTCGGGGATCAGATTGCCCAGCGGGCAGGCGTCGTGGCAGAAGGGGATGCCGCAGTCCATGCACCGGTCGGCCTGGGTCCGGACGATCGGCAGCAGCGCCCCCGGGACGTACACCTCGTCCCAGTCACGCACCCGGTCCTCGACGGGCCGGCGCGGCCATTCCTCGCGGGAGGAGTTCAGGAAACCCCTGGGATCGGCCGTGGCCGTCTCCCTCACGTACACGCACGGAGCCGAGCGGTCGTCGCCGCCGTCTCCGACGCCGTTGTCCGGGCGGGCGCGGGCCGCAGGGCCTGTTGGCAGACTCTTCCGGCCACGATACGACGCCTCAGCCGCGCCCGCCCCAGGTGGACGCCGGGCCCGGTGCCCTCAGGTCAGCGCCAGCACGTACAGGATCGCTCCGGCGGCCGACGCGATCGTCCGGACGTGGTTCCACATCGACCACTCGCTCACATACGTGGGCCAGTACGCGATGGCCTCCGGTGTGCCGGGGTCCATCCCGGCCAGCTTGTTGTTGCGCGGGACGTTCGCCGCGATCGTGACACCGAAGCAGCCGAACAGGTACAGCGCGCTGCCCGACAGCAGCTCCACCGTGCCCTCGTCGGGCCACAGCACGAAGGTGACCACGGCTATCACGGCACACAACGCGGCCGACCCGATGAACACGAGCATGAAGGCCGGCATCAGCGCGGTCACATTGATCGCCTGCATCGCCGCCACCCCCTGCGCCGGCGGCAGCGAGGCGAGCCCCTTCATCACGAACGTCGAGAACGCGCAGAAGACCCCGGCCACCAGCCCGGTGCCGAGCACACCCACCACGGTGAGCACGAAGTACGGTCCCTCGATCATGGCAACTCCCGCGTAAGCAGAACCTCTGGTCAGCAACTCGCGCACCGTTCCCGCAACCGTGGGGCCGGACGACCCCGAGCCCCAAGATCCTGCACGGCGCCCCCTGTCACCACAAGTGAAATGCCGGACGGGGAGAGCGACCATGGCCGAGAGGATCGCCGGCATGTCCGGACGTCTCGGACCCGCCGTCTCAAGCCCGCCGCTTCAGCCCGTCATCGTCAAGCCCGTTGTCCTGTTCCCGCCGTCTCAAGGACGGTCTCACCCTGCTCGGGTCGCCCTCCCCGGTCCGCCCGTCCTCGCGCCAGCCTGCCAGCGTCGCCTCGACCGCGGAAGCGATCCGGCGGCGGGCCTCGTGGCGCGCGACACCGCTCATCAACAACTGGTCGTACGGAGTCTCCGTGTGCCGGACCGCCGCACGCACGGCTGAGACCACCGCGGCATCGGACAGCGCCCGCCCGGCGGCGCTGCGCCCCACCCGTCCGCTGCCCCGCACCGAGGCGTGCGCGGCGATCGCGTGTGCCCGGTCGGCCGGACAGCCGGGAAAGTGCCGCCGGATCTGCCGCGCGAACGCCTCCGTGAACCGCGCGTCCTCCGCGTCCCGCCGCCGAGCGTCCCGCACCCGGCGCCGCCGTCGCGCCTCCGCGTCCGCCAGGCATCGCTCCTCCGCCCGCGCGAGCGCCGCCTCCTCGACCAGCACCCCCTGCCGCTCGTACCGGCTCCGCCGCCTGTTGAACCGGACGACGACCGCCGACAACCCGCTCTCCTCCCGCGACCTCCGCGTCAACGCCGTGTCCCCGCGCGGCAGGAACACGAGATGCCCGAGGTCGGCGCAGTCGAGACATCTCGGCGCCCCCTCCTCCAGCACCAGCAGCGAGAGCGGCCCACGCCCGCACTCGCCACAGTGCCGCCTCTTCACAGGCTGGACGACGAGAGGCCCGGTGCGGGGCGGGGGAGTCGCGGTTGTCACGGTCGCCATGGGCGCTTCATTCCCGAACGACCCCCGCATCCACGCCACCTCGCGGCCCGTCGTGCCCGCGCGGCATCATGGGCCGTGTGCGACTCGAAGCGATCACCTGGGACCGGCTCGGCGACCTCATCGCCGAGCGCCTGCTCGACCTGAAGCCGGCCGACGACAGCCCCTGGCCGCGCATCGCCTTCGACGGGGCCCCGGCCGCCCGCCCCGGTGACCTCGCCGAACGCGTCGCCGACGCCCTTCGCCCACGCGGCCGGTCCGCCCTGGTCGTCGGCACGGAAGGCTATCTGCGGCCCGCCTCCCTCCGGTTCGAGCACGGCCGCCAGGACGTGGAGACCTACTACGACGGCTGGTTCGACACCGGCGCCCTGTGGCGAGAGGTCTTCGGCCCGCTGGAGTCCGACGGCGACGGCCGTGTCCTGCCCGACCTCCTGGACCCGGTCACCGACCGCGCCACCCGCAGTCCGTATGTCCAACTCCCTCCCGGAGCCATGCTGTTGCTGCACGGACCGCTGCTTCTGCACCACTGGTTCCCCTTCGACTTCACCGTCCACGTACGCCTCTCACCGGCCGCCCTGCGCCGCCGCACCCCGCAGGAGGAGCACTGGACGCTCCCCGCGTACGAGTGGTACGAGACGGAAACGGCTCCGGGCGACACGGTCGACGTCCTGGTGCGGGCGGACGACCCCCGCCACCCGGCGTGGAACGGCTGACGGGACGACCGTCGCCCGGTACGGGCGTCCTGCACGGTAGTCCCGCGCACAATTCCCGTACCCAAGGGTTATATATGCACGTGCATGTAGTTAGTCTGACGGCATGACGACGACCTCCTTCGGTGATTCGGTCCGCACACTCCTCGACGGCAAGAACTTCGCGAGCGTCGCCACCCTCGGCCCCGGCGGAGCACCCCAGAACTCGGTGGTCTGGATCAAACGCGAGGGCGACACCGTTCTCTTCTCCTCGACGGACGGTCGGCAGAAGGTCCGCAACCTCCGACGTGACCCCCGGGTCAGCCTCTCGGTCTTCGACCTCGCCGACCCCTACACCTCGGTGGAGATCCGCGGCACCGCCGAGATCCTCCCCGACGAGGGCAAGCGCCTCCCGTACGAGCTCTCGCACAAGTACCTCGGCGTCGACCCTCCCGGGGAGAAGGACGACGAGGTCCGCGTGATCATCCGCGTACTGCCCGAGCGGATCGTCGGCTTCTCGGTGTGAGTGCAGGGGTGTGGAGCAACTCGAAGGGTGTGGGGCGGGGGCGTCGGTCCGAAACCGCGGCCGTCGGGGTGCGTATCTCTCCGTACCCCGCGAGAATGTAGGGCGCCGGGACTAGCGGTGCGTCTTTGCGCCGCGCCGGCCGTCCGGCACCGGGAGGTACTACATGACCACCGCCGGAGACATCATGCATCGCGGCGCCCAGTGGATCCCCGCTCACGAGACCTTGGACCGGGCCGCTCAGCTGATGCGCGAGCTCAAGGTGGGCGCACTGCCCATCAGCGACGAGAACGAACGGCTCTGCGGCATCCTCACGGACCGCGACATCGTGATCGGTTGTGTGGCCATGGGTCACGACCCGGCGCGCGTCACCGCGGGCGAGATGGCCAAGGGCACCCCGCGCTGGATCGAGGCGAGCGCCGACGTCAGCGAGGTGCTCGGTGAAATGCAGGGACATCAGATCCGTCGCCTCCCTGTGATCGAGAACAAACGCCTGGTCGGAATGATCAGCGAGGCCGATCTGGCCTCGCACCTGACGGACGAACAACTCGCGAGCTGGGTCGAGAGGGTCTACGCGAAGAGCGACTCGCGCTGAGGAACGGGGCGCGCCGACGCCGGAGCTTCCATGGCCGCGGCCCTGTGCTCCATGACCCCGTGCCTCGTTCGCCAGGGCTCTGTGCCCCACGACCCACCGTGACGTCGCCCGCCCGCCCGCCCGCTCGCCCGTCTGTACGCCCGCTCGCCCGCCCGCCCGTCCGGCAGACTGTTGCCGGACGAGCGGGAGTTCACAGCCAGCCGTTCCGCTTGAATCCCCGGTAGAGGGTGAGACACGCGACGGTGATCACGCCGACCGCCAAGGGGTACCCGAACTTCCAGTGCAGCTCCGGCATGTGATCGAAGTTCATGCCGTAGACACCGCAGACCATCGTCGGCACGGCGATCAGCGCCGCCCATGCCGTGATCTTCCGCATGTCCTCGTTCTGCGCCACGCTCACCTGCGCGAGGTGCGCCTGCAGGATGGAGTTGAGCAGTTCGTCGAACGCGGCTATCTGCTCGGCGGCCCGCAGCTGGTGGTCGGAGACGTCCCGGAAGTAGGCCTGTATCTCCGGGTCGATCACCCGTATCGGCCGTGTGGCGAGATCCATGATGGGCCGGCCCAGCGGGACCACCGCCCGCTTCAGCTCCAGCAGTTCACGCTTGAGCTGGTAGATGTGTCCGGGGTCGGCCCGCGCGCCGTCCGCCGCGAACACGGCCGTCTCGACCTCGTCGATGTCCTCCTGCACGGAGGCCGTGACATTCAGGTAGTCGTCCACCACATGGTCCGCGATCGCGTGCAGTACGGCGGCCGGCCCCTTGCTGAGCTGCTGGGGGTTGGCTTCCAGCTCCTCGCGCAGCGGACCCAGCGAGCCGTGCCGGCCGTGGCGCACCGTCACCACGAAGTCCCGGCCGACGAACACCATGATCTCGCCGGTGTTCACCACCTCGCTGGTCGCCGTCAGTTCGGTGTGCTCTACGTAGCAGACCGTCTTGAACACCGCGAACAGCGTCTCGCCGTACCGCTCCAGCTTCGGGCGCTGGTGGGCGTCCACCGCGTCCTCGACCGCCAGCGGGTGCAGGTCGAAGAGCTCGGCGATGCCCGCGAACTCCACCTCGGTCGGCTCGTGCAGCCCGAGCCAGACGAAACCGCCGTCGGCCTTGCGGACCCGCTCCACCGTCTCGACCAGATCGCGGCCGGCGGGGACCCTGGCCCCTTCCTCGTACGCCACGCAGTTCACCACCGCGGAACCCAGCGGTGACCGGGCGGGATGGCTCAGGTCGACACGGGCACGCCGTCGTGTCAGCCGTGCCACCCTGCGGAGACCGCCGACCTTGCTCAGGCTCGTGACCTTCCGCAGATTCCCTGCCATGGACATCTGGATCTCCCTGCGTGGATCTCCTCGCGCCGCACTCTGCGCCTTGCCGCGGCCAGTCTGCCAGGATGTTTCGACGGCCGGTTCGGCCTGTGGGAACGGAACATTCCGCTCCGGAACTCGTCGGTCGGAGCGACGCGAAAGCCACACCGTGCCGCGGGCCCGTCGCGTGCGACGCCCTCACGTCGGGAGCGTCGCCCCTCGGGGAAAAGCCCTACAAATGGGATGATCAGGGCATGACGCGAACCGACGGACACCTCCTCGACAACCGGCAGCCCGAGGCGGGGCAGCGATTCGACGCCCTCGCCACTCTTTTCGACCCCACGACGTTCCGGCACATCGAACGGTTCGGCATCGGATCCGGGTGGCGCTGCTGGGAGGTGGGAGCGGGCGGGATGTCCGTGGTGTCCTGGCTCGCCAAGAGGGTCGGCCCCACCGGCCGGGTCGTCGCGACCGACCTCGACACCTCCTGGGCGCCCCTGGCCGTCCGGCCGCCGATCCAGCTGCGTATCCACGACGTGGGTGTCGACGAGCCGCCGGGGGAGGGCTTCGACCTCGTGCACGCCCGGCTCGCCCTCGCCCATGTGCCGGACCGGGAGAAGGCGTTGCGCACGATGGTCAGGGCGCTGCGGCCCGGCGGACGGCTCCTGGTCGAGGACGCCGATCCCACACTGCAGCCGCTGGCCTGCCCGGACGAGCGCGGTCCCGAGCAGCAGCTGGCCAACCGGTTGCGCCATGCGATGCGTGACGTACTCGCCGAGCGGGGCGCCGAACTCTCGTACGGGCGTCGGCTTCCCCGGTTGCTCCGTGAGGCCGGACTGCGGCAGGTCGGGGCCGACGCGTACTTCCCGCTCACCTCGTCCGCCTGCGCGGCCCTGGAGTCCGCGACGGTCGGCCAGGCCCGCGATCAGCTCGTCGCGGCGGGCCTCGCCACCGACCAGGACATCGACCGTCACCTGGCGAACGTGGCCGCGGGCGGCATGGACCTGGCCACGGCACCGCTGATCTCGGCGTGGGGACGTAAGGGATAGGTCCATTCATGGCTGCAGAGGGCCATCCATGGCTGTCCACTCCCGTTGACGGCCAGGACGGCCAGGACGGCCAGGACGGCCAGGACGGCCAGGACGGCCAGGACGGCCAGGACGGCCAGGAGGGCCGGGGGGCCATGGGGGCATGCGGGCCATGACGGTTGTTCAAGGCCGTGCCGTGCCGGGCGGTCGGCTCCTCGGCTCCGGCCTTCCGCCCACCTGTTCCACCGCCCGGGCCCCGGCCCGGCACCCCTCGGCGGCCGCCTCCTCCGGTCGGCCGCCCGCGAGCAGCGCGGCCAGGAAGGCTCCGGTGAAGGCGTCGCCGGCGCCCGTGGTGTCGACGGGGGTCGCCGATTCCGCCGGAACCCGGGCCCGGACCGCCCCCGACCGGGCGACGAGGGCTCCGGCATCTCCCTGCTTGACCACCACCAGCGGAATGTGGCGGCTCAGCTTCGCCGCCGCGTCCGCCGTATCGGGCAGGCCTGTCAGCAGACAGGCCTCGTCCCGGCTCGGCAGCAGGACGTCGACCCCCTCGGTGAGGGAGAGGAAACGGTTCACGCCCAGTTCGGCGAGGAACCCCACCGACGCGGGATCCACGCTCACCGGTACTCCACGCGCGCGTGCCGACTCCATCGCCACCGACACCAGCGCCCGGCACGGTGCGGAGAAGAACAGATAGCCCGACAGGTGCAGCCGTGCGACACCGTCGAGCAGCGCGGGCGACCAGTCGTCGGCGTCCAGGCGCAGGGACGCTCCGCTGTCCGTGAGGAAGGTGCGCTCCGCCGAGGCGCCCGTGTCGACCAGGCAGACCACCGTCCCCGTCGATGCGCGCGGGTCGACGACCAGGCGCGGGCGCACTCCGGAAGCCACCAGCTCCCGCTCGTGCCACGCCGCCGAGTCCGCGCCCACCCGGCCGAGGAACCGCACCTCCGTACCGTCCCGACGGGCCGCCCAGCACGCGACGTTGGCGCCCGCACCGCCCGGCACGGTCCGGACGACCGCGGCCGTGTCGGTGCCCGGTGCGAGCGGCCCGCGGTGCCGGGCGACGACGTCGGTGATGACGTCACCGACGACAAGGAGGGCCCCACCGGCGCCGCCCGTCCCTGCCACGCCGGTGCCCGTCGAGACCGCCCCCGTCACGCCCGTGCCCAGGCCGCCGCGATCCGCCCGGCGAGCCGTACGTTGCCGCGTACCGCCGCCAGGTTGGCCTCAAGTGACGCCCCGTCGGTGTGGCGCACCAGGTGGTCGAGCAGGAACGGCGTGACCGCCTGGCCGCTCACGCCCTCCGCCTCGCACGCGTGCAGCGCGTCGGCGAGCACGCGCGCGTGCAGCGCGGGATCCAGCTGCTGCGCCTCGGGCACGGGATTGGCGACGATCAGCGCCGAATCGGGTCCGTCCAGGGCGTCCTGCGCGCGCATGACGGCCGCGATCTCGTCCGGTGACTCCAGCGTCCAGTCCACCGGGTGTCCCGAGTCCGACAGGTAGAAGCCGGGAAAGCGGTCCGTGCCGTACCCGGCGACCGCGACACCCAGCGTCTCCAGACGCTGCAGGGTCGCCGGCACATCCAGGATGGACTTCACCCCCGCGCACACCACGGTGATCCGGGTACGCGCGAGGAGCCCCAGGTCCGCGGACTCGTCCTGCGTCAGCGTCCACTCCCGGTGTACGCCCCCGAGGCCGCCCGTGGCGAACACCCGTACCCCGGCCTGCGCGGCCAGCAGTGCCGTCGCCGACACCGTGGTCGCCCCGCTGACCTCGGCGGCGACCGCCAGGGGCAGATCGCGATGTCCCAGCTTTCGGATGCCGTCCTCGTTGGCGACCCGGTCCACCTGCTCCTTGTCGAGGCCCACATGGGGGCGCCCGTCGAGCACGGCGATCGTCGCCGGAACGGCACCCTCCTGGCGTACGGCCTCCTCCAGTTCCAGCGCCACCTGGAGATTGCGCGGACGCGGCAGCCCGTGCGCGATGATCGTCGACTCCAGAGCCACCACGGGCCGCCCCGCGGCGAGCGCCTCCCGAACCTCTTCGGACACCACCAGCACGCGCGTGCCTCCTGTCTGTCGGTTCTCCTCTCATCCCTGGCGGGCGGCGCGCCCGGCCAAACCCTCGCGACCACCCGAGGAACGAAAAGCCTTGTGGCCAGCCCAGGGAACGAAAAGGGGTGCCCACGCGCGCGTGGGCACCCCTTTTCGTTCCCTGGCAGCCTCAGACGGGTCGTACCCCACTGAGGGACCCGTGCGGATCGAGGACGTACTTACGGCTGGCGCCCTGGTCGAACTCGGCGTAGCCGCGCGGCGCGTCCTCCAGGCCGATCACCGTCGCGTTGACGGCCTTGGCGATGTGCACCCGCTCGTGGAGGATCGCCTTCATCAGCCCGCGGTGGTACTGCATCACCGGGCACTGACCTGTGGTGAAGCGGTGGCTCTTCGCCCACCCCAGACCGAGCCGCACCTTGAGCGTGCCGGTCCGCGCGTCCTGGTCGACCCCACCGGGATCGTCCGTGACGTACAGGCCCGGGATGCCCAGCGAGCCGCCCGCGCGCGTGAGGCCCATCAGCGAGTTGAGCACCGTGGCGGGCGCCTCCGGGGCGTCCGGCCCATGGGCCCGCGCCTCGAAACCGACGGCGTCGACGGCCGCGTCCACCTCCGGCTCGCCCAGGATCTGCTCGATCTGCTCGCCCACGTCGCCCCGGCCGACATCGACCGTCTCGCAGCCGAAACTCCTGGCCTGTGCGAGACGTTCGGCATTGAGGTCGCCGACGATGACGACTGCGGCACCGAGCAGCTGCGCCGACGCCGCGGCGGCGAGACCGACCGGCCCCGCACCTGCCACGTACACCGTCGAGCCGACCCCGGCGCCCGCGCTCACCGCGCCGTGGAAGCCCGTCGGGAAGATGTCCGACAGCATGGTCAGGTCGAGCAGTTTCTCGCGGGCCTGGTCCCGGTCCGGGAACCGCAGCAGGTTGAAGTCCGCGTACGGGATCATCGCGTACTCCGCCTGGCCGCCGACCCAGCCGCCCATGTCGACATAGCCGTATGCCGCCCCGGGGCGGGCCGGGTTCACGTTCAGACAGATGCCGGTCTTGCGCTCCTTGCAGTTGCGGCACCGCCCGCAGGCGATGTTGAAGGGCACCGAGACGATGTCGCCGACTTCGACGAACTCGACGTCCGGGCCCCGCTCGATGACCTCTCCGGTGATTTCGTGCCCGAGGACGAGCCCCTCGGGCGCGGTCGTACGGCCGCGCACCATGTGCTGGTCGCTGCCGCAGATGTTGCTGGCGAGTACCTTCAGGATGACTCCGTGGCGGCACTTGCGGCCGATGTTCGCGGAGGCCACTCCCGGCCCGTCCTGCATTTCGAGCGTCGGGTAGTCGATGGTCCTGACTTCCACCGCTCCCGGCTTGAGATACGCGACTGCCCTGTTCCCGCTCATACCCGTGATCGCCGTCCCTTCGGCCCCCGTGACTTCGGATGCCAGTGGCTCTGCGCATGGCGGAGTCTGCTACCGCAGAACCGTTCCGGCCAGCCTTCGCGCGGGCCCCGTCCGGCCCATCACGGGCGGGACTTGCGGCCCCGGGTGAACAGGGCCAGTGCGCCGAGCGGCAGCAGCAGGCAGGCGGCTACGACGTTCAACCAGGCGTAGCTCGCCTGGGCGACGACGAGGCCCGCGGCGGCCCCGCCGAGTCCCGCCGAGGTGTTCATGGTCAGGTCGGAGAGTCCCTGAGCGGCGGCGCGCGCGGGCTGGGGCACCGAGTCGGTCAGGAGCGCGGAGCCGGAGACGAGGCCGGCGGACCAGCCGAGGCCCAGCAGGAACAGCCCGGCGGCGGTCTGCCGGTGGTCGGCGCCCGCGGTGCCCGCGAGGAGGGCGGCGCAGGCCAGCAGCGCCACGGCCAGACCGATCACCGAGAGCCTGCCGAACCGGTCGGACAGCCGCCCCATGACCGGTGAGAACGCGTACATCCCCGCGATGTGGACGCTGATGACCAGCCCGATCAGATCGATGCCCGCCCCGTGGTGGCCGAGGTCCAGCGGCGTCATCGACATGACCGACACCATCGTCGTGTGCGAAACGGCCACCGTGACCAGGGCCAGCCGCGCACGCGGGGACGCCCGGACGGCGGCGGCCCCCGCCCTGATGGACCGCGCCGCGGGGGACTGCTCCTCGACCGGCGCCAGTGCGCGGGCGGTGAGCAGCGGGTCGGGCCGCAGCAGCACCGCGACCAGCAGCGCGGATATGAGGAACACCCCGGCCGCCCACACGAAGGGGCCCGCCGCCTCCGGTATGCCGAGCCCGGAGACACTGCGGCCCGCGGGCGCGGCGATGTTGGGGCCGAGGACCGCGCCGATCGTCGTGGCTCACACGACGTTCGAGATGGCCCGGGCCCGCCGCTCAGGCTCGGCCAGATCGGCGGCCGCGAACCGTGCCTGCAGGTTCGCCGACGAGGCCGCGCCGAAACCCGCCATGCCGACCAGCAGCAGAGGGAAGCTGTCCACGGCCGCACCGGCCACCACGACCCCGGCGCCCAACGCCCCGATGAGGTAGGCCAGGACGAGACCGGGCCGGCGACCGCGCGCGGTCATCAGCGCGGCCAGCGGCACCGAGAGCACCGCCGTCCCGGCGACGGTCGCGGTGGGTGCCAGCCCGGCGAGCGATTCGGTACCGGCGACTTCCCGGGCCAGGACCACTGCGAGCGCGATGCCCGTGGCCACCCCGAGCCCGCCGAGGATCTGACTGGCGATGAGCACGGCGGAGGTCCGGCGTCGCAGCGCGGGCAGTCCGGCCGCGTGGAAGGGCACGGCGACCGGTCGCTCGACGGCGGTCACCGCGAACACGCCCGAGCGAGGAGATCGAGGGAAGTGACGTGGGTGAGGAGGGCGGCGAACACGCGGCCCGGGCCCGCGAATCGCACCGGGTCGGACGCGTGCACATGAGTGAACTCGGGCGTGGTCATCGGCGCAGTCTCCCCCTGGTCCTGACCCCGGAACACTCCGAAGACGACAGACAGGCCCTAGAACAACGGCTCCGGCAGCACACCTTCCAGTGCAAGCAGCTTCCGCTTCGTCTCGACGCCGCCCCCGAACCCGCCGATGCCGCCGTCCCTCTCCACGACCCGGTGGCAGGGCACCACGACGGGCAGCGGATTGGCTCCCATGGCCGTCCCCACCGCCTGGGCCGCACCCGGCTGACCGACCCGCCGCGCCAGATCGCCGTAGCCGACTACCGCCCCGTACGGAACGCCGGACGCCAGCTCGCGCAGCACCTGACGGTTGAACCCGGAGATCAGGGACCAGTCCAGCGGCAGCTCGAAGTCACGGCGCTCACCCGCGAAGTACGCCGCGAACTGACGTATCGCCTCGGCAAGCAGCGGGGACCGCGGTGCTTCGACGGGCTCGGCGCCGAACCGCGACCCGAGTCGCTCAAGTGTCCTGTCACGCACCTCGTCCGTGGCGTGGAAGACAACGCTGACCAGGCCTTCGCCGGTCGCCGCCAGCAGCAGCGGGCCGATGCCGCTGTCGACGACGGCCCACACCACCCGCTGCTCGTCCTGCCCATGGCTGTTCATGCGCTCCACCGTACGGCGCACCACTGACAACGCCGGTGGCGCGGACGTGTACGAGCGAGCGTCCGTGCCACCGGCGACGGGCTGTCGGCCGGTGTGCTCAGCCCTCGTGCAGAGCCTTCCGCACCACGTCGGGCTTGTTCGTGATGATGCCGTCCACGCCGAGGCCCGCGACGCGCCGCGTGTCCGAAGGGGTGTCGACGGTCCAGGTGAAGATCTCCAGGGGCTTGTCGTGCGGCCCGTCGAGCGCGTGGATCGCGGCGACGTATCCGAGGGAGATCGTCGTGTGCGACGAGTTGATCTGATCGGCGAACCGCGCGTACGCGGGCAGTTCCGCGACCGACGGAGTGCCGAGGAACCCCGTCTTGACGTCGGGCCGCAGAGCGTGCACCTTACGCACACTGTCCGCGCTGAAGCTCTGGATCACGAGCTTGCTCCGTACGTGGGCCGGGCCCAGCCAGCCCTCGTTGCTGAGGGTCCTGAGGGTCTCCCGCTCGATGCCCGGGTACAGCTCGGGGTTCTTGATCTCCAGGACGAGCTTCTGGTGGTTGCGCGACACCCGGTTCATGTACTGCTTCAGCGTCGGGACGCGCGCGCCCGCGTAGCGGGGGCTGAACCAGCTGCCCGCGTCCAGGCGGGCGATCTCCGCGGCGGTGAAGTCCTTCACCTTCCAGGGGGCCCGCCCGGGGAAGACCTCCTCCACATCGGTCGTGCGGGCCAGGCTGTCGTCGTGGATCACGACGAGCCGGCCGTCCTTGGTGCGCTGGACGTCGTTCTCGACCCAGCGGAACCCGAGACGGGCCGCTCGGTCGATGGCGGCGAGTGTGTTCTCAGGGGCTTGCGCCGAGGCTCCGCGGTGTGCGATGACCAGGGGCTGGTCGGTGCTCACGGCTGCGTGAGCGAGGGGGGCGGGGAGAACGACGGCGGCTCCCAGGAGCGCGGTGGTCGTGGCGGCGGCAGCGCGCGCGTGCATGCGTACTCCTAGCGTCTGCGATCACGGACGGTCCCAGAGTGACAGCAGGGGGTCAACTTCAGGGGGGTACAGGATGGCCATAAATTGAATGGAGTTGCCCAAGTCCGATCACGCGTGCCGCACAACTGGGGCAAGGTCGTGATTCTTTGCCGGAAAATCGTTCGACCGTTCAGGTGCGAGTCATACTCTCTGCGACAACCCTGGTCGCTGCGGCGCTCCTGGGGCGGGGGCGTTTCACGGAATTCCGGGATGTAACAGGGCGGAAAGGCAACCGCGCATGCAGGGCACGGTCGACGGATTCAGCTACGGACTCGTCACGCCACTCGTGGCGTACCTGATGGCGTGCCTCGGCGGAGCGCTCGGTCTGCGCTGCACCACGAGGTCGATGCTCGTCACCCGTTCCTGGCGCCCGGGCTGGCTCGCCCTCGGGTCCGCGGCGATCGGCTCCGGCATCTGGACCATGCACTTCATCGCCATGATGGGGTTCTCCGTCCAGGAGACCCCGATCAACTACGACATGCTGATGACCTTCGCGAGTCTCGGCGTCGCGATCGTCATGGTCGGCGTCGGGATCTTCATCGTCGGATACCGGGGAGCCTCCGGAACAGCCCTGTTCACAGGGGGCACCATCACCGGACTCGGCGTCGCTTCCATGCACTACCTGGGTATGGCCGGAATGCGGCTCAACGGGAAGCTCGAGTACAACACCTTCACCGTCGCCGCTTCGGTCGTCATAGCCGTCGCCGCCGCGATCGCGGCCCTGTGGGCGGCGGGCCAGGTCCGCGGCTTCCTGTGGAGCGTGGGCGCGAGCCTCGTCATGGGCCTCGCCGTCAGCGGCATGCACTACACGGGAATGGCCGCACTCAGCGTCCACCTGCACGGCGCCACCAGCGCCCCCTCAGGGGACTCGCCCGCCTCCCTGCTGGCGCCCCTGATGATCGGCCCGCTGGCCTTCCTGCTGCTCGCCGGCGTCGTCGTGATGTTCGACCCGCTGATGGTCATGGGCAAGCCCGACTGGAGTGCCGCCGAGCAGAAGCCCGGCATCCCGGCCCACACCGTCCACCACACCGGTCGCGGGCACGTGCCCGGCCCGCGCTCCCGCCACCACGACGATTCCCGGACCCCGCAGAACTGGTGAGAGGACCCCGTTGTCAGTGCGGGGTCGTACGGTTGATTCCATGCGGCCCGTATCCAAGATCGAACGCACGGTGGCGCCTTTCGAGGTCGTCAGTTCCTACCAGCCCAGCGGCGACCAGCCCGCTGCCATCGCCGAGCTTGAGCGGCGCGTCCTCGCAGGTGAGAAGGATGTCGTCCTCCTCGGCGCCACCGGCACCGGAAAGTCCGCGACCACCGCGTGGATGATCGAGAAGCTTCAGCGCCCTACCCTCGTGATGGCGCCGAACAAGACGCTGGCCGCCCAGCTGGCCAACGAGTTCCGCGAGCTGCTGCCGAACAACGCGGTCGAGTACTTCGTCTCGTACTACGACTACTACCAGCCCGAGGCCTACGTCCCGCAGTCGGACACCTACATCGAGAAGGACTCCTCGGTCAACGAGGAGGTGGAGCGACTGCGCCACTCCGCCACCAACTCGCTGCTCACCCGCCGCGACGTCGTCGTGGTCGCCTCGGTCTCCTGCATCTACGGCCTGGGCACGCCGCAGGAGTACGTGGACCGCATGGTCAACCTCAAGGTCGGCGACGAGATCGACCGCGACGACCTGCTCCGCCGCTTCGTGGACATCCAGTACACGCGCAACGACCTGGCCTTCACCCGCGGCACCTTCCGCGTCCGCGGCGACACCATCGAGATCTTCCCGGTCTACGAGGAGCTGGCCGTCCGCATCGAGATGTTCGGTGACGAGATCGAGGCCCTCTCCACGCTGCACCCGCTCACCGGCGAGATCATCACCGACGACCAGCAGCTGTACATCTTCCCGGCCACCCACTACGTCGCAGGGCCCGAGCGCCTGGAGCGCGCCGCCAACGACATCGAGAAGGAGCTGGGAGAGCGCCTGTCCGAGCTGGAGAAGCAGGGCAAGCTCCTGGAGGCCCAGCGGCTGCGCATGCGCACGACGTACGACCTGGAGATGCTCCGCCAGATCGGCTCCTGCTCCGGCGTCGAGAACTACTCGATGCACTTCGACGGCCGCGAGCAGGGCTCCCCGCCGAACACGTTGCTCGACTACTTCCCGGACGACTTCCTGCTCGTCATCGACGAGTCGCACGTCACGGTTCCCCAGATCGGCGCGATGTACGAGGGCGACGCCTCCCGCAAGCGCACCCTCGTCGACCACGGCTTCCGGCTGCCCTCCGCCCTGGACAACCGCCCCCTGAAGTGGGAGGAGTTCCAGGAGCGCATCGGACAGGCCGTCTACCTGTCGGCGACACCCGGCAAGTACGAGCTCTCGCGCGGGGACGGCTTCGTCGAGCAGATCATCCGCCCCACCGGCCTCATCGACCCCGAGGTCGTGGTCAAGCCGACCGAGGGCCAGATCGACGACCTGGTGCACGAGATCCGCAAGCGCACCGAGAAGGACGAGCGCGTCCTCGTCACCACGCTCACCAAGAAGATGGCCGAGGACCTCACCGACTACTTCCTCGAAATGGGCATCCAGGTCCGCTACCTGCACAGTGACGTCGACACCCTGCGCCGGGTCGAACTGCTGCGTGAGCTGCGCGCCGGTGAGTACGACGTCCTCGTCGGCATCAACCTCCTGCGGGAGGGCCTCGACCTGCCCGAGGTCTCCCTGGTGGCGATCCTCGACGCCGACAAGGAGGGCTTCCTGCGCTCCGGCACCTCGCTGATCCAGACCATCGGCCGCGCGGCGCGCAATGTGTCCGGTCAGGTCCACATGTACGCCGACAAGATCACCCCGGCGATGGAGAAGGCCATCGACGAGACCAACCGGCGCCGGGAGAAGCAGGTCGCGTACAACACGGAGCGGGGTATTGACCCCCAGCCCCTCCGCAAGAAGATCAACGACATCGTGGCGCAGATCGCCCGCGAGGACGTCGACACGGAGCAGCTGCTCGGTTCGGGCTACCGCAAGGCGAAGGACGGCAAGAACGCCAAGGCCCCCGTGCCCGCACTGGGATCCAAGGCGGGCAAGGGAGCCAAGTCCGCCAAGGACAAGGCGAGCGTGCCGACCGACCGCCCCGCGGAGGAACTCGCCGGGCAGATCGAGGAGATGACGCAGCGGATGCGCGCGGCCGCCGCGGACCTGCAGTTCGAGATCGCCGCACGGCTGCGTGACGAGGTCTCGGAGATGAAGAAGGAGCTGCGTCAGATGAAGGAAGCCGGTATCGCCTGACGTCCGGGCCGCCGCACAGTGTTGCAAGACCGACACAAAGTGTGCACCGGGCTTCGAGGCTGTCAGTGGCTCTGCGTAGGGTTGCTGGTCAACCGCAGGATTCTGCGGCAACAGGGGACAGTCCGAGAAGGGAACAGCGCGTGACGGTCAACATGACCAAGGGTCAGGCCATCAGTCTGCAGAAGAACGACGGAGGCACGCTGACCGCGGTGCGCATGGGGCTCGGCTGGCAGGCAGCCCCGCGACGTGGCCTGTTCGGTTCTCGTACGCGCGAGATCGACCTCGACGCGTCCGCCGTGCTGTTCGCGGACAAGCAGCCGGTCGACGTGGTGTTCTTCCGTCACCTCGTCAGCGACGACGGCTCCGTGCGGCACACCGGTGACAACCTCGTCGGCGGTGTGGGCCAGGGCGGCGACGACGAGGCGATCCTCGTGGACCTCGCGCGCATCCCGGTCCACATCGACCAGATCGTCTTCACCGTGAACTCGTTCACGGGCCAGACGTTCCAGGAGGTGCAGGACGCGTTCTGCCGTCTGGTCGACGAGACCAACGGCCAGGAGCTGGCCCGCTACACCCTGGCCGGCGGCGGACAGTACACCGCGCAGATCATGGCGAAGGTCCACCGCGCGGGCGCGGGCTGGCAGATGACCGCCCTTGGTACGCCTGCCAACGGCCGTACCTTCCAGGACCTGATGCCGGCGATCCTGCCGCACCTCTAGACAGCCCGGCCGGCGCGGCGAGCAGCACACGAGTACACAGGGGGAACGAAGGCGATGACGGCTGAGCTGGTCCGGGGGCAGAACCACCCGCTCTCCCAGGCCCGACTGGAGATCCGGGTGTCGGCCGGCAAGCCGATCGTGGCCGGGGCCACGCTCAGCGACGAGCGGGGCCAGGTGCACGGCGTCGAGTGGGTGGCCCATCCGGGCTCACCCACTCTGCCGGGCATAGAGGTGTCCAAGCAGGCGGCGGCCGATCACCGGCTCGCGTGCGACCTGGACGCCCTGCCGGAATCCGTGCACCGGATCAGCGTGCTGCTCGCCCTGCCGTCCGGAGTGGGCGGTCCGGTCCGGTTCGGAGCCGTCGCCGCCCCCTTCGTCGCGGTCACCGGGCTCGACGGCTCCGAGGTCGCCAGCTACACGGTCACGGGGCTCGACATCGAGTCGGCCGTCGTCGCACTGGAGCTCTACCGCAGGCAGGGCGCCTGGAAGGTCCGCGCGGTGGGTCAGGGGTACGCGGGCGGTCTCGCCGAGCTCCTCACCGACCAGGGTCTTCCCCAGGCCCGCCAGCTCGCGGGCAGCATCAACGAAGCGGTCGTCCAGGGCCTCGCCCGCTCGGTGTCCGCGCCGCCGCCGCGCGCGGCCGAGGGCGACCGCTCCCGGCACGCCGCGACACCCGCGCTGGGGCAGGACCAGGGCGGATCGACGTCTCCCGACGTGTCCGGCCAGGGAGCACCGCAGCACGGCCACCCCGGCGGCCAGGGATCCACGACGCCCGGCGCCGGATCCGGGGCGCCGCAGTCCGGCTATCCCGCGGCCTCCGCGTCGGCGGACCCGTCCGCCGTCACCCAGCCCGGCGGCCCCGGAGCCGGTGGCCCCGTCAACTACAGTCACCCCGGCCGGCAGGCCGCCGCGCCGCCTCCGCCCGCGCCGACCGCACCCCCGGCCCAGCCGGGTCAGCACGCGCAGCCCGTGGCGGGCGACGCGACCGGCTGGTCCATGGAGGAGCGCCTCTACAACCAGGTGTGGGGCATGTTCGAGGACCTGGCCCGCACCACGGCCGCGTACCGCAGCGCGGTCGACTTCGCCGAGTCGCGTATGGAGCAGGAGCTCGACAAGGCTCTGTCCGACCCGCGCGCCAGGATCGGCGGCCAGGGCGACGCCGCCCGCGAGGCGGCCCGCGGCAAGCACGCCGAGCTGGTCGACCGGGCCAGGCAGGCACTCGACCGCGACCTCGCCCAGCTCACCGCCGAGGCCGAGGTCGTCGAGCCCGCGCTGCCACCCGCGTTCGCACGCTGGGACAATCCCGCCTGGCACGGCTACCGGGTCCCGATGGAGATCCCCATGGCGGTGCGTCTGGGCGATCTGCACCTGCCCGAGAGCGCCGGCCTGAGCATTCCGATGCTGGTGCGGCTGCCGCTCGAGCGCGGACTGTGGATCGACAGCGGTCGTACCGGATCCTTCGACGGTTCGATAGCGGACTCCGACGACCTGCGCCGCCTCGCCATGGACACGGCCGTGGCACACGCGGCCCGGCTGCTCGCCGTCTATCCGGCGGGCGAGTACACCGTGCACGTCATCGACGCGGCGGGTTCGGCGGCCTCGTCCCTCGCGCCGCTCGTGAGCACGGGGGTGCTCGGATCCCCGCCCGCCGTCGGCGCCGCGGGAGTGACCGAGGTACTGGCCCGGCTGACACAGCGGGTCGACCTGGTGCAGATGGCCATCCGCGGCGGGGCGGCCGACTCGCTGCCGCCCGACCTCGACCCGGCCGAGCAACTGCTGATCGTCAACGACTTCCCGCACGGCTTCGACGACCGTGCCGTCACCCAGCTGCGCTACCTCGCGGACGAGGGCCCGGCCGTCGGTGTGCACCTCATGCTGGTCGCCGACCGGGAGGACGCGGCCGCGTACGGGCCGTTGCTCGACCCGCTGTGGCGATCGCTGCTCCGGCTCACTCCGGTGCCCGACGACCACCTCGCCGACCCATGGGTCGGGCACACGTGGACGTACGACCCCTCGCGTGTTCCGCCGGGCAGTCAGGTGCTCCAGCACGTCCTCACCCAGGTCGCGACCGCCCGTCGCTCCTGGAACCGCTGAGGTCCGCCGTGCTCACCCGCTGAGGTCCTTCGGGGCCCACCCGCTGAGCCCCGGCAGGCTCTACTCAGCTTTCCCAAGACTTCGTCAACCGCCCTGACCAGGGAACTTGGCCTGTCTTTTACTAATCTCTTTACCTTTCCTTGGTGATTGGGGTACTGTCGTTAGTGCGGAGGGGAGTACTCCCTACCTACTGCGACGTACCCGTCAATACGGATCCGGCCGGATCCCGGGGCGTCGGCCCGAGTAACACCGGACGCATCACGCGCCCCGGACGCACCGGGTGGAAGAGACCTCCAGCAGCGACGACGCTGACATTTGCCGTTACGAACTGCCGGAGGCGCAGTGGATGTTTCCGTGACCCTTTGGGTCCTGACGATCGTGGGCCTCGCGGCCCTTATCGGGGTCGATTTCTTCATCGGCCGCAAGCCGCACGACGTATCCATCAAGGAAGCCGGGATCTGGACGATCGTCTGGATCGTCCTGGCCGCACTGTTCGGACTCGGACTGCTTCTCTTCTCCGGCGGCCAGCCCGCCGGTGAGTTCTTCGCCGGCTTCATCACCGAGAAGTCTCTGAGCGTCGACAACCTCTTCGTCTTCGTCCTGATCATGGCGAAGTTCGCGGTTCCCACGCAGTACCAGCAGCGTGTGCTCCTGGTCGGTGTGCTGATCGCCCTCGTCCTGCGTGCGATCTTCATCGCCGCCGGTGCCGCGATCCTCGCCAGCTTCGCGTGGGTCTTCTACATCTTCGGCGCGTTCCTCATCTACACCGCGTGGAAGCTGATCCAGGAAGCCCGCGCCGACGACGAGGACGAGGAGTTCGAGGAGAACCGCCTGCTCAAGGCAGCCGAGCGCCGCTTCGGTGTCGCCGACCGCTACCACGGCACCAAGCTGTGGATCCAGCAGAACGGCAAGCGGGTCATGACCCCGATGCTGGTCGTGATGCTCGCGATCGGCACCACCGACGTGCTCTTCGCACTCGACTCGATCCCCGCGATCTTCGGCCTGACCCAGGACCCGTACATCGTCTTCACGGCCAACGCGTTCGCGCTGATGGGCCTGCGGCAGCTGTACTTCCTCATCGGCGGACTTCTCAGGAAGCTGGTCCACCTCAGCTACGGCCTGTCGGTCATCCTCGGATTCATCGGCATCAAGCTGGTGCTGCACGCGCTGCACGAGTCGGGCGTCCATGTCCCGGAGATCTCCATCCCGGTCTCGCTCGGCGTGATCTGCGGCGTCCTCGTGATCACCACGATCACCAGTCTCATGGCCTCCAAGAAGCAGGCGGCCGAAGAGGCGCAGAAGGCCGAAGGACCCCGGACGGGCGAAGGGTCCGAGAAGGACAGCATCGACGTCTGACCGCGTCGGACGTAGAAACAACCAGCACCGGGAGCGACGCTCGGCGAATTGCCGACCGCCTCTCCCGGTGCTTGCTTGTGTGCTGAGAGGTCCCCGGCCCGGGGACGCCCGGCCGAGTGGAGGCACCCATGAAGTTCGCGCAGATCATCGACTTCGAGACCGAGCGCATCGACGAGATGCGAGAGCTGGTCAAGGAGGCCGAGAAGCGCTGGGCCGGCCGCAGCGGCGGCCCCACGCACCGCATGGTCCTGCAGGACCGGAACACCCCCAATCGCCACCTCGTCGTCATCGAGTTCGAGTCGTACGAGGACGCGATGCGCAACAGCGCGGCCCCTGAGACGACCAGGATGGCGGAGCGGATGGCAGCGCTGTGCAGCCGCCCTCCGCAGTTCACCGACTGCGACGTACGTGAGTCGTCCGAGCTGAAGTAGCGCGGGCGCACACAGCGGCAGGGGCCACGGGCGCGGCCGCCACTGGCGCGGCCGCAGCCAGGGACTTGGCTCGGGCTTCGGGCGCGCTCGAAGCCGCTCGGTCGGCCGCCGTCCATGTACTGGGGCCCCGCGCCGTTTTGCCGGAGTGCGGGGCCCGGGTGTGCCTGCGACGATCGCTGCATGATCGTTCGGCTCCGGTCACTCGCGACGCAGTGGACGGCCGTCGTGCCCGTGATCGCGATCGTCCTGCTGGCCCTCACCTGGGGACGTGGCCTGCCCGGCGCGGTCGTCGCCCTGGTCACGCTGGTGCTGGCGGGTGCCGTACTGGCCGCGGTCCACCACGCCGAGGTGGTCGCCCATCGGGTGGGGGAGCCCTTCGGCTCGCTGGTGCTCGCCGTCGCCGTCACGATCATCGAGGTGGCGCTGATCGTCACCCTCATGGCGGACGGCGGGGACAAGAGTTCCACGCTGGCCCGGGACACCGTTTTCGCGGCCGTGATGATCACCTGCAACGGCATCGTCGGCCTGAGCCTGCTCGTCGCCTCCCTGCGGCACGGCCTGGCCGTCTTCAACGCGGAGGGCACCGGCGCCGCCCTCGCGACCGTGGCGACCCTGGCGACGCTCAGCCTGGTGCTGCCGACCTTCACCACCAGCAAGCCGGGACCGGAGTTCTCCACGGCCCAGCTCACCTTCGCGGCCCTCTCCTCTCTCGTCCTGTACGGCATGTTCGTGGCCACCCAGACGGTGCGGCACCGCGACTACTTCCTCCCGATCACCCGGCAGGGAGAGGTGATCGACGCGGACGACCACGCCGACATCCCCTCCGCCAGGACCGCCATGACCAGCCTGGGGTTCCTCGGCCTGGCACTCGTCGGCGTGGTCGGCCTCGCGAAGGGCGTCTCGCCCACCATCGAGTCCGGGGTGGAAGCGGCCGGAATGCCGCACTCCGTGGTCGGCGTGATCATCGCCCTGCTCGTGCTGCTCCCCGAGACGATCGCCGCACTGCGCTCCGCCCGACGCGACCGCGTGCAGACCAGCCTGAACCTCGCCCTCGGCTCGGCGATGGCGAGCATCGGCCTGACCATCCCGGCCGTGGCCGTCGCGTCCATCTGGCTCTCCGGGCCGCTCGTTCTCGGCCTGGGCGCGACCCATATGGTGCTGCTCGCGCTGACCGTGGTGGTCAGCTCCCTCACGGTGGTCCCCGGCCGGGCGACCCCGCTCCAGGGCGGCGTACATCTGGTGCTGTTCGCGGCGTATCTGGAGCTCGCGATCAATCCGTGAGACCCGCGTAAACGCTTGCGCAAGCGTTTACGCGCAACGTGATCCCGACACGGCCCGCAGCCAGCCAGCCAGCCAGCCAGCCAGCCAGCCAGCCAGCCAGCCAGCCCGGCCCGCTCAGCTCCCCTCAGCCCGTGACCCGTTCGGCCGCGGCCGGTTCCACTGCCGCCGTCTTCACGAACCGTGTCTCCGGGAGCAGCGCGAAGCAGCTCAGGCTGAGCAGCGCGATGCCCGTCAGGTAGGCAGCCACACCCCAGGGGACCCGCCCGCTCTGGTCGGCGATCGCGGTCGCCACGATCGGGGTGAGCGCACCCCCGAGCACCCCGCCCAGGTTGTAGCCCACCGCCGCCCCCGTGCAGCGCACCCGTGGCTCGTACAACTCCGGCAGATACGCGGCGATCACGGCGAACATCGTCACGAACGCGATCAGCGCCACCAGGAAGCCGAGGAACATCAGCAGCGGTTCGCCGGTCGACAGCAGCGCGATCATCGGGAACATCCACAGGGCGGAGCCCGCGCAGCCGGCCAGGCACAGGGGCCGCCGTCCGTACCGGTCGCTCAGAACGGCCACCAGGGGAGTGAGCGCGCCCTTGACCACGACGGCCGCCATGATGACGGCCAGCATGACGGTGCGGCTCACCCCTAGCCGCTCGGTCGCGTAGGCGAGGGACCAGGTCGTCACCGTGTAGAACAGCGCGTATCCGACGGAGAGGGCTCCGGCCGTCAGCAGGACGAGCCGCCAGTGGCCGCGGACCACCTCGACGAGCGGCACGCGCGCGTGCTCCCGCATTTCGAGGAATTGCGGGCTCTCGGCGAGCGAGGAACGCAGCCACAGTCCGGCGGCGGCGAGCACGCCCGCCGCCCAGAACGGCACCCGCCAGCCCCAGGACGCGAACTGCGCGTCGGTGAGCGTCGCCGACAGTGCCAGCATCACGCCGTTGGCGAGGACGAACCCCAGTGCGGGGCCGATCTGGGGGAAGCTCGACCACAGTCCGCGACGGTCGGCGGGAGCGTGCTCCGCGGTCAGCAGCACCGCCCCGCCCCACTCCCCGCCGAGCCCGAGCCCTTGCAGGAAGCGCAGTACGAGGAGCAGCACGGGAGCGGCCACGCCGATGGACTCGTACGTCGGTACGCAGCCGACCGCGACGGTCGCGACGCCGGTCAGCAGCAGGGAGGCGACGAGCACGGGCCGCCGTCCGTGCCGGTCCCCGATGTGCCCGAACAGGACCGAGCCGAGGGGCCGCGCGACGAACCCGACACCGAAGGTCCCGAAGGCCGCCAGGGTCCCCGCCAGCGGCGAGAACGTGGGGAAGAACAGGGGGCCGAGGACGAGCGCGGCGGCCGTCCCGTAGACGAAGAAGTCGTAGAACTCGATGGCCGTTCCGGCGAGTGCCGCGGCCGCGAGTCGCGGCATGGAAGGGGGCTTTACTGTGCGTGCACGGTCCATGCAGCGTCAACCACCCACTGTCACCATGAGTTACGGGGCGCGCGGGGGCCCGGCCGGCATCGGTACGTCACCGTCACGCGCCGGGCAGGCGGTCGGCGGCGCGATCGGCAGCCCAGGGGCTCGTCAGGCTGTCGGTGCACCGTGATAGACCGGGTCCGAGCAGCGGTCCTGAACGGGCCGAACCATCCGATCGGACCGGAGGAACCGTGCCCCGCACCCTCGCCAACGCCCCCATCATGATTCTCAACGGGCCCAACCTGAACCTGTTGGGCCAGCGGCAGCCGGAGATCTACGGTTCCGACACCCTCGCCGACGTCGAGGCGTTGTGCGCCAAGGCGGCGGCCGGGCACGGCGGGACGGTCGACTTCCGGCAGTCCAACCACGAGGGCGAACTGGTGGACTGGATCCACGAGGCACGCCTCGCCCACTCCGGCATCGTGATCAACCCCGGCGCCTACTCGCACACCTCCGTCGCGATCCTGGACGCGCTCAACACCTGCGACGGCCTGCCCGTGTTGGAGGTCCACATCTCCAACATCCACCAGCGCGAGGAGTTCCGGCACCATTCGTACGTCTCCCTCCGCGCCGACGGTGTCATCGCGGGCTGCGGTGTGCAGGGGTACGTGTTCGGGGTGGAGCGGGTCGCGGCGCTGGCGGGAACGGGCCGTGCGGAGGCCTGACGGCTGTTCAGAGCCGTCCCGCCTCCACGATCCGGCGCAGAAAGCGCCGCGTGCGCTCCTCCCGCGGTTCGCCGAAGACCTCCTCGGCCGTGCCGCGCTCCAGTACGACGCCGCCGTCGAGGAAGCAGATCTGGTCCGCGACATCGCGGGCGAAGCCCATCTCGTGCGTGGCCAGCACCATGGTCATGCCGTCCTCCTTCAAGTCCCGGACGACGTTCAGGACTTCACCCACGAGTTCGGGGTCGAGGGCGGCGGTGACCTCGTCGAGGAGCAGCAGCCGGGGGCGTACGGCCAGGGCGCGGACGATCGCGGCCCGTTGCTGCTGGCCGCCGCTCAGCCGGTCCGGGTACTCGCCGGCCTTGGTGCCGAGCCCGAGCCGGTCGAGCAGTTCACGCGCGCGTGCCTCGGCCTCCGCCCGGTCCAGGCCGTGCACGCGGCGCGGGGCGAGCGTGACGTTCTCCAGGACGGTCATGTGCGGGAAGAGGTTGTACGCCTGGAAGACCACGCCGATACGGCGGCGCACGGCGTCCTGGTCGGCCCGCGGGTCGGTGATCTCCTCGTCGTCCAGCCAGATGGCGCCGTCGTCGATCTCCTCCAGGAGGTTCGCGCAGCGCAGCAGTGTCGACTTGCCGGAGCCGGAGGCCCCGATCAGCGCCGTCACCGTGTGCGGAGCGACCTCCAGGTCGACGTCACGCAGCACGACCGAGCTGCCGAAGGTCTTGCGGACGGCCTCCATGCGCAGCACGGGGCGCGGCGCGGACGCGGCGGAGTCCGTGGCCGTGCCGCCGGTCGTCCCGCCGGTCGTCCCGCTCATATGGTGCCTCCCTGTGCCTGTCGCCGGTCCATCCGGGCCGTGACCCAGTCGGTGAAACGGGTCATCGGAATGGTCAACGCGACGAAGACCAGACCCGCGACGATGTACGGCGTGTAGTTGAGACTGCGGCCCACGATGATGTCCGCGGCGCGCACGGCGTCGACCGCGCCGCCGATCGAGACGAGTCCGGTGTCCTTCTGCAGCGACACCAGATCGTTGAGCAGCGGTGGCACCTGGCGGCGTACGGCCTGGGGGAGGACCACGTACCGCAGCGCCTGACGGTTGCTCAGCCCGAGCGAGCGTGCCGCGGCGCGCTGCGAGGGGTGGACCGACTCGATGCCGGCGCGGAAGACCTCGGCCACGTACGCCGAGTACGTCAGCGTGAGCGCCGTACCGCCCAGCAGTACCGGATCCACCGTGATGCCCTGCAGCCGCAGTGCCGGTACGCCCAGTACCACGATCATCAGATTGATGATCAGCGGAAGGCCACGGAAGAAGTCGGTGTACGCGGCGGCCAGCGCCCGGAGCGGGAAGAACACCGGACCGCGCAGGGTGCGGGCGACGGCGATCAGCATGCCGAGGACGAGGACCGCCACGCCGCACACGAGCAGCAGCCGGACGTTCAGCCACAGGCCTTCGAGGACCTTGGGGAACGCCTCGCGCGCGTACCGCGCGTTGAAGAACGTCTCCTTCGTGCGCGGCCAGCCGGGTGCGTTGACGACCACGAGGTAGAGGACGACGCCCGTCACCAGGGTGGAGAGCGCGCCGATGGCCGTCGCGCGGCGGGCACGGGAGCGTTTGTGGCGCTCCCGCTCGATCCGCCGCCGCGAGGGGACGTAAGGATCGTGCGCGGCCCCCTCGGCAGGGTTCTCGCCCGGTTCCCCGCCCGACTCCTCCTTCACAGAGGTCACTTGAGAACCGGCGCGTCGACGGCCTCGGACAGCCACTGCTTCTCGATCGCGGCGAGGGTGCCGTCCTCGCGCAGGGCGTCCACGGCGTCCGTCACACACGAGGTGAGCGCGCTGCCCTTGTCCAGGACGAGCCCGAACTGCTCCGGTGTGCCGCCCTGGTTCTCGAACTGCCCGACGATCCTCGCGTCCGTGACCTCGGCCGCGGTGATGTAGAAGGCGGTCGGCAGGTCGACGACGATGGCGTCCACCTGGCCGTTCTTCAGCGCGGACTTGGCCTGGTCGTTCTTCGCGTACGCGGCCGGATCCTCCGTCGGCTTCACCACGTCGTCGATGTGGTCGAGGCTGGTCGTGCCTACCTGGGCGCCCAGCTTGACGTCCTTGAGGTCGGCGACGGTCTTCGCCCCGGCGGCCTTGGAGCCCTTCAGCGCGACGACGGCCTGGCGTACGTCGTAGTAGCCGGACGAGAAATCGACGGCCTTCTTGCGCTCGTCACTGATCGAGACCTGGTTGATGTCGAAGTCGAAGGTCTTCTCACCGGGCGCGAAGGCCTTGTTGAAGGGCACGCTCTGCCAGACGACGTCGCCCTTGCCATAGCCGAGCTGCTTCGCCACGGCGTACGCGACGGCCGACTCGAAGCCCTCGCCGCTCGCCGGTTCGCCGTCCTTGAACCACGGCTCGTACGCGGGCTCGTCCGTCGCGATCGTCAGCTTCCCGGAGACCTCGGTACCCAGGTCGCCCTTGGCGCACGAAGCGCCGGAGGGCTTGTCGGCGGCCTTCTCCTCGGGCTGCGGACTGCAGCCGACGGCGACGGCGACGGCGAGCAGAGCGACGGCGGCGGCGGAAGAAACCCCGCGCAGGGTGCTTCGAGCAGGATGCATGGCGGGAGAGTGGCAGGACGCGGGCCCGGCTGTCGAGGTCGCGGCGGCAACCGTCCGCATAGTGGGAACGGGTGTTGCAATGCTGTGAACTGGGGTGTCCGCGGCGCAAATCCGGGTGCCCGCAGAGTTCGGACCAGGGCGGCTCGCAGGACGCGGCGCCCGGGGCGGTGGCCGCCGGACGTCGGCCACCGCTGCCAGGCGGGGCCGCCGGCCGAGGGCGGGGATCGAAGGGCCGGCGACCCGTCCGGCACAGGAGCCGTCATCCTGTGCGGGACTGCTCCCAGTGGACAGCGCGCTCCCGGACGCGGGGAGCGCGCGCGGGGCACCGGAGTGAGCGCTCTGTTCACACGGGGCACGCGAGCCTCCGGCCCGTGCCCCTGTCCGGCTTGCGGTCACGTGGTGAGCCGACCGTGGATCCGGGCCGGGCGCGCCGTTCCCCGCGCCCCTGAGGGGCACGGGGAACGGGCCGGCTACCAGCCGCGGGCGCGCCACTCCGGCAGATGGGGGCGCTCCGCGCCCAGCGACGTGTCGTTGCCGTGTCCCGGGTAGACCCACGTCTCGTCCGGCAGCGCGCCGAAGATCTTCGTCTCCACATCGTGGATCAGACTGGCGAAGGCCTTCGCATCCTTACGTGTGTTGCCCACACCCCCCGGGAAGAGACAGTCCCCCGTGAACACATGAGGATGGCCGTGCGGGTCGTCGTAGACCAGTGCGATCGAACCGGGTGTGTGCCCCACCAGATGGCGTGCGGTCAGTTCCACGCGGCCCACCCGGATCGTGTCGCCGTCCCCGACCGGTACGTCCGTCGGTACGGGGATGCCGTCGACGTCGTCCCGACCCGCGTACGTACGCGCGCCCGTGGCCGCCACGACCTCCGCGAGGGCCTGCCAGTGGTCACCGTGCTGATGGGTGGTCACCACGGAGGTGATCCCGTCGGCGCCGATCAGGGTGAGCAGCGTCCCGGCGTCGTTGGCCGCGTCGATCAGCAGCTGCTCGTCCGTGGCCCGACAGCGCAGCACATAGGCGTTGTTGTCCATCGGGCCGACCGCGACCTTGGAGATCATCAGGTCCCGCAGCTCGTGCACATCCGCAGGGCCGCCGACCTTCACCGCTCCGCTGTACGTCATACCGCTCAGCCTATAGCGGGGGCAGCGCGGGAAGAGGCCCGCCCTTGACGAGCAGGTCCGCCCCGTCCCGGCGCCCGGCGAGCCAGCCGAGCAGGGCGGCAGCGGGACCGGTCACGATGACCTCCGCCTCGCCTCCGGCGCCTTCGGAGCCGCGGCCCGTGCTCCACGCGCGCGTGCCGTCCGTGACGCGCGTGGAGGGAACCTCGGGGTGCCCGGCGAAGCGGTCCGCGAGGAAGGCGACCTCCCGCTCCACGAACTCCTCCGGCACGTCCTCCAGCTCGTACCCGATCCCCAGATCCACCCGGTGCAGCTCGACCTCGGCCCAGCGCCGGAACGGCACCCGGTCCGCAGAGTCGGTCACCCCGTTGCGCAGTTCCAGGATGCGGGACCAGTCGGCGGGCGCGGCCCCGGCCTCCTGGAAGCGGTCCGCGCTGTCGCGCAGGTCCGCGAGCTGTGCCTCCAGGGGCCTGGGGGCGTCCCGCTCGATGTCGGCGTCGCGCGCGTCCGCGGAGGAATACATCGGCCGCCCCTCCAGGACGTTCACCAGCGCGTCCGCGTTGCGGGCGAGGTGGGCCAGGACGTGTCCACGGCTCCAGCCGGGCAGCCGTGACGGTTCGGTCACAGAAGCGTTGTCCAGTCGGGCGACTGCGCTGAGCAGCCGTTCGGTCGCGTCACGTACAGACGCCAGGTCGCGCACATGATCGTTCATGTCTCCGACGATAGCTGCGCCACACGTTCGGGTGAAGGTGTCGGGCGACCTCCGCAAATCGAATGCGCGTGCTATAAGGTCGAGGGCGGCGCCGGGCATTCTTGGAAGCCCGGGATTGTTCTCTTCGAGGCGAACCGAACCGGCGTTGTCAGTGGCTCCCCCTAGTCTGGGAAAGACGGGGGCCTCGCCCCTGTCACTTCTCTCTAGAAAGGTGCGGACCGGCGTGGCCGACCGTCTCATCATCCGTGGAGCGCGCGAGCACAACCTCAAGAATGTCTCGCTCGACCTTCCGCGCGACTCGCTCATCGTCTTCACGGGCCTGTCGGGGTCGGGCAAGTCCTCGCTGGCCTTCGACACGATCTTCGCCGAGGGACAGCGGCGCTACGTGGAGTCACTGTCCTCGTACGCCCGGCAGTTCCTCGGCCAGATGGACAAGCCGGACGTCGACTTCATCGAAGGCCTCTCCCCGGCCGTCTCCATCGACCAGAAGTCGACCTCGCGCAACCCGCGCTCGACGGTCGGCACCATCACCGAGGTCTACGACTACCTGCGCCTGCTCTTCGCGCGCATCGGCAAGCCGCACTGTCCCGAGTGCGGCCGCCCCATCTCGCGCCAGTCGCCGCAGGCCATCGTCGACAAGGTCCTGGAGCTTCCGCAGGGCAGCCGTTTCCAGGTGCTCTCGCCGCTGGTGCGCGAGCGCAAGGGAGAGTTCGTCGACCTGTTCGCCGACCTCCAGACCAAGGGGTACAGCAGGGCCCGGGTCGACGGCGAGACGATCCAGCTCACCGAGCCGCCCACGCTCAAGAAGCAGGAGAAGCACACCATCGAGGTGGTCATCGACCGCCTCACGGTCAAGGAGGGCGCCAAGCGCCGCCTGACCGACTCCGTGGAGACCGCGCTCGGCCTCTCCGGTGGCATGGTCGTGCTCGACTTCGTCGACCTCCCGGCCGACGATCCCGAGCGCGAGCGCATGTACTCGGAGCACCTGTACTGCGCGTACGACGACCTGTCCTTCGAGGAGATGGAGCCCCGCTCCTTCTCCTTCAACTCGCCCTTCGGCGCCTGCCCGGAGTGCTCGGGCATCGGCACGCGCATGGAGGTCGACGCCGAGCTGATCGTCCCGGACGAGGACAAGTCGCTCGACGAGGGCGCCATCCACCCCTGGTCGCACGGGCATACCAAGGACTACTTCGGACGTCTGATCGGAGCCCTCGCGGACGCGTTGGGATTCCGGACCGACATCCCCTTCGCCGGTCTCCCGCAGCGCGCCAAGAAGGCACTCCTGTACGGGCACAAGACGCAGATCGAGGTCCGCTACCGGAACAGGTACGGCAGGGAGCGCGTGTACACCACGCCCTTCGAAGGCGCCGTCCCCTTCGTGAAGCGCCGGCACGGCGAGGCCGAGAGCGACACGAGCCGCGAGCGCTTCGAGGGCTACATGCGCGAGGTGCCCTGCCCGACCTGTGAGGGCACACGCCTCAAGCCGGTCGTCCTCGCGGTCACGGTCATGGAGAAGTCCATCGCCGAGGTCGCCGCCATGTCCATCAGCGACTGCGCGGACTTCCTGGGCAAGCTGAAGCTCGACGCGCGCGACAAGAAGATCGCCGAGCGCGTCCTGAAGGAGGTCAACGAGCGGCTGAGGTTCCTGGTCGACGTCGGCCTCGACTACCTGTCGCTGAACCGCGCGGCGGGCACCCTCTCCGGCGGCGAGGCCCAGCGCATCCGGCTGGCCACCCAGATCGGCTCCGGCCTCGTCGGCGTCCTGTACGTCCTCGACGAGCCCTCCATCGGGCTGCACCAGCGGGACAACCACCGCCTCATCGAGACCCTGGTCCGGCTGCGCGACATGGGCAACACGCTCATCGTCGTCGAGCACGACGAGGACACCATCAAGGTCGCCGACTGGATCGTCGACATCGGTCCCGGTGCCGGCGAGCACGGCGGCCATGTCGTGCACAGCGGCTCCCTCAAGGAGCTTCTCGCCAACGAGGAGTCGCAGACCGGTCAGTACCTGTCCGGCAAGAAGGCCATCCCGCTGCCCGACGTCCGGCGCCCGCGCGATCCCTCCCGGCAGCTCACGGTGCACGGCGCCCGCGAGAACAACCTCCGGGACATCGACGTGTCGTTCCCCCTGGGCATCCTCACGGCCGTCACGGGTGTCTCGGGCTCCGGCAAGTCGACGCTGGTCAACGACATCCTGTACACACACCTGGCCCGCGAACTGAACGGCGCCAGGAGCGTGCCCGGCCGCCACACGCGCGTGGAGGGCGACGACCTGGTCGACAAGGTCGTGCACGTCGACCAGTCGCCCATCGGCCGCACCCCCCGGTCGAACCCGGCGACGTACACCGGCGTCTTCGACCACGTCCGCAAGCTGTTCGCCGAGACCACCGAGGCGAAGGTCCGCGGCTATCTGCCCGGCCGCTTCTCCTTCAACGTCAAGGGCGGCCGCTGCGAGAACTGCTCGGGCGACGGCACGATCAAGATCGAGATGAACTTCCTGCCGGACGTGTACGTCCCGTGCGAGGTGTGCCACGGGGCCCGCTACAACAGGGAGACCCTGGACGTCCACTTCAAGGGCAAGTCCATCGCCGACGTCCTGAACATGCCGATCGAGGAAGCCATGAACTTCTTCGACGCCGTCCCGGGCATCTCCCGTCACCTCAGGACACTCAACGACGTCGGCCTCGGCTATGTCCGGCTCGGCCAGTCCGCGACGACCCTGTCCGGCGGCGAGGCCCAGCGCGTGAAGCTGGCCAGCGAGCTCCAGAAGCGGTCCACCGGACGCACGGTGTACGTCCTCGACGAGCCGACCACGGGCCTGCACTTCGAGGACATCAGCAAGCTGCTCGTCGTGCTGTCCGGCCTGGTCGAAAAGGGCAACACGGTCATCGTCATCGAGCACAACCTCGACGTGATCAAGACCGCGGACTGGGTCGTCGACATGGGCCCCGAGGGCGGTGCGGGTGGCGGCATCGTCGTCGCCGAGGGCACGCCCGAGGAGGTCGCCGGAGTGTCGACCAGCCACACGGGCAAGTTCCTGCGGGAGGTCCTGGGCGCCGAGCGTGTCAGCGACGCCACGCAGGCGAAGCCCGTGCGCAAGGCCGCCGCCAAGAAGGCCGTGGCGGCCACGGCCACGACGAGGAAGACGGCGACGGCCAAGACGGCGACGGTCAAGACCACGACGGCGAAGTCCGCCGCGGCCAAGACAACTACGGGCAAGACCGCCGCGGCCGAGGGTGCCGGTGGCGCGACTGCCAAGAAGGCGACCCCGGCGAAGAAGACGGCCAGGGCCCGCAAGGCCTGAACCAGGTGCAGGGCCGTGTGGTCCTGCATGTCGTCACCGTCACGCGCCGCGCCCCACGGGAACCCCCGTGGGGCGCGGCGCGTCGCGGAACCGTGCCGGGTGTTCCGCCCAGGGGATGCCGGGTCGGGCCGTCGTGTGCCTGCGGGCCCGTGGTGGCTGATCGCGCGGTTCCCCGCGCCCCTTCGGGGGCTACCGAGGTCGCTCAGAAGGCGCCCAGTTCATGGGCGTACGGCGGTTCCGCGCCCGCGCGGGAGCAGGTGATCGCCGCGGCCCGCGCGGCGAACCGCAGCAGCTCGTCCCAGCCGTCGGCGCCCAGACCCGCCGGTCCCGCGGCGGACAGCGCGTCGCGGGCGGCGAGGCCGTGCAGCAGCGCCGCGTTCACCGTGTCGCCCGCGCCGATCGTGTCCACCACATCGACCGGCTCGCCCGGCACGGAGTACTCGCCGCCGTCACGGGTGAAGGCGGTCAGCCCGTCGCCGCCCCGTGTGATCACGACGGCCGAGGGGCCGGAGGCCAGCCACTCGCGCGGAGTGCCGCCCAGCCAGCGGGCGTCCTCCTCGGACAGCTTGAGCAGCGACACCGAGGGCAGCCAGCTCTTGAACCGGGCCCGGTAGGCGTCCGGGTCGGGGATGAGCCCCGCGCGGATGTTCGGATCGAGCGTGGTGAACACGCCCCGCGCGGACGCGCTCCGCATCAGTTCCTCGTACGCGCTCGCACCCGGCTCCAGGATCAGCGAACAGGTGCCGAAGGACACCGCTCGCGTCCCGTCGGGGAGGTGGGCGGGCGCCGAGAACAACCGGTCCGCGGTGCCCTCGACGTAGAAGGAGTACCCCGCCGAGCCGTCCGCGGCGATGGACGCGACGGCGAGGGTCGTGGGCTCGGCGCCCCGCTGCACGGACGACACGTCCACGCCCGCCTCGCGCAGCCCCTCGGCCAGGGCCTCGCCGAAGGCGTCGGTCGAGATCCGGGAGCAGAAGGCCGTGGGCGAGCCGAGGCGGCCCAGGGCCACCGCCGTGTTGTACGGGCCGCCACCGCGGCGCGGAGCGAGCACGGCGAGCGCGCCCGACTCACTGGGCACCAGGTCGATCAGGGCCTCACCGGCGACGACGATCACGAGTCGGTTCCTTTCTCGGGGCAGCCGCACGAGGTGCGGTGTACGAAGGCGGAGGGCAGCCGGACCGTACGGGCGGGCCGGCCGGGGGAGTCCAGCCGTTCCAGCAGCAGCCGCACGGCCTGGGTCCCGATCTCCTTGCTGGGCTGGGAGACGGCGGTGAGCCGGGGCGAGAAGAGGTCCGCCCAGGAGAAGTCGTCGAAGCAGCACAGAGCCAGATCGCCGGGCACGGACAGACCCCGCGCGCGGACGGCCCGCAGCGCGCCGATGGTCATCGCGTTGTTCGCGGTGACGAGCGCCGTCGGTGGCGCCGGGAGGGACAGCAGCGCCCCGGTCGCCCGCTCGGCGCCCGCCGCCTCCGAGTTGCCGGGGATCACGAGCCGCTCGTCGTAGGGGAGTCCCGCGTACGCCAGGCCGTGCCGGTAACCGGTGATCCGCTCGCTCGTCGTGCTGAGGCCCGGGAGGCCCGCGACCAGGCCGATCCTGCGGTGGCCCAGTTCGGCGAGGTGGGTGACCAGGTGGGTGACGGACCCGGCGCTCTCCGCGGAGACCTGGTCGAACGCGAAACCGGGCGCCGGGCTCCCGTCGACCAGCCGGTCCAGGAACACCGTGGGGACGTCGTGCCGCCCGAGGTAGCCGATCAGTTCCTGCGGCTGTGCGGACGGCGCGACGATCATGCCGTCCACGCGCCGCTCGTGGAGCAGCTGGACCGCTTTGCGCTCATGGACCGGGTCGTCGTGCGGATCCGCGATCAGCAGGCCGTAGCCGTGCTCCAGAGCGCCCGCCTCCACTCCCTGGAGGATCTCCGTGAAGTAGGGGTTGCTGATCGCCGACACCGCGAGCCCGATGGACCGGGTGCGCGCGGTGACCAGGGACCTGGCCAGGCCGTTCGGGGTGTAGCCGAGTGCGTCGACGGCGTCGAGCACGGCCTGGCGCGTGTGCGGCAGCACCGGGCGCGTGTCGTTGAGCACGTGGGAGACCGTCGCGACGGACACGCCCGCGTGCCGGGCCACATCGGCCATCGTCGCCATGCTGTCCTCCCGCGGTCCTGCCCGGAACCGGCTGCCCCGTGCGGAACCGGCTGCCCGCCCGCGAAAGTACCCCATCCGACGTCGCACGTAAACGCTTGCGCAAGCGTTTATGTGCGACGGGGTCGAGCGCGGGAGCGGCCTTTCACGCCCGCTCCCGGCCCCGCCCGCAACCGGCCCCGCTCGCTCACTCCCAGTCCCATCCGATTCCCACGATCCCCGACCGCACCCGCTGCTCCACCATGTGGACCGACCGGTGGTGGCCGCTCAGTGCCAGTTCCTGACGGCCGCTGCGGGGCGCCGCCGCCGAGTGCTGGCTGAACCGGTGACAGCGCACGGGCAGCGCCCCCTCGGTGAACCGCACCTCAAGGGCGTACTGCCCGCCGGAGAAGCCGAAACCGCGGACGTACTCGCCGGACGCGCCCGCCGTACCGTCCTCGACGCCGTACCGGAACAGAAAGGTGTCGCCCGCCCGCAGCAGCGTGTCGAAGAGCAGCTCGGCGACGAGCACGCCGGTCTCGTGGTGCCGGAGCACACGTCCCGTGCGGCAGTTCTCCAGGGCGTGCACCGTCATGCGCTCCGGGGCGCAGCCGGGATCGCCGTGGTGGACGGCCACGTAACGGTCGACGCCGTCCTTGTGGGCGCGCACGATGTGCTGGCAGTCGCGTTCCAGCAGCTCGCGGTGGGCGCCGATCCGTACGCGTTCGTGCTGGCCGAGGGCGAGCAGCCCGCCGTCGAGCGGTGAGTCGAGCTCGGCCAGGAGCTTCTCCAGGGCTCCGGAGGCCTCGACCAGCGAGCGGTACGAGCGGGCGGCGGGGCGTTCCGCGGCGGAGAGCTCGTCGGCCGTCGTGAGCAGGCGGATCAGCGACTCGTCCGGCAGCTGGAGTATCTCCTCCAGGGCGCGCACGGCCCGCAGGGACTCGGCCCGCTGGGGGCGCCGGGCGCCCTGCTGCCAGTAACTCAGGCTCGTCACGCCGACCTTGACCCCGTACCGCGTCAGATGGTGCTGTACGCGCTGCAGCGGCAGTCCACGAGCGGTGATCGCGGCGCGCAGCGCGACATGGAAGGGGCCGACCCGCAGGGCCGTGTCCAGTTCCGCCGCGGCGACGTCCGCGTGCTGTGTGCCGTGCCGCATGCAGGGGCCTTTCTTTGGAAGCTCACAACGGCTGCTCGGGCCGTTCGCGCTGCTCGGAGGGGCCGCCCCGGTCGGCGTACGGGGGATGGTCACATGCGTACGCCGTGGTTCCCGGCCCAAGTAATCCCGCATTGAAGCCTGTTGACCAGGCGCGGACAACACCTGATGCGCAAACTCGCTGCCGCCGGGGTCCCGGGCCGGTCTCCGAACGCCTCGTCGGCGCGCCCGGGCACGCGCGCGTGAGCGTCGGCGGCGGCGGCGGGTACGGGTGGGGAGGCCGCGCCGGGCCGAGCGGTGGCTCAAGGCCGGGCGGGTGGTGTCTTCATCGGGCGGGCGGTGACTCCCGCCCGGACATGCGACGGCCCGGAGCGCGGGCGGTGGAGGTCCGGCGGACAAGAGTCCTGGACCCGATGACACGCGTGCGCTCCGGGCTGCCTTCGCGCTGTACGAACGGTGAGGTGACCGCCCGGATCAGGGGCGGGGGTCCGCGCCCTGCCGCGTCGACCGCAGGCGTTTGGCGCGGACGATGTCGGGGTCGCGGGGGTCGAGGCCGGACAGCAGGCTGTCGCCGTACTGCTCCTCGTCCTGGTACGGGCGGACCCGGACCGACCGTCGTGTCTTCTCGATCCGTGTCTGTCGCATCTTCCGCAGCCCTTCGGTCATCGACCTGACGCCTTTGTCCGGGGCGCCCGGTCCACCTGCATCTGCACTGGTACGAGCATTGCCCCGAATTGTCTTCGTGTCGTCACGGCCAGCCCCCGAAACAGGTTCCGGTCAACCACAATTGCCCACCTCCGGCGGGCCGTAACCGTCCACGTCGGAAGGGGTGTTGGGCGGGGGCCGCCGAGGCGTGTCCCAGGCGGGTGCCGTATCGGCCGGTCGAGCGGCCGGAAAGCGCCGTGGACGCGGTCGGTCACCCGCACGCCGCCCGCCCGCGCGGGACGGCCCCCGGCCGGCCGCGGCGCACTTCCGAGCCCTCCGGAAGCCGCCGCTCCCGGTGGTCGCGGACGATCACCGCCGGGCGCCCACGCGATCCTCCTTCCGGAGGCGCTGTGCGGACCGCTCCCATGCGGGCAGGGTGGGGACGGGGGGCCGGACCTGGCCGGATCGTGGTCCGGAGCGGCCGGGACCGGGCCCGGCCGGAGACCGGCGGGCCGTCACGCTGTCACACCCCGCCAGTAGGGTGGGAGACATGGCCGACCCCTCCAGCTACCGCCCCAAGCCGGGACAGATCCCCGACTCGCCAGGGGTCTACAGATTCCGCGACGAGCACCGCCGGGTGATCTACGTCGGGAAGGCGAAGAGCCTGCGCCAGCGCCTGGCCAGCTACTTCCAGGACCTCTCCAACCTCCACCCGCGTACGCGCACGATGGTCACCACGGCCGCGTCGGTGGAGTGGACCGTGGTGACCACGGAGGTCGAGGCACTCCAGCTGGAGTACTCCTGGATCAAGGAGTAC
Source organism: Streptomyces sp. NBC_00414 (assembly GCF_036038375.1). NCBI lineage: Bacteria > Bacillati > Actinomycetota > Actinomycetes > Kitasatosporales > Streptomycetaceae > Streptomyces > Streptomyces sp. NBC_00414. Next base: position 7,665,591 of record NZ_CP107935.1, read on the forward strand.
GACCCCCGGTTCAACGTCAAGTACCGCGACGACAAGAGCTATCCCTACCTCGCGGTCACCATGAACGAGCAGTTCCCGCGCGTGCAGGTGATGCGCGGCCAGAAGAAGAAGGGCGTGCGCTACTTCGGCCCCTACGGACACGCGTGGGCGATCCGCGACACGGTGGACCTGCTGCTGCGCGTCTTCCCCGTACGGACGTGCTCCGCGGGCGTGTTCAGGAACGCCGAGCGGACGGGCCGCCCCTGTCTGCTCGGCTACATCGGCAAGTGCTCCGCCCCCTGCGTCGGGCGCGTCACGCCCGAGGAGCACCGTGAACTCGCCGAGGAGTTCAGCGACTTCATGACCGGCCGCACGGGCACGTACATCCGCCGTCTGGAGCGGCAGATGACGGACGCCGCCGAGGACATGGAGTACGAGCGCGCCGGCCGTCTGCGCGACGACATCGGGGCCCTCAAGAAGGCCATGGAGAAGAGCGCCGTCGTGCTCGCCGACGCGACGGACGCCGACCTGATCGCCCTCGCCGAGGACGAGCTGGAAGCCGCCGTGCAGATCTTCCACGTACGCGGCGGCCGGGTGCGCGGCCAGCGCGGCTGGGTCACCGACAAGGTCGAGGCGGTCACCACGGCAGGCCTGGTCGAGCACGCGCTCCAGCAGCTGTACGGGGAGGAGACCGGCGACTCCGTACCGAAGGAGGTGCTCGTCCCGGCGCTGCCCGACCCCGTGGGGCCCGTCCAGGAGTGGCTGACCGAGCGGCGCGGGTCGAACGTGTCGCTGCGCATCCCGCAGCGCGGCGACAAGAAGGCCCTCATGGAGACGGTCGAGCGCAATGCCCTCCACTCGCTCGCTCTCCACAAGACCAGGCGCGCCTCCGACCTGACGACCCGCTCCCGCGCGCTGGAGGAGATCGCCGAGGCCCTGGACCTGGACAGCGCGCCCCTGCGGGTCGAGTGCTACGACATCTCGCACCTCCAGGGCGACGACGTCGTGGCGTCGATGGTCGTCTTCGAGGACGGACTGGCGCGCAAGAGCGAGTACCGCCGCTTCCAGATCAAGGGCTTCGAGGGCCAGGACGACGTCCGCTCCATGCACGAGGTGATCACCCGCCGCTTCAGGCGCTACCTCGGCGAGAAGGAGAAGACCGGCGAGTGGGCCGACACCGAGGCCGCTCTCACCGAGGAGGACGGGCGGCCCAAGCGTTTCGCGTACCCGCCGCAGCTGGTCGTCGTCGACGGCGGCAAGCCGCAGGTCGCCGCCGCCCAGCGGGCCCTGGACGAGCTGGGCATCGACGACATCGCCGTCTGCGGCCTCGCCAAGCGCCTCGAAGAGGTCTGGCTGCCCGGCGACGACGACCCGGTGGTACTGCCACGTACCAGTGAAGGGCTCTATCTTCTTCAGCGTGTGCGCGACGAGGCGCACCGCTTCGCGATCACCTACCAGCGCACCAAGCGGGCCCGGCGCTTCAAGGCGAGCCCGCTCGACGACGTGCCGGGCCTCGGTGAGACACGCAAGCAGGCATTGATCAAGCATTTCGGTTCGGTGAAGAAGCTGCGATCCGCGACAATCGACCAGATCTGCGAGGTTCCCGGCATAGGCCGCAAGACGGCCGAGTCGATCGCCGTGGCCCTCGCCCAGGCGGCCCCGGCGGCTCCCGCCGTGAACACCGCCACCGGAGAGATCATGGAAGACGAGGATCACGTGGAGGACGCGGCACCCGAAACGACGGCGGGTGTCGCAGAGGAGCCCGTGTCCGCGGGCGCCTCGGACGAGCGACGGGGGCAGGAGAGATGACCGAGCACGAGCAGGAAGAACCGGTGGCGTCACGCACGCCGGACGCCGAAGCACCGCACGCGGCCACAGCCGGGGAACCGCACACAGCTGAAACCGGGGCACCGCACAAGGAAGCACGCGAAAATCGTCCGCGACAGCCGGCGGCGGTCGACACGGCCGACGGGGCGGAACAGAAAGACGGAGCGGAAGTGAACACGGGCACGACCATCGAGAAGGCAGGCGTTGCCGAGGCGGCCATTCCGGAGCTGGTGATCATCTCCGGGATGTCGGGCGCGGGCCGGTCCACCGCCGCCAAGTGTCTGGAGGACCTGGGCTGGTTCGTCGTCGACAACCTCCCGCCCGCGTTGATCCCCACCATGGTGGAGCTCGGCGCCCGCTCGCAGGGGAACGTGGCGAGGATCGCGGTCGTCGTCGACGTCCGGGGCCGCCGCTTCTTCGACAACCTGCGCGAGTCCCTCGCCGACCTGGAGACCAAGCACGTCACCCGGCGGATCGTCTTCCTGGAGTCCTCGGACGACGCCCTGGTCCGCCGCTTCGAGGGCGTGCGCCGGCCGCACCCCCTCCAGGGTGACGGCCGCATCGTCGACGGGATCGCCGCCGAGCGCGAACTGCTGCGTGAGCTGCGCGGCGACGCCGACCTGGTGATCGACACCTCCAGCCTGAACGTGCACGAACTGCGCGCCAAGATGGACGCCCAGTTCGCCGGCGAGGAGGAGCCCGAGCTGCGGGCCACCGTCATGTCCTTCGGCTTCAAGTACGGCCTGCCGGTCGATGCCGACCTGGTCGTGGACATGCGGTTCCTGCCCAACCCGCACTGGGTCCCGGAGCTGCGCCAGTACACCGGCCTCAACGAGGAGGTCGCCGCGTACGTCTTCAACCAGCCCGGCGCCAAGGAGTTCCTGGACCGGTACGCCGAGCTGCTGCAGCTCATCCGGACGGGCTACCGCCGGGAGGGCAAGCGTTACGTGACCATCGCCGTCGGCTGCACCGGCGGCAAGCACCGCTCCGTCGCCATGTCGGAGAAGCTCGCCGCCCGCCTGGTGTCAGAAGGAGTGGAGACGGTCGTCGTCCACCGGGACATGGGCCGCGAATGACGAGGCGCTCTCTGCGGCTGGACCGGCTGCGGCGGGTCGGCGTCGACGGGCGCGGTACCGACGGGCGCGGCGGCAGACCCGCCGACGCCCGGGGCGCCAAGCCCGTCGAGGCCCGCGGCGCCAAGCCCCGCCGCCGCGGCGCCCAGCCCAAGGTCGTCGCGCTCGGCGGGGGCATGGGCCTGTCCGCCTCGCTCACCGCCCTGCGCCGCATCACCGGTGACCTCACCGCCGTCGTCACGGTCGCGGACGACGGCGGCTCCAGCGGCCGGCTGCGCGACGAGCTGGGCGTGCTTCCGCCCGGTGACCTGCGCAAGGCCCTGGCGGCGCTGTGCGGCGACGACGAATGGGGCCAGACGTGGGCCCGTGTCATCCAGCACCGCTTCCAGTCCCAGGGCGAACTGCACGAGCACGCCGTCGGCAATCTGCTGATCGTCGCCCTGTGGGAGCAGCTCGGCGACCACGTCCAGGCTCTCGACCTGGTCGGCAGGCTGCTGGGCGCGCACGGCCGGGTGCTGCCCATGTCCGCCGTACCGCTGGAGCTCCAGGCGCTGGTCAAGGGCCACGACCCGGACCGGCCCGAGGACGTCGACACCGTGCGGGGACAGGCGACCGTGGCGCTCACCCCTGGTGAGGTGCAGTCCGTGCACCTCGTGCCGCACGACCCGCCGGCGGTCCCCGAGGCCGTCGCCGCGGTCCTCGACGCGGACTGGGTGGTCCTCGGTCCCGGCTCCTGGTTCTCCTCCGTGATCCCGCATCTCCTCGTGCCCGAACTGCTCGACGCCCTCACCGAGACGAAGGCGCGCCGGATCCTTCCGCTGAACCTCGCTCCGCAACCCGGAGAAACAGAAGGCTTCTCACCGCAGCGTCATTTGGAGGTTTTGGGACGACACGCCCCTAAACTCGCCCTGGACGTGGTGTTGGCCGACGAGGCCGCCGTGCCCGACCGCGCATCACTCGCCGACGCCGCCAAGCGGTTCGGCGCGGCGGTCGAGCTGGCGCCGGTGGCCAGGACCGACGGGACTCCGAGGCACGATCCGGAGCTGTTGGCCGCCGCGTACGACCGTATTTTTCGGATGCATGGAAGGATCGGCCCATGGCGATGACGGCAGCGGTGAAGGACGAGATCTCCCGGCTTCCCGTCACCCGGACCTGCTGCAGAAAGGCGGAGGTCTCCGCCATCCTGCGGTTCGCGGGCGGCCTTCACCTGGTGAGCGGCCGGATCGTGATCGAGGCGGAGCTGGACACCGCGATGGCGGCGCGACGGCTGAAGCGGGACATTCTTGAGATTTTCGGCCACAGTTCCGAACTGATCGTGATGGCGCCCGGCGGACTGCGCCGCGGCTCCCGTTACGTCGTACGGGTGGTCGCGGGCGGTGATCAGCTGGCCCGTCAGACCGGCCTCGTGGACGGCCGTGGGCGCCCGATCCGGGGTCTCCCGCCACAGGTGGTCTCGGGGGCCACCTGTGACGCCGAGGCGGCCTGGCGCGGGGCCTTCCTGGCCCACGGCTCGCTCACCGAGCCCGGCCGTTCCTCCTCGCTGGAGGTGACCTGCCCGGGACCGGAGGCCGCGCTCGCGCTGGTCGGTGCGGCCCGCCGTCTGTCGATCGCCGCGAAGGCCCGTGAGGTGCGCGGGGTGGACCGGGTCGTCGTGCGTGACGGGGACGCCATCGGGGCGCTGCTGACGCGGCTCGGGGCGCACGAGTCCGTGCTGGCGTGGGAGGAGCGGCGGATGCGGCGGGAGGTTCGCGCCACGGCGAATCGTCTCGCCAACTTCGACGACGCGAATCTGCGGCGGTCGGCTCGGGCCGCGGTTGCCGCGGGGGCGCGGGTGCAGCGGGCGCTGGAGATCCTCGCGGACGAGGTTCCCGAGCATCTCGCTGCCGCCGGGCGCCTGCGGATGGAGCACAAGCAGGCCTCCCTGGAGGAGTTGGGTGCGCTCGCCGAGCCGCCCCTGACCAAGGACGCCGTGGCGGGCCGTATTCGGCGGCTCCTCGCGATGGCCGACAAGCGGGCGCAGGACCTTGGTATCCCGGGTACGGAGTCCACGCTCAGCGAGGAGATGGCCGACAACCTGGTGGGCTGAGGGGGTGCCTGTCCGGCTCCGGGCGGCTTCGGGCGGCTCTCCGGTGCCGGTCCGCGGCCGCGGGGGAGTGGGGGCGGGTTCGTGGGTCCGTGCCGGTCGGTGGGGCTGATCGCGCCGTTCCCCGCGCCCCTGACGCACTGCGCCGTTCCCCGCGCCCCCAAAAGATTGCGCCGTTCCCCGCGCCCCTAAGAGACTGCGCCGTTCCCCGCGCCCCTGGGTGGGCCGGGGTCCGAGTCGATCAGCAAGCCCCCGCACCCAACCGAAGACCGCACCCCCACTCACCCAGGGGCGCGGGGAACGGCGCGGGCAATCCAGTGCGGCCCGCACGTGGCATTCCGGGCGATCCCCGACCCACCCAGGGGCGCGAGGAACTGCGCGGGCAACCACGTCCGGCGCGTACCGGACAACCCACGCGCCCCCCGGCACCTCACCCCCCTCACAAGCCCATTTGGCCTAGCCGTGGCCTCAACTCACCGGCGGTGACACCCCTTGACTTGACCATGAACTGTCATGAGCCTGGCATCTGTTCGCCGCAGTGGCGGACTACTGCAAGGGGGGCTCATGAGACGAAGAGCGAGATCGATCCTCGCTGCCGGCGCACTCCTGCTCGGCGGAGTGACCGTCGCACCCATGGCACAGGCAGAACCCGGCGCCGCGCCGGACCCGAGCGTGGACGAGGTCAAGGTGTTCCGCGCGGACGTCACGAAGGAACAGGTACCCCTGCTCCTCGCGGCGGGCCAGGACGGCCACGAGCTGGGCGAACGCGTACCGCAGAAGGGCACGGCCACGGTCGAGGTCTACCTCACCGACAAGCAGGCCGATCAGCTGGAGGACAAGGGCGTCGACCTCGCCGAGCACAAGCTCTCGGCCAAGGCGCAGGCGCGCGTGGCGGCCGCGGGGGACGGCGTCTTCCGGCCCTACAGCGGCGCGGGCAACCTCAAGGAGGAGATCGTCAGGACGGGGCAGCAGAACCCGAACCTGACGAAGGTCGTCTCCATCGGCAAGACCCTCCAGGGTCAGGACATCCTGGCCGTCAAGCTCACCAAGGGCGCCAAGAAGACCAAGGACGGCGCCAAGCCGTCCACGCTGTACATGTCCAACCAGCACGCCCGTGAGTGGATCACGCCCGAGATGACCCGGCGCCTGCTGCACTACTACCTGGACAACTACGGCAAGGACCAGCGCGTCACCAAGCTCGTGGACTCCACCGAGCTGTGGTTCGTGCTGTCCGCCAACCCGGACGGTTACGACTGGACGTTCAAGCCCGAGGGTGACCGTCAGTGGCGGAAGAACCTTCGTGACGTCAATGGCGACGGGGCTCTGACGGTCGGCGACGGCGTCGACCTCAACCGGAACTTCGCCTACAAGTGGGGCTACGACGACGAGGGCTCGTCCCCGTACCCGACGAGCCAGACCTACCGCGGCGCGAGCGCCGGCTCCGAGCCCGAGACCAAGGCGATCGACGCCTTCGAGAAGCGCATCGGCTTCGAGTACGGCATCAACTACCACTCCGCCGCCGAACTGCTCCTCTACGGAGTCGGCTGGCAGGTGGCGACCCCGAGCCCCGACGACGTGCTCTACAAGTCACTCGCCGGAACCCCCGAGAACTCGGCGATCCCCGGCTACCGCCCGCAGGTCTCCTCCGAGCTCTACACGACCAACGGCGAGGCCGACGGACACGCGTCCAACGTCAACGGCACGGCGATGTTCACCCCCGAGATGTCGACCTGCCAGACCATCTCGAACCTCTACCCGGACGACCCCTGGAACGCCGCGGACTGCGCGTCGGTCTTCACCTTCCCGGACGACGAGAAGCTGATCCAGGAGGAGTTCGTCAAGAACATCCCGTTCGCGCTCTCCGTCGCCGAGTCGGCGGCCAAGCCCGACCAGCCGAAGTCCTCGGTCGGCATCGACGCCCCCGACTTCACCCCGGCCCCCTTCGCGACCTCGTACTCCCGCGGCGCCGACCAGGAGATCTCCGTGGTCGCCCGTAGGTCCGTACGCGACAAGGAACTGAAGTACCGCGTCAACAACGGCCGTACGAAGGACCAGGACCTCAAGGCCTGGAAGGGCGGCGAGACCTACGGCGGCGAGGACAACCTCTACTTCGACGAGTACCGCGCGAAGGTGAAGGACGGTGCGCCGGGCGACAAGGTCGAGGTCTGGTTCACCGGCGAGACCCGCGCCGGAAAGCCCACCTCCAGCACGCACTTCACGTACACGGTCGCCGAACGGCCGCGCGCCGACACGCTGGTGGTCGCCGAGGAGGGCGTGGCGGCGACCAAGGCACAGACCTACGTCGACGCGCTGAAGGCCAACGGCCGCAAGGCCGTCGTCTGGGACGTCACCACCCAGGGCGCGCCCGACGCGCTCGGGATCCTGAGCCACTTCCGGACCGTCGTCCACTACACCGGCGCCGACCGGCCCGGACACCTCACCCAGCTCCAGCTGCGCGCCTACCTCAACGAGGGCGGCAAGCTGATCGAGGCGGGCGAGCAGGCGGGCGGCCAGGTCGCGCTGCCGGGCGCCCTGACGAACGACTTCAGCCAGTACTACCTGGGCGCCTACTCCCGTACGACGACTCCGGGCGCCACGGCCTTCACCGGCTCGGGCAAGCTCGCGGGCGCCGGGGGACCGCTCGGCGACACGCCCGGCAACCCGCTGAACGCGGCGGGCGCCTACAGCGTCACCTCGGACACCCTGCCCGTCGAGAAGTTCCCGCAGTTCGCGAGTGCGGGAGCCGGCGCGTATCCGGGCACCGTCAACCCGTACGGGCCGTACGAGGGCGCGTCCATGGCGGCCGTCACGCACACCGACTACGCCTGGAACCGCCTCACCCGCACCATCGACCTCACCGGCGTGAGCGCGGCCGACGCGCCCGCCCTGCGCACCCAGCTCCTGTGGGACACCGAGGAGGGCTACGACCACGCGGTGCTTGAGGCGCACACGGCCGGGGCCGACGACTGGACCACGCTCCCGGACAAGGGCGGTGCCACCAGCACCGCCGTTCCCGCCGAGTGCGAGGCCGGGTTCTTCATCCAGGGGCACCCCGCGCTCACGCGTTATCTGACCCGGAGTGCGACCGGGTGCACGCCGAGCGGCACGAGCGGCTCCTGGAACAGCTTCACCGGGGCCTCCGCGGGCTGGCAGCAGGTCGAGTTCGACCTGTCCGCGTACGCCGGGAAGACCGTCGAGGTGTCGCTGAGCTACATCACCGACCCCGGTTCCGGCGGGCACGGGGTCCTCGCCGACAACGCCTCCGTCGTGATCGGCGGCACGGCGGGCGAGACCGAGGGCTTCGAGACCTCCCTCGGCGCCTGGAAGGTCCCCGGGCCGCCCGCGGGCAGCCCCGCGGTCGTCCAGGACTGGGGCCTGTCCGGCGAGCTCTTCAAGACGTACGGCGCGGTCACCACCCGTGACACCGTGCTGTTCGGCTTCGGCCTGGAGCACGTCACCGCGGCGGCAGACCGCAACGCCCTGCTGGGCAAGGCACTGGCCGCCCTGGGCGGCTGACACGGCCCGAAAGGGCATCGATCCCGGGGACGACTCCGGAGGCGACTCCGGGGACGATCCCAGGGGCGGTCCGTACCCCTACTGGCGGGTACGGACCGCCCTGCCGTGTATGGGGTATCTCGATGTCACCCCGGGAGCCTCAGGGAGGTAGGGTCGTAGGCGGTCGGGGACATCCCATACAACTCGCCGGCGTCAACAGCCGGCGTACCTAACGAGGAGATCGGTTCGTGACGATCCGCGTAGGCATCAACGGCTTTGGCCGCATCGGTCGTAACTACTTCCGCGCGCTGCTGGAGCAGGGTGCAGACATCGAGATCGTGGCTGTCAACGACCTGGGTGACACCGCGACCACCGCGCATCTGCTCAAGTACGACACCATTCTGGGCCGTCTCAAGGCCGAGGTGTCGCACACCGCCGACACGATCACCGTCGACGGGCGCACCATCAAGGTGCTGTCGGAGCGCAACCCCGCCGACATCCCGTGGGGCGACCTCGGCGTCGACATCGTCATCGAGTCGACCGGCATCTTCACCAAGAAGGCCGACGCCGAGAAGCACATCGCGGGCGGCGCCAAGAAGGTCCTCATCTCGGCTCCGGCCAAGGACGAGGACATCACCATCGTGATGGGCGTCAACCAGGACAAGTACGACGCGGCCAACCACCACGTCATCTCGAACGCCTCCTGCACCACCAACTGTGTGGCGCCGATGGCCAAGGTTCTCGACGAGAACTTCGGCATCGTCAAGGGCCTGATGACGACGGTCCACGCGTACACGAACGACCAGCGGATCCTGGACTTCCCGCACTCGGACCTGCGCCGCGCCCGCGCCGCAGCCGAGAACATCATCCCGACCACCACGGGTGCCGCCAAGGCCACCGCGCTGGTCCTCCCGCAGCTCAAGGGCAAGCTCGACGGCATCGCGATGCGCGTCCCGGTCCCGACCGGCTCCGCGACCGACCTGGTCGTGACGCTGCAGCGCGAGGTCACCAAGGACGAGGTCAACGCCGCGTTCAAGAAGGCCTCCGACGACGGCGACCTCAAGGGTTTCCTGACCTACACCGAGGACCCGATCGTCTCCTCCGACATCGTCGGCGACCCGGCCTCCTGCACCTTCGACTCCTCCCTGACCATGGTCCAGGAGGGCAACACGGTGAAGATCCTCGGCTGGTACGACAACGAGTGGGGCTACTCCAACCGCCTCGTCGACCTCACGGTCTTCGTCGGCGAACAGCTCTAGGTCCAAGAAGCAAGGCACCTCGTGTGAGCACAGGGCCCGGGCAGCGCACCGCCGCGCACCCCGGGCCCTGTGGCACGTGCTGAGCGATCAGCCCTCTCTCGGACACAAGAGCTCTCGGACCAAAGAGTCCTTCCTAGGAGTCCACTTATGAAGACGATCGACGAACTTCTCTCCGAAGGGGTCGACGGCAAGCGGGTCTTCGTGCGCGCCGACCTGAACGTGCCGCTGGCCGACGGCCTCATCACCGACGACGGCCGCATCCGCGCCGTCCTGCCGACCGTCAAGGCCCTCGCCGGGGCCGGCGCCAAGGTGATCGTCGCCTCGCACCTGGGCCGCCCCAAGGGCACCCCGGACCCCGCCTTCTCGCTGCTGCCCGCCGCCGAGCGGCTCGGTGAACTCCTGGACGCGCCCGTCGCGTTCGCCCAGGACACCATCGGCCCCGCCGCCCACGACGCCGTGAACGGGCTGCAGCCCGGCCAGGTCGCGGTCATCGAGAACCTCCGCTTCAACGCCGGCGAGACGTCCAAGGACGACACCGAGCGCGGCGAGTTCGCCGACCGGCTGGCCGCCCTGGCCGATGTCTACGTGGGCGACGGTTTCGGCGCCGTGCACCGCAAGCACGCCTCCGTCTTCGACCTCCCGGCCCGGCTGCCGCACTACGCCGGCTACCTCATCGCCACCGAGGTCGGCGTCCTGAAGAAGCTCACCGAGGACGTCGAGCGCCCCTACGTGGTCGCCCTCGGCGGCTCCAAGGTCTCCGACAAGCTCGCCGTCATCGACGAGCTGCTCGGCAAGGCCGACCGGCTGCTCATCGGCGGCGGCATGGCCTTCACCTTCCTCAAGGCCAAGGGGTACGAGATCGGTGCCTCCCTGGTCCAGGACGACCAGCTGCCGACCGTCAAGGAGTACGTCGAGCGCGCCGAGAAGAACGGCGTCGAGCTGGTCGTGCCCGTCGACGTCGTGGTCGCGGCCGGTTTCCCCGACCTGAAGACCAAGGCGCCGTCCGACCCGTCCACCGTCGCCGCGGACGCCATCCCGGCCGACCGGATGGGTCTGGACATCGGCCCGGAGACCGGCGCCCTGTACGCCTCGAAGCTCGCCGACGCGGCCACCGTCTTCTGGAACGGCCCGATGGGCGTCTTCGAGCACCCCGACTACGCCGCGGGCACCAAGGCGGTCGCCCAGGCCCTGCTCGACTCACAGGCCTTCACTGTCGTCGGCGGTGGCGACTCCGCCGCGGCCGTCCGCATCCTGGGCTTCGACGAAAACGCATTCGGCCACATCTCGACCGGTGGCGGTGCCTCCCTCGAATACCTTGAGGGCAAGACGCTGCCCGGTCTCGCCGCACTGGAGGACTGACCCCGCATGACCACTCGCACGCCGCTGATGGCGGGCAACTGGAAGATGAACCTCAACCACCTTGAGGCCATCGCCCACGTCCAGAAGCTCGCGTTCGCCCTGGCCGACAAGGACTACGACGCCTGTGAGGTCGCGGTCCTGCCGCCCTTCACGGATCTGCGCTCGGTACAGACCCTGGTCGACGGCGACAAGCTCAAGATCAAGTACGGTGCCCAGGACCTCTCGGCGCACGACTCCGGCGCCTACACCGGCGAGATCTCCGGTTCGATGCTGGCCAAGCTCAAGTGCACCTACGTGGCGATCGGCCACTCCGAGCGCCGCCAGTACCACGCCGAGACCGACGAGATCGTCAACGCCAAGGTGAAGGCCGCCCACAGGCACGGCCTCACCCCGATCCTGTGTGTCGGCGAGGAACTGGAGGTCCGCGAGGCGGGCGACCACGTCACGCACACGCTCACCCAGGTCGAGGGCGGTCTCAAGGACGTCCCCGCCGATCAGGCCGAGTCGATCGTCATCGCGTACGAGCCCGTCTGGGCCATCGGCACCGGCAAGGTCTGCGGCGCCGACGACGCCCAGGAGGTCTGCGCGGCGATCCGCGGCAAGCTCGCCGAGCTGTACTCGCAGGAAGTCGCCGACGCCGTCCGTATCCAGTACGGCGGCTCGGTGAAGTCCGGGAACGTCGCCGAGATCATGGCGAAGCCCGACATCGACGGCGCCCTCGTCGGTGGAGCGGCCCTGGACGCCGACGACTTCGTCAAGATCGTCCGGTTCCGCGACCAGTAGACCGTGCTCCGGATGTGAAGCGCCGAGCTGCGAGTATGCGGTAGCGGTGTTACGTCGTACCCTTGCGGGGGCCGGGCGGCTTCGTACCTGAAGCACCGGCCCCCGTCGTCGTCCAAGACTCGTCCGTCCAAGTCCGAGGAAGTTGGTCCAGCCGTGGTTATGGGGTTCTCGATCGCCCTGATCGTCTTCAGCCTGTTGCTGATGCTGCTGGTGCTGATGCACAAGGGGAAGGGCGGCGGCCTGTCCGACATGTTCGGCGGCGGCATGCAGTCGTCCGTCGGTGGCTCCTCGGTCGCCGAGCGCAACCTCGACCGCATCACCCTGGTAGTCGGTTTGCTGTGGTTCGCCTGCATTGTGGTGCTGGGCATCCTGATGAAGGTCAACAACTGATCACCGGCCGACATCGGCACGGCAGCACAAACGCACATTACGCAAGCACATTCCGCACGTAAGGCCCCATGTCCGGTACGCGCCCGCAGGCGCGGCCTATCATGGGGCTTGCGTCTGTGCGCGGGGGTGTAACTCCTATCACTGGACGCGCGTTGGGCCTTACGTAGACTGAGGCGCCCGCAGCGAAGCGTCACGCCGACTCGCTTCGCGGCACCATCACGCAGGGAGTTACGACCGTGGCAAGTGGCAACGCGATCCGAGGAAGCCGGGTCGGGGCGGGGCCGATGGGCGAGGCCGAGCGCGGCGAGTCCGCGCCCCGGCTGCGCATCTCCTTCTGGTGCTCCAACGGGCACGAGACGCAGCCCAGCTTCGCCAGCGACGCGCAGGTCCCCGACACCTGGGACTGCCCCCGCTGCGGCTTTCCCGCCGGACAGGACCGGGACAACCCGCCGGACCCGCCGCGCACCGAGCCGTACAAGACGCACCTCGCGTATGTACGGGAGCGGCGCAGCGACGCGGACGGCGAGGCGATCCTCGCCGAGGCGCTCGCCAAGCTGCGGGGCGAGATCTAGGAGCGGGGCGACATCCAGGAGTTGTGAGCCGGCCGGGCACCGAAAGGTGTCCGGCCGGTCTTTTTCCTGTGCCCGTACGTGATGTCGGGCGGCGTATTTTTTGTACGCCCGGGGGTGAGCAGCTTCTCCGCCGCCGTACTGACACCTGTGGGCGAACCTGACGTATCTGTTGTTGAACCGGACGACGGTGCGACGACAGCTCCCGTCACCCTGATCAATTAGGTTGGGACCGGTAGCGGGGCAAGGTACGCAGCACAGGCAGGAAAGAGGCGGAAGTCCGAGATGAACGCAGAAAGCCGTACCAGGCTCAACCAGACACCCGAGTGGACCGCTCTGGCCGAGCACCGGGAGGAGCTCGCGGAGACACACCTGCGCGAGCTGTTCGAACGGAACCCGGGACGCGGCGCCGCATACACGCTGCGGGTCGGCGATCTGCACGTCGACCACTCCAAGCACCTGGTCACCGACCGGACGCTGCAGCTGCTGCGTGAGCTGGCCGTGGCGACGGACGTGTTCGGTCTGCGAGACGCGATGTTCCGCGGCGAGCGGATCAACGTCACCGAGGACCGGGCGGTCCTGCACACCGCGCTGCGCGCTCCGCGTGACGCGGTGATCGAGGTCGACGGCGAGAACGTCGTACCGGCCGTGCACGCGGTCCTCGACAAGATGTCCGGCTTCTCCGAGCGGGTCCGCTCGGGCGAGTGGACCGGGCACACCGGTAAGCGCATCAAGAACGTGGTCAACATCGGTATCGGCGGCTCCGACCTGGGCCCGGCGATGGCGTACGAGGTGCTGCGGTCCTTCACCGACCGGGATCTGACGGTCCGTTTCGTGTCGAACGTCGACGGGGCCGACCTGCACGAGGCCGTGCGGGACCTGGACCCGGCCGAGACGCTGTTCATCATCGCCTCGAAGACCTTCACCACCATCGAGACGATCACCAACGCGACCTCGGCGCGCGACTGGCTGCTGACCGAGCTGAAGGCCGGTCAGGAGGCCGTCGCCAAGCACTTCGTGGCGCTGTCGACGAACGCGGAGAAGGTCGCGGACTTCGGTATCGACACGGCCAACATGTTCGAGTTCTGGGACTGGGTCGGCGGGCGTTACTCGTTCGACTCCGCGATCGGTCTGTCCCTGATGCTCGCGATCGGCCCGGACCGCTTCCGGGAGATGCTCGACGGCTTCCACCTCGTCGACGAGCACTTCCGCACCGCGCCCGCCGAGTCCAATGTGCCCTTGCTGCTCGGCCTGCTGGGCGTCTGGTACGGCAACTTCTTCGACGCCCAGTCGCACGCGGTCCTGCCGTACTCGCACTACCTGTCGAAGTTCACCGCCTACCTCCAGCAGCTCGACATGGAGTCCAACGGCAAGTCCGTGGACCGTGACGGGAATCCGGTGGACTGGCAGACCGGACCGGTCGTGTGGGGCACCCCCGGCACCAACGGGCAGCACGCCTACTACCAGTTGATCCACCAGGGCACGAAGGTCATCCCGGCGGACTTCATCGGCTTCGCCGAGCCGGTCGCCGAACTGAGCGACGGGCTCAAGGCGCAGCACGACCTGCTGATGGCCAACTTCTTCGCGCAGACGCAGGCGCTGGCCTTCGGCAGGACGCCGGACGAGGTGCGGGCGGAGGGAGTGCCCGAGGAACTGGTGCCGCACAAGACGTTCCAGGGCAACCACCCGACGACCACGATCCTCGCCCGCGAGCTGACCCCCTCGGTCCTCGGCCAGCTGATCGCCCTCTACGAGCACAAGGTGTTCGTGCAGGGCGCGATCTGGCACATCGACTCCTTCGACCAGTGGGGCGTCGAACTCGGCAAGGTCCTCGCCAAGCGCGTCGAACCCGCCCTCACCGAGGGCGCCGAGGTGCCGGGCCTGGACGAGTCCACCAAGGCGCTCGTGGCCAAGTACCGGGAACTGCGCGGCCGCAAGTAGTCCACGGCAGGCCGGAGATCGTGCGCCGGCGGCCGGTCGTGCAGTAGTCGTGTGGGTCGGGAGGTGATCGGCGGAATCGCCGATCACCTCCCGTAGAATTCCGGGCGATCACTGCGTCGAGGGCTCGGGGGAGCTGCACATGGCTGGTTCGCGCGGAAGATGGCTGAGCGGCAAGCTCTCGATGGCGTCGATTCTGCAGCCCAAGGCCGTGGCGCAGGCGGTGTTCCACCCGGTGTGGATCCCGCCGGCGGTCGATCCCTCGGTGGAGCGGCTCAAGCGGGTGCGCGTAGTCGCCGGAGCCGTCGCGGCATTCGGCGTCTACACGTTCGTGGAGGGCAGGTTCGACTTCACGGAAGTACTTGAGAACATCGTGACGGCGGCCCTGGTCCTGCTGTTCATCACCCCGCTGACGGTGGGCGTGATGCTCTTCGTCTGGCGGCGCACCGGCAGGATCCGCGAGCTGCGCGGGGCCCTGTTCAACTCGCTCAAGCTGCTGCTGCTCTTCATCGGCATGGTCGTCGGTACGGTCCTGCTGTGGCAGCTGTCGATGGGGCTCGGCGGTATCGCGCTGGCGGTGCTCGGCCTGATCGCGATGTGGCTGACCGGCTTCCTGATGTACGGCGCCGTACAGCTGTCGGGCAACTTCTTCGGTTCCGCCGCCGTGCACCGCGGCTTGCCGCCGCTGCTCGCCACGGTGACGACCTGGCTGATGGCCATTCCCGACCTGGTCACCGGTGACCTGCACGGGCTCAGCTTCAAGATGGGGATCTTCTTCATCCTGGGGGCCCCGCTGGCGGTCACGGCCATCGCCGCCCTGGAGACGCTCCGGCTCCGCCGCCACCACGGCATCCGGCTGAGCGCGCACCCCGCGACACTCCCGCCCCCACGGCCGTACGCACCGAACGCGCCGAACCCCGGATTCGTACCGCCTCAGGGCGCCACGTACCCGCCGCCGGGCCAGCCGTACGCGCCACCGCCGGGTCAGCCGTACGCGCCGCCGGGTCAGCCGTACCCGCCGGGCAACGGCGTCCCGTATCCGCCGTACGGCCAGGGAAATCCGTACGGCCAAGGAAATCCCTACGGGCCGCCGCCCCCGCAGCCGCAGCCTCCGTACCGGTCCTGACCCCGCTCAGGGCACTCCCGCTCAGGCCACCGCGCTCAGTGTGTCCGCGAGTCGGCGGCGGGCCGACCGGGACGCGGGCAGGGCGGCGAGCGCGGCGGCGCCGAGCACGGCGGCCGTCGCGAAGAGCGCCAGGAGCACGGGGGACGGGCCTTGGGCGATCCCGGCGCCGATGCCGCTCGACCTGCCCTGGGCGTCGATCAGCCAGTGCGCGAGCGGCACCCCCAGGGCCGTGCCGACGACGGCCGCGGCCAGTGCCGTGCACCCGGTGGCCGTCATCGTGATCGCGGTGATCTCCCGCGGGGTCAGCCCGATCGCCCTCAGCGCCAGCAGATCCCGCTCGCCCTCGCGCACGGTCCCGCCGATCGCGGTGAGCAGCTCGATGAGGCCGATCAGGGCCAGCACGGCGATGAGCCCGACGACGACCCCGCGCAGCGGCGAGAGCCCGTCGGCCGGGTTCGGCATGGCGTGCGCGCTGATGTTCCCGTGCGCGGCCTCCGTCAGGTCGGCGCCCACCTGCCGGGGGTCGGCGCCGGGACGCAGCTGGAGCTGGTAGAGCGCCGCTTCGAGCCCAGGGTCGTTCTCCCGGAGGGTGTCGAGCGAGGTGGAGATGACCCGGCCGCCGTTCTCCGGCTCGATGCTGCGGCCGACGATGTGCAGGATCTGCGGCTGCGCGCCGACCGTCATCCGCACCCAGTCCCCGACCCGCACGTCCAGCAGGTCGAGCAGCCCCTGACCGGCCACCGCCTCGTCGGGCCCCCGCGCGGGACGGCCCTCGGCCACCGTGAACGGGTAGGGATCCTCGCGGGTGCCGAGCCCACGCAACGCGATCGTGCCCGTCTGGCCCGGGACCAGCGCGGCCACCTCGACGCCCGGATGCACGGCGGCGACCTGTGGATCGCGGGCCAGCAGGGCCCGTACGTCCGGGTCGGCCAGGGAGTCGTCCGCCCGGACGGTGAGGGCGGCCGCGAGGCCGATCCGGTCCGGGCTGCTCCGGAAGTGGTCGATGGTGGTCCAGGCGCTCATGGCCACGACGATCAGCAGCAGCGGCAGTGCCAGCCGGGCCACCGCGGCCAGTGAGCGCGGCCGGCGGGCGAACGCCTTGTGCCAGCCCAGGACCAGCGCCGACGGCAGCCGCAGTCCGAGCGCCCCGCGGGACAGGCCGGACAGCCGGCCGCCCAGCGGTGCCGCGGCCCGCAGCCCCGGCACCGGAGGCACCTGGCCGGCGCGCCAGGCCGCGAGTCCGGTGGTCGCGGCGATGAACAGCACCGCGGCCGCGGGTATCCCGAGGAGTGCCGCCGTATGCCCCGGAAGCCCCTGCCACACGCCGACCGCGTCCCCGAGACGCCCCGGTGTCCGGCTGCCCAGGGCCTGGGTGAGGGTCGCGGCGAGCACGGCGCCGAGGAGCGCGAACGCCACGTGCTGGAGCAGGAAGATCCGCACCACCTGGCCCGGGGTGAAACCGATCGCCTTCAGCACGGAGATGTCCCGCAGATGGCCGCGGATACGGGTACCGATCGCGCCGTGCACGGCGAGCGCGGCGGCCAGCAGGGCCGCCAGACCGAACAGGCCGAGCACCTGGCCGAGCAGCCGGTTGCCGCCCTGGGCCTCGGCCCGGGCCTGCTGCCAGCTGGAGACGTCGGTGACCGCCTTGGCGCCGAGGAGGGTGACGGCGCGCTGGACGGCGTAGTCCGTGTCGCCGGGGTCGGTCAGCCGCAGTCCGGCGACCTGGCCGCCGCGCGCGTCGGTGTGCCGCACGGCGTCGGGCAGCGCCCATACGAGGCCCGGCCGTTCGCCGGGGCTGTAGCGGGGTTCGGCGCTGTCCGCGATGCCGAGGACGGTCAGGGTCCTGGATCCCGTCGCCGCCCTTCCGGCGTTGTCTCCGGCCTTCCCGGTCTTGTTATCGGCCTTCCCGGTGGTGCCCGGCACGGTGAGGGTGTCCCCGGGCTCGGCCCACAGCGCCCGGGCGAGACCGCTCTCCAGCACCACCCCGTCCGGGACGCGGGAGTCGAGCCAGCGGCCGGAGGCGAGCAGCGGACGGCCGGTCGCGGGCCGGTCGACGGTGCCGCGCAGTTCGACGGAGGCGCGGGTGCCGCGCGAGGCGACCGTCGTGGCGGCGGTGGGATACGGACCGGCGACGGACGCGACCCCGTCCAGCTCGGTCAGTCTGCCCGCGTCGGCCGACGGGCCGGTGTGGATCCACACGTGCGCCCCCTGCGACTGGGTGAAGACGCGCTGCCAGGGGTTGGTCGCGTACCCGAAGAGCGCCGTGGCCAGCAGCAGCGAGGCGACGATCCCGGCGGTGGCGAGCACGATGAACAGTGCCTCGCCACGATGCGAGCGAAGATCGGCGTGCGCCCAGCGCAGGGTGGCCCGCACGCCGCCTCAGCCTCTCGGCTCGTGGACGCGGTACAGGACCCGGGGGGCCTTCGGCAGGGGCTCGCGCACGCCGCTCAGTCCCTCAGTTCCAGCACGCCGGATATGCCCGTGCCGCGGGCGGGCGCGGTGTCGAGGACCGCGTCGTCGGCGATCCGGCCGTCGAAGAAGCTGATCACCCGGTCCGCGGCGCTCGCCAGCCGTGCGTCGTGCGTGACCAGCACGATCGTCTGCCCGCGCTGGTGGAACCGGGTCAGCAGCCGGGTCACCTCGCGGGTGCCCCTGCTGTCGAGGCTGCCCGCGGGCTCGTCGGCCAGCAGCAGCTGCGGGTGGTTGACCAGGGCGCGGGCCAGCGCGACACGCTGCTGCTCGCCGCCGGACAGCTCGCCCGGCATGCTGCGCTCCTTGCCCGCGAGGCCCAGCTCGTCGAGGAGCAGCTCACGCTCGGCGCGCGCCTGCCTGGGGGAGAGGCCGGCGAGCAGGGCGGGCAGCTCGACGTTGTCGGCGACCGACAGGTTCGAGACCAGGTTGAAGAACTGGAAGACGATGCCGATACGGCGCCGGCGCTCGACCGCCCAGCGCGCCTCGCCGTACGCGTCCGTGCACTCGCCGTCCAGCCACAGGCTGCCGGAACCCGGCCGCTGGAGCCCGCCGAGCAGATGCAGCAGCGTCGACTTGCCCGCGCCGGACGGCCCGGTGACGGCCACGAACTCGCCCTGCCGTACGGAGAGGTCCACGCCCCGTACGGCGTGCGCGGGGGCGCCCTCGCCGTAGTGGGTCTTGACCAGGCCCTCGGCCCGCAGGAGCGGGGTGTCCTCGGCGTCCGGCGAGGGCGTGGTGCCGGGAGCGGTACGGGACGCGGCGCGGGGAGTGGCGCGGTTCATTCCAGCTCCTCCAGTTCCTCCTGGCAGCGTTCCAGCCAGTCGAGGTCGGCCTGCAGATGCAGCATGGCGCCCTCGATGAGCAGCTGGGAGATGCGGTTGTCCCGGCTCTCGGCCGCGGCGAGCTTCGACAGGTTGCGCATGGTGTTCAGGTACTCGCGCCGTTGTTTGTTGATCAGGGCGATCTGGTCGGCCAGTCCGGTCCGCGGCGCCAGGGCGAGCTTCATGAAGAACTCGTCCCGTACGCGCGGCTCGTCCGCCGTCTCCTCGTACCAGGCGCGCAGTGCTTCACGTCCGGCATCGGTGAGGTGGTAGATCTTCTTGTTGGGCCGGCTCGACTGCTCGACTTCCTCGCCCTCGATCAGTCCCGACTTGTCGAGGCGGCCGAGCGTCACGTAGATCTGGCCGACGTTCGGCTGAGGGTACGCGGACCCCAGCAGTTGCTCAAGGTCCTGCTTGAGCTCGTAGCCGTGGGCCGGGCCGCGCGCCAGCAGGGCCAGGAGGGGCAGCCGCACTCGTGCTCTCCCCTTCCTCCGCTGTAGGTCCTCAAAGGTGCCGCAGGCCCGCGCGTCCGGGGCCAATGTGCCGCGGGCCCTAGTATCGCCCATACCTAACGGGTATACATGGCCTCTGACTCCGGGCGAAGGTGCCCGGCAGCCGGGTGTACCAGGGAGGAACCTATGCGGTGGATGCATGCCGCGGGTAGGGGGCTCCTGGTCGCGGCGGTCGTTCTGGCCGGTTACGTCACGTCCGGCACCCAGGGCGACGGGGCGCGCGGCGGTGGGCGCGGCCCGCTCACGCTCGCCACCGCCGGGGACCTCACCGGCTATCTGGGGCCGCTGCTCGACGGCTGGAACCGCACCCACCCCGGCGAGAAGGTCACCCTCGTCGAACTCCCGGACTCCGCCGACGAGACCCGCGCGCAGATGACCACCGACCTGCGCGGCGACGGCCGCAGCCGCTTCGACGTCCTGAACATCGACGTCGCCTGGACCTCGGAGTTCGCCGCCGCGGGCTGGATCTCCCCGCTGCCCGCGGACCGCTTCCCGCTCGACGGGTTCCTGCCGCCGGTGGTGGACACCGCGACCTACGACGGACGGCTGTACGCCGTCCCCTACGTCACCAACGCGGGGCTGCTCCTCTACCGAAAGGACCTCCTCGACAAGGAGGGCGTCGCTCCGCCGCGCACCTGGGCCGAGCTGGAGAAACAGGCGCGGACCATCGCGCCGAAGTACGGACTCGACGGCTACGCCGGTCAGTTCCTGCCCTACGAGGGGCTCACCGTGAACGCCGCCGAGGCGGTCTACTCGGCGGGCGGCTCCATCCTCGGCGACGAGGGCGAACGTGTCACCGTCAACTCGGCGGCGGCGCGCGAGGGCATCGGTTTCCTGGCCCGCGGCGTACGCGACGGTTGGATCCCGGAGAAGGCGCTGACGTACAAGGAGGAGGAGTCCAAGCAGGCCTTCCAGGACGGCCGTCTCCTCTTCCTGCGCAACTGGCCGTACGCCTATGTCGGGGCCTCCGCCAAGGACTCGCCGGTCGCCGGGAAGATCGGCGCGGTGCCGCTGCCCGGACCCGACGGACCGGGCGCGAGTGTGCTCGGCGGCTCGAACCTCGCGGTCAGCGCCCATGCCCGGCACCCCGATTCCGCCGCCCGGCTCATCACCTACCTCACCAGCGAGCGGACGCAGCGTCAGGTGCTCACCAAGGGTGCGCTGCCGCCGGTGCGGGCCTCGCTGTACGAGGATCCGGAGCTGATCCGGCGGTTCCCCTATCTGCCGACGCTCCGCGCGAGCGTCCTGGCGGCGGCGCCGCGCCCGAAGAGTCCGCGCTACGACCAGGTCAGCCTGGCCGTGCAGGCCGTGGTGCACGACGCGATGGCCGGGCACCAGACGCCCGAGGCCGCGGTGCGCCGCCTCGCACGCGAGTTGGCGGACATCTCCCGCCGGGGCTGAGCCCTTTTCACGCGCTCCCTGCCCAGACCGAAGCCTCCATTCGGCAGATCATAGTTTCATGTTAGGTAACGCGCTCATCTCATCTGCCGCCTTCGCGGGATGAAAGTGCTGATATAGCGGCGCAAACGGCCCTTCGACTCGCGGGACGTTCGCGCCTACTCGTTGACACTCGTGCGACATCCCTACTTAACATGCATGCATAACCGGAGGCACGCACAGCCAGGTCCACGCACAGACAGGTCAACGGGTGACGATCGACATGCACCGCTGGTGGCGCGACGCAGTGATCTACCAGGTCTATGTCCGCAGCTTCCTGGACAGCACCGGGGACGGCATCGGCGATCTCGCCGGAGTACGCGCCGGACTGCCGTACCTGAAGAAGCTCGGGGTCGACGGGGTCTGGCTGAGCCCCTTCTACCCCTCGCCCCAGCAGGACCACGGCTACGACGTGGCCGACTACTGCGACGTCGACCCGCTCTTCGGTGACCTCGGCGAGTTCGACCTGCTGATGACGGACGCCCGCCGGCTCGGCATCAAGGTGCTCCTCGACATAGTCCCCAACCACTGCTCCAGCGAGCACCCCTGGTTCCGGCAGGCGCTGGCCGAGGCACCGGGCGGCGAGGCCCGCGCCCGCTTCCACTTCGCCGACGGCCGGGGCCCGGACGGGGCGGAGCCGCCCAACAACTGGTACGCCATGTTCGGCGGCCCCGCCTGGAGCCGGGTCACCGAGCCGGACGGCACGCCCGGCCAGTGGTACCTGCACATGTTCACGCCCGAGCAGCCCGACCTGAACTGGCGCAACCCCGAGGTCGGCGCCCACTTCGACCACGTACTGCGCTTCTGGCTCGACCGGGGCGTGGACGGCTTCCGCGTCGACGTCGCCGCCGGCCTCTACAAGCACCCCGACCTGCCCGACTCGCCCGACCCCATGGCCGACGCCCGCACCCGGGACTCGGTCAACCCGCTCGCCTGGAACCAGCCCGAGGTGCACGACGTCTGGCGGCACTGGCGGTCGGTGTGCGAGGAGTACACCGTCCGCGACGGCCAGGAGCGACTGCTCGTCGGCGAGGTCTCCGTACGTACCGCCCGCGAACACGCCCGGTACGTACGCCACGACGAGCTGCACCAGGCCTTCTTCTTCGACCTGCTCAGCGCGCCCTGGAACGCCGACGCCTTCCGCAAGGTCATCTCCGACGCTATGCAGGACATCGCGGGCACCGGCTCCACGGTCACCTGGGTCCTCAACAACCACGACCAGGTCCGCTCGGTCACCCGCTACGGCGAACTGGGCACCGAGGGCAGCGGCCTGGGCGCGCACCGCGCCCGCGCCGCCGCGCTGCTGATGCTGGCGCTGCCCGGCGCCGCGTACATCTACCAGGGCGAGGAACTGGGGCTGCCCGAGGTCGTCGATCTGCCGGACGACGTGCTCACCGATCCGATCTTCCGCCGCACCGGCAGCCGGGCCCGGATCCGCGACGGCTGCCGGGTGCCGCTGCCGTGGTCGGGGCACGCCTCACCGTTCGGCTTCACCACCGGCACCGAGAGCGTCAAACCGTGGCTGCCACAGCCCGCCTACTTCGCCGAGTACGCCACAGACCGCGCCCTCGCCGACACCCGCTCCTTCTGGCACCTCTACCGTGACGGCCTCCAACTGCGGGCCGGGCTGCCCCAGTTGGGTGAAGGCCCGCTGCGCTGGCTGCAGACCCCGCCCGGTGTCCTCGGCTTCGTCCGCGGCGACGGCCTGGTCTGCGCCGTCAACTTCGGTACGGCGCCGACGCCCGCGCCGGTCTCCGGCACCCCCCTGCTGTCCAGCGGCCCCTGCGCGCCCGGCGTCCTGCCCGGCTCGACGGCCGCCTGGTGGATCAGCGACTGCACCAACCCCTGAACCCGCCGCAACCGCTGACGCCCCGTCAAGTACCTGTCTCACTCTCACGAAGGAACATCAACGATGATGCGACGACGTACGACCCTGCTCGCGAGCTGCACCGCACTCGCCCTGTCCCTCGGTGCCACCGCCTGTGGAGGCGGCGACGTCTCCGCGGGCGGCGGCGACAAGCCGCTCAGCGGCCAGACGATCAACGTGGCCGGGGTCTGGTCCGGCAGTGAGCAGAAGAACTTCCAGAAGGTCCTGGACGCGTTCACCGAGAAGACCGGCGCCAAGACGCAGTTCACCTCCACCGGCGACAACGTCTCCACGGTCGTCGGCAGCAAGATCGAGGGCGGCAACGCCCCCGACGTGGTGATGGTTCCGCAGGTCG
Organism: Streptomyces sp. NBC_00414; assembly: GCF_036038375.1. Taxonomy (NCBI): domain Bacteria; kingdom Bacillati; phylum Actinomycetota; class Actinomycetes; order Kitasatosporales; family Streptomycetaceae; genus Streptomyces; species Streptomyces sp. NBC_00414. The sequence continues at coordinate 7,688,939 of NZ_CP107935.1, forward strand.
GCGTCCTCCAGCAGTTCGCGAAGGAGGGCTGGCTCAAGCCGCTGTCCAAGACCGCCCAGAAGTCGGTCGACGCCGACTACGCGGACGTGTGGAAGAACTACGGCAGTGTCGACGGCACCCTGTACGGCCTCTACTTCAAGGCCGCCCACAAGTCGACGGTCTGGTACAGCCCCGACGCCCTCGACGAGGCGGGCGTCAAGACGCCGACGACGTACGACGCCATGCTGGCGGCCGGACGGACCGTCTCCGAGTCGGGCCTCGCCGCCTTCTCCGTCGCCGGACAGGACGGCTGGACCCTCACCGACTGGTTCGAGAACGTCTACCTCTCGCAGGCCGGCCCCGAGAAGTACGACGCCCTGGCCGCTCACAAGATCAAGTGGACCGACCCGACCGTGGTCGAGGCCCTCACCACCCTCGGCAAGCTCTTCAAGGACAAGGAGCTGATAGCCGGCGGCCAGAAGGGCGCCCTGAACACCGACTTCCCCGGCTCCGTCGAGAAGGTCTTCGGACCCGAGCCCGCCGCGGGGATGGTCTACGAGGGCGACTTCGTGGCCGGTGTCGCCAAGGACCAGTTCGGCAGGAAGATAGGCGAGGACGCGGACTTCTTCCCCTTCCCCGCGGTCGGTGACGGCAAGGCGCCCGTGGTCAGCGGCGGCGACGCGGCGGTCGTCCTGAAGGACGGCAAGAGCCCGAAGGCCGCCATGGCGTTCCTGGAATACCTCGCGACCCCCGAGGCGTCCGCGGTCTGGGCCGAGGTCGGCGGCTTCCTCTCCCCGAACAAGAAGCTCGACCTCGCCTCCTACGGCGACGACATCACCCGCGAGACCGCCAAGTCCCTCGTCGGCGCCGGTGACTCGGTCCGCTTCGACATGTCGGACCAGGCCCCGGCCGCGTTCGGCGGCACCAAGGGCGCCGGCGAGTGGAAGCTCCTCCAGGACTTCCTGCGCGACCCGTCGGACCCGAAGGCGACCGCGGCCGCGCTGGAGAAGGCCGCCGCCAAGGCGTACCAGGACTGATCGCCGTGACCGCCACGTACTCGAAAGACCTGAAGGATCCGAAAGAGGCGGGTCCGCCGCCCGCCGCGCAGGCCGACCGCGAGCGCAGACGGCGCGCGCGGCGCCGGGCCCGGATCATCGCCGTCGCGTTCGTCCTGCCCGCCCTGCTCCTGCTCGGCGCCCTCGTCGTCTACCCCGTGCTGTTCTCCGTGGGCCGCAGCTTCTTCGACGCCTCCGGAGACCGGTTCGTGGGCGGCGACAACTACACCGAGATGTTCCAGGACCCCGCCACCCTCAAGGCCGTCCGGAACACGGCCATCTGGGTCGTCATCGCGCCCACCCTGCTCACCGGCCTCGGCCTCGTCCTCGCCGTCCTGGTCGAAAAGGTGCGCTGGGCGACGGCGTTCAAGCTCCTGCTCTTCATGCCGATGGCCGTGTCCTTCCTCGCCGCGGGCATCATCTTCCGCCTCGCGTACGACGAGGACCCCGAGAAGGGCGTCCTGAACGCCGCCGTCGTCTCGGTGCACGACGCCTTCAAGGACGCGTCGTCCTACCCGACCGCCCGGGCCCGCGACGGCCAGGGCCTGACGAAGGCCGCCGACGGCTCGTACGGTACGACCGCCGCCGTGTCCCCCGGTGACACGGTCGGGCTCGGCCTGGTCGGCGTACGCGCCGACGACCTTCCGGCGGACGCGCGGCCCGCGCTCCCGGCGGCGACACGCAAAGCGTCCGCCGGCGAACTGCGCGGGGTCGTCTACCTGGACTTCACCCGCGGCGGGGGAGGGAAGCAGGGGAAGGTCGACAAGGCCGAGAGCGGACTGCCGGGGCTGGGCGTCGAGGCGGTGCGCGACGGCAGGACGGTCGCGAGCGCCACCACCGCGGGCGACGGCTCCTTCCGCTTCGAGGGCCTCGACCCGGGCTCGTACACCGTGCGGCTGCCCGGCTCGAACTTCGCGCCGCCCTACGAGGGGATCTCCTGGCTGGGACCCGCGCTCGTCACCCCCGCCATCATCGGCGCGTACCTGTGGATCTGGACCGGCTTCGCCATGGTGCTGATCGGGGCCGGGCTCGCCGCCCTGCCGCGTGACGCGCTGGAGGCGGCCCGGATGGACGGCGCGAACGAGTGGCAGATCTTCCGGCGGATCACCGTGCCGCTGCTCGGGCCCGTCCTCACCGTGGTCTTCGTGACCCTGGTGATCAACGTGATGAAGGTCTTCGACCTCGTCTACATCATCGCGCCGGGACCGGTGCAGGAGGACGCCACCGTGCTCGCCACCCAGATGTGGCTGGTGTCGTTCGGCGGCGGCAACAACCAGGGCCTGGGCAGTGCGCTCGGGGTGCTGCTGCTGCTCCTGGTGATCCCCGCCATGGTCTTCAACGTCCGCCGCTTCCGAGGGAGTCAACGATGAACGCGCTCAGGCGGGGGCTCGGCAACAGCCTGGTCCAGGCGTTCCTGGTGGTGATCGGCCTGGTCTGGCTCACCCCGCTCGCCGGGCTGTTCCTGTCGTCGCTGCGGTCCGCGCAGGACACCGCGACGGGAGGCTGGTGGACCGTGCTGACCAGTCCGCGTCAGCTGTCCTTCGACAACTACTCGGCGCTGCTGGGCAATTCGGGGATGACCCAGGCGTTCTGGAACACCGTGCTGATCTCGGTGCCGACGACTCTCCTCGTCGTCGTCATCGCCGCGCTCGCCGGGTACGCCTTCGCGTGGCTGGACTTCCCGGGGCGGGACACCGTCTTCCTGCTCGTGGTCGCGCTCCTGGTGGTGCCCGTGCAGATCGGGCTGCTGCCGGTGGCCAAACTCTTCGGCCAGCTGGGGCTGTTCGGCACGATTCCCGGGGTCGTCCTCTTCCACGTGTCGTACGGGCTGCCGTTCGCGATCTTCCTTCTGCGGAACTACTTCGCGGAGATGCCCAAGGAGATGCTGGAGGCCGCGCGTATGGACGGTGGCGGGGAGTGGCGTATCTTCACTCGGCTCGTGTTGCCGGTGGGGCGGCCGGCGCTTGCGAGTCTCGCCATCTTCCAGTTCCTCTGGGTCTGGAACGACATGCTTGTCGCGCTGCTCTTCGCCGACAGTTCGGCGCAGCCGTTGACTGTTGAACTGCAGTCGCAGATACGGCAGTTCGGGAGCAATATCGATGTGCTCGCGCCGGGGGCGTTCTTGTCCTTGGTGGTGCCGGTGGCGGTGTTCTTCGCTTTCCAGCGGCACTTTGTGCAGGGGGTCATGGCGGGGTCCGTGAAATAGCCGGGACTTTCCCCGCCCCCGCCGCCCCTACCCGTCCCGTCACAGACTTCAGGGGCTCCGCCCCCGAACCCCCGCTGCGCAGTTCCCCGCGCCCCTACTGCCCAGGGGCGCGGGGAACTGCGCAAACGGGGGCGAGGGGGCGAAGCCCCCATGCGGTGACGGGTCGGGTAGGGGCGGCGGGGGCGAGAAAAAGCCCCTGCCGCACCCCAGCCCGTCAGGGCCCCGTCAGGGTGAAGCCGGTGGATACAGCGCGCGGGGCAGTTGGGACGCGGCCGCCGCGTCCAGCAGCCACAGCGTGCGGGCGCGCCCCCGCGCCCCGGCGGCCGGCGCCTGAATCTCACCGGCACCCGAGAGCGCGATCGCCGCGGCCTCCGCCTTGTCCTCACCCGCGGCGAGCAGCCACACCTCACGAGCCGCCCGGATCGCGGGCAGCGTGAGCGTGACCCGGACGGGCGGCGGCTTCGGCGCACCACGCACGCCCACGACCGTCCGCTCCGTCTCACGGACAGCGGGCAGCTCGGGGAAGAGCGACGCCACGTGCGTGTCCGGCCCGACGCCGAGCATCAGCACGTCGAAGGACGGGACGGGCCCGTGGTTCTCCGGCCCGGCCGCCTCGGCCAGTTCGGCCGCGTAGGCCTCAGCCGCCGCGTCCACGTCCGCGCCGTAGGGGCCGTCCGACGCGGGCATGGCGTGCACGCGCTTCGGATCCAGCGGCACCGAGTCGAGCAGTGCCTCCCGGGCCTGGGTGACGTTGCGCTCGGGGTCGCCCTCGGGCAGGAACCGCTCGTCGCCCCACCACAGGTCGAGGCGGCTCCAGTCGACGGCGTCCCGGGCGGGGGCCGCCGCGAGCGCCGCCAGCAGGCCGTTGCCGTTGCGGCCACCGGTCAGTACGACCGAGGCGTGACCGCGTGAGGCCTGCGCGTCCACGACCTTCGTGATGAGCCGGGCCGCGGCGGCCTGGGCCATCAGTTCCTTGTCGCGGTGGACGACCAGCTGGGGAGTGCTCACTGCGGGTCCGCCTTCTTGACCGGGGGCATCTGGGCGGGCGTGGGACGCGCCGAGTCCCCCTCGTCGGCCGCCGTGGCCCTCGCGGCAGGCTGCGGGGAGTCGTGCACCGGACGGACCGGAAGCTCTCCCGGCGTCCAGGTGGCCGCCTCGGGCCGCTGCGAGACCGACTGGATGCCGCCCAGCCGGTCCACCCCGAACCGCAGCGCGGACGCGTACGTGTCGTCCGGGTCGAGCCGGCGCAGCTCCTCCGCGAGCAGTTCGGACGTCTCGCGGCGCTTGAGCGCCACCGCGCGGTCCGGCTGTCCCGGCAGGGCCAGCGTGGCCATCGACCCGTCCGAGCGGTGCAGGGTGATGGGGCCGCCGGTCGTCTCCAGGCGCACCTGGGTCAGGCCGGGACCCGCGGAGACGGCACGGCGGACGTGCACGTGCAGGCGGTCGGCCAGCCACATGGCGAGCAGTTCGACGCTCGGGTTGGCCTCCTCGCCCGCCACCTCGACGGAGACGACCTCGCAGTCGACCTGGTCGAGGGCGGCGGCCAGCATGGAACGCCACGGGGTGATCCGGGCCCAGGCCAGGTCGGTGTCGCCCGGCTCGTAGCTCTCGGCGCGGGCCTTCAGCTCCTCGACGGGCTTCTCCGCCGCGTAGCTGTCGGTGACCCGGCGCTGGCCGAGCGCGCCCAGCGGGTCGTTGGCGGGATCGCGGGGCGCGTCCGCCGACCACCAGACCACCACCGGGGCGTCCGGCAGCAGCAGGGGCAGGACGACGGACTGGGCGTGGTCCGAGACCTCGCCGTACAGGCGCAGGATGACCGTCTCACCGGTGCCCGCGTCCGCGCCGACCCGTACCTCGGCGTCCAGCCGTGACTTCGTGCGGTCGCGGGGTGAGCGCGAGACCCGCTTGATGACGACGAGGGTGCGTGAGGGGTGCTCCATCGAGGCGTCGTCGGCCGCCTTCAGGGCGTCGTAGGCGTTCTCCTCGTCGGTGACGATGACGAGGGTGAGAACCATGCCGACGGCGGGGGTGCCGATGGCCCGGCGCCCCTTCACGAGCGCCTTGTTGATCTTGCTGGCCGTGGTGTCCGTGAGATCTATCTTCATGGCCGACGCCAGCTCCGTCCGTCTCGCTTGAGCATTTCGTCGGCCTCGACGGGCCCCCACGTGCCCGACGGGTACTGCGCGGGCTTGCCGTGCTTGTCCCAGTACTCCTCGATCGGGTCGAGGATCTTCCAGGACAGCTCGACCTCCTCGGTGCGCGGGAAGAGGTTCGAGTCGCCGAGCAGCACGTCGAGGATGAGCCTCTCGTACGCCTCGGGGCTCGACTCGGTGAACGACTCGCCGTACGCGAAGTCCATCGAGACGTCCCGGATCTCCATGGAGGTGCCGGGCACCTTGGAGCCGAAGCGGACCGTGATGCCCTCGTCGGGCTGGACGCGGAAGACGATCGCGTTCTGGCCCAGCTCCTCCGTGGCCGTGTGGTCGAAGGGGGAGTGCGGGGCGCGCTGGAAGACGACGGCGATCTCGGTGACCCGGCGGCCCAGGCGCTTGCCGGTACGGAGGTAGAAGGGGACGCCCGCCCAGCGGCGGTTGTCCACCTCCACCTTGATCGCCGCGTAGGTGTCGGTCTTCGACTTCGGGTCGATGCCGTCTTCCTGGAGGTAGCCGACGGCCTTCTCGCCGCCCTGCCAGCCCTCGGCGTACTGGCCGCGGACCGTGTTCGCGCCCAGGTCCGCGGGCAGCCTGACCGCGCCGAGCACCTTGGTCTTCTCGGCGGCGAGCGCGTCAGCGTCGAAGGAGGCGGGCTCCTCCATGGCCGTGAGGGCCATCAGCTGGAGCAGGTGGTTCTGGATGACGTCACGGGCGGCGCCGATGCCGTCGTAGTAGCCGGCCCGGCCGCCGATGCCGATGTCCTCGGCCATCGTGATCTGTACGTGGTCGACGTACGACCGGTTCCAGATCGGCTCGAACATCTGGTTCGCGAAGCGCAGCGCCAGGATGTTCTGGACCGTCTCCTTGCCCAGGTAGTGGTCGATGCGGAAGACCTGGTCCGGGGCGAAGACCTCTTCGACGGTGGTGTTGAGGTCCTCGGCCGACTTGAGGTCGTGGCCGAACGGCTTCTCGATGACCGCGCGCCGCCAGGAGCCGCCCGTCTGGTCGGCGAGGCCGTGCTTCTTCAGCTGCTGGATGACCACCGGGAACGCGGACGGCGGCACGGACAGGTAGAAGGCGAAGTTGCCGCCCGTGCCCTGTGCCTTGTCCAGCTCGCCGATGGTGTCGCGCAGCCGCTCGAACGCGTCGTCGTCGTCGAAGGTGCCCTGGACGAAGCGCATCCCCTGGACGAGCTGCTGCCAGACCTCCTCACGGAACGGCGTACGGGCGTGTTCCTTGACGGCGTCGTGGACCTCCTGGGCGAAGTCCTCGTTCTCCCATTCGCGGCGCGCGAAGCCGACGAGGGAGAAGCCCGGCGGCAGCAGGCCGCGGTTGGCAAGGTCATAAACGGCAGGCATAAGCTTTTTACGGGACAAATCGCCCGTGACCCCGAAGATGACGAGGCCCGACGGCCCCGCGATACGCGGGAGCCGTCGGTCCGCCGGGTCACGCAGCGGATTGCTGCTTGACAAGATTTCAGCCCTCCGAGGGGGCGAGGCGCTGGAGCTCCGCCTCGGTCGACTTGAGCAGGTCGTTCCAGGCGCCCTCGAACTTCTCGACGCCCTCGTCCTCCAGAAGCTGGACCACTTCGTCGTACGAGATGCCGAGCTTCTCGACCGCGTCGAGTTCGGCGCGGGCCTGCTCGTACGTACCGGTGACGGTGTCACCGGTGATGTTCCCGTGGTCCTCGGCGGCGAACAGGGTCGCCTCCGGCATGGTGTTCACCGTGTTCGGCGCGACCAGGTCCTCGACGTACAGGGTGTCCTTGTAGGCCGGGTCCTTGACGCCGGTCGAGGCCCACAGCGGACGCTGCTTGTTGGCCTGCGCCTTGTCCAGGGCGGCCCAGCGGTCCGAGGAGAAGACCTCCTCGTACGCCTGGTAGGCGAGCCGCGCGTTGGCGAGACCGGCCTTGCCGCGGGCGGCCTTGGCCTCCTCGGTGCCCAGCGCGTCGAGCCGCTTGTCGATCTCGGCGTCCACGCGGGACACGAAGAAGGACGCCACGGAGTGGATCTTGGAGAGGTCGAGGCCGGCGGCCTTGGCCTTCTCCAGGCCCGCGACGTACGCGTCCATGACCAGGCGGTAGCGCTCGAGCGAGAAGATCAGCGTGACGTTGACGCTGATGCCACGCGCGATCGTCTCGGTGATCGCGGGCAGGCCCGCCATGGTCGCCGGGATCTTGATGAGCGTGTTCGGCCGGTCGACGAGCCAGGCGAGCTGCTTGGCCTCGGCGACGGTCGACTTGGTGTTGTGCGCCAGACGCGGGTCGACCTCGATCGACACCCGGCCGTCCTGCCCCTGCGTCGCGTCGAAGACCGGACGCAGGATGTCGGCGGCGTCACGGACGTCCGCCGTCGTGATCATGCGGATGGCCTCTTCGACCGTGACCCTGCGGGCGGCGAGGTCGGAGAGCTGCTGGTCGTAACCGTCGCCCTGCGAGATCGCCTTCTGGAAGATCGACGGGTTGGTGGTGACGCCCACGACGTGCTGCTGGTCGATCAGTTCGGCGAGGTTGCCGGACGTGATCCGCTTGCGCGACAGGTCGTCCAGCCAGATCGCGACGCCTTCCTCGGAGAGGCGCTTGAGTGCGTCTGTCATGGAAAATGCATCTCCTACGTGTCGTATGTCAGCGTCAGCGCTGGGCTGCGGCGATCGATTCCTTGGCGACGTTCGCGACGTTCTCGGCAGTGAAGCCGAACTCCTGGAAGAGGACCTTGCCGTCGGCCGAAGCGCCGAAGTGCTCCAGGGAAACGATGCGGCCCGCGTCCCCGACGAAGCGGTGCCAGGTCAGACCGATACCGGCCTCGACCGCGACACGCGCCTTCACGGACGGGGGAAGCACCGAGTCCCGGTACCCCTGGTCCTGCTCGTCGAACCACTCCACGCACGGCACGGACACGACCCGCGTCGGGGTGCCGGCCGCCTGGAGCTGCTCACGTGCCTCTACGGCCACATGGACCTCGGAGCCGGTGGCGAGGAGGATGACCTCGGGCTCGGCGCTCTGCCCGTCGGACCCCTCGGCCTCGAAGAGCACGTAAGCGCCCTTCGTGGTGTCCTCGTTGGCCTCGTACGTCGGCACACCCTGGCGGGTCAGCGCGAGACCGTGCGGGTTGCCCTTGCCGAAGACCTTGGTGTAGCGGCGCAGGATCTCGCGCCACGCGATCGCGGTCTCGTTGGCGTCGGCCGGGCGCACGATGTTCAGTCCGGGGATGGCGCGCAGCGAGGCCAGGTGCTCGACCGGCTGGTGGGTGGGGCCGTCCTCGCCGAGGCCGATGGAGTCGTGCGTCCACACGTACGTCACCGGCAGGTGCATCAGCGCGGACAGACGCACGGCGTTGCGCATGTAGTCGGAGAACACCAGGAAGGTGCCGCCGTAGACGCGGGTGTTGCCGTGCAGCGTGATGCCGTTCATCTCCGCGGCCATGGAGTGCTCGCGGATACCGAAGTGGATCGTGCGGCCGTACGGGTCGGCCTCCGGCAGCGGGTTGTCCGCCGGAAGGAACGACGACGTCTTGTCGATCGTCGTGTTGTTCGAGCCCGCGAGGTCGGCCGAGCCGCCCCACAGCTCGGGGATGACCGCGCCGAGGGCCTGGAGGACCTTGCCGGACGCGGCACGGGTGGCGACACCCTTGCCGGTCTCGAAGACGGGGAGCTTCTCCTCCCAGCCGGCCGGCAGCTCGGTCGCCGCGATGCGGTCGAACTCGGCGGCGCGCTCCGGGTTGGCGGTCCGCCACGCGGCGAAGCCCTTCTCCCACTCGGCCTTGGCCTCACGGCCGCGGTCGAGCGCCTTGCGCGCGTGCGCCAGCACCTCGTCGGCGACCTCGAAGGTCTTCTCCGGGTCGAAGCCGAGGACCCGCTTGGTGGCCGCGACCTCGTCGTCGCCGAGCGCCGAGCCGTGCGCGGCCTCGGTGTTCTGCGCGTTCGGGGCGGGCCAGGCGATGATCGAGCGCATCGCGATGAACGACGGCTTGTCCGTGACCGCCTTCGCGGCCTCGATCGCCGCGTACAGGGCGGCCGGGTCGAGGTCGCCGTTCTCCTGCGGCTCGACACGCTGGACGTGCCAGCCGTAGGCCTCGTACCGCTTGGCGGTGTCCTCGGAGACGGCCGTCTCGGTGTCGCCCTCGATCGAGATGTGGTTGTCGTCCCACAGCAGGACCAGGTTGCCGAGTTTCTGGTGGCCCGCCATCGAGGACGCCTCGCCGGAGATGCCCTCCTGGAGGCAGCCGTCACCGGCGATCGCGAAGATGAAGTGGTCGAACGGGGAGGTGCCGGGGGCGGCCTCCGGGTCGAACAGACCACGCTCGTAGCGGGCGGCCATCGCCATGCCCACCGCGTTGGCGACACCCTGGCCGAGCGGCCCGGTCGTCGTCTCCACGCCGGTGGTGTGCCCGTACTCCGGGTGGCCGGGGGTCTTCGAACCCCACGTCCTGAACGACTTCAGGTCGTCCAGCTCCAGGCCGAAGCCGGCCAGGTACAGCTGGGTGTAGAGAGTCAGGGACGAATGGCCCGCGGACAGCACGAAACGGTCGCGGCCGGTCCAGTCGGCGTCCGCCGGGTCATGCCGCATCACCTTCTGGAACAGGGTGTACGCGGCGGGTGCCAGACTCATCGCCGTACCCGGATGGCCGTTGCCGACCTTCTGTACGGCGTCGGCGGCCAGGATACGGGCGGTGTCGACAGCCCGCTGGTCCAATTCGGTCCACTGAAGGTCTGTTGTGGTCGGCTTGGTGCTCACCCTGGGTCAGGGCTCCTCTCCACATGTTGCACATGTCGAATGCCGGTGCACGTGGCGCCCACCGGCTCGCTGTCGAGCCTACCCCCGTGGCAACGCGCATTTTTTCGAGTCATTCCAGACTGCCGGGACTTGCCCTCTTCCGCCTCCCGACCGGCGGGTTCCGTATTCGGCAAGTGAATACGGAGCCCGTGATCCGACTGCTCAATCCGAAGCCGATCAGTCCTTTGCGAGACCCTTTCAACACGAGCGGACCCCCGCGAAGGCCGGGGTCTGGGCAACGTCTACAGTGGCGTGGTACGCGCGAGCCTTTACCGGGAGTTCACACTCGGGGCTCGCTGGGATGTCTCTGTCAGGGGTGTGCGTGACGGCCGTTGAATCCCGTCCAGCGGGAGTAGTCGGTGGGACGAGCAAGGGCACGAACCACCGGCCGTTCGGGGCCCGGGTCATGGCGTTCGTCGCTCTCACCAAGCCACGGATCATCGAACTGCTGCTGATCACCACCGTTCCGGTGATGTTCCTCGCGCAGCAGGGTGTGCCCGACCTGAAGCTGGTGCTCCTCACCTGCCTCGGCGGTTATCTCTCCGCCGGTGGCGCCAATGCGCTGAACATGTACATCGACCGCGACATCGACGCGCTCATGGAACGTACGTCGCAGCGCCCGCTCGTCACCGGCATGGTGAGCCCCCGCGAGTGCCTCGCCTTCGGCATCACGCTCGCCGTGGTCTCCACGCTCCTGTTCGGTCTGACCGTCAACTGGCTGTCGGCCTGGCTGTCGCTGGGAGCCCTGCTCTTCTACGTCGTCGTCTACACGATGATCCTCAAACGGCGTACGTCGCAGAACATCGTGTGGGGCGGTATCGCCGGCTGTCTGCCCGTCCTCATCGGCTGGTCGGCCGTCACCAACTCCATGTCGTGGGCGCCGATCATCCTCTTCCTCGTCATGTTCTTCTGGACGCCGCCGCACTACTGGCCGCTGTCCATGAAGGTGCGCGAGGACTACGCGCGCGTGGGCGTGCCGATGCTGCCCGTCGTCGCCTCCAACAAGGTCGTCGCGCGGCAGATCGTCCTCTACAGCTGGGCCATGGTGGCCGTCTCGCTGCTTCTCACTCCGCTCGGTTACACGGGGTGGTTCTACACGGTCGTCGCTCTTGTGACCGGTGGGTTCTGGCTCTGGGAAGCCCATGGGCTGCAGTCGCGGGCCAAGGGTGGGGCCGTGGGGGCGAAGCTGAAGGAGATGCGGCTGTTCCACTGGTCGATCACGTATGTTTCGCTGCTGTTCGTGGCGGTTGCGGTGGACCCCTTCTTGCGGTGACGCTCCGCTTCGGAGTGGGCGGGCCGGCGTGCGCTGTCGGGTGCCGGTCCGTCGTGGCTGGTCGCGCAGTTCCCCGCGCCCCTGAAAGCCAAAGACTGCGCCGTTCCCCGCGCCCCTAAAAGCAAAAGCACCAGACTGCGCCGTTCCCCGCGCCCCTCGGGTGTGGGGGTGGGCGTCGCCGTTTGGGCTACCCGTCGGTAGCATCCTGGGCATGGCAGACATCCAGCAGGTTGACGAGGGCGCGGGCGCCGAGCCGGACGCCAAGGCCGAGCGGCGTACGGCGAAGCTCGCCAAGCAGATCTCCTCCTTCGCCGAGGCCCATGGCGGCGCCGAGGGGCAGATCGCGTACATCGGGGAGAAGGGCGCCCGGATCGTCCTCGTGGGGGAGGACGGTGAGTGGGGCGACCTCGTGGCTCCCACCTACGCCCTCGCCGAAGCGGCCGTGAAGCAGTCCGGCATCACCGTCCACGAGGACTTCGACGGCGACTTCGCGAACAAGGTCAGGACAGGCCCGTACGAGTGGACCCGCATGGCGGGCATCCAGGTGGGCGGCCCCAAGCCCCGTTAGGGGCGCCCTTCAGGGGCGCGGGGAACTGCGCGACCAGCCCAGGCGCACCCGCACCCGAGAACGCACCTCCCCCGTTAAGCCCTGCACAAAGGCGGAGCCACACGTGGGGGAGGTCCGGATGATCGAAACGCCGTCGCTGGTGGACCAGTACTGCCACGGCGTACTGCGGACGGAGCTGGGCCTCGGCACCTTCGAGGCCCACCTGGCCAGGGGCGAGGGCCCGCCCGCCGCCGGCACCACGTTCTTCGACACCCAGACCGGATTCGCCGTACGCCGCTGGTGCCCCCCTCTGCTGGGCCTGGAACCGCACTGTCCGCCCGCCCGGTATCTGGCGCGCCGCCGGGAACTCGGCGTCCTGGAGGCGGGGCGCAAGCTGCTGCGGGGGAGCGGCATCACGACGTATCTGGTCGACACCGGGCTGCCGGGCGATCTCACGGGCCCCGGCGAGATGGCGTCCACGGGAGCCGCCGACGCCCACGAGATCGTCCGCCTCGAACTGCTCGCCGAGCAGGTGGCCGACACCTCCGGCACCGTCGAGTCGTTCCTCGCCAACCTCGCCGAGTCGGTGCACGGGGCGGCCGGGACCGCCGTGGCCTTCACCTCGGTGGCGGGCGTACGGCACGGACTGGCGCTCGCGCCCGAACCGCCCGGGCCCGGGGAGGTGCGGGGCGCGGCCGGGCGATGGCTGGCGGGCCGCCGGGTGGGCGGCCCGCTGAGCGATCCGGTCCTGCTCAGACATCTGCTGTGGATCGCGGTCGCCTCGGGACTGCCGCTCCAACTGCACGCAGGCCTCGGCGAACCCGGACTGCGCATCGACCGCACCGACCCCGTCCTGCTCACCGACTTCGCGCGCGCCACGGCGGGGCTCGGCACCGACCTCGTACTGCTGCACGGCTACCCGTACCACCGGCACGCGGCGCATCTCGCCGGGGTGTTCCCGCATGTGTACGCCGACCTGGGCGCGGCACTCGTACGGACCGGCGCGCGGGCGGCGGCCGTGCTCTCGGAGATCCTGGAGCTCGCCCCCTTCGGCAAGCTCCTCTTCTCCAGCGGAGCCCATGGGCTGCCCGAACTCCACGTGGTCGGAGCACGTCTCTTCCGCGAGGCGCTCGCCCGGGTGCTCGGCGCCTGGGTGGCCGAGGGGGCCTGGTCGCCGGCCGACGCGCAGCGGGTCGCGGGACTGATCGCGGCGGGCAACGCCAAGCGGGTGTACGGCGTGCAGTGAGCTGTAGAGACTGGGCGCATGACTCGCAGCGACGCGACCGACCGGCTCCTCGACCGCTTCCGCACCGAACTGCGTGGTCTCGACCCCGTGGCCGTGTGGGCACACGGCTCGCTCGGCTCCGAGGGCGGGGACGACTACCAGGAGGGCCGCAGCGACCTGGACATGATCGTCGTCCTGGACGGCCCGGTCACCGCGAAGACGGTCTGGCGGGTGGCCCGGCTGCACGCCCGTCTGCGGACCGAACCGCTCGTCGACAAGCTGCACTGCAGCTATCTGACGCCCGGCACGGCGGCCGATCCTGACCGGCGGCACCTCACCTGGGCACATGAGCAGCTTTTCAGACGGCCGGTCACCCCGGTGACCCGGCGCGAGCTGCACACCGCCGGGCTGGTCCTGTCCGGGGAGCGGCCCGAGGCCCTGCTGCCGCCGGTGACGGACGACGAACTGGCCGCGTTCGTCGTCCGCGACCAGCGGGACTTCTGGCGACGCGAGGTGGACCGTACGGGCAACTGGACGCAGGACGCCTGGGTGGACGTCGGGATGACCACCCACGCGCGTGCCGCGATCACGCTGAAGGACGGGCGGCTGATCACCAAGCGCGAGGCCCTGGACCTGCTGCCCGGCCTGGGAGCGCCCGTCGAGGTGGTCACGGACATCCGGCGGCGGCGGTACCCGGGGACGGGGGCGCCGGTCCAGGGGTGGGCGGCCCGCAGAGGCCGGCTGACCAGGGACTACCTCGGACCTGCGATCGACCGGCTGGTGGCCGCGTACGGGTGACCCGTACCTGTGGCTCGTACCCGTGAGGACCCGTACTCGTGAGGACCCGTACCCGTCAGGACGCGTACCCGTGGCGGGTCAGGTGCGGCTGAGTGCCGACTCCGTCGACTGGCCGGGCAGTTCCGCCACGGTCTCCGGCCGCTCCCGCAGGGCCAGCAGGACGCGGAGGGTGGCGATCCAGACCAGGCAGGAGCCGAACATGTGGAGGCCGACCAGGACCTCCGGCAGATCGGTGAAGTACTGGACGTAGCCGATGGCGCCCTGCGCGAGGAGCACCAGGAAGAGGTCGCGGGTGCGGTGCAGGGGGTCCCTGGGGGCGTCGACGGCCTTCAGGACGAACCACAGGGCGAAGGCCAGCGTCACCACGATCCAGGCCAGGACCGCGTGCAGCTTGGTGACGTTCTCCCAGTTCAGCGGGATGCGGTGGACCTCGCTGGAGTCGCCGGCGTGCGGGCCCGCGCCGGTGACGACCGTGCCCACCGCGATCAGCAGGACGGTGGCGGTGACCAGGATCCACGCCATCTGCTGCACCGGCCTGCCCACCAGCGGGCGGGGCGAGTCGTCACCCTCCCGGGTGCGCTGCCACATCACCGTGGCGACGGCGATCAGGGCGGTGGAGAGGAGGAAGTGGGCGGCGACCGTGTACGGGTTCAGGCCCACGAGGACGACGACCCCGCCGAGGACCGCGTTGCTCATGACGACCCAGAACTGCGTCCAGCCGAGCCGGGTGAGGCTGCGGCGGTACGGCTTCTGGGAGCGCGCGGCGATGATCGCCCAGCCGACCGCGGCGCACAGGACGTACGTCAGCATGCGGTTGCCGAACTCGATGACGCCGTGCACGCCCATCGCGCTCGTCGTGGTGAGCGAGTCGTCGGTGCACTTGGGCCAGGTCGGGCAGCCGAGGCCCGAGCCGGTCAGCCGGACGGCACCACCGGTGACCACGATCAGTACCGCCATGACGAGCGCGGCGAGAGCGGCGCGCTGGACCGTCCGGGGTGACGGGGTCCAGCGCCCTGCGATGAAGGCGAGCGGGTTGCGCACGGCTTGAGCGGCGTCCGCTCGGGTCACGTTTGGCACGGGCTCCATCGTAGGGGGCCGCTTGTGCACGCGTTCACGAGGGCCCTCGCCGACACCGCGTGTCCGCGTTCCGTCACTCCCAGCGGAAGAGCCTGCCCGCCGCGGCCAGGCCCACGACCGCCCACACGGCCAGGATCCCGAGGTTGCCCCAGGGCATGCCCGCCCCGTGCTGGAGCACGTCCCGCAGACCCTCCGAGAGGGCCGAGATCGGCAGCAGACCGAGGACGTCCTGAGCGCCCTGCGGGAACTTGTCCAGCGGGACGACCACCCCGCCGCCGACGAGCAGCAGCAGGAAGACCAGGTTCGCGGCGGCCAGCGTGGCCTCCGCCTTCAGCGTGCCCGCCATCAGCAGGCCGAGCCCCGAGAACGCGGCGGTGCCCAGGACCAGCAGGAGCAGCACCGAGAAGGGGTTGCCGTGCGGTGACCAGCCCAGCGCGAGGGCGATCACCGTCACCAGGATCACCTGGAGGATCTCCGTGACCAGCACGGACAGCGTCTTCGCCGTCATCAGGCCCCAGCGGGGCAGCGGCGAGACGGCGAGCCGCTTCAGCACGCCGTACCGCCGTTCGAAGCCCGTCGCGATCGCCTGACCGGTGAACGCCGTCGACATGACGGCCAGCGCGAGGATGCCCGGCGCCAGGAAGTCGACGGCCTCGCCCTCGCCCGTGTCGACGACGTCCACGGCGCTGAACAGCACGAGCAGCAGTGTCGGGATGATCACCGTCAGCAGCAGCTGCTCGCCGTTGCGCAGCAGCATCTTCGTCTCCAGCGCCGCCTGCGTCGCGATCATGCGGGACAGCGGGGCCGCACCGGGCCTCGGCGCGTAGGTGCCCTCGGCCGTGGTCCGGGGGCCTGTGCCCGTTCCCGGGCCCGTCGTTTCCGCGCTCATCCGCGCAGCTCCTTACCGGTCAGCTCCAGGAAGACGTCCTCCAGGGTGTGCCGCTCCACCGAGATCTTCTCCGGCATCACGCCGTGCTGGGCGCACCAGGTCGTGACGGTCGCGAGGAGCTGCGGGTCGATCTTGCCGCCCACCCGGTACGAGCCGGGCGTCAGCTCGACCGCCGTGGAGTCCGCCGGGAGGGCCTTGAGGAGGGAGGACACGTCCAGGCCGGGGCGCCCGCCGAACCGCAGGGTGTTCTCGGCGCCGCCGCGGCACAGCTCCTCGGGGGTGCCCTGCACGATGACGCGGCCGGCGTCGATGATCGCCACGTCGTCGGCGAGCTGCTCGGCCTCGTCCATGTGGTGCGTGGTCAGGATCACCGAGACACCGTCGGCGCGCAGCTCGCGCACGAGTTCCCAGGTGGCCCGGCGCGCCTGGGGGTCGAGGCCCGCGGTCGGCTCGTCCAGGAAGACCAGCTCGGGGCGCCCCACGACGGCCATGGCGAGCGCGAGGCGCTGCTGCTGGCCCCCGGACAGCCGCCGGTACGTCGTGCGGCCGCAGCTGCCGAGGCCCAGGCGCTCGATCAGCGCGTCCACGTCCAGCGGATGCGCGTGCAGCGCCGCCATGTGCCGGAGCATCTCGTCGGCGCGGGCGCCCGAGTAGACGCCGCCGGACTGGAGCATCACGCCGATACGGGGGCGCAGGGCCGAGGCCTCGCGCACCGGGTCGAGGCCCAGCACCCGGACGGTTCCGGAGTCCGGTCGCCGGTATCCCTCACAGCTCTCGACGGTGGTCGTCTTGCCCGCGCCGTTCGGCCCGAGGACGGCCGTGATGCCCGTCCGGGCCACCAGGTCCAGGCCGTCCACGGCGGTTTTCCCGCCGTAGCGCTTCACCAGGCCGCTGACCTGGACGACGGGGTCACTTCGCATGGGCGGCCTCACTTCGCATGGGCGCCAAGTCTAGGTACGGCCGGGCGGGTGCTGTCGGGCGGGGCGCGTCACGAGCGGCGCGAGACACCGCGCGCGACGGATACGTCGTCGGTGATCCACTCCTCGCGCGAGCGGTGCACCGCGAGCCACCGCTCCGCGTAGGCCACCGCGTCGGCCAGCGGGAACAGCCGTGTGTCGGCTGCGCCCACCCGGCCCCGCCCGACAGGACGGTCCCGCTCGAAGTCGGCGCCCAGGATGTCGAACTCCTCCGAGCTGATCGCGACCTCCGTGACGGTCTCCCAGCGGGGCCCCTCCGGCGTACGGACGGGCCGGCCCACCTCGACGCGGGGCGTGGGTATGCGGTACTCGGCGAGGTGGAAGCCGGTGCAGGTGTCGTAGCCCGCGCCGAGCAGCAGGATCCGCGCGCCCCGCTCCTCCAGCCGGGCCAGCGGGCTGCGCTCGCCGAGGCGGCAGTCCGGCGCGTGGTCCCCGACGACCGCCGCCGCGCCCGGGCCGACAGCCGCGAAGGAGGTCTGCGGATGCGCGCTGCGCAGGGCCCCGGGCCAGGTGCGCACGGTCTCCGGGATCACGCCCACCCCGCGCGAGGGCGTCACGAGCGGGTCGTACGCGGGCATCGTGGCGCGGATCGTCGGCCACCACTCCTCGGGCACCGGCGGGCTGCTCCACAGGGCCGGGTCGGAGAGGTGGCCGGACTGGGTGGGGACCACGAGTGTGCCGTCGCGGCCGAGCGCGTCGAGCAGCCCCTGGACCACGGCGACCGCGCCGCCGTTGACCCACCCGAGGGAACGGAGCGAGGAATGTGCGAGGAGCGTCTCGCCGGGGCGTACGCCCAGTGCGCGCAGGTCCGCGGCGAGGGTGGCGCGCGTGACGAGAGGGCCGGTCGGAGGGGGTGTCGGCATGGTTCGCCAGTGTTGCCGACGACCCTGCGACATGCCAGCGAATTGATCGATCAAAGATCATTCCCGCAGGTCAGATTAGGTTTACCTAAGTGATGCACCGCACCCCTGTCGGCGTGGACACGGCTTGTCAGTCTCTGAGGAATTACGCAACAATGGTGTTGTGAAAAACGTCGGCGAGGCTCAGGAGACCCCCACGGGGGCCCCTCAGGAGGAGCTCGCGACCGGGGAGCGCTCCACGCGCAACCGGGTCGCGCGGTCCATCCTGGACCACGGCCCGTCGACCGTGGCCGATCTCGCCGGACGCCTGGGCCTGACCCACGCGGCCGTCCGCCGGCACCTCGACGCCCTGGTCTCCGACGACGTCGTGGAGCCCCGCGAACAGCGGGTCTACGGCGCTCGTACGCGCGGCCGGCCCGCCAAGGTGTTCGCCCTGACCGACTGCGGCCGGGACGCCTTCGACCAGTCCTACGACAAGCTCGCCGCGGACGCCCTGCGCTGGATCGCGGAGCGCGAGGGCGGGGAGGGGGCGCTCGTCGCCTTCGCCCGCGCCAGGATGGCCGCCCAGGCCGGCGCGTACCGAGAGGCCGTCGAGTCCGCCGACCCCGACAAGCGCGCCGAAGCACTGGCCAAGGCCCTGAGCGCGGACGGGTACGCTGCTACGGCGCGCAGCGCACCGGTCGGTGAGCAGCTCTGCCAGCACCACTGCCCGGTCGCCCATGTCGCCGAGCAGTTCCCGCAGCTGTGCGAGGCGGAGACCGAGTTCTTCTCCCAGCTGCTGGGCACCCACGTGCAGCGGCTGGCCACCATCGCCCACGGCGACGGCGTCTGCACGACTTTTATCCCCAAGATTTCCGACACCCCCAAGATTTCCAAGACCACCGATAACGCATCCGCACGTACCGCCGGGAGGAACCCCGCATGACGCTCCCCATCGAGGAGACTGCCCACCCCGAGCTCGACGGGCTGGGTAACTACGAATACGGCTGGGCCGACTCCGACGTGGCTGGTGCCTCTGCCAAGCGCGGTATCAACGAGGACGTCGTCCGGGACATCTCGGCGAAGAAGAACGAGCCGGAGTGGATGACCAAGCTCCGTCTCAAGGGCCTGCGCCTGTTCGCGAAGAAGCCCATGCCGAACTGGGGCTCGGACCTCTCGGGCATCGACTTCGACAACATCAAGTACTTCGTGCGGTCCACGGAGAAGCAGGCGGAGTCCTGGGAGGACCTGCCCGAGGACATCAAGAACACGTACGACAAGCTCGGCATCCCCGAGGCGGAGAAGCAGCGCCTCGTCGCCGGTGTCGCGGCCCAGTACGAGTCCGAGGTCGTCTACCACCAGATCAACGAGGAGCTTGAGGCGCAGGGTGTCATCTTCATGGACACCGACACCGCGCTGAAGGAGCACCCGGAGCTCTTCAAGGAGTACTTCGGCACGGTCATCCCGGTCGGCGACAACAAGTTCGCGTCGCTGAACTCCGCGGTGTGGTCCGGCGGCTCCTTCATCTACGTGCCGAAGGGCGTGCACGTCGAGATCCCGCTCCAGGCCTACTTCCGTATCAACACGGAGAACATGGGCCAGTTCGAGCGGACCCTGATCATCGTCGACGAGGGTGCCTACGTGCACTACGTCGAGGGCTGCACGGCCCCGATCTACAAGTCGGACTCCCTGCACTCCGCGGTCGTCGAGATCATCGTGAAGAAGGGCGCCCGCTGCCGTTACACGACCATCCAGAACTGGTCGAACAACGTCTACAACCTGGTCACCAAGCGCGCCGTGGCGTACGAGGGCGCGACCATGGAGTGGGTCGACGGCAACATCGGCTCCAAGGTCACCATGAAGTACCCGGCCGTCTACCTGATGGGCGAGCACGCCAAGGGCGAGACCCTCTCCATCGCCTTCGCGGGCGAGGGCCAGCACCAGGACGCCGGCTCCAAGATGGTCCACATGGCGCCGAACACCTCCTCCAACATCGTGTCGAAGTCCGTGGCACGCGGTGGCGGCCGTACGTCCTACCGCGGTCTCGTCGAGATCGGCGAGGGCGCCCACGGCTCGAAGTCGAACGTGCTGTGCGACGCGCTGCTCGTCGACACCATCTCCCGCTCGGACACGTACCCCTACGTGGACGTCCGCGAGGACGACGTGTCCATGGGCCACGAGGCGACGGTCTCCAAGGTCAGCGACGACCAGCTCTTCTACCTGATGAGCCGGGGCATGACCGAGTTCGAGGCCATGGCCATGATCGTGCGCGGCTTCGTCGAGCCCATCGCGAAGGAGCTGCCCATGGAGTACGCCCTGGAGCTCAACCGGCTGATCGAGCTGCAGATGGAAGGCGCGGTCGGTTAAGGCCCGCCCCCGAAGCAGTCGCCAGATTTCTGACGTAGACGTAGGAAGAGAGCAGACCCACAGCCATGGCTGAGGCTCAGAACATCCCGGTGGGGTCAACCACCGCCGGCCAGATCGCGGTGGCCGCCGAGTCGACCGTCGCCACGCGCATGAGCGCGCCCCCGTCCTTCGACGTGGCGGACTTCCCCGTCCCCCACGGCCGTGAGGAGGAGTGGCGGTTCACGCCGCTGGAGCGGCTGCGCGGGCTGCACGACGGCACCGCGGTCGCCACCGGCGACGGCGTCAAGGTCGCCGTCGAGGCGCCCGAGGGCGTCGTCGTCGAGACCGTCGGCCGCGACGACAAGCGGCTCGGCCGGGCGACCCCGGTCGACCGCGTCGCCGCCCAGGCCTACTCGGCGTTCGAGAAGGCCGGTGTCGTCACCGTCCCCAAGGAGACGGTGCTCACCGAGCCGATCCGGATCGCCGTGCACGGCGAGGGCGGTGTCGCCTACGGCCACCAGGTCATCGAGCTGGAAGCCTTCGCCGAGGCCGTCGTCGTCATCGACCACACCGGTGACGCGGTGCTCGCCGCCAACGTCGACTACATCGTCGGCGACGGCGCCAAGCTCACCGTCGTCTCCGTCCAGGACTGGGACGACAAGGCCGTCCACGTCGGCCAGCACAACACGCTGATCGGCCGCGACGCCACCTTCAAGTCCTTCGTGGTCACCTTCGGCGGTGACCTCGTACGCCTCCACCCGCGGGTCGCCTACGCGGGCCCCGGCGGCGAGGCCGAGCTGTTCGGCCTGTACTTCACGGACGCCGGCCAGCACCAGGAGCACCGCCTCCTGGTCGACCACAACACCCCGCACTGCAAGTCGAACGTCGCCTACAAGGGCGCGCTCCAGGGCGAGGGCGCCCACGCGGTGTGGATCGGCGACGTCCTCATCGAGGCCACCGCCGAGGGCACGGACACCTACGAGATGAACCGGAACCTGGTTCTGACCGACGGTGCCCGGGTCGACTCCGTGCCGAACCTGGAGATCGAGACCGGCGAGATCGTCGGCGCCGGACACGCCTCGGCGACCGGCCGCTTCGACGACGAGCAGCTCTTCTACCTGATGGCCCGCGGCATCCCGGCCGACGAGGCCCGCCGTCTGGTGGTCCGCGGCTTCTTCGCCGAACTGGTCCAGCAGATCCGTGTCCCGGACATCCAGGAACGCCTTCTCGCCAGGATCGACGAGGAGCTGGAGGCGTCCGTCTGATGACTGCCGCCGACCGTGCTCAATACCTGCGGGCCTGTGGGCTGAGCGAGCTGGACGAGGACACCCCGAAGCGGGTGGAACTCGACGGCACGCCGGTCTCGGTCGTCCGCACCGAGGGCGAGGTGTTCGCGATCAACGACATCTGCTCGCACGCGAACGTCTCGCTCTCCGAGGGCGAGGTGGAGGACTGTCAGATCGAGTGCTGGCTGCACGGCTCCGCGTTCGACCTCAGAACCGGCAAGCCGTCCGGCCTTCCCGCGACGCGCCCCGTCCCCGTATACCCCGTAAAGATCGAAGGGGGCAGCGTCTTCGTCGACGTACGCGCCTCCCTCACCCAGGAGTCCTGAGGAACCCATGGCAACGCTTGAAATCCACGACCTGCACGTCACCGTCGAGGCCGACAACGCCACGAAGGAGATCCTCAAGGGCGTCGACCTCACCGTGAAGCAGGGCGAGACCCACGCCATCATGGGCCCGAACGGCTCCGGCAAGTCGACTCTCGCCTACTCGCTCGCGGGACACCCGAAGTACACGATCACCGGCGGCACCGTCACCCTCGACGGCGAGGACGTCCTGGAGATGTCCGTCGACGAGCGCGCCCGCGCGGGCCTGTTCCTGGCGATGCAGTACCCGGTCGAGGTGCCCGGTGTCTCCGTCTCCAACTTCCTGCGCACCTCCGCCACCGCGATCCGCGGCGAGGCCCCCAAGCTCCGCCTGTGGGTCAAGGAGGTCAAGGAGGCCATGCAGCGGCTGAACATGGACCCGGCCTTCGCCGAGCGCAACGTGAACGAGGGCTTCTCCGGCGGCGAGAAGAAGCGCCACGAGATCCTTCAGTTGGAGCTGCTCAAGCCGAAGATCGCGATCCTCGACGAGACCGACTCCGGCCTGGACGTCGACGCCCTGCGTGTCGTCTCCGAGGGCGTCAACCGCGTCCGTGAGAGCGGTGAGGTCGGCACCCTGCTGATCACGCACTACACGCGCATCCTGCGCTACATCAAGCCCGACCACGTGCACGTGTTCGCGAACGGCCGTATCGCCGAGTCCGGTGGCGCCGAGCTCGCCGACCAGCTCGAGGCCGAGGGCTACGACAAGTATGTGAAGGGTGGAACATCAGCGTGACACAGCTGTCGGGCCTCCTCGACACCGAGGCGATCCGCAAGGACTTCCCCATCCTGGACCGCCGGGTCCACGACGGTAAGAAGCTCGTGTACCTGGACAACGCGGCGACCTCGCAGAAGCCGCGCCAGGTACTGGACGCGCTCAGTGGCTACTACGAGAACTACAACGCCAACGTCCACCGCGGTGTGCATGTGCTCGCGGAGGAGGCCACGGCGCTGTACGAGGGCGCGCGCGACAAGGTCGCCGCGTTCGTCAACGCGCCGAGCCGCGACGAGGTGATCTTCACCAAGAACGCCTCGGAGTCGCTCAACCTCGTGGCCAACATGCTCGGCTGGGCCGACGAGCCCTACCGGGTCGACCACGAGACCGAGATCGTCATCACGGAGATGGAGCACCACTCCAACATCGTGCCGTGGCAGCTGCTCGCGCAGCGCACCGGCGCGAAGCTGAAGTGGTTCGGCCTCACCGACGACGGCCGGCTCGACCTGTCCAACATCGACGAGATCATCACGGAGAAGACGAAGATCGTCTCCTTCGTGCTGGTGTCGAACATCCTGGGCACGGTCAACCCGGTCGAGGCGATAGTGCGCCGTGCGCAGGAGGTCGGCGCGCTCGTCTGCATCGACGCCTCCCAGGCCGCCCCGCACATGCCGCTGGACGTACAGGCCCTCCAGGCCGACTTCGTGGCCTTCACCGGCCACAAGATGTGCGGCCCGACCGGCATCGGCGTCCTCTGGGGCCGCCAGGAGCTGCTGGAGGACCTGCCGCCGTTCCTGGGCGGCGGCGAGATGATCGAGACGGTGTCGATGCACTCGTCGACATACGCTCCCGCCCCGCACAAGTTCGAGGCGGGCACCCCGCCGATCGCCCAGGCGGTCGGTCTCGGTGCGGCGATCGACTACCTGAGCGCGATCGGCATGGACAAGATCCTCGCCCACGAGCACGCGCTCACCGAGTACGCGGTGAAGCGGTTCGCCGAGGTCCCGGGCCTGCGCATCATCGGCCCGACGACCGCCGAGGACCGCGGCGCGGCGATCTCGTTCACACTGGGTGACATCCACCCGCACGACGTGGGCCAGGTCCTCGACGAACAGGGCATCGCCGTCCGGGTCGGACACCACTGCGCACGGCCGGTCTGCCTGCGGTACGGAATTCCTGCGACCACACGAGCGTCGTTCTATCTGTACTCCACGCCGACCGAGATCGACGCTCTGGTCGACGGCCTGGAGCACGTACGGAACTTCTTCGGCTGAGGAGCTGGCTGAGTCGTGAAGCTTGATTCGATGTACCAGGAAGTCATCCTGGACCACTACAAGCACCCCCACGGGCGGGGCTTGCGGGATGGCGATGCCGAAGTGCACCACGTCAACCCGACGTGCGGCGACGAGATCACGCTGCGCGTGAAGTACGACGGCACGACGATCAGCGACGTCTCGTACGAGGGCCAGGGCTGCTCCATCAGCCAGGCCTCGGCCTCCGTGCTGAACGAGCTGCTCGTGGGCAGGAACCTGGCCGAGGCGCAGAAGATCCAGGAGACCTTCCTGGTGCTGATGCAGTCCAAGGGTCGTATCGAGCCGGACGACGCGATGGAGGAGGTCCTGGAGGACGCGGTCGCGTTCGCCGGGGTCTCCAAGTACCCGGCCCGCGTGAAGTGCGCGTTGCTGAGCTGGATGGCCTGGAAGGATGCGACGGCCCAGGCCCTGGGCGAGGCCGACGCCGAAAGGAAGACCGCATGAGCGAGACCATCGAGATGAAGCCGGCCTCCGAAGAGGAAGTCCGTGAGGCGCTGTACGACGTGGTCGACCCCGAGCTGGGTATCGACGTGGTCAACCTCGGGCTGATCTACGGTATCCACATCGACGACGCGAACATCGCGACGATCGACATGACCCTGACGTCGGCGGCGTGTCCGCTCACCGACGTCATCGAGGACCAGGCCAAGTCCGCCACGGACGGCATCGTGAACGAGCTCCGCATCAACTGGGTGTGGATGCCGCCGTGGGGCCCGGACAAGATCACGGACGACGGCCGTGACCAGCTTCGTGCGCTGGGCTTCAACGTCTGAGCACCCGCTGAGTTCTGTGTTTCCTGAGTACGTGTGCGGCCCCCGGCGATCGTGCCGGGGGCCGCGTTCGTGTGTTCGTGTCCGGTACTAGGCCTTGAGGGGCCCTGAGGGGCCCTGAGGGGCCCTGGGGCTCAGCCCAGGCCCTTGACCAGGCGGAACGCCGAGTCGGACCGGTAGAGGCGGCTGTTCTCGTACGGGTCGAGGCGGAGCCGGAAGTCGCGGTGGCGCAGGAAGCGGCCGCGGTAGTTGACGGACTCCAGCATGACGGCCTCGGAGAACGCCGACGGGCGCGGGCAGAACGTCGCGTCCTTCTCGAAGAGCTCGGAGCCGTTGTCGCGGTCGGCGCGCAGCCGGAACTGGGCGTGGCGCAGATAGCGGCCGTTGCCCAGGGAGAACGAGACGCAACTGGAGTCGGCGAGGCCGCGGACGAGCTTGAAGGACGCCTCCTGCCTGGTCCGGGAGGAGCTGTGCGCGTTCACCCGGTCGAGCCCCACGGAGTCGTGGCCGAGATGCCAGTAGCGGTCGGGGTAGTTCACCGCCTGGACGGACTTCCGCGAGGACGAGGGCTTGGACGCCGGAGGCTTGCCGCCGGACGCGGACTTCGACTTCGACGCCGACGGACTCGGCACGGGGTCGGCGCCGCCCCGCTGATCCGCGTCCGCGGGTGACGTGGAGCTGTCGGGGGTGGTCCCGGAGGGCGCGGGGGCGGCCAGACCGCTCTTCCCGCTGGGCGCGGTGGCGGCCGCGGGCGGGGCGGCCATCAGCGGTTCGTCCACCGCGGAGGTGTTCTCGGTCCGGTCCTTCGACGAGGTGTCACTGTCCTTGTCCAGCACGGTGACCGCGGTCACCGTGGAGGCGAGGACCGCCAGCAGGAGCGCTCCGGCCAGCCACAGCCTGCGCGTTCCGGGTATGGGGGACTGGTCCAGGGTCTCGCCCGTCTCCCACACCTTCGGGAGGTGCGCGGACGGGTCGGGAGCGGACTCGGTGTTTCTTTCGGGCATGCGCGGTTCCCCCCGGCGTCGCCGAAGGCGGACGCGGATCGGTCATGTGTCGTGCCACAAGGAGCAAGAGAAGCAAGCGGCGGCGGAGGTCGCGGGCACCCGGGACGGCCGTGGCCGGGGGATCCGTGTGCGCGACGAGGGGAACATTAGTGGAACTTGTGCGGGTCGGGTAAGCGTTCCTGAGAGCGGTTTCTTTTCCGAACTCGCGCTGGTCGCGGGCGAGTTGTTGCCGGGCTCCGGACCCGTCGGGCCGGGAAAGATAGTTCAAGGCTTAAGGATTCGAGATCAGGGCCCTGAGGAGGGGATGTCGGCGCCCGGGAGGGGGAGCCCGGGCGCCGAAGGGGAAGTTCCGGTACGGCCGGAAGATTTCCTCTCAGGGCCTAACGGGTCAGAGGCTGACGGATCGGAGGCAGGCGGGTCAGGGGCTGACCGGTCAGAGGCTGACGGGTCAAGGGTCGACCCGGCCGGTGCCGGCCGCTCCGAAGGCGGACAGGAGTGTGGCGATCCGTTCGCGGCTTCCGTCGTTCTGGACCGGGGCCGCCGTGAGGACGTCCAGGTGCTGGTAGCCGGGCAGGACGACCGGGTTCTCGTCCGCGGGGACGCGGTCCGCCAGGATGCCGTCCCCGGCGACGAAGGTGATCGCCGGACGGGCGGTCGGGCCCTCGGGGTGCGCCATGTGCCGGGCGATCCGCGGGTCGTCCACCAGGGAGAGGTCCGTGACGAGCTTCGTCGGGAAGTAGTCCTCGGTGAAGTCCAGCGGTTGCTCGGAGAGGCTGCGGGCCAGTTCCCCGATGTCCGAGACCTCCTTGGCGGCCGTGGTGAACGGCGTGCCGTCGGCCGAGCGGTGCACCGGGTCGTCCGGCGCGCCGATCCGGTCGAAGTCGCGCCAGGTGTAGAGGGGGCCGCCCGGCTCGTCCGGGATCGCCTTCAGCTCCGTACCGAACAGGGCGGGGGAGCCTTGTACGTCGTTCGAGACGGGGAAGTCCTTGTCGGCGAGGCGGCCGCCGTCGAAGAGGCCCACGCTGGTCTGGATGAAGGACAGCGGAGCCGAGTTGTCGTCCATGAAGGCGCCGAGGAGCGCTTCGTTGGTGAGCCGGAAGTCGCGGATCGTCGGCCTGCCGCTCAGGAAAACGGCTGCGTTCTTCGAGAACATCGTGCGGGTCGTCGTCTCGATGTTGGAGTTCGCCGGCAGGGAGCCCTGGAGCGTCGACTCGGCGCCGGGCGCGGTGCGGGCGGCCAGGCCGCTGATCGCGAGCAGGTTCATGATCTCCGGGTTGATCACCGCGGGGAGCGCCAGGAAGCGGGGCAGGGCGCCGGTGCGCAGACCGGCCTGCACGACGGTGTAGCCGAGGCCCGTCTCCGGGACCGTACCCGCGGGCAGTACGCCGCCGTTGAGCGTGCCCGAACCGCCGTTCAGGTCGTCGAGGTTCACGGCGATCGTGGTGTCCAGGGCGAAGTAGCCCGCGCACTGGTTGAAGCCGGCGTCCGCCTTCGTCGCGCTGTTCCCGTCGAAGTCCCAGGTGGAGAAGACGCCGGTGAGCACCCCGCCGAGCGAGTGCCCGCCGCACAGCACCTTCTCCTTGCGCAGCCGCTGGTCGGGCAGTTCGGCGGTCAGCAGGTCGTACTGGTCGCGGACTGTCTGTTCCAGGCCGACCTCGCCGAGCCAGCCCACCTGATCGCTGGTGAGGAAGCCGTCGAAGGCGCGGCCGTCGATCTTCCGGCCCTCGTAGTAGTAGCCGACGGCCCGGCTCACGCTGCCCGTGGCGATGCCGGCGTTGTCCTCCAGGCAGTTGGAGCGCCGGTCCAGCGCCCAGAACTCGATGTGCTCGCCCTTGTCGGCCGCCGCCCGCACCGTGTTGCGGGCCACGCTGTCGAAGGCGCCCGCGCCCTCCAGGATGCCGGGCTGGGCGACCAGGATCCGGTCGGCGTCGGCCGATTCCGGCGGTCCGTCCGAGGAGCGGTAACGCAGGTACGACAGCCGGTCGCAGCGGGCCGGGCGGCTCCCGGCGGAGGCGGGCAGCGGGATCCGCAGGGAGACCTGGGTCTCGGTGACGCCCGTGACCGGGGAGGCGGAGGACACCGGGGTCTCGGTGCGGGCCGTGTCGGCGGCGGCCGTGACCCCGTCGACGGGTGCTCCATCGGCGGGTGCCCCGCCGGCCGAGGGGGCCGCGGTCAGGGCGGCCACGGCGAGCGCCCCCGCGAGGAGGGGGCGCGGCCATCGGGCACGGCGAGGGGGGACTCCTGTGCTCATCGTTCTCTCCATCGGGGGGGGAAGGGGCAGGGGCAGGGGAGGTGACTCGGAGACGGTGTTCTGGAGTGCGTGCCGCACGGTACCTACCGGTAACTTCCTTGTGCCATACGGGAAATGAGCGAACGAGGGGTGCGTGCCGCGCAGATTTCCACAGGCGTTCCGTGGGACTGCCCCGTTCTGTGTACGGGCGTACGTATCGATGCGTACACTCGTACACATGGGATACGTGCTGCTCGCCGGAGCCATCGCCGCGGAAGTGGCCGCCACGACCGCCATGAAGTACAGCGACGGTTTCAGCAAGCTCTGGCCGTCGGTACTGACAGCCCTCGGCTATGTCGTCGCCTTCCTGCTGCTGGCGCAGACGCTCAAGACGGTGTCCGTCGGCACGGCGTACGCGATCTGGGCCGGGCTCGGCACGGCGGCCATCGTGGTGATCGGAGCGGTGTTCCTCGGGGAGGGGCTGAGCTTCACCAAGTTCGCCGGTATCGCGCTGATCATCGGCGGGGTCGTGGTGCTGAACCTGGGCGGAGCGCACTGATGGCCCGGCGTTACGACCCCGAACGGCGGCAGCGGATCATCGACGCGGCGATCCGGGTCGTGGCGGCCAAGGGCATCGCGGGGCTGAGCCATCGCTCGGTCGCGGCCGAGGCGGATGTGCCGCTCGGCTCGACGACGTACCACTTCAAGACCCTGGACGAGCTGCTGGTCGCGGCCTTGCGCCAGGCGAACGAGGGGTTCGCGAAGACGGTCGCCTCGCGCGAGGCGCTGCTCGGCTGTGGCACCGACCTCGCCGCCGAACTGGCCGGACTCGTCGGCGAATGGCTCACGGACGACCGCACAGGGGTGGAGGTGGAGTACGAGCTCTACCTCGCGGCGCTGCGGCGGCCGGCCCTGCGGCCCGTCGCCGACGAGTGCGGCCGGGACTTCGCCGACGTCCTCGCCCGCCGCACCGACCCGGTGACCGCGCGGGCGCTGGTCGCGCTGGTCGACGGCATCTGTCTGCAGGTACTGCTGACGGGGGCGCCGTACGACGAGGAGTACGCGCGGGAGGTGCTGGCGCGGGTGATCGGCTCCTGAGGGTCATCAGCACCCCGGGGTGATCGGCTCCTGAGACGGCGGGGGCGCTGGTTGGCCTGGGCGGGCTTCGCCAAGTTAGGTTTCTGCCATGACCGACACGACTGCTGTACGCACCACCGGCGCCGTCGCCGCCGGGCTCGCCACGATCGCCACCGACGGCACCGTCCTCGACACGTGGTTCCCGGCCCCCGAACTGGTCGCCGAGCCCGGCCCCTCCGGCTCCGAGCGGCTGCCCGCCGAACGCGCGGTGGAACTGCTCGGCGAAGGTGCCGTGAAAGCGATCGGCCCGGACGCCCGCCGGGGCGTCGAGGTGGTCGCGGTCCGCACGGTCATCGCCTCGCTCGACGAGAAGCCGGTCGACGCGCACGACGCGTACCTGCGTCTGCACCTGCTCTCGCACCGGCTGGTGAAGCCCCACGGGCAGAGCCTGGACGGGCTGTTCGCCCACCTCGCCAACGTCGCCTGGACCTCGCTCGGACCGGTGGCCGTGGACGACGTGGAGAAGGTCCGGCTGAACGCCCGCGCCGAGGGTCTCCACCTCGCTGTGACGTCCATCGACAAGTTCCCGCGCATGACGGACTACGTGGCGCCCAAGGGTGTCCGTATCGCCGACGCCGACCGGGTGCGCCTCGGGGCGCACCTCGCCGAGGGCACCACGGTCATGCACGAGGGCTTCGTGAACTTCAACGCCGGCACGCTCGGTACGTCGATGGTCGAGGGCCGGATCTCGGCCGGTGTCGTGGTCGGCGACGGGTCGGACATCGGTGGCGGTGCCTCCACCATGGGGACGCTGTCGGGTGGCGGCAACGTCCGGATCACCATCGGTGAGCGGTGCCTGATCGGTGCGGAGGCGGGTGTCGGTATCGCCCTCGGGGACGAGTGTGTGGTCGAGGCCGGGCTGTACGTCACCGCCGGGACGCGGGTGACGATGCCCGACGGGCAGATCGTCAAGGCGCGTGAGCTGTCCGGGGCCTCGAACATCCTCTTCCGTCGGAACTCGGTCACCGGGAAGGTGGAGGCTCGTCCGAACAACGCGGTGTGGGGTGGGCTGAACGAGGTTCTCCACAGTCACAACTGAGCTCGGTCGAGGTTCTTTCGAGGCTTTGCTGCAAGCGAGCGTCTTTCCGCCGGGGCGGGAGGGCGCTCGTTGCCGTGCGGGGGTTCGACGGGTGCGGGCGGCCGGGGCTGGGTGCGCGGTTCCCCGCGCCCCTGGGTGGGTGGGGGCCTGAGGTGTCCATCGATCGTGCGGGCGGTCGGGGTTGAGCGCGTAGTTCCTTGCGCTCCTGGAAACGGGGATGTGCCCCGGCTTTCGTGGTTTTGGGGGCGCGGGCAACCGCGCACCTGGTCATCGGCTGCCCGCACCTTACGACGGGCTGCGGGAATTCTCCGGCGGTCGAGGCATAGCGGGGGTTCGTCAGGGGCGTCAATACAGGTGGGAGCGGGGGAGACGCCCGCGGGGAAGAGACGGTGACGATGGATGCCCAGGGGCACGAGGCGTTCAGGGAGTTCGTGGAGAACAGGTCGTCGGCGCTGCTGAAGACCGCCGTGCTGCTCAGCGGCGGCGACCGGCACGCGGCCGAGGACCTGTTGCAGAACGCGTTGATCAAGGCCGCCGGACGATGGCGCCGGATCGACGAGCCGGAGGCGTACGTACGCCAGATCCTGTACCGGCAGCAGGTGAGCCGGTGGCGGCTGAAGTGGCGTCGGCGGGAGCTGACCGTCGCCGAGCCGCCCGAGACGACGGACGGAGCGGCGGCCGGGGCGGACGCCTCCTCCGCCACCGAACTGCGGGTCCTGATGCGCGGAGCGCTGGCGCGGCTCACCGCCCGGCAGCGGACCGTGCTCGTCCTGCGGTACTTCGAGGACCTGCCGGAGGCCGACGTGGCCCGGATCCTCGGCTGCTCGGTCGGGACCGTGAGGTCCACGACGCATCGCTCGCTCGCCAAACTGCGGGCCCTGTCACCGGAGTTGGCCCTACTCGGTCCGGCCGACGCCGAACAGGACCCGTCCCGCGACTTCTCGCCCGTGGAGGTACGTCCGTGAACGTCGACGAACTGGTGCGCGACACGCTCCGTGAGGCCGCGGCGGACACGGTGTCCGTCCCGGCGGGCTTCGCCGACCGGGTACTGGCCGGCAGGCGGCGGCGCCGGACCCGCAGGATCGTGGTCACCGCCGGCCTCACCGCCGCAGTGGTCGCCGTCGCGGTGGCCGTTCCGCTGCTCGACGGCGAGGACGAGGCACAGCCCGCGAGCCGGATGAACAACAGCGACATCATCGCCCACGCCGACCAGTCGCCCCCGAAGGACCTGATCGCGGCGGGGGACAGCGTGCTGGCCGCGTTCTACGTCAGCAAGACCGTCAAGCAGGACAACGGGGACACCCTGCGCACCCCCACCTACGGACTGCTGAACCAGAAGACCGGCAAGTACGAGAAGACCAGGAAGTGGGCCTTCCTGGACGTCGCCCCCGGTTCGCGCACCGCCGCCGTGCTGGAGCAGGAGCTGCCGGCCAAGCGCATCGGACTGCTCGACCTGATCACCGGCAAGGTGGACCGCTGGATCCCGGTCGACCACGGCGTCGGCGGCGTCGCCTTCTCGCCCGACGGCAAGAAGCTGGTCGCGACCACGTACTCGCAGAACCCCGACCGCTACTCGTTGGACCACCCGCAGATCGTCAACGGCAAGAAGCAGCCGGGGCCCGTCGACAGCAGGACCGGGTTCTCCGTCGTGGACCTGGCTTCCGGCAAGTCCGACTGGAGCGAAGTACCCCTGCCGAAGGACGAGTTCGGCTGGCCGGCCGTGAACGCTCGGGAGGACTTCGAGTGGAGCCATGACGGCTCGCTGGTCTACACGCACCTCATGTCGAAGCCCTTCCGTCAGTACTACGACCTGAAGGGCGACGAGACCGCCGCGCCCGCCAACGAGAAGCACCTCACCTACCCCGAGGCAGGGCTCTCGCCGGACGGGAAGCTCGCGGCCGGGGACTTCGCCGGAGACGGCAAGGAGATCTCTGTCGCGGTCGACGACGCGATGACCGGGAAGCGCGTCACCAAGCTGCCGGCGCAGCAGCTCCTCGCCTGGGCCGACAACAAGCGGCTCATCGCCTGGGGCTGCGATCCCAAGAAGTGCTCCGGCAAGGGCGAGTTCCGCAATCAGCTGCTGCTGGTGACCATCGGCACGAACAAGGTCGTGCCGCTCAGCGACTTCCGCAAGGCGAGCGACGACTATCCCGGCCGGTGGAACCCGATCTTCAGCACGCGTTAGCGCGTACCGGCCGGCGCGGCGTACGCCGCCAGTTCCTCGTACGCCGCCAGCAGCCCGTCGACCGTCCCACGGCCGGCGGGCCGCAGCGGTGCCCGGACCGGGCCGGCCGGCAGGCCCAGCGCGCCCAGCAGGGCCTTCGTCGTGACCGTGCCGGGCAGTCCGGACGCCATCATCAACTCCGTCAGGGGGACGGTGAGTCGCTGGAGGCGGGCCGCCTCGTCCGTGTCGCCGCCGTCGAACGCGTCGAGGATCGACCGGAAGTGACGTGGGGTCACATTGGCCACCGTGCTGATGTATCCGGCACCACCGATCGCGTACAGCGCCAGTACGTACTCGTCGCAGCCCGTGTAGTACGCCAGCTCCGTCCCGGCCAGCACCTTCTGGGTGCCGAGCAGGTCGTAGGCGCAGTCCTTCACCGCCACGATCCGGGGGTGCTCGGCGAGCCGCAGCATCGTCTCCGGTTCGATACGGGTACCGGTGCGGCCCGGGATGTCGTACAGCGCGAGCGGCAGTCCGGAGGCGTCCGCGATCGCCCGGAAATGCGCCTCGACGGCGTCCTGAGGCGGCCTGCTGTAGTACGGCGTGACGACCAACAGGCCGTCCGCGCCGGCCTTTTCGGCCTCAAGCGCGAGATCGGCGGAGTGGCGGGTGTCGGCTGTCCCGATACCCGCGACGACCGAGGCGCGGTCCCCGACGGCCTCGGCCACCGCCCGCACCAGCGCGGACTTCTCGGCGTCCGTCGTGGTCGGTGACTCCCCGGTGGTCCCGGACAGCACCAGTCCGTCGCAGCCCTCGGAGACCAGCCGCTCGGCCAGCCGTTGGGCGCCGTCCAGGTCGAGCAGTCCCTCGTCGGTGAAGGGCGTGACCATCGCGCAGAGGGAGCGGCCGAAGGGGCGGGGGCGGGGACGGAGATGGGGCTGAGGGCGGGTGTACGGGGGTGAGGTCGTGGTCATGAACGTAGTCTCGGCCCGCCGACGTGGAAGCTCCACTTAATTCTCCTACGCCTTATTCGTAAGAAGTGCTACCGGAACACTCGCCGGGGGCGCTCTAGGAACTCGCCCCGGTTTGCGTCACCATGGCGAGGACTGCAGTCGGTGATATCGGTGATGATCGGTCACGGGAGGCGTTATGAGGCTCGGCAAGGCGCTCGCCACCGGAGTCGCGCAGGAGCGGCCGCACGGGACGGACGAAGAACCTCGGCCC
This sequence comes from Streptomyces sp. NBC_00414, assembly GCF_036038375.1. Lineage (NCBI taxonomy): Bacteria > Bacillati > Actinomycetota > Actinomycetes > Kitasatosporales > Streptomycetaceae > Streptomyces > Streptomyces sp. NBC_00414. Next base: position 7,722,318 of record NZ_CP107935.1, read on the forward strand.
GGCGGAGAAGCCGGAGAGGTCCTGGGGCCCGAGGCGCCGGTGGCCGCCGAGGAGCCGGTGCCCGTGGCCGAAGAGGTTCCGGTCGCGCGATGAGGGTGCGGCTCCCCGAGGAACGTCCGGCGGAGCCGCCGACCGGATTCAAGATCGCCCACCCGATGCTGTCCCAGGACGGCGGCCGGGCCGGGTTCACCGGTGTGTCGCTCGGCGGCGCGCTGCCGTACGGGGTCCTCGACGAGGCGCGCTGCGTCTACGGTCTGCGGCACCGCACACCGCACCGCCGTTGCGACTGCGGCTTCCACTGCGTGCACGACCGCCCGGCGGCCGAGGCGATGCTGAGCACCGCCGAGCACCGGTCTGCCGTACTCCTCGAAGTGACGGTCCTCGGCGCGTACATCCGTTTCGAACTCGGTTTCCGGTACGCGCGACAGCGGGTGCGCGCCGCCACGGTCGGCCCCTGCGCGTGCGGTGCCGCCGCCGTCGCGCTGGCCGACGCCGGCTGGGGCAGGCCAGGCTGGCGGGGCCTGGCCGCCTCCTGCGCCGGATGCGTACGGGGCCGTACGGCCGTGTCCCTGGCGGCCTTCGCCCGGCTGGGCGGGCAGGGGCTGCGCGTGCGGGCCGGGGACGGCGCCGCGGAGCCGGCCGGTGCCGGACCGCCCGAAGGGCTCGGTGTGTCCGAGCTCGTCGCCGAGGCCGCGCTTCTGCAGGCCAGGCTCGACTGGTTCCAGAGCCAGCTGGCCCGGCTCGGCGAGGGAGGTCCCGGGAAGGGGTAGTGGTGGCGCAGCCGGGTACCCGGGCCTTCCCCCCGGACGAAAGGAGGCGCGACACCATGACCGGGATCACGGACCGGCGGCCGGACGAGCATCATTCGGTGGGTGAGCTCGTCGGGCAGGCTACCGAACAACTGTCCGAACTCGTACGACAGGAAATGCAGCTCGCGAAACAGGAGCTGACCGAGAAGGGGCGGCGCGCGGGGCGCGGCGGCGGGCTGCTCGGCGCGGCCGGCGCCGTCGCCTACGTGGGGCTGATGGCCCTTGCGGCGACCGGTGTCGCCGCACTCTCCCTGGTGCTGCCCGTGTGGGCGGCGGCGCTCATCGTCACCGCCGTGCTCTTCGTGATCGCGGCCGTGCTGGCGAAGACCGGCCGTACGCAACTGGGCCGGGCCACGCCGCCGATGCCTGAGAAGACGCTCGACAGCGTCCGGGCCGATGTCGACGAGATCAAGGAAAGGGCGCACCGATGAAGGACGCGAATGATCCGGTGGAGATCGGCGGGGCTTCGCACGAGCCCGCCGCCGGGGCCGAGGGGCCGGAGGAGCTGCGCCGCCGGATCGAGCAGACGCGCAATCAACTCGGCGAAACGGTCGAGGAGCTGGCGGCGAAGGCCGACGTACGGGGCCGTGCGCGGGCCCGGGGTGCCGAGCTGAAGGACAAGGCGTCCGAGGCCGGTCACACCGTCCAGGGCAAGGCGGCTCAGGCCGGCCACGTCGTACAGGACAAGGCCACCGAGGCGGGCCACGTCGTGCAGGACAAGGCGGTGCAGGCCGGCCATGTGGTGCAGGACAAGGCGGCCCGGGCGGGCCATGTCGTCCAGGAACGGGTGCCTCAGCCGGTGCGCAACGCCGCGACCGCGGTCGTCCAGGCCGGACTGCGCAACCCCAAGCCCGTACTGATCGCCGGGGTCGGAGCGGTGGTCGCGGTCGGACTGCTGCGGCGGCGCCACAACGGCCACCGCTGAGAGGGGCACGGCCGGGGACTCTCCTGATCCGCCGCGCTGCGCCGGGGCGGGCTTGACCTGAAGTCTGGTCGAGGTCGGAGGGTGGGTGTCGCCGGCGCTGAGCAGCAGCGTTGCGCGGCGATCCCCGGAGGCTGTGATGACCCGTCGTACCGATGTGCACCCTGAACTGGACCGCCCCGGGGTCGGCGCCCCGTTCTTCAGTACGTGGCGGGTGGGGACCCCCGACCGGCAGCGGGCGACCGTCGAGTCGATCGCCGCCACCTGGGAGAAGCGGCCCTGGCCGGCCGAGGGGCTGCTCGGGTACTACGTCCACACCGGGAACGACGGCACGACCCTGCTGCACCAGTCGCAGTGGAGGAGCGAGCAGGACCACGAGGCGTTCGTGAAGGTCCACCGGCAGGAGCGGGTGGACGAGATCGACGTGGCCGTGCCCGGCATCGAGCGGGTCGGACTCGACCGGTACCGGAGGTATCGCAGCGGCGTCCGGCCCTCGGAGACCCGGGTGCCCGGCTGCGTCGTGATCGTCGAGATCGAGTTCGAAGGGGCGGACCCCGAGCGGCAACGGGCCTGGGTGGACGCGGTGTTCGAGGCGCTGGAGAGCGAGCCGAACCCGCATCCCGGTGGGATCTCCGCCCACTTCCACCTGAGCACCGACGGCACGAAGGTCCTCAACTACGCCGAGTGGGAGAGCGCCGAGGCGCACCTGGAGGCGATGGGCGCGCCCGGCGACGGGGTGGGGTCACGTACGCCGCAGTGGGAGCGCGTACAGAGGTATCCCGGGCTGAAGCGGTCCGTAGTGAGCCGGTACTCGTACGCCCTCGGTCTCGTTCCCGGCTGAGCGTGATCGCTCCGCTTGGGGCCTGGGACGCGTCCGCGGTTCGGTGGGGGCTTGTCGCGCCGTTCCCCGCGCCCCTGAAGGACCCCGACGAGGCCCTGAGGGGCCCCAGTCGGGCGCTCAGGTTGTGTCTCGGAAATCCTGCTCCGATGCGGTCTCGATGTCGGATTTCCGGGGCCGCGGGGTCGTGGCTGGCCCCGCTTCGGTGGTGAGGGTGAAGGTGGCGCCGAAACAGCCGACCGCGGCGTGTGGCGCCGCAAGGGGGAGTTCCGTGAACGTCACCACTACCGAGAGCGTCCCGCAGGGCAGGCGGGCCGCCACGCTCGTCATGGCCTGTGTGGGCGTGTTCGTCGCCTATCTGCCGGTGACCACCGTCTCGGTGAGCCTGCCGGCCATCCAGCGGGCGATGCATGCCTCGACCGCCCAACTGGCCTGGGTGTCCGACGCGTTCGTCCTGCCCATGGCCGCCCTCATCCTCACCGCCGGAGTCGTCGGTGACGTCCACGGCCGCAAGAAGGTGTTCCAGGCGGGCCTGGCCTTCTGCGCCGCGGGCGCCGCCGTGGCACTGTCCGCCCAGTCGATCGAGGTCCTCTGGATCGGCCAGGCCCTCGCGGGCCTCGGCGCGGCGGCGCTGCTGCCCACGACCCTCGCACTGATCAGCCATGTCGTCCCGGACCCCCGGGAGCGCGGCAAGTTCATCGGCCTGTGGGCGATGTCCCTGCTGTCGGCCCTGGCGCTCGGCCCGATCATCGCCGGGGTCATCCTCGAACACTTCGCCTGGCGGTGGATCTACCTGCTGGCGGTCCCCGCCTCGCTCGTCGCCATGGCCTGCGCGGCCCGGCTGCTGACCGACTCCCGCGCCGCCGGTTCGCGCCGGCTGGACTGGCCCGGCCAGATCACCGCCGCCCTGGCGATCACCGCGCTCGTCTACGGGGTCATCGAGGGCGGCGCCGAGTCCTTCTCGGACCCGAAGGTGCTGGTGGCCCTGTGCACGGCCGTCGTCGGCGCGGTCGCCTTCGTCCTCGTGGAGCGGCGCAGCGACAGCCCGATGCTGGACCTGAAGCTGTTCCGCAGCGCGGCCTTCAGCGCCACCACCCTGGTCGCCATGATCAGCTTCCTGGGCCTGATCGGGTTCTTCTTCGCCCTCAGCCTCTACTTCGGCATGGTCCAGCAGCTCAGCACCCTGGAAGCGGGTTTCCGGCTGGTGACGGTCAGCCTGATGGCCATCCTGGTGGGAGCGCCGGTCGGCCGCCTGATGCACCGGGTCTCGGCACGTGTCCTGATCACCGGCGGCCTGCTCGTCAGCGCGGGCGCCCTGCTGTCCCTCACCACGATCGACGCCGACACCTCGTACGTCTCGCTGGTCTGGCGGCTGGCGCTGCTGGGCCTCGGCATGGGACTGGTCATCACGCCCATGACCGCCACCGCGGTCGCCTCCGTGCCGCATCACCTGGCCGGTATGGCGGCCGCCGGGAACAACGCCTTCCGGCAGGTCGGCGGCGCGCTCGGACCGGCCGTCCTGGGTGCCCTGCTCACCAGCCGGGCCACCGACTCCCTGTCCGGGCACCTCGCCGAGGCGGGTCTGACGGGGGCGCAGCGGCAGAGCGTCGTCTCGGCCGTGGACGAGGGCGGTCTCGGCGCGGTCGCGCGGATGGATCTGGGTCCGGCCCAGGGCCGCGCGCTGGGCGCGCTGTCCGAGGCGTTCCTCGACGGCCTCCACCTGTGCCTGATCGTGTCCGCGGTCCTGACGCTGCTCGCCGCCGCGGTCGCCGCGATTCTGCTGCGCGCGCCCCGGCAGGCGCGGACGGTGATGGCAGGGTCCGGTGCCGGTGCCGGTGCCGACGCCGGATCCGGTCCGGGTTCCGATGGCGCCGAGGCACCTCCGCGGCGCGGGGCCGTGGCGGCCGGGCGCGAATTCGACCGCCGGTGACGATGAACCCCCGGAGATGATCCGGCGTCTTACCCGGTGCCCTCCGTGGGGACGGGACGGGCGCCGGTGCGAGGCCCGGGTCCGGGAACACACTCCTGGACCCGGGCCTCACTGCCCGCCCGGCACACGGGCAGCCTCCCCGGGGCCTCGATACGATGATCGCCAGGAGCCCGCGCGGCCCGGAGCCCGGCGTCCGTGGCCCGGCGTCCGGGTCGGCCCTCATTCGAGAAGAGCGGAAGCGCGCCCGTGGAGTCCCGCACGACCGACCCCCTCGACCCTCTCGACCTGAAGCTGCTGCAGGCGCTCCAGCTGGACGGCCGTGCCCCGTTCAGCCGGCTCGCGGAGGTGCTCGGAGTCTCCGACCAGACCGTCGCACGGCGCTACCGGCGCCTGCGCACCACGGTCCGCCTGCGCGTGCTCGGCATGACCGACGAGAGCCGGCTCGGCAGGCAGAGCTGGGTCGTCCGGCTGCGCTGCACGCCCGACGCGGCGGAACAACTGGCCGGCGCCCTGGCCCGGCGCCCCGACACCTCGTACATCGGGCTGTTCTCGGGCGGTACCGAGCTGATGTGTGCGATGAAGCCGCGATCGAGTCAGGAACGGGACGAGCTGCTCTTCGACCGGCTGCCGCGCACCCCGCGTGTCATCTCGGTCAGCGCGCACTGCCTGCTGCACTCCTTCTACGGCGGTCCGCTCGGCTGGCTCAACAAGATGCGGGCCCTCGATCCCGAGGAGGAGGCCGCCCTGACCCCGTCGCCCGTCAGCACATCCACCGTTCCCGTCACCCTGGACGCCGAGGACGAGGCGCTGCTCGCCGTGCTCCGGCGCGACGGCCGGACCCCCCTCACCGAACTCCAGACGCGCACCGGGCAGACGGAGTCGGTCGTCAAACGGCGTCTGGACCGGCTGCGCTCCTGCGGGGTCCTCTACTTCGACGTACAGAACGACCGAGCGTCCCTGGGGCAGGCCACCGACGCGATGCTCTGGCTCACGGTGGCCCCCTCCGCCCTCGACACGGTCGGGCGCGCTCTCGCGGGGCATCCCGAGGTCGGCTTCGCCGCCGCCGTCACCGGCCAGGCAAACATCGTCGCCGCCGTCCTCTGCCGCGACACCGGCGCCCTCTACACGTACCTGAGTGAGCGGATCGGGGGCCTCGACGGGGTCCAGGCGGTGGAGACCGTCCTCACTCTGCGGCAGGTCAAACAGCTCACCTACGAACCCGGCCGCTGACAGCCTCCTGCGCCGGGGGCGGACACGACCGAGCCCGGCCCCCCTGACATCGGGGCCGGGCTCGGCGGCGTACGGCCGCGGTGACTTCGGACGGGACCGAAGCGGCTACGGGCGGAAGCGCAGCACCTGCGGGTCGTGGTCGCTGATCTGGTCGGAGAACTCCGAGTTGATGTGCACGCTGTCGTAGGCGAAGCCGCCGCCCTTGCGGATCGACGGGCTGATCAGGATCTGGTCGAGGACCTGGCTGTTGCCCTGGTAGTCGTAGCTGTAACGCTCGCTCCTCGGCAGGGACTTGACGGCCGACCAGAGGGCGCCGTCGGCCTCCAGGAGCTTCGTCGTCGTCGAGAACTCGAAGTCGTTGATGTCGCCGAGCGTGACGACGTCCGCGTTCCGCTGCTTCGCCAGGATGTCCTTGACGAAGGCGTTCACCGCGCTCGCCTGGAGGTGGCGCTGCGTCTCCGAGCCGCGCGCCGGCGGCTGGAACTGCGAGTGCAGCGACTGGTCGCCGCCCTTCGACGCGAAGTGGTTCGCGATCACGAAGACCGACTCGCCGCGGAAGGCGAACTCGCCCGCGAGCGGCTTGCGGCTGTTCGTCCAGGCCGCGTTCGCCGGGTCGATACGGCCGGGGGAGGCCGTCAGTCGCGCCTTGCCGTGCACCTTCGTGACACCGACGGCGGTGGTGGCGTCGCCGCCCGCGCGGTCGACGAAGGAGACGCGGGCCGGGTTGTAGAGGAACGCCTGCCGGATGTTGCCGCCCGGCTCACCGCCGTCCGCGAGGTCCACCGGGTCGATGGACCGCCACTCGTAGGCGGGCCCGCCGGCGGCGACGATCGCGTCGGTCAGCTTCTTCATCGTCAGGTCGGCGGCGACCGTACCGTCGTTCGTCGCGCCGTTGTCGTCCTGGATCTCCTCCAGGGACACGATGTCGGGCGACTGCAGGTGGTCCACGATCGCTGCCGCGTGGGCGGCGAACGTACCGTCCGACGGGTCCAGGTTCTCGACGTTGTACGTGGCGACCGCCAGCTCGGAACGCGTCTGCGCGCGGGTCGTCTCGCGCTCCAGGCCGCCGGCCTCGACCGTGCCGATGGTGCGGGCGGTCAGCGTGTAGCCGCCGAACTGGTTGTAGTCGAGCGGGCCCTCGGTGGTGCCCTTCAGGGTGTCGCCGACGTTCGCCGTCGGGAACGGCTGGGTGGCGGTCGGTATCAGCGACTGGATCTGCAGCCGGCCGGTGTTCTGCGAGGAGTACGCGCCGTAGACGGTGCCGCCGCGCCGGTTCGGGTTCTCGTGCGGCTCGACCGTCACCCACAGCTCGGAGAACGGGTCGGTCGCGGTGACCACGCGCGACGAGCCGATCGCGACGTTCATGCCCTCAAGGGACTCGTAGTAGTCCAGGGCGTACTTCTTCGGCCGCAGGGTGAGCCCGTTGACCGAGCCGCCCGCCGCCGTGTCGCTCTCGGGCGCGTACGCGGCGGGCACGGAACGGCTGTTGACTACGGAGGCGGCGGGCAGCGCGTTGCCGCTCGACACCACCGTCACCGTCGGCCGGGTGATCTCGGTGACCGACTGGTTGCCGGTCGAGGCACCGCCCGGGACGAACTCCGTGACCGTGCCCGAGACGGTGACCGAGTCCCCGGCGGCGACCTTCGGCGTGGAGCTGGTGAAGACGAAGACGCCCTCACTGGTGGCCGGGTCGTCGTCCGCGGACGGGCCCTGGATCCAGAAACCGCGGGACGAACCATAGGTGCGTACGCCCGTGACGACACCGGCCACGTCCGTGACCTGCTGACCCGCGAGCGGGGACGTCCGGGTGGAGCCCTGGATGTCGTGGACGGCCACGGCATCGGCGTGGGCGGGCGTGGTGAGGACCACCGAGGAGACCGTGGAACAGACGGCGGCGACGGTGAGCGCGGCGATACGTGCGGAAGACTTGCTCGGCAACGAAATCCCTCCGGGGACGTGCGTGGGCGCCGGGACGAGGGTGGGGCAGGGGTGGGACGAGATGGGGAACAAGGGTGGGGCTGGGTGTGGCACGAGGGTGGGACGAGATGGGGAACAAGGGTGGAACGAGGGTGCGGCGCGAGTGAGATCTACGCGCGTCAATCTCGTGTCTGGCCACGGCACTTGTCAAGGTTTCCTGGCTTAACACTTCTGACAGGTTCATGAACCGGGCGGCATGGGCCCAAATCCGTCTAGGCTGAGGTTGCATTTCCGGGGCGGCGAGCTGGAGAGCGTTCTTCCGGTCGGCCCCGGGGCGCCGCGTTGTGCGTCCAGACGGGCGCCGAGAAGTACGTCCGACTGTTCGTCCTAGGAGAACCAGCCGATGTCAGACAGCTCCCCCCTGCCGCCGGTGCGTCTGCACTCCGAAGCGGAGCTCGCACGGGACGCGCTCGCCACGCCGCTCCTGTCGCGTGCCGTGCGGCTCGCCCGCTGGGCCGGTCCGGACACCCGGGTCGGCGCCGGAGGCGAACTCGTCGAGGAACAGCTCGCGGCCGCCGCCGCGGAACTGGGGCTCGACGGCGAGGACGCCGCCGCGTACGCCAGTGAGGCCTGGCGGGTGGCCGTGGACACCGGACTCGTCGCGGTCGTGGACGAGGAGGAGGGCACGGTCGCGGCCGGCGCCGATCTGACCCTCGTCCTGTCCGGAGCGCCGCAGGACGTACTGGGGCTGTGGCTCGGCGCCCTGGAGACGGTCCTGGCCGACGCGAGCGTGCCCGACCTCGACGACCTCGTGGAGGCCATGGACGAGGGCGGCGAGGTCGACTTCTCCGCGCTGGACTGGGATCCCGAGGCGGAGGCCGAGTTCCTCGACGGGGTCCTCGGCAACCTCTATCTGCTGACCGCCAGCGAGGAAGGGCCCGGCGACGGTCCGGTGCCGCTGCCCGCGCTCGCCGCGTCGATGATCGTGCCGGACGACATGGGGGAGCCCACCAACGACGTCCTGGAGCAGGTCTCGGACGCGATGATGCGGCTCGACGACCAGTTCCGGGTCCTGGAGCCGGTCGGCCTCGTCGACTTCCAGCCCGTCGACGAGGCGCTCATGGCCGACATCGACGAGGAGTCCGCCTCGTCCGCCGCGCCCGTGGACGACGCGGACGTCTCCCGGTACGGGATGGTGCGGCTCACCCCGCTCGGGGTGTACGGCATCAGGGCGCGGCTCCTGGAGGCCGGGTTCGCGGCGCCCGCGGTGGGCGACCTCGCGGACAAGGGCGCCGACGTGCTCCTCGACAGCACGTCCGCGTTCCCGCCCACGGCCGCGCGGGCGGAGACCGAGCAGTGGCTCGCCCGGCGCGAACCCCTGGCATCCGCGCGGGAGTTGCTCGCCGCGGCGCGGGGCGCCGACGCGGGGGCGCCGCTGCGGCGGCTGCGCTGTCAGCAGGCGCTGTCCCTCGTCGGCACGGAGGCCGCGCCCGCGCTGCACGAGGTGCTCGACGACGCCGAGCTGGGCGGGCTCGCGCGGGTCTGGCTCGCCGAGCGGGGTGTCGCGGACGTGCCCGCGCCGTCCGAGGAGATGGTGTTCTGGCTGACCGTCGACACGATCGCCGCGCAGCTTGCCGCGGAGGGGAACTCCGAGGAGTTGCAGGCGCTGGTCGAGGGGCTTGCCGCGCAGCACGGGTCGTTCTTCGCGGCGGCTTGGCGGGTGGAGCATCCCGCCACGCCGGATGTGCTGGAGGCGATGGGGCGGCTGCATCCCGACAAGCGGGTGGCGAAGGAGGCGCGCAAGGCTGCGTTCAAGGCGCGGTCGCAGCAAGGGGGGTAGGGGGGTTGTTCTCGCCCCCGCCGCCCCTACCCTTACCGTCACTGCATGGGGGCTGCGCCCCCTCGCCCCCTGTATCGCGCTGACGCGCTCGTCCTCAAACGCCGGACGGGCTGGAAGATTCGCGGACGGGCTGAAGGTGTCCGCCGGTCCGGCTGCATCTCAGCCCGTCCGGCGTTTGAGGACCGGGGGTTCGGGGGCAGCGCCCCCGAGGCAGGTACGGGCGGCGGGGCGAGAAGGTCAGGGTTCGGGTGGGGCTTCGGGGTCGTCCATGGAGAGGACCCGGACCGGGATGCCCTCCAGGGTGTCCGGGATCGTGTCCTCGGGGCGGAGCCCGTCGCGCGGCACCTTCCGCGTCACGAAGACGACGATGACGTCCTCGCCGGACTCCTCGTCCCGCCCGGTGCCGACACCGCTCACATGGGCCAGCGCCATCAACCGCTCCTCGTGGAGATGGCGTGCCTGACGCGCGTCCACTTCGGCTCGCCTCCCATGGGTCGTACGGTCGTACGGATTCCTGGTACCGAGATTATTCCGGGCAGCAGTTCGGACGCGAGGACTGATGGGCCGTATGGGGTGTGTGCGGCCACAGGGACGGATCGAGCCGCGTTCACGCAAGGGAGACCTGGAAAGTCGGGCGGCGTTCAACCGGCGTTAAGTCACGGGCGGGACCGTGTGGCCGACAGCCGGGCCCGCCACCGTCACAGGAGACAGCATGTCGCTCACCCGCAGGGACTTCGCCAGACGATCCGCGGTCACCGGTGCCGGTGTCGCCCTGACCGGCAGCGTCGGCACCCTCGCCACCGCGCCCGGCGCCCTCGCGTCCACGGATACCGAGACCGCGGGGGACGACGACGGGTACGACACCGACGCGCGCGGCGCCGACCGGCACGGCGGAGCCGTCGGCTACGGGCCGCTCCTGCCCGACCCGAAGGGCATCCTCGCGCTGCCCGCCGGGTTCTCGTACCGCGTCGTCACGTACAGCGGGAAGACCAAGCTGGAGTCGGGGGAATTCACCCCCTCCAACCACGACGGCACGGCCACCTTCGACGGCCCGCGCGGCACGACCCTCCTCGTCAACAACCACGAGCTGAAGGGCCCGCGCGCCAGCTGGAAGTACCCCGTGCCGCTCACCGAGGGCCTCGTCTACGACCCGGCCGCCTCCGGTGGCTGCACGGTCGTCGAGGTGCGTCCCGGCGGCGCGGTCGCCGAGTGGGTCGGCATCGCCGGCACCTCCACCAACTGTGCGGGCGGCAGCACCCCGTGGGGCACCTGGCTCACCTGCGAGGAGAACTCCGACCGGGCCGGCGAGAACGGCATGACCAAGGACCACGGTTACGTCTTCGAGGTCGACCCGATCGACCGCCGGGCCAACCGCGACCCCAAGCCGCTGAAGTTCTTCGGCCGGTACGACCACGAGGCCGTCGTCATCGACCCGAAGCGCGGCCACGCCTACCTCACCGAGGACGACTCCGAGCCCAACGGCCTGTTCTTCCGTTGGAAGCCCCCGCACGGCTTCACCCACGGCCGCGGCAGGTTCCGTACCCTCGCCGACGACGCGGGCGTGCTCCAGGCGCCCAAGTGCTATGACTCCGGCGGCCGTTACGTCGACGACCTGTCCCGTGCCATGAGGATCGGCACGGTGTACGGGGTCGACTGGGTGGACGTGCCCGACCGGGACGGGAAGACCGTTCCGGTGCGCGAGCAGTTCGGCACCGGCGAGGTCACCCGCGCCCGCAAACTCGAAGGCATGTGGTGGGGCGACGGCGGCGCGTACATCGTCTCGTCGTACGCCCGTGACGAGAGCCCGGTGCAGCACGACGGGCAGGTCTGGTTCTACGACCCCAAGCGGCGCACGCTCACCCTGAAGGTGCTCCTGGGGGTGAACCCCGACCCGTCCGCGGACGGCGCCTTCGACGGGCCCGACAACATCACCGTGTCCCCGTACGGCGGTCTCGTCATAGCCGAGGACGGTGAGGGGGTCTCGCATCTCTTCGGTGCGACGGACAGCGGCCGTACGTATCCCATCGCGCGCAACGACCTGAACATCGGCACCGAGGCGGAGCCCGAGTTCAGCGAGTTCACCGGCGTGACCTTCTCGCCCGACGGAAAGACCCTGTACGCCAACATTCAGGTGCCGGGCATCATGGTGGCGATCAAGGGACCCTGGAAGCGGCAGAAGCGTCGCTGAAATACGTTCACCGAAAGCGCGAAGCGCGAAGTGTTGGGCGCTGAGCGGGAAGTGGGGTTTTAATCGTTCGCCCGGGCCGTGGTGTGCCTCCTACAGTGGACAACGTCCAGGTGCGAAGGCAGGACCTACTTCCACTCATAATGGGGCGGCCGCGGGTTCGAGTCCCGTCACCGGTACGACGCGCCGGTGTAGCTCAGGGGTCAGAGCGCCTACGTCGGTTCCGCCGGCCTTGAACTCTGGACACCACAATTTCATGCACCTCCCGGTGCGATGGCTGCGGCTACTTCTCTTCCAAAGAATCCAGGCCGCAGCCGACTTGATCTCGGGAAGCGCAGCATATGGTGTGTGCCCGGTGCGCAGGCAGCGGTTACTTCATGGGATCAGAGGGTTGCGGGTTCAAGTCCCGTCATCGGCTTCGGGCCGGTGTAGCTCAATTCGGTAGAGCATCCGAACAAGTCCGCCGCCGAACCCTGAACTCGGGCACGCTCCATCTGCTGCGTCTCCCTCCGAAATATTCGAGAATTCGGGGGAATTCATCATGGCGCGGTTCAACACCAGGGCGGCGAAGGCCAGGGGCGCTTCGCGTGTCACCTCCACGGGACGTGTGCTGCGGACCCACGAGGGCGGGCGGGGCGTCGAGCGCGATCCGCGTTCCGAGCTCTTTCTGCTGTCGATCGCCAACTTCGTCGCGCAGAAGACCTTCTACGAGAGCGGCGAGGCGCGCGACGACCGGTTCGCCGCGCTCGTACGGCAGCTCGCCGTCGCGGACCCGTCCTGGACGGCCGCCCTGCTCGACTGGCTGCGCGGCGAGGGCAACATGCGGACCGCGTCGATCGTGGGCGCCGTCGAGTACGTCAAGGCGCGCCTCGACGCGGGCGCCACGGACGGTCCGGCCAACCGGCAGGTCGTCGCGTCCGTGCTGCGGCGCCCGGACGAGCCCGGTGAGCTGCTCGCGTACTGGACCTCGCGGTACGGGCGGGCCGTGCCCAAGCCTGTGAAGCGGGGTGTCGCGGATGCCGTGCGGCGGCTCTACGGGGGGAAGTCGCTGCTGAAGTACGACACCGCGTCCAAGGGGTACCGCTTCGGGGACGTCCTCAATCTCGTGCACGCTTCGCCGGACCCTGACAAGCCGTGGCAGGGCGAGCTGTTCCGGTACGCGCTCGACCGCCGGCACAACCCGGACACCGCCGTGCCGCCCGCGTCCAGCCGTGTCCTCACCGCGCACCGTGAGCTGATGGCCGTGCCGGTGGGGGAGCGGCGTGCCGTCGTGACCTCCGAGGGCGGTGCCGGGCGGCTCGCGGAGGCCGGGATGACCTGGGAGGCGCTTGCCGGGTGGCTGCAGGGGCCGATGGACGCTGCGGCCTGGGAGGCCGTCATTCCGTCCATGGGCGCCATGGCGTTGGTGCGGAATCTGCGGAACTTCGACGAGGCCGGGGTCTCTGACGAGGTGGCCGCGCTGGTTGCGGCGAAGATCGGTGACCCCGCGGAGGTCGCGCGGTCGCGGCAGTTTCCGTTTCGGTACCTGGCCGCGTACCAGCACGCGCCCTCGCTGCGGTGGTCGTATCCGCTGGAGCAGGCGCTCGGGCACTCGCTGGGCAATGTGCCTGTGCTGGGTGGGCGGACGCTCGTTCTCGTTGATCGGTCCGGGTCCATGTTCTATTCGAAGCTGTCCGACCGCTCCGAGCTCAACCGGGCCGACGCGGCGGCGATCTTCGGTACGGCGCTCGCGCTGCGGGCCGAGAAGGCCGATCTCGTCGAGTTCGGCACCGGCAGCGATGTGGTGCGGGTTCGGCGGGGCGAGTCCGTGCTGAAGGTGCTGGGGCGGTTCGGTGATCTTGGGGGTACCAACACCAGTGAGGCTGTGCGCAGGCACTACAAGAAGCACGACCGGGTGCTGATCGTCACCGACGAGCAGGCCACGTACAGCCAGTACGGGGATCCGACCGAGCAGGTTCCGGCGCATGTGCCCGTGTACACCTGGAACCTCGCGGGGTATCGGGCCGGGCACGCTCCCTCGGGGGCGGGGGCGGGGGCCGGGAACCGGCACGTGTTCGGAGGGCTCTCCGACGCCGCCTTTCGGATGGTTCCGCTGCTTGAGGGGGCCCGGGACGCCGCGTGGCCCTGGGCGGGCTGAGGGGTGAGGCCGGGCGGCTCCGCACTTCGGTGCGGGGTCGCTTTCGGTTGTGGTCTCGTTCGTGGTCTTGTGCGTGGCGGGGATTGATATCTAATATTTTAGTTGTGGAGATCATTCAGCCTGTGCCGCGCACCCTGCTTCGGGATCAGGCTTACGCGTCGATCCGGGACGCCATCGTGGCCGGCGAGATCGAGCCCGGTGCCGTCGTGCGCGACGCCGATCTCGCCGAGCGGCTCGGGCTGTCCCGGGCGCCGGTGCGGGAGGCCTTCGCGCGGCTCGTCGACGAAGGACTGCTGGAGAGCAAGCCGCAGAGCTATACGCGGGTGACCGCGGTGGTCGCCTCCGATGTGCGGGACGCGGCTGCCGTGGTCGGGGCCATGCACGAGCTGGCCGTGCGGGTTGCCGTGCCGCGGCTGAGCGGGGCGGACGTGAACGCCATGCGGTCGGCCAACGCTCGGTTCGCGCACGCCGTGCGTTCGGGGGATGTGGACGCCGCCCTGCGGGCCGACGACGAACTGCACGACGTTCTGGTGCGGGTCAGTGGCAACCGGGCGGCGGCTTCCACTGTTGCGCGGTACACCCCGTTGATTCGGCGGCTGGAGCGGCGGCGCTTCGGTGAGGGGGGCAACTGCCGATCAGCCGGGTTGCACGAGCGGCTCATCGAGGCGTGTGCGGATGGTGATGTGGACGGGGCTGTTCGGGTCACCGCGGAGATCTGGCGGGGGCTCGAAGGGCTTGTCGACCTTGACTGATACGGCTGCTGGTTCTGGAGGATCCATGTCCCTGGACTCGTTCGAGCGCTATCCCCTTCTGTTCGGGCCTTCGCCCGTGCATCCCTTGGAGCGGCTGACCGCGCATCTTGGCGGGGCCTCCCTCTGGGCCAAGCGGGAGGACTGCAACTCCGGTGTCGCGTACGGGGGCAACAAGACCCGCAAACTGGAGTACCTCGTCGCGGACGCCCTCGCCAAAGGGTGCGACACGCTCGTGTCGATCGGCGGGGTGCAGTCCAACCACACCCGGCAGGTCGCCGCCTGTGCCGCTCGGGCAGGACTCAAGTGCGTGCTGGTGCAGGAGAGTTGGGTGGACTGGCCCGACTCCGTGTACGACAAGGTCGGCAACATCCTGATCAGCCGGCTTGCCGGGGCCGATGTGCGGCTCGTGCGGGCCGGGTTCGGGATCGGGTTCAAGGAGAGCTGGGAGCAGGCGCTGCGGGAGGTCGAAGAGGCGGGTGGGAAGCCTTACGCCATTCCTGCGGGGGCCTCCGACCATCCGCTCGGGGGGCTCGGGTTTGCCGGGTGGGCCTATGAAGTGGCCTCGCAGGAAGCGGAGTTGGGGGTCTTCTTCGACACCGTTGTCGTGTGTTCTGTCACCGGGTCCACCCAGGCGGGCATGGTGGCCGGGTTTCGCGCGCTGGAGGAGGCCGGGGGGCGGGAGCGGCGTGTGCTTGGTATCGATGCGTCCGCCGCGCCCGAGCGGACTCGGGAGCAGGTCGCCCGGATCGCTCGGAACACCGGGCAACTAATCGGTGTGCGGGAGGAGTTGGCGCTGGATGATGTCGAGTTGGACGGGCGGTATCACGCCGGGACCTATGGGATTCCCGATGAGGGGACCCTGGAGGCGATGCGGCTCGCCGCTCGGACCGAGGGCATGGTGACCGACCCTGTCTATGAGGGAAAGTCGATGGCTGGGATGGTCGACCTCGTGACGCGGGGGGAGATCGGCGGGGAGTCGAACGTGCTGTACGCCCATCTTGGTGGGCAGCCTGCGTTGAACGCGTACAGCGCGCTGTTCTGAGGCGCGCCCGCGGTGGTGTGGGGGTGGGGGCGGGGCCGTGCCGGTACGTCCCTTCGCAGCCTCCCGTGCGCACGGCCCTGAGTTTCGACGGGTGGGCGTTTTCAGCGGGAGCCGGACGCTGCGAACGTGACATCCCGGCACCGCCCCGCCCCCGGGTGGTCCGGCCAGTGCCGCCGCGTCTGGGGTCGTGAACGGACGCGCGGGGCGCCCTCCTGTCCGGGGGCGTCCCGCGCGGTCGGCTACAGCGCCTGGGCGGACGGCTTCACCATGCCTCGGACCGTGCGGGACTTGACGAAGTTGCCGAGGGCCGTCATCTCCCACTCGCCGGAGAACTGCTTGATGAGCTTGGCCATCATCACGCCGGTCTGCGGCTCCGCGGTGGTGAGGTCGAAGCGGACCAGCTCCTCGCCCGTGGCGGCGTCCAGGAGACGGCAGTAGGCCTTGGCCACTTCGGTGAACTTCTGGCCCGAGAAGGAGTTCACCGTGAAGACCAGGCCCGTGACCTCCTGGGGGAGACGGCCGAGGTCCACGACGATCACCTCGTCGTCACCGCCGCCCTCGCCCGTGAGGTTGTCGCCGGAGTGCTTGATCGCGCCGTTCACGATCGAGAGCTTGCCGAAGTAGCAGCTGTCGATGTGGTTGCGCTGCGGGCCGTAGGCGATCACGGAGGCGTCGAGGTCGATGTCCTTGCCCCGGTACGCGGGCTCCCAGCCCAGGCCCATCTTCACCTGGGAGAGGAACGGGCTGCCGCCCTTGGTGAGGGATACGGTCTGGTTCTTCTGGAGGTTTACTCGTCCCTTGTCGAGGTTGATCTTGCCGGTGCCCGGGGCGGGGGCTGCCGGGGGCGCCGGGGGCGCGGGCGGGGCCGCCGGGGTGGTGACGGGCGGGGCCGTGGGCGCCACCGGTGTCTGGAGCGTGGGGGCGGGCGGCGCCACCGGGGCCGGGGCCGCGGGCTCCTCCACCGTCACGCCGAAGTCCGTGGCGATGCCCGCCAGGCCGTTCGAGTATCCCTGGCCGACCGCGCGGGCCTTCCAGGCGCCGTTGCGCAGGTAGACCTCGACGATGACCAGGGCCGTCTCCGCGCCGAGCTGGGGCGGGGTGAAGGAAGCGAGGACCGAGCCGTCGTCCGCGCTGCGGATCGTGGCCGTCGGTTCGATGCCCTGGAACGTCTGGCCCGCCGCGTCCGGGCTCGCGGTGACGACGATCTTCTCGATGCCCTGGGGCACGGCTGTCGTGTCGACCGTGATCGAGTCGGGGGCCGAGCCGCCGCCGGAGCGGTACGTCACGCCCTGGCCCGACGGCTGGTTGTAGAAGATGAAGTCGTCGTCGGAGCGCACCTTGCCGTCGGCGGTGAGCAGCAGGCCCGATACGTCCAGCCGCACCGGGGCGGCGACGTCCACCGTCACGCGGGTGACGGCGAGAGGGATGTTCGAGCCGGGGGTCATAGCTGTCATGCCGGGTGAACGAGCGGACCGGCTTTGCCGTTCCCTTACCAAGCGGGCAATCGGCCGATCGGGTCAGCGGCGGTTGCGGGGGTGGTTGCGGGCGGTTCGTTCGTTGCCGTGCTTGTAGTTGCCCGTCCAGCGGGCCATGACGAGCTGGGGGTCGCCCTTTTCCACTTCCGCGAGGAACTGGGTGGCTCTCGGGCCTCGGAGGGTGGTGGCGGGGCGGGAGCCGTGGGTGATCTTCACGGTGCCGTCGGGGTGGTGGGTGTAGGTGAAGCCGTGTGGGTTGGGCATGGGGGGATGGTAGGGCCGGGGGGTGGGGGTGGCCCAAGGGTTTTCCCGCCCCCGCCGCCCCTGCCCTCCCCGTCACTGCATGGGGGGCGCTTCGCCCCCTTGCCCCCGGTGCGCAGTTCCCCGCGCCCTTTGAAGGGGGCGGGGAACTGCGCGATCGGTGACGGTTACGGGACCACCACGATCTTTCGGCCTACGCCTGAGGCGAACTGGTCCAGGGCCTGGGGGTACTGGTCCAGGGGGAGGCGGTCGCTGATGAAGATGTCAGGGTCCAGGACGCCTGTCGCGAACAGCTCCGCCGCGCGCTCGAAGCTGTGCAGGACGGCCATCGAACCCGTGATGGTGATCTCCTGGTTGTAGATGCGGTACGGGTCGATGGACACCCGCGTCGCGTAGTCGGCCACCCCGAACTGGAGGAAGGTCCCGGCCTTGGCGACCCGCTCCAGACCGTCCTGGATCGCCGCCGCGTTGCCCGTGGCGTCGACCACCAGGTCCCAGCCCTGCGGGCGGTCCAGCTCGTCGGCGCTCGTGGCGGACGCCGAGACGCCGAGCTTCTGGGCGGTGGTGAGGCGCTTCGGGTTGATGTCCACCATGTCCACGCTCGCCGCGCCCGTGCGCTTCGCCAGCTCCAGCATCATCAGGCCCATCGTTCCCGAACCGTAGATCAGGACGTGGGAGCCGAGGCGGGAGTTGAGGACGTCGTAGCCGCGTACCGCGCAGGAGAGCGGTTCGATCAGGGCCGCGTCCTGGGTGCGTACGTGCTCGGGGAGCTTCACGCAGTTCGCCACCGGCGCGACCGCGTACTGGGCGGCGCCGCCCGCCGTGGTGACGCCGATCGCGGCCCAGCGCTCACAGAGGTTGTTGTGGCCCGTCCGGCAGTAGCGGCACTCGTAGCAGTAGAGGGAGGGGTCCACGGCCACCTGGTCGCCGACCGAGAGTTCCGTGACCTGCCTGCCGACTCCGACCACCTCGCCCGCGAACTCGTGTCCGGGGACGATCGGCAGCTTGGGTGCGAACTCGCCCTGGAGGATGTGCAGGTCCGTGCCGCACAACCCGCAGGCCGACACCTCCACGACGACCTCGCGGGGGCCTGGCGTCGGGTCCGGGACCTCGGAGACGACGGCCTTTCCCACGGACTCGATGACGGCGGCCTTCATTTCACGGCTCCCAGCGAAAGGCCCTGGACCAGTTTGTCCTGGGCGGCGAACCCCGCGGCGAGCACCGGCAGGGAGACGACGAGCGACGCGGCGCACACCTTGGCCAGGAACAGGCCCTGGCTGGTGATGAAGCCGGTGAGGAAGACCGGGGCGGTCTCCGCCACCACACCCGTCAGCACGCGGGCGAAGAGCAGCTCGTTCCAGCTGAAGATGAAGCAGATGAGGGAGGTGGCGGCGATGCCCGGGAGGGCGATGGGCGCCACGACGCGGGTCAGGATGGTGGGGAGTTTCGCGCCGTCTATCTGTGCCGCCTCGATGATTGCCACCGGGACCTCGGAGAGGAACGACTGCATCATCCATACGGCGATCGGCAGGTTCATCGAGGTGTAGAGGATGACCAGGAGCCAGATGTTGTCCAGCATCCCGGTGTTCTTCGCGAAGAGGTAGATCGGGAGGAGGCCCGCCACCACCGGCAGCATTTTCGTGGAGAGGAAGAAGAAGAGGACGTCCGTCCACTTCTTGACCGGGCGGATGGAGAGTGCGTACGCCGCGGGGAGGGCGAGGACCAGGACCAGGAGGGTCGACGCCAGGGACGCCACCGTCGAGTTGATCAGGGCCGGCCAGGGGCTCGCGCCGCCGCCCGTGCCGAAGAACTCGCGGTACCCGTCGAGCGTCAGGGCCGCCCCGAAGGACGGTGGATTGGTTGCCGCGTCCTCCTCGGAGTGGAACGACGTCAGGGCCATCCAGGCGATGGGCAGGAAGAAGACGATGCCGGCCAGCCAGGCGACCAGGCCGAGGCCCCGTCCCTTGGGGCGGCGGGGGGTGGGATCGGCCGATCGGGTGCTGCTGGGGCGTACACGTACAGCGGTGGCGCTCATGCGCGGCCCACCTCCTCACGGAACAGGGACGAGACCACGCGCAGCGCGAAGGTCGCGATGATGATCGAACCGATGACGACCAGGACGCCGGCCGCGGAGGCGAGGCCGTTCTCGTGCGCCTGGTAGAAGGTCTGGTAGACGGTGTAGGGCAGGTTCGCGGTGCCCAGGCCGCCGGACGTGATGGTGAAGACCGCGTCGAAGTTCTGCACGATGTAGATCGAGCCGAGCAGGGCGCCCAGTTCGAGGTAGCGGCGCAGGTGGGGCAGGGTGAGGTAGCGGAAGACCTGCCAGCCGCTCGCGCCGTCGACCTTGGCCGCCTCGATCTGCTGGTGGTCCCGGCTCTGCAGGCCCGCCAGCAGGATCAGCATCATGAACGGCGTCCACTGCCAGACGAGGGACATCTCGATGGCGAGCAGCGGGGTGTTGGAGATCCAGTCCGGCTGTGGGCCGCCCACATAGTGCAACAACCCATTGAGCAGGCCGTATTCGGGGTTGTAGAGGACATGCTTCCAGAGCAGGGCCGCCGCTACGGGGACCACCAGGAAGGGTGCGATCAGGAGCGTGCGGACCAGGCCGCGGCCCCGGAACTTGCGGTCCAGGAGGAGGGCGAGGCCCAGTCCCAGGACCAGGCTGGCCAGGACGACGGAGACCGTCAGCACGATGGTCGTCCAGACCGACTTGCGCAGGGCCTCGTCGGTGAGGACCTCGGTGTAGTTGCCGAAGCCCGTGAAGCTGCGGGCGTCCGGGTAGAGGGAGTTCCAGTCGAAGAAGGAGATCACCAGCGTGGCCACGAACGGCAGCTGGGTCACGGCGATCATGAAGATCAGGGCGGGCAGGAGCGGGGCCCTGGTCGCCCAGGCCTTCAGGCGGCCGGAGGGCGGTGTCTTCTGCGTGCGTACGGATGGTGCGGCCACTGGGGCTGTCGTTGTCGCGGTCATCGTCCCTCGTACTCCTCGGCGATCTCCTCGGCCAGCTTCTGGGACTTCTTCAGGGCCGACTCGACGGACTGGCGTCCGGCGATGGCCGCGCTGATCTCCTGCGAGACCTTGGTGCCGAGATCGGTGAACTCGGGGATGCCGACGAACTGGATGCCGGGCGCGGGCCGCGGCTGTACGCCGGGATCGGTGGGGCGGGCGCCCTCGATGGCTTCCTTGGTCATCTCCTGGAAGGCGCCGGCCTCCTTGCGGTAGTCGGCGTTCGTGTACGTTGAGGCGCGCTTGCCGGCCGGCACGTTGGACCAGCCGATCTCGTCGCCCACCAGCTGCTCGTACTCCTTGCTGGACGCCCAGGAGACGAACTTCCACGCCTTGTCGGGGTTGCGGGACGCGTCCTGGATGCCCCAGGCCCAGGTGTAGAGCCAGCCGGAGGACTCCGTCTTGTCGACCGGCGCCGGTACGTAGCCGATCTTGCCCTTGACCGGGGACTTCGCCGATTCCAGGGAGCCGGCCGCGGAGGTGGCGTCGTACCACATGGCGACCTTGCCCTGGGTCAGGTTGTTGAGGCACTCGGCGAAGCCGGACTGGGCCGCGCCGGACTCGCCGTGCTCGCGGACGAGGTCCACATAGAACTTGGTCGCCTTCTCGAACTCGGGGGAGTCGAGCCGCGCCTTCCAGTCCTTGTCGAACCAGGTGCCGCCGAAGGTGTTCACGACCGTGGTGAGCGGGGCCATGATCTCGCCCCAGCCGGGCAGGCCGCGCAGGCAGATGCCCTTCATGCCCGACTCGGCGCCGTCGGCCTTCGCGGCGAGGTCCGCGACCTCCGCCCAGGTCGGGTGGTCGGGCATCTTCAGGCCCTTCTCGGCGAACACGTCCTTGCGGTACATCAGGAAGGACGACTCGCCGTAGAAGGGCTGTCCGTAGAGCTTGCCGTCCTCCGCGGTGAGGGACTGGCGCATGGGCTTGAGGACGTCCTGCTCGTCGTAGCCGGGGTCCTTCGCGACGTACGAGTCCATCTCGTGCAGCCAGTCGTTCTTGGCGTAGATCGGTATCTCGTAGTTGGACAGCGTCGCGACGTCGTACTGGCCGGCCTGGTTGGCGAAGTCCTGGCTGATCTTGTCGCGGACGTCGTTCTCCGGCAGCACGGTGAAGTTCACCTTGATGCCGGTCTCCTTGGTGAAATGAGCGGCGGTGAGCTTCTGCAACTCCACCATCTGCGGGTTGTTGACCATGAGGACGTTGATGGAGTTGCCTCCGGAGCCCGCGCCGCCCGCTCCGGCCCAGCAACCGGAGAGCAGCGGGGCGAGCAGCGTCCCTGCGGCGGCCGCGGCGAACATCGCGCGCGGCCTCCGTCGGCTCTGGGTTCGCATGGATCACTCCTGGATGTATCAGTACAAATGGGATGACAAATGGGATGGCAAGGGCATGGCAGGGGGAGTGCGTGCCTCTGTAGTGGGTCGGTTGGGTTTTCGGACTCTCTGTCGGGTCCGGACGGCCGGGACCGGGGTGATCAGACCCGGATGACCTGGGGGCCCTGCATCGAGTAGCGGTGGGCCTCGGAGGCGGGGAGGAACGTGCTGGTGACGATCGCCTCCAGGGCGCTGATCTCCGCGAACCGGCAGAAGCTGACCGCGCCGAACTTGGTGTGCACGCCCGCGAAGACCGTGCGCCGCGCGGCCCGGATCGCCTGTGACTTGACCTCGCTGACGGCCGGGTCGGGGGTGGTGAGGCCGTGTTCGCGCGAGATGCCGTTGGCGCCGATGAACGCCAGGTCGATGACGAAGCCCGCGAGCATCTTCGTCGTCCAGTGGTCGACGGTGGCCAGCGTGCCGGGCCTGACCCGGCCGCCGAGCAGCAGGACCGTCTTGTTGTCGGCCTCGGCGAGCGCGCCCGCGGTGGCCAGGGACGCGGTGACCACGGTCAGCGGCCGGTCCCTGGGCAGTGACTCGGCGATGAGCTGGGGGGTGAAGCCCTCGTCGACGAAGACCGTCTCCGCGTCGCCGAGCAACTCGGCCGCGGCTGCCGCGATCCGGCGCTTCTCGGGTACGTGGCTGGTGGCGCGGAAGGCGAGCGTCGTCTCGAAGCCGGCGCTCTCCACGGGGTAGGCGCCGCCGTGCGTGCGGCGGACGAGGCCGTGGTCCTCCAGGGCGCGCAGATCGCGGCGCACGGTCTCCCTGGCGACGCCCAGCTCGGCCGCGAGCTCGTTCACGTCGACGGCACCTGTACGGCGGGCGGTCTTCACGATCTCCCGCTGCCGTTCCTCCGCGCTCATGCCCGACACCCGCTTCCGCTCCCTTGCGTACTGCCCGTTCGGGCCCGTTCGACCCTTGGGGGAAGTTCTACAGCGGGTACGCGCCACTGACCAGGTCTGTTGCGGGTCCGATGGCGCCCGTGTGTGCCCGTTGGGTGAGACGGACGCCCGCGCCGGACCTGCGGCGGAGCGTAATTCGGGCAGTCGGCGTGCCCGAACGGCGGGGCGGACGGGCCCGTTCGGTGCCCGTCCGCCCCGTGAGGTCGTCCGTATGGAGTGGCTGGAAGTGTCGGCGGGGCCCGGTACGGCCGTACGGGAGCCCTGGTGACGGAAACGTCAGTACGGCCACACCGGGGGGTTCGTCACGAAGGCGCCGCCGAGGCAGGCGTGGTCCGGATTCGCCGGGTCCAGCTCGCCCTGCTCCGCGATCAGCTTCTCCGCGTACTGCTCCGAGTCGTCCCGCGGCTCGTAGCCGAGCGCGCGGGCGGTCGAGAGGTCCCACCACAGGCGGGTGTTCGCGGAGGAGCCGTAGACGACGCTGTGCCCGACGTGCTCGGCGGTCAGGGCCGCGTGGAAGAGGCGGGCGCCGTCGCCGGGGCTCATCCAGACCGACAGCATGCGCACGGTGGTCGGCTCCAGGAAGCAGGAGCCGATGCGCACGGAGACCGTCTCCAGGCCGTGCTTGTCCCAGTAGAACTGCGCCAGGTCCTCGCCGAACGCCTTGGACAGCCCGTAGAAGGTGTCCGGGCGGCGCGGGGTGCCGATGGGGATGAGGTCGCCCGGCTCGTGGGGCGCCTCGCCCCCGGGGCGCGGGGTGAAGCCGACCGCGTGGTTGGAGGAGGCGAAGACGATCCGCCCGATGCCCTCCTCGCGCGCGGCCTCGTAGAGGTTGTACGTGCCCTCGATGTTCGCCTTCAGGATCTTGTCGAAGGTGGACTCCAGGGAGATGCCCGCGAGGTGGATGACGGCGTCCACGCCCCGGACGGCCTCGCGCAGGGCTTCCTTGTCGCCGAGGTCCGCGGTGATCGCGTCCGGCTCGCCCTCGATGGGCAGCATGTCGAGGAGGCGCAGCTCGTAGCCGTAGGCGGGCAGCAGCCCGCGCATCAGGGTGCCGAGGCCTCCGGCGGCGCCGGTGAGCAGAACGGTGCGGGGAGCGGTGCGCGGAGCGGGCATCCTCGGGTCTCCTAGAATCAGCAGCCGTATGCGTATGCGTAATCGTGTACGGCATTCACATCCATGGACAAACTAGGGATCGTTCGCCGCTCGCGTCAAGTGTCGCGCGGAGGTGGGGGATCCGCTGCCGTTCGGTCTCGTCTCCGGTCTTTTATTGCTCCGATATTGCTCCGGGAATGCGGGTTGGCCCGCTTGACCGGTCCCGACGGCGCGCTTTAGCGTGGGCGAGTTCAGAGATATAGACGCAAATCAGAAACGTGCACGGGTGGCGTGTACGTACATGCTCTAGGGAGAGCCCGTGTCGTCAGCCCCCCTCGCCGCTCGACTCAATATTGCCAGCGGGCCGCTGTTCTTCCCCGTCACGGCGTACGACCGTGACGGAGCCGTCGATCTGGACGTCTACCGCGAGCACGTCCGGCGGGGCGTCGAGGCCGGCGCCGCCGCCGTCTTCGCCTGCTGCGGCACCGGCGAGTTCCACGCGCTCACACCCGAGGAGTTCCAGACTTGCGTCCGGGCGGCCGTCGAGGAGACCGCGGGCCGGGTGCCCGTCGTCGCGGGCGCCGGCTACGGGACCGCGCTCGCGGTGCGCTACGCGCGCCTCGCCGAGGAGGCCGGCGCCGACGGGCTGCTCGCCATGCCGCCGTACCTCGTGGTCGCCGGGCAGGAGGGGCTGCTGCGGCACTACACGGAGCTGGCCGACGCCACCTCGCTCGACATCATCGTGTACCAGCGCGACAACGCCGTCTTCACTCCTGAGACCGTGGTGGCGCTGGCCCGCGCCGAGGGGGTCATCGGCTTCAAGGACGGCACCGGCGACCTCGACCTCATGCAGCGCATCGTCAGCGCCGTACGGTCCGAAGTGCCGGGCGACTTCCTGTACTTCAACGGGCTGCCGACCGCCGAACTCACCGGCCTCGCCTACCGGGGCATCGGCATCACGCTCTACTCGTCCGCCGTCTTCTGCTTCGCGCCCGAGATCGCCCTCGCCTTCCACCGCGCCTTCGGCTCCGGCGACGACGCGACCGTCAACCGGCTGCTCGACGGCTTCTACCGGCCGCTCGTCGAGCTGCGCGCCAAGGGCCGCGGTTACGCCGTCTCGCTGGTCAAGGCGGGTGTACGGCTGCGGGGGCTCGACGTGGGCGAGGTGCGGTCACCGCTGCACGAGCCGGCCGAGGACCACATCAAGCAGCTCGCCCAGCTGATCGAGCGCGGCTACGCGCTGCTGGAGGAGGGCAAGTGAGGGCGTCGACCTTCGTCTATCCGTGGGACGTCAACGGCGACCCCGGGGCGGCGGCACGCATCGCCGGACTCGGAGTGCGGCAGGTGACGCTCGCGTCCGCCTACCACTCCACGCGCGCGCTGACCCCCCGGCATCCCCGGCACCGCATCGTCACCGCACGCCACGCGGCCGTGCTCTACCCGGCGGACCCCGGGCGCTGGCAGGGGCGCAGGCTGCGGCCGTACGCCGCCGGGGACTGGGCGCCCGGTGACGCGTACGGGGAGGCCGCCGCGGCCCTCGCCGGGGCGGGCCTCGACGTGCACACCTGGGTGGTCCTCGCCCACAACTCCCGTATGGGCGAGGAGTTCCCGGACACCTCCGTGGTCAACGCCTACGGGGACCGCTATCCCTGGGCCCCCTGCATCGCTCAGCCCGAGACGCGCGCCTACCTGACCGACCTGGCCGTCGAGGCGGCCGTCCGGCCCGGGGCGGCGGGTACGGAGCTGGAGTCCCTCGGCTGGTACGGGCTCCCGCATCTGCACGCCCACGACAAGACGTCGGGCGTGGCGCTCGGGGACGCCGGGACGTACCTGATGTCGCTGTGCTTCTGCCCGTCGTGCCGCGCCGGGTATACGCAACTGGGTTACGACGCCGATGAGTCGGCGGCCTCGGTCCGGCGTGCCCTGGAGCCCGTGTGGCGCGGCGAGACCCCGGCGGGGGGCTGGGAGGCCGTGGAGAAGCTGCTGGGCGGCGAGCTCGCGACGGCCACGCGCGCGTGGCGTGACTCCGTCGCCCGCTCCCTCCAGACGGAGGTCGTCGGCGCCGTGCGGGCGGCGGGCCCCGAGGGCTTCCGGATCCTGCTGCACGCGGACCCCGACTCGTACCACGTGGGCGCGAACGCCGGGGTGGACCCGGAGCACATCCTGGCGGTCGCCGACGGGGTGGTCGTGCCGTGCGCCGCGGGCGGGGTGGGGCTGCTGGCGCCCTTCGCCGCGCACGCCGTCGAGGGGAACGTGGTGGCGGCCAACTTCCCTGTGGTGGCCGGGATGGGTGGGAGCCCCGCGACGCTCTTCGACGATGTGACGCGGGCGGGCGAGGTCGGGGCGACCGAAGTGCGGCTCTATCACGCGGGGCTGGCGTCCGAGGAGGATCTGACGCTGGTGACGCGGGCGTTGGCGCGGCTGCGCTGACGCGGGCCGGCTGCCGCCGCCGGGCGGGACGGGTACTGGCCTGTGCGGGCGGTGGGGGCTTGTTGCGCAGTTCCCCGCGCCCCTTGAGGGCCGTACGGCCGTGCGTTTGTTCTTACCTGCGGGCCGGTCGGTGCCGGCCGCGCAGTTCCCCGCGCCCCTCAAAAGCGGGGCTGCGCCCCAGCTTTTGCCCCTTGAGGGGCGCGGGGAACTGCGCACTCAGCTTCAACGCGCCCGCAGGTGTGAGCGCATGGGTCAGGTGGGGGCTTTCAGGGGCGCGGGGAACTGCGCGGTCGACCCCCGCCGGCCCGGGGTTACGAACACTCGGGTCAGAACCGCGCACTAGTGCGCGCTCACGCGCTGCGCGCGTAGTTCGCGTATCTTCCGCGCGAGTTCGGGATCCGGCCGCCAGACGTCGACGTCCCGTTCGGCCAGTTCGTCGTACACGGGACTGGGCTCTCCTCCCCACACGGCCCTCAGGACCTGGAGAGGCAGCCCGATCTTCTCCAGCGACGGCATGTCGAGGAGCGGGCGCAGATCGTCGTCGGCCAGGGAGTGGCAGCCGTCCAGTTCGACGCCGACCAGGTCGGGCAGAGAGCGCAGAGCGCTCAGGTCCTTCAGCTCGTCCATGGTGACATACAGGACGCGGAGGTTCTCGTGACCGGCCAGGCGGGAGAGGTCCCGCCAGTCCATCTCGTGGCTGATGTGCAGTTCGGTGACCGGCCCGGCCGGGACGTCCTCCACGCGCGGGCAGTGTTCGAGCATCAGCTTCCGCAGCCCGGGACAGCCCTCCAGGGCGTGCAGCGAGCCCAGGTTCGGCATGTTGCGGAACCACAGCTCGTCCACCGGGGCACCGGCCAGGCCGCCGGGGTCCACGAACACCGGGCAGTACGAGACGAAGAGATGGCGCAGCGCGGGCAGTTCGCCGAAACCGTCGAGGCCGGTCAGCGAGGGGGAGTGCTGTATGCGCACCTTGCTCAGGGCGGGCAGGTCACCGGGAGGACCGGGCCGGCGCAGGCTCCGGCAGTGGGAGACGTCCAGTACGGCCAGGTGGTCCTGGCGTTCGAGGCCCTCCAGGGTGACCAGGCCGTCGCACCGGTCCACGTGCAGGGACAGGAGGCCGGGCACGGCTGCGAACGGCGTGAGGTCACGGAGCTGCCCGAGCCCTCGCAGGACGAGTTCGCGCAGCGACGGCAGCCGCGTGAGCGCGGAGAAGTCCCGCAGGGCGGGGCAGTCGGCGAGCTGTACCGACTCCAGGGAGCCGAGTGTGTCGATGCCGTGCAGGGAGGTGAGCTGTTCACATCCTTCGACGGTCAGCTTCTCCGGCCGGGCGAGCGCGGACATCCCGCTCAGGTCCGCCAGCCGGGAGCAGTTCCTGATCTCCAGCTCCTGCAGGAGGGGGTGCGCGCCGAGCCCTCTGAGGGTCTCCAGGCCGGGGCAGTCCCGCAGGATCAGCTCCGTCAGGCCGGGCATCGCGTCGATACCCGTCAGATCGCGCAGACGGCCGCAACTGCGCAGGTCCAGGCGGGTCACCGCGGGAACGTCACGCAGGCCGGTCAGGTCGCGGACGCCGGTCCAGCCGAGGTCCAGGTGGGTGAGCCGGGTCAGCCCGGACAGCTGGGAGGCGTCCTTGAAGGAGCGGCAGCCGTGCAGCGACAGCGTCTCCAGCGCGGGGAACGCCTCGGTGAAACCCTCGGCGGACCGCACCCCGGTCATGCTGAGGTCCAGCTCCCGCAGTTTCCCCAGGGGCAGCAGCGGCGCGGTGTCCCGCACCGCCCGGCAGCGGTGCAGGTTGAGCCGGGTCAAGCCGGTGAGGCCGCTGATCGGGGTCAGGTCCTCGACTCCCGCGCAGCCGTTGAGATCGAGGTCGGTGAGGCCGGTGAGCGCACCCGCCTCGGTGAGGTCCGTGACCTCCTTGCAGCGGTGGATGTGCAGACCGCTCAGCATGGTGAGATGGCGCAGGCCGGTCAGTGAGGTCATCCGGCGCAGCCGTATCGAGGTCCGGTTCTCGCGCACGAGGGCGGGGGCGAGCAGAGCGGCGCAGAACCCGTCCGGGTCGGCCACCTGGGGCCACAGCCGTAGCAGCGTCTCCGAGGAGGGCTCGGCCGCGCTCTGCGACTCGGCGGCCAGGGCGAGCGCTGTTCCGTCGTCCCGGATCAGGACGAGTTCCCCGATGGCCTTGCGCATCCTGACCGGCTTGCCCGTCGCCAACAACGCGCGCAGTTCGTCCAGTCGGGAGGCAGAGGCGGCAGCGGTGTCGTTGCCGACAGTGCTTGAAGTCATGGCACGACACCATAGGAGGTGGGTCCGACAGCGCCCGGACTCCGTTGACGCGGCGCTCGCACCCCGCGTCGCGACCCCGGGCCCGGCGCCGTCAGACCGTGATGACGAGCTTGCCCCGGGGGTGGCCCTTCTCCAGGTGGCGAATGGCCTCCGCGGCTTCGGCGAGGGGGTAGGTGCGGTCGACGGGCGGGACGAGTTTGCCGTTCTCGGCGAGGTCCTTCAGGGTCAGGAGGTCCTCGCGGCGGGCGACGGAGACGAGGTTGCGGAGGTTCTGTCCGACGAACGGCGAGAGCAGGACGGCCCGCAGGCCGCGGCTCAGGCCGCCGAACATGGCGGTGCCGCCCTCGCCGCCGACGATCACGAGGGTGCCGCGCGGGGCCAGGACGCGGCGCAGCACGGGCAGGGGGCGCTGGCCGGCGTTGTCGATGACGATGTCGTAGCGGTGCGGGCCGGCGGCGATGTCCTCGGTGGTGTAGTCGATGACGTGCGCGGCGCCCTGGGAGCGTACGAAGTCCGCGCCGCCGGGGCCGCACACACCGGTGACCTCGGCGCCGTGCATCGCGGAGAGCTGGACGGCGTAGCAGCCGACACCGCCGGAGGCGCCGATGACGAGGACCTTCTGGCCCGGCTTCGGGCGGGCCGTGCCGGTCAGGGCCTGAAGGGCGGTCATGGCCGACACGGGGAGGGCGGCGGCCTGCTCGAACGTGAGGTTGGCCGGTTTGTGCGCGATCTTCGAGGCGTTCGCGCAGGCGTACTCGGCGAACGAGCCCTCGCAGTTGCCGAAGACCTCGTCGCCCGGCTTGAAGTCGGTCACCTTCGACCCGACGGCCTCGACCCGTCCGGCGCCGTCCCAGCCCCGTACCGGGTTCTTGGGCTTGCGCAGCCCCAGGACGGCGCGCGCCACCAGGGGCCGGCCCGTCATGAGGTGCCACACCTCGGGGCCGAGACCGGCCGCGCGGATCTCGACCAGCACCTCGTCCTCGCGGGGGACGGGACGCTCGATCTCCCGCAGTTCCAGAAGGTCCGCTGATCCATAGGCATCCTGAACGATCGCCTTCATGGCGTGACTCCCCTTGCGGTCCCCGACACCGGGCATCCCGGCTGTTCCGAGCATCTCCGCAGCTCGAACGTCTGACCAGACTCCGGAGCATGATCTTGGGAGTGGAAGCGATGAGTTTCCGTACGGCCGACGGTCTACCCCCTGAAGACCCTGCGACGAGAGGAGCCCACCATGGGTGACGGAGAGACCATCCCCACGGCCCTTGACCTGGGGCCGCAGGCCCTGATCGTGGCGCGCGTCGCGGACGCGGTGCGCGAGGACCAGCTGGCGGACGCGACCCCGTGTCCGGACTACGCGGTACGCCATCTGGTCGGGCATCTGACCGGCCTCTCCGCCGCCTTCCGGGACGCCGGGCGCAAGGATCTCGGGGCCACGACGGACACCGCGCCGACGGCCGGGCTGCCGGACCTGACGCCCGGCTGGCGTGCCGAACTGCCCAAGCTGCTGGTCGAGTTGGCCGAGGCATGGCGCGATCCGGCGGCGTGGACGGGGGAGACCCGGGCGGGCGGTGTGGAACTGCCCGGCGAGATCGCGGGCATCGTCGCCACCGACGAACTCGTCGTGCACGGGTGGGACCTGGCCCGGGCCACGGGACAGGAGTACGTCCCCGACGCGGCGGCCCTGCGGGCGGCGTACGAGATGCTGGCCGCGTCCGTCGACGACCCGTCGCGCGGGAGCATCTTCGGCCCCGTGGTGCCCGTACCGGAGGACGCGCCGCTGCTGGACCGGGTGATCGGGCTGAGCGGGCGGGACCCGGGGTGGAAGGCCGCCGACGGGGGCCGCTGAGATCACTTGCCGCTTCCGTTTCCGCTGCCGTTCCCGGCCCCGGGAAGTTCCACGGTGACGCGCAGTCCGCCGGCGGGGCGCGGGGTGAGAGTGAGTGTGCCGGCGTGCGCTTGGGTGATGGTCTTCACGATCGCCAGGCCGAGACCGACACCGACGCCCGCCCGGTCGGTGTGTACGCGCTCGATGCCGCGCCGGAACGGCTCGGTGAACGTCGAGGCGAGCTGTGCGGAGATCTCCGCGCCGGTGTTCTCGACAGCGATCACCACACGGCCGGGACCGCCGGGGTGGACGCCGACAGTCACCCACACCCTGCCCTGGTCGGGCAGATTGTGCACGATCGCGTTCTGCACGAGGTTCGTCGTCAGCTGGAGCAGGAGCGCGTGCGATCCGACGGTGGGGGTGATGTCGCCGCGCGTCTCAAGAGTGACGCCACGCTTCTCCGCGAGGGGCAGGAGTGTCTCGGCGGCCTCCTCCGCGAGGAGGGACAGGTCGACGTCTTCCGGGGCGAAGGTCCGCTGCTCGGCGCGGCTGAGCAGGAGCAGCGCCTCGGTGAGGTCGATCGCCCGGGTGTTGACGGCGTGCAGGCGCTCGATGACCTCGCCGCGGTCGTGGTCCGGATCCGTGCGGGCCACGTCGAGAAGCGCCTTGGAGATCGCCAGCGGGGTGCGCAACTCGTGCGAGGCGTTCGCCGCGAACCGGCGCTGTTCGGCGACGTGTTCTTCGAGCCGGGCCAGCATCGAGTCGAAGGCGTCGGCGAGTTCGCGGAACTCGTCCTTGCGGCCGGGCAGCCGGATGCGGTGGGAGAGCGCTCCGGCCGAGGCCAGCCGGGTGGCGCCCGTGATACGGGTCAGTGGGGCGAGCATCCGGCCGGCCAGGACCCACCCGCCGACGAGGCCGAACACCAGCAGGAACGCCAGCACCGCGGCCGCCCTGGGGGCGAAGACGCGCAGGAGGCCGGACCGGATGGGGAAAACGCCGTTCATCGCGTGGTCGTCGGCGTTGATGAGCATCGCGCGGTCGGGGACGTAACGCAGGAGGAACAGCCACACCGCCGCGAGCAGCAGGACACCGGCGAGCATGAGGAACCCGGCGTAGCTGAGGGTGAGTCTGACGCGAACGCTCAGCCCGGGTGCCCTATCCACGCCCGCCTCCGTCGTGTCCGTCTTCCTGTCGGGTGTCGACGCGTTGGCTGTCGATGCGGTAGCCGACGCCCGGCACGGTCGTGATGAGCCAGGGTTCGCCGAGCCGTTTGCGCAGTGCCGAGACGGTGATGCGCACAGCGTTGGTGAACGGGTCGGCGTTCTCGTCCCACGCGCGTTCCAGCAGCTCCTCGGCGCTGACCACACCGCCCTCGGCGCCGACGAGGACTTCGAGCACGGCGAACTGCTTCCTGGTCAGCGCGACATAGCGGCCGTCGCGGTAGACCTCGCGGCGGAACGGGTCCAGCCGCAGGCCCGCGATCTCCCGCACGGGTGGCCTGCTGTGGGCCCGCCTGCGGTCCAGCGCTCTGAGCCTGAGCACGAGTTCCTGCAGGTCGAACGGTTTCGTGAGGTAGTCGTCGGCGCCGAGTGCGAACCCGGTGGTCTTGTCGTCGAGACGGTCGGCGGCGGTGAGCATGAGGATCGGCATGCCGCTGCCGGAGGCGACGATGCTCCTGGCGATCTCGTCGCCGGACGGCCCGGGGACGTCCCGGTCGAGTACGGCGATGTCGTAGGCGTTGACGCTCAGCAGTTCCAGCGCGGTGTCGCCGTCACCCGCGAGGTCCGCCGCGATCGCCGCCAGGCGCAGGCCGTCGCGGATTGCTTCCGCCAGATAGGGCTCGTCCTCGACGATCAGCACACGCATGTGCTTGAGGCTACGAGCCGACACCTGTCGTCGGCGTATCGAAAACCGGATACATGCGGGCAACATCGTGCTGCCTTGACTGGGGGTATGACCCGAAAACCACCATCAGCGCGATTACCGGGCCGCCGGATTCGATGGCTCCTTCCCGTCGTCCTCGCGGGCGTCCTGGCAGGTGTCATGGCGGCGATCGTCGTGACCCTCGGTCACCAGATGCCGAAGTCCTGGTTCCGGCCGAAGTCCTCGCTGTCCTCCTTGTCGTCGGCCGACGGTGTCGTCCCCGACGGCGTGACGGTCTTCGACGACGAGGTCCCGGCCGTGGTGAACCTGGATCCGGATCTGCTCGACGCCCTGCGCCGGGCCGCGACGGCCGCCGCGGACGACGGGGTCGAGTTCTACGTCAACAGCGGCTGGCGTTCCCCGAGATACCAGAACCAGCTTCTTCGTGAGGCGGTCTTTGCCCACGGATCCCAGGACGAGGCCGCCCGATGGGTGGCCACCGCGGCGACGTCCCCGCACGTGTCGGGGGACGCCGCCGACATCGGGCACTCCGATGCGGCGAAGTGGCTGTCCGGGCACGGCGCCCACTACGGGCTGTGCCAGATCTACCGGAACGAACCCTGGCACTTCGAACTGCGCACCCGGGCGATCGGCCGTCGCTGCCCGCCCATGTACGCCAACCCCACCCAGGACCCGAGGATGCAGCAGTGACCGACAGTGAGCGGGGACGGACGATGACGCAGGCCGACACGGGTGATGCGACCGGTACGGCTGACGTGACCGAGACGCCTGACGTGACCGGCACGGCTGTCGTGGCCGGCACGGGCGATGTGACCGGCACGGTGGGCACGACGGTCGCGGCCCGTATCCGGCGGGCGGTCCGCGTCGGCCTGCGGCGGCCGGAGCCCTGGAAGCGCGGCCCGGTGCTCACGGCGCTGGCGCTGCTGCTGGGCCTGTCCATGCTGCTGCACGCGAGGATCCCGAACCGGATCGGGAATCTCGGCAGCCTGGTGGAGACCTTCCTGCCCTGGCTCGGCCTGTTCGTTCCGGTGCTGCTCGCCGGGGCACTGTGGCGCCGCTCCGCCTCCGCGGTGCTCGCGCTCCTGTTGCCGGTCACGGTGTGGCTGAACCTCTTCGGCGGGCTGCTCGGCGACAAGTCCCACCCGGGCGGCGACCTCACCGTGGCGAGCCACAACGTCGGCGCCGGCAATCCCGATCCGGCCGGCACCGCCCGTGACCTGGCCGCCTCCGGGGCGGACGTGCTGGCGCTGGAGGAACTGACCCCGCAGGACCGCGGCACGTACGAGAAGGGGCTGGCGAGGACCTACCCGCACCACACCGTGCTGGGCACGGTCGGGCTGTGGAGCAGACTGCCGCTGTCGGACAGCCGGCCCGTCGACATCCGGACGGACGTCGGACCGCTGGCGGACACCAAGCCGGCCGAGGACAGGCTGGCCGACAACCGGGCGCTGCGCACCACGGTGGCCACGGACCGCGGGCCGCTGGCGGTGTACGTGGCCCACCTGGGGTCCGCGCGGGTGAATCCCCGGGCGGGCTTCTGGACGGAATCGCGGGACAGGAACGCCCTGGCGCTGGCTGAGGCCGTCGCCGCCGAGCCGAACGAGCGTGTGGTGCTGCTCGGAGACCTGAACGGCACCATGGACGACCGCGCGTTCGACGGCCTGACCTCGCGGCTGGAGTCGGTCCAGGACACGGCGGGGGGCGGCTTCGGTTTCACCTGGCCGGCGAGGTTCCCGGTGGCGCGGATCGACCAGATCCTGGTCCGCGGTGTGCGGCCGGAGAGCTCGCGGGTGCTGCCGGCCACCGGCAGCGACCACCTGCCGGTGGCCGCCGCGATCAGCTGGTGAACCCGGCCCGGGTGAATTCGGGTCGAACCGGGGCCGACCCTCGGCCGCCGGACGTCGACGGCAACTTCTTTTGTCGGAAGCATTGACGAAACACAGGGGCGCTCTTAGCTTCATCGCGTCGTACTTCGTACGTCATATATGAGACGCGATACGCGAGATCAGATACGCGAGCCCTCGTTCCCCCGGGGAACCCGGGGGCTCCGTGCC
This sequence comes from Streptomyces sp. NBC_00414, assembly GCF_036038375.1. Lineage (NCBI taxonomy): Bacteria > Bacillati > Actinomycetota > Actinomycetes > Kitasatosporales > Streptomycetaceae > Streptomyces > Streptomyces sp. NBC_00414. Next base: position 7,756,502 of record NZ_CP107935.1, read on the forward strand.
ACCGAGAGGCGAGCATGACCTCTGTGCCCACGCCGATCCCCTCCCGCACGCAGTTCGTGCAGGAAGGGATCAAACACCGCATCCTCACCGGGCAGTTGACCCCGGGGCAGGCCCTGGTCGAGACCGAGCTCGCCGCACAGTTCGGGGTGTCCAAGACGCCGGTGCGCGAGGCGCTCAAGACCCTGGCCGGCACCGGGCTCGTCGTGATGAACCAGTACAAGGGCGTCACGGTGCGCATGGTGGACGCGGACATGGCGCGCGAGGTGTACGACGTGCGGCTGCTGCTCGAACCGGAGGCGCTGCGGCGCTCCGTGCGGCTCGGCACCTCTCTCGACACGGCACGTGAGGCGCTCGAACGGGCCGACGCCGCCACCGACACCGCCCAGCGGTCCCTCGCCAACCGCGAGTTCCACCGCTCCCTGTACGTCCGCTGCGGCAACCCGCTGCTCGGCCGGATGCTCGACGAGGTCCGGGACCAGGCCGCCCTGGTCTCCGCGGTCGCCTGGGCCGCCAACCCGTCCTGGGAGCGCGAGGCCACCGAGCACCGGGAGATCCTGCGGCTCGCCCTGGAAGGCGACTCGGACGGCGCGGCGCGCGCCCTGCACTCGCACATCGCCTCGTTCGTGCAACGGGCCTTCCCCGAGGCCCAGGGAAAGGGTGAGCAGGAATGACCGCGACCACGACCACGTTCGAGGCCCAACGGGCCGCCCTCGCCGACGTGGTGGCGATCCCCGTGACCCCCTTCGCGGCGGACGGATCGATCGACCAGGACGTGCACCGCGTGCTGCTGCGCAGGGCGCTCGACGGCGGCGTGCGCATCCTCACCCCGAACGGCAACACCGGCGAGTTCTACGCCCTCAGCCCCGAAGAGCGGCGCCTCGTCACGGAGTTGACCATCGAGGAGGCGAGGGGCCGGGCCACCGTCCTGGTCGGGGTCGGGCACGATCTGCCGACCGCCGTCGGCTCCGCCCGCCATGCCCGTGAGCTGGGGGCACAGATGGTGATGGTCCATCAGCCCGTCCACCCGTACGTCTCGGAGGACGGCTGGGTCGACTACCACCGGGCGATCGCGGAGGCCGTCCCCGAACTGGGCGTCGTCCCCTACATCCGCAACCCGGTGCTCGCCGGCGCCCGGCTCGCCGAACTGGCCGACGCCTGCCCGAACGTCATCGGCGTGAAGTACGCCGTACCGGACGCGTCCCGCTTCGCCGCGTTCGCGCGGGACGCCGGGCTCGAACGCTTCGTGTGGGTGGCCGGTCTCGCCGAGCCGTACGCGCCCTCGTACTTCTCGGCGGGCGCGACGGGCTTCACGTCGGGGCTCGTCAACGTCGCCCCGGCCGTCTCGCTGAACATGATCGAGGCGCTCCGCTCCGGTGACTACGCGGGCGCCATGAAGGTCTGGGAGCAGATCCGCCGCTTCGAGGAACTGCGCGGGGCCAACGGCTCCGCCAACAACGTGACGGTCGTGAAGGAGGCCCTGGCCTCGCTCGGCCTGTGCCGCCGGGACGTCCGCCCGCCGAGCAGGCAGCTCCCCGAGTCCGAACGGGCCGAGGTCGCCGCCATCGCCGCGGGGTGGTCCATATGAGCGACGTCAACCCATCGGCGGCGTCCACCGGCGGCGAGGACCAGAACCCGGACACCGTACGGCAGTTGCGTAGCCACCAGTGGTACGGCACCGAGGGCCTGCGCTCCTTCAGCCACCGGGCGCGCACCCGTCAGCTCGGCTACCTCCCCGAGGAGCACCTCGGCAAGCCGGTCATCGCGATCCTCAACACCTGGTCCGACATCAACCCCTGCCACGTCCACCTGCGCGACCGCGCCCAGGCGGTCAAGCGGGGCGTGTGGCAGGCCGGCGGCTTCCCGCTGGAGTTCCCGGTGTCGACGCTGAGCGAGACCTTCCAGAAGCCGACGCCGATGCTCTACCGCAACATGCTCGCGATGGAGACCGAGGAGCTGCTGAGGTCGTACCCGGTGGACGGGGCCGTCCTGATGGGCGGCTGCGACAAGTCCACACCCGCCCTGCTCATGGGCGCCGCGTCCGTCGACCTGCCGACCGTGTTCGTGCCCGCCGGGCCCATGCTGCCGGGCCACTGGCGCAACGAGATCCTCGGCTCCGGCACCGACATGTGGAAGTACTGGGACGACAAGCGCGCGGGCCTCATCGGCGACTGCGAGATGACCGAACTGGAGAGCGGTCTCGCGCGTTCGCCCGGCCACTGCATGACCATGGGTACGGCGTCCACGCTCACCGCGGCCGCCGAGGCGCTCGGGGTCACCGTGCCCGGCGCCTCCAGCATCCCCGCGGTCGACTCCGGGCACGACCGGATGGCCGCCGCCTCGGGGCTCAGGATCGTCGAACTGGTCCGCAGGGACCGGAAGTTGTCCGACATCCTCACCCAGGAGGCCTTCGAGGACGCCGTGGCGACCGTCCTCGGACTCGGCGGCTCCACCAACGCCGTGATCCACCTCATCGCCATGGCCGGCCGCGCCGGAGCCCGGCTCACCCTCGACGACTTCGACCGCATCGCCCGTACGGTGCCGGTCCTGGCCAACGTACGGCCCGGCGGCCGTACGTACCTCATGGAGGACTTCCACTTCGCCGGCGGACTGCCCGGGTTCCTCTCGCGGATCACCGATCTGCTGCACCTGGACCGGCCGACCGTCTCGCACGACAGCCTGCGCGAACAGCTCGCCTCCGCGCAGGTGCACAACGACGAGGTCATCCGCACCCGCGAGAACCCCGTCGCCGCCGAGGGAGGCGTCGCCGTCCTGCGCGGCAACCTCTGCCCCGACGGCGCCGTCATCAAGCACATCTCCGCCGAGCCCCACCTGCTCAAGCACACCGGTCCCGCGGTCGTCTTCGACGATTACAAGACCATGCAACGCACCATCAACGACCCGGAGCTGGGCATCACCGCCGACACCGTACTGGTGCTGCGCAACGCCGGACCCAAGGGCGGCCCGGGCATGCCCGAGTACGGGATGCTGCCGATCCCCGACCATCTGCTGAAGCAGGGCGTACGGGACATGGTGCGGATCTCGGATGCCCGGATGAGCGGCACGAGTTACGGCGCCTGTGTGCTGCACGTGGCGCCCGAGTCGTACATCGGCGGGCCGCTCGCGCTGGTCCGCACCGGCGACACCATCACGCTCGACGTCGAAGCGCGCAGCCTGCAACTCAACGTGGACGACGAGGAGTTGGAGCGGCGCCGGGAGCGGTGGACCGCGCCGCCCGAGCGCTTCGAGCGAGGCTACGGCGCGCTCTACAACGAACAGATCACCCAGGCCGACACCGGGTGCGACTTCGCCTTCCTGGCCCGGCCGGGCAAGGTGCCGGACCCGTACGCGGGCTGACCCGCACGTCGGCCGGCCCGCGGGCCGGCCCGTACCGCCCCGGAGCCGCACACCGCGCGGTCCGGGTCCCGCACACCGTACGTGAAAGCGCTTGCCACCAAGATCCGGCGCACGTCCGTACCACCGGCTCGACCCGCACACCCGAGAACGGAGAACAGTCATGGCACAAGCCGCAGCCGTGGCGAAGCAGCCCGCGCCACCGAGGCGGCGCCGTGGCTCCGCGACGCCCCGCAGGCTCCCGTATCTGCTGATCGCCCCGGCGGGACTGCTGATGCTGGGCTTCATCGCCTACCCGGTGCTCAGCGTCTTCTACTACAGCCTGCAGCACTACAACCCCACCAAGCCGTGGCGCAACGGCTACGCGGGCTTCGACAACTTCACCCGCATCTTCACCGAGGACCCGCAGTTCTGGGACACGCTGGTCTTCAGCGCCAAGTGGGTCGTCGTGGAGGTGGGGCTCCAGCTGCTGTTCGGCCTGGCACTCGCCCTGATCGTCAACCAGACCTTCGTGGGCCGCTCGCTCGGCCGCGCCATGGTGTTCTCGCCCTGGGCCGTCTCCGGTGTGCTCACCTCCGCGATCTGGGTGCTGCTCTACAACTCCCAGACGGGCATCACCCGTTACCTCGCCGACATGGGCATCGGGGAGTACGGCACGAGCTGGCTCTCCGACACCTCCACGGTCTTCCCCGCGGCGGTGGTCGCCGACCTGTGGCGCGGCGTCCCCTTCTTCGCGATCCTCATCCTCGCCGACCTCCAGTCCGTCTCGAAGGACCTCTACGAGGCCGCCGAGGTCGACGGAGCCAGCCGCTTCAGGCAGTTCCTGCACATCACACTGCCCCACCTCAAGGACGCGATCATCCTCTCCACGCTGCTGCGCGCGGTGTGGGAGTTCAACAACGTCGACCTGCTCTACACACTCACCGGCGGCGGACCCGCGGGGGAGACGACGACACTCCCGCTCTACATCGCCAACACCAGCGTCGACGCGCACAACTTCGGCTACGCCTCGGCCCTGACCACCGTCGCGTTCGTGATCCTGCTCTTCTGCTCGATGGTCTATCTGCGGCTGAGCAAGTTCGGAGTAGGTGGGGACAAGTGATCACCAAGGACATCGACACCATCACGCCGGCCGCGCCGACACCGGTGGCCGACGAGCCGCCGCAGCGCCCGCGCAAGGGCAGGCGCGCCTGGGACGAGGCCCCGCGCTGGCAGATCTACCTCCCGCTCGGCATCTACCTCGTCTTCACCCTCGTCCCCTTCTACTGGATCCTGCTCTTCGCGCTGCGGCCCACCGGCTCGACCTCGCTCGTGCCCTGGCCGATGACTTTCGAGCACTTCGACAAGGTGTGGAACGACCGCAGCTTCGGCACGTACTTCGAGAACAGCGTGTACGTCGGACTCGCCACGCTCCTCATGACCACGCTCGTCGCGCTGGCCGGCGGCTACGCCCTCGCCCGCTTCGACTTCAAGATCAAGCGCGCCTTCATGCTGGCGCTGCTCTGCTCGCAGTTCGTGCCGGGCGCGCTGCTCCTGGTGCCGCTGTTCCAGATCTTCGCCGAGCTCCAGATGATCAACTCGCTGGGCAGCGTCATCATCGCCGAGACCGTCTTCCAGCTGCCGCTGTCGATGATCCTGATCAGCGGCTTCATCCGGAACGTGCCGTACTCCCTCGAAGAGGCCGCCTGGGTCGACGGCTGCAACCGCTTCACCGGCTTCCGGGTCGTCGTCCTGCCGCTGCTGCGGCCCGGACTGATCGCGGTGGGCTCCTTCGCCTTCGTGCACTCCTGGAACCACTTCCTGTTCGCCCTGATGTTCCTCAGCAACCAGGAGAAGCAGACGATCCCCGTCGGCCTCAACAGCCTGATGAGCGCCGACAGCGTCGACCTGGGCGCGCTCGCCGCCGGCGGCATCATCGCGGCCGTGCCCGTCGTGATCGTCTTCGCCTTCATCCAGAAGTGGCTGATCACGGGCTTCAGCGCCGGGGCGGTGAAGGGATGAGCGACCTCGAATGTCCCTTTCCCGTCGTCCTCGCGGGGGCCCGGGGTCACGGCCGCTGGCACCTGGAGAACATCCGCCGCCTCCAGGACAAGGGCCTGGTGCGCCTCGCGGGAATCTGCGAACTGACTCCGCTCACGGAGGAGGAACTGGCGGGCTTCTCCGCGGCCGGCTCCGGCTCGCGTACCGGTTCCAGCTCCGGCTTCGGTGAACTTCCCGAGCAGTCCGCCGACTTCGGCGCCCTGCTGGACTCCACCGGCGCCGCGATCGCCGTGATCTGCACGCCGATCCCCACCCACACCGACCTGGCACTGACGGCCGCCGCCAGGGGCGTACACCTGCTTCTTGAGAAGCCGCCCGCGCCGTCGTACGCCGAGTTCCGGCGGATGGCCGACGGGGTCGCGGCGGCCGGGGTGGTGTGCCAGATCGGATTCCAGTCGATGGGCTCGCACGCCGTGCCCGCGATCCGGGAACTCATCGCCGAGGGCGCGATCGGCCGGGTGGACGGGATCGGCGGAGCCGGGGCCTGGGGCCGCGCCGAGGAGTACTACCGCCGGGCGCCCTGGGCCGGCCGGCGCCGGCTGAACGGGGCCGACGTCGTCGACGGCGTCCTGACGAACCCCCTCGCCCACGCCGTCGCCACCGCCCTCGCGCTCGACGGCGCCACCCGCGCCGAGGACGTCGCCGGCATCGAGACCGAGCTGCTGCGCGCCAACGACATCGAGTCCGACGACACCTCCTGCGTCCGCGTCACCACCGCGGGCGGCAGCCGCATCACCGTCGCCGCGACCCTGTGCGCCGAACACCCCGACGAGCCGTACGTCCTCGTGCACGGCACCGAGGGCCGGATCACCTTCTGGTACAAGCAGGACCGCGTCCTCGTCCAGCGCTCGGGACACGGCCCGCAGGAGCTCACGTACGGCAGGACCGATCTGCTGGAGAACCTGGTCGAGCACCTCGGAGGCAGGGCCGGGCTGCTGGTCGCCCCCGACGAGACGGGCGCCTTCATGAAGGTCGTCGAGGCGATCCGGCAGGCGCCGGACCCGCGCGCGCTGCCCGACGAGGCCTGGTACCTCGACGCCGACGAGAACCGCCGGATCGTGCCCGGGGTCGACGGACTCGTCGCGGCCGCCGCCGACACCCTCGCCCTCTACTCCGAACTGGGCGCCTCGTGGGCACTGTCGAAAGAGGTGAGCACCTGATGACCGACGAGTCGCTGGTCCTGCGCGTCGCGGGCCGCCCGGTCGGCCGTTACATCACCCGGCCCGAACTGGCGCCGGCCCTTTCGCCGCGCCCCTACCTGCACCCCGTCACCACCCTGGCCGGTACGGCTGTCACCGAGCTCAGCCCCGCCGACCACCTCCATCACCTCGGCGTCGGTGTCGCCGTTCCCGACGTCGAGGGGTACAACTTCTGGGGCGGCCGCACCTTCGTACGCGACCAGGGGCCGACCGAGCTGGACAACCACGGCGCCCAGCGGCACACGGCGTTCCAGCTGAGCGACCCGGACGGCTTCGTGGAGGAGCTGCGCTGGGTCGCCGCCGGAGCCGAGCTGCTGCGCGAACGGCGTACGGTCGCCGCCACCGAACTCACCGACACCGCCTGGGCGCTGGACTTCACCTTCTCGCTCACCAACACCACCTCCGCACCCCTGTCGATCGGCAGTCCGGCGACCAACGGCCGGCCCGGCGCGGCCTACGGCGGCTTCTTCTGGCGGGCCCGCAAGGAGGACGAACCACCCGATGTGTTCACGGCGACCGACGAGGGCGAGGACGTCGTGCACGGCTCCCGCGCCGGCTGGGTGGCGCTCTCGGGAGCCGCCTGGACGCTGGTGTTCGCCGGGGCCACGGACCGCACCCGCCGCGACCCGTGGTTCGTGCGCACCACCGAGTACCCCGGGGTCGGCTCGTCCCTCGCCCACGAGGAGCGGCTGCCGGTCCCGGCCGGGGAGACCGTCGTACGCCGGGTCGTCACCGTGGTCGCCGACGGCCGCCTCGACCGGGCCGAAGCGGCGGCGCTCGTCCGCAAGGCGGTGAGCCCATGAGCGGCCAGGACACACCGTTGCGAGGTCAGGAGAAGCCCTTGAGAGGTCAGGAGAAGGACCTGGGTGGCCGGGAGAAGGCCCTCAGCGGTCAGGGCGCTCCCGCCTTCACCTCCGACCTCGGCGACGGCACGTACCGCAACCCGGTCCTGAACGCCGACTGGTCCGACCCCGACCTCCTGCGCGTCGGCGACGACTACTACCTGACCGCCTCCAGCTTCGGCCGGGCCCCGGGCCTGCCGCTGCTGCACTCCCGCGATCTGGTCAACTGGACGCTGGTCGGCCACGCCCTCCAACGCCTGGAGCCCGCGAGGGAGTTCAGGAAGCCGCGGCACGACTGCGGTGTCTGGGCACCCTCGTTACGGCATCACGACGACCGCTTCTGGATCTTCTGGGGCGACCCCGACCACGGCATCTACCAGGTCAACGCCCCCGGGATACGCGGCCCTTGGACCCGCCCGCACCTCATCAAGGCGGGCAGGGGACTCATCGACGCCTGCCCGCTGTGGGACGAGGACACCGGCGAGGCGTACCTCGTGCACGGCTGGGCCAGATCCCGTTCCGGCATCAAGAACCGGCTCACCGGCCACCGCATGCGGCCCGACGGCACCGGCCTGCTCGACGAGGGCAAGCTGATCGTGGACGGCGACCGCATCCCCGGCTGGTTCACCCTCGAAGGGCCGAAGCTGTACCGGCACGACGGCTGGTTCTGGATCTTCGCCCCGGCGGGTGGGGTCGAGACCGGCTGGCAGGGCGCCTTCCGCTCGCGCGGCTTCTTCGGGCCGTACGAGGAGAGGGTCGTCCTGGAGCAGGGCGACACCGACGTCAACGGTCCCCACCAGGGCGGCTGGGTGAGCACCCCGTCCGGCGAGCACTGGTTCGCGCACTTCCAGCAGAAGGGCGCGTACGGGAGGGTGGTCCACCTCCAGCCGATGCGCTGGGGCAAGGACGGCTGGCCGGTCATCGGCGACGAGGGCACTCCCGTCGCCGTGCACCGCAAGCCCGATCTGCCGCGGCAGCCGCTCTCCGCGCCCGCCACGGACGACGACTTCCCCGGCGGGCGGTTCGGCCGGCAGTGGCAGTGGACCGCCAATCCGCAGGACGGCTGGGCCACCCAGCACTCCGGCGACGGGCTGCGGCTGGCCTGCGTACGGTCGGCGGACGCGCACGATCCGCGCAAGCTGCCGAGCGTGCTCACCCAGCGGCTGCCCGGCGCCCCCTGCACCGTCGAGGTCGAGCTGCGGCTCGACGCCGAGGAGCCGGGCGCACGGGCCGGACTCGCCGTACTGGGCGACGCGTTCAGCTGGATCGGGCTCGAACGGGGGGCCGACGGGACGGTCCACCTCGTGCACCGGTTCGCCGAGTCGGTCGCCGAGAGGGAGCGCGACGCCGCGCATCCGCGGATGGCGCCCGAGGGACGGGTCCGGCTGCGCATCGAGGCCGGCACCGGAGCGCGCTGCCGCTTCTCGTACGACCTCGGCGGCGGCTGGGAGCCGTCCGGACAGGTCTTCGCCGCCACCCCCTGGCGCTGGGTCGGCGCCCTGCTCGGCCTGTTCGGGGTCGCGCCGTCCGGCGGGGGACACGCGGGGTCGGCCACGTTCACGCGGTTCCGCATCACCGCCCGGGAGGCCGTCGGCAGCGCTGCCGACGAGATAGCTCGCAGTACCGCGCCACCTGCCTGACCGCACCACGTCATCACCGTCGTAAGCCTGTGGGGAGCCGCAATGACGCACTTCCGTAGCAAGCGCTTGCCAAGACCGGAACCGAGGCAGGGGCCGGGGTCGGGCCGGGTGCTGGGCACGGGCCCCGGTCCTGGTCGGGTGCTGGTCACGGTCTCCGTCCTGGTGGCCGCGCTGGGGCTGGGGGCCCTGACCCCGGCCGAAGCGGCTTCCGAGGCGGCCTTCAGGCCGATCTCCCAGCGGCCCTTGGCGGGGTCCGCCGAGGCAGCGCACGGGTTCGCCTCCCTCGAAGGCGGTACGACGGGGGGCGCCGGCGGCGAGGTCGTCACCGTGACCACCCAGGCCGACCTGGAGCGCTACGCGGCGGCCGAGGAGCCGTACGTCATCCGGGTGGCCGGGACGATCAGGGCGGAGCCGTTCGGCGCGAACGTCGCCGTGGCCTCGGACAAGACCATCATCGGCGTCGGCACGGCGGGGGAGCTGGTCCAGGGCGAACTGCACCTCGCCCCCGGCACCCACAACGTGATCATCCGCAACCTGACGATCCGCGACTCGTACGTCGAGGGCGACTGGGACTGCAAGGACACCGACTTCGACGGCATCCAGATGGACACCGTCCACCACGTCTGGATCGACCACAACCGCTTCTCGCGGATCTGCGACGGACAGCTCGACATCCGCAAGGACAGCGAGTACGTCACCGTCTCCTACAACCGCTTCGAGGACAACAACAAGACCTTCGGCATCGGCTGGACGCCGTACGTGAAGACGCAGATCACCATCGACCACAACTGGTTCCGCGGGACGAAGCAGCGCAACCCGTCCGCCGACAACTGCGCCTACGCACACCTCTACAACAACTACATGACCGCGCAGGCGGACCCCGGCGACCCGGTGTGGACCTACGGGAACTGGTCCCGCGGCGCGACGAGGATGGTCATCGAGAACAGCTACTACCAGGACGTCCAGCACCCCTACCAGGCCGACGCCACCGCCGAGTTGGTGCAACGCGGATCGATTCTGAAGAACACCACCGGACGGCACGAGACATGGGGCTCGGCCTTCGAGCCGAAGGACTTCTACGCCTACCGGCTGGACCCGGCGGCGGCCGTCCCCGCACTCGTGGCCAGGTTCTCCGGGCCGCAGAAGCGGCTCGGCACGAACACCGGCACGCGTACCGGCGCGCACACCGTCCCGAACATGCCCGGCGGCGACCACCCCACGGGCCGGGCCGCCGACCAGAACCCCCACAACTTCACAGCGACACAACCCTCGTTGGATCCGGAAGAAGAGAGCCGATCATGAAGAGCAGCATGCGCAGCAACAGCAGAGGAGCGCGCCGCTCCGTCGCCGCCGTCGCCGTGAGCGCGGTGCTCGCGCTGACCGCCACCGCCTGCGGTGACGACGGCAGCGGTTCGTCGGGCGACAAGGGCGCCGAGGGCAGTGGCAAGGGCGAGATCACCTTCTGGGACAACAACGGCGGTGTCCGCACCGACATCTGGAAGGAGATCATCGCCGACTTCGAGAAGGCGAACCCGGACATCGACGTCAAGTACGTCCCGATCGCCGCCACCGAGTACCAGTCCAAGGTCGACACCTCCATCCAGGCCAAGGGGCTGCCGGACGTCGGCGGTGTCGGAGCGGCGATGCTCGCGGGCTTCGCAGCACAGAAGGCGCTGGAGCCGCTGGACGACCGGCTCGGCAAGTCCTCCCTGAACGGCAAGCTCAACGAGGACATGGTCAAGTCGCTGAAGGCCGCCGGTGGCGGTGACGGCACGCTGTACTCGGTGCCGACCTCCGCCAACAACGGCGTCCTCTACTACCGCACCGACCTGTTCGAGTCGGCCGGTCTGGAGGCGCCCACCACCTGGGACAAGTTCTACACGGCCGCCGACAAGCTCACCGACAAGGACAAGAACGAGTTCGGCTACACCATCCGCGGTGGCGCCGGTTCCATCGCCCAGGCGCTGGACGCGATGTACGGGCAGTCGGGCATCACCTCGTTCTGGGACTCCGGCAACGAGAAGACCACGGTCGACGACCCGAAGAACGTGGACGCCCTGGAGAAGTACGTGGGCCTCTTCAAGAAGGTCACCCCGGCCGCCGACCTCAACAACGACTTCACCAAGATGGTCGCGCAGTGGGACTCCGGCACGATCGGAATGCTCAACCACAACCTGGGCTCCTACCAGGACCACGTGAAGGCGCTGGGCGCCGACAAGTTCCGTGGCATTCCGCAGCCGATCGGTCCCGGCGGCAAGCGCGTCCAGGTGTCCAACCCCGTCGACGGGCTGGGGATCTTCAAGACCTCCAAGAACAAGGACGCCGCCTGGAAGTTCATCGAGTTCGCCACCGAGAAGGCGCAGAACTCCAAGTTCAACGAGTCCGCGGGGCAGGTGCCGTCCAACAACGACGCCGGGAAGGACGCGTGGGTTTCTGAGGCCGAGCCGACGAAGCTGGCGGCCGAGGCGCTGACCGATGGTTCCACGACGATCGTTCAGCTGCCGTACTACCTGCCGGACTGGAACACCATCTCGAAGACGGACAACGAGCCGGCCTTCCAGAAGGTCCTGAACGGGTCGCTGAGTGCGAGGGACTTCCTCAACACCTTGGCCGACCAGCTCAACACGGCCCAGACGGAGTGGAACGAGCAGAGGGGTTAGTCCCTACTGGTTCTGGCCCCGGCCGGGGGTGTGGGGTGACTGCGGGGCCGTTGTGGCTGGTCGCGCGGTTCCCCGCGCCCCTGACGGCGAACGATTGCGCCGTTCCCTGCGCCCTGAAGGGCGACAGGACCGCGCCGTTCCCCGCGCCCCTGAAAGGCAAAGGACTGCGCCGTTCCCCGCGCCGCTAGAAGACGAAAGGCAAACCGACGTGAGTCTTACTCGTAGACAGGTCACCACCGCCGCGTTCGCTGCCGTTCCGCTTGCCGTCGCCGGGACGGGGCCCGCTGTCGCCGCCTCGCCGTCGCGGCCCCGTGGGCGCACCCTCTTCATCGCCGGTGACTCCACCGCCGCCCAGAAGTACGCCGATGCCGCACCCGAGACCGGCTGGGGCATGGCCCTTCCGTTCTTCCTGCACGAGCGGCTCGCCGTCGCCAACCATGCGGTGAACGGGCGGAGTTCGAAGAGCTTCATCGACGAGGGGCGCCTCGACGCCATCCTCGCCGCGGTCCGGCCCGGCGACCTGCTGCTCGTCCAGTTCGGGCACAACGACTCCAAGATCGCCGATCCCACGCGGTACACCGAGCCGTGGACGACGTACCAGGACTATCTCCGTCAGTACGTCGACGGGGCGCGGGCGCGGGGGGTGCGGCCCGTGCTCGCCACGTCCGTGGAGCGGCGGAAGTTCGACGCCGACGGGGTTGCCGTGGCGACCCACGGCGACTATCCGGCGGCCGTGCGGGCGCTCGCGCGGGAGGAGGGGGTGGCTCTGCTCGATGTCCAGGCCCTGTCGATCGCCCTCTGGCAGGAGCTGGGTGTCGAGGAGACGAAGAAGTACTTCAACTGGACCGATGCCGAGCAGGACAACACGCATTTCAATCCGCCCGGGGCGGTGGCCGTGGCCCGGATGGTGGCGGGGGAGTTGGTGCGGCGGCGCGTGCTCGGGGCGCGCGATGTTCGGCGGCTGGGTGAAGTGATTCCTGAATCCTGGATCACCTGGCCCGAGTCGTAGTTCCGCCGCGTTCGTTCGTACGTGCCGGTTCGTTGTGGCTGGTCGCGCCGTTCCCCGCGCCCCTGAAAGACAAAAGATTGCGCCGTTCCCCGCGCCCCTGAAGGCAAAGGATTGCGCCGTTCCTCGCGCCCCCAGAAGACGAAAGACCCGAAAGGAAACCCGCATTCATGCGTACTCATATCTGGCATGAACATGTCATTACGTCGATCGCCGGTTGCGCCGCTCTCGTTCTCGGTGTCACCGGGTCCGTCGCCCATGCCCAGACCCAGGCCGGTCGGGCCGCCCAGGCCCATGACCTCGGGCGGGAGACCCTCCCCGTCGGGGACGGGTGGGGGTCCGAAGGGGCCGGGACCAGTGGGGGTTCGGCGGCCGACGCCGCGCACGTCCACACCGTCACCACCTGGGCCGGGTTCAAGGCCGCGCTGAAGGCCGGCGGGGACGCGCCGAAGATCATCAAGGTCAAGGGGGTCATCGATCCCGTCGCCGAGGGGTGCGCGTCCTTCGCGGCTCCGGGGTACGACTTCGACGCCTATCTGGAGAAGTACTCGCCGGAGAACTGGGGCCTGGACACGGACCTGTCCGGGGAGCCCGCCGACAGTCCCGAGGGGCTGCGTGCCGTCTCCGCCGCCAACCAGGACACCGCCATCAAGGTGAACGTCCCCGCCAACACCACCATCGTCGGCGTCGGCAAGGGCGCCGGCATCAGAGGCGGCAGCCTGCAGATCAAGGGCGTCGACAACGTCATCCTGCGCAACCTCACCATCGAGGCCCCGCTGGACTGCTTCCCGCAGTGGGACCCGACCGACACGGACACCGGCGCCTGGAACTCCGAGTACGACGCGGTCGTCGTGTACGGCTCCACCCACGTGTGGGTCGCCAACAACACCCTCACCGACGGCCGTTACCCGGACAGCACACTGCCCACCTACTTCGGCCAGACCTACCAGCAGCACGACGGCCTGCTCGACATCGTGCGCGGCGCCAACCACGTGACCGTGTCCTGGAACTCGGTCGAGGACCACGACAAGACCATGCTGATCGGCAACAGCGACAGCGCCGGAGCGACCGACACCGGCAAGCTCAAGGTCACCCTGCATCACAACAAGTTCGAGGGCGTCGTCGAGCGGGCGCCACGGGTCCGCTTCGGGCAGGTCGACTCGTACAACAACCACTTCGTCGTGAACGAGGGACAGTCGTACGGCTACACCTTCGGCGTCGGGATCTCCTCCCAGTTGTACGCCTCCCACAACGCGTTCTCGCTGCCCGCCGGGGTCAGCGCCGCCAAGACCCTGAAGAAGTGGAACGAGGCGCCGCTCACCGCCGAGAACAACTACGTCAACGGCCGCAAGACCGACCTCATCGCCGTCCACAACGCCGAGATCCCCGCCGAGACCCTCCAGTCGGGCGCCGGATGGACGCCCACCCTGCGGACGAAGGTCGACTCGCCGCGTGCCGTGCCGGGCATCGTCGCCGGCCGCGCGGGCGCCGGAAAGGTCTGCTGACCATGACCCTCCCGACACCGACACCGACACCGACATCGACACCGGTACCGGAAGTGGTGCCGACAGCGACCAGCAGACGGGCCTTCGTCGTCGCGAGTGTCGGGGCCGCGCTCGCACTGGGGGCCGGGACCGCCCACGCGCGCGGACGGTCCCCCTTCGGGCGGTACGGTTCGCCGTCGGCCCGGCTCGACGAGCGGACCCTGTACGTCCACGCCGGCGGCCGGGGCGACCACACCACCGTCCAGGCCGCCGTGAACGCCACCACCGGCAGTGGATTCACTCTGGTCATCGCGCCGGGCACCTACCGCGAGACGGTCGCCGTCGGCGCCGCCCGTACGGAGATGACCTGGCTCGGGGCCTCCGAGGACGCGCGTGACGTCGTCATCGTGTACGACAACGCCAACGGCACGCAGAAGCCGGACGGCTCCGGCCCCTACGGCACGACCGGCTCGGCCACCACGACCGTGCAGGCCGACGGATTCACCGCCCGGGACATCACCTTCGCCAACGACTGGCTGCGCGCCGACCATCCCGAGATCACCGGCACCCAGGCCGTCGCCATCAAGGTGCAGGGCGACCGGTCGGCGTTCCTCCACTGCCGTTTCCTCGGTCACCAGGACACGCTGTACGCCGACTCCATCGCGCTCACCGCCTTCGCCCGGCAGTACTTCGCGCACTGCTACGTCGAGGGGGACGTGGACTTCGTCTTCGGGCGGGCCACCGCCGTGTACGAGCACTGCCACTTCCGTGCCCTGGAGCGGACCGACCTCACCGGGGCCCCGTACGGCTTCGTCTTCGCGCCCTCTACCGCGGTCGCCAACCCGCACGGCTATCTGGTGACGGACAGCCGTGTGACGAGCGAAGCCCCGGACGCCTTCTACAAGCTGGCCCGGCCCTGGGTGCCCGGGTCCGACACCACCGCCCGGCCCATGCTGACCGTGCGCGAGACCCGCCTCGGTGCGGGGATCGACGCGGCGGAGCCGTACACCAACATGTCGGCCACCTATCCGTGGCAGAGCCAGCGGTTCGCCGAGTACCGCAACAGCGGGCCGGGCGCCGAGATCACCGTCCCCGCCAACCGGCCCCAACTCACGCGCGCCGAGGCCCAGTCGCACACCCGGCGGACGTACCTCGGCGACTGGACCCCCTGGAAGGGGTGCTGAGATGCGCCGGCGCACCCTGCTCGCCGGGGCCGTCGGCACGCTCGCGGCGGCCGGCACCTACCCGGCCGCCGCCGAGGACCCGCGCCGCCAGGTGCTGCACGTCCGCCCCGGCGACTCCGTCCAAGCGGCCGTCGAGGCGGTCGCCGCAGCCGCCGACGGACACGGCCGGACGATCGTCGTGCATCCGGGCACCTATCGCGAAGTCGTCAACATACCGGCTGGTGTGCGGGACTTGACGGTTCTCGGGGCCACCCGCGACCCCCGGGACGCGGTCATCGTGTACGACAACGCCAACGGGACGCCGAAGCCGGACGGCTCCGGCACCTACGGCACCGCGGGCTCCGCCACCCTCGCCTCGGCGGCGCCCGGACTGACCGTGCTCGGTCTGACGATCGCCAACGACTGGCTGCGCGCCGACCACCCGGAGATCACGGGAACCCAGGCGGTGGCCGCGTACGTCACCGGGGACCGGTCGCGCTTCGAGAGGGTCCGGTTCCTGGCGCACCAGGACACCCTGTTCGCGGACACCGCCGCGCTGACCTCCTTCGACCGGCAGTACTACCGGGACTGTCACGTCGAAGGTGACGTGGACTTCGTCTTCGGGCGGGGGCGGGCCGTCTTCGACAGGTGCCGCCTCCACACGCTCGACCGGGACGTGACTTTCAGGCCGGAGGGCATGGTCTTCGCCCCCGCCACGGCCCGCGCGAATCCGTACGGCTTCCTCGCCGTGCGGTGCCGCGTCACCTCCGGCGCCGAGGACGGCGCGTACAAGATCGCCCGGCCGTGGGTGCCGTCCTACGAGACGACCGCCCGGCCGTCGCTCGTGGTGCGGGACACCTGGCTGGGGCCGGGCATCGACGCGGTGGCGCCGTACATCGACATGCGCGAGGCGTACCCCTGGCAGACCATGCGCTTTCGTGAGTACGCCAACTCCGGTCCGGGCGCGGTCATTTCGGTGCCGGAGAACCGGCCCCTGCTCACGGCCGCGGAAGCGGTGGAGCACACCCGCAGGACGTATCTCGGGGACTGGAGGCCGTATGAGCAGCGATTCTGACCGATCGCGTCTGGGCAGACGGAGGTTCGTCACGGGCGCCGGCGCGGGGGCCGCCGCGATGTTCGGGGTGGCCGGAGCCGGAGCCGGGGCGTCCACCGCCCACGCGGCGCAGGCCACAGGCATCGTCGAGGGCAACCTCCCCGACTTCCACCCCCTCCTCAAGGACGAGCTGCGCTTCCCGCTCGCCTACGGCACCTCCCCGGTCCGGGACTTCCGGGCCTGGCGGCGGGCGGCTCGCTCGAAGGTCGAGGAACACCTGCTCGTCGACCGGGACCACACCCCGTACGACCCCGAGCCGGGCGCGCCCGCCGAAGCCGACGGGTACACGCGGGAGTCGGTGACCCTCTCCCTCACCCGGTACGAGCGGGTCCGCGGCTCCCTGCTCACCCCGCACGGCACCGGGCCCTTCCCCGCCGTCCTCCTGCTCCACGACCACGGCGCCAAGTTCGACATCGGGAAGGAGAAACTGGTCCGGCCCTGGGACGACGACACGCGCCTGGCCTCCGCGCAGGCCTGGGCGGACCGCTACTTCAGCGGGCGGTTCGTCGGTGACGAACTGGCCCGGCGCGGCTACGTGGTCCTCGCCCTGGACGCCCTCGGCTGGGGCGACCGCGGGCCGGTCACGTACGAGCAGCAGCAGGCCCTGGCGAGCAACTTCCTCAACCTCGGTTCCTCGCTCGCCGGGCTCATGGCCCGCGAGGACGTGCGCGCCGCGGGCTTCCTGGCGGGCCTCGACCGCGTGGACCGGCGCCGGGTCGCGGCCGTCGGGTTCTCCATGGGCGCCTTCCGCGCCTGGCAGACGGCCGGCCTCAGCGACCACATCGCGGCGGCTGCGAGCGTGTGCTGGATGACCGGGCTCAAAGAGGTCATGGTGCCCGGCAACAACATCCTGCGCGGCCAGTCCTCGTACTACATGCTCCACCCCGGGCTCGCCCGGCACCTCGACTTCCCCGACGTGGCGAGCATCGCCGCACCCAGGCCGATGCTCTTCTTCCACGGCGGCCAGGACTCCCTGTTCCCCGCGGAAGGCGTCCGGGTCGCGTACGAGAAGCTGCGCGCCGTCTGGCGCGCACGGCACGCCGAGGAACACCTGCACACCAGGATCTGGCCCGAACTGGGCCACGTGTTCACCGCGCCCCAGCAGGACGAGGTCTTCACCTGGCTCGACTCCGCCCTGTGACCGGCGCCCTCCTCGCACCGATCCCCAGACCGATCCCCACATCAATCCCCGCACCGCCGGACGAAAGGTCCCCACACCCATGTCCCGTCGCACCGCTCTCTCCTTGACCGCCGCCCTCGCCCTCGGTGCCGGACTCGCCGTGATCCCCACCCAGGCGCAGGCCGCCACCGTGGTCGTCAGCACCACCACCGACCTGACCAACGCCATCAAGAACGCCACCGCCGGCACGGTCATCCAGGTGCGCGCCGGCACCTACTACCCGACGGCGACCCTCCAGTCGACCGCCAACGGCAGCTCCTCCAGCCGTATATACCTGCAGCCCTACGGCTCCGAGACCGTGAAGATCGACGGCTCGAACCTCCCCGACGGGGACTGGATCTTCAAGCTCACCGCCGACTACTGGACCGTCTCGGGCATCACCTTCCAGAACTCGCCGGACAGTGCCGTCGTCTGCCAGTCGTGTGCCTCGACGGTCTGGGAGAACATCAAGACGATCAACGGCGGCGACTCCGGCTTCACGCTCACCGGGGACAGCACCACCGACAACACGGTCCGGAACATCGACTCCTACGGTCACTACGACGCCGCCACCCACGGGGAGAACGCGGACGGCGTCGCCGTCAAGTTCGGCTCCGGCAGCGGCAATCTGATCACCGGGGCCCGGCTCCACAACAACTCGGACGACGGCCTCGACTTCTGGTCGTTCTCGTCCCCGGTCACCGTCGAGCACACCTGGGCCATGGGCAACGGCAAGAACCGCTGGTCGGACTCGGCGTTCGCGGGCGACGGCAACGGCTACAAACTCGGCGGCGACGGCGAGGTGGTGGCCCACGTCGTCAACAACTCGGCGGCCTGGGACAACGCGGGCAGCGGCTTCACCGAGAACAGCAACAAGGGCGCCATCGTCATCAACCGCACCACCGCCTACGCCAACGTCAAGTACGGCTACTACTTCGCCACCGGAGCGGCCAGGCTCGGCAAGAACCTGGCCGTGAGCAACGGGACCCCGGTCAGCAAGGGCAGCTCGGTCGTCTCGGCCGGCAACAACTGGGACTCCGGCGTCTCGACGCCCTCGTTCCGTTCCACGGACGCCTCGACGACGTACAACTCCCGTCAGTCGAACGGTGCGCTGCCCGTGACCACCTTCCTGACCACGGGCAGCACCACGATCGGCGCGACGATGGACTGAGGGCGTCAGCCCCTACGTACGGGCCGGACCGACTCCAGGGTCGGTACCACCGGGTCGATCGTGCCGTCGGCCGCGAAGGTCATGCGGTCGACGGTCGTCTCCCGGTGCGTGCCGTCCCCGCCGGCCCGGCCGGGCCCGTTCAGGCCGAACCGGTGGTAGACGATGTACCAGTCGTCCGTGCCGGGGACGTTCACCACCGAGTGGTGACCGGTGCCCTTGATGCCGTACTCCGGGCGCTTGGACAGGATCGTGCCCCGCTCGGTCCATGGGCCGAGCGGCGACGGCCCGGTCGCGTAGTCCACGTGGTAGTTCTCGCTGCGGGTGTCGTCCTCGGACCACATGAAGTAGTACGTGCCCTCGCGCTCGACCACGAAGGAACCCTCCCGGAAGTCGCCCGGGGTGATGTCCCGCACCTTCGACGCGTCGAAGGACACCATGTCGTCGTTCAGTGGGACGACGTAGGCGTGCCCGTTGCCCCAGTACAGGTACGCCCGGCCGTCGGTGTCCGTGAAGACCGCCGGGTCGATCATCTGGCCCTGGAACGAACCGCCCTTCGCCACCAAGGGCTTGCCGAGGGCGTCCTCGAAGGGACCGGCGGGGGAGTCGGCCACCGCGACGCCCATCTGCTGCTCGGCGCAGAAGTAGAAGTAGTACTTGCCGTCGCGCTCGGCGATGGCCGGGGCCCATGCGTTCTTGTCCGCCCAGGACACGTCGGGGCCGAGGTCGAGGATCTCCCCGTGGTCCTTCCAGTGGACCAGGTCCTTCGACGAGAACGCCTTGAAGTTCGTGCCGCTCCAGCCCGGGAAGCCGTCCGTCGTCGGATAGATCCAGTAACGGCCGTCCAGGTACTGGATGTCGGGGTCGGCGTACAGCCCCGGCAGGACCGGGCTGCGGGTGGGCACGGCCTCGACGGTCCACGTGCGGGTCGTGCCGTCCGCCGCCGTCACCGTGTACTTCCGCGGCTTGCGGAAGTCGCGCCGCGTCCCGGAAGCCGGGCTCACCCTCGCACCTTCACCGAGCCACAGTTTCGGCGCGAGCCTCGACAGGTCCTCACCGGGCTCCATCGGCAGTACGACCTTCGAGGCGGCCCCGGTGACGACCGCGTACCCTTTCTGGCCCTTCACCGTGGCGTCCACGATCGAGGTGCCGCTCTCCGGATACGCGGCGAGCAGCCGGTCGTACTCCGCGCGCGTCACCGGCATGACCGTGCCGTGCCGGGGACTCGCGGGCAGCTGGTAGTTCTCCGACATCGTCCACCGGCCCGAGTCGAGGTCGGTCGTCTCGAAGGGCACATAGCCGCGCCCGCCGTACTCGTCGATGAACAGGTACCACTTGTTCTCGGTGTTGGACTTGAAGACCGTCGGACCCTCACCGCGGTCGATCGAGCCGCTGCCGACACAGTCCGCCACGAAGTCGTACGAGGTGTCCGTGAGCGAGGTCGACTTCTCCGCGGTGATGAACTTCGAGCAGGGACTGGCGGAACCCGGGTCGCGCTCGTCCTTGGTGAAGCGGTGGTAAGTGCCCTTGTGCTTCACGACGGTCGAGTCGATGACCGAGTAACCGGGGTCGTTCCAGACCTTCGGCGCACTGAAGGTACGGAAGTCCTTCGTGGTCGCGTACAGCATCTTGTTGTACGTCGAGCCGGTGTGGTCCGGGTCGTCGTCGGCGTACAGCTTGGACGCCCAGAAGACGACGAACTCGCCGAGGGTGTCGTCCCAGTAGGCCTCCGGCGCCCAGGTGTTGCCCGCGTTGTCCGGGGCGACCTTCACCAGCCGCTGGTCGGTCCAGTGGACCAGGTCGGTGGACTCCCAGACCATGACCGACTTGCTGCCGTGCCGCTGGACGTGATCCCAACTGCCGCTGGAATTGCGGTACATCCGCAGATCGGTCGCGATCATGTAGAACCTGTCGCCCTCGGGGGAGCGGATCACGAACGGGTCGCGCAGGCCCTTCTCGCCCTGGTCCGAGGTGAGGACCGGCTTCCCGGCGTTCAACTCCCGCCAGTGCAGCGGGTCGTTGCCGCGGCTGAGGGCGTAGCGGATCTGTTCGCCGTCCGCCGTGCCCTCGCCGGTGAAGTAGGCGAAGAGATAGCCGGCGTACTGATGCTCGCTCACGTCGCTCACGTCGCTCACGTCGCTCACGTCGGTCACAGAGGGCGCTCCTGGTGGGGCTTCGGGCTGGGCCGCTGGGCTCGGTGGGGCGGCGAGCAGGCTCAGGAGGAGGGCGAGAAGGGCGAGAAGCGGGATCAGGAGTGCTCGGGCTGGGCGAAGGCGCATGACACATCCTGTGGGGGTCTGGTGGATTCTGTTGGGATGGGTTGCCCTCGGAGTGTCACCAGTTGCGGACGGTGCGTCAATCGAAGGAAGCGCGGCCGGAGCGAGCGAAAGTTTCGATTCGTTTCGTACGGCCTCGGCAACCTTCCCGGGCCGGGCGGCGACCAGGGTGCGGAGGCGGGGCCGGGTAAGGAAAGCGGCCCCGGCCCCGCCCTCGCTCCAGGGAAGGAACGACCTGTGCGGTACAGCACCGGGCGCCACCGCGGAGCCCGTACCCTCTCCGTCGCCGCGGCGGTGGCCGTCGCATCCGGGGCCGGCGGTGTCTATCTCGGCCTCTCGCCCGGCGGCGCGAGGGCCTCCGGCGCGACGGTCACCGTGTCCACCACGGCGCAGTTGGAGTCCGCGGTCCGGAGCGCGGTGGCCGGCACCCTCATCGAGGTGCGCGCCGGCACGTACCACCCGACGCGTACGCTCAAGTCGGCCGCGAGCGGCACGAGTTCGGCCCGGATCACACTCCGGGCGCACGGCGGGGAGAAGGTGCGGATCGACGGTTCGAAGCTCCCCGCCGGTTCCTGGCTCGCCGGGATCGACGGCGACCACTGGACCGTCCAGGACATCACCTGGCAGCACTCCCCGGCACAGGGCTTCGTCGCCACCTCTTCCGTCGGCGGCGTCTTCCGGAACCTGGTCACCGCCGACAACGGCGACTCCGGCTTCACCCTGCGCGGCGACGGCACGACGGACAACCTCGTGCAGAACCTGGACAGCCACGGCAACTACGACGCCTCGGGCCACGGACGGAACGCCGACGGCATCGCCGTGAAGTTCGGCTCCGGAAGCGGCAACAGGATCACCGGCGCCCGTCTGTTCGGCAACTCCGACGACGGCCTCGACCTGTGGCAGTTCTCCGGCCCGGTCACCGTCGAGCGCTCCCGGGCGTACGGGAACGGCAGGAATCACTGGCACGACAGGGCCTTCGCGGGAAACGGCAACGGCTTCGAGCTCGGCGGCGGGGGCGCCTCGGCCGCCCATGTCGTCACCGGCAACGCGGCCTGGGACAACGCGCTGCACGGCTTCACGGAGAACGCCAACGCCGGTGCGCTGCGGCTGCGCCACAACACGGCGTACGCCAACGCTTCGTCCGGCTTCCACTTCGCCACGGGCAAGGCGCGGCTCGCGCGGAACCTGGCGGTGCGCAACGGGGGCGGCCCGGCCGAACTCGGCCCGTCCACTCTCTCCACGGCCAACAGCTGGGACGTTCGACGACGGAGTGGGACGCAGCAGGACGGGACGGAGTGAGTGGGTGTGCGGACGCCCCTCGCCGGTCGTCACCGGTGAGGGGCGTCGCCCTGACTGGCCGAGGGGGGCTCAGGCCAGCAGATCCGTGGCGTCCGTAGACGCGGTGGTCACTGGTACGTGATGTCAGATGCCGTGTAGTTGCAATAGGTTCCGTCCGGGCCCGAACCGTTTGTCGTCGGCTCTGCGCCGGTGTTGTTGCCGATGTACTTCTGGCACGGCACGATCTTCTTGCTGCTGTCGCCGACGACCGTGATGTTCCGCAGGGCCGCCGTGTCGCCGTAGTTGGTGTTGATGCCGACCAGCCGCGAACCCGGCGCGGTCACCTCGACGGTGTTGAAGATCGAGGTGCGCTTGTACTGCGTCGAGCAGTTGCCGCAGGAGCGGTACAGGGTCTTGAAGTCCTGGACCGCGAACTTCGAGACGACGAGCTTGCCGCCGCCGTTGTGCTGGAAGACCTTGTCCGCGGCCTTCTTCGCACCGCCGCCGTACACGGTGTAGACGGCGGAGTTGCCGCCCTTGAAGGTCGCGGCGTCCTCGCCGACGTCCTCCCACCAGACGTTCTGCAAGGTGCAACTGCCCTGGCAGTGCACGCCGTCGGCGCCCGGCGCGCCGATGATGACGTTCTTCAGCGTCGCTCCGTCGGCGAGCTGGAAGATCGGGTCCTGGCCCTCCTCCTGGCCGTCACCGGCCAGGTCACCGCTGCCGTAGTAGCGCTTGTAGCCCCCGTCCCGGGTGCCGGAGACGGCGATCGTCGACGAGACGGCCTCGCTGCCGGTGGCGGTCGGCCAGGTGGTGGCGGCACTCGCCGTCGACATCATCGTGCTGGTGAATATCGCCGCTCCCGTCAGGGCGAACGCGGACGCGCCACCGATGAGGGCGCGCTTGCGGTCGGTCCTGCGGCGGTGACGTGCACGGGGTTCCACGCGTGAGGTCATGTCCCGGTTCCTTCGGGTGGGGAGAGATCTTGCCCCTCCTGGTCGCCACCCGGGCGGCATGGGTTGCCGCGCGCCGGAACTTTTCTCGGCGCGCGGATCCAGGGATCCCGCGTATACGAGTCGCGGTCCTACGAGTCGCCGTCGTCGGACCCGCCGCGCGCGAAGTCGCCCGCCACACCCCGGTCCTCACCGTCGGCCATGGCGTCGGCCGTGTACCTGTCGTCCCCGGCGTCGCGGCCGCCCCGGTCATGGTCGTACTGGCCCGCGAACACCCACTCGCCCGGCCACACCGTACGGCCCGGCTTGAGTGTCCACGTGTAGACGAGGAAACCGCCCCGCTCGGCGACGGACACCGTGAAATCCTCCTCCGGCGCGGAACGCCAGGCACCCGCCGAGGTGACACCGCCGGTCTGCCTGACCTTCAACACCACGGTCAGCGCGGTGAGTTGCCTCTTCGTCTTCACCGTCACATTGCTCTGCGCCCAGAACTCGTTGCTGTGCGGGTCCACCGATCCGTCGGACCACAGCGGGCCGTCCTCGGTACCGGTACCCGCGGGCGGCACGGCCGGACCGGAGTCCTCCGGCGAGGGAGCCGGACTGGGGGTCACCGTCACGGTCCGGTCGTTCGCCTGCTCGCCCCGCACCGCCGACGCGACGGCGTAACCGCCCACCGCCAGCACGCCGGCGACCGCCGCGGTGGCGCCGACGACACGGAACCAGCCGAGCGCGGGCGGGCGCGGGGACGGATCCGCCACGCTGTCCCCGCCCGCCATGCCGCGCTCGACGCGGGCCAGGATGCGCGCGCGATCGGGCTCGTGCGCCTCGGCCGAGTCCCGCAGCCGGGCCCGCAGTTCGTCGTGCACGTCCTTCATCGCCCCCTCCCCCCGGTGATCTCCCCGGTGCCACCGGCACGCAGCGCCGCCGCGTGCATCCGCCGCGGAGCCTCCTGGGACCCCAGCAGCCGCTGCAGCTCCGCCATCCCCTTCGACGTCTGGCTCTTCACGGTACCCACCGAGACACCGAGGGCGAGCGCGGTGTCCTTCTCCGAGAGGTCGAAGGAATGGCGCAGGACCACACACGCCCGCTTGCGGAACGGCAGTCTGCGCAGCGCCTCCTGGACGTCCACCATGCCGGGCACGTCGGGGTTCTCGGTCCTGTCCTCGCGCTGCGACCAGAACAGGGTGATCCGCCGTCGTTCGCGCACCGCGCTGCGGATCCGGCTGCGCGCCATGTTGGCGACCACACCGCGTGCGTACGCCACCGGGTGGTCGGCCGCGCGCACCCGGTCCCAGCGGTGCCACAGTGCGAGCAGCGCGTCCGCCGCGAGATCGTCGGCGGCGTCCGACTCGCCCGTCAACAGGTGGGCCAGGCGGGCCAGTTCGGCGTAGTGCCGCTCGAAGAAGTCGTGGAACTCCACCGAGGCGGCGTCGTCGACGACAGTGCCCACGGGTGACCTCTCCCTGTCGGTTCCTGCGGTACACCTTGGCGGGCCGAACCCTATTCCGTAACACGATGAAAACCTGAAACCGGTTCAACGCGGGAACAATCCAGCCAGCATCCGCACACCAGGCACGCAGGTAACGAGGAGCATCAGCCATGTCCGAAACGCAGAAGGTGGAGGACCGGCCCGCCGCCGGACCACCCCCGGCCAACAGCGTCGACCGGTTCTTCAAGATCTCCGACCGGGGCTCCACCTTCGGCCGGGAAGTACGAGGCGGCTTCGCCACGTTCTTCACGATGGCCTACATCCTTGTCCTGAATCCCATCATCCTCAGCAGCGCCAAGGACAAGTTCGGCGACCAGCTCGACAGCGTCCAACTCGTCACCGCCACCGCCCTGGTGGCCGCGGTGATGACGATCATCATGGGTGTCGGCGGCAACCTCCCGCTCGCGCTCGCCGCGGGCCTCGGCCTCAATGCCGTGGTCGCCTTCCAGATCGCCCCGCTGATGAGCTGGGACGACGCGATGGGGCTCATCGTCCTCGAAGGCCTGCTGATCTGCGTGCTGGTCGTGACCGGGCTGCGCGAGGCCGTCATGTACGCGATCCCGCAGCCGCTCAAGCAGGCGATCAGCGTCGGCATCGGTCTGTTCATCGCGTTCATCGGCTTCGTCGACGCCGGCTTCGTCAGCCGCATACCGGACGCCGCCAACACCACCGTGCCGGTGCAGCTGGGCGCCACGGGCGCGCTGACCGGCTGGCCGATCCTGGTCTTCTGCCTCGGCGTGCTGCTGACCATCGGGCTGCTCGCCCGCAAGGTCAAGGGCGCGATCCTGATCAGCATCGTGACCATGACGGCCGTCGCGATCGTCGTCGACGAGATCGCGGACGTCAAGAGCTGGGGCCTGACCACGCCCCACGTGCCCGACGACGTGGTCGCCTCGCCCGACTTCGGACTGCTCGGCGACTTCAGCCTGTTCGGCGCGTTCGGCGAGGTCAGCGTGATCACCGTCGTGCTGCTGGTCTTCACGCTGATCCTCTCGGACTTCTTCGACACCATGGGCACCGTCGTCGGCATCAGCGCGGAGGCCGGGCTGCTGGACGAGGAGGGCAAGGTGCCCAACCTGGGCCGCGTCCTGCTCATCGACGGCGCCGCGGCGGTCGCGGGCGGCGCCTCGTCCGCCTCCTCCGCCACCTCGTACATCGAGTCGGCGGCCGGTGTCGGCGAGGGGGCCCGGACCGGGTTCGCGAACCTCGTCACGGGCGGGCTGTTCGCCTTCGCGCTCTTCCTGACCCCGCTGCTGACCATCGTCCCGATGCAGGCGGCGGCGCCGGCGCTCGTGGCGGTCGGGTTCCTGATGATGACCCAGGTCAAGCACATCGACTGGGACCGGTACGAGATCGCCATCCCGGCGTTCCTGACGATCGCGGTGATGCCGTTCACGTACTCGATCACCAACGGGATCGGGGCGGGGTTCGTCGCGTACGTCCTCATCAAGACGGTGCTGGGGAAGGCGAAGGAGGTTCACTGGCTGTTGTGGGGGACGGCGGCGCTGTTCCTGATCTACTTCGCGATCGACCCGATCGAACAGATCCTGAACGCGTAGCCCTGCCCGGGGTGGGGGCGGGGGATCAGTCGTCTGCGGCTCCGCTGTGGTCGGCCGCGCAGTTCCCCGCGCCCCCAAAGGTTGCGCAGTTCCCCGCGCCCCTGAAAGCCAAGAGGTTGCGCCGTTCCCCGCGCCCCTGAAAGCCAAAAGAATGCGCCGTTCCCCGCGCCCCTGAAAAGGGGCGCGAGCAACCCCCAGCGGCCCGCAGCCGACAACACACCGCCCCCCGCCCAGGGGAACCCTCAGTTCCCGATGGCCGCCCGCATCATGGCCTCGGCAACAGGCGCGGCCAAACCATTCCCGCTGACCTCGGACCGCGCCGCGTCCGACTGCTCCACCAGCACAGCGACAGCGACCTCCTTGCCGGAGGAGTCGGACTTCGCATAGGACGTGAACCAGGCGTACGGAGTCTTGCTGTTGTTCTCCCCGTGCTGAGCCGTACCGGTCTTGCCCCCGACCGTCGCCCCGTCGATCCGCGCGTTCGTCCCCGTACCCTCCTCGACGACCGTCTGCATCGCCGACTGCAGCTGCTCGGCCGTGGACGAACCGACGATCTCCTTGCTCTCCGTGTCGTCGTCGTAGTTCTCCAGCACATCCCCGTTCGCGTCGCTGATCTGCGACACCAGGTGCGGCGAGACCAGCTTCCCGCCGTTGGCGATGGCGGCCGACACCATGGCCATCTGCAACGGCGTCGCGGTCACGTCGAACTGCCCGATGCCCGTCAGCGCCGTGGACGACCTGTCCATGTCCGACGGGTACACGCTCGTGTACGCCCGCACCGGCACGTCCTGCGAGGCGTCGTTGAAGCCGAACTTCTCGGCCATCGCCTTCAGCTTGTCCTGACCCAGGTCGACGGCCATCTTCGCGAAGACGTTGTTGCACGAGTACTGGAGCGCGACCCGGATCGACGCGTTCTCACAGGGCGCCGACTTGCTCTCGTTCGCCAGGACCCGCGTCGTACCCGGCAGCGTGTACGGGTTCTCGCTGTCCGTCTTCTCGTCCACCGAGGAGTAGAGGTCGTCCTCCAGCGCGGCGGCCGCGACGACCAGCTTGAACGTCGAGCCCGGCGGCAGCGGCTGGCGCAGCGCCCGGTTCGTCATCGGCTTGTCGGGGTCCTTGGTCAGCCTGGTCCAGGCCTCGGAGTCGCCCCCGCTGATGGTGGAGGGGTCGTACGACGGCGTGGACACGACACCGAGGATCTTCCCGGTCTTCGGGTCGATGGCCACGGCCGCGCCCTTTTTGTCACCGAGCGCCTTGTAGGCCGCCTTCTGCACGGCAGGGTCGACGGTGGTGATCACATCGCCCGGGTCGGAACGCTTGCCGGTGACCGTGTCGAGGGGGTTCTTCAGCCGGTTGTCCGTGCCGTCGAGCAGGTCCTGGTAGATGCCTTCGAGCTGGGTGGCGCCGAACACCTGCGAGCTGAACCCGGTGACGGCCGCGTAGAGACTGCCGTCGGTGTACGTGCGCTTGTACTTGAGGTCGCCGCCCTTCGTCTGCGCGGAGCCGGTGACCGCGTCACCGCCCACGATGATGTTCCCGAGCGGGTACGCGTACTGCTCGATCGCGTTCCGACGGTTGTCCTTGTCCTCTGCGAGTGCCTGGCCCTCGTAGAACTGCACCCAGGTCGCTCTGACCAGCAGAGCGAACACGAGCAGCAGAGTGAAGACGGAGGCGCGCCTGATCGTTTTGTTCATCCCGCCCAGAAGGACGAGCAAGAACCCCCCGATCGTTCCCTTCGCCCCGTTTTTCTCATGCCCCGTTAATGAACCGGGGCACGACCTGCGGCCCCCAGGGGCGCGGGGAACGGCGCAGTCCTTTGTCTTCAGGGGCGCGGGGAACGGCGCAGTCCTTTGTCTTCAGGGGCGCGGGGAACGGCGCGACCAGCCACGACGCACCCGCACGTCACCGACACACCCGCACGTCACTCCCGAAGCGTCAGAACGACCTCATCGATCTCGGCGCCCCGCGCATTCGCGAACCCCCGCTCCCGCCCAGTGGCAACGAACCCGCACTTCTCCAGCACCCGCAAAGACCCCGAGTTGTCCGCGGCCGCACGCCCGTACAGCGGCCGCTCGGGCACGGCGACGAGCAGCGCCCGCAACGCGGCCGTGGCGATCCCCCGCCCCCAGTAGGCGCGATCGATCCAGTACGTCACCTCGCGCTCGCCGGGCGGCCCGTACACCGCCGCGCTGCCGACGACATCCCCGTCGACAAGGATCGTGCGGGTCACGGCGTCCGAGGCCCGGACCCGCTTCCAGTGGGCGTCGAAGGCGTCCCGGTCGGTCGGGTCCTTGTGCGTGAAGGCGGCCATCCGCGAGGACTCGGGATCGTTCGTCTGCCGGAAGAAGACCGGCAGATCGCTGTCGTGGACAGCCCGCAGCCGGACCTCGATGCCAGGTGTGTCGGACACGTCAGAGCCTCCGGGTGGCGAGCGTCAGCCGGTCCCGCGCGTCGAACAGCGCGTCCTTCACCATCTGCTCGTGCGCGGGCGTCAGCCGTGCCACCGGCACCGAGCAGCTGATCGCGTCCCGCGCGGGCGTCCGGTAGGGGATCGCGACGCCGAAGCAGCGCAGCCCCAGCGTGTTCTCCTCGCGGTCCACCGCGAACCCCTGCTCCCGCACCAGGTGCAGCTCCTCGATGAGCTTCTCCCGGTCGGTGATCGTGTGCTCGGTCAGCGCGGGCAGCGTCTCGGGCAGCAGCTTCCGTACCTGCTCGTCGGTGTGCGTCGCGAGGAGCGCCTTGCCGAGGGACGTGGAGTGCGCCGGCAGCCGGCGCCCCACGCGCGTGAAGGGGCGCAGATAGTGCTGGGACTGGCGGGTCGCGAGGTAGACGACGTTCGTGCCGTCGAGGCGGGCGAGGTGGATCGTCTCCGTCGTGTCGTCGGAGAGGCGGTCCAGCGTCGGCCGCGCGGCCGCGACGACCTCGTCACCGTCGATGTACGACGTACCGACGAGCAGCGCCCGTACGCCGATGCCGTAGCGCGTGCCCGTCGCGTCGGTCTCGACCCAGCCGAGCTCGACAAGGGTGCGCAGCAGCATGTAGAGACTGGACTTGGGATATCCGACGGCCTCCTGCACGGAGGCCAGGGAGTGCATGCCGGGGCGTCCGGCGAAGTACTCAAGCAATTCAACCGTCCGCACCGCGGACTTGACCTGCGCTCCGCCGCCCGTCTCGCCTGCCGACATCGGCCTTGACCCCCTAGTTCGCCGGGAAATAGTCTCGACAGCATATTCACCATCAGAGACAGCGTTCAGCATATCGAACGCCCCTGGTGAGTGGCACATGAACTGCGGCATTACATCTGGAGGGACCCGCGGTGGCAGCAGCACCAGTCTGGAGTGTCGACCCCCGAACCGGGAAGCAGCGCGAGCAGGTTGCGGTGGAGGCCACAGCCCAGGAGGTGGACGAGGCCGTCCGCGCCGCGCACGCCGCCCGGGGGGCTCTCGCCGACCGCACGGTCCGCGCGGCCTTCCTGCGTACCGCGGCCGACCAGCTCGAAGGCGCCAAGGAACACCTCGTGGAGGCGGCCGACGCGGAGACCGCGCTCGGCCCGGTCCGGCTCACCGGCGAACTCGCCCGTACCTGCTACCAGCTGCGGGCCTTCGCGGACATCGTCGAGGAGGGCGAGTTCCTCGGTGTCGTGATCAACCACCCCGACGACACCGCGACGCCGCCGATCCCGGACCTGCGCCGTTACAAGGTGGCGCTGGGCGTCGTGGCCGTCTACTCGGCCTCGAACTTCCCCTTCGCCTTCTCGGTCGCCGGCGGCGACACCGCAAGCGCGCTCGCCGCGGGCTGCCCGGTCGTCGTCAAGGCGCACCCCGACCACCCGGGTCTGTCCGAGCTGGTCGCCTCCGTCGTGCGCCGGGCCGCGGCCCAGCACGACATCCCGGACGGCGTCCTCGGTCTCGTGCACGGCTTCGAGGCGGGCGTCGAGCTGGTCAAGCACCCGCTGGTGTCGGCCGCCGGATTCACCGGTTCGGTACGCGGCGGACGTGCCCTCTTCGACGCGGCGGCCGCACGGCCCGCGCCGATCCCGTTCCACGGCGAGCTGGGTTCGCTGAACCCGGTCGTCATCACCGAGGCCGCCGCCACCGAGCGCGCCGAGGCGATCGGTACAGGGCTCGCGGGCTCCATGACGCTGGGCGTCGGCCAGTTCTGTGTGAAGCCGGGCCTGGTGCTGGCGCCGGCCGGCGCGGCGGGCGACCGCCTGCTGAAGTCCCTCACGGACGCCGTGAGCAACACCGAGGCGGGCGTCCTCCTCGACCACCGCATGCGCGACAACTTCGTCGCCGGTGTCGCCGAGCGTGCCGGGCTGGCCGACGTGGACGCCCCGGTGACGCCGGGTGCGGGTGGCGAGCACACGGTGAGCGCCGGCTTCCTGACGGTTCCCGCGCAGCGGCTGGCCGCCGAGGGCGAGTACGACCTGCTGCTTGAGGAGTGCTTCGGGCCGGTGACCGTGGTCGCGCGCTACGAGGACGAGGCCGAGGCGAACTCGGTGCTCGCGCGGCTGCCCGGAAACCTCACCGCGACGGTGCACCTCTCGGCGGAGGAGGCTGCCGGGGAGGGTCGTGGCGCGGAGATCCTCGCCGAGCTGACGCCGCTGGCCGGGCGGGTGGTCGTGAACGCGTGGCCCACGGGGGTTGCGGTGGCGCCTGCCCAGCAGCACGGGGGGCCTTACCCGGCCACCACCTCGACGTCCACGTCTGTGGGTGGGACGGCGATCGAGCGGTGGCTGCGGCCTGTCGCTTATCAGAACGCGCCTGAGGCGTTGCTTCCCGCGGAACTACGGGACGGGAACCCGCTGGGGGTTCCTCGTCGGTACGACGGGCGGCTTGAGCGGTAGCGCTCCGCTTGGTGCGCTGTTCGTCGCGCCGTCGGGCCCGTGGCCGATCGTGGGCCGCGGGCCCGCTGTGGTTGGCCGCGCAGTTCCCCGCGCCCCGCAAGACAGAAGACTGCGCCGTTCCCCGCGCCCCTAAAGACAAAGGACTGTGCCGTTCCCCGCGCCCCTCAGGGGGCCTGCGGCCCCACCCGGGGTGGTGGAGGCCTGGCAGACTCGGGGGATGGACATGGAACTTCCTGAACTTCCCTTTTCTCTTCGTTCTTACGGGCCCGATGGGCACTGGTCGTACGAGGAGGGGGTGCTCACCGGGTGGGCGGGAGCGCGGCAGGACCGGTTCGTGCCGCCCACCGACGAAGGCCTGGACCCGGCCTCCGACGCGCCCCGGCTGCTGGGGGCGCCCGAGGGCGACTTCCAGCTCATCGCCCGCGTCACGGTCGGCTTCGCCGGAGCCTTCGACGCGGGCGTTCTCTACGCGCACGTGGGCGAGCGGGCCTGGGCCAAGCTCTGCCTGGAGAACTCCCCGGACGTGCCCACCGTCTGCACCGTCGTCACCAGAGGGCACTCCGACGACGCGAACTCCTTCACGGTCGACGGCAGCTCCGTCTGGCTCCGGATCAGCCGCACCGGCCGCGCCTTCGCCTTCCACGCCTCCAAGGACGGCGAGCGCTGGACCTTCGTCCGCCTCTTCACCCTGGGCGAGGAGAAGGAGACCGGGGCCGCCCTCGTCGGCTTCATGACCCAGTCACCCATGGGCGAGGGCTGCGTGGTCACGTACGACCACATCGAGTTCCGTCCGGACTGGCCGGCGGACTTGAGGGACGGTCACTAATTTCTGGGACCCCTTTAAATGCGGGCCTAATTCTGCTTTTATTGATACAGGGTTATCCATAAGCTTCTGCCCGATTCTTCGAAGCCTAAACACTAAGATTTAGAGAACATCGATCTCACGATTCGGGCAGGTCTCGTGGCGGTTTCGTCCTTGTGACGCAATACACAACCTGCTCGTTTCGTCCGGTATTTTCCGGACAAAACGGCACTTTATGCTCCCTCCATGCGCGGCCCGTGCCCGCGTGATAACACATGCGCCCTGCTTGTGTAACCCTTCCCGGCGATGCGATTTCGATTTTTGCTGGGTAAATTCAATCGACATGACCGCCGCACAAGCAGACCTGCAAGCGGAATTCCTGGAAATGCCGGAAGGGCTGCGGATCGACCGTCCGCACGTGGACGACGGAGCCGCACTCTGGCGCATTGCCAAGGACTCCGGGACCCTCGACCTGAACTCCTCCTACAGCTACCTGCTGTGGTGCCGTGACTTCGCCGGCACCTCCGCGGTGGCGCGTACGGCCGACGGCTCGCCGGTCGCCTTCGTCACCGGCTACATCCGGCCCGAGCGCCCGCACACGCTGCTCGTGTGGCAGGTGGCCGTCGACGCGGCCCAGCGCGGACGCGGTCTCGCCGCCGCGCTCCTGGACGGGCTGACCCGTCAGGTCGCCGGCCGGCACGAGCTGACCTCCATGGAGACCACGATCTCCCCGGGCAACACCGCCTCCGAGCGGCTGTTCACCTCGTACGCAGCGCGCCACGGTGCGACCGTCGAGCGTGAGGTCCTGTTCGAGACAGGGCAGTTCCCCGACGGCCCGCACGATCCAGAAGTGCTGTACCGCATCGGCCCCCTGTCGTTCTGAACCCCCCACGCCTTAGGAGTACCGCCGTGACCATCACCCAGCCCGACCTGAGTGTCTTCGAAACCCTGGAGTCGGAGGTCCGCAGCTACTGCCGCAGCTGGCCCACCGTCTTCGACCGCGCCCAGGGCAGCCGCATGTACGACGAGGACGGCCATGCGTACCTCGACTTCTTCGCGGGTGCCGGGTCACTCAACTACGGACACAACAACCCGGTACTGAAACGGGCCCTGATCGACTACCTGGAACGCGACGGCGTCACGCACGGTCTCGACATGTCGACGACCGCGAAGCGCAGCTTCCTGGAGTCGTTCCAGAACCTGGTGCTGCGCCCGCGCGACCTGCCGTACAAGGTCATGTTCCCCGGCCCGACGGGCACCAACGCCGTCGAGTCGGCGCTGAAGCTGGCCCGGAAGGTCAAGGGCCGCGAGTCCATCGTCTCCTTCACCAACGCCTTCCACGGCATGTCGCTCGGCTCGCTCGCCGTGACCGGCAACGCCTTCAAGCGAGCCGGCGCCGGCATACCGCTCGTGCACGGCACGCCGATGCCGTTCGACAACTACTTCGACGGCCAGGTCCCGGACTTCCTCTGGTTCGAGCGGCTGCTCGGCGACCAGGGCTCCGGCCTCAACAAGCCCGCCGCCGTGATCGTCGAGTCGGTGCAGGGCGAGGGCGGCATCAACGTCGCCCGCGTCGAGTGGCTGCGCGCCCTCGCCGAGCTCTGCGAGCGCCAGGACATGTTGCTGATCGTCGACGACATCCAGATGGGCTGCGGCCGCACCGGCGCCTTCTTCTCCTTCGAGGAGGCGGGGATCGTGCCCGACATCGTCACCGTCTCCAAGTCCATCAGCGGCTACGGCCTGCCCATGTCGCTGTGCCTGTTCAAGCCCGAGCTGGACATCTGGGAGCCGGGCGAGCACAACGGCACGTTCCGCGGCAACAACCCCGCCTTCGTGACGGCCGCCGCCGCCCTTCAGACGTACTGGTCCGACGGGCCCGCCATGGAGAAGCAGACCCGCACCCGCGGGGAGCAGGTCGAGCAGGCGCTGATCTCCATCACCGAGGAGAACCTCGCCGATGTGAAGGAGTACCGCGGCCGCGGCCTCGTCTGGGGTATGGAGTTCCACGACAAGGCGCGCGCGGGCCGTGTGGCGCACCGGGCCTTCGAGCTCGGCCTGCTGATCGAGACGTCGGGCCCGGAGAGCGAGGTCGTGAAACTCCTCCCGGCGCTCACCATCACGCCCGACGAACTGGACGAGGGCCTTCGTACCCTCGCCCGGGCCGTACGAGAGACGGCCTGAACCGCACCGACCGCACCAACCGCACAACAGCCTGGCAGAACAGCCTGAAGGAGGGTTCGTACCACCGTGATAGTCCGTTCGTTCAAGGAGATCGAAGGCACTGACCGACACGTCAAATCGGCGTCGGGCACCTGGGAGAGCAAGCGCGTCGTCCTCGCGAAGGAGAGGGTCGGCTTCTCGGTGCACGAGACGATCCTGTACGCGGGCACGGAGACGTCGATGTGGTACGCGAACCACATCGAGGCCGTCGTCTGCGTGGAGGGCGAGGCCGAGCTCACCGACGACGAGACCGGCGAGAAGTACGTCATCACGCCGGGAACCACCTACCTCCTCGACGGCCACGAGAGGCACACGATGCGGATCAAGGAGGACTTCCGCTGCATCTGTGTCTTCAATCCGCCGGTGACCGGACGGGAGGACCACGACGAGAACGGCGTCTACCCCCTGCTGACCGAGCCCGAGGAGGTCTGAACGATGACGACCATCACCGACCTGTACCCCAGCCGCGGCGCCAGTGAGGTGTCCGTGCCCCGGCAGGACCCGGTCGTGTGGAGCGCGCCGGGCGCGCCGGGGCCGATCGCGGGGGCCGACCTGCAGGGTTACGAGCGGGACGGTTTCCTCGCCGTCCAGCAGCTCATCGACGACGACGAAGTCGCGCTCTACCGGGCCGAGTTGGAACGCATGGTCACCGACCCGGCGGTCCGCGCCGACGAGCGCTCGATCATCGAGCCGCAGTCGCAGGAGATCCGCTCGGTCTTCGAGGTCCACAAGACGAGTGACATCTTCGCCCAGCTCGTGCGCGACGAGCGGGTGGTCGGCCGCGCCCGGCAGATCCTCGGCTCCGACGTGTACGTGCACCAGTCGCGCATCAACGTCAAGCCCGGATTCGGCGCGAGCGGCTTCTACTGGCACTCGGACTTCGAGACCTGGCACGCCGAGGACGGTCTGCCGAACATGCGGACGGTGTCCGTCTCGATCGCGCTGACCGAGAACTACGACACCAACGGCGGTCTCATGATCATGCCGGGGTCGCACCACACGTTTCTCGGCTGTTCCGGAGCGACGCCGAAGGACAACTACAAGAAGTCGCTGCAGATGCAGGACGCGGGCACGCCCTCCGACGAGGCCCTCACCAAGTTCGCCTCGCAGCACGGCATCAAGCTCTTCACGGGGCGGGCCGGCTCGGCGACCTGGTTCGACTGCAACTGCATGCACGGTTCGGGCGACAACATCACGCCCTTCCCGCGCTCGAACGTCTTCATCGTGTTCAACAGCGTGGAGAACGCGGCGGTGGAGCCGTTCGCGGCCCCGGTGCGCCGCCCCGAGTTCATCGGGTCCACGGACTTCACCCCCGTGAAGTGACCTGCG
Source organism: Streptomyces sp. NBC_00414 (assembly GCF_036038375.1). Classification (NCBI taxonomy): domain Bacteria; kingdom Bacillati; phylum Actinomycetota; class Actinomycetes; order Kitasatosporales; family Streptomycetaceae; genus Streptomyces; species Streptomyces sp. NBC_00414. Next base: position 7,792,080 of record NZ_CP107935.1, read on the forward strand.
GGTGAAGTGACGTACGCCTGAGGGCGATTGGCCCGGTGCCCGACTCTTTCGAGTCGGGCACCGGGCCAACTGCCTTACAGCGCCGGGTAGTCCGTGTAGCCCTTCGCGTCCCCGCCGAAGAACGTCGCCGGGTCGGGCTGGTTGAACGGACCGCCGGCCCGCAGCCGGGCCGGCAGGTCGGGGTTGGCCAGGAACAGCGCCCCGAAGGCGACGAGGTCGGCGACGCCGTCCTCGACGAGCGTCAGGGACTCCGGCCCGGTCGGCCCCTCGGTCGCCGGGTTCAGGATGAACGTGCCGCTGAACCGCTTGCGCAGCGCCAGGGTCAGCTCACGGATCTCGCCCACCTCGGTGATGTGCAGGTACGCCAGGTCCAGCGGCTCCAGCGCGGCCACCAGCGCGGTGTACGTCGGCTCCGGCTCGGGCTCCTGGATGTCGTTGTACGGGTTGCCGGGCGAGAGCCTGATGCCCGTCCGCTCCGCGCCGATCTCCGCGGCGACGGCCTTGACGGTCTCGACCGCGAACCGGATGCGGTTGTCGACCGAGCCGCCCCACTCGTCGGTGCGGTGGTTGGAGCCCGGCGCGAGGAACTGGTGGATCAGGTAGCCGTTGGCGCCGTGCAGCTCGACACCGTCGAAACCGGCCTCGACCGCGCCCCGCGCGGCGGCCGCGAACTCGCCGATGGTGGCGCGGATCTCCTCGGCGGTGAGCTCGCGCGGGGTGACGAAGTCGAGGGGCCCCTCGTGGGTGTAGACCTGCCCCTTGGCCTGCACGGGCGAGGCGCTGACATTGACGAGTCCGTCGGGCAGCAGCGTCGGGTGGCCGATCCGGCCCGCGTGCATGAGCTGCGCGAAGATCCGGCCGCCCGCGGCGTGCACGGCGTCGGTCACCTTGCGCCAGCCCGCGATCTGCTCGGCGCTGTGCAGCCCCGGGGTGTCCGGGTAGCCCTGGCCCACCACGGACGGCTGGATGCCCTCGGTGACGATCAGGCCCGCGGAGGCCCGCTGGGAGTAGTACTCGACGACGAGATCGGTCGGCGCACCGCCCGCACCGGCCCGGCTGCGGGTCATGGGCGCCATGACGATGCGGTTGGCGAGCGAGGTGCCGGACAGGTCGATCGGGTCGTATGCGGTGGTCACAGCAGCTCCTGAGGGGAATGTATGTGGTCGGCCAATGATTGGAACAAGGGGCCACCGTAAACCATTCCTTGGTCGGCCAACTTATTGGCCGTGAAAAGCTTGGCGGACACGAACGTGCGCGGAACCGGGAGCCAGGATGAGTGCCACCCACGAGGTCGCGGCCTCACAGGCCGACCCCGCCTGTACCGAGGAGACGCCCTCCGCTGCGTGCGGCGGCGCGGTGAGCTACGCCATCTCCAGGGTGGCCCGGATGCACCGGGCGGCCGCCGGCCGGCTGCTGCGCGGCGCCGGGCTCTACCCCGGGCAGGAGTTCGTGATGATGCACCTGTGGGACGCGGGCCCGGTGCGCCAGTCGGAGCTGATCAAGGCGGTCGACCTCGACCCGTCGACGGTCACGAAGATGCTCCAGCGGCTTGAGCAGGCAGGACACGTCCGTCGTCGTCCCGACCCCAGGGACGGCCGAGCGGTCCTCGTCGAGGCGACGGAGGACAGCTGCGGGCTGCACGACCAGGTCACGCAGGCCTGGCTCGGCCTGGAGGAGCACACCCTCGCCGGGCTGAGTCCCGACGAGATCGCACAGCTCGCCGGACTCCTCGCGCGCGTCGAGGCGAACCTCTGCACGGAGACAGCCGACTGCCCGGCCTCACCGGGGGGCGACCGGCCCTAGAGCCACGCCGGCCCGTCGAGCCGGGGGCCGGGCCCCGGAACCAGGCCGGGCCCTACAGCCAGGCCAGTGAAGCCGCCCGGTCCAGTACGTTCCGTACGGCGTCCTCGTCGCCCACCATGCCGCGGGGCACCGAGGTGGGTGTGTGCCGTCCGCCCACCAGCAGGCAGAAGTCCACGGCCTGCAGGGCGAGTTCACCCCGGACCGGTTCGCCCTCGGAGCCGAGCACCCATTGGGGGTCGCCCTCGACACCGGTCACGGCGAACAGCACCGGTGGCGCGGTGGGCCCCAGCGCCAGACCGAGCATCCGGACGGCCAGCCGGACCATCTGCCCCAGATGGGCCTCGACGGGCGGCGGCACGGCGAGCCCCAGCGCACGGCCGATGTCCTCCGTGTGGATCCAGGTCTCGAAGGCGCGCCCCAGGAAATGATCGGCCACGGGCAGCCGTACACCCAGCATCGTCGTGGCGTACGCGGCCCGTTCGGGATCCCGGGCCTCGGGCGTGGCCAGCAGCGCGGCGGTCTGCGCGGACCACGCGGCCACCGTCTCCTCGGGGGAACGCGTCCGCTCGTACGCGATCGTGTCGGCCGTCCGTGCCTCCCAGGCCTCCTCCCACGGCATCTCCTCCGTGATCCGCGCGGACGGCGCGTGCGCCTCCACACCGAGGCGCCGGGCCAACTCCTCGTCGGCGGCGATCAGATGGCCGACCGTGTCCCGGACGTCCCAGTCGTGCACGACGGGAGTACCCCACGGCCGGTGACCGTCCACCTCCCGCAGCAGCGCGGCGAGTCCGGTGACCGCGGCCGCGTACGGGGCCGCGTGCGCGGCGACGCGCGGCGCGGCGGGCCGCGCCCGCAGGGCGGCGGCGAGTACACCTTCCGTCAGGGCGGAACCGTTGTTCATGGCGGCCTGCTCCGGTGCTCCCGGCGGCCCGTCCAGCAGCCGTACCGTCTCGCGCAGCCGCTCCGCCTCCGCGGCGCAGCTCTCGCACTCGGCCAGATGCAGCGGCACGGCCTTCTCGTCCGCGGGCTGCAGCGCGCCGAAGGCCCAGGCGGCCAGCAGTTCGGGCACGCCGTCGTGGTCGTCGCTCACCGGAGGCCTCCTTTCCCCGACGCCATCATGCGCCCCTTTCCCACGCCGGATCCGACGGGTCGGCCGAGTCCGCCAAGGAGGCGGCCAGCTTGCGCAGCGCGGACCGTAATCGGGTCTTGGCGGTGCCCTCCGGGATACCGAGCTCGACGGCGGCCTGGCGGTAGGTGCGGCCCGCGAAGTAGGCGAGGTGGACCACCTCCCGCTGGGGCTTGGGGAGTTCGGCCAGCGCGGAGTGCAGCAGGAGCGAGCGTTCGCGGTCCACGACCGCCTCGTCGGGCCCGGGGCCGGTGTCCGGGATGGAGTGCAGCGCCGAGTCGTCCGCGCGGGTGTCCTTGCGGTGCCGGGCCTCGCTGCGCACCCAGTCCACGGCCCGCCGGTGCGCCAGCAGGGACAGCCAGGTGCGCAGGGAACCGCGGCGCGGGTCGAACGCGTACGGCCTGCTCCACAGCTGGGCGAACACCTCCTGCGCCACGTCCTCGCCGGCCGCCGCGCTGTGCGTGACCCGCACCGCGACGCGCCGGACCAGGCCGCCGTACGTCGCGTACGCCTCGGCCAGCGCGGTCTCGTCGCCGTACACCAGCCGCCGGTGCAACTCCGCATCCGTGGGCGACCGTTCGGACGTGTGGAGAGTTGGCTCCACCGGCACCACCACCTCGTGGTGCCCTTCCTAGCGGTCTCGTGGGCCGTGCGCCAGTGGGCCGGGGAATCAGCCCGACAGGACATCCAGCAGACGGTCGACATCCGCGGCCGTGTTGTACATGTGGAAGGCGGCCCTCAGATGGCCCGCTCGGTCGGAGACCTCGATCCCCGCCCGGCTCAGCTCCGGCTGCCGGCGGCCAAGGCCGGGCACGGAGACGATGGGAGAGCCCTGCGCCGGGACCGGCTCCTGCCCCAGAGAGGCGAGGCCCGCCCGGAAACGGTCGGCGAGACCGAGGTCATGGGCGCCCACGGCGGCCACACCCAGCTGCTCGACCAGTTCGAGGGAGTGGCGGGCACCGGCGTACGAGAAGAGGCTGGGACTCTCGTCGAACCGCCGCGCGGAGTGGGCGAGTTCCTCGACCGGCCCGTAGCAGCTGTCCCAGGGATGCTCTCCCGCGACCCAGCCCGCGAAGACCGGATCGAGCCCTCCGAAGTCCTCCGGAACGACGAGGAAAGCCACGCCCCGCGGGCAGACGAGCCACTTGAAGGCGACGGAGGAGACATAGTCGTACGCGTCCGCGTCGACCGACAGCCATCCGGCGGCCTGGGATGCGTCGATGTACGTACGGGCGCCGTGGGCGCGGGCGGCCTCGCGCAGCGCGGGCAGGTCCGCGATCCGGCCGTCCGCGGACTGCGCGGCACTCACCGCGACGAGCGCGGTGCCGGGGCGCACCGACTCGGCGATCCGCTCCAGCGGCACCGTGCGCACCTTGAGGCCGCGGCGCACATGGAAGGGGTTAACCACGGAGGTGAAGTCGCCCTCGGCGGTGAGGACTTCGGCGCCCTCGGGCAGTGAGGCGGCGATCAGTCCGGTGTAGACGGCGACCGAGGCCCCGGCGGCGACCCGGCTGTCCGGAACGCCGACGAGCCGGGCGAAGGCGGCGCGGGCCGCCTCCACGTCGGCGAACATGTCCTGCGGCAGGCCGTCCGCCACGGACTCGACGCCGGCCCGCATGGCTGCCACCGCGCGGGCCGGGAGCAGCCCGGTACTGGCGGTGTTGAGGTAGGTGTTCTTCGGGGTGAACTCGGCACGGACGAGGCTCTCGAAGGTCTCCATGCGACCACTCTGCTGCCCGGAGAACTCCCCGTCCATTGCGTTCTTCTACGTGGTTCCGCCAAGCAACGCTTATATGTGCACGTCAGAGGCTGATGCCAGAGCCGCGTCAGTGCTGATGGGGCACCGCGCAGCCGTCCGGACCGCACGCCTCGGCGTCGCCTTGGCCGGCCGGCTGGATGAGCTTGAGCGGGGAGTGACTCACCCAGGCCTGCTCCAGGGCCTGCGCGAAGACCTCGGCGGGCTGGGCGCCGGAGACGCCGTACTTGCGGTCCAGGACGAAGAACGGCACGCCGTTCGCGCCCAGCTCGGCGGCCTCGCGCTCGTCGGCGCGGACCTCGTCGGCGTACGCGGCCGGGTCGGCCAGCACCTCGCGGGCCTCGTCCGCGTCGAGGCCCGCGTCGACCGCCAGCTCCACGAGCCGCTCGTCGTCGCCGAACACGGACCGCTCCTCGGCGAAGTTCGCCCGGTAGAGACCCTGGATCAGCTCGTCCTGGCGGCCCCGCTCCTTGGCGAGGTGCAGCAGCCGGTGCATGTCGAAGGTGCTGCCGTGGTCGCGGTCCCGGGTGCGGTAGTCCAGGCCCTCGGCGGCGGCCTGGGTGCCCAGGTTCTCCTCGCCGGCCTGCGCCTGTGCCTCGCTCATGCCGTACTTCTTGGTGAGCATCGGGATGACCGGCTGGATGTCGCCCTTGGCGCGGCCCGGGTCGAGCTCGAAGGAACGGTGCACCACCTCGATGTCGTCGCGGTGCGGGAAGGCGGTGAGCGCCTTCTCGAAGCGGGCCTTGCCCACGTAGCACCAGGGGCAGGCGATGTCGCTCCAGATCTCGACGCGCATGTCTTGGACCTTCTCCTCAACCAGACCGAACAGTTCCGCTGAATACGTGAACGTTCAAGGTCCGCGGTCCATTCCCCCGCGCGCCCCGGTGGGGCCGTTCGCGCAGTTCCCCGCGCCCCCAAAGGCAAAGGACTGCGCCGTTCCCCGCGCCCCTGAAGGGCGAAAAGCAGGGGCGCAGCCCCGCTTTTCAGGGGCGCGGGGAACGGCGCGGCCAGCCCTCACCGGGCCGCAGGTGACGTCGGGGCTCGGGTCCTCACTGCTCGGCCAGCGCCGCGCCCAGCGCGGCGAGGCAAGCCTCGACCACGGCGAGGCCCGCCGCCGCCCCGTAGTGGTTGACCCGGATCATCTCCTTGGCCAGCGCACCCCCACCCGCCGCCAGCGGAAGCGAGGGGTCGGCGGCCAGCGCAACGGCCACCACCTCCGAGGCGTCCACCCCGGAAGGAACCCGCAACGTCGTGGCGACCGGCGCAGCGTCAGCGGCAGCACGCACATACGGCTCCAACCCCACGCCCAGCGCAAGCGCGCCCGCCCGGGTCGCCGCCGCGGCCCCGGCATGGCGCGCCATCACCGTGTCCAGCCCCTCCGACTCGATCCGCTCCACGCACGCCTCCAGCGCGAGCATCTCCAACTGCGCCGGGGCATGGAGAAGAACCTTGCGCCCGGCGTCGACCCACCGCTCCTTCCAGTCCAGGAGGGAGAGGTAGGAACGCCGAGGCGCATCAGGGTTCGCCGCCATCCGGGCCCAGGCCCGCTCGCTCACGGACACCGCCGAGACCCCCGCGGGTCCGCCCATCGCCTTCTGCGCCCCGATCACGCACAGGTCCACGCCCCACGCGTCCGGCAGCACCGGCTCGGCGCCGACCGAGGCCACCGCGTCCAGGTAGAAGAGGGCGCCGTGCTCCCGTACGGCCTCGCCGATCTCCGCGACCGGGTTGGTGTTCCCGGTGGCCGCCTCCGCGTGCACCAGGGAGACGAAGTCGATCTCCGGGTGCTCGGCGAGGGCCGCGCGGATCCGCGCGGCGGTGACCGCCGTGTGGAAGGGCACGGCCAGGTCGTGCACGGTCGCGCCGCAGTCCCGGAGCCAGTCGCCGAACGTCTGCCCGTACGGACCGGTGATCACGTTGAGGGCCGTCGTGCCGGGACCGGCCGCGCCGCGAATGGCGCCTTCCAGCGGAAGCAGCGCCTCACCCTGCATGATCACGACGTCCTGCTCGGTGGAGAGCAGCCGCGCCACGCGGTCCTCGATCGACGCGAAACGCGCGGCGCTCAGCGGCGCGAGGTCCAGGAAGGGATGGGTCACGGCGTTGCTCTCTTCACTCACGTTGCTCTCGTCACTCACGGGGTAGGCAGCAACGAGCGTAACCGGCGTCTCCGCGCCGTGCCCCGGCCCGGCCCCACCGGCGACTTCCGAGGCCGGGCGGCCCGACAGCCATGGGATTGGTTTGAGCGCCTCAAACGAATCCTTATAATCAGCCGTCACAGTTTCCCCACAGGAGGTCACCCGTGAAGATGGTCCCCGGGCGCCGAGCCCGCATTCTGGCCGCCACCACCGCGACGGCCGGGCTGCTGCTCGTGGCCGGCTGCTCCTCGGACGACGACGGGGGCAAGAAGACCACCGCGAACGGGGTCGAGCTGGTGAAGGCCGGACAGCTCACCACCTGCACGCACCTGCCGTACCCGCCGTTCCAGTCGGAGATCGACGGCAAGGTCCAGGGCTTCGACGTGTCGCTCGTCGACCTGGTCGCCAAGGACCTGGGCGTGAAGCAGGAGATCCTCGACCAGCCCTTCGAGAACTTCAAGACCGGCGGATCCCTCAACTCCGGCCAGTGCGACCTCGCCGCGGCCGGTATGACGATCACCGACGAGCGCAAGAAGAACGTCGACTTCTCCGACCCGTACTTCGAGGCCACCCAGGGCATCCTGGCCGACAAGAAGAGCGGCATCTCCTCCCTCGCGGACCTCAAGGGCAAGAAGGTCGGCGCGCAGGCGCAGACCACCGGCGAGGAGTTCGCGAAGAGCAAGGGCCTGAACCCGGTCTCCTTCGAGTCCTCGGACGCCCTCCTCAACGGCCTGCGCACCGGCCAGGTCAAGGCCGTCGTCATCGACTACCCGGTCGTCCAGGGCTGGCTGAAGGACAAGGCCAACGCCGCCGCCTTCGAGGTCGCCGACAACATCAACACCGGTGAGGAGTACGGCTTCACCATGAAGAAGGGCAACACCGAGCTCCTCGAAGCCGTCAACAAGGCGCTGGCCGACGCGAAGGCCGACGGCACGTACAAGAAGCTGTACGAGAAGTGGATCGGCCCGTACGACGAGAGCGCCGCCTCCGCTTCCCCGTCCGCCTCCTCATGAGCAAGGCCGACACCCCGGTCCAGCCCCGCAGGAGCGGCCTGACCAGGCGCCAGAAGCGTGCCGTGTCGCGGGGCGTCCAGTACGCGGTGTTCGTCGCCGCCCTGGTCGCCTTCGCGGTCACGGCCGACTGGGAGCAGCTGCGGAACCAGTTCGCGCAGGTCGACCTGGCCGAGCGGATGTTCCCGGACATCATCACGCTGGCGCTGAAGAACACCGTCCTCTACACGGTGTCCGGCTTCGTCTTCGGCCTCGCCCTCGGCGTGGTCGTCGCCCTGATGCGGCTCTCCTCGGTCGGCCCGTACCGCTGGCTGGCCGGCATCTACATCGAGATCTTCCGCGGGCTGCCCGCCCTGCTGATCTTCATCTTCGTGGGCGTCGCCGTGCCGTTGGCGTTCCCCGGCACGGAGATCCCCGGCGGCACGTACGGGAAGGTCGCGCTCGCGCTCGGCCTGGTGGCCGCCGCGTACATGGCGGAGACGATCCGCGCGGGCATCCAGGCCGTCCCCAAGGGGCAGATGGAGGCGGCCCGTTCGCTGGGCTTCTCGCACGCGCGGGCCATGGTCTCCATCATCATTCCGCAGGCGTTCCGGATCGTGATCCCGCCGCTCACCAACGAGTTGGTCCTTCTCTTCAAGGACTCCTCGCTGGTGCTGTTCCTCGGGGTCACGCTGGAGGAGCGCGAACTCTCCAAGTTCGGCCGCGACCTGGCCAGCGAGACCGCCAACTCGACACCCATCCTGGTGGCGGGCCTGTGCTATCTGCTGGTCACGATCCCGCTCGGGTTCGTCGTACGCCGCCTTGAGGCCAAGGCCGGGGAGGCCACCAAGTGAGCACCGAGAACGGCGTCAGCGACAAGAGCGGTACGCCGGAGATCCAGGTCCGCGGCCTGCACAAGTCGTTCGGCGACAACGAGGTGCTGCGCGGCATCGACCTGGAGGTCGGCTCCGGTGAGGTCGTGTGCGTCATCGGCCCCTCCGGCTCCGGCAAATCCACCCTGCTGCGCTGCGTGAACCTCCTCGAAGAGCCCACCGAGGGGCAGGTCTTCGTCGGCGGCACCGAGGTGACCGACCCGGACGTCGACATCGATGCCGTACGCCGCCGGATCGGCATGGTCTTCCAGCAGTTCAACCTCTTCCCGCACCTGACGGTGACCGACAACCTGACGCTGCCGCAGCGGCGGGTGCTCGGCCGCGACAAGGCGGAGGCGGCGAAGGTCGCCGCCGAGAACCTCGGGCGCGTCGGGCTCTCCGAGAAGGCGACGGCCTACCCCGCCTCCCTCTCCGGCGGCCAGCAGCAGCGCGTCGCGATCGCCCGCGCGCTCGCCATGGGCCCGCAGGTGATGCTCTTCGACGAGCCCACCTCGGCGCTCGACCCGGAGCTGGTCGGGGACGTCCTCGCGGTCATGCGCATGCTCGCCGACGAGGGCATGACGATGATGGTGGTCACCCACGAGATGTCCTTCGCGCGCGAGGTCGCCGACCGGGTGGTCTTCATGGACGGCGGCGTCATCGTGGAACAGGGGCCTCCGGCGCAGGTGATCGGCTCCCCGACCCACGAACGGACCCGCCACTTCCTGTCCCGCCTCCTGGACCCGGCGATGGCACAGGTGGAGGAGGGAACTCGGACGGACAAGTCCCTGTAGGGGCGAGGGGTTGTACCGATCCGCGGGCCCGGTGGGGGCCGGCCGCGCGGTTCCCAGCGCCCCTGCCTTTCAGGGGCGCGGGGAACGGCACAGTCTTTTGGCTTTTGAGGGGCGCGGGGAACCGCGCGAGCAACCCCCACCGGGCCCGCAGACAAGGCACACCCGCAAAGAACTAGGCTGCCGGACATGAGCGCTCAGTCGGCGGTACTGCACGTGACGGGTCGAGTCCTGGTCGCCCCGCACGACGCCAGGGACGAACTCTGGGTCGTCGACGGCAAGGTCACGTACGACCGCCCCACCGCCGCCAGGGACATCCGCACAGTGACCGGCTGGGCCCTGCCGGGCCTCGTGGACGCCCACTGCCACGTGGGCCTCGGTCCCCACGGCGCCGTCCCCGACGACGAGTCGGAGAAACAGGCCCTGGCCGACCGGGAGGCCGGCACCCTGCTCATCAGGGACGCCGGCTCACCGGCGGACACCCGCTGGGTCGACGACCGCGACGACCTGCCGAAGATCATCAGAGCGGGCCGCCACATCGCCCGTACCCGCCGCTACATCCGCGGCTTCGCGCACGAGATCGAGCCGTCGGACCTCGTCGCGTACGTGGCCCGGGAGGCCCGGCGCGGCGACGGCTGGGTGAAGCTGGTAGGCGACTGGATCGACCGCGCGACGGGCGACCTCGCCGCCTGCTGGCCGCGCGACGCGGTCGAGGCCGCGATCGCCGAGGCGCACCGGCTGGGCGCCCGCGTCACCGCGCACTGCTTCGCCGAGGACTCCCTGCGGGACCTCGTCGAGGCGGGCATCGACTGCGTCGAACACGCCACCGGGCTGACCGAGGACACGATCCCGCTCTTCGCCGAGCGCGGCGTCGCGATCGTCCCGACCCTCGTCAACATCGCGACGTTCCCGCAGCTCGCGGCCGGGGGAGACGACAAGTTCCCCGAGTGGTCGGCGCACATGCGGCGACTGCACGAGCGGCGCTACGACACCGTGCGCGCCGCGTACGACGCCGGCATCCCGGTGTTCGTCGGCACCGACGCCGGCGGCACGCTCCCGCACGGACTGGTGGCGGGAGAGGTCGCCGAACTGGTGACGGCCGGCATCCCACCGCTCGAAGCACTTTCGGCCACCACGTGGGGCGCCCGTGCGTGGCTGGGCAGGCCGGGCCTGGAGGAAGGGGCCCCGGCCGACCTCGTCGTGTACGAGCAGGATCCGCGGGCGGACGTACGGGTCCTGGCGGCGCCGCGACGAGTGGTGCTGGACGGCAGGATCGTCGGTTAGCCGCGGCTCCGGTGCTTACTCGGAGTGACGGTGCGGGTCGGTCCACTCCTGCTCACCCCTCCTCCTCCCCGCCCCCTTCGTCCTCGCACTCCTGGCCGCGCTCCGGCGCGTCAACCGGCGCTTTCCGGCCAGGTCAGTGATCTGGGTGGCCTTGTGGAACGTACGTGCCGGGCGATTCGAAGAGATGCGCGGAAACACCACGTATGAGTGAACTCCCGTCAGCTTGCTGACTGTTCACTCTCCGTGCGTAAGGATTCCCGACGTCGACACTGCCGGCTGCTTCCCACAGTCCCCGTGCGCGGAGCGTCCGGCGGCGTCGCGTTTCCAGTTCTGTCTCCCGTGGGGGTCCCACCACCTTGAACAGCAACGCTTTCCGCATGCCCGCACGCGGGTTCGCCGCCGTCGCGGCCTCCGTCGCCCTGGCCGCGGGTCCGGCGGTCCTGGCCGGCGCGGGCCCGGCCCACGCGACCGACGACCACGGTCGGGCCGGCGCCGTCGTGCTCCGTACCGGGCTCGACGTCTCCCTGCTCAACAAGACCGTGAACGTCCCGCTCGCGGTCTCGCTCAACGAAGTTCAGGCGCCGAGGAGCGCCGAGAAGACCACGCTCACCGCGAAGTTGGACGGTGTGCACGGCGGGCAGCCGTTCACCGTGCTCGGCGCGGAGGTCGCCAGAGCGAGCGCGACCGTCTCGGCGAAGAAGGCCGAGGGGTCGGTGCACCTCGCGCACGCCAAGGTGCACATCCCGGGGCTGCCCCTGCTGTCCCTCATCGAGGTCGACAAGGTCACCGCGAAGGCGGTCTGCGCGACGGGTGCGAAGCCGGTCGCCTCGGCCGATCCGCTGGGCGCGGTCACGGTGCTCGGCAAGAGGACGACGTTGACCTCCGGCGGTGTGACGGAGGTGAAGGTGCCCGGTGTGGGTGAGGTCCGTCTCGACCTGTCGGCCACCCGCACCACGTCCCGCACGGCCGCCGCGACGGCGCTGCGGCTGAAGGTCTCCGTGAACCCGCTGAAGCTCAACGTGGCCGAGGTCGAAGGGACGGTGACCCTGGCCGAGGCCACCTGCGAGACGCCTGCCGCGCCCGCGCCCGGGGTGAAGCCGCAGGGGGCGGCGGTCGACGAGGAGGCCGAGGTCGCCGACCTTGCCGAGACCGGCGGCAGTTCGGCTACGCCGTATGTCGCGGCGGGGGCGGTCGCGCTGCTGGTCGCGGGGGGTACGGCCATGACGCTGGCGCGCCGCCGGAAGGGCTGACCTTCGGGACCGTGTTCGTCTGCGGCCCGGTGGGGGCTGATCGCGCAGTTCCCCGCGCCCCCGACAAACAAAAGCTGGGGCGCAGCCCCGCTTTCAGGGGCGCGTGGCACTGCGCGGCCGACCCCCACCGGGCCCGCAGACGAACACAACCTGAGCCCGATGCCCCCTAACCACCCGTCAGGCTCACGTCCAGGGCCTGGAGGAAGCGGTTGACCGTAGGCCGGTCACGAACGGCCAGCCGCAACCAGGTCCCGTCCAACCCAGGAAACGTGTCCCCGCGCCGCACCGCGAACCCCAGCCGCCGCAACCGTTCCCGCACGGCCACCGCCCCGGGCAGCGAGACAAGGACGAACGGCCCCTCCGCGGGCTCCGCGACCCGCACCCCGTCGGACGCGAACTCCCTGAGCCCGGCGACCAGATGGGCCCGGTCCGTGGCGACACGGCGGGCCGCCCGCGCCTGCTCGGCGAGGGCCTCCGGGGTCATACAGGCCTCGGCGGCGGCCAGCGCGGGCGTGGACACCGGCCAGAGCGGCTGACCCCGTTCGAGTTCGCTGATCGTCTCGGGCGCCGCGAGCACGTAACCGATCCGCAGCCCCGCGAGCCCCCACGTCTTGGTGAGGCTGCGCAGCACCACGAGCCCCGGTACGTCCGTCCGCTCCGCGAGCGCCTCCCGCTCGTCCGGCACCGCGTCCATGAACGCCTCGTCGACGACCAACGTCCTTCCAGGACACGCTAGTTCGGCGATCAGGCCGGCCGGATGGAGCACGGACGTGGGATTGGTCGGGTTGCCGATCACGACCAGGTCGGCGTCCTCGGGAACGGCCGAGGGATCGAGCCGGAAACCGTCCTCGGGCCGGAGCAGTACCCGGTTCACCGTGTGCCCCGCGTCCCGCAGCGCCGCCTCCGGCTCGGTGAACTGCGGGTGCACGACCACGGGGTGACGGACCTTCAGGGAGCGGGCGAGCAGCACGAAGGCCTCGGCGGCCCCGGCCGTCAGCAGCACCCGCTCCACGGGCAGCCCGTGCCGTGCCGCCACCGCGGCCCGCGCGGCCCGCCCGTCCGGGTAGGCGGCCAGTCCGCCCAGCGACGCGGCGACATGGCCGAGCAGCCAGTCCGGGGGAGTGCCGGCACGGACGTTCACGGCGAGGTCGACGAGCGCCGAGCCGTCGTCGCGCACCTCGGCGTCACCGTGATGCCGCAGATCGTGCACCTGGCCGGGTACTTGCCCGTGCGCGTGCCCACGCCCATGGCCGTGCCCGAACCGGTCCGGGCCGTCTCTGCCGTCGCTGTCAGTGCGCATGAGAGGGCACGTGGTCGTCGTGGTGGTGGTGTCCGTCAGGGCGCCCGAGACGGTGCCCGTCGTCGTCCGGCCGCGTCTCCCGGTAGCGCTCCATGACGAGGTCGAGCAGCTCGGGCTCCGGCCCGATGACGTCGGCGGAGACCACGTCGACCTCCGGGTGCGCCGCCGCCCACCCCTCGCTCTGGTGCCGTATCCGCTCCGGAAGGACGCCGGTGAACAGGAAGTAGGGAAGCACGACGATCCGCCGCGCGCCGAGCCTCACACAGCGCTCCAGGCCCGACGGCACGTCCGGCGCGGCCAGCGACACGAACGCCGTCTCCACGCCCGCGTAACCGCGCCCCTCCCACAGCAGCCGCGCCGCCTTGTGGACCTCCGCGTTGGCCTCCGGGTCGGTCGAGCCGCGGCCGACGAGCAGCACGGTCACCTCGGCCCGGTCCCGGGGTGTGCGCACCGACCCGCCGAGCGCCTCGTCGAGCCGCCGCTCCAGCACGGCGAGCAGCGCGGGGTGCGGGCCGAGCACCCGCCCGTACGTGTACGAGGTCCCGGGGTGCCGCTCCCGCTCACGGGCGAGCGCGGCCGGTATGTCGCCCTCGGTGCGCCCGGCGGGCACGAGCATCAGCGGGACGGCGGCGAACCGGCGCACCCCCTGGGCGGCCAGCTCGGCCACCGCGTCGCCGAGCGGCGGCGGGGAGAGTCCGATGAAGCCGCCCGCGACGGGCAGGCCGGGGTTGCGGCGGCCCAGCTCCCGGACGAAGTCGCGGAACGCCTCGGCTCCGGCATCGTCCCGGGTGCCATGGCCGGCGATGAGCAGGGCTGGGGCGGGGGTGGTCACGATTTCTCCTCGGGGTACGGAACGGGGCGGTACGACGGCGGGGGGCCGAGCAAGGCGGTGACGAGTGCCTGACGTCCGATGGTGTGGCTCACTCGGGTTCCTCCTGCCGACGGTGGCCGCGCTGCGCCACCCTACGACCGGCGTCCTCGCGGGTCGCCGTATTGCACAAGGTCAACACCGTCATCATGTCCACCCTCACAGGGTCGACTCCCTCGGCGGTGACCCGGCTGTGCGAGCCCGCGCCTCCTCCGTCCCGGACCCGGCCACCGCGGGCAGTCCGCGCCCGGTCAGGCGTACGACCGCGCAGGTCGCCCTCGACGGCCGCGCGGCCGACCTGCGCTTGGGGACGAGGAGCTCACCGCCGCGGACGAGAGCCGCGGCCTCGGCGACCGAGGGCGTACCGGCGGCGGCCAGCGCCGCGTCCGAGGGGTTCGGCACGCCGACCCGCGCCAACTCCTCGGCGCTGTACGTCACCACGGGCACCCCCAGGCGCTCGGCCGCACCGAGGATCCCGGGTTCGTCGGCCTTCGCGTCGACGGTGGCCAGCTCGGCGACGGACCGCGCGGACAGCCCGGCGTCCCGCAGGGCGTCCTCGACGAGCCCGAGCACCTCGTCGGCCGGTACGCCCCTGGAGGCACCGACGCCGACGACGAGGGACGGCGATCTTTCCGGAGGCGTCGCAAGCCGGGAGGCATCAGGAGTGCGGCGAACATGCGTGAAGGCCGGTTGATCGGATAGCAAGGGCACATGGCGGTGTTCGTCGCGCTCGGCGCGTTCCTCATGACGCTGGCCGGCGGCTGGACGGCGCAACGCGTCACCGACCGCCGCCACCTCGTCCTCGGCCTGGCCGGTGGTCTGATGCTGGGCGTGGTCGGCCTCGATCTGCTGCCGGAGGCACTCGAAGCGGCGGGTGAGGAGATCTTCGGCGTACCGGCCGCGCTGCTGCTGTTCGTGGCCGGCTTCCTCGCGGCCCACATGGTGGAGCGCCTGCTGGCCGTGCGCCAGGCCTCGCACGGCGGCGGGGAACACGACGGGCGTACGCCCCAGGTGGGCCTGACTGCCGCCGCCGCGATGGTCGGTCACAGCGCCATGGACGGCGTGGCGATCGGCGCGGCCTTCCAGGTGGGCGAGGGTATGGGAGCGGCCGTGGCGGTCGCGGTGATCGCCCACGACTTCGCGGACGGCTTCAACACGTACACGATCACCACCTTGTACGGGAACGCCCGCCGCAAGGCGGTCGCGATGCTCCTCGCGGACGCCGCGGCCCCCGTGGCCGGCGCCGCCTCGACGATGTTCTTCACCATTCCCGGGCATCTGCTCGGCGGATATCTCGGCTTCTTCGGCGGCGCGCTGCTCTATCTCGCGGCGGCCGAGATCCTCCCCGAGGCCCACCACGAGCACCCCGCCCGCTCCACCTTGCTGTGCACGCTCGCCGGAGTGGCCTTCATCTGGCTGGTCGTGGGCATCGCGGAGTGAGCCCAGGGCCGGGCCCCGGGCGCCCTGAGCCGGTCTCATGACCCCGCGCACCTCTCCACGAACCGACGGGCGACCCCGGGAGCGGACGCCCAGTGCGTGTGCAGATAACTCGCGTGCACACCCCGCTGTACGAAGCCCTCGACCCGGCGTACCGGAGTGCGCATCCCCCAGGCGGGCGTCGCCCCGGCCCCCGGCTCCACGACGGTCCGGTGGAACTCGTGCCCCCGCATCCGGCTGCCCGTCTCGGCCAGCGAGCTGTCGGACACCGCGACGGCATCGCGGTACCCGAGGGTCAGCCGGGCGTCCATCCGGGCCTCAACGTCGATGACACCGCACATCGGCAGCCCGTCGAGTTCACGGGAGAGGTAGAGCAGCCCCGCGCACTCGGCCGCGATCGGGGCCCCGCTCCCGGCGAGCGCGGCAACGGCCTTGCGCAGCGGTTCGTTGGCGGACAGCTCCGGCCCGAACACCTCGGGAAACCCGCCCCCGAGAACCAGCCCCCGGGTCCCGTCCGGCAGCTGCTCGTCCCGCAAAGGATCAAAACTGACCACCTCGGCCCCGGCGGCGGCCAGCAACTCGGCCTGCTCGGCATAGGAGAACGTGAACGCGGACCCTCCGGCGACGGCGACGACCGGCGCACCTCTCAGCCCGTCGGGCGCCTTCGAGCCCGGCCTCGGTCCTTTCAGCCCGTCCGGCGTTTGAGGACGAGCGCGGAGCGCGACAGGGGGGTCCGGGGGCGCAGCCCCCAGGGTCGGGACGGGAAGGGGCGGCGGGGGCGAGAAAGCCAGCACCTCACCCGCATCCCAAGCCACCCCCGACAACCGGCCCGCGCCGCGCGCCAACGCGAACAGCGCATCCAGATCGCACCCGTCCCGCACCCGCACCCCCATCGCCGCGACAGCGGCAAGCGCCTCCGCCCGCCGCTCGGCGACGGGCACCAGCCCCAGATGCCGGGACGGCGTACCCACCTGCTCAGCCCGCCGCAAGGCACCGAGCACAGGCACCCCGGACTGATCCATCGCCTCCCGCAGCAGCGCCTCGTGCCGATCGGAGGCGACCTTGTTGAGGATCACCCCGCCGATCCGCACCTCGGGATCCCAGGAGGCGAACCCGTGCACGAGCGCCGCCACCGACCGGGACTGCGCGGACGCGTCCACGACCAGCACCACAGGCGCCCGCAGCAATTTGGCCACATGCGCGGTGGAGGCCAGTTCACCTTCGCCGGAGGCCCCGTCGAACAGCCCCATCACACCCTCGACCACGGCGAGATCACACCCGCGCGCTCCGTGCGCGAAGAGCGGCGCGATCAACTCGGGCCCGCACATGTAGGAGTCGAGGTTCCGCCCCACCCGCCCGCTGGCGAGCGAGTGGTACCCGGGGTCGATGTAGTCCGGCCCCACCTTGTGCGGGGACACGGCGAGCCCCCGAGAGGCGAACGCGGCCATCAGCCCCGTGGCCACGGTGGTCTTGCCGCTCCCCGAGGCGGGCGCGGCGATGACCAGCCGAGGAACGGAACCGGAGCCGGAGCCGCCACCGGAGACAGAGCCGGTTGCGGCGACGGCGGACGTCACCACTCGATGCCCCTCTGGCCCTTCTGACCGGTGTCCATCGGGTGCTTCACCTTGGACATGTCGGTCACCAGGTCGGCGTACTCGACGAGCTTCTCGGGAGCGTTGCGCCCGGTGATGACGACGTGCTGGGTCCCGGTCCGGGCCCGCAGCACCTCCACGACCTCGTCGACGTCGATCCAGCCCCAGTGCATCGGGTAGGCGAACTCGTCGAGCACGTACAGCTTGTACGTCTCGGCGGCGAGGTCCCGCTTGACCTGCTCCCAGCCCTCGCGGGCCTTCTCCTCGTTGTCGGCCTGGGAGTCGCGCTGCACCCAGGACCAGCCCTCGCCCATCTTGTGCCAGTCGACGGAGCCGCCCTCACCGCTGGCGCCGAGGACACGCAGCGCGTTCTCCTCGCCGACCTTCCACTTCGCGGACTTGACGAACTGGAACACTCCGATCGGCCACCCCTGGTTCCAGGCGCGCAGCGCGAGCCCGAAGGCGGCGGTCGACTTTCCCTTGCCGATCCCGGTGTGCACGATGACGAGCGCCCGGTTCCGTCGCTGGCGAGTCGTCAGTCCGTCGTCCGGTACGACACTCGGCTGTCCCTGCGGCATTACGCGGCCCTCCTGCTGTGGCCCTGGCCCTTGCCACGGCTGTTGCCCTGCACGTCCCTGACCAGCCCGGCGATCGAGTCGGCCCGCAGTTCGTCGAGCGTCACCGCCGTTCCGCCGAGTTCACCCGCGAGCTGCCCCGCGAGTCCGAGCCGTACGAGGCCCGACTCGCAGTCGACGACGACGGAGGCGACCTTGTCGGCGGCGAACAGCCGCGCGGCCCGCCCGGCGAGCGCGACCGGATCCGGCCCGCCCGTGGCCCGCCCGTCCGTCACCAGCAGGACCAGCGGGCGCCGGGCCGGATCACGCAGCCGCTCCACCCGCAGCACGTCGTGCGCCCGCAGCAGCCCGGCCGCGAGCGGCGTACGCCCGCCGGTGGGCAGCGACTCCAGCCGTACCGCGGCCGCGTCGACCGACGAGGTCGGCGGCAACGCCACCTCGGCCGCGGACCCGCGGAAGGTCACGAGCCCCACCTTGTCCCGCCGCTGGTAGGCGTCGAGGAGCAGGGACAGCACCGCGCCCTTCACGGCGCTCATCCGCTGCCGGGCCGCCATCGACCCGGACGCGTCCACGACGAACAGCACGAGGTTCCCCTCGCGCCCCTCCCGCGTGGCCTGCCGCAGATCGTCGCGCCGTACGACGAGACCGGGACCGGACCGTCCGCGCGCCCGCTGGTGCGGAGCCGCGGCCTGCACGGTCGCGGCCAGATGCAGCTTGGTGAGCGCCCCGCGCGGGCGGCGTGCCCCGGTGGTGCGCCCGTGCTCGGTCCTGGCCCGCGACCGCCGCCCGGCGGCCCCCTCGCCCAGACCGGGCACGCTCAGCATCTTCGTACGGAAGGGTTCTGCGGCCCGTACGGGGGACTGCCCGCCGGCGCCGGGCGAGGGCGCCTGCCCGCTCTCGGGCTTCTCGGTGGGCTCGGTGGGCTCGGTGGGTCCGCCCTGCGCGGGCGCCTCACCGGGGCTCTCGCCGCCGCTGTCCCCGTCGTCGGGCCCGTCCTGCGGGGGCTGCCCGCCACCGCCACCGGGCCCGTCCGGGTCCGGATCCGGGTCCTCGTCGCCGCTGCCGGCGGAGCCGTCGGACTCGTCGTCGCTCGCGAACTCCTCCAGCGTGTCGTCGAGCTTGTCCTCGTCGAGCCCCGGCGCGTCGAAGGGATTGCGCCGGCGCCGGTGCGGCAGCGCGAGCAGCGCGGCCTGCCGCACGTCCTCGGCCAGCACGTCGGTCCGCCCCGCCCAGGCGGCCAGCGCGGTGGCGGTCCTGGCCATCACGATGTCGGCCCGCATGCCGTCCACCTCGAAGGCCGCACAGGTCGCCGCGATCTGCCGCAGCGCGCCGTCGCCGAGCCGCACCGACGGCAGCAGCTCACGCGCCGCCACGATCCGGGCCCGTACGTCGGACTCCTCGTCGGCCCAGCGCGTCGCGAACCCCTCCGGTTCGTCGTCGTACGCGAGCCGCCGCCGTACGACCTCCACCCGCTGGTCGGGCTCCCGCGAGGCCGCGACCTCGACGGTGAGCCCGAACCGGTCGAGCAACTGCGGCCGCAGCTCGCCCTCCTCGGGGTTCATGGTCCCCACGAGCAGGAACCGCGCGGCATGCCGTACGGAGACGCCCTCGCGCTCCACGTACGAGGCGCCCATCGCCGCCGCGTCCAGCAGCAGGTCGACCAGGTGGTCGTGGAGGAGGTTGACCTCGTCCACGTACAGGAGTCCGCGGTGGGCGTCGGCGAGCAGGCCCGGCTCGAAGGCCTTCACGCCCTCCGAGAGCGCCCGCTCGATGTCGAGCGCGCCGACGAGGCGGTCCTCGGAGGCGCCGACGGGCAGTTCGACCATCCGGGCCGGCCGGAACACCCCCGCCCCCACCTCGTGCGGACCGTCCGGGCAGGCCGGATCGGGCGCGGCGGGCGCGCAGGAGAAACGGCATCCGGCGACGACGTCGATCTGCGGCATGAGCGCCGAAAGGGCGCGCACGGCCGTGGACTTGGCGGTGCCCTTCTCGCCGCGGACGAGCACACCGCCCACCGCGGGTGAGACGGCGTTCAGCAGCAGTGCCAGTCGCAGGTCGTCCTGACCCACCACGGCCGTGAACGGAAACGGGGTACTCACAGGTTGTCGTCCTCCAAATGGCCCAAATCTGCCAAATAGCTCAAGTGGCCTTCGAGCAGGCTCATGCGGGCGCTCCCGGTGGGATGAAAGGCAGACCGGCCGGCGCGCCGGACTCGATGAGCCGCCACAGCGCGTCCGTGTCCGCGTGCTCCTCGATCAGATCGCCCAGCCGGTCCAGCTGCTCCTCGCGCAGCCCTTCGAACGAGGTGTCGGCGGCCGGTACGAAGCGGCGCCCCGACGCGGCGGCCACCTCGCGCAGGAACGCGCGCCGGAAGCCGTCCGACTCCAGCGAGCCGTGCCAGTGCGTCCCCCAGACCGCGCCGACCCGGCAGCCGTCCAGGAAGGGCTCTCCGCCGTTGACCTGGGCGACTCCGTGATGGATCTCGTAGCCCTGGACGGGTTCGCCGAGGGCCTCGCCGACGGGCCGCGTGAGGGTCTTCTCCCGCGCGAACCGTACGCGTACGGGGAGGAGTCCGAGCCCGTCGACGGCACCGGCCCCCGACTCGACCTCGTCCTCGATGTGTTCGCCGAGGAGCTGGAAGCCGCCGCAGATGCCCAGTACGGGGCGCCCTTCGGCGGCCCTGCGCACCAGGGCGTCCGCGAGGCCGCGCCGCCGCAGCCACTCCAGGGCGCGGACCGTGCCCCGGGTGCCGGGCACGACGACCAGGTCGGCGTCCACCAGTTCCTCGGCGCGGTCCACGAACCGCACCACGACGCCCGGTTCGGCGGCGAGGGCGTCCAGGTCCGTGAAGTTGGACATCAGGGGGATCGCGCAGACGGCGACCCGCAGGATGTCCTCGCCGACGGGGGAGGAGACCTCGGACTCGCGTACCGACCCCCGCAGGGACACTCTGAGCCCGTCCTCCTCGTCGATGCCGAGGCCGTGCCGGAAGGGCAGGACGCCGTACGTGTGCCGCCCGGTGAGCCCGCGCAGCATGTCGATGCCGGGTTCGAGCAGCGAGACGTCACCGCGGAACTTGTTGACGAGGAACCCGGCCACGAACTCCTGGTCCTCGCGCGAAAGGAGGGCCACCGTCCCGAAGAACGAGGCGAAGACCCCGCCGCGGTCGATGTCCCCGACCACGAGCACGGGCAGCCGCGCGTTGCGCGCGATCCCCATGTTCACGATGTCCGTGCGCCGCAGATTGATCTCGGCGGGGCTCCCCGCCCCCTCACAGATCACCGCGTCGTACGTGCCCCGCAACTCGGCCAGACAGTCCAGCACGGTCCCGAGCAACGCCTCCTGGCGTCCGCCGTGATAGCCGCGCGCACTCAACTCGCCCACGGGCTTGCCCATCAGCACGACCTGGCTGCTGCGGTCGCTGCCCGGCTTGAGCAGCACGGGGTTCATGAGCACGGAGGGCTCCAGGCGGGCGGCCTGCGCCTGCATGGCCTGCGCCCGCCCGATCTCGGCACCCTCGCGCGTGACGAACGAGTTCAGGGACATGTTCTGCGCCTTGAAGGGCGCCACCTTCACACCCTGCCGCACCAGCCACCGGCAGATCCCGGCGGTCACGACACTCTTGCCTGCGTCGGAGGTGGTCCCGGCGACGAGCAGCCCCCCGCCCGTTCCGCCACTCATGACGTACGCCCTTTCATGACACGTGACTCGGCGAGGGACTCGGTGAGTGACTCGGCGGGCGTCTCGGTGCGTGACCCGGTGAGCGAGGTGGCGAGCAGCCGTCCGGCGACACTCGCGCCCAGCGCGAGCAGGCTCACGCGGCGTGAGAGCCGGACGGCCCGTTCGATGTCCCCGACCCGCACGGCCCGCCCCGGACCGTTCAGTACGGGCCGGTGCTCGACCCGTCCCGCGTACGAGAGCGTGCCGCCGAGCCGTACCCCGAGCGCGCCCGCGAACGAGGCCTCGACGGGCCCGGCGTTGGGGCTCGGATGCTTCGCCGCGTCGGCGCGCCAGGCGCGGACCGCTCCCCGCGGATCGCCCCCGGCGACGGCGGCGAGGACCGCGGTCAGCCGCGCCCCGGGCCACCCGGCCACGTCGTCGAGCCGGGCCGAGGCCCACCCGTACCGCCGGTACCGGGCCGACCTGTGCCCGACCATGGCGTCCAGCGTGTTGACGGCGCGGAAGCCGACCAGTCCGGGCACGCCCGCGACGGCGCCCCACACCAGGGCGCCCACCACGGCGTCGGAGGTGTTCTCGGCGACCGACTCGACCACCGCCCGGGCGATCCCGTCGGCGTCCAGCGCCTGCGGGTCCCGCCCGCACAGGTGCGGCAGCCGCTCGCGGGCCACCTCGATGTCCCCGGCGGCCAGCGCCCCGCCGACTGCCCGGGCCTCCCGCCCGAGCGAGGTCCCCCCGACGACGGCCCACGTGGCGGCGGCGGTCAGGGCGACGGACGCGACAGCGGAGGTACGGACGGAACGGTCGGCGGCCACGGCGAGAGCGACGGCGCCGCCCGCGCACACGGCGGTGTGCAGCGCGCCCCGTCCCCGGTGGTCCCGCCAAAGGCCCCGCTCGACGGCTCCCGCGGCCCGGCCGAACGCGGCGACCGGATGCCCCCGGCGAGGATCGCCGAGCAGCAGGTCACCGAGAAGGCCGACGGCGGCGCCGTACGCGAAGACGCGATCGGCACGCATCGGTTCAGCCCGCCGCTGGGTAGAGGGGAACCCTCGTACCGGGTCTCGTACCGGGCCTGGGCACACTGGTCCACAACAGGCGGCCGCGCATGGCGATATGTCCTCACTCAGGGTGTCCACGCCCTGGTTCGACGAGACCGACGACGAGAGTTCCTGGCTCCCGGGGAAATGGATTCCCCGGTAACAGTGGCGGGACCGCGCCGGATTCGCACCGGCTTCCTCTTCTGCCGACGTACATGGCCTCGGCAGTCCACCACGGTCCGAGAACACCCGTCAACTTGCTGTTGACCTGCGACGGGAGAGTGTGCTGAGACCCACATCCGCCGACAGGCCCTCCCTGCGGGCGGGTTGTCGCGGGCGGGTTTCCGTCAGCCGGGGACGGACTCGGACCACGGCCTTGCGATCACTGTGCGTGACATGCAATGACATGCGTGACGAGGAGTACGGGTCGCGGGGATCGCGCGGCGCGCGGGGAGGGGCCGAGCAGTGGCGCACGGGGGAGAGACGGAGCCGGACGGCGGACAGGGACGGCGCGATGCCCGCGCCCCGTCCTGACTTGGAGCAACGGAGTTCGGCGTCCTCTCCTACGACATGGACCGCCTCGAGGACGGCTCCGTGTCCCGGCTCTGAGGGCGGCTCGGTCCGCGCCCGCCGGACATGCGCGAGTCCCTGCCGGACTCCTTCGTCGTCCCGTCGGGCGCGGACACGCCTCCGCCCTGCCGGGACCGCGGACGAGGCGGCCCCGGCAGGGCGGACGGTGACACTCGGGGCGTACGGCCCGACGGCCGTACCGGTCAGGCGACGATCAGATAGATCCCGTACGCCACGGCCCCCGCGCAGGCCGCGAAGCAGGCGTACGCGCCGGTGACCGCGAGGGCCGCGGAGCCGCCCTGGGCGGCGGCCGACTCGCGCTTGGTGAGGCCGACGATGCCGAGGGTGAAGAGGCCCACGAGGGCGACGGTGGAGATGAGGCTGACTCCGAACACGGAGCCGAGGGCTGCCCAGTCGATCTTCATTCGGTTCGTTCCTTACACCGTGGCCGGACGGGCGGGCTCGGCGTCCGGGCCCGGGATGGTGGTCTTCAGGTCGTCGTTCACGGTCGAGGCCGCCGGGGCGACCGGGGCCGAGGGAGGCGGGGTGACGGCGGCGATCGCGGTGGTCACGACGCCCGCGGGCTCGTGGTCGTCGTTGACGTTGTCGACGGTGACGGGCTGGCGGCGGGACAGCGTCCAGATGATCCCGGAGCCGGCGATCAGCAGCGCGCCGGTGAGGACGATGCCCCAGGTGCCCTGCTGGGTGAGGAACTCGGCGCCCGCGCCGACCAGACCGGCGGCGGGGAGCGTGAGGCCCCAGGCGATGAACATGCGGGTCGCGGTCGACCAGCGGACGACACCGCCCTTGCGGCCCAGGCCCGAGCCCATCACGGCGCCGGAGCAGGACTGGGTGGTCGAGAGGGAGAAGCCGAGGTGCGAGGAGGCCAGGATGACCGTCGCTGCGCTGGTCTGGGCGGCGAAGCCCTGCGGCGGCGCGAGGTCGGTGAGGCCCTTGCCCATGGTGCGGATGATGCGCCAGCCGCCCAGGTAGGTGCCGAGGGCGATGGCGATACCGGCCGAGACGATGACCCACAGGGGCGGGTTCGAGCCGGGCGAGAGGACACCGCCGGTGACCAGGGCCAGGGTGATGATGCCCATGGTCTTCTGCGCGTCGTTCGTGCCGTGGGCCAGCGAGACCAGGCCCGCGGAGGTGATCTGACCCGCGCGGTAGCCCTTGGAGGTCGCCTTCTCACCGGCCCCCTTGCTGATCCGGTACGTCAGCCGGGTGGCGAGCATCGCGGCGAGTCCGGCCACCACGGGTGCGGCGATCGCGGGGAGGAGGACTTTGGTGATCACGGTCGAGCCGTTCACCGACGACCAGCCGGCCGACATCACCGCGGCGCCGATCAGGCCGCCGAAGAGCGCGTGGGACGAGCTGGAGGGCAGACCCACGAGCCAGGTCAGCAGATTCCACAAAATGGCGCCGACGAGCGCCGCGAAGATCACTTCGGTGCGGATGCCCTCTTCGTTGATGAGCCCGCCGGAGATCGTCTTGGCGACCTCCACGGAGAGGAACGCACCGACGAGATTCAGCACGGCGGACATGGCCACCGCCGTCTTGGGCTTGAGAGCGCCGGTCGAGATGGTCGTTGCCATCGCGTTGGCAGTGTCGTGGAAACCGTTCGTGAAATCGAACACGAGAGCGGTAACGATCACGATTCCGAGGAGGAGCGTGATGTGTTCCATTTACCCAGGCTTCTGTTGGACGACAGTGGCACGGGGAACGTAAGCAACCTGGGTGAACGGAAGATGAACTGAGTCGGGCGGTGGGGTGACCCAATCGAGGTACCGCCACTCCGCTTGTGTCGAAGTAGCGGCGACAGCCCTCGAAAGTCCCGGAAATCCTCGAACAGAAGCGGAATCCAGGGGTCCGTCACTGGGCCGCCACTCCGCTCACCCCCTCGCGAAGCTCTTCAGCTGAGACAGCGAACCGTTGAAGAGATTCTGGTCACCCGGCAGGCTGCCGCCGTTGTCGTACTGCCAGAACGTCCAGAAGTTCCAGCCCGGGGGCAGCGACCCCGCGGTCGCGCTGTAGCGGGCCAGCCACAGCGGATGGTTCGAGGCGAAGGCGGCGCTGTTGCCGGTGCACGTCTTCCACCAGTTGTAGTTGGTGTAGATGACGGGCCGGCGGCCGGTCTGCCGCTTCACCTCGTCGCTGAAGGCCTTGATCCAGCCGACCATCCCGCTCTTGCTCAGCCCGTAGCACTTCTTCTTCTTGTCGTACGGGTTGTACTCGATGTCCAGCGCGGGCGGCAGCGTCCAGCCGTCCGCCCGCCAGCCGCCTCCGTTGCGCACGAAGTAGGCGGCCTGTTTCGTGCCCGACGACTTGTGCGGCAGCGCGAAGTGGTACGCGCCGCGGATGATGCCCGCGTCGCGGGCGCCGTCGTACTGCTGGGCGAAGTACGGATTGCGGTACGTGTGCGACTCGGTCGCCTTCACGTACACGAACTTGGCGCCTTTGCTCTTCGCGCTCGACCAGTTCACGTTCTTCTGGTGCGAGGACACGTCGTGCCCCTTGGGCTTGCCGGCCGCCGAGGCCGGTACCTCGGCGAGGGCGGTGCCGCCGAGCGCCAGCGTCGCCACGGAGGCGGCGACGATACGGGCACGCGGACGGGACGATTTGTGATTACTGGCCATGTTTCCCCCCGGAATGGCGACGCGCACGAAAAATCTTCCAGAGAGTACTGGAAGATCCCTCACAGCCCGTCACCCGCCGGTCATTCACTCCGGCGGTCGATTAGTACCTGTTAGTGACCTTTCGGATGAACGGGTTCCGGCCTACAGTGCCCTCGCCCGAACGGAGCAGCGGCGGGGCGGGCGAGGAGGGGCACGGAGCGGGCGCCGGGCGGGCGCGGGCGGCTGGCAGGATCACGGCATGGCTGAGCAGCGGCGGGACGCGGGAGACGGACGGGACGCGGGGGAGACGGGCGCGCTCCGGGCGGGGGAGGCGCTGGAACGGGCGTGGAGCGAACTCGTGGCGACGGCCCGCCGGACGGTGTGCGACGGTCTGGTCGTCGGCACGTCGGGCAACGTGTCCGTGCGCGTGGGCGACACCGTCCTGGTCACGCCGACCGGGGTCCCGTACGACCGGCTGAGGCCCGAGGACGTCTGCGGGGTCTCCCTGGACGGCCGGCAGGTGCTTGGTTCACTCGTTCCGACCAGTGAACTGCCCATGCATCTCGCCGTCTACCGCTCCACGGACGCGCGCGCCGTCGTCCACACCCACGCGGTGCACGCCACGGCCGTCTCGACCCTCGTCACCGAGCTGCCCCTCGTCCACTACATGTCCGCGGCCCTCGGCGGACCCGTCCGCGTCGCCCCCTACGCGACCTACGGCACCGAGAAGTTGGCCGAGAACATGCTCCGGGCCCTGCGGGACCGCACGGCCTGCCTCCTGCAGAACCACGGCACCCTCGCCCACGGCGCCACCCTCGACCAGGCCTACGACCGCACGGCCCAGCTCGAATGGATGTGCAGGGTATGGCTCACCGCGTCGTCCGTCCCGGGCCTCACGCCCACCCTGCTGACCGGTGACCAGGTGGCGCAGGCGGGGGAGCGGCTGAAGGGGTACGGCCAGCCGTGACGCCGGGCCGTACGGCCGAGCCCGGAGGCCCCGCCGTACGCGGTCCTGCCCGGTGGCCCGGCCTTGCACGGCTGCCCCAAAGGCCCCGCCGGGCGCGGCCGGGACGCACCCGCCCGGCGGACGCCGGATTCACCCGTGCCGCTCGTCCACTGGCCGACAGCGGGCTCCGTCAGGAGACTGGACCCGTGCGTACCGTGAAGCCGACGACCGCTGCCCTCACCACCGCCCTCACCGTGGCCGTGACCGGTGCGGCCGCCGTCGCGGCCGGCCGCTTCGCGAGCGACGCCGCCCTGAAGGCGCCGCCGGGGCGCCCGCTGCCCACCGAACCCCGCCTCACCGTGCACGCCACGGCCGCGGGCCGGATCGCCCTGACCCGCGCCCTCGCCTCCCGGCGCCCGGGCGTCTACGGCCTGAGCGGCCACGGCAGCCACGCCGTCGTCGGTCCGCTCCTGACCGGGACCCCGCACACCGCCGACACGGTGGTACGCCGACTGGAGCGCGTCACCCACGGCACGCTGGAACCCGGCGACAAGGTGTGGTTCACGCCCGGCGTGCACGTCGGAGACCCGGGCGCCGCCCTCGGCCTCCCGTACACCGACGTGGACATCCCCGGCGAACTCGGCGCCCTGCCCGCCTGGTTCGTGCCCGCCGCCCGGGACACCTGGGTGATCACCGTGCACGGCCTGGGCGCCACCCGCGAACACCCCATGAACGTCATGGAGTTCCTGCACCACAACCAGTTCCCCGTCCTCGGCCTCGCCTACCGCGGGGACGCCGGCGCGCCCCGGCCCCCGGACGGGCTCAACCACCTCGGCGAGACCGAGTGGCGCGACCTGGACGCGGCCATCCGCTTCGCCGTGCGGTACGGCGCCGAACGGGTCGTCCTGCACGGCTGGTCGACCGGCGCCACCATGGCGCTGCGCGCCGCCGGGCACTCCGCGCTGCGCGAGAGGATCTCCGGGCTCGTCCTGGACTCGCCGGTCCTCGACTGGGAGGCCACGCTGCGCGCCCTCGCCACCGCCCGCCGCACCCCCGGCGCCCTGCTGCCGCTGGCCGTCCGCGCCGCACAGGGCCGCACGGGCCTGGGCGGCGACCGTGTCCAGGGTGTCGCCGGCCCGGCACGGCTCAGGGTGCCCGTCCTCGTCCTGCACGGCCCCGACGACACCGTCGCCCCGTGGAGGCTCTCGCGCCGCCTCGCGGACCGCCGTCCCGACCTCGTCACCCTGCACACCGTCCACGACGCCCCGCACGGAGCCATGTGGAACGCCGACCCGGCCGGCTACGAAGAGGCGCTCCGCCGCTTTCTCACCCCGCTGATGTAGCCCTCTCCACGCCCCGGTCCCGAAGGTTCCGTTTAACCTTGTACCAGCGGGCCGCACCCCCTCGAAGTGCCTACTGGGGCCGGTGTGCGGGCCGTTTCCGCAGCCCCGCGCGGCATTCCGTTTGGGTTTTCGGACCGTCAACCGGAAGACTGCCCCCGTGACGTCCCGTATCCCGCGCGACTCCAGGCTCCGACTCGTCCGCCCGCGAACCCTGGCCGCCGCCCCCCGAGCGATGACCCAGCGGCCCGCCCGCCGACCCGCACCCCGTCCGCCGGAGGGCACACCGGCACCGGCGGAACTCGCCCGCATGGCGCGCGCCGTACTCGCCGGCGCGGCCCGGGTCGCCCGCTGGGCCGACGCCACCCTGAGCGCCGGCTCCGGCCCGCGCCGGGACCGTGACACCACGGCCACCGACGGTGGCTCCGGCGAGAACGGCGGCTCCGGAGGGAAAGGCACCCTCTCCGACGAGACCGCCCGACAAGCCGCCACGAGTCTGTCCCTGACCCCGGATCAAGTGCGGGCGGACTGGGACATCGCACGTCTCGCCGGCCTCATCGAGGTGCACGGCGACACCGCGCGCCCCGGCTGGCGCCTGCGCGCCTGGAACCGCGACGACAGCGCCGTCCTGCGCGGCTGGGTCGCCTTCTTCGACGCCTGGTCGATCGCCCACCCCGGCCCCGAGGGGCGCGAGCCCGCCGCCGTCGCCGAGGTCGTCTCGGCGATGCCGCAGGTTCTCTCCTTCCTCCAGCTGTCCGCGGGCCCCGTCCCCGTCCCGCAGCTCCTCGACCTGCTGGAGCAGCGCGTCACGGAACTGCGCACCGAGCGCTGCGAGATCCCCTACGGACCGCAGCCCGAGCCCGTGGAGAGCCCGGCCGAGGACACCCCCCTCGCGCCCCTGCTCGACTGGGCACTGCACGCCCTCGCCGCCGTCGGCGCCCTCACCTGCGCCGACGGCCAGGCCACGCTCACCCCGCTCGGCAGCTGGGCTGTCTGGGTCAAGCTGGAGCAGATCTGCGTGGCCGCGCAGAGCCCCGCCGGGAACATCGAGCAGGGCGCCGAGGACATGCTCCGCGGCTGCGCCCAGCTGAGGCCCAACGCGGCCCGCGCCGAGTACCGCGCCTGGCTCGCCGCCCGCCCCGTCGGCAGCGCCGTCACCGAACTCCTCGCCGCCGCCCGCGGTGAGGACGCCCTGTCCCGCGGGCTCGCCTTCGAGGCGCTGCGCGTGGTCGGCGCCCCCGCCGAGCCGGACGTCCGCGCGGTGGCCGACGAGACCCCGCTGCGTCCGTACGCCCTGCTGTGGCTCGCGGAGCACGACGGCCACGACCCCGAGGACGCCCACCTGGTGCTCACCCGCGAGGAGGCCACCTGGCTGTGGGTCGACACCGCCGCGGCCGTCGCCGACCACGGCGAAGCGCCGCTCCTCGTACGCCACCTGGAGTCCGCGGTGCAGCCGACCGTTCCCGCGCTCCTCGACGAGGTGCGCGCGGTCGGCCACCCCCGCACCGTGCAGGTCCTGGTCGCGCTCGCCGCCGCCCACCCCGACCCGGCCCTCGCCAAGGCCGTCCGCCGCGCCGCCTTCCAGGTCCACCGGGGCGGCTGACCGGGCGGCCCTGCTGACCGGGCGGGCTCACGGACCCGGGCGGCCCGGGTCCGGCTCCGGGGGCAGGGCCGGACCCGTCAGACCCTGGTCTCCGGGGCGTACGTACCGAAGCTCCAGATGTTGCCCTCCATGTCCCGGGCCATGTAGTCCCGCGAGCCGTAGTCCTGGTCCGTCGGGGGCATCAGGATCTCCGCCCCGTGGTCCACCGCCCGCTGGTGGTGCGCGTCCACGTCGTCCACTACGACGTACACCCCGGTGGGGCCCGCGTTCTTCATGGCCTCGTCGAAGCGGCTGCCGGTGCCCTTGGAGCCCAGCATCACCGCGCCGTTGCCCTGCACCAGCTCCGCGTGCACCACCTTGCCGTCCTCGTCCTCGTACACCGACGCCTCGGCGAAGCCGAAAGCCTCCGTGAGCTGCCTGATCGCGGATTTCGCGTCCGCGTACAGCAGCGTCGGGCAGATGCTCGGGCGTCCGCTGTCCGTGCCTGCCATGCCGATCACTCCTTCCGGTCCCCGCTGCCCCGCCCCGCTGCGGGGACATCAGCCTGAATGTGACCTGCCCCACAGTCTGGCACCCGGCACTGACAACGCCCGGCGAACGTCCGCGAGCGCTCAGCGGAAGGTGTCGCAGCGGGCCATGTCACCGGTGCGATAGCCCTGGTGGAACCACTGCTGCCGCTGCGCGGCCGACCCGTGCGTCCAGGACTCCGGGGTCACCCGGCCCTGGAACCGCTCCTGGATCCGGTCGTCGCCCACGGCCGCCGCCGCGTCCATGCCGTCGCGGATGTCGGCCTCCGTGAGGCTGGTGATCAGCGGCCGGCCCGTCGACTCGTCCTTCGTGGTCGTCGCGTGGTGCGCCCACACGCCCGCGTAGCAGTCGGCCTGCAGCTCCACCTTCACCGCGTTGCTGTTCGCGCCGGTCCGACCGTCCTGGGAACGGCTCAGGGTCCCCATCAGGTCCTGCACGTGGTGCCCGTACTCGTGCGCCACCACGTAGGCCTGCGCGAACGGTCCGCCGCTGGAGCCGAACCTGGTCCGCAGCTCCTCGAAGAAGCCCAGGTCCAGATAGACCTTCCGGTCGCCCGGGCAGTAGAAGGGCCCGACCGCCGAGGTCGCCGCCCCGCACGCCGTCGAGATCCGGTCGCTGAAGAAGACGGTCGGCGACCGCGTGTACGTACCGCCACGGCGCTCGAACTCCTGTGCCCAGAAATCCTGGACGCTGTTGACCACCGCCACGATCCGGCAGTCGTCCTTGGTGTTGGCGTCCCGGCCGGTCCGGCACGTCTGCTGGACCTGGGCCAGGGACGAGGCGCTCGCCCCGGGTTCCTCGTCCCCGGAGGAGAGGCCCAGCTGGTCGGGTCCGACACCGAAGAAGAGACCCAGCAGGAGGGCGATCAGGCCGACGGCGCCGCCGCCCACCGTGGCCCTGCCGCCGGGGATCCGACTGCCGCGCACATCCTGCACCTCGGAGGTGTCCAGACCGGCGTCGTCGTCGAACTGCATGGGCGCTCCACCCTGTGCGGACGAATACTGCGTCGTCCCCCTGGCGCCATCCTTGCCCGCCCTCGGGGGCACGGCGCCGGGGGCGGGCCGAACGGGGGACGTGCTCCGTGAGGGCCCTGCGACGGCCCTGCGACGGCCCGGCGGGGCAATGAGCGTCACACTCCCGAACACCCGCACACAGAAAAAGTGGTTGCATCGCCCCGTTAGACTTGGTCCATGGCCATTCTCCTCGTGCATTAGACGGCGTGAACGCCCTCAGCCGCCCGCCCCGTCATCCACCCTGCCCAGGAGTCTGTCCGTGATTTCCGCTTCCGGTATCGAACTGCGTGCCGGCGCCCGCATGCTCATCGAGTCCGCCACCTTCCGCATCACCAAGGGCGACCGCATCGGCCTGGTCGGCCGCAACGGCGCGGGCAAGACCACGCTCACCAAGGTCCTCGCAGGTGAGGGCACCCCCGCCGCGGGCACCGTCGCCCGCTCCGGTGAGGTCGGCTACCTCCCGCAGGACCCGCGCACCGGCGACCTCGACATGCTGGCCGGCGACCGCGTCCTGTCCGCGCGCGGCCTGGACACCCTGATCCGCAAGATGCGCGAGAACGAACAGCGCATCGCGAACGGCTCGGGCGCCACCCGCGAGAAGGCCATGCGGCAGTACGAGCGCCAGGAGACGGAGTTCCTCACCAAGGGCGGGTACTCCGCCGAGGCGGAGGCCGCCACCATCGCCGCCGCGCTCAACCTGCCCGACCGGGTGCTCGGCCAGCCCCTCCATACGCTCTCCGGCGGTCAGCGCCGCCGTATCGAGCTGGCCCGCATCCTCTTCTCGGACGCGGACACCCTGCTCCTCGACGAGCCCACGAACCACCTCGACGCCGACTCCATCGTCTGGCTCCGCGACTACCTCAAGACGTACCGCGGCGGCTTCATCGTGATCTCCCACGATGTCGAACTGGTCGAGACGGTCGTCAACAAGGTGTTCTACCTGGACGCCAACCGCGCCCAGATCGACGTCTACAACATGGGCTGGAAGCTGTACCAGCAGCAGCGCGAGGCCGACGAGAAGCGCCGCAAGCGCGAGCGGCAGAACGCCGAGAAGAAGGCCACCGCCCTGCACTCGCAGGCCGACAAGATGCGCGCCAAGGCCACCAAGACCGTCGCCGCGCAGAACATGGCCAAGCGGGCCGACAAGCTCCTCGCGGGCCTGGAGGCCGAGCGGAAGTCCGACAAGGTCGCCAAGCTGCGCTTCCCCGACCCGTCCCCCTGCGGCAAGACCCCACTGATGGCAGAGGGCCTGTCCAAGTCGTACGGCTCCCTGGAGATCTTCACCGACGTCGACCTGGCCATCGACAAGGGCTCCCGCGTCGTCATCCTCGGGCTGAACGGCGCCGGCAAGACGACCCTGCTCCGCCTCCTCGGCGGCGCCGAGAAGCCCGACACCGGCCAGATCATCGAGGGCCACGGCCTCAAGCTCGGCTACTACGCGCAGGAGCACGAGACCCTCGACCCCCAGCGCACGGTCCTGGAGAACATGCGCTCCGCCGCCCCGGACCTCGACCTCGTCCAGGTCCGCAAGACGCTCGGCTCGTTCCTGTTCTCCGGCGACGACGTCGACAAGCCGGCCTCGGTCCTGTCCGGCGGCGAGAAGACCCGCCTCGCGCTCGCCACCCTTGTGGTCTCGTCCGCGAACGTCCTGCTCCTCGACGAGCCGACGAACAACCTCGACCCGGCCAGCCGCGAGGAGATCCTCGGCGCGCTGCGCACCTACAAGGGCGCCGTCGTCCTCGTCACCCACGACGAGGGGGCCGTCCACGCCCTCCAGCCGGAGCGGATCATCCTGCTGCCCGACGGCGTCGAGGACCTGTGGGGTGCCGACTACGCGGACCTGGTGGCCCTCGCCTGAGCGGTTCGCCGAGCGGCCCGACGGCCGGTCCGCGATGGTTGATCGTTTGACTGATCCACTTCGTATGGATCATTCGGCCGATCCGTGATCCATCATCTGTGTGAGATCTCCTCGTACCGAGGTGTGTCCTACATCCATTTCGCGGCCGGGCTCTTCGTCCTCGAAGGCCCGGCCGTCGCGCGTCGCTGACCTGGACCTTCGTCCACGAACTCGT
This sequence comes from Streptomyces sp. NBC_00414, assembly GCF_036038375.1. Taxonomy (NCBI): domain Bacteria; kingdom Bacillati; phylum Actinomycetota; class Actinomycetes; order Kitasatosporales; family Streptomycetaceae; genus Streptomyces; species Streptomyces sp. NBC_00414. The sequence goes on from NZ_CP107935.1 coordinate 7,825,263, forward strand.
TCGGCGGTACGAACGGGAAGCGGATGGAATACGGGATTCCGCTCGTGGTGACGGGCTTTCGCCGCGCAAGCTCGTCCCATCGACCTTGCCGAATGGGTGGCCAGGACGCTCTTGAGGGGTGATCATGAGAAGTCCAGAGCGCACTTCCGCTGAGGAGGCACGGGTGGCCGAGACTCTGAAGAAGGGCAGCCGGGTAACCGGCGCCGCGCGCGACAAGCTCGCGGCAGACCTGAAGAAGAAGTACGACTCCGGTGCGAGCATTCGGGCACTGGCCGAGGAGACCGGCCGCTCGTATGGCTTCGTGCACCGGATGCTCAGTGAGTCGGGCGTCACGCTGCGTGGACGTGGCGGCGCGACGCGGGGCAAGAAGTCCGCGTCGGCCTGACGCCGGGCGGCTCCTCGTACTCCGATGGTGGCCACCCGGCCGGTCCATTGACCGTCCGGGTGGTTACTGTGCAGTCACTTAAGGGCGTGCTTCTACGGCACCCCCTCTGACCGCACCCATCGGAGGCGCCCCATGGCTTCGTTCGACCCGCTGCTCGACAAGGACGGCGTACGGCTCACCGTCGACGACGCGATCGCCACGGTGACGCTGACCAACCCGGCCAAGCGCAACGCGCAGAGCCCCGCTCTGTGGCGGGCGCTGGCCGAGGCGGGCCGGCTGCTGCCGGGCACCGTCCGTGTCGTCGTGCTGCGCGGCGAGGGCAAGTCCTTCTCCGCGGGGCTCGACCGGCAGGCGTTCACGCCCGAGGGGTTCGACGGCGAGCCGTCCTTCATCGATCTCGCGCGAGGTTCCGACGCCGAGCTCGACGCGGCCATCGCCGAGTACCAGGAGGGTTTCACCTGGTGGCGGCGGAGCGACATCGTGTCCATCGCCGCCGTGCAGGGACACGCCATCGGCGCGGGCTTCCAGCTCGCGCTCGCCTGTGACCTGCGCGTCGTCGCGGACGACGTGCAGTTCGCCATGCGCGAGACCGGTCTGGGCCTCGTTCCCGACCTCACGGGCACACATCCGCTGGTGAAGCTCGTCGGCTACGCCCGTGCGCTGGAGATCTGTGCGACGGGGCGCTTCGTGCAGGCCGAGGAGGCGCAGCGGACCGGGCTCGCCAATGTCGCTGTGCCCGTCGACCGGCTCGACGGCGCCGTGAGCGAGCTGGCCGCGGCGCTGGTGGCCGCGCCGCGGGACGCTCTCGTCGAGACGAAGGTCCTGCTCCAGGGAGCGGTGGATCGTACGTACGAGGAGCAGCGGCGTGCCGAGCGCGGGGCGCAGGGGCGGCGGTTGCGCGACCTCGCGGGGCTCTCCGACTGAGCGCTCGGCGCTCCGTGGGCTGTGGATTGAGGGTGCGTGCGGGTGCGTGGGGGCTGGGCGCGCAGTTCCCCGCGCCCCTTACGGGGCTTCAAGGGGCCGGAGCCGCCGGGGTCACCGCTGTTACCAGTACCGCTGTCGTCGGGTGGTCGGGCAGTGATTGCGTGATCCTCGTGCGGACCGCTCTGGCCACGTCCAGTGTGCGCTCGGTCGTGTCCACCCCGATCTCCACCCTGACGTGGCGACGGGGGAGGGCCGTGTCGCTGTGGTGCTCCTCGATGTGGGGCTTGCCGGTCAGGGCCGTCACACCCGGGACGGCGCGGGCGGCGGTGGCCACCCGGGACTCGTCCGTGTCGGGTGAGGGGTTCGGTTCGGCGCGGTGTGCCGGGGCCGTCGGCTCGGACGGCTCCGGCGAGTCCGCGCCCTCCTCCAGCAGGCCCGTCACCCGTAGGTCCACCTCCGTGACCGCCAGGCCGAGCGTGTCCACCGCCGTCGCGGTGAGGGCCGCGCGCAGGCGGGCGGCGGCCGCGGGCAGGGGCTCGGTCGGCGAGGCCGCGAACTCCGCGCTGATGCGCAGCGGACCCGGTGGCAGCGCGCTCGGCGGTGGGGGCACGACGGACTCGGGCGCGCCGTCCGGGTCGGCGAGGGCGAGGCGCAGGGAACCGAGGCGTACGCCCGGCTCATGACGTACCGCCCCACGCAGTACGGAGGCGGCCGCCGCCTCGGTGATCCACGCGCCGTCACCCGGACCGCCCAACGGCAGAAGTCTCCCCAGGCCCAGCTGTTGCCTTACCGCTTGCGTCCATCCGTCCGCTGTCATCGCTCCAGCCTGCCGTATCCCTGGCGCGCGACCCGGCAACCCGACTTAATGTGGGCGAAGAGGCCCACCGAAAGGGGATGTACGGCGATGAGCGACACGACTCAGCGCAATCGGCCGGAGAACCCGGACGTCGAACAGCCGGACCAGCAGCAGATGAGGAAGGCCGCCGTGACCAAGCGCGGCGGCGGCGACCCGTCGAGCCGGGGGCGTACCACCATCGCCGACGGAGTCGTCGAGAAGATCGCCGGGCTCGCCGCCCGTGACGTCCTCGGCGTGCACGCCATGGGCAGCGGGATCTCACGGACCTTCGGCGCCGTACGCGACAGGGTGCCGGGCGGCGGTTCGAAGTCCGTCACGCGTGGTGTGAAGGCCGAGGTCGGTGAGGTGCAGACCGCGCTCGACCTGGAGATCGTCGTGGACTACGGCGTGTCCATCGCCGACGTCGCCCGCGACGTACGGGAGAACGTCATCGCGGCCGTCGAGCGCATGACGGGTCTTGAGGTCGTCGAGGTCAACATCGCGGTCAGCGATGTCAAGCTGCCGGACGAAGAGGACGAGGAACCGGAATCCCGGCTCCAGTGACGCCGTACCGGTCGATTGCCCCGCCCGCCCCGCCGACCTGCTGAGTGAACCTGCTGAGGAGCGCACCATGAGCATGGCCGTGATCGGCATGATCGCCGGAATGGCGCTGGGATTCGCCGGGTACTTCGGCGGGTTCGGCGCGTTCCTGCTGGTGGCGGCGCTGGGCGCCATCGGCTTCGTCGTGGGCCGCTTCCTGGAGGGGGACCTGGATCCCGGTGACTTCTTCCGGTCCCGCGGTACCCGCGACGACCGTCGGCGGTGACGCGCGTGTCCGACAGCCCCAGCAGTGGTCCCGGCAGTCCGGGCGGTTTCGGCTGTGCCGTAGCGGCGGGTGAGCGCGGTGCCACCAGGATCGCCGACCGGGTCGTCGCGAAGATCGCCGCGCAGGCGGCCCGCGAGGCGCTCGACGTACTGCCTCCCGGTGCGACGCCCCCGCACGCCACGGTCGTCGTCCGGCACGACCAGGCCCGCGTGAGCGTCAGCCTCGAACTCGGCTACCCCTGCGACATCGGCGGCCGGTGCGGTGCCGTGCGTCGCCAGGTCGCGCAGCGGGTAGAGGCGTTGGCGGGAATGAAAGTGCCCGAGGTCGCCGTCCAGGTGGAGCGCCTGCACTCCGCGCAGACGCGCGGCGCGGTTCAGGGGAGGACGCAATGAGCGAGCCCCAGGGCTCCGAGAGCACCCGACAGCTGCCCGTCGTCGAGAAGGACACCGAGAGCGAACTCGGCCAGTCCACCTCCGCGGCCGACTACACCCCCCTGCCGACCCTCGACGACGCCGAGGACGGCAACGGCCGGTTCTGGTCGGCCCGCCGCATCCCCGCGGGCGTCCTCGCGCTGCTGGTCCTGGCCGCCGCGGGCCTCCTGCTGTACGACGTCGTCGCCGTCCGCGCCGACCGGCCCGCCATGCACTGGCGCAGGTCCCTGGCCCGCGAACTCGCCGAGCGGCCCCTGGACGACATCTGGGTGCTCGTCGGCGCCGGAGTCGCGACGGCCCTGGGCCTGTGGCTGCTCGTCCTCGCCGCGACCCCGGGACTGCGCGACGTCCTGACGATGCGGCGCGCCCACCCCGACGTACGGGCCGGACTGCACCGCAACGCCGCCGCCATGGTGCTGCGCGACCGGGCCATGGAGGTGTCCGGCGTGCAGTCGGTCCGGGTCCGGATGCGGCGCAGGAAGGCCGACGTCCGCGCGGTCTCGCACTTCCGTGAACTCGACGACGTACGCGCCGACCTGGACGCCACGCTCGCCGACGGCGTCAGGGGGCTCGGTCTCTCCCGACGGCCCGCGCTGTCGGTGCACGTCGCCAGGCCCGGCCGGAAGGGGTGAACGAAGTGCTCAGGATCGTGAACCGGGTCCTGCTGGGCCTCGCGGGTCTGCTCCTGGTCGTGCTCGGCGGCTCCGTGCTCGCCGTGGGCCTCGGGGTGAATCCTCCCTCGTGGTGGATCCACGACGGCAGGCACGACGTGCTGCTGAGCGACGCCGACCGGGAGCGGTGGCGGGGCGACGGCTGGTGGTGGCCGACCGTCATCGCCGTACTGGCCGTGGCCGTGCTGCTCGCCCTGTGGTGGCTGACCGCGGTACTGCGGCGGCGCCGGCTCGCCGAGGTGCTCGTCGACACCGGGGACGGCGAGGGCGCGCTGCTGCGGAGTCGGGCCCTGGAGGGCGTACTGGCAGGTGAGGCGGGCGCGTTGGAAGGCGTACGGGGCGCGCAGGCGTCGCTCGTCGGGCGGCGCAGTTCCCCCGAGGCGCGGATCCGTCTGCTGCTGGAGCCGCACGCCGACCCCGGGGAGACCCTGAACCGCCTGACGACGGAGTCGCTCGCCCACGCCAGGGACTCGGCGGGCCTCGCGTCCCTCCCGGCGGAGGCACGCCTACGCGCAGCAAAACACGCCGCAGAACGAGTCAACTGACCCGCGCCCTGTCGTCTTTGCCGGAACGACTCGACTGACCCGCGCCCGTCTCTTTCGGGGGCGCGGGGAACTGCGCGACAAGCCCCCACCGGCCCGCAGCCGAACGACGACCCACAGCCGGGGCCAGGTCCGCCCGGGTCAGGTCCGCCTGATCCGGACCCGGGTCCCCGGGGTCAGAACCCGCTCCGGGCCCCGCCGTCCACCGGCACCATGATCCCGGTCAGATAGGACGCCGCCGGCGACAAGAGAAACGCGGCGGTCCGCCCGAACTCCTCCGGCCTCCCGTACCGCCGCAACGGAATCCGCGCCTCGTTGGCCGCCCGAGTGGCCTCAGGATCGGCCGAGTACCCGTCAAGCTCCCGCACGCGATCCGTGTCGATCCGGGCCGGCAGCACCCCGACCACCCGGATCCCGCGCGGACCCAGCTCGTCGGAGAGGGACTTGGCGAAGCCGGCCAGCCCGGGACGCAGACCGTTGGAGATGGTCAGGCCCGCGATCGGCTCGTACACCGAACCGGAGAGCACGAAGCCGATGACCCCGCCCTCGCCCAGCTCGGCGGCGGCCCCGCGGGCCAGCCGGACCGCGCCGAGGAAGACGGAGTCGAACGCGGCCTGCCACTGCTCGTCGGTGTTGTCGGCGACGAAGCCGGGCGCGGGGCCGCCGACGCTGATCAGGATGCCGTCGAAGCCGCCGAAACGCTCACGGGCGGCCGCGATCAGACTCTGCGGCGCCGTGGGGTCGGCGTTGTCCACGGCCACCCCGTGGGCGTTCGGACCGAGCGCCGTCGCGGCGTCGGCCACCGTCTTCGCGTCGCGCCCGGTGACGATCACCTTCGCGCCGTCGGCGACGAGTTCACGCGCGGAGGCGTGACCCAGGCCGCGCGTTGCTCCGGTGACGACGTAGACGCGGTCCTTCAGTCCAAGATCCATGGCCTCTATCCTGCCTCGTCCGTATCGGGCACTCCAGTCTCCCCGGCCCCGTCGCCGTCGAACAGCGCGAGGGCGGTGCCCACCAGACCGATGTGGCTGAACGCCTGCGGGAAGTTGCCGAGCTGGTGGCCGGCCACGGGGTCGTACTCCTCCGCCAGCAACCCCACGTCGTTGCGCAGCGCGATCAGCCGCTCGAACAGGTCGAGGGCCTCCTTCCTACGGCCCGTCAGGTGCAGCGCGTCCGCGAGCCAGAACGAGCAGACGAGGAACGAGCCCTCGCCGCCCGGCAGCCCGTCGACGTCCTTCAGATCCGAGCCCTGCCGCTGCGAGTCGGCCAGCTCCGCGTGCTCCGCGTCGTAGCGGTGCACGAAGCCGTCGCGGGCGAGTCCCTTGCGCACCGCGTCGACCGTGCCGACCACCCGCGGGTCGTCCGGCGGAAGGAAGCCGAGGCGGGGGATGAGCAGCAGCGCGGCGTCCAGCTCACGGGAGCCGTAGGACTGCGTGAACGTGTTCCGCTCCGGGTCGAAGCCGCGGTCGCACACCTCGCGGTGCACCTCGTCGCGCATCGCGCGCCACTTGTCGACGTCGCCGCCCAGCTCGGGGTTCTCCTCCAGGGTGCGCACCGTGCGGTCGGCGGCCACCCACGCCATCACCTTCGAGTGCACGAAGTGCCGGCGCGGGCCGCGCACCTCCCACAGTCCCTCGTCGGGCTTGCGCCACGCCGTGTGCAGGAAGTCCATCAGGGCCTGGTGCAGCCGCCACATGTCCGGTTCGGCCGGCAGCCCCGCGTGCTGCGCCAGCGTGAGCGAGTCGATCACCTCCCCGTACACGTCGAGCTGCAGCTGCCGTACGGCGTCGTTGCCGATCCGCACCGGCGACGAGTCGCGGAAGCCGGGCAGCCACGCCAGTTCGTACTCGGGGATCCGCCGCTCGCCCGCCAGGCCGTACATGATCTGCAGGTCCGCCGGATCGCCCGCGACCGCGCGCAGCAGCCAGTTGCGCCAGGCCTCCGCCTCCTCCTGGTAGCCGCACGCGAGCAGCGCGCCCAGCGTGAGGGTGGAGTCCCGCAGCCAGCAGTAGCGGTAGTCCCAGTTGCGGACGCCGCCGATCTCCTCGGGCAGCGAGGTCGTGGGGGCCGCGACGATGCCGCCGCTCGGCGCGTACGTGAGGGCCTTGAGGGTGATCAGGGAGCGGACGACCGCGTCGCGGTGCGGTCCGTCGTAGCGGCAGCGGCCCGCCCAGGCCTGCCAGTCGGCGACGCTCTGCTCCAGCGCCTCGAACGGGTCGACGAGCTTGGGGCGCGGCTCGTGCGAGGGGTGCCAGGTCAGGACGAAGGCGATCTTCTCGCCCTCGGCGACGGTGAACTCCGAGTGCGTACCGAAGTCCTCGCCCCAGGTGTGCACATCCGGTTCGCTGCGCAGCCACACCGAGTCCGGGCCGGCCACGGCCACCCGGTGGCCCTCGGACTTGCGGACCCACGGGACGACCGAGCCGTAGTCGAAGCGCAGCCGCAGGGTGCTGCGGACGGTCACGCTGCCCCTGAGGCCCTCGACGATCCGTACGACATCGGGGGCGCGGTCGCGCTGCGGCATCAGGTCGGTGACGCGTACCGAGCCGTCCTCGGTCTCCCACTCCGTGTCGAGCACGAGCGTGTCGGGCCGGTACGCCCGCCGTGTGCAGGTGTCCGATCCCTTCGGCGCTATCCGCCAGTGTCCGTTGTCGTCGTCCCCCAGCAGTTTCGCGAAGCAGGCCGCCGAGTCGAACCGGGGCAGGCAGAGCCAGTCGATCGAACCGTCCCGCCCTACCAGGGCGGCGGTCTGGTGGTCGCCGATGAGCGCGTAGTCCTCGATGGAAGGGTGCACGTTTGCCGGGTTCCCTTGGGATCCGACGATCAACCCCGGCTGTTCATCGCCGGATCCCCTGGCGGGGGTGGGCAGCATCCCGGGTGCGGCTCGGTGAGGTGCTGGTCGCGCAGTTCTTGTTCTTGCGGGGGGCCGGGTGCGGCGGCGCTCAGACGGGGGCGGGCTCCGCCGTAGGGGCGGACGCGACCTCGGCGGCCTCCGCGCGGTCGCGGCGCTCGCGGCGGACCAGGACCACGAAGCCCACCGGGACGCCCGCGGCGAAGAGCCACCACTGGACCGCGTACGCCATGTGGGGGCCGATGTCGCTGTGATTGGGCGCCGGGATCAGCTCGGGGACGTCGCCCTTGGGCTCGGGATCGGTCAGTTCGACGTAACCGCCGAGGACCTGCTTGCCGAGCGCCTTGGCCTGCTGCTCGCTGTTGATCAGCATGACCATGCGGTCGGGCAGGCCGCGCACGTCCTTGATGCCGCTGTCGCCGCTCGTCTCGTCGGCCATCAGCCGGCCGGTGACCGTGGTCTCGCCCTTCGCGGGCGCGGGAATCCTCGGGAACTCGGTCTGCGCGCCGTCCGCGGGGATCCAGCCGCGGTTGACCATGAGGACCCGGCCGTCGTCCAGGACGAACGGGGTCAGTACGTGGAAGCCGACCTCTTCGTCGGAGTTGGTACGGCGGCGGACCACGACCTCGTCGGCGGTGTCGAAGGTGCCCTTCGCCGTCACCCGGCGGTACAGATCCTTGCGCTCGATCCCCCGGCCCGGCGCGGTGAGCGACTCGGCGGGGGCCGGTTCCGCGGCCAGCGAGTCGGAGATCACCTGGTTCAGCGCGACCTTGTGCTCGTGCCGGTGCAGTTGCCAGAAGCCCAGCTCGATCATCGTGGGGATGAGCGCGAGCATGATGAGGGTGAGGATCACCCACTGCCGGGACAACAGGAAGCGGTACACCCCACGACCGTACAACCGGGTCGTGGGGTGCGATGAGTCGGGTACCGGGTCACACCCTGTCGATGATGCCCACCTTTCCCTCGGCGCGGGCGCAGTGGGCGCCGCAGTACCAGTGGTTCTCGACCTCGACGCCCTGCCCGATGATCTGGACGCGGCAGTGCTCGCAGAGGGGTGCCATGCGGTGGATCGCGCAGGAGAAGCAGTCGAAGACGTGCACCGCTCCCTGCGCGTGGACCTCGAAGGTCATTCCGTAGCTGTTGCCGCAAACCTCACATGTCGCCATGCGCCACAGGGTGGGCCGTTCCCGTGGTCCGGGCGAGCGGCCCGTGGGCGAGTCGCGCGGCAATCACCCGTCCGTACGGTCGTCCGTGCGGCCGGTCCGTTCGGTCGTCGGTACGGTCACCCCTCCGTGGCCGGTTCCACGTTCCCGAGGAGCTGGCCGAAGGCCGCCTCGTCGACCACCGGGGTGCCGAACTGGCGCGCCTTGACCACCTTGGACGTACCCGAGTCGGGGTCGTTCGTGACGAGCAGGCTGGTCAGCCGGGACAGGCTCGTCGCGACATGCAGCCCGGCCTCGACGGCGCGGTCCTCCAGGAGGTCGCGCTCGACCGAGGTGTCCCCGGAGAACGCGATGCGCATGCCCTGTTTGAGCTGCTTGCCCGGTTCGTACCGGCCCGGATTCGGGTACGGGCAGGCGGGGCGCTTGCGCGAGGGACGCCAACTCGCCGGCGGGCCCGACGGATGGCCGGACGAGTAGCCGCCGCCGGACTGCCGTCCGATGAGCGGCGCCGCCCGGTCCGTCCACTCCGTCAGCGGCCGGCACTCCAGGAGCGGCAGCCGTACGCCGTCGCGCGCGGCGGCCCGCAGACTCGGCCGGAACGCCTCGGCGAGCACGCGCGCGTCGTCCAGCGCGTGGTGCGCGCGCTGCTGGACGACGCCGAAGTGCGCGGCCAGGGACTCCAGCTTGTGGTTGGCCAGCGGCAGGCCGAGTTCCTTGGACAGCGCGATGGTGCACAGTCGCTGACGGACCGGCGCCTCGCGCCGGGCGCGCGCGTACTCCCGGGCGATCATCGACCAGTCGAAGACCGCGTTGTGCGCGACGAGCACCCGGCCCTCAAGCCGGGTCGCGAACTCCTCGGCGATGTCCGGGAACAGGGGCGCCCCTTCGAGCACGTCGCTCGTCAGCCCGTGGATCCACACCGGGCCCGGGTCCCGCTCCGGGTTGACCAGCGTGTACCAGTGGTCCTCGACCTCACCGCGCGCGTCCAGCCGGTAGACCGCGGCCGACACTATGCGGTCGTCGCGGGCCAGTCCTGTGGTCTCCACGTCGACGACCGCGTACCCCTGTGGGTAGGCGGCCGGCCACGCGGTGGCGGACGGTGCGGTCTGACGGTCTTCGAGCATGGTCACTGAGGATAAGGGGCGCGACTGACAGTCCTGTCCCCGGAGTCCGAACCCGGGGCGGATTCAGGACCTTTCGGCGTCGCGCCGGCGATTGGCGCGGGCTCGTTCCTGCACGGCTATGGACCATTGCCGCGCCCGGTGCGACTGTGCTGCCCGCCCGGAACGCACGGCGACGAGGACACACGGACGCACGGACGCGCGGCGACACGAACGCACGGAAACGCGAAGGACGGCGACACGAACGCACGGAAACGCGAAGGACAGTGACGCGAAGGGCGGTACGGCATGGCACGCGTACGGTACGGCGCGCGGACCGAGGCGGAGATCGCCGCCGCGCGCACCGCGAGCTCCCGGCTCCCCGACATCTGGTCCACCGGCGTGGTGGCCGTCTGGGAGAGCGACCCCGACGCGGTCGCGGCGGTCCTGCCGCCTCCGCTCAAACCCACCGGACGGCCCCTCGTCCGGGTGAACATCAGCAAGGTGGACCTGCCCGGTTACCCCCTGGGCGCCGGTTCGTTCGCGGTCGCCGCCGCGCACGACGGGGTCGAGGGCTGGTATCCGCTCGTCATGCCGATGACCCACGAACGGGCCCTCACCGGCGGCCGTGAGGTCTTCGGCGAGCCCAAGAAACTGGGCGAGGTGACGGTCGAGCGCGAAGGCCTCGTCGTACGCGCCGCTCTCGCCCGGCACGGCATCGAGTTCGCGGAGGTGCGCGGCGCCGTGAGCGGGCCGCTGCCCCTGCCGGAGCCGACGCGGAAGACCGACTTCTACTTCAAGTTCCTGCCCGCGGTGGACGGTTCGGGATTCGACGCCGATCCCGTCCTCGTGCACTGCGTGCGCAACGAGAAGGTGCGGAAGCTGGAGCGGATCACCGGCGACGTCGTCCTGCGGGAGTCGATGTACGACCCCGTCGCCGACCTCCCGGTCCGCGAACTCGTCGGGATCACCATCGGCGAGAAGACGACCGACCAGAAGGGCACGGTCGTCGAACGCGTGGACGCGCAGGCGCTGTTGCCGTACATCCACCAGCGGTACGACGATCCTCAGCAGATCCTCGACGGGCCGCCGCAGGGGAGCGCCCGGTGAACCTGGCGGAGGGGCAGGTCGCCGTCGTCACGGGCGCGGCGAGCGGAATCGGGCTGGCCATGGCGCGGCGTTTCGCGGCCGACGGACTGAAGGTCGTCCTCGCGGACGTGGAGGAGGGCGCCCTGGAGAAGGCCGCCGCCGCGCTGCGTGAGGACGGAGCCGTGGTGCACGCGCGCGTGGTGGACGTCGGGGAGCGCGAGGAGGTCTTCGCACTCGCCGAGGAGACGTACGACAAGTTCGGCGCCGTGCACGTCCTGTGCAACAACGCGGGAGTCGGCTCGGGCGCCGAGGGCCGTATGTGGGAGCACGACCCGAACGACTGGAAATGGGCGTTCGCGGTCAACGTGTGGGGCGTCTTCCACGGCATCCAGGCCTTCGTGCCGAGGATGCTGGCCGGCGGCGAACCGGGCCACGTCGTCAACACCTCGTCCGGCGACGGCGGCATCGCGCCGCTGCCCACCGCGTCCGTGTACGCCGTCACCAAGTCGGCCGTCGTGACGATGACCGAGTCCCTGTACGCCCATCTCAGGGCGGAGCACGCGCGCGTGGGGGCCTCGGTGCTCTTCCCCGGGCCCCACATGCTCCGCACGGGCCTGTGGGAGTCGCACCGCAACCGGCCGTCGCGCTATGCCAAGCAGCGGCCCCGCAGGACCCCGTACCGCAGTCTCGGCCAGTGGGAGGCCGCGATGAAGGAGGCGGGGAAGGAGGTGCGGTTCACGCCGGTCGAGGAGGTCGCCGACCTCGTGGCGGACGGCATCCGCGCGGACCGCTTCTGGCTGCTGCCGGCGAGCGAACACAGCGACGCGCAGATCCGCGCGCGGTCGAAGTCGATGCTGGACCGCGCCGACCCGGCGTACCTGGAGAACTTCATCCTGGACTGAGGACCGGACCGAGGAGTCACCCATGGCCACCGAGAAGTCACCCCTGGCCGAGGAGTCACCCATGGCCTCCGCGACGGAGCCCTACCTGATCATCTCCTCCGACTGTCACGCCGGGCTGCCCACCGAGGAGTACCGGCCCTATCTGGACGCCCGTTTCCACCGGGACTTCGACGAGTTCGTGGCGGGGCAGGGCCGCCGTCGCGAGGAGATGAACCGCCTCGGCATCCGCAACGAGGCCTTCGCCGACAAGTGGTTCCACGACAACGAGGAAGGCCTGCGCGGAGGTTGGGACTCCGCTCAGCGTCTCAAGGAGCTGGACGGCGACGGCGTGGCCGCCGAGGTGGTCTTCCCGGACGCCGACGCGGTGGACAGCCGGACGGCCGCGCCCTTCGGCGTGGGCCTCGGGCTCTCCGGCGACCACGACCCCGGCCTGGGCATGGCGGGCGCGCGGGCACACAACAGGTGGCTCGCCGAGTTCGTCGGCGAGCACCCCGAACGGCACTGCGGAGTCGCCCTGTTGCCCGTCACGGCGCCCACCGACCAGGTCGTCGCCGAGGTGTACCGCGCCAAGGAGTCGGGACTCGGCGCGCTGATGATCCCCTCCATGTGGGTCGACAAGGAGCCCTACCACGACCGCCGTTACGACCCCGTGTGGGCGGCGGCGGCCGAGTGCGGGATGCCGGTGACGACCCACTCCGGGGCGGCACCCCGCCACGAGTACGGCGACCACCTCGGCATCTACGTGAGCGAGGTGACCTGGTGGCCCGCGCGCCCCCTCTGGTTCCTGCTCTGGTCGGGTGTCTTCGAGCGCCACCCCGGGCTCAAGTTCGGTGTGGCGGAGTCCGGTTGCTGGTGGCTGCCGAACCTGCTGTGGTTCATGGACCGCCTCTACCTGGGCGCGCACGGCGGCAAGAAGCTCTCCCCCTTCGCCGAACTGCGGCGCCCACCGCACGAGTACCTCGACCGCCAGGTCTTCATCTGCGCGACCAACACCAAACGCCGTGAACTGGCCCAGCGGTACGAGATCGGTGTCGACAACATCCTCTGGGGCAGCGACTTCCCGCACCCCGAGGGCACCTGGCCCGACACGCGCGCGTGGCTCTCGCGGACCTTCCACGACATCCCGGTGACGGAGACCCGCCGCATGCTGGGCCTCGCCGCCGCGGAGGTCTTCGGCTTCGACACCGGGAAACTGGCCCCGCTCGCACGGCGCATCGGCCCCACCCCGGCCGAACTCGGCCAGTCCGAGGACCAGTCGGCCGTCGAGGCGTCCTGGGCGCGCTCGCGCGAAGTGGGCCGCCACTGGCTGACCGACCACGACTTCCCGGCCCTGGGGGTGACCCCGTGAGCACGGACCGTACGAACGGCGCGGATCATAGGAGCGGCACGGCGGACCGCTACACCGTCATCTCGGCCGACTGCCACGCGGGAGCCGACCTGCTGGACTACCGGCCGTACCTGTCGAAGGCGTACCACGACGAGTTCGACGCCTGGGCGGCCACGTACGTCAATCCGTACGAGGACCTGGTGGCCGACACGGCCGACAAGAACTGGAACTCGGAGCGGCGCCTCGCGGAACTGGAGCGGGACGGCATCGTCGCCGAGGTCGTGTTCCCGAACACCATCCCGCCGTTCTTCCCGTCCGGGTCCCTGATGGCGCCGGCGCCGACGGCCGAGGAGTTCGAACGCCGCTGGGCGGGCCTGCGCGCCCACAACCGCTGGCTGGCGGACTTCTGTTCGGCGGCGCCGGGCCGCCGGGCGGGTGTCTTCCAGATCCTCCTGAACGACGTCGGGGAGGCGGTGAAGGAGATCAGGTGGGCCGTCGGGGCGGGCCTCAAGGGGGGCCTGCTGCTGCCCGGCACCCCGCCGGGCTCGGGCCTCCCCGAGCTGTACTCCTCCGCCTACGACCCCATCTGGGCGGTGTGCGAGGAACTGGACGTCCCCGTGAACCACCACGCGGGCTCGGCCTCGCCGCCGCTCGGGGAGGAGCCCGCGGCCCGGGCGGTCTTCATGGTGGAGACGACCTGGTTCTCGCACCGCGCGCTCTGGCACCTGATCTTCGGCGGCGCCTTCCGCAGGCATCCCGGCCTGAAACTGGTGCTGACCGAGCAGGGCTCCGGCTGGATCCCCGGGGTGCTCGACATGCTGGACTACTACCACGGGCGCCTGGTGGCCGCGGCCTCGAAGGCGGCCACCGCCGAGTCCAGGTTCGGCGTCGGCCTCGCCGCTTCGATGGGCAAGGGTCCGTCCCAGGTGTGGCGCGACAACTGCTTCGTCGGGGCGAGCTTCATGCGCCCGCACGAGGTGCCGCTGCGGGACCGCATCGGTCTCGACAAGATCATGTGGGGCAGTGACTACCCGCACGACGAGGGCACGTACCCGTACAGCAGGGAGGGCCTGCGGATCGCGTACGCGGGCCTGTCGCGCGACGAGATCACGGCGATGGCGGGCGGGAACGCGGCCCGCGTGTACGGATTCGACCTGGACCTCCTGGACGCCGTCGCGGCGAAGGCCGGCCCGACGGTGGAGGAGATCGCCGAGCCCCTCGGCGACCCCCCTGCGGACGCGACGAGCCCGGCGTTCGCCCGGGGAGGGTCGGTACGGGTCTGGTGACGGGGCCTGCGGGGTGGGGACGGGGAGGGGCTGGGCGGCCGGGGTGCGTCGGTCGGTCTGGGCGGCGACCTGCGGTCATTGGCGGAGATCACCAAGAAACAAGCGCGTACCGTCGGTAATACTTGTGGGTAACAACGTCTAGCCGCGGCGGGCCGGCCGTCCTACGGTGCAGGCATGCCGAACCTGCCCGATGTCGTGCTGTGGTCGATACCCGCCTTTGTGCTGCTCACCGTGGTGGAGATGGTGAGTGTCCGCATCCACCCGGACGAGGACGCCGCGGGGTACGAGACGAAGGACGCCGCCACGAGTGTCGGCATGGGCCTGGGCAGCATGGCCTTCGACTTCCTGTGGAAGATCCCGATCCTCGCCGTCTACACGGCCATATATGAGCTGACACCACTGCGCGTGCCCGTCCTGTGGTGGACCGTGCCACTGCTGTTGCTGGCGCAGGACTTCTTCTACTACTGGTCCCACCGCGGGCACCACGTGATCCGCATCCTCTGGGCCTGTCACGTCGTCCACCACTCCAGCGAGAAGTTCAACCTCACCACCGCGCTGCGACAGCCCTGGACCACCTGGACCGTGTGGCCGTTCTACGTGCCCCTCATCGCCCTCGGTGTCCACCCCGCCGCGCTCGCGTTCTGCTCGTCCGCGAACCTCGTGTACCAGTTCTGGATCCACACCGAGCGCATCGACAAGCTGCCCCGCGCCTTCGAGTTCGTCTTCAACACGCCCTCGCACCACCGGGTCCACCACGCCTCCCAGGGCGGCTATCTGGACCGTAACTTCGGCGGGATCCTGATCGTCTGGGACCGCCTCTTCGGGTCGTTCGTCCCGGAGACGGACCGGCCGGTGTACGGACTGACCAAGAACATCCGCACGTACAACCCGATCCGGGTCGCCACGCACGAGTACGCCGCCATCGCCCGGGACCTGAGAGCGGCGGGGAGCTGGCGCGAGCGGGCCGGGCGGGTGTTCGGGGGCCCGGGCTGGCAGCCCCGAACCCCGGGACCCGCCCCCGCACCTGTGTCCGCGCCCGCGTCTGCCTCCGCGTCCGCTCCGGTGCGGACCGCCTCTACGGAGACGTCCGTCACGGAACCCGCCGCGTGAATCCGCGCCGCGCGCGCGTGCTGCTCGTCTTCTGCGGCGTCTCCTTCGGCCTGGTGAGCGTCGTGGATCTGGTCTCCCTGGCCATCGGCCACGACACCGGTCACACCGTGGCCAAGCCCCTGCTGATGCCCCTGCTCGCCGCCTACGCGCACCTGCGGGGCGGACCCGGGCTCCTCGTCGGTGCCCTGATGTTCGGGTGGGGCGGCGACGTCCTGCTGCTCCTCGACGCCGAACCGGCTTTCCTCGCCGGGATGGCCTCCTTCGCGGCGGGCCATGTGTGTTACCTGCTGCTCTTCAAGAGCCTTGGCGGCTCGGCTGCTCCACGCGCGCGTGCGGGCCGCCTCACGGCAGCCGCGTACGCCCTCGCCCTCGTCACGACCGTCGCCCTCCTGTGGCCCGGCCTTCCCGCCGACCTCCGTGTGCCCGTCGCCGGTTACAGCCTGCTGTTGACCGCGATGGCGTACGGCGCCACGCGGCTCGGGTCCGTCGCGGCCGCCGGGGGAGCCCTGTTCATGCTGTCGGACACCCTCATCGCGACCGGTGTCGCCGACTGGCCGCAGCTGCCACGGCCCGATCTGTGGATCATGCTCACCTATATCGCGGCACAGTACCTGCTGGTCAGAAGTGTGCTCGGGGCGCTCGGCGCGCGTTCCGAACCCCCGGCGACGTACCGTGGGAGCCACACCGTCACCACCTGAGCACGTCACCACCTGTGCACGTGGCCACCTGTGCACGTGGCCACCTGTGCACGTCACCCCTGAGCACGTCACCACCTGAGCCGGAAGCAGGACCCCGCATGCGCGCCACCACCATCCACGCCCCGTTCGACCTGCGGGTGGAGGACGTTCCGGACCCGGTGGTGCGGCGGCCGGGCGACGCGGTCGTGCGGGTGCTGCGTTCCTGCGTCTGCGGCAGCGACCTGTGGGCGTACCGGGGCGAGTCGGAGCGCAAGCCCGGCCAGCGCATCGGGCACGAGTTCCTCGGGATCGTCGAGGAGACCGGCGCCGAGGTGGCCACGGTCCGCCGGGGCGATCTCGTCGTCGCGCCCTTCATGTGGTCCGACGGCGTCTGCGACCACTGCCGCGAAGGACTCACCACCTCCTGCGAACACGGCGGGTTCTGGGGCTCCGTGGGGTCGGACGGCGGGCAGGGCGAGGCCGTGCGCGTCCCGTACGCCGACGGCACGCTCGTCGCGCTGCCCGCCGAGGCCGCCTCCGACGACCGTCTGCTGGCCGCCCTGCTCACCCTCTCCGACGTCATGGGGACCGGTCACCACGCGGCCCTCGGGGCGGGCGCCTGCCCCGGAGTCACGGTCGCCGTCGTCGGGGACGGCGCCGTCGGCCTGTGCGCCGTGCTCGCCGCCAAGCGCCTCGGCGCCGAGCGGATCATCGCGCTGGGCCGCCATGAGACGCGTACGGACATCGCGCGCCGTTTCGGTGCCACTGATGTCGTCGCCGAACGCGGGGACGCGGCCGTCGAGGCGGTCCGTGAACTCACCCGCGGCCAGGGAGCCCACGCCGTCGTCGAGGCGGTCGGCACCGAGCAGTCGATGAGCACGGCCGTGAACATCGCCCGTGACGGCGGCGCCATCGGCTTCGTCGGAGTGCCGCACGGCAGCGGTACCGGCCTCGACCTGAGCGTCATGTTCGACCGGAACATCGCCCTGCGCGGCGGGGTCGCGCCCGTCCGCGCCTACATCCCGGAACTGCTGCCCGACGTGCTGGACGGGACCATCGACCCCTCGCCCGTCTTCGACCTGACCGTCGGTCTGGAAGGCGTACCGGACGGCTACAAGGCGATGGACGAACGCACCGCGCTCAAGGTCATGGTCACCGACTGACAGGTACCAAACTGGCAGGCACCGACTGACCGGCACCAGCTGACCGGCCTCAACCGCCCGGCCTCAACCGCCCGAATCCGACCGCCCGGCTCCCGCCGACCGGCCCCTGCGAGCCGAGCGGTCACCAGCGGATCGGTACCGGCACCGCCGTGAGCAGGGCCGAGACCGCCACCACCAGCCCCAGCGCCACGACCTCGGCGCGCGCGGGGGAGTAGGCGGTGAGCGGGTCGGCCGCCCGGCGCAGCCGGCGCCTGGCCCACAGCGCCAGGGCGGCGACGACGACCACGAGGAGCACCTTCGCGAGCAGCGTGCGCCCGTACGCCGTCGTCGTCAGCTGGTCCAGTACGGTGCCGGGCGGCATCCGGCGCAGGGTGCTGCACACGCCCGTCGTGGTGATCACGGCGAGCAGAACGGCCGCCACGCGCGCGTAGAGCCCCAGCAACGCGGCACCCTCCCCGGGGGCGGTGTGCCGCCAGCGGAGCAGCGTGCGCAGTACGTACAGCAGCCCGCCCGCCCACAGGGCCGCACAGGTCACATGAACGAGCGTCAGACCCGAACCGATCAGCGGACTCTGCTCGGTCGTCGGATGGGCGCGCAGCGCCTCCGCGACGGCCACCGCGGCCAGCGGCCACACCTGGGTGCCCGGACGGCGCGACAGGGCGCACAGGCCCATCACGACGAACGCGTTGACCTCCAGGAGCGCGAGCGCGCCGTCCCTCGACTGGTAGAGCCCGCCGATGTCCATGTCGGAGAGTCGGTGCGGCACCAGATTCCCGGTGGCCACCACCGAGGCGAGACCGAGCGCGGCGACGAAACCGGCGGCGGCCGCGACCGGGGCCCAGCCGCGCGGCGCGTCCTCACGCGGGGCGCCGGGCACCCGACGCGCCAGCCGGGTGACGAAGACCTCGCCGGCCGACACGCACACCGCCGCGAACAGGACCGCCCGCAGCAGCGCGATCCCGCCCACCCCGGGCGCGGCGGCCTCGCCCGTGCCGCTCAGGGCGACGGGCGGTCCGAGCAGGGGGATCAGCGCGGCCAGCGCCACCAGGGCGAGGACGGTCACGGAACGCTGTACGGAGGCCGCGCTCACCCGGGGAGCACCCGCCCGGCCACTCGTCTGGCCACCCGCCTCGCCACCCGTGTCGGCAGTCGGTCGTATCGAACTCACCCCAAGATCTTCACCAGTCGTCCCAGATCCGGGCAAGTCCTGGAAAACAACTGGTGGAACGGCATTCCACCCGCCCCACGGGCATTCCGCCCATTCATACGCTCACGCCCGCCCCGTTACTCAGCCCCAGCGCGGGGAATCCGAACCGCAGGGGCCGGGCGGTCGCGCCCATGTCCGCGGCCCGCCCTCGAAGGACACCGGCGGCAGGGCGTACCGCAGCGGGCCCAGCGCGCTGTCCGTCCCGCGAGCCAGGGGCCGGGGCCGGCCTCCCCACCGCGCGCATCCGGCCCGCCGCGATCCCCGGCCGCCGCTCGGCCGGCGCCCGGGCGGAGAGCCCGAACCGGTCGAGGGCGCCCGGGCGGTAGCCGGTCACGACGACGTCCGCGGTGGCGAGCAGGTTCTCGAAGACCTGCCGGTCGGTCGTCAGGTCGAGCGTGGCGGACCGGTTTCCGAAACCGGTGTCCGCGTGCCGGCCGGCGAGTTCCGGCAGTCCCGGCGGATCGACGCGCAGCACGTCCACCGCGGGAACGTCGTCCGGCCGTCCCGCCCGTCGCGCGCCCAGCTCGGCGGCGGCCGGCGCGCACACTCCCACGCAGGCCCGCGCCATGGCCCGTACGGGCAGTCGTGACGGGAGCGTTCCGGGCCGTGCGGCGGTCGTGATCCGGGACGGCAGCGCGGGGTCGTCGCCCAGCGCTGCCCAGGCGAAGTCGGTGGCGGTCATGGGCGCAGTGTGCCGGGTGCGCCGCAGCGGCATGACGAAGGGCCGGACAGCACACGGCTGCCCGGCCCCTCGGCTCACGCGGTGAGTGTTACTTCGTCACCGCGTCCAGCGCGTCCGCGGTGCCCCAGCCGTAGAAGCCGTTGCGGTTCTTCGAGCCCTCGCAGACCGCGTCGATCTTGCCGTCGCCGTCGATGTCGTACGGGTCCGTGCACGGCGTGGCGTCGGCCTCCGCGTACAGCAGCGCCTTGACCAGGGCCGCCGAGGCGCGCGGGTGCGTCGACTTGATCAGGGCCGCGACGCCCGCGACGTGCGGCGACGCCATCGACGTACCGGCCATGTAACCCCACGAGCCGCCCGGCAGCGGGCCGAGGATCAGGCCGCTGGTGGCGGGCGGGGCCGGGGTCTGGAAGCGCGTCGAGTCGCCGCCGGGGGCGGCGATGTCGATGACGCCCAGGCCGTGGTTGGAGAAGGACGACTTGATGCCCTTCGCGCCGGTGGAGGCGACCGTGACGACACCCGGCAGCTGGGTCGGGATGTCGAGGCACTCGGACGGGTCGATGACACGGTCCGAGGGGGTCGAGTCGTTGGGCGAGACCGGGTCGGTGATCTCGTCGGCGGCGAGGTCGTAGTTCTCGTTGCCCGCCGCGGCGACGTTGACCGTGCCCTTCTTCTCCGCGTACCGCGTCGCCCGGGAGATGGCCTCGACGAGCGCCTTCTGGTCCGGGTCGTTCTTGCAGTTGAAGTACCACGGGTCGGTGTAATAGCTGTTGTTCGTGACGTCCACGCCGTGCTCGGCCGCCCACATGAAGCCGCAGACGACGGCCTCCGTGTAGAAGAAGCCGGCCGTCGTGGAGACCTTGATGCCGGAGACCTTCACGCCGGGCGCGACACCGGTGACGCCGACACCGTTCTTCGCGGCGGCGATCTCGCCCGCCACGTGCGTGCCGTGCGGGCTCTCGGCGGCACTCGGCCGCCAGGCGCCGTCGGTGGTGTCCGGCTTGCCCGACACGCAGTTGACGGACGCCTTGCGGTCGAAGTTCGGCGCGATGTCGGGGTGCGTGTCGTCGACGCCGGTGTCGATGACGGCGACGGTGACCTTCTTGCTGCCGAGCGTCTTCTCGTGGGCCTTGTCCGCCTTGATGGCGGGCAGGTCCCACTGCAGGGGCTCCAGCGGGTCCTGTCCGGCAGCGGCCTCGACGTCCGCGATCTCGTCCGCGGTGAGCGTCTTCGGGGTGCCGACGTCGGTCGTGGACTGCGCGGGCAGCGGCGCCGTACGCGTCGAGCCCGCCGACTGCACCCCGTGCACCTTGCGGATCGTCTTGGCGAAGTCGGCGTTCGACGAGTGGACGACGATCACGCCGATCCGGTCGTACGACGTCACGATCGTGCCGCCGGCCTTGGCGATGGCCTTCTTCACCTGGGAGGAAACCCCGTGCCCGGAGCGGACGTTGACGACGTAGCTCAGCGGGGTGGCCTCCGCCGAGATCTGCTTCGCCACGTCCGCCGCGCTGTCCGCCGGAGCGGCGGACGCGCTGACGTTCGGCAGGAAGGCGAGAGCCGTGGCCATGGCCATTCCCAGCGGGATGGCTATGAAGCGGCGCGAGCGCGTAGTAGGCGCGGTCATGCTGTCTCCAGTTCGTGTTCGCGAGTTCGTGCGGGCCTTGCGTGCCGTGCGGGCTGTGCGTGCCGTGCGGGTGGTGCGGGCCGTGCGTGCCGTGCCGTTCGGGAAGTCCCTTGCGGATCGGGCTACTTGACCGCCTTCAGCGCGTTGACGATGCCGAAGCCGTAGAAGCCGTTCACGCGCTTGCCGCCCTCACAGACGGCGTCCTGCGTGCCGTTGCCGTCCTGGTCGTACGAGTCCGGGCAGCCCGGGTTGTCCGCCTGGGCCTTCAGCAGCGCCTGCAGCTGGGCCGGACTCGCCCACGGGTGCTCGGACTTGAGCAGCGCGGCGACACCCGCGGCGTGCGGCGACGCCATCGACGTGCCCTGCAGGAAGCCGTACTGGTTGTTCGGCATCGTGGAGAGGATGCGGCCGTTCTTCGACGGGGTGTCCGGGATCTGGTAGAGCCGGTCACCACCGGGAGCGGCGATGTCGATGACACCCTTGCCGTACGTCGAGTAGTACGACTTGAGGTTCTGTACGCCGGTCGCGCTCACCGTGACGACACCCGGCAGCTGGGTCGGTACGTCGAAGCACTCGTGCGGGTCGATCGTGCGGGTGACCGGCGTCGAGTCGTCGGGGCTGGACTCGTCGACGATGGCGTCCGAGGCCAGGTCGTGGTTGGAGTTGCCGGCCGACGCGAGGTGCAGGGTGCCCTTCTTCGTGGCGTACTGCTGGGCCCGGTTGACCGCGTCGACGATCGCCTTCTGGTCGGGGTCGTCCATGCAGTTGTAGAGCCACGGGTCCACGTAGTAACTGTTGTTCGTGATCTCCACGCCGTGGTCGGCGGCGAACACGAAGGCGCAGACGACGCTCTCCGGGTAGAAGAGCCCGTTGTCCGGGTCGCTGACCTTGATGCCGGAGACCTTCACACCGGGCGCGACACCGGCGACGCCGATGCCGTTGCGGGCGGCGGCGATCTCACCGGCGACATGCGTGCCGTGGTAGTCCTCGGCGGTGTACGGACGCCAGGCGCCCGCACTCGTGTCGGCCACGCCGCCCACACAGTTGGCGGACTGCTTGGCGGAGAAGTTGGGGGCCAGGTCCGGGTGCGTGTCGTCGACACCCGTGTCGATCACGGCGACCGTGACCTTCCTGCTGCCCGGGTTGATCTTCGCGGCCTTGTCGGCGCCTATCGCGCGCAGGTCCCACTGGTCGGCCTCAAGGGGCTCGCTCTCGGGGGTGGCGGCGGCCTTCACCTTGGCGGCCTCGGCGGCCGACAGGTAGTCGGCGGCGCCCTCGTCCGTCGTACCCGCGGCGGTCAGCGGGGTCGTACGGGTGGCACCGGCGGACTGGACGCCGCGCACGGCGCGGAGCTGCTGCCCGAACCCGGGGTTGGCCGAGTGCGCGACGATGACGCCGATCCTGTCGTACGTGACGACGACGGTGCCGCCGGCCGCGACGATCGCCTTCTTCACCGACCCGATGGTGCGGTGGTCCGTCTTCGTGTTGACCACGTACGCGAGGTTCGGCCCGTCGGCCGCGGTGACGGCGGGCGCGGACTGCTGAGGGGCGGCCGAAGCGGCGCCCGGCAGGAATCCGAGCGTGGCGGTGAGCGACAGCACGACGGGCACGGCGAGGGCGAGGCGGCGTCTGGAGCGCAGATGAGCCATGGGATCTCCACATCATCCGGAAAAGGAACCGGCCCGAACACAGGGTGCTGCTCGGGCAGGTACATGACGGGTGGTGCTGGGCCGAAGCTATCTCCCGTCGTCCCTGGCCAGCAATGACTTACGGGGATGTCTTGTGAAACGCCGGAGTCGAGTTCCGAAAGAAGTGCCCGGAGTTGAACCGCTCCCCGTGCGGCGCCGTGACGTTGAGCAGGGAGCACGAGCACCGTCGAGCCCCCTGTTGGATCACGCCCGGGGGACCTAGCATCGCCACCCGGCCCACGTGATCCACGTCACCGTGAGGTCAGAAATCAGCCATGCCCGTACCCAGCCCGTCCCCCGATCCGGACACACCCCCGTCCGACGCCGCAACCGCACCCGCAACGCGAGGAGACTCCGTGGCCACCGACGCACCACCCCCCTCGAAAGCCGAACCTCATCTCCCGTCCACAGCGGAGTTCGTCGAGGTGCAGGAGAGCGCCGAGTTCGGTGAACTGCGCCGCGCCCACCGCTCCTTCGCCTTCCCGCTGACCATCGGCTTCATCAGCTGGTACCTGCTGTACGTCCTGCTGTCGATCTACGCGGACGACTTCATGGGCACCAAGCTGTTCGGCAACTTCAACGTTGCCTTCGTGCTGGGCCTCGCCCAGTTCCTCACCACGTTCCTCATCGCCTGGTGGTACGAGCGGCACTCCTCGTCCAAGCTCGACCCCAAGGCCGAGGCGATCAAGTCCCGGATGGAGGGCGGCGCATGAGCCCCGCGATCACTCAGGTCCAGCTCGCGCAGGCGCAGCTCGCGGCGGGGGAGGCCAGCGAGCACCGGCCGCTGATCATCTCCCTGTTCGCGGTCTTCGTCGTCGCGACCCTCGTCATCACCGTCTGGGCGGGCCGGCAGACCAAGGACGCCTCCGACTTCTACGCCGGCGGCCGCTCGTTCAGCGCCTTCCAGAACGGGCTCGCCGTCTCCGGCGACTACATGTCCGCCGCCTCGTTCCTCGGCATCGCGGGCGCCATCGCCCTCTTCGGCTACGACGGCTTCCTGTACTCCATCGGCTTCCTGGTCGCCTGGCTGGTGGCGCTGCTCCTGGTCGCCGAACCGCTGCGCAACTCCGGCCGCTACACGATGGGCGACGTCCTCGCCTACCGCATGCGCCAGCGCCCGGTCCGTACCGCGGCGGGCACCTCCACGATCGTCGTCTCGATCTTCTATCTGCTCGCGCAGATGGCGGGCGCGGGCGTCCTGGTCTCGCTGCTGCTCGGCATCACCACCGACGCCGGAAAGGTCGGCATCGTCGCCCTGGTCGGCGTCCTGATGATCCTTTACGTCACCATCGGCGGCATGAAGGGCACCACCTGGGTCCAGATGGTCAAGGCCGTGCTGCTCATCAGCGGCACCCTGCTCATCACCTTCCTGGTGCTGCTCAAGTTCGACTTCAACGTCTCGGACCTGCTCGGCAAGGCGGCCGAGAACAGCGGCAGCGGCGCGGCGTTCCTGGAACCCGGCCTGAAGTACGGGCTCACGACCACCTCCAGCATCGACTTCATCTCGCTGGGCATCGCCCTGGTGCTGGGCACCGCGGGTCTGCCGCACATCCTGATCCGCTTCTACACCGTGCCCAACGCCAAGGCCGCGCGTAAGTCCGTGAACTGGGCGATCGGCATCATCGGCGGCTTCTACCTGATGACCATCGCGCTCGGGTTCGGCGCGGCGGCCCTCATCTCGAAGGCGGAGATTGTCGAGTCGAACCCCGCGGGCAACACGGCCGCGCCACTGCTCGCCCTGCACCTCGGCGGCGTCGACTCGGCCTGGGGCGCGATCCTGCTCGCCACGATCTCCGCGGTGGCCTTCGCCACGATCCTCGCGGTGGTTGCCGGTCTGACCCTCGCGTCCTCCTCGTCGTTCGCCCACGACATCTACGCGAACGTCATCAGGAAGGGCCAGGCCACCGAGAAGGAAGAGCTCAACGCCGCCCGCTACGCCACCATCGGCATCGGCGTCGTCTCCATCGGCCTCGGCGCCCTCGCCCGTGACCTCAACGTCGCGGGCCTCGTCGCCCTGGCCTTCGCGGTCGCCGCCTCCGCCAACCTGCCGACGATCCTCTACAGCCTGTTCTGGAAGCGGTTCACCACCCAGGGCGCGCTGTGGTCGATCTACGGCGGTCTCACCACCGCGGTCGGCCTGGTGCTCTTCTCGCCGGTCGTCTCGGGCAAGGCCACCTCGATGTTCCCGGACGTCGACTTCCACTGGTTCCCGCTGGAGAACCCGGGCATCATCTCGATCCCCGTCGGCTTCCTGCTGGGCTACCTCGGCACCCTCCTGTCCAAGGAGGAACCGGACGCCGGCAAGTACGCCGAGCTGGAGGTCCGCTCCCTCACCGGCACCGGAGCGCACTGACCGTCGGACACCGGCCGTCAGGCCCCGACCGTCACGCACCGGGCCGCGTCGTAGGGATCTACGACGCGGCCCCGGTGCGTCTCGTGGGATCGGGCCACCCCTGTTGTCGGTCCTTTCACGTAGGCTCGCTGGTATCGGGTCGACTGATCGTTCGAAGCAGTCCGGTCGTTCGAAGCAGTCCGGCCGTTCGGAACTGTCGGTCCGTATCGCGGTCCGTATCGAGGGAGGGGGCCCACGTGCTCATCGACACCTACGGCCGGGTGGCCACCGACCTGCGCGTCTCACTGACCGACCGGTGCAACCTCAGATGCACGTACTGCATGCCCGAGGAGGGCCTGCAGTGGCTTGCCAAGCCCGACCTGCTCACGGACGACGAGATCGTCCGCCTCATCGACATGGCGGTGACCCGGCTGGGCATCACCGAGGTCCGCTTCACCGGCGGTGAGCCTCTTCTGCGCCCCGGCCTGGTCGGGATCGTGGAGCGCGTGGCCGCCCTCGATCCCCGTCCGCAGATGTCCCTGACGACGAACGGCATAGGCCTCAGGCGCACCGCGACCGCCCTCAAGGCGGCGGGCCTCGACCGTGTCAACGTCTCGCTGGACACGCTGCGCCCGGACGTCTTCAAGACCCTCACCCGCCGTGACCGACACAAGGACGTCATCGAGGGCCTCGAAGCGGCCCGCGCCGCGGGACTGACGCCGGTCAAGGTCAATTCCGTACTGATGCCCGGACTGAACGAGAACGAGGCCCCGGACCTGCTCGCCTGGGCCGTGGAGAACGACTACGAACTGCGGTTCATCGAGCAGATGCCCCTCGACGCCCAGCACGGCTGGAAGCGCGACGGCATGGTCACCGCCGGTGACATCCTCACCTCGCTGCGCACACGCTTCGAGCTGACGGAAGAGGGCTCCGACGAGCGGGGCTCGGCACCGGCCGAGCGCTGGGTCGTGGACGGCGGTCCGCACCGGGTCGGAGTGATCGCCTCGGTCACCCGCCCGTTCTGCTCGGCCTGCGACCGTACGCGGCTGACGGCGGACGGCCAGGTCCGCACCTGCCTCTTCGCCCAGGAGGAGACCGACCTGCGGGCGGCGCTCCGCTCGGACGCGTCGGACGAGGAGATCGCCCGGATCTGGCGGCTGGCGATGTGGGGGAAGAAGGCCGGAGCGGGCCTCGACGACCCTTCCTTCGTACAGCCGGACCGTCCGATGTCGGCGATCGGCGGCTGACCGCTCGGCCCGTCGGCAACCAGCCCGTCGGCTTGTCGTTCAGCCGGCGGGCGGCTGCTCCGGAGACTCCCATTCCGCCAGGGGCACCACGTCCTTGAGGAAACCGCGGACGCTCAGGAACTTCGACAGATGGTCACGGTGCTCCTCGCACGCGAGCCATGTCTTTCGGCGTTCCGGCGTGTGGAGTTTCGGGTTGTTCCAGGCGAGCACCCACACGGCGTCGGCCCGGCAGCCCTTGGCGGAGCAGATCGGGGAGGACGGGGACGACGGCTCGGAACCGGGGACGTTCAGGATCACGTCCTCGACACTAGTCGAGTGCTCACGAGTCCAAAAAGGCGACGCCGAGCAGCCACGGGGGGAGCTGCCCGGCGTCGGTCTGTCGCTCCGACGGGGGATGCGGAGCGCGTACCAAGTATGTCACGGGTAACCCATCGCCCGGCAACGGAACAACATGATTGATCTGAGCTTTTCTTGAGCTTGGCAGAGGTTTCGGATTCCGCTTTCGGCGGGTTCCGCGTGCTCAGGCGCGCTCGTGCGGCTCGTCCCGCAAAGGCGTGCCGGGACCGGCCGCGAGGTCTTCCGGGACGGGTTCCGCGACGCCGCCGACGACCGGACTCGCGAGCATCGGACGGGTGGGAGCGGTCACGAAAGTGGAGGGCAGAGAGGGCGCGTTCTCCCGGCCGGCGTTGGCGATCACGACGGAGATGTAGGGGAGCAGCACGCCGAGCACCAGCGCAACGACGGCGACATGCCGCTCGACATTCCAGAGCGTGGCCGCGAGGATCACGGAGACCGTACGGACGGACATCGAGATGATGTACCGCCGCTGCCTGCCCCTTACGTCGTCGGCGAGCCCCTGCCTGGCCCCGGTGATCCGGAAGACCTCGGCATCGCTCTGCTTCCGCATCACGTTCCACCACCCCGCCTGCTCGGACGCTCCCCGGCCCGTACCGGAAACAACGTTACGCCGCGGCTGCGCCGCCTACGAGACCGGGTCGGCTCCGGTCCGGGTGGGGACGACTGCGCCGTACCGCGTACGGCGGTGCCCGACATGCGCCGTACCGCACTCGGGCCGACACTGGGCGTAATGCTCGCGTAGAGCCGTATAGGAGGCAGCCATGGGCTGGTTGTGGGCGATCATCGTGGGATTCGTACTGGGCTTGCTGGCCAAGGCGATCATTCCTGGCAAGCAGCACAGTCCGCTCTGGCTCACCACGATCTTCGGGATCATCGGCGCGATCGTGGGCAACGCGATCGCCCGCGGCTTCGGCATCGGCGAGACCAGCGGGATCGACTGGGGCCGTCACGCCCTCCAACTCGTCGCCGCGATCGTCATCGTCTTCCTGGGAGACATGCTCTACACAGCGATGAAGGGCAACAAACAAAGAGCCTGACACAAAGCAAAAGGATTGCGCCGTTCCCCGCACCCCTTGTCGAGGGCTCGGGGAACGGCGCAATCCTTTTGCTTTCGACGCCCTCAGGAGGGCACAACCTCCACGGCGGCCAGCGACTTCTTGCCCCGCCGAAGCACCAGCCACCGCCCGTGCAGCAGATCCCCCGCACCGACGACCGCATCGTCGGAGGCGACCTTCACGTTGTTCACGTAGGCGCCCCCCTCCTTCACCGTCCGCCGCGCGGCGGACTTGCTCGCCACCAGCCCGACCTCGGCGAACAGGTCGATCACGGCCCCCGTCCCGGACACCCGCACACGAGGCAGCTCGGACAGCGCCGCGCTGAGCGTCGCCGCGTCGAGCCCGGCCAGCTCCCCCTGCCCGAACAGCGCCCGCGACGCGGCGATCACGGCGGCCGTCTGGTCGGCCCCGTGCACCAGCGTCGTCAGCTCCTCCGCCAGCGCACGCTGCGCCGCACGCGCCTGCGGACGCTCCTCGGTCTGCTTCTCCAGCTCCTCGAGCTCCGCCCGGGACCTGAAGGACAGGATCCGCATGTACGTCGAGACGTCACGGTCGTCCACGTTCAGCCAGAACTGGTAGAACGCGTACGGCGTCGTCATCTCCGGGTCGAGCCAGACGGCCCCGCCCTCGGTCTTGCCGAACTTGGTGCCGTCCGCCTTGACCATCAGCGGCGTCGCGATGCAGTGCGCCTCGGCGTCCGGCTCCAGCCGGTGGATCAGGTCCAGGCCCGCCGTGAGGTTGCCCCACTGGTCGCTGCCGCCCTGCTGGAGCGTGCAGCCGTACCGCCGGTACAGCTCCAGGAAGTCCATGCCCTGGAGCAGCTGGTAGCTGAACTCCGTGTAGCTGATGCCCTCCTGGGACTCCAGGCGCCGGGCGACCGAGTCCTTCGTGAGCATCTTGTTGACGCGGAAGTGCTTGCCGATGTCCCGGAGGAACTCGATGGCCGAGAGACCGGCCGTCCAGTCCAGGTTGTTCACCATGACCGCGGCGTTCTCGCCCTCGAAGGACAGGAACGGCTCGATCTGGCCGCGCAGCCGGCCGACCCAGTTGGCGACCGTCTCCGGGTCGTTGAGCGTGCGCTCCGCCGTCGGGCGCGGGTCGCCGATCTGGCCGGTCGCCCCGCCCACCAGGGCCAGCGGGCGCAGGCCCGCCTGCTGCAGGCGGCGCATGGTGAGTACCTGCACCAGGTGTCCGACGTGCAGCGAGGCCGCGGTGGGGTCGAAGCCGCAATAGAACGTGACGGGACCGTCCGCGAGCGCCTTGCGCAATGCGTTCTCGTCGGTGGACAGGGCGAACAGCCCGCGCCACTTCAGCTCGTCGACGATGTCCGTCACGGTTCTCGCGTCTCCTTGGATGATCTTCGGGCGGTCATGACCCCGGAGCGGCCCGACAGCCGGGCGACAGCCGACCGCGGGGCCGCCCGGCGAGGCCACTCACCGAGCGTATCCGTCGAGGTTATACGCCCTGGCTGACAGAGCTCATATTGAAGTCCGGCACCCGCAGCGCGGGCATCGCGGCCCTGGTGAACCAGTCGCTCCACTCGCGCGGCAGCGTCTTCTCCGTCCGGCCCGCCTCGGTCGCCCGCCCCAGCAGACCCACCGGCGACTCGTTGAACCGGAAGTTGTTCACCTCGCCGGTGACCTCGCCGTTCTCCACGAGGTAGACGCCGTCCCGGGTCAGCCCCGTCAGCAGCAGCGTCGCCGGGTCGACCTCGCGGATGTACCAGAGGCAGGTCAGCAGCAGCCCGCGCTCCGTCGCGGCGACCATCTCCTCCAGGGACGTGTCGTCGCCGCCGTCGAGGATGAGGTTGCCGATGCCGGGGGCCACCGGCAGCCCGGTGAGGCCCGCGCTGTGCCGGGTGCTCGTCAGACGCTTCAGCTCGCCCTCACGGACCCACTCCGTGGCGCCGAGCGGCAGTCCGTTGTCGAAGACGGAGGCGTCGTCCCCGGAGGAGTGCGTGAGCACGAAGGGGGCGCTTTCGAGCCCGGCCTCGTGCGGGTCGCTGCGCAGGGTCAGCGGCAGGTCGGTGAGCCGGTCGCCGACGCGGGTGCCGCCGCCGGGCTTGCTGAACACCGTCCGGCCCTCCGCCGCGTCCCGGGCCGCCGCCGACCACATCTGGTAGATCATCAGGTCGGCCACGGCGGTCGGCGGCAGCAGCGTCTCGTACCGCCCGGCGGGCAGGTCGACACGACGCTCCGCCCAGCCCAGCCGGACGGCCAGCTCGGCGTCGAGCGCCGCCGGGTCCACGTCCTTGAAGTCCCGCGTGGAGCGGCCGGCCCACGCCGAGCGCGTACGGTCCGGCGACTTGGCGTTCAGCTCCAGCGTCCCGTTGGGCTGGTCGTGGCGCAGCCGCAGCCCCGTGGACGTACCCAGGTAGCTGGTGACGAGCTCGTGGTTGGCGAAGCCGTACAGCTCGCGGCCACCCGCCCGCGCGCGTGCGAACGATTCGCCGAGCGTGGGAGCGAAGTCCGTGAACACGGCCGACGAGGTCTCGGCGGGCGCGTCCGTGAAGTCGGGGGAGGCGGGCACGCCCTCGACGAGCGGCTGCGCGTCCTCCGCGGGACCGGCGCCCCGTGCCGCGGCCTCGGCGGCCCGCACCAGCGGCTCCAGCTCGTCGGCGGTCACGGCGGAGCGCGAGACCACTCCGGAGGCGGTGCCCTCGCGGCCGTCGACCGTCGCGACGACGGTCAGCGTGCGCCCGCGCGTGACGCCGTTGGTGGTCAGCGCGTTGCCGGCCCAGCGCAGGTTGGCGGTCGACTGCTCGTCGGCGATGACGACGCACCCGTCCGCCCGGGACAGTTCGAGGGCGCGCTCGACGATCTCGTGCGGCTTGTTCGTACGAGGACTCATCGACCGGCCTCCTGCGTGGTGTTGAGGATGTTGACGCCCTTGAAGAGGGCCGACGGGCAGCCGTGCGAGACCGCCGCGACCTGGCCCGGCTGAGCCTTGCCGCAGTTGAAGGCACCGCCCAGGACGTAGGTCTGCGGGCCGCCGACGGCCGCCATCGAGCCCCAGAAGTCCGTGGTCGTCGCCTGGTAGGCGACATCCCGCAGCTGGCCCGTGATCCGCCCGTTCTCGATCTTGAAGAACCGCTGGCCGGTGAACTGGAAGTTGTAGCGCTGCATGTCGATCGACCAGGACCGGTCGCCGACGACGTAGATCCCGCGGTCGACGCTCCCGATGAGGTCGTCGGTGGACATCCCCGCCGGATCGGGCCGGAGCGACACGTTCGCCATGCGCTGTACGGGCACATGGCCGGGGGAGTCGGCGTACGCGCAGCCGTTGGACCGCTCGAAACCGGTCAGCTTCGCGATCCTGCGGTCCAGCTGGTAGCCGACGAGCGTGCCGTCCTTCACCAGGTCCCAGGACTGACCGGCGACGCCCTCGTCGTCGTACCCGATGGTCGCGAGCCCGTGCTCGGCGGTGCGGTCGCCCGTCACGTTCATCTGCTCGGAGCCGTACCGCAGCTTGCCCAGCTGGTCGAAGGTGGCGAACGAGGTCCCGGCGTACGCGGCCTCGTAACCGAGCGCGCGGTCCAGCTCGGTGGCGTGGCCGATGGACTCGTGGATGGTCAGCCACAGGTTGGACGGGTCGACGACCAGGTCGTACACCCCCGCCGTGACGCTCGGCGCCCGCATCTTCTCGGCGAGCAGCTCCGGGATCCGCCCGAGTTCCGCCTCCCAGTCCCAGCCGGTGCCCGTGAGGTACTCCCAGCCGCGTCCGACGGGCGGCGCGATCGTGCGCATCGAGTCGAACTCGCCGCTCGACTCGTCGACGGCCACGGCGTTCAGCTGGGGGTGCAGCCGGACCCGCTGCTGGGTGGTCACGGTGCCGGCCGTGTCCGCGTAGAACTTGTTCTCGTGCACGGTCATCAGCGAGGCGTCCACATGACTGACACCGTCCGCCGAGAGCAGCCGCGCACTCCACTCGGCCAGCAGCCCGGCCTTCTCCTCGTCCGGTACGGAGAAGGGGTCGATCTCGTACGAGGAGATCCATGTCTTCTCGGCGTGCACCGGCTCGTCCGCCAGCTCGACCCGCTCGTCGGATCCCGCCGCCTTGATCACCTTCGCCGACAGCTTGGCCATCGC
The DNA here is from genome assembly GCF_036038375.1 of Streptomyces sp. NBC_00414. Taxonomy (NCBI): domain Bacteria; kingdom Bacillati; phylum Actinomycetota; class Actinomycetes; order Kitasatosporales; family Streptomycetaceae; genus Streptomyces; species Streptomyces sp. NBC_00414. The sequence continues at coordinate 7,856,825 of NZ_CP107935.1, forward strand.
CACGGCCTGCGAAGCCACCTTCGCGGCGGCGTCCATCGTCAGGTCGACGCCGGAGGCGAACCCCCAGGTGCCGCCGTGCACGACCCGCACCGCGTACCCGAGGTCGGTCGTGTCCGAAGATCCCGCGGGCTTCGCGTCCCGCAGCCGCCAGGACGCGCTGCGCACCCGCTCGAACCGGAAGTCCGCATGGTCGGCGCCGAGCGCCCGGGCCCGCGCGAGCGCCGCGTCGGCCAGGGCCCGTAGCGGCAGTGCCGTGAAGGCTTCGTCGATGGAATGGGGCACGGAGGTCTCCCTTGTTGTCGCCTGTCGGTCCGATCATGTCGCGCGGGCGGGCCCGGCGGCCACACTTTTCTGTAGGGACCCCACAGGGAGTCCCCCGAGCCACTGTCGGTGCCCGATTCTCCGCGAGGCTGACCGTACCGATAGGTTTTTGAGGTACCAGACCGGCTATCGAAAGGGTGATCCGTTGAGCCGCTCGGTTCTCGTCACCGGAGGAAACCGGGGCATCGGCCTCGCCATCGCCCGCGTATTCGCCGACGCGGGCGACAAGGTCGCGATCACATACCGTTCGGGCGAGCCCCCGGCCGCCCTCACCGAACTGGGCTGCCTCGCGGTCAAGTGCGACATCACCGACAGCGAGCAGGTGGAGCAGGCCTACAAGGAGATCGAGGCCGCGCACGGCCCGGTCGAGGTGCTCGTCGCCAACGCGGGTGTCACCAAGGACCAGTTGCTGATGCGGATGTCCGAGGAGGACTTCACGTCCGTCCTGGACACCAACCTCACGGGCACCTTCCGGGTCGTGAAGCGGGCCAACCGCGGCATGCTGCGGGCCAGGAAGGGCCGCGTCGTCCTCATCTCCTCGGTGGTCGGCCTGCTCGGCTCGGCGGGCCAGGCGAACTACGCCGCCTCCAAGGCCGGCCTGGTCGGGTTCGCTCGCTCGCTCGCCCGCGAGCTGGGCTCGCGCAACCTCACCTTCAACGTCGTCGCGCCCGGTTTCGTCGACACCGACATGACCAAGGCGCTCACCGACGAGCAGCGCGAGGCCATCGTGAAGCAGGTGCCGCTCGGCCGGTACGCGCAGCCCGAGGAGATCGCCGCAACGGTGCGGTTCCTCGCCTCGGACGAGGCGTCTTACATCACTGGAGCCGTCATCCCCGTAGACGGCGGACTGGGAATGGGTCACTGATCACCATGAGTGGAATTCTTGAGGGCAAGCGCGTCCTGATCACCGGGGTGCTGACGGAGGCGTCCATCGCCTTCCACACCGCGAAGCTGGCCCAGGAGCAGGGTGCGGAGATCATCCTGACCGCGTTCCCGCGGCCCACCCTGACCGAGCGCATCGCCAGGAAGCTCCCCAAGCCCACCAAGGTCATCGAGCTCGACGTGACCAACGACGAGCACCTCGGGCGGCTCGCCGAGGTCGTGGGCGCGGAGCTGGGCAGCCTCGACGGCGTCGTGCACTCCATCGGCTTCGCCCCGCAGGACGCCCTGGGCGGCAACTTCCTGAACACGCCGTTCGAGTCGGTCGCCACGGCCATGCACGTCTCCGCCTTCTCCCTGAAGTCGCTGACCATGGCCTGCCTGCCGCTGATGCAGAACGGCGGCGGCTCGGTCGTCGGCCTCACCTTCGACGCCCAGTACGCCTGGCCGCAGTACGACTGGATGGGCCCGGCCAAGGCCGCCCTGGAGGCCACGAACCGCTACCTCGCCCGCGACCTGGGCAAGCAGAACGTGCGCTCCAACCTCATCTCGGCCGGTCCGCTCGGCTCGATGGCCGCCAAGTCCATCCCGGGCTTCACCGAGCTGGCCGCCGTCTGGGACCACCGCTCGCCGCTGGAGTGGGACCTCAAGGACCCCGAGCCGGCCGGCCGCGGTGTCGTCGCCCTGCTCAGCGACTGGTTCCCGAAGACCACGGGCGAGATCATCCACGTCGACGGCGGGCTGCACGCGATCGGCGCGTAACCGCTCCCGCGAAGGTTCTTCCACGGTGTCGGCGCCCCGTTCCCCGCAGTGCGCGGGGAACGGGGCGTCACCCGTTCGGCCCCACCGGCCGGGCGGCCGAGGGGGGTGACGGCCCACTCTGGAGTAGGAGTTCTCCCCCCGAGATCTCCCGAGATGCCCTCCCCAGCCCAGCCGAGGAGGTCCCTTTGTGCGCCTGTCCCAGGCCCGATGCATACATCGGCTCCACAGAAACGGCTTCGCAGCACCCCCCGCTGCGCTGTTCGCCGCTTTGACCCTGCTGCTCGCGGTGCCCTGCGACGCCGCCTCACACACCGCCTCGCACGCCGCGCACAGCACGGGAACGACGCCCCACGCGCGCGTGCCCGCTCAGGAACGGCCCTTCGGAGCGAGGTGCCGGACCGTCGTCGACGGCTCACATGTGACGGCGGACTGCCACAACCCGTACCCGGAACCCGACCGGATCGGCCTGCACATCGAGTGTGACCGCTGGTGGGACATCGACGCCGACGGGGCGAGGGTCGAGGCAGGACCCGCGCAGAACGTCCGGCTGACCGGTCGCTGCTGGAAGGAAGTCCGCTCCGCGTGGGTCAGCCACCAGAAGTGACGTCCCCCGGCCGTCCGGACCGCTCCGGCGGCCCAGGCCGCCCCGGGCGGCACAGGAACGGATAGCCGGCCGCCTCCGAGGCCGCCGTCTGCGCGTCGCCCGCACGGATCGCGTCCACCAGGCGCGTGTGGTCCATGTGCGTCCCGGGCGTCAGCTCCTCGCCGATGTCCTCGCGCAGCCAGTCGCGCACGACCTCGCCCAGGTCCGCGTACATCGCCGTCATGACGTCGTTGTGGGACGCGGCGACCACGGCCAGGTGGAAGGTCGTGTCGGCGCTCACGAAGGCCTCCGTGTCACCCGACTCCCACGCCTCCTCCCGGCGTACGAGGAGTGCGTCCAGCTGTTTGAGATCGCGCTCGGTACGGCGCTCGGCGGCCAGCCTCGCCGCGCTCGACTCCAGCGTGGAGCGCAGTTCGGCGATGTGCCGCGGGTCGGCGTCCGCGAAACGGCGGTGCATCACGCCGGCCAGTTCGCTGGTCGCCACCACGTAGGTGCCCGAACCCTGGCGGATGTCGAGCAGACCGTTGTGCGCGAGGGCGCGCACGGCCTCCCTGACCGTGTTGCGGGCGACCCCCAGCTGTTCGACCAGCTCGGGCTCGGTGGGGATGCGGGAGCCCACCGGCCACTCGCCCGAGGTGATCTGGTTCCGCAGAGCGGCGATGACCTGCTCGGACAGCGCCGAACGGCGGGGGTGGCTCAGGGGCATGACGGTCCTTCGCGCCAGGGGGTTGGACAACCAATCATCCCATGATTCTATGATGGGGTTCATGACTGGCGAGGAAACCCGGACGACCGTGTCCCCATCGATACCGATACGCAGCTCCGCGCAGGACGCGGACCCGCGCACGCCCCCCACGCGCGCGTGGATGACGCGTCTGGTGATCGTCGGCATCGTCCTGACCGCCCTCAACCTGCGTCCCGCCATCACCAGCCTGGGCGCCCTCCTCGAAGAGGTGCGCGACGGACTGGGCATGAGCGGCAGCGTGGCCGGACTCCTCACCTCCGTACCGCCGCTCTGCTTCGCCGTCTTCGGCGTCATGGCGCCGCGCCTCGCCCGTCGCTTCGGACCCGCCGCCGTGGTCTGCGCCGGGATGCTGGCGATCGGTACGGGCCTGGTGCTGCGGCCCTTCGTCGGGGGCACGGCGGGCTTCCTGGTCGCCAGTGCCCTCGCGCTCATGGGCATCGCCGTCAGCAACGTCCTCATGCCGGTGATCGTCAAGCGCTGGTTCCCGGACCGGGTCGGCACCATGACCGGCCTCTACTCCATGGCCCTGGCGCTCGGCACCGCCGCAGCGGCCGCCGTCACCGTGCCCATGACGCGGGCCCTGGGCGGCGACTGGCAGTCGGGCCTCGCCGTCTGGGCGGCACTCGCGGCCGTCGCCGTCCTGCCCTGGATCCCTCTCGCACGGGCCAAGGGCACGCCCCTGTCCGTCGAGGCCGCCCCCGCCGCCCCTTCCTCGCCCTCGACCTCCGGAGCGCTTCCAGGGGCGCGTCAGGAGGCCGCCCCGCTGCGGATCACCCGGAGCCGCACCGCCTGGGCGCTCGCCGTCTTCTTCGGGCTGCAGGCCACCGCCGCGTACATCACGATGGGCTGGATGGCACAGATCTTCCGGGACGCCGGCGTCCCGGCGGGCACCGCAGGACTGCTGCTCGCGGTCACGATGGTGATGGGTGTGCCCCTGGCCTTCGTCATACCGCGGCTGGCCACCCGGCTGCCCCACCAGGGGCCGATCGTCATCGCCCTCGGCCTCTGCGGTTTCGCCGGCTACGCGGGGCTCTATCTCGCCCCGGCCGCCGGCGCCTGGGCGTGGGCCCTGCTGCTCGGTGTCGCCAACTGCGCGTTCCCGCTGGCCCTCACCATGGTCGGCATGCGGGCCAGGACCGGAGCGGGGGTCGTGCAGCTCTCGGCCTTCGCGCAGAGCACCGGCTACCTCATCTCGATCCCCGGCCCGCTGCTGGTGGGCGTGCTCTACCAGCACAGCGGCGGCTGGGGGCTGCCGATCGCGCTCATGGCGGGCCTGATGGTCCCGCAGATCGTGGTGGGTGTTTTGGCGGGCCGCGACCGCACGGTGGAGGACGAGGCCGCCGCGCGCTGACCCGCCCCGGGGCCCGTGCGGTGGCCCCCGCCGGGCCCGCGCCGTGACCCCCGCCGGGCCCACGCCGCGACCCCCGCCGGGCCCGCGCGGCGACCGCCCCGGCCCGCGCCGTGACCGCCCCGGGTGCCGACCCCACCGGTGAGGTGCCGGGCCAGGAGTGCGAGACTGGGCGCATGCCCGTGCTCGATCCGAACCCCAAGAACGGCCAGAAGAAGATGCTGCTCGTCTTCGGCGCGTTCCTCCTCATCTTCGTGGTCATCGGCGTCATCGCGTCCATCGCCTCACCCTGAACGAGCCGTGACGCGTGGGACCGAAGGGCCCCGACGGTGGCGGAGCGAACCCGACCGGCCCCGATGGTGGGGTTACCCCCACCGTCCCCTAGGGGGCGAGTGTCAGGGTCAAGTGGGTGGATCACCGGATGGGTTGAGGGTTCCCGAGTCCGTACCTTCGAGATGTGACCGCGAGGACGCGGACCACGGAGCACTCGAAGCCCCACGGAGGCGGCATGTCGGCCCCAACGCACACCCCGCCCCACCCGGCGACCGGGCGCGGCGTCGATACGCGACTGCCCTGGTGGGCGCTCCTCCTCCCCGCGCTGGCCTTCGCGGCGCTCCTCCTGCTGCTGCTGAACCCCGCGGACGCCCACGCGGCGGGCACCGACCCGGCGGTCGGCAGCCTCTTCGAGCGGATCCAGCAGATAGTGCTGCACCAGGGTTCCTGAGATCGTGCCGCGCCAAGGCTCCTGAGACAGTGCCGCGCCAGGGCCCGTGAGCTCCCCGGGCCTCATGGTGGGGCAGCGCATCAACTCCCTGCGCCCCGTGGCGTGTTTCATGCGAAGCTGGGAACCATGAGCGTCGCAGAACCCCGCAGGATTGTCCTTTTCCGGCATGCGAAGGCCGACTGGCCCGAGGTGCCCGACCACGAGCGTCCGCTCGCTGAGCGGGGCCGCAAGGACGCCGCCGTCGCCGGACGCAAGCTGGCCGACTCCGGCATCCCCTTCGATCTGGCCCTCTGCTCCACCGCGACCAGGACCCGTGAGACATGGAAGCTCGCCGTCCAGGAACTGCCGCACCGACCGAAAACGGTGTACGAGGAGCGGCTCTACGAAGCCTCCCCGGGCGAGCTGATCGCCGTGCTCAACGAAACCCCCGACGACGTGCGGAACGCCCTCCTGATCGGCCACAACCCAGGAGTGCAGGGCCTCGCCGACATCCTGGCCGGCGGCCGGTCCGAGGGTGACGCGCAGGAGGGAGCGAGCCACCGCGAGTTCCACCCCGCCGCGTTCGCCGTGCTCTCCTTCGCCGGCTCGTGGAAGAGCCTGGAGCCCGGCACGGCCACGCTGCTCGACTACTGGGACCCGTCCGAGTGAACACACCGTGAGCGCGGACGGGGCCCGGCACCAGCGCGTGGTGCCGGGCCCCGTCCCTGTCGCGGGAGGCCCCCAGGTGCTCGCGGAGGCCTCAGTCCACGTGCATGTCCGCCGCCTCGACCTCTTCGCGCGTCACGCCCAGCAGGTAGAGGACCGTGTCCAGGAAGGGGAAGTTCACCGCGGTGTGCGCCGCCTGGCGCACCACCGGCTTGGCGTTGAAGGCGACTCCGAGACCGGCCGCGTTGAGCATGTCCAGGTCGTTGGCCCCGTCACCGATCGCCACCGTCTGGGAGAGCGGTACGCCCGCCTCCGCGGCGAACCGGCGCAGCAGCCGCGCCTTGCCCGCCCGGTCCACGATCTCGCCGATGACCCGGCCCGTCAGCTTCCCGTCGACGATCTCCAGCGTGTTGGCCTGGGCGAAGTCGAGTCCGAGCCGTTCCTTCAGATCGTCCGTCACCTGGGTGAACCCGCCCGAGACGACCCCGACCTGGAAGCCGAGCCGCTTCAGCGTACGGATCAGCGTGCGCGCCCCGGGTGTCAGCCGCACCTCGCTGCGCACCTTGTCCACCACGGAGCCGTCGAGCCCCTTGAGCAGCTTCACGCGCGCGTGCAGGGACTGCTCGAAGTCCAGCTCGCCGCGCATCGCGGCCGCCGTCACCTCGGCGACCTCGGCCTCGCAGCCGGCGTGCGCCGCGAAGAGCTCGATGACCTCGTCCTGGATGAGCGTGGAGTCCACGTCCATGACGACCAGGCGCTGGGCTCGCCGGTGCAGTCCGGCCGCGACGACCGCGATGTCGACGCCGAGCGCCGCCGCCTCGGTCACCAGAGCGGTCCGCAGCTCTTCGGGCTCCGTACCGGACACGGCGAACTCGACCGCGGTCACGGGGTACTTGGCCAGCCGGAAGATACGGTCGATGTTGCCGCCCGCCCCGGTGATCCGGGCGGCGATGGCGGCCGTCGACTCCGCGGTGAGCGGATGTCCGAGCACGGTCACCAGCGACCTGCCGTGCCCGCGGGGCCGGTTGTCGCCGTGACCGGAGATGATCTCGGTCTGCAACCGCATCGAGTCCGCCCAGCTGTGCACGGTGGCACGCAGGTCGCCCTCCAGGCCGGCCGGCGGATGCGTCACGAGCGCGCACAGCACGATCCGGCCACGGGTGACGACCTGTTCGATGTCGACCACGTCGACCGAGTAGGCGGCGAGAGTGTCGAAGAGCCCGGCGGTGATACCGGGGCGGTCCTTGCCGAAGATCTTGACGAGGAGAGTGGGAACGTCAGAGGTCTGCGATGCGCTCATGGTGCTTACACCGTATCCGGCACTCCGTGCCGAATGCCCCCGAGGTCCGCCTGACGGACAGGGAACAGTACATGTCGCCCGGATGTCCGGGGCCTTCACAGGCCGTGTCCACGCCGGGTTCCAGTCTTCGCGCCGTCCTCCGGCCTCCGTCCCGCGTTCCGGTCCCCGGCCCGTCCTCCGGCCCCGGTCAGCGCCGGCCGCCCGGTTTGCGCGGCGGGGGCGGGGGTGGCAGCTCGTCCGGCGGGGTCGGCGGCCCGTCCTGCGACCGGGGCCGGCGCCGGGGCCCGGGAGGTCCCGGCCGAGGCGTCGGCGGGAAGGGCCCGGCCATCGTCTGCGCCCCGTACACGTCGTCGGGCGGACGCGCGCCCGGCGGCTGCCCACCACCGGGAGCCTGCCCGCCGGACCCCGGCTGCCCGCCGGGAGGCCGTGCCTGCCCGCCGGGGTCACGGGGCTGCGCACCGGGGGGCCGGGGGCCGGAGCGCTGCCCGGGGCCGGACTCCCGTAACTCGTCGGGCAGCCGCAGATAGGGGTTCGTCTCCGGGTTGGTCGGCCGGAACGGCGTTCCGGGGTGGTAGGGGCCGACCTCCCCGGCCGTCCCCCCGGCCACCTCCGCGTACGGAGTGGCGGCTTCCGGGGTGCCCACGTCCACGTCACCCCGTGCCAGCGGCGCCGCCTGCCGGCCCGCCGCGCCCGAGGCGCACGCGAGCAGCGCGCCCACCGCCCCCGCGCCCGCGCCCCACAGCGCGCCGAGCAGCAGGGCCATGCCGGGCTGCCCGCGCAGCTCGATCCCGGAGTCGAACGCGTCGATGCCGAGCACGGACAGCGAGGCGTCCACGGACACCTCGGTCAGCCAGACCAGCAACGGCAGCACCAGCGCGGTCACGACCGCCAGCCGCAGCGCGCAGCGCCCCGCGAAACCGAGGACGCCCCGCTCCCGTACGAACGGAGTGCGTGCCGCGGTCAGGACGCCCGCGAACAGCATCATCAGGGCCGCCGCGATGCCCAGCAGCCAGACCCGGCCGTCCAGTTCGGCCAGCCTGCCCAGCGTGACGGGCTTGTCCGAGAACTTCAGGAGGTCGTCCATGGGGTCCGGCAGGAACTGGAGGAAGGGACCCGTCGCCTTCCCGTCCCACGGCACGAGGAGCCCGATCGGGATGCCGAGCCACACCCCGTTGGGCGCCCCGAGCAGCGCGGCGCCGGCGATCCGTTTCGGGTTGTCGTCGCCGATCGCCGCGTACGCGGCCGCCGCGAACCCCGCCAGGACCGCCACCAGCAACACCGTGACCAGCGCGGACACCGCGGGCCGCACCAGCCGGTGCACGGCCGTCCAGCCGCCCGGCAGCGGGGTCCTGCGCGAGGCCAGCAGCGCGATCAGCAGGACGCCGAGCACCCAGCCGAGACCGCCGAGGAGCGTCGGCACGGTGTCGACGGTGAAGCCCACCTTGGCGTTCGCGTCCGCGAGGTCTCCGAGCCGGTCCGGCAGCAGGCCGCCGATGTTGCCGAGCCCTGGCACCTCCACGTCGTCGGGCACCCCGCCGCCGGGCAGCTTGTCGAGCCCGAGCGAACCCCCGTCGATCGTGATGATGTCGTGTCCCGCCCAGGCGAGACCCCCCAGCATCGCCACGAAGAGCGCGGCCACCGTGGCCGCCCGCGCCGTCAGCTCGGCGGGCGAGACCACCGCACCAGCCGCGCGAAGGGAGCGCAGGAAGAACCAGGACAGCAGCAGCGCGCCCACCAGGCTCACCCCGAGTGGCGTGATCTGGAGGGCGGTGTCGGCCTGCGCGCCTTCCAGCCCGAACGCCGACATGTCGCCCGAGGGTGTCACCGAACCACCCGCCCCGAGTGCCACGAGGGCCGCGGTCATCGGCCCGAGCGAGGCCGTCTCGTCGGCGCCGAGCAGATGCAGCCCGAGCGCGGCCACGCCCACCATGCCTATCAACGCCCAGCTCACAGCGGCGATCGAGGACAGCAGCACATTTCCCACCGGTACGCGCCTGCCGTGTCCCACGGACCCGTCGCTCATCATCAGCCCCCCGACTCCCGCCCGCGACACCTCCGCCGCGGTGTCCCCCTCGCGTGGGATTACCACTCTCCGGTCCGGTTTCAACCCCGTCAACGGAAACGGACAAGGCGCCCGTACACGGTCTTCGGGAGGCCCGACTTTCGGTCAGGGGCCTCCTACTGAAATAGTTCCCCACGATGTTCGACATCCCTAGACTCCCTGTGTTGGGGGTACATCGGGGGACAACACAGTGGGGCATGGAGTGCCGGAACTCGTACTGGAATTGAACGGACGTACCTGGACGCTCGACGCGTCCAGGCCATACACCCTCGGACGTGATCCGCAGGGTGACATCGTGCTCGAAGACGCCAGGGTGTCCTGGCGTCACGCCACGATCAGCTGGGGCGGCCGCAGTTGGGTCATCGAGGACCACGGCAGCACCAACGGCACATTCGTGCAGGGGCAGCGGATCCATCAGATGGAGATCGGCCCCGGCTCGGCCGTGCACCTCGGCAACGCGACCGACGGACCGCGCCTGAGCCTGACGGGCGCCGCGGCCGGCGCACCGCAGGCGCAGCCCCAGCAGCAGCCGTACGCCGCTCAGGGCGCACCCGCGGCCGGCTGGGCCCAGCAGACTCCGCAGCCGCAGGCGCCGGAGCAGAGCTGGCAGCAGTCGAAGCAGGGGGGCGGGCACATCCCGCAGCAGCAGGGCGCCGGAGGCGGCGCGGGGGCGCCCCCGGTCTACGGGGACCGCAGCCCGACCACGTTCCACCAGATGTCGCTCGGCCGCGTGATGCGTATCGGCCGTGCGCTGGAGAACGAGCTGGTCGTGTCCGACCTGCAGGTCTCGCGCCACCACGCCGAGTTCCACGCGACGCCCGACGGGCGGGCCGAGATCCGCGACCTCGGCTCGCACAACGGCACGTTCGTCAACGGTATGCCGATCGCCAAGGGCGGCTCCGCGCTGCTCGGCCCGAACGACATCGTCGGCGTCGGCCACTCGACGTTCCGCATGGTGGGCGACCGCCTGGAAGAGTTCGTCGACACCGGTGAGGTCTCCTTCTCGGCCCGCCACCTGACCGTCACGGTCGACGGCGGCAAGCAGATCCTCAAGGACGTCTCCTTCGGCGTACCGGAGAAGTCGCTCATCGCGGTGATCGGCCCCTCCGGCTCGGGCAAGTCGACCCTCCTGAAGGCGCTCACGGGCTACCGCCCCGCCAACGAGGGTGACGTCCTCTACGACAACAGAAATCTCTACAAGCAGTTCGCGGAGCTGCGCCAGCGCATCGGTCTGGTCCCGCAGGACGACATCCTGCACAAGGAACTGACCGTCAAGAAGGCCCTCAAGTACGCGGCCAAGCTGCGCTTCCCCGCGGACACCACGACCCAGGAGCGCGACTCCCGGATCGACGAGGTGCTGCGCGAGCTCAAGCTCGACATCCACAAGGAGAAGAAGGTCACCTCCCTCTCCGGTGGCCAGCGCAAGCGCGTCTCGGTGGCCCTGGAGCTGCTCACCAAGCCGTCGCTGATCTTCCTGGACGAGCCGACCTCCGGCCTCGACCCGGGTATGGACCGCGATGTCATGCAGTTGCTGCGCGGTCTCGCCGACGACGGCCGTACGGTCCTCGTCGTCACGCACTCGGTGGCCGAACTGGCCATCTGCGACAAACTTCTGGTCATGGCGCCCGGCGGATCCGTGGCCTATTTCGGACCTCCCGAGGAGGCCCTGAACTTCTTCGGCTACGACACATGGGCCGACGTCTTCTCCGCCTTCGAGAACTACCGCGACTACGACTGGGCGGGCCGCTGGAAGGGCTCGCAGCACTACCAGATGTACGCCGCGGACATCGACGCGGTCGCGCCGCAGTCCGTACACATGCCGCCGCCGCAGGCGATGCGCCCGCCGAAGCCCCAGGGCTGGGTCTCCCAGCTGAGCACTCTGGTCCGGCGGTACGTCTCGGTCATCGCGTCCGACAAGGGCTTCCTGGCCCTTACGGTGATCCTGCCTGCGGTCCTCGGCGCGGTCAGCCTGCTCATCGAGCCGGACAAGACGCTGCTGGTGAACGAGAAGCTGCAGCCGAACGGCCTGCCCGTGCCGAACAGCACGGCCGCGACGGTGCTGCTGATCCTCGCGGTCGGCGCCTGTTTCGCGGGCGCCGCGAACTCGGTCCGTGAGCTGATCAAGGAACGGGTCATCTACGAGCGTGAGCGCGCGACCGGTCTGTCGCGCTCCGCGTACCTGATGTCCAAGGTGATCGTTCTCGGCGTCATCACCATGTTCCAGGGCGCGCTGGTCGGCGCGATCGGCTTCATGAGCCGGACGATCCCCGACGAGGGCCTGATCCTCGGCGGCGCGGTCGCGCTGGAACTCTCCCTGCCGATCATGGCGCTCGGCTTCACCTCGATGATGTTCGGCCTGGTCATCTCCTCGCTGGTGAAGACCGCCGAGAAGACCATGCCGCTGCTGGTGATGTTCGCGATCATCCAGGTCGTCTTCACCGGCTGCCTGTTCCCGCTGAACGGTGCCATCGGCGTCAACCAGTTCTCGTATCTGATGCCGTCGCGCTGGGCGGTCGGTGCCGCGGGCTCCACGCTCGACTTCAACAAGATCAACCCGCACAACACGGCCGAGACCGATCCCCTGTGGGATCACACGGCGCTGACCTGGGTCCTGGACATGACGGCCCTGTTCGCCCTCGCGGCGGTCTGCGCCTTCATGGTGGCCCGCTTCCTGCGCCGCCACGAGCCGGAGGTCATGCGCAAGTAGCACCCGCGTATCCGGCCCCGGTCACGCGAGAACGCGCGAAGGGCGGCACCCCACCCGGGGTGCCGCCCTCTTGCGTACGGGGCAGAGGTCCGCGCAGACCTCAGTACGCGCTGTTGACGTTGTCGATCGAGCCGTACCGGTCGGCCGCGTAGTTGGCGGCGGCGGTGATGTTGGCGACCGGGTTGTACTGGCTGTGGACGGTGCCGGCGACGTGGTAGGCGTCGAAGGTCGGCTTGATGACCTGCAGCAGACCGATCGACGGGACGCCGTTGATGGCGTTGATGTCCCAGCCGTTGATGGCGTTCGGGTTGCCCGAGGACTCCCGGATGATGTTGCGGTGCAGACCGTCGTACGTGCCCGGGATGCCGTGCTTCTTCATGATGTCCAGCGACTGGCGTATCCAGCCGTCGAGGTTGTTCGCGTAGGTCTTCGCGGCGACCGGCTTGACCGCGGCGCGCTTTGTGGACCGGCTCGCGGCCTCCTTCGCCTTGCGGGCGTCCGCTGCCTTCTTCGCCGCGGCTGCCTCGGCGGCCTTCTTCGCGTCGGCGGCGTCGGCGGTCTTCTTCTTCGCGGCGGCGGCCTGCGCGTCGGCCAGCTGCCCGCTGAGACCGACGGTCTTCACCTTGAGCTCCTGCGACGAGAAGGCGGCCGGGGCGGCGGAGACCGAGTCGGCGCTCGCCTGCGTGTCGGCGGGAGCGAGAGAGAACGCGAGGGCGGCGGCGCCGAGCGTGGCGACACCGGCGAACGAGAGCTTGTGGACCTTGGTCATGGCGGGGATGCGACCAGGAATGCTGTGCTGCTTGGGCATGGCTGGAGGACCTCTTCGAATAGCGCGGAGGCCGCTCTCGATCCGCTGGGGACAAAAAGTGTTTCCGGATCTGACGCCGTGGGTAAGCACCTTCGACATCGAGCGACGGCAGCCATTGTTAGCGGCCGGAATTTTCGATGGCAAAGGTGTGACGTACGACCCCAGGTAGTTGACCCCTAAAGGGCAAATCGGGACAGACCAATACGTCTGCCCCGCTCACCAGGAGTCCGGTTGTCTCCTATGCCCCTTCGTACGTGATGTGCGCCCTATGTGCGGGGTCACACCGGCGACGGTGTGAACTCACCGGCAGTTGCTGGGGCAATCCTCTGTGTGAGGGTTCTCCTCCGGGAGGATGAGGTGTGTGTCGCCGAACTCGTGCCACAGATAGCGCCCGCGCAGCGCCTCCTCGTACCCACGGTCGACGGCCTCCCTCCCGGCGATCGCCTCCAGCATCAGCAGATGCGAGGCCTGGGGCTCGTGCAGCCCGGTCAGCAGCCCGTCGACGACCCGCACCCCGCGCTCCGGGGTCACCACCAGACCGGTCCAGCCCCGCGAGGCACGCACCACCCCGTCGGGGCCCGCCGCCGACTCCACGGCGCGCACGGCCGTGGTGCCGACCCCGATGACCCGGCCGTCACCGGCCTTCGCCGCGTTGATCAGCCGCGCCGAGGTCTCCGGCACCGCGAAGCGCTCCGGGTACGGCGGCTCGTGCGCCTCGGCCGAGGCGACTCCCGTGTGCAGGACGACGGGCGCGAACTGCACACCCCGGCTCACCAGCTCCGCCACCAGCCGGGCCGTGAAGGGGCGCGCCGCGCTGGGCATCTCCGCGCTTCCCGACCCGTCGGCGGACGGCAGCGCGAACACGGTCCGGTACGCGGACAGCGGCTGGTCCCGGTCCGTGTAGGAGTAGCGGATGGGCCTCCCGTGCCGCCGCAGCAGCCCCGGCACGTCGGGATCGGACACCCGCCCCCACCACAGGCGCGCGCTCCGCCCGGTGAGCGGCTCCTCCAGTACGAGCCGTACGTTCCCCGGCAGCCGCACCTCCGTCCCCGCGGGCCCGCCCCCGCGTGCGCGCGTGGTGCCCCTTCCGTCGGGCTCGCGCAGCTCCACCGCCCAGCGCCCGTCGTCGCCCCGCGTGGAGAAATGCACGACCACGCGCGCGTGCCCGGCCCTGCCGTCCACGGCGGCCGCGAGCGTCACCGAGGTGTTCACGACGAGCAGGTCGCCGGCCCGCAGCCGGTCCGGCAGCTCCACGAACGCGTGGTGGGACACCTGAGTCCCGTGTGAGACGAGCAGGCGGACGGAGTCGCGGTCCCGGCCCGGACCCCGCTGTTCGGCCGGTACACGGGCCGACAGCTCCTCCGGGAGCACCCACCTCCTTGCCCGGCCGCCGTCGAGCGGGGGCACCCCCATGGCGGTCGTCATCGCCGGCCCAGCAGCGCCGGGGCCCCGTAGCGCCCGCTCGCCGGACGTTTGTCGAGCAGCCTCAGGAAGGCCGGCACGACAGTCGCCGGGTCGGGCCGCGCAGCGTCGTCGTCCGGGACGGCCGCCGCGTACAGGTCCGTGCCCATGTCACCCGGGTCGACCGCCCAGACCCGCAGCCCGGGCTCCTCCTCCCCGAGGACCGCCGAGACATGGTCGAGCGCCGCCTTCGAGGCCCCGTAACCGCCCCAGGTCTCGTACGCCTCCGCCGCCGCGTCCGAGCTGACGGCGATCACCGCGCCCGCCGACGACTCCCGCAACAGCGGCAGCGCCTCCTGGACCAGCCCGAGCGCCGCGACCACATTCACCTCCAGCGCCCGCCGCAGCCCGTCCAGGGCCAGCGCCTCAAGGCGTACGAGCGGTTCGGCGCCCAGCGCGCTCGCGTTGTTCACCAGGAGATCGACGCCACCGAGCTCCCGGGCCGCCGTCACCAGAGCGGCACGGTGCACGCCGTCCGTGACATCCCCGGGCAGTGCGCGCACCTGCCTTCCGTACCTACTGAGGGCATCCGCCGTCTCCTGGAGGGGCTGTGCCGTTCTGGCGTCGAGCACCAGACCCCAGCCCCGCTCCGCCAGAGCCCCGGCGAGCGCGCGCCCCAGCCCCTTCGAAGCCCCCGTGATGATCGCTACCGGCATGATCCGTCCCCTCGTCCACAGCCGCCGCTCCGGGCGGCTGTCCTCAACGTAGGAAGCCGAAGACCCTCGCCGCCTCATGCGCGGGCCGCAGTGCGCGGGGGCCCTTCGGCCTAGGTCGAGAGGACCGGATCAGGGGCACCACCGGGCGGATACGCGCTGTCACACCCCGCCGGTACCGTGAGGTCATGAGTCATGGACCCCGGTCGGGCCTCCTCGCGGTGAGCACCGCGCTGCTGGCCATGAGCAGGCACCTGGAGGTGCGCGACGTCCTCAAGACGATCGTCGCCTCGGCGCGCGAACTGCTCGACGCGCAGTACGCGGCCCTGGGGGTCCCCGACGACCACGGGGGCTTCGCCCAGTTCGTCGTCGACGGGGTCAGCGACGCCCAGTGGAAGGCCATCGGCCCGCTCCCGCGCCAGCACGGCATCCTCGCCGCGATGCTGCACGAGGCCCGCCCGGAGCGCCTCACCGACGTGCGCAAGGACCCGCGCTTCGAGGGCTGGCCGTCCGCCCACCCCGACATGTCCGACTTCCTGGGCCTGCCCATCAGGGACGGCGACGAGGTCATCGGCGCCCTCTTCCTCGCGAACAAGAACTGCGTCAAGCCTGAAGGCGGTTGCGGCTTCACCGAGGACGACGAGGAACTGCTGGGGATCCTCGCCCAGCACGCCGCGATCGCCCTGACGAACGCCCGCCTGTACGAGCGCAGCCGCGAACTCACCATCGCCGAGGAGCGTTCCCGCCTCGCCCACGAACTGCACGACGCCGTCAGCCAGAAGCTGTTCTCGCTGCGCCTCACCGCCCAGGCCGCCGCGGCCCTGGTGGACCGCGACCCGGGCCGCGCCAAGGGCGAACTCCAGCAGGTGGCCGCCCTGGCCGCGGAGGCCGCCGACGAACTGCGCGCCGCCGTCGTCGAGTTGCGCCCCGCCGCCCTCGACGAGGACGGCCTGGTCGCCACGTTGCGCACCCAGATCCAGGTCCTCGACCGGGCCCACTCCGCGCGCGTGACCTTCGACAGCTGCGGCGTCCGCGCGCTGCCCGCCGCTCAGGAGGAGGCCATGCTGCGGGTAGCCCAGGAGGCGCTGCACAACGCGCTGCGGCACTCGGGAGCGGCCCGCGTCGACGTCACCGTGGAGAAGCGCGGCGCGGGAGCCGTCCTGCGCGTCACGGACGACGGCAGCGGCTTCGAGCCCAAGGCCACGCGCCGCGCGGGACGCCACCTCGGCCTGGTCTCCATGCGCGACCGGAGCAACGGCGTCGGTGGCGCGCTCACCGTGGAATCGGCGCCCGGAAAGGGCACCACGATCGAGATGGAGGTCCCTGGTGCCTGACGCCATCAAGGTGCTGCTCGTCGACGACCACCAGGTGGTCCGCCGGGGGCTGCGCACCTTCCTCGAAGTGCAGGACGACATCGAGGTCGTGGGGGAGGCGTCCGACGGCGCCGAAGGAGTCGCCCGCGCCGAGGAGTTGAAGCCCGACGTCGTCCTCATGGACGTCAAGATGCCGGTCATGGACGGCGTGGAGGCCCTGCGCAGGCTCCGCGAACTCGACAACCCCGCGCGCGTGCTCATCGTCACCAGCTTCACCGAGCAGCGCACGGTGATCCCGGCCCTGCGCGCGGGCGCCGCGGGCTATGTCTACAAGGACGTCGACCCGGACGCCCTGGCCGGAGCCATCCGCTCGGTCCACGCCGGGCACATCCTGCTCCAGCCCGAGGTGGCCGACGTGCTGCTGTCCCAGGAGGGGACCAACTACGGCCAGGGGAGAGGCGGTTCGCTCACCGAGCGGGAGCGCGAGGTACTCGGCCTGATCGCCGACGGCCGCTCCAACCGCGAGATAGCCCGCGCCCTCGTCCTCTCCGAGAAGACCGTCAAGACGCATGTATCGAACATTCTGATGAAACTCGACCTCTCCGACCGCACCCAGGCCGCGCTGTGGGCCGTACGCCACGGTGTGACCGGCTGATGACCTGCTGATCCGTGGAACGGCCGGCCTCCGGGACGGCAATACGGAAGGTCTCCCTCCGGGCTGAGATTCATACCGTCGTGGGAATGTCCCCCGGATGGCGCATCCTTCTGCGATCTCCGCCGTTCTCCAGTGCGTGCTGCGGCGCTTTGCCGCAGTGGTTCACAAGGAGAGGGCTCAGAAGTGAAGAACCTGAAGAAGGCCGCTGCCGTCACGATGGTGGCCGGTGGCCTCGTTGCCGCCGGTGCCGGTTTCGCCTCCGCCACCGACGGTGCGCACGCGGGCGGCCAGGCCGTGGGCTCGCCGGGTGTCGCCTCGGGCAACCTCGTCCAGGTCCCGGTCGCCATCCCCGTGAACGCGGTCGGCAACACCGTGAACGTCATCGGCATCCTGAACCCGGCGTTCGGCAACGACGGCTTCAACGGCTGACGTACGCCCCGGGTCGAAGCGACCACCGGCCTTCCAGGTTCGCCTGGGAGGCCGGTCCGTTTTTCGGCTGGTCGGACCACTGGCCCGAACGGGCAGAACGCGCTCGCCCGCCGTGCCGTCCGGGCCACTCGGGCGTTGCTCAGGCTACGGCCCGCGGCAGGGCCGGATACGCAATCGCAGGAGGAACGCTTTTCATGAACATCGCCAAGAAGGCCGCCCTGGCCGTCACCGTCGTCGGTATCGCAGCGGGTGCCTCGGCCGGTGCCGCTGTCGCTGACTCGGATGCCGACGGCGCTGCCGTGAAGTCCCCGGGCGTCGCCTCGGGCAACGCGGTCCAGGCCCCGATCCACGTCCCCGTCAACGTCGTCGGGGACAGCATCAACGTGATCGGGCTCCTGAACCCGACCTTCGGCAACGAGGCCGTCAACGACTGACGTCCTGACAGGCCGAGGGCCCCGCGGACCACACGGTCCGCGGGGCCCTTGCCTTTGACGCGACCTCTGCCGCGGCCCTCGGCGGCTGCCGCGGTCTTCAGCGCACCCCGCGCTCCCGCTCCTCCACGAACGCGTTGTACGCGGCCACCTGAGCCCGCCTGGCCGTGCGTTCGACCGGACGCAGGGCCTCGGAGCGCGCGGCCATCTCCGAGGCGCTCACCGCCCCGCCGTGCCCGTTGCCGGACGCCACCGAGACGAGCAGCCCCACCCGCCGCGACAGTGCCAGCACCCGCACCGCCCTCGGGGGATAGCCGGGAGCGAGCACTTCGCCCGCCCGCTCGGCCCGTGCCCGGTACGCGTCGATCGCCGCCTCGGCGACCGGACCCGAACCCGCCACGTCGAGCCGCGACAGCATCTCCGTCGCGTCCCTCAAAGCCTCCGCGAGCTCTCGCTCCGCCTCACCGAGGGACGGCACATCGGCGGGCGGCGCCTCACGCACGGGCAGACAGTGCCAGAGGACCTCCACATGCACATCACCGTCGGGACCGGCCTCGTACACCTCGGGCACGAGCCCCAGAGCGACCCCGTGACAGACCACCGCCTCCTCGGCCTCCAGGGCGCGCGCGTTGAAGTCCGGCGGACCGCTCAGCCCGAGCGGATGCCCGGGCGCGGGCAGCGCGACCCGCAGACCGGTCGCCCCGAGGGCGCGCAGCCGCCCCAGGGCGAGCGAGAGTCCGACGGGCGCGGTCTCGCCGGGTATCCCCTCGACCCGGTGCACGGCGTCCTCACCGACGATGGCGACGACCGCCTCGTCCGGTGAAACAAATCCGGCCAACAGGGCATTTCCCCATGCGGCCAGTCGTCCTGAACGTGGTTCCGAAAGCATGCCTCCCACTTTAGGGAACGGCTTAAGGACCGGCCGATGGATTGGACGGGTCGACCGGTGGCGTAGGTTTTCCCTGGGGGCTGCGTCCACAGACGTCAGCGACGGCCGAGACTGCAATGGGAGACAGCGCGCTCATGAGCGATGTTCTGGAGCTTGAGGACGTATCCGTGGTCCGAGAGGGCCGGGCTCTGGTGGACCAGGTCTCCTGGTCGGTCAAGGAAGGCGAGCGCTGGGTCATCCTCGGACCCAACGGCGCCGGGAAAACGACCCTCCTCAACCTCGCCTCCAGCTACCTCTTCCCCAGCCAGGGCACCGCCACCATCCTCGGCGAGACCCTCGGCAAGGTCGACGTCTTCGAGCTGCGCCCGCGCATCGGCGTGGCCGGCATCGCCATGGCCGAGAAGCTCCCCAAGCGCCAGACGGTCCTGCAGACGGTGCTGACCGCCGCGTACGGCATGACGGCCGGCTGGCACGAGGACTACGAGGACGTCGACGAGCAGCGCGCCCGCGCCTTCCTCGACCGCCTCGGCATGACCGACTTCGTCGACCGCAGGTTCGGCACCCTCTCCGAGGGCGAGCGCAAGCGCACCCTCATCGCCCGCGCGCTGATGACCGACCCCGAGCTGCTGCTCCTCGACGAGCCCGCCGCCGGTCTCGACCTCGGCGGCCGCGAGGACCTCGTACGCCGTCTCGGCCGCCTCGCCCGCGACCCGATCGCCCCCTCCATGATCATGGTCACGCACCATGTCGAGGAGATCGCTCCGGGCTTCACCCACGTCCTGATGATCCGCCAGGGCAAGGTCCTTGCGGCCGGGCCCCTGGAACTGGAACTCACCTCGCGCAACCTCTCGTTGTGCTTCGGCCTCCCGCTCGTCGTCAGCCAGTCCGGCGACCGCTGGACCGCCCAGGGCCTCCCGCTGTCCTGACCCCGTCCCGACAGGCCTGTCCCGACAAACCTGTCCTGACAACCGGAAACACTCGTCCCAACAGGATCGGCGCCCTGTCGGGGACGGGACCTGCGGACCTACCATGACCATGTGGACGACATCGATGCATGGGTGTGGTGGCTGATCGGCGCGGCCGGGCTCGGAATCCCGTTGGTCGTGACCGCGATGCCGGAGTTCGGAATGCTCGCCGTCGGCGCCGTCGCGGGCGCCGTGACCGCGAGCCTCGGAGGCGGTGTGGTCCTCCAGGTCGTGGTCTTCGCCGCCGTCTCGGTGGCGCTCATCGCGGTGGTACGCCCCGTCGCGGCCCGACATCGCGCCCAGCGGCCCCAACTGGCCACGGGCATCGACGCGTTGAAGGGCAAACAGGCCGTCGTCCTGGAGAGAGTGGACGGTTCGGGAGGCCGGATCAAGCTCGCGGGCGAGATCTGGTCCGCACGCTCACTCGACACCTCACGGGCCTACGACATAGGCCAAGAGGTGGATGTGGTCGAGATCGAGGGAGCCACGGCGATCGTTGTGTGACCTCCCGAGGCGTCCAGTGAACGGAACGTCACACGTGGCGAGTTGTGGTCTGACACACTCGTCCAGCAAGATCTTCGACAGCTACGAGATCTTCGGCAGTCGCAAGATTTTCGGCAGTCACGAGATTTTCCGGAAGCACCGAGGCGGAGAAGGGTACGGGGAGCCACGATGGAACCGATCATCATCGTCCTGATCATTCTGGTGGTGTTGGTCTTCATCGCGTTGATCAAGACCATCCAAGTCATTCCCCAGGCCAGCGCCGCGATCGTCGAGCGCTTCGGCCGCTACACGCGGACCCTCAACGCGGGCCTCAACATCGTCGTCCCGTTCATCGACTCGATCCGCAACCGCATCGACCTCCGTGAACAGGTCGTGCCGTTCCCGCCCCAGCCGGTGATCACCCAGGACAACCTGGTCGTGAACATCGACACCGTCATCTACTACCAGGTGACCGACGCCCGCGCCGCGACCTACGAGGTCGCCAGCTACATCCAGGCGATCGAGCAGCTCACCGTCACCACGCTCCGCAACATCATCGGTGGCATGGACCTGGAGCGGACCCTGACCTCCCGAGAGGAGATCAACGCGGCCCTGCGCGGTGTCCTCGACGAGGCCACCGGCAAGTGGGGCATCCGCGTCAACCGCGTCGAGCTCAAGGCGATCGAGCCGCCCACCTCCATCCAGGACTCGATGGAGAAGCAGATGCGCGCCGACCGTGACAAGCGCGCCGCGATCCTCACCGCGGAAGGTATCCGCCAGTCGCAGATCCTCACCGCCGAGGGTGAGAAGCAGTCCGCGATCCTCCGGGCCGAAGGTGAGGCCCGCGCCGCCGCGCTGCGCGCCGAGGGTGAGGCCCAGGCGATCCGTACGGTCTTCGAGTCCATCCACGCCGGTGACGCGGACCAGAAGCTCCTCGCCTACCAGTACCTCCAGATGCTTCCGAAGATCGCCGAAGGCGACGCCAACAAGCTCTGGATCGTGCCCAGCGAGATCGGTGACGCGCTCAAGGGTCTGAGCGGCGCCATGGGCAACTTCGGCCCGATGGGCGGCATGGGCGGGGGCGGCGGCCAGGGCCAGGGCCAGGGAGGCAACGCCCCCACGGAACGCCGAGAAAAGCCGTCAGTGGACTGACGACGACACTCGCCACAAAAGAGGGGCTCACCTCCCAGGAGGCGGGCCCCTTCCGCTGCCCACCCCGTACTCGATGGCTCCGCCCCCGAACCCCCACGCCTCAAGTGCCGGAGGGGCTGACTGCCCAGGGGCGCGGGGAACGGCGCAGTCCTTTGTCTTCAGGGGCGCGGGGAACGGCGCGGCCAGCCACAACGCACCCGCACCCGACAACGCAACCCGGCGGAGCGACTACGCCGGCTGCGCAAGCCACTCAGGCAAAGCCTCAAGATCGTCCCGCCCCAGCGCAAGCAACATCGCATCGGCAGGCGTCGGCTCGAACGGCCGCCGCAACAACGGCATCCCCGCCTGATCAGGCGTCCGAGCAGCCTTCCGGTGATTGTCCTCCGCGCAGGACGCGACCGTGTTCAGCCACGAGTCCTGACCCCCCTGCGCCCGCGGCACCACGTGGTCCACCGTGGTCGCACGCCGACCGCAGTACGCGCACTTGTGCCGGTCACGGACCAGCACACCCCGCCGCGACCACGGTGCTTGTCTTCGGAAGGGCACCCGCACATAACGGCAGAGCCTGATCACCCGGGGCGCCGGTATGTCCAGCGCGGCTCCGCGCATGCGCAGTTCGGGGTGGGCCTGCTCGACGACTGCCTTGTCCTGCAGCACCAGAACGACGGCTCTGTTCAACGTCACCGTCGACAGCGGCTCGAAGCTCGCATTCAGCACCAGCGTGTCACGCATCCAGCCCACCTCCCATGTGCACCGGCCCACCACCTGGCGGGCGTGGATCAACTCTGGCCGGGCATGCCGAGATGGACAACGCAATAAAAATGCCCGCCCCTGATCAATTCCAAGACCAGAGGCGGGCAAAACACTCAGTGAAAGGTCAGCTCTCCGCGGGAGCCGCGTACTCGGCGACGAGCTGCGCCCTCGCGAGCGTGTGGAACCGGAGGTTGAAGCCGACCGCGGCCGGTGAGGTGTCCGAGTCCGGACCGAGCTTCTGCTGGTCCACCGCGTACACGGTGAACACGTACCGGTGCGCCGGATCACCCGCCGGAGGCGCCGCGCCCCCGAAGTCCTTCGACCCGTAGTCGTTGCGCACCTGGACCGCCCCATCGGGCAGCCCCTCGAACTTCCCCGTGCCCGCGCCTGCCGGCAGTTCCGTCACCGAGACCGGAATGTCGAACACGACCCAGTGCCAGAAGCCGCTCCCCGTGGGAGCGTCCGGATCGAAGCACGTCACGGCGAAACTGCCGGTCTCCGCCGGGAAGCCCTCCCAGCGGAGCTGCGGCGAGGTGTTCCCGGCCGCGTGGACCTGAGCGTCCTTCAGCGTCGCACCCGCCTCGACGTCCTCACTCGTGACGGTGAACGACGGCACGACGGGATGGAAGTCGTGGGGAAGCGGCGGCCTCTTGGACTCCGTCACCTCGGCACCTCCTGATCGGTTCCTGCTCCTTGGAAACTCTCGCCCCCGAGCCTGAAAGCCTAGAACCAGTTGCGGCGACTGCCCACCTCGGACAGCCACTGGTTGAGGTACGCCGTCCAGTCCGTCCCCTGGAAGTCGTTCAGACCCACCTGGAAGGAACGGAAGGAGTCGCTGCCCTCACTGAACAGACCCGGCTTCTTGTCCATCTCCAGGACGACGTCCATCTCGCGGTCGTCCGCGACGAAGGTCAGCTCGACCTGGTTCAGACCGCGGTACTGCTGCGGCGGGAAGAACTCGATCTCCTGGTAGAACGGCAGCTTCTGCCGCGTACCGCGGATGTGCCCCTTCTCCAGGTCCGCGCTCTTGAAGCGGAAGCCGAGCTGGATGAAGGCGTCCAGCAGCGCCTGCTGCGCCGGCAGGGGGTGCACGTTGATCGGGTCCAGGTCACCGGAGTCCACCGCGCGCGCGATGGCCAGCTCCGTGGTCACACCGATGTTCATGCCGCGCAGCGACTGACCGGCGATGTTCGTGATCGGCGTCTCCCACGGGATCTCCAGACCGAACGGCACCGCGTGCACGCCGTTCGCCTGCAGCTCGAAGGCACCACCGAGCTGGAGCTTCGCGAACTCGATGTTCTGCTTGTACTCCTGGTCGTCGTGACCCTCGACCTCGACCTTGGCCTGCAGCCCGACCGACAGTCCCTCGATCGCCTGGTTCACGGATCCGCCCTGGATCCGCACCTCACCCTGGACGACACCACCGGGAACGACGTTGACCTCGGTGAGCTCCGTCTCGACCGAAGCCCCACCGGCCCCCAGACTCGCAAGCAGCCGCTTGAACCCCATCGTCTTCTCCTCTTTCGGGCAACGCCCCGTTGTTGTTGGGTCCGGATCGGATCCTTGATCCATACATACGCGATCCAGCCGGGTCCGGTTCCGCGCCCTCACCCTGGCAAGACGGGCGCTCCCTGACCACCCCGCAGGCAGTCACACATGTGGACTACGCTCGGATTCCATGATCGCGGCCCCTGACCGTACGCCCCTCGCCCGGACCTTCTTCGATCGACCCGTACTCGAAGTGGCCCCCGACCTCCTCGGGCGCGTGCTCGTGCGCACGGACCCGGACGGCCGGACCGATCCGATCGAGCTGCGCATCACCGAGGTCGAGGCCTACGACGGCCCGAACGACCCCGGCTCGCACGCCTATCGCGGCCCCACCGCCCGCAATGCCGTGATGTTCGGCCCGCCCGGACACGTGTACGTCTACTTCACCTACGGCATGTGGCACTGCATGAACCTGGTCTGTGGCCCCGAGGGCACGGCGAGCGGGATCCTGCTCCGCGCGGGGGAGATCACCGAAGGCATCGAAGTCGCCCGCAAACGTCGACTTTCGGCCCGACACGACCGAGAACTGGCCAAAGGCCCGGCCCGTCTGGCCACGGCCCTGGGGGTCGACAGATCCCTCGACGGTACGGACGCATGCGCCTCGGAGAGTTCACCGCTGAGCCTCCTGCACGGCACCCCGGTGACCTCCGACCAGGTACTCAGCGGTCCGCGTACCGGAGTCGCCGGCGACGGAGGCGTCCACCCGTGGCGCTTCTGGATCACCAACGACCCGACGGTGAGCCCTTATCGGGCCCACACCCCTCGCCGCCGCCGAACTTGACTCGCTCCTGGGCGCTACGTAATGTAGTCCGAGCCGCTTGACCCGGGTACTGCGTTCAGCCAGCAGCCGGAAGCGGCCAACCCACTACCTACGACTTCCTCTCAGCGAGGGTCCGTTCAGCATGTCCGCATGCCTGAATTCGAACTCGCGGAACTCGATTATGAGTTGCCGAGGGGATCGGTTAACGTAGTGAATGTCGAAAGGCCGCAAGGCCAATAGGCAAATCCCACCGACTGGGAATCACGGCCTGAAAGGGTCTGGTAGAGTCGAAATCGCCGGAAAGGGAAACGCGAAAGCGAAAACCTGGAAAGCACCGAGGAAATCGGAACCGGAAACGGTCTGATAGAGTCGGAAACGCAAGACAGCGAGACAAGCACAACAGTAAAACAGCAAGACCGAAGGGAAGCGCCCGGAGGAAAGCCCGAGAGGGTGAGTACAAAGGAAGCGTCCGTTCCTTGAGAACTCAACAGCGTGCCAAAAATCAACGCCAGATATGTTGATACCCCGTCTCCGGCCGTTCGGTCGGGACGAGGTTCCTTTGAAAAAGTCCTGCCGGGCGCAAGCACGGTAGGCGCATCAGCGAGGACGCTGTGAATCATCGATCTTATTCCGGTCGATGGTTCCGCTCTTTTTGGTGTTTCGCCGGATTACCGGCAGACATTCACGGAGAGTTTGATCCTGGCTCAGGACGAACGCTGGCGGCGTGCTTAACACATGCAAGTCGAACGATGAAGCCCTTCGGGGTGGATTAGTGGCGAACGGGTGAGTAACACGTGGGCAATCTGCCCTTCACTCTGGGACAAGCCCTGGAAACGGGGTCTAATACCGGATGATACTTCTACTCGCATGGGTGGGGGTTGAAAGCTCCGGCGGTGAAGGATGAGCCCGCGGCCTATCAGCTTGTTGGTGAGGTAGAAGCTCACCAAGGCGACGACGGGTAGCCGGCCTGAGAGGGCGACCGGCCACACTGGGACTGAGACACGGCCCAGACTCCTACGGGAGGCAGCAGTGGGGAATATTGCACAATGGGCGAAAGCCTGATGCAGCGACGCCGCGTGAGGGATGACGGCCTTCGGGTTGTAAACCTCTTTCAGCAGGGAAGAAGCGAAAGTGACGGTACCTGCAGAAGAAGCGCCGGCTAACTACGTGCCAGCAGCCGCGGTAATACGTAGGGCGCAAGCGTTGTCCGGAATTATTGGGCGTAAAGAGCTCGTAGGCGGTCTGTCGCGTCGGATGTGAAAGCCCGGGGCTTAACCCCGGGTCTGCATTCGATACGGGCAGACTAGAGTGTGGTAGGGGAGATCGGAATTCCTGGTGTAGCGGTGAAATGCGCAGATATCAGGAGGAACACCGGTGGCGAAGGCGGATCTCTGGGCCATTACTGACGCTGAGGAGCGAAAGCGTGGGGAGCGAACAGGATTAGATACCCTGGTAGTCCACGCCGTAAACGGTGGGAACTAGGTGTTGGCGACATTCCACGTCGTCGGTGCCGCAGCTAACGCATTAAGTTCCCCGCCTGGGGAGTACGGCCGCAAGGCTAAAACTCAAAGGAATTGACGGGGGCCCGCACAAGCAGCGGAGCATGTGGCTTAATTCGACGCAACGCGAAGAACCTTACCAAGGCTTGACATCGCCCGGAAAGCCGTAGAGATACGGCCCCCCTTGTGGTCGGGTGACAGGTGGTGCATGGCTGTCGTCAGCTCGTGTCGTGAGATGTTGGGTTAAGTCCCGCAACGAGCGCAACCCTTGTTCTGTGTTGCCAGCATGCCCTTCGGGGTGATGGGGACTCACAGGAGACTGCCGGGGTCAACTCGGAGGAAGGTGGGGACGACGTCAAGTCATCATGCCCCTTATGTCTTGGGCTGCACACGTGCTACAATGGCAGGTACAATGAGCTGCGATACCGCAAGGTGGAGCGAATCTCAAAAAGCCTGTCTCAGTTCGGATTGGGGTCTGCAACTCGACCCCATGAAGTCGGAGTTGCTAGTAATCGCAGATCAGCATTGCTGCGGTGAATACGTTCCCGGGCCTTGTACACACCGCCCGTCACGTCACGAAAGTCGGTAACACCCGAAGCCGGTGGCCCAACCCCCTTGTGGGGAGGGAGCTGTCGAAGGTGGGACTGGCGATTGGGACGAAGTCGTAACAAGGTAGCCGTACCGGAAGGTGCGGCTGGATCACCTCCTTTCTAAGGAGCATTTCTTACCAGGAACCTTCGGGAACCTGGTCAGAGGCCAGTACATCGGCGAATGTTCGATGCTGGTTGCTCAAGGGTGGAACGTTGATTATTCGGCACTCTCAGTCTTCTTCGGGCTGCAAGTACTGTCCTTCGGGGCGTGGAAAGCAGACCCGGGGGGTCGAGAGGGTCGGGCACGCTGTTGGGTGTCTGAAGGTGCGGCCGTCATGGTCGTCCTTCGGTGCCGGCCCCAGTGCACTCACCTGGTAAGGGTGGGGTGATGGGTGGTTGGTCGTTGTTTGAGAACTGCACAGTGGACGCGAGCATCTGTGGCCAAGTTTTTAAGGGCGCACGGTGGATGCCTTGGTACCAGGAACCGATGAAGGACGTGGGAGGCCACGATAGTCCCCGGGGAGCCGTCAACCAGGCTTTGATCCGGGGGTTTCCGAATGGGGAAACCCGGCAGTCGTCATGGGCTGTCACCCACATCTGAACACATAGGGTGTGTGGAGGGAACGCGGGGAAGTGAAACATCTCAGTACCCGCAGGAAGAGAAAACAACCGTGATTCCGGGAGTAGTGGCGAGCGAAACCGGATGAGGCCAAACCGTATGTGTGTGAGACCCGGCAGGGGTTGCGCATGCGGGGTTGTGGGATCTCTCTTTCACAGTCTGCCGGCTGTGAGACGAGTCAGAAACCGTTGGTGTAGGCGAAGGACATGCGAAAGGTCCGGCGTAGAGGGTAAGACCCCCGTAGTCGAAACATCAACGGCTCGTTTGAGAGACACCCAAGTAGCACGGGGCCCGAGAAATCCCGTGTGAATCTGGCGGGACCACCCGCTAAGCCTAAATATTCCCTGGTGACCGATAGCGGATAGTACCGTGAGGGAATGGTGAAAAGTACCGCGGGAGCGGAGTGAAATAGTACCTGAAACCGTGTGCCTACAAGCCGTGGGAGCGTCGCTCATCAAGTTTACTTGGTGGGTCGTGACTGCGTGCCTTTTGAAGAATGAGCCTGCGAGTTTGCGGTGTGTTGCGAGGTTAACCCGTGTGGGGAAGCCGTAGCGAAAGCGAGTCCGAATAGGGCGATATAGTAGCGCGCTCAAGACCCGAAGCGGAGTGATCTAGCCATGGGCAGGTTGAAGCGGCTGTAAGAGGTCGTGGAGGACCGAACCCACCAGGGTTGAAAACCTGGGGGATGACCTGTGGTTAGGGGTGAAAGGCCAATCAAACTCCGTGATAGCTGGTTCTCCCCGAAATGCATTTAGGTGCAGCGTCGTGTGTTTCTTGCCGGAGGTAGAGCACTGGATAGGCGATGGGCCCTACCGGGTTACTGACCTTAGCCAAACTCCGAATGCCGGTAAGTGAGAGCGCGGCAGTGAGACTGTGGGGGATAAGCTCCATGGTCGAGAGGGAAACAGCCCAGAGCATCGACTAAGGCCCCTAAGCGTACGCTAAGTGGGAAAGGATGTGGAGTCGCACAGACAACCAGGAGGTTGGCTTAGAAGCAGCCACCCTTGAAAGAGTGCGTAATAGCTCACTGGTCTAGTGATTCCGCGCCGACAATGTAGCGGGGCTCAAGCGTACCGCCGAAGTCGTGTCATTCATGCAATAGGGCCAACGCCTGTATGGATGGGTAGGGGAGCGTCGTGTGCCGGGTGAAGCCGCGCCGGAAGGCAGTGGTGGACGGTTCACGAGTGAGAATGCAGGCATGAGTAGCGATACACACGTGAGAAACGTGTGCGCCGATTGACTAAGGGTTCCTGGGTCAAGCTGATCTGCCCAGGGTAAGTCGGGACCTAAGGCGAGGCCGACAGGCGTAGTCGATGGATAACCGGTTGATATTCCGGTACCCGCTGTGAAGCGTCAAACATCGAACCAGGCGATGCTAAGTCCGTGAAGCCGTTCCGGACCCTTCGGGGAATGGAAAGTGGTGGAGCCGACGGACCAGACCTGTAGTAGGTGAGTGATGGGGTGACGCAGGAAGGTAGTCCAGCCCGGGCGGTGGTAGTCCCGGGGTAAGGGTGTAGCCCGTTATCTAGGTAAATCCGGATGACGTTAAGGGTGAGACCTGATGCCGAGCCGATTGTGGTGAAGTGGATGATCCTATGCTGTCGAGAAAAGCCTCTAGCGAGTTTCATGGCGGCCCGTACCCTAAACCGACTCAGGTGGTCAGGTAGAGAATACCGAGGCGTTCGGGTGAACTATGGTTAAGGAACTCGGCAAAATGCCCCCGTAACTTCGGGAGAAGGGGGCCATTCTTGGTGATCCGATTTACTCGGTGAGCTGGGGGTGGCCGCAGAGACCAGCGAGAAGCGACTGTTTACTAAAAACACAGGTCCGTGCGAAGCCGTAAGGCGATGTATACGGACTGACGCCTGCCCGGTGCTGGAACGTTAAGGGGACCGGTTAGTGCACCTTCGGGTGTGCGAGGCTGAGAACTTAAGCGCCAGTAAACGGCGGTGGTAACTATAACCATCCTAAGGTAGCGAAATTCCTTGTCGGGTAAGTTCCGACCTGCACGAATGGCGTAACGACTTCTCGACTGTCTCAACCATAGGCCCGGTGAAATTGCACTACGAGTAAAGATGCTCGTTTCGCGCAGCAGGACGGAAAGACCCCGGGACCTTTACTATAGTTTGATATTGGTGTTCGGTTCGGCTTGTGTAGGATAGCTGGGAGACTGTGAAGCATTGGCGCCAGCCAGTGTGGAGTCGTCGTTGAAATACCAGTCTGGTCGTGCTGGATGTCTAACCTGGGTCCGTGATCCGGATCAGGGACAGTGTCTGATGGGTAGTTTAACTGGGGCGGTTGCCTCCTAAAGAGTAACGGAGGCGCCCAAAGGTTCCCTCAGCCTGGTTGGCAATCAGGTGTTGAGTGTAAGTGCACAAGGGAGCTTGACTGTGAGACCGACGGGTCGAGCAGGGACGAAAGTCGGGACTAGTGATCCGGCGGTGGCTTGTGGAAGCGCCGTCGCTCAACGGATAAAAGGTACCCCGGGGATAACAGGCTGATCTTCCCCAAGAGTCCATATCGACGGGATGGTTTGGCACCTCGATGTCGGCTCGTCGCATCCTGGGGCTGGAGTCGGTCCCAAGGGTTGGGCTGTTCGCCCATTAAAGCGGTACGCGAGCTGGGTTTAGAACGTCGTGAGACAGTTCGGTCCCTATCCGCTGTGCGCGTAGGAATATTGAGAAGGGCTGTCCCTAGTACGAGAGGACCGGGACGGACGAACCTCTGGTGTGCCAGTTGTCCTGCCAAGGGCATGGCTGGTTGGCTACGTTCGGGAGGGATAACCGCTGAAAGCATCTAAGCGGGAAGCCTGCTTCGAGATGAGTATTCCCACCAACTAGATTGGTTAAGGCTCCCAGTAGACGACTGGGTTGATAGGCCGGATGTGGAAGCCCTGTAAGGGGTGGAGCTGACCGGTACTAATAGGCCGAGGGCTTGTCCTCAGTTGCTCGCGTCCACTGTGTAGTTCCCAGACAACGAACGGTTGTGCTGGCTGAACAGTTCCACTAGTCAATTAAATAGTGTGCTTGTTCGCTGCCCGTTCACAGCTCTGCCATCTGGCGGAGTGTCTGAAAGGGTTTCGGTGGTCATAGCGTGAGGGAAACGCCCGGTTACATTCCGAACCCGGAAGCTAAGCCTTACAGCGCCGATGGTACTGCAGGGGGGACCCTGTGGGAGAGTAGGACGCCGCCGAACAATCTTTGGAGGACCTCTGGTCCCAGCGACTCGCTGGGACCAGAGGTCCTTTTTTGTTTTTCCGAAGCGCGCCGGGTACCCGGCTGCGCGAGAATGACTTGCGGTACCGATGACAGGAGTCACCCATGTCCACCAACTCTCCCGACGAGCGACCGGAGCGCGATCAGCGACGCCGGGACAGTGGTGACCGCGGCGGCTACCGCGGGGGCCCGAGCCGTGACAACGATCGCGGCGGGGCCGGCCGACGTGACGACAACCGTGGCGGTGGCGATCGCCCGCCCTTCCGTCGTGACGATGAGCGTGGTGCTCCGCGCCGTGACAACGACCGTCCGCCTTTCCGCCGCGACGACAACCGCGGTGGTGGCGGTGACCGTCCGGCCTTCAGGCGTGACGACAACCGTGGTGGCGGCAGTGGTGGCGGCGACCGCGGTGGCTTCCGCCGCGATGACAACCGCAGTGGTGGAAGCCGTCCGCCCTTCCGCCGTGACGACCGGCCCAGCGGGCCGAGCCGCGACGACCGTGACCGCGGTGCCCCGCGTCGTGACGGCGACCGTCCGGCGTTCCGTCGCGACGACCGCCGTGACGACAATCGCGGCGGCGGTGACCGTGGTGGTTTCCGGCGTGACGACAATCGTGGCGGTGACCGTCCGGCGTTCCGTCGTGACGATGAGCGTGGTGCTCCGCGTCGTGACAACGACCGTCCGCCCTTCCGCCGTGACGACAATCGCGGTGGTGGCGACCGTGGTGGTTTCCGGCGTGACGACAACCGTGGCGGCAGCAGCGGCGGTGGCGACCGCGGTGGTTTCCGTGGGCGCGACGACCGCAGTGGCGGCGGCGACCGTCCGCCTTTCCGTCGTGATGACAACCGTGGCGGCGGTGACCGTCCGGCGTTCCGTCGTGACGATGAGCGTGGTGCTCCGCGCCGTGACAACGACCGTCCGCCCTTCCGTCGCGACGACCGCCGTGACGACAATCGCGGTGGTGGCGACCGTGGTGGTTTCCGGCGTGACGACAATCGCGGTGGCGGTGGCGGTGACCGCGGTGGCTTCCGCCGTGACGACAATCGTGGCGGTGACCGTCCGGCGTTCCGTCGTGATGATGAGCGTGGTGCTCCGCGTCGTGACAACGACCGTCCGGCGTTCCGTCGCGACGACCGCCGTGACGACAACCGCGGCGGCGGCAGCGACCGCCCGGCTTTCAGGCGTGACGACAACCGTGGCAGCGCCGGCGGCGACCGCGGCGGTTTCCGTGGACGCGACGACCGTGGCGGGCCCCGCCGCGACGACAGCCGTGGCCGCCCCAGTGGTGGTGGCTTCCGTGGGCGCGACGACCGTGGTGGGCGCGACGACCGTGCCGGTGGCCGCTTCCGCGACGAGCGCGACCGTGACCGCGAGCCGATCAAGCGGCTGCCGATCCCGGACGAGGTCACGGGCGACGAGATCGACAAGGACGTACGGCAGGAGCTCATGAGCCTGCCCAAGGGACTTGCCGAGGACGTCTCCAGGAACCTGGTGATGGTGGCCCGGCTCATCGACGAGGACCCCGAGGGCGCTTACGGCTACTCCAGGGTCGCGCTGCGGCTCGCGTCCCGTGTCGCCGCTGTGCGTGAGGCCGCCGGTTTCGCCGCATACGCGAACCAGAAGTACAGCGAGGCACTCGCCGAGTTCAGGGCCGCGCGGCGCATGACCGGCAACGTGGACCTGTGGCCCGTCATGGCGGACTGCGAGCGTGGCCTGGGGCGCCCCGAGAGGGCGCTCGACATGGCCGGGGCTCCCGAGGTCCAGAAGCTCGACAAGGCCGGACAGGTCGAGATGCGGCTCGTGGCGGCCGGTGCGCGGCGGGACATGGGCCAGCTCGACGCTGCCATCGTCACGCTGCAGAGCCCCGAGCTGGCCTCCAACTCCGCACAGCCCTGGACCCCGCGGCTGCGTTACGCGTACGCCGACGCGCTGCTCGCGGCCGGTCGTGAGGGCGAGGCCCGTGAGTGGTTCGCCAAGGCCGTCGAGTCCGACAAGGAGGGCAGCACGGACGCCTCCGACCGCCTCGCGGAACTCGACGGCGTCGAGTTCGTGGACGCGCTCGTCAAGGACGATGACGAGGTTGAGGTTGAGGTCGAGATCGTGGACACGGAGTCGCAGGAGCACGACGTCGATGTCGATGTCGATGTCGAGGACGATGACGTCAGCGACGACGACAGCGCTCCGGAGGTCTTGACCTCCGAGGTGCCGGCCGTCGAGGTTGCCGAGACCGACGCCCCCGCTGACGCCGCTGCGACCGAGGACTCCGACGAGGCCGAAGCGGTCGAGGACTCCGGGGATGAGCCGGAGGACGCCGTCGAGGTGGACGGCAGCCACAAGGACAGCCACACAGACGGCGCCAAGGGCGAGGCCAAGGGCGATCTGGAGGACTGAGGTCCTTCGGGGCCCTCAGGAAGCGTAGAAGCGTGCGGGCGGGATTCCCTGAGGGGAGTCCCGCCCGTTCGTGTTTCCGAGGGGTGTGTCAGACGGCGAGGGCGCGCAGCACCAGGCCCGACGCCGGCTTCGGGCCGAAGGACGTCGACTTGCGGGGCATCGTGACGCCCTGGCTCGCCAGATCGCGTACGACCTCCTCGCGGACCGGGTGCATCAGGACGGCCGTGCCGCCGTCGCGCTCCGCCTTGGCGACCGTGGCGGCCGTGTCGTGGATGTACGCGATGTGCTCGGGAATGTCCGGAATCTTCCAGATGTGGTCGAGCAGCGTGGCGTGCAGGACCGTCGCGTCGAGGGTCCGCCAGGCCTCCGGCGGGTCCGGCGGGATCGTACGGGCGAGGAGGTCGGGGGAGGGGCGGTCGACGAGGTGGAAGGTGCCGTCGCCCGCAAGGAGGAAGGCGTTTCCCTCGGTGGCCGCTACGGAGAGGGCCGACAGGGCCGCGGGGAGGGGTTCGTCGATGCGGCGTACGCGGAAGGAGTCGTCCAGGGCCGCGAGGGCCTCGGGCACCGGGAGCTGGTGCAGGAGACGGTGGATCGCGCGGACGCGGAGCGGATGGCGTGCGGTGTCCACCAGGAGCACCAGGCCGTAGTCCCAGGGGCTGGGTGAGGGGTGCTCCCCGCGGATCTGCAGATAGGTCGCCCAGCGGTGGTGGCCGTCGGCGATGAGTGCCTGGCGGTCGGCCAGATCCGTGTGGACCTCGGCGAGGTCGGCCGGATCGGTCACGGCCCACAGGCGATGGCTGAAGCCGTCCTCCGTGGTGGTGGACAGCAGGGGCGGGCGCTCCGCGGTGCGTTCGATGACGGCCGTCGTACCGGAGGCCGTGCCGTCGCCCCGGTAGGTCAGCAGCAGAGGTTCGAGGTTCGCGGAGGTGGCCCGCATGAGGGCCGCGCGGTCCGCGACGACGTGCGGCATGACGTCCTCGTGCGGCAGAACCACGCCCTCGGACGGCTCGGACAGGCGCAGGGCGCCGATGACGCCCCGCTGGAACATGCCTTCGTCGTCCCGCTGCTCGTAGACGTACAGGCCAGGCTCGGCGTCGGCTCTCAGGACACCCTCGGAGACCCAGCGGTGCAGGGTGTCCGCCGCCTGTTCGTTGCGGATGCCGGGGGTGGGGGCCTGCGGCAGGATCAGACGGACGATGTTGTGCGGGTCCGCCGATTCCAGATGCTGCAGGCCGTCGGGCCGTACGACCACGTCGTACGGCGGTGATGTGACGGCGGACAGGCTGCCGACCCGGTCGGGGTCGTAGCGCAGGCCCCGGAACGGGGTGAGGTCAAGGCCCATGCGTGCCGGTACGTCCGCGGTACCTGCCGTGTTCATTGATGCATCGTAAGTGTGTCAGTGCCATGAGCGATGATCGGGG
Source organism: Streptomyces sp. NBC_00414 (assembly GCF_036038375.1). Taxonomy (NCBI): domain Bacteria; kingdom Bacillati; phylum Actinomycetota; class Actinomycetes; order Kitasatosporales; family Streptomycetaceae; genus Streptomyces; species Streptomyces sp. NBC_00414. The sequence goes on from NZ_CP107935.1 coordinate 7,890,957, forward strand.
GAAAGAGACCGAACGAGGAGCGATGCGTAATGAGCCAGACCGCGAGGACGCGGCCCGAGGGCAGCGACAGGGCCCTGAGCGAGGCGTACGACACGGCGCTGCTCGACCTGGACGGCGTGGTGTACGCGGGTGGCAACGCGATCGCGCACGCGGTCGAGTCGCTCGGCACGGCCCACACCGGCGGAATGCGCCTCGCGTACGTCACGAACAACGCGCTGCGGACACCCGACTCCGTCGCGGAGCACCTCACGGAGCTGGGCATAGCGACCGAGGCGTCGGACGTCATCACCTCCGCCCAGGCCGTGGCCCGGCTGATCAGCGAGCAGGTGCCGCAGGACGCGCGCGTGCTGGTGATCGGCGGGGAGGGACTGCGGGTCGCGCTGCGCGAGCGCGGCCTTGAGCCGGTCGAGTCGGCCGACGACGACCCGGTGGCGGTCGTGCAGGGCTTCGGCGGGCCCGACCTGGCGTGGGGGCGCTTCGCGGAGGCCTGTTACGCGATCTCGCGCGGGGTGCCGTGGTTCGCGTCCAACACCGACCTGACGATCCCCGGCGCACGCGGCATCGCTCCGGGCAACGGGGCGGCCGTGGAGGTCGTCCGGATCGCCACCGGTGCCGAACCGCAGGTGGCGGGCAAGCCGCTGCCGCCGATGCACCGCGAGACGATCCTGCGGACCGGGGCGAAGCGGCCCCTGGTCGTGGGGGACCGGCTCGACACGGACATCGAGGGCGCGTTCAACGGCGAGGTGGACTCGCTGCTCGTGCTCACCGGCGTGACCGACGGCGCGCAGCTCCTCGCCGCGCCCCCGCAGCACCGGCCGACCTATGTCGACGCCGACCTGAGGGGGATGCTGACCGGGCAGCCCGAGGTGGTCGAGGCGGGAGGCGGCTTCCGGTGCGGGGGGTACACGGCCACGGCAGGCAGCGAGAGGCTGGAACTGGACGGTGACGGCGAGCCCATGGACGGGCTGAGGGCGCTGTGTGCCGCTGCCTGGACGGCGGCGGGCGACGCGGCGAGCGAGCTGGACGGAGGCAAGGCCCTGGCCCGGCTGGGGCTTTGAGGGGCTCGGGGGTGCGGGCTCTTCGGGCGGGTCCAGGCGTCCGTCGCGGGGCGCGCGAAAGGCCTGAAAGGGGAGGTCGCGCAGGTCACCGCGTACGCGGAACGAGCCGGCTTGCGAGGGTAGGCTAACCTAACTGCGTGTTGGTCGACAGTCCCCCCGAACAGCGCGCGGAGACCGCCCCCGCGCCCCCGAACCGCCGGGTGGTACGAGCCGTCGGGCTCCTCCTCTCCCTGGTCGTGCTGGTGCTCGTCGCCATGGCGAGCATCGCGATCGGCGCGAAAGAGCTGTCGCTGGAGCAGGTCTGGCACGGCCTCTTCGAGGACTCCGGCTCGTACGGCGACGTCGTGGTGGGCGAGCGGCTGTCGCGCACGGTGCTCGGGCTGCTCGTCGGCGCCGCGCTCGGCCTCGCCGGGGCCGTGCTCCAGGCGCTCACCCGCAACCCGCTCGCCGACCCCGGGCTGCTCGGCATCAACGCGGGCGCGTCCGCCGCGGTCGTCACGGCGATCACCTTCTTCGGCGTCACCTCGCTGAACGGCTATGTGTGGTTCGCCTTCGCGGGCGCCGCCGGGGTCGGGGCGCTGGTGTACTTCCTCGGCGGCAGCCGGGGAGCGACGCCGGTGCGGCTCGCCCTCGCCGGCACCGCGATCAGCGCCGCGCTCTACGGCTATCTCCAGGCCGTGATGATCACGGATCAGGCCGCGCTCGGCAAGATGCGCTTCTGGACGGTCGGTTCGCTGGCCTCGGCCACCAACGGCGTCATCTGGCAGGTACTGCCGTTCCTCGCGGCCGGTACGGTCCTCGCGCTGGCGCTCGCCCGGCCGCTGAACGCCATGGCCATGGGCGACGACACCGCCCGTGCGCTGGGCGCGCACCTCAACCGCACCCGCGCGCTGTCCATGGCCGCCGCCACCGTGCTGTGCGGGGCCGCGACCGCCGCCTGCGGGCCGATCGTCTTCGTGGGGCTGATGGTCCCGCACGTCGTCCGGTCCTTCACCGGGCCCGACCTGCGCTGGATCCTGCCGTACGCCACCGTGCTGTCGCCGGTGCTGCTGCTCGGCGCCGACGTGGTCGGCCGGATGGTCGCGCGGCCCGCGGAGCTCCAGGTCGGCATCGTCACCGCGATCCTCGGCGGCCCGGTCTTCATCTTTCTCGTACGACGGCGGAGGACGGCACAGCTGTGAAGGCCCCACGCGACCAGGCCGAGCCCGCCGAGGCGACTCCCACCCCATCAGCTCCCGTCCGGGCCTTTCGTGGTCGCACGGTCCGTGCCGGCGGCGGACTGTCGGTCCGCGTCGACGTCCGCGCCTTCACGGTCGTCGTCCTGCTGCTGGTGGCCGCGCTCACCGCGAGCGTCGTGCTCATCGGCACCGGCGACTTCCCGATCTCCGCCGGCGACGTACTCAAGACGCTGTTCGGCAACGGTGACGCGGGCCAGGAGTTCATCGTCAACGAACTGCGGCTGCCGCGGGTCCTGGTGGGGCTCCTGGTCGGCGCCGCACTCGGGCTCGGCGGCGCGCTCTTCCAGGCCGTCTCCCGCAATCCGCTGGGCAGTCCGGACGTGCTGGGCCTCGGGCAGGGCTCGACGGCCGGCGCGCTCGTGATGATCGTGCTGTTCTCCGGAACCGCCGAGCAGGTCACCGTCGGGGCGCTGGTCGGCGGTCTGGTGACCGGGCTCGCCATCTATCTGCTCGCATGGAAGCGAGGCGTGCACGGATACCGGCTGGTCCTGGTCGGTATCGGGGTCTCCGCGATCGTCACCGCCGTCAACGGTTATCTGATCACCAAGGCCGACCTCGTCGACGCGACCCGCGCGATCGTGTGGATGACCGGGTCCCTCAACGGCCGTGACTGGGACCAAGTCTGGCCCCTGCTCGGCCTGTGCGCCGTACTCGTACCACTGGTCCTCGGCAACGCGCGCGCCCTGCGGATGCTGGAGATGGGCGACGACGTGGCGTACGCGCTCGGCGTGCGGGTGGAGCGGACCCGACTGCTGCTGATGCTGGCCGCCGTGCTGCTCACCGCGTCCGCCACCGCCGCCGCGGGCCCGGTCGGCTTCGTCGCGCTCACCGCGCCGCAGCTCGCACGGCGCCTCACCCGCTCACCGGGACCCAACCTGGTGGCGGCGATGTGCATGGGCGCCACCCTCCTGGTCGTCGCGGACTGGGCCTCGCAGCGGGCCTTCGGAGCCGACCAGCTGCCCGTGGGCGTGGTGACCGGAGTCCTCGGCGGTGTCTATCTGCTGTGGCTGCTGGTCACCGAGCGGAAGGCGGGCCGGATATGAACACCGACGGCAGTACGCGTACGGGCGCCGACGGCGGGCCGCACGAGAACAACCAGAGGAGCACTGTGAACCGCCTGTCCGCCGAGAGCGTCACCCTCGCCTACGACCAGCGCGTCATCGCCGAGCAGCTGTCGGTCGAGATACCGGACAACTCGTTCACCGTGATCGTCGGCCCCAACGCGTGCGGCAAGTCCACGCTGCTGCGCGCGCTGTCCCGGATGCTGAAGCCGCAGCAGGGCCGGGTGCTCCTCGACGGCCAGGCCATCCAGTCGATGCCCGCGAAGAAGGTGGCCAGGACGCTCGGACTGCTCCCGCAGTCGTCCATCGCGCCCGACGGGATCACCGTCGGCGACCTCGTGGGCCGTGGCCGGTACCCGCACCAGGGGCTGCTGCGCCAGTGGTCGACCGATGACGAGCGGATCGTACGGGAGTCCATGACGTCGACCGGGGTCGCCGAACTCGCCGACCGGTATGTCGACGAGCTCTCCGGAGGACAGCGCCAGCGCGTGTGGATCGCCATGGCGCTCGCCCAGCAGACCCCGCTGCTGCTGCTCGACGAACCGACCACCTATCTCGACATCCAGCACCAGATCGACGTACTCGACCTGTGTGCCGAGCTCCACGAGGAGCAGGGCCGCACCCTGGTCGCCGTGCTGCACGACCTCAACCACGCCGCCCGGTATGCCACCCATCTGATCGCCCTGCGCGAGGGGGCGGTGATCGCGGAGGGGGCTCCGGCGGACATCGTCACGGCCGAGCTGGTCGAGGAGGTCTTCGGGCTGCGCTGCCAGGTCATCGACGACCCGGAGACGGGCACGCCACTGGTGGTACCGGCGGCGCGGAAGGCACGTACGAACGTCAAAGCAGCTTTCTGAGCCGGATCAGGTCGCGCAGGCCCGCTTCGAGCTTGACCCGGCCCGAGCCCCAGGCCTTCGCGAAGTTCAGCTCGCCGTCGACCATCGCGACCAGGTCGTCCCCTGCCATGGAGAGCCGGATCTCGGCCTTTTCGGGGGGCGGCCCCTCGACCGTGTCGAGCACCACGATCCGGCCGTCCTGGAGACGGCCCACGAAGGTGATGTCGAGGTCGGTGATACGGCAGCTCAGGGAGCGGTCCAACGCGGCCGCGCTCCGTACGTCGCCGTTCGCGGCGGCCATGTTGTCCGAGAGTTTGTCGAGTGCGCCGCGGCACTCCTCAATCGTCGCCATCGTGATCGACGGTACCTCAGCGCTTCGCGGTAGCGTCGGGGCATGAGCGAGTCCATGACCGGCCCGGAGACCGAAAGCCCCGGTACAGGGCCCATCGGCGCGGGGTCCTCCGGCACTGAGCCTTTCGGTACGGAGCCCTTCGGTACGGAGCCCCTCGGTGCGGAGGCGGAGCCGTACGCCGGTTCCGATGTCCGCCCCGAGCCCGCTGCCCGGCCCGAGTACGACCCCGCGGCCCCCGCCCCGCTGTACGTGCCGCGCACTCCGACGGGTGATGCCGAGGTGGATGCCCTGCTCGACCGGCTGGACGACGCGGACCACCTCGCCACGGACGGACACGTCGAGGTGTACGAGGATGTGCACAGGGGGCTGCGCGACGCGCTCACCGCGCTCGACGCCCGCCCGGGACCTCCGGCGCCCCCAGCGCCGAACAGCAGCAGTAACCACAGCGCTGGCAACAGCAACAGCAACAGCAACAGCAACAGGAGCTGAACCGAACGTGGCAGGAGTGGCACGACGCCGCCTCGACGCCGAGCTGGTCCGACGCAAGCTCGCCCGCTCGCGCGAGCACGCCGGACAGCTGATCGCCGCCGGGCGGGTCACCGTCGGCAAGAACCTCGCGACCAAACCCGCCACCCAGGTGGAGACCGCGGCCCCCATCCTGGTCGCCGAGGACGACAACGACCCGGACTACGTCTCGCGCGGCGGCCACAAGCTCGCCGGGGCGCTGGACGCCTTCATGCCACTCGGCCTGGAGGTCCGGGGGCGGCGGGCCCTGGACGCCGGAGCGTCCACGGGCGGCTTCACCGATGTGCTGCTGCGCGCGGGCGTCACACGGGTCCTCGCCGTGGACGTCGGCTACGGGCAGTTGGCGTGGTCTCTCCGAAGCGATGAACGCGTCACCGTCAAGGACCGTACGAACGTACGCGAGTTGACGTTGGAGGCGATCGATGGGGAGCCGGTGGATCTTGTAGTCGGTGATTTGTCCTTCATCCCGCTCGGCCTGGTGCTGCCCGCCCTTGTGCGGTGCGCGGCGCCCGATGCCGACCTGGTGATGATGGTCAAGCCGCAGTTCGAGGTGGGCAGGGAACGGCTCGGGAGCGGCGGAGTCGTCCGCAGTCCCGAGCTGCGGGCGGACGCCGTGCGCGGTGTGGCCCGGCAGGCGGGGGAACTGGGGCTCGGGGTGAAGGGTGTGACGGCCAGTCCGCTGCCCGGACCCTCGGGGAATGTCGAGTACTTTCTGTGGCTGCGTGCCGGGGCACCCGCACTGGACCCGGCCGACGTTGACCGTGCAGTGGCGGAGGGGCCGCGTTGACCGACACCCGATCTCGTACCGTTTTCCTGCTCGCGCACACCGGACGGCCGGCGGCCATCCGCAGTGCGGAGCTGGTCGTCGAGGGGCTCCTGCGCTCCGGTCTCGGCGTACGTGTCCTGGAGGCGGAGGCGGCGGATCTGCCGCTGCCGCCGACCGTGGAACTCGTCAAGGAGGCGACTCCGGAGTGCCTCGACGGATGTGAGCTGCTGATCGTCCTCGGCGGTGACGGCACGCTGCTGCGCGGCGCCGAGTTCGCCCGCGCCTCCGGCGTGCCGATGCTCGGCGTCAACCTCGGACGCGTCGGCTTCCTCGCGGAGGCCGAGCGGGACGATCTCGACAAGGTCGTCGACCGGGTGGTGACGAGGGCGTACGAGGTCGAGGAGCGTATGACCGTCGACGTCGTCGTGCACAGCAACGGCGATGTCGTGCACACGGACTGGGCGCTCAACGAGGCCGCCGTGCAGAAGGCGGGCGCCGAGAAGCTCCTTGAGGTCGTCCTGGAGATCGACGGACGGCCCGTGACCGGCTTCGGCTGCGACGGCATCGTCCTGTCGACACCGACCGGGTCCACGGCGTACGCGTTCTCCGCGGGCGGGCCCGTGGTGTGGCCGGAGGTGGAGGCGCTGCTCATGGTGCCGATCAGTGCGCACGCGCTGTTCGCGAAGCCGCTGGTGACCTCGCCGAACTCTGTGCTCGCCGTGGAGATCCTGCCGCACATCCCGCCGGGGGTGCTGTGGTGTGACGGGCGGCGCACGATCGAGCTGCCGCCGGGGGCGCGGGTGGAGGTCCGGCGTGGGGCTGTGCCGGTGCGGCTGGCGCGGCTGCACCATGCCTCGTTCACCGACCGGCTGGTTGCCAAGTTCGCGTTGCCCGTGGCGGGGTGGCGGGGGGCGCCTCACTAGGGCTGCGTCCGGGGTGCGGTCGCCCGGGGCGCGGTGATGAGTCTGCGGGTCCGGATGGGCTGGAGTGCGCAGTTCCCCGCGCCCCTTGCGGGGCGCGGATCGGGGCGCGGGGATACCTGGACGTTTGTGCAGGGAATGGGGCGGCGTCGCGCCGGGTGGGGGAAACCTCGTATGGTCATGTCCGTGTTGGAGGAGATGCGGATACGGTCGCTCGGAGTCATCGACGACGCGGTGGTCGAGCTGTCGCCCGGCTTCACCGCGGTCACCGGTGAGACCGGCGCGGGCAAGACGATGGTGGTCACCAGCCTGGGCCTGCTGATGGGCGGACGCGCCGACGCCGCCCTGGTGCGGATCGGGGCGAAGAGCGCGGTGGTGGAGGGACGGATCTCCGTCCTCAAGGGTTCCGCGGCGATCCAGCGGGCCGAGGAGGCCGGCGCGGAACTCGACGACGGCACCCTGCTGATCAGCCGTACCGTTTCGGCGGAGGGCCGCTCGCGCGCGCACCTCGGCGGGCGTTCGGTGCCCGTGGGGCTGCTCGCCGAACTCGCCGACGACCTCGTGGCGGTGCACGGCCAGACCGACCAGCAGGGGCTGCTCAAGCTGTCCCGGCAACGGCAGGCCCTCGATCGGTACGCGGGCGACGCGGTCGCCGCGCCGCTCGACAAGTACACGGGCGCCTACCGCCGGCTGCGCGCCATCACCACCGAGCTGGACCAGATCACCACGCGTGCCCGTGAACGCGCCCAGGAAGCCGACATGCTGCGCTTCGGGCTCGACGAGATCGCCGGGGTGGAGCCCAGGGCGGGCGAGGACGTGGAGCTCGCGGCCGAGGCCGAGCGGCTCGGACACGCGGAGGCCCTCGCGTCGGCCGCCACGGCCGCGCACGCCGCCCTCGCGGGCAACCCCGAGGACCCGGAGGGCATCGACGCCACGACGCTCGTCGCGGGCGCGCACCGGGCCCTGGAGGCCGTACGGTCCCACGACGCGGCGCTCGGCACACTCGCCGGGCGCATCGGGGAGATCGGGATCCTGCTGGGCGACGTGGCGGGGGAGCTGGCGGGATACGCCGACGACCTCGACGCGGATCCGCTGCGGCTCGCGGCGGTCGAGGAGCGGCGGGCCGCGCTCACCGCGCTGACCCGTAAGTACGGCACGGACGTGGACGCGGTGCTGGCCTACGCCGAGCAGAGCGCCGCGCGGCTCCTGGAGCTGGACGGCGACGACGACCGCATCGGCGAGCTCACCGCCGAGCGCGACGCGCTGCGGGCCGAACTGGGCGGACTGGCACAGGCCCTCACCGACGCCCGTACGGAGGCCGCGGAGCGCTTCGCCGCCGCCGTGACCGCCGAGCTGGCCTCGCTCGCCATGCCGCACGCGCGTGTGTCGTTCGAGATCCGGCAGACCGAGGACCCGGAGGGTGTGGAGGTCGGCGGACGTCCCGTCGCGTACGGGCCCGCCGGGTGCGACGAGGTCGAACTGCTCCTCGCCCCGCACCCGGGGGCGCCGCCGCGGCCCATCGCCAAGGGCGCGTCCGGCGGTGAACTGTCGCGGGTCATGCTCGCGGTCGAGGTCGTCTTCGCGGGTACGGACCCGGTGCCCACGTATCTCTTCGACGAGGTCGACGCCGGTGTCGGCGGCAAGGCGGCCGTCGAGATCGGCCGGCGCCTCGCGAAGCTCGCGAAGAGCGCGCAGGTCGTCGTGGTCACCCACCTGCCGCAGGTGGCCGCGTTCGCCGACCGGCAGTTGCTGGTCGAGAAGACCAACGACGGCTCGGTCACCCGCTCCGGCGTGAAGGTCCTGGAGGGCGAGGAACGCATCCGTGAGCTCTCCCGGATGCTGGCGGGCCAGGAGGACTCACAGACGGCGCGGGCCCACGCGGAAGAGCTGTTGGCGACTGCACGGGCGGACGGATAGCCGCCGGACGGACAGCGGACAGCGGACAGGCGGGGGAAGCGCGGGCGTCGGGGCGCAGACCCGGTGTCCGGAGGCGGACCCAGTGTCCGTAGGGGCGCGCAACGGGCGTGAACAGGGGCTCGCCTGGGACGCCGCCCGCCCCCGGCTGTCTTCGGGCATCGCCGGGCTCTCACTCGTGTGAGTGAGAGCCCGCATCCCGTCCGCACCCCCCGTGTCGCAGTGGTCCCACGGTGGTCGGCAACTCGCCCTCGTCCTGGCATCCTTAGGAGGAGGACGAGCGGTACACCCCCATCGCCCGTTCCTTCGGTACTTTTCTTCGTGACCGCCCGACGCCGAACCAGGAGCCCCGGCCACGTGAGCCACGTGAGCAGCCACTCACCGCACGGACACTCATCGCACGGACAGTCGCCGCTGCGTACCGTCCAGGTGCTCGGCGGCGGCAGCGCGGGCAGCTGTGCCCATGTGAGGTCCCTGACCTCGGGGCTCGTCGCACGGGGCGTGCGGGTCACCGTGTGCGCCCCGGCCACGGCCGACCACACGTACGACTTCACCGGCGTCGGCGCCGATCACGTACCTGTGCCGAGGCGCAACGACCCGGCCTCGGTGGCGGCGCTGCGGACGGTCTGCGCGGACGCCGACCTGGTGCACGCGCACGGCCTGCACGCCGCGCTGCGGGCCGCGCTCGCGCTCAGCGGACGGCGCGTCCCGCTCGTCGTCACCTGGCACACCCGCCCGTACGCCGAGGGCGCGCGGGCCCATCTGCTGCGCGTCCTGGAGCGGCGGGTGGCGAAGGCCGCGTCGGTGGTCCTCGGATCCTCGTCCGACCTGGTGGACCGCGCCCGCAGCAGGGGTGCGCGGGACGCGCGGCTGGCCGCCGTCGCGCTGCCGGCCCGGCGCCGGGCCGTTGCCACGGGCGAGGAGACCGACCGGCTGCGGCCCAAGGCGCGCGCCGAACTCGGCACGACCGACCGGCCGCTGCTGATGGCCGTCGGTTCCCTCGACCGGCACCGGGGGTACGACACACTGCTGGACGCCACGCGCGCGTGGCGACGGCTCGACCCCGTGCCGCTGCTCGTGATCGCCGGAGAGGGACCGCTGCGCGGCGCGCTCCAGCGGCGCATCGAGGACGAAGAGCTTCCCGTACGTCTCATCGGCCGGCGGGACGACATCGGGGAACTCCTCGCGGCCGCCGACCTCGCCCTGCTGCCCGGCTGCCCCGAATCGCGCTCCGTGCTCGCCCAGGAGGCCCTGTACGCGCGCGTGCCCCTGATCGCGGCCGCCACCGGAGGCATCCCCGAACTCGTCGGCGACGCGGCCGACCTCGTCCCGCACGGCGACCCGGAAGCGCTCGCCGAGGCCGTGACGGCACTGCTGGCCGATCCCGAGCGGTGTGAGCGGCTGAAGGACAGGGGCACGCGCCAGGCGGCCACCTGGCCGACCGAGGACGAGACGGTGGCCCAGGTCCTCAGCGTGTACGACGAGCTGACCACGCCGCTGCCGCTGCCGTAGAGCCCTTCGTCGAACTCCGGGCGAGGCGGCGGCCCGCGGTCACGGGACGAGTCTGCGGGCCCGCAGCGCGAGGCTCAGCGCCAGGACCGTCTGCGGGTCGTCGAGGTCCGTCCCGAGCAGCTCCCCGATCCGCGCGAGCCGGTTGTAGAGCGTCTGCCGGTTGAGGTGCAGCTCGCGCGCGGTCTCCGCCTTGCGGCCCGCGTGCGCCAGATACGTCTCCAGGGTGGGCAGCAGCGGCGGCTTCGAGCGGTTGTCGTGGTCGCGCAGGGGGCCGATCGCGCGGTCCACGAAGGCGGCCAGGTCCGAATGCCCCCGCAGCCGCCACAGCAGCAGGTCGATGTCCAGGCGCCGCGCGTCGTACCAGGGCCGGTCGGACAGCCCCTGGGCCGCCGTCGCCGTCTCGGCCGCGTGCCGCAGGCCCGCCGAGGCGGCCGCCCAGCCGCCCGCCACGCCGACCACCACGACCGGCGGCTGCGCTCCCGGCCGCTGCGTACCCGCCCGCTCCACACCAGCCCGCAGCGCCGCGGCGACCCGGTCGGCGACCGTGGTCCGCTCGGACTCGGCGCGCAGTCCCACCAGCAGCGGTACCCGGCCCTCCACGGGGCGAACGCCCAGCAGGACCGGTACACCCACCGAGGCCAGCTCCTCGGCGACCGCGCGTGCCAGCACGGCCCAGCCGCCGCCGGGGGACAGCCCGTCGGCGAGGCGCATGACGACCGGCAGCAGCGGGCTCCCGCCGGGCCTGAACCCGAGGACCCGGGCCTGCGCGGGCGCGTCCCCGGCCGCGATCCGGCCCTCGGCGAGGTCGGTGAGGAAGTCGCCGCGCCCACGCGCCGCCAGCTCCTCCTCCTGACGGGCCTGCATCAGGACCACGGCGAGGACGCCCGCCGCGCGTTCCGTCGCGATCCGGTGCACGGGCGCGAGCGGGGTGTTGACGGGGAGGAGGACGAGCCGGGCCCGGACGGACCCGGGGCCGTCGCCCTGCCCGCCGCCGGGCACGTCCACGAGGACCGTACCGGCGGGCGGACCTGCCTTGTGCTGGCCGCGCAGCCCCTCCCACACCTGGAGCGGGTCGGCGTTCGCGGGGCCGGCCCCGGCGGCGTACAGGAGCTGTCCGTCCGGGGTCTCCAGGAAGACCGGGTTGCCGGCGAAGTCGGCGAGGATGCCGAGGACCTGGGGGATGCCACCGCCGCCGAGCAGGGCCTGTGTGCAGCGCCGGTGGACCTCCTCGGCGCGCTGGAGCAGTGCGTAGTGGCCGTTGACGATCTCGGTGTGGACTTCCTCCGTGACCGTCACGAACGCCACCTCGCGGTGCAGCTGCACCAGCGGCAGACCGGCCGTGCGCGCCGTCTCCACGAGCGCGGCGGGCAGTTTCGTGAAGCGCGGACCCAGCTCCACGACCAGGGCCGCGATACCGCGCTCGGCGAGGGTGCGGACGAAGGCGCGCTGGTCGGCGGGGCGGGTGCCGAGCCCGTATCCGGTGGTCAGGAGCAGTTCGCCGCCCTTGAGCAGCGAGGCGATGTTCGGCACCTCGCCCGCGTGCACCCAGCGCACGGTGCGGCCCAGCCGGTCGGCGCCCGCCAGGATCTCCGGCAGGCCACCGCGCAGCCCGGGCAGTTCCAGGGCCCGCTGCACGGTGATCCCGCCGCTGTGCTGCGTGTCCGGCGTGTCGGTACGGCTGTCCATGACCGGACGCTACCCCGTCCGCCACCTGCCGTGACGCGCCGGACGGGGCTCGCACGGGCGCCCTCAGCGCCCTCCCGGCCTCTCCTCAGCCGCCGTACGCCCCGGACGCCGTCAGGCGCAGGGCCGTGTCGATCAGCGGCACATGGCTGAACGCCTGCGGGAAGTTGCCCACCTGGCGCTTGAGACGCGGGTCCCACTCCTCCGCGAGGAGGCCCAGGTCGTTGCGCAGGGCCAGCAGCTTCTCGAAGAGCTTGCGGGCCTCGTCCACGCGGCCGATCATCGCGAGGTCGTCCGCCATCCAGAACGAGCAGGCCAGGAACGCCCCTTCGTCGCCCTCCAGGCCGTCCACGCCCGCGTCGTCGCCGGAGGTGGGGTAGCGCAGGATGAAGCCGTCCGAGGTGGACAGCTCGCGCTGGATGGCCTCGATCGTGCCGATCACGCGCTTGTCGTCCGGGGGCAGGAAGCCCATCTGCGGGATCAGCAGCAGCGAGGCGTCCAGCTCCTTGGAGCCGTACGACTGCGTGAAGGTGTTGCGCTCCTTGTCGTAACCCTTCTCACAGACGTCCCGGTGGATGTCGTCGCGCAGCTCGCGCCACTTCTCCAGCGGGCCGTCGGCGTCCCCGGACTCGATGAGCTTGATCGTGCGGTCGACGGCGACCCACGCCATCACCTTCGAGTGGACGAAGTGACGGCGCGGCCCGCGCACCTCCCAGATGCCCTCGTCCGGCTCGTCCCAGTGGTCCTCCAGGTAACGGATCAGCTTGAGCTGGAGGAGCGAGGCGTAGTCGTTGCGGGCCAGACCCGTCATGTGGGCCAGGTGCAGGGCCTCCGTCACCTCGCCGTACACATCCAGTTGGAGCTGGTTCGCCGCGCCGTTCCCGACGCGTACGGGACCTGAGTTCTCGTACCCGGGCAGCCAGTCGAGCTCCGCCTCGCCCAGCTCACGCTCGCCCGCGATGCCGTACATGATCTGCAGGTTCTCGGGGTCGCCCGCGACGGCGCGCAGGAGCCATTCGCGCCAGGCGCGGGCCTCCTCGCGGTAGCCGGTGCGCAGCAGCGACGACAGCGTGATCGCCGCGTCCCGCAGCCACGTGTAGCGGTAGTCCCAGTTGCGGACCCCGCCGATCTCCTCCGGGAGGGAGGTCGTGGGAGCGGCGACGATGCCGCCGGTCGGCGCGTACGTCAGCGCCTTGAGCGTGATCAGCGAGCGGACCACGGCCTCGCGGTACGGCCCGTGGTACGTGCACTGCGCCACCCAGTCGCGCCAGAACTCCTCGGTGGCCTCCAGGGCCTGCTCCGGCTCGGGGAGCGCGGGCGGCTGCTTGTGCGAGGGCTCCCAGGAGATGGTGAACGCGATCCGCTCACCCGGCGCGACCGTGAAGTCCGAGTACGTCGTCAGGGCCTTGCCGTAGGTCTCGCACTCCGTGTCGAACCACACGGAGTCGGGGCCGGCGACGGCCACGGTGCGCCCCTCGTGCTTGTGGACCCACGGCACCACACGCCCGTACGAGAAACGCATCCGCAGCGCGGAGCGCATCGGGACGCGGCCCGTGACGCCCTCGACGATCCGGATCAGCTGGGGAGCGCCGTCACGCGGGGGCATGAAATCGGTCACTCGGACCGTGCCCCGTGAGGTGTCCCACTCGGATTCGAGGATCAGCGAGTCGCCGCGGTAGTGACGGCGGACCGCCGTCGGTGGTGCGGCGTCTGCGGCATGCGCGGGGCCGAGTCGCCAGAACCCGTGCTCCTCCGTGCCGAGCAGTCCCGCGAAGACGGCGTGGGAGTCGAAGCGGGGGAGGCACAGCCAGTCCACCGTGCCGTCCCTGCAGACCAGCGCGGCCGTCTGCATGTCTCCGATAAGTGCGTAGTCTTCGATGCGCCCGGCCACGTGCAACTCCAGTCGAACGGCCACGTCGCCCCGATGGGGCGGTGTTCTTGCGGTCAGAGGATCATTGGTAAAGCGTCGTTGCGGAACGTCAGTTGTCGCGTGTCACGCATGTCAATGGTTGCAGCGATTGTCTTCGCGAGGCGAACTGACGAGCTCTTGGCCCAGGAATACCGGCGGGGTGGTGCCGTTCGCCCGCCTGGCTCGGCAGCGAGTGTCCGAGCAGGATACGACGCACGATGATGTTCCGCGCGCCCCTCCCGACAACCCGTCTGGGCCGAACGAGTGAGCACGGGTGTGGTGCGTGTCGACCCGTGTGCGGAGCGTGGCCGGAAGCGGCCTCGTCGCGTCGCTGATACCCTGGTAGCCCGTGGACCGGTGGACGCCCGAGCAGGAAAAGGGACCCCCGAACCGCAGCGACGGCACCTCCGGAAACCTCCGGGTCGGACAGCCGTACCGCAACCGATACCGCGACCACGGGAGCCCCCTCTTGGCCATGCCGCCCGCTGCTTTCCGAAGCAGCACCGCCACGACGACCAAGCACATCTTCGTCACCGGGGGTGTCGCCTCCTCCCTCGGCAAGGGTCTGACCGCCTCCAGCCTGGGCGCGCTGCTCAAGGCACGGGGTCTGCGGGTCACCATGCAGAAGCTCGACCCGTACCTGAACGTCGACCCCGGCACGATGAACCCCTTCCAGCACGGTGAGGTGTTCGTCACCAACGACGGGGCCGAGACCGACCTCGACATCGGGCACTACGAGCGTTTCCTGGACGTCGACCTGGACGGCTCCGCCAACGTCACCACCGGGCAGGTGTACTCCACGGTCATCGCCAAGGAGCGCCGCGGCGAGTACCTCGGTGACACCGTGCAGGTCATCCCGCACATCACGAACGAGATCAAGCACCGCATCCGCCGGATGGCCACCGACGACGTCGACGTCGTCATCACGGAGGTCGGCGGCACGGTCGGCGACATCGAGTCGCTGCCGTTCCTGGAGACCGTCCGCCAGGTCCGTCACGAGGTCGGCCGCGACAACGTGTTCGTGGTCCACATCTCGCTCCTCCCGTACATCGGCCCCTCCGGGGAGCTGAAGACGAAGCCGACCCAGCACTCGGTTGCGGCACTGCGCAACATCGGTATCCAGCCGGACGCGATCGTCCTGCGCGCCGACCGCGAGGTGCCCACCGCGATCAAGCGCAAGATCTCGCTGATGTGCGACGTCGACGAGGACGCCGTCGTCGCCTGTCCCGACGCCCGCTCGATCTACGACATCCCGAAGGTCCTGCACACCGAGGGCCTGGACGCCTATGTCGTGCGCAAGCTGGACCTGCCGTTCCGTGACGTGGACTGGTCGACCTGGGGCGACCTGCTCGACCGGGTCCACAACCCGCTGCACGAGATCCACATGGCGCTCGTCGGCAAGTACATCGACCTGCCCGACGCCTACCTCTCGGTCACCGAGGCGCTGCGCGCGGGCGGCTTCGCCAACAAGGCCCGCGTGAAGATCAAGTGGGTCGCCTCGGACGACTGCAAGACCCCGGCGGGCGCCGCCAAGCAGCTCGGCGACGTCGACGCGATCTGCATCCCCGGCGGCTTCGGCGACCGCGGTGTGGCCGGCAAGGTCGGCGCCATCCAGTACGCCCGCGAGAACAAGATCCCGCTGCTCGGTCTCTGCCTGGGCCTGCAGTGCATCGTGATCGAGGCCGCGCGCAACCTCGCCGACATCGCGGACGCCAACTCCACCGAGTTCGACTCCGCCACCGGCCACCCGGTCATCTCCACGATGGCCGAGCAGCTGGACATCGTCGCGGGCGACGGCGACATGGGCGGCACGATGCGCCTGGGCATGTACCCCGCCAAGCTCGCCGAGGGCTCCATCGTGCGCGAGGTCTACGACGGCAAGGAGTACGTCGAGGAGCGGCACCGCCACCGCTACGAGGTGAACAACTCCTACCGCGCCGAGCTGGAGAAGAAGGCCGGTCTGCAGTTCTCCGGCACCTCCCCGGACGGCAAGCTCGTGGAGTTCCTGGAGTACCCGCGCGAGATCCACCCGTACCTGGTCGCGACGCAGGCGCACCCCGAGCTGCGCTCGCGCCCGACCCGGCCGCACCCGCTGTTCGCGGGTCTGGTCAAGGCCGCGGTGGAGCGCAAGACGGCCAAGTAGCGAGCGGGACGAGGGTTGTACGGTTGCCGGGGTACGCGTCTTTTGGGGCGCGTGCCCCGGTTTTCGCCGTGTGGGATTTCTGTTGCGGCACAGGTTCGTGTTCGTGCGTGTGGGAGGAACAAGTCGACATGACCATCAAGGACACCGCCGAGGAGTGGCAGGTCAGGGCGACCGAGACCCCATTCACCGGCAACAAGACCTCCGTGCGCACCGACGACGTGGTCATGCCCGACGGGTCGGTCGCCCGGCGGGACTACCAGGTGCACCCCGGTTCGGTGGCCGTCCTCGCCCTGGACGACGAGGGGCGCGCCCTGGTCATCCGCCAGTACCGGCACCCCGTGCGTCACAAGCTCTGGGAGATCCCGGCCGGCCTGCTCGACGTCCCGGGCGAGAACCCCCTGCACGCCGCGCAGCGCGAGCTGTACGAGGAGGCGCACGTCAAGGCCGAGGACTGGCGGGTGCTCACCGACGTGTTCACCACGCCCGGCGGCTGCGACGAGGCCGTCCGGATCTTCCTCGCCCGCGATCTGTCCGAGGCGGAGGGACAGCGCTTCGAGGTCGAGGACGAGGAGGCCGACATGGAGCTCTCCCGGGTCCCGGTCGACGAGCTGGTGCGCGGAGTCCTCGCCGGTGAGCTGCACAACAACTGTCTCGTCGTGGGCGTCCTCGCGCTGACCGCCGCCCTCGCCGGAGAAGGTCTGGAGGCCCTGCGCCCCGCCGAGGCCCCGTGGCCCGCACGCCCGTTCGAGGCGTGATCCACTCCGGTGCGTGCAGACGGCCCACCGATGTGACGATCGCCTGATCCGATCGGGGGATGTGCCCGCCGCGCTCCGCACGGATCGTCGCAGAGCGTGAACTAGGCTCTGAAAACGCCCCGTCCGGAGTCCCGGCGGGCTTGCGCGCGCAGTGGGACGGGAGTGTGGCCCGTGACGGATCAGGCGGTGGATGCCGGCGGCACGACGGTGTCGGAGAAAGGGCGGCGCCCGGCTGCCGAAACCGCCCTCACGGGGGGTCAGTTCCTCGGCCGTACAAGAGAGTTGAAAGAACTACGGGCCGACATCGACCGGGCGGGCCTGGACACCCTCGCCGGACGGAAGGCGCCACGCGCGCGTGTGCTGCTCATCGCCGGCAGGCCCGGATCCGGCCGGACCGCGCTCGCCGAGGAGCTCGTACGGCAGGTCGCGGACAGTTACCCGGACGGTGTCCTGCGAGCCCGGCTCACCGAGCCCGACGGCACCCCCGTACCGACCGAACGAACCGCGCGTGACCTGCTCACCGCACTCGAACTGCTCGCCCCGGCCGGAGCCGACGAGGACGACCTCTCCGAGCGGCTGCGCGAGGCGCTCGCCACCCGCAGGACCGTGCTCCTGCTAGACGACGCGGCGGACGCGGAACAGGTCGACGCGCTCCTCCCGGAGACCCCGGACTGTCTCGTCGTCGCCGTCTCCGGCGGGCCGCTGACCGGGATCTCGGACGTCCGCCCCTGCACCCTCGGGGGAATGGACACCAAGTCCGCACTCGAACTCCTCGACCGGTACACCGGCTCCGTACGCATCACCGTGGACCCGCGCGCCGCCGAAGGACTCGTGGAGATCTGCGCCGCCCAGCCCGCGGCGCTCGTCCTCGCCGGGGCCTGGCTCGCCCACCGGCCCAAGTCGGCCGTCGCCGACCTCGCCAAGCAACTGCACACCGACGGTGACGACGGCCCGATCCTGGAGCGCGTCTTCCGGCTCACGTACACCGCCCTGCCGTCGGCCGCCGCGCGGATACTGCGACTCCTCTCGCTCGCCCCCGCCGGGCTCGTCGACCCGCACACCGCGTCCGCGCTCGCCGGCTGCTCGGTCGGCGCCGCCCGCACCACCCTGGACGACTTCACGAAACTCGGTCTCGTCCGGGCCGTGGAGTCGCCGCTGCCGCAGTACGAGGTGCCCGGCTGCCTGTTTCCCCTGCTGCGCTCGCTCACCGAGACCGAGGACCGCGCGGCCGAGCTCCAGCTGGCCCGCGCCCGCATGCTGGAGCGGACCGTACGGCTCCTGGTGTCCTGCCGGGCCATCACCGAGACCGACAGCTCGCCCGCCCGCGAGAAGCTCGCCGGGATGCCCCGCGCGCTGCGCTTCCCGAACCCCCGGGCCGCCGCCGACTGGCTGCGCATCCGGCAGCCCGCGCTGCTGGCCGCCGCCCGCCTCGCGGTCTCCGACGGCGAGCTGGACACCCTGGCCCGCCGCCTGATGGCCGCCCTGGTCAGAGCACTGGTCGCGCATGTCGGTACGCGGGCCGCGGCGCCCGAGCTGTACGGCATCCACCGGCTCGTCCTGGACGTCGCCGAGCGCCGGAACCTGCCCCGTGAGAAGGCCGCCGCGCTGCTGAACCTCGCCGACCTGGACGCCCAGACGGGGCGTACGACGGACGCGCTGGCCCGCTACCGGGCCGCGCTGGACGCCGGACGTGAGGCGAACGACCCCTACGCGACCGGCCGCGCGATGGAATCCGTAGGTGGCGCCCACCAGGAGCTGGGCGACTACGACCGGGCCGCCGACTGGTACGGCCGCGCGCTCGCCCAGCGACTCGCCCGCGACGAGCGCGCGGACGCCGCCAGACTGCACGGCCGGATCGCGACCGTGCACACCTACGCGGGCCGCTACGGCGAGGCGCTGCGCAACTGGCGCTCCGCGGTCACCGGGCACCGCAGGACCGGGGATGTGGCGGGCCAGGCAAGGGCGTTGAGCGAGATGGCGCGGGTGCAGGAGTACGCGGGCCGGCCCGAGGAATCACTCGTCACCTGCCAGGAGGCGGCCGACTGGGCGCGCCGCGCCGACGACGTCCGGCTGCAGGCCGCGCTGCAGCTCCGGCTGGCCGACACGCTCGACCGGCTGGGGGATCCGACGGCCGCCCGGCTGCACCGCGCCGCGGCCGAACGAATGCTGGGTGATGAGCTCCCGGAGAGCGCATCAATGAAGGAACAGGACCGCAACACCTACGAAATCCGTAGTGCATCCGAAGAAGATTGATGCTTTGAAAGGCTAGACACAGAGAATCCCTTCATTAGACTGGCTCCGCCGCGTCCTTACGTGGTGTTCCCCGGTGTGCTCCCGTGCATCCGGGTATGTCAGGCATCGTCATGCATTGCGCTGCCTGGCCCGGAACCCCTCTGCATCCCTTCTGAGCCAAGGAACCGTGATCGACGTGAAGGTCGGCATCCCCCGCGAGGTCAAGAACAACGAGTTCCGGGTGGCCATCACCCCCGCCGGCGTGCACGAGCTGGTGCGCCACGGCCACCAGGTCCTCATCGAGCGCGACGCCGGTGTCGGCTCCTCGATCACGGACGAGGAGTTCGTCGCCGCCGGCGCGCGGATCGTCGCCACCGCCGACGAGGTCTGGGCCGCCGCGGACCTGCTGCTGAAGGTCAAGGAGCCCATCGCCGAGGAGTACCACCGCCTCCGCAAGGACCAGACGCTCTTCACCTACCTGCACCTGGCCGCGTCCAAGGAGTGCACGGACGCCCTCCTGGAGTCCGGCACCACGGCGATCGCATACGAAACGGTCGAGCTGCCCAGCCGCGCGCTGCCGCTGCTCGCCCCGATGTCCGAGGTCGCCGGCCGCCTCGCCCCGCAGGTCGGCGCCTATCACCTGATGCGCGCCAACGGCGGCCGGGGTGTCCTGCCCGGCGGTGTCCCGGGCGTGCTGGCCGCCCGCGCCGTGGTCATCGGCGGCGGGGTCTCCGGCTGGAACGCGGCGCAGATCGCCATCGGCATGGGCTTCCACGTGACCCTGCTCGACCGCGACATCAACAAGCTCAAGGAAGCCGACAAGATCTTCGGCACGAAGATCCAGACGGTCGTCTCCAACGCCTTCGAGCTGGAGAAGGCGTGCCTGGAGGCGGACCTCGTCATCGGTGCCGTGCTCATCCCCGGCGCCAAGGCCCCGAAGCTGGTCACCAACGAGCTCGTGTCACGAATGAAGCCCGGAAGTGTCCTTGTCGACATCGCCATCGACCAGGGTGGCTGCTTCGAGGACTCGCGTCCGACCACTCACGCGGAGCCGACCTTCCCGGTCCACAACTCGGTCTTCTACTGCGTCGCCAACATGCCGGGCGCGGTGCCCAACACCTCGACGTACGCGCTCACCAATGCCACGCTGCCGTACATCGTGGAGGTCGCGAACCGCGGCTGGGTCGAGGCGCTGCGCCGTGATCCCGCGCTCGCCAGGGGTCTCAACACGCATGACGGCAAGGTTGTTTACCGTGAGGTCGCGGAGGCCCACGGCCTGGAGCACGCCGAGCTGGAGACCCTGCTGGGCTGACCTTCCCGCCGGGTTCGTCCCGGTTCGGAAGGCGGCTTCCCGGCCGACAAAAGGCGATTCGTCAACAGAGGTCGTCAACATCGCACGTACGGCCGGACCTTGTCCCACAAGGGCCGGCCGGATGTGTGTCGGGTCACTTTGCGAGACTCGTTCAACTCGCCTCGAACGTAACCCTTGAACCGTTTCGCACACCCCTGAAACCTGCCGTGCGACGCCCTTACGCCCTTGACAGAGGGGTGTTCCGTCGCCGACACATCGGGCCGGGTCCGGCGGATTGTGTTGCTGCGGAGCGGTGACACGCCATAGAGTCGCCAACCGTCGGCATGGTGCCACGCTGACCTATCTAGAAGTTTCCTGGTCACCAAGGAGGTAAGACGACTTGTGAATGAGTCGACATTTACTCCCGGGGGTGGTCAACCAGGAATGCCTGCGCAGGGCTCAAGGCCAACGGGGCTCGAAGCTGTCGGCTCCGTCGCTGTGCGAACCTTCGCAGCCCACCAGAGCCCGAAGATGACTCAGACAGCACACCAGAGCATGGATGGCCATCACGTGAACGCCATGGCCGGCAACGGAAGTGGCGAGAACCGCACCCACTTCGCCGACTACGACGACCTGCCCGAGGGGCACTTCTACGACCCCGACGCCGAGTACGAGCCCGATCCGGAGTACGCGGCCACGCTCGCGCCCGACGCGGCGCGCCAGCGGCGCGAGCGCATCGGCCCGACCGGGCGCCCGCTGCCGTACTTCCCGATCCCGGGCCCGCTGACCGACCACGGCCCCGCGAAGATCATCGCGATGTGCAACCAGAAGGGCGGCGTCGGCAAGACGACGTCGACCATCAACCTGGGTGCGGCACTCGCGGAATACGGACGCCGGGTCCTGCTCGTCGACTTCGACCCGCAGGGCGCACTGTCCGTGGGCCTCGGAGTCAACCCGATGGAGCTCGACCTCACCGTCTACAACCTGCTCATGGAGCGGGGCATGGCGGCCGACGAGGTGCTCCTGAAGACGGCGGTTCCGAACATGGACCTGCTGCCCAGCAACATCGACCTGTCCGCCGCCGAGGTTCAGCTGGTGAGCGAGGTCGCCCGCGAGTCCACCCTGCAGCGCGCCCTGAAGCCGCTGATGGCCGACTACGACTACATCGTGATCGACTGTCAGCCCTCGCTGGGCCTGCTCACCGTGAACGCGCTGACGGCCGCTCACAAGGTGATAGTGCCACTGGAGTGCGAGTTCTTCGCGTTGCGCGGGGTCGCGCTGCTCACCGAGACCATCGAGAAGGTCCAGGAGCGGCTCAACCCCGAGCTGGAGCTCGACGGCATCCTCGCCACGATGTACGACTCGCGGACCGTGCACAGCCGTGAGGTGCTCGCGCGCGTGGTCGAGGCGTTCGACGATCACGTGTACCACACGGTGATCGGCCGGACCGTCCGCTTCCCGGAGACCACGGTCGCCGGTGAGCCGATCACGACGTACGCCTCCAACTCCGTCGGCGCCGCCGCCTACCGTCAGCTCGCCAGGGAGGTGCTCGCCCGGTGTCACGCCGAGTGAGTCTGCCGGGGGCCGACGAACTGTTCCGTACGACCGGGGGGATGGCACTTCAGTCCTCCAGCCCGCGGCGTCCGGCCAACGGCGAGGCCCGGGTGCCCGCTCCGGCGGGCGAGAGCGACGCCGCGGCCGGGGAGAACGCGCCGCAGTCGGTGCCCGTGCGGGGCGGTGACGGCGAGGGCGACGAACATGTCGCGGCCGACGCCGACTCCGCCGACGGGGAGTCCCGGAGCCGGAGCGCCGCGGCGGACCGTTCCGGGCGACGGCCGGGGCCGCAGGAAGGTTCTGCCGGGGCCGGCGGGGGCGGGGCGCAGTCCCGCAAGCGCGGGCGGGCCCCCGGACGGCGGCCCAGCGGGCGCGAGCGGCACGACGAGAAGATCACGGTGTACGTGTCCGCCGAGGAGCTCATCGACCTCGAGCACGCGCGGCTGGTGCTCCGCGGGGAGCACGGGCTCGCGGTCGACCGCGGGCGGATCGTGCGGGAGGCTGTCGCGGTGGTTCTCGCGGATCTCGAATCCCGTGGGGACGCGAGCATTCTCGTACGACGGTTGCGTGGGCGGTAGCGGTAGCCTGCGAAGGCCATGACCTCGTCCGATGTCCCTCCGCCCACTGACCCCGCCTCTGTCTCCGGTGGGTCCGGTGGGCGGCGGCGTGCGTTGGGGAGGGGGCCCGGGGGTGGGCCCCCTGCGGAACCGCCCGCGGCGGGCCCGTCGGTGGCTGAGGACGGCACCTCGGCCGCGGACCGTGGTGGGCACGGCGCCGCGGCGGCGGAGCCGGAAAGTGAGCCCGAGCCGGACGACGGGGTCTTCAAGGTTCGGCTGGTGAACTTCGAAGGGCCCTTCGATCTGCTGCTTCAGTTGATCTCCAAGCACAAGATGGATGTCACCGAAGTGGCGCTCTCCAAGGTCACCGACGAGTTCATGGCGCACATCCGGGCGATGGGGCCGGACTGGGATCTCGACCAGACGACCGAGTTCCTGGTCGTCGCGGCGACCCTGCTCGATCTGAAGGCCGCCCGGCTGCTGCCCTCCGCCGAGGTCGAGGACGAGGGCGACCTGGCGCTCCTCGAGGCCCGCGACCTGCTCTTCGCCCGGCTGCTGCAGTACCGCGCGTACAAACAGATCGCCGACATCTTCAACCGCCGCCTCGACGAGGAGGCGCGCCGCTACCCCCGTACCGTCGGCCTGGAGCCGCACCACGCCGAGCTGCTGCCCGAAGTGGTCATCAGCATCGGGGCGGAAGGATTCGCCAAGCTCGCCGTGAAGGCGATGCAGCCCAGGCCCAGGCCCCAGGTGTACGTCGACCACATCCACGCGCCGCTCGTGAGCGTGCAGGAGCAGGCCGCGATCGTGGTGGCGCGGCTGCGGGAGCTCGGCGAGGCCAGTTTCCGCTCGCTCGTCGAGGACGTCGACGACACCCTCACCGTCGTGGCGCGTTTCCTGGCCCTTCTGGAGCTCTATCGGGAGAAGGCGGTCTCCCTGGACCAGGAGGAGGCTCTGGGGGACCTGGTGGTGCGCTGGACGGGCGGGGAGGGGGATGCGCAGCCGGCGGTGACGGACGAGTTCGACCGGCCGCCGGATCCGGTCCGGGATCCTGTCGAGGAGGAGAAGGTGTGAGCGAGGACACCACCGGAGCCCCCGCGGGGGTGCACAGCGTCGCGGATCTCGGCCTTCGGCCCGCGCTGGAGGCCGTCCTCATGGTCGTGGACGAGCCCGCCACCGAGGAGCATCTCGCGAAGATCCTGGAGCGGCCCAGGCGGCAGATCGCGGACGCGCTGCGTGCGCTGGCCGACGAGTACACCGTGCAGGGGCGCGGCTTCGAGCTGCGACTCGTCGCCGGCGGCTGGCGGTTCTACAGCCGGCCCCGGTACGCGGCGGCCGTCGAGCGCTTCGTCCTGGACGGCCAGCACGCCCGGCTCACCCAGGCCGCGCTGGAGACGCTGGCGGTGGTCGCGTACCGGCAGCCGGTCAGCCGATCGAGGGTCTCCGCGGTCCGCGGAGTGAACTGCGACGGCGTGATGCGCACCCTCCTTCAGAGGGGTCTGGTCCAGGAGGCGGGCGCGGAACCCGAAACAGGTGCGATCCTGTACAGGACGACGAACTACTTCCTGGAGCGAATGGGCCTGCGTGGCCTGGACGAACTCCCGGAGCTCGCGCCCTTCCTTCCGGAGGCGGACGCGATCGAGGCAGAGACGCTGGAAGGGGTCCCGTCGTTCGATCCGGATGCGCCGGACGCAGATGCAGACGACACGACGACGACGGAACTTTGATGCGAAGCAGTGGCAGTGGCAGCGGCAGTAACAGCGGCGGGCGCGGCAACCCCCGCGGGACCGGCGGGGGCGGTGGCTCCCGTGGCTCCGGCGGTGGGGGCGGCAACTCCCGTGGCTCCGGCGGCGGAGGCGGTAACCCCCGTGGCTCCGGCGGCGGAGGCGGTAACCCCCGCGGGTCCGGCGGTCGTGGCTCCGGTGGCGGTGGCCCGCGCGGCGCCGGCAGCGGTGGCCCCCGTACCTCCGGCAGCGGATTCAGCTCCAGGGGGCCCGCCGGCGGCTCCCAGCAGAACGGCGCGGGAGGGCCCGACGACAGGCCGAAGCGCCCCAGCAAGCCCCGTCCCGAGGAGCGCCGCTACGACGTAGGCCCCGGCGCCACCCACGAGGGTGCGAAGTCCGGGCGCGGCAGCTCGGCCCGCGGTGGCGCCAAGGGCGGCCCCAAGCAGGGCCAGCAGCGCGGCGGCCGTACGGAGAACGCGCGCTCCCGTGAGTTGGAGACGCGTACCGAGGAGCGCAACAGGGACCGGTACGCGGGCAAGCCCGACGCCAAGACGGTCAAGACCTTCCCGGGTTCCGAGCAGGAGGGCGAGCGCCTGCAGAAGGTGCTCGCGCGCGCGGGCTACGGTTCGCGCCGTTCCTGCGAGGAACTGGTCGAGCAGTCCCGCGTCGAGGTCAACGGCGAGATCGTCGTCGAGCAGGGGATGCGCGTCGACCCGGAGAACGACGAGATCAGGGTCGACGGGCTGACCGTCGCCACGCAGTCGTACCAGTTCTTCGTGCTCAACAAGCCCGCCGGTGTCGTGTCCACCATGGAGGACAACGAGGGCCGTCAGTGCCTCGGTGACTACGTGACGAACCGCGAGACGCGGCTCTTCCACGTGGGACGGCTCGACACCGAGACCGAGGGCGTCATCCTGCTCACCAACCACGGTGAGCTGGCGCACCGCCTGACCCACCCCAAGTACGGCGTGAAGAAGGTCTACCTCGCGCACATCGTGGGCCCGATCCCGCGCGACCTGGGCAAGCAGCTCAAGGACGGCATCCAGCTGGAGGACGGGTACGCGAAGGCGGACCACTTCAGGGTCGTCGAGCAGACCGGCAAGAACTACATGGTCGAGGTGACGCTGCACGAGGGCCGCAAGCACATCGTGCGGCGCATGCTCGCCGAGGCCGGCTTCCCGGTCGAGAAGCTCGTACGCGTGTCCTTCGGGCCGATCGCCCTGGGCGACCAGAAGTCCGGCTGGCTGCGACGCCTGTCGAACACCGAGGTCGGGATGCTGATGCAGGAAGTCGGCCTCTAGGCACCTCCGCTTCTTCAGCACGCGTCCTGTTCGGCAGGCGTCCTGCTTCATCACGCGCCTTCTTCAGTACGCGCCTTCTTCAGTACGGCATCGGCCGGTTCCGGGATCTCCCGGGGCCGGCCGATGCGCGTTCGGGGCTTGTGGGCGCGCCCTCCGCGATTT
Source organism: Streptomyces sp. NBC_00414 (assembly GCF_036038375.1). Lineage (NCBI taxonomy): Bacteria > Bacillati > Actinomycetota > Actinomycetes > Kitasatosporales > Streptomycetaceae > Streptomyces > Streptomyces sp. NBC_00414. Next base: position 7,916,450 of record NZ_CP107935.1, read on the forward strand.
ATAGTCGTCCTGACCATTAAGGAAACGCCCTTGCCGGGCGCGGTCGGCGGAGCAGGGCCCACGGGGGTGGTCCCGGTCCCCGGCCGTCGCCCGGCAAGGTGTGCCGACGGCCGCCGAGGCCAGCTGAGGAGGGGGCATGGAGGGCTACGACAAGCACGCCTTCGAGCCCTTCGCCGTCACCGTCGATCTCGCGGTGTTCACGGTCCGGGCGGGCGCGCTCCAGGTGCTGCTGATCGAGCGGGGGCAGGAGCCGTACGCGGGGTGCCGGGCGCTGCCCGGGGGGTTCGTGCTGCCCGAGGAGTCCGCCGGGACGGCCGCCCGGCGGGAACTCGCCGAGGAGACCGGTCTGTCGGACGTCTCCGGGCTGCACCTGGAGCAGCTGCGCACGTACAGCGAGCCGGACCGTGATCCCCGGATGCGGGTGGTCTCCGTGGCGTACACCGCGCTGCTGCCCGACGCCCCCGAGCCGCGCGGCGGTGGCGACGCGGTGAGCGCGCACTGGCTGCCGTACGACGGACTCGGGCCGCTCGCATTCGACCACGACCGGATCCTCGCCGACGCCCGTGAACGGATCGGCGCGAAGCTGGAGTACACCTGCCTCGCCACCGCGTTCTGCCCGCCGGAGTTCACTCTCGGGGAGCTCCAGCAGGTCTACGAGACGGTGTGGGGGAGCGTGCTCGACCGCCCGAACTTCCGGCGCAAGGTCCTCGCCACGCCCGGATTCGTCGAGCCGGTGCCGGGTGCGGCGCGGCTGACCGGAGGCCGGGGCAAGCCTGCCGCGCTGTACCGGGCGGGGGACGCGACGGCGTTGCACCCACCGCTGCTGCGAGCCGCGCCTGTGCCGCCCCCGCAGTCTTCTTCGCCCCCGCCGTCCCCATCGCCCTCGTCCCCGCCCCCGCCCCCGCTTTCGTCCCCGTCCCCGTCCCCGTCTTCGAAAGGACGAACCTCATGACCACGACCGTCAGGAAGCAGGCCGCCACCGGGGCGCTGGTGGGGCTCGCCCTCGGGGACGCGCTCGGCCGCCCGACCGAGTTCAAGGACGTGCCCTCGATCCTTGCCGCGTTCGGGCCCTGGCGGGAACTGGAGCTGCCGGATCCCGCGTACATCACCGACGACACGCAGATGACGCTGGCGCTGGCGCGAGGGCTGCGGACGGCCATGGACCGGGGGCTGCTCGGGCCCAAGCGGCTGGAGCGGCCCGTCCGTGAGGAGTTCGTGGACTGGTACCGGTCACCGGAGAACAACCGTGCCCCGGGCCGTACCTGCCTCGTCGCCTGCGAGGAGCTGAAGCGCGAGGACCGGCTCTGGCAGGACGCCAGCCAGGTGGGGTCCAAGGGCTGCGGCGCCAACATGCGGGTGACGCCCCTCGGTCTGGCCCCCGGCCTCAGTGACGAACAGCGCGCGGGCGCCGCCCAGTTGCAGGCCGCCCTCACGCACGGCCACCCGACGGCTCTGGCCGCCTCCGACCTCACCGCGCACGCCGTACGGCTCCTCGCGCAGGGCGCCGAGCCCACGGGCCTGGTCGGACAGCTGCGGTCGTACGCGTACGAGAACCGGACGAGTTACCACGAGCGCTGGCTCGGTGACCTGTGGACCCGTGCCCAGGACCCGACGCCCACGCACTTCATCTCGCGGGGCTGGGACGAGTGCCTGGAGGTTCTGGAGCGGCTGCAGCGGGCCCTGCGGTCACCGTCGCCCGAGACGGACCCGTGCCTGGCCACCGGCGCCGGGTGGATCGCCGAGGAGGCGCTCGCCACCGGCCTGCTGTGTTTCCTGCTCTTCGTGGACGAGCCGGTGACGGCCCTGCGCCGGGCCGCCTGCACCTCGGGGGACTCGGATTCGATCGCGTGCCTGGCCGGCGCCTTCTCGGGGGCGTACCTCGGCGCCGACGCCTGGCCCGCGGAGTGGGCCGACCGGATCGAGCACCAGGGCGACCTGATTGCGCTGGGCGCGCTCTGGGACGCCTGACCGCCCGGCCGGCTCCGCCTGATCCGCCGCCCGGCTCGGCCTGATCGGCCGCGCGGCCGATCAGGCGAGGCTGATGGAGTCTCCGGTGACGGTGATCTGCTTCGCGGGGAGCGGCTTCGGTGCCGGTCCGCCGGCCACCGAGCCGTCGGCGACGCGGAACTTGCTGCCGTGACACGTGCAGTTGATCGTGCCGTCCGAGACATTGGCGACGACGCAGCCCTGGTGTGTACAGACCGCCGAGAAGGCCTTGAAGCCGCCCTTCTCCGGCTGGGTGACGACGACCTTCTCGTCCTTGAAGATCTTTCCGCCGCCGACCGGGACGTCGCCGGTCCTGGTGAGTTCCTTGCCGCCGGGTGCCGCCTCGCCCCCGCTCTCGCTGCCCGAGGGGGCCACGGAGGAGGCCTCCTCCGAATCGCCCCCGCTGTTCTCGTCCCCGTACTTGCTGCAGCCCAGGAGCAGCGCGCTCGCCGCGCCCGTCGCGAGCACCGTGCGCCGCGTCGAGGGATTCGTCATGTCGTCACTCCGAAGGTGCGGAAGAACCAGAGGGCGGAGGTCAGCCAGATCACCGTGAGGGCGGAGAAGACGAGCCCGCCGACGATCGGCAGCACCCAGCCGGGCAGTCGCTCCGAGCGGAGCAGCAGCATTTTGGCACTGAATGCACCGAAAAAGAAGCAACCCAGGAGTGAGTGCCACAAGACGCGCGGTTCGTATGTTTGATAGCCCAACGCGTACAGACAGTGCACCGCCACGGGCACCGCGACCAGGAACGCGATCCGGCCCGACCAGCGGTGCAGTACCCCTGACCAGCTAGGGCCCGGCAGGCGCCCGTACAGCATGAGCGCCGAGACGAGCTGGACGAGCGCGAAGCCCACCGCGACGGTGGCCAGCCAGGACTTCACCGCGCTCGTGCTGCTGAAGCCCGCCAGGTTGAAGGCGGTGCCCTCCGGGTCGTGCGTGTTCCCGTAGACGCCGAGGCCGACCGCGACGGCGCTCGCGACCAGGACGGGTACGAGATAACGGGCGGCTCCCTGGCCCCGGGGGGCGGGGTCGGGGGAGGGGAAGTTCTGGGTGGCGGCGTTCGGGTCCACGGTCATGGTCGGCTCCCTGCGGTCACGCGGTATGGGGCAAGGGGCGGAACGAAGAGCGAAGGGTCGGGAGGGTGGAGCGAAGGGTCAGGAGGTCACGGGGTCACGGGGCGGGCGGTGAGCTGCTCTCCCTCGACCGTCACGGCGCCGGTCTCCGGGTCGATACGGGGCGCGGGCCCGGCCTTGCCGTCCCGCTTGAGGATGCCGACCTGGCTGTCGTCCTGCAGCAGGATCCAGCCGCCGTCGATCTCGGTGTCGGCCACGGTGTCGGTGGCGCGGTACAGCGCGTTGGGCTTCAGGGACTTGGCGGCCGTGAAGCCGTAGTTCCGCTGCCCCATGTCGACGGTGCCGCGGATCCGTCTGCCGGTCAGCTCGCCGGTGAGGACCTGGCCCTTCTTGTTCGTGAGGCGCATGCTGCCGTCGGACTCGACGTCGCCCTTCAGCCACGACTCCTGGTCCCGGCCGTCGCAGAAGTACGCGACCGCCTTGCCCTCGCGCAGCGTCACCGCGACCGCGGAGGAGTCGTCGTCGGTGCGGCCCGCGTAGTCGCCGTTCGGCACGGCGGACCTCGACGGGCTGGGCGAGGGTGCCGGCTTGCTCGGTGTGACCGTGGCGGTCACCGCGGGTGCCGGGCTCGCCGATACGGCATCGGCGGCCGAGTCGCTCCCGGTCGACGTGCTGCGCGTCCCCGTGGTCGCGTTGAGCGACAGCATGAACAGGGCGAGCAGCAGTCCCGCGAGGAGCGTGAAAAGTGGTCCGGAACGCTTCATCGTGCCTCCCCCGAGGCGTGGCGCGGACAGCCTCACCATGCAAGCGGACCGCGGCTCCCGCGTCCAGAGGCGCACAGGAGCCACTTGACGGAGATTGGAAGAGCGAGGAGCGAGAAGGGGCGGCCGTCTCGGCAGGCGGGCGCCGCGCGTCGGGCCACCGGGGGCTGACTAGGCTGGACGCACCACAGCCGATCCGTACATCAGCGAGGAGCATCACCGTGGCGGTACGAGCGGTCCGGGGCGCCGTCCAACTGGAACGGGACGAAGCCGGTCACATGGATGAGCAGGTCAGCGAGCTGCTCACCGCCGTCCTGGAGCGGAACGGGCTGACCGCCGACGACCTGATCAGTATCTGGTTCACGGCGACACCCGACCTGCACAGCGACTTCCCGGCGGCCGCGGCGCGCAAGCTCGGCATCGTCGACGTGCCGCTGATCTGCGCGCAGGAACTGGACATCGAAGGGGCGATGCCCCGGGTGATACGAGTCCTCGCGCACATCGAGTCCGACCTGCCGCGCGCCGACATCGCGCATGTCTACCTGGGCGCCGCGGGCGCGCTGCGCAAGGACATCGCCCAGTGAGAACCGCACTCGTCATCGGCACCGGCCTCATCGGGACGTCGGCCGCGCTGGCCCTGACCGGGCGGGGCGTCGTCGTGCACCTCGCCGACCACGACCCGGGGCAGGCCCGTACGGCGGCGGCGCTCGGCGCCGGCACGGACGAGGAGCCCGCGGGCCCCGTCGACCTCGCGATCGTCGCCGCGCCGCCCGCGCACGTGGCAGCGGCGCTTGCCGCAGCGATGCGGGCCGGAGTCGCGCGCGCCTACCTCGACGTGGCCAGCGTCAAGGGCGGACCGCGCCGCGAACTGGAGTCGCTGGGGCTCGACCTGTCCGCGTACATCGGATCGCACCCCATGTCGGGCCGAGAGAAGTCGGGCCCCCTGGCCGCCACGGCCGAGCTCTTCGAGGGGCGGCCCTGGGTGCTGACGCCTACCCGGGACACCGACACCGAGGTGCTCAACCTCGCCCTTGAGCTCGTCTCGTTCTGCGGGGCGGTCCCGGTGGTGATGGACGCCGACGCCCACGACCGCGCCGTCGCGCTCGTCTCGCACATGCCGCACCTGGTGTCCAGCATGGTCGCCGCACGCCTGGAGAACGCCGAGGACGCCGCCGTACGCCTCTGCGGCCAGGGCATCCGCGACGTCACCCGGATCGCCGCGTCCGACCCGCGGATGTGGATCGACATCCTCTCCGCGAACCCCGGACCGGTCGCCGACCTCCTCGCGGACGTCTCCGCCGACCTGGACGAGACCGTGCAGGCCCTGCGCGCCCTCCAGTCCTCCGACGAGGCCAAGCGCCGTGCCGGCACCACCGGCATCGAGGACGTCCTGCGCCGCGGCAACGCCGGCCAGATCCGCGTCCCCGGCAAGCACGGCACCGCGCCCACCGTGTACGAGAGCGTCGTCGTCCTCATCGACGACCAGCCGGGCCAGCTGGCCCGCATCTTCGCCGACGCGGGCCGCGCGGGCGTCAACATCGAGGACGTACGCATCGAGCACGCGACCGGGCAGCAGGTCGGTCTGATGGAGTTGATGGTGAAGCCGTCGGCTGCGCCTGTGTTGACGGCGGCGTTGCGGGAGCGGGGTTGGGCGATCCGGCAGTAGGGCGGGGTGCCCGGGTGGCCCGGTGTCGGCGGTCGGAGCCCGGGAGGTCCGGTGTCGGCGGTCGGAGCCCGGGAGGCGCGCGGGGCCATCCGGCAGTAGGGCGGTGGCGGGTGTCTCGTCCGGGGTGGGCGGAGTGTGCGTGATTCGGCCGTAGATGTGGGCCGGCGCGGCATCCCGGCGCGGCGGTTCGGGGCACACTCACTCGGTATCACCGCATCTGCGCGCGAATGAGGTGGGCCGAGTGAGGACGCCGGTCAGCGATCCCCTGCGGGTGGGGTCCTATCGCATCGTGGGGCGGCTCGGCTCGGGTGGCATGGGGTGGGTGTATCTCGCCCGGTCACCCGGCGGGCGGGCCGTCGCGGTCAAGGTGGTGCGGCCGGAGTACGCGGCCGACCCGGAGTTCCGGCAGCGGTTCGCGCGGGAGGTGACGGCCGCGCGGGCCGTCGGCGGCGCCTTCACCGCGGCCGTCGTCGACGCGGATCCCGAGGGCGACCCGCCCTGGCTGGCCACCGTGTACGTCCCCGGCCCGGCCCTCTCGGAGGCCGTCCGCGCGGCCGGCCCCTTCACCGAGGCGCAGGTACGCGTCCTGGGCGCGGGCCTCGTCGAGGCGCTCCAGGCCATCCACGCGGGCCGTGTCGTGCACCGGGACCTCAAGCCCGCCAACGTCCTGCTGGCCGCGGACGGCCCCCGCGTCATCGACTTCGGCATCTCCCTGCTGTCCGGAGCGCCCAAGCTCACCAGGCCCGGCATCACCATGGGCACCCTGCACTACATGTCGCCGGAGCAGTTGACGACCCGGCCGGTCGGCCCGCCGAGCGACGTCTTCTCGCTGGCGGGCGTGCTCGTCTACGCGGCGACCGGCCACGCGCCGTTCGGAGACGCCACCGATGTGATCTACCGGGTCGTCGAGGGCTCGCCCGAACTGGACGGCGTACCGGACGGACTGCGCGCCACCCTCACCCGGTGCTTCGCCCGGCAGCCCGAGGAGCGGCCCGGACTCGACGTCCTGCTGGACGAGTTCCTCACCGGTGTGGGGGACGCCGCGGACTGGCCCCCGCCCGCCGTCTCCGAGGCCGTCCGGGCCCGCGTCCGGGACCTCGCCGCCCGCGCCGGCCCGGGAGCGGGCCCGGACCGCGGGCTCACCCCGAGCGTCCCCTCCTGCCTGCGGCTGCACGCGCAGGCGCTGCTCGACGCCGGGCTGACCGCCACCATGGTCAAGGAGGCGGCCCGCCGTGGCGCGCGCTGACGCCGCCTTCGGCCCCCTGCCCGAAGTGGGCACCCACTGGCGGCGGCTGGTGGAGGACTGGGCCGGCCGCAGCCGCGCCGGATCGACCACCTCGGATTCCACTTCCGTCACTCTGGAATTCGCCGTTCCCGAAACGGGCGGTGTGGTCACCATTCGTTTCATGACCACCAGAAAACTCCTTGTCGCCTTCATGACGGACGGTCATGTCCTGCGGGAGGACCAGCTGGCTCCGGCCGCCGCCGCGGCGAATGCGTGGAATACCGAACAGCTGATCCCCATGCTCTCCGTCTGGGACGTCCGCGGCCCCCGCCCCTGCCTCGCCGGAGTCTGCGTCCTCCCGCTCACCAGCCGTATGACCCCCCACGACTTCGGGCAACTGGCCGGTGACTGGGCGGAACACGCGCGACAGATGTTCACCAGGTGCCAGGAGGTGTTCCGACTCTAGAACAGTGACTTCATGAGTCGGCCACGAAATGTCCCGACGGCTATCCGGCAGGCTGATATTCGCCTCTAATGTGCGATGTGCTTTTCCTGCGCCCGAACGGGGGAATCATGGGTCGCGGAATCATGCTCCTCGCCTTTCTCGGCACGGCCGCGATGTTCCGGCCGACGCCGTCGATGTCCGCCGACGTGACCGCCGTGACGACCGCCCTGGCCGTCGAGAGGCGCACGCTGGTCTGGCTCGCCGCCGGCGCGGGCGCCGCCCTCGCCCTGCTGCTCGCCCTGTTCGTCCTCGCCGTACGCCGCACCCGGGTGAGCCCCGCCCGGGCCACGGCCGGACCCGACTCCGCACGGAGCCCCGGCCACCGCGCCGCGCCCCGGCCCCCGCCACGCCGGCGACGGCACCGCAGAGCCGGCAGACCGCACCGGACGGCGACCGTACGCACCGAACTGCGTCCCCAGGGATACGTCGAGCTGGACCACTGCCTCCACCGGGCCGAGTGGACCGACTCCGGCACACCGCCGCCCGCCCCCGGCGCCCCGGTCGACGTGACGGACCCCGAGGCGGAGTCCGGAAACCCGGACGTCCTGCTCGCCCTCCCGCACCACCGGCGGCCACCGGCCGCGGCCGAACACCCCTGACCGCCCGAACCACCTGCCCCGCGGAGAGACCATGCGCAACGAACGGCAGCCGCAGACGCTCCCGGCGTCGTACGCGGACATCGAATTCGAGAACAACGCACAGCGCCTGCCGCTGGTGCTCTGCCTCGACACCTCCAGCTCCATGACCGGCCCGCCCATCCAGGCCCTCAACGACGCGCTGCGCTCCTGGACCCGCGAACTCCACGACGACGTGAGCCTCAGCTACAGCGTCGAGGTCGCCGTCGTCACCTTCGGCGGACAGGGCGTGCGCGCCTGGAGAGGGGCGCAGCCGCTGCCCGCGCAGACCCCCGTGAGCCCCTTCGTACCGGCGCACGCGTTCCAGGCCCCGGTCCTGGACGCCGCCGGGGTCACCCTGCTCACCGAGGCCCTCGAACTGGCCGTACGGATCGTCGCCGCCCGCAAGACCGAACTGCGCGCCTCCGGGCTCCAGTACTACCGCCCGCAGATCTGCCTGGTCACGGACGGCCTGCCCACCGATGGCACCGGCCGCTGGACCACCGCCTGGCAGCGCCTCGTACCGATGCTCACGGACGACCAGCAGGCCAGGAAGTACCGGCTGTACGCGATCGGGGTCGGCGACATCTCCGACATGGGCGAGCAGGTGCTCAGGGCCCTCGCGCCGGCCTTCAACGCCCGGCTGCACGGCTTCCCGTTCCGCGAGCTGCTCCAGATGATGTCGGCCAGCGCCAACGCCGAGCAGCGCGGCGCCGGGGACGAGGTCTTCGAGAAGATCTTCGCCCAGTTCAGGACGCAGCGCCCGGCGTGGGAGACATGAAGCGGGATGGGAGACACGAGCGGGATGGGAGACACGAGCGGGATGGGAGACACGAGCGGGGTGGCGGCGTGAGCGAGGGCTGGCGGATCCACGGGCTGAGCGTCGAGGGATACCGGCACCGGCAGAGCGGTGCGCCGTGCCAGGACGCCTGGGGCCATGCCGTCACGGACACCGCCACCGTCCTGGCGGTCGCGGACGGCGCGGGCAGCCGCAGCCGGTCCGACGAGGGGGCCCGGCTGGCGGTCGACCTGGCCACCGAGCACTTCGCCCGCCGGGCCGCCCGGGGCTGCCCGCCCGGCGAGGCCGTCCACACCCTGCTGACCGACGCCTTCCGCGAGGTCTGCGAGGAGTTCCTGCACCGCACCGGCGGCGACGCCTACGACTTCGCCACCACCCTCACCGTGATGGTCCTCACCCCCGCCTGGCTCGGTCACCTCTCGGTCGGCGACGGCTTCGTCGTCCTGAGGGCGGGCCGCACCGGCGACGGGGAGCGGCAGTTCCATCTGCTGCCGCAGCCCGCGGCGGTCAGCGAGTACAGCAACGAGACCGTCTTCCTCACCTCGCCCGGGGCCGAGGACAAGGTGAGCACCGCCTGCGTTCTCGACGAGGGCGTCGACGGGCTGCTCCTGTCCACCGACGGGCTCGCCCAGGCCGCGCTCGGCGGACGGCCACCGGTGCCCAACGCCTCCTTCACCTCGGCCGTCCTGCGGTCCCTGGACAGCCCGGGCGCCGACCCGGAGGAGGACGAGGAGGCCCTGGCGGCGCTGCTGCGCTCCGACCGGCTGACCGCCCTCAACGCCGACGACAAGACACTGCTCCGGGCGGTCAGGACATGACCGCCCCGACGGGCCGGCGTGTCCTTCTCGACGGGAAGCGGGTGACACTCGGCCCGCACCCCCTCAAGGGCGGCGGACAGGCGGCCGTCTTCCCCGTCGCGGGGCACCAGCGGATCGTGGTCAAGCTCTACCGCGAACCGCCCGGCGCGGAACAGGAACGCCGTCTGGAACGCATGCTGACCCTGACCCCCCTCGGCGGCCGGCCCATCGGCCCGGGGCAGCCGCCGGAACTGGCCTGGCCCACGGCGGTGGCCCGGGGCCCGGCGGGGGAGTTCCTCGGCTACGCGATGCGCCGGTTCGGCGAGCCGGGGCACGTCCAGCTCGTCGGCCTCTTCACCCGCGCCCAGCGACTGCGGCTGTTCCCGGAGCGCACCGACTGGCGGTTCATGCTCGGGGTCGGCTGGAACCTCGCCTTCATGACCGCCCGGATGCACCACGAGGGTCTGGTCGTCGGCGACTTCTCCAGCAACAACGTCGTGGTCGACGCCAACGGATTCGTCACCTTCCTCGACTGCGACTCCATCGCCTTCACGGACCCGGCGACCCACGAGGAGTTCCCCTGCCTGATGCAGACCGCGGACTACGCGGCCCCGGAACGGCTGGCGGGCGGCCCCGCGACCCGGCAGAGCGACGACTTCGCCCTCGCGGTGCTGGTCTACCAGCTCCTGACCGCCGGGAACCATCCCTTCGGCGGGGTACCGCGCGACAGCGAGTCCGAGACGACGGTCAAGGACAACATCGCGGCCAGCCGCTCGTACGTCGCCGAACCCGGCTGTGTGATCGTCCCGCGCGGTGTCGTCGACCCGACGATCCTGCCGCCCGCGCTGCTGGGTCTCGCCCGGCGCGCCTTCGGGCCCGGTGTCACCGACCCGGGCGCCCGGCCCCAGGCGCAGGAATGGCTGCGCGCCCTCGACGAGGAGCGCCGCCTGGCCCGCGTCTGCCCGGACCGGCCGCGGCACAGCCACGGCTCCCATCTCACAGTCTGCCCCTGGTGCGCGCGGGCCGCGGTCACGGGGCACGACGTGTTCAACGACACCACGATGCCCGCACCCGGCTCCTCGCCCCTGTCGGGGACGAAGCAGATGAAGCTGCCCGGACAGCGGAAGCAGTGGAAGCGGAGGCAGCGGGTGAACCGGCCCGGGCCGCCGCCGCAACCGGCGCCGACATGGCTGCCGGACACCGCGCGGCCCCTCGCCGTGGGCCTGATGATCCTGCTGGCGGTCCTGGTCCTGGTGATCGTCGTGAGCGTGGCGCAGGGACGGTGACGGGGGCGTCGGCGGGGACGGCGACGGGGGCGTCGCGGGGCCCGTAAGACGGGGCCCGGGGAGCCAGTAACCTTGTTCGGGGCGCGCTCGTGCCCGAACCAGCCCAGAACCCGTACCAGGAAGGTGTCCGCACCCGTGGAATCCACCGACGCCCGGACCGCCCCGGCCGTGATTGTCGCCATCGACGGTCCCTCCGGCACGGGCAAGTCGAGCACCTCGAAGGCCGTCGCCGCACAGCTCGGCCTGAGCTACCTGGACACGGGCGCCCAGTACCGGGCGATCACCTGGTGGATGGTGAACAACGGCATCGACATCACCGACCCCTCCTCCGTCGCGGACGCGGCCGGCAAGCCCGACATCGTCTCCGGTACGGATCCCGCGGCGCCCGCCATCACGGTCGACGGCACCGATGTCGCGGGCCCCATCCGCACCCAGGAGGTCACCTCGAAGGTCAGCGCGGTCAGCGCCGTCCCCGAGGTCCGCGCCCGGATCACCGAGCTGCAGCGCTCGATCGCCTCGGCGGCCGGGCAGGGCATCGTCGTCGAGGGCCGGGACATCGGTACGACCGTACTGCCCGACGCCGACCTCAAGATCTTCCTCACCGCCTCGCCGGAGGCCCGCGCCGCCCGCCGCAGCGGTGAGCTCAAGGGCGCCGACGTCAACGCCACCCGCGAGGCCCTGATCAAGCGGGACGTCGCCGACTCCACCCGTAAGACCTCGCCGCTCGCGAAGGCGGACGACGCGGTCGAGGTGGACACCTCCGACCTCACGCTCCAGCAGGTCATCGAGTGCGTCGTCACCCTCGTCGAGGAGAAGCGGGCCGCGAAGTGACCGAAGCACCGTCCGCCCGGCGGGCCGACATCGGCCGCCGTATCGGCGTCGGCCTGATGTACGGACTGTGGAAGCCGCGCGTCCTGGGAGCCTGGAAGGTCCCGGCGACCGGTCCGGCGATCCTCGCCATCAACCACTCCCACATGATCGACGGCCCGATGGTCATGGGCGTGGCACCCCGGCCCACGCACTTCCTGATCAAGAAAGAGGCGTTCGTCGGCCCGCTCGACCCGTTCCTGCTCGCCATCGGGCAGGTGAAGGTGGACCGCTCCGTCGCCGACCGCACCGCGATCACTCGGGCGCTGGGCATCCTGGACGACGGCGGCGTCCTCGGGATCTTCCCCGAGGGCACCCGCGGCGAGGGAGACTTCGCCTCGCTGCGCGGCGGACTCACCTACTTCGCGGTGCGCAGCGGAGCCCCGATCGTGCCGGTCGCCGTACTGGGAAGCACGGAGCGGCGCGGACGGCTGATAAAGGAGCTGCCCCCGCTGCGGAGCCGGGTCGACGTCGTCTTCGGCGACCCCTTCGAGGCGGGCGACGGCAGCGGACGGCGTACGCGCAAGGCACTCGACGAGGCGACCGTGCGCATCCAGAAGCAGCTCTCCGCGCACCTGGGGAACGCAAGGCGCTTCACGGGACGCCAGGGGACGGCCGGACCCGCTTCGTAAATGAAGGGGCGGGACGGGCCGCTCCCAGGGACACTTAAGTAGTGGATCACCCGATACGGGCGGTTCCACCGATCACCACGATGAACGAGGTACGGACTTCATGAACGACCAGATCCAGCCCGACGGCTCGGAGCACGAGCACGGGGCGCTTGGCGATGCCGAGTACGCGGAGTTCATGGAGCTCGCCGCGGAAGAGGGCTTCGAGGCCGAGGACATCGAGGGCGCGCTTGAGGCGGCGGGCCACGGCCCGCTTCCGATCCTCGCCGTCGTCGGCCGTCCGAATGTCGGCAAGTCGACCCTGGTGAACCGGATCATCGGCCGCCGAGAGGCCGTCGTCGAGGACAAGCCGGGCGTCACCCGCGACCGCGTCACCTACGACGCGGAGTGGGCGGGCCGCCGCTTCAAGCTCGTCGACACCGGCGGCTGGGAGCAGGACGTCCTCGGCATCGACGCGTCCGTGGCCGCGCAGGCCGAGTTCGCGATCGAGGCGGCCGACGCGGTCGTCTTCGTCGTCGACGCCAAGGTCGGCGCCACCGACACCGACGAGGCGGTCGTCCGGCTGCTGCGCAAGGCCGGCAAGCCCGTCGTCCTGTGCGCCAACAAGGTCGACGGCCTGAGCGGCGAGGCCGACGCCTCGTACCTCTGGTCCCTGGGCCTCGGCGAGCCGCACCCGGTCTCCGCGCTGCACGGCCGTGGCACCGGCGACATGCTGGACGCCGTCCTGGAGGCGCTGCCCGACGCCCCGGCGCAGACCTTCGGCATCGCGGTCGGCGGCCCCCGCCGCATCGCGCTCATCGGCCGTCCGAACGTCGGCAAGTCGTCGCTGCTGAACAAGGTGGCCGGCGAGGACCGCGTGGTCGTCAACGAGGTCGCGGGCACCACGCGCGACCCGGTCGACGAGCTCATCGAGCTCGGCGGTGTCACCTGGAAGTTCATCGACACGGCCGGTATCCGCAAGCGCGTCCACCTCCAGCAGGGCGCCGACTACTACGCCTCGCTGCGCACCGCCGCCGCCGTCGAGAAGGCGGAGGTCGCGGTCATCCTGCTGGACGCCAGCGAGAACATCAGCGTCCAGGACCAGCGCATCGTGACGATGGCGGTCGAGGCGGGCCGCGCGATCGTCCTCGCCTTCAACAAGTGGGACTCCCTCGACGAGGAGCGCCGCTACTACCTGGAGCGGGAGATCGAGACCGAGCTCCTCCAGGTGGCGTGGGCGCCGCGGGTCAACGTCTCGGCGCGTACCGGCCGCCACATGGAGAAGCTGGTCCCGGCGATCGAGGCCGCGCTGGCGGGCTGGGAGGCGCGGGTCCCGACGGGCCGCCTCAACGCCTTCCTGGGCGAGCTGGTCGCCGCCCACCCGCACCCGATCCGGGGCGGCAAGCAGCCGCGCATCCTCTTCGGCACGCAGGCGGGCACCAAGCCGCCGCGCTTCGTGCTCTTCTCCTCGGGCTTCATCGAGCACGGCTACCGCCGCTTCGTGGAGCGCCGTCTGCGGGAGGAGTTCGGCTTCGAGGGAACGCCGATCCATATCTCGGTGCGGGTGCGCGAGAAGCGCGGCCGGAACAAGTAGCCGCACGAGCGGTGCACACGGACACGGGAGAGGGCCCCTGCGCGACGCAGGGGCCCTCTCCCGTTCACCCGTCGGCTCACCTCAGCGTTCCCTGCGCGGCCCCGGCGGCAGCGCCGCCGGCATCAGGCCCGTGGCGTGCTGCCGCGCCGTCGGCTGCCAGCCGGAGGCGACCGTCTGGCTCTGGTGCGCGGACGCGTACCCCGTCTGGTGCTGCCCGGCGACGTGCCGCATGCCGTACACGGTCGGTGTGTAGGAACCCGAGGCGTACGAACCACCGCCGAGCAGGCCCGCACCGTGCGCACCCGACCCGTGCGGGCCGGAGCCGTGCAGAGCAGGCCCGTACGGGGTCCCGAAGGCCGTGAAACCCATCTCCTCCTCGCCGCTGCGGTCGCCCGGCAGGGCCCGGAAGGTCCTGAGGTACTCCGCGTAGAGCGCGTCGTAGATCGGGGTGGCCGAAGTGCTGCCCGTGAGGTCCTGGGCCGGCCGCATGGCCGGGATCGGGGACGAGTAGGGCAGGCGGCGGGGGGCGTCGTAGGTGTGCACGTACGTGCCAACGACGACGCCGCCCTTCGGATGCGGCCGACGGTCCGCTTTCGCAGGTCACAGGGAGTGCGCCCGGCGTCCGCGGGGGGCCGGTGCCGCCGGTGCTCAGGTACCGGCCAGGGGCATCGCGCTCGCCACCAGCCGGCCGCTCACCGCGGCCTTGTCGAGGGCGTCGCGCAGCAGGTCCTCGCGGGGCTGACGGCCGATCGTGCCGACCGGGGCCGCGAACAGCAGCACCTGCTGGTGCTTGTTGGCGGCCGCCCGCCAGCTGTCGGTGACCTGGAGCGGCTGGTGGGCCTGCCACCAGGCGACGGGGGAGCCGCCGCTGCTGCTGGGCTGCAGGACCGCGTGCAGCTGGCCCACGGCGAGCAGCACGGACCAGCCGTGCAGCACGGGCGGCACCTCGGTGAGCTGACTCACCGGCATGAAGCCCTGCTCGATGAGGAGCGGCAGGAAGTCGTCGCCGCCGCCTCCCGTGGTGCCCGGCCGGGCGATGCGCCCGGTCGGTTCGACGACGAGCGCGGGGTGCAGTTCGCCGCCGAGCAGGATCAGCCCGCTGGTGACGCCGAGGACGGCCTGCTCGGGCAGGGCCTCGGAGGGACGCTCGTCCCCGGTGATGGACCGGACGGCGCCCTGCAGCTGCTCCTCGGTCACCTGGACGACCTGCGAGGGCAGGCAGGTGGAGTGGGCGAACGCGAGTACGGCCGTCTCGTCGCCGATGAACAGGACGGTGCTGGTCCGCTCCTGTTCGGAGTCGCCCTGGGTGCGGCAGGACGTGCAGTCGTAACTGCCCGGGGCGTTCTCGCCTGCGAGCAGCCGGTCGGCTTCTTCGTCGCCGATCTCGGCGCGTACGTCGTCGCTGACGTCGAGCATGCGCGGCACGGGGTGCTCCTCGGGATGCGGTGCGTGTTGTGGCCGGGGGCTCCCGGTCCGTGAACCGGATGGGTTCCCGGCTCATGAAGAAGACAACGGAGGATCTGTGGCGGGGGTCACGCCCGGGAGCGAACGGAATCGAACCATCCTGCGCACAGGGTGAACCCGTCGGCGGAATCCGTCACTCCACGCCAACTGCTGTGCTCTGCAAGGAGGTTGATCCGGTGAGGTGGGTCACAGATCAACAGGGTCGATGGTCGACAAATCAGGAAATCAACGAATGAAGTGGGTGGCTCAAATTCGACGATACCTACGGTAATGGCGAACTGGCCTGGAATGACAATGAGTTGGTTGAAATCGGGCCCCTCCACTCTCTACATTGCTCCGCCGTGTGCAGCGAGCACCGCTCGGGTACGTCCGCCGGCCGCACTGCCGACCGACCAGAAGGGCCACCGGCACCATCCGCACCATCAGCACCACCTCCGGCGGACGGGGTGGGTCGGGGCGACCGCTTCGGAACGCGGAAGTCCCGTACCGCTTCGGGGGACCCCGGGTCCTTCGAGAGGGAAATACATGTCCGAATGTGCCGACAACACCCGTAAGGCTCGTACGACCGCGGTTCTCGCCGGGGCGGCCCTGCTCGCCCCGCTGGGACTGCTCGCCGCGAACGGCAACGCCGCCGCTGCGGACAGCGGGGTGTGGGACCGCATCGCCCAGTGCGAGAGCGGCGGCAACTGGCACATCAACACCGGGAACGGCTACTACGGAGGGCTGCAGTTCTCCGCCGGCACCTGGCGCGCGTACGGCGGTTCGGCCTACGCGTCCACCGCCGACAAGGCCTCCAAGGCGCAGCAGATCGCTGTCGCCTCCAAGGTGCAGCGCGCGCAGGGGTGGGGTGCGTGGCCCACCTGTGCGGCCCGGGCGGGGGCGTCCGGCAGCGCTCCGGCGGCGGCCGCGGCCGGCTCCACCAAGGCCGCTCCGTCGAAGCCGGCGAAGAAGCCGAAGGCGACGGAGCGTTCGACGCGGTCGAAGGGGCACACCGGTCGTGGCTCGTCCCGTGGCGACTACACCGTTCGCAGCGGTGACACGTTGAGCGGTATCGCCGCGCGGCACGGGACCACTTGGCAGCGGGTCTATGCCGCGAACCGGGCCGTCATCGGCGGGGACCCCGACGTCATCGTCCCCGGACAGCGGCTGAAGGTCTGAGGCGGGGGCCCCGGGCCGGAGTTCGCTGTCGGCCGGTGGGGGTTGGCCGCGCAGTTCCCCGCGCCCCTCAGAAGCGGGGCTGCGCCCCTGCTTCCGCCCCTCAGGGGCGCGGGGAACTGCGCGCTCAGCCCTCATCGGGCCCGCGGGGCCCCGGGGCCCTCCCCGGTCCGCCGACCGGGTGGGGCCCCGTCAACCCGCCGCGCGGCACGTCCCCGACGGCGGACCCCCCGCCTAGCGTGGCCCGATGTCGATCAAGCGCATGCGGTACGCGGCTGTCGTCGTCGCGGTCCTGGCCCTCCTGGCCCCCGCGGAGGCCGCCGCGGCACCACCGCCTCCGGCCGCAGGCCCCGCGGCGGCCCGGGCGCCGTACGCCTGTGCGAAGGACCGGTGGCCGTGGGGCTGCGTCGCGAAGTGCGAGAGCGGCGGACGCTGGAACGCGAACACCGGGAACTCCTTCTACGGCGGGCTGCAGTTCTGGCAGCCCACCTGGCGGGCGTTCGGCGGCCTGGCCTACGCGCGGCGAGCCGATCTGGCCACGCGTGACGAGCAGATCAAGGTCGCGGAGGAGGTGCTGCGCGTCCAGGGCTGGAAGGCGTGGCCCGTCTGTTCCAAGAGGTACGGGCTCAAGGGCCGGGCGCATGTGGTGAAGCCGGAGGAGTCGCTCTCGTCGATCGCACGCCGGTACCGCCTCAAGGGTGGATGGCAGGCGCTCTACAAGCTCAACCGGCGGACGGTCGGCGCGCACCCGAACATCCTGAACGTCGGCACGATGCTGCGGCTTCCGGCGGGCGCGGGCCCGGGACGGCCGCTCACCGCTCAGAGCGGGGGCGGGAGCAGGCCCGCGCCCGCCCCGAGCCGACCGGCTCCGTCGGCTCCACCGGCCCCCTCGACGCAGCCGACCGAGCCGACCAGGCCGGCTACGTCGATCAAGCCGACCAAGCCGGTCCCGTCGATCACCTCTGCTCCCACGGTTCCCCCGGCCCCTTCGTCCCCGCCGGTCACGCCGGTTTCGCCGGTGCCCTCGACCCGGCCGGTCCAGTCACCGCCGTCTCCGTCGCCTCTCCGCTGAACACGACCGCGCCGCGCCGGAGCTCGTACACGATCGTCGTCCCGTGGCTCAGGCCGGGCGGGAGCCGTTGTTCGGCCACGACCACGCAGGCGTCGAGGCCGCGCAGCAGCTCGTACGTGCGGGCCGCGACCGTCGGGGACATGCCCTGCGCTGGCTCGTCGACGAGGATCACGCGCGCGCGTGCCAGCAGGGCGCGGGAGAGGGCGAGCAAGCGCTGCTCTCCGCCGGAGAGCGTGCCCGCTCTCCGGGTCAGCAGGGCGCCCAGCTGGGGGTAGGCGTCGAGGGCGGGCGCGAAGGGCCTGCCCGGTGCGGCGAGTTCGAGGTTCTCGCGGACGGTGAGCGAGCCGAAGACGGCACGGCGGTCCGGGACGAGGCACAGACCCCGGCGGGCCCGTGCGTACGCGGGCAGCCGGGTGACGTCGGCGCCGTCCCAGATCACGGCGCCGTGGGAAAGGGGCGCGGAGCCGGCCAGGGCGCGGAGCGCGGTCGTCCGGCCCGAGCCGTTGCGGCCGAGCAGGACGGTGACGCCGGTGGCGGGCGCGTGGAGGGTGACACCGTGCAGGGCCTCCAACGGGCCGTAGCGCACGCGCGCGTGGCGCAGTGAGATACCGGGAGGGCGCCCGGGGACGCCCGGGGCGGCGCTCATCCGTCTACCGCCGTGCCGAGCCCCTCGACCGCCGTGCCGAGTCCTTCGAGCATGTGGCCGGCGGGGCCCGCGGCGACGACGCGGCCCGCGGTCATGACGTGCACGGTGTCGGCGAGGTCGGCCACCAGGTCGAGGTCGTGCTCGACGACGAGCAGGGCCGTTCCGTCGGCGGCGAGGGCCCGCAGCACGCGGGCCAGCGCCGTCACCTCGCCCGTGTCGAGCCCGGCCGCGGGCTCGTCCAGCAGCAGGACCCGTGGGCTTCCCGCGAGGGCCCGGGCGAGCTCCACCCGCCGCAGGGTCCCGGTGGGCAGGCCCGCCGCCGGCAGCGCCCGTACGGCCCCGTCGAGGCCGAGCAGCCGCAGGGCCCGCTCGACCGCTCCAGGGCCCGCGACACGCCCCTGCTCGGCGCCCACGCGTACGTTCTCGGCCACGGTCAGGGTCGGGAAGACGGCCAACTGCTGGAACGTGCGGGCGATGCCGAGCCGCGTCCGGGTGTGGGCGGGCAGCCGGGTGATGTCCCGTTCCCCGAGCGCGACCCTGCCCGACACCGGCCGCACGGTTCCGGCGAGACAGTGGAACAGTGTGCTCTTCCCGGCGCCGTTGGGGCCGACGACCGCGGTGATCCGGCCGGGCGGGAGATCGAGGTCGACACCGTCCAGAGCGGTGAACCCGTCGTAGGCGACGCGCAGGGCGCGGGCGCGCAGGACGGGGCGGCCGGGCGCCACGAAGTCGGCCCGGGGAGCGGTTCCGGGGCGGCGCGGCGACGGTGCCACCGGAGTCGGGACGCGCGGCACGCCCGTGGTCCCCGGGGGGTGTTCGGCGTGAGCCGGGCCGAGCACGGCACCGCCGCGTCCGCCCGCGCCGGTGGCGCCACCGGAGGCTTCCGTGTCCGCCGCGGGTGGCGGCCCGGAGCGCGTGCCCCGGCCGGGCCCGGTCCGCCGCGCCGTGCCGGACGGCCATGGCGCACCGGCCCCGTCTGCGTCGGACCCGACCGGTGGCACCGGTCGCCGCACCAGCGGGTGCCCGCCGGTGCGGAAGCGCAGTGTGTCGGGGGCGCCGCGCACCCCCGCCCCGGTCACCCTCGTCGCCGTCGGTCCCCGGGACGCACCGGAACCCCGGACCGGCGCCCGCAGCCGTCGGCGCACACCGATCCCCAACGGAGTCAGCGTCGGCTCCCGGCGCAGCCGCAGGCGTTCGGCGGCGGGCCGCAGGGCCTCGTACGGGCCGCCGGGGAAGCGGCCCACGAGAACCGCGAGGACTCCGACGACCGCCGCCGCCACGCCGCCCCGGGTGCCCGCGTCCAGGCCGACCAGGAGGGCCGCCGCGAGCAGGGCGCCGAGAACGCTGTCGGCGCCGAGCACCACGATCGCGGCGAACCACAGCAGCCCGCGGACCGGGTCGTACGCCGCCGGGTCGAAGGCGCGCAGGCCCATGCCGAGCATGCCGCCGCCCAGCGCGGCCAGGGCGGCGCCCGCCACGAAGGCCGTCAGCTTGAGCGCCGGGACGCGGACGCCCGCCGCCGAGGCGCCCGCCTCGTGGTCCCGCATCGCGGCCAGCGCCCGGCCCGTACGGCCCCGGCGCAGCGCGTGGGCGGCCAGCAACGCGCCCGCGAGCAGGCCCAGTTCGAGTACGTAGTAGGCGCGGTCGCCGTCGAAGCCGGCGGGGCGGCCCAGGGTCAGGCCCGAGGTCGCGTACGGCTGGGCGAAGACGAAGCGGCTGACGCCGACGCCCACCGCGAAGGTCGCGAGGGCGAGGGCCAGACCGTGCCGGCCGATGGCGGGCCAGCCGGTCAGCAGGCCGAGCGGGGCCACCAGGACCACGGCGGCCAGGAGCGCGGCCAGTTCCGGGAGTTCGGGCAGGCCGGGGAAGCGGCCCGCCGCCAGCAGCGCCGTGAAGAGGGCGCCGAGACCCGCGTACGCGGCCTGGCCCAGGGAGATCTGGCCGCCGCGGCCCGTGACGACGACCAGGGACAGGAGGACGACGCCCAGCGCCGGTACCTGGACGGAGGTGTGCAGGTCCGAGCCCGCGAAGCCCAGGGGGAGCAGGAACAGGACCACCGCGACGATCCAGGCGCCCGGCGGGGTCGCCACCCGGGCCGTCGCCGTGCGCGGGAGGGCGTCGCGGGTGCCGATCCCCGGCAGCACCAGGGCGGCGACCAGCAGGGCGACGACGAAGAGGTTCGCGCCCACCGCCTGGAGGAGCGGTTCCCGCCAGCCCGACGGGTGCAGCCGGGTCAGCTGGCTCTGGGCGACGCCGATGCCCAGGGCCACCACCACGGCCACCGGCAGACTGCGCATCCGGGCGGCCACCGCGACCGCCACCACCTCCATCACCAACAGGGGCATGCCGTACGGGTCCAGGCGTACGTAC
Organism: Streptomyces sp. NBC_00414; assembly: GCF_036038375.1. NCBI lineage: Bacteria > Bacillati > Actinomycetota > Actinomycetes > Kitasatosporales > Streptomycetaceae > Streptomyces > Streptomyces sp. NBC_00414. The sequence goes on from NZ_CP107935.1 coordinate 7,936,938, forward strand.
GGAGCCAGCAGCACCCCGGTCAGGCCCGCGGTGAACGAGCCGAACGCCCAGCCCGCCGCGGCCACCCGGTCCGCGTCGACGCCTCCCAGCGCGGCGAGCGGACGGTCGTCGACGACGGCCCGCAGTTCCCGGCCGAAGCGGGTCCAGCGGATCACCGCCCCCACGCCGGCGGCCAGCACGAGCGTCACCGCAAGCTGCCCCCAGGGGTCCGCGGGGACGAGCGTCGGCGCGTCCGGGCGTGCGCCGGGCCCCCACACGAGCACCGCCCCGCCGACGAGCAGGACGAACACGCCGATGGACGCCACGAGGGTCTGCGCGGGGTCGCCGCCGAGGACGGACAGAGGGCGGAAGACGAATCGTTCCAGCGCCACCCCGACCGCCGGAGCCACCACGAGCAGCGTGAGCGGCGCGGCGAGCGCGAGCGGCCAGTGCCACTCGACGGTGAACTGGCGCAGCAGACAGGCGCAGACCATCGCGATCGCGCCGTGCGCGAAGTTGAGGACTCCGGTCGCCCGGTGGGTGACGACCAGGCCGATCCCGGTGAGCGCGGCGGCGCTGCCCACGGAGAGACCGGCGAGCGTGAGGTCGTACGTCAGCGACGCCATCAGCCGGCCGGCTCGGACGGGGAGTCGTCCGAGGAGTTGCCCGAGGGGTGGCCGGAAGGGGTGTCCGGCGGGTCGTCCGAGGCGGTGGGTTCGCAGATCGGGCAGGGGGCCAGGTCCCCGCCCGAGAGGACCCGTGAGTCGACCGGCAGCGCCTCGGGCTTCCCGGTGACGAGCGGGCAGTCCGCGCGGTGCCACAGGGTGCCGCCCGGCACCATCAGCAGGTCACCGCTGACGGCCACGGGCGCGGCCGTCGACTGTCCGGCGACGCTCCCGTCGGCGGCGGTCGCGTCATCGGGGTCGGCCGCCACCAGGAGCCCGTACAGCTCCTCCACGCGGGTCGCCGCGAGGGCGTTCCTGCCGTGGGTGAGGAGGACCGCGGCGGCGATGATCAGGGCCGCACCCGGCACCGTGCAGGACGCGAGATACGGCAACTGCCGTTCCGCGTACCGCTCGCCGGAGATCCCGTACCAGCCGAGGACGCACAGCACCGCGCCCGAGGCGAGCGCGGCCCACCCGGCCCACAGGACGGGACGCACATTCCGCTGTCGAGCAGTCCGCATGGGGGCTCCACGTGATGTGTCCGGCTGTATGCGTGCGGCTGTCTTCCATGTCCGCCGATGTCTTCCAAGTGCGCCGACGGACTTGCACTATGCCTTCTACAAGCTGACCCTGAAAGCTCCGGGCGCGCATGGCCCGGACCGACACCCGGTGGTGAGCCAGATGGTTCTCGGGAGCGACCTCAGGCGGGGGACAGGCCGGGGGCTGGTGGTGGCGGTGCTCGTGCTCGCCCCGGCCCTCACGGCGTGCGGCGACGACAGCGGCGGTGACGACACCGATCCGCCCTCGCCCTCCGCGGAACGGTCCACGACGGCCGAGCCGAGTCCGAGCGCCAGCGCTCCGGACGATCCGGCGGCGGCCGAGAAGGAGATCAAGGAGAACTGGGAGAAGTTCTTCGACCCCGCGGTCCCCACGAAGGAGAAACAGGCGGTCCTGGAGAACGGCGACGCGATGGGCCAGGTCCTGAAGAGCTTCAGCGGCGACGAGCGGGGCGGGCAGGTCGAGGCGAAGGTCGGCAAGGTCGCCTTCACCTCGCCGACCGAGGCGAACGTGACGTACACGCTGACCCTGAAGGGCGCCACGGTCATGCCGGACGCGGCCGGGACCTCCGTCGAGCAGGACGACACGTGGAAGGTGTCCGTCAAGACGCTGTGCGGTCTTGTCACTCTGAGCGGCAATGCCTCGCCGGGCCCGGGTTGCTGAATCGGCTGTCGTGGGCCTGCTGCTCCTGCTGGGCACGGCCTGCGGCAGCCGTCTCCCCGAGAGCGACTTCGAGGACCGGCCCGGCCGCACGCCCGCCCGCACCACCGCGGAGCCGATCCGGGTGGGCGTCGTCACGAGCGCCACCAGCCCGGTCGGCGGCGACGCCTTCACCGGCCCGCGCGACGGCGCGAAGGCCTACTTCGACGCCCTGAACGCGCGCGGTGGCATCGGGGGACGCCGGGTCGAGGTCCGTACGTGCGACGACGGCGGCAGCGGCGTCGGCAACAACGAGTGCGTGCACCGGCTCGTCGACGAGGACGAGGTGGTGGCCCTCGTCGCCACGACCGCCCTCGACTACGCGGGAGCCTCCCGGGTGTCCCACGCGCGCGTGCCCGACATCGGCGGACAGCCCATCGGCGCCGCCTACGACACCTATCCGCATCTCTACGGGATCTACGGCAGCCTCGCCCCACGGAACGGAAAGCCCGGCTGGGACGGGAAGCTGTACGGCGGCACCGAGATCTACCGCTGGTTCAAGGAGAAGCAGGGCGCCCGTACGGCGGCCGTCGTCTCGTACAACCAGTCCGCGTCGGCGGCGTACGCCCGGCTCGTCACCCGGGGCCTGAAGGCCGAGGGCTACAAGGTCGTCACCGAACAGGTCGACTTCGCGCTGCCCAACTTCCGCGCCGCCGCGGCCGACCTGAAGGAACAGGGCGCCGACCTGGTCTTCGACGCCATAGACACCTACGGCAACGCCCAGTTGTGCAAGGCGATGGACGACGTCGGCGCCGAGGTCCTCGCCAAGGTCACCAACGTGCAGAACTGGACGTCCACCGTCCGCGAGGACTACAAGGACGCCCCACGCTGCCGCAACACCCTGTGGGCGACGGGCGCGAGCCGCAACTACGAGGACACGGACCACGAGGCCGTACGGGAGTTCCGCGACGGCACGAAGTCCCTGAAGACCCGCTCGCAGTGGCAGGTGGAGGGCTGGGCCGCCGCGATGTGGTTCACGGACGCGGCCCGGTCCTGCGCCGAAACGGGCGTCACGCGCGCGTGCGTCGACCGCTTCATGGCGGACGGGAAGCCGTACACCGCCGACGGCCTGCTGCTGCCGGTCCGCTTCGAGCACCTGCCCGAGCCGCCGAGGACGCGCAGGACCTGCCTGTCGGTGGCCCGCTGGGAGGACGCCCGGGGATGGGTGAGCCAGGGGGACATGAACAGCCAGTGCTACGACGTCCCGCAACTCTCCTACAAGCCCTGATGCACAGGAGCGCGAAAAGGTTCCCCCATCTGGCTACCGATGGCGCAACTGTTCGGGAACAGAGTGATAAGGAAGCCCAACCATCCCGTCAGTACCCCGGTCTAACCCTCTGGTAGCTGGATGAGCCGGAGATACGGGGACGCATGCAGATTTCTTTCCTTATACACAACGCCTACGGAATCGGTGGGACGATCCGGACGACGTACAACCTTGCGAACACCCTTGCCGAGCAGCACGACGTCGAGATCGTCTCCGTTCTCCGTCACCGTGAGGAGCCGGTCTTCGCACGGAACCCCCGCGTGCGCCTGCGCCACCTCGTCGACCTCCGCAAGGGACGCCCCGGATACGAGGGCGACGACCCCGAGCATCTGAGGCCGGCCCGGGTCTTCCCGAAAGGAGAGCTCCGCTACGACCAGTACAGCGCCCTGACCGACCGCCGTATCGCCGAGCACCTCTCCACGGTCGACGCCGACGTCGTGGTCGGGACCCGCCCCGGCCTGAACGTGCATCTGGCCCGCGAGACCAGGCGCGGCCCGGCCCGCGTCGGCCAGGAGCACCTCACCCTCGACAGCCACTCCGTCGGGCTGCGCACGGAACTGCGCGGCGCCTACCCCCGGCTCGACGCGGTCGCCACGACCACGGAGGCGGACGCCACCGCGTACCGCACGAAGATGCGACTGCCCGGCGTCCATGTCGAGGCCGTGCCCAACTCGGTGCCCGCGCCCGGCATAGAGCCCGCCGACGGCACCGGCAAATGGGTCGTCGCGGCCGGCCGGCTCGCCCCGGTCAAGCGGTACGACCTGCTGATCAAGGCCTTCGACCTGGTGCGCGCCCAGCGGCCCGACTGGCGCCTGAGGATCTACGGCAGCGGAAAGCAGAAGGACAAGCTGCGTCACCTCATCGACGAACTCGGCCTCTACAACCACGTATTACTGATGGGCGCGGCCAACCCCATCGAGCCCGAGTGGGCCAAGGGCTCCATCGCCGCCGTCACCTCCAGCCTCGAATCCTTCGGCATGACCATCGTCGAGGCCATGCGCTGCGGCCTGCCCGTCGTCTCCACCGACTGCCCGCACGGCCCGGGGGAGATCATCGACAACGGTGTCGACGGACGCCTCGTGCAGGTCGGGAACGTCGAGGCCATCGCAGGGGGCCTGCTCGAACTCATCAACGACGACGCGCTGCGCCGGCAGATGGCGGACGCGGCGCTCAAGGACTCCGAGCGCTTCGACCCGGCACGGATCGCCGAGCGCTACGAATCGATCTTCAGCGGTCTCGTCTCGCGCGGCGGCACCTCGAGGATCGGCCGGGTGCGCGGCTCACTGCACCGCACCCGAGGAGCCCTGCTCGGCAGCGCGTACGCCGTTCGGGACGCCGGACTGACCGTATTCGGGAAGGAGCGTTCCGCATGATGACGCTGGCTCCGCAGGCCGCGCAGCTGCCCACCGACGAGGACGACGCCATGTCTTTGCGCGCCGACTGCATCGCCGACTCCGCGGGCGGACTCACCTTCGACATGGCCGAGACCGCCGAGGCGGGTGACACCCACCTCGTACTGCGGCACCGCGACGGCCTCCAGGAGGTCCGGCTGCCGCTCGCCCCGTCCGCCGACGGCCGGCTGCGCGCCGCGCTGCCCAGCAGCGTCGAACTGCCCGAGGGCCGCTGGGACGCCTTCGCGCAGACCGGCGACGGCGAACCGGAGCGCCTGACACCCGGCCTCAACGACCTGCGCTCACTCGTCGACCGGGTACCGAGCGGCGCCCGCGGTCATGTCGCCGTCCGCATCCCGTACGCGACCAAGCACGGCAACCTCTCCGTCCGCAGCTGGCTGCGCGCCCCGCACGCGGAGGCCGGCGAACTGCACATAGGGGAGGGCGAACTGGGCGTCCACGGCCAGGTGTACGGGGTCGCGCTCACCCCCGACGCGTACGCCGAGCTGGCCGGCCGCGAGGGGACGGAACCCGCGCCGAGGGCCGAGATCCACCGGGACCAGGCACTGTTCCGCTTCACCGTGGCCTACACCGAACTGCCCGAGGGGGTGTGGGACCTGTGGCTGCGCCCGGCGGGGGTGACCGGGCCACGGGTACGGATCGCGCGGCTGCTCGACGACATCGCCGACAAGAAGCCCATCTTCACGTACCCGAAGGTCACACTGGACACGGAGTTCGGCCCGGTGACGGCGGGCCCGTACTACACGAGCGACAACAACCTCTCCGTGACGGTCACGCCGGTGACCGCCTAGGGGCAGTGCCCCGAAGGGGCGGGGAACTGCGCGGCCGGCCACGACGCACCCGCAGACACCTCACCCGCAGACACCTCGCCGGGCTTCCGGCGGAGAGCCTTGCGGACAGCCGCTGTCCGCAAGCCCTGAAAGACTCGGCGCATGCTGGAAACCTCGGCAAGACTCCTGCGCCTCCTCTCGCTGCTGCAAGCGCACCGCGACTGGTCGGGCCCCGACCTGGCGAGCCGCCTCGGCGTCACCCCGCGCACGGTCCGCCGGGACGTCGACCGACTGCGGGAGCTCGGCTACCCCGTGCACGCCAGCCCCGGCACGGGCGGCGGCTACCAGCTGGGCGTGGGGGCCGAACTGCCCCCGCTGCTCCTCGACGACGACGAGGCCGTCGCCGTGGCCGTCGGCCTGCGCACCGCCGCGGGACAGGGCATCGAGGGCATCGGCGAGACCTCCGTACGCGCCCTCGCCAAGCTCGAACAGGTGCTGCCGCACCGGCTGCGCCGCCGGGTCGGGGCCCTGAACGCCTTCACCGTGCCGATGCTGCGCGGCCCTCGGCCCTCCGCCGTCGACCCGGCCGTCCTCACCGAACTCGCGGCCGCCTGCCGCGACTCGGAGCGGCTGCGCTTCGAGTACCGGAACCACGAGGGCGCCCCGACCCGCCGCACGGTCGAACCGCACCGGCTGGTGTGCACCGAGCACCGCTGGTACCTGGTCGCCTGGGACGTGGACCGCGGCGACTGGCGGACGTTCCGGGTCGACCGGGTCACCCCCAGGCCGCCGCACGGGCCGCGCTTCACTCCTCGCGAGTCACCGGCCGAGGACCTCGCCGCGTACGTCTCCAAGGGGGTCTCCACGCGCGCGTACGCCTCGCACGCCGTCGTCCGCCTTCATGTGCCCCTGGAGGAGGCGGCCGAGCGCGTCACACCCTCCGCCGGGACCCTGGAGGCCGAGGGCCCGGACAGCTGTGTGCTGCGCACCGGCGCCGCGAGCCTCGACGTGATGGTCATTCACGTCATGCTGATGGGCCTCCCCTTCGAGGTGCTGGAGCCCGTGGAGCTCATCGCGGCGATCAGTACTGCTCGGGACCGGCTTTCGGACGCTCTTGACCGAAGCGGATCTGCGGGCTCTCCTCCTGGCCGGAGCGGGTCTGGGGCGGCGTGATCGCCGCGAACCGCGGATGATGCAGGTCGAACGCCGGCGACTCGGAACGGATCCGGGGCAGCGTGGCGAAGTTGTGCCGCGGCGGCGGGCACGAGGTCGCCCACTCCAGCGAGCGGCCGAAGCCCCAGGGGTCGTCGGCGTCGACCTTCTCGCCGTACTTGGCCGTCTTCCAGACGTTGTAGAGGAACGGCAGCGTCGACATGCCCAGCAGGAACGCGCCGATCGACGAGATGGTGTTGAGCGCGGTGAACCCGTCGGCCGCCAGATAGTCGGCGTAGCGGCGCGGCATGCCCTCCGCGCCCAGCCAGTGCTGCACCAGGAACGTGGTGTGGAAGCCGACGAAGAGCGTCCAGAAGTGGAGCTTGCCGAGGCGTTCGTCGAGCATCTTCCCGGTGAACTTGGGCCACCAGAAGTAGAAGCCGCCGAAGGTCGCGAAGACGACGGTGCCGAACACCACGTAGTGGAAGTGCGCCACCACGAAGTACGTGTCCGTGACGTGGAAGTCCAGCGGCGGCGAGGCCAGGATCACCCCGGTCAGACCGCCGAACAGGAACGACACCAGGAAGCCGGTCGCCCACAGCATGGGGGTCTCGAAGGAGAGGGACCCCTTGAGCATCGTGCCGGTCCAGTTGAAGAACTTCACACCCGTGGGCACCGCGATCAGGAACGACACGAACGAGAAGAACGGCAGCAGCACCGCGCCCGTCGCGAACATGTGATGGGCCCACACGACCACGGACAGACCGGTGATGGCCATCGTGGCGCCGACCAGCGTCAGATAGCCGAAGATCGGCTTCCGGCTGAAGACCGGGATGATCTCCGTGATGATCCCGAAGAACGGCAGCGCGATGATGTAGACCTCGGGATGCCCGAAGAACCAGAACAGGTGCTGCCACAGCAGCGCCCCGCCGTTGGCCGAGGCGAAGACCTGCGAGCCGAACCGCCGGTCCGCCTCAAGGACCAGGAGGGCCGCGGCGAGCACCGGGAACGCCAGCAGGATCAGGATCGACGTGAACAGCGTGTTCCAGGTGAAGATCGGCATCCGGAACATCGTCATGCCGGGCGCGCGCATCCCGATGATGGTCGTCAGGAAGTTCACCGCGCCGAGGATCGTGCCGAAGCCGGCCAGCGCGAGCCCCATGATCCACATGTCGGCGCCGATACCGGGCGAGCGTTCCATGCTGTTCAGCGGCGCGTACGCGAACCACCCGAAGTTCGCGGGCCCCTGGGGCACCAGCAGGGATCCCAGCACGATCAGCCCACCGAAGAGGAACAGCCAGTACGACAGCATGTTCAGCCGGGGGAAGGCCACGTCGGGCGCGCCGATCTGCAGCGGCATGATCTCGTTGGCGAAACCGGCGAAGGTCGGCGTCGCGAAGAGCAGCAGCATGATCGTGCCGTGCATCGTGAACATCTGGTTGAACGTGTTGTTGTCGATGATCTGCGTACCCGGCCGCGCCAGCTCGGCCCGCATCAGCAGCGCCATCAGACCGCCGACCAGGAAGAAGGCGAACGAGGTGATCAGATAGAGGTGGCCGATCTTCTTGTGGTCGGTCGTGGTCAGCCAGTCCACCACCAGCCGCCCCGGCCGCTTCACCGGTACGGGCCGTACCGCCGCCTGCGCGGTGTCCGTCCCCATCGCCGCCCCCTCGCTCGTCGCGTCCCGGGCCTCCTGAAGCTCACGCCATGATGCTCGCGGGGCACCGCGCTCCGACAGGGGGCGTACACGGGTTCTGTGCTTGAACCATGTATTTACTGTGGCGGGCCAACTTCCTTGCGGCGCCACGGAATCGGAATGGAATAGCGGGGAAACGGGCTCGGCGACCGGCTTTCGGCCGGGGTATTCGAGGCCGCTTCGGCGATAGTCCGGCGCGGTTCAGAATTCCGTTCGAGGGCGGGCGGAAAACGTCCGGAACCGCCCGTTCGTGTGACGGCTCGACGCGCAGCGGATGATGTCGGCGCGGCCAAAACGAGTGTCGATGTCCTGTGACAGAAGCGTGACCGGAGAGGGACCGGTGACGGATGGTGGCGGGGTCGGGGTTCCCCGTCCGTACTGCGGCGCCTAACGTGGCGTCATGGCACCGATTCCCACTCCTCCCGCAGAGCCCTCCGACACTCCGGACGCGTACGTCGGCCTGGAGGTCGGCGGCGCCGAGCGGCAGGCTCGTGCGCGCGGCTGGTCCGCCGTGCGGTCGTTGCCGCCGGGCGCGATCATCACGATGGAGTATCGCGTGGGGCGGCTGAACTTCGAGGTCACGGACGGTCGGGTGACGCGCTGCTGGAAGGGGTGACGCTCTCCGCTGCGGGTCTCGTACCGGCCTCGTGCGGGCCGGTGGGGCTCGCCGCGCCGTTCCCCGCGCCCCTTAAAAGATTGCGCCGTTCCCCGCGCCCCTTGGGGGCTGGGGTGGGCGTGCGTTTGTGGCTTCGGGCCGGTGGGGGCTGAGCGCGCCGTTCCTCGCGCCCCTCAAAGCGGGGCTGCGCCCCAGCTTTGCCCCTTCAGGGGCGCGAGGTGCCGGGCGTGGGGTGTGCGTACCGGCCCGGCCGAACTGCTGCCGCTCAGCCACCCGCCAGGGGCCGCGCCGAGGCGGTGCCACGTGTCACTCGGTCCGACTGCGGTGGTCTGCGGCTGCCGAGAGGCGTCACCGGGGTGCGCTCCGAGCGGCTCAGGTGCGGGCCGGGGGCCAGGTAACCGGGCGCCCGCGCCGGCCGGGAGGCGGCCACGGGCTCACGCACCACCGGCTCCTGCTCACCGGCCGCCGGCTTGCCGATCGGGGCGAGCGCCGCGGGAGCGGGAACCTCCGCCGGTCCGGCCGGAGCCGCACCGCGGCGACGGTCGCGCCAGGCGTCGCGCAGATCGAAGATGCCGGACTCCGCACGCGCGATCAGCGGCTCGCACCAGGGCAGCGCCAGCAGGATCAGCAGTCCCGCCGCCCAGCCGAGCACGACATCGCTCAGCCAGTGCGTACCCAGGTACACGGTGGTCAGGCCGACGCCGAGGGAGACCACGGCGGAGAAGGCCGACAGCCAGCGGCGAGCGCGCGGCGTCGAGGCCAGATAAGCGAGGATGCCCCAGGTCACGACGGCGTTGGCGGTGTGGCCGGAAGGGAATATGTCACCGCCCAGCCACATCTCGTTCGAGCCGACACCGGTCGCGTAGTGCGGACCGAGGCGGCCCATGCTGATCTTGGCGGCGCCGACCGTGATGTTGAGCAGCAGCAGCGAGGCGCCCAGCGTGAGCAGCGGCCGCAGGGTGTGCTGCCGCCAGGAGCGCCAGCCCAGCCAGGCCGCGATCATCACAGCCGTGGGACCCCGCTGGCCCAGGACCACGTAGTAGTCGAGGAACGCGTGGATCTCCGGCCACTGCTGGTAGGGCCGGAAGAACATGACCTGCCAGTCGAGCCGGACCAGCCAGGAGGTGATCACGACGGCCCACACGATGGCCGCGTAGAAGGCGAGCGTGGACGCGAAGAGGACCACCCGGTGCCGGCTCATCCTGGGCACGTCGATGTGGGCCGGTCGTTCCGGCTCACGGTCCAGCCGGGCGAAGACCCGGTCCAGACGAGTCAGCTTTCGTTCGGTACGCACCCAATCGACGTTACAGCGAGTGAGGTGTGTTCCAGGCCGAAGCACCGTCTTTGTGATGACGATGTGATGTGGGATTGCTCTCAGAAGGGGGTTTATCGCCGTGGATTATGGAATCCCCCGTCCGCTCTTCCTTCAATTCGATTGATCATTTCGGAGCGGAGTTTTATGGCGCTTTCGAATTCGTTCACCGAATGCTCGCGTGCTCTTCTCCGGGCGCTCACCGGCGACCGTGAGTGATCACGGCGGACCGGAGCCGTTCAGCCAGAAGGCGCCGTACGCCGCCGACGCCACGGCCACCGTGCCCAGCACCCACGCCGACCTGGCCGTTCGCAGCCTCGCGAGGGCCAGTGCGAGGGGCAGGAGGAGGGGGAAGGCGGGCAGCAGAAGGCGTGGCTTCGAGCCGAAATAGCTCGACGCGCACAGCGCGAGGGCGGTGACCACCCCCGCGTACACCAGGAGCGGCAACGGCTGCCGCTGCCGTACGCAGGTCACGTACAGCCGGATCAGCAGGGCGACCCCGGCGATCAGCGCCAGGCCGGCCAGGGCCGACGGGAACGAGGTGAACTTGTCGGCGACGAACCGGGCGAACGCGTAGCCGCCGTCGAAGCCGTTGCGCCAGCCCGCCTGGACGTCGAGGTAGCCCAGCGGGCCCTTGCCCGTGTGACGGCCGACCCACAGGACGTACCCGGCCGCTCCGAGGGGCGCGATCAGGATCGCCAGGGCGCGCCGCCATCTCGGTGCGCCACCCGGGGACGGAGCGCTCCGCTCCCCCGCGAAAGAGGCGATGGCCGTCACCCACACGGCCGCAACGACCGCCGCGCCCACCGGACGGGTCAGGCCGGCCAGCGAGGCGAGCAGACCCGCGGTCAGCCAGCGGCCGGTCAGGACCGCGTACAGCGACCAGGCCGCGAGCGCCGTGAACAGCGACTCGCTGTACGCCATCGACTGCACGATCCCGACGGGCAGGACCGCCCACAGCAGCACGGCACAGATCCCGGCCCGCCGGCCGTACACGTGGTCCGCGACCGCGAAGATCCCCCAGGCCGCGGCGAGCGAGGCGACCGTGCTGACCAGCAGGCCCGCGTCCGCGTAGGAGAGAGGGGACACCGCCGACACCGCCCGCTCCAGCCACGGCAGCAGGGGGAAGAAGGCGAGGTTCGAGTGCACGTCGCCGTTCGGCAGCCGCACCTCGTAGCCGTAGCCCAGCTCGGCGACCCGGGTGTACCAGAGGGAGTCCCAGCGGGCCGAGAGCAGTTGCTGCGCGCTCTTGTCCCTGGTGGCGCTCCACACCGCGAGCGCCACCAGGCCCAGCGCGCGCACCGCCGCGTACCCGAGGAGCGCGGGCGCGGCGCGGCGCCAGGACGGCCCCGGACGGGGCGGCGCGACGGTCTCAAGATCGGTCACGGGCTCGATTATCGAGGGCGCCCGCAACCGCGTACCCCGGCGGGGGCGTGCTCGGACACGGGGGAGCGTGGTGCACGCCACACGTGTCCCAGGAGAACGTGAGAGGTCCGCCACCCGACGCCGGAGGGAACTCGCGTACTCTGACGTCTCACTCGCCTTTGTTGCGTGGGCCGGGACACCGCTCCTCCCGAGCCGCAGCCGCAGGGAGTCCCCACCCAGCGGATCGCCGAACGCGAGGGAACATCTGGGAGGTACGTACATGTCCGGGACGACCACGGCCGCCGCGCGTCGCCGTCGGGAGACCGGGGCCGGTGCAAACCGCTGGGTCGTCCTTGTGGTGCTGTGCGTCAGCCTGCTCCTGGTCGCCGTCGACGCCACCGTGCTCCACGTCGCCGTGCCCGCCGTCACCGAGGACCTCACGCCCGGCGCGATAGAGCTGCTCTGGATCGTCGACGTCTACCCGCTCGTCTGCGCCTCGCTGCTGATCCTCTTCGGCACCCTGGGCGACCGGGTCGGCCGCAGACGGGTCCTCCTCCTCGGATACGCCCTCTTCGGCGTCGCATCCGCTGTCGCGGCCCTCGCCGACAGCGCGGAGGTGCTGATCGCGGCCCGCGCCCTGCTCGGCGTCGGCGGCGCGATGATCATGCCCGCGACGCTGTCCATCCTTCGGCAGGTCTTCCCCGCCCGGCGCGAGCGGGCGCTCGCCATCGGCGTCTGGAGCGCCGTCGCCGCGGTGGGCGCGGCCGTCGGACCGCTCCTCGGCGGGTTCCTCCTGGAGCACTTCTGGTGGGGCTCGGTCTTCCTCATCAACATCCCGCTGATGCTCGTCAGCCTGCCCGTCGGGCGGCTGCTGCTGCCCGAGTCGAAGGGCGAGCGCGACGGGCCGTGGGACGTCGTCGGCGCGCTGATGGCCGCGGCCGGCCTCTTCGGCGTCGTCCTCGGAGTGAAGCGGCTCGGCGGCGGAGAGGACCCGCTGAGCGTTTTCACGGCGGTGCCGCTGATGGCGGGAGCCGGACTGCTCGTCGCCTTCGTACGGCGGCAGCGGCGGCGCCGGCATCCGCTGGTCGATCTGCGGATGTTCTCGCGGCCCGCCTTCAGCACCTCCGTCGGCTGCATCGTGCTGGCGATGCTCGCCCTGGTCGGGCTCGAACTGATCGCCGCGCAGTATCTCCAGCTCGTGCTGGAGCTCTCCCCGCTGGAGACCGGGCTGCGGCTGCTGCCGCTCACCGTCGCCGCGATGACCGCGGGACTGGTCGGGGCGAAGATGCTGCAGCGCTTCGGGCCGCGCACCATGGTCTGCTCCGGTTTCTGTCTCACCGCCGCCGCGGTCGTCACCCTGACGGCGATGGGTACCGAGGACAACGCTCCGCTGCTGCTGACCGGGTTCGTGATGCTCGGCTTCGGCCTTGAGGTGACGCTTTTCGGGGCGTACGAGTCGATGCTGAGCGAGGCACCGCAGGAACAGGCCGGCGGGGCGGCGGCGATCGGCGAGACGTCGTACCAGCTCGGGGCGGGGATCGGGATCGCGCTCCTCGGGAGCGTGATGAACGCGGCGTATGCGCCCGGGCTCGCGTCCGTTCACGGGGTTCCGCCGGGGGACGCCGCCGCGGCGGGGCATTCGCTGGGGGAGGCCTACGAGGTCGCCGCGCGGCTCGGCGGGGGGTCGGGGGAGGCGCTTCGGGTGGCGGCTCGGCACGCGTTCGTGCACGGGCTGCATGTGACGCTGCTGGTGAGTGCGGGGCTGTTGTTGCTGGGGGCGGTGATGGCGCTTCGGCTGCCCCGGGCGATGGAGTGCGCGGAGCCCTCGCCTTCCCGGGCGGGGGTGCCGGGGCCCCGGGAGGCGTCCGGGGCGCCCGTGCGGGTCGGTGGCGGCTGAGGCCGGGAACTTTCCCGACCACACCGCCCGTGCGGGGGCTTTCCCCGTGCGGGTTTCCCGTGGCGCTTCCCGCCCGTCGGCGCCTGCGGGTCCGTGCCCCGTGAGGTGAGCCTGGACGTGCGTCATGCTGCGTCGTAACGTCAAGGACCGTCAGTAGTTACCACTGCTAGTTTTACGCGCCGGAGGTCCCCATGTCCTCTTCCCCTTCCCCTTCCTCGAAGTTGCCGCCGTTCGACCCCAGTGATCCGCTCGGTGTCGACGATCTGCTGAGTGCGGAGGATCTGGCGGTCCGTGACACCGTGCGCGCCTGGGCGGCCGACCGGGTGCTGCCTTATGTCGCCGAGTGGTACGAGAACGGAGAGCTGCCGGGGATCCGGGAGCTGGCACGGGAGTTGGGCGGCCTCGGCGCTCTCGGGATGTCGCTCGACGGATACGGGTGTGCCGGAGCCTCCGCCGTGCAGTACGGACTCGCCTGTCTGGAGCTGGAGGCCGCCGACTCCGGGATCCGCTCGCTCGTCTCCGTGCAGGGCTCGCTCGCGATGTACGCGATCCACCGGTTCGGCAGCCAGGAGCAGAAGCAGACCTGGCTGCCGCGGATGGCCGCCGGCGAGGTCATCGGCTGCTTCGGACTGACCGAGCCCGACCACGGGTCCGACCCCGCGGGCATGCGCACGTACGCCAAGCGGGACGGCGGGGACTGGGTCCTCACCGGACGCAAGATGTGGATCACCAACGGGTCCGTGGCGGGGGTCGCCGTCGTGTGGGCGCGGACCGACGACGGGATCCGCGGCTTCGTCGTGCCCACCGACAGCCCCGGCTTCTCCGCGCCGGAGATCAAGCACAAGTGGTCACTGCGGGCGTCGGTCACCAGTGAGCTGGTGCTCGACGAGGTGCGGCTGCCCGCCGACGCCGTACTGCCCGAGGTCACCGGGCTCAAGGGCCCGCTCAGCTGTCTCTCCCACGCCCGGTACGGGATCGTGTGGGGCGCGATGGGCGCCGCACGGGCGAGTTTCGAGGCGGCGGTGGAGTACGCGAAGACGCGTGAACAGTTCGGGCGGCCCATCGGCGGATTCCAGCTCACCCAGGCCAAGCTCGCCGACATGACGGTCGAACTGCACAAGGGGATCCTGCTGGCCCACCACCTGGGCCGGCGGATGGACGCGGGACGGCTCCGTCCCGAGCAGGTCAGCTTCGGCAAGCTCAACAACGTGCGGGAGGCGATCGACATCTGCCGTACGGCACGGACGATCCTCGGCGCCAACGGGATCTCGCTCGAATACCCCGTGATGCGCCACGCGACGAACCTCGAATCGGTGCTGACCTACGAGGGCACCGTCGAGATGCACCAGCTGGTACTGGGCAAGGCGCTCACCGGTCTCGACGCGTTCCGGTAGGAATCCGGTGGGGATCCCGCGGGAATCCCTTCGGAACTTCCCACCGCGGCGCCGAGAGGCGGGTCCGGTGAGCGGGCCTTGCCTCAGCTCTGGTTGAAGAAGCCGTCCACACGACGGGCGGCGGGTTCCCCGCTGACGATCTCGGTATCGGCGGGGGTCAGCAGGAAAACCCGGTTCGACACGCGCTCGATGGAGCCGCGCAGGCCGAAGATCAGGCCGGCCGCGAAGTCGACGACGCGCTTGGCGTCGGCGGCCTCCATGGCCGTGAGGTTCATGATGACGGGCACGCCGTCGCGGAACAGCTCACCGATGCCACGGGCGTCCCGGAAGCTGTCCGGGGTGACCGTGCCGATCCGTCGGCCCTTCTCCTCGGCGGCTTCCGATGCCACCTTGACCCGAGGATCCGTGACCCAGACCTCACGGCTCCCGGTCTCGGATCCCTCGGCGTAGTCGTCGTCGTAGTAACGCTCGTCATCGTTGTCGTCGACGAGGCCAAGCCAGGCACTCGCCTTGCGCACCGATCCCATGGACGCCTCCTCTCACAGCGGTATTTCTTCTTTCCGCATCCCCATGGTCGTCCATGATGCGGATGTCGCGCCAAGGGGATAGACGCCGCGCGGGGGTTTCGTGACGGTACTGGTGCACAGCGAATTCGTCGAGAGGCCGCGTACCCCAAGGGTCGTGCGGTACACCGCTGCTGACTGTGAGTGAAATATGATTCTTCACGGCGGACGGGTGACGGCTGGAGCGTCCGGGTGAACGGAGCGCTCGATACGATGCCGCAGCTCAACGTCGTACACACCACGGGGGAACGTCGTGTTCGGAATCGTCAGGCCCTGCCGGCATCGGCTGGGAGAGAACCTCAAAACCCAATGGATGGCGCATTTGTGCGGGCTTTGTCTCGCGCTGCGCGGAGATCACGGGCAGTTCGCGCGGGTCGTCACCAACTACGACGGCCTGCTGATATCGGTTCTGACGGAGGCTCAGGCGGAACCGGAGGGGAAGTGGCGGCGTACGGCGGGCCCCTGTCCGCTGCGCGGAATGCGCGGCGCGTCCGTCGCTCAGGGTGACGGCGCACGGCTCGCGGCCGCCGTTTCACTGGTGCTCGCCTCGGCGAAGATGCGCGATCACATGGCCGACGGGGACGGACTGTTGGCGCGCCGGCCGGTGGCGCTCGCGGCGCGCCGCGTTGCCACGAACTGGGGCCGGGCGGGCGCCAGGACCGGCTCGGCCGTCGGATTCGACACCGCGGTGCTGGTCGACGCCGTGGACCGGCAGGTGGGCATCGAGACGCTCGCCGGGCCCGGCACACCGCTGCTGACCGTCACCGAACCGACCGAGACCGCTACCGCCGCGGCCTTCGCGCACACCGCGATCCTGGCCGGCCGGCCAGGCAACGCGGCGCCGCTCGCCGAGGCCGGCCGGCTCTTCGGACGGCTCGCCCACCTGCTGGACGCCGTGGAGGACCGGGAGGCCGACGCCGCCGCCGGTGCCTGGAACCCGCTCACCGCCACGGGTGCGGCCCTGCCGGAGGCCCGGCGCCTCGCCGACGACGCGCTGCACGGGATACGGCTCGCACTGCGCGATGTGGAGTTCACGGACGCGAAGCTGGCGCACGTGCTGCTCGTGCACGAGCTGCGCAACTCGGTGGACCGGGCGTTCGGTACGGCGTCCTGCTCGCACGGCGACTCGCACGACAGCTCGCACGGCAATCCGTACGCGCCGTCCGGACCTGGTGCGCCGCCTCCGCCGCCCGAGCCGCCGCGCCGTGACCGGCGGGGGCTCCTCGCGGGGTGCGCCGTGTGGATGGGGCTGGCCTGTACGTGCCAGATGTGCTGCGGGGAGTATCACGACCCGTGGTCCGGGGAGTCGAAGCCGGGGTTCTGTCAGCGGGGTGACGGCTGTGACAGCTGTTGCGACTGCTGTGGCTGCTGCGATGGGTGCGACTGCTGTTGTGACGGTTGCGGGTGCGACTGCAGTTGCTGACGGGCCCCTCCCGGGGCGGGGGTGCGTTGTCGGGTGCGGGTTCGCTGTGGCTGAGCCAAAGATTGCGCAGTTCCCCGCGCCCCTGGGTACCCAGGGGCGCGGGGAACTGCGCAGCGGGGGTTCGGGGGCGTAGCCCCCAGGCAGTGACGATGGGGGCCCCTCCCCGGTCGAGCGAAGCCGAGACTGGGGGAGGGTAGGGGTGGCGGGGGCGATGTCCAGGCGGGTCGTCAGTGACGGCGGGTCAGTCCTTGATCTCCGGTGGGGAGATCCGGGACTTCTCGATCGCCGAACCCGTCGTGCCCCACTTCTTGAGGATCTTCGCGTACGTCCCGTCCGCGATGAGCCCGTTCACCGCGGCCTGCACGGCGGGAGCCAGCTTCGTGCCCTTCTTGAAGGCGAACCCCACGTCCAGACGATGGAACTCGTTGAGGAACTTCAGCCCTTCCTGCTGGGAGACGGCATAGCGGAGCCCGTTGATCGTGCTCATCACCACATCGCTGCGCCCCTGCTGGAGCGAGGACCACAGAGCCCCCTGCTCGCTGTACGTCTGCACCTTGTACGCCTTCTCGCCGGCGTCGGAGCAGACGTGCTTCTGCTCCTCCAGGGTGGCCTCGAACGTGGTCCCCGCCCCGGTCGCCACGTTCAGCCCGCACAGCTGGGCGAGGTCGGTGACCTTGTCCAGCTCGCTGTCCTCGCGGGTCGCGAATCCCTGGCCGTCGTTGATGTAGGTGACGAAGTCGATGGTCCTGCGGCGTTCGTCTGTGACACCGAAGTTGCCGACCCCGACGTCGTACTTGCCGCTGTCGAGGGCCGGGAGGATCGCCTCGAAGCTCGCGGCCTCGCGCTTGAGCCGCAGGCCGAGCGTCTTCGCTACGGCGTCCGCGAAGTCGACGTCCTGGCCCGCGAGGGTCTTGCCGTCCTCCAGGTAGTTGGTGCCGGGCGGTGAGCCGCCGACGCTGACGGCGAGGGTGAGCGAGTCGGTGCCGGCGGGCAGCAGTTTCGCGGCTGCCGCGTCCTTCTTCACGGCGGAGACGACGTCCGCGGTGGGGATCTCGTTGCTCTTGCCGGCGGCGGCCTGGGCGGTACCGCCCGCCGCGGTGTCGTCCCCGCCCGAGCCGCACGCGGTGAGCAGCAGGGTCGCGGAGGTGATCAGGGCGAACGGCAGCAAGAGCTGATTGCGGGCACGCGAGGACGTACGCATGGAGCGGTCTCCCGGAAAAGGGTGCGTCGAAGAAGCCGGAGGGGCGCATGCGGAAGGAGCGCCCTGAGAAGCGCGGAACGGGCAGTGCGAGACGAGACAGTGCGAAAGCACGACAGCGCGAAGCGAGGCAGGTGAAGCGGGGAAGCGCGAGGGGAGGGGTGCGCGTGTGAAGGCCTGGCTACAGGTGGAGAAACGAGGAAGGCGCCCGCCCTGGAAGGGCCCGGGCGCGCAGTGGGTCAGCTCAACAGGATGAGGACCACACTCGACCGAAGTCGATGTGGGAGCGCGTGACCAGCCACTGCTGCGAATACATGCGCATCAGTGGAACAGTCATTCGGTTGCACGTCAACTGGCCTGAGACGTACCGCTCACAGTGTGGACAACCTTGACAGGCCGGGGAAACGCCCCCGTACTCTCAACGGACGGCCCTGCTGAGGGGCTTGGCCGTGCACGCCGTACGACGCCCCCGGGCATCCGGCGTGATCTGCGTGCATCGCGTGACCCGTGTGAAGGCACCACCCGTGTTCGACCTGACGCATCACGGAGCCTTCGCATGTCCTCGCACACCCTCCTCAAGGTGGCCGCACCGGAAGACGCGGTGCCCTCGCGCATCGTCCCCCGGCGCCGGCTCGGCCAGTGGACCGCCGCGGGCCTCGTCCTGATCCTGCTCGGGCTCGCCGTCAACTCCGTCGCACGCAACAAGGCGTTCCAGTGGGACGTGGTCGGCGACTACTTCACCTCGGCGTCGGTGCTGCGCGGCCTCGGACTCACCCTCTGGCTGACCGCGCTCGTCATGGCGCTCGGCTTCGCCCTCGGCGCGCTGCTCGCCGCGGGCCGGCTCTCCGCCAACCCCGTGCTGCGCGCGGTGAGTTGGGGGTACATCTGGCTCTTCAGGTCGATGCCGATCCTGGTGCAACTCCTGTTCTGGTTCAACATCGGCGCGCTCTACCCGACCCTCTTCGGCGTCAGGACGGTGAACCTCCTCGGCCCGGTCACGGTCGCGATCATCGGGCTCACCCTCCACGAGGCCGCGTACGCCGCCGAGGTCGTACGCGGCGGCATCCTCTCCGTGGACCGCGGCCAGATCGAGGCCGCCGAGGCGCTCGGGCTGAGCCGGTGGCGCCGCTGGTGGAAGATCGTGCTGCCGCAGGCCATGCGCTCCATCGTGCCGCCGGCCGGGAACATGCTGATCGGGACGCTCAAGGGCACCTCGATCATCAGCGTGATCGCCGTGCAGGACCTGCTCTACTCCGTGCAGCTCGTCTACCACCGCACCTACCAGGTCATCCCGCTCCTGATGGTGGCCACGCTCTGGTACATCATCGTCACCTCGGTGCTCAGCGTCGGCCAGTACTACGTCGAGCGGCACTACGGGCGCGGTTCGGAGCGCACCCGATGAGCGGCGTGCGCTGGGTGCGCCCGTCGCTGGTGATCGTCGGAGCCGGGCCGAGGGGCACCGGACTCCTGGAGCGCATCGCCGCCAACGCCCCGGAGTTGTACGCCGGTTCGGGCTCCGACCCTTCGGGCTCCGCCGCCTCGGGCTTCGACGTGCATCTCGTCGACCCGTATCCGCCGGGCGGCGGACGCATCTGGCGTGAGGAGCAGCCACCGCTGCTGTGGATGAACTCGCAGGCCCAGGACGTCACCATGTTCACCGACGACACGGTGGACATGGCCGGACCCGTACGCGAGGGCCCCACCCTGCACGAGTGGGCCGAGCTCGACGGACGCGTCTTCGCGGACCGGCAGCGGCAGGGCGCCTATATGCGCTGGGTGTACGAGCGGACCGTCGCCGCGCTCCCGCCGGGCATCCGGGTCCGTCACCACGCTCGGCGTGCCGTGCGGGTCGGGGGCCCGCGCGAGGGCCGCCAGCAGGTGTGGCTGGAAGGCAGGCCGCGTCCGCTCCTCGCCGACCTCGTCGTCCTCGCGCTCGGCCATCTCGACGCCGAACTCGACAAGGAACAGCAGGGGTTGGCGGCCTACGCCCGGGCCCACGACCTCGTCCACCTGCCGCCGGACTTCACCGCCGACAGCGACCTGTCCCCCCTCGAACCCGGCGAGCCGGTGCTCGTACGCGGCTTCGGGCTCGCCTTCGTCGACCTGATGGTGCTCCTCACGGAAGGGCGCGGGGGCCGCTACGAGACGGACGCGGACGGGGAGTTGACGTACCGGGCGTCCGGGCGCGAGCCCGTGCTGCACGTCGGGTCGCGGCGCGGGGTGCCGTACCACTCGAAGATCGGCTACGACTGGACCGGTGAACGCCCGCCGCTGCCGAGGTTCTTCGGTCCCGACGAGGTGGACGGGCTGCTGGCGCGACCCGGTGGCTTCGACTTCCGGCGGGACGTGTGGCCGCTGGTCGAGAAGGAGCTGGGGTTCGCCCACTACCACCGGCTGTTCGCGGCGCACCCCGACCGCACGGCCATGGCCTGGACGGACTTCGAGGAGAGGTACGAGAAGTGCGCGGCGGGCGACAGCGCCGGGATGCGGGCCCTGGTCGCCTCCGCCGTGCCCGACCCCGCCGACCGGCTGGACTCGGCGGCGCTCGACCACCCGCTGGACGGGGTGCGGCACACCTCGTACACCGCGCTCCAGGACGGGCTGCGGGCATACGTCGAGGGTGACCTGAGCCGGCGGCACGATCCCGCCCACAGCCCGGACCTGGCGGTCTTCCTCGGACTCCTCTCCGTCTACGGGCAGTTGGTGCGGCTCGGCGACATCGGGCCCTGGTGGCACGGCTTCTTCAGCTACCTCGCCTCGGGGCCGCCCGGACCCCGGCTGCGGCAGATGCTCGCCCTGTCACGGGCGGGGGTACTCCGTTTCCTCGGCGCCGGTATGACCGTGTCGGCGGCGGACGGCGTCTTCCGGGCCACCAGCACCACCGTGCCCGGTGAGTACGTCGAGGCCCGCGCGCTCGTCGAGGCACGGCTGCCGCACCCCACGGTCGAGCGGACCCGGGACACCCTGCTGCGCGAGCTGTACGCCGAAGGGGCCGCCGCGACGCCCGAGGGCCTGCTCGCCGTGGACCCCTCCGACGGACGCGTCCTCGACCGCTCCGGCGCCCCGCACCCGCGGCGCTTCGCGCTCGGACCGCACACCGACGCCCGGGGTTCCGGCGCGTTCACCCGGCCCCGTACCGGAGGGCCCGCCTTCCGGCAGAACGACGCCACCGCGCGGGCCGCGCTCGCGTTCCTGCGCGACCTCTCCTGTCGCGCCACCGCCGCGTAACCAGCGCCCCTCCACCACGGGCGCGTCACCGCGCCCGCGTCCCCCGCGCCCGCACCGCGCACCCGTTCCCTCCTTACGCCCGAGGACCCCATGTCGCTGACCAGTGATCCACCTCGTACCGAAGCGCCGGCCGAACCCGAGGACTACGGCGCGCTCAAGGTGGTGCCCGTCCGGCACCCCTGGCGCTGGGCCGCGGTGGTCGTGACCGCCGTGCTGCTCGCCCAGTTCGCCCACGGGCTCGCGACCAACCCCGGCTGGGAGTGGGAGGTGTTCGCCGAGTTCTTCACCGCCGAGGTGATCCTCAAGGCGGTCTGGGTCACCCTTCAACTCACCGCCTACGGCACGGCGTTGGGCTTCGCGCTGGGGATCGTTCTCGCCTTCATGCGGCTGTCCGAGAGCCCGTTCCTGAAGGCCGTCTCCTTCGCGTACATCTGGGCGTTCCGGTCCATCCCGCTGATCGTGCAGCTGCTCTTCTGGTTCAACCTCGCCTATCTCTACAAGGAGTTGAAGTTCGGCATCCCCTTCGGACCCGGCTTCTTCACCTTCGACACGATGGGGCTGGTCGGCGCGATGAGCGCGGCCGTCCTGGGCCTCGCGCTGCACCAGGCCGCGTACGCCGCCGAGATCGTGCGCGGTGGCGTACTGGCCGTCGACAGCGGGCAGTTGGAGGCCGCCGCCGCGCTGGGCATCCCGCGGCTGCGGCAGATCCGCCGGATCGTGCTGCCGCAGGCGATGCGCTCCATCCTGCCGAACGCCGCCAACGAGGTGATCTCCCTCTTCAAGGGCACCTCCATCGTCTCGGTCATGGCGATCGGCGAACTCTTCTACCAGGTCCAGGTCATCTACGGACGCAACGGCCGGGTCGTGCCGCTGCTCATGGTCGCGACGGCCTGGTACATCCTCCTGACCACCGCGCTCTCCGTCCTCCAGCACTACGTAGAACGACACTTCGCGAAGGGAAGCACCCGATGAGCGCGCCCACCACTCCAGCGACGGCCGACGGGACGACCGACGGCCCGGCCGACGGTCCTGCCGCCCCGATGGTCGACGTCAGGTCCGTCCACAAGAGCTTCGGTTCGCTGGAGGTGCTCAAGGGCGTCGACCTGGCGGTGCGCGCCGGCGAGGTCACCGTCATTCTCGGCCCCTCCGGCTCCGGCAAGTCCACCCTGCTGCGCACCATCAACCACCTGGAGAAGGTCGACCAGGGGTGGATCAGTGTGGACGGTTCACTGGTCGGCTACCGGCGCTCCGGCGACAAGCTGTACGAGCTGCGCGAACGCGAGATCCTCAAGCAGCGCACCCGGATCGGCTTCGTCTTCCAGAACTTCAACCTGTTCCCGCACCTCACGGTGCTGGAGAACATCGTCGAGGCCCCCGTCTCGGCGCTGAAACGGTCCCGCAAGGACGTCACCGAGGCGGCGCGCAGGCTGCTCGACCGGGTCGGACTCGCCGACAAGGCCGACGCCTACCCGAAGCAGCTGTCCGGCGGGCAGCAGCAGCGCGTGGCCATCGCCCGGGCGCTCGCCCTGGAGCCCAGGCTGCTCCTCTTCGACGAGCCGACGTCCGCGCTCGACCCCGAACTGGTCGGTGAGGTCCTCGACGTCATCAAGGACCTGGCCCACCAGGGCACCACGATGATCGTCGTCACGCACGAGATCGGCTTCGCCCGTGAGGTCGCGGACACCGTCGTCTTCATGGACGACGGCCGCATCGTCGAACAGGGCGCCCCCGGCGACGTACTCGACGCGCCGAAGCACGAGCGCACGCGCGCCTTTCTCTCCAAGGTCCTCTGAACCGACCGCCGTCCGTTCGTCCCAGCCTCTCTTTCCCAGCCCTTCCTTCCACACCAGGAGTCAACCGTGACATCCCGACGCATCCTCGCCGCCTCCGTCGCAGCCCTCGTCGTCGCCCCGCTGCTCAGCGCCTGCGGCGGTGACAGCGACGCGGCGACCGGGACCGGCTCGTCCGGAACCAAGAAGGTCGGCGACATCAACATCGGCCCCGACCAGAACCGGATCCGCGGGAAGAAGGTCGACGAGATCGCCGCGCTCGTCCCGGCGGCGATCCGCGAGCGCGGCACGCTGAAGCTCGGCCAGAGCGCCGACGCCTCACCGCCACTCGGCTTCTACGCGACCGACGACAAGACGAGAATCGGGTCCGAGATCGACCTCGCGACCCTCGTCGCCGACACCCTCGGTCTGAAGCTCGACAACGACGAGGTCTCCTGGGAGAACCTCTTCGTCGGCCTGGACAGCGGCAAGTTCGACGCCGTCTTCTCGAACGTCACCGTCACCGAGGAACGCAAGGAGAAGTACGACTTCGCCACCTACCGCCTCGACAACATCGCGTTCGAGGCGAAGAAGGGCAGCGGCTGGAAGGTCGACGGGCCCGAGGACGTGGCGGGCAGGACGATCGCGGTCTCCTCCGGCACCAACCAGGAGAAGATCCTCGTCGACTGGAGCAAGCAGAACGAGAAGGCGGGCCGCAAGGCCGTCACCATCAAGTACTTCCAGAAGGACACGGACTACTACCTGGCTCTCCAGTCGGGCCGTATCGACGCCTATCTGGGCCCGAGCCCGTCCGCCGCGTACCACGTGGCCAGCGCGGGTCAGTCGGAGGTCGTCGGCACGCTCTCGGGTGCCGGGGACGACCTCCAGGGCAAGATCGCCGCGACCACGAAGAAGGGCAGCGGGCTCGTCGACGCGTACGCGGCCGCCGTCAACAGCGTGATCGAGGACGGCAGTTACGCGAAGGTGCTCAAGCGCTGGGGCCTGTCGAGCGAGGCCGTTCCGAAGTCGGAGATCAACCCGCCGGGCCTGCCGAAGATCTGACACCCGGTGCCCGATGCCCGGCATCCGGCACCCGGCACCTGACGCCTGACGCCTGACGCCCGATGCCCGGAAATCGGATTCCGGCGCCCGACACCGACGGCACCTCACTGATGATCCCGTCCGCCGCCGCGACCGCTCGTCGCGGCGGCGGACGGGATCCCCCACCCACACAAACCTCCCAGCAAGCTCCCGGAAAGGTTCTCCCTCCCATGACGCCACCGAACGGCCGGGGGCTTCTGCACCTGGCCGCAGCCGTCGATCAGGAGGCGGCCCACGACGTCTCGGCCCACGTCGAGCTGGCGCGGCTCGCGGAGAGCGGCGGATTCGACTTCGTGACCCTGGGCGACACCTTCGCGCGGTCCGGGTTCGACGCGCTCGCCGTGCTGGCGCGGGTCGCGCCCGCCACGACTCGTGTCGGTCTGGTGCCGACCGTCACCACCACACACACCGAGCCGTTCCACGTCCAGGCAGCCGTGGCGACCCTCGACTGGGTCAGCCGCGGCCGGGCCGGCTGGTGTATCGACGTGTCGACCACCGAGGGCGAGGCCCGCCTCTTCGGTCGTCGGCACGCGGCCCCGGTCGACGCGCTGTGGCACGAGGCGGGACAGGTCGCCGACGTCGCCGCCCGGCTGTGGGACAGCCGGGGGAGCGACGCCAGGACACGCGACGAGGCGACCGGCCGCTTCACCGGCCACGACGGACTGCACCCTGTCGACTTCGAGGGCGACACCTTCTCCGTACGCGGCCCGTCGGCCGTGCCGCGCCCTCCGCAGGGGCACCCGGTGCGGGTCGTCGACGCCACGGACCGGCACGCCCGCACGACCGCGGCCCGGTATGCGGACGTGGCACTGGTCCAGGGCACGAACCCGGCACAAGTCGGCGCGATACGGGCCGAGTTGCAGGCCTCCGCGCTCGCCCACGGCCGTGACCCCGACGAGTTGCGTGTCCTCGCCGCCCTCACCGTCGACCTCGGTGACGGCGAGCGCGCGGCCGAGCCGGGCCACGGCGGGGGAGGCCCCCGGCAGACCGCGCAGGGCCCGCTGTACCGCGGCGGCCCCGTCGACCTCGCCGAACTGATCGCCGCCTGGCACGGGACCGGTGCCGCCGACGGCTTCCACCTCACCCCCGTCGAGCCCCGCCGAGACCTGGAACGCCTGGTCAACGGCACGGCCGCGCTGCTCCAGCACCGCGGGCTCTTCCGCACCTTCTATCCGGGCAGCACACTCCGCGAGCACCTGGGGCTGGGCCGGCCCGCCAACCGGTACGCCGTGACAGGGGGAACGTCATGACCGTACCCACGCCTGCCGGACGGTCCTCGCGCGAGCCCTCCCAGGAGTCCTTTCGCGAACAGGTGCACCTCGCCGCGCGCTTTCCCGACGCCGACGGCACCACCGTCCGGGCCGACCCGCGGTCGCGGTCCCGGACCGGCCTCGCGTCCTTCGAACGTCTCGCGCACACCGCCGAGCGCGGTCTGTTCGACTTCCTCCTTCTGCCCGAGGGGGCGCGTCTGCCCGAGCCCGTCACCGTGCTGAACGCGCTCGCCGCCGTCACCGAGCGGCTCGGGCTCGCCGCCACGGTCGACACGACCTTCAACGAGCCGTTCGAACTGGCCCGGCGGCTCGCCACGTTGGACCACGTGAGCGCCGGACGCGCCGCCTGGAACGTGGCGGTCTCCGACGCCTCCCTCGCCGGGGAGAACTTCCGGCGCGGCGACCGTCCCGACCACGGTGACCGGGGTGACCGCCCGGACCGGGGCGGTCTCGCGCACTCCCGACTCCGCCCGACCGGCGGGACCGAGACCCCGCTCGCCCGCGCCGCCGAATTCGTCCAGGTGTCACGGGAGTTGTGGGACTCCTGGACGCCGGACGGCATCGCGCGCCCCTTCGCGCACCGCGGCCGGCACTTCGACATCGCGGGCGAGTTCACCGTGCCGCGCTCCCCGCAGGGACACCCCGTCGTCATCCGGGCCGGCGACTCCTCTGAGGGACGGGAGTTCGCCGCGTCCACCGCAGAGGTGATCTTCACGCGGCACGGGACCCTGGAGGCGGGCCGTGAGTTCTACGCCGATGTGAAGGGCCGCCTCGCCGGGTACGGCCGTGACCACGAGGATCTGAAGATCATGCCCGAGGTCGCCTTCGTGCTCGGCGACACGGCCGCCGAGGCGCGGGAGAGGGCCGCCGAGATCCGGCGGACGCAGGAGGACCCGCCGAGCGGCCCGACCGCGAACGAGGAGCCCGGCCGGCGGTCCTTCGTCGGCACACCGGAGTCGGTCGCCGCCGAGATCGACGAGTCGGTACGGACCGGCGCGGCCGACGGTTTCCTCCTCGTACCGCATCCGACACCGGGCGGCCTCGACGAGTTCGTGGACCGGGTCGTGCCACTGCTCCAGGAGCGTGGCCTGTTCCGGACGGAATACACCGGCACGACGCTGCGCTCACACCTCGGGCTGCAGGAGCCCGTATGGAAGGGTTGATCACATGACGACGGACGCGTCCGAGGCCTGGAAGCACTGGCACCAACAGCGCACCGACACGGTCTCCGCGCCCTACGGCCCCTTGGCACTCACCGGCACGCACTGGATCGAAGATCATCCGGAGGGGCGACTTCCGGACATGCCCGGCCGGTGGGCCCTCGACGGCGACGCGGTACTGCTGACGGCCGAGGAGGCCGACGGCGTTCTCGTGGACGGACGGCCCCTGACCGGCGAGGTCAGGCTGTCGGCCGACCTCGGTCCGGTGGGCGACGCCCGGGTCGCGTACGGCGAGCGCCGGTTCGTCGTCCTCGTCCGCGAGGGCCTCTGGGGCGTACGCGACTTCGACCCGGCCTCCCCGGCCCGGCAGGCGTTCCGTGGCATCGTGGCCACTCCGTACGACCCGCGCCGGTCGGTGCCGGGGCGCTTCACGCCGTACGGGGAGAACCGGACCGTGCGCGTCGGGAACGCGGACGGGCGGGAGCGGGGGCTCGGGCTCGACGGTGAACTCGCCTTCGTGCTGGACGGCCACGAGTCGACGCTGCAGGTGACGGTCCAGGAGGACGGCTCGCTGTGGGCCGTTTTCGCCGATGCGACCAGCGGACACGGCAGTTACCGCTTCCGGTTCCTGCGACCGGCGGCGCCCGACGCGCAGGGGCGCACGACGGTCGACTTCAACCGGGCTCTGCTTCCGCCGTGCGCATTCGCGGACCACTTCATCTGCCCATTCCCGCCACCGGGGAATACCCTGGGCGCGGAGATTGCGGCCGGAGAGCGCGATCTGCTCCGGTAACGCGTCCTGCCTGATCTGTACTGCCGTCGATCCGCACAGTCCGATCCGCACAGTCCGATCCGCACCGGCTGATCTGCACGCAACCCACACATCGGCGCCGACGAGATCAACTCCCGTGGGACATACGTAAGTTGAACGCCGCACGGCCGAAAGGCGCCCTTGCGTCCTTCGGGTGCGCGGCCAAATACTCCCCCCAGCGCCTTGTCAGGGGCACGGCGTATCCGGAATCCGGACACTCTGCCTCTGGCGTGCGCCTCACGGGCCCCGACCCCACGCGGGCCCCCGACTTCCCTTTGGAGGGAACGAACAGTGAGGACCAAGCGCACCACCCCCCGTAGTGGCATAGCGAGACGGACCCGGCTGATCGCCGTTACCACCGGACTCGTGGCCGCGGCCGCGTTCACCGTCCCCGCGGCGAACGCGAACGACGCATCGACGTTCAGCACGACTCAGCTGAAGAGCGCCAACTCCGCGGTGCTCAAGGCCGATGTGCCGGGTACCGCCTGGGCGACCGACGCGAAGACCGGCAAGGTCGTCGTCACGGTCGACAGCACCGTCTCCGAGGCGGAGATCGCGAAGATCAAGCAGGCCGCGGGCGCAAACGCCGGAGCCCTGCAGATCAAGAGCACCCCGGGAAAGATCAACAAGCTGATCAAGGGCGGCGACGCCATCTATGCGAGTAGCTGGCGCTGTTCCCTCGGCTTCAACGTCAAGAACAGCTCGGGAGCCGACTACTTCGTGACCGCCGGTCACTGCACCGACGGTGCCGGCACCTGGTGGTCGAACTCAGGGCACACGACCACCCTCGGCTCGACGGCCGGCTCCAGTTTCCCGACCAACGACTACGGGCTGGTGCGCTACACCAACACCACGGTCGCCAAGTCGGGCACCGCCGGCAGCGTGGACATCACCAGCGCCGCCACCCCGGCCGTGGGTACCAACGTCATCCGTACCGGCTCCACCACCGGTACACGTACCGGGCGGGTCACCGCCCTGAACGCGACCGTCAACTACGGTGGCGGCGACGTCGTCTACGGCATGATCCAGACCACGGTCTGCGCCGAGCCCGGCGACTCCGGTGGTTCGCTCTACGGCAGCAACGGTGTCGCCTACGGTCTGACCTCCGGCGGCAGCGGCAACTGCACCTCCGGCGGCACCACGTTCTTCCAGCCGGTCACCGAGGCCCTGAGCGCCTACGGCGTCAGCGTCTTCTGACAGGTACGCGCCCAACGCGAGACACTCGCGGTCCGACCTGCAGCCAGCAGCAGACGAGCCCCCGCACACCGTTCGCGGTGCGGGGGCTCGTCGTCCGCCGGTGCGGTGTCGGCTCAGCCGTCGGTCCGCGGTGTCGCGCACAGCCAGTCCAGTACGTCCGGAAGAGCCTCCAGCGCCGAGAAGTGGCCCCCCTTCGGGTCCAGTACGGGGCGGGCGCGGGGGATGTGCCGGGCCAGCCACTCGAAGTGGGTCACCGGGGCGAAGGTGTCCTCGGCGCCGTGCCACAGCAGCACCGGGCGGGTGATGCGCGCCGGGTCGAAGCCCCAGTGGCTCAGCAGCGCGAGATTGTCGTCGAGCCAGCCGTACGCCGAGGTGCGCAGCGCCTCACGGTAGCTGCGCAACAGCATGTCGCTCACGGCCGGGGCGGAGACGATCCGCCGGTCGGAGTCGGTGAGGCCGTCCCGGACCGACGCGAGGAGCTGGGCCGGGTCGGTCCGGATCTCGGCGGCCCGTGAGGCGAGCCGTTCCGCGAAGTCCACGGGGTCGGTCAGCGCCCGGGTGAACTCCTCGACGTTGGACTCCGCCATCCCCTCGAACCAGTTCAGCCCCTCGCTGGAGGGCGGCGCGAGGCTCGCCAGCGCGGCGGCCCGCCGTACCCGGGTCGGCAGCAGCGCCGCGCAGGCCAGCGCGTGCGGGGCGCCGCCCGCCCGGCCCAGCACCGCGAACCGGTCCAGTTCGAGCGCGTCGGCCAGCGCGGCCACGTCCCGCGCCGCCTGCGCCACCCGGCGTCCGGGACCACGGTCGGAATCCCCGTACCCGGGCCGGTCGTACGCGATGAACCGCACCTCGGGGCGTGCCTCGATCATGTCGAGCGGCACCACCCCCGTCCGGCAGCCCGGTGTGCCGTGCAGCAGCACCACCGGCGTGCCATCAGGGTCGCCCCACTCCTCGAACGCCAGCCGCCGTCCGTCCCGCATCCGTATCCCGCCAGGCACCTCTGTCCTCCATCTCCCCTTCGCCCGCGCGCCGGAGTTACCGTCGAAGTACACACCTTTTGCGCCCGTTACGGACCCTGGGGGTCGTCATGGTCGAGGAGCTGGTGACGGCGGGAGTGGCACTCGCGTCCGTCGGAACGGTGTACGTGATGGCCGCGGCCCGAGTCGTCAAACAATACGAGCGCGGGGTGGTGCTCCGGCTCGGAAAACTGCGATCCGGGGTGCGCAGTCCGGGCTTCACCATGATCATGCCCTTCGTGGACCGGCTCCAGAAGGTCAATATGCAGATCGTGACGATGCCGGTGCCCGCACAGGAGGGGATCACCCGGGACAACGTCACGGTCAGGGTGGACGCCGTCGTCTACTTCAAGGTGGTGTCCGCCGCCGACGCGGTCATCAAGGTCGAGGACTACCGGTTCGCGGTCTCGCAGATGGCGCAGACGTCGTTGCGTTCGATCATCGGCAAGAGCGAGCTGGACGATCTGCTCTCCAACCGCGAGAAGCTGAACCAGGGCCTGGAGCTGATGATCGACAGTCCGGCCGTGGAGTGGGGCGTCTCCATCGACCGGGTCGAGATCAAGGACGTGTCGCTGCCGGAGACGATGAAGCGGTCCATGGCGCGCCAGGCGGAGGCCGACCGTGAGCGGCGGGCCCGGGTCATCAACGCGGACGCCGAACTGCAGGCATCCAAGAAGCTCGCGGAGGCCGCCGGAGTGATGTCGGAGCAGCCCGCCGCGCTCCAACTGCGGCTGCTGCAGACCGTGGTGGCGGTCGCGGCCGAGAAGAACTCCACGCTCGTACTGCCCTTCCCCGTCGAGCTGCTGCGGTTCCTTGAGCGGGCCCAGCCGGCCCAGCCGGCGCATCCGGCAGCGCCCCGCGCCCACGCGCGGCGGGTGCCGGCGGAGCAGGTGCCGGGGGCCGAGGAGCCGCAGGCGCTGCCCGAATCCCAGCCGTCCCCGGACGGGTCCTCGGCCCGGCCGCCGGTTCGGTCCCAGGAGCTGCCGGCTCAGGCGCTGCAGTTGCTGACCCAGTGGCAGCAATCGGCGCAGGAGCAACTCCCGCCCGTCGAGACGCCACTGGATCCGGACTTCGGAGGGTCGAAAACCGGACAGGACTAGACCTCACAGAGGGGCGTTAGTTACTCGCTCGTAGTATTTGCAATGGGGATCGACGTGGTGTGACAGCGCTCTTGTCAACGCGCGTCAACCGTGCGGGGGCGTACGTCGGTTGTGGTGCGCGCGTCCTGAAGTCGACCTTGTGTGCTCCCGTACGGCCTCGGAATAGTGGGCTGCGTCCGTTGGCATGGACGCGGCTTTTTTTATGAGTCGTCACCATTGCCACACCCTTTTCGGTCGCGATGGTCCCCACTACCGCCGCGTCCGACCCCCCACAGGAGGACACAAGTTGAAGCACCGACGCATACCCAGGCGGCGGGCCGTCGCGGTCGGCGCGGGCATCGCCGCGCTCGTCGCGGGCGGAGTCACCCTGCAGAGCGCGAACGCGAGTGAGAACACGCCCGCTCCCGGCGTGAAGACCCTCTCGGTCACGGCGGCCGGAAAGCTCGCCTCGACGCTCGGCCAGGACCTCGGCACCGACGCGGCGGGAACGTACTACGACGCAAAGGCCAGGAGCCTCGTCGTGAACGTGCTCGACCGGGCCGCGGCCGAGACCGTCGAGGCGGCCGGCGCCAAGGCCAGAATCGTCGAGAACTCCCTCGCCGAACTGAAGAGCGCCCGTACGACGCTGAAGCAGGACGCGACCATCCCCGGCACCTCGTGGGCACTCGACCCCGCGACCAACAAGGTCGTCGTCACCGCGGACCGTACGGTCACCGGCGCCGAACTGGCCAAGCTGACCAAGGTCGTCGACGGGCTCGACGGCACGACCGAACTCAAGCGGACGAAGGGGGAGTTCAAGACCTTCGTCGCCGGCGGTGACGCCATCACCGGCAGCGGCGGCCGCTGCTCGCTCGGCTTCAACGTGGTCAAGGGCGGCGAGCCGTTCTTCCTCACCGCCGGGCACTGCACCGAGGGGATCACCACCTGGTCGGACTCCTCCGGCACCGAGATCGGCGAGAACGCGGACTCCAGCTTCCCCGACAACGACTACGGCCTGGTGAAGTACACCGCGGACGTGGCCCACCCGAGCGAGGTGAACCTCTACAACGGTTCCGCTCAGCAGATCTCGGGTGCCGCGGAGGCCACCGTCGGGATGCAGGTCACCCGGAGCGGGTCCACGACCCAGGTCCACGACGGGTCGGTGACCGGTCTCGACGCCACCGTGAACTACGGCAGCGGGGACATCGTCAACGGGCTCATCCAGACCGATGTCTGCGCGGAGCCGGGGGACAGCGGTGGGTCGCTGTTCTCGGGGAGCAGCGCGGTCGGACTCACGTCGGGTGGCAGTGGTGACTGCACTTCTGGTGGGGAGACGTTCTTCCAGCCGGTGACCGAGGCACTGTCTGCGACCGGTACGCAGATCGGCTGACGGCTTCGCCGTCTTGCCGAGTACGCGCGAGCCCCGTTCCCACCGGCCTGGTGGGGGCGGGGCTCGCGCGTTGTTCGGAGGGTGCGGGTCCGCTGCGGCTGGGCGCGCGGTTCCCCGCGCCCCTTGGCGCCGCTTCGCGTGCGCCCCTAAAAGTCGCGGGGTTGAGCCTGCTCGCGTCGGGAGCCCGCCGCCAAGGTGATCGCTGTTCCCACGGCTGCCCAGGCCGAGAGGACCAGGAGTGAGGCGGTGATGTCGTTGCTCTTGAAATAGGCGATCGAGCGGGTCGCCCAGGTGCCGGCGCCCGGGGGCAGAGCCGGGCCGATCGCCTTCCAGAACGGTGGCAGCATCGGCGGAGGGAGGGCGCCGCCCGCGCTCGGATTGCCCAGGATCACCACCAGCAGCACGGCCACTCCGATGCCGACGATCCCGAAGACGCACTGGAGCGCGAGCGTGGCGGCTCCCACCGCGAAGGTGATGAGCGCGCCGAGTCCCCAGAGGGCGGCCACGCTCCCCGGCAGCGCTCCCAGCACCGGTCCCACGATGACCGCCCCGCCGAGTCCGCCGACGATCGAGACCAGGGCCATGGAGGCGAGCCGGATCACCGCGCGCCGGAGATTGGCCGGCCGGGCACCCGCGCTGATCGCCAGCGCCGACGCGCACAGATAGCCGCCCACGCACCAGCCGACGACCAGGTAGAACGGGGTGAGCCCGTTGGCGTCCTGGGCGTCGGCCGGGACCACGTCGACGGTCCGTACCGTGCGCCCCTGGTTCTTCTCCAGCTCGGTGGTGAGCGCGATCAGGGCGTTGGACAGGGTCTTGCCGCCGCCGGAGGCGACCAGCAGGGTGTCGGTGGTGCCGCCCGGGTCGACCAGCAGGGCGCCGTCGATGTCACGGTTCGCGATCTGCTTACGTGCCGTCGCCTCGTCGGTGAGCGTCCGGGGATCCAGGGGCTCGCCGGGCAGCTTTTCGAGCCGGGCCACCGTCTGCCCGGCGGCGGCGCCCGGCGCGACCACCCCGAATGCCACGTCCTTCGGCTTCGGATGGTGCAGCGCCCCCACGTACGAGGCGATGAAGAGCAGCTGCAGGGCGACCACGCCGATGACGAGCAGCGTGGCCCGTGGGGTGACCGCGTCCTTGACCTCGTCGAGGAAGGACTTGGGCGGGGCCTCTGCTGTCCGTGCCATGCCCTCACGGTCCGGGTCTCGCGACGTTTGCGCAGGTGGGGCGGGTCCGAACGGATGTCGTACAGATGTTCGAGACATGGTCTATGGTGGAGGTGAGGATCCTGGGAACAAACGTTCGAGGGCTGTTGTGGAAGCCCCTGGTGGTGGAGGTGCGCGTGTCCGGCTTCACGCATCTGCACACCGCTTCCGGGTTCTCCCTGCGGTACGGGGCCTCCCATCCGGAGCGTCTCGCCGAGCGTGCCTCGGAGCGGGGCATGGACGCGCTGGCGCTCACCGACCGGGACACCGTCGCGGGCGCGGTCCGCTTCGCCAAGGCCTGCGCCACGCAGGGGGTGCGCCCGCTGTTCGGGGTCGACCTCGCGGTCGAAGAGCCGGTCAGGAACTCCGCCGGGGAATCCTCCGGCAGGAGGTCCGGCAGGGAGTCCGCCGGAGGGCCTGTACGGGGAGAGCGGCGCCGGGCTCCCGTGCGCGGCGGTGCCTTCGTCGACGAGTCGGCGCCCCGGGTGACCTTCCTCGCCCGGGACGGCGCGAGGGGCTGGGCCGATCTCTGCAGAATCGTTACTGCCGCGCATGCGGGGGAAGGGCGGCCATGGCTGCCCTGGGCGGAGAACCACGCCGAGGGACTGACCGTGCTGCTCGGCCCGGCCTCCGACGTCGGCCGCGCGCTCACCGCCGGACGACCCGACCGGGCCGTGAAACTGCTCGCGCCCTGGCGGGAGGTGTACGGCGACGCCCTGCGCCTCGAAGCGGTCTGGCACGGCCGCGAGGGCACCGGGCCCGGTTCCCTGCGGCTGGCCGCCCGTACCGTCGGCTTCGCCGCCGAGCAGGGGGTGCGCCCGGTGCTCGCCAACGCCGTCCGGTACGCCGACCCCGGCGCGGGCCCGGTCGCCGACGTGCTGGACGCCGCCCGCCGACTGGTCCCCATCGACCCCCGCAAGGAACTGGACAGCGGCGAGGCCTGGCTCAAGGGCGCGGATGCCATGCTCGCCGCCGCCGAACGGGTCGTCGAGGCCGCCGGCTACCGCCGTGACACCGCCCATCGGCTGCTCGACCGGACCAGGGCCACCGCCGCCGAGTGCCTGGTCGACCCGGAGGACGACCTCGGGATCGGCACCGTGCACTTCCCCGAGCCGCACCTCGTCGGTGCCGGGCGCCGCACCGCGCAGCGCGTACTGGCCTCGCGGGCGGCGGAGGGAATGATGCGGCTCGGACACGACCGCTCCTCCCGGGCACGTGAGTACTGGGAGCGGATGCACCGCGAGCTGGACATCATCGCCCACCACCACTTCGCCTCCTACTTCCTGACGGTCTCTCAAGTCGTGGACGACGTCAGGGGGATGGGCGTCAGGGTCGCCGCCCGCGGCTCCGGGGCGGGCTCGCTCGTCAACCACCTCATCGGCATCGCGCACGCCGACCCCGTCGAACACGGCCTGCTGATGGAACGCTTCCTGTCCAAGCGCCGCGCGGTCCTGCCCGACATCGACATCGACGTGGAGTCCGCGCGCCGCATCGAGGTCTATCGCGCGATCATCGGCCGGTTCGGCACCGAACGGGTCGCGACGGTGGCGATGCCGGAGACGTACCGGGTGCGGCACGCGGTACGGGACGTCGGCGCGGCCCTGTCCATGGACCCGGCCGACATCGACCGCATCGCCAAGTCCTTCCCGCACATCCGCGCCCGCGACGCCCGCGCGGCGCTGGCGGAACTGCCCGAACTCCGTTCCCTGGCGGAGGAGTTCCAGCAGAAAGGGGCGAAGTACGGGAAGTATGGAAGGCTGTGGGAGCTGGTGGAGTCATTGGACGCCCTGCCGCGCGGAGTCGCCATGCACCCGTGCGGGGTCCTCCTCTCCGACGCCTCGCTCCTCGCCCGTACGCCGGTCGTGCCGACCAGCGGTGAAGGGCTCCCCATGTCGCAGTTCGACAAGGAGGACGTCGAGGATCTCGGGCTGCTCAAACTCGACGTGCTGGGCGTGCGGATGCAGTCCGCGATGGCGCACGCGGTGGCCGAGGTGGAGCGGGCGACAGGGGACCATGTCGACCTGGACGCCGTCGCAGCCGAGGAGGGCGACCCGGAGACGTACCGGCTCATCCGGTCCACCGAGACGCTGGGCTGCTTCCAGATCGAGTCGCCGGGACAGCGGGACCTGGTCGGCAGGCTCCAGCCCGCGACCTTCCACGACCTCGTCGTCGACATCTCGCTCTTCCGCCCCGGACCGGTCGCGGCCGACATGGTGCGGCCGTTCATCGAGGCACGGCACGGCCGCGCGCCGGTCCGCTATCCGCACCCGGATCTGGAGAAACCACTGAAGGGCACGTACGGGGTCGTGGTCTTCCACGAGCAGGTCATCGACATCGTCGACATCATGACCGGCTGCGGGCGGGGCGAGGCGGACCGGGTGCGGCGCGGGCTGTCCGACCCCGAGTCGCAGGGGCGGATCCGCTTCTGGTTCGCGCAGCACGCGGCCTCACGGGGGTACGACGCGCAGACGATCGCCCGCACCTGGGAGATCGTCGAGGCCTTCGGGGCGTACGGCTTCTGCAAGGCGCACGCGGTCGCCTTCGCCGTGCCGACCTACCAGTCGGCGTGGCTGAAGGCGCACCACCCGGCCGCCTTCTACGCCGGGCTGCTCACCCACGACCCCGGGATGTACCCGAAGCGGCTGCTGCTCGCGGACGCGCGACGGCGGGGGGTGCCGATCCTGCCGTTGGACGTGAACCGGTCTTCGGTCGCACACAGTATCGAACTGGTGTCTGAATCTGAGGGCTTCGAAGGAGCCGGAGGGTCCGAGAAGGCTTCCGAGGAGATCTCCGGGAAGACCTGGGGTGTCCGGCTCGCGCTCTCCGACGTGCACGGGATCAGTGAGGCCGAGGCGGCCCGGATCGCGGAAGGGCGGCCGTACGCCTCGCTGCTCGACTTCTGGGAACGGGCCCGGCCGAGCCGTCCACTGGCCGGACGGCTCGCGCAGGTGGGCGCGTTGGACACCTTCGGCGCCAACCGCCGTGACCTGCAACTGCACTTGACCGAGCTGCACCGGGGCGCACGCGGTGGTGGCGGATCCCAACTCCCGCTGGGCGGTGGGCAGGAGACCGCTTCGGCCGGGCTGCCCGACCTCTCCTCGGCGGAGCGGCTCAGTGCCGAACTGGGCGTGCTCTCCATGGATGCCTCGCGCAACCTGATGGACGATCACCGGAAGTTCCTGGACGAGCTGGGCGTCGTCACGGCGCGCCGGCTGCGGGCGGCCAAGCACGGCGAGACGGTACTGGTCGCGGGTGCCAAGGCGGCCACCCAGACACCGCCGATCCGCTCCGGCAAGCGGGTCATCTTCACCACCCTGGACGACGGTACGGGCCTGCTCGACCTGGCCTTCTTCGACGACTCCCACGACACGTGCGCGCACACCGTCTTCCACTCCTGGCTCCTGCTCGTACGCGGAGTGGTGCAACGGCGCGGCCCGCGCAGCCTCAGCGTGGTCGGGGCGGCCGCCTGGAACCTCGCCGACCTGATGGAACTGCGGGACGCGGAAGGACTGGACGGAGTGGCGATGAGACTGGCCGAACCACAGGGAGGGCCCGCGGGAGAGCCTGGGGGAGGAGCTGGGGCCGAGGGCGGTTCCCGGGGCGCGGGGGATCCGACGGGCGGCCGTCGAATCCAGCTGCCCACGGGATACGAAATGCATCCGTGGGCGGATCTGCGTCCGGCGGGCGAAGGGCCCGCGAGCGGAAAGAAGTTGTGGCACCAGAGCCCGGGGAGTGCGGGATGACCATTCTCTGCGTACGTTTCCAGCTGCCGCCGATGTACGAGGCCGCCCTGCCCGGGCTCCTCGGCACGTTGGAGGAGTTCACCCCCGTCGTCGAGGCGCTGCCGCCCGACGGGGCGCTGGCCGATCTGCGGGGCGCCGAACGGTACTTCCGGCGGGACGTCGTCGAACTGGCCGCGCTGATCCGGGTACGGGCGCTCGCCTGGCACGGCGTCGACTGCGCGATCGGGGCCGGCCCCGGCCCGATGTTCGCGCGGATGGCCCTGCGGGAAGCCGCACCCGGGCAGACCCGGGTGGTCCCCGAAGGCCCCCGCGCCCTCAAGGAGTTCCTGGAGGAGCGGCCCGTGCGGGCGCTGCCCGGAGTCGGCACCGCCACTGCCCGCACCCTGTGCGAGTACGGCCTGGACAGCATCGGCAAGGTGGCCGCCGCGCCGCTGTCCACACTGCAACGGCTCACCAGCGCCCGTACCGGCCGCGAACTGCACGAGATGGCGCAGGGCATCGACCGCGGCCGGGTCGTGCCGAACGCCGTCTCCCGGTCGCTGGCCGCCGAACGGCCTTTCCCGCGCGACGAGTTGGACCCCGCCCGGCACCGGCGCGCACTGCTCTCCGCCGCCGGGGAACTGGGCGCACGGCTGCGCGCCCTGGAGAAGGTGTGCCGCACGCTCACCCTCACCGTCCGCTACGCCGACCGCTCCGCCACCACCCGCAGCCGTACGCTCCCCGAGCCGACCGCCCACTCCTCGGCGCTCACCGACGCCGCGTACCGCATGTACGAGGGGCTCGGTCTGCAGCGGGCCCGGGTCCGTGGCGTCGCTCTGCGGGCCGAGGGTCTCGACCCCGCCGAACAGGCCTCCTACCAGCTCACCTTCGATCCGGTGGACGAGAAGGTGCGGCGTCTTGAGGAGGTGGCGGATCGGGTGCGGGAGAAGTTCGGGGCGGGGGCGGTGGTGTCGGGCGCGTTGGCGGCGTAGCCGGGTTCTGCCGTTCGGCCCTGGGTCGAACTAGTCGGTGAGGGTGAAGTTCGGGCATTGCGTGACCGTTTGCCACCCATTGCGCCGTACGGTCCCATCAGGCCCGCCTGGTGACGGTTCAACGACACGTGTCAGCGCTCCCGGTTACCACCGGAAGTTTTTACTGACGCGTAACTTCACACCTTTACTACTCACTCGTAACTTGAAAGCAGAACAGCATCCTCGTGATCCGGATCACAGGGCGTACGGCCTCGTCACTCCCTTGAGCCGCAAGGAGATCACCCGATGCTGCCCTGGAAGCACCTGCTCAGACCCCTGTCGGCGCTGCTGCTGGCCGCCGCGGTCACCATCGTCCCCGCCGCCACCGCCACCGCTGCCCCCGACCGTGCCGAAAGCGCCCCCAGCAGGGGCTGGAACGACTACTCCTGCAAGCCGTCCGCCGCACACCCGCACCCCGTCGTCCTCGTCCACGGCACCTTCGCCAACTCCGTCGACAACTGGCTGGGCCTCGCGCCCTACCTGGTGAACCGCGACTACTGCGTCTTCGCCCTCGACTACGGGCAGCTCCCCGGCGTACCCCTCGTCCACGGCCTCGGCCCCATCGACAAGTCGGCGGAACAGCTGAAGGTCTTCGTCGACAAGGTGCTCGCGGCGACCGGAGCGGCCGAGGCGGACCTCGTCGGCCACTCCCAGGGCGGAATGATGCCCCGCCACTACCTGAAGTTCCTCGGTGGCGCCGCCAAGGTGAACGCCCTCGTCGGCATCGCGCCCGACAACCACGGCACCACCCTGAACGGACTGGCCGGTCTGCTGCGGTACTTCCCCGCCGCGGGCGACCTGCTCTCGACGGCCACCCCGGCCCTCGCCGACCAGGTGGCCGGCTCCCCCTTCCTCACCAGGCTCAACGCGGGTGGCGACACCGTGCCGGGCGTCCGCTACACGGTCATCGCCACGCGGTACGACGAGGTCGTCACGCCGTACCGCTCGCAGTTCCTCGACGGCCCGAACGTACGCAACGTCCTGATCCAGGACCTGTGCGCACTCGACCTCTCCGAGCACGCGGCACTCGGGCTCGCCGACCGGATCGCCTTCCACGAGGTGGCGAACGCCCTGGACCCGTCCCACGCCACCCCCACGACCTGCCTGTCGGCGATCGGCTAGCGCCCCGAAGGACGCGGGGAACTGCGCGACCGGCCACGTCCGGCCCGCAGTTCCCGTACCGCCGAATCCCTTACGTCCCCTGCCTGCCGGCCCTCTACCGGCGGACGCCCGCCCGCCGGCGAACGGAGGCGAACATCGCCGCCGCGCCGATCGCCAGGGCCGCCGCCCCACCCACCGCGATGTACGCGGTCGAGTCGGACCCACCGGTCTCGGCGAGGTTCGCCGACTCCCCGGCGGGTTCGGCGTCACTGCCGGATCCACCGGCCGCCTCGGCCGCGTCGCCGGCTCCGGCTCCGGCGGTCTCCTCGGCCCCGGAGTCGGTGCCGGACTCCGAGTCCGACTTCGTGTCCGCGGCAGCCGTGACCGTGGCCTGCGTCTTCGGGTCGTCGTCACCGTGCCCCCCGTGCTCCACGGACGACTCGTCGGCACCGTCCGCGATCTCCTCGTCGGACGGCGCCGACGCGGCCGGGGCCGCCGAGGCCTCCGCACCCGCGCCGCCCTCGCCGAAGACGACGTCCGAGCAGGTGTAGAAGGCCTCGGGGGAATCCGAGCGCTGCCAGATCGAGTAGATGAGGTGACGGCCCGACTTGACCGGCACGACCCCACTGAAGACGTAGTCGCCGTTGCGCAACTGCGGGTCGGTGACCTTGAGGAACGGCTTCGACTCCAGGTCCGACCACTTCAGCGGCTTCGTCGGGTCGTACCCGTCCTTGGTGACGTACAGCTCGAACGAACCCTTGTGCGGGGCGGTCCCC
This sequence comes from Streptomyces sp. NBC_00414, assembly GCF_036038375.1. Lineage (NCBI taxonomy): Bacteria > Bacillati > Actinomycetota > Actinomycetes > Kitasatosporales > Streptomycetaceae > Streptomyces > Streptomyces sp. NBC_00414. Next base: position 7,976,755 of record NZ_CP107935.1, read on the forward strand.
TTGTAGCGGAAGGTGCGGTTGCCGGAGGTCAGCTGCGTGGCCGGCCAGTCGGCGCGGGCCAGGTCGAGGCCCTTGTACTTGTCGTTGGCGGCACTGCACAGCTTCCCGTCGGGGATGATCTGCTTCGACTTCCCGGCGGCGTTGGCGATGTTGACGCCGTTCCAGTCGTAGAGGGCCTGCGTGCCACTGGCCGCGACCGCGGCCTTGCAGGCGGCGGACTTCGGGTTCTCCGGTCCCTCCGCGAAGCAGGCCGCGACCCGGCTCACCGGGTCCGTCATCGAGCCGTGCGCGGCGGCGGGAGCGGCGGCGAGCGCGGTCAGGGCGAGCGGGGCGACGCCGACCGCGACGACGGTGGCGATGCGGGCGGCCTGGTGGCGAGCGGGCATGGGGGAACTCCTCGAAACGGATCTGGGGGTGCCTGTGATGCCTGGGGGCGATCAGCAAGCTAGCCCCTCGAAACCGCTGAATCGCCTGTTGGGAGCGGGTGGAGGCGATCCTTATGGTGCCGTTAAGGGAGTGCTGAGACTGGGCTCAGGTAGTTACCGTTCGAGCCATGACAGACAGTTCGCGGGAGACGGAGATCCGGCCGGCCGTCGCCGCCGACGTGGCCGCCGTGAAGGCCGTGACCGATGCGGCGTACCACCACTACATCGAGCGCATCGGGATCGTGCCGCAGCCCATGCGGGCGGACCACGCGGCCGAGGTCGCCGCCGGGCGGGTCTTCGTCACGGGGGAGCCCGTGGTCGGGCTCGTGGTGATCGAGGCGCGCGAGGACCATCTGTTCCTCGACAACATCGCCGTCCGCCCCGACGCCCATGGACAGGGCGTGGGACGGCGGCTGCTCGCCTTCGTGGACGCACACGCACGGGCTCTGGGCCTGCCCGAGGTCAGGCTCCGCACGCACGCCATGATGTGGGAGAACCAGCGGCTCTACCCCCGGTACGGGTACGAACTCGTGGAGCGCCGTGTGGACGGCCCCTACGACCGGCTCCACTACCGCAAGCGGCTCGCACCCTGAAAGCTCCCGTGGCTCCCGTGGCTTCCGCGATTCCCGTGACTCCCGCGATTCCCGAGGCCGCCCGGCGGTCTCATCCGCCTCACCCGCCTCATCCGTCCGGCCACCAGGTGCGATGGATGTCCTTGCGGACTTCCGGGCGCTCGGCCGGGACCTGGTCGGCCTCCTCCCGTACACGACGAGAGGACAGCTTCTTCAAGGGCTTCTGCACGGTTGTTCGGCGCATGGGGGCCTCCCTCACGGCTGGCTGCCGGGTTCCCCGTTCTCACGGCGGCAGACCATTTCCGGGAGGGTGACTCATCGGCGGCCGCTTGTCAGTGGCGGCTGTCACGTTTCACCTGTGAGTCCGCATGTCGGACATCTTGTCGGTTTGTACGAATGGCGGGGTCGGGGCGGGCGCCGATCCCGTTGTCAGTGGCGGGTGCCACTCTGAGTGCATGACGAGTAACAGCACTGGTGGAGAGCGGTCCGGCATCGACTGGGACGCGGAGTCCGACACCTTCGACGACGAGCCGGACCACGGGCTGCGGGACCCCGCCGTGCGCGAGGCATGGGCGGCCAGGCTGCGTGGCTGGCTGCCCCGCGGCCCGTCCGACGTGCTCGATCTGGGCTGCGGCACGGGGAGCCTGTCACTCCTCGCGTCCGAGGCGCGGCACCGGGTCACCGGGGTCGACCTCTCGCCCCGCATGGTCGCACTGGCCCGCGCCAAACTGGCCGGACGGGACGCCGCGTTCCTGGTCGGTGACGCGGCTGCCCCGCCCGTCGGGGAGCAGCGGTTCGACGTAGTCCTCGTCCGCCATGTGCTGTGGGCACTGCCCGAACCCGGCCGCGTCCTGCGGCACTGGCGCGGGTTGTTGCGCCCCGGCGGGCGGCTCGTCCTCATAGAGGGCGTCTGGGGGACGGTGAGCCCGGTCGGCATGTCCGCCGACCGGCTCACCGATCTGCTCGCGCCCCTCGCCGCGGACATCCGCGTGGAGCGGCTGTCGGACGACTCCCTGCTGTGGGGCCGGGAAGTGACGGACGAGCGCTATGCGGTGATCGCTGTGCCGTGAGAGGGGCCGGGAGGAGTCCGTGAGGGGGGTGGTGGGTCCTAGGTCAGCAGTGCCTCGAAGTCGCCTTCGTGGGCGATGCGTTCGAGCTCGTCCAGAGCGGCCCGGGCGGCGGACGCGGCCTGCGGGTCGGTGGTCTCCAGACCGCTTGCCGCGAACTCGTCCTCGTCCAGACGCACTACGGTCCTGCCGTCGGCGGAGCGCCACAGGTCCAGGTCGAGGTCCTCGCAGACCACCTCGCCCGGAGCGACGTCGGCCGGGCGGGCGATGTCGCAGTACCAGCCCTTGAGCGCGCCCTCGGAGGTGCGGACCTCCTTCACCGAGTACCAGCGGTCCCGCCAGTAGTGCTCGGTGAAGACGTCGCCCGGCTCGAAGCGCACGAAGCCGAAGTCGCGGACGCCGGCCCCTGCCCAGGCCGCGCGGACGACGACGTGCGTCCCGTCGTCGTGGAGCAGGTCGGCCGGATACCGGATCTTCGTACGGCCCGCCTTGACCAGGACGACGTCCACGGTCTTCGGGGCCTCGAACCGGCCCGAGGGATCAGCCGAGTTCACGGACATGCTGTACCTCCGTGGCGCAGATCTCGTAACCGAACCACTTGTTGATGGCCAGCATCGGTCCGTTGCCGGAGTCGTTGCCGGTGAACGCCTCCGTGAAGCCGGCGGCGCGGGCGCGGAGCAGGGAGTCGCTCTTGGCGAGCTTGGCGAGGCCACGTCCCCGGTGGGCGCGGGCCGTGCCGGTCATCACCGTGCCGTAGCGGGTGCCACCGTCGGTACGGGCGGCGCTGAACGCGGCGGGCCGGCCGTCGACGACCGCGACGGAGGTCAGCTCATGACTGAGGAGCGGGTGGTGCCAGGTCTCCTTCAGCCACGCCTCGTAGTCGGTGAACTCGTGGGCGATGTCGCTCGGTTCGTCCGCGAGCGTCTCCGCGTCCAGCTCGAAGAGGGGGCGCGGGTCGTCGGCGAAGTCCGCGGCCGTGCGCAGTTCGACACCTACGGGCGGCTCCGGGCGCGACGGCAGGGGAGCGTTCGCCAGGTCGAGACGGAGGAAGTGCGCCGAGCGGCTCGCGCCGTAGCCGCGCCGCTCGGCGAAGGCACGGTTCGCGGGCTCGTCGAGCACCCAGGCGAAGAGCTTCTGCGCGGACACCTCGGCGAGATGCTCCTCGGCGGCCCGTACGAGCAGCGAGCCGGCGCCGCGGCCCCGGCGCTCCGGGTGCACGTACACGTTCAGATAGCCCTGGCCCGGCTGCGGGCTGTCGTACACGACACCCGTGTTGGCCGTGCCGATGAGCTCCCCGTCCTCCTCCGCGACCAGCGGACGGAAGTGCGCGTCGGGGTGTGCGTGTGCGACGTCGTGGAGGACGGACTCCGCAGTGGAGAGCATGTAGGGGAGCGCCAGACGCCGGATGCGGGAGAAGCCCTCGGCGTCCCCGGCATCCTGGATTCGGAAGTCGCGGACGATCACAGTCATGGAATCGGACGCTACGCGCGAGGTGTGGCAGGGCGCCTCTCATTTTCCGGCCGGTGCGGGACAATCACCGGGTGACGCTGAAGATCGACATCGATGACGGTACGGGGATCGCGCCCTACGAACAGGTACGCGCCCAGATCTCCGAGCAGGCGAGGGCCGGGGCACTGCCCGTGGGGTACCGGCTGCCGACCGTGCGGGGGCTGGCCGAGGAGCTCGGCCTCGCCGCCAACACGGTCGCCAAGGCGTACCGGGCGCTTGAGTCGGACGGGGTCATCGAGACGCGGGGGCGCAACGGCACGCTCGTCGCCGCCGCGGGCTCGGCGGCCGACCGGGAAGCCGCGTCGGCCGCGCAGACCTACGCCGAGCGCGCGCGGCGGCTCGGGTTGTCCGAGGCCGCGGCGCTCGACGCCGTCCGGGACGCGCTGCGCGCGGCTTACGGGGAATCGGGCTGAGGTTGGGGCGCGACCGCCGTGCCCCACCTGGTGCCCCGCCACCGTGGCCGGATGCCGGATGCCGGATGCCGTACGGCACAGATCGGGCGGGGGTGGATTCGGCACCGCCGGGATGCGCCGCGGTGGTGGCTCGCCGTCGCGGCGGAGACCGGCGGCTACAGGTACAGGCCCGCGTCCGTGCCCTCTCGTTGGCCCGGGACCGAGGTCGGTGTGGTGCCCCGGCGCAGGGCGTACAGCTCGGCCAGGGTCGCGCCGTCGCGGCCCAGGCCCTCCTCCGTGCCGAGCCAGGCCGTGGACTCGCGGCGGGTGAGGGGGCCGACCTCGATACGGGCGAGGCAGCGGCCGGGGCGGACCACCGCGGGGTGCAGGCGCTCCAGGTCCTCGTTGGTCGTGACCCCCACCAGGACGTTGCGGCCCTGACCGAGCAGGCCGTCCGTGAGGTTGAGCAGCCGTGAGAGCGCCTGCCCCGCCGTGTGCTTGGCCTCGCCGCGGATCAGCTCGTCGCAGTCCTCCAGGAGGAGCAGCCGCCAACGCCCCTTCCCCGGGCCGTCCTCCTCGCCGATGGCGATGTCCATCAGATATCCGACGTCGGAGAACAGCCGCTCCGGGTCCAGGACGCAGTCCACCTGGCACCAGTCCCGCCACGAGCGCGCCAGCGTACGCAGCGCCGAGGTCTTGCCCGTGCCCGGCGGACCGTGCAGCAACAGCAGCCGGCCCGCGATGTCCTCGGGCGTGATCTTCATCAGGCCGTCCATGGCGTCCGCCACCGGCGCCGTGTAGTTGGCGCGCACCTCTTCCCACGTACCCGCCGAGATCTGCCGGGTCGTGCGGTGCGGACCGCGCCGCGGCGACACGTACCAGAACCCCATGGCCACGTTCTCCGGCTGCGGTTCGGGCTCGTCGGCCGCGCCGTCCGTGACCTGGCCGAGGACCTTCTCGGCGAGCTCCTCGCTGGTCGCGGTGATCGTCACGTCCGCGCCGCGGTTCCAGCGCGACACGAGCAGCGTCCAGCCGTCGCCCTCCGCGAGCGTCGCGCTGCGATCACCGTCACGGGCGGAGCGCAACACCCGGGCGCCGGGCGGGAGAAGGGAGAGCCCGGACCGTACGCGTTCGATGTTCACCGCGTGTGAATGCGGCTGTTCGCCCGTCACGAAGCGGCCGAGGAACAGCGCGTCGATGACGTCCGACGGTGAGTCGCTGTCGTCGACGTTGAGCCGGATCGGCAGAGCGTCGTGTGGGTTCGCAGACATGCCGACATGATCCGCCACACGGACGTCCCGTGCATCCGGTTTCCGCGGTGCGTCCGCGGGCGCCCTTGGGCGCCCCCTGTTACAGGGCTGTGGGGAACGGAAGCTGTTCCGCCGCCGACGTGCGCGGTTACTGTTGCCCTTGATGGCACGTCATGGGTGGAAATCGGGGGCTCGGCGGTGGCGCTTCACCGCTCTGCTCGGCGTGGGCGTGGCCGCTCTGGCCCTGGTGCTGACCCTGATCCACACCCTGCCCGGCAGCGCGGGAAGCGAGGCGGGCACCACTCGCGACGGCGACAAGGTGCACGGCACGCCGTCCGTCCCGCCGTCGGCGAAACCGGAGGTGGGCTGGGGTTTCACCCACACCCAGTTCAGCGCCGACGAGGGCAGCGAGGCCGCCACGAAGCGGGTGGAGCGGCGCCTCGGCGAGCAGTCCCCGCCGCAGATCCAGCACATCATGGGCTGGGGCGCGGACAACCCCGAGCCGGTCAAGGGGCGTTACGACTTCGAGGACATGGACCGCCGGATCGACTTCGTCCGCGAGACGGGCGGCACGCCGGTCGTCACGCTGTGCTGCGCGCCGGACTGGATGAAGGGCGGCAAACCCGGCTCCGACAGGACCGACTGGAGCCAGGCGGCCCTGGAGACGGCCCCGGACCGGGCCCACTACAAGGACTACGCCGCGCTCGCCGTGACCGTCGCCAAGCGCTATCCGGACGTACGGCACTTCATTGTGTGGAACGAGTTCAAGGGCTTCTGGAACGACACCGAGGCCCGCTGGGACTACGAGGGCTACACCGAGCTGTACAACCTCGTCTACCGGGCGCTCAAGAAGGTCGACAAGGACATCGAGGTCGGCGGGCCGTATCTGGTGATGGACAGCGTCGACCCGCGTCAGAAGGAAGACGCCTCGCCGACGCTCAAGGGCCGTTGGGGGGCGCTGGACCAGCGGGTCCTCGACGCCTTCGACTACTGGAACAAGAACAAGGCGGGCGCGGACTTCGTCGTCGTCGACGGGTCCAGTTACACCAAGGACGACGATCTGCTGCCGGACGAGTTCGCGGCGACCGAGAAGTTCACGGCCGTGAGCCGGTGGGTCCGGGCGCGGACCGGTGACCTGCCCCTGTGGTGGGCCGAGTACTACGTGGAGCCGGCGGACCGGGACGATGTCCGGGACGGCTGGAGCGAGGCGCACCGGGTCGCCGTGCATGCCTCCGGGCTGATCGCGATGGCCCGTGGGGGGACCACCTCCGCCTTCTACTGGAATCCCGAGACGGAGAAGGGGGCGGGGTGTCCGGGGTGTCTGTGGACGCCGACCGACCGGGGCTCGGGGGGAGAGCCGTTGCCGATGCTCGGCCTGCTCTCGCGGTTCGGGGCGGAGTTTCCTCCCGGGACGGAGTATGAGGCGGTGTCCGTTGCCGCGGACGACCGGGCGAATGTGCGGGTTCTTGCCGATGAGCGGGTTGTTCTTGTTGTGAACACGTTGGGTCGCTCCATCAGTGCGGAGGTTGATGGGAAGCGGTTCCCCATGGGGGCGTATGAAGTGAAGTGGGTTCGTCGGTAGGGCGGGCGGGGTGGTGGTCGGGGGCGGGTCCGGTGGGGGCTTGTTGCGCCGTTCCCCGCGCCCCCAAGAGCTTGCGCCGTTCCCCGCCCCCCCCGAAAAAGCCTGCGCCGTTCCCCGCGCCCCTAAAGGCGAAAAGCCGCAAGACTGCGCCGTTCCCCGCGCCCCCAAGAACGGGGCGCGGGGAACGGCGCAGTCAGCTCGGCCTCAGGCCATTGTCAGGAATCTTTGGATCAGGGAGGCCAGGAGGACTGCCAGCAGGGGTAGGGAGAACCAGAAGCTGCCCTGCAGCCACTGGAGTTGGCGGACACCGGGGCGGGTGGCCACCCGGACCACCTCGCGGGTCGTGAGCAGAACGATCAGGGCGACCGCCGCGAGCGCTCCGACCACAGACCACGGAGTCCAGGTCACCTGCGGCCCGATCGGCCCGGGATCGGGCTTGGGGACCTTGCCGCTCGGCTGCTGGCGCAGGGCGTACAGGGTCACGTCCTCGTTGACGAAGACCTTGCGGAGCTCCTGCCGGGCGTCGAGGTTGCGGATGAGCCGGTACTCCCACGTCCTGGAGTAGCCGATGTCCAGTTGCAGGTAGGTCACCTGGCTGCGGTTGATCATGAGGTACGAGTTCGGGCCCACGTCCCTCAACGACTTGACCAGGCTCGACACCAGCACGGGGTCGGCGGGCGCGAGCGTCGGTACGTAGTTCACCTTCTCCATGTCCCGCGTGCCCCACGGCATCGCGGGCGTCACGTTGTTCACCGTGTCGTTGCTCAGCCACAGCACCCGTGTCGTCGGTTTGTCGTGGGCGTACACGTACTCCATGGCGGCGACCTCGCCCGGCCTGATCCGCTCGAACGGCTCGTTGCCCCAGCGGGCCACCAGGAAGCCGCCCATCAGGACGAGGCCCGCCATCAGGGCGGCGAGCGGTGCGAGGCTCACCCGGTCCTTGTCCCGCTCCTTCGCGGTGACACCGGTGCGCGGGAAGAGCGCGAGTCCGGCGAGCAGGGCCGCGCCCGGCAGGGCGAACATGAAGACGCGCAGCGCCATCTCGCCGCCGTACGACTGCATGCCGAAGCCGAGGAACGGGACGAAGGTCAGAACGAGCAGCGACCGTTCGCGGTACTTGTGGTCACGCCGTCGCCACCAGCCCCAGCACGCCAGCGCCAGCACACCGCCGGCCAGTGCCACGCGCGCGTAGAGGACCAGCTTGTGGGACGAACTGCCTTCGCCGATACGGCCGGAGACCGAGGAGGAGACGTTGTCGCCGACTCCGCCCACGCCGCCGAACAGTTCACTGAAGTGACCCGACCAGTACGGCTCGGCGAGGAAGCCGATCCACACGCTGACCACGACGGCGAACAGGATGGGCAGGCCCCGGAGTTCGGAACGGCCGACCATGACGAGGACCGCGAGAACGCCCAGCATCACGAACGGCGTCAGCTGGTGGGCCGGCACGGTCGCCATGAACAGACCTACCAACACCATGAGCAGCACGGCCCGTTGGCGCCGGTCGGTCGGCTCGACCTCCAGCTCGCCGGGCCGCATCCTCGTCCACAGCACGCGCGGCGCCCGGAACCACACCAGGAGGATCGCCACGAAGACGAGATAGAGGAGATACGTGAAGCCCTGGGGGGAGAAGTAGTCCTGGCCCACCCAGCCGCTGAGCACGAAGATCCAGATGCCGGTCCACTGGGCGCGCCAGCTCGCCCGCATATGGCGGACGAGCAGGAACAGCGGCGCCAGATAAAGGAGTTGCATCGCCGTCGGCCACCAGCGGATGACCTCGGTGAGGTCCTCGACCCCGCAGGCCTTCGAGATAAACGCGGCCGCCGCGAAGAAGCCCGGCCAGCTCCAGCGCGCGTCGAGGTCGGGCACGGCCGAGCCGGTCCGGTCGATGTAGTCGATGAACCCGAGGTGCTGCCAGGCCGTCGCGAACCGCGGCTCGGTCTCGATCACGGCGGGCAGCGCGTGCAGCGACACCACGGTGGCCAGCAGGGTCACCATGAGCAGGCCCTTGTGCTCGCGGCCGAGCCAGAGCAGCGAGGCGAACACCAGGACCAGCAGTCCGGCCCCGACCAGGGTCGGTGTCGGCAGGACGGAGATCAGGCCGAGCCCGCCCATCCGGTCGAGATCGCGCTCCCCGAGCCCGGACGCCGGCACCCAGTACAGGACGAGCGCGGCCGTCAGCAGGCAGCCGAGCAGCACTCCGAGGCGGGTCGGCCGCAGCCGCTCCCACCCGGTCAGCGGCACCGGCGCCTCGGGCTCGTCCGCCTCCCGTACGGCCCCGGACGCGCCGCTCGTGCCGGACGCGCCCCCTTCGCGTATGCCCTCCGGCTCCCCGGCGGCCCTGCCGATCGGTGACTCGAACGGCGCGTCCACCTCGATCTCGGACGGGCTGAGGGAGGTCTCCGAACCCGGTTCCCGCTTCTCGACGGGCAGGCCCAACTCCACGCGTGAAGAGGGCAGTTGCTGGGGCGCCTTCAGCGCCCAGGTCGGCCGGTGGTCCGGCCGGGGCTTCGAGGGGCGGCTCGGCCGGTCGACCGCGGGCGTCCCGGTGGGCGGTGTGCCCGGACCGGGCCGTACGTCCGGCCGTCGCTCCAGGTGGTCGAAGTCGAGCTGGACACCGAGCGCGAGGGTGTCCGTGTCGAGGCGTTGCGCCCAGGCCGGGCCACGCCCCTTCCGCGGCTCGCTCTCCTTCGCCGCGGGCGCCTCGCGGGAGCCGAGGTCCGCCAGGTCTCCGTCGGGTGCCGTGTCCCGGGGAGCGTCCTCGGGTGTCGCGGTCCTGACGATCCGGTACAGCCTGGGAGCGGCGAGCGCCACGATCACCGCGAGGCTGGAGATCTCCGCGACGCCCGCGCCGGTCAGTCCCATCCGGGGCAGCAGGATCACCGTGAGGCCGAGCACCAGCACGCACAACAGGCCCTGCAGCCAGGCGAGTCCGGCGGTGCGGCTCTGGGCGCGCAGCACCGCGAAGTACGTCTCCATGACGACCCGCAGCACCGCGCCGACCGCGAACCAGCGCAGCAGCGGCGTCGCCGCGTCCGCGTAACCCTGGCCGAACACACCGAGGATCCAGGGCGCCCCGAAGAACAGCACCCCGGCCACCGGCAGCATGATCCGTGCCATCCGGCGCAGCGCCGCCCGGGTGTTCGCGGCGAGCCGCGCCGGGTCGTGCGAACCCTCGACGGTCAGCGAGGCGCCCATGTTGATGGCGAGCAGGTTGACCGTGCCGCCGATCGTGGTGGTGATGTAGAAGTAGGCGTTGTCGGCCGAGGTGACCTGCGAGGCGACGATCACCGGGACGAGGTACACCACGGCGAGCGAGAACAGCGAGCCGGTGTAGTCGCCCGCGAGGAACCGCCCGATCTCCTTCACGGTGGGCGCTTCCGCGTCGTCCGGCGTCGCCTTCACATGCCGTGGCACCAGGCGCCGGAACACCAGCCAGCCCAGCGGCAGCACGGACACCGCGATGGCCGCGACCCACGACACGAAGACGCCCATGGTCGGGATCGCCGAGGCGAACGCCACGAGCAGCGCCAGCTTCACCGCCGAGAACACGGTGTTGCCGACGGGCACCCACAGCGCGCTCCGCAGCCCGGTCAGCACGCCGTCCTGGAGCGTCAGCACCGACCAGGCGACGACGGAGAGGACGAAACAGAGCCCGATGAGCGGGTCGTGCAGGAACCGGTACGACGATCCCCAGAACCCCAGCGTGAGCAGGAAGACGCCCGCGGCCAGCGCCACGACAACCGAACTGCCCGCGTAGGTACGGAAGATGAGCCGGCCAGTGCCACGCCCGGCCACCGGGATGAACCGGGCGAGCGCACCCGTCAGCGTCACCGCGGTGAGGCCCGCGAGGAGTTTCATCGCGGCGATCGCGGCGGAGCCCTGCCCGACCGCCGACTCGGAGTAGTACCGGGCGGCGGCCAGCCAGAATCCGAGCCCCAGAACGGCGGAGATGCCCGTGTTGAGCATCAGGGCATAGGCGTTCCGGAACAGCGGGCTGCCTCCGGAGGACCTGCCCAGCCGGGGCAGGCGCAGGCGCCGCCCGGACTGTTCGGGTGGATCGGGCGCGGGGGTGTCGGCTTCGGCCGTGGTCGTGTCAGACACGGGAACGGATGGCCTTCCGGCGAACCTGTCGTGCTCTGCGGACCATGGCGTACCCCTTGGTGAGGGCACGGTCCCTGGCGAAGGTACGAGCGATCGCGCGGCCCTCGACGAGCCGCTCGAACTCCTCGATCCCGGTGCTGCGGCGCACGGTGACCCGCCGCAGCGCGTACGGTCCCTGACGGCGGCGCGCGAGAGCGTTGCCCACGGCGAGCGACTGGGCGAAGCCCGCCTCGCGCACGGCCCGGCGCACCCGCCGGCTGGAGTAGCCGTACGGGTACGCGAACGAATCCGGGCGCACGCCCAGTTCGTCGGAGACGATCTCCCGGCAGCGCCGCACTTCGAACCGCAGTGCGTCGTCGCTCAGTTGGTCCAGCTGCGGATGGGTGTGGCTGTGGCCGCCGATCTCCACGCCCGTGGCCGCGAGTTCGCGCACCTGGTCCCAGTCGAGCATCTCGTCGAGGCCGCCCCCGGTGTCGTACTCCCCGCGCAGCCAGCCGGTCGACACGAACAGCGTGGCCGCGAAGCCGTGCCGGGAGAGCACGGGCAGGGCGTGCCGGTGCACGCCCGCGTAGCCGTCGTCGAAGGTGATCAGTACGGGTCGGTCGGGAAGCGGGCCCGAGGTGCGCCAACTCCGCGCCAGATCAGCCGTGTCGACCGGCGTGAAGCCCGAGCCGCTCAACACCGCCATCTGTTCGTGGAACGCCTCGGGTGTCACGGACAGGGCGCGGGTGGCGTCGTTCGGCATCTTGGACACCGCGTGGTACATGAGGATCGGCACGCGTGGCTCGCGTGATCCGCTCATCGGTCGGCCTCCTCGATCCGGACGACCGGGGCCACCGAGAACGCAGCCCCGTCCCTGCGCGCCCGGAGGCTCCCGAGTACGTACCCGCCCGCCGCCGTCGCCACTCCGGCGACGATGGCGGCGGCCCGGCCCGCGCCGCCGGGGCGCGCGAGCAGCGCGTCGCGCAGTCCGCGCGCGACTCCGGCGGGCAGCACCCGCGTGGCGTAGCGGCGCTCCGACTCAAGTCCCTTGTCCGCGCCGACACTCCGGGCGACCAGGGCCTTCGACAGACCTTCGGCGTACGTCCGGGTGCGGAAGTACGCGAAGTGCTCGCGTGCCTCGGGCACCCGGTGGTGGATCACCGCGCGGTCGTCGATCAGCAGGACGGCGTCGGGCCGGGCGCGGGTGAGCCGGATGCACAGCTCCGTCTCCTCGCAGCCCAGCGGACGCTTGTCGCCGTCGCGCCCGATACCGGTCGCGAAACCGCCCGCCGCGTCGAAGGCCGTGCGGCGGAACGAGGCGTTGCCGCCGAGTACGTTGCGCACCCGGACCCGGCCGGGCGGCAGCCCCTTGTACGTGCAGCCCACGACCCAGTCGAACTCCGCCGGGAACCAGGCGGGCCGGCGCCCCGACGCCCAGATCGGCATCGTCCGGCCGCCGACCGCCATCACGAGCGGGTCCGCGTACCCCTCGGCGAAGTGGCGGAGCCAGTCGCGCTCGGCCACCGCGTCGTCGTCGAGGAAGGCGATGACGTCGCCGCGGGAGGCCGCGATGCCGGTGTTGCGGCCCGCGGACAGGCCGCGGGGGCCCGCGTTGGCGAGCACCCGCACCTCCTCCGTCTCCTTGTACTCCTTCGACAGCCGGTCCAGGAGCGCCTGGTTGTGGTCCACGACCAGCAGGGTCTCCCGGGCGGGCCGGGACTGCGTCCGCACCGAGGCGACCGCCGCGAGAATGTCCTCCCAGCGGTCCTCGGTGTAGACGCAGACGACCACTGAGAAGTCCGGAGTGCTCAAGACACCTCTCCCGGACCGGAGCCGAGCACCACGGAGTGCGGACGGCGGCGCAGGGAGCGCCGGTTGGAACGCTCCTTGAGGATCACCTTGAGCACCCGCAGCCCGTCACGTACGGCCCGCAGGTTGCTCGCGCCGTGGATGCGGACGTACTCGTGGCTCGGTATCTCCTGGACCTTGAGCCCGGCCTTGACCACCCGGATGTTCATCAGGGTCTCCACCTCGAAGCCCGTGCAGTCGAGGTCGATCTTGTCCAGGCAGTGCCGCCAGAAGGCGTTGTATCCGTAGCAGAGATCGGTGTAGCGGGCGCCGAACTTGCGGTTGACGACCGTGCACAGTGCCCAGTTGCCGAGCTTTCTGATCGGCGTCATGTCGTCCGTGCCGCCGCCGTTGGCGAACCGCGAACCCTTCGCGAAGTCCGCCCCGGAGACCAGCGCGGAGACGTAACTGACGATCTCGTGACCGTCGGCCGAGCCGTCCGCGTCGACCATGACGATGATGTCGCCGGTGCACGCCTCGAAACCGGTGATCAGGGCGTCGCCCTTGCCTTTGCCGAGCTGCTTGACGACCTTGACGTCGGGCCACAGCTCGCGGGCCACCGCCACGGTGTCGTCGGTGGAATTGCCGTCGACGAGAACCACTTCGTGAATCCACTGCGGAAGCGTCTTGAAGACGAACGGGAGATTCTCCGCCTCGTTCATGGCAGGAATCACGATGCTCACCGGAGGCGTTATGGCCAGGTGAGTCGATATGGGCCGGTACTTACCGGCTGTTGTCTGATCTTGAATGTGACCTTGGATCTGGCCTTGAATCTGATCTTGTCCCGAAACTGCCGGGCGCAGAAAAGAAGTCATTGAGTCTGGTCCCTCTCGTCCGGTGGACCGCCCGCCCCACGGGCGGTCCGGTTCTTTGTCCGGTTCGAAAGGGGGGTTTCTCACTTACGGCATGCCGAAATAGATCTCCGTCCACGCCGGGTGAGCTGGCATAACTGGCCGACTGTCTGGGTCGGTCTCGCGGCACGGCTCGGCACAACTGCGGTCACCGAGCACGGCACCCCCCTACCGCGCCCCGCACCGGGCCCTCGTCGCGATCTTGAGCCCTCCCCTAGATCGCATGTGCGCTGATGGACCGATGCGGGTGAGATGTACGACGGTATTGATGATTGAGACGCTATGGCAAGACCTGGAACATGGCCTCACGTTTTTGTTGGTTTGGCCGTTACTTGACCGCTCGAACGGATTTTCCCCATCCGTTTGAGCATCTTGTCGGCCGGCTCGAACAACTCCGGCCTCCCCAGCACCGCATTACGCAGAGCCCGGACGGGGGCGCGTCGCGCCCGGTGCCCGAACGCCACGGGATGGCGGCGCGCAACCCACCCTTCGGACACGGTGAGTTCCCGTGTCTTCAGGGAGTCCTTGTATTCCTTCTGGCCCCGGCCGAGATCCAGATAGGCGATGCCGTCGGCGGCAGCCGCCTCCGCCATGCGCAAATGCAGGATCAGGCCGGGGGAGTATTTCGAGAACGCCGGGTCGTACGCGGGGAACCAGCACGCCAGTACCCGCTCGGAGCGCAGTCCGAAGTGGGCGGCGATCGGCTGCCCGCCCGCGTAGAGCACCGACAGGAGTCCGGCGAACGAATCGGAACGGCTGTGGAAGAGCTGATGGGCCAGTTCGGCGATCCAGCTGTGCGCGAAGCGGTCGCTGCGGCCGGTCCTGCGGTACTGCGCCGACTTCCACCGCATCAGCGTGCGCAGCACCTCGGGGTCGCGCTCGTCGTGCACGTACCGCACGTCCGCGTGGTCGCGGCCCAGCTTGCGCTCCTTGGCGAGCGTGGTCCGGGTGAACTTCGGTGACCGCGCGCGCAGTTGGGTCAGATAGGCCTCGTAGCCGCGGTCGATGTCGATGACCGGCGAGGGGAAGCTGCCGGAGGCTCCCGCCTCGAACGGCGCCTGGCCTCCCGCCAGGTGGTCGAACTCCCACACGGAGAGCCCGCAGGCCCGCAGCATTTCGCGGGCGTCCCAGGTGAAGCCGGGCCGGTGGACCAGGCCCTGGCAGTCCGAGATCCCCAGGCCGACGGCCCGGCCGACGCCGGCGGCGGTCGTGTGGAAGGGGAAGAACGCGGCGGGCTCGCCGTCCTCCCTGACGACCGCGATCCGTACGCCGCGGCGGCAGCGGCCCACGGCGAGGGTGAACTCGGGTGACAGGAACGGGTTCGCCAGTTCGGGTGTGTCGTGCAGGTGGGCCTTCGCCTGGAAGGCCGTCCACGCCGACCGGTCGGCGGAGGTCAGTTCACCGGGGCGATACACGCTGATGTCCACGTCAGGAAGCCCGTCTTCTCACCGTACGGCCGCGCAGCCGCCGTACCAGGACCAGCAGGAGAGTGAGCGAACTGAGTGCGGCCACGGCCGCGATTCCGCCAGGGACCGACCAACGGTGCACCGCGAGCATGCCCTGGGCGACCAGGAGATTGACAGCTACCGCTGCCGATATGGACGCAAGGACGCGGCCGAACGGTTCCAGGTTCCGCAGGGCGGTCGCTACGGCGGCGGCGGGCGCGGCCAGCAGGAAGAAGAGCGTGAACGGGGCGCGCAGGGGGGAGTCCACGTTGACGAGCGCCAGTACGGCGCCGACGCCGGCGATCGTTGTGGCGGCCCCTGCGAGCAGTGGCAGCAGGTCTTTCCCCGGAGACTGCCGTGACCGCTCGGCGCCGTCCGCTGTGGGTGGGTCTGGCGGATCTGATGATGATGACTTGATACCTATGGTCTGCATTGGCGACTTTGCCCCCTGAAGCGCCGGATGCCGGGCTTCAATGTCGCGCAGCTGTCGGGGGGCAGTCAAGCCCTGTGGCGGCTGTCGGCGGGGGTGGTGGGGCGGGTGGCTGGTCGGCCGCGGGGCCGCCGCGCAGGTCTCCGCGCCCCCAAGAGCCTGCGCCGTTCCCCGCGCCCCCGAAGACAAAAGATTGCGCCGTTCCCCGCGCCCCTGAAGGCAAAGGATTGCGCCGTTCCCCGCGCCCCTGAAGGCAAAAGACTGCGCCGTTCCCCGCGCCCCTTAAGAGCTGCCTGCAGCCTCGCCCCTCCCAGGGGCGCGGGGAGCGGCGCGACCAGCCCCCGCCGGCCCGCGGGGGTGGAAAGGCGGCAGCCCCCCGCCCCGGGGCGGGGGCGGAGGGCTGTCAGGGGTGGGTGGGGTTACGGGACTATCTTCAGGAGGCGGTTCGGGGAGCCGGTGCCGGGCGAGGTGACCTTGCCGGTGGTGGCGCCGTTCACCAGCGCCGTGGCGACCTGCGCAGGCGTGGCCGAGGTGTGGCCCGCCAGATAGACGGCCGCCGCACCGGCGACATGCGGCGTGGCCATCGACGTACCCGAGATCGTGTTCGTCGCGGTGTCGCTGGTGTACCAGCCCGCCGTGATCGACGAACCCGGGGCGAAGATGTCCAGCACCGAGCCGTAGTTCGAGTAGCTGGCCTTGGCGTCCGTGCTGGTGGTGGCGCCGACGGTGATCGCCGCGGCGACCCGGGCCGGCGAGTACGACGAGGCGTTGGCGCTGCTGTTGCCCGCCGCGACCGCGTAGGTCACCCCGCTCGCGATGGAGTTGGACACCGCGGCGTCCAGCGTGGAGGAGGCGCCGCCGCCGAGCGACAGGTTGGCGACCGAGGGGCCGCTGTGGTTCGCGGTCACCCAGTTGATGCCGGCGATGACGCCCGCGGTGGTGCCGGACCCGGCGTTGTCGAGCACGCGGACCGCCACGATCTTCGCCTTCTTGGCGATGCCGTAGGTCGAGCCCGCGATGGTCGTGGCGACGTGCGTGCCGTGACCGTTGCCGTCGGAGGCGACGGTGTCGCCGTCCACGGCGTCGTAGCCGTAGCTGGCCCGCCCGCTGATCTGCGAGTGCGTGATGCGCACGCCGGTGTCGATGACGTACGCCGTCACCCCGCCGCCCGCGGTGTCCGGGTAGGTGTACGTGCCGGAGAGCGGCAGCGACGCCTGGTCGGAGCGGTCCAGGCCCCAGGGGGCGTTGGACTGGGTGGTGTCGCTCGCGCGCACGGTCTGGTTCTGCTCGACCGTGGCCACCGACGGGTCGGCGGCGAGTCTGCGGGCCTCCGTCGCGGAGAGGTTCGCCGAGTAACCGTTCAGCGCGGCGCCGAACGTCTTCGCGACGGTGCCGCCGTACTCCTTGATGAGGCTCTTGCCCTCGGCCGACGAGGCCTTGAAGTCCACGCCCTTCTTGAGCGTGACGATGTAGCTGTCCTTGACGGCGGTGGGGGAGCCCGCCGCCAGGACCCGGCCCTCGGCCGGCGCGGCCTGGGCGGGGAGCGCGGTGACGGCGCCGAGCAGGGCGGCGGTCACGACGGAGGTCGCCGCGGCGATCCGGATCTTCTTGCTACGCAGCTGTGCCATTACGAGGGATTCCTCCTCATAGGCGGCGCACGCCTGGGATGGGGCGTGCGTCTGTGGGGGGTGCGCACGGGATGGCGCGCACAGCCGGGAGCGTCGCGTTCCGCTACCGGTTGAAACAGCAGCGTGATCGATCTACGGGCGTAGCTCAAGAGAGTTGAGGGTATGTCACATGTCTGTCATGAGCACGCAATCGAACGTGCCGTGAACAGGAGGAAGAGATCCCGTCCTGTCCAGGAAAGTCTTGGCATGGACACTTCCTGTCAACACGCGTAGCTGGTACCAAAGTTATGGCAGAGATCCTGCTAAAGGGAGGTTCCATGAGACGTTCCCGACTTACGGCATACGTGACCTCGCTCCTCCTCGCCGCCGCCTTCGCCCTCACCGGGGCAGCGACGGCCCAGGCGTCCCAACAAGCCGCCGCCACGGGCTATGTGGCCCTCGGCGACTCCTACTCCTCAGGTGTGGGCGCGGGCAGTTACATCGGCTCAAGCGGTGACTGCAAGCGCAGCACGAAGGCCTACCCCTACCTCTGGGCCGCCGCCCATTCACCCTCGTCGTTCAGTTTCACCGCCTGCTCGGGCGCTCGTACGGGTGATGTTCTGGCCAACCAGCTGGGCCCGCTCGGCTCCGGCACCGGCCTCGTCTCGATCTCCGTCGGCGGAAACGACGCCGGTTTCGCCGACGTCATGACGACCTGTGTCCTGCAGTCCGACAGCGCCTGCGTGGCCCGCGTCAACACGGCGAAGGCCTACGTCGACTCGACACTCCCCGGCAAGCTCGACTCGGTCTACTCGGCGATCAGCGCCAAGGCCCCGTCGGCCCACGTCGTCGTCCTGGGCTACCCCCGCTTCTACAAGCTGAGCGGCAGCTGCCTGGCCGGTCTCTCCGAGAGGGAACGGGCCGCCATCAACGGCGCCGCCGACTACCTGGACAGCGCCATCGCCAAGCGTGCCGCCGATCACGGCTTCACGTTCGGCGACGTACGCCCCACCTTCACCAACCACGAGATCTGCTCGGGCAACGCCTGGCTGCACAGCGTCAACTGGCTGAACATCGGCGAGTCCTACCACCCGACCGCCGCCGGCCAGTCGGGCGGCTACCTGCCCGTCCTCACCGCCTCGGCCTGATCAGCTCCGAGGCCTGACCGCTCCGTTCGGGGCCAGTGCCTGAGGGGAGCCGGAGTCGGAGGTCCCGCCCGTCGGGGCCTCCGTCTCGCAGCCGACCGAGAAGGGCACCTGGTTCGACTTCGTCTCCTGCGGGGCGCGGACCTCCACACCGACCTTGTTCTCGTACTTCCCGGACGCGTCGTACGTCGTCAGGACGACCGTGTTCTGCTTGGTCTTCCCGCCGCCCTGCGGGAACGAAAGGGTCTTCCAGCTCGGGTCCGACACCTCGCCGGTCTCCGTCACCCAGCGGTACTCCACATCGACCGGTACGACGCCCACGGTGAACGTCGCCGTGAAGGTCGGAGCCCCCTCCCGGGGCGGCGGGCAGACGCCGGTGTAGTCGGTGTGCGAGCCCGAGACCGTCACCGTCACGGACTGCGTGGGCGCGGGCGCCGACTGGCCCCCCGTGGTCGAGCCGCCGTCGGTGCCGCCCCCGTCGGTTCCGCCGCTGTCGTCACCGCCCGTCGAGCCGCCGCCGGTCGTCCCGCCGTTCGAACTGCCCGCCCCGCTCCCTCCGTCGCCTCCGTCGTCCCGGTTGATCAGCGCGTAACTCAGGCCCGCGATGGCCAGGGCGAGAGCGGCGAGGCCCGCGATCATGACGATCAGGGCGCGCCGCGGATGAGCCGGCTGCGCGGTCGTCGTCGTGGCGGTCGGAGTCTGCCGCGGGCCGGGGGCGGCGGGCGAGTACGCCGGCACCGGGGCCGGCTGCGTCGCGTCCGGCTGGGAGAACGCCGCGACCGTCGGCGAGTAGGGCGCGGTGCCCGTACGGGGAGTGCCGCCGGCCGAGACGAGCCGGAGATCCCGCTCCGCGTCCTCGGCCGACATGCGCTCCGCCGGGTCCTTGCGCAACAGCCCCTCGATGACCGGGGCGAGCGGGCCCGCCCGGAGCGGGGGCGGCAACTCCTCGTCGACGACCGCGCGCAAGGTGCTGAGCGGGGTGTTCTGCCGGAACGGCGAGTTGCCCTCGACGGCCGCGTACAGGAGCACGCCGAGCGACCACAGGTCGGACTCCGGCCCCGGCGTACGGCCGAGGGCCCGCTCCGGGGCGAGGAACTCGGGCGAGCCGATCACCTCGCCGGTCATGGTGAGCGCCGAACTGCCCTCGACCGTGGCGATACCGAAGTCGGTGAGCACGACACGGCCGTCGTTCGACAGCAGGACGTTGCCCGGCTTCACGTCCCGGTGCAGGACCCCCGCCTCGTGCGCGGCCCGCAGCGCGGCGAGCACTTCCGCGCCGATGTGGGCGGCCCGCTGCGGGGACTGCGGGCCCTCGGCGTCCAGCGCGTCGGACAGCGCGATCCCGCGGATCAGCTCCATCACGATCCACGGGCGGCCGTCCTCCATCGCCACGTCGTAGACCGTCACCACATTGCGGTTCGAGACCCGGGCCGCCGCCCACGCCTCCCGCTCCAGACGCGCGTACATCCGCTCGACGTCGGGGCCCGGCAGCCCGCCCGGGGCCCGTACCTCCTTGACCGCGACCTCGCGGTGCAGCACCTCGTCGCGGGCCCGCCACACCGTCCCCATCCCGCCCTCACCCAGCGGCGAGAGCAGTCGGTAGCGGCCCGCGATCACGCGTTCACTGCCCGGCTCTTCGGACACGGGCGTCCCCCATTCGCATCCGCACGATTCTGAACAAAAGTAGCTCAACCGAGTGCGGTTGCCGCCCCCTTGAACACCAAACCGGCCCCAAGGGCCACTACTACGAACGCGGATCCGAGCGGCGTCGCCCGGCGGACCAGCGCCGCGGTCTTCCCGCCCGACCAGCGGGCGCCGTTCTCGATCGCCTTCGCGACCCTGCTGCCGACCTTGACCACGGCGAACCCGGCCGCCGTGAGGGTGAGCGCGAGGCCCGCCCCGTACGCCAGCACGAGCAGCAACCCGAACCACGCCTTGCCGAGTGCCGCCGCGCCGACGAGCACGACCACGGCGGAGGGGCTGGGGACGAGACCTCCCGCGAAACCGAGGAGAAGCGTGTCCTTGAGCTTGAGAGCCGGGCCGTGCGAGTGGGGATGGGGGTGCGCATGCCCGTGCCCGTGTTCCTGCTCGTGGGCATCCCCGTGATCGTGTGTGTGGCCGTCCCCGTGGCCGTGCTCGTCGCCGTCCCCGTGGTCGTGCGTGTGCGCCGGACCGTGGCTGTGCGCATGGCCGTGGCCGTGACTGTGCGAATGCCCGTGGCCGTGCGAGTGGGAGTGGCCGTGCCCGTGTCCGCGCTGCTGCCAGGCCCGTCGTACGAGGGTCGCGCCGGCCACCGTGACGATGACGCCGCTCATCACGCCCAGCCAGGCGATCACCGAGGGCGCGGCCGCCGAACCGGCGGTGACGAGGATGCCCAGGGCGACCACACCGAGTGTGTGGGTGACGGTCACGGAGGCGGCGAGCGGCAGCACGTCACGCATCGTGGCGTCACCGCGGGCGGCGGCCGTGGCGGCCATGATGGTCTTGCCGTGCCCCGGGGCGAGGGCGTGCAGCGCGCCGAGGAGCACGGCGATGCCCAGGGCGAGCGCGGCGAAGCCCAGCGTCAGATCGTGGCGGGACACCAGGTCGTCCAGTGCGCGTGTGAAGCGGTCGGCGCCGCGCGGCAGCACGGACGAGGCGGGCGCGTCGGCCTTCTCCTCGACGAGCGCGGGACCGCCGGGCCGCACCCGCAGCGAGGCGGTCGCCGTGTCCGCCGGGGACGACAGCAACTCCTTGGGATACTTGGTCAGTTCACCCGACAAGGACTTCTCGGGTACGTCCGAGGAGGTGAGGGTCGTCCGGTCGCCGCGCGCCGTGACCTCGCGCCAGCCGGGCCCGTCGTCCACGGAGGCGCGGAAGCGCAGCGACAGCTTCCCGTCCGGCAGTGCGGCCGTCCAACGGCACTCCACACGAAGGGTCTTGAGGCCGGCCTGTCCGGGCCGTACCCGGGCCCGGCTCTCGCCCACGCTCAGGGCGACGGGTTTGCCGCCCACGGTCACCCGGCTCTTCCCGGCCGCCGTCTCGCACCGCTCCCGGGCCCAACTGCCCATGCCCGCCTTGTCGATGTCGGGCTGTGCCTGGGTCGCCGGGATCTCCGCGAGGTCCTCCACGTGCAGGATCCGCAGCTTTCCGGGAGCGACGACGAGACCGTCGTACCGGTTGACGGTGAAGTTCCCCAGCGGATGCGCCGAGGCCGTCCCGGAGGGGATCAGTACGAATGCGCAGGCGGCCATGAGCACGGCCACGACGGACCCGAACGCGCGACGGCGCACGGATACGCGACGGCTCACGGAGGCCCTCCGGGCGGGCCTGGAGCGGCGGCCGCGCAGGGTGAACGCGCTCACCGGGCACCGCCGAGGGCGGTCAGCGTCTTCTCGGCCGCCTTCGCGCCCACCGGCGAGAAGCCCGGGTTGAGCTCCAGCGCCGACGACAGGCTGCCGCGGGCCGCCTTCCCGTGGCCCGTGGCGCGTTCGATCACGCCGCGGTGGTAGAGGAACGTCGCGTCGCGGTAGCCGGTCGCCGTGGCGCGCCGGGCGTAGGCCAGGGCCTCGTCGTCGCGGTCGTTGACGTGCAGGGCCCAGGCGAGAGCGTCCGCGGTGTGGACGGTGTGCCGGCGCTCCCACTCGGCGCGGGCGGCGCGCAGGGCGGCCTTGCGGTCGCCGTGGTCCGCCGCCGCGAGGGCGGTGTCCAGGTCGGCGTTGACCCCGTTCGCGCGGGCCAGCGAGGTCCAGGCGTCGACCAGCGCGTACTGGTCGCGGGCCTTCGACCGGTCCCCCTCGCCGCCGCGTGCCTCGTACAGCTCGCCGAGCACGACCAGCGGGCCGGGCAGCGGGAAGCGCGCCACGACCTCCTCCATGCCGAGGATCGCGGCCGCCCGGTCACCGTTCGCGGCCTGCGCCCTGGCCCGTCCCTCCAGCGCCGGCAGGTAGGTCCCGTCGGCCCGCAGAGCCTGCTCGTAGTACTTCAGCGCCGCCTTGTGGTCGCCCTCGCGCCAGGAGAGCTGGCCCAGCGAAGCCGCCACGTACGCGACGTCCCCGGGCGCGGTTGCGCCGGTCAGCGCCTGTGTGAGGACGCGGCGTGCCGTGCGGACGTCACCGCGCAGCTCGTGCACGTAGGCGTACCGGGTGAAGACCGGGACGCCCGGGCGGCGGGAGTCGGCCTCGTCGGCGGCCTTCGACGCGTCCTTGTAGCGGCCGAGTTCGACCAGGGCGTCGATGCGGACCGCCAGCGCGCGCTCGTTGAAGGCGTTCTCGTCCAGTGCCTTCCGCGCGTACTTCAGCGCGTCGGGGAACTCGTGCCGGGCCGCGGCCAGCGCCGCCCGGCCCGCCAGCGCCGGATCGTTGTCGGGGCTCAGCTCCAGGGACCGCTCCAGCGCGCGCTGCGCCTGCGGATAACGGGACGGGTCGCCGTTGGTGCGGGCCTGCTCGACGTAGGCGATGCCCAGCGTGGCCCACCCGCCGGAGTCCTTGGGCTGCGCCTTGAGATGGGACTGCAGTGCGGAGATGCCCGAAGCGAGACTGCCGCCCGCAAGCAGTTCGGGATCGAGGCCGGGGGCGGACGACACCGTCCTCGTGTCGCCGCCGTCCCTGTTGCCCAGCAGTACGGCCCCCGCGGTCATCGCGACGGCGAGAGCGACGGCGCAGGCCGCGAGCTGCAGCACCCGGAACCGCCCGGACCCCCGGCGTTCCCCGGGAACGGGCTGATCGGGACCGGCTGTCTCGGCCGTATCAGCCGTATCAGCTGTCCCGGCCGTCTCTGCCGTCTCAGCTGTACCGGCCGGGGCGACCGTCTCAATCGGGGAGGCCGGGTCGGCGGCCTCGGCAGCCTCGGCAGCCTCGTCGACGAGGTCCCTCTCCTGCGCGTCGTCGTTGCTACGCGGGGACATTGCGCTCTCCTCAATCGCCATGCTGGAAAAGGTGGTGCACGTAGTGGGTGCGATGGGTGGCGCGGCCCGTGCGCCGTGGGGGACGGTTACGCACGGACCGCGCCAGTCAGGGGGTGCCGGTCAGCCGCGGATCAGTACGCCCGGCGGCGGCTGCGCCACCAGAGCAGACCCGTGCCGACGAGCAGGAACCCGGCCGCGCCCGACGCCGCCGAGACGGCGATCAGCGTGGTGTCGTCCATACCGCCCGTGCCGGACGCGCCGGCGGGCTGCAGCGCGTCACCGAGCTGGTTGCGGACGTCGTTGGTGCCGGTCGTGCCCTTGGCCAGCGGTCCGCGCGAACCCGAGGTCGGCTGAGCGACGTACGGGAACGTCTTCTCGAACTTCTTGTCGTTCTTGTCGACCGCGTCACCCAGGTCGTTCTTGGAGCCGACCAGTTCGCCCTCGACGACCTGCAGCGCGATGTCCAGCACGTCGTCACCGAGGCGGCGGCCGTTCGGGAAGCCCGCGTTGTCGCCGTCCAGCACACCGAGACGCTTCTCCTCGGCGGCGGGCTTGGTCGAGGTGTTGAGTCGCAGCATCTCCGAAGGACGCACGTGCGGCGGCTGGTTGAGGCCCTCCACACCCTTCAGGAACACGTCGACCAGGTCGTTGCGGGGCTCGTCGGGCGCCTCGATCTTGTAGATCGCCTCGATGAGCTTCGGCAGCTCGGGGTTGGTGACGTTCTTCAGGAAGTCACCGTCGTTCCAGGGCGCGGACGCGTTGAACTTGTCCTTGTCCTTGATCGGGTTGACGACCTCGTTCACCAGCGGCATGCCCAGGCGCGAGACCTGGCGGAAGTGGCCGCTCGCGTTCTTGCGCTGCGTCGTCGACCAGATGCCCACGATCGGCTGGTCGGCCGACTCCTGGATCACGTCGTTCGGCAGCTGGAGGGCGACGGAGTTGACGTTGTAGCCCTTGAGGGTGTCGTTGCCGACCTCGGACAGGTTCCCGCCGTACAGCAGGTCGAAGACCCGCAGATCCAGGAAGAACGGGTCGTCGGCCTGGCCGGCGAACGTCGTCGCCCCGCCCGGGAGTTCGTGCACGGCCTGGTCGCGGAGCTTGGCGTAGTCCGGCATGGACGCCTTGCCGACGTTCGACGGCGCGACGGCCACGTCGTCGGCGTACTTCGTCTTCTTGACCAGGTGCTGGTCCTTGAGCTGCAGCAGATCTATGTCGTAGGTCTGCGTGATGTTGAGGTCCGGGTCGTCGAGGCTCTCGACCGGGCCGGTGTTGTACAGGAACGTCTTGTCGTTCTTGACATGCGTCTCGAACGTGTAGCGGAAGACCAGCTCGCCCTGCGCGTCACCGTTGTTGTCGATGTGCAGGTCGTACTGGGCGTCCTCCGCGAACGGGAAGAAGTTGGGCCCGCCGGCCGGCTCCTCGAACGGGATCCAGTTGGCGATGATGGTCGTCGTATCCGGTTTGTCGGGGCTCGCGAACGCGTACACGTCCGTGTTGTCGTACTGCGGCTGCCCCGAGATGAGCGGAGCCTCCCGGTGGCTGGAGGCGCCGGCCGCTCCCGGTTCGAGCGCGGTCACGCCGACGGCCGCGAGCCCGCCGGTGGCCAGCGCACCGCAGACAAGGGTCGCAAGGCTCCTGCGTCCCACGAACCCGCTGGTGAAAGGTGTCATGCCGTCCGTCCTCTGTCCCAAAGCTGTGTTCCGGCGGTGATCGGTGGGAACGACCTGTCGAGTGGTCCGCTCCCGCGCTCGTACCGCGTCGGTGGGTGATGCCTGATGCACGCCATTCGGAGCCGGGGGGAATAAGGATTGGTTCGAAATTCACCCGCGTTTTCGAGCGGTTGATCCGTAACCCCATCCGACGGCGTTCCTGCGCCGAATACGTGAGGACTGGACGAGCCGTTCAGACCGGAGAAGGGGGAAACGGGTGGAGGCGGACGAACTCCTGGTGCTCGTGGCCGGAGGGGACCAGAAGGCCTTCGAGGATCTCTACGCCCTGGTGTCCGGGCCGGTCTTCGGGCTGGTGCGCCGGGTGGTGCGGGACCCGGCACAGTCCGAGGAGGTGGCACAGGAGGTGCTCCTCGAACTGTGGCGCTCCGCCGCGCGCTACGACCCCGGCCGCGGCAGCGCACTCGCCTGGGTCCTGACCCTCGCGCACCGCAGGGCGGTCGACCGGGTCCGCAGCGCCCGCGCCACCACGGAGCGCGAACTGCGCATGGCCCGGCGGGCGAACGGTCCCGCCTTCGACCATGTCGCCGAGGAGGTCGAGGCCGGCCTCGAACGGGAGTGGGTACGCCGCTGCCTGGACCGGCTCACCGCACTGCAACGACAGTCCGTCACCCTCGCCTACTACGACGGCTACACATACCGTGAAGTGGCCGAACGGCTCTCCCTGCCGCTCGGCACGGTCAAGACACGCATGCGCGACGGACTCACACGGCTGCGCGACTGCCTGGGAGGTGTCGCATGAGCACCATCTTCCGGCGCGGCGATCTGCACTCGCTGGCCGCCCCGTACGCCCTCGACGCCCTGGAACCCCATGAGCACAAAAGATTCGAGAAGCACCTGAAACGCTGCGACGACTGCGCCGCCGAGGTGCGCGCCCTTCGCGAGGACGCCGTCCGCCTCGCCTGGTCCACGGCCGCCCCGGCCCCCGCCGCGATGCGCGACCGGGTCCTCATGGCCGTACGGACGACCCCTCAGGAGCCGGCCCCCGCACAGTCGCAGGCCCGCACGCGACCGGAACGCGCGCCGTCGCGTGCCCGCCGCTCGCCCTTCTCGCCGTTCCTCGTCCCGCTCGCCTCCACCACGGCCGCCGCCGCCCTCGTCGTTGCCGCGCTCTTCGGCATGCAGGCGTCCCGCACCCAGGACCAGCTGAGCGCGGAGCGGGCACAGGCACGTGAGATCGCCCACGTTCTCGCGGCGCCTGACGCGCGGTCGGGCACCGGACGGGACGCGAACGGTCAGGGCATCGGCGTCGTCGCGTCCGCCTCGCGGCACGCCGCCGTCGTCACCTCGGCGGGTCTCGGCACACCTTCGAACGACAGGGTCCACCAGCTGTGGCTCATGCGACCTGAGGGGAAACCGCGTTCCCTGGGGCTGCTGGACGGCGACACGCCCTTGATGGCCACCGGACTGAACACCGACGCGACCTCACTCGCTGTCACCGTCGAGCCGTCCGGCGGCTCTCCGCAGCCAACCACCGCACCGGTTGTCCAACTCGCCCTGAAATCACTCGGATTCGGAGAGTAATCGTCAACCCCCTTACCGGGTAGGTGAATCCCGTGCCCGGGATACACGAGTGTGATGAGGGAGCGATAGGGTTAGCCTGCCCGGGCCGGGTGCCCTCGTATGGGTGGGGAGTGACATGGAACAGATAACAGTGCGTGGCAGGGCGCGAGTCCCTGCGATCACGTGTGGGAGCAGCGCGACCAGTTCGCGCCTCGACCGCCATCTTTCGGTGATGGGTGGCCCTGCCATCCCTCAGCGCGAGGCGGCCGAGGCGACGTCCCTGATGCGCGAGCTCACCTCACGTGACACCGCGCACGACCGCACCGACAGGAGCGCGCGAGTGAGGCGGGTCTCGCTCTTCGCGCCGCTGCGTCGGCTGCGCCGTTCCCTGTTCGGCGGCCGCTGACCGGCGACCCCGGTCGCTGACAGGCGGCCGAATCCGAGCAGGACCAGCAGGAACCCGACCCGCGCTCAGGCGGACACACCGTCCCGGCGCAGTGCTGCGATCTCATCGTCCGTCATCCCCACGGCACGCAGCACCGCCTCGGTGTGTTCCCCGAGCGCGGGTACGGGCCCCATTTTCACCGCCTCACCCCCCGGCAGCGTGATCGGCGGCAACAGCGCTCTCAGAGGTCCCACCGGCGATCCCACGTCCCGCCACCGGTCCCTGGCCGCCAGCTGAGGGTGTTCGGCCACTTCCGTGACGTCCCTCAGCAGCGCGCAGGCGATCCCGGCCGCCTCCAGACGCGCCACCGCCTCCTCCGCGGTGAGCGCCGCGAGCGCCGTGGCGACCAACTCGTCCGTACGGTCCCGGTGTTCGACCCGCGCCGCGTTCGTCCCGTACGCCGGATCATGAGCCAGCTCCGGCCGTCCCAGGACCTGTTCGGCGAGCCGGCGCCACTCACGGTCGTTCTGCACCGACAACAGCACCCGCCCGCCGTCACCCGTCCGATAGCCGTCGTACGGGGCGATGACGGCGTGCGCGAGACCCGTGCGCGCCGGGGGAGTTCCGCCGTGCATCACATGGTGCAGCGGATGCCCCATCCACTCGGCCAGCGCGTCGAGCATCGCCACCTCCACCGGCCCGCCGCGCCCCGTCGTGCCGCGCCGCACCAGCGCCGCGAGCACCCCCGAGAACGCGTACATCGCCGCCGCGATGTCGGCCGCCGGGATGCCCGCCTTGACCGGCTGCCCGGCCGTCCCCGTCACGGACACCAGACCCGCCTCGCACTGCACGAGCATGTCGTACGCGCGCTTGTCGGCGTACGGACCGGTGGCCCCGTACCCCGAGATGTCCACGGCGACCAGCCGCGGGTGCGCCGCGCACAGCGTGGCCGCGTCGAGGCCGAGGCGCGCGGCGGCGCCCTGCGCGAGGTTCTGTACGAAGACGTCGGCGCCGGCCACCAGACGGCGCACCACGTCGAGCCCGCGCGGGTCCTTCAGATCGAGGGCGACGGACTCCTTGCCGCGGTTGCACCACACGAAGTGCGAGGCGAGCCCGCCGGCCGCGGTGTCGTAGCCGCGCGCGAAGTCGCCGCCGTCGAGGCGCTCGACCTTGATGACCCGCGCCCCGAGATCGGCGAGCTGCCGGGTGGCGAAGGGCGCGGCGACGGCCTGCTCGACGGCGACGACGGTGATGCCCTCCAGGGGCAGGGGCAGGGGCAGGGGCGAGGGCAGGGATTGCGGCTCCATGCGGGGGATCATGACCCGCGGGCAGCGGCTTTGTCATGCACGGGCGTCATGCACGGGGTGGACCGTGCGGGGCTCAGCGTCCGCCGTTCGCGTACCGGCGGACGGCGAGCGGCATGAACACCGCGATGAGGACCGCGCACCAGGCCAGTGACCCCGCGACGGGGTGCGTCACCGGCCAGGCGCCGTCGGCCGGCACCGGCGCGTTGCCGAACAGGTCCCGCAGCGCCGTGGTCACCGCGCTGATCGGGTTCCACTCGGCGAGCGTGCGCAGCCAGCCCGGCAGGTTGTCGGTCGGGATGTACGCGTTCGACAGCAGCGGCAGGACGAACGTCGCACCGCCGAGCTGCCCGGCCGCCTCCTCGCTGCGTGAGGCGAGCCCCAGCAGGATCCCGACCCAGGTGGTCGCGAACCGGAAGAGCAGCAACAGCCCCACGGCGGCCACCGCTTCGAGGGCGGACCCCTCGATCCGCCAGCCCACCGCGAGCCCCACGAGCAGGAACGGCACCGTGCCCGCAGCGGTGACGACGAGGTCGGCGGCGGCCTGCCCGAGTGGTACGGCGGCCCTGCTCACCGGCAGCGTACGGAAGCGGTCCGTGACACCGCGGTGCGAGTCCTGGGCCGCCTGGAACATGCCCGTCATGATGCCGTTGGCCGCCGTCGCGACCAGCAGCCCCGGCACCAGGAAGGCCCGGTACTCCTCGCCGGGCATCGCCAGCGCGCTGCCGAAGACGTAGCCGAAGAACAGCAGCATCGTGACCGGCATGGTCTGGGTGAGGATCAGCAGCCCCGGGTTGTGCCGGATCCGCCGCAGCTGGCGGCCCAGCATCGCAGTTCCGTCGTACGCCAATGCCGACGCGCCCGTGCTCATGTCACCAGCTCCTTGTGGGCCTTGTGGGCTTTGTCGGCCTTGTTGTCCGCCTGGCCGTCGGTCAGGCGGAGGAAGACGTCGTCGAGGGTCGGCGGGCGCAGGCTCACGTCGAGCAACGGCACCCCGGCGGCGTCGAGTTCGCGTACGAGCCGGGGGAGGGTGAGCGTCGGGTCGGTGGTGACCGCGCCGACAGCGTGCCGCTCCCCGTCGAAGGCCGGCGCGGAGCCGGTCAGCCGGTCCAGTACGGCCGCCGCACCCGCCATCGCGTCCGCGTGGGCGACGACCGCTTCCGCGTACGAGCCGATGAGCGCCTTGAGTTCGGCGGGCGTCCCCGAGTGCGCGGCCCGGCCCCGGTCCACGAGCACGATGTCGTCGGCGAGCTGGTCCGCCTCCTCCAGGTACTGGGTGGTGAGCAGGACCGTCGTGCCCTCGGACCGCAGGGCGCGCACGGCCGCCCAGATCTGGTTGCGGCTGTGCGGGTCGAGGCCCGTCGTCGGCTCGTCGAGGAACAGCACCGCGGGCCGGGTGATCAGACCGGCGGCCAGATCGAGACGGCGTCGCATACCGCCCGAGTACGTGGACACCGTCCGGTCCGCCGCGTCGGTGAGCTCGAAGCGGTCGAGCAGTTCGTCGGCCCGGGCGGCGGCCTTGGGGAGGCGGCGCAGCCTCGCGAACAGCCGCAGGTTCTCCCGGCCCGTGAGGTCGCCGTCCACCGAGGCGTTCTGCCCGGTGACCGCGATCGCGCGGCGCACGGCGTCCGGCTCCCGTACGAGATCGTGCCCCGCGATCCGGGCGGACCCGGCGTCGGGGCGCAGCAGGGTGGTGAGCAGCCGTACCGCCGTGGTCTTGCCCGCGCCGTTGGGGCCCAGCAGCCCGCAGACGGTCCCCTCGGCCACCGCGAGATCCAGCCCCCGAAGGGCATGGACGGGTCCGAAGCGCTTCTCCAGACCTTCACTAAGTACGCCGTACGTAGTAGTCATGGCTCGACCATAGCGCACTACGTACGCTGTACGTAACTAGGATGGTGGGAACAGGATCCACCGACGGCAGGGCTGGTGACATCGATGGCAGGACGTGCCGACGTACCCGAAGTGATCTGGGCCCGACCCGAGCGCACGGGGCGCGGGCCACGGCCCGCGTTCACGCGGGCCGACATCGCGGCCGCGGCCGTGCGGATCGCGGACGCGCAGGGGCTGGACGCCGTGTCGATGCGACATGTGGCGGTCGAGCTGGGCTGCGGGACGATGTCGCTCTACAACTACGTGCCGCGCAAGGAGGACCTGAACGAGCTGATGGTCGACGCGGTCAGCGCCGAGCACGAGCTGTGGGAGCCGACGGGGGACTGGCGGGCCGACATGCTCCGGGTCGCCTACCAGACCCGTGAGCTGATGCACCGGCATCCCTGGCTGCCGGCCCTGATGTCACCGGTCTACGGCTTCAGCCCGCACGCCCTGCGGTATCTGGAGCACTGCCTGGCGTGCCTGGACTCCTTCGACGGCACGTACGGAACGAAGTTCGAGCTGGTCGCGATGGTCAACGGCGTGGTGACGACGTACGTCGGCAACGAACTGGCGACGGCCGAGCGGGCGCGGACCCTGCCGTGGTCCGAGGAACGGGAGAACGCGGTGCGGGGCGCGTATCTGGGGAGCCAGGTGGCGAGCGGGGCGTATCCGCGGATGGCGGCGGCGTTCATGGAGGACTCGGGGCCGATCGATCTGGGGGCGGTGTTCCGGCGGGCGCTTGAACGGGTGCTCGACGGGTTCGACCCGTCTCGTGAGGTCTCTGGCTGAGGGCTTCGCGGGAGGGTGTGGGGGTGAGGGCTGCCGGGCGACTGCGGGTGCGTCGTGGCTGGTCGCGCCGTTCCCCGCGCCCCTGAAGACAAAAGACCCGCGCCCCTGAAGACAAAAGACTGCGCCGTTCCCCGCGCCCCTGAAGACAAAAGACTGCGCCGTTCCCCGCGCCCCTAAAGACAAAAGACTGCGCCGTTCCCCGCGCCCCCACAGGGCTCAGAGCAGGGTGAACTGGCCCTCTGGGCCCTCTTCCGGGTGGGTCAGGACTGAGGCCGGGCGGTGGGTGGAGGCGGGGGGCGGGAGTATGCCTGCCTTGGTCAGGTCCGCTGCGGTGATGGGGGACTTGGCCGTCAACTCCGCCTGCTGTGCACGCAGTTCGGACAGCAGGGTCATGATCGTCACCAGTTCCAGCAGGTCCGATGTCCAGGGCTGGGGCCACGTCGTGGGGCGGATCGCTTCCAGCGTGCCGGGCTCGGGGCGGGTGATCCGGGTGCCGAACCACTGGTCCAGGACGCGGACGCCGCCGACCTCGAAGTCCCAGGCCTCGGGCGGTACGGGAGAGATGCGGCCCTCGTCGATGTGGAGGGTCTCCTCCTCGCGGTCGTAGCGCAGTTCGAGCGGGAAGGGCGGGAGCGGGGCCCGTACGTAGGGGCGGCGACCGCCGGGGAGCTTGGGGCGCTCGCCGTCGCGGCGCATCAGCCACAGCATGCGGTGGCCCAACTCGCTCCCGCGCGACCACAGTTCGGGGTCGGCTGTCAGTGGGACGGTGACCCCGCCCGGCCCCGGGCGGGCGACCGCGACCGTCCAGGCGAGGACGTCGAGCGCGGCGGGGGAGTGGCCGAGACGCTCGGCCAGGAGGTCCAACAGGCCCGGAGCCAGGTTCGGTTCGAGGCCGCCGGGACGCCGGTACAAGGGGCGCACACGGCCGGGGCGGGCGACGGGGGCGGCCTTCGTACGAGAAGCGCTCGACTGCGGCGGGACCACCGGCGGCACCGACGCGACCAGCAGTGCCGGCCCGCCGGGCGCGGGCGTCTGCTCGACCGCGAACACCTGCTGTCCGTCCGCCACCCGCCACAGTTCCGGGCGCGCCGCGTCGATCAGCCGGTGGTCGGGGATCAGCCACTGCTCGTCGAACGGGCCGGTCTGGATCCGGACCGGTTCCGCACAGGGGCCCGACGCGCGCGCCAGCCGGCCCGTACCGGAGGACTGGCCGGGCAGCTGCCCCACCGCCGAGTGCAGGGTCCGCGCGCGGGTGGGCCCGAACAGGGCCTCACGGTCGGGCCCCTCGGCCTTCATGAGGGCGTCCCACCGCGCTTTCAGGGACGCCGCGTCGGGCGCCGCCGGCCACGCCCGGCCCAGCCGGGGAGGTGCGACGGACCACGGCATGAGGTCCGCGAGCAGCGGAGCGTCGTCGGGCGTCACGCCCGGCATCGTACGACGTGGGCCGTGAGCCGCGTCCGGGCCCCGCACGGTCAGTGGGCGTCGAGGGTGACCGTGAACGAGAAACGGTCGCCCCGGTAGTGGATACGGACCACGTCCAGCGCCCGGCCGTCCGCGCCGTGCACGATGCCCGTGTAGTGCAGGATCGGGCTCAGCAGCGGCACCTGGAGCAGCCGGGCGGTCTCCGGGTCCGCGAGCCGCGCCTCGACGGTGTCGGTGATCTGGCCGATCCTCGCCCCCGCCACGTCCCGCAGGACCTTGGTCATGGGCCAGCGGACCAGATCCTCCGGGTCGAACAGGGCCGCCAGCTCCGGCCGGACGTAGTTGCGCGCGTGGTTGGTCGGTTCACCGGTCTTCTCGTCGCTGCGCAGCCGGTGGTACGTCGTCACCTCCGCCAGATCCGGGAAGTACTCGGAGAGTTCGCCGGACACGGGCTCGCTCCCGTGGTCGAGCAGCTCCGTCGTCATGCCCGACTGCTGGGCCACGATGGCGTCCACCGAGCCGAGGAGGCGCACCGGCGCACCCCGGAGGGCGCTCGGCTCGATGAACGTGCCGCGTCTGCGGTGCCGGGTGATGAGCCCCTCGTCCTCCAGCTCCTTGAGCGCCTGCCGCATGGTCAGCACGCTCACCCCGTAGTGCTCCGCGAGCTGTTCCTCGGTGGGCAGGCGCAGTGGATCCTGCGCGGACCGCCCGAGTATCGAGGCGCGCAGGGACTGCGACACCTGATACCAGAGCGGCAGCTTGCGATTCAGGACGATCGAGTCCGGCGCGAAGGAGGTCACGAGGGTATCCGTACCGGTCGCGGGCGTTCGGTGCAACGGGCGGTCATGGGCGGTCCCGGGTGGTCGGGGGTGGCCGAGGGGCGCGGGAGCCGGGGGCCGTCACGGCCGGTCGACCGGCCGGAAGTGACGCTCAAGGCCCTGCCACACGTCGTCGTACGCCGTCTGCAGGTGCTCCGCCCGGGCGGCCTGCGCGGTGGCGGTGACCGGCCAGCGGGTCTCGAACATGAAGGCCAGACCGTCGTCGATCTTCTGCGGTCGCAGCTCGGCGGCGCTCGCCCGCTCGAACGTCTCCCGGTCGGGGCCGTGCGCGGACATCATGTTGTGCAGTGAACCGCCGCCCGGCACGAAGCCCTCCGCCTTCGCGTCGTAGGCGCCCTCGATGAGCCCCATGTACTCGCTCATCACGTTCCGGTGGAAGTAGGGCGGCCGGAAGGTGTCCTCTCCCACCAGCCAGCGCGGAGCGAAGACCACGAAGTCGACCCCGGCCAGGCCCGGGGTGTCGGACGGCGACGTCAGCACGGTGAAGATCGACGGGTCGGGATGGTCGTAGCTGATGGTGCCGATCACATTGAAGAGGCTCAGATCGTAGGTGTACGGCACATGGTTGCCGTGCCAGGCGACGACATCCAGCGGCGAGTGGTCGTACGTCGCCGTCCAGAGGTTGCCGCAGAACTTGTTGACCACCTCCACCGGTCCCGCCGCGTCCCCGCCGTCCTCGTACGCGGCGACCGGTGCGCGGAAGTCCCGGGCGTTGGCCAGGCCGTTGGCGCCGATCGGGCCGAGGTCGGGGAGCTGGAAGGGCGCCCCGTAGTTCTCGCACACGTATCCGCGGGCGGTCGGGCCGGTCGGGCCGGTCGGCCTGGTCGGACCGGTGGGACCGGCCGGGTTCCGCCCGTCGTCGGACGCGGCGCCCAGCAACTCCACACGGAAGCGCACCCCACGGGGGATCAGCGCCACATGTCCCGGCTCCACATGCAGCAGCCCGAACTCGGTGCGCAGCAGCAGCCCGCCGTGCTCCGGCACGATCAGCAGCTCGCCGTCGGAGTCGCTGAACACCCGCTCCATCGAGGAGTTGGCGTGATACAGGTGCACGGCCATGCCGGTGCGCTGCGTGGCGTCGCCGTTGCCGCCGAGGGTCCACAGGCCCGCCAGGAAGTCGGTACCCGGTGCGGGCTCCGGCAGGGGGTTCCAGCGCAGCCGGTTCGGGTCCGGCACCGTCTCGGTGAAGGGGGCCGAGCGCAGGGCGCCGTTGTCGGTGCGGGTGAACGCGGGATGCGCCGCCGACGGGCGGATCCGGTAGAGCCACGAGCGGCGGTTGTGCGCCCTCGGCTCGGTGAACGCCGAACCGCTCAGCTGTTCCGCGTACAGCCCGAGCGGGACCCGCTGCGGCGAGTTGCGGCCGTGCGGGAGTGCGCCCGGGACCGCCTCCGAACTGTGTTCGTTGCCGAACCCGGAGAGATACGTCAGCGCCTCGGCGGTCTTCCGCGATGCCTCTGCGCCGGTGCGCGCGTCCCCGCTCATGATCGCTCCCTCGTTCTGATTCCTATGCATCACCGTAGGATTCGGCGAATCGGTGCGCAAGGGGGAGGCTGCCGGGGCCGGCGGCGGGCGGTGCGATCGCGCCAGGACCGCCGTGGTGCCCCGAAGTGGTACCCCAGAACCAGACTCAAGGGGGATCCGGCTGTCGGAGCGGTGTTCTAATCTCCCGGCATGTCGTGGACGCGCGCATTCCTCACCGCGCTCGCGGTCTGTGCCCTGTTCGGTGCTCTGCTCGTCGGAGCGACGGGCTGTGGGTCCGACGGCGCGCGCGAGGACGACAAGGTGAGACCGTCGCCGGTGGGCAAGGTATTGAAGGACAGGGACGAGGAGGGGCGGCACTACCGTGAGATCGACGAGGAGAGCGCACCCGAGGTCGCGATCGAGATACAGCCCGCCGCCGACGACGCCGACGCGGGTGCCGACGAGGGTGCTGATACCGATGGCGACGACGGCTGGGACGTCCGGCTGACGGTCCACGACTTCCGCTTCTCGCCGGCCGGCACCGAGAAGAAGGCCGAACCGGGGCGCGGTTACGCGATGCTCCGGCTGGACGGCCGCCCCCTGTCCGTCCTGCGCGGCCCGGACCACCATCTCGCGGGCGACATCGTCTCGCGCGGCACCCATCAGGTGACCGTGCGGCTGCACGCGGACGACGACACGGTGTGGGCCGTCGACGGGGAGCCGGTCGCCAGCACGGCCGACATCACGGTGTCGGACCCGGGGCCCCCGCACGGGAAGCGGACCACGCCGGCCCCACCACCCACGACCACGGCGCCGAACGCCCTCGCCCCGCCGCCGACGACGCCCACCGCCCTGCCGCGCCCGCCGATGACGACGACCGCCGCCCTGCCGTCCCCGCCGGCCGACCTGCGGCTCCTGCCCGCCTCGCCGACCACCCTGCTGTTGCAGACGGTCCCGGCAGGCGGCCCGCCGCTCCCGCCCGTCCCGGCCGGCGGTCCGCCACCCTTGCCCGCCCCGCCGACCACTCTGCTGTTGCAGACGGTCCCGGCAGGCGGCCCGCCGTTCCCGACCGCCCAGGCGGACGGCCCGTCGCCCGCGGCCTCCGTGAGCGATGGATGAGTGGTACGGGCACCGACTTCGTACCCAAGGGCAAGGTTCACCGGAACCCGGCGGAAAGGCATCATGAAGCCCGTGCCCCATGCGACCTCGCTGCGCCGTGCGCCCGTACAGCGCCGTAGCGCCGAACGACTCACCCGTATCCTCGACGCCTGCGCCGACCTCCTGGACGAGGTCGGCTACGACGCCCTGAGCACCCGCGCGGTCGCTCTGCGCGCCGGGGTGCCCATCGGATCCGTCTACCGGTTCTTCGGCAACAAGCGGGCCATGGTCGACGCGCTCGCCCAGCGCAACCTCGACATCTACACCGACCGCGTCACCCACCGCCTCCAGGGGACCGGCAGCGGGGCGGGCTGGCGGGTGGCCATGGACGCGGTTCTCGACGAGTACCTCGCCATGAAGCGCACCGCGCCCGGCTTCTCCCTCGTCGACTTCGGCAACCAGATACCCGTCGGCACCCGCGACGCCGAGCCCAACACCCGCGTCGCCGACCGCCTGACCGACATGCTCTCCGCCTACCTCGACCGCACCCCCGACGAGGACCTCCGGCGTACCTTCCTCATCGCCGTAGAGGCCGCCGACACCCTCGTCCAGCTGGCTTTCCGCCTCGACCCGTCGGGCGACGAGCGGGTCATAGAGGAGACACGAGAGCTGCTCCGGGCGTATCTGTCCCGCTCACTCGACTGATCCGCCGAACTGCCGAACTGCCGATCCGCCGAAGTGCCGATCCGCTGATGAGCCGTCCGCCGGCCGGTGCGACGCACGGCCGGCGCACCGATTCCGGGGTGTGCGCGGACAACCGGAGCCCGGGGTCCTGGGCCCGGACGCGCGCAGTTCCCCACGGGCCGGCCGGCGAGCGAATTTCCGACCCGACCCCCCGCACCCCCTCCCCACCGTCCATACCGGTCGGTATGCTCGGCCCGGTCAGAGCGCCACCGTTGCCGCCGTCCCTTCGGGAGGACCCGTGTCCACCACCGCCGACTCCCGCACAGCCCTGCGCATCTGCCCGCTCTGCGAGGCCACCTGCGGGCTGACGCTCACCATCGAGGGGACCCGGGTGACCAGCGCGCGCGGGGACCGCGACGATGTGTTCAGCCAGGGGTTCATCTGCCCGAAGGGGGCGTCGTTCGGAGCCGCCGACGGCGACCCGGACCGCCTGCGCACCCCCCTCGTGCGCAAGGACGGCGAGTTGCGCGAGGCCACCTGGGAGGAGGCCTTCGACGCGGTCGCCGCCGGACTGCGCCCGGTCGTCGAGCGCCACGGCCCGCACTCCGTCGGAGCCGTCCTCGGCAACCCGAACGTGCACACCATGGCCGGCGCCCTCTACCCGACGGTCCTGCTC
This sequence comes from Streptomyces sp. NBC_00414, assembly GCF_036038375.1. Lineage (NCBI taxonomy): Bacteria > Bacillati > Actinomycetota > Actinomycetes > Kitasatosporales > Streptomycetaceae > Streptomyces > Streptomyces sp. NBC_00414. The sequence continues at coordinate 8,013,609 of NZ_CP107935.1, forward strand.
GCCGGACTCGGCACGCACAGCCTCTTCACCGCGTCCACCGTCGACCAGATGCCCAAGCACGTCTCCAGCGGCCTCCTCTACGGCGACGCCAACGCGATCCCCGTACCCGACCTCGACCACACCGACCACCTGCTGCTGATCGGCGCCAACCCCCTGGAGTCCAACGGCAGTCTGTGCACCGCACCCGACTTCCCCGGCAAGCTCAAGGCCCTCAAGGCGCGCGGCGGCACACTGACGGTCATCGACCCCCGCCGCACCCGCACCGCCAAACTCGCCGACCGGCACGTCGCCGTCCGCCCCGGCACCGACGCACTGCTCCTCGCGGCCATGGCGTACGTCCTCTTCGACGAGCACCTCACCGACCTCGGCGAACTGGGCGAACTGGTCCAGGGAGTCGATGAACTCCGCGACGCCGTAAGGGACTTCACGCCCGAGGCCGCTGCCGGGGCGTGCGACATCGACGCCGGGACCATCCGGGCCCTCGCCCGTGAACTGGCCGCCGCGCCCACCGCCGCCGTATACGGCCGCATCGGCAGCTGCACCGTGCCGCACGGCACCCTGGCCAGCTGGCTGGTCGACGTCCTCAACATCCTCACCGGCAACCTCGACCGGCCCGGCGGCGCCCTCTTCCCGCAGGCCGCCACCGACCGCACGCCCCGCCCCGCCGGGCCCGGCCACGGCTTCGCGCTCGGCCGCTGGCACAGCCGCGTGAGCCGTCACCCCGAGGCCAAGGGCGAACTGCCGCTCGCCGCGCTCGCCGAGGAGATCGACACCGCGACCGCCGAGGGCGAGCCGGTCCGCGCCCTCGTCGTCATCGCCGCCAACCCCGTCCTGTCCGCCCCGGACGGCGACCGCCTCGACAAGGCCCTCGACTCGCTCGACTTCATGGTCAGCGTCGACCCGTACCTGAACGAGACCTCGCGCCACGCCCACGTCGTACTGCCGCCGCCCCCGCCCTCGCAGAGCCCGCACCACGACTTCGCCTTCAACACCCTCGCCGTACGCAACCAGGTCCGGTACACCCGCGCCGCCGTCCCCCTGGAACCCGGCAGGATGGCCGAGACGGAGATCCTCGCCCGGCTCGTCCTCGCCGCGACCGGCATGCACGGCGCCGACCCCTCCGCCGTCGACGCCCTGGTCGTCGACCAGACCCTCGGCAAGGCCGTCAAGGAAAAGCACTCCCCGGTGCACGGCCGCGACCCCCGCGAGCTCGCCGCCGCCCTCACCGGCGACACCGGCCCCGAGCGCCGCCTCGACATGATGCTGCGCCTGGGCCCGTACGGCGACGGATTCGGCGCCCGCCCCGACGGCCTGAATCTGAAGAAGCTGCTGGCCGCGCCCCACGGCATCGACCTCGGACCGCTGCAGTCGCGGCTGCCCGGCCCCCTCAAGACCCGCAGCGGACTCGTCGAACTCTTCCCCCGGCCGCTCGCCGACGATCTCCCGCGCCTCAGGGACGCCCTCCGGCAGCGCCCCGACGGCCTCGTCCTGGTCGGCCGCCGCCATCTGCGGTCCAACAACAGCTGGATGCACAACATCCCCGCCCTCACCGGCGGCACCAACCGCTGCACCCTGCACATCCACCCCGACGACGCCGAACGCCTCGGCGTCACCGACGGGGCACCGGTGCGCGTGAAGGGCGCCGGGGGAGAGGTCGTCGCCCCGGCCGAGGTCACCGACTCCGTACGACGCGGGGTCGTGAGCCTGCCGCACGGCTGGGGGCACGACCGGCCGGGAACCCGGCTGCGGCACGCCACCACGCACCCCGGCGTCAACGTCAACCAGCTCCTGGACGGCAGCCTGCTCGACCCGCTGTCCGGCACGGCCGTCCTCAACGGCGTACCCGTCGACATCGCGCCTGCAGGCCCCGAGCTGTGACTGCCACACACGCTGTGACCAGGAGTTTTGCGCTTATTGCTCTCGTGTCAACATCTTGTTAAGACTTGTGGGCCCGACCTAACGTCACTCGAACCGCCGTCCCTGGTGGGAGTTCAAGGGCGAACGTTAGGTATCCACTCATGCTGACCATCCTCGGCTTCACCATGATCGCGACCTTCCTGGTCCTGATCATGATGAAGAAGATGTCGCCGATCGCGGCGCTGGTGCTGATCCCGGCACTCTTCTGTGTGTTCGTCGGAAAGGGCGCGCATCTCGGCGACTACGTCATCGAAGGGGTGGGCACCCTCGCGCCGACCGCCGCGATGCTGATGTTCGCCATCGTGTACTTCGGCGTCATGATCGACGTCGGCCTCTTCGATCCGGTCGTCCGGGGCATCCTCAAGTTCTGCAAGGCCGACCCGATGCGGATCGTCGTCGGTACGGCCCTGCTCGCCGCGATCGTCTCCCTGGACGGCGACGGCTCGACCACCTTCATGATCACGGTCTCGGCGATGTACCCGCTCTACAAGCGCCTCAAGATGAGCCTCGTGGTGATGACCGGTGTCGCCGCCACCGCCAACGGCGTGATGAACACCCTGCCCTGGGGCGGCCCGACGGCCCGCGCCGCCACCGCGCTCAAGCTCGACGCCGGCGACATCTTCGTCCCGATGATCCCCGCGCTCGCCGTCGGCCTGGTCGCCGTCATCGCCCTCTCGTACGTCCTCGGCCTGCGTGAGCGCAAGCGCCTCGGCGTGCTGAGCCTGGCCGACGTGCTGGAGAAGGAGAAGCAGGAGACCGGGCTCCCCGGGACGGCGACCGGGATCCCCGGGACGGAGACCGGGACGCAGTCCGAGTCCGAGACGGTGCTGGTCGGTGCGGGTGCGGGTGTAGGCGCCGCTGCCTCCGGCGGCCCCGGTGACGGCAAGGTGCGTTTCGCCAAGACCACGGGCGGCGCCGGATCCGGCACCGACGCCGACGCGCGGGCCGAGGGCGACGACGAAGAGGACGACGTACGCCTCCAGGGCCTCGACCCGAACCGTGCCACCCTGCGTCCCAAGCTGTACTGGTTCAACGCGCTGCTCACGGCCGTCCTCCTGACCGCCATGATCATGGAACTGCTGCCGATCCCGGTCCTGTTCCTGCTCGCCGCGGCGCTCGCCCTGACGGTCAACTTTCCGAACATCCCGGACCAGCGGGAGCGCCTGGCCGCCCACGCCGACAACGTCCTCAACGTCTCCGGCATGGTCTTCGCCGCCGCCGTCTTCACCGGCGTCCTCCAGGGCACCGGCATGGTCGACTCCATGGCCGAATGGCTCGTCGACGGCATCCCCGACGGCATGGGCCCGCACATGGCCGTCGTCACCGGCGCCCTGAGCCTGCCGCTCACCTACTTCATGTCGAACGACGGCTTCTACTTCGGTGTCCTGCCGGTCCTCGCCGAGGCGGGTGCCGCGCACGGTGTCTCGCCGCTGGAGATCGCCCGCGCCTCCCTGGTGGGCCAGCCGCTGCACATGTCGAGCCCGCTGGTCCCGGCCGTCTACGTGCTGGTCGGCATGGCCAAGGTCGACTTCGGCGACCACACCAAGTTCGTGGTCAAGTGGGCCGCCCTCACCTCGCTCGTGGTCCTCGGCTCCGGAATCCTGTTCGGCATCATCTGACCCGGCCCCCGGCCCTCGGCCCCTGGCCCAACGCCCGGCCGGGAGGCCGATCCCAACCGATTCCCGACCGATGGAGAACGTCACTGTGAGGCCCGGTACGAACCGCGGCTGGCTGCTCCGCCTCGTCATCGCCTTCAGCTTCGCGCAGGGGGCGGTGTCTATGGCACGGCCCGCCGTCTCCTACCGGGCCCTCGCGCTGGGCGCCGACGAACGCGCGATCGGTGTGATCGCCGGGGTGTACGCCCTGCTGCCGCTCTTCGCCGCCGTACCGCTCGGCCGCAGGACCGACCACGGCCGGTGCGCCCCGCTCCTCCCGGTCGGCGTCGTCCTCATCGCCGGCGGCTGCGCCCTCAGCGGTACGGCGGACTCCCTCGCCGCGATGGCGGCCTGGAGCGGTGTGATGGGCCTCGGACACCTCTCCTTCGTGATCGGCGCCCAGTCGCTCGTGGCCCGGCAGTCCGCGCCGCACGAACAGGACCGCAACTTCGGCCACTTCACCATCGGCGCCTCGCTCGGCCAGCTCGTCGGGCCGATCGCCGCGGGCGCGCTGATCGGCGGCCCGGACATGGCGGGCACCAGCGCCCTCGCCCTGCTGGTCGCGGGCGGGGTCGCGGCCGTCTCGTTCGTCTCCCTGTGGCGCATCGAGCACCGCACACCGTCCACCTCCCGTACGGGACGGGGCGCACGCGTGCCCGTGCACCGCATCCTGCGCACCCGGGGCGTACCGGCGGGCATCTTCATCAGCCTCGCCGTGCTCTCCACGACGGACATCCTCACCGCGTACCTGCCCGTGGTCGGTGAACACCGGGGCATCGCGCCCTCCGTGATCGGCCTGCTGCTCAGCCTGCGCGCGGCGGCGACCATCGCGTGCCGCCTGGTGATGACGCCGATGCTGCGGCTGCTGGGCCGGGCCGCGCTGCTCGCCACGACCTGTCTGCTGGCGGCGCTGCTGTGCGCGGGGATCGCCCTGCCCGTGCCGGTCTGGGCGCTCGCCGTGATCCTCGCCGCGCTCGGCTTCTGCCTGGGCGTCGGCCAGCCCCTGTCGATGACCACGGTCGTCCAGGCGGCCCCGGACGACGCCCGTTCCACCGCCCTCGCCCTGCGGCTGACCGGCAACCGGCTCGGGCAGGTCGCCGCGCCCGCCTCCGCGGGCCTGATCGCCGGAGTCGCGGGCGTGGCCGCGCCGTTCGTGATGCTCGGGGTGCTGCTGCTGATCGCCTCGGGACTGGGGCTGCGACAGGGCCGTACCGCGAACGGACCCGAAACGGCCGCGAGCCGGGACAGGACCGTGCCCGCGCCTGAACTGGAGAAACGCCGAACGGGGCACGGCCGCGCCTGATTTGCACGGGACCGGGCCGTTCAAAGGGTTCCCCGGGCATGCGCGGTCCGTTAGCTTCCGTGACTCATAGGTCTCGTACGCACCCGCACGAGACACCCGTCCGCGGAGCATCAGCGCCCCGTGAGTCCCCGGGGGTCACGCGTCATGCCACGTGCCGTCTCTCTGCATCAGGTCAGCAAGTCCTACACGCAAGGCGTCCGCGTGGTGGAGCGGCTGTCGCTCGACATCGCGCCCGGCGAGTTCCTGGTCCTGCTCGGCCCGTCCGGCTGCGGCAAGTCGACCGTGCTGAGGATGATCGCCGGACTGGAGGAGCCCACCGAGGGAGAGGTACGGCTCGACGGGGCGTACGCCAACCATCTCCCGCCCTCCGAGCGGGACATGGCGATGGTCTTCCAGAACTACGCGCTCTACCCGACCATGAACAGCGGCGCGAACATCGGTTTCCCCCTGCGGATCGAGGACCCCGGCCGGGACCCGCGCCCGCGCGTCGAGGCCACGGCCAGGATGCTCGGCATCGAGGACCTCCTGGACCGCTTCCCCCACCAGCTCTCCGGCGGGGAACGCCAGCGCGTGGCGATGGGCCGGGCGATCGCCCGGCACCCCTCCGCCTTCCTGATGGACGAACCGCTGGCCAACCTCGACGCCAAGCTCCGCAGCCATCTGCGGGCCGAGATCGCCCGGCTCACCCGGGACCTGGACGTCACGACCCTGTACGTCACCCACGACCAGGCGGAGGCCATGTCGCTCGGCGACCGCGTCGCCGTCCTGCGCGGCGGCGTCCTCCAGCAGCTCGGTACCCCGCGCACGGTCTACGCGCTGCCGGAGAACGTCTTCGTCGCCGCCTTCATCGGCACCCCCAGGATCAATCTGCTCCGGGGCGTCGTCCTCGCCCCGCTCGACGGGGCCATGTCGATCGGCCTCGGCCGCCAGTCCCTCGTCCTGCCCGAACCGCTGTCCCCTGACCACCGGTTGCTCCGGGTGCAGCAGGGGCGCGAGGTCATCGTCGGGCTGCGCTCCGAGGCCGTACGCCTCGCCAGACCCGGGCAGGCCAGGCCCGGGGAGGTGGCGATCAGCGGGCTCGTCGAGCATGTGGAGTTCCAGGGGCACGAGGTCCTGGTCCACCTCGACACCGGGTCGCAGCCCGCGTTCGTACCGGATCTGGAGGCGCCGCGCCCGGTGGCCCGGCCGGCAGGGCGCCGCCGGCGGGAGGGCCGTGTCCTCGGCCGGCTGCGGGGCCGGGCGGCCGGTGCGCTGCGGGCCGGGCCCGTCGTGGTCCTGGAGCACCCCGCCGACGCGGAGCCGGACCGGCCGCCCGAGCCGCCGCCGGGCGAGGCGCGGCTGCCGGGTGACCTCATCGTGCGTACGACACCGGACCACGCGCTCCGGCCCGGCATGCATGTCCCGCTCCTCGTGGACCTCGCCCACCTGTTCGTCTTCGACCACCATGGCGTACGCATCTGCCCGGCCCCGGCGCGGCTGCCGGACCTGGAGGCGTGACGCGCGGTAGTCATTCACCCATGATCATGAACCTCACCCGCAGCCGCCTCGCCGCCGCGACGGCCTCCGCCCTGCTGTTCGCCGGTGCCCCGGCCGCGTACGCGACGCTCACCGACGACAGGCCGCGGGAGGCCACCCCGACGGTCAGGGGCGCGGCCTACGTCGAGACCCGGCTGTTCTTCGGAACCGAGCGCCCCGACGGCGGTCCGGCGGTCACCGACGGGCAGTTCATGGACTTCGTCGACCGGAAAGTCACTCCGGCCTTCCCGGACGGGCTCACTGTGCAGGGCGGGCGCGGGCAGTGGCGGGACGGCAACGGCATCATCGAACGGGAGCGGTCGTACGAGCTGATCCTGCTGTATCCGGTCGGGCGGGCGCGGGCGGCCGACCCCTCGATCGAGCGCGTCCGCGACGCCTACGAGAGGGAGTTCGCCCAGGAATCCGTGGCGAGGCTGGACGAGCCGACCCACGCGGACTTCTGACCCCCGCCGTCCGGCCGCGACCGCCGTGCCCGGCCGGTCGCGCGGTTGCTCGCGCCCCTGGGCGAGGGCGGGCGTGGCTGTGTGCCTGCGGGCGCGACCAGTCACAACACGCCCGCGGCCGACACACCGCCCGGGCCCCTCCTCGGAACCGCAAAGCCCACCTCTGGCGTGCAAAAACTAACACCGCTAGTTTGTAGCGCGGACGACAGCTAGGTTGGAGGCCGGACGACGACGCCCCTCCCGGGAGGAACGCATGAAGGCACATGACGGCATGTACATAGACGGCGACTGGCGCCCCGCGGCCGGGACGGACACGATCGCCGTCGTGAACCCGGCCGACGAGCAGGTCATCGCCCACGTCCCGGCGGGCACGATCGAGGACGTCGACGCCGCCGTACGGGCCGCACGCACCGCCTTCCCGGCCTGGGCCGCCACCCCGCCCGCCGAGCGTGCCGCACTCATCGGCGCCCTGCGGGACGTCCTCGTCGCCCGCAAGGACGAGATCGCCGAGACGGTCACCGCCGAACTCGGCTCGCCGCTGAAGTTCTCCCAGGCGGTGCACGTCGGCGCGCCGATCGCGGTCGCAGGCTCGTACGCGGACCTCGCCGCCTCCCACCCCTTCGAGGAGAAGGTCGGCAACTCGACCGTCTACCTCGAACCGGTCGGCGTCGTCGGCGCGATCACGCCCTGGAACTACCCCCTGCACCAGATCGTCGCCAAGGTCGCCCCGGCCCTCGCGGCCGGCTGCACGGTTGTGCTGAAGCCCGCCGAGGACACCCCGCTGACCGCTCAGATCTTCGCGGAGGCGGTCCACGAGGCGGGTGTGCCGGCCGGTGTCTTCAACCTCGTCACCGGCCTCGGCCCGGTCGCCGGCCAGGCGCTCGCCGAGCACGAGGGCGTGGACCTGCTCTCCTTCACCGGCTCGACGGCCGTCGGCCGGCAGATCGGCGCGACGGCGGGCGCGGCCGTCAAGCGGGTCGCCCTGGAACTGGGCGGCAAGTCCGCCAACGTCATCCTGCCCAGCGCCGACCTGGCCAAGGCCGTGAACGTCGGCGTGGCCAACGTGATGTCCAACTCCGGCCAGACGTGCAGCGCCTGGACCCGCATGCTGGTGCACGACTCCCAGTACGACGAGGCCGTCGCCCTGGCCGCCGACGCCGCCGCGAAGTACGGCGAGCGCATCGGCCCCGTCGTCAACGCCAAGCAGCAGCAGCGCGTGCGCGGTTACATCGAGAAGGGCGTCGGCGAGGGCGCCCGGCTGGTCGCCGGAGGGCCCGAAGCCCCGCGGGAGCAGGGGTACTTCATCAGCCCGACCGTCTTCGCCGACGTCACCCCCCAGATGGCGATCGCCCAGGAGGAGATCTTCGGCCCGGTCCTGTCGATCATCCGGTACGAGGACGAGGCGGACGCCCTGCGCATCGCGAACGGCACGGTGTACGGGCTCGCGGGCGCCGTCTGGGCCGGGGACGAGGCGGAGGCCGTGGCCTTCGCGCGCCGACTCGACACCGGCCAGGTCGACATCAACGGCGGACGCTTCAACCCCCGGGCTCCCTTCGGCGGTTACAAGCAGTCGGGCGTCGGGCGCGAGCTGGGCTCCCACGGACTGTCCGAGTACCTCCAGACCAAGTCCCTCCAGTTCTGAAGATGCGCAGAGCTGTAGAGATGTGCCGTGCTGAAGATTGCCGTGCTGAAGATGTGCGGTTCTGAAGTTCCAGAGTCCTAGGAGCGTTGTACGTCATGACCCGCGCCGCTGTGCTGCCCGCCGTCGGGGCCCCGCTGGAGATCACCGAGATCGACCTGCCGGAGCCCGGCCCCGGACAGGTTCGGATCCGCCTCGCCGCCGCCGGGGTCTGCCACTCCGACCTCTCACTGACCAACGGCACCATGCGGCTGCCGGTGCCCGCCGTGCTCGGCCACGAGGGAGCGGGGACCGTCGTCTCCGTCGGCCCCGGGGTCGAGCATGTCGCGCCCGGCGACGGTGCGGTGCTCAACTGGGCCCCCTCCTGCGGCAGTTGCCACGCCTGCTCGCTGGGGGAGGTGTGGCTGTGCGCCAACGCGCTGGCAGGGGCCGCGAACGTCTACGCCCACCGCTCCTCCGACGGGACGGACCTCCACCCCGGCCTGAACGTAGCCGCGTTCGCCGAGGAGACGGTGGTGGCCGCCAACTGCGTACTGCCGGCGCCTGCCGGGATCCCCCTGGCGGACGCCGCCCTGCTCGGCTGCGCCGTACTGACCGGCTACGGGGCCGTGCACCACTCGGCCCAGGTCCGCCCCGGCGAGACGGTGGCCGTCTTCGGTGTCGGCGGGGTCGGACTCGCCGCCGTCCAGGCCGCGCGGATCGCGGGTGCCTCGAAGATCGTGGCGGTCGACGTGTCACCGGAGAAGGAGGCCCTGGCGCGCGAGGCCGGAGCCACCGACTACGTGGTCGCCTCGGACAACACGGCCCGCGAGATCCGGGGGCTCACCGGGAAACAGGGTGTGGACGTCGCCGTGGAGTGCGCGGGCCGCGCCGTCACGATCCGTACCGCGTGGGAGTCCACCCGCCGCGGCGGCCGTACGACGGTCGTCGGCATCGGCGGCAAGGACCAGCAGGTCACCTTCAACGCCCTGGAGATCTTCCACTGGGGCCGCACGCTCGCCGGCTGCGTCTACGGGAACTCCGACCCCTCCCGCGACCTGCCGGTCCTCGCCGGACACGTCCGGGCGGGACGGCTGGACCTGAGCGCCCTCGTCACGGAACGGATCGGCCTGGACGGCATCCCGGCGGCGTTCGAGAACATGCTGGCGGGCAAGGGCGGACGCGCGCTGGTGATGTTCTAGACCCACCGCAGGCGCGCAGGCGCGCAGGCTCCGGTCAGGTCCTGTCGGACCGCGGCTCCGGACGCGTCTCCGGAGCCGCGCCGACCGCCGTGGCGGGAGGGACCAAAGGGGTGGTCGTGGCCGCCGTCGCGGGCGTCCCCGCCCGGGGCCCGGACCGCGACACCGCCACCCCCGCGAGACACACCAGTCCGCCGACGAGTGTGATCCAGCCCGGCACCTCGTCGAGCGCCACCCAGGACATCAGCACCACCAGCGCGGGCACCGCGTACGTCGTGGCCCCCATCCGCCCGGCCGTCGTACGGGCCAGCGCGAACGCCCAGGTCGTGAACGCCAGGGCGGTCGGAAAGACGCCCAGATACAGCATGTTGAGGGTCGCGGACAGCGGGGCGTCCCGGGCGTCGGAGACCAGCTGCCCGGCGAACGGCAGACAGGCCACCGCGCCGATCACACACCCGTACGTCGTCACCTGGAGCGCGGAGCCGTGCCGCAGGGCTGGCTTCTGGGCGACCACCCCGCCCGCGTACGCGACCGCGGCGAGCAGGCAGAGCAGCACGCCGAGCACGGAGGCGCTGCCCTCGCCCGACATGGACAGGCCGACGACCGCCGCTCCCACGAAGGAGACGGCCATCCCGGCGAGCAGCCGCGAGGGCAGCCCCTCCTTGAGCAGCCATCCGGCGAGCAGGGCCATGATGAGCGGCCCGATGTTCACCACGAGTGCGGCGGTGCCCGCGTCGACCTTCTGCTCACCCCAGTTGAGGACCACCATGTACAGGCCGAACCAGAGCAGCCCGGACACCACGATCCCCGGCCAGGCGGCCCGTGCGGGGAGCCCTTCCCGGCGTACCAGGCAGATCGCTCCGAGGACCAGCGCCCCGGCGAGCAGCCGGCCCAGCGCCAGCGCGCCGGGGGCGTAGGCCTCACCGGCGCTGCGGATGGACACGAAGGCGGAGGCCCACAGCAGCACGGTGACGCCGGCCGCTGTGGCTGCCGGCAGGTCGGTCCGGCGGCCGGTGGGGAGAGGGTTCATCACGTTCCAGAGGGTAGGTGGGGTGGCCGGAAAGGGCTCGCGGGTTTCGGACCGGGTGCTTTCGGGGTGGTGGCGTCGTGTCGTGTCCGCGGGCCGGTGGGGGCTGAGCGCGCAGTTCCCCGCGCCCCTAGAAGCGCAGGGTTTCTGCCTGGATCCCCAGTAGTCGCGAGAGTGCCTGCTCGCCCCTCTCCGTCACCTTGACGGCCCGTTCCGAGCCGATGCGTACGCACCAGGCCGCGTCCAGGGCGTGCCGGCACAGGGCGGCGCCCGCCACTCCCGCGAGGTGAGGGCGCCGTTCGGTCCAGTCCAGGCAGGCCCGGGCGAGCGGGCGGCGACCGGTCCGTACGAGAGGGGCGCCCAGGTCGTCGAACCAGCTCACCCCCTCGTCCGTGAGCGCGAACCCGGTGTCCTGGCGGAGCAGCCCGAGCCCGGTGAGCGCGTCGGTGACCGCGATGCCGAGGCGGCCTGCCAGGTGGTCGTAGCACGTGCGGCCCCTGGCCATCGCGCTGCCGGCCCCGGCCTCGCGCAGCGTGCGCGGCCGCGCGGTTGCCGTCGGCGACACCTGGGCGGCGAGGTCCTCGACGAGTTGGGCGACGCGGGCGTCGGCCAGCCGCACGTACCGGTGCCGCCCCTGCCGCTCCTCGGTGAGCAGCCCGCCCGCGACCAGCTTGCCCAGGTGCTCGCTGGCCGTCGACGCGGCGACCCCGGCGTGCCGTGCGAGTTCCCCGGCGGTCCAGGCCCGCCCGTCGAGCAGCGCCAGCAGGAACCCGGCCCGCGTCTCGTCGGCGACCAGAGAGGCAAGAGCGGCAAGCCCGGCGGCCCCACCCCGCCCCCCGCTACGTGAGGAGGTCATCCCCCCAGCATGCCCGCCCCACACTTCGGCAACGACCGAAGCATCAAGGGGGCGCGGGGAACGGCGCGGTCTTTGGCTTTTCGGGGCGCGGGGAACAGCGCGGTCTTTTGCTTTCAGGGGCGCGGGGAACGGCACAGTCTCTTGCCTTCAGGGGCGCGGGGAACGGCGCAATCTTTTAGGGGCGCGGGGAACGGCGCGACCAGCCCCCACCGACCCGCACCCGCAGACCGACCTACCCGCGCAGCCCCTCGAACTGCAACGCCAACCCGTCCAGCAACGCCGTGAGCCCCGTCTCAAAGGCCCGCTCATCAATCTTCTCCGGCTGCTCGGCAAGCAGATGCGCCTGCCCGAGATGCGGATAATCCGCGGGATCGTAAGCCGTCTCGTCGTCCACGAACCCCCCGGCGAACGAAGAAAGCGCGGACCCCGTCACGAAGTACCGCATCAACGCCCCGATGGACGTCGCCTGCGCCGCAGGCCACCCCGCGGCGACCATCCCCCCGAACACCGCGTCAGCGAGCCGCAGCCCGGCCGGCCGCCGCCCCGGCCCGCGGGCGAGGACCGGCACGATGTTGGGGTGGTCGCGCAGGGCCGCCCGGTAGGACACGGCCCAGTCGTGCAGCGCCGTCCGCCAGTCCCGCCCGTCCTCGAACATCGACAGGTCGACCTGCGCGCTCACGGAGTCCGCGACGGCCTCCAGGATCTGGTCCTTCGTGCGGAAGTGGTTGTAGAGGGACGGCCCGCTCACCCCCAGTTCCGCGGCCAGCCGCCGCGTGGAGACCGCGGCGAGGCCCTCGGCGTCCACCAGTGTCCGGGCCGCCGCGACGATGCGGTCGGTGCTGAGGAGGGGCTTGCGCGGTCGGGCCATGGCGCACATAGTAGGGCTGCGAACCAGAAACTAGCAGTGCTAATTAAAAGCAGGGGTTGATCAGAGTGAACCTGGAACTCAGTGAGGAGCAGACCGCCGTCCGGCGCCTGGCCAGGGACTTCGTCGCGCGCGAGATCACCCCGAACGTGATCGCCTGGGACCGCGCGGAGGAGGTCGACCGCTCGATCGTCAAGAAGCTCGGCGAGGTCGGCTTCCTCGGCCTCACCGTCGACGAGGAGTACGGCGGCTCCGGCGGCGACCACCTCGCGTACTGCCTCGTGACGGAGGAACTGGGCCGGGGCGACTCCTCGGTCCGGGGCATCGTCTCGGTCTCGCTCGGGCTCGTCGCCAAGACCATCGCGTCCTGGGGGAGCGAGGAGCAGAAGCGGCAGTGGCTGCCGGGGCTCACCTCCGGCGGGTACATCGGCTGCTTCGGCCTCACCGAACCGGGCACCGGATCCGACGCGGGCAACCTGTCGACGAAGGCGGTGCGCGACGGCGACGCGTACGTCATCAGCGGCAGCAAGATGTTCATCACCAACGGGACCTGGGCGGACGTCGTCCTGCTCTTCGCCCGCTCGACCGACGCCCCCGGCCACAAGGGCGTCTCCGCCTTCCTCGTGCCGACCGACAGCCCCGGCCTGAGCCGCCGCACCATCCACGGCAAGCTCGGACTGCGCGGCCAGGCCACCGCCGAACTGACCCTGGAGGACGTCCGGGTACCCGCCTCGGCGATGCTCGGCCCCGAGGGCAAGGGCTTCGCCGTCGCCATGTCGGCGCTGGCCAAGGGCCGGATGTCGGTGGCGGCGGGCTGCGTGGGCATCGCCCAGGCCGCGCTGGAGGCCGCCGTGACGTACGCGACCGAGCGCGAGCAGTTCGGGAAGACCATCGCCCACCACCAGCTCGTACAGGAACTGATCAGCGACATCGCCGTGGACGTGGACGCGGCACGGCTGCTCACCTGGCGCGTCGCCGATCTCGTCGACCGCGGACAGCCGTTCGCCACCGAGTCCTCGAAGGCCAAGCTCTTCGCCTCGGAGGCCGCGGTGCGCGCCGCGAACAACGCGCTCCAGGTCTTCGGCGGCTATGGCTACATCGACGAGTACCCGGCCGGAAAGCTGCTGCGCGACGCCCGGGTCATGACGCTCTACGAGGGCACCAGCCAGATACAGAAGCTGGTCATCGGGCGTGCGCTGACCGGGGTTTCGGCCTTCTGAGTACGCGCCTGAGTACCTGAGCGGATGTGCTGTCGGCCACCGCGGCCGATTCTGGTCGCATGAGTGAGACACAGGTCAAGCAGCAGTCCACCGCGGCCTTCTACGGCCAGGCGGTCCTCTCCTTCGCGGTCGCGATCATCGCCACCGCCATCGGTATCTTCAAGCTGGAGGCCGACACCTGGGTGCGCGCCTTCCTGGGAATCGCCGTGCTGTACCTCGTGACCTCGGCGTTCACTCTCGCCAAGGTGATCCGGGACCGGCAGGAGGCCGGCCAGATCGTCAGCCGTGTCGACCAGGCCCGCCTGGAGAAGCTCCTCGCCGAGCACGACCCCTTCGAGAAGCTGTGAAAGCCGTGAGTCGGTGCGGCCCCGAGCGGTGCGCCGTGCCGGATTCGCACGGCGCTGAGCGGGCACTCTAAGCGCTCGCTCAGTATCGGAGGTATGGTGTTCGTTCTGTCACTGGAAGGGGCGAACGAGCGATGAGTACGGCGGAGGAGACGGCCGACGGCGAACTGCAGCCGTGGGCCGAGGTCACCCCGGACGCGGCACGGCGGCTGCTCGTCGCCGCGGTGGAGGCCTTCGCCGAGCGCGGGTACCACGCGACGACGACCCGCGACATCGCGGGCCGGGCGGGGATGAGCCCGGCGGCGCTCTACATCCACTACAAGACCAAGGAAGAGCTGCTCCACCGGATCAGCAGGATCGGCCACGAGAAGGCCCTCGACATCCTGCGGACCGCGGGCGCCCGTGAGGGCAGCCCGACCGAGCGGCTCGCCGACGCCGTGAGCTCCTTCGTCCGGTGGCACGCCGGGGGGCGCACCACCGCACGGGTGGTGCAGTACGAACTGGACTCGCTCGGCGCCGACGCCCGCGCGGAGATCATCGGCCTGCGCCGGCAGGTCGACGCCGAGGTGCGCGCGATCATCGAGGACGGCGTGGCCGCGGGTGACTTCGACGTCCCGGACGTGCCGGGGACCACGCTCGCCGTGTTGTCGCTGTGCATCGACGTGGCCCGCTGGTTCAACGTGAACGGACCCCGCACCCCGGAAATGGTCGGCGACCTGTATGCGGATCTGGTGCTGCGGATGGTGGGGGCGCAGCGCCGTCCATAAGGCGCGGTGGGGCTGCGCCGCTTGTCGCCGGGTGGAGCGTCTGCGGGTCTGCTGTGGCTGGGGTTGCGCCGTTCCCCGCGCCCCTAAAAGCCAAAGACTGCGCCGTTCCCCGCGCCCCTGAAGGCAAAAGACTGCGCCGTTCCCCGCGCCCCTGAAACGGTCGTTCCGTGGGTTTCCGGGGGCGCGGGGGACCGCGTGGCCAGTCGCGGCGTACCCGTGGACGATCCGCGGCCCGCAGCCACCTTCGTAAACTCAGAAGTAGTACCGGGACACCGACTCGGCCACGCAGACCGGCTTCTCCCCGCCTTCCCGCTCCACGGTGAAGCCGACGGAAACCTGTACTCCCCCCGCCACCGGATCGACAGCCGTGATCTTCGCCGTGGCCCTCAGCCGTGAACCGACCGGCACCGGCGCCGGGAAGCGCACCTTGTTCGTCCCGTAGTTGACGCCCATCTTCACGCCCTCGACAGCGATCAGCTGCGGCCCGAACAACGGCAGCAACGACAACGTCAGATACCCGTGGGCGATGGTCGTCCCGAAGGGCCCGGCCGCGGCCCTGGCGGCATCCACATGGATCCACTGGTGGTCACCGGTCGCCTCGGCGAACAGATCGATCCGCTTCTGGTCGACCTCCACCCAGTCGCTGTGCCCCAACTGCTCACCCACCGCCGCCGTCAGCTCGTCGGCGGACGTGAAGATCCTCGGCTCTGCCATGTCGCTGGCCTTTCCCGTCGCGGTGTCCCGGACTGCCCTGGAGAAGAATTTCTAAGCAACTGCTTAGCATGGTCGCAGGGAAGTCCTCTGTCAACGGACCGGAAGTGTGACGGGCTGGGTAGGGTTCGAGGGGTGCCCCAGATTCCTGAGACGATCCATGAACTCACGGTCGGCCAGCTGTCGGCCCGCAGTGGTGCCGCCGTCTCGGCCCTGCACTTCTACGAGTCCAAGGGCCTGATCAGCAGCCGCCGCACGTCGGGCAACCAGCGCCGCTACCACCGTGACGCCCTGCGCCGGGTCGCCTTCGTACGGGCCGCGCAGCGCGTCGGTATCCCGCTGGCCACGATCCGTGACGCGCTCGCCGAACTGCCCGAGGAGCGCACGCCGACCCGGGAGGACTGGGCCCGGCTCTCGGAGGCATGGCGCTCCGAACTCGACGAGCGCATCAAGCAGTTGGGCCGCCTGCGGGACCACCTCACGGACTGCATCGGCTGCGGCTGCCTGTCCCTGGAGAACTGCGTGCTGTCCAACCCCGACGACGTCTTCGGCGAGCGGCAGAGCGGTTCCCGCCTCATGGTGGAGCGCGGCGGACAGCGCGGGAGCCGGAAGCCGGAACCGCGGAAGGATCCGCGGAAGGACCCGGGGAACTGCGGTTGAGGCGGTTCCCCGGGCACTCGGGGCGGGGCCCCGCCCCTCACTCGTACTCCGTGCCGCCCTTGCGCGTCAGATAGGCGGGGCTGACCGCCTTCGCGACGGCCCGGCCGCCCGTCACGGTGCTGTACCGCTCGACGACGGGCCGGACGACGACCCCCTCGCGCAGATGGATCCCCTGCCCCGAGACGCTCTCGCGGCCGGAGGCGAACTCCAGCACCCGCCCGATGTCGTACGGGCCCGTGTACAGCCTCGGTACGAGCGGCAGTTCACCGGTGAGCAGCTCCGCCGCGTCCAGCCAGCGGACCTCGCCGTCGATGTCCGCGGACACGTCGAACACCGCGTACCCGAGGGTCGCGCGGCGGCCGTCGGCGCCGTACGTCAGGTCCTGCACCCCCGCCCCGTACACCTCGCCGAAGATGCCGATGCGGCGTGCCCCGAGCCGTTCGGCGAGCCGGGCCGCGACCGCCGTGACGTCGTGGCCGTGGACGGCACGCCAGTACAGATTGCGCGGGTCCTCCTTCAGCGCCAGGCGTTTGGCGCCGAAGCCCTTCGAGGAGACCTGGACGCGGCCGTCCTCGGCGAAGTACGTGACCAGGCAGGCCGTGCCGTGCAGTTTCTCGGTCAGGACCACCTCCTCGCCCGGGGCGAAGATGCCGGGATACCGCTGGATGTTCTCGATGTCGACCCAGGGCAGCAGATCGGGAGCCGGCTCGATGTCGCCGTCCATGGTCGGAGGGACGGGCGGTACCCACTTGGTGACGCCGAGCTGTGCCGCGAAGTCCGTGCCGTCCGCGGCGGCCCGCGCCAGGTCGACGCCGGCCAGTGCCTTCGGCCGGCAGACGATCCCCTGGGACAGCTCGCCGCGCAGCCGGACCGCCTTCACCCGGTCCGAGCCGCTGCCCGCGAGACGCCCCGTCAGCCCCAGCTCCTCGATCAGCTCCCGCGGCAGCACGGACTGCTCCGGGATGTAGACGGCGCTCTCGCCGGTGCGGTACGCGCCCTTGGCGACCACGGCTCGGTACAGGCCCACCTGGGCCAGTTCGAGCGCGTCGGCGTTCGGATGCTCGTGGACGGTCAGTACTTCGGCGGTGACGCGCAGCGTCGACATGGTGGGGCTCCTCGCGGTCTCACATGGTGCTCAGCCTGGTCTCATCGCCTCCAACTGTCCGGACGGGAAAGGGGTGGAGCGAGGGGTTTCGGGGCTGCTAACGTCACGGCCGCCGCCCGGAGGAGCCGCCCCCGGACTCGGGCCCGCACTCCGCCGCGGACTCGGGCCCGGCCCCGCGCTCGTACCGGCGCAGGGCCTCCGTCACCAACTCGGCGTTGGACGCGGCCCGTCGGCCGTCCGGCAGGACCAGCGTGTCCTCCAGGCCGATACGGGTCGCCAGGCCCAGGCGCACGGCGAGACGCAGCACGGGCCAGGCGCCGCCCTCCTCCCCGTGCAGCAGGACGGGGCGGCCGTGCGCGGTGCCCAGGGCGGCCAGCAGCTCCCGGGCCGTGACCTCGGCGGAAACCGGATGCGGGTCCGTCACCTCCGCCAGTACGCGCAGCACCCGCGGCCCGAGCGGTGACGCCATGAACCGCGCGGCCCCGTCCGTGCCGGACCAGATGCCCGCCTCGACGCCCACGCCCCGCTCCAGGAGCGCCGCGGCGACCTCCTCGGCGCCCGGCTCGTGCCAGTTGACCGAGGCGTGGTCGGGCAGGACGCTCCACTCATGAACGCGCGCGACGCGGGCCGCGGGGTCGGGCTCGGCCCAGGCGCCGGTGGTCACTCCGACGGGAACGTCCACCTGCGACCGGATTTCGTCCAGTGTCGCCGCAACCGCCTTCGACGACAGCGTGTCTTCCCCACAGGGGGACTTGGGATGCACATGGATGTCCGACGCCCCGGCCGCGACGGCTTCCGCCGCGGAGTCGGCCATCGCTCTCGGCGACAGCGGTACGAGCGTGCCGTCGCCGGACCCGCGCCCCCCGTTCACACAGACCTGGACCATGCCCCCGATGGTGCCAGGCCGCACCGACAACCGGAGATCGAAAGGGGAGCAGGCGATGAGCCTGGCCATTTGCTCGCTCAAGTGGGAAGCCGCGCACACGGGGGCCCAGCGGATCACGTACGACAGTGACGGGTACCACCTCGTGCGCTTCCCCTATGTCACGGGTGAGGAGCAGTACGACCGCTGGAACATGCACGACCCGGCGAGGGGCGGCGCCGCCTCGGCGTTTCCCGACGCCCGCTCGGGTCTGATCTGGCCGAGCCACGACGGCTGGGGCGTCCTGTCGGCGCTCGTCTTCTGGGAGCCGGACGCCGCGGGTCTGGAGTACCGGGCGCGCTTCGTGCGCGACCCGCTGAACCTCACGGCGGCGCGCTACGACTCGACCGCCACCACCGACTACGCGCCCACCCGCGGTGGTCAGTACCGGACCTACATGTGGCAGATGTTCGTCCACCCGGGCACACCGGTCGGCCTCAAGGTGTCCGTGCGCGGCGCGGGGGACGCGAAGGTCTCCACACCGCTGATGTGCGTCGAGTTCAAGCTGGCCATCCACACCGACGTCAAGGTTCCGTAGGCATGTGTCCGGGGGTGCGGTTCCGCCGGCGCACCCCCGGCGTCGGCTAGCCCGCGACCGCCATCAACAGACGTCCCCGACGGCATTCCGCCAGGGCTTCGGGGGTGAGGACCGGTCGGGGGACCACGATTCCGCAGGCCGTGCAGACCGGGCCCGAGGACGGCTCGTGGGCCAGGTCGTACTTCCAGACGAGGCGCTCGCCCGAGCAGACGGGGCAGACGGCGCCGGGTTCCCGCTCCAGGGCGGCGATCAGCCGGCGCAGCACCTCGGCCAGCGGCTCATGGGGGTGGATCCCGGGGTCGTCGCACCAGGCGACCCCGAAGCCGCCCCAGGTGAGCCGGTGCCAGTCGTCCACGCTGCCGGGGCTGCGCAGACCGTCGTGCTTCTCCTTCTTGCGGCGCTGGGCGAACCCGGCCTCGTAGGTGAGCCAGACGGAGCGGGCCTCCTCCAGTTCGTCCAGCGCGGCCACGAGCCGCACCGGATCGGGGGACCGGTCCTCGGGGCCGAACCCGGCCCGGGAACACAGATGGTCCCAGGTCGCCCGGTGACCGTAAGGAGCGAACCTCTCAAGGCACTTGCGCAGTGAATAGCGCCGCAGTGCCAGATCGCTCCTCGGGTCGCGCACCTGTCTCGCCAGACTGCGGAATCCCGCCATCGCCCTGCACCTCCGTCACACCTGCACCTGTACTTCGGTCACTTCGGCGTCGTCGTAAGGACGTCGCCGAATAGACGTATCGACACGCGATTCGGCTCCATCTGTTTTTCGGCGACCGCCATAAAACCGCCAATCAGCCGGTTATCGGCCATCCGCAAGACGGTTGTCGGCCGTCTCTCGGGTCCTTCCCGGCCGTCGTCCGAGGCGGTCGGCGACCCCGGCCGGGCTCCGTCGGCCCCTCCGGCGCCAAAAGTGACGCATGTTCATCTTCAAACACGGGGATACCGGCGGTAACGTCCGGCCCACCCCCGTCGTGAGGAGTCAGCCATGCCTCGGCGTATCCCACGCACCATCCTCGACAGACTGAGAACTCCCCGCAGATTCTCCAAGTTCCTCATGGGCGCTTCCGTATGCGTTCTCATTACCGGTCTCTTGTCACCGCTTTCCCGGGCGGCCGCCGCCGACACCACCGCACCGGCCGCGAACGACTACTGCGGCAGCCAGTGTTCCGACATTCTTCCGGCAGGTCAGAACGGCAACGCGACCCTCGCGGAGATCCTTCTCAACCAGGCTTTCGGCACGCAGCCCGCCCACGCGGACGATCAGCTGGCCCCCTACGGCAATCTGGCGTCCGGCTACTCCGCGCTCACCGACGCCAAAATTAATGACTTCTTCAGGGACGCGTCGTTCGGGGTCCCCGCCGACCAGGTCGAGTCCACCCTGAAGCCCGCCGGACGCACCGACGTGACGATCGTCCGCGACAAGAAGACCGGTGTGCCGCACATCACAGGCACCACCCGCTACGGAACCGAGTTCGGCGCCGGTTACGCGGCAGCCCAGGACCGGCTCTGGCTGATGGACGTCTTCCGGCACGTCGGACGCGGCAAGCTGACCCCGTTCGCGGGCGGCGCCCCCTCCAACCAGGGTCTGGAGCAGGAGTTCTGGCGCCACGCCCCGTACACCGAGGCCGATCTGCAGGCCCAGATCGACAGCGCGGTGGCCACCAACGGGGCGCGCGGCCAGCAGGCCCTCGCCGACGTCAGGGCCTACCTGGACGGCATCAACTCCTACATAGACGCCTCCGACAGCGGCCGCTACTTCCCCGGCGAGTACGTCCTGACCGGCCACAAGGACTCCATCACCAACGCCGGGACCATCGAGCACTTCAAGGAGACCGACCTCGTCGCGCTGGCCTCCGTCATCGGCGCGCTCTTCGGCTCCGGGGGCGGCGGCGAGGTCGACAACGCCGTCTCACTGCTCGCCGCCCAGTCCAGGTACGGCGTGGCGGAGGGCACCAAGGTCTGGGAGTCCTTCCGCGAGCGCAACGACCCCGAGGCCGTGCTCACCGTCCACAACGGCGAGAGCTTCCCGTACGCCACCAAGCCGGCCACCCCGCAGGGAACGGCCCTGCCCACCGCCGGCACGGTGACCGAGGAACCCCTCGTGTACGACCGCACCGGCAGCGCGGCCACCGCCACGGCCACCGGGACGACCGCCTCGGCGACGGCGAGCGCCCTCAGCTCCGCGAAGCGCGGCATGTCCAACGCCCTCGTGGTGAGCGGCAGGTCCACGGCGAGCGGACACCCGATCGCCGTATTCGGCCCGCAGACCGGCTACTTCGCGCCACAACTGCTCATGCTCCAGGAGATCCAGGGGCCAGGACTCAGCGCCCGGGGCGCCTCCTTCGCGGGCCTGAGCATGTACGTCGAACTCGGCCGCGGCCAGGACTACGCGTGGAGCGCCACGACCTCCGGCCAGGACATCATCGACACCTACGCGGTCGAGCTGTGCCAGGACGACACCCACTACCTGTACCGCGGCACCTGCACGGCCATGGAGAAGATCGAGCAGACCAACGCCTGGAAGCCCACCACGGCCGACAGCACCCCCGCCGGCTCCTACCGGATGCAGGTCTGGCGCACCAAGTACGGCCCGGTCACCCACCGGGCCACGGTCGACGGCAAGAAGGTCGCGTACACCACGCTGCGCTCCTCCTTCATGCACGAGGCCGACTCGATCATCGGCTTCCAGATGCTCAACGACCCGGACCACGTGAAGAGCCCGCAGACCTTCCAGGCGGCGGTGCAGCACATCAACTACACCTTCAACTGGTTCTACGCCGACTCGCAGCACACCGCCTACTACAACAGCGGCGACAACCCCGTACGCGCCACCGGAGTAGACGCCGAGTTCCCGGTGTGGGCGCAGCCGGCGTACGAGTGGAGGAACTGGACGCCGACGACGAACACCGCCGACTACACCCCGGCGTCCGCGCACCCCAACTCGATCGACCAGGACTACTACATCTCCTGGAACAACAAGCAGGCCAAGGACTACACCACGGCTCCCTGGGGCAACGGGTCCGTCCACCGCGGCAACCTCCTGGAGGACCGGGTGAGGAAACTGGTCACCGCGGGCGGGGTGACCAGGGCGTCGCTCACCAAGGCGATGGCCGACGCGGCGCTGGCCGACCTGCGCGCCGAGGACGTACTGCCGAAGCTGCTGCAGGTCATCAGGAGTTCGCCGGTCACCGACACGACGGCCACGGCGGCCGTGACGAAGCTGTCCGCCTGGGTGACGGCGGGTGCCAAACGCAAGGAGACGTCGGCCGGGTCGAAGACCTACGCCGACGCCGACGCGATCCGCCTCCTCGACGCCTGGTGGCCGGCGCTGGTGAAGGCCGAGTTCGAACCCGGCCTCGGCAGCGATCTCTACACCGCCATGACCGCCAACCTCCCGGTGGACGAAGCCCCTTCGGCGGGGCACGGGCCCACCGGGTCGCACGCCGGCAGTTCCTTCCAGTACGGCTGGTGGAGCTACGTCCACAAGGACATCCGGGCGGTGCTCGGCGAGTCGGTGCAGGGCGGACTGGCCAGGTCGTACTGCGGCGGCGGCAGCCTCGGCGCCTGCCGGGACATCCTGATCAGCACGCTCAGGACGGCGGCCGGCAGGACGGCCGCCCAGGTGTATCCCGGCGACGACCTCTGCTCGGCGGGCGACCAGTGGTGCGCCGACTCGATCAACCAGCGGACGCTGGGTGGCATCAAGCACGGCAGGATCAGCTGGCAGAACCGGCCGACCTACCAGCAGGTCGTGGAGTTCGCCTCGCACCGGTGACGTACTCGCCGGTGGGGCGGGCACGCGTGTACGGGCGGCGGGTCAGCGGATGCGGCCCGCCGCCAGTACCAGCCGGGCCAGTTCCCGGTGGCAGATGTCGCTGTGGGCGCCCGACGGGGCGCCGCCGCGTCGCACCACCTCGGACGCGTCGACGTTCACGCACCCCGAGGCGGGCAGCTTCGCCCGCAGCGCCTCGGCGAGGGTGAACACCTTCGTGCCGGACACCGCCTGCACCCCGTCGTGGCCCAACGCCCCCCACCTGGTGCCGAGAAGACGGGGGAGAGCGAGGTCGGCGGCCGTCCGGTCGTCGCCCGCCGTCCGGGAGGCCAGCGGATAGACCCTGCTCAGCGCCGAGTCGAAGCGGGAGAAGCAGCAGACCAACGGGCCGTCGATACGGTCCTGTTGACCGTGCAGCACACCGCTGTCCCGTACGTCGTGCGGGAGCCGCGTCGCGAACGCGTAGTGCGAGAAGGCCGCTTGGAGCAGCGTCACCGACTTCACGGTCCGCACCCCCTTGGGCAGTCCGCGCAGCGCGAACGACACCAGGCGCCCGCCGAAGCTGTGCCCCACGAGGTGCACGCGCACCCCGGGCGCGGCCTGGGCGAGCCGCCCGATCAGCCGCCCGAGCCCACGCTCGCCGACCGTGCCCGCCCGCCGCTTCATCGCGAAGTACGTCGCCTGGCGCAGCAGTTCGTGTGCTCCGTCCCAGGCCCGCGCGAGGCGGGGCGCGGCCTGTGCTCCGTCGCTCCCGTCGCCGGCCTCCTCCTCCGCCAGTGCCCGCGCGAACTCGCGGCAGATCCGGGCGGTGTTCCCGAGGAGCATCTCCGGATCGGCCGGGGTTCCGGGCGGGGCCCCCGGCTCCGTCAGCGTGTCCGCGGCGAACGCGGCGCCCGGAGCTTCCGCGCGCAGCTCGACGAGCAGCTTCACCAGCCGCCCGTACTCCTCCAACGCGGCGTCGCCGTCCGGCTGTTGGTCGAGCATCCGGGCAATCTGGTCGACCAGGGTGGCCCGGCCGGGAAAGACCGTCAGGAGGGCGCTGCGGGTGCCCTTGTCCAGCGCCGGGCCCACGGACACCGCGGTCACGGAACGCCCGAAGTCGGGGATCGGCTCGTCGGCGAAGCGCATCGACGGCCAGATCACACCCACGTATCCGAGCCGGGCGTTCGGCGCGAGGGCGGGGATCGGCTCGAAGAAGCGGCTGTAGAGCCGGGTCGCCGCCGAGCGGTCGTTGTTCCAGCCGTGCGAGAACACGATCAGGTCCTTGACGCCCCGGTCCACGACCTCCCGGAGCAGCCGGTCGCGCTGCCTGCCGTCCACATCGCCGTCGGCGTCGAACGTCAGCTCCCAGTAGGGAGTCACGCCCACTTCAGGATCCGCCATGACAAGCCCCCTTAGGCCTCCGCAACCCGTGCGATGTGCACGCATCGTCCCGCCGACCGCGGGAGTTGGCCAGGGGCCACGTCCAGTCTGACCAGCCCGAACTCATGTCTCAGCGCAATCCGGAACGGGTGGTCCAGGATAGGGGATCCGGTGCGGGTGAGGCGCCACCGGATGGCGCCACCTGATGGCGTCACCGGCTTGGGCCGCGGTGACGCCACGGGTGACGCCGAGGCGCAGGGGCGGCCGTGTCAGCGGTAGAGGAGGTACTCCTTGCGCACGCGCCGGAACGCGGCCAGTTCGTCGTGCCAGCCCGCCACGACCTCGTCGGTGGTCGCGCCCGCGTCGATCATCGTGCGCACCAGGGTGGAGCCCGTCAGCTTGTCGATCCAGTTGTCCGGCCGCCAGGCGAAGCCGCTCCAGACCTGCTTGGCGGTGATCAGCAGCGCGATCCCGGTCCGTACGGGGTCGTACGCGGCCCGGTCGTGGACGTGGATCTGCACACCGCCGACCGTCTTGCCCTGGAACTTCGAGAAGGTGGGGGCGAAGTAGGCCTCCCTGAAGTGCACTCCGGGCAGGCCGAGCTGTCCGGCCTCGGCGGCCCAGCGGCGGTCGATCCCCTCCGCGCCGAGCAGTTCGAACGGGCGGGTCGTCCCGCGCCCCTCCGACAGGTTCGTCCCCTCGAAGAGACAGGTGCCCGAGTAGACGAGAGCGGTGTCGGGCGTCGGCATGTTCGGGCTCGGCGGCACCCAGGGGAGACCGGAGGCGTCGTAGAAGTCCGAGCGCTTCCAGCCCGACATCAGCACGGTGTCCAGGAGCACCGGTTCCGTGAGGAACTCCTCGTTGAACAGCCGGGCCAGCTCCGCGACCGTCATCCCGTGCGCCTGCGCGATCGGCTCCCGGCCGACGAACGTCGCGAACTCCTTGTGCAGCACGGGCCCGTACGCGCCACGCCCCGTCACCGGGTTCGGCCGGTCGAGCACCACGAAGCGCTTGCCCGCGAGGCGCGCCGCGTCCATGCAGTCGTACAGCGTCCAGATGTAGGTGTAGAAGCGGGCGCCCGCGTCCTGGATGTCGAAGACGACCGTGTCCACGCCCGAGGCCGTGAAGATGTCGGCCAGCGGCTGCCCGCTCTTCAGATACGTGTCGTAGACGGGGAGGCCGGTCGCCGGGTCGTCGTAGCGGCCCTCGGAGCCGCCGGCCTGCGCGGTGCCGCGGAAGCCGTGCTCCGGGCCGAAGACGGCCACCAGGTCCACGTCGTCGTCGGCGTGCATCACGTCGACGATGTGGCGGGCGTCACGGGTGATGCCCGTGGGGTTGGTGACGATGCCGGTGCGCTTGCCCTTCAGGAGGGCGTAGTCGTCTGCCGCGAGACGCTCGAAGCCGGACCGGAAACGGCGGGGCGCCGTTTCCGGGGCGTGGGCGGCTGCGGCCGTGGCTGTGGCGGGTGGGCCCGCCGAGACCGCGGCCACCGTCGTGGTGGCGGCCAGGAGACTTCGTCTGGACAGGCGGCGCATGTGGGGCCTCCGTGTTCGCGGAAGGTTGGCACGTGCACGGTATGGCTTCCGCCGGTTGTTCGTAAGCTGCGGGCTCGTCGCGGCTGGTCGCGCAGTTCCCCGCGCCCCTGACGGGCCGCTGGTCGCGCCCACGCGGCGGAGCCGCATGTCGATACGGCCCCGCGCCCCTCAGGGGGCCCTTCGCGGAGCCCTTCCAGACGGCATACCGACCGGTTAGTCTGGCGGGAGCGGAGCAGAGATGTCGTCGTGTCGAAGGAGACCGATGGTGGAAGCCATGCAGGATGCCGGAGTGGTCGTCACCGGAGCGGGCGGCGGGATCGGGGCCGCGCTGGCCCGGCGGTTCGCCGCCGCGGGAGCCAGGGTCGTGGTCAACGACCTGGACGCGGCGAAGGCAGGGGCCGTCGCCGAGGAGATCGGCGGGATCGCGGTCCCCGGCGACGCCTCCGCGATCGTGGCCGACGCCCGGGACGCCCTCGGCGGCACGGTCGACGTCTACTGCGCCAACGCCGGGCTGCCCTCCGGCGGCTCGGAGGCGGCTCCCGCGCAGGTCTGGGAGCTCGCCTGGGACGTGAACGTGATGGCGCACGTCCGGGCGGCCAACGAGCTGCTCCCCGCCTGGCTGGAGCGCGGCAGCGGCCGTTTCGTCTCCACCGTGTCGGCGGCCGGGCTGCTCACCATGATCGGCGCGGCCCCGTACAGCGTCACCAAGCACGGCGCGTACGCCTTCGCCGAGTGGCTCTCCCTCACGTACCGCCACCGGGGGGTGAAGGTGCACGCGATCTGTCCGCAGGGGGTGCGCACCGACATGCTCGCGGGCACCGGCAGCGCCGGGGACCTCGTCCTGCTGCCCACCGCCATCGAGCCCGAGGCCGTCGCGGACGCCCTCTTCGCGGGGATCGAGGAGGACCGCTTCCTGATCCTTCCGCACCCCGAGGTGGCCGAGTACTACCGGGCGCGCGCCGGTGACCCGGAGCGCTGGCTGACGAACATGAACCACATCCAGCAGAAGTGGGAGGCGGACGGCCGATGAGCACCACCTCCCCGTACGCGGCCCGGCCGTGGGTCGCGCTCCTGAACGAGGCCCAGCGTGGCCCCGTCAGCCCCGACGACTCGGCCGTCCACGCCCTGCGCCGGGCCGTCGCCGAGACCCCCGACCGCGCCTTCCTCACCTATTTCGACGGACGCCTCGGCTACCGCGAGATCGACGAGCTGAGCGACTCCGTGGCCGGGCATCTCGCCGCCCGCGGCCTGGAGCGCGGCGACCGGGTGGCCGTCCTGCTGCAGAACAGCCCGCACTTCGTGCTCGCCGTCCTCGGCGCCTGGAAGGCCGGCGCGACCGTCCTGCCCGTCAACCCCATGTACAAGTCCGGCGAGGTGACCCACGTCCTGCGGGACGGCGAGGTCGCCGCGCTGATCTGCTCGGACCGGGCCTGGGAGTCGTATCTGCGCGAGACGGCCGCCGACTCGCCCGTACGGATCGTGCTGACCGGCTGCGAGCTGGACTTCCAGACGCGGGACGACGCGCGCGTGCTGACCTTCGAGCGGCTGCCGCAGGCGCCGGACGCCGACGACCTGGTGACCGTCGCGAAGGCGGGCCACAAGGCCCCGGGAGACCGCGATCCCGGCCCGTCGGACATCGCGCTGATCAGCTACACCTCGGGTACGAGCGGCGCCCCCAAGGGGGCCACCAACACGCACGGCAACATCATGTACAACGCCGAGCGCCAGCGCACGGGCCTGGCCCTGCCCGAGGCGCCCGTGTACTTCGCGATGGCGCCGCTGTTCCACATCACCGGGATGGTCTGCCAGTTCATCGCCTGCCTCAACAGCGGGGGCACGCTCGTCCTCGCGTACCGCTTCGAGTCGGGGGTCGTCCTCGACGCGTTCGCCGAGCACCGGCCGCACTACACGGTCGGCCCGTCGACCGCCTTCATGGCGCTGGCCGCGCATCCGTCCGTGACGCCGGACCACTTCTCCTCCTTCGTGAACATCTCGTCCGGCGGCGCGCCGCTGCCGCCCGCGCTGGTCGAGAAGTTCCGGGCGGGCTTCGGGCCGTACATCCGCAACGGCTACGGACTCACCGAGTGCACCGCGCCCTGCGCCTCGGTGCCGCCCCACCTGGAGGCGCCGGTCGACCCGGTCTCCGGGACGCTCGCCGTCGGCCTGCCAGGACCCGACAGCGTCGTACGCATCATCGACGACCACGGCCAGGAGGTGCCGCTCGGGGAACAGGGCGAGATCCTCGTACGCGGCCCGCAGGTCGTGCCCGGCTACTGGCGGCGCCCAGAAGCCACCGCGGAGACCTTCCCGGACGGGGAACTGCGCACCGGTGACATCGGGTTCATGGACACCGACGGCTGGCTGTACGTGGTCGACCGCAAGAAGGACATGATCAACGCGTCCGGGTTCAAGGTGTGGCCGCGCGAGGTCGAGGACGTTCTGTACACGCATCCCTCCGTGCGCGAGGCGGCTGTCGTCGGCGTGCCGGACGGGTACCGCGGCGAGACCGTCAAGGCGTACATCAGCCTCCGGCCGGGCGCGGAGGAGGACCCGGCCGCACTGGCCGCGTACTGCAAGGAGAGACTGGCCGCGTACAAGTACCCGCGGCAGGTCGAGATCCTGCCCGACTTGCCGAAGACGGCCAGTGGGAAGATCCTCCGGCGGGAACTGCGTTCCCGGCCGCACGTGTAGAACTGAACAAAGAGAACTGGAAGGCAGGTGGCGGCAGTGCCCAGGACGACGGACGGGGACGGCACGCCCGTTCCGCGGCGGCTGCTGGCCGCCGCCACCCGGCTCTTCGCCGAGCGCGGCTACGACCGCACCTCGGTCCAGGAGATCGTCGAGGCGGCCGGTGTCACCAAGGGCGCGCTCTACCACTACTTCGGGTCCAAGGACGATCTGCTCCACGAGGTGTACGCGCGGGTGCTGCGGGTGCAGCAGGAGCGGCTCGACTCCTTCGCTGACGCCGACGCGCCGGTGGAGGAGCGGTTGCGCGGCGCCGCGGCCGATGTCGTCGTCACGACGATCGACAACCTCGACGACGCGTCGATCTTCTTCCGCTCGATGCACCATCTGAGTCCGGAGAAGAACAAGCAGGTGCGGGCCGAGCGGCGGCGCTACCACGAGCGGTTCCGTGCGCTGATCGAGGAGGGGCAGGAGGCGGGGGTCTTCTCGAAGAAGACTCCGGCCGATCTTGTCGTCGACTACCACTTCGGTTCCGTGCACCACCTGTCCACGTGGTACCGGCCCGACGGCCCGCTCACCCAGCAGGAGGTCGCTGACCACCTCGCCGACCTGCTGCTGCGGGCGCTTCGACCGTAAGCCGTCCCCTGGCGGTGGTCACCGGCACGGGGGCCGGTAGGCCAGGCCGCCGAAGTACTTGGTCCACTGAGCGGGTGTGATGGTGGGAGCGGCGGTCCGGCACACCCGGGCGGCGACGCGCTCCGGGTCGGTCTCCCACAGCCGGGCGGTGCGGGCCGCGCTCCCGCTGGCCAGCGTGTGCCCGTCGGGACCGAACGCCGCCGTGTAGGTGTGCCCGCCGTCGCCGACGAGAGAGGCGGGCGGTCCGGGCCGGTCCGGATCGCGCACGTCCCACAGCCGGACGGTGCCGTCGGCGCCCGTGGTCGCCAGCGTGCGCCCGTCGGGGCTGAAGACCGGTGAGTGGACGGCGCCGACATGACCGGCGAGGGTCGCCGTCCCGTGCAGGCGGCGGCCGTCGACACGCCACAGGCGCACCGTGTCGCCGAAGTCCGTGGTGGCCAGGGTGCGCCCGTCCGGGCTGAACGCGGCGGCGTTGACCCCTTCCCGGAGTACCGGGGAGGTGTCCAGCTTCTTCGGCCGGCGGGGGTCGGTCACGTCCCACAGCCGTACGGTGCCGTCCCAGCCCCCGGTGGCCAGCGTGCGTCCGTCGGGGCTGTGGACGGCCGTGTTGGCACCGCCGGTGTGCCCGGTGAGAGCCGCCAGTTCGCGGGGCCGGCGCGGGTCGGCGACGTTCCACAGGCGTACGGCGCCGTCCCCGCCGGCGATGGCGAGGGTCCGGCCGTCGGGACCGAACGTCACCGTGTTCACGTGCTCGCCGTGTCCGGTGAGGGTGGCAAGGACGCGGGGCCGGCGCGGGTCGCCGATGTCCCACAGCCGGGCGGTGCGGTCCCAGCTGCCGGTGGCCAGGGTGCGTCCGTCCGGGCTCAGCGCCAGTCCGCACACGGCGTCCTTGTGCCCGGTGAGGGTGGCCAGTTCGCGAGGGCGGCGCGGGTCGGTGACGTCCCACAGCCGGGCGGTGCGGTCGTCGGCGGCCGTCGCGAGGACGTGCCCGCCGGAAGGGCCGAACGCCACGGCGCAGACGGTGTCGGTGTGGCCGCCGAGAGCGGGCAGGGGGAGGTCCCACAGCCGTACGGTCTGGTCGTCCCCGGCGCTGGCCAGGGTGCGGCCGTCGGGGCCGAACGCCACGGAGACGGCGGCGTCGGTGTGGCCGCTCAGCACAGTCCCTCGCCGGGGCCGGCGCGGATCGGTGACGTCCCACAGCCGTACGTTCTGGTCCATGCCGGCACTGGCGAGGCCGCGGCCGTCCGGACTGAAGGCGACGGAGCGCACGGCGTCGGTGTGGCCGCTCAGGGTCACCGGCTTCCCCGGGCGGCGCGGGTCGGCGATGTCCCACAGCCGTACCGCGCGGTCCCAGCTCGCGCCGGCGATCGTCTTCCCGTCCGGGCTGAACGCCACCCGGGTGACGGCGGCGGTGGGACCGGTGAGAGTGGCCTTCTTGCGGGCACGCCCGGACGCGTCGAACGTCCACAGCCGCACGGCGTTGTCGAAACCGGCGGCGGCGAGGACACGGCCGTCGGGGCTGAACGCCACGGTCACCACCGCGCGTTTGTCGTCGTGCCGTCCGGGCAGCGTCCGCGTCCCGCGGGGGCGGCCCGGATCGGTGACGTCCCACAGCCGTACCGTGCCGTCGGTGCTCGCGTCGGCCAGGGCGTGGCCGTCCCGGCTGAACGCCAGCGCGTTGACGTCACCGGAGTGGCCGCGCAGGACGGCCGTCGTGCGCGGGTGGCGCGGATCGCGGACGTCCCACAGCCGGGCGGTGTCGTCCCAGCTCGCGGTGGCGAGGGTACGGCCGTCGGGGCTGAAGGCCACGTCGCTGACCTTGTCGGTGTGCCCGGTGAGGGTGGCCAGCGAGCGCGGCCGGTGGGGGTCGCGGACGTCCCACAGCCGGGCGGTGTCGTCGTTGCTCCCGGTGGCCAGTACGCGGCTGTCGGCGCGGTGGGCCACGGCGTTGACGTTGTCGGTGTGGCCGGTCAGCCGGGTGGCGTAGGGGCCGGCGAAGGAGCTCAGCAGGCTGCCGCGGGCATCGGCGGTGGGGGCCAGCCGGTAGGCGGCCAGGCTGAGCTGGGCGGCCAGCGCCGGGTCGGTGGCACGCAGCGCGGCGGCCTGGCCCGCGGCCTTCTGGGACAGGGCGATGTTGCGCTGCCGGTTGGCGGTGTCCTGCGCGCGCACCGCGGAGAAGGTGGTGGCCGAGGCGATCAAAAGCAGGACCGCCAGCAGCCCGGTGAGCCGGCGCAGGCGGCGGGCCCGGTGGCGCGCCGCGGCCTGCTCGCCGTCCGCCGCGGCCCGGCTGGCGTCGAGGAACGTCCGCTCCCGCGCCGTCAGGGCGTCCGCGGCGTGGGCGGCCCACTCCTGGGCCTGCGCGAGCCGGACACCCCGGTACAGGCTGCCCGGATCGCGGTCCAGCGCCTCCCACGCGGCCGTGGCCTCGGTGAGGTCCCGGTGGACGCGGATGCCCGCCCGGTCCTCGGCGAGCCAGTCGCGCAGCCGGGGCCAGCACCGGATCAGGGCCTCATGGGCCAGCTCCACCCGCTCGTGGTCCAGCGTCAGCAGCCGCGCGTCGGCCGCACGGTCCAGCACGTCGCGGACCTCGCCGGCCTCGGCTCCGGCCAGGCCGTTCAGCTCCTCCAGGCGGGCCGGCCGCCGAGTGTCCTCGGTCCCTTCCCCCGGGACGGTCAGCCGCTCGAACACGCGCCGGGCCAGCGTCCGTCGTGCGGCGTCCAGCCGCTGGTAGAAGTCCTCCGCGGTGTGCGCCAGGCTTCCCTCCAGCCCGCCGGCCGCCTCGAAGGCGCCCAGCGTCAGCGCGTTGCCGCGTCGCCGCCGCCAGGTCTGCAGCAGCGCGTGCGACAGCAGCGGCAGCATTCCGGCCTGCGCGTGCGCCTGTGCCATGAGCGACGCCAGCAGCGCGCCCTCGACGGTCAGCCCGGCCAGCTGCGCCGGCTTGAGCACCGCCCGGCGCAGTTCGTCCTGGCTCATCGGCCCGACCGGCACCTGCGCGTCCCGCATCGCCTCCACCAGCAGCGCGTCGCGGGTGCAGTGCGCGTAGAAGTCGGCCCGCACGCCCAGGACGACCCGGCACCGGCCCGCCTCGGCCGAGGAGGCGGTGACCAGCGCCTCGATGAAGACGTTCCGCTCGGTCTCGTCCCGGCACAGCGTGAAGACCTCTTCGAACTGGTCGATGACGAGCACCACATGACCGTCGGCCGCGCCGTTGCTCGTTCCGGTGCCCGTACCGTCGGTCGCTCCGCCGCTCGTTCCCTCGGCCGCTCCACCGGTGGCCCCGGAACGGGCGACGATCTGCCGCACCACACGGCCCAGGTTCGCCGAATCCCGCCTCAGCTCCTCGTACAGCCCGCCCGGTGTGACCCCCGCCAGCCCGCCCAGCCGTACCGAACACTCCTCCAGCGGCCGCGGCCCCGGCGTGCACACCACCACCGTCGCCCCCGCGCGCAGGCGAGGCACCAGACCCGCCCGCAACAGGGACGACTTGCCCGATCCCGAGGCCCCGATCACCGCCGCGAACGGACGGCGCTCAAGCCGTGCGGCCAGCTCCTCCACCAGCTGTTCCCGGCCGAAGAACCACCGCGCGTCCTCCTCCCGGAACGACCGCAGACCCGCGTACGGCGGGGGCGTGCCGTTGTCCTCCGCAAGGCCGGGGGCGGCGTCCTCCTCGCCGAGCTGCTCCGCCACCGCCCGCCAGCGCCGCTCCCACTCCTGTACGTCCCCGCCGCAGGCGTGCGCGTACGCCAGGGTCACCGCCAGCGTCGGGAGCCGCTGCCCGGACGCCGCGGAGGACAAGGTCGAGATCGAGTAGTGCGCCCGCTCGGCCAGCGTCCGGTAGGGCGGGCTGCCCGCCGCACGCCGCAACTCCCGCAGCCCCGTGGCGAACTCCGCTAACGGACCTTCGTCCGCGTCCAGCGGACGCTCTCTGCGCGGCATCCCCGCACCTCCCCGTCACTCCCTGGTCGCGGCCTCACGACTGCCCCGCATTTTTCACGTGTTGTTTGTTCGACACCAGTGCCCCGAAGGCGAACAACGCGCGGAGCGCTACACCTTGAGCCACCGGCCCGCACCGAGCGGACGAGCGTGTGAGGAGAAGGCATGGAGTCCAGTGCTCCGCGGTGGTATTTCGTGGTGCTCCCGGACCGCGACGAGGCCGAGGCCCTCGCGGAGCGGCTCCCCACGCGGGGGACACGTACGGTGCCGCACGCGTCCGGGAGGCCGTGGCTGGTCGTCACGCTTCCCGACGAGCAGATCGTGACGGCCGAGGCGGGAGACGACCGGGCCGCCGTGCTCGGCTTCTCCTCGGCCTCGTCCGCGGCACTGCGCGAGGCCACCGGACGAGCGGGCGGTGTCGAGGCGTTCGACGAGCTGTCCCACACCCTGGCCGGCGGATTCCATCTGGTGGCCTCGGTCGGCGGACGGCTTCGCGCGCAGGGCAGTGCCTCGGGTGTCCACCGCGTGTTCCACGCCGTGATCGACGGCGTCGCGGTCGCGTCCGACCGCGCCGACGTCCTCGCCGAGCTGGGCGGATTCCCGTACGACGAGACCGCGTTGGCCGTCCGGCTGCTGCCGACCCTCCCGCACCCGCTCGGCGAACAGCCGCTGTGGCGGGGCGTCGAACCCGTCCCCGCGGAGTCGTACCTGCGCATCGGGGCGAACGGCCGGGAGACGGCCGTACGCCGATGGTGGCGGCGCCCCGATCCGGAGCTGTCCCGCGGCCGGGGCGCCGAACTGCTCCGCACCGCGCTGGCCGAAGCGGTCGCGGTACGCACCCGGGCGGGCGGAGTCGTCCACTGCGACCTCTCCGGCGGCCTGGACTCGACCCCGGTGACCTGGTTCGCGGCGCGGGGACCCGCCGAGATCGTCGCGGCCACCGCGTACAACGACGATCCGGGCGGCCGGGAGGACCTGCGCTGGGCGAGGCGCGCACTGGCGGCCATGCCGGACGTACGGCACCGGACCCAGTCGCTCGACGCACCACCGGCGGTCTACGAGGGACTGCCGCAGCTGGCCAACCGGCTGGACGAGCCGACGCACACCTACCTCTCCGCTCCCCGCGTCAACGCCAACATCCAGGACGCGCTGCGGCACTCGGCGCGGATGTACCTCAACGGGCTGGGCGGCGACCACCTGCAGAGCGGGCTGCCGAACTGGGAGCACACCCTCTTCCGCGGACGCCCGCTGCTCGCCTGGCGCCGCGCCCGTACCCATCCCATGCTCGGCCGGACCTCGGCAGCCGCGACGGTCCGCGGCCTGCTGGACCGTCGCGGCTACGCCGACTGGCTGCGTACCGCCGCGCTCGCGGCCGACGGAGCACGGCGGGACGGCGCCGCCGGCTTCGGCTGGGACCTGCCGCTCACCTGGCCGCGCTGGATGACCCCGGACGCGGTGCGAGCGGTACGAGCCCGCATCACCGCGCTCGCCGCCGGCGCGGAGCCCCTCGGGCCGGACCGCGCCGGGCACGCCGAGCTGGCACTGGTGCGGGACGGCGCCCGGGTGATCCGCGGCACCGGTCAGCTGGGCGCGGACGCCGACCTGCCCTACCAGGCGCCGCTCCTGGACGACCGGGTCCTGGAGGCGTGTCTGTCCGTCCGGCGCGAAGAGCGCGTCTCACCACTGGAGTTCAAGCCGCTGATGAAGGAGGCGATGCGCGGCCTGCTGCCCGGGGACTTCCTGGCCAGGACGACGAAGACGGGCGGCGACCCCCAGGCCGTACGCGGCTGGGCCGCACACCACACCGAGATCCTCGACCTCTGCACCGCCTCGCCCCTCGTGGAGCTGGGGTTCGTCGACGAAGCCGCGCTCAGGCGGTACAACAGGCCGCAGCCGGGGCGGATGCCCGACAGCGCCTTGAGGCCCACGGTCAACTGCGCCGTGTTCCTGCGCAACCAGACACGCGAACGCTTCGTGGCCCCGGCCCGTGCGGCGACCGGGAGCGGAACATGAGCCCCGGCCCGCGGGTGTCCGAGCACGTGTCCACGGCGAGCACCGAGTACGGCACGGTGCTGCTCGACGAACGCACCGGCCACTACTGGCAGTTGACGCCGAGCGCCTCGTTCGTCATGGCCCGGCTGCAGGAGGGCGACGGAGTCGAGGAGGCGGTCGCGGCACTCACGCACACCTACGACGTCGACGAGGAGACGGCCCGCCGGGACACCCTCGCGCTCATCGACCGGCTCCGGTCGCTCGGGGTGGTGACGCCGTGAGCCTGCCCGTCCTGCCCGGCCGCCCCCTGCGGCCGACGCCCGCGGTCCGGCTGAAGGTACATGCGGCCGTGTGGCTCGCGAGGCGGCTGGCCAGGAGATCGCCACAGCGCCTCAGAGCGGCGATGACCCTGCTGAGCCGGGGTGCGCGCGTGGCCGACCACGCGGAGGCGCGACAGGCCAGGGACGAGGTGCTCAGCGTCTGCCCGCGGCACTGCGGTTCGCCCACCGCCTGCCTGCCGCGGTCGATCGCGGTGGCGCTGGTGTGCCGGAGCCGCGGCACCTGGCCCACCTGGTGCGTGGGGGTGCGGGCGGCTCCGCCGTTCCTCGCGCACGCCTGGATCGAGGTGGCGGGAGAGATGGTCGACGAACCGGTCGACGGCGACTGCTACCGGAAGTTCTTCACGGTGGGCACACCGGAAGAAAGGGATGAAAGGGAGAAAAGCAAGTGAAGCAGATGGAGAACATGGAACAGACCGAGCGGATCCCCTACGAGACCCCGGCCGTCGTGGACCTGGGCGAGTTCGCCACGGAGACCGGATTCCTCTTCGTGGACTCCAACGAACTGGGCGTCCCCTGGCCTCTGTATTTGTGGTGACCCCGGCCCCGCGCCCCTTCAGGGGCGCGGGGAACCGCGCACCGGGGGTCCGGGGGCGGAGCCCCCGGGCAGTGACGGGACGGGTAGGGGCGGCGGGGGCGAAATCCCGCCCCCGGCCACCACGCTGCCTCAGACGTACTTCTTCAGCTCGTGCCGCGCCAGCGACCGCTGATGCACCTCGTCCGGCCCATCGGCCAACTTCAAGGTCCGCGCCCCGGCCCACAGCTCGGCCAGCGGGAAGTCCTGACTCACACCCCCCGCACCGTGCAACTGAATCGCCTTGTCGATGATGTCGACCACCGTCCGAGGCGTAGCGATCTTGATCGCCTGGATCTCCGTGTGCGCACCCTTGTTGCCGACGGTGTCCATCATCCAGGCCGTCTTGAGGACCAGCAGCCGAAGCTGCTCGACAGCCACCCGCGCGTCGGCGATCCAGTTGTGCACAACCCCCTGCTGGGCCAGCGACTTGCCGAAGGCCTCACGGGAGACCGCCCGCCGGCACATCAACTCGATCGCCCGCTCGGCCATGCCGATCAGCCGCATGCAGTGGTGGATCCGGCCGGGCCCGAGCCGCGCCTGCGCGATGGCGAAGCCGCCGCCCTCCTCGCCGATGAGGTTCGCGACCGGCACCCGCGCCCCGTGGAAGACGACCTCCGCGTGGCCCCCGTGGGAGTGGTCCTCGTAGCCGTACACCTGCATCGCGCGCTTCACCTCGACGCCCGGGGTGTCGCGCGGCACCAGGATCATCGACTGCTGGCGGCGGATGTCGGAGCCCTCGGGGTCCGTCTTGCCCATCACGATGAAGATCTTGCAGTCGGGGTTCATCGCCCCGGAGATGTACCACTTGCGGCCGGTGACGACGTACTCGTCCCCGCCGCCCGTGCCGTCCGCACCGCCGCCGGAGGTCCGCTCGATCAGCGTGGTGATGTTGGTGGCGTCCGAGGAGGCCACCTCCGGCTCGGTCATCGCGAACGCCGACCGGATCTCCCCGGCGAGCAGCGGCTCCAGCCACTGCTTGCGCTGCTGCTCGTCGCCGAACTGGCTGAGCACCTCCATGTTGCCGGTGTCGGGCGCCGCGCAGTTCAGCGCGGTGGGCGCCAACTGCGGGGACCGGCCGGTGATCTCGGCGAGCGGCGCGTACTGGAGGTTCGTCAGCCCGGCCCCGTACTCGGCGTCCGGCAGGAAGAGGTTCCACAGCCCCTGGCGGCGGGCCTCGGCCTTCAGCTCCTCGACCACGGCCGGGGTGTCCCACGGCGAGGCCAGTTGCTGACGCTGCTCGTGGGCGACGGCCTCCGCCGGATAGACGTGCTCGTCCATGAAGGCGAGCAGCTTGGCACGCAGTTCCTCGGTGCGCGCGTCGAATGCGAAGTCCATGTGCGGTCAGCCTTCCTGAAGGGTGGTCAGGCCGTGCTCGATGAACACGGGGACCAGGTCGCCGATACGGTCGAAACCCGCGCCGACGGTCTGGCCGAGCGTGTAGCGGTAGTGGATGCCCTCCAGGATCACGGCGAGCTTGAACCACGCGAACGCCGTGTACCAGGCGACGGCGGACACGTCGCGCCCCGAGCGTGCGGCGTACCGCTCGATCAGCTCGGCCGGCGACGGGTGTCCGGCGGCCGTCGCGGTCGTGGAGACGGGGGAGTCGGTCAGCCCCAGCGGCATGCTGTACATGACCAGCAGGCCCAGGTCGGTGAGCGGGTCGCCCAGCGTGGACATCTCCCAGTCGAGGATCGCCCTGATCCGGTCGTCCTCGCCGATCAGCACGTTGTCGAGGCGGTAGTCACCGTGTACGACCGTGGCCGTGGGGGAGGTCGGCAGCTCGCGCCCCAGGGCGGCGTGCAGTTCGTCGATGCCGGCCAGTTCGCGGTTGCGTGAGGCGTCCAACTGCTTGCCCCAGCGCCGCAGTTGCCGGTCGAGGAAGCCCTCGGGCCGGCCGAAGTCGGCGAGACCCACCTCGGCGGGGTCCACGGCGTGCAGTTCGACCAGGGTGTCGACGAGGCCGAGAACCGCGCCGCGGGTGCGCTCCGGGCCCAGCGGGGCGAGCTGCTCGGCGGTCCGGTAGGGGGTGCCCTCCACGAAGTCCATGACGTAGAAGGGCGCGCCGAGCACGTCCACGTCCTCGCACAGCAGCAGCGTCCGCGGCACGGGTACGGCGGTCGGGTGCAGGGCGCTGATCACCCGGTGCTCGCGCTTCATGTCGTGCGCCGTGGCCAGTACGTGCCCGAGCGGCGGCCTGCGTACGACCCACTTCGAGGTGCCGTCCGTCACCGCGTACGTGAGGTTCGACCGTCCGCCCTCGATCAGCCGGCCGGTCAGCGGGCCGTCGACCAGCCCGGGCCGCTCGCCGTCGAGCAGGCCGCGCAGCCGGTCGAGATCGAGACCTGGCGGGTGGTCTGGACTCATCGTGTTCCTCCGTAGGCGGGAATCAGGACTCCCCACATGATGCCGACCGGTCGGTATGCCGTCCAGTGGGCAAACGAAACGTGACCGGCGTCTCGGCCACGAAAGGCTACGAGAAACCCCCGAGCCGTCGCTTGCGGCTCGGGGGTCCCGGGGTCTCCGTGGGGCTGTCGGGGGCCCCGCGATGCCTAGTGGTCGTCCCAGTGCCCTTCGTGGCGGGCATGGCGGTGACCGTCATGAACGTAGTCCACGTGGTCGCCGTGCGTCACGGCCGGGTGTCCGCAGCCGTCACCGTGCTCGTGGCCGTGCCCGGCGTGGGAGACGTGCCCGGCGGGCTCGCACTCGTCCCAGTGCTCCGAGTGCCTGCGGTGCAGATGCCCGTCGTGCGCGTAGTCCACGTGGTCGCCGTGCGGCACCTCGGCGTGCCCGCAGTCCGGACCGTGGGTGTGCTGGTGGGAGGTGTGTTCCTGGTGAAGGGTGGTGGTCATGGTGCTCGCTCGCCTTCGAGGTGCGGAGTGTGACGCCGGTCAGGCTAGCCACCAGAACCCCATAAATCCCCTCGAAACGTCACATATGCCTCTGGAGCCGTCAGTACGTCAGTACCTCAGTACCCGGACCCTCACCAGACCCTCAGAAGACGAGAGCCGCCGCGCAGACGGCCAGCGCGATCGTGCACAGGGCGGCGACGCCCGCGTGCCTCGGGGTGAACGCCTCCGGGGGCACGCTCCCGGACAGGGTGCGGATCCGCCGGTGCGCCACGGCGAGAAACCCCAGCCACAGCCCGCAGCACAGCGCGCACACCACCAGCGCCGTCACGCCCGGTCCGTCGCGCAGTGCCGATTTCCCGGCGAGCACGGCGGCCACGGTCGCCGCCAGGGTCGTACGCCGCCAGGCCAGCCGCGTGCGCTCCGGCTGCAGTCCCGGGTCGCGTGCCGTCACGACTCCCACCCCGCCAGCACGACCACCACCATCGCGATGGCCACCAGGGCCACGCCGATGCTCAGCAGGGCCGGAAAACGGGACACCGGCAGGTCCTCGCCCCTGCGCATCGCGCGCTCGCAGCGGATCCAGTGGTTCACCGACCGCAGAGCGCACAGCACTCCCGCGGCCAGCAGCCCGAGCGCCAGTCCGGCCCGCCACTCCCACCGCAGATCGGGCAGGAACTGGTCCACGGCGAACCCGCCGCCGATCAGCGCGAGCGAGGTCCGCAGCCACGCCAGAAACGTCCGCTCGTTCGCCAACGAGAACCGGTAGTCGGGGGTGACCCCTTCTTCCTCGATCCGCTCAGGCGCGAACCACAACCGGACGTTCCGCACAAATTCGATCACCCCAGCGACAGTACCGGGACCGCAACCCCCACAAGCGGGCACGCCCCCGCAAGGGACACGGGGAACGCCACAGCCTTGTGCCCTCAGGGGTGCGGGGAACGGCGCAATCCTGTCGCTTTCAGGGGCGCGGGGAACGGCGCGACCAGCCCCCACTCACCCGCACCCGACAACGAACCTCAGCCGGCCCCCCGAAAAGCCCGCAGCCGCGAATACGCCGCCATCCCGTCCGGCACGAACTCCCACTCCGCAAGCCGCTCCCGAACCTCCCCCTCGGAGAGGAACGCATACCAGGCGACCTCCTCCACCTGCGGAGAAACCGCCACCTCGCACCGCACCTCGTACACCGCCGACCACCAGCTCTTCCCGGCCCCGTCGTCGTAGAGGAACTTGAACAGGAAGGACGGCCGGGCCAGCCCGGACACTCCCAGCTCCTCCTCGGCCTCCCGCAGCGCCGCGTCGTCGTAGCTCTCGCCCGCGCCCACGACCCCGCCGACGAACAGGTCGTACAGGGAGGGGAACACCAGCTTGGTCGACGTGCGCCGGTGCACGAACAGGCGCCCTTGCGCGTCTCTGACCTGGATGAACGTGCATCGATGCCGCATCCCGCGCGCGTACACGTCCCCGCGCCGGGCCCGGCCCACCACCTCGTCGTGCTCGTCGACGACGTCGAGAATCTCGTCAGCGGAACTCATCCGGCCATCAAAGCAGCACACCCTCGGCGGTGGACGTCACCGAGACGTCAGCGAAGCGGAATGCGCCGCGGCCGCCAACCGCTCCTTGAGCGCGACCCCGTTCGGCATCGCGGGGTGCAGCCCCAGCAGGACGACCCCCACCACGATTCCGGCGAGCCCGGCGGCCTCCCAGGCCAGCGCCCCGGAATCGGCCCGCAACCGGTCCCCGAGGAATCCCACCCCGCACACGATCCCGGCGAGCGGCTGCGCGGCGGTGAGCGCGGGCAGCGACATCCGCAGCGGCGCGGTCTCGAAGGCGCTCTGGACGAGCACGAGCCCGGTGATCCCGAGTGCGACGACCGCGTACACCTGCCAGCCGGTGACGAGCGCCGTCCAGCCGCCGTCGGAGAACCGCTGTCCGCTCACCCGGGTGAGCGCGTCCTGCACCCCGTACAGCAGGCCCGCCGCCACCCCGAGCGCCGGTCCCGAGCTGAGCCGGGACCGCTTGGCGTACCCGGTGAGCAGCAGCGCGAGGCCCACCATCACGCCGATGATCAGCCAGTGCCGCACCGGGTCGGAGACGGCGTCGCCGCCCTCGGGCTGTCCGGCCACGATGAAGGCCGTCACCCCGCCGGCGAGCAGCAGGAGCCCGCCCCAGCCCTGCCGGCCGAGCGGCCGGCGGGTCTGGCGCCGGGAGAGCACGAGCGCGAAGAGCAGATTGGTCGCGAGGAGCGGTTCGACGAGGGACACCTCACCGTGTGCCAGCGCGATCGCGCCGAGCACCATGCCGACCGCCATGAACGCGATCCCGCCCAGCCAGCGCGGCACCTTCACGAGGTCGAGGAGCAGCCGGGGGGAGAGGAAGTCGCCCAGGGGAGCGTGTGCCGCCGCGTTCTGCTGGAGGACGAATCCGACGCCCAGGCAGCAGGCCGCGCCGACAGCGAGGACGAGAACCAGAACCGACACGCTGCGTACCTCAAGACTTCGGACGGTTACGGGGCGAGGTGTGGGTATCGATCGACTGTAGCCCGAGTACCCGCGACCCGGCAGTTGACTGGGTCACTCCCTTGCCCAAGGATCTGACCGATCAGTAGCAACCGATCAGTAACAAGGCCGAAGGGGACCTGCTCATGGCGTACGACGCAGATGTGATCGTGATCGGAGCGGGGCTCGCCGGGCTCGCGGCGACCGCGGAACTCGTCGACGCGGGACGCAAGGTGATCCTTCTCGACCAGGAGCCGGAGCAGTCGATCGGCGGTCAGGCGCACTGGTCGTTCGGCGGCCTGTTCTTCGTGGACTCGCCCGAGCAGCGCCGGATGCGGATCAAGGACAGTCACGCGCTGGCCCTCCAGGACTGGATGGGCACCGCGGCCTTCGACCGCCCCGAGGACCACTGGCCCCGCAAGTGGGCCGAGGCGTACGTCGACTTCGCGGCCGGTGAGAAGCGGAGCTGGCTGCACAAGCAGGGCGTCCGCTGGTTCCCGGTGGTCAGCTGGGCCGAGCGCGGCGGTTACGACGCGGGCGGCCACGGCAACTCCGTACCGCGCTTCCACATCACCTGGGGTACGGGTCCGGGTCTGGTCGCGCCCTTCGAGCGGCGGGTCCGCGCGGGCGTCGCGCGGGGCCTCGTACAGCTCAAGTTCCGCCACCGCGTCACCGGTCTGTCGCGCAGCGCGGGCTCGGTCGACACCGTGAGCGGCGAGATCCTGGAGCCGTCGGGCGTCGAGCGCGGCCGGGCCAGCGGCAGGACGGTCACCGGCGCCTTCGAGCTCAGGGCCCAGGCGGTGATCGTCACCTCGGGTGGCATCGGCGGCAACCACGACCTCGTCCGCGCCAACTGGCCCGAGCGCCTGGGCACCCCGCCCGAGCGGATGATCTCCGGCGTGCCCGCGCACGTGGACGGCGAGATGCTCGGCATCGCGGAGGACGCCGGCGCGCACCTCATCAACCGCGACCGCATGTGGCACTACACCGAGGGCATCCAGAACTGGAACCCCATCTGGGACAAGCACGGCATCCGCATCCTGCCCGGCCCGTCCTCGCTCTGGCTGGACGCCCGCGGCAACCGGCTGCCCGTAC
Organism: Streptomyces sp. NBC_00414; assembly: GCF_036038375.1. Classification (NCBI taxonomy): domain Bacteria; kingdom Bacillati; phylum Actinomycetota; class Actinomycetes; order Kitasatosporales; family Streptomycetaceae; genus Streptomyces; species Streptomyces sp. NBC_00414. The sequence continues at coordinate 8,055,561 of NZ_CP107935.1, forward strand.
CGCTGTTCCCGGGTTTCGACACGCTCGGCACGCTCGAACACATCATGAAGACCGGCCACGACTACACGTGGTTCGTGCTCAACCAGCGGATCATCGGCAAGGAGTTCGCGCTCTCGGGCTCCGAGCAGAATCCCGACCTCACCGGCAAGTCCGTCAAGGGTGTCTTCCAGCGGGCCAGGGCCGACGTACCGGCGCCGGTACGGGCGTTCATGGACAACGGCGCCGACTTCGTCATCGAGAAGGACCTCGGCGCACTCGTCCGCGGTATGAACGCGCTGACCAAGGAACCGCTCATCGACGAGGCCGAACTGCGCGGCCTGATCGTCGCGCGCGACCGGGAGATCGCCAACCCCTACACCAAGGACCTCCAGGTGATGGCGGTCCGCGGCACCCGCGCCTACCTCGGCGACAAGCTGATCCGTACGGCCACCCCGCACCGCATCCTCGACCCCAAGGCCGGTCCGCTCATCGCCGTCCGCCTCAACATCCTCACCCGCAAGACGCTCGGCGGCCTGGAGACCGACCTGTCGTCCCAGGTCCTCACCGAGGGCGGCGACCCGCTGTCCGGGGTGTACGCGGCGGGGGAGGCGGCCGGGTTCGGCGGCGGCGGAGTGCACGGATACCGGTCCCTGGAGGGGACGTTCCTCGGCGGCTGCCTGTTTTCCGGGCGCACGGCGGGGCGGGCCGCGGCGAAGGCCGTGAACTGACGGATGAGTCCCAACTCACTTCGCCGGGGCCCGGGTTGACGCGTGTCAGTGAGAGGCGGGCCTTGACGCGAACACGCGGTGGGGGTTGGCTGTCCGTGATCGGCCGCTGACAAAAACCGGTCATCGGTAAATGTCAACCGGTTGTACAAAACATCCACGAATACACCAGACCACTGAATATCCGCGTCGTGCGAGGGAGTTCCGCGGTGTCCCCACCTCCGCCACCCCTCGGCCGAGCCCGCAAGCGCGCGGTCCAGTCCTTCGACGCCGCACTCGACGACACCGAACTCGTCGCCGCCCGCGCCGCGTTGGCCCAGGGGCGGTGGACCACCGTACGGGCCCTGCTGGCCGACACCGGTGACGACTGGGACCGCCGGGGGCACCGCGTCACGACCCTGGCCCAGGAGGGCGGCACGCTCGCCTGGGCCCGCGACTGGCAGCTCGCCGAACCCGAGTCGGGCGACGCCGCCGTGCTGCTCGCCGTCGCCACCGTCCAACGCGCCCTGAACGGCAAGGAGAAGCCGACCAGGGCGCGTGAGGCGTGCCGCGCCGCGGCCGACGCGCTGCCCGCCGACCCGACGCCCTGGCTCGGGCTGCTGATGCTGGAGCGCGTCCTCGGCGCCGACCAGGACGTGGTCCAGCTCTTCGACGAGGTCCGCCACCGCTACCCCGACCATCACCACGCCCACCATCTGATGGTCGCCCGGCTCGCCGAACGGCGCCCCGACGCCGGGCAGGACCCGCTGCACGAGGTCTACGACTTCGCGACCTGGTCCGCCGAACAGGCGCCCGCCGACTCCCCGCTCGCGGTCCTGCCCGTCGTCGCGCACGCCGAGCGCTACCGCGTCCTGGCCGCGGCCGGCAGCGAATCGGCCGACCCCGTGGCCTCCGGGCACTGGGTGGGGCGCCGGGCGCGCCAGGTGATGAAGTCGGCCTTCGACTGGTGGCTGGAGTGGGAGCGCGACGACCATCCGCGCAGCCGGCTCGACCTCAACTTCCTCGTCCACGCCAAGTACTGCGAGGGCCGGGGCGCCGAGGCCGCCGCCCTGTTCCACCGCATCGGACCGTACGCGACCGCGGTGCCGTGGTCGTACCCCGACCGGGATCCGCACAAGGCCTTCCATGCCGCACGCGACAGCGTGCTCGGCACGGTCTGAACGACAGCCCCGCCCGACAGCCAGCCCGGCCGGCCGAACGCCGCCGGCCTGCCAGCCGAAAGGACGACCCCGCCATGACGACGGGCAGTTCACGCACCACGAGTGCGTCGAGCACGAGCAAGAGCGCAAGCACGAGCAGACAGGGCGCCGCGGAGAGCGGCATCAGCACCTTCAAGGGCCAGGACCGGGCCCTGCGTTCCGACCGGCTGGGGACGGGGGGCCTGCTGCTCTCCGTCCTCGCGGCGACCGCCCCTCTCATGGTGGTCGCGGGTGTCATGCCCACTACATTCGCGGTGATGGGCATCGTCGGGCAGCCCCTGCTCTTCGTGCTGCTCGGCGTCGTGCTCGTCCTCTTCAGCGTCGGGTACGCCGAGATGAGCCGCCACGTCCACAACGCGGGCGCCTTCTACGCGTACATCTCCCGGGGACTCGGCGCCATGGCGGGCTCGGGCGCCGCGGCGGTCGCGCTCGTCGCCTACAACGCGCTCCAGATCGGCATCTACGGCATCTTCGGCTTCGAGGTGTCCGGCCTGTTCGCCACCTACCTCGACCTCGAACTCGCCTGGTGGATACCGGCGCTGGTGGCCGCCCTCCTCGTCGGCGCCCTCGGCTGGCTGAAGATCGACGTCAACGCGCGCGTGCTCGGCGTACTGCTGCTCATCGAGGTCGCGCTCGTCGTGATCTTCGACATCGCGGCCGTCGCCGACCCCGCCAAGGAAGGCCTGTCGCTGCACGCCTTCAACCCGGACACCCTCACCGGAGCGGGTCTCGGCACCGCGCTGTGCTTCTGCATCGCCGCGTTCCTCGGCTTCGAACAGGCCCCCGTGTACGCGGAGGAGACCAGCCGCCCGCACATCCTGGTCCCGCGCGTGATGTTCCTCGCGATCGGCTTCGTGGCCGTGTTCTTCGCGCTCAGCTCCTGGGCGCTGACCGTCGCCGCGGGCCCCTCCGGGATCGTGGGCGCCTCGCAGAAGCAGAGCGCCGGACTGCTGTTCTTCCTCACCGAGTCACGGCTCGGCGGCACGTTCACCGACGTGCTCCACGTCCTGTTCGTGACCGGCATGTTCGCCGCGATGCTCAGCTTCCACAACGTCGTCGCCCGGTACGCCTTCGCCATGGGCCGCGAGGGACTGCTGCCCGCCGCCTTCGGCAGGACCACGGGCGCGAGCGGCGCCCCCGGCACGGGCTCGCTGCTCCAGTCGGCCGTCGCCGTGGTGGTCGTCGTGGCGTTCGCCGTCGCCGACGACAAGCCGGTCGGCGACCCGACAGCGCCCGTACTGCACCTCTTCACCTGGATGGGCAACGTCGGCGCGCTCGGCGTCATCGTGCTGATGGCCGCGGCCTCGCTCTCCGTCGTCGCCTTCTTCGTCCGCAGGGGCGCCGGGCGCGCCCAGGCCTGGCGCCTGGCCTGCTCGGTGATCGCGGGACTCTCGCTCCTCGTCATCGCCGTCTACACCGTCAAGGACTTCGACGTCCTCGTCGGCGCGGGCCCCGGCTCATCGCTGAGCTGGCTGCTGCCCGGCATCATCGTGCTGGCCGCCGCCGCGGGCGTCGCCCAGGGCCTGTTCCTGCGCGCCCGCAGGCCCCAGGCGTACGCGGGCATCGGACTCGGCAACGAGGCGTTCCAGCTGGACAAGGCGGCGAAGTCCGACTCCTGACCGCCCGGGTCCGCGGGGTCCCGCTCCCGGACGCCCGCTCCTGACCTCCGGCCTCCCTCTCCTGACCTCCTGTCCCTGCCTTCCCGCGCCTGAGAAACGCGTAAGAAGTCATTACGGAACGCTGACGAGCACCCTCGGACCCTGGCTTCGGGGGTTCAGGGGTGCTCGAATCAGTGTGTGAACCCGGAACCTTCGTCAGCGGCCGCGGGCGACCCCGAAGAGGGCGGCGCCCCGGTGGGGCGCCGGCTCATGCTCGGGATGCTCGGACTCGGCGCCCTCGGCGTGGCCACCGCGCCCACCCTCCAGCGCGGCCTGGAGTCCTTCCTCGGCAGCGCCGCCGACAAGGACCCCACCGGTCTGACCGGCCTGCTCCCCAACGGTGGCGGCTTCCGCTACTACTCGGTCACCTCCTCCGTCCCGCACAAGGACGAGGACTCCTACCGTCTGAAGATCGACGGCCTGGTCGACCACCCCGGTACGTACACCCTGTCCGATCTGCGTGCCCTGCCGCAGACACGGATGGTCCGTGACGTCCAGTGCGTCACCGGCTGGCGGGTGCCCGACACCCCCTTCGAAGGGGTACGCCTGTCCCGGCTGCTGGACGCCGCGGGGGTGCGCCCTTCGGCCGGGGCGGTGCGCTTCACCTGCTTCGACGGGGCGTACTCGGAGAGCCTGACCCTGGACCAGGCCCGCCGCGCCGACGTCCTCGTCGCCCTGCGCATGCAGGACAAGAACATCAACCACGCCCACGGCGGTCCCGTGCGCCTCTATGTGGCCCCCATGTACTTCTACAAGTCGGCGAAGTGGCTCTCCGGCATCACCGTGACCTCGGACGTCCGCCCCGGCTACTGGGAAGAGCGGGGCTACGACGTGGACGCATGGGTCGGCCGGTCGAACGGACGTGACGATGAGACCACCTGAGACGCCCGAGACCGACGCTTCGAAGGCACGGGCCGCCGTACAGCCCGTTGCACCGGACACCGCACCGGCCGTCGCATCGGAAGCCGGGGAGCGTCTCGCGGGTGCGTTGCGGGTCCGCCGTTTCACGCCCGCCGAACGCTGGGTGCACCGCACGACAGCACTCCTGATGGGGGTGTGCGTGCTGACCGCGGGCTGCCTCTACCTGCCCCAGCTCGCCGAACTCGTCGGCCGCCGCGAGCTGGTCGTGCGGCTGCACGAGTGGTCCGGACTGCTGCTTCCCGTACCCGTCCTCGCCGGGCTCGTCTCGCGTGCCTTCCGGGCGGACCTGCGGCTGCTCAACCGCTTCGGGCCGCACGACCGGGTCTGGCTGCGGTCCGCGCTGCGCCGGGACGCCCGGCCCGAGTCCCGGCCGGCCGGGAAGTTCAACGCGGGTCAGAAGACGTACGCGGCCTGGATCGCCGGTGCCGTCCTGGTCATGGTCGGCACGGGGCTGCTCATGTGGTTCACCCACCTCGCCCCACTGGTCTGGCGCACGAGTGCGACCTTCGGGCACGACTGGCTCGCGCTGACCATCGGCCTCGTCCTCGCGGGACACATCGGGATGGCCCTCGCCCGCCCGGAGTCCCGACGGGGACTGCGGACGGGGTCGGTCAGCCGCGAGTGGGCCGAGCGGGAGCATCCGCTCTGGCGGCCGTAGGGCCCTGGCGCTGCTGGTTCTAGCCCAGCGCCGGCGCCAGGAGTCTGGCCGCCTCGGCGACGAGTTCGTCGTCCTTCGGGGCGTCCTCGTCGGGCTTGGTGGACAGGACTGCCAGGACGATGGGTGTCCCGTCCGGCGTCCATGCGATGCCCACGTCGTTGCTGGTGCCGTACCTGCCCGTGCCCGTCTTGTCGCCGAGCGCCCAGTCCGTGGGCAGGCCCGCGCGGAAACGATTCGTGCTGGTGGTGTTGGCCAGCAGCCACTCGGTCAGCTGTCGCCTGTCCCGGGGCACGAGCGCGTCACCGAGGGTGAGCCTCGCGTACGTCCGTCCGATGGCGGCGGGGCTGGTGAGGTCCGTCGTGCGCCACGGCTCGGCCGAGTTCAGTTCGGGCTCCAACCGGTCGAGGCGGGTTGTGGGGTCCCCGATCGAGCGGCAGAAGCGGGTGATCGCGGTCGGGCCGCCCAGCTCGTGGAGCAGGAGGTTCGCCGCGGCGTTGTCGCTGTGGGCGATGGCCGCGTGGCAGAGGGCGGCGACGGTCATGCCGTTGGCGAGGTTCTCCTTGAGCCCCGTGACGGGGGAGCCGCCCGCCCTTTTGAGGTCCTGCTCGGTGTACCGGATCAGCAGGTCCAGGAACTCGCCTCGGCGGTCGAGGTCCCGTAGGACGGCCGCGGCGGCGAGGGTCTTGAAGACCGAACACATCGGGAACGTTTCGTCTGCGCGGTACCGCACGGTTTTGCCTGTGGCGGTGTTGCGGGCGTAGATGCCCAGGCGGGCCGCGTGGGTGTGCTCCAGCTCGGCGAGCGCCTTGACGATGACGTGGTTCGCCGTGTCCGCCGTGTCCGCCCTCGTTTTCGGCTTCGCCGCCGCGTGGGCCTGCGGGGTCGCGCCTGTGGCCAGCGCGGCGGCGCCGGCGGCGGCTCCGAGGGTCAGGGCGGTTCGGCGGCTGGGGTGGAGGTTTGCGCTTTCCAAGGTGGCTCTCTCTTCCGCTGCGAGGATGATCACTTGCGTAGAGGGAGACTTCGGAGGGGCTCGTGTGGTTCCTCGTGCGTGGGGAAGTGGCCGGTTGTGGGGGCTGGTCGCGCCGTTCCCCGCGCCCCTGGAGGCCGCAGGCCGCGCGCCTGGAGGCGACAACACTGCGCCGCTGCCCGTGCCCCTAGTGAGGGGTGAAGTCCAGTAGGACCTTGCAGGATTCTGCTCTGTTGGTTGCGAGGGTGAAGGCTGGTTCCGCTTCTGTGAGGGGGAGTACCGCGCTGATCAGGCGGTCGAAGCGGGGCTCGCTCGCCAGGAGGGTGAGTGCGGTGTCGAACTCCCTGTCGAAGCGGAAGGCTCCTCGGAGGTCGATCTCGCGGCTGACGAGAAGGTTGCCGGGGAAGGCGCTCCGGCCGGGCGGCAGCATGCCGAGCTGGACGACGACCCCGCCGCGCCGCACGAGGCGCAGGCAGGTGTCCAGACCGGCGGCGACCCCGGAGGCCTCGACGGCCGCGTCCACCTCGGACGGCCAGTCGGGGGAGGACGGTTCGTCCGCCCGTACGACGGAGTCGGCGCCCGCGGCCACCGCGTACTCCAGTGCCCGTGGCAGCAGGTCGGTCGCCGTAACGCGCGCGGCCCCCGCCGCCTTCGCCGCCGCGACGACCAGACAACCGATCGGACCGGCACCGGTCACGAGGACGTGCTTCCCCCTGACGTCACCCACCCGGCCCACCGCGTGCAGGGCGACGGACAGCGGCTCGGCCAACACGGCCCGCCGCAGGGGGAGATCCGGCGGCAGCGGCCTCAACTGTTCGGCGGGGACGACGACCTGGGTCGCGAATCCGCCCTGTACGTGAGGGGTGCGGGCCGCACTGCCGAGGTAGCGGGTGTCACGGCACACGTTCCGGCGGCCGTCGGCGCACTCCGGGCACACACCGCACGGGGTGGCGGGGTGCACGGCGACTGCCGTACCCGGGACGGGGAGAGTACCGGTGGCGCCGGTTCCGTACGCGAGGACCGTGCCCACGATCTCGTGGCCCAGGACCATCGGCTCGCGGAGCCGGAAGTCGCCCACTCCGCCGTGCCGCCAGTAGTGGAGATCGGATCCGCACACCCCGCCGTAGCGCACGGCGACAAGTGCCTCGCCGGGGCCCGGGGAGGGGGTGGGGAGTTCGTCCACCCGGAGGTCGCCCTGACCGTGGATCACGCAACCGAGCATGGGTGAAGCCTCCTAGAGAACGCTGGTCATGCCGCCGTCGACGTACAGCACCTGGCCGCCGACGAAGTCCGCCGCCGGAGAGGCGAGGAACAGCACGCCGCCGACCAGGTCCTCCGTACGACCCCAGCGGCCTGCCGGGGTCCGGCGCCTGACCCACGCGCTGAACTCCGGGTCGTCCACGAGGGGTTGGGTGAGTTCGGTCTCGATGTAGCCGGGGCCGAGCCCGTTCACCTGCACCCCGTGCGGGCCCCAGTCGGCGCACATGCCCTTGGTGAGCATCTTCAGCGCGCCCTTGGTGGCGGCGTACGGCGCGATGCCGGGCCGTGCCACCTCGCTCTGCAGCGAGCAGATGTTGACGATCTTGCCGTGACCGCGCGCGGTCATGCCCCGGGCGGCCTCGCGGCCCACCAGGAAGGCGCTGGTCAGGTTGGTGTCGAGCATGCGGTGCCAGTCGGCGTCGGTGAACTCCAGGAGCGGGGCCCGCAGTTGCATTCCGGCGTTGTTCACGAGGATGTCCAGTGGACCCACCCGCTCCTCGACGTCCGCGATCCCGGCGGCCACCGACGGACCGTCGGTCACGTCGAAGGCGGCGGTGTGGACCTCGCCGGGCAGCTGTGCCGCGGCCTCGGCGAGCCGGCCGGTGTCGCGGCCGTTCAGCACGACCGTGCAGCCCGCTTCCGCGAGCCCCCGGGCCAGCGCGAGGCCGATGCCCCGGCTGGACCCGGTGACCAGCGCCGTACGGCCGCTGATGTCGAAGAGGGGGTGGGTCATCGCCGTACTGCTCCTTCTGGCCGTGGGCCGTGGTGACTGCCTGGGTGGCCGGCTAGATGACAAGCGAGAGCAGCAGCACCAGGCCTCCGGCGACCACCGAGATGATGGTCTCCATGACCGACCAGGTCTTGATGGTCTGGCCGACACTCAGCCCGAAGTACTCCTTGACCAGCCAGAACCCGGCGTCGTTCACATGGCTGAAGAACAGCGAACCGGCGCCGATCGCGAGGACGAGCAGCGCGGTGTGCGTGGTCGACATGTCGGCCGCGAGCGGAGCCACGAGACCGGCCGCCGAGATGGTGGCGACGGTCGCGGAACCGGTCGCGAGCCGGATCGCCACCGCGATCAGCCAGGCGAGCAGCAGGGCGGGGATCGACCAGTCCTTGGAGATGTCCAGGATCATCTGGCCCACCCCGCAGTCGATCAGCGTCTGCTTGAAGCCGCCGCCCGCGCCGACGATCAGCAGGATGCCCGCGATGGGGCCGAGCGACTTCTCGACGGTCGTGGAGAGCCGGCCCTTGGTGAAGCCGGCCGCGCGGCCGAGGGTGAACATGGCGACGATCACGGCCACGAGCAGCGCGATCAGCGGGGAGCCGATCACGTCGAAGACGCGCTGCACCATGTGCGTCGGGTCGTCGACGACGATGTCCACCAGCGCCTTGGCCAGCATCAGCACGACCGGCAGCAGCACGGTGGCGATGGTGACGCCGAAACCGGGACGCGTCTCCAGGTCTTCGGAGGCGCGCTGGGGGATCATCTTCTCCGGCGCCGGGACGTCCACCCAGCGGGCCGCGTACTTGGAGAAGACCGGCCCCGCGATGATCACGGTGGGGATGGCGACGAGGATGCCGAGGGCCAGGGTGACACCGAGGTTCGCGTCGACCGCGTCGATCGCGACCAGCGGGCCGGGGTGCGGCGGAATCAGCCCGTGCATCACGGACAGGCCCGCGAGTGCCGGGATGCCGATGCGCATCAGCGAGTAGTTGCCGCGCTTGGCCACCATCAGGACGACCGGGATGAGCAGGACGATGCCGACCTCGAAGAAGAGCGGCAGTCCGATCACCGAGGCGATCAGCACCATCGCCCAGGGCATCGAGCGGCCGCCCGCCTTGGCGAGGATCGTGTCGACGATCTGGTCGGCGCCGCCGGAGTCCGCGAGCAGCTTGCCGAGGATCGCGCCGAGCGCGATCAGCACGCCCACGCCGGCGACGGTCGAACCGAGACCGGCCGAGAAGCTGGTGATCGCCTTGTCGAGCGGTGCTCCGGCGAAGGCGCCGAGCGCCAGCGACCCGATGGTCAGCGCGAGGAAGGCGTGGAGCTTGAACTTGGTGATGAGCAGGACGATGACGGCGATGCCCGCCAGAACGGCGATGCCCAGCTGAGCATGGCCCGCCGAGGTGATCGGCTCGACGGGATCCGCTGCCAGCATCTCGACGCTGAGTCTGGTCACGGTGCGTTTCCTTGCATGGGGAGGGGGAGAGGGGAGGGGCCTTGCAGGGTGGGGGGCGGGGGCGGGGGCTTTACCGGGCGAGGCCGTCCAGCGCGGTCACGGCCCGCCCGGTGATCTCGTCGGGGGTGCCGATGACGTCCACGGCGACACCCGACTCGTCCTCCTGGAGCGGCTGGAGGGTGGCGAACTGGGAGTCGAGGAGTGCCGTGGGCATGAAGTGGCCCTTGCGGTGAGCCATCCGGTCCTCGATGAGTTCGCGATCACCGGTGAGGTGAAGGAAGACGACGTCGGGAGCGGCCGCCCTGAGCCGGTCCCGGTAGTCGCGCTTCAGCGCGGAACAGCTGACCACCCCGCCGAGTCCGGCCCGCCCGTGTGCCCAGGCGCCGATGGCGTCTAGCCAGGGGCGGCGGTCCTCGTCCGTGAGTGGAGTACCGGCCGACATCTTGGCGATGTTGGCCTCGGGGTGGAAATCGTCGGCCTCGGCGTAGGGAACGCCGAGCCGGTCCGCAAGCAGGGGCCCGATGGTGGTCTTGCCCGTGCCTGCCACGCCCATCACCACGACGACGTGGGGGGTAGTCATAACTGCCTCGCTGTCTTCTTCGACATCGGATGCCGGATGAACGTCGGGTGCCGCATCCGTCACGACACTGAAACCCATAGGTCAGATGAATTCAAGAGTCTGTGACGTATAAGTCTGACTTTTTGTTCGCGCTCTCTTCCTCGTACCCTGAACCCATGAGCACATCGGGCCGGGGGCTGCACGGCCATGTACTGGAACGCCTCGGTCCTTCGATCACCGCGGGCGAGTACCCCCCGGGCAGTGTTCTGCGCACGGATGAGCTGGCGCAGCGTTTCGAGGTCTCACGTTCGGTGATGCGTGAGGCCGTCCGGGTCCTGGAGTCGATGCACCTCGTCGAGTCCCGTCGCCGCGTCGGCGTGACCGTACGTCCCGCGAACGAGTGGAATGTCTACGATCCGCAGGTCATCCGTTGGCGTCTGGCGGGCGCCGACCGGCCGCGGCAGCTGCGCTCGCTGACCATGCTGCGCTGTGCCGTCGAGCCCGTCGCGGCGGGGCTGGCCGCGAAGCACGCTACGGCCGAGCAGTGCGCGGAGCTGACCGAGTGCGCGCTCGGCATGGTGGCCCATTCACGCGGCCACAAGCTGGAGGGGTACCTCGTCCACGACATCGCGTTCCACCGGATCGTGCTGAACGCCTCCGGGAACGAGATGTTCGCTCGGCTGGGGGATGTGGTCGCCGAGGTCCTCGCCGGGCGTACGCATCATCAGGTGATGTTCGAGGATCCCGATCCGGCGGCGGTCACGCTGCATGTGCAGGTCGCCGAGGCGGTCCGGGCGGGCGACGCGGTTCTTGCCGAGGCGTTGACTCGGGAGGTCGTGCTGGGGGCGCTTCAGGAGTTGGACATTCTCAGCCCGGAGGGCTGAATGTCCTGAACGGCTCCGCGTTCGTGGGTGGTTGCTCCGGTGCGGGTGCGGGTGCGGGTGCTTGTGCGTCGTGTCTGGGCGCGCCGATCCCCGCGCCCCTTGGGGCTGCGCCCCTGAAAGACAAAAGATCGCGCCGTTCCCCGCGCCCCTGAGACGCCGTTCCCCGCCCCCTAGGAGATGTCTCCGTCCACGTACACCCATGTGCCGTCCGCCCGTTCGAAGCGGCTGTGTTCCTGGAGCGAGCCGCCCGCGTAGGTCGCGCGGAACGTCACCGTGCCCGTGGTGTGGAAGGGCGTGCCCTCCGTGGTGGCGAGAATCTCCAGGGCGGTCCAGCGCGTCGCCGGGTCCAGGTCCAGGCGGGTCGGACGGGTGCGCGGATGCCAGGTCCGCAGCAGGTACGCCTCGTCCCGCTTCACGAATGCGCAGTAGCGCGAGCGCATGAGTGCCTCGGCGGTCGGAGCCGCGCCCTCACCCCGGTGAAACCGGCCACAGCACTCCTCGTACGTCTTCGCGAGACCGCAAGGGCAGGAGGGGTCGTGCGCGGGAGCGGAACGGCGCTGGTTGCGAGAGTGCGAGGTGCGTCGGGACATGCGCTCCATTCTGCTGCCACACGGCCTGTGGGAACGGCGCACCCAGCCACATCGGACCCGCATGTTCCGATAACGGTCAGGTAGAGTCCCGCGGCTCGTGCCGGACATCAGCCCGGCGCGCGAACAGGCGGGACCGGTAAGTGATGTCAGCGGCTGGGGGGGGGGAGCGGGGAGCGTGAACGAGGACGCACTCGACGGCCGACTCGTATCGGCGGTGCAGGCGGCCGATGCCGAGGCGGTGCGGACCCTGTTGGAGACAGGAGCCAACCCCAACGCGGTGGACTGCGCCGGGCTGCCGGTGCTGTGCTCGGCCGTGGCAGCCTACGACGCCCCGGTGGCTGAGGTGTTGGTTCGGGGTGGTGCGGACCCCGACCGAACGCTGCCCGACGGGACCACCCCACTGTGGCGGGCCGTGGACGGCGGCTCCCCGGCGGTCCTTTCGGCGGTGCTGGGCGACGAGCCCCGACTGCGGCTGCCGGAAGCCGTCCGTGAGCAGCTTCTCGCCCTGGCCCGCGACCGGTACGAGACGGGCTCGGCCGAGCAGTTGCGGCGCCTGACGGGGGCGCAGGGCCCCGCCGTCACAGTCTCGGTTCAGGACGGCACGTACGCCTGGGAGTCGGTCCCGCAAGTCTCCTTGGGCGGCCTCGTCACGCGGTCCGGGCACGGCGCCGTCCTGACCTCGCTGGAGTGGGCTTTCCGCATCCTCACTCCCGTGGACGAACTGATCGCCCGCGCCGCACAGCAGCCGGATGAGGACCATGTGACGTGGTGGGAGGTCTGTTCGGTGCTCCGTCAGCGCCGCAGTTTCGAGACGTGGTCGGCCGTGGTGGCCTTTCGCCACCACCCCGACGCCTCGTACCGCCGTACCGTCGCGCGCTACTTGTGGATGCGGGGAGTCAGCGGCTGCGCCCCGTCCTACGCGACGAAGGAGAGCGACATGCTGGCCGTCTGGGCAGCCGAAGAAGGCGACAGCACGGTGCTCGCGCACGTACTCAACGCCTTCGCCGAGTACGAGCACCCCGGCCGAGAGGCACTCGGGCTGCGCCACGCCGGCCATCCCGATGCCCTCGTACGCCGTGAAGTCCCCGCTGTCCTTTCGGGCGATGACGCTTCCCTCACCCGTGCAGCCAGGGCCGCGCTGCTCTCCCTCACCCACGACCCGGACGCCACGGTACGGACCAACGCGTGCCGGGCGGGCAGAGGAGACGCCGGTCTCCTCCCGCAGGTCACCCAGGCGCTGGTGCTCCTGGCCGAAGACTCGGACCCCGTCCTGCGGGGGGTGGTGGCAGCTGAACTGGCTGCCTCCCCGGACCGGAGCACCGCCGTCGCCGCCGCTCTGTGGGCGCTGCTCGACGAGGACGACCCCATCACCCGGCTGGAGGCCGCGTACGGCCTCGCGCTGCGCGACGATCCGCGCACCGCCAGGGCCATCGGCCGAGCCGATCCCTTCAGCGCCCGCTTCGAACACGATCACCGTGCCAATGAGCTCTGGAAGTGGCAAAGAACAAACCCACCCACAGACTGACGACCCTGCCCCCACCCCCTGGGGGCGCGGGGAACGGCGCACTCAACCCCGACGCACCCGCACTGTCCTGACACCGCTCACCCCCACCCCCTGGGGGCACGGGGAACGGCGCGCCCGGCCCCTACGGACCCGCACGTTCCCGACGACGCTCACCCCCACCTCCTGGGGGCGCGGGGAACGGCGCACTCAACCCCGACGCACCCGCACTGTCCTGACACCGCTCACCCCCACCCCCAAGGGGCGCGGGGAACGGCGCAACCAGCCCCTACGGACCCGCACGCCACCGACGACGGTCACTCCCGCTGGGCGGATAGGACGGCCGCTCAGGAATCCCCGCCCCCGCCGAGGGCAACGCAGGCAACGCAGCCTCGAAAACCCACGCGGCGAACAGCTCGTCCAACGGCTCCACCGCATACCGAGCCACATGCGCGACAAACGCGGCAGTGGTGACCGCCCCACCCCGATGCACGGAAACCCACCCCCGCAACATCCGGAAGAAGACTTCATCCCCCAACGCACACCGCACCGCGTGCAGAACGAGCCCGCCCCGCTCGTACAGCCGGTCGTCGAACATCAGCTTCCGACCGGGATCGGCCAGTTTGAGATCCTGCGGCTTCCCGGCCAGCCCCCGATGGGCGAGCCCGGCCAGAGTCTGGGCGCTGCGCCCGCCCGACCGCTCGGACCACAGCCACTCCGCGTACTTCGCGAACCCCTCGTTCAGCCAGATGTGCCGCCAGTCGGCGATGCTCACACTGTTACCGAACCACTGGTGCGCCAACTCGTGCGCGACCAACCGCTCGGACCCCCGCCCCCCGTCCACATGGTTGGCGCCGAACAGCGAGAGCCCCTGCGCCTCGACCGGGACGTCGAGCTCCTCCTCGGTGACCACGACCGCGTACTCACCGAACGGATAAGGCCCGAACAACTCCTCGAAGAGCGTCATCATCGCGGGCTGCCGGGCGAAGTCCCGCGAGAACTCCGTGAGCAGCCGCGCCGGGATGTGCCCCGACTGCGGCACCCCGCCGAGCCCCGGGTCGCCGAGCAGCACGGTCTGGTACTTGCCGATGGAAAGACCGACCAGATAACTGGACGTCGGCGCCGACTGCTCGTACACCCACGTCGTCGTGGACGCCTTGGGCGTACGTGTCAGCAGCCGTCCGCCCGCCACCACCGAGTACGCCGACGGCGTGGTCACGGCGATCTGGTACGAGGCCTTGTCGGCGGGCCGGTCGTTGCACGGGTACCAGGACGGCGCGCCCACCGGCTGGCTCGCCACCAGCGCCCCGTCCTCCAGTTCCTCCCAGCCGAGGCCGCCCCACGGGCTGCGTACCGGCTTGGGGTTGCCCGACCAGTGGACCTCCACGGTGAACGCGGCTCCGGCCCGGACCGGCTTCGCGGGGCGGATCCGCAGTCTGCCGCCCCGGTGCGTGTAGTGCGTGGCCCGCCCGTCGATCCGGACCCGCCCGATCCGGAAGTCGGCGAGGTTCAGCTGGAACTCGGCGAGCGGCGACCGGCCCGCTATGGCGTTCAGGCGCGCGGTGCCGGACAGCCGGTTGGGTCCCGGACGGTAGTCCAGGGCGAGTTCGTACCGATGCACCCGGTAACGGGGATCACCGTTCGCCGGGAAGTACGGATCCGCTCCCACTGTCTGCTGAACCACTGAAGTGTCTGCTCCCCTGCACTGTGCCCGTACGACGGCCGGTACGCCGACCGCTGCCCGATCCGCCCGAGGACCGCCGTACGAGGCCGCCGTACGGGGTCGCGCCTAGGGACGCCACGCCTCGATCGGGTTGCCCAGCCAGCGGGTGTCGGCGGGAACGGATTCGGCCGCCATGACGAGGGACGCGGGTCCCAGTGTGCTGCGCGCCCCGACGGTGCTGCCGGGCAGAACGATTCCGCCCGGACCCAGGGTGGCGCCCTCACGGAGGACCACAGTATCCGTCCTCAAGATCCGGTCGTGGAAGAGGTGGGTCTGCAGCACACAGCCACGGTTGACCGTCGCCGCGTCCTCCAGTGTCACCAGATCCGTCTCGGGCAGCCAGTAGCTCTCCACCCAGACACCCTTGCCGATATGGGCGCCGAGGCCGCGGAGCCACAGGTTCAGGACCGGAGTACCCGGCACGGACCCGGCCAACCACGGCACGGCGACGACCTCGACGAAGGTGTCGGCCAGCTCGTTGCGCCACACGAAACCGCTCCACAGCGGGTGCTCACCGGCGCGGTGCCGCCCCACGAGCACCCACTTCGCGACCACGGACAGCAGCCCGGCGGCCGCCCCGGCGCCCAGCAGCACCAGCCCGGCGACCGCCCAGGCCCACGCGCCCAGCGCGCTCAGCGCGGCCACCGTCAGCACGGCGAGCGCCGCCGAGCAGAAGACGGGCACGATCCGGCACAGCTCGACGAGCCCGCGCGCCCACAGCAGCCGTACCGGCGGGTCGTACGTGAGGCTCTGGTCGCCGCCCTGTGTCGAGCGGGGCAGCCTGACCGGCGGCAGCCCCAGGTAGGAGCTGCCCTTCTTGGCCTTCTTCGGCGTCGCGGACAGCACACCCACCAGGCCGCCGTCCGGCACCGAGCGGCCCGGTCCGGTCATCCCGGAGTTCCCGAGGAAGGCCCGGCGCCCGATCTCGGCCCGTCCGATCCGCATCCAGCCGCCGCCGAGCTCGTACGGCGCGGTCAGCGTGTCGTCGGCCAGGAACGCGCCCTCGCCGACCGTCGTCAGGCTGGGCAGCGCGAGGACCGTCGACACCTCGGCGCCCCGCCCGATCCGCATGCCGAGCAGCCGCAGCCACACCGGCGTGACCAGTCCGGCGTACAGGGGGAACAGCGTCTCCCGGGAGCGGTCCATCAGCTGGGTGACCGTCCAGGCCTGCCAGCCGATCCTGCTGTGCGTCGGATGCGTACCGGGCCGCAGTCCGAGGCTGAGCAGCCGCACGGCGACCAGCAGGAGCAGCGCGAACGCGAGACCGAAGGCGAGCGTCGCCGGCACCAGCGCCACGGCGGCGCCGCGCAGCGCGTCGACGAGCCCGGCGTCCGGCGAGACGAAGACACCCACGACGAGCAGTGCGGCAAGCCCCGAGACCACCGGCAGCATCGTCAGCGCGAACCCGGTCGCCCCGTACATCACCCGCCAGTACGTGCCCTTCTGGGGGCGCTCCTTGGGCCAGTCCCGCTTGGCCTTGCCGAGCTTGGCCGCGGGCGCGCCGGCCCACCGCTGACCGGTGGGGACGTGCCCGACGACGGCGGAGCCGGGAGCCACCTCGGCCCGCTTGCCCACGCGGGCGCCGGGGAAGAGGATGCTGCGGGTGCCGACCACGGCGTGCGCGCCGACCTTGACCGTGCCGATCTCCAGCCGGTCGCCGTCCAGCCAGTGCCCCGACAGGTCCACCTCGGACTCCACGGCGGCGCCGCGGCCGAGCTTGAGCAGGCCGGTCACGGGCGGCAGGGAGTGCAGATCGACGTCGGGCCCGATCTTGGCGCCGAGCGCACGCGCGTACCGCTCAAGCCAGGACCCGGTCAGCGAGGTCGCCCCGCTGAACTCGGCGAGCCGTTCGGCCGTCCACAGCCGCAGATGCACACTCCCGCCGCGTGGATACCGCCCCGGCGTCACGTTCCGCAGCAGCAGCCGTGCGCCACCGGCCCCGATCGCGAGCCGTCCGGGCGGGCTGAAGAGCAGGATGGCCAACGGTCCGACCAGCCACCAGGAGGCGGTCGGCGCCCATGGATACGCCCCGAACCAGTGGAGCGCGTTGCCGAGCGCGGCGAGCGCCACGGTCCAGCGCAGCCCGAGCAGTGCGAACAGGGGGAGCAGTACGAGCAGCTGGACCGCCTTGGCCCGCGGCGGAACCGGCGCGATCAGCCGCTCGGCACCGTCGCCCTGCGCGGACTTCTCCAGATGCCGGGCCAGCTTCCGCAGCACGGGCTGCTGGTAGATGTCGAGCACGGCGGCGCTGGGGTAGCGGGTCCGCAGCCGTGTGGTGAGCAGGGCTGCGGCGAGACTGCCGCCGCCGATCGCGAAGAAGTCGTCCCGGGCGGAGCCCACCGGGATGCCCAGCACCTCGCTCCACTGCTCGGCGAGCCAGGCCTCGGTCCCGTAGAGCTGCTCGGTGGGTCCGCCGGTCTCCAGGTTCTCCAGCGGCCAGGGCAGCGCGTCCCGGTCGACCTTGCCGGACGTACGGGTCGGCAGCTCGGGCACGAGCGCGATCAGCGGGACGAGGGCCGCGGGCAGCTCCGCGCGCAGCCGCTCGACGGCCGCCGCGTGATCCCAGCCGCCACCCTCGACCCCGTTCTCCTCCTGGACCTCGTCCTGGAGCACGACATAGCCGACGAGGAGCTGATTTCCCCCGCGCGCGGTCCGCACGGCGGCAGCGGCCCCGGCCACCCCCGGCAGCCCCTGGAGAGCGGTGTCCACTTCCCCCAGCTCGATCCGGCGACCGCCGAGCTTGATCTGCTCGTCGGCGCGCCCGAGGAAGACCAGTCCCTCCGGCTCCGCCTTGACCAGGTCACCGCTGCGGTACGCGCGCTCCCAGCCGAGCGATTTCAGCGGGGCGTACTTCTCGGCGTCCTTCTCCGGGTCGAGATAGCGGGCGAGCCCCACCCCGCCGATGACGAGCTGCCCGCTGCCGCCCATCGCCACGGGCTCCCCGGCCTCGTCGACGACGGCCAGCTCCCAGCCGTCGAGCGGCAGCCCGATCCTGATCGGCTCCTCGCCGGTCATGAGCGAGGCACAGGCCACGACGGTCGCCTCGGTGGGCCCGTAGGTGTTCCACACCTCACGCCCCTCGGTGACCAGGCGCTGCACCAGCTCGGGCGGGCAGGCCTCACCGCCGAAGATCAGCAGCCGTACCTCGTTGAGCGCCTCCGGCTCCCACAGGGCGGCCAGCGTGGGCACGGTGGAGACGACGGTGATTTCCTGCTCGACCAGCCAGGGCCCCAGGTCGGCGCCGCTGCGCACCTGGGAGCGCGGTACGGGCACCAGGCAGGCCCCGTAGCGCCAGGCCAGCCACATCTCCTCGCAGGAGGCGTCGAAGGCCACGGAGAGCCCGGCCATGACCCGGTCACCGGGCCCGATGGGATCCTCGGTGAGGAAGAGACCGGCCTCGGCGTCCACGAAGGCGGCGGCGCTACGGTGGCTGACGGCCACGCCCTTGGGCTTGCCGGTCGAACCGGAGGTGAAGATGATCCACGCGTCGTGGCCGACCCCGGGCCGCGAGGCCGGGACCTCGCTCCGCCCTTCGACGGTCAGCTCGTGCCCGGCCCCGACGACGGCGCGTACGCCCGCCTCCCCGAAGACCAGCTCGGCCCGCTCGTCCGGGTCCTCGGCGTCCACCGGGACGTAGGCGGCCCCGGCGGCCAGCACGGCCAGAACGGCCACGTACAGATCGTTGGTACCGGACGGAACGCGCACGCCGACGCGGTCGCCGAGTCCCACCCCCGCGTCACTGAGTCGCCGCCTCAGCGCCTCGACCTCTATCGCCAGGGCGCGGTAGGTGAGGGCTCGGCGGCCGTCGTCGAGGGCGGGCTCGTCGGGATACGCGCGCACGGAGGCGTCGAGGATGTCGACGAGCGTGCGTGAAGAGGGTGCGGAGGCCGCGGAGAATCGCGCCCGGTCGCCGAACTCGGCCCGTACCTCGTCGTCGGACAGCTGGAACGCGGGGCCGTGCTGGAGGGCTGCCATCGGGTCCTCACATGTCGTTCCCGGGTCTCCCGGGGGAGCCGGCGGACCCCAGGTATGCCTGGGGGTATTCCGGTCAGCTCCGAACAAGCGTGGAATTTTAGTACGACGCTAGCCCCGGCTCCGCGCCCCAGCGACGCGAACGGGTCTGTACGGGCCCCTCGGAGCGGACTCCGCACCTCTCTGACGTGGTGGTATGTCACGTTGACGAGATCTGCCCCACACAAGCCGCTCACAAGCCGGAAACACGATGTACTCGCGACCTGCCGGGGCGTTCGTGCCCGACCGGGCCCCGGCAAGAAGCGGCAGGAAGCCTGTGAAAGGGATTCCCCATGGCCAGAGAAGCGCTGACCGTGTGTCTGCCACCCGTCGTGCCTGACCTCGTGCGGCAGGCGATCGCGAAGGCCATGGCCCCCTTCGACCACAACAGCGAGGGGGAGGGCCTACCGCGGGGCGAGAGGGACGCGTGGTGGACGGGATCCGCCGGCCACGAATTCTGGAGCAAGCCCGGGTTCGTGGACGACCCCCGTCTGATCCGCGCGTACGAACCTTCGCGCGAGAGTGCTCGGCGCCGGTACGTGGCTCAGCCGGTGATGCGCGCGGTGCTCGACGGCGATGCTCCGCAGGCCGGGTTCGGACAGCGGGCGGTGGGGGACTTCGGTGTCGGACGCGAGCGCTTCGTACGCCGCAAGGCAGACGCGGCCCTCGCCCGTCATCGCGGGCGGTGTCGCGGCGATGCTGCACGGCGTTTTCCGGATGGTGGATCCCGATCGTTCCTGCCCGGCACCGGCACCGGGGCCGACCAGCCGGCGTCTGCGTGCCGCACCCCCGCCCGTTCAGGGGCCCTCATATGTGAATCTGCCCTGCGCGCGGGCGGACCGCCGCAGTGGTCACGGGGTTGCTCAAGCTCACGGCGTGGCTATGAAACGCAGAAGACCCCACATTAAGTGGGGTCTCAGCTGGTGTCCGAGGGGGGACTTGAACCCCCACGCCCGATAAAGGGCACTAGCACCTCAAGCTAGCGCGTCTGCCATTCCGCCACCCGGACAAGGTGTCTGTCGCGCGGGGTTCCCCTCGCGGCGACGAAGGAAACATTACCAGGCTTTGGAGAGCCCCCGATCACGGGGCGGTGCCGGGCGGCGGGGCGTGAACGGCGTGTGACGGGCGTGGTCCGGCCTTGGGCGGGGAGGACCGGAGAGAGAGGATGAGGGGGAAGGACGTGGGGGACCACCAGCAGTGACAGTGGGAGGAAGCACGTGAGCGAGCAGGACACGACCAAGGGCATCAAGGGTGAGGACGAGGTCGTCGACCTCTGCCGCGAGCTGATCCGGATCGACACCAGCAACTACGGCGACCACTCGGGTCCGGGTGAGCGCAAGGCCGCCGAGTACGTCGCGGAGAAGCTCGCCGAGGTGGGCCTCGAACCGCAGATCTTCGAGTCGCACACCGGCCGCGCCTCCACGGTGGTCAGGATCGAGGGCGAGGACCGCTCGCGGCCCGGCCTGCTCATCCACGGCCACACCGACGTCGTACCGGCGAACGCCCAGGACTGGACGCACCACCCGTTCTCCGGCGAGATCGCCGACGGCTGTGTCTGGGGCCGCGGCGCAGTCGACATGAAGGACATGGACGCGATGACCCTCGCGGTCGTACGCGAGCGGATGCGCGGCGGCCGCAAGCCTCCCCGTGACCTCGTGCTGGCATTCCTGGCCGACGAGGAGGCGGGCGGCAAGTTCGGCGCCAAGCACCTCGTCACCAAGCACCCCGATCTCTTCGAGGGTGTGACGGAGGCGATCGGTGAGGTCGGCGGTTTCTCCTTCACTGTCAACGAGAACCTGCGGCTGTATCTGGTGGAGACCGCCCAGAAGGGCATGCACTGGATGAAGCTGACCGTGGACGGCACCGCCGGGCACGGCTCGATGATCCACAAGGACAACGCGATCACCGAGCTGTCGGAGGCCGTGGGACGGCTCGGGCGGCACAAGTTCCCGGTGCGCGTGACGAAGACGCTGCGGCACTTCCTGGACGAGCTCGGCGACGCCCTCGGCACCGAGCTGGACCCGGAGAACATGGACGCGACGCTGGCCAAGCTCGGCGGTATCGCCAAGCTCATCGGCGCCTCGCTCCAGAACACCGCCAACCCGACCCAGCTCGGCGCGGGCTACAAGGTGAACGTGATCCCGGGGCAGGCCACCGCGCACGTCGACGCCCGCTACCTGCCCGGTTACGAGGAGGAGTTCCTCGCCGACCTCGACCGGATCCTCGGCCCGAACGTGAAGCGCGAGGACGTGCACGCGGACAAGGCCCTGGAGACCACCTTCGACGGGGCCCTCGTGGACGCCATGCAGACCGCGCTGATCGCCGAGGACCCGATCGCGCGGGCCGTCCCGTACATGCTCTCCGCCGGCACCGACGCCAAGTCCTTCGACGACCTCGGCATCCGCTGCTTCGGCTTCGCCCCGCTGAAGCTGCCGCCGGAGCTGGACTTCGCCGGGATGTTCCACGGTGTCGACGAGCGGGTACCGGTCGACGCCCTGAAGTTCGGCGTGCGGGTGCTCGACCGGTTCATCGAGGCCTCCTGAGCCGGGATCGAAGCTTCCTGAGTGATGCCGGACGGGTGTGTCCGGCATTAACCCGCTGAAACGACACTCCAATAATCGCCAGCGCGTACGGAGTCGACTGAGAAGAGTGAATGCGCTCATAAGCTCGTAGCCCTATTACTCCCTCCTCGTTACTGCTGATGTGATCCGCGGCTGGGATCACATGTGACTACTAGGAGGAACAATGATCAAGAAGATCGTCGCCGCTGCGGCTGCCACGGGTGGCCTCGTTCTCGCCGGTGCGGGTCTTGCGGTTGCCGACGCCGGTGCTCAGGGCGCTGCTGTCGGCTCCCCCGGCGTGCTCTCGGGCAACGTCGTCCAGGCGCCCATCCACATCCCGGTGAACGTCTGCGGCAACACGGTCTCCGTGATCGGGCTGCTGAACCCCGCCTTCGGTAACACCTGCACCAACGTCTGACGTTGTGCTCACCTCATGAGGGCCTGCACCCCATGAAGGTCTGAATTCCATGAGGGTCTGAGTCCGCGGCCCCGGAGTGCGTGCCATGCGCTCCGGGGCCGCCGACATTCCGTATACCGCGCTATCGCGCACCACACGGCTTTACAAGGGGCAGGGAAAAGCTATGCGACAGGTCACCCGCAAAGGCCTGATGACGGTGGCGGCGGCGACCGGTGTCCTCGCGGCCACCGGCGGCTACGCGCACGCCGACTCGGGGGCGCACGGCACCGCTTCGGGCTCCCCGGGCGTACTCTCCGGGAACTCGGTGCAGGCGCCGGTGCACGCGCCGGTCAACGTCTGCGGCAACACCGTGAACGTGGTCGGGGTGCTCAACCCGGCGGTCGGCAACAAGTGCTCCAACAAGGGGGCCGGCAAGGGCACCGGCTCCGGCCACCACGGCTCCGGTCACCATGGGTCGGGGCACCACGGATCGGGCGGTGGATCGCAGGCCGGGGGGCACACCGACGACTCGCCCGGAGTGGGCTCCGGCAACCATGTGCGGATCCCGGTCGACGTGCCGGTCAACGTCTGCGGCAACAACGTCTCCGTCGGCGGCCTCGGCAACACGGCCACGGGCAACTCCTGTGCGAACACCGGCAGCGGACACGGGGAGACGTCCCCCGGCCACGGGGGGCCGAACTCTCCGGGCAAGCCGGGCCAGCAGGGCGACCACGGGCAGCCGGGCACGCCTGGAGGGCACGGCAAGCCGGGGCAGCCGGGACAGGACGGCGACTCGGACCGGCCCGGTGGGTCCGGCAACGGGAACGGCAACGGCAACCAGGGCGCCTCGCACGCGAATGCCCAGGGTGCCCAGGGTGACGTCCGGTCCGACGGTTCGGCGCACCTCGCGCAGACCGGCGCCGGGGTGCCGCTGGGCCTCGCGCTGCCGGTGGGTGCGGGCGCGCTGCTCGCGGGCGCCGTGCTCTACCGCAAGGCACGCGCCTCGGTGTGAGTCACCGGCACCATAACGTCTCAAATCGGGTCATGGTGTGATGAATTGCCTGGGGTGTGGGTCCTTGTCCCCGAGCAGGTCGAACGGAGCGGGCCCCGCGTGTGCGGGGCCCGCTGCGTTTCAGCCGTCCCGCGTCACCACGTGGCGCGCACCTGGCGGATGATCCGTCGGCGCAACCGCACCCTGCGGCTGCCGTCGGTGTGCAGGCTGAGGCGGTCCAACTCCCAGTGTCCGTACTCGGCATGGTCCGTCAGCAGGCGTGTCGCTTCCTTGCGGGAGACCCCGCGCGGCACATACACGTCGACAAATTCGTATTCCGGCATCGCATCTATTGTGCGTGCGGAGGCCCTGTACGGATAGCGTCTGCACTATGTCTGATGCTGCGCAGCCCACCGCTGCCGAGGTACGCGCCGCCGCCGAGGCGGTCAAGACCGCGCTCGACCGCCACCTGGCGGCGGTAGAGCGCAGGTCGGGTGAGGACGACCCGGCCGTCTACGAGGCGTTCAACGAGCTGGCCGCGGCCGCCGAGGAGTACGACGAGCTCCTCTACGACCGCTACGACGAGGTCACCCCTTTCGAGATCCCGGGGTCGGACGACGCCCTGCCGCCGTACACCGGTCCGGAGGAGCCCAACTCGCTGAGCGTGCTGATCCGCCGGGACTACGCGGTGGTGGAGCCGCAGCGGCTGCTGGCGCAGGCCCAGCGGGTCGAAGCGGTGGAGGAGTCGGGGGTCGTGACCGCGGGCTTCGACGCCGCTTCCGGGACCGTGCACGGAGCGCTCGGTGTCCTCTTCGGCGAGTTCGAGCCCGACGAGATCGCCTCCCGGCACAAGGAGTTCGGCCTGGAGGAGGGCGACTCGACGCTGTGGGTGACCGCCTCGGACGAACCGGCCGAGCCGGGTGAGTGGCTGGACGCGCCGTTCGACCAGGCCGACACCCACCAGGTGGTGTGCCGCTTCGACGTCAGCGCGGTCTTCGACGACGACGCCGACGACGACATCGAGGACGAGGTGGACGACGCCGTCGAGCCGGAACTCGAAGGCGCCCTCGACGAGGCCGAGGTCGAAGCCGAGAACCTGAGGGCTCGGAACGCGGACCGCTGACGGCCCACCGCACCCCGACGGTCCGCTGCACTTCCACGGTGGCGGTCACCGGCCCCGAGGGCCCGGTGACCGCCACCGCCGCGTTCCGAACCGGGCCGGTACGGGGCCGGGCTCAGCCCGACGCCGGGACCTGGGCCGTGAGCAGGGCCGGCAGCCTCGTCGTACGGGGCTTCGCGGCGACCTCCGCCACCGCGTGCGGCAGCGCCTGCTCCACGCCGTGGACCACGGACAGATGCCGGTCGGCGCGGCCGAAGGCGGTGTAGACCCAGGGCCTGGAGAGTGCCTGTGCCGCGTCGCCGGGCAGCACCACGACCACGGCGGGCCAGTGCACCCCGACGGACTGGTGGGCGGTGAGCGCCCAGCCGTGCCGCACGGTCTGCTCCACCCGCTCCTTCGGCACGACGACGGGCTCACCCGCGCACTCCAGGTGCAGCCCGGCGGCGTCGGCCTTCACCACATGGCCCGGGACGGAACGGCCCGGTGTGGGCGTGTACGCGATCCGGTCGCCCGGGTCGAAACCGCCGAAGCGGCCGGGGCCCGGGTTGAGCCGCTCCTTCAGCGCGGCGTTGAGCACCCGGGTGCCCGCGGCGCCGCCGTGGCCCGGAGTGATCACCTGGGTCTGTCCGGCAGGGATGCCGATCGCGCGCGGCACCGAGTCGGCGACCAGCTGCACGGTGCGGTGGACCGCCTCCCCGGCGTCACGCACCGGGATGATCACCACTTCCTTGCCGGGGGCCTCGACCTGGTTCAGCTCGCCGATGCCGATGCCCGAGACCAGTTCGCCCACGGGACCCGGGTCCGGCGTCCGCGAGGCGATCTGCGGGCACACCCGCGCGGCGAGCAGGTCCGCGAAGACCCGCCCGGGCCCCGCCGACCACAGCACGCCGGGGTCCCCGCTCAGCATGAGCCGGGCGCCGTCGGGCAGCGACTCGGCGAGCATCGCCGCGCTCTCGATGTCGAGCTGCGGCGCGTCCAGCACGACCAGGAGGTCGGTCCGGAGCATCCCGTCGGAATCCCGCCCCGGACCTTCCTCGCCGGAGAGCAGACCGGCGACGGTGGCCACGATCGGGTCGGGACGACCGTCCTCGGCCGTGTCACGCGCGTCCCGCGCGGTGGCGAGCAGCTCGGCGAAGCGGCGGCGGCCGTCCGGGTGGTGGGCGGCGGCGCACACCCGCAGGCCGAGGGACCGGGCCGCCGCCACCAGGGACGCGGACTCCGCGCGGGACGCCTCGCCGCCGGTGTGCAGGACGAGGCCGTGGCCCGCGACCGCCCGGATCAGCTCGGCGGCCGAGCCGGTCGCGGCCGGCTCCCAGGCCGCGGCGGAACCGTCCTCCTTGGGCAGCGAGTTGACCACCCGGGCGAGTCCGTCCGCGAGGCTCTCCTCGGCGAGCGCGTACCGCTCCAGGCCGATGAGGACGCGTACCGGACGCACTTCCCCGGCCTCTTCGCCGTCCTCGCCGTCCTGGGTGTCGCCCTCCTCGGACCGGCGGGGAGCCGGCGGCGCGCCGGGCTCGTCCAGCGCGTCCTGGAAGACCAGGGCGTCGCCCTCGGCGAGCGCGCTCTGCACGGCGGCGTCGGGGTCGGGCACCGAGCGCTGCACGAGTGCGGCGTGCAGGGCCGGGGCCTCCAGGGCGGTGTGCCCCGCCAGCGCGGCCTGTTCGAGGAGCCACACCGTGACCGCGCGGCCCCGCCGCTCGTCGTCCGGACCGCACTCATCGCCGAGCAGGGCCCGGGCGAACCCGTCGGCCTGCTCGGGCCGCACCCCCGCCACGCGAAGCAGCTGCCAGGGGTCCTCGCGCAGTTGTCCGTCCGCTCCCTCACCGAGGGTGGCGGCGGTCTGCGGCGCCAGAGCCTCCGGGGCGCCGCCCCGGACGAGCACGGCGCGCACCGCCTCGACGGACTCGGAGGCCATCGACGCCGGGGCGCCGGAGGGCACGGGCTGCGGGCGCCGCACCGGCTCCTGCGCGACCCTGCGCGGTGTGGGCTCCGCGCTGAAGACGCTCGCCGAGGGCTTCTCCCCGCTCTCCACCGCCCGGACGGCCGCGAGCAGATCGGCGGCCTTCCCGCTCAGCGCCGTCCCGGCCAGGACCGGCCCGGCCTTCTCCGCCTTCCGGCGCTCGATCCGCTCCCGGAACTCCCGCTGCGCGGCCAACTCGGCCTCGGCCTCGGACAACTGGACCGCACCTTCGGCGGCGCCCTCGTCGGTGCCGTCGCCCGCCCCGGTGCCCCCTTCGAGGGCGCGGGTCTCGTCCGGGGACCCCTCCCCGGTGTCCGCCGGGTCCCCCTCACCCGTGGTGTCCGGGGAGGCGGTCCCGCGGGGCCCGGTGTCCGGCTGATCCCCCGCGCCTGGCATCTCGGACTCGGGACCGGCGTCCGGCGTCCCCGGCTCGGCTTCCTCCGCGGCGGCGGACGGCTCCGTGGTCACAGCGTGCTCCAGTCGTGATCGGGATAGTGGTGCACGGGCGCCGACACGTCGTCGAGCGCTCGGCAGATCTCGTCAGGAAGACTAAGGGTCTCCACTGACAACGCGGCCGTGAGCTGCAGCGCGTTGCGCGCGCCGATGATGGGGGCGGCCACGCCCGGCCGGTCGCGGACCCAGGCGAGGGCCACCTGGAGCGGAGTCACCGCGAGGCCGTCCGCCGCCGTGGCCACCGCTTCCACGATGCGGCTCGCCGCGTCGTCCAGATACGGCTCGACGAACGGCGCCAGCTGCTCCGAGGCGCCCCGCGAGTCCGCGGGCGTCGCGTTGCGGTACTTGCCCGTCAGGACGCCCCGGCCCAGCGGGGAGGACGGGAGCAGGCCGATCCCCAGATCCAGCGCCGCGGGCAGCACCTCCCGCTCGACACCGCGCTGCAGCAGCGAGTACTCCATCTGCGTACTGGCCAGGCGCGTACGTATCCCGGGGGCCGCGAGCTGCCATGTCGCGGCCTTCGCGAGCTGCCAGCCGCAGAAGTTGGACACCCCGGCATATCTGGCCCGGCCGCTGCTGACAGCGATGTCGAGAGCCTGCAGGGTCTCCTCCAGCGGCGCGGCCGGGTCGAAGGCGTGGATCTGCCACAGGTCCACATGGTCCGTGTTGAGCCGGGCCAGCGAGGCGTCGAGGGCGGACAGCAGGTGCCCGCGCGAGCCGTCGAAACGCCGGTCCGGGTCGGGCACGCTGCCCGCCTTGGTGGATATGACGAGGTCCCGGCGGGGGACCAGCCCCTCCATGAGCTGTCCGAGCAGATACTCGGCCTCGCCGTCCCCGTACACGTCGGCCGTGTCGACGAGGGTTCCGCCCGCCTCCCAGAAGGCCTTCAACAGGTCCGCGGCGTCGTGTTCGTCGGTGTCCCTGCCCCAGGTGAGGGTGCCGAGTCCGATGCGGGACACGCGCAGGCCGGTGCGGCCGAGATGCCTCTGCTCCATGGGGGCTGAGATTACTGGCCACGAGTCGACGCGTGGGAAGCCTGTGGACAACCTTCGTCACATGATCCGCAACGCTGTCCCTGCCGCTCGGCCCGGCAGCGCGCTAGGGTGCCGGACAAGGGACGTTACTGATCAGTAAGGGGATCGGCCATGCAGCTCGGGATCAACCTCGGCTACTGGGGTGCCGGAATGGACGCGGACAACCTCGCCGTGGCCAAGGAGGCCGACCGCCTCGGCTACGCGGTCTGCTGGGCCGCCGAGGCCTACGGCTCGGACGCGGCCACCGTGCTGAGCTGGGTCGCCGCCCAGACCGAGCGCATGGACGTCGGGTCGGCCATCTTCCAGATCCCGGCCCGCCAGCCCACGATGACCGCGATGACCGCGGCCACCCTGGACTCGCTCTCCGGCGGCCGCTTCCGGCTCGGCCTCGGCGTCTCCGGACCGCAGGTCTCCGAGGGCTGGTACGGCGTCAAGTTCGACAAGCCGCTGGCCCGCACCCGCGAGTACGTCGAGATCGTGCGCAAGGCGATGACCCGCGAGCGCCTGTCGTACGAGGGCACGCACTGGACCCTCCCGCTGCCGGGCGGCCCGGGCAAGCCGCTCAAGCTGACCGTGCATCCGGAGCGCGAGCACATCCCGCTCTACATCGCCGCGATCGGCCCGAAGAACCTGGAGCAGACCGGCGAGATCGCCGACGGCGCCCTGCTGATCTTCCCGTCCGCGGACCACCTGGAGGACACCGCGGTCAAGCACCTGCGGGCGGGCCGCGAGAAGGCCGGCCTGACCATGGACGGCTTCGACGTCTGTCCGACGGTGCCGATCGCGCTGGGCTCCGAGAGCGGGGACAAGGACGTACCGGCGCTGGCCGACATGTTCCGCCCGTACACCGCTCTCTACGTGGGCGGCATGGGCAGCCGCAAGCAGAACTTCTACAACCAGCTCGCGCAGCGCATGGGGTACGAGAAGGAGGCCGCCGAGATCCAGGACAAGTACCTGGCCGGCGACAAGGAGGGTGCGGCGGCGGCGATTCCGCACCAGCTCATCGACCAGACCACGCTGCTCGGCTCCGTGGACCGCATCGCGGACCGGATGAAGGCCTACGCGGCCGCCGGCGTCACCACGCTCACGCTGGCCCCGGCGGGCTTCACCCTGGACGACCGCCTCGCCTCGCTGCGGGCCGGGTTCGAAGCCCTGGAGCGGGCCGGACTGGCCTAGGGCCTGTCCGGGACGGGAGAGTTCTACGGCCGTGGTGGGGGCTCGGGGGGTCTTCCCCGCCACGGCCGTCACGGAGAACAACGCGCGACAGCCCGCTCGGTTACGCGCCTGGCATTCCCCGTGCGTCCGTCGTTCGGCGGATTTGTCCGACACAGATGTTGCCGCACCCCTGGCTGCCCATTTGACTCGTTCTTTGCGGAGTACCGCACGGAGACGGACTCCCGCGTGGAGGTGGCAGTCATGCTTTCGGCCAAGAGTCTTTTCCAGGAAATCATCGACAACGACGAAGCGTTCCGGCTCTTCTGCTCCATCGCCGCCAGCGGGGAGACACAGGGAGGCTGGGAGAACGCGCGCATCGCGGCCCTCGTCCCGGAGACCGAGCGCGCACTCGCACCCAAGATCACCCGGCACGGCGCCGACGAGGACAAGCACGGCCGGATCTTCAACGCGCTCATGAAGAAACGGGGTCTCACCCCCGTCGAGGTACCGCCCGAGACGGACTACACGATGCTCCTGGAGAAGAACGGCATCGGCCTCGCGCACGACAAGCTCAAGCGCGACGAGCCGCTCACCGTGGAGGACATCGTCACCTACCTCTCCCACAGCAGGGTCACGGAGCAGCGTGCCGCGGACCAGATGGTGATGCTCCGCAAGGACTTCGGCGACCACCCGGAGATCGGCAAGGCCGTACGGATGATCTCCGACGACGAGGACAACCACCTCGCGTACTGCCACGAGGAACTGCTGCGCTTCGCCCACGCGGGCCACGGCCGGGCCATCCAGCGGACCCTGCGCGAGTGCGCGCTGGCCGAGGTCGGTGTCTACCGGGACGTCAGCCTCGCCGTGATGGCCCACATGGGGCCCATCCTCGGCTGGTCCCGCCCCAAGGCGGCGCTGCTCGGCGCGGGCATCCGCGCCATGTACGCGTACGAGCGGGCGGTCGGCTGGCGGCGGATGGTCTCCCTGACGATGCCCGAGCGGCGCGGCGCCCTGAACGGACCGGCGACGACGGCGTCCGGGTTCGCCTGAGCGCCCCCGCCACCGTCCGCCACGCGCGCGTGGCGCCTCGTACGCGTCACGCGCGCGTGGAGCTTTTCCGAGGGCCGGCTACAGCCACCCCCGCTTCTTGAAGAGCCGGAACAGCAGCACCTCAAGGACCACCATGATCAGGACGACCGCCGGATAGGCCCAGAGCCAGTGCAGCTCCGGCATGTGCTCGAAGTTCATGCCGTAGATCCCCGCGATCATCGTGGGGACCGCGGCCATGGCGGCCCACGAGGAGATCTTCCGCATGTCGTCGTTCTGCCGCACGCTCATCTGCGCCAGGTGCGCCGACAGGACGTCCGAGACCAGCCGGTCCAGGGACTCCACCGACTCGTTCACGCGGGTCAGGTGGTCGTTGACGTCCCGGAAGAACGGGTGCGCCTTGTCGTCGACGAACGGCACCACGGGGCCGACGACACCCGCGCCCGCGAGGCGGTTCAACGGCACCGACAGCGGCCCGGTGGCCCTGCGGAACTCCTGGATCTGCCGCTTGAAGGTGTAGATCCGGGACGCGGTGTGCCGGGAGCCGCCGTCGTCCGGCGAGAACACCTCCGCCTCCAGCTCCTCCAGGTCGGTCTGCAGCTCGGTCGCCACCTCCAGGTAATGGTCGACGGTGGCGTCGGCGATCGCGTAGAGCACCGCCGTCGGACCGAGACGCATCATCTCCGGATCCTTCTCCAGCCGGCCGCGCACGACCTTGAGGGGCGAGCCCTCGCCGTGCCGCACGGTCACCACGAAGCAGTCGCCCAGGAAGATCATGAGCTCGCCGGACGACACGGTGTCGCTGTCCGGCTCGTACGTCACCGGCTTGAGGACCGCGAACAGCGAGTCGTCGTAGACCTCCAGCTTGGGGCGCTGATGCGCCTTGAGGGCGTCCTCCACGGCCAGCTCGTGCAGCCCGAACTCGTCGGTGACGAGTTCGAACTCGCGCTCCGTCGGCTCGTGCAGCCCTATCCACACGAAGGCGTCCCCGTAGGCACGTGCCGCGGCCAGGGCGTCGGACAGATCCTCCGGGCCCTCGGTCCGGTGTCCGTCCCGGTAGATGGCACAGTCCACGATCACAGAGCGTATTCTCCAGTCACTCGTTCGACGACGCACTCGATACGGCGCCTACGCTGGGCCACATGCCCACCTTGATCCTCGTCCGGCACGGACGTTCCACCGCCAACACCGCGGGACTCCTCGCCGGATGGACACCCGGCGTCGCCCTCGACGAGCGCGGCGCCGCGCAGGCCGCGGCGCTGCCCGGGCGCCTCGCGGAACTGCCGCTCTCCGAAATAGTCAGCAGCCCCCTCCAGCGCTGTCAGGAAACGATTCAGCCCCTCCTCGACGCCCGTCCCGGGCTCACGGCCCACTCCGACGAGCGCATCGGGGAGTGCCACTACGGAGACTGGTCCGGGCGCAAGCTCGCCGAGCTGTCGGGCGAACCGCTGATGGAGGTCGTGCAGTCGCACCCCTCCGCCGCCGCGTTCCCGGGCGGTGAGTCCATGCGCGCCATGCAGACCCGCGCCGCCGAAGCGGTACGGGAGTGGAACGCGCGCGTGGAGCGCGACCACGGCAGTGACGCCGTGTACCTCATGTGCTCGCACGGCGACATCATCAAGTCTCTTGTCGCGGACGCGCTCGGTCTTCATCTGGACCTCTTCCAGCGGATCTCCGTAGAACCGTGTTCCATCACCGCGATCCGTTACACACGACTGAGGCCTTTTCTCGTACGCCTCGGGGACACCGGCGATCTCACCTCCCTCGCGCCGCGCGAGGAACAGTCCGAAGGCGACGCAGCCGTCGGGGGCGGTGCGGGCGCACCGTGATCGTCGGCCGCAGTAGGGTGAAGCGGTCGAAGCAGCGCAGCAGTTGTCAGCAGCAGACGCAGTCGACGGCAGAAGCAGTCGATCGATCCAATGGAGACAGGACGTGTCCCGTCAGGTGTTCCTCTACGACCCGCCGGACCGTTTCGTAGCCGGCACGGTCGGGCTGCCAGGGCGCCGTACCTTCTTCCTGCAGGCCTCCTCCGGCCCCCGGGTGACCAGTGTGGCCCTGGAGAAGACGCAGGTCGCGGCGCTCGCCGAACGAATGGACGAGCTTCTCGACGAGGTCGTACGGCGTACCGGGGGCATCGCTCCCGTACCCGTGCTGCCCCCGACGGAGGTCTCCGACACCGCCCCGCTCGAATCGCCCGTCGAGGAGGAGTTCCGGGTCGGCACCATGGCCCTCGCCTGGGACGGCGACGAGCAGCGCATGATCGTCGAGGCGCAGGCGCTCGTCGAGCTGGACGCCGACTCCGAGGAGGACCTGGCCGCCGCCGAGGAGGAACTCCTCCAGGACGAGGAGAACGGGCCGCCGATGCTGCGGGTTCGCCTCACCGGCGCCCAGGCCAGGGCCTTCGCCAAGCGTGCCCTCGAAGTCGTCAACGCCGGCCGGCCGCCCTGCCCGCTGTGCAGTCTCCCGCTCGACCCGGAAGGACACGTATGTCCGCGCCAGAACGGATACCGTCGCGAGGCGTGACCACGGCCGAGCTGCTCACCGAGGGTGAGCTGACGGTCCGCGGCCGCATCCGTGAGGCCTCGAACGCGGTGCTGCTGTGCGACGTGTCGTACGAGGGGCGCGAGGCGTCCTGCGTCTACAAGCCGGTCGCCGGCGAGCGGCCGCTGTGGGACTTCCCCGACGGCACCCTCGCCCAGCGTGAGGTCGCGGCGTACGAGGTGTCCGAGGCCACCGGCTGGGGGCTCGTCCCGACCACCGTGCTGCGCGACGGGCCGTACGGCGAGGGCATGTGCCAGCTGTGGATCGAGTCGCCGGACGGCGGCGAAGGCGCCGACGGTGAAGGCGACGGCGAGGCTGACGGCGGTGGCGCCGGGCTGCTCGCGCTCGTCGACGCCGAGGAGCCGGGCGAGGGCTGGAAGGCCGTCGGGTTCGCCGAGGTCGGCGAGGGGCGTACGGCCCTGCTCGTGCACGCCGACGACGAACGGCTGCGCAGGCTCGCCGTCCTCGACGCGGTGATCAACAACGCCGACCGCAAGGGCGGCCACCTGCTGCCCACCACCGGGGGACGGCTGTACGGGATCGACCACGGGGTGACCTTCAACGCCGAGAACAAGCTGCGCACGCTGCTGTGGGGCTGGGCGGGGGAGAAGCTCACCCCCGAGGCGGTCGAGGCCCTGGAGCGGCTCAGGGACGCCCTGGGAGGGGCGCTGGGCGTGCGGCTGGGGGAACTGATCACCCCGGCGGAACTGGACGCCACGCGCGCGCGTGTGGCCGCTCTGCTCGCGTCCGGACGGCATCCGGAGCCCTCGGGGGAGTGGCCCGCGATCCCCTGGCCGCCCGTATAGCCCGGACACACACTCCGGACGCACACTTCGGGACCCCGCGCAAGAACGCCTGTCAGGCCATCCGGCCTGGTCCGGTTCGTATACGGAACATCCGTCCGGTTAGGCTCAAGGTATGCATGCCTGGCCCGCTTCCGAGGTCCCCGCCCTGCCCGGCAAGGGCCGCGACCTCAAGATCCACGACACCGCGACCGGTGGTCCTGTGACCCTCGACCCCGGTCCCGTCGCCCGTATCTACGTCTGCGGCATCACTCCGTACGACGCGACCCACATCGGTCACGCGGCGACCTACAACGCGTTCGACCTCGTGCAGCGCGTGTGGCTCGACACCAAGCGGCAGGTCCATTACGTCCAGAACGTGACGGACGTCGACGATCCGCTGCTGGAGCGCGCGGCGCGGGACAACGTCGACTGGGTCTCGCTCGCCGAGCAGGAGACCACCCTCTTCCGCGAGGACATGACCGCCCTGCGGATGCTGCCCCCGAGGCACTACATCGGCGCCGTCGAGGCCATACCCGGGATCGTCCCGCTGGTCGAGCGGCTGCGGGACTCCGGTGCCGCGTACGAACTCGACGGGGACGTCTACTTCTCCGTGGAGGCCGATCCGCACTTCGGCGGGGTGGCCAACCTGGACGTGGCGGCGATGCGGCTGCTGTCCGCCGAGCGCGGCGGCGACCCGGACCGTCCGGGCAAGAAGAACCCGCTCGACCCGATGCTGTGGATGGCGGCCCGCGAGGGCGAGCCGAGCTGGGACGGCGGCTCGCTCGGCCAGGGACGGCCCGGCTGGCACATCGAGTGCGTCGCGATCGCACTCGACCACCTGGGAATGGGCTTCGACGTCCAGGGCGGCGGCTCCGACCTCGCCTTCCCGCACCACGAGATGGGCGCCTCCCACGCCCAGGCGCTGACCGGCGAGTTCCCGATGGCCAAGGCGTACGTGCACGCCGGCATGGTCGCGCTCGACGGCCAGAAGATGTCCAAGTCCAAGGGCAACCTCGTCTTCGTGTCGACGCTGCGCCGTGAAGGCGTCGACCCGGCGGCCATCCGGCTCGCCCTGCTCTCGCACCACTACCGGGCCGACTGGGAGTGGACGGACCAGGTGCTCCAGGACGCCCTCGCCCGTCTGGAGCGCTGGCGGGCCGCGGTGTCGCGGCCCGACGGGCCGTCGGCCGAGGCCCTCGTCGACGAGATCCGCGAGGCCCTCGCGAACGACCTGGACGCGCCGGCCGCGCTGCTGGCCGTCGACCGCTGGGCCGCGCTCCAGGAGGAGACGGGCGGTACGGACGAGGGCGCCCCCGGCGTCGTCTCACGTGCCGTGGACGCCCTGATGGGCGTGGCCCTCTAGGGGCCTTTCGGATCGGGCGCCGCACAACGCCGGGCGCCGGACGGGTCGTCGCCCGTCCGGCGCCCTCTGTGCGGTGGACCGCGCGTCACGCGCGCGGGATCGTGCGTCAGGCCGCTACTTGTTCACGATCACGGCCTGGATGGTGTTCGTCGAGGAGTCGTAGATCCCGATGACCTGCTGACCGAAGGCGAAGGCCTCCTGGACCTCGTCGTGCGTCACCTGGTTCGGGTTGACCAGCGGACGCCAGGCCTGGTTGATGTACAGGTAGAGGATCGACGGCTGGCCCGGCAACGGGGTGACGACGTCCCAGAAGTGCTCGGCGACACCGCTCGTCAGCGCGGCGGCCTCGACGGCGCTGCGCATGACCAGCGGCTGGCCCTGCTGCTGTTGCTGTTGCCCGCCGAGTTGCTGAAGCAGCTGCTGGAACGGCTGCTGCTGGCCCAGCTGCTGGAGCTGCTGCTGCAGGTGCTGAGGAACCTGCTGGCCGATCCCCTGCTGGCCCTGCTGGCCCATGCCCTGCTGGCCGAACGGCTGCTGCTGGCCGTAGCCCTGCTGCTGGCCGAACGGCTGTTGCTGCTGCCCGAAGCCCTGCTGCTGGCCGTAGCCCTGCTGCTGACCCTGCTGCGGGGGAGACGTGCTCGGGCCCTGCTGCTGACCCTGCTGGCCGAACCCCTGCTGGCCGATCCCCTGTTGGCCCTGCTGGCCTTGCTGGCTCATCTGCGGGGTGGTGCTCATGCGGGTGCCACCTTCCCTCAATGGTTGGGCGATGGTTCATCGTTGAGCGATGGTCGGTCGTCGACCGGTGACCGGTGTGGACGGATCACCGGTGATGGACCGGCCACCGGATGTGGACCGATGGCCGGTCGTGCGGCCCGTCGCGTCAGCCCGTGACGACCAGGCCGACGATCTCGTCGTCCGAGAACCAGACACGTACGTCGGGCCGGCCACTGGCGAACGCGGCCTGTACCGACTGACGGATCTCGGCGGACGGGTTGTTCAGGCTCCGCCAGCCACCGGCCACGAAGAGCCGGAGCCTGGGCGGGAGTTCACGCGGATAGGGCACCAGCTCGTCCCAGTACCGTTCGGCCTGGCCCGAACCGACCGCCCCCGGCAGCAGATGGGCGACCGCCGCCTTGATGTCCGGCCGGCTGCCGATCCGCTGCGACGCGGGCCTGCCCGGAGCGTCCTGCTGCGGGGAACCGGTGGCCCGCAGCACCTTGCGCGCCTTCTCCGGGTTCATCGGTTCCTGGCCGGCCGCCCTGAGCATGCCCTGCAGCGCGGCCAGGGCTCCGACCACCACCGGGGAGGCGGAGGAGGTCCCGGAGAAGGTGTCCGTGAACCAGGCGATCTCCTCGGCACCGCCCTGCAGATCGCCGGGCCGGTCCCAGAAGCCGCCGGTCGTGGTGACCTCGCGGCCCCAGCCCTGCGCGTCCACCCGTGCCCCGTAGTTGGAGAACGCCAGACGCGAGCGGTCCGGGCCGTGGTCGCGGCCGTGGGTGCCGGGCGGCGGGGCGCCCGCGCCGACCAGGATCGCGCCGGAGGACTGGTTGGACGGGTTGAAGGGGTTGCGCCACCACTCGGGGAATTCGTCGGGGCGGCGCTCGTACACGGCGTCGTCCAGCGACTCGCCGCCGTTGCCCGCGGCCTCCACCACGATGATGCCCTTGGCGGTCGCGTACCGGATGGCCGCGAAGTCGTCGGGCCACCACTCGATCGGGATGTATCCGCGCTGGTCGTCGCGCTGCTGGTAGTCGAACCGCGGTCCCGGGCGGTGCAGTTCGATCAGGATGATGTCGCCGGGGCTGAGCCGCTCGGCCGCCGCGTGGATCGCCGCCGCCGTACCGATGCCGTGGAAGGACGCGGCCGCGGTCACGCTGTCCGGCACGATGCCGGTGATCCCGTACTCGTTGCGGTCGCCGCCGATCACCCCGATCACGGCGGTGCCGTGGTTGCGCCAGGCCACGTCCTGGATCGGGGTGCCCACGACGACACCCGAGAGCCTGGAGGCCAGGTCCTCGTGGCCCAGCTGCCAGGCCCCTTCCACATCGATCACCGTGACGCCCTGGCCGGACCCGCCGGGCCGCTGCCAGGCCCAGTAGGCGTCCACGCCCTCGGGCGCGGGGCGCAGATAGCCCTGTCGGCTGGTGAAGTCGGGTGTGACGGGCGCGCCTTCCTTGTAGCGCCTGCTCTCGTCGGCACTCTGGCCGACGGACCCCACCGAAGCCGGTACGGCGGCCGGTTTCACATAGGCCGTGGCGATCTCCGGCAGCGCGGCGATCCGTGAACGCAGTTCCTGGGCCCGTTCCTCGCCGCCCCGTACCCGGTAGAACAGGCCGAGGTCGGGCAGCGTCTCGGCGCCGGCGGCCGGCGGCTGAACGGCCGACCGGAGCCGCTCCTCGCTGCCGAACAGGGGTTCCAGAGCGAGCTGTTCGTCGCTGAGGAACATGGTGAGTGCCGACACGTCGACGCCGGCTGCCGAACGGACCCCTTGGCCCCCGGCGCGCAGTCGGGGCTCGGGCCGAGCGACGACGATCAGTTCCTGCTCGGCTCCCCGGTAGTTGAATCCCGCTCCGTCGGGCCCCGGTCCGGACGCTCCCGGACCCTGCTCCGGCTGTACCTGGTCGGTCATCGCGTGCCGCTCCCTTCGGTCCGTGCAGGTGCTCAAGTTGTCGGTGTCGCAGTCCACTTGGCTTTCGACTTGTCGTTCGCGGGCGAACTGTTTCGGTGCTGTTTCTTCCGGTTGTGTCCTCCGGGGCACACCCTGCTCCTCCCCGGCCCACTCGTCCACCCCCGAGTTCGCCAACTGTGTTTGACAACAAGTTGAATTGGGTAACGTGTGCATTTCGACTGGAAACCGATGTCACGCCACAATCCGGCCAAAGGCTGCGGAGACGGTTGTCATGTGATGGGGTGACAGCGTCTGTTGACCGAAGGGCCGACAGCGCGTCGGCCCCCTTGTGGAAGGACGCACCGTGGCACTCGCAGACCGTTCCTTCGCACGTCGAAGACTTCTCACCTCGGCCGCCGCCGTGGGCGGCGCGACCCTCCTGGGCGGCACGGCGCACGCGGCCGAAACGCGGAAGAAGGCCTGGCCCGATCGCTTTCCGCTGCCGAACGGCTTCCAGCCGGAGGGCATAGCCATCGGCTCGACCCCGTTCGCGTACTTCGGTTCGCTGGCCGACGGCTCCATCTACCGAGCGAGCCTCGCCACCGGGCGGGGCTCCGTCATCAGCCAGGGCCCCGGCGCCGGACACCCCAGCGTGGGACTGAAGATCGACGCGCACGGCCGGCTGTTCGTCAGCGGCGGGGCCGGCGGTGATCTGCGTACCGTCGACGTCCGCACGGGGAGGATCGAGAAGACGTACGCCGTCGGCGGGTCGTTCGTGAACGACGTGATCCTCACTCCGCGCGCGGCCTGGTTCACCGACTCGTTCGCGCCCCGGCTCTACCGGCTGGCGCTCGACCGGCACGGGAAACCCGGAGCCGTCACGACCGTGCCGCTGGGCGGCGACTGGCAGCAGGGCCCGGACTTCACCGCCAACGGCGTCGAGCGCACACCGGACGGCAGCGCGCTCCTCGTGGTGAACGTCTTCGTCGGCGGCGGCACGCTGATGCGGGTGGACCCGGCCACCGGAGCCGCTACCGCCGTGGACCTCGGCGGAGCCCTGCTGCCCAACGGGGACGGCCTGTTGCTCCTCGGCAGGGTCCTCTACGTCGTTCAGCAGCAGCAGAACGCCATCGACGTGTTCCGGCTGAACGCCGCCGGTACGAGGGGCCGGGCGATCGCCCGGATCACCGACCCGCGCTTCCGTATCCCGACGACGGCCGCCGCGTGGGGCGACCGGCTGTACCTGCCGAACGCGCGCTTCGACGTCGAACCGACGCCCGACACGGACTACGACGCGGTGGCGGTGCCCCAGGTCTGACGGGTGACGTTCGACGTGTGACATGCGAGGGGGCGGTGCGCCCGAAGCGCACCGCCCCCTCGTACGGTCAGACTTCCGACGGCCGGTCAGTCCTCCGAGGAATCCGGGGAATCGGACGGCTTCGATGAGTCGGAGGATTCCGAAGATCCCGCAGAGCCCGGACGCTTCGAAGGCCTCGAAGGCCTGGTACGCCTCGACGGCTTCGCGGGACCGGAGGAGTCCGAGGAGCCGGAGCTGCCGGGGGCACCGGAGGCGTCCGATGCGTCGGCGGCCTCAGAGGGCTCAGCCGGATCGGATGCGCCGGACGAGCCGGCCGAGCCGGACGAATCCACGGTGCCCGCCGAGTCAGCGGCACCCGACGAATCATCCGCACCCGACGCATCCTCGGAAGCGCCGGGGGAGGCGGCCTCGGTGGGGTCCTCGGCCGTGCCGCCGGTGCCACCGGCGTCCTGGGCGTCGTCCGTTGCGCCGGTGGTGTCCTCGGTGACGCCGTCGGTGGTCTCCGGCCGCGACGGCCTGGGCGGCCGCGTGCGGCCACCGGGAGTGTCACGGAGGTACGTGGCGGGGTCGCCGCTCTCCGTGGCGTGGCCGCCCGGCGCCGCCGCGGGCCCGCTCCCGTCCCGCCTGCGCAGATAGCGCTCGAACTCGCGGGCGATCGCCTCGCCCGACGCCTCCGGCAGCTCGGCGGTGTCCCGGGCCTCCTCCAGCGTCTGTACGTACTCGGCGACCTCGCTGTCCTCCGCGGCCAGCTGGTCCACGCCCACCTGCCAGGCCCGGGCGTCCTCGGGAAGCTCGCCCAGCGGGATCCGCATGTCGATGAGGTCCTCCAGGCGGTTCAGGAGGGCCAGCGTCGCCTTCGGGTTCGGGGGCTGCGAGACGTAGTGCGGCACGGCCGCCCACAGCGACACCGCGGGTACGCCCGCGTGCGTGCACGCCTCCTGGAGGATGCCGACGATGCCCGTGGGGCCCTCGTACTTGGTCTCCTCCAGGTCCATCGTGCGGGCCAGGTCGGCGTCGGAGGTGACCCCGCTGACCGGCACCGGACGGGTGTGCGGGGTGTCACCGAGCAGCGCGCCCAGGATCACCACCAGCTCCACGCCCAGCTCATGGGCGAAGCCGAGCAGCTCGTTGCAGAAGGAACGCCAGCGCATGGACGGTTCGATGCCCCGCACCAGCACCAGGTCCCGCGGTTTGTCGCCGCCGACCCGGACCACTGACAACCTTGTCGTCGGCCAGGTGATCTTGCGCACACCGCCGTCCAGCCACACGGTGGGGCGGTTCACCTGGAAGTCGTAGTAGTCCTCGGCGTCGAGCGCCGCGAACACCTCGCCCTTCCACTCACTGTCCAGATGCGCGACCGCGGCGGAGGCGGCGTCGCCGGCGTCGTTCCAGCCCTCGAACGCGGCCACCATGACCGGGTCGACCAGCTCGGGAACCCCGTCGAGCTCGATCACTCAGCGCCTCCTTCCGACGTGCCCTCGCGTACGCCTCAACCTTACGGCTTGCGCGGAGGCCGTCCGCAGCCCCCTCGCATGGGGGAGTGACCGGATCACTGCCCCGTTCGGCGCCTCTGAACACCCGGCAGCCATCCGTCAGTGATCCGTCAGTGATCCAGCAGAGATCCGGCAGAGATCCGGCAGTCGTCCGAGCTGTCCGGCGTCAACTTCGACCCCGCTTGCCGAGGTTGTGCCCCGGCGCTCGTATACGTCGGACGACCGTCAGAGATCCGATGTCACGGTGGATCACCGAGAGGGATCTTCCACGGAGGGATCTCTCACAGCGTCGAGCGCAGCCACTGCTCCACGCTCGCGATGTGCACGGTCGCCCACGAGCGGGCCGCCTCCGCGTCCCGGTCGCGCAGGGCGCCGAGGATCGCGCGGTGCTCGTGCAGGGTGCGGCTGACCGCGTCCTCCTGGGTCAGGCCCCGCCAGATACGGGCACGGGTGGTGGGACCCGAGAGGCCGTCCAGGAGGGAACAGAGCACCGAGTTCCCCGAGCTCTGCACGATGCCCCGGTGGAACTCCAGGTCGCAGGCGACGAGTTCCTCCACCGAGGGCCCGTCGCCCAGGGCGTCCAACTGGGCGGTCAGCGCGTCCAGTTGCTGCTCGCTGATCTTCAGCGCCGCCATCGCCGTCGCGGCCGGCTCCAGGATGCGGCGTACCGCGAGGAACTCCAGGACCGTGTCGTCGCGGTGGAAGTCCACGACGAAGCTCAGCGCCTCGAGGAGGAGCTGCGGGTCCAGGCTCGTGACGTACGTGCCGTCGCCCTGCCGCACGTCCAGGATGCGGATCAGGGAGAGTGCGCGGACCGCCTCCCGCAGGGAGTTCCGGGACAGGCCCAGATCGGCGGCCAGCTCGCTCTCCTTCGGAAGCCGGTCGCCGGGGCGCAGTGCGCCGGAGACGATCATCCCCTTGATCTTTTCGATCGCCTCATCGGTGACTGCCATGGCAGGCCTCTCTGTCACTCAGGCTGTCGCTCAGACACCCGATGTCTTACATCTGCCTTACATCCGATGTCTAATTATGCGGCTTCCGTCGCCCCCGAGAGGCCCGGTCCGTGGAGATCACACAAGGTCGGACCGTGACACGAGAGCCGCCAGGTCCGCGAGCGCGGCGGCCTCGTCGAGCGTGGTGAGCGTACGGTCGCGCATCAGGACGCGGCCGTCGACGAGGGTGTCCCGGACGTCGTCGGCCCGGGCGGCGTACGCGAGCGTCGACCAGAGGTCGTGGCGGGGCGCCAGATGCGGGCCGCCCAGGTCCAGGACGATCAGGTCGGCCCGCTTGCCCGCCTCCAGCGAACCCAGCTGGGCGTCCAGGCCCAGCGCCTTGGCCCCCTGGATCGTGGCCATGCGGACGGCCTGCTCGGCGCCGACGGCGGTGGGATCCCCGTCGGCCTTGTGCACCAGGGCCGCGAGGCCCAGCGCGCGCAGCACGTCCAGCGTGTTGGAGCTGACCGCGCCGTCCGTGCCGAGGCCGACCGTCACGCCCGCGCTCAGCATCCGCGGCACGGGGGCGATGCCGCAGCCCAGCTTGAGGTTGGACACCGGGCAGTGGGCGACCGACGTGCCGGTACGGGCCAGCGCCGCGATCTCGGCGCCCGTGAGGTCCACGGCGTGGGCCAGCAGCAGATCGGGGCCGAGCAGTCCGAGCGAGTCGAGCAGTTCGACCGGCCGCTTCCCGTACCGCACCTCGACGGTGGCGACCTCGGTCGCGTTCTCCGCCGCGTGGATGTGCAGCAGGGCGTCGAACTCCCTTGCCAGGGAGGCGATCTCGGTCAGCTGTTCGGGGGAGAGGGTGTAGGCGGAGTGCGCGAACAGCACGGGCCGCGTGCCGGGCCGCCGGGTACGGCCGGCCAGGTCGCGGCGGGCCCACTCCAGCCGGTCCTCGTACGCGATGGCGTCGGCCGGGTCCGGTACGTCCATGAAGGTCGGCCCGGTGTGCAACCGCCAGCCCGCCTCCCGTGCGACCCGCTCGGCGGCCTCGTGGAACCAGTACATGTCGAGCGCCGAGGTCACCCCGGCCCGTACGCTCTCCGCGATCGCGACCCGGATCGCCGTGGCGACGTTCTCCGCCGACAGCAGTTCGCTCTCCCAGCGGAGCACGCGCTCCAGGAAACCCTGGAGCGTCACGTCGTCGGCGCGGCCGCGCAGCAGCGTCATCGCCAGGTGGGTGTGCGCGTTGACCAGGCCGGGAAGCACGAGGCAGCCGGTCGCGTCGAGGGTGTCGGCGGTCGCGTACCGCGCTCGCAGCTCCTCGGCGGGACCCACCTCGACGATCTCGCCGTCACGGACGGCCACGGCTCCGTCGGGCACGATCGTGCCCGCCTCGTCGACGGTGAGGACGTCACCGCCGTGGATCAACAGGTCGGCGGTGGCCGGTCGTTGGGAAGGGATGCTCACAGCGCGCGCTCCTCGGCCTCCGCCAGCAGGCGCAGGGCCTCCAGTGCGACCACCGAGCCGCGCTCCACGCCCGCCGCGACGATGTCGCGATGCGGGTCGTAGCCGCCGGTGCTCGCCTCGTCGACCAGCTCGTCCGCGTTCGCGCCGTCGATCACGAGCACTCCGCCCGCGGTCAGCCCGCGCAGCGAAGCCGTCACGTACAGCGCGGACAGCTCCATCTCGATGGCC
The DNA here is from genome assembly GCF_036038375.1 of Streptomyces sp. NBC_00414. Taxonomy (NCBI): domain Bacteria; kingdom Bacillati; phylum Actinomycetota; class Actinomycetes; order Kitasatosporales; family Streptomycetaceae; genus Streptomyces; species Streptomyces sp. NBC_00414. Next base: position 8,097,838 of record NZ_CP107935.1, read on the forward strand.
GCGAGCCCCGCACCCTCGTACGAGAACAGGGGGATCAGCCCCGGCTGGAACGCGGCCCGCGTCCACACGAGACCCCGGTGGTGCGGAGCGCCCTGCTCGCGCGCCGCCAGCTGGAGCGCGAGCACCGCCTCCGGCGTGGCCACCGCCGGATACTCGGGCGGCAGCAGCTGCTGGGTCACCCCGTCGTCGCGTACGGCCGCCTCCGCTATGACCAGGTCGCCGTCCTGGATCCCGGGGCGCATCGCACCCGCCGTGCCGAACCGCAGGAAGGTGGTCACCCCCGCGTCGGCCAGCTCCTGGAAGAGCAGCACCGCACCCGGCGCGCCGACCCCGTGCGAGGCGACGACGACCGGCACACCCTTCCAAGACCCGCTGAACGCACGGTATTCGCGGTGGTACGAGACTTCTTCGGCACCGTCGAGCAGTGCGGCGACGGCCGCGGCGCGCGCGGGGTCGCCGACGACGACGGCACGCGCCGGCAGCCCGGTGCGGGGTATGCGCGTGATGGGGGCCAGATCCTGCGTCATGAAGCGACTCCAGTCGTACGGGCGTTGCGGCGGCGGCGCTGAGCCGTGCTGAGGAAGAGGGCGACGAGCGTGACGACGTACGGGGCGGCGTCGGTCGCCTGTTGCGGCATACCCAGGCCCTGCAGTCGGAAGCCCGCGGCCTCGGCGAGACCGAAGAGCAGCGCGGCGAGCAGGACGCCGAGCGGCAGGGCGCGGCCGAGCATGACGGCCACGACCGCGATCCAGCCCCGGCCGGCCGTCATGTTCTCGGAGAACAACGTGACGTTGCCCAGGGCGAGTTGGGCCCCGGCCAGTCCGCACAGCACACCGGACGCCAGCACGGCCGCGTACTTGTAGCGGGTCGGGCTCACCCCGAGTGTGGCGGCGGCGTCCGGTGCCTCGCCGACCCCGCGCAGCCGCAGCCCCCACACATGGCGGGACAGCAGCAGGGCGGACACCCCGACCGCCGCCCACGCCAGATACGCGAGCGGCGAGAAGCCGCCGACCAGCGGCAGCCCGGCCAGTGACGGATCGTCGAAAGTGCCCTGCACACCGAAGGTCGTGCGCAGCAGGAAGCCGGTCAGTCCCACGGCCAGGAGGTTCATGGCGATGCCCAGCACGACCGCGTCCCCGCGCAGGGTGACCGCGCCGACGGCGAGGATCAGCGAGTACGCGGCGGAGGCCAGCGCGGCGGCCAGGACACCGAGCCAGGGGCTGCCGGTGAACCAGCTGGTGGTGACGGCGGTGAAGCAGCCCATCAGCATCATGCCCTCGAGGCCGATGTTGAAGACGCCCGCCCGCTCGCACACGGCGCCGCCGAGCGCGGCCAGCAGGATCGGCGTCAGCGCGCGCAGCGCCGACGTGAGGAGATCGGAGTCGAAGAACATCAGGCGAACTCCCCCTGTGAGGCGGGCTCTTGAGCGGGGGGCTGTCGGTCGGCGGGCCCCTGCCCGGTGGGCTTCTCCGGGGCGGGCCCCTGTGCGGTGGGTCCCTGGGCCTTCCGGCGCCGCGGCCGCGGGAAGCGCAGCCGCGCCGCCAGGAAGACGATGACGATGGCCTGGAGCACCTGCGTCAGCTCACGCGGCACCTCGGTCGTGCGCTCCATCGACAGACCGCCGACCGAGAGGACGGCGAAGAAGAACGACGCGAGGACCGTGCCCAGCGGGGCCGCCGCCGCGAGCAGCGCCGCCGTCAGGCCCGTCCACGTGTAGCCGGGGGCGGTCAGCGACCCGTCGAGGAAGCGGTAGGGGAAGCTCAGCACACCGATCGAGCCGACCAGCCCGGCGAGCGCGCCGGAGGTCGACACCAGCCGGAGTGTGAGCCCCTTGCGCTCCACGCCCGCGTACGCGGCGAAGCGCGGGTTGAGGCCGGTCATCCGGATCTCGTACCCGATGGCCGTGCGCCGGTCGGCGAACCAGTACGCGGCCGCCGCCAGGACGACCAGGACCAGTCCGGCCGTCACGGTCGACGTGCCGAAGGCGGGCAGTGCCACGCCCTCCGGGAGCCGTCGCGTCTGCGGCAGGCTGGAGCCGGGCTCCTTCAGCGGATAGCGCACCAGATAGGAGGCCAACGAGGTCGCCGGATAACTGAGCAGCAGGCTGCTCACCAGCAGCGGCACCCCGAACCGGTTCTCGCACAGCGCGGCCAGCGCGGCGTACGCGGCACCCGCCGCGACCCCGGCGAGCAGCGCCAGTACGACGGTGAGCGGCGCGGGCAGCGGCGAGTACAGCCCGGTGACCGCGGCCGCGATGCCGCCGAGCACCATCTGGCCGTCCCCGCCGAGGTTGATGAGCCCGGCGCGCAGCGGGATCGCCAGCGCGAGGGCCATCCCCAGCACACTCGTGCCGGTGGTGAGCGTTGACCCGATCCCGTCGGCCCCGAGCGACCCGCTGACGACCGCCCCGTACGCGGCGAGCGGATCGGCGCCGGTGCCGACCAGGAACAGGGCGCCGATGACGAGCCCGGCGACGACGGAGAAGGTGACGGGGGAGCGCAGCGCCCCCTTTATACGGGCGATACGGGTGATGCGGGCGATGCGTGTGTTACGGGCCGGGTCCAGGGGGAGGGCCATGTCAGTCTCCGTCCGGCGCGGGGGTGTCGAGCGGGTCGGCCGTCCGGGCCGGTGCCTCGGCCGCGGCCTGCACGGACGTGGTCGGCACGGACAGGGCCGCCCCGCCCGCCATGGCCAGACCGAGCGTCGCCTCGTCCGCGTCCGACCTGTCGTACGCGGCCGTCACCCGGCCCTCGTACATCACCAGGATCCGGTCGGCGAGGCCGCGGATCTCGCTCAGTTCGGCGGAGACGAGGAGGACGGCGTGGCCCGCGTCGCGATACGCGACCAGCTCGTCGTGGATGGCCTGGATCGCGCCGATGTCCACCCCGCGCGTGGGCTGCTCGACCAGCAACAGGGGTGCTCCGTGGGCGAGTTCGCGGCCGATGAGAAGTTTCTGGAGGTTGCCGCCGGACAGGGCCGAGGCCGGTACGTCGGGTGTGGACGCCTTGATGCCGAAGCGGTCGACGAGATCGCGCGCGTGGGAGCGTACGGCCGAGGGCGGCAGCAGACCGTGCCGTGAGGACAGTGACGTGCGGTGGTGGCCCATCGCGAGGTTGTCCGCGACGGAGGCCGCGGGCGCCGTGCCGACCGCGTGCCGGTCCTCCGGAACGTAGGCGAGGCCCTTCGCGCGCCGCTCGGTGGCCGAGGCGTGCGTGATGTCCTCGCCCCGCAGTCCGACCCGCCCGGCGGTGGCGGGCCGCAGTCCGGCGAGCGTCTCGACCAGCTCGCTCTGGCCGTTGCCCGCGACCCCCGCGATGCCGACGATCTCCCCGGCGCGCACGGACAGCCGGACGTCGTGCACGCCCGCCGCGCTCAGCCCTTCGACGTCCAGCACCACGTCACCGGGCGTGCCCGGCGGATGGACACGGTCCAGGTCGACGGCGCGGCCGGTCATCGCGGCGGCGATCCCGGCGCCGCTGGTGTCCGCCGTACGCAGCCGGGCGACGACCCGCCCGTCCCGCAGCACGGTGACGTTGTCGCTGCCCTCCAGCACCTCACGCAGCTTGTGGGTGACAAGGATCACCGTGCGGCCGCGTGCGGTCAGCGACCTGAGCACGACGAACAGGGCGTCGGCCTCGGCGGGAGTCAGCACCGCCGTCGGCTCGTCGAGGATGAGCGTACGGCCGCCGCGGTGCAGCAGCTTCAGGATCTCCACACGCTGCCGCAGCCCGACCGGCAGGTCGCCGACCCGGGCGTCCGGATCGACGACGAGGCCGTGCTCGGCGACCAGTTCACGCACCCGGCGCCGTGCCGCGGCCCGGTCCACCAGACCGAAGCGGCGCGGCTCGGCCCGGTAGACGACGTTCTCGGCGACCGTCAGCGAGTCGAACAGCTTGAAACTCTGGTGGACCATGCCGAGCCCGGCGGCCATCGCGGCGCCCGGGCTCCCGAAGGCCATCTCGACGCCGTCGACGCGTATCGACCCCGCGTCCGGCCGTTCCATCCCGTACAGGACGGACATCAGCGTCGACTTGCCCGCGCCGTTCTCGCCCATCAGCGCGTGGATCTCACCGCGCCGGACGGTCAGGTCGACCGAGTCGTTGGCGAGGGTGCCGGGAAAACGCTTGGTGATGCCGCGCAGCTCGACGGCCGGGGGCAGCCCGGCGGCGGGTGTCAGCGCCGTGGAACCGGCGCCGACACCCGCCGCCGGTATGTCACTTGGCGGCCGGGTCATCGACCGTCAGCTCTCCGGACACGATCTGGTCGCGCAGCGCCTCGACCTTCTTCAGCACGTCCTGGTGGTCGGCGATCACGCACTTCGACGTCTCCACACCGTCCTCGAGGCCGGTCAGGCTGATGCCGCCCTCCTTGAGGCCGTACGAGACGGTCTTGCCGGCGTTGCCCTTGACGACCTGCTCGATGCCCTCCTGCACGGCGACATCGGTCTTCTTGATCACGTTGTCGACGACGGTGCCGGGAGCGGCCGTGCACTGGTTGACGTCCACGCCGTACGCGTACGCCTTCTTCGCCTCGGCCGCCTCGAAGACGCCGTAGTTGCCGGCCGCGGCCGCCGCCATGATCTGGTCGGTGCCCTTGGCGAGCAGCGAGTTCGCCTGCTCCTTGGCGCGCGCCGAGTCGTCGAACGGCGACTGCCCGCCGACGAAGCGGGTGCTCGCGGTCGTCCTCGGAGCGACCTTCTTGGCCCCGGCCGCGAACGGGTCGCTGTAGCGGCGGAACTGCACGGTGTCGAGCACGTCGACCGCGCCGACCTTGCCGCTCCTGCTGAGCAGCCCGGCCTCCGCGCCCGCCAGATAGACGCCCTCGTGCTCACGGAACACGGCGCAGCTCACGTTCTTGAACGTCTTCTCGGTGCAGGCGTCGACCACCAGGAACTGCTGCTTCGGATGCGCCTCGGCCTGCTGGGCGACCACGTCGGCGAACTCGAAGCCGACCAGCACGATGACGTCGGGCGCGGCGTCGACCGCGGCCTGCACGTTCTGCTGCTGCGAGGCGCTGTCGGAGGACTGGTAGACCTTCTGCGTCCCGTCGTGGGCCTCGGCCGCCGCCTTCACGCCGTCGACCGCCAGCTTCAGGAACTGGTTCTGCCCGACCGCGTCCGGCGTCACCAGCGTGAAGGACTTGCCGCCGTTCTTGGCGCCGGCCGAGGAACTGTCGTCCTTCGCGGCGGCGTTGCAGCCGGTCGCGGCGACGGCCAGCAGCACGCTGCCGGTGGCGACACCGGCGAGGCGGAGCGAACGGGGTCTACGGGTACGAGGCATGGGGCGGCCTTCCATGAAGGTGCGTGCGGCGGTGCGCGCTCAAGCACAAACGCTGAGAGGTGAGGGTGGAGCGAGGGGCTAGCACGGGGGACACCGGAACGGGAGCCGGTGTCTCGGCGGTCAGCGTCGACAGCCGTCGCTTGCACAGCGGCCGTGGTCGAGGAAGCGGCGCTTCGTCAGCAGCACACGTCCTCCAACTCATCGGCCTTCAGGGCTGCGGGTGCTGGACTGTAACACCGGTTTCCGGACATCCGCGCGACTGTCTCGAACTGTGGTTCTTCGAGGTCATGTACGGTGTCGCGCATCTTCGGAACTTCAGGAGTGCCCCGCTATGCCCCAGGAACTGCGCGCTGTCGACTGGACCGGAAACAGCCTCGCGCTCATCGACCAGACCGTCCTCCCGCAGCGCACCGAGACCCGCCACATCCGTGACGTGGACGACCTGGTGGACGCGATCCGGCGGCTCGTCGTCCGCGGGGCGCCCGCGATCGGAGCGGCCGGGGCGTACGGGGTGGCGCTCGCGATGCTCCAGGGGGAGCGCGAGGGATGGACGCGCGACCAGGTCCTCGCGGCCGTCGCGCGCGTCCGGGAGGCACGGCCCACCGCGGTGAACCTCATGGTGTGCGTCGACCGGGTGCTGACCCGTTTCGACGACGGACTCGACGCGGTGCTCGCCGAGGCGGCCCTGGTGCAGCGCGAGGACGTGGCGGCGAACCGGGCGATGGGCGCGTTCGGCGCGGACTGGCTGCTGAAGCGCGTCGGTGAGGACCGGCCGCTGCGGGTGCTGACCCACTGCAATACCGGGGCCCTCGCCACGGCCGGGTGGGGCACGGCGCTCGGCGTCATCCGCGAACTGCACGCCAGGGGACGCCTTGAGGTCGTGTACGCCGACGAGACGCGGCCTCTGCTGCAGGGCTCACGCCTCACCGCCTGGGAGCTGGTCCAGGAGGGCATCCCGCACTTCGTCCAGGCGGACGGGGCGGCCGCCGGGACGATCCTGCGCGGCGAGGTGGACGCGGCGGTCGTCGGCGCGGACCGGATCGCGGCCAACGGGGACACGGCGAACAAGGTGGGCACGGTGGGGGTCGCGCTGGCGTGCGCCTACGCGGGTGTGCCGTTCCTGGTGGCCGCGCCCACGACGACGGTCGATGTGGCCACGGCCACGGGTGCCGACATCCACATCGAACTGCGGGACGAGGCCGAGGTGCTGGAGTGGTCGGGCGTCCGGACGGCCCCGACCGGATCGCGCGGCCACAACCCGGCGTTCGACGTCACCCCGGGCCGCCTGGTGACGGGGCTCGTCACCGAGCGGGGGGTGTTGGAGGTCTCCGAGGGGGAGTTGCCGGGGGACCGGCTGAGTTGACCCGGGGGTTCGTTCTCACCTGCGGGTGAGTGGGAGTGGGCCGCGCAGTTCCCCGCGCCCCTGAAAGCCGGGGCTGCGCCCCTGGCTTCCATCCCCGGGGGCGCGAGGCCCGCACTTGACGAACACCCACGCCCCTTCAGGGGCGCGGGGAACGGCGCAGTCTGTTCTCTTTTGCTTTCAGGGGCGCGGGGAACTGCGCACCCGGCCCCCACTCACCCGCAGCCGACGATCGACGACCGACCTCAGTGGCCCGTGAGTTCCAGCTCCAGGAGCCACTCCACGACCTCCGTGTGGTGGCGCGCCTGCCGAGGCGTGTCCCCCCACACGTACAGACCGTGGCCCGCCACGACAACCGCCGGCATCCGCGGTTCCCGCGCAGCCTCCAGCCGGTCGCCGAGGACCGTCATGTCCTGACTGTTGACGATGACGGGGAGGGTGACCTCCACATCATGCGCGGGCACCCCCACACCCTTCAGCATCTCCAGGTCCTTGAGGACGATCCCACCCGGCGAACGCCGCCCCAGCGCCACAGACGCCACCGTGTGCACGTGTACCACCGCACCCGCACCGGTCAGCGCCGCCACGCGCGCGTGCAACGCGGCCTCGGCGGACGGCTTGCCACCGTTCACCGCGGCGCCCTGCCCGTCCACCAGCACGACGTCCGCCGGCGTCAGTTCGCCCTTGTCATGCCCGCTGGCGGTGACCGCGAGCCGCAGCGGATCACGGGAGAGCACCACGGAAAGGTTCCCGGAGGTGCCCCGCATCCAGCCGAACGAGGCGAAGCGCGCGGACTCGGCGGCGAGGACGGCCCCGGCCTCCTCCAGATCGAGTGTGCTGACGTCGCTGGTCACGCGGTGCTCCCTGAAGTGCTGGTGCTGGTGCTGGTGCTGGTGCGAGTGCCGGTACCGGCGCCGGTCCGGGCACGGGTACCGGTGCTGCTGATGCCGATCTCGTCGAACGTCCCCGCCTGCGCGTGGTCCCCGACGCCCTGCTCGTAGTACGGCTCCCCGGGCCGCCTGATCCCGACGGCGTGCCAGCCCGCGGCACGCGCAGCGTCCAGCTCACCGGGCCGGTCGGAGAGGAAGAGGAGGCGCCCGGCCTCCGTACCGGTCGCCGCGGCGATACGCCGGTACGACTCGGGCTCCTGCTTGGGCCCCGCGTTCTCGGTGTCGTACAACCCGTCGACGAGCGGCAGCAGATCGCCCTCGGGGCTGCTCGCGAACCACGCGCGCTGCGCGGCCACGGACCCGGACGAGTACACGTGCAGCCGTACGCCGTCGCCGTGCCACCGGCGCAGCACCGGCAGCACGTCGTCGTAGAAGTGGGAGACCAGGTCGCCCCGGGCGAACCCCTCGGCCCAGATGAGGCCCTGAAGGGTCTTCAGCGGGGTGGCCTTCACATCCCCGTCGAGCCACTCGTTCAGGGCCTTCTCGATCCGTACGCTGTCGGCGCCCGGCTCGCCCAGCAGTTCACGCGCCTGGGCGACCGCCCGCCGCACCTCCGGATCCTCGCTCCGCTCGGCCAGCAGCGCTCCGAAACGGGAGCGCGAGTACGGGTAGAGCACATCGACGACGAAGCCCGTGGCGCTCGTGGTGCCCTCGATGTCGAGCACCACGGCGTCCACGTCGAACGTCAACGGCAGGCTCACGCCGCGGCCCGGTCCTGCTCGTACCCCGCCGCGATGGTGTCGTAGTCGGGGAAGCGGCCGGCGATGGTGGAGCCGGTGAAGCTGCCGATCCAGCCGTCCTCCTCGTGGAAGAACCGGATCGCGGTGAACGCCGGCGACGTCCCCATGTCGAACCAGTGCGTCGTGCCGCGCGGCACGCCCAGCAGGTCGCCCTTCTCGCAGAACACGGCGTGCACCTCGCCGTTCACGTGCAGGTAGAAGATCCCGGAGCCCGCGACGAAGAACCGGACCTCGTCGTCGTCGTCGTGAGTGTGCTCCTGGAGGAACTTCTCCCGCGCGGCCTTCGCCTTCACCGGGAACTCAGGGTCGTCGCTCGGGTGCAGCCCGAGGACGTCGACCGTGGTGAAGCCCTCCTCGGCGTTGAGCCTGTCGATCTCCGGCCCGTACGCGGCGAAGACGGTGGCGCTGTCGGCGTCCGCGGCCACGTCCTCACGGACGGGCCACTGCTCGTAGCGCACCCCGAGCGGAGCGAGCGCGGCGGCGATCTCGGCGGGGTCGGAGGTGCGGCGCACCGTCGTCTCGGGTCCGGACTCGGGCCACGTGGTCAGCAGGGTCATGGGAGCAACTCCAGAAGGGGGAGGGACGAGACGGACAGGACGAGGACGGACAAGAACGGTGGACGCCGGTCCGAATACCGGACAGGCAGCCGGACCGTCGAAGCGCGGGTGGTTCGGGGCCGCGCGGCGGGCGGCGGCTCGAAGCAGGGGTCCGGACCCGTGATCAGCCGCGACACGCCGCGCCGGTACAGCGGTGCGTCGCTGTCGCGCCTGGTGTCGCCATCGGAGACCTCACTGTCCCGGGTCGGGTGCCGGTCCCGAGATCGTAACTCCAGAGCGGCGGTCGGCCGAGTGTGACGAAGTTGTTGTCTCAACTAATGAGAATGCGGTCCCAATTCTTTGACGGGTGGCTGGAAACATTCCCATGATCTGCGTATGAAGACGCTGCTGCTCGTGCGGCGGCTGTACGTGGACTTGCTCCGGTCGACCACAGCCCGCTGTCGCTGACCTGATCCGGAGTGCCCGCAAGGCCTCCACCCACCGGGAGTTCCCGAGACACCGGTGAGGCATTCCGGCCCGTGGCCGTGGCCTGAACCGGCCCCCGCCCGGCGCTCCGGACCCGGCACCCCGCACGCCCTCTTCTTTCCTTCTTCCGCCCTTCCGCGCACCGCTCCTGGAGCCGTCATGCCTCGTACCCGTACCCGTCTGCCGATCGCCGCGCTCTCCCTGGCATCCGTCTCCGCCCTCCTCCTGGCCGGCTGCTCGCAGTCGTCGGACGCCTCGGAGGAGACCGGCGACAGCGCGGCGCCCGCCGCCACCGCCACCGGAAAGAAGCCCGCGCCCTTCAGTGAGGGCAAGGTCAAGGTCGCCCTGGTCCGGCAGAGCGGCGCGGGCGACTACTTCGAGCAGTGGGGCAACGGAGCCAAGGCCCAGGCCAAGGCCCTCGGCATCGACCTGACGGTGTACGACGCCCAGGCCGACAACGCCAAGCAGGCCACCGACCTCTCCTCGGCCATCAACTCCGGGGCGAAGACGATCATCGTCGACCACGGCTTCCCCGCCACGATCCAGCCGGAGATCGACAAGGCGGTGAAGAAGGGCATCAAGGTCGTCGTCTACGACGTGGAGACCACGAACAAGTCGGTCGTCAGCACCAAGCAGGACGACGCCAGCATGGCCCAGGCCGTCCTCGACGTGATGGCCGACGAACTCGGCAAGGACGCGAAGGTCGGCTACGTCAACGTCGCCGGGTACGCGGCCCTCGACAAGCGCGACAGCGTCTGGAAGAAGACGGCCGACGCCAACGGCTGGAAGCAGGCGTTCAAGGTCGGCAAGGTCACCGACTCCACGGCCACCGACAACGTGCCCCTGGTCAGCGCCGCGCTCACCCAGCACTCGGACGTCGCGGGCGTCTTCGCCCCCTACGACGAACTCGCCAAGGGCACCGTCCTCGCCGTCCAGAACAAGAAGCTCCAGGACAAGGTGAAGGTCTTCGGCGCGGACGTCTCCAACGCCGACATCCAGAACATGACGGCGAAGGACAGCCCCTGGGTGGCCACGGCGGGCACGGACCCCTCGGCGGTCGGCGCCGCCGTCGTCCGGACCGCGGCCCTGGAGCTGGCCGGGCAGCTGAACAAGACCTCGGTCGAGTTCCCGGCCGCCGCGATCACCCAGGACTTCCTGAAGAGCAAGAAGATCGAGAACATGGACCAGCTCCGGAAAGCGCTGCCCGCGCTGAACCTCGCCAAGGTCAGCACGGCCGACTGGATCCCCAATGTCGCCCACTGACCAGCCCACCGACCAGCCTGTCGGCCCGTCCGTCGACACGTCAGGCGCCGCCGCGGTGAGCCTGCGCGCCGTCGGCATGGCCTTCGGCGGCAGGACGGTCCTTGAGTCCGTCTCGCTGGACATCGCGCCCGGCAGCGTCGTCGCGCTCCTCGGCGCCAACGGCGCGGGCAAGTCCACCCTGATCAAGATCCTCTCCGGGGTGCACACCGACCACAGCGGACAGGTCGAGGTGAACGGCGAGCCGGCCGCCCTCCGGTCCCCGCTCGCCGCCCGACAGTTGGGCATCCAGACCGTGCACCAGCGGATCGGCGAGGGGATCGTCCCCGGCCTCACGGTCGCCGAGAACCTGGTCTTCGAGGAACTGGCCCAGCGCCGCGGCAACCCGTTCCTCGACGGACGCCGGCTGGTGGCCCGCGCCCGGGAGATCCAGTCGGCGCTCGACCTCGGCTGGAGCGACCCGGTCCTCAAGCGGGACGTCACCGAACTCGGTATCTCGGACCGGCAGTTGCTCATCCTGGCCCGCGCGCTCGCGACCCGCCCGCGGCTCCTCGTCCTCGACGAGCCGACCTCCGCGCTCTCCGCCTCCGAGGCCGAGCGCCTGTTCTCGCTCGTCGAGCGGATGCGGGGCGACGGCATCGCCGTCCTGTACGTCTCCCACCGCCTCGGTGAGATCGACGCACTCGCCGACCGGCTGGTCGTCCTGCGGGACGGCCGTCTCACCGAGGACCAGGCCAAGCCCTTCGACTGGGACCGGGCGCTGCGCGCCATGCTCGCGCAGGCCCAGGGCGCGCGGACGGCCCGCCCCGCGGACGCCAAGCAGGGCCCCGGCCCCGGCCCCGGCGTCGGACCTGACTCCGGCTCCGGCTCCGAGTCGGGTGAGATCGCCGTCTCACTCAGGGGCGTACCGCTGCTCCCCGGCCGTACCCCCCAGGACCTCGACCTCCGGGCGGGCGAAGTCACCGGCGTGGTCGGGCTGCTGGGCGCGGGCAAGACGGAGCTGGCCCGCGGCCTCTTCGGCGCCGAGCCTTTCCCTGGCGGGACCGTGGAACTGGACGGCAAGCCGTACGCGCCCCGCCGCCCCGCCGACGCGATCCGCCGAGGAGTGCACCTCGTCCCCGAGGACCGGCACGCCGACGCGCTGGTCCCCGGCTGGTCCCTCGCACAGAACGTCTCGCTGCCGTTCCTCAGGTCACTCTCCACGGCCGGGCTCGTGAACCGGCGCAAGGAGAACGCCCTCGGCCGCGACACCATCGAACAGCTCGGCGTCGTCGCCCGCGACGAGCACAGCACGGTGGAGGAGCTGTCCGGCGGCAACCAGCAGAAGATCGTCGTCGGCCGCTGGCTCGCCGAGAAACCCCTTGTCCTCATCCTGGACGAGCCGTTCCGAGGCGTGGACATCGGCGCCCGTCGTGACATCGGCCGCCGCGCCCGCGCCCTGGCCGCCGAAGGGGCCGCCGTCCTCGTCCTGTCCGCCGACGTCGACGAGGTCCTGGAGGTCGCCGACCGGGTCGTCGTCCTCGCCGCGGGGGAGATCCACCTCGACGCGTACGGCCAGGACGCGGAGCGCGACCGCGTCATCCGGACCATCTCGGCGTCCGTGTGACGGCACACCGTCCCGGCGTCCGTCCGACGCCACACCCTCCCGGCGTCCGCCCGACGCCGGCCACTCACGAAGCCACCCCGGGAAGTACGCCATGACGACCACCCAGAGCACCGAGGTGCCGACCAAGGCCGCGCCGCCGCCCGCGACCTCCCCGGCCCTGCGTGTCCAGAGCGCCGTCATCAAGTACGGCTTCATCTTCGTCACCGTCACGCTGTTCGCGTACTTCGCGCTCAGCGAGCCGTCGTTCCGCGACTCCGCGACGCTCCTCGACACCCTCCGGTACGTCTCCGTCGCCGCGATCCTCGGCCTGGGCGTCACCCTCACCATGGCGGTCGGCGGGATCGACATGTCCGTCGGAGCCGTCGCGGGGCTCGGCGTGACGGTCGCCGCCAAGACGATGGTGTCGTACAACCAGGTCGGTCTGGTCGCGATCCTCGCCGTGATCGCGGCGGGCGCGCTGGCCGGGCTGCTCAACGCCCTGCTGATCGTGGTCCTCAAGATCCCCGACATGCTGGCCACGCTCGGCACCATGTTCGTGATCCAGGGCACCAAACTCGTCCTGGTCGACGGCCAGTCCATCACCCCCGGCATGACCCGGTCCGACGGCTCCACCGCACCGGGCAAGTTCACCGAGGGGTTCCTGCGCATCGACCGGGGCACGGTCCTCGGCATCCCCGTCTCGGTACTGATCTTCGGCGCGCTCACGGTCGTCGCCTGGGTGTTCCTCGCCCGCACCCGCTGGGGCCGCGTCCTGTACGCGATCGGCGCGAACCCGGAGGCCTCCCGGCTGGCCGGCATCCGCGTCGGCGCCTACCGGGCCCTGGCGTACGTCCTGTCCGGCGTCCTCGCCTCGATCGGCGGCCTCATCCTGGCCTCCCGCATCGGCCAGGGCGACGTCTCGGCCGGCACCTCCCAGCTCCTGGAGGCGGTGGCGGTCGCCCTGGTCGGCACCTCCGTCCTCGGCCGGGGCCGCCCGAACGTCTGGGGCACCGCCCTGGGCGCCGTCCTGATCGGCATCATCACGACCGGCCTGACCATCAAGGGCCTGCCGTACTACACGCAGGACGTCGTCGAGGGCGCCGTCCTCATCCTCGCCCTGATCTTCAGCTTCACCCTGTCCAAGCGCCGCACCGCATAAGGGAGTTCACAGTTCTCATGGGCTACCGCATCCTGGAGACCGAGGACGTGCCCGCGTACCTGCGCGAGCGCGGCCACTGGGACGACCTGGACGACATCGAGGTCCGCGAGGTCTCCGACGGCAACATGAACCGCGTGTTCCTCGCCTCGAACGCCGCCGGCACCCGGGGCCTCGCCGTCAAGCAGGCCCTGCCGTGGGTGAGGGTCGCGGGCCCCTCCTGGCCGATGAGCCCCGAGCGCGCCGACGCCGAGGCCCGCGCCTACGAGCAGGTCGCCAGGGTCGCCCCGGACAAGATCCCGGCGATCCACGGCTACGACGCCGACAACTACGCCCTCGTCATGGAGGACATGTCCGACCTGGAGGTCCTGCGCACGGCCCTCAACGAGGGCGGCGCCTACGGCCCGGACACCTCCCGCAGGATCGGCGAGTTCGTCGCCCAACTCACCTTCGCCACCAGTGACTTCGGCATGCCCTCCGCCGAGCGCAAGGCCCTGATCGCCGCCTCTGTCAGCCCCGAGCTGTGCAGGATCACCGAGGACGTCGTCCTCTCCGAGCCCTACATCGAGCACGAGCACAACCACTGGCTCCCCGAACTCGGCGACCTCGCCGCCGAGTTCCGTGCCGACACCCGGCTGCGCACCGAGGTCGCCGACCTGCGCCACACCTTCATGACCTCCGCGCAGGCCCTGCTCCACGGCGACCTGCACACCGGCAGCGTCATGGTCGGCGAGCGTGACCACACCCCTGTCGTACGGGTCTTCGACCCCGAGTTCTCCTTCGTCGGCCCGATCGGCTACGACCTCGGCCTGTACTGGGCCAACGTCCTGGTCTCCCGGGCGCGGGCGCACGCCCTCGGCGCGGTCACCGACCACGCGGCCCAACTCGGCCTCACCTGGGAGGGTTTCGAGACGGAGTTCCGCCGCCTGTGGCCGGCCCGCGTCGACACCTTCTTCGACGACGCGTACCTCGACCGCTTCCTGCGCCGCGTGTGGACCGACGCGGTCGGTTTCGCCGGCACCGAGATCGTGCGCCGCATCATCGGCTTCGCCCACCTCACCGACCTGACGACCCTGCCCGACCCGGTCCCCGCCTCCCGGGCGACCCTCTTGCTCGGACGGCAACTCATCCTTGGGAGAGCGGAGTTGCACCGCCCCGGGGACATCGACAGCTTGCAGAGTGCCGAGGCGCCGCAGGTGTGAACGAGCCAACAGGTGTGCCGATGCTGTGAGTTCGCGTGACGAGCAGCGTGCGCACGGTGACAATCTGCTCATGGACACGCTACGGGGCGGACGGGACGGGCGGGACGGAGGGCACGGGCGGGACGGGTGGAGGCCACCGTCCGAGGTGCGCAACATCGTGCGGGACAGCACGATCGAGTATCTCGTCCAGGCCGGCTGGATCCAGGGCGACCTCGTCGTCAATCTGCCGCCCCCGCGCGAGCCCGTCGACACCGCGGCCGAGGAACTGGCCCGATCGGTACGCGCCCAGTGGTCGGCCGAGGTGGCCGCCTGGGAACTCGGGGACTTCGAGGGCCCGCTCGCGGTGCGCTGGCTCGCCCGCTGGGGAACCACCGCTCCGGCCGGCACCGCCGAACCCCCCACACGGCCCGCGCGCAGCGACCGGCTCGGTGACATCGCGGACACCCTGCTCGACCTGGACGCACGACGCCTCCTCGTCCTCGGCGGCCCCGGCTCCGGCAAGTCGACCCTGCTCGCCATGACCGTCGTCCTGCTCGCCGGACGCCATCTGGGCGATGTGACCCGCCGGATGCCCGGCGACCGGGGCGTACCCGTCCCGCTGCTCCTCTCCCTCGAGTCGTGGGACGCGGAGAGCGTGGGGCTCCGCGACTGGCTGGTCGGCCGGCTCACGGAGGACCACCCCGGGCTGCCCCGGGTGACCGGCGCGCATCCGGCCCGCCGCCTCGTGCGCGACGGCCGCGTACTGCCCGTGCTCGACGGCCTCGACGAACTGCCCGACCACCGCCGGGCCGCCGTGGTCCGCGAACTGAACGCCACCCCCAGGGAGTTGGGGTTCGTCCTGGCCTCCCGGACACACGAGTACCGGACGCTCGACGTCAGGGTCACGGGCGCCTCCGACATCGAGGCCCTGCCGGTCGGCCCGCGCGACGCCGCGGTCCATCTGCTGCGTACGGCCGACGAGCAGCGGCACGAGCGGTGGGGCCCGGTCCTCGACGAACTCGCCGACCACCCCGAAGGACCGCTCGGCCAGGCCCTGTCCACACCGCTGATGATCTGGCTCGCCCGGCGCGCCCACCGGCCGGCCCACACCGAACCGGCCCGCCTCGCCGACCGCACCCGGCTGCCCACCCGGGAAGCGGTCGAGCGACACCTCATGGACACCGTCGTCCCGGCCGCCTTCGAACCCCGCGCCCACGACACCGAGCGGCTGCACGCGCCGGGCCACTGGAACCCCGCCCGCGCCAGGGGCTGGCTCGCGTTCCTCGCCCGCGAGCTGGAACGCCGCCGCACCGGCGAGTTCGCCTGGTGGCGGCTGAACCGGGCCAGGGCGGCACGGCTGCTCGCGATGCCGACCCTGGTCGCCCTGTGCATCGTCCTCGCCGAGTCGATGATGGCGATCGTGACCCGCGTCGAGGACACCTACGGCGACTCGCCCCAGTTCGACCACGACGTGTTCGACCGCAACTACCTGTTCGGCGCCGCCGTCATGGCCACCGGCATCCAGCTGACCACGCTCCAGTGGTACGGCGACCGCTTCTGGGAACCGCGCCGCAGGGCCAACCCCTTCAAGGCCGGAGCCGCGCTGCGCTCCGCGTCCCGCGCCGCCTCCGTGCGCCGCGCCCTGACCTCGCTCGCCATCCTCGTGGTGCCCGGCGCGCTGCTCCTGCTCATGGCACAGGGCGCGTACGAGAGCGACGCGTTCACGGCCCAGGCCGTCCTCGGGTACATCCTGCCCGCGCTCGTGATGCTCGTGATCGCCGCGCCCGCCGACACGGTCGACGCGGCGACCCCGGACGAACTGCTGGCGAGCGAGCGCCGCGCGGGCCTGCTCACCCTCGGCGTGGTCGCCCCGCTGATCGGCCTGGGCAGCGGAGCGCACAGCCTGCTGACCGGGCACGGCACGGTCGACTTCTGGGTCGCCTTCGCCAAGGGGGTGACGGGCGCGGTGATCGTCCTGGTCGCCGTCAGCCCCTGGTGCCTGTGGGTGGTCTCCAAGGCCTGGCTCGCCGTGCTCGGCCGGGTGCCCTGGTCCCTCATGGAGTTCCTGCGGGACGCGTACGGCGGGGGACTGCTCCAGCGGTACGGCGGCACGTACCGGTTCCGGCACCTCAGGCTCCAGGAACACCTGGCGGGCCACCCGGCCGCCCCGCTCCCGGCTGCCTCCACCACAGTCGGCCCGCGCCAGCCCCTCACCGTCACGGGCCCGCGGCAGCCGCGTCCCGCCGCACCGCCGCCCAGGCTGTCCGAGGTCCTGGACAGTCCACCGCCGCTGCACGAACTGCGCGGTCACACCGTCGTGTCCAACGACGACGAGTACGTCGTGGACGCCCGCGACCGCCGCCTCCCGCTGGGCCACTGGCCGCTGTGCGGTCTCTTCATGGTGCTCGCGGCGGTACGCATGGCCGCCACCGGCAACTGGGACAACGCGCTGGGCTGGACCAGCGTGCTGTTCTGGCCCGCCCTCGCCGCGTTCGTCAACCTGGTCGCGTTCCTGCTGCCGAAGATGCACCTGACTCTGCGGATCGACCACCGGGGGATCGTCGCGTCGAGGGGGCGCCGCCGGGCTGCGTACCCCTGGGAGGACGTTCTCGCCGTGCGGGTCCGGCAGGTGTACGTCCGTGGGCGCGACCAGCGGGTGTACGGGCCGCATGTACGGCTGCGGCCGGGGGCGCCGGAGCCGCCGTGGATGTTCCGGGGACGCGACGGCTGGTACCTGGTGATGGCACTGCACTTCCGGGAGAGCGTGCCGCCTGATCTCGCGGGTGCGCTCACCCGCTTCTCCGGCGGGCGTTGGCAGGGGTGAGCGTTTCCGCTGCGCGGCGAGTGTGCTGACGAGTCTGCGGGCCGGTGGGGGCCGGTTGCGCAGTTCCCCGCGCCCCTAAAAGACTGCGCAGTTCCCCGCGCCCCTACCCCCAGGGGCGCGGGGAACTGCGCAGTCTTTTCGTCTTTGGCGGCGCAGCCCCAAGGGGGCAGGCGGGCCTACTTGTTGTCGAGCAGGTTCTGGACCTTGCCGCGTATCTCGTCGTTCGCGAGGCCGCGGATCGTCAAGGTCGTGCGGCGGCGCAGGACGTCGTCCGCCGTCTCCGCCCACTCGTTGTCGCGGGCGTACACGACCTGCGCCCAGATCTCGGGCGCGTCCTCGTGCACGCGCTGGGCCAGCTCCGGGTTGTCCTCGGCGAGACGGGCGATGTCGAAGGCCAGCGAACCGTAGTGCGTCGCCAGGTGCTTGGCGGTGTCGGCGCCCATCCGCGGAGCGGGCGCGGGGGAGTCGACCAGGAGCCGGTGCGCGACCGCGCGCGGGTTGGCGACACCCGGCAGCGGCAGCTTCTTCGGCAGCGCGGAGACCGGCTCGAAGTCCTCGCCGAGCGGCCGGCCCGGCAGCGACTCCAGCTGCTTCATGACGGTCCGGCCGATGTGCCGGAAGGTCGTCCACTTGCCGCCCGCGACGGACAGCATCCCGCCCCGGCCCTCGGTGACGACCGTCTCCCGCTTGGCCTTCGACGTGTCGCCGGGGCCGCCGGGCAGGACGCGCAGCCCCGCGAAGGAGTACGTGATCAGGTCGCGGGTCAGCTGCTTGTCGCGGATCGAGAACGCGGCCTCGTCCAGGATCTGGGCGATGTCCTTCTCGGTGACCGAGACGTCCGCCGGGTCGCCCTCGTACTCCTCGTCGGTCGTGCCGAGCAGCAGCATGTCCTCCCACGGGAGGGCGAACGTGATGCGGTACTTGTCGATCGGTGTGGCCAGCGCGGCCTTCCAGGGGGAGGTGCGCTTGAGGACCAGGTGCGCGCCCTTGGAGAGGCGGATGGACGGCGCCGCGTTCTCGTCCTCCATCTTGCGCAGGTGGTCCACCCACGGCCCGGTCGCGTTCAGCACGAGGCGCGCCGACACGCCGAACTCGTCACCGGAGAGCGTGTCCTTCAGCTCGGCGCCGGTCACCCGCCCCCGGGTGAAGCGCAGGCCGGTGACCGCGGCGTGGTTGAGCACGGTGGCACCCGACTCGACGGCCGCGCGGACCGTCATCAGCGCCATCCGCGAGTCGTTCATCTGGTCGTCGCCGTACACGGCCACGGCCTTCAAATTGTCCGTACGCAGCTCGGGAACGTCCTGCGCGGCCTTCGACGGCGAGAGCAGATGGCCCACACCGTCGCCGAAGGCCGACAGCGCCGAGTACGCGAAGACACCCGCGCCCAGCTTCGCCGCGCCGTGCGGCCCGCCCTTGTACACGGGGAGGTAGAACGTGAGCGGGTTCGCCAGGTGGGGGGCCACCTGACGGGAGACCGCACGGCGCTCGAAGTGGTTCTCCGCCACCAGCTTCACCGCGCCGGTCTGCAGGTAGCGCAGACCGCCGTGGAGCAGCTTGGAGGAGGCGGAGGAGGTCGCGCCGGCGAAGTCGCCGGCGTCGACCAGGGCCACCCGCAGGCCCGACTGTGCGGCATGCCAGGCGGTGGAGATGCCCAGGATTCCGCCACCGATCACCAGGAGGTCGTATGTCGACTTGGACAGCTGCTCCCGGGTCTCGGCGCGGCCCACTGCCTTCGCATGGAACGCGGCGGAGCCGTCGGCCGGGTGCGTCCCAAGAGCCGGGACACTCTGCAGGGTGGTCATTGCGATCTACTCCTCGTCCTCGATCCAGCCCATGGTCCGCTCGACGGCCTTGAGCCAGCTCTTGTACTCACGGTCGCGGGTCTCCGCGGCCATGTTCGGGGTCCATTCCGCGGCCCGGCGCCAGTTGGCGCGCAGGTCCTCGGTGTTCGTCCAGAAGCCGACGGCGAGACCGGCGGCGTAGGCGGCGCCGAGGCAGGTGGTCTCGGCGACCATCGGGCGCACCACGGGTGCGTCCAGGACGTCGGCCAGGGTCTGCATCAGCAGGTTGTTGGAGGTCATGCCGCCGTCGACCTTGAGGGCCGTGAGCTCGACGCCGGAGTCCTTCGTCATGGCGTCGCTGATCTCACGGGTCTGCCAGGCGGTGGCCTCCAGGACGGCGCGCGCGATGTGCGCCTTGGTGACGTACCGGGTCAGGCCGGTGATCACACCGCGGGCGTCGGGACGCCAGTACGGGGCGAACAGACCGGAGAAGGCCGGCACGAAGTACGCGCCGCCGTTGTCCTCGACCGACAGCGCGAGCGTCTCGATCTCCGCGGCGGACTTGATCAGGCCCATCTGGTCGCGCATCCACTGGACGAGCGAACCGGTGACGGCGATGGAACCCTCAAGGGCGTAGACCGGCTTCTGGTCGCCGATCTGGTAACCGACGGTGGTCAGCAGGCCGCTGTACGAGTTGATGAGCTTGTCACCGGTGTTCATCAGCATGAACGTGCCGGTGCCGTACGTGGACTTGGCCTCGCCCTCGGAGAAACAGGTCTGGCCGAACAGGGCCGCCTGCTGGTCGCCGAGCGCGGAGGCGACCGGGATGCCGCCGAGCAGGTCGCCCAGCTTGCCGCCGGTGATCTCGCCGTACACCTCGGCGGAGGAGCGGATCTCGGGCAGCATCGCCATCGGGACACCGATGGACTCGGCGATCTGCTCGTCCCACTGCATGGTGTGCAGGTTCATCAGCATCGTGCGGGAGGCGTTGGTGACGTCGGTGACGTGCCTTCCGCCGTTCACACCGCCCGTCAGGTTCCAGATGACCCAGCTGTCCATCGTGCCGAAGAGGATGTCGCCGGCCTCGGCGCGCTCGCGCAGGCCCTCGACGTTGTCGAGCAGCCAGCGGGCCTTCGGTCCCGCGAAGTACGACGCGAGGGGCAGGCCGGTCTGGCGGCGGAAGCGGTCCTGGCCGACGTTGCGGCCGAGCTCCTTGCAGAGCGCGTCGGTGCGGGTGTCCTGCCAGACGAGGGCGTTGTGGACGGGCTCACCGGTGTTCTTGTCCCACAGCAGCGTCGTCTCGCGCTGGTTGGTGATGCCGATGGCCTTGATGTCGTCGCGGGTGATGCCGGCCTTCTCGATGGCCGAGGCGACGACCTCCTCCACGTTGGTCCAGATCTCGGTGGCGTTGTGCTCCACCCAGCCCGGCTTCGGGAAGATCTGCTCGTGCTCCTTCTGGTCGACGGAGACGATCCGACCGTCCCGGTCGAAGACGATGCAGCGGCTGGAGGTGGTGCCCTGGTCGATCGCGGCGATGAACGGCCCGGCGGTGTGCGCGTCGGTCACGGTGTGCTCCTGAAAGTCCGTGGATGTGAGGCTGGCTTACGGCGTATTGCCTTCGGCTCCGGCCGACGTCCGTCCCGTACCGGACGGACGTCGGCGCCGAGCGGACGTACGGCTCTAAGCAAAAGCGACGTTGTAGAGGCCTGCGGCGATCGCTCCGCCGATCAGCGGACCCACGACCGGGATCCAGGCGTAGCTCCAGTCCGACCCGCCCTTGTTGGGCAGGGGCAGCAGGGCGTGCACGATGCGCGGACCGAGGTCACGGGCCGGGTTGATCGCGTAGCCCGTCGGGCCACCGAGCGAGAGGCCGATGCTGACGACGACGAGGGCGGTGATCAGCGCGCCCAGCGTGCCGAGACCCTTGCCGCTGTCGTTGAGCCCCTGCGTGAGGACCGCGAGCACCAGCACGGTCGTGCCGATGATCTCGGTGGCGACGTTCTGCCACGCGACCCGGACCTCCGGGCCGGTGGAGAAGATGCCGAGCACCGGGCCGGCCTTGGCCTCCCGTGCCTCCACGGACTTGACGTCCTGCGCACCGGGGCCGCCCACGATCTCGCGGTCGGTGAGGTGCGCGAGGAACTGTCCGTAGTACGCGATCCACACGAGCGCCGCACCGATCATGGCGCCGAGGAGCTGGCCCGACCAATAGGTCAGGACGTTGCTCCAGTCGTCGTCCTTGATCGCGATGCCGAGGGTGACGGCCGGGTTCAGATGGGCACCGGAGAGAGGCGCCGAGGTGTACACCGCGGTCAGTACCGCGAAGCCCCATCCGAACGTGATGGCGAGCCACCCGGCGTTGCGTGCCTTCGAGGCCTTCAGCGTGACGGCGGCGCACACGCCACCGCCGAGCAGGATGAGTATGGCGGTACCTATGGTCTCGCCGATGAAGATGTCGGAGCTGGACACCCGCGACTCCTTTGTCCTTCGTCCAGGGGAAGGCGAACCCCGGGTCCCTCCGGTGGTTCGCGACCTCAGGTGAGGTCGTTGCCGGCCCTTGGCCTTGTCACACTCTAACGCGTATTGCCGGTAGGTGTTCGACAATGCCGACCGATGGACGGGAGTCTCGCTCTGCCAATACCACCTCGTCAAGGCCCCTGTTATCGAAAACGCGATCGTTATTGATCGCTGTGACCTATCGATCATGAAAACGCCCGCACACCACGTGCGAGCAGGAACGTTCCGTGTCCGAGGGAGCGCGAAGAAGGCCGGTACGTCATCGACGTACCGGCCTTCTTCCCACAATCGGGGGCCCGGACTCGGCCCGGACCCGCTCAGGGTCCGGCGCGGGCCCGGCCCGGACTCAGAACCGCCCGGCGCCCAGGTCCCTGGACACCGAGCGGGCGCAGTCGCGGACGGCGGCGATCAGCTCGGGACGCAGCTCGCCGTCCTTGTCGCAGACGCGCTCCACCGCCCCCGTGACCCCCACCGCGCCGACCGGCATCCGCCGCTGGTTGTGAATGGGCGCGGCCACCGAGGCCACTCCTGTCCAGGTCTCCTCGACGTCGGCCGCGTACCCGCGCGCGCGGGTGAGGTCGAGAATGCCCTCGAACGCCTCGGGCGTACTGACCGTGCGCGCCGTGAACTCCTCGCGCTCGGCCTCCAGCACCTCGCTGTGCGCCACCGGGTCGTACGCCGACAGGACCTTGCCCAGCGCCGTGGAGTGCAGGGGCTGCATGGCCCCGACCTCCAGCACCTGCCGGCTGTCGTCGGGCCTGAACACGTGGTGCACGATCAGCACGCCCTGCTGGTGCAGCACCCCCAGGTAGACGCTCTCGCCGCTGGAGCGGGCCAGGTCGTCGGTCCACACCAGGGCGCGCGCCCGCAGTTCGTGCACATCGAGATAGGTCGTCCCGAGACGCAGCAGCTCGGCGCCCAGCTGGTAGCGCCCGGAGGGCCCGTCCTGCTCGACGAAGCCCTCCTGCTGCAGCGTGCGCAGGATCCCGTGGGCCGTGCCCTTCGCCAGGCCCAGCGACGAGGCGATGTCCGACAGGCCGAGCCGCCGCTCCCCGCCCGCGAGCAGCCGCAGCATCGCGGCCGCCCGTTCGAGCGACTGGATGTTCCGTGCCATCGCCGTCGTGCCCTCCGTCCCCTTGGACCGTCGGTCGCCGCTTCGCTGCCACCGTTCGGCAATGTCGAACATTACCGCTCATCGCCGACCTCCCGCTAATGGGTGGTCGTGATGAGTTGCGAACGCATCCCGGCCGACGCCGGGTACGGATCCCGCGTCCGTCCCGTGGACGCTCCCGCCCCTTCGGTGCCGTCGCGGGCTACCCTGACGGCGTGCGCCTTCCACGAGAAGCGCAAAGCCGACAGCCGTCGCACCCCAGGGAGCATTTTCCATGGCCTCGTTGCCGAACCCGTCCCTTCCGTCCGACTCGGCCTACAGCCGGGCCAGGACCGACGCCCTCCGCGAGGCGCTCGCCACCCGTGTGGTGGTGGCCGACGGCGCGATGGGCACGATGCTCCAGGCACAGGATCCGACCCTTGAGGACTTCGAGAACCTTGAGGGCTGCAACGAGATCCTGAACCTCACGCGCCCCGACATCGTGCGCTCCGTCCACCAGGAGTACTTCGCGGTCGGCGTCGACTGCGTCGAGACCAACACCTTCGGCGCCAACCACGCGGCCCTCGCCGAGTACGACATCGCCGACCGCGTCTTCGAGCTCTCCGAGTCCGGCGCCCGCATCGCCCGCGAGGTCGCCGACGAGTTCACCGCCTCCACCGGGCAGCAGCGCTGGGTCCTGGGCTCCATGGGCCCCGGCACCAAGCTGCCGACCCTCGGCCACGCCCCGTACACCCTCCTGCGTGACGCCTACCAGCGGAACGCCGAGGGCATGATCGTCGGCGGCGCCGACGCGCTGCTCGTGGAGACCACCCAGGACCTGCTGCAGACCAAGGCGTCCGTGCTGGGCGCCCGCCGGGCCCTGGAGAAGCTGGGCGTGGACCTGCCGCTGATCGTCTCCGTGACCGTCGAGACCACCGGCACCATGCTTCTCGGCTCGGAGATCGGCGCCGCGCTCACCGCCCTCGAACCGCTCGGCATCGACATGATCGGCCTGAACTGCGCCACCGGGCCCGCCGAGATGAGCGAGCACCTGCGCTATCTGGCCCGCCACTCCCGCATCCCGCTGTCCTGCATGCCGAACGCGGGTCTCCCGGTCCTCGGCAAGAACGGCGCCCACTACCCGCTGACCGCACCCGAACTCGCCGACGCCCAGGAAACCTTCGTCACCGAGTACGGCCTCTCCCTGATCGGCGGCTGCTGCGGCACGACCCCCGAGCACCTGCGACAGGTCGTCGAGCGCGTACGGGGCCTCACGCCGGCCCCGCGCGACCCGCGCCCCGAGCCCGGCGCCGCCTCGCTCTACCAGACCGTGCCGTTCCGCCAGGACACCGCCTACATGGCGATCGGCGAGCGCACCAACGCCAACGGCTCGAAGAAGTTCCGCGAGGCCATGCTCGAAGGCCGCTGGGACGACTGTGTGGAGATCGCCCGCGACCAGATCCGCGAGGGCGCGCACATGCTCGACCTCTGCGTCGACTACGTGGGCCGCGACGGCGTCGCCGACATGGAGGAGCTGGCCGGCCGCTTCGCCACCGCCTCCACCCTGCCGATCGTCCTGGACTCCACCGAGGTCGACGTCATCCGCGCCGGGCTGGAGAAGCTCGGCGGACGCGCGGTCATCAACTCCGTCAACTACGAGGACGGCGACGGCCCCGACTCCCGCTTCGCGAAGGTCACCAAGCTCGCGCAGGAGCACGGCGCCGCGCTCATCGCCCTCACCATCGACGAGGAGGGCCAGGCCCGTACGCCCGAGCACAAGGTGGCGATCGCCGAGCGGCTCATCGCCGACCTCACCGGCAACTGGGGCATCCACGAGTCGGACATCCTCATCGACACCCTGACCTTCACCATCTGCACCGGCCAGGAGGAGTCCCGGGGCGACGGCATCGCCACGATCGAGGCGATCCGGCAGCTCAAGCAGCGCCACCCCGACGTCCAGACCACCCTCGGTCTGTCGAACATCTCCTTCGGCCTCAACCCGGCCGCGCGCGTCCTGCTCAACTCGGTCTTCCTCGACGAGTGCGTCAAGGCCGGCCTCGACTCGGCGATCGTGCACGCCTCGAAGATCCTGCCGATCGCCCGCTTCACCGAGGAGGAGGTCACCACCGCCCTCGACCTCATCCACGACCGCCGCCGCGAGGGCTACGACCCGCTGCAGAAGCTGATGGCGCTGTTCGAGGGCGCCACCAGCAAGTCCCGCAAGGCGGGCCGCGCCGAGGAACTCGCCGCCCTGCCCCTGGACGAGCGGCTCAAGCGGCGCATCATCGACGGCGAGAAGAACGGCCTCGAACAGGACCTGGACGACGCCCTGAAGGAGCGCCCGGCCCTGGACATCGTCAACGAGACGCTCCTCGACGGCATGAAGGTCGTCGGCGAACTGTTCGGTTCCGGCCAGATGCAACTGCCGTTCGTGCTCCAGTCCGCCGAGGTGATGAAGACCGCGGTGGCCCACCTGGAGCCGCACATGGAGAAGACCGACGACGAGGGCAAGGGCACCATCGTGCTGGCCACCGTGCGCGGCGACGTGCACGACATCGGCAAGAACCTCGTCGACATCATCCTCTCCAACAACGGCTACACCGTGGTCAACCTCGGTATCAAGCAGCCCGTCTCCGCGATCCTCGAAGCCGCCCAGGAACACCGCGCCGACGTCATCGGCATGTCGGGCCTGCTGGTCAAGTCCACGGTGATCATGAAGGAGAACCTGGAGGAGCTCAACCAGCGCAAGATGGCCGCCGACTACCCGGTCATCCTCGGCGGCGCCGCCCTGACCCGGGCGTACGTCGAGCAGGACCTCCACGAGATCTACGACGGCGAGGTCCGCTACGCCCGCGACGCGTTCGAGGGCCTGCGCCTGATGGACGCGTTGATCGGGGTCAAGCGCGGGGTACCGGGCGCCGTGCTGCCCGAGCTGAAGCAGCGCCGGGTCAGGGCCAACGCCCAGCCGGTCGTCGAGGAACGCCCCGAGGAGGGCGCCGCCCGCTCCGACGTGGCCGTCGACAACCCCGTCCCCGAGCCCCCCTTCTGGGGCACCCGCGTCATCAAGGGCATCCAGCTCAAGGAGTACGCGTCCTGGCTCGACGAGGGCGCGCTGTTCAAGGGCCAGTGGGGCCTCAAGCAGGCCCGCACGGGCGACGGGCCGACGTACGAGGAGCTGGTGGAGACCGAGGGCAGGCCGCGGCTGCGCGGCCTCCTGGACCAGTTGCAGACGGGAAACCTGCTCGAAGCGGCCGTCGTCTACGGCTACTTCCCCTGCGTCTCCAAGGACGACGACCTGATCCTCCTCGACGACCAGGGCAACGAGCGCACCCGCTTCACCTTCCCGCGCCAGCGCCGTGGCCGCCGGCTGTGCCTGGCCGACTTCTTCCGGCCCGAGGAGTCCGGCGAGACGGACGTCGTCGGCCTCCAGATCGTCACCGTCGGCAACCGGATCGGTGAGGAGACGGCCAAGCTCTTCGAGGCGAACGCTTACCGCGACTACCTCGAACTGCACGGCCTGTCCGTCCAGCTGGCCGAGGCGCTGGCCGAGTACTGGCACGCACGCGTGCGCTCCGAACTCGGCTTCGCGGGGGAGGACCCGGCTGACGTCGAGGACATGTTCGCGCTCAAGTACCGCGGCGCCCGCTTCTCCCTCGGCTACGGCGCCTGCCCCGACCTGGAGGACCGTGCGAAGATCGCCCGCCTCCTGGAGCCCGAGCGCATCGGCGTCCACCTCTCGGAGGAGTTCCAGCTCCACCCGGAACAGTCCACGGACGCCATCGTCATCCACCACCCGGAAGCGAAGTACTTCAACGCCCGTTGAGAACTTCTTGAGGGACGCGGCAACCGGTGCATGACCGGGGTGCGGGCGCGTGAGGGCCGGCCGCGCAGTTCCCCACGCCCCTGACGGGGCACAGCCCCGCCTACAGGGGCGCGGGGAACGGCGCAATCTTTTTAGGGGCGCGGGGAACGGCGCGAGCAACCACAACGCCCCGTCAGCCGACCAACCCCCAAGCCCCCCAGCCCCCCGCAGGGGACCCGCCCAGATCCGAGAGGCGCCCGCGCGAGCACCGACGTACACTGGTCGGTCCAGTGCAGGCCGGTTCCCCAGGAGGGAACCGGCCTTCTCGTCCCTTACACGGAGGTGCGCCTATGACCAGTACGGTCCCCCCACCAGGCACCCGGACGGCCGAAAGCTCCACGCTCCAGGCCGTACTCCTCGACATGGACGGCACCCTGGTGGACACCGAGGGCTTCTGGTGGGACGCCGAGGTCGAGGTGTTCGCCCAGCTCGGCCACCGGCTGGACGATTCCTGGCGCCACGTGGTGGTGGGCGGCCCCATGACCCGCAGCGCCGCCTTCCTCATCGAGGCCACCGGCGCCACGATCACCCTGTCCGAGCTCACGGTGCTGCTGAACGACGGGTTCGAGAACCGCATCGCCCGGAGCCTGCCGCTGATGCCGGGCGCCGCGAGACTCCTGGCAGAGCTCGCCGCACACGGCGTCCCCACCGCGCTGGTCTCCGCCTCCCACCGCCGCATCATCGACCGCGTCCTGCTCTCGCTCGGCGCCCAGAACTTCGCCCTGACCGTCGCAGGCGACGAGGTGGAACGCACCAAGCCCTTCCCCGACCCGTATCTGATCGCGGCCGCCGGACTCGGCGCGGATCCGGCCAGGTGCGCGGTCATCGAGGACACCGCGACGGGCGTGGCCGCGGCCGAGGCGGCGGGCTGCCACGTCGTGGCCGTACCCTCCGTGGCCCCGATCGCACCGGCAACGGGGAGGACCGTCGTTCAGTCCCTCGAACAGGTCGACCTGACTTTTCTGCGAGGGCTGATGACGGAAAAGCGCTAATCGTTCACCCACGGTGCACGAGCGAATGCGAAAAACTACGTGGTCACAGCACCGGAATAATTCGATCATCCGGCGCGCGCATCGGATGGCCGAATTCCGGTACTCCCACACACGGTTGAAGGTGTGACGTTCGCCACTGTGGAGGGGGTCGACAGAGTGCTTCCAGTGTGTCTGGGAAGCCTTTGTAGTGGTCACGGGCGTGCCCTTGTGTCCCGATTCGTGGAACGCTGTACTAATCATTCCGCTGTCGGTTTTTCGGTGCGTCCACAGCCGGTTTCGCAGCGTGATGGGAACTCAACTCCGGTACCTGTGAACCGTCCTGCCGGTGCCGACTAATCTCATCGCGAGAACATCGCCGTAACCCCGTGACTTAACCCCGTGGCCCGACCGCAACACCCCGGCCTGCCGGGCCCGTGGGATCAACAGCTCTGGAGAACTTCGAGCATGAACCGTAAGCCTTTGGTGCTGCCGGCCGCGATCGGTCTGCTCGCCTCTGTCCTCGCCGCGTGCGGCGGCTCCGACAGTGGGGGCGACGGCGGCGACGCGATCGTCGTCGGTACCACCGACCGGTTCTCTGCCTCGAAGGAGACACCGGCCCCGTTCGACCCGGCCTACGCGTACGACGTCGGCGCCTGGAACGTCCTGCGCCAGACCGTCCAGACGCTGATGGCCATGCCCAACGGCGGCGGTGACCCGACTCCGGAGGCCGCCGAGGAGTGCGGATTCACCGACTCCGGCAACGAGCGGTACACCTGCACGCTGCGCAAGGACCTCAAGTTCTCCAACGGCGACCCGGTCACCGCCGAGGACGTGAAGTTCTCCATCGACCGCGCGCTGCAGATCAAGGCCGACACGGAGGTCTACGCCCTGCTGTCGACCGTCGACACCGTCGAGACCAAGGGCGACCGCGAGGTGATCTTCCACCTCAAGAGCGCCGACGCCACCTTCCCGTTCAAGCTGACCACGCCGGTCGCGGGCATCGTGAACCCCAAGGACTACGCCAAGAACAAGCTGCGGAACGGCCTCGATGTCAGCGGCTCCGGCCCGTACAGCCTCAAGGCCGAGACCAAGGGCGACGACGTCACCAAGGTCGTCTTCACCAAGAACCCCTACTACCAGGGGATCTCGGACATCAAGAACGACAAGGTCGAGCTGCGGTCCTTCGAGGACGCGGACGCCATGGGCGCCGCGATCGACAAGGGCGACATCGACATGATGACCCGCACCATGTCGCCTGCCCAGATCAAGAAGCTGCAGAACGCCAAGGACAGCGACATCGACGTGATCGAGCAGCCCGGGCTGGAGATCCGTTACATCGGCTTCGACGTCGAGAAGCCGACGCTGAAGGACAAGGCGGTCCGCCAGGCGGTCGCCCACGTCGTCAACCGCGGCGAACTGACCTCCAAGGTGTACGGCTCGGGCGCCGACCCGCTGTACTCGATGGTCCCGGCCACCGTCACCGGCCACGCCAACTCGTTCTTCAACGAGTACGGCGAGCCGAGCGTCGCCAAGGCCAAGGCGCTCCTCACCGCGGCGAACATCACGACGCCGGTGAAGTTCACGATGAACTACACGACGGACCACTACGGCTCCGCCACCAAGACCGAGTTCGAGACGCTGCAGAAGCAGCTCAACGAAACGGGCCTCTTCGACGTCGACATCAAGGGCGAGAAGTGGGACACCTACCGCCCCAAGCAGCGTGAGGGCAAGTTCGCCGTCTACGGCATGGGCTGGTTCCCCGACTTCCCGGACGCGGAGACCTTCCTGACGCCGTTCCTGGACAAGGACAACACCATCGCGTCGCCGTACGTGAACAAGCGCATCCGGGAGAACCTGATCCCGGAGTCCCGCCGCGAGGCCGACCGGCTCACCGCCTCGAAGAGCATCGAGGAGATCCAGAGCATCGTCGCCGACGACGTCCCGCTGCTGCCGCTGTGGCAGGGCAAGCAGTATGTCGCCGTACGGGACGACATCACCGGCGCCGAGTACGCGATCAACTCCTCGGCGACCCTGCAGCTGTGGGAGCTGGGCCGCGGAGTGGGCAGCAACTGACGCTCGGCGAAAACGACATGGCCGGTCCCGCCGTCGAGGCGGGGCCGGCCATTCGCTTGCTCCCCGGCCGCGGCCCGCGCACACGAGAGATGGCCGCCCCCTTCGACCGGGGGCGGCCATCTCTCGTCAGTACCGCTGCGGCGCGCGCCCGGTCACTGCGCGCCGGGGCGCACCAGACCACTCTCGTACGCGTACACCGCGGCCTGCACGCGGTCCCGCAGCCCCAGTTTCGTCAGGACGTGGCCCACGTGCGTCTTCACCGTGGTCTCGCTGACGAACAGGTCCGCCGCGATCTCCGCGTTCGACAACCCGCGGGCCACCAGCTTCAGCACCTCGACCTCACGCTCGGTCAGCGTGTGCAGGGTGTCGGGCACCGGCTCGTCGCCCGAGGGCAGATGGCCCGCGTACTTGTCGAGCAGCCGACGGGTGATGCTCGGCGCCAGCATGGCCTCGCCCGCGGCCACCACCCGGATCGCCTGCACCAACTCGTTGGCCGGGGCGTCCTTCAGGAGGAAACCACTGGCCCCGGCACGCAGGGCCTCCACCACGTACTCGTCGAGGTCGAAGGTCGTCAGGACCAGCACCTTCGCCGGACCGTCCCGGCCGGGGCCGGTGATCTGCCGGGTCGCCTCGACACCGTCCATCCTCGGCATACGGATGTCCATCAGCACCACATCGGGCTGCAGGGCACGGACCTGATCGATCGCCTGGAGACCGTCACCGGCCTCGCCGACGACCGCAATGTCCTGCTCCGCCTCCAGGATCATCCGGAAACCGGTGCGCAACAGCGGCTGGTCGTCGACGAGTAGGACGCGGATGGCCACGTGAGTCTCCTTCGCTAGTCCGGGCCCATTCTGCCCTGCGGGAGTCACGCGGCACGCCCGCGGGGCACCGCGGCCACCCCTGCGCTCAGGCCTCGCCGGACCCGGGCTCCCGCACCGGCAGCGGGTACGGCGGGGGAGTACCGCCGAATTCCGGACAGACCGCCTGGTGATCGCACCAGCCGCAGAGCTTGGTGGGCCGCGGGCGCCAGTCACCGGTCTCCGTGGCGAGCCGGATCGCCTCCCACAGCGAGTGCAACTTGCGCTCCACCCGCTCCAGATCGGCCGGCACCGGGTCGTACGTCAGCACGTCGCCGCTGCCCAGGTAGACGAGCTGGAGTCGGCGCGGGACGACCTGTTTCAGCCGCCACACCACCAGGGCGTAGAACTTCATCTGGAACAGGGCGCCCTCCGCGTACTCCGGACGCGGGGCCTTGCCCGTCTTGTAGTCGACGATCCGCACCTCGCCGGAGGGCGCCACGTCGACACGGTCGATGATGCCCCGCAGCTTCAGGCCCGAGTCGAGCTGCGCCTCCACGAACAGCTCACGCTCGGCCGGTTCGAGACGGGTCGGGTCCTCCAGGGTGAACCAGCGCTCGACCAGCCGCTCCGCCTCGCCGAGCCAGCGCGCCAGCTTCTCGCCCGCGGCCTCCTCGTCCGAGTCCGTGAACAGCTCGGCCAGCTCGGGCTTCGCCTCCCGCAGCCGGTCCCACTGACCGGGGATCAGCGACTTGGCGCGCGGCGCGGTCCGCTCGGTGGCGGGGGAGTCGAAGAGCCGCTCAAGGACCGCGTGCACCAGCGTCCCGCGCGTCGCCGCCTCGCTCGGCTTCTCGGGCAGCTTGTCGATCACCCGGAACCGGTACAGCAACGGACACTGCATGAAGTCCCCGGCCCGTGAGGGCGACAACGAGGCCGGAGCCACGGCAACCCTGATCCGGCCCGACGAACCTCCCTCGGCGCCGTCGGCCGCCGGGGCGACCGCGGGCTCGACGGCGGCCCCCGCCCGCTCGGCCGCCGGGTCGGCGGGCCGGGGCAGCGCGGCCCCTGGCTGCCCGGCCGGAGAGGTCACGGGCGGCGCGGCCACGACGTCGGACGGCTGGACCGCGTCGTCCGCCGGTACGGCCTCGGAGCCGGGCCGGGCAACGCCGTCGGTGCTGGTTTCCATGACGACAGACCTTACGGCTCGCCACTGACACCGCGACACACGGTGACCTGCGTGCCGTGCGCCCGCCCGGGAAACGGAGGGGGTGCCGGGGCCGAACACGCCGCGACGGCCGCATACCATCGACCACAAGACCTCTCGCGTGCATGATCGCGAGCGGGACACGCGTCGAACGAGGGGACATCGTGGACGAGAGCGGCGGGAGCGGGCAGCCGCGATCCGGTACTGACGAGGCGGACGAGCACCGCACGGGTCAGCCGGGACCCGGCGACCCGGCGACCACGACGGCCAGGCCGCCCTCCGACCAGCAGCCGCACGAAGCCGACACCGCGGCGGAACCGGCGGCCCCGGCCCGCCCCGAACCGACGGACGGCACGGAGCCCGTACGCCTCCACAAGGCGCCCGGAACCGGCAGCACCCAGGCCCCGGCTCCGCCCCCGGCTCCGGCGGAAGAGGGACCGGCCGGCCACGCCCCCGGCGGACAGCCGCACGACACCCACAAGCCGGACGCCCACAAGCCGGACGCCCACCAGCCCGAGGTCCACAGGTCCGAGGCCCACACCACCCCGGCGCCCGGCGGCAAGAAGGGCCCCGCCCCCCGCCGCCCCAAGGAACCCGGCGGCGGCCTCCTCATGGGACGCCCCTTCGGCGTACCCGTGTACGTGGCACCCAGCTGGTTCCTCGTCGCCGCACTCATCACCTGGGTCTTCGGCGGCCAGCTCGACCGCGTCCTGCCCGAGCTGGGCATGGCCCGCTACCTCGTCTCGCTCTTCTTCGCCGTCGCCTTCTACGCCTCCGTACTCGTCCACGAACTGGCGCACACGGTCGCGGCCCTGCGCTTCGGGCTCCCCGTGCGCCGGATCCAGCTGCAGTTCTTCGGCGGCGTCTCCGAGATCGAGAAGGAATCCGAGACACCCGGACGCGAGTTCGTCCTCGCCTTCGTCGGCCCACTGCTCTCGCTCATCCTCAGCGGCCTCTTCTACCTCGCCCTCCAGACCGTCGAACCCGGCACCGTCCCCGGCGTCCTCCTGGGCGGCCTGATGATCTCCAACCTGATCGTCGCCGCGTTCAACCTGCTCCCCGGCCTGCCCCTCGACGGGGGCCGCATGCTCAGGGCCGTCGTCTGGAAGATCACCGGCAAACCGATGAGCGGCACCGTCGCCGCCGCCTGGGTCGGCCGCGCCCTCGCGATCTCCGTACTCATCGGACTGCCCCTGCTCACCCACTCCGGCGGCCTCGGCACCGACGCCGAGGACATCGGCGGCATGGACACCGTCATGGACGCCCTGCTCGCCGCGATCCTCGCCGCGATCATCTGGACCGGCGCCGGGAACAGCCTGCGCGTGGCCCGTCTGCGGGAACACCTGCCCGAGCTGAGAGCCCGCGCCCTCACCCGGCGCGCGGTCCCCGTCGAGACCCACACCCCGCTCTCCGAAGCACTGCGCCGCGCCAACGAGGCCGGCGCCCGCGCCCTGGTCGTGGTGGACGCCGACGGCGACCCCCTCTCGCTCGTCCGCGAGGCCGCCATCGTGGGCGTACCGGAACACCGCCGCCCCTGGGTCGCCGTCAGCGGCCTCGCCCAGGACCTGACGGACGGCATGCGCGTCTCCGCCGAACTGGCCGGCGAGGACCTCCTGGAAGTACTGCGCGCGACCCCGGCGACCGAATACCTCGTGGTGGAGGACTCCGGCGAGATCTACGGAGTCCTCTCGGCGGCGGACGTCGAGAAGGCCTTCGTCAAGGCAATGGCCCGCCCGAGCTGAGCCCGGCCCCCGGGGCGCCCTCCAGGGGCGCGGGGCCGTCTCGACATGCGGCTCCGCCGCGTGGGCGCGACCAGCCACGACGCACCTGCGGTGAGCCACGCTCCGGAGCACAGCGAGCCCCTGGTCGGCCCCCTCCGCAATCGCCGGTAGGGTAAGTGACATGTCCGAACCGACCGGTGCCGCCCGCCGACGCGGGCCCTTCAAGGTCGGGGACCAGGTACAGCTGACCGACCCCAAGGGCCGCCACTACACGTTCACGCTCGAAGCGGGGAAGAACTTCCACACCCACAAGGGTTCCTTCCCGCACGACGAGCTGATCGGCGCACCCGAGGGCAGCGTTGTCCGCACCACGGGGAACGTCGCCTATCTGGCGCTGCGCCCCCTGCTCCCCGACTACGTCCTGTCCATGCCCCGCGGCGCCGCCGTGGTCTACCCCAAGGACGCGGGGCAGATCCTGTCCTTCGCCGACATCTTCCCCGGCGCACGCGTCGTGGAAGCCGGCGTGGGCTCCGGCTCCCTCAGCACCTTCCTGCTCCGCGCCGTCGGCGACCAGGGAATGCTGCACTCGTACGAGCGCCGCGAGGACTTCGCCGAGATCGCCCAGCAGAACGTGGAGCGCTACTTCGGTGGCCCCCACCCCGCCTGGCAGCTCACCGTCGGCGACCTCCAGGACAACCTGTCGGACACCGAGGTGGACCGTGTCGTCCTCGACATGCTGGCCCCCTGGGAGTGCCTGGAGGCCGTCTCCAAGGCGCTCGTCCCCGGCGGCATCGTCTGCTGCTACGTGGCCACCACCACCCAGCTCGCACGGACCGTCGAGTCCATCCGCGAGATCGGCTGCTTCAACGAGCCGACCGCCTGGGAGTCGATGGTCCGCAACTGGCACATCGAGGGCCTGGCCGTCCGCCCCGACCACCGGATGATCGGCCACACCGGCTTCCTGCTCACCGCCCGCCGCCTCGCGGACGGCGTCGAGCCGCCCATGCGCCGCCGCCGCCCCTCCAAGGGCGCGTACGGCGACGACTACACCGGACCGAACGCCGACGGGGGCGCCGCCGGCCGCTGACCCGGCCCCTGCCGCACACAACGCGAAAGCACCGTGGCCGAGTTCCCGAGGACCCCTCGGGAACTCGGCCACAGCTCTTTTCCCCTGACGATCCGCCAGTACCCCGCACCCCACCGTTCCCTCGCGGTGTGACGTGTGGCACCATGCTGGCCACCCCACCGGCACAGCCCTCACAGGAGACACTTCCTAGTGCAGCAATCCGCCGTCCCGGAACTGGCCCACACGAACACCCGCCCGATCCACTGGGTCGCCACGGCGGCGGCGCTCGCCGCGGTCGTCGCGGCCTCCGGCTTCCTGCAACCCGACGAGGCCACGGCCGCCCAGCACGGCACCGAGGCGAAGAGCGCCCCGGTGGCCACGACACCCCCCGACCCGGCCCGCGCCGACTTCCCCCTGGACTGCGGCCCCGCGAAGGTCCTCGTCCAGAAGAAGGCCTCGGGCGACCTCGACGGGGACGGCCTCCCCGAGACGGTCGCCGTGGTCCGCTGCGACGCCGGATCCGGCACCCCGCCCAGCGGCGTCTACGTCCTCACCAGGTCCGGGGGCACCTCGAAGGCCAGGGTCGTCGCCACCCTCGTCGACCCGAAGGACCGACTGTCCGTCCAGGACTTCGCCGTCCGCGACGCCACCGTCACCGCGACCCTGCTCGGCTACTCCTCGCCCGACGTACCGAGTTGCTGCCCCGACGTGAACGAGGGCGCCAAGTGGCAGTGGAAGAACGGCGCATTCGTACGCTCGACACCGCCCGCGGCCCGGAGCATGTGAGCCCGGGCGTCTGAGACCGGACGTGCGGGACCCGGCCGTGTGAGAAGAAAGACAGAAGAAAGACAACCGGGAGGAACCGGGCACCCGCGTGACGCGAGGTGCCCGTCCGCTCACTCCGCGTCGGGACCGTAGACCTCGACGCTGTCCGACACCCGGCGTACGTGGATGCAGTCGCCCGGGCACTCCTTCGCGGAGTCGGCGACGTCACGCAGAAGCGTCAGGGGTACGGGCGTTGTCGCCCCCGGGGTCTGCAGGAGCTCGTCGCCCGAGCTCTTCACATAGGCCAGCCCGTCGATGTCCAGTTCGAACACCTCGGGCGCGTACTGGGCGCAGATCCCGTCGCCGGTGCACAGGTCCTGGTCGATCCAGACCTCAAGCGCCTCGCCGTCGACTGCGGCCTCCTGCTGCACGGTCATTTCTCCTGCCGTTTCCTGCGCAGAGCGGCCCGAAGACGGGGAATCGCGCCAGCTCTGACGGGTGTTGAACACTTCGACCCTACCTCCGTCGGCTTCCCAATCATGTTGGGTGGGTATTCCACTGGCGTGAGGGAGAGCGCAAGGGTGAAGATCGGACACACCCCGACAGTCTTTTGATCTAGGGGTTTCAATCGACACCCACCCAGGTAGGGTCTGGAAGCGTCCAGCTCCCCTTGGAGGAGGTGAGGACCGTGGCAGCCCACGACGACGACATGAACCGCGGCATCCGCCCGGGACGAGGGTCCGACGACCCGTCCGGGCAGATTGCCTACCTTGAGCAGGAGATCGCCGTCCTGCGACGCAAGCTCGCCGACTCTCCGCGACACACGAGGATTCTCGAAGAGCGGATCGTCGAGCTGCAGACCAATCTGGCCGGCGTGTCCGCGCAGAACGAGCGGCTGGCCAACACCCTCCGAGAGGCCCGCGACCAGATCGTGGCACTCAAGGAGGAGGTCGACCGGCTCGCGCAGCCGCCGGCCGGCTTCGGGGTCTTCCTCGCAGCGAACGAGGACGGCACCGCCGACATCTTCACCGGGGGCCGCAAACTCCGGGTGAACGTCAGCCCCAGCGTCGAGCTCGAAGAGCTCAGGCGCGGCCAGGAACTGATGCTCAACGAAGCTCTCAACGTGGTCGAGGCCATGGAGTACGAGAGCGTCGGCGACATCGTCACCCTCAAGGAGATCCTGGAGGACGGTGAGCGTGCCCTCGTGCAGGGGCACACCGACGAGGAACGGGTGGTCCGGCTCGCCGAGCCACTCCTCGACATCAACATCCGCCCCGGCGACGCACTCCTCCTCGAACCCCGCTCCGGCTACGTCTACGAGGTCGTGCCCAAGAGCGAGGTCGAGGAACTCGTCCTCGAAGAAGTCCCGGACATCGGCTACGAGCAGATCGGCGGTCTGGGCGGCCAGATCGAGATGATCCGCGACGCCGTCGAGCTCCCCTACCTCCACCCCGACCTCTTCAAGGAGCACGAACTGCGGCCGCCCAAGGGCGTCCTGCTGTACGGGCCCCCCGGATGCGGCAAGACGCTCATCGCCAAGGCCGTCGCCAACTCACTGGCCAAGAAGGTCGCCGAGGTGACCGGACAGGCCCAGGGCAAGAGCTTCTTCCTCAACATCAAGGGACCCGAGCTCCTCAACAAGTACGTCGGCGAGACCGAGCGGCAGATCCGCCTCGTCTTCCAGCGCGCCCGTGAGAAGGCCAGCGAGGGCACCCCCGTCATCGTCTTCTTCGACGAGATGGAATCCCTCTTCCGCACCCGTGGATCAGGCGTCAGCTCGGACGTGGAGAACACCATCGTCCCGCAGCTGCTCGCCGAGATCGACGGCGTGGAGGGCCTGCAGAACGTGGTGGTGATCGGCGCCTCGAACCGCGAGGACATGATCGACCCCGCGATCCTGCGCCCCGGCCGGCTCGACGTGAAGATCAAGATCGAGCGTCCGGACGCCGAAGCGGCCAAGGACATCTTCGCCAAGTACCTCACCGAGCGTCTCCCGCTGCACCCCGACGACGTCGGCGAGCACGGAGGCAGCAAGACCACCACCGTCCAGAGCATGATCCAGACCGCCGTCGAGCACATGTACACCGAGTCCGAGGAAAACCGCTTCCTCGAAGTCACGTACGCGAACGGCGACAAGGAAGTCCTCTACTTCAAGGACTTCAACTCCGGCGCCATGATCGAGAACATCGTCGGCCGCGCCAAGAAGATGGCGATCAAGGACTTCCTCGAACACAGCCAGAAGGGTCTGCGGGTCTCCCACCTGCTGCAGGCCTGCGTGGACGAGTTCAAGGAGAACGAGGACCTGCCGAACACCACCAACCCGGACGACTGGGCCCGAATCTCCGGAAAGAAGGGCGAACGGATCGTTTACATCCGGACACTCATCACCGGAAAGCAGGGCGCGGACACCGGACGCTCCATCGACACGGTGGCGAACACCGGTCAGTACCTGTAAAAGACAGGGTGGCTGCGGGTGCCCTCACCGGGCACCCGCAGCCAACTGTTTTCCAGGGCACAGCTGGAGCTGAGCAATGACGCAAATGATCTCCCCACCAGCGCAAAGGCGCTCTAGGCTCTTCGGTACCGCCGAGTCGCGCAGTGCGGGGACGGGCACCGCACACGCACCGGAGCGCCAGCGGTACTTGAGCGGCGCCCCCGACCGAGGGCGCCGCCGGGCAAGGAGGGCCGCATGACCGTACGGCGAGTAATGGGCATCGAGACGGAATACGGGATCTCCGTCCCCGGCCACCCCAACGCCAATGCCATGCTCACCTCGTCCCAGATCGTCAACGCCTACGCGGCGGCGATGCACCGGGCCCGGCGGGCCCGCTGGGACTTCGAGGAGGAGAACCCGCTGCGGGACGCGCGGGGCTTCGACCTCGCCCGCGAAGCCGCCGACTCCAGTCAGCTCACCGACGAGGACATCGGCCTGGCCAATGTCATCCTCACCAACGGGGCGCGGCTGTACGTGGACCACGCACACCCGGAATACAGCTCCCCCGAAGTGACCAACCCCCTGGACGCCGTCCTGTGGGACAAGGCCGGCGAACGCATCATGGCGGAGGCAGCCGAGCGCGCGGCGCAGCTCCCCGGCGCCCAGCCGATCCACCTCTACAAGAACAACACCGACAACAAGGGCGCCTCCTACGGCACGCACGAGAACTACCTGATGAAGCGGGAGACCCCCTTCTCGGACATCGTGCGCCACCTCACCCCGTTCTTCGTCTCACGCCAGGTCGTCACCGGAGCGGGCCGCGTCGGTATCGGTCAGGACGGCCACGAACACGGCTTCCAGCTCAGCCAGCGCGCCGACTACTTCGAGGTCGAGGTGGGCCTAGAAACCACCCTGAAGCGCCCCATCATCAACACCCGCGACGAGCCGCACGCGGACGCCGAGAAGTACCGCCGCCTGCACGTGATCATCGGCGACGCGAACCTCTCCGAGATCTCGACCTACCTCAAGCTCGGCACGACCGCCCTGGTCCTGTCCATGATCGAGGACGGCTTCATCGCCGTGGACCTCGCCGTGGACCAGCCGGTGCGCACCCTGCACCAGGTCTCGCACGACCCGTCCCTCAAGCGCCTGATCACCCTCCGCAGCGGCCGGACCCTCACCGCGGTCCAGCTACAGATGGAGTACTTCGAACTGGCGCGCAAGTACGTCGAGGAGCGCTACGGGGCCGACGCGGACGACCAGACCAAGGACGTGCTCACGCGCTGGGAGGACGTCCTGGGCCGCCTGGAGACCGATCCGATGAGCCTGTCCGGCGAGTTGGACTGGGTTGCCAAGCGGGAGCTCATGGAGGGCTACCGGCGCCGTGACGACCTCGACTGGGACGCGGCCCGGCTGCACCTGGTCGACCTCCAGTACGCCGACGTACGGGCCGACAAGGGCCTCTACAACCGTCTGGTGGCCCGCGGCAGGATCAAGCGGCTGCTGGGCGAGACGGACGTGGAGCGGGCCGAGACCAAGCCGCCGGAGGACACCCGCGCGTACTTCCGCGGGCGCTGCCTCGAACAGTACGCGGACGACGTCGCGGCGGCCTCCTGGGACTCGGTGATCTTCGATCTGCCGGGCCGGGACTCGCTCCAGCGCGTCCCAACCCTTGAGCCGCTTCGCGGAACGCGTAATCACGTGAAAGAGCTTCTCGACCGCTGTCGCACGGCAGAAGACCTGGTCAAAGTCCTGTCGGGCAACTGAAACGGCCACAGGACCGATCCGGCCCGACAGGGTGGAAAGGCCGCCGTCCGGGAATCATCGAGGTGGTTCCCGGACGTTGTAGCAACTGCGGGGCCGATGTCGGACCCTGCTTGTAGGGTCTGATCAAGAACGTCGAAACCGAGCGGGGTGAGGGTTATGGCGACCAAGGACACCGGCGGCGGACAGCAGAAGGCGACGCGCGAGACCGAGCAGGCCGAGGAGGCGCCCGAGGTACAGGCATCCGAGGACCTCAAGGAGCGCCAGGAAAAGCTGAGCGACGACGTCGACTCGGTCCTGGACGAAATCGATGACGTACTTGAGGAGAATGCCGAGGACTTCGTGAGGTCCTTCGTGCAAAAAGGTGGAGAGTAAAGGCTGATCGGCTAGCTTGCCTTCGAAGTGAAGGTTCGGGGGATGGCGGGAAGTCTGCCGGAGAAGCGGTGCTCGGGCTGCGAGAGGGTTCTCTCTCTCGCTGCCTTTGCGCGGGACAGGAACCGACTCGACGGCCTTCAGGCGCGATGCAAGGAGTGCGTGGCCGAATACGGCGCAGCGCACTACCGGCGCCGACGCGAGGCCGAAGGAAAAGCAGTTCGGGAAAAGGTGGACGTTCCGGCCGGGCACAAGCTGTGCCGGACGTGCTGTGAGGTCAAGCCGCACAGTGAATGGCATCGCAATGCGTCTGCGTCGGACGGTCTGTCCACACGCTGCAAAGCGTGTCGGGCTGTGCGAGCGAGGCAGGACCACCTGAAGCGCCACTACGGCATGACCGAAGTCGAGCGTGACGAGATGGTTGCCTCTCAGAAGGGGCTCTGCGTGATCTGCCTGAAAGCTCCGGCCGTTCATGTGGATCACTGCCACGAGACGGGTAGGGTCCGTGGCGTACTGTGCTTCAACTGCAATTCGGCCATCGGCAAGTTGGGAGATGATCCCGACGCAGTTCGTCGGGCTGCCGCCTACTTGGAGGGATCCTCGTGGAAGCCAACACTCGTAGCACCGGGCGTCTACCAGCTGCCTTCCTGACGCCCGGGTCGTCGTCCTTCATGGACTTCCTGTCCGACTACCAGCCGGAAATGCTCCCGGGCAGGCGGCAGTTGCCGCCCACGCAGGGAGTGATCGAGGCCCCGCACGGCACGACCATCGTCGCCACCACCTTCGCCGGCGGTGTCGTCCTCGCCGGTGACCGGCGGGCCACGATGGGCAATGTCATCGCGCAGCGGGACATCGAGAAGGTGTTCCCGGCGGACGAGTACTCGGCCGTCGGTATCGCCGGTACGGCAGGCCTGGCCGTCGAGATGGTGAAGCTGTTCCAGCTGGAGCTGGAGCACTTCGAGAAGGTGGAGGGCACGACGCTCTCCCTGGAGGGCAAGGCCAACCGCCTCTCCACGATGATCCGTTCGAACCTCGGCATGGCCATGCAGGGCCTCGCCGTGGTCCCCCTCTTCGCCGGTTTCGACGTCGACCGAGACAAGGGCCGCATCTTCTCCTACGACGTGACGGGCGGCCGTTCCGAGGAGCACGGCTTCGCGGCCACGGGCTCCGGCTCGCTCTTCGCTCGCGGTGCCATGAAGAAGCTCTACAAGAAGGGCCTGACCGAAGAGCAGGCCACGACGCTCGTCGTTCAGGCGCTGTACGACGCGGCAGACGACGACTCGGCGACCGGTGGTCCCGATGTCGCCCGCCGGATCTACCCGATCGTCACCGTGATCACCGAGGACGGCTTCCGCCGGCTCACGGACCAGGAGTCCTCCGAGATCGCCGGCGCGATCATCGAGCGGCGCCTGGAGCAGCCCGACGGTCCGCGCGCCGCGCTGCTCTGACAGCGGCCCGCTTTTCGAGGTGATCCAGTGACTTCCACAGAAAGGGACGGATAGCCGGTGTCGACGCCGTTCTATGTATCACCCCAGCAGGCCATGGCCGACCGGGCGGAATACGCCCGCAAGGGCATCGCCCGTGGTCGCAGCCTCGTTGTGCTGCAGTTCGCCGACGGCATCGTGTTCGTCGGCGAGAATCCGTCCCGTGCGCTGCACAAGTTCAGCGAGATCTATGACCGGATCGGCTTCGCCGCCGCCGGTAAGTACAACGAGTACGAGAACCTCCGGATCGGCGGTGTGCGGTACGCCGACATGAGGGGTTACACCTACGACCGTGACGACGTGACCGCCCGTGGTCTCGCCAACGTCTACGCCCAGACCCTGGGCACGATCTTCTCGTCCGCGGCGGAGAAGCCGTACGAGGTGGAGCTGGTCGTCGCCGAGGTGGGGGAGACCCCCGAGGGCGACCAGATCTACCGTCTGCCGCACGACGGGTCGATCGTGGACGAGCACGGGTCGGTCGCGGTCGGCGGCAACGCCGAGACGATCAGCACCTATCTCGATCAGCAGCACGAGGACGGGATGTCCTTGGCCGAGGCGCTGAAGCTGGCGGTTCGGGCGCTGTCGCGCGATACGAACGGCAGTGAGCGGGAGATTCCCGCGGAGCGGCTGGAAGTCGCCGTGCTGGACCGGACGCGACCGCAGCAGCGGAAGTTCAAGCGGATCGTGGGGCGGCAGCTCGGGCGGTTGTTGGAGGAGGGCGGGGCGTCCACGGCCGCGGAGGCCGAGGATCCTGAGGACGAGGAGTGACCTCCTCGGCCTTCTAGGCCCTTGCCGCTTGTGCCCTCGGCCTTCTGCAGGCCGGGGGCACGCGGTGTTTTTGTGGCGGGGAGGGTCCCCACGGGCCGGTGGGTGACGTGTGGGCCGGTGGGGGCCGGTCGCGCCGTTCCCCGCGCCCCTAGAAGATTGCGCCGTTCCCCGCGCCCCTAGGGGCGAAAGACTGCGCCGTTCCCCGCGCCCCTTAAGGGCGACTCGGTGGTGCCGTGGAGCCTCGGGGGATGAGGGTTACCGGGATGTCGGCTCGGGTGGGGGCGCGGGCGTCCAGGACGGCCAGGAGCGCTTGCATGCCGCGTTCGCCGAACAGTTCGGCGTCCAGGCGGACGGTGGTCAGTTCCGGGTCGAGGGCGGTGGCCAGGGCCAGGTCGTCGAGGCCGGTGACGGAGAGGTCGTCGGGGATGCGCAGGCCGAGGCGGCGGGCCGCCTTGTAGGCGCCGGCGGCCAGTTTGTCGTCGTCGCAGACGAGGGCCGTGGGCCGGGGCCCGGGGGCGGAGAGGGCGGCCTCCGCGGCGGCCCGGGCGTCGTCGATCGAGATCGGGGCGCGGGCCGTGCGCAGTTCGGTGCCGGGGACCGCGGCCAGACGCTCGGAGAGTTCGCGGGCGCGAACGTCGAAGGTCCAGGACGCGATGTCCGCCGCGAGGTGCAGGAAGCGGCGGTGGCCCAGGGCCAGCAGGTGTTCCGCGACCTGCCGGACGCCGTCGCGGATGTCGAGGTTGACGGTCGCCGCGCCGGTGCTGCCCGCCGGGTCGCTGTCGAGCATGACCAGGGGGAGCTGATCGCCGCGGATGGCGCTGAGGGCGTCGGCGGCCATGGAGGAGGCGATGACGCCGTCGAGGGCGGCCTGTGCGGAGGCGAACGGGTCGCGGGCCGGTCCGATGCCCTCGGGGGAGGGGTAGAGGACCACGCCGAATCCGTGTTCGGCGGCCACGCGGGCCGCGCCGGTGTACACACCCGCGAAGAACTCCGTCGTGAGGGCGGGTACGACGAGGAGCACGGTGCGGGTGCTGCCCAGACGGAGGTTGCGGGCCGCCAGGTTGGGCCGGTAGCCGAGTTCCCGGGCGGCTTCGCGTACGCGTTCCGCGGTGCGTTCGGAGACCCGTCCGCGCCACTTCTCGCCGAGCACCAGGGAGACGGCCGCCTGGGACACCCCCGCGGCCTGGGCGACGTCACGGCTCGTGGGGCGGGGGCTGCCTGCTGCCACCGGCGACCTGTCTTTCTGCTGGACTCACGGACAGCGCACATGGTACGTATGACGAGCGACGTTATACGTAAAACGTCCGACGCGCGTGACAGCTCGTCGGACGGGACGGAGGGGCAGGACATGGCCGCGGGGTACCTGGACATCCTCCGGACGAGGCATGCCGCACGGCTCCTCGTGGGCACCCTGGTGGGCCGGCTGCCGAACGCCGCGGGCGCCATCGCCGTGGTGCTCTTCGTACGCGCGGAGGGCGGCAGCTACAGCCTGGCCGGCGCGCTCACCGCGGTCTACGGAGTGTCCAACGCGGTGGGGCAGCCGCTGCTCGGCCGTCTCGTGGACCTGCACGGGCAGCCGCGGGTCCAGTTGCCCGCCGCGCTCGTCTCCGCCCTCGGCGTGACCGTGTTCGCCCTCACCGGCACGCAGTCGCTGCCGCTCGCGTACGTCCTCATGGTGGTCGCGGGAGTCTTCACGCCGCCGCTGGAGGGCGGTCTGCGGGCGCTGTGGCCGTCGGTCCTCCACAAGGAGGGCCAGGTGCACACGGCGTACGCGATGGACGCCGTGGCGCAGGAAGTCATGTTCACCGTCGGGCCGTTGCTGGTGACCCTGTGCGTGTCGCTGTGGTCCGCCCAGGCCGCGCTGATCGTCATCAACGCCATCGGTGTCCTGGGAGCGCTTTCCGTGGTCGTCTCGGGGCCCTCGCGCGCGTGGCGTTCGGCGCCCCGGGAGGCGCACTGGCTGGGCGCGTTGCGCTCGCCCGGGTTGATCGCGCTGCTCGGCGCGTTCTTTTTTGTCGGTATCGCGCTCGGTTCCATCACGGTCGCGGGAGTGTCGTACGCGGACGGCCACGGCGGTGACGCGACGTACGGCTGGC
This sequence comes from Streptomyces sp. NBC_00414, assembly GCF_036038375.1. Taxonomy (NCBI): domain Bacteria; kingdom Bacillati; phylum Actinomycetota; class Actinomycetes; order Kitasatosporales; family Streptomycetaceae; genus Streptomyces; species Streptomyces sp. NBC_00414. The sequence continues at coordinate 8,141,963 of NZ_CP107935.1, forward strand.
TGATGGCGGCGCTCGGGCTTGGCGCGCTCGTCGGTGGCACGGTCTACGGGGCGCGGCCATGGGGCGGTGCGCCGGAGCGGCGACTGCGGGTGCTGGTGGCTCTGCTGGCGGTGTGTTACCTGCCGCTGATGCTCATGCCCGGTGCGGTGGCGATGACGGGACTGGTCGCGCTGGCGGGAGTGTTCCTGGCGCCCTGTATCGCGTGTGCGTTCATCATCGTCGACCGGCACGCGCCCAGGGGCACGGTGACCGAGGCGTTCTCCTGGCTCGTGACGACGTTCACGGTGGGGGCGTCGGTCGGAACGGGCCTCGCGGGGCCGGTCGTCGAGTGGGGCGGAGCGGTGCGGGGCTTCGCCGTACCGGGGGTGGCGGGGGGTGCCGCGCTGCTCGTTCTGCTGGCCACGGGGCGGGTCCTCGCAGCTACGGGCGGCAGTGCGGTGGTTGCGGGAAGTTCGGAAATGATCGAAACGTAGGAGCCGAACCCCGTTTCAGCACAGTCCATCAGGCGTAATGTTCAGTCATGGACCGCCGCATTTTCGGGCTGGAGAACGAGTACGGCGTCACGTGTACGTTCAGGGGACAGCGGCGCCTGTCTCCCGACGAGGTGGCGCGGTACCTCTTCCGCCGTGTCGTGTCATGGGGCCGCAGCAGCAATGTCTTTCTGCGAAACGGTGCCCGCCTCTATCTAGACGTGGGATCACATCCGGAATACGCCACTCCCGAATGTGACAACCTGACGGAACTCGTCACCCACGACAAGGCCGGCGAACGCATTCTGGAAGGACTCCTGGTAGACGCGGAACGACGCCTGCACGAGGAAGGAATCGCGGGCGACGTCTACCTCTTCAAGAACAACACCGACTCGGCGGGCAACTCCTACGGCTGCCACGAGAATTATCTGGTGGCGCGTCACGGGGAGTTCTCCCGGCTCGCGGACATCCTCATTCCCTTCCTCGTCACGAGGCAGCTCCTCTGCGGTGCCGGCAAGGTGCTGCAGACCCCGCGGGGCGCGGTGTACTGCGTCAGCCAGCGGGCGGAGCACATCTGGGAGGGCGTCTCCTCGGCGACGACCCGCTCCCGGCCGATCATCAACACCAGGGACGAACCGCACGCGGACGCCGAGCGCTACCGCAGGCTGCACGTCATCGTCGGTGACTCGAACATGTCCGAGACGACCATGCTCCTCAAGGTCGGTGCCACCGACCTCGTGCTGCGCATGATCGAGGCGGGCACGGTGATGCGTGACCTGACCCTGGAGAACCCGATCCGGGCGATCCGCGAGGTCAGCCATGACATCACGGGCCGCCGCAAGGTGCGCCTGGCCAGCGGCCGGGAGGCCTCCGCGCTGGAGGTGCAGCGCGAGTACTACGAGAAGGCCGTGGACTTCGTGGAGCGCCGCGGGATCCGTACCGGCGTAGTGGACCAGGTCCTGGAGCTGTGGGGTCGCACGCTGGACTCGATCGAGTCCGAGGACCTCGACCGGATCGGTACCGAGATCGACTGGGTGATGAAGTACAAGCTCATCGAGCGGTACCGCGCCAAGCACAACATGACGATGTCGAATCCTCGCGTCGCCCAGATAGACCTCGCCTATCACGACATCCACCGTCGCCGGGGTCTCTACTACCTGCTGGAGAAGCGGGGTCAGGCCGCGAGGATCTGCAACGACCTGAAGATCTTCGAGGGCAAGTCCGTGCCGCCGCAGACCACTCGGGCCCGGCTCCGGGGTGACTTCATCCGGCGCGCGCAGGAACAGCGCCGTGATTTCACCGTCGACTGGGTGCATCTGAAGCTCAACGACCAGGCACAGCGCACCGTGTTGTGCAAGGACCCGTTCCGGTCCGTCGACGACCGGGTGGAGAAGCTGATCGCCGGGATGTAGGCGGTCGTTCGTACGACGTACGACAGGGGTCCTGTGCGCCGCGGGTGCACAGGACCCCTTGTATGTCCTCTGTCTGTTCCCTTGTCCGTCCCCGTCCTCGTCCCCGTGCTCCTCCTCGATCGGTACGGTCGGTTCCGCCTGCCCCGGCCCGGTGGTGCGAGGGCCTAGAGTGGCCGGACCCCATTCGAGCGACCTGAGGATCGATGTGCGACGCCGACTTGCTGCTCTCCTGATCGTGCCTGCCCTGGCGCTGACCGCGTCCGCCTGCGGAAGTGACGACGACAAGGGCGACAAGGACAAGGCCGACTCGTCGTCGGCGGCGTCCTCCGCGTCGCCGACGCCCGCGTCGGTGCCGAAGCCGGTGGACTCGGCGTCCCCGATGCCCGAGGTCAAGGGCACCTTCGGCAAGCAGGCGACCATCACGGTGCCCAAGGGCGACCCGAGCGGCAAGTTCGTCGTGCACGCGGTCTCCGAGGGTGACGGCGCGGTGGTGAAGAAGGACGACCTGGTGTCGATGAACTTCACCGGCAAGGTCTGGCAGAGCGGCAAGGACCTCGGCTCCTCCTACCAGGAGGGCGGGGCCCCGCAGCTGATCACGGCCGGTTCCGAGACGGTCATCCCGGCCTTCGCCCAGGCGCTCGTGGGGCAGAAGGAGGGCAGCCGCGTGCTGGTCGTCGCGCCGCCGGCCGCCGGGTTCGGCAGCCAGGGCAACCAGCAGGCCGGAGTGTCGGGCACCGACACCCTGGTCTTCGCGCTCGACGTGGGCGACGTCGTCCCGAACAAGGTCGAGGGCAAGCAGGCCGCCATCCCGTCGGACCTGCCGCAGATCAAGGCCGACGACGAGGCCCCGGCCACGATCTCCGTCCCGAAGAACGACCCGCCGGCCAAGCTCGTCGAGAAGGTCCTGATCCAGGGCAAGGGCGCCGAGGTCAAGAGCGGCAAGTCCGTCACCATGCAGTACAGCGGTGCCGCCTGGAAGATCAACGAGGGCAAGGAGAAGGCCACGCTCTTCGACTCGTCCTGGAAGACCGGCCAGCCCTTCTCCACCGTCATCGGTCAGGGCCAGGTCATCGCGGGCTGGGACAAGGGGCTGGTCGGCAAGCACGTCGGGGACCGGGTCCTGCTGGTCATCCCGCCGGCCCAGGCGTACGGCGACGAGGCCAAGGGCGAGGAGCTGCCCGCCAAGTCCACCCTCGTGTTCGTGGTCGACATCCTGGCCACGAGCTGAGGATGACAGACTGTCCGGGTTGTCCCACCGAGAACGAGCAGGAGCACTGACGTGAGCATCGAGAAGCCCGAGATCGACTTCCCGGGCGGCGAGCCCCCCAAGGACCTCGAGATCAAGGACATCTGGGAGGGCGACGGCCCGGTGGCCAAGGCGGGCGACACCGTCTCGGTCCAGTACGTCGGCGTGGCCTTCTCCACCGGCGAGGAGTTCGACGCGTCCTGGAACCGCGGTACGCCGCTCCAGTTCCAGCTGGGTGTCGGTCAGGTCATCGCGGGCTGGGACCAGGGCGTGCAGGGCATGAAGGTCGGCGGCCGTCGCCAGCTGACCATCCCCGCGCACCTCGCGTACGGCGATCGTGGCGCCGGTGCCCGTATCAAGCCCGGCGAGACGCTGATCTTCGTCTGCGACCTCGTCGGAGTCTGAGTCGTTCGTCTGTCGTGTGATCGATGTCCGACTGAATTCGATCACTTGGGGCCCATGCCTGTCCGGGCATGGGCCCTCGGCTTTTGCCACGACACCCCGGGGCGGTACGGTCATCGGTCGGAAGCACCATAGGAAGGGCGTCGATGGCCATTGCCAAGGCGGAGCGGCTGATGAACCTGGCGCTGTGTCTGCTCGGGACGCGGCGACCGCTCAGCAAGCGCGAACTCCGGGAGTCCATCGAGGCCTATCTGGAGGCCGGCTCCGACGACTCCTTCAACCGGATGTTCGAGCGGGACAAGGATGATCTGCGCGAACTCGGCCTGGTCATCGAGACGGTGGAGAACCTCGACGGCGAGGTCGGCTATCTGGCCCGCCGCGACAGCAACCGCCTGCCGCCCATCACGCTCGACGCCGAGGAGGCCGCCGCCCTCGGCCTGGCCGCCAAGGTCTGGCAGCAGGCCCGCCTCGCGGGCGCGGCGAGCGGCGCCCTGCAGAAGCTGCGCGCCGCCGGCCTGCCGGAGGGCGTCGACCCGTACGAGCCCCATGGCGCCCTGGAGCCGCGGATCCCCGTGCACGAGGCGGCCTTCGAGCCGCTGATGCTCGCCTGCCGCGACCGGCGCCCCGTCACCTTCGACTACCGCAAGGCGACCGCGGCCCGCCCCGAACCCCGCCATGTCGAGCCCTGGGCCCTGGAGTGCTGGCGCGGCCACTGGTACCTGGCGGGCTGGGACCGCGACCGGCAGGCCGAGCGCGTCTTCAGGCTGTCCCGGATCACCGGCAAGGTCCGTACCCGCAGTGGCAAGTACACGGCTGAGGTGCCCGACGTCGTCACCGTGCGGGAGACCGTCGCGGGCTGGGCGGGGGACATCACCGACCGCTCCGCGCTGATCCGGCTGCGGACCGGCTCGGGATACCCGCTGCGCGCAAAGGCGGCTTCCGTCCGGGAACTCGGGGACGGGTGGGACGAGTTGGAGGTTCCGTACGGGCACGGTCTGGACGCCTGGCTGGTGGAGTTCGGGCCCGACGTGGTGGTCCTGGAGCCGGCCGAGCTGCGGGCCGACGTCGTGGACCGGCTGCGCGCCGTGGCCAAGGGCTGAGGGGGACACAGGAAAGTGGCAGGCAAACCGGCCAGGCCCACGAGCGCGATCGACCAGACGAGGCGGATGCTCTCCCTGGTGACGTATCTGCGCGAGCGCCCCGGCGCACGGATCGAGGACGTGGCGCGGGCCTTCGGGATCACCGAGGACGAGCTGATCTCCGACCTCGACGTGCTGCCGCTGTGCGGGACCAGCTTCCGCGGCGGCGACCTGCTCGACATCGACACCGACGGCGACCGGATCTGGTGGCACAACCCGGACGACGTCGCGGAGCCGCTGCGGATCGCCGCCGACGAGGCGACCGCGCTGCTGGTGGCCGCCCGGGCCGTGTCGACCCTGCCGGGCCTGCGCGAGGGCGACCGGCAGGCACTGCTGCGGGCCACCGCCAAGGTGGAGGCCGCCTCGGGCGAGGCGGCGGGCGCCAGCTCCCGGCTGTCGGTCACCTTCGAGGCGGAGGGCGGGGTCTTCGCCGACGTCGACCGGGCCATCTCCGAGCGGCGCAGGCTGTGGATCCGTTACTACTCGCCCTCGCGCGACGAGCTGAGCGAGCGCGAGATCGACCCGATCCGCCTGGTCAGCGTCGGGCACACGTACGTGGAGGCGTGGTGCCGCCGCTCGGAGGCCCGGCGCACCTTCCGGCTGGACCGGGTCGCCGAGATCAAGATCCTCGACGAGCCGTCCGCGCCGCCCGAGATCGAACTGCGGGACCTCTCGGAAGGGCTGGTGCAGCCGGCCGCCGAGGACCCCGAGGTGGTGGTGGAGGTCGGCCCCGGCGGACGCTGGGTCGCCGAGTACTACCCCCACGACAGCGCCGAGGAGCTGCCGGACGGCGGTCTGCGCATCACGCTGCGCACCCCGGACCCGGCCTCGCTGCGCCGCCTGGCGCTGCGGCTCGGGCGCGACGGCCGGATCGTCTCGCCGCCCGAGGTCGCGGACAGTGCCCGCAGGGCGGCTCGTGAGGCGCTCGCGGCCTACGACGGACCACTGGACGCGTACGACGCCGAGGGCGGGCCACAGGCCGTCCCCGGGGTGCCTCGCGACGGCGTCCGGGATGCTCCCTCCGGTGGTGACGAGGGAGTGCGGAGCCCCGGGAGCGGGCCGCGCGGAGTTCATGACGGGCTGTACGGCAGGCAGGAGCAAGGGCTGTGAGCGGGTCGGCAATGTCTGGTACGAGTGAGATGTCCGTGGCGTCCGCGTTCTCCGGGATGACCAGAGTGGACCCCGTGGTGTTCAAGGCCGCCTGCCCGGACTGCCGGGGCGGTTTCGAGCTTTCCGCGAGCGCCCTGCGCCTGGTCGTCGGCGCCACACATCGGACCACTTTCTACTCCTTCACCTGCCCGGAGTGCCGCACGGCGGTGCGCAAGCCGGCCGGTGAGCGCATCGTCGAGCTGCTCACCGGGGGAGGCGTGCGGGCCCTGCGTCTGCAGGGGACGGTCCGGGGGGCTTAGGGTCGAGCCATGTTCTGGCCGATGTTCGCGATCGCTGTGGGTTTCCTGGGAATCGCCGTGCTCGGCGTGCTCGCCGTCCGGGTCTTTCTGGAGGCGGAGCGCCTGGGCAGGCAGGTCGACGAATCCGCACGCCGGATCAACCGCGCGGCCGAGGACCTGGAGCACGCCTCCGTCGGAGTGGCACGTTCCGCGGACGCCCTCTGAGTCTTCCTGTCCGCACGCTTTGAGTCACTCTGACCTGTCAACTTCGCAGGGTCGGCAGGTACGCTGCTGGTCGCGGCCCGGAGAGTGAGGCGCCGACCGCGAACTGGGAGTACGCACAGGGATTGCCTCGCGTTCACCCCTGAGCGTTACGATCGCTGCCAGCGCGACCCTCGGACAGACGTCCGACCGGTCGGGCAGCAACCCAACCACGCCGCCTCGGTGAGAAGGTAAAAGCTTATGTTCGGAAGGCTCGGCGCTCCCGAGATCATTCTCATCCTCGTCGTCATCATCCTGCTGTTCGGCGCGAAGAAGCTTCCCGACATGGCCCGCTCCCTGGGCAAGTCCGCCCGCATCCTCAAGAGCGAGGCCAAGGCGATGAAGACCGAGGGCAAGGACGACGCCGCCGCCCCGGCCGCGCCCCCGCAGGACGACCAGCAGCCCCATCGCACCATCCAGGCCGCGCCCGGTGACGTGACCAGCTCCCGCCCGGTCACCGAGCCGACGGACACGACCAAGCGCTGACGCAGGGCCGGTCACCTCCGGCCCCCTGCACGAGATGGGATCGTGGGTTGCTCAAGTCTGCCCGCAAGAAGGAAGAGAAGGATCCGGAGGGGCGGATGCCCCTCGCGGAGCACCTTCGCGAGCTCCGCAACCGGCTCGCGAAGGCCGTGCTGGCCATTGTGGTCGTCGCCATCGTTGCGGCCTTCTACAGCGAACAGCTGATGGAGTTCCTCTCGGCTCCCGTGCCCACCTGCGAGGCCGGGATCCAGCAGAGCAGCGGCGGCAACTGTGCCATCGTCTCCTTCAACACGCTGATGGCGCCGTTCTCCGTGACCATCAAGGTCAGCCTCATGGCCGGTGTCGTCATCTCCAGCCCTGTCTGGCTGTACCAGCTGTGGGCCTTCGTGGCGCCGGGCCTGCACAAGAACGAGAAGAAGTACACGTACGCGTTCGTGTCGGCCGCGGTGCCGCTGTTCGTCGCCGGTGCCGCCCTGGCCTACGTGATCCTCCCCGTCAGCATCAAGGTGCTGATCAGCCTGACCCCCGACGGATCGTCGAACATCCTGGGCCTGGACGACGTGCTGGACTTCACCGTCCGCATGGTTCTGATCTTCGGACTGGCCTTCGAACTTCCCCTGCTGCTGATCATGCTCAACATGGTGGGCATGGTCACCGGACGCCGGATGGCGGGCTGGTGGCGCGGGGTGGTCATGGGTGTCTTCGTCTTCGGTGCCGTCGCCACACCGACCACCGACCCGGTGGGAATGCTGGCGCTGTCCGGCCCGATCATCGTCCTGTACTTCGTCGCGGTGCTGTTCTCGCTGATCAACGACAAGCGGAGGCAACGCAGGAATCCGGACGCGGAGCTGGACGACGACGAGGCCTCGCAGCTCGACCTGACGCCGGAGGGCGTCGGTGAAGTGGAGTCCGTGACCACGCCGCGAGCGCTGCCCGGGCAGAAGACCGGCTCGGAAGTGCGCCCGGCGAACGGCTACGAAGACGTGACCTGAGTCCCAGGTCGTGCCGCAGGGCACCGGGGACAGCAGCGGGGCGCCGACCGGACCGGTCGGCGCCCCGCCGTCATGCCGGGCCCCTGGCGCCGCCGCGGCGAGCCCGGACCGGGTGCGTTCGTGCCGATGTGTGCGCTGCGGGGACGACTGGTCCGGGTTCGCACGCGATGGCCCCCGGACGGCGGACTCGGATAATGATCGTCCTGTTGTCAGTGGTGGCCGGTAGTCTCGAAAGCACGATGACAGACGACCTCTCACCGGCCGAGCGGTACGCGGCAGCACGAAAGCGCGCTGTCGAGCAGGCCACCGCGCTCGCGGGCTTCCGCGAGATGTACGACTTCGGTCTCGACCCCTTCCAGATCGAGGCCTGTAAAGCTCTTGAAGCGGGCAAGGGAGTCCTGGTGGCCGCGCCCACCGGATCGGGCAAGACGATCGTCGGCGAGTTCGCCGTCCATCTCGCCCTCCAGCAGGGCAAGAAGTGCTTCTACACGACCCCCATCAAGGCGCTGTCGAACCAGAAGTACGCGGACCTCTCCCGCCGTTACGGCGCGGACAAGGTCGGCCTCCTCACCGGCGACAACAGCGTCAACAGCGATGCCCCGGTGGTCGTCATGACCACCGAGGTGCTGCGCAACATGCTGTACGCGGGCTCCCAGACCCTCCTCGGTCTCGGGTACGTGGTCATGGACGAGGTGCACTACCTCTCGGACCGCTTCCGCGGCGCCGTCTGGGAGGAAGTGATCATCCACCTCCCCGAGTCGGTCACCCTGGTCTCGCTGTCGGCGACCGTGTCGAACGCGGAGGAGTTCGGGGACTGGCTCGACACCGTGCGCGGCGACACCGAGGTGATCGTCTCCGAGCACCGGCCCGTCCCGCTGTTCCAGCACGTGCTCGCCGGACGCCGGACGTACGACCTCTTCGAGGAGGGCGAGGGCCACAAGAAGGCCGTCAACCCCGACCTCACGCGCCTGGCGCGCATGGAGGCGAGCCGTCCCTCGTACCAGGACCGCAAGCGGGGCCGCGCCATGCGCGACGCCGACCGGGAGCGCGAGCGGCGGCAGCGGTCCCGGGTGTGGACGCCGGGCCGGCCCGAGGTCATCGAGCGGCTCGACTCCGAGGGGCTGCTGCCCGCCATCACGTTCATCTTCAGCCGGGCGGCCTGCGAGGCGGCCGTCCAGCAGTGCATGTACGCGGGCCTGCGGCTGAACGACGAGGACGCCCGGGCGAGAGTGCGTGCCCTCGTCGAGGAGCGCACGGCGTCCATCCCGAACGAGGACCTCCACGTCCTGGGCTACTACGAGTGGCTCGAAGGCCTGGAGCGCGGCATCGCGGCCCACCACGCGGGCATGCTGCCGACGTTCAAGGAGGTCGTCGAGGAACTCTTCGTACAGGGCCTCGTGAAGGCCGTCTTCGCCACCGAGACCCTCGCGCTGGGCATCAACATGCCCGCCCGCTCGGTGGTCCTTGAGAAGCTCGTCAAGTGGAACGGCGAGCAGCACGCGGACATCACCCCCGGCGAGTACACCCAGCTGACCGGCCGGGCCGGCCGCCGTGGCATCGATGTCGAGGGCCACGCCGTGGTGCTGTGGCAGCGCGGTATGAACCCCGACCACCTCGCGGGACTCGCCGGCACGCGCACGTACCCGCTGCGTTCCAGCTTCAAGCCGTCGTACAACATGGCGGTCAACCTCGTCGAGCAGTTCGGGCGGCACCGCTCGCGCGAGCTCCTCGAGACGTCCTTCGCGCAGTTCCAGGCCGACAAGTCGGTCGTCGGGATCTCCCGCCAGGTGCAGCGCAACGAGGAAGGGCTCGAAGGCTACAAGGAGTCGATGACCTGCCACCTCGGGGATTTCGACGAGTACGCGCGACTGCGCCGCGAGCTCAAGGACCGGGAGACCGAGCTGGCCAAGCAGGGCGCCTCCCAGCGGCGGGCCGACGCGGCCGTCGCCCTGGAGAAGCTCAAGCCGGGCGACATCATCCACGTCCCGACCGGCAAGTTCGCGGGGCTCGCACTGGTCCTCGACCCGGGGCTGCCCGCGGGCCGGTCCAACGGCCACCGGGGCTTCGAGCAGCACGACGGGCCGCGCCCGCTCGTCCTCACCGCCGAACGGCAGGTCAAGCGCCTCGCGTCGATGGACTTCCCGGTGCCCGTGGAATCCCTGGAGCGGATGCGCATCCCGAAGTCGTTCAACGCGCGCTCACCGCAGTCGCGCCGCGACCTGGCCTCCGCGCTGCGGACCAAGGCCGGGCACATCGTGCCCGACCGGCACCGCAAGAAGCGGGCCGAGGCCGCCGACGACCGGGAGATCGCCCGTCTGCGCACAGCCATCCGCGCCCACCCCTGCCACGGGTGCAGCGACCGCGAGGACCACGCCCGCTGGGCCGAGCGCTACCACCGGCTGCGCCGCGACACCGCGCAGCTGGAACAGCGCATCGAGGGCCGGACGAACACCATCGCCCGCACCTTCGACCGCATCGTCGCGCTGCTGACCGAGATGGACTACCTGCGCCACGACGAGGTCACCGAGCACGGCAAGCGGCTCGCCCGGTTGTACGGCGAGATGGACCTGCTCTCCAGCGAATGCCTGCGCGAGGGTGTGTGGGAGGGCCTCGGACCGGCCGAACTGGCCGCCTGCGTCTCGGCGCTGGTGTACGAGTCCAGGGCCGCCGACGACGCGATCGCGCCCAAGCTGCCGTCCGGCAGGGCGAAGGCCGCGCTGGGCGAGATGGTCCGCATCTGGGGCCGGCTGGACGCACTGGAGGAGGACTTCCGCATCACCCAGACCGAGGGTGTGGGTCAGCGCGAGCCCGACCTGGGCTTCGCCTGGGCGGCGCACGAGTGGGCGTCGGGCAAGGGTCTCGACGAGGTGCTGCGCGAGGCGGAGATGCCCGCCGGTGACTTCGTGCGCTGGTGCAAGCAGGTCATCGACGTGCTCGGGCAGATCTCGGCGGCGGCACCGATCTCCGGGGCGGCGAGCTCCACGGTGGCGAAGAACGCGCGCAAGGCCGTCGACCAGCTGCTGCGGGGAGTGGTGGCCTACTCGTCGGTGGGGTGATGCCCCAGGGGCTGGAAGGCTGGGGGCTTATGGCTGGGCCGGGGGGCCGGGGTCATCAGTCGGCGAGCGACTTCAGGTATGCGCGCCAGCTCCCGTACGTGGTGATGTCCCGGGCGTCGTCGAGGGCGCCCGGCTCGCACAGGAAGCCGGGTACGTGATCGCCGTCGCCCAGCGCGACCCGGCCCAGCGCCATCGGCCGGGGCAGTGCGGTGAGCAGCCGGCCGAGCCCTTCGGCGGGCAGTCGCCACACCTCGGCCTCGATCGCGGCGCCGGCTCCGCCCTCGCCGACGTGGACGAGCCCCGGCTTGGGCGGCTCGGTGGCCAGGGCGTACAGCCGGTAGACGGGAGCGGTCTCGGTCGTACGTTCCAACCAGGCGCCGAGAGCGAGCAGTTGGCTGTTGAGCGGCTGGTCCGAGAGGTGGGCGCCGACCACGGCGATCCGGGCCGGGGGCACTTCGAGGGTGCGGGCGATGTGGGCGAGGCGTTCGTCGGTGAAGGCCGGGCCGATCAGCATCACCCCGAAGGGGAGCCCTGCCACCTGACCCGCCGGGACGGCGACCGCGGCCAGGTCGAAGAGGTTCGTGGAGTTGGTGAAGCGGCCCAGCCGGGCGTTGGAGCCGAGAGGATCGGCGGCCACCTCGGCGAGGGTGGGATGGCCGGGGGCCGTCGGCAGGAGCAGGGCGTCCGCGTCGCCGAGTTCCGCCAGTGCGCCGGAGCGCAGGGCCGCCAGGCGGTCCTGGTCGGTGAAGAGCCGGTGCGCCGGGATGTCACGGGCCCGGGTGATGATCCCGGCGACCGTCGGGTCGAGTCCGGCGCCGCCCTCGGAGAGCAACTTGTCGACAAAGGCACCTACGGCGGTGTAGCGCTCCGCTACGAAGGCGCCCTCGTAGAGCATGGCCGCGGCCTCGGTGAAAGGGGTGAGGTCGATGGGGCGCAACTCGGCCCCGGCCGCGTGCAGCTGGGTCGCGGCGGCCTCGTAGGCCCCCGCCCATCCCTCGTCGAGTTCGCCGAGCTGTGCCAGGGGCGGGACCGCGATGCGCCAGGGGCCCGGGGTGCGCGGGGTGATCGGGCGGAGGTCGCGGGCGGGGAGTGAGGACAGGCGGGCCAGGGCCTGTTCCGCCTCCTGGAGGGTGCGGGCGAAGACCGTCACACAGTCGAGGGAGGCGCAGGCCGGGACCACGCCGTCGGTGGGGACGAGGCCCCGGGTGGGCTTCAGGCCGACGATCCCGTTGAAGGCGGCGGGGACGCGGCCGCTGCCCGCGGTGTCCGTGCCCAGGGCGAGGTCCACGATGCCGAGAGCCACCGCGACCGCGCTGCCCGAGCTGGATCCGCCGCTGATTCTGCTCGGGTCGACGGCGTTGCGGACGGGGCCGTGCGGGGAGCGGGTGCCGACCAGGCCCGTGGCGAACTGGTCCAGGTTGGTGGTGCCCAGGACGATCGCGCCCGCCGCGCGGAGGCGGGCCACCGCCGGGGCGTCCGCCTCCGGGTGGTAGGCGTAGGGCGGGCAGGCGGCGGTGGTGGGGAGGCCCGCGACGTCGATGTTGCCCTTCACGGCGAGGAGTTTCCCTGCGAGGGGGAGGTGTTCGCCTCTGTCTTCGCTTGCGCCTCCACCTGCGGTTGCGCCCGCGGCCAGGCGGGCGTCCATGGCTCTGGCCTCGGCCTCTACCTCTTGCTGGGGGCGTAGGTCGATCCAGATCTCGGGGCGGGCGGTGGCCTTGATGCGGGCGTAGGCGGTTCGGACGCGGGCCACTGCGTGGGGCTGGGGGTGGGGCGACATCTGTGCTCCTTGCCGTGGGGTCTCGTTGTCGGGTGCGGGCCGGTGGTCGGTCTGTGCCCACCCGTTCCGCCCCGCGGAACGCCTGCCCACAGACGGCGGGCGGGGGCGCCTGCCTACAGACCGCGGGCGGGACGTCTGCCCGCAGGCGGCTCGGGCGGCTCAGGTGGGTGGTGGGCCCACGATCACCAATGGGGTGCCCGCTTCCACCTGGGCGCCCGGGGTGGTGAGGAGTTCCAGGACCACGCCGTCGATGGGGGAGGGGACCCGGGACTCCATCTTCATGGCCTCCAGGGCCAGGAGGGGCTGGCCGGTGGTGACCGGGTCGCCCGGCTCGACGTTCAGCTGCCATACCGAGGCGGCGAACTCGGCCTCCACGAGGCGGGCGCCCGGGGGCACCGTCACCTCCACGGGGGACGCGGCCGGAGCCGGGGTCGCCTCCGCGCGGAGGAACTCGCCTGCCGCCTCCCAGGCGTCCCGCTCCGCGGCGAAAGCCGTGCCCTGCCGGGTGCGGAACTCCGCGATCGCCTCGGCGTTCTCGGCGAGGTACGCCTCGTAGGAGGCGAGTGAGAAGGTGCCCTCCTCGATCCTCGGGGCGAACCGGCCCGAGGCGATGTCGGAGCGCAGCTCCAGGAGTTCGTCCGCCTCCACGGGATACCACTTGATCCGGTCGAAGAAGCGCAGCAGCCACGGAGAGCCCGGCTCGAACGCCCCCCGCTGCTGCCAGCCGGACCACATCTGCGTCGTGCGGCCTACGAACTGGTAGCCGCCGGGGCCCTCCATGCCGTAGACGCAGAGGTAGGCCCCGCCGATGCCCACCGAGTTCTCGGCCGTCCAGGTGCGGGCCGGGTTGTACTTCGTCGTGACGAGCCGGTGGCGGGGGTCGAGCGGCGTCGCCACCGGCGCCCCCAGGTAGACGTCTCCCAGGCCCAGCACCAGGTACTCGGCGTCGAAGACCGTGCGGTGGACGTCCTCGACCGAGTCGAGTCCGTTGACGCGGCGGATGAACTCGATGTTCCACGGGCACCACGGCGCGTCGTCGCGCACGCCGGCCATGTAGCGGGCGATCGCCTCGCGGGTCGCCGGATCGTCCCAGGAGAGCGGGAGATGGACGGTACGGGACGGGACGACGAGCTGGTCGGCGGGTGGCAGGGTCCGCACGATCTCCCGTACCAGGGAGAGGAGTTCGGGTTGTGGGAGCCGGTCCGGGTCCGTCTGGATCTGGAGCGAGCGGATGCCCGGTGTGATGTCCGTGATGCCGGGCAGCCCGGCCGCCGACACCGCCTCCATCAGCGCGTGGACCCGCATCCGCAGGGCCAGGTCCAGTTGCATGGGCCCGAACTCGACGAGCAGGTTGTCGTCGCCGCTGCGCCGGTACGTCACGTCGGCGTCCCGGGCCAGTACGCCCCCGTCGGAGATCTCCGCGCGGTCGGCCTGCGGAGGCGCGGACGGGGCACGCCTCAGCCGAGCGGCCTCGGGCACCGTCACCGGCACGAACCGGACCGTGTCGCCCGGCCGCAGCTGCCCGAGCTTCCACCGCTGGCCCTTCGCGACGGTCGCCGGGCAGACGAAGCCGCCGAGCGAGGGGCCGTCCGGGCCGAGCAGTACCGGCATGTCGCCGGTGTAGTCCACTGCTCCGACCGAGTAGGGCGTGTCGTGGATGTTGGAGGGGTGCAGGCCCGCCTCGCCGCCGTCGGCGCGCGCCCAGCGTGGCTTGGGCCCGACCAGCCGGACGCCCGTGCGCGCCGAGTTGAAGTGCACCTTCCAGTCGGCCGCGTAGAAGTCCCGGATGTCCTCCTCGGTGAAGAACTCCGGTGCCGCGTGCGGGCCTTCGAGCACGCCGACCTGCCACACCTCGCCGAACCGGGGCCGCTCGCCCGTAGGCACCGGTGCGCCCGAAGGTACCGCCGCGCCTCCGTGGAGGACGTCGCCCGTCCGCAGCGTCCGTCCGCCGTGGCCGCCGAACCGGCCCAGTGTGAACGTGGACGCGCTGCCCAGGAACGGCGGCACGTCCAGGCCGCCGCCCGCGAGGAGCACATACGTTCGCAGCCCGTGCCCGGCGGGCGCCCCGACCTCCAGTACGCCGCCCGCGGGCACCGTCACCGGCTCCCACTGGGTGACCGGCGTGCCGTCGACCGTCACGGGCGCCGCCGCACCCGTGACGCACACGGTCGTCGGGTGGGTGAACCTCAGCGCCGGTCCCCGCAGGGTGCATTCGAGACCGGGAGCGCCCTCGTCGTTGCCGAGCGCACGGTTTCCGAGCCGGAACGAGAAATCGTCCATCGGTCCGCACGGAGGCACGCCCACCTGCCAGTGGCCGGTCCGCCCCGGCCAGTCCTGGATCGTGGTCAGGGTCCCGCCCGAGACGACCTCGATCCTCGGCGTCGGATCGCTCACCGCGGCGAGGGTGGCCGTGGAATGCGCGGCCGACCGGAAGTCCGGGTCCGAGAGCGCCGCCCGGACCAGGCCGAGGTTCGTCTCGATGCCGTCGACCCGGGTCGCGGCCAGCGCCTCGCCCAGCCGTGCGAGCGCGTCCGCCCGGTCGGCGCCGTACGCGACGATCTTCGCGAGCATCGGGTCGTACGAGGTGGTGACCTCGGTGCCCGTCTCGATCCAGCCGTCCACGCGGACGCCCCGCGGGAACGCGACCCGCGTCAACAGGCCCGCGCTCGGCCGGTGTTCACGGGACGGGTCCTCGGCGTACAGGCGTGCCTCGACGGCGTGACCGAGGGGCGTGCCCGGGTCGCGTACGACACCGGAGTCGCCGCGGGCCAGCCGCAGCATCCACGCGACGAGGTCGACGCCGTGGATCTCCTCGGTGACCGGATGTTCCACCTGGAGACGGGTGTTGACCTCCAGGAAGTACGCCTCCTCGCGGGCCGCGTCGTAGACGAACTCGACCGTGCCCGCGGAGCGGTAGCCGACACTCGCGCACAAGTCCCGGGCGGAAGCCGTCAGTTGCTCGCGGATGTGCGGAGGCAGTCCGGGGGCCGGGGCCTCCTCCAGGACCTTCTGGTTGCGGCGCTGCAGCGAGCAGTCGCGGTCGCCGAAGGTGACGACCCTGCCCTCGCCGTCGCCGAAGACCTGCACCTCCACATGGCGGGCGTGCTCGACGAGCCGCTCCAGGAAGACCCCGGCCGAGGAGAAGGAGGCCGCGGCGACGCGCTGCACGCTCTCCCAGGCGTCGCCCAGCTCGTCCGCCGAGCGGCAGGCGGACATTCCGATGCCGCCTCCGCCGCCCGTCGCCTTCAGCATGACGGGGTAGCCGATGAGTCCGGCCTGCCGCAGGGCCTCGTCGACGTCCGCGAGCAGTCCCGTGCCCGGGGCCAGGGGCACCCCGGCCGCCTGCGCCGCCGCGCGGGCCGTGTGCTTGGCCCCGAACAGCTCCAGCTGCTCCGGTGTCGGCCCCACGAACACGATTCCGGCCTCCTCGCAGCGCCGCGCGAACGCCGCGTCCTCGGAGAGGAAGCCGTATCCCGGATGGATGGCCCCGGCGCCCGTGTCCTTCGCCGCGGCCAGGACGAGATCGGCGTCGAGGTACGACTCCTTGGCGGGTGCGGGGCCCAGCCGTACGGCCTCGTCGGCGAGCCGCACGTGCGGTGCGGAGCGGTCCGCGTCGGAGTACACCGCGACCGTGCTCAGGCCCAGCTCCCGTGCCGTGCGGATGATCCGGACCGCGATCTCGCCGCGGTTGGCGACGAGAAGCGTGTCGAAGGCCGCGACCTCGGCGTCGGTCATCCCTGAGCCGCTCATTCGGGAGCCCCGCGGTCGGAAGCCCCGTGTTCGGGAGCCCCGATCGTCATCTCGACGGCGGTCGGCTCGAAGCCGTTGCACGGGTTGTTGATCTGGGGGCAGTTGGAGACCAGCACGAGCACCGCGCGTTCGGCCCGCAGGGTCAGGGAGAGGCCCGGGGCGGAGATGCCGTCGACGATGCCGAGGGTGCCGTCCTTCTCGACGGGCACGTTCATGTACCAGTTGATGTTGGAGACGAGGTCGCGCTTGCCGAGACCGTAACGGGCGCCCTCGGTGAGGAAGTTGTCCACACAGGCGTGCTGGGACCACGTGTGGTGGCCGTAGCGCAGGGTGTTCGACTCCTTGGAGCAGGCGCCGCCGAGGGTGTCGTGCCGGCCCACGTCGTCCGCGACGACCCTCATCAAGGGGGTGTGTTCGTTCGACATGAGCACACTGCCCGTGGTGAGGAAGATGTTGCCCTGCGCCTGGACGGTGTCGGGCGCGCTGTAGCGCACGGCGGTGTCCTCGGCGTCGTACACGAGGAAGTCCACGGCCTGGTTGCCGTGCAGGTCGGTGATGGTGAGCGTCTCGCCCGCGCGCAGGACGGCGGACCAGGCGGCCCGGGCCGCGACCGTGGTGCTCACCGATGGACGAGCCGGTGTACGAACCGGCGTACGAGCCGGTGTCCGCGCGCTCATGCGATCCCCCTCGCGGCAAGGAACTCGGCGGTGTTCAGGAAGGCGCGGCGGCCTTCGGGCGAGGCCTCCCACAGCGGGTCGCCGGACCGGGTGGCCTCGGCACGCCAGGCCAGTACCTCCAGCGGGGTGCTCGTGTAGGCGTCGCGCGGGTCGGCGGGGTGCGGCACGTTGGCCAACAGCACGGTGACGTCCTGCTCGGCGCGGAGCGTCACGCTCGTCCCGGGACCCGCCGAACCGGTGAAGTCCAGGGAGCCGTCGTCGCGTACCTCCACGCCCTGGAAGAAGGAGAGCGACGGCGGCAGGTCGCGCGGCGCGAGCCCGTTCTTCGCGGCGGCCAGTGTGAACAGCTCGCGCCCGGCGGGGGAGGCGGACTGCGGCGCCCCGTCCCCGTACCGCTCCGTGTTCCGGACGAGCGTGGAGGTGCCGCAGAGCGCGTCGTGCCGTCCGGAGGTGTCGGCGATCAGTGAGGCGAGGACGCGGCCCTGGTCGGAGAGGAGCAGCCGGCCCTCGCCGAGGTAGGCGTTCCACTGGACCTTGACGGTGTCGGCCACGTTCAGGCGCTCCCAGGGCCGGTCGGCGACGAACAGGAGCAGATGGGCGCAGGCGTCGCCGCTCAGGTCGGTGAGCCGCAGCTCGGTGCCGCGCGCCAGCACCCGGTGGGTGTAGTTGCCGCCCGCCACCGTCTCGGCCCACACCAGGTGGCCCGCCTCGCAGGGGGGCGCGGGCCAGCCGCTCGCCGGCACGACGGGCATGGCCTCGGCGCGGGCGCCCTCCTGGGCGCGGGCGTGCGCGCGGGCTCCGTAAGTGGTCGCTGTCGCCATCGCGGGACCTCCGGCTCGGCAGGGATGACTTGTCGGTGAGCTGTTCGGTGAGCTGTTCAGCGCTGTTGGGTGCGCCACCGGACGTGCGGGTGGCGCAGATTTCTGTCGCTCGACAGAAATTAGGAGCCGGGCGGGTCACCGCCGTTGCCCGCGCGTTGCGGACCGGTTACCGATCGCTCACCGGGCAGGCCGCGTGAGGCGGTGTGCGAGGATCGAACACATGGGTTCCAGTGGGCGAAGAGTGGGCA
Organism: Streptomyces sp. NBC_00414; assembly: GCF_036038375.1. Classification (NCBI taxonomy): domain Bacteria; kingdom Bacillati; phylum Actinomycetota; class Actinomycetes; order Kitasatosporales; family Streptomycetaceae; genus Streptomyces; species Streptomyces sp. NBC_00414. Next base: position 8,160,085 of record NZ_CP107935.1, read on the forward strand.
GGCCGCGTGCCGATCAGCGCCCCGACAGCGGTCTGGCGCCGCGCGACGAACTGCTCTCCGCGGCCGCCGAGTTGTTCACGACCCGGGGATACGCCGCCACGACCACCCGGGCCGTCGCCGAGCGGGCGGGCATGCGGCAGGCGTCCATGTACCACTACGTGTCCGGCAAGGAGGAACTCCTCGCCGCGCTCCTGGAGTCCACCGTCACCCCCTCGTTGACGTTCGCCCGGCAACTCCTCGCCGAGGACGCCACCCCCGCGAGGGACAGGCTGTGGGACCTGTGCCGCGCGGACGTCGAGCTGCTCTGCGGCGGCCCGTACAACCTCGGCGGTCTGTACCTCCTGCCCGAGGTCCGCTCGGAGCGCTTCGCCGGCTTCCACGCCGTGCGGGCCGAACTCAAGGACGGCTACCGGCAGTTGCTCGCCGCGACGGAGCCGGGCGGCGCGCTCGCCAAGAGCGACCTCGATCTGCGGACGGATCTGCTCTTCGGGCTCATCGAGGGAGTGATCCTCGTCCACCGCTCCGATCCGGAGCGCCCGGTGCCGGTCTTCGCCGAGGCCACCGCGGACGCGGCCCTGCGCATCGCCGGAATCTGACCCGCGAGCGGGTCCGCCGGCAGCGCGAAAGCAGGCGCTCACCCCTTCTGATGAGGGGCTTCCGCACACCCGTACGCCGTCACGCTGGGTGTTCGCATGAGTGCACGGCGTGTAAATGGGGCAGAGCGTACTCCTGTTACGAGGGCGATTTCAGGTGCTTGCTGAATATGACACAGCGATGATCCGGTCGGACTAAGCTCGCCCGCAGCGCACCGAGTTGAGATGAATTCGTGCGCTTGTTCCCCGAAGTTCTGTAGATCCAGTTACCTCCCCCCCCCGACCTCCAGTCGACTTGTCTCAGAGGGCATACATGGTGAGTGTTCAATTGCCTCCCGGTGGCCGTGAAGTTCCCTACGCGCGCGCGTTGCTGCTGCCGGCCATAGTGATGGCCGCGGTGACCGGTGCCGCCGTCGCCCTGGTGACGCAGCCGGCTCGCGCGGCCGTCGGCTGGTGCGGCGCCGTCGCGACCCTGCTCGTGATCGCGACGGCGGCGGAAGCGGTCCGCCGCGGCCGGGTCATCCGCGCGGCGCGGGCCGAACTCGTCCGCCGCACAGAAGTCATGGAACGGCGCGTCTCCCTGCACGACGCCGAGATCGACCATCTCCGCGAGCACCTGCTGCCCACCGTGCTCAAGGGGATGCGCGGCGGCCGGTCGCCCCAGGAGGCGGTCCGGCTGATCATCGACAGCGACCCCGCCCAGCGGAACATCCCCCGCTCCCAGCGCGCGCTCCTGATCGAACTGCTGCGGATCATCGACAACGAGGAACTGCAGCGCGAGGCCGCGCAGCGCTCCTTCGTCAACATCGCCCGCCGTGTCCAGGCGATCGTCCACCAGCAGAACGTGGAACTCCGCGAGATGGAGGAGGACCACGGGCGCAACCCCGAGGTCTTCGACGACCTGCTGCGCATCGACCACGGCACCGCGCTGATCGGCCGCCTCGCCGACTCCATCGCCGTGCTCGGCGGCGGTCGCCCCGGCCGCCAGTGGCCCGCGCCCGTCCCGCTGTACAGCGTGCTGCGCGGCGCCATGTCGCGCATCCTGGAGTACCGGCGCATCGAGCTGCACTCCATCGCCAAGGTCGCCGTCAACGGCATCCACGTCGAACCGGTCATCCACGCGGCCGCCGAACTCCTCGACAACGCCACGCGCTACTCGCCGCCGCACACCAAGGTCCACGTCACCGCCGTAGAGGTACAGACCGGCGTGGCCATCGAGATCGAGGACGCCGGCGTCAGCCTCAGCGAGGAGGCCCGTACCCGGGCCGAGCGGATGCTCGCGCAGGCCGCGGAAGGCCCCGACCTCAACCAGCTCGGTGAGGACCCGCGGCTCGGCCTCGCCGTCGTGGGCCGCCTCATGGACATGTACGACATGCAGGTCTCCCTGCGCCAGTCCGCCTACGGCGGCGTGCGCGCGGTCCTCGTCGTCCCGCGCGCACTGCTCACCGAGGACAACGCGCCCGGTCTCGCCCACGGCATCGGCGCCGCCGCCGTGCCCAAGGTCGACTTCGACGGGGTCGAGGGTCCGCAGCGCAAGGAGAAGAAGCGCCGCCCCACCACCGGGCCCCGTACCCCCGGGTCGGACGACAGGGAGGACGACGACGTCCCCGAGGTCACCGAGTGGACCGCCAACGGACTGCCGCAGCGCCGCAGCCGGGTCACGGTCCCGTACAGCCAGCGGGTGAAGGAGGCCAGGGCCGCCGCGGCGGAGGCGGAGGCCGCGCGCAAGGAGGGCCGTCCCGTCATCGACTGGAGCCGGTCGTCCACCCAGGTGCCCAAGAAGAAGAAGGAAGAGAAGGAACCCGGGCTGTGGGTCGAGGCGTTCATGGCCGGCCTCAAGGGTGGAGACGACCAGCAGCAGACGCCCGGAGCGACGAACAGTCCGGCCCGCACCGAGGCCGACGACGAGGGGGACCTCAAGTGATCCAGCAGCGAGCCAATTTCGACTGGATGCTCAAGGAGCTGTCCGACGGGGTGTACGGGACCCGGCAGGTCGTCGTCCTCTCCGCCGACGGCCTGCGCATCGCCCGGTACGGGGGCGACCCCGACGCGGCCGACCGCATCGCCGCCGCCTGCGCCGGACTCCAGAGCCTCGCCGGAGCCGTCGCCACCGAGATCCCCGACACCGACGGCAAGATGCGCATGGTCATCATCGAGATGGAGGGCGGCTACTTCTACATGATGGCCGCGGGCCCCAACGCCTATCTCGCGGTGCTGGCGGAGGCCCACGTCGACGCCGGACTCATGAGCGCCCGGATGCGTGACCTCGTCGTCCGGATCGGCGCGCACCTCACCAGTCCGCCCCGGCGGAACGGGCAGACCGTATGAGTCCTCCCCAACGACGCCGGCGCCTCCCCAAGGCGGCGCCGAAGCCGAAACCCGCGCCCCCGCCGGAAGAACCCGGCGGACACGGCGGTCAGGGCGGACAGGGCCAGACCCGCGAACCGGAACGGCTGTACGTCGTCACCGGCCAGGTCGAGGGCGGCGACCGCGCCGAACTCGACCTGGTGACCTTAGTCGTGGCGTGCGCCGATCCCCCGCCCTCAGCCCAGCCGGAACAGTCGGCGCTGCTCCGGCTCTGTCAGGCCCCCATGTCCGTGGCCGAGGTCTCGGCCTATCTCAACCTGCCGTTCAGCGTGGTGACCGTACTGCTGACCGAGCTGATGACGGCTGAACTGGTACAGGCGCGCGCCCCGATCGTCCGCGCGGAGCTGCCCGACCGTTCCCTTCTCGAAGCGGTGATGCATGGACTTCAAAAGCTCTGACACCGTCCCCGGACCTCGCGCCGAGGACCATCTCCCGCAGACGGCGACCGCCGCGGTGAAGATCGTGATCGTGGGCGGCTTCGGGGTCGGCAAGACGACGATGGTGGGTTCCGTCAGCGAGATCAGGCCGCTGACCACCGAAGAGACCATGACGCAGGCCGGCATCGGAGTCGACGACAACTACGGCTCCGACACGAAGACGGCCACCACCGTGGCCATGGACTTCGGCCGCATCAGCATCACCGAGCAACTGGTGCTGTACCTGTTCGGCACCCCCGGCCAGGAGCGCTTCTGGTTCCTGTGGAACGGCCTGTTCGAAGGGGCCCTGGGCGCGGTCGTCCTGGTCGACACCCGGCGCCTGGAGGTCAGCTTCGACGTCATCGGACGCCTGGAGGAGCGTGGCGTGCCGTTCGTCGTCGCCGTCAACGACTTCCCGGACGGGCCCCGTTACCCCATGGACGACCTGCGGGCGGCGCTCGACCTGTCCGAGGAGATTCCCATGATGAAGTGCGACGCGCGGCGGCGGGCTTCCAGCCGGGACGTTCTGATGACGCTGATGCGGTTCCTGCACTCCATCGCGATGGCCTCCGCGTAGGCGCTCCGCTCTGGGCGCCTCGGTGACCTGCGGGTCCGGTGGGGGCTGGGCGCGCCCACGCGGCGGAGCCGCATGTCGAAACAGCCCCGCGCCCCTGAAAGACGGGTCTGCCGAAAGACGGGTCTGCGCCCCGGTCCGCCAGCTTGCCCCGCAGGTTCCGACCGACCATCCGACACACCGGCCCGACATCCCCGACCCCGGATCAACCCATCCCGGAAAGCGATCACCGTGACGCCTGAATCTCACTCTCTGACCGGTACGGACGAATCCACGTCCGGGCCGCCGCCCGGCTGTCCCGCCCACGGCGCGGGACCCGGCGGACTGCGCCGCCTGTACGGACCCGAGGCGCAGGATCTGGCGGCCCTGTACGAGAAGCTCCGTGCCGAACACGGCGCCGTCGCGCCGGTGCTGCTCCACAACGACGTGCCCATCTGGATGGTGCTCGGGCACGGCGAGAACCTCCACATGATCAGCAGCCCCTCGGTCTACACCCGCGACAGCCGCATCTGGACCCCCCTGCTGGACGGCACGGCCGGCGCCGACCACCCGCTGATGCCGCTCATCACCTGGCAGCCCATCTGCTCCCACGCCGAGGGCGACGAACACCAGCGGCTGCGCGGCTCGGTGATGGGCGCCATGTCGACCATCAACGCCCGTGACCTGCGCCGGCACATCAACCACTGGACGCAGGAGCTGGTCAACCACTTCTGCCACCGAGGCACCGCCGACCTGGTCTCCCAGTTCGCCGAACACCTGCCGATGGCCGTGCTGTGCGAGATCCTCGGCATGCCCGAGGAGTACGACGACCGGATGGTGCAGACCACCCGCGACCTCCTCAAGGGCACCGAGACGGCGATCGCCAGCAACGAGTACGTCATGAGCGTGCTGATGCGGCTCACCGTCCGCCGCCGGGCCGAGCCCGCCGAGGACTTCACCAGCCACCTCATCAACCACCCGGCCGGACTCACCGACGAGGAGGTGGGCCAGCACCTGCGGCTCGTGCTGCTCGCCGCGTACGAGGCCACGGCGAACCTCCTCGCCAACGTGCTGCGTGTGGTCCTCACCGACCCGGGCTTCCGCGCGCAGCTCAACGGCGGCCAGATGACGGTGCCCCAGGCGGTGGAGCAGTCGCTGTGGGACGAGCCGCCCTTCAGCTCCGTCCTCGGCTACTTCGCCAAGCAGGACACGGAGCTGGGCGGTCAGCGCATCCGCAAGGGGGACGGGCTGCTGCTAGGCATCGCGCCGGGCAACGTCGACCCGCACGTCCGCCCGGACCTCGAAGCGAACATGAAGGGCAACCGCTCGCACCTCGCCTTCGGCGGCGGCCCCCACGAGTGCCCCGGCCAGGACATCGGCCGTGCCATCGCGGACGTCGGCGTGGACGCGCTCCTCAAGCGGCTTCCGGACGTCCAGCTCGCCGTGGACGAGGACGACCTGAAGTGGACGGCGTCGATCTCCTCACGGCATCTGGCCGAGCTGCCGGTCGTGTTCGCCTCGGCGTCGCCGCAGGACGTCATGGACCGGCCCGGCGTCAGTGAGGTGCCCCGCCCGCGTCCGGACTGGGACCTCTCCGACCAGTCCCCGGACGCCGCCCCGGTGCCGCGGCCCACGATCGACCCGCTGGAGCCCCCGGCTTCCGGCCCGGCCGCCGAACCGGGCCATCGGCTCGGTGCCTGGCAGCGCTTCGTGCGCTGGTGGCGCGGTTACTGAGCCGGCCCGTCACCGGCCCACTCGTCGTGGGCGGACCACGCCTGGAGCGTCCGTCCGCTGCGGTACGAACGGCTGTGCCCCGTGACCGGATCGGTGAACTCCAGCACCCGCGAAAGCAGTTGCAGCGGGCGCCGGAAGTCACCGGCCGGCACGGGTCCTGTGACCTCCGGGTACAGCGGGTCGCCGAGGATCGGCACGCCCAACGCGTTCATGTGCACCCGCAGTTGATGGGTCTGGCCGGTGCGGGGAAGCAGCCGGTAGCGGCCCCGGCCGTCCAGGTGTTCCAGCAGCTCGACCCGGCTCACGGCGTTGGGCTCGCCCGGCACCTCCTGCGCGGCGAGCACCCCCCGCTCCTTGAGGATCCGGCTGCGGACGGTGACGGGCAGGTCCAGCGCCGGTGCGTACGCGGCCACCGCCTCGTACTCCTTGCGAACGAGGCGGTCGCGGAACAGCGACTGGTACGCGCCCCGCTCCTCGGGCCGCACCGTGAACAGCACGAGCCCGGCGGTGAGCCGGTCGAGCCGGTGCGCGGCCCCGAGCGCGGGTACGCCCAGCTCCCGCCGCAGCCGGGCCAGAACCGTCTCGGTGACATGACTGCCCCGCGGCGTCGTGGCGATGAAGTGCGGTTTGTCGGCGACCACGATGTGCTCGTCGCGGTACACGACCTCCACGGGGAACGGCACCCGCTCCTCGTCGGGCAGCTCCCGGTGGAACCACACGAACATCCCCGGCACGTACGCCGTGTCCGCCGTCACCGGCCGCCCGTCCGCGTCCACGATCTGTCCCGCGGCGAGCATCTCGTCGACGACCGCGGCCCGCGGTGCGAGCCGCTCCACCAGATGCTCCCGTACGGTGCTCCAGGCCCCGTCGGCCGGCAGCCGCACCCGCACCGGATCCACCCCTTCGCGCTGGGGCAGGGGAGAGGGCGGAATCGGGGTTCTACGTCTCACCCGGTCAAGCGTACGCGGGTGCTTCCGCCGCACTCCGGGACCGGTACGCCCGGTACGCGCCGCCCAGGAGCAGCGTCACCCCGAGGAACAGCACCGTGAACCACTGGAAGTACCAGTGCCCGCCCGCCGGGTCGTACACCTCGGCGCGCGGCCAGGCCAGGTTGACCGTCATGAAGAGGCCGTAGAGCAGGGCGAGCGCGTTGACGGGGACGCCCCAGCGGCCGAGGGAGAAGAGCGGGCGGCCACTCTCGTCGGTGCCCTCGACGGTGAAGCCGCCGCGCAGCCGCTGCCACAGCAGGGGCCCGGTGACCATGGCGTACGCGAGGTACAGCATCACGATGCAGGTGGTGCCGATGGCCAGGAAGGCCTCCGGCGAGGCGAAGTTCAGGAGCAGCAGGGCGGCGGCGAGGATCCCGACGACCAGGGCCGGGGCGGTCGGCATGCCGGTGCGCGGGTTGACCTTCGCGAGCCGCCCGGAGAAGGGCAGCTGGCCGTCGCGGGCCATGGAGAACAGCATCCGGCAGGCGGACGTCTGGATCGCGAGGGTCGCCACCGCGATGGCGATCACCACGTCGGCCAGCAGCGCCCGGCCCACGCCGTCGCCGAGGCTGCTGGTGAGGACGTAACTCAGTCCCTCGACGCCGAGCCGGCCGTCGGTGAGGCTGGGCGCGGCGAGCAGGCCGCCCAGGATGATGAGGCCGCCGAGCAGGCCCGCCGCGCCGAGCGCGGTGAGGATCGTGCGGGGCGCGGTGCGCCGGGGGTGGTGCGTCTCCTCGCTCATCTCGCCCGCGCTGTCGAAGCCGATCATCACGTACGCCGCCGTGAACGAACCCACCAGCAGCGCTCCGACCAGGCCCGACTGGGCGGCCGTGCCGGTGTGGAAGGTGATCCCGGGCGAGCGCTCGGAGTGGGTGAACAGCAGCACGACGATGAGCACCGCGCCGATGATCTCCGCGGTCACGCCGATGCGGTTGACCAGGGACATCACGCGGTTGTCGACGACGTTCACGAAGGTCGTCAGGACCAGCAGGAGTACGCCGAGGACCGCCGCGTTGGCCGCGCCGCTCGCCGAGGTCGGGGCCGGGTCGTCGCCGATCAGCTGGAAGCCGGACCAGATCGCGGGCAGGACCACCTGCAGCGCGAGTGCCGCGGCGGCGACCACCACGATCTGCCCGATCACCATGATCCAGCCGGCGAACCAGCCGAAACCGAGGCTGGAGAGGCGGGACGACCACTGGTAGATCGCGCCCGAGATCGGATAGCGCGCGGCCAGCTCCGCGAAGCACGCGGCGACCAGCAACTGCCCGGCCAGCACGGCCGGCCAGGCCCAGAAGAAGACGGGGCCGCCGAACGCGTACCCGAAGGCGAAGAACTGGAAGACGGTCGTCAGGACGGAGATGAAGGAGAAACCGGCAGCGAACGAGGCGTACCTGCCGAGGCTGCGGTGCAGCTCCTGGCGGTAGCCGAACTCCGCGAGGGGGGAGCGGTCGCCGGACGGCTCCGGCGGATCGGGACGTACGTCGGAGGGAGCGGTGGTGGCCACGACGGCACCTGCCTTCGGCGCGGGGGCGGGATCCTGGGCGACAGCGTGATTCCTGTCGGGTGACAGAAATTAGGGACAGCCTGTTTCGCCCGCGTGACGCGGCCGTGTCCGCTCCGGGCCCAAGTCCTCACGCCCTTGCGCCACTTCCAGGAACGCGATACATCGTGTGTACTGACGCTCGCCGCCACTTCGACCGCCGTCGGGTCGGTGTCCGCGCCGAGGACGGGGCCGCCGCCGTGCCCGCCCTTCTCGGCGCCCTGGAACGGGCCGGGGTCACCGTCACCGCCGCGACCGTCGCCCGCCCCTCGCTCGACGACGTCTGTCTGCGCTACGCGGGCCGCCGTTGCGCGGAAGCCGAGGCCGCGGCCGAGCGGACCGAGGCCCTCGCCCTCTCGGGAGGTGCCCGACGAGCACCGAAACCCTCACCCAGACCTGGCGCCGTCCCGCAGGCCGGACTGGATGCCTCACATCGCCGACTGCAACCCGCTGAACTGGGCGATCGTGGCGGGCCGTTCGGCCATGTCGCAGAACCCGGACTGGCCCCTGATCCTCACGAGGAGCGGCGCCCTGCTGGCCCTGGCAGTCGCAGCGGCCTGGCTCTCCATCCGCACATTCAGGTCGTACCAACGCGCGGTCCAGGCCCGTCAGGGTCGCGGGAGCCCGCACCAGCGCCCGCTCAGGGGCGCGGGTAACTGCGCGACCAGCCCCGACCGACCCGCGGACGAGTATCCGTCCCCGCCCCGGAGGGGGTCCCCCTCAGGTCGAGGCGACAGGAGGCGCAGTCTCCTGCTCAGCCTCGACCTGAGCGTTCCAGTCCCGCTTCGCGGCCTGCCACCCGTCCTCGTTGTGCCCCAGCCGCCAGTACCCGGAGATCGAGATGTCCTCGCGCGGAATCCCGCGCTCAACCCGCAGCAGCCGCCGCAGCTCCTTCACGAAGCCCGCCTCGCCGTGCACGAACGCGTGCACCCGGCCCGCCGGAAACTCCAGTGCCCGCACGGCGGCCACCAGCGCCTCGCCGACCGGCCGGTCACCTCGGTGCAGCCAGACGACCTCCACGGCGGAGTCGAACTTCTGCTCCTCCTCCGGCCCGGAGACCTCGATGAAGGCACGCACGTGCGCTCCGTCGGGCATGCCCTCCAGCGAGGCGGCGATGGCGGGCAGCGCGCTCTCGTCGCCGGCCAGCAGATGCCAGTCGGCCTCGGTGTCGGGCGCGTACGCCCCACCCGGGCCGAGGAACCGCACGAGCTCGCCCGCGCGGACCCGGGCGGCCCAGGGCCCGGCGAGGCCCTCGTCGCCGTGGACCACGAAGTCGAGGGTCAGCTCACGCTGCTCGGGGTCCCAGGCGCGCACGGTGTACGTACGGGTCACGGGCCACTGCTCGCGGGGGAACTCCTCGCGGATCCGCGCCATGTCGAAGGGCTCGGGATACGTCACGCCCTCGGCCCCGAACAGCAGCTTCACGTAGTGGTCGGTGCTGGTGCCCGCGGTGAAGTCCGCGAGCCCCTCGCCGCCGAGGACCACGCGCTGCATGTGCGGAGTCAGCCGCTCCGTACGGACGACCCGCGCGGAGTGCGGCTTGGGAGCCTTGCGTGCCGGACGCTCTGCCATAACGGCCTCCTGGATAAGTTCGCTAAGGCTTACCTAAGTTAGCACCTCTCCAGAGGGCACACCCTCGTGACACGCCTCAGTTGAACAGGGGGCCGTGACGCGACCCCACACGTCCAGTGTCCCCCTCAGGACCCCAGAGTCGACAACAGTCGGGTCAAGGAACCGCCGAGACCCCAGCGGGCCGCGAGCGCGTCGACGGCCGCCGGGTCGCGCGGTGTGTGCGGCAGCGCGGTGTCCACCTCCGGCAGGGGCACGTCACCGGCCACCCGGACGACCTTCGGCGCGACCGAGACGTACGGCCGCGACTCGTCCAGGCGCTTGCGCTGCGAGGGGGTGAGCTTGGCCTTCGGGTCGTCCACCGCCGCCATGATCCCGGCCAGATCACCGAACTCGGTCAGCAGCTTGGCGGCCGTCTTCTCGCCGATGCCCGGCACGCCCGGCAGCCCGTCGCTCGGGTCGCCGCGCAGCAGCGCGAGATCCACGTACCCCGGCCCGTCGACGCCGTACCTCTCGCGCAGCCACGCCTCGTCCGTGAGCTGCAGCGAGCCGACGCCCTTGAGCGGGTACAGCACGCGGACGCCCCGCTTGTCGTCGACCAGTTGGTACAGGTCGCGGTCGCCGGTGACGATGTCGACCGGGCCCGTGGCGCGGCCCGCGAACGTGCCGATCACGTCGTCGGCCTCGTACCCCTCGACGCCCACGCGCGCGATGCCCAGCGCGTCCAGGACCTCCTCGATGACCGGCACCTGCGGCGACAGGGTGTCGGGCACCTCCTCCTGGTCCGGCCCGGTCTCGGTCTCCTCGGCCACGCGGTGCGCCTTGTACGAGGGAATCAGGTCGACCCGCCACTGCGGCCGCCAGTCCGCGTCCATGCAGGCCACCAGATCGTCCGGCCGGTGGTCCTTCACCAGGCGGTCGATGAACTCAAGGAGACCCCGCACGGCGTTCACGGGAGTGCCGTCCGGGGCCCGCACGGATTCCGGCACCCCGAAATAGGCCCGGAAGTACAGGGAGGCGGTGTCGAGGAGCATGGTTCGCCGGGGCTGCTGAGTCTGCTGCGTCACGCCTCGCATCATGCCGTACGCCACTGACAGTCACCGCTCGGTGCGGACAGTGCGCGAGGGGCCCGGAGCGGTCGGACGAGCGAAGGCGAGTTCCGCAACCGTCCGGAAGTAAACAAAATGTGAACTGGGACACGGTCGGGTTTGCGCCAGAGGAGTCGGGGCAGGGGCGCATCCGGAGCGAACCCGGTCGCATTTTCAACCACACCTGAACATGCGCGGACCGGATGAGCGGGCGGAACCCGCATCGCTCCACGGCCCGCCGGCGGGGGAGGCGGGCCGTCTTCGTTCGACCGGAGAGGTACTTGTGTCATCCAGGCTGCAGGCGGAACGGCTCTACAAAGTGTTCGGCAGACGACCAGGCGAGGCCGTCGAGCGACTGCGAGGGGGAGTCGACCGTGAGGAACTGCGCGCCGACGGCATCACCGCCGCGGTGATCGACGCCTCTTTCACGGTGGAACCCGGCGAGATCTTCGTCGTGATGGGACTGTCCGGATCCGGCAAGTCCACGCTGCTGCGCATGCTCAACGGGCTCCTGGAGCCCACCGAGGGACGCGTGGTCTTCGACGGGCAGGATCTCACCGCGCTGAACGACCGTCAGATGCGCGAGGTCCGCTCCCGCAAGGTGAGCATGGTCTTCCAGCACTTCGCGCTCTTCCCGCACCGCAGCGTCCTGGAGAACGCCGCGTACGGTCTTGAGGTCCAGGGGGTGCCGCGCGCCGAACGACACGAGCGCGCCAACAAGGCCCTGATCCTGGCCGGTCTCGCGGGCTGGGAGAAATCCTGGCCCGACGAACTGTCCGGCGGTATGCAGCAGCGCGTGGGCCTCGCCCGGGCGCTCGCCACCGATGCCGACCTGCTGCTGATGGACGAGTCCTTCAGCGCGCTGGACCCGCTGATCCGGCGCGACATGCAGGACCAGCTGATCGAACTCCAGAAGAAGCTGAAGAAGACCATCGTCTTCATCACCCACGACCTCAACGAGGCCATGCGCCTGGGCGACCGCATCGCCGTCATGCGGGACGGCCGGATCGTGCAGATAGGCACCGCCGAGGACATCCTCGTACGCCCCGCGAACGACTACGTGGCCTCCTTCACCCAGGACGTCGACCGCTCCCGGGTCCTCACCGCCGCCTCCGTCATGGAGACGGAGCTGCGCGGCGACGAGGCCGACTGCGGCTGCGAGACCGCGAGGCCCGACACCTCGTTCGGTGAACTGTGCGCCGTCAGCGCGCGGCTGGCGCACGCCGTCGCCGTCGTCGACAAGAAGGGGAAGCTGGTCGGCCGTGTGCCCCGGCAACGGCTCGTCGCCTTCCTCGGCGACGAACAGGGCGAACCCGCGCCCTGCGACAACCCCCGCGACAAGACCCTCGGAGCGGTGAAGACCGATGCCTAGAATCCCCTTCGGCGACTGGGTCAACGACGCGGTCGACTGGCTCCTGAACCACATGGCGTGGCTCTTCGACTTCTTCAAGACCGTCTTCCTGGGCGCCTACGACGGCATCAACGCCGTCCTCCAGGCGCCCGAGCCCCTCATCCTCGCGGGCATCTTCGCGGTCATCGCGTTCTGGCTGCGCGGTACTTCGGCCGGTGTCCTCACCTTCGTGGGATTCGCGTTCATCGACTCCCTCGAACTGTGGGAGAACGCGATGGTGACCCTGTCGCTCGTTCTCGTGGCGACGATCATCGCGCTCGTCATATCCGTGCCCGTCGGCATCTGGGCGGCCCGCTCGGACCGGGTCAGCGCCATCGTGCGGCCCGTGCTCGACTTCATGCAGACGCTGCCGGCGATGATCTACCTGATCCCGGCGATCCTGTTCTTCGGCACCGGCGCCCCCGCGGGCATCGTGGCCACCCTGATCTTCGCGCTGGCGCCCGGCGTCCGGATGACCGAGCTGGGCATCCGGCAGGTCGACAAGGAACTGGTCGAGGCCGCCGACGCGTTCGGCACGACACCCGGCAACATCCTGCTGCGCGTCCAGCTGCCGCTGGCCCTGCCCACCGTCATGGCGGGCGTCAACCAGGTCATCATGCTGGGTCTGTCCATGGCCGCCATCGCGGGGATGGTCGGCACCGGCGGCCTCGGCGGTGACGTGAACGAGGCCATCGGCCAGCTGAACGTCGGCCTCGGCTCCGAGGCGGGCGTCGCCATCGTCATCCTCGCCATCTACCTGGACCGGATGACCAGCGCGCTGGGCACCCAGGTCTCGCCGCTCGGCCGCCGCGCCGCCGCCAAGCTGCGCGCCGCGCAGGGCCTGAAGATCTGGACCTACCGTCCCCAGCCCACCGTGGCCGTGATCGGTGTCGTCGTCCTCGCGCTCGTCGCGGGCGGCATGGGCATGTTCGGCTCCGACGACAGCGAGACCACCGCGTCCGACTCGAAGAACGTCGGCCAGGGCAAGAAGATCACCATCGGTTACATCCCCTGGGACGAGGGCGTGGCCTCCACCTTCCTGTGGAAGGAGATCCTGGAACAGCGCGGTTACGAGGTCGAGGTCAAGCAGTTCGACGCGGGCCCCCTCTACACCTCCCTCGCACAGGGCGACATCGACTTCCAGACCGACTCGTGGCTGCCCACCACCCACGCCGAGTACTGGAAGAAGTACGGCAAGCAGCTCGACGACCTGGGCTCCTGGTTCGGCCCGACGTCCCTGGAGCTGAGCGTGCCCGCCTACATGAAGGGCATCGACTCCCTGGCGGACCTCAAGGGCAAGTCGGACGAGTTCGGCGGCAAGATCACCGGCATCGAGTCCAGCGCCGGAATGATGGGCCTGCTCAAGACGAAGGTCCTCAAGGAGTACGGGCTCGACAAGGAGTACAAGGTCGTCGACAGCTCCACGCCGGCGATGCTGGCCGAGCTGAAGCGCGCGTACGCCAAGAAGGAGCCGTTCGTCGGCACGCTCTGGTCGCCGCACTGGGCGTACAGCGAGTACAAGCTGAAGAAGCTCAAGGACACCAAGGGCGCCTGGGGCAAGGGCGACGGTGTGCACACGCTGTCCCGCAAGGGATTCGCCGCGGACAACCCGGTCGTCGGCAAGTGGCTCAAGAACTTCAAGATGACCGAGAAGCAGCTCACCAGCCTTGAGGCGGAGATCAACAAGGCCGGCAAGGGCGCTCAGCAGGACGCCGTGCGCACCTGGCTGAAGAGCAACTCCAAGGTCGTGGACAAGCTGGCCCCGGTCGCGAGCTCCTCGTCCAGCACCCCCGCCGAGGCGAAGAACGCCATCGACGTCGCCTGGTTCCCGTGGGACGAGGACGTCGCCGTCACCTACCTGTGGAAGAACGTGCTGGCCCGGCGCGGCTACACGCTGAACCTGAAGCAGATGGACGTCGGCCCGGTCTACACCGGTCTGGCCTCCGGAGACATCGACCTCAACTTCGACGCCTGGCTGCCGTACGCGCAGTCGAACTACTGGAACAAGCACAAGGACAACCTGAAGGACCTCGGCACCTGGTACGAGCCGACGTCCCTGGAGGTCTCGGTGCCCTCCTACGTCAAGGGCATCAAGTCCCTGGCGGACCTCAAGGGCAAGGCCGACACCTTCGACGGCAGGATCATCGGCATCGAGCCGGGCACCGGCGAGATGAACCTCCTCAAGAAGGACGTGCTTCCGGGCTACGGCCTCGACAAGGAGTACAAGGTCGTCGACGGCTCCACGCCCGCGATGCTCGCCGAGCTGAAGCGCGCGTACGCCAAGAAGGAGCCCGTCGCCGTCGTCCTGTGGTCCCCGCACTGGGCCTACAGCGAGTACGAGCTGACCAAGCTGTCGGACGAGAAGAAGCTGTTCGGTGAGGGCAACACGATCCGGACCATCTCCAACAAGAAGTTCCCGGGGCAGTATCCGCAGCTCACCAAGTGGATCAAGAACTTCAAGATGAGCGAGGACGAACTCGGCAGCTTGGAGGCCGAGATCAAGGACCGTGGCCAGGGGCACGAGGAGGACGCCGTCGCCGCGTGGCTCAAGGAGCACCCGGACATGGTGGAACGCATGACTCCGCAGTAGCGGAGGCGCACGACGACGAGGGGCGGACGGCACTGTACGGTGCCGTCCGCCCCTCGCGGCATATACACGACCGATGAGGCAATGTTTACGGGGATGTGACGGGCGCATGAAACGGTTTGGCGAACACCCGTAGGGTGCAGACAACACATCAGGAACCCGCGAGACATCGGCGCGCAGGCACCGGACGCAGCCGCGCCGCCACCGCACCTCATGCACCGACGACGCACAGGGGGGAGCCGAGGCGATGGACGAGAACAAGGAGACCCTTCGAGTGGGCGCGGCCGTCAGGCGGCGCCGCCGGGCGCTGGAGCTCACCCTCGCCGTCGTCGCCGAGCGCAGCGGCCTGTCGGTGCCGTTCCTCAGCCAGGTCGAGAACGAACGGGCCCGGCCCAGTACGCGCTCCCTGGAACGTGTGGCCGACGCCCTCGGGACGACCCGCGTGGAACTGTTGGCGGCCGCGGACCCGGCGCGCAGCGTGGATGTGGTGCGCGCCGACGACTCCGAGTTCACCCATGAGCCCCGTGTGCGCCCCCTGGTGCGCGGTCACCACCAGTTGCACGCCATGGAGTTCTCCGGCGACCAGGACGCGGGCCGTGAATTCCAGCACCGCAACGACGAGTTGATGTACGTGGCCGAGGGCGTCGTCGAGGTCGAGGCGGAGGGCCGCGCCTACCGCCTGGGCAAGGGCGACACCCTGTATCTGACGGGCGGAGTGCGCCACCGGTGGCGGGCCACCGAGGAGGACACCCGGGTGCTGGTCGTCGCGGTCGCCGACCACATCGAGGCGGTGGACGACCTCAGCCGGTGAGCACCGGCCGGGGCGCCGCGAGGAGCCGTCCGTCGAACAGGCCGCGGGCCGTGTGGGCGGCGGCCACGGTCCAGGCCGCCAGCAGCAGGGCATAGAGGGCGACCGCGAGGCCGTCGTAGACCACCAGCCCCGTGTGCCGGGCGAGCCCCTCGGCGCCCGTGACGCACGTACCGACCGGGAAGGTGAACGCCCACCAGGTCATCGTGAAACGCATGCCCCGGCGGCGGGCCCGCACCACCATCGCGCCGGCCAGCGCCAGCCAGAACAGCGCGAAGCCCATCACCGGTACGCCGTACAGCACCGCCAGGACGGCGAAGCCCCGGTCGTACGGGGCGGGCACGACCCCCGGGGCGAAGACGGCGAACTTGTCGACGGCCGTCGTGGACTGACCCAGCGGACCCAGGACCAGGAACAGGGCCGGGGTGAGGGCGAGCGGCAGGGGTCCGCCCGTGACGAGACGGGCGAAGACCATCGGCAGCATCACCAGCGTGGCCAGCAGGCTGAGGCCGAACATCGCGAAGCACGCGAACAGCAGGCTCTCGCGGGACGCGCCGGCCGGCAGATGCGGTACGAGCAGCGGGCCGAGCGCCGCGGACACCATCGGGGCGACCACGGGGAGCAGCCACACGGGGGTGACCTGGGAAGGGACGGGGGAGGCGGCCACCCGGGGCCGCACGATCATCAGGTAGGGGACGGCCACGGCCACCGTCAGACCGATCAGGGTGCCGGCGGTGAACAGGGCGGCGTCCAGGGCGATCGCCGCCGGGGTGCCGATCCAGTCCCCGCCGACGACGAGGGCGCCGCCGCCGACGGCGAGCAGGGCCATCGAGAGGCAGCCGTAGAACGGTGCCGTCGCCGGGTCCAGCAGGTGGGCCTTCGCCTGGTCCCGGTGATGGGTCCAGTGCGCGGCCCGCGCGACGAGCAGAGCGGTGAGCAGGGCCAGGGAGAGCGCCCAGAACGCCGTGCAGACGGTGCGCAGGCCCGGCACGTGGAAGGGGAGGCCGACTCCCGCGGTGGCGACGATCGCGGTGCCCATGACGGGCGCGTACCAGTTGGGCCCGAGGTGGCGGACGGCGATCGCTCGCGGTGGGGCGGTCCGGTGGGGGTGGCCGGTGTGACCGGTGGGAGCGGAGTGCCTTCTGTGGGTGGGAAGGCGGGGGACGGCGGTGACCATGACTCCACGGTGCCCGCGGGGCGGGAAGGCCACCAGGGAGTATCGGTCTATGGGGACATAAGGTGAACTTATGAGTCGGGATGACGGTACGGGAGACCAGGCGGTTCGCGGGGCGGGAACAGGCACGGGGACGGGTGCCGGAACGGGCCCGGGCACGGGCCCCGGCGGAGGGCTGTCGCACCGGGTGCCCGAGCTGGGCGCGCTGGAACTGCTGCTCGCCGTGGCGCGGCTCGGGAGCCTGGGCCGGGCGGCGCGGGAACTGGGGATCACCCAGCCCGCCGCCAGCAGCCGCATCCGGTCCATGGAACGGCAGCTGGGGGTCGGCCTGGTGGACCGGTCGCCCAGGGGGTCGCGGCTCACCGACGCGGGCGCGCTGGTCACGGACTGGGCCCGGCGGGTGGTGGAGGCGGCGGAGGCGTTCGACGCGGGGGCGCAGGCGCTGCGGGACCGGCGTGACTCGCGGCTGCGGGTCGCCGCGAGCATGACGATCGCCGAGTACCTGCTGCCGGGCTGGCTGATCGCCCTGCGCGGGCAGCGGCCGGACACGGCGGTGTCGCTGCTCGCCGGGAACTCGACGGTGGTGGCCGAGCGGGTGCTGTCGGGGGAGGCGGACCTCGGGTTCGTGGAGGGGGTGTCCGTGGCGGACGGCCTGGATTCCGTGGTGATCGCGCACGACCGGCTGATCGTGGTGACCGCGCCCGGGCATCCGTGGGCACGGCGGCGGGCGCTCGACGCGGGGGAGTTGGCGGCGACGCCGTTGATCCTGCGGGAGGAGGGGTCGGGGACGCGGCAGGTGCTGGACGCGGCGCTCGGCGGGCTGGCCCGCCCGCTGATCGAGCTGTCGTCCACGACGGCGGTCAAGGCGTCCGCGGCGTCCGGGGCGGGGCCGGCGGTCCTGAGCGAGCTCGCCCTCGGCGAGGAGCTCTCCGCTCGGCGGCTGGTGGAGATTCCGGTGGAGGGGGTTCGCTTGAGCCGCGATCTGCGGGCGGTGTGGCCGACGGGGCATCCGCCGGCGGGGCCGGCGCGGGATCTTTTGGCGTTGACGCGCTCTTAGGGACGCGGGGAACGGCGCGCTCAGCCCTCTCCGACCCGCACGGGGTAGCTCGGCCGCGGACCGTCCCACTGAGGGGCGCGGGGAACGGCGCGGCCAGCCCTCTCCGACCCGCACTCGGCAACCCAGCCGGAGGCCATCCCACCCAGGGGCGCGGGGAACGGCGCGCTCAGCCCTCTCCGACCCGCACGGGGTAGCTCGGCCGCGGACCGTCCCACCCAGGGGCGCGGGGAACGGCGCGGCCAACCCCCGCCGACCAGCAACCGGCCTACGACCCCCGGCGCCCGCTCAAGAGGACGCGGCCACCAGGCCAGCCATCACGCTCAGGTCCACGCCCATCTCCGGATGCCACTGGACTCCCAGCGCCCACCCGGGCCCAGGCAGCTCGACCGCCTCCACCGTGCCGTCCTCCGCGTACGCGCCCGGCACGAGCCCCGCCCCCAGCCGATCCACCGCCTGGTGGTGGTACGTCGGCACGGACACCGCCTCCGCACCGACCAGCCCCGCGCAGACCGACCCCGGCACCGGCTTCACCACATGCCGTCCGAACACCGCCACGGCCTCGACATGCCCGTCGATGTCCTGCACGAGCGTCCCGCCGAGCGCGACGTTCAGCAGCTGCATCCCCCGGCAGATGCCGAGCAGCGGCGTCCCGGAGGCCAACGCGGCCTCGATCAGGGCGAGTTCCCAGCTGTCACGGGCACGCGCCTCGGGCCCGCAGCGCGGATCGCGCTCGGCCCCGTACCGGGACGGGTCCACGTCGGGGCCACCCGCGATCACCAGACCGTCGAGCCGGGCCACGGCCCCGGCGGCGTACGCCGGATCGTCCGGCGGCAGCATCGCGGCCACGCCGCCCGCCGCCTGGACCAGCCGCGGATAGCCGACCGGCAGCAGCGCCGCCTCCAGCTCCCACACGCGCCACCGCGCCGTCTCCAGGTACGTACTGACTCCGATCAGCGGCCGGTCAGCCATCCCCATGCCCACACTCCCTGTGCCTGTGCCTGTGCCTGTGCCTGTGCCTGTGCCTGTTCTGGGTTCTTTGTAAAGGGGCGACTTCATACCTTTGCGTCATGCCCTGGCGGAAGGAGCCGCGGGCTGCCTAGGTCAAGAAGCCGCGCAGCAACGCCCCCGTGCCCGCGCAGTGCTCGCGCATCGCCTCCCGCGCCCCCTCCGCGTCCCCGGCCAGCACCGCCTCGACCAGCGCCGCGTGTTGGGCCTGCGAATGCTCCAGGTTCCGTACCAGGAGGGGGATGCAGTCGAGGAGGTCGTTCACGGTCGAACGGACGGCCGCGTACTGGGCGGTGAGGGTCGGCGAACCGCACAGTTCGGCGAGGGTCAGATGGAGGAGGGTGTCGAGGCGCCGGTACTCCGTCAGCGGCGCGTCCTGGGTGCCGGCCAGCGCCGCCCGCAGCCGCCCGGCCTGTCCGGCGGAGAGGCCGTGTGCCGCGCACAGGCCCGCCGCCCCGACCTCCAGGACCTCGCGGAAGCGCAGTACGTCCTCGATGTCGACCCCTTCGACACGCCGGCGCAGCTCGGCCTCCCCGGTGGCCCCGGTCGCCTCGGGGCGGAGCCGCACGAAGGTGCCGCCGTACCTGCCGCGCCGGGACTCGACGAGCCCCTGGTCCTGCAGCACCTTCAGGACCTCGCGGAGCGTCACCCGGCTGATCCCCAGCCGCTGCGCCAACTCGCGCTCGGCGGGCAGCCGTTCGCCGCCGGGGACCAGGCCGAGCCGGACGACCTGGAGGATCTGTTCCAGGGCCTCCTCGAAGCCGTTGCCCGCGCGCACCGTCCGGAGCACCGGCGCCAGCCGGTCGCTCCCGCCGTCCGGATCAGCCTGCGACATCCGGCCGCGCCCCCTTCCCAAGCAATGGTCCTCCGCAATACCTTAAGGCTCACTACCTTATGACTCTTGGTGGCGCCTGGCTGACCGAAGGAGGCCCTTTCCGTGGCAGACCGCACACCACCTCTCGCCGTCGAGGAGCTGCACGCCCTCGTCGCGAGCGGCGAGATCGACACGGTCGTCCTGGCCTTCCCGGACATGCAGGGACGGCTCCAGGGCAAGCGGTTCGCCGCACGGTTCTTCCTCGACGACGTCCTGCGGCACGGCACGGAGGGCTGCAACTACCTCCTCGCGGTCGACGCGGACATGAACACGGTCGACGGGTACGAGATGTCGTCCTGGGATCGTGGTTACGGGGACTTCGCCATGCATCCGGACCTGGGTACGCTGCGCCGCGTCCCGTGGAACGCCGGTACGGCGATGCTCGTCGCCGATCTCGCCTGGAACGACGGCTCGCCCGTCGTGGCCGCGCCGCGCCAGATCCTGCGGCGGCAGCTGGAGCGGCTCGCCGAGCACGGTTTCACCGCCCAGGTGGGGACCGAGCTGGAGTTCATCGTCTTCAAGGACACCTACGAGCAGGCCTGGGACGCCAACTACCGGGGCCTGACGCCCGCGAACCAGTACAACATCGACTACTCGGTGCTCGGCACCGGACGCATCGAGCCCCTGCTGCGCCGGATCCGCAACGAGATGGGGGCGGCCGGCCTGACCGTCGAGTCCGCCAAGGGCGAGTGCAACCCCGGGCAGCACGAGATCGCCTTCAAGTACGACGAGGCCCTGGTCACCTGCGACCAGCACGCCATCTACAAGACCGGGGCCAAGGAGATCGCCTCCCAGGAAGGCGTCTCGCTCACCTTCATGGCCAAGTACAACGAGCGCGAGGGCAACTCCTGCCACATCCACCTCTCGCTCGCCGACGCCGACGGCACGAACGTCATGGCCGGTGACGGCGACGGTGGCATGTCGCAGGTGATGCGCTACTTCCTCGCCGGACAGCTGGCCGCGCTGCGGGACTTCTCGCTGCTGTACGCGCCCAACATCAACTCGTACAAGAGGTTCCAGCCGGGCTCGTTCGCGCCGACCGCCGTCGCCTGGGGCCACGACAACCGCACCTGTGCGCTGCGCGTCGTCGGCCACGGCCGCTCGATGCGCTTCGAGAACCGGCTCCCGGGCGGCGACGTCAATCCGCACCTCGCCGTCGCGGGCCTCGTCGCGGCCGGGCTGTACGGCATCGAGCAGAAACTGGAACTGCCCGAGGCGTGCACGGGCAACGCGTACACCGCCGACTACGCGCACGTGCCCACCACCCTGCGCGAGGCCGCCGAGGTCTGGGAGAACAGCCCCATCGCCCGGTCCGCCTTCGGCGACGAGGTGGTCGCGCACTACCGCAACATGGCGCGCGTCGAGCTGGACGCCTTCGACGCCGTGGTGACCGACTGGGAGCTCCGCCGCTCCTTCGAACGCATGTGAGAGGTCCTTCGTTGTCGCACACCCCGTCCCGGCCCGACCGGCATGAGCTTCTCGTGCTCGACCCGGCCACCGAAGAAGTCCTCGCCACGATCCCGGGTGCCGGTGCGGCGGACGTCGACGCGGCCGTCGTACGGGCTACGAAGGCGCAGGTGCGCTGGGCCGCCCTCGCCCCCGGCGAACGGGCCCGGCTGTTGCGCCGGTTCGCCGTCGTCGTGGACGAACACCGCGAGGAACTAGCCCAGTCGGAGGTCCGCGAGGCCGGGCACACCATCGGCAATGCCCGCTGGGAGGCGGGCAACGTCCGCGATCTGCTCGACTACGCGGCCGGGGGAGTGGAGCGGCTGACCGGACGCCAGATCCCGGTGCCGGGCGGCCTCGACATCACGATCCTCGAACCGCTGGGCGTGGTCGCCGTCATCGCGCCCTGGAACTTCCCCATGCCGATCGCCGCCTGGGGCACCGCCCCCGCGCTCGCGGCAGGCAACGCCGTCATCCTGAAGCCGGCCGAGACGACCCCGCTGACGGCCCTGCGGCTGGCCGAACTCGCCCTGGAGGCAGGCCTCCCCGAGCATCTCTTCCAGGTGCTGCCGGGCGCGGGACCCGTCACGGGCAACGCGCTGGTCGAACACCCCGGCGTCGCGAAAATCGTCTTCACGGGGTCCACGACCGTGGGCAAACAGGTGCTGGCCAGGGGGTCGGCCCTGCTCAAGCGCGTCACCCTCGAACTCGGCGGCAAGAGCCCCAACATCGTCTTCGCCGACGCCGACATCGAGGCCGCCGCGGCAGCCACCCCCATGTCCTTCCTCGACAACTCCGGCCAGGACTGCTGCGCCCGCACACGCATCCTCGTCCAGCGTTCGGCGTACGACCGTTTCCTCGAACTCCTCGCCCCCGCCGTCGAGTCCGTCGTCGTCGGCGACCCGGCCGACGAGAAGACCGCCATGGGCCCGCTGATCTCCAGGACCCAGCTGGACCGGGTGCGCTCGTACGTCACCGACGACCTGGACGGCATCAGGGGCACCGCCCCCGACGGCCCCGGGTTCTGGTTCCCGCCCACCGTCCTGACCGGAATCGAGCCCCACGCGCGCGTGGCCGTCGAGGAGGTCTTCGGGCCGGTCGCCGTCGTCCTCCCCTTCGAGGACGAGGCCGACGCGATCCGGCTCGCCAACGCCACCGACTACGGCCTGGCCGGCTCGATCTGGACCCGGGACGTGGGCCGCGCCCTGCGCGTGTCGGGCGCCGTCCGCGCCGGGAACCTGTCCGTCAACTCCCACGCCGGCGTCCGCTACTGGACCCCCTTCGGCGGCTTCAAGCAGTCCGGCATCGGCCGCGAACTCGGCCCGGACGCCCTGGCCGCCTTCACCGAGACCAAGAACGTCTTCATCAGCACGGAGGGCCCCGCACAGTGACCTCAACGTCATCGACCTCATCGGCCTCCTCGGCCGACGCCGTCGTCTGCCGCCGCCTGGTAGGCCGCACCGCCGTCATCACCGGTGCCGGCAGCGGGATCGGCCTCGCCACCGCCCGCCGGCTCGCCTCCGAGGGCGCGCACGTCGTCTGCGGAGACGTCGACGAGACCCGGGGCAAGGCCGCCGCCGACGAGATCGGCGGGATCTTCGTCAAGGTCGACGTCACCGACCCCGACCAGGTCGAAGCGCTCTTCAAGGCCGCGCACGACACCTACGGATCCGTCGACGTCGCCTTCAACAACGCGGGCATCTCGCCGCCCGACGACGATTCGATCCTGGAGACAGGACTGGAGGCCTGGAAGCGCGTCCAGGAGGTCAACCTCACCTCCGTCTACCTGTGCTGCAAGGCCGCGATCCCCTACATGCGGCGACAGGGCAAGGGGTCGATCATCAACACCGCCTCCTTCGTGGCCCGGATGGGCGCCGCGACCTCGCAGATCTCGTACACCGCGTCCAAGGGCGGCGTGCTGGCCATGTCCCGTGAGCTGGGCGTGCAGTTCGCCCGCGAGGGCATCCGGGTCAACGCCCTGTGCCCCGGGCCGGTCAACACCCCCCTCCTCCAGCAACTGTTCGCCACGGATCCGGAGCGGGCCGCGCGCCGTCTCGTGCACATCCCGCTCGGGCGGTTCGCGGAGGCCGACGAGATCGCCGCCGCGGTCGCCTTCCTCGCCAGCGACGACTCCTCGTTCGTGAACGCCACGGACTTCCTGGTGGACGGCGGTATCTCGGGCGCGTACGTCACGCCCCTGTAGAGCCCGTCGGGCGGAGGGCCCCATGGCCGTGCCGGGCGGCGCCTAGAGCGCCGGGATGAGCATGACGACCCCGCCCGGCTGGTACCGGGACCCCTCCGCCCCGCATCTGGAGCGCTGGTGGGACGGGACCGCCTGGACCGAGCACCACCGCACCCCCGGGACACAGCAACAACAACAGCAGCAGCCGTACGCGCAGCCGGCGCCGATGGCGCAGACGGTGCCGATGCCCGCGAGTGACGGCTCCGGACGAGCGAAGGCGGTCGCCCTCAGCACCGCGGCGGCCGTCCTCGTCGCCGCCATCGTCACGGGCGCCGTCGTCCTGAGCAAGGACGACGGCGACGGCGTCCCCGAGGCGAGAACCGTGCCCACGCCCACGGCCTCCGACCCGGCGAACGCCCCGTCCCCACCCTCGGAACCCTCCGAGTCCGCCTCGAAGCCGTCCGCCGACGACTCCGACGCCGTCGTGGACGAGCTCAACGGCATCACCCTGCCGCTCCTCGACGGCTGGGCCAGACCCGAGAACGTATCCGACGAGGATGTGGTGATGACCACACCGGGGACGTACGACTGCCCCGGCGACGACGGCCTCTGCCGCCACGGCACGGTCCTCTCGCGCACGGTGACCGCGAACGACGAGAAGTCCACCGCGGCCCTCGCCAAGGACGACATCGCCGACGCGGCCGACCTGGCGTACGACCGCAACAAGATCGACGAGCGGCCCTTCCACGGCATCACGTCCCACCGACTGGTCGAGCAGGGACCGGTCGCGGTCGCGGGGCGCGCCGGATACTTCGTGCGCTGGCGCGTCAAGACCGAGGCGGGACCCGGCGGTTACGTCCAGTCGATGGCGTTCCCGTCCAGCGTCGGCTCGGAGTCGCTGGTCATGGTGCGGTACGTCTTCGACGCGGGCGCGGAGGGGCCGCCGCTCGCCGACATGGACCGGATCACCAAGGGGATCCGGCCGGTCGGCGACGAGGACACGAGCGGCGGCGTGGGCAGCGACATCGGCCCCACCCGGTAGCAAGCCCTCCGCGGTCAGGGCCTACAGGAACGTGTGGCCCTCGCCGCGATACGTCGGCACCGACGCGGTCACCGTGTCGCCCTCCACGAGGTGCAGCACGTCGAACCGCTCGCACAGCTCCCCGGCCTTCGCGTGCCGGAACCACACCTTGTCGCCGATCAGCAGATCGTCGGCGGGCGAGCCGAGCAGCGGCGTCTGCACCTCACCGGCGCCCTCCTGGGAGTCGTACCTCAGCCCCTCGGGGAGGTACGGCACGGGCAGCCGGTCGGGACCCGGGGCACCCGACGCCGGATAACCGCCGCCGAGGACGGTCACGACACCGACCCCCGGCCGGCGCACCACGGGCTGCGCGAAGAGCGCGGCCGGACGCCCGCTGAACGAGGTGTAGTTGTCGAAGAGACGCGGGACGTACAGCCCCGACCCGGCCGCGATCTCGGTCACCGCGTCCTCGGCCGCGGTGTGCTGAACGCTGCCCGTGCCACCGCCGTTGACGAACTCCAGGTCCGGCGCGACGGCGCGAACGGCCCGCACGACGTCCGCCCGGCGCTGGGCCAGCTCCTTGCGGGCCGTGGCCTGCATCAGCCGGATGGCACGCGACCGCAAAGGGCGCCCCTGCAGAGCGTCGCCCACCCCGGCGATGTGCCCCTCGTACGCCATGATCCCGACGAGCCGGAAGCCGGGCCTGCGGACCACCGCGCGCGCCATCTCGGCGACCTGGGCGGCGGAGTACAGGGGCGAGCGGAGGGCGCCGACCCGGACCCGGCCGCCGAACATCTTCAGCGAGGTGTCCAACTCCAGGCAGACGCGCACCTCTTCGGTGCCGCCGTCCCGGGCGTCGTCGATCAGTTGCAACTGCGCAGGGTCGTCGACCATGACGGTCACGGCGGCGGCCAGTTTGGGGTCCCCGGTGAGCGTCGCGTACGCCGCCCGGTCGGCGGACGGATAGGCGAGCAGTACGTCGTCGAAGCCGGAGCGGGCCAGCCACAGCGACTCGGCGAGCGTGTAGGACATCAGCCCGGCGAAGCCCTCCCGGGCGAGCACGCGTTCGAGCAGGGCCCGGCAGCGCACCGACTTGCTCGCGACGCGCACGGGCTTGCCCGCCGCCCGCCGTACGAGATCGTCCGCGTTGGCGTCGAAGGCCTCCAGGTCCACGATCGCAACGGGTGCGTCCAGGTGAGCGGTGGCCCGGTCGTAACGGGCTCGGTCTGCGGCGCGGGCTGTCATGTGCGAAGCCTGCCAGACCGGATTACCGCAGGGTAGGGGGACGTTCCGGGCAGATACCCCGGGCCCGCGGACTGGTTCCCACGGGCGCGGCGTCAACCCGTAGAGTGACGCGCACGCAAGCGGGGAACGGATCCGGAGGGGTTCCTTCGGCCGGTCTCGGTCGTCCGGGGTCGAGGAAACGGGGGGGTGCATGAGCACGGAAGCGCGCCGCGCCTCCATTCCTCCGCGCCCGTCGACGCCACCGGGGCCGCCCGTGACGGAGAGCGGACGAGAGCCGTCGGAGGGGCCCGGGGACACGGGCCCGCGACCGGATACGGACCTGAGTCCGGAACTGGATCCGGATTCGCGGCCGGAGCGCGAGAGCCGGGAGCCCGCCGGGGGTGACTGGTTCGGGCCGCGGCCTGTCAGCACGCCGCCGCGACCGCGCACGTCCGACGGAACCGGGCCCCGGGACGCCTCCTCGGCCCAGGCACCGCGCTTCCCGAGCCTGCGCCCCACCGGCGAGCAGCGAAAAACCCCCGAGACGGCTCCACCCCCACCGGCCTCGGCCCGCTTCCCCGACACGCCCCCCGGCGGGACAGCCGTCCCGCCGCGCCCGGCGACCCAACCGCGCGCTCCCCAGGGAGGCGCCGAGTGGGCCGGCATCACACCGCGCGCGGGTACGGGGGCGGGTACCGGGCTCGGGTCGGATGCGGGCCGCGCCACCCGCGACAGCGCTCCGCCGCGCCCGACGACGGCACCGCGTGCCCCTCTGGGAGGCGCCGAGTGGACGAGCGCCCCGGACGCCCCTGCCTCGCCGCGTCCCACCTCGCGTCCGGCGGGCGAGCCGGGGACGCACTCCGGTCCGGGTGCGGCTCCCGGGCGTGCGCGTACCGACCGGGCCGACCGGCAGGACTTCCCGCTCCGCCCCGCGGGCGAACCGGGTGGGAACGCCGGGACCGCTGGGACTGCCGGAACCGCCGGGACTGCTGCGACCGCCGGACGCACTCGGCCCCCCGAGGTTCCGCCGCGTCCCGCGAGCGAGCCCCGCCCCACCGCGACGAACGGCACGGGACGGCAGGCCCCGGCCCGCCCGGCGCCCGAGCCCCGAGCGGCCGAGTTCCGAACGACCCAGCCTCGGACGTCCGAGCCTCGAACGACCGACGGCGACACCGCGCAGCGGCCGGGCCCCGGCCTGCCCCTGCGCCCCTTCGCCCCGCCGGGACCCGGCACCCGACAGCCGTTCGCGCGGCGTACCGGGGCGCCCGACGAGGCCCCGTCGGAGACCACGAAACGGCTGCGGCCCATCCCCGCTGCGCCGGTCCCGGCACCTTCGACCCCCGCGGCACCGACCCCGGCACCACCGAGCACGCCGCCGACACCCGCCCCGGCCCCACCGGGCACCTCGCCGTTCGGCAGGCCGATGTCCGGGCCGGGAGAATCGTTCACGGCAGAGCCCTTCCCCGGTGAGTCCTTCACGGGTGAGTCCTTCACGGGTCCCTCCCGGCCGGGCCCAGCCCGGCACGTTCCCGCGCCTCCGCAGGAACCGCCGCCGCTCCGGCCGTTCGTCTCCCTCGCGTCCCCGGACACGTACGACGTCGACACCGCGCGGGTGCGTCCGACGGGCCCCCGCCGGCGCACCGGTGTGGTCGCCGCCGCGGCCTGCGCGGTGCTGGGGCTCGGCCTCATCGGCGGTGCGGTGACGGGGAGTTGGCTCACCGGGGACGGCTCGGACGGATCCGACACGCCGGACGCGTTCACCGCGGCCGGAGACCTGTGGCACAGCGTGCCCGTCGACAAGCTCTTCCCGCCCACCGTCATGGGCAACGGCGCGGGCCCCGGCGGCTCCGACCGCACCTGGACCCGTATCGCCGTGGCCCCGGACAGCGGCTGCGGCGACGCCTTCGACCCGCTCCTGCAGAAGGCCCTCGCGCCCGCCGGCTGTCTGCGCCTGCTGCGCGCCACCTACACGGACGCGACCCGCAGCCATGTCACCACGATCGGCCTGCTGTTCACGAAGGCTGACGCCGCCGCCATGGGCGTACTGAGCCGCCGCTTCGAGGAGCAGGGGCTCGACAGCAGGCGCGACCTGATGCCCCGCCCGTACGCCGCCGAGGGCACCGTCGCCGCGGGCTTCGGCGACGACCAGCGCGCGTCCTGGACGCTGTCGGTCCTGACCGACGCCCCGGTCGTCACCTACGCGGTCTCGGGCTTCGCCGACGGGCGTGCCGTCGGCGAACCGCAGCCCGCCGAGGACGCGATGAAGGCCGACGCCACCACGGCGGTCGCGCAGGCCGGCCTCGGCCACGACGCACAGGGCCTCGCCGACCGCGTCGAGCGAAGCCTGCGCAAGACCGTCGACTCGGCCACGGAGAAGCCGTCATGAGCCGTGAGGCGCCCCGCGGAACCCCGAAGGCCCGCCGCCGAAGGGGATTCCTGGTCGCCGCCATGGCCGCCGGACTCGCCCTGCTGCCCTCCACCGCCGCCCACGCGGACGGCATCCGCGCGAAGCAGTGGGCGCTGGAGGCGATGCACACCCAGGAGGCCTGGGGGACGACGAAGGGCGAGGGCATCACGGTCGCCGTCCTCGACACGGGCGTCGACGACGAACACCCCGACCTGGCGGGCAACGTCCTCACCGGCAAGGACATGGTCGGTTTCGGCGCGGACCGGGGCGACCGTTCCTGGGCCCGCCACGGCACGGCGATGGCCGGCATCATCGCGGGCCACGGACACGGCTCGGGCAACGCCGACGGAGTCATGGGCATCGCCCCCGAAGCGAAGATCCTCCCCGTCCGCGTGATCCTCGAAGACGGCGACTCGGCCCGCGGCAAGGCCCGCGACACCCGTGGCAACGCCCTCGCCGACGGCATCCGCTGGGCCGCCGACCACGGCGCCGACGTCATCAACCTCTCCCTCGGCGACGACTCCAAGTCCGCCCACCCGGAGGCCTCCGAGGACGCCGCCGTGCAGTACGCCCTGAAGAAGGGCGCCGCCGTGGTCGCCTCGGCAGGCAACGGCGGCGAGAAGGGCGACCACATCTCGTACCCGGCGGCCTACCCGGGCGTGATCGCCGCGACCGCCGTCGACCGCTACGGCACCCGGGCCTCGTTCTCCACCCGCCGCTGGTACGCCACGGTCAGCGCCCCCGGCGTCGACGTGGTGATAGCGGACCCCGACCGGAAGTACTACGAGGGCTGGGGCACCAGCGCGGCCTCGG
This sequence comes from Streptomyces sp. NBC_00414, assembly GCF_036038375.1. NCBI lineage: Bacteria > Bacillati > Actinomycetota > Actinomycetes > Kitasatosporales > Streptomycetaceae > Streptomyces > Streptomyces sp. NBC_00414. Next base: position 8,188,922 of record NZ_CP107935.1, read on the forward strand.
CGTTCGTCTCGGGCGCCGTCGCCCTCGTCAAGGCGGCCCACCCCGGCCTGTCCCCGGCGCAGATCAAGGACCTCCTGGAGGAGACGGCCCGCAACGCTCCCTCCGGTGGCCGGGACGACTCCCGGGGATACGGCTTCGTGGACCCCGCGGCGGCCATCAAGGCGGCGGCCGGTCTGAAGCCGGAGAACCTGAGCGCGGCGGCCGACTCCGACGCGTACTTCGGCAAGGGCCCGGACGCCGCCGAGGAGGACGGGCCCTCGACCGCCTGGGCCGGCCCGCTGGCGGGCAGCGCCGGCGGCGTGCTCCTCGTCGTGGCGGTCATCCTCTGGCGAGGCAGCAGACGACCCCGAAGCCCGGAAGGCAGCCCGACGGCCTCCGAGGGCTCCTGGGACTGACTCCGAGGGTCCTGGGGACTTGAGAAGCCCCGCGGCGCGTCAGGCGGTCGCGAGGGCGCTCACGGCGGCCTTCGCGGCCGCCTCCACCATCGAGATCCCCCCGGCCTTGGTGGAGTTGCCGTCCGACAGCACCGCGACGAGGTACGCGCGGCCGTCCACCTCCACCCGCCCGACGCTGTTGATGTCCCACAGCCCGGTCGCGCTCCGCGGCAGCCACCCGTTCTTCAGGGCGGACCCGGAGGACCCCGCGGCCGACACCCCCCAGTCCTGGCCCACGGCGATGTCCCCCATCAGCCCCTGCAGACAGTCCCGGGAGGTCTCGTCCAGCTCCGAGTCGTCCGCGTCCCCGAACACCTGCCTCAGCAGGGTGAGCTGATCGGCGGCCGTGGTCTGGGTCAGCCCCCACAGCACCCCGTCCCCGCCCACGGTGTCGTCCAGGCCGAAGCGTTCGTTGGCCTCCGCCAGCCCCCGCGCCCGGCCGATCGCCTCCCACAGCGCGGTCGCGGAGGCGTTGTCGCTGTCGCGGATCATCGCGGAGGCGTACGTCTTCTCCTGCGCGGTGAGCTCCCGTCCCGCGTCCTGGGCCCGCAGCAGCAGCGAGGCCAGGATGTCGGCCTTCACGATGCTCGCGGTGTCGAACGCCCCGTCCCCGTACACCGCGCTCCGCCCGGACTCCGTGTCCAGCACCGCCACCGACAGCCGCGCCCCGGCCTCCACGGTGACGGAGCCCACCGCTTCGGCGAGCAGCGCGTCGGCGTCCGGCTCCGCGGAGCCGGAGGACGTGGGGGTGGGTTTCGCGGACGTGGGTGCCGTGACAGCTTCCACCGTCGCCTCCGTCGTGGCCGTCGTCGTGGATGACGCCGAGGAGGATACGAGTTCACCGGCGTCGTGCGCCCGCGCCGTCACGTACATCGTGCCCGCGGCCGTGACACCCAGGAGCGCGACGGAGGCGACCGCCGCGTACCCGAGAGGCCTTCGGCGGGACGGACGGCCGCTGCGCCGGCGGGCTCTGTGAGGGAACATGCCGCGAGCCTGGGCCGCGCCACTGTGCGCCCGGTCAGACGCGTGTGAGAAGTGTGTCAGGGATCGCTGAGAAACCCCTGAGTCCCGTGAACGCCCCGTTTCCGGGACGGGCAGGTACGGGCAAAGCGTGCGGTCGGCCCGGCGGCGGAGCCGGCCGGCCGCCACCGATAGGGTCGGTGCCCGTGGTTAACAAGAACATCCCCGACCCCGGTTTCTCCGACGACGACGGCTCCGCCGACCCCCGGCTGAGCGCGGCGCTCGCCGCCTGGGCCGGGAACCGGTCCGCGCACGGCCCCGTCCTCGCGGCCCTCAGGGACGCGCGGCTCCTCGTGCCCGTCGTCGCCATGCTGGGCGAGGTCGAGGAGGACGAGAACGGGCTGCGGCGCGAGAAGACCAGCGACATGGCCGTCCCCACCCTCAAGGCCGGCGACCGCACCGCGCTGCCCGCCTTCACCTCCACCGAGTCGCTGGCCCGCTGGGACCCGGCGGCCCGCCCCGTCGCCGTACCCCTGCACCAGGCACTCCAGGCCGCCGCGCACGAGAAGGCCGACACGGTCGTCCTCGACCTGGCGGGGCCGGTCGCGTACGAGCTGACCGGCCCGGCCCTGCTGGCGCTCGCCGAGGGGCGTACGACGACGGACCCGCTGGCCGACCCCGCCGTGATCGCGGCGGTACGCGCCGCGGTCGCCGCCGAGCCCCCGGTGCTCCGCGCCCACCTGGGCCCCGGGCAGGCCGACGGCACCCTGGCCCTCGTACTGGACCCGTCCGCCGATCCGGCGCGGGCGGCTCAGGCCGTCGCCCGGCGGCTCGCGGCCGACGAGACACTGCGGGCCCGCCTGGTGCGCGGCCTCGACCTGGCAGTTCTGCCGGCCGAGGCGACGCCACCGGGCGAGCCCCTGTACGTACGTCGGTGAGTACTTGATGAGTTGGCTGGATACCCGGAAGCGGGGCCGCGGGGCTCCGGACCGGACGCGGGCTCAGCCGTAGACCGGGCCCGTGTACTTCTCGCCCGGGCCCTGGCCCGGCTCGTCCGGGACGAGCGACGCCTCGCGGAACGCCAGCTGCAGCGACTTCAGGCCGTCGCGCAGCGGTGCCGCGTGGAAGGAGCTGATCTCGGTCGTGCTCGCGTCGAGCAGCCCGGCCAGCGCGTGGACCAGCTTGCGGGCCTCGTCGAGGTCCTTGTACTTGTCGCCCTCCTCGCTCAGGCCGAGCTTCACGGCGGCGGCGCTCATCAGGTTCACGGCGACCGTGACCAGGACCTCGACCGCGGGGACCTCGGCGATGTCGCGGGTCATGTCGTCGAAACCGGGGGTCTGGGGAGGGGTGTCACTCATGCCCCACACGATAGGCCCAGGCCTGCCGGCCCCCGCCCGCGGGAGAGCGGGAGAGTGGTGCGCGCACACGGATTCGCACCACCCGGGGAGAGCTGCTAACCTTGTGTAACGACCGGCCGGACACTCCTGTGCCCGGCCCACAAGTGGAGGCTCCGATCTCCCACCCGACCATCCTCCGGGAAGGCGGGTCACCCGGTCAGGCGGCCCCCATCGTTCCGTACGGACGATGGAGCCGCTGGATATGCGCCCCGCGGTTGACCGCGGCGGTGCTCCGGTAATCCTTGGAGCCACCGCCTGTGTCCCGTCCGGGGCATTTTTCATGTCCCAAGGCGGTTGGTCCAGTGAGAAGACGTACGCGAGCTGTCTGCCAGACAGCCGTGTGGTGCTATCCGAGGAGGATCCATCAGCGCCGAGCCCCGCATCAACGACCGGATTCGCGTTCCCGAGGTACGACTTGTCGGTCCCAGCGGTGAGCAGGTCGGGATTGTTCCGCTTGCCAAGGCCCTGGAGCTTGCGCAGGAGTACGACCTCGACCTGGTCGAGGTGGCCGCGACTGCGCGTCCGCCGGTCTGCAAGCTCATGGACTACGGGAAGTTCAAGTACGAGTCGGCCATGAAGGCCCGTGAGGCGCGCAAGAACCAGGCGCACACGGTCATCAAGGAGATGAAGCTCCGGCCGAAGATCGACCCGCACGACTATGACACCAAGAAGGGTCACGTCGTCCGGTTCCTCAAGCAGGGCGACAAGGTCAAGATCACGATCATGTTCCGTGGTCGCGAGCAGTCCAGGCCGGAACTCGGCTACCGACTGCTGCAGCGCCTCGCTTCGGACGTCGAGGACCTCGGGTTCGTCGAGTCCAACCCGAAGCAGGACGGCCGAAACATGATCATGGTTCTCGGCCCGCACAAGAAGAAGACCGAGGCCATGGCCGAAGCCCGCGAGGCCCAGGCGGCCCGCAAGGCGGAGGCGAAGGCCAACCCTGGCAAGTCGCAGAACCACGCGGGTGACGACATCTCCGACGGAGAGGTCGCCGAGACCGAGGCCGACGAGATCGCCGAGGCTCCGGCCGAGGCGCCCGCCGAGGCCTGATCCCGGGGTGCGAGCCCCAGGGGTTTCCGGACGCGAGTCCGGGGACGTCAACCGATACATATGACGTTCCGTTGTGCCCGGTTTGACGACCGGGCACAGGAACGCCACCGACGAGGAGAGTACGGCGCCATGCCGAAGAACAAGTCGCACAGCGGTGCCAGCAAGCGCTTCAAGATCACCGGCTCCGGCAAGGTGCTCCGCGAGCGCGCCGGCAAGCGCCACCTGCTTGAGCACAAGTCGTCGCGCGTGACGCGCCGCCTCACCGGCACCGCCGAGATGGCCCCGGGCGACGCCAAGAAGATCAAGAAGCTTCTCGGCAAGTGACGTCGCGGCGCCTCGGCGCCGTACGTCAGGACCGGGACCCAATCGATTTCGGACCGTGTGACGACCACCACGGCCCCGCTACAAGGAGTTAACAAGTGGCACGCGTCAAGCGGGCAGTCAACGCCCACAAGAAGCGCCGGGCGATCCTCGAAGCCGCCAGCGGCTACCGCGGTCAGCGTTCGCGTCTGTACCGCAAGGCCAAGGAGCAGGTCACCCACTCCCTGGTCTACAACTACAACGACCGCAAGAAGCGCAAGGGCGACTTCCGTCGGCTGTGGATCCAGCGCATCAACGCTGCGGCCCGCCAGAACGGCATGACGTACAACCGCCTCATCCAGGGTCTGAACGCCGCCAACATCGAGGTGGACCGCAAGATCCTCGCGGAGCTGGCCGTCAACGACGCCAACGCGTTCGCCGCGCTCGTCGAGGTCGCGCAGAAGGCCCTGCCGTCGGACGTCAACGCGCCCAAGGCTGCGTGACACTGGCGCTGGCCTCGGCCGGAACCTCTTTGTGGGCTCGCTTGCCTCAGGGCTGCGGGCCCACATTTGTTTTGTTCGAGTGTTTTGTTCGAGAGGGCCGCCCCTCCCCGCGCGGCAAGCGGTACGTCCCGCCCTCGACCGTGAACCGAAGGTGAATCGATGTCCAGCGGCCCCGAGCTGATCTCTCCCCGCTCGCAGCGCGTCTCCGCCGCCCGGCGGCTCGCCAGGCGGAGCTTCCGGGGCAAGGAGCGGCTGTTCCTCGCCGAGGGGCCCCAGGCCGTGCGGGAGGCCGCCGCCCACCGGGTCGGCGGCGAGCCCGCGCTCGTCGACCTGTTCGCCACGGTCGACGCCGCCGAGCGGTACGCCGACATCGTGGGGGAGGCCCGGGACGCCGGAGCCCGCGTGCACCTCGCCGACGACGACGTGATCGCCGACATCTCGACGACCGTCACCCCGCAGGGACTCGTCGGGATCTGCCGGTTCCTGGACACCCCCTTCGAGAAGATCGTCGAGGCACGGCCCAAGCTGGTCGCCGTACTGGCACATGTGCGGGACCCCGGGAACGCGGGCACCGTCCTGCGCTGCGCCGACGCGGCCGGCGCCGACGCCGTCGTCCTCACCGACGCCTCCGTCGACCTCTACAACCCCAAGTGCGTACGGGCGTCGGTCGGCTCGCTCTTCCATCTGCCCGTCGCGGTCGGCGTGCCCGTGGAGCAGGCCGTGCGGGATCTCAGGGACGCCGGCGTACGCATCCTGGCCGCCGACGGCGCGGGCGAGGACGACCTGGACGACGAACTCGACCAGGGCACCATGGGCGGGCCGACCGCCTGGGTGTTCGGCAACGAGGCGTGGGGGCTCCCGGAGGAGACACGTGCGCTGGCGGACGCCGTCGTGCGCGTACCGATCCACGGCAGGGCCGAGAGCCTGAACCTCGCGACGGCCGCCGCCGTATGTCTCTACGCGTCGGCTCGCGCGCAGCGTGCCGACCGCGCTCGTCCCTGAGGGGGTCCGTTCCGTCACTCAGGGCTAGTAGGGTGACGGGCCCGGGGACTCACCCCCCAAGCTCTCGGCTGCGCTTGAGCAGGGAGGTTGCCCCCGGATGCCGGACGAGAGGTGGGGTACGGGGATGAGTGTCGGCACGAGCGGTGCGCAGAGCGCGCTGCGGGCACACGATGTGCGGAGCGCTCCCGCGCCCAGGCACGCCGATCCCGCGGAACTCGGCATCGACCCCGACGACCTCCCCGACGGACTCGTGATCGCCGACGAACGCGGCCGGGTGATCTGTTTCAACGCCGCGGCCGCCCGGATCACGGCCACCCCCGCCACCGAGGCCCTCGGCCACCACCTGGAGCGGGCCCTGCCGCTGGAAGACCTCGAAGGCCGCCGCTGGTGGCAGCTGACCGACCCGTACGGCGGCCTCGCGATCCGCGTCGGGCAGCCCGAGCGCAACCTGCTGCTCCCTGGCGGCCGGGAGGTCCTGGTCACGGCACGGTACGTGCGGGCGCGGCCCCTCGGCCCGGTCCGCCGGGTCGTCGTCTCGCTCCGCGACACCGAGGGCCGCCGCCGCACCGAGCGCAGCCACGCCGAGCTGATCGCCACGGTCGCCCACGAACTGCGCTCGCCGCTCACCTCCGTCAAGGGCTTCACGGCCACGCTGCTCGCCAAGTGGGAACGGTTCACCGACGACCAGAAGAAGCTGATGCTGGAGACGGTCGACGCGGACGCCAACCGGGTCACCCGCCTCATCGCCGAGCTCCTCGACATCTCCCGCATCGACTCCGGGCGGCTCGAAGTACGCCGTCAGCCCGTCGACATAGGCGCCGCCGTCGGCCGCCACATCCAGGCGTACGTGGCCTCCGGCCAGTCCGCCGACCGCTTCCTGCTGCGTATCGGGCAGCCGCTGCCCGACCTGTGGGCCGACCCCGACAAGGTCGACCAGGTGCTCAGCAACCTGCTGGAAAATGCGGTGCGGCACGGCGAGGGAACCGTCACCATCGACGTAGAGCCCGCGCCGTCCCCCCGTGAAGGGGAGGAGGTCTGCACGTCGGTCACGGTGAGCGACGAGGGCCCCGGCATCCCGGAGGAGTCCATGAACCGCGTCTTCACCCGCTTCTGGCGGGGCAGCAAGCGCGGTGGCACCGGCCTCGGGCTGTACATCGTCAAGGGCATCGTCGAAGCCCACGGCGGCACCATCACCGTCGGCCGCGCCCCCGAGGGCGGCGCGGAGTTCCGATTTACGCTGCCCGTGGGCACCCCGGCGTATCTGCAGTAACGCCGAAGCGGCCCCACGGGCGCATCCGCACACCCGCCCCGGCCCGGACCAGGCGTCCGAGCCGGGCGCTCACCCCCGTTAGACTCGGCCTTTGGCACCTTTGCGTCCCCTTTTCAGTTTTCAGGGACAGGGCTTCAGGGACACGACGTCCCACGAGTCGCGACGGGGACCGTCGGCCAACCAATCGGAAGCACGGGAAGAGATGTCGGCACCGAACAAGTCGTACGACCCTGTTGAGGTCGAGGCACTGAAACCGGAAGAGATCGAGCGCATGCGGGACGAGGCGCTCGCCGCCTTCGCCGCCGCCGGTGACCTCGACACGCTCCAGGAGGCCAAGGTCGCCCACACCGGTGGCGCCTCGCCGCTGGCCCTCGCCAACCGCGAGATCGGCGCCCTGCCCCCGCACGCCAAGGCCGCCGCCGGCAAGCTCGTCGGCCAGGCCCGCGGCGCGGTGAACAAGGCACTCGCCGCCCGCCAGGTCGAACTGGAGGCCGAGCGGGACGCCAGGGTGCTGGTCGAGGAGGCCGTGGACGTCACGCTGCCCCACGACCGCGTACCGGCCGGTGCCCGGCACCCGCTGACCACCATGATGGAGCGGGTCGCGGACGTCTTCGTGTCCATGGGATACGAGATCGCCGAGGGCCCCGAGGTCGAGGCGGAGTGGTTCAACTTCGACGCCCTCAACTTCACCCCGGACCACCCGGCCCGGCAGATGCAGGACACCTTCTTCGTGCAGGGCTCGAAGGGCGCCGAGGGCTCCAAGGGCACGGACGGCGAGTCCGGTGTCGTGCTGCGCACCCACACCTCGCCGGTGCAGGCCCGCGCCATGCTGGACCGCGAGCCGCCCGTCTACATCGTGTGCCCCGGCCGCGTGTACCGCACGGACGAGCTGGACGCCACGCACACCCCGGTCTTCCACCAGATCGAGCTGCTGGCCATCGACGAGGGCCTGACCATGGCCGACCTGAAGGGCACCCTGGACCACATGGTCCGGTCCCTCTTCGGCGCCGACATGAAGACCCGGCTGCGCCCGAACTACTTCCCCTTCACCGAGCCGTCCGCCGAGATGGACATGCTCTGCTACGTCTGCAAGGGCGAGTCCGTCGGCAACCCCGACCGGCCCTGCCGCACCTGCTCCAGCGAGGGCTGGATCGAGCTGGGCGGCTGCGGCATGGTCAACCCGCGGGTGCTCGTCGCCTGCGGTGTGGACCCCGAGAAGTACAGCGGATTCGCCTTCGGGTTCGGCATCGAGCGGATGCTGATGTTCCGCCACAACGTCGAAGACATGCGAGACATGGTCGAGGGTGACGTCCGGTTCACCCGGCCGTTCGGGATGGAGATCTGATGCGGGTCCCGCTTTCCTGGCTGCGGGAGTACGTCGACCTCCCCGCCACCGAGACCGGCCGCGACGTGCAGGCCAAGCTCGTGTCCGCCGGCCTTGAGGTCGAGAGGGTCGAGCGGCTCGGCGCCGACCTCAAGGGCCCGCTCGTCGTCGGCAAGGTGCTGACCATCGAGGAGCTGGAGGGCTTCAAGAAACCCATCCGCTTCTGCACCGTCGACGTCGGCGGCGCCAACGGCACGGGCGAACCGCAGGAGATCGTCTGCGGCGCCCGCAACTTCGCCGTCGGCGACAAGGTCGTCGTGGTCCTGCCCGGCGCCGTCCTGCCCGGCGACTTCGCGATCGCCGCGCGCAAGACCTACGGCAAGACCTCGCACGGCATGATCTGCTCCGGCGACGAGCTGGGCATGGGCGACGACGGCAGCGGCGGCATCATCGTCCTGCCGCCCGAGTACGAGGTCGGCACGGACGCGATCGAGCTGCTCGACCTCGTCGACGAGGTCCTCGACATCGCCGTCACGCCCGACCGCGGCTACGCCCTGTCGATGCGCGGCGTCGCCCGCGAGACCGCCACCGCCTACGGCCTCGACCTGCGCGACCCGGCACTGCTCGACGTGCCGGGCCCGAACGCCTTCGGGCACCCGGTCCAGGTCGCCGACCCGCAGGGCTGCGACCGCTTCACCGCGCGGACCGTCACCGGTCTGTCGCCCGAGGCCCGCTCCCCGATCTGGCTGCAGCGCCGCCTCCAGAAGGCGGGCATGCGCCCGATCTCGCTGGCCGTCGACATCACCAACTACGTGATGCTGGAGCTCGGCCAGCCCCTGCACGCGTACGACCGCTCCCGGATCCAGGGTGCGATCGGCGTGCGCCGGGCCGAGCAGGGCGAGAAGCTCACCACCCTCGACGGCGCCAAGCGCACGCTGGACGCCGGGGACCTGGTGATCACCGACGACCGCGGGCCCATCGGCCTCGCCGGCGTCATGGGCGGTGCCGACACCGAGATCGACGACACCGAGGGCACCACCACCGAGGTCGTCGTCGAGGCCGCGCACTTCGACCCGATCTCCATCGCGCGCACGGCCCGCAGGCACAAGCTGGCCTCCGAGGCGTCCAAGCGCTTCGAGCGGGGCGTCGACCCGGAGGCCGCGTCCGCCGCCGCCCAGCGCACGGTCGACCTGTTGGTCCTCCTCGCCGGCGGTACCGCCGACGCCGGGGTCACCGAGGTCATCGCACCGTCCGCGCCGCACACCATCTCCATCCCGGCGAACCACCCGGACAAGGTCGCGGGCGTCGACTACGGCCGCGAGACCGTCGTACGCCGCCTCCAGCAGGTCGGCTGCGACGTCTACGGGCAGGACGAGCTGATCGTCACCGTGCCGTCCTGGCGGCCCGACCTGACGGACCCTAACGACCTGGCCGAAGAGGTCATCCGGCTTGAGGGCTACGAGAACCTGCCCTCGACGCTGCCCAGGCCCCCCGCGGGCCTGGGCCTGACCGACCGGCAGCGGCTGCACCGCCGGGTAGGCCGCGCGCTGGCCGGCGCCGGGTACGTGGAGGCGCTGAACTACCCGTTCATCGGGACCGAGGTGCTCGACCAGCTCGGCCTGGACGACGACGACCCGCGCCGCACCGTGGTGACGCTGGTCAACCCGCTCTCCGACGAAGAGCCCGCGATGCGTACGACGCTGCTGCCGGGGCTCCTCGGCGCGCTGCGGCGCAACGACGGCCGGGGCTCGCACGACCTGGCGCTCTTCGAGACCGGTCTGGTCTTCCGGCCGACCGGCGAGGAGGGGACGGCCGGGCGGTTGCCCGTCGACCGCCGCCCCACCGACGAGGAGATCGCCGGGATCGACGCCGCGCTGCCGCGGCAGCCGCGCCGTGCCGCCGTCGTCCTCGCGGGCGCCCGTGAGCAGGCCGGCTGGTGGGGCAAGGGCCGTCCGGCGGACTGGGCGGACGCCGTCGAGGCCGCGCGAACCGTCGCCCGCGAGGCCGGGGTCGAACTGACCGTGCGCGGCGACCGGCACGCTCCCTGGCACCCGGGCCGCTGCGCAGCGCTGTACGTGAGCGTGAACGGCGAGGAGACGCTCGTCGGCCACGCCGGTGAGCTGCACCCGCGGGTCGTCAAGGCGCTGCATCTGCCGGAGCGCAGCTGCGCCATGGAGATCGAGCTCGATCTCCTGGAGCAGGCGGGCACCGGGGTGCTTGTCGCGCCGCGCATCTCGGCCTTCCCGGTCGCGACGCAGGATGTCGCGCTGGTCGTCGACCGGGACGTCCCGGCCGCCGACGTCGAGGCCGCGCTGCGTGAGGGTGCGGGTGAACTCCTTGAGTCCGTCCGGCTGTTCGACGTGTACGAGGGGGAGCAGCTCGGTGAGGGGCGGAAGTCGCTCGCTTACGCGTTGCGCTTCCGCGCGGGTGATCGGACGCTGACCGTGGACGAGGCATCGGCCGCGCGGGATGCGGCGGTTGCCCTCGCGGGCTCGCGTACGGGGGCTGTTCTGCGGAGTTAGCTCCGCTGGTTGGTGTGGTGGCGGGGGACTGCGGTCGCTGGTCGGGTGCGGGTGCATCGTGGCCGGTCGCGCAGTTCCCCGCGCCCCTTTGGGGGCCGGGCGCGCGGGTTCCCGCGCCGCTTGAGTGCTGAGGGCGCCTCCTTGTGGGGGCGTCCTTTGTGGTGTTTGTGGGGGAGTCACTCTTTTGGGTGACAAGTGTGGGTGATCCGGGTCGGGCAGGGTGTGCGGTCGACAGAATCGACCCGGCCGAAGTGGCCGGTGCCTGCGCTGAACAGGGCCTAGGGGGGCCGTCGGCATGATCCGTATCAAGGCTGGGGTGCCCCGTCGGGCGGGGCCCCGGGGGAACCACCTGACACTCGGTCGCGCCAGGGCTCGCGCCCGCCGCCGGCTCGGCCGCGCCGAGGCCCGGCGCCTCGACCGGGGCCGGCAGCGGCTGCGTCGCCTGCTCGCGCTGGGGCTGCCCACCGCCTGGGGCGCGGTGGCGATCACGTACAAGCTGGCGTGCCCGCTCGCCCAGCAGAACGGGCTCGGCGCGCGGATCGTCACCTGCGCCGTGTTCTTCGCCGTCGGCACGGGACTGATGCTGCACGTCAGACGAGGCCTGCTGCGGGAGTTGCGGCAGATCCGCAGAGTGGCGGGGGCCGCTCAGGGCGTCCTCCTGCGCCCGCTGCCGCCGAGCGTCGAGGGGCTGAACATCGCCGCCGCCCAGGTGTCCGCGGACCGTGGGGCCAGCGTCGGGGGAGACCTGTACGAGGTGATCGGCACGGAACACGGTGTCCGGGTCGTGATGGGCGACGTCCGCGGGCACGGGCTGGCCGCCATCGGGACCGTCGCCGCCGTACTGGGAAGTTTCCGCGAGGCCGTCCACGACGAACCCGAACTCCCGGGCGTGCTGAGGAAACTGGAGCGCGCCATGGGCCGGCACCTCAGGGAGCGCGCGAAGGCCGAGCACCCCTCGTCCGGGCTCGCCCCCGACAGCCCGGTCGCCGAGGAGTTCGTGACCGTGCTGCTTCTGGACATCGGCCGCGACGGCGAGGTGCGCGCCCTGAACTGCGGTCACCCATGGCCGTATCTGCTGCGCCCCGACGGCGGGCCGACCGATGTACGAGGACGCGTGGAGCACCTCGGCCCCGGCGATCCGCTGCCTCCCCTCGGAGCGTTCCCCCTCCCCGCCGAACTGCCGGTCGTCCACTGCGGACGACTGCTGCCCGGCGAGGCGCTGTTCCTCTACACGGACGGCGTCGAGGACGCCCGCGACGGCGCAGGCCGGTTCTTCCCGCTGCGCACCGCGCTCACCGAGGCCACCCGCACCCACCCCACCTCGCCACAGGCGGTACTGGGCACGGTCTTCACCCGACTGTTCGCCCACGCGGACGGCCTCCCGACCGACGACGTGGCCGTCCTGGTCCTGGGGAACGGCAGGACACAGGTCCCGACGTCACAGCGCGAGCAAGTGGCAACACCCCTTTAGGAGCGGCACCCCGGGGGCGCCCCCTGAGCGACGCGGGGCTGTCGCACGTGCGGCTCCGCCGCGTGGGCGCGACCAGCCACGACACACCCGCACCCGACGGACAACGCCCAGTCACCCGGCACAACCCGGCGGAGCCGTCCGCCCGCCACGGAGTGTCGGGCAGGCAGCTGGGCGGACGGCGTAATTCCGGGCCGCCGCACTGTACGAGGGGGAGCCGGCGGCCCGGCCGGCCTCTTGCGAGGCATTTCAGTCAACCGGTTCACAACTCTGAGCGACAGCGCGCGTACTGCCCGGATCCGGGCACTCCGTTCACACCCCGTGTGAAGGGGGAGGCGCTAGGTTGAACAGCACCGTCTGCACCGAGCCATCGGATGGCCTTCATGCAGCCCAACACTCTGCTCGACGCGATCCTCGACGAGGCCGGAGTCTCACACGCGGGACTCGCGGCCCATGTGAACCAGGCAGGACGGGTGCGCGGCCTCGCACTCCGCTACGAACACACCGCCGTGGCACGGTGGTTGAAGGGTCAGCGGCCCCGCGGCCAGGTGCCCGACCTGATCTGCGAGGTCCTCGCCGCCCGGCTCCAACGGCCCGTCACGCTCGACGACATCGGCCTCGGAGTGCCCGGCGAACCGGCCACCCCGCACGGCACGACCCTCTCCGGCTTCGTCGAGCGGGCCACCGCGCTGTGGCGCTCCGACGAACAGCAGCGCCCGCACATACTGGGCGCCCCCGCCGTCACCGGCACGCCCGCCGTGATGCCCGTGTGGGAGTGGGAGAACCCGCCGGAGGACGTGGACGTCTCGCGCGGCGGACGGCACCGCGTGCGCATGTCCGACATCGAGATGCTGCGCGCCGCCCGCGCCCACTACGAGCAGATGTACCGCAAGGCGGGTGGCGTCGCGACCCGTACCCGCATCGTCGGGTTCCTCAACTCCGAGACCGCGCCGCTGCTGCGGGGCAGCTACACCGACGCCACCGGCCGGCAGCTCCACCGTGCCACCGGCGGCCTGGTGGCGATCGCCGGCATCTGCGCGTACGACTCCGACGCGCACGGGCTCGCCCAGCGCTACTTCCACCAGGCGCTCAGGCTCGCGAAGGCCAGCGGGGACAGGGGACTCGGCGCCTATGTGATCGCGCTCCTCGTCAACCAGGCGCTGTTCATGCGTGAGCACCGGCAGGCCGTGGCCTTCGCCGAGGCCGCGCTGCGCGCAGCGGGACGGCACATCACCCCGGCGCTCGCGTCGGACCTCTCCGCGATGCAGGCCAAGGCGTACGCACACCTCGGTGACGGCAGCAGCGCGCTGTCCTGCATCCGGCGTGCCGAGCAGGCCGCAGACCGCATCCGGCGTGGCTACGAGCCGGACGAGACGGGCTATGTCCAGCCGGGCCTGGTCAACGTGCAGGTGGCGGAGGCGCTGTTGAGCCTCGGCGACCTGAGTGCCGCGCGGGAGCACGCCGCGGCCGCCGTGGACAACCCGGCGCACGACCGGGGCAGAGTGCACCGGCTCGCCATGCTCAGCCAGATCGAGTTGCGCCAGGGGAACGCCGACAGAGCGGTGGTCACCGCCGTCGAGATGGCGGAACGGGCACGGGGGATGGAGTCCCAGCGCCTGCGCGACAGACTGCGGGCGGTACGCGAACACCTGGTGGCCAGCGGGTGCGCGGGCACCTCCGAGGCCGCCGAACTCATCGACGGAGCACTGCGCGTGCCGCTCTAGGAGAATCCTTCACGCGAAGCCGTCCCACCGCTTCCGGGGGCCCCGAGCCCCCGGGCCGGCCGGCCCTGCGCCTACGACTGTCCCTCCGCCGTGCCTACCGCTGCGCTGCGAGTGGCCCACCGCGCGCCTGCTGTGCGGTCGCTCCTGCTGCGATATTGCCATCTACTCGGCGGAAGGTGGCAGAAAAGTGCAGTGGACGAAACAGAACGAACAAATCGTGTACGCAAATCGCTGGTTCAGCGTCAATCTCGCAGATGTCGAACTGCCGGACGGCCGACATCTCGATCACTTCTTAATCCGGCTGCGGCCCGTCGCCGTGGCCACTGTCGTGAACGAGGCGAACGAGGTGCTTCTGCTGTGGCGGCACCGCTTCATCACCGACAGCTGGGGATGGGAGCTTCCCGCGGGCGTCGTCGAGGACGGAGAGGACATCGCCGTCGCGGCGGCCCGCGAACTGGAGGAGGAGACCGGGTGGCGACCGGGACCTCTGCGCCATCTGATGAGCGTCGAGCCCTCGAACGGGCTCACCGACGCCCGGCACCACATCTACTGGGCCGACGAAGGCGCGTACATCGGGCATCCTGTGGACGACTTCGAGTCGGACCGCCGGGAATGGGTTCCTCTCAAGCTTGCTCCCGACATGGTCGCCCGCGGTGAGGTTCCGGCCGCCAACATGGCAGCCGCGCTGCTCCTGCTGCACCATCTGAGGCTCGGGCAGGACGCCGTGCCCTGATCCCCCACCGCGTCCACGGGCTCAGTGGCCCAGAGCCTGCCAGACCGCCACGGCCAGCGCGCCCACTGCCGTGACGACCGCGACCGCGCGCAGCGGCCAGCGGGTGTGTTCGAGAGCGATGACCCGCGTGCTCAGGTCGTCGATCTCCTTGGCGGTCTGTTCGGCGCGATGACTGAGCAGAGTCATGCACCCCTCGACGGTGGCGTGTGCCACGTCGAGACGGCGCCGTAACTCTGCGACTTCTCCTCGGACCACGGGATGCTCCGGGTCGGCGGTCACGTGTCCGCTCCTTTCTGTAGTCGTCACATCCCTTACATGTGCACGGAAAGTCAACAGGCCTGGTGGGTGCGTGGGGAGCGTGTGCGAGGGGCATATGCGAGCCCAGCGCGCACACGGTGTGTGAATGCGGCGGACCCGGCCCTCAAAAGAGAGCCGGGTCCGCACAGGCCAGCACTTATACGGAGAGTAGCCGTATCCGGGTGCTACCCGTAGGTGTAGAAGCCCGATCCCGACTTCCGCCCGAGACGCCCCGCGTCGACCATCCGCTGGAGCAGCGGCGGAGCCGCGTACAGCGGCTCCTTGTACTCCTCGTACATCGAGTACGCGACCGAGGCCACCGTGTCGAGGCCGATGAGGTCGGAGAGCTTGAGCGGACCCATCGGGTGCGCGCACCCCAGCTCCATGCCGTTGTCGATGTCCTCGCGGCTCGCCATGCCGGACTCGAACATCCGGATCGCGGAGAGCAGGTAGGGAATCAGCAGCGCGTTGACCACGAAGCCCGAGCGGTCCTGGGCGCGGATCGCGTGCTTGCCGAGGATCTTCTCCACCAGGGACTGCGCCCGGCTGATGGTGCCCTCGGAGGTGGTGAGGGCCGGGATCAGCTCGACGAGCTTCTGCACCGGGGCCGGGTTGAAGAAGTGGATGCCGATGACCTGGTCGGGGCGCGAGGTGGCGACGGCGAGCTTCACCAGCGGGATGGAGGAGGTGTTCGAGGCGAGGATCGCGTCCTGCCGGACCACCACCTGGTCGAGCACCTGGAAGATCTCCGTCTTCACCTGCTCGTTCTCGACGACCGCCTCGATCACCAGATCGCGGTCGGAGAACTCGCCGAGGTCCGTCGTGAAGGAGAGCCGCTCCTGTGTGGCGTCCCGCTCCTCCTCGGAGATCTTGCCGCGCTCGGCGGCCTTGGAGAGTGAGTTGTAGAGCCGGGTCCGGCCAATCTCCAACGCCTCACCAGTGGTCTCGGCGACCTTCACATCCAGGCCGGCGCGGGCGCACACCTCGGCGATGCCCGCTCCCATCTGGCCGCAGCCCACCACTCCGACGCGTTCGATGTCGGTCACATCGTCCCTTTCGCTCTCACTGTCCGCTCTCACTGTCATGGGGCCGGCAGGTATCCGTTGTCCGGTACCTGCCGCCGCCACGCACGTTACTCCGGATCTGTCCACGTTCGGCGGGCCGGGTCGGGCATGCTGTGCCAGGTGGACGGTCCGTGACCAGGCGGACCCACTGTGTTTGGGGTGTACGGCATGGGGCGTATGTCACGACGGGGATTCGCGGCGGTCGCGGCGGCAGGACTGTCGGGACTCGTCACGGCGGGACTGGCCGTGGCGGCGGAGATGTCCGAGGGCGGCGGAGGAGGCGGGGGCCGCGGCTCCGGTGGTACTCGCCGGCACCGGCGCCGGGACCCCGCCGGTGCGCTGCGCGGAATGTGGCTGGCGACCGTGGCGAACCGCGACTGGCCCTCGAAGCCCGGCCTGACCGCGCAGGCGCAGCGCGCCGAACTGCTCGCGCACCTCGACACGGCGGTGGAGCGCCGACTGAACGCGGTGATCTTCCAGGTGCGCCCGACGGCCGACGCGCTGTGGGCCTCGCCCTTCGAGCCCTGGGCGCAGTACCTGACCGGTGTCCAGGGCAAGGACCCCGGCTGGGACCCGCTGGGCACCGCAGTCGAGGAGGCCCACGCGCGCGGACTGGAACTGCACGCCTGGTTCAACCCGTACCGCGTCGCCAACCACACCGACCCGACGAGGCTCGTCGCCTCGCACCCGGCCCGCGTCCACCCCGACTGGGTCGTGCCCTACGGCGGGAAGCTCTACTACAACCCCGGTCTGCCCGAGGTCCGGGCCTTCGTCCAGGACGCGATGCTGGACGCGGTGAAGAAGTACGCCGTGGACGCCGTCCACTGGGACGACTACTTCTACCCGTACCCGGTCGCGGGCCAGGTCTTCGACGACGACGCCGCGTACGCCGCGCACGGCGGGCAGTTCCCCGACCGGGCGGCCTGGCGGCGCAACAACATCGACCAACTGGTGCTGGAGACGGCCGCCCGGATCAAGGAGGTCCGGCCCGGCACGCAGTTCGGGATCAGCCCGTTCGGGGTCTGGCGCAACGCCACGACCGACCCGCTGGGCTCGGACACCCGGGCCGGCGTGCAGACGTACGACGACCTGCACGCGGACACCAGGAAATGGGTCCGGGAGAACTGGGTCGACTACATCTGCCCGCAGCTGTACTGGAACATCGGCTTCGCCGCGGCCGACTACGCGAAGCTCGTTCCCTGGTGGTCGCAGACCGCGCAGGGCAGCAGGACGAAGCTGTACGTGGGGGAGGCGCTCTACAAGGCCGGTGACCCTGCGCAGCCCGCGGCCTGGCAGGACCCGGCGGAACTGTCCCGGCACCTGACCCTCGCCGGGAACCATCCGCAGGTGCGCGGGCACGTCTTCTTCTCGGCCAAGGAAGTGGCCGCCGACCGTGTCGGAGCCATGGCGAGGGTGGTCGCCGACCACTACCGGCAGCCCGCGAAGCCCACTCTCTGACCCGGCAGGTCCGCCGGGGCCGTCGGGTCCGCCAGGTTCCTCGGGTCCGTCAGGGCCTGTCCTCGCGGTGCTGGACCACACAGTCGGGGCCGGGAGACATCAGGGTCTCGTGACCGTCCTCGAAGCGGACCCGGTACGGGGGGTTCCCCTGCTGTCCGAGCACTTCGATGACTTCCGCGACCCGGTCGTGCTGCCCGACGATCCTGCCGTGCACCAGCAGCTGGTCGCCTACGGTTGCCTGCATCGGTGGGGCCTCCTCGTTCCGCACGGGAGTGGCGATTCGTGACCGCAAGTCTACGGCGGGTAGCGCCCGTTGGGATCGGCCCGGACCTACCCCTCGGCCCCTTGCCCGTCGTCAGCCCCGGGCCCGCTGGGTGACGGCGATGCAGACGAGTACGGCGGCGGCCGTCAGCGGGGCGGCCGGGGTCACCCGCTCGCCCAGCAGCAGCACCGACCACACCAGGGTGAGAAGCGGCTGGGCGAGCTGCAGCTGGCTGGCCTTCGGGATGCCGATCGCGGCCATCCCGCGGTACCAGACGACCAGGCCGAGGAACTGCGACCCGACCGCGACCCACAGCAGCCCGGTCACACTGTGCGCGGTCAGCCGCACGGGCTCGTACGACAGCGCGATCGCGGCGGCCGGCACCGTGAGCGGCAGGCACATGACCAGCGCCCAGCCGATGACCTGCCAGCCCGGCATCACCCGGGCCAGCCGGCCGCCCTCCGTGTAGCCCGCCGCGCAGATCAGGAGCGCCCCGAAGAGGTAGGCGTCCGCGCTGCTCAGGGCGCCGCCGCTCTGCTGCACGGTGAACGCGATGACGACTGCGGCGCCCGCGTAGGCCGCGACCCAGAAGGTGCGGGAGGGGCGGGTGCCGACGCGCAGCGCCGAGAACAGGGCGGTCGTCAGGGGAAGCAGACCGACGACGACCGCGGCGTGCGCGGTGGTCGACGTCTCCAGGGCGAGGGTGGTGAGCAGCGGGAAGCCGAGGACGACTCCGGCGGCGACGACGGCGAGGCCCGCCCAGTGGCGGCGGCCGGGGAGCGGCACGCGCAGGGCCAGCAGGCAGCCGCCCGCGACGAGCGCGGCCAGGACGCTCCGCACGGCCACGAGCGACCAGGGGCCGAAGCCCTCCAGGCCCCACGCGGTGGCGGGGAAGGTGAGGGAGAAGGCGGTGACGCCGAGCGCGGCGAGGAGGGTCCCGGTTCGGGGATCAGGCTGCTCCGGCCGGGCGGAGCCCCGGTCGCCGGCGGCGGTGTCACGGACCTCGGCGTCGGCGGGGCGACCGTCGGGGGAGGCCCGGACGACCCTCGAAAGAGTGCCGGGCACCGCTATCGAGGTCGGTGCGGTAGCGCTATTCTCTGCTCTCATGCACGAGCGTAGCAGTGTCGCTGATCTGGCCAACAGTCTGAGAAGTGAGCTGGACCGCTACTCTCCAGGTGGAAAGCTGCCGTCCAGCCGGGCGCTCGTCGAGCGGTTCCGGGTGAGCCCCGTGACCGTGTCACGGGCGCTGGCCCAGCTCTCCGCCGAGGGGCTTGTCGTCACCAGGCCCGGGGCGGGGGCGTTCCGGGCCGAGCCGCGCGCCGCCGGGCCGGCCGTGGGGGACACCTCCTGGCAGGAGGTCGCACTCAGCGCGGACGCCACGTCCGACCTCGTGCCCCGCACGGTGGACGCCTCCGGGGTACTGGTCTCGCTGGCCACCCCGCCGCCCGGAGTCATCGAGTTCAACGGCGGCTATCTGCACCCCTCGCTCCAGCCCGAGCGGGCGATGGCCGCGGCGCTGTCCCGGGCGGGCCGACGCCCCGGCGTCTGGGCGCGCCCGCCGGTCGACGGACTGCCGGACCTGCGCGAGTGGTTCGCGCGGGGCATCGGCGGCGCCGTGACCGCCGCCGAGGTGCTGATCACGGCCGGCGGCCAGTCCGCGCTGACCACCGCGCTGCGCGCACTCGCGCCGCCCGGCGCCCCCGTCCTCGTCGAGTCACCCACGTACCCCGGGATGCTGGCGATCGCCCGCGCGGCCGGGCTGCGGCCCGTGCCCGTGCCCGTGGACCGGGACGGGGTGAAGCCGGAGCTGCTCGCCGACGCCTTCCGGGCCACCGGCGCCCGCGTCTTCGTCTGCCAGCCGCTGTTCCAGAACCCGACCGGCGCGGTGCTCGCCCCGGAGCGGCGCGGCGAGGTGCTGCGGATCGCCCGCGAGGCGGGCGCGTTCGTCATCGAGGACGACTTCGTACGCCGGCTCGTGCACGAGGACTCGGGCCCGCTGCCGCGTCCGCTGGCCTCGGACGACGCCGACGGAGTGGTCGTGCACGTCTGCTCGCTGACCAAGGCCACCTCGCCGAGCTTCCGGGTGAGCGCGCTGGCCGCCCGCGGTCCCGTCCTGGAACGGCTGCGGGCCATCCAGGTCGTCGACACCTTCTTCGTACCGCGACCGCTCCAGGAGGCGGCCCTGGAACTCGTCGGCTCGCCCGCCTGGCCCCGCCATCTCCGGGCCGTCTCGGCGGAACTGCGCATCCGGCGCGACGCGATGGCCGCCGCGCTGGGCCTGCGGCTGCCCGAACTGGCCCTGCCCCACATCCCGTCCGGCGGCTACCAGCTGTGGGTGCGCCTGCCCGACGGCACTGGGGGTACCTCCCAGGCTTTCGGCTCCGGGGGAGAGACGGCGCTGCTGTCCGCCGCCCTGCGCGCGGGCGTGGCCGTCACCCCGGGCCGCCCCTACTTCAGCGCCGAGCCACCGGCGGCCCATCTGCGACTCAGCTTCGCGGCGGTCGCGAGCACCGCCGAGATCACCGAGGGGGTGCGCAGACTGCGTACGGCCTGCGCCGAAATCGGTTCGACAGCCGGATCCTGAGCTGGGACTCTCCCGCCATGAACGACACACCGAGTCTGCCCGAGGGCTACGAGATCTCCACCGACCCCGCGCGTATCGACGTCGACCGCGTCCACCGCTGGCTCTCCACCGACGCGTACTGGGCACTCGACCGGCCGCGCGAGCTGCAGGAGCGCGCCATCGAGGGATCACTCAACTTCGGTGTCTACGAGACGGTTTCGGGTGACCAGGTCGCGTATGCGCGCGTGGTGACCGACGGGGCGACCTTCGGGTGGCTCTGCGATGTGTACGTGGACCGGTCCGCGCGGGGCCGAGGGCTGGGGACCGCCTTCGTCGCCGCCGTGTGCGACCACCTCCAGCCCCTCGGTCTGCGCCGCGTGCTGCTCGCCACCCAGGACGCGCACGGGGTCTACGAGAAACTCGGGTTCAAGGGGCTCGACCGGCCCGACCGGTGGATGGCGCTCGGCCGCGAATGATCTTTCACCGGCCTTCGACCGGCCTCTCATCGGCCTTTGTCGATCTCCGTGCACGAGCCCGTCCACGCGTCTGTGCGCGAGCGTTCGCGTGAGCATTCCGTGAGCGCCGTCGATCAGCTCTTGACCTGCGCAGTTCCGGCCTTCACGATCGCCGCATGCATGTTCGGGTCACGCTGATCGCCGCCGCCCGCGGTTCCTCGTTGCTCGCCGAGCGCTTCGACGACGACCGGCCGCTCGACCAGGCGGGTTGGGGCGAGGTGCAGCGCGTCGCCCATGCCCTCATACCGTTGGCGGCGGCCGAGCTGCGGTACTGCTCGCCGACACCGCGCAGCCGGGCCACCGGTGACGCGCTGGGCCTGTCACCGCTGGCCCAGCCCGCCCTGCGGGACTGCGACATGGGCCGCTGGCGCGGTCTGACCCTCGGGGAGGCGATGGCCCGTGAACCCGAGGCCGTGGACGCCTGGCTCGCCGACCCGTACTCCGCGGCCCACGGCGGCGAGCCGTTGGCCGAGTTCGTCCAGCGTGTCGGCAGCTGGCTCGACACCCGCCCCGCCGACGACGGCGGAAGGATCGTCGCCGTGGCGGAACCCGCGGTCGTACGCGCGGCGCTCGTCTACGCCCTGCGGGCGCACCCGTCGACGTACTGGAACTTCGACGTCCGTCCGCTGTCGACGGCCACCCTCATCGGCTGGGCCGGCCGCTGGAATCTGCGCTTCGACGCTCAGTACGAACGCGTGTAGTCCGTCGTGAGGACCAGGTCCTTGGCGGGGCCGCCCACCCGCCACACCGTCCGCCAGCGGTCCACGTCGTACACGGTGAACTCGCCCCGGTAGAGGTCCGCCGAGCACGGATGGTCGGCGACGTACCGCCCCGACGTGAGGTCCAGGTCGTGGAAGGGGCGGCCGTCCGCGAACCGTACGTCGGCCCGTCCGGGAGCGCCGCCCGGCAGGAACCGCAGGGTGCGCTCGGCGGGCCGGGCCACGCCCTGCCAGGTGAAGGTGCCGGACTCACGGTGGAGCAGCCCCTCGGAGCGGCTGGAGCCGTCGAGCCGCTCGAAGACCGTCGTCCCGCTGAAGGCACCCGCCGCCCCGCTCGCGAGATCCCGCACCGAACGCTCCACCTGCCAGCTTCCGGCCAGGTACGCCAGCACATCGCTCACCGGCCGGAATCCGGCCATCCCCTCCGCCACAGCGGCCTCTCCTGTCCAACCCATTGACGTGCTCCTGCCTCCTACCTATCTTGCCGTTCGAAGTATTGATCAGCGTCCGGTATCTCGAACAAGTAATGCGCGTCATCACGTCATGTCGCACGCCTCTCAGAGCCGCGGAGGATCCATGTCACATGCCCGCACCCGCACTCGCTGGAGACTCGCCCTCACGGCCACCACACTGCTGGCCGCCTCCTTCCTCGTACCGGCACCGGTGGGTGCCGCCCCCGTGAACGCCGCCGCCGAGGACGTCACCGACTACGCGATCACCGTCGACCCCAGGGCCTCGGGCGCGAGAATCGACGACACGATGTACGGCGTCTTCTTCGAGGACATCAACCGGGCCGCGGACGGCGGTCTGTACGCGGAGCTGGTGCAGAACCGGTCCTTCGAGTACTCGACCGCCGACAACCGCTCGTACACCCCGCTCACCTCCTGGGCCGCCACCGGCACCGCGAGGACCGTGGACGACGACGGCCGGCTGAACGCCCGCAACCGCACCTACCTCGCGCTGGACGGCGGCTCGTCCGTCACCAACTCCGGCTACAACACCGGGATCCCGGTGCGGGAGGGCAACGCCTACGACTTCTCGGTGTGGGCCCGCGCCGACGCGTCCGCCACCCTCACGGTGACCCTGGGGGACGCCGACGGCGAGCTGGCAC
This sequence comes from Streptomyces sp. NBC_00414, assembly GCF_036038375.1. Lineage (NCBI taxonomy): Bacteria > Bacillati > Actinomycetota > Actinomycetes > Kitasatosporales > Streptomycetaceae > Streptomyces > Streptomyces sp. NBC_00414. The sequence continues at coordinate 8,211,598 of NZ_CP107935.1, forward strand.
AGGCCCGCCGCGTCACCGCCCGCGGCGGCTGGGCCAAGTACACGGCACGCCTCACCGCGACCCGCACCAGCGCCACCGGCCGCCTCACGGTGGCCGCGGGCAGCCCCGTCGCGCTCGACATGATCTCGCTCGTCCCGCGCGACACCTACAAGGGTCACGGCCTGCGCGAGGACCTCGCCCGGAAGATCGCCGCCCTCGACCCTGCCTTCGTCCGCTTCCCGGGCGGCTGCCTGGTCAACACCGGCAGCATGAAGGGATACGACGAGGAGTCCGGCTGGGAGCGCAAGCGCGCGTACCAGTGGAAGGACACGATCGGCCCGGTCGAGCAGCGCGCCACGAACGCCAACTTCTGGGGCTACAACCAGAGTTACGGCCTCGGCTACTACGAGTACTTCCAGTTCTCCGAGGACATCGGAGCCATGCCGCTGCCCGTGGTGCCCGCCCTCGTCACCGGCTGCGGCCAGAACCAGGCCGTCGACGACGACGCGCTCCTCAGGCGGCACATCCAGGACACCCTGGACCTCATCGAGTTCGCCAACGGGCCGGTGACCAGCGAGTGGGGCAGGCAGCGGGCGAAGATGGGCCACCCGAAGCCCTTCCGCCTCACCCACCTCGCGGTCGGCAACGAGGAGAACCTGCCGAACGAATACTTCGAGCGGTTCAAGCAGTTCCGCGCGGCCGTCGAGGCGAAGTACCCGGACGTCACCGTCGTCTCCAACTCCGGCCCCGACGACAGCGGTTCGACCTTCGACACGGCCTGGAAGCTCAACCGGGAAGCGAACGTCGACATGGTCGACGAGCACTACTACAACAGCCCGCAGTGGTTCCTGCAGAACAACGACCGCTACGACTCGTACGACAGGAACGGCCCCCAGGTCTTCCTCGGCGAGTACGCCTCCCAGGGCAACACCTTCAAGAACGCCCTCTCCGAAGCCGCGTTCATGACCGGTCTTGAGCGCAACGCGGACGTCGTGAAGCTCGCCTCGTACGCCCCGCTGCTCGCCAACGAGGACTACGTGCAGTGGCGCCCGGACCTGATCTGGTTCAACAACCACGCGTCCTGGAACTCCGCCAACTACGAGGTGCAGAAGCTCTTCATGCGCAATGTCGGCGACCGGGTCGTACCGTCGCGCGCGACCGGCACACCGTCGGTCAGCGGCCCCATCACGGGCGCGGTCGGCCTGTCGACGTGGGCGACGAGCGCCGCGTACGACGAGGTGAAGGTGACCGGCGCGGACGGCACGGAACTGCTGGCCGACGACTTCTCCGGTGACGCCTCGCAGTGGACCCACACCGGCGGCGGCAGCTGGAGCGTGCAGGACGGCCAGTACGTGCAGAGCGACGAGGCCGCCGAGAACACCATGGTCTCCGCGGGTGACCCGGCCTGGCACGACTACGACGTGCACGTGAAGGCCACCAAGAAGGCCGGCAAGGAGGGCTTCCTCGTCGCCTTCGGCGTCAAGGACACCGGCAACTACTACTGGTGGAACCTGGGCGGCTGGAACAACACCCAGTCCGCCGTCGAACAGGCCGTGGACGGTGGCAAGTCGACGCTGATCTCCAAGGCCGGGTCCATCGAGACGGGCCGCGCCTACGACATCGACATCAAGGTGCGCGGCCGGCAGGTGACCCTCCTCCTCGACGGCCAGGAGTGGGGAAGCTTCACCGACGACAAGCCGGCCGAGCCGTTCCGGCAGGTCGTGACCGAGGACAAGAAGACCGGTGACCTGATCGTCAAGGTGGTCAACGCCCAGGCGGCGGACGCCCGTACGGCGGTCGACCTCGGGAGTGCGAAGGTCCGCTCGAAGGCCTCGGTGACCACCCTCGCCGCCGCCCCCGACGCCGTGAACACCGAGACGGACACGGCCGTCGCGCCGGTCACGTCCACCTTCTCGGGAGTCGCGAGGAAGTTCACGTACACCTTCCCGGCGAACTCGGTGACCTTCCTGCGTACCAGGAAGGGGTGACCGGCCGGGCGGCCCGGGTGTGGTGGCAGACGCCCGGGCCGCCCTCCGGCGTGAAGGCGGGTCAGCCCTTCTCGGTGGTGTCCTTGGTGCTCAGGAAGAGGTCCTGGCCGTCCTTCGTGACGGCGAAGCTGGCGTCGGCGCGGAGTTCCAGGACGGCTCCGCCTTCGGGGTATCCCGTGTTGGTCGCCCACAACGGCTTGTCGTCCGCGGTGTAGACGACCAGGTTGCCGTCCTCTTGGAAGACGGCCTTGTAGTTCTCGCCGGAGGTCAGGGACGCCCAGACGGGCCTGTCGGTCTCGTCGTAGGCGACGAGGTTGCCGTCCGTCTGCATGATCAGCTTCATGTGCGCGGTCTGCAGGAACTCACCGGGCTGCAGGGTCCGCCGGGGCTGCACCGTCAGCGTCTCCGGCAGGGGCGCGGGACTCGACGGCTTCTTGCTCGCCTCCGCATCGTCCGCGCCGGCCGTGCTCCGGTGGGAGTCGCCGCGGCTCGCGGACGCCTTCGGGTCCTTGGCGTTGTCGTCGGCCGAGCCGGAACTCTCCAGGGCGATCACGGTGGCCACCACGATCGCGACAGCGACCACGGCACCGCCGGCGATGAGCGGCTTACGGCGGCGGAGCCGGCCCGACCGTGTGCCGGGCGCGGACGGGCCGGACGGTTCGGCCTGCGTCGGAGGAGGCAGGAACCGCGTCTGGGCGGCGGCCACCGGAGCGGGAGCCGGGCCGTCCGGCGGGGCGGGAGCGGCACCGGGCGCGGTGACGTTGACCTTCGTGGGCGCGTACGGCGCCGCGGGTGCGTACGGCGCCGAGGGCGTGGGCGACCCGGGAGTCGCGGCCACGGTCGGGGTCGCGGCCGTGTCGGAGGCGGCCGCCATGGCGATGATCCGCTGATAGGCGGGGTGCCGCACGATGTCGGTCTCGCTGTCGCACAGCTCCACGATCCGCTGCGGCTGGGGTCGTCGCGCCGGGTCCTTGTGCGCGCAGAGAGCGATCAGCTCGGCCATCTCGGCGGGGATCCCGGCGAGGTCCATGTCCTCGTGGACGGTGCGGTAGGAGACGGTGGCCAGCGAGCCCTGCCCGTACGGCGCACGGCCGGTGAGGCAGTAGGCCAGGGTGACGCCGAGTGCGAACACGTCGGACGGCGGCCCCGCCTCGCTCCGGGTGAGGGTCTCCGGGGCGATGAACCCGGGCGTGCCGATGGCGGTGCCGACCTGCGTGATGTTCGACATCTCGTCGCTGCGGGCGATCCCGAAGTCGATCAGCTGAGGGCCGGTGGCCGAGAGGATGACGTTCTGAGGCTTGATGTCGCGGTGCAGCACACCGTGTACGTGGACGTCGGCGAGCCCTTCGGCCAGCGCGGCCAGCACGGCGCGGCCGAGGTCGACCGGGAAGGGCCCCGACGTCTCGACGGCGTCGGCCAGCGTCGGACCGGGCACGTACTCGGTCGCCATCCAGAACGGCGGATTGTCCACCTCGGCGTCGATGAGTGCCGCCGTGAACGCGTTGCGGATGGTCCCCAGGGTCTCCACCTCGCGACGGAAACGCTGCAACGCCGCCGGGTCGTCCTGGAGATGGGCGTTGATGACCTTGATCGCGGCGGGCCGCCCCCCGGGTGTCCGGCCGAGGTAGACGCTTCCCATGCCTCCGGAACCGAGCCGTCCGAGTAAACGGTAGCGACCTATGTTCGTCGGGTCGGAATTCTGCAGTGGGTACACCTGACACGCCCTCCAGGCAGTCGAGACACACGCGTCCGTAGTGACGTGGCTTGTGTCCAAGACTCTCTGCGGCGGGATGTCGGTTCCGGTGCCACCGTTCCCTCAGCTCCGCCCTGAGGACGAAGAATATAGCGCCCGTGACACCGGCCACTCCCCAGGGAAGCCCGGGCGAACCGAGGGAAGATTGCATAAACGTGCAGCGAAACGTATAGTCATGCCATCCAAGAGGAGGGTTCCATGGCGGTACGTGCGGCAGTGGCCGGAGCGAGTGGGTACGCGGGCGGGGAACTGCTGCGTCTGCTTCTGGTGCACCCCGAGATCGAGATCGGCGCCCTGACCGGCAACTCCAACGCGGGACAGCGCCTCGGCGCGCTGCAGCCTCATCTTTTCCCGCTGGCCGACCGCGTACTCCAGGAGACCACGGCCGATGTCCTCGCGGGACACGACGTCGTCTTCCTGGCGCTGCCCCACGGGCAGTCCGCCGCCGTCGCCGAGCAGCTCGGCCCGGAGGTCCTGGTCGTCGACATGGGCGCCGACTTCCGGCTGAAGGACGCGGCCGACTGGGAGCGGTTCTACGGCTCGGCGCACGCCGGGACCTGGCCCTACGGCCTCCCCGAGCTGCCCGGCGCCCGCGCGGCGCTGGAAGGCTCGAAGCGCGTCGCCGTGCCCGGCTGCTATCCGACGGCCGTCACGCTCGCGCTCTTCCCCGCCTACGCGGCCGGGCTCGCCGAGCACGAGGCCGTCGTCGTCGCCGCGTCCGGGACGTCCGGCGCCGGCAAGTCCCCCAAGACGCACCTGCTCGGCAGCGAGGTCATGGGGTCCATGTCCCCGTACGGCGTCGGCGGCGGCCACCGGCACACCCCCGAGATGATCCAGAACCTCGGCGCCGTCGCGGACGGGCCCGTCACCGTCTCCTTCACCCCGACCCTCGCCCCGATGTCCCGGGGCATCCTCGCCACGTGCAGCGCCAGGGCGAGGCCCGGCGTCACCGCGGAGTCCGTCCGGGCCGCCTACGAGAAGGCTTACGCGGACGAGCCGTTCGTGTTCCTGCTGCCCGAGGGCCAGTGGCCGGCGACCGCGTCCGTCCACGGTTCCAACGCCGTTCAGGTGCAGGTCGCGTACGACGAGGCCGCGGGGCGCATCATCGCGATCAGCGCCATCGACAACCTGACCAAGGGCACCGCGGGCGGTGCCGTCCAGAGCATGAACATCGCCCTCGGACTCGACGAGACCACCGGGCTTTCCACGATCGGAGTCGCACCGTGAGTGTCACGGCAGCAAAGGGGTTCACGGCGGCCGGTATCGCCGCCGGGATCAAGGAGAGCGGCGGTCCCGACCTGGCCCTCGTGGTCAACAACGGGCCCCGCCTCGCCGCCGCGGGCGTCTTCACCTCCAACCGCGTGAAGGCCGCGCCGGTGCTGTGGTCCGAGCAGGTCCTCAAGGGCGGCACGCTGACCGCCGTCGTCCTCAACTCCGGCGGCGCCAACGCCTGTACGGGACCCAAGGGCTTCCAGGACACGCACGCCACCGCCGAGAAGGTGGCCGAGGTCCTCGGGCAGAACGCGGGCGAGGTCGCCGTGGCCTCCACCGGGCTCATCGGCATCCTGCTCCCGATGGACAAGCTCCTGCCGGGCGTCGAGCAGGCCGCCGCCGCTCTGTCCGAACACGGCGGCGAGAAGGCCGCCATCGCCATCAAGACCACCGACACCGTCCACAAGACGTCGGTCGTCCAGGGCGACGGCTGGACCGTCGGCGGCATGGCCAAGGGCGCGGGCATGCTCGCCCCCGGCCTCGCCACGATGCTGGTCGTCCTCACCACGGACGCCGACGTCGACAGCGAGGCGCTGGACAAGGCGCTGCGGGCGGCCACGAAGGTCACCTTCGACCGCGTCGACTCCGACGGCTGCATGTCGACGAACGACACTGTGCTGCTGCTCGCCTCCGGCGCCTCGGGGATCACCCCGCAGTACGCGGAGTTCGCCGAGGCCGTACGGGCCGTCTGCGACGACCTCGGCCAGCAGCTGATCCGGGACGCCGAGGGCGCGGGCAAGGACATCAAGATCGAGGTCGTCAACGCGGCGAGCGAGGACGACGCCGTCGAGGTGGGCCGCTCCATCGCCCGCAACAACCTCCTCAAGTGCGCCATCCACGGCGAGGACCCCAACTGGGGCCGCGTGCTCTCCGCCATCGGCACCACCTCCGCCGCCTTCGAGCCCGACCTGCTGAACGTCGCCATCAACGGCGTCTGGGTCTGCAAGAACGGTTCTGTGGGCGAGGACCGCGACCAGGTCGACATGCGCTACCGCGAGGTCCACATCGTCGCCGACCTCGCCGCGGGCGACGAGACGGCCACGATCTGGACCAACGACCTCACCGCGGAGTACGTCCACGAGAACAGCGCGTACTCGTCATGAGCGCCACCCGTAAGCACACCGCGCTGCCCAAGGCCCAGATCCTCATCGAGGCGCTGCCCTGGCTGACCCGGCACAACGGGAAGACGGTCGTCATCAAATTCGGCGGCAACGCCATGATCGACGAGGACCTGAAGGCCGCGTTCGCCCAGGACGTCGTGTTCCTGCGCCAGGCCGGCCTCAAGCCCGTCGTCGTGCACGGCGGCGGCCCGCAGATCAGCGCGGCGCTGGACCGGCACGGCATCGTCAGCGAGTTCAAGGCGGGCCTGAGGGTCACCACCGAGGACGCCATGGACGTCGTACGCATGGTGCTCGCCGGACAGGTCCAGCGCGAACTGGTCGGACTGCTCAACCAGCACGGTCCGCTCGCCGTGGGACTCACCGGCGAGGACGCGCACACCATCACCGCCGTCAAGCACCAGCCCGAGATCGACGGGGAGTTGGTCGACATCGGGCGGGTGGGCGAGATCACCGCGATCGACACGGGCGCGATCGAGGCACTGCTCGCCGACGGCCGGATCCCGGTCGTCTCCTCGATCGCCCGTAGCGAGGACGACGGACATGTCTACAACGTCAATGCTGATACGGCGGCTGCGGCACTCGCTGCGGCGCTGGGCGCCGAAACACTGATGGTCCTCACCGACGTCGAGGGACTCTACGAGGACTGGCCCAACTCCGACGAGGTCATCAGCCGGCTCACCGCCAAGGAGCTGGAGAAGCTGCTGCCCGAGCTGGCCAGCGGCATGGTGCCCAAGATGGAGGGCTGTCTGCACGCCGTGCGCAACGGCGTGAACACCGCCCGCGTGATCGACGGCCGGGTCCAGCACTCGATCCTGCTGGAGATCTTCACCGACGAAGGCATCGGCACGATGGTCGTGCCCGATGCGGAGGGGGACGCTGACGCATGACCGCCAACGAGGAACTCACCCAGCGCTGGCAGGGCGCGCTCATGGACAACTACGGCACCCCCCGGCTGCCGCTCGTCCGTGGCGCCGGCACCAGGCTGTGGGACGCCGACGGCACCGAGTACCTGGACTTCGTCGGCGGGATCGCGGTCAACGCGCTCGGCCACGCCCACCCGGCGATCGTCGAGGCCGTGACCCGGCAGATCTCGTCCCTCGGCCATGTCTCCAACCTCTTCGTCGCCGAGCCGCCCGTCACGCTCGCCGAACGCCTCCTCCAGCTCTTCGGGCGGGACGGCCGCGTCTACTTCTGCAACTCGGGGGCCGAGGCCGTCGAGGGCGCCTTCAAGATCGGCCGGCTGACCGGGCGCCCGCACATGGTGGCGACCGACGGCGGCTTCCACGGCCGCACCATGGGCGCGCTCGCGCTCACCGGCCAGCCGGGCAAACGGGATCCCTTCCTGCCGCTCCCGGGCGACGTCACGCATGTCCCGTACGGGGACCCGCAGGCGCTGGCCGCCGCCGTCACCGAGGACACCGCGCTCGTCGTCATCGAGCCGATCCAGGGTGAGAACGGTGTGGTCGTGCCGCCCCCCGGCTATCTGAAGGCGGCCCGTGCCATCACCGCCGCCACCGGCAGCCTCCTCGTCCTGGACGAGGTGCAGACCGGCGTCGGCCGGACCGGGCACTGGTTCGAGTACCAGGCGCACGAGGGTGTCCTGCCGGACATCGTCACGCTCGCGAAGGGCCTCGGCGGCGGGCTGCCGCTCGGCGCGACGGTCGCCTTCGGGCGCGCCGCGCAGTTCCTGAAGCCCGGTCACCACGGCACGACGTTCGGCGGCAACCCGGTCGCCTGCGCCGCGGGGCTCGCCGTCCTCGACACGATCGAGTCCGAGGGCCTGCTGGAGAACGTGAAGCGGTCCGGCGAGAAACTGCGCGACGGAATAGAGTCCCTCGGCCACCCGCTGGTCGACCATGTCCGGGGCTCGGGGCTCCTCCTGGGTATCGTGCTCACCGAGCCGCTCGCGCCCCGAGCGCAACAGGCGGCTCAGGACGCCGGCCTCCTGGTGAACGCGCCCGCCCCCGATGTCGTACGGCTGATGCCGCCCCTGAACATCACCGAAGACGAGGTGGACACGTTCCTCCGGGCCTTCGCCGGTGTTCTCGACGCGGTGACCGACGTGACCGACGAGGACGGACGAACCGGAGAATGACCGGAGAATGAGACGACGATGAGTCAGGCGCAGGATCACGACCACGCGGGGCCCGCTGTCCCGCAGACCCGCACCGCACGCCACCGCCGGATCGTGGACATCCTCAACCGGCAGCCGGTGCGCTCCCAGAGCCAGTTGGCGAAGCTGCTCGCCGACGACGGGCTGAACGTCACCCAGGCGACGCTCTCCCGGGACCTGGACGAGCTGAACGCGGTGAAGATCCGCAACAACGACGGCGACCTGATCTACGCGGTGCCGAGCGAGGGGGGTTTCCGGACGCCTCGCGCTCCGCTGGGGGAGTCGGCGAAGGAGGAGCGGATGCGGAGGCTGTCCTCGGAGCTGCTGATCTCCGCGGAGGCGTCGGCGAACCTGGTGGTTCTGCGGACTCCGCCCGGGGCCGCGCAGTTCCTCGCCTCGGCCATCGATCAGGCGGAGTTGCAGGACATCCTTGGCACGATCGCGGGCGACGACACGCTGCTGCTGATCAGCCGCGATCCCACGGGGGGTCAGGCCCTGGCGGACCATTTGCTGCGGCTGGCCCAGAACCACCACTGAGGTGGCGCGCGGGGTTCGTTGTCGGGTGCGGGTGCGGGTGCGCTGTGGCTGGCCGCGCAGTTCCCCGCGCCCCTGAAAAACGGGGCTACGCCCCGGCTTTTCCCCCTGCCGGCGCGGGCCGTACCAATACACGCCCCCGCCCCGACCCCTAAGGGGCGCGGGGAACTGCGCGCCCAGCCACGACGGGCCCGCAGACGCCCTGGCGGGAGGGTCGTGCTTTAGGGGCGCGAGGAACTGCGCGAGCGACCACAGTGGGCCCGCAGCCGAAAGACAAGCCGTTTCAGCCCAGCCGGTTGGCCAAACCGCCCGTGCAGCGGACCTCGTCGCCCGCCGTGATCAGCAGCGCCTCGATGTCCGGGAGGGACTCCAGCCACGCGAGGGCCTGCCGCGAGCCCATCGCGAAGGCCGCAGTCGCCCAGGCGTCAGCCCAGGTGATCCGGGGGCCGACGACGGTCACCGCGACCAGGTCGGTGACCGCGGAGCGGCCCGTACGCGGATCCACTATGTGCGTACCGCGCTCGGCGGACCCCGACGTGGCCACGGCCAGCCGGTCGACCCCGGCCGCGGAGACGACGGCGGCAAGCCCGCCCGGCCGCAACGGGTCGGACACCCCGACCCGCCAGGGCCGGTGCGGCCCCGGCACGCCGAACATCTGCACGTCACCGCCGCCGTTCACGCTCACCCCGCTCGCCCCGGCCTCGACGAGCCGCAGGGCCGCCCGCTCGACGGACCAGCCCTTCACGATGCCGGTCGGATCGATGGCACCCGCGTACGTCGAACTGAACCAGCCGTCGCTCAACCGCTCGGCCTCGGCGCACAGTTCGAGGACCTCGGCGACCTCCGGATCGCACTCCTCCACGGTCAGCAGGCCCTGCGCCAGCCGGGAGATCTGGCTGTCCTCGCGATAGGTGCTGAAGACCTCGTCCACCACATGGAGCTGGGCGACGGCAGCCGCCAACGCGGCCTGTACCGCCTCGGGTTCACCCCCTCGTACGTCGAAGGAGAAGACCGTGCCCATCACCTCCTCCGCGTGACGCACCGCCAGAGGCGCCTCAGCGGGTTCGGCGGGCCCGGCGGGTTCAGCCACCGGCCTGGTCCAGGGCCGACTGCAGGGACTCCTTGTAGCCGCCGCTGGTGTAGGTGGCACCCGAGACGGCGTCGATGTCGGCGCTGCCCGCCGCGACCGCCGCCGCGTTCAGCTTCGGCACCGCGTCACCGCTGATCTGGTCGCTGCGACCACCCTTGGGCTGCTGCACCGCCTCGGCCTTGGTGATCTTCCCGCCGGTCACGGTGACCCGTACCTGCACGGGCCCGTAGTCGGTCGTGACGGCCTTGCCGGTGACGGTCTTCGCCTGCGCGGAGCCCGCCCCCGACCCGCTCGCGTCGCCGGACCCGCTGCCGCCACCGGTGGCGCTCCCCGTGCCACCGGTGCCGCCGCCCGTGCCGCTCGCCTCGGCCGAACCGCCGCCCGTCGCCCCCGCCTTGTCGAGAGCCGACTGCAGCGACTTCTTGTAGCCGCCGCTGGTGTAGGTGGCACCCGAGACGGCGTCGATGTCGGCGCTGCCGACCGTGACGGCCGCCTTGTTCAGCTTCGGCACGGCGTCGGTGCTGACCGTGGTGCTGCGTCCGCCGGTGGGCGACTGCAGGGCGGCGGCCGAGGTGATCTTCCCGCCGGCCACGGTGATGCGGACCTGGACGTTGCCGTACTCGGTCTTGACGACGTCACCGGTGAGGGTCTGGGCCTGCGTGCCGCCGGCGGCCTGCACTCCTCCGGAACCCTGCGGGGCGGCCGACTGCTGCTGTGACGCGCCGTCGGCGGACGCGGCCGCCGGGTCAGACGCGGGCTTCAGCGACAGCAGCAGGACGATCCCGGACACCGTGGCGGCACCGGCCAGCACGATGCGGCGCATGGGATGACTCTTCTTCATGGGTCCGGACTCCCGTTCCTCAGAGTTCGAAGGACTCGTGGTGGATGCGGCGGGCAGGCACGCCGGCGCCGCGAAGTGCGGTGTACGCGACCTCGGCGAAGCCGGGCGGCCCGCACAGGAACACGTCGTGATCGTCGATGTCGGGCAGCTTCTGGCGCAGCGTCTCCGGATTGATGTCGGGGCGCTCCCCGTCGGGGCTGTTCACCGCGTACATCAGCCGGGCACCGCGCTCGTCGGCGATGGCCGACAGCTCGTCCCACAGCGCCAGGTCCTGGGTGCTGTTGGCCCGGTACAGCAGGGTCAGGTCGCCACGTTCCGCGGGCAGCGTCTCGAACAGCGCCCGCATCGGGGTGATGCCCACGCCGCCGGCCATCAGCAGCACCTTGCCCTGGCTGCGCCGGGACGCCGTCAGCGCGCCGTACGGGCCCTCGGCCCACACCCGCGTGCCCCGCTTCAGCCCCTTCAGCGCGGTGCTGTGGTCGCCCAGCGCCTTGACGGTGATCCGCAGCAGACCGGGACGCGGCGCGGCCGACAGCGAGTACGGGTGTGAACTGAGCCGCATGCCCGGCGCCATGAACCGCCAGCGGAAGAACTGTCCCGGCTCGGCACCGATCCGGTGCAGCCGCTTCCCGCTGATCAGCACGGAGACGATGCCGGGCGCCTCCTCGACGACCTCCTCGACCTGCATCCGGTGGCGCAGGTTCAGCCGGACCGGCGTGATCACCCGGTACCAGATCACCAGTGCGGTGACCGTCCCGTACAGCGCGTACCAGGCCGTCGTCGCGGCCGGCTCGACCGCGAAGTCGTTGCCGGTGGACAGTTGGTGCCAGAACGACAGGTACACGGACACGTAGGTGAGCAGGTGGATGTGGTACCAGGTGTCGTACGGGATCCGCTTGCGCAGCCCGCCCACCGAGATCAGGCCGATGAACAGCAGCAGGCCCGTGCCGATCGCCGCCTTGCCCATGTCGGGCAGGGTCTTGACCGAGTCGATGGTCTGCTCGACGACCCCGGTGTTCGCCTGGAGGGCGTAGCCGTACATCGTCAGTCCGATGTGGGCGAGGACGAGACAGAGCGTGTAACGGCCGCTCATGGCGTGCCAGCGGGCGACCCGGTCCGAGCCGACCCGGCGTTCCAGAGCGGGCACCCGGGCCATCTGCAGGACCACGAGAGCCATCAGATACCCGGCGAGCAGACCGGTGATCCGGCCCGCGTTCAGGATCCGGCCCTTGTCGTCGGCGATGGACGGCGTGTTGCTCCACCACAGCCAGACGACGCCCGCCGCGCCCGCCCATACGGCGATCAGCAGCGGGATGGCGGGGGAGCGACGAGGGCGGATGCGGCGCATCGTCTGGCGCCGCGCCGCGCGACCGCCGGCGATCGTGCTCACGGTTCCTCCGTGGGGGACGCTGGGAAGGGGAGTGACCCCTCGGCCCACTGGTACGTCCCGGGACGGCCGTGTGTTCAACGGGCCGCGGGGCAAGCCGTGAACTGCTGAGACTCGCGGTAACCGGCGGAGGCTACCAACTAGTAATGAGTGAGGGCGGTCGGCCCGCCGTCCGTCCCGATGGCGATGTGCGGACTACGGGCGGGCCGGGCCCAGTCGAGGATCCGCCGCATGGCGTCCGCGGGCACGGACACACAACCGGCCGTCGCCCCGGACCCGTTGACGTGCAGGAAGATCCCCGCGCCCCGACCCCGTACGGGCCGCTCGTAGTTGAAGCCGATGACGAGCGCGTGCGCGTACTGCGTCCGGTACGAGATCAGGTGCTCGGACTCGGCGGCGCGGCAGTCGGCCGGGCGGGGGTCGGTCCACCGGTTGTAGGAGCTGGAGGCGTTGTCCTGGCACCACCAGGACGTCTGCTCCACCCGGCGGTACGGCGTGCGCGTCCCCTCGGGCGCCGGGTCGATCCCGAAGGCGTACGGCAGGTCGTACAGGCCGGTGGGTGTGGTGTTGGTGCCCTGCTCGCGGGAGCCGCCCTCGACGAGCCCCTCGGCGCCGAAGCGCGCGGGCGCGGAACCGGCCTCGACCCAGCGTCCGCCACGGCGGTTCCACCAGGTGACCGTGCCGGTCGTCGAGGAGGTTGAGGCGGCCCGCGCGGTGATGAGCTGGCTGCCCCCGCCCGTGTCCGCCATCCGCTCGGGCAGCGGGGGCGGACCGGTGGGAGCCGGTCCCGCGGCGAGCACGAGGAGGGACACGGACGCGAGGACGGCGGCTCCGAGGCGCATGCTCAGACGGTACGGGCCGGCATGGGCAGCGGCAGCCCGGGCAGGCCGTCCATGCTGGTCCCGATGTGCTCCTTCTTCTCGAAGTACGCGTTCAGTGAGACGTCGTCCTCGCGCGCGAAGCGCTTGGCGTGCAGGTCACGGTCCTCGTCGTACGACATGAAGGGCACGGCGTAACCGCAGCTGTCCCGGACGAGTTCGGCCGTCACCACGATGATCGCCCGTAGGCCGTGCGGGTCAGGGGCGATGTCCGGGAAGTGTGCGAGGAGGTCCTCGAACCGGGGGTCGTCACGGAAGACCGGCTCGCCCCGTCCGTGCACGCGGACGATGTTCGGCGGGCCCTGGAAGGCGCACCACATCAGGGTGATCCGGCCGTTCTCCCGCAGGTGCGCGATCGTCTCGGCGTGGCTGCCGGCGAAGTCCAGGTAGGCGACGGTGAGGTCGTCGAGCACCGCGAACGAACCGGTCAGCCCCTTGGGTGAGAGGTTGACCGTGCCGTCGCCCGACAGGGGGGCGGTCGCGGTGAAGAAGAGGGGCTGCGCCTCGATGAAGGTCCGCAGGCGACCGTCTATGCGTTCGTATGTCTTTCCCATGTCAAGTGATTATCGTCGTAGGTCTTTCGCCTGTCTAAGGATTTACGTTCCAGGGTGTCTTCACGCGGGTGGCGAGGACAGCCCCGGGACCCGCGGGCCTTGTGGCCCACGGGTCCCGGACTCGCCCCGGCCGGCGTGCGGGGCGCCCGTGGGGGGAACGTCGTCGCCGGTTCGGCGTGTTCGGTTACTGGTTCAGCTCGCAGGGGGCGAGTGCTTCGAGTCCTTCGGGCTTGGCGGCGGTGCGGCCGATGGCGGTCTCGATGCGGTTGAGTACGGCGACGCGCTTGTCCTCCAGGGGGCCGAGGATGGCGTTCTGGACGAAGTTGGCGCCGCCCTGGCCGACGGTGTCGATGAGCCGCTGGTTCGCTTCGGCGATCTGGGTGTCGAGGAGGGCGAGGTTCCTGGTGACCTCGTCCTGCGCGGAGGCGGGGATCGCGGGGAGACTGCCCTCCACCGCGGGGCAGTCGACCGTGCCGACGGCGCCCGCGTCGCCCGTGTCCTCGGCTCCGCCCGCGTTCCCGCCGGGCTCCTCCGTGGCGGCTTCGGTCGGCTCGGCCCCGGCCTCCTCGCCCGCCTCGTCGCCCGCTTCCGCCGCACCGTCGGCGTTCAGCTCGCAGGGGGCGAGTGCTTCGAGTCCTTCGGGCTTGGCGGCGGTGCGGCCGATGGCGGTCTCGATGCGGTTGAGTACGGCGACGCGCTTGTCCTCCAGGGGGCCGAGGATGGCGTTCTGGACGAAGTTGGCGCCGCCCTGGCCGACGGTGTCGACGAGTCGCTTGTTGGCCTCGGTGATCTGGGTGTCGAGGAGGGCGAGGTTCCTGGTGACCTCGTCCTGCGCGGAGGCGGGGATCGCGGGGAGACTGCCCTGCACGGCCGGGCAGCTGATCGTGCCGGGGGAGGCGAGGGTGCCGGCGGCCCGGCCGTTGTCGCTCTTGGACGTCTCCCCCGCGAGGGCGGAACCGGCGATGACCGCTCCGGACAGCGCCACCGCGGCGGCGCCGCCGATGATCGCCACGCGACGCTTGTTGTACTTCGGAAGAGCCCTGGACATGGGGATGCCTCACTTGGGTCAGGAGTGGGTGTACAGACGCGGCGCCGGCGTTCGCGGTGAAGTACGGGAAAGCGGTTTCTCGCGTTCAATGGGCGCGGGAAATTACTTGGCTTCGCGCTTTTTCGACCCTGAGCGGACCCCGAGCGGACCCCGGGCCGGGCCTAAGTGGACCCCGGGCCGGGTCCGAGCCGTCTCGGGCGCGCCTCGGATTGACGAATCATGCATTGGTCTGCATACTCATGCATGGCGGCGTGGTGACATGGTGCGAAGCGGGACCGGTGGGCGCGCGGTCAGGTGCGGGTCGTATCGGGCCGGTCGCGCGGTTCTCCGCCCCCCTGCCGGGCGTCCTCTCGGGCGCTTTCTTGTCCACTCTCGTCCACTTCTTGTCCACGGTTCTGAGGAGCGCAGTCAGTGAGCAGCAACAGTGGTGACGTACGGCTCTGGGGCGGCCGGTTCGCCGATGGTCCCGCCGAGGCCCTGGCGAAGCTGTCCGCGTCCGTCCACTTCGACTGGCGGCTGGCGCCCTACGACATCGCCGGTTCGCGTGCCCACGCGCGTGTGCTGCACAAGGCGCACCTCCTCGACGACGACGAGCTGAACCGCATGCTTGCGGGCCTCGACCGGCTGGAGACCGCCGTCGCGGACGGCTCCTTCGTCGGCACCGTCGCCGACGAGGACGTCCACACCGCCCTGGAGCGCGGGCTCCTGGAGCAGCTCGGCCCGGACCTCGGCGGCAAGCTGCGCGCGGGCCGCTCGCGCAACGACCAGGTGGCCACGCTCTTCCGTATGTACCTGCGCGACCACGCCCGGATCATCGGCGGACTGATCGCCGATCTCCAGGACGCGCTGGTCGGTCTGGCGGAGGCGCACCCGGACGTCGCGATGCCCGGCCGCACCCACCTCCAGCACGCCCAGCCGGTGCTGTTCGCCCACCATGTCCTGGCCCACGCGCAGGCACTCTCCCGGGACGCCGAGCGGCTGCGGCAGTGGGACGAGCGGACCGCGGTGTCGCCGTACGGCTCCGGTGCGCTCGCGGGCAGCAGCCTCGGGCTCGACCCGGAGTCGGTCGCCAAGGACCTCGGCTTCGAGAACGGCAGCGTCGGCAACTCCATCGACGGCACGGCTTCCCGTGACTTCGCCGCGGAGTTCGCCTTCATCACCGCGATGATCGGTGTCAACCTCTCCCGGATCGCCGAGGAGGTCATCATCTGGAACACGAAGGAGTTCTCCTTCGTCACCCTCCACGACGCCTTCTCCACCGGCTCGTCGATCATGCCGCAGAAGAAGAACCCGGACATCGCGGAGCTGGCGCGCGGCAAGAGCGGTCGCCTGATCGGCAACCTGACGGGTCTGATGGCCACGCTGAAGGCGCTGCCCCTCGCCTACAACCGTGACCTGCAGGAGGACAAGGAGCCGGTCTTCGACTCCTGCGACCAGCTGGAGGTCCTGCTGCCGGCCTTCACCGGGATGATGGCCACGCTGACGATCAACCGGGAGCGCATGGAGGAGCTGGCACCTGCCGGTTTCTCGCTCGCCACCGACATCGCCGAGTGGCTGGTCAAGCAGGGGGTGCCGTTCCGGGTCGCGCACGAGGTCGCGGGGGAGTGCGTGAAGGTAGCCGAGGCGGACGGCATCGAACTCGACGGGCTCACCGATGAGCAGTTCGCGAAGATCTCGGCGCATCTCACGCCGGAGGTGCGGTCGGTCCTGAACGTGCCGGGTGCGCTGGCGTCGCGCGACGCGCGTGGTGGTACGGCTCCGAGCGCGGTCGCCGTCCAACTCACCGAGGTGAAGTCGGACGTGGCGCTCCAGCACGGGTGGGCCGCGGCGAAGACCAAGCGGTAGGGCTGCGCCGCTTCAGGGGGTGCGGGCGTGGCGGTCCGGGGCTTCGTTGCGCCGTTCCCCGCGCCCCCGAGGGGTGAAGGCTGCTCGTCGGTGGCGGGCGGTCGTGGCTGGGCGCGCAGTTCCCCGCGCCCCTGAGGGGCGGGGTGGTGGCCGCAGTTGCTTGCGCCCCTGAGGGGTGAAGGCTGCTCGTTGGCTCCGGGCGGTCGTTGCTGGGCGCGCCGTTCCCCGCGCCCCTGAAAAGCGGGGCTGCGCCCCGGCCGCACGCCCTGAAGGGACGTGGGAACGGCGTGTCCAGCCACGTGCGCGACGTGCGGCGGGCGGTTGGCCTCGGCTTTTGAGGGGCGCGGGGAACTGCGCGCTCGGCAGCAGGTGACGTCCAGTGGGCGACTGGCCTCGGCTCTTGAGGGGCGCGGGGAACTGCGCGGCAAGCCGTGACTCACCCGCCCCGAAGGTCATCGGGTTACGTTGGTCGGACGGCCGTACCGGAGCCGACGCCGACCCACGGAGCTCGCGATGCCCTTCGCCCGACTGGCCTCAGCAACAACCCCCACCTGCCACCTCGGACTGGGCCTCGCCGCGGTGGGCCGCCCCGGCTACATCACCCTCGGCCGCGCCCACGACCTCGGAGAGGACCGCAGCGTCGAAGCGCTGCGCACCCGCACCCACGAACTCCTCGACGCCGCCTACGCCCAGGGCGTGCGCTACTTCGACGCCGCCCGCTCGTACGGCCGTTCGGAGGAGTTCCTCGCAGGCTGGCTGCGGGCGCGGCCGGCCGTCGACGACATCGTCGTCGGCAGCAAGTGGGGCTACACCTACACGGCCGACTGGCGTACCGACGCCGAGGCCCACGAGGTCAAGGACCACAGCCTCGCCACGTACGAGAGGCAGCGCGCCGAGAGCGCGGAACTGCTCGGCGACCGGCTCGACCTCTACCAGATCCACTCGGTCACACCCGAGAGCCCGGCCCTCACAGACAAGGAACTGCACGCCGAGCTGGCCGAGGCGGCGGCCCGGGGCCTGACCGTCGGGTTCTCCACCAGCGGCCCCGCCCAGGCCGACGCGATCCGCGCAGCCCTCGCCGTGACGGTCGGTTCGGAACCCCTCTTCCGGACCGTCCAGGCCACGTACAACGTCCTGGACACCTCCGCCGGGCCCGCGCTCGCGGAAGCACGCGAGGCCGGACTCACCGTGATCATCAAGGAGGGCATGGCCAACGGCCGTCTCGCCGACCCGCACGCGCCGGCCGCGGTGCGCGCCATCGCCGAGGAGGCGGGCGTCGGCTCCGACGCGGTCGCCCTCGCCTTCGTCCTGCGCCGCCCCTGGGCGGGCGTGGTCCTCTCCGGCGCGGCCACCACCAACCAGCTCGCGTCCAACCTGCACGCGGCGGTCGTCGACCTCGACGACGAACAGGCGGCCCGGCTCGACACGCTGGCCGAGGAGCCGGGCATGTACTGGGAGCGCCGCGGACAGCTCCCCTGGCACTGATCCACAGCCCCCCGGGGATCTTCCCACCCCCGATTCTTCGGCCTGCGCCATGGGCCGTGAGCGTCACGCGCCACTGGTGAGACAATCATGTCTCATATGGGTTATGGTTGTCTCATGGCCGTCGATCGTGAACACGTGCTGCGCACCGCAGCCGCCCTGCTGACCCGGAAATCCACCGCGACCACGGACGAGGTCGCCAAGGCGGCCGGGATCAGCCGGGCGACCCTGCACCGCCACTTCGCGGGACGGGACGCCCTCGTGCGTGCGCTCGAAGAGCTGGGCATCCAGGAGTGCGAGGCCGCGCTGGACGCGGCACGGCTCGACGACGGCACCGCCCGGGAGGCCGTACGCCGTCTGGTGGGCGAGTTCGAGAGTGCCGCGGGCCTGCTCGGCTTCCTCTACACCGAGAACCAGCTGTTCGAGGGCGAGGGGCAGAACGAGGGCTGGTCCCGGATCGACGCCCGGATCGCCGCGCTGTTCCGGCGGGGCCAGGAGAGCGGTGAGTTCCGTATCGACCTGACCCCGGCCTGGCTCACCGAAGCCCTCTACGGGCTCTTCGCCTCAGGGGCGTGGGCCGTGAGCGAGGGCCGGGTGGCGGCCAAGGACTTCCAGTACATGATCGTCGAGCTGCTGCTCGGCGGCGCACTACGGAGAGATGCATCATGACCAGCACCCTGCGGCCGGCGTCCGTGGCGGAGGCGGAGAAGCGACCGGGCCGTTGGCTCGCGCTCTCCGTCCTCGTCCTCGCCGTGCTGCTGGTGGCCGTCGACGCGACCGTCCTCGGTCTCGCGACCCCCTACATCAGCGAGGACCTGAAGCCCTCCGGCAACCAGCTCCTGTGGATCGGTGACGTCTACTCGTTCGTCATCGCCGGTCTGCTCGTCTCCATGGGCAGCCTCGGCGACCGCGTCGGCCGCAAGAAGCTGCTGCTCGTGGGCTCGGTCGCGTTCGGCCTGATATCCGTGCTCAACGCGTACGCGAGCACGCCCGAACTGCTGATCGTGGCGCGGGCGTTGCTCGGTGTCGCGGGTGCCACGCTGATGCCCGCCACCCTCGCCCTGATCCGCAACCTCTTCCACGACCCGCGCGAACGCAGCCTCGCCATCGGCATCTGGGGCGCCACCGCCTCGGCCGGCACCGCGGTCGGCCCCGTCCTCGGCGGCTTCCTGCTCGAACACTTCTGGTGGGGCTCGGTCTTCCTGATCAACCTGCCCGTGATGGCGGTCCTCGTCCTGGTCGGCGTGAAGCTGCTGCCGGAGTCCCGCAACCCCGAGCCCGGCCCCTGGGACCTCGTCAGCGTCGTACTGTCCCTCGTCGGCATGGTGGGCATCGTGTACGGCATCAAGGAGGCCGCGTCCCACGGCCCGAACCTGACGGCGGGCGCGGCGGCCCTGCTGGGCGCGGCGGCGTTGTACGGCTTCGTACGCCGCCAACTGACGCTCCCCGTCCCGCTCCTGAACATGCGGCTGTTCCGCCACCGCGGCTTCTCCGGAGCCGTGCTCGCGGACCTGCTGACCATCCTCGGCCTGTCCGGAGTGGTCTTCTTCCTCTCGCAGTACCTGCAACTCGTGCAGGGCCGCGGACCGTTGGAGGCCGGACTCGCCGAACTGCCCGCCGCGGTGGGCGCGGTGGCGGCGGGCCTCGTAGCCGGGACGTTCGCGCGCCGCTACTCGGTACGTGCCGTGGTGGCGGGCGGTCTCGCCGCGATCGGGCTCGCCCTGGGCGCGCTGACCGTACTGGACCAGTCCACCGGCTATCCGCTCCTCGGGGCGGCCCTGCTGGTGGTCGGCGTCGGCGCGGGCTTCTCGTTCACCGTGACCGCCGACGTGATCCTCTCCAGCGTGCCCAAGGAACAGGCGGGCGCGGCGTCCGCCGTCTCCGAGACGGCTTACGAACTGGGGGCGGCCCTCGGTATCGCGCTGCTCGGCTCGATCGTCACGGGCGTCTACGCCGGCTTCACGGCACCCGCGGGTACGCCGCAGGACGTGGCCGACGCGGCGCACGAGTCCCTCGGCGGAGCGGTGGAGGCCTCCTCGGCCCTGCCCACCCCCGAGCCGCTCCTCGACGCGGCCCGCACGGCCTTCGTCGACGGCATCGCCCTCGCGGCGGGCCTGGGCGCCCTGGTCCTACTGGCCGCGTCGGCAGCGGCCTGGGTACTGCTGCGTGGGCAGAAGCTGGACAACGGGGCTGAACACCCGTAGTCCCTGGCTTCGTGTCGGCCGACGGCTCCCCGCGTCCCGAAAGGGGCGCGGGGAACGGCGCGCCCAGCCCACGACGGCCGATTCGCACGAGCCGTCCCGGCCCCCACCCCCAGGGGCGCGGGGAACGGCGCACTCGACCTACGACGGCCTACACGTACGAACCGTCCTCGCCCCCCACCCCCAGGGGCGCGGGGAACGGCGCACTCGACCAACGACGGCCGATTCGTACGAACTGTCCCGGCCCTCACCCCCAGGGGCGCGGGGAACTGCGCGACCAGCCCCCACGTGCCCGCAGCCGACGAACAAGCTTCAGTGGACCCGCAGAACCAGCGGAGCTAAGCCGCTTCCTTGGCCTTGGTGGCGTACATGTCCACGTACTCCTGCCCGGACAGCCGCATGACCTCGGCCATCACGGAGTCCGTCACGGCCCGCAGCACATAGCGGTCACGGTCCATGCCCTCGTACCGCGAGAACTCCATCGCCTCGCCGAAGCGGACGGTGACCCGTCCGGGGCGGGGGAACCCGGCACCACCGGGCTGGATCTTGTCCGTGCCGATGATGGCGAACGGGACCACGGGCGCGCCGGTCATCAGCGCCAGCCGGGCGATACCGGTGCGGCCACGGTAGAGCCGGCCGTCGGGGGAGCGGGTGCCCTCCGGGTAGATGCTGAAGACCTTGCCCTCCTCCAGCACCCGGCGGCCCGTCATCAGCGCCGCGACACCGCCGCGGCCGCCGTCCCGGTCGACCGGGATCATGCCGCAGCCGGTGAAGAACCAGGCCATCAGACGGCCCTTGAGGCCCTTGCCGGTGACGTACTCGTCCTTGCCGATGAAGAAGACCTGACGGTCGCAGAACAGCGGCATGATCATCGAGTCGATGAACGTGAGATGGTTTCCGGCGAGGATGACCGGACCCGTGCCCGGGATGCGCTCCGCACCCTCCACCCGTGGGCGGAACATCAGGCGCATGATCGGTCCGAGCACTGCCTTGATGAGCGCGAAGCGGGACAACGGGCCCTCCTGTGTCACGGGGTGGGTTATGCAGGTCTATGCAGGTGAGGACGATACTCGCGCGTGCCGGGGTCTTGCACATCGGGTTCACCGACTGGATACGCACTGTTGACTCTTGTTTACCTGCGGTGGCGCCCCGTCACGCGCCTGTCATCCGAACGAGACGGTGTGACGCATTCCGCACGAGTTGGCCCTCTTGGGGCAAGTTCCCGACCACGGCTCCCCAAACTTCTGTCCGCGCCCTGACTTCTTTTCAGCCCGTCCGCTGTTCGAGGGCCCGCCCCCAACTCGCCCACCCTGTACGACACACACCGTCACCCGTGTGTTCCGTCCAAGGTCTCCCACCCGTCACCCCACCGCACCTACGATCAGTCCCGCTTTGACAGGTGCAGGGCAGTATGCGGAGGAGCGCTCATGGGCACGCACGGGACGCAAGGGACACAGGGGCCGAACGAGGGCCGCACCGGGGGAATCACCCCGGGACGACGCGCACTGCTCGGGGCCGCGGTCCTCGGCGCCGGCGGAGCGGTCCTCGGACTGCCGGCCACGGCGAGAGCCGACGACAAGCACGGAGGCGGCGGCTACCGGAGCCTGCCCAAGCCGACGATCATCGGGCACCGCGGAGCCAGCGGCTACCGCCCGGAGCACACGCTCGGCTCGTACCAGCTGGCGCTCGACCTCGGCGCGCACGTCATCGAGGCGGGCGACCTCGTGCCGACCAAGGACGGCCACCTCGTGTGCCGCCACGAACCCGAGATCGGCGGTACGACGGACGTCTCCGCGCACCCCGAGTTCGCCGGCCGCAAGGTCACCAAGCTCCTCGACGGGGTCTCCACGACCGGCTGGTTCACCGAGGACTTCACGCTCGCCGAGCTGAAGACCCTCCGCGCCAAGGAGCGCATCCCGGCCAACCGCCCGCACAACACGCTCTACGACGGCCGCTGGGAGATCCCCACCTTCGAGGAGGTGCTGCGCTGGCGGGACGAGCAGAGCAGGAAGCTCGGCCGGCAGGTCTGGATCTACCCCGAGCTCAAGCACCCCACCTACTTCCGCAAGCTGGGCCTCGGCCTGGAGGAGCGGGTCGCCAAGGTGCTGCGCAGGCACGGCCTGGACAAGAAGAACTCGCCGGTCATCCTCCAGTCCTTCGAGCCGACCAGCGTGCAGCGCCTGAACAAGCTGGTGGACAACGCGCTCGTGGTGCTGCTGTCCGCCGCGAACACCCGCCCCTGGGACTTCGTGGAGACGGGCGACCCGCGTACGGTCGCCGACCTGGTCAAGCCCGCGGGCCTGAAGCAGATCGCCTCCTACGCGCAGGGCATCGGGCCGACCCTCGACCTGATCATCCTCAAGGACGCGAGCGGCAACCTCACCACGCCGACCACCCTGGTCCGGGACGCGCACGCCGAGGGCCTGATCCTGCACCCGTACACGATGCGCAACGAGAACCCCTTCCTGCCCGCGAACTTCCGCAAGGGGACCGACGCGGACGCCTACGGTGACGTCTTCGGCGCCTTCGCCACGTACTTCGCCACCGGCATCGACGGGGTCTTCACCGACAACCCGGACACCGGCATCCTCGCCCGCGAGGACTTCCTCAAGAAGAACTGACCAGCCGGAAGAAGTGACCAGCCGGAAGAACTGGCCAGCGGGGGAGAACCGACCGGCAGGACGAACCGACCCGTCCGTGGTCCCGGTCGTCAACGGCTGAGCCCTCGGACCCGGTCGGGTGACGCACGGCCGTCCCGGCAACCTCGTGCCGGGGCGGCCGCGTCGTGCCGCATATGACCCACGACATGGTTGCCACACTGCGCCCCCTGCTCGTCGCCGAGGCCTCGGCCGAGGCATATGCCTCCGGAACCGAGTCCAGCGACCTGGAACAGGCCGTCTGGGTGCGCCTCCTGGAGCGCCTCGGCACGGACGGCCCGCCCGCCGATCCGGCCGCCTGGCTGCGCGGCGCCGTCCGCTCCGAGGCACGGCGCGCCGTGCGCACCGCGAGCATCGAACGGCCGTACGCGTCCGAGCCCGCCGACGACAGCCGGCCGGGCCCGGAGCAGCTCGCCCTCAGCGCCGCCCGGCGCCGCGCCCTGCACTCCGCCGTGCGGCGGCTGCCGGGTCGCTGCCCGCGTCTCATGGCCGCTCTGCTGTCCCCGAAGGACCTCACTTATCGGGAGATCGCGGGGGAGTTGGGTATCTCACAGGGGAGTCTCGGTCCGGATCGTTCCAGATGCCTGAGTTGTCTGCGCCGAATGCTCACATCGGAGGTTGCGGCGCATGAACCGCGGGGATAGGAGTGAGGGACAACCGGCGGAACAGGTGAGCGGGAGGCATGCACACATGGGCATGAGCGTGACCATCTCGGCGGCGACCGAACAGGACGCCGAACAGATCCTCAAACTGCAGTTCCTCTGCTACCAGAGCGAGGCCGAGCTGTACGGCGACTACAGCATCGAGCCCCTCACCCAGCCGCTCGACTCCCTCAAGGCGGAGCTCACGGACGGCACGGTCCTGGTGGCCCGGCTCGGCGACGAGGTGGTGGCCTCGGTGCGTGGCTCCGTGGGCGTGGATGGCACGGCCCGGATCGACAAGCTGATCGTGCATCCCCGGATGCAGCGGCATGGGCTGGGCGGGCGGTTGCTCGACGCGATCGAGTCCAGGCTCGCGTCCGACGCCGGGGCCAAGAGTTTCCAGCTCTTCACCGGACACCGCAGTGACCGCAATCTGCGGTTGTACCGGAAGCACGGGTACGAGCCCGTGTCGACCGAGCGGGTCGATGAGCGGCTCAGTCTGGTGACACTGGCGAAGGACGCGTCCGCCAGTGCCTTCGTGGCCAGCGCGTAGACCTGTTGTTCGTCTGCCGGTTCCGTCGTGGCTGGCCGCGCGGTTCCCCGCGCCCCTTGCGGGCACGGCCGGCTGCTCGTCCGTCTACGAACCTGTCCGAGCGGTCGTCCTGCTTCTGCGGAGCCAGAACATCGCCGTGACCGGGAGCAGGACCGGGATGAACAGATAGCCCATGCCGTAGTCCGACCAGACCGTGGCGTCGGGGAAGGCGGAGGGGTCGGCCAGGGTCCAGGTGCCCACGATCAGGACGCCCGCGAGTTCGGCGGCGCAGCACACCAGCGCCGCCCTGCGGGCCCGCTCGCCGCCGCGTACGAGCGAATAGGTGATGAAGCCGTAGACGAGGCCGGCCACCGCCGACAGCGAGTAGGCGAGGGGTGCCTTGTCGAACTCCGTCGCGATCTGCACGGCCGAGCGCGACACGGCGCCGACGACCATCACCCCGTACAGCCAGACCAGCAGCATGCCGGGGCCGCCGATCAGCCGCGCGCGGCCGGACTTTCCGGACTCCTCGGGCGAACCGGGCCCCTCGGGTGTCCTGGGCTCCTCGGCGGGCACCGCCATCTCAGCCTCCCCAGATGTCGTAGAGCCGGACCTGCAGCACGGCGAGCACCACGCCGCCCGCCGCGACCGTGATCGAACCCCAGCGGGTGCGCTCCGCCAGTGACATGAAGCCCGCCGCCGGAACGCACGCGAAGGCGCCGATCAGATAGGACACGAAGATCGTCGTGCCCTGCTCCGGCTTCTCGCCGCGGGCCAGCTGGACGATGCCGACCACGAGCTGGACGAGGGTGAGGAGTGTCACCACGGCCATACCGATGAAGTGCCAGTCCTTGGTCGGCTGGTCCCGGTAGGCGGCCCAGCCGCACCAGGCGGCGAGCGCTAGCGCGGCGACGGCCGTCGCGACCGTCAGGGCATCAAGCATGCCGCGACCCTATTACGGGCCAAAAGGCCCGATGCCCTCGCCCCCGGGGTGCCCCGTAGGGTCGAGGGCATGAAGATCCAAGCCGATGCCCTGCTGTTCGACAACGACGGAACACTCGTCTTGTCCCTTGAGTCGGTGTACCGATGCTGGAGCAGGTGGGCCGCGGAGTACGGGATCACCCCGGAGGAGTTCGCCCGGGTCGAACTGCACGGCCGCCCGGCCGCCGAGATAGCCGCCGACCTGCTGCCGGCCGCCAGGGTCCCGGAGGCCGTCGTGCGCATCGAGCAGCTGGAGGTGGAGGACGTCGCGGGCGGCGTGCGGCTGCTGCCCGGGACGAAGGCGCTCCTCGACTCGCTGCCGGCCGACCGCTGGGCCGTCGTCACCTCCGCCACCCGGCGGCTGGGTGAGGCCCGCCTCGCCGAGGTCGGCATCCGCCCCAAGAACCTGATCGCCGCCGATGACATCACGCGCGGCAAGCCCGACCCCGAGCCGTTCCTGCTCGCCGCCCGGCGGCTCGGCGTGGACCCGGCCCGCTGTGTCGTCTTCGAGGACGCGCCGGCGGGTCTTCAGTCCGGCCGCGCGGCCGGCATGACCACCGTGGCATTGACCACAACCCACCGGGCCGCCGAGCTGACCGCGGACATCGTGGTCGCGGACCTCTCGGCCGTGTCCGCACTGGTCACCGACGCCGGGGTGGAGCTCTCCGTCAGGGACTGAGCGGCGTCTTAAAGGTGTCCACCGCTGTCCGTCATGCGGACAGCGGTTCTCTGTCCCAGGCAAAGATCTGCTTTAATTTTCTCATGACCACGACGAGCAGCCGCATCCTTGCGACCGAGGCGACCATGACGCCCGGTGCTCGCTGTATGTGTCGAATGTGCGCCTTCTAGAGGGCCCCCGCACCACCCGCAGCCTCGCGCCCCGAAGCGAGTTCGCTCACGTCCGCCCGTACGCCCTTCTCGTACGCGACTGAGCCTGCCCCGCGCACGCAGTTCTGCCGAAGCCCGGTTCCCGACGCCACCGCGTGAACGACCGTGCCGCGTTCGACCGAATGCACCCGTGCCCGGCGCACACCCACGCCCTGCACTCGACAGTGACGGAAACCCCAGTGATCACGACAACAGGCCTGACCAAGGTCTACCGCTCCCGCGGCCGTGAGATCACCGCCCTGGACGGCGTCGATCTGCATGTCCGCGAAGGCGAGGTGTACGGCGTCATCGGACAGTCCGGCGCCGGCAAGTCCTCCCTCATCCGCTGCGTCAACCTGCTGGAGCGCCCCACCGCCGGCACCGTGACCGTCGCCGGACAGGACCTCACGGCTCTCGCCGGGCGCGGCCCGCGCGCCGGCAAGGAGCTGCGGCAGGCGCGCAGCCGTATCGGCATGGTCTTCCAGCACTTCAACCTGCTGTCGACGCGGACCGTCCAGGACAACGTCGAGCTGCCGCTGGAGATCCTCGGCAAGTCGGGCAGGGAGCGTTCCCGCAAGGCGCTGGAACTGCTCGACCTGGTCGGCCTCACCGACAAGGCCAAGGCCTACCCGGCCCAGCTCTCCGGCGGACAGAAGCAGCGCGTCGGCATCGCCCGCGCCCTCGCGGGGGACCCGAAGGTGCTCCTCTCGGACGAGGCGACCAGCGCCCTGGACCCCGAGACGACCCGCTCGATCCTCCACCTGCTGCGCGACCTGAACCGCCAGCTGGGTCTGACCGTCCTGCTCATCACGCACGAGATGGACGTAGTCAAGACCGTCTGCGACTCGGCGGCGCTCATGGAGAACGGACAGATCGTCGAGTCCGGCACCGTCACCGAGCTGCTCGCCACCCCCGGCTCCGAGCTGGCCGCCGCGCTCTTCCCGGTGAGCGGCGAGGCCTCGGGGGACGACCGCACGGTCCTCGACGTCACCTTCCACGGCGACGCCGCCACCCGGCCGGTCATCTCGCAGCTCTCGCGCACGTACAACATCGACATCTCCATCCTCGGCGCCGCGATGGACACCGTCGCGGGCCGGCAGGTCGGCCGTATGCGCATCGAACTGCCCGGGCGGTACGAGGACAACGTCGTGCCGATCGGCTTCCTGCGCGAGCAGGGCCTGCAGATCGACATCCAGGGTCACGCGCCCGCGCTGGTGAAGGAAGGTGCCAAGTGACCTGGTCCGAGATGCAGCCGCTGCTGGAGCAGGCGTGTTGGGACACCCTCTACATGGTCGGCTGGTCGACGGTCATCGCCGTCGTCGGCGGTCTGCCGCTGGGCATCCTGCTGGTCCTCACCGACCGGGGCGGCCTGCTGCAGAACACCGTGCTGAACAAGGTCATCGGGCAGGTCGTGAACATCGCCCGCTCGATGCCGTTCATCATTCTGATGGTCGCGCTGATGGGCTTCACCCGGTCGATCACCGGCACCACCATCGGCCGTGAGGCCGCCATCGTGCCGCTCGCGATCGGCGCCATCCCGTTCTTCGCGCGCCTGGTCGAGACGGCTGTCCGCGAAGTGGACGGCGGACTCGTCGAGGCCGTGCAGTCGATGGGCGGCAACACCTGGACCGTGGTCCGCAAGGTGCTCGTCCCCGAGTCGCTCCCGTCGCTGATCTCCAGCACCACGACGACGATCGTCGCGCTCATCGGCTACTCCGCGATGGCCGGCACCGTCGGCGCGGGCGGCCTCGGCGACATCGCCATCCGCTACGGCTACCAGCGCTTCGAGACCGAACTGATGTGGATCACCGTCGGCATTCTCGCCGTGGTCATCTCCCTCATCCAGTTCGCCGGCGACTACGCCGCGCGGGGGCTGCACCGGCGCGGCGGCAAGTCGGGGGCCGCGCCGCGGCTCAGGCTGCCGAGGAGCAGGGCCGCCGTGAACTCCGGTTCCCAGGCGTCGACCGACACCGGCTCCGGTACCGGCCCCGCTGACGCGGACACCTCCGCCCAAGCGCCCGCGGCCGACGTCGGCAAGGTCGCCTGAGGCCCTTCGCGCACGGCTCCCCGTACGCGTCCCCACCCCACCCGCAGACGTCCCCGCACACCCTTCGCGGGGTCACCCAGCCCAAATGGAAAGGCACTTTTCGTGCGTAACGCCGTAAAGCTCACCACCGCTGTCCTCGCCGCCGGAGCCCTCACCCTGGGCCTCACGGCCTGCGGCTCGGACAAGGACGACGCCTCCGACACCAGCGGACCGCTGATCGTCGCCGCCAGTCCGGTTCCCCACGCGGAGATCCTCACCTACGTGAAGGACAACCTCGCGAAGGACGCGGGACTCGATCTGCAGGTCAAGGAGTTCACGGACTACGTCCTGCCGAACACCGCGACCGAGGACGGCTCGGTCGGCGCCAACTACTTCCAGAACCAGCCGTACCTCGACGACTTCAACAAGAAGAACGGCACCCACATCGTGCCCGTCGTCACGGTGCACCTGGAGCCGCTCGGCCTCTACTCCAACAAGATCAAGAAGGCCGACGAGCTGAAGAGCGGTGCGACGGTCGCCGTCCCGAACGACACGGTCAACGAGGCGCGGGCGCTCAAGCTCCTCGACGCCAACGGGATCATCACGCTCAAGGACGGCGCGGGCAACGACGCGACCCCCAAGGACATCGCGAAGAACCCGAAGAACCTGAAGTTCAAGGAGCTGGAGGCGGCCCAGACCCCGCGCTCCCTGGACGACGTCGACGCCGCGGTGATCAACGGCAACTACGCCATCGAGTCCGACCTCAAGCCCTCCGACGACGCCCTCGTCCTGGAGTCCGCCGACGACAACCCGTACGGCAACTTCCTCGCCGTCAAGGAGGGCAACGAGGACGACCCGCGCGTCAAGAAGCTCGCCAAGCTCCTGACCTCGGCCGAGGTCAAGAAGTTCATCGAGGACAAGTACGCCGGTTCCGTCATCGCGTCGTTCTGACCGTTCCGAACCCGCTCCCGACCGCCTGAACCACCTGATCCATTCGAGGAAGGCCGACGATGCGCAAGCCCGTCATCTCCGCGGCAGCCGCCGCACTGGCCCTCGGCCTGACCCTGACCGCCTGCGGTTCCGGGGACGAGGGCTCCGGCGGCGGAGGTGACGGCGGCACGCTGATCGTCGGCGCCACCGCGGTCCCGGCCGGCGAGGTCCTCTCGTACATCAAGAAGGACCTCGCCGCGAAGAACGGACTCGACCTGGAGATCAAGGAGTTCACGGACTACGTCCTGCCGAACACCGCCCTCCAGGAGGGCTCGCTCGACGCGAACCTGTACCAGAACGAGCCCTACCTGGACGACTTCAACAAGTCCAAGGGCACCGACCTGGTCCCGGTCGTGGACGCGTACCTGCCGCCCATGGGCGTCTACTCGAAGAAGGTCAAGGATGTCGCCGACCTTCCCGACGGAGCCACCGTCGCGGTGCCGAGCGACATCACCAACGAGGGCCGGGCCCTGAAGCTGCTCGCCTCCGAGGGCGTCATCACCCTCAAGGAGGGCGCCGGTACGACCGCGTCCCCCGCGGACATCGCGAAGAACCCGAAGAACCTCGAGTTCAAGGAGCTGGAACCGGCGCAGCTGCCGCGCTCCCTGGACGACGTGGCCGCCGCGGTCATCAACAACAACTACGCCCAGGACGCGGGTCTCAGCCCGGCCGACGACGCCATCCTGCTGGAGTCCGCGAAGAACAACCCGTACGCGAACCTCCTCGCCGTGAAGAAGGGCAACGAGGACGACCCGCGGGTCGAGAAGCTCGCCAAGCTCCTGACCTCCGACGAGGTGCGCAAGTTCATCCAGGACAAGTACAAGGGATCGGTGCTGCCCGTCACTTCCGGGTGACACCGATCCCGGGACCTTCCCGCCGCGTCACGGTGTCGACTCGTCGACAAGGAGCCGACTCCGTGGTGCAGTTCGGTGCCTGCATGCTGCATGCTGGGCAGTTCAGCAGGCCCGACGGTCCCTGATGGTTACGGAGCGGCGCATGACTAACACCTTCCCCGACATCTCCCTGAACACGGAGCGGTTGGTGCTGCGCCCTCTTGAGGACGAGGACATTCCTGCCTTCACGGAGATGATGAACGACGAGCAGGTCGCCGCCTGGACGTCGGTTCCGCAGCCCTTCACCGAGGCCGCCGCCCGCAACTGGATCGACGAGTACGCGCCCGCCGAGCGCACCTCGGGCCGTGGACTCGACCTCGTCGTCACGGAGTTCCTGACCCAGCGCCTGGTCGGCATCATCCAACTCGGCAACACGAATTGGCATGTCCGCTCCACGGAGCTCTCGTACATCACCGCACCCTGGGCCCGCGGCGAGGGCTACGCCTCCGAGGCGTCGCTCGCCACCGCCCAATGGCTGTTCAACGACCAGAAGTTCGAACGTCTGGAGCTGCGCACCGCGGCGGACAACACCGCCTCCCAGCAGGTCGCGCAGAAGATCGGCTGCATCAGCGAGGGCGTCCTGCGGGGCGCCTGTATAGCGCGCACCCGCACCGAGGACGGCCGCTGGGAGGACCTGCGCACCGACTTCATCGTGTGGGGCCTGCTCCCCGAGGACATCGAGGGCATCGCCGAGCAGCTCGCCGACACCGGTGGTTTCACGGCGTACTCCGACTGGAACTGAACCGGAGGGGACCCGCGCCCCTGCCCGCACACCCTTCCGACCCCTGCCCCGACCCCCGGACGTCACGAGGTACGCTCACGGGGCTCCGCACGCCTGCCTGGCGGCCACACACCCACCTGACGACCTGCGAAGACTCCAGGAGACTGACAACGATGGCCGACCGGGTCACGGTGATCGGCTGTGACGGCTCGCCGCTGACCGACGCGGCGCGCTCGGCTCTCGGCGCCGCCACACTGGTGGCGGGCGCGGGACATCACCTGACTCTCCCCGAGGTGCCCCGGACCGCCGAGCGCATCCGGCTCGGCAGCGTCGCCCTCGCGGCCCGCCGCATCGCCGCCCACCGCGGCACGGCCGTCGTCCTCGCCGACGGCGACCCCGGCTTCTTCGGGGTCGTACGCACCCTGCGCGCCCCCGAGTTCGGCCTGGAGGTCGAAGTCGTCCCCGCGGTCTCCGCCGTGGCCGCGGCCTTCGCCCGCGCCGGGATGCCCTGGGACGACGCACAGGTGGTCGTCGCACACCGGCGCACCCTGCGACGCGCGGTGAATGTGTGCCGCGCCCACACCAAGGTCGCCGTCCTCACCTCACCCGGCGCCGGCCCCGCCGAACTCGGCCTCCTCCTCGAAGGGGTCCACCGCACCTTCGTCATCTGCGAGGAGCTCGGCACCGAGCGTGAGCGGGTCACGATGCTCACCTCCGACAAGGTCGCCGACCACACCTGGCGCGACCCGAACGTCGTCATCGTCATGGGCGGCCCCGTCACGGCTTCCGAGGGCGGCGGTTGGATCGCCGGCCGCGACCCGGGCACCGGCCCGCGCGGCTGGGCGCTGCCCGACGACATGTACGGCGACGCGCTCGGCGAGGGCGAGACCGAGGTGCTGCGCGCCGCCCAACTCGCCCGCCTCGGGCCGCGGATCGGCGACCTCGTCTGGGACATCGGCTCCGGCAGCGGTGCCTTCGCCACCGAGGCCGCGCGCTGCGGCGCCGCCGTCATCGCCGTCGACCGCGACCCGGACGCCTGTGCCCGCACCATGGCCACCGCCCGCCGTTTCGGCGTCCAGCTCCAGATCGCGCACGGCACCGCCCCGCACATCCTTGAGAACCTCCCCGAGCCGGACGTCGTGCGCGTCGGCGGCGGCGGCGCCGCAGTGGTCTCCGCCGTCGCCGACCGGCGTCCCGAGCGGATCGTCACGCACGCCGCGACCCGCGACGCCGCCGAACTCATCGGCAGGGACCTGACCGAGCACGGCTACCGGGTCGAGTGCGCACTCCTGCAGTCCGTCGAGCTGGACACCCGTGCCTGGACGGAGAAGGAGCGGAGCGTGGCGTTCCTGCTCTCGGGAGAACTGGGCCGGCGCCAGGCGCCGCGCTGAGCGTTCGGCGGGCTGTCCGCGGGCGCGTCGTGGCCGGCCGCGCCGTTCCCCGCGCCCCTTTCGGGCGGCGGCCGGTGCGGGGGGGGGGGTCACCCTTCGATCGCGGCCTGTGATCCTGTTGTCGTACTGCGCGCGGTAGGCTGGCCGATCGTTGTACTGCAATCGGGTTGTCCGGTATATCGCCGTTCAATGTCCGTAAATCACACCCATTTTGGGGTGCGTGTGGTACGGCAGAACCGGAGGACGCGCAAAGTGGCGCAGTCCACAGCGGGCCGTGACGGATCACCCTGTCGCGGTGGCGGGCCGACCGCGACAATGCCAGTTAATGGCTTTGTCGACCGGTCGTTCGTGCCGCCCGGCCCGTGTGCTCGTTCTCATGACGGGTGGTCGGTGCGCCGCCCCGGACGAAGCAGGTCGTAGGAGCACTAAACCGATGGGCGAGGGGTACGCATGACCGACACCGGCCAGGTCCCGGGCGAGGGACTGCCGGAGAACGCAGGCATGGTGGAGCAGCCGGGCGTCCCCGCCCCCGGCGCGTACACCTACCTCTCCGAGCCCACCGCCGAAGACGAAGACCTGTTGCTGCTGCCGGGCGCCCAGGGTGCGTGGGGCAACGAAGTGGCCCCACCGGCCCCGGTGCCGGTCGTCGAGACCGTCCACGAGCCCGGACCGCACGAGACGTCGGGCCGCGACAGCGGTTCGGTCGACCTCAGCGCCGTCCGGATGTCGTCGTCCGCGCCGCAGCCACCCGTCGCCCGCCGTCCGTTGCACCTCGGCCCGCCGACTCCGGACGGCGCCGGCAGCCCGGTGCGTTCGCTCGCCGACCGGGGTCCGGCGGGAGCACCGCCCACCCCCTTCCCCGTACGGCAGGCCGGTCCGGCCGCGTCCGGGCCCGAGTACCTCGATGTGCCGCGTGACGAGATCGCGTTGCAGGGCGGGTCTCCGTGGGGGGCCCAGACTCAGGTCCAGGTCGCGCCTGCGGTGGCACAGGTCGTTTCCGAGGGGACGGCTGCAGAAACGGTCTTCCCGGAGGGTGCGGGGGCATACGCGGGCGGCCCGGTGGCCGTCGAGTCCGCGCCGGTCGCGCAGGTGTCCGACGCGGGGGACGGTCCGTCGCCCGCCGAGGGCCAGGGTGTTCCGGTTCCGCAGGAGCAGGCCGAGGCCCCGGTGGCGGAGCAGCCGGCCGGAGTTCCGCAGACGCAGGACGCGCCGGGCGCCGACGAGCTTCCCGAGGCCGCGCACGCGCAGGCCGTCGCGGAGCCCGCCGAGCCCGCCGACGCTTTTGTGGAGCCCGCCGAGGACGCCGGGCGGGTTCCGGAGGCCCCGCCGGTCCCCGAGGAGGCGTACCTTCCTCCGCAGCCGGAACCGGTTCAGTTCCCGTCCCCCGATCAGCAGACGGGCATCGCCCAGGCCGCCGCCGAAGCCGCGCCGGCCCCGGAGGCCGGCCAGGTCCCGGCGGCGGTTCTGGTGCAGGACTACGCGCAGGCTCCTCAGCTCGCCGACGGTTCGCTGTTCCCGCACGCCCCGGAAGGTGGCCACGGCTCCGAGTTCGCCCAGGCTCTCCCCGAGTTCACGCACGCCCCTCAGTCCGAGCCCTTCCCGGCCGCACCCGCGGCCGTCCAGTTCGCCCGCCCCTCGGACGAGACCGGCCAACCCGCCCCTGAGGCGTCCGAGGCCCCGCAGGCCGAAGGCGCCGAGCAGCCCGTGCACCTGGCGCCGGTCCCGCAGCCCGTCCACCCGGTGGAGCCGCACGCTCAGGACGCGGCGGCCCCGTTCGCCGAGGCCGGACCGCACAACGGGTTCCAGGAGCCGCAGCCGACGGAGGCCGAGCCTTTCGTGGCGGCGGGCGTCCAGATCCAGGACGCCGCCGAGGCCCCGCAATTCACCGCGCCCGCCGGGCCCGTCGTGCCCGCGGAAGCGGCGGAGGGCGCCGTCGGTGCCCCCGACGCGGCACAGGCGGCGCAGACCGACCCCGCCGCGTACGCCGAGGCGCCCGCGGCACCCGCCGAGCACGCCGTCGGGGACGAGTCCCACGGCGAGGCGGCCCCGCTCCAGGACGTGTTCCCGCAGGCGGCGCAGCCGGACCAGGCAGAGCAGGCAGAGCAGGCCGAGCAGGTGGCGCAGCCCGTCGGTCAGTTCGTACCGGTCGAGGGCATGGTTCCGACCACCCCGCACCTGGCTCCCACCCCGCCGCACGGCATGACCGTGCCGCCCCTCCCGGAGGAGCGGGCCGAGCAGACGGCCGAGGGGACGGCGGCCCAGCCCGCGGCGTCCGTCGAGCAGCCCACCCCAGAACCCGCGCCCGAACCGGCACTCGCCCCGGCGCCCGACATCGAGTCGGACGAGGAGCCGATCCTCGTGCTGCCCGCGCCCCGGGAGCCCGAACTGGCCCCCGAGGCCGAGGCGCTCCCCGTACCGGAGGCTCCCGTGGCGGACGACGGCCCGGAACACGTGGTCGCACAGCAGGCGGAAGACCTGGACACCCGGGCCGCCGACCAGGAAGAGAGCACGGCCGCCGTGGACCGGACACGAGAGTCCACCGGCCCGGCAGCGCCCGGCTACGACGACGCCGAGCGCGAGGCGGTCCTGCGCGTGATGCGCGAGCGCCGCGACATCCGCAACGGCTTCCGCAGCGACCCCATCCCGCACGACGTGCTGCTCCGCGTCCTGGAGGCGGCCCACACGGCGCCGTCCGTCGGCCATTCCCAGCCCTGGGACTTCGTCGTCATCCGCTCCGCCGAGACCCGGCGCTCGATGCACGAACTGGCCGCGCGCCAGCGTGAGGCGTACGCCAAGTCGCTTCCCAAGGGCCGCGCGAAGCAGTTCAAGGAACTGAAGATCGAGGCCATCCTCGACACCCCGGTGAACATCGTCGTCACCGCCGACCCGACCCGGGGCGGCCGGCACACCCTGGGCCGCCACACGCAGCCGCAGATGGCCCCCTACTCCTCGGCGCTCGCCGTCGAGAACCTGTGGCTCGCGGCCCGTGCCGAGGGCCTGGGCGTGGGCTGGGTGAGCTTCTTCGACGAGCGGGAGATGGTCCGCGGTCTCGGCCTGCCCGAGCACCTGGAGGTCGTCGCCTACCTCTGCGTCGGATACGTCGACGAGTTCCCGGAGGAGCCCGAGCTGATGCAGGCGGGCTGGTCCAAGCGTCGCCCGCTGTCCTGGGTGGTCCACGAGGAGACGTACGGCCGCCGCGCGCTGCCCGGCGAGGAGCCGCACGACCTGCTCGCCGAGACGATCACGAACATCCGTCCGCTGGACGCCAAGGCACTCGGCGAGGCCTGGGAACGCCAGAAGCGCATGACCAAGCCGGCCGGGGCCCTCGGCATGCTGGAGATCATCTCCGCGCAGCTCTCCGGTCTCTCCCGGATGTGCCCGCCCCCCATCCCGGAACCGGCCGCCGTCGCGATCTTCGCGGGCGACCACGGCGTACACGCCCAGGGCGTCACCCCGTGGCCGCAGGAGGTCACGGGCCAGATGGTGGCCAACATCCTCGGCGGCGGCGCGGTCTGCAACGCCTTCGCCGCCCAGGTCGGTGCCGAGGTCTGCGTCATCGACGTGGGCGTGGCCTCCGACCTGCCCGCGACCCCGGGCCTGCTGCCGCGCAAGGTCCGGGCGGGCACGGCCGACATGACGACCGGTCCCGCGCTGACCCGCGAGGAGGTCAGGGCGGCCATCGAGGTGGGCATCGAGACCGCCCGCGACCTGGTGGCGGCCGGTAACAAGGCCCTGATCACAGGTGAGATGGGCATCGCCAACACCACGGCGTCGGCCGCCCTGATCTCCGTCTACACCGGCAGCGATCCCGCCGAGGTCACCGGCCGCGGCACCGGCATCAACGACGAGACCCTGGCCCGCAAGACCGAGGTGGTACGCCGGGCCCTGGAACTCCACCAGCCGGACCCGGCCGACCCGATCGGCGTCCTCGCGGCCATCGGTGGCCTGGAACACGCCGCGATGGTGGGCCTCCTCCTCGGCGGCGCCTCCCTGCGTACGCCGGTGATCCTGGACGGCGTCAGCGCCGGCGCGGCCGCACTGGTCGCCCGCGCGATCGCCCCCGAGGTCCTCGCGGCCTGCATCGCCGGCCACCGCAGCGCCGAGCCCGGCCATGTGGCCGCACTCAACAAGCTGGGCCTGCGCCCCCTGGTCGACCTCGACCTCCGCCTCGGCGAGGGCACGGGCGCCCTCCTGGCCCTCCCGGTCGTCCAGAGCGCGGCCAGGGCGATGCACGAGGTGGCGACGTTCGACTCGGCAGGCGTCACCGAGAAGTAGGGCCGGTGGTTGTGGGCAGGCGTTCCGCAGGGCGGAACGGGTGGGCACAACCACCGGCCCACCCGCAGGGTCGGGGGGCGCGTGGGGCGGAGCCCTCGGTTTCGGGAAGGGGCGGGCCAGGGGAAAGAACCCCCACCCACCCCGACCCCCACCACCCCGCCCCTTAAAATCCGCACGTCAGGCCCGCTCCACCGCCGCAGCGCGCCACCCCGTACCACCCGCATGAGGAGCCGTACCTCCATGGCCGAAAACCCCGCCTACCCCGTAGGTCTCCGCCTCTTTGGGCGCCGCGTAGTGGTCCTCGGCGGCGGCCAGGTCGCCCAGCGCCGCCTCCCGGCCCTCATCGCGGCGGGCGCGGACATCCAGCTGGTGTCCCCGTCCGCGACCCCCTCGGTCGAGGCCATGGCGGACGCCGGCGAACTGGCCTGGACCAGGCGCCGGTACGAGCCGGGCGACCTCGCGGAGTCCTGGTACGTCCTGATCGCCACCCCCGACTCCGCGGCGAACGCGGAGGCCTCCGCCGAGGCGGAGGCGCGCCGCGTGTGGTGCGTCCGCGCGGACGACGCCGACGAGGCCACCGCCTGGACCCCGGCGACGGGCCACAGCGAGGGCGTCACGGTGGCCGTCCTGACCACGAACGCCAAGGGCCGCGACCCCCGCCACACCGCGGCCATCCGCGACGCGGTGGTCGAGGGCCTGCGCGACGGCACCCTCGTGGCACCCCACCACCGCACCCGTACGCCCGGCGTCTCCCTGGTCGGCGGCGGACCCGGTGACCCGGACCTGATCACGGTGCGCGGCCGGCGCCTCCTCGCCGAGGCGGACGTGGTCATCGCCGACCGCCTGGGCCCGCGCGACCTGCTCGCCGAACTTCCGCCGCACGTCGAGGTGATCGACGCGGCGAAGATCCCGTACGGGCGCTTCATGGCCCAGGAGGCCATCAACAACGCGCTCATCGAGCACGCCCTGCAGGGCAAGTCGGTGGTCCGGCTCAAAGGCGGCGACCCCTTCGTCTTCGGCCGCGGCATGGAGGAGGCCCAGGCACTGGCCGAGGCGGGCATCTCCTGCACGGTCGTCCCGGGCATCTCCAGCTCGATCTCCGTGCCGGGCGCGGCGGGCATCCCGGTCACGCACCGCGGGGTCGCCCACGAGTTCACCGTCGTGAGCGGTCATGTGGCCCCCGACGACGAACGCTCCCTGGTCGACTGGGCGGCGCTCGCCAAGCTCCGCGGAACCCTGGTGATCCTGATGGGCGTGGACAAGATCGGCGCCATCGCCCGTACGCTCATGGACAACGGCAAGGCGCCCGGCACCCCCGTGGCGCTCGTCCAGGAGGGCACGACAGCGGCGCAGCGCCGGGTCGACGCGACCCTCGCGACGGTCGCCGAGACGGTCCGGGCCGAGGAGGTCCGGCCGCCGGCGGTGATCGTCATCGGGGAGGTCGTGACCGTGGGCGCGGACGGCTCGTTCGAGACATCTGAGTAACCCCGGGTAACACAACCCGTTCCAAGCCGTTGGCACCGCACCCAGGACAAGGCAGTATCACCCTGTGGCCGATCTCATCACCGTTGAGGACCCAGCCGACCCGCGCCTGCGTGACTACACAGGCCTGACCGACGTGGAGCTGCGCCGCAAGCGCGAACCGGCCGAGGGCCTGTTCATCGCCGAGGGCGAGAAGGTCATCAGACGGGCCAAGGACGCCGGCTACGAGATGCGCTCGATGCTGCTGTCCGCCAAGTGGGTGGACGTCATGCGCGATGTCATCGACGAACTCCCGGCCCCGGTGTACGCGGTCAGCCCGGACCTCGCCGAACAGGTCACCGGCTATCACGTGCACCGCGGCGCGCTCGCCTCCATGCAGCGCAAACCGCTGCCGACCCCCGACGACCTGCTGCGCACGGCCCGGCGGATCGTCGTCATGGAGTCGGTCAACGACCACACCAACATCGGGGCGATCTTCCGCTCGGCCGCCGCCCTCGGCATGGACGCGGTACTGCTCTCCCCGGACTGCGCGGACCCCCTGTACCGGCGTTCGGTGAAGGTCTCCATGGGCGCGGTCTTCGCGGTCCCGTACGCGCGTCTGGACTCCTGGCCCAAGAGCCTGGAGTCGGTGCGTGAGGCGGGCTTCGGCCTCCTCGCGCTCACCCCGGACGAGAAGGCCAAGTCCCTCGACGAGGTGGCCCCGCACCGCATGGAGCGGGTCGCCCTGATGCTCGGCGCGGAGGGCGACGGCCTGTCCACCCAGGCCCTGGTGGCGGCGGACGAATGGGTCCGCATCCCGATGGCCCACGGAGTCGACTCGCTCAACGTGGGCGCCGCGGCGGCGGTCGCCTTCTACGCGGTGGCGACGGGCAGACCCGCGCCCTGAGGGGACGCGGGGCTGCGCATTCGCGGCCCCGCCGCGGCGACCGGGGCGCCTCTTGAGGGGCGCGGGGCCGTCACATGCGCGGCTCCGCCGTGTGGGCGCGCCCAGCCACGACGCACCCGCGGACGACGACCGGACCCACCCGCCCCGCTAGAGCACGCTCAGCCGATACGGCTGCTCGTGCCCCGCAGCCCTGCCCGAGGCGCCCCCACCATCAAGGCCCCGGGCAGGCCCCTGGCACCCCTGCGCCGCGGCGATGGCCAGAGCCACCAACAGCGTCACCACGACGAACACGAACAGCCGCTGGCGCAGCAGCCGAGGATTGGCGGGCCGCCGCCCGGTCCCCGTGGTCCGTGGCCCGGTCCGTGGCCCGGCCCGCCCCGTCCCGCTGCGCGGCGCTCCGGTCCGGCCGCCGGACTGCCCCGTGCGGCTGCCGGACTGACCGGCCCGGCTGCCGGGACCCGACCGTGCCGAGTTGCCCCGCGAGGGCGCCGGACGCGCCCCGGACCGCGACGAGGGACCGGTGCCGCGCGGCGGGGGAGTGCCCTGCGTACGCCGCTGGGTGCGCTGCTCCGGATAGTCGTCGTAGCCGTCGGGGAGCCGCCCGGTGGGCCGGTCGGCCTCCGCCGCACGGGGAGCGGACGGCCGGGTCTCGCCCATGCCCTGCGCCTCGCGCGCCGCGATCTCCTTGAGCCGCAACGACAACTGCAGTGTGCTGGGCCGCTCCTCGGGATCCTTCGCCAGACAGGCGCGTACGAGCGGGGCCAGCGCGTCGGGCACACCGTGCAGTTGCGGTTCCTCGTGCACCACCCGGTAGAGCATCACCTCGGAACTGCCGTGCCCGAAGGGCGAGTCCTGCGTCGCGGCGTACGCCAGCGTGGCGCCGAGCGCGAAGACGTCCGTGGCCGGTGTGACGGCGGCGCCCCGCACCTGCTCCGGCGCGAGGAAGCCGGGCGAACCCACGGCCGTACCGACGTGCGTCAGGGTGCTCGCGCCGGTCGCCCAGGCGATACCGAAGTCGATGATGCGCGGCCCCTTGGGGGACAGCAGGATGTTCGACGGCTTCAGGTCCCGGTGGACGACCCCGGCCTCGTGCACGGCGACGAGCCCCTCGGAGAGGGCGGCGCCGACGGCCGCGACCTCGGACGCGAACATCGGTCCGTCCTCGGTGACCTTGTCGTGCAGCGAGGGCCCGGGAACGTACTGCGTCGCGAACCAGGGCCGTTCGGCCTCCAGGTCCGCCGCGACGAGCCGCGCGGTGCACCCGCCCCGGATCCTGCGCGCCGCCGACACCTCGCGGGCGAAGCGCGACCGGAACTCCTGGTCCTCCGCGAGGTCGGGCCGGATCACCTTCAGCGCGACCCGCTGGCCGCGCCGGTCGGAGCCCAGATAGACAACGCCCATCCCGCCCGCGCCGAGCCGTCGGTGAAGCCTGAACGAGCCGACGACACGCGGGTCCTCGCGCCTCAGGCGCATCATCGCCATGTCCATCCCCGCTGCCCGGTCCGTTTGACGAGCCACAGCTTACGTTTCCGCGGCCGGGTGCGCGCAGAGGCCGCGCCCTCACGGCCCGACCGATTGTCAGTGCCGGGTGGGAAACTTGAAAGGTGGTCAGGGGACGGGGGACTGCCGCGGCGTTGAGCTGCGCGGATTCCCAACCATCGCGCGCAGAAGGGGGATTGGACCCGTGAAGGGTGATCGCGTGGAGATAGTGGTCGACGCGGGAGACACGACCCGTACGTACGAGGTGGTGGCCAGCCGGGCGGGTCGGCGGGTGGAGACAGCGGTCCGCAGAGGGGTGGTCGAAGTGAGCGAAGTCACCCGAAGTGGATCAGTCGTCCGTACGGCCCGGTTCATGGCCACCAGGGTGCTCGCACTGGTCGAACAACCGGTCCCGAGAGAGGACAGCTCGGAACAGACCGGACGTCCCCTCCGGGAAACCCCCGAGACCTAGGACCTCTTCTCCACCCAGGGGAGTACTCCGCAGGTCACCGCTCATCCTCCGGGAGGCCCGGCAATAGGTACGAGGGCATGACGACCCACACGCCCCTCCCGCCTAGATTTGTTGTCAAGCGGCGGGTGGCAGCACTCGTC
Organism: Streptomyces sp. NBC_00414; assembly: GCF_036038375.1. Classification (NCBI taxonomy): domain Bacteria; kingdom Bacillati; phylum Actinomycetota; class Actinomycetes; order Kitasatosporales; family Streptomycetaceae; genus Streptomyces; species Streptomyces sp. NBC_00414. The sequence continues at coordinate 8,252,117 of NZ_CP107935.1, forward strand.
CCCCGAGGTCAGACACCCGCCGCTGCCAGATATTCAGAGTCGGACACCAGAAGCTTTCCAACAGAACGGTCAGGAGAGGGACCATGGCTGACACGGCATCGCGGACCATGATCCGCACGCAGGGACGCAAGGCGTACAGCGCCGCGTTCGGGCCCAGCCGGTCCGGTCGGCGCCACCCCCTGGTGGCGACGGCCATGGTCCTCCCACTGGCCACCCTGCTCGTAGTCGTCTTCGGCGGCTGGGAGGCAGTGGTCACACAGGCGTCGTCCGTGGGCGTGATGCTGGGGCGCTGAGCGGCGCCCCAGGCCCGGAAGAGCGGTCCGGGCGGGGACATCCGGCCATGAAACCCCGTGGGGACGGGGGTGCGGCGGACGGCAAAAAATGCGGGCGCAGCTGGGGAGCTGCGCCCGCATTGCTTTGCCCGCGCACGCACCTGAGACCCTGTGGACCCGCCCACGCGGGGACGGGACGTACGACTTCAGGGGGACCCGAGTGACCGCAGATGTGCTGCCCGCGCTCCGTGCCAAGGTGCGGGCCGCCGCCCATCCGGCGGCGGAGGCCTGCGCCTGCGGTACGGACACCTCCGTGCTGGCCGACCGTTCCGACGGCACCGTCGTCCGGCACGGCGGCACGGTGGCGAAGGCGCACGCCGCCGACACCGACCCCACGCGGCTCGCGGCGCGGCTGGCCGTGGCCGCCCACCCCGGGCTCGACGGTGTCCTCCTGCCGCCGCTCGGCCCTGGCGCGGTCGAACTGCACGGCCGGCCGGTCACCTTCTGGTCCTACGGCACCCCCGTGGACCGTGACGACCCCGACGCCGCTCCCTGGGAGGAGGCCGCGACCCTCCTCGCGCGACTGCACCGCACTCCCGACTCCGTCCTCCCGCCCGGACTGCCGCCCATGCGCGGCCCGGTGAAGGCCGCCCGGGCCGTCGCCCGCCTCCGGGCCGCAGGACCCCACCCGGCGGCCTCCCCCGTCCTGCGCGCCTGGGCCGTCCTGCCCCCCTGGGCACGCGACGAGGCCCCCATGCCGGACCTGCGCACCCTGTGCCACGGCGATCTGCACCTGGGCCAGCTGGTGCGGTCGGGGAGCGGCGACTGGCTGCTCATCGACATCGACGACCTCGGCCGGGGCGACCCCGCCTGGGACCTGGCCCGCCCCGCCGCCTGGTTCGCCTGCGGCCTCCTCCCGCCCGACGAGTGGACCCGCTTCCTCACCGCGTACCGGAAGGCCGGGGGCACGGCCGTCCCCGCGGACAGCGACCCCTGGCCCGCCCTCGACGTGCCGGCCCGCGCCCTGACCGTGCAGACCGCGGCCCAGGCGATCGCCAAGTCGGTCGCGGCGGGGCGCCCGTTGGACGAGGTCGAGACGTCCGTGATCGACGCATGTGACCGAATGGCCACGCACCCGCCCGAGTTGGCGGGAGGATTCGCGACGTAGGGTGCAACCGACCGCAGCCGGACAGAGTCTGTCCTGGCGGAAGCAGTAACGACCGGCGAGGAGTTGAGCCGAGCATGCAGTGTCCGAAGTGCCATGCGCCGATGCACACGTACAACCGCAATGGTGTCCAGATCGAGCAGTGCAGCGGCTGCCGCGGGATCTTTCTCGACTACGGCGAGCTGGAGTCACTGACCCGTCTGGAGGGTCAGTGGTCGCAGCCGGGCCCGCCGCCCCCGGGCGCCCAGCAGGCCTACCCGTCCGCACCCGCACCAGCCTGGGGCGCCCCGCAGCACGGCGGTCACGGTGGACACGGCGGTCAGTACGGCCACGGCCACAAGCGTCAGAAGAGCTTCGGCCACATGCTCTTCTCCTCCTGACCCGAGGAACGACGAAGCCCCCGACCGTACGAGACGGTCGGGGGCTTCGGGTGGTGCGCGATACTGGGATTGAACCAGTGACCTCTTCCGTGTCAGGGAAGCGCTCTCCCGCTGAGCTAATCGCGCGGGTGGGACCTGCCGGTGATGCGTACTGCCTGGTGGTACGTGCTGCGTGCGCGATACTGGGATTGAACCAGTGACCTCTTCCGTGTCAGGGAAGCGCTCTCCCGCTGAGCTAATCGCGCGGGACCGGATCCCACCGTACCTACCGGCAGATCCAGTGGACGATACTGGGATTGAACCAGTGACCTCTTCCGTGTCAGGGAAGCGCTCTCCCGCTGAGCTAATCGTCCTTGGAGGTGGAGACGGGATTTGAACCCGTGTAGACGGCTTTGCAGGCCGTTGCCTCGCCTCTCGGCCACTCCACCAGGAGCGCGGGGGGTCGGGAAGATCCCCCACTTCCTGCGAGCGGACGACCAGGTTCGAACTGGCGACCTCAACCTTGGCAAGGTTGCGCTCTACCAACTGAGCTACGTCCGCTTGTCGTTTCCGGTCGGCTCTCGCGTCCCGGCGACGTGTTGAACTCTAGCGGATACCCGGGCCAGCACAAAAACGCGTTTGCGCAGCGTGCTGCGCTACGCCCGCTCCAGGACACGGTCGAGGCACCCGCAGGTCACCCACCATAGACTCACAGTCGTGCACGACCTCCCAGCTCTCGCCCGCTTCGGCGGCCTCGTCGCGACCGGCCTCCTCGATGTCACCGGCGACCCCGCGGCGCTCGACTCCAGGGGTTTCTGGGCCGTCAGCGCCGACTTCGAGGGGCGCGTGGTCTGCGCCCGTTTCGCGGACGTGCGACGCGAGGCCGTACCCGCGCCGGTGCCGGGACGGTGGACGGGCCCCGCGGTCGACGACTGGACGTCGTCGCTCGACCGCACCGCGTACACGGCGGGGGTACGCCGCATACGTGAGCTCATCGCGGCCGGCGAGGTGTACCAGGCGAACCTCTGCCGGGTGCTGTCGGCGCCCGTCGCGCCGGACGCCGACGTGGACGCGCTGACCGCCCTGCTGGCACGCGGCAACCCGGCACCGTATGCCGGAACGATTCGGCTGCCCGGGCACGGCGTCGACATAGCCACCGCGTCCCCGGAGCTCTTCCTGCGCCGGACCGGCCGTGTCGTCGAGTCGGGGCCGATCAAGGGCACCGGGCGCACCGAGGCGGACCTGTTGCCGAAGGACCACGCCGAGAACGTGATGATCGTGGACCTGGTCCGCAACGACATGGGCCGGGTGTGCGCCACGGGCACCGTGACCGTGCCCGACCTGTGCGTCGTCGAGAAGCACCCGGGGCTCGTCCACCTCGTCTCCACCGTCCGCGGCGAACTGCGCGAGGGCGCCGGCTGGCCCGAGCTGCTGGGCGCGACCTTCCCGCCCGGATCCGTCACCGGCGCCCCCAAGTCCAGCGCCCTGCGGATCATCGAGGAACTGGAGACGGCGCCCCGCGGGCCGTACTGCGGCGGCGTCGGCTGGGTCGACGCCGACCGCGGCACCGGGGAGCTGGCCGTCGGGATCCGCACCTTCTGGATCGACCGGGCCCGCGGCCTGCTGTGCTTCGGCTCCGGCGCGGGCATCACCTGGGGCTCGGACCCCCGGCGCGAATGGGAGGAGACCGAGCTGAAGGCCGCCCGGCTGCTCGCTGTAGCGTCGGGGGAGTACCCAGGGGCGTACGACGCGGGTGACGTGGGCGGGGCCACGTCCGCGGACGGCCCCGGGGTCTCCGGCCGGAAGAGCACACAGGGCCGGTGACCCCGCACGTTCTCGGCGTTCTCGTGAGGTGAGGTTCAGTGAAGATCTGGCTCGACGGCAGGCTGCAGGACGGCGAGTCGGCCCGTGTCTCGGTGTTCGACCACGGGCTGACCGTGGGCGACGGCATCTTCGAGACCGTGAAGGCGGTCCACGGCCGTCCCTTCGCGCTCACCCGGCACCTCGACCGGCTGGCGCGCTCGGCGACCGGTCTCGGACTGCCCGAGCCCGACCGCGACGAGGTGCGCCGGGCCTGCACGGCCGTCCTGGAGGCGAATCCGATGCCACTCGGCCGCCTGCGGATCACGTACACCGGCGGTCATGGACCGCTCGGCTCGGACCGTGGTGAGCGCGGGCAGACCCTGGTCGTGGCCCTGGGGGAGACCAGCCGACGCCCCGACTCCACTGCCGTGATCACCGTCCCCTGGACCCGCAACGAGCGCGGCGCGCTGACGGGCCTCAAGACGACGTCGTACGCCGAGAACGTCGTCGCCCTCGCCCGCGCGCGTGAGCGGGGCGGGTCCGAGGCGCTGTTCGCGAACACCGTCGGGCAGCTCTGCGAGGGCACGGGCTCCAACGTCTTCGTCGTCCTCGACGGCGAGATCCACACCCCGCCCGTCGCCTCCGGGTGCCTCGCGGGCATCACCCGCGCCCTCACCGTCGACTGGACCGGCGCCCGGGAGACCGACCTCCCGCTGGACGTCCTGGAGCGGGCCGAGGAGGTCTTCCTGACCTCGACGCTGCGCGACGTACAGGCCGTGCACCGGGTCGACGACCGCGAACTGCCCGGCGCCCCCGGCCCGGTGACCGCCAAGGCCATGCGGATCTTCGACGAGCGGGCCGGCGACGACCTCGACCCCTGAGCCGTCCCCCGAGTCGGTCGCCGGTCGGAAACCGTCGGCCGAACTCGATGGCGTGAGGGTGTCCGGACGGGTACAACACCCCTGATGACCACCACCCTGCGGCCGACCGAGCCGCTTCAGCGAGACGGCGACGGTTCGCTGTCGCGCCACTACACGGTGTGCGTGAACAGTCGTCCCGTAGGAGCGATACACCTCGCCACCCGCTCCGGCCCCGAGTCGTCCGTCGCCCGGATCCGTGAACTGCGCATCGAGGAGCCGGACCGGGGACGCGGCCGGGGCACCGTGGCCGCGCTCGCCGCGGAGGAGGTGGCGCGCGGATGGGGCTGCCGGCGGATCGAGGTGTCGGTACCGGCCGACGCCGCGACGGCCCTGAGGCTCGTGACGGCCCTCGGTTACGTGCTGCGCAACCGTGCCATGGAGAAACGGCTCGGCGACACCGCGCCCGAACTGCCCGCCGGCAGCCGGGGACGCCCCATGACGGAGGCCGAGTTCGAAGCCTGGTCGGTGCGGGCCGAGGAGGAGCACACCCGGAGCCGGATCACCCGGGGCGTCCCCGAGGCCGAGGCCCGCGCCAAGTCCGAGCGGGACCACGCCACTCTGCTGCCGGACGGGCTCGGCAGCGAGGGCGTGGACCTCAGCGTTCTGGAGCACGAGGGGACTCCGGTGGGCATGCTGTGGCTGGCGTCGCGCGACGGCTGGGCGTTCGTCGACCGCGTCGAGGCCGACGAGAGACACCGGGGCCGGGGGCACGGCCGTTCACTGATGCTCCTGGCGGAGGCGCGGGCGTTCGCCGCCGGACACCCTGGTGTCCGCCTGAACGTCTCCGCCGGGAACACCCCGGCCGAGCGGCTCTACGAGTCACTCGGCTACGAGACGACCACGTATCACTTCTACAAGGACCTGCTGTAGGGGGTGGGGCTGGGCTGGGGGCGGGTGGGAGCCCATGCCGGGAGCCGGGAGCCGGGAGCCGGGAGGCAGGGGCGTCGGCCGGGTTCGTTCGGCAGGAGGCGGTGGTCGTCAGGCCTCCCGCTCGGCCAGCAAGCGGTCCACGATCTCCTCGATCCGCTCGCGCAGCCCCTCCTGGCTCTTGCCGCCGTCGAGCCGCTCACCGTCGATGACGTACGTCGGCGTGCCGGTCACGCCGATGGCCTTGCCCTCGGCCTGGTCGGCGTCGACGATCAGGATGTGCCGGCCGTCGATCAGGGCCGTGTCGAACTCCTCGACGTCCAGGCCGAGTCCGCGGGCCACATCGAGGAGAAGCGCCTCCCCCTCGCGGTCCAGCTCCGACACGCGCTCCAGCACCGCCTCGACGTACGGCCAGGCGCTGCCCTGTTCCGCGGCCTCCTCGGCGGCCTGGGCCGCCGCGAACGCGTGCTTGTGCTTCTCCAGCGGGAAGTGCCGCAGCCGCAGCTCCAGCCGGTCGCCGTAACGGGCACGCAGCGCGCGCAGGTCGTCCAGGGCGCTACGGCAGTCCGGGCACTGGAGTTCGCACCAGATGTCCAGGACGGGGACGGCGGGGCGGGCGGGGGAGGAGTCGCTCATGGGGCCAGTCTTCCAGCCGGGACCTGTGCGGCCCAACCGGGACCTCAGGAGGACCCGACCCGGAGATGTCCCTGAGGTATCCCCGGACCATGGCATACCGGGCACGGGGCGGTGCAGGATGGAAGGGACGAAGTGCCCAGCCCCGCCCCGCTCACCATGCCTGGAGGACCGGATGATTGCCGAGACCGTCTGTTCCGCCGTCGCCGCGGCAGGCCTGGGCATCGCCGCGGTCACCGCGTACCGCAAGCGTTTCCTCACCGCGGCCCGCCTTGCCGCCTACTCGCTGGTCCCGCTCGGTCTGGTGATGACCGGGGTCGTCGAATGGGCGGCCGACACCGCCTTCAGCCCGACGGCCTGGGCCGGCTTCGGCGTGCTCGGGGCGGCCTGGCTGCTGTTCATGACCACGCGCGCGGTGGAGCGGCGTTCGGGCGGGACCCGCAAGGAGCGCAGGGCGGCCAGGGCCGCGCAGCGCGAGGCGGTGGCCCCGGCGGCCTCGGCGCCCTCGCTGGGCCCGGCGACCGCCCGCCCGGCGGCCCGCCCCGAGGCCAAGCCGCGCAAGGCCGCGGCGGGGGACGACTTCAGCGACATCGAGGCCATCCTGAAAAAGCACGGGATATGAAGAATCAGCGGCACGCGAGGATTTTCTGAATCGCCCCCGCGAGCCGGATGGACCTGCGATCGTCCGCGGGCGCGCGCCTATCCCAGATCGTGGAACGCCGTGTCACGGATTTCGGCTAACTCCCCCATAATCCGGGCGTGTTGATCGCCCGGGGAGTCTCGGCTGCGTCATCATCGCGGCGAGATGCTGGACACAACCCAGAGCGACACCGTTGTTCCTCCCGAGGAACGGCGGGGTTGTCTCTTCGCGCTTTCCCAGCCACCGCTGATGATCTTCCTTGCGGTGATCGGCTGTTTGCTGCTCATGGCTTCGCTGCACGATCTGCTGCTGCTCTGAGCCGTAAACGGAGTCCCCGGCGTCACCCGCTGCGGACTCCGTCAGCCTGCCGCTTCCTTGCGCCGTGCCCGGTAGGCGGCCACATGAAGACGGTTTCCGCAGGTGCGGCTGTCGCAGTAGCGGCGGGAGCGGTTGCGGGAGAGATCGACGAAGGCGCGTCGGCAGTCCGGTGCCTCACAGCGACGCAGCCGTTCCTGTTCCCCCGCGACCACGAAGAAGGCCAGTGCCATGCCGCAGTCCGCGGCGAGATGGTCGGCGACGGACGCGCCCGGTGCGAAGTAGTGCACGTGCCAGTCATAGCTGTCATGGTTCGTGAGACGCGGCGTGGTGCCCGCGGCTGCGACGAGTTCGTTGATGAGCGAGGCGGCGGTACGGGCGTCGGGAGCGGCGAAGACCGCGGCGAAGCGGCCCCGGATCCGGCGCACCGCCGAGAGATCGAGCTCGGACAGGGTCCCGACATCGCTCATGTTGTGGTTTCGTACGAAATCGAGCAGCGCCGCGAGGTTGGCGAGTCCGTCCGTGGTGTCGTCCTCCGGTGCGGTGTTCACCAGATCGACCACGGTGTCGAGGGCGCACCGGGTGTCGTGGGTGATCAGCACGTTTCGCTCCCTGGCCTGGGGGTCGGGCGGACGCCCGCCGATGCAGGCCGATGCTAGCGGCTCCACACGAAGAGAACCCGGGCCCACCCGTCTGGGCCGCGGGAACCGGCGCGCCCAGCCGCAGCCGCCGGGCACTGGACGTCCGACCGGGACCCCTACTCACCTGAGGGGCGCGGGGAACGGCGCGCCCAGCGGAAGTCGCCGGGTACTGGATGTCCGACCGGGACCCCCACTCACCTGAGGGGCGCGGGGAACGGCGCGCCCAGCGGAAGTCGCCGGGCGCTGGACGTCCGACCTGGCCCCCGACCCACCCAGGGGCGCGGGGAACGGCGCACTCGGCCCAGGACACCCCGCACAGAACCCGCACCCCACCCCAGGGCACTGCAAAGGCGCCGCCCCCGCAAGTCGCACGGAGACGGCACCCATGTGATCCATATGCGGTTGTCTGAGCCCGAGCCGTCACCCCGAGTGGACGGCGCCGGGCGGCTTGGTGCGGAGTCCCGTCCTAGCTTTCGGCCAGGATGTGTGAGAGCTCCGTATCGAGATCGAAGTGCCGGTGTTCCGTGCCAGGGGGCACGGCGGCGTCGGTGCGCTTCAGGAACGACTCCAGGGCCCGCGCAGGGGCCTCCAGCAGTGCTTCGCCCTCCGGAGAGCTCAGGGCGATGCACACGACGCCCTGACCGTGGCTACGGGACGGCCAGACTCGGACGTCGCCGGTACCGGTGGGCCGGTGCAGACCCTCGGCGAGAAGGTCGCGGGCGAACACCCATTCGACAGTCTCCTCCGCTCCGGTGTGGAAGGTGGCGTGCACGGCGTAGGGATCGGCCGTGTCGTACCGCAGGCCTGCGGGGACAGGCAGAGAGGACTCGCTCGACACAACGAGGCGCAGGTGCAGCTCGCAGCTGACCGTGGTGTTCATAAGCGCCAGGGCCTTTCGCTCAGTGTGCGCTCGGGGATTCGCACGTCGGCGAAATCGACATGCCACCTACGGTGCCGTTGTAAACCCCTCTGAGTGTTTTGCGTGTCTTTAGGTACCTCATCCGGCCGAGTACCCGTTCGCGTACTACGACCATTCCGGTGACCGGTTTCCGTCCGGTAGGGTTTGGCCGTATGAATACGGGGAGTGACGGAACGGGGGAGGTCGCCATGGCGACCGACGAAACTAAGAGCGAGCCGGCGCTCGGGTCCCGTGCGCCGCAATTCATCAAGGCGCGCCGCATGCTGCACCTGAGCTGGCAGGTGGGCGTCTTCGTAGTGGGTCTCGCGGTCGTCGTGGCCGGTGTGATCATGCTGCCCCTGCCCGGTCCGGGCTGGCTGGTGATCTTCGGCGGTATGGCGATCTGGGCGACCGAGTTCGTCTGGGCGCAGCTGGTGCTCCGCTGGACGAAGCGCAAAGTCACCGAGGCGACACAGAAGGCACTCGACCCGAAGGTCCGGCGTCGCAACATCATCCTGACGAGCATCGGGCTGGTGATCATCGCGGTGCTGGTCGGGGTGTACGTGTGGAAGTTCGGCATCGAGATGCCGTGGAACATCAAGGAGTAGCGGGGGTCCGCGCACTCACGGGCCGGTCGGAAGCACGCCCTGACATGGGGTAATCTACTTCCTGCGCCCGGGCGATTAGCTCAGCGGGAGAGCGCTTCGTTCACACCGAAGAGGTCACTGGTTCGATCCCAGTATCGCCCACGTTGCCGACAGGCGGCTGGGTCCACGGAACTCGTGGACCCAGCCGCCTGTCGTCGTTCCTGACGGCCCGACTGCCGCACCCCGCCGCCCGCGTTCCCCTGACGGCAGCCACGGCTCGCACCTCGACCTCGTGCTTGGGGGTGGCGGCCCCGCGGCCCCATGCCGCGCCCGTCGCTGGGAGGCGGCACCCCACGGCCCGCATCCCGCGCCCCTCGCTCGGAGGCGGCACCCCGCGGCCTTGCCCCCACAACCCCGCCGCTCGTAGATGCCGGCTCCCGGCCGACACGGCATCCCGCACGCCCGCGGCCCCGCACACCCTCAGCCCGCGGTCCCGCCCCTCCCTTTCGGCCTTCCCCCACCGAACCCCCGCCCTTCATATTTGCGTTCGACCACTCGGCCCACCCCGCCCTACCTGCGGAGCAGCCCAACTCCGCGGTCAATTCGCCCCAGTTCACGCTGACGCGTCGGCGGGCCGCTTCACATCAATTCCTGTCCGAATCATTGACGACCGCTTAGGGCCTCCGTACCTTGTGCCAGCAAGCGCTTACTTGAAACGATTCATGGCAGCGGACAGCGACGTCGCGGGGAGGCCCGACTGTGGGAAAAAACGGGAGTGTTGAGAGGCGGACGGTCCTCAAGGCGGCCGGAGCGTCGCTGGCGACGGTCGGGCTCGCCGCGACGGCCGGCTGCGGGGGAGACGGCGGCGGATCGGGCGACGGCACGGTCGAGATCCGCTTCGCCTGGTGGGGCGCGGAGGAGCGGGCCAAGCGCATCAACCAGTCCATCAAGCTCTTCGAGAAGAAGTATCCGAAGATCAAGGTGAAGACGGACTTCCAGGATTACGTGGCCTTTTGGGAGAAGTTCCAGACCCAGGCCGCGGGCGGGAATCCACCGGACGTATTCCAGAACGCGGTCGCATTCCTGCGGAAGTACGACAAGAGAAGTATTCTTCTCGACCTCAAGTCCCAAGTGGACGCGGGAAATCTGGACCTCAAGAACTTCCGGGCCGGAGTCGAGAAGGTCGGCGAGGTCGACGGGAAACTGCTGGGCATACCCGTCGGCTCCAACACCATGTCGCTCGTCATCGACGAGAAAGTCTTCAAAGCCGCCGGTGTGAAGGCCGAGCAGGGCTGGACCTGGGACGAGTACTTCGCCGCGCTCAAGAAGATCCACGACACCCAGAAGGTGGCGGGCGACAGCGGCTACTTCGGGATCATGTACCTCTACGACCTCTATCTGCGCCAGAACGGCAAGGCGTTCTTCACCGAGGACGGACTCGGCTTCGAGGAGGCCGATCTGACGGAGTGGTGGCAGGACGGCTACAACCGTGTGAAGGCCGGAATCGTCACCGACCCGAAGAAGGTCGAGCAGCTCAAGCCGAAGTCGGCGCTGGCCTCCGGCGACGCCGGGTCCGAGTTCACCTGGGACAACTTCACCGTGCGCTACTCCGTGGAGGGCGACAGCACCTACGGGCTGGCGCCGATCCCGACGACCGACGGCAAGGAGACCGGCCAGTACCTCGGCTCGCTCATGCTGAGCGGTTTCGCCCGGACCAAGCACCCCAAGGAAGTGGCCCAGTTCATCTCCTTCATGGTCCACGACCCCGAGGTCGGCAAGATCATGGGCTACGACCGGGGCCTGCTCTCCACCACGGAGCAGTTCGACGCGTACAAGCCGACCGACGCCCCCAACCAGGCGATCGCGAAGTACGAGGCGGACGTCGCCGATGCCGGGCTGCTCGGGACCATCACGCCGCACCCGGCGGGCGCCGACACCGTGGAGGCCGCGTTCCTGCGCGTCGCCGGCGACATGTCGACGGGCAAGACGAAGGTCTCCGACGCGGTCAAGCAGTTCTTCTCCGAGGCGAAGACCGCCCTCGCCACCTGATGGGAACAGCAGTGACGACGCTCATCAAGGACTCTCCGCCGGATGCCCCGGAGAAGCGTCCCGGTCCCCCCGCCGCCGCCAAGCGGCGGGGCCGCCGGGAGAATCTGGCCGGCTACCTCTTCATGTCCCCCTGGATCGCGGGCTTTCTGCTGCTGACCGCGGGGCCCATGGCCGCATCGCTGTATTTCGCGTTCACCGACTACAACCTCTTCGACTCCCCGAAGTGGATCGGCCTCGACAACTTCACCCGGATGCTCGACGACCCCCGGTGGCAGAAGTCGGTCGAGGTGACGGCGAAGTACGTCATCATCGGCACCCCGCTGAAGCTGCTGCTCGCGCTGGGGGTCGCCCTGCTGCTCGCCCAGAGCCGGCGCGGGCAGGCCTTCTACCGGGCCGCGTTCTACGCCCCCTCGCTGATCGGCGCGAGCGTGTCCATCGGCTTCGTGTGGCGCGCGCTGTTCTCCGACGACGCCGCGGTGGACCGTACGCAGTCGTTCTTCGGGTTCGACGTCGGTGGCTGGGTCGGCAATCCGGACTGGGTGCTCTACAGCCTGGTGGCACTCACCGTCTGGCAGTTCGGCGCCCCCATGGTCATCTTCCTCGCCGGCCTGAAGCAGGTACCGAGGGAGCTGTACGAGGCGGCCGAGGTCGACGGCGCCGGACCGTTCAAACGGTTCTGGAGCATCACCCTGCCGATGATCTCCCCCGTGCTGTTCTTCAACGTGCTGCTGGAGACCATCCACTCGTTCCAGATCTTCGGTTCCGCGTACGTCGTCTCCAACGCCACCTGCGGACCGGCCGACGCCACGCTCGTCTACACCTGTTACCTGTACCAGAAGGGCTTCAAGGAGGCCCAGATGGGCTTCGCCTCCGCGATGGCCTGGATGCTGCTGCTCGCCGTGGCGCTGGTGACGGCGGTCCTCTTCTGGTCCCAGAAGCGATGGGTGCACTACGAGGAGGCCTCCCGATGAGCACCACCGGCACGACCACGGCCACGACCGTGACCACGCGTACGAACGCCACCCCGCCGAGCAAGTCCCCGGCACTCGGGCGGAAGAGCACCGGATCGCTCGCCTGGCACCTCGGCGCGCTGCTCGTCCTCGCGGTCGTCCTCTATCCCGTCGTCTGGGTCCTCGGCGCCTCGTTCAAGCCCAGCCGGGAGATCATCGGCAGCCTGCAGCTCTTCCCGACCAGCCCGATCCTCCAGAACTTCAAGGGGCTCGCCGACGGCATCGCGGACATCTCGATCGCCACGTTCTTCCAGAACTCCCTCTTCTACGCGCTCGGCTCCGTCATCGGCATCCTCATCTCCTGCTCGCTGACGGCGTACGCCTTCGCCCGCATCCGGTTCGCCGGGCGCAACCTGATGTTCTCGCTGATGATCGGCACCCTGCTGCTGCCGTACCACGTGCTGCTCATCCCGCAGTACGTGATGTTCCAGAAGATGGAACTGATCAACACGTACGTGCCGCTGCTGATCGGCAAGTTCCTGGCCACCGAGGCGTTCTTCGTCTTCCTCATGGTGCAGTTCATGCGGAACCTGCCCAAGGAACTGGACGAGGCGGCCCGGCTCGACGGCTGCGGTCACCTGCGGATCTACTGGTCGATCGTCCTGCCGCTGTGCCGGCCGGCCCTCATCACCAGTGCGATCTTCACCTTCATCAACGCCTGGAACGACTTCATGGGCCCGCTGATCTACCTCAACGAGCCCGCCAAGTACACCGTCTCCCTCGGCATGATGATGTTCCGCGACCAGGAGGGCGTCGCCAACTACGGCGGCATGATCGCCATGTCACTGGTGGCGCTGCTGCCCGTGCTGGCCTTCTTCCTCGCCTTCCAGCGCTATCTGATCGACGGTATGGCGACCTCCGGTCTGAAGGGCTGACCCACACATGAAGGCTCGTACGGCACCGGCGCCGGTGTCCGCGCAGAAGCGCCCCCAGCGGGAGTCCGCCCTCGCCGAGCGGTTCGCGCTCTTCGCCGAGTGTCTGCTCACCGGGGTGTGGATCGCGGTGGCCTCGCTGCCCGTGGTCACCTACCCCGCCGCGTTCGCCGCCGGGTCACGGCACCTCCGGCGGCGTACGGCTCATGAGGCCGGCGGCCTGCGGGAGTTCGTCGCGGACTTCCGTGCCGCCGTGCGCGGCGGGTGGCTCGCCGGACTCGCCGGGTGGGCGGCGGCCCTCGCGGTGTGGGTCGATGTGCAGGCCGTACGCGCCGGGATCCCGGGCGGCCCGTTCGTCGGGGCCGTGGGGCTGTTCGCGCTGATCGGGCTGGCCGTCGCCGGGCTGCGCGCGGCGGCGGTCTGGGAGCCCGGCGCCTCCTGGCGCGAGCTGCTCGGCGCCGCCGGGCGCCGTACGGTCCTCGACCCCGCGGGGTCCTTCCTGCTCGTCGGCGGACTGGTCGTCGTGGCCGTCTCCGCCTGGTTCGTGCCGCCGCTGGCGATCCCCGTCCTGGGGGCCGTGGCGGCGGCGGCCCTCGCCGTGGAGGAACGCGGTCGCCACCGCTGACCGGCGGTTTCTCACAAGAATTACAAGGCTCACAAGGTTCGCAAGGCTCAAGGCTCACAAGGCAGGCGCCCCGGCGTCGCCCCTCTCTCTGTCATGCCCCTGACTTCCTCGCAAGGACTCGTAAGGAAAGGAAGGCCATGTCCCCCATCCCCCGCAGGTCCCTCCTCAAGGCGGCCGCCGTCGCCGGAGCCGCCGCCCAGTTCAGCTGGGCCCTGGGCGCGCAAGATGCGCAGGCAGCGCAGGCCGCCCCGAGAGCCGAGGCCGCCGACGCGGACCCGGTGACCCTGGACTGGCTGGAGGACGGCGGCCTCGGCGAGGCACCGGGCTCGACCGTGGGCGTGCCCTGGCCGAAGGGCGCGTACGAGAAGGACCAGACCTTCGCGCTGACCGACGCCGACGGCAAGGCCGTGCCCGTGCAGTCCTGGCCGATCGGCTACTGGCCCGACGGCTCCCTCAAGTGGACCGCGCACGCGGTCGGGCCGGGAGCGGGCAGCGGCAAGCTCACCCTCGACGCGGGTTCGCCCGCCGCGCCCGCCAAGAAGGTGACCGTCGACAGGCGCGGCGGCTCCATCGAGGTGTCGACCGGGGTCATCACCGCGAAGCTCGGCAAGGGCGGTTCCACGCTGGTCAGGTCCGTACTGCGCGGCTGGACGGAGATCGCCAGGGACGGGCGTCTCGTGCTGCTGCGCCAGCCGGAGATCGAGGACGGCGACCAGGGCGCCGAGAAGTACGAGCGCTTCGAGAGCGTGATCTCCGAGGCCGAGGTCGAGCAGGACGGGCCGGTCCGCGCCGTCGTCCGTATCGACGGCAAGCACCGCAAGGGCAGCCGGAGCTGGCTGCCCTTCTCGGTGCGGCTCTACTTCTACGCGGGCGGCGAGTCGTTCCGCATGGTGCACACGATCACCTTCGACGGCACCCAGGAACCCGGCAAGGCCAGTGGCGACTTCATCCGCGGCATCGGCGTCCGCTTCAAGGTGCCGATGCGCGACGCCGCGTACGACCGGCACATCCGTATCGGCGGGGAGGGGACCGGGCTGCTGCGCGAGGCGGTGAAGGGGATCACCGGGCTGCGCCGGGACCCGGGCGCGGCCATCCGGACGGCCCAGTTCGAGGGACAGAAGCTGCCCGATCCGTCGACCTGGGACCAGCGGGTGACCACCCGGCTCCAGTACATCCCCGAATGGGGCGACTACACCCTCTCGCAGCTGTCGGCGGACGGCTTCGGCGTGCGCAAGCGCACCAAGAAGGGCCATGGCTGGATCTCCGCGGGCGGTGGTCGGCGGGCCAGCGGCTTCGGGTACGTCGGCGGCGCGAGCGGCGGACTGGCCTTCGGGCTGCGGGACTTCTGGGAGAAGTTCCCCGCCCAGCTCGACATCCGCGACGCCCAGACCGACGAGGCCGAGGTCACGCTCTGGCTCTGGTCGCCCGAGTCGCAGCCCATGGACCTGCGCTTCTACCACGACGGCATGGGCCAGGACACGTACCCCGAACAGCTCGAAGGCCTCAACATCACCTACGAGGACTACGAGCCCGGCTTCGGCACCCCCTACGGCATCGCCCGTACCAGCGAACTCCTCTTCTGGGCCCACGCGTCGACACCGAGTGCCGAGGCGATGGCCAAGCAGGTGGCCGCCGTACGTACCCCGGCGCAGCTCGCCGCTCCGCCCCGGCATCTGGTCAAGGCCGGTGTCTTCGGCCGACTGTTCTCCGAGCCGGACCGCTCCACCGCCGCCAAGGCGAAGATCGAGGACCATCTCGACTTCCTCTTCACCTATTACAGGGACCAGGTGGAGATGCGCAGGTGGTACGGCTTCTGGGACTACGGCGACATCATGCACACGTACGACCCGAGCCGCCATCAGTGGTGCTACGACGTGGGCGGCTACGCCTGGGACAACTCCGAGCTCTCGCCCGACCTGTGGCTCTGGTTCGCCTACATGCGCTCCGGCCGCTCCGACATCTTCCGTTTCGCCGAGGCCATGACCCGGCACACCGGCGAGGTCGACGTCTATCACCTGGGGCAGTGGGCCGGCCTCGGTACCCGGCACGGCGTCCAGCACTACGCCGACAGCGCCAAGCAGCAGCGCATCGCCAACACCACCTACCGGCGCTACTACTACTTCCTCACCGGCGACGAACGCGTCGGCGACCTCATGCACGCCAACGTCGACTCCGACGAGACGTTCCTCGTCCTCGACCCGATCCGCAAGATCCGCACCGAGCCGTACGAACCGGACCGCAACGCGCTCTCGATCGGCTTCGGCACCGACTGGAGCGGGCTGGTGTCGGCGTGGCTCACCGAGTGGGAGCGGCGCGGGCCCAAGTGGGAGAAGGCGAAGGCTCGGGTCCTGTCCACGATGGAGACCATCGCCGCGCAACCCAACGGGTTCGTCCAGGGCAGCGCGCTGTACGACCTCGACACCGGGAAGTTCGCCGTCGCGTCGAGTGCCGTGGTCGGGGTGTCGCACCTCTCGGCGATGTTCGGGCTCGTCGAGCTGAACGCCGAGCTGCTCGACCAGATCGACATGCCGGAGTTCAAGGAGGCGTGGCTCGACTACTGCCGGTACTTCAACGCGACGAAGGCCGAGCAGAAGGCGCGTTACGGGTCCGACTTCGGCTCTCTGCTGTTGTTCCAGGGGCACTCGAGGCAGGACGCGTACGCGGCGGTGGAGCTGGACGACGACGCGCTGGCCGCGCGGGCGTGGCGGCAGTTCTACAACAGTGCCGACACGTGGGACTACAAGGAGTCGACCGACTGGTCCACGAAGGAGGTCGGGGGGCCGACCGGGTTGGTGTCCGGTAGTGAGGCGGCCTGGGTGTCCACGAACACGACTGCGTTGTACGGGCTCGCGGCGATTCAGAATCTGGCGTTGATCGGTGATCGGATGCCGTGACGCTTCCGCTGGGGCCCTTCAGGGGTGCGGGGGACCGCGCGGGCGGCCACGACGTGCGCGCCGCACCCCTGCCGGGGGGGGGAAGGGGCTGGGTGCGGGTCCGTTGTGGCTGGGCGCGCCGTTCCCCGCGCCCCTCGGGAGTGCCCCTGCGGGGCGACTCCCTGTGGGGGTGGAACCCGTTCGGGGTGGGTTGTGACGTGCGGGTCCGTTGTGGCTGGGCGCGCCGTTCCCCGCGCCCCTCGGGAGCGCCCCTGCGGGGCGACTCCCCGGCCGGGGTGGCGGTGTCAGCGCATTCTGCTCAGGGCGTCCCTGGCCCGGCGGGCGTCTCGTAGGCGTTGTTCGTAGGTGGCGCCCAGGGAGAGGAGCAGGAGGCCGGCCAGGGCGGGGGGTACCCAGCGGGGGATCGCGCCCATGGCCTGGGCGATGTACGGGGCGAGTTCGTGCAGTGCGACCAGGACGAGCGTGCCGCCGCCGAGGACCAGCGGTGCCCGGAGGCGGTGACGGACGCCGACGAGGGTGACGGCGAGCGCCGCGGAGCCCAGCAGCAGAGGGCGCAGCCAGTTCGTGTCGCCCCACACCGCCAGGAGGCTCGGCACCAGCGTCACCGAGAGGCCGGGCCCGTACGCCGTCCAGGACGAGGCCTCCGCGTCACGGCTCCTGCGGACGTACCCGAGGATCAGCGCGGGCACCGTCACCGGCAGCGTGTACGCCTCGGGGGAGCCGACCTCCCAGGCGATCAGCCGGACCCAGGCGGCCAGCACGAACAGCACGGCCGCCGCATGACCGACCCGCCTGCGGTCCTCGCGTACGGCCGTGCCCGCGGCGATCACCGCGCACAGGGCCAGGACCAGGGCGAGAACGGGCAGTTCTGCGGTCGCGAGACCGATGGCCGGCAGGGCCGCGACGGCCCCGGTGATCTCGACGGACACCGTCGTCGTGGGGTCGCCGAGCCGGGGCGCCAGCAGCGCGGCAGCGGCCGGCACCACCAGGACGAGCAGTGCGATGTGCTGCGGCTGCCAGTCGAGGGACGCGCCGACGGCACAGGCGAGCCCCGTGGCGTACGCGAGGGAGGCGGCAGCCGAGACGGCCCGGATCGTGGCCGGTGTCCGCCGGGCGGCGACCGCCGCGAACACCGCGGTCAGGCTCGCGAGGACGGCGAGCGTGGCGGCCTCGGAGGCCAGGGAGAGGGCCACGAGGTGGAGTGAGCCGAGGAGCGTCAGGCAGAGTGCCGTGGGCACCACCGCAGCCTGTGTCAGGAGTGAGAACCGGCCGACGGCCGAAGGGCTGTCCGCGGTCGGAGGCGTGTGGGCCGCTGCCACGAGTGCCGCCGTGAGCGCCGCCGCCGTGATCGCCCCCTGCGCCGGCAATGCTGCCGGGTAGGGGAGTTCGGCGACGGCGGGCAGGACGAGGGCCGTGGCCCAGGCCAGGATCAGGGACCCGCTCAGGGCGAGGGAGCGGAGCGGGCCGCCCCGGAACGTCAGGGCCAGCACCGCCGCCACCGCCGCCAGCACCAGGGGTGCGCTCTCCGTGCCGGACGGCCAGGGCGCGGAGACCGTCACCGCGTCACGGGCGTCGGACGGCGCACCGGACCACACGCGTGACGCCCAGCCGGCCGGGCCGAGCAGCACCAGGGTCACGACGGGCAGGGTCCACGCCACGGCGAGGGCCTGCACCGTCGCGGAGGACCACCACAGGCCACGGCGCACGGTCGGGGGCAGCCAGGTGCCGCGTACCGCCAGCAGGGCGATGGCGCAGGCCAGACAGGCCGGGACCGTCCACACACCGGGCAGTGCCGACCGCAGCACGCCACCCGCCGCGGCGACGGCGAGCAGACCGCCGGCCGACGCCAGACCGAGAGCGGCCCGCGCCTCGGGGGCACGCCACGCCGTCCCCAGCGCGATCGCCGCGGCGAGGGCGAGGAGCGCCGCCGCACGGGCAGCGGCGCTCGGATCGGGGGCGTCCCACAGGAGGACGCCGGCTGCCAGGACGCCCAGGGCGCCCGTCCCGTACGCGCCGGCGGCGGCGACGACACGTACGGAGCGCAGCGCCGTCGCGAGGGTGACGGCCGCGTCGAGCGCGGCCGTCACCAGCAGCGCCGCCGTGATCGTGTGGTCGCCAGCGCCGGCCGCGACCGCCCAGAGCGGGAGCGGGAGTTGGGCCGCCGCCACGGCTGCCGGGAGCGGCAGGCGCAGGTCACCGAGAACACGGCCGTACGCCGTCCACAGCGCGGCCAGGAGCGCCGCGGACGCTGCCGCGTAGCCGGCGCCGTCCACTGCGGAGAGGGCGACCTCGTGCAGGGCGTACGCGTCGAGCACCGTCAGGGCGAGGCCCAGGCCCGCCACCGCCTCCGCCGTCGAGCGGAGCCCGCGCTTCAGCAGCGGCACCGGCGCGGCGAGCGTGGCCGCGGTGACCGCGCCGAGGACCGCCGCCCGTCCGGCGATGCCCATGTCGCCCCAGCTCACCAGGGTGAACGCGATCGCCGCGACGGTCAGCAGGACACCGCCGAGGACGAGCAGCACGTTCTGCACACCGGGGGCCGTGGCCTCCGGGCGTCGGGGGTGGTGGCTGCGGGAGGGCCAGGTGGTCGGGACAGGGGCCGGGGCCGCCTGGAGCCCGGCCGACCGGAGCGCGTCGAGCAGCCAGGCCCGGCGGGCCAGCAACTGGGCCCTTCGGGCGTCCAGTTGCCACAGCTCGTGGTCGAGGATCCGCAACTCCTCGGCCGGCGGCGGAATGTTCGTCATGTCCGGGAGTGTGGTCCGGGTCACGTCTCACGGCATGAGCACACATACTCAGGACGTACTCAGATCCGCCATGGGCCCGCCGTGTGCCCGTCGCGGGCGGGTGCCACGGACGGCTGCCGCGAACGGTTGCGGTGGACCGTCTGCGGTGGGCTCTTGTCACGGACGGACGGACCCGGATCATGAGGCGTATGGACTGGACGCACTACCGCTTCCGCAGCCTCTGGAGTCTCGCCGCCCCGCTCGGCGACGTCTACGGCGCGCTGGCCGACGCCGAGCGCTATCCGCGCTGGTGGCCACAGGTGCGCGAGGTGACGCCCGTCGACGGGGTCAGCGGTGTCATCCGCGTCCGCTCGGTGCTGCCGTACGACCTGGTGTTCACCGCCCGGGAGACGCGCCGCGACATGGCGGCCGGAATCCTGGAGATCACGATGACGGGTGACGTGGACGGCTGGGCACGGTGGACCCTCGTCGCCGACGGACCGGACACGCGTGCCCGCTACGACCAGGAGGTGCGTGTGACCAAGCCGCTGCTGCGGCGGTTCGCGGTGCCGGGGCGGCCCGTCTTCCGCGCCAACCACGCGCTGATGATGCGGGCCGGGCGGCGCGGGCTCGCCGCCCACCTTCGCGGGAACCGCGAAGCGGTTTGAAGGAAACGCACGGAGACCTGTATTGTTCGGTGCGTTCCCGGGCGATTAGCTCAGTGGGAGAGCGCTTCGTTCACACCGAAGAGGTCACTGGTTCGAACCCAGTATCGCCCACCGGGAAAGGCCGGTCCGTCACAGACGGACCGGCTTTTTGCATGCCCCGCGAGTGGCGTGGCTCAGGCGGCCTCCGCCGGGATCTCGGGGCGCAGGGGCCAGGACTGGTCGACCAGTTCGTCCGAGCCGCTGCGGGCGAACCACGCCTGCAGGCCACGGGCCTGCGCGGCATGCCAGCCGCCCTGCAACGTGTGCAGTTCGGCCGGCGAGAGCCGCTCCATGCGGGTTGCGAAACGCCGCCCGATCGCCCGTACGACCTCCAGCGAGGCCAGTGCGTCGGCCGCCGCGTCATGGGCACCCTGCAGCTCCACCTCGTAGTGCGCGCACAGGTCCGTGAGCGTGCGGCGGCCCTTGCGGTAGCGGTCCAGGTACTTGTCGAGGACCCGCGGATCGAGGACGCGCAGCGGCACGCCGTCGAACCAGTGGTCCAGCGAGGACGCCCGGTGCCTGCGCAACTCCCGGTCCAGGAGCGTCAGATCGAAGGGCGCGTTCATCACCACGAGCGGGCGTCCGGCCGCGCTCTGTTCGGACAGTTCCCTGACTATCTCGTTCATCACGGGCGCCGGCCAGCGGCCGCTCCGCCGCAGGTGTTCGTCCGTCAGGCCGTGCACCGCCGTGGCGCCCTCGGGCACCGGCACCCCCGGATTCACCAGCCAGCGCCGTACACGCGGGCGGCTGCCGGGGGAGTCCTGGACGACGACTGCGGCCGACACGATCCGGTCGGTCTCCACGTCGACACCCGTCGTCTCGGTGTCGAAAGCGGCCAGGGGGCCTTCGTACCAGCACGTCATACGCAAACAACTCCTCGATCACCTTCGGCAGTTGACGCGCCGTCCCCTGCCCTTTTTGTGATACCCGGGCTGTTTGCGCCGTACGCCGGAAGGAGACAACAGAGGTACGGGTCTTTGCAGTTCAGCGACCCGTCGCGGGGATTCACCGAATTCGGAAGGCTGTTGCACATGTCGCTCGCGCAGCCCGAGCAGGGCGGGCTGCTGCCCAGTCGCACGGCACCGCATCGAGGCTCACTGGCCACCACGGCCTGCATGGAGACATTGCAGGTCGGCTATCTGCACGCGGTCGCCGCCGCCTCGGGCTGCTCCCTGTCCCAGCCCTTTCCGGACAACGGCATCGACTGGCACGTCAGCCACAGCGCCCCCGGGCACACGGTCGACGACGAAGTCACCATCAAGGTGCAGCTCAAGTGCACGTACCAGATCCCGCCGAACCCGCCGGGCGCCGCCTTCTCCTTCACGCTCGACAACGCCCACCTGGAGAAGCTGGCCCGGACCCCGGTCTCGGTGCACAAAATACTGGTCGTGATGCTCGTGCCCAGGTCACAGGACGACTGGCTGCGCGCCGGCCACGACCGCCTCGACCTGCGGCACTGCTGCTACTGGATCAACCTCGCCGGCCAGCGGATCACCGGCCGGCGCAGGACCACCGTGCGGATACCGACCTCCCGCGTCTTCGACGACCGGGCGCTCTGCGAGATCATGACGCGGGTCGGTACGGGAGGCATACCGTGACGCACCGCCCCTTCGACGAGCCCCTACGCCCGGTCAGGCCCCACCCCGTCGAGCCGCCGGGCCAGTGGGACCAGCCGCCGCGGCCCGACCAGGTCGACCCCGCCGTCCTCGGCGCGCTGCTGCACCGGCACGGCTGGCAGCGCCGCGGAGGAGCGCCGGGCCGGTACGGCCGCTGGACCCCGCCCGGGCCCGGCTCCGGCACCAGCCTGCTCGTGCCGGAGAACCGGGCGTTCCCCGACAGCGAGGACCTCCTCGGTGAGGCCCTCGTCGCGCTGTCCCGCAGCGGCTCGCCCGCCGCCCGTGACGTCCTGGTCGGTCTCGCCGTGCCCAGCGACGAGATCCGCTGGTGGCGCGATGTGCCGACGGGCCCGGTCGGCGTCTCGCCGTGGACCGTCGAGGAGCAGATGCGCACGGCGGCGCGGCAGATACTCCTCGCGGGCGCCCTCGCCGAGCGCGGGCGGGCCGGCTACCACGGCGCCCGCCACCGCAGGCCCGCCGCCACCTCCCTGGAGAGCGTGCTCGTCGGAGCCGCCCCCGGCGGCCGCAGGCTCACCGCGTTCGTGCCGGTCGCCACCGGCCGCCCCCTCGCCGTCCGCCTCCACCAGGCGCTGTACGCGGCCCGTGAGGCGATCGACTACCGGCGTGCGACCGGTGGCATGGACGCCTTCGACGGGGCCGTGGAGGCGGGCGTGAGCCATGAGCTCACGGAGGCGCTCGTGGCCCTGGTGCGGGGCACGGAAGGTGCCAGGGTCGCCGTCGAATGGGCGCCCGCCGCCGGGGTCCCCGAGGGGTGCTCGGCGTCCGCGGAACCCGTCGAGTTCTCGCCGGGGGACCTGCCCGCACTCCGTGAGGCGGGGGCCCGCTATCTGCGCGAGGAACCCTCCGTGCCCGTGCGCATCACCGGCGCGGTGGTGCGGATGCGCAGGTCGGGGCCGCGCGGCGGCGGAACCGTACGGCTGAAGGTCATCGCGGGCGCCGAGGTGCCGCACGTGCGGATGACCCTCGACGAGGAGTCGTACCGGATCGCGGGGCACGCCCATCTCGTCGGACTGCCGGTGCGGGTGCACGGGCGGCTGGAGAGCCGCGGCGGATTCCGGCGGCTGACCGGGGCGTCCGGGGTGGCACCCGTGCAGGTGGACGAGGCGGAGCGCGACCGGCTGATGAAGTCGCTGCAGGAGAACCTCGACTTCTTCGAGGAGGCGTGCAGCGGGGACTGACGTGCTTCACGGCGGTGTGCGGCGGGGACCGACGTGCTCCACGGCGGTGTGCGACGGGGGCCGCCGGGTCGTGGTGGTTAACCGTTTCGCGGAGGGCACCCCCGGCTCGGTACGATCCTCTCCATTACGCACGTAAGAGAAAGTGCGTTCCCTTCAGGTAGGAGAGTCCGGTGTCAGACGTCCGTGTGATCATCCAACGCGATTCCGAGCGGGAAGAGCGCGTGGTGACGACGGGGACTACGGCGGCCGAGCTCTTCGCCGGTGAGCGCACCATCGTCGCCGCGCGGGTGGCAGGCGAGCTGAAGGACCTCGCGTACGAGGTGAAGGACGGCGAGACCGTCGAGAGCGTCGAGATCTCCTCCGTCGACGGTCTGAACATCCTGCGCCACTCCGCCGCGCACGTGATGGCGCAGGCCGTCCAGGAGCTGTTCCCCGAGGCCAAGCTGGGCATCGGCCCGCCGGTCAAGGACGGCTTCTACTACGACTTCGACGTGGCGAGGCCCTTCACCCCCGAGGACCTCAAGGCCGTCGAGAAGAAGATGCAGGAGATCCAGAAGCGCGGCCAGCGCTTCTCCCGCCGCGTCGTCACCGACGAGGCCGCCCGCGAGGAGCTCGCCGACGAGCCGTACAAGCTGGAGCTGATCGGCCTCAAGGGCTCCGCTTCGAGCGACGACGGCGCGGACGTCGAGGTGGGCGCGGGCGAGCTCACCATCTACGACAACCTCGACGCCAAGACCGGCGACCTGTGCTGGAAGGACCTCTGCCGCGGTCCCCACCTGCCCACCACCCGCAACATCCCGGCGTTCAAGCTGATGCGCAACGCCGCCGCCTACTGGCGCGGCAGCGAGAAGAACCCGATGCTCCAGCGCATCTACGGCACCGCCTGGCCCACCAAGGAAGAGCTCAAGGCGCACCTGGAGTTCCTCGCCGAGGCCGAGAAGCGCGACCACCGCAAGCTCGGCAGCGAACTCGACCTGTTCTCCATCCCGGAGCAGATCGGCTCGGGCCTCGCGGTCTTCCACCCCAAGGGCGGCATCGTCCGCCGCGTCATGGAGGACTACTCGCGGCGCCGCCACGAGGAGGAGGGGTACGAGTTCGTCTACACCCCGCACGCCACCAAGGGGAAGCTCTTCGAGACCTCGGGCCACCTGGACTGGTACGCCGACGGCATGTACCCGCCCATGCAGCTCGACGAGGGCGTGGACTACTACCTCAAGCCCATGAACTGCCCGATGCACAACCTGATCTTCGACGCGCGAGGCCGCTCCTACCGCGAACTGCCGCTGCGCCTCTTCGAGTTCGGGACCGTGTACCGGTACGAGAAGTCGGGCGTCGTGCACGGCCTGACCCGGGCCCGCGGCTTCACCCAGGACGACGCGCACATCTACTGCACCAAGGAGCAGATGGCGGAGGAGCTCGACAAGACG
Organism: Streptomyces sp. NBC_00414; assembly: GCF_036038375.1. Taxonomy (NCBI): domain Bacteria; kingdom Bacillati; phylum Actinomycetota; class Actinomycetes; order Kitasatosporales; family Streptomycetaceae; genus Streptomyces; species Streptomyces sp. NBC_00414. The sequence goes on from NZ_CP107935.1 coordinate 8,276,336, forward strand.
CTCACCTTCGTGCTCGGGCTGCTCCGCGACTACGGCCTGACCGACTTCTACCTGGAGCTGTCCACCAAGGACCCGGAGAAGTTCGTCGGCTCGGACGAGGTGTGGGAGGAGGCCACCGAGACGCTGCGGCAGGTGGCCGAGAAGCAGGGCCTCCCGCTCGTTCCGGACCCGGGCGGCGCCGCGTTCTACGGGCCGAAGATCTCCGTCCAGACCAAGGACGCGATCGGCCGGACCTGGCAGATGTCGACCGTGCAGCTCGACTTCAACCTGCCGGAGCGGTTCGACCTGGAGTACACCAGCCCCGACGGCTCCAAGCAGCGCCCCGTCATGATCCACCGTGCGCTGTTCGGGTCGATCGAGCGCTTCTTCGCGGTGCTCCTCGAGCACTACGCGGGCGCGTTCCCGGCGTGGCTCGCGCCCGTCCAGGCGGTCGGCATCCCGATCGGCGACGCGCACATCGACCATCTGCAGAAGTTCGCCGCCGAGGCGAAGAAGAAGGGTCTGCGGGTCGAGGTCGACTCGTCCTCCGACCGTATGCAGAAGAAGATCCGCAACGCGCAGAAGCAGAAGGTGCCCTTCATGGTCATCGCGGGCGACGAGGACATGGCGGCCGGCGCCGTCTCGTTCCGTTACCGCGACGGCTCCCAGGAGAACGGCATCCCGCTCGACGAGGCCATCGCGAAGATCGCGAAGGTCGTCGAGGAGCGGGCACAGGTCTGATCCGTACGCGCCTGAACGCGCTTGATCGCGTCCGGAAGCCCCCGGGAAGCTCAGCTGCCCGGGGGCTTCTCCTCGCTGGAGAAGACCTGGAGCAGCCAGGACGAGAACGATCCCGTCACCGCGCCGAGCAGGGCGAGCCCGCACGCCATCAGGCCCACCGCGATCACGCGCCCCACCGGCGTCACGGGAGCCACATCCCCGTACCCCACGGTCGCCATCGTCGCGCACGTCCACCACACCGCGTCGCCGAAGGTACGGATCGTCGCGCCCGGTGCCGCGTGCTCCTGCTGGTACACGGCGAGGGCGCCCGCGAAGCCGAGGAGGGACACGGCGAGACCCGCGTACGTGATCACCCGCGCGTGCAGGGCGAGCCGGGGCCGGCCACGGCGGCGCTGGACGGCCTCGTAGACCTTCACCACGCGCAGGGGGCGCAGCAGGGGCAGCAGCAGGACGACCGTGTCCAGCCAGTGCGTCCGCATGAAGCGGAGCCCCTGGCCGCTCAGCCGCCAGCGCACGGCGTAGTCGACGACGAAGACCGCCCAGGCCGCCAGCATCAGCGCCAGAAAGACACTCCGCAACGGCCCGGGCAGCCCGTGGCCCAGGACCCGGATCGCGTACGAGGTGAAGAAGAGCACCGAGGCGACGACGAGCGGCATCTCGGTGCGGCGCTCCCAGCGTGTCGTGCGGGTGTCGTCGTCCATCGCCTCAGCTTGGCCGCAGGCCCTTTCGCGCGGTACCCGGCGACACGCCGCGAACGGGCGAAGCCATATGCTTCACCACATGACGAGTGAGCCGGAGCAGCAGATCGGAGTCGGCACACAGGACGCGTTCCAGCGCCTGTGGACGCCCCACCGGATGGCGTACATCCAGGGTGAGAACAAGCCGACCGGCCCCGGGGCCGACGACGGCTGCCCCTTCTGCTCGATTCCGGCGAAGTCCGACGAGGACGGTCTCGTCATCAAGCGCGGCGAGCAGGTCTACGCGGTGCTCAACCTGTACCCGTACAACGGTGGGCATCTGATGGTCGTGCCCTACCGGCACGTCGCGGACTACACCGATCTGACCGTCCCGGAGACCGCCGAGCTCGGTGAGCTGACCAAGCAGGCGATGACCGCGCTGCGGACCGCGTCCGGTGCGCACGGCTTCAACATCGGGATGAACCAGGGCTCGGTCGCGGGGGCCGGTATCGCCGCGCACCTGCACCAGCACATCGTGCCCCGCTGGGGCGGCGACACGAACTTCATGCCGGTGGTCGGGCACACCCGGGTGCTGCCCCAACTCCTCGCGGACACCCGCAAGATGCTCGCTGAGGCCTGGCCCTCGGCCTGAGCCCGACAGGCACCGCGGAGCCGCGACCGCGTCGTGCGGCTCCGCCGGACCTCTCGCACGGCTCAGCCACCTGGGAGGTCCGCCGGGCGTCCACCTGCCGTTGAGGCCAGGCCTCCAGGATGTCCACCCGGCGTGGACGCCTACGCGTCGTACAGGTCCGCCTTCCTCGGGGAGGCCTCCTGGACGGCACCGCTGAGGGCGGACGAGCGGTTGCCGAACTTGGTGGTGTCCACGCCGTTGTCGTTGAGGACCCGGATCGCCGCCGCGTGCACCACACGCAGCACGGGCGTCGCGGCGCGCAGGGCGTCGTCCGCCATGAAGCGGTGCCGCCAGGGCTTGGCCGCCCAGGCGTGGCGCAGGCCGAACGGCTCCGGCAGGGTCAGCTTGCCGCCGAGCCAGTCGAGGATCGGCGGATACCAGGTGAAGGGCGCCCGCACCGCGAGCCGTACGACCTCGTCGGCGTCGATCAGCGGCAGCTTCTGGGTCTTGGTCTCCCAGAACCTGACGGTCTTGGGGACCACCTTCACCTTCGCGGCGGGACCGCTGGTGAAGAGCGAGTGCACGGGACCCAGTGCGTGGCCGGTGACCTCGATGCGCAGCGTCTCGTGCAGCACGGTCACGGTGATCAGCATCGTGATGATCAGCTGGCCGTCCCAGAGCGTCCACTGAACCCCGAGGTAGTGGCGGTCGCCGCTGCCGAACTGCTGCTTGTTGCAGATCTCCTGTATTTTGTGCGTCTTCACCTGGTACGCGTCCACGTCGGTGCCGCCCGGCCGGGAGACCGATCCGGCGTTCTCGTTGATCGGCGTGACCACCCAGTGCTTTATCGAAGGCGCCGGGAAACCACCGGTGTTGAGCGGGCCGCGCTCCAGCATGCGCAGCTGGTCGTGGATCGACCTGATGACGTCCCAGCTGCGGAACGGGTGGATCTCCTTGGTGGAGTCCGCCGACACCAGGTCCTCGGCGAGCTGCCAGGTGCCCCAGCGGGTGCCCATGCCGAGTATTCCCTTGGGGCCCGCGTAGAAGACGGAGTTGGACTGCTGCTCGGCGCTCAGCCGGGCCAGGCCCTGGCGCAGCCGCTCGGCCGTCGTCTCGCCGGGGCTGCCGGGCACCGCCTCGGGGATCTTGGCGCCGATGCCGCCGCCCGCCAGCAGACTGCTCCAGCGCTCCCGCAGATCATGGGCCGTGCGCTCGCAGATCTGCTTCGCCCAGACCCAGCCGAGGACGGGCGCGACGATCGCCGCGCGGGCGTACCAGGCCCAGAAGCCGGTGAACGGCATCTTCAGCAGGAAGAGGACCGCCAGGGCGCCCACCCCGACCAGGATGGTGGTGGCGAGGACTCCGGCCCGCTTGTCCTCGGACTTGGCGACCGACCGGCGGATCTGGAAGACCAGCAGCCAGATGAGCAGACCGGGCAGGAAGATCAGGCCGGTCAGCACCATCACGGCGGTGAGCCAGCTGTCCCGCTCCTTGCGGATGCGGTTCGCCGCCAGGCAGTGCTCGACGACCACCTGCGGCTCGGTGCCGAAGGACTGGATGAGCGCGCCGCGTCCGCCGCCCAGCATCCGGACCTGCACGGCCCGGGCGAAGGCCTCGCCCAGGTTCGGCTTGAAGATCGACGCCCACTTGCGGCCCGGCGAGACCTTCGACTGGTGCCACTCGCTGTTGGCGTCGAGAATCGCTTCGACGGGACTGTCCCGGTAGGCCGCGGAGGCGAGCGCGAACGTCGCCGCCGTCTGCCCCGCGGAACCCGAGAGCGGAACCTGTGCCCCCGGCCTGAAATCGAATGCCTCGTCCGCCATTACCGCCCCCATCGCCGCCTTGCCCCGCTGCTGCGGCATTCCCGACTTCCGTGCTCCGCACACCTGTTGATCAGGTCATCGTCTTGATCAGGTTCTCAGCGTATCGCCAGGGGCCGACATTCGTCGGCGGACGGCCACAGCCGCCCGCCGATCGAAGGGGAGATCAACTAGGGAGTGCCGTGCGCCTGTTCGCGAATCCTGTCGGTCAACTGGGCAGGCATCGGCTCGTGCCGGGCATAGGTGCGGTCGAAGCGCGCGGTGCCGTGCGACAGCGAGCGTAGATCGACGGCGTACCGCCCGATCTCGATCTCCGGCACTTCGGCCCGCACGAGGGTCCGGCCGCCCGCCGCCTGCTCGGTGCCGACGACCCGACCGCGCCGGCCCGACAGATCGCTCAGCACGGCCCCCACGTACTCGTCGCCCACCAGGACCGTCACCTCGGCGACCGGCTCCAGGAGATGGATCCGCGCGTCGGCCGCGGCCTCCCGCAGAGCGAGCGCGCCGGCCGTCTGGAACGCCGCGTCGGAGGAGTCCACGGAGTGCGCCTTGCCGTCGGTCAGCGTGATCCGTACGTCGATGAGCGGATAGCCCGCCGTCACGCCCCTGGCGGCCTGGGCGCGCACCCCCTTCTCCACGGACGGGATGAACTGCCGGGGCACGGCACCGCCCACCACCTTGTCGACGAACTCGATGCCGGAGCCGCCGGGCAGCGGCTCCACCTCGATCTCGCAGATCGCGTACTGCCCGTGCCCGCCGGACTGCTTCACATGGCGCCCGCGCCCGGCCGACCTGGCGGCGAACGTCTCCCGCAGGGACACCTTGTGCGGTACGACGTCGACCTGGACGCCGTACCGGTTGCGCAGCCGTTCCAGGGCGACGTCGGCGTGGGCCTCACCCAGACACCACAGGACGACCTGGTGGGTGTTCTGGTTCTGTTCCAGGCGCATCGTCGGGTCCTCGGCGACCAGCCGGCCCAGGCCCTGCGAGAGCTTGTCCTCGTCGGCCTTGCTGTGCGCCTGGATGGCGAGCGGCAGTAAGGGGTCGGGCATCTCCCACGGCTCCATGAGGAGCGGGTCGTCCTTGGCCGAGAGCGTGTCACCGGTCTCGGCGCGGTTCAGCTTGGCCACACAGGCCAGGTCGCCCGCGATCGCGTGGGTGAGGGCGCGCTGCTGCTTGCCGAAGGGTGCCGACAAGGCGCCGACGCGTTCGTCGACGTCGTGGTCCTCGTGGCCGCGGTCGGCGAGCCCGTGCCCGGACACGTGCACCGTCTCGTCGGGGCGCAGCGTCCCGGAGAACACCCGCACCATCGAGACCCGGCCGACGTACGGGTCGGAGGCGGTCTTCACGACCTCGGCGACCAGCGGCCCGTCCGGGTCGCAGGCCTTGACCCGGCGGGCCCGGCCGTCCGGGGTGGTGACCGTCGGGGCCTCGCGCTCCAGCGGGGTCGGGAAGCCGCCCGTGATCAGTTCGAGGAGTTCCACGGTGCCCAGCCCCTGACGGGCGCCCTCGGCGGCCGGCGCGGCGGCGAGCACCGGATGGAAGACACCCCGCGCGACGGCCCGCTCCAGATCCCGCACGAGTGTCTTGAAATCGATCTCCTCACCGCTGAGATAGCGGTCCATGAGGGTCTCGTCCTCGCTCTCCGAGATGATTCCCTCGATCAGCCGGTTGCGGGCCGTCTCGATGAGCGGCACCTGCTCGGGACCCGGCTCGGACTCCTTGCGCTCCCCGGAGGAGTAGTCGAACAGGCGCTGCGAGAGCAGCCCGATCAGTCCCGTCACCGGCACGTGCCCGTCGGGTCCCGGGGGGCCGTGCAGCGGCAGGTAGAGCGGCAGTACGGCGTCGGGGTCGTCCGCGCCGAAGGCGTCCGCGCAGATCCGGGTCATGTCGTCGAAGTCGGCCCGGGCCGATTCCAGGTGCGTCACCACGATGGCCCGGGGCATGCCGACCGCCGCGCACTCCTCCCACACCATGCGCGTCGAGCCGTCCACCCCGTCCGAGGCCGAGACGACGAAAAGGGCCGCGTCCGCCGCTCGCAGACCGGCCCTCAGCTCGCCGACGAAATCGGCGTAACCGGGAGTGTCCAGCACATTGATCTTGTATCCGTCCCAGTCGACCGGGACCAGCGAGAGCTGCACCGAACGCTGCTGCCGGTGCTCGATCTCGTCGTAGTCGGAGACGGTGCCGCCGTCCTCCACACGGCCCGCCCTGTTCACCGCTCCCGCCGTCAGCGCGAGAGCCTCCACCAGAGTGGTCTTGCCCGAGCCGCTGTGGCCGACCAGCACCACATTCCGTACGGACGCGGGGTGGTCGGCCGCCGTAGCCCTGCCGGCGGCTCCGGGGTGTGCGTTCGCCTTGTCGCCCATGGAATTGCCTCCCGTGCACGGTGAGGTCACTGTGGGCGCGGGCCTGCGGATCCGCGAATGGCGGCTCCGGTGACGCCCGCGGTGCCATCGAGCTTCGCACTCGTGTCACGGTGCGTCCATACAACGGACGCGATCGTGCCGCCTCCCGGATGCCACCCCGGACATCGCCCCGGATATCGCCCGGGATGTCACCAGGACGTGACACGGGGCGCGGGTGCCCGACCGTCGCACACGCGCACGCGTGACTACGATGGGCCAGCCGGTGGCCAGCAGGGGCCGCCCGGCCACACCGACCCTCGGGAAGGCCATGCTGAACAAGTACGCGCGTGCATTCTTTACGCGTGTCCTCACACCGTTCGCCGCGTTTCTCATCCGCCGAGGGGTGAGCCCCGACACGGTCACCATCCTGGGCACGGCCGGAGTGATCGCGGGAGCGCTGGTCTTCTTCCCCCGGGGAGAGCTGTTCTGGGGCACGATCGTCATCACGCTCTTCGTGTTCTCGGACATGGTCGACGGCAACATGGCGCGCCAGCTCGGCCGCTCCAGCCGCTGGGGCGCCTTCCTCGACTCGACGCTCGACCGGGTCGCCGACAGCGCGATCTTCGGCGGCTTCGCCCTCTGGTACGCGGGCGGCGGTGACAACCTCGTCCTGTGCGCCGTGTCGATCTTCTGCCTGGCCAGCGGTCAGGTGGTGTCGTACACCAAGGCCAGGGGTGAGTCGATCGGCCTGCCCGTCGCCGTCAACGGCCTTGTCGAGCGCGCCGAACGCCTGGTGATCTCCCTGGTCGCGGCCGGTCTGGCGGGCTTCCACAAGACCTTCGGCGTGCCCGGCATCGACGTGCTGCTGCCGATCGCGCTGTGGATCGTCGCCGTGGGCAGCGTCGTCACGCTGATCCAGCGCGTCGTCACGGTGCGCCGGGAGGCCGCCGAGGCCGACGCGGCGGTCACCGCCCCGCCCGGGAACACGCCGGGAAGCACACCCGGGAACACCCCGGGGAACGCTTCGCGCAACAGCGGGGCCACCTCGTGAGCGGTCCGCGGGACCAGCTGGCGTACGGCGCGTACGCCGCGGGCTGGGGAGCCGTCAAGCGACTCCCCGAGCCCGTCGCGGTGCGCCTCGGCCGGACCATCGCCGACATCGCGTGGAAGCGCCGCGGCAAGGGCGTACTGCGCCTCGAATCGAACTACGCGCGCGTGCTGCCCGACGCGAGCCCGGAGCGGCTCAGGGAGCTGTCCCGCGCGGGCATGCGCTCGTACCTGCGCTACTGGATGGAGTCGTTCCGGCTGCCCGCCTGGAGCAAGGAGCGCATCAGGAGCGGTTTCGAGCCGAAGGACCTCCACCATCTGACCGAGGGGCTCGCGGCGGGCAAGGGCGTCATCATCGCGCTGCCGCACCTGGGCAACTGGGACCTCGCGGGCGCCTGGGTCACCACCAAGCTGGGGATCCCGTTCACGACGGTCGCCGAGCGCCTCAAGCCGGAGAAGCTGTACGACCGGTTCGTGGCGTACCGCGAGGGCCTCGGCATGGAGGTGCTGCCGCACAGCGGCGGCACCGCGTTCGGCACGCTGGCCAGGCGGCTGCGCGACGGCGGCCTGATCTGCCTGGTCGCCGAGCGCGACCTGTCCGCCTCCGGCGTCGAGGTCACCTTCTTCGGGGACACCACCCGGATGCCCGCAGGGCCCGCGCTGCTCGCCCAGCAGACCGGCGCGCTGCTGCTGCCGGTGACACTGTGGTACGACGACTCGCCCGTGATGCGTGGCCGAGTCCATCCCCCTGTCGAGGCGCCCGAGTCAGGTACCCGGGCCGAGAAGACGTCTGTGATGACGCAGGCGCTGGCCGATGCCTTCGCCACGGGGATCGCCGACCATCCGGAGGACTGGCACATGCTGCAACGTCTGTGGCTCGCCGACCTGGAGCCCCGCCCGGGGCCGGCCGAGGGGGAGTCCCCGGCCCCCGCGGAGTCCGCCTCGAAGACCCCCGGCGGGGAGCACCCGTCCGGAGCGCACGGCGGACCGGTCCGGCCAGGGGAGCGGCCGTGAGGATCGGCATCGTCTGCCCGTACTCCTGGGACGTCCCCGGAGGAGTCCAGTTCCACATCCGCGACCTGGCGGACCACCTCATCGCGCTCGGGCACCACGTGTCCGTCCTCGCCCCCGCCGACGACGAGACACCGCTCCCGCCGTACGTCGTCTCGGCGGGCCGTGCCGTGCCCGTGCGGTACAACGGCTCGGTCGCGCGCCTCAACTTCGGGTTCCTGTCCGCCGCGCGGGTGCGCCGCTGGCTGCACGACGGCACGTTCGACGTGATCCACATCCACGAGCCGGCCTCGCCCTCCCTCGGCCTGCTGGCCTGCTGGGCGGCCCAGGGACCGATCGTCGCGACCTTCCACACCTCGAACCCGCGGTCCCGGGCGATGATCGCCGCGTACCCGATCCTGCAGCCCGCCCTGGAGAAGATCAGCGCGCGGATCGCGGTGAGCGAGTACGCGCGGCGCACGCTTGTCGAGCACCTGGGCGGTGACGCCGTGGTCATCCCGAACGGCGTCGACGTGGACCACTTCGCGAAGGCCGAGCCCAACCCCGAGTGGCAGGGCGGGACGATCGGCTTCGTGGGCCGCATCGACGAGCCCCGCAAGGGCCTGCCGGTCCTCATGAAGGCGCTGCCGAAGATCCTCGCCGAACGGCCCGGGACCCGGCTGCTGGTCGCCGGACGCGGTGACGAGAAGGAGGCCGTCGAGAAGCTTCCCGCCGAGCTGCGCCCGCGCGTGGAGTTCCTCGGCATGGTCAGCGACGAGGACAAGGCACGGTTCCTGCGCAGCGTCGACCTGTACATCGCGCCCAACACCGGCGGCGAGAGCTTCGGGATCATCCTGGTCGAGGCCATGTCCGCGGGCGCGCCCGTGCTCGCCTCCGACCTCGACGCGTTCGCACAGGTCCTCGACCAGGGCGCGGCGGGGGAGCTGTTCGCCAACGAGGACGCGGACGCGCTGGCCGCCGCGGCGGTACGGCTCCTCGGTGATCCGGGGCGGCGCGCGGAACTCAGCGAGCGGGGGAGCGCGCACGTGCGGCGCTTCGACTGGTCGACGGTCGGGGCGGACATCCTGTCCGTGTACGAGACGGTCACCGACGGGGCCGCGGCCGTCGCGGCGGCGGACGATCCGACCGAGCCGGGGGGTCTGCTGGCCCGCTTCGGCCTGGCCCGAGACTGAGAGGCGCCGTCCCCTGGGGGCTGCGCCCCCGGACCCCGCCGTCGGCCTGAACGGCCTCGTCCTCAAACGCCGGACGGGCTGAAAAGCCAAGCCCCGGCGAAGCCGGCTTTCAAGGGGCGCGGGGAACTGCGCGACCAGCACTCATCGGACCCGCACCCGACAACCCCGCCGCGGCAGCCGGCTTTCAAGGGGCGCGGGGAACGGCGCACTCGGCCCCATCGGACCCGCACCCGACAACCCCGGCGCCGGAGGCGCCGCCCAGGGGCCGACGCCGCGTCGGACGGCGAAGGCCCCACCGGTAGCGTGTGCCCCCGTGACCTCCACACTGATCTGGATCGTGGTCGCCCTCGTGGCGATCGGCCTCTACCTGAGCTGGACAGCGGGCCGACTCGACCGCCTGCACTCGCGGATCGACGCCGCCCGCGCCGCACTCGACGCACAGCTCCTGAGGCGCGCCTCGGTGGCACAGGAACTGGCCACCGCCGGAGTACTCGATCCGGCCGCGTCGATGGTGCTCTACGAGGCCGCGCACGCGGCCCGGCAGGCCGAGGAGGACAACAGGGAGGTCGCCGAGAGCGACCTCAGCCAGGCACTGCGGGCCGTCTTCGGAGAGGCCGAGCAGGTCGAGGCGGTCCAGGCGGCCCCGGGCGGCGAGGACGCGGCCAGGGAACTCGCCCAGGCGGTACGCAGGGTCCCGATGGCCAGGCGCTTCCACAACGACGCCGTACGGGCGGCCCGCGCGCTGCGCCGCCACCGCAAGGTGCGCTGGTTCCGGCTGGCCGGACACGCGCCCTTCCCGCTGGCCTTCGAGATGGACGACGAGCCCCCGACGGCGCTGGCGGACCGCCCCGGGACATAGTCCGCGAGCCCGCCGCGGCCCAGCCGGTGTGTGAACCCCGGACAATCCCCTGACCAGCGGCAACGCGCATCGCGGCGCGGAAAATGAGCCACCGCCTGTCCATTGGCCCTTGCTGTGGCCTGGTCCCCGGGCGTTTCCTCGGTGTTTGCAGAAGCCCTCTTTCACCGAGTGAGGTCAACCCTTGTCCAGCACGCTCTCCCACCCCGCCCAGCCCACCGACACCCCGGCCACCGGCACCGCGCGCGTGAAGCGCGGTATGGCCGAGCAGCTCAAGGGCGGCGTGATCATGGACGTCGTCACGCCCGACCAGGCGAAGATCGCCGAGGACGCGGGCGCCGTGGCCGTGATGGCCCTGGAGCGGGTCCCGGCCGACATCCGCAAGGACGGCGGCGTGGCGCGCATGTCCGACCCGGACATGATCGAGGGCATCATCGAGGCCGTCTCGATCCCGGTGATGGCGAAGTCGCGCATCGGCCACTTCGTGGAGGCCCAGGTCCTGCAGTCCCTCGGCGTCGACTACATCGACGAGTCCGAGGTCCTCACCCCCGCCGACGAGGTCAACCACTCCGACAAGTGGGCCTACACGACTCCCTTCGTCTGTGGCGCCACCAACCTGGGCGAGGCCCTGCGCCGCATAGCCGAGGGCGCCGCCATGATCCGCTCCAAGGGCGAGGCCGGCACCGGCAACGTCGTCGAGGCCGTCCGCCACCTGCGCCAGATCAAGAACGAGATCGCCCGGCTGCGCGGCTACGACAACAACGAGCTGTACGCCGCCGCCAAGGAGCTGCGCGCCCCGTACGAGATCGTCAAGGAGGTCGCCGAGCTGGGCAAGCTCCCGGTCGTGCTGTTCTCCGCCGGTGGCGTGGCCACCCCGGCCGACGCCGCCCTGATGCGCCAGCTCGGCGCCGAGGGTGTCTTCGTCGGCTCCGGCATCTTCAAGTCCGGCGACCCCGCCAAGCGCGCCGCGGCCATCGTGAAGGCCACCACCTTCTACGACGACCCGAAGATCATCGCGGACGCCTCCCGCAACCTGGGCGAGGCCATGGTCGGCATCAACTGCGACACCCTCCCCGAGTCCGAGCGCTACGCGAACCGCGGCTGGTAGTCGCCCTCGGGACGGCACGCACACTCCGGACGGCAGGCGTCGTCCGGACGTCAGACGTCATCCTGACGGCACTCACCCTCCGGACGGAAAGCACCCTCTTCAGGGCACCCCTTCACACAAGGCAGGCACTCCGTAGATGAGCACCACCCCCGTCATAGGCGTCCTGGCCCTCCAGGGCGACGTACGGGAGCACCTCATCGCCCTGGCCTCGGCGGACGCCGTGGCCAGGCCGGTGCGGCGCCCCGAGGAACTCGCCGAGGTGGACGGACTGATCGTCCCCGGCGGTGAGTCCACCACCATCTCCAAACTGGCCGTCCTCTTCGGCCTGATGGAGCCACTCCGCGCGCGCGTGCGAGCCGGTCTGCCCGTCTACGGCAGCTGCGCGGGCATGATCATGCTCGCCGACAAGATCCTCGACCCGCGCTCGGGCCAGGAGACCATCGGCGGCATCGACATGATCGTGCGCCGCAACGCCTTCGGACGGCAGAACGAATCCTTCGAGGCGAAGGTCGACGTGGCGGGCATCGAGGGCGATGCCGTGGAGGGCCTCTTCATCCGGGCCCCGTGGGTCGAGTCGGTGGGTGCCGAGGCCGAGGTGCTTGCGGAGCACGCCGGTCACATCGTCGCCGTACGCCAGGGCAACGCGCTCGCCACGTCTTTCCACCCGGAACTGACCGGCGACCACCGCGTGCACGGTCTCTTCGTCGACATGGTGCGCGCGAACCGGACAGCGGCGTCCTAGTAGGATCTGGGCGTCCCCCGCAGGCTCTCGCAGTCCCGGGGTGTTCGTACCGGTTGGGTTACGCGAAGGAGACAGGCAGATGTCCGGCCACTCTAAATGGGCTACGACGAAGCACAAGAAGGCCGTGATCGACGCCAAACGCGGCAAGCTCTTCGCGAAGCTGATCAAGAACATCGAGGTCGCGGCGCGGATGGGCGGCGTCGACCTCGACGGCAATCCGACGCTGTACGACGCCGTGCAGAAGGCCAAGAAGTCCTCTGTTCCCAACAAGAACATCGACTCCGCGGTCAAGCGCGGCGGCGGTCTCGAAGCCGGCGGCGCCGACTACGAGACGATCATGTACGAGGGGTACGGCCCGAACGGTGTCGCGGTGCTCATCGAGTGCCTCACCGACAACCGCAACCGCGCCGCCTCCGACGTACGTGTCGCCATGACCCGCAACGGCGGCAACATGGCCGACCCGGGTTCCGTCTCGTACCTCTTCAACCGCAAGGGCGTCGTCATCGTCCCCAAGGGCGAGCTGTCCGAGGACGACGTCCTGGACGCCGTGCTCGACGCGGGCGCCGAGGAGGTCAACGACCTCGGTGAGTCCTTCGAGGTCATCTCCGAGGCCACCGACCTGGTCGCCGTGCGCACCGCGCTCCAGGAGGCCGGTGTCGACTACGACTCCGCCGACGCCAACTTCGTCCCCACCATGCAGGTCGAGCTGGACGAGGACGGCGCCCGGAAGATCTTCAAGCTCATCGACGCCCTTGAGGACAGCGACGACGTGCAGAACGTCTTCGCCAACTTCGACGTGAGCGACGAGGTCATGGAGAAGGTCGACGCGTAACTCCGCACTCGGCGCTCCGCACTTCGCGCGTGACGCCGCGGCGAGCCGTACGGGCTCAACGGGCCGACGGGACACACCCCGTCGGCCCGTCCCGTTGTAGGCCCGACCCTTGTCGGGCGTCGATGGCGGGCGTTGTCGGTGGCACCCGATAACCTGCACGAATCGGGGGCAGCTCCCCGGTGGTGGCCGGGTGGGACCGAGGAATCGAAGGAGGGGGCCGGGTGCGCGTACTGGGCGTTGACCCCGGATTGACCCGGTGCGGCGTCGGTGTCGTCGACGGAGTGGCGGGCCGACCGCTCACCATGATCGCCGTCGGTGTCGTGCGCACCCCCGCGGACGCGGAGTTGGGGCAGCGTCTCGTCGCCATCGAGCAGGGCATCGAGAAGTGGCTCGACGACCACCGGCCCGAATACGTCGCCGTGGAGCGGGTGTTCAGCCAGCACAACGTCCGTACGGTGATGGGCACGGCCCAGGCCAGCGCCGTCGCGATGCTCTGCGCGGCCCGCCGCGGCATCCCCGTCGCCCTGCACACCCCCAGCGAGGTCAAGGCCGCCGTCACCGGCAACGGCCGCGCGGACAAGGCCCAGGTCGGCGCCATGGTCACCCGGCTGCTCCGGCTCGACGCGCCCCCCAAGCCCGCCGACGCCGCCGACGCCCTCGCCCTCGCCATCTGTCACATCTGGCGCGCCCCGGCCGTGAACCGCCTCCAGCAGGCACAGGCCGCGCACCGCCAGGCCCAGCTCTCCAGCCGGAAGGTCACCCGATGATCGCCTTCGTCAGCGGCCAGGTCGCCGCCCTCGCCCCCGACTCCGCGGTGGTCGAGGTGGGCGGCATCGGCATCGCCGTACAGTGCACGCCCAACACGCTCTCCGGACTGCGCATGGGCAAGGAGGCCCGGCTCGCCACCTCCCTGGTCGTACGGGAGGACTCGCTGACCCTGTACGGCTTCGTGGACGACGACGAGCGCCAGACCTTCGTGCTGCTGCAGACCGCGAGCGGCGTGGGCCCGCGGCTGGCCCAGGCCATGCTCGCCGTGCACAGCCCCGACGCCCTGCGCCGCGCGGTCTCCACCGGCGACGAGAAGGCCCTCACCGCCGTCCCGGGCATCGGCAAGAAGGGCGCCCAGAAGCTGCTGCTCGAACTGAAGGACCGCCTCGGTGAGCCGCTCGGCACGGGCGGCGCGGCCATCGGACGGCCCGTCGCCGCCGGGTGGCGCGAGCAGTTGCATGCCGCGCTCATCGGGCTGGGGTATGCGACCCGGGAGGCCGACGAGGCGGTCTCCGCGGTCGCGCCGCAGGCGGACGCCTCCGGCGAGGTGCCGCAGATCGGTCAGTTGTTGAAGGCCGCGCTCCAGACGCTCAACCGGGCTCGCTGACCCCCGCGGGAGGCTGTCGTGACGCTGCGGGTCCGCTGTGGCTGGTCGCGCAGTTCCCCGCGCCCCTACGAGGGCGCGCCTTCACGGGTCGCGCCCCCGTAGGAACGATCCCCGCCCGTACGACCCGGAACCACTACCCCGCGAGGCACGCCGAATGAACTGGGACGAGACGACCGACGACGACACCGCCGAGCGGCTCGTCGGTGCGGCCGGTGACCGTGAGGAGCAGGCCGTCGAGGCCGCCCTGCGGCCCAAGGACCTCGGTGAGTTCATCGGTCAGGAGAAGGTCCGCGAGCAGCTCGACCTCGTCCTGCGCGCCGCCCGCGCGCGCGGCGCCACCGCCGACCACGTGCTGCTCTCCGGGGCCCCGGGCCTGGGCAAGACCACCCTCTCGATGATCATCGCCGCCGAGATGGAAGCCCCGATCCGCATCACCAGCGGCCCCGCCATCCAGCACGCGGGCGACCTCGCGGCGATCCTCTCCTCCCTCCAGGAGGGCGAGGTCCTCTTCCTCGACGAGATCCACCGCATGTCGCGGCCCGCCGAGGAGATGCTCTACATGGCGATGGAGGACTTCCGCGTCGACGTCATCGTCGGCAAGGGCCCCGGCGCCACCGCCATCCCGCTCGAACTGCCGCCCTTCACGCTGGTCGGCGCCACCACACGCGCGGGTCTGCTGCCGCCCCCGCTGCGCGACCGCTTCGGCTTCACCGCCCACATGGAGTTCTACGAGCCCGCCGAGCTGGAGCGTGTCATCCACCGCTCCGCGCACCTGCTCGACGTGGAGATCGACACGGACGGAGCCGCCGAGATCGCCGGCCGCTCCCGGGGCACACCCCGTATCGCCAACCGTCTGCTGCGCCGTGTCCGCGACTACGCCCAGGTCAAGGCCGACGGAATCATCGACCAGGACATCGCCAGGGCCGCCCTCGCCGTGTACGAAGTGGACAGCCGCGGCCTCGACCGCCTCGACCGGGGCGTCCTCGAAGCCCTTCTGAAGCTCTTCGGCGGCGGGCCCGTCGGCCTCTCCACGCTCGCCGTGGCCGTGGGGGAGGAGCGCGAGACCGTCGAAGAGGTCGCCGAACCCTTCCTCGTACGCGAGGGACTGCTGGCGCGTACGCCCCGCGGGCGTGTGGCCACACCGGCGGCCTGGGCCCACCTCGGCCTGACGCCGCCCCGGTCGTCAACCGGTGGAAACGGACAAGGGGACCTGTTCGGGGCGTGACGGCGAGGGGGCTCGCGAGGTCAGGAACCCCGGTGCCATGCTGAGCGTTGTTCCTTGACGGCGGACTCGCTTAGACTCCGCCGATGCCGCCCTTGTCGACGGTGTACATACCCCCATCCATCAGGCCGCTCACCATCGCGGTCGAATGAAGGAAGTTCCGTCCCGTGAGTCTCGTGACCCTCCTCCCGTTCATCGTGCTCATCGGGGCCATGTTCCTGATGACCCGGTCGGCCAAGAAGAAGCAGAATGCGGCTGCGCAGATGCGCAACGACATGCAGCCCGGTACCGGCGTCCGCACGATCGGTGGCATGTACGCGACGGTGAAGGAGGTCAACGAGGAGACGGTCCTTCTTGACGCAGGCCCGGGCGTCGACCTGCTCTTCGCGAAGAACGCCATCGGCGCGGTCCTCGGCGACGACGAGTACAACCGCATCGTCCACGGCATCGAGCACGACCTGAAGTCCGACGAGTCGGTCGTGCCGGACGACGCCTCCTCCCTCACCGAGACGGACGAGCCCGCCGACGCCTCCGACGGCAAGGCCATCGACCTCGGCAAGAAGGACGCGGCCGACGAGCCCGTCGCCGAACCGATCGCCGAGCCGGCGGCCGAGCCCGCCGACGAGTCCGCCGTCGCGGAGCCGAAGAAGACCGACGGCGCAGAGCTGAAGAAGTCCGACGGCGAGTCCGACACGAAGTAGCCGCGACCGGGGACCGCGAAGCGCGCCGCTCGCGCGCCGCGGTTCCCGGACGTCCGGCTTCGCGCGGAACCTCCACACCATTTGATGCCCGTCCGCGAAGGTACCGAGAGACCGGGCGGACGAAGAGGGAGAACGAGAAGGTGGCAGCACCCAAGAAGGGCCGACAGGGCACCCAGGGCAGGCCGGGGCGCACCTTGGCCCTGATCCTGATCGCCATCGTGGCGCTCACCGGCGGCATGTTCGCCTCCGGGCACACGACACCGCGACTGGGCATCGACCTCGCCGGCGGTACGAGCATCACGCTCCAGGCGAAGAACGAGCCCGGTCAGAAGAACGCGATCAACAAGACCAACATGGACACCGCGGTCGACATCATGAACCGCCGTGTCAACGGTCTGGGCGTCAGCGAAGCGGAGGTGCAGACCCAGGGCGACAGCAACATCATCGTCAACATCCCCAAGGGTACGAACTCCGAGCAGGCCCGGGAACAGGTCGGTACCACCGCCAAACTCTACTTCCGTCCCGTCCTGGTGACCGAGGTCTCCGGCGCCGACGCCGCGACCCCCTCGCCGAGCGCTTCCGGCAGCTCCGGCGCGAGCCCTTCCGCCTCCGCCAAGGAGAGCGAGAAGGCCACCTCGTCCTCGTCGCCCTCCGCCTCCGCCACCTCGCAGGGCCGGGCGGTCACCGACGCGCTGAAGGCCGATCCCACTCCCTCGGCGAGCGGCACGGGCAGTGCCGCCGCCAGCCCCTCGGCGTCCGCGAGCACCGACCCGGCGACCGCGAAGCTCCAGGCCGAGTACACCGCCCTGGACTGCAGCAAGAAGACGGCTCGCGCCAAGGCGGGTGACGGCGCCAAGGCCGGCGACCCGACCGTGGCCTGCGGCCAGAACTCGCAGGGCCAGTGGCAGAAGTACATCCTCGGCCCGGCCGAGGTCGAGGGCACGGATGTCGACAAGGCCTCGGCCCTGTTCGACACCCAGGGTGCCGCGGGCTGGAAAGTCACCATGGACTTCACGGACAAGGGTGGCAAGAAGTTCGCGAGCATCACGGGCAAGCTGGCGAAGAACCAGTCCCCGCAGAACCAGTTCGCCATCGTCCTCGACGGTGAGGTCGTCTCCGACCCGTACGTCAGCCAGGCGCTGACCGGCGGCACCGCGGAGATCTCCGGCAGCTTCGACCAGCAGGAGGCGCAGGACCTCGCCAATATGCTGTCGTACGGCGCGCTGCCGCTCACCTTCACCGAGGCGAGCGTCACCACCGTCACCGCCGCGCTCGGCGGCGAGCAGCTGGAGGCCGGTCTGATCGCCGGCGCCATCGGCCTGGCCCTGGTCATCATCTACCTGGTGCTCTACTACCGGGGTCTGTCGCTCATCGCCATCGCCTCGCTGCTGGTCTCCGCGGTCATGACCTACGTGATCATGTCGCTGCTCGGCCCGACCATCGGCTTCGCGCTGAACCTGCCGGCGGTCTGCGGCGCCATTGTGGCCATCGGCATCACGGCGGACTCGTTCATCGTGTTCTTCGAGCGCATCCGTGACGAGATCCGCGAAGGCCGCACCATGCGCCCCGCGGTCGAGCGTGCCTGGCCTCGTGCCCGGCGCACCATCCTGGTCTCCGACTTCGTGTCGTTCCTCGCCGCCGCCGTGCTGTTCGTCGTCACCGTCGGCAAGGTCCAGGGCTTCGCCTTCACGCTGGGTCTGACCACCCTGCTCGACGTGGTCGTCGTCTTCTTCTTCACCAAGCCGCTGATGACGATCCTGGCCCGCAAGAAGTTCTTCGCCGAGGGCCACAGCTGGTCCGGCCTCGATCCGAAGCGACTGGGTGTCCAGCCGCCGCTGCGCCGCACCCGCCGTGCGTCCGCCCCCGTCGACACGAAGGAGGCGTGAGATGTCGAAACTCGGCACCCTCGGCGCCCGGCTCCACCGCGGCGAGATCGGTTACGACTTCGTCGGCAAGCGCAAGATCTGGTACGGCGTCTCGATCCTGATCACCATCACGGCCATCCTGGGCCTCGCGGTGCGCGGTCTGAACATGGGCATCGAGTTCCAGGGCGGCGCCGTCTTCACCACCGAGCGCACCAGCATCTCGGTGAGCCAGGCGGAGACGTACGCGGAAGAGGCCTCCGGCCACGACGCGATCGTCCAGAAGCTCGGCAACGGCGGACTGCGCATCCAGGTCGCCGGCGTCGACACCAGCAAGTCCGACCAGATCAAGCAGCAGCTCGCCAAGGACCTGAAGGTCGACTCGGAGAAGATCGCCGCCGACCTGGTCGGCCCCAGCTGGGGTGATCAGGTCGCCAACAAGGCCTGGCAGGGCCTGGCGATCTTCATGGTCCTGGTGGTGATCTATCTGGCCATCGCCTTCGAGTGGCGCATGGCCGCGGCAGCGCTCGTGGCGCTCATCCACGACATCACCATCACGGTCGGTGTCTACGCGCTCGTCGGCTTCGAAGTCACACCGGGCACCGTGATCGGTCTGCTCACGATCCTCGGTTATTCGCTGTACGACACGGTGGTCGTCTTCGACAGCCTCAAGGAGCAGACGAAGGACATCACCAAACAGACCCGCTACACGTACAGCGAGATCGCCGACCGCTCGATCAACGGCACCCTGGTGCGTTCCATCAACACCACGGTCGTCGCGCTGCTCCCGGTGGCCGGCCTGCTGTTCATCGGTGGCGGCGTCCTCGGCGCGGGCATGCTCAACGACATCTCGCTGTCGCTGTTCGTCGGCCTCGCGGCCGGTGCGTACTCCTCGATCTTCATCGCCACGCCGCTCGTCGCCGACCTCAAGGAGCGCGAGCCGCAGATAAAGGCACTGAGGAAGCGCATCCTGGCCAAGCGGGCCGCCGCCGCGGCGAAGGGCGAGTCCCTGGAGACCCCCGTCGTCGAGCGCTCGTACGACGACGAGGAGCCGGAGGACGACGCGACCCCCGCGGTCGTCGGACCCCGTGCCCAGCGCGCCCAGCCCTCGTCCCGGGGCAGGGGCCGCGGCCGTCCCTCGGGGAAGCGCCGATGACCGGCGTCCAGGAGCTGCTGCTCAGCCGGATCCGTGACGTGCCGGACTACCCGGAGCCGGGCGTGATGTTCAAGGACATCACCCCGCTCCTGGCGGACCCGGCGGCGTTCACCGCGCTCACCGAGGCACTGGCCGAGATCAGTGTCCGCAACGGCGCCACGAAGATCGTCGGCCTGGAGGCCCGCGGCTTCATCCTGGGCGCCCCCGTCGCGGTCCGCGCCGGGCTCGGCTTCATCCCCGTACGCAAGGCGGGCAAGCTCCCCGGAGCGACCCTCAGCCAGTCGTACGAGCTGGAGTACGGCTCCGCCGAGATCGAGGTGCACGCCGAGGACCTCACGCCGGGCGACCGCGTCATGGTCGTCGACGACGTCCTCGCCACCGGTGGCACCGCCGAGGCCTCGCTCCGGCTCATCCGCAGGGCGGGAGCCGAGATCGCCGGTGTCGCCGTTCTCATGGAGCTCGGCTTCCTGGGCGGCCGCGCCCGCCTGGAGCCGGTTCTGGACGGCGTTCCGCTGGAGGCACTGCTCACGGTCTGAGCGAGCCGGACGACCGGCCGCCCGCAAGAGGACGGCCACCCGCCCGACACCGCTCAGAACCCCGTAGGACACCGCGTGGGCGGGTCCCGGAGGAATCCGGGACCCGCCTCTCGTGTTTCTCCCGTAGAAGCCCGTCGCACCGGCCGAAGGGGAGACCCGGGCCCGGGATCGCTACCATGGGGTTTCCGGAGCCTGACCGGGGACCCGGATCGCGCACGAGGAGCCCTCTTGCCAGACGAGGCCCAGCCACTCGCCCCCAGGGCCGAACGCCCGGGTGTACCCACCGCCGCCAAGCCCGACCAGGCCGCGGCGCCCGCAGGCACGCCCGCGGCGCCGGCGCCCGCGCCCGCACCCGCGAAGAACGGGTCGGCAGCCCCGGCCACCGCCGCCAAGGCGGCCGATCAGCCACGCCCCGACCCGACGACGGCCACCGAGCGTCCGGCCTCCACGCCCGCGGCCCGCCCCGCACCCGCCGCCCGGCCCGCGGCCGGCCAGCCCGCGCGCTCCGGCGGCGGCTCCTCCAACCGCGTACGCGCCCGGCTCGCGCGTCTCGGCGTCCAGCGCTCGAACCCGTACAACCCGGTGCTGGAGCCGCTGCTGCGGATAGTGCGCAGTAACGACCCGAAGATCGAGACGTCGACGCTGCGGCAGGTCGAGCGCGCCTACCAGGTCGCCGAGCGCTGGCACCGCGGCCAGAAGCGCAAGAGCGGCGACCCGTACATCACGCACCCGCTCGCGGTGACGACGATCCTCGCCGAGCTGGGCATGGACCCGGCCACGCTGATGGCGGGACTCCTGCACGACACCGTCGAGGACACCGAGTACGGCCTCGACACCCTCCGCAAGGACTTCGGCGACCAGGTCGCCCTTCTCGTCGACGGCGTCACCAAGCTCGACAAGGTCAAGTTCGGCGAGGCCGCGCAGGCCGAGACCGTCCGCAAGATGGTCGTCGCCATGGCCAAGGACCCGCGCGTCCTGGTCATCAAGCTCGCCGACCGTCTGCACAACATGCGCACCATGCGCTACCTCAAGCGCGAGAAGCAGGAGAAGAAGGCGCGCGAGACCCTGGAGATCTACGCGCCGCTCGCCCACCGCCTGGGCATGAACACCATCAAGTGGGAGCTGGAGGACCTCGCCTTCGCGATCCTCTACCCCAAGATGTACGACGAGATCGTGCGCCTGGTCGCCGAGCGCGCCCCCAAGCGCGACGAGTACCTCGCCATAGTGACCGACGAGGTCCAGTCCGACCTGCGCGCGGCCCGCATCAAGGCGACCGTCACCGGCCGCCCGAAGCACTACTACAGCGTCTACCAGAAGATGATCGTCCGCGGCCGTGACTTCGCGGAGATCTACGACCTGGTGGGCATCCGCGTCCTCGTCGACACGGTCCGCGACTGCTACGCCGCCCTCGGCACCGTGCACGCGCGATGGAACCCGGTCCCCGGCCGGTTCAAGGACTACATCGCGATGCCGAAGTTCAACATGTACCAGTCGCTGCACACGACGGTCATCGGCCCCAACGGCAAGCCGGTCGAACTCCAGATCCGTACGTTCGACATGCACCGCCGCGCCGAGTACGGCATCGCGGCCCACTGGAAGTACAAGCAGGAGGCCGTCGCAGGCGCCTCCAAGGTGCGCTCCGACCAGCCGAGGACCACCGGCAAGGACGACCACCTCAACGACATGGCGTGGCTGCGCCAGCTCCTCGACTGGCAGAAGGAGACCGAGGACCCGGGCGAGTTCCTGGAGTCCCTGCGCTTCGACCTGTCGCGCAACGAGGTCTTCGTCTTCACGCCGAAGGGCGACGTGATAGCGCTGCCGGCCGGCGCCACGCCCGTGGACTTCTCCTACGCGGTGCACACGGAGGTGGGCCACCGCACCATAGGAGCACGCGTCAACGGACGCCTCGTGCCGCTGGAGTCGACCCTTGACAACGGCGACCTGGTGGAGGTCTTCACCTCCAAGGCGGCCGGGGCCGGACCGTCGCGGGACTGGCTGGGCTTCGTCAAGTCGCCCCGCGCCCGCAACAAGATCCGTGCCTGGTTCTCCAAGGAGCGCCGCGACGAGGCCATCGAGCAGGGCAAGGACGCCATCGCGCGGGCCATGCGCAAGCAGAACCTGCCGATCCAGCGCATCCTCACCGGCGACTCGCTGGTCACGCTCGCGCACGAGATGCGCTACCCCGACATCTCGTCCCTGTACGCGGCGATCGGCGAGGGCCATGTCGCGGCGCAGGGCGTCGTGCAGAAGCTCGTCCAGGCGCTCGGCGGCGAGGAGGCCGCCTCCGAGGAGATCGACGAGAGCGTCCCGCCCGCGCGCGGCCGCGGCCGCAAGCGCCGCTCCAACGCCGACCCGGGTGTCGTCGTCAAGGGCGTCGACGACGTGTGGGTCAAGCTGGCCCGCTGTTGTACGCCCGTTCCCGGCGACCCCATCATGGGCTTCGTGACGCGCGGCAGCGGAGTGTCGGTCCACCGCACCGACTGCGTCAACGTCGACTCCCTGTCCCGTGAGCCCGAGCGCATCCTTGAGGTCGAGTGGGCTCCCACCCAGTCCTCGGTCTTCCTGGTAGCCATCCAGGTCGAGGCGCTGGACCGCTCACGGCTCCTGTCGGACGTCACGAGGATCCTGTCCGACCAGCACGTCAACATCCTGTCCGCGGCCGTCCAGACGTCCCGCGACCGGGTGGCCACCTCCCGCTTCACCTTCGAGATGGGCGACCCCAAGCACCTGGGCCACGTCCTGAAGGCGGTCAGGGGAGTGGAGGGCGTGTACGACGTCTACCGCGTGACGTCGGCCCGCAGGCCCTCGGAGGCCTGACACAGCGGACAGCAACAGGAGAGGCCCCCGTACGGTGCGTACGGGGGCCTCTCCCATGTTGTCGAACAGCGCCCCCGAAGGGGCGCGGGGAACTGCGCGACCAGCCACAGCGCACCCGCGGACAACCAACCAACCAACCGACCGTCCGGCGGAGCGCAAAGGCGGGAGCGCTAGCCGCCGAACTCGTGCAGCCCCTTGAGCGCCTGCTCCAACAGCGCCTGCCGACCGTCGAGCTCCCGCTGGAGCTTGTCGGCCTTCGCGTTGTTCCCCGCGGAGCGAGCCGTCTCGATCTGCCCCTGGAGCTTGTCCACGGCCGCCTGCAGCTGACCGGTCAGACCCTCCGCACGCGCGCGTGCCTCCGGGTTCGTCCGGCGCCACTCGGTCTCCTCGGACTCCTGCAGAGCCCGCTCCACCGCGTGCATCCGGCCCTCGACCTTCGGGCGGGCGTCCCGCGGCACGTGACCGATGGCCTCCCACCGCTCGTTGATCGAGCGGAAGGCGGCCCTGGCCGCCTTCAGGTCCTGCACCGGGACGAGCTTCTCGGCCTCCTCGGCCAGCTCCTCCTTGAGCTTCAGGTTCTCCGTCTGCTCCGCGTCCCGCTCGGCGAAGACCGAGCTGCGCGCCGCGAAGAACACGTCCTGGGCGCCGCGGAAGCGGTTCCACAGGTCGTCCTCGTGCTCGCGCTGGGCGCGGCCCGCGGCTTTCCAGTCCGCCATCAGCTCGCGGTAACGGGCCGCCGTCGGGCCCCAGTCGGCCGAGGCGGAGAGCGCCTCGGCCTCCGCGACCAGCTTCTCCTTGGTCTTGCGGGCCTCCTCGCGCTGCGCGTCCAGCGACGCGAAGTGCGCCTTGCGCCGCTTGGAGAACGCCGAGCGCGCGTGCGAGAAGCGGTGCCACAGCTCGTCGTCGGACTTCCGGTCGAGCCTCGGCAGGCCCTTCCAGGTGTCCACCAGGGCGCGCAGCCGCTCACCGGCGGCCCGCCACTGGTCGGACTGGGCCAGCTCCTCCGCCTCGACGACCAGCGCCTCCTTGGAGTGCCTGGCCTCGTCGGACTGCTTCGCCCGCTGTGCCTTGCGCTCCTCGCGGCGTGCGTCGACCGTCTCGACGAGCTTGTCCAACCGCTTCTTCAGCGCGTCCAGATCCCCGACCGCGTGGTGGGCGTCCACCTGTTCGCGGATGTGTGAGATGGCGATCTGGGCGTCCTTGGAGGACAGGTCGGTGGTCTTCACCCGTCGTTCGAGGAGGCCGATCTCCACGACCAGGCCCTCGTACTTGCGCTCGAAGTAGGCCAGTGCTTCGTCGGGGGTTCCCGCCTGCCAGGAACCGACGACCTGCTCGCCCTCGGCCGTACGCACGTACACGGTCCCCGTCTCGTCGACGCGGCCCCACGGGTCGCTGCTCACAGCGCCTCCTCCACATGATGCCTGCGTGGGGCTGCTTTGCCCCCGGACATCGTCCACAGTTTCGTCACGGCCAACATAGGCGACCGGCGGGGCGGCTGTCCGCATCCCGCGCGACCGAAATTTCGCTGCTGGAGGTCAGGATTTCGTCACGGTCGCCTTGTCGATCACGACCGTCGCGTTGGGTGCCCCGTCGCCCTGGCCAGTGATCTCGCCGGCGCCCGCGATTTTCTTCAGCACCTTCATGCCCGATTCGGAAATCGTGCCGAACGGTGTGTAGTTGGCCGGCAACTGACTGTCCTGGTAGACGAGGAAGAACTGGCTGCCGCCGGTGTCGCGGCCTTCCTTCGTCTGCGCGTTGTACTGGTTGGCCATCGCGACCGTGCCCGCCGGATACACGTCGCCCTTGAGGCGCTTGTCCTTGAGGTTCTCGTCGGGAATCGTGTAGCCGGGGCCGCCCATGCCGGTGCCCTGCGGGTCGCCGCACTGGAGCACGTAGATGCCGTTCGTGGTCAGGCGGTGGCACTTGGTGTGATCCAGGTAGCCCTTGCCCGTCAGGAAGCTGAACGAGTTCACGGTGTGCGGGGCCTTCGAGGCCGGCATGTCGATGTCTATCGCGCCGCAGGTCGTCTGCAGCTTCATCGTGTAGTCCGCCGACTTGTCGATGGTGATCGCCGGCTCCTTCTTGTAGCTCAGCTTCTTCACCTTGCCCGCCGCGGCCTTGTCGCAGGGGTCGGGAGCCTTGCTGGGGGAGGCGCTCGGGGTGGCCTCCGCGGCCGCGTCGGACTTGTCGTCGTCCTTCTTGAAGACCCCGGTCGCGTACGACACCACGCTGCCCACGACGATGACGCCGAGGACCGACGCGATCACCGCGTTACGAGCGTGGGCCTTGCGCCGAGCGGACGTACGCCGCTGCTGTTGCCGCAAGAACTTCTCCCGGGCGAGCTGACGCCGCCGCTGTTCCTGGGTGACCACCGGGTTATCTCCTCATGCGTCTCGTACGTCAGGTGGGACGCGTGCGTCTTGTGAGCCGACCGCCTGCGTGTGCCCCGTACCGTATATGGGTTCGCTGTGGTTCCGGCAGCGCCGGTAGGCTCTGGACCGCAGCGAAACCATTCCCCGTACGACATTCCGTACGGCATACCGAAGGACGAACGTGCTCATTGCCGGGTTCCCCGCCGGGGCCTGGGGCACCAACTGTTATGTGGTCGCCCCCGCCGCCGGTGAGGAGTGCGTGATCATCGACCCGGGCCACCAGGCCGCCCAGGGAGTCGAGGAAGCGCTTGCCAAGCATCGGCTCAAGCCCGTCGCCGTCGTCCTCACACACGGCCACATCGACCATGTCGCCTCGGTCGTCCCGGTCTGCGGCGCGCACGACGTGCCCGCGTGGATCCACCCCGAGGACCGGTACATGATGAGCGACCCGGAGCGGGCACTCGGCCGCTCGATCGGCATGCCGCTGATGGGCGAACTCATTATCGGTGAACCGGACGACGTGCGGGAACTGACGGACGGCGCCGCGCTGAAGCTCGCCGGCCTCGACTTCTCCGTCGCGCACGCGCCCGGCCATACGAAGGGGTCGGTGACGTTCAGGATGCCCGAGACCACGGAGATCCCCTCCGTGTTCTTCTCCGGGGATCTGCTCTTCGCCGGCTCCATCGGACGCACCGACCTGCCCGGCGGCGACATGGACGAGATGCTCGGCTCGCTGGCACGCGTGTGCCTGCCGCTCGACGACTCGACCGTGGTGCTGTCCGGCCACGGCGCCCAGACGACCATCGGCCAGGAGCGCGCCACCAACCCGTACCTGCGGCAGGTGGCGGCGCCCGGCCCTGGAGCGGACCCCACCTCCGCTCCTCGACGAGGAATGTGACGAGAGACTTCCCGTGAGCACCTTCAAGGCCCCCAAGGGCACGTACGACCTGATTCCGCCGGACAGCGCGAAGTACCTCGCGGTGCGTGAGGCCATCGCCGCTCCGCTGCGCAACTCCGGTTACGGATACATCGAGACACCCGGATTCGAGAGCGTCGAGCTGTTCGCGCGCGGGGTCGGTGAGTCCACCGACATCGTGACCAAGGAGATGTACGCCTTCGAGACCAAGGGCGGCGACCTGCTGGCCCTGCGCCCCGAGGGCACGGCCTCCGTGCTGCGCGCCGCGCTGGAGGCCAACCTCCACAAGCTCGGCAACCTCCCCGTCAAGCTCTGGTACTCGGGGTCCTACTACCGCTACGAGCGACCGCAGAAGGGCCGCTACAGGCACTTCTCCCAGGTCGGCGCGGAAGCCATCGGGGCGGAGGACCCGGCGCTGGACGCCGAGTTGATCATCCTGGCCGACCAGGCGTACCGCTCGCTCGGCCTGCGCGAGTTCCGGATCCTGCTCAACTCGCTGGGCGACAAGGAGTGCCGTCCCGTCTACCGGGCCGCGCTCCAGGACTTCCTGCGGGGGCTCGACCTCGACGAGGAGACTCTGCGCCGGGCCGACATCAACCCGCTGCGCGTCCTCGACGACAAGCGGGACGACGTCCAGAAGCAGCTGGTGGGCGCCCCGCTCCTGCGGGACTACCTCTGCGACGCGTGCAAGGCGTACCACGAGGAGGTGCGCGAGCTGATCACGGCGGCGGGCGTCTCCTACGAGGACGACCCGAAGCTCGTCCGGGGCCTCGACTACTACACGCGGACGACCTTCGAGTTCGTGCACGACGGCCTGGGCTCGCAGTCCGCGGTCGGGGGTGGCGGGCGCTACGACGGTCTCTCCGAGATGATCGGCGGTCCCGCGCTGCCGTCCGTCGGCTGGGCGCTGGGCGTCGACCGTACGGTTCTCGCCCTTGAGGCGGAGGGGGTCGCGCTCCAGCTGCCCTCGGCCACCAGCGTGTTCGCCGTCCCGCTGGGGGAGGAGGCGCGCCGGGTGCTCTTCGGTGTGGTCACCGAGCTGCGTCGGAACGGGGTCGCGGCGGACTTCTCGTACGGGGCGAAGGGTCTGAAGGGTGCGATGAAGAACGCCAACCGGAGTGGGGCGCGGTACACCGTCGTCGCCGGTGAGCGGGACCTCTCCGAGGGGGTCGTGCAGCTGAAGGACATGGAGTCCGGGGAGCAGGTCGCCGTCGGCGTGAACGAGATCGTGGCGGAGCTTGAGTCCCGGCTGAGCTAGAGCTTTCTTCCGCCCCCGCCGCCCCTACCCGTTCCCGTCCACGCCTGGGGGCTGCGCCCCCTCGCCCCCCTTTCGCGCTGCGCGCTCGTCCTCAAACGCCGGACGGGCTGGTGATCCAGCCCCTCCGGCGTTTGAGGAGCGGGGGTTCGGGGGCCGGCCCCCGAGGCAGGTCAGTCCAGCAAGCCGAAGCGCATCGCGCTCGTGACCGCCGCCGTCCGGTCGTCGACCCCCAGTTTGCCGAACGCCCGCAGCAGATGCGTCTTCACCGTCGATTCGCCGATGAACAACCGCCGCCCGATCTCCGCGTTCGTGCACCCGTCGGAGACGAGCCGCAGAACCGCCACCTCCCGCGCGGACAACCGCGGAACCTCAGGCTTCGTCCGCAGCTGGTCCACCAGCCGCGCGGCGACCGAGGGCGCCAGCACCGTCTCCCCGCGCGCGGCGGCCCGTACCGCGTTCGCCAGTTCCCCGCGGGGCATGTCCTTGAGCAGATAACCCGCGGCCCCGGCCTCGACGGCCCGCAGGATGTCCCGGTCGGTCTCGTACGTGGTGAGCACCACGATCCGGCACGCCGACCCCGCCGCGGTCATCCGCACGATCGAGTCGACACCCCCGCCGCCGGGCATCCGCAGGTCCATCAGCACGATGTCGGGCCGGAGTTCCGCCGTGAGGGCCTCCGCCTCGGGACCGCTGGAGGCGTCGGCCACGACGTCGAGATCGGGCTCGGCGCTGAGCATCGCACGCAGCCCCTCGCGCACGACAGGGTGATCGTCGGCAAGGACGATCCGGATCACTGGATACCCCTTTCGAGTGGTACGGGTTGTTCGGGATGTACGGGTGGCGCGAGAGGCGCCTGTGGTGCCGGGAGCCGGACAGTGACCGTCGTACCGTCCCCCGGCGCGCCGCGGATCACCGCCGTCCCGCCCACCTCGGCGGCCCGCGCCCGCAGCCCCACGAGCCCGTAGCCGCCGGACGGCGCCGACGGATCGAAGCCGCAGCCATCGTCGCGCACGCACACCGAGAGCGTGTCGTCGGCGTAGGTGAGCTCGACGGCGACGGCGGCCGAACTCCCCGCGTGCTTGAGGGCGTTGGAGAGTGCCTCCTGACAGGCGCGCAGGATCACCACCTCGGCCCCGGCGGGCAGCGCGCGGACGGGCCCGGACACGGCCACCGACGCCTCGTGCCGTGCGGCGAGCCGGCTCAGCGCGTCGGGCAGCGACGCCCCGTCGAGGTCGGCGGGCGTACCTCCGGCGACCAGGGCCCGCGCCTCGGCGAGGTTCTGCCGTGCGGTCCCGTCCATCAGGGCCAGATGCCGGCGGGCCTCCGCCATGTCGGAGCGGTCCAGCTCCGCCTCGACCGCCTGCGTGAGCATCAGCAGACTCGTGAAGCCCTGCGCGAGCGTGTCGTGGATCTCCCGGGAGAGGCGCTCCCGCTCGGCCAGCGCGCCGTGCGCGGCCGAGAGCCGGGAGAGCTCGTGACGGCTGGCGTCCAGCTCGGCGATCAGCGTGGCCCGGTCCTGGCTCTGCTCGACGATCCGGATGATCCAGCTGCCGACGGCCACCGAGAAGACGAGGGTGACCACGGCGAACACCGAGTTGAAGAAGACGGCGTGGTCGCTGGGCCACCACAGCAGCGCCCAGCCCACCACCGGCGCGAGGTTGATGACGGTCACCGCCACCAGGGCCCGGCGCAGGCACAGCGCCATGAAGCACGGCGGGACGAGCGCGAAGGTCATCAGACGTGTCTCGCCGACCAGGACCGCGGAGGGGAGGAACAGCGCCAGGGATCCGACGATGTAGCCGAGCGCCCGCCGCTCGTCGGGCGGTTCGCCCCTGAGGATCGGGCGGCCCACCACCACGTACCAGGGGACCAGCGGGACCAGGAGGGCCGCGGCGACGACACGGGTGTGCCACCCCGGGTGGTCCGTGCCGAGCACGAACACCAGGGTGGCCGCCCAGACCACGGCGAAGTACGAGTCCCAGAGCCGGAAGGAGCGGTCCCAGGAGTAGGCGCCGCGGTCCATGGACCTGTCGCTCATCCGTCGCGGCGGCTCTTCCATCGGAAGGTCAGCAGACACAGCAGCAATCCTCCGACGCACCACGCCCCGAGCACCAGAGCGATCCGACCGAACTCCCAGCCGCCCGCCTGCTCCAGGACCCGCGCCGACTCCGGCAGGAACACTCCGCGCAGCCCCTGGCACATCCACTTCAGCGGGAACAGCGCGCTGATGTCGAGCATCCAGTCCGGGATGGTGTCGACGGAGATGTAGACCCCGGAGATGAACTGCAGTACCAGGAAGGGCAGTACGACCACGGAGGTGGCGCTCCTGCCGGTCTTCGGGACCGAGCTGATCGCTGTGCCGAGCGTGGCGCAGGCCGTCAGACCCAGCAGGA
The DNA here is from genome assembly GCF_036038375.1 of Streptomyces sp. NBC_00414. Classification (NCBI taxonomy): domain Bacteria; kingdom Bacillati; phylum Actinomycetota; class Actinomycetes; order Kitasatosporales; family Streptomycetaceae; genus Streptomyces; species Streptomyces sp. NBC_00414. The sequence goes on from NZ_CP107935.1 coordinate 8,305,908, forward strand.
AGATCCAGCCGAAGTGCAGCCACTTCGTGGCGTCCGAGGGCAGCTCCACGCCGTAGAACGTGATGCCCACGGTGAGCAGGAACACCGTCTCCAGGAAACCGGTGACGAGAACCAGCCAGATCTTTCCGATGAAGTACGCGGTCGGCGGCATCGGGGTGCCGCGCAGCCGGCGCAGCACCTTCTCGTCCCGTTCGATCGCGATCGAGATGCCGAGCGACTGGAAACTGGTGCTCATGATTCCGGCGGCCATCATCGCCGGCACGTACAGCTGGGAGGCGGTGACGCCCGCCCCGGTCACGTCGTCGCTGAAGATCGACGCGAAGAGGAAGAGGAACACGATCGGAAAGGCGAAGGTGAAGACCACCTGGTCGCGCAGCCGGAAGAACTGCCTGATCTCCAGGGCGCCCCGGTGGAATCCGAGCAGCCAGGCCGCCGGGAGCCGCTGCGCGCCGCTCGCCTCCGTACGCACCCGTGTCGTGGTCGTGGTCGTGGTCATCGCGCGTCCTCCAGCCCCGTGAGCCGCAGATAGACGTCCTCCAGGGTCGGGCGGCTCACCCGTAGCCCCGGGATCTCCCCGTCGAAGCGGTGCATGAGCTCGGCGACCGTGCGTGTGGGCGTCCCGGTGCGCTCCGTACGGGGAGAGCCGTCGGACTCCGTCCATTCGACGGTGGCCTCGGTGCCGAGCCGGTCGCGCAGTGCCGCGGGTTCGCCCTCGGCCACGACCCGGCCGCGCGCGATCACCGCGAGCCGGTTCGCGAGCGCCTCCGCCTCCTCCAGATAGTGCGTGGTCAGCAGGATCGTCGTGCCCTCGTCCGCGAGCCTGCGGATCAGCTCCCAGAACTGCCGTCGGGCCGCCGGGTCGAAACCGGTCGTCGGCTCGTCCAGGAGCAGCAGGTCGGGGCCGCCGATCACGCCGAGCGCCACGTCGAGCCGGCGCCGCTGCCCGCCCGAGAGCGCCTTGATCCGGCTGCCGGTCTTCTCCTCCAGGCCCACCAGGCCGATGACCTCCGCCGGGTCGCGGGGCCTCGGGTAGTAGCGCGCGAAGTGCCGGACCGTTTCGCCGACCGTCAACTCCGGGGGCGCTGATTCGTCCTGCCAGACGATTCCGACACGTGAACGCCACGCGCGCGTGGCGTTCGACGGATCCGTGCCGAGCACCGAGACCTCGCCCGCGTCGCGGGTGCGGTTGCCCTGGAGGATCTCCACCGTGGTGCTCTTGCCCGCGCCATTGGGTCCGAGCAGGCCGAACACCTCGCCCCGCCGGATGCCGAGATCGATGCCGTCGACGGCGGTGACGTCCCCGTACTGCTTGCGCAGCCCCCGTACGTCGACCGCGAGTTCGTTCGCGTGTGCTGTCATGCGAACGAGCGTCCCGTCGAAGCGAGCGTTCCGGGACGACCGCACGTACTTCCTTATGTCCATCGAACGGTGGACACCCGCGCGTGTGCGGCACAATGACCGTGCCCGGAAGGTCCTCTCAAGCTACGGAAACGGCGTGATGAGCAAGACGACAGTCAGGGAAGGCGTCTCCACCGGCCCGGAAGCCGCCGGTGCCCCACGGACCGTGGGCGGCGGGCGTTTCCTCGCCCTTCTGCTGATGATCACGGGTGCGGCCGGACTGCTGGCCTCCTGGGTCATCACCATCGACAAGTTCAAGCTGCTGGAGGACCCGAACTTCACGCCGGGCTGCAGCCTGAACCCGGTCGTCTCCTGCGGCAACATCATGAAGAGCGACCAGGCCTCCGTCTTCGGGTTCCCCAACCCGATGATGGGCCTCGTGGCGTACGGCATCGTGATCGCCGTCGGCGTGAGCCTGCTCGGCAGGGCGACCTACCCGCGCTGGTACTGGCTGACCTTCAACGCGGGCACGCTGTTCGGCGTCGGATTCGTGACCTGGCTGCAGTACCAGTCGCTGTACAACATCAACTCGCTGTGCCTGTGGTGCTGCCTCGCCTGGGTCGCGACGATCATCATGTTCTGGGCCGTCACCTCGCACAACGTCCGCAACGGCCTGCTGCCCGCGCCCGGCTGGCTGAAGGGGTTCCTCGACGAGTTCGCCTGGGTGCTGCCGGTCCTGCACATCGGGATCATCGGCATGCTGATCCTGACGCGCTGGTGGGACTTCTGGACCAGCTGACGGAGCGGCCGGCTTGCGGGACAGGGGCCGGGGCGCGTTGTCAGTGGGGTGACATAGGGTTTCGCACGTGGAGCCCGACCTGTTTACCGCCGCAGCCGAGGAACGCCAGGAGAAGGACCCGTCCGGGAGCCCCCTGGCCGTCCGGATGCGCCCGCGCACCCTCGACGAGGTCGAGGGCCAGCAGCATCTGCTGAAGCCGGGCTCGCCCCTGCGCAGACTCGTCGGCGAGGGCGGCGGCGGCCCGGCCGGACCCTCCTCGGTGATCCTCTGGGGCCCGCCCGGCACCGGCAAGACGACCCTGGCGTACGTGGTCTCCAAGGCGACGAACAAGCGCTTCGTGGAGCTCTCCGCTATCACCGCGGGCGTCAAGGAGGTCCGCGCGGTCATCGAGGGCGCCCGCCGCGCCACCGGGGGCTACGGCAAGGAGACCGTCCTCTTCCTCGACGAGATCCACCGCTTCAGCAAGGCCCAGCAGGACTCCCTGCTCCCGGCGGTCGAGAACCGCTGGGTGACGCTGATCGCGGCGACCACGGAGAACCCGTACTTCTCGATCATCTCCCCGCTGCTGTCCCGCTCGCTGCTGCTCACCCTCGAACCGCTCACCGACGACGACCTGCGCGGGCTGCTGCGCCGGGCGCTCACCGACGAGCGCGGCCTCAAGGGCGCCCTCACCCTCCCCGAGGACAGCGAGGAGCACCTCCTGCGGATCGCCGGCGGTGACGCCCGGCGTGCCCTCACCGCACTGGAGGCCGCCGCCGGGGCGGCGCTCGACAAGAAGGACGCCGGGATCACCCTCCAGACCCTGGAGGAGACCGTCGACCGGGCCGCGGTGAAGTACGACCGCGACGGCGACCAGCACTACGACGTGGCCAGCGCCCTGATCAAGTCGATCCGGGGCTCGGACGTCGACGCGGCACTGCACTACCTGGCCCGGATGATCGAGGCCGGCGAGGACCCCCGGTTCATCGCCCGGCGGCTGATGATCTCCGCCAGCGAGGACATCGGCCTCGCCGATCCGAACGCCCTGCCGACCGCCGTCGCGGCCGCCCAGGCCGTCGCCATGATCGGCTTCCCCGAGGCCGCGCTCACCCTCAGCCACGCCACCATCGCCCTCGCCCTGGCCCCGAAGTCGAACGCCGCGACGACGGCGATCGGCGCCGCCATGGAGGACGTCCGCAAGGGCCACGCGGGACCCGTGCCGATGCACCTGCGCGACGGGCACTACAAGGGCGCGGCCAAGCTCGGCCACGCGCAGGGGTACGTGTATCCGCACGACCTGCCCGAAGGCATCGCCGCCCAGCAGTACGCGCCCGAGGAGCTCAAGGACCGCGAGTACTACACGCCGACCCGGCACGGCGCCGAGGCGCGCTACGCGGACGCGGTGGAGTGGACGAGGAAGCACCTCGGTCGAGGACGGCCCTGATCACCTGTAGACTCTCCGAAGCGCTGCGTCCCGTGTCCGGCTCCGGTCGGCACCACCAGAACGGGACATGCAGCCGGAGCCCCCACCCCCGGGTGAGGAATCCAGGAGCGTCGCGCACCGTCGAAGGTGTCGCGGGCAGCCCATCACCCTCTCGGAATTCTCCGGGAACCGGTCGGTGGGCCACTCGCGTGCTGCACATGTGCCCAGCTCAGGGAGCGGCTGCCCGCCAGGTCCGTCAGGACCCGAAGGGTTTCCCTGGCTGCGGATGCGACCTCCCCTAACCACTGGTGAAGCCGTATTCACATCAGAAATCACGAGGTGTTTGGTTCATGACGAACCAGTCCCGCCCCAAGGTCAAGAAGTCGCGTGCCCTCGGCATCGCGCTGACCCCGAAGGCCGTCAAGTACTTCGAGGCGCGCCCGTACCCGCCCGGCGAGCACGGCCGTGGCCGCAAGCAGAACTCGGACTACAAGGTCCGTCTGCTGGAGAAGCAGCGTCTGCGCGCGCAGTACGACGTGTCCGAGCGTCAGCTCGTCCGCGCGTACGAGCGTGCCGCCAAGACGCAGGGCAAGACCGGTGAGGCCCTGGTCATCGAGCTGGAGCGTCGTCTCGACGCGCTGGTTCTTCGTTCGGGCATCGCCCGCACGATCTACCAGGCCCGCCAGATGGTCGTGCACGGCCACATCGAGGTCAACGGTGGCAAGGTCGACAAGCCGTCCTTCCGCGTCAAGCCCGACGACGTCGTGATGGTCCGCGAGCGCAGCCGCAGCAAGACCCTGTTCGAGGTCGCCCGTGCCGGTGGGTTCGCCCCCGACGGTGAGACCCCGCGCTACCTCCAGGTGAACCTCGGCGCCCTGGCGTTCCGCCTGGACCGCGAGCCGAACCGCAAGGAAATCCCGGTCATCTGCGACGAGCAGCTCGTCGTCGAGTACTACGCCCGCTGATCAGGCGCAGTACCGCACCACCGGCCTAGCGCCTGCTTTCAGCCCGTCGCCTCCTCACCCTCGCGGGTGGGCGAGGCGGCGGGTTCTCGCATGTCCGGGGGTGCCGGGATGCCGCGCGGCGCGGGTGCCGCGCCGAGTGCCTCCTGCCGGGGGTGCCCCAGCGCCCGGACCACCGCCGCCTGCCGGCCCAGCCGCGCCCCGTCCCGTACGCACTCCTCGTACCGCTCGTCGCCCAGCCGCTCCCGGGCCGTCTCCTCGCACTGCTCGTGCGGGGCGTTGTAATAGGCGGAGCCGAACAGGGGCAGGCCCACCGACGGCCACATCCGGGAGGCGGAACCCTGGAGCACCGCAGCCTCGGCGGCGTCGCCCTCCGTCACGGTGACCAGCGCGAGCAGTTCCACCGCCAGCACCGTGCCGAGCAGGTCGTGGAAGACATGTGTGATGTCCAGGCACTCCGTCAGCAACTGCCGGGCCCCGGGCAGATCGGCCTCGGTCCAGGCCGCGTACGCCAGCACGTACAGCGCGTACGCCAGCGACCAGCGCTCCCCGTGGTCCACGCAGACCCGGCGCACCTCCTCGCACAGCCGCACCGCATCCGGCAGATCGCCCTGGAAGGCCAGCGCCATCGCCAGCTCGACCTGCCCCATCAGGACGTTGCTGTTGAGCTCGCCGATGTCGTGATAGCGGTCGAGCGCCGAGCGCAGCAGCGTCTCCGCGCGGGGCATGTCGTCGGTGACCAGGGCCAGGCAGCCGGTGCGGTGCTCGGCGTAGGCGAGCGCGGTGAAGTCACCGGAACGTTCCGCCGTCCGACGGCACTCGTCGAGCGCGGCGACCGCGGGCACGGTGTCGCCCTGGAGGATCGCCACATAGCCGAGCACCCACAGTGCCTTCAGCCGGGAGCGCTCGTGCTCGGTGTCCAGCTCCACGCTCCGCTCCAGCCAGTGCCGCCCCTCCGACAGCCGCCCGCAGCCCACCCAGTAGAACCAGAGGGTCCCCGCGAGGTACTGGCCCAGATGTCCGCCGTCCGGCTCGCTCAGACAGTGCTCCAGGGCGCGGCGCAGGTTCGGCAGCTCCGCCTCCACCCGCGCGGCCACCTCACGCTGCCGGGGCGAGAACCAGTCCAGCTCGCCCCACGTCGCGAGCCCCATGTACCAGTCGCGGTGGCGCCGCCGGAGCCGCTCCCCGTCCTCTGTGGCCTCCAGCCAGTCCGCCCCGTACGCCCGGACCGTGTCCAGCATCCGGTAGCGCACCCCGGCCGCCGTCTCCTCACGGGTGATCACCGACTGGGCCAGCAGCTCGCCGAGCACGTCGAGGATGTTGTCGGGGTGCAGCCCGTCGCCCCCGCACACGTACTCCACGGACTCCAGGTCGAACCGCCCGGCGAACACCGAGAGCCGCGACCACATCAGCCGCTCCTGCGGTGTGCACAGTTCATGGCTCCAGCCGATCGCCGTACGCAGGGTCTGATGTCGCGGCAGCATGTCGCGCCCCCCGCCCGTGAGCAGCCGGAAGCGGTCGTCGAGCCGGGCCAGCAACTGGGCGGGGGAGAGGGCCCGCAGCCGTCCCGCGGCCAGCTCGACCGCGAGCGGGACACCGTCCAGCCGCCGGCAGATCTCCCGCACGTCCGCGCGGTTGCCGTCGTGCAGGGTGAAACCCGGTGTGCCGGCGGCGGCCCGGTCCGCGAACAGCTCGGCCGCCTCCCGCTCGGTCAGCGGCGCCAGCGGGAACAGCTGCTCGCCCTCCACCGAGAGCGGCCTGCGCCCTACCGCGAGCACCCGCAGGCCCGCCGAGCGTCTCAGCAGCTCACCGACCAGCGACGCGCACGCGTCGACCAGATGCTCGAACCCGTCGAGCACGAGCAGGAGCCGGCGCTCCGCGAGATGTTCGAGCAGGACCTGGCGCGGCGGCCGCGAGGTGTGATCCGTCAGCCCCAGCGCCTCCACGACCGCGTACTCGACGAGTTCCGGCTCGCGCAGCGCGGCCAGCTCCACCCGCCACACCCCGTCGCGCGGCCGGACCAGGGCCGCCGCGCGCGCCGCCAGCCGCGACTTGCCGACTCCGCCCGGGCCCGTCACCGTCACCAGCCGCTCGGCGTCGAGGGCCGTGCCCAGCTGCGTCAGTTCGGCCGAGCGGCCCACGAACGAGTTGAGCTCCAGAGGCAGATTGCCGGCCCGGTGACCGCCCGCCCCCGCACCGGAACGCTGAGAACCATGAGAACGCGACATAGGCAACGGAGCGTACTCACCCATACGCACTCCGTACAATCGCTTCGCGCAACTCCGGTTCCGGCGGACGGTAATCCGGTACGGAGCCGCGGCCCCGGCGCGATAGGGTCACAGGACGACTTTTCGATGGTGAGGCACGAATTCAGGGAGCGGGTGCGCAGTGTCCGGTGGTGAGGTGGCCGGGATCCTGGTGGCCGTCTTCTGGGCGATCCTGGTCTCCTTCCTCGCGGTGGCACTCGCGAGGCTGGCCCAGACGCTCAGGGCGACCACCAAGCTCGTCGCGGACGTGACCGAACAGACGGTCCCGCTCCTCGCGGACGCCTCCGCGGCCGTGCGCTCCGCGCAGACACAGATCGAGCGGGTCGACGCCATCGCGTCGGACGTCCAGGAGGTCACGTCGAACGCGTCGGCGCTCTCCTCGACCGTCGCCTCGACCTTCGGTGGCCCGCTGGTGAAGGTCGCGGCGTTCGGCTACGGCGTGCGCCGGGCCATGAGCGGCGGCCGCCGCGAGGACGAGCCCGCCAAGCCCACGCGACGCACTGTGATCGTGGGCCGCACCGTCCCGTCGGCGCGACGGGGAAAGCGGAAGAAGGACTGACGCGATGTTCCGCCGTACGTTCTGGTTCACCGCGGGCGCAGCCGCCGGCGTGTGGGCCACCACCAAGGTCAACCGCAAGATCAGGCAGCTGACGCCCGAGAGCCTGGCGGCGCAGGCCGCCAACAAGGCGATCGAAGCGGGCCACCGCCTCAAGGACTTCGCACTCGACGTCCGTGACGGCATGGCCCAGCGCGAGGCGGAACTCGGTGAGGCCCTCGGGCTGAACGCCGACCCCGAACTGCCGTCCCCGCGCGATGTCGCAGCCCTGGAGAACGGCAGCGACCCCCGGCACGGCAAGAATGCGAAGTACAGCAAGAACCCGACGTACGTCGAGAGGTCGACGTACTCGTACAACCGGAATGAGGACCACTGATGGAGTCGGCCGAGATTCGTCGCCGCTGGTTGAGCTTCTTCGAGGAGCGCGGGCACACCGTCGTCCCTTCGGCGTCGCTCATCGCGGACGACCCGACTCTCCTCCTGGTCCCGGCCGGCATGGTTCCCTTCAAGCCGTACTTCCTCGGTGAGGTCAAGCCCCCCTTCGCCCGCGCCACCAGCGTCCAGAAGTGCGTCCGGACACCGGACATCGAAGAGGTCGGCAAGACCACCCGGCACGGCACGTTCTTCCAGATGTGCGGCAACTTCTCCTTCGGCGACTACTTCAAGGAAGGCGCCATCAAGTACGCCTGGGAGCTGCTGACCAGCCCTCAGGACAAGGGTGGTTACGGCCTGGAGCCGGAGAAGCTCTGGATCACCGTGTACCTGGAGGACGACGAGGCCGAGCGCATCTGGCACGAGGTCGTCGGCGTCCCCAAGGAGCGCATCCAGCGCCTCGGCAAGAAGGACAACTACTGGTCCATGGGCGTCCCGGGCCCCTGCGGCCCGTGTTCCGAGATCAACTACGACCGCGGCCCCGAGTTCGGCGTCGAGGGCGGCCCTGCCGTCAACGACGAGCGGTACGTGGAGATCTGGAACCTCGTCTTCATGCAGTACGAGCGCGGCGAGGGCACCTCGAAGGAGGACTTCGAGATCCTCGGCGACCTGCCGAGCAAGAACATCGACACCGGCCTCGGCCTGGAACGCCTCGCCATGATCCTGCAGGGCGTGCAGAACCTGTACGAGATCGACACCTCCATGGCCGTCATCAGGAAGGCCACCGAGCTGACCGGTGTCGAGTACGGCGCCGCCCACGGTTCCGACGTCTCCCTGCGCGTGGTCACCGACCACATGCGGACGTCCGTGATGCTCATCGGCGACGGCGTCTCCCCGGGCAACGAGGGCCGCGGTTACGTGCTGCGCCGCATCATGCGCCGCGCCATCCGCAACATGCGGCTGCTCGGCGCCACCGGACCGGTCGTGCAGGACCTCGTCGACGTCGTCATCGAGATGATGGGCCGGCAGTACCCGGAGCTCGTCTCCGACCGCAAGCGCATCGAGACCGTCGCCCTCGCCGAGGAGGCCGCCTTCCTCAAGGCGCTGAAGGGCGGCACCAACATCCTCGACACCGCCGTGACGGAGACCAAGGCCTCCGGAGGCACCGTCCTCTCCGGCGACAAGGCCTTCCTGCTCCACGACACCTGGGGCTTCCCGATCGACCTCACCCTGGAAATGGCCTCCGAACAGGGCCTCTCCGTGGACGAGGACGGCTTCCGGCGCCTGATGAAGGAGCAGCGGGAGCGCGCCAAGGCCGACGCCAAGGCCAAGAAGACCGGTCACGCCGACATGGGCGCCTACCGCGAGATCGCCGACGCCGCCGGCGAGACCGACTTCATCGGCTACACGAGCACCGAGGGCGAGTCCACGGTTGTCGGCATCCTCGTCGACGGTGCCTCCTCGCCGGCCGCCATCGAGGGCGACGAGGTCGAGATCGTCCTGGACCGCACCCCGTTCTACGCCGAGGGCGGCGGCCAGATCGGCGACACCGGCCGCATCAGGATCGACACCGGCGCCGTGATCGAGGTCAGGGACTGCCAGAAGCCCGTCCCCGGGGTGTACGTCCACAAGGGCGTCGTCCAGGTCGGCGAGGTGACCGTCGGAGCCAAGGCCCAGGCCGTCATCGACGTGCGCCGCCGCACGGCCATCGCCCGCGCCCACTCGGCCACGCACCTCACCCACCAGGCCCTGCGCGACGCCCTGGGCCCGACGGCCGCCCAGGCCGGTTCCGAGAACCAGCCAGGCCGCTTCCGCTTCGACTTCGGCTCCCCGTCCGCCGTGCCCACGGCCGTGATGACGGACGTCGAGCAGAAGATCAACGAGGTGCTCACCCGCGACCTCGACGTCCACGCCGAGGTCCTGAGCATCGACGAGGCCAAGAAGCAGGGCGCCATCGCCGAGTTCGGCGAGAAGTACGGCGAGCGGGTGCGCGTCGTCACCATCGGCGACTTCTCCAAGGAGCTGTGCGGCGGCACGCACGTGCACAACACCTCCCAGCTCGGCCTGGTGAAGCTGCTCGGCGAGTCGTCGATCGGTTCGGGTGTACGCCGTATCGAGGCCCTGGTGGGTGTCGACGCCTACAACTTCCTCGCCCGCGAGCACACGGTCGTCGCCCAGCTCCAGGAGCTGATCAAGGGCCGTCCGGAGGAGCTTCCGGAGAAGGTTTCGGCCATGCTCGGCAAGCTGAAGGACGCCGAGAAGGAGATCGAGAAGTTCCGCGCGGAGAAGGTCCTCCAGGCCGCCGCCGGTCTCGCCGGGTCCGCCAAGGACGTACGCGGCGTCGCCGTGGTCACCGGGCAGGTCCCGGACGGCACGAGCGCCGACGACCTGCGCAAGCTGGTCCTCGACGTGCGCGGCCGTATCCAGGGCGGACGGGCCGTCGTGGTCGCCCTGTTCACCGCCGTGGGCGGCAAGCCGCTCACGGTCATCGCCACCAACGAGGCCGCCCGCGAGCGCGGCCTCAAGGCCGGTGACCTGGTGCGCACGGCCGCCAAGACCCTCGGCGGCGGCGGTGGCGGCAAGCCCGACGTCGCTCAGGGCGGTGGCCAGAATCCGTCCGCCATCGGTGAGGCCGCCGACGCCGTCGAGCGGCTTGTGGCCGAGACCGCCAAGTGAGCGACGGCGAGCGGGTCATGCGCCGCGGTCGCCGGCTCGCCGTCGACGTCGGGGACGCCCGGATCGGGGTCGCCTCCTGCGACCCCGACGGGATCCTCGCCACGCCGGTGGAGACCGTGCCGGGGCGCGACGTCCCGGCCGCCCACCGGCGCCTGAGGCAACTCGTCGAGGAGTACGAGCCGATCGAGGTCGTCGTCGGTCTTCCTCGCTCCCTCAAGGGGGGCGAGGGCCCGGCCGCGGTCAAGGTCCGCGCCTTCGCCCAGGAGCTCGCACGGGGCATCGCACCCATCCCGGTGCGCCTCGTGGACGAGAGGATGACCACAGTGACGGCCAGTCAGGGACTGCGCGCCTCGGGCGTGAAGTCCAAGAAGGGCAGATCGGTCATCGACCAGGTGGCAGCCGTGATCATTCTCCAGCAGGCACTGGAGTCCGAACGGGCGTCAGGCACATCCCCCGGCGAGGGCGTCGAAGTGGTCATCTGATCGCGGTACGGTAACGTTCCGCGCGATGCGGTGGTGTTCGAATAGCCTCCGCACAGGAGAGAGGCGACGGAAGCCCAGCCACCGCGCGACCACCGCCTCGCGGCTCTAGGGGATCGATGACCGAGTATGGCCGGGGCCCAGGCTCCGAACCGTGGCATCCCGAGGACCCGTTGTACGGGGACGGCGGATGGGGAGGACAGGAGGCCCAGGCGGCCCAGTCCCCCTACGGCGGCCAGCCGCAGCATTATCCGGAGCAGCCGCAGCAGCCGCAGTACGGCGACTGGGGCACGGGCCAGCAGGCCGACTACGACCAGGGGCAGCAGCAGTACGCCCAGGGACAGCAGCAGCACTACGGCCAGGAGCAGCAGCAGTACGGCGGTCAGCCTCCGCAGCAGTACAACGGTCAGGGTGGGCAGGGCTACCCCGACCACGGCGGTCAGCAGTACGACCAGAACGGCCGGCCGTACAACGGCGGCGGCTGGGACACGGGTCAGCAGTACCAGCCGCAGCAGCAGGTCCCGTACAGCGGTGACCCGAACGACCCCTACGGCGGCCAGGCCGTGGCGTACGGCGGTCAGCAGCCCGACTACTACGGGACCCCCGACGCGTACCCGCCGCCGGAGCCACCGGGCCGCCGCCGCGCCGAACCGGAGCCGGAAGCGGAACCGGAATCGCAGCGGACCGACTGGGACCCGGGCCCGGACCAGGGCGAGCACGCGTTCTTCGCCGACGGTGACGACGAGGACGACACCGACGACGATCCGCAGAGCCGTCGGCGTGGAAAAAGCGGAAAAGGCGGCAAAGGCGGTAAGGGGAGCAAGGGCAAAGGCGAGAAGAAGAGCCGGAGCGGCTGTGCCTGCCTGGTCGTCTCGCTCGTCTTCACCTCGGTGATCGGCGGAGTCGGATATTTCGGCTACCAGTTCTATCAGAGCCGTTTCGGCTCGGCTCCCGACTACGCGGGCGACGGAACCGGTGAGCAGGTGACCGTCGTCATTCCCAAGGGCGCCTTCGGATCGGTGATCGGCCAGAAACTGAAGGCGGCCGGCGTCGTCAGGAGTGTGGACGCGTTCGTCGCGGCCCAGGCGCAGAACGCGGACGGCGACAAGATTCAGGCGGGTTCCTACCTCCTGAAAAAGGAGATGTCCGCAGAAAGCGCTGTCGCGCTGATGCTCGATCCCAAGAGCCAGAACAATCTGGTGGTCCGGGAGGGGCAGCGCAACGTCACGGTGTACGAGGCGATCGACAAGCAGCTGGAACTCTCCAAGGGAACCACCGCCAAGGTCGCCAAGAGCAAGTACAAGAGCCTCGGGCTGCCGGACTGGGCGAACGACGACAGCGACATCAAGGACCCGCTGGAAGGATTCCTCTATCCGGCGACCTATCCCGCCGACAAGAACATGAAGCCCGAGACCGTCCTGAAGGACATGGTTTCGCAGGCCAACAAGGAGTACGCCAAGTACGACCTGGAGGCGAAGGCCAAGGACCTCGGCCTGGAGGACCCGCTGCAGGTCGTCACGGTCGCGAGTCTCGTCCAGGCCGAGGGCATCACGCACGACGACTTCAAGAAGATGGCGTCCGTCGTCTACAACCGGCTGAAGCCGACGAACGACGTCACCAACCAGAAACTTGAGTTCGACTCGACGTACAACTATCTCAAGGGCCAGAGCAAGATCGATATCTCTGTCGCCGAGATCCGCAACTACGACGACCCGTACAACACGTACTTCTACAAGGGTCTGCCGCCCGGGCCGATCGGTAATCCCGGCGACGAGGCACTGAGGGCGGCGCTGAAGCCCGACGGCGGTGCGTGGATGTTCTTCATCTCCATCGACGGCAAGAAGACGGACTTCACCAAGACCTTGGCCGAGCACGAGAAGTTGGTTCAGAAATTCAATGAGCGGCGCAACAAGGACTGACGGAGAACGGCGGTTCCGAGCCGCCGTTCTCGGTTCCCCGATCGCCCATTCCCTTTCCCCGGTGCTGCACCGTGCCGCGTACGAGGAACTGGGTCTGCACAACTGGTCGTACGACCGTTTCCGGATCGACGAGGCGGCCCTGCCCGAATTCATCGGGGAACTCGGTCCCGAATGGGCCGGACTCTCGCTGACGATGCCGCTCAAGCGCGCGGTCATTCCGCTGCTCGACGAGATCAGTGGGACCGCGGCCTCCGTCGAGGCCGTGAACACGGTGGTGTGCACGCAGGACGGCCGCCGGGTCGGCGACAACACCGACATCCCCGGGATCGTCGCCGCCCTGCGGGAGCGGGGCATCGAACAAGTGGAATCCGCGGCGATCCTCGGCGCGGGCGCCACCGCCTCCTCCGCGCTGGCCGCCCTCGCCCGCGTCTGCACCGGCGAGGTCGTCGTGTACGTCCGCAGTGCGGCGCGCGCCGCCGAGATGCGGCAGTGGGGCGAGCGGCTCGACATCGAGGTGCGTACGGCCGACTGGGCGGACGCCGGACAGGCGCTGCGCGCACCCCTGGTGGTCGCGACCACCCCGGCGGGCGCCACCGACGCCCTCACCCCGTCCGTCCCCGAACGGCCCGCCACCCTCTTCGACGTCCTGTACGACCCCTGGCCGACCGACCTCGCGGCCCGCTGGTCCGCCTACGGGGGCGCCGTCGTCAGCGGACTCGACCTGCTTGTACACCAGGCGGTCCTCCAGGTCGAGCAGATGACGGGTCTGGCTCCGGGCCCGGTCGACACCATGCGGACGGCGGGGGAGAAGTCCCTCGCGGCCCGCCAGGACGGCCGCTAGGATCCGGCTCTCGATTCCGCAGGGGCGGAGCTCGATTCCGCAGGGGGCGGAGTCGGGGCATCGGGAAAATCGGGGGACAGATCCATGTACGTGACACAGGCGTCCTGGAAATCGGAGATCTTCCAGTCCGTGGTGGGCTTCCTGCCGGACTGGGCGCAGGGCACCGCGCTGGGGGTGTTCGTGCTCGCCGTCGTGACGCCCTGGGCCCTCAAGCTGAAGCGCAGGTTCGTGTACCACCGGGCGGTGCGTACGGGGCGGCCCATTCCCGAGTCGGCACGGTACGCACAGGGCCGCGGCGCCGACCATCTGGGCACCTACGCGCCGCTGCCCCGGCGGGACGACACCGCGGCCTGATCCCGGGTCCGCCGCCCCGGACCGTGCGCCCCGGCCGCGTCCGCCTGATGGACCTGCGGCCGGGCGGTCCGCCCGGACGTGGGAGGATCGACGGCGGCGGGCCAGGGCCGCGCACCCGGTCGCGCCGCCACCGTACGCGAGGACGCGTGTACGCAGAGCAGGACGCAGTACCAGGGCGCGAGCATGAGGAGCACCGTTGAGCAGGTTGCGCTGGCTGACCGCCGGGGAGTCCCACGGTCCCGCACTGGTGGCGACGTTGGAGGGTCTTCCCGCCGGCGTACCGATCACCACCGAGATGGTGGCGGACCACCTGGCCCGGCGGCGCCTGGGCTACGGGCGCGGGGCGCGGATGAAGTTCGAGCGGGACGAGGTCACCTTCCTGGGCGGCGTCCGGCACGGCCTGACGATGGGTTCGCCGGTCGCGGTGATGGTCGGCAACACCGAGTGGCCCAAGTGGGAACAGGTCATGGCGGCCGACCCGGTCGACCCGCATGTCCTCGCCGAGCTGGCGCGCAACGCCCCGCTGACCCGGCCGAGGCCCGGCCACGCCGACCTCGCCGGGATGCAGAAGTACGGGTTCGACGAGGCGCGGCCGATCCTGGAGCGGGCCTCCGCACGGGAGACCGCGGCGCGGGTGGCGCTGGGCGCGGTGGCGCGCTCGTACCTCAAGGAGACCGCCGGCATCGAGATCGTCTCGCACGTGGTCGAGCTGGCGTCGGCGAAAGCCCCCTACGGAGTTCTCCCCACTCCCAACGATGTCGAGAGGCTGGACGCGGATCCGGTGCGCTGCCTGGACGCGGACGCGTCGAAGGCGATGGTCGCGGAGATCGACCAGGCCCACAAGGACGGCGACACGCTCGGCGGCGTCGTGGAGGTCCTGGCGTACGGCGTGCCGGTCGGCCTCGGCTCGCACGTGCACTGGGACCGGCGCCTCGACGCCCGGCTGGCGGCGGCGCTGATGGGCATCCAGGCGATCAAGGGCGTGGAGGTCGGCGACGGTTTCGACCTCGCACGGGTCCCCGGCTCCAAGGCGCACGACGAGATCGTGCAGACGGACGAGGGCATCCGGCGCACCTCCGGCCGCTCCGGCGGCACCGAGGGCGGTCTGACGACCGGCGAACTGCTGCGCGTGCGGGCGGCGATGAAGCCCATCGCCACGGTGCCGCGGGCCCTGGCGACCATCGACGTGGCGACCGGCGAGGCGACCAAGGCGCACCACCAGCGCTCGGACGTGTGCGCGGTGCCGGCGGCGGGGATCGTCGCCGAGGCGATGGTCGCGCTGGTCCTGGCGGACGCGGTCGCGGAGAAGTTCGGCGGCGACAGCGTGCCGGAGACCCGGCGCAACGTGAAGTCCTACCTTGAGAACCTGGTCGTGCGGTGAGCGCTCCCAGGATCGTGCTGGTCGGCCCGATGGGCGTCGGCAAGTCCACGGTCGGCGCGCTGCTCGCGGAGCGGCTCGGCTGCCGCTTCCGGGACACCGACGGGGACATCGTGGCCGAGCAGGGCCGCACCATCGCGGACATCTTCGTGGAAGAGGGCGAGTCGGCCTTCCGGACCCTCGAAAAGCAGGCCGTGCGGCGGGCGCTCACCGAACACGAGGGCGTCCTGGCCCTCGGCGGTGGCTCCGTCCTCGACGCGGACACCCGGGCGCTGCTCGCCGGGCACGCCGTCGTGTATCTCTCGATGGACGTCGAGGAAGCGGTCCAGCGCACCGGCCTGAACGCGGCCCGGCCGCTGCTCGCGGTCAACCCGCGCCGGCAGTGGCGCGAGCTGATGGACGCCCGCCGCCCGCTGTACGCGGAGGTCGCTACCGCCGTGGTGGCCACCGACGGCCGCACCCCCGAAGAGGTCACCCGAGCGGTCCTCGACGCACTGGAGTTGAAGGAAGCATGAACGAGGCAGTGACGCGGATCCACGTCGGCGGCACGGCGGGCAGTGAGCCGTACGAGGTCCTGGTCGGCCGCCAACTGCTCGGCGAGCTGGGGCAGTTGGTGGGAGAGCGGACCAAGCGGGTCGCGGTGATCCACCCCGAGGCGCTCGCCGAGACCGGTGACGCGCTCCGCGCGGACCTGGCCGGACAGGGCTTCGACGCCGTCGCCATCCAGGTGCCCAACGCGGAGGAGGCCAAGACCGCGGAGGTCGCCGCCTACTGCTGGAAGGCGCTCGGGCAGTCCGGCTTCACCCGCACCGACGTCATCATCGGCGTCGGCGGCGGCTCCACCACCGACCTGGCCGGGTTCGTCGCGGCGACCTGGCTGCGCGGGGTGCGCTGGATCGCCATCCCCACCACCGTGCTGGCCATGGTGGACGCGGCGGTCGGCGGCAAGACCGGCATCAACACCGCCGAGGGCAAGAACCTCGTCGGCGCGTTCCACCCGCCGGTGGGCGTGCTGTGCGACCTCGCCGCGCTCGACTCGCTGCCCGTCAACGACTTCGTGTCGGGGCTCGCCGAGATCATCAAGGCCGGTTTCATCGCCGACCCGGAGATCCTCCAGCTCATCGAGGCCGACCCGCAGGGCGCCCGTACACCCGCCGGGCCGCACACCGCCGAGCTCATCGAACGCTCCATCAGGGTCAAGGCCGAGGTCGTCTCGTCCGACCTGAGGGAATCCGGGCTGCGCGAGATCCTCAACTACGGGCACACGCTCGCCCACGCCATCGAGAAGAACGAGCGCTACGAGTGGCGGCACGGCGCGGCGGTCTCGGTCGGTATGCACTTCGCGGCCGAACTGGGCCGTCTCGCCGGGCGTCTGGACGACGTGACCGCGGACCGGCACCGCACGATCCTGGAGTCCGTCGGGCTGCCGCTGAGCTACCGCTACGACCAGTGGCCCAAGCTCCTGGAGAACATGAAGGTCGACAAGAAGTCCCGCGGCGACCTGCTCCGCTTCATCGTCCTCGACGGACTGGCCAAACCGACCGTCCTTGAGGGCCCCGACCCGGCGGTGCTCCTCGCCGCCTACGGCGAAGTGGGCGAATAGCTCCCACAGGCGGTACTTGCGCCGATTCGCCTTGCGCGGACGGGCACTTCGGACCGCTCCCGGCCGTTCACCAAACGGCGGCCGGGGACGGTACCGTTCGGTAGGAGAGCGGGGCAGCGCCCCGCTGCCAGCGCCCATTGCCTGTACGAGACGGAGTGGCACCGGATGCAGCACGCAGTGGGGTCTCCGCTGCCGCCGCCCCATCAGCCGGGGCACGGACCGGCCGCCGGCTGGTCGGGGGCCGCACCACACCCGGGACAGCACCACCCGGGCCCGCACGTCGGCGCTCCCTCGGGACCGGCGCCGGTGAATCCGCCCGCGGGTCCGCCGCCGGTCTTCTCCGGAGCGCAGACGGGGCCCGCCGCCCCGCACCAACAGGGCCACCCGCACCCGCCGGGCCATCCGCCCGCGCCGCACCACGCGGTCCCGCACCACGCTCCCGTACCGCCGACGCCGGACACCACGGGCCACGTCCAGCTGCCGCCGGGCGGTCCCGTCCCGATGCCGAGCGCGCCACCCGCCACCGGCACCCCCGACCCGACGTCCACGACGCTCGCCGTGCTGCTCATCGGGCCCGCGGGCGCGGGCAAGACCAGCGTCGCCAAGTACTGGGCGGACCACCGCCGGGTGCCCACGGCGCACATCAGCCTGGACGACGTCCGTGAGTGGGTGCGCTCGGGCTTCGCCGATCCGCAGGCGGGGTGGAACGACATGTCGGAGGCGCAGTATCGTCTCGCCCGCCGCACCTGCGGCTTCTCGGCCCGCAACTTCCTGGCCAACAACATCTCCTGCATCCTCGACGACGCGGTCTTCCCCGACCGGCCCGTCGTGGGCCTCGGCGGCTGGAAGCGCCACGTCGGGCCCGGCCTGCTGCCGGTCGTCCTCCTGCCGGGTCTGGAGATAGTCCTGGAGCGCAACGCCGAGCGCTCCGGAAACCGCCGCCTCAGCGACGAGGAAGTGGCCCGCATCCACGGGCGGATGGCCGGCTGGTACGGCTCGGGTCTGCCGATCATCGACAACTCCCAACTCGACGTCCCCCAGACGGCCCGAGTCCTGGACGACGTCCTGGCCCGCTCCATCGCAAGCCCACCCCAGTGGTAGCCCCCGCCTGACACCCACCCCCGATGGCGCCCCCGAAGGGGCGCGGGGAACGGCGCGGGCAACCCCCACGGCCCCCGCAGGAAAGCTCCGGGGGCGCGGGCACCGGCACGCTTTTCAGGGGCGCGGGGAACGGCGCAACGAGCGGTCACGGCGCCGCACCCGCTTCTTGGGGGCGCGGGGAACGGCGCAACAAGCGCACCCCCACCCCACCCGGCCCCCTCAAACCGGCACAATCCGAGCGAAGCTCATACGCTCACACCATGCCAGAGGTGCACGAAACCCGCCGAGTCCGGCTAAAAGAACGCGTCAACGCCAGCGGCAGCGCCTCCGCGCTGGTCACCCGCCCGGCCAACGTCCGCTACCTCACGGGCGTGGCCCCGCACGGAGCGGTACTCCTGCTGGGCAGGACCGAGGACCTGCTCGTGCATGCCACTCCGCCCGGCACCCCCGGCACCGCCACCGCCGAGGGCCGCCCGGACGAGGCCCTGCGCGTCCATGCCCTGCCGAGCCCCGGCGGCGACCCCGCCGTCGCCGCCGCGGACCTCGCCGCGGCCCAGGGCGCCGACTCCCTCGCCGTGGAGGAGCACCACCTGACCGTCGGCCGGTACCGGGCGATCGGTTCCGTGGCGCCCCGCCTGCGCCTCGCGGACGTCGGCGGAGCCGTCGAACAGCTGCGGGTGATCAAGGACGAGGAGGAGATCTCCTGTCTGCGCATCGGCGCGGAGATCGCCGACCAGGCCCTGGGCGAACTCCTGGAGTCGATCCTCGTCGGCCGCACCGAACGGCACCTCGCGCTGGAACTGGAACGCCGCCTCGTCGACCACGGCGCCGAGGGACCGGCCTTCAGGACCTCGGTCGGTACCGGCCCGCACTCCGGGCGCCGCGGGCACCGGCCGACCGACCGCCGGGTCGAGGAGGGAGATTTCCTCTCCGTCTGCCTCGGGGCGACCTACCACGGGTACCGCTGCGAGATCGGCCGCACCTTCGTCATCGGCACCTCTCCGGCCGGCTGGCAGATCGAGCTGTACGACCTCGTCTTCGCATCCCAGAGGGCCGGTCGCGAAGCCCTGGTGCCGGGCGCCGCCTACCGTGACGTGGACCGCGCGGCCCGCCAGGTGCTGGACTCCGCGGGGTACGCGGAGGGCCTTCCCGAGGCCACCGGACACGGTGTGGGGCTCGAAATCGACGAGGAGCCGCAGTTGGCCCCCGCGGCCATGGGTAAACTGGACGCTTGCGTGCCGGTCACCGTCGAACCGGGGGTCCACCTCCCGGGCCGGGGCGGTGTCCGGATCGATGACACGCTCGTCGTGCGCCCTGAGGCGGACGGCGGACCCGAGCTACTCACCATCACGACCAAGGAACTGCTCGCGCTCTAGTTTGCGCGTGTTACCGGGGTCGTCCACGTCAGTCCAGGAGATTCCGCAACCGTGGCTTCCACGAACGACCTCAAGAACGGCCTCGTGCTCAAGCTCGACGGGGGCCAGCTCTGGTCCGTCGTCGAGTTCCAGCACGTCAAGCCCGGCAAGGGCCCGGCCTTCGTGCGCACCAAGCTGAAGAACGTGCTTTCCGGCAAGGTCGTCGACAAGACGTTCAACGCCGGCGTCAAGGTCGAGACGGCCACTGTCGACAAGCGCGACATGCAGTTCTCGTACATGGACGGCGAGTACTTCGTCTTCATGGACATGCAGACCTACGACCAGCTCATGGTCGACCGCAAGGCCGTCGGCGACGCCGCCAACTTCCTGATCGAGGGCTTCACCGCCACCGTGGCGCAGCACGAGGGCGAGGTGCTCTTCGTCGAGCTGCCGGCCGCCGTCGAGCTCGTCGTCCAGGAGACCGAGCCGGGCGTCCAGGGCGACCGTTCCACGGGCGGCACCAAGCCCGCCACCCTGGAGACCGGGCACCAGATCAACGTCCCGCTCTTCATCACCACCGGTGAGAAGATCAAGGTCGACACCCGTACGAGCGACTACCTCGGCCGGGTGAACAGCTAACCGTGGCTGCCCGCAATACGGCCCGCAAGCGCGCCTTCCAGATCCTCTTCGAGGGTGACCAGCGAGACGTCGACGTCCAGACGGTCCTCGCGGACTGGATCCGGCACTCCAGGACCGACACCCGGCAGCCGCCGGTGAGCGAGTTCACGATGCAGCTGGTCGAGGGCTACGCGAACTACTCACGGCGCATCGACGAGCTGATCTCGCAGTACGCCGTCGACTGGACGCTCGACAGGATGCCGGTCGTCGACCGCAACATCCTGCGCCTCGGCGCGTACGAACTGATCTGGATGGACGAGACCCCGGACGCGGTCGTGCTCGACGAGGCGGTGCAGCTCGCCAAGGAGTTCTCCACGGACGACTCGCCCGCCTTCGTGAACGGGCTCCTCGGCCGGTTCAAGGAGCTCAAGTCCTCCTTGCGCCGGGACGACGCCTGAGTCTCGGCGCTCCACTTCGCACGGTTCGCTGTCGTGTGCGGGTCGCCGGGGGCCGAGCGCGCAGTACCCCGCGCCCCTGAGGTACGCCGGAGGGCCCCCAGTGATCAACTGGGGGCCCTCCGGCGTACCTGCCCCGCCCTCGGGGTCGTACGGGCCGTGGAAATGCCCTCGGGGTGGCCGGAACCAACTGGTTCCGGCCACCCCGAGGGCACGTTTCTTCTCAGTGCTGGTGCGGGTCAGCCCTCGTCGTGGGAGACCGCGCGGCGCGCGTCCGCGTCCAGGACGCCCCAGCTGATCAGCTGCTCGGTGAGGACCGAGGGCGACTGGTCGTAGATGACGGCGAGAGTGCGCAGGTCGTCCTGGCGGATCGACAGCACCTTGCCGTTGTAGTCGCCGCGCTGGGACTGGATCGTCGCCGCGTAACGCTGCAGGGGGCCTGCCTTCTCGGCCGGCACGTGGGCCAGCCGCTCCAGGTCGAGGACCAGCTTCGGCGGCGGCTCGGCGGCCCCGCCCGGCGTGGTGCCCGGCAGCAGCTCCTGCACGGGAACACCGTAGAAGTCCGCCAGCTCCGCAAGGCGCTGTACGGTCACGGCGCGGTCGCCGCGCTCGTACGAACCGACCACGACCGCCTTCCAGCGGCCCTGGGACTTCTCCTCGACGCCGTGGAGGGAAAGGCCCTGCTGGGTACGGATGGCGCGGAGCTTGGCCCCGAGCTGTTTGGCGTATTCGCTGGACATATAGCTCCCCGGACACTGTGTCGACGTGCGGCTCGGCCGCGCGGCTGGTGACTCACTGTGAGGTTACGCAGCGTGACTCTGGCTCGTCAAGCCGAATGGTCCGGACCGGTCTCCCCGTGGAAGCGGAACACGGCCGGGACCAGGGTGGTGATCAGGGGCGTTGCCGGGCTGGTACCGTGGATGGCGCAATTCCGACGTCCTTTAATGATCCGTCCAGAGAGGCGGAGAAGGAGGTCCGTTTCGTATGGACACCGAACAGCAGAAGCAGCGGTACGAGTCCGACGCCCGGCCCGTTCTTGAGGCGCCCGACATCGCGCGGGTCCTGACCCGCATCGCCCACGAGATCGTCGAGCGCGCCAAGGGCGCCGAGGACGTGGTGCTCCTTGGCATTCCGACCCGGGGCGTCCACCTGGCCCGGCGGCTCGCCGCCAAGCTCCAGGAGATCACCGACCGCGCCATCCCGGTCGGCTCCCTCGACATCACCATGTACCGCGACGACCTGCGCATGCACCCGCCGCGTGCGCTGGCCCGCACCGACATCCCCGGTGACGGCATCGACGGCCGCCTCGTCGTCCTCGTCGACGACGTGCTCTTCTCCGGCCGCACCATCCGAGCCGCCCTCGACGCGCTGAACGACATCGGCCGCCCGCGCGCCGTGCAGCTCGCGGTCCTCGTCGACCGCGGCCACCGCGAACTCCCGATCCGCGCCGACTACGTCGGCAAGAACCTCCCCACGTCGTTGCGGGAGACGGTCAAGGTCCAGCTCGCCGAGGAGGACGGTCGCGACACCGTGCTGCTCGGTGTGAAGCAGACCTCCCCGGGCGGGCCGCAGTAGCTCTCCGGCGTACGGCACCGCCGTACGCCGCGCCCATTCGCGCCCCCGCCCGCCCGGCCGTGCCCCCGAGCGCCTCCGGACGCCCGCCTCCCGACCTGAACCGCCTTGCGCCTTCTGCCTTACGGAGCCTGAAAGATGCAGCGTCATCTCATCTCGGCCGCCGACCTCACCCGCGACGACGCCGTCCTGATCCTCGACACCGCCGAGGAGATGGCCCGGGTCGCCGACCGGCCGATCAAGAAGCTGCCGACCCTGCGCGGCCGCACCGTCGTCAACCTGTTCTTCGAGGACTCCACCCGGACCCGGATCTCCTTCGAGGCCGCCGAGAAGCGCCTCTCCGCGGACGTCATCAACTTCACCGCCAAGGGCTCCAGCGTCTCCAAGGGCGAGTCCCTGAAGGACACCGCCCAGACCCTGGAGGCGATGGGCGTCGACGCCGTCGTCATCCGGCACGGCGCCTCCGGAGCCCCGTACCGCCTCGCGACCTCCGGCTGGATCGACGCGGCCGTCATCAACGCCGGCGACGGCACCCACCAGCACCCCACGCAGGCGCTGCTCGACGCCTTCACCATGCGGCGCCGGCTCGTCGGCCGGGACGCGGGCCTCGGCCAGGACCTGGCGGGCAAGCGGATCACGCTCGTCGGCGACATCCTGCACAGCCGGGTCGCCCGTTCGAACGTGGACCTGCTGCACACCCTCGGCGCCGAGGTCACCCTCGTCGCCCCGCCGACCCTGGTGCCGGTCGGCGTCGAGGCCTGGCCCTGCGAGGTCTCGTACGACCTCGACAGCACGCTGTCCAAGTCCGACGCCGTGATGCTGCTGCGCGTGCAGCGCGAGCGGATGAACGCGGCGTTCTTCCCGACCGAGCGCGAGTACTCGCGGCGCTACGGCCTCGACGGCGACCGCATGGCGAAGATGCCCGAGCACGCCATCGTGATGCACCCCGGGCCGATGGTCCGCGGCATGGAGATCACCGCCGAGGTCGCCGACTCGGGGCGCTGCACCGCCATCGAGCAGGTCACCAACGGGGTCTCGATCCGGATGGCCGTCCTGTACCTGCTGCTCGGTGGCAACGAACCCGCCGTCACCCACACCCGTACCGAGGAGAAGTAAGTCACATGAGCAAGATCCTTATCCGTGGTGCGAAGGTGCTCGGCGGCGAGCCGCAGGACGTCCTCATCGACGGCGACACGATCGCCGAGGTCGGCAGCGGGCTGTCCGCCGAGGGCGCGGAGGTCGTCGAGGCCGACGGCAAGGTGCTGCTGCCGGGGCTCGTCGACCTGCACACCCATCTGCGCGAGCCCGGCCGCGAGGACTCCGAGACGGTCCTGACCGGTACGCGTGCCGCCGCGAGCGGCGGCTACACCGCCGTGTTCGCCATGGCCAACACCTTCCCGGTCGCCGACACCGCAGGCGTGGTCGAGCAGGTCTACCGGCTCGGCCAGGAGCACGGCTACTGCGACGTGCAGCCCATCGGGGCCGTCACCGTCGGCCTGGAGGGCAAGAAGCTCGCCGAGCTGGGCGCGATGCACGAGTCCGCCGCGGGCGTCACCGTCTTCTCGGACGACGGCAAGTGCGTCGACGACGCGGTGATCATGCGCAGGGCCCTGGAGTACGTGAAGGCCTTCGGCGGCGTCGTCGCCCAGCACGCCCAGGAGCCCCGCCTCACCGAGGGCGCCCAGATGAACGAGGGCGTCGTCTCCGCGGAGCTGGGACTCGGCGGCTGGCCCGCGGTCGCCGAGGAGTCGATCATCGCCCGGGACGTCCTGCTCGCCGAGCACGTCGGCTCCCGCGTCCACATCTGCCACCTCTCGACCGCCGGATCCGTCGAGATCGTCCGCTGGGCCAAGTCCCGCGGCATCGACGTGACCGCCGAGGTCACCCCGCACCACCTGCTCCTCACCGACGAGCTGGTGCGCTCGTACAACCCCGTCTACAAGGTCAACCCGCCGCTGCGCACCGAGCGCGACGTGCTGGCCCTGCGCGAGGCGCTCGCCGACGGCACGATCGACATCGTCGCCACCGACCACGCCCCGCACCCGCACGAGGACAAGGACTGCGAGTGGGCCGCCGCCGCCATGGGCATGGTGGGCCTCGAAACCGCGCTCTCGGTCGTCCAGCGGACGATGGTCGAGACGGGACTGCTCGACTGGGCCGGCGTCGCCGACCGCATGTCCCTCAAGCCCGCCGAGATCGGCGGGGCGAAGGGCCACGGCCGCCCCGTCTCGGCAGGTGAGCCCGCCAACCTCACGCTCGTCGACACCGCATACCGTGGTGAGGTGGACCCCGCGGGCTTCGCAT
Source organism: Streptomyces sp. NBC_00414 (assembly GCF_036038375.1). NCBI lineage: Bacteria > Bacillati > Actinomycetota > Actinomycetes > Kitasatosporales > Streptomycetaceae > Streptomyces > Streptomyces sp. NBC_00414. The sequence continues at coordinate 8,330,259 of NZ_CP107935.1, forward strand.
CGCGCAGCCGCAACACTCCGTACGAGGGTCGTGAGCTGCCGGGCCGTGTCACGCACACGTGGCTGCGGGGCAGGGCCACGCTCGTCGACGGGAAGCTCGCGTGACATCACTCACCCCCCTTGCAGCGCAGATCACCACGGACCTCGGCACGCGCCTCGCGGCGGAACAGAAGTCCGCCGAAGTGACCGACTGGGCCGCCCGGGTCGGCTGGCTCGTCGGCCTCGCCCTGTTCATCGCGCTCGTCTACTGGCTGATGCGCGAGGGCTGGAAATGGCGCGGCACACTCCAGGGCGACCTGCCCGAGCTGCCTGACGCGCCGGAAGAGCCCGGTGCGGCGAGACTGACCATGAGCGGCCGCTACCACGGCTCCACCACCGCCGGGCAGTGGCTCGACCGCATCGTGGCGCACGGCCTGGGCACCCGCAGCCGGGTCGAGCTGACGCTCACGGATGCGGGACTGGATGTCGTCCGTCCCGGGGCGGCCGACTTCTTCGTGCCCCTCACGCAGGTGCGCGAGGCCAGGCTCGACAAGGGCATCGCGGGCAAGGTCCTCTCCGAGGGCGGCCTGCTGGTCGTCACCTGGGAGCACGGCGACAAGCTGATCGACTCCGGCTTCCGCTCCGACCACGCGGCGGAGCACACCGAGTGGGTCGAGACCCTGAACCACATGATCGACAAGAGCAGCGACATCGACCAGAGCAGCGACACGGAAGGCGCACGATGACCACCTCCGACCAGGGAACCGCCTCGCAGAGGCAGAAGGCGGCTCCCGCCGTACTCGTTCTGGAGGACGGCCGGACCTTCCGCGGCCGTGCCTACGGGGCCGTGGGGGTGACCTTCGGCGAAGCGGTGTTCTCCACCGGCATGACCGGCTACCAGGAGACCCTCACCGACCCGTCGTACCACCGCCAGGTCGTCGTGATGACCTCCCCGCACGTCGGCAACACCGGGGTGAACGACGACGACCCCGAGTCGAAGCGGATCTGGGTCGCGGGCTACGTCGTACGCGACCCCGCGCGCGTGCCCTCCAACTGGCGCTCCCGGCGCTCGCTGGACGAGGAGCTCGCCGCGCAGGGCGTCGTGGGCATCAGCGGCATCGACACGCGCGCGCTCACCCGCCACCTGCGTGAGCGCGGCGCCATGCGCGTCGGCATCTTCTCCGGCAACGCGCTGCCCGACGAGGGCACCATGCTGACCGAGGTGCGCCAGGCCCCCGAGATGCAGGGCTCCAGCCTCTACGAGGAGGTCGCCACCAAGGAGTCGTACGTCGTCCCGGCCATCGGTGAGAAGAAGTTCACCGTCGCCGCGATCGACCTCGGCATCAAGGGCATGACCCCGCACCGCATGGCCGAGCGCGGCATCGAGGTGCACGTGCTGCCCGCCACCGCCACCGTGGAGGAGATCTACGCGGTCGCCCCCGACGGCGTGTTCTTCTCGAACGGCCCCGGTGACCCGGAGCAGGCCGAGCACCCGGTCTCCCTGATGCGTGCGGTTCTGGAGCGGCAGACGCCGCTGTTCGGCATCTGCTTCGGCAACCAGATCCTCGGCCGCGCCCTCGGCTTCGGCACGTACAAGCTGAAGTACGGGCACCGGGGTATCAACCAGCCCGTGCAGGACCGTACGACCGGCAAGGTCGAGGTGACCGCGCACAACCACGGGTTCGCCGTCGACGCGCCGCTCGACCAGGTCTCCGAGACCCCCTTCGGGCGGGCCGAGGTCAGCCACGTCTGCCTGAACGACCAGGTCGTCGAGGGGCTCCAGCTGCTCGACCGGCCCGCGTTCAGCGTCCAGTACCACCCCGAAGCGGCCGCGGGCCCGCACGACGCCGCCTACCTGTTCGACCGCTTCACGTCTTTGATGAACACAGCCCAGATGGAGGGCCAGCGTGCCTAAGCGCTCCGATATCCAGTCCGTCCTGGTCATCGGCTCCGGCCCGATCGTCATCGGGCAGGCCGCCGAGTTCGACTACTCCGGCACCCAGGCCTGCCGGGTCCTCAAGGCCGAGGGCCTGCGGGTGATCCTGGTCAACTCCAACCCCGCGACGATCATGACCGACCCGGAGATCGCCGACGCCACGTACGTCGAGCCGATCACCCCGGAGTTCGTCGAGAAGATCATCGCCAAGGAGCGGCCCGACACGCTGCTGCCGACGCTCGGCGGCCAGACCGCGCTCAACACCGCGATCTCCATGCACGAGCAGGGTGTGCTGGAGAAGTACGGCGTCGAACTGATCGGCGCCAACGTCGAGGCCATCAACAAGGGCGAGGACCGCGACCTCTTCAAGGGCGTCGTCGAGGCCGTCCGCGAGAAGATCGGGCACGGCGAGTCCGCCCGCTCGGTCATCTGCCACACCATGGACGACGTGATCCAGGGCGTGGACACGCTAGGCGGCTACCCCGTCGTCGTGCGCCCCTCCTTCACCATGGGCGGCGCCGGCTCCGGCTTCGCGCACGACGAGGAGGAGCTGCGCCGCATCGCGGGGCAGGGCCTCACGCTCTCCCCGACCACCGAGGTGCTCCTGGAGGAGTCCATCCTCGGCTGGAAGGAGTACGAGCTGGAGCTGATGCGCGACAAGAACGACAACGTCGTGGTCGTCTGCTCCATCGAGAACTTCGACCCGATGGGCGTCCACACCGGCGACTCGATCACCGTGGCGCCCTCGATGACGCTGACCGACCGCGAGTACCAGCGGCTGCGTGACATCGGCATCGCGATCATCCGCGAGGTCGGCGTCGACACCGGCGGCTGCAACATCCAGTTCGCGGTCAACCCCGACGACGGCCGCATCATCGTCATCGAGATGAACCCGCGCGTCTCGCGTTCCTCGGCCCTCGCGTCGAAGGCCACCGGCTTCCCGATCGCCAAGATCGCGGCCAAGCTGGCCGTCGGCTACACGCTCGACGAGATCCCGAACGACATCACCGAGAAGACGCCGGCGTCCTTCGAGCCGACCCTCGACTACGTGGTCGTCAAGGCACCGCGGTTCGCCTTCGAGAAGTTCCCGTCCGCCGACTCCACGCTGACCACGACCATGAAGTCGGTCGGCGAGGCCATGGCGATCGGCCGCAACTTCACCGAGGCGCTCCAGAAGGCGCTGCGGTCGCTGGAGAAGAAGGGCTCGCAGTTCACCTTCGTGGGCGAGCCCGGCGACAAGGCCGAACTGCTCGCGGAGTCCGTACGGCCCACCGACGGGCGCATCAACTCCGTCATGCAGGCCATCCGCGCGGGCGCCACGCCCGAGGAGGTCTTCGACGCGACCAAGATCGATCCCTGGTTCGTGGACCAGCTGTTCCTGATCAAGGAGATCGCGGACGAGCTGGCCGCCGCCGACAAGCTGGAGCCCTCGCTGCTCGCCGAGGCCAAGCGGCACGGCTTCTCCGACGTCCAGATCGGCGAGATCCGGGGCCTGCGCGAGGACGTCGTCCGCGAGGTGCGGCACGCGCTGGGCGTCCGGCCGGTCTACAAGACGGTCGACACCTGCGCCGCCGAGTTCGCCGCCAAGACGCCGTACTTCTACTCCTCGTACGACGAGGAGACGGAGGTGGCCCCGCGCGAGAAGCCCGCGGTGATCATCCTCGGCTCGGGTCCGAACCGCATCGGCCAGGGCATCGAGTTCGACTACTCCTGCGTCCACGCCTCCTTCGCGCTGAGCGACGCGGGCTACGAGACCGTGATGGTCAACTGCAACCCCGAGACCGTCTCCACGGACTACGACACCTCCGACCGGCTCTACTTCGAGCCGCTCACCCTGGAGGACGTACTGGAGATCGTCCACGCCGAGACGCTTGCCGGACCGATCGCGGGCGTGATCGTCCAGCTCGGCGGCCAGACCCCGCTGGGCCTGGCGCAGGCGCTCAAGGACAACGGCGTCCCGGTCGTGGGCACCCCGCCCGAGGCCATCCATGCCGCCGAGGACCGCGGCGCCTTCGGCCAGGTGCTCGCCGAGGCCGGACTGCCCGCGCCCAAGCACGGCACCGCCACGACCTTCGCCGGGGCCAAGGCCATCGCCGACGAGATCGGCTACCCCGTCCTCGTCCGGCCGTCGTACGTCCTCGGCGGACGCGGCATGGAGATCGTGTACGACGAGACGCGGCTGGCCTCGTACATCGCGGAGTCCACCGAGATCAGCCCGTCCCGGCCGGTCCTGGTCGACCGCTTCCTGGACGACGCGATCGAGATCGACGTGGACGCCCTGTACGACGGCCACGAGCTGTACCTCGGCGGAGTCATGGAGCACATCGAGGAGGCCGGCATCCACTCCGGCGACTCGGCGTGCGCCCTGCCCCCGATCACGCTCGGCGGGTTCGACATCAAGCGGCTGCGCGCCTCGACCGAGGCCATCGCCAAGGGCGTCGGCGTCCGCGGACTGATCAACATCCAGTTCGCGCTGGCCGGGGACATCCTGTACGTCCTGGAGGCCAACCCGCGCGCCTCGCGCACGGTCCCCTTCACCTCCAAGGCGACCGCGGTGCCGCTCGCCAAGGCCGCCGCCCGGATCTCGCTGGGCGCGACCGTCGCCGAGCTGCGCGCCGAGGGGCTGCTGCCGGCCGTCGGCGACGGCGGTGAACTGCCGCTGGACGCGCCGATCTCCGTCAAGGAGGCCGTCATGCCGTGGTCGCGCTTCCGCGACATCCACGGCCGCGGTGTCGACACGATCCTCGGCCCGGAGATGCGCTCCACCGGCGAGGTCATGGGCATCGACTCGGTGTTCGGCACGGCGTACGCCAAGTCCCAGGCGGGCGCGTACGGTCCGCTGCCGACCAAGGGGCGCGCCTTCATCTCGGTCGCCAACCGCGACAAGCGCTCGATGATCTTCCCGGCGCGTGAACTCGTCGCCCACGGCTTCGAGCTGCTCGCCACGTCCGGCACGGCCGAGGTGCTCAAGCGCAACGGCATCAACGCCACCGTGGTGCGCAAGCAGTCCGAGGGCGAGGGCCCGAACGGCGAGAAGACGATCGTCCAGCTCATCCACGAGGGCGGGGTCGACCTCATCGTCAACACGCCGTACGGCACCGGGGGCCGCCTCGACGGCTACGACATCCGTACGGCGGCCGTGTCCCGCTCCGTGCCCTGCCTGACGACCGTCCAGGCGCTCGCCGCGGCCGTCCAGGGCATCGACGCGCTCAACCGCGGAGACGTGGGCGTGCGTTCCCTGCAGGAACACGCGGAACGCCTGACCGCGGCCCGCGACTAGCGACGACGAGGGGGACACCGGAAACGGTGTCCCCCTCTTCATGAGGCCCATCAGGCTCTTCTTGAGGACACCGACCATGTACAAGCTCTTCTTCCGGCTCGCGTTCCGGCGTATGGACCCCGAGCAGGCCCACCACCTCGCCTTCCGCTGGATCCGGCTGGCCGTCCGGATCCCCGTCCTGCGGACCTTCGTCGCCGCCGTGCTCGCGCCCCGGTACGAGGAACTGCGGACCGAGGCGTTCGGGCTGCGGATGCACGGCCCGTTCGGGCTCGCGGCCGGCTTCGACAAGAACGCGGTCTCTGTCGACGGCATGTCGATGCTGGGCTTCGACCACGTGGAGATCGGCACCGTCACCGGGGAGGCGCAGAGCGGCAACCCGAAGAAGCGGCTGTTCCGCCTTGTGCCGGACCGCGCGCTGATCAACCGCATGGGATTCAACAACGAGGGCTCCGAGGCCGTGGCGGAGCGTCTGAGGACCCGTACGCCCGTCTTCAGGACCGTCGTGGGCGTCAACATCGGCAAGACCAAGGTCGTACCGGAGGACGAGGCCGCCGCCGACTACGTGAAGTCCACCGTGCGGCTGGCCGCGTACGCCGACTACCTCGTGGTCAACGTCAGCTCCCCGAACACGCCCGGACTGCGCAACCTCCAGGCGACCGAGTCGCTGCGGCCCCTGCTCACCGCCGTGCGCGAGGCCGCCGACCGGACCGTGACCGCACGCCGCGTGCCGCTGCTCGTGAAGATCGCGCCGGACCTCGCCGACGAGGACGTGGACGCCGTCGCCGACCTCGCCGTCGAGCTGGGCCTGGACGGGATCATCGCCACGAACACCACCATCGCGCGCGAGGAACTGGGGCTGGCGTCCGACGCCTCCCTCGTCGCGGAGACCGGCGGGCTCTCGGGCGCCCCGCTGAAGGCACGCTCCCTGGAGGTGCTGCGTCGCCTCTACGCGCGCGTGGGCGACCGGATCACCCTGGTGGGCGTCGGCGGCGTCGAGAACGCCGAGGACGCCTGGCAGCGCATCCTGGCGGGCGCCACGCTGGTCCAGGGCTACAGCGCCTTCGTCTACGAGGGCCCCTTCTGGGGACGCGGCATCCACAAGGGTCTCGCCGCACGCCTGCGCACGAGCCCGTACGCCACCCTCGCCGACGCGGTCGGCGCCGACGTGAGGAACACGAGGAGAACGGTATGAGCCTGGAACCCTTCGGCGCGCGCCTGCGCCGGGCCATGGACGAGCGTGGCCCCCTGTGCGTCGGTATCGACCCGCACGCCTCCCTGCTCGCCGACTGGGGCCTGAACGACGACGTCGCGGGCCTGCAGCGCTTCAGCCGTACCGTCGTCGAGGCGCTGGCCGACCGGGTCGCCGTACTGAAGCCGCAGAGCGCGTTCTTCGAGCGCTTCGGGTCGCGCGGCATCGCCGTCCTGGAGAAGTCGGTCGAGGAGGCGCGCGCGGCCGGGGCGCTGGTCGTCATGGACGCCAAGCGCGGTGACATCGGCTCGACCATGGCGGCGTACGCCTCCGCCTTCCTGGAGAAGGGCTCACCGCTGTTCTCCGACGCGCTGACCGTCTCGCCGTACCTCGGCTACGGGTCGCTGAAGCCGGCGGTCGAACTCGCCCGGGAGAGCGGCTCGGGGCTGTTCGTGCTCGCGCTGACCTCCAACCCGGAGGGCGCCGAGGTGCAGCACGCGGTACGCCCGGAGGACACGGCCGTGCGGAACGTGGGCGCGACCGTGCTGGCGCACCTCGCGGAGGAGAACGAGGGGGAGACCCCGATGGGCTCCTTCGGGGCGGTGGTCGGCGCGACGCTCGGCGATCTGTCCTCGTACGACCTCGACATCAACGGCCCGCTCCTCGCTCCCGGGATCGGTGCCCAGGGCGCGACCCCGGCCGACCTTCCCCGGGTCTTCGGCGCGGCGGTGCGTCAGGTGGTGCCCAACGTCAGCCGGGGTGTTCTGCGTCACGGTCCCGACATCGGCGCGCTACGCGCGTCATCGGACCTCTTCGCGGAGGAGATCAGGGTGGCGGTGGAGGCGGCGTAGCGGCTTCGGCGCGCGTCTTCCGGACGTCCCGCGTCTGAATACATGCTCAAATCCGGGGAGTTTTGTCGTAAATGTCGGACTCGATAGAGGCTGACCAGGACTTTTCCTCTGTTCTCGCTGACTCCGGCGGACTTGCCCGCTAGTCTCCGACCAGAGTCAACGGGCAGAAGTGTTGCTCGTTGCTCGCCAGGTGTGGGGCGATTAGGTTCCTCACCGGTCCGTATCCGACAGTTCGACATCCGAGGTGACGTAGGCGTGGCTCTTCCGCCCCTTACCCCTGAACAGCGCGCAGCCGCGCTCGAAAAGGCCGCCGCGGCTCGCCGGGAGCGGGCCGAGGTCAAGAATCGACTCAAGCACTCCGGCGCCTCGCTCCACGAGGTCATCAAGCAGGGTCAGGAGAACGACGTCATCGGCAAGATGAAGGTCTCCGCTCTCCTGGAGTCCCTGCCGGGCGTGGGCAAGGTCCGCGCCAAGCAGATCATGGAGCGTCTCGGGATCTCCGAGAGCCGCCGTGTGCGAGGTCTTGGCTCCAATCAGATCGCCTCTTTGGAGCGCGAGTTCGGCGGCGGTGCGGCCTGACGTTCTCAGGCACCCCTGAGAACCTGGATAATCGCCGCATGGCTGCAACACCCCGGGGGACGACCCCCGTACCCCCGGACGTACGTCCGCGGCTGACCGTGCTCTCCGGCCCCTCCGGGGTCGGCAAGAGCACGGTCGTCGCCCATATGCGCAAGGCACACCCCGAGGTCTGGCTCTCGGTGTCGGCGACGACCCGCAAGCCGCGCCCCGGCGAGAAGCATGGCGTCCACTACTTCTTCGTCAGTGACGAGGAGATGGACAAGCTGATCGCCAACGGCGAGCTTCTCGAATGGGCGGAGTTCGCGGGCAACCGCTACGGCACGCCTCGCGACGCCGTGCTCGAACGGCTGGAGTCGGGCGAGTCGGTCCTCCTGGAGATCGATCTCCAGGGAGCCCGGCAGGTCCGCGAGTCCATGTCCGACGCCCTGCTGGTGTTCCTGGCCCCTCCCTCCTGGGAGGAGCTGGTCCGCCGGCTCACCGGGCGGGGCACCGAGCCGCCCGAAGTGATCGAGCGCCGGCTGGAGGCCGCCAAGATCGAGCTGGCGGCCGAGCCGGAGTTCGATATCACCCTGGTCAACACCTCTGTCGAGGACGTGGCGCGCGAGCTGCTAGCCTTGATGGAAGTTGTTTGATCTTTCAGGATCACCTTTAAGGTCGATTTCCACCTTTCGGAAGGCAGAGCGTGTCCTCTTCCATCACAGCGCCCGAGGGCATCATCAACCCTCCGATCGACGAGCTTCTTGAGGCCACCGACTCGAAGTACAGCCTGGTGATCTACGCGGCCAAGCGTGCCCGCCAGATCAACGCGTACTACTCGCAGCTCGGTGAGGGCCTCCTTGAGTACGTCGGTCCCCTCGTGGACACCCACGTCCACGAGAAGCCGCTGTCGATCGCCCTCCGGGAGATCAACGCGGGTCTGCTGACGTCGGAAGCCATCGAGGGCCCGGCTCAGTAGTATTTTCTGCTTGCAGTTCTCTTATCCACAGGCCCGGCAGCGCCCCTGCCGGGCCTGTGGTGTGTGATGGGGACGTACGTATCCGAGACGCGCGGTTTTGATCCGTACGGGTTCGAGGCGTACGGGTTCGTGTGTTTTCCGAGGCGCGGGGAGTGACGTGGACAAGCCGAAGGTAGTGCTGGGGGTCAGTGGTGGCATCGCCGCCTACAAGGCGTGCGAGCTGCTGCGCCGACTGACCGAGTCGGGACACGACGTGCGGGTCGTACCGACCGAATCCGCGCTGCACTTCGTCGGCGCCGCCACCTGGTCCGCCCTCTCCGGACACCCCGTCTCGACCGAGGTCTGGTCGGACGTGCACGAGGTGCCGCACGTGCGGATCGGCCAGGGCGCCGACCTGGTCGTCGTCGCGCCCGCCACCGCGGACCTGCTGGCGAAGGCGGCCCACGGCCTGGCCGACGACCTCCTCACGAACACCCTGCTCACCGCCCGCTGTCCGGTCGTCTTCGCGCCCGCCATGCACACCGAGATGTGGGAGCACCCGGCCACCCAGGAGAACGTGGCGACCCTGCGCCGCCGGGGTGCCGTCGTCATCGAACCGGCCGTGGGCCGGCTGACCGGCGTGGACACCGGCAAGGGGCGGCTGCCCGACCCCACCGAGATCTTCGAGGTCTGCCGCCGGGTGCTCGCACGGGGAGCGGCCGAACCGGACCTCGCCGGCCGGCACGTCGTCGTCAGCGCGGGTGGCACCCGCGAGCCGCTCGACCCGGTCCGCTTCCTCGGCAACCGCTCCTCCGGAAAGCAGGGGTACGCCCTCGCGCGCACCGCCGCCGCCCGGGGCGCCCGGGTCACACTGATCGCCGCGAACACCGGGATGCCGGACCCGGCGGGCGTCGACGTCATCCAGGTCGGCACGGCCGTGCAGCTGCGCGAGGCCGTGCTCAAGGCCGCCCCGGAGGCCGACGCCGTGGTGATGGCGGCGGCGGTGGCGGACTTCCGGCCCGCCGCCTACGCCTCGGGGAAGATCAAGAAGAAGGACGGCCAGGAACCGGAGCCCATCGTTCTCGTTCGCAATCCGGACATCCTCGCGGAGATCTCGAAGGACCGCACCCGAACGGGTCAGGTGGTCGTCGGTTTCGCCGCCGAGACGGACGACGTCCTGGCCAACGGACGCGTGAAACTGAAGCGCAAGGGCTGCGACCTCCTCGTCGTCAACGAGGTGGGGGAGCGCAAGACCTTCGGCTCCGAGGAGAACGAGGCGGTCGTGCTCGGCGCCGACGGAAGCGAGACCCCGGTGCCGTACGGGCCCAAGGAAGCACTGGCCGACACCGTGTGGGACCTCGTGGCACGCCGACTGGGATAGAACCGCGATGGAACGGCCCCATCATTTCAGGCCACCCCTTCATCACCCCAGGACACCCCTTTTCACCAGCGTGCAAGGGTGTGGGAACCTGGCGCAGACGGTTCTTCGTGTCGCAGAATGCCCGTGCCGCAGGTCACAGCGCTTCCGAGAGGCGAGACAGTAGCCCCGCGGCGGAGCGCGACCGATAAACTGTTACCGGACGACGCCGGGCGCAGCTCCCGGCCGTCCGCCAATGATCAGCCAGCAGCCGCTGCAACCACAGGGAGCGTTGTGTCCCGTCGCCTGTTCACCTCGGAGTCCGTGACCGAGGGTCACCCCGACAAGATCGCTGACCAGATCAGCGACACCATCCTCGATGCGCTTCTGCGAGAGGACCCGACGTCCCGGGTCGCCGTCGAGACGCTGATCACGACCGGCCTCGTACACGTGGCCGGCGAGGTCACGACCAAGGCCTACGCGCCGATCGCGCAGCTCGTGCGCGACAAGATCCTCGAAATCGGCTACGACTCCTCGAAGAAGGGCTTCGACGGCGCGTCCTGTGGCGTGTCCGTGTCGATCGGCTCTCAGTCCCCGGACATCGCGCAGGGCGTCGACACCGCGTACGAGAAGCGGGTCGAGGGTGCCGCCGCAGGTGAAGAAGGGGACGAGCTCGACAAGCAGGGCGCCGGCGACCAGGGCCTGATGTTCGGCTACGCGACGGACGAGACCCCGGAGCTCATGCCGCTCCCGATCCACCTCGCGCACCGCCTCGCGCGCCGCCTCTCCGAGGTCCGCAAGAACGGCACGATCCCGTACCTGCGCCCCGACGGCAAGACGCAGGTCACCATCGAGTACGACGGCGACAAGGCGGTCCGCCTGGACACGGTCGTCGTCTCCTCGCAGCACGCGTCGGACATCGACCTGGACTCGCTGCTCGCGCCCGACATCCGCGAGTTCGTGGTGGAGCCCGAGCTGAAGGCGCTCCTGGACGACGGCATCAAGCTGGAGACCGAGGGCTACCGGCTGCTGGTCAACCCCACCGGCCGCTTCGAGATCGGCGGCCCGATGGGTGACGCCGGCCTGACCGGCCGCAAGATCATCATCGACACCTACGGCGGTATGGCCCGCCACGGTGGCGGCGCGTTCTCCGGCAAGGACCCGTCCAAGGTCGACCGCTCCGCCGCGTACGCCATGCGGTGGGTCGCCAAGAACGTCGTCGCGGCGGGCCTCGCCTCCCGCTGCGAGGTCCAGGTCGCCTACGCGATCGGCAAGGCCGAGCCCGTCGGCCTCTTCGTCGAGACCTTCGGCACCGCCAAGGTCGACGCGGAGAAGATCGAGACGGCCATCTCCGAGGTCTTCGACCTCCGCCCGGCCGCGATCATCCGCGACCTCGACCTGCTGCGGCCGATCTACTCGAAGACCGCCGCGTACGGCCACTTCGGGCGCGCGCTGCCGGAGTTCACCTGGGAGAAGACGGACCGGGTGGACGCACTGCGCAAGGCGGCGGGGCTCTAGCCCGCGGCTCCTGTCCACGCACCGAGGCCCGGTCCCCTGAGGGGGGCCGGGCCTCGGTGTTGTCCGGCGTGTGCGCCGCGGACACCTGGCAGAAGCGCCCCGGGGCCACAAGCGCCTCGACGGCGTTCGCGATCCGTGGCCGGCCCGATCCCGGGCGCGTGGCGGTGTCAGTGCGGTCTGGTAGGAATGCTGCTGTGAGCAGCGAGCACGGGCAGGCGGGGGGCGGGGCCGACGGGGCGCCGCCCGAGCAGCTTGCGTTGATTCGGGACGCCGTGCGCAAGGCGCCGCGGGCCAAGCCGAGGACCTGGCGCGGGGCCGCGGTCGCCCAGGATCTGCCCGTCGCGCGAGTGCTCGTCGACAAGGGAGTGCTGCACCTCGACCGTTACTTCGACTACGCGGTGCCCGAGGAGTTGGACGCCGACGCACAGCCCGGAGTGCGGGTACGCGTTCGGTTCGGGGCCGGGCGGCATCGGGTGCGGGAGGGGCGGCGCGAGGGCGGCGGGCTGATCGACGGGTTCCTCGTCGAGCGGCTGGCCGAGTCCGACTACTCGGGCCCCCTCGCCGCGCTCGCCCAAGTCGTCTCGCCCGAGCCCGTGTTGAGCGAGGAGTTGCTCGGCCTCGCGCGCGCCGTCGCCGACCGGTACGCCGGAAGCCTGGCAGATGTGCTGCAACTGGCCGTCCCGCCACGCAACGCCCGGGCCGAGGGGAAGCCCTCACCCGAGCCGCTCCCCGTTCCCGCGGCGCCCGCGCCGGGGCCCTGGGTCAGGTATCCGCGGGGGGCCGCCTTCATCGAGTCGCTCGCGAGCGGTGGGGCACCCCGGGCCGTGTGGAACGCGCTGCCGGGGCCCAGCTGGGCCGAGGAGCTGGCGCGGGCCGTGGCGGCGACGCTGGCCTCGGGGCGCGGCGCGCTCGTCGTCGTGCCTGACGGACGGGCCGTCAGCCGGGTCGACGCGGCGCTCACCTCGGTACTGGGGGAGGGGCGCCATGCCGTGCTCACCGCCGAGGCCGGCCCCGAGAAGCGCTACCGGCAGTGGCTGGCCGTGCGGCGCGGGTCCGTACGGGCCGTGGTGGGCACCAGGGCCGCCATGTTCGCGCCCGTCCGGGATCTGGGCCTCGTGGTGATCTGGGACGACGGGGACGGCAGCCACAGCGAGCCGCACGCACCGCAGCCGCACGCCCGGGAGGTGCTGCTGCTGCGGGCCGCCCATGACAAGTGCGCCTTCCTGCTGGGGAGTTGGAGCTGCACCGTCGAGGCCGCACAGCTCGTCGAGACCGGCTGGGCGGCTCCGATCGTCGCCGAGCGGGTTCAGGTGCGGGCGGCGGCTCCGCTCGTACGCACCGTCGGCGACCAGGACCTCGCACGTGACGAGGCGGCGCGGGCCGCCCGGCTGCCCACCCTCGCCTGGCAGGCCGTCCGGGAAGGGCTGAGGCAGGGGCCCGTACTGGTGCAGGTGCCGCGGCGGGGCTACGTACCGCGGATGGCCTGTGCGCAGTGCCGCGCGCCCGCGCGCTGCCGGCACTGTGCCGGGCCGCTGGAGGGGCAGGACGCCGGGGGCCTGCGGTGCGGGTGGTGCGGCCGGGAGGAAGGCGGCTGGCACTGTCCCGAGTGCGGAGGGTTCCGGCTGCGGGCGCAGGTCGTCGGGGCACGGCGGACCGCCGAGGAGCTGGGTCGCGCGTTTCCCGCCGTCCCCGTGCGCACGTCGGGTCGCGAACAGGTGCTGGACACGGTGCCGGGGTCGCCCGCGCTCGTCGTCAGTACACCGGGCGCGGAGCCCGTGGCCGAGGGCGGCTACGCGGCGGCGCTGCTGCTCGACGGCTGGGCGATGCTGGGGCGTCCCGATCTGCGGGCCGGAGAGGAAGCACTGCGGCGGTGGATCGACGCCGCCGCGCTGGTACGGGGGCAGCCGGACGGCGGGACCGTGGTGGTCGTCGCCGAGCCGACGCTGCGGCCCGTACAGGCGCTGGTGCGGTGGGATCCCGTCGGGCACGCCGTCCGTGAGCTGGCCGAGCGGGCCGAGCTGGGGTTTCCGCCGGTGTCGCGGATGGCGTCCGTGTCCGGGACCGCGGAAGCGCTCGCCGAATTCCTCGCCGCGGTCGAACTGCCCGGCGAGGCCGAGCTGTTGGGGCCGGTGCCGGTGGCTCCGGCGGATCCGGGGCGGCCTCGGCGGGCCGGCGGGCCGCCCATGGGCGAGCAGTGGGAGCGGGCGCTGATCCGGGTGCCGCCGGGGAAGGGGGCCGCGCTGGCCTCCGCCCTGAAGCATGCGCAGGCCGCCCGGATGGCTCGCGGGGGAAGTGCTCGTGGCGGGGGCAGTGGGGGCAACGCGGGCGGCGGGGGCGGAAGTGAAGCGGTTCGGATTCGGATCGATCCGCCCGACATCGGGTGACCGCCCGGTCCCGGTGACCAGCGGAGAGCTGCGGAGAGCCGGGGATTCCGGGTGCCCGAGACCGCGGAGAACGCGGAGACCGCCGGGATACGCGTCTGCCCCCGAGCTTCTCGGGGGCAGACGGGGAACCGCTTCGGTTCGGCCGGGTGAGGGCGTCGGTCGTGGCGCGTCAGCCGTTGCGCGGGCCGGGGAAGGCGCTCGGCCTGACCTCCTCGCGGAGGGTGGGGCTGCCCGCCGTCGGCTGGGTCGGCATCGGCATGGGCATCGGCATGGAGCGGGCGGCCGGGACCGTGGGCATGCCGGTGTTGACGGCAACCGTGCGGGCTCCCGACGGCTCGGTCGCGCGCTCGGCCTCGGCGGCGGCCTGCGCGGCGGCCCGGCGGGCGCCGTAACGGCGGTGCACCGCCTGTTTGGTGACTCCGAGAGCCGAGCCCACCGCGTCCCACGAGAAACCCAGCGAACGGTCGAAGTCCACGGCGGCCGTGACCAGGGTCTCGACGCTGTCCCGCAGCTCCTGGGCGAGCCGGACGGTCGGAGCGGGAGCGCGTCCGTAGACGACGAAGCCCGTGGAGGGGCCGGAGCGGCGCGGGCGGTAGACGTTGCCCAGCTGGGCTGTCAGCGTGCGCAGTGCGTCCACCTGCCGGCGGACCCGCTCGATGTCCCGCACCAGCAAGTGCAGGCTTGCCCGAGCCTGGGCGTCGTGGGTTGCGTGGTCGGCCATGAACAAGCCTCTCGGACCGGCGTTGAAAAGGTCCGGGCCGCGATTGCGGCCCGTTTTGGTCAACTCTTTCTTGACCAACGCGTTTCGGGGTGAGTGGTCACGCATCAGGGGCGCGGGGGCTTGTCCGTACGCCCCCGGTGATCGGGCGAGCGCTCGGCTCGGCAACCGGTCTGACTAGGGTTTTTACCGTCCACAGCGGCTGAGCGGTGGTCCTGGAGGGCGCTTTCGACACGTCGGTGGCCGACCGCTCGGAGGTGCGCCGAACGAGGGCTGGAGCCGGTCCGGCGTCGTTGTGTGTTGCCGCCGGTGGGGAAGTGCGCAACGGAGGTCCGGGGGCGGAGCCCCCGGTCGGTGACGGGAGTCCGGCCGGGCTCCAGGGGCGCGGTGCGACGGCCGAGGGGCCCTCGGGTACGGCTCCCCATAGACTGGTGCGCTGCCCGTTGTGAATTCGCCCGAGAGGCCGACTGCCACCCATGAAGCTCGTCTTCGCCGGTACCCCCGAGGTCGCCGTTCCCGCTCTGGACGCCCTGATCGCCTCCGGGCGGCACGAGGTGGCCGCCGTCGTCACGCGGCCCGACGCGCCCGCCGGACGGGGGCGCAGGCTCGTCGCGAGCCCTGTCGCGCAGCGTGCCGAGGAAGCCGGCATCGAGGTGCTCAAGCCGGTCAAGCCACGGGACGAGGACTTCCTCGCGCGGCTGCGGGAGATCGCCCCGGACTGCTGCCCCGTCGTGGCCTACGGTGCGCTGCTGCCCCGCGTGGCGCTCGACATCCCCGCCCAGGGCTGGGTCAACCTGCACTTCTCGCTGCTGCCCGCCTGGCGCGGGGCGGCGCCCGTGCAGCACGCCGTCATGGCCGGGGACGAGATCACCGGGGCGTCCACCTTCCTCATCGAGGAGGGGCTCGACTCCGGGCCCGTGTACGGGACCGTCACCGAGGAGGTGCGGCCCACCGACACCAGCGGGGATCTGCTGACGCGGCTCGCCTTCGCCGGGTCCGGGCTGCTCGCGGCGACCATGGACGGGATCGAGGACGGCACGCTCAAGGCCGTGCCGCAGCCGGCCGACGGCGTGACCCTGGCTCCGAAGATCACCGTCGAGGACGCGCATGTGGACTGGGCCGCGCCGGCGCTCCGGGTCGACCGGGTCGTACGGGGGTGCACGCCCGCGCCCGGGTCGTGGACCGTGTTCCGGGGGGAGCGGCTGAAGTTGATCCAGGTCGTGCCGGTTCCTGAGCGGACGGATCTGGCGCCGGGGGCGTTGGCCGTCGGGAAGAACAACGTGTACGTCGGTACCGGGTCGTACGCCGTCGAGTTGTTGTGGGTGCAGGCGCAGGGGAAGAAGCCGATGCGGGCCGCCGACTGGGCCCGGGGGGTTCGGATCGCCTCCGGCGAGGTGGTGGGGGGCTGAGGGGGGCGCTCCGCGGGGTGGGGGGGCCTCGTCCGCCGGTCGTGGGGGCTGGGCGCGCAGTTCCCCGCGCCCCTGGGCGGTTGCCGTGCCCTCGGTGTGAGGTGAGGCCCCGCTGTCCTGGAGGTGCGCGGTTCCTCGCGCCCCTGGCGGGGTTGCGGTGAGCCGGGCCTGGAGGTGTGGGGCTTTGCCGGTGTGGAGGTGCGTGGTTCTCCGTGCCCCTGGCGGGGCGCGTAACCTGGGGACATATCTCTTCCCTTGAGCCGGAGCACCTTTTACGTGAACGAGCAGTCTCGTCGTCCCCGTCAGCAGGGCAAGCCCTACCGCCGTCCGAAGAAGGACCCGGTGCGGATGCTCGCCTTCGATGCTTTGCGGGCGGTGGACGAGAGGGACGCGTATGCGAATCTCGTGCTCCCGCCCCTGCTGCGCAAGGCGCGGGAGCAGGGCGACTTCGACGGGCGGGACGCGGCACTGGCGACGGAGCTGGTGTACGGGACGCTGCGCCGTCAGGGGACGTACGACGCCGTCATCGCCGCGTGTGTGGACCGGCCGCTGCGCGAGGTCGACCCGCCCGTCCTGGACGTGCTGAGCCTGGGCGCGCACCAGTTGCTGGGGACGCGGATCCCGACGCACGCCGCCGTGTCCGCGACCGTCGACCTCGCGCGGGTCGTGCTCGGCGACGGGCGGGCCAAGTTCGTCAACGCCGTGCTCCGCAAGATCTCGCGACAGGAGCTGGACGCCTGGATCGAGCAGGTCGCGCCGCCCTACGACGAGGACGCCGAGGACCATCTCGCGGTCGTGCACTCGCATCCGCGGTGGATCGTCTCGGCCCTGTGGGACTCGCTGGGCGGCGGGCGCGCCGGTATCGAGGACCTGCTGGAGGCCGACAACGAACGGCCCGAGGTGACCCTGGTCGCCAGGCCCGGCCGCGCCACCGCCGAGGAGATCCTCGGCGAGGTCGGCGAGGAGACCGCGCTGCCGGGGCGGTGGTCGCCCTACGCCGTGCGGCTGTCCGAGGGCGGGGAGCCGGGCGCCATCGACGCCGTGCGTGAAGGACGGGCCGGTGTTCAGGACGAGGGCAGCCAGCTCGTGGCGATCGCCCTCGCGAACGCGCCCCTCGACGGACCGGACAAGGCGTGGCTCGACGGGTGCGCGGGACCGGGCGGCAAGGCGGCCATGCTCGCCGGGCTCGCCGCCGAGCGCGGGGCCGTGCTGCTCGCCTCCGAGAAGCAGCCGCACCGGGCCAAACTGGTCGCGAAGGCACTCGCCGGGAACCCCGGGCCGTACCAGGTCATCGCCGCCGACGGGACCCGACCGCCGTGGCGTCCGGGGACCTTCGACCGCGTGCTGATGGACGTGCCCTGCACCGGGCTCGGTGCCCTGCGGCGGCGGCCCGAGGCGCGCTGGCGGCGGCGGCCCGCGGACCTGGACGGGTTCGCGCCGTTGCAGCGCGGGCTGCTGCGTACCGCGCTCGACTCGGTGCGGGTGGGCGGTGTCGTCGGGTACGCCACCTGCTCGCCGCACCTCGCCGAGACCCGGGCCGTGGTCAACGACGTACTCAAGGAGAAGGACGCCGAGCTCATCGACGCCCGTCCGCTCTTCACGGACGTACCGGCCCTGGGCGAGGGCCCGGACGTCCAGCTGTGGCCGCATGTGCACGGGACGGACGCCATGTATCTGGCGCTGATCCGCCGCACCGGCTGACCGGCCTCCGACCTCTGGTCCCCGGCCCACCAGTCCGCGGTGGGCCGGTTCGGGCTGTCCCGGCCCGGTTATTCGGACGGGCCGCCGGGGCGCGAAGCCGGTCCCGAAGACTCCGCGTCGGTCGTGGTGGGGGCGGCGGGTGATGAGGGTGTCGGCGGGTCGGCCGTCGGGGCGCTCCCGGTCTCGCTCCGGGGCTCGCGTCCGGCCCCGGTTCCCGTCTCCCGGGCCAGCCGGCTCGGCCACCAGACCTTCGGGCCGACGTCCAGGAACAGGGACGTCACGAGGACCGAGCGCACGATGAACGTGTCCAGCAGTACGCCCAGGGCCACCGTGAACCCGATCTCGGCGAAGGCCACCATCGGGAGCGTGCCCAGGGCGGCGAAGGTGCCCGCGAGGACCAGGCCCGCCGAGGTGATGACCGCGCCGGTGGCGGCGAGGCCCGTGACCACGCCCTTGCGCGTGCCCTGGCGGACGGCCTCCTCGCGGATGCGGGTGGTCAGGAAGATGTTGTAGTCGATGCCCAGGGCCACCAGGAAGACGAACACGAACAGCGGGAAGTCCGTCGACTCGCCCG
Organism: Streptomyces sp. NBC_00414; assembly: GCF_036038375.1. Classification (NCBI taxonomy): domain Bacteria; kingdom Bacillati; phylum Actinomycetota; class Actinomycetes; order Kitasatosporales; family Streptomycetaceae; genus Streptomyces; species Streptomyces sp. NBC_00414. The sequence goes on from NZ_CP107935.1 coordinate 8,348,667, forward strand.
CGTAGTCGAAGACGTACCGGAACGCGAGCGCGCTGATGCCCAGCGCGGCGGCGAAGGACAGCACCACCGTGCCGATCAGGAGCAGCGGGGCGATCAGGGCGCGGAGCAGCGCGCAGAGGATCAGCAGCACCACGACCAGCACCAGCGGGATGATCAGGAAGTTGTCGTGGGTCGTCGCCCTGTCCATGTCCAGCAGAGCCGCCGTACCGCCGCCCACCTGGGCGTCGGCGTCGGGCACCGCGTGCACGGCGTCCCTTACCCGCTCCACCGTCTGTTTCGCGGCCTCGCTGTCGGCGGGGTCCGTCATGGTGGCCTCGAAGAGGACCTTGCCCTCGAACTCGGGTTTCGTGCCGGGCGGCAGGCCGAGGGATTCCGGTACGACACCGCGGGTGTCCGCGACCGCCTGCCCGACCTCCTCGGCCCGGTCACGGTTGCCGACGATGACGAGCGGATCGCCGCTGCCCGCCGGGAAGTACCGCTCGGACACCTCCTGGCCGACGATCGAGTCGGGTTTGCCGGTGAAGGCGTCGGCGTTGCTGATGCCCTCCGCGCGCAGCTGGACGAGGCCGAGCGAGAGCAGCGCGAGCACGGCCGCCGTGACGCCCCAGACCAGCCGCGGCCGGTGCGAGAAGCGGTTGCCCATGCGCGCCCAGACACCGCGCTCGGTCGGGTCGGCGGAGCCGAAGTGCGGGACCACCGGCCAGAAGATCCAGCGGCCGCAGATCACCAGCAGGGCCGGGAAGAGCGTCAGCATGGCGACCAGCGCCACGGCGACGCCGATGGCGGCCACCGGGCCGAGGCCGCGCGTCGAGTTCATCTCGGCGGCGAGCAGCACCAGCATGCTCAGAACGACGGTGGCGCCGGACGCGACGACGGCCGGACCCGCCCGGTGCAGGGCCAGCGCCATGGCCTCGTGGCGGTCCTCGTGGCGGCGCAGCTCCTCCCGGTAGCGGGCCACCAGGAGCAGGGCGTAGTCCGTCCCCGCGCCGAAGACGAGCACCGTGAGGATCCCCGCGCTCTGCCCGTTGACGGTCAGCCCCGCGTGTTCCGCGAGCAGATAGACCAGCGCCTGCGCGGTGAACAGCGCGGCGACCACACCGAGCAGCGGGACCAGCAGCAGGGTCGGGCTGCGGTAGGTGAGCAGCAGCATCACGATGACGACGGCCATCGCCGAGAACAGCAGCGTGGAGTCGATGCCCTCGAAGGCCTCGGAGAAGTCGGCGGACGTGCCGCCCGGGCCCGTGATGTGCACGGCGAGCCCGTCCCCGCCCTTGCCGACGTCCTCGCGGATCGCGTCGACCGCTGGCGCGATGCGCTCCCAGCCCTTCTCGTCCATCGTGATCGGCACGGAGACCTGGGCCGCCCGCGGGGCCGGCCTCCGGTCGAACACGGGACCACGGGTCTCCGCGCCACGGATCCCGTGCGCGCGCAGTTCCCTGAGCTCCCGTACGTCCCTGGCGATCCGCACCCGGTCCTGTGCGGTGAGGCCGTCGGCCCGGGCGTACACGACGATCGCGGGGAGCTGTTCCGGCCTGAAGTTCTCGGAGGTCTGCAGGACTTGGGTGGACTCGGCGGAACCGGGCAGCCAGGAGGCCGCGTCGTTGTCCTGGGCGTCGGTGAGTTTCTGGGCGAAGGGTGCCGTGAGGACGAGCAGCACCAGCCACAGTCCCACCACGAGCCACTTGGACCGCCGCCCGCAGACGAGCCAGCCGATACCCCGACGCTGCTTCCCCGCTGTTTCCCGCGTTCCCTGTGTGTCCGTCATGGCATTCCCCGTAGCCGCTCATGGAGCCGGTGGGCCGACAAGGATGGCACGGGCGGTCCGGCCGGTGCAGCCCCTCGGCCCGAACGAGTTGGTACATACCGACCGGTCCGCGCCGGGACCGGGGAGGCAACCGGCTCCGGGCATGGCAGGCTGGTGACATGGCCGCGCAGATCAACCCCAGCATCCTCTCCGCCGACTTCGCCCGCCTTGCCGAGGAGGCAAAGGCGGTGGAAGGGGCGGACTGGCTGCATGTCGACGTGATGGACAACCATTTCGTCCCGAACCTCACGCTCGGTGTGCCGGTCGTAGAGTCCCTGGCGCGTGCGACGGACACACCGCTGGACTGTCATCTGATGATCGAGGACGCCGATCGGTGGGCGCCCCAGTACGTAGAGGCGGGTGCCGGTTCCGTCACCTTCCATGTCGAGGCGGCCGCGGCACCCGTGCGGCTCGCCCGCGAGATCCGGGCCAAGGGCGCCCGTGCCTCGATGGCGCTGAGGCCCGCGACCCCCATCGAGCCGTACGAGGACCTGCTGCCCGAGCTCGACATGCTGCTGATCATGACCGTCGAGCCGGGCTTCGGGGGCCAGGCGTTTCTCGACATCATGCTTCCGAAGATTCGCCGTACCCGCGAGTTGATCAGCAAGCACGGACTCGAACTGTGGCTGCAGGTCGACGGCGGGGTCTCCGCCTCCACCATCGAGCGCTGCGCCGAGGCGGGAGCCGACGTCTTCGTCGCCGGCTCGGCCGTCTACGGTGCCGCCGACCCCGCCCAGGCGGTACGTGCATTGCGCACGCAGGCGGAGGGGGCGACGGCCCAGGCAGCATGGGCATGCGGCCACTGAGCCAAGGGAACGTGAACGCCGCCCCTCAGGGCTGATCAAGTACGCCGGATCTGCAAGGATGAACGGCGAATCCAGAGTGTGAACAGCAGTGAGGAGAACGCCGTGTCGGGTATGTCGGCGGGCCGGTCAGCCATGCGGATGGGACCCGCTGAGCTGGTGCAGGCGGCGGCCATGGCCCGCCGCTTCTACCTTGAGGGCAAATCCAAGATCCAGATCGCCGAGGAGTTCGGCGTCAGCCGCTTCAAGGTGGCCCGGGTCCTGGAGACCGCTCTCGAACGGGATCTCGTGAGGATCGAGATCCGTGTCCCCGCGGAGCTGGACGCGGAGCGCTCCGACGCGCTGCGCGCCCGCTACGGACTGCGGCATGCCGTGGTCGTGGAGTCCCCGGCCGAGGCCGAGGAGTCGCCCGACCCGGAGAACCTCGGCGAGGTGGCCGCCGACCTGCTCGGTGAGCTGGTCGCCGAGGGCGATGTGCTCGGTCTCGCCTGGGGCCGCTCCACCATCCACATGGCGGCGGCGCTCGACCGGCTGCCGCCGTGCACGGTGGTGCAGCTGACGGGTGTCTACGACGCCGGGACGGCCGAGCGCGGCTCGGTCGAGGCCGTCCGCCGGGCCGCCCAGGTCTCGGGGGGCGACGCCCACCCCATCTACGCGCCGATGCTCCTGCCGGACGTGGCCACCGCGGCCGCCCTGCGCAGCCAGACGGGCATCGCCCGGGCCTTCGAGTACTTCGACAAGGTCACCGTGGCCTGCGTGTCCATCGGGTCCTGGGAAGCCGGCATCTCCACGGTGCACGACATGCTCACCGAGGAGGAGCGCGCCCACTACGCGTCCCTCGGGGTCGAGGCCGAGATGTCCGCGCACCTCTTCGACGTCGAGGGCCGCCGGGTCGGGCGCGACCTGGGGGAGCGGTGCATCACCGTCGAGGCCGACCGGCTGCGGCGGATCCCGGAGGTCGTCGCGATCGCCGGGGGGCAGCGCAAGGCCGCCGCCATCGACGCGGTGCTGCGGTCCGGCCTCGTCACCAGCCTGGTGACGGACACGGCCGCCGCGGACGCCCTGATGACGATGGGTCCGACACCGCGTCCGGCCCTCGACCGGGAGGACCCCGACGGGCTCTGACGGGCTTCGAGCCCGTCGCGGTACACCGGGGTGCACCGTGGCCCGGCTCGGATTGCCGTGACACCCGGCGATCCACGGGCGGTTCGACGGCGCGCCGTGAGGGGACGGCCGTGGCAGCATCGACGACATGCTGCTCCGGTCCGTCCCTCGTCTGTTTCGCGGACCGTGCCCCGGCCCGTTTCGCCGTCTGTGCGCGGGGCTGGTGGTCTGCCTCGCGGCCCTGCTCCTGGCCGGCTGCTCCTCGACGGACACGGCGGGGGAGACGGACACTGCGGTGGCCTCGGCTCCCGGGTGGGCCGCCGGGACGGACACCGTCCGCGCGGCCGAGCTGCCGGCCGAGGCCCGCCGGACGCTCACCCTCATCGACGCGGGCGGCCCCTTCCCGTACGCCAAGGACGGCGCCGTCTTCGGGAACTTCGAGCGCGAGCTGCCACGGCACGAACGCGGCCACTACCGCGAGTACACCGTGCGGACGCCCGGCGAGCGGGACCGCGGGGCCCGGCGCATTGTCACCGGGCGGGGCGGCGAGGTCTACTACACCGATGATCACTACAACTCGTTCAGGGCGGTGCTGAGATGACGCACGACGTGCCCGCGCCGGGCCGCCACGTGGTCACCCTGGACCTCGACGGGGTCGCGGACAAGGCCGGCCTCATGGAGCGCTGCGTACGCGCCCTGGAGCTGCCGGAGTGGTTCGGCCGCAACTGGGACGCGCTCGCCGACAGCCTCACCGACCCGTCCGTGTGGCCCCCGGCCGCCGCCGAGCGGGGACTGCTGGTCGTCGTCACCGGCTGGCGGGCGTACGCGCGCACGCGGCCCGACGAGTGGGCGACCGCCGAGGACGTCTTCGCCCAGGCGGCCGACCGCACGCCGGCGCTCACCGTGGCGCTGGCGCTTGGAGGATCCCACCAGCAGCCCTCTGACCAGCCTGGATGATCGGCCCAGGGCGTGGATGCCGCCCCGCATGGGACAATGAAGTACGTGCTCTCCCTCGGGCTGTCCTGTCCGGGGGCCGCCTCTGATCGACTGGGATGTGCAGCACGTGCGTTTCCTCAACGACATCCAGCCCGCGTACGACCTGACGTACGACGACGTCTTCATGGTGCCGAGCCGTTCCGCGGTCGGCTCGCGGCAGGGCGTCGACCTGGCTTCGCCGGACGGCACCGGCACCACGATTCCCCTGGTCGTCGCCAACATGACCGCGATCGCGGGACGCCGGATGGCCGAGACCGTGGCCCGCCGCGGCGGGCTCGTCGTCATCCCGCAGGACATCCCGATCGAGGTCGTCACCGAGGTCGTCTCCTGGGTCAAGAGCCGTCATCTGGTCCTCGACACCCCGATCATCCTCGCCCCGCACCAGACCGTCGCCGACGCGCTGTCCCTGCTGCCCAAGCGCGCGCACAACGCCGGTGTCGTGGTGGACGGCGAGGGCCGGCCCGTCGGTGTGGTCACCGACGCCGACCTGAACGGGGTGGACCGCTTCACCCAGCTGTCCGAGGTCATGTCCCGGGACCTGCTGCTGCTCGACGCGGACATCGAGCCGGGCGAGGCGTTCAACAGGCTCGACCACGCCAACCGCCGCTACGCCCCGGCCGTCGACAAGGACGGCAGGCTCGCCGGCATCATCACCCGCAAGGGCGCCCTGCGCGCCACGCTCTACACACCGGCCACCGACGCGGACGGCAAGCTGCGTATCGCGGCCGCCGTCGGTATCAACGGCGATGTCGCGGGCAAGGCCAAGCAGTTGCTCGCCGCGGGCGTCGACACGCTCGTCGTGGACACCGCGCACGGCCATCAGGAGTCGATGCTCTCCGCGGTGCGGGCCGTCCGCGGACTCGACCCCCAGGTGCCGATCGTCGCGGGCAACATCGTCGCCGCCGAGGGCGTACGCGATCTGATCGAGGCCGGCGCGGACATCATCAAGGTCGGTGTCGGACCGGGCGCCATGTGCACCACACGCATGATGACCGGCGTGGGCCGCCCGCAGTTCTCGGCCGTCCTGGAGTGCGCGGCCGAGGCGAAGAAGCACGGCAAGCATGTGTGGGCCGACGGCGGTGTGCGGCACCCTCGCGATGTCGCCATGGCGCTTGCCGCGGGCGCGTCGAACGTGATGGTGGGCTCGTGGTTCGCCGGTACGTACGAGTCCCCGGGCGACCTCCAGCACGACGCCAACGGGCGTCCCTACAAGGAGTCGTTCGGCATGGCGTCCGCGCGCGCGGTGCGCAACCGTACGTCGGAGGAGTCGGCGTACGACCGGGCGCGCAAGGCGCTGTTCGAGGAGGGGATCTCGACGTCCCGGATGTTCCTCGACCCGACCCGGCCGGGGGTCGAGGATCTGATCGACTCGATCATCGCGGGCGTGCGGTCTTCGTGCACGTATGCCGGTGCCAATTCTCTTGCGGAGTTCGCTGAGCGGGCCGTTGTCGGGGTGCAGAGTGCTGCGGGGTATGCGGAGGGGCAGCCGCTGCATGCCAGCTGGAGCTGACGGCTCCGCCGGTGGGGGTGGGTGTGTATGTGCGGGTCCGTTGTGGCTGGTCGCGCAGTTCCCCGCGCCCCTAAAAGCGAAAGACTGCGCCGTTCCCCGCGCCCCTGAAAGACGAAGGGGTGCGCCGTTCCCCGCGCCCCTGAAGGTGAAGGGGTGCGCCGTTCCCCGCGCCCCTGAAAGACGAAGGGGTGCGCCGTTTCCCCGTGCCCCTGGTGGGGCGCGCAACGAATGTCCGTTCGTTGGCGATGTGCGCAATGATCTTGCGGATGCGCGCAAGGTTGCTGCATTACGGGTGGAAAGCCCGGACTCATAGAGTCATGCGCTGAACGAAGTGTGGCGGGGACCCCGTGCACGGTGGTCCCCTCTGCCGGGCTGCCGTGGGGCCGCGCCGCCTCGACCTCGGCAGCGATGAAGGAGCCAGCCGCGTGCACGACCAAGGCGCACCCCCGCAGTCCCGAAGTCACCCCTCGTCCGCCGGGCCCGGCGCGCGCATGATGCGGCGCAAGCCCGTGGAGGCCCTGGTCGCCGAGGGTGGCCAGGGCGAGGGCGGCAGCCTGCGGCGCTCCCTCGGCCTCTGGCAGCTGACGATGATCAGCATCGGCGCCACACTCGGCACCGGCATCTTCGTGGTGCTCGGCGAGGCCGTTCCGAAGGCGGGCCCGGCCGTCACCGTCTCCTTCGTGATCGCCGGACTCACGGCACTCTTCTCGGCCCTCTCGTACGCCGAGCTCGCCGGCACCATCCCGGTCGCCGGATCCTCGTACTCGTACACGTACGCGACCATGGGCGAGCTCGTCGCCTGGATCTGCGGCTGGTGTCTCGTCCTGGAGTACGGCGTCTCCGTCGCGGCCGTGGCCGTCGGCTGGGGCGAGTACCTCAACGAGCTGCTCGACGGCACGATCGGCGTCACCATCCCGGACGCGCTCTCCGCGCCGCCCGGCGACGGCGGGATCTTCAACCTGCCCGCGCTGATCGTCGTGCTGCTCGCCATGGCGTTCCTGCTCGGCGGCGCCCGCGAGTCCGCGCGCGCCAACACCGTCATGGTCGTCGTCAAGATCGCCGCGCTGCTGCTGTTCTGCCTCATCGGTGTGCAGGGCTTCCGCTCCGGCAACTACGAGGACTTCATGCCGCTCGGCATGGCCGGCGTCAGCGCCGCCGGAGCGACCCTCTTCTTCTCCTACATCGGCTTCGACGCCGCCTCCACCGCGGGCGAGGAGGCCAGGAACGCCCAGCGCGACCTGCCCCGCGCGATCATGCTCTCCCTGATCATCGTGACCGCCCTGTACGTGCTCGTCGCGGCCGTCGCCGTCGGCGCCATGCCCTGGCGGGACTTCACCGACTCGGAGGCCGCGCTCGCCGGGATCATGAAGGACGTCACCGGCGACGCCGTGTGGGGCACGCTGCTCGCGGCCGGCGCGGTCATCGCCATCGCGAGTGTCGTCCTGACCGTGCTCTACGGGCAGACCCGCATCCTCTTCGCCATGTCCCGCGACGGTCTCGTGCCCAAGGTCTTCTCGCGCGTCCACCCGAAGAGCGGGACCCCGCGCGTCAACACGGTCATCGTGTCCATGTTCTGCGGCGTTCTCGCCGCCGCGATCCCGCTCGGGCAGCTCGCCGACGCGACCAGCATCGGCACGCTCTTCGCCTTCGCGCTGGTGAACGTCGCCGTCGTGGTGCTGCGGCGTACGCGGCCCGGGATGCCCCGGACCTTCCGGGTGCCGCTGTCACCGCTGATGCCCGCGCTCGGCTTCGGCTTCTGCGTGTGGATGATGGGCAGCCTCGACACCGTGACCTGGGTGGTCTTCGGAGTCTGGATGGCTGTCGGGCTCGTGTTCTACTTCAGTTACGGCTACCGGCGGTCGCGGCTCGCGACCGGTGCGACCAGTGCGGCGACCGGTGCGAACAGCGAAGAGAAGTGATCGACCCGCAGTGCTGAACGATCTCGACGAACGTATCGTGCACGCCCTTGCCGAGGACGCCCGGCGCTCCTACGCCGACATCGGGCAGGAGGTCGGGCTGTCCGCGCCCGCCGTGAAACGGCGGGTCGACCGGCTGCGGTCCAGTGGTGCCATCACCGGGTTCACCGTCCGGGTGGACCCGGCGGCGCTCGGGTGGGAGACCGAGGGGTTCGTCGAGATCTACTGTCGGCGGAACACCTCACCGGAGACGATCCAGCGGGGCCTTGAGCGGTATCAGGAGGTGGTGGCCGCTTCCACCGTCACGGGGGAGGCGGACGCGGTCGTGCAGGTCTTCGCCTCCGACATGCGGCACTTCGAGCGGGTGCTTGAGCGGATCGCGGGGGAGCCGTTCGTCGAGCGGACGAAGTCCGTGTTGGTGCTTTCGCCGTTGTTGCGGAGGTTTTCTTCGGGGGTCCCGACGTGACGCTGCCGCTAGGGGTGGGGTGGGTGGGGCTGTTGCGCCGTTCCCCGCGCCCCTGGACGCCGAAGACTGCGCTGTTTACCGCGCCCCTGAAGGACGAAAGATTGCGCCGTTCCCCGCGCTCCTAAGGGCGAAAAGACTGCGCCGTTCCCCGCGCCCCCAGGGATGGGTGGGGCTAGCATCGGGTGTGTGATCTGGCGACATTGAGTTGAGCGTTGTGCCTCCCGAGGGCCGCCTTGGATGCCGTGGTTCGGCGTCCGGATTCTCCGCGGTTCTTTCGGGAAGGCCCCATGACACTCTCTTCCGCGCAGCGGCTCACGGCCACGCTGTACGGCTACGCGTTCCTCGACGACTTCGTCCTGCTCTATCCGGTGTACGCGCTGCTGTTCGCCGACACCGGGCTCACGGTCTGGCAGATCTCCTCCCTGTTCGCCACCTGGTCGCTGACCGGGGTCCTGCTGGAGATACCGTCCGGCGCCTGGGCCGACGCCGTCTCACGGCGGCTGCTCCTGTGGATCGGTCCGCTGCTCACCGCCGCCGGATTCACGCTCTGGGTGCTCGTCCCCTCGTACTGGGCCTTCGCCCTCGGCTTCGTGCTCTGGGGCGCCAAGGGGGCGCTCGGCTCCGGCGCGCTGGAGGCGCTGGTGTACGAGGAGCTCGACCGGCTCGGCGCGGCCGACCGCTACGGACGCGTCATGGGCCGGGCCCGCGCGGCCGGGCTCGTCGCCGTGATGGCGTCGATGGCCCTGGCCGGACCGGTCTTCGCGTTCGGCGGCTATCCGGCAGCCGGGGTCGCCAGTGTGGCGGCCTGTCTGCTGACGGCCGCCGTCGCGACCCGGTTCCCCGAGCACCGGACGGCGGACTCCGGGGCCAAGTCAGGCGAGGGATGGGTCCGGCCGCTGCGGGCCGGGCTCGCCGAGGCCCGCGGGGACCGGTCCGTACGCGCCGCCCTGCTGCTCGTACCGGCCGTCACCGCGGTGTGGGGCGCGCTCGACGAGTACACGCCGCTGCTCGTCCGGGACACGGGGGTCGCCGAGAACGCCGTGTCGCACTGGCTGTTGCTGATCTGGGCGGGCGCGACGGTCGGCGGACTGCTGGCCGGACCGGCGCAGCGGCTGGGCAGGGGCGGGTTCGCCGGGATCCTGGCGGGCTCCGCGCTGGCCCTCGCCGCGGGCGCGGCGGCGCGGACCCCGGCCGGTATCGCCCTGGTGGCCCTCGCCTTCTGCGGATTCCAACTGGCGAGCGTCCTGGCCGACGCCCGGCTGCAGGAGACCATCGAGGGAACCGGCCGGGCCACCCTGACCTCCGTCGCCGGGGTGGGCACCGACCTGGCCACCGTCGCCGTGTTCGGCGCGTACGCGGCGGTCGGGTCGGTGACCTCGCACAGCGCCGCCTTCGCGCTGTCAGCGGTGCCCTACCTCCTCACGGCGCTGATCGTCGCCGCCGGGAGGAACGCGGCCGGAACCGCGGCTAGAACTCCGGAAGCCACGGCACGACGGTGAAGTCGCCCGTGCCCTTCTTCACCTTCTCGAAGGGCGCGGAGCTGACGCACTTGGGCAGCCCCACGGTCTCGACGGGGTTGCCCACGGAGGCCCAGCTGTAGCCGAGCCGGTCGTGCCGTCCGGTGTCGTGGACGGTGACGCCGACCCGCTTGCCCTTCGCACCGGGCAGATCGGAGTCGGTGATCACACCCGAGACGACCGCCACCCTGCCGCCGGTGAGCAGGCAGTCCACCTCGGCCTCCGCCCAGGCACCGTGGCCGTCGGCGTAGTGGCTCCACTCGAAGGTGCCCGTCGCCTTGAGCGGATCGTCGTTGTCCTTCGCCGCCAGATGCGCGTCGAAGGAGAACGTGATGTCGTCACCGGCGGAGCGGTACAGCTTCGCGCTGCCGGTGAGCGCGGCGGCCTCGCGCGCCGCCCCGGAGCCGGGCTCCCGCTGCGTGCGGGAGTCCGGCTCGCGCCCCGTGTCGGACGCGGCGGCGGATCCGGCGAGTCCGGCGGTGAGAAGCAGGGCCGCGCCCAGCACGGCGGACCTCGTACTACGGCTCCCGAGGGTCCGTGCGCGGCGGTTCGGGACGGTGTCCGTACGGTGGTTCGGCGGAGTCGTTCGGCGGTTCATGGTTCCCCCTTCGGCTGGTGGTGCTCAGCTGGTCGTGCGGGCAGCTCCCACTGTCCCGACACCGACCGCGTGCCACATCAAGCCGTGGGCGGCACTCGGCGTCAGCCACCCGGCTGACGGGCCGCCGCGACCTCAACCCACGGGATGAGGGCCCCCGGGCCCGGCGCACGCAACGAATCGCCGCCGGAGTGCCGACGGACGCAACGATTCCTCCACCGGCGCGCAACGGCTCCTCCTTGTCCCCCCGAACCCGTCGCCCGTACCGTCTATCTGGCTGTCCGTCCCGCCGCCTGTGCGGCTCCGGACCCCTTTCGTCAGACCCCTTTCGTCCCGGTGAGGAACACGCATGCGCACCGCCCTGCTCCAGAGCTCCGGCCGCCCCGGATCCGTCGTCGAGAACCTGCGGGTCCTGGACGAGGCCGCGGGCCGTGCCGCCGCCGCGGGCGCCGGGCTGCTGATCACCCCCGAGCTGTTCCTCACCGGCTACGCGATCGGCGCCGATGTGCGCCGGCTCGCCGAGCCCGCCGACGGGGACTCCGCGGACGAGATCGCCGACATCGCCGGCCGGCACGGTGTGGCCGTCGCCTACGGCTACCCGGAGCGCGCGTCGGACCTGGTCTTCAACTCGGTCCAGCTGATCTCCGCCGACGGCACGCGCCTCGCGAACTACCGCAAGACCCACCTCTTCGGCTGCTTCGAACAGGAGTGGTTCACCCCCGGCGACGAGCCGGTCGTCCAGACCGAGCTGCACGGCCTCCGTGTCGGCCTCATGATCTGCTACGACGTGGAGTTCCCGGAGAACGTCCGCGCGCACGCCGTGGCCGACACCGATCTGCTCGTGGTGCCGACGGCGCAGATGCACCCGTTCCAGTTCGTCGCCGAGTCCGTCGTCCCCGTGCGGGCCTTCGAGAACCAGCTGTACGTCGCCTACGTCAACCGGGTCGGCACGGAAGGGGAGTTCGAGTTCGTCGGGCTCTCCACCCTGGCCGGCCCCGACGGCGGCGCCCGGGCCCGCGCGGGCCGCGCCGAGGAACTCGTCCTCGGCGACGTGGACCCCGCGTTCCTCGCCGCCTCCCGCGAGGCCAACCCGTATCTGAAGGACCGCCGCCCCGGCCTCTACGGGTCCCTTGTCTGACACCCCCGCTCCACGAGCCCCACCAGCCCCACCCCGAGCTTTTCGCGCAAGGAGTCCGTACCCCATGACGTCCACGGTGCCCCCCGCCGTCCCGCACACCGACGCGCAGCCGCCGATCACCATGTTCGGGCCGGACTTCCCGTACGCCTACGACGACTTCCTCGCGCACCCCGCGGGTCTGGGCCAGCTGCCGGCGACCGAGCTCGGCACCGAGGTGGCGGTCGTCGGCGGTGGCCTGTCCGGCGTCGTGGCCGCGTACGAGCTGATGAAGATGGGCCTCAAGCCCGTCGTGTACGAGGCCGATCAGATCGGCGGGCGGCTCCGGACGGTCGGTTTCGAGGGCTGCGATCCCTCGCTGACCGCAGAGATGGGCGCGATGCGCTTCCCGCCGTCCTCCACGGCGCTCCAGCACTACATCGACCTGGTGGGGCTGCGGACCGAGCCGTTCCCCAACCCGCTCTCCGAGACCACGCCCTCGACCGTCGTCGACCTCAAGGGCGAGTCGCACTACGCCGAGACGGTCGCCGACCTGCCGCAGGTCTACCGGGACGTGGCGGCCGCCTGGAACACCTGCCTGGAGGAGGGCGCCGACTTCTCCGACATGAACCAGGCGATGCGCGAGCGTGACGTGCCCCGTATCCGCGAGATCTGGGGCAAGCTCGTCGAGAAGCTCGACAACCAGACCTTCTACGGGTTCCTCTGCGACTCCGAGGCGTTCAAGTCCTTCCGGCACCGCGAGATCTTCGGCCAGGTCGGCTTCGGCACGGGCGGCTGGGACACCGACTTCCCGAACTCCATCCTGGAGATCCTGCGCGTCGTCTACAGCGAGGCCGACGACCACCACCGCGGCATCGTCGGCGGCAGTCAGCAGCTCCCGCTGCGCCTGTGGGAGCGCGAGCCGGAGAAGATCGTGCACTGGGCGCGGGGGACCTCGCTGGCCACGCTGCACGGCGGGGAGCCCCGGCCGGCCGTGACCCGTCTGAACCGCACCGCGGGCAACCGGATCACCGTCACGGACGCCTCGGGCGACATCCGTACGTACCGGGCGGCGATCTTCACCGCCCAGTCCTGGATGCTGCTCTCCAAGGTGGCCTGTGACGACGCGCTGTTCCCGATCGACCACTGGACCGCGATCGAGCGCACCCACTACATGGAGAGCTCCAAGCTCTTCGTGCCGGTGGACCGGCCGTTCTGGCTCGACAAGGACGAGGAGACCGGGCGGGACGTCATGTCGATGACGCTCACCGACCGGATGACGCGCGGCACGTACCTCCTCGACGACGGCCCCGGCAGGCCGGCCGTCATCTGCCTCTCCTACACGTGGTGCGACGACAGTCTGAAGTGGCTGCCGTTGTCCGCGAACGAGCGGATGGAGGTCATGCTGAAGTCGCTCGGGGAGATCTATCCGAAGGTCGACATTCGCAAGCACGTCATCGGTAATCCGGTCACCGTGTCCTGGGAGAACGAGCCGTACTTCATGGGGGCGTTCAAGGCGAACCTGCCTGGCCATTACCGGTATCAGCGACGGCTGTTCACGCACTTCATGCAGGATCGGCTGCCCGAGGACAAGCGGGGCATCTTCCTCGCGGGGGACGACATCTCCTGGACGGCCGGGTGGGCCGAGGGGGCCGTGCAGACCGCGCTCAACGCGGTGTGGGGCGTGATGCACCACTTCGGTGGCGGGACCGATCCGTCCAACCCGGGTCCCGGGGACGTCTACGACGAGATAGCCCCGCTGGAACTCCCGGAGGACTGAGGGCGCCCTTCCGCGGGGCGGGGGCGGGTTGCTGTCGGTCCAGTCCCCGCTGCGGCCGGTGGGGGCCGATCGCGCAGTTCCCCGCGCCCCTGAAAGCAGGGGCACAGCCCGCCCATCAGCCGCCCAGGGCCCCCACCGAGCCCCGTCAGGGGCGCGGGGAACGGCGCGGTCAACCCCCACTGGGCCGCAGGCAAATCAGGGCCGGCCCCCATCAGGGGCGCGGGGAACTGCGCGACAAGCCCTCACCGGGCCGCAGGCACATCACTGCCGGGCCCTGTCGGGGGCGCGGGGAACGGCGCGGTCAACCCCCACCGCCCCGCAGGTCGGCTCACCGGCCGGGCGGCGCCGTCGACGGCGAGACGCCCAGCGGAGTGAGGAGACAGCGGCCGACCAACCCCACCCCCGCGTCGAGCCGCTCGGTGAACTCCTCGGCCAGTGCGGGGAGTTCGCGAAACGCCCACAGCCCCCGCGCAGCGGACCACGCCGCATCCCGGGCCCGCTCCAGACTCCACGCCCCCAGCAGATGGGTCAGCGGATCGGCGATCTGGAGCAGGTCCGGCCCCGGCATCAGGTCCTCCCGGATCCGCTCCTCCAGCGTGACGAGCACATCGCCCACCCGGTCGAACTCGTCCTCAAGCTCGGCCGGTTCGCAGCCGAGCGTACGACAGGCGTCCACCACCGCGAGCGCGAGGTCGTGCCCGATGTGCGCATTGATACCGGCGAGGGCGAACTGCAGCGGACGTACCCCCGGATGCCCCCGCAGCTGGAACAGCGGCCGCCAGCAGGCGGGCGGCCGGCGTTCCTGCGCGACCGCCTCGACGGCCCCGAGGTAGCGCTCCGCGAACCGCACGTCCAGCGTGCTCGCGGCCCGTGCGTCGGCGAAGTGCCCCGCTTCCAGGCGCCTGCCGACCTCCTCGGTGACGGCGAGGTAGACGCGGTTGAAGACCGCGACACCGTCACGCTCCGGCCAGAGCGCGTCGAGCGCGCGCATACGGCGTACCACCGCGTCGAGGCCGTGGACGTGGACCGTGTCTTTCGCGAAGCGTTCCAACCGCACCATGGGGGCAGCGTCCCAGGCCTAGGCTGTGCCGAGGGCCGCCGGGCCGGACGCTTCCCCAGAACGGGGGATTACGCGGGGCCCGGAGGAGGGGGAGCACCACGTGTCAGTCCGACGTGCCGAGCGCCTGGCCGCCCGGCGGGCGGAGCGCCGACGCGCCGCCCGGCGCGGCGCCATGGTGGCGATGGCCTCCGCCGTCGTCGTGGCCGGCACCGTGACGGGGATGATGTCCGCGCTGGACGACGGCCGGGGCGGCGACGAGGCACGCCCCGACGTGACCGGCACACCGTTCCTGCAGCCGCTGCCCGCTGTGCCCACCCCCTCGCCCTCGGCGACGTCCGGCTCCCCGTCGCCCTCGGCGTCCGCGGCGAAGGCGGAACCGAGCCCGAAGCCGTCGAAGTCCGCGTCGACGAGACCGAGGACCGAGCCCGCGTCCGTGCGGCTCTACCGCCATTCCGACTCCCAGGTCCTCGACTGGATCCGGGCCAACCCCGACGACCCGCGCCGCCCGGTCATCGAGTCCCGGATAGCCGACCGGCCCGCCGCGGTCTGGTTCGCGGACTACACGCCGTCGAACATCACCGCCCGCGTCAGGGCGGTCACCTCGGCCGGGGCCGCGAAGGGCGGCGTGCCCGTCGTCGTCCCGTACGCGATACCGGACCGCGACTGCGGCGGGGCCTCGCAGGGCGGCGCGCCCGACCTCGGCGCGTACGGCGGGTGGATCGAGAGGTTCGCGGCGGGCCTCGGCAGCCGCGAGGTCGTCGTGATCCTGGAGCCCGACGCGATCGCCCAGTCCGACTGTCTTTCCGAGGGTGAACGGACGGCCCGTTTCAGCGCGTTGGCCCGGGCGGGCCGTGTCCTGAAGGCGGCGAATCCGAAGGCGCGGGTCTACTTCGACGCGGGGCACTCGGACTGGAACTCGCCGCAGAAGCAGGCCGGACTCCTGCGCCGGGCCGGGGCCGCGTCAACCGCCTCCTCGGACGGGATCTTCAGCAACGTCTCCAACTTCAACCGCACGGGCGACGAGGTCGCGTACGTCCGCCGGACCCTCGACGCGCTCGGCGGGCCCGCGAGCCTGGGCGCCGTGATCGACACCAGCCGCAACGGCAACGGAGCCCCGGCCGACGGCGAGTGGTGCGACCCGGCGGGCCGCAAGCTCGGGCAGGCGCCGACCCTGGGCACCGGGGAGGCCCGGATCGACGCCTATCTGTGGGTGAAGCTGCCGGGTGAGTCCGACGGCTGCCGGGGCACGCCGGGGACGTTCACCCCGGACTACGCCTACGACCTGGCGCGCTGACCGTCCGCCGGGCCGGAGCCGGATCCGGAGCCGGGGTCAGGTTCGGAGCCGCCCTCGGTACCCGCCTCGCGCCCGGAGCTGTAGGAGGACGTGCCCTCGTCCAGCAGCGGTTCCTGCGACTTGAGGTGCGCGGGGGCCATCGCCCGCAGCGCGTGGTAGCCGGTGATGACGACGAGCGTGCCGAGCGCGATACCGCTCAGCGAGAAGGTGTCGGTGAACTTCATCGTGACGTTCCCGACGCCGATGATGATGCCCGCCGCGGCCGGCACCAGGTTCAGCGGATTGCGCAGGTCCACCCCGGCG
The DNA here is from genome assembly GCF_036038375.1 of Streptomyces sp. NBC_00414. Taxonomy (NCBI): domain Bacteria; kingdom Bacillati; phylum Actinomycetota; class Actinomycetes; order Kitasatosporales; family Streptomycetaceae; genus Streptomyces; species Streptomyces sp. NBC_00414. The sequence goes on from NZ_CP107935.1 coordinate 8,364,929, forward strand.
TTGAGCCAGATCTGCGCGCCGAGCAGGCCGATCATCCCGTACAGGATGACGGTGATCCCGCCGAGCACGCCGCCCGGGACGGCGGCCACGACCGCGCCGAACTTCGGGCAGAGGCCGAAGAGCAGCGCGAAGCCGGCGGCGGCCCAGTAGGCGGCCGTGGAGTAGACGCGGGTCGCCGCCATGACGCCGATGTTCTCGGAGTACGTGGTGTTGGGCGGGCCGCCCACGGCGGTGGAGAGCATCGAGCCGACCCCGTCCGCGGAGATCGCGGTGCCCAGCTTGTCGTCCAGCGAGTCGCCGGTCATCTCGCCGACGGCCTTCACATGGCCCGCGTTCTCGGCGACCAGCGCGATGACGACGGGCAGGGCCACGAGGATCGCCGACCAGTCGAAGGCCGGGCCGTGGAAGGCCGGCAGCCCGATCCAGTCCGCCGAGCCGACTCCGGAGAGGTCGAGACGCCAGTGGTCGGTGAGCTTGCCGCTCGCGTCGGCCGAGTGGATCCGGCCGAAGACCAGGTCGAAGAGCCACGAGATGCCGTACCCGAAGACCAGGCCGAGGAAGATCGCGATCCGGGACCAGAAGCCGCGCAGGCACACCACGGCCAGACCGGTGAACAGCATCACGAGCAGGGCCGTCCACTGGTCCTGCGGCCAGTACGTGGCGGCGGTGACCGGGGCCAGGTTGAAGCCGATCAGCATGACGACCGCGCCCGTGACGATCGGCGGCATCGCGGCATGGATGATCCGCGCCCCGAACCGGCGCACCGCGAGACCGACCAGGAACAGCGCGACGCCCACGACGAACACGGCGCCGGTCACGGTCGCGCTGGAGCCGCCCTGCGCGCGGATCACCGCGGCGACGCCCACGAAGGAGAGCGAACAGCCCAGATAGCTGGGCACCCGGCCGCGGGTCGCGAGCAGGAAGATGACCGTCGAGACGCCCGACATCATGATCGCGAGATTCGGGTCCAGGCCCATCAGGACCGGTGCGACGAAGGAAGCCCCGAACATGGCCACGACGTGCTGGGCGCCGAGCCCGGCCGTCCGTGGCCACGAGAGCCGTTCGTCGGGGCGGACGACCGCTCCGGGTGCGGGTGTCCGCCCGTCACCGTGCAGCTTCCAGCGCACACCGAGGTCCATGGTGGGGATTCGCTTTCTCTGTACCTGAGGTTGCGTACCTGAGGTTCCGTACGTGAAGTCCGTGCCTGAGATTCACGCAGGCGAAGTTCCGTACGTGAAGATCAGCGCCATGGTAGGTCGCGGCCCGGGGAGCGGCCGGTTCAGGGCCGGGGATTCGGAATATTCACGTCCGCCGCGCTGACCTCGCCGGACGTCGTACGGCCGCTGGACCGCAGCACGCCCGCGAACGCGGCGAGCCCGAACGCCAGCACGGTCACCAGGACGAAGGACGTCACCAGGCTCGTCGCATCCGCGACGGTACCGATCGCGGACGGGGCGATCAGTCCCGAGGTGTAGGTGATGGTGGCCACGCCCGCGATGGCCTGCGCCGGGTTGGGGCCGCTGCGGCCCGCCGCCGCGAAGCAGAGCGGTACGACCACGGCTATGCCGAGGCCCAGCAGGGCGAAGCCGGTCATGGCCAGGGCCGCGTTCTGCGCCAGTACGACGAGCAGGGCGCCGGCGGTGGCGAGGAGTCCGCTGACCCGTACGGTGCGCACCGGGCCGAACCGGTCCACCACCGCGTCCCCGGCGAGGCGCGCGAGCGCCATGGTGAGGGTGAAGCCCGTCGTGCACGCGGCCGCGAGTCCCGCGGAACTGCCGAGGACGTCCCGCAGATAGACCGCCGACCAGTCCAGGCTCGCCCCCTCCGCGAACACCGCGCAGAAGCCGATCGCGCCGATGAGCAGCGCCGACCTGGGCGGCAGCGCGAAACGCGGGGGCGCTTCCTCGTCCTCGGTGGCCCGCAGGTCCAGTACGCCCTGGCAGGCGACCGTGCCGAGCAGGGTGAGCGCCGCGGCGGCGAGCGCGTGGTGCAGCCGGGCGTCCGTGCCCAGATGCGCGGCGAGCGTGCCGGCGGCCGAGCCGACCAGGGCGCCCGCGCTCCACATGCCGTGCAGTCCGGACATGATCGACTTGTCCAGCCGGTTCTCCACCTCGACGCCCAGCGCGTTCATCGCCACGTCGGCCATGCCCGCCGTGGCGCCGTAGACGAACAGGGCCAGGCACAGGGTGAGCAGGTTCGGCGCCAGGGCCGGCAGGACGAGTGCGAGCGTCCACAGCGCCATGAGTCCGCGCAGGGCCGTGCGGGCGCCGAAGCGGTGGCTGACGCTGCCGGCGAGAGGCATCGCCAGGGAGGCGCCGATCGCGGGGAAGGCGAGTGCCAGGCCGAGCTGGCCCGCGCTCACCGACGCGTGGTCCTGGATCCACGGCACGCGCGTCGCGAACGAGCCGGTGACGGCGCCGTGCACGGCGAACACCGCCGCCACGGCGTACCGGGAGCGCTTCACCTCGCGCCGGTCGTACACCACTTCACTCATGCTCCCGGCCCCTGTCTGTCATCTTCGGCGTTCTCCGGTGCGTCCTCTGTCGGCTTCCGGACGTGCCGCCGAAAACTATCAGGCAACCTGCCTGATAGATAGATTGTTTTTACGCCCGCCGCAGACGGCGGCCCTGATCTGGAAGGATCCCGGCATGCCCGCATCACCGAGCACCGCCCGGGCCATCAACGACCGGCTCGCCCTGCGGCTGCTGCAGCAGGAAGGCCCACTGACGGCAGGGGAGTTGAAGCAGCTCACGGGACTGTCCCGGCCCTCGGTCGCCGACCTCGTGGAGCGCCTCGCCGCGGCCGGGCTGATCGGTGTGGTCGGGGAGTCGGGCGAGCAGCGGCGCGGCCCGAACGCCCGGCTGTACGGCATCGTCGCCGACCGGGCGCACCTGGCGGCCCTCGATGTGCGCACCGAGGGCGTGTCGGTGGTCGTCGCGGATCTGCTGGGCACGGTTCTGGCCGAGGCGTCGGTGCCGATCGCGGACGAGACGGACACCGCGCCCGCCGTCGAGCAGGCGGTCGCGCTGGTCGAACGCACGGCCAAGGAGGCCGGTGTCGAAGGGCTGCACACCGTCGGCATCGGCGCCCCCGGCCTGATCGACCCCGCCACCGGTGAACTCCGCAACTCCTCCGGCCTGCCCGAATGGCACCGCCGGCTGGCCGCGGTCCTTCAGGAGCGCCTCCAGGCCCGCGTCGTCGTCGAGAACGAGACCAACCTCGCGGCCCTGGCCGAGCAGCGCGACGGGGCCGCCCGCGACCGCGAGACCTTCGTGCTGCTCTGGCTCGGCCACGGGATCGGCGCCGCCGTGGTCCTCGACGGGGTCCTGCGCCGGGGTGCCTCCGGCGGTACGGGGGAGATCGGCTTCCTGCCGGTGCCGGGCACGGACGGCCTGCCGTCCGCGACGGGCTGCGAGGGCGGCTTCCACTCCCTCGCGGGCGCGGCGGCGATCGCCGAACTGGCGCGGCGGTACGGGGTGGTGGCCTCCGCCGTGGAGCATGAGCCGCATGCGGCGGCGCTGGTGCGGGAGGCGGTGTCGCGCGCCTCGGGCTCTGCCTCGGGCCCCGCCTCGGAGTTCCTCGACGCGCTCGCCGATCGTGTCGCCCTCGGGGCCGCGTCCGTGATCGCCGTGCTGGACCCCGGATGCGTGGTCCTCTCGGGCGAGATCGGCCGGGCGGGCGGCGAGGTGCTCGCGGCCCGGGTGCGGGACCGGCTCGGCCGGATGACACCGCTGCCCACCGAGGTGCGGGCCGGCAGCCTGGGCGGCGGCGCCGTCCTGCGCGGCGCCCTGCTGATGGCGCGGGACGGGGCCCAGGACGAGTTGTTCGCACCTCCGGAGCGGTGAGGCCCGTGCGGCCCGTGCCGCGTCGCCCGGGACCGTACCGGGTCGCGCCGGGCCCGTACCTGGTGGTGCGGGCCCGTGCCGGGAAAGGAGACCCGGCGGCGGGGCAAGGGCCTCCGTCACCGCCGCCGGGTCGATCTGGGGCGGGTCGGCGAACGCGGACCCGGAGAGGCGCCGGTGAACGCAGACCCTAGAGAGGACTAGACCAAAGCGTCAATAGGTATGGACCACCAGCGAGACGCCTTGATCACCGAGAAGTTGATCAGAGCCTGACGCGTCACGAGTGTCCCGTGAAGTCCATCGGTACACCTTGTGAGCCACCCCACAGAATTCACCCGCATGGGCGTCGATCAGGCGTGGCACACTGAGTCTGTACCAGAAGCAGCGCACTCCGGGGTCGGTGAAAGTCCGAACCGGCGGTTACAGTCCGCGACCCGGTCGCTTCCAGCGGCCGGTTGACCAGGTGAAATTCCTGGACCGACGGTTAAAGTCCGGATGGGAGGCAGTGCGCGGCGGGCGGGCATTCGTGCGCGCCGCCGTCTGTTTCGACGTGTCCCACGGGCACGTCCTACGCGGCGTCGTCCCCGGTGTTCCCGCTCGTTTCACATCTGTCGTCATCGACAGGCCCCGGAGTCCGTGCCCTATGAGGCAGGAGGACCCGGGAAGTGTTCACCGGAATCGTTGAAGAGCTGGGTGAAGTCACCGCCGTCGAGAACCTCGGCGACGCCTCACGTTTCCGACTGCGTGGCCCTGTGGTCACCGAAGGTGCACGTCACGGGGACTCCATCGCCGTCAACGGCGTCTGTCTGACGGTCGTCGACCACGAGGACGGCGAGTTCACCGCCGACGTCATGGCCGAGACCCTGGACCGCTCCAGCCTCGGCGCCCTCACCGTCGGCTCCCGCGTCAACCTCGAACGGCCCATGGCCGTCGGCGAGCGGCTCGGCGGGCACATCGTGCAGGGCCATGTGGACGGCACGGGCGAGGTCATCGAGCGCAAGCCGTCCGAGCACTGGGAGATCGTGAAGATCTCACTGCCCGCGGACCTCTCGCGCTACGTCGTCGAGAAGGGCTCCATCACCGTCGACGGCATCAGCCTGACCGTCGTCGACGCCGGCCCCGACTTCTTCACCGTCAGCCTCATCCCGACCACCCTCGACCTGACCACCCTGGGCCGCAAGCAGCCCGGCGACCCGGTCAACCTTGAGGTCGACGTGATCGCCAAGTACGTCGAGCGGCTGCTCGGCCCGCAGGGGCAGCGACCTGTGGCCCTGCCCGGCACCGAGGGAGCGACACGGTGAACTGGCTCAACTCCGAGGCGTTCACGCTCTTCGGCCAGCACATCAAGTGGGCCGACATGATCGGCAACGTGATCGGGCTGATCGGCCTCGCCCTCGGCTGGCGCCGCTCCATCTGGACCTGGCCCGTCCAGTTCCTGTCCGGCGCCATCCTCCTCGCCGCCTTCGCCACCGCCCACCTCTCGGGCAGCGCGGGCAAGCAGCTGGTGGTCATGGCCGTCGCGCTGTGGGGCTACTGGCAGTGGAACCGCGGCAGGGGCGGCGCCCAGGACGGCTCCATCGCCGTCCGGTTCGCCACCTGGCGCGAACGCGGCTACCTGCTCGGCGCAGCCGCCGTGGGCACCCTCGCGGTCGGCAGCCTGTTCACCGCGTACCCGTCGCTCTCCTGGGACCCCTGGCCCGACGCGTACATATTCGTCGGCACGGTCGTCGCGATGTACGCCCAGGCGCGCGGCATGGTCGAGTTCTGGTTCGCCTGGCTGCTCGTCGACCTGGTGGGCGTGCCGCTCAACTTCGCCAACGGCTTCGCGTTCTCCGGATTCGTCTACATCATCTACGGCGCGCTCGTCCTGTGGGGCATGCGCGACTGGTGGCTGCGCTCCCGCAAGGCCGGGCAGCCCGTCCTGGAAGGAGCCCCGGCATGACGACAACGCCGGTTTGGTACAGCACAGGTCAGGACGAGGACGCCTCGGACTTCACCCTCGACCCGGTCGAGAAGGCCGTCGCGGACATCGCCGCGGGCCGTCCGGTCGTGGTCGTCGACGACGAGGACCGTGAGAACGAGGGCGACCTCGTCATCGCCGCCGAGAAGGCGACCCCCGAGATCATCGCCTTCATGATGAGCGAGTGCCGCGGTCTGATCTGCGCGCCCATGGAGGGCGACGAGCTCGACCGCCTCCAGCTCCCGCAGATGGTCGAGAACAACACCGAGTCGATGCGCACGGCCTTCACGGTCTCCGTCGACGCGGGCCCCGCCTCCGGCGTGACCACCGGCATCTCCGCCGCCGACCGCGCCACCACGCTGCGGCTGCTCGCGGGAGGACAGGCGGGGGCGGCCGACTTCGTACGCCCCGGTCACATCTTCCCGCTGCGCGCCAAGCCCGGCGGTGTGCTCGTCCGCAACGGCCACACCGAGGCCGCCGTAGACCTCGCCCGGCTCGCGGGCCTGCGCCCCGCCGGGGCCATCGTCGAGATCGCCGGCGAGGACGGGCGGATGCTGCGCCTGCCCGAGCTGATCCCCTTCGCCCGCAAGCACGGGCTGACGATCATCTCCATCGAGGACCTGATCGCCTACCGCCGCACCGCCGAGCCCACGGTCCGCCGCGAGGCCAGGACCCATCTGCCCACCGCCTTCGGCGAGTTCACGGCGTACGGCTACCGTTCCACCGTCGACGGCGTCGAGCACGTCGCGCTGGTCCACGGCGAGATCGGCGACGGTGACGACGTCGTCGTGCGCATCCACTCCGAATGCCTCACCGGGGACGTCTTCCACTCCCTGCGCTGCGACTGCGGCCCCCAGCTCGAAGCCTCCCTGCAGCGCATCCAGGCCGAGGGCCGCGGGGTCGTGGTCTACCTCCGGGGCCACGAGGGGCGCGGCATCGGGCTGCTGTCCAAGCTGCGCGCGTACGAGCTGCAGGAGCGCGGACGCGACACCCTGGACGCCAACCTGGAACTCGGCCTGCCCGCCGACGCACGCGACTACGCGGCGGGCGCGCAGATCCTGGAGGACCTCGGGGTGCGCAGCCTGCGGCTGATGACCAACAACCCCGACAAGACCGCGGCGCTCGTCCGCCACGGCCTCAAGGTCACCGACCGCGAGCCGATGCCCGTGACCGCGGGCGAGCACAACCTCCGGTACCTGCGCACCAAGCGGGACCGGATGGGGCACGACCTGCCCTGGCTGGACACGACCACCGTGTCGGCCTGCGGCAATCAGTGACCCGTAACCAGCAATCAGCAATCTGATCAGTAATCAGCATCAGTAACGGCACAGCGCAGCACTGCACTGCACTGCACGAGGAGACACAGACGTGAGCGGCAAGGGCGCACCCGAACTGTCCGTACGCAACTGCGGTGACCTGCGGGTCGCCGTCATCGCGGCACAGTGGCACGAGAAGGTCATGGACGGACTCGTCGACGGCGCGCTGCGCGCCCTGCACGAGCTGGGCATCGACGAGCCGACCCTCCTGCGTGTCCCCGGCAGCTTCGAGCTGCCGGTCGTCGCGAAGGTCCTCGCGGGCCGCGGCTACGACGCGATCGTCGCGCTCGGCGTCGTCATCCGCGGCGGCACCCCGCACTTCGAGTACGTGTGCCAGGGCGTCACCCAGGGCCTCACCCAGGTCTCCGTCGACACCGGTGTCCCCATCGGCTTCGGCGTGCTGACCGTCGACACGGAGGAGCAGGCACTGGACCGCGCGGGCATCGAGGGCTCGAACGAGGACAAGGGACATGAGGCGGTGACGGCGGCCGTGGCGACCGCGGCCACCCTGCGCTCGGTATCCGAACCCTGGCGCTGATGTAGGCCCGCGACCGCGTAGGGTGAGGACCACCATGTCCAAGAAGACTTTCGAGGAGCTCTTCACCGAGCTCCAGCACAAGGCAGCCACCGGCGACCCCGCCACCTCCCGCACCGCGGAACTGGTCGGCAAGGGGGTCCATGCCATCGGCAAGAAGGTCGTCGAAGAGGCCGCCGAGGTCTGGATGGCCGCAGAGCACGAGGGCAAGGAAGCAGCCGCCGAGGAGATCTCGCAGCTGCTCTACCACGTCCAGGTGATGATGGTCGCTCGCGGCATCACCCTGGACGACGTGTACGCCCACCTCTGAGCCCTCGCCCCCACCCCCGTACCCGCACGAACGAAGGAAGCCGACCTCATGCTGCGCATCGCCGTCCCCAACAAGGGTTCCCTGTCAGGCCCCGCGGGGGAGATGCTGCATGAGGCCGGCTACCAGCAGCGCCGGGAGGCCAAGGAGCTGCGGATCGTCGACCCGGAGAACGAGGTCGAGTTCTTCTACCTCCGCCCCCGCGACATCGCGATCTACGTCTCCTCCGGCAAGCTCGACATCGGCATCACCGGCCGTGATCTGCTCATCGACTCCGCGGCCGACGCGGAGGAGATCCTGCCCCTCGGCTTCGCCCGCTCCACCTTCCGCTTCGCGACCAAGCCCGGCACGGTCAAGACCGTCGACGACCTCGCCGGGAAGACCGTCGCCACCTCGTACGAGGGCATCGTCGGCAAGTACCTCGCCGACAAGGGCGTCGACGCGTCCGTCGTGCACCTCGACGGCGCCGTCGAGACGGCCATCGAGCTCGGCGTCGCCGAGGTCATCGCCGACGTCGTCGAGACCGGCACCTCGCTGCGCAACGCGGGCCTTGAGGTCTTCGGCGACCCGATCATGAAGTCCGAGGCGACCGTCATCCGCCGCACCGGTGCGGAGACCGCGGGGGACACCGAGCCCAAGGTCCAGCAGTTCCTGCGCCGCCTCCAGGGCGTCCTCGTCGCACGGACCTACGTGATGATGGACTACGACTGCCGCGTCGAGCAGCTGGAGAAGGCCGTCGCGCTCACCCCGGGCCTGGAGTCGCCGACCGTCTCGCCGCTCCACAACGAGGGCTGGGTCGCCGTGCGCGCCATGGTCCCGTCCAAGGAGGCCCAGCGGATCATGGACGACCTGTACGAGATCGGCGCGCGGGCCATCCTGACCACGGCCATCCACGCCTGCCGTCTCTGAGGACCTTGAGGAACAGCTTCGCCATGCCGGACCACACCGAGCCGCCCGCCCTCCCCGTGACCTTCAGGCCCGGGCGCACCCGGGCCGTACTGCTGACCGCCGGTGCCACGATCTTTGTGGTCATCACCACGGTCGCGCTGCTGCTCGAAAAGCTCGGTCCGGGGGAGCGGCTCAGCTTCGTCTTCACCGCGGCGCTCCTCTTCGGGGCGCTCGCACTGCTCTCCCGCCCGAAGGTCGTCGCCGACGAATCCGGGGTCACCGTCGTCAACATCACCAGCAGGCGGCGGCTGGCCTGGGCGGAGATCCTGCAGGTCAACCTGCGTCCAGGAGACCCGTGGGTGTTCCTGAACCTCAGCGACGGCACCAGCCTGCCCGTGCTCGGCATCCAGCCGGGCATCGCCAAAGCGCACGCCATCAGCGACGCCCGCGCGCTGCGCGCCCTCGCCGAGGCCCGCTCCCTCGGCGAGCGGGACGGGCGCTCCGACGGCCCGCACGACGAACATCACGGCTGACTCTCAGCCTTCCACCCTGCCGTACGGGCCCGTGTCTTGATTAATCTGTTGGCGGAGGCGTTTTCGTTGCGCCTCCGCCGCTGACTTCCCACCCGGAACTCAGAGGCCCCCTGCTATTCGAGGAGTGACTCCCTCCAGCGATGGACGGATCGTCCTGTAGTACCTGCGCCGCCCCCTCCCGACATATCGAGGCGGCGGCATGACCATCCCCCTGCTGCTCCTCGGGGCGGCGTTCCTGTTGATCCTCGCCAACGGCTTCTTCGTGGCGGCCGAGTTCGGCCTCGTCACGGTGGAGCGCCCCGATGCCGAGAAGGCCGCGGCCGAGGGCGACCGACGGGCCCGTACCGTCGTCAATTCCCTCAAGGAGCTGTCCTTCCAGCTGTCCGGCACCCAGCTCGGGATCACCATCACCTCGCTGGTCGTCGGCATGCTCGCCGAACCGGCGCTCGCCGAGCTGCTGAACGGCCCGTTCACCGCCGTCGGCGTCCCCGAAGGCGCCGTGTCCGGTGTCGCCGTCGTCGTCGGCATGCTGCTGGCCTCGGCCGTGCAGATGGTGATCGGCGAACTCGTGCCCAAGAACTGGGCGGTGTCCAGGCCCTTGCAGGTCGCGCGGTTCGTCGCGGGCCCGCAGCACGTCTTCTCGACCCTGTTCCGGCCGGTGATCGCCGGCCTGAACTCCGTCGCCAACCGGCTCGTACGCGCTCTGGGCGTCGAGCCCACGGCGGAACTGGCCTCCGCGCGCACGCCCGGCGAGCTGGTCTCCCTGGCCCGGCACTCGGCCCAGGCGGGCGCGCTGGAGCAGGACACCGCGGACCTGTTCGTACGGACCCTCTCCCTGGCCGACCTCACCGCGCAGCACGTCATGACCCCGCGGGTGAAGGTCAGCGCCCTCCAGTCCTCCGCGACCGCCGAGGACGTCGTCAACCTCACCCGCGCCACCGGCCTCTCCCGTTTCCCCGTCTACCGGGAGCGGATCGACGAGATCGTCGGCATGGTGCACCTCAAGGACGCCCTCGCGGTGCCCGCGCACGACCGGCTGCGCACGCCGGTCACCAGGATCGCCCAGACCCCGCTGCTCGTCCCGGAGACGCTGCCCGTGCAGCCCCTCCTGGAGCGGCTGCGCAACGAGCAGCCCATCGCCGTCGTCGTCGACGAGTACGGCGGCACGGCCGGGGTCGTCACCCTGGAGGACATCGTCGAGGAGCTCGTCGGCGAGGTCCGCGACGAGCACGACGGACAGGACGTGCCGGAACTCGCCGTTGCACCGCCCGAGGACGGCCGGCCCGCCTGGGACGCCGACGGCAGCTGCCGCGTCGACATCCTCCAGCGCATCGGCCTGGAGGTCCCCGAGGGCCCGTACGAGACCGTCGCGGGCCTCGTCGCCGATCTGCTCGGCCGTATCCCGGCGCCGGGTGACCGGGCCGAGCTGCCCGGCTGGCGCCTCTCGGTCCGCCAGGTCGGGCACTACCGCGCCGAGCGGGTCCGGCTCGTCAGGACCGCCGACGCGGAGTCCGCCCTCGCTTCCGCCCCTGTTTCCGTCTCCGCGGCGGAGGCCGTCCGATGAGCGTGCTCCAACTCCTCTTCGCAGGTCTGCTCGTGCTCGCCAACGGCTTCTTCGTCGGCGCCGAGTTCGCCCTGGTCTCCGTCCGCCGCAGTCAGATCGAACCGCTCGGCACGGCACGGGCCCGGCAGGTCATGTACGGCCTGGAGAACCTGCCGCACATGATGGCCGCCGCGCAGTTCGGCATCACCATGTGTTCACTGACCCTCGGCGCGGTCGCCGAGCCCACCGTGGCGCACCTCCTGGAGCCGGTCTTCCACGCCGCGCACCTGCCCGAGGGCATGATCCACCCGCTCGGGTACGTCATAGCGCTCGCCGCGGTCGTCTTCCTCCACCTGGTGGTCGGCGAGATGCTGCCGAAGAACCTGGCGATGGCCGCTCCCGAGAAGACCGCGTTGTGGCTCAGCCCCGGCCTGGTCGCCTTCGCCCGGCTGTGCAAGCCGGTCACCGTGGCCCTCGGTGCCTGCGCCCGCGTCATCCTGAAGCTCTTCGGTGTCGAGCCCAGGGACGAGGTCGAGGCGGTCTTCACCAGCGAGCAGCTCAACCGGCTCGTCGAGGACGCGGGCCAGGCCGGCCTGCTCGACCCCGGGGAGCAGGAGCGCCTGGAGGACGCGCTGGAACTGGGCTCCCGCCCGGTCACGGACGTGCTCCTGGACCGCGAGTCGCTGGTCAGCGTGGGCCCCTCGGTCACCCCGGGCCAGGTCGTCGCCCTCACCGCCCGCACCGGGTACTCGCGTTTCCCGGTGGTCGCGGAGAACGGCGCCTTCATGGGCTACCTGCACGTGAAGGACGTCCTCGACCTGGAGGAGTCCGAGCGGGCGGTGCCGCAGCAGGTCTGGCGCCCCATGACGACCCTCAGCGCCGAGCTTCCGCTGGACGACGCCCTGACCGTGATGCGCCGCGCCGCGACGCACCTGGCCCAGGTCGCCGACGCGTCGGGCCGGGTCCTGGGCCTGGTCGCCCTGGAGGACGTCCTGGAACTCCTGGTCGGCGAGGTCCGCGACCCGGCCCACCGGGACGCCCCACCGGTACGGGTGGGCGAGCCGCGCGCCGGTTCCCCGGAACCCGCGGAACCCCCACAAGAGGCCCTGGCCAGCTGACACGGCCGACCCGCGCCCCCACGTCCTGGGGGCGCGGGGAACGGCGCAATCCTTTTGCTATTGGCTTTGCAGGGGCGCGGGGAACAGCGCAGTCTTTTCGCTTTTCAGGGGGCGCGCGGAACGGCGCGACAAGCCCACGACGCCGCCGCACCCGCGACACCTCGGCAACCCACCGAGCCGGCGGGCGCACCCAACCCCGGAGGGTTCTCGGGGCGCGGGCCCGACGGGGGTCTCACACCCCGGAGGGACCGCGCCCCGAGAGAACCTCCCCATACGCCTGCATCAGATCGGCCAACCGAAGCGTCGCCAGATCATCCCGCGTCAGATGCCCCGGATACCCGGAAAGCCGCAGATCCCGATAAGCACAGCTCTTCTCGTACAACGTGCGCAAGAACCGCCCGTTCCCGAGCTCGTCGATCCACCCCTGGTCGACGACGTGCCCACTGATGGACCGCAGCTCGTCGAGCGCCTCCTCGTCCCACACGTCCCCGTTGTCCGCGGCCAGCACCTCACCGATCGAGGTCAGCTCCAGAGGCCGGTACGACGGAAAGTCGACCCGGGTCGTGAACCGCGACGACAGCCCGGGGTTGGCGGCGAGCAACCGGTCCATCCCCTCCGGATAGCCCGCGAGGATCACCACCAGATGATTGCGGTTGTCCTCCGCCCGCTTCAGCAGCACCTGGAGCGCCTCGTCCCCGTACGCGTCGCCCTTGCCGTACCCGGAGTTGGAGAGCGAGTACGCCTCGTCGACGAAGAGCACCCCGCCGATCGCGGAGTCGATCAGCTCGTTGGCCTTCACCGCGGTCTGGCCGAGATACTCGCCCACCAGGTCGGCCCGCTGCGCCTCGACGAGATGGTCGCCGCCGAGCAGACCGAGCGCGTAGAAGACCCGCCCGAGAATGCGTGCCACGGTGGTCTTGCCGGTGCCGGAGGGGCCGGAGAACACGAAGTGCCGTTTCGGCGGCTGGACCGGCAGCCCCTGCCCGGCCCGCAGCCGCGCCATGTTCAGCTGGGCCGAGAGTGCCTTCACCTGGCGCTTCACCGGTTCGAGGCCGACCATGCCCTCCAGTTCGGACAGTGCCTCTTCGAGCAGCGCGGGATCGGTGGGCCCGGTCGGCAGATGCGGCGGCAGCACCGGCACGATGGCCTTCTCGCGGACCCGGTCGGACTCGGACGCCAGCGCTCCGGGCGGCGGCAGCTCGGGCTCGGACAGCTTCAGGTCCCGGCCCTCGGCGCCGAACAGCGGGTCCACGCCGTCGGGCCCGTCCAGGATGTCCTGCCCGACCCCGGTGAGCGTGATCGCCGCGAGGTCGGCCGTCTCGTCGTACCCGTCGCCCTCGGAGATCGCGGCGAGCCGGGCCGAGGTGTCCATGAACGCCGGGTCGACCCGGTGGACCGCCCGGTACAGGGGGAGGGCCGCCGCGGAGCGGCCCGTGCCCTCGTGCGCCCGCGCCAGCCAGTACCGCAGCTCCTTGCGCTGCGGCTGCTCGCTGCGGCACCGCATCAGCGCCGACGACAGCAGCGGCTCGGCCTGCCCGTACATCTCCAGGCGCACGCGGGCCATCCCACCGAACAGGCCCGCCTCGATGCCCAGCATCGGGTCGTCGATCAGCGGGTCCGTGTGCCGGACCAACTGCTCCCAGTCCTTGACGAGATAGGCCCGGCAGGCGTGCAGGAACCGGACCTGCGGATCCGCGTCCACCGGGGGCAGGCTCGCCAACGCCCGGTCCAGCTCCGGGACATGACGTCCGTCGAGCCAGTGCGAGGAGTGCGCGAGCAGCAGATCACGGGGCGATTCCAGCACCGGCTGCACCCACCAGCCCAGCCAGTACCAGGAGTTGAGCGTGCGCCGGTGTCGGGTGCGCTGCTCGCCGAAGCGGTCGCGGTGCCGGAACATCCGGAGCAGTGCGGTCGTCGTGTCGATGCGCAGCGCGTGCAGTCCGAGCCAGCCGTCCGCCATCCCCGGATCCATCCGGACCGCGGCGCGGAACTCCTCCTCCGCCTGGGGGTAGGCCCCCATCGTGTAGGCATCCACACCTCGCAGCCAGGCGAGGTCGGCCGGGGCCTCGGGGCCCTGCGTGCCGAAGTCCATCACGTCCCCCACAAACCGTGCCCCCGTTGATCACCGGGCGGGCCGGTGCCCGTCGGCAGTCTTCGTCGAACCGCTGTGCCGCGGACGGGAGTTGCGTGCGGTGCGGAGAGCAGCCGTCCGAAGGTCGCACCAAGAGGCATCGTACCTGCGGGGGAGCGCCGGACCGTAGGGTGCCGCACGACGGGTTCTTCGAGGTGGGAGCAGACGCGACGCACTCAGGACGGTCACTGAGGGTGAACGAATTGCGCACCGGAGCGTCCGGAAAGCGTGTGAAGACAGAACGAAGCCCCCGATCACGGGGGAACAACCGGGGGCCTCGCGTCTGTGGGGCGGCCCCGAAGGCCGCTCATTGAGAACGTAAGACCTGTACGGCCCCTCGGTCAAGCCGAGTTGGGGCACTGAGGCAACTTCTCGGACAGGCGTCTTCACAAGTTCAGCACACAGGCGCAGGCCCGTCACGGTCCGTGATGGAAAGCTCTCCCGGCGGTGTCCCGGAAGGTCCGGGGAGTACCTCATATCCGTCTGAACACTGCCGTACCAGAAGGTCGGCGAACGGCTCCGAAGGGTCCTCGGCGAAGTGCCGGCGCTCGGCGCGGACCCATCCTTCCCAGAAGTCGCTCTGTGCCGAGCCGTCCCGCAGGCGCCCCCGTGCCCATGCGTCCTCGTGGGGCATCTCCATCCACAGCAGCCCGGCCAGATGCGGCCGCAGCGCGCGACGGCCCGCACCGACCCCCTCGACGAGGATCACGGGCGCCGGCGGCAGGGCGCGGGCCGGCCCGAAGCCGCCCAGCCGCCAGTCGTAGGGGTGATAGTGCGCGGTCTCCCCGCGGCCCAGTGGTCCGACGACCTCGTGGAACAGTCGTCCCGTCCACGCGAACAGCTCCTCGTGCGTGGCGATGTCGTCCAGGCGCAGCACGGGGGCGCCGTCCAGCGCCTCGGCGAGGCGGTCCGTGAAGGTGGTCTTGCCGGAGCCCGCGTGGCCGTCGACGCCGACGAGCCGGACGGGGCCGCAGGAGGGCGGCAGCCGGCGCAGCCGGTGGGCGAGGGTGTGGAGATGGATGGGGATTCCCTGGGGGCGGAGGGGGGTGTACGCATTCCGGAGGAACACTCTACCGATGTCGAAATAGGGTGAATCGGGTCACTTGACCCGCCAGTGGTCTCGACCAATATTGGTCGGCGCCGCGACGCCCGAAGTGCTGGCAGAAGCCGTGATCACGTTCCATAGTTGGCGCACACCCACACATCACCCACGCACTGGACCAGCCCGTTCCGGACACCTGGGGGTCTCCCGTCCATGACCAGAGCTGAACAGCCGTCCCGCAGAACCGTCCTGGCCGCAGCGGTGGCGGCGGCCGCCGCCGGAGCGGCGAGCCCGGCCGCCGCCGCGAGCCCGACGCCCCGCACCGTGAAAGCCCCGAACGCAGCCGCTTTGTCGAAAGCGCCCTCCGGCCTCGTGGACAACCACGCCTGGACCTCGTACGCGCACTGGCGCGGCGGCACCGCGGAAGGGACCCGTGCCGTGCAGGGGGCCCGCCCGGGTCTGGAGATCCGGACCCCCCAAGGCCGCGTCGACTACCCGGACCCGCACACGGGCACGACCGCCACCTGGGAGTACGCCCGCTGGACCTCGCCGGCCCACCGGCTCGGCGTCCCCTCCACCGAGGTCATCGCCTCCTGGAACGCGCGGACCCCGGCGGGCACCTGGCTGCAGATCGAGTTGAGGGGCACGTACTCCGACGGCACGGACACCCCCTGGTACGTGATGGGCCGCTGGGCGGCCGGCGACCAGGACATCCGGCGGACCTCGGTGGACGACCAGAGCGACGGCAGGAGCAGCATCTGGACCGACACCTTCGCCATCGACGACGCGGCCTCCGGGCTGCGCCTGGTCTCGTACCGGCTGCGGCTGACCCTCTACCGCAAGCCCGGAACCAAGGCCACGCCGACCGTGTGGCGGCTCGGCGCGATGGGCTCCGACGTCCCGGACCGCTTCACCGTCCCGGCGTCGGCGCCCGGTCTCGCACGGGAACTGACGGTGCCGCGCTACTCGCAGGAGATCCACGCGGGCCAGTACCCGGAGTACGACAACGGCGGCGAGGCCTGGTGCAGCCCCACCTCCTCCCAGATGATCATCGAGTACTGGGGGCGGAAACCCACGGCCGAGGCGCTGGCCTGGGTCAACCCCGCGTACGCGGACCCGCAGGTGTGCCACGCGGCACGGTTCACCTTCGACTACCAGTACGACGGCTGCGGCAACTGGCCCTTCAACGCGGCGTACGCGGCCACGTACAAGGATCTTCAGGGTGTGGTGACCCGGCTCCACTCGCTCACCGACCTGGAGACGCTGATCGCCGCCGGGATCCCGGCCATAACGTCGCAGTCGTTCCTCGCGGCCGAGCTGACCGGCGCGGGGTACGGCACGGCCGGGCACCTGATGACGGTCATCGGCTTCACCGCCGACGGCGACGTGATCGCCAACGACCCGAACTCGCCCGACAACGCCGCGGTGCGGCGCGTCTACAAGCGGCGCGAGTGGGAGAACATCTGGCTCCGCACGAAGAGGTACAACGCCGCCGGGAACGTCGCCTCCGGCACCGGCGGGGTCTGTTACCTCTACTTCCCGGCCCAGCTCACGACCGCCCAGCGCAAGGCCCTGGCGGCGGTGGGCGTGCACTGATCACGGACGCCGGTACGGCCCAGGGGCGGCTCCTCTCGCAGAGGGGCCGCCCCTGTGGCGCCTGCGACCTCCGTCCGGGACGCACTCCCGTCCGGCGCGCGTGACCAAGCTCTCCCCCGCAAAAGCCCGATCCGATGGCAAGGTGGACGAACCGGTGGGGGAATTCCATCCGAAACCGGCGGGGGAGTCCATCGCAAGCCGACCGTGAGTGAGCCGCCATGACCACCACCTCTGCCACCGCCGGACACGTCCGCGCCCGTACGGGCGGCCCCAAGGACGACGGGCCGAAGATCCTTGAGCACGTCATGGGCTGGACCTTCGTGCTGGTGCTCGCGATGTTCGTGACACAGCTCGGCCTGGTCTGACGCCAGGACCGCGCCGGCCGGTCGAAGAGACTCGAACAGGCTGATCGTACGGCTCTGCCATACTGCGAGGTCCCGCCCGCGGTTGGAGACCAGGTCCGGAATTGAGTAACAGCCCACAGCGCGGTGTCGACCGCCCCGTAGCGCGCGGCACCGATCGTTCCTTGGCGCGCCGAGCCGAACTCATCGTCATCGGGCGGAAGTTGTTCGCCGACACCTCCTACGACACCCTGTCGATGGACGACATCGCCAAGCAGGCGCACGTCGCCAAGGGGCTGATCTACTACTACTTCCGGTCCAAGCGCGGTTACTACCTGGCGATCGTCGAGGACTCGGTGGCCGAGCTGGTCTCCCGGGCGGCCGGCGGTCTCGAACTGCCCCCGGAAGAGCGGGTGCACCGCACCATCGACGGCTATCTGCGCTACGCCGAGCACAACCAGGCCGCTTACCGGACCATCATCAGCGGCGGTGTCGGTTTCGACGCCGAGGTGCACGCCATCCGCGACGGGGTGCGGGAAGCCATCGTCGAGACCATCGCCGAAGGGGCGTACGGGCGGCGGAAGGTGGGCCCGCTGCCGCGTACGGCGCTGCTGGGCTGGCTGTGCAGCGTGGAGGGGGCCACCCTCGACTGGATCGACCACCGCGGTCTGCCGCGCGACCTGATGCGCGAGCTGCTGGTGAAGATGCTCGGCGGCACGATGCGCGCCGTCGAGGAGCTGGACGTCTCCTATCCGGCCCCGCAGGCCGCGCGCCGCACCACCTGACACGGCAGTCGGGGCGGGGGCCGTTGCCGACCCCCGCCCCGACTGCCTTACCGGAGAGGCTAGTTGATCGCCTTGATCAGCTCGCCGTTCGACGTGTCACCGCTCAGCTCCCAGAAGAACGTGCCGCCCAGGCCCTGCGCGTTCTTGTAGTTCATCTTCCCGGCGATGGTCGACGGGGTGTCGTAGCTCCACCAGTTGCTGCCGCACTTGCCGTACGCAGTGCCGCCCACCGTGCCGGTGACCGGGCACTTCGTCTTGAGCACCTTGTAGTCGTCGATGCCCTGCTCGTACGTGCCCGCGGCCGGCCCGGTCGCCGTGCCGCCGGGCGCCGCCTGGGTCACTCCGGTCCAGCCGCGCCCGTAGAAGCCGATGCCGAGCAGCAGCTTCGAGGCCGGGACGCCCATGCCCTTGAGCTTGGCGATCGTCGCGGAGGTGTGGAAGTCCGCCTTCGGGATCCCCGAGTAGGAGTTCAGCGCGGAGTGCGGAGCCGTGGGCCCGGTCGCGTCCCAGGCACCGAAGAAGTCGTACGTCATCGGGTTGTACCAGTCGACGTACTGGGCCGCGCCCGCGTAGTCCGCCGCGTCGAGCTTGCCGCCCGCCGTGGCGTCGGCCGGGATCGCCGAGGTGACCAGCGCGGAGCCGCCGAACTTGGCGCGGACGGCCGACATCAGGTTCTTGTACGCGGCCCGCCCGCTGGTGTCACAGCTGAGGCCGCAGCTGTTGGGGTACTCCCAGTCGATGTCGATGCCGTCGAAGACGTCGGCCCACTTCGAGTTCTCGACCAGGTCGTAGCAGGACTGGGCGAAGGCCGCGGGGTTCTTGGCCGCCTCGGTGAAGCCGCCGGACCAGGTCCAGCCGCCGAAGGACCACAGGACCTTGAGGTTCGGGTGCTTCTTCTTCAGCTCGCGGAGCTGGTTGAAGTTGCCGCGCAGCGGCTGGTCCCAGGTGTCCGCGACGCCGTCGACCGACTCGGCCGCGGTGTGGGTGCGCTCGTTGGCCGCGTAGGCGTCGCCCATCGCGCACTTGCCGCCGGTGACGTTGCCGAAGGCGTAGTTGATGTGCGTCAGCTTGGCCGCGGACCCGGACGTCTCGATGTTCTTGACCAGGTACTTCCGGTCGTAGGTGCCCCATTCGGTGAAGTAGCCGACGACCTTGGAGCCGGCTGCTTCGGGGGCTGCCGCCGTGGGGGTGGCGGCCTTCTCTGTCGTGGCCGCCGTGGCGGCCGCGGTGGCCGTGCCCGCACCGGCGAGCAGTCCCGCGCCGAGGACGGCGCAACACGCGGCGGACAGGAGCGCCCGGAAACGGACGCGGGGGCGGAGCGAGGTGAGCATCGGATCTCCTCGTGGGGGAGAGGGGAACAGGCGCCGATTGGCATGAACGCGGTTAAGCGTTGGAGCGAAACAGTAGGAGGACTAGACCAGTTGGTCAATGGTTCGGACCAATACGCCACCGGAATTCTGTAGTCTTGAGTAAGCGGTCGTTAACTGGTGACGCGATGCCTCCGATCGGGCATACTCACAGCGCACAGCCGCTGATCAGGCGCTTCCGCGACCCGGAGGCGCGAGCATCACCGGTGCTCAGTGAGACCCGGCGGCGCGGCCCCACCCAGGCGCGCGCCCGCCGATGTGCCCGACAGGGAGGATCGTCGCCATGCCCGACCGCGCCCCGCAGCCGGTGGACCGTCAACTGCCCACGGACGAGGCCCGGGATCTGATCTCGCTCGTCCGCGACATCGCGCAGCGTGAGATCGCCCCGAAGGCGGCCGAGGAGGAGGATGCCGGACGCTTCCCGCGGGAGGTCTTCACCCTCCTCTCGGAGTCGGGACTGCTCGGCCTCCCCTACGACTCGGAGCACGGCGGCGGGGACCAGCCGTACGAGGTCTACCTCCAGGTCCTCGAAGAGCTCGCCGCGGCCCGCCTCACCGTGGGTCTCGGGGTCAGCGTGCACTCCCTCGCCTGCCACGCCCTCGCCAACTACGGCACCAAGGAACAGCAGGTCGAGCACCTCCCGAACATGCTCGGCGGCGGCCTCCTGGGCGCCTACTGCCTCTCCGAACCGGCCTCCGGCTCGGACGCGGCCTCACTGCGTACGAAGGCCGTGCGCGACGGCGACTCCTGGGTGCTCACCGGCACCAAGGCCTGGATCACGCACGGCGGGGTCGCGGACTTCTGCACCGTGCTCGCGCGGACCGGCGGCGAGGGGGCGCGGGGCATCACGGCATTCCTGGTGCCCGGTGACGCCGAAGGGCTGAGTGCCGCGGTGCCCGAGAAGAAGATGGGCATGAAGGGCTCGCCCACCGCGCAGGTCCACTTCGACGGGGTGCGGATCCCCGACAGCCGGCGCATCGGCGAGGAGGGGCAGGGCTTCGCCATCGCCCTGTCCGCGCTGGACTCCGGACGGCTCGGCATCGCGGCGTGCGCCATCGGGGTCGCCCAGGCCGCTCTGGACGAGGCGGTCGCCTATGCCACGGGGCGCGAACAGTTCGGCCGGCCGATCGCGGACTTCCAGGGCCTGCGCTTCATGCTGGCGGACATGGCGACCCGGATCGAGGCGGGCCGTTCGCTGTATCTCGCCGCGGCCCGGCTGCGTGACGCGGGACGGCCCTTCGCCCGGCAGGCGGCCATGGCGAAGCTGTTCTGCACCGACGCCGCGATGCAGGTCACCGTGGACGCCGTCCAGGTGCTCGGCGGGTACGGCTACACCGCGGACTTCCCCGTCGAGCGGTACATGAGGGAGGCCAAGGTGCTGCAGATCGTCGAGGGCACCAATCAGATCCAGCGGATGGTCATCGCCCGTCACCTCGCGGGTCCCGAGTCCCGCTGAACCGTCCGTACGCGTACATCGCCGAAGGGGCCACCAGCCTGGCCCACTCCGGGTCGTGGCGGCCCGGCAGGGTCCGCCCGCGGTCGGCCCAGGCGCGGACCATGGCGCGGTAGATGGGGGGATCCAGGGGCTGGTGAGGCCCCTGGGAGCCCTGCGGGCCCAGGGAGCCCTGGGGCATCTGTGACACCTGGGGCCTCTGGAGTCCATGAGGTCCTTGGGCTCCCTGTGACGCGTGGGATTCCTGGGGCTCGGGCAATACCCGCGTCCACTGAGTCTCCTGGGGCACCAGGCGCTGCGGGGGCGCCTGGTGCTGCTGCGTCCCCTGGTTTCCCTGGTTCCCCTGCGCCCCATGAGCTCCGTGAGTCCCCTGGGAAACCGATTCTGCGGGGGGAAGAAGAAACCCGCGACGACGGCCCGTCTCTGCGTATGTCTCTGCGTACGAAGGGGTCATACCGGGCCAACGCGCCTCGGGCCGGGCAGGTCACCGACTGGCGAATTCGTCTGTGCGTTCGCGGGGGTTCCGGGGCTCGGGAGGGCTGCCGGACTCTGGCCCCGCACACACTTCTGACGTACCGTCAGTTCCCCCGTGCCGCGTGCCCCGGGAGGCAGCCGATGCCCGACGACCGTCCCGTAGCCCTCGACGAGTACCCCGTGCACCAGGTCCCCCTTTCGATGAAGCACGTGGCGACAGGGGACCGGAACGCCTACGACCGGTGCATCTTCCACGTCTTCGACCATCAGGGCCGCGCCCTGCTCGTCCTGGGGCTCGGGGTCTATCCGAACATGGGCGTCATCGACGCGTACGCCACCCTGCGTGTCGGGGACACCCTGCACGCCGTGCGCGCCTCGGACGCCCTCGACGACGACGAGCGGATGAGGCCGGCCGTCGGCCCGCTCCGGATCCACGTCGAACGCCCCCTGAAGAACTTCGTCCTGAGCTGCGCGGCCGATCCCGACGACCCGGACGGACTGTCGTACGAGATCCACTGGTCCGCGGACTTCCCCGCGCTGTGGGAACCGCATCACGTCCAACGCCGGGGCGCCCGGCTCACGTTGGAGGGCAGGCGGTTCGTCCAGGCGGGCCGGTGCGACGGCTGGATCAAGGTCGCGGGGGAGGAGACGCGACTGTCGGACGGCGGCTGGACCGGCACCCGCGACCGCAGCTGGGGCACGCGTCCGCTCCCCGGTGAGGAGGGTGGCAGGCTGGCCGAGGAACACCGGACCGAGGGCTTCCACTGGCTCTGGTGTCCCGTCCGCTTCGAGGACCGATTCCTGATGGTCGTCACCCAGGAGGACGCCGACGGCCACCGGACCCTGAACGACGCCACACTCGTACGTGCCGGGCAGCGCGACCGCCAACTCGGCTGGCCCCAGGCGGAGATCGCCTACCGGAGCGGCACCCGCCACCCGGAGCGCGCGACCGTCCACCTCGGTGATCCCCGCAAGCCGCTCGAACTGGGCGTCGAGATCCTGGCCTCCTCCCCGCTCGCCGTCGGCGCGGGCTACCCGCCCGCCGAGGACTGGCAGCACGGCACCTGGCAGGGCAGGGGCTGGACCGACCGCCGCACGTACGACCTCTCGGACCCGGCCGTACTCGGGCTCGCCGCGTACGGGGTGACCGACCACGCCGCCCGCTTCACCCTCGACGGGCGGACCGGGTACGGGATCTTCGAGCACGGCTCGTTCGGACGGCACGACCCGAGCGGCTTCACCGGCTTCGACTCGGTCGCGCCGTGAACAGCGTCGAGGACGTGCAGGAAGCGCAGGGCGCGACGGACATGAAGGAGTGGAGAGATGGCGACCGCACCCCGTCCCCGGCCCCGCACGACGACCCGTGACCCGGAGGAGCTCGCACGACGGCTGACCGCCTGGCTCGCCGGCCGGCTGCCCGGCGCCGGAGCGGTCGACGTCCGCGTCCCCGCGTCCAACGGACTGTCGAGCGAGACCCTGCTCTTCGACATCGAAC
Organism: Streptomyces sp. NBC_00414; assembly: GCF_036038375.1. Lineage (NCBI taxonomy): Bacteria > Bacillati > Actinomycetota > Actinomycetes > Kitasatosporales > Streptomycetaceae > Streptomyces > Streptomyces sp. NBC_00414. The sequence goes on from NZ_CP107935.1 coordinate 8,387,655, forward strand.
ACCCCCAACCACCGTGTCGTGCCTGCGCGTTGCGGCTCGCGGCGGACCCGGCGGCGTACACCGTCTTCCCGGTCTACGACCTGCCGCGCCAGTACCGCACCATGCGGCTGGTCGCGGACCGCACGGACGTCCCGGTGCCGCGGGTGCTGTGGCTGGAGGAGGATCCGGGCCCGCTCGGGGCGCCCTTCTTCGTCATGGAACGCGTCGAGGGACGCGTACCGCCCGACGTCATGCCCTATACCTACGAGGGCAGTTGGCTGCACGCGGCGAGCGGGGCCGAGCGTGAACGGCTGGAGACGGCCTCGGTCGGACTCCTCGCCCGGTTGCACGACCAGGTCCCGGTGAAGGAGGCCGGTTTCCTCGCGTCCCCCGGAGACGGAAGCCCTCTGCGGAGCCACGTCGAGGCCCAACGCGCCTACTACGCATGGGTGGTCGACGGGCTGTCACGCTCGCCCCTCATCGAGGCCGCCTTCGACCGGCTCGACACGCTCTGGCCGCGGGACGAGGGCGAGACGGTGATCAGCTGGGGCGACGCACGCATCGGGAACGTCATCTACGACGGTTTCGAGCCCGTCGCGGTGCTCGACTGGGAGATGGCGGCACTGGCACCGCGCGAGGTCGACCTCGGCTGGATGATCTACCTGCACCGCTTCTTCCAGGACCTCACGGAGAGCTTCGGACAGCGCGGACTGCCCGGCTTCCTGAGCAGGGACCGGGTGGAGGCGCGCTATGCCGAACTCACCGGCCACCCACCGCGGGACATGGACTTCCACATCCTGTACGCGGCACTGCGGCACGCCGTCGTCATGCTGCGCGTCGCCTACCGCCAGGTGCACTTCGGCGAGGCCGACGTCCCGGCGGATCCGGACACACTGATCCTGCACCATGACAGCCTGCGAGCCATGGTGCGGGGCGGTTACCGGGAATGAGGACCCCCTCGGCGGGGACCGGGCCGAGAAGGGTCAGTGCACGTTCTAGGCGGCCTCGCGCCGCATCACCGGCACCTGCCGGGGCCGCGAACCGGGGCCTCCGACGTGCGAGAAGGGCTGGGTCCGCCAGTCGAGTCCCTGAGGGAGCGTCAACAGCAGGGCCATCTCCTGCTCCTGGGCTTCCATCGTCTCGTCGGCGGGCTGGGCGTCGGCCGCCGCGCGGCCCGTACCGGCGCAGACCGTGAGCCCGAAGGGGTTCCACGGCGACGCGCAGAGCGCGTGCTCCGGCAGGCTCTCCTCGTCGGCCAGCAGCGCGATGGGCTGCGCGCAGTCCGGGCAGATCACCCGGTACATCTCGAAGGTGTCGTACGCGTCGAGCTCCTCGCCGTCCAGGGCGTCAGATTCGACGCCCTCCGGCTCGGGCTCCACAACCGGCTGCTGCCGCTTGGACGCGGTACGACCAAGACGCTTCAGACTCTGCATGGGTTACTCCCCCTTGGATGGGCCGACAAGGTGCTGCGACCTCGGCCACAGCAAGCACTTCCCGTCCCGTCTCCGCGGTAATCACGAGAACATCACGGAAGCCGGCGGTGCCATGTGGCGTTCGTCACATGCTGCCCGCAGGTGCCCGACCCGGCTGGTTTGTACCCCGCGCATGCCGCGGGACCGCCCCGTCCACATCACAAAGCGGGTATGACCTGCGCAGCTGAGTACACGGGGGGATCAAGGGCACTGTAGGTTCTCCGCCATGGAGGAGCTGGACCGCCACATCGTGCAGCTGCTCGTCGAAGACGGGCGGATGAGTTACACCGACCTGGGCAAGGCCACGGGCCTGTCCACGTCGGCCGTGCACCAGCGGGTGCGCCGGCTGGAGCAGCGGGGCGTCATCCGCGGGTATGCCGCGGTCGTCGACCCGGAGGCCGTGGGACTGCCGCTGACGGCCTTCATCTCGGTGAAACCCTTCGACCCCAGTGCCCCGGACGACATCGCCGAACGGCTGGCGGGGGTCCCGGAGATCGAGGCCTGCCACAGCGTCGCCGGCGACGAGAACTACATCCTCAAGGTCCGTGTCGCGACACCGCACGAGCTGGAGGAGCTGCTCGCGCGCCTGCGCTCGCTGGCGGGGGTGTCCACGCGGACGACGGTGGTCCTCTCGACGCCGTACGAGGCCCGGCCGCCGAAGATCTGAGGCGGGGTCTTCACCAAGGTCGGCTCCTGCGTCTGCGGGCCGATGGTGGCTGCTCGCGCCCCGCGGCGGAGCCGCATACGGGCACGGCCTCGCTCCCCCCGGGGGCTGCGCCCCGCTGACCGGGTCGCGCTGCCGAGGGGCGAGACTGTTGTCCATGAGTGAGAGCACCACCGAACCCGAGCCGAGCCGCACCCCCTCGGGCACACCACGTACGACACCGTCCGGTCAGGACGACGGCTCCCGCGGAGCGCGGACCCTGCTGCTGCGGGGCGGCGAAGTGCACAGCCCCGCCGACCCGTTCGCCACCGCGATGGTCGTGGAACGCGGACAGGTCGCCTGGGTCGGCTCGGAGGGCGCCGCCGACGCGTTCTCGGACGGCGTGGACGAGGTGGTCGACCTCGAAGGGGCGCTCGTCACCCCGGCGTTCACCGACGCGCACGTGCACACCACGGCCACCGGCCTCGCCCTCACCGGCCTCGACCTCTCCGACGCCCGCGCCCTCGGCGACGCGCTGGCCCGCGTACGGGACTTCGCGGCCTCCCGCCCCGCCGACCGGGTGCTTCTCGGGCACGGCTGGGACGCGTCCCGCTGGCCCGAGCGGCGGCCCCCGCGGCGCGACGAGCTCGACGAGGCCACCGGCGGCCGCCCGCTCTACCTCAGCCGCATCGACGTCCACTCGGCCGTCGCCACCACGGCCATGCTCGACCTGGCGCCGGGCGTGCGCGGGGCGGCCGGGTTCGAGGACGGCGAACCGCTCACCCGCGACGCCCATCACGCCGTACGCGCCGCCGCGTTCGCGGCCGTGACGCCGGCGCAGCGCACGGAGGCCCAGCGCGCGGCCCTGCGGCACGCGGCCTCGCTCGGCATCGGCTCCGTGCACGAGTGCGCGGGCCCGGAGATCTCCTCCGAGGACGACTTCACCGGGCTGCTGCGGCTCGCCGCCGAAGAGGCCGGCCCCCGTGTCGTCGGCTACTGGGCCGAGCAGGACGTCACCAAGGCCCTCGCCCTGGGAGCCGCAGGCGCGGCGGGCGACCTCTTCGTGGACGGCGCCCTCGGCTCGCACACGGCCTGTCTGCACCGGCCGTACACCGACGCGGACCACACCGGCACGGCCTACCTGGACACCGCTGCCGTCGCCGCCCATGTGGTGGCGTGCACCGAGGCGGGGCTCCAGGCGGGCTTCCACGCCATCGGAGACGCCGCCGTGGCCTCGGTGGTCGACGGTATGCGCGCAGCCGCCGAGAAGGTCGGTCTGGCCCGCGTACGCGCCGCCCGGCACCGCGTCGAGCACGCCGAGATGCTCACGCCCGGGACGATCGCCGGTTTCGCCGACCTCGGCCTCACCGCATCCGTCCAGCCGGCCTTCGACGCGCTGTGGGGCGGCGAGGAGGGCATGTACGCCGAGCGCCTGGGTGCCGAGCGCGCCCGCACGCTCAACCCCTACGCGGCCCTGCTGCGGGCCGGCGTGCCGCTCGCCTTCGGTTCCGACAGCCCCGTCACGCCGCTCGACCCCTGGGGCACGATCCGTGCCGCCGCCTTCCATCGAACTCCTGAGCACCGGGTGTCCGTCCGCGCCGCCTTCACGGCGCACACGCGGGGCGGCTGGCGGGCGGTCGGACGGGACGACGGGGGGTCCCTGGTGCCGGGCGCGCCCGCGGACTACGCCGTGTGGCGCACCGAGGAACTCGTGGTCCAGGCCCCGGACGACCGGGTGGCCCGCTGGTCGACCGACCCCCGCTCCGGAACCCCTGGACTGCCCGACCTGTCACCCGGCGCGGGCCTGCCCGTCTGTCTGCGTACCGTGGTGGACGGTCGAACCGTATTCGTACGGCCGGACGAGTGATGTCCCGGGGTGGCGCGGAGCCGATCATGGCCCGGCGGCGCGTCGCGCGACCTGCGCATCCTCGGCGCTGACCAGGCATTTGATGGAAAACCCGCAGGTGGAACGACTGTTGACAGTGAGCGGCAGGTGGCCGGTAGGTTCGGCCGGGTCCACCACCGGACGTCCGACCGGTGAACTTCCGCGCAGTCGCCGCAGCGCAGTTGGGTCAGGGGTGGTGTGCCGCACCGGCGCACCACCACTGGGAGCCAGGCCCAGCGACCGTGCCACGGGGCGAGGGAACGTTCCGGCCGGATGGTGTGACCCGGGTGGGGCCCGGACGCTCAGTAGACAACGGCTTTCGGTCGACCCGCAGCCAGCGGGTCCCAGGTCGGCCCGAAGGGCGCCGGGCCCCGATCCGCAGTTCCGACCCTCTCTGCGAGACTTTCAAGTCGGCGCCTTACCTGCGTGAAGAGCGACGCTCGCTATGGTGGTGCCCCTTCGCACGGAAGTCTTAAGGGGAAGCTGTGAACGACGGCGTTGAGCGACATTTCGGTCCGCTCGGCACGACCTTGGTGATCATCCCGACCTTCAACGAGGCGGAGAACATCAAGAGGATCGTCGGCCGGGTGCGGGCCGCCGTGCCCGCGGCGCACGTCCTGATCGCCGACGACAACAGCCCCGACGGCACCGGCAAACTCGCCGACGAGCTGACCGTCGAGGACGACCACGTCCACGTGCTGCACCGCAAGGGCAAGGAAGGCCTCGGCGCCGCCTACCTCGCGGGCTTCTCCTGGGGCCTGGAACACGGGTACGGGGTCCTCGTCGAGATGGACGCCGACGGCTCGCACCAGCCCGAGGAACTGCCCCGGCTGCTGACCGCCCTCAAGGGGGCCGATCTGGTGCTCGGATCCCGCTGGGTGCCGGGCGGCAGGGTGGTGAACTGGCCCAAGTCCCGTGAGTTCCTCTCGCGCGGCGGAAGCCTGTACTCGCGCGTCCTGCTCGACGTGCCGATCCGTGACGTCACCGGCGGCTATCGGGCCTTCCGGCGCGAGACCCTGGAGCGCCTCGGCCTCGGAGAGGTCTCCTCGCAGGGTTACTGCTTCCAGGTCGACCTGGCCCGCCGGGCCGTGAGAGCCGGGTGTCACGTGGTCGAGGTGCCGATCACCTTCGTCGAGCGCGAACTGGGTGACTCCAAGATGAGCCGCGACATCCTGGTGGAGGCCCTGTGGCGGGTCACCACGTGGGGTGTGGGGGAGCGGGCCGGGCGAGTGCTGGGGCGCAAGCAGCCCTGAGGCTCGTCCGTTCCGGCCGAGTCCCACGGGCACCCAGGCCCCCAGGCGAGGCGCACAGGTGGGGCTGATCTCCTGTTTATGTCGTACTGAGCCCTGGCCAGGCACACTGGAGACATGACGACTGGCGCATCGATCCCGCCCTCCTCCTCCGCTTCCTCCGGTCGGCCCCGGCGCTCCCGGCTGCTGAGGTTCCTGCCGCTGGGCGTCGCCGCGTGGCTCGTGCTGGAGATCTGGCTGCTGACGGTGGTGGCGGGCGCGGCCAGCGGCTTCGCGGTGGTGGTGCTGCTGATCGCCGGGTTCGTCCTCGGGTCCGTGGTCATCAAGCGGGCCGGTCGGCGGGCCTTCCGTGCGCTGAGCGAGACGCTGCAACAGCAGCAGAGCGGGGCGCTGCCTGAGGGCCGGGCCAATTCCGAGGGCAACGGCCTGATGATGCTCGGGGGACTCCTCCTGATGCTGCCGGGGCTGATCTCCGACGCGCTCGGGCTGCTTCTGCTGGTGCCGCCGGTACAGAAGGCGCTGGGCCGGTATGCGGAGCGGACGTTCGAGCGCAAGGTGCGGGAGGCTTCGGGGTCCTTCGGCAGCGCGTTTCAGCAGGCGCGGATTCATCGGCCCGACGGGAAGGTCGTGCAGGGCGAGGTGATCCGCGAGGACGCGCCGCGGGACCGCCGGGACAACCCGGGCTCACACCCGCCGCTGACCGGCTGAGGCCCCGGCAGGGGGTCTTCCGCCCCCGCCGCCCCTACCCACCCCGTAACAACCAGGGGGCTCCGCCCCCGAACCCCCGCTCCTCAAACGCCGGAGGGGCTGAGAGCTCAGGGGCTCCGCCCCCACCCTCCTGCTCCACATGCGCCGGAGGGGCTGGGCTGCTCAGGGGCGCGGGGAACAGCGCAGTCTTTTAGGGGCGCGGGGAACGGCGCGATCAGCCACGGCGGACCCGCACCCGCGAAGACTGCCGGACGGTTGGTCGTTCTTCAGGGGCGCGGGGAACTGCGCACGGCCCCCAGCCCCAGAATGGCCGGCACCCGAAAAACCGAGCCCCACGCAAACGCACAGAACCGCAGGAACCGTACCCAAAGGTACGGCGCCCGCGGTCGCGTGCGTGCGCTGTATGCCGCTCAACCCCCGGAGGGGCTACGCGGACTTGCGGCTGTCCCGAGGGTGGACCGCAATGTTCATGGCTCCGGATCGAAGCACGGCCAAGCGCTCTTCGAGGACCTCTTCGAGCTCCTCTCGCGTACGCCGTTCCATCAGCATGTCCCAATGCGTACGCGCGGGCTTGGCCTTCTTCTCTTCAGGGCCGTCGCCGTCCACCAGGAGTGCCTGGGCCCCGCAGACCTTGCACTCCCACTCCGGCGGGATCTCCGCCTCCACCGAGAAGGGCATCTCGAATCGATGGCCCTTCTCGCATGCGTACTCCACGGCCTGGCGCGGGGCCAGGTCGATGCCGCGGTCCGTCTCGTAGCTAGTCACCACGAGGCGCGTGCCGCGAAGAGCTCGCTCACTCATGAATCGTGCCTCCCGGGCTTGTCGCCCACAGGACAGGTGTCGCTGTCGTCGTCATCCGGTCAACGTCCGGTCGGCGGTAAAGATTCCCGTTCCGGGTCGTGCGTCGCCGTCGTAGCCGCCCTTGTAGTACCCACCTGCGCCCGGTTTGTCACATCTGACAGCAGATGTGACCCGGTGTTGCGGCATCTTTGACGCGCAGTAACGGTACGCCTGGCAGGCCAAACGCGTACACTACCGCCCTTTGGCCCCGAGTGCTAAATCCTCGCGGGAACGGGGTTACCCGCGTCGCGCACCGCCTGCCGCACGGGTACCCGCGCGAGCAGGACGAATCCCAGCACGAAGAAGGCAACGAGCGAGATGATCGCGTCCCGATAGCTGCCCGTCAGCTGGTAGGTCAGACCGAACAGGAGCGGGCCCAGCCAGCTCATCCCGCGGTCGCTCATCTCGTACGCCGAGAAGTACTCGGCCTCCTTGCCGGGCGGCACCAGGTGCGAGAACAGGGACCGGGACAGCGCCTGGCTGCCGCCGAGGACGAGCCCGATGCCCGCGGCGAGCACGAAGAACCAGCCGGGCGCTCCCGCGGGCAGGAAGTATCCGGCGGCCAGCGTGAGGGTCCAGGCGACCAGGGACCCGAGGATGATCCGTTTGGCGCCGTACGTCCGGGCCAGCCGGCCCATCCCGAGGGCGCCGGCCACCGCGAGCAGCTGGACCAGCAGTACGGCGACGATCAGCGTCGACTGGTCGAGGCCCAGTTCCTCGGACCCGTACACGGAGGCCTGTGAGATGACCGTCTGGATGCCGTCGTTGTAGACGAGGTACGCCAGGAGGAAGGCGAGGGTGAGCGGTTGGCGGCGCATGTCGCGCACGGTCGCCGCCAGTTGCCGCCAGCCGGGCGCGAACCTGTCCGCGGAACCCGACGGCGCGCGCCGGTCGCGCAGCCGCTTGAGCGGTATCAGGGTGAAGGCGCCCCACCAGATGCCCGCCGAGGCCAGACAGATGCGGACCGCCATCGCCTCCGAGACGCCGAAGCTGTCGTGGGCGGTGTAGAGCACCAGGTTCGCCACCAGGACCAGCGAACCCGCCGCGTAGCCGAAGGCCCAGCCCCTCGACGAGACGGCGTCGCGCTCCTCTGGCGGGGCGATCTGCGGAAGATACGAGTTGTAGAGCACCATCGAGACGGCCAGCGAGGCGTTGGCCACGATGAGCAGGAGGCCGCCCAGCAGATAGCGGTCGCCGTCCAGGAAGAACATGCCCGCCGTGGCCGCGGCGCCCAGGTAGGCCGAGAGCGCGAGGAGCGGCTTCTTGCGGCCGCTGCGGTCGGCCGCCGCGCCCGCCAGCGGCATCACGAAGATCGACAGGATCACGGACGCGGACACGGAGTAGGCGAAGAACGAGCCCGCGCGCAGGGGGATCCCCAGCGGGTGCACGAATCCGTCCGCGTCCGCGGCGGCCTTGGCCACCGAGGTCAGATAGGGGCCGAGGAACACGGTGAGCACGCTCGTCGAGTAGACGGAACACGCCCAGTCGTAGAAGTACCAGCCGCGTTGCTCGCGCCGCCGTTCGGCGGCCCCGTCGGCCGCCCGTTCCCGCACGGTGTCGGTGCCCACCCGTGCCCTCGCTTCCCCGTCGTGTCCCTGTACGCGGAACGCTCTGTCGTGTCCCCGTACGCGGACGCCGCGCGGTGCGCCGGACCGTCAGGCCCAGGCGCCACGGTCCCGCAGGACCCCGCGCAGCGTCTCGATGTGATCGGTCATGATGCCATCGACTCCCAGGTCCAGAAGGCGGTGCATCCGCTCGGGTTCGTTGACCGTCCACACGTGGACCTGCAGCCCGCGCGCGTGGGCCGCGCGCACGAAGCGGCGGTCGACCACCGGGACGCCCGACTGGCTCTCGGGCACCTGGGCGCAGACCGCCGAGTTCCGCAGCGCGGCGGGCAGTCCCCACGACCGCAGGCGCAGCCCCAGGACGCCCCGGACGCCGTACGAGGTCGCCAGGCGGGGGCCGGCCACCCGCTGGGCGCGGGCGACCCGGGCCTCGGAGAAGGAGCCGACGCAGACGCGGTCCCAGGAGCCGGTGCGCCCGATCAGGTCGAGGAGCGGGCGCAGCGCGGGCTCCGCCTTCACGTCGACGTTCCACCGGATGTCGGGGAAGGCCTCCAGCAGCTCCTCGAACAGGGGGACCGGCTCGGCGCCCGCCACGCGCGCGTGCCGCACGTCGTCCCAGGGGAGGTCCGCTATCCGGCCCGCCCCGTCGGTCACCCGGTCCAGCGTCGAGTCGTGGAAGGCGACGAGTTTTCCGTCCGCCGTGGCGTGCACGTCGGTCTCGATGTACCGGTAGCCGGCCTCGACCGCGCGGCGGAACTGGGCCGCGGTGTTCTCCAGGCCGTCGGCGGCCCCGCCCCGGTGGGCGAAGGCTATGGGCCCGGGATGGTCGAGGTAGGGGTGGCGTATGTGCGAGATCACCCGCGCAGTATCGCCCGCTTTGATGGCCCGGTGGCAACGACCGCGCTGCCGCCCGGTGATGCCGTGGGGACGGCGGACACCCGCAGGAAGAACTGGGCCAGCGGTCCGATGGTCACCGCGTACAGGACCGTGCCCGCGCCGACCGTGCCGCCGAGGACGAAGCCCGTCGCGACCACGGCCACTTCGAGGGTCGTGCGCACCAGGCGGATCGAGCGGCCGGTGCGCCGGTGGAAGCCGGTCATCAGGCCGTCGCGCGGGCCCGGACCGAAGCGGGCCGCTATGTAGAGGCCGGTCGCCATACCGTTGAGCACGATGCCCGCCACCATCAGCGGGACCCGGATCGCGAGGGCGTGCACGTCCGGCAGCAGGGCGAGCGCGCCGTCCATCGCGATGCCGACCACGAAGACGTTGGACACCGTGCCGAGGCCCGGGCGCTGGCGCAGCGGGATCCACAGGAGAAGGACGACGGCCCCCACGACGATCGACACGACGCCGATCGTCAGCCCGGTCCGTTCGGCGAGGCCCTGATGCAGCACACCCCAGGGCTCCAGGCCCAGACCCGCCTCCACGAGGAGGGCCGAACTCGCTCCGTACAGGGCCAGACCCGCGTACAGCTGGAGGAGTCGGCGGGTGAGGTGCCCCGACGGCGGAGTGGGCAAGGTGTGCCTCCCTGGTGGTGGTAGTGGACTGACTCATGGCACTCTGTGGCTTGGAAAGAGATCTTATCCATGGCCAATTCGACAGAGGTGGACCGGTAATCATGGCGCAGTGGACTTCGGCGGTGGGGGCCGCTCAGCTCGCCCGGCTGCTCAACTCACAGCAGGAGCGCCCCGCGGGCCCCGGCACGCGTCGGCCGCCCGCCTACCGCGCCCTCGCCGACGGCGTCCGGCTGCTCGTCCTCGAAGGCCGGGTTCCCGTGGCCGCGCGTCTGCCCGCCGAGCGCGAACTGGCCCTCTCCCTGTCCGTCAGCCGCACCACCGTGGCCGCCGCCTACGAGGCACTGCGCGCCGAGGGCTTCCTGGAGTCCCGCAGGGGAGCGGGCAGCTGGACCGCCGTACCGGCGGGGAACCCGCTGCCCGCGCGCGGCCTCGAACCCCTGCCGCCCGAGACCCTCGGCTCCATGATCGACCTGGGCTGCGCCGCCCTGCCCGCCCCCGAACCCTGGCTCACCCGCGCCGTCCAGGGCGCCCTGGAGGAGCTGCCGCCGTACGCCCACACGCACGGCGACTATCCGGCGGGGCTGCCCGCGCTGCGCCAGACCCTCGCCGAGCGGTACACCGCGCGCGGCATTCCCACCATGCCCGAGCAGATCATGGTGACCACCGGGGCCATGGGCGCCATCGACGCCATCTGTCACCTCTTCGCCCCTCGCGGGGAACGCATCGCCGTCGAGTCGCCCTCGTACGCCAACATCCTTCAGCTGATGCGCGAGGCCGGTGCCCGGCTGGTGCCCGTCGCCATGGCCGAGGGGCTCGCGGGCTGGGACATGGACCGCTGGCGGCAGGTGCTGCGTGACGCGGCCCCCCGGCTCGCCTATGTCGTCGCCGACTTCCACAACCCGACCGGCGCGCTCGCCGACGAGGACCAGCGGCGGCAGCTCGTCGACGCCGCGCGGTCCGCCGGCACCGTGCTGGTCGTGGACGAGACCATGAGTGAACTGGACCTGGCCGAAGGGCTCGAACGGCCGCGCCCCGTCTGCGGGTTCGACCCGGCCGGGTCGACGGTCATCACGGTCGGTTCTGCCAGCAAGGCCTTCTGGGCCGGGATGCGGATCGGCTGGGTCCGCGCCGCGCCCGACGTGATCCGCAGCCTGGTCGCGGCCCGCGCCTACGCCGACCTCGGCACCCCCGTCCTGGAACAGCTTGCCGTCAACTGGCTGCTCAGCACGGGTGGTTGGGAGCAGGCCGTGGACGTGCGGCGTAACCAGGCCCGCGAGAACCGGGACGCGCTGGTGGGGGCGCTGCGCCGGGAACTGCCCGACTGGGAGTTCGACGTGCCCCGCGGTGGACTCACCCTGTGGGTGCGCACGGGGGGTCTGTCCGGGTCGCGGCTGGCCGAGGTCGGTGAACGGGTGGGCGTACGGGTGCCGTCGGGGCCCCGGTTCGGGGTGGACGGGGCCTTCGAAGGCTATGTGCGGCTGCCGTTCACGGTCGGCGGGGCGGTCGCCGACGAGGCCGCTGCGCGGTTGGCGGCGGCGGCGCGGATGGTTGCGAGCGGCGCGCACGGGGGGACGGAGACGCCACGCACGTTCGTGGCGTGACAGTGACCTCCGGTCGGGATTGCGGGTGCGGGTGCGTTGTGGTTGGCCGCGCCGTTCCTCGCGCCCCTGGGTGGGTGGGGGTTGAGGTCGGCTTTCACGTGCGGGTGCGTTGTGGTTGGCTGCGCCGTTCCTCGCGCCCCTGGGTGGGTGGGGGTTGAGGTCGGCTTTCACGTGTGGGTGCGTTGTGGTTGGCTGCGCCGTTCCCCGCGCCCCTGGGTGGGTGTCATGTGCGGGTGGGGTGCGGCCCTTTTAGGGGCGCGGGGAACGGCGCAGTCTTTTGGTTTTTAGGGGCGCGGGGAACTGCGCGGCCGACCACGGTGGACGGGCGGCCGAATTGTGGCGCCGGACCGGGGTCAGCCTTCGGCGGCCACGCTCAGCGGGCCCGGGGCCGTGACGTGTGCGGCGGGTACCGGTGTCGCGTCCGCCGGCGTCGTGTGGCCGGGCAGCAGACCGAGCACCGCCCGGCGATGGGTCTCGCTAGTCGCCTCGTCGTACGGGTCCGGGGTCGCCGGCACCTGGAGGCGATGGACCGGGCCCGCGCCCAGCCGCGCGTAACCACGGCCGGCGGGCACGTCGGGCGTGGGAGTCGTGTGCGGCGGCACCCCGAGCACCGCTTCGAGCTGACGCGCCGACGCCTGACCGAGGACGACACGCGCGCGTGTGTGCCCCAGTACCGTCTCGCCGAGCGACTCCACGGCGTCGAACTGCTCGGCCACCACGACCGTGACACCGGCCGCCCGGCCGTGGCGCAACGGAGTCTGGAGGAGGGTCTGCGGATCACTGCGGCTGTCGGCCGCCGCGAGGTGGCCGAGCGCGCTCGGCCGGTCCAGGAGGAGCCACAGAGGGCGCCGGGTGTCCTCCGGCGGGGTCAGGCCCGCCTGCCGCGCTCGGTTCGCCGCGATGAGACGGCGCTCCGTCTCGTGCGCCGCCCATTCGAGGGCGGCCAGTGCGCCGGACAGGCCGCATTCGATGCCCAGGACGCCGTCGCACCCCGTCAGGCACGCGTACTCGCCCGTACCGCCGCCCTCGACGATCAGTACGTCACCGTGCCGCAGGGCCTGCAGCGCGATCGAGCGCAGCAGCGTGGTCGTGCCGCTGCCGGGGCCGCCGACCGCGAGCAGATGCGGTTCGGTGGAGCGCACACCGGTACGCCAGACCACCGGGGGGACGTCCCGCTGCTCCTGGCCGAAGGCGAGCGGAAGCGTGCGCCGGACACCGGCCGGGTCGGTGAAGCCGAGGACGGTCTCGCCCGGAGCCGTGACGAACCGCTGGGCGGCGACGTCGGTGGCGAGCGGCGGCAGGACGGAGACCGAGAGCTGGTTGCTCTCCTCGTCCCACGCGAAGCGGTACTCCCGGCCGCGGCCCGACTTGGCGTGCAGCAACTGCTCGATACGGGCCCGGGAGTCCGCCTCCCCGTCCGTGAAGTAGGCGGGGTACCGCACGGACAGCTGCGAGACCCGGCCCGTGTCGTCGAACTCGTACGAGTCGAAGGCCTTGTTCCACTCGCCGCCGTGGGCATAGAGCGGCGCCGGGTCCTCGGGGACGGAGAAGTACGGGACGAGCGCCTCGTAGAGGGACTCCAGGCGCTTGCTCTGCGCGTCGTCGGGGCCGGTCGGCGCGGGCGGGGTGCGGTCCCTGCCCTGCCATGCGGCCGCCGCCATCAGGGTGATGACGGCGAGCAGCGGCCCGTACGGGATGAGGGCCACGATCAGGACGACCGAGGCCACCAGGAACAGCAGCGGACCGCGCCGGTCCTTGGGGGTGTCCGCCCATCTGCGCCGGCCGGCGCCCGCCAGCCGACGCAGTCCACGGCTGATGGTGATCAGCGGGTGGAGGACGTCGGTGGCGCTGTCGGCGGCCGTCCGGGCCAGGTCCCGGCTGCGGGCGATCTGCGCGCTGCCGGTGCTCAGAATGCGGGGGAGGGGGCGCCGGGCCACTGCTGTCTCCTGGAGGTGCGTGCGAACGGGATGGGGGTCAGAACTTGATCCCGCCGAGCAGTCCGGCCAGGCTCGCGCCGCCGGCCGTGATGCTCGGGGCGATGGCCGTGCCCGCGAGGTAGAAGCCGAAGAGGGCGCAGACCATCGCGTGCGAGGCCTTGAGGCCGTCCTTGCGGAAGAAGAGGAAGACGATGATGCCGAGCAGGACCACGCCTGACATGGACAGGATCATGAGAGTTTCTCCTGGATCGATGGGGACAGTCACCATGAGTACTTCCAGGCTCACAGGATGTATCCATACGATAAAAGGTGCAACTGGGTGAAATACTGCTTATTTCACCCCGATGGCTCCGCTCGGCGGGGTCCCTCGGTGGCCCCCTTGGTGATTTGCCGGTTTCGTGGTGATCTTTGCCTCCGGTGGGCCGGGTCATGTGCCCGCGAAGCCAGTACTCTGGCGATTCACCCGTACGGTCGCACCGCTGGCGGCCGCACGTTCCCGCAGTCCTGTTCGTCGTCGCTGTGATGCACAGCGGTCCAGCAGTGAGAGTCCCGCAGAGAGAGGCGGTCCCGTCGATGAGTGAAGCCCCCGACCCCGAGGTCGTGGAGCTGGCGACCAAGATCTTCGATCTGGCCCGGCAGGGGCGGACCGAGGCGCTCGTGGCGTACGTCGACGCGGGTGTTCCGGCCAACCTCACCAATGACCGCGGCGACTCGCTCGTGATGCTCGCCGCCTACCACGGTCACGCCGACGCCGTGAGCGCCCTCCTGGAGCGCGGGGCGGAGGCGGACCGTATCAACGACCGAGGCCAGACTCCGCTCGCCGGAGCCGTCTTCAAGGGCGAGGACGCCGTCATCCGCGTCCTCCTCGACGCGGGCGCGGACCCCTCGGCGGGGACTCCCTCCGCCGTCGACACGGCCCGCATGTTCGCGAAGGCCGAACTGCTCGACCTGTTCGGAGCACACTGAACCATCCGCCTTGACCAGGCGAAACAGCTTTTTTGGGGGAGGCGGAACGGGGCCGCCGGAAATGCGGTCGCGGCAGCGAGAACCGCTGGGTCATCATGACGTCGTGATTCACGGACGCGATGGCTGGGCAGGTGTTGCCGCACCGCGCGGACCGTGAAGCGGCCCGTACGGGCCACCGACGAGAGGCAGAGGAACATGGTCTACAGCAAGCAGGAAACGGCGGGCGCCCCGACGTGTTGTCACGTGGCCAGGTAGAGCAGGACCCCGGTTGCGTCGACGCTTGATGTGAGGCTGTTTCCCATGTTCGATCCGGTCATAGCGCCCAGCGGTACGCTGCTCGGCCTGCTCCAGAGGGGCCGCGGCGACGGCACGCTGCACGCGCTCACCGCACCGCGGGCCGAAGCGCTCGCGGCGCTCAACCACTGCGTGCTGAGCGACCCCCGCCACGACTGGCAGGTGGAGAACCGCTCTCTCTATTACGCCCGTCTCCACCTCGACCTGGGCGGAGGCCTCGACGAGATCGAGGCGCACCTCTTCGACGCGGCGGACGTGCTCGACACCGACGAGTCACGCACGGGCCTCGCGCTCGCCGTCCTCGGCCACCTCGCCTCGTACGGCAGGCGGGACGCCCTGGAGTTGCTGCGGCGGTACGCCGCCTGCGGCGCCAACTGGGCCTGGGCCCTCGACGAACTGGCACTGCGCGACGACGACGCCGGTCTGCGCGCGCTCGCGGCCCCCGTGCTCGCCCGGTTCCCCACCGATCCCGAGGGCGAGGCCGAGCTGGCGGCGGTCGTCCGGGACTCCTTCGAACCCCGGCCCTGGCGGCTGTGGGCCGACGATCCCCGCGAATCGATCGCCGCGCGGGTGCGTGCCGCCGGTGAAAGCGGTTCCTTCGACCGCTGGCAGCAGCAGATGCGACCCACCGGGCCACGCCCCGGATGGAGCGTGCGGGCCGTCTTCGAGTGGGCCCAGCAGGGCATCGAACGCGGAGCCGCACTCCATGTGCCCGCCGCTCGCTGCCTGACGGCCGTCGCCGGACCCGAGGACCGCCCCGAGATCGTCGAGGCCGCCCGCACCGGGGACGACGGCGCACGTTGCACAGCTCTGCGCTATCTCGCCGACAGCCATGATCCCGACGCCCTCGACCTGGTGGAGGCCGCGCAGGCCTCCGGCTCACGGCTCGTCGTGGACGCCGCCTTGGACGCCTTCGAACGCATGCGGAGCGTGGCCGCCGTGCAACGGGCCCGCGGCTGGGCCCACCGGCCCGACGCCCTGGGAGAGGCCGCCGGACGCGTCCTCGCCTGCCGGGGCGGCGCACAGGACAGCGAACTGGTCCTGGGCGCCCTGCGCGAAGCCGTACGGGGCGAAGGCCCTGACGCGCAGACGCTGTGGACCCTCGTCGACGGCGCCGGACGGCTCGGTATCGCAGGGGCGGCGCCCGTCCTGCGGCACGTCTACCGCGAGACGGCCTCCTCCCATCTGCGGGGGCGTGCGGCTCGGGCGCTGGCCGCCACCGATCCCTCCTTCGCCGCGGGATTCGCCGTCGAATGCCTGTGGGACTGCGAGGAGACCACCCGAGAGGTGGCCGCACGGCACGCCGAGACCGGGGACGCCCGAGTGGTCGACCAGCTCCGCCGGCTCGCCGCCGATCCGGCCGAAGAGGCCGACGTACAGACCGCGGTCCGCAGCCGCATCGGACCGGACGCGTCCGCCGTGTGAGACCGCGCGCGGCAGCCGTGCGGAGCGCCGTGCGCGACCGGCGGGTGAGCGTTTCGTCGTCGGCCCGTATCCCGTCGGTACGGGCCCGGACGCCGGAGCGTGACCGGTTCGTGATGCGGGGGCGTGCGGAGCACAACGCTCATGGGACGTTCCTCGTCCGGACAGATCCACGTTGACGCGGCCACGTCCAGCACGACGACAACACCCGTATGCGTGTCGTCATCGTCACCGAGTCCTTTCCCCCCGATGTGAACGGCGTGGCCCACTGCGCGCTCCAGACCGCCCGGCACCTCGTCGAGCGCGGTCACACCCCCGTCGTCGTCGCTCCGGCAACCTCCCCCAAGCTCTCGGCCCCCTCCGAACAGTCGGACTCCTCCTTCGGGACCGGGTCCGACGCCTCCGCACCGTGCCCCGTCGTCCGCATCCCGTCCCTCCCGCTCCCCGGCTACCCCCAGGTCCGCGTCGCCCTCCCCAGCCGACGCGTCGCCGCCGCGATCACCGCACACCGCGCCGACATCGTGCACCTGGCCGGCCCCTTCGTCCTCGGCGTCCGCGGCATGGCCGCCGCCGGCCGGCTCGGCATCCCCGCCGTGGCCGTCTACCAGACCGACCTCGCCGGCTACGCCCGTACGTACATGGGCACGGGCGAGGCCGCCGCCTGGCGCCGCATCCGCTCCGTCCACGCCGCGGCCGACCGCACGCTCGCCCCGTCCAGCGCCGCTCTGCACGACCTGGAGGCGCACGGTGTGCCCCGGGTGCGGCTGTGGCCGCGGGGCGTCGACACCGTCCGCTTCCGGCCGCGGCACCGGGACGAGGCCCTGCGCCGTGAACTCGCCCCGAACGGCGAACTGATCGTCGGCTACGTGGGCCGGCTCGCCCCCGAGAAGCAGATCGAACTCCTCGGCGGCGCCTGCGGTCTGCCGGGCGTCCGCGTGGTCGTCGTGGGCGACGGCCCCAGCGGGCCGAGCCTGGACCAGGCGCTGCCGGGGGCCGTCTTCCTCGGGCGCCGCACCGGCGACGAACTCGCCCGGATCTTCGCCTCCCTGGACGTCTTCGTGCACACCGGACCGTTCGAGACCTTCTGCCAGACCGTCCAGGAGGCGATGGCCAGCGGCGTCCCCGTCGTCGCCCCCGCCGCGGGCGGCCCGCTGGACCTGGTGGCGCACGGGCGCACCGGACTGCTCGTCCCACCGCGCGACGAGGCCGCCGTGCGCGACGCCGTGTGGTCGCTCGCCGCCGACCCCGCCCTGCGGGCCGCTTACGGCGCCGAGGCACGGCGTACCGTCGAGGGCCGTACCTGGGCCGCCGTCGGGGACGCGCTCATCGAGCACTACACGGACGTCCTGGCCGGCCGGGCGGTGGTGGCGGCATGAGCGGGTCCCTGAGCATCGTGCGGCTCGCCAACTTCGTCGCCCCCACCTCGGGAGGCCTGCGGACCGCGCTGCGCGAACTGGGCGCCGGCTACCAGGCGGCCGGACACCGGCCCGTACTGATCGTGCCCGGCGAGCGCGCCTCGGACCGCGAGACCGAACAGGGGCGCGTCATCACCCTGCCGGGCCCGCTGCTCCCCGGCACCGGCGGCTACCGCGTCCTCACCGACAGACGGCGCGTGGCGGCGCTCCTGGAGGCGCTCGCACCCGACCGCCTGGAGGTCTCCGACCGTACGACGCTGCGCTGGACCGGCGTCTGGGCGCGACGCGCCCGGGTGCCCGCGGTGATGGTCTCCCACGAGACCGCCGACGGCGTGCTGCGCACCTGGGGCATGCCGCCCGGCCTGGCCCGGCGCACCTCCGACGCCATCAACCTCCGTACCGCGCACCACTACGCGCGCGTCGTGTGCACCACGGAGTTCGCGGAGCGCGAGTTCGTCCGCATCGGCGCACGCAATGTCGTACGCGCCCCGCTGGGCGTCGATCTGGAGGGCCGGCACCCCGCGCTGCGGGACCCGGCGCTCCGGGCCCGGTACGCGCACGTGGACGAGACGCTGCTGGTGATGTGCTCCAGGCTGTCCGTCGAGAAGCGGCCCGGTACGGCACTGGACGCACTGGAGGCACTGATGCGCAGCGGGCAGCGCGCGGTGCTGGTCGTGGCCGGTGAGGGGCCGTTGCGGGCCCGGCTCGAACAGCGGGCGCGCGAGCGGCGGCTGCCGGTCACCTTCCTCGGGCACGTCGCCGACCGCGCGCTCCTCGGCGGGCTGCAGGCCTCCGCCGACGTCTGTCTGGCGCCCGGGCCCGCGGAGACCTTCGGACTCGCCGCCCTGGAGGCCATGGCCTGCGGCACGCCCGTCGTCGCCAGCGCCTCCTCCGCCCTCCCGGAGGTCATCGGCTCCGCCGGAGCCACCGCCGCGGACACCGGAACGGCCTTCGGCGCCGCGGTCAGGATGCTCATGGACCGGCCCGAGAACGAGCGCCGGGAGGCGGCACGCGCGCGTGCCGCCTGTTTCGGGTGGCCGGCCGCCGTGGAGGCCTTCCTCACGGCGCACGACGCGCCGGTCCGTGTGGGACCGCGGGACTCGATGCCCGCCGCCGTCGTCCGTTCCGTGCCACGGCCCAGGGAAGGTGTCGCATGAGACCCCTGCGGTTCGTGGCGCTGGGCGACTCCCTGACGGAAGGAGTGGGCGATCCGGTGGGTGAGGGGTGGCGCGGCTGGGCCGCGCTGCTCGCCGCGGGGCTGAGCCCGTCGGAGGCGCCGGTGGAGTTCCGTAACTTCGCGGTCAGCGGCGCCCAGACGCGCGACGTCCTGGAACGCCAGCTGCCCGCGGCGCTCGCCGAACGGCCGGACCTCGCCTCGGTCGTCATCGGCGTGAACGACACCCTGCGGTGCACCTTCGACATCCACGCCGTGGCCGAGCGGCTCGACGAGGTGTACGCGGCGTTCACCGGACAGGGCGCCGTCCTGCTCACCGCCTGTCTGCCCGACCCCGGGGCGATGCTGGGGCTGCCGGGGGCGCTCGCCCGGCCGCTCGCCCGGCGCCAGCGGGCCGTGAACGCGGTCGTGCACGCGCTGTCCGCGCGGTACGGGGCTGTGCATCTGCATGCCGCGGAGGGCGACTGGGTCGCCGACCGGGGCATGTGGAGCGCCGACCGGCTGCATCCGGGGGAGCGGGGGCATCGGCAGCTCGCGCTCCACTTCCACGCGCTGTTGGCGGAGACGGGGGTGGCCACCGGGCCCGTGCCTTGTCCCGAGCCGGAGTTTCCCGGGCCCACGCGGTCGGCGAGCCTCTGGTGGCTGGCCACCGCCGGGACCGGGTGGGTGGCTCGGCGGTGCACCGATCTGTTGCCGCAGCTTCTCGGGCTGGCCGCGGCGGAGGTTCGGCATCGGGTGCGGGGCACTGGCGTGCGGCTTGATCTTGTGGCTGCACGGGCGGTGGCTTCTGCGTTGGCCGGTCTTGCGGTGGCGGATCGGGCCGATGCGGTGTGACGCTTCGCGTGTGGCTCCGCCTGGGTGAGGCTGATTGTGGGGTGCGGGTGGGTGGGGGCTGGCCGCGCCGTTCCCCGCGCCCCTCAAAGGCAAAGGATTGCGCCGTTCCCTGCGCCCCTGAGGGCCAAAGGACTGCGCCGTTGCCCGCGCCCTTGAAGGCCAAGAGACTGCGCCGTTGCCCGCGCCCTTGAAGGCCAAGAGACTGCGCCGTTGCCCGCGCCCTTGAAGGCCAAGAGACTACGCCGTTGCCCGCGTACCTAGGTCGTGTGGCTGCCAGTGGGGACGAAGCGGATGGGGGTGCCCGGGGGGGCCTGGGCCGTGGGGGGGAGGTCTTGGGGGTGGATCACTGCGATCACCGGGTAGCCGCCGGTGGTCGGGTGGTCTGCCAGGAAGACGACCGGGCGGCCGTCCGGGGGGACCTGGACCGCGCCCAGGACCATGCCCTCGCTGGGCAGTTCGCCGCCGATCGCCCGCTCCAGGGCGCGCCCCTCCGTGCGCAGGCCGATGCGGTTGCTCGCCGAGGACACCCGGTAGGTGTGCGTGGTGAACGTGTGCCAGGCCGCGGCCGTGAACCAGTCGTCGCGTGGGCCGGGGATCACCCGCAGGACGAGTTCGGCCGGTGGGGACGGCTGCGGAACGACGTCCACGCGCGCGGGGATGTCGTACGGCTTCCCCAGGGGGAGCACCGCTCCGGCGACGAGGGGCGGCGGGCCGAGGCCCGAGAGGAGGTCGGTCGAGCGGCTGCCCAGCACCTGTTCGACGGTCACCCCGCCCGAGACGGCCACGTAGGCGCGTACTCCGGAGACCGCAGGTCCCACCGACAGCAGTGCTCCGCCGGGTACGTGCACCGGGGCGCCCCAGGCGGCCGGGCGGCCGTCCACGGCGACGGGGCACGGGGCGCCCCCCACGGCCACCGTGACCGCCGAACGCGGCCGCAGGTCACAACCGTTGAGTGTCGTCTCCAGGAGGGCCGCCTCGGGCGGATTGCCGACGAGCCGGTTCATCAGGGCGGCGGCGGGCGCGTCCAGCGCCCCGGAGCGCGGCACCCCGAGGTGCGCGTGGCCCGGGCGTCCCAGGTCCTGCACCGTGGTCAGCGCCCCGGCCCGTACGACGACCAGCGCGCGGTCCGTCATCAGGAGTCCACCGGGACGAAGCGGACCGGCGTGCCCGGCGACAGCAGCGCGGCCGGCACCCGCGCGTGGTCCCACAGGACGGCGTCCGTCGTGCCGATCAGCTGCCAGCCGCCCGGCGACGAGCGCGGGTACACGCCCGTGTACGGGCCCGCGAGGCCGACAGAACCCGCCGGGACCGTCGTACGGGGTGTCGCGCGCCGGGGTACGCCGTAGCGCTCCGGGAGCCCGGTCAGATAGCCGAAGCCGGGAGCGAACCCGCAGAACGCGACGCGGAACTCGGCAGCCGCGTGGACGCGCGCCACCTCGTCCGGGGACACGCCCCAGAGTTCGGCGACGTCCGCGAGGTCGGGGCCGTCGTAGCGTACCCGGATCTCCACGACGTCCTTCGCGGGCGGCGGCACGGGCGGGAGACGTGCGACGGACAGCTGCGCGGCCAGCCGGGACGGGTCGTCGAGACCGTCGAGGAGGACCGTGCGGGCGGCGGGCACGATCTCGCGCACGGAGAGGGAACCCTCCGCGCGACGGCGGAGCAGATCGGCGTGCAGGGCCTGTGCCTCCTCGTCCGTGGACACCTCGACGAGCAGGGCACGGTCGCCGACCGGCAGTGCCCTCATACGAACGCCTCGACGCGGACGCCCGAATCTTCCAGCCGTGCGCGGACCCGGCGGGCCAGGTCCACCGCGCCGGGCGTGTCGCCGTGCAGGCACAGGGACCGGGCCCGTACGGCGATGTCACGGCCAGAGAGGGACGTGACGACACCAGAACGGGCGAGACCCACCGAGCGTTCCACGACGGCGCCGGGATCGGTGATCACCGCATCCTTCAAGCGGCGAGGCACGAGTGTGCCCGCCTCGGTGTACGCGCGGTCCGCGAACGCCTCCGTGACGACCGGCAGGCCCACCGCGGCCGCCACGACGAGGAACCGCGAGTCGGGCAGGCCGAGCACCGGCAGCGTGGAGTCGGCCAGGAGCACCCCTGCCGCGACCGCCTCGGCCTGCTCCGCGTCGTGCATGACGCGGTTGTAGAGCGCCCCGTGCGGTTTGACGTAGGCCACGCGCGCGCCCGCCGCGCGGGCGAAGACCTCCAGGGCACCGATCTGGTACGCCACCTCGGCGGCCAGCTCGTCGGGCGGCACGTCCATCGCGCGTCGCCCGAAGCCCGCCAGGTCCCGGTAGGAGACCTGGGCACCGATCCGTACACCGCGCTCGGCGGCGAGGTCGCACACCCGCCGCATGGTCGAGGCGTCCCCGGCATGGAAGCCGCAGGCCACGTTGGCGCTGGTGACGACGGACAGCAGCTGTTCGTCGTCGGTCAGGTGCCAGCGGCCGAAACCCTCGCCCAGATCGGCGTTGAGATCGATCGAGGTACCGAGAGGGGTACCGGTGGAGGTCATGACGTGTCCGTTCTCCGGTCGGGCGACTCAGGCGACGCGGTACTGCTCGTCGCGGGCGTCGGTGATGAACATCTGGCCCGGCGCGTGGGTGATGGCGAACGGCGGGCGCGAGGCCATGACCGCGGCCTGCGGCGTCACACCGCAGGCCCAGAACACCGGGATGTCGTCCGGCTCGAAGTCCACCGGATCGCCGAAGTCGGGGCGGCCCAGGTCCTCGATGCCGAGGGCACCCGGATCGCCGCAGTACACCGGGCTGCCGTGCACCGCGGGCAGCAGACTGGTCTCCCGGATCGCCACGGGCAGGTGCTCGGGCGGCACCGGACGCATGGACACCACCATGGGCCCCTGCAGCCGCCCGGCGGGCCGGCACTGGCGGCCCGTCACATACATGGAGACGTTGCGTCCCTGCTCGATGTGGCGCATCGGCACGCCCGCGTCGACCAGCGCCCACTCGAAGGTGAAGCTGCACCCGATGAGGAACGACACGAGGTCGTCGCGCCAGTGCCCCACCACGTCCGTGGGCTCCTCCACCAGTTCGCCGTGCTCCCACACCCGGTAGCGGGGCAGATCGGTGCGCAGATCGGCGCCGTCGGCCAGGACCGTCGTCCGGGAACCGGCGTCGGTGACGTCCAGCACCGGGCAGGCCTTCGGGTTGCGCTGGCAGAACAGGAGCATGTCGTACGCCCAGTCGGCCGGCACCGAGATCAGGTTCGCCTGGGTGTGGCCCGCGGAGCAGCCCGCGGTGGGACCCGACACACCCGCGCGGAACCGCGAGCGGGCCTCCGCCGGGCTCCACGCGTGCGCGTGGTCGTCGAGAAGGTTGAGCGGGCGGTGCTGCGTGCGGTTCACAGAAGCTCCTTCCCACGGGTCTCGGGCAGACCGATCAGGGCCAGTGCCGCGAGACCGTAGCCGATCGCGCCGAAGACCAGCGCGCCCCCGACACCCCAACTGTCGGCCAGGAAGCCCACCAGGGTCGGGAAGACCGCGCCCACGGCACGGCCGGTGTTGTACGTGAAGCCCTGCCCCGTGCCGCGTACGGCCGTCGGGTACAGCTCACTGAGGAACGAGCCGAAGCCGCTGAAGATCGCCGACATGCAGAACCCGAGCGGGAAACCGAGCACGAGGACAAGGGTGTTGGCGCCGCTCGGGATGTTCGCGTAGGCCAGGATGCAGATCGCCGAGAGGATCGCGAAGAGCAGGATGTTCCGTTTGCGGCCCAGCTTGTCGGTGAGGTAACCGCCGGTCAGATAGCCGATGAAGGCTCCGGAGATCAGGAACGCGAGGTAGCCGCCGGTGCCGACGACGGACAGTCCGCGGTCCGTCTTCAGATACGTCGGGACCCAGGTGGCCAGCGTGTAGTAACCGCCCTGGACGCCCGTGGAGAGCAGGACCGCGAAGATCGTCGTCTTCAGCAGTCCGGGCGCGGCGGCCGTGCCCGGCTTGAAGATCGCGGCGAAGGAACCCTTCCCGGGGCTCTCCTTACGGCGTTCGGCCGCCTCCGGGGCGTCCTTCACCTGGCGGCGCACCCAGACGACCAGCAGGGCCGGCAGGGCGCCGGTCCAGAACATCACGCGCCAGGCGATGTCGTCGTCGAGGAACTGGAAGACCAGCGTGTAGACGACCACGGCGAGTCCCCAGCCCACGGCCCAGGCGCTCTGGACCGCGCCGAGCGTACGGCCCCGGTGTTCGGGGCTCGCGTACTCGGCGACCAGGATCGCGCCGACCGCCCACTCACCGCCGAAACCGAGGCCCTGGAGAGCGCGGAAGACCAGCAGGGTCTCGTAGTTCGGCGCGAAGCCGCAGGCCACCGTGAAGACCGCGTACGTGATGACGGTGATCATCAGTGCTTTGACGCGCCCGATCCGGTCCGCGATGACACCCGCGGCGGCGCCACCGATCGCGGACACGACCAGCGTGACAGTCGTGAACAGCCCGGTCTGGCCACTGCTGAGACCGAAGTACGCGGCCAGGGCCACCATGCTCAGCGGCAGTGTGAAGTAGTCGTACGAGTCCAGGCCGTAGCCGCCGAACGCGCCGCCGAAGGCGCGGCGGCCGCGCGGCCCGAGGGCCCGCAGCCAGGCGAACGCACCCTCGTCGGCGGTGGGTTCACCCGCTCCGGGGCGCGTCTCGGTGGTGGGCGGGGCCTGCGGTGGAGGGGTCGTGCTCATGGGCACCTCGCAGATGAGGGACGGGAGGGTGCTGGGGACTGAGCCGTGCCATGCCGTGCGGAAGCCGTCGGTGCCGGGAGGAGGAGACAGTGCCCGCCGGGCCCGGTGCCTGATAAGCAAGGTAGAGGATCGTTGAACGATCCTTCAATACCCATGTTGTTTCGTTCTTGTATCTGCGATTGAATTCGAGAGTGGCCGAACTGAACGGACTGGCGGACGACCGCGCGCTGCTGGGCCGCACCAGCACCGCCGAGCGGGTCTCGGACATCCTGCGGAGCCGGATCGCCGACGGGTACTTCCCGCCCGGCAAGCGCCTGTCCGAGGACAGCATCGGCGGCGCGCTCGGTGTCTCGCGCAACACGCTGCGCGAGGCGTTCCGGCTCCTCACGCACGAGCGGCTGCTGGTCCACCAGCTCAACCGGGGCGTGTTCGTACGGGTCCTGACCGTGGAGGACGTCGAGGACATCTACCGCACCCGCAGCCTCGTCGAATGCGCCGTCGTACGCGGACTCGGCAAGCCGCCGTACGCGGTGGACGGCCTCGCCGAGGCGGTCGCGGACGGCCGGCGGGCGGCCCACGAGGGTGACTGGAAGGGCCTGGGCACGGCCAACATCCACTTCCACCAGGAACTGGTGGCGCTCGCCGGCAGCGCCCGTACCGACGAGCTGATGCGCAGCGTTTTCGCCGAACTCCGGCTCGCCTTCCACCTCGTGGACGACCCGAAGCGCCTCCACGAGCCCTACCTGGCCCGCAACGGCCAGATCCTCCAGGCCCTCCAGACCGGCGACCGCGAGCAGGCGGAGAACTTGCTGGCGGTGTACTTGGACGACTCCCGCAAAAGGGTCACGGAGGTATACAGCCGCAGAGTGGCGGATCCCCTCTAGCGAAGCCCCTCCAGGGGCGCGGGGAACGGCGCAGTCTTCTGCCCCTAAGGGGCGCGGGGAACGGCGCAATCTTTTGCTTTTAGGGGCGCGGGGAACGGCGCGACCACCCCACCGCACCCAGCGGAGCGTTTCGGTGGATGTCAGACCAAGCACCTAGTCTGTGCACCGTGACTCCGCCCGCACCGACACCCCCCGCTCCGCCCCAGCTCAGCGCAGCGCCCCGCCCCGCACCGGGCCCGGCCGCCGACGAGGGCCTGGCGCGGCGGCTGCGCGCGCTCGCCTGCACGGCGCCGCTGCACGACCTCGACGTACGCAAGGCGAACCTCGCGGGCGAGTACTCGGTGTACGGCATGGCGGAGGTGGCCCTCGCCTCCATCGACCTCATCACTCTGAACATGGACTTCGACACGGGCGCCGACCACGACCAGATAGTGGCCAGGCTCATCCCGCGCATCGCCGCCCAGGCCCCGCGGCGGCCCGTCGCCGAGCACGAGCGGGTGGCCCGCTGGGTCCTGGAGAACCTGATCAACGTCGGCAGCGTCGACCGGGGCTTCCGGGCCGTGTACGGCACGTTCGCGACCGACGGCTCGTACGTGCGCCGTGACTACGACTTCAAGCTGATCGAGGAGGTGGCGGGTTACGGGGGGAGCGTGTACCTCCGTACGACGGACGAGGCGGTCAACGTCCTCGTGGGCGCCCTCGACACCGACGTCACCAGCGCGCAGATCGCCGCCGAGGTCAAGCTGGAGGTGCTGATCAGCCGGGGCCGCCTCGCGGACGCCCAGCTTGCCGCCGAGCAGGCCCGCTACCGGACCGTGCAGTACTCGGAGACGCTCCGCAGGGCCCTGGACGCGACCCGGCGCAACGTCCGGGCGGTGGACTGGCTGCAGGCCGTGCCCGACATGATCGCCGAGGCCCTCGACCACGTGGCCGACCGCTACCGGCACGAGAACGCGATCCTCACCAACATCCGCAAGGCGCGCGACGAGTCGGAGGACCCTGAGCAGAAGCGCCGCGCCGCCGAACTGGTCGACATCGTCAAGGACTGCATCCGGCGCCACACGCAGTTGCAGTCCCGGCTCCTGGAGGCCGGGCCGCTGTTCCGTGCCGAGCAGGACCGGCAGGCCTTCGCGACTCCGATGACGACCTCCGGGATAGACCTCTACGGGCATCTCGTCGCGCCCGTGCTGCCGCTGCCCATGGAGCAGGCGCTGCGGGTGACCGACGTCTTCTTCGCGCGCGGCACGGGGCTGCGCACCCCCGCGTCCGTCCGGGTCGGGGATCTGGTCGACCTGCTGCTGACACCGCCGGTGGAGCGGGAGCACCTGGGCGCCGAGATGCCCGAACCGGATCTGATCGCCACGCCGGACGACAGCCGGTTCAGCGAGGAGCAGCTCGCCGCGGCCATGGTGCTGCTCGACCTGCCGGCCGACGCGCCGCGCCGGCTGTCCGGGCTGCTCGCGGACGCGCGGCGGCAGGATCCCGAACTGCCGTACCTGGTCGCCCTGCTGGCGGTGCACGCGGCCAGTCCGCCGGTCGGTACCGCGTATCGGCAGGGCGAGGAGCGACTGCTGTTCGCCGTGGACGACGGGGTCGAGCTGGACGATCCGGAGTTCGGCGGGGCGGATCTCATCGTGGGGATGGCTCTGCTGGACGTGGCCGGGATGACGGCCGGCCGGACGGAGGTCGCGTGAGCGGTTTCCTGAGCAGGGCGGGGTGCTGCGGGCGGGTTGTGACGTGCGGGCCGTCCGTGGCCGGGCGCGCAGTTCCCCGCGCTCCTGGGGGCGCTCCCGAGGGGCCGCCTGACCTGGGCCCCGATATTCACGAGGGCCGTGTTTTCGTAGCAAGGAGTCTCAGTCGTGAGTGAGCAGGTCGAGTGGAGTGAGCCGGAGGCGGTCACCGCGGCGGTGAGTGCCCCCGTCACCCCTGCCGACACCGCGGACGCGGCACGGCTCGTGGCCTTCGGGCTGCAGCCCAAGACGCAGCCCGCGCGGGATCAGGAGTACGCCGAGCTGCTGCGGCGCTACCGCGAGGATCCCCCCTTCGCGCGGCTCGCCGACGCCGTGGCCACCGGGCTCGGGCTCGTCGTGCTTGAGGTGTCCCCGCGGGCCGGGATGGCGGTCACCGCCGCCGAGGACTCGGTGTTCGCCGTGCGCATGGGCGACTACGCGCGGCGGGCGTCCGCCGACTCGGGCGACCGGTTCCTGCACGGACTCGCCCACCTCGCCGTCGCCGCCCTGGCCTTCCCGCGGCCAGAGGATCTCGCGGACGACGGATACATCGGGCGCGTGTCGGTCAACGGCGTCGACGCGTTCGTACGGCAGGCCTGCCGGCGCCTGGAGGAGCGGGCCGAGGAGCTGGGGGAGAACACCGACCCGGCCACGGACGCGCCGGGCCTTGAGGCCGCCTGGCGGATCTGGGCGCGGCGCAGCTCCGCCGGGGCCACCAAGGACGCGCGAAGACTGGCCGGTTCGACCACCGGCATCGTCGGCAAGGCGGCCGCGTTCCTCACCGACTCCGGGTTCCTGCAGCGCACCGGGGACGACGGCGGAGGGACGTACCGGACGACCGCTCGTTATCAGCTCCAGGTACGGGACATGGCGGGCAGCGCCGCCCTGGCCGAGCTGCTGGAGCTGGGCGTCGTGCCGGTGACCGACGGCACCGCGAGCCTGATGCCCGCCGAGGACGGCGACGATCTGGAGCTGGCCGCCGACGCAGGGCTGCCGTTCCACTCGTAACCGACCCGGATCCGACCCGGCCGGGCCCGATCCCCCCGACCACTGACCCCCTCGAAACCCTCCCGCCACTTCCCCCCACCGCTTACGACTACGAGAGTCCGCCATGTACGAGCTGTCCCGGGTCCGCCTCTACTCCATCGGGCCGGCCGGTGCGCGCTACGCCGACACCGTGCTGGACCTGCGCGGAGTCGGCGGCCTTGTGCCCGACCCCGCGCCCACCCAGGCGGAGTTCTTCCAGGAGGAGCCCGTCGGACCGCCGCGCCGCCCCGCACCCGCCGGTGTGCTCTTCCTGGAGAACGGCGGCGGCAAGTCCGTACTGCTCAAGCTGATCTTCTCGGTGATGCTGCCCGGCCACCGGAACACCCTGGGCGGCGCCAGCTCCGGCGTGCTGCGCAAGTTCCTGCTCGCGGACGACTGCGGGCACGTGGCCCTGGAGTGGCAGCACACGCTCACCGGTGAGTGCGTCGTGGTCGGCAAGGTCAGTGAGTGGCGCGGACGGCAGGTCTCCAACGACCCGCGGAAGTTCGCCGAGGCCTGGTACTCCTTCCGGCCCGGACCCGGGCTGAGCCTGGACAACCTGCCGGTCGCCGAGGCCACCGTCGTGCGACCGCCCGTGGAGGGCGTCTCGGGCGCGCAGGGCCGACGGCGCACCATGAAGGGCTTCAGGGACGCGCTCACCGAGGCGGGCAAGGCGTACCCGCACCTCGAAGTGCACTGGGAGGAGATCCACGACCGGTGGATCGAACACCTCGGTGACCTGGGCCTGGACCCAGAACTGTTCCGCTACCAGCGCGAGATGAACGCCGACGAGGGCGAGGCCGCCGGTCTCTTCGCAGTCAAGAAGGACTCCGACTTCACCGACCTGCTGCTGCGCGCGGTCACCGACACCAGGGACACCGACGGCCTCGCCGACCTGGTGGGCGGATTCGGCAACAAGCTGGGACGACGCGCCGAACTCATCGCCGAACGGGAGTTCACCGCCGGATCCGTGGACCTGCTCGGACGGATCGTCGAAGCGGCCGGCGCACGCTCCCACGCGCGCGACATCCACACGGCCGCCGAGCGGCGTACGCGCACACTGGCCCGGCGGCTCTCCGCGCGCGCCGTGCTGGAGCGCGGCCGCACCGGCGACCTCGCCCAGCAGGTCACCACCGCCGCCCACCGGGTCACCGACGCGGCGGATGCCAGGGAACGCAGCGCACTGATCGCGGCCGAACTGGCCTACCGGCACGCCTCGCTGGCACTCGCCGGAGCGGAGAAGGGCGCGGCCGCGCAGAAGAAGGAACTCGCCGACGCGCGCACCCTGCACTCGGCATGGCAGGCGGCGGAAGCCGTGCTGCGGCACCGCGCGGCAGCCGACCGCTCCACGCGCGTGGCGGCCGCGATCCTTGAGGCCGAGCGGGACGCCGCACCGGCCCTCGCCGCACGTTCGCGGGCCGCCGTCGATCTCGTACGTGCCCTGCACGCGGCGGCCGAAGGGGCCGAGGCGGTCGCCAACGAGGAGGAGGAGCGGTCCAGTTCGCTCCAGGAGGTCGGCGAGGCCGCCCACCGGGACGCGACGGCCGCCGCCACCGAGGCCCAGCGCGCCCGCAGTGAGGTCGGCCATCTGCGCCAGCGCCTCGGCGAGGTCGAGCAGGAGACCGCCGAGGCGGTGCGGGCCGGCTGGCTCGACGACACCGCCCCCGACGCCGACCCGGCCCGTGCCGCGCTCGCCGCCAGCGACGCCGAGAAGACGGCCGTCGCCGCGTGGGACACCGCGCGCGAGGCGTCCCGCCGCACCGCGGACCATGCCCGGGAAGCCGCGTCCGTCGAGTCCCGGGCCGAGCTCACCGCGGCCCGCGCGGCCGACGCGGCGACGGCGGCCGAGCACGCGTACGACGCGGAACGGCGTATCGCCCAGGCGCTGGCGGGCGAGGAGCGGCTCGCCGAACTGCTCAGCCTGCCCGGCGCCTCCGGCGGTTCGGCAGGCTCCGGGCGCCCGTCGCTGCCCGGGCCCCGGCACGCGGTCGCCACCGACGACAGCGCCGACGGCGGGAGCGCCCCGGCGACAGGAGCCCCCGACGGCTCCGCGGCCGACGGGCCCCTCACGCCCCGCGAACTGGACCACTACGCCGACGAGCTCCGACAGCTCCTCGACGACACCGTCACCTCCGCCGAACGACAGCTCTTCGAACTGCGGACCGCCGCGGCCGACGACTCCCGCATCCTCGGCGCGCTCGGCGACGGCGGACTGCTGCCGCCCGGCCCCGACGTGCTCGCCACCGTGGAGTACCTCGGCGAGCACGGCATCCCCGCGCTGCCCGGCTGGCGCTACCTCGCGCAGGCCGTCGACCCCGTCGACCACGCGCGCGTGATGGCCGCCCGGCCCGAACTGGTCGACGGCGTGATCATCACGGACCCGGACACCCACGCGCGGGCCCGGGACGCACTCACCGACGCCGCGCTGCTCCCGCGCTCCACCGTGGCCGTCGGTACGGCCGCCGCGCTCCTCGCCCCGACCCCGGCCCCCGGCGCGGGCGGCGACGACGTCTTCCTCGTACCGCCGAACCCGGCCATGCACGACGAGCACGCCGCCGACGAGGAGCGGCAGGCGCTGCGCAGGCGCGCGGCCGAACGGGACGACGAGATCCGCGTGTCGGCGGCCCGGCTCGCCAAGGACCGCGAGCTCGCCGCGCGGCTCGCCTCCTGGCGGACGGGCTGCCCGGCGGGGCGGCTCACCGAACTGGCCACGGCGGCCGGTGACGCGCGTACCTTCGCCGAGGAGGCCGAGGCCGAGCTCGCCGAGGCGCGAGCCGCGCGGACCGAGGCCGACGAGGCGGCGGCCGAGGCGGCCCACGCGCGCGACGAACGGCAGGAGGCCGCACAGCGCGCCCGGCGCGGGGCCGACGCGCTCGCCGGACTCGCCTTCCGGCTGCGCGAACGCGCCGCCTGGCAGGTCAAGGTGCGCGAACTCGCCGACGACGCGGCCGAGTCGGAGGCCCGCGCCCAGGCCTGTCTGGAGCGGGCCCGCGCCGCCGACGAGGACCGGCGCGGCACCCAGCGCGCCGCCGACGACGCCCGCCGCACGGCGCGTGCGCTGCGCGCCGAGCGCGCGGAGATCGCGGGCGCCCCGGACGACCTGCCGGCGGAGGAGCCGGGAGCCGCGAAGTCGTCGCTGCCCGCGCTCCGCGAGGCTTACCGGGCCGCCTCCCAGCTGTACGAGAAGGTCGGCGTCGGCGCCGACCTGCGCTCCGAGCAGGCCCGGGCCGAGAGCGACGAGCGCACGGCCCTCACGGAGCTGAACCGGCTGACCAACAAGGTGCGCACGCGCGCCGCCCAGCTCCTGGAGTCCACCGACGGCTCCGACGGCCCGTCCCGGCAGGCCGCCGTGGCCCGTGCCGAGGAGCTGGTCCAGCTCCTCGAAGGCCGCGTGTCGACCGCGAGCGAACAGCTCGGCCGGCTGCGCGGAGAGGCGGAGCGGCACGCGCCCGAGGACGCCGACGCCCACACCGAGCTGCCCGAGGACCTCGTGCCGCGCGACGCGGAGCACGCACAGACGCTGCTCCGCACCGCCACCGGCCAACTGGCCTCCCGCACCGAGGCGTTGAACCAGGCACGCGCGGCGCACACCGAGCTGCTCGACGCCCACCGCGCCGCCGAGGACGCGGCCGGCGGCTTCGACGAGACGGCCGCCCTGCTCCGGGACCTCCTGCGGGAGCACTCGGACGACGAGCAGGAGGACACCGAGCCCTATCCGGGCACGCTCGAAGAGGCCAGGCAGTCCGCCGCCGAGGCCCGCCGCTCCCTGCGCGGTTGCGCCGCCGACCTCTCCGCCGCCGAGGCGGCCGTGCGCGAGGCGAGCGACATCCTCGTACGGCACGCCAACTCCACGCGGTACGAGCAGGTGCGCACCCCCGCGCGTCAGCAGATCCGGGAGCTGCCCGCGTCCGCGCTGCCCGAGCACGCGCAGAAGTGGGCGGACGCCTTCGCACCCCGACTGCGGGTCCTCACCGACGAGCTGGCGCAGCTGGAGCGCAACCGCGACTCCATCGTGGACCGGCTGCGCGGGATGGTCGAGTCCGCGCTCGCCACCCTGCGCTCGGCCCAGCGGCTGTCCCGGCTCCCCGAAGGACTGGGGGAGTGGTCAGGGCAGGAGTTCCTGCGGATCCGCTTCGAGGAACCCGACCAGGCCACGCTCGCCGAGCGGCTCGGCGAGGTCGTCGACGAGGCGACCAGGGCGGCGGTCAAGAAGAACTCCGACCTGCGCCGCGACGGGATGTCCCTGCTGCTCAGAGCGGTCGGCGCGGCCCTCCAGCCCAAGGGTGTGGCCGTCGAGATCCTCAAGCCCGACGCCGTACTGCGCGCCGAGCGCGTCCCCGTCGGACAGATGGGCGACGTGTTCTCCGGCGGCCAGCTGCTCACCGCGGCGATCGCGCTGTACTGCACGATGGCGGCCCTGCGTTCCAACGACCGGGGCCGGGACAAGCACCGGCACGCCGGCACGCTGTTCCTGGACAACCCCATCGGGCGCGCCAACGCGACGTACCTGCTGGAGCTGCAGCGCGCCGTCTCCGACGCGCTGGGCGTGCAACTCCTCTACACGACAGGTCTGTTCGACACGACCGCGCTCGCCGAGTTCCCGCTGGTCATCCGGCTGCGCAACGACGCGGACCTGCGGGCGGGGCTCAAGTACATCAGCGTGGAGGAACACCTGCGTCCGGGGCTCCCGAGGGAGGTCCCCACGGGGGAGGCCGCCCACACCGAGATCACGGCGACCCGCATGTACAAGCGGCCCGCGCCGAGCGCCCCGTAACCGGGCGGTGGTGGGGAACTGCGGGCCCGCTGGGGGCTGGTCGCGCAGTTCCCCGCGCCCCTAAGGGGCGCCTTACGCATCCTCTTTCAGAAGATCGGCGCACTTCTCGCCGATCATCATCGTCGTGATGCACGGATTCACGCTGACCAGATCCGGCATCACAGCCCCGTCAGCGACCCGCAGCCGTTCCACCCCCTTGACCCGCAACCGCGGGTCGAGCGGGGCGGAGGCGTCACCCGGCGCACCCATCTTCACCGTGCAGGACGGGTGGTAGACGGTGTTGTGGGTCTTGTGGATGTAGTCGAGCAGCTCGTCGTCCGTGCGGACGTCGGGGCCGGGGGCCAGCTCGGCCCCGGCCCACCCGCTCAGCGCGGGCTGCGAGGCGATCCGCCGGGCCAGCTTCAGCCCGTACGTCATCACGCGCGCGTCGTGCTCGTGCGTGAAGTACCGCGGATCGACCTTCGGCTTGTCCCGGTAGTCGCGGGTCCGCAGCCGCACCGTGCCGCGTGACTTCGCGCGGGTGACGTTCGGGGTGAGGCAGAACGCGTTCTCGGAGGTCGGGTAGCCCCACCGCGCGGTGTTCATGTCGAACGGCACCGAGCCGTAGTGGAACATCAGGTCGGGCCGGTCCAGACCCGGTTCGGTGTCGTAGAAGATGCCCGCCTCCCACCACTGGCTGGAGGTGGTCGTCATGGGCTGCTCGGCGTCCCACATGATGACGCCCTCGGGATGGTCCTGGAGGTTCTCGCCCACTCCGGCCGCGTCCACCACCACGTCGACGCCCACCTCGCGCAGATGCCCGGCGGGCCCGATGCCCGACAGCATCAGCAGCTTCGCGCTGTCGATCGAGCCGCAGGACACGATCACCTCGCGCCGGGCCCGTACCGTCCGGGTGTGGATCAGGTCCGGGTCCAGGTACTCGGCGCCGACACAGCGCCGCCCGTCGAGCACGAGCTTCTTGGCGCGCACCCCGGTACGGACGTCCAGGTTGGGCCGCTTGCCGAGGATCGGGTGCAGATACGCGACCGACGAGGACTGCCGGATGTTGTTCTCGTCGGAGTTGATCTGGAACCAACCGGCGCCCCGCACCACGGTCCTGCCCGTGTTGAACGGGGTGGTCGGAATGCCCGCCTGGGCGCAGGCCTCCAACAGGGCGGTCCCACAGGGGTCGTCGCTCTTCAGCGAACGAAGCTTCACCGGGCCGGTGCGGCCGTGGTGCTCGCCGGGAGCGTCGTTGTTCTCCAGCCGCCGGTAGAGCGGGAAGAGTTCGGCCGAGCTCCACCCCGTACAGCCCGCGGCGGCCCAGTCGTCCAGGTCCTCGGCCGGTGCCCAGAAGGCGATACAGGAGTTGTGCGAGGAACAGCCGCCGAGCACCCTGGCGCGGGCGTGCCGCATGAAACTGTTGCCGCTGGCCTGCGGCTCGACCGGGTAGTCCCAGTCGTAGCCCGACTCCAGCAGCCCCATCCAGCGCTCCAGCTTCATGACGGCGTCGTCGCCGACGTCACTGGGCCCGGCCTCCAGGACGCACACCGTGACGGACGGGTCCTCGGAGAGCCGGGCCGCCACCACATTGCCCGCGGTGCCCCCACCCACCACCACATAGTCGAACTCATCTTCTTGCATGGGGAGTTGACCTCCTTGGAGTCCTGGAGCTCTTGCGTTCCTTGCAGTTCTTGAGTCGTTCTGTCCGTGGGGTGGGCGGGGAGGGGGTTGTGTCGGCGGCTCAGTCGGCCGTCGGGGCCGACGCGGGGGAGGCGGGCGGAAGAGGCGCGTCGGCGGCCCGGTACTGGTGCTCCGCGAGCACGCCGGTGCGGTGCCGCTGAACGAACCAGTAGTAGGCGAAGCCGCCACCCATCACGATGCCGACGAACAGGACGGCACCCCACCGCAGATACCAGTGATACGGGGCCGCCGCGTTGTAG
Organism: Streptomyces sp. NBC_00414; assembly: GCF_036038375.1. Classification (NCBI taxonomy): domain Bacteria; kingdom Bacillati; phylum Actinomycetota; class Actinomycetes; order Kitasatosporales; family Streptomycetaceae; genus Streptomyces; species Streptomyces sp. NBC_00414. The sequence continues at coordinate 8,422,187 of NZ_CP107935.1, forward strand.
ACCGCCGCGCGCGGCCAGATCAGGTTGATCATCATGGCCGTGCCCCACACCACGGCGACGATGTTGACGGGCAGTCCCCAGCGGCCGAGCGAGAACCTTCCCTCGCCCGCGGGCTGCCATTCACCACGCAGCCTGGCCACCAGCATGGGCCCGGTGACCAGCAGATACGCCAGGTAGATCAGGATGATGCCGATGCTGGTTACCACGGTGAAGATCTGCGGCTGACGGATGTTGACCACCAGGATGGCCAGCGCCAGGATGCCGATGATCACCGCGGGCAGGATCGGGGTCTGGAAGCGCGGATGGACCTTGGCCAGCTTGGAGGAGGCGGGCAGGTTGTTGTCCCGCGCCATCGCGAAGGCCAGCCGGATCGCCGCCGTGTGCACGGCCAGGGCGCACACGGTGACCGCGATGAACACGCACCACAGCATGGCCTTGCCCGCGTCCTCGCCGAGCACGTTGAGGACGACGTACTGCAGGCCGTCCGTGGAGAGCCGGTCGCCCTTGAGGCTGGACACGCTCATCAGCGCGAGCAGCAGGACGAGTCCGCCGAGGACGAACGAGGCGACGATGGCCCGGATGATCGCGCGCGGCGCGTTGCGCGACGGGTCGAGGGACTCCTCGCCGAGCGAGGCGGCCGTGTCGAAGCCGTACATCACGTACGCGGACGCCAGCGACGCGACCAGGAACGCGCCGAAGTAGCCGCCGGGCTGGCCCGCTCCCGTGCCGTTCGTCTCCAGCACGACCCCGGGTCCACGGGTGATGTGCACGGCGAACAGCACGATCAGTACGACGGTCGCGATCAGCTCGATGAAGACGCCCGCGGTGTTGATCCTCGCCATCAGCTTCACACCGAGGGCGTTGACCAGCGTGGTGAAGACGATGAGGACGGAGGCCAGCAGCACGGCGTTGGTGGCGACGTCGTACTTGCCCGTGCCGTCGCCCACGAACTGGAACGCGGAAGAGATCTGAGGAAGTGTCAGCTGATAGGCGAGGGCCACGGCGGCGATCGACACGACCGAGGCGATGAGCATCGTCCAGCCCGCCAGCCAGCCGATGTGCGGATTGCCGATCTTCTTGGACCAGTTGTAGACGGAACCGGCCACGGGATAGCGGGCGGCGAGTTCCGCGAAGCAGAGGGCGACCATGAACTGGCCTATGAAGACCATGGGCCAGGACCACCAGTAGGCGGGCCCGCCACTGCCGTAACCGAAGTAGAAGAGCTGGAAGGTTCCGGTGAGGATGGAGATGTAGCTGATGCCGGCGGCGAAGGTGTGGAAGTTGCCGAGGGTGCGTTTCAGCTCGGGCTTGTAGCCGAACTCGTTGAGTTCCGAGTCGTCGTGACCGTGCTTCTCGGCTGGTTGCTCCGAGGGTTGCTCGGTGGTGGTCATGAGCGGCCTCCTGGGGAAGGGGGAGTTCTCCCGGGCGGGAGGGGAGCGCGGCTCGTGCGGGGCCGTTGGCGTGCGGTGTTGGATCTCAGGGTGAAGAAGGCTGGATCTTACGGTGCTTGAGACCGGTTCTGACCATGGGGAGGGCCGGTTTCTTACGAGGGTTCCGCGGATTTCCCCGCGATGAATCCGCGGAACCGGCCCTACCGGTCTCACGGGCGCGGCTCACGAGAACCACCCCTGCGGACTCGGATTCGTCGTGCGCCAGATGTGCTTGGTCTCGCGGTACTCGGCGAGGCCGGCAGGTCCGAGTTCCCGCCCGAACCCGGACTGCTTGTAGCCTCCCCACTCGGCCTGCGGGACGTACGGGTGGTAGTCGTTGATCCAGACCGTTCCGATGCGCAGCGCCGACGCGACCCGCTGCGCCTTCGCCTCGTCGGACGTGAAGATGCCGCCGGCCAGCCCGTAGATCGTGGCGTTGGCCAGCCTGACCGCCTCCGCCTCGTCGGTGAACCGCTCCACGGTCAGTACCGGCCCGAACGACTCGTCCTGGACGACGGACATCTGCCCGGAGCACTCGTCGAGCACGGTCGGCGGGTAGTAGAAGCCGTCCGGGTGCGGGGGCTCGGCCGGCCGCTCCCCTCCGCAGCGCAGCACCGCCCCCTCCTCAAGACCCTTGGCGACGTACGCCTCGACCTTCGCCCGGTGGGCCGCCGAGATCAGCGGCCCGGTCTGCGCCCGCTCGTCGAACGGCCCGCCCAGCCTGATCAGCCGGGCCCTGCGCACCACCTCGTCCACGAAACGGTCGTGCAGGGAGTCCTCGACCAGCAACCGTGCCCCGGCCGAGCAGACCTGCCCGGAATGCAGGAAGACGGCCGTCAACGCCATGTCGACGGCCGTCTCGAAGTCCGCGTCGGCGAAGACGATGTTCGGGTTCTTGCCGCCCAGTTCGAGGGCGACCTTCTTCACCGTCCCGGCCGCCGCGGCCATGAGTCTGCGTCCGGTCTGCAGACCGCCGGTGAAGGAGACGAGGTCCACGTCCGGGTGGTCGCCCAGCGGAGCGCCCGCCTCGGGCCCGGCGCCGAGGATCAGGTTCGCCACCCCGGCGGGCACCCCGGCCTCCTCCAGAAGGCGCATCAGATGGATCGCGGTGTGCGGGGTCAGCTCGCTCGGCTTGAGAACGAAGGTGTTGCCCGCGGCCAGCGCCGGGGCGACCTTCCACGCCGTCTGGAGCAGCGGATAGTTCCAGGGGGTGATCAGCGCGCACACACCGACCGGTTCGTGCACCACCCGGCTGTCGACGCCCTCCGTGCCCGTCTCCACGACCCGGCCGGACTCGCTCCCCACGAGCCGCCCGAAATAGCGGAAGCAGTTCTCGATGTCGTCGATGTCGTACTCGCTCTCCACCAGGCGCTTGCCGGTGTCGAGGGACTCCGCCCGGGCGAGTACGTCCTTGTCGCGGGCGAGCAGGTCGGCGACCCGCAGCAGCAGATCGCCGCGCTCGTTCGCGGGGGTCCGCGGCCAGGGGCCCTCGTCGAAGGCGCGGCGCGCGGCCGCGATCGCGTCGGCCGTGTCCTCGCCGCCCGCCTCGTCGACGACCGCCACGAGCGAACCGTCGGCCGGACAGCGGATCTCACGGGTGCGCTTCTCCCGCGCGCCCGTCCAGGTGCCGCCGATGTAGAGATCCGCCATCCCTGCCTCCCAGCATGCCTATGAGCCACTCGTGGAACATCCCGATGTGGTGCTCGGTGGGCACCAGCACCCCGCCCCTGCGATAGGCGCGGGACGCCATGGCGGGCTGCGTTCGCTCGCACGCCTCGAAGTCCTGGGCGTTGACCCGGTGGAAAAGCTCCACGGACTTCGACACGTCGGCGCCCGACTCGACGACCTCGGGGGCGTAGAGCCAGTCGCACTCCACGATCGTCCGGTCCTCGGCGAGGGGGAACATGCGGTGCAGGATGACATGGTCGGGGACGAGATTGATGAACACAGTGGGTTTGACCGTTATCGCATAGTAACGACGGTCCTGATCCTCCGCGACCTCAGGGAGCCGCCCGAATCCCTCGCTGCCGTCGACCGTGAAGCCCTTCACCTCCTCGCCGAACTCGGCGCCGTGGCCCACGTAGTACTGGGCGGCGTAACCGTCCGCGAACTCCGGCAGGACATCGGTGAGTTCGGGGTGGATGGTCGCGCAGTGGTAGCACTCCATGAAGTTCTCGACGATCAGTTTCCAGTTCGCCCGCACGTCATAGGTGATGCGTTTTCCGAGCGCGAGGTTCTCGGTGCCGTAGTGCTCGATGGCCGCGACGTCCCCCAGGCGCTCGACGGCCGCGCCCATCACCGTCTCCTCGAAGGACGGCGGCCGGTCGGCCAGGCACACCCAGGCATACCCGAGCCACTCCCGCAGCGCGACCTTGACCAGTCCGTACTCGGTGCGGTCGACGTCCGGCATCTTCACCAGGTTCGGCGCCGCGATCAGTCTGCCGTCGAGGTCGTACGTCCAGGCGTGGTACGGGCACTGGAGGTTGCGCCGGACCTCGCCCGCCTCCTCGGTGCAGAGCCGGGCCCCGCGGTGCCGGCAGATGTTGAGGAAGGCGCGCAGCTCACCGGTACGGGACCGGGTGACCAGGACGTTCTCACGGCCGACCTGGACCGTGCGGAACGCGCCCGGTTTCGCCAGATCGGCGCCGCGGACCGCGCAGAACCACATCGACTCGAAGAGGTGTTCCTGCTCCTGCCGGAAGATCTCCGGATCGGTGTAGTAGTGCCCGGGAAGTGTGCTGATCAGGCTCGGGGAGGGCTGGGCGGAGGCGGCGGGGGAGACGGAGGTCGTCGACACGAGGGTGCTCCTCAGGCGGGCGCGGCGGCGAGGCGGTGGGGGTCGAACAGGCCGATCGGGTGACCGGTGGTCCCCGTCAGGGCCAGATCGGCGAGGATCTCGCCGACCACCGGCACGAACTTGAAGCCGTGGCCGGAGAAACCGCAGGCCACGGTCACGGACTCGGGATGCGCGGGGTGCGGGGCGATGACGAAGTGCTCGTCAGGGGTGTTGGAGTACATGCAGGTGGCGGCCTTGAGGAAGGTGCCGGGCAGGTCGGGGATGCAGCGGGCCATGTGGTCCGCCATCGCCCGGATCTCGTCCTCGTGGACCGTCCGGTCGATGGTCTCCGGGGTGCAGACCTGGCCCTTGCGGAAGAACGCGACCTTGGCGCCCAGCTCCGGCCCGTCGATGGCCGGGAAGCCGTACACCTGGACGTCGTCCGCGTCCTCCCAGATGTAGATCGGGTGGTTCCCGGGCACGAACGGCCGGACCCCGCCCCGGGGCTGGAACCAGTACATGACCTGCCGTTCGATGGTGAACGGCACCCCGATGTCGGTGAGCAGCTGCGGCGCCCACGCGCCCGGGCAGATCACCAGCCGGCCCGCCGTGTACGTGTTCTCGGCCGTATGTACCCGCACGCCGTCCCGGTACGGCTCCCAACGGGTCATCGGCTCGTCGAAGTGCAGGTCGGCGCCCTGCCGGGTGGCGAGCTGGAGATGGGCCGCGACCATGTTCTCGGGGCGGACCAGGCCGGCCTTCTCCTCGAAGAGCCCGACCTCGTCGTCCTTGGGGGCGAGGGTGGGGAAACGGCGGCGGATCTCGGCCGCGTCGAGCATCTCGTGGGGCAGATCCCACTGGGTGGCCGAGCGCAGCGAACCGGAGACGGTCAGCGAGTCGGGCCGGCCGATCATCACGCCGCCGCACAGCGTCGCGATCTCCCGCCCGGTGGTCCGCTCCACGTCCTCGTACAGCTCGTAGGCGCGCAGCAGCAGCGGCACGTACGCCGGGTCCTCGAAGTAGGACTGCCGGGTGATCCGCGAACCACCGTGACTGGAACCGCGGTTGTGCACCGGCCCGAACTTCTCCAGCCCGAGCACCCGCACACCGCGCGAGGACAGATGATGAGCGGCGGCACTACCCATACCGCCAAGACCGATGACGACGACGTCGTAGGTGGGGGACACGGTGACCTCCGTCTTTGTCCTTCTGGGGGCGCGGGGAACGGCGTAATCTTTTGTCTTTAGGGGGCGCGGGGAACGGCGCAACCTCTTGTCTTCAAGGGGCGCGGGGAACGGCGCGACCGGCCCCACCGTCCCACCACCCCCTCGCGGAGCGATCAGCACCGAATACGGCTCATCTTCGGATCGAAGATCGGCTCATCGACAACCGTCGCCGCAACCTTCTCCCCGAAGTACTCGACGGAGACCCCCGCCCCCACGGGCAACACCGGCAACCACGCGTACGCCACACACCGCCCCACCGTGTACCCGTACGCCGCACTGGTGACATACCCCGCGGGCGAACCACCGACGTACACCGGCTCCTTGCCGAGAACGACGTCCCCGGGATCGTCGAGCAGCAATGGCGTGAGCCGCCGCCGAGGCTCGCCGCGCCCCTCCAACGCCTCCATGCCCAAGAACTCCCCCTTGTCCAGCCGGACGGCAAAGCCGACCCCCGCCTCGTACGGATCGTGCTCGTCGGTCATGTCGACCCCCCACGCGCGATACCCCTTCTCCAGGCGCAGGCTGTTGAACGCCGAGCGCCCGGCCGCGATCACGCCGTGTTCCCGCCCCGCCTCCCAGAGCGTGTCCCAGAGGCGGAGCCCCAGGTCGGCGCTGGTGTAGAGCTCCCAGCCCAGCTCACCGACGTAGCTCAACCGCATGGCGGTGACGGGCACATGGCCGATGTACGTCTCCTTGGCGCGGAAGTATCCGAAGCCCTCGTGGGAGAAGTCGTCGTGGGTGAGCGGCTGGACGAGTTCGCGGGCGAGCGGCCCCCAGACACCGACACAACACGTGCCGGACGTGATGTCCCGGATGTGTACGCCGTCGGGGGCGTGCCTGGTCAACCAGTCCAGGTCCGCGGGGGAGTTGGCGCCCACCTGGAAGCGGTCGGGGCCCAGCCGCGCGACGGTGAGGTCGGAGCGGATGCCGCCCGTCCCGTCCAGGAGCAGGGTGTAGGTGACCGCGCCGGGCTTCTTGCGGAGGTTGTTGGTGGTCATGCCGTGCAGGAAGTCGAGGGCTCCGGGGCCGGTGACTTCGAGGCGGCGCAGGGGAGTCATGTCGTAGAGCGCGACCCTCTCGCGGGTCACCCGCGCCTCGGCCGCCGCGACGGGCGACCAGTGACGCGCCGACCAGGCATCGCGTTCGGGTACGTCCGGTCCGGCGGCGAGCGGGGCGTTCGCCTCGTACCAGTGCGGACGCTCCCAGCCGCCGCCCTCCAGGAAGTACGCGCCCAGTTCCTGCTGGCGGGCGTGGAACGGGCTGACCCGCAGGGGGCGCGGCCGCTCCATCGGCTGGAGCGGATGCAGCACGTCGTACACCTCGACGAACTGCTGCGAACCGCGCTCCCTGATGTACGAGGGTGAGCGCTGGGCGTCCTCGAAGCGCGTGAGGTCGCACTCGTGGGCGTCGATCCGCGGGCGGCCGTCGATCATCCACTCGGCCACGGCCTTGGCGACACCGGCCGAGTGGGTCACCCACACGGCCTCCGCCAGCCAGAAGCCGCGCAGCGCACGCGATTCGCCGAGCACCGGCATGCCGTCCGGGGTGAAGGAGAAGACGCCGTTGAAACCCTCCTCGATCTCGCTTCCGCGCAGCGCGGGCATCAGCCGGCGGCAGTCGTCCCAGCTGGGCGCCCAGTCCTCCTCGGTGAAGGGGAACGACGACGGCATCTCCAGGTCGTTCGCACGTGCCTCGTCGTAGCCGAGGACCGCGAACGGATCCACGGGGAGCGGCCGGTGGGCGTAACTGCCGATGCCGATGCGGTCGGCGTGCTCGCGGAAGTAGAGGTCGCGGTCCTGGAAGCGGAGGATCGGCCTCGACGCCTCCGGGTCGGCACCGGCACCGGCACCGGTCCTGGCCCCGGCCCCGGCCCCGGCTCCGGCCCCGGCTCCGGCCTCGGCACCGGCGTCGGTGTCGGCCAGTTCAGGGAGGGGCTTCGTCCGTGCGTACTGGTGGGCGAGCGGCTGCAGGGGTACGTCGACTCCGGCCATGCGGCCGATGACCGGCCCCCAGAATCCGGCCGCCGAGACCACATGGTCGGCGGGGAAGACGCCTTGGTCGGTGACGACGGCGGTGACCCTGCCGTCCTCCCGCTCGATCCCGGTGACGGTGTGCCGGTCCAGGAAGCGGGCGCCGCGGCTCTCGGCCCGCTCCATCTGGGCGCGAGCCGCGAGCAGTGCGCGGGCCAGTCCGTCGTCGGGCGTGTGGAAGCCGCCCAGGACCACCGACTCGTCGATCAGGGGCCAGAGCTCCTTGCAGCGGGCCGCGCTCACGATCTCGCCGCGTACGCCCCAGGAGGCGGCGTAACCGGCCCTGCGGTGCAGTTCGGCGAGCCGCTCGGGAGTCGTCGCGAGCTCCAGGCCGCCCACCTGGTTGAAGCAGGAAACCCCCTCCACCTCAAGGGAGTTGCACTTCTCGACCGTGTACCGGGCGAATTCGGTGAGCGTCTTGGACGGACTCGTCTGGAAGACCAGGCCCGGCGCGTGGGAGGTGGAACCGCCGGGAGCGGGCAGCGGACCCTGTTCGAGGACGGTGACATCGGTCCAGCCGCGGGCGGTCAGCTCGTCCGCGAGGGAGCAGCCGACGATACCGGCGCCGATGACGACCACTCGGGGGTTGGTTCCGGGCGTGCCCATGTGCGCACTCATGTCGGTGTGGGCGCCGACGTGCGTGTCCGTGTGGGCGCCCGTGTCCGTGGCTCGGCTGTTCACAGGACCACCACCGAGCGCAGCACCTCACCGCGTCGCATCCGCGCGAACGCCTCCTCGACCTCGTCGAGCGCGATGGTCTCCGAGACGAACGCGCCCAGGTCCAGCAGCCCGTAGAGGTACTGGTCGATGAGGAACGGGAAGTCCCGGCTCGGCAGGCAGTCGCCGTACCAGGAGGACTTGATCGCGCCGCCGCGGGAGAACACGTCGATCAGCGGGAGTTCGACCTTCATGTCCGGGGACGGCACGCCGACCTGAACCAGCAGGCCCGCGTGATCGCGCATGTAGAAGGCCTGCTCGAAGGTCTCCGGGCGGCCCACGGCGTCGATGGCGATGTCGACCCCGAAGCCGTCGGTGAGGGCGCGCACGGCCTCGACCGGGTCGGTGCCACGGGAGTTGACCGTGTGGGTGGCGCCGAACTTCTCCGCCCGGTCGAGCTTCTTGTCGTCGATGTCGACGGCGATGACCTTCATGGCGCCGTTGAGGCAGGCGCCCGCGATGGCCGCGTCACCGACACCGCCGCAGCCGATGACGGCGACCGTGTCACCGCGCCCGACGTTGCCGGTGTTCACCGCCGCGCCGTAACCGGCCATCACCCCGCAGCCGATCAGGCCGGCGGCCTCGGGGCGGGCCGCGGGGTTGATCTTCACGGCCTGGCCCGCCGCGACCAGGGTCTTCTCGGCGAAGGCGCCGATGCCGAGCGCGTTGCTGAGCGGGGTGCCGTCGAGGAGGGTCATCGGCTGAGTGGCGTTGCGCGAGTCGAAGCAGTACCAGGGGCGGCCACGGCGGCAGGAGCGACAGGAACCGCAGGGAGCCCGCCAGGCGAGGACCACGTAGTCACCGGCTTCGAGGTCGGTGACGCCCTCACCGACCGCCTCGATCGTGCCGGCCGCCTCATGGCCCAGCAGGAACGGGAAGTCGTCGTTGATCGCGCCCTCCCGATAGTGCAGATCCGTGTGGCAGACCCCGCAGGCCTGCACGGTGACGAGCACCTCGCCCGGACCGGGGTCGGGAACGACGATCGTCCGCACCTCGACGGGTGCGCCCTTCTTCACAGCGACTACGGCACGGACCTCAGATGGCACGACCTGGCTCCTCTGCTGTTGCGCAATGCACTATGGGTTGCGCTATGAGGAACATAGTGAGAACGCCCCCAGGGGGCCGTCAAGAGGTACGCGTTAACCCTTGGCAAAAGGAATCGGCCGCCCGAAATCTGTCCGACACACAGAGGCGCGGGGCCAGGTGTTCCTGGCCCCGCGCCGTGTCCCGCGTCCGATTCCGCCTCCGCGAGAAACCGGGTGTCCGGCTCAGGTCCGCGTCGGATTCCGCCTCCGTACGAAGACCGGTGTCCTGTTCCGGTCCGGGTGGGATTTGGCCTCTGCGGGAGGCCCGGTGCCCGGCTCCGGTTCGCGTCCGATCACGCGTCCGGTCCTGGGTCCGGATCCGCTTCCGTCAGAAGCCGTATCCCATCCGGCGCGAGAGGTCGGCCGCGGCCGCCACCGTGCGCTTGGCGAGCTCCGGCAGCCGGTCCGGCTCCAGCCGGTACACCGGACCGGAGACGCTGATCGCGCCGATCACCTTGCCGTCGTGCGCGCGCACCGGCGAGGCCGTGGCGGCCAGGCCCAGTTCCAGCTCCTCCAGGGCGAACGCGTACCCCTGCTCGACCACGGCCTCCAACTCGGCGCGCAGCGCGGCCGTACCGGTGATCGTGCGCTCGGTGAACCGCGGCAGGGTCCTGGCCAGCAGCCCTTCGCGGAGCGTCGGCGGCAGATGGGCCAGCAGCACCTTGCCGCTGGAGGTGGCGTGCAGCGGGGTGCGCCTGCCCAGCCAGTTCTGCGCGGTGACCGACGCGGCGCCACGGGCCTGCATGATGTTGACCGCCGCGTTGTCGTCCAGGACCGCGATGTTGACGGTCTCGCCCAGCTCGTCCGCGAGTTCGCGGCAGACGGGCACCCCCTCCTGCGAGATGTCCAGACGTACTGCCGCCGCCCCCGCCAGGCGTAGTACGCCGGCACCCAGGAAGTACTTCCCGCGGTCCTTCGCCTGGGCGACCAGGCCGCGGTTCTCCAGCACTCCGAGGAGCCGGAAGGCCGTGGACTTGTGCACCTCCAGCTCGTCGGCGATCTCGGTGACGCCCGCCTCGCCGAGCCGGGCCAGGATCTCCAGCACGCTCACCGCGCGGTCCACCGACTGGACGGCGCTCCCCGCGCCTCTGCTCTGCTTCTCCGGTGTCTCCCCTGTGCGGTCAGCCTGCTTCTGAGTGCGGGTCATAGCTCAACTCTCACCACCTGGCGGCTCGGTTTGAGCCGCATCTGCCGGAAGCCCTTGACGCGACGGGCATCCCGCGCGGATTCTGTTGCGCATAGCGCTCCCTCGTGCGCCATACGAAACATCATGTTACCGAAGAGTCCGTGACCTGGAAGGTCTCGGACCAGACCGGACCTGTGAGGCCCAGGACTGTGGGTCCTGGACCGAGAGGGGGGCCCGTGATTCCCGTCTGCCGCCTTGATGACCTCCCCGCGGGCGAATCCGTCCGTGTCGACACCATGCCGCCCGTCGCCGTCTTCAACGCCGACGGCGAGCTGTACGCCGTCGACGACACCTGCACCCATCAGGACGCGTCCCTCTCCGAGGGATGGCTGGAGGGCTGCCTGGTCGAATGTCCCTTGCACGCCGCCTCGTTCGATCTCCGCACGGGGCAGCCGACGTGCCTGCCGGCCCGCCGCGCCGTCCGCACCCACCGCGTCACCGTCGACGACGGCGTCATCCATGTCCACCTGGCAGCGAAGGAGGGCACGGCGGCATGACGACCCCCTGCGTGAGGGGCACGACAGCACGCGCCCCTCGGCTCCACCTTTTCACGGGCCCCGCCCGGCACACCGCCGCGAGGCTCACGGACCGCCCGGGGCACGGCGTTCTGGGAAGGCCCCGATCGGCGCCCGCCGGCCGGAAGGAGCCCCGCGCATGAGGACCGTCACCGTCGTCGGAGCCTCCCTCGCCGGGCTGTACGCGGCCCGCGAACTGCGCGCCCAGGGGTTCGACGGGCGGTTGGTGATCGTCGGAGACGAACCGCACCACCCGTACGACCGACCGCCCCTGTCCAAGGACTTCCTCACCGGCCGGACCGGCGAGGACGGACTCGCGCTCAGCGACGCCGAGGAGATCGCCGAACTCGACGCCGAGTGGCTGCTCGGCACCCGCGCCCGTGGCCTCGACGTCCGCGGTCGCACCGTCGTCCTGGACGACGGCCGCACCGTCTCCGGCGACGGCGTCGTCATCGCCACGGGAGCCTCGGCGCGCCGGCTGCCGGGCCCACGACTCGCCGGGGTCCACACCCTGCGCACCCTCGACGACGCCCGCGCCCTGCGCGCCGAACTGACCGCGGGTGCCCGCCGCGTCGTCGTCATCGGCGGGGGCTTCATCGGCGCCGAGACCGCGTCCTCGTGTGCGGGACTCGGTCACGAGGTCACCGTCGTGGAGGCGGCTCCGCTGCCGCTGGTGCCCCAACTCGGCCCGCGGATGGCGGCCTTGTGCGCCGCACTGCACCGCCGTGCCGGCGTCGGCCTGGTCACCGGCACGGGCGTCGCCGCTCTGCGCGGCACGGTCGCGGTCACCGCAGTGGAATTCTCCGACGGCCGGCTCCTCCCCGCCGATGTCGTGATCGTCGGCATCGGAGCCGTCCCCAACACCGGCTGGCTGGCGGGCTCGCCGCTCGCGCTGCAAGACGGCGTGCTGTGCGACGACGGCTGCGCGACGACCATGCCCCAGGTGGTCGCCGTCGGTGACGTGGCCCGCGTGGGCGGCACCCGCGCGGAACACTGGACCAGCGCCACCGAGCAGCCCCGGGTCGCCGTGCGCAACCTCCTGGCCGGGTACACCGCGGAGACCGTGCGCCCGGTGCCCTACTTCTGGTCCGACCAGTACGGGGCGCGTATCCAGTTCGCCGGACAGCGGCTCGACACCGACACCGTCCGCATCGCCGAGGGCACCGTCACCGACGGAGCGCCGGGTGAGGACGGCCTCCTCGCGCTGTACGAGCGCGAGGGCCGCACGACCGCGGTGCTCTCCGTGGACCGCCCACGCCCGTTCACGAGGGCCCGGCGCGAACTGGGCCGCGGGGCGGACGCGCGGGAGGCGGTGTCCTAGAAGAACCACCGCCCGACCCGCCCGACCCGCCCGACCCGCGCTCCACGCTCAGGAGCGCGACGACCGTCCCGCGCCGCCACCCCCATGCTCAGGAGTTGCGACGACCGTCCCGCGCCGCCCTCCACGTGCGTTCAGGAGTGCGACAACTGCCCGGTGCCGCCGCCCCGTCGGCGTATCCGCTCCTGGGTCCGCTCCGCCGACCGCTCCTGACGCCGGGCCTTGCGCCGCTCGCGCCGCAGGGCGCGGGCCGTGCTGCTCGGCTCCGACACCACTCCGTGGCGCTGGTTCCACACCTGGCGCGTCACCCAGACGTCCAGCGCGCCCCAGGTCGCCACCACCGTGCTCGCCACGCTGCTCAGCACCATGGGGAACGCGAGCCAGGAACCGGCCAGCGTGCACAGAAAGGCGACCATGGCCTGGATCAGCGTGACGGCGATGATGATGACGGCCCGCACCGCGGACGTACGCACGGGATCAGGCAGCCGACGCCTGGTCGCGGGTTCCTCGACCCACAAGGGCCGGTAGTACCCCTGCTCCGCGGGCTCCGTGAGGATCTGTTCCCCGGCATGTCCCACGGCCTCCGGCACCCGGCCGCCCCCGCTTCCGGCGAAGGGCTTCGCCCCGGCCTCCGTCACAGCCCCGGTCCTGCCCTCTCCCACAGCCGTGGTGTCCGCCTCCGAGGCAGACACCGCTACTTCCTCCGCCGCGGGCCCGGTTCCGGCCTCCGCCGCGATCACGGAGTCCCACCGGGCCTCCGCCGCACGGTCCGCTTCCGCCGCCGCGAGGTTCATCGCCGCGAGGTCGGCCGCAATGTCGGCCTGAACTCCCCGACGCGGGATCTGTGATCCCCGCTCCGCCTCCGCGACCGTCGCGGCACCCGTCCCGGATGCCGCGTAACGCTCCGCCGTGCCCATCAACTTGTCACTCCCCACCGCCTGACAGCCGCTCGCTCCGGTGTCACGAGACTCCGGCTCCCCATCGGCTGCCCGGCTTGCGCTGGTATACGCCCCCTGGACGCGGCATACGGCACCTGCAGCCGATTCCGCCTCCACCTTCCTTACAGACAGACGATCGACGTAAGCCGAAGATTCCCGGTGACCGAAAAATTTCGGCCAACTGATCTGCCGCGCGGACCAGATCACACCCCTTGTACCGCGTCCGATTCGGGGAGGCAATCTCCTCCAATGAACGGACAACTGCGGATGTCTTGTTCCCGATACGCACCGAATCGGCTCGGACAGGCTCGGACAGGCCTTCGAGATACCTGTGCGTCGGTAGTAGGCTCACGCCGTTTGTTGCCGTACATGTGTGCCCCCGGCCTGCGGGGGCCGAGCTGGGGGAGGCCATGCGCTTTCGCGGGAAGTCCATCCGCCGGAAGATCGTGGCGCTGCTTCTCGTGCCGCTGGTCTCCCTGACCGGGATCTGGGGCTTCGCCACGGTACTCACGGGGCGCGAGGTCAACCAGCTGTTCGACACGACGTTCATCGTGCAGGAGATCGGCTATCCCACCGAGGACGTCATCAGTGTCCTCCAGGCCGAGCGGCGCCAGACCCTCGTCTACCTCGCGGACCCCCGGGCCTCCGACGCCCTCACCGACCTGCGGCGCACCCGGACCGCCACCGACGAGGTCGTCTCGAAGATCCGCAGGAACGCCCGGGACGCCGAGGTACGGGACGAGATGGGTTCCGACGCCACCGAGCGGCTCACCGCGATCCTGGACGCCTTCGACGGCGTCGGGTCGCTGCGCCAGAGCGTCGAGGACAACACGGTCACCCGCGCCCAGGCACTGGACCTCTACAACCGCCTGGTGGACCCCTGTTACATCCTCCTGGCCAACCTCCAGGTCCTCGACAACGTGGACGTGGACAAGCAGGGCCGCGCACTCGTCAACATGTCGCGCTCCCGTGAGCTGCTCGCCCGCGAGGACGCCCTGCTCGGCTCCGCCCTCGTCGTCGGCAACGTCACCCGTGACGAGGCCCGCGACATCTCCGACCTCGTCGCCCAGCGCACGATCATGTACGAGATCAACCTCCCGCAGCTGCCCTCCGCCGAGCGCGTCCGCTTCGAGCGCTACTGGAAGAACGCCGCCACCGCGCCTCTGCGCGTGGCCGAGCAGTCCGTCCTCGCCTCCGCGCCGGGCACCCCGCGCGGAGTCACGGCGAAGAGCTGGGACGGCCTCGCCGACGAGGTCCTCGACGGCCTCGACAAGCTCAACACCCAGGCGGGCGACCGCTTCCAGGACCGCGTGCGCCCCGTCGCGGTCGGCGTCATCGTCAAGGCGGCCATCGCAGGCGTCCTCGGCCTGGCCGCGGTGCTGGTCTCGCTCTTCATGTCCGTACGCATCGGCCGCGGCCTCATCCGCGACCTGCGCCGCCTCCGCCAGGAGGCCCACGAGACCGCGGGCGTCCGGCTGCCCAGCGTGATGCGCCGCCTCTCGGCGGGCGAACAGGTCGACGTGGAGACGGAAGTCCCGCGCCTGGAGTACGAGAGGAACGAGATAGGCGAGGTCAGCCAGGCTCTCAACAGTCTCCAGCGGTCGGCCGTCGAGGCCGCGGTCAAGCAGTCCGAACTGCGCAGCGGCGTCTCCGACGTCTTCGTGAACCTCGCCCGCCGCAGCCAGGTCCTGCTGCACAAGCAGCTCACCCTGCTCGACACGATGGAGCGCAGGACCGAGGACACCGACGAACTCGCCGACCTCTTCCGCCTCGACCACCTGACGACCCGTATGCGCCGGCACGCGGAAGGCCTGGTGATCCTCTCCGGAGCGGCCCCCTCCCGGCAGTGGCGCAAGCCCGTCCAGCTGATGGACGTCGTACGGGCCGCCGTCGCCGAGGTCGAGGACTACGAGCGCATCGAGGTCCGCCGGCTGCCCCGGATGGCCGTCACCGGATCCGCCGTCGCCGACGTAACCCACCTGGTGGCCGAACTGCTCGAGAACGCCACGGTGTTCTCGCCGCCGCACACGGCCGTGCAGGTGCTCGGCGAGCGCGTCGCCAACGGTTTCACCCTGGAGATCCACGACCGCGGCCTCGGTATGGCCGCCGAGGCGCTCCTGGACGCCAACCTCCGGCTCGCCGAGACTCCCGAGTTCGAGCTCTCCGACACCGACCGGCTGGGCCTGTTCGTGGTCAGCCGGCTCGCCCAGCGGCAGAACGTACGCGTCTCCCTGCAGCCGTCCCCGTACGGCGGGACGACCGCGGTGGTCTTCGTGCCCGACGCGCTGCTCTCGGACGACGTGCCGGACACCAACGGCGTCGGGTTCCGCCTCGACCGGGCGACTCCCTCGCGGAACTCGAAGAGCGAGGCGGACGAGGGCCGCAGGGCCGCCCTGTCGCAGGTGCCGGTGTCGCTGCCCGGCCTGTCGACGTCGATCCTCGACGGACCGGTCGAACTGGAGGCGCCCGTCGGCCTGGACGCCCTCGACGACTTCCCGGGCGCCCTCGACGACGAGGACGGCGAACGCGGCGGCATCTTCCGCCCGCGCCGATCCATCGCCGGGACGGCCGGCGACGAGGCACGTGACGCTCCGCGCGAGTCGTCCCTCTCCTCCGAGATCCCCTCCGGGGACGACGAGCAGCCCGACGGCCTGCCGCCGCGGCGCCGCACCCCCAAACTCGTCAGCTCTCACGGACGCCCCGTGGCCCGGGCCAGATCACGGCGCGACGAACTGACGGACCGCACGGACACCGGTGAGGTCACCGAACTGCCCCAGTCGGCCCAGGAGCCGTCGGAAGGCTCCGGTGTGCTCGAAGAGCTGCCGAAGCGGTCGAGGGGCGCCAGACGGGGTCCGGGACGCCGTGAGGCCGGGGACCCGCTCTCCGCCCGCAGGGACACGGCCGACGACTGGCCCGCGGGCACCGGCCCGAGTACGGGCGCGGACACCGGTACGGGTATCGCTCCGGCGGACCGGGACCGTCGCCCGGCCCTGGACCGCGGCGTGGACCGTGGCGGCGAGCGCCCGGGCACGACGGGCAGGCCCACCGGGCCCGGTGGATCGGTCGCCCGCGGACCGGGCGCCGGAGAAGGCGGCATCGGTGGAGGCGGCCTGCCCCGCCGGGTGCGACAGGCCAACCTGGCCCCCCAGCTGAAGGAAGGGCCCGACCGGCGCACCACGCGCGACACGGCCCGTACGACGGACCCCTCGGAGCGTGACGCAGACGAAGTACGCAGCCGGATGGCCTCGCTCCAGCGCGGCTGGCGGCGTGGCCGCGAGGAGAACGCCGCGGGCGACGACGCCCAGGACGGCACAGCACCAGGAACGACTAAGGGAGACGGCCGATGACCGCACCGAAGGCCGCCGGCCACACCACGACCACCACGTCGACGGGGGAGCTCAACTGGCTCCTCGACGACCTGGTGGCGCGTGTCGCCAGCATCCGCAAGGCACTCGTGCTCTCCGGAGACGGCCTCCCCACGGGGGTCTCCACCGATCTGACGAGGGAGGACAGCGAGCATCTCGCCGCCGTCGCCTCCGGATTCCACAGCCTCGCCAAGGGCGTCGGCCGTCACTTCGACGCGGGCAGCGTCCGGCAGACGGTCGTCGAGCTGGACGAGGCGTTCCTGTTCGTCACGGCCGCCGGTGACGGCAGCTGCCTCGCCGTCCTCTCGGACGCCGATTCCGACGTCGGGCAGGTCGCGTACGAGATGACGCTGCTGGTGAAGAGGGTCGGTGTGCATCTCGCCGCCGCTCCGCGCACCGAACTGCCCACGGGCGGGTAGTGATTTGGCATGAGCGGAGACGGGCAGGGGCTGTCCCACTGGTTCGACGACGAGGCCGGACCGGTGGTCCGTCCGTATGCCATGACACGAGGCCGCACCACCAGCCCGAACCAGCACCGCCTCGACCTGATCGCGGTGGTGGTGACGGAGGAGTACGCGTCCGACCCGGAGGCGGACAACTCGCTGTCCCCGGAACACGTGGACATCGTCGAACTCTGCCGTGACGCACCCCAGTCGGTAGCCGAACTGGCCGCCGAACTCGACCTGCCCATCGGGGTCGTACGGGTCCTCATAGGCGACCTCGTGGAGGACGAGCTCGTCCATGTGACGCGTCCGGTACCCCCGGCGGAGCTGCCGGACGAAAGCATTCTGCGTGACGTGATCAGCGGCCTGCGGGCCCTGTGAACCCCGTGACCCCGAATGTCCGCGCACACCTGCGGGACAAGTGGCACCACCCGAACACGAGACACACCTGAGCGAGAAGCGAGAGAAGAGATCGATGATCTTCGGGCGCACTGAACGCGGCAAGGCCCCGGTCGAGCCCGTCACTCTCAAGATCCTGGTGGCGGGCGGCTTCGGCGTGGGCAAGACCACCCTGGTCGGCGCCGTCAGCGAGATCAAGCCGCTGCGTACCGAGGAGCTGCTGACCGAGGCGGGCCGTCCCGTCGACGACACCAGCGGTGTGGAGGGCAAGCACACCACCACGGTCGCCATGGACTTCGGCCGCATCACGCTGCGCGAGGACCTCGTGCTGTACCTCTTCGGCACACCCGGCCAGGACCGTTTCTGGTTCCTGTGGGACGAACTCGCGACCGGCGCCCTGGGGGCGGTCGTGCTCGCCGACACCCGCCGCCTGGAGGACTGCTTCGCGGCGGTCGACTACTTCGAGCGGCGCTCCATCCCCTTCGTGGTGGGCGTCAACTGCTTCGAGGGCGCCTCCCGTTACCCCGTCGAGGACGTCCGTCAGGCCCTCGACCTCGACTCCGCGGTCCCCGTGGTCCTGTGCGACGCCCGCGGCCGGGAGTCGGTCAAGGAGGTCCTCATCGAGGTCGTCCAGCACGCCATGGCGTACGCGGCCGACCGCCGCCGCACCCTCACCAGCTGACCTCACCGGTCGACGCGCCTCTCGTGCTCCACGCGCGCGTGGAGCACGAAAAGCGTAAGAAGCACGGGAAGCGCCGGAACGCGGCTCAGTCCGCGTCGTCGTGCCAGCCGAAGCTCTTCTCCACCGCCTTGTGCCAGTTGTGGTACTCGCGGTCGCGTACCGACGCCTCCATGGACGGCGTCCACTCGACGTCCTTCTGCCAGTGCGTCTTCAGCTCGTCGAGGTCGTTCCACACCCCGGTCGCCAGACCGGCCGCGTAGGCCGCTCCCAGGCAGGTCGTCTCGGAGACCTTCGGGCGGATCACCGGCACGTCGAGCACATCCGCCTGGTGCTGCATGAGCAGGTTGTTCTTGGTCATGCCGCCGTCGACCTTCAGGGTCGTGATGTGCACCCCGGAGTCCTGGTACATGGCGTCCACGACCTCACGCGTCTGCCAGCTCGTCGCTTCCAGAACGGCCCGCGCCAGGTGCCCCTTCGTGACGTACCGGGTCAGACCCGTGACGACCCCGCGCGCGTCGGAGCGCCAGTACGGCGCGAACAGACCCGAGAACGCGGGCACGATGTACGCGCCGCCGTTGTCGTCGACACTCGCGGCCAGGGTCTCGATCTCGTCGGCGGTACGGATGATGCCGAGCTGGTCGCGGAACCACTGCACCAGCGCGCCGGTGATCGCGATGGACCCCTCCAGGCAGTAGACCGGCGCCTCTGTGCCGATCTTGTACCCCATGGTCGTCAGCAGGCCGTTCTTCGAGGGCACGGGCCGGTTCCCGGTGTTGAGCAGCAGGAAACTGCCCGTCCCGTACGTGTTCTTGGCCGTGCCGACGTCGTAGCAGGCCTGCCCGAACACCGCCGCCTGCTGGTCGCCCAGCGCGGAGGCCACCGGGACCCCGGCGAGCTGGCCCACGGCGGTTCCGTACACCTCGGACGAGGATTTGATCTCGGGGAGGACCGCTTCGGGGACGTTCATCGCGGAGAGGATGGACTGGTCCCACTGAAGGGTTTCGAGGTTCATCAGCATCGTGCGGCCGGCGTTGGTGACGTCGGTGACGTGCCGGCCGCCGTCGGTGCCGCCGGTCAGGTTCCAGATCAGCCAGGAGTCGATCGTGCCGAAGGCGATCTCGCCCCGCTCGGCGCGGGCCCGCAGCCCCGGCACGTTGTCGAGCAGCCAGGCCGCCTTGGGCCCGGAGAAGTAGCTGGCCAGCGGCAGTCCCGTCTGCTCGCGGAAACGGTCCTGCCCGTCCGAGCCGCCGAGTTCGGTGCAGAGCGCGGAGGTACGGGTGTCCTGCCAGACGATCGCGTTGTGCACGGGTTTGCCGGTGGCGCGGTCCCACAGGACCGTCGTCTCGCGCTGGTTGGTGATGCCCAGCGCGCTGAGCTGGTCGGCGCGCAGCCCGGCCTTCGCGATCGCGCCCGCGACCACGGCCTGCACCTTCGACCAGATCTCGGTGGCGTCGTGCTCCACCCAGCCGGGTTTGGGGAAGATCTGGCGATGCTCACGCTGGTCGACGGCGACGATCGCGCCGTCCTGGTTGAAGACGATGCAGCGGCTCGACGTGGTGCCCTGGTCGATCGCGGCGACGAACTTGTCCGTCATGGCGTCCCCTTCGTCGGATTCTGCGGAAGGCCGCGGCCGGGTCCTGCTGTCACCTGCCTGTCGTCCGCCCGGCGGACGGCAGACGACCGCCGTCCGCCCGCAGACGGGGATGTGACGACAGGGCCTAGAAGGCCGCGTTGAAGATGACCCCGGACAGCGCTCCGCCGATCAGCGGTCCCACCACCGGGATCCACGAGTAGCTCCAGTCCGAAGTGCCCTTGTTGGGGATCGGCAGGATGGCGTGGGCGATACGCGGGCCCAGGTCACGGGCCGGGTTGATGGCGTACCCCGTCGGACCACCGAGCGACAGACCGATGCCGACCACCAGGAACGCGACGATCAGGATCGCGGTACCGGACTGGCCGAGTCCCTCGGTGAGCCCGAAGGCCAGGATCGGCAGGACCAGACCGACGGTCGCGATGATCTCGGTGATGAGGTTCGCCACGGGATTGCGGATCTCGGGCGCGGTGGAGAAGATCCCGAGCGTCGGCTGCGCGATCTCTTCCTCGGCGTTGGCCTGGAACTGCGCGAAGTAGACCAGCCAGCACAGCACCGCGCCGAGGAACGCGCCGACCATCTGCCCGGCGATGTAGATGTGGACCTGGTCCCAGTCGCCGGTGTCGATCGCGATGCCGATCGTCACCGCCGGGTTGAGGTGTCCGCCGGACAGCGGCGCGGCGGTGTACGCGCCGGCCAGCACGCCGAAGCCCCAGCCGAACGCGATGACGACCCAGCCGGCGTCCTTCGCCTTGGAATAGTTGAGTACGACGGCGGCGACCACGCCGGCGCCGAAGAGGATGAGGATCGCTGTGCCGATGACCTCACCGACGAAAACATCTCCGTTGCTCATGGCGGCTCCTAGGCCCAAACCCGGGGCGATCCGCCCCGGTCCACCGTGCAGGGTGCGTTCCCATGGCTACTTCAGCCGAGGGCAGGGAGGTCCCGCACCCCGCCCGGCGTCCGTGACGAGCGTGCCGTAGCAGTCGAATCGCCCGTGGGGGATGGCCCGTTGGCGCGGACGGGAGCCCACGCGGCGCAGTGCCTGAATACGCCAGAATGCGGCGACGCCGACTGACACCGGAAGTGTTCACCGGCGCTGTGGGAGCGTCAAGGTCGCGGGCGAGAACGGTTCGCGCCCACGTCCTCGGCCGACCGACAGCAGTCGGAAGTCCCGCCGGGCGCAGGCCTGTTGCCCGTCTGACCGCCGCGCCCGTCGCCCTGCGGGCCTCACGCACGGCTGCCCGGCGGCCTGCCTCCCGGCCCCCGCCGGCCTCGGCGCCGCTCCGGAACCGCGCCGGCCCGTGCGGCCCGGCAGCCCCGCACGGCCCGCCGCCTCATCTGACGGCGATCACGGCCGATCCGTGCCCGAACAGCCCCTGGTTCGCGCAGACTCCGACCCGGGCGCCCGCGACCTGCCGGTCGCCCGCCGCGCCCCGCAGCTGCCATGTGAGCTCGCAGACCTGGGCGATCGCCTGTGCGGGAACGGCCTCTCCGAAGGAGGAGAGCCCGCCGCTGACATTGACGGGTATGCGTCCGCCCAGGGCCGTGGCGCCCTCCGCGAGCAGCTTGGCGCCCTCGCCCTCGCCGCACAGCCCCAGGTCCTCGTACCACTGCAGTTCCAGGGCCGTGGACAGGTCGTAGACCTCGGCGAGCGAGAGGTCCTCCGGGCCGATCCCCGCCTCCTCGTACGCGGCCCGCGCGATCGACGCGCGGAACGTCTCGGCCGCGGGCTCCACAGCGACCGCCGAGTCCGTCGCGATGTCCGGCAGGTCCAGCACGGTGTTGGGATAGCGGGGCGTCACCGTGGACACCGCGCGGATCCGCACCGGGTCCGCCGCCCCGTGCCGACGCGCGAACTCCATGCTGGACAGCACCAGCGCCGCCGCGCCGTCCGAGGTGGCGCAGATGTCGAGCAGCCGGAGCGGATCGGCGACCACGGCCGACGCGGCGACCTCCTCGGCGGTGACCCGCTTGCGGTAGCGGGCGTTCGGATTGAGCGCCCCCATGGCCGCGTTCTTCACCTTGACCTGGGCGAAGTCCTCCAGGGTGTCCCCGTGGACCGCCATCCGCCGCCGCGCGTACAGCCCGAAGTACGTCGGATTAGTCGCCCCCAGGACGCGGAACCGCAGCCAGTCCGGATCGTCGGGCCGGTCCCCGCCCGCGGGCCGGAAGAACCCCTTCGGGGCCGCGTCCGCACCCACCACGAGCACCACCTCCGCGAGACCCGAAAGGATCTGCGCCCGCGCCGTGTCGACGGCCTGCGCCCCCGACGCGCACGCGGCGTACACGCTCGCCACCCGGGCCCCCTGCCAGCCGAGCGCCTTGGCGAACGTCGTCCCCGCCACGTATCCCGGATAGCCGCCACGCACCGTGTCCGCGCCGACGATCGAGTCGACCTGACGCCAGTCGAGGCCCGCGTCGGAGAGCGCCTCGCGCGCCGCCACCGTCCCGTACTCGACGAATCCCCGGCCCCACTTGCCCCACGGGTGCATGCCCGCGCCGAGCACCGCCACCTCACCCGTCATGCCGTCACCCCCGTCGGCCGCCAGTGCCAGGTCGTCCAGGTCGTCTCCGCGTCCTCGTTCAGCACGCCCGGGACGACCTCCACCTCCATGCCCACCGTCAGATCGGCGACGGCGACCCCGGGAACCGTCTGTCCGAGCACCACCAGGCGTTCGGATTCCAGCTCCACCGCGATCAACGCGTAGGGCTCCCATTCGAGTTCCCGTTCGGACACGTACGGTGACGGCGGCCGGTACCGGCTGTCCGTGTAGGACCAGACGCGGCCCCGCTTCGACAGCGGCACTTCGACGAGTTCCCCGCCGGAGCAACCCGGATTGCGGCAGAAGGCGTCCTCCCGGGGGAAGAACACGGACGCGCAGGCCGAGCAGCGCGTGCCGAGGAGCCGGAAGTCGTCTCCCTCGCCGGCGAACCAGCCGGTGACGACGGGTGTACGAGTGCGCGACAAGGTTCCTCCACGGCGCTGTATCTGACGGAACGTCAGAAGTCTGTCACGGGCCACGCCGATTGGGCAGTGCGTCGGAGTGGCCCGTCCGGAGGCGCGGAGAACCGCCGGGGCCTCCCGTGCGTCCGACTATCGGTAGGGACGACCGGGGCCCACGGGGGTGGTTCCGGCCGTCCCTCACCCGCAGTGACGGGAACGGCCCCTCGGGGCCCGGCCCGGTCGGCCGATCGGGCGCGGACTGTATCCGATCACTTCCCTCGGGGAACCCGCGCCTGATAGACGCATGGTCATGACCCGACTCACCACAGCGGTACGCGGTCTCGTCACCGCACTCGCCGCCCTGCTCGCCGTCAGCGCCGCCTCCGCCACCGCGACGGCGACATCCGAGCCGAAGGCCCCCGAGGACTTCGTGGCCCTGCGTTCCGTAGACCGCACGATCATCCAGGAGATCCGCTACTTCACCCCGCACAACTTCGTGGGCGAGCGCGTCGACGGCTACCGGGAGCCGCTGTGCATCCTCACCAGGCCCGCCGCCGAGGCCCTCCACAGGGCTCAGCAGCAACTGCTGCCCCAGGGCTACTCCCTGAAGGTGTACGACTGCTACCGGCCCCAGCGCGCCGTCGACCACTTCGTCCGCTGGGCCGAGGACCTCGACGACCAGACCATGAAGGACGAGTTCTACCCGGACGTCGACAAGACCCGTCTGTTCGAGGACGGTTACATCGCCGAGAAGTCCGGCCACAGCCGGGGCTCCACGACGGACCTCACGCTCGTGAAGCTCCCGGCGGCCCCGACCCGCCCGTACGTCCCCGGAGAGCCCCTCGTGCCCTGCTTCGCACCCCAGGCCGAGCGTTTCCCGGACAACTCCGTCGACATGGGCACGGGCTACGACTGCTTCGACACCCTGTCGCACACGCTCGACCCGCGCGTCCAGGGCCCGCAGCGCGCCAACAGGCTCCTCCTGAAGGACACCCTGGAAGGCCTCGGCTTCGTGAACCTGGCCGAGGAGTGGTGGCACTTCACCTACAAGCCCGAGGCCTATCCCGACACCTACTTCGACTTCCCGGTGTCGGCCAAATCCCTCATCAGGTCCCACTGAGGGGGCACCGAGGAGGTACTGAGCAGGCGCCGAGGCAGTACTGAGGCGGCCAGCCACAACAACATTGTGATCATCGGATACAGTCCGGGCGTGTCTCCATCCCAGATCCCGTCCGCCAACTCCGCGCCGGGCACCCACTGTTCGAGCTGCGGCGCGCCCTACGGAGAAGGCGTCTCCGGCTGGCCGCGTACCTGCGCCTCCTGCGGCGACATGGCCTACCGCAACCCGTTGCCGGTCGCGGTGGCCCTGCAGCCCGTGTACGACACCAAGGGCGCGGCCCTGGTCGTCATCACCCGAACCATCGCCCCCGCGCGCGGGGGAGTCGCTCTGCCCGGCGGGTTCATCGACCACAGGGAGGACTGGCGGCAGGCCGTCGTCCGTGAGCTCAAGGAGGAGACGGGAATCGTCGCGGCCAGCCGCGACGTACGCCTCGTCGACGCGCTGAGCTCACCCGACGGGCACCTGCTGCTCTTCGGCGCCCTCCCGGAGCGCCCCGCCGACGACCTGCCGCCGTCCGTCCCGACGGACGAGACCGAGGGCTACCACCTGCTGCGCAGATCGACCGAACTCGCCTTTCCGCTGCACACCATGGCGGCCCGGGCCTGGTTCGAGGGCCGCTACATCTGAGAGCCCCGTCGGGCCTTCTCAAGCCGGCCGTCAGCTCAACAGCCCACGCACCCGTACGGGAAGGGACGGCTCCTCCGGGCCGTCCTCCCCCTCCCGCTCCACGACCACACGTTTCCCCAGCCTGCGCGTCACATAGCGCTCGATCTCCGGCTCGTCCCAGCCGTCCCCGGCGTCGACGACCACCAGCCCGCCCCCGGTCCGTCCGCGGGCGGGCGCCCACACCTCCAGCTCCAGAGAGCCGTCGTCACCACGTACGGGCAGTACGGCCCCCGCGCGGACCAGTACCGGAATCCGTGACAGAGGGGCGTCGACCAGCACCTGGGCGGGCCCCTCGTACACCTCCTCGGTCACCACGTCGTACCAGCGGCCCCGCGGCACCCGCACGGCACGCCGCTCCGTCCCCGGAGTCAGCACCGGAGCCACCAGGAGACAGTCGCCGAGCAGGAAGGCGTCCTCGCAGTCGCGCAACGCCCGGTCCTCCGGGACGCCCCACCACAGCGGCCGTACGTACGGCGCACCCGTACGCCGTGCCAGATGCGCCAGCGTCATGAAGTACGGCAGCAGCCGCCGCCGCCCGACGAGCGCCACGCGCGCGTGCTCCAGCACCTCGTCACCGAACTCCCAGGGCTCCCTGCGCCCGGCCCGCGGGCCCGCGTGCGTACGGAACAGCGGCAGGTACGCGCCCAGCTGGAACCACCGGAGATACAGCTCGGGGGAGGGGCTCCCGTCGAAGCCGCCCACGTCGGGCCCCGAGTACGGCACGCCGCACAGCCCCAGCCCCAGCACCAGGGACAGCGACGCCCGCAGCCCGGGCCAGCCCGTGGCCACCTCCCCGGACCAGACCCCTCCGTAGCGCTGCGTTCCCGCCCACCCGGAGCGCGAGAACAGGAACGGCCGCTCCCGGGGCGCCAGTTCGCTCAGCCCCTCGTGGGCCGCCCGCGCCATGGCGAGCGCGTACACGTTGTGCGCCTCGCGATGGTCGCCGCCGCGCCCCTCCAGATCGTGCCGCGCCGAACGGGGCAGCGTGGACTCGCCGAAGGCGGTGAAGGACACGGGCTCGTTCAGGTCGTGCCAGAAGCCGGCGAACCCCTGGGAGAGCCGCTCCTCGTAGAGCCCGCCCCACCACCGGCGCGTACGCGCGCGCGTGAAGTCCGGATAGACCGCCTCGCCCGGCCGGACCACACCGCGCACCACCTCCCCGGCGGAGTCCCGAACGAAGGCGTCCTCGTCGCTCCCGCCGTCGTACACGGGATTCCCCGGCTCGGCCTTGACCGCCGGATCCACGATCGACACCAGCCGGATCCCGTCCCGGCGCAGCTCCTCCGCCAGCACCGGCAGCTTCGGAAAGCGGTCCCGGTCGACCGTGAACACCCGCTGCGCGTCGAAATGGTCGATACCCAGGTGTACGGCGTCCAGCGGCAGCCCACGCTCGTGGTAGCCGCCCACGATCCGCCGCACCTCCTGCTCGCTCCCGAAGCCCGACCGCGCGTGATGGTGCCCCAGGGCCCAGGCCGGCGGCAGCGCGGCGGCCCCGGTCAGCGACGCCCAGGTGTGCAGCACACGCGCGGGAGTGCCCACCATCACCCAGCAGCGCAGCGGACCACCGTCCATGCGCAGATCGCTCGCCCCGGCCCGGTCGTGCCCGGACCCGGCACCCTCCTCGCCCTCGCGCAGGGTCACGGTGCCGTCCCAGGAACTGTCGTGGAACACCAGGTGCGTGGCGGCGTCGGCCACCACCATCTGCACCGGCATGGTGAGATACAGCGGATCGTCACCTGAACCGAAGGCACGCCCGGGATCGGTGTTCCACAGCCGGTACGTCCCGTCGCGCAACCGGGGCCCCGAAGCACGCCCCCCGAGGCCGAAGAAGCGCGCGTCCGCCGCCACTTCCGACCGCTGCATCCAACGGGCCCCGCCACCACCGGCCGGCTCCCACCACCGCGGCGGCAGCTCGCGCCGCAGGCTCACCCCGCCCGGCGTGCACACCTCCACGGCGCCGAGCCGGGACACGACCACCGTCATCCGCTCCGCCACCACCCGCCAGGCACCGTCCTTGTCCGGCTCCAGCACGGCTCGCGGGTCGGGCTCGGGAGCGGCACCCGCGAGCGCGTACGAGGGCTCGGGGCCCGCGCCGTCCCAGCCCCAGAAGACCGCTCCATTGGCCGTGACGGTGATCCGCAGCTCCGACCGGGTGAACCGGATGACACCTCCACCGGGCGCCGGTTCCGCGGACAGCACCGGCCCGGGGACCCTCGCGCGTTCGGCCCCCCGCGCGGGCAGCCCCGAGGCGTCGATACGCCTCCTGCGCCACGCGGCCCGCACGGCGAGCAAGCCCTGAGCCGCCCCCGCCGAACCGACTGCTTTCACCGAACGCACCAGGTCACGACCGTTCATGCTGCTCAGCCTGCCACCCGAATGGCCCCCTGAGTGCTCCGTTCAGCTTCCGTTCACCCACGGCGGGACCACATGTTCACGAGCCGGACTATGTGGGGCCAACCCTGGTGTCAAAGTCGATCACATGGCATCGTCCGTCTCAGCCGCGTGACGCGCACACCCCAGTTCGTGCGCGGTACACGCACACGACGCGCGCAGTCCGGGAGCCGACCCATGACCTCATCGAACCCCTCGCCGCTCTGGCAGCCCGACCGGGAACGCGTCGCCCAGGCGCAGATCACCCGATTCCAGGCGTGGGCGGCCGAGCACCACGGAGCCCCGGCCGAGGGCGGATACGCCGATCTGCACCGGTGGTCCGTGGACGAACTGGACACGTTCTGGAAAGCCGTCACGGAATTCTTCGACGTACGGTTCTCCACCCCCTACGCGCGCGTGCTGGGCGACCGCTCGATGCCCGGAGCCCGGTGGTTCCCCGGAGCCACCCTCAACTACGCGGAACACGCACTGCGAGCGGCCGACACCCGAGCGGACGAACCGGCCCTCCTGTACGTCGACGAGACCCACGAACCCCGCCCCGTCAGCTGGTCCGAACTACGCCGACAGGTCGGCTCCCTGGCCGCCGAACTGCGTGCCCTCGGCGTACGCCCCGGAGACCGCGTCAGCGGATACCTCCCGAACGTCCCCCAGGCCGTGGTCGCCCTCCTCGCCACCGCCGCCGTCGGCGGAGTGTGGACGTCCTGCGCCCCGGACTTCGGCGCGCGCAGCGTCCTCGACCGCTTCCAGCAGATCGAGCCCGTCGTCCTCTTCGCCGTCGACGGCTACCGCTACGGAGGCAAGGAGCACGACCGCCGGGACACCGTCGCCGAACTGCGCCGCGAACTGCCCACGCTGCGCGCCGTCGTCCACGTCCCGCTCCTGGACACCGAGGCCCCCGAGGGCACCCTGGAATGGTCCGCCCTCACCTCGGCGGACGTGACACCCGTCTACGAAGAGGTGCCTTTCGACCACCCCCTCTGGGTCCTCTACTCCTCCGGCACGACCGGCCTGCCCAAGGCCATCGTCCAGTCCCAGGGCGGCATCCTCGTCGAACACCTCAAACAGCTCGGCCTGCACTGCGACCTGGGACCCGAGGACCGCTTCTTCTGGTACACGTCCACCGGCTGGATGATGTGGAACTTCCTCGTCTCCGGCCTCCTGACCGGCACCACGATCGTCCTGTACGACGGCAGCCCCGGCTATCCGGACACCGGCGCCCAGTGGCGCATCGCCGAACGCACCGGCGCCACCCTGTACGGCACCTCGGCGGCGTACGTCATGGCCTGCCGCAAGGCGGACGTCCACCCCTCCCGCGACTTCGACCTCTCCCGGATCAAGTGCGTCGCCACCACCGGTTCGCCCCTGCCGCCCGACGGATTCCGCTGGCTGCACGACGAGGTGCGCGACGACCTGTGGATCGCCTCCGTCAGCGGCGGCACCGACGTGTGCTCCTGCTTCGCGGGAGCCGTCCCCACCCTCCCCGTCCACATCGGCGAGCTCCAGGCCCCGGGCCTCGGCACCGACCTCCAGTCCTGGGACCCCAGCGGCAAACCCCTCATCGACGAGGTCGGCGAACTCGTCGTCACCAACCCCATGCCGTCCATGCCGATCCGTTTCTGGAACGACCCCGACGGCAGCCGCTACCACGACAGCTACTTCGACACGTATCCCGGAGCGTGGCGCCACGGCGACTGGATCACCGTCACCTCACGCGGCTCCGTCGTCATCCACGGCCGGTCGGACTCCACCCTCAACCGCCAGGGCGTACGCATGGGGTCGGCCGACATCTACGAAGCGGTGGAGCGCCTCCCGGAGATCCGCGAATCCCTCGTCATCGGCGTCGAACAACCCGACGGCGGCTACTGGATGCCGCTCTTCGTCCACCTCGCCCCGGGAGCCGAACTCGACGACGCGCTCCTCGCCCGCATCAAGCGGACCATCCGGGAACAGCTCTCACCCCGCCACATCCCCGACGAGGTCATCGAAGTCCCCGGCATCCCCCACACCCTGACCGGCAAGCGCATCGAGGTCCCGGTCAAACGCCTCCTCCAGGGCACGCCCCTCGACAAGGCGGTCAACCCCGGCTCCGTCGACAACCTCGACCTGCTCCACTTCTACGAGCGACTGGCCCGCGACCGCGCCTGACCACCCCGCGCAGAGGCCGTTGTCAGTGCCGCCGGTTACGGTGAGTGAGCATTGATCACTGCGCACAGGGGGAAAGATGGCGCACACCCAGCACCAGACCATGCGACGCGTCCTGCGCCGCGAAATCGCCGGAACCATCGGTCTGCTGACCGACGAGCAGGACTTCACGGCGATGCGGCGCCGCTACCGCACCTTCGCCTTCGACGACCACGCGAGCTATCTCCGGCAGGTGGAGACCCTCCTCAGGACACTCGCGTCCGAGGGCGGCCACACCACGGTGGCGCTCTTCGACCCCGAGGAGTACGCGGAGTTCTGCGCCGAGCACGGACTCGACCCCGACACCGCGTCCAGCCGCACCCGCTTCACGGCGGATCTCGCCGCGACCGGCGCGACCGTCCCCTACCAGGGCCAGGACCTCGACGCCCTCGTCCCCGACCTCATCGACGAAGCGGTCCGCCGGGCCACCTGGGAGTACGCGACCACGCTCCTGGCCCGGATCGGCAGTTGCGCCTCCTGCGGCGAGGACATCGGCCGAGCGGCCTTCCTACGAGCCTCGGATCTGCTCATCCGCATCCTCCAGGCCTCCGGCCCCGGAGAGCGGCACCTCGTGTGCAGCGTCTCCACCGAGCCCGAGGCACTCGTGTCGGTCCTGCGCACCGACGACGACCAGCACGGAACACCGCAGCTGGACGAGACCGAGGCCCTCGAATTCACCACCGTGCTCGCCCTCGGCATCGCCACCCGGAGCGCAGGCGGACTCGTCATGCGCACCAGCACGCCCGGCACGACCGACCGGGTCTACGGCTGGCGCCTGCGGGGCGAGGGACTGGAACCCCTCACCGCCGGAGAAGTCTTCGACGCCTACTGCACGGACGTCGAATCCGGAGACCTCGTCTCCCCGGAGTCGGGCGTCGACTACTGCGCACCACCGGACCTGGGCGACGACGGGCCCACGACCGCGCACACGCACTGAACAGCCGCACTGCGCACACGCACCGAACGCACGAGGGGCGCCCCACCCTTCGGTGGAGCGCCCCTCGATGCTCGGACTACTCGCCGGACAGCACCGCCTGAGCCGCAGTGCGCGCCTCCTCGGCGCTGTCGCAGGCACGCGCGGCCGCCGCGGCCCGCTCGCACTGCGCCAGCGTGTACTTGGCCAACGTCGCGCGGACGTAGGGAATCGACGCCGCACCCATGGAGAGGGAGGTGACACCCAGACCGGTCAGCACACAGGCGAGCAGCGGGTCCGAAGCGGCCTCGCCACAGACGCCACAGCTCTTGCCCTCGGCCGCGGCCGCGTCGGCGGACATCGCGACCAGGTCGAGCAGCGCGGGCTGCCACGGATCCTGGAGCCGGGACACGGCGCCCACCTGACGGTCGGCGGCGAAGGTGTACTGCGCGAGGTCGTTGGTCCCCAGCGAAAGGAACTCGACCTCCTGCAGGATCGAGCGCGCCCGCAGGGAAGCCGACGGAATCTCGACCATGGCGCCGAACTTCGCCCGCAGGCCCGCCGCACGGCACGCGTCGGCGAACGCCTTGGCGTCCGCACGGTCGGCGACCATCGGCGCCATGACCTCAAGGTGGACGGGCAGTCCCTCGGAAGCCTTCGACAGCGCCGTCAGCTGCGTACGCAGCACGTCGGGGTGGTCGAGCAACGACCGCAAACCGCGCACGCCGAGCGCCGGGTTCGGCTCGTCGGCGGGCGTCAGGAAGTCGAGGGGTTTGTCGGCGCCCGCGTCGAGCACGCGCACCACGACCCGCCCCTCGGGGAAGGCTTCGAGCACCTTGCGGTACGCCTCGACCTGCTTCTCCTCGGACGGCGCGTTCTTGCTGTCGTCGAGGAAGAGGAACTCGGTGCGGAACAGACCCACGCCTTCGGCGCCCGCCTCGATCGCCGCCGGCACGTCCGCGGGGCCGCCGATGTTGACCAGCAGCGGAACCTTGTGTCCGTCGGAGGTGGCGCCGGGCCCGGTCGACCCGGCGAGCGCCGCCTTGCGCGCAGCCGCAGCGGCCTCCATCTCGGCCTTCTTCTCCGCACTCGGGTTCACGAAGATCTCACCGGTGCTGCCGTCCACGGCGACCATCGTGCCCTCGGCCAGCTCACCGGCTCCCGGCAGTGCCACCACGGCGGGCACTCCGAGCGCCCGCGCCAGGATCGCGCTGTGGCTCGTCGGCCCGCCCTCCTCGGTGACGAAACCGAGGACCAGCGTGGGGTCCAGCAGCGCCGTGTCGGCGGGCGCGAGGTCCCGAGCGATAAGGACGTACGGCTCGTCACTGTCGGGAACTCCCGGCATCGGAACACCGAGCAGTCGGGCGACGATACGGTTCCGCACGTCGTCGAGGTCCGCCACACGGCCCGCGAGGTACTCACCGGCATTCGCCAGGAGCGCGCGGTACGAGGCGAACGCGTCGTACACCCCGCGCTCCGCCGTACTTCCGACGGCGATACGCCGTTCCACGTCGGCCATGAGCTCCGGGTCCTGGGCCATCATGGCCTGGGCCTCAAGAACGGCCTGGGCCTCGCCGCCCGCCAGATTGCCGCGCGCCATCAGGTCGGCGGCCACGGCTTCCACGGCCTGGCGGGCGCGACCCTGTTCGCGCTCCGCGTCCTCCACCGGTATCTGCTTGGCAGGCGGCTCAAGCACCGCCGTTCCCATGTGCCGAACTTCGCCGATCGCCACACCGTGGCTCACGCCGACGCCTCGCAGCGTTGTCTCCATGTCACCCGTCTCCGATAGAGCGGCGGGCCGTGCCGCCGTGATGTCGTGCTGTGCCTGCCGTCGTCGACGGCGATGAGGTCAGTGCCAGCTGAAGAGAGCGTCGCCAGCCTTCACGTCGCCGTCAACGCTGACGTCGGAGAGAGACTCGGCGGTGGCTTCGAGCGCCACGATGGGACAGATGGGGGACTTGCCGGCCGCTTCGACGGCGGCAGGGTCCCACCGCACCACGGCCTGTCCACGCTGAACCGTGTCGCCCTTGTTGACGAGCAGCTCGAAACCCTCGCCATTGAGCTGAACGGTGTCGATACCGAGGTGCGTCAGCACTCCGTGACCCTCGTCGTCGACCACGACGAAGGCGTGCGGATGAAGGGAGACGACGACACCGTCGATGGGTGCAAAGGCCTCCGAAGCCTCCCGCACGGGGTCGATCGCGGTACCGGGGCCGACCATGGCCCCGGAGAAGACCGGGTCCGGTACAGCGGTGAGTCCGATGGTGCGTCCTGCAAGAGGGGACGTCACGATGGTCATGGGAAGCCTCCCGGGGGGCGGGGATTCAGATGGGCCGTCACTGCCTGTCCCGGACGGCGCACTGTTGAGCAGCGTAAGTCATAAGAAGTGACGGTTCCGCGCCAGAGGACCCGGTTGGCGGTCGTAGTGCACAGCGCAAACGATTTGCGCCCGCTCCGGAGCCCCGTGTACTGTCGTACTCCTGCTTGAGGCCGAGTGATGCGAGTGTGCTTCTGTGCCTGGCAGCACCCAACTTGTCAGATCCTATCTCGGGGTCTGGTTCTGCATGTCCGCAGAATCGGTGGTCAGAGAGACGGAAATTCACTGATAGAGTTTGGGAACACGAAGGGAAGCGCCCGGAGGAAAGCCCGAGAGGGTGAGTACAAAGGAAGCGTCCGTTCCTTGAGAACTCAACAGCGTGCCAAAAATCAACGCCAGATATGTTGATACCCCGTCTCCGGCCGTTCGGTCGGGACGAGGTTCCTTTGAAAAAGTCCTGCCGGGCGTAAGCACGGTAGGCGCATCAGCGAGGACGCTGTGAACGGCCTTCCTTATTCCGGTTGGTCGTTCCGCTCTCATGATGTGATCCCGATTACGGGAAAACATTCACGGAGAGTTTGATCCTGGCTCAGGACGAACGCTGGCGGCGTGCTTAACACATGCAAGTCGAACGATGAAGCCCTTCGGGGTGGATTAGTGGCGAACGGGTGAGTAACACGTGGGCAATCTGCCCTTCACTCTGGGACAAGCCCTGGAAACGGGGTCTAATACCGGATGATACTTCCACTCGCATGGGTGGGGGTTGAAAGCTCCGGCGGTGAAGGATGAGCCCGCGGCCTATCAGCTTGTTGGTGAGGTAGAAGCTCACCAAGGCGACGACGGGTAGCCGGCCTGAGAGGGCGACCGGTCACACTGGGACTGAGACACGGCCCAGACTCCTACGGGAGGCAGCAGTGGGGAATATTGCACAATGGGCGAAAGCCTGATGCAGCGACGCCGCGTGAGGGATGACGGCCTTCGGGTTGTAAACCTCTTTCAGCAGGGAAGAAGCGAAAGTGACGGTACCTGCAGAAGAAGCGCCGGCTAACTACGTGCCAGCAGCCGCGGTAATACGTAGGGCGCAAGCGTTGTCCGGAATTATTGGGCGTAAAGAGCTCGTAGGCGGTCTGTCGCGTCGGATGTGAAAGCCCGGGGCTTAACCCCGGGTCTGCATTCGATACGGGCAGACTAGAGTGTGGTAGGGGAGATCGGAATTCCTGGTGTAGCGGTGAAATGCGCAGATATCAGGAGGAACACCGGTGGCGAAGGCGGATCTCTGGGCCATTACTGACGCTGAGGAGCGAAAGCGTGGGGAGCGAACAGGATTAGATACCCTGGTAGTCCACGCCGTAAACGGTGGGAACTAGGTGTTGGCGACATTCCACGTCGTCGGTGCCGCAGCTAACGCATTAAGTTCCCCGCCTGGGGAGTACGGCCGCAAGGCTAAAACTCAAAGGAATTGACGGGGGCCCGCACAAGCAGCGGAGCATGTGGCTTAATTCGACGCAACGCGAAGAACCTTACCAAGGCTTGACATCGCCCGGAAAGCCGTAGAGATACGGCCCCCCTTGTGGTCGGGTGACAGGTGGTGCATGGCTGTCGTCAGCTCGTGTCGTGAGATGTTGGGTTAAGTCCCGCAACGAGCGCAACCCTTGTTCTGTGTTGCCAGCATGCCCTTCGGGGTGATGGGGACTCACAGGAGACTGCCGGGGTCAACTCGGAGGAAGGTGGGGACGACGTCAAGTCATCATGCCCCTTATGTCTTGGGCTGCACACGTGCTACAATGGCAGGTACAATGAGCTGCGATACCGCAAGGTGGAGCGAATCTCAAAAAGCCTGTCTCAGTTCGGATTGGGGTCTGCAACTCGACCCCATGAAGTCGGAGTTGCTAGTAATCGCAGATCAGCATTGCTGCGGTGAATACGTTCCCGGGCCTTGTACACACCGCCCGTCACGTCACGAAAGTCGGTAACACCCGAAGCCGGTGGCCCAACCCCCTTGTGGGGAGGGAGCTGTCGAAGGTGGGACTGGCGATTGGGACGAAGTCGTAACAAGGTAGCCGTACCGGAAGGTGCGGCTGGATCACCTCCTTTCTAAGGAGCATTTCTTACCAGGAACCTTCGGGAACCTGGTCAGAGGCCAGTACATCGGCGAATGTTCGATGCTGGTTGCTCAAGGGTGGAACGTTGATTATTCGGCACTCTCAGTCTTCTTCTGGCTGCAAGTACTGTCCTTCGGGGCGTGGAAAGCAGACCCGGGGGGTCGAGAGGGTCGGGCACGCTGTTGGGTGTCTGAAGGTGCGGCCGTCATGGTCGTCCTTCGGTGCCGGCCCCAGTGCACTCACCTGGTAAGGGTGGGGTGATGGGTGGTTGGTCGTTGTTTGAGAACTGCACAGTGGACGCGAGCATCTGTGGCCAAGTTTTTAAGGGCGCACGGTGGATGCCTTGGTACCAGGAACCGATGAAGGACGTGGGAGGCCACGATAGTCCCCGGGGAGCCGTCAACCAGGCTTTGATCCGGGGGTTTCCGAATGGGGAAACCCGGCAGTCGTCATGGGCTGTCACCCACATCTGAACACATAGGGTGTGTGGAGGGAACGCGGGGAAGTGAAACATCTCAGTACCCGCAGGAAGAGAAAACAACCGTGATTCCGGGAGTAGTGGCGAGCGAAACCGGATGAGGCCAAACCGTATGTGTGTGAGACCCGGCAGGGGTTGCGCATGCGGGGTTGTGGGATCTCTCTTTCACAGTCTGCCGGCTGTGAGACGAGTCAGAAACCGTTGGTGTAGGCGAAGGACATGCGAAAGGTCCGGCGTAGAGGGTAAGACCCCCGTAGTCGAAACATCAACGGCTCGTTTGAGAGACACCCAAGTAGCACGGGGCCCGAGAAATCCCGTGTGAATCTGGCGGGACCACCCGCTAAGCCTAAATATTCCCTGGTGACCGATAGCGGATAGTACCGTGAGGGAATGGTGAAAAGTACCGCGGGAGCGGAGTGAAATAGTACCTGAAACCGTGTGCCTACAAGCCGTGGGAGCGTCGCTGTATGTGCTTGCACATGCAGTCGTGACTGCGTGCCTTTTGAAGAATGAGCCTGCGAGTTTGCGGTGTGTTGCGAGGTTAACCCGTGTGGGGAAGCCGTAGCGAAAGCGAGTCCGAATAGGGCGATATAGTAGCGCGCTCAAGACCCGAAGCGGAGTGATCTAGCCATGGGCAGGTTGAAGCGGCTGTAAGAGGTCGTGGAGGACCGAACCCACCAGGGTTGAAAACCTGGGGGATGACCTGTGGTTAGGGGTGAAAGGCCAATCAAACTCCGTGATAGCTGGTTCTCCCCGAAATGCATTTAGGTGCAGCGTCGTGTGTTTCTTACCGGAGGTAGAGCACTGGATAGGCGATGGGCCCTACCGGGTTACTGACCTTAGCCAAACTCCGAATGCCGGTAAGTGAGAGCGCGGCAGTGAGACTGTGGGGGATAAGCTCCATGGTCGAGAGGGAAACAGCCCAGAGCATCGACTAAGGCCCCTAAGCGTACGCTAAGTGGGAAAGGATGTGGAGTCGCACAGACAACCAGGAGGTTGGCTTAGAAGCAGCCACCCTTGAAAGAGTGCGTAATAGCTCACTGGTCTAGTGATTCCGCGCCGACAATGTAGCGGGGCTCAAGCGTACCGCCGAAGTCGTGTCATTCATGCAATAGGGCCAACGCCTGTATGGATGGGTAGGGGAGCGTCGTGTGCCGGGTGAAGCCGCGCCGGAAGGCAGTGGTGGACGGTTCACGAGTGAGAATGCAGGCATGAGTAGCGATACACACGTGAGAAACGTGTGCGCCGATTGACTAAGGGTTCCTGGGTCAAGCTGATCTGCCCAGGGTAAGTCGGGACCTAAGGCGAGGCCGACAGGCGTAGTCGATGGATAACCGGTTGATATTCCGGTACCCGCTGTGAAGCGTCAAACATCGAACCAGGCGATGCTAAGTCCGTGAAGCCGTTCCGGACCCTTCGGGGAATGGAAAGTGGTGGAGCCGACGGACCAGACCTGTAGTAGGTGAGTGATGGGGTGACGCAGGAAGGTAGTCCAGCCCGGGCGGTGGTTGTCCCGGGGTAAGGGTGTAGCCCGTTATCTAGGTAAATCCGGATGACGTTAAGGGTGAGACCTGATGCCGAGCCGATTGTGGTGAAGTGGATGATCCTATGCTGTCGAGAAAAGCCTCTAGCGAGTTTCATGGCGGCCCGTACCCTAAACCGACTCAGGTGGTCAGGTAGAGAATACCGAGGCGTTCGGGTGAACTATGGTTAAGGAACTCGGCAAAATGCCCCCGTAACTTCGGGAGAAGGGGGCCATTCTTGGTGATCCGATTTACTCGGTGAGCTGGGGATGGCCGCAGAGACCAGCGAGAAGCGACTGTTTACTAAAAACACAGGTCCGTGCGAAGCCGTAAGGCGATGTATACGGACTGACGCCTGCCCGGTGCTGGAACGTTAAGGGGACCGGTTAGTGCACCTTCGGGTGTGCGAGGCTGAGAACTTAAGCGCCAGTAAACGGCGGTGGTAACTATAACCATCCTAAGGTAGCGAAATTCCTTGTCGGGTAAGTTCCGACCTGCACGAATGGCGTAACGACTTCTCGACTGTCTCAACCATAGGCCCGGTGAAATTGCACTACGAGTAAAGATGCTCGTTTCGCGCAGCAGGACGGAAAGACCCCGGGACCTTTACTATAGTTTGATATTGGTGTTCGGTTCGGCTTGTGTAGGATAGCTGGGAGACTGTGAAGCATTGGCGCCAGCCAGTGTGGAGTCGTCGTTGAAATACCAGTCTGGTCGTGCTGGATGTCTAACCTGGGTCCGTGATCCGGATCAGGGACAGTGTCTGATGGGTAGTTTAACTGGGGCGGTTGCCTCCTAAAGAGTAACGGAGGCGCCCAAAGGTTCCCTCAGCCTGGTTGGCAATCAGGTGTTGAGTGTAAGTGCACAAGGGAGCTTGACTGTGAGACCGACGGGTCGAGCAGGGACGAAAGTCGGGACTAGTGATCCGGCGGTGGCTTGTGGAAGCGCCGTCGCTCAACGGATAAAAGGTACCCCGGGGATAACAGGCTGATCTTCCCCAAGAGTCCATATCGACGGGATGGTTTGGCACCTCGATGTCGGCTCGTCGCATCCTGGGGCTGGAGTCGGTCCCAAGGGTTGGGCTGTTCGCCCATTAAAGCGGTACGCGAGCTGGGTTTAGAACGTCGTGAGACAGTTCGGTCCCTATCCGCTGTGCGCGTAGGAATATTGAGAAGGGCTGTCCCTAGTACGAGAGGACCGGGACGGACGAACCTCTGGTGTGCCAGTTGTCCTGCCAAGGGCATGGCTGGTTGGCTACGTTCGGGAGGGATAACCGCTGAAAGCATCTAAGCGGGAAGCCTGCTTCGAGATGAGTATTCCCACCAACTAGATTGGTTAAGGCTCCCAGTAGACGACTGGGTTGATAGGCCGGATGTGGAAGCCCTGTAAGGGGTGGAGCTGACCGGTACTAATAGGCCGAGGGCTTGTCCTCAGTTGCTCGCGTCCACTGTGTTGGTTCTGAAACCACGAACAACCCCGCACTCCCTTGTTTGGTCACGGGGGGTGTGGTGCGGTTGATTTGAATCAGAGTTTCAAAGTGTTTCGGTGGTCATAGCGTGAGGGAAACGCCCGGTTACATTCCGAACCCGGAAGCTAAGCCTTACAGCGCCGATGGTACTGCAGGGGGGACCCTGTGGGAGAGTAGGACGCCGCCGAACTTCTTTTAGAGCTCCGGCTCCCTGGATTATCAATCCAGGGAGCCGGAGCTTTTTTTGTTTTCAGAGAGGCCGCCGAACCCCCTCCGCGCTGCGGGCAGATGCCTGAGGGTAAGGTCAGGGGGCAACGTTGGCACGTTCCCACAGGAGGCCCCCGGGTGGAGGTCCAGGAGACCCGCGTCCAGACAGACCGGGTCCTCACCATCCCGAACATCCTCAGCATGGCGCGTCTCGCGGGCGTACCGCTCTTTCTGTGGCTGATCCTCAGGCCGGAGTTCGGCGGCCCCAACAGCGACGGCTGGGCACTTCTGGTGCTCATGTTGAGCGGTATCAGCGACTATCTGGACGGCAAGCTCGCCCGGCGGTGGAACCAGATCAGCAGCCTCGGCCGGCTGCTGGACCCCGCGGCCGACCGGCTCTACATTCTGACGACCCTGCTCGGGCTCACCTGGCGCGAGATTCTGCCGCTGTGGCTGACAGCCGTCCTCCTGGCGCGCGAGCTGGTTCTGCTCGTGATGGTGGGCATCCTCAGGCGGCACGGCTATCCGCCGCCCCAGGTGAACTTCCTCGGGAAGGCTGCAACGTTCAACTTGATGTACGCGTTCCCGTTGTTGCTGCTCAGTGACGGAAGTGGATGGCTTGCGTCACTCGCTGCTATTTTCGGATGGGCGTTCGCAGGATGGGGTACAACTCTGTATTGGTGGGCAGGGATCCTCTACGTGGTTCAGGTCCGCCGCCTTGTTCGTGCGGACAACCATGGCCGACTGAGCTCGCCCAATGGGCGGCCGTAGAGGTCTCTGGATGGCCCGCAACGAGAATGTGCGGGACAATCTGACGGGTGAAGTCGGCTAGACCGTCTCTTCAAGGAGGACGCTTCCGACATGAAGGCCGTCGTGATGGCCGGAGGCGAAGGCACACGCCTTCGCCCCATGACCTCAAGCATGCCCAAGCCGCTCCTGCCTGTGGCCAATCGCCCGATCATGGAGCACGTGCTACGGCTGCTCAAGCGGCATGGGCTCAACGAAACCGTCGTCACTGTCCAGTTCCTGGCCTCGCTGGTCAAGAACTACTTCGGTGACGGTGAAGAGCTCGGTATGGAGCTCACCTATGCCAACGAGGAGAAGCCACTCGGTACTGCCGGCAGTGTCAAGAACGCCGAGGAGGCACTGAAGGACGATACGTTCCTCGTGATCTCAGGCGATGCTCTGACCGACTTCGACCTCACCGATCTCATCAACTTCCACAAGGAAAAGGGTGGGCTGGTCACGGTCTGTTTGACCCGCGTTCCCAATCCTCTGGAATTCGGCATCACCATTGTCGATGACGAGGGCAAGGTCGAGCGCTTTCTTGAGAAGCCGACCTGGGGCCAGGTCTTCTCGGACACGGTGAATACGGGCATCTATGTAATGGAGCCCGAAGTCTTCGACTACGTCGAGGCCGATGTCTCCGTCGACTGGTCGGGCGATGTCTTCCCTCAGCTCATGAAGGAGGGCAAGCCGATCTACGGCTATGTCGCCGAGGGCTACTGGGAGGACGTCGGCACGCACGAGAGTTATGTGAAGGCACAGGCCGATGTCCTTGAGGGCAAGGTCGACGTCGAGCTGGACGGCTTCGAGATATCGCCCGGAGTCTGGGTCGCCGAAGGCGCCGAGGTCCACCCCGACGCGGTGCTGCGGGGCCCGCTCTACATCGGGGACTACGCCAAGGTCGAGGCCGACGTCGAAATCCGTGAGCACACCGTGGTGGGCTCCAACGTCGTCGTGAAAACCGGGGCGTTCCTGCACAAGGCCGTACTGCACGACAACGTGTACATCGGTCAGCACAGCAATCTGCGTGGCTGTGTCATCGGCAAGAACACCGACATCATGCGCGCGGCGCGTATCGAGGACGGCGCCGTCATCGGGGACGAGTGCCTCGTCGGCGAGGAATCGATCGTCCAGGGCAATGTGCGGGTATATCCGTTCAAGACGATCGAGGCCGGCGCCTTCGTCAATACGTCGGTCATCTGGGAGTCCCGGGGCCAGGCGCATCTCTTCGGAGCCCGTGGGGTGTCCGGGATCCTCAACGTGGAGATCACGCCCGAGCTCGCGGTGCGCCTGGCGGGGGCGTACGCGACGACCCTCAAGAAGGGTTCCACCGTCACGACGGCCCGTGACCACTCCAGGGGCGCCCGCGCGCTCAAGAGGGCCGTCATCTCGGCTCTGCAGGCCAGCGCCATGGACGTACGGGACCTGGAGAACGTGCCGCTCCCGGTGGCGCGGCAGCAGACCGCGCGGGGCAGCGCGGGCGGGATCATGATCCGTACGACGCCCGGAGTTCCCGACTCGGTCGACATCATGTTCTTCGACGGAAACGGCGCGGACCTGTCGCAGGGCAGCCAGCGCAAGCTCGACCGGGTGTTCGCGCGGCAGGAGTACCGGCGTGCGTTCCCCGGTGAGATCGGCGATCTGCATTTCCCGGCCAGCGTGTTCGACTCGTACACCGGCTCCCTGCTCAGGAACATCGACACGACCGGGATCGCCGACTCCGGGCTGAAGGTGGTCGTGGACGCGTCCAACGGCAGTGCCGGACTGGTGCTGCCGAGCCTGTTGGGCAAGCTCGGGGTCGACGCGCTGACCATCAACCCGGGGCTCGACGAGTCGCGCCCCACGGAGACGGCGGACACCCGCCGGTCCGGGATGGTCCGGCTCGGCGAGATCGTGGCTTCCGCCCGGGCCGCGTTCGGAGTGCGGTTCGACCCGGTGGGCGAGCGGCTGTCGCTCGTCGACGAGAAGGGCCGGATCATCGAGGACGACCGGGCGCTGCTGGTCATGCTCGATCTGGTGGCGGCCGAACGGCGCAGCGGACGTGTGGCGTTGCCGGTGACCACCACGAGGATCGCCGAGCAGGTGGCGGCGTACCACGGGACGCAGGTCGACTGGACGATGACGTCCCCGGACGATCTGACGCGCGTCGGGCGCGAGGAGTCGACGATCTTCGGAGGCGACGGGCGCGGTGGGTTCATCGTGCCGGAGTTCAGCAGTGTCTTCGACGGCACGGCGGCCTTCGTCCGGCTCATCGGTCTGGTGGCACGGACGCAGCTCACGCTCAGTCAGATCGACGCGCGCATTCCGCGGGCTCACGTCCTCAAGCGCGATCTCGCGACTCCCTGGGCGGTCAAGGGCCTGGTGATGCGGCGCGTCGTGGAAGCGGCCGGTGACCGGTTCGTGGACACGACCGACGGTGTGCGTGTCGTGGAGACCGACGGACGCTGGGTGATGGTTCTGCCCGATCCGGCGGAGGCGGTCACCCATCTGTGGGCCGAGGGGCCCGACGACGCGTCGGCGCAGGCACTGCTCGACGAGTGGTCGTCGGTGGTGGACAGCGCAGGTCGCTGAGCAGTACCCGCGCGTGCCGGACGGTTCCCTCAAAGGGGCCCGTCCGGCACGTCGGTGGGGCCGTTCGGAGCTACAGGTCGCGACGTGCGACGATGTGCGGCATGCCGCAGCAGCCCCCCGTTCGGAGCACCCCCACGCGCCCCTCGCGCCCGGACGCGTCCATGTCGCTGCTCACCAACGTCATGGACCACAGTCTCGACGAGGGGTATGCCGAGGCCGCTGCCCGGCGGAAGGCCGAAGGTACGGGCGGGATGCCCAAGACGCTGCCGGCGAAGCTCGGTCTGGCGGCCGGTCTGGTGCTCGCGGCACTTCTGGTGACAGTGGGCGCGGCGCAGGCGCGGATAGCGGCCCCGGTCGTCGCCAAGGAGCGCGAGGAACTCATCGACCGCATCGACAGCGAGACGTCGGCGGCCGAGGACCTTGAGGACGCCATCGACGAGCTCCGCGACGACGTGGGCGCCCGGCAGCGCGAGGCATTGAAGAAGCACGGCGGTGACCAGGGCGAGCTGTTGGGCATCCTGTCCGGTGCGCTCGAAGTGCACGGGCCCGGTGTGAAACTCGTCGTGGACGACGCGAAGGAAGCCGACCACGCCGGTGACGGGGACGCGCGTGAGACATCGGGCTTCTCGGACACCGGACGCGTACGCGACCGCGACATGCAGCGTGTCGTCAACGGGCTCTGGGAGTCGGGCGCCGAGGCCGTCACGATCAACGGACAGCGGTTGACCGCCCTGTCCGCGATCAGGGCCGCGGGTGACGCGATACTGGTCGACAACAAGCCGTTGGTGCCGCCGTACACGGTGTTGGCCGTGGGGGACGGGGACCGGCTGAGCACCAAGTTCCAGAACAGCGGGGACGGGCAGTATCTGCACGCTCTGCAGGAGAACTTCGGGATCAGGACCAGTATTTCCGCCGAGGACGAGGTCCGGCTGCCCGCAGCACCGAGTGTGATCGTACGAACAGCAGAACCGAGCACAGAGAAAGGCACATCGTGATCGCCGTACTGGGCCTCGTCGTGGGAGTCGTGGCTGGATTGTTGGTCCGGCCCGAGGTGCCGGCGATGGTCGAGCCCTATCTTCCGATCGCCGTCGTCGCGGCGCTCGACGCCGTGTTCGGAGGTCTGCGGGCGATGCTCGACGGCATCTTCGACGACAAGGTCTTCGTGGTGTCGTTCCTGTCCAACGTGGTGGTGGCCGCGCTGATCGTCTTCCTGGGCGACAAGTTGGGCGTGGGCGCGCAGTTGTCCACGGGCGTCGTGGTCGTCCTGGGCATTCGCATCTTCTCCAACGCCGCGGCGATCCGCCGGCACGTCTTCCGGGCGTGACGGCGATGAGCAGCAAGGACGAGACGCCGGGGACCCCCGAGAACCCGCTGCGCGAGGAACTGCCCGAAGAAGTGGCGGCAAAGGCTCCGGAGAACGCGGCGGAGCCCCGGCCGCCCCAGGCCGAGCCGGAGCCGAGCGGGCCCGCCGCCCCTACCGGCCGTCAGCGGCTCGTGATGGGCCTGTGGCCGCCGCGGGTGTCCCGTGCGCAACTCATCGTCGCGCTTCTGCTGTTCGGCCTCGGCTTCGGCCTGGCCGTCCAGGTGGCCTCCAACAGCGACGACGACGGCGCCCTGCGCGGCGCACGTCAGGAGGACCTCGTACGCATCCTCGATGAACTCGATGACCGTACACAGCGTCTGGAAGAGGAGAAGCAGGGGCTGGAGGATCAGCGCACCGAACTGGAGAACAGCTCGGACCAGGCCGAGGAGGCCCGCAAGCAGACGGTCGAGAAGGAGAAGCAACTCGGCATTCTGGCGGGCACCGTGGCGGCGCAGGGCCCCGGCATCACACTGACGATCGACGACGGGAAGGGGACGGTCGAGGCCGACATGCTGCTCGACGCGGTCCAGGAGCTCCGGGCGGCCGGCGCGGAGGCGATCCAGGTCAATGGTGTACGGATCGTCGCGGGCACCTATCTGACGGATGAGAGCGGGGGAGTCGCCGTGGACGGGAACAAGATCAGCTCCCCGTATCGTTTCAAGGTCATCGGCAAGCCTCAGGACCTCGAACCGGCGCTCAACATCCCTGGCGGAGTGGTGCAGACTTTGGAGAAGGAGCAGGCCACTGTCACGGTGGAACGCTCGGACAAGATCGTCGTGGACGCCTTGCGACCGGCGAAGCGGCCTGACTA
Source organism: Streptomyces sp. NBC_00414 (assembly GCF_036038375.1). Taxonomy (NCBI): domain Bacteria; kingdom Bacillati; phylum Actinomycetota; class Actinomycetes; order Kitasatosporales; family Streptomycetaceae; genus Streptomyces; species Streptomyces sp. NBC_00414. Next base: position 8,465,732 of record NZ_CP107935.1, read on the forward strand.
CGCTCGGTCGTCCTCCCAATGAGCCGGGGGCGCTTGGAGGCAGCTGCTCCAGGGCATGAGGTTGCGGGGGGTCGGCGCACCGAATGGGTGGTGCGTGGTGGAAACTGTCTGGTGGATACGGACGTTGTGAGGGTGTCCGGCTCGACCGGTGTGTGCAATCAGGGTTCGTCCTGCCCCACGGGCGGGTCTGTTTCGGTCAAGGGGAATCGCCCGTGAAGTTGTTTGCGAAGTTGTTCGGCAAGAGCGCACGAGAGGGCAGCGACAACGCCACTGCCCGGCACCGTGCACCGCGGCCCTCGGACGCCGAGGGACAGGGAGACCGCCCGTTGTTCCGGGACGAGGTCGGTGGGCCGGGCGGTGACATTTCCGGTGGTCAGGGCGCGCCGTCTGTTGACCCTGCCCAGTCGGGGCGCATAGGTTTCGGAGATCCGTCAACCTCAGGTGCGGGTGGAGGTTTCGGCTCCGACCCGTACGCGTCCAATACCCCGGCGGGGCAGCCGCGGCAGGAGGATCCGTCCATGTCGGCCCTGGTGTGTACGAGGTGCGGTAACCGCAACGCGGAAGCGAGCCGCTTCTGCTCGAACTGTGGTGCGCCGTTGCGGGCCGGGGCGACCCCGGAGCGCCCGTCGGAGACCACTTCGACGATCTCCATCTCCGGCCTTGAGGCCTACGACGCCGAGGCCACCGGCCAGACGCAGATGCCGATGCTGTCTCCCGAGGCGCAGGCCGCCGTCGACGCCCTGCCGCTCGGCTCGGCGCTCCTGGTGGTGCGGCGGGGGCCCAACTCGGGCAGCCGCTTCCTGCTGGACGGCGATCTGACCACGGCCGGCCGTCATCCGCAGAGCGACATCTTCCTGGACGACGTGACCGTGTCGCGCCGCCATGTGGAGTTCCGCCGTGAGCCCGACGGTTCGTTCACGGTGGCGGACGTCGGCAGCCTCAACGGCACGTACGTCAACCGGGAGCGGATCGACCGGGTTCCCCTGTCGAACGGTGACGAGGTGCAGATCGGCAAGTACCGGCTGGTCTTCTACGCGAGCCAGCGGGGCATCTGACCCTCCCCCAGACTTTGTCCGGGGAGACCCCCAGGGAAGGTCCATGCTTCGAACACCGAGCGGCGGTGCCGGACACGGCGCCGCCGCCACGGACCACGGGCTGATGAGCATCGGCACGGTGCTGAACGTGCTGCGTGACGAGTTCCCCGAGGTCACTGTCTCCAAGATCCGGTTCCTGGAGTCCGAGGGCCTCATCGAGCCGCAGCGGACCCCGTCCGGGTACCGCAAGTTCAGCGCCGGCGACATAGAGCGTCTCGGGCACGTCCTGAGGATGCAGCGGGACCACTATCTGCCGCTGAAGGTCATCCGGGAACACCTGGACGCCATGGGACGCGGAGAGGCTGTCCCGCTGCCCTCCGTGGGGCGTCAGCGCGACGGTGAGGCACCGAGCGATCCGGAGGAGCCCACCGTGGCCCGGATCGGACGGGACGAGTTGCTGGCCGCCGCCGAGATCGGTGAGCAGGAGCTCGACGAGTGGGAGTCGTACGGACTCATCACCCCGGTGCTGGACGGGGTGTACGACGCCGAGGCGGTGACCGTCGCCGGACTGGTCCTGGAACTCGGGCGGTTCGGGATCGAGCCACGGCATCTGCGCGCCGTGAAGGCCGCAGCCGACCGCGAGGCGGGGCTGGTGGATCAGGTCGTGGCACCCCTGCGGCTCCATCGCAACCCGCAGACCAGGGCACACGCACAAGCGCGCACCAAGGAGCTGGCGGGACTCGCGGTGAAGCTGCACGCCGCCCTGGTCCAGTCGGCCCTCGGGGTGCGGCTGCCCTGACCCGGCGGCCCGCGCGGAACGTGGGATAGGGCACCCATTCCGTGCTCGACTACCCAAAGGTGCCGGGCACGGCCTAGGGTTGCTGTGTGAACGAGCTCGACGTCGTAGGTGTCCGGGTCGAAATGCCCTCCAACCAACCGATCGTGCTCCTGCGTGAAGTGGGAGGCGACCGTTACCTCCCCATCTGGATCGGGCCGGGGGAGGCGACGGCGATCGCCTTCGCGCAGCAGGGCATGGCCCCCGCGCGACCGCTGACCCACGACCTGTTCAAGGACGTGCTGGAGGCCGTCGGCCAGGAGCTGACCGAAGTGCGCATCACCGACCTGCGGGAGGGTGTCTTCTACGCGGAGCTGGTGTTCGCCAGCGGAGTCGAGGTCAGCGCGCGGCCGTCCGACGCCATAGCGCTGGCGCTGCGCACCGGGACGCCCATCTACGGCAGCGACGGCGTCCTGGACGACGCCGGCATCGCGATCCCGGACGAGCAGGAGGACGAGGTGGAGAAGTTCCGCGAGTTCCTCGACCAGATCTCGCCCGAGGACTTCGGGACCAACAGCCAGTGACGGCGTGAGAAGCCGGTCGGTGACCCTCCGGGGCCGTCGCACGACGGGCCGTGCGGCGGTCGTCCCGAGAGCATTCGGCTAGCCTTTCCCCGCGATGGGGTACGGGAAACCACTCTCAGGGTGATTATCACCCGGCGTGCCGAGTGTGGCGATCGTTGACGAGCCCCTGGTGACTGCCTACCGTCGAGAAGGCAGTTCAAGGACGGAGGTCGGCGTGAGAAGCAGCGGCGACGGTACGGCTGGGGGTGCTCCCGGACGCGGTCTGGGGGACAGCGGCCCGTACCCGCTTCACAGCAGCGCGGCCGATCACGTACAGCGGCCGACGGTGGTGCCGGGGGACGACGAGGTGGCGTCCGAGGAGATCGGTTATCGCGGGCCCACGGCCTGCGCGGCCGCGGGGATCACCTATCGGCAGTTGGACTACTGGGCGCGGACCGGGCTGGTCGAGCCCAGCGTGCGGCCCGCCTACGGGTCGGGGACACAGCGGCTCTACAGCTTCCGGGACGTGGTCGTCCTGAAGATCGTCAAGCGGTTCCTCGACACGGGGGTCTCGCTGCAGAACATCCGCACCACGGTCCAGCACCTCAAGGAGCGGGGATCCTGCGACCTGGAGCGGATGACGCTGATGAGCGACGGCGCGACGGTCTACGAATGCTCCTCGCCCGACGAGGTCCACGCCCTTCTCCAGGGCGGTCAGGGCATCTTCGGCATCGCCGTGGGCGTGGTGTGGCGGGACGTGGAGAGCGCGCTCTCACAGCTGCACGGGGAGCGTGTCGACACGGGTGAGACGCTCGTCGGGGCCAACCCCACGGACGAGCTGGCTCGGCGGCGCAACCGGGCGGTCTGAGCCGGCCGTGGAGGTCCCCCGCGGCCCGGTGGTCAGGCCGGTCGGCGTGCGGTCCCGCACCGTCTCGCGGGCGGTGTGCAGGGGCATTGTCAGTGGCGTAGGGCAGCATCGGACATGTGAGAACCGCGCCCACGATCCTGCATCTCGACATGGATGCCTTCTTCGCCTCGGCGGAGCAGGCGTCCAAGCCGAGCCTGCGCGGTAAGGCGGTCATCGTGGGGGGCCTCGGACCGCGGGGCGTGGTCTCCACCTGTTCGTACGAGGCGCGGGTCTTCGGGGTGCATTCGGCGATGCCCATGGCGCAGGCCCGCCGCCTGGCACCGAACGCCGCCTACCTCGTACCGCGCTTCGGGCTCTACCGGCAGATCAGCGAGCAGGTGATGGGGCTCCTGCGGGAGCTGTCGCCGCTGGTGGAGCCGCTGAGCCTGGACGAGGCGTTCGTGGATCTGGAGGCCGGGGAGACGGCCTGGGACGAGCGGTCCGCGCTGCTGGCCGGGAGGAAGCTGCGCGCCGACATCCGGGCCGTCACGGGGCTCACCGGATCCGTGGGTCTCGCGGCCTGCAAGATGCTCGCGAAGATCGCCTCCGAGCAGGCCAAGCCCGACGGGCTCGTGCTGATAGAGCCGGGCACCGAGCGGGCCCTGCTCGCGCCCATGTCGGTGCGCATCCTGCCGGGCGTGGGGCCCGCCACGGGGGACCATCTGCGGCGGGGCGGGATCAGCACGGTCGGGGAGATCGCCGAGGCGGGCGAGGACGAGCTCGTACGGCTGCTGGGGAAGGCCCACGGCCTCGCCCTGTACGCCATGGCGCTGGCCCGCGACGAGCGGCCCGTGGTGGCCGAGCGGGACACCAAGTCGGTGTCCGTCGAGGACACGTACGACGTGGACATCCATGACCGGGTGCGGGTGCGGATGGAGGTGCAGCGGCTTGCGGACCGGTGTGTCCAGCGGTTGCGGGGGGCGCATCTGTCGGGGCGGACCATCGTGCTGAAGGTGCGGCGGTACGACTTCTCGACGCTGACGCGGTCGGAGACGTTGCGGGGGCCCACGGACGACCCCTCGGTGGTGCGGGAGGCTGCCGCGCGGCTGCTGGAGGCGGTGGACACCACGGGGGGTGTGCGGTTGTTGGGGGTCGGGGTTTCGGGGCTTGCCGACTACACGCAGGAGGATCTGTTCGCGCAGGCCCAGGCGCAGCAGGCCCTGGAGCGGGCTGCTGAGGATGCCGCTGTCGTTGTCGACGAGGGGGCGGAGCGGGGTGGGGCGGAGGCGGTCGAGGAGGTTGCTGGGGAGGCGGTCGGGCCGGCGGCGGGGCGGGTGCCCGAGGTGCCGGAGCCTGCGGCGGAGCGGCAGTGGCGGGCGGGGCACGATGTTCGGCATGCCGAGTTCGGGCATGGGTGGGTGCAGGGGAGTGGGCTGGGGAGGGTCACCGTGCGGTTCGAGACGCCGGATTCCTTGCCGGGGCGGGTGAAGACGTTTCGTATCGATGATCCTGGGTTGGAGGTGGCTGAGCCGTTGCCTCTGGTTGCGCGGGTGCCTTCGGCGATGGATGCGGAGGGGTAGGGGTGGGGGTGCGTTTGTGGGTGCGGGGCCGTTGTGGCTGGTTGCGCAGTTCCCCGCGCCCCTAAAAGATTGCGCCGTTCCCCGCGCCCCTGGAGGGCGAGAGGATTGCGCCGATCGCCGCGTCCCCAAAGGGCCGCGGCCCCAGGTGGGGCGGGTGTCAGGTGGGGTCTTCTGTGGTTGCCAGGTGGCCGAAGTCGTGGTCCGGGAAGGGGGGTGGTGGGGCCAGGTCCAGGCCGTAGTGGTGGTAGAGCTGCAGTTCTTGTTCGGGGGAGAGGTGGCGGCCCACTCCGAAGTCGGGGGCGTCCTTGATCAGGGAGCGTTCGAAGGGGATGTGCAGGGAGTCGTCGACCACCTTGCTGGGCTCCAGGGGGACGAAGGCGTCCCGGCTGAACAGGCCGGTGCGTATGGCCGCCCACTCCGGCGCACCGGTCGCGTCGTCGAGGTAGACCTCGTCGACGGTGCCGATCTTCGTGCCGTTGCGGTCGAACGCCTTGCGGCCTATCAGGTTGCGCGGATCGATGTCGGTCTGCACGGTCCCTCCAGCTGCTCGCAACTCATCCGTAAGCACTACGAAAGAGCACTTTGAGGAGGGCGGCCACTTGAGGGAACCCCGCTGGTAGGCTGGGCGACGGCTGCTGACCCCGTGCGGGAGAGTCCTCCAGGCTTCATCGGAGGCGCCGAAGGAGCAAATCCTCCCCGGAATCTCTCAGGCACACGTACCGCATGGACGAGGTCACTCTGGAAAGCAGAGCGGTGTTCGAGTGTTCGACGGGCCTCCGCTCTCACCGACGGTGAAAGCCGGCGCGCCTTCACGGCGAGCCGGTGAAGCTCTCAGGTTGAGATGACAGAGGGGGAGGCCGTTCGGGCACCCACATCGTGGTGCCCCTCGAAGGTCGTCAGACCAGGAGGCCTCCGTAATGACCGCCCAACGTATTCCGCTCTCCGAGCTCGAACAGGGAATCCCCTTCGAGCAGCGTCACATCGGGCCCGACTCCGCGGCCCGCGCCAAGATGCTCGCGCAGGTGGGGTACGGCTCGCTCGACGAGCTGACGGCCACCGCGGTGCCGGATGTGATCAAGAACGCCGACGCGCTGGAACTGCCGGGTGCGCGTACCGAGGCCGAGGTGCTGGCCGAGCTGCGCTCCCTGGCGGATCGCAACCAGGTGCTGGACTCCATGATCGGGCTCGGTTACTACGGGACGTTCACGCCGCCCGTCATTCTGCGCAACGTCATGGAGAGCCCGGCCTGGTACACGGCGTACACGCCCTATCAGCCCGAGATCTCGCAGGGGCGGCTGGAAGCCCTGCTGAACTTCCAGACCGTGGTCGCCGACCTGACCGGACTGCCGACCTCCGGCGCCTCGCTGCTCGACGAGGGCACGGCCGCCGCCGAGGCCATGGCGCTGTCGCGGCGCATGGGGAAGAACAAGAAGGGCCTCTTCCTCATCGACGCGGACACCATGCCGCAGACCATCGCCGTGATCCAGACCCGTGCCGAGCCCACCGGCGTCGAGGTCGTCGTCGCCGACCTGAGCGACGGCATCCCCGCCGAGCTGGCCGAGCGCGAGATCAACGGCGTACTCCTCCAGTACCCCGGCGCCTCCGGTGCCGTGCGGGACCTCAAGCCCGTCGTCGACCGGGCGCACGAGCTGGGCGCGGTCGTCACCGTCGCCGCCGACCTGCTCGCCCTGACGCTCCTCACCTCGCCCGGTGAGCTGGGCGCCGACATCGCCGTCGGTACGACCCAGCGCTTCGGTGTGCCGATGGGCTTCGGCGGGCCGCACGCCGGATACATGGCGGTGCGCGAGAAGTTCGCGCGCAGCCTGCCCGGCCGGCTCGTCGGCGTCTCGGTCGACGTGGACGGCAACAAGGCGTACCGCCTCGCCCTGCAGACGCGGGAGCAGCACATCCGCCGCGAGAAGGCGACCAGCAACATCTGCACGGCTCAGGTGCTGCTCGCCGTGATGGCCGGGATGTACGCCGTCTACCACGGCCCCGAGGGACTGAAGGGCATCGCTCAGCGCACCCACCGCTACGCCACGATCCTCGCCGCGGGTCTGAGGGCGGGCGGTGTCGAGGTCGTCCACGAGGCGTACTTCGACACCCTCACCGTGCGGGTGCCGGGCCGGGCCGCCGAGACGCTCGCCGCCGCCCGCCAGGGCGGGGTCAACCTCCACCTCGTCGACGCGGACCACCTGTCCCTCTCCTGCGACGAGACGACCACGCGGGCCCAGCTGGGCGTCGTCTGGTCGGCGTTCGGAGTCGACGGCGATGTGACGGCACTGGACGGGACCGCGCAGGACACGCTGCCGGAGCCGCTGCTGCGCACCGACGAGTACCTCGCGCACCCGGTCTTCCACCAGTACCGCTCGGAGACGGCGATGCTGCGCTACCTGCGCCGCCTCGCCGACCGTGACTACGCGCTCGACCGGGGCATGATCCCGCTCGGCTCGTGCACCATGAAGCTCAACGCGACCACCGAGATGGAGCCGGTCACCTGGCCCGAGTTCGGGCAGCTGCACCCCTTCGCGCCCGCCGAGCAGGCGCAGGGCTACCTGACGCTCATCCGTGAGCTGGAGGAGCGGCTCGCCGAGGTCACGGGCTACGACAAGGTGTCGTTGCAGCCCAACGCCGGTTCGCAGGGTGAGCTGGCCGGTCTGCTGGCCGTCCGCGGCTACCACCGGGCCAACGGCGACGAGCAGCGCACCGTCTGTCTCATCCCGTCCTCCGCGCACGGCACGAACGCCGCTAGTGCCGTGATGGCAGGGATGAAGGTCGTCGTCGTCAAGACCGCGGACGACGGCGAGATCGACGTCGAGGATCTGCGTGCCAAGATCGAGCAGTACCGTGACGAGCTGTCCGTGCTGATGATCACGTACCCCTCGACGCACGGCGTGTTCGAGGAGCACGTCGCCGACATCTGCGCGCAGGTGCACGAGGCGGGCGGTCAGGTCTACGTCGACGGCGCCAACCTCAACGCGCTGGTCGGCCTCGCCAAGCCCGGTCACTTCGGCGGCGACGTCTCGCACCTCAACCTGCACAAGACCTTCTGCATCCCGCACGGCGGCGGCGGCCCCGGCGTCGGCCCGGTCGGCGTGCGCGAGCACCTGGCGCCGCACCTGCCGAACCACCCGCTGCAGCCCGCCGCGGGCCCGGAGACGGGCGTGGGCCCGGTCTCCGCGGCGCCCTGGGGTTCCGCGGGCATCCTGCCCATCTCGTGGGCGTACGTCCGTCTCATGGGCGGGGAGGGCCTCAAGCGGGCCACGCAGGTCGCGGTGCTCAGCGCCAACTACGTGGCCAAGCGTCTGGAGCCGCACTACCCGGTCCTGTACACCGGTCCCGGCGGGCTGGTGGCGCACGAGTGCATCATCGACCTGCGGCCGCTGACCAAGGCGACCGGTGTGAGCGTCGACGACGTCGCCAAGCGGTTCATCGACTACGGGTTCCACGCGCCGACCATGTCGTTCCCGGTGGCCGGCACGCTGATGATCGAGCCCACCGAGAGCGAGGACCTCACGGAACTCGACCGGTTCTGCGACGCGATGATCGCCATTCGCGCGGAGATCGAGAAGGTCGGCTCGGGCGAGTGGGCGGCGGACGACAACCCGCTGCGCAACGCGCCGCACACCGCTGCCGCGCTCGGCGGCGAGTGGGAGCACGCCTACAGCCGCGAGGAGGCCGTGTTCCCGGCCGGGGTCTCGGCCGCCGACAAGTACTGGCCGCCGGTGCGGCGGATCGACCAGGCGTACGGCGACCGGAACCTGGTCTGTTCCTGCCCGCCGCTGGACGCGTACGAGGACTAGCGGGAAGGCCGTAGTGGCGCACCCGGGTACTTCCGCACCCGGGTGCGCCGCGGGGCATGACCTGCCCCGCACGGCGTCACCTGTGTCCGTCCCACAGGGTGCGCTGCCGCGGGCGTGGGTCGGTGAGCGGCTTCGAGACCGTGTCGAAGCGCATGGTGGTGCGGTCCTCGGAGTCGTACGCGGGCCAGCCGGGGTCGCCGTGGGTCGCGAAGGAGACCCAGGCGCTGTGCATGGCGTCCGCGAGGTGCTGAGGCGGCTCGGTGCCGAGCAGCGGCTTCATGGCCGGATCGTCGAGACGGTCGAAGACGAAGGGCATTTCGAGGGTGTGGCAGGCGCCGAGGCGGCCGTCGAAGGTCGGCGGCCGCCAGCCGAACTCGTACACGAACGTGGAGCCCGCCCCGCCGGAGCGCTGCTCCGCGAGACGAATGGCGGGCAGGCGGTAGAACCAGTCGGTGACCAGGGCGGCGAACAGCTCACCGGGAGAGGCGTCCGGGCGCTCCGCGCGGTAGGCCGCTGTGGCCTCGTCGGGGTCCAGGCCGTAACCGGCGGCGGCGGCCCGCAGGTGGGGCTCGCCTATGTGGTCGAGTACGCCGGTGGGGACGAGGAAGAGCCGGAACTCGTCGCTGTTGGTGCCGATCAGGATGTCCACATCGGCGCCGGCGCCGGAGGAGATGGCCTCGATGGGGGCTACGGGGAGCAGGGCTCCGTCGACGACCGGTTCGAAGGGCATCATGTTCTGCGCGATCTCGCCCCACAGGACCGGATCCGGGTTGGCCGCGATGGTGGCGCGCAGTTCTTCCACGCCCCGCACGAGCCGCTCCGCCGGAACGTCGGCGATGGCGCGGCGGGTCGGGGGGACGCCGAGCAGCCCGGCCAGGCCGTGCCCGACAAGTCTGGCGGTGGCCGGGCTGATGGCGTGGTGTGCGGCGCCGCTCTGCAGCGCGGCGCGGCGGAAGAGGCCGGCGGACCGGGGTGAGGCGAGCAGGGCACCGATGCTCATGGCACCGGCGGACTCGCCGAAGACGGTGACGTTGGCGGGGTCGCCGCCGAACACGGCGATGTTCTCCCGCACCCAGTGCAGAGCGGCGAGCTGGTCGAGCAGACCGAGGTTGGCGGTGTCGCCGTCGTCGATCGCGAGGAAACCGTCGGCGCCGAGGCGGTAGTTGATGGTGACGCAGACGACGCCGTCGCGGGCGAAGCGGCTGCCGTCGTAGAGGGGGACCGACCCGGAGCCGTTGGTGAAGGCACCGCCGTGCAGCCACACCAGGACCGGCCGATGCCCGGCCGTGTCGGGGGTCCAGACGTTGAGGTTGAGGCAGTCCTCGCCGGGGAGATCCACCTCGGGGATGATCTCGTCGAGCGGGGCGGGGTACGGGCCCTTCGGCGCGGTGGGCCCGTAGGCGCGGGCGTCGCGGATGCCCTGCCAGCTCTCGACGGGCTGCGGCGGCCTGAAGCGGTTCGGGCCGGAGGGGGCCGCGGCGTAGGGGATGCCTTTGAACGCGGTGATACCGCCGGTGAGTTCTCCGAGCAGGGTGCCGTGCGGGGTGGTGACGGTGGGCATGGGGTTCCTTCTTGCTGGCTGGCTGGCTGGCTGGGGGCCGGGGGCTGAGGTACGCGGTGTGAGGGCTTGCGGTCTGCTGGGGCGGCGCGCGGAAGTGCGCAGGCTTCGGTGGCCTGTTCGGCTCATGCCTGATGGGGGGTTGGGGCGAGGGGAGAGGAGAGGGGCCGGCGACGACGTCGTACCGGCTGTTCGGGACTGCGCGTGGCAGACGTTCAGTTGTCGTCCGGCCGGGTGGCGAGGCGTGCCAGGCGGTCCGCTGTATCCGTACCGGGCTGGGGTCGCAGAATGATCAGACTGTGGCCGGCCGTCGCGCTCAGGACGATCTCGCAGGTCAGGTCGAGACGGCCGAGTTCGGGGTGCCGGAAGGTCTTGGCCGTCGATCTGTTGGGCTCGACCTCCATCTTTTCCCAGTACGACGCGAACTCAGGGCTCCTGGCCGTCAGGTCGGTGATGAGCCGGGTGACCGTGCTGTCGTGTCTGCGTGCGGCGGCCGCCGCACGCAGACTGGCGACGTATCCCTGACCCGTCGCCTCGTCCTCTTCGAGGAAATCCTGTGCCCGGGAGTCCGGTTCGGTGAACCATCGCCAAGTCGCGTTCGCCTGCCTGCCGGTGCGCTGGGCCCAGGGGCCGAACAGAGTGGCGCTGAGACGGTTCTGCGCGACGATGGTGGTGAGGTCGTCCACCACGTGGGCGGGTACAGCCGTGAGCGAGTCGAGCAGGAACATCATTCCCGGCTCCACGTACCGGTCCGCCGCGGGGTCCGCCGGAGGTTCGAAGCCGGCGAGGCGGTACAGGTAGTCCCGTCCGTCGGCCGACAGCCGCAGCGCGCGGGCCAGCCCGGCCAGGATCGGCTGTGAAGGGTGCGTCCCACGGCTCTGCTCAAGCCGTTCGTAGTAGTCGACGGAGATGTTGGCCAGCAGCGCCACTTCCGAACGTCTCAGCCCTGGGGCGCGTCTGCGTGGTCCGGGGAACAGTCCGACGTCCGCCGGGCGTAGTGCCTCGCGCCTGGCACGCAGGAATCGGCCCAGTTCGCCGTGGTCCAACGGCATTGTGTTCTCGTTCGGTCGCGCCTTGCCGGGCGGGTACGTGGGGGCCGGCACGGGAGTTGGTGTCGTCGTTCCGTGCGGCTCTGCGGGCTCGCGCATTGAACTCCGGCTCCTTGACGAGGGTCAACAACTGGCGGTCACCAGGCCCCGATGTCGGTGGTGCCCGCTCCGCAGTTTGAGTCTGGCCCGTGGCCGAGGGGGTTGCAGCGTCCTGTCCGGACCCGGTTCAGCGGGGCGACGGTGAGGCCTTGCGGTGTGATCCGGCTGGATGTATTGCGTGTGGTGATCTGGCGGCGGTGGGGCTCGTCGCGCCGTTCCCCGCGCCCCTAAAAGCAAGAGATTGCGCCGTTCCCCGCGCTCCCAAGAGCAAAAGATTGCGCCGTTCCCCGCGCCCCTGAGGGGGGTTGCGCCGTTCCCGCGTACCTGAGGGAGGTCGCGTCGGGACTCGTGTGCTTCAAGGCGAGGGGGGCGGGGGCCTGAGGTGAGGGCTGAGGGGAGTGGGGTTGTTACGGGGAGTAGTGGTGTGGACGTGCGTCGGGGCCGGTTCCGGGAGTGGTTCCCGGGCCGGCCCCTCTTGTTCTTCGGTCTCTCTTCTGCCGGGCGGCCTGCCCCGCCGCCCGTACTGCGCCGTGCCGCTCAGGCCGCGGTCATGACGTCCAGGGCCAATGGCCGGTGCGGTGCGATGATCCGGCCGTCCGGCAAGAGCTCACCGGTGTCCTCGAAGAGCAGGACGCCGTTGCACAGCAGGCTCCATCCCTGCTCCGGGTGGTGCGCCACGAGGAGCGCTGCCTCCCGGTCGGCGGAGTCGGCTGTCGGGCACGGTCGCTGGTGCTGGCACATTGATGGGATCTTTCGCTTCGGTGTGAGGTCGGTGTTCGATGTGTTGTCTGTTCTGCGGCTCGAACTGGTGTTCATGGCCGCCCCCCGATTGTCAGATGGTCCGGAACCCAGTGTTGCCCTACAAGCGTCAATCCGCAGGGATTTGACGTCAGCACTCCTCACAGGTTGATGACGCATCACCCGTGCGGACGGTTCATCTCAACTGGGTTGTCCCTTTGGGTGGTTCGGAATGGTCGGATGGGGCTAGTCCGGATGGGCCGGGAGTGCGCTGCGTTCTGCACGTGTCACTCCACGCAACGTTCTCCCCGTGTCCTTCCGGGATGTTCGGGTGCCCGCCCCGTCGGGTCGCCGCACACAGCGAGGTGCCCCGCGGCCGGAATGTCGGCCGCGGGGCACGGGAGCGCGGGTGTGCTCAGGCGGGTGAGCCGAGCAGCGGAGTGGTCGCTGGTGTCAGCCGGTGGGTGAGGACAGGCAGCAGTTCGGCCACGCGGTGCGGGCGGTGGGCGGCGATTCCGGGCGGGGCGGGTGCCAGTGGCACCAGCAGGTCGGTGGCGGCGAGGTGACCCTGCGTGCCGTCGGCGTCGGAGTCGCCGTGCAGCCAGAGTGTGAGCATGTAGAGACCGGGTACCGAGAGCAGACGCGGCTGGTACGACCCCGGCATCGTCTCGGCCTGGCGCAGGGCACGCTCGGTCGCGGTGACGTACGGGCCCTCGAAGAAGTGGGAGAAGGCCCAGCCGTCGGGGGTCAGCCGGGTCTCCGCGGCCGCTACGGCACGTTCGTGGCATCGGATGAGGAAACGCCATCCGGCGAGCCGGGTGGCCGAGGTGCCCACCGGGGTGATCTGGTCCAGTACGTGGACGGGCAGCGGGAGTTCGGGGGTGAGGGGTCCCTGGGTGTCACGGAGGGACGGGGTACGGGCTTCGCGGACCGCGGTCGGGGAACCGAGGGCCGTGAGGACGGAGCGCAATGCCGGCGCGGGAGCCGGAGGGACGTGCAGCGGCATGGTGGGTCGCCTCTCATTCGACAGGCATGGTGGCGCAGGGGCGGGGGCGGACGGCGCTGTCAGCTCTCGGGGTCAAAGGGGCGGGGGCATAGGGCCTGTCGCCGAAGTGATGCCTGCCGCGCGGTGTCCGGCACGCGTGCTCGCCGAGATGCCGGAGGGCTCCGGTAGCCTCGCTTCGCTACAAGATCCTTCCGGCAACTTTGCGATCGCACGCACAGGACGCCGCACGGGCCGCCCTTCGGGTAAATGCCGTCACCTCGACGACAGGCCCTGCGACCGCGAGCGCCAACTCTCTGCCTCGTTCGCGGAGTTTATACGACACGTGTTCAGGCCGTGTTTCAACTAGCCGCTCCGCACATTAAGTGCAAGAGGCAATTAGGTCGTCGTTACGTGTGTTTGGTCCTGGTTCTCGGCGGGTACCCGTCGATGACCTCGGAATACTCTTCCGAAGTGGACGGCCGGTTCTCGTCGACGTTTTTCACGACAGAGTCGACCGTCAAGAAAAATGTGGCGCCTCATGCCTAGTGAATGTGCCCGGAGAAAGCTGAGTTCAGAGTAGTGCCCGGGGGGTGGGTCCGGGGCGTTATCGATCACATTGCCTGGGCATCATCCCCCGTGACCCGGGACACCAGCGGCCGGTTCTTCGGGCGGCCCAGTCGAGGAGGGAAGCTTCGATGGGGGAGAAGGTCGTGGCGGGGACGATCGGTCTGTCCGACCGCCGACGGTACCGAGAGAAGCTGCAGCAGTGCCTGGAGGGACTGGCGCGGTTGCTGGCGGAGGAGCGGTTCGACCGCCCCAGGAATCTCATGGGTCTGGAGATCGAGCTGAATCTCGCAGGCCCCGACGGCATGCCGCGCATGATGAATGCGCAAGTACTTGAGCGCATCGCGAGCCGCGATTTCCAAACAGAACTCGCCATGTTCAATCTGGAAGTCAACATTGCTCCCCACCGGCTCGAAGGCCGGGTATTCGACCGGCTCGCCGAGGAGCTGCGCACCTCCCTCGCGTACGCGCACCGGAAGGCGAACGAGGTCGATGCCGGAATTGTGATGATCGGTATTCTGCCGACGCTCGCCCGTGACGACCTGGTCTCCGCGAACCTTTCGGACGTGGACCGCTACACGCTGCTCAACGACCAGATCGTGGCGGCCCGCGGCGAGGACTTCACGCTGGACATCGAGGGCGTGGAGCGGCTCAAATGCACCTCGGCGTCCATCGCGCCCGAAGCGGCCTGCACATCTGTGCAGTTGCATCTTCAGGTCACCCCCGACCGGTTCGCCGACGTGTGGAACGCCGCGCAGCTCGCGGCCGCGGCGCAGATCGTCGTGGGCGCCAACTCGCCGTTCCTCTTCGGCCGTGAGCTGTGGCGCGAGTCCCGGCCCCCGCTGTTCCAGCAGTCCACCGACACCCGTCCGCCCGAGCTCCAGGCGCAGGGGGTCCGGCCGCGCACCTGGTTCGGCGAGCGGTGGATCTCCTCGGCGTACGACCTCTTCGAGGAGAACCTGCGGTTCTTCCCTCCCCTGTTGCCGCTGCGCGACGAGGAGGATCCGATGCGCGTCCTCGACGAGGGCGGCATCCCGAGCCTCGCCGAACTCGTGCTCCACAACGGCACCGTCTACCGGTGGAACCGCCCGGTGTACGACGTCGCCGACGGCGTCCCGCACCTGCGGGTCGAGAACCGCGTGCTGCCCGCGGGCCCCACCGTGATCGACGTCGTCGCCAACACGGTCTTCTACTACGGGCTCGTGCGCGCCCTGGCCGCGGAGGCGCGGCCGGTCTGGACCCGGCTGCCCTTCGAGGCCGCGGCCGCCAACTTCGACCAGGCCTGCCGGTACGGCATCGACGCGCAGCTGGAGTGGCCGCGGCACGGCAGGTACGGCGGGGTCACGCGTGTGCCCGGGGTGCAGCTGGTGCTCGACGAACTGCTGCCCCTCGCGGCGGCGGGGCTGGACGCCTGGGGCATCGAGCCGGCCGACCGGGACCTCTATCTCGGTGTGATCGAGGAGCGGTGCAAGCGGGGAGTCAACGGGGCCTCCTGGCAGTCCCGTACGTTCCACAAGGCTCTGGAGAGCGGCATGGGACGGGATGCCGCGCTGGCCGCCACGACGAAGCGGTACAGCGAGCTGATGCACCTCGGCGAGCCGGTGCACACCTGGCCGGTCGGGCTGCGGGAGCCGGCGGTTCCGCTGGGGTGACGGGAACCGGCCGGCCCGGTGGAGCGACGGAGGCCGGCCGGCCGGGGTGACGGAAGCCGGCCGGTCCGCCGGGGTGATCGGACGCGGCTGGTCACCCCGGAGCGATGGGGGGCCGGTCCGCCGGAGTGACCGGAGGTGACCGGTCCGCCGGGGTGTCGGTCGGCCGGAGGTCGCCGGAGTGGCCGGAGCGCGGGCCGGTCGGTCGAAGTGAGGGCGGATCAGCCCGTGTTGCCCGCCTTCACGACGGCCTTCAGGATCACCGAGTGGATCTGGGACGGGTCGGTGACCAGGTGTCCCGAGCCGCCGGTCGCCTCCGCGATCTTGTTCAGCTCGTTCTTGTCGGCCTTGGGCCCCACGGCGATCGCGATCAGGGGGACGGGCCGCTCCGGGTCGGCGATCCTGCGGAGTTCGGCGATCAGACCGTCGCGCGAGATGCTCCCGGGGTCCTGGTTCACGCCGTCGGTCAGCAGGACCAGCGCGTTGAACTTGCCCTTCCGGTAGGAGGCGGCGGCAGCCTTGTACGCGGCCAGCGTGGTGTCGTACAGGCCGGTCGCGCCGTCCTTGACCGGCTTGAGGTCGCTGAAGGCGGCCGACAGCCGGTCCCGCTGCGTACTGCCGCCGACCTGGTCGCCGAGCCGGTCGGTCGGGACGAGGACGCGGTAGTCGCGCTTGCCGTCGAGCTTCCTGGAGAACTTCCACAGCCCGATCTCGTCCTCCGGGGTGAACGTCGCCAGGGCCTGGAGCAGTGCCGCCTTGGTCACGTCCATACGGGACTCGCTGGTGCCCGGCACCGGGTCCGACATGGACGAGGAGGCGTCGACGACCGTGGTGATACGGGCACTCTGCACCGTGATCGTCCACATGCCGAGGGCCTCCTCGATCTCCTTGTCCGAGGCCGGCCTCTCGGGCACCTCCTTGTACGGCTGCGGGGCGCGCCCACCGGCTCCGGCCACCATCGCGGCCGGGATCTCGTCCTCATCCGTACGGAAGCCGTGCTTCTCCAGGATTCTGCGTCCGTCGGGCTCACCGAGCAGGGTCATGAACCGCAGCGCGGCCCGGCTCTCGTCCGTCGTCAGTGTGGGTTCGTCGACCAGCGCGAACGGATGGTCGAGCCGGGGCGCGCCGTCCTTCGGATAGAAGAGGTCGAGGTCGTCGCCGCTGTCCGCCGACGCGTTGTACGCGAACGCCGCCTGTTCGGAGAGGATCAGCGCCTGGTTGCGCTTCGGGTTGCCCTGCTCGGTGCCGGAGAGGTCGCGCGGCAGGGTGTCCAGAACCTGGCTGTCGCTGTCCGAGGTGCGCTGCGAGAGGGCCTTGGCGGTGGCCGCCGCCAGGGTGTCGCCGCCCTTCGACCTGCCCGCAGTCTGGGCCAGCTGGGTCAGTGCGAGCAGACCCGTGGCGCTGCGCGAGGGGTCACCCGCGCCCAGTTTCAGGCGGTCGCTCGACATGGTGACGCCGGCCAGCTCGGTCCAGGAGTACGTCTTCTCGGGCCAGCCGAGTGACTTCGCGGCCGTCGAGACCATGGCGACGCCGATGGGTGAGGAGGCGACATTGCCCGCCGGTGTCACCGGTATCGACTGGTCGTCCGCCACGACCCTGTCCACCCACACGCCGGAGTCCGGTACCCACACCTCGAAGTCGGCCTCGCTCTTCCGCTTCGACCGGAGGGCGTCCGCGACCTTGAAGGTGTCCCGGGCGGTCACACTGATGTCGAGGCAGCTGCCGTCGGACGTGACGTCGTTGTCGCGGGCGTATTCGGCCGCGTCCCTGAGTGCGGGCGCGATGCCGGGAGCGGCGGCGATCCTCAGCCGTACGGCGCTGTCCCAGCAGGACGAACCGAAGGAGAGCAGGCCGCCGTCGATCGCGGCGACGGTGCCCCCGGCGAGGATGGTGACCAGGGCGGTCGCGAGCGCCACATTGCGGTGCCGTGTGCGTGACCGGGGGCCGGTGCCGTTCCTGCGCAACCCGTCGGGCAAGCTGTGACGTCCCATGGCGGTGGTGCCCCTCCCTGATCGAGCCCGGAGCCGTTGAAGCGGTGAAATGGCCGAATGGTATGGCACAAGGGGAGTGCACCCCACATGGCGTCCGTCCCTCGACGGCCTGTCACGCACGATCTTCGCAACTTCTTTCGAGACCCTAGCGGGGCGAAGATGGGCTTGAGGCGGGATTACGCAACTGGAGGCATGAGTGCAGGTGGGGCAGGGGCCGGTGGCTGATTCTTTTCCCGGGGATCCCGAGGGACGGCCCGAGCGGCGGCGGATTCTCCGCGACGAGACGCTCCTCGTACTGGGCGTCTCGCTCGGGGCGAGCGGGGTCTCGGCGCTGATCAGCTTTGTCGGCTCGGTCACCAGGCCGGGAGGTCTGAAGGACCAGGCGGCCACGCTCAACGCCTCGGCGGCCCCGGGCCGTCCATGGCTCGATCTGGCATGGCAGCTGTTCGGTATCGCGTCCTCGCTGGTGCCGGTCCTCCTCGTCGCGCACTTCCTGCTCCGGGAGGGCAAGGGGCTGCGCACGCTCGGATTCGACCGTACGCGGCCCTGGTTCGACCTCGCCCGTGGCGCCGGGGTCGCCGCGGTCATCGGCAGCTCCGGCATCGCCTTCTACCTGGCGGCGCGCGGACTCGGGTTCAACCTCACCGTGGTGCCGGAGGCGCTGCCCGAGGTGTGGTGGAAGTACCCGGTGCTGATCCTCTCCGCGCTCCAGAACTCGATTCTGGAAGAGGTCATCGTCGTCGGGTATCTGCTGCGACGCCTCGGCCAGCTGGGCTGGACGCCGGTCACCGCCCTGGTGGCCAGCTCGGTGCTGCGCGGCTCGTACCACCTCTACCAGGGCATCGGCGGGTTCATCGGCAACATGGTGATGGGCGTGGTCTTCGTCTGTCTCTACCGCCGGTGGGGCCGGATCGGGCCGCTGGTGGTCGCCCACTCGCTCCTCGACATCGGCGCGTTCGTGGGATACGCGCTGCTGGCGGGGAAGGTCGGGTGGCTGCCGACCGCGTGAGCGGCGGGGATGCGCGGGGCACACGAAGGGGCGTACGGGTGAGCCGTACGCCCCTTCGTCTTGTCCCGTCTCGCCCCGGCTACGGTCGATGGGCGCCGCTCACACGAGGAGGTCGCCCTCGATCACGGTGACCGCGCGGCCCGAGAGCAGCGTGCGGTCTCCGCGGAGCTCCGTGCGGACCCGACCGGAGCGGGCCGATGCCTGCAGGCCGGTCAGTCCGGTTCGGCCGAGGCGCTCGGACCAGAACGGCGCGAGGGCCGTGTGGGCGCTGCCGGTGACCGGGTCCTCGTCGATGCCGATGTTCGGGAAGAAGCAGCGGGAGACGAAGTCGTAACCCCGGGACGGGTCTTCGGCCCGGGCCGTGGCGATGATGCCGCGCTCGGAGTGGCGGCCCAGGGACGCGATGTCGGGGGTCAGGCCCAGGACGGTCTTCTCGTCGGCGAGTTCGACGAGCAGGTCACCGATGTTCGGGCCGGTGTCATGGGTACTGAGGGGCTCGGCACCCAGAGCCTCGGCGACACCCTGCGGGATCTCGACCGCGGTGAGCGGGGCGGTCGGGAAGTCCAGCGTGATGGAGCCGTCGTCCCCCGGGGTCGCGATGAGCACGCCGCTCCGCGTCGCGAACCGCACGGGGCCCTGTACGGCCCCGGTGGTGGCCAGCACGTGCGCGGTGGCGAGGGTCGCGTGGCCGCACATCGCGACCTCGGCGGCGGGGGTGAACCAGCGAAGCGCCCAGTCGGCCTCGCCTCCCTCCGGCAGGGGGTGGGCGAACGCCGTTTCGGCGTGATTGACCTCCAGGGCCACGTCCTGCAGCCAGGTGTCGTCCGGGAAGGACGTCGAGGAGTCGAGGAGGAGGACCCCGGCCGGGTTGCCGGCGAAGGGGCGGTCGGTGAAGGCGTCGACGATACGGATCCGCATGGGCCAGACGGTAGGCGCTGATCGCGCAAGGGGGCCAAGGCCAATTCGGGGTGGGTGGCCCGGACGGCGGGGCGGCCCGGACGGTCGGGGTGGCCCGGGGAGATGAGGCGGGCGCGCCCGGGGGCCTTGCCAGGCGAGTGCTTCCGATATATCGTTGACGCATCGCGACAGATCAACGATGGAATGGAGTGATTGCGATGCGTTCCCATGGAGAGGAATACGGACCGGGCTTCGGCCCAGGTCACGGGCATGGTCGTGGACGCGGCCGGGGTGGCCCCGGCGGCGGTCCTGGCGGTCCCGAGAGGGGCGGCTTCGAAGGACGGCGTGGGGCTTTCGGTCCCTTCGGTCCCGGCTTCGGTGGTCCGGGCTTCGGCCCGGGCCCCTGGGGTGGGCGCGGAGGCAGGGGCGGACCGCGTGGCAGGGCGCGGCGCGGTGACGTACGCGCGTCGATCCTGGCCCTGCTCAAGGACCGGCCCATGCACGGCTACGAGATGATCCAGGAGATCGCCGAGCGCAGCGGCGGGGCGTGGAAGCCCAGCCCCGGCTCGGTGTACCCCACCCTTCAGCTGCTGGAGGACGAAGGTCTCATCAGCAGTGCGACCGAGGGTGGCAAGAAGCTGTTCTCGCTCACCGAGGCGGGTCGCGTCGCGGCCGACGAGGGGCCGGAAGCGCCCTGGGAGGACGCGGGACGCGGGGTCGACTGGGAGGCGCTGAGCGACATCCGGCAGGCCGGCTTCGGTCTGATGGAGGCGTTCGGGCAGGTCTGGAAGACCGGCAGCAAGGAGCAGCGCGAGAAGGCGCTGGCCGTCATCAACGAATCACGCAAGAAGCTGTATCTGATCCTCGCCGACGAGGACTGATGGCTCACCCGGCCGAACCGGCCGTGGCAGAGGGGGGTACCTCGGCTTCGAGGTACCCCCTACGTGGTGGTGGGGGATCGAGTGGGAGCCGCGTGCGTGTGGAAGTGTGTGTGGCAGTGGCGGGGAGTCCTTCAGGCGACCAGGCCGCTCAGTTTGCGCAGGGACTCGTTGAGGGCCGCGGTCGCCGAGTCCTTGAGTTTGCCCGCCATCAGTGAGACGGCGGCGCCCGTGAACTCGCCGTCGATACGGACCGTGGTGGCGTCCCCTTCCGGGACCAGGGTGTAGCGCGTGGCGACCGTCACGGACATCGGCCCCTTGCCCCGGATCGCGAGCGTGCGGGCCGTCTCCAGTTCCTCGATGGTCCAGTTGACCTCGGCGGGGAAGCCCATGAGCTTCATGTTCTCCTCGAACGTGCCGCCGACTTCCAGGGTGTCGGGGCCGCCCTTCGGGAAGCTGGTGTGGGTGGAGTTCCACTCGCCGTACGAGGAGAAGTCCGTGAGCTGCGCCCAGACCTTCTCGGCGGGCGCCTCGATCCGTGCTTCCGCGCTGACTTCGGCCATGCGGCCACCCCCTTGTCTCGGGCGCTGCGCCGGGCGCAGCTGGCTACGGTGTCGCGGAACGTAGCCGTAGAGCCGTGAACATTCAATACTGATGAACCGTCAGGCGGTGTGGAGATGCTGTTTCGTCTGCCGTCTGCCGTCTGCCGTCTGCCGTCTGCCGTCTGCCGTCTGCCGGCCGCCGTCCCGCGGCTCCCGCGCCGTGGCGGGGCTCAGCCCACCCGCCGTATCACCGCCGCGTCGAACAGGTCCCACGCGCGCGGGAAAGGCCCTTCGTCGTGGCAGTGCCACGCCTCCCAGAACAGGTCGGCGAGCAGCGCGTCCTCGGGGGCGTAGACCCGGTACACGTACTGCCTGCCGTCCACCGACGGCAGAGCCACCAGCCAGCACCTGCTCTCCATGTCCCTGTGGACGAGTGCCGGAGCGGCACGGTTGCGTGAGGGAGTTGCACCGGAGGCCCCCTGAGGCGCGGAGCAAAGCGGCGCGCGCTCCTGGGGGAGAAAACGGCGCGATGTCATTCGTAAGGAGGAGGAGCCGGACACCGGTGCCCACCCTGTGTCGGACGCGAAGATGCTTCCCCGCGAGGATGACCGGTTGCCGGGGGGCTGATGAGGTGGGAGACGTGCAACACCGTATCTCCCACGAGCAGGACGCCGAGCTGGACGCCGGACGTGGCCCGGTCGGCCCCGATGTCGAGGCCCGCCTCAGCGCGGAGCTGGCGGCGGTGGTCGCGGGCGCGCGCCGAAGAGCGCTGCGGGACGGTGACCGGCAGATCGACACGGCTCATCTGCTGCACACGCTCCTGGAGTCGGACCCCGAGGCGCGCGAGGCATTCGGCAGCGGGCCGCAGATCGCCCGGCTGCTCGGCTACCTCGTCCAGCGCAGCATCGGCTACGGGCTCCGCTGGCAGAGCTCGGTCGAGAACTCGGGTGCCGTGCCGGTGGTGACCGAGGACGGGTGGTCACCGGTGGCGGCCGGCGTCATGGCGGCCGCGTACGAGCGCGCCGTGCGGCGGGGCGGCCTGCTCGCGGACGGCGTCGACCTGCTCGCCGCGCTCGCCGCCGAACCCGGGTCCCGGGCCGTGGAGGTGCTGGGACGCGCGGGGGTCGACGTACGGGAGCTGCTGGTGCGCCTGGACGGTGTGATGGCGGAGCGGGGCCTCGAAGCCTGAGTCGTTCGCGGACGCCTGCGCCGAGGAGTGGGCCGGGGTCGGGTGCCGGTTCAGGTTCGGCGTGTGCGTGTGTGTGCGCGTCCAATCGTTGAGACAGGTGTCAACGAGGGTGACGCTCATGTCGTCGCCTGTCATCATGTGCCGGTGCATACGTCAGAGATCAGTCACGGCCGGCGCGGCAGAGGCGTCGGGCTGGGGCTCGCGCTCGGGTCGGCGGTCGCCTTCGGAGGATCCGGCGTCGCCGCCAAACCGTTGATCGAGGCGGGTCTCGACCCCCTGGACGTGGTGTGGCTGCGCGTCGCGGGCGCCGCGCTGGTCATGCTGCCGCTGGCCGTACGCCACCGGAACCTGGTGCGTCGGCGCCCCGCGCTGCTCGCCGGATTCGGGCTGCTGGCCGTCGCGGGTGTCCAGGCCTGCTACTTCGCCTCGATCTCCCGGATACCCGTCGGGGTCGCGCTGCTCGTCGAGTACCTCGCGCCCGCGCTGGTCCTCGGGTGGGTGCGGTTCGTGCAGCGCCGGCCCGTCACCCGTGCCGCGGCCCTCGGTGTCGTCCTCGCCGTCGGCGGTCTCGCCTGTGTCGTCGAAGTGTGGGCGGGACTGAGCTTCGACGTCCTGGGACTGCTGCTCGCGCTCGGCGCCGCGTGCTGCCAGGTCGGTTACTTCGTCCTGGCCGACCAGGGCGGCGACGCGGGGGAGGAGGCACCGGCCCCGCTCGGCGTCATCGCGTACGGGCTGCTCGTCGGCGCGCTCGTCCTGACGGCCGTGGCGCGCCCGTGGGGCATGGACTGGTCGGTGCTCGGGGGCGGTGCGGACCTGGACGGGACGACCGTCGCGGCCTCGCTGCTGCTGGGCTGGATCGTGCTGATCGCGACCGTCGTCGCCTATGTGACCGGTGTCCTCGCGGTGCGCAGGCTGTCGCCGCAGGTGGCCGGAGTCGTGGCGTGTCTGGAAGCGGTCATCGCGACCGTACTCGCCTGGGTGTTGCTCGGAGAACACCTCTCGGCGCCCCAGATCATCGGCGGAGCGGTGGTGCTGTGCGGTGCCTTCATCGCGCAGACGTCCGCGCCCGCCAAGACTTCGCAGGAGCCGGTGGCACGCGGGGCGGGCGGCACCGAAAGGGAGATGTCCGAGCGGGGAACCGCCGTCTGACCCGTCTTCTGGCCCGTCTCCCGTCCCTGGAAACGTCTCGCCCGTTCGCCCGTCCCTGGGAAGAGCTCGTCGAATCGTCCGGGAGCGGCCATGACCAGCCGCGTGGGCCCACCCCTGTACGGCCCACGCGGCTGGTCAGGCGTGAGGCGAGCCCCCGTCTCAGGTCTTGCGGCGCCTCAGCAGATGCGCTCGTGCCGCCTCGTCCCGCGAGCCACCTCTACCGGACAGTTCGGCCGCGACACGGTCCTGGACTTCCTCCGTACGGTGATTCGCGTACTTGAATTTCGCCCGTACGCCCGTCACTTCGAGCCGGATGCCCCGAATCCCGGGCAGGAGACGGCCGTACGGGTCCTCCCCGACGGCAGCTCCGGCGGAACCGCCCTCCGGCTGGAAATGGCCGACCTGGCGGTTGAGGAGCTCGGCCTTCTCGGCGGGGTCGTCCACCACATGCGCGACGCAGCGGAGCTGGACCGCCGCGTAGAAGCTCGTCGGGGTGCCGTGCTCGGACGGGGTATCGGGTGGCGCCTGCCAGGGGCCCGGGACGTACACGTAGTCGTCGACCACGCTCAGCGTCACGACCGGGTCGGCCAGCAGCGCGGGCCACACCGGGTTCGGCCGGGCCAGATGGGCGAGCACCTCGCCGCGCCCGGGGTCGTGCGCGAAGTGGAGGGGCTGGACGTGCGGCGGCTCACCGGGCAGGCCGTTCACCGCGAGCTGCCCGAAGTCGTGGACGGCCAGCCACTGTTGCCACTCGGAGTCGTCGTGGGGCGCGTCCCAGGGATGTATGAGCATCAGAGGGTCGTCAGATAGTCGGGGACCTCGATGCCCGGAGCCAGGTCGTCGGCGGGCACGGGGGTTCCGTGACTCGTGCGGACGGGGAGCACGCCGGTCCAGTGCGGCAGCCCCAGGTCCTCGGGCTCGTCGTTCGGACCGCCGGTGCGCAGCTTGGCGGACACCTCGTCGAGGTCCAGCCGCAGTACGGAGGTCGCGGCCAGCTCCTTGGCGTTGGCGGCGCGGGAGTCGTACGAGCGGCCGGGCACCACGTGGTCGACGAGCGCGTCCAGGGCGTCCCGCTTCTCGTCCGGGTCCGTCACCTGGTGCGCCACGCCGTGCACCACCACCGACCGGTAGTTGATCGAGTGGTGGAAGGCCGAGCGGGCCAGCACGAGCCCGTCCACGTGCGTGACCGTGAGGCAGACCGCGAGACCCGGGTCGGCCTGTCCCGCCATGCGCAGCGGGCGCGAACCCGTCGAGCCGTGTATGTAGAGCCGCTCGCCGACCCGCCCGTACAGCGTGGGCAGCACGACCGGCGCCCCGTCGCGGACGAACCCGAGGTGGCAGACGTACCCCTCGTCGAGGATCGAGTGGACCATCTCGTGGTCGTAGGCGGCGCGGTCCTTGGAGCGGGTGGGGACCGTGCGGTCGGTCGGGGTGTAGGTGGCGGGGCGCGGGGCGGCCGTCTCCGTCATGGTGCTCTCCAGTGGGCGTTTGCGAGTTGTATTGCACTAGTGCATACTCTGCTTTGTGCTAGGAGAGTATCGGATCGAGGGCAGGCGCGCAGCCGAGATTGCGGCCAGTGTCGAGCGTGCGGTGGGTTCGGGAGAGCTGGAGCCCGGTCAACTGCTGCCGCCGATGCGGGAGTTGGCGTCCCGGCTGGAGGTGAATCCCAACACCGTCGCGGCCGCCTACCGCACCCTGCGCGAACGAGGGGTCATCGAGACCGCGGGGCGGCGCGGCAGCCGTGTGCGCTCCAAACCGGTGACGACCGCTCGTGAGCTGTCCCGCCTGGACGTGCCACCCGGAGTACGGAACCTGTCCGACGGCAATCCGGACCCGGCCCTGCTGCCCTCCCTCGGCGCGGCGTTCACGGCGGCGGCGGAATTCGCGGACCGCACACCGACGCTCTACGGAGAGGCCGCGGTGGACCCGGATCTGGCGCGGCTGGCCCGCGCGGAACTGGCGGCGGACGGGGTGCCGGACGGTCCGGTCGTCGTCACCTCCGGGTCGCTCGACGCCATCGAACGGGTGCTGGCCGTCCATCTCAGGCCCGGTGACGCGGTCGCCGTCGAGGATCCCGGCTGGCACAGCGTGCTCGACCTGGTGCCGGTCCTCGGACTGCGGGCCGTTCCCGTCGGCGTCGACACCGACGGTCCGCTGCCCGAGGACGTCCGAGCCGCACTGGCGGGTGGCGCGCGCGCCCTGATCGTCACCGACCGCGCGCAGAACCCGACCGGCGCCGCGGTGAGCGCTCCGCGCGCGCGTGCCCTGCGTGACGTGCTGGCGAAGTACCCGGAGACCCTGCTCGTCGAGGACGACCACGGGCATCGCATCGTCGACCTGCCCCTGTGCCCGCTGGCCGGTACGACCCGGCACTGGGCGTTCGTGCGCTCGGTCGCCAAGGCGTACGGGCCCGATCTGCGGCTGGCGGTGCTCGTCGGTGACGCCGTCACCACGGACCGGGTCCAGGGGCGGCAGCGGCTGGGGCCGGGCTGGGTGAGCCGGCTGCTGCAACGGGCCGTGGTCGGGCTGTGGTCGAGCGGCGCGGTGGACACCGCGGCGGTGGCGTCGGCGTACCGGGTCCGGCGTGACGCGCTGATCGGCGCGCTCGCGGAGCGGGGTGTCGAGGCGTGGGGGCGCAGCGGTATGAACGTGTGGGTGCCTGTCCCGGACGAGACCGGGGCGGTTGCGCGGCTGCTGCATTCCGGCTGGGCTGTGGCTGCGGGGGCGCGCTTCCGTATGAACGCGGCGCCCGGGTTGAGGATCACCGTCTCGACGCTCACGCCGGGCGAGGTGGGGGTGGTGGCGGACGCGGTCGCCGGGGCGGTGGGGTCGGCGCCGGCTCGCCGGTCTGTCTGACCGGCGTCGGGGTGGCGCCCGTTTTTTCGCCCCCGCCGCCCTTACCCTTCCCGTCACCGCATGGGGCTGCGCCCCTCGCCCCCGTATCGCGCTTCGCGCTCGACCTCAAACGCCGGACGGGCTGAAGATTCGTGGGCGGGCTGAGAGATGTCCGCCGGTCCGGCTGCGTCTCAGTCCGTACGGCGTTTGAGGACCGGGGGTTCGGGGGCAGCGCCCCCGAGGCAGGTGCGGGGGCGCAAAAAATGGGCGTCCGCCGGTCGGTCGGTGTCAGGGGCCGTTCGGGGCGGGCCTCGTTCGGGAGGGGTTCGGTTTGGACTGGGTGAGGGCCGCGCCCGCCAGCACGACGGCGGCACCCACCGGCGTCGACCAGGTCAGCGATTCGCCGAGGATCGCGACACCCGCGGCGGTGGCGATGACCGGGATGAAGTACGTGACCATCTGGGCCGTGGTCGGGCCGACCTCGGCGACCAGACCGTACTGGACGAGGACGGCGAACCCCGTGCCGAGGGCGCCGAGCGCGACCACCGCGAGCAGCGGTATGAGCGCGAAGCGGGTCGGCGCCGAGGTGAACAGCGGCGTCACGACGGCCAGTTGAAGCGTCGCGAGGAACAGCTGGGCACCGGTCAGCGACAGGTTGGAGTGGCTGGAGCCGGCCAGCGTGCGGCGGACGTAGATCCAGCCGATCGGGTAACTGAGCGAGGCCAGCAGCGCCATCGTGGTGCCCGCCGCGTCCAGGCCGTGGAAGCCCTGCCAGGCCCCGAGCACGGTCAGCACGCCTAGGAATCCGAGGCCGAGGCCGGCCACGCGACGGCGGGTGGGCCGGTCCTCGGAGAGCGCCACCAGGGACAGGGCCATGCCCCACAGGGGCGAGGTCGCGTTGCAGATCCCCGCCAGGGCGGACGGGATCGTCAGCTCGGAGTACGCGAACAGGGAGAACGGCAGGGCGTTGAGGAGGAGGGCCGCGACCGCCAGATGTCCCCAGGTGCGTGCCCCGCGCGGCAGGCGCTCGCGCTTCCAGAGCATCGCCGCGGCGAGCACCAGTGTGCCGAACAGCAGTCGCCCGAGCGTCACTTGGAAGGGCGCGTAGCCGTCCGTGCCCACCTTGATCAGAAGGAAGCTGAAACCCCAGACGAGGGAGAGGGCGCCGAACCGCAGGCGCCAGTCGAGAGCCGGGCGGGGCCGGGAGGCGACGTCCCCGAGCGGGGCCGCCTCCGGACGGGGGCCGGGCGAGGGCGAAGCGGCGTCGGAGGCGGCGGGAAGAGGCGTGCGGGGCTCGGTCGGGGCGCTCATGCGTCTCACGATGACGGAAATGATTGCGTAGAACAAGCGAGACTTTTCACTCGGTATCTCGTAGCATTGCTTACATGTTGAACCTGGAGCGACTGCGTACTCTCGACGCCCTCGCCCGCCACGGCTCGGTCGGTGGCGCGGCCGACGGGCTGCATGTGACGACCTCGGCGGTCTCCCAGCAGATGTCCAAGCTGGAGCGCGAAGTGGGACAGCAACTGCTCGCCAAGAACGGGCGGGGGGTGCGGCTCACCGACGCCGGACGGCTGCTCGCCGACCACGCCGCCCGGATCCTGTCCCAGGTCGAGCTGGCCCAGTCCGATCTGGAGGCGCAGCGCGGACAGGTGGTGGGGGAGCTGCGGCTGTCCGCCTTCCCCACGGCCGCGCGCGGGCTGTTCCCCACCGCCCTGGCCGCACTGCGCGCCGGGCATCCCGGACTGCGCGTCCGCTCACGCGAGTTGGAGCCGGAGGGCGGGGTCGCCGGGGTGCTGCGCGGCGACATCGACCTGGCGGTCGTCCTCGACTGGTACAACAAGCCGTTGCCCATGCCCGAGGGGCTGGTCAAGGCCGCGCTCCTCGACGACCCCATCGACGTGGCGATGCCCGCGGGACACCGCCATGCCGATCGCCCGGAGGTGGACCTGGAGGACTTCGCCGACGACGAGTGGATCGCCTGGGAGGAGGGCGAGTTCTGTCATGAGTGGCTGCTCTTCACCTTGCGGGGCAAGGGGATCGAGCCGGTGATCGCCCACCGCGCGGAGGAGCACCACACGCAGCTCGCCCTGGTCGCGGCGGGACTCGGCGTGTGCGTCGCGCCCAGACTCGGTCGCGGACCGGTACCGGCGGGTGTGCGGACGGTCCCGGTGCGACACCGGGTCACCAGGCACGTGTACGCCGTGTGGCGGGCGGACGCCGACCGCCGCCCGTCGATCAGGGCGGTGGCGGACGCGCTGCGGACGGCGGGCTCGGCGCACGAGTGACACGGTCGCTGTCGCCGTCTCCGTTCCGGCCTCCGTCACCGTTCCGGCACCGCTTCCGTCACAGGGCGGCGAGCTTGCGGAAGTCCCAGGAGGCCGTCGCCTCCGGTGTCAGCCGCATCCAGGCGTGCCTGCCGTCGTGCGGCATCTCCTCCAGGCCGAAGTTCTTGTGGGCGAACAGCCGCTCCACGGCGTCGAGTTCGGGGCAGGGCTCTCCCGTGCGCGGCACCTCACCGACGAACTCGACCGAGCCCGACACCTCGACGCCCCGCAGCTCCCCGTACTCCTCGCCGGCGTCGACGACCACGGCCACGCGCGGGTCGCGGCGCAGGTCGGCCCACCGCTTGCTGCGGGTGATCGAGTACAGCCAGAGCGACTTGCCGTCCCAGACGAACCAGAGGGTGCTGACATGCGGGGCGCCGTCCGCGGAGACGGTCGCGACGCGACAGGTGCGCTGCGCGGTCAGGAACTCGTCCAGCTCGTCGGGCGTCATCATGATCCTTCGTCCCCGGCGCTGCGTGGCGGCCATGCGGCTCCCTCTTCCTGACGTCGTGCCTGACGTGGTATTTGCCGTGGTGCCTGACATCGACGTCGTGGCTGACGTGACGCCTGACGTCGCGTCAGGAAAGCATGGGGCGTCTTCCGTCCGTACGCAATGGTGGCTACGCTCGCCCGCCACCGCCGGTCGGGCCGACCCGGCCACGGCCGATCCGATCCGATCCGGTCCGGGATCCGGCTCCGTAAGACCGGACAGCCGTAAGACCGGACAGCCGCAAGACCGGACAGCCGTAAGACCGTAAGACCGGAAGACCGCTCGCGACAGGGGAAGCCATGCCGTCGTACGAAGAGCTCAGCGAACTCCTCGATCCCGCGACCACGGTGCTGCTGACCGTCGAGTGCCAGCAGGGTGTCGTCGGCCCGGACAGCGCGCTGCCGGAACTCGCCCGGGAGGTCCGTTCGTCGGGTGTGCTGG
This sequence comes from Streptomyces sp. NBC_00414, assembly GCF_036038375.1. Lineage (NCBI taxonomy): Bacteria > Bacillati > Actinomycetota > Actinomycetes > Kitasatosporales > Streptomycetaceae > Streptomyces > Streptomyces sp. NBC_00414. The sequence goes on from NZ_CP107935.1 coordinate 8,494,724, forward strand.
ACCGGGTCGCACGCCTGGTGGCCGCGGCCCACGAGAGCGGCGTACAGGTGATGCACGCGATCGCCGAGCGCCGCCCGGACGGCCGCGGCGCGAACCACAACGCCCGGCTGTTCCGCGCGGCCGAACGGCTGCCCGTGCAGCAGCTGGCGGGCAGTACGGCGGTCCGTGTCGCGCCGCCCCTGGAGGTCGCCCCGGAGGACCTCGTCGTACGCAGGCTGCACGGTCTGTCGCCCCTCGCGGGTACCGACGTGGACGCGCTGCTGCGCAACCTGGGCTGCCGCACGCTCGTCGTGACCGGCGTCTCCGCCAATGTCGCCGTACCCAACACGGTGTTCGACGCCGTGAACCGCGGCTACCGGGCGGTGGTCCCCGGCGACGCCATCGCGGGCGTGCCCTCGGACTACACCCCCGCGATGATCCGCAACACGCTCGCCCTGGTGGCCACCATCACCACCACGGACGACGTGCTGGCCTGCTTCAAACGGCCCCGCCCGGTCAGGCGAGCGTGATCGAGTCCCCGCTCACCTTGATCTTGGCGGCGGTCAGCCCGCTGGTCGCGGGGCCCTTCTTGACGCCACCGTCCGTGACGTTGAACTGGCTGCCGTGGGCGGGGCAGGTGATGACGCCGTTCTCCACGCTGTTCACACGCTGCTGCTGGTGCGGGCACACCGTCGAGAAGGCCTTGAACTCACCGGCCGTCGGCTGCGTCACGACCACGGACTGGTCGGCGAAGATCTTGCCGCCACCTTCCGGGATGTCGGTGGTCTTGGCGAGTGCCGCGCCGCCGGCGGATCCGGTCGACGCGCCGGAGGAGGAGTCGGACGAGGAGTCCGACGACTTGTCGTCGGAGCCCCCGCAGGCGGTCAGCGTGGCGGCCAGCCCGGCCCCGCCGAGCGCGGCCAGGAGGGTGCGACGACAGAGTGCCGGAGCAGGCTGAATCGATTCGCTGGACATAGTGGCGGTCCCTTCCACAGATGTGCAGGTGTGCGGATGTACAAGTGCGCGGACGTGCGGTTGTGCGGTTGTTCGTTTGCGTGGATGTGCGTCGATCCGACAAGGGGTACGGGCACGTCACCTGCATGGTTCAGGCGGTCCGGAGATCGAGCGACTTCTTGATGAAATCGAGATCCATTCGGAGCAGGGTGTCTATCACGCCTTCCTGTGCCACCAGATGGGTCGAGCCTGCCAGCGGGAGCACGGTGTGCGGCCGGCCCGCCGCCAGCAGTGCCGCCGAGAACCGCAGCATGTGTGCGGGCACCACATTGTCGTCGGCCAGCCCATGGACGAGCATCAAGGGGCGCGTGAGCTTGTGGGCGTGCGCCACCAGTGAGCAGCGATCGTAATGGTCCGGCTGCACGTCCGGGTGCCCCAGATACCGTTCCTTCCAGTGCGTGTCGTACAGCCGCAGATCGGTCGGCGCCGCGCCCGCGACGGCCGCGTGGAACACGTCGGGCCGGTGCAGTACGGCTCCCGCCGCGAGGTATCCGCCGAAGGACCAGCCGCGGACGGCCACCCGGCTCGTGTCCAGTTCCGGGAAGAGTTCCGCCGCCGCGCGCACGGCGTCGGCCTGGTCCTCGATCACCGGCATCAGCTGGTCGCCGTGGATGGCCGTCTCCCAGGCCCGGTCGCGCCCCGGGGTGCCGCGTCCGTCGACCGACAGCACCGCGAAACCCTGGTCGGCGAACCACTGGTTCACGGCGTGGTGCCACATGGCCGCCTTCACGACCTTCTGCGCGCCCGGCCCGGAGTACGAGTGCACGATCACCGGGAGGCGGTCCGCGCCCGGCCCGTACGAATCCGGCTCGTACGAATCCGACTCGGGCGAATTCGGCCCGTACGACGTCGGCAGGTACAGCGCCGCCCGGAGTCCGCGGGTGCCGAGAGTCAGGAAGCGGGGGCGCGGCCGGGTCACGGGGCGCTCGGCCAGTACCTCGATCCGCCCGGCCGGTGCGCCGTCCCGCAGCACCTCGACCATCTGCCCGTCGAGCGTCGAGCTGTCCAGCACCACGGTGCCGCCCCCGACGACGGCGCGGTGCACGCCCGGTTCGTCGGTCAGCCGCCGGAAGCCGTTCACCGCGTCGTACGACCAGACGTGCGCCTCGGTCGGCTCCTCGGCAGCCATGAAGTAGAGCCGGTCACCCGCTGTACCGAGCAGCTCATGGACGTACATGCCCTCCGGTGTGCGAACCCCGGTTCCGGTCATCAGCAGCCCGCGGGTCCCCTCCTGGGTGGTGAGGACGAGACCGGTGGCTGTGGTGGAGGCGGGTGTTCCGGGTGCGAACTCCAGCCAGGCGGCGTCCTTCAGGTGGTGCAGCGTCGTGGTCGCGCCGGTCGCCGGGTCGACGCGCAGCACATACGCCGAGCGCTGGTCCCGCGTCTGCACGACGGCGGTGGGCCCGGCCTCGCTCCAGTCGCAGTGCGCGAGGTACTCGAAGGCGGGGTCGGTCCACTCCCCGCCCGGATGCGACGTGGCCTCCTTGGGAAGCGCCACGTCTACGCGACCGCCGTCGAGGTCCACGACGTGCAGGGACAGCTGCGCGTTGGCGGTGCCCGCGGCCGGGTACCGGATCGCGCGCGGGGGACGCTCGGGGTGCGCCGGATCGCCGATGTACCACTGCCGGACCGGCGCGTTGTCGACCCGGACCACCAGCAGCGCGTCCCCGTCGGGCGACCACCAGAAGGACCGCGTACGGTCCAGCGACTCGGCCGACACATGGTCGGACAGGCCGTAGGTGATCTCCGGACCCTCCGGTTCGGCCAGTGCGCGATCACCGGTGCCGTCTGCGCGTACGACACGCAGGGCGCCCCCGCTCACGTACGCGATGTGTGTGCCGTCCGGGCCGGGGCGCGGGGCGACGACCGGGCCGGCCGTGGGGATCCGGCGGGGAGTGCCCTCGTCGGTGCGTACGACCCACAGGGCGCCCGAGAGGGCGAACGCGACCAGGCGGACGGCCGCGTCGGTGGCGTACGAGACGATTCCGGCGCTCGTCTCGCGGGCCCGTTCGCGGCGGATCCGCTCGGCCTCCGGGACCTCGCCGCCGTCCCCGAGGGCGAGCGGGTCCGCGAGCGGTCGCTCCTCGCAGTTCTCGTACAGCCAGAGCAGGCTCGTCGCGGAGCGGCCGCTCGCGGTGCGCAGGAAGAGCACACGGTCACCGTCGGGCGAGACGGTGAAGCCGCGCGGCACACCGAGGGAGAAGCGTTTCGTACGGGCGAACTGCAGGGGCAGGTCCTCGGCGGTCACAGGTGATCCCTTCATGCGGGTGGACGGGGACATGGACACGTACGTGTGCGTGGACGTGGAACGTCGCGTGGGCGGACCGGGAACACCCCAGTAACCTGGGGCGATGCTCAAGGAAGTCAGCGCGACCCGCTACATCACGCCCATGCGTGAGGGCGGCTCGCTGCCGGGACTCGTCGAGGCCGACGATCTCGGCACGTACGTCATGAAGTTCACCGGCGCCGGACAGGGACGCAAGACGCTCGTCGCGGAGGTCGTCTGCGGTGAACTCGCCCGACGCCTCGGCCTGCGCGTACCGGGGCTGGTCGCGATCGGGCTCGACCCGGTCATCGGACTCGGCGAACCGGACCAGCAGGTGCAGGAGTTGCTCAAGGCGAGCGGCGGGCTGAACCTCGGGATGGACTTCCTCTCCCGGGCGATCGGCTTCGACTCCCTCGCGCACCAGGTGAGCCCGGAAGAAGCCGGGAAGGTCGTCTGGTTCGACGCGCTGGTCAACAATGTCGACCGATCGTGGCGGAACCCTAACATGCTGGTCCGCGACGGCGACCTGTGGCTCATCGACCACGGCGCCACCATGATCTGGCACCACAACTGGCCCGGCGCACAGGCTTCGGCGGCCAAGCCGTACGACGCCACCGACCACGCGCTGGCCCCCTTCGGCCCCGACATCCGGGCCGCCGCCGCGGAGTTGGGGCCACGTGTCACCGAGGAGCTGCTCGCCGAGGTGACCGCCGCGATCCCCGAGGCGTGGCTGCGGGACGAGCCGGGCTTCGACTCGGCCGACGCGCTCCGGCGCGCGTACGCGCAGCCGCTCCTCGCCCGCGCCGCCACCGTCCACGAGCGCATCCGTACCCAGGACGTCCGGAACATCCAGGAGGGGGCGAAGTGAGCGGGCGCGACGGACAGGACGGGCGCTTCGTCTACGAGTACGCGGTGCTGCGTGTCGTGCCGCGCGTCGAACGGGGGGAGTACTTCAACGCGGGCGTGCTCGTGTACTGCCGTGCGCACTCGTTCGTGGCCGCCCGAACCCATCTCGACGAGCACAAGCTGCGCGCGCTCGACCCGGCGGCGGACCTGGCGGGCGTACAGGCGTCCCTGCGAGGCATCGAGGGTGTCTGCCTCGGGGGAGCGGCGGCCGGGCAGGCCGCGGGCGACGACGCCGGACGGCGCTTCCGCTGGCTGATCGCGCCCCGCTCCACGGTCGTGCAGCCGGGGCCCGTCCACACCGGTCTCACGGCGGATCCCGCGGCCGAAACGACGCGCCTGCTCGACCTGCTGGTCAGGTGATGGATCACCCGTCGGCCAGGTAATGGATCACATGGGCGCCGCTTGCCGTTGACACTGGGTGCCAAGGCTTCTAGCGTCTCGTCCGTTGAAGGTACTAAGCGGTCGCTCACCAGCGGGGTGTACCGTTCCAGGGCTTCCCCAAGGGCGAGGAGAACCAGCAATGTCCACCACTGAGCAGCGTGTCGCCGTGGTCACCGGTGCCGCGCGCGGCATCGGCGCCGCGACCGCCGTACGACTGGCCGCCGAGGGCCGAGCCGTCGCGGTGATCGACCTCGACGAGGCCGCGTGCAAGGACACCGTTGAGAAGATCACCGCCGCCGGGGGCAAGGCGATCGCGGTGGGCGCCGACGTCTCCGACGAGGCGCAGGTCGAGGCCGCCGTGGCACGGGTCGCCCAGGAGCTCGGGGCGCCGACGATCCTGGTGAACAACGCGGGCGTGCTCCGCGACAACCTGCTGTTCAAGATGAGCGTGTCCGACTGGGACACCGTCCTGAACGTGCACCTGCGCGGTTCCTTCCTGATGACGCGGGCCGTCCAGAAGTACATGGTGGAGGCCAAGTTCGGCCGGGTCGTCAACCTCTCCTCGTCCTCGGCGCTCGGCAACCGCGGCCAGGTCAACTACTCCGCCGCCAAGGCCGGTCTGCAGGGCTTCACCAAGACCCTCGCGTTCGAGCTCGGCAAGTTCGGCGTCACCGCGAACGCCGTGGCGCCCGGCTTCATCGTGACGGACATGACCGCCGCGACCGCCGAGCGGGTCGGCATGGGCTTCGAGGAGTTCCAGGCCGCCGCCGCCACCCAGATCCCGGTCCAGCGCGTCGGCAACCCGGACGACATCGCCAACGCGATCGCCTTCTTCACGGGCGACGACGCCGGATTCGTCTCCGGCCAGGTGCTGTACGTGGCCGGCGGACCGCTCAACTAGGACTGGGGACAGGGACATGACCACTGTGGAACTCTCGGGCAAGGTCGCCCTCGTCACCGGCGCCAGTCGCGGCATCGGCTACGGCGTCGCCGAGGCACTGCTCGCCCGTGGCGACCGGGTGTGCATCACCGGCCGCAACGAGGACGCGCTCAAGGAGGCCGTCGAGAAGCTCGGCGCCGACCGCGTCATCGGTGTCGCGGGCAAGGCCCACGACGAGGCCCACCAGGCCGTCGCCGTCGAGCGCACCATGGAGGCGTTCGGCCGCGTCGACTTCCTGGTCAACAACGCCGGTACGAACCCGGTGTTCGGGCCGATCGCCGAGCTCGACCTCAACGTGGCGCGGAAGGTCTTCGAGACCAACGTCGTCTCCGCGCTCGGCTTCGCCCAGCAGACGTGGAAGGCGTGGCAGAGCGCGAACGGCGGCGCGATCGTCAACATCGCCTCCCTCGCGGGTGTCTCGGCCTCGCCGTTCATCGGGGCCTACGGCATGAGCAAGGCCGCCATGATCAACCTGTCCCTGCAGCTGGCGCACGAGTTCGCGCCCCTGGTGCGGGTCAACTCGATCGCGCCCGCCGTGGTCAAGACCAAGTTCGCGCAGGCCCTGTACGAGGGGCGCGAGGAGGAGGCGGCCGCCGCCTACCCGCTCGGCAGGCTCGGTGTGCCCTCCGACATCGGGGGCGCCGCGGCCTTCCTCACCTCGGAGCAGTCGGACTGGATCACCGGACAGACGCTCGTCGTCGACGGCGGCATCTTCCTCAACGCCGGCGTTTCCTGACCGGGGCGCCGGCGTTTCCTGAGCGGAACGCCGGCGCGTTCCGGGCGGCGCCGCCCGACAACAAATTCGGCGTTTTAAACCCTGTGTCGTACACGGGATTTCCGCTCGGAAAATTCGTGCGGTAGACGGATATGTTCCGCACAGATTCCAAACAAGAGCCGCAGAGCCGAAAAAAATCGAACAGATGATGTTCATGCACGTCAAGTGCCCCGCCGTCAGAGCCGTTTGACGGGCGGGGCACTGCGATATGGTCCTGCCCACCTTGGCGGGGCCAGATCGAGGAGCGTGCGTGTGTACAAGCGGAACCGGTCTCTACGGCACTTGTCGGTGATCGCGTCCATCACGTCCATATCCCTGGTCGGGGGGTGCGGGGTGTTCTCCTCGGACACGTCCGAGGGCGAGGGTCCGGTCGTCGTGGGCACGACCAGCGCACCGAGCACCCTCGACCCCGCCGCGTCCTGGGACGGGTCGTGGGAGCTGTTCCGCAACATCTACCAGACCCTCCTGAGCTACCCCGCCGGGGCGGCCGAGCCCGAGCCGGACGCCGCCGAGAGCTGCCGTTTCACCGACACCTCGAACCGCAGGTACAGCTGCACGCTGCGGGAGGACCTGTCCTTCTCCGACGGGCACGAGCTGGACGCCGAGGCCGTGAAGCACTCCATCGACCGCATCCGGAAGATCGCCGTGGACGGCGGCCCGGCAGGTCTGCTCGGCAGCCTGGAACGGGTCGAGACGAAGGGGGACCGCGAGGTCGTCTTCCGCCTCAACAAGCCGGACGCCACCTTCCCGTTCGTGCTCGCCACACCGGCCATGTCGATCGTCGACCCCGAGGAGTACCCCGCCGACGCCCTGCGCGAGGGCAGCGGGGTCACCGGCTCGGGACCGTACGGCCTGGAGTCCTACGAAGAGGGGCAGGAGGCCCGGCTCGTCCGCAACGACAACTACAAGGGCTCCGCCGACCGCAAGAACCGCGCCGTCACCATCCGGTACTTCCAGGACTCGGACGAGATGGTCACCGCGCTGAGGGACCGCAAGATCGACGTCACCCTCCGGGGGCTCGCCGCCAAGGACGTCGTGGCCCTGGAGAACCGGCGGGGCAAGGACGAGATCCAGCTGGTGGAGGGCGCGGGCACCGAGATCCGCTACCTGGTGTTCAACCCGAAGGACCCCTGGGCGAAGAAGGCCGCCGTCCGCAAGGCCGTCGCCCAGGTCGTCGACCGGCCGGCCATCGCCCACAACATCTACAAGGACACCGTCGAGCCGCTGTACTCCATGGTCCCGCGCGGACTGGCGGGACACACCACCGGCTTCTTCGACGACTACGGCAGCCCCAGCACCTCCAAGGCCCGGCAGATCCTCCTGGAGGCGGGCATCGCCGAACGTGTGCCGCTCACCCTCTGGTACACGACGGACCGGTACGGCTCCACGACCAAGCCCGAGTTCGAGGAACTCAGGCGGCAGCTCAACGGGACCGGCCTGTTCAGCGTCACCGTCAAGGGCCGCCCCTGGAAGACGTACGAGGCCGGCTACCGCAAGGGCGAGTACCCGGTGTTCGGCCGCGGCTGGTTCCCCGACTTCCCGGACGCCGAGAACTTCATCGCGCCGTTCGTGGGCGAGCAGAACGCGCTCGGTACGCCGTACAAGTCACCCGAGATCACGGACGTACTGCTGCCCGAGTCGCGCCGCCGCAGCGACCGCGGTGACGTCGTCGAGCACTTCAAGAAGGCGCAGGACATCCTCGTGGACGACGCGCGGCTGCTGCCCCTGTGGCAGGGCAAGCAGTACATCGCCGCCAGTGAGGAGATCTCCGGCGTCGAGCGTTCCATCGACCCGTCGACGATCATGATGGTATGGGAGCTGGAGCGCAAGACCAGCTGGTAACGGGCGCGGGGGGACCGGCTCCGGTGGTGGCGGAGGACCTGCTCCGGCGGCGGAGGACCGGCCGGAGGCGGCTGAGGTTGGCGGGAGCCCGGCCGAGTGTCAGTGGGCGGCGGTAGGTTCTGTGGACCGGAAACAACCGCACCTGTAAGGAAGTTCACGTGACCGACACCGCCATGCTGCCCGAGTCCTGGCGCGGCGTCCTGGGCGAAGAGCTGCACAAGCCCTACTTCAAGGAGCTCACCGAGTTCGTCGAGGAGGAGCGAGAGAAGGGCCCCGTCTACCCGCCCCGGGACGAGGTCTTCGCCGCGCTCGACGCGACTCCGTACGAGCGGGTTAAGGTGCTCGTCCTCGGCCAGGACCCGTACCACGGCGAGGGCCAGGGCCACGGGCTGTGCTTCTCGGTCCGCCCCGGCGTGAAGACACCTCCCTCCCTGCGCAACATCTACAAGGAGATGAAGGAGGAGCTGGGCCACCCGGTGCCGGACAACGGCTATCTGATGCCGTGGGCCGAACAGGGCGTCCTGCTGCTCAACGCGGTGCTGACGGTCCGCGCGGGAGAGGCCAACTCGCACAAGGGCAAGGGCTGGGAGAAGTTCACGGACGCGGTGATCCGGGCCGTGGCCGACCGGCCCGACCCGGCGGTGTTCGTCCTGTGGGGCAACTACGCGCAGAAGAAGCTCCCGCTCATCGACGAGGAGCGGCACATCGTGGTCAAGGGCGCGCACCCCTCGCCGCTGTCCGCGAAGAAGTTCTTCGGCTCGCGTCCCTTCACGCAGATCGACGAGGCGGTCGCCGCGCAGGGGCACGAGCCGATCGACTGGCGGATCCCCGACCTCGGCTGACGAGACCGGGAGGCCCCCGCCGTGTCGGGCCGGTCAGGACCGGCCCGACACGGCGGTCACTGGGCCGACACAGCGGTCGCCGGGTCGGCCCAGCGGCGCGCACGGGGCCGCCTGAGCTCGAATGCCTGCGCCTGCCGTTAGCGTCGGGAGAGGTGACAACGGCAGGCGCGGGCGCGTCGGCCGGCCGACGAGCGGGTGGAGGGCGACGCGGTGGCGGAGCAGCAGGAGCAGGCGGCGGCGGACGCGATGACGACCAGGATCGGGCAGGTCATCATGCTTCTCCACGGCGGCGACCGCGAGGAGGCCCGGAGCCGCTTCCTGGACCTGTGGGCGGAGATCGGCGAGGAGGGCGACGCGCTCCACCGCTGCACACTCGCGCACTACATGGCCGACACGCAGGACGATCCCTCGGACGAACTCGCCTGGGATCTACGAGCCCTGTCGGCGGCGGACGAGTTCACGGAGGAGCCCGCGGACGAGCGGGTCGGGGAGCACCACAGGTCCCTCGCGGTACGGGCCCTCTACCCGTCCCTGCATCTGAACCTCGCCGCGGACTATGTGAAGCTCGGCCGCTCAGAGGCGGCCCGGGGCCATCTGGGCGTGGCGCGGGACAGCGTGGGCGTCCTCGGCGACGACGCCTACGGCGACGGGATCCGGGCCGGTATCGGCCGCCTGGAGTCGAGGCTGGACCGCGAGGACCCGGGCGGGGCACCGGAACCCACACCCAAGCAGGGGAGAGGGCCTGGAGGATCGGCCGGACCGGGAGGCGAGACGCTCGGGCCGCCGCGCCGGGAGCCCTAGCGCCGACAGAATCTTGAGCAGAGCCCTGAGCACGGTCTTGAGGCGGTCGCAAACCGCAACGATCGTAGGGCCCGCAGGGTCAACGGCCGTACACGTCCTTGCAGATGGCCGCCTGTGGACTGTCCGCCCGCCAGCCGCCGTACGCCCGGCCCAGGGCGCACACGTCCGCGTTCGTCGACGGCACGGACGCGGGCAGCCTCGGTACGGCCCGGTGTTCGGGTCGCCGGGGCTCCGGGCGCCGGGGCGGCTCGGCGCCGGCACGCCCGGGACGGTCCGCCGGGGCCGCCGCGGGACCCGCCGGCTCCGCGGGGACCGTACGGGCCGGTGCGGGCGCGGGTGCCGAAGGGCGGCGGGACGGGCCGATGAGCTCCAGGGCCTCCCGGGCCGGGGCCTGTACGACCTGTGGCTCGGCCCTGCCGTCCGGGCGCGGCTCCGACACCGGGGGCGGGAGGGACGGCAGGGCGGGCGAAGGCGTTCGCTGGACGGTCACACAGCCCGAGACGGCCGAAACGGCCACGGTGACCAGGAGTGTTGCGGTGGTCGCGGTTCGATGCACCCGCGCAACTCTGCTGTGTCCGCCGCGATTTGGGGAGCTGACGAGCGGAGGATGCCCCGCATGGGTGAAAGCCGGTGGGAAAGCACTTCGGAATGCCTCCGTGAGCGCCGGGCGGGCAGCCGGTGCCCCCGGGTGCCGTCGCCGGCGGCGGCTGCTCTCAGTCGCCGGTCGCCCCGTCGACGCGCTCGCGGATCAGATCGGCGTGGCCGTTGTGGCGCGCGTACTCCTCGATCATGTGCGTGTAGATCCACCGCAGGTTGAAGGGCTTGTCGGTGAACCTGCTCCTGCCCTCGGACAGGTCGTCCAGGCTCAGCCCCGCCGCGTTGCCGCGGGCGGTCGCGATCTCGCCCTGCCAGGTGGCGTACGCCTCCTCCCAGGTGTCCGCCTCGGTGAGGTGGAACTCGCCGTCCCGGTCCTCGTCGCTGTAGTAGATCGGGCCGGAGCCGTCGTTCGCGAGGACCCTGCGGAACCAGCTGCGTTCCACCTCCGCCATGTGCCGGACGAGACCGAGCAGCGACAGCTCGGACGGTGGTACCGCGGCCGTCCTGAGCTGGACGTCGTCCAGGCCCTCGCACTTCCAGGCGAGGGTCTCGCGCTGGTAGTCCAGCCAGCCCTCCAGCATGGCTCGCTCGCCGGCGTCCGTGGCGGGTTGTGTGCGTTCGATCGTCATGGCCGCATCATCGCGGACGACCGGCGTCCGGGCCCACCGCATTTCGCGCCTCGCCACCGGGCCCTGGCGGCGCACCCTTCAGTTCGGCCCAGACGGTCTTGCCCCAGCGGTGGGGCTCGGTGCCCCAGCGGTCCGAGAGGGCGTCGACCAGGACGAGGCCGCGGCCCCGGATCCGTTCGGAGCCGAAATCGGAGTCGGAGTCCGTCCGGATCCTCGGGACGTCGTGGGAGCGGTCGATGACCTTGAGGAGCACACGGTCGTCGGCGGGACGCGTGACGACGACCCGGATCACGGAGTGGCGCGTGTGATCGACGGCGTTGGAGACCAGCTCGGTGATGACGCACAGGGCGTCTTCGATCAGTTCGTCCCGGTGCCAGGCCGCGAGGGCCGTACGAACCAGGCTGCGGGCCACACCTGCGCTCTCCGGTACGCGTTCGAGCGTCTGGGAGTATCCGGGGTGCCCGGTAGGGCGTGGTGTTGCCGTCGCAGTCATCAAGACCTCGGGGGTGCGGGTGTGATGGGCCTTGTCCGAGTGAACGACTCCGGGATACGAGGCGGCAGGAAAAGTCCCACCGCTGTCGATTCGGCCCAACCGGAAATTTCTGGGCGAACCGCCCTCACGGACAGTAGATGGATGGCTACCTTGTGTGCGTGGACGGCAATGCGCGCTTCATCGGCGCGATGAGCGAGCGGGGCATGACCCAGGTCGAGCTGGTCGACGCGGTCAACGCCCGTCTGGTCTCCGCCGGGCAGCAGGGAACGGTCAGCGACCGGACCGTGCGCTACTGGCGAACCCGGAGAACCAGGTGGCCTCACCCCCGACAACGGGAGGCTCTGGAGGCAGTATTCGGATGTACGGCCGAGGAGCTGGGCTTCAGTCCTCCGGCCCGGACCCGTCCCGCCACTGAACCGGAGTCGCCTGTGGACCGCAGGAACTTCCTCACCGCCACCACCGGAACAGCCGCCACCGCGACGCCGTTCGTCGGTGCGCCGCCGCGGGTGGGCACATCCGATGTCATCCGTCTGCGCTCCGGCCTGGACACCTTGATGGAGCTGGACCGCAACAGAGGCGGCCACGACGCCCTGGAGCGCGCCGCGTTGGCCGGGGCCGCGGAGGCGCTGGAGAAACAGCAGCTCGGGGCCACCCAGCGAATCCGTCGGCGGCTCTTCTCCGTGGCCGCCGACTACACCGCCACAGCCGCCTGGAGCGCGATCGACGCCCGGCGGATGGACCGTGCCTCCCAACTGCTGGGCCGGTCCCTCTATCTGGCCGGGATGGCCAAGGACCCCGTGGCGGAGATGCGGGTCTGGAACGCCTACGCGATCCTCGCGCACCACCGGGACGAGGCCGCCGAAGCCGTCGACGCCGCCCACGCCGCCCAGGGAACGGCCGTCGCCCGGCGCCGGCCCCTCTACAGCTCCCTGGCCCATGCCAGGACGGCCATCGGCCACTCGAACCTCGGCGACCGGCAGGCCGCCCTGCGCTCCCTGGGGTATGCCCAGGAAGCCCTCGGCAAGGCGCGGCCGGACGAGCCCGAACCCTCGTGGATCGCCTTCTACGGCCCTGCCGAACTGCTCGCCATGACCGCCATCGTCCAGGACCGGATCGGGTGCTTCGCCGAGTCCGAGGCCGCCTCTCACAAGGCCCTGCGGACGATCCCGGAGGAGTTCCGCAGGAACCGGGCCCTGGCCACCGGGCGGCTCGCACTGGCCCAGCTCCATCAGCGCGACGTCGACCAGGCGTGCGCGACGGCCGCCTCGGTCTTCCCGCTGATGTCGGGCAACCCGATCCCGGGCCGGATGCGCTCCCTGCTCGGCGACTACTACCGCGACTTGATCACTCTTGCGCCGGACGCCAGGATCGCCCGAGAGTGGGGAGACCGCTTCCGATCCGAATGGAGCCGACTGTGAGCGCCGATGGCCTGGACCTCCGCCGCTTCGGGCATGACGACCTGCCGCGGATCCGGCAGACGATCATCGACCTGCACGCCGCGGCGGCGGGCCCCGACCGGGACGACGACTTCAAGAAGAAGTTCCCCTGGTTCGTGGACCACTGGGGTGGCAACCCGGGGTTCGCCTGTGTGCTCGCGTTCGAGGGCGACGAGGCGGCGGGCTTCGCGTACGGCGCTCCGGCGGTCGAGGGCCGCGAGTGGTGGCGCGAACATCTCGACGAGGCTCCGAAGAAGGCGGTGACCTTCTCGTACTCCGAGCTGGCCGTTCACCCGAAATGGCGGAAGCGGGGTGTGGCGGACAAGCTCTCCCGCGCGCTTCTGGAGGAGCGGCCCGAGGACCTCGCCGTCCTCCTGGTGGACGTCGAGCACCCCCGCGTACAGGCCCTGTACGAGGACTGGGGCTTCAGGAAGGTGGGGGAGCGCCGGCCCTTCCCGGACTCACCGCTGTACGCCGTGATGCTCGCCGAACTGCCGCTCGTGTAGCTTCCGACGGGACGGGCGTGCGTGTGCCCGGCACCGTATGACCTGCCCTGGACCCGCATTCCCTCGGAGGAGATCCCCGTGAAGGTCGGCTGCATCGGGCTCGGCGACATCGCCCTGAAGGCGTATCTGCCGGTGCTCGCCACCCGCCCGGGACTCGAACTGCATCTGCACACGCGGACGCCCGCGACCCTCACCAGGGTCGCCGACAGCCTGCACGTCCCGGCGGAGCGGCGGCACACCGACCTCGCCGCGCTGCTCGCGCAGGACCTCGACGCGGCGTTCGTGCACGCGCCCACGCACGCCCACCCCGAGATCGTGGCCCGGCTGCTCGAAGCGGGCGTCCCCACGTACGTCGACAAGCCGATCGCGTACGAACTCGCCGACTCGGAGCGCCTCGTGCGGCTCGCGGAGGACCGGAACACCAGCCTGGCCGTCGGCTTCAACCGGCGTTACGCACCCGGATACGCGCAGTGCGTCGAGCACCCGCGTGAGCTGATCCTGATGCAGAAGAACCGCGTCGGCCTGCCGGAACAGCCCCGCACGATGATCCTCGACGACTTCATCCATGTCGTGGACACCCTGCGGTTCCTGGTGCCGGGGCCGGTCGACGACATGACCGTGCGGGCCCGTGTCGAGGACGGACTGCTCCACCACGTCGTGCTGCAGCTGGCCGGGGACGGGTTCACGGCACTCGGCGTGATGAACCGGCTCAGCGGTTCCGCCGAGGAGATCCTGGAGGTGTCCGGACAGGACACCAAACGTCAGGTGGTCAACCTCTCCGAGATCGTCGACCACAAGGGGCAGCCGACGACCCGGCGGCGCGGCGACTGGGTGCCGGTTGCGCGCCAGCGCGGCATCGAGCAGGCCGTGCTCGCCTTCCTCGACGCCGTGCGCGCGGGCAAGGTCCTCAGCGCCCGGGACGCGCTGGCGACTCATGAACTGTGCGAGCGTGTGGTGCGCGCGGTGACGGAGCGCTCCGCCCGAGCCGCCTGAGCCGCAGCGCCCGCACGCCCTCGGTGGCGCCCAACGCGGCCAGGATCAGCACGGCCAGATACACCGGCCACTCGCCGAAGCGCGCGTACGGGGTGACTCCGTGCGCCAGCGGTACGTCGTACACGGCGGACGCGCTCGCGTCGGTGCCGAGCCAGGAGCCGACGCGCCCGCCGCCCGGACCGTAGACCGCCGAGACGCCGGTGAGCGTCGCGTGGACCATCGGCCGGCCCGTCTCGGCCGCCCGCAGCGCCGCGAGCGACGCGTGCTGCTCGGGCGCCCAGCTGCTCTGGAACGACGAGGTCGCCGACTGCGCGAGCAGCACCTGGGCGCCGTCCAGCGCGAGATGCCGGCTGATGTCGGGGAACGCCGACTCGAAGCACACCATCGGGCCCACCTTCAGCCCGTCGCCGACGCTCATCACGACCTGCTCGGTGCCGCGCATACGGTCCTCGCCCGCCGCCTTGCCCACGGAGGTGGCCCAGCCGAGGAGGGACCGCGCCGGAACGTACTCGCCGAAGGGCACGAGCCGCATCTTGTCGTAGCGGTCGCCGGTCGGCCCCTGTGGACCCACGAGCACGGAACTCTTGTAGATGCCCGGCCGGTCCGAGCGGCGCGCGTCGACGTTGACCATGATGTCGGCGTCGATCTCGCGGGAGAGCGCGGCGAGCCGGTCCGCCAGGTCGGGGCGGTCGGCGAGGTCGAAGCCGACACTGCTCTCGCCCCACACGACGAGGTCGACGTCCTGCCCGGCCAGCTTCCGGGTGAGCGCCTCCTCGCGCGCGAACCGCTTGCCCGGAGCGCCCACACCGTTGATCACGCCGGGCTGCACGACGGCGATCCGCGCCCGCTCGCCGTCCTCGTCGGGCCGGGGCGACCAGATCCAGACCGCCGAGGTGGCCGCGGCCGTCGCGACGAGTCCGGCGACCGCCGGGATCCGGGACGAGCGCACCGCGACGAGGACGGCGACCGCCACGTTCACGGCGACGAGCAGGAAGCTCAGCAGCCACACCCCGCCGACCGAGGCGAGCCGCAGCGCGGGCGCCACGTCCCACTGGCTCGACCCGAGCAGACCCCACGGCCCGCCCAACCCTTCCCAGGAGCGTACGAGTTCGACCATCAGCCAGCCGGAGGGCAGCACGAACAGGGCGGCCACCAGGCGGCCCGGGGAAGGCACCCCGGCCAGGAACCTGCGCACCAGCCAGCCCCACGGAGCCCACAGCGCACCCAGCAGCGCCGCGATCACGACGGTGAAGACATGCAGGCTCGGCAGCAGCCAGTGGTGCACGGCCAGCATGAATCCGAGCCCGCCGAGCCAGCCGTCGTACGCCGCGCGCCGTCCCGTCGGAGCCGAGCGCACGAGCAGGATCCACGGCACCAGCGCGACGTACGCGAACCACCACAGGGACGGGGCGGGAAAGCTCAGCATCGGCAGCGCGCCGGCGAGCACCGCCGCCGCGCCGCGCCACCACGGAGAGTCGAGCCGTCGGCGCCGGTCAGTGGCGGACAGGTTCATCGAGCGCCTCCCGCGGCCCCTCGAAGCACGGTGCGTGACTTCGGTGACTCCAGTGTGTCCCGTGTGCGGGCACCGAAACGATCTACATACCGGAACTCGCCCGGACGGTCGGCCCGGCTTCAGGGACGGCGGCTCCAGGGACGGCGGCTCCGGCCCAAGGGGCGGGGGGTCCGGCTCAAGGGGCGGCGGGCTCCTCGCGCCGCCGCGGGGTCCGGCGCCACTTCTCGTGCACGACCACCTCACGCAGCCGCCAGCCGTCGGCGGTCCGCAGCATCCCGAAGTCGTACCGGCCGCCGCACACGAAGTCGGGCTCGGTGGATCCGTCGTCCTGTCCCGCGAAGCGCATCGGGTTGACGTAGTCGGCCTGGACCCGGGCCGTGTCGCCCCTGTCCTGCTCCAACAGGCCGAAGCGCACCCGCCGGTTGACGATCAGATGCTGTCGCATCGGGAACAGCTCCATGGTCTGCGCGAGCCACGCGGCGATCTGCCCGGCGTCCCCCTCGACACCGCCCGCGGACCGGTAGTCCGCCCGCCCGTCCGGCGTGAAGAGCTGCCGGTACGCCTTCCAGTCCCCGTCGTCGACCGCCACCGCGTACTCGGTGACCACCTCGTCGACCGCGAGCCGGTCCATCACCGTCGCCAGTTCCACGCGCTGCGTCATCGGCTCAGTGTTGGCCACGGCGAGGACCGCGCCAAGGGGCGTGCAGGGTTATTCACCGGTCGTGCGCTGTACGGACGTCCTGGCGCGGGCCGTTCAGCACCTTCGCCGCGAAGGCGGCCAGCTCGGCCCGGAGCTGTTCGCGGGGTGCGTTCCGGCGGTCGATCAGGTGGGCGATGAGGTCGGCGCGGACCGCGGCGAGCAGTGCGTGCGCGGCGAAGTCACCGTCGCCGAACCCGGGCAGATCCTCCAGGACGCCTCGGAGTGTGTCGTGCCACCAGTCGTAGTGCCCGGCGCCGTAAGGGCTGCCGGTGCCCGCCTCCTCCAGTGCCAGGGACAGGTGGTGGTGGTCGAGCTTGAAGCACAGGAGGGCGTCCAGCAGTGCCGGAGCGCGCTGGATCGGCGGGGTGCCCGGCCCGAGGGGATGCGGACCCTCCGCGACGGCCTGACGGATCGGTTCCAGCCGGGTCTCGAAGAGCGCCTGGATCAGACCGGTGCGGTCTCCGAAGCCGCGGAAGAGCGTCCCCTTGCCGACGCCCGCCTCGGCCGCGATGTCGGCCATGGTCACGTGCTCGGGCCTGTCGCTGCGGGCGAAGAGCCGGTCGGCCGCGGCGAGTACGGCTTCCCGGTTGCGCAGGGCGTCCGCACGGGGCTTGCGTTCGGGCACGGGATTCCTCCGGGGTTCCGTCGGGTGCGTGGGGTGGGGCGGGGCGAGGTCGGGCAGGGCGGGGGTGCGCGAGTTGCATAAGCGGACCCGAGGTCCGTATAGTCGATTTCAAGCGGACCGCCGGTCCGTATTGTATCGGAGGAGAGCCCATGACCACGACCGCGACCACGCGACCGTCGGACCTGTTCCGCGAGGGCCTGCGGCTGCTGCTCGCCAAGGACATTCCCGGCTGGGTCGGTCTCTGGGCCGACCACGGCGTCTTCGAGTTCCCCTTCGCGCCCGACGGGTGGCCGAAGCGGCTGGAGGGCAAGGCCGCCGTCGCCGACTACATGCGCCACTATCCCGACCACATCGACCTGCACGACATTCCCGATCTGAAGATCCACGAGACCGGCGAGGCCGGGACGATCGTGGTGGAGATGCGCGGGGTGGGGCGGCTGGTGGAGACGGGGGCACCGTTCGACATGACCTACATCGCCGTGGTGACGGTCGCCGACGGACTCTTCACGCTCTACCGCGACTACTGGAACCCCCTCGCCATCTCCAAGGACAGCGCGGCCGACTTCACGCGGAGCGACCGATGACCGCCCCCGGGGCCGTCCTCGTGCTCGGTGCCACCGGCACGACCGGCGGCCGCGTGGCCTCCCGCCTCGCCGCGGAGGGCCACCGGGTCAAGGCCGCCGGCCGACGCGCCACGCCCGTCGAGGGCGCGGAGGCCGTCCGCTTCGACTGGCACGACCCGACGACGTACGCGCAGGCGCTGAGCGGCGCGGATCGCGTCTACCTCATCGCGCCGCTCGACTCCGCCACGCCGGCCGACGTCATGCTGCCCTTCCTGGAACAGGCCCGTGCGTCCGGAGTGCGCCGGGCGGTACTCCTCAGTTCCTCCGCGATCTCCGCGGGCGGACCGGCCGTCGGGCAGGTGCACCGGGCTCTGCCGGGCCTGTTCGGCGAGTGGGCGGTTCTGCGGCCCTCATGGTTCATGCAGAACTTCACCGGCGACCACATGCACGCCCGGAGCATCCGTGAGGAGGGGGTGATCCTTACGGCGGCGGGGGAGGGCCGGGTGGCCTTCGTCGACGCCGACGACATCGCGGCCGTCGCCGTGCACGCGCTGACCGATGTGCGGGCCCCCGACACCGATCTGGTCATCACGGGTCCGCAGGCGCTGAACCACACCGAGGTCGCGGCCGTCCTCACCGAGGTGACCGGGCGCGCGGTGGCCCATCGGCCGCTGGCGTACGAGGAGATGAGGGATCACCTGGCCGCTTCGATGCCGCTGGAGTACGCGGAGATGCTGGCCGGTATGGACCGCTCGAACGCGGCGGGGGCCGAGGACCGGACCACGGACACGGTCCGACGTCTAACCGGGCGTCAGCCGCGCAGTTTCCGTGACCACGTGGCAGGGGCGATGCCGTCACCGCGAGCGGTGTGAGGGCGACCCGTCACCGTCACCCCGCACTCCTCACCCGTCGCGCTCGGGCGGCCGGTTGAGGGCGGCAGGGCCCGGCGGGCGGCTGGTGGCGGGCTGAGAGGGCTCGGGCGCCGAGGGCTTGGCGACACTCGGGTGCTGCGGGTGGCTCGGGCGCCGGGGCGGTAAGGACCGGAGCGGGGAGCCGAGTGGAGGCCATGAGGGTGGCGGGGGTGCCGAGCCGAAGGGCTTCGACGGGTCCCATGAGCGGCGGGCGCCGGGCGGGAGACCGCGTGGGCGGCCGGGGTGCCGAGCCGAAGGGCCGTACGGGCGGCGGCGCCGAGCAGGGAGGGCCGTGCGCGTGGCCGGGGCGTCGGGCCGAAGGGCCGTACGGGGCCGGGTGTCGAGCCGGGAATCCGGAGGGAGGGGATGCGCGGGGCCGTCGGAGCCGGGACGGGTCGGCCGGGCGGCTGGGGCGGGGCTCCTCAGCGAGGTCCGCGCGCCACGGAGTTCAGGCCGCTTCGACGATCTCGTCGCGTACCGCCGCGGCCCACTGCACGACCAGCAGCTCGTACTCGATGCGCTCCTGGGGCGAGAGGTAACCGCCCGCACGTATCCATAACGCTCGGATCTGCTCATTCAGTGCGGCCGCTGACCGCACGGAACCAGGGGTCGGAGAATTGGTGGGCATGCGCATCAGCGTAAGGCCAAGGACTGACGGTGCGCTACCGGATGACTACCCGTGCCGTATGTGCTTGGTCACGCCATAAACGTTTCAGGGCCGCCGAGTTGGGAAACGGGACGGCGGGCGGGCCTCACTGCCGCGCCGCCCAGGTGTGTGACCAGTCGAGCAGCGGGCCCATCGCCGTCACGAGGCCGTCGCCCAGAGGCGTGAGGCGCCAGGTCGATTCGTCCGTGGGGGTGGCGATCCCCGCCTCGCGGAGTTCGGTGAGCCGGGCGGACAGCACGCTGGAGGACATGGCGTCACAGCGCCGCTGGAGATCGCGGAAACCGCTCGGCCCGTCGGCCTGGTGGAGTTCCCAGATCACCCGGAGCGTCCAGCGGCGGCCGAGCAGGTCCAGCGCGGCCATCACCGGACGGCCGGTCTCCGAACCGCGCACCGGCCGGCCGGGACGGGGTGCCGTGCCCAAACCCCCTCCCCTCCATGCCGTTCCATTGCCCGCCGGGTCGACTCACTGAACCGACAACTCTCCGTGCGGGCCTTTGCGTTCCGACTCTTGCGCTTCGAATTCAGAAGCGCAAGAGTCGGGAGTCATGAAGCAACGCATCGACGGCATCACGCCGCCCTACGATCCCGAGTCCGAACGCGCCTTACGCCGCTGGATGCCGCCCGGCGTCACCCAGGAACCCCTGATGCTCTTCAAGGTCCTGCAGCGCCACCCGGAACTCGCCTCCCGAATGCGGGAACTCGGCGCGGGCCTGCTCGTCCAGGGCCTGCTTCCCGACGCGGACCGGGAGCTGGTCATCGTCCGTGTCGCCGCCCGCTGCGGCTGCGACTACGAGTGGGGTGCCCACATGGTGGCGTACGCCGAGGCCGCGGACCTGAGTCCGGAGCAGGTCTCCCTGACCGTGACCGGTGCCCCGGACGACCCGGCCTGGACGCCCCGTCAGAGGGCTCTCCTCGAAGCCGTCGACCAACTCCACGACACGGCCCGCCTCGGCGACGGGGCCTGGACCGCGCTCCGCGACCACCTCGGGGAACAGGAAGCCCTGGAGTTCCTGGTCCTGGCGGGCTGGTACCGCACCATCGCCTACGTGCTCAACGGCCTGGAGATCGAGCGCGAACCCTGGGCGAAACCGTTCCCGACCGGGTGACCCGGTGACGGGGTGACCGGGGGGTGCCGGGCACCCGGGATTTATTCGGGTGCCTTCGGGAGCCCCGCCCGCTACCGTCATCCGTGTCCGGGTGCGAAGGCAGCGGCTCCTTCTCCTTGACAGAGAGAAACGCGGGTTCGAATCCCGTCGCCGGCTCAGGCCGGTGTCGTCCAGCGGCCCAGGACAATTGTGTTGCCGCCGCCGAGTCGGATCTCCGGACACCGAGCACGAAGCCGCCCGCCACGGGGGAATCAGGCGGGCGGCTTCGTTCTGTCCGGAAGTCCGGGACCACTGCGCGCGGCCGCGGGCGCGGGCGTGACCGTGGGCGTCAGCCCGACGACTCCGCCGCGTGCGGGCTCAGCGCACCCGTGGCGACCAGCACGATGATCAGGATGCCGAGCAGGACGCGGTAGTAGACGAACGGCATGAAGCTCTTCGTCGTGATGAACTTCATGAACCACGCGATGACCGCGTAGCCCACCACGAAGGCGATGACCGTCGCGAAGGCCGTGGGGCCCCACGAGACATGGCCGCCCTCACTGGCGTCCTTCAGCTCGAACGCGCCCGAGGCGAGGACCGCCGGGACGGCCAGCAGGAACGAGTAGCGGGCCGCGGCCTCGCGGGTGTAGCCCATCAGGAGTCCGCCGCTGATGGTGGCGCCGGAGCGCGACACACCGGGGACGAGGGCCATCGCCTGGCAGAAGCCGTAGATCAGGCCGTCCTTCACGCTCAGGTCCTTGAGCGTCTTGCGCTCGACCGCGGCCCGGTGCTTGCCGCCCGTCTCGTCACGCGCCGCGAGCCGGTCCGCCACGCCCAGGATGATGCCCATCACGATCAGCGTGGTCGCGGTGACGCGCAGATCGCGGAACGGCCCCTCGATCTGGTCCTTGAGGGTGATGCCCAGCACGCCGATCGGGATCGAGCCGACGATCACGAGCCAGCCCATCTGGGCGTCGTGGTCGCTTCGCATCTCCTTGTTCGTGAGCGAGCGGGACCAGGCCGAGATGATCCGTGCGATGTCCTTGCGGAAGTAGATCAGCACCGCGAGCTCCGTGCCGATCTGCGTGATCGCGGTGAAGGCCGCTCCCGGGTCCTCCCAGCCCGCGAACGCCGCGGTGAGCCGCAGGTGCGCGCTGGAGGAGATGGGCAGGAACTCGGTCAGCCCCTGGACGAGTCCGAGGATGAGGGATTCAAACCAAGACATGAAGTTACGTGATCCAAGTGCTGATGGCGGGAGCGCAGCGAATGGGCGGACGGACGTGCCCTGTTGTGGTCTGCGGTGATCAGGCGCGTCCGGGGCAGCGTAGCGCCCCCAGGTGACCGTGCGACGACAGGGCCTCCCCACCGGTGCTCGCGCGAGGTGACGGGGGTGTTGACCCGCGACGATGCCGCCGTTTACGTTTCCGCGAGGAGTGAAAGCGCTTGCTGCCGCCGGGGCCGTCTCGTGGGCACCGCGACGGGCAGGCGTCCGCCAGATCCGCTGTCACGTCCGTTGGAGTGCTGATCCCGTCCATGCGTACCGCCCGCGACGCCACCGCCAGCAAGACGACCGAGCACGAGGACATCGCGAACAAGAGCCACGAGGACATCGCGAACAAGAGCACGGAGTACCTGAACGCCCCGCGCGAGAGGCGGTCCGCGGTCCCGCTCGACGGCCGCCGCGTCAAGGCCGCCGTCATCGGCACCGGGGCCATCGCCTCCGGCAGTCATCTGCCCGCGCTCGCCGCTCTCGCCGCCGAGGGCGAGGTGGAGATCGTCGCCGCGGTCGACATCGACGCCGACGCGGTCGAGCGCTTCTGCGAGGACGGCGGTGTCCCGCACGGGTACACCGATCTCGACCGGATGCTCGCGGAACAGCGCCCGGACCTCGTCTCCATCTGCACCCCGCCGACCCTGCACCGCGACCAGACCGTCGCCGCGCTGCGCGCCGGTGCCTGGGTGTGGTGCGAGAAGCCGCCCGTGCCGACCCTCGCCGACTTCGACAGCGTGGAGGCGCAGGAGGGCACCGACGGCGGCCCGTACGCCTCCATCGTCTTCCAGCACCGCTTCGGCTCCGGCGCGCGGCACGTACGCCGTCTGATCGCCGACCGGGCCATGGGGCGGCCCCTGGTGGCCCACTGCCAGACCACCTGGTACCGCGACGCCGCCTACTACGCCGTGCCCTGGCGCGGCAAGTGGGAGACCGAGGGCGGCGGCCCCGCCATGGGCCACGGCATCCACCAGATGGATCTCCTGCTCGACCTGCTCGGGCCGTGGAGCGAGGTGCGGGCCATGGCCGGGCGCCTGGTGCACGACGTGCAGACTGAGGACGTCTCCACCGCCCTCGTGCGTTTCGGGAGCGGCGCCCTCGCGACCGTGGTGAACAGCGTCCTCAGCCCGGACGAGGTCAGCCGCATCCGGATCGACTGCGAGCGCGCGACGGTCGAACTCACCCATCTCTACGGGCACGGCAACGACGACTGGACGATCACCCCGGTGCCGGACGCACCGGCCGAGGACGTGGCGGCCTGGCGGGACTTCGGCACCGACGTGCCCAGTTCGCACCTGGCCCAGCTGCGTGACCTCGTCGCGAGCATGCGGGCGGGCGAACGGCCGCGCAGCAGCGGGGCCGACGGGCGCACCAGCCTCGAACTGATCACCGCGCTCTACAAGTCGGCCTTCACGGACACCACCGTCCGGGCCGGCGAGATCGGCCCCGGCGACCCCTATTACACGGCCCTGCACGGTGGCGCGCCCGGCTGGGCACCCGCGACATCCGTGACACCCGCGACGCACGAGGAGGCATCGGCATGACCGCACACGGCACCCCGCGCGACGACCTGCGCATCGTCCATGCCCACGGCGACCGCGTCACGGTCACCGAACCCACCACGGGCGTGGAGCTGTTCAGCTATGTCTACGGTCCGGAGGCGGCCTGGGAGGCCCCGAAGCCGTATCTGCATCCGCTCAGGACGCTCGCGGGCAACGTTGTCACGGACTACCGGCCCAACGACCACCGCTGGCACAAGGGCCTGCAGATGACCGCCTCGCATCTGTCGGGGTCGAACCTGTGGGGCGGCAACACATACGTTCACGGCGAGGGGTATCTCGAACTCCCCGAGCGCGTCGGGTCGATGCGGCACGTCACGTTCGACCAGGTCGAGGCAGTCGAGGCGGTCAGTACGGGATCGGGTGGCGCGGTCATCGCCGAGCGGCTGACCTGGCATCCGTACGACGGCACGCTCTGGGCGGAGGAGGAGCGGCGCGTCGAGGTGCACGACGTGGACCCGGCGTCCGGTTCCTGGGCGCTGACCTGGACGACCTCCGTCACCAACCGCCGTGACGAGCCCCTGCTGTTCGGCAGTCCCACGACGGCCGGGCGCGAGATGGCCGGCTACACCGGCCTGTTCTGGCGCGGCCCCCGCGGCTTCCGGGACGGGCGGATCATCGGCCCCGACGCGGAGGGCCCCGACCTGATGGGGCGGCAGGCGCCTTGGCTCGCCTACTCGGCGGAGCACGACGTCGCCGACGGGCACGCGACGCTCGTCTTCGCGCACGCCCCGGAGAACGACCACACGGGCGAGGGCGGCGCGCACCCCGCCCACTGGTTCGTCCGCAACGAGCCCTTCGCGGCCGTCGCGCCCTCCTTCGCCTTCTTCGACGAACTGGAGCTCGCGCCCGGCGACACGCTCACCCGCCGCTACCGCGTCGTCGTCGCCGACGGTGTCTGGGAACGCGAGGAGATCGGGAAGTACCTGGCGGAGCACCCGTGGTGAGCGCGGCGGAGGGCTCCGCCGGTCCACAGGCAGGCTCCGCCGGTACGCCGGGAGGCTTCGGGGGTCTGCCCGGCGGCGTCGCCGTCTCGCATCTCTCGGTCTACGACTGGCCCGCCGACGACGGCGTGTGCGGTGGAACCCCCCACCTCCATCTGACCTGTTCGGAGGCGTACGTCGTCACCGGCGGGCGGGGCGCGGTGCAGACCCTGACGGCCTCGGGGTACGAGGTCACGCCGCTCGCGCCGGGCACGGTCGCCTGGTTCACGCCCGGCACGATCCACCGCCTCGTCAACGAGGACGACCTGCGCATCACCGTCCTCATGCAGAACAGCGGGCTCCCGGAGGCGGGGGACGCGGTGCTCACGCTGCCGCCCGCGTACCTCACCGACCCGGAGACGTACGCCGCCGCGACCGTCATCCCGGCGGACGCGTCCGAGGGGGAGAAGGAGCGGATCGCCCGCAAGCGGCGCGACCTCGCCCTGGAGGGCTACCGGGTGCTGCGCGAGGCGGACGGGCCGGAGCCCCTCGCCGCCTTCCACCGGGCCGCCGCGGCCCTCGTACGGCCCCGGCTCGCCGAGTGGCGTGAGCGGTGGCGGCGGGGCGCCGAGGCGGCAGCGGCGGCGACGGGCGAGCAGCTCGAACGGCTGGAGCGGGGGGACGTGTCCCACCTCGCCGACGCGGCCGTACGGGCCGAGCAGCCGTCGGCGCACGGGAAGTTCGGGATGTGCGGGCGGCTCGACGTGTACCCGGGGGCGTAGGGCCCGGGAGGCGGGCCGCTGCCCGGCTCAGACCGCCGCGGGCCCGGTGACCGTCCAGCCCGGGGCCTGCGGGTGGGCCGTCAGGTCCTCGTGGCGGACCTCTTCGCCGCACTCGGCGCAGGTGACGACCGGCACCAGTTCGTGGCCGACGACGTGTCCGGTGATGTGTCCGCCGGTGTCTCCGCCGCCGAAGTGTTCCAGCACCATGGGGCGATCGCCGTCATTGAGATGGCGGTCGCCCCACGTCATGAGCGTGAGCAGTACGGGCTCCAGCTCCAGACCGGCCCGGGTGGGCCGGTACTCGAAGCGCGGCGGCTTCTCGCTGTAGGCGACCTTCTCCAGCAGGCCCGCGTCGACGAGCCGCTTAAGCCGCGTCGTCAGTACGTCGCGCGGGGCGCCGATGTTGCGGACCAGCTGGTCGAACCGGGTGGCGCCCAGGGACACCTCGCGCAGCACGAGCAGGGAGTACTTCTCGCCGACGAGGGCGAGCGTGCCGGCGATCGAACAGGGGCGGGCGTCTTTCATCGGACCAGTCTACGGGGTGGGTTGGTTCTTCCAACTTACTCGGTTACTGTGGAGTCACTTAGTGAGTTCGGAAATCAAACCCACCGACTCCGGAAGTGACTCCGGTAGTGATCCGAAACTGACTCCCAGGGGGCCAGACCATGCGTGACGCAGTCATCGTCGAAGCCGTACGCACCCCGATCGGCAAAGGGAAGCCGAACGGTTCGCTCGCCCACGTCCATCCCGTGGAACTCCTCGCCCACACCCTCCGTACGCTCGTCGAGCGGTCCGGTGTCGACCCCGCCCTCATCGACGACGTGATCGGCGGCACCGTCGACCAGGTCGGCGAGCAGGCCATGAACACCACCCGGTACGCCGTCCTGTCCGCGGGCTTCCCCGAGTCGGTGCCCGCGACGACGGTGGACCGCCAGTGCGGGTCCTCCCAGCAGGCCGTGCACTTCGCGGCGCAGGGCATCATCTCGGGGGCGTACGACCTGGTCGTGGCCTGCGGTGTGGAGTCCATGAGCCGGGTGCCGATGTGGTCGAACGTGCCGGAGGGCAAGGACCCCTTCGGGCCCGGAGTGGCCGAGCGGTATCCCGAGGGGCTGATCCCGCAGGGCATCAGCGCCGAGCTGATCGCGGCCAAGTGGTCGATCTCCCGCGAGCAGATGGACGCCTTCGCGGTGGAGTCGCACCGCAGGGCCGCGGCGGCGTGGGAGGACGGGCTGTTCGCCGACGAGGTCGTGCCTCTCGACGGGGTGACGCGCGACGAGTGCGTGCGGCCGGGGAGCAGCACGGAGGTGCTGGCCGGGCTCAAGTCCGCCTACTACGACCCGTCCTTCGGCGAGCGTTTCCCGCAGATCGACTGGAACGTCACCGCGGGAAACGCCAGCCCGGTCAACGACGGTGCCTCGGCCGTGCTCATCACGTCGAGCGAGACCGCGGCGCGGCTGGGGCTGCGTCCGCTGGCCAGGCTGCACAGCTTCGCCGTCACCGGATCCGATCCGCTGCTGATGCTCACCGGAGTCGTACCCGCCACCGAGAAGGTGCTGCGCGGGGCCTCGCTGACCCTCGACGACATCGACCTCTTCGAGGTCAACGAGGCGTTCTCCAGCGTTGTCCTCGCCTGGGGACAGGAGACGGGGGCGGACCTGTCCAAGGTCAACGTCCACGGTGGGGCGATCGCGATCGGGCATCCGCTCGGGGCGAGCGGGGCGCGGCTGACGACCACGCTCGTGCACGCGATGCGGGCTCGCGGGGCCCGGTACGCGCTGCAGACCATGTGTGAGGCGGGGGGTCTCGCCAACGCGATGGTGCTTGAAGGGCTGTAGGGGCGGGTTGCGGGGGTGTGCTGTCGGGTGCGGGCCGACTGTGGCTGGTCGCGCAGTTCCCCGCGTCGCTAAAGGCAGGAGCTGGGACGCAGCCCCACTTTCAGGGGCGCGGGGAACTGCGCGACCAGCCCCCACCGGGCCCGCGGACGACAGCGCACCCCCCCCCGGAGGGGCGGGCCCGCGTCAGCGGGACGGAAAGTGGTGGCGCTTGCGCCAGGCGACGATCGCGCCCGCCAGCGCGGGCAGGGCGATGAAGGCCATGGCGATCAGGAAGGCCGGCGAGGTCGGAGCCGAGGCACGGGCGCCCGCGACGGCGTACGCGGCGGTGTTGGGGATCGAACCCAGCGCCGTCGCGAGGAGGAAGGGGAACCAGCCCATGCGGGACACGGACGCGCAGTAGTTCGCGGCCCAGAACGGCACCCCGGGGAAGAGTCGCGCGGCCATCATCGAGCGGAAGCCGTGCCGGCTGAGCTGTCCGTCCGCGGCCTGCAGCCAGCGTCCGCGCAGCAGCGGCCGCAGCGCGTCCTGTCCGAGCATCCGGCCCAGCCCGAAGGCGATTCCGGCGCCGAGGACCGTACCGGTGATGGCGGCCCCGAGCCCCAGCTGCGAGCCGAAGAGGGCACCCGCTCCGAGGTTGAGGATCGGCCGGGGCACGAACGCGACCGTGCACAGCCCGTACGCCACCGCGAAGACCAGGGCCGCCGCGGCACCGGTCAGCTGGGGCGGCCAGCCGTCCGACAGCAGTCTCTGTGGCTCGAACAGCAGCACCGTTCCGGCGGCCGACAGCAGCAGCACGACCAGCAGCGAGAGCCGGGACCACGGCGAGAGCAGGGCTCTCGTGCAGCGTGCGGCCAGGCCTGTCGGCACGGCGGTGAACTCGACGGGGACGAGTTCTGTCGCGGGAAGCGGGGGAGAGACCGTGGCGGTGCCCCCAGAGCGGGTGGTGGCATCGAGCATCCGGTGACACTAACTGACCTATGTATGTGATCGCCGTATGGTTCGTCTCATGGGCGTCACAGCTTCCGGAACCCCGGACGGCCGTTCGGGGCCGCCGCACAGCGTTCTCGCGGACACCGTGCTGGAGCGGCTGACCGTCACCTACGCCGCCGCAGCCGATCCGGAGCGGGCCGTGACGGCGCGCGCGTACATGAAGGACATCGCCCCTTTCCTGGGCCTGACCACGCCTGATCGCCGCGCGCTGTCCCGCACGGTCCTGACGGGAACGCCCCGGCCGGACGAGGCCGACTGCACGGCGGTGGCGTTGCGCTGCTGGCGGCTGCCGGAGCGCGAGTACCAGTACTTCGCCGTCGACTATCTGCGCCGGCATGTGAGGCGTCTCTCGTCCGGATTCCTGCCCGTGGCCCGTCATCTCGTCTCCACGGCCGCTTGGTGGGACACCGTCGACCTGCTCGCCGCTCATGTGGTCGGCGGGCTCGTGACGGCCGACCCGAAGCTGCGGACCGACATGGACCGGTGGATCGAGGACGACGATCTGTGGGTCGTCCGTACCGCGCTCCTCCACCAGCTCCGCCACAAGGACGCCACCGACACCGAACGCCTTTTCGCCTACTGCGCCCGGCAGTCAGGACACCCCGACTTCTTCGTCCGCAAGGCCATCGGCTGGAGCCTGCGCGAATACGCCAGGACGGATCCGGACGCCGTACGGGAGTTCGTCGAGCGTGAGCGGGACCGCCTCTCGCCGCTCTCCGTGCGCGAGGCGCTCAAGAACATCGGCAGCCACACCAGCAGCATCAGCCCCTGACGTACCAAGCCCCTGACGTACCAGGGGAAACACCCGTAACCAGGCGGTCGGCGCGTGCGAAAAACCATTCGACGCGACCCGGCCCGTCAGCGATGATCGCCTCATGTTCCGGTACGCCTTCCCTCACGCAGCATCCGCGGTCGCGGATGCCACGAAGGCTGCCGTCCCGAACATCGTGGCCGCCGCAGTAGGCACCCGAAGCTGACCCTTCCCGGATCGTCCGGCGGACCCCGCAGGGGGAGGGTCGGCAGGACCTCGGGGTCCCCGTCCCGGCCGTTCGACGCCGGGACCGTCACTCAGCTCCGCTGACACCGAAGAGGCTTCGAGGTACAGCCATGCCCAAGACGGCTTACGTGCGCACCAAACCGCATCTGAACATCGGCACCATGGGTCATGTCGACCACGGCAAGACCACCCTGACCGCCGCCATCACCAAGGTCCTCGCCGAGCGCGGCTCCGGCACCTTCGTCCCGTTCGACCGGATCGACCGGGCGCCGGAGGAGGCCGCGCGCGGCATCACCATCAACATCGCGCACGTCGAGTACGAGACCGACACCCGGCACTACGCGCACGTGGACATGCCGGGCCACGCCGACTACGTCAAGAACATGGTCACGGGCGCCGCCCAGCTCGACGGGGCGATCCTCGTGGTCTCCGCGCTCGACGGGATCATGCCGCAGACCGCCGAACACGTGCTGCTCGCCCGGCAGGTGGGCGTCGACCACATCGTCGTCGCTCTCAACAAGGCGGACGCCGGTGACGAGGAGCTCACCGACCTCGTGGAGCTGGAGGTCCGCGAGCTGCTGACCTCGCACGGCTACGGGGGCGACTCCGTACCGGTCGTACGGGTCTCCGGACTCAGGGCGCTGGAGGGCGACCCCCGGTGGACCGAGGCGATCGGCGCGCTGCTCGACGCCGTGGACACCTATGTGCCCATGCCCGAGCGGTACGTGGACGCGCCGTTCCTGTTGCCGGTGGAGAACGTGCTCACCATCACCGGCCGCGGCACGGTCGTCACGGGCGCGGTCGAGCGCGGCACGATCAGGGTGGGCGACCGCGTCGAAGTGCTCGGCGCCGCCGTGGACACGGTGGTGACCGGTCTGGAGACGTTCGGCAAGCCCATGGACGAGGCGCAGGCCGGCGACAGCGTGGCGCTGCTGCTGCGCGGTGTCCCACGGGACGCCGTGCGCCGCGGACACATCGTCGCGGCGCCCGGCAGCGTCGTCCCCAGCAGCCGCTTCTCCGCGCAGGTCTACGTCCTGTCGGCGCGCGAGGGCGGGCGGACGACCCCGGTGGCCACCGGCTACCGGCCGCAGTTCTACATCCGCACCGCGGACGTCGTCGGTGACGTCGACCTCGGTGAGGGCGCGCTCGCGCGGCCCGGCGACACCGTCACCATGACGGTCGAGCTGGGGCGCGACGTACCGCTGGAGCCGGGGCTGGGCTTCGCGATCCGTGAGGGTGGCCGCACGGTCGGCGCCGGCACGGTGACCGCCGTCGGCTGACCGGTCGGCGCTCGCCGGCTGCCGGGCGGGTGCCCGCCTCCGTCGCGTACGGAGGCGGGCACCCGTGTGTCACCGTCCCGCGGGCCGCCGGTGTGTGAGGCGGGCGGGAAAGGGGCGGGTCCGGTCGTGGCCGCACAGGCACAATGGACGCGTGGACGAGCCGATACCCGTGACCAGGACCGTGGATCACGGGACCGCCAAGCTGATGCCGGACATCGACCGCGAGCGGGCCTGGCTGCTGACGGTCGACGGGGCGCCCCAGTCGTACGTCGACCTGGACGAGCCCACGTACCTGGAGTTCGAGTACGCGCGACGCCTCGGGCACGTCCTCGACTCGGTCGCGGAACCGGGGCTCCCGCTGGACGCGCTGCACCTCGGCGGCGGCGCGCTCACCCTGCCCAGGTATCTCGCCGCGACCCGCCCCGGCTCCCGGCAGGACGTGGTGGAGGCCGACCACGGCCTCCTGGACCTCGTCGTCGAGCATCTGCCCGTACCCGAGGACGCGGGTATCGCGCTGCACGGCGCGGACGCCCGCGCCTGGCTCGAAACGGCCCCCGCCGCCTCGGCCGACGTGCTGATCGCCGACGTCTTCGGCGGCTCCCGGGTTCCGGCGCACCTGACCTCGGTGGCGTACGCGCGGGAGACGGCGCGTGTCCTGCGGGGCGACGGCGTGTACCTGGCCAACCTCGCGGACGCCTCGCCCTTCGCCTTCCTGCGCTCCCAGCTCGCCACGTTCTCCACCGTGTTCGAGGAGCTCGCGCTGATCGCCGAGCCGGGCGTGCTGCGCGGCCGCCGCTTCGGGAACGCGGTGCTCGTCGCCTCGCACCGGCCGCTCGACACCGCCACCCTCATGCGCCGCACGGCCTCCGACGCCTTTCCGGCACGGGTCGAGCACGGGGACGCGCTGCGGATCTTCATCGGGGGCGCCAGGCCCGTACGGGACGAGGACGCGGTGCCGTCGCCGGAGCCGCCGACCGGGGCGTTCAGCATCGGCTGAGAGCGGGAGCCGAAGCCTGAGCCTGGTCGAAGGGTGGGATCGGGACTCAGGGCTCAGGGAGAGGTTGGTCAGCTCTCGGCGCGGGCCGGTTCGGTCTTCGCGGGCATTCCCTGCGTCACTTCCTTCGTGCGCCGGGTCAGATTCCGCACGTCGGGCACGAACAGCACCGCCGCCGTCACCACGACGACCAGCACCGCGCAGCCCCACAGGGCCGCCGAACGGCCGAAGAGGGACTCGGCCGGGCCCGCGAGCGCGGTGGCGAGCGGGACCATGGCGATCGAGCCGAACCAGTCGTACGCCGAGACGCGGGAGAGCTTGTCCTCCGGGATCTCCTGGTGCAGCGCGGTCATCCAGGAGACGCCGAACACCTCGATGGCGACGCCGGTCACGAACATCACCGCGCTCAGGGCGCCGACCGGGAGCGGCACGGCGAGCGCGGCCGACGGCAGGGCGAGCGGGAACACACAGAGCGTTCCGGCGAGGAGCAGCCTGCGGGGCTTCCAGCGCATCATCAGCAGCGCGCCGCCGACGGTGCCCGCGCCGAACGCGGCGAGGGCCAGGCCCCACGGACCGGCGCCGCCGAGACTGTCCCGGGCGACCAGGGGGCCGTACACCGCCTCGGCAGCGCCGACGACGGCGACCACGACCGAGAACTGGGCGACGATCGCCCACAGCCAGGGCCGCCCGACGACCTCCCGCCAGCCGTCGCGCAGATCGGTGAGCAGACCGGTGCCAGGGACCCTGGGCGGTATGTGCCCGACGTCGAGGAAGGCCCGCAGGGAACCCGCGACCGCGAAGGCCAGCGCGTCCACGGCGAGCACCCAGCCCGGCCCGACCAGCGCGACCATGACACCGCCGAGCGCGGCGCCGCCGAGGCCCGCGCCGTGCATCGCCAGGCGGAACACGGCGAAGGCGCGGCCCGCCTGCTTGCCGCTCACCGAGGAGAGCAGCATGCCCTCGGCCGCGGGGTTGAAGAACGCCTGGCCGGTGCCGCCGAGGGCGGTGAGGAGCATCATCTGCCAGAGCTGGGGCTCACCGGCGATCACGAGGACCGCGAAGGCCGCCTGGGAGAGGCAGTTGAGGGTGTTGGCCGCGACCATCACACGGTGCCGGGGGAGGCGGTCCGCGACCGCGCCGCCGATCAGCAGGAAGAGCACGAGGGGCAGGGTGCGGGCCGCCGCCACCAGGCCCACGTCGCCGCCGTCGCCGCCCTCGTCCAGGACGGCGAACGCCGCCGCGATCAACGCACCCTGGCTGCCCAGGTTCGTCACGATCGCGGCGGCGGTCAGCAGGGTGTAGTTGCGGCCCGCCCAGGAGGGGCGGCGCAGTCGGGCGGGAGAGTCGGCGGCGGGATTCACCTGGCGACTATCTCCGCCGACGGGCCGACTTGCCAAACGGATTGTCGGTTGTTCCGATCCGTTTCCGGCCGAGCCCCGCCGTGCGGTCCGTCAGGCGTTCCGGCGGCGGGGCGCGGACGGTTCCCGCGACGGTCTCAGCCGTCGGTCGGGGCGTCCTTGGTGAGGCGCACGGTGCTCAGGATCTTCTGGACGGTCGCCTCGGGGATCTCGTCCTTGACACCCTGGGCACCGAACAGGTTCCAGGTGACGAAGTCGCCCGCGCTGTTCTTGAACGCGAAGGTGATCGCCTTGCCCTCGCTGTCGCACTTGCCCTTCTGCGGCGTGTTGCTGGAGTGCGCGTTGGCGACGCTGCCCTTGAGGCCCGACTTCGTCGTGTAGGCCTTCGCCTTGTCCCACTTCACGCTCTTCTTGTCGGGCTGCGTGTAGCCACCGAAGATCCACCACGGCACGCGGGTCTCGGCCGCCTCGGCCGCGTCCTTGGCGCCGTTCTCGCCGCGCGTTCCGGCGGTGACCAGCGCCGTGTCCTCCTCGCGGCCGTCCTTGTCGCTGTCGCTGGTGCACCACTTGGACTTGAGGTAGGCGGGGGCGGTGACCGTCGTGCGGTCGGTCTTGCCCTTCTCCTCCCACTCGAAGCCGACGCTCGTGTCGGTGCTCTCGATCTCCCACTCGGCGGGCACGTCGAACATCGTGCCGAAGCGGGGATTGATGACGACCTTCCAGCCGGCGACCGTCGGCTTCTCGGCGTCCGTGCCGCGCGGGTTGTCCTCACCGGCGGACGCGGACGAGCTCGGGTCCTTGGCCGCGCTCGACGACGGCGACTGCTTCGCCTTGCCGTCCTTGTCGCCGGCCTCGTCGTCCTTGTTGCCGCCCAGGACAAGCACGCCCGTGACACCGGCCGCGACGACGACCGCCGAGGCGGCCACGATCGCGACGAGCTTCGTCCTGTTCCCGCCGCCGCCCTGCGGGGGCCGCGGGGCACCGGGCTCGGTCCAGCCGGGCTGCCCCGGCTGCGTGTACGGGCCCTGCGGCTGGGGTCCGGTCTGATACCCGGGCTGCTGGAATCCGGGCTGCTGATACGGATTCGGCTGCTGGTACCCCGGCTGCTGGTACGGGTTCTGGTTCGGGTCCTGCGGGTTCTGCTCGCCCCCGGGCGGCTGATTTCCTGGCCACATGGCCCGTAACACTAGTGCCGCACGGGACACGGTTGGGTCACTGCCCCTCGTCAGGCGCGTACCGGATCAGGAGTCAGATGGGTCCTTATGCAGACGTACCGGTACCGAGGAATCCCGTTCGGTGCCCGCAGTAAGGCGCGGCTCACATGGTCATGATCTGTTCAGGATTGGCTACCCGTGGGTAACCTGCGGCCATGAGCGCAGATCAGATGTCCATCGGCGAGATGCTCGCCGCCACGGTGCCGATGGTCAGGACCCTGAAGCTGGAGTACCTCCAGACCACCCCCGAGAAGGCCGTGCTCGCTCTGCCCGACCAGAGCGAGTACCACAATCACGTGGGCGGGCCCCATGCCGGCGCGATGTTCACGCTGGGGGAGTCGGCGAGCGGGGCGGTCGTGCTGGCCGCGTTCCGGGACCAGCTCGCGCGGGCCGTGCCGCTGCCCGTGACCGCCGAGATCGCGTTCAAGAAGCTGGCCAGGGGGCCTGTCACGGCCACCGCCACCCTGGGGCGGCCCGCCGCCGACGTCATCGCCGAACTCGACGCGGGGCAGCGCCCGGAGTTCCCGGTGGCCGTCGCCATCCAGCGCGAGGACGGCGCCGTCACCGGCGAGATGACGGTCGTCTGGACGCTGCGCCCCAACGGCTGAGCGGCCGCCGGGCCCGACGGCCGGGTCCGCCGCCCGGCCCGTTCACCCCTGACCGCCTCAGTGGCCGTCCGGCAGGGGCGACTCGGGCGGCATGTTGTACGGAGTGACGACCTGGATCGCCGACGGGAGCGAGGGACCCGTGTCGGCGGGCAGCGCGTCGTGGGCCCGCATCACGGCCTGGCAGGCGGTGCGCATGTCCTGGCGCAGATCGTGGTGGAGCACGGCGGACAGGCGCCCGGAGCGCAGCAGCCGGGCGTTGTCGTGGTCCAGGTCGTGGGCGATGAAGACGGAGCACGGCCTGTCCAGCGCGGCGAAGGCCTCCAGCGTGGCGTTGTTGCCCCCGCCCATCGAATAGACGGCCCTGATCCCGGGGTCCTGCCGCAGCGCGGCGAGCACCAGGTCGTACTGGGTGGCGTCCAGGCCGTCGCTGTCGGTGACCTCGACCAGCCGCCGGGCCGGCCGCAGCGTACGCATCGCGGCCCGGAAGCCCATCTCGCGCTCCTCCTCGCCGCGGAAGAAGCCACGGCTGATGGTGGTGAGGACGTGCCCCGGGCCCTCGCCCAGCCACTGGCCCATCAGATACCCGGCGGTGGCGCCCGCCGCCCGGTTGTCGATGCCGACGTACGCGAGCCTTCCGCTGGCGGGCAGGTCGGTCACCAGGGTCACCACCGGGATGCCCGCGGCCACCAGCCTGCCGACGGCCGCCGTGACCTCCGGCACGTCCGGGGCCTTGAGAATCACCCCCTGGGAGCCGCGTCTGGCGATCCGGTCCAGCGTCTCGATCAGCTCGTCCGGCGCGCCCGTCTCCCGGAAGTGGAACCGGCAGCGCAGCACCGCCGGGTGCAGTGACGGCAGTTCGGCCTCCAGCGCCGCGCGGACCGCTGTGGAGAACCGCTCCGGCGTCTGCATCACGATGTCGGTCATGAAGGTGCGCCCGGTGAGCCGGACCTGGGTGCGCTGCCGGTCCAGGTCCGCGACGGCCTGGTGGACCGACCGGGCCGTGCTCTCCCTGACCCCGCCCCGCCCGTTCAGGACCCGGTCCACGGTCGCCTCGCTCAGACCCGCCTGGCGGGCTATCTCCCTGATCGCGTACGGGTGGCCCATGCGCCGGCTCCTTGAGGGGTTTTTGATGGCTCGCTGACGATTGCTTGAGGGATGCGGCGCCTTAAGAATGACATCGACGCGTCGCCGCGACACCGGACGGTGCGCCGCGATCGCACAGAGGACTCTCCGAGAGGAGAACTCCAGGAGAAGAACTCCACGAGGAGTACTCCGCGAGGACGACCGTGAAAGGACGACGATGTCCCGCACCCTCTCAGGACTCCGCACCTGGCTCTCCGCGCACGACTGCGACCTCGACGCATTCCGTGAACTGGTCGAGCGGGGCACCGACCCGGCCGACCACCCGTACGCCGCCGCCGTCGAGGGGAACGTCCCGCTGTACGACAGCGGGAGCCTGCGCGCCGAGGCGCGTACGCCCGAGGGCCGCAGGAACGTACAGGCCGAGCTGGTCCGGGCGCTCGCCGACGGACCCGGCATCGTGGTGCTCCGGGGTGCCTTCCCCGACCGCGGGGTCCTCGACCGGGCGACCGGGACCTTCGACGCCCTGATCGCCGAGCAGCGCGCCTCGGGCGCCACCGCGGGCGACCACTTCGCCAAGCCGGGTGCCAACGACCGGATCTGGAACGCGCTGGAGAAGGCGGCGCTGCTGGACCCGGAGGCGTTCGCCGACTACTACGCCAACGACATGCTCGCCCTGGTCTCCCACGCCTGGCTCGGCCCCGGCTACCAGGTCACCTCACAGATCAACGTCGTGAACCCGGGCGGCGCAGCGCAGACGGTGCACCGCGACTACCACCTGGGCTTCCTGAGCAACGAGGTCGCCGCCGAGTACCCCGCGCACGTCCACCGCCTCTCGCCGGTGCTGACACTCCAGGGCGCCGTCGCCCACTGCGACATGCCCGTCGAGTCCGGCCCGACGATGTACCTGCCGCACTCGCAGAAGTACGAGCCCGGCTACCTGGCCTGGCGACTGCCCGAGTTCCACGCGTACTTCGAGGCCCACCACGTGCAGCTGCCGCTGGCCGCGGGGGACGCGGTGTTCTTCAACCCCGCCCTCTTCCACGCCGCCGGACACAACAGGTCCGCGGACATCCGCCGGATGGCCAACCTGCTGCAGGTCTCCTCCGCCTTCGGCCGGGCCATGGAGAGCGTCGACCGCGAGGCCGTGTCGAACGCCGTCTATCCGGTCCTGCTCAAGCGCAAGGCGGAAGGCGCGAGCCAGGAATGGCTGGACACGGTCGTCGCGGCCGGCGCGGAGGGCTACCCCTTCCCGACGAACCTCGACTCCGACCCGCCCGTCGACGGGCTGGCCCCGCCGTCCCAGGCGGACCTCGTCCGCCGCGCCCTGAGCGAGGGCCGGTCCCCGGAGTACCTGCGCGACGCGCTGCGGGCCGCCGCCGGCCGCCGTGAAAGCTGAGGAGAGAGCAAGCATGGGACTTCCGGAGACCAGCAGGGCCGCGGACCGGAGCACCGGACTGCTCGACGACAAGGTCGTCCTCGTCAACGGCGGAAGCCAGGGTGTCGGCGCGGCCGTCGCCCGGGCCGCCGCGCGCGAGGGCGCGACCGTCGCGGTCACAGGCCGCCGTCCCGAGCCCGGCGAGGCACTGGTCGCCGAGCTGACCGGGGCGGGAACCAAGGCCCTGTACGTACGGGCCGACCTCGCCGACGCGCGGCAGGCGCTCGGCAGCGTGGCCGAGGTGATCGCCGCCTACGGCCGCGTCGACTGCCTGGTCAACTCCGCCGGGCTCACCTCGCGCGGCACGCTCCTCGACACCACCCCCGAACTGTTCGACGCGCACATCGCGATCAACCTCAAGGGCCCGTTCTTCGCCATGCAGGCCGCCGTGGCCGACATGGTGGCCCGCGGGGCATCCGGCACGGTCGTCAACATCATCACCAGCTCCGAGCACGGCGGACAGCCCTTCCTCGCCCCGTACGTCGCCGCCAAGGCCGGCCTCGCCGGGCTGACGCGCAACGCCGCGCACGCCCACCGCTGGGACCGGATCCGGATCAACGGCCTGAACATCGGCTGGACGTCGACCGAGGGCGAGGACGCCACTCAGCGCACCTTCCACGACGCGGGCGACGACTGGCGCGAACAGGCGGCGAAGCGGCTGCCGATGGGCAAGCTCGGGCAGCCCGACGAGATCGCCGACTTCGTCGTGCTCCTGCTCTCCGACCGCAGCGGTGTCGTCACCGGCTCGGTCGTCGACTGGGACCAGAACGTCCTCGGCGGACTCGACTGACCCGCGGCACAACCGGCCTGTCGGGCAACCGGCCGGGCCGCCGCACGGCCGACCCGGCCACGTACCCAAGCACGTGATCAAGGAGCTCCTGAACCATGCGTATCGGCATCCTCGGCCTCGGCCGGATCGGCGCCTTCCACGCCGAGACCCTCTCCCGGCTCGACGCGGTCGAGTCCCTCGTCGTCGCCGACCCGTTCCCCGGCGCGGTCACGGCGGCCGTCGAGCGCTTCGGCGCCGAGGCCGTGGACTCCCCGGAGGCCGTACTGGCCGCGGGCGTGGACGGTGTGGTGATCGCCGCCGCGACCGACGCCCACCCAGGCCTGCTCCTCGCCGCGGTCGAGGCCGGTGTGCCGGTCTTCTGCGAGAAGCCCGTCGCCCGCACCATGAAGGAGGGCGTCGCGGTCCTCGACGCCGTGCGCGACAGCGGTGTCGAGATCCAGATCGGCTACAACCGCCGCTTCGACGCCGGGTTCGTGGCCGCCCGTGCCGCCGTCCGCAGCGGCGAACTCGGCCCGCTGCACACCGTACGGTCCACGACCCTGGACCCGGCGCCGCCCCCGGCCGCCTACATCGCCTCCTCCGGAGGCATCTTCCGCGACTGCTCCGTGCACGACTTCGACATCATCCGCTGGGTCACCGGCCGCGAGGTCACCGAGGTGTACGCGACCGGCAGCAACCGCGGTGAGCCCTACATCGCCGAGGCCGGCGACGCCGACACCACCGCGGCCATCCTCACCCTGGACGACGGCACGCTCGCCGTGGTCTCCAACTCCCGTCACAACGCGCGCGGTTACGACGTCCGCATGGAACTCCACGGCTTCCGGGACAGCATCGCGGTCGGCCTGGAGGACAAGCTGCCGCTGCGCTCCGTCGAGCCCGGCACCACCTTCCCCGCGGGCACTCCGCACGACTTCTTCATGGACCGCTTCGCCGAGGCGTACCGTGCCGAACTGAGCGCGTTCACAGACGTCGTCGCCGGCCGGCGGACCTCGCCGTGCACCGTCGCCGACGCGCTGGAGGCAGGCTGGATCGCCGACGCCTGCACGCTCTCCCTGCGTGAGCACCGCACCGTGACGATCAAGGAGGTACGCGGCGCATGACCATCCCCGTAGAGCCACTGCGCATCGGCGTGCTGGGCGCCGCCCGCATCGCCGACCTGGCCCTTGTGGGCCCGGCCCGCGCGACCGGCCACCGCCTGGTCGCGGTGGCCGCCCGGGACCGCTCCCGGGCCGAGGCCTTCGCCGCCGAGCACGACGTCGAAAGGGTCCTGGACTCGTACGCCGACCTGATCGCCGACCCCCGGGTCGAGGTGGTCTACAACCCCCTCGCCAACGGCCTGCACGGCCCGTGGAACCTCGCCGCGCTCGCCGCGGGCAAGCACGTGCTGACGGAGAAGCCCTCCGCCAGCAACGCGGAGGAGGCCGTGGAGGTCCGGGACGCCGCGGGCAAGGCGGGCACCGTCTTCATGGAGGCCTTCCACTACCTCTTCCATCCCGTCACCCGGCGTCTGCACGAACTGCTGGAGTCGGGCGAGCTGGGGGAGCTGCGGCACGTCGAGACGGTCGTCGCCGTGGCCGCCCCGCCCGCCGAGGATCCGCGCTGGTCGCTGCCGCTCGCCGGCGGCGCGCTCATGGACCTCGGCTGCTACGGCCTGCACGCCCTGCGCACGCTCGCTCCCTGGGCGGGCGGGGCGCCCACCCTGGTCGGCGCCAGGGGCGGTGCCCGCGAGGGCGCTCCCGGGGTCGACGAGTGGCTGGACGCGGACCTCGCCTTCCCTGGCGGTGCCACCGGTTCCGCGCGCTGCCACATGGATCACGGCGAGCTGCGGATGACCTGCCGGATCGTGGGGTCCCGTGGTGAGGCGACCGCGATGAACTTCGTGCTGCCGCATCTGGACGACCGTGTCGTCGTGCGGACGCCTGCGGGGGAGCGGGTCGAGCAGCTTGGGAAGCGGTCTTCCTATACGTATCAGTTGGAGGCGTTCGCTGCGCATGTGCGGGGTGGGGTGGCGCTGCCGCTCGATGCGGAGGATGCGGTCGATACCATGCGGTTGATCGACGCCTGTTACGTCGGGGCCGGGTTTGAGCCTCGGCCGCGCAGTTCCTCGCGCCCCTGACGGACAAAGACTGTGCCGTTCCCCGCGCCCCCAAAAGACGAAAGATTGCGCCGTTCCCCGCGCCCCTGAAGAGCCGGGGCCCGCCTTGAAGGCGGGCCCCGGTTCTGGTCACGCGTAGAACGCCGGGCGTTCCACGAGGTCCACCTTGATGCGGGTGCCCTCCGACTGCGCTCGGACTCCTGCTTCGCAGACCGCGGCCGTGGCGTAGCCGTCCCAGGCGCTGGGGCCGGTGACCTCGCCGCGGCGGGTGGCGTTCACCCAGGCCTGCATCTGCCGGTCGTACGCGTCCTCGAACCGCTCGGTGAAGTCCTGGGCGATGGTGCCGCCCCAACGGCCCGCCATGTTCGTCACCAGGGCGTGCCCGTCACCGATACGGGCCGTACCGCGCTCGCAGACCACCTCGGCCTGCACCTGGTAGCCGAAGCCGCAGTTGACGTTGATCTCGACGTCCACGATCGCGCCGCCGTCGGTCTCGAAGAGGACGAACTGCGGATCCTGCAGGCCCTCGGGGGCGTTGCCGGACGGGGTCGGCTTCAGCACGGTGATCGCGGTGATCTCCTGGCCGAGCAGCCACCGGGTGATGTCCATCTCGTGCACGACGGAGTCGTTGATGAGCATCTCGCTGGTGAAGCCGGGCGGGGTCGCCACATTGCGGTGCCGGTTGTGCAGCATCAGCGGCCGGCCCAACTGGCCGGTGTCCAGCAGGGACTTGAGCTTCCCGTACTCGGCGTCGTACCGGCGCATGAAGCCCACCTGGACCCTGCGGTGCCCGAGCTTCTGCTCGGCCTCCAGGACCCGCAGCGCGGAGGCCGCGTCGGGCGTGAGGGGCTTCTCGCACAGGACGGGCAGGTCGTACTCGAACGCGCTGAGCAGGGCCGCCTCGTGGGCGGGGCCCGGGGAGGCGATCAGTACGGCGTCGACGCCGTCCGAGGCCATCGCGGCGGCCGGGTCGGTGTACGCGGAGCAGCCCTCGATGCCGTCGGCGATCCGTTTGACCCGCTCCGCGTCGACGTCCACGACCGCGGCCACGCGGGCCCCGTTCGTCACCTCGTCGAGCCGGCGCACATGGTCGGCGCCCATCCTGCCGGTGCCGATGACGGCCACGCCGAGCGTTCCGCTCCGATCCATGGTCGGTTGATCCCTTCTCAGGCGCCGCAGGAGCGCAGGAACGTGCG
Source organism: Streptomyces sp. NBC_00414 (assembly GCF_036038375.1). Lineage (NCBI taxonomy): Bacteria > Bacillati > Actinomycetota > Actinomycetes > Kitasatosporales > Streptomycetaceae > Streptomyces > Streptomyces sp. NBC_00414. The sequence continues at coordinate 8,535,597 of NZ_CP107935.1, forward strand.
GGTGCGTACCGCGATGGGCAGGGGCTTGTCCGGCGGGCAGGGGTACATGTCCTGCTCGACGATGGCGAACAGGTCGACGCCCAGCCGCTGGGCGGCCGCCAGCACCGGCTCCAGGGCGGGCACACCGGCCGGGGGCTCGCACATCACGCCGCGCCGCACGGCGGGTCCGAACGGGATCTCGTTCGTGACGACGTCGGCGAGGATCTCCGGGTCGACCTGCTTGAGGTGCAGATAGCCGATGCGCTCGCCGTAGGTCTCGATGAGCTTGACGCTGTCGCCGCCGCAGTAGGCGTAGTGGCCCGTGTCCAGGCAGAGACTCACCAGGCCGGAGTCGGTCGAGTCGAGGAAACGCTCGACGTGCTGCTCGGTGTCGATGTGCGTGTCGGCGTGCGGGTGCACGACGATGTCGAGCCCGAAGCGCTCCTTGACCTCGTGGCCCAGGCGCTCCATGCCCTTGGCGAGATACGCCCATTGGCGGACCGTCAGCTCTGGCGGCTCGATGAGGGCGGCGGTCTTGTCGTCCCGCCAGAAGGACGGGATGACCACCAGGTGCTCGGCGCCCATGGCCTGGGTCAGCGCGGCGACCTGGCTGACGTGCTCCCAGGTGGCGTCCCAGACGTCGGGCCCGCGGTGCAGGGCGGTGAACACCGTGCCGGCCGACACCCGCAGTTCGCGCTTCTTCACCTCGTCGGTGAGCCGGGCCGGGTCGGTCGGCAGATAGCCGTACGGGCCCAGCTCGATCCAGGAGTAGCCGGCCTCGGTGACCTCGTCCAGGAAGCGTTCCCAGGGCACCTGCTGGGGGTCGTCGGGGAACCAGACGCCCCAGGAGTCCGGAGCCGAGCCGACGCGGATCCGGTCGAGCGCGCCCGTCATCAGGACGTCCCCCTGGCTGCCGCGGCGGGGGCCTTGAGGTCCTGCTCCTCGGGGAGCTTGTCGACGTCCACGCCGCGTACCTGGGCGAGTTCGTGCTTGAGGGCGGCGAGTTCGGCGCCGCCTGCCATGTGGTTGGTGAGCTCTTCGAGGGTGACGTCGGCGCGGGAGGCGGAGAGCTCCATCGTGCCCAGGCGCAGGACGCTGAAGTGGTCGCCGACCATGTAGGCGTGGTGGGGGTTGTGCGTGATGAAGATGACGCCCAGGCCGCGGTCGCGGGCGGCGGCGATGTACTTGAGGACCACGCCGGACTGCTTGACGCCGAGGGCCGCCGTGGGCTCGTCCAGGATCAGGACGCGGGCGCCGAAGTAGACGGCACGGGCGATGGCGACGGACTGGCGCTGGCCGCCGGAGAGGGTGCCGATGGGCTGGTCGAGGTCGTCCAGGATGATGCCCATGGCACGCAGTTCGGTGTCCGCGGTCTGCTTCATGGCCGCGATGTCCAGACGGCGGACGGGCCAGGGGCCCTTGGTCATCTCGGAGCCGAGGAAGAAGTTCCGCCACACCGGCATCAGCGGCACGGTGGCGAGGTCCTGGTACACGGTGGCGATGCCCTTGTCGAGGGCTTCGCGCGGGGTGCTGAGGTGCACCGCCCGGCCGTCGATGAGGAACTCGCCCTCGGTGTGCTGGTGCAGGCCGGAGATGATCTTGATGAGCGTCGACTTGCCGGCGCCGTTGTCGCCGAGGACGCAGGTGACCTGGCCGGGGTGGACGGCCAGGTCCACGCCGTGCAGGGCGCGCACGTTGCCGTAGGCCTTGCCGGCCCCGCGCAGCTGGACGATCGGCTGCCCGTCACCGGCCGTGGGCCCGGTCCGGTCCTCGGCCGGCGCGTCCGTGACCGCGGCCTCGGTGACCGTCGCCTTCGTGGGCGCGGTGCCGCCGGCGTCGTTCGCGTCGGTGACGCCGCCGCTGCCGGTGCTGTCGTTGGAGGAGGTGGTGTTGTCGGTCATGGGTTACCTCCGGGTTGCCTGGCGGCGGACCCACAGATTGACGAGGGCGGCGAGCAGGAGCATGACGCCGAGGAAGGCCTTGAACCAGTCGGGGTTCCAGTTGGCGTAGACGATGCCCTGGGAGACCATGCCGAAGATGAAGGCACCGATGACGGCGCCGATCGCGGAGCCGTAGCCGCCGGTGAGCAGACAGCCGCCGATGACCGCGGCGATGATGTACAGGAACTCGTTGCCCACGCCCTCGCCGGACTGGACGGTGTTGAACGAGAACAGGATGTGCATGCCGACGAACCAGGCGCCGGCGCCGACGCCCATGAACAGGGCGATCTTGGTGAAGGTGACCGGCACGCCGACCGCGCGGGCGCTCTCCTTGCTGCCGCCGGTGGCGAAGATCCAGTTTCCGAACTTGGTGCGCAGCAGCAGCCAGGTCGCGGCGGCGGCGAGGATCAGCCAGTAGAAGACGGTGATCTTCACATCGACGCCGCCGATGCCTATCTCGGAGGCGAAGACCTTCTTGGCCTGGTCGAAGCCGTCCATGTCGCTGATGGAGTCGGTGGCGACGTTCCCGGTGAAGAGCTTGGTGATGGCGAGGTTGGCGCCCTGGAGGATCAGGAACGACCCCAGCGTGATCAGGAACGACGGCAGGCCGGTGCGGACCAGCATGTAGCCGTTGAACGCGCCGATCGCCAGGGCCACCACCAGGGCGACGATGACGCCCGTCCACACGTTCATGGACAGCTGGAAGCTCCACATGCTGGCCGTCAGCGCGGAGGTGGTGACGGCGACACCGGCGGAGAGGTCGAACTCGCCGCCGATCATCAGCAGGGCGACCGGCAGGGCCATGATGCCCATCACGGAGGCCTCGTACAGCACGTTGGCCAGCGAGCTCGCCTCACGGAAGGGGGAGGCGACCGCGAAGAAGAAGATGTACACGACGATCGCCGCGATCAGCGCGCCGATCTCCGGGCGGGCCGCCAGGCGGCGGCTCAGGGACCGTTCCGAGGTCCGGCCGTCCTTGGGGGCGGCCGGCGAAGCCGGCGGCGAGGAACTCGCCGCCGGTGCCGTTGCCTGGGTCATGGGTGTCACCGAGTACCCTTCGCGGCGAACTTCGCTATGTCGTCAACGTTCTCCTTGTCGACGAACGCCGGGCCGGTCAGCACGGGCTCCTGGCCACCACCGCTGAAGTTGCCGTTGGTCTTGTAGAGCCACAGCGAGTCCACCGACAGGTAGCCCTGCAGGTACGGCTGCTGGTCGACGGCGAACGCGATGTCGCCGCTCTTGACGGCGTCCACCATCTCCTTGTTCAGGTCGAAGGTCGCCACCTTCGCCTTGCTGCCCGCGTCGTCCACGGACTGCACGGCGGTCAGGGCGAACGGGGCGCCGAGCGTGACCACGTAGTCGATCGACGTGTCCTGCTTGAGCTTGGCGTTGATCGTCGACTTCACGGACGGCATGTTCGTGCCGTTCACGTTGAGGGTCGTGGTCTTGCCCTTGAACGTCTTCTTCACACCGGCGCAGCGCGCCTCAAGGGAGACACTGCCCTGCTCGTGGATGACGCAGATGTTGTTCTTGGAGCCGAGCTCGTTGAGCTTCTCGCCGAAGGCCTCACCGGCGACGAACTCGTCCTGGCCGAAGTAGGACAGGAGCCCCTGCTCCTTCCAGTCGTCGATGCCTCCGTTGAGCCCGACGACGGGGATGCCGGCCTTCTCGGCCTTGGCGACCACGGACTTCATGGCGTCGGGCTTGGAGAGGGTGACCGCGATGCCGTCGACCTTCTGGTCGATGGCGTTCTGGACGAGGTTGGCCTGCTTCGCCGAGTCCGGGTTGTTGGAGTAGACCAGTTCGACGTTGTCCTTGGCGGCGGCGGTCTCCGCTCCCTTGCGGACGAGGTCCCAGAAGGTGTCACCGGGGGCCGCGTGGGTGATCATCGCGATCTTCATACGGGGGGTGTCGGCCTTGCCGGCCGACGCGTTGCCCGAGTCCTCCTCGGCCTTCTTGCCACCGGAGTCGCTGGAGCAACCGGTGACTATCAGGGCCGCCGCGGCGGCCGCGGCGGCGAGGGCGATTCTGCGGGAACGGGGGCGAGACGTGCGGTCCATCTTTCCGGCACCTCACTGTGCGACAGGGGAGAGGGAGCAAAAAGGCGCTGTGCTGTTGGGAGGGGATGTAAGTCCCTGATATACCCCGCTGTCAATACTTTGTTAAGACATCATTTCACGATCACGTGAGAATGTAAGTACAAAGTCTTGACATGGCTCGGCTCCCGGTCTTACACCTAGGACACACCGGTCCCCTGCATCCCGCACCCCCACAAGTCCGCAGCCACCACGAGGAGCGACGCGTATGACCGAGTCCTTCGACCTGATCACCATGGGTCGCATCGGGGTCGATCTCTATCCTCTGCAGACCGGCGTACCGCTCGCACGCGTCGAGACCTTCGGCAAGTTCCTCGGCGGTTCGGCGGCCAACGTGGCGGTCGCGGCGGCACGTCTCGGGCGCGCCACAGCAATCGTCAGCCGTACCGGCGATGATCCCTTCGGAGCCTATCTGCACCAGGCTCTCAAGGAATTCGGGGTCGACGACCGCTGGGTCACCCCGGTCGAGGAGTACCCGACACCGGTCACGTTCTGTGAGATCTTCCCGCCCGACGACTTCCCGCTGTACTTCTACCGGCAGCCCAAGGCACCGGACCTGGTGATCCGCACCGACGAACTGGACTTCTTCGCGCTCCGGGCCGCGAAGATCTTCTGGATCACCGGCACCGGACTGAGCGAGGAGCCCAGCCGCTCGGCCACCCTCGCCGCCCTCAAGGCCCGCGACAAGGCCGGCACCACCGTCTTCGACCTCGACTGGCGCCCCATGTTCTGGAAGGACCCGGCCGAGGCCCGCCCGTACTACACCGAGGCACTGCGGCACGTCACCGTCGCCGTCGGCAACCTCGACGAGTGCGAGATCGCCACCGGCGTCCGCGAACCGCGGGCCTGCGCCGACGCCCTCCTCGAAGCCGGTGTGGAACTGGCCGTCGTCAAGCAGGGCCCCAAGGGCGTCCTCGCCGTCCACCGCGACGGCACCACCGCCGAGGTGCCGCCCGTACCCGTCGAGGTGGTCAACGGCCTCGGCGCGGGCGACGCGTTCGGCGGCTCGCTCTGCCACGGCCTGCTGGCCGGCTGGGAACTGGAGAAGACGATGCGGTACGCCAACGCCGCCGGCGCGCTGGTCGCCTCCCGCCTCGCCTGCTCCTCCGCGATGCCGACCGCCGCCGAGGTCGAGGACCTCGTCACCTCGCGCGGCCAGAACTCCCGCGGCTGACGCCGCCACCCCGAACGGAGCCAACCCTTGAGCATCACCATCCCCGACCTCGTCAGGGTGCGTGCCCGGCACCCGGAGGCCGTGGCCGAAGCGGCCGCCCGCCGCGGCCGGCGTCCCCTCGTCGGCGACAGCGGCCGCCTCATGATCGTGGCCGCCGACCACCCGGCCCGCGGTTCGCTCGGCGTCGGCGACCGCAGACTGGCCATGGCCAACCGCGCGGACCTGCTGGAGCGCCTGTGCGTCGCGCTGTCCCGGCCGGGCGTGGACGGGGTGCTCGCCACCGCCGACATCCTGGACGACCTCCTGCTGCTCGGCGCGCTGGAGAACAAGGTCGTCATGGGCTCCATGAACCGCGGCGGCCTGGCCGGCGCCGCCTTCGAGATGGACGACCGCTTCACCGGCCACCGTGCCGAGGACATCGAGCGGCTGAACTTCGACGCGGGCAAGCTGCTGCTGCGCATCGACTACGACGACCCCGGCTCGCTGACCACGCTGGAGTCCACCGCCCGCGCGATCGACGACATGGCCGCGCGCCGACTGCCCGTGTTCGTCGAGCCGTTCATCTCCCGCCGCGTCGAGGGGAAGGTCCGCAACGACCTCTCCGCGGAGGCCGTCACCCGCTCCATCGCCATCGCCTCCGGCCTCGGCGGCACCTCCGCGTACACCTGGCTGAAACTGCCCGTCACCAGCGACCCGGACGACATGGCCGCCGCGCTGGAGACCTCCACGCTGCCCGCCGTCCTGCTCGGCGGCGAGGTCGGCGGGGACCAGGAGGGCGCGTACGAGAAGTGGCGCAAGTGCCTGCGGCTGCCCACCGTCCAGGGCCTGGTCGTCGGCCGTTCCCTGCTCTATCCCGCCGAGGGCGACGTGGAGACCGCGGTGGACACCGCGGTCGGCCTGCTCTGAGCGCGGATCGGCCCGTCGTGACCGGAGACCGGAAGGACCACTCATGACCAGCGCACACCACCTGCCCGCGGGCAAGGCCGCGAGCGGCCCGTACGCCGTGGACGTCACCCCGGAGAGCGCGGGCTGGGACCACTCCAGCCTCCGTGTCCTCGAACTGCCGCCCGGCGGCACGCACCTGTTCACCGCCGGGGACAGCGAGTGGATCGTCACCTCGCTCGGCGGCGGCTGCACCGTCGCCGTCACGGACGACTACGGCCAGGACGAGTTCGTACTGCACGGCCGCCCGGACGTATTCAGCGGCGTCAGCGACTTCGTCTATGTGCCCAGGGACGCGACCGCGGCCCTCACCTCCCACGAGGGCGGCCGCTTCGCGCTCACCGGGGCCCGCTGCGAGCGCCGCCTGCCCGCCCGCTACGGCCCCGCCGAGTCCGTGCCCGTCGAACTGCGCGGCAGCGGCAACTGCTCCCGCAAGGTGCACAACTTCGGCGCGGCCGGGGTCTTCGAGTGCGACAAGCTCATCGCGGTCGAGGTGATCACCCCCGGCGGCAACTGGTCCTCGTACCCGCCGCACAAGCACGACGAGAACCGGCCGGGCGAGGAGTCCGAGCTGGAGGAGATCTACTACTTCGAGATCGCCGACCACGAGGGCACCCCCGGGCTCGGCTACCAACGCGTCTCGCCCTCCGGCAACGGCGGCGGCACGGACGTGCTCGCCGAGGTCCGCGGCGGAGACGTCGTCCTCATCCCGGACGGCTGGCACGGCCCCTCGATCGCCTCGCCCGGCCACGACATGTACTACCTCAACGTCATGGCGGGCCCCGGCGCCGACCGGGCCTGGTTGATCTGCGACCACCCCGACCACGCCTGGATCCGCGACACCTGGCCGAGCCAGCCGGTCGACCCCCGGCTGACCTCCTGACCTCCGTCCACCCCGCCACCTCCGCATCCGAGTGAGGAACCGATGAGCCGCTCCACCCTCCGCCTGACCGTCGCCCAGGCACTGGTGCGTTTCCTGGCCGCGCAGTACACCGAACGCGACGGCGAACGGCACCGGCTGATCGCCGGTACCTGGGGGATCTTCGGCCACGGCAACGTGGCGGGCCTCGGCCAGGCGCTCCTGGAGGCCGGCGAGGAGATCATGCCCTTCCACCAGGGCCGCAACGAACAGGCCATGGTGCACGCCGCGGTCGGTTACGCCCGCCAGCTCAACCGGCTCTCCGCCCAGGCCGTCACCACCTCCATCGGCCCCGGCGCGACCAACCTCGTCACCGGCGCGGCCCTGGCCACGGTCAACCGCCTGCCCGTGCTGCTCCTGCCCGGCGACTACTTCGCGACCCGCGTCGCCGACCCGCTGCTCCAGCAACTGGAGCACCCGGTCGAGGCCGACCTGTCCGTCAACGACACCCTGCGCCCGGTCTCCCGCTACTTCGACCGCGTCCACCGCCCCGAGGCGCTCATCCCCTCGGCCCTCAACGCGATGCGGGTGCTCGCCGACCCCGTCGACACCGGCGCTGTCACCCTCGCCCTGCCGCAGGACGTCCAGGCCGAGGCGTACGACTGGCCCGAGGAGTTCTTCGCCGAGCGGACCTGGCACGTGCGCCGCCCGGCGCCCGAACAGGCCGAGCTGGCCGCCGCGGTGGAAGCCGTACGCGGCTCCCGGCGCCCCCTGATCGTCGCGGGCGGCGGAGTCCACCACAGCGAGGCCGAGCCGGCCCTCAAGGCGTTCGTCGAGGCCACCGGCATCCCGGTCGCGTCCACCCAGGCGGGCAAGGGCTCGCTGCGCCACGACCACCCCGCCGACGTCGGCGGCATCGGCCACACCGGCACCGCGGTCGCCGACGACCTGGCCCGCACCGCCGACCTGGTCATCGGCGTCGGCACCCGCTACACGGACTTCACCACCGCCTCCGGCACGCTGTTCCAGGAGCCGGGCGTCCGGTTCGTGAACCTCAACGTCGCCGCCTTCGACGCGCACAAGCTCAGCGCGCGGACCCTGGTAGCCGACGCCCGCGCCGGTCTGGATGCCCTCACCGAGGCGCTCTCCGGCCACCGCGTGGACGAGGCGTACGAGGCCGAGTACCGCGCCGGCAAGGAGCGCTGGGAGCAGGTCGTCGACTCGGTCTACCGGGCCGACGACGAGCACGCCGTCCCCACCCAGACGCAGGTCCTCGGCGCCCTGGACTCCGTGGTCGGCGACGACGACGTGGTGATCAACGCGGCCGGCTCGCTCCCCGGCGACCTGCACAAGCTCTGGCGTGCGCGCAGTCCTCGCCAGTACCACCTGGAGTACGGCTACTCCTGCATGGGCTACGAGATCCCGGCCGGCATCGGCGTCCAGCAGGCCGCCCCGGGCACGCCCGTCTGGTCGCTGGTCGGCGACGGCACGTACCTCATGATGCCGACCGAGATCGTCACGGCCGTCCAGGAGGGACTGCCCGTCAACCTGGTGCTGATCCAGAACCACGGTTACGCGTCCATCGGCGGCCTCTCCGAGGCGGTCGGCGCCGAGCGCTTCGGCACCGCCTACCGCTACCGCGTCTGGGGGTCCCCCCGGACGAAGTCTGGGGGAGGCTCCTTCACCGGCGACCCGTTGCCGGTCGACCTGGCCGCCAACGCCGCCAGTCTCGGCATGGACGTCCTGCGCGCCAAGACCGTGCGCGAACTGCGCGACGCCCTGGCCACCGCTCGCGCGTCAGACCGGCCGACGTGTGTGTACGTCGAGACCGACCCGACGCCCACCGCGCCCGGCGCCGAGGCCTGGTGGGACGTACCGGTCGCCGAGGTCGCCTCCCGCGAGGCCGCCACCAGTGCCCGCGCGACCTACGACGAGCAGATCGCCGACCGCCGCCGCCACCTCTGATCCCGCCCCCCCCGCTCGCCCCGCTCATGAAAAGGACCGGCACCGCATGAAGAACATCGACCACTGGATCGGCGGGAAGCCCGTCGCGGGTGCCTCCGACCGCTTCGGCCCCGTCTACAACCCGGCCACGGGCGCCCAGGAGAAGCAGGTGCCCTTCGCCTCCGTGGACGAGGTGGACGCCGCCGTCGCCTCCGCCAAGGCCGCCTTCGAGAGCTGGGGCACCGCCTCGCTGGCCAAGCGCACCTCGGTCCTCTTCAAGTACCGCGAACTGCTCGACGCGCACCGCGACGAGATCGCCGAGCTGATCACCGCCGAACACGGCAAGGTGCACTCCGACGCGCTCGGCGAGGTCGCCCGCGGCATGGAGATCGTCGAACTCGCCTGCTCCGTACCGCAGTTGCTGAAGGGCGAGCTGTCCACCCAGGTCTCCACCCGGGTCGACGTGGCCTCGATCCGCCAGCCGCTCGGGGTCGTCGCGGGCATCACGCCGTTCAACTTCCCGGCCATGGTGCCGATGTGGATGTTCCCGCTGGCCGTCGCGTGCGGCAACACCTTCGTGCTCAAGCCGAGCGAGAAGGACCCCTCCGCCTCCTACCGGCTGGCCGAACTGGCCTCCGAGGCCGGACTGCCCGACGGCGTGCTCAACGTCGTCCACGGCGACAAGGCGGCCGTCGACCGGCTCCTGGAGCACCCGGACATCACGGCCGTCTCCTTCGTCGGCTCCACTCCCATCGCCAAGTACATCCAGATCAAGGGCATCGAGCACGGCAAGCGCGTGCAGGCCCTCGGCGGCGCCAAGAACCACATGCTCGTGCTGCCCGACGCCGACCTGGACTTCGCCGCCGACCAGGCCATCAACGCCGCGTACGGCTCGGCAGGCGAGCGCTGCATGGCCGTCTCGGTCGTCGTCGCGGTCGGCGACACCGGCGACGAGCTGGTCGGCAAGATCGCCGAGCGGGCCAAGGGCCTGAAGATCGGCCCCGGCGACGACCCGTCCTCCGAGATGGGCCCGCTCATCACCCGCGAGCACCGCGACAAGGTCGCCTCGTACGTGGCGGGCGCCGCCGCCCAGGGCGCCGAGGTCGTCGTGGACGGCACCGGCCTCACCGTGCCCGGTCACGAGGACGGCTTCTTCCTCGGCGTCTCGCTGCTCGACAGGGTCCCGGTCACCGCGGACGCGTACCGGGACGAGATCTTCGGCCCGGTGCTGTGCGTGGTCCGCGCCGAGACGTACGACGAGGGCATCGCGCTGATCAACGCCTCCCGCTGGGGCAACGGCACCGCGATCTTCACCCGGGACGGCGGCGCGGCCCGCCGCTTCCAGCTGGAGGTCCAGGCGGGCATGGTCGGCGTCAACGTGCCGATCCCCGTCCCGGTCGGCTACCACTCCTTCGGCGGCTGGAAGGACTCCCTCTTCGGCGGCCACCACATCTACGGCAACGACGGCGTCGCCTTCTACACCCAGGGCAAGGTCATCACCACCCGCTGGCCCGACCCGGCCGACGGCGGCGGCATCAACCTCGGTTTCCCCAGCAACTCCTGACGCTCCGACGCACACCACGTACGCACGTACATCCGATGGGAGGGGCACGAGTGGCAGAGACCGGAACCACACGTCCGGCCACCGCCGGGGCCTTCGACCGCCTGGAGGTCGCCCTGGACCGGGGCAGCCCGATCCCGCTCTACTACCAGCTCGCCCAGCAGCTGGAGTCCGCGATCGAGCACGGGGCGCTCGCCCCGGGCGACCTGCTGGGCAACGAGGTGGACATCGCCGCGCGGCTCGGCCTGTCCCGGCCCACCGTCCGCCAGGCGATCCAGTCCCTGGTGGAGAAGGGCCTGCTGGTACGCCGCCGGGGCATCGGCACCCAGGTGGTGCACAGCCAGGTCCGGCGCTCACTGGAACTGAGCAGCCTGTACGACGACCTCGCCGCCGCCGGACAGAGCCCGGGCACCCAGGTGCTGCGCAACGAGATCGAGTCGGCCTCGGCGGAGGTCGCCGCGGCCCTCGGCATCCCCGAGGGCCGGGACGTCATCGTGCTCGAACGGCTGCGCTACACCCATGGCGAACCCGTGGCCCACCTCCGCAACCACCTGCCCGCGGCCCTCCTCGACCTGGACACCGAAAGGCTGGAGGCGACCGGCCTCTACCGGTTGATGAAGGCCGCGGGAATCACCCTGCACAGCGCCCACCAGACCGTGGGCGCCCGCAGCGCCACCGCGGAGGAGGGCGCTCTGCTCGACGAGCCCGCGGGAGCCGCACTGCTCACCATGCGGCGCACGGCCTACGACGACACCGGGCGGGCCGTGGAGTACGGGACCCACGTCTACCGGGCGACCCGCTACACCTTCGACTTCCAGTTGCTCGTCCGCCCCTGACCCGTCGGCCCTTCCGCCCCTGATCGGATGCGGTTGCCGGGCTCGAAGGCCCTTCCCGGCGGTACGTTGGGCCCGTGCACCATGGGTGCACCGAGCGTGGCGCACGGGAAGACCACTCCCAGCGACGGAGAGGGTCAGGGTGTCGACGAGCGAGGAGAGCGGCGGGGCGGCGCGTCGGTTCGACGTGTCGGACGCCGCGGTGGTGCTGCTGGACGCCCACGTGGCGGTGTCCGGCTGGACCGCGGACGCCGAACGGCTGTTCGGCTACCGCGGCGCCGAGGCCGTGGGCCGTTCGGCGGCGGACCTGCTGATGCCCGAGGACGCCGCGCGCCTGCCCGGCCTGGCCCGCCGGTGTGTGCGGGACGGCCGCTGGACCGGGCTCCTCGCGGTGCGCCACCGGGACGGCCACCCGGTCGTCGCCACCGTACGGGTGCTGCCCGCCGTCGAGGCGGCGGACGGCCCGCGCCGCTGGGTGGCCCTGGCCGCCGACACGGCGGGCACCCCGGGCTGGGGCATGAGCCGCGGGGTGCTGGAGCGGATGGCCGCCCACTCGCCGATCGGCATAGCCATCGTCGACACCGACCTGCGGTTCGTCTGGTCGAACGCCGCCCTGGAGCAGTTCGGCGGCGGTCCCGGGCGCGCGCGCATCGGCAAACGGCTCGCGGACATACAGCCCGGCCTGGACGCCGAGGCCCTGGAGGCGGTGATGCGCCAGGTCCTGGAGACCGGTGAGACCGTCGCGGGCTACGAACACGTCGGCACGGTCCGCTCGGCACCGCACCGGGAGACCGCGCACGCCATGTCCTTCACCCGCCTCGACGACGACCACGGCAACCCGCTCGGCGTGTACTACACCGTCGTCGACGTCACCGAGCGCTACCGGGCCCGTGACCGCCTCACCCTCCTGGACCAGGCGGGCAAACGCATCGGCCGCACCCTGGACGTCACCAGGACCGCCCAGGAACTGGCCGATGTCGCCGTGCCGGGCCTCGCCGACTTCGTCACCGTCGACCTGCTGGAGACCGTCCTCGAAGGCGGCGAACTCGTTCCCGGGCCGATGAACGGGCCGCCCGGCGGGCCGGACGCCGTGCCGCTGCGCAGGGCGGGCCACCAGTCGGTCGACGAGGGCGTTCCGGAGACCTCCGTCGGTATCGGGCAGGTGGCCCGGTACCTCGCAGGCGCACCCCCGATCACCGCCCTGACCGGCGGCAGGTCCTGGATCGAGGAACGCCTCGACCCGCCGGCCGGGGAGTGGACCGCCGACCTGCCCCAGGGCGAGGCCGCCACCTTCCTCGGCCCCGGACCGCACAGCGCGATGATCGTGCCGATCAAGGCGCGCGGCACCACGCTCGGCATCACCACGTTCTTCCGGCGCCGCCGCAAGGAGCCCTTCGACCACGACGACCTGGTCCTCGCCGAGGAGTTCGTGGCCCGCGCCGCCCTGTGCCTCGACAACGCCCGCCGCTACACCCGCGAACGCGACGCGGCGCTGGTCCTGCAGCGCCATCTGCTGCCGCACCGGCTCCCCGAACAGGACGCGATGGAGGTCGCCGCCTGCTACCGGCCGGCCGACGAGCTGACGGGCCTCGGCGGGGACTGGTTCGACGTCATCCCGCTGTCGGGCGCCCGGGTCGCGCTGGTGGTGGGCGACGTGGTCGGGCACGGCATCGAGGCCGCCGCCACCATGGGCCGGCTGCGCGCCGCCGTGCAGACCCTCGCCGACCTGGATTTGCCGCCCGAGGAGGTGCTGGCCCACCTCGACGACCTGGTCGACCGGGCCGGACAGGAGGACGACCCGGAGACGGCGTCCCGCGCCGACGGCGTACAGGCCAGGGGCGCCAGCTGTCTGTACGCCGTGTACGACCCGGTCGGCGGCCGGCTGTCGATTGCCGCCGCGGGCCACGGTCTGCCCGCCGTCGTCACCCCGGACGGCACGGTGGACTTCCCCGGACTGCCGCCGGGGCCCGAGCTGGGCGTCGGCGGTCCGCCCTTCGAGTCGGTCGAGCTGTGGCTCGCGGAGGGCAGCGTGCTCGCCCTGTGCACCGACGGCCTGCTCGCCGCCGAGGGGCCCGCGGGCAGACGGGACGCCGCCGCGGACCGGGAGCGGCTGCGCCGCGTACTCGAACGGCGGGCCCCGGGCCTCGACGACGGCTGCCGGGCCGTGGTGGACGCCCTGGTCCCGGCGCGCCCGCCGGACGACGTGGTGCTGCTGATGGCCCGTGCCCGCCGCCTGCCCGCGGACCGGGTGGTCTCCTGGGAACTGCCCGGTGACCGGGCCTCGGTCGCCGAGGTCCGCAAGCGCACCTCGCGCCAGCTGTGCGAATGGGGTCTCGACGAGCTGACCTTCACGACCGAACTCGTCGTCAGCGAGCTGTTCACCAACGCGATCCGGCACGCGAACGGCCCGATCAGGCTGCGGCTGATCATGTCGAGGACCCTGGTCTGCGAGGTGTGGGACGCCAGCCCCACGGCGCCGCACCTGCGCCATCCGAAGACCACCGACGAGGGTGGCCGCGGCCTCTTCCTGATCTCCCAGTGCACTCAGCGCTGGGGGACCCGCTACACCCAGGACGGCAAGATCATCTGGACCGAGCAGTCGCTGGCCGGTCCGTCGATCTGAGCGGGCTGAACGGGCTGAGCGGGCGGCATGGCACGGACACGTTCCCCGCGCTTCCGTCGGTGTCATATTTTCTGCCGACAGTGGCGCCTAACGGACCGTCAAGTCACTTTTGTCGCATAGTGCGTCCGGAGGGCGAACCAGGACGGCCGCCCGCGCGCCCCGCGGTTCACCTCCTCGTGTCCGCACCCGACGAGGAGTGACGCCTCATGTCCGACCCTGTCTCCCGGCGGTCCGTGTGCCGGCGGCCCATGTCCCGGCGGTCCGCCCTGCGCCTGCTGGGCGGCGCGACCGCGGTGGCCCTCGCCGCCACCACCGGCAGCTCCGCCCCCGCCCGGGCGGCCACGCGGGAGCCGGCCGCGGGCCCCCGCGTCGAGGGCCTGCTCGTCCGGCTCACCCTGGACGAGAAGATCTCCCTGCTGCACGGCGCCACCGACCCGAAGTCCTTGGGCCAGGCCGGCTACGTCCCCGGTGTGGAACGGCTCGGCATCCCGCCCCTGCGCCTCGCCGACGGCCCCGCCGGTGTCCGGGTGAAGCAGCGCGCCACCGCCCTGCCCGCGCCCGTCCTGCTCGCCTCCGCCTTCGACCCCGACCTGGCCCGCCGCTACGGCCGGGTCATCGGCCACGAGGGCCGCGCACTGGGCCAGGACGTGCTGCTCTCCCCGATGGTCAACCTCGTCCGCACCCCGTACGCGGGCCGGAACTTCGAGACCTTCAGCGAGGACCCGCTGCTCTCCGCCGACCTCGTCGCCGAGGAGATCAAGGGCATCCAGGGCGAGGGACTCATCGCGACCGTCAAGCACTACGCGATGAACAACCAGGAGAAGGACCGCGAGACCGTCGACGTCCGGGTCGACGAGCAGACCCTCAACGAGGTCGAACTGCGCGGCTTCGAGGCCGCCGTCGGCGCCGGCGCCCGCGCCGCCATGGGCGCCTACAACAAGGTCAACGGCGTCTACGCCTGCGAGAACGCGGAACTCCTCACCGGCATCCTGCGCGACCGCTGGGGCTTCGAGGGCTGGGTGATGACCGACTGGTACGCCGCCCACAGCACCGTCGCCTCGCTCACCGCGGGCCTCGACATGGAGATGCCGAACAGCAGGTACTTCGGTGCCGCCCTGAAGACGGCGGTCCGGGACGGCGGCGTCTCGGAGGAGTACGTCGACCGGGCCGTACGCCGCGTCCTCACCGCGATGGACGACTTCGGCCTGCTCGACGGCAGCGCCCCGCCCCGCCCGCGCCGCGACCCGGCGGCGGGCGCGGCCGTCGCCCTGGAGGTCGCCAAGGCGGGCGCCACCCTCCTGCACAACAGGAGCGCCGCCCTGCCCCTCACCGGCGAGGCCGCCCGCAGCATCGCCGTCGTCGGCCCCACCGGCTCCCTGCCCTTCGTCAGCGGCGGCGGCAGCGCCCACGTCGTCCCCGACCACGCCGACAGCCCGCTCGACGCCATCAGGTCCCGCGCGGGCCAGGGCGCCCGGGTCTCGTACGCACTCGGCGAGGACCTGTACGGCAAACCCCTCCCGAAGAGGGCGCTCTCGGCGGGCATCAGCCCCGAGGCCCAGCGGGTCGCCGCCGGGAAGACCTGGACGTACGACGGAACGCTCACCGTCGGGGACGCCGACGAGTGGACCTTCGTCGTTCACTACTCCGGTACGCGGCCCAAGGTGCTCCTGGACGGAACGGAACTCTTCCCGGTGGTGGCCGGGCTCGCCGAGCAGTTCGCCGGCGGACTGGTGTCGGCCGCCCCCGACGGCCTCGCGGTACGGCGCAAGACCCTCGACCTCACCGCAGGCAGGCACCGGATCGAGATCACCGCGAAGGGCGGGGACACGGGGCAGACGTTCCGGCTGCGGCGCGTCACCGGCGCGACCCGCGCCCAGGACGTGGCCGAGGCCGTGCGGGCCGCGTCCGCCGCGCACAGCGTCGTCCTCTTCGCGTACGAGGACGCCACCGAGAACCAGGACCGCACGACCCTCGCGCTCCCCGGCCACCAGCCGCGTCTGATCGAGGCGGTGACCGAGGCGAACCCGCGCACGACCGTCGTCCTCAACACCTCGTCCTCGACCGCGATGCCGTGGCTGGAGCGCACCGCCGCCGTGCTGCAGATGTACTACCCGGGCCAGGAGGGCGCGGCGGCCACCGCCGCCGTCCTGTTCGGCGACTGCGACCCCGGCGGACGCCTCACCCAGTCCTTCCCGCTCGACGACGACCACCACCCCGTGGCCGGCGAACCACGCCGCTACCCGGGCGTGAGCGGCGTCGAGGAGTACTCCGAGGGCATCCACGCCGGCTACCGCTGGTACGACGCCAAGGGCGTACGGCCGCTGTTCCCGTTCGGGCACGGACTCTCGTACACCTCCTTCGTGTACGAGGACCTGGCGGTGGAACGGACCGGGGACGGGCTGGACGTCGCCTTCACCGTGCGGAACACGGGGCGGCGGGACGGCGTCGACATCCCGCAGGTCTATGTGGGCCCCTCGCCGGACCTCAGGGTCGAGCGGGCGGTACGGGTGCTGAGCGGCTACCGGCGGCTCGCGCTGGCGGCGGGGGAGTCGCGCAGGATCACCGTGCCCGTCGACGAACGCACGCTCTCCTCGTGGGACGCGCGCCGGCACGACTGGGTGCTCGGCACCGGGCGGCGGACCGTGTGGGTCGGGGCCTCGTCGCGTGACCTGCGACTCAGGACGACGGCGGCCGTGTGAGCGCCCGACGCGTCTCCGGGCCGGGGGCGTGAACCGGTAGGCTTCCCGGCGTGCGCGCGACCGAGCGCACGCCGGGCCCGGCCCGGACCGCGTTGCATGGGGAGGAACCGGCGTTGCACGTCCAGGAGTGGCTAGAGACCGTGCCTGCGGTCAGCATCTACGCGCTGGTGGGCCTGGTCATCGGCCTGGAGAGCCTGGGCATTCCGCTGCCGGGCGAGATCATCCTCGTCTCCTCGGCGCTGCTCGCCTCCCAGCACGGTGACATCAACCCCGTCATCCTCGGCGCCTGCGCGACCGCCGGAGCCATCATCGGGGACTCCATCGGCTACGCCATCGGCCGCAAGGGCGGACGCCCGCTGCTGGCCTGGCTGGGCGCGAAGTTCCCCAAGCACTTCGGCGAGGGCCATATCGCCACCGCCGAGCGGTCCTTCGAGAAGTGGGGCATGTGGGCCGTCTTCTTCGGCCGTTTCATCGCCCTGCTGCGGATCTTCGCGGGCCCGCTCGCGGGTGTGCTGCGCATGCCGTACTGGAAGTTCCTGATCGCCAACGTCCTCGGCGGCATCGTCTGGGCGGGCGGCACCACGGCGGTCATCTACTACGTGGGCGTGGTCGCCGAGTCCTGGCTCAAGCGCTTCTCCTGGCTCGGCCTGGTCCTCGCCGTCCTCATCGGCGTCGCCTCCATGCTGATCATGAAGCGCAAGGCAAAGAGGATGACGGCGGAGCGCGAGCCGGAGACGCCCCTGCCGGAGCCGGTCCCCGCAACAGACTGACAGCCCTCCGACCGTCCCTCAGGGTCACGGCGGCGACGAACCCGCACGTCTGAGGGTCGCGGGGACCGGCGCACCCGGCGGCAGCGGACCCGCACCCGCCCATCGGCCCCCGGCCCTACTCCTCGTGGGCGACCCGGTGGGCCTTCGCCAGCTCGACGTACAGCGTGCCGTTCAGGGAGACACCCTCCTGCTCCTCGGCGGTGAGTTCCCGCTTCACCTTGGCCGGGACACCCGCGACGAGCACCCCCGGAGGGACCCGCATACCCTGCGGCACCAACGCCTGCGCGGCGACGAGCGACCCCGCCCCGATCACCGCCCCGTTCAGGATCGTCGCCCCCATCCCCACGAGACAGTCGTCCTCGACGACCGCCCCGTGCACCACGGCGTTGTGCCCGATGGACACCCGCTCACCGATGCTGATCGGAAAACCCGGGTCGACATGAAGCGTGCAGTTGTCCTGGACGTTGCTGTCGGCGCCGATCACGATCGGACCGCAGTCCGCGCGCAGCACCGCGCCGTACCAGACGCTCGCACCCGCAAGCAGGGTGACGTCCCCGATGACCACGGACGTGGGCGCCACGAACGCCTCCGGGTCCACCTGCGGATCCTTGCCGCCGATCCCCATGACCAGCGCTTCGTGCGTCATCACCGTCTCCTCGTCGTCGGTACACCGGCACGGTAGGCGATGGACCGTCGGCACGGCCCCCCGGGTCCGTGTCACCCGTCCCGGGCGAGGCGTGGCCGCCCGGCGGGGGAGAGGGTGACGTGCCGACAGGTTTCCGAAGGGCCGGGAGGGCACGGACATGGTGTTCACTGGTCTCGTCCGGATGGTGACGGGCCGTATCGGGGGTCCCGTCGGCCGACAGCTCGTGAGTGTGAGCATCCTGGACATGGCGACCCGTCTCGCCGCGCAGGCCTTCCTGGCCGCGCTGCCGATGCTCTTCGCCATCGCGTCCTTCACCCCGCCCGCGATCCGCCAGGAACTGGTGGGGACGCTGCGCGACCAGCTGGGCACCAGGGGGCCGGTCCTGACCCAGGTCGACGAGGTCTACGACGGCACCGCCGAGTCGCTGGAGGCCTGGGGCGCGGTCGGCGTGCTGGTGGCGCTCCTGTCCGCGACCGCCTTCAGCCGGGCGCTGCAACGGCTGTGCGAGCGCTCCTGGCACCTGCCGCGCTCCGGGCTGCGGACGGTGGTGTGGCGCTGGGGCGTGTGGCTCCTCGTCTGGGTCACGGTCCTGGTGTCCCAGGGAACGCTGCGCGACGGGTTCGGCACCGGGCCCCTTCTGGGGTTCCCCCTGCAGCTCGTCTCCGCGGTCCTCATGTGGTGGTGGACGCAGCATCTGCTGCTGGCCGGGCGGGTGGCGTGGCTGCCACTGCTGCCGGGCGCCCTGCTCACCGGCCTCGGGGTCGTCCTGTACTCCGCGTTCTCCGGGCTCTGGCTGCCGCGTTCACTGGCGCTGAGCGTCGAACGGTACGGGCCGCTCGGCTCGGTCTTCACGGTGCTGTCGTGGCTCATCTTCTTCTTCGCGATCGTCGCCGGCGGAATCGCCATCGGTTACGTGCTCGCCCACGACGAGTTCCTCGCCCCCCGGCTGGGACTGCCCACACCACCGCACAGCGGATCCCCCGCCGGATCGCCCGCCGACACCCTCGTGGGATCCCCGGCCGGATCGCCTGCCGGATCGCCTGCCAGGGGTGATGCGCCCCGGCGGGCCACGAACGATCGTGACGTCATGGAACCCACTACACGGGGGCAGCGGTGGTCGGCGCGCGGCGCGCTGGCGGCGGCCGCGGCGGCGGTACTGGTGCTGGGCGTGTTCGCCGGACTGCGGACCTTCGCCCTGCTGGGCGTGGGACTGGCCGGTCTGGCGGTCACCGCGGCGGCGCTCTGGTGGGTGCTGACCCGGCGGAGCGTGTGGCGTCTGCTCGCCCTGGTCCTGGCCGTCGCGGCACCGGTGTGGATCGTCGTCGCGTACTCCCGGGCGCATCTGGCGTGGGTCGTCGCCGTGGCCGGGGCGCTGCTGCTGGTCGCCGTCGGGGCGGGCCGCAGCGCCCTCGTCGGTGCCGACGGACCGGCCCGGACGCCGGAACACCCCGCCCCGCCGGTCCGGCACCCCGTCCTGATCATGAATCCGCGCTCGGGCGGCGGGAAGGTGGAGCGGTTCGGACTGCGGGAGAAGGCCGAGGCACTGGGCGCGCAGGTACTCCTCCTCGAAGGACCGGGCGAGACCGACGTGGCCGAACTGGCGCGCAAGGCCGCGGCCGAGGGCGCCGATCTGCTCGGCGTCGCGGGCGGGGACGGCACCCAGGCACTGGTGGCCGATGTCGCCGCCTCGCTCGGCATCCCCTTCCTCGTGGTGCCGGCCGGCACCCGCAACCACTTCGCCCTCGACCTGGGCCTCGACCGCGACGATCCGGCCAAGGCGCTCGACGCGCTGACCGACGGGGTGCTGCTCCGCGTCGACCTGGGCCGGGCGGCCGACCACCCCTTCGTCAACAACGTGTCGTTCGGGGCGTACGCCGAGGTGGTGCAGAGCCCGTCCTACCGCGACGGCAAGACCCGTACGACCATGGAACTCCTCCCCGACCTGCTCATCGGCCACCGGGGCGCGCGGCTTGCCGCCCGGGCGGACGAGACGGCCTTCGCCGAACCGCAGGCACTGCTGGTGAGCAACAACCCCTACGGCACGGGCGACATCGCCGGGCTCGGACGCCGGTCCCGGCTGGACGGCGGCGAGTTGGGGGTCGTCGGTGTCGACGTGACCAGTGCCGCCCAGGCCGCCGGACTCCTGCGCGGGCGCCGTGCCACCGGGCTGACCCGGGTCACGGCGCGCGAGGTGGTCGTCGACGCCGACCGGGAGCTGATCCCGGTCGGCGTCGACGGAGAGGCACTGAACCTGAGGGTCCCCGTGCGCTGCGAGGCCCGGCCGGGCGCGCTGCGCGTCCTGGTGCCGCGGCACCGCCCGGGGATGCGCCGGCCGCTGCCCCGGCTCGACTGGGCCCGGATCGCCCGGCTGGCCCTGCCGTCGGCCGGCGGCCGCGCACGGTCGGCGGAGTCCGGTGGATGAACCCGGGCTACAGCGGCGCCCCGTACACCTTGTGGGCCTGCGCGTGGCCGTAGGAGGCCAGGGACCAGATCACCAGCACGTCGAAAGCGATGATCAGGATCGACCAGATCGGGTAGTACGGCGTGAAGAAGAAGTTCTCCAGCGCGCTCAGCGCGGCGACCGTGATCCCGACGACGCGCGCCCACGTCTTGCCCTTGAACACCGTGAAGGCGGCGGCCACGATGACGATCCCGGAGATCAGGTGGACCCAGCCCCACACATTGATGTTGAGGTCGTACGGGTAGTCGTTCGACCGGGTGTAGAAGTTGTCCTCCATCAACGCGCCCATGCCGACGAACACCTGGTACGCGCCCACGATGGCCATCATGCAGACGGCGAAGACGACCCCGCCGACCATCAGGGGCTTGACCCGGGGTTCCTGCGGGGGCGAGCCCTGCCGGGTCTGCCCTGTCGAAGTCTGCTCAGCCATGTCGGGTACCTCCTTGTCGGGAGGAGGAGCATCCCGCCGGTTCCAGGGGCTGAGCTTCACCCGCTGTGGATGAGTGTCGTGACGGAGTGAGTGCGAGGCGGCCGCCGCCGTCACCCCCGCTGTGTGATGTGTCCTCGGCACAGCCTGTGAGAATGGTGACGTGACCCGGCCCCGGCAGCGGAGGTGACGCGGCATGGGAACGGCGGAGGAACGCCCCGGACCCGAGCGGGACGAGGCGCGGCCCGTGGGCGGCGACTTCGAGATCCGTATCAAGGGCAGGGTCTCCCAGGCCTTCAGGTCTGCCTTCGCCGAGTTGACGGTCACGGTCAGTCCGCCGGAGACCGTCCTGCACGGCGCGCGGCTCGACCAGGCGGCTCTGTACGGGATCCTGGACCGCATTCAGGCCCTCGGACTCGAACTGGTGGAAGTGCGCCGATTGCCCGAGGGCCGTGGTCCCGGTGCGGAGTCCGCCTCCCCCAACTCGCCTTAGATCCCGTCCGGCATCGAGGTGAATTGGTGCTGGTCCCCTTCCCGTTCCAAGATCCAGCTCCCACGGTTGCTGTGTACCGCTCTCCGCCCTCTGCCGAGGAGGTGAGTCACATGCCCACCGTGCTGAACGCCGGACAGAGAGGAAGGCAAGCGCACTCCGACGGGCCGGAATTCGAGCGGGTGTCCGTGCTGCAGGGGCAGTTACGGGCCCTGGACCGGACCGCCGAGGACGCGGACACCGTGGTGACCGCGTGTCTGGTGTGGGTCGCCGACGCACTCATGGACATCGCCGCCGAGTCGGGCGACCCGCGCAGTACACACATGTTGCTGGACGAGGCGTCGGCCGCGCTGGCCGCCGTGCCCGACGGCGACGCCGGACGCCCGGACCTCGCGAAGCCGGCCGGCCTCCTGACGGAACGCGAGCACGCGGTGCTCGTCAGGCTCCAGGAGGACGTGCCGCTCCGGCAGATCGGCTCGGAACTCTTCATCTCGCACAACACGGTCAAGAGCCACGTGCGGGCCGTCTACCGCAAACTCAGGGTGTCGTCGCGTACGGCGGCCGTCGCCCGCGCGAGGCAACTGGCGCTCATCTGAACGCCCGGTCGTTCGCGTCAGAGCAGTTCGAGTTCACGGGCTCGCCGTACCGCGGCCGACCGCCGGGTCACGGCGAGCTTGCGGTAGACGCTCTTGAGATGCGTCTTCACCGTGTTGACCGACACGTACAGCTCGTCGGCGATCTCCTCCGTCGTCATCATCTGCGCCAGATGGAGCAGCACTTCGCGTTCGCGCGCGCTGAGCGGCTCGACCGGGGACCGGTCGTCCCGTGGCCGGGGATCCGGCATGCCGCGCGCGCCGGACACCGCCTGTGCCGGGAGGCGGTGGACACGCGTCTCGCCGAGCGAGGCGGCGCACGCGTGCCGCACCGACTGCCGCAGCCCCTCGGCGAGCCAGCCGTCCGCCGTGATGTCGGGGATGGCGTCCAGGGCCTCGGGGCGCGTGGCGCCGTTCTCCACCGCGGCCACGAGTTTGGTGACCAGCGAGCCGACGCCCGTGACGAAGGGGTCGGGCACCTGGCGCGATGCCGCCCGGGCCCGGGCGAGTTCGTTCCGCGCTCGCGGCACGTCGAGGCGGGTCAGACCGACCCAGGCCCGTACGACGTGCAGTGCGGCCGGTGAAGCGTCCGGCTCCGCACCGGTGCGCGGCGCGGGAAGCCGGGCGTGCCCGGCGAACTGGTCCGCGGCACGGAAACGACCGCGCAGCACCTCCAGCAGCGCCAGTTCGGAGAGGCAGTCCCGGCGCAGGACGCCGTTCTCGGCGGCGCAGGCGGACTTGAGGGCCGTGGTCAGGGACGCCTCGGCGGCCTTGAGGTCACCCTCCCGGAGCTCGGCACGGCCACGGATCGACAGGGTCAGCGCCACCAGTTCGGGCCGGTCCTCCAGCAGGCCGCGCGGCAGCCGCGTGAACAGCCGCTCGGCGTCCGCCGCGGCGGCCCTGGCCGCCGTGAGATGCCGGGGCCGGTCCCTCGTCATACGGATCACGGAGTGCGCCAGCCGGCACCGGGCGATCCGGTCGGTGCCGCCCCGGGGCAGCTCCTCGATCAGCCGGTCCGCGAGTGCCAGGGACTCCGTGCAGGCCGGCCCGTCACCCCGGGCGAGCGAGGCCGCCGCGGTGACGAGCGCGGACTCCGGTCCGGGGGCCTGCCGGGACGCCGCCGTGGGGCCGGCGGGCGGCTTTCGCGTCAGCAGTTCGCCCGGCAGCCGGCTCGCCGTCAGTGCGAGAACCTGCCCGATCGCCAGCTGATGCACCACGAGACGATCGGCGTAGCAGGGGTCGTCCGCGGCCAGGGCGTGGCGTACGGCCTCCGCGAGGAGCCCGTGTTCGCCCAGCCACTCGGCCGCCCGCCCGTGCAGATCGGGCACGAGGTCCGGCGCCTCGTGGCGCAGCCGCACCCGCAGTACGTCGCCGAACATCCGGTGGCACCGGTACCATCCCTGGCCGATGTGCTGAAGGAAGGAACTCTGCGCGACGAGCGTCGCGAAGTGCCGGCCCGCCTCCTGCCCCGCGACCTGGGTGGCCAGCTCGGCGTTCAGATGGTCCAGCACACTGGTCGTCAGCAGCAGCCGGCGCATCGCCGGGGGCTGGCCGTCGAGGACCTCCTCGACGAGATAGCTGACGATCGCCTCGTCCTCGCCCGCGAACCGCGCCACGAACCGCTCCGGGTGAGGGTGCCCCTGCATCGACATGGCGGCCAGCCGCAGGCCCGCCGCCCATCCGTCCGCCCGCTCGCGCAGCGTCTTCACCACCGCCCGGGGCACCTCGACACCGTGCTGTGCGAGCAGCGCCGTCGTCTCCCGGTCGTCGAAGGCGAGGTCACCGGTGCGCAGTTCGGTGAGGTCGCCGGCCAGCCGGTACCGGTGGAGGTGCAGCGGCGGGTCCCGGCGGGAGACCACGACCAGCCGCAGCGCGGGGCTCGCGTGCCTGAGCAGCCGGACCATGCCCTCGGCGACCGGCGAGCCGCTCTCGGGCTGGAAGTCGTCCAGTACGAGCACGACCGGCTCGTCCCGCGCGGCGAGCCCGGCCGCGAGGGCGGCCACCAGCAGCGGCTGTCCGCCCGCCGGGCCCGCCGGTACCGCCGCGGCCGGGAAGCCGGGCAGTTCGACCCCGTCGGCGGCGCCGCGGGCCGGCGGTGTGTCATCGAGAGAGGTGACGGGGAGGCCGGTGTTCCGGGGCGTGCCGCCGTTCGGTTCCGGAGTCTCGGGCGGGAGACCGGCCGCGGCACCGTCGTCGTACGCGTCGCCCGTCGGTGCGTCACCCGTGGGCGGGAGGCCGTGGACGGCGGCGCCGTGGAGGCCCGCGCCCTGAGCCGTGACGTCGTGACCGGCGACGCCGTGCGCGTGGGCACCGGGGACGGCGAAGCGCGGGGCCGCGGCCGGGGACAGCGGTGCGGCGGACAGCGGCCCGGTGGACAGCGGCCCTGCCGACAGCGGCGCGGCGGACCGCGCAGACAGCTCGACGCCCGCCTCGCGCAACGCGGTCAGGACCCGCGGCCAGAAGACGTCGGGCTGTTCCTCCGCCCCGTCGCAGGTGACCCAGGCCACCGGGCCCGGCGCACGCCGGGTGTGCGCCCACTCCATGGCGAGAGCCGACTTGCCCGCTCCCACCGGACCCACGACCACGGTCAGCGGCCCGAGCACGCCCTGCGAGAGACGGTCCGTCAGCCGGGGGCGGGGGACCAGCCACGTCGGCAGCGGCGGCACACCGGCGGGGGACATGTGGGGCGGCCGGGGGCGTTGGGTCCCCGCGGGGCCGACGCGGGCCGACGCGGGCGTGACAGAAGTGCTCGGCGGGCGCCTTCGTTCCGTCCGCTCTTCCATCGGCGGTACCTCGCTCCCGGAGCACAGTGGATGTCCGCCAGACGAGAGTGTGGCCCGCACCGGGAAGCCGCGAACCGGTGCGGGCCACAATCTCACCCGGGTGAAGTTCGCCCGGGAGGTTCGGCACTCCTCACTGCTGCAGGGTGGCGATCAGCTCTTCCTCGCGCTCCTTGGTCAACGACGTACGCAGCACGGTGGGTCCGAAGGGGCGCAGCGCCTCGCGCACCCGGTCGGGCGTCGAACGCCGTACGAGCGCGAAGACGGCGGCCCTGCCCGGTTCGAGAGTGCCCGCGATCTCCTTGATGAACGCGTCGTTGATCCCCACGTCCGTGAGTTTCCCGGCGAGCGCGCCCGTGCCCGCGCCGACCGCGGCACCGAACACCGGCATCAGGAACAGCATGCCGAAGAGCGTGCCCCACAGGGCGCCCCCGGCGGCTCCGTGCGCGGTGGGGCTGAAGGACTGGCGGACGTGGATCTTGCCGTCGGGGGTCCGCCAGGCGAGGGCCGCGTCCTCCAGGTCGAGGAGCTCCTGCTTGGACAGATCCTTCGACAGGCGCAGCACGGACTCGGCCTTCTCCTTGTCGGAGAAACCGAGCACGACGAGATCGGTCATCATGACCTCCTGGTGTTCCGGCCGGACGTCCGGCCCTTGCGGGTGTGTTCCGAGGCCGCGTCGTCCATGCGCGCCACGGCGTCGGTGAGTTCGGCGACCACCAGGCCGAGGGACTCCTCGGTGAGGAAGCCCTCCGCGACGGGCACCCCGCCCGCATCGCGGATCGATGCCCGCAGTTCCCTGGCCCAGGTGTGTTCGAGCAGCACGAAGCCCGCCGCGGTCCCCGGGGTCAACTGCCCCGCCAGGCCCAGGATGTCGTCCGGGGCGAGGCCGAAGGCGTTCCCCTCGGCCAGCGACGGGAACTCCGTCTCCGCGCCCTCCAGCACCTCGCGCGAGATGCCGAGCAGCGCGGCGACGGTCTGCCCCATGCCCTCCGCCTGGTAGTCGAGCGTGACGAGACTTCCGTCGGCCTCCTTCTGCACGAAGAGCAGGTCGAGCAGGCGGACTTGCCCGCTGCGGTCGAGTGCCACGAGCTCGTCGATGATCCTTCCCTCGAACTTCGCGTCGGGTCCGAACTCGACCGTCAGCAGTTGCACAGGTCCGATCCTGGCCATGGCCGCTCCCTTCGATGTGGTCCGACTCCATCCAGCCGCCTTCCGGCCCGGTGCGCGTCACCCGCCACAGGTGAGGGGCCCGGCCGCCCGGCTCCTCACCCGCGGGAGGTGAGGCGGCCGACGGGGCGGCTGGACAGACTGACGCCGCCCCGGTAGGTCTGTGACAGGGAGCCAGGATGAGCGCACGGACGAGCGGCGAGCGAATCGGTCCGACCGGCGACGACGGAGGCCGATGGAGGCTCTGGGGGCCCTATCTGAGTGAGCGTCAGTGGGGCACGGTCCGGGAGGACTACAGCGACGGCGGCGACGCCTGGTCGTACTTCCCGCACGATCACGCGCGCTCCCGGGCGTACCGGTGGGGCGAGGACGGACTGGGCGGCATCTGCGACGAGAAGCAGCGGCTGTGCCTGGCGCTCGCCCTGTGGAACGGCCGCGACCCGATCCTCAAGGAGCGCGCCTTCGGCCTCACCAACAGCGAGGGCAACCACGGCGAGGACGTCAAGGACCACTACTTCTACCTCGACAGCACGCCGAGCCACTCCTACATGAAGTACCTCTACAAGTACCCGCAGGCCGAGTTCCCGTACAACGACCTGGTGGCCGTCAACCGCGAACGGGGCAGGGAGGACTACGAGTACGAACTCCTCGACACCGGTGTCTTCGACGAGAGCCGCTACTTCGACGTGACCGTGGAGTACGCCAAGGCCGCGTCCGACGACGTACTGGCCCGGATCACCGTCGCCAACCGCGGCCCCGACGAGGCGACCGTGCACGTGCTGCCCACCCTCTGGTTCCGCAACACCTGGTCGTGGCAGGACGACCACGGCGCCGTGAAACCCCGGATGAGCGCCGTCGACAGCCCGGGCGGCACTCCCACGATCCGCGCCGAACACCCCGAACTGGGCAGCTACGACTGCTGGTTCGCGGCGCAGGTACCGCTGCTGTTCACGGAGAACGAGACGAACACCGAGCGGCTCTTCGGCTCGCCCAACTCCTCCCCGTACGTCAAGGACGGCATCGGCCGGCGGGTGATCGGCGGGGAGAGCGAGGCGGTCAATCCGGCGCGGGAGGGCACCAAGGCGGCCGCGCACCACACCCTGACCATCCCCGCGGGCGGCTCCGAGACCCTGCGGCTGAGGATCGCGCCCACGGACTCGCGGCCGTCCGTCACCGATGGTTTCGACGCGGTGTTCGAGGAACGGATCACGGAGGCCGACGCCTTCTACCGGAAGCTGACCCCCGAGGGCGCGGACGAGGACCGGGCCCGGGTGCAGCGGCAGGCGCTCGCCGGAATGCTCTGGTCGAAGCAGTACTACTGCTTCGACCTGGAGACCTGGCTGGCCGAGCACGGCCTGGACCCGTGGAGCATGCCGCGGCCCGGCGTACGCAACCGCGAGTGGTTCCACATGGTCAGCGACGACATCGTCTCCATGCCGGACAAGTGGGAGTACCCCTGGTTCGCCGCCTGGGACCTGGCCTTCCACACCGTGGCCTTCGCGACCGTGGACGTCCGCTTCGCCAAGGAACAGCTCGAACTGCTGCTCAAGGACACCTTCCTGCACCCCAACGGCCAGATCCCGGCCTACGAGTGGAACTTCGCCGACGTCAACCCGCCGGTGCACGCCTGGGCCGCGTACTTCGTCTATCTGATGGAGGAGCGCACCACCGGCCGCGCCGACCGCGAGTTCCTGGAGCGCGCCTTCCAGAAACTCCTCACCAACTTCACCTGGTGGGTCAACCGCAAGGACCCCGACGACCGCAACGTCTTCGAAGGCGGCTTCCTCGGCCTCGACAACATCGGCGTCTTCGACCGCAGCGCGCCCCTGCCCACCGGCGGCCGGCTCGAACAGGCCGACGGCACCGCGTGGATGGCCCTCTACTGCCAGGCGATGCTGCAGATCGCCGTGGAACTCGTCGAGCACAACCAGGCGTACGAGGAACTGGTCCTGAAGTTCTTCGAGCACTACCTGTGGATCGCCGCCTCCATGGACCGGGTCGGTGAACTCGGCGACGAACTCTGGGACGAGGAGGACGGGTTCTACTACGACGTCCTGCGCCTGCCCGACGGGCAGGCCGTGCGGCTCAAGGTCCGCTCGATGGTCGGGCTGCTCCCGCTGTGCGCGGCCACCGTCTTCCGGCCCGCCCAGCTGGCCAGGGTGTCGGGCATCGGTGACCGGCTGCGCCGCTTCGCGGACCGCCACCCCTCGCTCTCCGTCACGCTCACCTCGGTGCAGGCGGGCACGGCGGGCGGGCCCCGGCTGCTGTCCGTGGTCGACGAGAAGAAGCTGCTGCGGGTGCTCTCGCACCTGCTGTCCGAGAACGAGTTCCTCAGCCCGTACGGCATCAGGTCCCTCTCCCGCCATCACGCCGAACACCCCTACCGCTTCTGGGTCGACGGCGAGGAGTACCGGGTCGGCTACCTGCCCGCGGAGTCGGACACGGGGATGTTCGGCGGCAACTCCAACTGGCGCGGGCCCGTGTGGTTCCCGATGAACGCCCTCGTGGTCCGGGCCCTGCTCAACCTGTACGGCTTCTACGGCGACGACCTCACCGTGGAGTGCCCCACCGGGTCCGGCGTCCGGATGACCCTCTTCGAGGTCGCCCAGGAGATCTCGGAGCGGCTCACCCGGCTCTTCCTGCGCGGGGCCGACGGACGCAGGCCCGTCTACGGAGGCCAGCGGATCTTCCAGGACGACCCGCACTGGCGGGACCTGATCTCCTTCTACGAGTACTTCCACGGCGACAACGGCGCCGGGGTGGGCGCCTCCCACCAGACCGGCTGGACAGGCCTGGTCGCCACACTGATGACGGTCTTCGGCACGCTCACCCCCGCCGACTTCCTGACCGACCGCGCCAAGCACTCCGCCGGGAATCCGGGCGAGAATCCCGGCAGGAAGGGAACGCCATGACCGGGATCCCGGCACAGCCCGTCGTCCACGAGGTCAACACGCGTGTCTGGCTCCGCGAGGTCCAGCGCCGTAGCGGCCGCCACGGCGGACTGGTCGACGTCCCCAAGGACGCCTGGGACGAGATCACCCCGCACGGCATCGACGCCGTATGGCTCATGGGTGTGTGGGAGCGCAGCCCGCAGGGCAGGGCCATCGCCCTGCGCGACCCGTCGCTGCGGGCCGCCTTCACGCGGGCCGTGCCCGGCCTCCAGGACGAGGAGATCGCCGGGTCGCCGTACTGCGTCCGCCGCTACGAGGTCGACGCGGACCTCGGCGGGACCGCGGGGCTCGCCGCCGCGCGCGCCGAACTCGCCGTCCGGGGCATCGGCTTGCTCCTCGACCACGTGCCCAACCACGTGGCGCCGGACAGCCCCTGGACGGCCGCGCACCCGGAGTACTTCGTCCGGGGGAGCGAGGACGAACTGCGCCGCGATCCGGCCGCCTACCTCTCCGTGCAGGGCCAGGTCCTCGCCCGCGGCCGGGACCCCTTCTTCCCGCCCTGGCCGGACGTCGTGCAGCTCAACGCGTTCGAGCCCGCCCTGCGCGCGGCCACCACGGACGTGCTGACGCGGATCGGCGACCTGTGCGACGGGGTCCGCTGCGACATGGCGATGCTGATGATGAACGACGTCTTCGCCCGGACCTGGGGCGAACGGGCCGGCGGGCGGCCGGAGGAGGACTTCTGGCCCACCGTCATCTCCGGCGTACGGCACCGGCATCCCGGGATGATCTTCGCCGCCGAGGCGTACTGGGACCTCGAATGGGACCTGCAGCGGCAGGGGTTCGACTTCTGCTACGACAAGCGGCTCTACGACCGGGTGCTGCACGAGAGCCCCCACTCGGTCCGGGGGCACCTGACGGCGGACGAGTCCTACCAGCGCGGGCTCGTACGGTTCCTGGAGAACCACGACGAACCGCGGGCCGCGTACACGATGGACCCGGAGAAGGAGCGGGCCGCGGCCGTCCTGATCGCCACGCTGCCGGGGGCGACCCTGTGGCACGAAGGGCAGTTCACCGGCCGCCGCACCCAACTGCCGGTCTTCCTGGACCGGCGGCCGGACGAGACACCGGACGGCGCGCTGCGCGCCTTCCACGAGCGGGTGCTGGCCGCCGTCCACCGCAGCGGCATGCGCACCGGACAGTGGCGCCTCCTCGACTGCGAGGGCTGGCCCGACAACCCCACCCACCGGAACCTGCTCGCCTGGTCCTGGTCGGGCGGGGCGGGCCGCTTCCTGACGGTGGTCAACCTCTCCGGACACCCCGCCCAGGCGAGGATCCGGCTGCCGTGGCCGGAACTCGGATCCGCCGACCGGACGCTGACCGACCTGCTCGACGGCGCCTGGTACACGCGCTCCGGTGCCGAACTGACCGGCCCCGGACTCTTCGTCGACCTGGACGCCTGGCGCACGCACGTCTTCTCGATCGGCTCGACCGGACCGGACGGCGGTTGAGGCCACCGGCGGCTGAGACCACCGGACGGCGGTCCGGACCGACGTTCTCCTAGTCCCGGGACCAGTCCTAGTCCCGGGACCAGTCCTGGTCCCGGGACGCCGGCCGGTCCCGGTCTCGGTCCTGGTCCCGGTCCTGGTCCCGGTCCTGGCCCGGGTCCTGGGACGGCGGCCGGTCCCTCGCCGTCCACCGGGCGCCGGTCTGTTCACGGTAGGCGGCGACAGCGGCCTCGATGGTGGGGAAGAAGTGCGCCGGGTCGATGGTCCGCGTCAGCTCGTACCGCTCGATCTTGCGCCGTACGGGATCCTTCAGCTCGGCGAACACCAGGCTGATCCCGCGCTCGTTGAGCGCCTCGTCCAGCTCCTCCAGCTCGTCGGCGGCCGTGGTGTCCACGTCGGTCACCGGCTCGGCCGCGATCAGCACCCACACCGGCTGCGGTTCGCCGAGGGCCAGCCGCGTCACCTCGTTGCGGAAGGCCTTGGCGTTGGCGAAGAAGAGGGGACCGTCGAAGCGGTGGATCACCAGTCCGGGCAGGTGCTCGGCCTCCGGATAGGACCGGACGTCGTGATAGCCCTCAAGACCCCGCACCCGGCCCAGCACGGTGTTGTACGGCCACCACGCACGCCGGAAGACATTCAGGATCGACAGGCCCACGGCGACCGCGATCCCGGGCAGCACGCCGAGCAGGGCCACGCCGAGGAAGGCCGCGATCGACAGCAGGAACTCCGCCTTGCGCTGCTGCCACAGCCGTACCGTCCCCGAGAGGTCGGCCAGGGACAGCGACGCCGTGATCACCACCGCGGCCAGCGCCGGCTGGGGCAGATTGCGGAACAGCCCGGGAAGCAGCACCAGCATGAGAACGATCAGGGCGGCGCCGACGACCCCCGTGATCTGACTGCGGGCGCCCGCCCGTTCGGCCACGGCCGTCCGTGAGCCGCTCGTGCTGACGGGGAAGCCCTGGAACAGTCCGGCCGCCACGTTCGCCGCGCCGATCGCGGTCATCTCCTCGTTGCCGCGGATCTCCTGCCCGGTGCGGTTGGCGAACGCCGAGGCGTTGGAGATGGTGTCGGCGAGCGAGACGAGCGCGATGCCCAGGGCTCCGACGAAGAGCGGGCCGAGGTCGTCCCAGCGGACGCCGGGGAACGTCAGCGGCGGGAAACCCCGGGGCAGCTCACCGACCAGGCCCACGCCGTGCCGGCCCAGGTCGAAGAGCGAGGTCGCGGCGATCGCCAGCAGCACCATGACGAGGACCGCCGGTACCTTCGGCAGCCACCGCTGCAGGATCAGGATCAGCACGATCCCCGTACCGCCCACCGCCACGGCGGCGGGGACCGCCTTCCCGTCGGCCAGCCCCTGGACGAAGTCCCCGATCTCGCCGAGCAGCCCGTCGGCGTCCGTCTTGAAACCGAACAGCTTCGGCAACTGCCCGATCAGGATGGTCAGCGCCAGGCCGTTCATGTAGCCGATCATGGTGGGCTTGGAGATGAGGTCGGCGATGAATCCGAGCTTGGCCACCCCCGCCAGCATCGTGATCGCCCCGACCATCAGCGCGAGCATCGAGGCGAGCGCCACGGCACGCTCGCTGTCACCTCCGGCGACGATCAGGGGCAGGACCGTCGCGGCGATCATCGGGCCCAGCGAGGAGTCCGGGCCGAGCACCAGGATCCGGGACGGGCCGAACACGGCGTAGGCGAGGAGACAGAGCACGGACGTGTACAGGCCGGTGATCGCGGGCAGTCCCGCCAGTTCCGCGTACGCCATGCCCTGCGGCACGAGCAGCGTGGTGAGGACGACGCCCGCGACGACGTCCTTGACGAGCCATTCCCGCCGGTAGGCCAGGAGCGTACGCAGCCCGGGCGGGACGCTCGAAGCGCTCTTCCTGTCACCTGGCATCGCGGCCCTCCGCCCGGTCCCTCGCCCAACGACTTCTACCCTGTGGCGCACGAACCCGTCGTCACCTCGCAAGGGTGATGACGGGAGATCAGCCGACACGGACGATATCGGCATCCGAATGTCCGGGAGCCGACATGGCCATGCCGCCCACACCCCCCGAAGCGGGGTCCTCGGGACAGTCGTCGAGCACCGCGCGACGCGTCCTGGCCCCGCTCGCCCTCGCGCAGTTCATCTGCAGCTACGCCGGCTCCAACATGAACGTGATGATCAACGACATCAGCAAGGACCTGGACACCACGGTGCAGGGCGTGCAGACCGTCATCACGCTGTTCCTGCTGGTGATGGCGGCACTGATGATCCCGGGCGGCAAGCTGACCGACCGCTACGGCCGCAAGCGCTGCTTCCTGGCCGGTCTCACCGTCTACGGCGTGGGAGCCCTGCTCAGCGCGGCGGCTCCGGGCCTGGGGGTCCTCGCCCTCGGCTACTCGATCCTCCAGGGGGTCGGCACGGCCCTGCTCATCCCGCCCGTCTACATCCTCACCACGCTGCTGTTCACCGACGTGACCTCCCGGGCCCGCGCGTTCGGGACCGTCATGGCACTGGGCGGCGTGGGCGCCGCCGCGGGTCCGCTGATCGGAGGGCTCATCACCTCGGCGATCGGCTGGCGGGCCGCCTTCGTCTTCCAGGCGGTGGTGGTCGCGGTGATCATCGTGCTCAGCCGTCACGTCCGGGACCCCCTGCCACCGGAGCCGGACCGCCACTTCGACACGGGCGGGGCGGTCCTGTCCGCGGTCGGGCTCGTCCTCGTCGTCATGGGCATCCTGGCCGCCGACAACAACGGCTGGCTGATGGCCGGACTGCTGGTGCTCGGCGCGCTCGTCCTGGTGTGGCTCTTCCGCTGGGTGCGCGCGAAGGAACGGTCGGGCCGGGAACCGCTGTTCTCGACGAGCCTGTTCCACGACCGCACGTCGAACCTCGGACTCATCACCCAGCACGCCCAGTGGCTGATGCTGATGGGAGTGTCGTTCGTGGTGGCCGCGTACCTCCAGGTCGTGCGCGGGTACGACGCGATCCGGACCGGGGTGATCTTCACCGCGGCCACCCTGGGCCTGCTCACGGCGTCGCTCGCCGCCGAGCGCCTGGCGAAGCGGCGATCCCAGCGGACGCTCATCCTCGTGGGCTTCGCCGTCACGATCTGCGGGATCGGTCTGCTCATCGCGATGGCCGCGGGCTCGCCGAGCGTCTGGGCCTTCACGCCCGGACTGCTCCTCATCGGCCTGGGACTCGGTGTGATGCTCACCCCGTCGGTCAACGTGGTCCAGTCGAGCTTCGGCGAGGAGCGGCAGGGCGAGATCTCGGGGCTGTCCCGCAGTGTGTCGAACCTCGGTTCGTCGCTCGGCACGGCGATCGCCGGCACGATCCTCGTCGCCGACCCCGCGGCGGGGCCGTACGCGGTGGCCCTGGGCGTACTGGCCTTCGTCGGCCTCGGCGGGCTCGCCGCCGCCGCGCTGCTGCCCCGGCAGAACGCGCCGGTCGCCCGCTCGGAGGGCTGATCCCCGCCGAAGTACCGACGAGTACCGACGAGTAATGAACCGGTACCGACCGGTACCGACCGGTACCGACCGGTACCGACCGGTACTGAACGGGCGAACCGGGATGGCGCCCGTCAAGGCTTTTCGTACGCCTGGGGCTCCTGGGGCCCCTCGAAGTCCTCGTAGCGGACGGTGGTGGACAGGAGGAGGTCCTGGAGGGACGCACGGTGCCTGCTCACCGGGATCCACAGCAGCCCGAAGGGGAACACCAGGCACAACGCGGCACGCGAGAAGGCGCGGGGGACGCCCAGGAGCCCGCCCGAGCGGTCGGTGACGCGCAGGCCCAGCAGCCGGTCGCCCGCGGTGGTTCCGGTCAGGGTCCAGCTGCTGCCCAGGTAGAGCACGGCGATGACCCACCCGCACACACCGGAGAGCCAGGCCGGTGGGTCGAGCAGACGGAACGGTGGACCGGCGACGAGCAGACGCAGAGCGCCGGCCCCGAGCTGTGAGGCGAGACCGATCCCGGCCACCGTGAACGCGTCCACCAGTGCCGCGAGGATCCGTGACACGAGTCCTGCGGTGCCCTGCGGCGGGCCTGCGGTCCGGTCCACCCCGTCACGGTGTCCGCTCGTGGGGCGGCCCGGCCTCGTCGGCCGGTCCCGGAACGATGTCGGGTCTGTGCAGCAGGCGGTCGGCGAGACGGTTCACCATCCGGTCGGCCCGCATGCTCCGCGCCCGCAGCCCGTAGACGGTGTCCTCGGCCATTCCGCCGCCGGTGTCGCGGACGATACGGCCGAGATCGATCTCCTCCAGCACGTCCCTGGTGAGCACGACCAGATCGATGCGGGCGAGCACGGCGTCGAGGTTCAGCCGGGCCGCGATCCGGTCGACGTCGACGCGCTGGGCCACGAGGTCGACCTCGACGCGCTCGGCGACCCGGTTCACGTCCACCCGGTCGGCGACCCGGTCGACGTCCACCCGGTCGGCGACCCGGTTCACATCGACACGGGACACGAGGTCGTCCAGGTCGAGACGCTCGACGACCGCGGACGTCAGCCCGCGGATCAGCGTGTCGGCGACGGTGGTGACGGTCCCCAGCGCGAACCGCGCCAGGCGTCCGGCGACATCGACAGGATGGACAGCGCGGTACCAGGTCATTCCGCCAGCGCACCCCGGCCGGCGCGCGAGCACATCATCCGTTGCGGGTGAACCGCTGTCCCGTGGGGCGAAGATCACAGGTGAACGAGCTCTTGGGCGGACGTGACGCTGAGTACGGTGAGCGGGTGCCCAAGAATAAGAACACGTTCTCGTCCCGGCGGAGCCGCCTCGTGCAGCGGGCCGTCCACGCGGGCTGGGCCTGGGTGCAGCGGACCGGCGCGGTGACGGCCGAGCGGCCGGGTCGGCTGCGCTTCGCCGCGATGGGCACGGGAACCAGGCTGGCCTTTCCGCAGGGCACGGTCTTCGGTGAACCGTGGATCCACCTCGGCGACCACTGCATCATCGGTGAACAGGTCACTCTCACCGCCGGGTTGATGCCCGACCTCGACCTCGGCGCCGAGCCCATACTGCGTATCGGCAACGGGGTCGTCCTGGGCCGCGGCAGCCACGTCATCGCGGACACGACGGTCACGATCGGCAGCGACTGCTACTTCGGGCCCTATGTGTACGTGACGTCCACGAACCACTCGTACGACGACCCGCAGGAGCCCATCGGCAAGCAGTGGCCGCGGATGGAGCCGGTGGAGATCGGGCCCGGCTGCTGGATCGGCACGGGCGCGGTGATCCTGCCGGGGGCGCGGATCGGGCGGAACGT
The DNA here is from genome assembly GCF_036038375.1 of Streptomyces sp. NBC_00414. Taxonomy (NCBI): domain Bacteria; kingdom Bacillati; phylum Actinomycetota; class Actinomycetes; order Kitasatosporales; family Streptomycetaceae; genus Streptomyces; species Streptomyces sp. NBC_00414. Next base: position 8,571,219 of record NZ_CP107935.1, read on the forward strand.
CGTGGTGGCGGCCGGTGCGGTGGTGCGCGGGGCCGTGCCCGACCACGCGGTGGTGGCCGGGGCGCCGGCCCGGGTCGTCCGCCGCTGGACCCCGGGCGACGGCTGGCAGCCACCCCTGCGAACCCCGGCCCCGGTCCCGATCCCCGACGGAGTGACCCCCGAACAACTCCTGGCCCTGTCAGAACTGGACGAGGAAGCCATCGCAGCACTACAAGCAACAGAGGACGCCCCCTGAACCACGCACCCCGCGAGGGGTGGCGCCCCGGGTTGGCGCCTGTCAGGGGCGCGGGGAACGGCGCACCCAGCCACAACGCACCCGCACCCGACGACCAACCCCGGCCGGGCGCCTGTCAGGGGCGCGGGGAACGGCGCACCCAGCCCCAACACACCCGCACCCGCACCCGACGACCACCCCTAGCCCGGGGCTGAAGCCGAGCGAACGGGCTCACCCCGTGGCCAGCAGCACAGAACCAACCAGCGCAAGCCCCGCGCCGGCGGCCTGCACCCCCCGCAACCGCTCCCGCAGAAACCCGCGAGCGGCCAGCGCGGTGACCACCGGATACAGCGAGGCGAGCACGGCGGCCACAGCCACCGGCCCCCGCTGAGCGGCCAGCGAATACGTGCCGTTGGCGGCCACATCGGCAAGGCCGACGAACGCGAAGGCCGGCAACGACTGCCACGCGACCTTCGGCGGAGCCGTACGGCCCCGCCGGACGGAGACGTAGAGAGCCGCGCCACCCGCGACGACATTGGTGACGCGCTGGACGAACAGGGCCAGGAAGAGGCCGGTGAGCGTCGACGACGCCTCGGCGATCAGGGCCATCACCGCGCCGAAGCCGAACGCCGCGAGCAGGGTGAGCAGGACGGCCTGCCGCTGCACGGGCGCACCCCTGAACTGCGGACCGCCCGCCAGTACGACTCCGGCGACGGCGACCGCGATGCCCGCGAACTGCACCGGTCCGGGGCGCTCCCCGAGGACGAGCCCGACCCCCACGGGCACGGCGACCCCGAGCGAGCCGAGCGGGGAGACGACGCCCATCGGGCCGAGCGCGAGTGCCTTGTAGAAGGCCAGCATCGCGACAGGTCCGACAAACCCCGCCGCCACCGCGAACCACAGCCGCGGCCCGGTCTCGCTCCAAGCGCCCGTCACGACGACGATCGCGCCGAGCACCACCGCGGCTATCGACTGCGAGACGACCACCACCGTCAGTGCGGGAGTACGCCGTGTCAGCAAGCCGCCGCCGAAGTCGGCCAGCCCCCACAGGAAGCTGGTGGCCAGGGCGAACAGTGCTGTCATCACGTACCTCGCAGTACAGTTCGGTGGACAATCCGGTGCACCCCACCGTAGTGCAGTGAATTGAACTCTGTCATCCAGAATATTGGACGGAATGTGTCGGACCTCGACCTCCTGACCCAGTCGCTGGCGCGCAACGTCAAACGCTGGCGCACCGAGCGCGGCTTCACCCTCGACGCTCTCGCCGCCCGCGCCGCGGTGAGCCGCGGCATGCTCATCCAGATCGAGCAGGCCCGCACCAACCCCAGCCTCGGCACCGTCGTCAAGATCGGTGACGCGCTCGGCATCAGCATCACCACCCTGCTCGACTACGAACAGGGCCCCAAGGTCCGCATCGTCCCGGCGGAGCAGGCCGTGCGGCTCTGGCACACCGACGCCGGCAGCTACAACCGGCTCCTCGCGGGCACCGAGGCGCCCGGCCCCCTGGAGATGTGGGACTGGCTGCTGATGCCGGGCGAGGGCAGCCCCTCGGACCCGCACCCCACCGGCACGGTCGAACTCCTGCACGTCACCAAGGGCGAGCTCGCGCTCACCGTCGACGGCGCGGAGTACCGCGTACCGGCGGGCGCGAGCGCCTCCTTCGAGGCCAACACCCCCCACACGTACGCCAACGCGGGCGACGTACCCGTGGAAATGGTCATGGCGGTGTCGGTCCCCGGCGTGCACTGAGGGCCGTCGGGGAGGCCGTCCACAGCTGCCCGAGGCCCCCGGCGGGAGCCGCCCGGGAGGCTGTTAGCGTGCCGTCATGCGCGCACCCATCGGACACTTCGACGACGCCACGCCCGCCATCGAACGCCTCGACGTGCTGACCCGCCCGGTCGCCGACGCCGTACGCGAGTGGCGCGGCAGCGTCCCCGCCGAGCAGATCGTGTACGTCGACACCGAGCCGGAGTGGGCCGACACCGCGACCTTCCTGGAGCACTACGGTCCGGAGCTCCTCGACCGGTCCGCGAACTGCGTGGTCGTCGCGGGCAAGCGCGGCGGGGAGACCACGCTCGCCGCGTGCGTGGTGCTGTCCGCCACCCGCGTCGACGTGAACGGCGTGGTCCGGCGGCAACTCGGCGCGCGCAAGGCGTCGTTCGCGTCGACGGACACGGCGACCGGCGAGACCGGCATGGAGTACGGCGGCATCACCCCGCTCGGACTGCCCGCCGAGTGGCCGGTGTTGGTGGACTCGGCCGTCGTCGACCTGCCGTACGTGCTGGTGGGCAGCGGCCGGCGGCGCGGAAAGCTGCTCGTACCCGGGAAGGCCTTCGCGGAGCTGCCGAACGCCGTGGTCCTGGAGGGACTCGGGGGCGCCTGACCCCCGCCCGACCTCCGCCCGGCCTCCGGGTCAGCCCGTCGTCGTGTGGTGGGCCAGCGCCAGATGCGGGTCCGACTCGCCGGGCGCGGGTGACGGGTCGGCGTGCACCAGGGCCGCGGTGAGGCCCGGTACGGCGTGCAGCAGGGCGTGTTCGGCCGCGACCGCCACGCGGTGGGCCTGCCGTACGCTCGCCTCCCCGTCGACGACCACGGCCACCTCGGCGCGCAGCCGGTGGCCGATCCAGCGCAGCCGCAGCTCACCGATCCCGTGCACGCCCGGCACCTCCCGCAGTGCCCGCTCGGCCGAGTCGAGGAGCGCCGGGTCGACCGCGTCCATGACCCGGCGGAACACCTCGCGCGCGGCGTCACGCAGCACCAGCAGCAGGGCCGCCGTGATCGCCAACCCGACCACCGGGTCGGCGAGTTGCCAGCCGATCGCCGCGCCGCCCGCGCCCAGCAGCACGGCGAGCGAGGTGAAGCCGTCCGTCCGGGCGTGCAGTCCGTCCGCGACCAGCGCGGCCGAGCCGATCTCGCGGCCGACGCGGATGCGGTAGCGGGCCACCCACTCGTTGCCCACGAAGCCGATGACGGCCGCCGCGGCGACCACCGGCAGATGCTCGACGGGGCGCGGATCGAGCAGCCGGTCGATCGCCGTCCAGCCCGCGAAGACCGCGGAGGCCGCGATCGTCAGCACGATCACGAGTCCGGCCAGGTCCTCCGCCCGGCCGTAGCCGTAGGTGAAGCGGCGTGTCGCGGCCCGCCGGCCCAGCACGAAGGCGATGCCGAGCGGTACGGCGGTGAGCGCGTCCGCCGCGTTGTGCACGGTGTCGCCGAGCAGTGCCACCGAGCCGGAGACGGCGACGACGACCGCCTGCGCCACGGCGGTCACGCCGAGGACGGCCAGCGAGATCCAGAGCGTACGGACACCCCGGGCCGAGGACTCCAGGGCGGAGTCGACCTTGTCGGTGGTCGCGTGGGAATGCGGAGTGAGGAGGTGGGTCAGCCTGTGCCGGAGCGGGTGCCCGGACCGGGACGGGTGCCCCGAGCCGTGCGCGTGGCCGGGACGGCCGTGCGCGTGGCCGGACGTGGGCGCCCGGTCGGGTGCGTGATCATGCCCGTACCCGTCCTCCCCATCCCCGTACCCGTGGTCGTGCCGGTGCCCGCCCTGCTCGGTGCTCACACGTTCCCCTTCCCGGGACTCCGGTGCGCTCGGTGGACCCGGACCCGGACCTGGCCGGGCCCTGGACCCGGATCTGGCCCCGATGTCACTCGATGGACTTGCCCGGCCCACCGCGCCATTATGTGCGTATGAGCGCACGCATGCACCTGTCACCTGCGCACGATGAGCATCCGCGCACGCCGGGCGAGGAGCAGTTCGCCCTGGCCGCCGAACTTCTCGCCCTCCTGGGGGATCGCACCCGTCTCGTCCTGCTGCACTTTCTGGCCGAGGACGAGGCGGACGTCACGACGCTGACGGAGCGGTGCGGCGCCGCCCGCCCGGCGGTCAGCCAGCACCTGGCCCGCCTGCGGCTGGCGGGCCTTGTCAACACGCGCAAGGAGGGCCGCCGGGTGATCTATTCGCTGCGGGACGGGCATCTGCGCCGGGTCGTGGACGAGGCGCTGAATCTGGCCGACCACCGGCTGAGCGACAGGCCGGCGCACGATTGAGCGGTCCTGTCCGCCGTCCTGTTTCGGGTGCGGCCTCTGGGTACTCGGGGCGTGAGAGCCAGCCTGCCTCCGGGCGGGGGAGGCGCGACCGGGGGATGCTGAGGAGGCGGAACCACGGCACGGCCCGGCGAGTTCTTCCGGCGCCGTCGGCCGTCCGCCCACACCCCTCGGCACGATTCAGGAACGGTACTGCCATGAACCGCGACGCAAGAGTCCGAAGCGACGTCGTCTCCAGCCATTCGGTGGCGGGCGCCCCGTGCTGGGTCAGCCTGACGGCGCGCGACCAGGAGACCTCCGAGGCCTTCTACCGGGCGGTCCTGGGCTGGCGGTTCCGGACGACCTCACTGATGGACCGCTTCCGGATCGCCTACGCGGACGGGGTGCCCGTCGCGGGCATCGCGGCCGTGGCCACGATGTGGCAGATGGCAGTCGCCTGGACCCCGTACTTCGCCGTGGACAGTGCCGACGAGGCGGTGGCCCGGGGCCAGGAGCGCGGTGGCACGACGGCGGTCGGGCCCATCGGCTTCCCGCCGGGCCGGGCGGCCCTGCTGGCGGACCGCGACGGAGCCGTCTTCGGCATCTGGGAGGGCCAGCTCGTCGTCGGCTGGGAGACCTGGCGGCGGGCCGCCCCCGCCTTCCTCAGGCTTCACACCCGCAACGCCTTCGACGCCGCGATGTTCTACGGCGAGGTGCTGGAGTGGGCGACCTCGCGGCCCGGCTGCTGCGAGGTGCACTACGACGGGGACGAGGTGGTCCTGCGCAGCGACGGCGCCGTGGTGGCCCGTATCCACTCCGGTGCGGTGGAGGCCGCTCCCGACCCCACGATCCGGCCGCACTGGCAGGTCCACTTCCCGGTCCCGGACGTGGAGGCCTGTGTCCGTGCGGCGCTGGCTCACGGGGGCACGGTCCGGGACGGCGCGACCACCACGGAGGCGGTGCTGCGGGATCCCGACGGCGCGCAGTTCACGGTGACGTCGAAGCCTCAGCCGTGAGTTCCGCGGCCGGCGGATCGCGCCACCAGAATGATTCCTTCCGGCTCAAAGAAGCCTATTCATGACCGGAAGTGACTGATAAAGAATCGGGTTGTCTGTCAATTGCACGAAACCCCTTGCTGCCGCCCCGTCACGGCACGTACATCTGTCCCCGCAACAGTCGTATTCCGGGGGGATGTTGGCATATGCAAGGTACGGTCGACGGATTCAGCTATGGAACGGTCACACCGGTCACGGCTTATGTGATGGCCTGTCTGGGAGCCGCCCTGGGACTGCGTTGCATCACCCGCTCCCTGCGCAACGACAAGTCGTGGAAACCGGGTTGGCTCGCGCTCGGGGCGGCTTCGATCGGCTGCGGGATCTGGACCATGCATTTCATCGCCATGATCGGATTCCAGGTCGAGGAGAGCCGTATCCGCTACGACGTCGGCCTGACCGTGCTCAGCCTCGCGGTGGCGATAGCCGTGGTAGGTATCGGCGTCCTCGCCGTCGGCTATCGCGGTGCGAGCACGACGACCCTGGTCATCGCGGGCACGTTCACCGGCCTCGGGGTCGCGGCCATGCACTACATCGGCATGGCCGCCATTCGCCTCAACGGCAGCCTGCGGTACGAGGTCCGTACCGTCGCGCTCTCCGTCCTGATCGCCGTCGTCGCCGCGACCGCCGCGCTCTGGGCGGCGGTCGCGATCCGCGGCTTCCTGACCAGCCTGGCGGCGAGCCTCGTCATGGGCGTCGCCGTGACCGGTATGCACTACACGGGCATGGCGGCCGTCAGCGTGCACCTGCACGGTGCGGCCGGCTCGCCCGACGTGGGCGACTCCGCCCACTCGCTGCTGCTGCCGATGCTCATCGGCCCGGTCCTCTTCCTGGCGCTCGCGGGAGTGGTGGTGATGTTCGACCCGATGCTCGTCCTCGGGGACGGCGACTGGAACCGGACCGCGTCCCGCCGCCGGGGGCCCGGCCCGCGCACGGAGCCGCCCGCCTGGTCCGGCTCGGCGTTCGAGGCCCCGCCGAAGGCGACGGACCGGCGCGCGTACGAGCCCGGTGCGCCGGGGCGGCGCAACGGGTGAACGCTGCCGGGACGGCCCAGGAAGGTCAGCCCATCCGGGTCAGCCCAGGCGGGGGATCTCGATCGCCGGGCAGCGGTCCATGACCATGTCGAGGCCGGCCGCGCGGGTGCGCTGGTACGCGGCCTCGTCGATCACGCCGAGCTGGTACCAGACGGCCTTGGCGCCGATGGCGACGGCCTCGTCGGCGACGGCGCCGGCCAGGTCGCTGTTGACGAACACGTCGACCACGTCGACCTCGAAGGGAATGTCCGCCAGGGAGGCGTATCCCTTCTCCCCGTGGACCGTCTCGGCCTTCGGGTGGACGGGGATCACGCGCTTGCCGTAGCGCTGGAGCACGTCCGCGACGCCGTACGCGGCACGGCGTTCGTTCGACGACAGGCCCACGACGGCCCAGGTGTCGCCGCTCTCGGTGAGGATCTTGCGGATCGTTGCCGGGTCGCCGTACACGGTGGGCCTCCTGCGGGTGTGAGTGTGTCTGGGCCCGACAACAGCGGGGGTGGCCCGGTGATTCCCGACGTCGGGCAGGCGCCCCGTCCAGTTCATGGGAGGGGGTGGGGCTGCGGGCCTGGGCGGGGTGCGGCCCGGTGGGGGTTGTTCACGCAGTTCCCCGGGCCCCTGGCGGTGTGCAGTTCCCGTGCCCTGAAAGGGGGCCCCTGACGCGGCGGTGATCAACAGAAACTCTGCGTTGCTTCGGCGATGGGTGCGACGTGCGATGGGTGCGATGGGTGCTGCGGGGGAGCCGTGCGGCTGCCGCGGGACGGGAGCCGGAGCCCTGCGCCACTGCCGAGTGGCCCCGAAAGCCGCCGTGATAGCTTGCGAAAGCCAGTCGAACCCATGTACGTGGGTCAGGGAATCCGGTGGAAATCCGGAGCTGACGCGCAGCGGTGAGGGTGACGGGCGTGGCATCGGCCACTGGACCGGATCGACGGTCCGGGAAGGCGCCTCGTCCGGATGAACCCGAGTCCGAAGACCTGCTGGCGGCCTCCGTGGTCCCGAGACGGCGGGGGAGCACCGTACGACCGGGCTTCGCGTTCGAGCCCTCGACGTCTGAGGAACTTCCGTGCCCATCGCACGCCCCGCCCGCCCTGCCGCCCTGCTCATTTCCGGGGTCATCCTGTTGACCGGCTGCGGCGGCGCCTCGCCCGCCGACGGCAAGGCCTCCGAGGCCGCCGTCACCCTGGACAACTGCGGCCACACCGTCCGCGTGGAGTCCCCGCCCCGGCGGGCCGTCTCCCTCAACCAGGGCACCACCGAGATCATGCTCTCGCTGGGCCTCGCCGACCGTATGGCCGGCACCGCCACCTGGACCGACCCGGTCATGAAGGGCCTGGAGAAGGCCGACGCGAAGGTGAAGCGGATCGCCGACAACAACCCTTCCTTCGAACGGGTCCTGGACGCCGACCCCGACTTCGTCGCCGCCTCGTTCGAGTCCACGCTCGGCAAGGGAGGCGTCGCCACCCGGGAGCAGTTCGAGAAGCTCGGCGTACCCGCGTACGTCTCGCCCTCCGACTGCGCGGGCAAGGACAACACCGGAGACGGCGACGGCGCCCGCAAAAAGCCTCTCGGTATCGACGCGATCTACGGCGAGATACATGATCTGGCCGAGGTGTTCGGCGTGCAGGAGCGGGGCGACAAGCTCGTCGCCGAGCTGAAGCAGCGCATGAAGAAGGCCACCGCGGGCGTCGACGCCTCGGACGTCTCCCTCCTCTACTGGTTCGCCAACTCCGAATCGCCCTACATGGCGGGCTGCTGCGGCGCCCCCGGCATCATCACCCGGGCGTTCGACGCGAAGAACGTCTTCGACGACACCCACGAGGAATGGCCCCAGATCAACTGGGAGACGGTCGCCGACCGCGACCCCGACGTCCTCGTGATCGGCGATCTGACCCGCAAGTCGCAGACCGCCGAGTCCGCGAAGAAGAAGATCGAGTTCCTGGAGTCCGACCCGGTCACCAAGAACTTGACCGCCGTCAGGAAGAAGCGGTACGTCCTGCTCAGCGGGCAGGCCATGAACCCGACCATCCGCACCGTCGAGGGCGTCGAACAAGTGGCCGCCGCCCTGCGGGAGTTCGGGCTCGCCGGGTGACTCGCGAGGCGATGCGCGGGGCGACACGGCCGCGCGTGGGGCTGCTGTGCGCGGCCGGTGTGGCACTGCTCGTCGCATCCGTAGCCGTCGCGATCACCATCGGTCCGGCGGACATCCGCGTGGCCGACGTCTGGTCCGTGGTCGCGTCCCATCTCGGCTGGGGGAGTACGGAGCTGAGCCCCATCCGGGACGGGATCGTCTGGCAGCTGCGGCTGCCGCGCACCCTGCTGGCCGCCGTCTGCGGGGCCGGGCTCGCGGTGTGCGGCGCCGTGATGCAGTCCCTGCTGCGCAACCCGCTCGCCGACCCGTTCGTCCTCGGGGTGTCCTCGGGAGCCTCGACCGGCGCGGTCGTCGTGGTCGTCCTCGGCGCCGGCGGCGGCCTGGTGTCGGTCTCCGCCGGAGCGTTCCTCGGAGCGCTGCTGTCGTTCGGACTCGTGCTGCTGCTCAGCCACACCCTCGGCGGGACGACGGACCGGGTGGTGCTCAGCGGGGTCGCCGCGATGCAGCTCTTCTCCGCGCTGACCTCGTTCGTCGTGATGACCGCCGCCGACGCCGAGACCACCCGCGGCGTGCTGTTCTGGCTGCTCGGCTCCCTGGGCGGGGTCGGCTGGACCGACGTCTGGGTCTGCCTCGCGGTCCTGGTGGTCGCGCTGGCGGTCTGCCTGGCGTACGCGCGCACGCTGGACGCGTTCGCCTTCGGGCAGGACGCCGCCGCGAGTCTCGGGGTGTCCGTGGCCCGCACCCGGCTGGTGCTGCTGTGCGTGACGGCGCTCCTGACGGCCGCGCTCGTCAGCTCGGCGGGCGCCATCGGCTTCGTCGGACTCGTCCTGCCGCACGCCGCCCGGGCGCTGGTGGGCTCCGGTCACGCCCGGCTGCTGCCGGTCGCCGCCCTCGCCGGGGCGGTGTTCCTCGTGTGGGTGGACACCCTGGCCCGTACCGTCCTCGACCCCCAGGAGGTGCCCGTGGGCGTGGTCACCTCACTCATCGGCGTACCGGTGTTCGTGCTGGTGCTGTACCGGACACGGAGGACGCGATGACGGCCGAGCGCATCGAAGACGTCGAGTGCGGCGTCGGCGTGGAGGGCGTCGGGAAGGGGGAGGCCGTCCCGGCTGCCGGGCTCCGGGCCCGGCGCGTGACCCGTACCGCCGACGGGCGCGTCATCCTGGACGGCGTCAGCATCAGTCCCGCCCCGGGTACCACCGTCGGCCTCCTCGGTCCGAACGGCTCCGGCAAGTCCACCCTCCTGCGCCTGCTCTCCGGCGTCCTCGCCCCCGCCTCCGGCGTGGTCACCCTCGACGGCCGCCCGCTCGCCGAACTGGGCCGCCGCGACATCGCCCGCCGTATCGCGGTCGTCGAGCAACAGGCGGACACCCAGGTCGAGCTGAGCGTCCTGGACGTCGTACGCCTCGGTCGTACTCCGCACCGCCGCGCCTGGACGCCCCCGTCCCCGGCCGACGAGGAGGCCGTGCGCGAGGCACTGGACCGCACCGGCCTGGCCGACCGCGCCCACCAGTCCTGGCACACCCTGTCCGGCGGCGAACGCCAACGCGTGCAGATCGCCCGCGCCCTCGCCCAGGAACCCCACGAACTCCTCCTGGACGAACCGACGAACCACCTGGACATCCAGCACCAGCTCGACCTGCTGGGCCTGGTCACCTCGTTGCCGGTCACCAGTGTCGTCGCTCTGCACGACCTCAACCTCGCCGCGATGTACTGCGACCGGCTCGTCGTCCTGCGCGAGGGGCGCGTGGTGGCCGTCGGGACACCGGCCGACGTCCTCACGGAGAAACTCATCGCCGAGGTGTACGGCGTGCGGACCGCCGTCACCCGCGACGGTTCCGACGGCCGGCCGCACGTGCGTTTCCTGGGCACCGTGAGGCGGACCGCGCCCCCGGAACTCGCGAACACGTGTCCGGAATGATGTCGGCATCCCTGCGCGCGGCCTTCCACACGCCTACGCTCAGCCCGTGCTGCGTATCACCGACGCCCGAACCGGCGACTCCGTCACCGCCACCCCGGCCCGCCGGGGCCTGACCCGCGTCGAGGCGCATGTGCCGCGCCCCGACACCACCGGCCTGCGCGTGCTCCTGATCGCCGATGTCCTCGTACGGGCACTGGAGATCGGCGGGACGCCCGTCTGGACCGTCCTGACCGGCACGGAGGGACGCGCGGAGCTCCGGGCCCGGGCCAGGGCGCTCGGCATCCGCCCGTTCGAGGACGAACGGGACAGCAGCCCCGGCCTCGGCGAGTCCCAGGTACTGCGTGTACGCGGCCCGGACGACGAACGGGTGGGAGACGAGCCGGCGGATGGCGGCCCCACTTCCGAGGCGGCGGCGGCCGGTGGGACCACGACCGGCGGGAGGGCGGGCGGGCTGCGCGTCGAGGTCGCCCCGGCCGACATCGAGAGCGGCGTGGCGCGGGACGACGAGAACGCCACGGCCCTGCGCCTCGCCCTGCTCGCCCGCCCCCGCGGTGAAACCCTGCGGCTCGGCGCGGCCGACCTCGCGGAGGCCGAGGACCAGCTGAAGCGCTGGCGGGGCGCCGTCGCCACCTGGGCCACCCGGCCCTCAGGACCCATCCCCGACCCCGTACGGGACCAGCTGCGCGCCGCGTGGGAGGACGACCTCGACGTACCCGCCGTACTGGGCGTGCTGCGGAAGGTGGAGACGTCGGGCACCGTTCCGGACGGGGCCCGCTTCGAGACGTACGCCTACGCGGACCGGCTGCTCGGTCTTGAGCTCACCCGGGACATCGGCCGCGGGGCTCCGGCGTGATCGCGCGCGCCGGAGCGGGCCCGCTGCGGCGGCTGGTGGTGCTGCGGCACGCCAAGTCCGCCTGGCCGGACGGCGTCCCCGACCACGAACGCCCGCTGGCGTCGCGCGGGCGCCGGGACGCCCCGGCCGCCGGGCGCGTCCTCGCCGACGCCGACTGCCTGCCGGACCTCGCGCTCTGCTCCACCGCCGTACGCGCCAGGGAGACCTGGGAACTGGCCGCCGCCCAGTGGGGTACGCCCCCTCCGGTACGCCACGACGCGCGCCTGTACGCGGCCGATGTGCCCGAGTTGCTGGAAGTCGTGGGCGAGGCCCCGCCGGAGGCCGAGACCCTGCTGATCATCGGGCACAATCCCGGCCTGGAGGAACTCGTCCTCACGCTGGCCGCGGACAGCCTCGACGACGCTCTGGACGACGTCCGCGTGAAGTTCCCCACCTCGGCGATCGCGATCCTCGCCTGGCACGGCAGCGGCTGGGCGGGACTCGGCCCCGGCACGGCACTGCTCACGGACATGATCGTGGCGCGCGGCAAGAAGGCGCGCGGCGAGAAGGGGCACCGCGGGCGGGGGTGGTAGGCGGGCGGTGCCGCTCACCGGGACCGTCGGCCGGTGGTCGCACGCGTGTGCGCGGCACGCATACGCTGGTCCGATGCAGGACGAGTACCGCACCGTGGCCCGCGCAGGGGTGCACGAGACCGAGATCAACCGCTCCCGTTTCCTCTGCGCACTGGCACCGGCGGCCACCGAGCGGGAGGCCCAGGACTTCGTCGCGGCCGTCCGCAAGGAGCACGCGGACGCGTCGCACAACTGCTTCGCGTACGTCATCGGCGCCGACGCCTCCGTACAGAAGGCGAGCGACGACGGCGAACCGGGCGGCACCGCGGGCGTCCCCATGCTCCAGATGCTGCTGCGCCGCGACATGCGCTACGTGGTCGCTGTCGTCACCAGGTACTACGGAGGCGTCAAACTCGGCGCGGGCGGTCTCATCCGGGCCTACGGCGGCGCGGTCGGAGAAGCACTGGACACCCTCGGCACCCTCATGCGCAGACGCTTCCGGCTCGCGACCGTGACCGTCGACCACCAGCGGGCGGGCAAGGTGCAGAACGAGCTGCGGTCGACCGGCCGCGAGGTGCGTGACGTGCGCTACGGAGAGGCGGTCACCATCGAGATCGCACTGCCGGACGCCGACGTCGAGGCTTTCCGGAGCTGGCTGGCCGATGTCACGGCCGGGACAGCAGGGTTCGAACCGGGTGGAGAGGCGTACGGGGACGCATAGGCCGCACATCGGGCTGATACGGGAGTAGCCGCCCGTGATGTCCGACCCGGCCGTTAGTCTCGGGGATCATGAGGCTTCTGCACACTTCCGACTGGCATCTGGGCCGGGCGTTCCACCGGGTGAACATGCTCGGCGCCCAGGCCGAGTTCATCGGTCACCTCGTCACGACCGTGCGCGAGCGCGATGTGGACGCGGTGGTCGTGTCGGGGGACGTGTACGACCGGGCCGTGCCCCCGCTGGCCGCGGTCGAGCTCTTCGACGACGTGCTGCACCGCCTGGCCGGCCTCGGCGTACCGACGGTGATGATCTCCGGGAACCACGACTCCGCGCGCAGGCTCGGCGTCGGCGCCGGGCTCATCGACCGCGCGGGCATCCACCTGCGGACCCAGCCCGCGGCCTGCGGCACACCGGTGATACTGAAGGACACCTTCGGGGACGTGGCCTTCTACGGACTGCCGTATCTCGAACCGGCGCTGGTGCGGGACGAGTTCGGAGTGGAGAAGGCGGGCCACGAGAGCGTGCTCGCCGCCGCCATGGACCGGGTGCGCGCCGACCTCGCCACGCGGGCGCGGGGCACCCGTTCCGTCGTCCTCGCCCACGCCTTCGTCACGGGCGGCGAGGCCAGCGACAGCGAGCGGGACATCACCGTGGGCGGGGTCGCCGCCGTCCCGGCGGGCGTCTTCGACGGGGTCGACTACGCGGCGCTCGGCCATCTCCACGGCAGCCAGACCATCACGGAGCGCGTGCGCTACTCGGGCTCCCCGCTGCCGTACTCCTTCTCGGAGACCGACCACCGCAAGAGCATGTGGCTGGTCGACCTGGCGGCCGACGGTTCGGTGGAGGCGGAGCGCCTCGACTGTCCCGTACCGCGCCCGCTGGCCCGTATCCGGGGGGAGCTGGAGGAACTGCTCGCCGATCCGGAGCTGGCGCGTCACGAGGAGGCGTGGGTCGAGGCGACCCTCACCGACGCGGTGCGTCCAGCCGACCCCATGGCGCGGCTCACCGAGCGGTTCCCGCACACACTCAGCCTCGTCTTCGACCCGGAGCGGGGGCCCGACGACCCCGACGTCTCGTACGCCCGGCGGCTCGCGGGACGCAGCGACCAGCAGATCGCGGAGGATTTCGTGGCCCATGTGCGTGGCGCCGGTCCCGACGAGCGGGAACAGGCCGTGCTGCAGGACGCGTTCGACACCGTCCGCGCCGACGACACGGTCCGCGAGGTCGCCAGGTGACCGCCACGCTGGACTTCGAGGGGGCCCGATGAGGCTGCACCGGCTGCACATCACCGCTTTCGGGCCCTTCGGCGGTGCCCAGGAGGTCGACTTCGACGACCTGTCGACCGCCGGACTCTTCCTGCTGCACGGGCCGACGGGCGCGGGCAAGACCTCCGTCCTGGACGCCGTCTGCTTCGCGCTGTACGGCTCCGTGCCGGGCGCCCGGCAGGGCGGTTCGCTGCGCAGCGACCACGCGCTCTCCGACACCCGCACCGAGGTGACACTCGAACTCACCGTGGCCGGGCGGCGGTTGGAGATCACCCGGCAGCCGCCCTTCGAGCGTCCCAAGCGGCGCGGCACGGGCACCATGACGGAGAAGGCGCAGAGCTGGCTGCGCGAGTACCACGCGCCCGCCGGCTCCTGGAAGGACCTCAGCCGTTCCCACCAGGAGATCGGCGAGGAGATCACCCAGCTGCTCGGCATGAGCCGTGAGCAGTTCTGCCAGGTCGTGCTGCTGCCCCAGGGCGACTTCGCGCGCTTCCTGCGGGCCGACGCGGAGGCCCGCGGCAGGCTCCTCGGCCGTCTCTTCGACACCCGGCGCTTCGCCGCCGTCGAGCAGAGCCTGGCCGAACGCAGGCGCACGGCCGAGACACAAGTGCGCGCCGGGGACGCCGAGTTGCTCGCCGACGCCCACCGGATGCAGCAGGCGGCCGGTGACCTCGTCGAGCTGCCGCTCCCTGAGCTCACGCCCGGTGAACCGGGACTGGCCGAGGCCGTCCTGGAGTGGGCGGCGATCAACAGGAGCACGGCCCGCGAGAGATTCACGATCGCCCACTGCGCACAGGCGGCCACCGACTCGGCACAGGCCGCCGCGAGCCGCGTACTGGAAGACGTACGCGAAGTGGCGCGGCTCCAGCGGCGGTTCGCCGAGGCGCGGGAGCGGGCCGCCCGGCTGGAGGAGCGCTCGGGGGCCCATCGGGAGGCCCGGACACGGATGGAGCGGGGTCGCAAGGCCGAGGCCGTGGCCCCCGCGCTCGGGCTGCGCGAGGCCACCGAGGCCGAGCACCGGCGGGCGGCCGACGCCGAGGCACGCGCGCGTGCACAGCTGTCCCAGGCCTTCTCCGAGGTCTACGCCGAGGCCGGGGCCACGGGTCTCGCGGCCGCCGCCCGCAAGGCCGCCGAAGAGCTGGGCGGACTGGAGTCGGCCCGCCGAGGTGAGCAGCGGCTCGCCGAACTCGCCACCGAACGCCACGTGTTGGACCGCCAGGAGCGGGCCGACGAGGACGTGCTGCACGACGCCGAGCAGTGGCTCTCCGAATGGGAGACCACCAGGTCCGGGCTCCAGGCCCGTATCGAGGCCGCGCAGGAGGCCGCCACCCGGGCCGAACAGCTCGCCGTCCAGCGCGAACCGGCCCGGTCGCGGCTGGCGGCCGCCCGGCTGCGCGACCAGCTCGCGGGGGACACCGACAAGGCCCACGCGCGCGTGCTCGCCGCCCGCGAACAGGCGGCGGACGCGCGCACCCACTGGCTGGACCTCAAGGAGCAGCGGCTCAAGGGCATCGCCGCCGAGCTGGCCGCGGGCCTCGTGGACGGTGAGGCCTGTGCCGTCTGCGGCGCCACCGAGCACCCCGCTCCCGCCCGCAAGGTCGACGGACACATCGACCAGCGGGCCGAGGAGGCGGCTCTCGCCGCGTACCAGGGCGCCGACGAGCGGCGTGCCGAGGAGGAGCGGCGGCTCGGGGTGGTGCGCGAGGCACTGGCCGCCGCGACCGCCGAGGCGGGAGACACGCCCACCGGCCGACTCGCCGAGCAGGCCGAGGAGCTGGAGCTCCGACACGCCGAGGCGCGAGGCGCGGCCTCGGGGCTGCACGCGGCCAGTGAGGCGCTCCGGCAGGCCGAGCACGAGCACGGGCGCCGGCTCACCGCCCACCAGGAAGCCGCCGTGCGCGGTGCGTCACGGACCGCCCGCAGAGACGCCCTCGCCCGTGAAACGGTCACCCTGGAAGAGGAGTTGGCGCAGGCCAGGGGATCGGCGGGCAGCGTGGCCGAGCGGGCCGCCCAGCTGGAGCGGCAGGTCTCGACGCTCACGGAGGCCGCGGACACCGCGCGCGTCGCGGCGGACACCGCGCAGCGGCTCAAGGACGCCGACGCGCGACTCGCCGACGCGGCCTTCCGCGCCGGGTTCGACACGCCGCAGGCCGCCGCGGCCGCCCTCCTCGACGACGTGGCCCACCGGGAGCTGCAGCGGCGGCTCGACGCCTGGCAGCAGGAGGAGGCGACGGTCCGCGCGGTGCTCGCGGAGGCCGAGACGGCCGCCGCCGCACACCAGCCGCCCGCCGACGCACGGGCCGCCGAGCAGGCCGCCGCCGTGGCCGTCCGGCGGATGCGCGAGGCCGCCTCCGCGCGCGACGAGGCGGCCCGCCGCTGCACGGAACTGGACCGGCTCACCCACCGGGCCGTCACGTCCGTGCGCCGCCTCGGACCGCTGCGCGACGAATACGACCGGGTGGCCCGGCTCGCGACACTGGCGGCGGGCACCTCCGCGGACAACGAACGCAGGATGCGCCTGGAGTCGTACGTCCTCGCCGCCCGTCTGGAACAGGTCGCGGCGGCGGCCACCGCCCGATTGCAGCGCATGTCCTCCGGGCGGTACACCCTCGTCCACTCCGACAACCGGGCCGGGCGCGGCCGCAGCGGGCTCGGACTGCACGTCGTCGACGCGTGGACCGGGCGCGAGCGTGACACGGCGACGCTCTCCGGCGGCGAGACGTTCTTCGCCTCCCTCGCGCTCGCGCTGGGCCTCGCCGACGTGGTCACCGACGAAGCGGGGGGTGTACGCCTCGACACGCTCTTCATCGACGAGGGCTTCGGCAGCCTCGACGACCAGACGCTCGACGAGGTCCTCGACGTACTGGACTCGCTGCGGGAACGGGACCGCAGCGTCGGCATCGTCAGTCACGTCGCGGACCTGCGGCGCCGCATCCACGCGCAACTGGAGGTCGTGAAGGGGCGGTCGGGGTCGGTCGTCCGGCAGCGGGGCGGCTGAGGCGTTCGGGCATCGGCGCCGGCGCGTGGCGGGTCGCCGGGCGGCGGGCAGGAGGCGGGACGGACGGTCGGGGCTTCAGCGGCCGAGCGGGCGCCGTGGCAGGGGCGACGAGTAGACGACGCTCGTCGTCACCGAGCCGAGCGTGCCGATCCTGCCCGACACCTCCTCCAGGTGACTCATCGAGCGGGTCGCGACCTTGATCACGAAGCAGTCGTCGCCCGTGACGTGGTGCGCCTCCAGGATCTCGGGGGTGGCGGCGATCAGGTCGTGGAACGGCTTGTAGTTGCCGTTCGGATAGCGCAGCCGCACGAACGCGAGGATCGGCAGGCCGAGGCTCTCCGGGTCCACGACCGCCGCGTACCCCTGGATGACGCCCGCCTCCTCCAGCCGCCGCACCCGCTCGGTGACCGCGCTCGCGGACATGGAGACGGCGCGGGCCAGCTCGGCGAAACCGGTGCGGCCCTCGCGCTGGAGGACTTCGAGGATGCGCCAGTCGGTGGCGTCCGGGGAATACGCGGTCATGGTCGAGGAATAGCAGGGGAATCCCCGGCCGATCAAGCCCGAGGCCGGGGATCGCTCCTTCAACGGGGTGTGTCACCGGCCGTAGATTTCGGGGCATGAAGAGCAGCACCGTTCCCCGTAACCCCGTTCTGCGCGTCGCCCCGGCGTCGCCCGCCGCGGCCGTCGCCCACTTCGCGGCGAGCCTCGCCTTCCACGCCGACGTGTCCGACGTCGCCGCCGCGCTGGCGGCCGACGGCGACCCCGGCTTCGTCGTCGTCGACTCCCGCTCCACTGAGTCCTGGGACCAGGGCCATGTGCCCGGCGCCGTCCATCTGCCCACCGCCCTCGTCCCCGAACAGGCCGGGCAACTCCTCGACAGGGCGGTGCCGGTCGTCACCTACTGCTGGGGCCCGGGCTGCAACGGTGCGGCCCGCGCCGCCCTCGCTCTCGCCGAACTCGGCTTCCAGGTCAAGGAGATGCTCGGTGGGTTCGAGTACTGGGTGCGCGAGGGCTTCGAGTTCGAGACCTGGGAGGGCCGCGAGCGGCGGGCCGCGGACCCGCTGACGGCGCCGGCCGGAACGGACGACTGCGGCTGCTGAGGACCGTTCGGCACAGGTGCCGCAGGCCGTGCGGTGGGCCCGTAGCGGGCCCGCTACGGCCGCGCGGCGTCCCTTCTGCGGACCGCACGGACTCAGTCGCGTATCAGCTCGGCGGCCGGGCAAAGGAATCGTCAACTACGGTCCGCCCGGGCGTGTAGTTTCTGTCCATGTCGAGTTATGCGGACCCCAGTTCGGTCGAACAGGTCGAGTGGATCGAGTCGGGCGGTGGACCGCTCATAGCGATACCGGAAGTGGTGCTGCCGTTCTGGACGGGGGCCGACGGCGACGAGCTGGCCTCCGACTACGACCGGGCGTGTGAGGTGGACGGCTTCGTCGGTCTGCTGCCCGTCGGCAACACCACGGCCCTCGTCCTCGGTGACGAACCGGCCGCCACCTCCTACCTGCCCGAACACGGCACATTCGTACGGTGGTCCGCCGGCGACTCGGAGCGTGAGCTGCTGGCCGGGGTCCCGGCCGCCCTCGACACCGCCGCGTGGGGGCGCGAGGTGTACTGGGAGGTGCCCGGGGCCGTCGTGCTGTTCGACGCGGCCTGGCCGGGAGCGGGGTCCACGAGGGCGGGGCATCTGCGGATCGCCCTCGAACCGGGCCGGTACGCGGTGCGCGCGGCGCACGCCGAGCCGGGCCCGGAGACATGGATCGGACTCGTCCAACTGAGGCCGCTGGGACGGTGAACAGGGGCGGCCCCGAAGAGCCGCGGGACGCCGGAGCGGCCGTGCGAGGTCGAAACGGCCGCGCGGTAGCGGTGGCGTACCGGTGCGTCGCAGGTCAAGGGGGCCTGGGGGCATGCGGGCCCCGGATAGACTCCTCGTATGGTCCGATCGTCCCGTGGTGACGCGAGCCCCGGGATGTGGCGGCGCGAGGCGGGCACCGTGGTGCTCCGGGTCCCGCCCTTCCCGGAGCGGGCGACAGCCCCTTTCGCCATCGTCGCCGGGCTGCAGGTGCCCCGCGTTCCCACGGAGTGGGCGCCGCACTCGCACCCCCGGCACGAGCTGGTCTGGGTACGCGGGGGAACGCTGACGTCACGGGTGGAGGACCGCGTCTTCACCGTGTCCGAGGGGCACGGGCTGTGGATGCCCGCCGGAGTGGTGCACGGGGGCCGGGCGACAGCGGGCGCGAAGTTCTACGAAGCCTTCTTCGCCCCCGACCGCGCGCCCCTGGCGTTCGCGTTCGAGGAGCCGAGAGCGATCGCGATGACGCCGTTGCTGGAGTCGCTGCTCACTCATCTGTCCCGTACGGATCTCGACGCCGCGGCCCGGGCACGGGCGGAGTCGGTCGTGTTCGACGTGCTCCAGCCGTCGGAACACCGGTTCGCGTTGCAGCTGCCCGGTGACGCCCGGATCGACGCGATCGCCGACGCCCTGCTGGACGATCCCGCCGACGACCGCTCGCTGGAGGAGTGGGCGCGGTGTCTGGGGATCAGCGACCGCACGATCACCCGCGCGTTCCGCCACGCGACGGGCCTGTCCTTCGCGCAGTGGCGGCAGGTGCTGCGCGTGCATCGGGCGCTGACGCTCCTCGCCGAGGGTTTCGACGTGACGACCGTCTCCGAGACGCTCGGCTACGCGCAGCCCAGCACCTTCATCGCCTCCTTCCGGAGGGTCATGGGAACCACGCCGGGCGCGTTCTTCGACGCGGCCGACGGCGCATCCGGGATCACCGCGGTCTCAGAGACCCCCGAGGGTGTCCGGAATCCCGTATTGCCTGTCCAAAACTCCTGATTGCCGACATGACAAGCGGAACATACGCTTCTCGAAGTTAGGCAACCCTTAGTTCCTGCTCGCCGTGCACGGTGCTGTCCGTGTGCGGGAGCGTCCGCTGCCCGGCCGGCGAAAGCCGGACGGAGGGTGCCGCAGCCCCTGCCCATGCCCCTGCGACCGTCCGGATTCCCTGATGTTCACAAGTCCCTTCCGGTACGCCGGTCGTCCCGTGGCCGACCCCGCCGTGCCGGTGGCCGCCCTCAACGGGCACGACCTGGTACTGCGGTACGGCGGCACACCGGTCGTCCACGGTGTCTCGCTGTCCCTGGCACCCGGGTGCGCGACCGCCCTGGTGGGGCCGAACGGCAGCGGGAAGTCCACGCTGCTGCGGGCGCTGTCCCGACTGCACCGGGTGGACGGCGGCCGGGTGACGCTCGGCGCCGCCGACGGACCGTCCGAGCGGGACGCGGCCCTGCTCAGTGCCCGTCAGTTCGCCCGCGAGGTCACGCTGTTCAGCCAGTCGAGGCCCGCACCCCAGGGGCTGACGGTCGCGGAGGTCGTGGCGTTCGGACGCCACCCGTACCGGCGCGGCTTCGCCGGACAGACCGCCGAGGACCGGACCGCCATCGACCACGCCATGGGCGTCACCGGCGTACGGGACATGGCCGGCCGGCCGGTCGGGGAACTCTCCGGCGGTGAGATGCAGCGTGTCTGGCTCGCGGCCTGCCTGGCCCAGGACACCGGCGTCGTACTGCTGGACGAACCGACCAACCACCTGGACCTGCGCTACCAGATCGAGACTCTCGACCTGATACGCGATCTGGTCGAGGAACACGGCATCGCGGTCGGGGTCGTACTGCACGACCTCGACCAGGCGTCCCGCGTCGCGGACACGCTGGTCCTGATGCGCTCCGGCCGCGTGCACGCGGCCGGCAGACCCGCCGACGTCCTCACCGCGCAGAACATCGGCGAGGTCTACGACATCCGTGTCGAGGTCGGCGTCGACCCCCGCACGGGCCGCCTCCGCATCGACCCACTCGGGCGACACCCTGCCTGAACCATCGGGCGACATCCCGCTGCCTCAACGGCCGAAACAGTCGGGTGACACCCCGTCTGGACGGTCGGGCGGCACCCCGCTCGGGCAGCCGGGCGGCACCGACTGAGGCGGCACCCCGCTGTACGGCGACACCAGTTGAGGCGGCACGTCCGCCGCCGCACCGCATTGCACCGCACCTCATCTCACCTCACCGCAGTGCACCCCATCGCATCGCGTCGCAGTGAATCCCAGCCGCGACGCGTCCCACCGCAAGAAACAAGAAAGAGGACCGTTCATGAACCGTGCCCGTCTCCTGGCGGCGTCAGCCTCGACAGGGCTCATCGTCCTGGCCGCAACGGCCTGCGGTACGACCGACGTCGACGACAAGGCCGAGGCCGCCGGCACCGCGAGCGCGTCGCCCGCGTCGAAGAGCTGTGCCCAGGACACCACGACCACCTCGACGGAGCCGGTCTCCTTCAAGGACGGCGTGGGCCGGACGGTCAAGCTCGACAAGCCGGCCGAACGGATCGCCGTACTGGAATGGCAGCAGGTCGAGGACGCGCTGACCCTGTGCGTCACTCCCACCGCGGTCTCCGACGCGAAGGGATACAGCACCTGGGTCAGCGCGGAGAAGCTGCCCAGCGGGGTGACCGACATCGGCACCCGTGAGGAGCCCGACCTCGACACCCTCTACGCGGCGAAGCCCGACCTCATCGTCGTGGAGGCGTTCGACGCCGACGACGAGACCATCGCGAAGCTGGAGAAGCGAGGCGTCCCCGTGATGGCCACGCGGGGAGCGAACCCCAAGGACCCGATCGGGAACATGCGCGAGGTGTTCAGCATGATCGGCGAGGCCACGGGCCGCACCGAGCGTGCCGACCAGGTGCTCAAGGAGTTCGACAGCCACCTCGCGGCGGCGAAGAAGCAGGTCGAGGACTCCGATCTGCCGACGAAGGACTTCCTGTTCTTCGACGGATGGCTGGAGGGAGGCAACCTCACGGTCCGCCCCTACAGCGACGGCGCCCTGTTCACCGAGATAGGCAAGGAGCTCGGCATGAACCCCGCCTGGACGGCCGACGTCAACAAGGCCCACGGGGACGGGGGCGTCGACAAGTCCTACGGCCTGGCGCAGACCGACGTCGAGGGACTCACCTCGGTGGGCGACGCCAACCTCTTCTACGCCAACGACGAGGGGGCCGGGGGATACGTCGCCGCGCTGGAGAAGAACCCGCTGTGGAAGTCCATGCCGGCCGTGAAGGAAGGCCGCTCGCACGCGTTCCCTGCGCGGGTGTGGGGCGCCGGCGGTCCGCGTTCCTGCGCACAGGCGATCGACGCCTACGTCGACGTACTCGACAAGAAGTGAGCACGACGCGAAAAGAGGTGCGTACGACGCAGAGAGAGGTGCGTACGACGCACAAAGAAGTGCGTACGACGCGGGCTTCGGCACCCCGGACGGAGGCGTCGCCGCGCGTCGAGCACGGCGGCGGTCCCACCGGGGCGGCCGTCCTGACGCTCCTTCTCGCCGTGACCGCCCTGGTCGGCATGTGGCACCTGACGCAGGGGACGTCGGGCATCGGCGTCGGCGACCTCGTGCGGCACTTCACCGGGGAACGCGAGAACACCGGCGGGGCAGCGGTCGACGAGATCCTCATCGGCTCGCGCCTGCCCCGCCTGCTCGCGGGCGTGGCGGTGGGCTTCGCCCTCGGCTGCGCCGGCGCGCTGCTGCAGTCCGTCACGCACAACGCGCTCGCCTCCCCCGACACCCTCGCGGTCACGGCAGGGGCCTACTTCACGCTCTCGCTCGTCGCGGCCTTCGGCCTGGCCGTCCCGTTCTGGGCGTCGGGCGCGGTCGCCTTCGCCGGCGGCCTGGTCGCGGCGGCACTCGTGCTGCTCCTCGCGGGCCGGGCCGCGGGCACCTCGGGCACCCGTCTCATCCTCGCCGGATCGGCTACGGCGATGGCCCTGGACGCGGCGAGCGGCATGTTCCTCATCCTGTTCAAGCAGAACACGACCGGTCTCTTCGCCTGGGGGAGCGGTTCGCTCGCCCAACTGAACATCGACGCCTCGGTACGCGCCTTCCCCCTCGTCGTGATGATGCTGGGCGTCGCCCTGGCCCTGTCCCGGCGGCTGGACGTGATGAGCCTCGGTGACGACGCCGCGGCCACCCTCGGCGTGCCCATCCGGTCCACCCGCGTGGCCGCCGTGCTCTGCGCGGTGCTCCTGACCAGCACGGCGGTGACCCTCGCGGGCCCCATCGCCTTCGTCGGCCTCGGCGCCCCCGTCCTGGCCCGCCTGATCGCGGGGCGGGTCCGGGCGCTGCGCCGGCACCTCCTGCTGGTGCCCGCGGCCGGGCTGCTCGGCGCGCTGCTCATCCTGCTCGCGGACGCTTCGCTGCGCGCCGTGCAGGGCGCGGACGGAGCCGCCGCCATTCCCACCGGCGTACCAACCGCACTGCTCGGCGCCGTCGTGATCGTGGTCCTTGCGCTCCGCCTCCGCGACACGGGCGGACTCCGGCAGCCACCGCACGCGCGGGTCGCGGCACGCTCGCGCCGCGCGTTCCTCCTCGTCGTACTCGGCTCGGTGATCCTTCTGGCCGGGGCGGCCCTCGTGGCGGTCCTGGCGGGAAGCCTCTGGCTGCGTACGGGAGACATCGCGCTCTGGGCCCAAGGCGCCGCCCCGGCCCTGATCGGGCAGGCGCTCGACGACCGGGTCCCGCGCGTGGTCGCCGCGGTCCTCGCGGGCGCGGCGCTCGGACTGGCCGGCTGCGTCGTGCAGAGCGCGGTACGCAACCCGCTGGCGGAGCCGGGCGTACTCGGCATCACGGCGGGCGCCGGGCTCGGAGCCGCGGCCGTCGTCACCTCGGGTCTGTCCGGCGGGCGGCCCCTGCTGATCGTGACCGCGGTCGCGACGGGGCTCGCCACGTTCGCGGTGATCGCCCTGCTGTCCTGGCGCGGCGGCTTCCTGCCCGACCGGTTCGTCCTGGTCGGCATCGGCTGCGGATACGGGCTCAGCTCCGTCACCACCTTCCTCCTGCTGCGGGCCGACCCGTACAACACGCCCCGGATCTTCACCTGGCTCTCCGGCACGACCTACGGGCGCACACTGCCCGACGTCGTACCGGTCGCGGTGGCCCTGGCGCTCGCGCTCCCCGTGCTGCTCGCCATGCGGCGCCAACTCGACCTGCTCGCCGTCGACGAGGACACCCCGCGCATCGTCGGCGTCAGGCCGGTACGCGCACGCGTGGCCGCACTGACGATCGCCGCCGTGCTCGCGGCGCTCAGCGTGATCGCCGTCGGCGTCGTCGGTTTCGTGGGGCTCGTCGCGCCACACCTCGCCCGGTCCCTGGTGGGCGCCCGGCACGGTCGCGCGATACCGGTCGCGATGCTGCTCGGCGCACTGCTGGTCTGTGTGGCCGACGCCCTCGGCCGCACGGTCGTCGCACCCGCCCAGGTGCCGGCGGGCCTCATGGTCGCCCTGGTCGGCGCCCCGTACTTCGTCTGGGTGCTCCGGCAGTCCCGAGCATGACGCCGAATGCAGCCTCAGCCCCGGCAACAGCGACAAAAAGCAGGAACCGCAGCAGGAACAGCAGGACCAGATGGAACGGCAGGAGCAGATGGAACAGCAGGGAACGTCCGTGAAGAGTGTCGTCGTCCCGTTCGAGTCCGGCTCGTCGCCGACCGCCCTGAAGCAGCTCGGACCCCACAACGTGCCGGAGCGCTGGCATACGGTCGACCGCTCAGCGCACGCCCCCCACATCGTGGCCGTTCCGGGGGACGACGGTGGCGCCGAGGACGAGGACGCGGAATGGGTCGCGGCCGCGCTCGTGACGGCCCGTCCGCACACGGCCTACCTGAAGATCGTCGACGCCGTCGGCGACGTGCCGGCAGCCGTCCGGGCCGTCGTCGCCCGCGCACGCAGCCGCGGGCTCGCCCAGGTCAAGTGGGAAGGATGGACGGCGACTCCGGAGAACGCCGCTGCCGCCGGATTCGTACCGTTGAGTCCTCCGCTCGCGCAGTCGGAGGGTGCGGCGGGGCCCGATGCCGGTTACGTTCGCTGGCTGCACGACGGCACGGTGACGGAGCCCCCGTACTACGGGCAGACCACCCACTTCACCTGCGGCGCCGTCACCGCACTGGTCGCGCAGGCGCACGCGGGGACGCTGTCACCGGAGGCGCTCGACCGCGAGGCGGAACTGACACTCTGGCGCGACGCGACCAACTTCCCCGCGTGCGAGCCCGTCGGCCTGGGCGTCGCCGTGCGCCGGGCGTGGCCGTCGTCCCCCGTGACGGTCCATCTGGACACGGACCGGCCCGTCCTGCTCGACCACTACCCCGACAACGACCAGGACTGGCGTGCCCTGCTCCAGCGCACGTCACGTACGGAGGCCGGACGGATCGGCGTACCGGTCGCCCCGGGCCACCTCTCCCTGACCGCGATCCGGGGCGCGATCGGTCGAGGCGAGCACGTACTGCTCCTCGTCTCGCTCGCCGGGATGCAGGGTTTCGACGTGCCGCACTGGGTGCTCTGCCACGGCGCCGTACCCGGTGCTGTCGTCATCGACGACCCGTGGGCCAACGGGGCCGCGGGGGACACCTGGGTCGACGCCCACCTGCTGCCCGTCCCCGACCGGTCCCTCGACACCATGTCCATCATGTCGACGGACTCGACGGACTCGACGGACTCGACGGATCCGGCGGACTCGGCGGATCCGGCAGGCACCGCGGACTGCTTCCGCGGTGCCGTGACCATCGGCCGCCCGGCCTGACAGGTGTGCCGGGTTCCGTCAGAGCCGGGACAGCTCGTCCACCAGGTCGTCCAGGCCCAGCGAACCCTGCGACAGCGCCGCCATGTGCCACGCCTTCGCGTCGAACGCGTCGCCGTGGCGCTTGCGCGCGTTCTCCCGGCCCAGCAGCCAGGCGCGCTCGCCGAGCTTGTAGCCGATGGCCTGACCGGGGATGGAGAGGTAGCGGGTCAGCTCGCTCTCCACGAAGTCCGCCGGGCGGCTGCTGTGCGAGCCGAAGAACTCCTGGGCCAGCTCCGGAGTCCATCGCTCGCCCGGGTGGAACGGCGACTCCGCCGGAATCTCCAGCTCCAGGTGCATGCCGATGTCGACGATGACACGGGCCGCGCGCATCATCTGCGCGTCCAGGTAACCGAGCCGCTCCTCGGCGTCCTTGAGGTAGCCGAGTTCGTCCATGAGCCGTTCCGCGTACAGGGCCCAGCCCTCGCAGTTGGCGCTGACCCCGCCGATGGTCGCCTGGTAGCGGGAGAGGTTCTCGGCGACGTGGGCCCACTGGGCGAGCTGGAGGTGATGGCCGGGGACGCCCTCGTGGTACCAGGTCGACACCAGGTCGTACACCGGGAAGCGGGTCTGTCCCATCGTCGGCAGCCAGGTACGGCCGGGACGTGAGAAGTCCTCCGTCGGTGCCGTGTAGTACGGGGCGGCAGCGCTGCCGGGCGGGGCGATGCGGGACTCCACCTTCCGGACCCGCTCGGCGAGTTCGAAGTGGGTGCCGTCCAGTTCCTCGATCGCCCGGTCCATCAGGCTCTGCAGCCACTCGCGGACCTCGTCGACCCCTTCGATGTGCCTGCCGTGCTCGTCGAGATGGGAGAGCGCCACCCACGGGGTCGCCGCCCCCGGCAGGACCTTCTCGGCCTCCTTCCTCATCTCGGCGAGCAGCCGGTGGTACTCGGCCCAGCCGTACGCGTACGCCTCGTCCAGGTCGAGATCCGTACCGTTGAAGTAGCGTGACCAGCGCGCGTACCGGTCGCGGCCCACCGTGTTCGGCGCGCCCTCGATTGCGGGCGAGTACACGTCACGCATCCAGTCGCGCAGCGCGACCACGGCGGCGGTCGCCGTCCGCGCGGCCTCGTCGAGCTCCGCGCGCAGGGACTCCGGTCCGGCCGACGCGAAGTCCTCGAACCAGCCGCGGCCCGAACCGTCCGTGTCCGACCACTCGGTGAGCTGTCCGACAAAGGTCGCGGTGGGGCGCGGGCCCGCGTGCAGCTTGCGCTCCAGGCCGAGGGTGAGGCATTCGCGATAGCCGTCGAGGGCCGTCGGCACCGCGCGCAGCCGCTCGGCGATCGCGGCCCAGTCCTCGTCCGTGTCCGTGGGCGTCACGGTGAACACCTCGCGCACCGCGTGCACGGCCGTGTGCATGTTGCCGACGGCCCGCAGGCTCTCCTCGGTGTCGTGCACGCCGAGTTCGGCGGTGAGGCGCTCGCGCAGCAGGCGTGCGCACCGGCGCTCGATGTCACTGTCCGCGCCCGGCTGCCGCTCCGCCTCGTCGAGCCGGGCCAGCGTCGCCCTCGCCAGTCGCGCGAGCGCCTCCTGTCCGGCGGGCGAGGTGTCGGGCAGCCTGCTGGAACTCTCCTTCACACCGAGATACGTACCGGTGACCGGGTCGAGGGCGATGAGCTCGTCGACGTAGGTGTCGGCGATCTCTCGGGGCAGCGGGTTCTTCGTCTGTGACATGCGGCCATCCTCATACGGGGACGGTCGCCGCGTCAGCCCGGTTTTCCAGGCCCTTTCCCGGGTCAGCCCGATTTCGCCGAGGACGCGGAGCCCGCAGCCGTGGTGCCCTGCGGGGCGGGCGGCAGCAGCGGACCGCAGTCCCACTGCTGGAAGATCAGCCGGGTTTCGACGCGGGCCACCTCACGGTGCGCGGTGAACCCGTCGAGAACCAGCCGCTGCAGATCCGCCATGTCGGCGACCGCCACATGCACCAGATAGTCGTCGGGCCCGGTGAGATGGAAGACGGTACGGGACTCCGGCAGCGACCTGATCCGCTCCACGAACGGCCCGACCAACTCCCGCCGGTGCGGCCTGACCTGCACGGACAGCAGCGCCTCCAGGCCCCGCCCCAGCTTGGCCGGGTCGAGCCGCAGCTGATGGCCGAGGATCACGCCCGAGCGGCGCAGCCGGGTGACCCGGTCCAGGCAGGTGGACGGCGCCACACCGATCTGCGCGGCGAGATCCCGGTACGTGGTCCGGGCGTCGTTCTGCAGGAGGCGCAGAAGATGAAGGTCCACCGGGTCCAGTACGACGGATTCGGCCATGTGCCGAACGTAACACGGCGTTCCGGGCCGAGGTCCCGGCTGTTGTTCAGGCTGCCGTCCATGGATCTCGGCAGCACTGACATACGCGACGTGTGCGACGACTACGGGAGCGACGGCACGGCGGACAGGACACCGGGCGGGAGCGGAACGCCGGGCGGCAGCGGAACCCCTGGCGGGAGCGGCCGGACGACCGGGGTGGTGAAGGCCCCGAGCGCCGGCGTGCGGGCCGCGGGCGCCGCCGGCGCACGGGGCGCCGTTCGGGCTCTGGACACCGAAGCCGTGCACGCGGGGCGGGACGACCTCGCCCGGCAGGGCCTGCACGCCGCGCCGATCGATCTGTCCACGACCTATCCGTCGTACGACAGCCGTGGCGAGGCGGCCCGTATCGACGCCTTCGCCACCGACGGGGCCGAACCGGACGGGCCGCCGGTCTACGGACGGCTCGGCAACCCGACCGTCGCCCGCTTCGAGACGGCGCTCGCCCGGCTGGAGGGCACGGAGAGCGCCGTCGCCTTCGCCAGTGGCATGGCCGCGCTGAGCGCGGTGCTGCTCGTCCGCAACTCCATGGGGCTGCGCCATGTCGTGGCCGTGCGGCCCCTGTACGGGTGCAGCGATCACCTGTTGACGGCCGGGCTGCTCGGCTCCGAGGTGACGTGGGTCGACCCCGCCGGGATCGAGGACGCCCTGCGGCCGGACACCGGTCTCGTCGTGGTCGAGTCACCGGCCAATCCGACGCTCGCCGAACTCGATCTGCGGGCGATCGCCCACGCCTGCGGGAGCGTTCCGCTGCTCGCCGACAACACCTTCGCCACCCCGGTGCTGCAACGGCCCGTCGAACAGGGGGCGCGGCTCGTTCTCCACAGCGCCACCAAGTACCTGGGCGGGCACGGCGACGTGATGGCCGGGGTCGTGGCCTGCGACGAGGAGTTCGCCGGGCGGCTGAGGCAGGTCCGGTTCGCCACGGGAGGCGTGCTGCATCCGCTCGCCGGCTATCTGCTGCTGCGCGGCCTGTCGACGCTGCCCGTACGGGTGCGCGCCGCCTCCGCGAACGCCACGGAACTGGTCCGGCGGCTGTCCGCCGATCCGCGTGTCGCCCGCGTCCACTATCCGAGGCTCGGCGGCGCCATGATCGCCTTCGAGGTCCACGGCGACCCGCACGAGGTGATCGCCGGGGTCCGGCTCGTCACCCCGGCGGTGAGCCTCGGCAGCGTCGACACACTGATCCAGCATCCCGCCTCGATCAGCCATCGCATCGTGAACGCCGAGGACCGGCGTGGCAGCGGGGTGAGCGACCGGCTCCTGCGGCTGTCGGTGGGGCTGGAGGACGTGGAGGACCTCTGGCAGGACCTGGACACCGCGCTGGGGACGGCGGGGCGGGGGAGCGGCGTGGAGCCGCGACGAGCACTTCACCGCGACGCTTGAGGCGCTGAGGCGTGGAAGGCACCGCCTGTCTGACGGGGCGGCGGCGCCCGTAACGCCAACGGCGGCAGGCCCGGTGCGCTCACCGGGCCTGCCGCCGTAGGACGCTTTCGGTGCGGGACGGGACGAGTGGCCGCTCGGCCGTCTCGTCAGTCACGCACGGAGTGCTCCCGCTCGTGCCCGGCGCCCTCCGCCTGCTCCACCCCGGCGTGCGGCGACGCCGTCTCCAGGCGGGCGGTGATGACGAGGGTGCCCTCCTCGATCTGGTAGTCGAGGGGCAGATCGAGGCCGCGCATCGCGGCGACCATGCCGGTGTTGGACGCCTGCGTGACGGCGTACACGCTGTCGCAGCCCGCCTCGACGGCCATCGCCACCAGACGGCGGAGCAGTTCACCGCCGATCCCGCGCCGCTGCCAGTCGTCCTCCACCAGCAGCGCGATCTCCGTCTCGTCGCCGTCCCACAGGAGGTGCCCGAGCCCGACGACCCTTCCCGAGGCGGTCTGTACGGCGAGGGTGCGCCCGAAGTGAGGGCTGAGGAGGTGCTTGAGGTACTTGTCGGCGTCGCCGACAGGCCCGTGATAGCGCATGCTCAGCGTCCGCTGCGAGCACCGCTCGTGCATGGCCTTCGCGGCGTCGGCGTCACCCGCGTCGGCGCGGCGCACGGTGATGTCCTTGCCCTGCGGCAGGGTCAGTACGTCGTGGCTGCGCGGAACCCGCGGGCCGAGCCGCGCGTCCAGTTCGACCAGCGCCCGCGCCCGGGCGAACTCCGTGGGCGTGAAGGGCAGATAGGGCCGCTCCACGGTGATCACTCCACCTTCCGGTGCGCGCAACCGCATCACCGTGTCCTCGAGCGCCCCCTCGACGGGCGCCCCCGCCTCCGGGCGATCCCCGCCCACCGACGTGGCGGGCAGCGAACGGATCGTGCACCGGCCCAGCAACTGCCGCAGCGCCAAAGGCAGTTCCGCCGCGTCCAGCGCGGTGCGTGTCGCGAGGCCCAGCACCCGGGTGGGCGCGTCCACCAGGTCGTGCGCGTCGGCCCGCTCGATCCAGGTGCCGAAGCCGCCCGACAGCGACACCGCACGCGAGACCTCGGACGCCGCCACCGGCGCCGGAGCACGCAGCAGGAACTCGTCCACGGTGCCCTCGGCCAGCGGATGCGTCTGCAGGCTCAGGATGTCGATCCGCAGCTCCGCCAGCGCCACGCACAGCGCGGCCAGCGAACCCGGCTCGTCCCGCACGGTGGTGCGCATCCGCCACAGCACGGTCTCCCCGGAACCGGCCTCCGGCGCGCTCGGATCCTCTTCGGCCGCCCCGGTCGCCCCGGCCGGCCGCACGGACGCGGTCGGCCGGGCGCCGGTATCGCCTGTCGGAGGAGCGTGACCGTGGCGTCGTGACCACCATGTGTGGAAGCCCGCCGTGGCGATCAGCGCGACCGCCGAGATGGCGAGCAGGGCGGGGCCGTCGGGGCCGTGCCCGATCAGGTTCGCCACGGCGTCGGCGACCGCCACCGCCGTGAACAGAGCGGCCAGTTCGACGAGATCCCTGCGCCAGTGGTGGACCGGCCGGCCATTTTTCGCACGCGTCACATCAGACATGTCTGGAGTCATACGGTCACTGTGAAGTACGGGTGTTGCGTGATCGCGAACGCTTTGTGACTGATCGGTTAAGTATGCATCTGTCTTCTTTGTTGCATATTTTATGATTCTCCGGCGTGACCGGACCGCTTGAGTGAACGACCCGGTCAGCCACGGGTGTCCGCATCAGGCGGCCACCTCCTGTCCCAGCGTGGCGCGCAGCCGACGGGCCTGGGTCACGAACCGCGACGAACCACTCCGCTCCGCCACCTGCGCGAGATGCTCCACGTCGCCGTGCGCCCCGCTCCGCTCGGCACACTCGGCGGCGACGGCCAGCAACTCGCCCATCCCACGGGCGGCCGGAGCGGAGCCGTCCGCGGCCGGACCCGCGAGCAGTACGGGCAGCGCGGCCCCGAGTATCGACCAGACGGTGGCGTACGCGCCGGTCGTCGCCGCGATCCGTACGGACTCGGCGAGCCGCAGCGGCTTCACCGCCCCCTGCCGCACCAGCTGTCCCAGATCCCTGCCGAGCCCCTCCGCGTCCAACTGCCCTTGTGCGGCGATGACCAGCAGGGCGTCCACCGCGCTGAGCCGGTCCTCCGGGTGACGCGCGCCCATTCCGTACGCCACGCAGAGGTGCACGGCCTCACCGGCTTCGCCCGCCGCCTCGGCGATCAGCGGCAGGACCGCGGCCACACCCCGGGTGTCCTCCACCGCGACCGTGGAGACCTCGCGGACCAGGCGCGCGGCCACCATCTCCCGCCGTCCGGGCACCACGGCCAGCCAGTGCTGGCGCTCGACCCGGTTCCAGTAGTGGGGGCAGTACCTGCGCGCCTCGGAGACACCCACGGGCAGGCCGAGCCGACGGAACGCCGGTGGGATGCTCCCGGGCAACCCGTCGAGTTCGTCGAGACCGCCGAGTTCGAGCAGGACGCGTTCCCCCGAGCGGTGGCGTGTGCTCGTGGGCGTCGCCGCGCCCTCGCTCGTGAGCCATCGGGCCAGCCGGTCTCCCTCCGCCGTACCGAGTGCGGCGGCCCGTCCGGCGGCGGCCGTGCTCACCGCCCGGTCGTCGCGGCGCACCCGGAGCAGCGCCTGCGTGAAGTCGGCCTCCCCGGGCCGGGCACCGAGCCGGTGGTACTCGCCGAGGCGGGTCACCAGCTCGTCCGGCTCCACATGTCCCGACGACCAGGTGGGCGTGGCCAGAAGAAACGGCATCGGATCGGTCCGCACCCGGTAGGCCGCCTCCCACAGACGCGCGTTGAAGGCGGCGGACAGCGCGGTGTGCACACAGGGGTCGTCCATCGGGCCGTGCTGATGGGCCTTGTGGAGCGTGGAGGTGCGCACCCGGCCCAGCAGCGCCGCGAGCACCACCTCAAGGCCGTACGGAGCACGCCGGAAGTATTCGTCCGCCGAGTGGTAATGGCGATCGGTGTCCATCCACCAGCTTCGTGCGACCGCCGGCTTCAGGGCCTCGGCCAGCTCCTCCTGACGCAGGTACGTGTGCCGCACCAGGCCGTCCAGGACGCGCTCGAAGACTCCCATGTCGCCGTCGCCGGACACCAGCAGGGCTCCGACCTCCTCGGCCAGCTCGACGACCGAGTCCGGCGCCGGCGCGAGCCGTGACGGCTCCGGCGCGGGTGGCAGCAGCTCCAGGTAGGGCTGCGATGCCAGGTCACTCGCGTCCAGCCCCAGGGCCGCGCTCGCGCGTGCCCGCAGCCCGGCACTCAACTGGGTTGCCGCGTCCGCCACTTCGGCCCGCGTCTGTGGGCCCGCCTTGTCCGCCTGGCCGATGTACCGCTCCACCAGCTTCAGCGCCCGCTCCTGCACGTCCGTGTCCTCGTGCCCGAAGGCGTGCGCCACCGCGGGCAGCAGCTCCGCCGCGCTCGACGGGTCGCGCCGGAGCAACTTCCCGAGGAGCACGAGCTGGGCACGCACCAACTTCTTCTCCGTGCGGAACAGCACGACCGCGGACATCTCGGCGACCTGCCGGGCCGTGATCTCGCCGGCCAGCGCCAGTGAACCCAGCACCGTCCGGGCGTGCGACGCCACGGTGGAGGCCGGGTGGGAGGCGAGCGCCAGCCAGTCCGTCACGCGCTCCCGCTCCTCGGCCGAGGTCGGCTCAAGTGCCGTCAGCAGCCTGAGGAAGACCCGGCAGTCGGCCGGTGCGACACCGCGCAGCAGCCGGGCGACACAGGCGTCGATCATGGCCCGGCGGTCGAGGAGCCCTTCCTCGGTGAGTTTCGCGAGAGCGTCGATCCAACTGTCGGGGCCGTCACCGAACAGCCAGTCCAGCCGGCTGCCGATGTCCGGGATCTGGAAGAGCGCGGGGACGAGTTCCGTCGTGTACGGATCCTGGCGGAGCCGCTGCAGGACGGTGTCGCCGCGCTGCCACAGGCTGCCGATCTCCTCGACCCAGCCGACGACGTAGGTCTCGGTGGTCGGCACCGGGCAACCGGACAGCCGTACCAGCCCCGCCATCAGCTCGTAGGGGACCTGGGCGGTCTCCGGGCGGTCCGCGAGTCGCTGCGCGAGGTTGCCCAGCCAGTCCTGTTCCCGGTCGCCCAGCACATGGAGCAGGGCCGCGGGAGAAGCCTGGGACCAGCGCATGTCGGCCGCCGTGATCCAGGCCGCCGTCCCGGCCGCTCCGGTGTGGCAGGCCGCACCTGCCGCGTGCAGGGTGGGGTACGCCTTGCGGGACGGGGCGTCCCACCGTGCGACCCGCAACTCCTTGCGCAGTTCCTTGAGCGCCGGCAGGCAGAGCCGTCGCTCGGGATCCGTCATCCCGTCCAGCAGGCCCACGACCTCGCTCGTCCGCCCCGCCCGCACGGCCTCCAGCAACGCGTCGCTCACCGATACCGCCTCGCCCACCGACACCACCCCGCTCACCGAGACCGCCCTGTCCCGCGACACCGCCCCACGCATCGGCATCGCACGGTTCACCGCCACCGCCACCGCGTCGCGCACCGAAACCGCGCCGCTCATCGCACACCCCCGTCGACCAGAACCTCCGCCTGCCCGGACACCGCGCCGCGGCGGACCATCCGTACCGCCAGCGCGTGCTTGCACGGACCGCGCCCGCCGCGGTATTTGGCCCACCACAGGCAACTGCACGTCAGCACCCCCGCGTCGTCGCGCACCCGGTGCGCGTGCCCGTCCTGCGCGGTCACCGTGCCGAGGACGCCGTCCAGGACCACCGCGCCCGCGCTCACGAGGTCGCGGGCTGCCCGCAGCCGGGGGTTGTGCCGCTCCACGCGCTCGGCGTCGTAGGGGAGTTCACGATGGAAGTAGGCCGCCTCCGCCGTGTCGTAGCCCACGCGCCCCGAGGTGCCCAGCCGGACGAGGGCCGCCCGCACCCGCTCGGCGGGCAGTCCCGAGGAGGCGGACAGATCCCCGACATCGATCCTGGGCTCCCATGCCAGCAGGACCGAGATCAGTTCCGCGTCCTCGGCCGCCTCGTCGGTGGCCAGCGCGTCGAGCACTCCACCCTCACCGGAGAAGCCCCGGGAGGCCTCCGGGGACAGTGTCAGCGTGAGTCGCATCCCGGGCAGTACGACCTCCCAGGCGCTGGCCGCCGCGGCGCCACCGGCGAGCGCGGGACCGTACACCCGCAGTGCCGACGCGTGGCGGAGCACCCTCTGGAGGGCGATCAGCCGCTCCGGCCCCGGGAGGCAGACCGCTCCGGGGACCGGCCGGGTGGTGGGCCGCAGAACACGCCCCGCGGGCACGACCCACTGCGCGCCCCGGGAGGCGCCGCGCGCACCGCCACGGGGCAGCGAGCGCAGGAACCGCACGGCCTCGGCCGCGGGCAGTTCGGCCCGCAGGTCGAAATCGGCCGCCGTCACCTGCGCCTCGGCGAAGCCCCGCAGCCACCGGTCCGGCAGGGGCACCTTCTTCTCCACGACCGGCCCGTCCAGGGTGGTCACGGCCATCTCGTCCGGACCGACGCGCATGTGCAGCGGGTCGTCGGAACCGATCCTCGACAGTGCGTCACGCAAGGGGTTGTTGACGTCGACGTTCGTCGTGCCGTGCCCCACCTCGCCGCCGTCGAGCCCTGCCTCCAGCACGTCCAGACGCGCGTACACCCCGCCGCAGCCGGAGAACGACTCGAAACGCAGCCGGTCGCCGTTGCCCGTGACCACCGGGTCCAGCGACGACGGCAGCTGCCGCTGGTAGTAGCGCGCACCCGCCACGTCGGCGACCGCGAGCAGCCCCGCCGAAGCCACCTGAGGCGAGGTCAGGAACCCCGCGAAGAAGCGGGGATGGTCCTCGACACCCCGGGGCGTCGTACCCCGCGAGGTCTCAAGTCCCAGGCGCTGTCCGCCCGGTGCGGATTCCAGCGTGGAGGGTCGGGTGTAGGCCACGGCCTGCAGAGATCGCGTCATGGAAAAACCGTAGAGGCGACCACTGACAATCGGCCCTGACCTGCGAAGACGCGGGGATCTGGAAGAATTTGGGCAACCCGACGTGCCGCGTACCGGGGGATGACGCCGGTACGCGGCACGAGGTATGAGATTACGGGAGCCGGCGCCCCGCACACGGCCGAGTCCGCCTTGTCCGAGGCGGACTCGGCCGTGGTGAACTCGGCCGTGGTGAACTCGGCCGTGGTGAACTACTGGCCCACGCGCCCCGGTTGCAGCACCTTCGTGAACAGCACCGATCCGCCGGTCGCCCGCAGGCGGACCGTCAGTTCGCCGCTCCCGCCGTCGATGTCGACCTCGCCGAAGTACTGGGGCGACTCCATGGGCGAGACGTTCGCCCTGTCGGGAGCCTGGACGAAGACCCGGTCCGGACCGAACGTGCCGTCCAGCGCGTTCGCCTGGAAACCGCCCGCGGCGAGCGGACCGGAGACGAACTCCCAGAACGGCGCGAAGTCCTTGAAGGCGGCGCGCGACGGGTCGTAGTGCTGCGCCGAGGTGTAGTGCACGTCCGCCGTCAGCCACACCGTGCCGGTGATCCGGCGGTGCTTGACGAACCGCAGCAGCTCCGCGATCTGCAGTTCGCGTCCGAGCGGCGCGCCCGGGTCGCCCTGCGCGACGGCCTCGATGTCCGTCGCGCCGTCCGGCACGACCAGGCCGAGCGGCATGTCGGAGGCGATCACCTTCCACACCGCACGCGAACGAGCCAGCTCCCGCTTCAGCCAGACCAGCTGCTCCGCCCCCAGGATGCCGGTGGTGTCGTCGGTCTGCCGGCCGGGGGAGTTGGCGTTGCGGAACGTCCGCATGTCGAGCACGAAGACGTCCAGCAGGGGACCGTGGCGCACGACCCGGTGCACCCTGCCCTCCTTGCCCGTGGCGGGCAGGGTGGAGATCGGGAAGTACTCGCTGAAGGCCTTGCGCGCGCGGGAGGCCAGCGTGTCGACGTCCTTCACCGTGTAGCGGGCGTCGGTGAGGATCTCGCCCGGGTACCAGTTGTTGACGACCTCGTGGTCGTCCCACTGGGTGATCGTCGGGACCTGCGCGTTGAACCGGCGTACGTTCTCGTCGAGGAGTGAGTAGCGGAAGTTGCCGCGGTACTCGGCGAGGGTCTCCGCGACCTTCGACTTCTCCTCGGTGGTGACGTTCCGCCAGACACGGCCGTCCGGGAGCGTCACGGACGCCGACAGCGGGCCGTCCGCGTAGATCGTGTCGCCGCTGCACAGGAAGAAGTCGGGGTTCCGGCGGCGCATCTCCTCGTACGCGTAGAGGCCGCCGATGTCCGGGTTGATGCCCCAGCCCTGGCCCACGATGTCGCCGGACCACAGGAACCGGACGTCCTGGCGCCGCTTCGAGGGCGCGGTCCGGAAGGTGCCCGGTACGGGGTCGCCGGTGCGGCGGTAGTCGTCGGGGTCGGCCAGCGTCACCCGGTAGTGGATCTGCTCCCCGGACGGCAGGCCGCGCAGCGGGACCGTGCCCGTGAAGTCCGTGTCGGCGCCCAGGAGCGGGCCGTGCCATTTTCGCGACCTGTGGAACGACTCGGTCGCGGAGGTCTCCACGATCATGCGGGCGGGGCGGTCGGAACGGGCCCATACGAGGCCGGAGTCGGTGGTCACGTCTCCGGCCTGCACGCCCCATCGCGCCTGGGGGCGTCCTGACAGGGCGAACGCCGGGGCCGCGGTGGCGATGGCGGCGGCGCCGGCTCCGGCGGAGGGCAGGGCGAGTGCCGCCGACGCGGCGAGCGTGCCGCGCAGGACGCTGCGGCGGCCGGGGAGCGGGCTCGGCGGGCTGAGTGACATGGGACGCCTCCTGGGGCGGGTTCGGCCGATGTGCATGGCTATGGATACAACTACTGGTGTGCCGCAGCGCACGCGGAAACCGCAAGTGAACAACGCGCTCCGCTGGGTTTTGCGGGTTTGCCCGGTTGGACGGGGCCGGGGGACATGTGCGGGTCGGTAGGGCTGGTCGCGCGGTTCCCCGCGCCCCTGAAAGCTGGGGGGATGTTTGGTGCGGGCGGTGAGGGTTGCTCGCGCCGTTCCCCGCGCCCCTGGGGAGAGCAGGTTCGCTGTCGGGTGCGGGTCGGTGGGGGTTGTCCGCGCCGTTCCCCGCGCCCCTGAAGGGCGTGGCCGGAGTTCGGGTGCGGGTTGGTGAGGGCTTGTTGCGCCGTTCCCCGCGCCCCTTGGAGACCGGCTGTCGGCTGCACGTCGTACGTGGTTGCTCGCGCCGTTCCCCGCGCCCCTGAGGGGCGTCCCTCTGGCCTTCGAGGCAAGGGTGGCCGGACCGCCTGTCTTTAGGGGCGCGGGGAACGGCGCACCCAGCCCTCACTGGGCCGCAGACGACAGTGGTCAGCCCCCACTCGGCGGCAGACGACAGGTGCCGACCCCGACTCGGCCACAGACGTAAGGGCCGGCCCCCGCTCAGCCGCAGGCGTGGCGGTCGGCGGTCGCCGCGGCCATCGCTTGGACTCCCTCCCGGATGCGGGCAGGGGAGACGTGGGCGTAGCCCAGGACGAGGCGGACCACCACGTCCGACGACGGCGCGCGCGTGCAGGAACGCAGCGCACGGACCGCGATCCCCGCCGAGGCCGCGGACGCGAGGAAACGGCCGGCCGGACCGTACCGCGACGGAAGCGCGGCGATGACGTGCAGCCCGGCAGCGATGCCGGAGACCTCCGTCCCGGGAAAGTGCTCGGCCAGCGCCGCCACCAGCGCGTCGCGCCGCTCGCGGTACTCCCGCCGGCAGCGCCGCAGCTGACGGTCGTAGTCGCCGCGCTCCACGAAGCGGGCGAGCAGCGCCTGGTCGACGACGGGATTGCCGAGATCCATCGTGCGTTTGCGTTCGACGACCTCCTCCGCGAGCGATGCCGGCACCAGCAGCCACCCGAGCCGCAGCCCGGGTGCCAGCGACTTGCTGACGGACCCGGTGTACGCGACATGCTCCGGATCGAGCCCCTGAAGGGCTCCCACAGGTGCTCGGTCGTAGCGGAAGTCCCCGTCGTAGTCGTCCTCGACGACGAGCCCGTCCACCGCGCGCGCCCAGTCGAGGAGTTCCGCGCGGCGCCGCGCGGAGTAGGCGATCCCCGTCGGGAACTGGTGCGCGGGCGTCGTCACCACGACCCCTACCCCCGACGCCCGCAGCGCCCCGGTGTCCAGCCCCTCGTCGTCCAGCGGCAGCGGTACGGCGTCGAGGCCGGCCGACGCGTACAGGGTCTCGTGCTCGGGGCTGCCGGGGTCCTCCATGCCCACGGCACGCGTCCCGCGCGCGTGGAGCACGATTCCGAGCAGGGTGGCCGCCTGGGCCACCCCGGAGACGACGATCACCCGCTCCGGATCCGCGACCACTCCCCGGCGCCGGGTCAGCAGTTCGGCGAGTGCGGTACGCAGCCGGGGCAGCCCGCGCGGATCCGGGTAGCCCAGCGCGTGGTGGGGCAGTTCCGCGAGTACAGCGCGCTGCGCGACGGACCAGGCCGCACGCGGGAACAGCGACAGGTCGGGCGTACCGGGCAGGAAGTCCGCCACGGCGCCCACGGGGCGGGGAGCGAGATCCCGTGCGTGCGGGAGGGCGGCCCGGACGGCCCCGCCGACCCAGGTCCCGGCGCCCCGGTCGCTGCGCAGGTATCCCTCCGCGGTCAACTGCTCGTACGCCTCCGTGACCAGCCCCCGGGACACCCCGAGGTCGGCGGCCAGTTCACGGCTGGCCGGCAACCGGGTGCCGGGCGCGAACCGGCCCGAGCGGACCGCCTCCCGCAGCGCCGCCTGCAGAGCACGGCCACGCGCGCGTGGCGGCGCCGAGACGGCAGGCAGGAGCATCTCCCAAGCGCCGGCCCTGCCCGCCGCCGTCGCGGACGGATCCGGATTGGTCCCCGATGGCGTCATGGAAGTGGACCTTAAACCGGACCGCCGTCCTTCATAGCGTCACTCGTATGAACGTCACCACGCGCGGGGCCCTGCTCGCCGCCTTCGCCGCCGTCCTCGTCGGAGGATCCTTCACCGCCAACAGCGTCCTCGGCCACTATCCGTACGCGGGCGGCCAGTTCCTGCGCTACGGCCTCGCCTTCCTGCTGCTCCTGCCCCTGGTCGGACGGGGCGGCGCGGCCCCGCTGCGCATGCTGACACTGCGCCAATGGGTACGCCTCGCGCTGCTCGCGGCGGTCGGCATGGTCGGCTTCAACCTCGCCGTGATCGCCGCCGAACACACCGCGGAACCCGCGATACCGGGGGTCTTCGTAGGCTGCGTCCCGGTCGTCGTCGCCGTCCTGGTCCCCCTCCTGGAGGGCCGCAGGCCCCAACGGATCGTCCTGTACGGGGCGTTGCTCGTGGCCGGCGGCGCCTTCACGGTCCAGGGCTGGGGCCGCACCGACGGAGCGGGAATCGCCTTCTCCCTGTGCGCGCTCGTCGGCGAGGTCGGCTTCGCGGTGCTCGCCGTGCCCGTCCTGCGGCCGCTCGGACCGCGGCTGCTCTCCGCGACGGTGTGCGGGGTCGCGGCGGCCGAGTCGGCACTGGCCGGCGTCGTCCTCGACGGGCGCGCCTGGCTGCGCACCCCGGACTCCACCGAGACCCTCGCGCTGCTGTGGCAGGCGGCGATCGTCACGGTGGTCGGCTTCGTCTGCTGGTACATGGGCATCCAGCGCATCGGCGCCGAGCGCGCGACGCTCTTCTCCGGCCTCATCCCGGTGGCCGCGGCCTGCACGGCCCCGCTCGTCGGAACGGGCTCCTACGGGGCGGCGCAGGCCGCGGGCAGCGCCCTGGTGGGGGCCGGAGTGGTCATCGGATCAGGCGCGCTGCTCCGCGGGGCGGGACGTACGGCTGCCGTCCAGGAGGACGCGCGCGACCAGCGCGGGGTCGTCGTTCATCGGGACGTGCCCGCAGCCGGGCAGCCGCACCAGCCGGGCCCGGGGAATGATCTGCTTGGCACGGACTCCCTGGCGGCGCACCAGGATGCGGTCCCGGGTGCCCCAGGCGACGGTGACGGGAAGCCCGGGGACGTCGTCGGTGAACCGGACCGAGCCGCCCGCCCTGAGGGTCTCGGTGAATCCCTCGGCGTTGGCCAGCGCGAGGGTCTCGGCGACCACCGCCTCGGGTGAACGGCGGGCCGGGCGGGCGTAGATGCTGCTGGTGAGCACCGTGCGTCCGGCCGCCGACCGCGACAGCCGCTCGACCAGCGGGAGCGGCATGCTCCGCGCGGCCCGCCGCATCGCCTGCAGCAGACCGAACGCGTACCGCCGCTCATTGGGCGACCAGAACCCGGCGGGCGACAGCGCCGTGACGGACCGTACGAGCTTCTCGCGGCCCAGCTCCAGGGCCAGCAGCCCGCCCAGGGAGTTGCCCGCCACATGCGGCCGGTCGAGCTCCAGCGTCTCGCACAGCGCGGCGAGCGCCGCGTTCATCGTCGCCAGGTCGTGGCCGAGCCCTTCGGGCAGCGCGGGGGACTCGCCGAAGCCGGGCAGGTCCACCGCGATCACGTCCCGCTCGACCGCCAGGAGGTCGACGACCGGGTCCCACGCCTGCCGGTGATGGCCTATGCCGTGCAGCAGCAGAAGCGGTTCGCCGCTGCCCACGCGCCTGTACGCGAGGGTCACGGTCCGCGGGCCGTGCGGAGAGGGGACGCTGAAGGAGACCGTGGCGGCCATGGGCTGCTCCTCGACTGGAACCGGCCGACTCGGAGCCGGCTGACTCCTGGACAGCTTGTCAGCAATTACTACCGGCGGGTAGCCCTCGCTCCTCGCTCGTCCGGACACGACATATCGCCTGGACACGACCTGACGCCTCGGGATGGGATGGTCCGGTGGCTACCGACACCGTGACCGAGGTCTTCGAAGAGCACCGTCCCGTTCTGATGGGCGTCGCCTACCGCATGCTCGGCCGGGTGGCCGACGCGGAGGACGTGGTCCAGGAGGCCTGGCTGCGCTGGTTCGGCGGCGACCGCTCCGACGTCCGCGAACCACGCGCCTATCTGGTGCGTATCACCACCCGGCTCGCCATCGACCGGCTGCGGCAGGCTCAGTCGCGCAACGAGGCCTATGTCGGGCCCTGGTTGCCCGAGCCGTACGTCACCGACTTCGGGAACACCGTCGCCGACACGGCGGAGCGGGCCGTCCTAGCGGACTCGGTGTCACTGGCCGTCCTTGTCGTCCTGGAATCCCTCTCCCCGTTGGAGCGGGCGGTGTTCGTCCTCCGGGAGGCGTTCGGCTACCCGTACGCCGACATCGCGGTCACGCTCGACCGCAGCGAACCCGCGGTGCGGCAGCTCGCCGGACGGGCCCGCAGGCACGTCGAGGAGAAACGGCCGCGCTACGAGGTGGACCCCGTCGCGCAGCGGGCTCTCACGGAACGGTTCCTGGCGGCCGCGACCGAGGGCGACATCGAGGGACTGATGTCCGTGCTGGCCCCGGACGTGCGCCTGGTGGGCGACAGCGGCGGCCTGGCCCAGGCGCCGGTGCGGGTCATCGAGTCGGCCGACAAGGTGGGCCGCTTCGTCGAGGGCATCACACGGAAGGGTGTGGTGGACGCGTCGTTCCGCTTCCTGGAGGTCAACGGCGGCCCCGCGCTGCTGGTGCTGTCCGGCGGCAAGCCCGACAGCGTCATCCAGATGGGCGTCGCGGACGGCCGCATCCAGTGCGTCTACATCATCCGCAACCCGGAGAAGCTGCTGTCCCTCCCCGTCGCCTGACAGCGGCGACCGACAGGGCCTGTCCGGCCGAAGCCCCCGTCCAGCGACGGGGGCTTTGCCGTTGTGTCACGTATGGGGCGTATCGAGAACACCGTATGAACGCTCTGAGGCAACAAGCCTGTGCGAGCTGTAACGGATCGAGGATTGGTCTTGACCAAGGGTGGGGGCCGCCATATGGTCGCTGGGATAGTGCAGGAACCTTTAATAAACAAGGGCGCTAAAAGCCGCCGGGACACGGCGATTGCGGAGGACACGGTGGGGACCACGCAGTTGGATACGGTGCCGGAGCCCAAGTACTGGCATCTGAAGACCGTGCTCAGCGAAGCACTGGACTCCGAGTTCTCGGTGGGTGAGATCCTCCCCAACGAGCGCGATCTGGCGGCCCGGTTCGGCGTCGCCAGGGCCACGCTCCGCCAGGCCCTCGAACAGCTGGAACTGGAAGGCCGACTGCAGCGCCGCCGCGGCGTCGGCACGACCGTGGCACCGCCGCGGATGGGCGTGGCCGTCGCGTCCGAGCAGCACTCGTGGCCGGGCGCGGCCGGTGACGCCTGGCAGCCCGCGGACTGCGCGACGGCGGCCCCGCCCTCGGCGGTGGCCCAGGCCCTGGAGACAGAGCCCGACGACCAGGTGCACGTCGTGCGCCGCTCCCGGGTGACGCACGGCCAGCCGGTGGCCGCCGAGCTCCTCTACATTCCCGCCTCGTCGGTGCCCGACCTGTCCGGCATCGACGCCCCGTCGGGCACGGCACGCGCGCGTGCCGTGCTGCGTGAGCTCCAGCATCTGGAGCTGGAGGGCGAGGACCGCGCCGTGGAGCTGGGCTCGGCCCGCGCCGACGACGCCAAGGAACTGGACCGCCTCCCCGGTGCGCCCGTCCTCGTCGTGACGACCCGCTACTTCACCGAGGGGCGCACGGCGGCGGTCTCCGTCGCCACCTACCGCGCCGACACCTGCCGGCTGACCTTCGGCGCCTCGGGCGGTGTGGAGATCCACCACGACCCGGAGCGCCGCGCCTCCTGACCGCACGGTTCCTGACCGCAAGCATTCTGACCGGCAGGCTTCCTGACCGTCGCCACCCGCTCACAGACGTAACCCACTCGCGGACGTCACCCACTCGCACACGTCGCGCCCCGGCCTCCGGTGCGCGACGTTCTGCCGCCGGAAACACCCCGGACGGTTTCAGCGGCGGGCCGTGACCGTGCCCTCCACCGCGAAGAGCTGCTCCTCCACATGGTCGAGAGCCAGGCGCAGCGCGCCCGTCGCCACGGCCGCCTCACCCAGCAGCGACAACGTCACCCGGGGCGGCCGCAGACAGTACCGGGCCAGCTCCTTGCGCAGCGGCTCCAGTACGCCGTCGATACCCGCCGCCCAGCCGCCGATCACGACGAGCTCGGGGTCGAGGGCCAGGACGAGGGCCGCGACGTCGTGCACCAGCCGCTGTATGAAGCGCTCGACGGCCGCTAGGGCCCGTTCGTCGCCCGCGCGGGCGTGCGTGAAGACCTCCGCCACCGCCTGCTCGTCGAGCGGGTGCAGCGGCTCGTCGGTCGTGGACAGCAGCGTCTCCGGAGTGACCTCACGGCCCAGCAGATGGAGCGCGCCGATCTCACCGGCCGCGCCCCCGAAGCCGCGGTGCAGCCGCCCGCCGATGAGCGAACCGGCCCCGGGACTCAGCCCGGCCAGCACGAACACCATGTCGTCGGATTCGGTCGCCGCGCCCTTCCAGTGCTCGGCGACCGCCGCCGCGTTGGCGTCGTTCTCCACGATCACCGGGCACTTGAAGGAGCGGCGCAGCCGCTCGCCCAGCGCCAGCCCCGTCCACTCCGGCAGCGCCGTACAGAGGCGTACGGTGCCGTCGGCCTCGACGATGCCGGGCGAGGTCGCTCCGACGGCCCGCAGGGAGCCGCGCGCGACCCCGGCACGGCGCAGCAGCTCGGCGACGGCCGTACGCAGCCGTTCGAGCCGTTCGTCGGCGGACGCCGTCTCGCACACGTCCTTGGCGAGCGAACCGAGCACCCGGCCGTCCAGGTCCGACAGGAGCACGGCCACCCGGTGCGGGCCGATCTCCAGGCCCAGCAGATGGCCCGCCTCCGCCCGGAAGCGGAACCGGCGCGCGGGCCGGCCCTGGCGTCGTGCGGCGCTCTCGTCGGCCGCGGTCTCGACGACCAGGCCGCCGTCGATGAGCCCCTCGACGACGCCTTCGACGGTGGGCCGGGACAGGCCTGTCACCCGCGTGATCTCGGTGAGTGTCGCGAAGTCCGTCGCCCGCAGGGCGTGCAGCACCACCGCGGAATTGATCCTTCGCAGCAGAGAGGGATCCCCGCCGGTCAACTGCCCCAACGTCCGTCCTCCCAGCTCGTTGCGCGTGTCGGTTGGCCGGATCGTACTCGGCGCGGAGGGTCCCGGCGAGTGCCGGGGATCACCTGCCCGCCCCGGAGCCGCGCCACGGACCGGAATCAGCCGAGTGGGACCGGAATCAGCCGGGTGCCACGAACCCCGACTCGTACGCCGCGATCACCGCCTGGGTGCGGTCCCGGGCCCCCAGCTTCGACAGTACGGCGCTGACGTGGGACTTCACCGTCTCGCCGCCGACCACCAGCCGTGCGGCGATCTCCGCGTTCGACAGGCCCCGTGTCATCAGCCGCAGCACCTCCGCCTCGCGCTCGCTCAGCGCCGCCCGCTTCAGCGCGGCCCGGGCCGCGGGATTCCCGTCACTGTTCCCGTACTCGGCGGCCAACTGCCGTACCGAGGCCGGGAACAGCAGTGACTCGCCCTCGGCGACCAGCCGCACGGCGTGCACGATCTCGGCCGGCCGCGACCGCTTCAGGAGGAAGCCGTCGGCGCCCGCGCGCAGCGCCTCGTACACGTACTCGTCGTTCTCGAAGG
This sequence comes from Streptomyces sp. NBC_00414, assembly GCF_036038375.1. Taxonomy (NCBI): domain Bacteria; kingdom Bacillati; phylum Actinomycetota; class Actinomycetes; order Kitasatosporales; family Streptomycetaceae; genus Streptomyces; species Streptomyces sp. NBC_00414. The sequence goes on from NZ_CP107935.1 coordinate 8,615,804, forward strand.
TCGTCACCACGAGGATCTTCGGCGGCCGGTCGACGGTCCGCAGCACCGCGCGGGTGGCCTCGATGCCGTCCATCAACGGCATCCGGACGTCCATCGCGACGACATCGGGCCGCAGCCGCCGCACCAGGGGGATCACCGCCGCGCCGTCGGCGGCCTCACCGACGACCTCGATGTCGGGCTGCGCCTCCAGGATGGCCCGCAGACCGGCTCGTACGAGGGGTTCGTCGTCTACGAGGAGAACGGTGACGGGCATCCGGTCAGCGTAGATCAGCGCAGCGGCAGTTCGACGTGCACCTGCCAGTCACCGTCGTCCGGGCCGGTTCTCGCCCGGCCGCCGAGCAGCGCGGCCCGCTCCCGGATGCCCCGCAGACCGCTGCCCCGGCCGGGCCCCGATATCGCCGCCGTCAGCGGGTTCCGCACCTCCAGGGCGAGCGTCCGGTCCTCGACCGCGATACGAATGCGGACGGGCACCGCGCCCGCGTGCCGCAGCACGTTGGTGAGCGCCTCCTGAAGGATGCGGTAGCCCTCGCGGGACACCGGCCCCGGCACGGTCTCCAGGGGGCCTGTCAGCTCGGCGTCGATCTTCGCCCCGGAAAGGCGCGCGGACTCCATGAGCCGGTCGGCCTCCACCAGGGTCGGACGGCTGCTCGCGGGCCGCCGCGACTCCCGCAGCACCCCGAGCACCCGCTCCAGGTCCTCCAGCGCGGCACGGCCGGTGTCCTCGATGGCGAGCAGCGCCCGGTCGGTGAACTCGGGGTCTCCCGCGGCCCGCGCGGCCCCCGCCTGCACCACGGCCACCGTCAGCGCGTGGCCGATCGAGTCGTGCAGCTCGCGGGCGATACGGGTGCGCTCCAGGAGCTGTTCGGTGCGCTCCTCCAGCGCGGCCACCCGCTCGGCGGGCGACGGCCCCAGGAGGCGGCGTGCGATGACCGTGATCAGCCGGCCGAGACCGATGAACGCCCCGTAGAAGGCGATCAGCGTCAGCGGCGCGAGCAGGGCGTACGCCCAGTGCGGGTGCGACACAGGCAGGAACGGATTGTCGTCGGGTACGTAACCGGTCGAGATCCGGATCAGGTCCACGGTGACCAGCGGAAGCCAGACGCTGACTCCCGCCGCCGCCCAGCCGAACACCATGCGCGTCCCCAGCCACAGCACGGTCCGCAGCCGGTCCCCCCACGTGGCCGACGGGACGACCGAGATCGCCGGGTCCTGTCCGTCCCGCATCAGCATGAACTGCGCCTGCACACCCTCGTTCCGCCGCACGGCCGGAATCAGCCCCAGCAGGGGCAGCGCCAGCGCGGGGGCCCACGGCGTGGCGGGGTGGATGAAGATCCACACGCTGCTGACCAGCATGGGAACCCACAGGTGAATGAAGCGCGTGTACGTCGTCCCGGAGGTCAGCGGGCGCAGCAGGCGGGCCATCGCGTCATCGTGTCAGCCGCCACTGACAACGGGCCTCCCCCGAGCGGGGGAGACGTCCTCCCCGGGCGGGGGAGGACCAACCACCCTCCCGGCGGCCAGCCTTGGGCCATGACCAGCATCGACGTCCAAGAACTCACCAAGGAGTACGGCACCACCCGCGCCGTGGACCGGCTGACCTTCCGGGTCGAACCGGGCCGGGTCACCGGCTTCCTCGGCCCCAACGGCGCGGGCAAGTCCACCACCATGAGGCTCGTGCTCGGCCTCGACCGGCCCACGTCGGGCACCGTCACCGTAGGCGGCCACGCGTACGCGGCGCTGGAGGAGCCGTTGCGTCACGTCGGCGCCCTGCTCGACGCGCAGGCCGCGCATGGTTCGCGTACCGCGCGGGACCATCTGCGGGCGCTCGCGGCGAGCAACCGCCTTCCCGAGACCCGCGTCGACCAGGTTCTGGAGGAGGCGGGCCTCGCCTCGGTGGCCCGCCGCCGCGTCAGGACGTACTCCCTGGGCATGCGGCAGCGCCTCGGCATCGCCGCGGCTCTGCTGGGCGACCCGCAGGTGGTCCTGCTCGACGAACCGTCCAACGGGCTCGACCCCGAAGGCATCATCTGGATCAGGGAACTGCTGCGCCGGCTCGCCCGCGAGGGCCGCACCGTGCTCGTCTCCAGCCATCTGATGAACGAGACCGCCTCGTTCGCCGACCACCTCGTCGTGCTGGGCCGCGGCCGGCTGCTCGCCGACATGGCGATGCGGGAGTTCGTCCAGGCGCGCGTGGACCCCCGGGTACGGGTACGCACCACGGACGGCGCCGCCCTTCGCGACCTGCTCGCGCGGCACGGATACGACGCCGTCGAGAGCGAGAGCGAGAGCGAGGGCGAGGGCGAGGGCGGTGACGGGGCCGAGGGCGGGCGCGAACGGTGGATCGTGCACCACGCGCGCGTGGACGACATCGGCCGCCTCGCCTCGGACGCGGGTCTGCCCATCCTCGAACTGGCGGCGGAGGAAGGCACGCTGGAACAGGCCTACCTCGATCTGACCGCCACGGAGGCCGAGTTCGCCGCCCAGCCGGCCGCCCCGTCCCCGACCCAGCCGCAGGAGGCCTGACCGTGCCGTTCGCACCCGTACTCCACTCGGAGTGGCTCAAGATCCGTACCCTGCGGTCGCTCGTCGCGGGACTGTGCGCCCTCGTGGTCGTCACCGCGGCCTTCACCGCGCTGGCCGGAGCCGACAGTTCCGACGGCGGGGAAGCGGACTTCGACCCGCTGTTCACGGCGTTCTTCGGTGTCAACTTCGGACAGATCGCTGCGATCACCTTCGGCGCGCAGGCCGTGTCGTCCGAGTTCCAGGGAGGCGCCCTGCGGGTCTCGCTGACCGCCGTGCCCCGGCGCGGACGGTGGTTCGCGGCGAAGACGACGGCCATCGGCGCCCCCGTCCTGGTCGTCGGCCTCCTCACCGGGTTCGTGAGCCTCGCCGTGGGCAAGGCCGTCCTCGGTGACCGGGCGAGCGGGATGAGCTGGGCCGAGGGACTGCAGGCAGTGGTGGGCTGCGGGATCTACCTGGCCCTGATGGCGCTGTTCGCGGCCGGACTGACCGCGGTGCTGCGCAGCGGCGTCACCACGCTGAGCATCCTCATCCCCTTCCTCCTGCTGGTCTCCTTCGTGGTCGGCGACATGTCCGGGAACGCCGCCGACTTCCTGCCCGACAGGGCGGGGCAGGTGGTCCTGCACGAGACGTGGGACGGCATGCTCGGGCCGTGGGCGGGGCTCGCGGTGACAGCGGTGTGGACGTCGGCCGCGCTCCTGGCCGGATCGTGGAGTGTGCGCCGCCGGGACGCGTGAACCAGGGCGGCCGTTGTCGCCTGACGGGCCGCCAAATGTCAGTGGTGACCGCTTTACTGGACTTCATGACCACTGAGCGACACCTCGCCACGATCGACGAGCTGTGCGTCCGCGACTTCCCCGCGGCGCACGGCTGGTCGGACGTCGGCGCGGGGGGACCCGGCTACCACCTGGTGGTGCTGGAGACGACGCGTGGCTTCGGGACGGGTGACCGGTCCGGGCGGGAGGAGATCGCGGACCAGTTCGCCGCCTACAGAGAGGGCGTCTCGCAGCGGCTGGGGGAGCGCTGGGGCGAGGCGGAACCGAAGAGCCTGGCCGGTGTCTTCCTGCGCTCCGAGAACCCCGACGAGCGAATACCGAAGCCGTGGGCCTACCTCAGCGCGTACGTGGGACACGTGGACCTGTGGGAGGCCGACGGCACCGGGCGGTGGGTGGCCGTGGGGGTTTCCGAGCCGACGGAAGGTCAGGAGTTCCAACTCTTCGCCCTGGTGACGGAGGTGGCTCCGCCCTGACATGTGCGTGGGCGCTCCGCTGGGAGCGTGGTGATTGGTCTGCGGGGCGGTGGGGCCGGTTGCGCCGTTCCCCGCGCCCCTAAAGGATCGCGCCGTTCCCCGCGCCCCTGGAGACGCAAAAGATTGCGCTGTTCCGCGCGCCTTTGGAGACGGAAAAGATTGCGCCGTTCCCCGCGCCCCTAAAGGATCGCGCCGTTCCCCGCGCCCCTGGAGACGCAAAAGATTGCGCCGTTCCCCGTGCCCCCTAGGAGCGCGAGGTTCGCGCGGTCTTGCGTAGGCGGGCGAACTCCTCTGCCATCGTTGCCGCCGTCCAGTGTGCGTTCAGGCCGCTGGGGTTGGGCAGGACCCACACGCGCGTGGAGCCGAACGTCCGTTCCTGCGGCCCGATCACGGCCTTGCGGTCGTCGAAGGCGGCCCGGTAGGCGGTCACGCCCACCACCGCGAGCCAGCGGGGCCGCAGCCGCGCCACCTTGGCGGCGAGCAGCCGCCCGCCCTCCCGGTACTCGTCCGCGCTCAGCTCGTCGGCCCGGGCGCTCGCCCGCGCCACCACATTGGTGATGCCGAGCCCGTACGAGAGCAACTCGTCCTGTTCCGAGGGCTTCAGCTGCCGCGGGGTGAAGCCGGACAGGTGCAGGACCGGCCAGAAGCGGTTGCCGGGGCGGGCGAAATGGTGGCCCGTCGCGGCGGTCATCAATCCCGGGTTGATACCGCAGAACAGCACCTGGAGACCGTCCGCGGCGACATCCGGTACGAGCCGGTCGCGGGCGGCCTCCAGTTCGGCGGGGGTGAACCGCGTCAGAGGATCGCCCCCGGCGTGTAACCCGCTGCCTCCGGGTGCTGCTTGAGGATCTCCTCGACGCGGACGACGACCGCGGCCACCTGGTCGGCGGCGGCCCCCGTGAAGGACAGCTTGTCGGCCATCAGGGCGTCCAACTGCGCCCGGTCGAGCGGGATGCGCTCGTCCGCGGCCAGCTTGTCGAGGAGCTCGTTGCGCTCGGTGCCCTGCTCACGCATGGCGAGGGCGGAGGCGACGGCGTTCTCCTTGATGGCCTCGTGCGCGACCTCACGGCCCACACCCGCGCGCACCGCGGCCATGAGGACCTTCGTCGTCGCGAGGAACGGCAGGTAGCGGTCCAGCTCGCGCGCGACGACCGCCGGGAAGGCGCCGAACTCGTCGAGGACGGTGAGGAAGGTCTCCAGCAGGCCGTCCAGCGCGAAGAACGCGTCGGGCAGCGCGACCCGGCGCACCACCGAGCAGGACACGTCCCCCTCGTTCCACTGGTCGCCCGCCAGCTCGCCCGTCATCGAGGCGTAGCCGCGCAGGATCACCATCAGGCCGTTGACGCGCTCGCAGGAGCGGGTGTTCATCTTGTGCGGCATCGCGGAGGAACCGACCTGGCCGGGCTTGAAGCCCTCGGTCACCAGCTCGTGCCCTGCCATCAGCCGGATGGTCTTGGCGGTGGAGGACGGAGCCGCGGCCAGCTGCACCAGAGCGGTCACGACCTCGTAGTCCAGCGAGCGCGGGTAGACCTGGCCCACCGAGGTGAACGCCTGCGAGAAGCCGAGGTGCCGGGCGATCCGCTGCTCCAGGTCGGCGAGCTTCGCCGCGTCCCCGCCCAGCAGGTCGAGCATGTCCTGGGCCGTGCCCACCGGGCCCTTGATGCCGCGCAGCGGATAGTGGGCGAGCAGCTCCTCCACCCGGCCGTGCGCGACGAGCAGCTCGTCGGCGGCGGTCGCGAAACGCTTGCCGAGGGTGGTCGCCTGCGCCGCCACGTTGTGCGAGCGGCCCGCGACGACCAGCTCGCCGTACTCGCCCGCGAGCCTGCCGAGGCGCGCGAGGACGGCGACGGTGCGGTCGCGCACCAGCTCCAGGGAGAGCCGGATCTGCAGCTGCTCGACGTTCTCGGTGAGGTCGCGGGACGTCATGCCCTTGTGGACGTGCTCGTGCCCGGCGAGGTCGTTGAACTCCTCGATCCGCGCCTTCACGTCGTGCCGCGTGACCTTCTCCCGCTCGGCGATAGAGGCCAGGTCGACCTGGTCCAGGACCCGCTCGTAGTCGGCGAGCGCGGCGTCGGGCACCTCGATCCCGAGGTCCTTCTGGGCCCGCAGCACGGCGAGCCAGAGCTGACGCTCCAGCCTCACCTTCTGCTCGGGGGACCACAGGGTGGCGAGCTCGGCCGAGGCGTAGCGGCCGGCGAGGACGTTCGGGATACGGGGCTTTGCGGGCGCAGTCACGTGTACGGATTCTACTGGCGGTTCCTGCAGGCCAGCGCCACGGGCTGATTTGTCGGGACCTACGAAGCCGTCAGGACCCCGCCGGGCGTCCCCGCTCCACGGACCCCTTGTACTCGTCGTAGGGCAGCAGTTCCGGTCGTTTGGGCAGGCGGCCGTCGCCCGAGGAGCGGCCGGTCAGCCGGCGGCCGATCCACGGCAGGAGGTACTGGCGGGCGAAGCGCACGTCGGCGGTCCGGCGGGCGGCCCAGCCGGGCGGGTCGGAGGGCGGCATCGGGGTGTGCCACTCGGCGTCCTCGGCCGCGTGCCCGAGCGCCTGCCACACCGCCTCGGCGACCCGGCGGTGCCCCTCGCCCGTCAGATGCAGCCGGTCCACGTCCCACATGCGGGGGTCGCCCAGGGACTGCGCTCCGTAGAGGTCGACCACGAGTGCGCCGTGCCGGGACGCGAGCTCGTCGATACAGACGAACAGCTCCTCCATGCGGGGGCGGAACCGCTCCATGACCGGGCCCTGGCGGCCGGGGCTGCGCATCAGGACGAGCTGCTTGCATGCCGGTGCCAGGCGCTCCACGGCCTCTTCCAGGAGTCCCCGGACACGCGCCATGTCGACCTTGGGCCGCAGCGTGTCGTTGAGGCCGCCGACCAGCGTGATCACGTCGGGCCGCATCTCCACCGCGACGTCCACCTGCTCGGCGACGATCTGTCCGATGAGCTTGCCGCGCACCGCGAGGTTGGCGTAGCGGAAGCCGGGCGTCTGCGCGGCCATCCGGGCCGCGAGGAGGTCCGCCCAGCCCCGGTACGTACCGTCGGGAAGGAGGTCCGACATGCCCTCGGTGAAGGAGTCGCCGACGGCGACAAGGCTGGTGAAGGTGGCATTCGTCTGCATGGCGGAAGAAATGATAGCGCGTGCACATACCCACCGGTCTGCCGCGCGGGCCGGCCGCCCGGCGTGACCGGTGGGCGCGGGATTCAGGCCGGCTGGCCGAACAGTTCCCGCAGCACGTCCTCCATCGTCACCATCCCGGCCAGCCGCCCGTCCGCGCCGAGCACCGCCGCCAGATGCGTACGGCCGCGCCGCATCGCGGTCAGTACGTCGTCGAGCGGCGTGCTCTCCCGGACCCGGGCGATGGACCGCATGTCCCGCACCTGGAACGGCAGGTCACGCGGCATCGCGTCCAGGGCGTCCTTCACGTGGAGGTAGCCGACGATGCGCAGTCCCTCGTCCACGACGGGGAAGCGGGAGAACCCGGACTCGGCGGACAGGGCCTCCAGCTGCTCGGGGGTGACGCCCACGCGCGCGTGGACGACGTTCTCCAGCGGCAGCACCACGTCCCGCACCGGTCGCCGGCCCAGCTCCAGGGCGTCGTGCAGACGCTCCTGGGCGCGGTCGTCGATCAGTCCCGCCTCGCTGGAATCCTTCACCAGACGGGCCAGCTCCGTGTCGGAGAAGGTCGCGGACACCTCGTCGTGGACCTCGACACGCAACAGCTTCAGCAGCCCGTTGGCGAACGCGTTGACCGTGAAGATCACCGGCCGCAGCCCCCGCGACAGGGCGACCAGCGGCGGCCCGAGCAGCAGCGCCGTCCGTACCGGTTCGGCGAGCGCGATGTTCTTCGGCACCATCTCGCCGAGCAGCATGTGCAGATACGTGGCCACGGTGAGCGCGATCACGAACGAGATCGCGTGACCCGTGCCGGTCGACAGACCCACCGCGTGGAAGACCGGCTCCAGCAGATGCGCGATCGCGGGTTCGGCGACCACACCCAGGACCAGCGTGCACAGCGTGATGCCGAGCTGTGCGGCGGCCATCAGCGCGGACACGTGCTCAAGACCCCAGATCACCCCGCGCGCCCGGCGGTCTCCCGCCTCCGCGTAAGGCTCGATCTGGCTGCGGCGTACGGAGATCAGCGCGAACTCGGCCGCCACGAAGAAGGCGTTCACGACCAGGGTCGCCAGCCCGATCAGCAGTTGTACGGCTGTCATCGTCCCCGCCCTCCTTCGGATCCGGCCTCTTCGGAGCGGGTGTCCCCGGCGTCCGGCGCGTGCATCAGCACCCGCGCGGCCCGCCGCCCCGTCGCGTCCACCACGTCAAGACGCCACCCGGCGACCTCGACCGTGTCCCCCTCGACGGGGATGCGCCCCAGCTCCGCCGCCATCAGGCCCGCGAGCGTCTCGTACGGCCCGTCGGGCGCCCGCAGTCCGACGCGGGCGAGCCGGTCGGTGCGGACGGACCCGTCGGCCGAGTACAGCGTGCGGCCCTCCTCGTCCGTGCCGGCCTGCGCCAGGTCGGACGTCTCGTGCGGGTCGTGCTCGTCGCGCACCTCGCCGACGACCTCCTCGACGATGTCCTCCAGGGTGGCGACCCCCGCGGTGCCGCCGTACTCGTCGATGACCACGGCCATCGTGCGCTTGCCGGACAGCCGGTCGAGCAGCCGTTCGACGGTCAGCGTCTCCGGTACGAACAGGGGCTCGCGCATCACCTGCGACACGGCCGTACGGGCCCTGCGGTCGGCGGGCACCCTGATGACGTCCTTGATGTGCGCGACCCCGACGACCGAGTCGAGGTTGCCGCGGTGGACGGGGAAGCGGGACAGGCCGGTCGCCCGCGTCGCGTTCGCCACGTCCTCGCAGGTCGCCTGGACGTCCAGGGAGATGACCTGGACCCGCGGTGTCATGACGTTCTCCGCGGTGAGGTCGGCGAGGTTCAGCGTGCGTACGAACAGTTCGGCAGTGTCCGCCTCCAGGGCGCCCTGTTTGGCGGAGTGCCGGGCCAGGGCCACCAGTTCCTGCGGGCCGCGCGCGGAGGCCAGCTCCTCGGCGGGCTCGATGCCGAAGCGGCGTACGACACGGTTGGCGGTGTTGTTGAGGTGGGAGATGAACGGGCGGAACACCGCGCTGAACCAGCGCTGCGGCGTCGCCACCCGCTTGGCCACGGCCAGCGGTGAGGAGATCGCCCAGTTCTTGGGCACCAGCTCGCCGACGACCATCAGGAAGACCGTCGACAGGGCCGTACCGATCACCAGCGCCACCGACGAGGTCGCCGAGCTGGGCACCCCGGCCGCTTCGAGGGGCCCGGCGATCAGCTGGGCGACGGACGACTCGGCGAGCATGCCGACGACCAGGTTGGTGACGGTGATGCCGAGCTGAGCGCCGGAGAGCTGGAAGGTGAGGTTCTTCACGGCCCTCAGGGCGCCCGCCGCGCCGACCTCACCGCGCTCGACGGCCCGTTCGAGCTGGCTGCGCTCGACCGTGGTCAGGGAGAACTCGGCCGCGACGAAGGCACCGCAGGCCAGCGAGAGCAGCACCGCCACGGCGAGGAGGAGCACTTCTGTCATCGGGTCACCTCCGTTCCATGATCGGGCAGGTACGGAAGGTTCGCGCGGTGTCGGCGCCGCGGGACGCCGTGGCGTCGGATGTCGGGACTGTCGGAAGGCTCGCCCATGGGCGGACGCTCACATCTTTCCTGGGTGGGGTGTCACTCGACCAGCGGCTTGACCCAACGCCGCCAGTGCTCTTCCGGCGCGTACCCCGCAGCGCGCCAGGCATGGTGCGCGGTTTCGTTGCGCGCCAGCACCATCGCGTCCCCGCGGCGCCCGCCGAGCCGTACGAAGCGTTCCTCGGCGGCGGTCAGGAGGGCCGAGCCGATGCCCTGGCGGCGCCGGGCCGGGTCCACCGCGAGCCGGTACAGATGGCAGCGCCAGCCGTCGAAGCCGGCGATGACCGTGCCCACGAGCTCCCCGTCCCGCTCGGCGAGGATCAGCGCCTCGGGGTCCGTGCCGATCAGCCGCTCCACGCCGTCCCGGTCGTCGCTGATGCTGGTGCCCTCGGCGGCGGTCCTCCAGAACGCGAGGACGGTGTCGAGGTCGCCGGGTCCGGCGGCCCGTATCTGAAGATCACTCATGCCGCGATCCCATCACGGGTGCCGGACATGGACACCGGATTCCACGATTCGGACACGCTCCCGGAAGTGGTCGCCGCCCCGCAGCCGCTCGCCCCGGAGCCCGGCGACGACCGCCCCGAACGCCCGTGCCGGTGACTCGTCCGTTCGCGCCCCCCGGCCGGTCACTCGTGTGCGATGGCGGCCAGTACGTTCATGCGGGACGCGCGCAGGGCCGGCAGCAGGGCCGCCACGATGCCCACGACCGCCGATCCCACGACGACCGCGACGAGCGTGGTCCACGGGATCGCGAACGCCGTCATCCCCTGCAGGGCGAGGACCTGCTGCACGCACACGCCCCACACGAGCCCGAGCGCCAGCCCGAGGACCGCGCCGAACACGGCGATCACCACCGACTCCAGCCTGATCATCCGGCGCAACTGCCGCCGGGCGAGCCCGATCGCGCGCAGCAGCCCGATCTCACGGGTGCGCTCCACGACCGACAGGGCGAGGGTGTTGACCACGCCGAGCACCGCGATGACGATCGCGAGCCCCAGCAGGGCGTACACCAGGTAGAGCAGCACGGCGATCTGATCGTGGATCAGTTTCTTGTAGTCGGCCAGGTCGCGCACCTGCACCTGGGGATAGGGGTCGAGTGTCTTGTCGAGGCTGGCGCGCAGGGTCTTGTCGGAGGCGCCCGAGGCCGCGTTCACGTACAGCGCGGAGTCCTGGCCGCCCGGCACGAACTTCTCGACGGTCGCGAAGCCGAGGAACAGCCCGCCCTGCGTTCCGAAGCCCTCCGCGGCGTCCTGGTCGGTCAGCGCCGCGACCTTCAGCTCGGTCTTGCGCCCGGCGGGGAACTCGACGGGGATCGTGCTGCCGAGCCGCACGCCGTGGTCCTCGGCGAAGCCGGCGTCCATGGCGATGCTGCCGTCCGCGAGCGCGGCGGCCGTGTTCCCCTCGGCGTAGGTGATGCGGGCGACCTCGTCGAGATCCGGGTCGTAGCCCGCCGCGGTCGTCTCGACGCGGTCGCCGTCCGGCAGCCGGACGGCGACCGGCGCGAACCGCTGCCGTACGACGAGCCCGGCGCCCTCGGTGGCCTCGACCTTCTCGGTGATCTCCTGCGGGAACGGCATGAAGTTGGCGTTCTGCACCACGAAGTCGGCGCCCAGCGTCTTGTCGATCTGCTCGTCGAAGGACTTGGTCATGGACGCGCTCGCCACGGACATGCCGCCCACCAGGGCGAGGCCCACCATCAGGGCGGCCGCGGTGGCGCCCGTGCGACGCGGGTTGCGCAGCGCGTTGCGCTGGCTCATCCGGCCGACCGAGCCGAACAGGGCGGGGAAGAATCCGCCCAGGACACGGATCACGGGACGGACGAGCAACGGCCCGGCGATCACCGTCGCGATGAGGGTGAGGACGACACCGAGACCCAGCAGCGACGCGGCGGACGAGGTCTCCGTAGCCGTCACGCAGCCCACGAGCGCGGCGGCGCCCAGCGCGCCGACGATCGACCCGACGACGGCCCGGACCCGCAACGGCCGCCCCACACCGGCGATCTCGGCGTCGGCCAGCGCGGCCATCGGTGACACCGTGGCGGCCCGGCGGGCCGGCAGGTACGCCGCGACGAAGGTGACGCCCACCCCGACGACGTACGCCGCGACGGGCGTTCCCCACCCGATGACCATCTCGGTGGTCTTCAGGTTCATCCCGAAGACGCCCATGAGCTTGATCAGGCCGAACGCGAGCCCGATGCCCGCGGCCAGGCCGAGCGTCGAGCCCACCAGGCCCAGCAGTATCGCCTCCGTGAGCACGGACCTGCGCACCTGCCGCCGGTCGGCGCCGAGCGCGCGCAACAGGCCCAGCTCGCGCGTGCGTTGGGCGATCAGCATGGAGAAGGTGTTGACGATCAGGAAGACCCCGACCAGCACCGCGATGCCCGCGAAGCCGAGCATCACGTACTTGATCACGTCGAGGAATCCGCCGAGTTGGGACGCGGCCGACTCGGCCTGCTCGTCGGCGGTCTCCAACTCGTACCTGCCCGAGCCGAGTTCGGTGGCGATGCGCCGCTTGAGCTGCGCGTCGGTCACTCCCTGGTCCGCGTCCACCTGGATGCTGGTGGCGACCCCGCCCCGGCCCAGCAGCTTTTCCGGTGCGACGGCCGGGTCGAGGAAGACGAGTGCGGCGCCCGGGTTGGTGGTCTTGAAGGTCGCGATGCCGACGACCTGCACCTTGAACGAGCCGGGCTGCGCGATCACGGTCAGCGGATCACCGATGTCCACGTGCTTCTCGTCGGCCGTGTCCGCGTCGAGGAGCGCCTCGCCGGGCCCGCGCGGGGCGTGCCCCGAGGTCAGCTCCACGGGGCTGCGGTCGGTGACGTACCAGTCGGCGGCGATGGTGGGCGCGCCCGTGGTCGGGCCCACCGACTCGTTGTCCTTGTCGACGACGGTGACGTTCTCGACGGACACGTCCGGCCGGGCGAGGGCGACCCCGTCGACCTTCGCGATGCGGTCCAGGAGGGTCGTGGGCACCGTCTCGACGGCCCCGGAGGGGATCTGCGACTCCAGATCCTCCTTCGGGCTCACGGTGACGTCGGCCGAGGTGGACGCGAAGAGCCGGTCGAAGGTCCGGCTGACCGTGTCCGAGAAGATCAGGCTGCCCGCGACGAACGCCACGGACAGGACGACGGCCAGCGCCGAGAGCAGCAGCCGGCCCTTGTGAGCGAGGAAACTCCGGAGTGTCGCCTTCAGCACGACGGCCCGCCCCCTCAGTCCCTGTCGGGGGCGATGCCCTGGCCGGGAACGCTCTTACGATCGGGGTCGGCGTCCCCCTCGGGAATCCCGGACGCCCCGGATGCTCCGGACGTCCCGGAGGCCTCGGATGTCCCTGGCGGCTCGGAGGTCTCGGCCGTCCCGCGGACCGTGTCGAACCTCTTCATGCGCTCCAGCACCGCGTCGGCGGTGGGCCGGGCCATCTCGTCCACGATCCGCCCGTCCCCGAGGAAGAGGACCAGGTCGGCGTGGCCCGCCGCACCCGGATCATGGGTGACCATGACCACGGTCTGCCCCAGCTCGTCGACGGCTTCCCGCAGGAAACCGAGCACCTCAAGGCCCGCGCGCGAGTCGAGGTTGCCGGTCGGCTCGTCCGCGAAGATCAGCTCGGGGCGCGAGGCGAGGGCCCGGGCGCAGGCCACCCGCTGCTGCTGACCGCCGGAGAGCTGCGCGGGCCGGTGCTTGAGGCGGTCGCGCAGCCCGAGCTGGTCGATGACCTGGTTCAGCCACTTCTCGTCGGGCTTCTGGCCCGCGATGTCCATGGGCAGCGTGATGTTCTCCGCCGCGTTCAGGGTCGGTATCAGGTTGAACGACTGGAACATGAAGCCGATCCGGTCCCGCCGCAGCCGGGTCAGCTCGCGCTCCTTCAACCCGGTGATCTCCGTGTCGCCCAGCCATACCTGTCCGGCCGACACGGAGTCGAGGCCCGCCAGACAGTGCATCAGGGTGGACTTGCCGGATCCCGAGGGACCCATGACCGCCGTGAAACGGCCACGCGCGATGTCCACGTCGACCGAGTCGAGGGCGAGCACGGCCGTCTCACCCGACCCGTACGCCTTCGTGAGGCCCCGGGCACGGGCCGCCGTCCCCTCCGGGCCCGTGCGCCCGAGGGCGTGCTCCGCAGCTGCTGTGGACAAGGCCGCCTCCCCGTGGTCGGACTTCGGTGTCCGCGGGTGAGCCTAGTGTGATGCGGGGCACACCCGGTATCCCCCCGAAGTGCCGGGTGGTCTCCGTCGCAGGTCGGTTACCTCAGGGTTCATGTAAGGGGCACCCTTAGGGGATGCGTGCGGACCGGCCCCTCTTGCCCTTGCTAGCGTTTCGGCGCTAGCTTCGAAGTATGGCTAAGACCCAGCTGAACGTGCGCGTGGACGAGGGCACCGCCCGGGCCGCGCGTGAACGCGCCCTGGCCCGCGGGATGAGTGTCAACCGCTACATCGAGGAACTGGTCAGACAGGACACCGGGGAAGCCGGCCACACCTTCGTGGAGGCCGCCGCCGACTTCATGAAGCAGTACGAGTCCGTCTTCGCCGAGGAGTTCGGCACGGACCGGGGTGCGGACCGAGGTCGGGCTGCGGACCGGGGCGCGGACCGGGAAGGCCGTCGCTGAGCCCTTGAACGAACCACTGAACATCAGAGTCGACCTCGCCTGGCTCCTCATGGTCGCCGAGCACAAGACGCCGGGGGACCCGCAGGTCGTCGACTGGGGTGCCCTCGTCGCCGCGGTGGGCCGGCACGAGGCCGAGATCTTCGGCGTCCCCGTGTACGACAGCCCGCACGCCCGCGCCGCCGCACTGCTCCAGGTCCTGCTGCACGTCCCGGCGCTCGAACGCTCGAACGCCATGTTCGCGATGGCCGTCGCGTACGCCTACCTCGTGGCCAGCGGCCTGAAGGTCGTCACCTCGCCCGAGCAGGTCCGCGACCTGGCCAGACTGGTCAAGACGGGCGATGCGACGGTGCAGGACATCGCGCACGAGCTGCGCCAGTGGACGCTGTGACGCCTTCCCGGCGTGAGACTTCCTGGTGTCAGACTTCCCGGCGTGAGACTTTCCGGCTTCGGGACCTCGGGGCCCTCAGGAACTCGGGAGCTCAGGACTTCCGGAGGCCGACGGCCGGCGCGCGGTGCCCAGCACACAGTACGAACTAGGCGTCCGCGGTCCCTTCTCGGGCACCAACAACCGCCGGTAGGGGCCGAGTTCGTACCCCGCGTCCCGGATCGCGCCGACCGGGTCCCGGCCCACGTGGCAGCCGCCGAACAGCAGGGGCCACACCGTGCGGTCGAGGATGCGCTGTCCGGCCGTCATCGCCCGCCCGCCGCCGCTGCCGTGCTCGAAGAAGCGCAGCTCACCGCCCGGACGCAGCACGCGGTGGATCTCGGCGAGGGCCCGCGGCAGGTCCCGTACGCTGCACAGCACCAGTGACACGACGGCTCCGTCGAACGCCTCGCTCTTGACCGGCAGGGCCTCCGCGACCCCCGGCACCACGTCGACCGGCACGTCGGAACGCAGCGCGGCGGTCACGGCCAACTGCCGTAGCCGGCGCTCGGGTTCGATCGCGACGACCTCCGAGACCGTGCTCGGATAGTGGGCGAAGTTCAGTCCGTTGCCCGCGCCGATCTCGATGATCCGGCCGGAGAGCCCGGCGAGCAGTTCGTCGCGGTGGACGCCGATCGTCGGCTCGGCGGCCACGCTGAGCCGGGCGTAGAAGCGGGCGAACAGCGGGTGGTGCACCGGAGTCGCGGACAGCGTGCCGGTCGGGGCGGTTCTGGAGCCGCGCGGTCGCATGAGGCCTCCCCTTGGGGCGTGGACCTACCGCGATTGTCCCCCCGGAGGGCCGCGCTCACCCGTCGGTCGCCGCGCGTTCCCGCCGCGGACCGCGCGAGTCCGTGCTGTGGTCCCCGCCGCGCCGGGACCACAGGACGGACCGGGACGGGCTCCTGGGACGTCAGGCGATGAAGTCCCGCACCTGCTCGTAGACGCCGTAGTCGTTGTTCATGTCGGTGTGCGAGACGCATCCGACCTCTACATTGGTGGCGCCGCTGAGGATCGCGCTGGTGTCGGGGGTCAGCGCGTCGTCGCAGTTCGACCAGTAACTGGCGTAGGAGACACCGCCGGGTGTCTCGTCCCCCGAGTTGAGCGACGTCAGGAACGAACTGCCGGTGTACATCTCCGCGCAGGACGTGTAGAGCCACGTGCACCAACCGGCCGTCGTGGTGCCGTGGTTGACGCCCGCCGTCGAGACGAAGTCGTCCACGTACGCGGTGCCGCCGAGGTTCTTCAGGTAGTAACGGGAGTTCAGCGCGCCCATGGAGTGGACGACCAGGTCGACCTTGGCCGCGCCCGTCTGGGTGCGCACGCTCTGGATCTTGGTGGCCAGCTGCTGGGCGGTCGTGGCGTTCGACCGGCCCCAGTCGTACGACCAGGAGAAGAGCTCGGAACCGGTGTAGCCGTCGGCCTTGAAGTCGGCGACCCAGTCGTCCCAGCTGCTCGACGAACTGCTCAGTCCGTGCACGAACACGACGGGGTTGCGGGCGGCGGCGTGGGCCGGGGACGCGGGGAGGGAAAGGAACATGAGCAGTGACGCGAGCGCGGCTGTGAAGACCGTGCCGGCAGTGCGAATGCGGCGGGTCATGACGCCTCCTGACGGGGGTGGGTTCGTCAGGAGTGTCCGGTGGGGTCTACGCGCGCCGCATCGGTGAACTCGCCGGTCTTTACGCACCAATTAACTCGCCAGTAACGTGAGCGCTGTGGTGACCTCGGTGAACCCCCCGCCTCTCCCGCACCATTCGCCACCGCCCCTCATGAACGCCCCGGAACAACCGGGCAACGCCTCGCGGCCCCCCACGCGAACGCCGTTGTCCGAGGGCGTTCGGGTCAGGGTGCTGTGCGCCGCGCACGGTGATCCGCTCGCCGCCGCGGAGCTCGCGGACGCCCTCGGCGAGCGCCAACGGGCCGGTCTCGAACCGCTCCCGGCCGACCCCGTCGGTGCGGTGCCCGGCCTTCTGCGGTCCCGTCGGCCCGAGTTGCGCTCGCTCGCCCCGGACACCCGGCGCCTGCTGCTGATCGCCGCCGCCGACCAGCACCCGATCGCCACGCACGCCTACCAACGGGCGGTGACCGCGGCCCGCCTGGACACCGGCCTCCTCGACGACGCCGAAGCGGCCGGGCTCGCCCGCGCGACCTCAGCCGGCGTCGTGTTCCGGGACCCCTGGACCCGTATCGCCGCCTACGAGACGGCGTCCGCGGTCGACCGGCGCGAGACGCACCGCCTCCTCGCCCGGGTCCTGCGCGGCGAGGGCGAGGCACCCCGCCGGTCCTGGCACCGCGCCGCCGCGGCACTCGGCCCCAGCCGGCGCCTCGCGGCGGAACTGCGCGCCTCGGCCCACGAGGCACGCGTCGCCGGTGAACACGCCCTGGCCTGCGGGCTCCTGGAACGGGCGGCGGCCCTGACCCCGGACCCGCGCGAACGCCCGCGCCTGCTGGCCAGGGCCGCCGCCGACGCCTGGCGTTCCGGGGACGGCGACCGGGCCCGCCGCCTGGCCGCCCACGGGGATGTCGACGGGCTCGGCGGACTGCTCGCTCTACGCGCGGGGAACGCCACGGAAGCCTTCGACGCGCTGATCGAAGCCGCGGGCGGAACCCGGGTAGTCCTGATCGAGGGCGCGGGCGGAACCCGGGGGGCCCTGGCCGAGGGCGCGGGCGGAACCCGGGGCGGGCGCCCGGTGGGTTCCGGCACCGCCGCGCACCTGGTGGCACGTGCCACCGAAGCCGCCATCTACACCGGCGACCTGCGCCGCTGCCGGGAGGCCGCCGCCGTCGCCGCCCGGCTCGGCATCGCGGGTCCCGGCACGCTCGGGGGACTGACCGCGGCGTTCGAGGGGCGGTACGAGGACGCCCGCGACCTGCTGAGAGCGGCAGCCGGTCGCTGCGGACCGGGCGGCGACCCCACTTCCCTCATCCACTCCTCCATCGCGGCGCTGCTGCTCGGCGACCACACCCGCGCCGCGTCCGCGGCCGTCCGGGCCGCCGCTTCGGCCCGTGCCGTGGGCGAGCCCGCGACCGTTCCGCAGGCCATGGAGTTCCAGGCGTACGCCGAGTTCTGGACGGGCCGCCCGCGATCCGCCGGGGCCGCCGCGCTGGAGGCACTGCGGCAGGCGTACGCCACCGGGCAGGACAACGGGGCCTGCCATCTCCAGGCGGCCCTCGCCATGTTCGCGGCCGTCACCGGGGACGAGGAACTGTGCAGGGCGCGCGCCGCGTTGGCCCGCGCACACGCCCTGGAGCACGGCCTCGGGCTCCCCGCCGCGCTCGCCCTGTGGGCGCTCGCCTTCCTCGACCTCAGCATGGGCCGTTACGCGGCGTCCGCGTCCCGGCTGCGCGCGCTCGCCGGATTCGGTCCCGGGCACGGGCACCGGGCCGTCCGCCACCTCGCCACCCCGCACTACGTGGAAGCCGCCGTCCGTACCGGCGACACCCGGGTCGCGCGCAGGGCCCACGCCGACTACGACCGGTGGGCTCGCGTTGTGCGCAGCGCGGACGACCTGGCGCTGAGCGCCCGCTGCCGGGGCCTGCTGGCCACCGGGCACGAGGCCGCCGACCACTACCGGACGGCCCTCGACCTCCACGCGGGCGGCACCCGGGACTTCGAACGTGCCCGTACGGAGCTGCTGTTCGGCGGGGCCCTGCGCAGGCTGCGCAATCGCACGGAGGCGCGGGACCGGCTGCACAGCGCGCTTGAGGCCTTCGAGTACTTCGGGTCGCCGCACTGTGCGGCCGAGGCTCGGGCGGAGCTCCGGGCGCTGGGGGAGCCGGCGCGGGCGCAGGCTGCTGCGCGGAGCATGGCCGGGCTGTTGACCGCGCAGCAGCTCACGGTGGCGAGGATGGCCGCCGAGGGGGCGACCAATCGGGAGATCGCGGCCCGGCTGCTGCTCAGTCCGCGGACCATCGACCATCACCTGAGGGGTGTCTTCAACCGCCTCGGCATACGATCCCGGATCGAACTGGTCAGACTCCTGGCAGCGGAGGAGTGAAAGTGCCCCAGCCGGGAGGTCGTCCGTCATCTGCGCCCAGATGGGGGCCGATCGCGCCGTTCCCCGCGCCCCCAAACAGGGGTGCGTGGAACGGCGCAGTCTTCTGGGGGCGCGGGGAACGGCGCGATCGGCCACACTCGACCCGCGACTCACCACCGGCCCGAGCCACCCCCCCTGTTCAGAAGCGCTGGCACTCGGCCGTGAACGCCTCCACATCCCAGCTCCCCCCGAGCCCCGGCGCAAGCCAACCCCCCGCCCCGCTCCGGAAACTCGCAGGCGAGAGCCGCCCCACACCCCCGGGCAGAGCCCCCAACAACGGCACCCCCGCCACCACCGGAAGATCCACCACATTGCAACGCGCCGCCAGATCCGGCTCGTCGGGCCAGCTGCCGATGACGACGCCGAGCAGTTCGAGCTGTCGAAAACGCAGCTCGCGAGCAGTCAGCTCCGTCGTGTTCAGCGTCCCGAGCCCGGCGGAGGCCACCACCACCACAGGAGCCCCCAACAACCGCGCCGCGTCCGCGAGCGTGCCGCCCTCGTCGTCGAACCGCACGAGCAGCCCGCCCGCCCCCTCCACCAGCACGAGGTCGTGATCGGCGGCCAACTTGCCCGCGGCCTCGGCCACCTCCGCGGGCCCCACCGGCGCGAGACCGGCCCGCCGGGCAGCCGTGGCGGGGGCCAACGGCTCGGGATAGCGGGCGAGTTCGACGGCCGTGACCGCCCCGGCGAGCCGTACCACCTCGTCGGCGTCCCCGGCCTCACCCGGCAGCACACCCGTCTGCGCGGGCTTGAGCACGGCCACCGACCGCCCGGCCGCGACGGCCGCCGCGGCCACGGCGGCCGTAGTGACGGTCTTGCCGACCTCCGTGCCCGTCCCCGTGATCACCAGTACCGTCATGTCAGCCCTCAACCCTCCCGCGCCGCCGCGCACACGGCCGCCGTGATCCGTGCCAGATCGGCGTCACCGGTGACGTACGGCGGCATCGTGTAGACGAGGTCCCGGAACGGCCGCAGCCACACGCCTTCGCGCACCGCCGCCCGGGTCGCCGCCGCCATGTCGATCTCGTGGTCCAACTGCACCACCCCGATGGCACCGAGGACGCGTACGTCCCGGACCCCGGGCAGTTCCGCCGCCGGCGCCAAACCGTCCCGCAGACCCGTCTCGATGCGCTTGACCTCGGTCTGCCAGTCCTGGCCGAGGAGAAGGTCGATCGAGGCGCAGGCCACGGCGGCGGCGAGGGGATTGCCCATGAACGTCGGGCCGTGGGCGAGAACCGGTACCTCGCCCCGCGAGATCCCGTCAGCCACCCGCGAGGTGCACAGCGTCGCCGCCATCGTCAGATATCCGCCGGTCAGCGCCTTGCCGACGCACATCACATCCGGGGTCACCCCCGCGTGCCCAGCCGCGAACAGCGCCCCCGTACGCCCGAAGCCCGTCGCGATCTCGTCGAACACGAGCAGTACGTCGTGCGCGTCGCACGCCTCGCGCAGCACCCGCAGATACGCGGGGGAGTGGAACCGCATCCCGCCCGCGCCCTGCACCACCGGCTCCACGATCACCGCGGCCAGTTCGTCCGCGTGCCGCTCGATCAGCGTCCGCAGATGCTCGGCGTACGCCTCCTCGTACGCGACCGGTGGCGCGTCGGCGAAGACCTGGCGCTGGAGCACGCCCTGCCACAGCTCGTGCATCCCGCCCTCGGGGTCGCACACCGACATCGGTTGCCAGGTGTCGCCGTGATAGCCGCCGCGCCAGGTCAGCAGGCGCTGCTTGCCGGGTCGGCCGAGCGAACGCCAGTGCTGGAGGCACATCTTGACGGCGACCTCGACGGACACCGAGCCCGAGTCGGCCAGGAAGACATGCTCAAGCCCTTCGGGTGACATGTCGACAAGACGCTTCGCCAGTCGTACGGCGGGCTCGTGCGTGAGCCCGCCGAACATCACATGGCTCATCCGGCCGAGCTGGTCGCGGGCCGCCTCGTTGAGCGCCGGGTGGTTGTAGCCGTGGATCGCCGACCACCAGGACGACATGCCGTCGATCAGCTCGTCGCCGCCGCCGGCCAGTCGCAGCCGCACCCCGCTCGCCGACTCCACGACGAGCGGTTCCTGCCGGCCGGGCATCGGCCCGTACGGATGCCAGACGTGCCGCCGGTCCAGTTCGAGCAGCTCACGCACGGCCCTGTCGGGCGGGGACAGATCAGGCATTGGGCGCGAGATCCGTTCCGGCGCCCCGACGGCGTACCGAGACCAGGTCCGTACGCGCCGCGGAGACCGGTTCCTTCGAGACCGGTTCCTTCGGGGCCTGGGCCTGCTCCTGGCCCGCCGAGCCGCAGCCGCCGCCCCCGTGCGAGCCGCACCCCGCGTCACTGGCCGCGTCCGCGTGCGAGCCGCATCCCGGTCCCGCGTGCGCGGCGACGCGGTGCTCCGGGAGCGTCACCTCGCCCGTGCCCTCCACCTCGAACCCGGCGTCCGTGATCATGTCCAGGTCGGCCTTGCCCGCCTGGCCCTCGCTGGTGAGGTAGTCGCCGAGGAAGATCGAGTTGGCGAGGTGCAGGGCGAGGGGCTGCATCGTACGGAGATGGACCTCGCGGCCGCCCGCGATGCGCACCTCGACGTCCGGGCAGACGAACCGGACCATCGCGAGGATGCGCAGACACCGCTGCGGGGTGAGGTTCCACTCCTTGGCGAGCGGGGTGCCCTCGAACGGGATCAGGAAGTTCACCGGGACCGAGTCGGGGTCGAGCGCCCGCAGCGCGTAGACGACGTCGACCAGGTCCTCGTCGCTCTCGCCCATGCCCGCGATCAGACCGGAACAGGCGGACAGACCCGCCGCGTGCGCCTTCTGGACCGTGTCCACCCGGTCGGCGTACGTGTGGGTGGTCGTGATGTCCCCGTACGTCCCCTCGGACGTGTTGAGGTTGTGGTTGTAGGCGTCGGCCCCCGCCTCGCGCAGCCGCTCGGCCTGGCCGTCCGAGAGGAGCCCGAGGCAGGCGCACACCTCGACGCCCTCGTTCTGGTCCTTGATCGCCTTGATGGTGTCCGAGACCCGGTCGACGTCACGGTCCGTCGGGCCGCGCCCGCTCGCCACCAGGCACACCCGCTTGGCGCCGCCCGCGAGCCCGGCCGCCGCGGCCTCGGAGGCCTGGTCGGGCTTCAGCCAGGTGTACTTGAGGATCTCGGCCTTCGAGCCGAGCCGCTGCGAGCAGTACGAGCAGTCCTCGGGGCACAGGCCCGACTTCAGGTTGACGAGGTAGTTGAGTTTCACCCGTCGGCCGAACCACTGGCGGCGTACCTTGCCGGCCGCGGCCACCACATCGAGGAGTTCGTCGTCGGAGGTGGCCAGCACGGCCAGTGCCTCTTCGCGGGTCGGCAGCTCGCGCCGAAGCCCCTTGTCCAGCAGCGTGTTCAGCAGGTCCATGAGGTCCGATCCTGGCCTATCCGACCGCGCCGGGCCAAGGAGGGACCGGACAACAGAGACGGTTCGACGTGTGGGTATTGCCACATCATGGGCGGCTGGTGGTCCGGCTAGGGTCTGTGCGTTGCCTACAAAAGGCATCTGTGCGTTGCCTGCACAAGGCAGTGGGGACGGCCGGGCGGAAAGTCGTGTGTCGGGGCCCCATGGGACACCCTCACCCACACCCCGCATCATGGCCCGGAGGACACATGGCCCGATCGCCGTTCGAGTGGATCGACGAGCAGGCGCGGGCACGCCGCCGGGCCGGACTCGTCCGTACCCTGCGGCCGCGCCCCGCCGACTCCGCGCTCCTCGACCTCGCCGGGAACGATTATCTGGGCCTGGCCCGGCACCCCGAGGTCACGGAGGGCGCCGCGCGCGCCGCCCGTGCCTGGGGCGGCGGCGCCACCGGCTCCCGGCTCGTCAGCGGCACCACGGAACTGCACGCCGAGCTCGAAGCCGAGCTGGCCGAGTTCTGCGGCTTCGAGTCCGCGCTCGTCTTCTCCTCGGGGTACGCGGCCAACCTCGCCGCCGTCACCGCGCTGGCGCCGCACGGCTCGCTCATCGTCTCCGACGCGGGCAACCACGCCTCGCTGATCGACGGCTGCCGTCTCGCGCGGGGCACCACTCAGGTCGTCGCCCACGCCGACCCCGACGCCGTCCGCAAGGCGCTGGACACGCGCACCGGGCCCGCGCTCGTCGTCTCCGACACGGTCTTCTCGGTGGACGGCGACGCGGCACCCCTGTCCGCGCTGGCCGCCGCCTGCCGGGAATCCGGCGAACCCGGTGACTCCGGCAGACCCGGCGCTGCGCTGCTCCTGGACGACGCCCACGGTCTGGGCGTCCTCGGCGACGGCGGGCAGGGCGCCGCGTGGGCGGCCGGACTCGCGGGCGCGCCCGACGTCGTCACCACCGTCACCCTCTCGAAGTCGCTCGGCAGCCAGGGCGGTGCCGTCCTCGGACCGGCCCACGTCATCGACCATCTGGTGAACGCGGCCCGCACCTTCATCTTCGACACGGGTCTGGCCCCCGCGTCGGTGGGCGCGGCCCTCGCGGCCCTGCGTCTGCTGCGCAGGGAGCCGCAACGGGCCACGCGCGCGCGTGCGGTGGCCACAGCGCTGTACGAGCGGCTGACGGCCGCGGGTCTCGAAGCCGTACGGCCCGACGCCGCGGTGGTCTCCGTGCGGGCCTCTTCCCCGGAGCGGGCGCTGCGCTGGGCCGCGGACTGCCGGGAGGCGGGTCTGGCCGTCGGCTGCTTCCGTCCCCCGTCGGTACCGGACGGGATCTCACGGCTGCGGCTCACGGCCCGCGCGGATCTCACGGACGGGCAGCTCGGCCGGGCCGTCGGCGTGATCATCGAAGCGAGCCGATAAAGCCTTCCCAGGCCGCGGCGGCGAAGACAAGAGCGGGCCCCGAGGCGTTCTTGGAGTCGCGTACCGCGAGCAGTCCGGCCCACGGGCCGGAGTCCGGCCGGGCCGTCTCGACGCAGTTGTTCATTCCCGTGCTGCGGCTGCTGCGCTGCCACCGCACGCCGTGCAGAAGGGTGCTGGAAGGTACGTACCGAGGCGTGGCGGGCATGGTGCCTCCTTATGCGCCGTCAGCTACACCGGCGATGAAATCCAACGTGTCCGCGGGCGAAAGGGCCTGGCCCTGAAGGGAGTTGAAGGCCTCTTCGTACGACTGGAGGTCTTCTCTCTGTTCGAGATAGAGGCTACTCGTCAAGTGGTCGAGAACAACCACGTCCAGATCAGATCTGTTCGTAAACGAAAAAATAACAAAGGGCCCGGTGACGCCGACGTGAGCCCCAACTCCGAAGGGAAGCACCTGAATCCGCACGTGAGGGAGTTGCGCGGCCTCCCGCAGCCGGTCCAACTGCCGTGCCATGACCTCCGGCCCGCCGACGGTCCGCCGCAGCACCGCCTCGTCCAGAACGGCACTAAGTCGGAGCGGTTTGTTCGAACGCAGCACCTCCTGGCGCGCGAGGCGCACTTCCACCAGCGCGTCCACTTTTCCGTCGTGCGCCCCGTCCACCGCGGCCCGCGTCACCTCGCGGGCGTACTCCGGCGTCTGCAGAAGGCCCGGCACCACGGAGTTCTCCAGCGTCCGCATGGACCCCGCCTGCGCCTCAAGACTGATGAAATCGCTGTACGTCGACGGCAGCAGGCCGCGGTAGGCGTGCCACCAGTGGTGCCGGCCGTCGTTGTCCGAGCCCGCCAGCACGACGAGCAACTCGTGCAGCTCAGGGTCCCGGACGTCGTACGCGTCCAGGAGCAGCCGTACGTCCGTGGGCTTGACCCCGCTGCGGCCGGTCTCGATCCGGCTGACCTTCGACTGGTGCCAGCCCACGAGGCGGGCCGCCTCGCCGCTCGTGAGGCCCGCGAGGGCACGCAGGGCACGAAGTTCGGCGCCGAGTTTACGTCGGCGCACCGCGGGGCCGTACTGCATGGCCGTCTCCTTCCGACCGTCGCGCGGACGCTATGGCGTCCGGCGTCACGCCGACGGTAGAGGACAAACCGGTTGCCCGCCCAAATACGGTCGACCGTTGCAGAGTTCACCGCTTCGAGCGACAGATATATGCATATCTTGGTGGATCGGCACCACGAACGCCGAGGTAGTGGCACTCTGGCGCAAGCACCAGTCCGGTACCGACTCGAAGTCATCCGCTTCGGTCGGACTCCGGTCCCGTGGGAAAGGGACGACGTCGCATGGCAGATCACCAGGAAGCATCCGTCACTCTGCCGAGCGATCCCGCCTCGGTCTCCGCCGCCCGGACGTATGTCACCGACGTCCTGGCCGAATGGGGACTGCCGTCCGACTCGGAGGCGGCCGACACGGTGCGGCTCATCGTCTCAGAACTCGCGACGAACGCCGTACAGCACACGTTCGGGCTGTCACCCACCTTCACGGTGGACATCGTGCTCGACCGCGACGAGCAACTGCGCATCGGAGTGACCGACAGCCACCCGCGCTTTCCGAAGCGGCTGCCCGCCGCAGTCCAGCAGGACAACGGCCGCGGCATGGTGATCATCCGCTGGCTGACCGCGGAGTCCGGCGGCAAGCTCACGGTCCGGCCCACCAGAGAGGGCGGGAAGACCGTGTCGATCATGCTGCCCTGGACGGTACCGGTGGAGCCGGTTCCGGCCGACTGAGCTCCGCGCGGGCTACTCGTCCCGCGCGCTCTTGTCGGAGGTCTTGTCGGCGGCCCGTTTCACCAGGTAGGGCAGGACCTCCCACAGCCCGACGCACAGGAGCAGGGTGGTCGCCCCGGCCACGATCCCCTCGGTCCGGTCCACCGCCACGTCCACGACGAGCAGCACGGAACCGGCGAGAGCCAGCCCGAGCACGGCCAGGCCGAGCTGTGCGAGCCGGGACGAGGCATTCACCACCTGGGGCTTGGCGCCCTGCTGGAACAGCCGGCGGTGCAGTGCCGCAGGGGCCGTGAAGAGCGCGGCCGCCAGGACCGAGAGCAGCAGGGTGACGACGTACGTGGTCCGCTGCACGGTGTCGAGGGACGGGAACCGCGGGGTGAAGGCGAGGGTCAGCAGGAAGGCGAAGAGGATCTGGACGCCGGTCTGGGTGACCCGCAGCTCCTGGAGGAGCTCGTTGAAGTTCCGGTCGGCGCGTTCGAGCCGGGTCTCGTCGCGCTCCTCGTGGTGGTGCGGTTCGGCCATGGTCGAACGAGTAACCATTCGGCCGCCGAATTCACGCATCACACGCCCGGGGACCGCACGGGACGGCCGCGGCGCTCGCCGCGGCCGTCCCGCGGGCAGATCACCTGACCCGGCCGTACCAGACGCTCTTCGTCCAGATCTTCTGGAGCTTCACCACGTCCCCGGTCTTCGGGGAGTGCCAGATCCGTCCCTTCCCGGCGTAGATGCCCACGTGGTAGACGTTCCGGCCCGAGTGGAAGAAGACCAGGTCCCCCTGCTTGCGCTTAGAGGAGGAGACGTGGTTCGTCTTGTTGTACTGGGCCGCGGCCGTGCGGGGCAGGTTCTTGCCCGCCTTCTTGAACGAGTAGAGCGTGAGGCCGGAGCAGTCGAAGCGCTTGGGCCCCGCGGCCCCGTACTTGTACGGGGCACCCTTCTTGGAGGCCGCCACTTTGAGTGCCTTCGTCGCGGGAGTGGCCGCTTCCGCGTCGGACGCGAAGCCAGGGGCCACTATGCCGCCGCCTACGGCGGCGATGGTGAGGACCGATGCGGTACCGGCCCTGCTGAACAGCGACGGGACACGATTGAGCGCAGTCATGCGCAACCCTTCGTCAGCCGCCTGTGAAGGATGACCTGTCGGATTCGGGCTGGCGAAGTTGCCCGGCCGCTGCTGCGGCTTCACCCCAAGGGCCACTCGGATCTCTCCGGCGGCCCGTCGTGCCTGGGTCCTCCACTCCTGCCGATGCACTTCTGTCGACCGGTCATCCGGGCAGCGGCAGGACTCGGCGTCCGCCCGGACCGCCCCGCCGCTTCTGGCGGGGGCTTGTCGTCGGAGGGATCTTGACGCACTGATGTCCCAAAAGCCGAGCGGAATCGGCGATTTGTGGGCTTACTCACCACTCACCCGTTCGGGTGGACAGCCCTTTCTACGGCTGGGCGTCGAGAGCCGCAAGGACCCCCGCACCAGCACCGGAATGGTTGATTCCGCCCCGGAGGTACGCGCGTTGCGCAACTCCCAGGGGCTTGTGAAGGCAGCCCCGAATACGCCGATCGGGGGTACGCCTTCTGGTCCGTTTCAACCCTGGCGCGGACGTCTCGTCAAGTGCCTGCGTGACGCCCGGCCGAGGGGGGTACGTCAGGTGTCGGAGCCGGGCGGCAGAGCGACCCGGCCCGCCCGGCGCTCACCGTCAAGGACGCGCAGAGCCCGCGCGAGGGTTCCCGCGTGCACCTCGTGCTCGCCCCGCTGGTGCATCAGGGCCAGGGCGTCGCGCAGCGCGGTGGCCCGGCCTACCAGCGCCTGGGCCGCGCGCAGCCCCCCGTAGGTGTCGCCGGAGTGCGCCGGGTTGATCCGGCCGAGCAGGTCGACCACCTCCAGATAGCGGTCGATCAGCTCGGCCTCGGCCCGCGTCAGGGCCGGCAGCGGGGGCAACTCGGGTGGGAACATCGGCGGTTCACCTCGCGCCGGATGCGCCGAGGGCGGACTTGCGGCCGGGGACGATCCGGTCCACCAGCCCGTACTCCAGCGCCTCCCGGGCGTCGAAAATCTTGTCCCGCTCGATGTCCGCGCCGATCCGCTCCCGACTCTGTCCCGTGTGCCGGGCGAGCATCTCCTCCATCCGCGCGCGGGTGCGCAGCAGTTCGTCGGCCTGGATGGTCAGGTCGGACGCCTGTCCCCGGACCGGCTCGGACAGGAACGGCTGGTGGATCAGCACGCGGGCCCCCGGCAGCGCGTACCGCTTGCCCGGTGTGCCCGCCGCCAGCAGCACCGCCGCGGCCGACGCGGCCTGCCCCAGGCAGACGGTCTCCACCTCACAACCGACGAACCGGATCGTGTCGTAGACGGCCGCCATCGCGCTGAAGGAACCGCCGGGGGAGTTGATGTAGAGGGAGATGTCCCGGTCGGGTGCCTGGTACTCAAGGTGCATGAACTGCGCCATCACGTCGTTCGCGGACGTGTCGTCGATCGGCGTCCCGAGAAACACGATCCGCTCTTCGAGGAGCTTGGAGTACGGGTCCATGGTCCGCGTGCCCGAACTGGTGCGCTCGGTGAACTCGGGTAGGACGTGGCGGGCTGACGGTCGGTCGGACGGTCGGGTCATGGCGCGTGCCTCCTCCGGCAGAGGTTCTGTAAAAAATGTACAAGACGTACAAGACGTCATGTGGAGAGCATGCCCCAGGAGTTCGCCGGAAACAGCAGGTCGGAGGAGTTGTGTGCGTTCGCCAGGGGTGAAACGGTCCGCGGTGCCTCGTCGGAGTCGGGCCGTCAGGCGGCGCGGGCCGCGCGACGGCAAGAGTCACTGAGAGTCGGCGCACCGGCTCTCAGTGACGTGGTGTTCAGGGTGTTGCCGTCACACCCCGGGACGCACCGGGTGTCCTTGCGGAGGGACGACGCGGGGCCACCCGGTGCGGTGGGTCACGGCGTTCCGTCGGCTCCGTTCGCGCAGGGGCTGCCGCCGCCGAAGGTCCCGCCGGCACCGCCGGCACCGCCGGCACCGCCCTGGAAGAGGATGCCGCCGGTTGCGTTGCCACCGGCGCCGCCGATCCCGCAGGCGCCGTCGGCGCCGGCGCCCGACTTGGCACCGCCGTTGCCCCCGGCGCCGCCCTGGCCGCCGAAGTTGCTGATGCCTCCGGAACTCAGACCGCCGGCCCCGCCGATACCTGCGGCACCACCCGGGTAGGCGCCGCCCGAGCTGCCGTTTCCGCCGTTGCCGGCCTTGCCGCCCTTGCCTCCGTTGCCGAAGCCGTTGACGCCGCCGGCGCCGCCGTTGCCGCCCGCGCCACCACCGTGGCCGGTCCCGCCCTTGCCTCCGTTGCCGCCCGCACCGCCGGTGGATCCTCCGGCGCCGCCGAGGCCGCCGAGGCCACCCGCGCCGGCGTTGGCGCCGGAGCTGCCGCCGGCCCCGCCGATACCGCCCGCACCTCCTTGGGTGCCCACGCCGCCCGCTCCGCCCGCACCGCCGGCGCCGGTCAGGCCGCCGACAGCGCCGGTGCCGCCGTTACCGCCTGCGGCGCCGTTGGGGCCCGCGTTGCCGCCCAGAGCGCCCGCCCCGCCGGAACCGCTGCCCAGGCCGGCGCCACCGTTGCCGCCCTTACCGCC
Organism: Streptomyces sp. NBC_00414; assembly: GCF_036038375.1. Lineage (NCBI taxonomy): Bacteria > Bacillati > Actinomycetota > Actinomycetes > Kitasatosporales > Streptomycetaceae > Streptomyces > Streptomyces sp. NBC_00414. The sequence continues at coordinate 8,644,454 of NZ_CP107935.1, forward strand.
GACACCGCCCAGGACCCCGTTGCCGCCGGGGCCTCCCGCGCCACCGGCGCAGTCCCCGGTTCCCGTCGCGGCGCCACCCGCGGTGCCGGGGAAGCCGTTGGGATGACCGGCGTTGCCGTTGGCCCCCGCGACACCGGCGGTGCCCGCGGTACAGGCCGGCGCCGAGGCGCCGGCCGGAGCGCCGAGGAAGAGTACCGCGCTCGCAAAGAGAGCGGGGAGGGCGACGAGGACGGTGGTCTGTTTCCTGTTCATGACGGGGATTTCCTCTGGCTCAGGTGAAGCAGTCGTCCGTGCCGCTTGCCGTTGGACCGGCAGCGATTTCCGGACTATTTCCATAGGACTCGCAATTCTTCCTGTTTGTAATCGAATGGCGAGAGTGACCTTTATCGAGATTCACCCGGGAAGGCGGTCCTCCGTCTGCGGTACGCAAGCTCGCGTGACGTGAATGTTTGGGCGTTTTCCGCCAGTTCGATCACAAAGGGTCGGAATGGAGGCGCCATTCCTCGATTTTCTGGGATCATGGGCGCTGAGCTGCTGTTCCTGCTCGATTGTGGTGGCCGGAGGCCACTTCTGACCACCCGGCGCCCGGGGTCTGGGAGCGCGCCGGTACAGCGCCGGGGCGGATGGGGCCGGATGACGGAACTCCATTGCTTCTTATTGAGGCCTATTGCGTCGACCGCGTTCCTTTTCCCTGTTTGGCGAGCGTTGCCGAATCCCCGACATTTGCCACCACCCGCATTCGAACGGAAGTTGTCGCCCCCATGTATTTCTCATGGAGACCCGGTGGAAAACACCGGCCGTGGGTGGTCGGGGTGCGCGTAATGCGGAACTGCCACGAGTTCGACGATCGGGGCGGCGACGGACTCGCATTCGCTTCCGCGCGGCTTGGTCCGCGGCGATCGGTCGAGCGACCTGGGTGAGGGTCCATCGGGTCGCGCCGTCTCGCGCAGGTCTCATGGGCTGCGCGTCGGACGACCGGCTAGGAGCCTCTGACCTGCTGTTTCTCGTTTCTTCCTGGACCTCACGGACGTAACGGGCGCCACGTAAGCTGGGGAGCATGGCCTACGAGATTCCGGTGACGCAAGCCAGGGCTGAGCTCGCCGACCTGATCAACCGCGTGGTGTACGGCGCCGAGCGCGTCGTCGTGACGCGGCACGGAAAGCCCCTCGTCGCCCTGGTGTCCGCGGCTGACCTGGAGCGACTCGAAAAGCTCGATGCGGTGGGGGAGGAGCGGGTGATCAGCTCGGTCTCCGGCGTCCACGGGGTCGCTGCCGCTTCCGCCTCGGCCTCCGGTTCCGGGGAACGGCAGCGGTTCGGGATCGCGGCGGAGACGCGGGGGTCGGGGGCGACCTAGGGGTGGCTCGGCCACGTCGCCGGGTGCGGCCGCGTCGGGGCTGGTCGCGCAGTTCCCCGCGCCTCTGGGTGGGTGGGGGTCTGGGTGGGTGTGTTCGGTTCCTCGCAATCAAGGTCCGCGCGTCCCTGGGTGGGTGAGGGCTCCTCAGTTGTTGTTCGGCCCCCGGCCTGGGGTCACTGAACGGGCTGCCTTCGCTGTCGCTTACCCAGGGGCGCGGGGAACTGCGCGACCAGCCCCGCCCACCCGCCCCCGACGACCAAGCGCAGGCATGCAAAAAGGACCGTGCACCCCCGTCCGCTACTGCGGAGGTGCACGGTCGGTTCCGGGCGGGTGGACGACAGGGCCCGCGATCAGCCGGTGGGAGCAGGCGACCTACGCCGCTTCAGCGCGCTGCCCAGCAGAACCGCCCCCAGCCCCAGCGCGGCCCACCAGGCCAACGTCAACGCGGGCCCCGACGCCGCCGCCCCGTCGAAGAAGGACACCGAGCGCAGAAGCGAGGCCCCGGCCCCCGGCGGCAGCCACTGGCCGATCACACCGACCGGCGCGGGCAGCATCTCGGGCGCGGAACTCGCCCCGGAGAACGGGTTGCCGAGCATCATCAGCACGAACGCGCCGACCCCGATCCCCGGCGTGCCGATCAGGGCCGCGAGGCCCGCGACGGCAGCGCTCACGGCCAGCGTCGAGAGCGCCAGCGCGCCCGCCTCGGGCCACCAGCCCCCGGTGAAGGCCCCGAGCCAGTTGCCCGCGATGAAGGCGGCCACCGTACCGACCACCACGGCCGCGCCGATCAGCGCGGCGACCGCGCGCCGGCCGCGCAGGCCCAGCAGGGTCACCACGGCTCCCGCGGCGATACCGGCCAGCGTCATGGGCAGCACGCTCGACGTCAGGACCGCGCCGCGCGGGTCGTCCGGGGAGGCGGGTACGACGTCGACGGTCCTCACCGGGGTCTCACCGGCCTGTTGGGCCACGGCCAGCTGAAGCGACTGCGCCACGAGCGGGCCGGCCGCCGAAGCGGTGAGCAGCTTGGGTCCCTGTGCGGTGACGACGACCGCACCGTATACGGTCCGGTCCTCGATCGCGTCCCGGGCGGCGGCCTCGTCCGCGTAGCGGTGGATCTCGAAGGCACCCTCGTGGGCTTCGAGTTGCTTCTGCACCTTGGCGGTCGCGGTCGCCGGACCCGCCAACCCGAGCGGCAGATCGTGGGGAGCGGTACGGGCCGCGGGCCAGGCGAAGGCCCACAGGGCCAGGGCCGCCAGGACCGGGATCAGCAGCACGACGGCTGCGATGTTGCGGCGGTGCGACTGCGGTGACGGCTGCCGCGCCGGCGGTGGCGACGGCTCCTGGAGCGGTGCGGCTCCCGAGGTCGGCGTCGTGGGCGTAGCGGAGGCGGCGGACATGCTTCTTCCCTCGATTCGGATGGGGTGCGGACGGGGTTCGGATGTGGGCCCCGGCGGGGGCCGGATGCGCCTGGACTAAAAAGAAGGATCGTTCGTTTTAAGTTGTGGGGCCACTGTCTCGCCGGGTCCCGGACTTGTCAAGAAGGAATGTTCGTTTTAGCTTTTGAGCATGGCTCGCGTATCCCAGGAACACCTCGACGCCCGTCGCCGTCAGATCCTCGACGGCGCGGCCCGCTGCTTCGCCCGCAACGGGTTCCATGCCACGTCGATGCAGGACGTGCTGAAGGAGGTGAACCTCTCCGCGGGGGCCGTCTACCGCTACTTCAGCGGCAAGGACGAACTGATCGCGGCGATCGTCACCGAGGTCCTCGGTGGCATCCGCGGGGCCTTCGAGGACGCGGCCCGGCACTCACCGCCGCCGATGCCCGACGTGCTGGTGGGCCTCGTCCTGACCCAGGTGCTCGGGATGGGGGGCCAGGCGGGCAAGTACGGCCTGACCTGGGACGGAGAAGCGTCCTTCCCCCGGCTGATGGTCCAGGTCTGGACCGAGACGCTCCGCGACAGCGAGTTGTCGGCGGTGCTGCGTGAGGGGTTCGGCACGGTGCGCGATGCCTGGGTGAGGATCGTCGAGGGTTATCAGGAGGCGGGGCTGATGCGGGCGGACGTTCCTGCCGAGCATGTCGCCAGGACGCTGATCGCTGCGGCGCAGGGGTTTGCCGCGCAGCAGGCGCTGTTCGGGACCGCGCCTGCGGAGGTTTTGCAGGATGGGTTGCGGGCGCTGATGAGTATGGGGGCCGCTGTTCCTGCGGGGACGTCGGCTGCGGGTTGATCGTGGCTGGTTGCGCCGTCCCCCGCGCCCCTGAAGGATTGCGCCGTTCCCCGCGCCGCCAGACGGCTGCGCCGTTCCCCGCCTCCCAGAAGGTTGGGCCGCTCCCTGGGGCCCCAGGAGATTGTGGTGTTCCCCGTGACCCGGGAGGTCGCGCGCCTCGGGGGGGCGTCCCCGTTGCGACGTGGTTTCTCGCGTGGCGGTTAACGTGTTTGAAACTCTGCGCAACTAGCCTCCTCCACCATGTCACCAGGGGTTTTGGGGGCCGGGGCGTGCAGAGTCGCGCTTTCAGGTCTTCGCGTACCGCAGTCGCGTACCGCGGACACGGGAACGGGATCCGTCACGGTGGCTGCGGCAGCCGGACCCCGCACGGTCCGGAGCGAGGACTGTGAGGTGGACGCCGTGCAACTGACGCCGCACGAGCAGGAGAGGCTGCTCATCCATGTGGCCGCCGATGTGGCAGAGAAGCGCCGGGCCCGGGGGTTGAAGCTGAATCATCCCGAGTCCGTCGCACTGATCACCTCGCACATCCTCGAAGGGGCCAGGGACGGCCGTACGGTGGCCGAACTCATGGCCTCCGGACGCAAGATCCTCACCCGCGAGGACGTTATGGAGGGCATCCCCGAGATGATCCACGACGTGCAGGTCGAGGCGACCTTCCCCGACGGCACCAAGCTCGTCACCGTCCACGACCCGATCGTCTGACGGGGGAGGGACAGCCATGATTCCCGGAGAGATCCTGTTCGCCGACGGGCCGGTCGCCTTCAACGAAGGCCTCGCCGTCACCCGGCTCACCGTCCTCAACGCAGCCGACCGGCCCGTCCAGGTCGGCTCCCACTACCACTTCGCCGAGGCCAACCCCGGTCTCGACTTCGACCGCGCCGCCGCACACGGCAAGCGGCTCAACGTCGCCGCGGGCACCGCCGTGCGCTTCGAGCCCGGCATCCCGGTCGAGGTCGAACTCGTACCGATCGCCGGTGCCCGTGTCGTGCCGGGCCTGCGCGGCGAGACCGGAGGAGCCCTCGATGCCTGAGATCTCGCGTGCCGCGTACGCCGACCTGTTCGGCCCCACCACCGGCGACCGGATCCGGCTCGCCGACACCGATCTCCTGATCGAGATCGAGGAGGATCGTTCCGGCGGGCCCGGACTCGCCGGTGACGAGGCCGTGTTCGGCGGCGGCAAGGTCATCCGTGAGTCCATGGGGCAGGCGCGAGCGACGCGTGCCGAGGGCACCCCTGACACGGTCATCACGGGCGCGGTGATCGTCGACCACTGGGGGATCATCAAGGCCGACGTGGGGATCCGCGACGGGCGGATCACCGGCATCGGCAAGGCGGGCAACCCCGACACCATGGACGGGGTGCACCCGGACCTGGTGATCGGGCCGGAGACCGAGATCATCGCGGGCAACGGGCGCATTCTCACGGCCGGCGCCATCGACGCCCATGTGCACCTGATCTGCCCGCAGATCGCCGACGAGGCGCTCGCTTCCGGGATCACCACCCTCGTCGGCGGCGGTACCGGGCCCGCCGAGGGGTCCAAGGCCACCACCGTCACGCCCGGCCCCTGGCACCTGGCCCGGATGCTGGAGGCGATGGAGCAGTACCCGCTCAACTTCGGGCTCCTCGGCAAGGGCAACACCGTCTCCGAGGAGGCGATGCTCTCCCAGCTGCGCGGCGGCGCCCTCGGTCTCAAGCTCCACGAGGACTGGGGCTCCACGCCCGCCGTCATCGACGCCGCGCTCACCGTCGCGGACCGGACCGGCGCCCAGATCGCCATCCACACGGACACCCTCAACGAGGCCGGGTTCGTCGCCGACACGCTCGCCGCCATCGCGGGGCGCACGATCCACGCGTACCACACGGAGGGTGCGGGAGGCGGGCACGCGCCGGACATCATGACCGTGGTCTCCGAGGCGCACGTGCTGCCCAGTTCGACCAACCCGACCCGGCCCTACACCGTCAACACCGCCGAGGAACACCTCGACATGCTGATGGTCTGCCACCACCTCAACGCCGCGGTGCCGGAAGACCTGGCCTTCGCGGAGTCCCGGATCCGGCCCACCACCATCGGGGCCGAGGACATCCTGCACGACCTCGGCGCGATCTCGATCATCTCCTCCGACGCCCAGGCGATGGGGCGCGTCGGCGAGGTCATCATGCGCACCTGGCAGACCGCGCACGTCATGAAGCGGCGCCGGGGGGCGCTGCCGGGGGACGGGCGGGCGGACAACCATCGTGTACGTCGCTATGTCGCCAAGTACACGATCAACCCTGCCGTCGCTCAGGGTCTTGCCCGCGAGATCGGCTCCGTCGAGACGGGCAAGCTCGCCGACCTCGTGCTGTGGGAGCCCGCGTTCTTCGGGGTCAAGCCGCATCTCGTCGTCAAGGGCGGGCAGATCGCGTACGCGCAGATGGGCGACGCCAACGCGTCCATCCCGACTCCTCAACCGATCCTGCCCCGGCCCATGTTCGGGGCGATCGGGCGGGCGCCCGCGTCCAACTCCTTCAACTTCGTGGCGCCGATCGCGATCGAGGACGGGCTGCCGGAGCGGCTCGGGCTCGGGAAGCGGTTCGTGCCGATCGAGTCGACGCGCGGGGTGACCAAGGCGGACATGCGGGAGAACGACGCCCGGCCGCAGGTGCGGGTCGATCCCGACAGCTTCGCCGTCACGATCGACGGGGAGCTGGTGGAGGCCACGCCTGCGGCCGAACTGCCCATGGCCCAGCGGTATTTCCTGTTCTGAGGCCCGGCCCTGGCTGTCCCGGCCTCCCCTGCCGGCCCAACAACGACTTAGCGTTCTGAGGTTCGTCATGTCGCGTGCTGCGTTGCTCGTACTGGCCGACGGCCGGTTTCCCGCCGGAGGGCATGCCCACTCCGGCGGGGCCGAGGCGGCGGTCAAGGCGGGCCGGATCACCGGGGCGGCGGACCTGGAGGAGTTCTGCCGCGGGCGGCTGCACACCGCCGGGCTGGTGTCGGCCTCGCTCGCTGCGGCGGCAGCACTCGGTCTCGACTCGGTGGAACTCGACGGCGCCGCGGACGCCCGTACGCCCTCGCCCGCTCTGCGGGTTGCCGCACGCAAGCTCGGCCGACAGCTGATGCGGGCCGGTCGGGCGACCTGGCCGTCCGCCGAACTCGACGCGCTGGCAGGGCGGTTCCCCAAGGGCGCGCATCAGCCCGTGGTGCTCGGGGTGGTCGCACGGGCTGCCGGGCTCGGGCCTGAGGACGCCGCGTACTGCTCCCTGTACGAGTGTGTCAGTGGGCCGGCGAGCGCGGCGGTGCGGTTGTTGAGTCTTGATCCGTTCGATGCGACGGGGGTGTTGGCGCGGTTGGCTCCTGAGGTTGATCTCGTTGCGCATCGGGCGGTTGAGGGGGCTCGGTGTGCGGGTGAGGGTGGGGTGGGGGTGTTGCCTGCGGGGGGTGCTCCGCTGTTGGAGATCGGGGCGGAGGTGCATGCTGCCTGGGCTGTGCGGTTGTTTGCGTCCTAGGGGGTTCGCCCCCGCCGCCCCTACCCGTCCCGTACCTGGGGGCTGCGCCCCCAGACCCCCCATCGGCCTGGACGGCCTCGTCCTCAAACGCCGGACGGGCTGAAAGACGACCGCCGGACGGGCCGAAGACGAACCCCGGACGGGCTGGAAAGACGAACGTTGGAGTTGTAGTCATGCATCTCGATCATCAACACACCCACGACGGGCCCCTGGCCGTCAGTGCCGATGCTCATCGGGCCGATGGGCGGCGGCGGGCTCTGCGGATCGGGCTCGGGGGGCCCGTCGGGTCCGGGAAGACCGCCACCGTGGCCGCGCTGTGCCGGGCGTTGCGCGACGAGTGGTCGCTGGCCGTCGTCACCAATGACATCTACACGCGTGAGGACGCCGAGTTCCTGCTGCGGGAGGCCGTGCTGCCGCCCGAGAGGATCACCGCCGTCGAGACCGGGGCCTGCCCGCACACGGCGATCCGTGACGACATCTCCGCGAACCTCGAAGCGGTCGAGGACCTGGAGGACGAGGTCGGGCCGATCGATCTGATCCTCGTCGAGTCAGGGGGTGACAACCTCACGGCGACCTTCTCGAAGGGGCTCGTCGACGCGCAGATCTTCGTGATCGACGTGGCGGGCGGGGACGACATTCCGCGCAAGGGCGGGCCCGGGGTCACCACCGCCGACCTGCTCGTGGTGAACAAGACGGACCTCGCCCCGTACGTCGGCTCGGATCTCGGACGGATGGCCGCCGACGCGAAGGCGCAGCGGGGCGAACTGCCGGTCGTGTTCCAGTCGCTGCGGTCCGAGGACGGGGTCAAGGGCGTCGTCGACTGGGTGCGGGAGCAGCTCGCCGCGTGGGCGGCGTGACGGCCGGATCGGCCGGGGTGCGGGCCACCGCGCGGATCGGTGCCCGTCCGGACGGGCGGGGCGGCACCGCGCTCCCCACCCTGGAGGGCGAGGGCCCGCTCGCCCTGCGGCGGACCCGGGCGAGCGGTTCCGAGGCGCGGGTCATGCTGGTCGGCGCGATGAGCGGGCCGCTGGGCGGCGACCACTTCACCGTCATGGCCGAGGTCGCCGAAGGGGCACGCCTGCACGTCGGGTCGGCCGCGGCCACCATCGCGCTGCCGGGACAGGCCAAGGGGGAGGCGCGCTACGACGTACGCCTCACCGTCGGGGAGGGTGGTGAACTGTGCTGGCTTCCCGAGCAGTTGATCTCCGCGGGCAGCAGTGAGCTGTCTGTCACGACTCGGGTCGACCTTGCGGCCGGCGCCCGGCTGACGTTCCGCGAGGAGCAGGTTCTCGGGCGGGTCGGGGAGGAGCCCGGGCGGCTGACGAGCCGGCTCACCGTCATGCTCGACGGGCAGCCCCTGCTCGATCAGGAGCTGTCCTGCGGTCCCGGGGCGCCCGGCGGATGGGACGGGCCCGCCGTGCTGGCCGGGCACCGCGCGCTCGGGCAGCTCCTCGTCGTACGGCCGGAGTACGTGTCGCGGCCCGTCGAGCCGCGGTTGCTGGGGGACAGCGCCGTGCTCACCCCGCTCGCCGGGCCGGGAGCCCTGGTGACCGCCGTCGCCACCGACGCGCTGCGGCTGCGCCGCACCCTCGACGAGGCCTTGCGGCTACTGGGGTGAAGGCCGGTCCGACCGTCGGCCGAAGCATCGGCGAAACGAACATCACCGCTCAACGGACAGAGATGTTCCGGTTATCGGATTGGCAAAGAAGACACATCGCCCCTGTTCTCAGGTACCTCACAGCCGAAAGGATCCCCCGTACTGACCACGACGACAGTAGGGGGAGAACTCTCTTGAGAGGTATGAGAAAGGTGACGGCGTTCGGCTCGGCCGGAGCGCTCGTCACCGCGACACTCATAGCCGGTGCCGTCGCGGCTCCGACGGCCAACGCGGAATCCCGCCACGGTCGGAACAGCCACGTCAGCCAGACGCGCGGCGCCGAGATCGCCGCCGCCCGCGCGGCCAAGGCCGGCATCGACTGGCAGGACTGTCCGGCGGACTGGGGTATCGCGAAGCCCATCCAGTGCGGCTGGGTCACCGTGCCGCTCGACTACGCGAAGCCCGACGGCAAGAAGATCAAGCTCGCCGTCGACCGCATCGGCAACACGGGCACCAAGGCGGAGCGCCAGGGCGCCCTCGTCTACAACCCGGGCGGCCCCGGCGGCTCCGGACTGCGCTTCCCGACCCGGGTCACCAACAAGAACCCGCTGTGGGTGAACACCTCGAAGGCGTACGACTTCGTGGGCTTCGACCCGCGCGGTGTCGGCCACTCGGCGCCCATCTCCTGCATCGACCCGCAGGAGTTCGTGAAGGCGCCCAAGATGGACCCGGTGCCGGACTCCGAGGCCGACAAGCGCGCCCAGCGCAAGCTCGCCGCCGAGTACGCGGACGGCTGCGCCGAGCGCAGCGGCGAGATGCTGCCGCAGATGACGACCCCGAACACCGTCCGCGACCTGGACGTCATCCGGGCAGCGCTCGGCGAGAAGAAGCTCAACTTCCTGGGCGTCTCCTACGGCACGTACATCGCCGCCGTCTACGGCACGCTCTACCCGAACCACGTGCGCCGCATGATCGCGGACAGCGTCGTCAACCCGTCGCGCGAGAAGATCTGGTACGAGGCCAACCTCGACCAGGACGTCGCCTTCGAGATGCGCTGGAAGGACTGGCAGGACTGGGTCGCCAAGAACGACGCGGCCTTCCACCTCGGCGACACCCGGGCCGAGGTCCAGGCCCAGTGGCTGAAGCTGCGCGCCACCGCCAAGAAGAACCCCATCGGTGGTGTCGTCGGCCCGGCCGAGCTCATCGGCTTCTTCCAGAGCGCGCCCTACTACGACTCCTCGTGGGTGCCGGTCGCGACCGTCTTCAGCAAGTACGTCGCCGGTGACACCCAGGCGCTCGTCGACGCCGCCGCGCCGGACCTCACCGACACGGCGGGCAACATCGCCTCGGAGAACGGCAACGCCGTCTACACGGCCGTCGAGTGCACCGACGCCAAGTGGCCCACCAGCTGGAAGAAGTGGGACCGCGACAACAGCAGGCTGCACAAGAACTACCCGTTCATGACGTGGGCCAACGCCTGGCTGAACCTGCCGTGCGCGACCTGGCCCGCCAAGCAGCAGACCCCGGTGAACGTGAAGACCGGCAAGGGTCTGCCGCCCGTCCTGATCGTGCAGTCCACGCGTGACGCCGCCACGCCGTACGAAGGCGCCGTCGAACTGCACAAGCGGTTCAAGGGCTCCCGCCTGATCACCGAGAAGGACGCGGGCTCGCACGGTGTGACGGGGCTGGCCAACCCGTGCGTCAACGAGAAGGTGGACACCTACCTGCTCACCGGCAAGGTCGGCGCGGCCGATGTGACGTGCACGCCGCACGCCACGCCCAAGCCGTAGCGGTACCGGAGTCGGAGGGGAGGGGGCGGCCGTTCCTACGGCCGCCCCCTTCGCACGCTCTGCCTCCTTGCCTCGCTTCTCGCGTTCGTGCCTCAGGCGTCCCGCCCGGCCAGCCAGGCGTCCTCGGCCGCGTAGTCGAAGAGGTCGCCGTACGTCGCGAACATCTTCGGGTACGCCTCCCGCCAGTCCCCGTCGGCCCGCCGGCCCCCGCCGTCCTGTCGGCGCCCGGTCGGCCGGCCCTCGATCCAGGCGATCGTCTCCGGCAGCGTGTCGGCGTACCGCGTCACCGGCCGGTACCCCAACTCCCGCTCCGCCGCCGTCATGTCGCAGACCACCGGATGAGGCACCGACCACGGGGTGTCGCCCACGCCCGGCGCCGGAGGGGGCCCGTCGACCAGGACGGTCTCGGGTCCGGCTCCCATCACGGCGTCGATCGAAGCGGCGATCTCCGCCACCGTGGGCGCGTCGGGGTCCACGGCGTTCAGGACGCGGGTGCCCGGACGCGCGGCGGCCAGCCGGACCAGCTCCGCGACGGTGTGGACGCTCACCGGATGGAAGCGGCTCACGCCCCCGAAGGCGAGGACGCGCCGAGCCCGGCCGTCCAGATTGCGTTTGACGAAATACAGCTCGCGGGGCGTTCGGCAGTGCGGCCCGTGAACGGCGCCCGCCCGCAGCACCGTGGTCGGCAACCGGTCCGCGGCGGCGAGGAGTTCACGCTCAAGCCCCGCCTTGCGGGTGCTGTACGAGGACTCGCCGGGCGTGATCGTCCGTTGGCCCTCCGCCAGGGGCACCGGGTACCGGGGGAACCCGTCCGGCTCGTCCTGCGAGTCGAAGTTACGGCCCTTGTCGTCCTCGTACACCGACACGCTGGAGATCACCACGGCCGATCCGACGCGACCGGCCAGACCCGCCAACTGGCGTGCGTGCTCGGGTCCGTAGGCCACCATGTCCACCAGCACGTCGCAGTCGTCGCCGACGGCGGCGGCCAGGGCGGAGTCGTCGGCGCGGTCCACCCGCGCGGTCCGTACCCCGTCGGGCCAGTCCTCGGGCCGCTCCTCGTCCGGTACGCCGCCTCGCGAGAGAGCCGTCACCTCCCAGCCGTCCCGGGCCAGCGCGCCCACGGCCGCCCGCCCGATCTGTCCCGTCGCCCCGATCACCACAGCTCGTGTCATGGACCGACCGTACGAGCCGCGGACGCCCGGTGCCCGGCGGATCTGCTGCGGGCAGAGCGTCAGCGCAGCGGCATGCGCGGGAACTTGCGCGCCTTCGCCTTCTCGGCCGCCTCCTCCGCCTTCACGTCGGCCGCGTACCGGTCCACGTACTCCTGCTCGGAGAGAGTGAGGATCGCGTACATGATCTCGTCGGTGATGGCGCGAAGGATCGCCTTCTCGTTCTCCATGCCCGCGTAGCGGGAGAAGTCGAGGGGCTTGCCGAAGCGGATCGCCACGGGGTGGATCTTGGGGATCTTCCGGCCCGGGGGCTGGGCCTCGAACGTGCCGATCATCGCGCACGGGATGACGGGCACCTCCGCCCTCAGTGCCATCACCGCGACGCCGACCTTGCCCTTGTAGAGGCGGCCGTCGTGCGAGCGGGTGCCCTCCGGGTAGATGCCGAGCAGCTCGTCCTTGCTCAGCACGCCGAGCCCCTCACGGATCGCCGCCTTGCCCGCCTCCTTGCCGGAGCGGTCCACGGGGATCTGCCCGGCGCTGCGGAAGAAGAACGCCGTCAGCCGGCCCTTGATGCCGGGGCCCGTGAAGTACTCGGCCTTGGCGAGGAACGTGATGCGCCGCTTGAGGATCGCGGGCATCAGGAAGTGGTCCGAGAACGACAGGTGATTGCCCGCGACGATGGCCGCGCCCGTCGCCGGTACGTGCTCCAGGCCCTCGATCCGGGGCCGGAAGACCAGCCGCAACAGCGGTCCCAGGATCACGTACTTGAGAACGTAATAGAACAACGGGTCGCTCCTCGCTTCGCCGGATCGGCTCAACCGCTGTGTTCTAGCTGGTCAAGAGGTGTGCTGCGGGACGCCAGTGTATGTGCAGGCATCGGCCCCTGTAACCGTCCCTGATCGGACTCATGCTGGCCCGCCGAACCCCTGCCGCACCACCCGCCGACGCGCCGGGTGGCTCGTTCCCGACGGCTTTGCACCCTCGGCTCCCACTTGCTCACGGGGCGTCGCGTGAGGTCTCGCCGTCCCATGAGTCGGCCACCGGGGACAGGTCCTCAAGGAGCCGCCGGAGGTCCGTGATCAGACCGTCCAGCGCGGGCGCGGTCCCGGGACGGCCGTCGGCCACGACCGAGGCCAGCCGGTGCTGGGCCGCCGTCGCCGTGTCCAGGGCGCGGTGGCGCTCGTCGGCCGTGCCGTCCCGCGAGTCGAGGACGTCACCGGCCGCCCGCAGCAGCGGCGACAGGATGCCCGGTACGGGGTCGGGGAGCGCGGCGGCCTCGGACAGCGAACGCGTGGCAGCCCTGATGCGCTCGGTGATCCGGTCCCAGGTGAAGTCCCGGTCGGCGGGCGGCGGCGCGGCCGCGGAGGCCGAACGGCGCAGCCTGCGCCCCGGGTTGAAGCGGTCGCTCTCGTCCGACCAGCGTCGCGCGGTCCGCAGTTCCGTCACCACGTCGGTCAGCCGCACCGCGCTGTCGTACCAGCCGCGGGCCCGCTCCTGGTCGTACGACTCCTCGACGCCGTCGGCGACCGTGTGCAGCAAGTAGGCGCAGTCCTGCGGCAGTCGGCCGCGCAGATGGTGGACGCGGCGGGAGTGGACCGGCGGCCGGACACCGGCGTTCACGGCGATTCCGATGGCAGCTCCGAGCAGGGTCTCCAGCAGCCGGTGCATGATGTCGAAGCCGCTGTAGGAGCCGTAGGCGAGGACGAACAGCGCGGCCGTCGGCGCGTAGAGGCCCTGGGTGCCGAGCCGCGCGTAGTTGCCGAGCAGCACCGTCAGGGGCAGCGCCAGCGCCATCGCGGCCATGGTGTTGTGGGTCAGCGCGAGGGCGCCGGCGGCGAGCAGGGTGCCGGTGAGGACCACCACGACCTGCTGCAGGGCGGTCAGCAGCGAACGGTAGACGGTGCTCTGCACCAGGAACAGCGCGGTCCACGGGGCCAGGAGTGCCATCGGCGCGTTCCACCACCAGCCGGCGAGCGCCCAGGCCAGCAGCGCGGCGCCCGCCGCCTTGAGGGACTGGACCGCGGTGTCGCGCTCCGGCCCGGCCTCGGCGAAGCACCGGCGCACCGAACGCCCGACGGCGGCGGCCTCCCAGGTGAGGGCATGCCACACGTGATGTTCCCCTTACTTTCATTGCGCATCGGCGACGACCGCCGGGGAGGCGCGAGGTGTCTCCGGGGGCGCCCGGCCCAGGTACCCACCGTCCGGGGATGCACGCGGGCCGGTCCCGCGGGAGGAGTGTCGGAAAGCGGAGAAAGGGGACTCGGGCGACAGAAGTGGACCACGAACACGATCGCTGGAGGAGTCACACCATGCGTGCACTGACCTGGCAGGGCAAGCGGGACGTCCGGGTGGAGACCGTGCCGGATCCACGCATCGAGAAGCCCGACGACATCATCGTCAGGATCACCTCCACCGGCCTCTGCGGTTCCGACCTCCACCTGTACGAACTCTTCGGACCCTTCATCGACCCCGGCGACATCCTCGGCCACGAGCCGATGGGCATCGTGGAGGAGGTGGGACCGGACGTCACCGCCTTCGCCCCCGGTGACCGGGTGGTCATCCCCTTCAACGTCTCCTGCCGCGACTGTTACATGTGCGACCAGGGGCTCCAGTCGCAGTGCGAGACGACCCAGGTCCGCGAGCGCGGCAGCGGCGCCTCGCTGTTCGGGTACACCAAGCTGTACGGGCAGGTGCCGGGCGCGCAGGCGGAGTTCCTGCGGGTGCCGTTCGGCAACAAACTCCCCATCAAGGTCCCCGAGGGGCCTCCCGACGACCGCTACGTCTATCTGTCGGACGTCCTGCCCACCGCCTGGCAGGCGGTGGAGTACGCGGCCGTTCCGCAGGGTGGCAGCGTCACGGTGCTGGGCCTCGGGCCCATCGGTGACATGGCCACCCGCATCGCCCAGCACCGCGGCGCCGGCCTGGTCATCGGCGTGGACCCGGTCAAGGAGCGTCTCACCCGGGCCAGCGCCCACGGAGTCACGTGCTTCGACGCCCGTATGGACGGCAAGGACCTCGCGGAGGCCGTCCGGGACCTCACCGGCGGGCGCGGGACCGACGCCGTCATCGACGCCGTCGGCATGGAGGCGCACGGGTCGCCGTTCGCCAAGGCGGCCCACTGGCTCACGGGCCTGCTGCCCGACGCCGTGGCGCAGCCGATGATGGAGAAGGTGGGTGTCGACCGCATGGGAGCCCTGTACGCCGGCATCGAGCTGGTGCGCCGCGGCGGCACGCTCTCCATCTCCGGTGTCTACGGCGGCGCGGTCAGCCCGATGCCGCTCCTGACGATGTTCGACAAGCAGATCCAGGTGCGGATGGGGCAGGCCAACGTGTGGCGGTGGGTCGAGGACATCCTGCCGCTGCTCACGGACGAGGATCCGCTCGGTGTGGACACGTTCAAGACGCATGAGATGCCGTTGGAGGACGCGCCCAAGGCGTACGCGATGTTCCAGGCCAAGGAGGACGGGATGGTCAAGACGCTCTTGAAGCCGTGACCGGCCACCGGCCCTCGTTCAGGGGCGCGGGGAACTGCGCGAACGGCCCCCACCGGGCGCACCCGACATACGCCCGCCGCCTGCGGAGGCGGGGGCAGGGCGGTCGTGTCGGCTGCGGGCCGGTGGGGGCTTGTCGCGCCGTTCCCCGCGCCCCTGAAAGCGAAGGACTGCGCCGTTCCCCGCGCCCCTGAAGGCCAAAAGACCGTGCCGTTCCCCGCGCCCCTAGGCCGTGCGCAGCACCGTTTCCAGGGTGCCCAGGGCCGTGCGGAGTTCCTCGTTCGTGATCGTGAGCGGTGGGGCCAGGCGGATGGTCGAGCCGTGGGTGTCCTTCACCAGGATTCCCTCGCGCATCAGCGACTCGCTGATCTCGCGGCCCGTACCGATGGCGGGGTCGATGTCGACGCCCGCCCACAGGCCCCGCGCCCGGAAGCCCTGTACGCCCTTGCCGACGAGGGCCGCCAGACCGTCCCGCAGCACGACGCCCGCCTCCTCGGCCCGGCGCTGGAACTCGCCGGTCTCCAGCAGCTCCACCACCGCCGAGCCGACCGCCGCGGCCAGCGGGTTGCCGCCGAACGTCGAGCCGTGCTCGCCCGGCCGCAGCACCTGGAGCACCTCCCGCCGCGCGACCACCGCGGAGACCGGCACGATGCCACCGCCGAGCGCCTTGCCGAGCAGCACCATGTCCGGGACGACACCCTCGTGCTCCACGGCCAGCGTGCGGCCCGTGCGCCCGAGGCCCGACTGGATCTCGTCGGCGATGAACAGGCACCCCGTCCGCCGGGTCAGCTCGCGGACACCCCGCAGATAGCCGTCGTCCGGGATGACGACTCCCGCCTCGCCCTGGATCGGCTCGATCAGCACGGCCGCCGTCGTCTCGTCGATCGCCGCTTCGAGCGCGGCGAGGTCGTTGTACGGGACCACGCGGAACCCCGGCGTGAAGGGGCCGAACCCCGCACGGGCGCTCTCGTCGGTGGAGAAGCTGACGATCGTCGTCGTACGGCCGTGGAAGTTGTCCGCGGCCACCACGACGGTCGCTCGGTCGGCGGGGACGCCCTTCACGTCGTACGCCCACTTGCGGGCCACCTTGATGGCACTCTCCACGGCCTCGGCGCCGGTGTTCATCGGCAGCACCATGTCCAGACCGGTCAGCCGGGCCAGCGACTCGGCGAACCCGGCCAGCCGGTCGTTGTGGAAGGCGCGCGAGGTCAGCGTCAGCTGGTCGAGCTGACGGTGCGCGGCCTCGATCAGGGCCGGGTGGCGGTGCCCGAAGTTGAGGGCCGAGTAACCGGCCAGCATGTCGAGGTAGCGACGGCCCTCGACGTCCTCGACCCAGGCGCCCTCGGCGCGGGCGACGACCACGGGCAGCGGGTGGTAGTTGTGCGCGAGGACGGGCTCCTCGGCCCGGATCAGCTCGGCGGACGAGCGCAGGGAACGGCTGGGCGCGACAGTCATGAGCGGATCTCCTGGGTGCAGCACTTGATGCCGCCGCCGGCCTTCTGGAACTCCGAGAGGTCGACGGGGACGGGAACGTAGCCGTGGCGGTCGAGCTCGCCCGCGAGGGCCTCGGCGCGCGGCGCGATGAAGACGTGGCGGCCGTCCGAGACGGAGTTCAGCCCGAACACCATCGCGTCCTCGTGAGTGGCGATCACCGCGTCAGGAAAGAGTAGGCGGAGCACCTCGCGGCTGCCCGCCGAGAACGCCTCGGGGTAGTACGCGATGTTCGCCTCGGGGCCGTCGTCGAGCACGAACAGCGCGGTGTCGAGGTGGTAGAAGCGGGGGTCCACCAGCGTGAGGCTGACCGTGGGGACGCCGAAGAACTCCTGCGCCTCGTGGTGGGCGGCCCGTGCCGTACGGAATCCGGTGCCCGCCAGGAGGACGCGGCCGACGAAGACCAGGTCGCCCTCGCCCTCGCACACCGACTCGGGCTGGTGGACGTCGAAGCCCGCGTTCTTGAACCACGTCTCGTACGCGGTCGACTCCGGGCGGCGCTGCGGGGCGTGGAAGAGCGAGCCGAAGACCCGGCCCGCCACGACCAGCGCCGAGTTCGCGGCGAAGACCATGTCCGGCAGACCGGCGACCGGCTCGACGCTGTCGACGGTGTGGCCGTGGGCGCGGTAGGCGGAGATCAGCTCCGCCCACTGGCCCCGGGCCAGCTCGACGTCGACCTGTGTGTCCTCACGCATCCAGGGATTGATGGCGTACTGCACGGCGAAGTGTCTGGGTTCGCAGACCAGAAACCGTCTGGTACGCGGCACACGGCTCATGGGCACAGAGGGGTTCCTCCGCTTTCCTGAGGTGTCGGGTGGGATGCCTCAACGGTAGAAAGCGGGGGAGCGGCGCGACAAGAATCAGAAATTGCGCGCTGCCGAAGAAATGCTGCGTCTTGGGCCCGTTCGGCGCACGATCGATGCGCGGTTGACCCGAAAGAGTGGAAGAAGAACCGGACCCTCGCCCTCCGACGAACTCACGCCTCCCCGCCCGCGGTCACCCACGCGTCCCCCGGGTCCCGCCGGGCTCACGCCTCCGGAGCCGGCTGGTTCGCCCCCGCCTCCGGGCTCTCCGGCAGCAGATGGGACAGCACCATGAAGCTGACCGTCTTGCGGATGAACGGCTCCACCCGGATCCGTTCAAGCACCTCCTCGAAGTGCTCCACGTCCCGGGCCCGCACATGCAGCAGCGCGTCCGCCCCACCCGTCACCGTCATCGCGGCCGTGATCTCCGGATGGTTGCGCACCACCTCGGCGAGGCGCCGCGGCGGCGCCGCGCCCTCGCAGTACACCTCCACATAGGCCTCCGTACGCCAGCCCAGCGCGGCCGGTTTCACCGTCGCCGTGAACCCCGTGATCACGCCCGTCTCGCGCAGCCGGTCCGCCCGGCGCTTGACCGCCGTGGCGGACAGCCCGATCGCCGCACCGATCTCGGCGAAACTCGTGCGGGCGTTCGCCATCAGAGCGGTGACGATCTTCCGGTCGAGATCGTCGAAGGAAGCGGACGTGGGTCTCATGCGGGCACTGTATCCAGCGGCGATCCGGCCACCACGACCTTGCCCGCCGCATGTGCAGACGTACGAATTGCTCCTACACTCCGGGTTCATGCTGCGCGCCCTCGCCGTCGACGACGAACCGCCCTCCCTCGAGGAACTGCTCTATCTGCTGGACGCCGATCCACGGGTGAGCAGTGTCGAAGGCGCGAGCGACGCCACGACGGCGCTGCGGCGCATCAACCGGGCCCTGGACAGCGGCCCCGGCGGCGACGAGGGCATCGACGTCGTCTTCCTCGACATCCACATGCCGGGGCTCGACGGACTCGACATGGCGCGGCTGCTCGCCGGGTTCGCCAAGCCGCCGCTCGTCGTGTTCGTCACCGCCCACGAGGGATTCGCCGTCCAGGCCTTCGACCTCAAGGCCGTCGACTACGTCCTGAAGCCGGTCCGCAGGGAACGCCTCGCCGAGGCCGTCCGCCGGGCCGTCGAGCAGATGGACGCGGCCCCGCTGATACCCGTGCACGAACCCGACCCGGACCACATATCCGTCGAGCTCGGTGGGGTCACCCGCTTCGTCGCCGTCGAGGACATCACCCATGTCGAGGCCCAGGGCGACTACGCGCGGCTGCACACCGACCAGGGCAGCCATCTCGTCCGCATCCCCCTGTCCACCCTCGAAGAGCGCTGGCGCTCGCGCGGTTTCGTCCGCATCCACCGCCGCCATCTCGTCGCTCTCGGTCACATCAGCGAGCTCCGCCTGGACGCGGGTACCGTGAGCGTCCTGGTCGACTCGGTCGAGCTCCAGGTCAGTCGCCGTCACGCACGAGAACTGCGGGACCTGCTGATGCGCCGGACCGCGAGCTGAGGAGGCCGGAGTTGCCCCACGACCCCACCGACCGCCGGGTCGCCAACGACCGCCGGGTCGTCGTCACCGGCCCGCCGCGTCGTACCCGCCCGCTGAGCCGCTACCGGCCGCGTACCGAGATCGACGAGCAGACCACGCTCGGCCACACCTACGTCCGCTCCCTGATGCGCAGCCAGTTGCGGGCCGCGCTCACCGTCTTCGCCGTGCTCGTCCTCCTCGTGGGCCCACTGCCCCTGGTGTTCACCGCGCTGGGAGACAGTTCGAGCCTCGAATGGATCGTGCTCGGCTTCTGCATCTACCCGCCGCTGGTGCTGCTCGCCCGTTGGTACGTGCGCCGCGCCGACCGCAACGAGAAGGACTTCGTCCGCCTCGTCGAGGACCGCTGAGCCCGTGGACGACCGGCCCGTCAAGGATCAGCGCGTGAGCGAGAACCGCCCGTGAACGAGAACTACGCCGTCCCGGCGGTCGCCCTCGTGGTCGTCGCGACCGTCTTCGTCGGCGCCTTCGGCCTGCGCATATCCCGCACCACCTCCGACTTCTACGTGGCCTCCCGCACGGTCGGCCCCCGCCTGAACGCGGCGGCCATCAGCGGCGAGTACCTCTCCGCCGCCTCCTTCCTCGGCATCGCGGGCCTCGTCCTCGTCCAGGGCCCGGACATGCTCTGGTACCCCGTCGGCTACACCGCCGGCTATCTCGTCCTGCTGATCTTCGTCGCGGCCCCGCTGCGCCGCTCCGGCGCGTACACCCTGCCCGACTTCGCCGAGGCCCGGCTCGCCTCGCAGGGCATGCGCCGGCTGGCCGGAGCCTTCGTCGTCGGCGTCGGCTGGCTGTACCTCCTGCCCCAGCTCCAGGGCGCGGGACTGACGCTGAACGTGCTCACCGGGGCGTCCAAGTCCCTCGGCGGCGTCATCGTCGCGGTCGTCGTGGTGGCGACCGTCGCCGCGGGCGGCATGCGCAGCATCACCTTCGTCCAGGCCTTCCAGTACTGGCTCAAGCTCACCGCCCTGCTCGTCCCCGCGCTCTTCCTCGTCCTCGCCTGGCAGGACGACGGGGCGCCGCGCCACCCCTTCGACGAACCGGCCATGTTCCGCGAGCACCGGGTCGTACGCGTCGACGCCGGACTCGACCTGAAGCTGGACCGGCCGCTCACCGTCACCGCGGACGGCACGGTCGACGACGTCCGCTACGAGAGCAAGCGGGTCCGGCTGCCCGCGGGCGTCCACCGCATCGAGGGGGGCACCCGGCTGTCCTTCGCCAAGGGCGACCCCGTGCCCGTCGCCGACCGCGGCAGCAACGGCGGCATGTCCACCTCACTCGCCGCCGGCCGCGAGGAACGCCCGCTGTACGCCACGTACGGGCTGATCCTCGCGACCTTCCTCGGCACCATGGGGCTGCCCCACGTCGTCGTCCGCTTCTACACCAGCCCGCACGGCGTGGCCGCCCGCCGCACCACCGTCGCCGTGCTGGTGCTGATCGGCTTCTTCTACCTGCTGCCCCCGCTCTACGGCGCGCTGGGCCGCCTGTACGCCCCCGAGCTGACCCTGACCGGTGACGCCGACGCGGCCGTCCTGCTGCTGCCCGACCGGGTCATCGGCGGGCTCGGCGGGGACCTGCTCGGCGCGCTGGTGGCCGGCGGGGCCTTCGCCGCGTTCCTGTCCACGGCGTCGGGCCTCACCATGGCCGTGGCGGGCGTGCTGACCCAGGACGTCCTGCCCTCGCGCGGCGTACGGCACTTCCGGCTCGGTACGGCCCTCGCCATGATCGTGCCGCTCGCGGCGAGCATGCTCGTGGGCGGACTGCCGGTCGCCGACGCCGTGGGACTCGCCTTCGCGGTGTCCGCCTCCTCGTTCTGCCCGCTGCTCGTCCTCGGCATCTGGTGGCACCGGCTCACCCCGCCCGGCGCCGCCGCCGGGATGCTCGTCGGCGGCGGCTCGGCGCTCCTCGCGGTCGCGGCCACGATGGCCGGCTTCCCGGGGACGGGCTCGCTGCACGCACTCCTCGCCTGGCCCGCGCTGTGGTCGGTGCCGCTGGGCTTCCTCACGATGGTCCTGGTGTCCCTGGCGACACCCGGCCGCGTACCGGTCGGGACGGCGGCGATCCTCGCCCGCTTCCATCTGCCGGAGGAACTGGCCGGGGGACAGGTACGTACGGAGGCCAAGGACACCAGGGAGATCAAGGCATGAGCGGATTCCTGGCGGGACTCTGCGTGGCCGTGCTGCCGCTGCTGGCGGTCGGCTTCTGGTTCGGCCGGCGCACCGCGCGCTCGCCGGGCCCCGGAGACCTCGGCACCCCCGTCGAGCACGCCACCTTCGAGACCCTGCACACCGCCTCGCTCGCCGCGCCTCCGCTGCGCGCGGGCCTGACCGGCGAGACGGCCCGCAAGTCCGCGCGACGGCTGCGCACGCTGCTCGGCACCGACGCGCTCTGCCTCACCGACCAGGACACCGTGCTGGCCTGGGAGGGCGCGGGCGAGCACCACCGCGAGCAGATCATGGAGCGGATCGGCGGCCCCCTGGAGACCGGCCGCGGGGAGGCCTTCCGCCTCGTCTGCGACGAGCCCTACTGCCCGCTGCGCTGGGCCGTCGTCGCACCCCTCACCGTCGACGACCGGGTGTACGGGGCACTCGTCGCCTGCGCGCCCCGCGAGTCCGCCGTGCTCGTGCGGGCCACCGGAGAGGTCGCCCGCTGGGTGTCGGTCCAACTGGAACTCGCCGATCTCGACCAGTCCCGTACCCGGCTGATCGAGGCCGAGATCAAGGCGCTGCGGGCCCAGATATCCCCGCACTTCATCTTCAACTCGCTCGCCGTGATCGCCTCGTTCGTGCGCACCGACCCCGAGCGGGCCCGTGAACTCCTCCTCGAATTCGCCGACTTCACCCGCTACTCGTTCCGCAGGCACGGCGACTTCACCACCCTCGCCGACGAACTGCACGCCATCGACCACTACTTGGCGCTGGTCCGGGCCCGCTTCGGCGACCGGCTCGCGGTCACCCTGCAGATCGCCCCCGAGGTGCTGCCGGTGACCCTGCCCTTCCTCTGTCTGCAGCCGCTCGTCGAGAACGCCGTCAAGCACGGCCTGGAAGGCGGTCCGGGCAACGTAGACAAGAGCCGCATCAGCATCACCGCGCAGGACGCGGGGGCCGAGGCGCTCGTCGTCATCGAGGACGACGGCCCGGGCATGGACCCCGGCCGGCTGCGCCGCATCCTGGCGGGCGAGGCCAGCCCCTCGGACGGCATCGGTCTCTCGAACGTCGACGACCGGCTGCGGCAGGTCTACGGGGACGACTACGGCCTCGTCATCGAGACCGCTCCGGGCGCGGGCATGAAAATCACCGCCCGGTTGCCGAAATACCAGCCGGGCGTGCACTCGGCGGGGCTGCTGGCCCGCGAATGACCCGCTCGCGATCGAGGCACCCACCATCGGGTCCCGCGCGAACGAGTCCCCCGGGAAAGAGCCGCAGGGCTTCCCGGGAGACCGGTCGCGCGCTACCTCAGGTGGGCCGCGAGGCCACCATCGCCAGTGTGATCAGACCGAGCACCACCCAGCCGAACCACAGCCAGCCGCTGCTGCCGAGCGCCACCGTGTAGGCCGTGACCATCACCAGGCCGCCGACGGTGAGCACTCCCATGGTCTTCGTGGAACCGGGCATCGCAACACCCTCCTCATGGTTCGTCCTTCTCCATGGTGCCCCCGTCTTGGCGAATTGCAGTGCAGACCACGATATGAGTGCCGGAGTTCCAGCCGCTGTTGCCCACCCAGGACGAGCCCGTATAGACGCTCGGGTCGTAGCCGTAGTCGTTGGGCGGTACGTTTTCCCGGCAGGCCAGGGATGCCTCCCGTTGGGCCTCCTCAAGGGTGGTGTCCCGGCTCATCCGGTGGAAGTCGAGCACCTGCTCCTCGTGCGGGCCCTGGCAGGAGACCAGCTTGGCGCCGGTGTCGGAGACCCGGTCGAGGCAGTCCCGCTTCTGCATGGTGGCCGTGTCCTTGAACACCATGCCGAGCGGGCGGTTGTCCCCGAGCGGGCCGAACAGCGGCTTGCCGCGTGCGTCGAGCAGCAGACAGGCGACGCGGTGCCCGGCGGCGTCGAAGCCGTCCGCGGTCGGCACGACGGCGTAGGAGCGGACGTCCGCGAGCTTCTTGCGGGTCTCCTCGGTGCGCTGCTCGCACTGCGTGGCGCCACCCGAGCGGGCGTCCTCGGCGGACCCCGCCTCGAACACGGCCATCACCTGCCCGTACGTGTTCTGCGTGTCTTTCGTGTCCTCGCCGAGGCACTTCACGAGCTTGAGTTCCGGGTCGCCGACGAAGGGGGTGCTGGTCCACTTGGTCCGGACGCAGTTCCCGTCGGCGAGCGGCTCGGACAGCCCGACGGCCTCCCCGTACGGCTTGGCGTCGTCGTCCTTCCCCGGCGGGTTCGCCAGGGCGTACCAGGCTCCGCCGCCCGCGAGGGCCAGCCCGAGCGCGGTCGCCAGTACGGCCCTCAGGGCGTGGTTGCGCCTGCGGCGGCGTCGGCCGGTGGCCGCCGGGGGAGGACCGTAGCCCTGCCCGGTGGACCACGGGGCCTGAGCCTGTCCGGGAGGCCATGGGAGGGGGGTCTCCTGCGGGGGCGGCCACCCGGCCGGGCTCTCCTGGCCAGGAGAGCCCGAGGACGCCTCCTGCCCGGCGGACGGCGCGTACCACTGCGAGTCGCCCCCGTGGCTCTGCGGGGCCTCGGGACCCGGGGGAGTGCGGGGCGGGGCCGTACGGGTGATCTCGCCCGCCCACGGCGGTTCCGAGCCCGGGTCGAGCTGGGTCCGGGGATGCGGCTGGGGCGTCAGGATCGCGGACAGCGCGGCCTCGGTCTCCTCGGCGGTGATCCGGTGGACCGGGTCCTTGGTGAGCATCGCCGACAGGAGCGGTTCCAGCGCCCCCGCGTGCAGCACGGGGCGCGGCTCCTCCAGGACGACGGCGGTGAGCGCCGCGAGTCCCGACTCACGGTCGAAGGGCCCGTACCCCTCGACGGCGTAGTAGAGCGTGCAGCCCAGCGAGAACAGGTCCGCGGCCGCGGTGGGCGGCCCGCCCTGGGCCCGCTCGGGCGCCAGATAGCCGGCGGTGCCCACCAGGGCGGAGGTCAGCGTCCACCGGGTCTCGTCGCCGTCGGGCTGCACGGAGATGCCGTAGTCGGTGAGCAGGACCCGGGCGTACGGCGATCCCGTGCGGTCCGGGGCGAGAAGGATGTTGGCGGGCTTCACGTCCCGGTGCATGACCCCGCGCTCGTGCCCGGCGGTCAGCGCGTCCAGCACGGCGAGCCCGATGCGGGCGCACTCGGCGGGGGCGACGGCCCCGCGCTGGGCGACCAGGGCGCTGAGGTCCAGCGCCCCGGCCACGTACTCCATCACGATCCAGGGCAGGCCCTCGTGCTCCAGGACGTCGTGCACGGTCACGACGTGCGGGTGGCCGCGCAGGCCCGCGGCGTGCCGGGCCTCGGCGCGGGCCCGGGCCACCCGGGCCGAGCGGTCGTTGTCCGCCTCGCCCGGGTCGCGGAACACGATCTCCTTGAGCGCGACCTCACAGGCCAGCCGCTGGTCGTACGCGAGCCAGACGTGGCCCATGCCGCCACTGCCCAGCCGGTTCAGCAGGAGGTAGCGGCCGGCGATGACCCGGCCGACTCCCGACTGCGGTGTTCCTGATGCCATCCGGTCACTCCCGGGGTTCTGCTCCTCGTGGGCCTATGCCGGGCTCCGGGCCGCCTCGCCGGTGCCCGACCCGCCGGAGGTGGCGGGTGTGCTCGACACCGGCTCGCTCGACACCGGTTCGCTGTCCGTGGGCTCACTGACGGTCGGCTCCACCGGAGTGGGGTCGGTGGGCGGCGAGGCCGTGGACGTGGGACCGACCGTGGGCGGTGTGCTCGACGCGGTCGGGGTCGACGGGTCCGGGTCCGGGGGCGGTGGCTTCGAGACCGGCGTGGACTCGGTGGGCGTCTCGTCGGCGGGCGAGGAAGCCGTCCCGCCGCCGGGTGACGACCGCGTCCCGGACGGTGTCCCGCCGGGTGTCGTGGAGTCCTTGTCCGAGGGCGTACCGCCACCGGGCTCGGACTCCTTGTCCGACGGCGTGCCCTTGCCCGGGGACGATTCGGTCCCGCCGCCCGAAGGCGATTTCGACCTGTCCGACTCGGTGGGAGACGACGGGGTGGGCTCTTCACCGGAGCCGGAGCCGGAGCCGGAGCCCGAACCGGAGTCCGAGTCCACGCTCAGTGTCACGGCCTCGCCGAACGCCAGCGGCGTCCCGGGCCCGGGCGTCGAGCCGGTCACCTGCGCGTCACCCGGCGGGAGTTCGTCCCCGGAGTACGCGGCGGCCAGCCGGAGCCGGGCCAGCGCCTCACCGGCCTGGTCGAAGGTCATCCCGGCCACGGTCGGAACCTCGTGCTGTTCCGTCGCGTCGAACGTGCTGTCCTGCTCGCCCGTGGTGCCGACGGGCCGGTCGATGGCCGTGTCGGGATCGTCCACGTCCAGGAGGGCGATCCGCTCCAGCGGCCGCGGCGCGGGCTTGACGGTCACCACCTCGGCCTTCTCGTAGCCCGCCCACTTCTTGTTGCCGTCCTCGAACTTGACCGAGATCTTCTCGGGATCCTTGTCGAAGGCCTTCAGCGGATTTCCGCACGAGCACTTCACGGCGGGAAGTCCCTGGTCGTTCACCAATACCGCGACCCCGGCCTCCAGCAATGAGTCGTAGGGGACCGCTTTGCCCTTCTTGTAGTCGTGGTTCTTCACGAGAGTGTCGTGACGCAACAGGACCGGTGTGAGGTCGTCGAGGTACTCCTCGATCCGATCAGGCGTAATGCCGACGATCCGTGCCCATTCCCGGGCTTTTTGTTTGTTCTTGGGATCGGTGAGGAAATCCTTGAGCCGTTCGATGTCGCAGACCTGCTGGTCGCGCGTACCCCCGTACAGACCTGGGGTGTTGCCCTGCTGCAGGCCGCTGTGGGCTTCCTCCGGCGCGAGTCCCTTGCGGTCCTTGCCGAGAGATCCGTCCTCTTCGAAAAAAGGTGCGAGTGACGGTATTCCGGCTGCGACGGCCCGCACCGCGAACAGGCGTTGTTCGGTGCATCCGCTGAGGATCAGCACAGCGGCAAGTAGAACGGCGAGCCTTCGGATCACGGTTTTACCGGTCCTCAGCAAGCATGCGTGAATTGTCATGACCGCTCCCCCCGGCGGCGGTTCCCCCGAACCCTGCGGAACGGAAGCAGGGCGTCACGCATCATGCTACTGAATGGAAAAGCCTTTCAGTCAAGGGAATTTAGCAGAGCGCGCGCAGTGACCGAAAGGAGAAAGGGGGTGAAAAGGGGCTCAGCGACCGCGTGCGTTGAGAGTGGCCAGATAGGCGTTGTACGCCTCAAGCTCCTTGTCGCCGTCACGGTCCGCGGCCCGGTCCGTACGCCGTGCCTGCCGCTGCTCGGAGCGGTACCACTGGAAGAGCAGCGCCAGCAGCACGAGCACGGACGGGATCTCGCTGAACGCCCAGGCGATGCCGCCCGCCGCGTTCTGGTCGGAGAGCGCGTCGATGCCCAGCGAGGCGGCCGGGTTCTTGTACGTGTCGACCATCGGCTCGGACGCCATCATCAGCGCGATGCCGAAGAACGCGTGGAACGGCATACCGGCGAACAGCTCAAGCATCCGGATCAGATGGCCGGGCCGGTGGGGGCCGGGATCGACGCCCATGATCGGCCAGAAGAAGACCAGGCCGACGGCGAGGAAGTGGCACATCATCACGACATGGCCCGTGCCGGACTCCATCAGGAAGTCGAAGATCCCGGAGAAGTACAGCGCGTACAGGCTGGCGATGAACAGCGGGAGCGTGAAGGCAGGATGCGTGACGACCCGCATGAACCGGCTGTGCAGCAGCATCAGGAGCAACTCGCGCGGTCCCTTGCGGCCGCGCCCCGCGGTCGGCAGTGCGCGCAGCGCGAGGGTGATCGGGGCGCCGAGCAGGATCAGGATCGGCGACAGCATGCTGATCACCATGTGCTGCACCATGTGCACGCTGAACATGACCATGCCGTAGTCGTTCAGCCCGGTGCAGAGCACGAGCATGACGCTCAGGACGCCGGTGGCGAACGCCACGGTCCGGCCGACCGGCCACGCGTCACCGCGCCGTACCAGCCGTGCGACACCCCACCCGTAGAGCGCGAGCCCCGCGAGGCAGGCGACGAGGAAGAACGGGTCCGGGGACCATTCGAGCCCCCGCCCCAGCGTGAACGGCGGCAGATCCATGGTCGTGCCGTGCCCGCTGTGATCCATCCGCCGGCTCCTGTTTCGTACGGGTTGCGCGCTGTCTGTCCCACCCAGACTAGAACCGCCCCCGGTCACGTCGGCGACCGGGGGCACTTCTTCCGGGGCGCCCCGTAGGGGCGCGGGGAACTGCGCGCTCAGCCACAGGCGACCCGCAGCCTACGAACCCCACCCGCGGCCCCGCAGCTCTCCCGGCTCTCCCGGCTGAGCGTCAGAGCACGGTTTCCGCTTCCGCGTACCGCGAATCCGGCACGGTCTTCAGCGTCTCCACGGCCTCCGCGAGCGACACCATCACGATGTCGGTCCCCCGCAGCGCGGTCATCTTGCCGAACTCACCCCGGTGCACGGCCTCCACCGCGTGCCACCCGAAGCGCGTCGCGAGAACACGGTCGTACGCGGTCGGCGTACCCCCGCGCTGGACATGTCCGAGGATCACCGGCCGGGCCTCCTTGCCGAGGCGCTCCTCCAGCTCGATGGAGAGCTGCCGGGCGATGCCCGCGAACCGCTCGTGCCCGTAGACGTCCTTGCGGCCCTCGTCGTAGGTCATCGTGCCCTCGCGGGGCTTCGCGCCCTCCGCGGCGACGACGATGGCGAACTTCTTGCCCGCGGAGAAGCGTGTCCCGACCTTGGCGGCCAACTCCGCGATGTCGAAGGGCCGTTCCGGCACGACGATCGCGTGGGCGCCCGCGGCCATACCGGAGTGCAGGGCGATCCAGCCGGTGTTGCGGCCCATGACCTCGACGATCAGGACGCGCTGGTGCGACTCGGCGGTGGTCTTCAGCCGGTCGAGGGCCTCGGTGGCCACACCCACGGCCGTGTCGAAGCCGAAGGTGACGTCCGTGACGGCGATGTCGTTGTCGATGGTCTTCGGCACGCCGACGATCGGCAGACCGCTGTCCGACAGGAGGCGGGCCGCCTTGAGCGTGCCCTCGCCGCCGATCGGGATGATCGCGTCGAGCCCGAGTTCCTCGACATGGCCCCTGGCCCGCTCCACACCGTCGCGCAGATGCGCGGGCTGGACCCGGGAGGAACCGAGGATCGTGCCGCCGCGAGCCAGGATGCCGCTCACCGCGTCGAGGTCGAGCTTGAGGTAGTCGCCTTCCAGGAGGCCTTTCCAGCCGTCACGGAAGCCGATGACCTCGTCGCCGTGGTCGACGACGGCGCGGTGTACGACGGACCGGATGACGGCGTTCAGACCGGGGCAGTCGCCGCCGGACGTGAGCACACCAATACGCATAGTCCGAAATACCTTCTCAACGTGGACCGGGGACCGGACCACGCTGTCCGGCAGGACGCCGCCACCCTACCGGCGGCAGGGGGCGGGTCCGCACTGTGCGTCCGCCTGCTGGACGTGCCCGCACAGGTGAGCGGGCACGTTGCCAGACGGGCTGCTCCCGGCGGCTCAGGCAGGCTGCTGAGCAGCCGCGATGCGCTCGGAACGCAGTGCCTCGTACCACCGGTCGTCGATCGGCGGCAGCGCGTTCACGTCGAGCGCCAGCTTGAGCAGCAGATCCGCGATCAACGGGTTCCGGGCGAGCACGGGCCCGTGCATGTACGTACCGAAGACCGTGTCGTTGTACGCGCCCTCCGTGCCGTCGCCCGTTCCGTTGCCCTTGCCGAGCCGCACGTTCGCGAACGGGCGGGCGGTGGGGCCCAGGTGCGTGATGCCCTGGTGGTTCTCGAATCCGGTCAGCGGCGGCAGGCCCAGCCGCGCGTCGATGTCGCCCAGCACGTCACCGACGCACCGCTCGCCCTCGCCGCGCGTGGAGACCACGTCGAGCAGACCGAGGCCCGGCTCGCGCTGGCCCAGGTCGTTGATGAACTCGTGGCCGAGGATCTGGTAACCCGCGCACACCGAGAAGACGATCGCGCCGTTGCCGACCGCGCGGTGCAGACCGCCGTCGCGGCGCAGCCGCTCGGCCGCGAGACGCTGCGGCCGGTCCTCGCCGCCACCGATGAGGTAGATGTCGCCGGAGGTGGGGATCGGCTGGTCGCTGCGTACGTCGAGACGGGCCACGTCCAGACCGCGCTGGCGCGCCCGGCGCTCGACGACGAGCGCGTTGCCCTGGTCGCCGTACGTGCTCAGCAGGTCCGGATAGATCCACACCAGCCGAAGGCTGTTGTCAGTCATTCTCTTCGTCCTCCGGGGTTCAGTTGCCGACACGACGCCTCAGGTCCTGGAAAGCGGTGTAGTTCGCGATGACCTCGATCCGGCCGGGCGGTGCCTGCTGCACGGCCTGGTCGAGGCTGTCGCAGACCTGGAACTGCTGGTTCGCGACCTCCAGGCGTACGGCGAGGTCCAGCTTGCGGTCACCGAGCACGAAGATCGGGTGACCGGTGAGCCGGGTGTAGTCGACGTCCCACAGCCAGGAGGTGTCGGTGCCGTCGGCGCCGCGCGCGTTCACCGAAAGGATCACCGGCGTCGGCGGCGGGTCGATCAGGGAGAACGTCTCCAGCCAGCCCGCCGGGTTCTTGGCGAGCAGCAGGCGCAGGTCGCGCTGCATGAACTGCACGACGTCGTAGCGCCCGGCCACGGCCTGCACCTTGTACATGCGTTCCAGGGCGACCTGGGGCGGCACGCCGAAGACGGCGGCGACGGCGGCCGACGAGGCGGCGTTGGCCTTGTTGGCGCGGCCCGGCAGCTGGAGGTGGATCGGCCACGCCGATCCGTGCGGGTCCAGGACGTGGTCCCCGGAGAGCGCCCAGCTCGGCAGGGGCCGGCGGAAACCGCAGTCGCCGCAGAACCAGTCGTCGCCGGGGCGCTGCATCACACCGCCGCAGGACGGGCACGACCAGGCGTCGTCCTTCCACATCTGACCGGCGGCCACCCACACCACGTTCGGCGAGGAGGACGCGGCCCAGACGACCAGCGGGTCGTCCGCGTTGGCGACCACGACCGCCTTGGACCCGGCCAGGCCCTCGCGCCAGTGCTCGGCCATCATGCGGGTCTCTGCCGCGCGGTCGAGCTGGTCGCGCGAGAGGTTGAGCAGGGCGATGCACTTGGGATCCGTGTCCCGCGCCACCCCGGACAGGTACTTCTCGTCGACCTCGATCACGGCGAACCGCGAGTCGGAGCCGCCTGCCAGCGCCGAGGTGATGCCGGCCGGCATGTTCGCGCCCAGCGCGTTCGACACGACGGGCCCCGCGGCCTGCAACGCCTCGGCGATCAGCCGGGTCGTCGTGGTCTTGCCGTTCGTGGCCGACACCAGGATGACGTCCAAGTGCTGGGCGAGCCTGGCCAGCAGGTCGGGGTCGAGTTTGAGCGCGACCCGGCCGCCGATCACCGATCCGCTGCCGCGGCCCGCGGCACGTGATGCCGCCGCGACCGCTTTGCCCGCTGTCACGGCGAGCTTGGCCCGCGGCGACAGCGGGTCCGAGTTGCCTGCCATCAGTTCCCGATCCTCCTTGCGTACGGCGCCGCGCACTGCCCCCGGCAACGACTGGCCCTCAGCCTATCGAGATCCACTCGCAGGCCCGAACCGCGGCACCTCTCCGGAACCCGCGCGACAGTGAGGACCGTACCCTTGCGGCCATGCGACACGGCTCGATCCCCGGCGCCCGAGGGCGCGTCCTTCCTCTGTCTTTGCTCGGTGACCCCGTGTTGCACACACGGTGTGAAGAAATCACGGAGTTCGGTCCTCAACTGGCGCGACTGGTCGAGAACATGTTCGCGACGATGTACGCGGCGGAAGGGGTCGGGCTGGCCGCGAACCAGGTCGGTGAGTCGTTGCGGGTCTTCGTATACGACTGTCCCGACGACGACGACCGGCGGCATGTCGGGCATGTGGTGAACCCGCGGCTCGTCGAGGCGGACGGGGTGGTACTGCGCGGGCCCGAGGGGTGTCTGTCGCTGCCGGGTCTTGAGGCGGGCACCGAGCGGTTCGACCATGCCGTGGTGGAGGGGGTGTCCCTGGACGGGGCGCCGGTGCGGGTGCATGGGAGTGGGTGGTTCGCTCGGTGCCTTCAGCATGAGTGTGATCACCTTGACGGTGGGTTGTATGTGGACCGGGTCACGGGGTGGCGGCGGCGGAAGGTGCTTTGGCAGGCGGGGCGGGCCGGTTGGGGGCGTTGAGGGTTCGTTGTCGGGTGCGGGTGCGTTGTGGCTGGTCGCGCAGTTCCCCGCGCCCCTGGAAGCGACAAGATTGCGCCGTTCCCCGCGCCCCTGAAGGGCAAAGGCGAAAGACTGCGCCGTTCCCCGCGCCCCTGAAGGGCGAAAAGACTGCGCCGTTCTCCGCACCCCTGGAAGGCAAGAGATCGCGCCGTTGCCCGCGCCCCTGGGAGTCCGCGTGCTCCTGAGGGTGGGTCAGAAGCCCGGGCCGCCTGCTTTGTCGCCCGCTGCTGCCAGGCGGCCCCAGAGGAGGTCGGCCAGGGCGCGGACCAGTTCGGCGCGGGCGCAGGGGCGTTCGCCCAGCCACCAGTCGCCGGCGGCGTGCATCATGCCGACGATGCCGTGGCCCCAGACCCGGGCCAACTGCTGGCTGTTCGGGCCGAGATCGACGCGCTCCTCGATGACCTCGGCCAGCTCCTCGCCCATGCGGCGCAGCAGCGGGAAGGAGTACGCCCCCATGTCGAAGCCCTGCTCGTTCTGCGGGCCGCCTTCGGAGGGGTGCATCAGGAAGCGGTACACCTGCGGGCGGGCCTCGATGGCCGCGAGGTAGGTGTCGAGCGTGGCCTCGACGCGCTCCCGGCGCTCGGCGGGCGCGTCCAGCGCGGCGCGCAGCGCTCCGAGGAGGGCGTCGGTGTGACGCTTGGCGAGGGCCGCGTAGAGTCCGCCCTTGTCGCCGAAGTGGCGGTACAGGATCGGCTTGGTGATGCCCGCCTCCGCCGCGATGGCGTTCATGGAGGCGCCCGGGCCGTCGCGGAGCACCACCCGGTCGGCGGCCTCCAACAGCTCGCGCCGTCGGCGGTCGGCGGACCTCTGCTGATCGGTCCGCTGCGTGGTGTCCATGATGTCTCCCCACCCGTGCTGATTCGGTGACGCCTGCGCAACGTAACACCATGCGCCGACCCCGCCTCGAACGGGCTGCCGACCTGGAACGGGGAGTTGACTTTTACTACCGACCAGTAACAGGCTACCGTTACCGCAAGTAACATGTGAGTGCAGCGCTGGAGGGGACATGGCCGAGTTCACCATGGAGCTCAACGACGAACAGAAGGAGGTGCGGGACTGGATCCACGGCTTCGCCGCCGACGTGATCCGCCCCGCGGCCGCCGAATGGGACGAGCGGGAAGAGACTCCCTGGCCGGTCATCCAGGAGGCCGCGAAGGTCGGCATCTACTCCTTGGACTTCTACGCCCAGCAGTACTTCGACCCCACCGGCCTCGGCATCCCGATGGCCATGGAGGAGCTGTTCTGGGGTGACGCGGGCATCGCCCTGTCGATCGTCGGCACCGGCCTCGCCGCCGTGGGCGTCCTCGCCAACGGCACCGAGGAGCAGATCGGCACCTGGATCCCCCAGATGTACGGCGACGCCAACGATGTCAAGGTCGCCGCCTTCTGCTCCTCCGAGCCCGACGCCGGTTCCGACGTCGCCTCGATGCGTACCCGGGCCGTCTACGACGAGGCCAAGGACGAGTGGGTCCTCGACGGTACGAAGACGTGGGCGACCAACGGCGGTATCGCCAACGTGCACGTCGTGGTCGCGGTCGTCGACTCCGAGCTGGGCTCCAAGGGCCACGCGTCCTTCATCGTCCCGCGGGGCACGCCCGGTCTGTCGCAGGGGCAGAAGTTCAAGAAGCACGGCATCCGCGCCTCGCACACCGCCGAGGTCGTCCTGGAGAACGTCCGCGTTCCCGGCTCCTGCCTGCTCGGCGGCAAGGAGAAGCTCGACGAGCGCCTCGCCCGGGCCCGTGAGCGGGCCGCCAAGGCGGGCAACGGCGAGCGGTTCAAGAACGCGGCGATGGCCACGTTCGAGGCGTCCCGCCCGGCTGTCGGCGCCATGGCGGTCGGTACGGCACGGGCCGCGTACGAGGTGGCCCTCGACTACGCGAAGACGCGCGAGCAGTTCGGGCGGCCGATCATCGACAACCAGGGTGTGGCCTTCCAGCTCGCCGACATGCGTACGTCGATCGACGCGGCGCGGCTGCTGGTGTGGCGGGCCTCCTGGATGGCGGTGAGCGGGAAGCAGTTCACCTCCGCCGAGGGGTCCATGTCGAAGCTGTTCGCCAGTGAGACGGCGAAGAAGGTCACCGGGCAGGCGATCCAGATCCTCGGCGGGAACGGGTACACCCGGGAGTACCCGGTCGAGCGGATGCATCGGGACGCGGCCATCTACACGATCTTCGAGGGCACGAGTGAGATCCAACGGCTGGTGATCGCCCGCACACTTTCCGGCATGCCGATTCGTTGAGGGCCGTGGGCATCTGCGGGTCCGCTGTGGCTGGTCGCGCAGTTCCCCGCGCCCCTAAAGGCAAAAGACTGCGCCGTTCCCCGCGCCCCTCAGGGGCGAAAAGCTGGGGCGCAGCCCCGTTTTTCAGGGGCGCGGGGAACTGCGCGGCCGGCACCAGCGGACCCGCACTGTGCCGGCGAGCGGACGCTCACCCGTGGCGCAGCGGCGTCAGCTGCTCGATGTCGTAGCGCGACCGCAGCTCCTCGATCGCCGCCACGTCCGGCGGACCCCCCGCGTCGAGAATGCGGAGCAACTCGTCGAAGTACCGCTCGTGATCCGGCGGCGGCGAAGCCTGGAAGAACATCTTCGCCGGACTCTCCGTGGGGTTGGCGAACGCGTGCGGACACCCGGGTGGCACGACGATCACCGTCCCCGGCGTCGCCCGCACCACCCGGTTGCCCGAACCCGACTGCCAGCGCTGCCAGTTGCCGGGCGTCCGGACCAGCGGCTCGAAGGCGAGCACGTCCAGCTCGCCTTCGAGCACGTAGAACAGTTCCTCGCTGCGCGCGTGGACGTGCGCGCCGACGTCGAACCCGGGCGGCACGACCACCTCGAAGCTGGACGCCGCCCGGGAGTGCGTACCGGTCACCTTGAAGGTCACGTGCTGGGCCGGCGTCCGGACCGTACGGCCGTGACCCGGTGGCACCAGCAGACCCTCGGGCGGCGTGAGCGCGGTCACCAGGTGACGGGCAGAGCCTCGGGCCCGCGGATCAGCGCGCCGCGCCGCCACGGCACCTCGTCCGCCGAGACCGACAGCCGCAGCGTCGGGATCCGGTCGAGGAGCGTGTTCACCATCAGCTCCGACTCCAGGCGGGCGAGCATGCCGCCCACGCAGTAGTGCGGGCCGTGCCCGAACGCCACATGCGGGTTGGAGGCGCGGTCGAAGTCGATCCGGTCCGGGTCGGGGAAGACGTCCGGGTCCCGGTTGGCGGCCAGGTAGGACACGTAGATCGGGTCGTCCTTCCTGATCCGTACGCCGTGCAGGACGACGTCCTCCGTGGCGATGCGGGACAGACCGACGGCGTTGCGGTGCGGGATGTAGCGCAGCAGTTCGTCGAGGGCCCGGGGGCGCAGTCCCGGCTCGTCGCGCAGCCGGTCGAACAGCGCGGGCCTGGTCAGCAGGATGTAGAGCATCTGCCCGGTGTTGTTGGTGACGGCCTCGCCGCCGATCTGGATCGGGCCCGCGAGCGCCACCGCCTCCTCCTCGGTGATGTCGCCCCGGCCCACCGCCGCGCCGAGCAGCGAGGTGACGTCCTCGCCGGTCGCACCTCGGCGCTCGGCGATGAGCTTGGCGAAGTACACCTCCATGTCCTGCTTGGCCCGCTCACTGGCCTCGGCGCCCTGGCTGGAGGAGAGGATCGACTGTGTCCAGGTGTGCAGGGTGTGCCGGTCGTCGGCCGGGACCCCCATCAGCTCGCAGATGACGGTGATCGGGAAGGGGGACAGGACCCGGTCGATCAGGTCGGCCGGCGGACCGTCCCGGAGCATCTCGTCGACCATGGTGTCGAGGGTCCGCCGGGCGTTCGCCCGCAGGCGCTCCACACCGCGCGTCGTGAACGCCGCGTTCACCGCCCTGCGCAGCCGGGCGTGGTCGGGTTTGTCGACGAAGCTCATCGCGCCCGCCGCCGGGATGAAGTGCGGGGCCAGCCTGGTGACCTGCCGGCCGAGCACCGCCGCACGGCTGAACCGGGGGTCGTTCGTCACCAGCCGTACGTCCTCGTAGCGCGTGACCAGCCAGGCCCAGCCCTCGCCGTTGGGCAGCTGGATCCGGTTGATGGGGCCTTCGCGCATCAGCTCGGACAGGACGGGGTCGAAGTCGACCCCGGTCAGGTCCAGGGCCGGCCAGTGCCGTACCGGGGGTGGGGCCGTCGTCTCTTTGCCGAGGGTCATGTCAGAGGTCATGTCACGCCGTCTCTTCGTCCGTACGGTGCCAGCGGCCCAGTGCCATCTCGGCGGTGATCCCCGGCCCGAAGCCGGCGAGCAGTCCGCGCGCCTTGTGATGCGAGCCCCCCTCGTCGAACAGCCGGCGCAGTGCGTCCAGGACGACGGCGCTGGCGATGTTCCCGTACTCGGTGAGCGTCGCCCGGCTGAACCGGAAGGCCTCCGGAGCCACTTGGAGGAATTTGCTGAGGTCGTCGAGGATGCGCGGACCCCCGGCGTGGATGATGTAGAAGTCCAGGTCGGAGGCGTCCCAGCCGTGCAGGCCCGCGAGGTCCTGAAG
Organism: Streptomyces sp. NBC_00414; assembly: GCF_036038375.1. Classification (NCBI taxonomy): domain Bacteria; kingdom Bacillati; phylum Actinomycetota; class Actinomycetes; order Kitasatosporales; family Streptomycetaceae; genus Streptomyces; species Streptomyces sp. NBC_00414. The sequence continues at coordinate 8,680,293 of NZ_CP107935.1, forward strand.
GGCGGGGGCGAGCGGCTCCATGGTGGCCGGCACCCGCTTGTCCAGCAGGAAGTGGAAGCCGGTGGCCCGAACGTCGTACATGATCCAGTCCTCGGTCTTGGGGATCAGGTACGAGCCGTTGCGCTCCAGGCGGATGCCCTCGCCGCCCTGTCCGCGGACCACCGCGGCGGCGATGCCGTCCCCGAAGAGGCCGTTGCACAGCAGCGAGCCGACACCGAGGTCGGTCGGCTGGTAGCACAGCGAGCAGAACTCGCAGGCCACGATCAGCGCGTTGGCCTTGGGGTAGGCGGTGCAGAAGTCGTGCGCCCGGTTGATCGCAGCGCCCCCGGCGGCGCAGCCGAGCTGCGCTATGGGTATCTGGCGGGTGTCGCTGCTGAACCCCATCGAGTTGATCAGCCAGGCCGTCATCGAAGGCATCATGAAGCCCGTGCACGACACGTAGATGATCACGTCGATGTCGGCGGCCAGGACCTCCGCGTCGTCGAGCGCGCGCTGGACGACGGCCGGGACACGGGCCTTCGCCTCGGCCGTGTACACCTTGTTGCGTTCCTCGAAGCCGGGGTGCTTGAGGGTCTCCTCGATGGGCTGCACGATGTGCCGGGTGCGTACACCGGTGTTCTCGATCAGCCGCAGCGCGAGCGGCAGTTGGGGGTGATCGGGGTGGCGGGAGCGCGCCAGCTCAAGCGTCTCCTCCATCGTGATCACGTATTCCGGAACAGAGACCGCGGGTCTGCACAAAGTCGCCATGTGCCTGCGCCTTCTCTAGCCCGCCGGGAACTCCCTCTCCCCGGCGGAAGGGTGGTCCCACCACGATCACCCGAGAAGTCCCGTTTATCGCGTCGGACTAGGCCAGACCGGGGACGGGGGCGGTGGACGGCCCCTGGGCGCAGGCCCGCAGGGGCGCGCCCTTCAGGGGCGCGGGGAACGGCGCGGTCTTTTGTCCTTCGCTGTGAGGGGCGCGGGGAACGGCGCGCCCAGCCACGACGCACCCGCACGGTGCAGGCCACCTCACGGTGCAGGCCACCTCACGGTGCAGACCCCCGCACTGTGCGGACCGCCTCAAAGAGCCCCCTCAGCCGGAGGCGCCCCCACTGCTGTGCGCGATGCACGCCACATCGATCCGGTCGGCAAGCTTGGCCAGCTCGATGGTGAGCGCCGCGACCGTGTCCTCGTCGAGCCCGTCCTCCCCGGCCTCGACCAGATGCAGCCACCGCCCCCCCATCGTGCGCAGCAGCTTGCTCACATCGGCGGCAGCCACCTGCAAGGTCCCGCGGTCGTCGACGATCAGAGGCAGGGTCACTTCGCGGTTCACACAGGGGATCGTAGCTGCGGAAGGCTCACGCTCCGTGCCATACGGTGGTGATGTTGCAGAACTCTCGGATTCCGTGGCCCGACAGCTCACGCCCGTAGCCGGACCGCTTGATGCCGCCGAACGGGAACGCCGGGTGGGACGCGGTCATCCCGTTGAAGAAGACCCCGCCGGCCTCCAGGTCCCGTACGAAACGGTCGGTCTCGGCCTCGTCGCGGGTCCAGACGTTGGAACTCAGCCCGAACGGCGTGTCGTTGGCGATGGCCACCGCCTCGTCGAGATCGGCGGCGCGGTAGAGGGTGGCGACGGGTCCGAACGCCTCCTCGTGGTGGATGCGCATCTCGGGGGTGATGTCGGCGAGGACGGTGGGCGGGTAGTACCAGCCGGCACCGTCGGGAAGCTCACCGCCGCACAGCACGGTCGCACCGTTCTCGACGGCGTCGTCGACCAGCTCCGTCAGATCGTCGCGCCCCTGCTCCGTGGAGAGCGGGCCGACGTCCGTGCCCTCGTCCAGCGGATCGCCCACCGTGAGGGCCTTCATGCCCTCGGCGAAGCGCTCCGCGAAGGCGTCGAAGACGTCCGTGTGCACGATGAACCGCTTGGCGGCGATGCAGGACTGGCCGTTGTTCTGCACCCGGGCCGTCACCGCGGTCTTCGCGGCCTTGTCGATGTCCGCCGACGGCATCACCACGTACGGGTCGCTGCCGCCCAGCTCCAGGACGGTCTTCTTGACCTCGTCCCCGGCGACCGAGGCGACCGCGCGGCCCGCCGGTTCACTGCCGGTCAGGGTGGCCGCCTTGATCCGGGGATCGCGCAGGATGTCCTCGATCGCGCCCGAGCCGACGAGCAGTGTCTGGAAACAGCCCTCGGCGAAGCCGGCCCGGCGGAACAGGTCCTCCAGGTAGAGGGCGGTCTGCGGGACGTTCGAGGCGTGCTTGAGCAGCCCGACGTTGCCCGCCATCAGCGCGGGCGCGGCGAAGCGGATGACCTGCCAGAGCGGGAAGTTCCACGGCATGACGGCGAGGACCGGCCCGAGCGGGCGGTAGCGCACGAGGACGCGGGAGGCGCCGGAGTCCTCCGCGTCGGTCTTCGCGCCCTCCTCGTCGGCGAGGAGTTCCTCGGCGTGGTCGGCGTACCACCGCATCGCCTTCGCGCACTTCGCCGCCTCGGCGCGGGCCTGCTTGACGGGCTTGCCCATCTCGATGGTCATCGTCCGGCCGATGTCCGGCGCGTCGCCTTCCAGGAGGTCGGCCGCGCGGTGCATCAGGCGGGCACGCTCCTCGAACGAGGTGGTGCGGTGCGTTCGGAACGCGGCCTCCGCGGTGGCGAGGCGGTGTTCGATCTCCTTGTCGTTCAGGGCGTCGTAGGTTTTGAGGGTTTCTCCTGTTGCCGGGTTCACTGTCGCGATGGGCATGGTGCTGGCCTCCTGGTGCGGTGTGTCGTGTGCGGGTCCGTGGGGGCCGGGCGCGCGGTTCCCCGTGCCCCTGGAGGGGCGCCCTGACGGGGCTGCCCGGGTGGACGCGTGCCCCTCTCGTCAGTGCGTATGCCGTTCCAGGCGGTCCAGGAACTCCGTCTGGGCCTTGATCAGGACCGCTCTGGCGCGGTTCGTGTCCAGCCACTCCACCCGGTCCAGTTCCGGGAACTCCTGGACGCGGCCCGAGCCGCGGGGCCATTCCATCGTGAAGGTGCCGGGGACCACGGTCGCCGGATCGAGGTCCGCCTCGACGGCCCAGACCGTGACGATCTTGCCGTTCGTCTGGGTGACCTCGCCGAGGGGGACGGGCTCGCCGTCGGGCGGCGGCAGGCCCAGCTCCTCCTGGAACTCGCGGCGGGCGGCGTCCCAGGCCGGCTCGTCGGGCCCGTACTCGCCCTTCGGCACGGACCAGGCCCCGGCGTCGCGCCGCGCGAAGAACGGGCCGCCCATGTGGCCCAGCAGCACCTCGACGCCGTTCTCGACACGGCGGAACAGCAGCAGGCCCGCGCTGCGTTTCGCGGCGGCCGGAGTCATGAGGCGACCCCCGGGTGCGCGGCGAGCACCGTCTCGACGGTGTCGGCCTCGGCGGGCGTCTTGTCCTCGCGGTAGCGCACGACCCGGGCGAAACGCAGGGCGACGCCCGCCGGGTAGCGCGTGGAGCGCTGCAGGCCGTCGTACGCGATCTCCACGACCAGTTCGGGGCGTACGGTCACCACGTAGCCGTTCTCCCCGGCGGGAGCGGCGGCGTCGGCGGGGTCGACGGCGAGTTCCAGGAGCCGTTCGGTCTGCCAGGCCAGCAGCACGTCGGTGAGGCCCTTGAACGTCTTGCCCAGCATCGCGAAGGAACCGTCCGGCCTGCGGGCGCCCAGGTGCAGGTTGGAGAGCTTGCCGGTGCGCCGCCCGCTGCCCCACTCGGCGGCCAGCACGACCAGGTCGAGCGTGTGTACGGGTTTGACCTTCAGCCAGGAGGCTCCGCGCCGGCCCGCGCTGTAGGGGGCGTCCAGGGACTTGAGGACGACACCCTCGTGGCCGCGTGCGAGCGTGTCGGTGCTGAACTTCTCGGCGGCGGCCCGCGCCTGCTCGTCCGTGGGATCCGGCACGAGGAGCCGTCGTACGCGCATCGGCTCGGGGACCAGCCGGGCGAGTTCCGCGTGGCGGTCGGCGAAGGGCAGGTCCAGCAGGTCCCGGCCGTCCACGGACAGGGCGTCGAAGAAGACGGGGGAGACGGGCACGGCCTCGGCGGCGGTCGCCACATCCACCCGGGAGCCCACGCGGCCCGCGGTCTCCTGGAACGGCCGGGGCCGCCCGTCCCCGTCGAGCGCGATGACCTCGCCGTCCAGGATGAAGCGGTCGGCCTTCATCTCCCGCGCGGCGTGCGTGAGTTCGGGCAGGCGGTCGGTGATGTCGTCCAGGGTGCGTGTGTGGACACGTACGTCGTCGCCGTCGCGGTGGACCTGGACGCGGATGCCGTCGAGCTTCTCCTCCACCACGCAGGCGCCGAGCTTGTCGAGCGCCTCGGCGACGGACGGGGCGCTGTGCGCCAGCATCGGCAGCACGGGCCGGCCGACGGTGAGCCGGAACGCCTCCGGTCCGTCGGCGAGCAGCCGCTCGGCCACGGTCTGCAGGGAACCCGCCAGCATCACGGCCCTGCGCACGTCGGCGGAGGGCGCGCCGGTCGCCTGGGCGAGGCCCTCGACCGCGACGGCGTCGAGGGCGCCCTGCCGCACCTCGCCGCCGATGAGCGCGCGCAGGAACCGCTGCTCGGGTTCGGTGGCCGCGCCCATCAACTCCCCGACGAGCCGCACCCGTTCCGCCTGTGAGCCGGCGCCCGAGACCGCGCCGAGGTCCGTGAGACGGGCGTCCACCTCGCGGACGGTCATCGTGGGTTCCTCGGCGGGCGGGACGGGCGCGCCGAGGATCTTCCAGCCGACACCGAGCCGCCCCTGCGGGAGGCGGCCCGCCAGATACGGGATGACGATGGGCACGTCGGCCGCCTCCGCGTCCCGGAACAGCTCCGCGAGCAGAGCGACCTTCCGGGACCGCGCCGAGGTGGCGGCGACCTCCTGGGACACACGGGCGAGCCGGGTCAGCAGCATGCCGCCCATGGTGCTACGGAGGCGTCCGGTCCACACCTGGGCGGACCCGTCCCCACCCAGGAGCGGGCACGTCCCTACACCCGCACGGCCGCGTCGAGGTCCGCGAAGAGCAGCTCGCCGTTGATCGTGGCCCCCGCCCGGTAGCCGCCGCTCGCCGCGTTGACGACCTGCTCGCCGAAACCGATCGCGTTGCCCGCCGCCCAGACGCCGGGCACGCTGGTCAGACCCGTCGCGTCGACCGCGGCGTACGAGCCGAACGGGGTCTCCTGGAGTGCGGCGCCCAGCTGCTCCAGCAGGCCGGTGCGGGGCACCGCCCGGGGCGCCACGAACAGCACCGAGCGCTCGTGCGCCGTGCCGTCCGCCAGCCGGACCGCGGTGAGCCGGTCGTCGACGACGTCAAGACCCGCGACCTCACCGGGCACCACGTCGACCCCGGCCGTGGCGAGCCTGCGCAGATCCTCGTCCGCCAGCTCCTCCTCGGCGACCGTGTGCAGGAACAGGGTCACGTCCTTGGACCACTGGGAGACCATCAGGGCCTGGTGTACGCCCATCGGGGTCGTGGCCAGTACTCCGAAGGCCTGGTCCCGGACCTCCCAGCCGTGGCAGTACGGGCAGTGCAGGACGTCCCGGCCGAAGCGCTCGGCGACCCCCGGTACCGTCGGCAGCTCGTCCGCGAGGCCGGTGGCGACGACCAGTCGGCGCCCGTGCACCGCGCGCCCCCCTTCCAGCGTCACGTCGAACTCCCCGGCCGTGTCCCGGGCCACGTCGACCGCCCGGTCCCGGACGAGCTCGACGCCGTACCGCGCGATCTCCTCCCGGCCCACGGCGAGGAACTCGGCCGGCGACATCCCGTCCCGGGTCAGATAGCCCTGCATGTGTGCGGCGGGCGTGTTGCGCGGCTCGCCCCCGTCGATCACGAGCACACTCCGGCGTGCGCGCCCCAGGACGAGCGCTGCGGACAGTCCTGCCGCACCGCCGCCGACGACGACCACTTCGTACGTATCGGTCATGGTGACCACCTCCACCCAGAAGGTCGCCCCACCGGACCCATATTGACAAATGGCTTTGCCGAAACTGCAATAAGGGCATGAGTGAGCACGAAGGTCACGGAGAGCACGGGCAGCGCGGGGAGCAAGGAGAGCAGGGGGATCGCGACACCGAAGGCGTCCTCGCGGAGGTCGGTCCCCGGCTGCGCCGTGTCCGCAAGGAGCGCGGCGCCACCCTCGCCGGACTGTCCAGCGCCACCGGCATCTCCGTGAGCACCCTCTCCCGCCTGGAGTCCGGTCTGCGCAAACCCAGCCTGGAACTGCTGCTGCCCATCGCCCGGGCCCATCAGGTACCCCTCGACGAACTCGTCGGAGCGCCGCAGGTCGGCGACCCGCGCGTGCGGGCGGCGAAGCCGATCGTCATGCACGGCCGTACGCACTGGCCGCTCACCCGCCAGCCCGGCGGCCTCCAGGCCTACAAGGTGCTGGAGCCGAAGCGGAAGGAGGAGCCGGAGCCCCGCGTCCACGAGGGCTACGAATGGCTGTACGTGCTCTCCGGGCGGCTGCGCCTCGTACTCGGCGACCATGACGTGGTGCTCGGCGCGGGGGAGGCGGCGGAGTTCGACACGCGTGTGCCGCACTGGTTCGGGTCGACGGGGGAGGGGCCGGTGGAGTTCCTGAGCCTCTTCGGGCGGCAGGGGGAGCGCATGCACGTCCGGGCGCGCCCGAAGCGGGGCGGCGGGCAGGGCGGCTGACGTCGGTTGCGCCGTTCCCCGCGCCCCTGGGGAGTTTGGGGGCGCCGTGGGTCTGAAGGGGGGCCCGGCTGGTGTGGACGTGCGCAGTTCCCCGCGCCCCCGGAACCTGCGGCCCTACCTGTTCCCTGTATGGCAAGCGACCGCTTAGTATGCGGTTGACCCCGAGGCGCGAACAGAACAGACACAGTCCCGTGGAGGCCCCGCATGCAGGCATGGCAAGTGCACGAGAACGGCGAGCCCGGCGAGGTGATGCGGCTCGCGGAGGTGGAGCGGCCCGTACCCGGTGACGGCCAGGTCCTGCTCAAGGTGCGCGCGGCGAACATCAACTTCCCGGATGCCCTGATGTGCCGCGGCCAGTACCAGGTCAGGCCGCCGATGCCGTTCACGCCCGGGGTGGAGATCTGCGGCGAGACCGAGGACGGCCGACGGGTGATGGCCAACCCCGCGCTGCCGTACGGCGGCTTCGCCGAGTACGCCGTCGCGGACGCCGCGGCCCTGCTGCCCGCACCCGAGGCGCTGGACGACGCCGAGGCGGCGGCCCTGCACATCGGCTACCAGACCGGCTGGTTCGGCCTGCACCGGCGGGCCCGTCTGGAGGCCGGCGAGACGCTGCTCGTCCACGCTGCCGCGGGAGGGGTCGGCAGCGCGGCGGTGCAGCTCGGCAAGGCCGCGGGGGCGACCGTCATCGGCGTCGTGGGCAGCGCCGGCAAGGCCGCCGTCGCCCGAGAGCTGGGCTGCGACCTCGTCGTGGACCGGCGCGCCGAGGACGTCGTCGCAGCCGTCAAGGCGGCCACCGGGGGCCGGGGCGCCGACGTGATCTACGACCCCGTCGGCGGGGACGCCTACACGCAGTCCGCCAAACTCGTCGCCTTCGAGGGCCGGATCGTGGTCGTCGGCTTCGCGAGCGGCACGATCCCCAGCCCGGGGCTCAACCACGCCCTGGTGAAGAACTACTCGATCCTGGGCCTGCACTGGGGCCTCTACAACACCAAGGACCCGAAGCTGGTCCTGCACTGCCACGAACAGCTCACCGAGCTGGCCGCCCGGGGAGCGATCAAGCCGCTCGTCAGCGAGCGCGTGCCGCTGGCCGGCGCGGCCGACGCCGTCCAGCGGGTCGCCGACGGCGTCACCACGGGCCGCGTCGCCGTGCTGCCCTCCCTCGGAACCGCCCTTGCGGACACCGGCGAGAACGGAGCCGTCGCATGACCGACACCGCGAACACGGGCAGGCCCGTCGACGCCGCCGAACTGCGCCGCCGCACCCAGGAGTTGCTGGCCGCGCACCCGGTCGCCGACACCGGCCGGGCGGACTTCCTCAAGGCCCGCTTCGACGCCGGACTCGCCTGGGTGCACTACCCCGAGGGCCTCGGCGGCCTCGGCGCGCCGCGCTCCCTCCAGGCCGTCGTGGACACCGAGTTGGAGGCCGCGGGCGCCCCCGACAACGACCCGCGGCGCATCGGCATCGGCCTCGGCATGGCCGCCCCCACGATCCTCCGCTACGGCACCGAGGAGCAGAAGCGCGGCTTCCTCCGGCCCCTGTGGGTCGGCGAGGAGGTCTGGTGCCAGCTCTTCAGCGAGCCGGGCGCGGGCTCCGACCTGGCGGCGCTGGGCACACGCGCCGTCAGGGACGGCGACAGCTGGGTGGTCAACGGCCAGAAGGTGTGGACGTCCAGCGCCCACCTCGCCCGCTGGGCCATCCTCATCGCCCGCACCGACCCGGACGCGCCCAAGCACCGCGGCATCACGTACTTCGTCTGCGACATGACCGACCCCGGCGTCGAGGTGCGGCCACTGCGCCAGATCACCGGGGAGGCCGAGTTCAACGAGGTGTTCCTCACCGACGTCCGCATCCCCGACGCACACCGCCTCGGCGAGGTCGGCGACGGTTGGCGGGTCGCGCAGACCACCCTCATGAACGAGCGGGTCTCCATCGGCGGCATGCGCATCCCCCGCGAGGGCGGGATGATCGGCCCCGTCTCGAAGACCTGGCGCGAGCGCCCCGACCTGCGCACCCACGACCTGCACCAGCGCCTGCTGAAGCTGTGGGTCGAGGCCGAGGTCGCGCGGCTCACCGGTGAACGCCTGCGCCAGCAGATGGTCGCGGGACAACCGGGCCCCGAGGGCTCCGGCATGAAACTCGCGTTCGCCCGCCTCAACCAGGAGATCAGCGGCCTGGAGGTCGAACTCCTCGGCGAGGAAGGCCTGTTGTACGAGGACTGGACGATGCGCCGCCCCGAGATGGTCGACTTCACCGGCCGGGACGCCGGCTACCGCTATCTCCGCTCCAAGGGCAACAGCATCGAGGGCGGGACCAGCGAGGTCCTGCTGAACATCGTCGCCGAACGCGTGCTGGGACTGCCCTCCGAGCCGCGCACCGACAAGGACGTCGCCTGGAAGGACCTCGCCCGATGACCACGCAGAGCGCACAGCCCGACCTGCTGTACTCGGAGGAGGAAGAGGCGCTGCGCGCCGCCGTCCGTGACCTGCTCGCCGACCACTGCGACGCGGCCGGCGTGATCGCCCGCACGGAGTCGGACGCGCCGCACGACCGCGAGGCGTGGAAGGCGCTCGCCGAGGGCATGGGCCTCGCGGGCCTGCTGGTGCCCGAGGTGCTCGGCGGCCAGGGTGCCACGCACCGCGAAGCCGCCGTCGTCCTGGAGGAGCTGGGCCGCTCGGTCGCTCCCGTCCCCTATCTGACGAGCGCGGTCGTCGCCACCGAGGCACTGCTCGCGTGCGACGCCGACGACCTCCTCTCCGAGCTGGCGTCCGGACGCCGTATCGCCGCCCTCGCCGTCGCGCTGAACATCGCTCCGGGCGCCGCCCACAAGGCCGTACGGATCGAAGACGGCCTGCTGCACGGCGAGTTGACCGGCATCGCGGACGCCGCTGTCGCCGATGTGCTGCTCGTGCCCGCCGAGGACGGTGGCCTGTACGCGGTCGAAGCGGACGCCGTGACCATCACCGCGCAGGTGTCCCTGGACCTGACCCGGCCGGTCGCGAAGGTCGTCCTCGACGGGGCGTCCGCCCGCCGCGTCGGCGACGCCGAACCCGCCGTACGCCGCGCCCTGCGGGCCGGAGCCGGGCTCCTCGCCTCCGAGCAACTCGGCCTCGCCGATTGGTCGTTGACGGAGACGGTGCGCTATCTGAAGGAGCGCAAGCAGTTCAACCGCCCGGTCGGCGGCTTCCAGGCGCTGAAGCACCGGCTCGCCCAGCTGTGGCTGGAGACCGTCCACGCGCGCGCCGCGGCACGCAACGCGGCCGACGCCCTGGCCACCGGGAGCCCGGACGCGGACGTGGCGGTGGCCCTCGCCCAGGCGTACGCGGCGCCCGTCGCCGTCCACGCCGCCGAGGAGGCCCTCCAGTTGCACGCCGGCATCGGCATGACCTGGGAGCATCCGGTGCACCTCCACCTGAAGAGGGCCAAGGCCGACTCGATCGCGTACGGCACGGCGGGCAGCCACCGGGAGGCACTGGCCGCACTGGTGGACCTCCAGGCTCCCTGACCCCTCACACCCGGCTCGCCGCTCGCCGGCTCACGACTCACCGGCACGCAGCGCACGAAGGCCCGCTTCTGCCCCCTGGGGGACGGGAGCGGGCCTTTTCGCGTGTACGTGGCCCGATGAAGTGAACGCACAGCGGCAGTCCGGCCAACTCCCCGCACGGCTCTGCTCCTTGGGCATGTCCACGCCTCATACTCTCCCCAGTCCCGACTTCGCCGGCCGGGGCGCCACGGCGCCGTACGGCACTCCCAGGGAGGCAGACATGGCCCTCACCACCCGTCGCAGAGCCCTCACCACCCTCGCCGCCGGACTGGCGGGCAGCATCGCCCTGCCCGCGTACGCACAGGCGGGCGAGGACAGGCACCGTCCGCGCCCCCTGTGGCGTGCCCACGCCCACAACGACTATCTCCATCCCCGGCCCCTCCTCGACGCGCTCGACCACCGCTTCGGCAGCGTCGAGGCCGACATCTACCTCGTCGACGGTCAACTCCTCGTCGCCCACGACCCGGTGGAACTCGACCCGGCCCGCACCCTCGAATCCCTCTACCTGAACCCCCTCGCCGCCCGGGTGAAGGCCAACCGCGGCTCGGTGTACCGGGGATACCGCAAGCCGCTCCAGCTGCTGATCGACATCAAGACCGAGGGATCGTCGACGTACCTCGAACTGGACCGCCGACTGCGCCGCTACCGGCACCTGTTCACCACGTACGCCCATGGCCGTGTCCTGCCCGGCGCGGTGACGGCCGTGGTCTCCGGCGACCGTGCGGCCAGGGTGCCCATGGAGGCCCAGACCGTGCGGCGCGCCTTCTACGACGGCCGGCTCCTCGACCTGCTGGCCCCCGTCCCGGCCCCGGCCTCCTTCATCCCGCTGATCAGCGACAACTGGACGCTCAACTTCACCTGGCAGGGCGTCGGCGCGTTCCCCGAGGCCGAGCGGCAGAAGCTGCGGGGGATCATCCTGGCCGCGCACTCCCGTGGACAGAAGGTCCGCTTCTGGGCCACCCCTGACCTGGCGGGCCCCGCCCGTGACGCGGTCTGGAGCGAACTCCTCGCCGCGGACGCCGACTACCTCAACACCGACGACCTCGCGGGCCTGGAGGCCTTCCTGGACGCCGACCGGCGGGCGTAGCGCGGCGGCGGGACCGGCCCGGTGCCGTCACACGCAGTCAACACACGTTCGGCGGACACGTCAGCCGCACGGACGAACCCCCCACTACGCCACACTTGCGGCCGAAAGCCGCGGTGTGGCGTGGCGGAGGAGGTTGACGGTGGCTGTTTCCATCTCTGTGGTGCTACTGCTCGTGATTCTGACGGTGGTCTTCCTGCGCAACGGCGCGCTGAAGCTCTCGCACGCGGTGGTCTGCGTCCTGCTCGGCTTCTATCTGGCGAGCACCAGCATGGCGCCGACCATCCACAACGGGGTCACGGCGACCACCGACATCGTCAGCAGCCTCAGGCCCTGACAGCCTCAGGTCCGAAGAGTCTCAGGCTCTGGAGAACACGCCGATCCCGTTGGGCACCGGGCGTTCGGCCCCGCCGCTGGGGTGGTTGCGTACGGTGGCGGTGGTCGACCCGGGTTCCCGGGCGGCCAGCGTGGTGGACCCGCCGCCGTCCAGGCTGAACGCGTCCACCGCACCCAACTGCTCCATGGCGTCGGCGACTTCCGCGATGGTGAGACCACTGCGGAACTCCGGCGCCCCGTCGAGCGCCAGCAGCAGCAGCCGGTTGCCGCCGTCGGAGATGCCCGCCGCGGTCCGTACCGCCGCCGTCACGGTGTCGAGCCCCGCGAGCGGCTGCCCGCCCCGCAGGACCGGATACCCACCGATCGCGAAGCGGTACGGGGTTTTCGACGCGGCCGCCACCAGCCGGTGCCGGACCACGACCCGCTCGCCCACGGACAGCTTCCGCAGTTGCTGGGCCCCTGCCTCCCGGCCGACCAGAAGTGTGGTGTCCGAAGCGATGGTTCCGCTGCCGGGGGTGTCGGCCGATGACACGACGCGGCCGTCCTGGACCGTCACCTCGTAGGTGTCCGTGCTGCAGGGCGCGGCCCGGTCGGTGTCCGTCCCGCAGGTGGCCCGCACCCGGGAGACCTGACCCCAGTCCGAGGTGAACGCTCCGACGGAGTTCACGGGCAGCGCGTACTGGTTGAGGCCGCCGAGCGGAAGCCTGGCCCCGGTGGTCTGCACCGAGCCGTCGAGGGCCAGGCTGTCGAGCCGGGCCCGGTGGTCCGTGCCCACGCCGAGGACGTCCTCGGTGCTCGTGCCGGGCGGCAGGGCCGGGCCGAAGCGCTGGCCGTTCGGGACGGCCGCCTTGAAGGTGTGACCGCCCGCGACGGCCGGGCCGACGGACGCGCCGGTCGCCTCGACGCCCGGGTGCTGGGTCTCGGTGATGTTGAAGAAGTCCCCGTTGACGCCCGCCACGGCACCCTGGGCGTCGGTCAGCCGGGAGACCGTCGCCCGGGCCGCCACCACGCCCGGGTGGAGCAGGTCGACGCTCACCTTGGGGTTGCCGAGGTCGACGCTGAGTACGTGTGCGTGCGCCACACCCTTGGCGGCCGGGATGTCGAACTCCGTGTAGCGAACGCCGGGCGCGATCCGGCTGAAGACCGGCGCGCCGCCGGTCGGCACACCACTGGCCGGTGCTGCCCCGACGAGGGCGGCACCGGCCAGCGCGCTCCATGCGGCGAAGACCGTCAGTGCGGTTCTGAGTCGTCCGGTGCGTAGTGTCACGGTGCCCCTGCTCTCTCCGCTGTCTCCTCAAATGGCCCAGGACACGGGGGAGTTCACCACAGAGTGGGTGCCTTGACGATGACTACGTGCCGACGAGGCGTGAACGCGTCAGGAAACGTACCCCTTCGGGTGCCTCCAGGGAGAAGCCGCTGCCTCTGCCCGGTACGACGTCCACGATCAGTCTGGTGTGGCTCCACACCTCGTGTTGGCTCCGGGACATCCAGAACGTGACCGGCTCCTCGACCCCCTCGACGGCCAGCGAGGCGAGCAGGACGTCGGAGTCGCCTGTCCTGAACTCGCCCTCCGGGTAGCACATGGGCGCGCTGCCGTCGCAGCAGCCGCCGGACTGATGGAACATCAGCGGGCCGTGGGCGGCTCTCAGTTTGCGCAGCAGCTCGGCTGCGGCGGGTGTCAGCTCGACGGTGGGGGCGGGGTCGGTTCTGGTCACCGGGCATCACTCCTCACGGGACTCTACCGAGGGGGGCGGGTGGGCGTACAGAAGTTCGTCCGCGGCCCGGTGGGAACTGCGCGGCCCGCCCCCATCGGGCCGCGGACGAGCCTCAAACAGCCTGTTGCACCACCAGAACCGTCGCCCCGGCGACAGCCACCGCCATCGCCGCGGCCCGCGTACGCCGTACGTTCAGGTGACGGCCGAGCGGCCGGGCGAGCAGCACGCCGACCAGCGCCGCGGGCGCGAGCAGCGCGGTGCGCCGCAGGGAGTGCGCACCGACCGCGCCGGCCACCGTCAGCGCGCCCAGGCTCATCAGCGAGCCGACGAGGAAGAACGCGCTCATCGTGGCGCGCAACCGCGCTCCGCTCAGCCGCTGCCACACCATGGCCATGGGCGGGCCGCCGATGGACGTCGCGGTGCCCATCAGTCCCGACGCCATGCCCGCCAGCAGCACCGACGAACGCCGTTCCCGGGGCACGTAGCCGGCGATGCTCAGCACGACTCCGGCGAGCACCACCGCGGCGATGAACAGGGTGAGAAACCGGGCGGGCAGCAGTGCCACGAGCAACGCGCCCGCCAGCACCCCCGGCACCCGTCCGACCAGCGCCCAGCCGCAGCCGCGCAGGTCCGCCCCGTGCCGTTCGCGCACCACGACCGTCGCCGTCACCCCGGTGGCGAGCAGGAGGACCACCGTCGGGGCCAGGGACGGGTCGACGAGGGCGAAGACCGGCGCCGCGATCATGCCGAGGCCGAAGCCGATGGAGACCTGCAGCAGCGCGCCGATGCCGACCGTGAGGGAGAGCAGGGCGAACTCCGCCCCGCTCATGCCCACCCCGCTCAGGCCCACCCCACTGAGGCCGACCCCGCTCAGGCCCACGCGGACTCTGCCTCCAGCGGGAAGTGGCACAGCGCCGAGTGGGAGGCCGCCGCCCCCTGCGTCTCCCGTACGAACAGCGGTGGTTCCTCGGTGGCGCACAGGTCCTCGGCATGCGGGCACCGGGTGCGGAAGCGGCAGCCGGACGGGATGTCGAAGGGGGAGGGGATCTCGCCCTTCAGCTGGATCTCCCGGTCGCCGGTGGCGCCGGAGGCGTCCAGGACCGGCGCGGCCGACATCAGGGCCGAGGTGTACGGGTGCTGAGGGCGCTCGAAGACGTCCTCGGTGGCGCCGTGTTCGATGACCTTGCCCAGGTACATCACGGTCACCCGGTCGGCGATGTACCGCACCACGGACAGGTCGTGGGAGATGAACACGTAGGCGACGCCGAGGCGTTCCCGCAGCTCCGACAGGACGTTCAGGACCTGGGCCTGGACCGACAGGTCCAGGGCGGACACCGGCTCGTCGCAGACGATGAGATCGGGGTCCAGGGCCAGCGCACGGGCGATGCCGATGCGCTGGCGCTGTCCGCCGGAGAACTCGTCGGGGTAGCGGTGGGCGTCGCTGTCGCGCAGCCCGACCAGGGAGAGGAGTTCGCGGACGCGCTTCTCCCGGGCCTTCGCGTCCGGTACGACGTCCCGGTGGGTGCGCCAGGGCTCGCCGATCAGGTCGGCGGCCGACATCCGGGCGTTGAGCGAGGCGAAGGGGTCCTGGAAGACCATCTGGACGCGGCGGCGCCAGGCCAGCAGGTCCTTGCCGCGCAGGGCGAAGGGGTCGGTGCCGTCGAACCGTACGGTGCCCGCGTCGGGGCGTTCCAGGCCGAGCAGCACCCGGGCGAGGGTGGACTTCCCGCAGCCCGACTCGCCGACGAGCCCCAGGGTCTCGCCCCGGCCGAGCTGGATGTCCACCCCGTCCAGGGCGGTCAGCCGGCGGCGGCCGTGGCCGAAGGTCTTGGTGACGCCCCGGACCTCCAGCAGGGGCGGGGACCCCTCCGGTCCGTCGGGGCGGTGTCCTTCGACGGCGGTGGTGGCGCTGCTCTCAGACACGGGCGAGCTCCTCGGAGAAATGGCAGGCGGCCGAGCGTCCGTCGCCCGACGCGCGCAGGGTCGGCCGTTCCTGGACGCAGCGCTCGCGCACCAGCGGGCAGCGGTCCTGGAAGACGCATCCGCTCGGCACCGCGCTCAGTTCGGGCGGGCTGCCGGGCACGGCGGGCAGCGGGCGTCCGCGCACGGCGTGTTCAGGAACCGAGTCGAGCAGCCCCCGGGTGTAGGGGTGGCGGGGGGCGGCGAAGACATCGCGCACCGGCCCGTTCTCGACGACGGTGCCCGCGTACATGACGACCACGTCGTCCGCCCGCTGGGCGACCACGGCCAGGTCGTGGGTGATCAGGACGAGGGCCATGTCCCGCTCGTCCTGGAGGTCCCGCAGCAGCCGCATGATCTGCGCCTGCACGGTCACGTCGAGGGCGGTGGTGGGTTCGTCGGCGATGAGCACGTCGGGGTCGAGGGCGACGGCCATCGCGATCAGCAGCCGCTGCCGCATGCCGCCGGAGAACTGGTGCGGGTAGGAGCGGGCCCGCTGCCGCGGCTCGGGGATGCCCACCCGGGTCATCAGCTCGATCGCCTTCTCGTGCGCCTGGCGCCGGGAGAGCCCGCGGTGGATGCGGAACGGCTCACCGATCTGCCGGCCCACCGGCTGTACCGGGTTGAGGGCGGTCAGCGCGTCCTGGAAGACGATGGACAGCACGGGCCCGGCGAGTTTCCGGCGCTCCGCCGGGCTCATCCGCAGGGTGTCGCTGCCCCTGACCCGGACGGCACCGCCGGTCACCTCGGCCGCGGGGTCCAGCAGCCCCACGACCGACAGCGCGGTCATCGACTTGCCGCAGCCCGACTCGCCGAGGAGGGCGAGGGTCCGGCCCCGACGGACGCTGAAACTGACGCCGTCGACGGCGCGTACCCGCCCTGCGGGTGTACTCAGGTCGACGCACAGCCCCTCGACGTCGAGGGCGGGGCTGTCGGAGGTGTCGGCGGTGGGCGGTGAGGGCACGGCGGTGGTCGTCACGGGATCAGCTCCGGAGGTACGGCGGCGGAGGCACCGCGGCGCTTGGTGGGCAGCGTCAGTCGCCAGCGCTGGGCGGGGTCGGTGGCCATGCGGACCCAGGCGGCGAGCACCGTGGCGGACACCGTCGTGAGCACGATGGCGAGCCCCGGGAGCACGGTGATCCACCAGGCGGTCTGGAGGTACTGCCGGCCCTGGGCGACCATCAGGCCCCAGCTGACGTCCGGCGGCTGGATGCCGATGCCCAGGAAGCTGAGGGAGGACTCGGTGAGCATGACGAAGCAGAAGTCGAGGGTGGCGACGGTCAGCAGCGTCGGCAGGGCGATCGGCAGAATGTGCCGGACGATGATGTGCCGGCCGGGGGTGCCGAAGGTGCGGGCAGCGTCGACGAACAGGCGGCTGCGCAGTTCGGCGGCCTCCGCCCGCGCGGTGCGCAGATAGACCGGTATGCGGGCCACGGCGAGGATCAGCACGATGTTCAGCGCGCTCGGCGAGAACACGTACAGCACGACCACCGCGATCAGCAGTGAGGGGAAGCTGAGGATCACGTCGGCGACGCGCATGGCGAGGCTCTCGCGGCGGCCCCCGTGGTAGCCGGCCCACAGGCCGAGCGCCGAGCCGATCAGCAGCGAGCACAGCACGGCCGGGACGGCCACGGACAGGGTCGTCGCGGCGGCGTCGACCAGCCGGGCCAGCACGCTGCGTCCGAGGACGTCGGTGCCGAGCAGCCCGTACACCCCCTCGCCCAGGGACGGTGGCCGCAGGGAGGAGTCCAGGTCCTGCTGCTCGGCGCGGTCGCCGATGACGAGCGGGCCGACGAGCGCCACGAGGGCGACCAGGGCGAGGACGACGGCCGCGACGGCCGCCGCGCGGTCGCGGCCCAGCATCCGCCACCAGCTCGCCCGGTCGGGCGCGGATCTCCTGTCGGCCGCGGCGTCGGCAGCGCTGGTGGCCGCGGGGTCGGCGGCGGCGGTCTTGTCCGCCGTGGTGCCCACGGCGGTGTCCGCGGTGGTGGGTCCTTCTTGGGGCATCGTGCTTCCTTCGCTCACGCCGGCACCGCCAGTCGCACACGGGGATCGGTCAGCGCGTGACAGACGTCGACCAGGATGTTGAGCGCGAAGATCGTCACCGCGGTCAGGAGCACGGCCGCCTGGAGGACCGCGAAGTCGCGCTGGAGGATGGAGTCGATCATGAGTTTTCCGATGCCGGGCCAGCCGAAGATCGTCTCGACGATCACCGCGCCGTTGACCAGGCCCACCGTCAGGTCGCCCGCCACGGTCAGGACCGGCGTCACCGCGTTGCGCAGGGCGTGGCCGAAGATCACCCGCTGGGGCGTGGCGCCCTTGCTGCGGGCGATCTTGATGTAGGGCGCGGAGAGCGCGCCGACCATGCTGCCGCGCACCACCTGGACCAGCACTCCGAAGGGGCGGATCAGCAGGGTGGCGATGGGCAGGACCCAGATCTCGGGTCCGCCGAGGGTGCCGGAGGTCGGCAGCCACCCGAGGCTCACCCCGAAGACGAGCACGCCCATGATGGCGAACCAGAAGTCGGGAATGCTGGCGGCCGTCATCGACAGCAGGCTGGCGATGCGGTCCATCAGGGAGTTGGGGCGGTAGGCGGCCAGGCTGCCGACCAGTACCGCCCCGGTGATCGCGAGCAGCATGGTCACGCCGGCGAGCTGCAGAGTGACCGGGAAGGCGTCGAGCACCATCTCGGTCGCCGACTGCCCGGTGCGCAGCGAGGTGCCGAAGTCCAGGTGCGCGGCGTCGACGAGGTAGTTCCACAGCTGGGCGGGGATCGACAGGTCGAAGCCCTGGGCGGCGGAGAACTCCGCGCGCTGCTCGGCGGTGGCGCTCAGGGGGAGGTAGAGGTCGACCGGGTTGCCGGTCATGCGGGCCAGGAAGAAGACGCCCAGCACGACACAGAACAGGGGGATGGCGCTGGACAGTACGCGTTTGCGCAGGAAGGGGAACATGTCAGTCCTTCGCCCCCTCGGCGGGGCCGACCTCGGCCAGCCGCATTTCGTCGCCGGTGGCGGAGTTCGGTTCGTACCGGATGGACGGTGACAGGCCGAGCAGCCCGGTCATGTGGGCGATGTGGGTGTACTGGACGACGTTGTTGTTCTGGTCGGCGAGCAGTTCGGCGAAGGCCTTCTGGCGCTTCTCGCCGGACAGCAGGCCCGCGTCGGCGATGCGCCGGTCGAGGTCCTTGGTGCCGAACGTGGACTGCGGGCCGTCGCTGAGCAGGTACTGACTGGCGGTGAAGGCCGCGTCACCGGCCTGGTTGCCGTGCATGATCAGCAGGGCGATCGGCCCGACGTTCTTCGGTAGCGGCCTCAGTTGGTACTGGAGCTGGGTGGCGGTGTCGGCCATGCGCACCCGGACGCTCAGCCCGATCTCCTTCATCTGGTACTGCAGGGCCTCCGCGGTCTCCGACACCCCGGAGAACATGCCGTTGCGGGCGACCAGGGTGATGGTGCGGCCGGTGGGTACGCCGTCGGCCTTCGCCTCCTTCACCAGGGCCCGGGCCTCGGCCACGTTCTGCCGGGTCGGCTTGATCGCGTCACTGTGTCCGACCACTCCTGGCGGGACGAGCTGGCCCGCCGGTTCGGCCAGTCCGCCGAGCAGCGCGTCGATGATGCCCTGGCGGTCCACGGCCAGGTCGATCGCCCGGCGCACCCGCAGGTCGTCGATCGGCGCCTCGCGGCCGTCCAGCCGCAGCGCGGTCGTCTCGTTGTTGGGGTAGGCGACGGTCGTGTCCTTCTCCGCCTCCATCGAGTCGAGGGCGACGGCGATCTCCGCCTCGTCCTTGTCGATCATGGCGGCCCGGACACTGGCGTCGCTGCGCCAGACGTAGCGGGCCCGTGGGAAGGCGGGAGCCCTGCCCCAGTAGTCGTCGTTGCGGCTGAGGGAGATCGCGGTGCCGGCCTGCCACGAGCGCACGGCGTAGGGCCCGGTGCCGATCGGGACGCGCACCTTGGCCTTGGTGCTCGTGGTGCGCGGCACGATCTCCACGAAGCTCAGGCGCAGCGGAAGGATGGGGTCGGGCTCCGCGGTGGTGACGGTCAGCCGGTTGTCCCCGGACGTCTTCACTTCGAGGTCGTCGTCGCCGAAGACATAGCCCTCGACGTTGCAGGCGAGGTCGGAGTTGACCGCCCGGTCGATCGAGAAGGCGGCGTCCTCGGCCGTGAACGGCTCACCGTTCTGGAAGGTCACCCCGCTGCGGGTGTCGAAGGTCCAGGTGCGGGGCCCGGTCTGTTTCCAGCCGGTCGCGAGCAGGGGGCGCAGGTCGCCGGAGTCGGGATCACGTTCGACGAGCGGCTCGGTGATGTTGGACCGGACGACGACGCCGGTGCTGGTCAGTGAGGCTTCACAGGGTTCCAGCGTCGGTGGTTCCTGGGTGAGCACCACGCGCAGGGTGCGGCCGTCGGCCTGGCCGGCGTCGCCACCGGCGCTGTTGGCCACGGCACAGCCACTGGACACCAGCACCGTGCCCGCCAGCAGCAGGGCGGTCGTCGGGCGGGACCGCCGTCGTCCGGGCGGAAGGGAGGAAACGGGGGACTTCATCGTCGGCGTATCTCCGGGGGAGTGCTGATGTGTCACGTTCCGAGTTCGGGCCGACCTCCTGAGCTGTTTACACTTACGTACTCGGTCCGCATCTGTGAACGCCGAAGCTAAACCGGCTCCGTGGCAGCGTCAAGGGATGGGCGTCGACGGATCTTCTCGGACCCGTCGCCACCGGGGCGCCGCGGCGGCGTCGCCGTGACCGCCTGTCGCCGCGCGATCACCATCCGGTCCGGCCCATCCGATCCGGTCCGGCCGCCGGTGAGTGCGGGCCGGCTGTCGCACGTCACCCGACCTCCAGAGCCCGACCTCCAGCACCCGACCCCCCAGCGCCCGACCTGCGGCGCCCGACCTCCAGTGCCCAGTCCCCAGCGCCCACCACCGAATCTTCAGCAGTGGATTTTCAGACTGACGGGAGTACCACCATGTCCCACTCCGCCACCCCCGCCCCCAGTAGCCCGGCCGCCCCGGGCACCCTCCTCCAGGTGTCCCCGCTGCTCCCCGCCCTGGAGGAGGCGCTGGACGAGCGTTACCGCACCGTACGCCTGCATGAACTGCCCGACCCCGCGGCCTACCTGCGCGAAGAGGCGGGCGACGTGGTGGCGGCGGTCACCAGCGCGCGGTTCGGCGTCGCCAACTCCCTGATGGACGCGCTGCCCCGGCTCGGCGCGATCGTCCACTTCGGCGTCGGCTACGAGACCACGGACGTGGCCCACGCGCGGGCGCGTGGCATCGACGTCAGCAACACCCCCGACGTGCTCACCGACTGCGTGGCCGACCTCGCCGTCGGCGGTCTGATCGACGTCATGCGCGAACTGTCGGCCGCCGACCGGTACGTCCGGGCCGGCCGGTGGACCGCGGCGCCCTACCCGCTGACCACCAGGGTGAGCGGCAAGCGGGTGGGCATCCTCGGCCTCGGCCGGATCGGCCGGGCCGTCGCTCGACGCCTCGAAGGCTTCGGCACGGACATCGCGTACTGCTCACGGGTCCCGGTGCCCGACGTCCCCTACCGCCACCTGTCCACCGCGCGGGAGCTGGCCGCCGAGTGCGACGCGGTCGTCGTCACGGTCGCGGGCGGGGCGGGCACCCGGGGGCTGGTCTCGGCCGAGGTGCTCGACGCGCTCGGCCCCCGGGGCTTCCTCGTCAACGTCGCGCGCGGGAGCGTCGTCGACGAACCGGCCCTGGTCGCGGCGGTACGGGAGGGGCGGATCGCCGGTGCCGCCCTCGACGTCTTCGCCGACGAACCGAACGTGCCGCAGGCGCTGCTGGAATCGGACCGGGTCCTCCTGCTGCCCCACGTCGCCAGCGGGACGCACGAGACCCGGCAGGCGATGGGTGACCTGGTCCTGGGCAACGTCCGGCGGTTCATGACGGAGGGGGTCCTGCTCACCCCCGTTCCGTAGCCGGCCATTGACAGCCGCAAGGGTCGCTGTCTACAAATGAGAACGCGGACTACATATGAGGACGGCATTCATGACAGGGAACGCAGCACGCATCGCCGACGTCACCGTGACCCCCGTGGCCTTCAAGGACTACCCACTGCTCAACACGGTCGGGGTGCACGAGCCCTACGCGCTGCGCACGATCGTCGAGATGACCACGGAGTCCGGGGTCACCGGCATCGGTGAGACCTACGGCGGCACGGTCCACCTGGAACGGCTGCGCCGCGCCGCCGAGGGACTGATCGGCCTGGACGTCTGGAACCTCAACGACCTCGTCGCCCGCACCACACGCACCCTGGGCGAGGACACCTCCGGCGGCGACGGCATGTCAGGGATGGTCACCGGCAGCAGCGCCGTGGACCGGGTCATGTCACCGTTCGACGTCGCCTGCCTGGACATCCAGGGCAAGCTGATCGGCCGGCCGGTCAGCGACCTGCTGGGCGGAGCCGTCCGCCCCTCGGTCCCCTACAGCGCCTACCTCTTCTACAAGTGGGCCGCGCATCCCGGGCAGGAGGACGACGACTGGGGCGCCGCCCTCGACCCGGCGGGCCTCGTCGACCAGGCCCGCCGCATGATCGACACGTACGGCTTCTCCTCCATCAAACTCAAGGGCGGTGTCTTCCCGCCCGACGAGGAGATCGCGGCGGTCAGGGCCCTGCGCGAGGCCTTCCCCGACCTGCCGCTGCGCCTCGACCCCAACGCCGCCTGGAGTACGGAGGCCTCGCTGTACGTCGCCCGCGAACTGGACGGAGCCCTGCAGTACCTGGAGGACCCGACCGAGGGCCTCGACGGCATGGCGGCCGTGGCCGCGGGGACCCCGACACCCCTGGCGACCAACATGTGTGTCGTCTCCTTCGACGACCTCGCCCCGGCCGTGGCCCGTGGCTCCGTCGGCATCGTCCTGTCCGACCACCACTTCTGGGGCGGTCTGCGGCGCGGCCTCCAGCTCTCCGCGATCTGCGACACCTTCGGCCTCGGCCTGTCGATGCACTCCAACTCCCACCTCGGCATCAGCCTCGCCGCGATGACCCATCTGGCGGCGGCCACCCCGCGCCTCACCTACGCCTGCGACACGCACACGCCGTGGAAGCAGCCCGACGAGGACGTCGTCGACACCGAGGTGCTGCGCTTCAGCGAGGGCCGCGTCACCGTCCCGACGGCTCCCGGCCTCGGTGTGGAACTGGACCGGGACGCGCTCGCCCGGCTCCACAAGCAGTACCTCGACTGCGGACTGCGCGACCGCGACGACACCGGCTACATGCGCCGCGTCGACCCCTCCTTCTCGACCAAGACCCCCCGGTGGTGACCCGCACGTGCACATCATGCTCAACCACCGCATCCTGAGCCGCTTCCATGAACCCCTCAAAGCCCGTGCGGAGGGCCGGCACACGTGGCTGGAGTCGTTCGACTGGAGCGCCGCACGGATCTCCGAAGCCATCACCGACGTCGAGGTGTTCGTCGGTTCACACCTGCCCGCCGAGGACGCCCGGCGCGCCGAACGGCTCCGGCTCGTCCACGTAGTCGGCGCCGGATACGACGGCATCCCGCTGGACGCGCTCGGCCCGGAAGTGTCCGTCACGACCACGCACCACCACGGCCGTTCCATCGCCGAGCACGTCCTGATGTCCGTCATGATGCTGTCCCGCGACGTCCTGGGCGCCGACCGCGCACTGCGGGCCGGACAGTGGCGCAACGTGGCCGTCGACCCGGAACTGCCGTTCGGGACGACGCTGGAAGGCCGCCGGGTCGGCATCATCGGTTTCGGCGAGACCGGCACCGAGGTCGCCCGCCTCTGCCAGGCGGTCGGCATGCGGGTGCGTGCCGTGCGGCGCGACCCTGCCGCGCCCGTCCCCGACGACCTGCGGACCGACTGGATCGGCGGCAACGACCGGCTGCCCGAGCTGCTGGCCGAGTCCGACGTCGTGGTGGTCACGGTTCCTCTCGGCCCAGCCACCCGCGGTCTGATCGGCCCCGCCGAACTGGCGGCCATGGGACCGGGAAGCCTGCTGGTCAACGTGGCCCGCGGGCCGGTCGTCCAGGAGGAGGCCCTGTACGAGGCGCTCGACTCCGGGGCCATCGCCGGTGCCGCGCTGGACGTGTGGTGGTCGGGCCCACCGCAGGCGCCGAGCCGGCTGCCGTTCCACCGCCTGCCCAACGTGCTGATGACCCCGCACCACTCGGGCCACACCACCGACACCTTCGCCGCCCGCGCGACGGAGATCGCCGACAACATCAACCGCCTGGAACAGGGACGACCGCTCGTCAACGTCGTGCGCGCGGCCACCTCCACAGCCCCCTGAAGCCCTCTGGCCCGGCACCCACCCACCCCCACCGGCCGCGCAGCCCCTCTACTTCGCAGCCCTCTACCTTGCAGCCCTTCGCCTTTCCGCCTCTCTGCCTCTCTGCCTCAGGAGTTGAAGACCCCCATGCTCGATGGCGTCCTCTTTTTCCCCGTCACGCCCTTCACCGATATCGGCGAGGTCGACCTGACCGTCCTGCACCAGCACGTGGCGGAGGGGACCGACGCCGGTCCCGGCGGTGTGTTCGTCGCCTGCGGCACCGGTGAGTTCCACGCCCTGGACGTCGAGGAGTTCACCGCGGTCGTACGCACCGCCGTCGACGCGGTGGCCGGTCGCGTCCCGGTGTACGCCGGGGCCGGAGGCGCGCTCGGGCTGGCCAGGCGCTTCGCCCGGGCCGCCGCCGAGGCCGGCGCGGACGGCCTGCTGCTCATGCCGCCCTACCTGGTCGACTCGCCCGCCGAGGGCCTGGTCTCGTACGTCCGCGCGGTCGCCCAGGAGACCTCCCTGCCGGTGATCGTCTACAACCGGGGGAACGCGCGCTTCGACGAGCGCATGGCTGCGGAAGTGGCCCAACTGCCCACGGTGACAGGCTTCAAGGACGGCACCGGCGACCTCGACATGGTGGCTCGCATCATTCCCGCTGTACGTGAGTCGCTGAGCGCGTCCGGCAAGGAGTTCCAGTTCTTCAACGGCATGCCCACCGCCGAGGCGAGCCAACTGGCCTACCGCGCCCTGGGCGTGAAGCTGTACTCCTCGGCCGCGTTCGCCTTCGCCCCCGACATCTCCCTCGCCTTCCACCGGGCGGTGGAGGAGGACGACATCCGACGGGTCGACGCGCTGCAGCAGGCCTTCTTCCACCCCTTGGTCAGGCTGCGCAAGCGGGTCCCCGGATACGCGGTGGCCCTGGTGAAGGCGGGGGTGACGCTGGAGGGGAACAAGGCGGGTCCGGTCCGCCCGCCGCTGGTGTCCCTCGGCGCGGGCGAGGTCGAGGAACTGGCGGCCATCATCGCCGAGGGGCGCGCCGTACTCGCCTCCTGATCCGCAAGACGCAAGACGCAAGACGCAAGACGCAAGACGCAAGACGCAAGACGCAAGACGCAAGCTGCACGCCGCAGCCGTCGGCGTGCGGCCTGCGGCCGTCGGTTCGGGAAGCGGTGCCTCCCGAACCGACGGTTCCCAGGGACGCGGCCGATCGCGGCCACTCGCCCGACGGCGCCGTCAGGGGGACGCCGAGAGCCAACCGGCGTGCCGTACCCATCATCTGGGCGCCCTACTACACCTGCCACAAGTGCACCTGCCACAAGACCATGCGCGGCCTCCTCGACGCGTACACCGCCGACGGAGGTGACCGGCCGGCGTCAGGCGCCCTCACAGCCGGATCGTTAGGTAAGGCATGCCTAATAGCAGATAATGTTCTACGTACAACCACTCGCCGGACGTACGTATGTTTGGAGTCGGCCTTGCCGCACACGATCGACACCGCCGGAAAAGGGCCGGACACCGTGACCGAGGAGGGCTGGGTCGAGCTGGGGTCGGGCGCCGAACTGCGCGAGCTGATGGGCGAGCCGTGGCCCGTCGTGATCGAGAAGGTGCACGACCGGCTCGCCGACCAGGACCGGGACATCATCGCCCGCTCCCCGTTCTGTCTGCTGGCCACCTCCGACTCGCGCGGCAACTGCGACGTCTCCCCGCGCGGGGACACCCCGGGGTTCACGCACGTCATCGACTCCGGCACGCTCGCGCTGCCCGACCGGCCGGGGAACCGGCGGGGCGACAGTTTCCACAACATCCTCGACAACCCGCACGCCGGCCTGCTGTACCTGATCCCCGGCAGCAAAGAGGTCCTGCGGGTCAACGGCAGAGCCCGCATCCTCACCGACGCCCCGTTCTTCGACGCCATGACGCTGAAGGGCCAGCGCCCCACGCTGGCCCTGGTCCTGGAGATCGAAGAGATATACCTGCACTGCCCGGCGTCGCTGCGGCGCTCGGGAGTGTGGAATCCGGAGTCGTGGCAGACCGGATGAGCCGGTTCGCCGCACCGGGTGAACCGGCGGGCAGGACCGGACGGGCCGGTATGTGGACGCCCCCTGTCAAGGCGAATTTAGGTTAGGCTAACCTTCGTCGGGTGAGATCTGGTGAAGAAACAGCCGACACGCCGCGTCTGCGCGGTCATGCACTGTCGGCCACGAGCGTGACCGTGTCGTACGACGGCGTCGACGTCGTGCACGACGCGGCGGTCGCACTCCGCCCCGGAGACGTGACCGTCCTGGTCGGCCCCAACGGCAGCGGCAAGTCGACGCTCCTGCGGACGATCGCCCGTCTGCAGCGCGCCCGCCACGCCGCGCTCAGGATCGACGCCGACACCGACGGACTCGCCCTGAGCGCCCGTGAGTTCTCGCGGCACGTCGCCCTGTTGACACAGGGCCGTCCCACGCCCAGCGGACTGACCGTGCGGGACGTCGTCGAGTTCGGCCGCTACCCCTACCGGGGCCGCTTCGGCCGGCCCGACCCGGACGCGTCGGCCGCCATCGACCGCGCACTCGCGTTGACAGGTGTCACGGACCTCGCCGAGCGGGGCGCCGACCACCTGTCCGGCGGGCAGTTGCAGCGGGTGTGGCTCGCCAGTTGCCTCGCCCAGGAGACCGGCGTGCTGCTGCTGGACGAACCGACGACCTATCTCGACCTGCGCTACCAGATCGAACTCCTCGACCTCATCCGCGACCTGGCGGACGACCACGGCATCGCCGTCGGAGTCGTGCTGCACGACCTCGACCAGGCGGCGGCCATCGCCGACCGGATCACCCTGCTCGAAAAGGGCCGGATCGTCGCCGACGGCCTGCCCGAGGACGTCCTCACACCGGAACGCCTCACCGCCGTCTACGGCATCCGGATCGACGTCGACACAGACCCCCTCACCGGCCGGCTGCGCACCCGCCCGATCGGCCGACACCACACCCGGCACACTCGAACCGAAAGGCTCGGCACCACCTCATGAGACGCCTCCTGCTCACCGCGGCCGCCACCACCGCCGCGGCGCTCACCCTTGCCGCGTGCGGCACCACCGAGCCTGCCGCCGACAAAACCGACAAGGCCGACAAGGGCTCTGCGGCCATCACCCTCACCGACGGCGGCGGCAAGAAGCTCAAGCTCGACGGCCCGGCCACCAAGGTCGTCGCCACCGAGTGGAACGAGGTCGAGAGTCTCATCACGCTCGGCGTCGACCCGGTCGGCGTCGCCGACGTCAAGGGCTACAACACCTGGGACTCCGCCGTCCCGCTGAAGAACGAGCCGAAGGACATCGGCACCCGCGGCGAGCCCAGCATGGACACCGTCGCCGCCCTCGCGCCCGACCTCATCCTGGCCTCCTCGGACCTGGCACCCGCGGCCGTGAAGCAGCTGCGCAAGGTCGCCCCGGTGCTGGAGATCAAGTCCGCCGACGGTTCCGACCAGATCGGGCAGATGCTGGAGAACCTCGACCTCATAGCCAAGGCCACCGGCACCACCGACCAGGCCAAGACCGCCCGCGCCGACTTCGAGGCCAAGATCACCGAGGGCAAGAAGGCCCTCGCCGACGCCGACCTCGCCGGCACGCAGATCGCCTTCGCCGACGGTTACGTCACCTCCAACCAGGTCACCCTGCGCCCGTACACCAGCGGGTCCCTCATCGGCTCCGTCAACGAGCGCCTCGGCCTGAAGAACGCGTGGAAGGTCAAGGGCGACGCGGCCTACGGCCTCGGGTCCACGGACGTCGAAGGCCTCACGGACCTGCCGAAGGACACCCAGTTCGCGTACATCGGCAACGACGACGACAAGTCCGCCACTCCCTTCACCGGCGTGCTCGCGAAGAACGCCGTGTGGAAGTCCCTGCCGTTCGTGAAGGCCGGTGACGTGCACCGACTGGACGACGGCATCTGGATGTTCGGCGGTCCCGGTTCGATGTCGGCGTACATCGACGCTCTCGTCGCCGCGCTGACCAAGTAGAAGAAGCAGAAACAGAGAAGCAGGCGAAGCAGAAGCAACGGAGCCATGGCCGTCACCGCAACCTCCCCCGTCCACCGCCCGTCGACGGCCACGTCCTGGGCGGGCGGGGCCGCGGTGACGGCCGCGCTCCTCCTCCTGGTCGCGGTCCTCGCGGTCGTCGACATCGCGCAGGGCACCGCCGACGTCGGACCGGGCGAGGTGTTCAAGGCCCTGACCGGGCAGGCCGACGCGGCCGACGCGGCCGACGCGTCCGTCGTGATCGCCTCCCGGCTGCCGCGGATGGCCGCCGGCATCATGGTCGGCGTCATCCTCGGCGTGGCGGGTGCCGTGCTTCAGGCCGTCAGCCGCAACGTGCTCGCCTCACCCGACACGCTCGCGGTGAACGCCGGTTCGTACCTGGCGCTCGGCCTGGCCGGCGCCACCGGCATCTCGCTCCCGCTGCTCGCGTCCTCCGGAATCGCCTTCGTCGGCGGACTCCTGGCCGCGGCCGTCGTACTCGCCCTGTCCGGCCTCGGCACGGGCACCGTACGACTGGTCCTCGCCGGCACCGCGCTCGCACTGGGCCTCAACTCCGTGACGGAGGGCCTGCTCCTGCTGTTCCCCGAGCAGACCGAGGGCCTCTACCAGTGGAACCAGGGCAGCATCAGCCAGAACGGCTTCGACGGCGTCCTCCAGATGCTGCCCATCGCCCTGGTCGGGATCGTCGGGCTGCTGCTGACCGCCCGCCGCGTCGACGCCCTCGCCCTCGGTGACGACGCGGCGCGCGGCCTCGGCGTCCCGGTCCGCGCCACCCGCGTCACGGTGGTCGTCCTGGCGTCGCTGCTGTCCGCGGCGGCCGTCACACTCGCCGGGCCCATCGGCTTCGTCGGCCTGTGCGCACCGGCCCTGGTGCGCCCGCTCGCCCGCCGACTCCGGGGCTTCGCCCGCGCCCGTACGACCCTGCCCGTCGCGGGACTCGTCGGCGCGGCGCTGGTCCTCGGGTCGGACGTGCTGCTGCGGGCCCTCGTCCCCTCGGACCGCGCGGTGGCCGTGCCCACCGGCGTCGTCACCAGCCTGGTCGGCGCCGTGTTCCTGGTGGTGATGGCCCTGCGGCTGCGGGACACGTCCGGAGCCGAGGCCCCGGACCGGATACGTACCCCCAGCCGGACGGCGTTCCTGGTGACGCTGGTCGGCCTCGTCGCCGTGGTCGTCGGTGTCGCGATCGCCGGCGCCCTGCTGGGCGACAGCAAACTCCTGCTCGGGGACATCGCGAACTGGGCGCAGGGCCGGGCCGGCCGGGGCGTGTCCTTCGTCCTCGAAACCCGCGTGCCCCGTGTGCTCGCGGCCCTGTGCGCGGGCGCGGCGCTCGCCCTGGCCGGCACGCTGGTGCAGGCCGTGACCCGCAACCCGCTCGCGGAACCCGGCGTCCTGGGCGTGTCGGGCGGCGCCGCGCTGGGCGCCGTCCTCCTCGTCACCACCGTGCCCGCCGCCAGTACGTGGGGCGTCGCGGGTGCCGCGTTCGCGGGCGCCGCGGTGACCTCCGTCGTCGTCTTCGGGCTCGCCGCCCGGGGCGGCTACCAGCAGAACCGCCTGGTCCTCGTCGGCATCGGCGTCGCCGCCGGTACCGCGGCGCTGATCAGCCTGCTCATCGTGCTCACCGACCCGTTCAACGCCACGAAGGCGCTGACCTGGCTCTCCGGTTCGACCTACGGCCGGACCATGCCGGACGTGCTGCCCGTCGCACTCGTACTGGTGCTGGGCCTCGTCGTCGCGGTCGCCCGGCGCACCGAACTGGACCTCGTCTCCCTGGACGAGGACACCCCGCGGCTCCTCGGCCTGCGGCTGTCCCGGGCCAGGCTCGGCTTCCTGGTGCTGAGCGTCCTGCTCAGCGCGACCGCCGTCGCCTCGGCAGGCACCATCGGTTTCGTGGGCCTGGTCGCACCGCACGCGGCCCGTGCCCTCGTGGGCCGGCGGCACGTACGGGTGGTGCCGGTGGCCGTCCTCATGGGCGCCGCGCTCGTCTGCACGGCCGACCTCCTCGGCCGTACGGTCATCGCCCCCGCCCAGCTGGGCGCAGGCCTGATGACAGCGGTCATCGGCACGCCGTACTTCCTGTATCTGCTGGTACGGAGCCGGCGCTAGGCCCTGCGGAAGCCTCGGGCCGGTCGGCGCTCAGCCGTCCAGCGACGCCACGCAGGGCGACAGCTCGGCCGGATTCATGACTCACATGTCTCGGCGACCTGCCGGTAGGGGTGGTCGAACGCCTCCCGCGGGGCGTAGGCGGCCCGCTGCACCGGGTCCGGCTTTCTCCAGGAGGTCCCAGGGGTGCGCGTGCAGCACGCGGGGCCTGAGGAGCGGGTACCGGTGCGTGGTTCAGCGGGCCTGCCACTGGGGCTCGCGCTTCTCGGCGAAGGCGCGCGGGCCCTCGACCGCGTCACTGCTGTGCATCCGGCGTTCCTCCCACGGGTACCGGGCGGTGAACGCCGACTCCAGTGGCAGAGCGGCCGACTTGGTGGCCGCCTCCTTGACGGCGCGGACCGCCAGGGGCGCGCAGCGCACGATGTCCGCCACCCAGGTCTCGGTGGCGTCGTCGAGGTCCCCGGACGCTGCGACCTCGTTGACGAGGCCGAGCTCGTAGGCACGCTGCGCGGTCATCGGCCGCCCTGTCAGCAGATGCCCCATCGCCGTCTTCCACGGCAGCTGCCGACTCAGCCGGAACACTCCGCCGGCCCCCGCGACGAGCCCGAGCCTGGCTTCCGGAAGGGCGAAGGTCGCGTCGTGGGAGGCGACGACGACATCGCAGGCCAGGGCGAGTTCGAACCCGCCGCCCAGGGCGTACCCGCGCACCTTGGCCACGACCGGTTTGGCCAGATCGAACCGCTCGGTGAGCCGCGGCCAGCCGGGCTTTCCCCGACTGCCGAACGTGGAGGGAGCGGCCTGCCCCTCCGCCTCCCGGCGCGCCAGCTCCTTCAGATCCTGTCCGACGGAGAACGCGCGGGAGCCGGCGCCGGAGAGAACGGCGACCCACAGGTCGTCGTCGCCCTCGAAGTCGTCC
Source organism: Streptomyces sp. NBC_00414 (assembly GCF_036038375.1). NCBI lineage: Bacteria > Bacillati > Actinomycetota > Actinomycetes > Kitasatosporales > Streptomycetaceae > Streptomyces > Streptomyces sp. NBC_00414. The sequence continues at coordinate 8,710,844 of NZ_CP107935.1, forward strand.
CAGATCTCCGCGAGTTCCTCGTGCATCCGCAGATCCATCGCGTTGAGGACCTCGGGCCTGTCGAGCGTTATCCGGGCGACGTGGGCGCTCTTCTCGTAGCGCACTCTTGAACGCTGGGGCATGCGGGGCCTTTGCCTAGGACGAGGTCGGGCTGCCCGGTGCCGACGGCGGGCTCGGGCTGTCCGACGGGCTGGGGCTGCTCGGTGACGGGCTCGGACTGTCGGACGGGCTGTCCCCCGGAGGGGCTTGTTCCTTGTCGTTGTGCCCACAGGCGGCCAGCGTGGCCACGAGGCTCGCCGTTCCCAACCCGGTGACGAAGGTGCGGCGGGACATCGCTCCCGGAATGCCGGACGTCTTGGCCATGCGTCACTTCCTGTCGCCTCGTCTCGGACCGGCCGGCGAGGCACCGCCGACCGGAGCGTGAGAATACGCTTCCGCTCACCGTATGGATCAGGAGCGCCGGGTGCGCAATCTCCCGGCGGCAGACACCTCGCGCACGACACGATCGAGACAGGCACGGCAGGGGCGACAGGCGAGGGACGGACGCCGTGGAGGGCGGGCACAGGAGGGCGGACATAAGGGGCGGACGCAGGGGGCAGGTGACAGCCCGCGTCATCGTCACGACGTCCACGACGGTGTGTCAAGCGGCCCGCGATCCGTGCGGCCGAACGCGGAAGCGGGCCCCGGCTGTTCAACCCGCGCGGGGCCGCAGTTGAACGACCGCCCTGGTGAACACACCATTGATCGCCCGTGTGACGGCGGGTCATAGTGCTGCGGCAAGGACCCTTTTCCCGTGCCGGAGGTACTCCCGTGGCAGTGCGAGACATCGCGTACACCGAGCGGCACTTCCATGCTTGAGCTGACCGGCGCGGACGTGGCCGGGCTGCTCGGCAAGATCGATCTCGTCGACGTCGTGCGCGAGGTGTTCCTGGCGCACGCGAACGACCGGACCGTACTGCCCGAGGAGAGCTGTCTTCGGTGGACCAACGACCAGGGTGAGTCCTGTCGCAGTCTCAACATGCCCGGTCTCGTGGAGATCGACGGCCGGCGCATCGCCGGCACGAAGATCATCAACGCGAGTCTGGGCAACCCGGACCGCGGTCTGCCCCGCGCCGGCGGCATCGTCCTGCTCTTCGACGTCACCACCGCCCGACCGGTGTGCTCGTTGGACGCGGCGCACATCTCCGCCGGACGCACGGCGGCGGTGAGCGTGCTCGCGGCGGAACTGCTGTGGGCCCGACCCGCCCGCTCCATCGGGGTGGTGGGCGCCGGAGCCCTGGCCGAGGCGCATCTCGACCTGGCCCTGCGCAGATGGCCCTCGGTACGGGAGGTCCACCTCCACGACCAGGTGCCCGAGCGTGCCGTACGCCTCGCCGAGCGCCTGGGGGACACGTACCGCACGGTCGCCTTCGACGTCGCCCCCTCCGCCGAGCGGGCGGTGCGCGACGCGGAACTGATCATCCCCGTGACCACCACGACGACCGGCTACATCCCGGCGGACTGGATCGCCCCCGGTGCCGTCACGGTCAACGTGTCGCTGGACGACCTGCTCCCAGACGCGTTCACCGACGCCGACAAGGTGATCGTGGACGACTGGAGCCTGGTCGCCGCCGACACCACGCGGCTGCTCGGCAGGATGCACCGCTCCGGCGACGTACTGCCGCCACCGCGCCACCGGACACCCACCGACGCCGGACGCCCGGCGCCCGCCGTGGAGGTCGCCGCCGAACTGTGCGACCTCATCAGCGGCGCCGCGACGGGCCGCAGGTCCGCCGAGGAACGCATCGTGGTGAACCCGTTCGGAATGTCACTGCACGACGTGGCGGTGGCCGGGAAGCTCTACCACGACCACTACACCACTACACCACTACGACCAGAATGACCAGCACGACCAGCTGAGATAACCAGCTCCTGCTTTGACCGGCGATCGTTTCCAGAAACGTGCCATCGCCCGGTGAGGAGTGCGAATCAGCGTTCGCTGCGGCAGCGCAGAGCACACATCAATCAGTTCCATTGTGCGGATGTCGATGTCGAAGGATCGCGACCGGCGGTGCGCCCCCAAGGGCACCGGATCGGCCAGCACCTTCTCAACGGGCCGGAGAGATTCTCTCTGCGGCGTATCCGGAAACCAATTCGTCGTATTAAAGGTACGGAGAGGAAAATCAGCATGGACAGGCTGGAACTCGACGAGACTGAAATCGGCGCGATGACAGAACTCGTCGACGAGTTCGAGGAAGAATTCGCGACCCTCGACTCGGAAGAGGCGCTGCACCGGGCCACCGTGCTCGCCCACCAACTCCCCAACAGGGTCCGACTCCATCTGAACGCCTTCCGGCTGGAACAGCTGTCGGGCGTGCTGTGCATATCCGGCTACCGGGTGGACCAGGACCGGCTGGGCCCCACGCCGGCGCACTGGCGGGGCCAGTCCGGCCCTTCCCCCGCGCACCGCGAGGAACTGCTCCTCATGCTCTGCAGCTCGCTCCTCGGCGACCCGTTCTGCTGGGCGACCCAGCAGGACGGCAGGATGATCCACGACATCATCCCCATCCAGGGCCATGAGCACGAGCAACTGGGCTCCAGCAGCGAGGCGTTGCTGACCTGGCACACCGAGGACGCCTTCCACCCGCTCAGGGGCGACTTCCTGTCGTTCGCCTGCCTCCGCAACCCCTACGGTGCCGCGACGACCGTCGGATACGCCGACGCGCTCGAACTGCCGCAGGACGTACGGGAGACGCTGTTCGAGGAGCGGTTCATCATCCGCCCCGACGAGTCGCACCTCGGCAAGAACAACACGGTGAAGGACCCGGAGCGCCTCGAATCCTTCGAGGACATCGAGGAGATGCAGCGCAACCCCGATCTGGTGGCCGTCCTCTTCGGCAACCCGGAGCAGCCCTATCTCCGGGCCGACCCGTACTTCATGAGCGTCGAGGACGGGGACGACGAGGCGCGCTTCGCACTCGACACGCTGGTCAAGGCGATGGACGAGGCGATGTTCGATCTCACCCTCGCCAGCGGGGACTTCTGCTTCCTGGACAACTTCCGGGTCGTCCACGGCCGCAAGCCGTTCAAGGCCCGCCACGACGGGACGGACCGCTGGCTCAAGCGGGTCAATGTCACCGGCGACCTGCGCAAGTCCCGCGCCGCGCGCGACGCCCGGGCGGTCCGCGCCAGCCGCTGAGCCCGTAGGCCGTAGTCCGTAGTCCGTAGTCCGTAGTGCGACGCGTGACCGTCCGCGTCCGGAGGTGTCGCCGCCGCCGAGCCGGCCGGTCACGCGTCGCACGCGTCGAAGCCACCGCACCCGCCCGCTCCCGTCGAACCCGCCGCACCTGTCGTACTCGCATCCGACACTCCGACACTCCGCCACTCAGACACGGAGAACGAGGGCACTTCATGAGACTTCGGTCCGCACCGCTCGAAGACTGGTTGCGCGATTACTACTTCACCGCCGAGATCGACATCAGCTCCAGCGGATTCCACTCGTACTCCATGGCGGAGCTGCGCGCGAAGACCGGCCTGCGCCACGCGGACGTCGACCGGCTGGTGTTCGACGACGGCTACTCCCTCGGCGCTCCTGACGTACGCGCCGCCGTCGCCCGCCACTGCGGGGGCGTCGACCCGGACAAGGTGATGACGACGAGCGGCTCGGGCGAGGCCCTGTCGCTGGTCCTCAGCGCGCTGCTCCGCCCCGGCGACGAGGTCGTCGTCGTCCAGCCCGGCTACCACCTGCTGGTCGAGTACGCCATCGCGCTCGGCTGCACCATCAAGACCTGGCGGCTGGACCCCGACAAGGACTGGCGGCCCTCGCTGGACGAACTCGCCGAGCTGGTGACCGAGCGCACCCGGGCGATCATCGTCAACTTCCCCCAGAACCCGACGGGCGCCACCCTCACCGAGACCCAGCAGGACCGACTCGTCGGACTCGCGGAGGGCGTCGGCGCGTACGTCCTGTGGGACGGCGCGTTCACCGACCTCACCTACGAGGTCCCGCCGCTGCCGGAGATCACCGCCCGCTACGAGCGCGCCGTCAGCTTCGGTACCTTCTCCAAGGCGTTCGGGCTGCCCGGCCTGCGGTTCGGCTGGTGCGTGGCACCCTCCGAGCTGCTCGCCGACTGCGTACGCATCCGTGACTACACCACGCTGCACGTGTCGCCGCTCGTAGAACTCCTGGCCCTGGGCGTTCTGGAGAACGCCGACGCGTTCATCCGGCCGCGCCTCGACCAGGCCAGGCTGAACCGCGTCACCCTGACGGACTGGGCCGCGGCCCACCCCGACCTCGTGTCCCTCGCGTCGCCGGCGGGCGGAGTCACGGCCTTCCCCCGGCTCAAGGGTCCCGCCGACGTGGACGCGTTCTGTGACGAGCTCTTCCAGAAGCGTGGCGTCCTGGTCATTCCCGGGTCCTGTTTCGGCCGTTCGCAGCACATCCGAGTCGGCTTCGGCGGGATGCCCGACCAGCTCCAGGAGGGCCTGGAGCGCCTGACGCTCGCACTGACCGAGGCCAGCGGCTGAAGCCCGCGGCCCCCGACGACGCCCGGTCGCGGTCCGAGATGTCCCGCTGACCGCGTCCTGGCCGCGTCCTGACCGGTCTTGACCCTGTCCTGGCCGCGTCCTGGGCGCGTACGTCTGCCCGTGTCCCTCTGGCCGGGGACGCCGCCGTCCCTCCTGTGGGGGACGGCGTCATCGCTGGCCGGAGGGATGATCCCGAGCACCCCCGGCTGCCATAATGACCGGCGTGCACCGTGCGACGGCTTGGCGTGACACCTGGATCGCAACGCGACGGCGAGTGTCGGAACTTCCGCACGTGAGTGCGCTGTCCGGGACCGTTCTCGGGCTGCTCGCCGTCCTGGAGTCACTCGCCGAGTTCATCGGCGCCCACGGTTCGATTCCCCGGCTGTTCGCCGACGCCACCTCGGAAGCGGGCCCGCACGGCAGCGCGGCAGGCGTGCAGTTCGCCATGGTGGTCGGCCTGTTGTGCGTGTGCACCGCCCTGCCGCTGGTCTTCCTGCGTCCCCTGGCCGCCGGGGTCACCGTCACCGCGGCGAGCCTCGGCTCCCTCCTGATCTTCGAGACGCTGACCCTGGCGGGCTTCGCCGCCCAGCTCGTCGCCCAGTACCGGCTCGGCCGCAGCGGCTCCCTCCTGCCCGCCGGGCTCCTCGGCACGCCCTTCCTCGTACTGGCCCTGGCGGGGCCCGACGACACCGACTACCGGGTACGGGTCGTGCTCGTCGCGGCACTGGCCCCCCTGGCCGCCTTCGTCGGGCTCGTCGCCCGTTCCAACGAACAGAACCGGCAGCACAGCGCCATCCGCGAGGTCATGGACGGCACCCAGTGGGAGAACGCCGCACGCGGAGAGCGCGTCCGCATCGTCCGGGAACTGCACGACGTCGTCGGCCACCACATCTCCATGATCGCCGTGCAGGCCGAGACGGCCCGGATGGCGACCGCCGGCATGCCCGCCGAGGGCGCCGAACGGCTGCTCGGCATCGGGGACACCGCCCGCGCCGCCCTGACCGAGATGCGCCGGCTGCTCGGCGTGCTCCGCGAGGACACCGAGTCCGTCACCGGCGGCGACCGCAGGCCGCAGCCCGACCTGGGACAGCTCCACGAACTGCTCGACGAGGCGCGCAAGGCGTCCGCCACGTCCATCCGCCTCATCCTCAGCGGCTCACCGAGCGAACTGGACCCGGGCATCGAACTCGCCGCCTACCGCATCGTCCAGGAATCCCTCACCAACGCCCGCAAGCACGCCACCGGCGCCGCCGTCGACGTGGAACTCACCTATGCCGACGAAGCCCTGCACGTGCGCGTCCGCGACAACGGCCCGGGCCCGCCGCCCGACCGGACCACCGGCGGACACGGTCTCCTCGGCATGCGGGAACGCGCGTCCGCGGTCGGCGGCGACGTACACACCGGTTCGGCGTTCGGCGGTGGCGGTTTCGTCGTCGAGGCGCGCTTCCCCACCAAGTCGGCAGAAACCCCATGACGGCAGAAACCCCACGACGGCAGAGACTTCATGTCGGCAGAAACCGCAGGACGACAGAATCCCCATGACGGAAGAGACCTCATGACCACCCCGTCCTCGCTGATCCGCGTCGTCGTCGCCGACGACCACGTCGTGGTCCGCACCGGTTTCGCCGCGCTGCTCGACAGCCAGCCGGACTTCACCGTCGTACAGACCGCGTCCTCCGGAGCGGAAGCGGTACGCGTCTGCCGCGAGGTCTCACCGGACGTCGTCCTCATGGACATCCGCATGCCCGAGATGGACGGCATCGAGGCCACCAGACAGCTCGTCGGCTCCTCGCCCGACGGCGTCGCCGTCCCGCGCGTCCTCATCCTGACGACGTTCGACCTCGACGAGTACGTGTACGACGCGCTGCGCGCCGGAGCCAGCGGCTTCCTCCTCAAGGAGGTCACCGCCGAGCGGCTCTTCGACGCCGTACGCGTCGTCGCCGCCGGGGACGCCCTGCTGGCCCCCGGCATCACCCGCCGGCTCATCAGCGAGTTCGCCCTGATGCCCGCCAGGCCCGATGCCACGCCGCCGCCCGGCATGAAGGCGCTCACCGCCCGTGAGCGCGAGGTCCTGCTGCTCGTCGCCGAGGGCCTCTCCAACCCGGAGATCGGCGCCAGGCTGGTCGTCAGCGAGGAGACGGTGAAGACACACGTCAGCCGCATTCTCGGAAAGCTCGCGCTGCGCGACCGCACCCAGGCCGTGATCGCCGCCTACGAAACGGGACTTGTCGTGCCCGGCACCCGTAAGCCGGAATAGCGCTCCGCCGGAACTGCTCGCTCGCGCCGCCGGAACCACTGGTCCGGCGGCTCTTCCTCGGACCGCGCCCGCCCCGGCGGCGCGTCCGAGTGTTCAACTGCGGCACGGCGTCAGTTGAATACCGTCATCGGCACCTGAACCTATTGCCACTCCTGAGCGCACTCGGGGATGCTTGCAACCGAGCGAAGCTGTGCCGGAACAATGCGAGAGAATTCCGTGAGGAGATACCCGCTGTGAAAGTGACGGTACAGGCTCCGGCCGACGAGCCGCCGCCCGAGGGAAATCCTCAGGGTTCCGAAGGGCATCAACGAATTCGCCCCGGAATAGTCCGGAGGATTGTTCCCTATGCAAAACCGTATCGATTTCGGCTGCTGTTCCTGATAGGCGCGTCCGCACTGGGCGCCGTCGTCACGGCGGCCAGCCCCCTGCTGTTCGGCGTCATCATCGACAAGGGCATCACTCCGCAGAAGACGGATGTCGTGATCGCGGTGGCCGGAGCGCTGCTCGCCCTGGCCCTGCTCGAAGCCCTCACGACGTACTGGCAGGCCAAACTCTCCGCGCAGATCGGCGAGGGCCTCATCTACGACCTGCGTACGGCCGTGTTCGGACACGTCCAGGCGCAACCGCTCGCCTTCTTCACCCGGTCCCAGACCGGATCGCTCGTCAGCAGACTGAACACGGACGTCATCGGCGCACAGCAGGCGATCACCGTGCTGATGGCCGAGACCGTCAACACCATGCTGACGCTCGTCCTCGTCCTCGCCGCGATGTTCTACCTCTCGTGGCAGCTCAGCCTCATCGCACTGGTCATGATCCCCTTCTTCCTCTTCCCCGGAAAGATCATCGGCCGTCGTATGCAGCGCCTCGCCCGGGGCACCATGCAGCTCAACGCGGAGATGGGCTCGCTGATGAGCGAGCGCTTCAACGTCGCGGGGGCGATGCTCAACAAGCTGTACGGGCGCCCCGCCCACGAGTCCGCCGTGTTCGCGGGACGGGCCGCCGACGTCCGAGACATCGGTGTGAAGACCAATGTGACGGCACAACTCCTCGGCATCGTCATGGGCCTCACCGCCTCGGTGACCCTCGCGCTGCTCTTCGGGATCGGCGGGCTCCTCGTCGTCGACGACGCCTTCGCACTCGGCACCCTCGTCTCCCTGGTCACGCTCGTGGGCCGCCTCTACACACCCATCCAGCAGCTCTCCAGCGTGCAGGCCAACGCGATGACCGCACTGGTCAGCTTCGACCGGGTCTTCGAGATCCTCGACCTCGAACCCCTGGTCAAGGAACGGCCGGGAGCGACAGCGCTGCCCGCCGGCGGTGGTGGCCCCAGGAGTGGCGGCTCAGCCGCCGTCGGCCCCGCGGGCTCGGCCGCACCGGAGATCGAGTTCGACAAGGTCTCCTTCCGCTACCCCGCCGCCGACGAGGTGTCCCTGGCCTCACTGGAGTCGATCGCCCTGCCCAACTCGGAACGCGGTGACGACGCCCTGGTCCTCGACGAGGTCAGCTTCCGGGCACCCGCGGGGAAACTCACGGCACTCGTCGGCCGCTCGGGCGCGGGCAAGACCACCATCACCAACCTGATGCCGCGCTTCTACGATCCTGTCTCCGGCTCCGTACGCATCGCCGGCCACGACCTCCGCGACGTCACCCTGGCCTCCCTGCAGGACACGGTCGGCGTGGTCACCCAGGACGCCCACCTGTTCCACGAGACCATCCGGGCCAACCTGATGTACGCCCGCCCCGACGCCACCGAACGCGACCTGGTGGAGGCCTGCGAGGCGGCCCGGATCTGGGACACCGTCGCGACTCTGCCCAACGGCCTCGACACCGTCGTCGGTGACCGCGGGTTCCGGCTCTCGGGCGGCGAGAAGCAGCGCATCGCCCTGGCCAGGCTGCTGCTCAAGGCCCCGCCCGTCGTCGTACTGGACGAGGCGACCGCCCACCTGGACTCGGAGTCCGAGGCCGCCATCCAGCGGGCCCTCAAGACCGCGCTGGCCGGCCGTACCTCCGTGGTGATCGCCCACCGGCTGTCCACCATTCGCGAGGCCGACCAGATCCTCGTCATCGACGAGGGCCGGATCCGCGAACGCGGCACCCACGAGACGCTGCTGTCCGACGGCGGCCTCTACGCCGACCTCTACGACACCCAGTTCGCCCGGCAGAAGACGCCCGCCGACGAATCCGTGCTCGACGTCGCGGGCCCGGGGCGCTGACACCCCGCGCGACGACTCGCGGACTCGCGCGCCCACGCACACACGGCACCACCCCCTGAACTTTCTCCCGCAGTCCCGTTCTCCGCAGTTCCCATTCCCGCACTTCCCGTTTCCGTAGTTCCCTTTCCTGATCGACGTTGTGAAGAGGAGACCGCCTTGCGCACCGTGAGCTTTGACTTCGAAACCCCTGAGGCACGATTCAAGGTCCTGATCAACCACGAGGAGCAGTACTCCCTGTGGCCCGCCGACCTCGACGTCCCCGGCGGCTGGGACGAGACAGGTGTGACCGCCTCCAAGGAGGAATGCGACAAGTACATAGAGGAGACCTGGACCGATATGCGGCCCAAGAGCCTGCGTATCGCGCTCGACGGAAAATAGCGGGTCACGGAATGCCGCACGTATTCACCAACGGCATCCGGCTCTCCTACGAACGGTCGGGCCGAGGCGAACGAGTTCTCATGATCATGGGCTCCTCGGCCGCCGGCCGGGTCTGGACCCTGCACCAGACCCCCGCACTGAACGAGGCCGGCTACCAGGCCATCACGTTCGACAACCGCGGCATCGCCCCCTCGGACGTTCCACCGGGGAAGTACACGCTCGCCGACATGGTCGCCGACACCAAGGGCCTCATCGAGGCCCTCGATGCCGCGCCCTGCCGGATCGTCGGGGTCTCCCTGGGGGCGATGATCGCGCAGGAACTGGCCATCAGCCACCCGGAGCTGGTCCGGTGTGCCGTCCTGATCGCCACCAAATCGCGCTCGGACGCCCTCCGAACCGCTCTCGGCACGGCGGAACGAGCCCTGATGCAGAGCGGAGTGAAGCTGCCGGCCGACTACGAGGCCGCGATGTCGGTGCTGCAGATGCTCTCGCCCGCGACGCTGAAGGACGACAGCGCCGTCTCCCTGTGGCTGGAGACGTTCCGACTGGCCGGAGCCGAGAACTCGATCGGCCAGACCTGGATCAACACGGACGAGGACCGGCGCAAGGCACTCCAGGATGTCTCGGCGCCGTGCCGCGTCATCGGCTTCAGCGACGATTTCGTCACTCCGCCCCATCTGGCCGCCGAAGTCGCCGAGGCGATTCCCGAGTGCGACTACGTGGAGATCCCCGACTGCGGTCACTTCGGCTATCTCGAACGTCCCGCCGAGGTCAACGCGGCCATCATCGATTTCCTCGACAAGCACTGAACATCCACCGAGGGAAGTGGCGACGGGAGAGGCGGGAATGGCCCGCAGAAATGACTGAAGCAATGGATACAGGAATGAACCGAAGGAACTAGCCGGGAAAAACATCGGAACGAGCAGGGAAAGTACGCCGGTAATCGCGGTGCGGCAGCTCGAAGGGCTCAGTGGGGGCGTCATGGACAGTGAACTGAATTTCTGGCGCAGCCAGTTGGCCGATCAGCCGGTAGGGGACCTGCCCACGGACCGGCCGCGCACACCGGCACGGTCCCCCGAAACGGCGGTGATCGAGTTCCAGGTGCCGGCGGACACGGCGGAGCGGCTGCGGGCCCTGTCCGGCGACCTGGGCACCACTCTGCTCACGGCGTTGAGCACCCTGCTCGGCCGGTATGCCGTCACGGACCACGTCTCGCTGGTGGCAGGCACGACGGTGACGAGCACGGACCTTTCGGGCGACCCCACCTTCCGTGAGGTGCTGGGACGGACGGGCCGGACCACGCAGGACGGGTCAGGCACCACGCTCTTCCCCGTCCGCCTCGACTGCACCGATTCCGAAGGAGTCGGGCAACAACTGGGCGCGGGGCAGCTCTCGCCCGCGGACGAGGCGGAGTTCGACCTGGCCGTGCGCCTCGGTGACACCGAGACCGGGGGACTGGACGGCGAGCTCCGGTACAGCACCGCGCTGTTCGACGCGACGACGGTGCAGCGGATGGCAGGACACCTGGTCACGCTCCTGACCTCCGCCGCCACGGACCCCGACCAGCGGGTCGGTGACCTTGTCATTCTCACCACCGCCGAGCGCGATCGGCTGGTGGGGGAGTGGCAGGGAGCTGTTGTCTCCCTGCCCGAGGTGGGTGGGGTGCACGAGCTGATCGCCGCACGGGCGCTGGCCGGCCCTGACGCGGTGGCGGTGGTCGCGGACGGTGAGGTACTGACGTACGGCGGCCTGATGGCGCGGGCGAATCGGCTGGCACATCACCTGCGGGCGCTAGGGGCCGACGCTGAGTCGATCGTGGGGCTGTGCCTGCCGCGTGGCGTCGACATGGTCGTGGCGATGCTGGCGGTGTGGCAGGCGGGTGGCGCCTACCTGCCGCTGGATCCCGAATACCCGGCCGAGCGCCTGGAGTTCATGCTCGCCGACAGTGGCGCGAAGGTGCTGATCGGACACCGGTCGGTGGCCGAGGCGGCGGGATTGGCCGACGGGCTGCCGGTGGTGTGGCTGGACGATCCGGCCGTCACCGAGGGTCTGCCGTCCACGGCGCCCGAAGTCTCCGTACGGGCCGACCAGCTGGCGTATGTGATTTATACGTCGGGTTCGACGGGGCGGCCGAAGGGTGTGCAGGTTGCGCACGGTGGTGTGGTGAATCTGGCGTTGGTGTTGCGGTCTGCGTTGGGTGTGGGTCCGGGTGTGCGGGTGTTGCAGTTCGCGTCGTTCAGTTTTGATGCGGCGGTGCTGGATGTGGTGGTGACGCTGGCTGCGGGTGGGGTGTTGGTGGTGGCCGGGAGTGCTGTGCGGGCTGCTCCGGCTGCGTTGGGTGGGTTGGTGGGGGTTGAGGGTGTGGGGTCGGCGAGTGTGTCGCCGTCGTTGTTGGGGGTGTTGGATCCGGCGGGGTTGTCGGGTGTGGGGAGTTTGTTTGTGGGGTCGGAGCGGGTGGGTGCTGAGGTGGTGGGGCGGTGGGCTGCGGGGCGTCGGATGTTCATCGGGTATGGGCCGACGGAGTGCACGGTGATTGCGTGTGCGGGGTTGGTGGGTGTGGGTGGGGTGGGTGTGCCGCCGATCGGTGTGCCGTTGGCGAATACGCGGGTGTATGTGCTGGATGAGCGGCTGGCGCCGGTGCCGGTGGGTGTGGTGGGTGAGTTGTTCATTGCGGGTGGTGGGGTGGCGCGGGGTTATGGGGGTCGTGGTGGGTTGACGGCGGAGCGGTTCGTGGCGGATCCGTTCGTGGGGGATGGTTCGCGGATGTATCGGTCGGGGGACCGGGTGCGGTGGCTGGCGGATGGGCAGTTGGACTTTGTCGGGCGGGCGGATGACCAGGTCAAGGTGCGTGGGTTCCGTATCGAGCCGGGCGAAATCGAAACGGTCCTGGCCGCGCACCCGCAGATTCGTACGGCGGTCGTGACGGCATTCGGGGACTCGGAGGACCGGCGGCTGGCCGCCTATCTCGTTCCGGCCGACCAGGCGGACGGCATTCCCTCGGTCGCTCGGCTGCGGGAGTTCGCGGCTGCGCGGCTGCCGGCCTTCATGGTGCCGTCGGTGTTCGTGGAGTTGGCGGCACTGCCGTTGACGGTGAACGGGAAACTGGATCGGGCCGCGCTGCCTGAACCTGATTCTGTCCGGCAGGAGTTGGGTGTCTTTGTGGAGCCCTCTGGCCCTACTGAGGCACTGCTTGCCGGGGTATGGGCCCAGCTGCTGGGTGTGGACCGGGTGGGCGCCACCGACAACTTCTTCGAGCTGGGCGGACACTCCCTGCTGGCGAATCGGGCGCTGTTCCGCATCCGGGAAGCACTCGGTGCCGAGCTGCCTCTCGCCGTCCTGTTCGATCAGCCGACCGTGCGTGACCTGGCCGGAGTGATCGAGGGCCGACTGAACGAGGGCATGGGCGGCGGCGGTGCCGTGGTGGCCCCGATGGCAGTCGTCAGCAGGGACGAGGCGCTGCCGTTGTCCTTCGCCCAGCAGCGGGTGTGGTTCCTGGACCGCCTTGAGCCCGGCTCGACCGAGTACAACCTGCCGCTGCCCATCCGGCTGGACGGGGACCTGGACGTCGCGGTGCTGGGTGCGGCTCTGAACAGGGTGGTGGCGAGGCACGAGGTACTGCGGACCCGGCTGGTGGCGGACGTGGACGGGATCGCCCATCAGGTGATCGATCCGCCGACGCCGGTCGTGCTGCCGGTGGCCGACGTGTCCGCCGACGCCGATCCGCAGAGCGCCGCCGAACGGCTGGTCGCACAGGACGCGTTGACCCCGTTCGATCTGGCCGTGGGCCCGCTGGTCCGGACCCTGCTCATCCGACTGGGCGACGACGCGCATGTGCTGGCCCTGTCGGTGCATCACGCGGTCTTCGACGAGTGGTCGGATCATGTCTTCCAGCGCGAGCTGTCTGCCCTGTACGAGGCGTTCCGCGCGGGTGAGCCGGATCCGTTGCCGCCGCTGCCGGTGCAGTACGCGGACTACGCGGTCTGGCAGCGAGAGCAGCTGAAGGGTGAGCTGCTGGAGAGCCAACTCGGCTACTGGCAACAGAAGTTGGCGGACGTTTCGACTCTGGAGATGCCCACGGATCGGCCCCGGCCGGCGGTGCGGTCGTCGGCGGGAGCGGTGGCCGGGTTCGCGGTCTCTCCGGAGACGACGGAGACGCTGCGGGGGCTGTCGCGCGAGCACGGCGTGTCGATGTTCATGACGTTGCTGGCGGCCTTCGACGTGCTGTTGGGCCGGTACACGGGCTCGGACGACGTGGTCGTGGGGACACCGGTCGCCAACCGGAACCGCGCCGAGACCGAGGACCTGATCGGCTTCCTCGTCAACACCCTCGTGATGCGTACCGACTTGTCGGGTGACCCGTCGTTCCGCGACGTGTTGGGGCGGGTGCGGGAGACGGCACTGGGCGCCTATGAACATCAGGACGTGCCGTTCGAGCAGCTGGTGGAGGCGCTGGTCACCGACCGGGACCGGTCGCGCAGCCCGCTGTTCCAAGTGCTCTTCAGCTACGTGGCTGAGCGCGGCGCGTACGTGAACCCGGGCGCGCTGCCCGTCAAGTTCGACCTGGCGGTGAAGCTCGGGGACAGCGGCGACGGGCTGGCGGGAGAGATCGAGTACAGCACCGCGCTGTTCGACGCGGTGACGGTGGAGCGGCTGGCGGGACACCTGGTCACGGTGTTGGAGGCCGTGGCGGAGGACGCGGACCGTCGTGTCGGCGAGCTGTCGGTGCTTGGTGAGGGTGAGCGGCGGCGGGTGGTCGAGGAGTGGAACGGGTCCGTTGCGGCCCTGCCGGGTGTGGGTGGGGTGCATGAGCTGATCGCTGGGCGGGCGGTGTCCGGTCCGGATGCGGTGGCTGTGGTCGCGGGCGGTGCGGTGCTGACGTACGGCGGCCTGATGGCGCGGGCGAACCGGCTGGCGCATCACCTGCGAGCGGTCGGAGCCGGCGCCGAGTCGGTGGTGGGGCTGTGCTTGCCGCGTGGCGTCGACATGGTCGTAGCGATGGTCGCGGTGTGGCAGGCGGGTGGTGCGTATCTGCCGCTGGATCCCGATTACCCGGTCGAGCGGCTGGAGTTCATGCTTGCCGACAGCGGCGCGAAGGTGCTGATCGGACACCGGTTGGTGGCCGAGGTAGCCGAGGTGGCCGGAGGACTTCCAGTGGAGTCGCTGGTCTGGCTGGACGATCCGACTGTCACTGAGGGACTGTCGTCCACGGCGCCCGAAGTCTCCGTACAACCGGATCAGCTCGCGTACGTCATCTACACGTCCGGTTCGACAGGGCGGCCGAAGGGTGTGCAGGTTGCGCACCGCGGTGTGACGGGCATGGTGACCGGACTGTCTCCGGTGCTAGGTGCCGGGCCGGGTGTGCGGGTGTTGCAGTTCGCGTCGTTCAGCTTCGACGCGGCGGTACTGGACGTGGCGGTGACGCTTGCCTCGGGCGGCACTCTGGTGGTGGCGAGCGGCACCGAGCGCACCGCCCCGGAGGCACTGACCTCGATGATCGGCGCGCAGGCGGTCGGAGCGGCCAGTGTCGTGCCCTCCCTGCTGGGCATCCTGCATCCGGACGAGGTTCCCGGCATTCAGACCCTGCTGCTGGGTGCGGAACGGCTGACCCAGCCGGTGGCTCAGGCCTGGGCGCAGAACCGCACGTTGGTGAACACCTACGGCCCCACCGAGGCCACCGTCATGGTCACCACCGGCGCGGTCTCCCCGGACGTGGCTGTGGCTCCGCCGATCGGGGCCCCGGTCGCGAACGCCCGCCTGTATGTCCTGGACGCCCGCCTCAACCCCGTCCCCGTCGGGGTGGCGGGCGAGGTGTTCATCGCCGGCCCGCAGGTGGCCCGCGGATACCGCGCCCAGCCCGCCCTGACCGCCGAACGCTTCCTACCCGACCCCTTCACCGCAGACGGCACCAGGATGTACCGATCCGGCGACCGGGCCCGCTGGCTTGCCGACGGCACCCTCGACTTCATCGGGCGAGCCGACGACCAGGTCAAGGTCCGCGGCTTCCGCATCGAACCCGGCGAGATCGAAGCTGTCCTGACCACCCACCCGCAGATCCGCACGGCCGTCGTCGCGGCCTTCGGCGACACCGAGGACCGCAAACTCGTGGCCTACCTGGTCCCCGCCGGCCAGGCCGACGGCATCCCCTCCGTCACCGAACTCCGGTCCTTCGCGAGCGGGCACCTCCCCACATACATGATCCCGGCGGTGTTCCTGCCGCTCACGGATGTCCCCCTCACTCCCAACGGCAAAATCGACAGGTCCGCACTCCCGCTGCCGGACGGCGATGGGCGGGGTGAGCCGGGTGAGTTCGTGGCTCCGGCCACCACGACCGAGGAGCTGCTGGCCGGTATTTGGCAGCACTTGCTCGGTGTGGAACGGATCGGAGCCACCGACAACTTCTTCGAGCTGGGCGGGCATTCGCTTCTCGCGACTCGCGTCAACTCCCGCATCCGGGAACTGCTGACGGTCGACATACCGCTGTCCACGTTGTTCGACCGCCCTACCGTGCGCGAGCTGGCAGCCGTCGTCGAAGGAGCGGGCCGGGCGATCGCCGTACCGCCGGTGGTGGCGGTGGACCGGGACGAACCGCTGCCCCTGTCGTTCGCCCAGCAGCGGCTCTGGTTCCTGGATCAGCTCGAACCCGGCTCGGCGGAGTACAACATCGCCCTGCCGGTGTGGCTGAGGGGCGAGAAGCCGGATGTGGAGGCCCTCAACGCGGCTCTGACCGCGCTCATGGCGCGGCACGAGGTGCTGCGGACCCGGCTGGTGGCCGGCTCGGACGGTGTTCCGCGTCAACTGATCGACCCGCCCACGGAGTTCATGCTGCCGCTGGTGGACGTGTCCGGCGAGTCGGATCCGGTGACCGCGGCGCGCGACCTGGTGGCGGTGGACGCGACCGTGCCGTTCGATCTGACACGCGGTCCGCTGGTCCGTGCCACGCTGGTCCGGCTGGCTCCCGACGAGCACGTACTGGCTCTGTCGGTGCACCATGTCGTCTTCGACGAGTGGTCGGACCGGGTCTTCCGGCGCGAGCTCTCGGCCTTGTACGAGGCGTTCCGGGAAGGTGAGCCGGATCCGTTGCCGCCGCTGCCGGTGCAGTACGCGGACTTCGCCGCCTGGCAGCGCCAGTGGCTCACCGGCGATGTGCTCGACCTTCAACTCGCTCACTGGAAGGCGAGGTTGGCGGGGGCTCCGGTGCTGGAGCTGCCCACCGACCGGCCGCGTCCGCCGGTTCGGTCGAGCGAGGGCTCGGCGCTGAGGTTCACCGTTCCGGAGCGGACGGCTCGGACGCTGAGGCAGCTGTCGCGCGAAAGCGGCGTGACGATGTTCATGACGCTGCTGGCCGGGCTCGACGTCCTGCTGAGCCGGTACGCGGGGTCGGACGACGTGGTCGTGGGCACGCCCGTCGCCAACCGGAACCGGACCGAGACCGAAGACCTGATCGGCTTCTTCGTCAACACCCTCGTACTGCGCACCGACCTGTCCGGCGACCCCTCGTTCGCCGAGCTGCTGGGACGCGTCCGCGAGACCGCGCTCGGTGCTTTCTCCCACCAGGATGTGCCGTTCGAGCAGCTCGTCGACGAACTGGTCACCGAGCGGGACCGCTCCCGTACGCCGCTCTTTCAGGTCATGTTCAACTACGCCGCCCAGGACGCCGACGACACCCGTGAGACCGTCGAGGCGGACCGGGACGCGAGCCCGGGTTTCGGCGACCACACCGACGCGGGGGCGTTGTCCGCGGACGTGCTGGCCGACAGCCTTCCCGCGAAGTACGACCTGCTGATCACGCTGGGCGACGGCGACACCAGCACAGCAGCTACGGGTGTTGGCGGCGGCCTCGTCGGTGAGGTGCAGTACAGCACCGCCCTGTACGACGCCACGACGATCGAGCGCATGATCGGGCACCTTGTCACGCTGCTGGAGACGGTCGCCGCCGATGCCCAGCGGCCCCTGTCGCAGGTGCCCATGCTGTCGGCGGACGAGTGGGACCTCCTGGTGGACGAGTGGAACGCCACCCCAGCGCTGCCCTCCGCCTTCGCGCCCCGGGGCGTCCACGAGACGATCGCGGCACGCGCGGCCGAACGGCCCGACGCCGTCGCCGTGGTCTGCGGCGAGCGTCGGCTGACCTACGCGGGACTGATGGCGCGCGCGAACCGCATGGCGCACCAGCTGCGCGCGGCCGGTGTGGGCCGCGAGACCGTGGTGGGGCTGCACCTGGAGCGCGGGCTCGACCTGGTGACGGCCATGCTCGCGGTGTGGCAGGCGGGCGGCGCCTACCTCTCGCTCGACCTGCGCTACCCGCCCGAGCGGCTCGGGTTCATGCTCGCCGACAGCCGCGCGACGGTCGTGGTGACTCAGTCGCACCTGTCCGACGCCATGGCTAACGCCATGAGCCATACCCCCACCGGGGCCATCGCTCAAGCCACCACCGAGGTCATGGCCCATGCTCAGGCCCATGCCACGCCCCACACCCCGACCGGCATACGGGCCGAGGCACCCGACGCCGACCGGGCCGCGCTCGTGGTGCTTGACCATCCGGAGACAGCCGCCGCGATCGCGGCGCACCCGGCAACCCCGCCCGCGACGACCGCCACCGACCCGGGCCAGCTCGCCTATGTGATCTATACGTCGGGCTCGACCGGGCGCCCCAAGGGCGTACTCGTTCCGCACGCGAACGTGCACAGCCTGTTCCAGGCCGCGGACAGCACCGGCACCTTCGAACTCGGCCCGGACGACGTGTGGAGCGTGAGTCACTCGTCCGCCTTCGACTTCTCGGTGTGGGAGATCTGGGGCGCACTCACGCACGGGGCCCGCTGCCTGGTCGTACCGACCGGGACCGTGCGGGAACCGTGGCTGCTGTACGACACGCTCGCCGCCGAGGGCGTCACCGTACTCAGTGCCACACCGGAGCTGTTCCGCCAGCTGGCGGACGTCGGCGAGACCGGTCAAGCACTCACCGACCTGCGGTTCGTCGTCTTCGGCGGCGACGCACTGCAACAGGCGCATGTGACACGGTGGGCCGGCAACCGGGGGCTCGACACCCCCGCCCTGGTGAACATGTACGGCATCACCGAGACCACGGTCCATGTCACCCACCACCGGATCGACGCCACGGACCTCGACGCCGACCTGAAGGTGCCCATCGGGCTCCCCCTGCCGGGGTGGCAGGTGTACGTCCTGGACGAACACCTGAGGCCGGCCCCGGTGGGCGTACCGGGTGAGCTGTACATCGGGGGCGCCGGAGTGGCGCGTGGCTATGGAGGCCGGCCGGCGCTGACGGCCGAACGGTTCGTGGCCGATCCGTTCACCGGCGGCGGATCGCGGCTCTACCGGTCGGGCGACCGGGCGCGCCGGCTCCCCGACGGTGTCCTGGAATTCCTCGGGCGCGCCGACAAGCAGGTCAAGGTGCGCGGATTCCGTATCGAGCCCGGTGAGATCG
Organism: Streptomyces sp. NBC_00414; assembly: GCF_036038375.1. Classification (NCBI taxonomy): domain Bacteria; kingdom Bacillati; phylum Actinomycetota; class Actinomycetes; order Kitasatosporales; family Streptomycetaceae; genus Streptomyces; species Streptomyces sp. NBC_00414. The sequence continues at coordinate 8,729,637 of NZ_CP107935.1, forward strand.
AGTCACTGCTGACCACACACGTGGGAGTGCGATCAGCGGTGGTGGACGCCTTCGGGGACGGCCCGGAACGGCGGTTGCTGGCCTATCTGGTTCCCGCCGACCCGTCGGAGGGAATCCCCTCACCGGCCGAACTGCGCGAACTGCTGCGACAGAACCTCCCCGACTTCATGGTCCCGGCCGCCTTCGTCGAACTGACCGCACTGCCCCTGACCCCGAACGGCAAGCTGGACCGCGCCGCGCTGCCCAGGCCCGACCAACTGCACCCGCAGCAGACAGACTTCGCGGCACCCGCCGGGGCGACGGAGGAGCTGCTCGCGGCCATCTGGGCCCAGGTGCTCGACGTGGAGCGCGTCGGCGCCACCGACAACTTCTTCGAACTCGGCGGCCACTCCCTGCTCGCCACTCAAGTGGTCTCCCGGATCCGCGAGGCGTTCGCGGTCGAGACCCCCCTCGCCGCTCTCTTCGACCGGCCGACCGTACGTCAGCTCGCCGCGACCCTCGACGAGTCGGTCACCGGCCAGGCGGTCGTCGCCCCGGTGACACGGGCCGACCGCGACCGGCCACTACCGCTGTCGTTCGCCCAGCAACGGCTGTGGTTCCTCGACCAGCTCGCCCCCGGAGCGGTGGAGTACGCCCTCCTGTCACCCGTCGGCTGGAACGGCCCCCTGGATGTGGCTGCGCTGGGGGCGGCGTTGTCGGGTGTGGTGGCGCGGCATGAGGTGTTGCGGACGCGGTTGGTGGCGGATGCGGAGGGTGTGCCGCGTCAGGTGATCGACGGGCCGGCGCCGTTCGCGCTGCCGGTGGTGGACGTGTCGGCGGACGCCGACCCCCGGGCGGCCGTCCGGGCTCTGGTGGCGCTGGACGCCGCGGTCCCCTTCGACCTCGCGGCCGGACCACTCGTACGGGCGACGCTCTTCCGGCTCGCACCCGACGAGCACGTACTGGCCTTGGCCATGCACCACGTGGTCTTCGACGAGTGGTCCGACCGGATCTTCCACCGCGAACTGATGGCCCTGTACGAAGCGTTCCGAACGGGCGATCCCGACCCGCTTCCCCCGCTGCCCGTCCAGTACGCCGACTTCGCGCTCTGGCAGCGTGAATGGCTGACGGGCGAGCTGCTCGACACCCAACTCGCCTACTGGCGCGCCCAGCTGGACGGCGCGCCGACCCTCGACCTGCCCACGGACCGGCCTCGTCCGCCGGTGCGTTCCTCCGCGGGTGCTTCGGTGCGTTTCGCTGTGCCGGAGGGTGTGGCGGGGGCGTTGCGGGGGCTTTCGCGTGAGTGTGGCGTGTCGATGTTCATGACGTTGTTGTCGGTGTACGCGGTGTTGCTGGGGCGGTATGCGGGTTCGGAGGATGTGGTGGTGGGCACGCCGGTGGCGAACCGGAATCGTGCCGAGACGGAGGACTTGATCGGGTTCTTCGTGAACACGTTGGTGATGCGGGCTGATCTGTCGGGTGATCCGTCGTTCCGTGAGGTGTTGGGGCGGGTGCGGGAGACGGCGTTGGGTGCGTATGCGCATCAGGATGTGCCGTTCGAGCAGTTGGTGGAGGCGTTGGTCACCGACCGGGACCGGTCGCGTACCCCCTTGTTCCAGGCCCTCTTCAACTACGACTTCGTCGAGGGCGACGGCAGCCCCGAGGACGGCCCCGCGGCGGGTCGGACCGTGGACAGGAGCGGTAGCGCCGCCGACATGGTCGTCGCGAAGTTCGACCTCCGCCTCGTGCTGAGCGACGACGGTGACCACATCGGGGGCGAGTTCGAGTACAGCACCGCGCTGTTCGACACGGTGACCGTGGAGCGGATGGCCGGCCACCTGGTCACGCTGCTGGAGTCCGTGGCGACCGGTGCGGCCCGTCCGGTGGCCGAACTGCCGCTGCTGACCACCGCCGAGAGCGACCAACTGGTCCGCGGATGGAACGGCACCGACGCGTCTCTCCCTGAGGTGGGCGGGGTGCATGAGCTGATTGCCGCGCGGGCGTTGTCGGTGCCGGATGCGGTGGCGGTGGTGTCGGGTGATGTGTCGTTGACGTACGGCGGGTTGTTGGCGCGTGCGGATCGGTTGGCGCATTACCTGCGGGGTGTGGGGGTGGGTGCGGAGTCGGTGGTGGCGCTGTGCCTGCCGCGCGGGGTGGACATGGTCGCGGCTGTGCTGGGCGTCTGGCGGGCGGGTGCTGCCTATGTGCCTTTGGACCCTGAATATCCGGTGGACCGGTTGGGGTTCATGTTGGCGGACAGTGGTGCGTCGGTCGTGGTCGGCCCCGGCGACTTGGTGGACGAGCTGCCGGTGGGGCGGTTGCGGACGGTGGTTCTGGATGATCCGTTGGTGGTGGCGGGGCTGGCGGGGATGCCTTCTGAGGTTCCGGGGGTGTCGGTTCGTGCTGGTCAGTTGGCGTATGTGGTGTATACGTCGGGGTCGACGGGGCGGCCGAAGGGTGTGCAGGTCACGCATGGTGGGCTGCTGAATTACACGGTGGGTGTGGTGGAGCGGTTGGGCTGGTCGGGGGTGGGGGGCCGGTTCGGGCTGCTGCAGCCGGTGGTGACCGATCTGGGGAACACGGTGGTGTTCGGGTGCCTGGTGTCGGGTGGTGTGTTGCATGTGGTGGGTGCGGATGCGGCGGTGGACGGGCGGGCGGTGGCCGCGTACTGGCGGGCCTGGGCCATCGATTTCGTGAAGGTGGTGCCGTCGCACCTGGCGGCGTTGGCGGCGGGCAGTGGGGAGGGGCTTGCGGGGTTGGTGCCGGCGCGGGGGCTGGTGCTGGGGGGTGAGAGTGCCTCGGCGTCGTGGCTGCGGGAGCTGGTGGTGGCGGCCGGGGACCGGGTGGTGGCCAATCACTACGGTCCGACGGAGTCGACGGTGGGTGTTTTGGCGGGGCCGTTGGGTGTGGATGGTGTGGTGGCGTTGGGGCGGCCGTTGGCGGGGTCGCGGGTGTATGTGCTGGATGGTGCGTTGAGTGCGGTGCCGGTGGGTGTGGTGGGTGAGTTGTTCATTGCGGGTGGTCAGGTGGCGCGGGGTTATCGGGGCCGGGGGGCTTTGACGGCGGAGCGGTTCGTGGCGGATCCGTTCGTGGGGGATGGTTCGCGGATGTATCGGTCGGGGGACCGGGTGCGGTGGCTGGTGGATGGCCGGGTGGAGTTTGTGGGGCGTGTGGATCATCAGGTGAAGGTGCGGGGTTTCCGTATTGAGCCGGGTGAGGTGGAGGCGGTGCTGGCGGGTCATCCGTTGGTGCGGTCGGTGGTGGTGTCGGCGTGGGGTGAGGGTGTGGAGCGTCGTTTGGTGGCGTATGTGGTGCCGGATGATGCGGGTGAGGGTATTCCGTCGGTGGGTGAGTTGCGGGGGTTTGTTGGGGCGCGGTTGCCGGAGTACATGGTGCCGTCGGTGTTCGTGGAGTTGGCTGAGGTGCCGTTGACGGCGAACGGCAAACTCGACCGCACCGCCCTCCCCGAACCACAGGGAGTCCAGACCGGCGGAGAGGACGGATTCGTTGCTCCGGCCACCGATACCGAGGAACTGCTGACCGGCATCCTGGCCGAGGTACTCGGCCTGGACCGCGTCGGCACGGCAGACGACTTCTTCGAACTCGGTGGGCATTCGCTGCTCGCCACGCAGGTCATCTCCCGGGTCCGTGAGGTGTTCGGTGTCGAGGTGCCGCTGTCTGCGCTCTTCGACCGACCGACGGGACGAGGGCTCGCATCGGTCATCGAGGACTCCGCCCGGGAGACGGCGCCTTCGGTGACTCCCGCTGACCGGAACCAGGCGCTGCCGCTGTCGTTCGCGCAACAACGCCTCTGGTTCCTCGACCAGTTCGACCCGGGCTCCACGGAGTACATCGCCCCGGCCCACGTACGCCTGCGGGGGCACTTGGACGTCGAGGCCCTGGGCGCGGCGCTGTCCGCCGTGGTGGCGCGGCACGAGGTGTTGCGGACGCGGTTGGTGGCGGGTGCGGACGGGGTGGCGTACCAGGTGATCGACGCACCGGCAGCCGTTCCGATGCCGGTGATCGACGTGTCGGACGCCGGGGATCCAGGGGCCACGGCCCAGACGTTGGTCGCGGCGGACGCGGGGCAGGCCTTCGACCTGTCGGCGGGTCCGCTGCTGCGGGCGACGTTGGTCCGGCTGGCTGCGGACGAACACGTACTGGCGCTGGTCATGCACCACGTGGTGTCGGACGAATGGTCCGGACGGATCCTGCGACGCGAACTGTCCGCCCTGTACGAGGCGTTCCGGGGCGGCGGTACGGATCCGCTGGCGCCGCTCGCCGTGCAGTACGCCGACTTCGCGGTGTGGCAGCGACAGCGGCTGACCGGCGAAGTCCTGGAGGAGCAACTGTCCTACTGGCGGCGGCGGTTGGCTGGAGCTCCGCTGCTGGAGCTGCCCACCGACCGGCCCCGTCCGGCAGTGCGCTCCACCGAAGGCGGCGTGGTGGACGTACGGGTGCCGGCACCGACCGCTCAGGCCTTGCGCGCGTTGTCCCGCCGCAGCGGGACGACGATGTCCATGACGTTGCTCGCGGCGTTCAGCGTGCTGCTGGGCCGGTATGCGAACACGGACGACGTCGTGGTGGGCACGCCGGTGGCCAACCGGAACCGCGCCGAGACCGAGGACCTGATCGGCTTCTTCGTCAACACGCTCGTGCTGAGGGCGGATCTGTCCGACGACCCGTCGTTCGCCGAACTGCTGGGCCGCGTGCGGGAGATGGCCCTGGGCGCGTACGCACACCAGGACCTGCCCTTCGAGCAGCTGGTCGACGACCTGGTGGTGGAGCGCGACCGATCCCGCAGCCCTCTCTTCCAAGTCCTGTTCAACTACGACACGGCAGAGTCATCTGGAGACGCGGGAGGCCGGACGGGCGATCTCAGCTGGGAGAACGCGGCGCCCCAGTCGGGCGGACTCTCCCCGGACGGCCCGATGCTGATCAGTTTCGATCTGGCGCTCAGGCTGGGGGACAGCGGCGAGGAACTGGCGGGCGAGCTGCAGTACAGCACCGCGCTCTTCGACGCCTCCACAATCGAGCGGATGGCTGGGCACCTCGTCTCACTGCTGGACGCCCTCGCCGTGGATCCGAGCCGGCCGGTGGCTGAGCTTCCGCTGCTGACCAGCGCAGAACGCGATCAGCTGGTGGAGGAGCGGCACGGAGCTGTTGTCTCCTTGCCCGAGGTGGGTGGGGTGCATGAACTGATTGCCGCGCGGGCCCTCTCGACGCCGGACGCGGTGGCGGTGGTCGCGAGTGAAGTGACCTTGACCTACGGCGGTTTGCTGGCACGGGCGAACCGGCTGGCGCACTACCTCCGGGGGCGGGGTGTGGGCGCGGAGTCCGTGGTCGGGTTGTGCCTGCCGCGCGGGGTGGACATGATCACGGCCGTTCTGGGTGTGTGGCGGGCGGGGGCGGCCTACCTGCCGCTGGATCCCGAATACCCGGCGGAGCGACTGGAGTTCATGCTCGCCGACAGTGGCGTGAGGGTGCTGGTCGGGCATCGGGACGCGGCGGGACTCAGCTCTGTCGTGGATGACGTGATGTTGCTGGACGACCCGGCGATGGCCACCACGCTGGCGAGCCTGCCGACGGCGGCGCCCGAGGTGTCGGCGGTCCCTGACCAGCTGGCGTATGTGATCTATACGTCGGGGTCGACGGGGCGGCCGAAGGGTGTGCAGGTTGCGCACGGTGGGGTGGTGAATCTGGCGTTGGTGTTGCGGTCGGCGTTGGGTGTGGGTCCGGGTGTGCGGGTGTTGCAGTTTGCGTCGTTCAGTTTTGATGCGGCGGTGCTGGATGTGGTGGTGACGCTGGCTGCGGGTGGGGTGTTGGTGGTGGCCGGGAGTGCTGTGCGGGCTGCTCCGGCTGCGTTGGGTGGGTTGGTGAGGGTTGAGGGTGTGGGGTCGGCGAGTGTGTCGCCGTCGTTGTTGGGGGTGTTGGATCCGGCGGGGTTGTCGGGTGTGGGGAGTTTGTTTGTGGGGTCGGAGCGGGTGGGTGCTGAGGTGGTGGGGCGGTGGGCTGCGGGGCGTCGGATGTTCATCGGGTATGGGCCGACGGAGTGCACGGTGATTGCGTGTGCGGGGTTGGTGGGTGTGGGTGGGGTGGGTGTGCCGCCGATCGGTGTGCCGTTGGCGAATACGCGGGTGTATGTGCTGGATGAGCGGCTGGCGCCGGTGCCGGTGGGTGTGGTGGGTGAGTTGTTCATTGCGGGTGGTGGGGTGGCGCGTGGTTATGGGGGTCGGGGGGCTTTGACGGCGGAGCGGTTCGTGGCGGATCCGTTTGTGGGGGATGGTTCGCGGATGTATCGGTCGGGGGACCGGGTGCGGTGGCTGGCGGATGGGCAGTTGGATTTCGTCGGGCGGGCGGATGACCAGGTCAAGGTGCGTGGGTTCCGTATCGAGCCGGGCGAGATCGAAACGGTCCTGGCCGCGCACCCGATGATCCGGTCCGCTGTGGTCACGGTGTACGGCGAGGGGGAGGACCGTCGTCTGGCGGCCTATCTGGTTCCGGCCGACCAGGCCGTGGGCGTCCCGACGGTGGGTGAGGTCCGGGAGTTCGCGGCTGCGCGGCTGCCGGCCTTCATGGTGCCGTCGGTGTTCGTGGAGTTGGCGGCACTGCCGTTGACGGTGAACGGAAAGCTGGATCGGGCCGCGCTGCCTGAACCTGATTCTGTCCGGCAGGAGTTGGGTGTCTTTGTGGAGCCTTCGGGCCCTACTGAGGAACTGCTTGCCGGGGTGTGGGCCCAGCTGCTGGGTGTGGACCGGGTGGGCGCCACCGACAACTTCTTCGAGCTGGGCGGACACTCCCTGCTCGCCACACAGGTGATCTCGCGAATCCGGGACGTGTTCGGAACCGACGTACCCGTGGCGACGATGTTCGACCATCCGACCGTGCGGGACCTCGCAGGTGCGGTGGAAGGCGCCGCGCGAGGTCTGGTCGTACCGCCGGTGCGGGCCATCGGCCGCGATCAGACACTGCCGTTGTCGTTCGCCCAGCAACGGCTCTGGTTCCTGGACCACTTGGAGCCCGGCTCGACCGAGTACAACCTGCCCTTGCCCATCCGGCTGGACGGGGCGCTCGACGTGGCGGCGCTCGGGGCGGCTCTGGACGCCGTGATGGCGCGGCACGAGGTGTTGCGCACTCGGCTCTCCGACGACGCCGACGGAGTGGCGTACCAGGTGATCGACCCGCCCTCGGGCATTCCGATGCAGGTGGTCGACGTGTCCGGCGACGCCGATCCGCTGAGCGCCGCCGAACGGCTGATCGCACAGGACACGGCAGCCCCGTTCGATCTGGCGTCCGGGCCCTTGATCCGGGCCGCGCTCGTCCGACTGGCCGCCGACGAGCACGTACTCGCCCTGACGATGCATCACGTCGTCTTCGACGAGTGGTCCGGCAGAATCCTGCGCCGCGAACTGGCCGCCCTGTACGAGGCGTTTCGCGCCGGGCAGCCCGATCCGCTGCCGCCGCTGGCCGCACAGTACGCGGACTTCGCGGTGTGGCAGCGCGAGTGGCTGACCGGCGAGGTTCTGGACGACCAGCTCGACTACTGGCAGAACAAGTTGGATGCCCTGCCGGTGCTTGAGCTGCCGACCGATCGTCCCCGGCCGCAGACACGCTCCTCGGAGGGCGGGGCGACCCGGTTCACGGTCCCGGCGGAGACCGCGGAGGCACTGCGGGCGCTGTCGCGTACGAGCGGCGCCACGATGTTCATGACGCTGCTGGCCGCGTTCGACGTGGTGCTCGGCCGCTACTGCGGAGCGGACGACGTGATCGTGGGTACACCGGTCGCCAACAGGAACCGTGCCGAGACCGAGGACCTGATCGGCTTCTTCGTCAACACGCTGGTGTTGCGCACCGATCTGTCCGGCGACCCGACCTTCGGTGAACTCCTCGACCGGGTACGGGAAACCGCTCTGGAGGCTTACGCCCACCAGGACGTGCCCTTCGAGCAGCTGGTGGACGCTCTGGTGACCGAACGGGACCGCTCCCGCACACCGCTCTTCCAGGTCTTCTTCAACTACGCCATGGAAGACCCTCGGGACGGCATGAGCCTGCTGGACCAGGGCGACGGCCGGCCGAGGGGCGAGGTGCGGATCAAGGACACGGACGCGACGCCGCGGGACACCCTGTTCGACCTGACACTCAGGTTCGGCGACGCCGGCGAAGGCGGACTCGCGGGCGAGATCGAGTACAGCACCGCCCTGTTCGACCCCGCGACGGCGGAGCGGCTGGCCCGGAGCCTGGTCGCCGTACTCGACGCCGTCGCCGACGACGCGGGACAACGCGTCGGTGATGTCGCGCTGGTGTCGGTGGGTGAGGTCGAGGCGTTGGTTCGGGGGTGGAGCGGCGCGGAGCTGGCTCTGCCTGGAGTGGGTGGGGTGCATGAGCTGATCGTCGAGCGGGCTGCTGTGTCACCGGATGCGGTGGCGGTGGTGTCGGGTGGTGTGTCGCTGACGTACGGAGGGTTGCTGGCTCGGGCGAATCGGCTGGCTCGTCATTTGCGAGGGCTGGGGGTCGGTGCGGAGTCGGTGGTGGGGCTGTGCCTTGAGCGTGGTGTGGATTTGGTTGTCGCGGTGGTGGGTGTGTGGGTTGCGGGGGCGGCGTATGTGTCGCTGGATCCGGAGTATCCGGTGGAGCGGCTGGAGTTCATGCTCGCCGACAGTGGCGCGGATGTGTTGGTGGGGCATCGGAGTGTGGCTGGGGGGTTGGGTCTGGAGGGTGCTGTAGGGGCTGTGGTGTGGCTGGATGATCCGGGTGTTCGGGGGGTTTTGGGGGAGTTGTCGGCGGTGGCGCCGGGGGTGGTTGTGGTGTCGGGTCAGTTGGCGTCGGTGATTTATACGTCGGGGTCGTCGGGGTGGCCGAAGGGTGTGTGGGTGTCGCATGGGGCGTTGGTGGGGGTGTTCGGGGGGTGGGAGGTTGCTCATTTTGGTGTGGGGGTGGGGTTGCGGTGGTTGACGGTGGCGAGTGCGAGTTTTGATGTGTTTTCGGGTGATGTGGTGCGGGCGTTGTGCTCGGGTGGTGTGTTGGTGGTGGGTCGGGTTGGTTTGCAGGTGGATGTGGGTGAGTGGTTGGGGGTGTTGGAGGGGGCTGGGGTGAATGCGTTGGAGTGTGCGCCTCGGTATGTGGATGAGCTGGTTGCGCATGTGGAGCGGGAGCGGGAGCGGTCGCGCGGCCAGGGCCGGGGCCGGGGCCGGGGCCGGGGTCGGGGTGGGGTGTGGTTGGGGGATTTGCGGTTGGTGGTGGTGACGACGGATGTGTGGCGTTGGGGTGGGGTGGTGCGGGCGCGGTCGGTGCTGGGTGAGGGGGTGCGGTTGCTGACGGGTTATGGGGTGACGGAGGCGGCGGTCGATTCGACGTTCAGTGAGTTGGGTCGGGTGGGTGTGGTGGAGGGTCCGGTGCCGATTGGTGGGCCGTTGCCGAATACGCGGGTGTATGTGCTGGATGAGCGGCTGGCCCCGGTGCCGGTGGGTGTGGTGGGTGAGTTGTTTATTGCTGGTGGGCAGTTGGCGCGGGGGTATGGGGGTCGTGCGGGGTTGACGGCGGAGCGGTTCGTGGCGGATCCGTTCGCGGGGGACGGTTCGCGGATGTATCGGTCGGGGGACCGGGTGCGTTGGCTGGTGGAGGGGGAGCTGGAGTTTCTGGGGCGGGCGGATGAGCAGGTCAAGGTCCGCGGCTACCGCATCGAACCCGGCGAGATCGAAACAGCTTTGGTGGCTCACCCTGGAGTGCGCGCCGCTGTGGTGAACGTGTTCGGAGAGGTCACCGACCGCCGACTGGGCGCCTACCTGGTGCCGGCGGACCTGGCCGCGGGCATCCCGACGGTTGGGGAGCTGCGGGAGTACCTGAAGCGGACTCTGCCGGACTTCATGGTTCCGGCCGTCTTCACGGAGCTGGCCGCACTGCCCCTCACCCCGAACGGGAAGGTGGACCGGGCCGCGTTGCCCGAACCCGACGGTCTGCGCCCGGACCTGGACGGGTTCCTCGCTCCCGCCACCGCCACCGAGGAACTGCTCGCCGGTATCTGGGCACAGGTCCTCGGCGTCGACCGGGTCGGCGTCCACGACAACTTCTTCGAACTCGGCGGCGACTCGATCATCAGCATTCAAGTAGTCGCACGAGCACGGGAGTTCGGGATCCACGTGACTGTGGCCCAGTTGTTCGACCACCAGACGGTCGCGGGACTTGCCACCGTGGCGGCGAGCCGGAGCACGGCCGATGCCGAACAGGGTCTCGTGGTCGGCGACTTCCCCCTTGCCCCGATTCAGCACTGGTTCTTCGAACAGGAACTGCGGGAGCCCGCGCACTTCAACCAGTCGATGCTGCTGGAGGTCACCGGACGCCTTGAGCCCGACCTGTTGCGGGTGGCCATGGTCTCGGTGCTCGAACAGCACGACGCGCTGCGGTCGAGGTTCGTCCGTGAGGGAGAGGGCTGGACCGGCCGGCTGATGGCGGCCGAACCGGCCGATCTGGTACGGGTGTTCGAGACCACCGGGCTGGACGACGAGGACGAGTGGGCGTTCCTGGACGCCCGCGGCCAGGAGGCCCAGGCGAGCCTCGATCTGGCGGACGGGCCACTGGTGCGGCTGGTCGTCTTCGACCGGGGCGAGACCGGAGATCGAGGCGACACGGCGGACCGGGACGGCTCGGCCGACGGGGGCGAGCGGCGAGGCGCGGGGCAACTGCTCTTTGTCGTGGCGCACCACATGGTCGTGGACGCGGTGTCGTGGCCCGTACTCCTGGAGGACCTGACGGTCGCCTACGGACAGGTAGAACGTGGGGACGCCGTAAAGCTGCCCACCAAGACGACCTCGTACATGCGCTGGTCGCAGCGGCTGACCGAGCTGGCCGGCTCGCCGGAGCTGATGGCCGAGGCGGAGCACTGGCGTGCGACCGAGGCCGGTGCCCGACCCCTGCCCCGGGACCTTGACGGGCCCAACAGCATCGCCTCGGCCAGGGAGATATCCGTCACGCTCGGCGAGGAACAGACCGAACAACTGCTGCGGGACGTCCCGAGCGCCTTCGGAACCCAGATCAACGACGTACTGCTGAGCGTGCTCGGCTCCGTGTTCACGGAGTGGTGCCGCACTCCGGCGGTCCTGGTGGATCTGGAAGGCCACGGCCGTGAGGACGTGGGGGACGACATCGACGTGTCACGGACGGTGGGCTGGTTCACCAGCGTGTATCCGGTCCTCCTGGGCGGGGCGTCGGGAAGCGACCCGGGTGAGGCACTGCGTCGCACGAAGGAGTACTTGCGCGCCGTGCCACGCAAGGGCCAGGGCTACGGCCTGTTGCGCTATCTGGCCGACTGGCACCCGACCCCGGGCGCGAGCGCAGAGGTGGCCTTCAACTACCTCGGCCAGACAGGACAGGCCGTCGGCGCGGGCAGCGGCTCCGGAGGGCGCTTCACCCCGACAGGCCGGGCCCTGGGCACCCCCCAGTCCGTACAGGGACGCCGTACGCACCTGATCGAGATCAACAGCCAGATCGCCCTCGGCCGCCTTCAGCTGACCTGGACGTACAGCGACGAAGTGCACGAGGAAGCGACGGTACGCCGGCTCGCACAGCGCTACATCAAGGTCCTGGGCGACCTGATCGAGTACTGCTGCCGGTCCGGCATCGGCGGCTACACGCCCTCCGACTTCCCCATGGCCGGCCTCGACCAGGACATTCTCGACCGCATTCAGCAGCGCTTCGACTCACCTGAACCACCCGGTGGGATCGCCGATCTCGGAGGAGTATCATGACGGCATTCGACGCGGCGGCCGACCGGCAGGACCGGCAGGGTCGGCAGAGCCGGGCGGGTGGTGGTGCGGGCCGCGGAGTCGGTGGCAGGGCGATCGAGAACATCTATCCGCTGACCGCGTTGCAGCAGGGCATGCTGTTCCACACCGAACTGGCCGACGAGCCAGGGATGTACTGGGTCCAGGACGGGCTGCTGATGGAGGGCGAGCTGGACCTGGACGCCCTGCACCGGGCGTGGGAGCTGATGTTCGCCCGGCACGAGGTGCTGCGGACCACCGTGGTCCGCGACGGAGTCGCCGAGCCGCTGGCGGTGGTGTCCCGGTCGGTCCCCCTGCCGCTGAGGGTGCTGGACCTGTCGCACCTGGACGAGGCGGACCGACGTACCGAGGTCGACGACTACCTCACGTCCGACTGGGAACGGGGCGCCGACTTCACCGCCCCGACCCTGGCGCGGATAGCCGTGATCCGTCTTGCGGCCGACCGCCACCAACTCGTGTGGAGCTACCACCACTTGCTGCTGGACGGGTGGAGCGCCCCCATCGTCATCGGGGAACTGCTGCAGGCCTACGACGCGTTTCGCACGGGCGACGAACCGCGGCTCCCGGCGCGCAGGCCCTTCCGCGACTTCGTCGCCTGGTTCGCCGCGCAGGACATGGACGAGGCCCGCGCGTACTGGCGCCGACGGCTCGCGGGGATCACCGAACCGACCACCCTCGGGATCGAACGCGCCACCGGTGAGCAGGGCCCCGGGGAATCCAGGGTGCCGCTGTCCGCGGAGGCGGCCGGGGCCGGACTGGCAAACTTCGCGCGCCGCCACCGGCTCACGCTGAACACCGTGGTGCAGGCGGCGTGGGCTGTGGTGATGGGCCGGTACTCCGGCAGCGATGACGTTGTCTTCGGTGTCACCTCCTCCGGCCGCGACGGCCGGCTCGACGGCGTGGACTCCATGGTCGGCATGCTGCTCAACACCACACCTGTGCGAATCCGACTCGACAGCGACCAGCCCGTGGCGGCCTGGCTCACCGGGCTCCAGGAAGAACAGGTACGGGCCCGGCAGTTCGAGCAGACGCCCCTGACCACCATCGCGGCGTGTGGCGAACTGCCGCCCGGCAGCGCGCTGTTCGACAGCCTCTTCGTCTTCGAGAACTTTCCCGCCGAGGAACTCGAAGCCAGACAGCGGAACTCCGCAGCGGACGGCCTGAGAGCCGGTGCCAACTACGGCCGCGAGCAGGCGAACTACCCCCTCAGCGTGACCGCCAGCTCCGGACGCGAACTCACCATCACCTTCTCCTACGACCGCGCCAGGTTCGCCGCCGACGCGATGGACCGCATGGCCGGCCATCTGGCCCGGGTCCTGGAGGCCTTCATCGAGGGCCCCGCCCGGCTGCTGGGTGATGTCGCGCTGGTGTCGGCCGGTGAGGTCGAGGCGTTGGTGCGAGGGTGGAGCGGCGCGGAGCTGGCTCTGCCTGAGGTGGGTGGGGTGCACGAACTGATCGTCGAGCGGGCGCTGGCCAGTCCGGATGCGGTGGCGGTGGTCGCTGGCAGCGAGGTGCTGACGTACGGAGGGTTGCTGGCTCGGGCGAATCGGCTGGCTCGTCATTTGCGAGGGCTGGGTGTGGGCGCGGAGTCGGTGGTGGGGCTGTGCCTTGAGCGTGGTGTGGATTTGGTTGTCGCGGTGGTGGGTGTGTGGGTTGCGGGGGCGGCGTATGTGTCGCTGGATCCGGAGTATCCGGTGGAGCGCCTGGAGTTCATGCTCGCCGACAGCGGGGTGAAGGTGCTGGTCGGCGACCGTGGTGCGGCGGTGCTCGCCGATGCGGTGGATGACGTGGTGTGGCTGGATGATCCGGGTGTTCGGGGGGTTTTGGGGGAGTTGTCGGCGGTGGCGCCGGGGGTGGTTGTGGTGTCGGGTCAGTTGGCGTCGGTGATTTATACGTCGGGGTCGACGGGGTGGCCGAAGGGTGTGTGGGTGTCGCATGGGGCGTTGGTGGGGGTGTTCGGGGGGTGGGAGGTTGCTCATTTTGGTGTGGGGGTGGGGTTGCGGTGGTTGACGGTGGCGAGTGCGAGTTTTGATGTGTTTTCGGGTGATGTGGTGCGGGCGTTGTGCTCGGGTGGTGTGTTGGTGGTGGGTCGGGTTGGTTTGCAGGTGGATGTGGGTGAGTGGTTGGGGGTGTTGGAGGGGGCTGGGGTGAATGCGTTGGAGTGTGCGCCTCGGTATGTGGATGAGCTGGTTGCGCATGTGGAGCGGGAGCGGGAGCGGTCGCGCGGCCAGGGCCGGGGCCGGGGCCGGGGCCGGGGCCGGGGTCGGGGTGGGGTGTGGTTGGGGGATTTGCGGTTGGTGGTGGTGACGACGGATGTGTGGCGTTGGGGTGGGGTGGTGCGGGCGCGGTCGGTGCTGGGTGAGGGGGTGCGGCTGCTGACGGGTTATGGGGTGACGGAGGCGGCGGTCGATTCGACGTTCAGTGAGTTGGGTCGGGTGGGTGTGGTGGAGGGTCCGGTGCCGATTGGTGGGCCGTTGCCGAATACGCGGGTGTATGTGCTGGATGAGCGGCTCGGTCCGGTGCCGGTGGGTGTGGTGGGTGAGTTGTTTATTGCTGGTGGGCAGTTGGCGCGGGGGTATGGCGGCCGGGGTGGGTTGACGGCGGAGCGGTTTGTGGCGGATCCGTTCGCGGGGGACGGTTCGCGGATGTATCGGTCGGGGGACCGGGTGCGGTGGTTGGTGGAGGGGGAGCTGGAGTTTCTGGGGCGGGCGGATGAGCAGGTCAAGGTCCGCGGCTACCGCATCGAACCCGGCGAGATCGAAACGGTTCTTGCCGGCCACCACAGGATCCGGACCGCGGTCGTGACGGCAAGAGGTGACAACGAGGACCGTCGACTGGTCGCCTACCTGGTACCGGCGGATCAGGGCGAGGGCATTCCGTCGGTGAGCGATCTGCGGGCGTACGCAGGTGATCGACTGCCCGGCTTCATGGTCCCGTCGGCGTTCGTCGAACTCGACGCACTGCCCCTCACCCCGAACGGGAAGGTGGACCGGGCCGCGTTGCCCGAACCCGACGGGCTGCGCCCGGACCTGGACGGATTCCTCGCTCCCGCCACCGCCACCGAGGAACTGCTCGCCGGTATCTGGGCACAGGTCCTCGGCGTCGACCGGGTCGGCGTCCACGACAACTTCTTCGAACTCGGCGGGCATTCGCTGCTCGCCACGCAGGTCGTCTCCCGCATCCGCACGGTGTTCATGGTCGAGACACCCCTCTCCGCGTTGTTCGACCGGCCCACGGTCCGGGACCTGGCCGCGGTGGTCGAGAACTCGGCCGAGGGAATCTCGATACCGCCGGTCACACGGATCAGCCGTGACGAGCCCCTACCGTTGTCCTTCGCACAGCAACGGCTCTGGTTCCTCAACCAGTTGGAGCCCGACTCCCTCGAATACAACGTGCCGCTACTGGTGCGTTGGGCGGGCGATCTGGATGTCGAGGCACTGGTCGCCGCTCTGAGCGGAGTGCTCGCGCGGCACGAGGTGCTGCGGACCAGGCTGGTGGCCGACGTGGACGGCGTGGTCCACCAGGTCATCGACCCACCGACGCCGATCCCGCTCTCGGCAACCGACGCGTCCCGGTACGCCGATCCGGTGGCGGCCACGCGGGAACTGGTCGAGGCGGAGGTGATGACGCCGTTCGACCTGGCAGCCGGGCCCCTCGTCCGCGCCACACTCATCCGGGTCGCCCCCGAAGAACATGTGCTGACGCTGGCCATCCACCACGTGGCCTTCGACGAATGGTCGGTGCGGATCTTCCGCCGTGAACTGGCTGCCCTGTACGAGGCGTTCCGCGCGGGTGAGCCGGACCCGTTGCCGCCGCTGCCGGTGCAGTACGCGGACTTCGCGGTCTGGCAGCGCGAGTGGCTGACCGGGGACGTACTGGCCGAACATCTCGCTTACTGGCGGCGGCAGTTGGCGGACCTGCCCGCACTCCACCTCGCCACGGACCGGCCACGTCCGGCAGTCCGGTCCACCGAGGGAGCGGTCACCGAGTTCACTGTCCCGGCGCACACGGCCGATGCCTTACGGGCGCTGTCCCGCAAGAGCGGCACGACGATGTCCATGACGCTGCTCGCGGCATTCGATGTACTCCTGGGCTGGTACGCCGACACGGACGACGTGGTGGTGGGCACACCTGTCGCCAACCGGAACCGTGCCGAGACCGAGGATCTGATCGGCTTCTTCGTCAACACGCTGGTGCTGCGGACGGACCTGTCCGGCGACCCGTCCTTCAAGGAGTTGCTCGGGCGGGTACGACGCGTTGCCCTGGCCGCATACGCCCACCAGGACCTGCCCTTCGAACATCTCGTGGACGACCTGGGCGTGGAACGGGACCGGTCCCGCACGGCACTCTTCCAGGCGTTCTTCAACTACACGCCCGACGAAGGCGCCCGCCGCACGGGCGGAGAGGCGCGCGACGACACCGGCACCGACGGATCCGCGATGGCCGCGCCGGCCACGACCTCGGTGAACTTCGACCTGTCGCTGATGCTGGGGGACCGCGACGGCGGCCTGGCGGGGGCGATCGAGTACAGCACCGCGCTCTTCGACGCGGCGACCATGCGGCGAATGGCCCAGCATCTGGTCGCGGTGCTGGAGGCCGTGGCGGAGGACGCGGGGCGGCGCGTCAGCGAGGTGTCGGTGCTGACCGGCGCTGAACGGCGGCGCGTGGTCGAGGAGTGGAACGGGCCCGTCGAGCCGTTGCCGGGCGTGGGCGGGGTGCATGAGCTGATTGCCGGTCAGGCACACGCTGGTCCGGATGCGGTGGCTGTGGTCGCGGGCGGTGCGGTGCTGACGTACGGCGGCCTGATGGCGCGGGCGAATCGGCTGGCGCATCACCTGCGAGGGCTCGGAGTCGGCGCCGAGTCGATCGTGGGACTCTGCTTGCCGCGTGGGATCGACATGGTTGTGGCGATGCTGGCGGTGTGGCAGGCCGGTGGCGCCTACCTGCCCATGGACCCCGAATACCCGGTCGAGCGGCTGGAGTTCATGCTCGCCGAGAGCGGTGCCCGGGTCGTGATGGGGCACAGGTCAAGGGCTGAGGTGGCCGGGGGGCTCCCGGTGGAGTCGGTGGTGTGGCTGGATGACCCGGCTGTCACCGAGGGTCTGCCGGCTGCGGCGCCCGAAGTCTCCGTACAGCCGGATCAGCTCGCGTATGTGATTTACACGTCCGGTTCGACGGGGCGGCCGAAGGGTGTGCAGGTCGCGCATCACGGTGTGACGGGCATGGTGACCGGACTGTCTCCGGTGCTGGGTGCCGGGCCGGGTGTGCGGGTGCTGCAGTTCGCGTCGTTCAGCTTCGACGCGGCGGTGCTGGACGTGGCGGTGACGCTGGCCTCGGGCGGCACGCTGGTGGTGGCGAGCAGCAGTGAGCGCACCGCCCCGGAGGCACTGACCTCGATGATCGGCGCGCAGGCGGTCGGAGCGGCCAGTGTGGTGCCCTCCCTGCTGGGAGTCCTCAACCCGGACGAGGTTCCCGGCATTCAGACTCTGCTGCTGGGAGCGGAGCGGCTCACGCAGCCGGTGGCGCGGGCCTGGGCGCAGAACCGCATGCTGGTGAACACCTACGGTCCCACCGAGGCGACCGTCATGGTGACCACGGGTGCGGTCTCCCCGGACGTGGCTGTGGCTCCGCCGATCGGTGCCCCGGTGGCGAACGCCCGCCTGTATGTTCTGGACGCCCGCCTCAACCCGGTCCCGGTCGGGGTGGCGGGTGAGGTGTTCATCGCGGGTCCGCAGGTGGCCCGCGGTTACCGTGCCCAGCCCGTCCTGTCTGCCGAGCGTTTCCTGCCGGACCCGTTCACTGGGGACGGCACCCGTATGTACCGCTCGGGCGACCGGGCCCGCTGGCTTGCCGACGGCACCCTCGACTTCATCGGGCGGGCGGATGACCAGGTCAAGGTCCGCGGCTTCCGTATCGAACCCGGCGAGATCGAAGCCGTCCTCACCACCCACCCCCAGATCCGCACAGCCGTCGTCGTGGCCTTCGGTGACACCGAGGACCGTAGGCTCGTGGCGTACCTCGTCCCGGAGGACGCGACGCAGGGCATTCCGGCGGTCAATGATTTGCGGGACCACGTCCAGCGGAGTCTGCCGGCCTTCATGGTCCCGGCCGCGTTCGTCGAGCTGGCCACCTTACCCCTCACCCCCAACGGCAAACTCGACCGCTCCGCCCTGCCCGAACCAGACGGCGCACGGCCTCAGTTGGACGAGTTCGAGGAGCTGTCCGGGGACGCCGAGGAGGTGTTGGCGGGCCTGTGGGTGCAGTTGCTGGGGGTCGACCGGGTCGGGGCCACGGACAACTTCTTCGAGCTGGGTGGACACTCGCTGCTCGCCACCCAGGTCGTCTCCCGGATCAGGGAACTCTTCGAACTCGACATACCGCTGGCCGCGCTGTTCGACCAACCGACCGTCCGGGGTCTCGCGGCCGTCGTCGAAGAGCGCATCTGGTACGAGATCGAGCACATGTCAGAAGCCGAAGTACTGCAGAGCCTGGATGTCCGCGAACAGGACACAGAGTCTGACGAGAACGGGGTTTCCTCATGACCATGTCCCCTGCGGAGTTCCTGGAGGGGCTGGAGAGCAGAGGCGCCCGCTTCAGCGTCGTCGACGGCCGGCTCAGGTTGTTCGCGCCCAAGGGTGTGCTCACGGACGAGCTGCGGGCCCGCCTGCAGGGCTTCCGCGACGAGATCATCGCGCTGCTGGCCGCCCGCGGGACCGAAGGGAACACCGGTCCCGGGCCTCGGATGAGGGTCGCGGACCGGGCCGAGCAACTGCCGTTGTCGTTCGCGCAACAGCGGCTGTGGTTCCTGGACCAGCTCGAACCCGGCTCGGCCGAATACAACGTACCCATGCCCGTCCGCCTCGGCGGCACGTTGGACGTGGCGGCGCTCAACGCCGCCCTGAACACGATCGTGGCACGCCACGAAGTCCTGCGGACCAGGCTCGTGGCCGGCGTCGACGGCGTGCCGCGCCAGGTGATCGACCCGCCCGCGCCCCTCCCGCTCCCGGTGGCCGACGTGTCCGGCGAGGCGGATCTCGGGGCAGCGGCATGGGCGCTGATGGCGGCGGACGTCGCGCGCCCGTTCGACCTGGCGGCCGGCCCGCTGGTCCGGGCCCTGCTCATCCGACTGGCCCCGGACGAGCACGTACTGGCGCTGTCCATGCATCACGTGGCCTTCGACGAGTGGTCGAAGGGCGTCTTCAACCGCGAACTCTCCGCCCTGTACGAGGCGTTCCGCGCGGGCGAGCCGGACCCGTTGCCGCCGTTGCCGGTGCAGTACGCCGACTTCGCCGTGTGGCAGCGGGAGTGGCTGGAAGGCGAGGTGCTGGAAGGTCAACTCGCGTACTGGCGCGCCAAGTTGGCAGGCGCTCCGCTGCTCGAACTGCCCACGGACCGGCCGCGGCCGCCCGTCTGGTCACCGGCAGGCGCGCAGACGCGTTTCACCGTCCCGGCGCGGACCGCGGACGTGCTGCGAGAGCTTTCCCGGCGCAGCGGCGCGACGATGTTCATGACGCTGCTGGCGACGTTCAACGTGCTGCTCAGCCGCTACGCGGACACGGACGACGTGGTCGTGGGCACGCCGGTGGCGAACCGGAACCGTGCCGAGACCGAGCACATGATCGGCTTCTTCATCAACACCCTGGTGATGCGCACCGATCTGTCCGGCGACCCGACCTTCGACGAACTCCTCGTCCACGTAAGGGACATGGCGCTCGATGCGTACGCGCACCAGGACCTGCCCTTCGAGCAGCTGGTCGATGCCCTTGTCACCGAACGGGACCGGTCGCGCAGTCCACTGTTCCAGGTGCTGTTCAACTACTTCACCGAGGACGGGCAGCAGCACCGGGAACGGGAGCAGGCCCGGGAGCCGGGGCGTCGGGGTGTCCGCGAGGACGGGACCGGTGAGGCGGGCGATACGCGGTCGGCCGACAGCGGACTGTCGCTCGGCAGTGTCGAAGGCGATGTGGTCGCCAAATTCGACCTGCGGCTGATGTTCACCGACGGCGGCCGTGAGCTGACAGGGGTCGTCGAATACAGCACCGCGTTGTTCGACGCGACGACGGTGGAGCGAATGGCCCGGCACCTGGTCGCCCTCCTGGACGCCGTCGCCGACGACGCGGGTCGGCATGTCGGCGATCTGCCGATGCTGACGGCCACCGAACGAGGCGTCCTGGTACACGACTGGAACGACACGGCCGCGGCACTGCCCACGACGGGCGCACTGCCCACGGTGGGCGGGGTGCACCGGCTGATCGCGGAACGGGCGGCCGAGACTCCGGACGCTCAGGCGGTCCTGTTCGGCGAAGTGTCGCTGACCTACCGCGAGTTGATGGCACGGGCGAACCAGCTCGGCCACTATCTGCGTACCGCAGGTGTCGGCCCCGACACCCTCGTGGGCCTGTGCCTGCCGCGTGGGGTGGACATGGTCGTGGCGATGCTGGGGGTGTGGCAGGCGGGCGGGGCGTACCTGCCCCTGGATCCGGAGTATCCGGTCGAGCGCCTCGGATTCATGCTCACGGACAGCCGGGCGACGGTACTTGTCGGCACCAGCGACGTCCTCGACGAGCTGCCGGTGGGACGGCTGCGGACCGTGGTCCTGGACGATCCGATGGACCGCGCGCAGCTGGCCACCATGCCGACGGACTCACCCGAAGCGCCCGTCCATCCGGACCAGTTGGCGTATGTGATCTACACGTCGGGTTCGACGGGGCGGCCGAAGGGCGTGCAGGTCGCCCATGGCGGTGTCGTCAACCTGGTGCGGGCCCAGGGACGGGAGTTCGGGGTCGGGGCCGGGGACGCGGTGGTGCAGTTCGCCCCATTCGGTTTCGACGCCGCCGTGTCCGAGGTCTGTGTGACGCTCGCGGCCGGCGGCACGCTGGTCGTGGCGACGGCGGAGGAGCGCGCGGAGCCGGAAGCCTTGGCCACGCTCGTACGGAGGCGCGGCGTTCGGGTGGCCACATTGCCACCGTCACTGCTGGCCGTACTGCACCCCGGCGACCTGACGGGCCTGCGCACGCTCGTCACGGCAGGGGAGCGGCTGGAGGCCGGCGCCGCCGCCGGCTGGCGGACCGAGCACCGGCTGCTGAACGCGTACGGTCCGACGGAGACGACGGTCTGCGCGAGCATCGCGACCGTCGAACCGGACGGCCAGGGCGCGCCGCCGATCGGCGCCCCGATCGACAACACGCGGACGTACGTCCTGGACGAGCGGCTGAACCCTGTTCCCGTGGGGGTGACGGGCGAGTTGTTCATCGGCGGCACCGGTGTCGCGCGTGGCTACGGCCGCCGTGCCGGGCTGACGGCCGAGCGTTTCGTGGCGGACGTCTTCGCCGGCGACGGCTCTCGGATGTACCGCTCCGGCGACCGGGTGCGTTGGCTGGCGGACGGGCAGCTGGAGTTCCTCGGCCGCGCCGACCAGCAGACCAAGGTCCGCGGATACCGGATCGAACTCGGCGAGATCGAAGCGGTCCTCGCAGCTCATCCGGCGATCCGGACGGCGGTGGTGACCACGGACGGCGAGGACGCCGACCGCAGACTGGTCGCCCACCTCGTGCCCGCCGACCAGGCCGAGGGCATCCCGCCCGTCACCGACCTGCGTGCCTTCGCGGGCGAACACCTGCCGGCCTTCATGATCCCCTCGGTCTTCACCGAACTGGCCGCGCTGCCCCTGACCGCGAACGGAAAGCTCGACCGGGCCGCACTCCCGGCCCCCGACGCGGCCCGCCGGCACCTCACGGGCTATGTGGCACCGTCGAGCGTGACGGAAGAACTCCTCGCCGGAGTCTGGGCCCAGGTCCTCGGCCTGGACCGGGTCGGCGCGACCGAGGACTTCTTCGAACTGGGCGGCCAGTCACTCCTGGCCACCCAGGTGGTCTCCCGAGTCAGGGAAGTGTTCGGGGCGGAAATACCCCTGGCCGCGCTCTTCGACCACCCGACCGTGCGTGCCCTCGCGGCACTGGTCGAGACCGC
Organism: Streptomyces sp. NBC_00414; assembly: GCF_036038375.1. Classification (NCBI taxonomy): domain Bacteria; kingdom Bacillati; phylum Actinomycetota; class Actinomycetes; order Kitasatosporales; family Streptomycetaceae; genus Streptomyces; species Streptomyces sp. NBC_00414. The sequence continues at coordinate 8,751,362 of NZ_CP107935.1, forward strand.
CGCGCCGCAGGCCTCGGCACCACCGATCGTGACGGTCGGCCGGGACCAGGAACTGCCGCTGTCGTTCGCCCAGCAACGGCTCTGGTTCCTCGACCAGATGGAACCCGGCTCCGCCGAGTACAACGTACCCACGCCCCTGCCGCTGCCCGGCGACCTGGACGTGGAGGCCCTGGGAAGGGCCCTGAGCGCGGTCGTGGCCCGCCACGAAGTCCTGCGGACCCGGCTCGTGGTGGACACCGACGGCGTACCGCACCAGGTGATCGATCCGTCCGAGCCCTTCCCGCTGACCGTCGTCGACGTGTCCGACGGCATCGAGCCCATGGCCGCCGCCCGCGAACTGGTACTCGCCGACGCGGTCACCCCCTTCGACCTGGCGGCCGGATCACTGATCCGCGCCACACTGATCCGGGTCGCCACGGACGAACACGTACTGGCGCTCGCGATGCACCACGTCGTCTCCGACGAGTGGTCGAGGCTGATCCTGCGCCGCGAACTCACCGCCTGTTACGAGGCGTTCCGCGCGGGTGGGCCGGATCCGTTGCCGCCACTGCCGGTGCAGTACGCGGACTTCGCGGTCTGGCAGCGGGAATGGCTGGCCGGCGAAGTACTGGAGGCACAACTCACTTACTGGCGCGCACAGTTGGCGAACCTCCCGATTATGGAACTGCCGACTGACCGGGCTCGCCCGGCAGTGCGGTCCTCAGCGGGGGCGGTGGCGGGGTTCCGCATCGCGCGTGAGACCGCGGAGGCACTGCGGGCGCTGTCGAGGGAATGCGGCGTGTCGATGTTCATGACGCTGCTGGCTGCCTTCGACGTGCTGGTGGGGCGGTATGCGGGTTCGGAGGATGTGGTGGTGGGCACGCCGGTGGCGAACCGGAACCGTGCCGAGACGGAGGATCTGATCGGGTTCTTCGTCAACACGCTGGTGTTGCGGACCGATCTGTCGGGTGATCCGTCGTTCACGGAGTTGCTGGGGCGGGTGCGGGAGACGGCGTTGGGTGCGTACGCGCATCAGGACGTGCCGTTCGAGCAGCTGGTGGATGAGCTGGTCACAGAGCGGGACCGGTCGCGCAATCCACTGTTCCAAGTTCTCTTCAGCTACGTCGCCGGGGAGAGCGGTGACACGGGGTCCAGTGGCGACACGGAGTCCAGCGGTGACACGGAGTCCAGTGGCGACACGGGGTCCAGTGGCGACACGGGGTCCAGTGGCCTTCCGGTGAAGTTCGACCTGGCGGTGACGCTGGGCGACAGCAGCGATGGCGCTCTGACCGCGACGATCGAGTACAGCACCGCGCTGTTCGACGCGGTGACGATCGGGAGGCTCGCTGAGCATCTCGGGGTATTGCTGAGTGCGGTCGCGGAGGATACGGGGCGGCGTGTCGGTGAGCTGCCTGTGCTTGGTGCGGGTGAGCGGCGGCGGGTGGTCGAGGAGTGGAACGGGTCCGTCGAGCCGTTGCCGGGTGTGGGTGGGGTGCATGAGCTGATCGCAGGGCGGGCGGTGTCCGGTCCGGATGCGGTGGCTGTGGTGGCGGATGGTGTGGTGCTGACGTATGGCGGCCTGATGGCGCGGGCGAATCGGCTGGCGCATCGTCTTCGGAGGCTCGGAGTCGGCGCTGAGTCGGTGGTGGGGCTGTGCTTGCCGCGTGGCGTCGACATGGTCGTGGCGATGGTGGCGGTGTGGCAGGCGGGTGGCGCCTATCTGCCGCTGGATCCCGAATACCCGGTCGAGCGGCTGGAGTTCATGCTCGCTGACAGCGGGGCGAAGGTGCTGATCGGACACCGGTCGGTGGCCGAGGTGGCCGGAGGACTTCCGGTGGAGTCGGTGGTGTGGCTGGATGACCCGGCTGTCACCGAGGGTCTGCCGTCCACGGCACCCGCAACCGCCGTACAACCGGATCAGCTGGCGTACGTCATCTACACGTCCGGCTCGACGGGCCAGCCGAAGGGTGTGCAGGTCGCGCACCGCAGCGTGACGGGCATGGTCACCGGACTGTCTCCGGTGCTGGCCGCTGAGCCGGGGGTGCGGGTGTTGCAGTTCGCGTCGTTCAGCTTCGACGCGGCGGTACTCGATGTGGCGGTCACGCTGGCCTCGGGCGCCACCCTGGTGGTGGCCAGCAGCAATGAGCGCACCGCCCCGGAGATGTTGACCGGGATGATAGGCGCGCAGGCGGTGGGCGCGGCGAGCGTAGTGCCCTCCCTGCTCGGAGTCCTGAACCCGGACGAGGTCCCGGGCATCGAGACTCTGCTGCTGGGAGCGGAACGGCTCACCCAGCCGGTGGCCCAGGCCTGGGCACAGAACCGCACGCTGGTGAACACCTACGGCCCCACCGAGGCGACCGTCATGGTGACCACGGGCGCGGTCTCCCCGGACGTGACTGTGGCTCCGCCGATCGGTGCCCCGGTCGCGAACGCCCGCCTGTATGTCCTGGACGCCCGTCTCAACCCCGTCCCGGTCGGGGTGGCGGGGGAGGTGTTCATCGCGGGTCCGCAGGTGGCCCGCGGCTACCGCGCCCAGCCCGCCCTGTCTGCCGAGCGCTTCCTGCCCGATCCCTTCACGGCCGACGGCTCCCGGATGTACCGCTCGGGTGACCGGGCCCGTTGGCTCGCCGACGGGCAGTTGGACTTCGTCGGGCGGGCGGATGACCAGGTCAAGGTCCGCGGCTTCCGTATCGAACCCGGCGAGATCGAAGCCGTTCTCGCCGCCCACCCGCAGGTCCGCACGGCGGTGGTGACGGCGTTCGGCGACACCGAGGACCGCAAACTTGTGGCCTACCTCGTCCCGGAGGACGCGGGGGAGGGCATCCCGGCGGTCAGCGACCTGCGGGACCACGTCCAGCGGAGTCTGCCGGCCTTCATGGTCCCGGCCGTGTTCATGGAACTGGCCGCGCTGCCTCTCACCCCCAACGGCAAACTGGATCGGGCAGCTCTGCCGCAACCCGACGGGGAACGTCTGTCTTCGGCGGGGGAGTATGTGGCACCCCGTACAGAGGTCGAGCAGGTTCTGGCCGGGGTGTGGGCGCAGGTCCTGGGTGTGGAACAGGTCGGGGTCGAGGACAACTTCTTCGAACTCGGCGGCGATTCGATCAGCAGTATCCGGGTGGTGGCTCAGGCCCGGGAGCTCGGCATTCACGTGACCGTGGCGCAGTTGTTCGACCATCAGACGGTGGCTGGCCTGGCGCCGGTGGCTTCGAGTGAGAGCACGACGGATGCCGAACAGGGTCTGGTGGTCGGAGAGTTCCCGCTGACGCCTGTCCAGCGCTGGTTCCTGGAACGTGAGCAGCCGGAGCCTTGGCATTTCAACCAGTCGGTGGTGTTGCAGGCGACCGCTGAGGTGGACGCGGACGTGCTGCGGGTCGCCGCACAGGCCGTGGTGGAGCAGCATGACGCCTTGCGTTCCCGTTTTGTGCGGGAGGGCGGGGAGTGGGTCGGTCGTGTGGCGGCCGCGGAACCGGCAGACCTGGTGTCGGTCATCGATGCCGCTGATGTGGAGGCCGCGGAGGAACCGGCCTTCCTGGAGGCGCGCGCCTCGGAGGTGCAGGCGGGACTCGATCTGGCTGAGGGCCCCCTGCTGCGGGTGGCACTCTTCGATCTGGGCGAGCGAGGCCAGCTGCTTCTGGTGGTTGTCCATCACCTGGTCGTGGACACCGTTTCCTGGCCTGTGCTGCTGGAGGATCTGGCGTCGGCGTATGTGCAGGCAGAGCGTGGTGTCGTGCGGGTGGAGTTCCCGCCGAAGACGTCCTCGTACCTCGGTTGGGCGCGGCGGCTTGGCGAGCTGGCGGTGTCGCCGGAGGTTGCGGGCGAGGCGGCTCACTGGCGGGAGGTGGAGGCTGCGGCGGAGTTGTTGCCGCGTGAGTACGGGGGTGCGAACACGGTCGCGGCGGCCCGGCGGGTGTCGGTGGCTCTGGACGCGGGGCGGACGGAGCGTCTGCTGCGTGATGTGCCCAGTGCGTTCCGGACGCAGATCAATGATGTGTTGCTGAGTGCGCTGGGTGCGGTGTTCACGGAGTGGACCGGGTCGTCCTCGGTCGTGGTGGATGTGGAGGGCCACGGCCGCGAGGACGTGGGCGCCGACGTTGACGTCTCGCGGACGGTGGGTTGGTTCACGAGTGTGCATCCGGTTGCGCTGCGCGGCGTGGAAGACAGTGATCTGGGTGCGCTGCTTCGGCGCACGAAGGAGAACCTGAGGGCAGTCCCGCGGAAGGGCCTGGGGTACGGGCTGCTCCGGCACCTCACGGACTGGACCCCGAGTACGGGCTCCGCCGCCGAGGTCTCTTTCAATTACCTCGGCCAGTCCACCCAATCGCCTGCAGATGGTGCTGGTCCACGAGCCGAACGCACGACTGGAGAGCGGCGCGGCCTCTTCGTCCAACTGCCCGGAACATTGGGGGCGTTCCAGTCGCCGCAAGCCGAACGATCGTACCTGATCGAGGTGAACAGTCAGGTGGTGGGTGGTCGTTTGGAGATGGTGTGGACGTATGGGGGTGAGGTGTATGGGGAGGCGACGGTGCGGGGGTTGGCGGAGCGGTATGTGGATGTCCTCGCTGATTTGATCGAGTACTGCTGCCGTTCTGGGGTGGGTGGGTATACGCCGTCGGATTTCCCGTTGGCTGGGTTGGATCAGGTTGCGTTGGATGGTGTTGTCGCCCGTTGTGTGGGGGCGGTGATTGATGAGGTGTATCCGTTGACGGCGTTGCAGCAGGGGATGGTGTTTCACAGTCAGTTGTCTGCGGATGCGGGGATGTACTGGGTGCAGAACGGTCTGCTGTTGGAGGGTGTGCTTGATCTTGGTGCTTTGAGGCGGGCGTGGGAGTTGGTGTTTGCGCGGCATGAGGTGTTGCGCAGTGCGGTGGTGTGGGAGGGGGTTCCGCAGCCGTTGGCGGTGGTGTCGCGGTCGGTGCCGGTGCCGTTGGAGGTGCTGGACTTCTCGCATCTGGAGGGGGATGTGTGCCGGCGGCGGGTGGATGATTTCCTGGCTGCGGACTGGGAGCGGGGTCCTGATTTTTCGGCTCCCACGCTGGTGCGTCTGGTGTTGATCCGGTTGGCGGAGGGCCGTCATCAGCTGGTGTGGAGTTATCACCATCTTCTGCTGGATGGGTGGAGTGTGCCGATTGTGCTGGGGGAGGTGCTGGAGGCGTATCACGCGTTCCGTGCGGGTGGGCGGCCCCAACTCCAGGTGCGTGCGCCGTTCCGGGATTTTGCGGGGTGGGTGGCGGGTCAGGATCTGGTGGAGGCGCGTGGGTTTTGGGGTGAGCGGCTGGCGGGGTTTGTGGAGCCGACGGTGTTGGGTGTGGAGCGGGTGACGGGGGAGGTGGGGTCGGAGGATTTGCATGTGGGGTTGCCGTCGGTGGTGGCGGGTGGGGGTCTGGCGGGGTTTGCGCGGCGGCATCGGTTGACGTTGAACACGGTGGTGCAGGGTGCGTGGGCGTTGGTGCTCTCTGTGTATGCGGGTTCGGATGATGTGGTGTTCGGTGTGACGTCGTCGGGTCGTGGTGGCCAGATTGACGGGATGGACTCGATGGTGGGTCTGTTGCTGAATACGACGCCGGTGCGGGTGCGGGTGGAGCGGGATCGGCCGGTGGTGGAGTGGTTGGCGGGGTTGCAGGATGAGCAGGTGCGGGCGCGTGGGTATGAGCACACGCCGTTGGTGACGATTGCTGAGGCCAGTGAACTCCCGCCGGGGCAGGCTCTGTTCAACACCCTCTTCGTCTTCGAGAACTACCCGGTCCAGGAACTGGAGGAGGGGCAGGCCGAATCGGCCGACAGCGGCCTCAACGCCGGGTTCAACCACATGCGTGAGCAGGCGAACTACCCCCTCTCCGTGGCCGTCAGCTCGGCCCACGAACTCGTGCTGCGTCTGTCCTACGACCGATCCCGGTTCGACGCGGCGACGGTGGAGCGGTTGGCGGGGCATCTCGTCGCGGTGTTGGAGGCTGTTGCCACGGATGTGGATGCGGATCCGCGTGTCGGTGACCTGGCCGTGGTGGGGGCTGACGAACGCGATCTGCTGCTGCGGCAGTGGGGTGGTGCGGTTGCGGCTCTGCCGGGTGTGGGCGGGGTGCATGAGCTGATCGCGGATCAGGCACACGTCCGCCCGGACGCGGTGGCTGTGGTCGCGAACGGTGAGGCGCTTACGTATGGCGGCCTGATGGCGCGGGCGAACCGGCTGGCGCATCACCTGCGGGCGCTCGGAGTCGGCGCCGAGTCGGTGGTGGGGCTGTGCCTGCCGCGTGGCGTCGACATGGTCGTGGCGATGCTGGCGGTGTGGCAGGCGGGCGGCGCCTATCTGCCACTGGATCCCGAATACCCCGTCGAACGGTTGGAGTTCATGCTCGGCGACAGCGGGGCGAAGGTGCTGATCGGACACCGGTCGGTGGCCGAGGTTGCCGAGGTGGCCGGAGGACTTCCGGTGGAGTCGGTGATATGGCTGGATGACCCGTCCGTCACCGAAGGGCTGCCGTCCACGGCACCCGCAACCGCCGTACAACCGGATCAGCTGGCATACGTCATCTACACGTCCGGCTCGACGGGCCGGCCGAAGGGTGTGCAGGTCGCGCACCGCAGCGTGACGGGCATGGTGACCGGACTGTCTCCGGTGCTGGCCGCTGAGCCGGGTGTACGGGTGCTGCAGTTCGCCTCGTTCAGCTTCGACGCGGCGGTGCTCGATGTGGCGGTCACGCTGGCCTCGGGCGGCACGCTGGTGGTGGCGAGCAGTGCCGAGCGCACCGCCCCGGAAGCGCTGACCTCGATGATCGGCGCGCAAGCGGTAGGAGCGGCCAGTGTCGTGCCCTCCCTGCTGGGCGTCCTGAACCCGGACAAGGTCCCCGGCATACAGACCCTGCTGCTGGGCGCGGAACGGCTCACCCAGCCGGTGGCTCAGGCTTGGGCAACGGGCCGCACGCTGGTGAACACCTACGGTCCCACCGAGGCGACCGTCATGGTCACCTCCGGCACAGTCTCCCCGGACGTACACGAAGCTCCGCCGATCGGTGCCCCGGTCGCGAACGCCCGCCTGTACGTCCTGGACGCCCGCCTCAACCCCGTCCCCGTCGGGGTGACCGGTGAAGTGTTCATCGCCGGTCCGCAGGTGACCCGCGGCTACCGCGCCCAGCCCGCCCTGACCGCCGAACGCTTCCTGCCCGATCCCTTCACGGCGGACGGCACTCGGATGTACCGCTCGGGTGACCGGGCCCGCTGGCTCGCCGACGGCACCCTCGACTTCATCGGGCGAGCCGACGACCAGGTCAAGGTCCGCGGCTTCCGTATCGAACCGGGCGAGATCGAAGCGGTCCTGACCACCCACCCGCAGATCCGTACCGCCGTCGTCGCGGCCTTCGGCGACACCGAGGACCGCAAACTCGTTGCCTACCTGGTCCCCGCCGACCAGGCGGACGGCCTCCCCTCCACCCCCGACCTGCGCACCTTCGCCGGCTCGCGGCTCCCGGCCTTCATGATCCCGGCGACCTTCATCGAACTCGCCGCACTGCCGCTCACCCCCAACGGCAAACTCGACCACTCCGCGCTTCCCGACCCCGACCCCTCCGCCGCTCCGGAGCTGGAGGGCTTCGTGGCTCCGGCCGGTGAGACCGAGGAGCTGCTCGCGGGAATCTGGGCGCAGGTGCTCGGTGTGCGGCGGGTCGGCGTCACCGACGGATTCTTCGATCTGGGTGGCCACTCGTTGCTGGCCACGCAGGTGATGTCGCGGATCAGGGAAGTGTTCGGCGTCGAGCTGCCGCTCGCGACCCTGTTCGACCGGCGGACCGTACGGGCGCTGGCCGCGGCGGTGGAAGGCGCGTCGCAAGGGGGCGTACCGCCGGTGACGGCGACGGACCGGAGTCGGCCGCTGCCTCTGTCGTTCGCTCAGCAGCGGCTCTGGTTCCTGAATCAGCTGGACCCCGGCTCGACGGAGTACAACGTCGCGCTGCCCGTCCGTCTGGACGGTGTGCTGGACGTCGCCGCACTCGGCGCCGCACTGGACGCCGTGGTGGCGCGGCACGAGGTGCTGCGGACTCGTCTGGTGGCCGGCGCGGACGGCGTGGCGTACCAGGTGATCGACGCGTCGGCGCCGTATCCCCTGCCGGTGATCGACGTGTCCGGCAGCGACGATCCGCTGGGTGAGGCCGAGCGGCTGGTCACGCAGGACATGGCGGAGTCGTTCGACCTTGAGGCCGGGCCGTTGTTGCGCGCCGCGCTGATCCGGCTGGGGCTCGGCGAGCACGTACTGGCGCTGGCCATGCACCACATCGTCTCCGACGAGTGGTCGGCGCGGATCCTCGGCCAGGAGGTGGCGACGCTCTACGAGGCGTTCCGCGCGGGTGAGCCGGATCCGTTGCCGCCGCTGCCGGTGCAGTACGCGGACTTCGCGGTCTGGCAGCGGGAATGGCTGACCGGAGAGGTGTTGGAGGGGCAGCTCGCTTACTGGCAGGACCAGTTGGCGGGTCCGACGGAGCTGGAGCTGCCGCTCGACCGGGCCAGGCCGCCGATCCGTTCGTCGGTCGGGGCGACGGCGCAGTTCACGGTTCCGGCAGAGACCGCTCAGGAGCTGCGGGCGCTGTCGCGTGAGCACGGCTCCACGATGTTCATGACGCTGCTGGCCGCCTTCGATGTTTTCCTGGGACGCTACTGCGACTCCGACGACATCGCGGTCGGTACGGCGGTCGCGAACCGGAACCGCGCCGAGACCGAGGCCCTGATCGGCTTCTTCGTCAACACGCTTGTGCTGCGCACCGACCTCTCCGGCGACCCGACGTTCACCGAACTCCTCGGTCGTGTACGGGACATGGCGCTCGATGCGTACGCGCACCAGGACCTGCCCTTCGAGCAGCTCGTCGACGACCTGGTCACCGACCGCGACCGCTCTCGCACAGCCCTGTTCCAGGTGTACTTCAACTACGTGCGGGACGGCGGGGAGGCGGGAGGCACCGCGCCGGACGCGCACGGCGCCGACGCAAGCCTTCGTGACGGCCCGGACGGTCGCACTCCAGACCGCCACGGTCCAGACCGCCACGGTCCAGACCGCCACGGTCCAGACCGTCGCGGTCCCGAGCGTCACAACCCGGACCGTCACGGTCCGGACGAGGCTCAAGACGCTCACCGCACCGAGGTGGCGATGTCGCGCGACCTCGCCCTCTCCGATCTCGCGCTGACCTTCAGGGACACCGGTGACGGAGCGCTGACCGGTGAATTCGAGTACAGCACAGCGCTGTTCGACGCGGCCACGGTGCGACGGATGGCCGATCACCTGGTCGTCGTCCTGCGGTCCGTGCTGGACCCCGCGCGCCGGATCGGCTCGCTGGACCTGCTCTCCGAAGCCGAGCACGACACGCTGCGCGCCCTCGGCACGGGAGCGGAGACACATACGGAAGAGCGACCCGTTCACACGCTCTTCGAGGAGCAGGCGCACCGCACCCCCGACGCCGTCGCCGTCCTGCAAGACGGCAACCACCTCACGTACGGCCGACTGAACATGGACGCCAACCAACTAGCGCGACACATAGGGGCGTTGGGTATCGGCCGCGAGGACGTCGTCGGCGTGTGCCTGGCGCGCGGACCGGAGGTCCTCGTCGCGCTGCTCGGCATCATGAAGGCCGGCGCGGCGTACCTGCCCCTCGACGCCGGCCAGCCCGTCCAGCGACTTGCCCGCATGATCGAGTCGTCCGGTGCCTCGCTGCTCATCACCCAGGCCACGTCCGCGGAGCGACTGGAGCCCGTTCCAGCCCCGAAGCTGCTCATCGACAGCGACTGGCCGACGATCGCCACGTACGACATCGACAGCCCGAGGACCGGTGTCACCGCGCAGAACCTGGCGTACGTCATCTTCACCTCCGGCTCCACCGGTACCCCCAAGGGCGTGCTGGTCCAGCACAGTTCATGGAGCCGGGAACTTCAGGAGATGGGCCGCCGCTACGAACTGACCCCGACGGACGTCACACTCCAGCTGGGGCCCCTCACCTTCGACGCCGCACAGGAGCAGCTCTTCGCCACCCTGGTGCACGGCGGACGGCTGGTGCTGGGCGGAGCGGAGCAGTGGACCCCGGAACGCGTACTGCGCGAGATCCGTGAACAGGCCGTGACCTCGGTCGACATCACCCCCGCGCTGTGGGAGATGCTCATCCCCGGCCTTGCGGAACAAGGCACCCTGGGACCGGACTTCCGCCTGCTCATCATGGGCGGCGAGGCGATGCCCGCACGGACACTCGCCGAGTGGTTCACACACACCTCGGTACCCGTCTACAACGTGTACGGACCGACCGAGGCGACCATCACCAGTGTCGCCGGCCTCCTGCGGCAGCCGGTGACATCGTCCGTACCGCCGATCGGACTGCCGATCGCGGAGACAAAGGTGTACGTGCTCGACGCCCGGTCCAAGCCGGTGCCGATCGGCGTCCCGGGGGAGCTCTTCATCGGTGGCGCGGGCGTCGCGCGCGGCTACGGCGGCCGTCCCGCACTGACCGCCGAGCGCTTCGTCGCCGACCCGTTCGCGGGAGACGGCTCCCGGATGTACCGCTCCGGCGACCGGGTCCGCTGGCCGGCGAGCGGGCAACTGGAGTTCCTCGGCCGCGCCGACCAGCAGATCAAGGTACGTGGCGTCCGCATCGAGCCCGGCGAGATCGAGGCCGTTCTCGCTGCCCACGCCGGAATCAGGTCCGCAGTCGTGACGGCGTTCGGGGACGGCACGGACCGCCGCCTGGTGGCACACCTGGTCCCCGCCGACCCGGCCGAAGGCATCCCCGCGGTGGCCGAACTGCGCGACCTCCTACGGCAGAGCCTGCCCGACTTCATGGTCCCCGCCGCCTTCACCGAACTCACCGAACTGCCCCTCACCCGCAACGGAAAGCTCGACCGCGCCGCGCTCCCGCAACCCGATCCGGCCGCCACCCCCTCCGACACACACGCATACGTGGCTCCCTCGGGCGCGACGGAAGAACTGCTCGCGGAGATCTGGGCGCATGTCCTCGGAGCGGACACGATCGGCGTTGCCGACGACTTCTTCGGGATCGGCGGCCACTCACTGCTCGCCACCCAGGTGGTCTCCCGCGTCCGCGAGGTGTTCGGGGTCGAGGTGCCGCTGTCGGCGCTGTTCGACCGGCCCACGGTGCGCGGCCTGGCCGCGGCGATCGACGCCTCGGGCAAGGGAGTCGACGGCTTCGGAACGGGAGTCACCGCGCCGGCGATCACCCCGGTCGACAGGAACGGCCACAAAGAGCTGTCGCTGTCATTCGCCCAGCAAAGGCTCTGGTTCCTCGACCAGTTGGACCCGGGCGCCACGGGCTATGTCCTGCCGTCCCCTCTGCCCTGGTCCGGAGACCTGGACGTGGCGATCCTCGGTGCGGCACTGAGCGCGGTCGTCGCGCGCCACGAAGTCCTGCGGACCCGACTGGTGGCGGACACACACGGTGTACCGCATCAGATCATCGACCCGCCCACCCCCTTCCCGCTCCCTGTCGTCGACGTGACCGACGCCGTCGACCCGGTCGCGACCGCACAGGCCCTGATGACGGCTGACGCCGCAACCCCCTTCGACCTCACCGACGGACCCCTCGTCCGCGCCACCCTGATCCGGCTCGCGTCCGACGAACACGTACTGGCACTCGCGATGCACCACATCGTCACCGACGAATGGTCGGAGCGGATCTTCCAGCGTGAACTGGCCGCCTTGTACGAGGCGTTCCGCGCGGGTGAGCAGGATCCGCTGCCGCCGCTGCCGGTGCAGTACGCGGACTTCGCGGTCTGGCAACGGGAGTGGCTGACCGGAGATGTGCTGGACGGGCAACTCGCTTACTGGCGCGACACGTTGGCCGACTCTCCGGTACTGGAGCTGCCCACGGACCGGCCGCACCCGCCGAACCGGACCTCGGCGGGAGCCATGGCCGCGTTCACCGTCCCGGAGGGGACGGCCGAAGCACTGCGGGCCCTCTCGCGTTCACACGGCTCCACGATGTTCATGACGCTGCTGGCTGCCTTCGATGTGCTGGTGGGGCGGTATGCGGGGTCGGAGGATGTGGTGGTGGGCACGCCGGTGGCGAACCGGAATCGTGCCGAGACGGAGGGTCTGATCGGGTTCTTCGTCAATACGCTGGTGTTGCGGACCGATCTGACGGGTGATCCGTCGTTCACGGAGTTGCTGGGGCGGGTGCGGGAGACGGCGTTGGGTGCGTACGCGCATCAGGACGTGCCGTTCGAGCAACTGGTCGATGAGCTGGTCACCGAGCGGGACCGGTCCCGCACGCCGTTGTTCCAGGCGTTCTTCAGCTACGACACAGGGGGAGCTCCGGAGGCGGACGGGCCGTCCGGGGAGCCTTTCGCGCACGTCTCCCGCACGGTCCAGTTCGACCTGGCGCTGCGTCTCGGCGACAGGAAGGGCGGGGGACTCTCGGGGCAGATCGAGTACAGCACCGCGCTGTTCGACGCCGCGACGGTGGACCGGCTGGTGGGGCATGTCGTCAACCTGCTGGGGAGCATTCCGGAGGATGCGGGGCGGCGTGTTGGCGAACTGCCGGTGCTTGGTGAGGGTGAGCGGCGGCGGGTGGTCGAGGAGTGGAACGGGTCCGTTGCGGATCTGCCGGGTGTGGGCGGAGTGCATGAGCTGATCGCGGATCAGGCACACGTCGGCCCGGACGCGGTGGCTGTGGTGGCCGATGGTGAGGTGCTGACGTATGGCGGCCTGATGGCGCGGGCGAATCGGTTGGCACATCGTCTTCGGAGGCTCGGAGTCGGCGCTGAGTCGGTGGTGGGGCTGTGCCTGCCGCGTGGCGTCGACATGGTCGTGGCGATGGTCGCGGTGTGGCAGGCGGGCGCGGCCTATCTGCCACTGGATCCCGAATACCCCGTCGAGCGGCTGGAGTTCATGCTCGCCGACAGCGGTGCGAGGGTGCTGATCGGACACAGCTCGGTGGCCGAGGTGGTTGAAGGGCTGCTGGTGGAGTCGGTGGTGTGGCTGGACGATCCGACTGTGACCGAGGGGTTGCCGTCCACGGTGCCCGAAGTCTCCGTACGGCCGGATCAGCTCGCGTATGTCATCTATACGTCCGGTTCGACGGGGCGGCCGAAGGGTGTGCAGGTTGCGCATCACGGTGTGACGGGCATGGTGGCCGCACTGTCTCCGGTGCTGGGCGCTGAGCAGGGTGTACGGGTGTTGCAGTTCGCGTCGTTCAGCTTCGATGCGGCAGTGCTGGATGTGGCGGTCACGCTGGCGTCGGGCGGCACGCTGGTGGTGGCCAGCAGCGCCGAGCGCACTGCCCCGGAGGCCTTGACCTCGATGGTCGGCGCGCAAGCGGTAGGAGCGGCCAGTGTCGTGCCCTCTCTGCTCGGAGTCCTCAACCCGGACGACGTGCCCGGCATTCAGACCCTGCTGCTGGGCGCGGAACGGCTGACCCAGCCGGTGGCCCAGGCCTGGGCGCAGAACCGCACGCTGGTGAATACCTACGGGCCTACCGAGGCGACCGTCATGGTCACCACCGGTGTGGTGGCTCGGGACGTGACCACGGCTCCGCCGATCGGTGCCCCGGTGGCGAATGCGCACGTGTACGTCCTGGACGGCCGCCTCAACCCGGTCCCGGTCGGCGTGGTGGGTGAGGTGTTCATCGCGGGTCCGCAGGTGGCCCGCGGTTACCGTGCCCAGCCCGTCCTGTCTGCCGAGCGTTTCCTGCCGGACCCGTTCACCGCGGACGGCACCCGGATGTATCGCTCGGGTGACCGGGCCCGCTGGCTTGCCGACGGCACCCTCGATTTCATCGGGCGGGCGGATGACCAGGTCAAGGTCCGCGGCTTCCGTATCGAACCCGGCGAGATCGAAGCCGTCCTGACCACCCACCCGCAGGTCCGCACGGCCGTCGTCGTGGCCTTCGGCGACACCGAGGACCGTAGGCTCGTGGCGTACCTCGTCCCGGAGGACGCGACGCAGGGCATTCCGGCGGTCAATGATTTGCGGGACCACGTCCAGCGGAGTCTGCCGGCCTTCATGGTCCCGGCCGTGTTCGTCGAGCTGGCCACCCTGCCGCTGTCGCCGAACGGGAAGCTGGACAGGTCCGCGTTGCCCGAGCCGGACGGTGTGCGCCCGGAGCTGGCTGGCTTCGTGGCCCCTGCCACCGCTTCCGAGGAGCTTCTGGCGGGCATCTGGCAGTACCTGCTGGGCGTGGACCGGGTCGGATCCACGGACAACTTCTTCGAGCTGGGCGGACACTCGCTGCTCGCCACCCAGGTCATCTCCCGAGTCAGGGAGGTATTTGGCGTCGAGCTGGCCCTAGCGACCCTCTTCGATCGCCCGACGATCGCCGGGCTGGGGGCGGCGCTCGATGCCGTGGGCCCGGGTGGGGCGGAGCCGGAGTGGACGATCGTCAGCAGGGACGAACCCTTGCCGCTGTCGTTCGCGCAGCAGCGGCTGTGGTTCCTGGACCAGCTCGAACCCGGCTCGGTCGAGTACAACCTGCCGCTGTACGTGCCGTGGGACGGGGACCTGGACGTTGCCGCCCTGGATGCGGCCCTGGACGCGGTGGTGGCGCGGCACGAAGTGCTGCGGACCCGTCTCGTGGCCGGTCCCGACGGCGCGCCCCACCAGGTGATCGACCCGGCGAGGGCGTTCCCGCTGCCGGTGGTGGACGTGTCCGACTGCTTCGACCCCGTGCGGGAGGCCGAGCGGCTGGCACTGGCGGACGCGACGGCACCCTTCGATCTGGCGGCAGGCCCACTGATCCGGGGCACGCTGATCCGGCTCGACGAGGATCAGCACCTGCTTGCCCTGCTGACGCATCACGTGGTGTCCGACGAGTGGTCGGCGCGGATCCTGCGCAGTGAGTTGTCCGCGTTGTACGAGGCGTTCCGTGCGGGTCAGCCGGATCCGCTGCCGCCGCTGTCGGTGCAGTACGCGGACTTCGCGGCATGGCAACGGCAGTGGCTGGACGGGGAGGTGTTGGAAGGCCAACGCGCCTACTGGAAAGCCGCTTTGGCTGATATCCCCGTACTGGAGCTGCCCACGGACCGGCCGCGTCCGCCGGTGCGGTCCGCCGAAGGAGCGATGGCTCCGTTCACCGTCCCGGCGGAGACGGCCGACGCGCTGCGGGCGCTGTCGCGCGAGCGCGGCACGACGATGTTCATGACGCTGCTTGCCGCACTCGATGTCCTGCTGGGGCGGTATGCCGGGTCGGAGGATGTGGTGGTGGGCACGCCGGTGGCGAACCGGAACCGTGCCGAGACGGAGGACCTGATCGGGTTCTTCGTCAACACATTGGTCATGCGAGCAGATCTCTCCGGTGATCCGTCGTTCGGGGATGTGCTGGGGCGGGTGCGGGAGACCGCGTTGGGTGCGTACGCGCATCAGGATCTGCCGTTCGAGCAGCTCGTCGACGAACTTGTCACCGAACGGGATCGGTCCCGTACCCCGCTGTTCCAGGTCTTCTTCAGCTACGGAGCCGGAGACGGAGAGGCCGTTCGAGGCGCCGCCGATGTCGATGGGGAACCTGACGCACAGGCCGGTCAGGTCGCCGTGCCGTTCGACCTTTGGGTGATGGTCGAGGAAGCCGGTGACGGGACGCTCAAGGCAGGGATCCAGTTCAGTACGGCGTTGTTCGATGCGGTGACGGTGGAGCGGATGGCGGGGCATCTGGTGCGGCTGCTGGAGTCGGTCGCCGTTGATGCGGATCAGCGGGTGGCTGAGCTGCCGCTGCTGGCCCCAGACGAGGTGGATCAGCTGACGCGGGGCTGGAATGACACGGTGGTGGCTTTGCCGGTGTCGGTGGCCGGTGTGCATGAGTGGATTGCCGGGCGGGCGGGTGTGGTGCCGGATGCGGTGGCTGTCGTGTCGGGTGAGGTGTCGCTGACGTATGGCGGGCTGGTGGCGCGGGCGAACCGGTTGGCGCGTCACCTGCGGGGGCTTGGTGTGGGTGCGGAGTCGGTGGTGGCGTTGTGCCTGGAGCGTGGGGTGGATCTGGCTGTCGCGGCGTTGGCGGTGTGGCAGGCGGGCGGAGCGTATTTGCCGTTGGATCCGGAGTTCCCGGTGGAGCGGTTGGAGTTCATGCTGGCGGACAGTGGGGCGTCGGTGCTGGTCGGGCATCGGGCTGCTGCTGCGGGTCTGGTGGCGAGGGCTGAGGTGGAGTCGGCGCTCTGGCTGGACGATCCGGCGATGGTGGAGACGCTGGCCGGGTATCCCGTGACGGCTCCTGAAGTGGCGATAGAGACTGGCCAGTTGGCGTATGTGTTGTATACGTCGGGGTCGACGGGGCGGCCGAAGGGTGTGCAGGTCTCGCACGGCAACTTGGTCAATTTCCTGACGGCGATGGCTGAGCGTCCCGGGTTGAGCGGTGACGATGTGCTGTTGGCGGTGACGACGCTGGGCTTCGACATTGCGGGGCTTGAGTTGTGGTTGCCGCTGGTGTCGGGTGCCCGGGTCGTGGTGGCCGGCGGTGAGGTGGCAGGAGTGCCCGCCGCACTGGCGGGTGAGTTGGTGCGGGTGGGTGCGACGGTGATGCAGGCGACGCCGGCGACGTGGCAGATGCTGGTGTCGGACGGCTGGGACGGTGTGCCCGGCTTGCGGGCGTTGTGCGGGGGTGAGGCGTTGCCGGTGTCGTTGGCGGCGGCGTTGGTGGAGCGGACCGCGTCGGTGTGGAACATGTACGGGCCGACCGAGACCACCATCTGGTCGGCGTGCGAGCCCGTCGAGGGGGGCGTACCCGGTATCGGTGCACCGATCGCGAATACGCGGGTGTACGTGCTGGACGAGCGACTGGCTCCCGTGCCGGTGGGCGTGCCGGGGGAGCTGTTCATCGGCGGTGCCGGGGTGACGCGTGGCTATCTCGGTCGGCGCGAGCTGACAGCCGGGCGGTTCGTGGCGGACCCGTTCGCCGCAGATGGAGGCCGGTTGTACCGGACCGGCGACCGGGTGCGGTGGCTGGCCGACGGCCGCCTGGAGTTCCTGGGCCGGGCGGACGATCAGTTGAAGGTGCGGGGCTTCCGGATCGAGCCGGGCGAGATCGAGACCGCTGTGACCGGCCATCCGCAGGTCGGTGCGGCGGTGGTGACCGCACACGGGCAGGGTGGCGATCGCCGTCTGGTGGCCTATCTGGTGCCCGCCGATCCTGCCCAGGGCATCCCTGCCCCGGAGGTGCTGCGCGAGCGCTTGCGCCGGTCCCTGCCCGACTACATGATTCCGTCGTTGTTCATCGAGCTTTCGGCCCTGCCGCTGACCCCGAACGGAAAGATCAACCGGGCCGCCCTGCCCGAGCCGCAGTCCCTACGGCCGGACAACGAGTACGTCGCCGCGGTGGGGGCCACCGAGGAACTTCTCGCCGGGATCTGGGCCCAGGTGCTGGGTGTGGAGCGGGTCGGTGCCACGGACAGCTTCTTCGACCTCGGCGGGCACTCCCTCCTCGCCACGCTCGCGGTCTCCCGCATCCGGGAGGCGTTCGGGGTCGAGGTGTCCCTCGCGGACCTGTTCGACGCCCCCACCGTCCGCGCGCTGGCGATCCTGATCGACGACTCCGCCCGGTCGGCGGCGCCCCCGCTCGTTCCGGTCGCCCGCGACAAAGCGCTGCCGCTGTCGTTCGCGCAGCAGCGACTGTGGTTCCTGGACCAGCTGGAGCCCGGCTCGCCGGAGTACAACATGTCGACCCGTCTGCGCCTGACCGGTGACATCGACCTTCCGGCGCTCGGCGCCACCTTGGACGCGGTCGTTGCCCGGCACGAGGTGCTCCGCACCCGTCTGGTGGCCGACACCGAGGGCGTACCGCGTCAGCTCATCGACGCGCCGACCTCCGTACCCCTTCCGCTGTTGGATGTGTCCGGCAGTGAGGATCCGCAAGGGGAGGCGGACGGCCTGATCATCAAGGACGGTCTGACGCCCTTCGACCTCGCCGCCGGGCCTCTCCTCCGAGCGACCCTTGTCCGGCTGGCCGAGGACGACCACGTACTCGTCCTCGCGATGCACCACGTCGTCTTCGACGAGTGGTCGGACGGCGTCCTGCAGCGCGAGTTCTCCGTCCTGTACCGGGCGTTCAAAGCTGGTGAGGCGAATCCGCTGCCACCGCTGGCTGTCCAGTACGCCGATGTCGCCGCCTGGCAGCGGAGTTGGCTGTCCGGTGACGTGCGGGACGAGCAAATCACTTACTGGCGGCAGCAGTTGACGGGCGCGAAGAAGCTGGAGCTGCCGACCGATCGGCCCCGGCCGGCAGTCCGCTCCACGGAGGGGTCGGTGGCGAGGTTCACCGTCCCGGAGGAGACCGCGGACGCCTTGCGGGCGCTGTCGCGTGAGCACGGCACGACGATGTTCATGACGCTGCTCGCCGCCTTCGACATCCTCATGGGCCGCTACACCGAGTCGGACGACGTCGTCGTGAGCACGCCGGTGGCCAACCGGAACCGGGCCGAGACCGAGGACCTGATCGGGTTCTTCGTCAACACCCTGGTCATGCGGACGGACCTGTCCGGCACTCCATCCTTCACCGAGGTGCTGCGCCGCGTGCGGGAGACGGCGCTCGGGGCGTACGCGCACCAGGAGCTGCCGTTCGAGCAGGTGGTGGACGCCTTGGCGGATGTGCGGGACCGTACTCGTAGCCCGCTCACCCGCGTGTCCTTCAACTACACGGCGGGAGCCGCCCGGACGTCCTATTCCGGCGATGGCGATGGCGATGGTGACGTCGATCGCAGCGACGGGACCGGCGCGGCCGACACCCATGACAGGGACAGGGACAAGGGCAAGGGCAAGGGCAGGAACAGGGACAGGGACAGCGGCACTGGCGACAACGGCGCATCACGTGGCGCGGTCGGCATGCGCGTCGAGACCGGCACGGGACTGCTGCCGGTGCAGTTCGACATGGTTGTGACGCTCGGGGAGGACAACGGCGTCCTGACCGGCGAGATCCAGTACAGCACCGCTCTGTTCGACGCGGTGACGGTCGAGCGGATTGCGGGGCACATGGTGACATTGCTGGGAGTTGTGGGCGAGGACGCCGAGCAGCCGGTGGAAGAGCTGCCGATGCTGACCGAGGCCGAACACCGGCGCCTGGTGCACGAGTGGAACGACACGGCCGAGGAACTGCCCGCGGCGGCAGGAGTGCACGAGCTGATCGCAGAGTGGGCATCCACGACGCCGGGCGCCGTGGCCCTCGCATCGGGCGAACAGACCCTGACGTACGACGAGTTGTTGCAGCGTGCCAACCGGCTTGCGCACTATCTGCGGGGAGCGGGTGTGGGCTCCGAGTCGGTGGTCGGACTGTGCCTGCCGCGCGGGCTCGACATGGTCGTGGCGATGCTCGCGGTGTGGCAGGCCGGAGCGGCCTATCTGCCGCTGGACCCGGAGTACCCGGCGGACCGGCTCGGCTTCATGCTGGCGGACAGCCGGGCGACGCTACTGCTGGGCACCGAGGAACTCGTGGACGAGCTGCCGGTGGGACGCCTGCGGACGGTCGTCGTGGACGCCCCGGATGTCGTGGCAGAGCTCGCCGCTCACCCGACGACCTCGCCCGAAGTCGCCGTACACACGGATCAGTTGGCGTATGTGATCTACACGTCGGGTTCGACGGGGCGGCCGAAGGGTGTGCAGGTCGCTCATCGCGGTGTGGTGAATCTGGTGCGGGCGCAGTCGAAGGCGTTCGGTGTCGGGTCCGGGGACGCGGTGGTGCAGTTCGCGCCGTTCGGGTTCGACGCAGCCGTCTCCGAGGTGTGCGTGACACTGGGATCCGGCGGCACGCTGGTGGTGGCCACCGCTCAGGAGCGCGCCGAACCCGAAGCGCTGGCCGCGCTCATCAGGCGACGACAGGTACGGGTGGCGACTCTTCCGCCGTCACTCCTTGCGGTGCTGCGGCCCGGCGACCTGACAGGGCTGCGCACCTTGGTGACGGCCGGCGAACGCCTGGAGACGGCGACGGCCGCCGCGTGGCGGAACGAACACCGGCTGCTCAACGCGTACGGGCCCACCGAGACCACGGTGTGCGCGAGCATCGCCACTCTCGACACCCGCGCTACCGGCGACGCCCTCGGGACGTACGAAGCCGCGGCAGGAACCCAGAACCCCGGCGGTCCTCCCATCGGAGGCCCGATCGCCAACACCCGCGTCTACGTGCTCGACGAGCAACTCCGCCCGGTGCCCGTCGGCACGACCGGCGAGCTGCACATCGGCGGGCTGGGTGTGGCGCGGGGATACCTGGGCCGTGCCGCACTGAGTGCGGAGCGGTTCTTGGCCGACCCGTTCGTCGGCGACGGCGCGCGCATGTACCGGTCGGGCGACCAGGCGCGCTGGCTGGCCGACGGGCAGCTGGAGTTCGTCGGCCGCACCGACGACCAGGTCAAGGTCCGCGGGTTCCGGGTCGAGCCCGGCGAGATCGAGGCGGTCCTCGCCGCCCACCCGGCGGTGCGGACGGCGGTCGTGACGGCCTACGGACAGAGCGCGGACCGCAAGCTGGCCGCCTACCTGGTGCCGGCCGACCACAGCCAGGGCATCCCCGAGGCCGCCGACCTGCGCGAGGCACTGCTGCGCAGCATCCCGGACTACATGGTCCCGGCGGCCTTCACGGAGATGTCCCGGCTGCCCCTCACGACGAACGGCAAGGTCGACAAGGCGGCGCTGCCGGAACCCGAGACGGTCCGCTCCACCAGCACCGAGTACGTCGCCCCGTCCGGCGCGGCCGAGCAACTGCTCGCGGAGGTGTGGTCCGAGATCCTCGGCATCGAACGCATCGGAGCCCACGACAACTTCTTCGAGCTGGGCGGCAATTCACTGCTGGTCACCCAGATCGTCGGCCGCATCCGCAGCGCCGGGCACGACATCAGCGTCGGCGACCTCTTCGACCACCCGACGATCGCGGCCGCCGCACCGCTCATCCAGATCCACACCGAGGACCCCGAGGTGCGGTCGGCGGTGACCGTCCGCGCCGGCACGGTCCTGCCCGCCGTGTTCGCCGTCCACACCCTCACCGGCGAGGTCGCGGCGTTCGCCGAGGTCGCCGGGCATCTCGGCGAGGGCCAGCAGTTCTACGGCCTTCAGGAACGCGGACTGACCGGCGAGGACGCGCAGCCCACGTCGGTCGAGGAGATGGCGACCACATACATCGGCGAGGTGCTGCGCATCCAGAAGGACGGGCCGTATGTCCTCACCGCCCAGTCCGGCAGCTCGTACGTCGCCTTCGAGATGGCCCGCCAGCTGACCGCCATGGGCAAGGACGTCGCCGGCGTCTACCTCATGGCACCGGCCCGCCAGCCCTTCGCCCGCCGCCTGCCCAGCCAGGCCTTCAGCAAGTCCGACCGCAAACTCCTCGACAGCATCGAGGTGGCCCTCGACGGCGAACCCGGCACGACACTCGACCGCAGGACCGAGAAGCGGCTCCTGAAGTACGGCGCACCGGACGAGGAGATCGCCCAGGGAGTCCGCGACGGCGACAAGCACGCCCTGCGCATCATGCGCGCCCTCGCCACCAACCGGCTGGCCTACTCCTACTACGGCGAGCTGATGCACCGCGGCATGCGCAACTACGACGGCCGCGTCGTGCTGCTCATGCCGCGCGACGACCATCCCAAGCCGTACAAGTGGACGCTCGAACAGTGGCAGATCCCTGTCACCCGCGGCCCCGAGGTCATCGACGTGCCGGGGGAGCACTCCAACGTCTTCTACGGCGAGGGCGCGCAGGCCGTGGGCGCCTATCTGAGCACCGAGATCGAACGCCTGAGGAACGGAAACGCCGGAGGAGCGTCCGCATGACCGATCCGACGAAGCCGACGAAGCCGACCGGGCCGACGAAGCCGACCGGGCCGACGAAGCCGACCGGGCCGACGAAGCCGACCGGGCCGACGAAGCCGACCGGGCCGACGAAGCCGGCGGGGCCGGCCGGGCCGGCCGGGCCGACCGGGTTCACGGGGCCGACCGGGCCGACCGGGTTCACGGGGCCGACCGGGCCGACGGGGTCGGGGGAGGCGCGGTCCACCGCGCCTCCGGCCACCAGCCCGTACGAGCTGCCCAACGGGCGAGGCATCACCTGCGTCAGTGCGGCCGAGGCCAAGGTCCTCTGGGCGGAGGCGACGGGCCCGGGGCTCTACCGGTCGGCCGCGGACGCGTTGCGACCCGGCGAGACCGTCCTCGACATCGGCGCCAACATCGGAATCGTGTCGCTGATGTTCGGCTGGCGGGTCCCCGATCTGCGGATCATTTCCGTCGAGCCCGCGCCGACGACGTACGCGTGTCTTGAGGCGAACCTCCGCGACCATCTGCCGGGAGCCGTAGCCGTACGCGGCGCCATCAGCGACCGCGCGGGAGAGAGCACCTTCACCTACTATCCGAAGTCGACGGGAAACTCGGGACTGTTCGCCGACCAGCAGGCCGACGACGCGAACACCCGTATCTTTCTGCGCAACTCCGGAATTCCCGAGGACTACATCGGGGAAATCGTCAAGGACCTGCACCGCGGAATCCAGTTGACAGTTCCCACGCTCACCGTCTCGGATCTGGTCAGGCGCCACGAGCTGCGCGAGATCAGCCTTCTGAAAATCGACGTGGAGCGCGCCGAGCACCTGGTCCTGTCCGGCATCGAGGAAGAGCACTGGCCACTGATCGGCCACGTGGTCGCCGAAGTACACGACGAGGAGGGCCGGTTGAAGAGCCTCACCGGACTCCTCGAACGGTACGGATTCACCGTCTCCGTCGCTCAGCAGCCCCAGCTGGCGGGCACGGACCTGTACGAACTCGACGCCACGCGCCGACTCCCGGCCTAGCACCCGGCCTGGCTCGGGGCGTTCAAACGCCGCCCCGCAGCAGTTGAACATTCCGATCCGAGACTCCCCGGCGATCGGTCACCGCGTCGAGCGGTGACCGATCGCCGACTCACTGGATCAACGATCCGGTGGTGTGCCATGGTGAGACGGAGAATCGATTCTTGCCGTCGCGTTCCCTTTCGGTGTCGCGATGGATTTCCCAGGGCCGAGCAGCGCACCGTCATGCACTAATTCAGCTTTCTCATTTGCAGGGGACAACTGATGCTTTCTGACGCCAAGCGGGAATTGCTGAAGCGACGCCTCAAGGGAGAGCAGGCGTCGCGCCGCGAATGGGGGCCGCGCCCCGACGGTCCGATCCCCCTGTCGTTCGCGCAGCAGCGCCTCTGGTTCCTGGACCAGTTGGAGCCCTCGTCGACCGAGTACAACCTTTCGATGCGGGTGCGCTGGGACGACGCCCTGGATGTGGCTGCGCTGGGGGCGGCGTTGTCGGGTGTGGTGGCGCGGCATGAGGTGTTGCGGACGCGGTTGGTGGCGGATGCGGAGGGTGTGCCGCGTCAGGTGATCGACGGGCCGGCGCCGTTCGCGCTGCCGGTGGTGGACGTGTCGGCGGACGCCGACCCCCGGGCGGCCGTCCGGGCATTGGCGGCGGCCGACGCCGCGGTCCCCTTCGACCTCGCGGCCGGACCGCTGATCCGCGCCACACTCCTGCGACTGGCGCCGACGGAGCACGTCCTCGTGATCGCGCTCCACCACGTCGTCTTCGACGAGTGGTCCGACCAGATCTTCCACCGCGAACTGATGGCCCTGTACCAGGCGTTCCTGGTAGGAGACCCCGACCCGCTGCCGCCGCTCGAAGCGCAGTACGCGGACTTCGCCGTGTGGCAGCGGCAGTGGCTGGACGGCGAGGTCCTGAACCAACAACTGTCCTACTGGCGCGAGCGGTTGGCCGCAGCGCCGGAACTGGAACTCCCCACGGACCGGCCTCGTCCGCCGGTGCGTTCCTCCGCGGGTGCTTCGGTGCGTTTCGCTGTGCCGGAGGGTGTGGCGGGGGCGTTGTGGGGGCTTTCGCGTGAGTGTGGCGTGTCGATGTTCATGACGTTGTTGTCGGTGTACGCGGTGTTGCTGGGGCGGTATGCGGGTTCGGAGGATGTGGTGGTGGGCACGCCGGTGGCGAACCGGAATCGTGCCGAGACGGAGGACTTGATCGGGTTCTTCGTGAATACGTTGGTGATGCGGGCTGATCTGTCGGGTGATCCGTCGTTCCGTGAGGTGTTGGGGCGGGTGCGGGAGACGGCGTTGGGTGCGTACGCGCATCAGGATGTGCCGTTCGAGCAGTTGGTGGAGGCGTTGGTCACCGACCGGGACCGGTCGCGTACCCCCTTGTTCCAGGCCCTCTTCAACTACGACTCCGTCGCGCCCTCCACGAGTGCCGACGCCGATGCCGGAGCGGATGGTTCGGTCGTCGCCAAGTTCGACCTGCGGCTGATCTTCAGCGACAGCGAGGCGGGGCTGGCGGGGGAATTCGAGTACAGCACCGCGCTGTTCGACGCGGTGACCGTGGAGCGGATGGCCGGCCACCTGGTCACGCTGCTGAACGCCGTGGCCGAGGACACTGGGCGGGAACTGTCACGGCTGCCGGTGCTGACGGCGGACGAGAGGCGGCGAGTGCTGGAGGAGTGGAACGACACTCCGACCCCGGCCCCTGCCCCGACCCCGGCCTTGATGCCTGGTGATGGCCCGGATGCCGGTGGGGTGCATGAGCTGATTGCCGCGCGGGCGTTGTCGGTGCCGGACGCGGTGGCGGTGGTGTCGGGTGATGTGGCGCTGACGTACGGCGGGTTGTTGGCGCGTGCGGATCGGTTGGCGCACTACTTGCGGGGTGTGGGGGTGGGTGCGGAGTCGGTGGTGGCGCTGTGCCTGCCGCGCGGGGTGGACATGGTCGTGGCGATGCTGGGGGTGTGGAGGGCCGGCGGGGCGTATCTGCCGCTGGATCCGGAGTATCCGGTCGAGCGCCTTGGCTTCATGCTCACGGACAGTCGGGCGACGGTGCTTGTCGGGACCAGTGACATCCTCGATGAGCTGCCGGTGGGGCGGTTGCGGACGGTGGTTCTGGATGATCCGTTGGTGGTGGCGGGGCTGGCGGGGATGCCTTCCGGGGCTTTGGGGGTGTCGGTTCGGGCTGGTCAGTTGGCGTATGTGGTGTATACGTCGGGGTCGACGGGGCGGCCGAAGGGTGTGCAGGTCACGCATGGTGGGCTGCTGAATTACACGGTGGGTGTGGTGGAGCGGTTGGGCTGGTTGCGGGTGGGGGGCCGGTTCGGTCTGCTGCAGCCGGTGGTGACCGATCTGGGGAACACGGTGGTGTTCGGGTGCCTGGTGTCGGGTGGTGTGTTGCATGTGGTGGGTGCGGATGCGGCGGTGGACGGGCGGGCGGTGGCCGCGTACTGGCGGGCCTGGGCCATCGATTTCGTGAAGGTGGTGCCCTCGCATCTGGCCGCGTTGGCGGCGGGCAGTGGGGAGGGGCTTGCGGGGTTGGTGCCGGCGCGGGGTCTGGTGCTGGGAGGTGAGAGTGCCTCGGCGTCGTGGCTGCGGGAGCTCGTCATGGCGGCCGGGGACCGGACGGTGGCCAATCACTACGGCCCGACCGAATCGACCGTGGGTGTCCTGGCCGGGGCGTTGGGTGTGGATGGTGTGGTGGCGTTGGGGCGGCCGTTGGCGGGGTCGCGGGTGTATGTGCTGGATGGTGCGTTGAGTGCGGTGCCGGTGGGTGTGGTGGGTGAGTTGTTCATCGCGGGTGGTCAGGTGGCGCGGGGTTATCGGGGCCGGGGGGCTTTGACGGCGGAGCGGTTCGTGGCGGATCCGTTCGTGGGGGATGGTTCGCGGATGTATCGGTCGGGGGACCGGGTGCGGTGGCTGGTGGATGGCCGGGTGGAGTTTGTGGGGCGTGTGGATCATCAGGTGAAGGTGCGGGGTTTCCGTATTGAGCCGGGTGAGGTGGAGGCGGTGCTGGCGGGTCATCCGTTGGTGCGGTCGGTGGTGGTGTCGGCGTGGGGTGAGGGTGTGGAGCGTCGTTTGGTGGCGTATGTGGTGCCGGATGATGCGGGTGAGGGTATTCCGTCGGTGGGTGAGTTGCGGGGGTTTGTTGGGGCGCGGTTGCCGGAGTACATGGTGCCGTCGGTGTTCGTGGAGTTGGCTGAGGTGCCGTTGACGGCGAACGGCAAACTCGACCGCACCGCCCTCCCCGAACCACACGGTGTACGTCAGGTCGCGGCCGGACCCGTGGCACCACGTACCGAAGCGGAGCGAATCCTGGCCGAGGTGTGGGCACAGGTTCTCGGTGTCGAGGAGGTGGGCGCCGAGGACAACTTCTTCGACCTGGGCGGACATTCGCTGCTCGCCACGCAGGTCATCTCCCGGGTCCGTGAGGTGTTCGGGGTCGAGGTGCCGCTGTCGGTGCTCTTCGACGAGCCGACGGTGCGGGAGTTCGCCTCGGTGATCGAGACCTCGGGCACCGGTGTGACGGCTCCACCGGTGACGGCGGTGGACCGTGACCAGGCGCTCCCGCTGTCGTTCGCCCAGCAACGCCTGTGGTTCCTGGACCAGTTGGAGCCAGGGTCGGCGGAGTACAACCTGTCCACCTTGATGCGGTGGGCCGGGCCGCTGGACGTGTCCGCGATGGGCGCGGCGCTGTCCGCCGTGGTGGCGCGGCACGAGGTGTTGCGGACGCGGCTGATGGCGGACGCGGACGGCGAGGCGTACCAGGTGATCGACGCCCCCGCGTCGGTCCCGCTGCCGGTGCGGGATGTGTCCGGCGCGGTGGATCCGCAGTCGGCCGCACGGGCGTTGGTGGCGGCGGACGCGGGACGGCCGTTCGACCTGTCGGCGGGTCCGCTGGTGCGGGCGATGCTCATCCGGCTGGCTGCGGACGAACACGTTCTGGGCCTGGTCATGCACCACGTGGTGTCGGACGAATGGTCCGGACGGATCCTGCGACGTGAACTGTCGGCCCTGTACGAGGCGTTCCGCGACGGTGGGCCGGACCCGCTGGCGCCGCTGGAGGTCCAGTACGCCGACTTCGCCATGTGGCAGCGGCGATGGCTGACCGGCGACGTACTGGAAGAGCAGCTGGACTACTGGCGGGAGGCGCTGTCGGGGGCCTCGACGCTGGAGCTGCCCACCGACCGGCCCCGTCCGGCGGTGCGTTCCACCGAGGGCGGTGTGGTGGACGTACGGGTGCCGGCCCCGACCGCTCAGGCCTTGCGCACGTTGTCCCGCCGCAGCGGCTCGACGATGTCCATGACGTTGCTCGCGGCGTTCAGCGTGCTGCTCGGCCGCTACGCGGACACGGACGACGTCGTGGTGGGCACGCCGGTGGCCAACCGGAACCGCGCCGAGACCGAGGACCTGATCGGCTTCTTCGTCAACACGCTGGTGATGCGTGCAGACCTGTCAGGAGATCCTTCCTTCGTCGAACTGCTGAGCCGGGTACGGGAGATGGCGCTCGGCGCCTATGCCCACCAGGACCTGCCTTTCGAGCAACTCGTCGACGAACTCGTCACCGAGCGGGACCGATCCCGCAGCCCCCTCTTCCAGGTCCTCTTCGACTACGACAACGGGCAGTCCGGAGAAGAACCCCGCGACACCGACGCACACGCCGACGTGCCGGCCGACGCACACGCCGACGTACCGACCGCGGCCCGTACCGACGCCGACGAGTTGCCGGTGAGGTTCGACCTGGTGGTCACGCTGGGGGAGGACGGCGAAGGACTTTCGGGAGAGTTCCAGTTCAGCACCGCGCTCTTCGACGCCTCCACGATCGAGCGGATGGCAGCGCACCTGGTCACGCTGCTGGAGGCGATCGCGGCCGACGCCGAGGAGTCGGTGGCCGAACTGCCGCTTCTGAGTGCCGTCGAGCGGCGACGCGTGGTCGAGGAGTGGAACGACACCGCGGCGCCGATGCTGTCGGCGGGTGGAGTCCATGAGCTGATCGCGGCGCAGGCGGACGCACATCCGGAGGCGGTGGCCGTCACCTGCGGCGAGACAGTCCTGAGGTACGGGGAGTTGATGGCCCGCGCCAACCGGCTGGCGCACCACCTGCGTGGCGTCGGCGTGGGTACGGAGTCGATCGTGGGCCTCTGCCTTCCGCGCGGGGTGGACATGGTCGTGGCGATGCTGGCGGTGTGGCAGGCGGGCGGAGTGTATCTGCCGTTGGACCCCGAGTACCCGTCGGAGCGCCTGCAGTTCATGCTCGCCGACAGCGGGGCGAAGGTGCTGATCGGACATCGGGCGGTGGCCGAAGCGGCCGCGCTGGCCGAGCTGGCCGGGACGCTGTCGGTGGAGTCGGTGGAGTCGGTGGAGTCGGTGGAGTGGGTGGTGTGGCTTGACGACCCGGCCGTCACCGAGGATCTGCCGTCCACGGCACCCGAAGTACACGTCCATGCGGATCAGTTGGCGTATGTGATCTACACGTCGGGTTCGACGGGGCGGCCGAAGGGTGTGCAGGTCGCTCATCGCGGTGTGGTGAATCTGGTGCGGGCGCAGTCGAAGGCGTTCGGTGTCGGGTCCGGGGACGCGGTGGTGCAGTTCGCGCCGTTCGGGTTCGACGCAGCCGTCTCCGAGGTGTGCGTGACACTGGGATCCGGCGGCACGCTGGTGGTGGTGACGGCGGAGCAGCGCGCCGAGCCCGAGGCGTTGGCCGCACTCGTACGGGGCCGGAACGTGCGGGTGGCGACCTTGCCGCCCTCGCTGCTGGCCGTATTGAACCCCGGCGATCTGGACGGTATGGCCACCCTGGTCACCGCGGGCGAACGCCTCGACACCGCGACGGCGGGTGTGTGGAGTGAACACCACCGGCTGCTGAACGCGTACGGCCCGACCGAGACCACGGTCTGCGCGAGCATCGGGACCGTCGCCCCGGGCGGCCAGGGCGCGCCGCCGATCGGCGCCCCGATCGACAACACAAGGACGTACGTCCTGGACGAGCGGCTGAACCCGGCCCCGGTCGGCGTGGCGGGCGAGCTGTATATCGCCGGCACCGGTGTGGCCCGCGGCTACGGCGGGCGCTCCGCACTGACCGCCGAGCGCTTCCTGCCCGACCCGTACGCGGGCGACGGTTCGCGCATGTACCGGTCGGGCGACCGGGCCCGCTGGTCGCCGGACGGGCAGCTGGAATTCCTGGGCCGCGCCGATGACCAGGTCAAGGTCCGTGGTTTCCGTATCGAGCCGGGCGAGATCGAAGCGGTCCTCGCCACCCACCCCCAGATCCGCTCGGCCGTCGTGACGGCCCATGGGGACACCGAGGACCGCCGCCTCGTCGCCTACCTCGTTCCGGCCGACCAGGCAGAGGGCATACCGGCGGTCAATGACGTCCGGGACCACGTCCAGCGAAGTCTGCCGGCCTTCATGGTCCCGGCCGTCTTCATGGAACTGGCCGCGCTGCCGCTGACCGCGAACGGAAAGACCGACCGGGCCGCGCTGCCGGCACCCGACGACGGGGCCCGCATGGGTTCCGCAGAGGCTTACGTCGAACCGCGTGTCGGCGTTGAACAGCTGCTGGCCGGGGTGTGGGCGCAGGTTCTGGGCGTCGAACGGGTCGGGGCCGAGGACAACTTCTTCGAACTCGGCGGCGATTCGATCAGCAGCATCCGCGTGGTGGCCCGGGCCCGGGAACTCGGGATCCACGTGACCGTGGCGCAGTTGTTCGACCATCAGACGGTGGCCGGCCTGGCACCCGTGGCGTCGGGGGAGAGCACGACGGACGCCGAACAGGGCCTGGTGGTCGGAGAGTTCCCGCTGACTCCGATCCAGCGCTGGTTCCTGGAGCGCGAGCTGCCGGAGCCCCAGCACTTCAATCAGTCGACGGTGCTGGAGACCACGGGCCGTATCGAACCCGACCTACTGCGCACGGCGTTGGGCGCCCTGGTGGAACATCACGACGCGCTGCGTTCCCGTTTCGTACGGGAGGGTGAGGAGTGGGTCGGCCGTGTGATGGCGGCGGTCGAGCCGGCCGACCTTGTGACGCTGATCGACACCTCCGCTGCGGACATCGAAGAGGAGTTCCTGGAGGCCCGGGCCACGGAGGTACAGGCCGGACTCGGCCTGACCGACGGACCGCTCCTCCGGGCAGCCCTCTTCGACCGGGGCGAGCGAGGGCAACTTCTCCTGGTGGTCGTCCATCACCTGGTCGTGGACGCGGTCTCCTGGCCTGTGCTGCTGGAGGATCTGGCATCGGCGTATGTGCAGGCAGAGCGTGGTGTCGTGCGGGTGGAGTTCCCGCCGAAGACGTCCTCGTACCTCGGTTGGGCGCGGCGGCTCGGTGAGCTGGCGGTGTCGCCGGAGGTTGCGGGCGAGGCGGCTCACTGGCGGGAGGTGGAGGCTGCGGCGGGGGCGTTGCCGCGTGAGTACGAGGGTGCGAACACGGCCGCGGCGGCCCGTCGGGTGTCGGTGGCTCTGGACGCGGGGCGGACGGAGCGTCTGCTGCGTGAGGTGCCCAGTGCGTTCCGGACGCAGATCAATGATGTGCTGCTGAGTGCGCTGGGTGCGGTGTTCACGGAGTGGACCGGGACGTCCTCGGTCGTGGTGGATGTGGAGGGCCACGGCCGCGAGGACGTGGGCGCCGACATCGACGTGTCCCGTACCGTCGGGTGGTTCACCAGCGTGCACCCGGTAGCGCTGCGCGGCGTCGAGGACGGTGACCTCGGCGCGCTGCTTCGCCGTACGAAGGAAGACCTGCGGACAGTCCCGCGCAAGGGCCTGGGATATGGGCTGCTGCGACACCTCACCGACTGGGAGCCGATCCCGGGCCCGGGCGCGGAGGTCGCATTCAACTACCTCGGTCAGTCCGGCCGACGCCCCGACGCACCTGACACCGGCGAGGGCCACAACACCAACCGCTTCCGCCCGTCCGGCAGAGACCTGGGCGCGGCACAGTCGTCCGAGGGCGATCGACCTCACCTGATCGAGGTGAACAGTCAGGTGGTGGGTGGTCGTTTGGAGATGGTGTGGACGTATGGGGGTGAGGTGTATGGGGAGGCGACGGTGCGGGGGTTGGCGGAGCGGTATGTGGATGTCCTCGCTGATTTGATCGAGTACTGCTGCCGTTCTGGGGTGGGTGGGTATACGCCGTCGGATTTTCCGTTGGCTGGGTTGGATCAGGTTGCGTTGGATGGTGTTGTCGCCCGTTGTGTGGGGGCGGTGATTGATGAGGTGTATCCGTTGACGGCGTTGCAGCAGGGGATGGTGTTTCACAGTCAGTTGTCTGCGGATGCGGGGATGTACTGGGTGCAGAACGGTCTGTTGTTGGAGGGTGTGCTTGATCTTGGTGCTTTGAGGCGGGCGTGGGAGTTGGTGTTTGCGCGGCATGAGGTGTTGCGCAGTGCGGTGGTGTGGGAGGGGGTTCCGCAGCCGTTGGCGGTGGTGTCGCGGTCGGTGCCGGTGCCGTTGGAGGTGCTGGATTTCTCGCATCTGGAGGGGGATGTGTGCCGGCGGCGGGTGGATGATTTCCTGGCTGCGGACTGGGAGCGGGGTCCTGATTTTTCGGCTCCCACGCTGGTGCGTCTGGTGTTGATCCGGTTGGCGGAGGGCCGTCATCAGCTGGTGTGGAGTTATCACCATCTTCTGCTGGATGGGTGGAGTGTGCCGATTGTGCTGGGGGAGGTGCTGGAGGCGTATCACGCGTTCCGTGCGGGCGAGCGGCCCCAACTCCAGGTGCGTGCGCCGTTCCGGGATTTTGCGGGGTGGGTGGCGGGTCAGGATCTGGTGGAGGCGCGTGGGTTTTGGGGTGAGCGGTTGGCGGGGTTTGTGGAGCCGACGGTGTTGGGTGTGGAGCGGGTGACGGGGGAGGTGGGGTCGGAGGATTTGCATGTGGGGTTGCCGTCGGTGGTGGCGGGTGGGGGTCTGGCGGGGTTTGCGCGGCGGCATCGGTTGACGTTGAACACGGTGGTCCAGGGTGCGTGGGCGTTGGTGCTCTCTGTGTATGCGGGTTCGGATGATGTGGTGTTCGGTGTGACGTCGTCGGGTCGTGGTGGCCAGATCGACGGGATGGACTCGATGGTGGGTCTGTTGCTGAATACGACGCCGGTGCGGGTGCGGGTGGAGCGGGATCGGCCGGTGGTGGAGTGGTTGGCGGGGTTGCAGGATGAGCAGGTGCGGGCGCGTGGGTATGAGCACACGCCGTTGGTGACGATTGCTGAGGCCAGTGAACTCCCGCCGGGGCAGGCTCTGTTCAACACTCTCTTCGTCTTCGAGAACTACCCGGACCAGACTCTGACCGACAGCCGCGAACTCTCTGCGGCGAGTGGTCTTGGGACCGGGCTCAACCACGTCCGCCAGCAGGCGAGTTACCCGCTCAGCATCACTGCCGGTTCCGGACGCGAACTCATGATCAAGGTGTCGTACGAGCGGGCTCAGTACGACTCCGCGACCGTCGAGCGCTTGGCCGGCCACCTCGTCAACGTGCTGGAGAGCATTGCGGAGGATGCGGGGCAGTGTGTCGGCGAGCTGCCTGTGCTTGGTGCGGGTGAGCGGCGGCGGGTGGTCGAGGAGTGGAACGGGTCCGTCGAGCCGTTGCCGGGTGTGGGCGGGGTGCGGGAGCTGATCGCGGATCAGGCACACGTCCGACCGGATGCGGTGGCTGTGGTCGCGGACGGTGAGGTGCTGACGTACGGCGGCCTGATGGCGCGGGCGAACCGGCTGGCGCATCACCTGCGGGGGCTCGGGGTGGGTGCGGAGTCGGTGGTGGGGCTGTGCTTGCCGCGTGGCGTCGACATGGTCGTGGCGATGCTGGCGGTGTGGCAGGCGGGCGGTGCCTATCTGCCGCTGGACCCCGATTACCCCGTCGAGCGACTGGAGTTCATGCTCGCCGACAGCGGCGCGAAGGTGCTGATCGGACACAGCTCGGTTGCCGAGGTAGCCGAGGTGGCCGGAGGACTTCCGGTGGAGTCGGTGATATGGCTGGATGACCCGGCTGTCACTGAGGGTCTGCCGTCCACGGCGCCCGAAGTATCCGTACGGCCGGATCAGCTGGCATACGTCATCTACACGTCCGGCTCGACGGGCCGGCCGAAGGGTGTGCAGGTCGCTCACCGCAGCGTGACCGGCATGGTCACCGGACTGTCTCCGGTCCTGGGCGCCGGGCCGGGTGTGCGGGTGTTGCAGTTCGCGTCGTTCAGCTTCGACGCGGCGGTACTGGACGTGGCGGTCACGCTGGCCTCGGGCGGCACCCTGGTGGTGGCGAGCAGCACCGAGCGCACCGCCCCGGAGGCGCTGACCTCGATGATCGGTGCGCAGGCGGTGGGAGCGGCGAGCGTGGTGCCCTCCCTGCTGGGCGTGCTGAACCCGACAGAGGTTCCCGGCATTCAGACGCTGCTGCTGGGTGCGGAACGGCTCACCCAGCCGGTGGCCCAGGCTTGGGCAACGGGCCGCACGCTGGTGAACACCTACGGTCCCACCGAGGCCACCGTCATGGTGACCACGGGTGCGGTCTCCCCGGACGTGACCACGGCTCCGCCGATCGGTGCCCCGGTCGCGAACGCCCGCCTGTATGTCCTGGACGCCCGCCTCAACCCCGTCCCCGTCGGGGTGGCCGGTGAGGTGTTCATCGCCGGCCCGCAGGTGGCCCGCGGATACCGCGCCCAGCCCGCCCTGACCGCCGAACGCTTCCTACCGGACCCGTTCACCGCGGACGGCACCCGGATGTACCGATCCGGCGACCGGGCCCGCTGGCTCCCCGACGGCACCCTCGACTTCATCGGGCGAGCCGACGACCAGGTCAAGGTACGCGGCTTCCGCATCGAACCCGGCGAGATCGAAGCGGTCCTGACCACCCACCCCCAGATCCGCACCGCCGTCGTCGCGGCATTCGGCGACACCGAGGACCGCAAACTCGTGGCCTACCTCGTCCCCGCCGACCAGACGGACGGCCTCCCCTCCACCCCAGACCTGCGCACCTTCACCGGCTCACGGCTCCCGGCCTTCATGGTCCCGGCGACCTTCATCGAACTCGCCGCACTCCCCCTCACCCCCAACGGCAAACTCGACCGCTCCGCACTCCCGCTCCCGGACGGCACAGCTCGCACCGGTACGGCAGGCGAGTACGTGGCGCCCCGTACCGACGCCGAACGGATCCTGGCCGAGGTGTGGGCTCAGGTGCTCGGTGTGGAACGGGTCGGCATCGAAGAGAACTTCTTCGACCTCGGCGGCGACTCGATCATCAGCATCCGGGTCGCGGCGAAGTCCCGTGAGTTCGGCGTCCACGTCACCGTGGCGCAGTTGTTCGAGCACCAGACCGTGGCCGGTCTGGCGTCGGTGGCGGCGGCCACGAGCGCCGTGGTTGCCGAACAGGGGCGGGTTGTCGCCGACTTCTCACCGACGCCCGTCCAGCAGCAGTTCCTGGCACGTGAGTTGCCGCGTCCCGCGCACTTCAACCAGTCGATGGTTCTTGAGGCGGGCCGCCCGGTCGACCCCGAGCTGCTGCGTTCCGCGTTGGCCGCGTTGGTCGAGCACCACGACGTGCTGCGCTCCCGCTTCGTACGGGAAGAGGACGGTGCGTGGGCCGGGCGAGTGGTGGCCGTGGAGACGGCCGACCTCCTCACCCTGATCGACGCCTCCGGCGCGGACGTCGGAGCGGAGGACGCCGATGGGGGCGACGCCGAAGAGGGCCACACAGAAGAGGCGTTCCTGGAGGCGCGGGCCACGGAGGTGCAGGCCGACCTGGACCTGAGCGACGGGCCCCTCCTCCGCGCGGCCCTCATCGAGCGAGCCGATCAAGGCGACCATGGCGATCAA
Organism: Streptomyces sp. NBC_00414; assembly: GCF_036038375.1. Lineage (NCBI taxonomy): Bacteria > Bacillati > Actinomycetota > Actinomycetes > Kitasatosporales > Streptomycetaceae > Streptomyces > Streptomyces sp. NBC_00414. Next base: position 8,785,832 of record NZ_CP107935.1, read on the forward strand.
GGCGACGAGGCCGACCAGGGCCGGCGAGGTGACCAAGTTGACCAAGGTGGCCGGGGCCAACTGGTCCTCCTGGTCATCCACCACCTGGTCGTGGACGCCGTCTCCTGGCCGATCCTGCTCGAAGACCTGACATCGGCGTACGAGCAGGTCGAACGCGGTACCGCGAGGGTGGAGCTGCCGGCCAAGACGACGTCCTTCCCGCGCTGGGCGCAGCGGCTCGGTGAGCTGGCGGCCTCCCCGGAGGTGACGGCGGAGGACGGGTACTGGCAGGAGATCGAGGCCGCCGCGGTGCGCCTGCCCCGCGACCACGAGGGCCCGAATCGCAACGCCTCGGTCCGCAACGCCCGGACGGCCCTGGGCGCGGAGCGGACCGAGCGCCTGCTGCGCGAGGTGCCGAGCGCGTTCCGGACTCAGATCAACGACGTACTGCTCAGCGTGCTGGGCGCGGTGCTGACCGAGTGGACCGGGACGGCATCGGTTGTCGTGGACGTGGAAGGTCACGGCCGCGAGGACGTCGGCGCCGACGTCGACGTGTCCCGTACCGTCGGGTGGTTCACCAGCGTGCACCCGGTCGCGTTGAGCGGCGCCGCCGACGGTGACCTGGGTGTGCTGCTGCGCCGTACGAAGGAGAACCTGCGGGCCGTGCCGCGCAAGGGTCTGGGACACGGCCTGCTCCGGCATCTCACCGACAGGACACCGGCGGGCGCGGCTCCCACCGCCGAGGTCTCCTTCAACTACCTCGGCCAGTCCTCCCACCAGTCGCCCCGCCAGTCGGCCGACACCCGCAGCCCCGCGCCCGACCGTGCGCTCTTCGGGCCGTCCGGCCGCTCGCTCGGCGAGTCCCAGTCGGCGGACGGTACGCGCGCGCACCTCATCGAGGTCAACAGCCAGGTCGCCGACGGCAGCCTGGAGATGGAGTGGACGTACAGCTGCGAGGTGCACGACGAGGCGACCGTGCGACGGCTGGCACAGCGGTACCTCGATGTCCTCGCCGACCTGATCGAGTACTGCTGCCGTCCGGAGGTCACCGGACACACCCCGTCGGACTTCCCGCTGGCCCGCCTCGACCAGGACGCCCTGGACCTGATCACCGGCGGGATCCCGACGGTGATCGAGGACATCCATCCGCTGACCGCCGTCCAGCAGGGCATGCTCTTCCACACCCGGCTGGCCACCGAGCCCGGCATGTACTGGGCCCAGAACGGTGTCCTCCTCGAAGGCAGGCTGGATCTCGACGCGCTGCAGCAGGCGTGGGAGCTGGTCTTCGCGCGGCATGAGGTGCTGCGCAGTGCGGTGGTGTGGGAGGGGGCACCGGAGCCACTCGCGGTGGTGTCCCGGTCCGTACCCCTGCCCCTCCACGTACTGGATCTCTCGCACCTCGACGAGGAGGCGCGGCGGCACGCCGTCACGGAGCATCTGGAGGCCGACTGGGAGCGCGGCGCGGACTTCTCCGCTCCGACACTGGTGCGGATCTCCCTGATCAGGCTCACCGACGAGCGGCACCAACTGGTGTGGAGCTTCCACCACTTGCTGCTCGATGGATGGAGTGTGCCCATCGTGCTGAACGAGGTGCTGGAGGCGTACCAGGCACTGCGTGAGGGCAACCGGCCGCGGCTCGCCGCCCGTGCGCCCTTCCGGGACTTCGTCGCCTGGGCCGTCGGACAGGACGCGGACGAGGCGCGGGAGTACTGGCGTGAGCGGCTGGCCGGAATCTCCGAGCCCACGACCCTCGGCCTGGAGCACGCCACCGGGAACCAGGGACGCGACGAACGCCAGGTGCCGCTGTCGGCCCCGGTGTCCACGTCCGGTCTCGCCGAGTTCGCCCGCCGGCACAGGCTGACGCTCAACACGGTGGTGCAGGGTGCCTGGGCCCTCGTGCTCGGTCTGTACGCGGGCAGCGACGACATCCTCTTCGGAGTCACCTCGTCCGGCCGCGGCGGTCAGATCGACGGCATGGACGAGATGGTCGGCCTGCTCATCAACACCACCCCCGTGCGGGTGAGCATCGACCGTGACCGGCCCGTCGCCGACTGGCTGTCCGCGCTGCAGGACGAACAGGTACGCGGCCGCAAGTACGAGCACACGCCGCTGGTGACCATCGCCGAATGCGGTCAACTGCCGCCCGGACAGGCCCTGTTCGACACCGTCTTCGCCTTCGAGAACTACCCCGACCAGGCGCTGGTCGAGGGCGGGCAGGCCGGCCGGTACACGGGTGAGGACGACGGTCTGCGCGCCGGGACCAACTACGGACGCGACCAGTCCAACTACCCCCTCGGCGTGATCGCCTCCTCCGCGCAGGAGCTGGTCGTCCGCCTCTCCTACGACCGCGCCCACTACGACGACGCGGCCGTCGAGCGCCTCGCGGGTCACCTGGGCACGGTCCTGGAGGCCATCGCCGCGGACACCGGCGAGTACGTCGGTGACCTGCCCGTACTGACGGCGGACGAACACGACCGCCTGCTGCGGGAGTGGAACGACACGGCCGTCGTGCTGCCCGCGGAGAGCGGGGTCCACGAGCTGATCACCGCGCACGCGGACCTGTCCGGCGACGCGGTGGCCGTGGTGGCGGGCGAGCGGTCGCTCACGTACGACGGACTGCTGCTGCGGGCCAACCGGCTCGCGCAGCGCCTGCGCCGGGCGGGCGTCGGGCCCGAGTCGGTGGTGGCACTGTGCCTGGAGCGCGGCGTGGACCTGGCGGTCGCGGTCCTCGCGGTCTGGCAGGCGGGGGCGGCGTATCTGCCGCTGGACCCCGAATACCCGGCCGAGCGGCTGGAGTTCATGCTCGGCGACAGCGGTGCGAAGGTGCTGATCGGGCACCGGAGCACGGCCGCCGACCTGGTGGCGCACACCGCACCGGAGACCGTGGTGTGGCTGGACGACCGGGACACCCGGACGGAACTCGCGGCGCTGCCCGACATCCCTCCGCCGGGGCGCGTCCTGCCCGACCAGCTCGCGTACGTGATCTACACCTCCGGTTCGACCGGCCGGCCCAAGGGTGTGCACCTGTCCCACCGGGGGCTGGTCAGCCTGGCCACGGCGCAGCGGAGTGCGCTGGGCACGGGACGTGACGACGTCGTGCTCGGATTCGCGCCGTTCAGCTTCGACGCGTCGGTGTGGGAACTGGTGATGGCGCTGGCGGTCGGCGCGACCCTGGTGGTCGCCGAGGCGCCCGAGCGTTCCGACGCCGAACGGCTGGCGTCCCTGGTCGTGCGTGCCGGGGTCAGCGTGGCGACCGTACCGCCGTCCCTCCTGGACGTGCTGCGGCCGGGTGACCTCGACGGCATGACCACCCTCGTCACGGCGGGCGAACGGCTCGACGCGACACTCGCCGCCGCCTGGAGCGACCACCACCGGCTGCTGAACGCGTACGGGCCGACGGAGAGCACGGTGTGCGCGAGCATCGCCCCGATCGGGGTGGCCCAGCCGCACGACGTGCCCGGCGTTCCTCCCATCGGCGCCCCCATCGCGGGCACCCGGGTGTTCGTCCTGGACGCCTTCATGAAACCCGTGCCGGTCGGTGTCCCCGGTGAACTGTTCATCGCAGGGCCGCAGTTGGCGCGCGGATACGGGAACCGTCCGGCGCTCAGCGCCGAACGGTTCGTGGCCGACCCGTTCGCCGGGGACGGCTCCCGGCTGTACCGGACCGGGGACCGGGTGCGCTGGCTGGCGGACGGACAGTTGGACTTCCTGGGCCGCGCCGACGACCAGGTGAAGGTCCGCGGCTACCGCATCGAGCCCGCCGAGATCGAGTCGGCGCTCGGCACCCACCCGGGTGTCCGCACGGCGGTCGTGACGGCGTTCGGCGAGGGCGGGGACCGCCGGCTGGTGGCGTACCTCGTCCCGGCGGACCCGGCCGAGGGCGCCCCGGCCGCCGCCGAACTGCGGGCCTTCGCGGGCGAGCGGCTCCCGTCGTTCATGGTCCCGTCCGTGTTCGTCGAGCTGGCCGCGCTGCCGCTGACCCCGAACGGCAAGACCGACCGGGCGGCCCTGCCAGAGCCGGACGGGATCCGGGCCGGTTCGGGCAGCCGGTACGTCGCCCCCGGCACCGCCACCGAGGAACTCCTCGCCGGTGTCTGGGAGCGGGTCCTCGGCGTGGAGCGGGTCGGTGCCACGGACGGCTTCTTCGACCTCGGCGGCCACTCGCTGCTGGCCGGCCAGGTCGTCTCCCGGGTGCGGGAGATCCTCGCGGTCGAACTCCCGCTCTCCGCCCTGTTCGACCGTCCGACGGTGCGCGGGCTCGCCGCGGTGATCGACGGTTCCGCCCGGGACGCCGCACCCCCGGTGACGGCCGTCGCCCGCGACGAGACGCTGCCGCTCTCGTTCGCGCAGCAACGGCTCTGGTTCCTCGACCAGTTGGAGCCGGGCTCGCCCGAATACAACATGTCGACCCGCGTGCATCTGACCGGCGAGGTGGACCTCCCGGCTCTCGGTGCGGCGCTGGACGCGATCGTCGCCCGGCACGAAGTCCTGCGGACCCGGCTCGTGGCCGGCCCGGACGGTGTCGCGCACCAGGTGATCGACCCGCCGACGGGGCTCCCGCTGCCGGTCGTGGACGTCAGCGGATGCGTCCGGCCCCAGGACGAGGCCGACCGCCTGTTCGGCAAGGACGGGCTCACCCCGTTCGACCTGGCACGCGGCCCTCTCGTCCGGGCCACCCTCGTCCGGCTCGCCCCGGACGAGCACGTACTGGCGCTCGCGATGCACCACGTCGTCTTCGACGAGTGGTCGGACCGTGTCCTGCGCCGTGAGCTGTCGGCGCTGTACGAGGCGTTCCGCGTGGGTGAGCCGAATCCGCTGGAGCCGCTCGCCGTGCAGTACGCCGATGTCGCCGCCTGGCAGCGCCGGTGGCTGTCCGGCGACGTCCTGGACGGTCAACTGAGTTACTGGACAGAGCAGTTGGCGCAGGCTCCGGTGCTGGAGCTGCCGACCGACCGGCCGCGCCCCCTCGTACGGTCCACCGAAGGGGCGGTCGCCAGGTTCACCGTCGAGCCCGGGACCGCCGAAGCTCTTCGTGCGCTGTCCCGCGAGCACGGCAGCACCATGTTCATGACGCTGCTGGCCGCGTTCAACGTGCTGTTGGGCCGCTACGGCGACACCGATGACGTCGCCCTGGGCACACCCGTGGCCAACCGGACCCTCGCCGAGACGGAGGACCTGATCGGGTTCTTCGTCAACACCCTCGTCATGCGCACCGACCTGTCCGACAACCCGTCCTTCATCGAACTCCTGGGCCGGGTAAGGGAGACGGCGCTGGGCGCCTACGCGCACCAGGACCTGCCGTTCGACCGGCTCGTCGACGCTCTCGTGACGGAACGGGACCGGTCCCGCACCCCGCTCTACGACGTCATGTTCAGCTATGTACCCGAGGAGCCCGGCGCGGCGGGCGGCACAGCCGGTGGTACCGCGAACGGCACGGCGAGCGGCGCGGAGGGCGCCACCGTGAACGGGGACGCAGCCGTCGAGGCGGGCACCGACGGTGACCCTGAGCAGATCCCCGTGAAGTTCGACCTGGTGCTGACCCTGGCGGACGAGAACGGCTCGCTGACCGGCGAACTCCAGTACAGCTCCGCCCTGTTCGACGCAACGACCGCCCAGCGGATGACCGGTCACCTGGTCACCCTGTTCGACGCGGTCGCCGCCGACCCGCACCGGCACATCGGCGAACTTCCCGTGCTGCCCCCGGCGGAACGCCATCAGCTCGTCCACGAGTGGAACGACACCGCCGCGGACCTGCCTTCCACGGGCGGTCTGCACGAGCTGATCGCCGCCCAGGCCGCCGCCACCCCCGACGTCGTGGCCGTCATGGCCGGCGAACACACGCTCACGTACAGCGCATTGCTGGCCCGCGCGAGCCGGCTCGCCCACTACCTGCGGCGAACGGGCGTCGGCCCCGAGTCCGTCGTGGCACTGTGCCTGGAACGCGGCGCGGACATGGCGGTCGCCACCCTGGCTGTGTGGCTGGCGGGCGCGGGCTATCTGCCCCTCGACCCCGCCTATCCGCTCGAACGGCTCCAGTTCATGGTGGCCGACTCGGGCGCGTCGGTCCTGCTGGGCCACGAGACGGTGGCCGCCGGCCTCGCGGCCGACACCTCGCCGGCGACCGTGCTGTGGCTGGACGACCCGGCCACCTGGACCGGCCTCGCGGCGATGCCCGCCACACCCCCGCGGACAGACGTCCTGCCGGACCAGCTCGCGTACATCATCTACACCTCCGGCTCGACCGGACGTCCCAAGGGCGTCCACGTGCCGCACCGGGGGGTGACGACTCTCGCCGAGGCGATGCGGCCGCTGCTCCACGCCGGTCCGGGCGACCACGTGCTCGGATTCGCCTCGTTCAGCTTCGACGCCTCGGTGTGGGAGGTGGTGATGGCGCTGCCCACGGGCGCGACCCTGGTCGTGGCCGAGGCGCAGGACCGCACCCCGCCCGAGCGGCTGACCTCCCTGATGCGCCGCAGTGCCGTGAGCCTGTCGTTCATGACGCCGTCCGTGCTGGAGGTCCTGCCACCCGACGAACTCCCCGACCTGGCCACGGTGTTGGTGGGCGGCGAGCGTGTGGAGGCCGCACTCACCGAACGGTGGCGCGAGCGTCTGCGCCTGCTCAACGTCTACGGCCCCACCGAGACCACCATCGCCACCACCGCGGGCGAGGTCGAGTCCGACGGCACACCCCCGATCGGCACGCCTTACGTCAACGAGCGGGTCCACGTACTCGATCAATGGCTGAACCCGGTGCCCGTGGGCGTCGCGGGTGAGCTGTTCATCGGCGGCGCCGGAGTCACCCGCGGCTACGGCGGCCGGGGGGCCCTCACCGCGGAACGCTTCCTCGCCGACCCGTTCGCCGCGGACGGCTCGCGCATGTACCGCTCGGGAGACCGGGCGCGCCGACTGGGCGACGGACGACTGGAGTTCATCGGCCGCGCCGACAACCAGGTCAAGGTCCGCGGGTTCCGTATCGAGCCCGGCGAGATCGAGACGGTCCTCACCGATCACCCCGGCGTGCGGACCGCCGTCGTCACGGCGTACGGAACCGGTACCGAGCGCAAGCTCGTCGCCTACCTGGTCCCCGCCGACATGGCCGAGGGCATGCCGCCCGTCGCGGAGTTGCGCGCGTTCGTGGGAGAGCACCTGCCCAAGTTCATGGTTCCGGCGGTCTTCACCGAGATGGCCGGGATGCCGATGACACGGAGCGGGAAGATCGACCGGGGGGCCCTGCCCGCGCCCGACGGAACGCGCGCGGTGGCCGCGAGCACCTATGTCGCGCCCCGCACCGACGTGGAACGGATCCTCGCCGACGCCTGGGCCCAGGTCCTCGGCCTCGACCGGGTCGGCGTGGAGGACAACTTCTTCGACCTCGGCGGCGATTCCATCATCAGCATCCGTGTCGTGGCCCGGGCCCGAGAGTTCGGCGTCCACGTCACCGCGGCACAGCTGTTCGACCACCAGACGGTGGCGTCCCTGGCTTCCGTGGCATCGGGCGAGAGCGCCGCGGACGCCGAACAGGGCCTGGTCAGCGGAGAGTTCCAGCTGACCCCCATCCAGCACTGGTACCTGGAACGTGAACTGCCCGACCCGTCGCACTTCAACCAGTCGGTGGTCCTGGAGGCCGTCGGCCGGGTGGACACCGCCGCGCTCCGAGCGGCCGCACACGCCGTCGTCGGGCAGCACGACGCGCTGCGCTCCCGCTTCGTACGGGACGCCGACGGTGTGTGGACCGGGCGGGTGTCGGCCTCCGAGCCGGCCGACCTGGTGACGGTGATCGACGCCCCCGCCGCGGACGGCGAAGCCGGCCACGCGGCGGACGACATGACGGACGGCGCGGAGGAGTACCTGGAAGCCCGTGCAACTGAGGTGCAGGCCGCGCTCGATCTGCACGACGGCCCGCTGCTGCGACTGGCACTCTTCGACCGGGGCGAGCGCGGCCAACTGCTTCTCCTGGTCGTCCACCACCTGGCCGTGGACGCCGTCTCCTGGCCGATCCTGCTCGAAGACCTGACATCGGCGTACGAGCAGGCCGCACGCGGTGCCACGACGGTGGAACTGCCCGCCAAGACGACGTCGTTCCAGCGCTGGTCGCAGCGGCTCGGCGAACTGGCGGCCTCCGCGGAGGTCACGGACGAGGCCGCCTACTGGCAGGAGATCGAGACCTCGGCCGCGCCGCTCCCGCGCGACCGGGACGGGCACAACAGTGTGGCCTCGGCCAGGGACGTCGTCACCGCGCTCGGAGCCCAGCAGACCGAGCGGCTCCTGCGCGAGGTGCCGAGCGCGTTCCGGACGCAGATCAACGACGTGCTGCTCACCGCGCTCGGCATGGTCCTCGCCCCGTGGGCGCGCGTCCCGTCGGTCGTCGTGGACCTGGAGGGCCACGGCCGCGAGGACGTCGGCGCCGACATCGACGTGTCCCGCACCGTCGGTTGGTTCACGAGCATGTACCCGGTCGCCCTGACCGGCGCCCGGGACGGCGACCTCGGAGCCGCCCTCCGCCGCACGAAGGAGTACCTCCGGGCGGTCCCCAGGAAGGGCCTGGGACACGGCCTGCTCCGCCACCTCACGGACCGCCTCCCGCGTACGGGCCCGGCGCCGGAGGTCAGCTTCAACTATCTGAGCCAGCGCGACCGACGCACCGACACCCACGAGTCCGCGACCGGCGCTCCGGGTACCGCGGGCGCTCCTGGCGCTCCTGACGCCGCTAACGACGTAGGTGCTTCTGGCGCCGCTGGTGCTTCTGGCACTTCCGGCGGTGAGACGGGACCGTTCCGCCCCGGCCGTGGCTCGCTGGGCCGGGCATGGTCGCAGGCGGGTGACCGCGCCCACCTCATCGACGTCAACTGCCGGGTGGCCGACGGCCGTCTGGAAATGGTGTGGACGTACGGCAGCGAGGTGCACGACGAGACGACGGTCCAGCGGCTCGCACAGCGGTACGCCGATGTCCTGAGCGACCTCATCGAGTACTGCTGCGAGCCCGACGTCCACGGGAACACCCCGTCGGACTTCCCCCTGGCCAGCGTCGACCAGCAGACCATCGACCGCGTCGGACGGCAGCTGCCCACGACGATCGACGACATCTATCCGCTGACCGCACTCCAGCAGGGCATGCTGTTCCACACCCGGCTGTCCGCCGATCCCGGCATGTACTGGGTCCAGAACGGCATGCTGCTGGAGGGCGAACTGGACCTCGACGCCCTCAAGCGCGCCTGTGAGCTGGTGTTCGCCCGGCACGAGGTGCTCCGTACCACGGTGGTGTGGGACGGCGTGCCCGAACCACTGGCCGTGGTCTCCCGGACCGTACCCCTGCCGTTCGAGGACCTCGACCTCTCCCACCTGGCGGAGGGGGCGCGGCAGCGGGCGATCGAGGACCACCTGTCGGCCGACTGGGCCCGTGGCGCCGACTTCTCCGCTCCCACCCTGGTGCGCCTCGCACTGGTCCGGCTGGCCGACGACCGGCACCAACTCTTCTGGAGCTATCACCACTTGCTCCTCGACGGCTGGAGTCTGCCCATCGTCATGGGCGAGATGCTGGAGGCCTACCAGGCACTGCGCCGGGGAAGCGTGCCGGACCTCGGACCCCGCGCGTCCTTCCGGGACTTCATCGCCTGGACCACCGCCCAGGACGGCGACGAGGCACGGGAGTACTGGCGCGAACGGCTGTCCGGCATCACCGGAACCACGTCTCTCGGAGTCGCCCACGCCACCGGCGACAGCGGCCGCGACGAACGAGTGGTCTCCCTGCCGTCGACCGAGGCCGCCGCCGGCCTGGCCGAGTTCGCCCGCCGGCACCGGCTGACGGTGAACACCGTGGTGCAGGGCGCGTGCGCGCTGGTGCTCGGCCTGTACGCCGACAGCGACGACGTGGTGTTCGGCGTGACCTCCTCGGGCCGCGGCGATCAGATCGACGGTATGGCCGAGATGGTCGGCCTGCTGATCAACACCACGCCGGTACGCGTCCGGGTCGACCGGGACCGGCCGGTGACCGACTGGCTCGCCGAGCTCCAGGACGAGCAGGTGCGCGCCCGAAAGTACGAGCACACCTCGCTCGTGACGATCACGGAGTGCAGCGAACTGCCGCCAGGCCAGGCCCTGTTCGACACCCTCTTCGTATTCGAGAACTACCCCGACCAGACCCTGGCCGCGAGCCGGGAGAACTCCGCCGCCGACGGCCTCGAAGCCGGCCTCGACTACGGGCGCGAGCAGGTCAACTACCCCCTCCACATCACGGCCGGCTTCGGCCGTGAACTCCGCGTCAAGCTGTCGTACGACCGTGCTCGCCTGGACGCCGGAACCGTGGAACGGATGGCCGGACACCTGGCTACGGTCCTGGAGGCGATGGCCGAGGACGGTGGCCGGCGGGTGGGTGAGCTGCCGGTGCTGACCGCGGTGGAGCGGGATCGGCTGCTGAGGGAGTGGAACGACACGGCGGCCCCCCTGCCGTCGGCGGGCGGGGTGCATGAGCTGATCGCGGGGCGCGCGCAGACTGCGCCGGACGCGGTGGCCGTGGTGTCGGGCGACGTGTCCTTGACGTACGGCGGGCTCACGGGACGGGCGAACCGTCTCGCGCGTCATCTTCGTCAGGTGGGAGTGGGCTCCGAGTCCGTGGTGGCGCTGTGCCTGCCTCGCGGGGTGGACATGGTGGTGGCCGCGTTGGCGGTGTGGCAGGCGGGCGGTGCCTACCTGCCGTTGGATCCGGAGTTCCCGGAGGAGCGGCTGGAGTTCATGCTCGCCGACAGCGGCGCGTCGGTACTGGTGGGCCACCGGTCCGTCGCCGCCGCTCTGGTGGCCGGCACGGACACGGACACAGGCGCGGGTGTGAGTGTGGAATCGGTGGTCTGGCTGGACGATCCGTCCACCGACGCCGTGCTGGACACGCAGTCGTCCGATCCACTCGAAGTCGACGTCGAAGCTGCCCAGTTGGCCTATGTGCTGTACACGTCGGGGTCGACGGGTCGGCCGAAGGGTGTGCAGGTCTCGCACGCCAACCTGGTCAGTTTCCTGTCGGCGATGGCCGGACGCCCGGGGCTGGACGGCGAGGATGTGCTGCTGGCGGTGACGACGCTGGGCTTCGACATCGCGGGTCTTGAGTTGTGGTTGCCGCTGGTGTCGGGCGCCCGGGTCGTGGTGGCCGGCGGTGAGGTGGCAGGAGTGCCCGCCGCACTGGCGGGTGAGCTGGTGCGGGTGGGTGCGACGGTGATGCAGGCGACCCCGGCGACGTGGCAGATGCTGGTGTCCGACGGCTGGGACGGTGTGCCCGGCCTGCGTGCCCTGTGCGGCGGTGAGGCACTGCCGACGTCCTTGGCCGCGGCACTGGTGGAGCGCACGGCCGGCGTGTGGAACATGTACGGACCCACCGAGACCACGATCTGGTCGGCGTGCGAACCCGTCGACGGCGGCATACCCGGTATCGGTGCACCGATCGCGAATACGCGGGTGTACGTGCTGGACGAGCGACTGGCTCCTGTGCCGGTGGGCGTGCCGGGTGAGCTGTTCATCGGCGGCGCCGGTGTGACCCGTGGCTATCTCGGTCGCCAGGCGCTGACGGCCGAGCGGTACGTGGCGGACCCGTTCGTCGCGGACGGAGGCCGGCTGTACCGGACCGGCGACCGGGTGCGCCGGCCGGCCGACGGCCGCCTGGAGTTCCTCGGCCGGGCCGACGACCAGCTGAAGGTCCGCGGCTTCCGGATCGAGCCGGGCGAGATCGAGTTCGCTCTGGCCCTGCATCCGCGGATCGGTTCGGCGGTCGTCTCCGCACACGGTGAGGGAGCCGAACGCCGCCTGGTGGCCTACCTGGTGGCGAGCGAGGAGGGCGGAAGCACTCCGCCGCCGGGAGAGCTGCGTGAGCATGTACGGCAGACGCTGCCGGAATACATGGTCCCGTCGCTCTTCATGGAACTGCCGGCGCTTCCCCTCACACCGAACGGAAAGATCAACCGGTTCGCCCTGCCCGAGCCCGAGGGGCCGCGGCCCGAGAGCCGCCACGTCGCTCCGGTGACCACGACCGAGGAACTCCTCGCCGGTATCTGGGCCCAGGTACTCGGCGCGGACCGGGTCGGCGTCACGGACGGCTTCTTCGACCTCGGCGGCCACTCCCTCCTGGCCACCCAGGTGATCTCCCGCATCCGGGAGGCCTTCCGGGTCGAGATACCTCTCGCCACCCTCTTCGACGCGCCGACCGTGAGGGAGCTGGCAGCGGCGGTCGACGGCGCGGGACGAGACGACGTCCTGCCGCCGATCACGCACGCGGACCGCACCCAGGCACTGCCACTGTCCTTCGCGCAGCAGCGCCTGTGGTTCCTCGACCAACTGGAGCCCGGTTCCGTCGAGTACAACCTGCCCACGCCGATGCGATGGCGGCACGCCGTGGACGTCGACGCCCTGGCCGCGGCGCTGAGCGCGGTCGTCGCCCGGCACGAGGTGCTGCGCACCCGGCTGACGACGGGCGCCGACGGAGCCGCGTACCAGGTGATCGACCCGCCGTCGGAGTTCGCCCTGCCGGTGGTCGACGTGTCAGGAAGCACCAACCCCACTGCGATCACGCGGGAGGTGCTCACGGCGGATGCCGTCACGCCCTTCGACCTGGCGAACGGTCCGATGATCCGCGCCACGCTGATCCGGCTGGCCCAGGACGAACACGTACTGGCTCTGTCCACGCACCACGTGGTGTCCGACGAGTGGTCGGACCGCATCCTTCAGCGTGAACTGCTCGCCCTGTACGAGGCGTTCCGTGCGGGTGGGCCGGATCCGCTGCCGCCGCTGCCGGTGCAGTACGCGGACTTCGCGGTCTGGCAGCGCGCATGGCTGACCGGCGACGTTCTTGAAGGGCAACTGGACTACTGGCGGCAGGAACTGGCCGGAGTCCCGGTCCTGGAACTTCCCGCGGACCGGCCGCGCCCGCCCGTCCGGTCCACCGAGGGCGCGGTGCACAGGTTCTCGGTCCCGGACAGGACCGCGGAGGCCCTGCGTGCCCTTTCCGGCCGCAGTGGAACGACGATGTCGATGACACTGCTGGCGGCGTTCAGCGTGCTGCTGGGCCGCTACGCCGGCTCGGACGATGTGGTGGTGGGCACGCCGGTGGCGAACCGGAACCGTGCCGAGACGGAGGACCTGATCGGGTTCTTCGTCAACACACTGGTCATGCGAGCAGATCTCTCCGGTGATCCGTCGTTCGCGGATGTGCTGGGGCGGGTGCGGGAGACCGCGTTGGGTGCCTACGGGCATCAGGATGTGCCGTTCGAGCAACTGGTGGACGACCTGGTCGTGGAGCGGGACCGCTCCCGTACCCCGCTGTTCCAGGTCCTCTACACCTACGCGGCAGCGGCCCCTGACGACGTCCACCACGAGGAAACGGGAGCCGAGCCCGACGCGGGTCCGGGCCGTAACTCCGGTCCCTTGCCGGTCAAGTACGACCTGATGCTTGCCCTGGCTGAATCCGGCGGTGCTCTGACCGCGGAGATCCAGTTCAGTACGGCGTTGTTCGATGCGGTGACGGTGGAGCGGATGGCGGGGCATCTGGTGCGGCTGCTGGAGTCGGTCGCCGTTGATGCGGATCAGCGGGTGGCTGAGCTGCCGCTGCTGGCCGCAGACGAGGTGGATCAGCTGACGCGGGGCTGGAACGACACGGTGGTGGCTTTGCCGGTGTCGGTGGCCGGTGTGCATGAGTGGATTGCCGGGCGGGCGGGTGTGGTGCCGGATGCGGTGGCTGTCGTGTCGGGTGATGTGTCGCTGACGTATGGCGGGCTGGTGGCGCGGGCGAACCGGCTGGCGCATCACCTGCGGGGGCTTGGTGTGGGTGCGGAGTCGGTGGTGGCGCTGTGCCTGGAGCGTGGGGTGGATCTGGCTGTCGCCGCGTTGGCGGTGTGGCAGGCGGGCGGAGCGTATCTGCCGTTGGATCCGGAGTTCCCGGTGGAGCGGTTGGAGTTCATGCTGGCGGACAGTGGGGCGTCGGTGCTGGTCGGGCATCGGGCTGCTGCTGCGGGTCTGGTGGCGAGGGCTGAGGTGGAGTCGGCGCTCTGGCTGGACGATCCGGCGATGGTGGAGACGCTGGCCGGGTATCCCGTGACGGCTCCTGAAGTGGCGATAGAGACTGGCCAGTTGGCGTATGTGTTGTATACGTCGGGGTCGACGGGGCGGCCGAAGGGTGTGCAGGTCTCGCACGGGAACCTGGTGAACTTCCTGACCGCGATGTCGGAGAGGCCGGGGCTGGATGCCGGTGATGTGCTGTTGGCGGTGACGACGCTGGGCTTCGACATTGCGGGGCTTGAGTTGTGGTTGCCGCTGGTGTCGGGTGCCCGGGTCGTGGTGGCCGGCGGTGAGGTGGCAGGAGTGCCCGCCGCACTGGCGGGTGAGCTGGTGCGGGTGGGTGCGACGGTGATGCAGGCGACGCCGGCGACGTGGCAGATGCTGGTGTCCGACGGCTGGGACGGTGTGCCGGGTCTGCGGGTGCTGTGCGGGGGTGAGGCGTTGCCGGTGTCGTTGGCGGCGGCGTTGGTGGAGCGCACGGCCGGTGTGTGGAACATGTACGGGCCGACGGAGACCACGGTGTGGTCGGCGTGTGAGCGGGTGTCCGGGAGGGTTCCCTCGATCGGTGTGCCGATCGCGAACACGCGGGTCTATGTGCTGGATGAGCGGTTGAATCCGGTTCCGGTCGGGGTCGGTGGTGAGTTGTTCATCGGCGGTGCTGGGGTGACGCGTGGGTATCTTGGTCGTCGGGCGCTGACGGGTGAGCGGTTCCTTCCGGATCCGTTTGCTGCTGATGGTGGTCGTCTGTATCGCACGGGGGACCGGGTGCGGTGGCTGGCCGGGGGCCGGCTGGAGTTTTTGGGCCGGGCCGACGATCAGCTGAAGGTGCGGGGCTTCCGGATCGAGCCGGGTGAGATCGAGACCGCTCTGACCGGTCATCCGCGGGTCAGTGCGGCGGTGGTGACCGCGCACGGGCACGGCGGCGATCGCCGTCTGGTGGCTTACCTGGTGCCCGCCGACCCCACCCACGGCATCCCGGTCCCGGAGGTGCTGCGTGAGCACCTGCATCGGTCCCTGCCCGACTACATGGTCCCGTCGTTGTTCATCGAGCTTTCGGCCCTGCCGCTGACCCCGAACGGAAAGATCAACCGGTCTGCTCTCCCGGCGCCGGACGCGTCCCGTGCGGGCCTCGGCGGTTTCTCGGAGCCGTCCGGGGCGACTGAGGAACTTCTCGCCGGGATCTGGGCCCAGGTGCTGGGTGTGGAGCGGGTCGGTGCCACGGACGGCTTCTTCGACCTCGGCGGGCATTCCCTCCTCGCCACGCTGGCGGTCTCCCGCATCCGGGAGGCGTTCAGCGTCGAGGTGTCTCTTGCAGACCTGTTCGACGCCCCCACCGTCCGAGGCCTGGCCTCGGTCATCGACCGATCCGCCCGGGACGCCGCGCCCCCGATGACAGCCGTCGCCCGGGACGCGGCGCTGCCTCTGTCGTTCGCGCAGCAGCGGCTGTGGTTCCTGAACCAGCTGGAGCCGGGTTCGACCGAGTACAACATGTCGACCCGTCTGCGCCTGACCGGTGACATCGACGTCCCGGCCCTGCGCACGGCGCTGGACGCGGTCGTTGCCCGGCACGAGGTGCTGCGCACCCGTCTGGTGGCCGACGCCGACGGTGTCCCGCACCAGCTCGTCGACCCACCGGCCCCGGTCTCCCTCCGGCTGCTGGACGTGTCGGGCGGCGAGGATCCACAGCGGGAGGCGGACGGTCTGATCATCGAGGACGCCCTGGCTCTCTTCGACCTCGCCCGGGGGCCCCTCGTCCGCGCCACCCTCGTCCACCTGGCCCCGGACGACCACGTACTGGCCCTGGCGATGCACCACGTCGTCTTCGACGAGTGGTCGGACCGTGTCCTGCAGCGCGAGTTGCTGGCGCTGTACGAGGCCTTCAGGTCCGGGGAGCCGGACCCGCTGCCGCCGCTCGGGCTCCAGTACGCGGACTTCGCCGCCTGGCAGCGGAACTGGCTCACCGGGGAAGTCCTCGACGAGCAAGTCGGCTACTGGCGCGACAAGTTGGCGGACGTACCGACGCTGGACCTGCCGACCGACCGGCCCCGCCGACCCGTGCGCTCCACCGATGGCGCGGCGGCGAGGTTCAGCGTCCCGGAGGAGACCGCGGACGCCCTGCGGGCGCTGTCACGTGAGCACGGCACGACGATGTTCATGACGCTGCTCGCCGCCTTCGACGTCCTCATGGGCCGCTATGGAGACACGGAGGATGTCGCGATCGGCACACCGGTGGCCAACCGGAACCGGGCCGAGACCGAGGACCTGATCGGGTTCTTCGTCAACACCCTGGTCATGCGCACGGACCTGTCCGGCGACCCGTCCTTCACCGAGGTGCTGCGTCGGGTGCGCGAGACCGCGCTTGGCGCGTACGCCCACCAGGACCTGCCGTTCGAGCAACTGGTGGACGATCTGGTCGTGGAGCGCGACCGGTCCCGTACGCCGCTTTTCCAGGCGCTCTTCAGCTACACCGCGGAAGAGCGGGGCGGCCCGCGCGAGACCACCGGTGCGGGCATCGGCGAGGACACCGATTCGGCGCCCGTCTCGGAGACCGCCTCCTCGTCCGTCTCCGCGTCCTTGCCTGAATCCCTGCCGGTGAAGTTCGACCTGATGATGAACCTGGGGGAGGACGGGGGCGCCCTGGCCGGTGAGATCCAGTACAGCACCGCCCTGTTCGACGCCGGCACCATCGAGCGGATGGCGGGACATCTGGTCACGCTGCTCCGGGCCGTCACCGACGACGCGGACCGGAGCGTGCGCGAGCTGCCGCTGCTGACCGCGGCCGAGCGGCACCAACTGCTGCACGAGTGGACGGACACCCCCGCGGAGCTGCCCGCGGTGGCCGGTATGCTCGAGCTGATCGCAGGTCAGGCGGCCGCGACACCGGACGCGGTGGCCGTCGTATCAGGGGAACTGACCCTCACGTACGGCGAGTTGATGGCCCGGGCGAATCGGCTCACACACCACCTGCGCGACGCGGGTGTGGGGGCCGAGTCGGTGGTGGCGCTGTGCCTGGAGCGTGGTCCGGACATGGTGGCGGCGGTGCTGGCCGTATGGCAGGCCGGCGCTGCCTACCTCCCGCTCGACCCTGAATACCCGCGCGAGCGGCTGGAGTTCATGCTCGCCGACAGCGGCGCCTCGACACTGGTCGGGCACCGGGCGGTGGCCGCCGACCTGGCCGCGGGCGGTGCGCTGGACACCGTCGTCTGGCTCGACGATCCGGACACTCGCGCGGACATCGCGGGACTGCCGTCCACGTCGGCACGGGTATCGGTGCACCCGCAGCAACTCGCCTACGTCATCTACACCTCGGGCTCGACCGGACGTCCGAAGGGTGTCCAGATCACCCACCGGGGTGTCCTCAACCGTGTCTCGTGGATGCAGGACCGCCACGAGCTGGACGCGTCGGAACGGGTGCTGCACAAGACGCCGCTGACCTTCGACGCGTCGGTGTGGGAGCTGTTCTGGCCACTGTCGAACGGCGCCGAGCTGGTGATCGCCGCGCCGGGGCGGCACGGGGACCTGGACTATCTGGTGGGGCTGCTGGAGGCCCGGCAGATCTCGGTGGTGCAGTTCGTGCCCTCACTGTTCAAACTGTTCGTGTCGCACACGTGGCCATCGTCGCTGCCCTCGCTGCGCGCCGTGTTCTGCGGTGGCGAGGCGTTGTCCGCGGCCGATGTGGCCCACTTCTACACAAGGAACGACACGGCCGTCGTGGCGAACCTGTACGGCCCGACGGAGAACACCATCGATGCGGCCAGCATGGTCTGCCCGCGTCCGGGCGCCGGCCCGGGCGGTACGGCGGACTGGTCGCCGGGCGGGCTGATCCCCATCGGCGAACCCCTCACCAACGTACGGCTGCTGGTGCTGGACGACCGGCTGAACCCGGTGCCGGTCGGCGTCGCGGGCGAGCTCTACATCGCCGGGGCGAGCCTGGCCCGGGCCTACGGGGGCCGGCCCGCGCTGACGGCGGAGCGGTTCGTGGCGGATCCGTTCGCCGGTGACGGGTCGCGGGCGTACCGCTCCGGCGACCAGGTGCGCTGGCGGGCCGACGGACGTCTGGAGTTCCTGAGCCGCGTCGACCACCAGGTGAAGGTACGCGGGTTCCGCATCGAGCCCGGCGAGGTCGAGGCGGTCCTCGCCGCTCACCCCGCCGTGCGGTCGGCGGTCGTGACGACGTGGGGCGAGGCGGCGGACCGGGCACTGGTCGCCCACCTGGTCCCCGACGATCCTGCCGAGGGCATCCCGGCGACGGCCGAACTGCGCGAGCATGTCCGGCGTAGCGTGCCCGAGTTCATGGTCCCGTCGGTCTTCGTCGAGGTGGCGTCCCTGCCGCTGACTCCCAACGGGAAACTGGACCGGGCCGCCCTGCCGGCGCCGGAGATCGGCCGCACCGACGTGGAAGGCTTCGTCGCTCCCTCGGGCGCGGTGGAGGAACTGCTCGCGGGGATCTGGCACGGTCTGCTGCCCGTGGACCGGGTCGGCGCCGAGGACAACTTCTTCGAGCTGGGCGGACACTCGCTGCTGGCCACCCAGGTCGTCTCCCGTATCCGGGACGTCCTCGGAGCGGAGATCCCGCTCGCCACACTGTTCGACCACCCGACGGTACGGGGACTGGCGGCGGTGATCGCGGAGTCGTCGGAGCGGGTCGACGCGCGGCCGGTGACACCGGTCGCCCGGGACCGCGAACTGCCGCTGTCCTTCGCCCAGCAGCGCCTGTGGTTCCTCGACCAACTGGAGCCCGGGTCGCTGGAGTACAGCCTCCCGATGCGGGTGCGCATGGGCCGGGACCTCGACGTTCCCGCCCTCCAGGACGCGCTGAGCGCGATCGTCGCCCGGCACGAGGTGCTGCGGACCCGGCTGGTGGCCGGCCCGGACGGCGTGGCGTACCAGCTGATCGATCCGCCGTCGGTGTTCCCGCTTCCGCTGATCGATGTCTCGACCGAGGGCGACCCCTTGCACGCGGCCGGGAAACTGGTCGCGGCCGACGAGGCGACGCCGTTCGACCTGGCGGACGGTCCGCTGATCCGGGCCATGCTCATCCGCGTGGCGCCCGACGAACACGTACTGGCGCTGTCGATGCACCACGTCGTGTCCGACGAATGGTCCACGCGGATCTTCCAGCGTGAACTGGCGTATCTGTACGACGAGTTGCGTGCGGGCCGTACGCCGTCGCTGCCCGCGCTCGCCGTGCAGTACGCGGACTTCGCCCTCTGGCAGCGGCAGTGGCTGACCGGAGATGTGCTGGACGGACAACTGGAGTACTGGCGGAACCAGTTGTCGGACGTCCCGACACTGGAACTGCCTACGGACCGCCCGCGCCCCGCGGTGTGGTCACCGGCCGGCGCGTACACCCGGTTCACGGTCGCGGCACAGACGATGGAGTCGCTGCGGGCGTTGGCCCGGCGCAGCGGCACGACGATGTTCATGACGCTGCTGGCGGCCTTCGACGTCCTGTTGAGCCGGTACGCCGGTACGGAGGACGTCGTCGTGGGCACGCCGGTGGCGAACCGGAACCGGGCCGAGACCGAGGATCTGATCGGGTTCTTCGTCAACACCCTGGTCATGCGGGCCGACCTGTCCGGCGACCCGACGTTCACCGAACTGCTCGGCCGTGTCCGCTCCATGGCGCTCGACGCGTACGCGCACCAGGATCTCCCGTTCGAGCAGCTGGTCGACGACCTGGTCGTCGAGCGGGACCGGTCGCGCAGCCCGCTGTTCCAGGTGCTGTTCAACTACTTCACCGAGGAGGGCCGGGCCGGGGACGGCAAGGGCGGGCCGGTGCCTGTCGACGGCGACCTGGACGACGGTGACCCGGACGCCGACTCGTTCCTCGGTGACACCGGCAGCGGCATGACCACCCGCTTCGATCTGCGGCTGGTGCTGACGGACGCGGGCGGCGCCCTGAACGGGCAGATCGAGTACAGCACCGCGCTGTTCGACCCCGGCACGGTCGAGCGGATGGCGGCACAACTCGGCACGCTGCTGGACGCGGTCGCCAGGGACGCCGGACAGCGGCTCGGCGAGCTGCCGTTGCTGGACGCCGACACGCACGACGTGCTGGTCCACGGCTGGAACGACACGGCCGAGGCTCTGCCCGCGGTGGGCGGCGTGCACGAGCTGATCGCGGCCGCCGCGGCCGAGGCGCCGGGTGCGACCGCCGTGATGTTCGGTGAGACGTCGGTCGACTACGGCGAACTGCTGGAACGCTCGGGCCGGTTGGCGCACTACCTGCGTGGCGCGGGCGTCGGCGACGACACCGTGGTCGCGGTGTGCCTGCCGCGCGGCATCGACATGATCGTGGCCATCATCGCGGTCTGGCAGGCCGGCGGCGCCTATTTGCCGCTGGATCCCGAATACCCGGTGGACCGACTGGAGTTCATGCTCGCCGACAGTGGTGCGGGTGTGCTCCTCGGCACCGACGAGGTGGTCGACGACCTGCCGGTGGGAAGGCTCCGGACTGTCGTCATGGACGATCCCGCACTGCGGAACTCCCTGCGGTCACTGCCCTCGGCCCCGCCCGAAGTCCCCGTGCACGCGGATCAGTTGGCGTATGTGATCTATACGTCCGGATCCACGGGGCGGCCGAAGGGCGTGCAGGTCACCCACGCGGGAGCGGTCAGTCTGGTGACGGCCCAGCGTGAGGCGCTCGGCACGGGCCGGGGCGATGTGGTCCTGCAGTTCGCGCCGTTCGGGTTCGACGCGTCGGTGTGGGAGCTGCTGATGGCGCTCGCGGCCGGGGGCACCCTCGTCGTGGCCGAGGCGGCGGACCGTGCCGAACCGGGCCGCCTGGCAGCGCTCGCCGCGCGTACCGGAGTGAGCGTGGCCACCGTGCCGCCGTCCCTGCTGGACGCCCTGAGCCCGGCCGGGTTCAGTGGCGTATCGACCCTGATCACGGCGGGTGAAAGGCTCGACGGCCGGTTGGCCGCCCAGTGGTCCGTCGGCCGTCGCCTGTTCAACGCCTACGGCCCGACCGAGACGACGGTGTGCGCGACGGTCGCAGCCTGCGAGGGGGACCGCGGACAGGCGCCGCCGATCGGCGGGCCGGTCGCCAACACCCGTGTGTACGTGCTGGATTCGCGGCTGCGCCCGGTTCCGGTCGGCGTCGCGGGGGAGCTGTTCATCGCCGGAGCCCAGTTGGCGCGCGGATACCTCGGCCGTGCCGCGCTCACCGCCGAACGCTTCCTGCCCGACCCCTTCACGGGCGACGGCGCGCGGATGTACCGCTCGGGCGACCGGGTCCGCTGGTCGCCGGACGGGCAGCTGGAGTTCCTCGGCCGCGCCGACGACCAGGTCAAGGTCCGTGGCTTCCGGATCGAGCCGGGGGAGGTGGAGGCGCTGCTCGCCGCCCATCCGATGGTGCGGACGGCTGTGGTCACCGCGAGCGGTGAGGACACCGGCCGTCGGCTGCTCGCCTACCTGGTCCCGGCCGACCAGGCCGACGGCATCCCCTCCGTCGAGGAACTGAGGGCCTACGCGGGTGACCGGCTGCCGGCGTTCATGGTCCCGTCGGTGTTCATCGAACTGGCCGAGCTGCCCCTCACCACGAACGGCAAGGTGGACCGCGCGGCGCTCCCCGAGCCGGACGACGGGGCACGGGCGACGACGGCACGGGCCTACGTGGCACCCCGCACCGGGACCGAGCGGATCCTCGCCGGGACATGGACCGAGCTCCTGGGCGTGGAACGCGTCGGCGTCGAGGACAACTTCTTCGACCTCGGCGGGCATTCGCTGCTGGCCACCCAGCTGGTCTCCCGGATCCGGGACGTCTTCGGCGTGGACCTGACGCTCGCCGCCGTCTTCGAGGAGCCCACCATCGCGGCGATCGCGTCGGCCGTCGGAGCGGACGACGGCGGAGAGTACGAGGCGTTCGAACTGTAGGCATCGTCCTCAGGTATGACTCCGCCCGTCCCTCCTGTGGGGGACGGGCGGACCGCGTACTGGCTCCTGTGAGTGGCTCCGAACATGGCTCTCGGCCGTGACGACCGGAGCACCCCCTTCTCCCTAGTCTGCGGGTATGGAGAAAACGATCGATGGGTCGGACGCGACGATCGAAGTCACGGACGTGCGCAAGCGCTTCGGGAGCACCCAGGCGCTGGACGGAATGACGTTCAACGTCAGGCCGGGGCAGGTCACCGGCTTCGTCGGTCCGAACGGCGCGGGCAAGTCCACGACCATGCGCGTCATCCTCGGACTGGACAAGCCCGACAAGGGAACCGCACTGGTCGGCGGGCGCCGCTACCAGGACCTGCGCACCCCGCTCACACACATCGGGGCGCTGCTGGACGCCGCGGCCGTACAGCCGAGCCGTACCGCCCGCCACCATCTGCTGTGGCTGGCCCACTCCCAGGGCCTCAGTGCCGGGCGGGTCGACGAGGTGATCCGGCAGGTCGGCCTCCAGGACGTGGCCCAGCGCAAGGCGGGCGGCTTCTCCCTGGGCATGAGGCAGCGCCTTGGCATCGCCGCCGCCCTGCTCGGCAACCCTCCGGTGATCATGCTCGACGAGCCCTTCAACGGCCTGGACCCCGAAGGGTTCATGTGGATGCGGGGCTTCCTCGCCTCGCTGGCCGAACAGGGCCGGGCCGTGCTGGTCTCCAGCCACCTGATGAGCGAACTGCAGGACAGCGCCGACCACGTGGTGGTCGTCGGGCGCGGCAAGGTCGTCGCCGACATGAGCGTGCGCGAGCTGCTGGCGTCCATGTCCCAGGGCCGGGTGACCCTGCGGACGTCCGCGCTCGCCCAGGCCATGACGGTCCTGGCACGCTCGGGCGCCACCGTGAGTTCCACCGGAGCCGACACGATCAGCGTGACCGGGCTCCCCGCGGAGAACGTGGTGTCGCTGCTCAGCCAGAACGCGGTGCCGTTCTCGGAGATCTCCGAGCACCGCGCCTCGCTGGAAGAGGCGTACATGGAGCTGACCCGGGACGCCGTGCAGTACCGCGGTGTCGTTCCCGAGGAGGCCGGCCGATGACCTCCACGCTGACACCGCCGCGCACGGCCACGCGGCCCGGACGAGGCGGCTTCGGACAGCTGCTGCACGCGGAATGGACCAAGTTCCGTACGGTGCGGGGCTGGGTGCAGAGCACGGTCGGCGCGGTGTTGATCATCTGCCTGGTGGGCCTGCTCGCCACGGCGGCGGGCAACAAGTCCGATCCGAACGGCAGCTCAGCGCTCCCCGTCGGCCCCGGCGGCGAAGCGGTCAACGACAGCTTCTACTTCGTCCACCAGAAGCTCCAGGGCGACGGCAGCATCACCGTCTCGGTGTCCTCGCTGGCCGGAGTCGTCTCCACGAACCCGAACGAGAGCAAGAGCGGCCTCGCCCCGTGGGCCAAGGCCGGCATCATCGTGAAGGACAGCCTCGACCAGGGTTCGTCGTACGCGGCGATGATGGTCACCGGCGGCCACGGCGTGCGGATGCAGTACGACTACACGCACGACACCGCCGGGACGGCCGGCGCCGCCTCCCCGGAGTCGCCGCGCTGGCTGCGCCTCCAGCGCACCGGTGACACGCTCACCGGCTATCAGTCGGCCGACGGGTCCAAGTGGACCGAGGTGGGCCACGCCGACCTCTCCGGGCTGTCGGAGACACCGCAGGTCGGACTGTTCGTGACCTCCCCGTCCATCAAGGACGAGACCGGAACCGGAACGGGCTTCGCCCCGGCCGTCGCCACCGGCACCTTCGACCAGGTCGCCCTGGGCGGCCAGTGGACCGGCGGCTCCTGGGAGAGCGATCAGGTCGGCAGGAACGCCGGTACCTCCGCCAGCTACAGCCAGGACACCAAGGGCGGCGCCACCCCCTCGGGCAGCGGCTTCAAGGTGACCGGCGCGGGCGACATCGCACCCGTCGTCGGCGGCCCCGCCACCAGCGGCGTACGGACCATCGAGAACTTCCTCGTCGGCGCGTTCGCCGGACTGATCATCATGGTCGTGGTGGGCGCCGGATACATCACCGTCGAGTACCGGCGGGGCATGATCGGCCTGACCCTGGCGGCCAGCCCGCGCCGGGGCCGGGTGCTGGTGGCGAAGGGCCTCGTGATCGGCTCCGTCGCCTTCGTGGTGGGCGTGGTCTCCGCAGCGGTGATGGTGCCCTTCGGAGGCGCGCGGTCGGAGTCCAACGGCTTCCCCGTGCTGACGGTACCGACGTCGACCGAGCTGCGTGTCATCGTCGGTACTGGCCTGCTGCTCGCCGCCGCGAGCGTCTTCGCCCTCGCCGTCGGCGCCATCCTGCGACGCAGCGCCGTGGCCATCACCGTGGTCGTCGTCGGCATGGTGCTGCCCTACCTCCTCGCGACGGCGTCCGTCCTGCCCGACGGGGCCTCGCAGTGGCTGCTGAGGGTCACCCCCGCCGCCGGATTCGCCATCCAGCAGAGCATCGAGCGCTACGACCAGGTCGTCACCGTCTACTCGCCCTCGTCGGGGTACTTCCCGCTGGCCCCCTGGGCCGGCCTCGCAGTCCTGTGCGCCTACGCCGCGGCCTCGTTCGCCGCAGCCGTGGTCCTGCTCCGCCGGAGGGACGTATGAAATTCGCCGGACGTGCCGAATGGACGAAGCTGCGCACCGACGCGAGCAACACCTGGCTGACGCTCGGCGTGATCGCGCTGACCCTCGCGGTCGGCGCCGCGGTGGCCATGACCTCCAGGTGCGACGCCACCGGCTGCGGCGGGGACCCGGCGCGGCTCAGCCTCACCGGCGTGCTGGTCGGCCAGGTCGTCGTCGCCATCGTGGCCGTGCTGATGGTCGGCAACGAATACAGCACCGGCATGATGCACACCACGCTCACCGCGGTGCCGCGCAGGCTGACGGTCCTCTTCTCCAAGTCCGCCGTACTGACCGCGGTGATGCTGGTGGCGGGCACGGTCTCCGTCCTCGGCTCCCTGCTGATCGGGGGCCTCGTGCAGCCCGGGCGAGGCTTCACGGAGGAACACGGCTTCTCGGCCCTGTCGCTGGCCGACGGGGCGACGCTGCGGGCCGCCGTGGGTTCCGTCCTCTATCTCGTGCTGATCGGCCTGCTCAGCCTCGGCATCGCCCTGGTCGTACGGAACTCGGCGACCGCCATCGGAATCGTTCTCGCCCTGCTGTTCGTCTTCCCGATCCTCGCCCAGGTGGTCGCCGACCCCGACTGGCAGCGCCACCTCCAGCAGATCTCCCCGATGACGGCGGGCCTCGCCGTCCAGACGACCGTCAATGTCGACGACCTGCCCATCGGCCCCTGGCAGGGCCTCGGCGTGCTGGCCCTGTGGGCCGTCGGCGCGATGACCGCCGGCGGCTGGCTGCTCCGAGCCCGGGACGCCTAGAGGAGGCCTGGAGGAGGCAACCAGGCCGTCCGGAGGACGCGCGGGGACGCCTGGAGGATCCGTAGAGGCACGTGGGCACGCAGCAGGGAACTACGAGGGAAGACCGTCGCACCAGATCGCACACAGACCTCCCCCGGGCGGGATTCGGTGGTCCGCGCGTTCAACCGGCGCACAGGCGCAGTTGAACGCGCGGACCGCCGTTCCTGTCACCCTGCACTTATAGATCAGCCGGAACGCTTGTCGTACTCTGAGAGCGCCTAATAACGCGACACCACGTTTCGCGGCATTCCGATGGACCGACTCCGCTCGGTCCATCCGGCGTCGCACGTGGGCGAGTTCGCCGTCGGCCCGCTTTCGGAGGTTCCGGTGAGGAAGTACTGCAAGTCCTACCTGCTGGGTGAATTGCGTCGCTTTCCGGGCTGGTCGGCCGGCGTGCGACCGGAAGAGCGTGAACTGACCGATGACACCACGGTGTTCCTCTGTGACGAATTCACCGTCATGATCAGCCCTGTCGGAGTCGACAAGGACAAAAGACTGTTCACGGAGGACACTCCGGAGTGGCGTGAATTCTGCGAGACAACGCTGAAGTTCCGAATACCGGAGGACCTGGCCTTCGCCTACGCCGAGTCCGAGCAGAACTGAGCTCCCGAGATGAGCCCCCGAGAGGTGACCCATGGATGAACTGACGCAGAGGCTGAGCGACGAACAGCCGGTGGCGGTCGGCGGCCCCAAGCCCACGCTGGAGGAGCTGCGCGTCCGCCTGGAGGACATCGGGACGGTGTTCGTCAAGTTCACCGAGACCCGCGGCGGCACCGACCTGGGCATACGCCTGGACCGCGAGGCGTCCGACTTCGCCGGGGCGGACTTCGACGAGGGCATCGGCACCGTCCACGTCGAGGGCACGCTGGTCCTCAACGACGACCCCGTGCGCTGTGTGGCCGACATCGATCTGGCGACGCTGCGGGGAACGGGCCGCCTGGTGGTCGTGGAACTGTCCGAGGTCGTCGCCTGACCGATTTCCATCCGGCGCTTCGGGGGCCGTGAGGAGACCCGTCACGAGCACTCAAGAAGATCGGATGTGACCCGCACATGGGAGCTGCAGGCTCTCCCGGACCGATACGAAAACCGCTCACCGGAGAAACCCGGATCGTCGACCGCACCCCGATCGTCGACCTGCACATCAAGGTCGACGGAATCGACAGGCGACTGCGGCTCAAACTCGAATCGGCCAATCCCTACGGCTCGTTGAAGGACCGGATAGCCGCCTCCCTCATCGATCACGTGGCTGACAGGATCGACCCGCAGGTCGGCATCATCGAATCGACTTCCGGGAATCTCGGCGTTGCCATGTCGGCCGAGTGCAATGCCCGCGGAATTCCCTTGAACGCTGTCGTCGACCCCCGGACGAGCTCGTTCTTCATCGACCGAATGCGCGGGCTCGGTGCCCGGGTGACGGTCGTCGACGAAGCGGATTCCTCCGGGGGTTTTCTGCTGAACCGCATTCGGTACGTGCGGGAACAACTGCGCGCCCGCCCCGGCCTGGTCTGGACGAACCAGTACCGGAGCGAGGCGAACCCCAGCGCGCATTTCAACACCACGGCGCCCGAACTGCGCGCGCAGGTGCCGGGCCCCGCGACGATCCTGGTGCCGGTGTCCACGGGCGGCACCCTCGCCGGCCTGTCGAGGTTCGTCGAGTCGACGGGTGCGGCCTGGCGGCTCGTCGGGGTCGACGTGCACGGCTCGGCGGCACTCGGCGGAGACCCCGGCCGACGCCTCCTGTCCGGGATCGGGGCCAGTTGCTCGTCCAACTTCCTGGATCCGGCCACCACCGAGGCTCTGCACGTCGATGTCACCGAGGCCGTCGCGGTCTGTCTGTGGCTGTCCGAGCAGGCCGGGATCGGTGTCGGCGGCAGCTCCGGCGCGACCGTCGCCGCCGCGCTGCGCATGTTCCGGCAGGACCCGCGGACCGACGAACTGGTCTGTCTGTGCCCCGACGGCGCCGACCGCTACCGCAGCACGATCTACCGGGCCGACTGGCGGGCGGCCCACGGCATCGCGGGCATCGGGATCGACGCGGGCGTCGAGTTGGCACGCGGCCGTGATCCCGCCGAACAGCACGGGAAGCGCACTCTCCGAACAAGAACGGGGAACCATGTTCGCACCACAGCGCGGGCTGCTGACGCTGTCCGACTTGACCAGGGAGGACCTGGAACGCCTGGCGGCCCGGTCCCGTGACCTGTACCACGACCAGAGCGCGCACGACCGGCCCCTGCGGGACAAGGTCGTCGGAGTCCTCTTCACCAAGACGTCGACCAGGACCAGAACCGCCTTCGGCGCCGGCACCGTACGACTGGGCGGATTCCCCCTCATGTACGGGCCGGGCGATCTGCAGACGGCCACGGGGGAGTCACTCCAGGACACCGGGCGCATCTTCGGCTCCATGCTGGACGCGCTCGTCGTCCGCACCGCCGGGCCCCTCGACGAACTGCGGGAGATATCCCGGTCCGGTGAACTGCCCGTCATCAACGCGATGGCCGCGGAGGAACACCCGACACAGGGAATTTGCGACCTCGCGACGATGCTCATGGAATTCGGTTCGCTCGACGGGCTGTCCCTGCTCTACCTCGGAGAGGGAAACAACACGGCTTCGGCACTGGCGTACGGGCTCTCCCGCATGCCGAACTGTCATCTCACCTTTGCCACCCCGCTCGGCTACGGGCTGGATTCCCAGGTCCTGGACGACGCGGCGAAACGGGCGGCTTCGGTGGGCGGCACGGTCAGGCAGACCCACGACCTCGACGACCTGCCGGCCGAGGCGCACGTCGTCTACACGACCCGCTGGCAGACGACGGGCACGGTCAAGGCCGACCCGCACTGGCGGGAGAAGTTCCGGCCGTTCCACATCGACGAGCGTCTGCTGAGCCGCTGGCCCGACGCGAAGTTCATGCACGACCTGCCCGCACACCGCGGCGAGGAGGTCTCGGGCGCCGTACTGGAAGGGCCGCGGTCGATCGCGTGGGCCCAGGCCAGGATGAAACTCACCAGCGCCATGGCGGTCCTGGAACGGGTCGCGGGCGAGGACGGGCCCGCGCGGCCGTGACGTGACCGACGCGTAGCCGCGGATTTCCACCTGCGGATGTTCCCAGCGGGTTCAAGAGACCGACAGGTCCAAGAGGCCGGCAGGTCCGACACATCGGCATGTCGAGGAAACCGGCATGCCCGAGAAACCAGCACGTACCAGAAACTCTTTGTCGTTCGGAATGCCTGGAGGGGCGGAAGTCTGATGGCTGATGAGCAGTTGTTTTTGCGGCCGAAGGTCATAATCGAGCCACTTGTGGACCGGTTCTATGTCTGGCCGCACACGCTGGCTCCGATTCAGGCGGCGATGAACCTGGCGTTCCTGCAGGTTCCGCTGCTGGAGTCGTATCTCCAGTCCCCGAAGGTGCATGTCGCGGCCAGCCACAACCCCGAACTGCGCGGCGGCTACTTCATCAACATCCCGGAGGAGCGCGCCGACGAGGTGCGTGACCTGCTCGCCACCATCAAGCGTGAGCGTGCCGGGATGCTGCGGTTCGCCGAAGCCATCGCCGAGGGACAGGAGCTGCTGCGGGCCAACGCGACCGGCTTCGACCTGACCCCGCTCTACCCGAAGCTGCCGCAGGAACTCGGCGGCCTGGTGGAGCTTGCGTACGACACCGACAACCAGGCGCAGATCCGCTTCCTGGAACCGCTGGCGTACCACAGCGACATCTACCAGGAAGAGCGCCAGTCGGTGCAGCTGTCCTTCGAGACCGGCATCGAGCGCCCCTTCATCCTCAGCACCCCGCGTCTGCCCTCCCCGGACGTGCTGGAGCTGGACATCCCCTTCCGCCACGCGGGCCTGGAGGAGCTGTTCAAGTCCCGGGTGCGGCCCACCACGCTCTCCCATCTGCGCGACGCCCTGGAACTCGACGACGCCCAGAGCACCCGGCTCTCCGGGATGCTGAGCGACAGGCCGAGCCTGGCCGAGGACCGGCACATCGACGCCGGCGGCCGGATCCGCTACTTCGGACACGCCTGCCTCGTGCTGCAGACACCCGAAGCCGCCATCGTGACCGACCCGTTCATCAGCGCGGACAACACGGCGGGCGACCGGTACACCCTGGACGACCTGCCCGACTTCATCGACCTCGTGGTGATCACACACGGCCACCAGGACCACATCGTCCTGGAGACACTGCTCCAACTGCGCGGCCGCGTGGGCTCGGTCGTCGTGCCGCGCGCCTCCCGCGGCAACCTGGCCGACCCGTCGATGGCACTGATGCTCAAGCACCAGGGCTTCCCGGTCATCGAGGTCGACGACTTCGACGAGGTGGAGTTCCCCGGCGGCAAGGTCACCGCCACCCCGTTCCTCGGCGAGCACTGCGACCTCGACATCCGCGGCAAGTCCACCTACTGGGCCGAGTTCGCGGGCAAGAAGGTCTTCATCGGAGCGGACTCCTCGGGCATCGACCCGCTGCTCTACCGCTACGTCAAACGACACCTGGGCACCGCCGACATCGCCTTCCTGGGCATGGAGTGCGACGGCGCCCCGCTCACCTGGCTCTACCAGGCGCTGCTCACCAAGCCGGTGACCAAGAAGATGAGCAACTCCCGCAAACTGTCCGGCTCCAACGCCGCGCAGGCCGCCGACATCATGGTCGAACTCGGCGCCAAGGAGGCCTACGTGTACGCCATGGGCGAGGAGCCCTGGCTGGGCCACGTCATGGCGACGACGTACACCGAGGACACGTACCAGATCAAGCAGATCGACGAGTTCATGACCTGGTGCAAGGACCGCGGCATCAAGGCCGGACACCTCTACGGCCAGCAGGAGTGGCGCTGGTAGCCCAACGGCGGCCGGACCGTCGGTCCACGCGGTCCCCCGGCCCCTCGGTCTTTCGGCCTTTCGGTCTTTCGGTCCTTGAGGAGGTACCTCCATGACAGTGCACGACATGGCGCACGTCGAGCTGTACACGAGCCATGCGCCATCCACCATCGACTACTTCGTCTCGGGAATGGGCTTCACGCGGGTCGCCGACCGCGTGGAGGCCGACCGGAGCTCCATCCTGCTGCGGCAGGGCGAGACCCGGCTGATCGTCACCTCGGGCCGGGGGATCTGGAAATTCCTCGACCAGCACGGCGACGGCATCGCCGACATCGCCCTGACCTGCGACGACGTGGCGAAGACCCGGGACGCGGCCGTCGCGGCGGGCGCGGAGGCATTCGCCCCGGCGCACGGCAACCCGGTCGTGTCCGCTTTCGGCGGCGTCACCCACACGCTGCTGCCGCGCCCCTCGGAACCCGAGGCGTGGCCCCCGGGGCGCGCCTGGGAGGCCGCACCGCAGGCGCCGGGCGTCGCGGCCGGCCGGGTCCGGCTGCTCGACCACATCGCGGTGTGCGTCGAGGGAAGCGCGCTGAAGGACTACGCCGACTACTACGACGCCGCCTTCGGGATGTCCCGCTACTCCTCCGAGTACGTCGCCGTCGGCGATCAGGCGATGGACTCGATCGTCGTACGCAGCGAGTCGGGGCGGGTCACCTTCACCCTGGTCGCGCCGGACCCGACGAAGAGCCCCGGACAACTGGACGCGTTCCTCGACCGCAACGGCGGACCCGGTGTCCAGCACCTGGCCTTCCTGGTCGACGAGATCATCCCGGCGGTACGCGAACTCCGCCACCAGGGAGTGGAGTTCCTGAGCACACCGGGCACGTACTACGACATGCTCGCCGACCGGTTCACCGGAATGCGCGAGAAGATCGAGGAGCTGCGGGCCACCCAGATACTCGCCGACCGCGACGAATGGGGATACCTGCTGCAGCTGTTCAGCCGGTCGCCCTACGAGCGGAACACCCTCTTCTTCGAGCTGATCCAGCGTCAGGGCTCCCGGGGCTTCGGCAGCGCCAACATCCGCGCCCTGTACGAAGCCGTCGAGCGCGACCGGCTGGCCGCAGGGTGAGCGCCCGGCCGGCCGTCGGCGTGCGGGATCCGCACACCCTGGACGACTACGCGGCCCTGGCCCGCGCGGAACTGGCCCCCGACGTCTGGGACTTCATCGCGGGCGGCGCCGGCCGGGAGCGGACCCTCGCCGCCAACGAGGAGGCCTTCGGCCGCGTACGACTGCGTCCGCGTGTGCTCACCGGAGTGCGGCGCCCCGATACCGGCATCCGGATCCTGGGGCGCGACTGGGCGGCACCGGTCGGCGTCGCGCCCCTCGCCTACCACACGCTGGCCGACCCGGAAGGTGAGGTCGCCACGGCTCGGGCCGCGGGCCCGGCCGGGCTGCCTCTCGTCGTCAGCACCTTCGCCGGGCGGACCTTCGAGGACATCGCGAAGGCAGGCTCCGGCCCGCTCTGGCTCCAGGTGTACTGCTTCCGGGACCGCGAGGTGACGCGCGCCCTCGTCGAACGGGCCGAGCGGGCCGGCTTCGAAGCGCTGGTCCTCACGGCCGACGCGCCCCGCCTCGGCCGCCGGCTGCGGGACCTCCGCAACGGCTTCCGGCTGCCGGAGGGCATCACCCCCGCCAACCTGGCCGGAGCCGGAGCCGGAGCCGGCCACAGGGAGGGGTCCGCGTCCGGTTTCGCTTCGCCTGGTGGCCATGCGCTGGCCGAGTTCGACCCGGCCCTCGACTGGTCGGTGATCGAGTGGCTGCACTCCGTCAGCTCGCTCCCGGTGCTGGTCAAGGGCGTGCTCACGGCGTCCGACGCACGGCGTGCCCTGGCCGCGGGGGCCGACGGCATCATCGTGTCGAACCACGGTGGCCGACAGCTGGACGGCGCCGCGGCCACGCTGGACGTGCTGCCCGAGATCTCGGCTGCGGTGGCAGGCGCCTGTCCGCTCCTGCTGGACGGTGGGATCCGCGGCGGCGGTGATGTCCTGGCGGCCCTGGCCCTGGGCGCCGACGCGGTGTTCCTGGGCCGTCCGGTGCTGCACGGGCTGGCCGTGGGGCAGTCCGAGGGTGTCCGGCGGGTGCTCGACATCGTCGTCGACGAACTGGCGGAGGCGATGCTGCTCACCGGCACGGCGACGGTCGCGGAAGCGGGGCCCCGGGCGGTGGACGGGCTCGCGGACGGTGAGCCGCTGATCGGCCGGTCGCCTTCCCGGGTGCCCGAACCTCTGGCGAGCGAGCCCCTGCGGGACGCGTCTCCGGTGACCCCTGTCCCGGTCACGGCACCGGTGGGCACCCGCCCGGACGCGTCCGCGCTGCGCAAGCAGGACCTGCACGGCAGCGTGTCCGACCCCGTGCTGGACACGATGAACTTCCTCAACGAGATCACGCACCGCTATCCCGACGCGATCTCGTTCGCGCCCGGCCGCCCCTACGACGGATTCTTCGAGACCGAGCAGATCTTCACCTACCTCCGCCGTTACATGGACCACCTGGAGGAGGGCGGCGCGTCCGCCGCCGAGATCCGCTCCGCCCTCTTCCAGTACGGCCCCACCAGCGGCCAGATCCGCGAACTGATCGCCGACTCGCTGCGCAAGGACGAGAACATCGACGTGCCGGCCGAGTCCGTCGTGGTCACGGTCGGCTGCCAGGAGGCGATGTTCCTCGCGGTGCGGGCGCTCATCTCGGGCCCCGACGACGTCCTGCTGGTCTCCAGCCCCTGCTACGTCGGCATCACCGGTGCGGCCCGGCTGCTGGACGTCGAGGTGCGCGCGGTCGAGGAGGGCGAGAAGGGATTCCGGTGCGCGGATCTGGAGGCGGCCCTCCTCGCCGAGCGGGCCCGGGGCCGGCGACCCCGCGCCTTCTACGTCATCCCGGACCACTCGAACCCCTCCGGCACCACCATGCCGCTGAGCACGCGCCAGGAGCTCCTCGACCTGGCGGAGCGGCACGACATCCTGATCCTGGAGGACAGCCCCTACCGGATGGTCAGCCCCGGAGACCAACTGCCGACCCTCAAGTCCCTGGACCACGCCCGCAGGGTCGTCCACCTGGGCTCGTACTCCAAGACCCTCTTCCCCGGCGCCCGGGTGGGCTTCGTCGTGGCCGACCAGACCGTCGTCGACGGCGCGGGGGGCAGCGGGCTGCTGGCGGACGAACTCACCAAGATCAAGAGCATGGTGACCGTCAACACCTCCCCGGTCAGCCAGGCCGTCACGGCAGGCATGCTCCTGTCCGTCGACGGGCGGACCTCTGAGCTCAACACCCGTACCGCCGCCTACTACGGGGACGCGATGCGTGTCACCCTCCGTGAGCTCGAACGGAACTTCCCCGAGGACGAGCGGGCCGCGCTCGGTGTCCGGTGGAACGAACCCGGCGGAGGCTTCTTCCTGGCGGTCGACCTGCCGTTCCGGGCCGACAACGCGGCACTGATCCGCTCGGCAGAGGAATTCGGGGTCATCTGGACACCCATGTCGTACTTCTATCCCGGCGGCGGCGGAGGCAACAGCCTTCGCCTGTCCGTCAGTTATCTCACACACCAGGAGATCGAAGAGGGAATGGAACGGCTGGCCCGATTCGTGAAAGCACAGTCGGGCCGGCCGCAGTAACCGGCTCCGCTGTTCAGCCCCCGCCGGGACCGTCCCATTTCTCGGCGGGCAGGCTGAACAGCCGGAGATCGGTCCATTCGCGCTTTCCCCGTACATATACGGTCCGCTGCGATACGAACTCGAATCCGAGCCGCTCCAGAAGCCGCTCGGACCGCTCGTTCCGTACGTCGCATTCCGCCGACGCCGTCCGCAGGCCGCCGCCGAACAGGTCGTCCAGCACGCCGCGCACGGCCTCGGTCGCGTACCCCTGCCCCTGCCGGTCGCGGGCGAGACTGAACCCGACCTCGGCTTCCTCGCCGCCGGCCTGCCGGTTCACCGCGACATCCCCGAGCAGGCACTCGTCGGCCTTGAGCTCGACCGCGTACTGGAACCAGCCGGGCCTGGCGGGATCACTCCGGGCGTATCTGCGCACGAGTCGTCCCGCTGATTCCAGGGTCAGCGGAAAATCCCATTCCTGATAACGGGCGACATCGGGGTCCGAGCGATACGCCGCGAACGCCGGTATGTCGGCAGGCTGAAAACGTCGAAGTCGAAGGCGCTCAGTGTCAATCAGCACAGAGACAGGATCCCACGATTCCAGTGCGGCGTTCAGTGCGGGGAATGCCGCAGTTGAACACTCTCTTATTTCCGTGCGGCTGCGCCATAGTTACCAGTTACCAGTGGTGGCTCTTCAACATGCCAGAAGGAGTAGCGGTGTTCACAGTGAAATGCCTCATTCGCAGCAAAACCCGTATGTGGGGGTGGACTTTCCGATGACCATCACAACGAGCCTGCCGGGCACCGCCGTTCTGGACCTCCCGGATCCCGCGACGAAGCTCACGACGGGCACCGCCCGGATCGCGGGTGTCGGCACCGCGACCACGGAGCGTTCGTACAGTCAGCTGGAACTGCTCGACCTCTTCCGCATCACGGACCCCAAGGTCCGCAGCGTCTTCCTCAACAGCGCCATCGAGCGCCGCCACCTCACCATTCCGCCCGAGGCCGCCGACGGCACGCGCCTTCCGGAGGCCCAGGGCGAACTCCTCGCCAAGCACAAGCGAGTCGCCCTCGACATGGGCGCCGCCGCCGTGCGGGCCTGCCTGGAGAACTCCGGCATCGAACTGTCGGACATCGACTACCTGTGCTGCGTGACCACCACGGGCTTCCTCACCCCGGGCATCAGCGCCCTGCTCATCCGGGAGATGGGCATCTCCGCCGCGACCAGCCGTGTCGACGTCGTCGGCATGGGCTGCAACGCCGGGCTCAACGCGCTCAACGCCACCGCCGGCTGGGCCGTCGCCAACCCCGGCAAGGTCGCCGTCATGCTCTGCACCGAGGCCTGCTCGGCGGCGTACGTCATGGACTCGACGCTGCGCACCGCCGTCGTGAACAGTCTGTTCGGCGACGGCGCCGCCGCCATCGCCCTGGTCGCCGACACCCCGGACACCGCGTACGTCACCTCCGGTGCGCCGGGCGGGCCGCCGTCCGCCGCCGGCAGCCCCCGCATCCTCGGCTTCGCCAGCCACCTCATCACCGACGCGATCGACGCGATGCGCTACGACTGGGACGACGACCAGGGCAAGTTCAGCTTCTACCTGGACCCGCAGATCCCGTACGTCGTCGGCGCCAACGCGGAACAGGTGATCGACCGGCTGCTGGACGGCGCGGGACTGCGCCGCAGCGACATCGCGCACTGGCTGGTGCACTCGGGCGGCAAGAAGGTCATCGACGCCGTCCGGGTCAACCTGGGCCTGACCCGCCACGACGTACGGCACACCACCAGCGTCCTGCGCGACTACGGCAACCTGTCGAGTTCCTCCTTCCTGTTCTCCTACGAACGGCTCCTCGCGGAACGGGTGACCCGGGCAGGGGACTACGGCGTACTCATGACCATGGGCCCCGGCTCGACCATCGAGACTGCCCTGGTGCAGTGGTGACGGAGGAACGGATGAGCAACACCACAAGGACGAGTGACGCCACGAGGACGGACGACCCCGCGAGGACCGCGGCGGACTCCTCGGGGCACGTCCTGCACATCGACGGACGGCGCTTCCTGTCCGCCGAGACGATCGCGGCCGTCGGCGCCTTCTGCGACCGCGTCGAGGACCTCGCCGGGCACGGCAACGCGACCATCCACGTGTCCGGCGTACCCGAAGGATCCTGGGCGCACGAGCTGACGGTGCCACTCGTGAACAAGTGGGAACGGGCACTGCGCCGCCTGGAGCGACTGCCCGCGGCCACCATCGCGGTCGCCGACGGCGACTGCGGCGGAGCGGCCCTGGACGCACTCCTGACCACCGACTACCGCATCGCGACGCGCTCGGCGCGCCTGGTGGTGTCCGTGGAGGACGGCGCGACCTGGCCCGGCATGGCCCTCTACCGGCTCGCCCGGTACGGAGCCAGCGCGGCCGCGATCCGCAGGGCGGTGCTCTTCGGTACGCCCGTCGGGGCGGCCGACGCGCTGGCACTGCAACTCGTCGACGAGCTGGCGGACGACCCGGTGAGCGCCGCGGCCACCGCGGAGGCGCGCGCCGGCGCCGTCTCCGGCGCCGAACTCGCCATCCGACGGCAGCTGTTGCTCGACGCGCCCACGACGACCTTCGAGGAGGCGCTGGGCGCGCACCTCGCCGCCTGCGACCGGGCACTGCGCCGCGCGGCCGTTGTCGGAGCACGATCGTGAAAGCGGGCGGCACCGATCCCGCACCCGACGGCGGCCCTGTACGTGCCGGCGGTCCTACGAGAGACGCCGACCTCCGGGGCGTACGGGTGGAGCTGGCGGAGGCGCGGGAAGCGCTCGCCAAGGCCGCCGCACGGACCGACGACCTGCTCGCCGCCCTGCCCGAGCCGGCCCTCAGGTCACCCGGGCAGCGCGCCGCCGCCGCGTCGGCCACGGACAGCACCCGGATCCTGCGCGCCGCGTTCATGGACGTGCACGCCGACGCCGTCTACGACGAACTGACCGAGGGCCGCACCCGGTACGTCCGGCTCGACCGGCTCGCTTCGAGTGCCGCGACCGCCTTTCCCGGTCTGGTGCCCACCGCCGAGCGGCTCGCGACCGAGCGGGGCCGGCCGCAGGCGGAGAAGGAAGGGGACGAGATCGACCAGGGGATCTTCTTCCGGGCGATCCTGAACTCCATGGCGGCCGGCCGGCACCTGCTCGACGCCATGCTGCGTCCGACCCCCCGCGCCCTCGGACTGCTCTCCGAATTCCTCCGCACCGGGACGGCCGACCTGGGCTCCGTGCGGCTGGAGCGGACCGATGGCGCGGCGCGTCTGACCATGTGCCGCGTCGACTGCCTGAACGCGGAGGACGACCGGCAGATCGACGACATGGAGACCGCCGTCGACCTCGCGCTCCTCGACCCCTCGGTGGAGGTCTGTCTGCTGCGCGGCGGCGAGATGACCCACCCCCGCTACCGGGGCCGCCGGGTGTTCAGCGCGGGAGTCAACCTCAAGTCCCTGCACGGCGGCGGTATCTCACTGGTCGACTTCCTGCTGCGGCGCGAACTGGGCTACATCCACAAGATTCTCCGGGGAGTCCTCGTCGAGGAAGGTACGGCCCGGTGGACCCGCACGGTCGAGAAGCCCTGGATCGCCGCGGTGGACACCTTCGCCATCGGCGGCGGTGCGCAGATCCTCCTCGTGTTCGACCGGGTACTGGCGGCGTCGGACGCCTTCTTCAGCCTTCCGGCGGCGAAGGAGGGCATCATTCCCGGGGCCTCCGACTTCCGGCTGATCCGGACCGTCGGCCCGCGCCTCGCCCGGCAGTTGATCCTGGGCGGACGACGTCTGCGAGCGACCGAACCGGAGGCACGGCTGGTGTTCGACGAGGTCCACGAGAGCGAGGATCTCGACACCGCGGTCGAGCGGAGCCTGGAACAGCTGCGCAGCCCCGCCGTCCTGGCCAACCGCCACATGATGAACCTCGCCGAGGAGTCCGCCGACGATTTCCGCCACTACATGGCGGAGTTCGCCCTCCAGCAGGCGCTCCGCCTCTACAGCTCCGACGTCATCGACAAGGTCGGCGGTTTCTCCGCCGCGAAGAGTGCGGCGGTGTTCAACTGAGGCGGTGCTGCGGTTGAACACCTTCACCGTCTGACCGAGTCCTCAACAACCCCGTGCGGAGCCGTCGTTCACGAGCCGACGGCCTCGCGCGGGGTTTCTGTCTGCGCCTCCACGCCGCTTGGGCCGGAGTCGGGAGTACTCTCGACGGCCACACGCGCTCAGGAATTGAGGGGAGCGGGAAGCGTTGCCGCATGCTCCGCCGTGGACGCCGTGGACGCCGTGGACGCCGTGGACGCCGTGGACGCCGTGGACGCCGTGGACGCCGATGGGGCCGTGGCGGGCCCGGTGGGGGCGGTGGGTGCGAGGGTGACGGTCCAGCCGTCCACGGTCAGCAGCCGGGACAGCTCCGAGGCGGACGTCCGCCGCACGAACAGGGAGACCTTCCCGTACGGCGGCTCCTGGGTCCGCTCCAGCCGTACGTCCTCGATCCGGACCCCGAGTCCGTCGACGGCCGTGAACAGCCGTGTCAGCGTGCCGGGTTGCTCCGACACGGCCACCGAGAGCCGGGCGACCTCCGCCGACGGCGCACCCGACCTGCCCGCCACCCGGGCCCGCCCGCGGGTGCCGTGCTTGAGCAGCGTGTCGAGGCCGGCCTCGGCACGCTCACGCGCCGCCGGGTCCGAATCGCCCAATGTGCGAAGCGCGTTGACGGCCGATCCCAGATCGGCGGCGAAGGCATCCAGCACGTCCGCCAGCGCCTCCGCGTTCGCCTCGTGGATGTCCCGCCACAGCACGGGGTCACCGCCCGCGATGCTGGTGACGTTCCGCAGCCCCTGCCCCGACACCCGGATGTCGGCCTCCGTCGCCTGCGCGAGCTGGGCCGCCATGAGCGTGGAGATCAGATGAGGGGCGTGCGAGGTGAGGGCGAGCGTGCGGTCGTGGACGGCGGCGTCCATGATGACGGGCACGCCCGAGCACAGGGAGACGAGCTCCAGGGCGCGGTTCAGCACGGACTGGTCGGTGCGCGTGGACGGCGTCAGGATCCAGGGCCGCCCCTCGAAGAGGTTCGCGCGTCCGGCGAGCGGGCCGGAGCGCTCGGTGGCCGCGAGGGGGTGGCCGCCGATGAAGGTCGACGGATCGGCGCCGGCCGAGTGGATCTCGGCGTACGGCCGTGCCTTCACACTGGCGACGTCGGTGTAGGCGCGGGCGAGGCCACGGCGTTGGGCGTCCGCGAGCACCGCGCCGGTGTGCGCCGGGGGCACCGCGATCAGGGCGAGATCCACGCGCGCGTCCGGTTCGCGTACCGAACCGGCTCCCATGGCTTCGGCGGTCCTGGCGGCGGTCGCGCTCAGGTCCTCCAGGTGCACGGTGACGCCCCGACGGGTCAGGGCCAGTGCGACGGAGGTGCCGACGGCACCCGTTCCTATGACGCTGACGGCCTTCATCGGGTCGCGTCAGCCCTCGGTCCAGCCGTGGTTCTTCGCGAACTGCGCCAGCCCGCCACGGATCTGCAGGATCTGCTCACCTGTCAGCGACGGCGCCTCCGACAGCAGGATCTCGGTGACCTCTCTGGTGAACTCCTCGGTGCTGAGCACATCGCACAGGGAGTCGTCCTCGTCCGCAGCACGTGGGGCCGCCGGACTCCTGCCCGGTTCGGACGGAGCCCTGCCCGGTTCCCGCAGGGCGGACGGGGCTCTGCCCGGTTCGGACGAGGCCTCGCCCGCTTCCTGGACGAGCCGTACGCCGATCGCCTTGAGACCGCGGTCACCGTTTTCGATTTCGAATTCAACCAACGCGCCGGAGCGCGCATAGGGCTCGGAAAACAGCATGTCGTTCACGTGCAGAAAGACATCCTCCCCGCCGTGTGCGGGCGCAATGAATCCATAACCTCGCGAGCTGTCGAAGCGCACAACGCGACCAGCAACCATGCCAACCCCCAGCGGACTCGGGCCCCTTGCCCGGAGAACCTGAAGGGAATCGTAGTCAGAGCCGCACCGATCGAGCGACCGCACAGGATCACCGATACCGGACAGTCCGACCCGGTTCCGGCCGGTCATCACGGAAAGTGAAGGACGTCGGAAGCAGAGGACAGGGGGAGCGGAGGGGAATATGAAGTTCCGCTAAAATTTGCAAGGCTGTCCGGCGGATTGAAACGGGCGCCGTGGCCGCCTGTGTTTCCTGCGTCCACCTGCTCGGCTTCCCCGCTCGGTGAAGGGTGACTAAAGGCTTCAGGTAGCTACAGTCAAGGCCTGGTCAATACTGTTTTTATTCGTTCATCCGGTCGACAGCGCGGAGCGAAAACCGGACGATGGCGGAGGACCGGTACTGCAGGACCGTGGGGGTGCGGTGGGTTGCAGGGGGTGCGTGTCGTCGACCGCACCCGCGACCCGGGCAGATCGGCACCGTGTGGGATCGATCCGGACGGACGTTTGGGGGAGTGGTAGGCCGAAGGTGGTGAACGCGCCCGAATAGGGCGACAGGCATACGGCAAGCCGAAATGCAACGGGGTGAATACGTTGATTCAGTCAGTCCGCACACTGGAGTCAGATTCCGGAAGCCCTGCCGTAGGGAACAGCTCGACATGGGACCCGAGAACACGAAAGGTAAATTCCTTCCCTGTTCCGATCTCATCGCTCAAGCCCGCTGATTCTCCTCGTTCTCAGGGGCACGACGAGGAGCACGTAGCACGACTCGCAGAGCTTGACTCTCCCATTCCCGCAATTCTCGTCGACCGGCACACCATGAGGGTCATCGACGGAATGCACCGATTGCTGGCAGCTCGGCTGCGCGGTCAGCAGACGATAGAAGTCGAGTTCTTCGACGGAACTCCCGAGGACGCGTTCCTGCGGGCGGTCGCCTCGAACGTCTCGCACGGTCTTCCCCTCTCCCTGGCCGACCGCCGCACCGCCGCGGCCCGGATCATCTCCTCCCACCCGCAGATGTCGGAC
Organism: Streptomyces sp. NBC_00414; assembly: GCF_036038375.1. NCBI lineage: Bacteria > Bacillati > Actinomycetota > Actinomycetes > Kitasatosporales > Streptomycetaceae > Streptomyces > Streptomyces sp. NBC_00414. The sequence continues at coordinate 8,826,577 of NZ_CP107935.1, forward strand.
CGGGCGATCGCGCGCGCGGCCGGCCTCGGGGCCAAGGCCGTCGCGGCGATCCGGCGCCGTTCGAGCGGCATCGTCCCCCAACTCAGCGCCCGCGTCGGCCGGGACGGCAAGGTGCGTCCGCTGAGCAGCGTGGAGGGCAGGCGACGGGCCGCCGAACTGATAGCGGAACGCCCACAGGCCTCCTTGCGCGAGGTGGCACGGTACGCGGGTATCTCGCCCGCGACGGTCAGCGACGTCCGCAAACGGCTGGAGTCGGGCCAGGCCCCGGTCGCCGAGCGCCACGAAACCTCCGACGGCCAGGCGCGATCCGAGGTGATGGCGCGCATCATCAAGCCCCGGGCCGACCGCATCCCGCGTCAGGCCTCGGCGGACACCGCGGCCGTAGTGGAAAAACTGCTGAGGGATCCCTCCTTACGGCACAAGGAGGAGGGGCGGCATTTGCTGCGCCTGCTGCAGCAGAACGAGATCGCGACGAGGGAGTGGGCGGACCTCACGGCCGCCGTGCCGAGTCATTGCGGAGCCCTGGTGGTGGATCTCGCCCTGCACTACGCAGAGATCTGGGCGAATTTCGCCAAGCTGCTGGATGAGCGCGTACGCATCGAAGGACGCCGTAATGACGAGGTGACCGCGCGTGATGTGTGACCGCCCACGAGGACGTGATCTCGCGTGACGGGTGATCTCGCGAGGTGCGAAGTCGCGTGGAGGAGGGACTTCCCGTAGGAGCGTCGGTGCCAGGCGCGCAAAGACAGTTTTTGCGCGCCTGGCTTCGGCCCCACTCGAAAGGTATAGACCGCGACCATGACCACCTCGACCACTGAATCCGATACGTCAACGGTCCCCGACTCCGACGATCGATTATCGCGTTCCCGCCGGTACGTCTGGCGATCACCTTCCGACCAGCCGGTTTGGGCACGGCCCGCGTTGTTGGGCATCGCGGCCCTCGCCGCGCTGCTGTACGCCTGGAACATCACCGAGAGCGGCTATGCGAGCTACTACTCGGTCGCCGCCCGCAGTATGACGGTGAGCTGGAAGGCGTTCCTGTTCACCGCGCTGGACCCGTCGGCCACCATCACCCTGGACAAGATCGGCGGCTTCCTGTGGCCGCAGGCCCTCTCCGCCCGCGTCTTCGGCTTCCATGCCTGGGCGCTGACCCTGCCTCAGTGTGTCGAGGGCGTCGTCTCGGTGCTGGTGATGTACCGGGTGGTACGTCGTTGGCAGGGGCCTGCGGCCGGGCTGCTGGCCGCCGGTTCGCTGACGCTGACACCGGTGGCCGCCTCGATGTTCGGGCACGCGATGCTCGACGGCATGGTTGTCATGTGCCTGACACTAGCGGCGGACCAGTACCAGAAGGCGGTCGGCACCGCCCGGCTGCGCCCGCTGATGTTCAGCGGCCTGTGGATCGGACTGGGCTTCCAGGCCAAGATGATGGAGGCCTGGATCATCGTCCCGGCGCTGCTCGTCGGCTACCTCGTGGCAGCGCCGATCGATCTCCGCCGGCGGGCGGCGCACCTGCTGGCCGCGGGTGCGGTCATGCTCGCGGTCTCGCTGTCCTGGGTGGCCATGATGACCTTCACCCCGCAGGACGCACGCCCGTACGTCGACGGCACCACCGACAACAGTGCCTTCTCGATGGTCTTCGGCTACAACGGCTTCAACCGCTTCGAGCCGGGTCTGATCAGCGGCGCGGATGACGGGCCGTCAGGCGCCCCTGGAAGTGGGGGTGGTGGCGGGCCCGCGCGTGAGGGTCAGGGTGGCCGGGGTGAGGAGGGCGGCGGCCCGAACCCCGGGAGCGGAGAGGTGGCTCCGCCTTCCGGGGCCGGAACCGGGACCGGGGCCGGAACCGAGGCCGGGGCTGGGGATGGGAGCGCGCAAGAGACTCCCTCCTCCGGTGCCGGTGCGGCGAGTGGGCAAGCGGCTCCGCCTTCCGGGGCCGCGAGCGGGCCGGCGGCTCCTTCGCCCGGTGCGGCCGGCGGATCACGGGGCCCGAATACGGCAACTCAGGGCCCGGACCAGGCAAGCCGGGGTCCGAGCACGGGTGATGGTGACGCCACCCGGGAGACCGTGGCCCCCGCGCCTGCCCCCGCACCCGGATCGGGCGGCTGGCTCAAGCTGCTCCGCGACGACTTGTACACGGTGCAGATCGGCTGGCTGTTCCCGCTCGCGCTGTTCGGTCTGATCGCGGGTCTGGTCCGGCATCGCGGCGGCCCGCGTACGGATCAGGCGCGCGCCGGTTACCTGATGTGGGGCGTCTGGCTGGCCATGACGGCCGGCGTCCTGAGTTCCTTCTCCTTCGCCCATGTCGCGTACCTCGCCACCCTCGCGCCTGCGGTCGCCGCACTGTCCGGCGCCGGAACCGTGGCGCTCTGGCGGGCCCACCGCACCGCACGCGCCGGGTGGCACCTCTGGCTGCTGCCCGCGGTCGTCGTGGCGGAGACGGCCTGGACCATCCATCTGGCGTCCGACCACACCGACTTCGCGCCCTGGCTCATCCCGGTCGTCTCCGCGGCAGCGCTCCTCGCCGTCGTGGCCCTCGGTCTCGCGGCCAGGGACGTACGGATCGGAAGCCCGCGTGGCGACGGTCCGAGTGTCGGTAGCCCACAGGTCGGAGGTCTACGGGTGAAGGGCCTGTACGTCGGAGGCGTTGGACTCGGGGTCGCCGGATTGCTGGCCGGATGCGTGGCGATGTTCGCCGCACCGACGGCGTGGTCGCTCTCGGTACTGGACGAGCGGTACGCGGGCTCGGCCTTCGAGGCGCACGCCGGACCTCCCGTCGGGATCGGCGACCCCGACGGCCCCGAGTCGACTTCGCTGACCGCCGCGCAGCGCAGGCTCCTCGCCTACGTCGAGGAGAACAACGGCGACGCCGAGTTCACGCTGTCCGCCGACAGCTGGAGCACCGCGGCGCCCTTCATCCATGCCGAGGGCCTGCCCGTGCTCCCGCTGGGCGGATACTCCGGTACGGCCAGGTCGGTCACCCTCGCCGAGTACAAACGCATGGTCGCGGAGGGCCGTCTGCGCTTCGCCCTGCTCAGCGGGCTCGGCCCGGCAACCGGCGAGCCGCGACCGGACCCGCCCGCTCTCGGAAAGGACGCCCCCGAGACCTTGAAGATCAACAGCTGGGTGTACTCGACCTGCATGGAGATCGCGCCCAGGACCTACGGTGTCACCACCTCCGACCAGGGCCCGATGCTGACCTTGTTCCGGTGCGCCTGAACCGTAACGGCTGAGAAGAGGCGCTTGACGGAGCAGTTGCCCCGTCAAGCGCCCTCTGCCGTTTCCGCTGGTACGGAACCGTCACGTGGTGTCCTGCCTGGTGGGCACCGTTACCTGGCTCTGCAGGTGAGCGTCGTCTCCCGCGGCGTGATCGTCGAGGCGTTCGGTGCTCCGGAAGGCGTGAGTGTGACCCACGTCCGACTGAAGCCGCAATTGGCCCGCCCGTCGTCGTGAGACACCCGCCGACACCCCGAGAACGCGCTGCTTGATGTGCGCTCGCAACGCGACGGAGGGCGCGTGCCGGAAGGCCGTTGACCTGGGGCTCGGACGGGCATCAGAAGAACATCGGAACGTGCGCACCCATTTAGGCCATATGAACGGTTTCGCATTTGGCTGTCGGGTACCCGGGTCGTGGGCGGAACGTGCTGTTCCGCCTGCGCACCTCCCTCGTCGTTCTGGAGATTCCATGTCAGGCCAGCGCAAGAGCTCATTCGCGACCGTGAACCCGTACACCGGGGAGACCCTCGCGGAGTTCCCGGTCGTCGAGGGCGAAGAAGTCGATTCAAAGCTTGAAACCGCAGGTCACGCTTTCGACGCATGGCGGAAACGGCCGATCGCGGAGCGTGCCTCCGTGGTGGGACGCGCGGGTCGACTGATGAGGGAACGGAAGGAGGAGCTGGCCCAGCTCATCACCCTGGAGATGGGCAAACTGATCTCCGAAGCACGCGGAGAGGTGGACCTCGCCGCGTCGATCCTGGAGTACTACGCGCGGAACGGGCCGGATTTCGCCGCCGCCGAGCCGCTCGACGTGGAGGAGGGGGAGGCGTACCTCGTCACTGAGCCCCTCGGCGTCCTGCTGGGCGTCATGCCCTGGAACTTCCCGCTCTACCAGGTGGTCCGTTTCGCGGGCCCCAACCTCGTGCTGGGCAACACCGTGCTGGTCAAGCACGCAGGTATCTGCCCGCAGTCGGCGCTCGCGCTGGAGTCGCTGTTCCGTGACGCGCAGGCCCCCGAGGGCGTCTACACGAACCTGTTCGTGAGCCACGACGAGATCTCGCGCATCATCGACAGCCCGGTCGTCCGAGGAGCCTCCCTGACCGGCAGCGAGAAGGCAGGGGCCCAGGTCGCCGAGCGCGCCGGACGGAACATGAAGCCCAGCCTTCTGGAGCTGGGCGGCAGCGACGTCTTCATCGTCCTGGACGGCGAGGGGCTGGAACGCACGGTCGGAGCCGCGGTGGCGGGGCGGATGGCGAACACCGGCCAGAGCTGTGTCGCCTCGAAGCGGTTCATCGTGCTGGATGACGTCTACGACGACTTCGTGGACGGACTGCGCCGCGGGTTCGAGGCGCTCACGCCGGGCGACCCCGCCGACGAGGCGACCACCGTGGGCCCGCTCTCCTCGGAACAGGCGGCCGCGGACCTGGCCGACCAGATCCGCGAGACGGTCGACCAGGGCGCGGAACTGGTCACCGGCGGCCACCGGATCGACCGTCCGGGAGCCTTCGTCGAACCCACGATCATCACCGGCGTCAAGCCGGGCATGCGCGCCTACGCCGAGGAGCTCTTCGGACCGGCCGCGGTGGTCTACCGGGTCGCCGACGAGGACGAGGCCATCGCCCTCGCCAATGACAGCCAGTACGGTCTCGGCGGATCCGTGTTCTGCGCCGACGTGGAGCGGGGCCGCAGGGTCGCGGAGCGCGTGGAGACCGGCATGGTGTGGGTGAACCACCCGACGTCGACCCAGCCCGACCTGCCGTTCGGCGGCATCAAGCGCTCCGGCTACGGACGGGAGCTCTCGAAGCTCGGCATGCAGGAATTCGTGAACCGCAAGCTGGTGCGCGTCCTGCCGCCCGACGCCGAGCTGCGCGGAATCGCCGGTTGAGCGATCCCCGTCCGATGACGTCCGCACATCGAGTCCGCACGTCGAGTTCCGGACATCGAGTCCGCACATCAAGTTCCGGACATCACGTCCGCACGTCACGTCCGCACACCACCTCCGCTCATCCCTACGCGGACGTGACTCGCACAACCGACCTGTGCGGCAGAGCTGAGCGGGGCCGACCCCGCGCACATCCTCTGCCCTTCCAACCGCGACAGCCAGGAGCCACCGTGACCGCAGTACCCGCCATCACCCTCAACAACGCGGTGCAGATCCCGCAGCTCGGCTTCGGCACCTTCCAGATCCCGCCGGAGGACACCCGCGAGACGACGCTGGCGGCGCTGAAGGCCGGCTACCGGCACATCGACACGGCGCAGATGTACGGCAACGAGAAGGAGGTCGGCCAGGCGGTCCGCGACTCCGACCTCGATCGCGCCGACGTCTTCGTGACCAGCAAGCTCAACAACGACTCGCAGGGCCACGACAACGCTCTCCGGGCGTTCGACCGCAGCCTGGAGGAGCTGGGCCTCGACCACCTGGACCTCTTCCTCATCCACTGGCCGCTGCCCGCCAAGGGCCTGTTCGTCGAGACCTGGAAGGCACTGGAGGAGATCTACCGCTCCGGTCGGGCCAAGGCCATCGGAGTGTCCAACTTCCAGCCCCGCCATCTGCGCCGGCTGCTGGAGAACAGTGACGTGGTGCCCGCGGTCAACCAGATCGAGGTGCACCCCTACCTCACCCAGGACGATGTCAGGGCCTTCGGCGCCGAGCACGAGATCGCCACCGAGGCCTGGTCGCCCATCGCGCAGGGCAAGGTGCTCGACGACCCGACCATCAAGCGCATCGCGGAGCGGGAGGGCAAGTCGCCCGCCCAGGTGACACTGCGCTGGCACATCCAGCGCGGAGACATCGTCTTCCCCAAGTCGGTGACCCAGAAGCGCATCGAGGAGAACTTCGACCTCTTCGACTTCGAGCTCGACGAGGGCGACATGGGCGAGATCTCCGCACTGAACCGCAACGAGCGCACCGGGTTCGACCCGGACCGCTTCAACGGCTGAGAGAGGCCCCGGTCGTGTCGGCCGCCGCGTCGGCCCGGGGTGCGCCGTCCCGTACGAAGGTACGGGCGTTCGCACTCCGGACCTGACGGGGCAGCGTGTACGCGTCGGCCAGCCAGCCAAGTCCGCAGATGCCGAGGGTGCACAGGTGCAGCAGCCCTCGGCGGGTCCTGCCGAGATAGAAGTGGTGCGCGCCGAACAGGCCGAGGAAGAACCACCAGAGGTACGCCACGGCGACCGACTTCCGAGCCCGTTTCGGTATCCGCAGGGTGTCGAGTCGTAGTGGCGGCTCGGTCAGCGTGCTGTCCCGCAGCGGTGCCGCTGCCGCCACCGGATCGGGCCGAGAAGGCGGCGCCACCGCTGCCGGCCGGCCCACGGGGGCGACGGGGATGACGGATGCGGATGCGGGTCTGCGGGAGGGCGCGCCCTCGATGGACACACGCGGCAGGATCCGCTCCAGCCAGACGGGCAGCCACCAGTTCGCCCGGCCCAGCAGATGCATCAGCGACGGCACCAGCACGGTGCGCAGCACGAAGGCGTCGATCGCCACGGCCGCGGCCAGTCCCACTCCGTACTCGGCGATGACCCGCTGCCCGCCGAGGACGAAGGCGGTGAACACACAGATCATGATCAGGGCGGCGGCGTTGATCAGCCGGCCGGTCTCGGCCTGACCGATCCGGATGGCGCGGTGGTTGTCGCGGGTGTGCTCCCACTCCTCGTGCATCCGGCTGACCAGGAAGACCTGGTAGTCCATGGACAGGCCGAAGAGGATGGCCAGCATGATCACCGGAAGCTCGGCCTCCACCGGCCCGGCCTTACCCAGGCCCAGGAGTTCGGAGCCCCACCCCCACTGGAACACGGCGACGACGACTCCGAAGGACGCGGCCGAGGCGAGCAGATTCATCACGGCGGCGGTCAGTGGGACCAGGATGCTGCGGAAGGCGACCATCAGCAGCAGGCAGCCGAGTCCGACGATCACCCCGAGGAAGAGCGGCAGTTTGCCCGCCAGCAGGTCGGCCAGGTCACGGGAGGCAGCCGTCGTGCCACCGACGTAGACCTTCAGGCCGCTGCCCCGCTCGACGGCGGGGACGACCTCCTCGCGCAGGTTGCTGATCAGGTCGCTCGTGGCCTCGTCCTGCGGTGCGCCGGTCGGCACCACGTCGATGACGGCCAGTCCGGTCGCCGCGGTGACGGGCCCGGCCGTCGCCGTCGCCACGCCGGGGGTACCGCGCACGGCCGAGACCAGCCTGTTCAGGGCCGGCGCGTCGCTGGGCGCGCTCAGCTGCGCGACCAGCACCAGCGGACCGTTGGAGCCGGGCCCGAAACCCTCGGCCAGCAGGTCGTACGCGGCCCTGGTGGTGGTGCCCTTCGGGTCGTTCCCGGCGTCCGAGGTTCCCAGACGCAGCGACAGCGCGGGCAGCGAGAGGGCGGCGACGACGAGGAGCGCGGCCAGGGCGAACAGCGTCTTGTGGCGCTCGACCCGCTCGGCCCAGCGACTCCGGGACTTCACTGGCGAGTGCCGCTGCGTGTTCAGAGGCAGTTGAACGGACTCTGGGGACCGGATGGCCGCGGCTCGCCGCTGACGCCTGTTCAGCAGTTTGCCGCCGAAGAGGCCGAGCAGGGCCGGCAGCAGGGTCACCGCCGCGATCACCGTGAACAGGACCGCCGTCGCCGCGCTGATCCCCATCCCGGTGAGGGGACCGATCCGCAGGACGAGCAGGCCGAGGAGGGCGGTCACGACGGTGAGTCCGGCGAAGACCACCGCACGCCCGGAGGTGTCCAGCGCGCGTACCGCCGCCTGCTCGGGTGCCAGGCCGCTCCGCAGTCCGGTCCGGTGGCGGGTGACGATGAACAGGGCGTAGTCGATGCCGACTCCGAGCCCGATGAGGGCCGCGACCGTCGGGGCGTCGGAGCCCAGGGTCATCACGTGCGAGGTCAGCCCGATGGCGATCAGCCCGGCGCCGAGTGCGGCGATCGCGACCAGCAGGGGTACGAGCACGCCCAGCAGCGAGCCGAAGGCGACGAAGAGGATGATACCGGCGGCGACCAGCCCGATCGCCTCGGTGCTCTGCGTCTCGCCCTCGGCCGCGTAACTGATGGCCTGGCCGCCGAGCTCCACCTCCAGATCCGCGTCACGGGCGGCTTGAGCGGTGTCGATGACCCGGGTGACATCGGCGACCGGTATCCGGTCCGCCTGCGCGTCGAACGTCACCGTCGCGTAGGCGGTCCTGCCGTCCTCGCTGATCCGGGGCGCCCCCTCGGAGCCGTACATGCCGGTCACCGAGGCGACCGAGGGCAGTGCCGCGACCCGGTCCAGCATCGAGGTCACCTTCCGCCGGACGGCGGCGTCCCGGACCGACCCCTCGGGTACGTGCACCACGATCCGGTCGCTGTCTCCGGCCTGCCGGGGCTCGGACGCCTGGAGCCGCGCCTGCGCCTTCGACGACTCGGTTCCCGGCAGGGTGAACGCGTCGGAGTAGCGGGTGCCGAGTGTCGCGTAGGGCACGGCGAGCGCGACCAGCACGATCACCCAGATCCCGACGACGAGGAGGCGGTGCCGGAAGCACCATCTGGCCAGTGCGGACATGGCTGAACAACCTTCTTTGCGGCGGTGGGACGAGGTGAGGTGAGACGAGGTGAGGCGTTGTGCGGTCAGGTGTGATGGGGTCTCAGGAGCCGGCCGGCGGGGACGCGGGCGTGGTGGGGATCGGCTTGCCGAGCATGGTGCACACCGCTGCGTTCACCAGGGCCTGATTGGCGGGCCCGGCGGGGTTGGCGGGGCCGTTCTTCGGCGAGGCCAGACCGAAGATCGTGGTGGTGAAGACCGAGACCGTACGGCGGCCGGTCGCGTCGGTGTAGTCCTCGCTGGAGTAGCCGGGAGCCTGACCGTTGTGGCCCCAGACGGTGCCACAGGGGGTGGACACCTCCTCCAGACCGAGCCCGTACCTGCGGTTCGGGAACTCGGACTCCTCGGCGACGGTGGTGCGCATCTCCTTCAGCAGGGCGGGCGGCAGGAGCTTGCCCGAGTTCAGCGCACCGGAGAAGCGGGCCCAGTCCTGCGCGGTGGAGACCATGCCGCCGGCGGCCCACAGCGTGCTGGCGTTGACCCAGGTGGTGTCGACGTGACCCGCGGACCGCTCGGGGCCCGCGAACACAGTCCCCGCGGCGGCGTACGGGGGGAGCAGCGGGCCGACGCGGCTGGCGTCCGGCTCGTAACCGTGCGCGAGACGGGGGTTGTTCGGCTTCCCGAAGCCGGTGACCAGGTAGGTGTCCTTCAGTTTCAGCGGCCTGGCGATCCGCTCCTGGACCAGGTCGTCCAGGGCGTGTCCGGTCACCTTCTCGGCGATCAGGCCGAGCGCGGTGTAGTTGGTGTTGCTGTAGGCGTAACTCGTGCCGGGTGCGAACAGCGGGTCGTGCCGGACGGCGGCGGCGAGCAGCTCCCGGGGCGTCCAGACCCTGGTGTCCTGGCCGGTGAACGCCTTGAGCACCGCGGGATCGGTGGTGTAGTTGAACAGGCCGCTGGTGTGGTTGAGCAGCATGCGCAGGGTGATCGCGGTGCCGTCGGGGACCAGACCGGGCAGCCACTTCTCGACCGGGTCGCTCAGCTTGAGCCGGTGTTCGGCGACCAGTTGCAGGACCACGGTGGCCACCGTCGTCTTGGTGTTGGAGCCCATCCGGAACTGGTCGTTCGCGGTGAGGATGTGGTCGGCCCTGGTCCAGGAGGCCTGCCTGGCGATCTCGATCACCCGCCCGTCGCCCTTGTCGACCCGCACGACGACGCCGGGGGCTCCCGCGTCCACGTCCTTCTGGGCGAGCGCTGCCAGTTGATCCTTCTGGCCCTTCTGGCTCTTCTGGTCCTTCCGGTCCTTCTGAGCCGTCGCCGTGCTGGGCCGTCCGGTCGGGGTGTGGGCGGTGCTCTCCGCCGCGGCGGACGCCTCGCAGCCTGCGAGCGTGGCCGTCAGCGCGGCGGCCAGAGCCAGCGTCAGGTATGCGTGCCGGGCGGGGCGCGGGCGGGGAGTGTTCCGGGGCATGAGGTGTCCTCCTGGAAACAGGTATGGGCCGAGGGAAGGTGGGGAGAGCGCCGGTCAGCTCCGGCGTGGACCGCATCCACGTGGGGCAGGCCGCATCGCGCTCTCCGACCGCTTCAGCCTCCCGGCCCCGGAGACGAGGAACACGGGTGCTGGGCCCCCGCGATGGTGGAGACAACCCCAGTGCGCGGACTCGGTCCGGCCGGTCATCATCAACTTCTGGCCCGTGACAGTGGCCTGACCTGACTCGACTTGACCTGTGACTTGACCTGAGCTGGCGTAGGTCGGCCGACCGACCGACGCACGATGATGGAGCGCGATGACCTACCCCGGCGAGCGTCACTCCTCCCGTGGCACACCACGGTCGGGCGAACACCCCGCGACCGGTGCCAACCAGCGCGCCGACCTTTCCTCACGCACCGGCCCTGCCCCACGCGCCAGCCTCGCCTCGCGCGTCGGCCTCGCCCCGCGTGCCGGTCTCGGTCTCGCCCTGCGGATGAACCTGCTGGGCTGGTCGCTGGTGCTGCTGCTCGGCTCGCTCCTGGGTTTCGGCCTGGCGACGCTCTGGATCACCTCGGTGTCGCTCGTCGCGCTCGGGGTCGGCATCCCGCTGGCCCTGCTCTCTACCGTCCTGGTGCGCTGGTTCGCCGACCTGCACCGCCAGTGGGCCGCCGACCGACTCGGTGAACCGGTGGCCAGGCCCTACTTGCCGGCGCCCGACGGCGGTTGGGCGGTACGGCTGTGGACGATCCTGCGCGACCCGGCGACCTGGCGGGACTGGGCCTGGCTGGTGACCAACTCGATCACCGGGTGGTTCACCTACGGGCTGACGTTCCTCTTCTTCCTCTGCGGCGTCTTCTACCTGAGCTATCCGCTGCTGTACGCGCTGACTCCTCCCGAGGTGTTCCGCACGCCGCTGGGCAACGGATTCCGTCTGCACAGCGTCCGGCAGTCGTTCGCGCTGGTTCCGCTGGGCCCGGCGTTCCTGCTGCTCTGGTACACCACCGCCGAGCGGCTGGCGCACCTCAACGCCCTGGTGGTCCGCTCCCTGCTGGCACCCACCAAGCAGGCACGACTACGAGCCCGTGTGGCGCAGTTGGCCACCTCGCGGGCCGCAACGGTCGACACCCAGGCGGGCGAACTGCGCCGGATCGAACGGGACCTGCACGACGGCGCACAGGCCCGACTGGTGTCACTGGGCATGAGCCTGGGCCTGGCCGAACAACTGCTGCCCGAAGATCCGCAGGCCGTACAGCAGTTGCTGGCCGAGGCCCGCGCCTCGACCGCGGGCGCCCTGGCCGAACTGCGGGACCTGGTACGAGGTATCCATCCGCCGGTGCTCGCGGACCGAGGCCTGGACGGCGCCCTGCGGGCCCTGGCCCTGATCAACCCGATACCGACGCGGGTGGTCACCCGCCTGCCCGGACGGCTGCCCGCGCCCGTCGAGTCCGCGGCCTACTTCGCCGTCGCCGAGGCCCTGGCGAACGCCATCAAGCACGCCCGGGCCCAACGCATCGACATCACCGTGGAGTTCACACCCGACCCGGACACGCCCCATCTGGGCACGCCCCACCCGGGCACGACGGCCGGGATGCTGACGATGCGGGTGTCCGACGACGGCCGCGGGGGCGCCGACCCTGACGGCGGCACCGGCCTGCGGGGCGTCGCGCGCCGCCTGTCGGCCTTCGACGGCACCCTGACCGCCGACAGTCCGCCCGGCGGGCCCACCGAGATAAGGATGTCGCTGCCGTGCGCGTCGTCATAGCCGAAGACCTCGCCCTCCTCCGAGAGGGCCTGATCAGAATTTTCCAGGCCAACGGCTTCGAGGTCGTCGAAGCCGTCGACAACGGCCCCTCCCTGATCAGGGCGCTGACGACCCACCGGCCCGACGTCGCGGTCGTCGACGTACGGCTGCCGCCGACCTTCACCGACGAGGGCCTGCGTGCCGTGATCGACGTACGCGAACAGATCCCCGGCCTGCCCATCGTGGTGCTCTCGCAGTACGTCGAGCAGCTCTACGCCAGGGAACTGATGTCGGACCGCGCCGGGGCGGTGGGCTACCTGCTGAAGGACCGGGTGCTGGACGTCGGCCGGTTCGTCGCCGACGTCCGGCAGGTCGCCGCAGGCAGCACGGTCATGGATCCCGAGGTGGTCAGCGCCCTCCTCACCCACCGCTCGGCGGACCCTCTCCTGCGGGAGCTGACCCCGCGTGAGCACGAGGTGCTCTCGCTGATGGCCGAGGGCCGCTCCAACACCGCCATCGCCGGCCGGATGTTCGTCAGCGAGAAGACCGTCAGCAAGCACAGCTACAACATCTTCGCCAAGCTCGGACTCGAACCGTCCGAGGACGACAACCGCCGGATCCTCGCGGTGCTCGCCTACCTGGAAGGCTGACCGGCCCCGGGCACCGGATACGTGTCATGCCGAAGCCTCCGCGCCACCGCCCGACGCTCGCGCCGCCGCATGGACCGGCTCCTCACAGGAGTTGGTAGCCGCGCAGATCGCTGAGCAGGAGACAGCAGTCCCGCAGAGACCCCGAGGTGTCGCCGAGGGACCGGTAGATGCCCCACTTCGGGCGCACGCGGTCGGTGAGGAAGGTGTCGACGCCGGTCTTCGACTTGTCGATGACGGTGGTGGAGCGTTCTTGAGGATCCAGCGGACCGACCCCGCCGAGCCGTCGCCCACCTTGATCTGGAAGTTCTCCGGCGGACGTCAGGCGCGCCCGCCCGGTCGGCTCACCAGCCGACCAGGTCCATGGAGTTGCGGCCGAGCCAGGATCCGAACGACACCGGCTGCCCGTTCCGCTTCATCGGCAGGATCCGGTCGCACGTGGCTCGGGCGTCGAACCACATCGTCCCCCGATGCGGACCGGTGACGACGAGCAGCGTCGAGAAGCCGCAGCCGTTCTCCTGGATGAACACGGCGCCGGACGTCCTGCGTTCCTGGAACACCTCGTACTCGGCGTCCCACTGCGCCCACGCCGCCCGGTAGGCGTCGTCGCGCGCATGGTTCTCCCGCAGCGGTTCGCGCGCGTCCAGTTCGTCCTGGTAGCCGCGATAGGAGTCCGGATGGGGGAAGGCGGCGGTGAGCAGGCCGTAGTTGGTGCTGGAATCTCCCTGCCAGCCCCAGCCTTCCGCGGCCCGGCGCAGGCGGTTCACCCTGCTGTCGACGTCGTGCCGGAGCAGCCACTCCCGGTACTCGCCCGGAAACGGGATCCCCAACTCCGCCTCCGCCTCACGAATCTCCGCCTCGGACAGCGGTGGATCGGGGGAGCGGTCCTGCGCCGCCGACGGAGAACCGGCCGCGTCGAAACGCCGTCCACGCGTCACGCGTCGGGCCTCCGCCACCCAGTCGATCGTCATACGGGGAAGGGTAGTCAAGCGGTGCGCCGACACCTTCTCTCGGCCAGGGGGGAGGCCGATTCTCGCAGCCAGGGCCGATGCCGGTTCTCTCAGCCAAGGCCGATGCCGACACCGATGCCGACACCGATGCCGACACCGATGCCGACAAGGGCGAGGGTGGGGACAAGTGTGCCGAGAAGGCTGAGTGTCCAGTACGGGGCCGGCCGGAGTCGGGTGCGGTGGGCGAAAGGCCGATTGACCAACCACCAGAGGAAGCCGCAGAGGGCGACGGGGGTTCCGAAGCCGACGAGGACGACGATGAAACCGTCGTTCTCCTCCGGTGCGGGATGTACCCAGGTCGCGGCGATGAAGTAGAGCATCCACAGCGGAATGACGCCGGGGACACCGAGCAACACGTTGGCGCCGAACGCTACGTACCACCGCCCGATCATGGCTCCCCTGCTCCCTTGATCATCTGCCTGGTGACAGTAGTCGACGGTCGGTGCGCTCGATGCGTGAGCCCTCGCTTCGACGCTGCCGCATGTCCACCGCGCCTCCGTCGGCCGGTGCCCCGTCCGCCCGGCACGGAGTGGCCGGTTCCTCCCGCGTGGAGCCTCGTGGCCTCAACTACGCTGCTGACTCCGAGAACGGACAGAACGTAAGGAAGATCGCAAGACGGACATGTGGCGGGTTGTGCGGGCGGGTCGAACGGGGGAGAGTCCATGAAGGTCTACGAGGCCATCGTCAAAGGTCTGGAAGAAATCGGGGTGCAGACCGCCTTCGGCGGTGCGGGGGAGAGCGTGGCCGACCTGATGCTGGCCCTGGAGGACTCGCGCCGGATCCGGACGGTCATCACCCGCAACGAGCAGGCGGCGTCCTTCATGGCCTGCGGTGAGGCCATGTACACGGATCGGCTGGGCTTCTGCTTCGCCACGGCGGGCCCGGGCGCGTTCAACCTGATATCCGGGCTGGGCGTGGCGATGACCGACTCCTATCCGGTGCTGGCCGTCTCGGGCTACGCACGGATGGAGTGGGAGGGCTGGGGAGCGCTCAACGAGACCTCGGGCCTGCACCGTACTGCCGACTCCCGGACCATGTTCGCGGCCACGACCAAGAAGTCGTTCCTGATCTCAGACCCGTCCGACACCTGCGACGTCCTGGAAGAGGCGGTCGACCTCGCTCTGAGCGGACGGCCCGGACCGGTGCACATCCACGTGGCCAGCGACCTGAACGAGCGCGGTTACGACGTGAAGAACTACCGGCCCCTGCGGCTCGACGTGGCGCCGGTACTGCCCGACCCCGCGCGGGTGGAGGAGATCTCGTCGGTTCTGGCGGACGCGCTCGGCCGGCGGAAGAAGATCGTCCTGCTCGCCGGCTTCGGCGCGGTCCGCGGTGGAGCCGGGCCCGGGATCAGGCGGCTGATCGAGCGGTTCCAGATTCCCTTGGTCACCACGCTGGACGGCAAGGGCATCGTGTCGGAGGGGCATCCGCTCGCCGTGGGGGTCTTCGCCGACAGCGGTCACTCCAGTGCCTGGAAGGTCTTCCGTGAGGCCGACGTCGTCCTGGCCGTCGGCAACTCCTTCAACCAGCACGCCACCTTCGACTTCCGCGGCGACCTGTTCGAGGACAAGCTGCTCATCCAAGTGAACATCGACGGGAACGAGTTCAAGAAGAGGTACCGGGCCGACCACACCCTCGTGTCCGACGCCCGCCCGGCGGTGGAGGCACTCGTCGAGGCGCTGGAGCGGCGGGTCGGTGAGGTGCCGAAGGCCGAGGTCGAAGGGCAGGACTACGAGGCCCGGCGCATCATCCGGCTGCCCGGGAAGCTGCATCCCGGGGAACTCGCGCAGGCGATCGGCCGGATGCTGCCGCCGCAGGGGATCCTGCTGGGCGACGCGGGCGCCCACACGGCCTGGCTCGGCTACTACGTGGAGCTGGAGGACGGGCAGCGCTTCCGCAAGGTCGGTTCCTTCGGACCGATGGCAGGCGCCGTCAACGGCGCCATCGGCGTGAAGCTCGCACACCCGGAACGGGCCGTCGTCGTCGGCTGCGGCGACGGGTGCTACGCGATGGGCGGGTTCGAGCTGATGACCGCCGTCGAGCACGAGATCCCTGTCATCTGGGTCATCTTCAACGACGAGGAGTTCAAGCTGATCAAGCTCTACCAGCTGTCCCAGCACGGGGAGTCCGGCCTGGTCGAGTTCCGCAACCCGGACTACGCGGCCTACGCGCGCGCGTGCGGCGCGGACGGCTACCGGGTGGACGCCCTCGACGAGTTCGAGGACGCGTTCCGCAGGGCGCTGGGCTCCGGCCGACCCACGCTCATCGACGCCCACATCACCCGGTGGGCCGTTCCGCACTACAGCCCCTCACCCGACGGCGTGATCGCCGGTCTCGTGGAGGCCGTCGAGGAACGCCTCCGGGAGGACTGAGGAAACCCACACCGGAAGGGGGGAGCCATGCCCGACGCGGACCTGGTTCTGGAAGGCGGCGGAGTACGCGGTCTGGGCACCGCAGGTGCGGTGACCCGGCTGCTGGAGGAGGGGTACACCTTCCAGCGCGTGGCCGGCACCTCGGTGGGTGCCATCGCCGCGGCCTTCGTGGCGGCCGGCATGGACGCCGGCGAACTGCGCAAAGTCATGGAAGACCTGGAACTGAAGCTGATATCCGACCGGGATCCGCTCGGACGGCACCCGATGCCCGGCGTTCCGCTGCTGAGCGAAGGCGTTTCACTGCTCCGTCGGCACGGGGCCTACCGGGGTGCCTGGATCCACGACTGGATCAGGACCGTACTCGCCCGCAAGAAGATCCATACCTTCGCCGACCTGCGACGCGAGGACAGCGGAGACTCCTCGGAGCTGACCGAGGACCAGAAGTACAAGCTGGTGGTGACGGCCACCGACGTCACCCGCGGCAGGCTGCTGCGGCTCCCCTGGGACTACCACCTCTACGGCCTGAAGGCGGACGATCAGTCGGTGGCCGACGCCGTACGGATGTCGCTGTCGATTCCCTTCTACTTCCAGCCGTGCACACTCACCCACGGCGAGACCGGCCAGGATTCGGTGATCGTCGACGGCGGGGTGCTGTCCAACTTCCCCGTCGATGTCTTCGACCGTACCGACGGGGCGAAGAGCCGCTGGCGGACGATCGGGGTGCGCATCCTCCCCGACCTGCCCGCGGGCATCGCCCAGCTGTTCCCGGTCCCGGTCCTGAGGCTGTTCCCGTTGCTGCAGCTGCTCCAGCAGGTCGTGACGACCGCCATCGTGGGCAACGACCAGAGCCACCTGGACCGCCCCGGGATACGGGACCGGACCATCGCCGTCGACCTGCCGGCCCTCGGCGTCACCGACTTCGGCCTGACCCCGGCCCAGCGGCAGGAGGCCTTCCGACTCGGCCGGCAGGCGGCCGAGTCGTATGTGCAGCGGTGTCCCACCGATCCGCCGTGACGGCCGACAGTGTCGCGTCGGTCCGGCGGCGGCCCTCTCCGCCGGGCTCGGCCGCTCCGGCTCCTCGGCCCTGGCGGGTGCCGCCCGGCACGCCCACCTTCTCCTCGGCCACGGAGCGGCACGGACGAGCGCGCCGCCCGTCCGGTGCTACATCGAGGTGGGCTGCTGAGGGGAGCGGAGCACGAGCAGGGTGATCTCGCTGGGGGCGAAGACGCGGAACGGCGGCCCCCAGAAGCCGGTGCCGCGGCTCGTGTAGAGGAGGGTGCGGGTGCCGTGGTGGCTGAGGCCGGCGAGGGCGGGCTGGTCGATACGGACCAGGTGGTGGAAGGGCCAGATCTGGCCGCCGTGGGTGTGCCCCGAGAGCTGGAGGTCGACGCCGCCTGCCGCGGCCCGGTCGATGAACTTGGGCTGGTGCGCCAGGAGCAGGACGGGCAGGTCGGGATCGGCGCCGGCCAGGGCTCCGTCGAGGTGGGCACCATGTCCCTCCAGACCGGAGGACTCGGCGGTGACGTCGTCCACGCCGGCGACCACGAGGGTGTCGCCTTCGCGTTCGAGGAGCAGATGCCGGTTGCGCAGCGGCTCCCAGCCCAGCTCGTCCATCAGGTCGACCCAGCCCTGGGCCTCGCTGTAGTACTCGTGGTTGCCGGTGACGTAGACCCGGGCCCGGGTGGCCCGCACGGTGGCGAGTGGGGCGGCCTGGGCGCGGCGGCGTTCGGCCGTGCCGTCCGCGATGTCGCCGGTGTGACAGACGAGGTCGGCCTCCAGTGTGTTCACCGTCTCGCACACCCGTGCCGACCAGCGGGCTCGGTCGAGGGGACCGTAGTGGGTGTCGGTGATGAGCGCGACGCGAAGACCGTCCAACCCGGCCCCCAGACGCGGCAGTTGCACATCGAGTCGGCGCACGCGTGGCACGCGGCGGGCCTCGGCGTACCCCCAGGCCAGTAGTACGGCGCTCACGCCGAGGACGGCCCAAGTGACGATCCGGGCCCGGTCCTGGCTCTCGCCGACGCCGGCCACGGTCAGGGCGAGCCGCAGGAAGACGCCGAGCAGGACGGACCAGGTGAACAGAACCCAACTGCTGCCCAGCAGGGTGTCACCGATGATCGCCGCCCAGTCCTGCTGGCGCCGGCCGTGGCCGCGGGCCATCGCGAGCGGCATACCGATGAGGCCGAGGACGAACAGGGCGGTGCCGACGAGCGTGACGGGCAGCGGCCAGTGCTGTCCGGCGTACAGGAGCACCCAGCAGGGCACGGCCCACAGCAGGACGGGGGCGATCAGTGGGAGGTATCGCATCACGCGGTGCAGTCCGCCCTGCCGCGGCGCTTGCGCCTCACCGTCGGTGGATCGGGTGTTGCTGGTGTCGGTCACGCTTCCACTCCTTGACCAGGCTGCCGTCTCGCGCACTGTATCCGGTCGTCCTGGGGACGGCCGACGTCGCGCTCCTGGGCTCAGCCCGATGGGACGGAGGGGCCTCGGCGAGGCGCCCATCACCGGATGGGCGCGGCTCACTTCGACAGCAGGGCCTGGGCGGCGGTGAGTTCGGTCCGGTTCATCGCCGCCACCCGGGCCAGCGCGTCGTGGTTCCGCTCGACGAGCGACCGTTGGACGGCCGCCTCGGCCGTGAACCACACGCCGACCAGGTTCGTCCGCCTCTTGCAGCTGACGTCGGCCTTCGCGGTGGCGCGCTCGGCCGCAGACAGCACGCTGCCCTGGAAACGCGGGTCGTCCGGCGGGTCGAGCGGACCGGCATAGTCCTGTCCGTTCGCCCGCATGCACCGCGACCACTGTTCCGTGACGGCCCGGACGACCCTGTCCTGCAGCGACCGCTCGTAGCTCTCCGTCGACAATGCCTGGGCCAGACCCCGGTCCACGTCCCCGGGGCCGCCCGCCCGGAGCCGCCGCCCGGCCTCCCCGGCACACCCCCCTTCCGGCACCGCGAGACCCTTGACCCGCTTTCCTCCCGAACCGGTAAGGACGATGCGTTCCCGCGGCCCCGGCTCGGCCGCCGAGGCCGGCCCGGCCGGGGTGCGCAGCCGGTACCCGCGGGCCGCCGCTTCCGCCGGGTCGGTGATCCCGTACCGCCGCTCCGTCCAGCTCGTCAGACCGCCGCCCGTTCCCCCCTCGGTGACGGGCGGATAGTCGAACCCGAACCGGACCATGCACCGCCGTACGAGCACCCGATGCGCCTCGGTGACCTTCGTCGTCTCGCCGGGGGACAGCAGATACGCGTCCAGCGGGAGCCGGAGCCCGGTGCTCCGCAGCAGCACGGGTGCCTCAATGGGCTGTTCCCGATGGGCTGCGGAGCACCCCGCGGTGAACGCGGCAGCGGCGGTGGCAGTTGCGGCGAGCGCCACCACGAACCCGCGCAACGGACTATGTCCAGTAAATGGACTCGACATTGCCCCGGTAGGTCACGTTGTACTGGCCCCCGGTGTTCGGGGGCGCGCCCGCACAGCTGCCCGTGTAGTTGGTGCCTGTGCAGATCACGGCACTGCGCGTCGAGTCGTAGTTCCAGCCCCACTTCGCGGTGTTGCCCAGCGGCGTGCCCTGACCGAGACCGGGCGTGGTGTAGACGTTGTTGTTGAGGTTGCCGTCGGCGACGGAGAAGTCGGACAGGCTTCCGTTACCGAGGATGTTGCTGGCGAAACAGTATTCGCCACCGGTGCACACACCGTCCTGATTCGCCTGGACGGTCGAGGGTGCCGCGGCCGCCGACGAGGGGACCAGTACGGCCGCCGTGGCGCCCACCGCGAGCAGGGCACCGGTCAACTTGCCGATGGTAGACGTGATCATCGTTTGTCCTCCGCGATCTCCGTGATCTCCGGGCGCCGGAAGCGCCTTGGCCGTGCATCAGCATCACGGAGGCGGCGGGGACTCGTCTTCGTGACTTCATCAGCAACAGAGACCTGGAACGGCGCCGGATTCTGTCACTCCTCACCAGCGGCCGCGGGCCGGCCGACACCTGCCACCGCAACACCACGTGTCACCGCGAAACATCGCAACACCTCAATCCACAAAGGCAGTTCACACGAACAACTGTCCAGGAGCCCCCGCCGCGACGGCGGCGGGGGCCGGACAGGGACGAGACCGGGAGGACGGGATGGGGAATCTCTTCACGAGGCTGATGACACGGGTGGACGCCAACGCACGGCACGCGATGGACGTCTACCGGCAGGGGGTCCGCGAGTACGAGGTGCTGGAGCGGGACGTCCGCTCGCGGGCGGAGGCGCTGGAGTACACGGTGTGGTTGCGGCGCCGCACCATTGAGCTGGCGGAGCGGGAGCAGCCCCTCGGCTCGGACGATCTCGCGTTGATGGCGTCGGTCGGGAGACAGCGAGCCGAGAAGGGGCTGTCCTTACGGTCGCATCAGCGACTGGTCGTCTCGCACACCAGCCTGATGCTCCGTGAGATCCAGGAAGCGACCGAGCCGGGTGACGGCGACGAACTGATGCGCCTGATGCGGTGGTTCGGGCCGCAGGGGACACGCGGCGGTGACGCCTACATGTCCGGTCACGTCGAGGGGCAGGGGCGCCGCGCGTCCATCGTCAGCCGCGTCCGGACGCTGACCGAAGCGCTGCTCGCCGACGATCCCGCCGCGTCGCACCTGGCGCACGGCGTCAATATGCGCGTTCACCCGGGCTACGTGGTGGCCGTGATCCGTCTCCCCGCTCACCCACGCCCCACCGTCGCCCGCCGAGAGGAGATCACCGAGGCTCTCGTACGGCGTCGCGGGGTGCCCGTCATGTGGCGTGACCCTGAGGAACTGGTGGCGCTGGCCCCTGGACACCCGGACCGGTCGCCGGGCACGGGCCAGTCGGTCGACACGGCGCCGGCGGTGATGGAGAGCCGCGCGCTCTCCCTGGTGCGCGACATCGCGGAAGG
The DNA here is from genome assembly GCF_036038375.1 of Streptomyces sp. NBC_00414. NCBI lineage: Bacteria > Bacillati > Actinomycetota > Actinomycetes > Kitasatosporales > Streptomycetaceae > Streptomyces > Streptomyces sp. NBC_00414. The sequence goes on from NZ_CP107935.1 coordinate 8,847,421, forward strand.
GGTGGGCGGCGCGTGCGCGATCGGCGTGAGCGCGGGCCCCGTCGGCGCGCTGGCCGAAGCCTTCACCCGAGCGCGTGCTGTCAGCCGGGTGGCCCCGATGCAGGACAGACCGCGTCGCCTGCACACGCTGGCCGATGTCTTCCTCGAACTCGGCGTCGCGCGGCTGCCGGAAGCCCAGGACTGGCTGCGGGACATCGGCAGGAGGCTCTCGGACGGGCCCGACCTCATCGCCACACTGGAAACCTACTATCGGAACGACATGAACCGGGTCCGAGCGGCCGTGGCGTTGAACGTCCACCCACGAACGCTCGACTACCGCTTACAGCGTGCCCGGGAACTCACCGGGATCCACCCTGGTTCCACCCATGGCGTACGGGTCCTGAGCGTCGCGGTGAACCGGGCACTGTCGGGGAGCTCACCGAGCTCGAACTGAGACGCGGAACGAACCGAGCGAAAGGCGCCTGACGGAGAACAGCCCGGTTCAGGCGCCTTTTCGTCCCCTTGGAAGAAGCCGAGAGAAGAAGCCGAGAGAAGAAGCCGAGCTTCTTTGCCGAGTACGACACCAGGAGGTTCTCCGTCTGCTGGTGGTACGGGCTCGCCATAGCCTCTGACCCGTGGCTACGAGCGAAAGCGCCTGCCGCTGAACCGAGTTGGCCCGCACCTGGTCCGGATCTTGGTCCGACCTGTTGCGTTGGCGTGCGAGGCCCGGAATCCGAAATGACGCAAGTAGCCGGAACTGTCTTGGGGTGCCTGTTGTGGCGGGGACCTCGTATCGGAGCGGTCAGTTGCGACGGTCATCGTTGACCTGCTTCGGCGACATCGATTGCGTAGTCGGCCCTGAGTGTGTAGCCAGCGAAGCCGACTCAGCGCCAGGACCCGGTTGTCTGAACAGATCAAGGTCAGGACCCGGCTGCTGGGATCACCGCAGCCGGGTCACCGTGCACACGGCGTGGGCGCGTTGTCAGGTGTCGGTGCTCTTACCGGCTGCGGGGCCTGGGTACCGAGCGCGGACCGACGCCGGGGAGGCGTACACCACGGTGGTTCTCGACGCCGAGGTGGAGGTGCTGGCGGGAAGGCCAAGGCCCGCAGCCGCGCCTGTATGGCCGACGATGGCTCCTCGTACCAAAGTGCCGCGCGTTCGAGATCGTCAGCCGACGGCACGGCCTGGATCGGCGGGCCTGCGCCGTACTCCGCCAACAGGTGCAGCAGCAAGACCCTGCGCCGCAGGTAGGACCACCCGCGAGTGTCACCGTGCCCGGGATGTTGAAGGACGTCACAGACCGAAGCGCGCAGGTTCGCAGATCCCCGGACCACCCTGCGCACGAACCCGTCCGTTGTTCGGTTCATTCTGCCCAGCCGGGCCGCGAGTTCGCGTGGGCGCGGTCGTCAGGGGCGTGAGGAACGGCGGATGGTCGTCACGCCCTGGAGCAGCGGCGGCCGGACGTACCCGGATACACCGCCACCCCAGACCCGCCCAAAGATCCAGATCAGGCGATCAGACGCAGGTTCCGACCCGCCCTTCGGCAACACCGCCAACAGATCAGTAAGCGGCGGCATCGCCCGCACTGCGACGGCAGCGCGTGGTGTCGCATCCCGCATGCCGTGCTCTGCCCGCGCCGTAACCTCACCTGCCGGGTGAGCCCGGCCCGGAGGGGGGCTCCGGAGGCCGCCGGGCCTCGCGAACCGTCGTCCGGCCTCGGCTCCCCGCGCCCGGTTACCCGCTTCGTCTACTTAGTCACCTTGATCCCCTCGTACGCGGTGGACTTCGGCGCCAGGCAGACGAACCAGTCGTAGGGCGAGTGCTTGGGGCTGTGGATGACCGGAACACCGGCATTCGCCCCGGTGGACGCGGACGCACGTCCCACCTTGGTGGATGTGCCGTCCTTCCAGGTGCAGGTGACCTCCCGGGCGGTCTTGGCGACCTGGCCGATCACCAGGCGCGGGGCCGTGTCGTTTTCGGGGAGCAGCGGGAGCGTGACGGCCCCGTACTCGCCGCCGGACAGGACGTCGTCCTCGGGTAGCGCCATGTCCGCGGTCTGGGTGGTCCTCGCCTCTTCACCGGTGACCCGGTGCACGAAGTGCGCGACCTTGCCCACCAGTTCGGAGGCCGTGGAGACGTCCTCCGGGTGCTCGCCGAACTTGGCCATCGCCGCCAGGGTGGCCTGGGCCTCCGCCGTGTCCGCCGGAGCCTTCCACACGTCGATGTACACCCTCCACGGCACTCCCGCGTCGGTGCCGCTCGCCAGGGTCGTCCGCATGTGCGGCTCGGACGCCTCCGCGCTGGCGGCCGGCCGGCTTGCCGGCGACGCCCCCCGGTCCCCGTCACCGGACAGTCCCGTCAGCGCCAGAGCGCCCGTGGAGCCGGCCACGACCAGGGTGGTGGTCGCCACGACCGCCCAGCGACGGGCCTTGCGGCGGCGACCGCCGCGAATCAGGGCCTGGGCGGGGGCTGTGCCGATCTTCACCTCGTCGGCCGCGTCGGCCAGCAGGAGTGCGATGTCGTGCTGTGTCATGTGGTGGCTCGTCTCCCCGTCCGCGCTTTTCACTTCCGTCCTCCCTGCGTCACGGTCTGCGCCAGTCCCGATATGGCGCGCAGCTTCGCGATCCCCTTGGCTGTGTTGCTCTTCACCGTGCCGACCGAACAGCCCATCGCCTCGGCCGTCTGTGTCTCGGTGAGGTCCTCCCAGTAGCGCAGGACCACTGCTTCCCGCTGCCGTGTCGGCAGTTCGGCCAGCGCCTTCAGCAGCGTGTGGCGGTCGTCGGCCTGGGCGATCCGGTCACCGGTGTCGGCCACCTCGTGTGTCAGGCCCGCGTCCTCGCTCCTGGGCGCCAGGAACTCCCGCAGTTTCCTGCGGTATCTGCGGGCATGCGCGTTGATCATCACTCGTCGTACATACGCCTCCGGGTCGTTGGCCGAGGCGACCCGGTGCCAGGCCACATAGACCTGCTCCAGCGTCGACTGGACCAGATCCTCCGCAGCGTGCTGCTCCCCCGTGAGCAGGAATGCCGTGCGCATCAGCCGCGGCCAGCGGCCGACGACGAAGCCCTGGAACTCTCGGTCCCGGGCCTGTTTTCGAACCCCCATGAGCACCTCCTAGATGTTCAAGAGAGGCGATGAGAAGCCGAGACCGTTGCCTCGCCGCGGAATCTTCTTCCGCGTTCTCGTCGGAGCGGGGGTGCCGGTTGAGTCGGCACGGAGGCCTCACCCCGTGTCCTGATCACGATGACAGAAGCGATCCACAGCCGAGTCCGCGCACCGTGTTCAAACTGGGGCAGGGCTCCGGCACTGCCGGCATCGACGGCAAGGGTGTCCGGACCGCGTCTGCAGTCGCACGCCGTCAGCGGTGCGCCACAGGATCAGCCGGTGACCCCTGTTCTCCAGACGTCGATGTGTTTCATGAGATACCGACGGTTGAGGCTCTGAGCGACCCGGCCCGTCACTCCTTCGGCCCAGTGTCGTTGGCGGTGATGTTGTTGTCGTCCGGGGCCTGGGGTGGGTTGTGACTTCGATGGAGCAGACCGCGTAACCGCGGTTCAAGCGGCTGATCGCCGCGCATGAGCTGCATCTGTTCTCCTCGCCGACTCGGGACGAGCTGGAGTGGGCGGCCGGTGCCACCGCTGGTGATGAGCAATCTGCTGGCTCGGCTGCTGATGCTGAGTCGTACCAGCGCATGGGTTGTTTCCCGGCGGTAGAGGACGTGCCCGGGATGGTGGTGGACCTCGTACGGCGGGCCGTGGAACTGCCGGAGGGCACACTGCCGGTGTACTGGGCGGAAAGGTCATCGCGGGTCTTGAGGTTCCTTTCCGCGGGCGGGCAGGCGGGGTCGGTCTCGGCGAGGTCGAAGAGGTAGTCGACGTCGAAGGCGGCGACGTGGTCACGCAGCCGGTTGATCGTCTCGTTCCAGAGGTGGTTCAGCGCGGCGTCGAACAGCCCTACCGAGCCCGCCATGATCATCTTGGCGATGTAAGGCGTGTCCGCCCGCTCCTCGATGGTGAGCTCCTCAATGACGTCGGGGGTGTTCCTGAGGAGGAACTCACGCTGCTCGGCCGCGACGATGATGTTGTCCGTGGGTAGCCCCCAGGCTTCCAGCACCTGGAACATCAGGTTTTCGAATGCCTCCAGATCCGCGCGACCGGCCTGGACCTGGACCTGGACCTGGACCTGGACCTGGACCTGGACCTGGACTGAAGTCTGCGGTGCGGGAAGGTCCAACAGGTCGACCGAGAGGGTGAAGGTCGGCCGCTCCGTCGCGTCCTCCAGCGTCGCCGCCGACGGCCATGACGATGGCTTCGCGTAGGCCGTTCTACGCGATCACGGCGTTCACACCTCCTGCTTGGCGTCGATCTCGGCGATCAGGGCCTCGATGCGGGCCTTGATCCCGTCGCGGATGGGGCGTACGGACTCGACGCCCTTGCCGGCCGGGTCTTCGAGGTCCCAGTCGAGGTACCGCTTGCCGGGGAAGATCGGGCAGGCGTCCCCGCAGCCCATGGTGATGACGTAGTCGGACGCCTTAACGGCCTCGGTGGTGAGGATCTTCGGCTTCTGGTCGGAGATGTCGACGCCGACCTCGTTCATGGCCTCGATGGCGGCCGGGTTGACCTGGTTGCCCGGGATCGAACCCGCGGAGCGGACCTCGACCCGGTCGCCCGCGAGGTGGTTGAGGAATCCTGCGGCCATCTGTGATCGGCCCGCGTTGTGGACGCAGACGAACAGCACGGAGGCGAGTGGAGTCGGGGACATCGGTTCTTCCTTCACGAGGGTGGATCAGGTGGAGCGTCGGTGCGGCGGCCGGTCAGCGGTCAGGCGTGCGGCAAGGAGGCGAGCAAGCCGGTGATGCGGGCGTCCATCTCGTCGCGGATACCGCGCACGACGGCGACCGGGGCACCTTCGGGATCGGTGATGGGCCAGTCCAGGTAGCGGCGGCCCGGTACGACCGGGCATGCGTCCGCGCAGCCCATGGTGATGACGATGTCGGCGGCCTGGACGACTTCGTCGGTGAGCGGCTTGGGGAACGCCTCGGTGAGATTCAGGCCGGCCTCGGTGAGGATCTGGACGACAGCCGGTTCGACGTCGGAGGCCGGGTGCGTGCCCGCGGAGGAGACGGCCATCCGACCGGCCGCCCGGTGGTCGAGAAGGGCGGCGGCCATCTGGGAGCGGTCGGCGTTGTGGGCGCAGACGGACAGCACTCGGGGCGGGCCGACGCCGGGCGTCCTCTCGGCGTGGGCGAGTGCGTCGAGACGCTCGGGGGCGAGGTGCTCGGCGAGGACGACGAGGTGACTGTGGACGCGGGCGTGCTGGGCGAGACGGTCGTAGGAGTCGGTGACGACGCGCTGGATGGTCTCTGCCGAGAAATGACCGCGATAGCGCAACGCGAGCCGGGCCACGCCCGCTGCAAGGCGCTGGTCAGGGAACACCGGGGGTGGGGAGGCATTCACTGGTGACCCCCTTCTACGGGTCATGGGCCCTGTGGGTGCCGGTGACGGCCCAAAGGTCAGTCCGGACTGGTATCAGTCCCGACTGATGTGACAGTATCAGCGCATGCTGACATCAGTCGACACTGATCTGATCCGGGTTTTAGCCGACCCCCTCAGACTCCACATCGTGACCCTGCTCGCCCGCCAAACGCTGTGCACCACCCACCTGGTGGAAGAGACCGGTGCCAAGCAGACCAACCTCTCCAACCACCTGAGAGTGCTGCGCGAGGCGGGAGTCGTCGAGACCGAACCGTGCGGGCGGTTCACCTACTACAAGCTCCGTCCGGACGTGATCGACCGGCTCGCCGGTCAGTTCGCCGAACTGGCCGAGTCCGCTCGCAGCGCCGCCGACAACAAGAGGGCCTGTCCGTGACCCGCACCGAAACACCCGCGACCACCGCCGAGGACCCCTCGGTCGTCGCGAAGCTGTCGACGCTCGACCGTTTTCTCGCCGTCTGGATCCTCGCCGCCATGGCTCTCGGTCTGGGCCTCGGCCGGCTCATCCCCAGCCTGAACGACGCCCTCGCCAAGGTCGAGATCGGCGGCATCTCGCTGCCCATCGCCGTCGGCCTGCTGATCATGATGTACCCGGTCCTGGCGAAGGTCCGCTACGACAAGCTCGACGCCGTCACCGGCGACCGCAGGCTCATGGCCGCGTCGCTGGTCATCAACTGGATCATCGGCCCGGCCGTGATGTTCGCACTGGCCTGGATCTTCCTGCCGGACCTGCCCGAATACCGCACCGGCCTGATCATCGTCGGGCTCGCCCGCTGCATCGCCATGGTCATCATCTGGAACGACCTCGCCTGCGGCGACCGCGAAGCCGCCGCGGTGCTCGTCGCGCTCAACTCGGTTTTCCAGGTACTCGCGTTCGGCCTGCTCGGCTGGTTCTACCTCGACCTGCTGCCCGGCTGGCTCGGCCTCGGCGACGGCGAGCACCTCGACATCTCCATGTGGAAGATCGCACTGAACGTCGTCATCTTCCTCGGCGTCCCGCTCCTGGCCGGCTTCCTGACCCGCCAGATCGGCGAGAAGAAGCTCGGCCGCGACAGGTACGAGTCCAACTTCCTGCCGAAGATCGGTCCTTGGGCTCTGTACGGTCTGCTCTTCACGATCGTCATCCTGTTCGCCCTGCAGGGGAAGACCATCACGTCGCAACCGCTGGACGTGGTCCGCATCGCGCTGCCGCTGTTGGTGTATTTCGCGGTCATGTGGTTCGGCACCTTCGCCCTCGGCAAGGCGATCGGCTTCGCGTACGACCGCACGGCGACGCTCGCCTTCACAGCGGCCGGCAACAACTTCGAACTGGCCATCGCGGTCGCCATCGCCACCTTCGGTGTCACCTCCGGCCAAGCCCTGTCGGGCGTGGTCGGCCCGCTCATCGAAGTGCCGGTCCTGGTCGCCCTCGTGTACGTCTCTCTGGCCTGGCGACGGAAGTTCAGCGCCGACCGGCAGCCGACCGCATCACAAGAGGGCTGATCCGATGCGGGGCTGCTCGGCAATGAGGCAGCCAGAACACCTGCAACACGGCCCACTCGCCGCCGGAGTGTGGGCCGGAAGACGGCCCATGTGACCCGTACCTCGTGATGAGCGGTCAGTACCAGCAGAGGCAAGGAAGTCGGGGCCTGCCAGCCCTCTCGTATGGCAACTACACGCGCAAGAGTCGGCACATAATTCGGTTGAGAGGTAACGGAGTTGGGAGGGGCACGCGTGCGGGCTCGGAAATCGGATATGGACGCCGCGGGCTGCCGCTTCAGAGGACTGCGGACGGACGCGGCACGTAACCGGGACAGGATCCTGGCCGTCGCCCAAGAACTGTTCGGGGAGCAGGGGCCGCAAGCATCCCTGGACGAGATCGCGCGCCGTGCGGGAATCGGCAACGCCACCCTTTACCGTCACTTTCCGGGGCGCCATGCCCTGCTCGCGGCAGCTCTTGAGCGGATTGCCGTCACCGGCGCCGACGCGGCGGAAGAAGCCGCTGTCCAGGAAGACGATCCGTTTGCCGCACTCAGCAGCTTCGCCCAAGCCGTCGCTCATGCCCGCCTTGCCGCCCTGTGCTGTGTGTCAGACGAACTCACCAAGGAATGGCAGGAACTTGCCCAGCAGAGAGAGCGCCTGGTGCACGCCGCACAGCGCCTGCTGAGCCGTGCGCAGCAGGCGCAACAGATACGGGCGGACATCTCGCTGGAGGAGTTCATGGGGTCGTCGTCCAGCTCAGTCGTCCGCTTCCGGGCACCAGCTGGTCGGCCACCGATCAGTTCAGCCCGCGCCTGCTGCAGGTGTATCTCGACGGTCTCTACATCGCGAACTGAATCCGGCGCCCCTGTCCGGGACTCGGCATCGGCACACCGCCGCTGGTACACGCCGACTAGTGGATGGGGTTCAACGGGCCGGCAGATCCCAGGCGGCGGGAGACTGCGTACGGCGGCGAGTCGTACAGGTCGGAAGTCGTCGTGCGGGACGTATGCGCCCCCACACCTCGCGCAGCGCATGGCACACTTCGCCGACTGTCGCGCCCGCTGCGAGTGCCTCTTCCATCGGATACAGCACGTTGTCGGTGCCCGCGGCAGCCTTCTGCATAACGAGTTGGTGCGTGATAGCGGGCGAGGCGTGTTTGGCCTGCTCATGGCTTATTTTCAGATGGTGCTGGTGCGGTCGGAGACGAGGCCGGCGATGGCGCGGTAGGTGTCGGGCAGGCGGTCACGGCGGTGGGTCCAGCGCGTCAGTTGCTTCCAGCGTTTGTGATCAGCCAGGGCGTGTTCGACGGTGATGCGATCGGATGAGTGCCAGTGACGGTCCCGTTCCCACTGCTCAACCCTGCTGGGCGGTGCTCCGGGACGCGGTTTTCTGGGCGGGGTGATGGCTTGTCCGCGGTGGTCGCGGCTCAGGCCGAGGTAGCCGTCGTCCAAGAGAACCTCGACGTCGGGAAAGTGCTGGAAGCAGTCGGCGATGCCTTCGTTGCGGGCGGCCGTGGCGTCGTGCATCCGTCCAGGTCGCAGGGCATCGGTCCATAACGTGCGACCCTGCCAGTCCGCGATGACGGTGGCTTTCATGGTGTTCTGTTTCTTCTTGCCCGACACGAATGCACGCCGGCCGCTGCGGCCGGCTGGTGGCCGGCGAACCTGGATCTCGGTGGCGTCCAGCCGCAGCTCGATTCCCTCGGCCTGGGCGTAGGCGAAAACATCTGTCAGTGTCCGCAGCCGCAGACCGGGACGGTCGGGGACCGCACACCCCCGCGCGGCCAGGAGAGGTCGTATCTCTGTGATCGCGCGGGTGATGGTGGAGCGGTCGACGCCGAACAGTAGGCCGAGCACGGCGTGCGGCAGGTCGTGGCGTAGATGAATCAGCGTGGCCACCAGTCGGTCGACGAACACCAGCTGATGGCGGGCGCCAGCGCCCTCGGCCCGCTTCCTGGCCCCGCCCCGCGCAACATGACGGCGACCGTCAAGACCAGCCTGCCACGGCGCCGCCAACTCCTCGATCAGACAGGCCAGATGATCCTGCGAGATCCCCGTGAACAGCTGATGCGCCAGCACCGCCCGATTGACCATGATCGCCACAGTCGGATCATGCCACCAGCCAGGCACGACACCTCACCCGCTATCACGCACCAACTCGTAACGAGTTGGTGCGTGATAGCGGGCGAGGCGTGTTTGGCCTGCTCATGGCTTATTTTCAGATGGTGCTGGTGCGGTCGGAGACGAGGCCGGCGATGGCGCGGTAGGTGTCGGGCAGGCGGTCACGGCGGTGGGTCCAGCGCGTCAGTTGCTTCCAGCGTTTGTGATCAGCCAGGGCGTGTTCGACGGTGATGCGATCGGATGAGTGCCAGTGACGGTCCCGTTCCCACTGCTCAACCCTGCTGGGCGGTGCTCCGGGACGCGGTTTTCTGGGCGGGGTGATGGCTTGTCCGCGGTGGTCGCGGCTCAGGCCGAGGTAGCCGTCGTCCAAGAGAACCTCGACGTCGGGAAAGTGCTGGAAGCAGTCGGCGATGCCTTCGTTGCGGGCGGCCGTGGCGTCGTGCATCCGTCCAGGTCGCAGGGCATCGGTCCATAACGTGCGACCCTGCCAGTCCGCGATGACGGTGGCTTTCATGGTGTTCTGTTTCTTCTTGCCCGACACGAATGCACGCCGGCCGCTGCGGCCGGCTGGTGGCCGGCGAACCTGGATCTCGGTGGCGTCCAGCCGCAGCTCGATTCCCTCGGCCTGGGCGTAGGCGAAAACATCTGTCAGTGTCCGCAGCCGCAGACCGGGACGGTCGGGGACCGCACACCCCCGCGCGGCCAGGAGAGGTCGTATCTCTGTGATCGCGCGGGTGATGGTGGAGCGGTCGACGCCGAACAGTAGGCCGAGCACGGCGTGCGGCAGGTCGTGGCGTAGATGAATCAGCGTGGCCACCAGTCGGTCGACGAACACCAGCTGATGGCGGGCGCCAGCGCCCTCGGCCCGCTTCCTGGCCCCGCCCCGCGCAACATGACGGCGACCGTCAAGACCAGCCTGCCACGGCGCCGCCAACTCCTCGATCAGACAGGCCAGATGATCCTGCGAGATCCCCGTGAACAGCTGATGCGCCAGCACCGCCCGATTGACCATGATCGCCACAGTCGGATCATGCCACCAGCCAGGCACGACACCTCACCCGCTATCACGCACCAACTCGTAAGACGTCATCTCAATTGGTGAGTATGTGCGACGATTCGGCGGCCAGCAGGAATCCATGAACGGGGGCGAAGGCCGATGCAGTACGTCGCTCTCGATGCGCAGGTCGGCAACCTGTCAGGGGTCTTGGTCCCGGCTCACTACTTGAGCCACCTCCCCTCGATCTCCGGTGACCTGCCGCCGGGCGCCCGGGCTTTCGCGACTGACGCGGACCACTACGACTTCCGCAGCAGGCGCTGTGTGAAGGACCTGACGCTTCAGGCCGTCCGGGGCGCCGGCGGTGTCGACATGGAGGTCGAGTTCCAGCACAACTGCTGGAAGCACGACCAAGACCTGCTGATCCGCTACACAGGGGTGTCCGGCTTCCTCATCGAGCCCGCCGATGAGGACCGAGGAACAGACCTCGGGACTGTGATCCTCGACGAGATCCTGCCGCACAGGGCCGGCTGCAGCCACGAGATCGCCTGCTGGGACGGCACACTCACCATTGTCTGCCGTGACCTCCAGGCGACCTGGACCGAGACCACCTGCTCAAGCAAGCCGTAGGCGCGACAGCTCGTGGGGATTGTCGAGCGGCTGGTGCCGAATGAGCTGTGGGAGCTGTTCCAGAGAGTGGTGCCGGAAGCGCCGTCGCGGCTTTGGGGCGGTGGTCGGCGCCGACATGGCGACCGGGAAGTTCTGGCAGCGATCGTGTTCGTGCCCACGTCGGGCTGCACGTGGCAGCAACTGCCGACAGCGTCCTTCGGGCCGTCAGGGGCAACGGCCCACCGGCGGTTCAGCGAGTGGTCGAAGGCCCGGGTGCGGGCCAAGCTCCACCGTGTGGTGCTCGACGAGCTCGGTGCCCGCGGTCCGGCTGGGGCCGTCTGGGTCGGCCTTGAGGAGTTCAAGACGTCCTTCGCCGGATTCCACGACTGCCCGGACAGCCACGTCCACACGATGATGGGCCAGCTGTTCGACGTCGACGGGGACAAGGCGAACGCCTTCGGCCACGGCACCTGGATCCTCGTGCGCGAAGCCGCCTAAGGTGGGTCCACCTGGACGGATACCGGCTACTACGACGAACTCGTCCGCACCGATGAAGGATGGCGCATCAAGCGCCGCGTGTGCCGACTGCTGTCGTGGACCGGCAACCCCTCGGTGCCCGAGCCTCAGGTCGAGGCCTGGATCGACGGCCTCAAGCGGGTCACCCAGAGCGCACCTTCCATCTGATCAACTCCTTGGCAATCGGGGAGCAAGCGCGCACGGCTGATCCGTTCGAGCTAGTGCGGCACCGCGTTGATCCTTCGAGGGTATGAAGCAGGGCGGACGAAATGCAGCACTGGTTCCCCGCTGTCGAGCAGGAGGGTGCGTCCGCTGGGCGTGAAGCCAGCACGTCGGTAGAGGTGTTGTGCCCGGTCGTTGCTCTCGCCGGTCCATACCTGGAGGTGTGCGTACCCCTGCTTGTGGGCGTGTCCTGAGATGCCCTCGAGGAGGAGCAGGCCCACACGTCGTCCCCAGTGGTCGGGGTGGACGAAAACCATGGAGATGTGACACAGCTCTTCCAGCCGCGCTCCGTGGCCGTCCTGGTCGCGTCCCGGTTCGGCCAAGGCCATGCCGAGCACCCCATCACCGGCCGAGGCCACCAGGACGAGGGCATCGGGTTCGGCGAGCTTGTCTCTTACCCGGTCGATGCGCTGCTCGGTGGGCGGTCGTCCGCGAGCGGTATTGGCTTGGCGCCAGATGTCCACCGCGGCGACGAGGTCCTCGCCGTGTGCGAGGCGTGCTGTGACCGGGGCGCCGAGATACATGCCGCAGGACCGGTCGAGGGCTTCCTCGGGGGTACCGGACGGGTGACCGGTCGGCAGGAGGGTGTTCTCGTAGCGGCCGGTGTCGTCGGTGTAGAGGGCGAAGCCCCACCGGTCGGGGTCTCCGGTGTCGCGCAGGCGGCACAGCGGGAGTTCGTCGCCGTTGTCGAGCAGCGCGTCGAGGTAGGCGAATCCGGCTCGGTAGCGAACAGTGAGCTCGGTGATGGACGGCCAGCGCCGGGCCCGCTCGGCAAGGCGTTGTCGTAGTGCTTGGGCCTTCACCGTGTTCTGCGTCGCCATGGCTTCCATCATGCCGGGGCCGGCACCGGGCCGGGCTGTCAAGATCTGCGGAGGAGGGAAGGGCCGTACGCCTCCACGGAAGCCCGAGCATGTGCTCGGACGATGACCTGCACGAGTCGGCTGTCGAATCTCAACGACGGAAACTCCCGTAGAGCGCCCACAACCAACGCGTTGACCACTGTGGCGAGCAGTACGGTCGAAGAACTCCGCAGCCCATGGTGTACCAGTCTGTCCATCGGATCCCCCGTGCTCGCGTGCCCCCCGTCCCGGCCGCCAACCGTAGTGCCGGCGCCCCCGGTTCGGTCCCTCCCACGTTGCCAGCGGGATTCGGTAGTGAGGATCAGTGCGCGGACCTGTGCACCACGATCACCGCGGCCCTGCTCATCTGGCTCCGGAGTTCACGCGCTGCACGAGCGTGACCGCCTCCGCGCGGCTCATCTCCCCTTCACTCACCAGGCCCGTGCCAGCTCAGGCGATCACCGTTGCATGTCCTGCGGACATGCCTGAAGTGCGCCGGGAGCTGGTCTCCGCGCCCTCCGCTACGAGGAGCGAGGTGGGGAGAGCACCAGTGTGACCTGGGAATGGCTGCCTTGGGCAGCGTGGGGCCATACACGCCCCGGCGAACCTCCACTCCCCGTGAGCCCCCGTCCGTTCTGGCACGGAAGCGGCACGCCCTGCGATACTTTCGATGCGTACTACAGGCAGAGAGGCCGTTGAGGTCAGTTGGGCCGGCCACTTGGGCTGTGGGGGCCGATACCAGCCTACGGTCACGGCGGTAGCTGTACGGCCGCGGCTTCCCGGCGTGGGTAGGCCGCGGAGTGATCGAGGACTCGGAACCCGACGAGTGACTGTGGGGGCATCGTGAACGGACGGCAGAGGGCACATGCGAACACTCAAGGCACGACAGACAGACGTCGGTGGGCGCGTGCGAACACTGACGGCGCGAGCATTGCCCGAACGATTCATCCCGACAGGGACCAACGCAGCGCAGCCCATGACCGGTTTGTGGGCCGCGCAGTCCTGACGTATCTCGTAGGCGTTCCTGTAGGTGTTGGGCTTTTGTGGCTTCTGGACGAGTCCCGTCTCCTGGACCGCCTCTTCGGGGGGTGACCCCTCAACCCTGGAACGCCGGATGGGCATGCAAGGCAGCGGGACACCACCTAGACCGGACCTCAACGGAGCATGACGCCCTGAACCGCTCCGGTTTCCGCGGGTCGTTCCATGAGCGTGAGCCCAGGGGACTTGCTCGGTCCTAGACTCAGGCCATGGACAGGACCGACCGCGCCAGCCGAGTGATCGCGGCATCACCGGCGGCTGTCTACGCCGCGCTCCTCGACCGAAAGTCCCTTGAAGTCTGGCTGCCGCCGGACGGCATGCGAGGACAGGTCGAGCAATGGGATCCCCGGCCTGGCGGCGGGTTCCGCATGGTCCTCACCTACCTCGACCCCACCGACAGCCCCGGCAAGACTTCAGATGCGACGGATGTTGTCGATGTTGCTTTCGCCGAGCTGGTGCCAGCCGAGCGCGTCGTGCAGCGAGCGGTGTTCGAGGCCGACGACCCGTCATTCGGGAGCACCATGACGATGACCTGGGAACTTGCTGCCGTCGGCGAGGGGACCGACGTGACCGTCACTGCCACGGATGTACCCTCTGGCATCGACCAAGCAGTCCACGAAGCCGGAATCGCCTCTTCATTGGCCAACCTGGCCTCCTACCTCGGAAAAACCAACTGATCCAGGCCAACCGCGCCTCCAACTGAACCCCAGGTGGCTGGCCGACATCACCGTGGGCAGGGCACGAGTCAGGGTTCCGGCACTGATCGAGGACCTGGACGCGGACTTCACCACGCACTACGCCTTCACAGCCCGTTGCCACCTCGACGAGATGGCCACTGGAAGTGGCTCATCGCGGGCTTCGACGAGTGCATCACCGACTTTCCCGGCGAGCATGTCGGAGTGATGTGGTGAGGTATTCACGGATCTGTCCGTCTCGCCTTCACACTTTGCGGGACAACGGCGGGACTCGTCCGGCCCGCCACTGCGCTGTTTCCGAGCTCCGGTGATCACTGGGGCGGGTGCCGCGCAGCCGCTTGAATGCCACGCTCAGCGCGAAGGCGTTGGCGTAGCCCACCTTCCTTGCGATCGTGTCCACCGTGTGGTCGGTGTTGCGCAGCAGGTCCGCTGCCAGGGTGATCCGCCAGTGCGCGAGGTAGGCCATGGGCGGTTCGCCGACCAGTGCGGTGAACCGCCGGGCGATTGCCGCCCGTGATACCCCCACCTCGCCTGCCAGGCCCGCCACGGTCCACGGCCGGGCGGGGGTGTCGTGCAGCAGCCGCAGCGCGCTACCCACGACCGGGTCGTCCAGTGCGCGCCACCAGGCCGGGGCATTGGCCTGTGGGGTGTCGAACCAGCTGCGCAGTGCGGAGACCAGCATCAGGTCGAGCAGCCGGTCCAGCACCATCTGCTGTCCCGGTCGGTCTCTGGCGACCTCCTCGGCCACCGTCTCCACCGACGGGTAGGGGCTGTGCTCGGCCGTCACCACCAGCACGGCGGGCAGGGCCTGCAGTAATCGTTCGCTGATCTCTCCCCGGCGTTCGAATGCCCCGCTGACCAGCACGGGAGCTCTCTCGGTCGGCGTTCCGCAGGTCCGGGCCGGCCCGGAGGAGTGCTCGATGCCCTCGGCCCGTGGGCAGTAGTCGGCGCTGGTCACCACCAGCGAGGGCGTGGTCGCGGGGTGGTCGGCCACCGCGTAGGGCGTGTCACCGCGGACGACGGCGATGTCGCCGACACCGATGGGTACCGGCTCGTGCTGGTCGGGAACGATCCAGGCCCGGCCGCGCAGCATCGTGGCCAGCGTCAGCGGGGCGCCACTGGCCATCCGCAGGGCCCAGGGCGGTCGCATGATCGTCTGCCGGAACACGGCGCCACGCGCCCGTACCTCTGCCAGCATCTGCGACACGACGTCCATGCCCTCAGCGTAGACGCCCAGACATCAAGTGGAGCTTCCTGGCCATGGATCGTCTCGGCGCTCGCCGGTTGGCTGGGGTCATGTCTGAACATCCGATTCTGGTCACCGGCGCAACGGGTAAGTCCGGCCGTCGCGTTGTCAGTCAACTGCGGGCCAAGGGGCTGCCGGTTCGTGCGGCGGCCCGTCACGGCGAGTACATCTTCGACTGGACCGACAGCGGTACCTGGGATGCCGCTCTGGAGGGCGTGCGGTCCCTCTACATCGTGCAGTTGGACGGCACGAAGCTCGTTCGTCCGTTCGTCGAGCGGGCGGCGCAGCATGGGGTGCAGCGGATCGTGCTGGCCTCGGGGCGTGGGATCGACGATCCGCACTACGCGAAGGACAGCAGCGGTGTCTTCGAGGGCATCGCCGACAGCGAGGCCGCCGTGCGGGAGAGCGGTCTGCAGTGGACTATCAGCAGGCCGGGCTGGTTTGCGCAGAACTTCAGTGAGGGCTTCTTCGCCGATGCCGTCCTCGCCGGTGAGCTGCGGCTGCCCGCCGGCGACGGGGCTGCCAGTTTCGTCGATGCCGAGGACATCGCCGCAGTGGTGGTCGCTGCACTGACCGAGGATCAGCACGCGGGCCAGATATATGAGTTGTCCGGACCCCGGGCGGTGACGCTGACCGAGGCGGTCGCCACGATCTCCGAGGCCACCGGCCGCGCAATCCGCTACGTGCCGCTCTCCGTCGAGGGTTACGTCGCGGAACTCGTTCAGCAGGGGTTGCCACCCGCGGACGCCGAAGCCCTCGCGGACGTCATTGAGCCACTCAGGGAGGGGAGGGACGAGTACGTCTCCGATGGCGTGCAGCGTGCCCTTGGCCGCCCGCCGCGGACCTTCGTCGAATTCGCCAAGTCCACTGCTTACGCGGGAGGTTGGCCCGCATGATCGCCTTACCGCAACCGGCGTGACCGGGCAGAATCTGCGGTCGCCCAAGGCCGTCACCGCCCGGCGCGGCTGCGGCCGTCGCCGCCTGAGCATCGCGCGCGGACACTATTGCGCAGCACATGGCGACGAACCAGCAGATCGGCGAGCAGGGCCTGGAACGTCACCTCGGGAATCCTGACCGCTCACCCACCCGCCTCTCCACGCCGCAACGGGATGCACTGCGGGTGGATGCGGACCCGCAGGGAGAGCGGAGAGCCGAAGGCCTTCCTGCCGGTAGGCAGTTCGTTCAATCCGGCGAGGGTGTGGGGGGACGGTGAGGCGGGTTGCTCGTTGGCCGAGGGTAGGAGTCATCAGCTTGGCTGAGGGGGAAAATGACTGCCCGCTGTCCGTGTCCGCCTGCGCCGGGGCTGTTGGGGGAGTACGCGGCCCGGTTCGGCGAGCTCTTCTTCTGCCGGACTCAGCGACGGGCGTTTCGTGCGTACCTGACAGGGCTGCTGGCGCCGCGGGAGCGGAACAGGACGATCACCTGTGACGATCACCTGTCTGGCAGGAGCTGAGCAGGTGGCCGGCGCGGGATGCCGGGGGTGCAGCGGCGGCAATTCTTCCTCCCCGGGCTACAGAACCGGATCCGGGGGGAGGGGCCCGACTCGTACGATCAGGGGGTCCTCAGCGGTCGGCGGATATCGGCCAACGGTCAGCGGTGCCTGGACCGCTTCGGGTGACCGACACTTCGCGGCCGGCCCCACAGGCGGAATGAGCGCCGGTGAGCGGCACGTGCGGTCGGCGGCGACCGCACCCATCGGACGCGCCCACCGCTGAGAAGGCGCGGCCCTGGCCGCCTGTGCTGCGCCGTACCTCCGGGCGGAGTTCCTGGTCAGCCTGAGCACCGTCGGGGGCACGGCCCGCTGCATCACGGGTATTTGAGAGTGAAACTACCCTTGTTCGAAGCTGCCGTCCGGGCGAGACTCGTTGGCGGCTGCCGGTTGGTGGAGTCGGCCGGGAGACCTTTTCGTACTGCCTCAGGCGCCACCAACCAGGAGGTATCGATGAAAAGAAACCATCAAGGGGCCGGGTTGCTCCTTGGTCTGTTATCGGTTCTCACCTTGATGCTCGTCGGCTCGTCCCCTGCCTCGGCCTCGACCTCGACCTGGACGTTGGAGGCCGAGGGCCAGCGGATATGCGTCTCTCCGCAGTACGGGTGGCCCAACACCTACGCGTTCGCCCCGGTCACCGGGAGCTGGTCGAGTGTGATCCACCTTGAGGTCAGGAACCTGCCCCCCGGCTCCTCCAGCACGGGCGGGGCCATTTACCCCGGGACCAACCATCACCTCCCCGACGGCTCCCTCGTCATCAACGGCTTCGTCGGGCTGTCGTTCGCACCGGCACCGGCAGGCGAGTACACCGCCGAGATCCGGGCCACCGACGGCCGGCACACCGAATCCGACCCCCTGCTGCTCGTCTTCCGCGACGGATGCTGAAACCCATGACACGGACACGAGCCATGGCGCCCGGCACCGACGACCGGGCGCCACACCGTGTCTGAGACTGAAGCCGGTGCCCGTCGGGCAGCCATCGACGTGTTCGGGATGACACGGGACGCCGTGCAGTTCGCGGCCCAGGTCTACTGAGCCGCAGCCCTGTTCGCACGGTTGATGGGTCGGCTGGCCGCAGAGTGCGGAATCGCAGCGAGATAGTGCAGGGCCGCGTCGATCGCCGTGGGCCCCCGAATCGCGCGGTCTGCGGGTAGTAGGACCGCCGCGGTTCAGGCCGCCGTACAAGGCGCCACGCCCGCGTCGGCGCTCGGGCTCCAACGACAACTCGACCAATGTCCTCACCGGACCATCCGCGCACAGCAGGGCGTCACTCAGCTCGAACAGCGCATCGCGCCGCCCGGTCAGACAGGCATAGAGCTCCGTCCGGAAGCCCGACAGTTCGGAAAACGCATCCTGCGGGGCGCCGTGGTGCAGCAGACTCATAGCGACGGCCTTCGTGTTGATCCCATGCCTCTGTGACGGAGCACAGGACCAAGCGAAGGCCGCTCTTACGTCCGGAACTTAGGCAAATCCATCAGCAAGTTCGAGGCCGTGTTATACGGCAGACCACAAACGCCAAGCTAGGCAGCGGCTGGTGGTCACCTGGGCCGGATCGTCTTGTCCGGCTTCGTTGCGACTCCGGATCTCGACCTCGACCTCATCGGGACCCCGGCGGATCCGGCCGAACCGGACACCGGTGAGCGGTCTCCAGAGGTACGGGACAACGCTTGTCAGGAGCTGACGACTCCGGTGTCTTCGTCCGCGGAGTCGGTCCGCTCGTCGAGCTGACGCAATCTGGCGCGGAGCGCCTCCGCATCCGTGTGGCTGCCTATCTTCTCTTTGATGGCCAGTGCCTCAGCCCACGCGGAGCCGGCCGCGTCCAGGTGACCGGTGTCCGTATGGGCCTCTCCGAGGCTGATGAGGGTGTCAGCCGTGAACAAGGGGAAATCTCCCCGCCGGTTGATCTCAAGGGCGCTGTTGTACGCGGCAACGGCCGCTTCGGGACGGCCGAGGTGGTGCAGCGCGTGACCAATGTGCCCCCAGGTGTCCGCCGCTCCGGTGTCGTAACCGAGTTCCTGGCACAGCTTCAGCGCCCGTCGGCAGTGATCGAGGGCTTGCCGGTGCCGGCCGAGCAGGCTCAGGTACCCGCCCACCGCGTTGAGTGCGGCTGCTTTCGTCATCCGGTCGCGTCTGTCGTCCGCACCGCGATCTCCCGGAGAGGGCTGGAGGGTGAGAAAGCGCCGCGCGGCATCGAGCGCGGCCGGCACATCGCCCCGCTCCTTTTCCACCCAGGCCAGCGTGCGACAGCACTCCGCGCAGGTCCTCGTGTCACCCAGTTCGGTGAACAGTTCGATGGCCCGCTCGATCTGATGGCGTGCGTCGTCGAACCGCCCGAGGTTCCCCGCGGCCCACCCGAGGCCGCAATGGGCATGGGCCTGGGCGGTCCGGTCGCCCAATCGGAGCGCCGCGGTCATGGCGGTGCGGTGCACTTGTTCCTGCTCACGCCAGAGACCACGCCAATGCAGATGATTGGTCAGGGCCCAGGCGAGTTGCCAGCAGTGGATGTCGTACCGGTGGGTGGATGCCTGCTCGACGGCTGCGAGCAGTACCGCCTGCTCGGCGGCTAACCAGGCCGTCGCCTTCGCGGTGTCGCCTCCGAACTCCTCGGCACGTACTCCCTGCACCGCGGGAGGCAGGATGATCAGCGCCCGGGTGAGCAGTTTCAGCGCGACCGCTTCATGGGCGGTGTACAGGTAGTGGTCGAGCATCCGGTGCCGGGCCGCTCGTACCTCCTGGGGCGGATCGACGGTCCGGGCCAGCTCGGTGGCGTAGGCGCGCAGCAGGTCGTGAGAGGTGTAGCGTCCGGCCGTGGATTCGTCCACGAGGTGGGCCTGGATGAGTTCGGACAACAACTGCCGCGTGCGTGTGGTGCCGAGTCCGGCCAGATTCGCCACCGCCAGTAGGGCGACATCGGGACCGGGGTGCAGGCTGAGGAGCCGGAACAGGCGGGCGGCGTCGGGGGAGAGAGCGTGGTAGGACCAGGAGAAGACCGCGCGTACGTCGGCGGCGGTGTCACCTGCGTGCAACGCGTCCAAACCGTCGGAGCTGTCACGTAGCTCGGCGGCGATTGCCGCCAGGGGGAAGGCGGGCCGGGTGGCCGCGTGGGCGGCGGTGACCGCCAACGCCAGCGGCAGCCGTGCGCACAAGGAGACGATCTCCTCGACCGCTTCCGGTTCCGCCGCGACCCGGTCCGTTCCGAGGCGCCGGGCCAGCAGCGCGCGAGCTTCCGCAGCGGAGAGCACGTCGAGCTGGAGGGGGCGGGCTCCGTCCACGGCCACCAGTTCCGTAAGCCGACTACGGCTGGTCACGATGACCAGACAGTCAGGTGTCCCCGGCAGCAGTGGTCGTACCTGCGCGCTGTCGCGGGCGTTGTCCAGCAACACGAGCATGCGTTTGCCCGTGAGCAGGGTGCGGTACAGGGCAGCGAGCGCATCGACTTCTTGCGGCAGCTCCTGCGGGTCGGTGCCCAGCGATTCCAGCAGCGTCCGCAGGGCGTGTGCCGACGGCAGCGGCGGTGCACCCGGGGCGAAACCGCGTAGATTCAAGTAGAGCTGGCCATCCGGAAAACGGTGCGCGACCTGTCGTGCCCAGTGCACCGCGAAAGTGGTCTTGCCGACGCCCGCCATGCCGGCGACGGTGCGGACTCCCACCACACCGTCGGAGGACGGCAGGCAGGCTTCGGCCAGCTCGGCGTCGCGGCCGACGAACGCCGCCAGCGCGGCGGGCAGTTGGGCCGGAACGAGGGAAGCCCGGGCGGGACGGGCGGGTGCGGGGGCCGGATCAGCCCCCGGCGGGGAGGGCGGCGTGAGGAGTTGGGTGTCGGCCCGCAGAATGCGCTGGTAGACAGTCTGCAACGCCGGTCCGGGATCGACCCCCAGCTCATCGGCGAGCAGTGCCTGCGCCTCGCGGTAGGTGGCGAGGGCCGCCGCCTGCCGTCCCAACCGGTAGAGGGCGAGCATCATCAACTCACGCAGCCGTTCGTCCAGCGGGTGCTCGGCGACAAGCGCGGTCAGCTCCGCGGCCACCTCCGCCTGCCGGCCCAGATCGAGTTCGGCCGTGATGCGGGCCGCCTCGGCGGACAGACGCAACTCGTCGAGCCGTTGCCGCTGGACGCGCGCGTACTCGCCGCGCATACCGGCCAGCGCTGTTCCCCGCCACATACCGAGGGCATCCCGCAGGAGCGACGCCGTGCGCCGCGCGTCTCGCTCGCGTCGCGCTCCCTCCGCCTGGGCCAGCAGTTCCCGGAAGACGCCAAGATCCAGCTTCTGCGGCGGGATACTGAGCTGATAGCCGTTCCCCATGGAACGGATCACGGACGACGCGGCGTATCCGGCAGGCTTCAGCGCCTTCCGCAGCCCATGGATATATGTCCGCAGGATACCGAGCGCGGACGCCGGTGCCCGGTTCCCCCAGACGGCGTCGATGAGCCCGCTCGCCGGCACCTGGGAACCCTCCGCCAGGAGCAGCACGGCCAGGACCGCCCGCTGCTGCGCCGGGCCCAGTTCGATCTCGTCCGTGCCGCGCCATGCCCTGACCGGCCCCAGTACCGAGAACTGCAACTGCTCGCGCACCCTGCACCCTTCCTTGAGATATCGCATTCGAACTTCCGGTCGAGGACGGGGCCGGGAAGCGGCCAGCAGGCTGCTCGGCGCTGAGGTCTGCCCGCGTCTCCTCACGGTGTTGGCACGCGCGTCCTATGCGGCAGTCCGTCCGGGAGATAGATTCAATCTAAACGGCAAATCTGTTGTGCTGCTCACCGAATTGCTTCTCCTTCTGTGCAGCGCCGTCGTTTTTTGTGATGGACTCAGGAAGGTATAGAGGAATGCTCGACATCAAATCGCGGATCGGCGCGGTAGTTCTGGCTACGACGGTCGTATCAGGAGGGGCGCTGGCACTGGCATCCCCGGTGAGCGCCGCATACACGTGCGCCGACAACCAGGTCTGCCTCTATAAGAACTCAGACTTCACGGGGTCGGTCTACGTATTGCCGAAGGTCACATTGAGCAGCGGGGCGACCATCTTCTGTGCGCGGGATCTCTCCGCCAGCAAGTACTCCGACGGATCGTCGGTGAGCGATACGGTCTCCTCTGTTGTCAACAACTCGAACTCGGTCCTTTTCCTGTACGAGAACAAGAACAGTGGCGGAAAGCATATGGGGATCGCGGGTGGTTACCGGCTCTGGAACCTCGACAACGTGCAGGTTTTCGACAGTTCGGGTCACGAGACGCGGGAAAGCTTCAATGACAGGGCCAGCACTGCCTGCTGAAAATCGCGACCCCGTATCGATTTCGGTACCGGTCCCGATCCTGTCCTGTGTCGGACCCTGTCGTCCTGACGGACGAAGATGTCCCTCACATTTCGCTCGCTATGCTGGAGATTACACATCATGACGAAGAGGAAAGGCCTCCGGGCCTCTGTCGTTCTGGCGCTCGCCCTGGGCGCGACAGTCTCTTTCTCGACACATGCCTCTGCTGTTACGCCCTGCCCCGTCAACGCTATCTGCCTGTACCAGGACGAGGCTTTCGGCGGTGGCATGTTCGCCTGGGTGGCACCCCCGACGGCTGTGTTGCAGCAGCAGAACCTGAACACCCCCGGCTTTTATTTCCCTCGTGCGGTACCCGTGAACGACAACGTCTCCTCCATTATCAACAACTCGAACTATGTGGGACACTTCTGGACGAACGCGTCCTATAGCGGCTACAAGATCGACGTAGCTGCCCACGGATGGAACTCGAAGCTGTCCACGGCCGGTTTCGATAATTCGATTTCATCGTTCACCAACAGGTGAACGTACGGAAAATGATGACACTGTCACGGCTGTAGTCCGTCCCTCGACGGGCCGTCCGGCTCGTCGAGCCGGCGCAGTCTGGTGCGAAGGTGCTCGGCGTCGGCGTGGCCGAGCTGCTCCATGATGTCCAGCCCCTCAGTCCACGCCGTGCGTGCCGCGTCCTGGTCTCCGGCGCTCAGACAAGTGTCTCCGAGACGCATGAGAGTGCCGCCCGTGAACCAGGGGACGCCGGCGTGCTGCCGGTAGAGGGCGAGGGCATGACCAAAAGCGGTGACGGCCTCGTCGTGATCTTCGAGGTGATGGTGGGCGTGGCCGATGCTGTCCCAGGTGTGCGCCGCGTTGATGTCGTCGCCGAGCTCCAGGCACAGCGCCAACGCCTGTCGGCAGTTGTCGAGGGCTTGCCGGTGCTGCCCGAGCAGAACGTGGTTCCAGCCGACCGCATTGAGCGCGGATGCTGTCGCCGCCCGGCCGCGGCGTCCGTCACCCTCACGGTCCTCGCAGGTGCGGAACAGGGCGAGCGAGCGCTGCGCGGCACCGAGCGCGGCCTTCAGGTCGCCCTGCTGCTCCGCCGCCCAGGCCAACGTGCGGTAGCTCTCGGCACAGGCTCTCAAGTCTCCGGACGCGGTGAACAGTTCGATGGCCCGCTCGGCATGCTCCGCCGCCTCGGCGAAGCGGCCCAGCCCCGCCGTGGCGGTGCCGAGACCTCGGTGAGCATAAGCCTGGGCACTTCGGTCACCCAACCGGGTCGCCGCTTCCATTCCCGCCCGGTGTGCGGACTCCTCCTCCTTCCACAGACCACGCAGGTGCAGATGGTTGGACAACGCCCAGGCGAATTGCCAGGTGTGGACGTCGTACCGATGTGTAGCGGTCTGTTCGACGATCGCGAGCAACACCGCCTGCTCGGCGGCGAACCAGGCCGCGGCCCTCGCCGTGTCCGCGTGGAACCGCTCGGCACGCACCCCCTCGGTCGCTGGCGCCAGGGGAATCAGAGCGCGTGCACGGTTAGTCAGCGCAGCCGCCTCATGGGCGGTGTGGAGGTAGTGGTCGAACATCCGCTGCCGGGCCGCCCGTATCCGCTCGGGTGGATCGACGGCGTCGGTCAGCTCGGTGGCGTAGGCCCGCAGCAGGTCGTGGGAGGCGTAGCGGCCCGGAGCGACTTCGTCCACGAGGTGGGTCTGGAGGAGCTCGCCGAGGAGCTGCCTGGTGCGGGGGACGGTGCGGCCGGCCAGGCTTGCGGCGGCGGGCAGCGTGATGTCGGGACCGGGGTGCAGAGCGAGCAGGCGGAACAGGCGCGCGGCATCAGGGGTGTGGGCATGGTACGACCAGGAGAACACGGCACGCACGTCAGCCGCGGTGTCACCGTCGTGGAACGCGTCCAGACCACCGGCGCTGTCGCGAAGCTCGGCAGCGATCGCCGCGAGGGGGACGGCGGGCCGGGTCGCCGCGCGAGCCGCGGTGACGGCCAGGGCCAGGGGCAGCCGGGCGCACCGGTCGATGATCTCCTCGACCAGGTCGGGCTCCGCCACGACGCGCTGCTGTCCGATCCGCCGGGCCAGGAGTTCGCGGGCTTCCGGCACGGACAGGACGTCGAGGTTCAGCGAGTGGGCACCGTCCACGGCGATGAGCCCGGTGAGCCGATTGCGGCTGGTGGCGATGACCAGACAACCAGGCGCCCCGGGCAGCAGGGGGCGTACCTGCGCGGCGTCGCGTGCGTTGTCCAGGAGCAGGAGCACTCGCTTGCCGGTCAGCAGAGTCCGATACAGACCCGTGAGCGCGTCGATGTCCTGCGGCAGGCGCCGCTCGTCGGTGCCCAGGGATTCCATCAGCGTCCGTAGCGCATGCTCCGGCGACACCGGCGGACCGAGCGGATCGAAGCCGCGCAGATTCACATACAACTGACCGCCCGGGAAGCGATCCGCGATCTGTCGGGCCCAGTGCACCGCGAAAGCGGTCTTACCGACACCCGCCGTACCCGCGACGGCACCGACCACCACCGTGCCCCCCGAAGGCAGGCCGAGCACCTCGGCCAGCTCTGCGGCGCGGCCGACGAACACCGGCAGGGCGGCAGGTAGTTGGGCCGGCACGGTGACGGAGGGGGCCGGTACGGGGGCAGGCGCCGGGGCGGAGGCGGCCCCGGTCGTGACAGGAGGAGCCAGCAGCCCGCTGTCGGCCCGCAGAACACTCTGGTACATCGCCTGCAGTGCCGGGCCGGGATCGACTCCCAGGTCGTCCGAGAGCAGGGTCTGCGCCTCGCGGTAGGTCTCAAGAGCCGCCGCCTGCCGTCCCGAACGGTACAGGGCGAGCATCAGCAGCTCTCGGAACCGCTCGTCCAGTGGATGTTCGCCGACCAGCCCGGCCAGCTCTGCGGCCGCCTGCGTATGGTTGCCGAGGTCGAGTTCGGCCGTGATGCGCGCCGCCTGCGTGGACAGCCGCAGTTCTTCCAGCCGCCGGCGTGTGTTCTGCGCGAAGTCGCCCCCGACACCGGCCAGCGCCGTCCCCCGCCACAGGCCAAGAGCGTCCTGCCAGCACTTCACCGCGCCCTCTAGGTCTTTGACAGCGCGATTCCGCCCGGCCTCCGCGAGCAGTTCCTGGAAGACACGCAGGTCCAGTTCGTGCGGCGACGTACGAAGCCGGTAGCCGTTCCCTGTGTGACGGATCATGGACGACGCGGGGTCCCTGCCGGGTTCGAGCAGCTTCCGCAGCCGATGGACGTAACCCCGCAGGATTCCGGGAGCGGAGGCCGGAACCTCGGTGCCCCACACCGCGTGGACCAGGCTGTCCGCAGACACCTGTGAACCCTCCGCCAGCAGCAGTACGACCAGCACGGCCCGCTGCTGTGGAGGGCCGAGCCGGACTTCGTCCTCACCCCGCCACGCCCTGACCGGCCCCAGTACCGAAAACCGCAACCGCTCTTCCAACTCGCACCCTCCCCGGAGGATCCGCACCTGAGGCGCTGAACCGTTCCATGATCGGTGATATTTCCGGGCGCAGACTCCAGCCGTCGGTCCGGGCCGTGTTCGGCGTGACGGCGGCAGTGGGCCGGTGACCGCGCAGGGGAGCGCATCCGCAGTCCTGTGCTGCGGGAATGTCAGGACGGTTCTCCGTGCCCGGTCGGCCGGTCCGACGGTCGTCACTGTCATGGTCCGAGACCGTGCTCATCGAGCCAGGCGAGCGTGCCGTCGGGGAGTTCGCGCCGGCCGTGGTCGAACGGCGCTGTGATCCCGGTCCTCATGGGTGCGTCCTTCGGACGACGACGGCCGGCACGGTGGGGTCCTTGCCGGGTCCTGCTGAACGCCTTGATTTCGACGACTAGTGCTGTGAGCAGCAGGTTTGCCGAGTTCAGGCCGCAAGTTGAAGAGGTCTGCTCCATCGTGGTCCTCATGGCTGTCATGATCGCGGCCGAGATCGGTCACTGGAGGCGAGCGGGACCGAGGGGAAGTGCGACCTGTGCGGGACGTGAGAAGACGCGCGGGGACGACAAGACCGCTACCTCCTACGAGGCAGCGGTCGGTGCAGCGCCGCCGGGCTGGTTTTTTCGAGCGGCGGTATCCGGTTTGATCATCGCTCCTGAAGGCTGGCGGCCAAAGGCCGGACGACCCAGGAGCGGAATTTTTCGGTTCAGTCGGACGAAACGATCCAGGCTGCGGGCATCGGCGTTTCAGCCGGTGGTCTCAAAACCCTGCAAGCCCAAAGTCGTCGCAATGGTGGCCGCACCGGGAAACGCCACATCTCGGTAGCAGTTACGATTCTGAGCACCCTGGCAAGTCGCCGGCGTGGTCCCGCCGGCCGAGATGATCCCTGTCGCCGTCACCCCATTGTCGTCGAATGTGAAAATGGGGCCACCGCTGTCTCCCGACCCGGCAACGCCGACGTTGGCACTTCCCAGACCTCGGAACATGGGCCCGCGTGCACTGCCGTCGGAGGCGGTGAAGCGATAGTTGGCGCTCACGACCTCAATGCTTCCGGTGAGTCCGGTGAAAGCTCCACTACCGTATACACCTTCTCCCACAAAGGGACTTGCGTAGCCCTTGACATTCATGAGCGAACCATTGCTGGACGCTTCGCCGTACCACGATCCGTAGTGCATCTGCGGGCGCACCGTGACGCTACTGGTGTAAATAGCGACGTCCTGAGCCTGGTTCGCTGTTTCTACCGTTCCGAGCCCTGCTCCTTGCGCGTTACCTATCGTGTCCCCTATCTGACCGCAGTGCCTCGCGGTCAGCATGCGCAAATTACCGCTATTGTTTCGGACGGCAAATCCGGAAGAGCACAACCCCTCGAGGCGCGGGACCGAGATGACACCTCCGCCGAAATGTGGACTTGTCGCTCGATTGATGTTCAGGTCCTTCGGTGCGGAGGGGACGACATCGACGGTCACCGGAACATCACGGGCGTACACTTCTCGGGCGAGTCGACCCGTTGAAGGTGTTCGCGCGGCACCGTCGGCCTGGGGTGCGGAGTCCGAGGTGATCTGCACAGTTATGCCGGAGCCGTCGATGTTGGGGGAAGTCCCGACTATCTTACCTTCGGGGACCGTCCCGCCATCGTCCGATTTCAGCGATCCGGACACCGGCTTACCCAGTACTTCCCGTGCCGGCACCTGAAGCTCCGAAAGCGAGAACTCGGCGTCGTGCACACGAATGCGGACAGCCCTGTCGGCTGTCCTCACCGAACGGCTGACCGAGGGTGGAAGCTCACCTTTCCAGTACAGGTCGACAGCGCGCGACGTAACGTCGAGTTTGATGCCTGTGTAGCCCGGCTCCGAGGCGTGCTCCGCAGCATCCCTGAGAGGAGTTGCATAATGAATCAGGCGGCTCTGGACTTCGTCTTCCGGGGTCTGGCTCCGACTGGACGAACTCGTCGAGTTGGAGTCGACTTGATCGAAGCCGGATTTTTCTGCCCCGATCCGGGAGTCTGCGTGAACCGATGAGGCGCCGGTCAGGAACGCTAGACTCAACGTAGCTGACCAGATCACCGTGCGGAGTTTTATCTTTGGCACGATTTTGTTCCTCGCTCTAGAAGATGCTACTGGGCCCTGCGTCATGCAACGGCTGGGGAACTTTAACCAGGCTTACGCCCGTCTCCATATAAGGGGAGTGCCAGTTTCTTGGTGACTGCTTTGGGCGGTGGTCCGCAGGAGACGGGTGGGCTTCGGCTGGTCGGCCTGCCTTGTGTGGCAGCCCCCGAAACGCATCGCGGCACCCGGCCGCCGGGCCGACTTCGCCATGTCCCTACCTCTACTGGTCAGGTTGGCAGAGGCCTAGTCGTACAGCGAGAAGCACCAGTTGTGAGCGGTTGAAAATCCCGGTCTTGTGTCGGATGCGCCGAATGTGGGTGTCCACGGTGTGTGGGCTGATCCCTAGCCCGCGTGCTATGGCGTGGTAGGTCTCGCCGTCGCAGATTCTTACAAGGATTTCCCTCTCCCTGGAGCTGAGGGAAAGTTGAGATGACTGTGCAGTCATGGAGCGTCCTGGCTGGGTAGATGAGAGGTGCACGATACTAATTCGGTATCGAACTGCGGGAGCGGCCGGTCCGCTAGGTGGGAGAATTTCGCCGGCTACTGGCTACCAGCTGGGATTTTTGTTCGACACTTCTACAGCCTTGTTGTACGTATTGAAGGCGCCACCGTCGAGATATGAAGCGTAGGAGGCGCTTTCCGTACCTCCGTAATTAAGAGCCTTTATCTGGTTCTTGCCATACTCGAACCATGGGCCCCCACTCGCGCCGGGGACGCTTTTGCAGGCAGTCTTCAGAACGCTGGAGCTGCTGGTGCTGGAAGCCGTCGGCTGGTTTTCGCATCGCAGGTACAGTGTGCCGCTCGCGTCATATCCGTAGAAGTCGATGTTGCCGCTCTTCGGTCCATTGAACGTAATTCCTGAAGGGTGAGCCACCGAAGAAAGCATTTGACCCGATGCATTTTTTCCCACGACTGCGAAGGAGACGTCTCCATAGCCTCCCGATGTCCATCCGTTGATGGTGGTGAATGAATATATCGGAAACGAGCCGACCGGAGTCTGCCCGGCGTGGTACTGAGGCATGAACCTCAGCCCGGTCTTCTCGCTGACGCAGTGTGCGTTCGTAGCGATTATGTTGCCCCGCCCTCCGGCCACGACCACCGCCGTGCAGCTGCCCGAGTTTGACTGGAGGAGACCCACACCGGTCAGATTAGGCACGGCCTTCTTCCCGGAAGGGTCGGCTACCGTAATAGTCTCCCGAGGTGCATCAGGGGCCGCCTCGGCGATGCTTGCACTTCCCAGGGATCCGGCAATCATGAATCCGACGAAAGTCAACTTGGCTATTTTGGGCAGCACTAAATTTCTCCTTCATCGGGGGTTATTATTACTTGTACGGTAGGCGATCACTTCTTCTGACGATAGGTTCTGAGTGCCACCGAGATCCCTCTCACCGGGACCACCGGGACCACCGTGTCGACATGGACGGCGAGCCGTCGACAACGTACTGATGGTGGTGAAGTCTGCGAGCAGCCATGATCGAGATTGCCAGGAGCACGACCGCGCCCACACCGAAGGGGGCGCGCAGACCGAGCAGATGGGCGATTATTCCGCTGGCCGCGGCGCCGAGGGCACTGGCGCCGGCGTTGATCAACTGGTAGGTCATGTTGACTCGGCCGATCAGGCGGTCGGGCACGAGGCTCTGCCGCACGGATACGGCCATGACATTCCATGCCAGCGTCGTGGCGCCGTAGCAGCCCACGAAGAAGCAGAACGCCGTGCTGGAGGAAGCGGAGCCCGCGGCGGCCACTGCCGCTGTCTGGCCGATCATGGCCAGGTTGAGTGTCCTGCCGACGCCGATCCGCTCGGACAGTCGAGTGACCACGGCGGCCCCTGCCAGGCCACCCACGGCGAAGGTCACCATGACCAGCGCATAACCGACACCGCTGAGGTGCAGCACATCCCTCGTGTAGAGCACCAGGATCGTGGTCAGCCCTACGACAACGAGGCTGCTACCACCCGAGGCCACACACAGGAGCCGCAGGAGGCGATGGTTCCAGAGCCAGCCGACGCCCTCGGTCACCTCCTGCCACAAGGAAGTCCGCGCGGCCTGGACGGGCTTGTGCGCGCGGTAACTCCCCGGCAGCAGCGCGACCAGCGCGGCAGCGCCCGCGATGCACGCCGTCTGCAGGGCGAAAGGCGCGGCGAGGGACACGGTGAACAGTACGGCGCTCAGCGGAGATCCCAGTAGATTGCCCGTCACCTGTGCTGTCGCCTGGAGTGCCGCGTTGGCACGAGTGCGGTTGGCCGGGTCGACAAGCGCAGGGACCATACCGGCCCACGCACCGACATACATGACCTGTCCTATCCCGAGTGTCAGAGCGACGCCACCGAGGAGAGCGATCGAGGCGTGCCCCGTGAAGACCGCCGCGGTGAACGCCGCCGCCACCAGAGCTCGCAGCAGGTCCGTGATCCACAGAACACGCCGGCGTTCGAGCCGATCCGCCACGACTCCTGAGAGCAGACCGACCAGCAGCCATGGCAACTGCTCGGCGAGGAAGACGAGGGACACCTCCCGCGGATCGCTCGTGAGCTGGGCAGCGAGTAGCGGAACGGCCGTCAGGCCGATGCCGTCACCGAGACCGGCCACGGACACGGAGCTCCACAGGAGCCGGAACCGGCGACCGAGTGGCTCCCGCTGTCGGGGACGCGGAATGGGCATGGGTGTCATGGGTCCTTCGCGAGGTGAGAAGTCAT
Organism: Streptomyces sp. NBC_00414; assembly: GCF_036038375.1. Lineage (NCBI taxonomy): Bacteria > Bacillati > Actinomycetota > Actinomycetes > Kitasatosporales > Streptomycetaceae > Streptomyces > Streptomyces sp. NBC_00414. Next base: position 8,877,619 of record NZ_CP107935.1, read on the forward strand.
CTCATGTGCGGGCGATGCGGGGGTGATGTGCCGGGAACGGAGCCGTTACCGCAAGCTCGCCGCGGGAGCCGGGTTCGTCCAGGATCAGGCGGTGAAGTCCGGCCCGCACCGGGCCTTGGACCACTCGGTGAAGCGCCGGCGGGCTGCGGCACCGGACGGCCCGAACGAGCCGGGGCGCCTGGAAGCAGTCGGACGCTCCGAACTCTGCTCCGCCGAGTCACCACTTGATCGCGGCCTGTCCGTAGCCGTGTTCTTCCTGTTCCGAGGGGTGGCGGCCCTGCTGCCCCGGGATCCGGGCCAAAGACCTCTTGAGCCAGCGGTCGGTGCCGTCGTAGCGGGCCTTGAAGGGAACACGCCCATGGACGGTGACGTCGTTGTCGACGACCAGTACGTCGCCCGGCTCCAGAACGAGACCTGTCGACACCTCCGCGAGCCCCGCTTCCAGGCGGCGATAGGCTGCCCGGTATCGTCCATCGGCTTTTTCCAGTGGGGTGTAGGCGGGGTCGAAGCGAAGAGTGAGTTCTTCCGGGGGACCCCACAGAGTGGACACTGCCGGAGGGTTCTCCGTGAACTCCGGAGACGTCGTGTACGCGTCGTCGGGGAGGATCGGGAGTACCGGTCGTTGTAGTTCGGCCAGGTCGGCGGCTGAGAGCCGAAGCCGGCGCACACTGGAGGCAGTGGTGGCGACCCTGTCGTGGTTGCGCATACAGAGCAGGAGCAGCAGATGGGCCCGTTGTGGGTGAAACGCGTCCTCGGTGTGCGGGTTGAGCAGGGCTGAGCTGCTTGCGCCGGTCTGCTCGTGCTCATGGCCGGGAGCGGGAACGATGTTGTTGACCGCACGACCATCCTGTTGGCCGGCCCAGGCGATCGGACGCCCCATCAGCCGGGTGATGATCAGCAGCATGACGTCCCAGAGGGCTCCGGCGTCATGGGCCTCGGACCAGTGGAGGGGAGTGGGGGGCAGGGAGCTGTCGTCGATCTCCAGCCCGCGGACGACGAAGAGTCCCGCAGCGGTGAACTCCGGTCGAAAAGTATGTGCTGTCGAATCGTCGAGCCACTTCGTGGCTTCGTCCAGAGCGCCGAATATGCTTGGATTTGTCGCGGATCCGTGATCCCCCAGCAATTTCTCGGCAGCGGCCTTCACCTGCTCGGCACCGTGAGCACTGAGCAGTCTTTCAGGGCATGGAAGCGCGGTCATTCTTGAGTTCCTTTCCTGGGGGAGCCGTCGTCGTGTGCTGCCGTTCCGGCGACTGGAGCGATGGAGCCTCCGACTGGAACGAGGGAGCGTCGTGGATGATCGAGCGCGAGGAGATCTCGGCGGTGACGGCTGCCGCGTGGGGGACGAGATAGAAATGGTTCCCCTCGAAAACCTGGAGCCCGAAGCCTGAGGCCGTCACTTCCGCCCAGGTGGCCAAGTCCTCGGGCGTACATCCGGGGTCTGCCGTGCCACCGAAGGCGGTGATCGGCGCCTTGAGACGTATGACCTCGGCAGGTTTGTAGGCGTCCAGGAGTGTGAGGTCGCCGCGGAGCGAAGGCAGCAGAAGGTCACGCAGCTCCGGGTCGCGGTAGAGGTGGGATCCCGGCTCTCCCGCCGCTACCGTCCAGTCGGCCAGATCGTCGTCGCTCACCGGATGCGCGGTGCCCGCGAGTTCGTGTCCCGGAGCGCTGCGGCCCGAGACATACAGATGGTTCAGTGCCTGCGGGTACCAGTCCTCCAGCCTGCGGGCCACTTCGTACGCCACGGAAGCCCCCATGCTGTGACCGAACAGGGACACCGGGACGTCGAGGTAGGGCAGCAGCCGGCCGGCTATCTCGTCGGCCAACTCCTCCAGACTCCGCGGGGGCTGCTCGCCCAGGCGGTCCTGCCGGCCGGGGTACTGCACGGCAAGCACTTCGATGCCGGGCGCGAGCAGCTCGTACCAGTCGTGGAACATCCCGGCGGTGCCGCCTGCGTGCGGCAGACACACCAGCCGGACGCTGGGGATGTCCACGGCATAGCGGCGGAACCAGGAATCACCGACGTCGATGAGTGGCTGCTGGGCCAGGGCGCCGGAGCGGGGCACCTGGTCACGAGTCGCGGCGGACGGAGGGTTCCGCGCGGTCATCCCATGCTCTCGATCAGGCTCTTGGGGCGCAGGTCGGTCCAGTGGGTCTCGATGTAGTCGAGGCAGACCTGCCGGGTGTCCGCGGGGTGGACGACCACCCAACCCGCCGGGACCTCGGCGAACTCAGGCCACAGCGAGTGCTGGTTCTCGTCGTTGACCAGGACCAGGAAGGTGCCGTCGGTGTTGTCGAACGGATTGCTCATGGTGGTTCCTTCTCGAAGGCGGATGGTTCGTGTCGGGTTCGCGTGTGCGAGGTGTCGCGCGGAGCGCGGACACAGACGGAGACGGCGGCGTCAGCCGGCCGACGGCACAGAAGGGGTGGCGACTTCCTGCTCGGCGAGGTACGCCGCCAGGCGGCATGGCGTCGGAGATTCGAAGATCACGCGCAGTGGGAGCTTCCTGCCCGCGGTCCTTTGCAACTGGCTGCCGAGCCGGAAGGCCGTCAGTGAGTCCCCGCCCAGTGCGAAGAAGTTGTCGTCGGGGCCCACGGACGGGAGCGCCAGTACCTCGGCGAACAGCCCGCACAGCAACTCCTCGTACGCAGAGGCCGGGGCGCGGCCGGTGCCGGTGCCGAAGCTAGGAACCGGGAGGGCACGGCGGTCCAGTTTCCCGCTGGAGGTCAGGGGCAGTTCGGCCATGTCCACCAGCGCCTGGGGCAGCATGTACTCCGGAAGCCGGGCCGCGAGGTGCTCCATAAGCTCCTCAGGGGCGACGCCACCCGCAGCGGGCACCACGTAGGCGACCAGGTGCTTCGTCCCGGGGCGGTCCTCACGGACGATCACCGCGGCGCGGAGCACGGAAGGGTGCCGGCTGAGCAGCGTCTCGATCTCTCCCAGCTCGATCCGCAGGCCGCGGATCTTGACCTGGTCGTCTGCCCGCCCCTCGAAGACCAGGGCGCCCTCTTCGTTCCAGCGCACGACATCCCCTGTGCGGTACATCCGGGTGCCGGCCGGACCGAAGGGATCCGCGACGAACCGCTCCGCAGTCAGGCCGGATCGCCCCAGGTATCCATGTGCCAGTTGCACGCCGGCCAGGTACAGCTCACCAGGGGCGCCCACCGGGGCGGGGCGCAGATGGGCGTCGAGGACATGGGCACGGGTGCGGGCGATCGGCCGCCCGATGGGCACCGAGACGCCGGGCCTGCCCTCTTGGGACGCCCAGCTGGTCACCTCCACGGCCGCCTCGGTCGGGCCGTAGAGGTTGTGGAGCTCGGCTCCCAGCACCGCGTGAAATCGGTCAGCCAGACTCTGGGAGAGTGCCTCACCGCTGCAGATGACCGTTCTCAGACTCGTGCAGGCCGCGGCCTGCGGCACATGCAGGAACGGATCGAGCATCGAGGGCACGAAATGGGCCGTGCCGATGCCTTCCGTCCTGATCAGTTCGGCAAGGTACTCCGGGTCCTTGTGCCCCTCCGGCCGTGCGATGACCAGCGTCCCGCCGACCATCAGCGGCCAGAACAGCTCCCACACCGACACGTCGAACGTCGACGGAGTCTTGTGGAGGACCCGGTCCCCGGTGCCGATGGGGAACCGGGACTGCTGCCACTTGAGGCGGTTCACCACGGCGGAGTGCGGTACCAGAACACCCTTCGGCCGTCCGGTCGAGCCCGAGGTGTAGATCAGGTACGCCGGCTGGCGAGGGTCGGGAAGCCCGGGTACGGGAGGTCCGTCCGTGGCTCCCGATTCTTCGGACAGGACCCGGTAGGTGTCGGGGTCGACCACCAGCACCGGGGCGGCGTCCTCGATCATGTACCGCACCCGGTCGGCGGGAAGTGAGCAATCCACCGGCAGGTAGCCGGCGCCGGTCTTGTGCACGGCGTACAGCGTGACGACCATCTCGAAGGAGCGAGGAAGGGCCACTGCGACAAGTCGGCCCGGCCCCGCCCCCTTGTCCAGTAGGGCTCGCGCGAGTCGGCCGGCCGACCGGTCGAATTCGGCATAGGTCATCGCCGACCCGTCGAAGACCAGAGCGATGGCCTCGGGGGTACGGTCCACCTGCCGGCTGAAGAGTTCCGGAAGCGTGGTTCCGGGCAGGTCCGTGGATGTGATCGCGTCCGGCGCGTTCCATGCGCGGAGCAGTTCGAGCTCCTGATCGGGGAGGAAGTCCAGTCGCCCGGTGGCTGTCTGCGGATCGTCGGTCATGGCGAGCAGCAGCTTGCGCAGTCGTCCGGCGATCCGCTTGGCTGCCGGGCGGTCGAGGACGTCGGGGCGATAGCTGAGGTCCATCTTCAGACGCTCACCCGGATGGGCCAGGAGGCTCAGCGGGTAGTGCATCGCCCCCGAGACTGAGTCGGGCTGCGCCATGGCGACCTGTAGCCGATCGCCCTCGAACTGCGAGACCTCGTGAAGGGACGGGAGATTTTCGAACACCACCGCGGTGTCGAACAGTTCACCGACTCCCGCCGCACGCTGGATCCCGGCCAGTCCCAGGTGCTGGTGTGCGATCAGCTCGGACTGCTCGTCCTGGATGCGCTCCCACAGTTTCGCGACGGGCTCGGCGGAATTCAGTACGGCCCGCACGGGAATGGTGTTGAGGAACAGGCCGACCATCTCTTCCACTCCGGCGAGTTCGGGAGGACGGCCCGACGACACGGTGCCGAAGACGACGTCCGTGTGACCGGTCAGCTGGCCCATCAGCAGAGCCCAGGCACTTTGGACCACCGTGTTCACGGTCACCCCGTGTTCCCGTGCGACCTGATACAGGGCGGCGGTTTCGTCCGGTGCGAGTTCCAGGGTGACGCGCCGTGTCCGGACCAGCTTGCGGGCGGTGTCCGTCCGCGCTATGAGCGTTCCCTGTTCCAGCCCTTCGAGTGCCCGTAGCCACGCGCTCTCGGCCGTGGACCGGTCCTGCGCGGTCAGCCACGCGAGATAGTCCCGGAAGGGGGCAGGCTCCGGCAGCGTCTCGGTGCCGCCGGGGACGTACAGCTTGAGCAGGTCCTGGACCACCAGGGGAACCGACCAGCCGTCCAGGACGATGTGGTGGTTGGTGAAGACCAGAACGTGCCGTTCCGGAGCCAGTCTGACCAGCGTGAAGCGCACCAGCGGAGGGCGCGCGAGGTTAAAGCGGGTGACAAGATCCCGTTCCAGGAGCTTCCCGAACTCGCCGGCCTGCTCATCGGCGTCGAGGCCGGACAGGTCGACCTCGCACCACGGAACACGCGTCTTGCGCGCGATGGCCTGCACCGCCTCCCCCGACTTGCGGGAGATGAAGCCGGCACGCAGTGAAGCATGCCGGTGCAGCAGTTGTTCAACGGCCCGCTTCAGGTCCTCCACGCGTATCGGTCCGACGAGGTCGACGGGTGTCTGCATGACGTAGACATCGTCGCCCTGGTCGTCGTACGACGCATGGAAGAGCATGCCTGACTGCAGGGGCGTCAAAGGAAGAACGGCTTCCACGACTGGCTGTGCCACGACTCTCCTGTTGTTCGTCGCGTGACTGGGAACCCGTTGGTACGAGTCCTGGGGGGGGGTGGGGTCCGATCCGCACGACGCGCCGACCCATGACTCCATTAGGCGGAAGACTCTCGGCTGCGTCACGTCGCACGATCCCGGGTCTTGAATTACTGCCGCGACACTGATAACTCTCAGGTTCTGGGCGTGGCCGGGGCCGGCCCTCGGGTGGCAGCGTCACTCGGATTCGCGCCACGTGGCTTCGAACTCGTTCATCTCCTCCTCGTCCAATGTGACGAGGGGGTCCGTGTGGAGCTCGGGATCCTCCGTAGCCCCGGCGTGCTCGGCCAGGGCGGCGACGGTCCTGAGGGCGAAGACATCTCTCGGAGTGAGAACGAGTCCGGCCTTGCGGGCCCGGGAGACGAGCTGGATGGAGACGATCGAATCACCGCCGAGTGCGAAGAAGCTGTCGTCGCTTCCGACCGCCGGCAGTCCGAGGACCTCGCAGAAGAGATCTGCCAGGATTTTTTCGCGAGCCGTGCGCGGAGGTCGTATCACCCTGTCGGTGTCGTGCCGCGGTGCGGGCAGGGACTTGCGGTCGAGTTTGCCGTTCGCTGTGAGCGGCAGGGACTCGAGCAGCACGAACGCCGAGGGCACCATGTACTCGGGTACGGCTGCCGCCACGTGCTTCCGCAGGCCCTCCACATCCGGCGTTGTGCCTGAGGTGGGCACGACGTAGGCGACGAGGCGCTCGACACCCGTCTGATCCTCCCGGACGACGACAACGGTCGAGGCCACACCCGGCTCGCGGGTGAGCAGCGACTCGATCTCGCCGAGCTCGATGCGGAACCCACGGATCTTCACCTGGTCATCGGCCCGGCTGAGGTACTCAAGGCTGCCGTCGGCCGTCCAGCGCACCAGGTCACCCGTGCGATACATCCGGGTCCCGGCGGGACCGAACGGGTCCGCGACGAACCGCTCCGCGGTCAGACCCGCACGATTCACATACCCGCGGGCAAGCTGCGCACCGGCGATGTACAGCTCACCGACCACGCCGGCCGGTACCGGCTGCAGAGCCGCGTCCAGCACCCACAGGCGGGTGTTCCACACCGGCCTGCCGATCGGCACCGCGCCCAAGAACCCCGGGACGACGGGGGCGGAGGTCACGTCCACAGAGGTCTCGGTGGGACCGTAGAGGTTGTGCAGCGGTACATCGAGCCGGTCGTGGAACCGCTGCGCGACGGTCGTCGGCAGTGCCTCACCGCTGCACAGCACACGCCGCAGACCCGTGCACGACGCGGCTGCCTCGTCCTCCAGGAAGGCAGCCAGCATCGACGGCACGAAGTGCACGGTCGTCACCCGCTGCCCGCGGATGAGATCTGCCAGATACGCCGGGTCCCGGTGTCCTTCCGGCCGTGCCACGACCAGGGCCGCACCCGTGATCAGGGGCCAGAAGAACTCCCACACCGACACATCGAAACTCGACGGAGTCTTCTGCAGCACCCGGTCGTCGGCGGTCAATCCGTAGGTGTCCTGCATCCACAGCAGGCGGTTGACGATGCCGGCGTGCGGCACCACCACCCCCTTCGGCCGCCCCGTCGAGCCGGACGTGTAGATCACGTACGCCGGATGGGACGGATCGTGGGAACGAGGCAGCGTTCCCGGCTCGCAGGCGTCCAGATCCTCGATGAAGACCGACGGCACCTCGGACTGCGGCACTCGGGAATCCCGAGAGGTCAGCACACACATCGCTCCGGAGTCCGCGAGCATGAACTCCAGCCGCTGCGCCGGGTAGTTCGCGTCCAACGGAAGATAGGCGGCGCCGGCTCGCTGAACGGCCAGCAGCGCGACAACCAGTTCGACCGACCGGGGCAGCGCCACAGCGATCACCGACTCGGCGCCCGCACCACGACCCGCCAGAACCCGCGCCAGCTGTTCGACGCGCTCATCCAGTTCCGCGTACGTCAGTACCTGCTCTTCGAACACGACCGCGGTCGCGTCTGGAGTGTGCGCCACCTGCTGACAGAACAGCTCAGGCAGTGCCATCCTTGGCACCGGCCGCGCCGTGTCGTTCCAGCGCCCGAACCGCTCCCCCTCCCCGGCGGGCAGCAGACGTGCGGTGTGGTGGCTGCCGGAGGGGCGCCGGACCATCTCGGTCAGGGCCGCGACATAGCAACCGTGGATGCCTTCCACCTGTGCCCTGGTGAACTCCCCCGTGTCATAGGCGAGGTGCAGGCCCAGACTTCCGGTCGCGCTGTCGACCTGGAAGTCCGCGCTGAACGGCACGTCGGTTTCGACGGCTCCCGCGTCGCTCACTATCCGTACGCCAGGAGTGTGCGCCTCCTGCTCGACGTGGAAGTGGGTGTAGTTGAAGAAGGTCTCGAACAGAGTCGGCCGGCCGGTGATCCGTAGGATCTCGGTCAGAGGGAAACGGCGATGCAGCTGGACATCGGTGTCCAGGGCGGCGGTTCGGCGGATCAGGTCGGACCAGCTCCCATCCGCCAGTTCCATGCGTACGGGCAGGGTGTTGAGGAACAGGCCCATGACCCGGTCGGCGTCGGCCTCCTCCGTCCGCCCGTTGTAGACGACGCCGGTCACCACGTCCTGCGTCCCCGCCACCAGGCCCATGACGCGCAGGTGCGCCGCGAGCAGCACCGCGCGCACCGGGATGCCGAGCTCCGCGGCGAGGGTGCGCACACCGGCCTGCACCGTTTCCGGAATCGGCAGGTGAACGGCGTCCTTCTCCCCGGCTTCGGGCGTGGGCGTGAGACGGGGCAGGGAGGAGACCGGGGCCCCGTCCATCTCGCGGGCCCAGAACTCGCGGTCCGCCCGGCTCTCCAGGGCGGCCAGTTCCAGCTCGACGAAGGAGCGGTACCGCGTCGAGACGGGAGACGCGGTGTGGGTGCCCGAGTAGCGGTTGAGCAGCTCCGTGAACATGGAACGCTCACTCCAGCCGTCCATGATCGCATGGTGCTCCGTGACGAACAGCTGCACCGTGTCGTCGGACAAGCGCTGCACATGGAAGCGGACCAGTGGGGGACAGGCGGTGTCGAACGGCGTCTGTCGCTCGCGGTCGTACCGTGCCTGGACGAGTTCTTCCCGATCGGCCCTCTCCCGCAGGTCTTCCATGCTCAGCGGGACGGGCACGCTCTCGTGCACGAACTGGAGGGGCTGGTCGAAGCCGGTGAGGGCGAAGGAGGTACGGAGCAGTTCATGGGCGTCCACCAGTCCCGACACGGCCCTGTACCAGGAGGCCTCGTCGAACGACGCCTCGATCCGGTACATGGCCACGTTGTGGTACGCGCCGGACCGTTCGCTCGCCAGGACCATGCCGATCTGCAGACGGGCCATGGGGTAGGCGTCCACGACTCCGGCCGGGAGTGCGGCGCGGCCCGATGCCGGCAGCAGCGCGAACGGCTCATGCCGGGCGACGAGGTCGGTCCTGTCGTCGCGGGCGGTGACGGCGGGTGCCAGAGCCCGGATCGTGGTGTACCGCATCAGGTCGGCGAGCCCGAAGTGCAGTTCGCGCTGCCGGGCCAGCGCCAGCACGCGCAGGCTGCGGATGGAGTCCCCGCCGAGCGCGTGGTAGTTGTCGTCGATACCCACCTTTTCGAGCCCCAGCACCTCGGCCCAGACGTCGGCCAGGTCGGCCTCGCACTGATCGCGCGGCGCGACGTAGGCATCGGTGGGGCCCGTCGCCGGCTCGGGCAGTGCTCTGCGGTCGACCTTGCCGTTGACGGTCAGGGGCAACTGCTCCATGACCACCAGATGTGCGGGCACCATGTAGTCCGGCAATCTGGCCGCCAGCTCCTCCCGCAGGTGCTGAGCGGTGGCATCGGTCACGGCGTAGCCGATCAGCTGGTCCTGCCGGTGCACGACCACCGCCTCGGACACCGAGTCGAGGCCCGACAGGGTCGCCTCGATCTCGCCGAGTTCGATGCGGAAGCCACGGATCTTGGCCTGGCGGTCGGCGCGGCCCAGGTACTCCAGGGCACCGTCCGGCCGGCGCCGCACCACGTCACCGGTGCGGTACATGCGTGTTCCCGCCGGACCGAAGTGGTCCGCGACGAAGCGCTCCGCGGTCAGCCCCGGCCTGTTCAGGTATCCGCGGGCCAGACCGGCACCCGCCACGTACAGCTCACCGGCGCTCCCCGGAGGTGCCGGCCGCAGGTTGCCGTCCAGGACGTACAGGTTCAGATCCGGGATGCCCCGTCCAATGACGCTGCCCCGCGTGTCCCGTGCGGTGCGGCGGTCCAGAAGGGCGTAGGTGACGTGCACCGTCGTCTCGGTGATTCCGTACATGTTGACCATGTCCGGGCTCCGGCCCGGATTCTCCTCGTACCACTCGCGCAGCGGACCGAGATCCAGCGCCTCACCACCGAAGATCACCATGCGCAGCGCGGCCACCGCTCCCGAACGGACCTCCTGTTCGGCTCGCAGGAGTTGATGGAACGCCGAGGGGGTCTGGTTGAGGACGGTCACCCCCTCACGCCGCATCAGGCCGAGGAAGTCCGCCGGCGACCTGCTGACCTCGAAGGGCACCACCACGAGGCGGCCCCCGGTGAGCAGAGGGCCGAAGATCTCCCACACCGAGAAGTCGAACGCGTAGGAGTGGAAGAGCGTCCACACGTCCTGCTCGCCGAATCCGAACCACGGCTCCGTGGCCGTCAGCAGCCGAACGACGTTCTGGTGCGGCACGACCACGCCCTTGGGGCGGCCGGTGGAACCCGAGGTGTAGATCACATACGCCGGATGGGCCGGTACCAGAGCACCGGAGCGGTCGGCGTCCGTCGGATCGGTGTCGGTGGTGGCGAGCTCCAGTTCCTCCAGGAGCACACGTGGCGCCGTGCCCGTGGGCAGCGCCCGCGCCGTCCCGCCGGTCGTGATCACCAGGGCCGGCGAGGAGTCGTCGAGGATGTAGGAGATCCGCTCCGCGGGATAGCTCGGATCGACGGGTACGTACGCCGCGCCCGTCTTGAGGACCGCAAGGACCGCGACCACTGTCTCCGGTGAGCGGTGCAGTGCGATCGCCACGAACTGCTCCGGACCCACGCCGTGGGCCAGCAGGCTGTGCGCCACCCGGTTGGCCCGTGCGTTGAGTTCCGAGAAGGTCAGCCTCTTGGCCCCGCAGACGAGCGCGAGCGCGTCGGGGGTAAGGGCCGCTCGCTCCTCGAACAGTCCGGGCAGGGTCACCTGGGGCAGGGCCGTCGGCAAGTCGTTCCATTCCGCCCGCAGCAGGGCGTGATCCTGCTCGGACAGCACGTCGACCCGGGCCATCGGCACGTCCGGGTCGTCGACGACCGTCTCCAGCACCCGGCGCAGCCACGCGCCTAGTTCCGCCACCCGCTCCCGGTCGAACGCGTCGGGCCGGTAGCTCAGGACGAGGCGCAGGCTCTGCCCGGGAAGCGCCGCGAGCATGAGGGGGTAGTGGGTGGCATCGCTGGCGTCCATGTCCCTGATCCGGACGCCGGGGGCGAGTTCGGCGAGCGCGTCGACGTCGAGGGGATAGTTCTCGAAGACGACTGTGGTGTCGAAGAGCTCACCCAGTCCGGTCAGGCGCTGGATTTCAGCGAGCTGGACATGCTGGTGATCGGTGAGCGCGGACTGCTGATCCTGGATACGGGTCAGCGCGGTGGCCAGTGAATCGGCCGGGTTCCACCGCACGCGCACCGGGAGGGTGTTGATGAACAGCCCGACCATGTCCTCCACTCCGGCCAGGTCGGCCGGACGCCCGGAGACCGTGGCGCCGAAGACCACGTCCTGCCTGCCCGTCATACGGGACAGCAGGACGGCCCATGCCCCCTGGACGAGGGTGTTGACCGTCAGGCCCGCCGCACGGGCGGTCCTCGCCAGCGCCGCGGTCAGTTCCTCACCCAGCTCGACATCGACCTGCTCGGGAAGTACGGACGCGCGAGCACCGCCCGGCGGAACGACCAGGGTCGGCTCCTCCAGCCCGGACAGGGTGTCGCGCCATGCCTCGTGGGCGGCGTCCTGGTCCTGCGTGGCCAGCCATGCCAGGTACTCCCTGAAAGCCGGAGCCGGCGCCAGGTCGGAGCCGCCTTCGCCGTACAGCCTGAACAGGTCCCCCACGATCAGGGGCAGGGACCAGCCGTCGTAGAGGATGTGGTGTGCGGTGAACGCCAGCACATGCCGGTCGGTGGCCAGGCGGATCAGCGTGAACCGCATCAGCGGAGCCACGGTCATGTCGAAGCGGCGGAGCCGGGCCTCACTCACCAGCCTGGCCTGCTCCCGCTGCTGAGCCTGTCGGTCCAGGCCTTCCAGATCCACCTCGACCCAGGGCAGCTCGACCTCACCGGCGATGACCTGGACCGTCGCGCCCGACTTCACCTGTGTGAATCCGGCCCGCAGATTGGGATGACGGTTCAGCAGGGCCTGGCCCGCCGCCCTGAGGGCAGGCGCGTCGAGCTGACCGTCGAGGTGCAGGACGATCTGCATGTTGTAGACGTCCACGCTGGTTGTGTCGTCGTCGTAGAGAGCGTGGAACAGCAGACCGTCCTGCAGCGGCGACAGGGGCAGCACATCGGCGACGCCGGTGCTGACGTGCCGGGCCTCCAGATCCTCGATCTCCCGCTGACCGAGCGACACGAGCGGCAGATCGGACGGGGTCAGACCGCCCGCACCGGTCTCCGTGACGTAGGAGACCAGCGACCGCAGGGCCGTGAACCAGCTCTCCGCCAGCTCACGGACATCGTCCTCGGCCAGCAGCGCGCCGGGCCAGGACCAGGTCGCGACGAGCCGGGGTCCGTCCGGGTGGTCCTCGGTCAGTGCGTTGATCTCCAGCGGATGCGGCATCGCCGTACCCTCGTCGGCGCCCGAACCCAGTGCGTCGGCCTCCGGCGCCACCGCCCAGTCCGTACCACCGCCCGTCTCCGCGACCGGGAACCGGCCCAGATAGTTGAAGCCGATCTGCGCACGGTTGCCCGCCGCCAGAATCGCTCCGCTCTCATGACTGAGGTAGCGCAGCAGGCCGTAGCCGATGCCGTGATCCGGCACGGCACGCAGCCGCTCCTTGATCAGCTTCAGCGTCTCGCCGAGCGCCGCACCATCGCGCAGATCGGCCGCCTCCTGTGCGAGCAGCAACGGGTACGCCGAAGTGAACCATCCGACCGTGCGGGACAGGTCGACCCCCGGCACGATCTCCTCGCGACCGTGGCCCTCCAGGTCCACGAGGAATCCGGCGGCCGGACCGGCGCCGCGGCGTCGTGCCCAGTCCCGCAACGCGGCGCTCAAGGCAGTCAGCAACACATCGTTCACGTTCGCGCCGAAGGCGGCGGGCACCGTCGTCAGCGCCGGTGCGACGATCCCCGCCGGCAGCACGAGCTCCATCGAGCGAGCCGTACCCACGACATCACGGACCGAGTCCAGCTCCGGAACGGTCGGCAGCGGCTCGTGCTTCTCCACCATGGAGGTCCACAGACGCAGCTCCTCAAGGCGAGCCGGATCAGCGGCCGCCCGCGTCAGACGGTCCGACCACGTCCGCAGCGACGTGGGCACCGGCGGGAGCACCGGCTCCCGCCCTGACCTGATCCGCTCCCAGGCGGACCGAAGATCGGGCAGCAGGATCCGCCAGGACACACCGTCCACCACCAGGTGGTGCACCATCACCAGAAGACGGCCCGAAGCCTGCGGACCGGCGTCGAACCACACCACCTGCACCATCACACCCGCAGCGGGAGCCAGCCGGTGCTGCGCCGCGTGGGTCCGGCTCGCCACCACCTCGGCCAGTGACTGCGACGCGAGCTCGCGGACATCCACCCGCTCGACCAGGGTCTCTGCCCGTAGCGCGCCCGCCGCCGGAATCTCCAGCCGCCAGGGAGCGCGATCACCCTCGGTCCGGTCGAGGCGCATGCGCAGTGCGTCGTGACGGTCCAGCACCGCCTGCACGGACCGGTTCAGATCGTCCTGGCACATCGAGGCGGGTGCCCGCACCAGCATCGACTGGTAGAAGCCGTCGACCGGACCGTTCAGCTCCCGCAGCCAGTGGATGATCGGAGTCGGCCGAACCTCGCCCACACCGGCGTCGGCCGCCTCGGTCACCGCCGCGTCCACATCCCGCGCCACCTCCGCCAGCGCCGCTACCGTCCGGTGGGCGAACACCTCCCGCGGGGTCAGTACGAAACCGGCGGTACGGGCCCGGGCGACCAGCTGGATCGAGATGATCGAGTCACCGCCCAGCTCGAAGAAGCTGTCGTCGATCCCCACCTCCGGCAGGCCGAGGACCTCGGCGAACACCGTGCACAGGGTCTCCTCACGCGCAGTGCGCGGCGCCCTGCCGGACGCGGAGGCCGTCACGTCCGGTGCGGGCAGGGCCTCGCGGTCCAGCTTTCCGTTCGGTGTCAGGGGCAGCTCCTCCACCACCACGAAGGCCGAGGGCACCATGTAATCCGGTACGGCTGCGGCGACCCGGGCCCGCAGAACCTGCACGTCCGGGGCCGCTGCGGCCACCACGGGCACGATGTAGGCGGCCAGCCGCTTCACCCCCGGAACGTCCTGACGCACCACCGCCGCCGCCTGCGCCACACCTTCGCACCGGGCGAGCACAGCCTCGATCTCACTGAGCTCGATCCGGAACCCCCGCACCTTGACCTGGTCGTCGCCACGACCGACGAACACCAGCTCGCCGTCCCGGCTCCAGCGGACCACGTCCCCGGTCCGGTACATCCGTGCCCCCGCCGCCCCGAACGGGTCGGCCACAAAACGCTCAGCGGTCAGATCCGGACGATTGAGATAGCCCCTGGCCAGGCCCGCGCCGGCGACGTACAGCTCGCCCGCCACCCCGACCGGAACCGGTTGCAGACCCCAGTCGAGCACGTACACACGGACACCGTCCATGGGCCGGCCGATCGGCACCGTGTCGGCGACGCCGGCCGCCGACCGCAGCGGATGACAGGTCGCGAACGTGGTCGTCTCCGTCGGACCGTAGACATCGACGACCACGATTCCCGGGCACGCCCGGAGCACCTGCCGCAGGACCGGGCCTGGCACCGTGTCGCCGCCCGTCCACACCTCGCGCACTCCGGTGAACGATCGGGCGGACTCGCTCGCCAGCAACCGGAAGAGCCCGATCGTCATGAAGAGAGCCGTCACGCCCCGGCCGCGGATCTCCTGTTCGAGTGCGGGGACGTCGAGGTCGCCGGGTGGGGCGACGACGACCGTGCCGCCGTACAGCAGCGGGACCCAGATCTCGTAGGTGGAGGCGTCGAACGCGTGAGGGGAGTGCATCAGGACGCGGCGGTGGGCGTCGGTCCGGAACCGGCGGTCCGCCGCCAGCGCGAGGACGTCCGCGTGTGTGACCGCGACGCCCTTGGGTACGCCCGTCGAGCCCGACGTGTACATCACGTACGCAAGCTGTTCGGGGTGGCCGGCGATCGCCGGGGCGTGTGCCGGCATCACGGCGAGCTCCGGCGCGTCGTCGACGACAAGGGTTCGCGCGGTGTGCCGGAACTCCGGACCCGTGGAGGCCCGGTCCGTCAGGAGCACCGTGGCTCCGGTGTCGGCCAGCACCGTGCTCAACCGGCCGGTCGGGGAGCGGCAGTCCAGCGGCACGTACGCTCCGCCCGCCTTCAGCACCGCCAGCGTCGAGACGACCAGGTCGATCGACCGGTCCTGCAGAACGGCCACCCGGTCCTCGGCCCCCACTCCGTACTCGATGAGCAGGTGTGCCAGCCGGTTGGCCCGCGCGTCGAGTTCGGCGTAGGTGAGTTCCCGGTCGCCGCAGACCAGTGCGGGCGCGTCGGGCGTATGGGCCGCCTGTGCCTGGAACAGCTCCGGCAGCAGGGCGGACGGCAGGTCCACCCCGGTGTCGTTCCACTTCTCCAGCATCTGCCTGCGCTCGTCCGCACCGAGAACGCTCACACCGGCCAGCGGCGCGTCCGGGTCGGTGGCGAACGCCTCCAGAACCCGTCGCAGCCACGTGCCGAACTGCTCCACCCGCTGCCGGTCGAAGACGTCGGGCCGGAAGTTCAGCCCCAGTGACAGTCTCGGGCCGGGGAAGACAAGCAGGCTGAGCGGATAGTGCAGGGTGTCCCGGCCTTCGACGTCGACTGTGAGCGCGGAGCCCAGTCCCGCCGTGAAGCCGGCGTCCATCGGGTAGCTCTCGAAGACGACGACCGTGTCGAACAGTTCCCCCAGCCCCGCCAGGCGCTGGACGTCCCGCAGTCCGAGATGCTGGTGCTCCGCGAGCGCGGACTGCTGGTCCTGGACCTCTGCCAGTACGGCGCTCAGGGAGCGGGCAGGATCCAGGCCGACACGTACCGGCAACGTGTTGACGAACATACCGACCATCCGCTCGACCTCGGCGAGATCGGCGGGGCGGCCGGCGGAAGTGGCGCCGAAGACGACGTCCTGACGTCCGGTCAGGTGGGACAGCAGGACCGACCACGCCCCCTGGAACAGGGTGTTCAGCGTCAGACCGCGTGAGCGCGCCACCGTGCTGAGAGCGGCGGTGAACTCCTCGGAGAGCTCGAACGAAACCTGCTCGGGCAGAACCGCGGCGCTGGCTTCGACGCCGGAGGCGACGCGGGTCGGTTCCTCCAGGCCGTCGAGAGCCTGGCGCCAAGCCGCTTCCGCGGTATTCCGGTCCTGACCGCTCAACCACTCCAGATAATCACGGAAAGGGACGGCCGCCGGCAGCTCAGAGACAGCCCCGGCGTTGCCGTAGAGCGTGAACAGGTCACCCAGAAGGATCGGGTTCGACCAACCGTCCAGCAGGATGTGATGACTGGTGAACAGCAGCAGGTGCTTGTCCGCGCCCAGGCGGACCAGGGTGAACCTCAGAAGCGGTGCGGCCGTGAGGTCGAAGCGGCGCACCTTGTCCTGGTCCATGAGCTCGGCCAGCTCCTCCTGGCGCGCCTTCTCCTCCAGTCCGCTCAGGTCGACCTCGGCCCAGGGCAGCGCCACCTGTTCGGCGAGGAGCTGCACCGTATGCCCGGAGGCCGGCTGCACGAAAGCCGCCCGCAGGTTGGGGTGCCGCTCCAGCAGCGCCTGAGCGGCGCCGCGCAGCGCGGTCGAGTCCAGTGCCCCCTCGAAGCGGAGGATCAGCTGGGTGATGTAGACGTCCACTTCGCTGCGGTCGTACAGGGCGTGGAAGAGCAGTCCTTCCTGGAGCGGGGAAAGCGGCAGGACATCGGCGAGGCCTGTGTGCGCGTACCGGCTCTCCAGTGCTTCGATCTCGTCCTGGCTCAGGCGGACCAGGGGGAGATCGGAGGGGGTCAGACCCCCTCGGCCGCCGTCGGCCGGCCAGGCGGCCAGCGACCGCAGTGCCCGGAACCACGTCTCGGCCAGTTCGCGCACGTCGTCCTCGCCGAACAGCGCACGAGGCCAGGACCAGTACGCCACCAGCCGCGGCCCCTCGGGCCGGTCCTCGGTGACCGCGTTGAGCTCTAGGGGGTGCGACAGCGGCATGCCCGCGTCGGCACCGGCATAAAGGGGTTCCGCCTCGGGGGCGGTCGCCCAGTCCGCAGCCTTCCCCGTACCTCCGACGGGTAGCCGGCCGAGGTAGTTGAAGCCGATCTGCGGAGCCTCCCCCGCGGCCAGCGCGGCTGCGATCCCGGCGTTCAGGTAGCGGAGCATGCCGTAGCCGATGCCGTGATCCGGCGCGGCTCGCAGCTGCTCCTTGACGGTCTTGAGGGCCCTCGCGAGGGCGGCGCCGTCCAACGGGTCCACCTCTCCGGGCGCGAGCCTGACCGGATAGGTGGTGGTGAACCAGCCGACCGTTCGTGAGAGGTCCACGCCGGGCACGATCTCCTCACGACCGTGCCCTTCCAGTTCGACCAGGACACCATGTGCCTGGGCGCGGTCGCGCCGCCGTGCCCAGTCGCTCACGGCGACGCTCAGCGCGGTGAGCAGAACGTCGTTGATCTCGGCGTGGAAAGCCGCCGGCACGGTGGTCAGAAGCGGGGTCACGATGTCGGCCGGTAGGGCCAGTTCGAGCGTGCGCGCGGTCGCCATGACATCGCGCTTCGCGTCCATGGCGATCGCGCTGAGCGGGGGCGTAGGTCCGGCGGACGCGGTTTCCGTCCACAGCCGCAGCTCCGCCACGCGCCGCGGATCGTCGGCGGCCGCAGCCAGCGCGGTGGACCATGTCCGCAGTGAGGTGGGTACGCCGTCGAGGAAGGGCTGCCGGCCGCTTGCGGCCTGGCGCCAGGCCGACTCCAGGTCGGGTATCAGAATGCGCCAGGACACTCCGTCCACGGCCAGGTGGTGCACCATGACCAGCAGCCGACCCGGCTCCCGCGGCCCGGCGTCGAACCACGCCACCCGCACCATGACCCCGGCTTCGGGAGACAGACGGCGCTGGGCATCGCGCATCTCCTCCGCGACGAGCTCCCGTCGTTTCCCGGCATCCACGCCCGAGGTGTCGATCCTGGCGGTGACCTCGGTCGCCACGACCGCGCCGGCCGGGGGGACGTCCAGCTCCCAGCTGCCGTCATGGGCCCGGGTCAGCCGCATGCGCAACGCGTCATGGTGGTCCAGGAGCGCCTGCACGGCCGTCACCAGATCCGGCCGGGTGAGCCCGGCCGGCGTCTGCAGGAGCCTGGACTGCTGGAACCCCGCCATGGGACCGCCCAGCTCTTCGAGCCACCGCACGATCGGTGTGACCACCACCGCGCCCACACCCGCGCCGGCCGCCTCCGACACCACCGCGTGGGATTCCCGCACCACGGCCGCGAGCGCGGCGACGGTCTTATGGGTGAACACGTCCCTCGGCGTGATCGCCAGACCTGCCTTACGGGCCCGGGCGACCAGCTGGATCGAGACGATCGAGTCTCCACCGAGGTCGAAGAAGCTGTCGTCGGCGCCGACCTCGGACACGCCGAGGACCTCCGCGAAGACCTCGGCCAGCGCCTTCTCCCGCGAAGTACGCGGTACCCGGCCCGCCCCCGATCCGGTGATCTCCGGTACCGGCAGAGCGGACCGGTCGAGCTTGCCCGTGGCGCCGAGGGGCAGCGCCTCCATCACCACCAGCGCGGCAGGCACCATGTAGTCCGGGAGCCGGGTGGCGACATGCTCTCTCAGCCGGTGCGGGTCGAGGTCCTCCGATCCGTCCGCGGGAACCACATAGCCCACGAGACGCCTGATGCCCGGCCGGTCCTCGCGCACCACCACCGAGGCGTGAGCCACTGCCTCGTCGCGGACCAACGCGGCCTCCACCTCGGCGAGTTCGATCCGGAATCCACGCAGTTTGACCTGATCGTCGGCACGTCCGACGAACTCCATCTCGCCGTCGCGCGTCCAGCGGACCACATCACCGCTGCGGTACATCCGGGTGCCGGGTGCTCCGTACGGATCCGCCACGAAGCGCTCCGCCGTCAGCTCCGCCCGCCCCAGATACCCCCGGGCGAGGCCGGCGCCCGCGATGTACAGCTCGCCCGCCACACCGACCGGCGTCGGCTGGAGCCCGGAGTCCAGTACGTAGACACGGGTGTTGCCCACCGGACGGCCGATCGAAGGCCGGGAGGCACCCGCGAGTGGGCGGTACAGCGCGTCGACGGTGGTCTCGCTCGGTCCGTAGAAGTTGAACGCCGCCGGGCGCGGCTCCCGCTCCAGAGTGGCCCACAGCGCGGGAGGGACGGCCTCTCCGCCCAGCAGCAGCACATGGGGACGGCGCGGCGCCCGCAGCAGCCCGCTCACGACCAGCTGCTCGGCGAACGACGGCGTCGTGTCCAGCAGGTCGATGGCGTGTTCCCGCACGTAGTCGATCACTGCCTCCGCGTCGCGGCGAATGCCGTCGTCGACGAGGTGCAGCTCATGGCCGCCCAGCATCCAGAGGAGTTCCGCCCACGTCGCGTCGAAGGACAGCGAGGCGGTCAGAGCCACACGGAACCGGTCGAGTCCGGAGACGGCAACGGCCGGACCGTAGAGGGAGGAGCAGTGCTGCGCGAACAGGTTCACCAGGCCCGCGTGCAGCAGCGTCACCCCCTTGGGACGGCCGGTGGAACCGGACGTGTAGATCACCAGCGCCGGGTTCGAGGGCCGCAGCGGGCACAACCGGTCGGAATCGGTCACCTCGGAGTCGGACTTCGCGGCCTCGTCGGCCGCCTCCTCGGCACTGCCCAGGAGCAGTACCGGAGTCCGCGCATCGACCGGCAGCCCGTCCCTGATGCCCGTATCGGTGATGACGAGTGTCGGGGCGGCGTCGGTCAGCATGTGGACGATGCGTTCCGCCGGGTGGTCCGGGTCGATGGATACGTATGCGGCGCCGGACTTGAGCACACCGAAGACGGCTACGACGGTGTCGATGGATCGGGGCAGAGCCAGGGCGACGACCTTCTCCGGTCCCACCTTCCGGTCGATAAGTACCCGCGCCAGTTTGTTCGCCCTTCCGTTCAGCTGCGCGTACGTCAGCGTCTGTGCGCCGGACACCACCGCGGTCGCGTCCGGGGTACGCGCCGCCTGGGCCTCCAGCAGCTGCGGGAGCGTGGTGCCCGTGGTGGTCGAGGCGTCCTGCCCGACCCCCCACCGGGACAGCAGCCGGGTGCGCTCCTGCGCCCCGACCAGATCGATCTGCCCGATCCTCGTCGCAGGGTCCGCTGATGCGAAGGCCTCCAGGACGCGGAGCAGGCGTTCCTGGTGGGCGGCTGTCTCCTCAGCCTCACAGCCGCCGGCATCTGCGTCGAGGACGACGGTCAGACCGTTGCCGTCGGACCGCTCCAGAATGGCCAGCGCCAGGCTCTCCACCGGACCGTTGGAGATGTTGTGCGGGATGACGGGGTACGTGCCGAACCGCATGTCGTAGTCGAACGACATGATGTTGACGGAGAGGCCGAAGAGTTCCTGGCCCTCCTCCACCATCCGCAGATCCCGGCGCATGTCCTCGTAGCGGTACCGCTGATGACGCAGTGTCTGACGCAGCTCCAGCGCAGCGGCCCTGGACACCTCGGAGAGAGACATCCCGGGATCCATGCTGAAGCGCAGGGGCACCTGGTTGGACGTCGCCGCAGGAACGCCACGGACAGCGGCCGGCCTGGCGGCCACGGCCAGACCGAGGGTCAGATCACCGCTCCCCGTCATCCGGTTCAGGTAGGTCGCGGCTGCGGCGACCACCAGTGTCTGCCAGCCCGTCCGGGCCTGACGCGCGTTGCCGCGCAGGCCGTCGAGGACCGACTGCGGCAGTTGTGCCGTGACCCGGACACGATCGTTCCCGACGGCCGGGGACGGGTGTGTGATCAGCGTGACTGCCTCAGGGAGCCCGGCCAGCCGGTCCTTCCAGAACTGGCGGTCGGTGTCGTGCGCGGGCGAGGCGCGGTAGGTCGCGTCCTCCTCCAGAAGTGTCTCCAGCCGTCCGAACGAGCTCTCCACCGTCGGCGCGCCCTCGGCGAGCGTGGTGTATTCGTGCGCGATGCGGCGCGCCATGGCGGCTCCGCTGAAGCCGTCGAGCAGAATGTGGTGGTAGCGCTGGTAGAGAAAGAACCGGTCCTCCGCCACCTTGACGAGGGCGATCCGCCACAGATCATCCGTGTGGAGATCAACCGCGGTGGAGGTGTCCGCCCGCATCCAGTTCCAGGCGCAGACGTCCGGGTCGTCCTGTTCGCTGAAGTCCATCATCTGCAGGACGAAATCGGGCACGTCGGCAAGCCACTGGAAAGGACCACCCGCGTCCTCTCCCAGCCGGACGCGCAACGTGTCGGCATCCGCGACACACCGCGCCACTGCGGCTTCGAGCATGGCGACGTCTACCGGCCCATGGATCTCCAGGCCCTCGCTGATGTTGTATGCCGCTGCGGAGGTGTCCAGCTGATGAGCGAGCCAGATACCCCTCTGAGGCACGGAGAGAGGCCAGGTGCCGCTGCGTGAATGAGACATCATCGACCTTCGTGAAGACGCCAGTGAGGAAGCACATGCCCGGAATGCGTCGGACACAGGAAAGCCACTGGGAGGACCGGCGGACAGACATGAAAAAGGGTTGCCTCGCGGTGGGCGAACGGCGGCACAGCACTACCTGTACGAGTGCTGCCGGTCGGCGACCACCGCGGCGACCCGGTGGGGCGGGGCTGGAGCAGATGGCTTCCTGTCGAGCGGCCCCTGAATCCATTAGGCAGAAGGATTACCGCCGCGTCACGTCGCGCGATTCCGGGTCTTGAAACTCCGCCGCGAACTTGCTAGGGCCTGTACATGGATGTGTGGATGTGTGTGGGTGCCTGCCGTGCCGCGCACTTGGCACTCAGATCCTATTACTCTCAACTGCCGGAGATTACTTTTGTCGCAGCAGGATCAAAAGTCTACTCGGTAAGAGGATACGTATGGCCAAGAAGAGAATTCTCGCGACCGGTGCGCTGGCAGTGTTGCTCGCGGGTGGAATCACGGCGAGCGCGGCCGCGGCCTCCGCACGTACCGCTGAAAACAGTTCGGTGGCGGCTGTGCCTTCGATGACCCAGAGCGCAGCGCCCACCGACAACGGGGGTGTTCTGCGTCTGGCCCCCTGGACCATGTACGCGGGTTACCTCACTTCCGTGGATTGCAATATAGCGCGGGAGCGGCTTGGCCTCGAAGGGGTGAACGGAAGGACGGTCGAAACGAAGTGCGAGTACTGGTCGGCACATTCCAACCCGTACAAGCTCTTCTACAGGTACGTTGACTGAGGCGCTTCCGAAGGTCCAACCTCCCTCTTTTCGTGACGGTCCACCGACGCACACGGTGGGCCGTCACGTCGGGCAATGAGAACAATCACCATTCGAGCTGAAGGATTCGTCACATGAGGAAGCGTAATGTGGCCGGCGCTGCGGTCTCCGTCGGCATCGCGTTGAGTCTGGTGACCACAGTTACGTCATCGGCTTCTGCCGCGAACGAGAAGTGTCCGGTCGGTTACCTCTGCGTATACGACAGCGATTCGTTCACCGGGCAGGTCTACGCTTTTCCTGCCGCCAACGGATATTACAAGCCGGATCTCAACTATGACCCGCCGAAGTGGCTGAGCGGCGTCTACCTCAATGACCACATATCTTCGATAATCAACAACACGAGGTATTCTGCCACCTTCTTCAAGGACGCGAACTAAAAGGGTGCGAAGATCACGGTTTCGGGCGGAGGATGGAACTCCAAGCTGTCCACCACGGGATTCGACAATTTGATTTCCTCATTCGCGGTGAATGTTTCCGGTGCGTGAGGTCTTCCTGTCCGTGGGGAAGAGTTGAGGGAAAGTCGACCGGCTCCACCTGGTGCAACCAGGTGGAGCCGGTCGTGTGTGAAAGAAGGGCGTACCCGGTTATCCGATGGGAGCGGGGTCTTCGTGGCCGCCGCCGCCCGCTGTACGCGCGTCGGTCAGGTCGTTCTGATCCGGCTCATTCATGCCGGCCTCGCCGCGCTGGTTCACTTCATTCATATGGGCCGGGACTGCTATGGCCGTCACACCACCCATCACCATGGCAGACGCTGCAATCAGTGCTCGAAACTTCATTCTAATCCTCCATTGGGACAGTCCGGATGTAGGTTGGACGATCGTTCTAGATCACTCGCATCGAACTGATCCGGTCGTTCATCGCGACCTGGCTGGTCCAGCGACGAGGCGCCAGGACATCGGCAAGGGACCCCCCGTACGAGTGGTCGGTGTAGAACGCGAAGGTGAAGGTGGTGTTGTTGACGACCGAGCTGATGTTGTCATTGACGGGTGTGCCGTCGCTGAACTTGTGCTCGGTCTTGGACAGAGTCACATAGTTGTTAGCCGGAAATGAATACATGGATCCGGCGAAATTGGCATCCCTGTATACGCACACAGCCTGTTCCGGGCAATGTACTGCCGCCGACGCGCTTGGAGCGAAAGTGAGCGCCGAGGCCGCCATGACGGCACCTGCCGCGACGATTCCTGCGAATGGGATCTTCATTTTTCAGCCTGACTCTCGGAGGTGTGCACCCTACGCAACTCTCGGGGTTTTCAGCAGCCGCTACCTGGTGCAGAAGGAGGAGATCACGTCGTTGAAGGCCCCGTAGAGTTGATTGGTGGAACCATCATGGTTGTAAATCACGAAGCTGTTTGACTTGAGATTTAAGATCTGAGAATTCGCCTTGATGTCGATGTACCTGCCGTTCTGCCCTGAATTCTCGTTCAGGCGAACAGTCTGTCCCGTTTTGTTGACGACGGACGAAGTGCTGTCGTTCACGGGCGGGTAGTTGCCCGGGTAGCTCTCACCCTTGAGATCCGAAACGCGATTGGAGTCGGGTACGTAGATTTCTCCGCCGAAGTTGCTGTCGAGGAAAAGACACAACTTTCCCGATGGGCAGTCGGCTGCCGATGCCGCGGCGGCCGGAGTTGTCGAAGCGAGCGCACCGCCGAAAATCAGCGCCACGGTGAGGGTTACAGCCTTGAGTCGCATTTTTACTCTCAAACCCATGTGGAAGACGGACTTTGGCACCGTAGCGAGAGTAAAACGGGGTGCATAGGAGCTCAGTGCCACGGTGAGGTCGTTCGCCGGCTGAGGGGGATTCTCGCGTTCCGCCGGTTCCGTACCTGACGGGTGACACGGCCCCGAGGTCCTCCCTCCGGCCCTTGCCGGTGATGACGGCCGGAACCACCCGGACCGGTCGGCCGGCCACCGCTCCATGCCCTCCAGGACCTGGTATTGCGTACTGCGTCGGGGTGCCCGACAACGAGCCGTGAATCAGTCGTCAACCGGCCGTGAACAGGCAGCAGGTTGTCTTGTCGACGCAGCGCGCGGCCCGGAGGGGCCAGCGCGAAGCCGTGCTGAAGATGAAATGCACTGACGCCCTCGGCCGTCCTCGAACAGCTGCAGGCGTGGGGCGACCGAAAGAAGGCGCAAATGGGCACTCAGAAGTCGGTAGATCTCTCCGCCATCGGCTCGAACCGCGGTCGGTCGACACGGTTCGCAACAGAGATGAACCTAACGGCGCCGCAGTTCCGAAAAGCTGATCCGGTACTCCGAGGGTGGCGAAGCGGTCCGCTGTCACATCTGACTCGTCTCACTGCTCTTCGAACTGCTCCTCACGGCTTCAGACTGTCCGCCGACGGTCATCACTACAACGGCCTGCTCTCGATCAGGTTCTACAGCGATTCACTGGCGGGAGTTTCGGGTCGGGGTGTGGACCAGGATCCGATCGTGGTCGATCTGGTGAATTCCGGTGGGTTGGAGTTCAGGAAAGGTGGGGAATCTTACGCTGTCATGCCGGGGCAGATCTGCATCAGGGACACGAAGTCTCCGTGGGATTTCTCCTGTGCGCCGGCTACGCGTGTCCGGATGGTCGCGATTACCAGGCACGCGTTGATCCCACGGATCGATTCACCGGAGAAGCTCAATCGGCCATATATCGGGGAAGCGGCCTCCCCCGAGGTTGCTCTTCTGGTGAAATTTCTGAATGTCCTGGAGAGCTCCTCTGATGCCCTGAGCCGCTCGACCTGCGCACAGGACGCCGCGCTCGACGCCTGTGCGACTTTACTGTCGGATATCCTGGGGACGCCGTCCAGCAATGGACTGGACGAGTCCCGTGTGGAGTCGCTGCGGGCGGCAGAGACCGCGATAGAGATCAATCTCGACAGGCCCGACCTGTCACCCGCGCTGATCGCCAGAATCCTCGGAGTGTCCACTCGGACGCTGCATCGCACCTTCTCCGGGTCTGGTCACTCCGTGATGTCGTTCACCCGTTACAGGCGTGTACAGAGGGCGCACGATGATCTCGTGAACTCTGGCAGTATGACGTGCGTTTCGGAAATCGCAGCCAGGTGGCATTTTTCGGACGCGAGTCACTTCATAATGAACTTCAAATCAATATTCGGAGCGACTCCGGCAGCGTATCTACGGACTCGTAGGATGTTGGGTATCCACTAACGCTTGCTGTGTTCCGGCTTCCGGGGTCCGGTACCCGGGCGCCTCGCATCCGGGTCCGCGAGTTCGACGCACTTCCTCCACAGGCTTCGCAGGGCTCCGTGCGGGCTCTGGCAGACTGGAGATCGTTCGCGGGGAGGGTGTCGGTTTGAAGCAGCAGTTGCGGTTCTCGGTGTTAGGCCCGCTCAGGGCATGGCGTGGTGGGGTCGAGATCGAGCTGGGACCGCCTCAGCAGCGGTCCGTGCTGGCCGTGTTGCTGTTGGCGGAGGGTGCCCAGGTGTCCGTGGGCGGGCTGACCGACGCGGTGTGGGGACCACGCGCGCCGGCGTCCGCGTCCGGGATCCTCCGCGGCTATGTCCACCGTCTCCGCAGAGTCCTGGATCCGGAGGCCGATGTCGCGGCGTCGGTGATCCGCTCCCTGGGGGACGGTTACCAGCTGCGCACGGTCGGGGAACTGGATCTGGTTCTCTTCCGGGAACTGTGTACCCGGGCCGAGCGGTCGCGTGCGCAGGGAGCGCCCGAGAGCGCTGTGACATATCTGCGGGAGGCTCTGAGTCTGTGGCAGGGGTCGGTGCTCGCGGGTGTGCCGGGTGAGTACGCGCAAGGTCAGCGGCAGCGACTCGACGAGCTGTGGCTGACCGCGCGGGGGGACTGCCTGAGGGCCGAGCTCGATCTGGGTTCGCACGTGACGGCCGTCGCGGAGCTGGCGGAGCTGGTCGCCGAGTATCCGCTGGACGAGCGGTTCCGAGGGCTGCTGATGCTGGCCCTGTACCGGTCGGGGCGGCAGGCGGCGGCGCTCGACTCCTACCACAGGGCGCAGCGCCTGCTGGCGGACGAATTGGGCGTGGACCCAGGTCCGGCGTTGCAGACCCTGTACCAACAGATCCTCCGCGCCGACCCGGAACTTCTCGCTCCGTCGGTATCGGCCACCCCTACGCCCACCCCCACGGCCACCCCGCCTCCCGCTCCTGCCGCGCCCACGAGTTCCACCACTCCGGCGCAACTACCGTCCGGACTCCCGGCTTTCGTGGGCCGAGACGCGGAGCTGGCCGAGATGGCGCGGTTGTCGTCCGGCGGGACGGTGGTGGTGAGCGCGATCGCGGGTATGGCGGGCGTCGGCAAGACCACGTTCGCCGTGCATTGGTCCCGGCAGGTCGCCGCCCGATTCCCCGACGGCCAGCTCTATCTGAACCTGCGTGGGTTCGACCCGGTCGGCCAGCCCGTGGCACCAGAGCACGCCCTGCGGACCCTGCTCGGCTCGCTGGGGGAGGACCTGCGAGGGCTGCCGCAGGACCTTGACGCCCTCGCGGCCAGGTACCGTACCCTCATATCCGACAAGCGCATGCTGGTCCTGCTCGACAATGCCCGTGATGCCGCCCAGGTACGCCCCTTGCTGCCCGGAACGTCCAGCTGCCTGGCCGTCGTCACCAGCCGCAACCGGCTCACCGGACTCGTTGCGATCGACGGCGCCCACCCCATCCACTTGGATGTGCTCACCCCCGCCGAAGCGCGCGCCCTGCTAGCCCGCCGCCTCGGGTCGGCCCGTGTGGCGGCCGAGGCGGACGCCGTCGACGAGATCATCGACAGATGTGCCCGTCTTCCGCTCGCCCTGGCCATCACCGCCGCCCGCGCCGTGACCCGCCCTGCTTTCTCCCTCGCCTCCATAGCGGCCGAACTGGGCGACAGCGCCGCAGTCCTCGACGCCCTCCAGGACCATGACGACACAGCCGCCGACGCGCGCGCCGTCTTCTCCTGGTCCTATGACGCACTCACCCCCGAGGCCGCCCGCCTGTTCCGTCTCCTTGCCGTGCACCCCGGCCCGGACATCACCGTTCCCGCAGCCGCCAGCCTCAGCGCCCGTGCCGTCTGCGACACCCGCCGGCTCCTCGCGGAACTCGTCCAGGCCCACCTGCTCGACGAGATCACCCCAGGTCGCTATGCCTCCCACGACCTGCTGCGCACCTACGCGGGTGAACTCACCGGGACCACCGACTCACCGGACTGGAAGCACACCGCCCGTCACCGCATGCTCGACCACTACCTCCACACCGCTCACCAGGGAACGGCACTGACCAGCCTCGCGCGCACACTCATCCCGCTGGCTCCGGTGGCCGAGGGCGTACAGGCCGAGGACCTCGCCGCGGACAAGACCAGGGCGATGGCCTGGTTCACCGCCGAGGAGTCGGTACTTCTCGCCGTGTTCAAGCAGGCCGCCGCCCACACGTACGACGCCTACACCTGGCAGCTCGCCTGGGCCGTCTCCAACCACCTTCACCTGCGTGGCCTGTGGCAGGAAGCGGAGGAGATGCACCTCACCGCGCTACGGGCGGCGCGCCGACTCGACGACCGTACCGCCCAAGCACGTGTCCTCCACGGGGTGGTCACAGCGACGTGGGGGCAGGGACGCCACGCGGAGGCACGGGCCCATGCCGAGTACGCCGTCGAACTGTTCTCGCAGACGAACGACCTGAGGGCTCGTGCGGAGGGCCATTTCATGCTGGCCTGGGCGGCGGAGGGCCAGGGCGATACGGAGATCGCTCTGGCTGCCGCAGAACAGGCCCTTGAGTTCCACCGTGCGTGCGGCGACTTCGGCGATGCCGATGCGCGCGCTCAGATGGCGATAGCCTCCGCACTCAATGCCGTCGGCTGGTGCCTCAAACAGCTCGGGCACCTGGACAAGGCCCTCGACCACTGTCAGCAGGCGCTGGCTCTGTGCCTTGCGGTGGGAGACACGACCCTGGCGGCGCACACCTGGGACAGCATCGGACACACCCACCACGGTCTGGAACAGTACGCCGAAGCCGCCACCGCCTTCCGTAGCGCGCTCGACCTCTACCAGCAGCAGGGCGAGCTTCCCTGGTTCAAGGGCGGCACCCTGATGCGTCTCGGGGACACCTGTCTGAGCGCCGGCGATCCCGATGGTGCCCGCGCAGTCTGGATCGAGAGCCTGGCCATCATGGAACACCTTGGCCATGCCGACGCCGAGACCCTACGCACCAGACTGAAGGGGCTGGACCAGCAGGACGCTTCGTGACGCACTCCGCCGCGGTACGAGCACACCAGCATGCCGTCGGCGCGAGGAAGGCACCGCCTGCCGCGGCTGTTCAAAAGGGGGCGGGCCGCGGAACGAATCAGGTCGATCCGGTCCTGCGGCAACTGGCCGTTCGGCTGGCGGAGGTGGTCAGATCGGTGAGCGCCTGGGACGCCCCGCGGCGGCCTCAGCACCAAAATCCATCTCGCCGCCGACGGACGGTGCCGGCCTCTCGCCCTCGTCCTGACACCACGGTGACGGCCCCCAGCTTGAGCACGTCCTGGAGCAGATCTCCGTCCGCCGCACCGCAGGGGGACGGCCGCGCACCAGGCCGGACCATGTCCTGGCCGACAAGGCCTACGCGTCCCGGAGGAACCGCCGCTGCCTGCGGCGACGCGGCATTCCCCACACCATTCCCGAACGACTCGACCCGCTCGGACACCGGCTCAACCGAGGCTCCCGGGGAGGCCGACCCACCGGATTCGACGCCGAGCGCTACAAGAGACGCAACACCGTCGAACGTGCCAGCAACCGTCTGAAAGGCTTCCGCGGCCTCTCCACACGCTACGAGAAACGCGCTTACATCTACCTCGGCACCGTCACCCTCGCAGCCCTCATGATCTGGCTCCGAACATGATCCAAGAAACAGTCCCTAGTAGTGCTTTGTTAGGCCTGTTCGTTGCGGATGTGTTCGTCTCGGTGCCGCGCAAGGATCAGCGGGCGAAGGGCAAGTGTTATCTGCGTGGGTTGATGCTGGACGGTCGGCGTAAGTCGATCCAGCCGATGGCCGAGCGTCTGCCGGACGGGAACATGCAGGCCTTGCAGCAGTTCGTCAGTCAATCGCCGTGGGAGTGGATGCCGGTGCGCCGGCGGATCGCTCAGCGTCTGTGCGAGGTGATTCGGCCCGAGGTGTGGGCGGTCGACGACGTGTCGTTTCCCAGGTGCGGTAAGGCATCGGTGGGGGTGGCCCGGCAGTACTGCGGAGCGGTCGGCAAGCGGGCCAATTGCCAGGTCGCGGTCAGCGTGCACGCCGCCACGGACGTCGCGTCCTGTCCGCTGGAGTGGGAGCTCTTCCTGCCCGAACAGTGGGCGGATGACGCCCGTAGACGGCGGGCTGCCGGAGTTCCCGATCACGTCGGGCATGTGCCCAAATCCCGTTTAGCGTTGGGTCTGTTGGACCGGCTGGCTGCCGTCGGTGCCGGTGATCGTGGCAGATGCCGGCTACGGCCGCAGTGTCTCCTTCCGCCTGGCACTGGAGGACCGCGGCTGGTCCCATGTGGTGGCCGTTGACCCCAAGGAGACCGTCCAGTTGGAGGCGGCCGAGCCGTATCGGGTGCCCTACGGCGGGCTGGGGCCGCCCACTCGGCCCTGCTGTCGCGAACCTGCCCGGGCTCTGAGGGACCTGGTCGATGCCGCCACAGCGTTCGAGCAGGTGACCTGGCGCAACGGCAGCAAGGGCGGCATGGCCTCCCGGTTCGCCGTGCTCCGGGTGTGTCCGGCGGGCAAGATTGCCAGCCACACTGCCCAGGAACAGGCCGGCGGGCGCGATCGATGGGACGGTGTGCTGCCGCTGCGGACCCTGCTGGTCGAACAGCCCCACGAGGACGGTGAGCCGACCGGTTTCTGGATGAGCAACCTGCCCGACACCACCCCGGTCACCGGTCTGGTGCGATGCGCGAAGATGCGCTGGCGCATCGAGCACGACTACCGCGAACTCAAACACGGCCTGGGCCTGGACCACTTCGAAGGCCGCACCTGGCACCACCACGTCACCCTCGTCACCGCCGCCCAGGCCTTCCTCACCCTCCGGCGCCTGGACCCAAAGGCCCTGGCCGGAACCTGACCCTCTACCAGGTCCTCGACACCCTGCAGAGCCTCCTCCGGTGCTGGACCGGCACCTGCACCACCTGCGGCCAGCGCCTCAAAGCCAACCGAGCCAGAACCCAACGAAGCACTACTAGAGAGTTTCGGTGTCGCACCCGATGGACGTCTGTTCCGCAATGCAGCGGGAAATTACGTCGATCCATCCGCGTACGGCATCACATGGGGACGTGGGCGTGAGGCTGCGCTGACTCTCGATGAACACGCCGTTGAGCTTGCGAAACGTTTCTACGACCTGCGCCACGCAGGAATCTCATTCTGGCTTGCCTCCGGTGTCGACCCGGCAGAGTGTGCGCGCCGCGCCGGACAAAGCATCCAGGTTCTCTTCCGCTTCTACGCCAAGTTTTTGGCCGAGGCGCGCGACCATGCCAACAGCCTGATCGAGGAGTCGATGCGAAGGTGGGAGGGGCAGGACGGCAGTGCAGAGGACGCGTGAGCCGGGCCTTGGCCCGGAAATGCCCAGGAACAGCTGGTCAGAGATGGGATAGCAGTGGGGCATATCGGGAGTTGCTCTGCACTTCACCCCGTGGCCTAGACGCATGCCGGGAAGGGCGCCTGACAGGTGAAGTGCCTGGTCGGGCGCCCTTTTTCGACGTCTAGAAGAAGCCCAGCTTCTTTGGCGAGTACGACACCAGCAGATTCTTCGTCTGCTGGTAGTGCTCCAGCATCATCTTGTGGTTCTCCCGGCCGATACCGGACTGCTTGTAGCCGCCGAACGCCGCATGCGCCGGGTACGCGTGGTAGCAGTTCGTCCACACCCGGCCCGCCTGGATCGAACGCCCGGCGCGATACGCCGTGTTCATGTCCCGCGTCCACACCCCCGCGCCGAGCCCGTACAACGTGTCGTTGGCGATCTTGATGGCGTCGTCGAAGTCCGAGAACGACGTGACCGAGACGACCGGACCGAAGATCTCCTCCTGGAAGATCCGCATCCTGTTGTCGCCCTGGAAGATCGTCGGCTGCACGTAGTACCCGCCCGCCAACTCGCCGTCGTACTCGATCCGATGACCGCCCGTAAGTACCTTGGCGCCTTCCTGCTGGCCGATGTCCAGGTAGGAGAGGATCTTCTCCAACTGGTCGTTGGAGGCTTGAGCGCCGATCATCGTCT
Source organism: Streptomyces sp. NBC_00414 (assembly GCF_036038375.1). Taxonomy (NCBI): domain Bacteria; kingdom Bacillati; phylum Actinomycetota; class Actinomycetes; order Kitasatosporales; family Streptomycetaceae; genus Streptomyces; species Streptomyces sp. NBC_00414. Next base: position 8,908,926 of record NZ_CP107935.1, read on the forward strand.
CGGTGTCGAGCGGGTGGCCGGGCTTGATCAGTTCGGTGCGGGCGACCGCCGCGTCCAGGAACTCGCTGTAGTGGCCCTGCTGGACGAGCGCCCGGGACGGACAGGTGCACACCTCGCCCTGGTTCAGCGCGAACATCGTGAAGCCTTCGAGCGCCTTGTCCCTGAAGTCGTCGTCCTTCGCCCACACGTCGTCGAAGAAGATGTTCGGCGATTTACCGCCCAGTTCGAGCGTGACCGGCTTGATGTTCTCCGAGGCGTACTGCATGATCAACCGGCCCGTAGTGGTCTCGCCGGTGAACGCGACCTTTGCCACCCGCGCGCTCGACGCCAGGGGCTTGCCCGCCTCGACACCGAAGCCGTTGACGATGTTCACGACGCCCGGCGGCAGCAGGTCCGAGACCAGGCTCATCAAGTAGTGGATGGACGCCGGGGTCTGCTCGGCGGGCTTGATCACGACGGCGTTGCCCGCCGCGAGCGCCGGCGCCAGCTTCCACACCGCCATCAGGATCGGGAAGTTCCACGGGATGATCTGCGCCACGACGCCCAGCGGCTCGTGGAAGTGGTACGCCACCGTGTCGTCGTCGATCTCACCGAGCGACCCCTCCTGCGCACGGATCGCCCCCGCGAAGTACCGGAAGTGATCGATGGCGAGGGGGATGTCGGCGGCGAGAGTCTCCCGGACCGGCTTGCCGTTCTCCCAGCTCTCCGCGACCGCGAGCTTCTCCAGGTTCGCCTCCATCCGGTCGGCGACCTTGAGGAGGATGTCGGCCCGCGCGGTCACCGACGTGCGGCCCCAGGCGGGTGCGGCGGCGTGCGCCGCGTCCAGCGCGCGCTCCACGTCCTCGGCCGTACCTCGTGCGATCTCCGTGAACGGCTGACCGTTCACCGGACTCGGGTTCTCGAAGTACTGCCCTCGGGCGGGTGCCACGTACTCGCCGCCGATGAAGTGGTCGTACCGCGACCGGTAGGAGACGATCGCGCCTTCGGTGCCGGGCGCTGCGTAACGGGTCATGTGCTCTGCCTCCCGAGGAAGGGCCGCCCGCCGTTGGACAGCTCTCGCGGCGAGCGTAGGGGCGGGGAGGTTGCATATACGTTGCGCGGCAGACGGCAGACGGCAGACGGCAGACGGCAGACGGCAGACGGCAGACGGCAGACGGCGGACGGCAGGCACCAGGCGGTGCGGCGGCAGCGCTCGCCAGGGCAGCGGGCGTTGTCGTGTCCGCCGAGCCGTGGCCCTCAGTTTCGTGCCCGCCGGGGGAGCACGGACAGCTCCGCCTCCAGCTCTGCCAGTCGCGCCCGTATCTGAGCCGTCGGCCGGACGGCGGCCAGCGCCCTCCACACATCGAGGTCGTCCTCACCCCACGACGCCTGGGCCCAGCACGCCAGCAGATCGGGGTCACCACCGGCGACCAGGGCCGCGCGCAGCCCGGCCGCCAGCCGTCGGCGCAGCCGCACCACCGCCGGGGCCTGGGAACCGGGCAGCAACGGACCGGCGTACGCCGCCACCGCCGCCGTGATCGCACCGGCGCCGAGTCTGCGTTCGACTACTCCGACATCGGACTCGACCGGAACCGCGAGCCGGTAGGGCCGCGAACCGAGGACGCCGGTCCCGAGCAGGCGGCGCAGGCGGGCCAGTTCGGCGCGCAACGTCACCGGCGTCACCGACTCGTCCTCGTACAGCGAGCACAGCAACTCGTCGCCCGTCAGGCCGTCCGGGTGCCGGGACAGCAATACCAGGAGCTCACTGTGTCTGCGGCTCAGGCGCAGTTTGCGGCCGCCCGCCACGAGCAGGGCCTCGTCCCGGCCCAGAGCGGTCAGCTGGAGCGCGTCGGTGGCGGCCGGCACCGGGGTGAGCAGTGCCAGCTGGGACTCGGCCGCGCGTGCCACGGCCTGCACGAACCCCAGGCTGTGCGGATGCGCGAGCCCGTCCCCGCCGGTGATGTCGACGGCTCCGAGCAGCCGACCCGTGCGGGGATCGTGCACCGGAGCCGCCGCGCACGTCCATGGCTGGACGCGCCGGATGAAGTGCTCCGCCGCGAACACCTGCACCGGCCGGTCGAGCGCGACCGCCGTCCCCGGGGCGTTCGTGCCCATGGCGGACTCCGCCCACCGCGCGCCCGGCACGAAGTTCATGCCGTCCGCCTTCTGCCGTGTGGCGGGATGGCCCTCCACCCACAGGAGCCTGCCCTGCGCGTCGCAGACCGCTAGGAGGTGCTCGCCGTCCGACGCGAACGTGCCCATGAGTTCACGGAACAGTGGCATGACCGGAGCCAGCGGGTGCTCCGCCCGATACGACCCGAGGTCCCCGTCGGTGAGTTCGACATACGCGGAGCCGTCCGGCCCGACCCCGGCCCGAGCCGAACGCCGCCACGAGTCGGCGACCACGGACCGCACCGGCCGCGGCACCGTCCCCGCCTCGGTGAACGTCTCATGGGCGCGGCGCAGCACACGAACCCGCTCGACAGGATCGGCGCCCGGATTCAGGGCCACCCATGGATCGGTCAACCCGGCCTCCCGAAAAGTGTTGCGACTTGCCGTGACACGGCTGGTGACATCGTCACTCCGGTGGCGGACGCGGACAAGCGTCGCGGCCCTTCCGGATCAGGCCCGCTCCGTCCCGTACCGCTGACGGCCTCCTTCTTTCTCCTGGTCTTCTCTCCCGGTTCCCGTGCGGCTCTATGCCCTCCGCTCTCGCGCTACTCAGGCGGCTCTCGGGTGGCCTTCGGTCGGTCAGGCGAAATTGACGAGTCTGATGTAACGCGTCCAGTCCCAGTTCGGCCCCGGGTCCGTGTGGTCGCTGCCCGGTACTTCGTAGTGCGCGAGGATGTGTGAGCGGTCCTTGGGGATCGCGTACTTGGCGCAGATCGACGCGGTGAGTTTCGCCGACTCCTCGTACAGGGCGTTGGTGAAGTACGCCGGCTTGTCCACCCAGCCCTCGTGCTCGATTCCGATGCTGCGGGTGTTGTAGTCCCAGTTGCCCGCGTGCCAGGCGATATCGCGCTCGCGCACCATCTGTGCGATGTGGCCGTCGGCAGACCGGACGACATAGTGCGCGGACACCTGCTTCTTCGGGTTCTGGAAGATGGCGAGCGTGTCCGAGTACGTCGCCTGCGTCACGTGGATGACGACGAAGTCGACGGGGTGGCTCGTCGGGCGGTTGGCCACCGTGTAGTTGGACGCGCTCGCCGGGGACCACTCGGACTGCGGGTAGTCGATGCCCTGCGGTACCGCGCCCGCCCGAGGGGTGGGGAGCAGCGCGGTGGAGAGGGTGGCGAGGGCCGCACTCTGCAGCAGGCGCCGTCGGCTGGGCAGTGAGGCGGGCAGGTACTTGACTCGGTCCACAGGTTTCCTCTCGGGTGGGGGCGGTGACTGCTCGTCGGGACGGGACGCACGAGCCTCGGGGCGGAGGTTCGAGCAGGTGCCGGACGTGGTTCAGACCCTGGCGCGAGGGATCAACGACCCAGCGCCGCTGCCGTTTCGCGCATCCGGGCATGCAGCCCCCGATGCGTCTCCCGATCGGGCAGCCACTCCTTGCGGATCTTGGCCACGCAGGTGTAGTTGGTGTCGCAGACATTGGCCAGCGGCGACTCGACGGTCTGGGTGGCGAACTGGTAGGCGTCCAACTCGCTGAACCCGTAGTCGCGTGCCAGCCACCGGACCAGGTCGAGCTGCGATATTCGGAACGCGTCCTCCAAGGGGCGCGCCGAGCCGGTCGAGATGACGTGCGTGTCGGACTCGATGCGGGGCCAGGGCGTCGAGATCCCCTTGAGCAGCTCGACGATCACCACCGTGTTCATCGCGCACTCGACGGCGACTCCGCAGGTCTCGCCCTCGCCCTGCCGTGCGTGACCGTCGCCGAGGCTCAGCAGCGCGCCCTCGACGTTCACCCCGAGATAGCACGTGACGCCGGTCCGCATCTCGGGCGTGTCCATGTTCCCGCCGTGAGCGTCCGGCACCAGGGCCGAGCGCACCTCCAGGTTGGCCGGCGCCACACCCACCGTGCCGTGCATCGGGTCCATGGGCAGCTCGATCCGGATGTCGCTGTCCCGTGCGCTGAACAGCGCGGTGCGGCGCGCCCGGTCGAGCTGCCAGATCCACACGGTCTCCGGCAGCGGCGGCTGCAGCGTGGCCGTGGTGTGCGTGGACGTCAGCGCCCCGAACAGCGGGACCGTAGTCGATGCCGCCCAGTCCCGTGCCGGTTCGATCGACACGAAGTGCACCGCGACCGTGTCACCCGGTTCCGCGCCCTCGACATGGAACGGCCCTGTCTGCGGATTGAGGAAGGGGAACTCGCACACCTCCGACACGAGGTCCTTCTCCGAGCGCACGCGCCCGGCGAAACAGTCCTCCGTATAGAGGTCGAGGACCGTGCCCGGCGCGATGTGCGCCACAGGTGGCGCACCGCCGAACGTCCAGGCGTACTCGCCCGGTTCGGGTCGTACGGTCAAGATCCGCGGGTCGCTCATGCCGACACGGCTCCGTTCTGCCGAAGGGTGCTGAAGGGAGTCCTGAGGCCTGCGGAGTCCCCGTGCTTGCTCGGAAAAGCCTCCGTCCTCCTGACGGCGGCGTCTCGCGTGAACCACGGTACGGGTCTTGCCGGTTGGGGAGGAGTGGCCCGCCCAGGTCCGTGGACAGTGCTGTGACTGTGGACAACTCGGCCACCCGAAAGGGGGATCGCAGCCGCCAGAAGCAGCCGAGAGACGGACGAGAGGCGACCGAGCGGCGGATGAGAGGCGACCGAGCGGCGGATGAGAGGCGACCGAGAAGCGATCAGGAGAGAGCGAACGGCGAGCGGGGGACGAGCGAGTGGCGAGCGGTCAGGTACGCCAGGTCCGTGCGCCGTGCGTCACGCGCCGTGCGTCACGCGCCATGCGCCACGCGCCGCGCGTCGCGCAGGTCGTGGAGAGAGGTAGGTCGAGGCAGGTCGGGGCAGGCCGCCCATGCCTACGCCCCGCCACCCACCGCCGCCGGATCATCGAGCACGGCCCGCACGACGGAATGCGCGGCGCCCAGCAGCGGGCCTTCTGGGCCGAGTCGGGACACCGACACCGCGCAGGCGGGACCCGCCGTCCTGCGGGCCAGTTCCCGCTCCAGCGAAGGCAGCAGCCAGGGTGCCAGCCCGGACAGCGCACCGCCGAGCACGACGGCCTCCGGGTCCAGCAGATTGACGGCGCCCGTCAGCGCGATGCCCAGCGCGGTACCGGCGTCGCGCAAGGCCCGCCGTACGTTCTTGTCGCCTTCGGCGGCGTGCTCGGCCAGCAGCCCGACCCGGTCCTCACTCGGTTCCAGGCCGGCCGCGCGCAGCACGGCCTCCTCGCCCGCGTACTGCTCAAGACAGCCGCGCCCGCCGCAGGCGCACGCGGGCCCCTCGGGCCGCACCGGCACATGTCCCAACTCGCCAGCGAAGCCACGCGTCCCGCGCAGCAGCCGCCCGTCCACGACCACGGCCCCGCCGATGCCGATCTCCGCGGAGACGTGCAGGAAGTCGCGCGGCGCCTCCTCGTTGAGCCAGAGTTCGGCCAGGCCGCCGAAGTTGGCCTCGTTGTCGACGGTCAGCGGCAGCCCGTCCGGCAGCAGCGGACCGAGATCCGTGTCGAGCCAGCCGAGGTTGGGGGCACGCACCACGGTCCGGGCGTCACGCGCCACCAGGCCGGGCACGGCGACGGCGAGACCCGCCGGCCACAGCCCCTCCTGGTCAGCCTCGGCGACGATCCGGCGTACCAACGCGGTCAGTTCGCTCAGTACGGGCTCGGGCGCACGGCCGCGGTTGGTGCCGTGCCGCACGACCCGCGCGCGTACCTTGCCGCGCAGATCGACCGCGCACACGGCGAGGTGGTCGACGCCGATCTCCGCACCGATCCCCGCCGGGCCGCGCCCGCTCAGGGCCAGCGCCGAACCGGGCCGCCCCACCCGCCCCGGCCGCTCGGGTCCCAGCTCGTCGAGAAGTCCGGAGCGGATCAGTTCGTCCACGAGGGTCGAGACGGCCGCTCGGGTCAGCCCGATGCGTGAGGCGACAGCGGCACGGGACAGCGGCCCGTCGGCGTTCACGGTGTGCAACACCCGCGACAGGTTGCGGCGGCGCATGCCCTGTTGCGTATCGGGCAGGCGTCGGCCGGGACTGCTGGGGTGGGCCTCGTGGAGCGGTGCTGTCATTGCCTGAGTCGGTCCTCGTCCGGCCGGTCCCCTGAGGGCTGTCCTGTCCGTGCTGGCGCCCGGGGAGCCGGCGGCGACCGGCCCCCGCTCCCCGGAGGAGAAGCCGTCAGCGCTGATCGGCCTCCCGCTCCAGCAACGGGGCCGCGTCGGAGATTACCCCGGCGATCCGCGCGAGCGCCGCCTCGTCCCGTTCCCCGGCCTCCAGGACCGGCCCGCGTGCCGTGTTCCAGCGCCGGGCCACCGCCGCCGGGTCCTCGCCGGTGAGCACTCCCGCGGCCTGCGCGGCGGCGCCGAGCGCGACCAGCTCCTTGGCCTCCGGCACCTGGACGGCACGTCCGGACAGTCGTCGTACGGTCTGCTGCCAGGCCGTTCCCCGGGCGCCTCCGCCGATGAGCAGGAGCGGCGCCGAACGGTCCGCGTCCTCGTCGAGCACCAGGTCGAGGGCGCCGAGGAGCGAGTGGACCGCCCCGTCGTACGCGGCCTGGAGCAGCTGTCCCGCTGTCGTGTCGTGCCGCAGCCCGTGCAGCAGGCCCGAGGCGTGCGGCAGGGCAGGGGTGCGCTCGCCGTCCAGGTAGGGGAGCAGCGTCACGTTCGTACCGGGTTCGACGGCCTCGCGGTCGATGCCGAGGAGGGCGGCGACGCGGTCCACGGCTTGGGTGCAGTTGAGGGTGCAGGCCAGCGGCAGCCAGTCGCCGCGCGCGTCGGCGAAACCCGCCACGGTGCCGGTGGGGTCGGTGGGCCGCCGCGCCGACACCGCGTACACGGTGCCCGACGTGCCGAGGCTGAGCACCGCGGTGCCGGGGCGCAGCCCCAGGCCCAGCGCGGCGGCTGCGTTGTCACCGGTGCCGGGAGCGACCAGTGTGCCCTTGGCGAAGGGCAGGTCGTCGGAGTCGCGAACGGTTCCGACCACCTCGCCGGGCCGGACGACCCGGGGGAGCAGGGCGGGGTCGAGCCCCACGTGGCCGAGTACCTCCTCGTCGTACGCCTCAGTCCCGGACGCCCACCAGCCCGTACCGGAGGCGTCGCCCCGGTCGGTCGTGCCCAGCCCGGTGAGGAGCTCGGTGAGGTAGTCGTGGGGCAGGCGCACGGACGCGGTGGCGCGGACGGACTCGGGCTCGTGCTCGGCGAGCCACGCCCATTTGGTGACTGTGATGGACGGACCCGGCACGCTGCCGGTGCGCTCGGCCCACGCCTTCGGCCCGCCCAGCTCCTCCACGAGGCGGCGGGCCTGCGGTGCCGACCGCACGTCGTTCCACAGGAGGGCGGGGCGCACCGGAGCGCCCTGGGCGTCGAGCGTGACGAGCCCGTGCTGCTGTCCGGCGACAGAGACCGCCGCGGCCTCGCGTGCCGCGTCGCCGCACTGGTGCAGCGCCTTGCGCAGCGCGTCCCACCACTGGAGCGGATCGCTCTCGCGGCCCGCTCCGGAGGACACGGTGTGCGGCGCCTGTCCGCTCGCCACCACTTCGCCGGTGGCCACGTCGACGACGAGGGCCTTGGTGGATTGGGTGGACGTGTCCACGCCGACGACGAGCGGACCCTCGGCTGCTGACATCGAACTCTCCCTCTTCCGCGGCTCCGCGGGGTCTGACCTGGTATTTTCGGGTTCCAGTCGGGCTGTCACGGACCACTTTCCGTCCGTTTTCCCTTTTCGAAGACATGTTGTCTCTTCCCAGGGATGCCTCCGCATACTAATTTGTTAAGCGCCATGACGAAATAGTCGGAGCAAGCAAGGAGCCGCGGCATGAACTACCAGCCCACCCCCGAGGACAGGTTCACCTTCGGCCTGTGGACCGTCGGCTGGCAGGGAAGGGACCCGTTCGGCGACGCCACCCGGGCCGCCCTGGACCCGGTCGAGTCGGTGCAGCGCCTGTCGGAACTCGGCGCTCACGGAGTGACCTTCCACGACGACGACCTGATCCCCTTCGGGTCCTCGGAGACCGAGCGCGAGTCTCACATCAAGCGCTTCCGGCAGGCCCTCGACACGACCGGCATGACCGTGCCGATGGCCACCACGAACCTGTTCACGCACCCCGTCTTCAAGGACGGTGCCTTCACCGCCAATGACCGGGACGTGCGTCGCTACGCGCTGCGCAAGACGATCCGCAACATCGACCTGGCGGTCGAGCTGGGCGCGCAGATCTACGTGGCCTGGGGCGGCCGTGAGGGCGCCGAGTCCGGCGCCGCGAAGGACGTACGCGTCGCGCTGGACCGCATGAAGGAGGCCTTCGACCTCCTCGGTGAGTACGTGACCACCCAGGGCTACGACCTGCGCTTCGCGATCGAGCCCAAGCCGAACGAGCCCCGCGGCGACATCCTCCTCCCGACCGTCGGTCACGCACTGGCCTTCATCGAGCGCCTGGAGCGGCCGGAGCTGTACGGCGTCAACCCCGAGGTCGGCCACGAGCAGATGGCCGGGCTGAACTTCACGCACGGCATCGCCCAGGCCCTGTGGGCGGGCAAGCTCTTCCACATCGACCTCAACGGTCAGTCCGGCATCAAGTACGACCAGGACCTGCGCTTCGGAGCGGGCGATCTGCGCTCCGCCTTCTGGCTGGTGGACCTCTTGGAGACGGCCGGTTACGCGGGCCCGAGGCACTTCGACTTCAAGCCGCCGCGGACCGAGGACTACGACGGCGTGTGGGAGTCGGCCGCGGGCTGCATGCGCAACTACCTGATCCTCCAGGAGCGGACCGCCGCCTTCCGGGCCGACCCCGAGGTCCAGGAGGCCCTGCGGGCCTCGCGCCTGGACGAACTGGCGCAGCCCACCGCGTCGGACGGCCTCCAGGCGCTGCTCGCGGACCGCGCCTCCTTCGAGGACTTCGACGCCGAGACGGCCGCCGCGCGCGGGATGGCGTTCGAGCGCCTCGACCAGCTGGCCATGGACCACCTGCTGGGCGCTCGCGGCTGATCACACAAGGCCGGAGAACGACCTCTGTGCGGAGGCGTCCGGAATCATGCGGTCCACGCCATGAGTCCGTATCAACTTCCGCGCAGGGGTCGCTTCGTGACCGTTTCGAGGCGACTCTTGACGCTATGGCCACGCCGCCCTTACCGCCCGAGCCACCTCGGCCGCCGGACAACACGCCGCCCCATGGGGGTGGCGGGTACGGTCCACCGCCGGAGGGCTTCGGGCCTCCTCCTGACGGTTACGGCCCACCTCCCGGAGGCGACGGTCCGCCGTGGCACGGTGGGGGAGGAGGGGGAGGCTGGGAGCCGCCGCCTCCGTCGCCGCCCCCCGGGTCTCCCGGTGGCTCCGACCCACGGCGCAAGATGCTCCTGGTTCTGCTGGCCGTGATCCTCGCGGTCGGAGTGATCGCCGCGGTCGTGCTGGTTGCCAGTGGCGGCGACGGCTCATCAGACAAGAAGCGGCCGACGGAGAGCGGTTCCACCACGGGGAAGCTGCCGTCGCCCTCGCTCAGCATTCCGTCGCAGGTGCCGAGCGAACTGCCTTCCCTGCCCTCCGGTGTGCCGTCCGAACTGCCCAGCGGCGTGGAGTCGTTCCTCCCGTCCCTCGCCGGCGACGAAGTGCCGTACTACATGCTGCGAACCGGTGACTGCTTCGACATCGACGACGATCGACCGGGCCAGGCGGTGAAGCGTTCGTGCGGTGGAAAGCACGATGCCGAGGTCGTGAAGGTGACCGAGCTCGAAGGCGCGTACACGACCGATGCCGCCCTCAAGAAGGCGGCATCGGGCCTCTGCCAGGAACCCCTGGACGACAAGGCGGCCAAGCAGCCCACCGGCACCGTCCGCGGCACCCTGGTGCAGTATCCCGATCCCGCGGGATTCAAGATCGGCATCGACAAGGTCACCTGCAGTCTGGCCGCCAACGCCGGCGAGGGCGACCGCAAGCTCACCAAGCCGCTGCGGTGAGCCAGGCAGGCCGGCAGGCGGCAGCCACGCACACGTGCAGACATCAAGCCACGCACACGCGGCCGGAGCGAGCCACGCGCGCACGGCCGAACTGAGTCACGCGCGCGTGGAGGGCGAGAACGCCGAGCGGAGCCGCCCCTCAGATCCCGTCAGATCCGTCAGATCCCGTGCGGCAGGCGTACGTACGTCACGGTCGTCTCTATTCCACTGTCCACCAGGCGGCCCTGGGCGTCGAACGCGCCTGTCCCGTCCGTCATCCCGAAGTCGTTGTCGTTGATGAGCGCGAGCGTGTCATGGTCCACGCGCGCGACGCCCTCGATCTTCCCAGGCACCCCCTTCACCTTGCCGAGGTCGACGACAAGACGCTTGCGCAGCACGGGGACGCCGGACGCCGCGGGATCCTCCAACTGCTCAAGGGACGGCGACGTCGTGCTGTCGTCCCACTGGTTGCCGAGGATGTCCGCGCCGCGACTCAGCTTCACCACCTGCAACCGGGCGGCCTTGTCGGTGCGCTCCTCCACCAGCAGCCGGTCGCGGCCCACGGCCACCACGGACGAGATCTTCAGCTCGGACGGGTCGTCCTCGCCCGGATCGACCACACCCACCGCGTCGAACCGGTACGCGTACTCGGCGGTGACGGCCCGCTTCTTCGGTGAGAAGCGCAGCAGACGTGCGGTCAGCGACGCCTCACCGGCATCCGTGTCCGGCAGGGACAGCGGGCTCTGGACGGCCAGCACCAGATCCCCGCCCGGGAGCTGGGCGAGCCCTTCGAAACCGCGGTTGACCTTCCGGTGCAGCAGAACCGCGGGCAGCGCCTCGACCACCGGGTAACCCGCGCCGGTCAGATTCAGCCCCTTCGGGACGTACCGGGTGAGTACCTTCCCGCGCGCCGAGACGTGTACCAAGGAAGGCCCGTATTCGTCGACGAGCCAGAAACTGCCGTCCTCGGAGCGCACGATCCCCTCGGTGTCCAGACCGTTCGGGTTGTACGAGAGCGGCGTCTTCGCGTCGTAGGAGTAGGGCGCCTCGTCGCGTGCCTTCTGGTTGGACAGCCCGGTCACGGGCCTGCCCGAAGTGGTGGTGATCGGAATCGCGTCCAGCACCTTCACCGAGTCACCGGACACCCGGATCTTCACGATCGCCGGGTCGAAACCGGGCACGGGAAACGTACGCCGCTTCTCGCCGTCCACCTTGACCTGGCCGTTGGGGCCGCGGTCGGTGACGGTCCAGAACTCTCCCTTGCGGCCCGCCGGGTAGATGTCGCTCCCGATGCCGCCGAGGTCCACACCCCGGTCGTCGGCCACGGTGCCCGCCAGCAGCCCGTTGCTGAACGTGCCGAGAGGGACGTCGCCGAGCGTCGCGGAGCCCGTGACCCGCGCGTCCCCCGAGGGCGCGCCGGCCGCGGGACCCGCCACCACCAGGGCGGCCAGCACGGCGAGCGGCACGCCGGTGGCGACGGAACGGTGGACACGGCGCCGGCCTGCGGCGTACGGGGACATGGGGCCTCCTGGAGCACAAGTTCGATGACTGCCGCCAGATTTCGCCCTCGCGCCGAACGCCGTACGGCCGCTGGATGAACGCCGGGCGTCCAGCGCTCATCCAGCGGACGCGGCCGTGCCGGGCCTGTCCCTCAACCCGATGCCTCTGTCCCCCTCAGCCCGATGCCACTGTCGTCCCTCGACTCGATGTCACTCTCGCCCGTCGGCCAGGGCCAGTGCCGTCGCCGGGTCCTGGGAAGCCGGTCCGACGGGAGCCCAGCGGCCCCGTTCCTTGCGGTACGGCCACCAGCGGCCGTCCGGACCCAACCGGAGCTGGGTCTGTCCGCCGACAACGGTCCAGTGGTTGCGGGACGCCCGCAGGACGGGCCGCTCGCCCTCCTCCCAGGCGGACTCCAGGGCGGCACGCGCGCGTGCGAGCGTTTCCGCCTCCACCACCACGTCCGCCTCGTGTATGTCGAGTCCGGCCGCACCCCCGTACTCCCAGGAACGGGCCGCGAGCGCCAGAGCTTCGCGGTCGCGCCCCGACCCTTCGGCGAGTCGAGCCGCCACCCGGACCTCGGGCCCGCCCGAGGCCAGCCGCACGGCATCCTGCGCAGGCGTCAGGCCTACCTCCGCGGCGCGCTGTTCGTGGCCCGTCCTGAGCGCGTCGACGAGCAGCCGGTGAGCCTCACAGGCGGCCTGCGCCGCCAGGAACTCCAGCGCGGCCGGATCGACCCCGGGCGCGGGTTCGGTCTCCGTGTCCAGTGACGGCGGAAGGCCAGGTTCCGCGGGCACGGCGGGCGGTTCGGGCAGTGGCGGCAGGATCTCCCCCGCCGCGTACGCCTCGGCGGCGTCCACGCCCTCGTACGTCTCCTGCCGCACCTCGGCGGTCTCGGTCCGGGGGACGCTGCGCAGCTGCAACTCGTCGAGGAGTTCCCGTTCCCCACGCCCGCGCAGGAGAAGCAGCGCGAACGGATCCTGGTCCAGCAGTCGCGCCACCTGGTAGCAGAGCGCGGCGGTGTGACCGCAGTGGTCCCACGCGTCGCAGTCGCACTCCGCCTCCAGATCGCCCAGGCCAGGCAGGAGTTCGACGCCGGCGGTCGCCGCGTCCTCGACCAGATGCGGCGGCATCTCGCGGTCGAGCAGTGCCGCGATGTGCCCCGCCCGCTCGACCGCCATGCCCAGGAACCGGTCCCACTGCTCCTCGGACAGCTCCTGGAGCAGGACGTCCGCGCGATGCGCCGTGCGGTCGCGGTCCTTGACCACCGCGGTGACGCGCCCAGGGCGCACCGAGACGGCCCCCACGGCTCCCGCGCGGGCGAGCCTGCGGCCCGTCTTCAGCTGCTGCGAGTCCAGCGTGGCGTCCTCCAGCGCCTTGAGCCAGGCCTGCCCCCACCAGCTCTGGGCGAAGCCCCGGCCGTGCGCGGGCGGCAGGGCGGCGAAGGTGCGCTCCGGAGTGTTCTCGTACGGATCGCTCATCGGGCGCCTCCTCGCAGTTCCACCAGGTCGGCCAGTTGCGCGTCGGTCAGTTCGGTGAGGGCCGACTCCCCGGATCCGAGGACCGCGTCCGCCAACTCCCGTTTGCGCAGCAGCATGTCCGCGATGCGGTCCTCGATCGTTCCCTCGGCGATCAGCCGGTGCACCTGGACCGGCCTGGTCTGGCCGATGCGGTACGCGCGGTCGGTGGCCTGGGCCTCGACGGCCGGGTTCCACCAGCGGTCGTAGTGCACTACATGCTCGGCCCGCGTCAGGTTGAGGCCCGTGCCCGCGGCCTTCAACGACAACAGGAAGACGGGTACCTGGCCGTCCTGGAAGCGCTCCACCATGGCCTCGCGCTCCGGGACCGGGGTACCTCCGTGCAGGAACTGCGAGTGCACACCACGCGCGCTCAGATGGCGCTCGATCAGGCGCGCCATGCGCACGTACTGCGTGAAGACCAGAACGCAGGCCCCCTCGGAGAGGATGGTGTCGAGCAATTCGTCCAGCAGCTCCAGCTTTCCGGAGCGCCCGGCGATCCTCGGCCGGTCCTCCTTGAGGTACTGCGCCGGGTGGTTGCAGATCTGTTTGAGCCCGGTGAGGAGCTTCACGATCAGTCCGCGCCGCGCCATGCTGTCGGCGCCCGCGATCTCCGCGAGGGTCTCGCGGACCACGGCCTCGTACAGACCCGCCTGTTCCTTGGAGAGGGACACGGCCCGGTCGGTCTCCGTCTTCGGCGGAAGCTCCGGTGCGATGCCGGGATCGGACTTGCGCCGACGGAGGAGGAACGGCCGCACGAGCTGGGCGAGCCGGTCCGCCGCCCCTGGATCCTGCCCGCCCTCGACAGCCTTCGCGTACTGGTTGCGGAACGTGCCGAGCCGGCCCAGCAGACCAGGTGTCGTCCAGTCGAGGATCGCCCACAGCTCGGAGAGGTTGTTCTCCACCGGCGTTCCGGTGAGCGCCACACGCGCGCGTGCGTCGATCGTCCGCAACTGCCGGGCCGTGTCCGAGTACGGGTTCTTCACGTGCTGTGCCTCGTCCGCGACGACCATGCCCCACGAAGCGTCCGCCAGGCGTGCCGTGTCGAGCCGCATGGTGCCGTAGGTCGTGAGGACGAACTCGCCGTCGGCCAGCCCCTCCAGATTCCGTCGAGCCCCGTGGAAGCGACGGACGGGAGTGCCCGGAGCGAACCTCTCGATCTCGCGCTGCCAGTTGCCCATGAGGGACGTCGGACAGACGACGAGTGTGGGGCCCGCCACGCCCTCGTCGGCCTGCCGGTGCAGATGCAGCGCGATGAGAGTGATGGTCTTGCCCAGACCCATGTCGTCCGCGAGACAGCCTCCCAGCCCCAAGGACGTCATCCGGGCCAGCCAGTTGAGCCCGCGGAGCTGATAGTCGCGCAGGGTCGCGGCCAGCGCGGGAGGCTGCCCGACCGGCTCCTGTCCCTCCGGGTCCGACAGATGCTCCCGCAGCATCGCCAGCCACCCCGTGGGCCGCACGTCGACCCTGCGGCCGTCGACCTCCGTGGAGCCCGTGAGAACGGCGCTCAGCGCGTCGACGGGCGTCAGCTTGCGGTCCTGCTGGTCACGGGCGCGGCGCAGCTCCTGCGGATCGACGAGGACCCACTGGTCACGCAGTCGGACCATGGGGCGGTTCGCCTCGGCGAGTCGGTCCAGTTCATCGCGTGTCAGTTGCTGGTCACCCAGCGCGAACCACCAGGAGAACGTCAGAAGCGCGTCGGCCGACAGGAAGGAGGGCGTGTCCGAGACGGACCCGTTCCCGCTCTGCTCGTCGTCCGGGGGTCCGACGACCGCGCGGGCCGTCAGCTTGTGGGCCAGTTCCCTGGGCCAGTGCACCTCCACGCCGGCGGCTGTGAGTGATCGTGCTCCCTCGCCCAGGAGTTCGGTGACCTCCTCGTCGGCTAGTTCGATCGCGTCGGGCACGGTCGCCGACAGCAGGGGAGTGAGCGGGGCCCAGGCCCGAGCGGCGCGGCGCAGCGCGAGCAGGGCATCCATCCGCGCGCGCGGGCCGAAGGCCGGGCTCGACCCGCTCCACACCTCGGCCGCGTCCGCCAGCAGGGCCGGATCGCTGACGCTGTGCAGTTGCAGCACCGCACGGAACGGCAGCCGGTTCTCGTCCGACACGGCCGACGCGAGACCCGGAACCTCGACACGCAGCGAGATCCGTACGCCGGCGTCGTGCCCCGCCGCGACATCGGCCGCCCACGCGCGGTGCTCTGGCACGTGCTGCGGTTCGGGGGCGGCGAAGGCCGCTCCGCCCGCGGCGAGCGTTGCCGCGGGGGAGCGTGGCAGTGTGTCGGCGACGGCGTCGAGGAAGGCGCGCAGCAGCCACTCCGGATCGGGCAGCCGCAGCGGCTCGGTCTCGTCGACTGGCACCGCGTGGGCGTGCGGCGGCATCGCGGCGCCCAGCTCACGGATGCGCTCCAGGTCCCGAGAGCCCAGGGGGCCCGCGCGCCATGCGTCGTGGTCACCGGCGCTCAAGCCGGGCAGCAGCAGGCCGCGCGCGGCGAGTTGCAGCGCGAGTACGGCCGCGGCACCCCAGAAGGCGGTCGCCGCGTGGGCCTGTGGAGCGGCACGCGCGCTTGTGAGGACCGGGAGTGCGGCCCGCATCGGCAGCACGACGGCCGTCACCGTCACCAACTCGACACCGTCCTCACCGGGAAGGACGACGATCAGCTCCTCCACGGAACCGGAACCGGAACTGGAACCGGAACCGGCATCAGGGCCAGAGACGGCACTTGAGTCGGATCCGGAATCAGATCCGGAATCAGATCCGGAATCAGATCCGGAATCAGATCCGGAATCAGATCCGGAATCAGATCCGAGAACGGATCCGGAATCGGTGCCGAGGGCAGGAGGCTCTTCGCCGTCGGGCAGCCAGAAGGCGACGCCGCCCGTTCGGGCCGGGTCGGCGGGGACGAATACAGCGCAGCAACGGGCCAGTTCGGAGATCTCGGCGGGGGACGGTACAGGAATCCTCTGCACAGCGATGAGCGTGTTCCTCAAACTTGACTACCAGGGGTCGAGGTCGCCGAGGGTACAGCGCGGTAATGGATGAGCCAAGCGCCTGCTCTGTGATGCCGGTCACTTCGCGCCGGGAGTGGTGTCAGGTCCACCCCGCGGGCGAGCTTTCCCCCGGCCGGACCCGGGTGGTGGCGCCATGGTCTCCGGCGGTCGCTGATCCGTACGTTTCTACAGCCGGGCCAGGCCAGGCAGAACCAGTTGTCCGCCCCGCCCGCTCCCCTCAGAGATCCGGAGTTCCGCCATGCCCGAAGTCGCCACAGTCGTGGCGGAGCCGCCCTCCAGGGTCGCTGCCGCCAGTGAGTTCACCCCACTCCTGCGCATGGTCAAAGGCCAGGGACTCCTGAACCGTCGGCAAGGCTGGTACGCGCTCACCATTGCCGGCAACGCGCTCGCCCTGGCAGCCGTCGTCACAGGCGTCGTCCTGATCGGCCACTCCTGGTGGGTGCTGCTCCTGGCACCGGTGTTCGCCGTACTGTGCGGCCGCGCGGCCTTCATAGGCCACGACGCGGGCCACGCACAGATCACCGGCGACCGGTCGATGGGCCGAGCGATCGGACTCGTCCACGCGAATCTGCTGCTGGGCCTGAGCTATGGCTGGTGGAACGACAAACACAACCGGCACCACGCCAACCCCAACCACATCGACAAGGACCCCGACGTCAAAGCCGACGTGCTGGTCTTCACCAGCGGGCAGACGGCGGACCGCACCGGCTTCCGGCGCTGGCTCACCCGCTATCAGGCGTGGCTCTTCTTCCCGCTCACGCTCCTCGAAGGCGTCGCTCTGAAGATCCACGGCTTCCAGGACCTGCGTCGGCGGCCTCCGCGTGAACGCCTGGTCGAGGCGTCCCTGCTGGTCGCGCATCTTGCCGCGTACGCGACTCTGCTGCTGAGCTCCATGCCGTTGGGCACGGCCCTCGTTCGCCGCGATCCACCAGGCACTCTTCGGGCTGCACCTTGGCATGGCCTTCGCGCCGAACCACAAAGGCATGGAGATGCCCGACCCCGACGGCGAGGGATGGGGTCATCTCCGTCGCCAGGTGCTCACCTCGCGCAACGTCCGCGGAGGGTTCCTGACAGACTGGTTCCTCGGCGGTCTCAACTATCAGATCGAGCACCATCTGTTCCCGAGCATGCCCCGCCCCCATCTCAAGCTCGTCCAGCCCCTGGTGCGCGCTCACTGCCGGGAGTTGGGTATCCCTTACGTCGAGGCGGGGCTCGTGGACTCCTACCGTCAGGCACTGCGGCACATGTACGAGGTCGGCGAGCCTCTCAGGGTCGAGTAGGGGGTGCGCCTCAGGGTCGTATCAGGGTCGCGGTCCGGAACCGCCGGGAGCGCGGGTCCGTTCTCAGGACAGAGAGCGGCAGTGGCCGCTAAGGAGGCTACGCACATGTCAAGGAACGCGAAGATAGCCGCAGGCGGTGTCGCGGTCGGCATCATCCTGCTCTTCTGGCTGCCCTGGTGGGCTGCCCTTCTGATCGTCCTGGGAGTTCCCGCGGCGGCGTATCTGACGCTGGACCCCTCACAGCGGCGCAGGCTGCGCCGTGTCGGCCGCAAGGAGCTCGGTCGCTGAGGCGCCACCCGCTAGGTCTCTTCTCCTCCGGAGCGCAGATCTCCACCGGTCCGGAGCACGGGTCTCTTCCGGAACGCAGGAGATGACTGCGTCGCCGCTCGTGGGCCTGCCGATGGTGTGGTCCACGGGCGGCTGCGTGCTGCACTCCCGAAGCCGGTGGGTGCACGCCGCACTTCCGCAGTTGGTGATGCGTGCCGCACTCCCGCGACCGGTGAGTGCGCCGGGCGAGGCACCCAGCCGGACCTGGGTGGCCGGGCTCAGTTCGGGCGTACGGCCATCTTGTCCAGAGCCTCCAGCAGGCCGGGCAACTCGGGCCCGCGGCCGACCGGAAGGATCTCTCCGGGCTTCTCGTCGAGCAGGACGAAGGCGATGTCGTCGGTCCGTGCCACCAACGACCAGCCGGGACCGTCGGCGCGGAGCGTCCGCGCGTCCCCCGGGGCGAAGGACGAGCGCACGCGGCCGAGCGGCGGGGGAGCGGCCACGTACGAGTGTGCTTCGGAGAGAACGCGCTGGACGCCGCTGAGCGGCGCCCGGCCACCGCCCCCGTTCTCGTCGGCTTGGGCGGTCCCGTCATTCGGAGCGGTCTTCTCGTCCGCCGAGACGGCGAACTCGGTCTCGTCGATCTGTTCACGCCAGGTGGCCCACTGGAGTGCGATTTCGTCCGCGCCGAGGCGCCGCTGAGCCGCGCCCCAGGTGGACGCGTCCGGCGGGCACAGCGGTGCCTGCTCCGCGATGTCGGGTGCGGGATCGTGCGGGGCGGGCACACCGGGCGCCGCGACCGCCACGGCGAGCGGCCACCCGGGCAGCGCCGCCACCATCGAGCGATCATCCGGCGACAGGTCGTACTCCATACCGCAGTCCCAGGAGGCGATGGCGACGGCCACCAGCGAGACGTCGTCGATGACGACGGTCCACCGCGCTCCGTCGCTGTCCTGCCCCAGCACCAGGCCGTACCCGTCGGCGAGAGGTGCGAGGCCGAGTGCGGCGCAGGCCTCCGGGTAGTCGTCGCCCAGCACGCTGGGGAACTGCGCCGGCGTAAGGAGCACCGCCGTCAGTACATACAGTGCGTCGTCGTCCTCGGTGGCGACGGCCTCGGCCACATCGTCCGTCCCGGCCATCCCAGCCTCCCCATCGCTTCATCCGTCGGCGCACCCTAATGCGCGTCGCGGCTGTTGTCACGGGGTCGGATCGTGCAGGGAGCCGCACCCCTCTTCCTGGACGGGGGAGAAACGAGCACCAGCGGTCGCGCCGGTTCCGCTTTCGCCCCGGCTCGGTCTCGCCCCCGGTCGGGGCGACGCGCATCGAGACACCAGGATGCGGCGACCTGCCCGCCCTCCGTCGCCGTCAGGTGCCCGGCAGGCCGAGGAGCGTCCGGGCCACCGCGGTGGGCGACTCGTCGCGTTCCCGCGCGAGCGCGATGACGGCCCGGCAGGCCAACTCGTTCACGCCGAACGAAAGGGCTTCCGGTGACACCCAGGTCGCGGCCTCGTCGACCCCGTCCTGGTCGTCCTCGACACCCGCCGCCACATAGGCCGCCGCGGCTTCGAACAGGTTGTGCGTCTGCTTCTTCGGATGACGCTTGGCCGGTGGGGCGGGGGGCCGGGACTCGGCCGGTCGTGGGCGTGAAAAGAACTTCCAGAGCCTGGCCATCGTGCCGGACATTCGGGCCACCTTCCCCCGTGTGCTGGTTCTTCGGTCATCGCCCATCTGTCTCTGTTCAACGTAGAGTTGAATCTTCGACACCAGAAGGGGGCGGTGTCGTGAAGCCTCACGGAATGCCCTTTTCGAGCGTGCCGATCATGGGCCGCAGCCACGCAGCCACGCAGCCACGGCCCGCAGCGAAATCGCCTCCCAGGAGGAAGGCGTCTACCTCGACAGTGGCCACGCGTGTGTGCTGCCTGAAGCGCAGCGGCTTCCTGCGGGCTACGACCATTCCGGGCGTTACGGAAGATCCGGGCGATCTTTCGCGGATGAGCGATGCGGGCGACTCCCGGCGGTTGAGCGGTCAGGACCGTCCTGAGCGCCGCTTTCAGGGGCGGCGCGCGGCCAGTGCGAGGAACCGGTCGTCCTCGTCCACGTAAGACGTCATGCGCCAGCCGGAGGCGGAGAGTAGCGGGCCGAGGTTGGCCTCCGCGCGCAGGTCGTCCGGGGTGATCTGCCGTCCCTGGCGCGCCGCGAGGGCGGCCCGGCCGATCGGGTGGAAGAGCGCCAGGACCCCGCCGGGCCGAACGACCCGAGCCAACTCCCGCAGGTTCTCCGCGGGGTTCGGAAGATGCGCGATGAGGCCGGCCGCGAAGACGGCATGGAGCGATTCCGCGCGCAGCGGCAACCGCGACACGTCGGAGAGGAGCAACCGACCTGCCCGGTCACGGCCCGCCCGCGCCGCCGCCTCCAGCATGGCCGGCGTCAGGTCCGCTCCGAGGACCGTCCCGGAGGTACCCACGGCGTCCCTGAGAGGCGGCAGAGCGCGTCCCGTGCCGCAGCCCGCGTCGAGCACGCGATCGCCTTCGTGCAGCCCCATTTCGGAGACGGCTGCCGCGTACGCCGGGCCGTCGTCGGGAAACCGGTCGTCCCAGCCGGCCGCGCGGGCCGAGAAGAACTCCTGGACATGCGTGTGGTCGTCGGTCATGCACCGCATGATCTCGCATCGCATCTCCTGGCCTCACCTCGCACGGCGAGCGAAGCGATCGAACGGCGACGCGAAACACGAGGCGGTGCACACGTTCGAGCGTGACGCGATCGTTCCCCCGCACCTCTTCGCCATATTGCAACAGCTTTCGAAAGGCGCCCCCTCTGTGAGCCTCGGGCCGGACTAGCGTCCCGGAGCCATGGGACACCTGGACCACGCCACCTTCGGCTGGCTGACCCCCGTGCTGTCGTACGTCATGGCATCCATCGGCGCCGCCCTCGGGCTGCGCTGCACGGTCCGCGCGCTCGGCGCCACCGGCCGGTCGCGCCGCAACTGGCTGCTCACCGCGGCCTCCTCGATCGGCACAGGCATCTGGACCATGCACTCCGTGGCGATGCTCGGCTTCGGTGTGAGCGGCACCGACATCCGTTACAACGTGCCACTGACCATGCTCAGCCTGCTCGTCGCGATGGTCGTCGTCGGTGCGGGAGTCTTCGCCGTGGGCTACGGCCGTGACCGGGGCCGCGCGCTCGTCCTCGGCGGGCTGACCACCGGGATCGGCGTGGCGAGCATGCACTACCTGGGCATGGCCGCGTTGCGCCTGCACGGCGCCGTGAGTTACGACCCGCTGCTCGTCGGGGTCTCCGTCGCCATCGCCGTGGTCGCGGCGACCGCGGCCCTGTGGGCGGCGCTCAACATCAGCTCGCCGAGCGCCGTCGCAGTCGCCTCGCTCGTCATGGGCGGGGCGGTCAGCAGCATGCACTACACCGGGATGATCGCGGTCGGCGTCCACGTCACACCCTCCGGGGAAGCCCTGTCCGGGGCCACGGCGATGCAGTTCATCTTCCCCCTCGCCGTCGGCCTCGGGTCCTATCTCTTCCTCACGTCGGCGTTCGTCGCGCTCTCCCCGACAGCGGGCGAGCGCGAGGCCTCCGAGGCGGCGCAGCGGCCCGTCGAGAGCGCCGCCCGCTAGCGGCGATCCCGGACCGGCGGTCCGGCGGACGCGCCCACCGAATCACAGCGAGCGAGGAGGCCATGCGTACATCCCGAAGGACCCCGACAGGCGGCGCGCAGTCGTCGACAGCCCCGGTGCGGGGCCGTCGCGCGCATGCCGGACCGCCGGCCGACGAAGAATCCGGACCCGAGGAATCCGCCGACACGGAGCCGAAGGACCCGTCCACGCGCGCGAGAAGCTGGAGTCCGCGGCCCCGCACCGTGCGAGCGAAGATCGTCTGCCTGCTCATGGTCCCGGTGGTCTCCCTGCTCGCCCTCTGGGCGCACGCCACCGTCACCACGGCCCAGGACGTCTCACGGCTGCGGCAGTTGCAGCGGGTGGACGCCCAGGTACGTGCCCCGGTCGCCGCGTCCGTCGCGGCGCTCCAGGACGAACGAGTGGCGGCCGTCCGCTATGCCACACGCCCCTCGGCCGAACGGGAGACCGACCTCAAGAACCTGGCCGCACGCACCGACCGGGCCGTGGCGGAACTCCGGCTCGGAGGCGGCAGCACCGTCGCCGACAGCGTGGAACTGCCCGCCGGAGTGGCAGGACGCCTCGAAACCTTCGTGACCGGCGCGGAACGGCTCCGCTCCCTGCGGACCGCCGTACTCGACCACAGGACCGGCTGGGACGAGACGTACAAGGGATACACCGGGACCATCACGACGGCCTTCGGCGTGGGCGGAGCACTCACCGGCATCCAGGACGCGGAAATCGGCTCCGAAGCGCGCGTACTGCTGGAGTTCTCCCGCGCGGGAGAGGCATTGGCACAGGAGGACGCGGTACTCGCCGGCGCCCGCCTCGCAGGGACCCTCGACGGCCGGCGGCTGCGGATGTTCACCGGCGCGGTCGACACGCGCAGGCTGCTCACCGACTCCGCCGTCGCCGATCTCGGCGGACCGGAACGAGCCGCCTGGCAGAAGCTCGTGGAAAGCCGTGCGTACGCCGACATGACCGCCGTCGAGGACAAGGCGCTCACCACCCCGCCCGGCGCGCAGGCCCTCCAGTCCTCGCCCGGGGAGACCTGGAACGCGGCCCACGCACGCGTGCAGGACGACATGCGGACCATCGAGGCGGACGCCGGCCGTGACGTCGCGGACCGGGCCGACCCCCTGCGGCGCGGCCTGTTCTCACCCGCCGGTGCCGCGGTCCTCCTGGGGCTCGCAGCCGTGGCCGCCTCCCTGCTCATCTCCGTGCGCATCGGACGCGGCCTCGTCGTCGAACTGGTGACCTTGCGCAACAGCGCCTTGGAGATCGCCCGGCACAAACTGCCGCACGCCATGCGGAAACTGCGGGCCGGAGAGGAGATCGACGTCCATGCCGAGGCACCGCCGGGCCCGCCCGCCGAGGACGAGGCGGGGCAGGTCGCGGAAGCCCTGACCACCGTGCACCGCGCCGCCCTGCACGCGGCCGTCGAACGCGCGGAGCTGGCAGGTGGCATCTCCGGTGTCTTCGTCAACCTCGCCCGTCGCAGTCAGGTTCTCGTCCACCGACAACTCACGCTTCTGGACAGCATGGAGCGCCGCTCCGAGGACCCGAACGAGCTGAGCGACCTCTTTCGGCTCGACACCTCACGACGCGGATGCGACGCCACGCGGAGAGCCTGATCATCCTCTCGGGAGCGGCCCCCGGCCGGGCCTGGCGTATGCCGGTCTCCTTGACGAACGTGGTGCGCGCCGCCGTCTCCGAAGTCGAGGACTACGCGCGCGTGGAGGTACGACAACTCCCGGAGACCCTGGTCGTCGGAGCCGCGATCGCCGACCTCACGCACCTGCTGGCCGAGATCGTCGAGAACGCCGCTCAGTTCTCCCCGCCCCACACCAGGGTGCGGGTCACCGGCGAGCCGGTCGGCAACGGATACGCCGTGGAGGTCGAGGACCGGGGACTGGGCATGGGCAAGGAGACCCTCGTCGAGGCCAACCGCCGTATCGAGCGGTCCCAGGCACTCGACCTGTTCGACAGCGACCGACTCGGCCTCTTCGTGGTGAGCAGGCTCGCCGCCCGCCACGGCATCAAGGTGCACCTGCGGACCTCGCCCTACGGAGGCACCACCGCGGTGGTCCTGCTTCCCACCGCGCTGTTGCACACGAGTGCGGAGGAACGTTCCGGTGCGGGTCGCGCGAACGCGGAGCGACCTGTGGGACGGCCCGCGGGACGACTTGCCGAACGTTCTGCCCAGCGTCCTGCCCAGCCTCCTGCCGAACGTTCTGCCGGACGCGAGTACGCGCGCGTGCCCGGTCCCGCCCCTCGACAGGATTCCGTTTCCTCTCGACATGACCCCGTGGAGGCCCGCATCGAGCGAGCCGCACTCGTCTCGCCCGTGGCCGCCCCGGCGGAGGCGTCGGCGGACGGCTCGCACGACGGCTCCCCACCCGAGGTGATCACCCTGCGCCTGCACCGTTCCGCCGATGCCGATGCCGATGCCGATGCCGATGCCGACGCGGGCGCCGATACCGGTGCCGATACCGGTGCTCGTGGACGTCCCGGTGGTCCCGGTGCGGAGCCCTCCGACGAACTCCCGCGACGCGTACGACAGGCCAATCTCGCCCCGCAACTGCGCGAAGAACGCGCCGAAGAGCCCGCGGACGCGGCGCGTCACCGGGACGACGCCGAGCGCACCCCCGAAGCGGTACGGGACCGGATGGCGGCCTACCGCGCCGGGTGGGCCCGCGGCGGCGGCCGTTCCTCCGGTCTCCGAGCCACGCCCGGCCCCGCAGGGGGCAGCGACAGCAACGAAGGAGACCCCGCATGATCCAGGATCCGGGTATGGGGGCCGCGGACCGGCCCGGCGAACTCGACTGGCTGCTGGACGACCTGGTGTTGCGGGTCGCCGAGGTGAGGCATGCCGTCGTGCTCTCCAACGACGGGCTCGCGGTGGGCGCGTCCACCGGCCTCAGACGCGAGGACGCGGAGCATCTCGCCGCGGTCTCCTCCGGTTTCCACAGTCTGGCCAAGGGAGCCGGTCGCCACTTCGGCGCAGGCGGGGTTCGCCAGACCATGGTGGAGATGGACGAGGGCTTCCTGTTCGTGGTGGCCGCGGGCGACGGCTCCTGCCTCGCCGTCCTGAGCACCGTCACGGCCGACATCGGCCTGATCGCCTACGAGATGGCACGCCTGGTCAGACGCGTGGGCGAACACCTCTACTCGGCTCCGCGCGCGGCCGCCCGTCCGCCCGCGGCCGGGTGAGCGAGGGGACGGCGGGCATGACCGAGGACCGGGCAGTCAGCACCGAGCAGCCGGGCAGCCAGTGGTACGACAACGAGGCCGGGCCGCTCGTCCGCCCGTACGCCATGACGGGCGGACGCACCGAGCCAGGACCCACCGGGGTGCGCTTCGACCTGATAGCACTCGTCACACTCGACACCGGGGCACCCGAGACCGGCGCCGACACCGCACTCGGTCCTGAGCACCGGGCCCTCATCGAACTCTGCCGGGCCGAGACCCAGTCGGTCGCCGAACTGGCCGCGGACACAGACCTGCCCGTGGGCGTGGTGCGCGTACTCCTGGGCGACCTGCTGGAGCTCGGCTGCGTGACGGTCAGCCGCCCCGTGCCGCCCGCGCGCCTGCCCGACGAGCGCATCCTGCGCGAGGTCATCGACGGGCTGAGGGCCCTGTAGACGATGGACGCCATCCCACGTACCGACGTCGACCGTTACCGGCAATCCCGAGAGAAGTGATCGATGGCCCCTGAACACTCCGATGCCACCAGCGGTGAGACGGCCGCCCTGGCGTTGAAGATCCTCGTCGCCGGCGGCTTCGGCGTCGGCAAGACCACCCTGGTGGGCGCGGTCAGCGAGATCAGGCCGCTGCGCACCGAGGAACTGCTGAGCGAGGCCGGCCAGTCGGTGGACGACACCGGCGGCGTGGACCAGAAGGTCACGACGACCGTCGCCATGGACTTCGGGCGCATCACCATCAGGTCCGGCCTGTCGCTCTACCTGTTCGGAACGCCCGGACAGGACAGGTTCTGGTTCCTCTGGGACGAACTGGCGCAAGGAGCCCTAGGCGCCGTCGTCCTCGCGGACACGCGGCGGCTTGAGGACTGTTTCCCGGCAGTGGACTACTTCGAGCACCGGCACATCCCCTTCGTGGTGGCGGTCAACTGCTTCACGGACGCACGCACGTACGGCGCCCACGAAGTGTCACGGGCGCTCGACCTCGACCAGGGGACACCCGTGGTGCTCTGCGACGCCCGTGACCGCGACTCGGGAAAGGAGGTGCTGGTACGTCTCGTCGAGTACGCCGGACGGATGCACACCGCCCGGCTCCTCGACTCGGTCCGCTGACGCGCGGCCGGCCTAGCGCTCCGGCGGCCCGTTCAGTCGGAGACCGAGGCCTCCGCGAGAACCTTCTCGATCCGCAGCCGTACGAGGAGTTCGCCGGGTACGCCATTGCGTGCCGCGAACTCCTCGGCGCGCTCCGCGCCCATGTACCGGCTGCCGATCCGTCCCGCCCACAGCCGGACGTCGTCGAGGTCCTCCGAGATCCGGGCGTGCCCCTGCACGACGACATACGCGTACGGAGGCCGGTCGTCGTCCACGCACAGGGCCACTCGGCCGTCCCGGGCCAGATTCCGCCCCTTGACGGTGTCCTTCCCCGTGTTGAAGACCAGGTCGTCGCCGTCGAGCACGAACCAGATCGGCGCCACATGCGGGCGTCCGTCGGCCCGGACGGTCGACAACTTGCCAGTGCGGGTTCCGTGCGAGACGAACGCCCGCCATTCCTCATCGGTCATCTTGTGTGCCATGCCCCTATCCTCCTTGCTCGGACGGCGACGGTGGGGAAGGCTGGTCGATCGGATCCTCCGGCCCGGGGGAGCCAATCATCACGGGGAGACGGATCATGGCGGAGAACCGGGGACTTGACTGGCTGCTCGACGACCTGACCCAGCGTGTCGAGCACATACGCCACGCACTCGTGCTCTCCAACGACGGGCTGGTGACCGGGGCGAGCACAGGTCTGAGGCGGGAGGACGCCGAACATCTCGCCGCCGTCTCATCGGGCCTGCACAGCCTGGCCAAGGGCTCGGGCCGGCACTTCGGCGCGGGCCGAGTCCGTCAGACCATGATCGAATTCGATGACGCGGTGCTCTTCGTCACGGCAGCCGGCACCGGCAGCTGTCTGTGCGTGCTCAGTGCGGCCGAGGCCGACATCGGCCAGGTCGCGTACGAGATGACGCTGCTCGTCAATCGCGTCGGTGAGCATCTCCACGTCGATGCCCGACATCCGGAACACTCACCCTCCATAGACATCTGACCTGCGCAGACGTCATCGCGATCGAGGTTATCCACAGGCCCGACGCGACATGCGGCGAACCGGCTACGGTTTTTCTCGAAGCAAGCGCACGCAAGCGCACATCGCTGCACGGGGGAGAACCACCATGTCCGGCAACACCATCACGCAGTCCGTCATGTCCGGCTCGAAAGGCCCTGTCGGTGTCGGGGACCCGTTCGCCGCCACCGCGTCCGCCGTCACCACGAACGCGGCAGTCGCCCCGGCCTCGCCGACGACATACGTCCAGAGCCGCGCCGCCCGAGAGCTTGGGCTCAAGCGAGGCGAGTTCGACCTCGCCGTACGGCTCGGGCGCATCCGCACGACGCCCGACGAAGGTGGCGGAGGACGCCGCGTCACCTGCGCGGAGATCGAGAGGGTGAGGTCGGAGGAAGGTTTCCCGGAGGCCTTGCGGGAACGGATCAAAGCGGTGGGGACCTCGGAAGGCGCGGCCCTCATGGACGTCACGACCGCTCGTTTCACGCGTTTCGCCCGTCTGGGCCTTGTGACGCCCGTAAAGTTCTATTTGAACCGCTACAGGGCTGTGGTGTGGCTGTATCTGGCCGAGGAGCTGCGGCGGTTCGCCGAGGACGAGAAGAACGCGCCGCTACTGAACGGCCGTCTGCCCGAGGGGCTTCGCGGCCAACTGGAAGAGGGCCTGGATCTGCGGGCCCGGAACTGGCGAGGACGGCACCTCGGCTTCCTGCTTCGGCAGACCGAGGATCCATGGGCCCGTGCCGCGGCCGCGGCATCGCTGCTCGATCCCGGCCAGGTCGCCGAGACCGTCACCGACCCCTATGAGCGGGCTTACCTGGACCGGTATCAGCCCGAACCGAACCCCCGCGGCGCGCCCGACACACCCGTCGGCCGAATCACCGCCCGGATCATGACAGCGGCGGATCCGGACGAGATCAGCTGGCTCCGGGCCGACTTGGCGAACGGACTCGACGAGGCGCGCGAGCACCGAGCAGCACCGCGACCGACGACGAAGCCCGTGATCCAGGAGATGGGCCACGACCGGTCGGCCCATCTCGCGAACCACCGGGTGCCTACCGAGCACCGACAGCTCGCTGAGCTACGGCGGGCCACCAAGCTGCGGCACCCGTCCGGAACCGGAGTGCGACGTCCGGCCGAGCGGCAACGACCTGCCGAGCAACGGCGACCGACGGACCGGCGACGGTCGGCCGAAGCATTGCATCCCCCCGGCGTACGGCGTCAGGCCGAAGCACTGCAGTCGGCGGGAGCACGGCGTCCGGTCGAATCGCTGCATCCCTCCGAAGCACGACGGCCGACCGAGGCACGGCACCCGGCCGAGGAACGCCATCCAGCCGAGCCATGGCACCCCGCCGAAGGGCGACCTCCGGCCGAGCCGCGACGAACTACCGACCCGCAACGAACTCCCCACGCGCGACGAACTGCCGAGGCGTCACACGTGATCGACGAGCCGGAACGACCCAAGGGCCTCCTCGGCTGGCTGCGACGCAGAAACCCCTGACACGACCCACGCACGCGCCCGGTCAGCTTTCGAGCTTGCGGAACAGCCCCTCCTGGACGACGGAGACAAGCAGGCGTCCCTCCAGGTCATAGATCCGGCCCCGGGCCAGCCCTCGGCCACCCGTCGCGATCGGGGACTCCTGGTCGTACAGGAACCACTCGTCGGCGCGGAACGGCCGGTGGAACCACATGGCGTGGTCCAGGGAAGCCATGTCGAAACCGCGCTGGCCCCAGAGGGGTTCCACCGGGATTCGGACGGCGTCCAGGAGAGTCATGTCGCTCGCATAGGTGAGCGCGCAGGTGTGGACCAGCGGGTCGTCGCCCAGAGGTCCGACGGCGCGCATCCACACGGCGCTGCGCGGTTCGGCGTTCTCGATCTCCTCGGGAGTCCAGCGCAACCGGTCCGCGTAGCGGATGTCGAAGGGCTGGCGCCGGGCCATGCGCTCCAGCGTCTCGGGGAGTACGCCCAGATGTTCCTTGATCTCCTGAGTGACGCTCGGTAGCGACTCGGGATCCGGGACCTCACGGGCCGGCGGCAGCTGGTGCTCGAAGCTCCCTACCTCAGGCTTGTGAAAGGAGGCGGTCAGATTGAAGATCGTGCGGCCCTGCTGCACGGCGGTGACGCGGCGCGTGGTGAACGACCGCCCGTCCCTTATCCGTTCGACCTGGTACACGATGGGCACGCCCGGCCGGCCCGGACGCAGGAAGTACGCGTGCAGTGAGTGCACGGGCCGCTCCGAGTCCGTGGTACGGCCGGCGGCGACCAGGGCCTGGCCCGCCACCTGTCCGCCGAAGACCCGCTGCAGGGATTCCTCCGGGCTGCGGCCACGGAAGATGTTGACCTCGATCTGCTCCAGGTCGAGCAGATCGACGAGTCGTTCCGCTGGGTTCGTCATGTGTCGCGTTCTCCTGTGCTCACAGCTGGCCGACGGCGGTGACCTTGACGATGGCACGTCCCTCGGCGTCGGAGGCCACGAGGTCGATCTCCGCGCTGATGCCCCAGTCATGATCGCCGTTCGGGTCGGCGAACGTCTGCCGGACTCGCCACAGACCGTTCTCCGGCTGCTCCTCGATCTGCAGGAGTTTGGGGCCACGCGCGTCGGGGCCGGTGCCGAGGTCGTCGTACTCGTCCCAGTAGTCGTCCATCGCCGCGCCCCAGGCATCGGCGTCCCAGCCGGCCTCGGAGTCCAGCTCGCCGAGTTCCGAGACATGGTCGAGGGCGGCGAGCTCCACGCGCCGGAACATGGCGTTGCGGACGAGGACCCGGAAGGCGCGCCCGTTGGCCGTGACCGGCTTGACCTGGTCGGCCCGCTCCTGAGCCTCCTCGGCCGTCATCACCTCGGGGTTGGCGAGCTGTTCCCACTCGTCGAGGAGGCTGGAGTCGACCTGACGCACCATCTCGCCGAGCCAGGCGATCAGGTCCTCCAGGTCCTCCGACTTCAGGTCGTCCGGGACGGTGTGGTCAAGGGCCTTGTAGGCGCTCGCCAGGTAGCGGAGCACGATGCCCTCGGTGCGGGCGAGCTCGTAATGGGACACGAACTCGGTGAAGGTCATCGCCCGTTCGTACATGTCCCGGATGACGGACTTCGGGGAGAGGGGATGGTCGCCCACCCACGGGTGGCTCTTGCGGTAGGTGTCGTACCCGTGGAAGAGCAGCTCTTCCAGCGGCTTGGGGTACGACACGTCCTGGAGCCGTTCCATGCGCTCCTCGTACTCGACACCGTCCGCCTTCATCGCCCCCACGGCCTCACCGCGAGCCTTGTTCTGCTGGGCGGCGAGAATCTGCCGCGGGTCGTCCAGCGTGGACTCCACGACGGACACCATGTCCAGGGCGTAAGAAGGCGATTCGGGATCCAGGAGCTCGAACGCGGCAAGGGCGAAGGTCGACAGAGGCTGGTTGAGAGCGAAGTTCTGCTGCAGGTCGACGGTGAGGCGCACGATGCGCCCTTCCGCGTCCGGAGTGTCGAGCTTCTCCACGACCCCGCCGTCGAGGAGCGAGCGGTAGATGGCGATCGCCCGCCTGATGTGGCGCAGCTGCTGCTTGCGCGGCTCGTGGTTGTCCTCCAGCAGATGACGCATCGCGGCGAAGGCGTTGCCGGGCCGGGCGATCACGGACAGAAGCATCGTGTGAGTGACCCGGAAGCGCGAGGTCAGCGGTTCCGGATCGGACGAGATCAGCTTCTCGAACGTGTTGTCCGTCCAGCCCACGAAGCCTTCCGGGGCCTTCTTGCGCACCACCTTGCGGCGCTTCTTCGGATCGTCGCCTGCCTTGGCGAGGGCCTTCTCGTTCTCCACGACATGCTCGGGAGCCTGCGCCACGACAAAGCCCGCCGTGTCGAAGCCGGCCCGGCCGGCCCGGCCCGCGATCTGGTGGAACTCCCGCGCGCGCAGCGTCCGTACGCGAGTGCCGTCGTACTTCGCCAGAGCGGTGAACAGGACGGTGCGGATGGGCACGTTGACGCCGACACCGAGGGTGTCCGTGCCGCAGATGACCTTCAGCAGGCCGGCCTGCGCCAGTTTCTCCACCAGGCGGCGGTACTTGGGCAGCATGCCGGCGTGGTGCACACCGATGCCGTGCCGTACGTAGCGGGAGAGGTTACGGCCGAACTTGGTGGTGAAGCGGAAGTTGCCGATCAGCGCGGCGATCTGGTCCTTCTCCTCACGCGTGCACATGTTGATGCTCATCAGTGCCTGCGCCCGCTCCACGGCCTGGGCCTGGGTGAAGTGCACGATGTAGACGGGCGCCTGCCTCGTCTCAAGAAGCTCGGTGAGCGTCTCGGTGAGTGGCGTCAGCTTGTACTCGTAGGAGAGAGGGACAGGACGGGTCGCCGAGCGGACCACCGAGGTGGGACGACCGGTCCGCCGGGTCAGGTCCTCCTCGAACATCGAGACGTCGCCGAGCGTCGCCGACATGAGGATGAACTGAGCCTGCGGCAGTTCGAGGATCGGGATCTGCCAGGCCCAGCCGCGGTCGGCCTCGGCGTAGAAGTGGAACTCGTCCATCACGACCTGGCCGACGTCGGCCCGCTTGCCGTCGCGCAGCGCGATCGACGCCAGAACCTCGGCGGTACAGCAGATGACCGGGGCGTCGGCGTTCACGGACGCGTCGCCGGTCAGCATGCCGACGTTCTCGGTACCGAACATCTTGCACAGCTCGAAGAACTTCTCCGAGACGAGCGCCTTGATCGGCGCCGTGTAGAAGGTGACCTCGTCACGGGCGAGCGCCGCGAAGTGCGCACCCGCGGCGATCATGCTCTTGCCGGACCCGGTGGGCGTCGAGACGATCACGTTCGCACCCGAGACCACCTCGATCAGCGCCTCCTCCTGGTGGGGATAGAGGGTGAGACCGCGTTCCCCGGCCCACGACTCGAAGGCTTCGTAGAGGGCGTCGGGATCTGCGGTCTGCGGCAGCTGATCGATAAGGGTCACACACCCATCTTGCCTGTCATCCCACCCGATGAGGGAATCGGATGCGAGGCCGAAGATCACGAACGCTACGCTGTGTCGCCGACCAGGTGTCAGCTCACTCGGGCAACTGGCAGTCAGTACAAGAGGAATGGGGCGGGGCACGGCCATGATGGGACCAGCACACTCACTGTCCGGGGCGGCGGCCTGGCTGGGCGTCGGAGCGGCAGCGGCCGCCGCCGGCCACACGATGCCCTGGCCGGTCCTGGTGGCCGGCGCGCTGATCTGCGCGGGTGCCGCGCTCGCCCCGGATCTGGATCACAAGGCCGCCACGATCTCGCGGGCCTTCGGACCCGTCTCCCGGGGCCTGTGCGAGATCGTCGACAAGCTCTCGTACGCCGTCTACAAGGGGACGAAGAAGCCCGGCGACCCGAGCCGGTCCGGTGGCCACCGGACCCTTACGCACACCTGGCTGTGGGCGGTGCTGATCGGCGCCGGAGCGTCGGTCCTCGCGATCACGGGAGGCCGCTGGGCGGTGCTGGCGCTGCTGTTCGTCCACATGGTGCTCGCCATCGAGGGGCTGCTGTGGCGGGCGACGCGTGGCTCCAGCTCCGACGTCCTGGTCTGGCTGCTGGCCGCGACGAGTGCGTGGATCATCGCGGGAGTGCTGGACAAGCCGGGCAACGGCGCCGACTGGCTCTTCACGGAGCCGGGCCAGGAATACCTGTGGCTCGGACTGCCGATCGTCCTCGGGGCGCTGGTTCACGACATCGGGGACGCGCTGACGGTGTCGGGCTGCCCGATACTGTGGCCGATCCCGGTCGGCCGCAAGCGCTGGTACCCGATCGGGCCGCCCAAGGTGCTGCGCTTCAGGGCGGGCAGCTGGGTGGAGCTGAAGGTGCTGATGCCCGCGTTCATGGTGCTGGGCGGGGTGGGCGGCGCGGCCGCGCTCAACTTCATCTGAAGCCGACCGGCCGGGGCGAGGGGACGGGTACAGCCGCCGACCGACAGCCCGCCACCGCCGTCACCTGCCGCTGGGCAGAACCCGTCCGGCGCGGGGAGGCACCCGTCCCGACCGGGTCACTCCACGTCGCCCCCGCTCGACGCCTTGTCCTGGCCCCCACTGCCGTACCGCTTCTCGAAGCGGGCGACCCGTCCCTCGGTGTCCACGGTCCTGGCCGTGCCCGTGTAGAAGGGATGGCTCTCCGAGGAGATCTCCACATCCACGACGGGGTACGTCTGGCCGTCGTCCCACTCGATGGTCTGGTCGCTGGCCGCGGTGGAGCGGGTCAGGAAGGCGTACCCGGCCGCGCGGTCGCGGAAGACGACGGAGTGGTAGTCGGGGTGCTTGTCCTGCTTCATGAGTGCTCCTTGCCTGAGGGAGGGGTGCGGGGACAGGGCGGGGCAGGAGTCGAGGTCAGCCGGACACGGAGTCCTCGTCGACGATGTGCATGGCGGCCTCCTCCGCCGAGGCGGCCGCTCCGTCGATGCCCACGTCGGTGGCGATCAGCCCGCTCTCGTCGTCCTCGTGCGCGCCTTCTCCGGGGGCCACGAGACGTCCGGAGCGGATGGTGCCCACTTCGTTGTCCAGGGGCTCGCCGTCAGAGTCGGGACAGTCTCCGATGCCGTCGCCGTCGGGGGCCGCGATGTCCGGAAGTTCTTCCGCGAGACGTTCGTCGAGGGTCTCGCCGCGGTGGCGCTCGGCCGCTGTCACGTCTTTGCGTTCCACCGCCCAGGGACGTTCGGGAGGTGACCAGCCGCGATCCAGAGGGTCGCTCACACCGTCCGTTTCGAGTGTGTCCTCGGCGTCGAGCAGTCCGGCGTCGTCCTGAACCTCGGATCCGTCGGGCTGGTAGACATCGTCTCCCCAGCCGTCGGCGCTGTCCACGGGTACCTCCAGGTGGTGCGGGCCGGTCTGCTGTCACCGCGTTCGGCGGCGGGTGCGCGGACCGCTCGGCCCAGGCCTCGTCCGTACGGAACACGTGGAACCGGGCGGTTCCGGGGTGTTCCCCGAGCCGGTGCCGACATCCACACTTCCACCCACCTTCGACACCGCGCAACGGCACGGAGCCCTGCCGAGCACGTCGGACGGCTCATGGGAGCGCGGACAGGGGCCGGTCGGCGAGCTCGACGCGGTGGCGGACCGGCCCGATCACGAGCGGATCCCCCACCGGTCCCGGCCTGCCGGATACCGCCGTCCCCGAGGCCGCCCCGCCCGGTACCGGTCCGCCCGACACGGGACGGTCCGATCCCGGACCGGGCGATCCCGGACCCGGACCCGGTGATCCAGGACGGGGCGATGTCGGATGGACCGGTCCCGCAAGGACCGGTACCGGGCGAACCGCTCCCGAGCAGACCGCTCCCGGGTGGGCCGGTCCCGGACAGGCCAAGGGGCGGGTGGGCGCCCGCTCACCCGTGCCAGGACCGCCACAGTGCCGCGTACGCGCCGTCCGCGGCGACCAGCTGGTCGTGGCTGCCGAGCTCGCTGATGCGGCCGTTCTCGACGACGGCGATGACGTCCGCGTCGTGGGCGGTGTGCAGCCGGTGGGCGATGGCGACCACGGTGCGGCCGTCGAGGACCCGTGCCAGGGAGCGCTCCAGGTGCCGGGCCGCCCGCGGGTCGAGGAGCGAGGTGGCCTCGTCCAGGACCAGTGTGTGCGGGTCGGCGAGCACCAGGCGCGCCAGCGCGATCTGCTGGGCCTGGGCCGGTGTGAGCGCGACACCGCCCGAGCCGACCTCGGTGTCGAGCCCGTCGTCCAGCGCCCGCGCCCACCCGTCGGCGTCGACCGCGCCGAGGGCGGCCCACAGCTCGGCGTCGTCGGCACCCGTGCGGGCGAGGAGCAGGTTGTCGCGCAGGGCGCCCACGAAGACGTGGTGCTCCTGGTTGACCAGCGCCACATGGGAGCGCACCCGTTCCGCGGACATGCCGGACAGCTCGGCGCCGCCCAGGGTGACCTTGCCCGTGCGGGGTGCGTAGATCCCGGCGAGCAGCCTGCCCAGCGTGGACTTGCCCGCGCCGGACGGGCCGACCAGGGCCAGCCGGGTGCCGGGCGCGACCTCCAGGGAGACCTTGCGCAGCACGTCGACGCCCGCCCGGTAGCCGAAGTGCACCTCGTCGGCGTGCACGTCACGCCCGTCGGGGGCCAGCGACCCGTCACCCGCGTCCGGCTCGATCTCCCGGACGCCCACCAGCCGGGCCAGCGACACCTGGGCCACCTGGAGCTCGTCGTACCAGCGCAGGATCAGGCCCACCGGGTCGACGAGCATCTGGGCGATCAGGGCACCCGTCGTCAGCTGGCCCACGTCGATCCAGCCCTGGAGGACGAAGTACCCGCCGATCATCAGGACCGAGCCGAGGACCGTGGTGTGGGTGGCGTTGATGGCGGGGAAGAGCACCGACCGCAGCCAGAGGGTGTACCGCTCCCAGGCGGTCCACTCCTTGACGCGCTGGTCCGACAGGGCGATCCGGCGCTCACCGAGGCGGTGGGCCTCGACGGTGCGCCCGGCGTCCACGGTCTCGGCGAGCACGGCGGCCACGGCGGCGTAACCGGCGGCCTCGGAGCGGTAGCCGGACGCCGCGCGCTTGAAGTACCAGCGGCAGCCGACCACCAGGATCGGGACGGCGACCAGCACCGCGGGCGCGAGCGGCGGCGCGGTCACGACGAGCCCGCCGAGCAGCAGTGCCACCCACACCACGGCGATGGCCAGCTGCGGCACGGCCTCGCGCATGGCGTTGGCCAGCCGGTCGATGTCGGTGGTGATCCGGGAGAGCAGATCGCCCGTACCGGCCCGTTCCAGGACGCCGGGCGGCAGCCCCACCGCCCGGACGAGGAAGTCCTCGCGCAGGTCGGCCAGCATCCGCTCGCCGAGCATGGCGCCACGCAGCTGCACCTGGTGCACGAACACCGCCTGCACGACCAGGGCGAGGACGAACAGTGCGAGGGTGCGCTCCAGGTGGAGTTCGCGTGCGGCGGTCGCGCCGTCGGAGACGTGCTGGACCAGGGAGCCCAGCAGATAGGGGCCCACCATCGAGGAGACGACGGCGACCGTGTTGACGGCGACGAGCACCAGGAAGGTCCGGCGGTGCCGGCGGAACAGTTCGGCCACGTAGGCGCGTACTGTCGCGGGGGCGCCGACGGGCAGGGTCTCCGCGGTCGTCGGGGCCGCCGGGTCGTAGGCCGGTGGGGCCACGCCGATCATGCTGTCTCCTCGATTTCTTCCAGTTCCCGCAGTTCCCGCAGTTTTTGCAGATGGTTCAGCTCGTGCTCGGCGGCCTCGTCGTCGGTCTCACGGGTCACCACCGCGCGGTACCGCGCGTCGTTGTGCAGCAGTTCGCGGTGCACGCCGACCGCCGCCACTTCGCCCTCGTGGACGAGTACGACCCGGTCCGCACGGTCCAGGAGCAGCGGCGACGAGGTGAACACCACCGTCGTGCGTCCCTCCCGCAGGGATCGGACGCCGTCGGCGATCCGCGCCTCGGTGTGCGAGTCGACCGCGGACGTCGGTTCGTCGAGGACCAGCACCCCCGGGGCCGTGACCAGCGACCGGGCCAGCGCGAGGCGCTGGCGCTGGCCGCCGGACAGGGACCGGCCGCGTTCGGTGATCCGCGCGTCCATCGGGTCGCCTGCGTCCAGCGACCCCTGGGCGAGCGCGTCCAGGACGTCGCCGCACTGTGCCGCGGACAGGGCGTCCTCGGGACTCACGTCTCCGGAGGAGGGCACGTCGAGCAGTTCGCGCAGCGTTCCGGAGAGCAGGACCGGATCCTTGTCCTGGACGAGGACGGCACCGCGGGCGGAACCGAGGGGCAGTTCGTCGAGCGGTACGCCGCCGACCAGCGCCGACGGCAGTTCGGAGGACTCCGCCGTATGACCGCCGAGCCGTTCGGCCAGTTCGCCCGCGGTGTCCGGGTCGCCGCACACCACGGCGGTGAGCCGTCCCGCGGGCGCGAGCAGCCCGGTTGCGGGGTCGTACAGGTCCCCGGTCGGTACGACGGCCTCGCGCGATCCCTCACCGTCGGTGGCCCGTTCGAGCGACAGGACCCGAGCCGCGCGCCTGGCGGACGGCTTGGAGAAGGAGTACGCCATCGCGATCTCGGTGAAGTGCCGCAGCGGATAGGTGAGGATCATGACCGCGCTGTACACGGTGACCATCTCGCCGACGGTGATGCGGCCCTCGCCCGCCAGGTTCACGCCGCGCCAGACGACCACGATCAGCAGAAGCCCGGGCAGCAGCACCTGGATCGCGTGGATCAGCGCCCACATGCGGGCGCTGCGTACGGCGGCGTGCCGGACCTCCTGCGAGGCGCGGCGGTAGCGGTCGAGGAACAGTTCCTCGCCGCCGATGCCGCGCAGCACGCGCAGGCCCGCGACGGTGTCCGAGGCCAGTTCGGTGGCGCGTCCCGCCTTCTCGCGCTGGAAGTCGGCGCGACGGGTGGCCCGGGGCAGCAGCGGCAGGACCGACAGCGCCAGGACGGGCACGCCCACGGCGACGACGACGCCGAGTGCCGGCTGGTAGAAGACGAGGGCGACGCACACGAGCACGATGGTCACCGCGGCCGCGGTGAACCGCGACACGGCTTCCACGAACCAGCCGATCTTCTCCACGTCTCCGGTCGAGACCGCGACGATCTCACCGGCCGCGACGCGCCGTGTCAGCGCGGAACCCAGCAGGGCGGTCCGGCGGGCCAGGAGCTGCTGGACGCGCGCGGCCGCGGTGATCCAGTTGGTGACCGCGGCCCGGTGCAGCATGGTGTCGCCCAGCGCGATGCCGAGGCCGCACAGGGCGAGCAGCCCGCCCGCGAGGCCCAGTCGCGCACCGGAGTGGTCCACGACGGCCTGGACGGCGAAACCGACACAGAACGGCAGTGCGGACACGGACACGAAGTGCAGCAACCCCCAGACCAGGGCCTTCGCCTGTCCACCGAGCTGATTCCGGCCGAGCCACACCAGGAACCGGGGCCCCGAGCGTGCGTCGGGCACACCCGGGTCGGGATACGGAAGGTCTTGAATCTGCATGACGTCCCAGAGGCTCGTAGTACGGGTGGGGGATGGTGGGGGATGCAACAAGCTGTGAAAGGTTCGCGTCGTAGCGTGTCCGCAGGCAAACGCTTTTCCGTCGTGGGGCAAAGATTCGGCCCGGACCGCCCGGATATGACCGGTAAGCCGAGGGGGCGGACGCGATCGTCCCGATCGTGGTGCGACGATGGACGGCATGCAGATACGCGGTGGGATGCGCACGACGGCCGTGGCCGCGGTCCTGGGTGCCCTGGTGATGCCCCTGACGGCCTGCGGCGGTTCGGACGACGGAAGCGGGAAGAAGAGCAACGGGCAGGCGGGCGACGGGTCCGGGCCCGGACAGGCGCGCACCGTCGACCTCAAGCGCATTCCCGACGTGGGGGACAAGCTGCGGAAGCAGATCCCCGACGACTCCCGCCAGGTCGTCGCGGTCTACGGACAGGGCAAGGACTCGGCGGACTCCACGATCGTGCTCTACACCAAGTCCGGCTCCACCTGGGACAAGACCCGCAGCTGGGAAGGGCACAACGGCAAGAAGGGCTGGACGACCGAGCACCGCGAGGGCGACAAGCGCAGCCCCGTCGGAGTGTTCACGCTCAGCGACTCGGGCGGCGTCCTCGCCGACCCCGGCGCCAAACTCCCGTACACGCAGTCGTCGGGTTTCCAGGCTCCGCACTACTGGGCCAAGTCGCACTGGAACGACTTCGACTACGTCATCGCCATCGACTACAACCGCGTCAAGGGCACCTCGCCGAACGACCCGACCCGTCCCCAGGGCCAGTCCAAGGGCGGCAGCATCTGGCTGCACATGGACCACGGCAGCGGTACGTCGGCCTGCGTGAGCCTGTCCAAGTCGGGCATGAAGTACCTGCTGCGCACCCTCGACCCGGACCGGAACCCGGTCGTGGTGATGGGCGACAAGGCGGACCTCAAGGCCTGACAGCCACTCACCCCCGGCCGCCGCTCAGGGCCTCGCCGCCCGAACCCCCGGCCCCGCGCAACCTCCGTACCCGCGGCCTCAGTAGTAGTGGCGCA
The DNA here is from genome assembly GCF_036038375.1 of Streptomyces sp. NBC_00414. Classification (NCBI taxonomy): domain Bacteria; kingdom Bacillati; phylum Actinomycetota; class Actinomycetes; order Kitasatosporales; family Streptomycetaceae; genus Streptomyces; species Streptomyces sp. NBC_00414. Next base: position 8,947,366 of record NZ_CP107935.1, read on the forward strand.
GCGAAGGCCACAGCCGGGACCACGGCTTCGTGGTCCCGGAGCACAGCAGCACCGGCGCGTCCTGCTCCTCGTTCTCCACCTCGTGTCCGTTGTCCACGCGCGCGACCTGTCGGCAGTCGGTGAAGTACCGCCGCGTGCCGCCCGCGTCCTCCTGACGTACGACGAGTACCGGTCCGTCCATCGAGTCGGGCGGCGGGCCCCAGTCGGCGTAGCTCATATGACCGGAGTAGGGGCGAGGCAGCCCGCGCGCGGGTCCGTAGCGGTCGAGGGCGCCGGCCTCGCCGTAGTTGCTGGTGAACACCACGGCCCGTGGCCGCGAGCGGACGGGAATAGCCGACCACCCCTCCTCGGCCGCGTCGGCGAGTTCGGGCCAGCCGATCTGCTCCCCCTGCTCCTTGTTGAGCGCCAGCGGCACGGTGAGCGCGCTCTGCGGCAGCACGGGCAGGGTCACCGCCGCATTGATCGCGACGGTCACGACGACGGCCACCACGGGCCACGCACGGCCGTGCCGCCGCGTCCAGCCGACAGCGGGCTCGCAGCCCGCCACGAGCAGCACGAGCAGCAGAGGCACGACGTAGTACCCCTTGCCGCCCAGCGCCAGGACCAGCACGCACAACAGCGGGTACGCCACCGCCGTCGCCCGGGCCCATCGCAGCGCCGGGTCGCGCCACAGCCGCAGCCAGCCCGCGACCCACACGGGCACGAACAGCGGGGAGAGATAGATGAGTTGCTGCGGCACGAACAGGAGCCGGTTCTCGGTTCCGTCGTCCGTGCCGATCCCCTCCGCCACCGTCAGCTGCGGCCAGTCGTGATCGGCCTGCCACCACAGGTTCGGCGCCGCCACGAGGAGGGCCACGGCCGCGCCGGCGAACAGCCACGGGCTGCGCAGCACCCGTCGCGGGCCCACGGCGAGCACGGCCGCGAGCAGCGCGAGGACCAGCAGCGCCACGAGGTACTTGTTCAGCAGACCGACCCCGACGCACAGGCCGATCGCCGGCCACCACCGCCCGTCGCCGGTGCGCAGCAGCCGCAGCGTCAGCCAGCAGATCACCAGCCATGCCAGCAGGTCGAAGCAGGCGGTCGACACCAGATGCCCGACCGCCAACGGTTGCGCGGACACCCCCGCGAGTCCGGCGGCGAGCACCTGCGTGCGCCGGTCGCCACCCAACTCCCGTGCGACGAGGGCGACCACCACGACGACGGCGAGGAACGCGAGCGTCGCCGGAACCCGCAGCCCGGCGGCCGAGTCCCCGAACACCTCGGTGGCGGCCCGTGCGATCAGCGGCGTCAGCGGCGGCTGGTCGACATACCCCCACGCCGGGTGATCGCCTGCCTCAAGGAAGTACAACTCGTCCCGGTGGTACCCGTACCGGCCGGACAGCACGGTCAGTACGGCTGCGAAGACGGCCGCCAGGGCCGCCACGGGACCGAGGGCGAACCGAGGCAACTCGCGCGGTGCGTCGTCCCGTTCCCGATCCACAGCGCCCCCTCGCCAACCGGTCGTACCACGGTACTGACGAGGTCCGATCCGGTCGAGGGTCCTTTCCGGACCCGAGGCCGCATTGCGGGACCGGCCGACTCCCCGTAGAACACCGCCCATGAGAAGACGGATCATCATGTCCATGCTCGCCGGGGCGACCCTCGTGGCGAGCACCCTCCTCGGAGCGGTCCCGGCCCAGGCCGCCCGGCCGGCGGAGGCCTCGGCGGAAGCCCCGACGGCCGCCCGGCTCGCCGACCCGCCCGCCGAGTTCGGGACCGACTGGCACGACCCGCTGACCGCCGCCCCGCCCGTCACCCGGCCCGCCGGCACGTCCTGCGAAGTGACGGTCGCCGAAGCCCGGTTCCGCGACTTCACGCCGTACAAGGGCGCGTACGCACCCCCGCACGGCTGCGGCGACCGCTGGAGCAAGGTCGTGCTGCGCCTCGACGGCAAGGTCAAGGGGCGGCAGTACGACCGGCTCGGGTATCTGCACATCGGTGGTGTCGAGGTCTTCCGTACGTCCACTCCGCAGCCCTCGCCCGACGGCATCGAGTGGTCGGTGGAGAAGGACGTCACGCGCTACAGCGACACCTTCCGCGCGGGCCACGACGTCGAGATGCTGATCGGGAACGTCGTCGACGACACCTACACGGGAATCATCGACGTCAAGGTGACCCTGACCTTCTACCCGGCCGGAAAGCAGCACACGGCCGAGGCCGCCGCGACTCCCGACCGCGTCCTCACCCTCCAGGACGGCACCCTCACCACGCCCCGCAACAGCGAACGCATCGTCGCCGAGGTGTACGCCACAGGGTCGGGCGGCGGCTGCGAGGAGTACTGGTATCTGACGGTGCCCGACGCCGCTCCCTACTCATGCAAGGCCGGGGACGGCCCCTACCGCGAGGTGCAGGTCGAGGTCGACGGCGAACTCGCGGGCATCGCCGCGCCGTTCCCCACCGTGTGGACCGGAGGCTGGTCCAACCCCTTCCTCTGGTACGTGATCCCGGGCCCGCGCGCCTTCGACATCAAGCCCGTCGAGTACGACCTGACCCCGTTCGCGGGGCTGCTCAACGACGGCCGCCCGCACCGGATCGACGTCTCCGTAGTGGGCGTTCCCGAGGGGCAGAGCGGCTGGAGCACCCCGGTGAACGTCCTCGTCTGGCAGGACGCGAAGCGCACGCACGTCACCGGGAAGCTCACCGCCCACAAGGTCGGCGACCTTACGAACTCCTCGACGTACACGCCCGGCGCCGAGCACCGGCTCGACAGCGGGGCCGGGCACCGGCTGACCGTGTCCGGGTACGTCGACACCTCGCACGGCCGTGTCACCACCACCGTCGACCGCGAACTGGCCGCCGCCTCCGTGCACCGCTGGACCGACGGCGAGAACACCGACGTACTCGACGGGACCTGGACAGACGACGAGAAGGTCACCGTGGACGGACGCGGGCCCGCCGTGACGACCCGTACGGACCGCACCTACACCATGGACGGCACCACGACGCTCGGCGCGGGCGACCGGCTGCGGACCGTGCTGTCGCTGGGGGACCGGGCGTCCGTCGTGGAGACACGCGGTGGCCGGCGCTCCGCGTGGTCGCGGCTCGACGACAGCTACACGGGCGACGCGACCTACACCGCTAACGTGCCGCGCGACCAGCGGCACGCCGTGGCCACGACGAGTGAGCACTACCGGCTGTACGGCTCGGACGGGTGCCACGACCGGCTCCTGACGACCGTGCAGGGCACCCTCACCGGGGCCCGCGACCGCTGCTGACCTCGTCGCGCCGAAGGGCGTGGGGCCCGACGCGTCCGCTCCGCGTCGGGCCCCGGCCTGCCCCGCCCCCCTACTCCCGTCCGCACCGTCCGCGTCGCGAGATCACTCCTGCGGCTTCTCAGAGTCCACCCCGGGCCGTTCCTTCTTCCACAGCCCGCGGGTGAAGTCCGGGATCGCCTGCGGTGCCCCGTGCGCCTTGATCGAGGCATGGCTCAGCGGCACCGGCGCGGTCCACGTGGCGGCGTCGTACACGTCGAAGTCCGGTACGAGCCCGAGCCGCAGGGACTGCATGAGCCGGAACAGCATGATGTAGTCCATGCCGCCGTGTCCGCCGGGCGGGTCGGAGTGCTCCTTCCACAGCCAGTGGTCCCACTCCGCGTACGCCGAGAAGTCGCCCCAGGCGTCATCTGTGTGATCGGGCTCTATATAGATCCGTTCCGGGTAGTCCTCGAAGACACCCTTCGTGCCGCCGAGACTGTTGATCCGCGAGTACGGGTGTGGCGTCGACACATCGTGTTCGAGCCGGATCACCCGCCCCTTGGCGGTCTGTACGAGGCTGACGGTCCGGTCGCTCTCGATGTACGTCTCCTTCCAGCTCGGGTCGCCCGGCGGCATGTGCTCGGCGCGGTACTCGGCCAGGCCGAGCGAGGGTGTCCCGAAACTGGAGATGTGGGTGACGCGGTCACCGCGGTTGACGTCCATGTAGTTGGCGACGGGGCCGAATCCGTGGTTCGGGTAGAGGTCGCCGCGCAGCCGGGTGTGCCAGAGCCGCCGCCAGGGACCTTCGTAGTAGTCGGGGTCGAACATCAGGCCGCGCAGATCGTGGTTGTAGGCCCCGGCGCCATGAAGCAGTCGGCCGAACTTCCCGGCGTGCGCCATCCGCAGGACCCGCATCTCGTTCCGGCCGTAGCAGCAGTTCTCCAGCTGCATGCAGTGTCTGCGGGTGCGTTCGGAGAGGTCGACCAGTTCCCAGAGCTGGTCGAGCCGCATCGCGACCGGACACTCCACGCCGACGTGCTTGCCACTGAGCATCGCCGTCCGCGCCATCTCGAAATGCAGGTCCCAGGGCGTCGCCACGTACACGAAGTCGAGGTCACCGCGTTCGCAGAGGTTGACGAAGTCCTGCTCACCCTTCGTGTACGTGGCCGGCGCGGGCTGTCCCGCGGCCACCACCTTGGCCGCGGCGCTCGCGGTCTTGTCCTTGACCGGATCGCACAGCGCGACGACACGCACCCCGTCGAGAGCCAGGAACAGGTCGATCATGCCGCCGCCGCGGTTGCCGAGTCCGATGATCCCGACCCGCACGGTGCCGCGCCCCTCGAAGGGCACACCGATCATGGTTCTGCCCTGCGCGGCCGGTCCGGCGTCCGCGGCCGCTGCCACCGGGGTAGCGGCCACCGGCGTCCCGGGTTCGGCGGCGTGAGCGGTGCCCCCACCCGCGAACGCACCGAGCCCCAGCCCCGCTCCGGTGATGCCCGCCGTGCGCAGTACCGAGCGCCGGGAGTGGCCCTCGGGGTTCTCGTCGGGTTCCGGTGTCGCGTTCTCGTCGTGCATCGGACCTCCTCGGTGGGGAAGCGCGGGTTGGCGCGCTGTCACCCTCCTAGGGGGTCGGCCGGGGGGCAAGGGACGGAAGTGGCCAGGGGTTGGACTTTCCGCACCGGGCCCTCAGCAGTCGCGCGCCGTCAGCACTCGCGCCCCGGCCCCCGGGCGGCATCGACCCCGTCGGCCGGGGCCGCGGCGCCGTCGACCAGCGTGTCCAGCAGGCCGCCGAGCACCGCGCGCTGTTCGTCCGTGAGGGGCGCCAGGATGTCCTCCGCGGCCGCCCGGCGCGCGCCGTGCAGCTCCCGCAGTGCCCGCCCGCCGTCCTCCGTCAGTTCGATGCGGATGACCCGCCGGTTGGTGGGGTCCGGCACCCGCCGTACCTTGCCGCTCGCCTCCAGGCCGTCGACCAGCGTCGTCACGGCCCGGGGCACCACCTCCAGGCGCTCGGCCAGGTCGGCCATGCGCGGCGGCGAGCCGTAGTGGGCGAGGGTGCGCAGCAGCCGGGACTGCGCCGGGGTGATGCCGAGCCCCCGCGTCTGCAGATGGCGCTTCTGGATGCGGTGCACACGGCGGGTCAACCGCAACAGCTGCTCGGCGAGCAGGCCGTCGGCGTCGGGGGTGTCCATGACGGGAACAATATCAGGACCTAGTTCATTGTGAGTATAGGTAACAATGAGCTATGCTCCGTCAGTCCTCTTCTTCTCACATCCCGTAGGAGCCCATGCCCCGCGACGACATCAACTGGACGCCGCCACCCGTCGAGGCAGGACAGCCCCGGCAGGTGCGCCGCATCCTCACACTCTTCCGTCCCTACCGCGGCAGGCTGGCCGTCGTCGGCCTGCTCGTCGGCGCCGCGTCCCTGGTCTCGGTCGCCACACCCTTCCTGCTCAAAGAGATCCTGGACACCGCCATCCCGCAGGGCCGCACCGGCCTGCTGAGCCTGCTCGCCCTGGGCATGATCCTCAGCGCCGTCCTCGGCGGCGTCTTCGGAGTCCTGCAGACCCTGATCTCCACCACGGTCGGCCAGCGCGTCATGCACGACCTGCGCACCGCCGTCTACGACCGGCTGCAGCGCATGTCGCTCGCCTTCTTCACCAGGACGCGCACCGGCGAGGTCCAGTCGCGCATCGCGAACGACATCGGCGGGATGCAGGCGACGGTCACCTCGACCGCCACCTCGCTGGTCTCCAACCTCACCAGCGTCGTCGCCACGATCGTCGCGATGGTCGCCCTCGACTGGCGGCTGACCGTCGTCTCGCTGCTCCTGTTGCCGGTGTTCGTGTGGATCAGCCGCCGCGTCGGCAACGAACGCAAGAAGATCACCACCGAGCGCCAGAAGCAGATGGCGATCATGGCCGCCACGGTCACCGAGTCGCTCTCCGTGAGCGGCATCGTGCTGGGCCGCACGATGGGCCGCTCCGACTCCCTCACCCGCTCCTTCGCGGAGGAGTCCGACAGCCTCGTCGACCTGGAGGTCCGGTCGAACATGGCGGGGCGCTGGCGGATGGCCGTCATCGGCATCGTCATGGCCGCCATGCCGGCCGTCATCTACTGGGCCGCGGGAATGGCCCTGCAGTTCGGCGGCCCCGCGGTCTCCATCGGCACCCTGGTCGCGTTCGTCTCCCTCCAGCAGGGACTGTTCCGGCCGGCCGTCAGCCTGCTGTCCACCGGCGTCCAGATCCAGGCCTCGCTCGCGCTGTTCCAGCGCATCTTCGAGTACCTCGACCTGCCCATCGACATCACCGAGCCCGAGCATCCGGTCCACCTCGACCAGGTCAAGGGCGAAGTGCGTTTCGAGGGCGTCGAATTCCGGTACGACGACAAGAGCGGTCCGATCCTCGACGGCATCGACATCACCGTGCCCGCCGGCAGCAGCCTCGCCGTCGTCGGCCAGACCGGCGCCGGAAAATCGACGCTTAGTCATCTGGTGCCACGCCTGTACGACGTCACGGGCGGCCGAGTCACCCTCGACGGGGTGGACGTGCGCGACCTGGACTTCGACACCCTCGCGCGCGCGATCGGGGTGGTCTCCCAGGAGACGTACCTCTTCCATGCCACGGTGGCCGACAACCTGCGCTTCGCCAAGCCGGACGCCACCGACGAGGAACTGCGTGCCGCCGCGAAGGCCGCGCAGATCCATGACCACATCGCGTCCCTGCCCGACGGGTTCGACACGGTGGTGGGGGAGCGGGGGCACCGGTTCTCCGGCGGCGAGAAGCAGCGCCTGGCCATCGCCCGCACCATCCTGAGGGACCCGCCGGTCCTGATCCTCGACGAGGCGACGAGCGCTCTGGACACCCGCACCGAGCGTGCCGTCCAGGAGGCCATCGACGCGCTGTCGGCCAACCGGACGACGCTCACCATCGCGCACCGGCTGTCCACCGTTAGGGGCGCCGACCAGATCGTGGTCCTCGACCGCGGGCACACGGCCGAACGCGGCACGCACGAGGAGTTGTTGGAGCGGGACGGGCGTTACGCCGCGCTGGTTCGCAGGGACGCCCAACTGGAGCCAACAACATGACTATATGTCGAGTTTATGACGATATGCGGGTTAACGTGCCCGCATGCAGAACTACACTCCGCCCATCCCGCCACGGAGAACGATCCGACTGACGCGCCGGGGCCGGACCGCCCTCATCGCGACCGGCGCCGTCGTGGCGGCCACCGCCGTGGCGGTGCCGCTGCTGAGCACGGACGACAAGAAGGAACCCCAGGCCCTGGTGATCCCGGAGGGCTGGCGCACCGGCCAGGTCTACGAGGCCATGGACAAGGTCCTCGCCCTGCCGGCGGGCTCCAGCAAGAAGTCCCTGGAGAAGGCGCGCCTCAAACTGCCGAACGACGCGAGCGGCAACCCCGAGGGCTACCTCTTCCCGGCGACCTATCCCATCGACAAGAAGTCGACCCCCGCGTCCCTGCTCTCGTACATGGTCGACACGGCGAACAAGAAGTTCGGCGGCGGTACGGTCACGGCCGGGGCCGAGCGCAACGCGATGAACGTCTACCAGACCGTCACCGTCGCGAGCATCGTGCAGGCGGAGGCGGCCACCAAGGCGGACATGGGCAGGGTGGCCCGGGTCATCTACAACCGGCTCGACCGGGGCATGCCGCTGCAGATGGACTCCACCATCAACTACGCGCTGAACCGCAGCACGCTGCGCACCAGCCAGAGCGACACACAGCTGGAAAGCCCGTACAACACGTACGCGCGGATGGGGCTGCCGCCGACGCCCATCGCGAACCCCGGCGAGGAGGCCATGCGTGCCGCGGTCGCGCCGCCCCAGGGTGACTGGCTGTACTTCGTCACCGTCAAGCGGGGCGACACGCGCTTCACGGCCGACTACGAGCAGCACAAGAAGAACGTCGCCGAGTTCAACCGCGCCCACAAGAGCGCTCCGGCATCGGCGGGCTGAGCCGGGCCGCGGCCACGGCGTGGTGCGTGCTCACGGGGACCACCGCGCCCCTCCGGGGGCGCGGGAAGTCATCACGCCGATCGTCGTGTGTCTTCGCGTGCCGTCGCGCGGGCGCGGCCGGTCCACGCGCTCGGCGATCGATCAGCCGGCGGCCTCCACGGCGACCGGAGCGACGGGACCGACGGGGCCGACGGGCGTGACAGGGCCCACCGTGGTGGCAGGGTCCGGCGGGGCGACCCGCGGAGAGTCCGCCAGCAGCCGCCGGATGTCCCGTACCGCCGCCCGCCCGGCCCGGTTGGCGCCGATGGTGCTGGCAGAGGGCCCGTACCCGACCAGATGGATCCGCGCGTCGGCGACCGCCCGGGTCCCCTCGACGCGGATGCCACCGCCGGGCTCGCGCAGCCGCAGCGGGGCCAGATGGTCGACCGCCGCGCGGAAACCGGTCGCCCACAGGATGACGTCCGCGGCCACGCGACGCCCGTCGTCCCACTCGACCCCGTCCGAAGCGATCCGGTCGAACATCGGCAGCCGGTCCAGGACCCCGTCCGCGAGGCCCTGCCGGATCGCGTCGTTGAGCGGCAGCCCGGTCACCGACACGACACTCTTCGGCGGCAGCCCTTGGCGCACCCGCTCCTCCACGAGGGCGACCGCCTCCCGGCCCACGTCCTCGCTGAACGGCCCCTCCCGGAAGACCGGCGGCCGTCGAGTCACCCAGGTGGTTCCGGCCGCGTACGGGGCGATCTCCAGCAGATGCTGAGTGCCGGACGCGCCCCCGCCCACGACGACGACACGCTGCCCGGCGAAGTCCTGCGGGCCGGCGTACTGGGCGGTGTGCAGCTGCCGGCCCCGGAAGGTCTCCTGGCCGGGATAGCGCGGCCAGAACGGCCGGTCCCAGGTGCCCGTCGCGTTGATCAGCGCGCGCGTGGACCACGTACCGTCCGACGTCTCGACGAGCAGTCGTCCCGCGTCGCCCTCGCGCACGGCCCGCACGTCGACCGGCCGGCGTACGCGCAGGTCGAAGGCGTGTTCATAGGCGTCGAAGTACTCTGCGACGACCTCGGAGGACGGCCGGTCGGGATCGGCGTCCGTCAGCTCCATGCCGGGCAGCGCGTGCATGCCGTGCACCTTGCCGTACGTGAGCGACGGCCACCGGAACTGCCAGGCGCCGCCCGGCCGCGGCGCGTGGTCCAGGACCACGAAGTCCCGCTCCGGCTCGAAGCCGGTGCGCCGCAGGTGGTAGGCGCTGGACAGCCCGGCCTGGCCGGCGCCCACGACGACGACGTCGACTTCCCGGGCGTGTTCCCGCACCGGTTCCTGTACCTGTTCCCGCACCTGCGCTCCGGCATTGTTCACGCTTCTACCAACTCCGACGGAGACGCGGATCTTCCCGGACCCGCCGGGCGGGTTTCAGGAGGCTTCGGCGGGCGTATCGGGGCCGAGGCGCGCCAGCAGCCCCGCGCGCAGTTCGGCGAACCGCGGGTCGGTGAGGTCGCGCGGCCGGCCGAGTTCGACGGCGGCCTCGTACGCGATGACGCCCTCGCCCATCACAAGGACGCGGTCGGCGAGCAGCACGGCCTCCTCCACGTCGTGCGTGGCCAGGAGCACGGCGCACCCGCGTCGCTGCCACAGTTCGCCGAGGAGCCGTTGCGCCTCGATCCGCGTCGGGGCGTCCAGGGCGCCGAACGGCTCGTCCAGCAGCAGGAGATCGGGTGTACGCACCAACGCGCGTGCCAGCGCGACCCGTTGGGCCTCGCCGTCGGAGAGCTTCCTGGGCCGGGCGTCGGCGCGGTGGACGAGGCCGACCTCGGTCAACGCCTGCTCGGCGAGGGCGCGTTCGGGCCGGCCGGGCACGCCGAGCAGTACGTTGCGCCACACCTTCTTCCACGGATTCCACGGCGTCAGCCGCGTGGCCTGGAGGGCGACAGCCTTGCGGCGCGGGACGAGTACCGTGCCCTCGATGTCACGGTCGAGCCCGGCGAGGATGCGCAGGAGGGTGGACTTGCCGCAACCGCTGCGGCCTAGGAGCGCCACGAACTCGCCTGGTTTCACGTCGAGTCGAAGGTCGTCGATGACGGCGCGGCCGTCGAAGGCGCGGGTCAGCCCTTGGACGCGGACCACCGGGTGGATCGCCGAGTGGGCCGCCGGGGCGGGTGCCGGCGGCCCGTGCCGCCGGGTGCTCGCCGAGGCATTGTCGGAGCTGACGGGACCCTCCTGCGGGCTCACCGTCCGATGAACGTCGGTCGCCATCGCAGCAACAGCCTTTCGAGGGTACGGACGTCGAAGCCCGCGAGCAGGCCCGCAGCGACGGGCCGGCGGCGAGGGCGCGCGCGGGCGGTGACGGGTGCGCTTCAGCGGCCCGGCTTCCGGCCCGCGTCAGGCCGACGCGGGGAGGCGGGGAAGAGGGGGCGCAGGAGTGCGGGAATGCCGGGAAGTGCTGGGGCGGGAAGGCGTCAGCGGCCGGTGCGACACGCGGCAGAGGCCACCCGCAGCAGGTCGATGTGACCGCGCGTGGTGAGCAGCACTGAACGCAACATGCCGCCGAAAGTAGCCAGCCCGACCGCGTACGGTCAATGCCGTCTCGCGAAGTGGAACCGGGTGCCAGGAGCAGCGGAGCCGAGTCTCACGGGGGACCGGAGCGGAGTGTCAGGGAGACCGGAAGCGGAGGGCGCTGAGCTGTCGAGGGTGTGGAATTCGGCGGATGGGCGAGGATTGGTTCATGTCCGATGCCTTCACCACCCGTGTTCTGAACATCGCCTCCGGATCCAGCGAGGCTGTCGTCGACCTCACCCGCGAGTGCGAGACCTTCCTGCGGGAAGCGGCGGGCGGCCGTGACGGCCTGCTCAATGTCTTCGTGCCCCACGCGACAGCCGGCGTGGCCGTCCTGGAGACGGGAGCGGGCAGCGACGAGGACCTGCTCGCCGCTCTCCACACCCTGCTCCCCGCGGACGACCGCTGGCAGCACCGCCACGGGAGCCCCGGCCACGGCCGCGACCACGTCCTCCCGGCGCTCGTGCCCCCGCACGCCACGCTGCCGGTGATCGAGGGGCGGCTGGAGCTGGGGACATGGCAGTCGGTGTGCCTGGTCGACACGAATCGCGACAATCCGGATAGGAAGGTTCGGTTGTCGTTCCTCGGCTGAGGGGCGGCGCCCAGGATCCCGTGGCCCCTCCCCGCATGGAGCGAGGAAGGGCCACGGACCGTGAGGGGGCCTACCGGACGGGGGACGTCGGGGTCAGCAGGCCTTGCGGACGTAGTCGCTGTCGCCGGGGGCGGTGACCAGCACATCGCGCAGGACGACGCTGAGGCGGCCGCCCCACTGGGCGCACGTCTCGTCGAAGTACTTCTGCTGGTACTCGATCACGATGACGTCGTTGTCGAAGCCCTCGGTGTAGTCGCCGCATTCCTTCCACTCGCCGCACTCCTCGGCGACGGCGAAGTCCAGGCCCGTCGCGGAGCGCTCGGTGGAGAGTTCAGGTGTGTTCTTCTGCCCGATGGCCAGGCCCTTGCCGTGGGCGTGGTCCGCGAGCAGCCTGACGAACGCCTTGGCGTTGTCCTTGCTGATCAGGTCGGTCCGGGTGAAGGAGTCGAGGTTGTCGGGCTCGACGGCGTCGAAACCCTTGTCGGCACAGCTGTCGATCCAGGCGTTGACCTTCGCGGCGACCCGCTGGCGCTTGGCGGCGGTGCGGATGTCGAGGAAGGCCTCGTCCCAGTCCGGGTCGTAGACGACCTCGCCATTGGCGTCCGTCAGCAGCAGGTCGCCCCACTCGTCCTCGGCTCCCGGCTGAGCCTGGAAGGCGTTGACATAACAGATGTTGTACAGGCCTGCCGCCGGGGAGGCGGTGTGGTCGCGGGAGACGACCTTCACGCCGGCGGCCGGGGTGTAGGCCTGGCCGATCTGGTAGTCGAAGGGCTCGTTGACCGGCGGCGGTTCCACCGCCTGAGGGGCGGCGTTCGCGCTTGCGGAGACGAGCAGGGCGCCGACGACGGCGCAGGTCAGGGACGCTGCCATGACGGCAGGCTTGCGAGATCGCACACGATGGGTGTGGGGCATGTGGAGCTCCAGAAGGTGGGGGTACGTCCCCGCCTCGGACCGCGCTTCGATGCGTCCGTCCTGGCGACTGTGTCCGGACTTGCGGTCGGGAGAACCGCTCTACCGGCTGGGCGTACCTCTGGCGCCAGGAGATCGATGTTGGCGCTGCAGGGAGTAAACCGAGCGGCTCAGGCCGTGTCAACCGGCCGGATCCGGTTGCGGAACGTTCAACACGCAAACTCGTCTTTGGCACCAAGAAGCCCGGTTTCCCGACCGGTTGAGGCACTTTGACGACGTGGGTGAGGGCGAGGGCCGGGCCTCCGGAGGGTTACTCCCAGACCACGATGTTGCGTCGCACCGGCACGGACGAGGCGTCGGTGGCGAACAGTTCCGGCGAGTGCGCGCGGATGCGTTCGATGTCGTCGAAGACGGCCCGCAGGTGTGTGCGCATCGCCGTGCGGGCGAGCGGGACGTTCCCCTCGGTGATGGCGTCGAAGATCTCGCGGTGCTGCGCGACGAACACGGCCGGGGACACGTTCTCGTGGAGGCCGAGGCGGCGGGCCCGGTCCAGGTGCCCCTTGGCGGCGGCCACGGTGGTCCAGACGTTGCCGCGCCCGCTCAGCCGCATCAGGCCCTGATGGAACGCCTCGTCCAGGCCGAAGAACTCCTCCAGGCCGAGGTCCGCCCGACGCTGCCGGTCGAGGTTGTCCCGCAGTTCGCCGACGACCGTGGCGTCGAGTTCCGCGGGCAGGTCGTCCAGTGAGGCGAGTTCCACCGCCTCCCGGAGGAACTGCGCGTCGGCGACCTGTCCCGGATCGACCCGGGAAACGAACGACCCGATCTTCGGGAAGACCTGCACCAGGCCCTCCTGGGCCAGCAGGATCAGGCTCTCCCGCACCGGCGTGCGGCTGACGCCCATCGACGCGGCGAGTTCGTTCTCCGAGAGGGCGGCGCCCGGAGCGAGTTCGAGGGTCAGGACCATCTGGCGCAGTTTCAGATAGATGTCGCGCCGGTTCGTCCGCCCGTTCGTTTGAGCCATGACCCCATCGTACGTAGAGCGACGACACAAGTATTGCCCTGCTGCGATACAGATGCTTGTATACAAGTACTTCGCGACCAGGAGAGCCAAGAAGTACCAAGAAGTACCAAGGAGTGCCTGTGAGCAGGATCGAAAGCGTCGAAGTCTTCGTCGCCTCCCCCGACCGGACCTTCGTCACGCTGCGGATCACCACCACGGACGGGGTGACCGGCCTCGGCGACGCCACGCTCAACGGCCGGGAACTGGCCGTCGCGAGCTATCTGCGCGACCACCTGGTCCCCCTGCTGATCGGCAGGGACCCGGCCCGTATCGAAGACATGTGGCAGTACCTCTACAAGGGGGCCTACTGGCGGCGCGGCCCCGTCACGATGACCGCGATCGCCGCCGTCGACACCGCCCTGTGGGACATCAAGGGCAAGACGGCCGGGCTGCCCGTCTACCAGCTGCTCGGCGGCCGGTCGCGCGACGGCGTGCTGGTCTACTCGCACGCCAGCGGCACCGACGTGCCCTCGCTCCTCGACGACGTCGAGCGCTATCTGGAGCTGGGCTACAAGGCCGTACGGGCCCAGTGCGCGGTGCCCGATGTCGGGGGCACGTACGGGGTGCGCAAGGGCAAGGTCTACGAGCCGGCCGCGACCGAGCTGCCCGAGGAGCAGCCCTGGGACACCGAGGCCTATCTCGCCTTCGCACCCACGTATCTGGAAGCCGTACGGGAGCGCTTCGGCTTCGGCTTCCATCTCCTGCACGACGTGCACCACCGGCTCACCCCGAACGAGGCGGCCCGGTTCGGCAAGAGCGTCGAGGGGGCCCGGCTGTTCTGGATGGAGGACCCGACCCCGGCCGAGAACCAGGAGTCCTTCCGGCTCATCCGGCAGCACACCACCACACCGATCGCGGTCGGCGAGGTGATGAACTCGATCTGGGACGTCCAGCACCTCATCACCGAACAGCTCATCGACTACGTGCGCACCACCGTCGTCCACGCGGGCGGCATCACGCATCTGCGCCGGATCTTCGACCTCGCGGCGCTCCACCAGGTGCGGACCGGCTCCCACGGGGCGACCGACCTCTCGCCCGTGAGCATGGCCGCCGCCGTGCACCTCGACATCGCCGTGCCGAACTTCGGCATCCAGGAGCACATGGGCCACCCCGACGAGACCGCCGAGGTGTTCCGTACGGGGGTGACGTTCTCCGACGGCATGCTGTACCCCTCCGAGGAGCCGGGGCTCGGCGTCGAGTACGACGAGAAGGCGGCTGAGCGCTTCCCCTACCAGCGTCGCTACCTCCCGGTCGCACGCCGGCTCGACGGCACGGTGCACGACTGGTGAGCGCCGACGACCTGCTGGGCCGCGGGACCCTTCCCCGGCTCGCCCCCGAACTGCGGCCCGCCGTCGACCCGGCCGAACTGCGCACCCGTGTCGTCCACTTCGGCCTCGGCGCCTTCCACCGGACACACCAGGCCGTCTACACCGAGCACGCCGCCGCCCGCTCCGGCGAGCCCTGGGGCATCACCGCGGTCGCGCCCCGCTCGGCCGGGACCGTACGCGCCCTGCGGGAGCAGGACTGTCTGTACTCGCTCACCGAACGCCGTCCGGAAGGACACCGCACGCGTGTCGTGGGCTCGGTCGTCGGCGCGCTGGCCATGGGCCCCGACGCCAAGGCCGTCGACTCCCTGCTCACCGACCCCGAGGTGACGGTGGTGACGCTGACCGTGACGGAGAAGGGCTATCACCGGTCGATGGCGACCGGCGGGCTGGACACCACCGCCGGGCCCGTCGCCGACGACCTCGCGGCCTCCCCGGACGGGCCGCTCACCACGGTGGTCGGGCGGCTCGCCGCCGGACTGGCCGCCCGGATGAGGGCCGGCGCGCCCCCGATCGACGTCGTGTCCTGCGACAACATGGCGGACAACGGCGCCGCGCTGGCCCGGGTGGTCCACGACTTCGTCCGCGCGTCGGCCTGGCCGGACCGCGCGGAGATCCTGGACCGGATGGCCACGGCCGTCGCCTTCCCCGCGACCGTCGTGGACCGCATCGTGCCCGCGACGAGCGAGGCCGACCGGGCCGCCGCCGTCGCCGCGCTCGGGGTACGGGACGCCCTCGCCGTGACGGGTGAGCCGTACCGGCAGTGGGTACTGGAGGACTCCTTCACCGCGGCCCGGCCGCCCTGGGAACTCGACGGCGCCCTGTTCGTCCCGGACGTCGCGCCCTACCAGCTCACCAAACTGCGGCTGCTCAACGGCTCCCACTCCGCGCTCGCTCACCTGGGCATGGTCACGGGGCTCAGCACGATCGCCGAGACCATGGCGGCGGACTGGGGCGAACGTCTCGTACGGGCTCTGTGCGCGGAGGTCTCGCCCACCCTCCCCGTGGGCGGCCCGGACCCGGCCGCGTACGCCGACGACCTCGTCGTACGCTTCCGCAATCCCGCCATGCGCCATCTGCTGCGGCAGATCGGCTCCGACGGATCACTGAAGATCACGGAGCGCTGGCTGCCCGCCCTGCGCGCACTGCGCGCCCGCGGCGCGAGCACCCCGGTGCTCGAACTCGCCCTCGCCGCATGGGCGAACGGCACCCGCCGGGCCGCCGCCGACGCCCTCTCCGGTCGTGAGGCGGCCTCCGATCCCGCCGCCGAGGCGCTCGCCGCCTGCTGGGGGCCCGCGACCCGCCCCGTCGAGACGGTACGTGCGCTGCTGCGCGTCCTGGGAGCGACGGATCTGGCGGACGACGGCCCCCTCACCGCCGCCGTCGCGGACCGGCTCCCCGCCCTGACCGCCGGCCGCGTCGAGATCTGACCACCCTGCCCCCTGGCCGCCTGCGCCCGTCCCGGTCCAGCTCCGCGTCCAGGTCCAGGTGCAGGTTCCCGCCCCCGTCCCCAACAGCTTCCTCGGTTCCGGACAATGGAGTTCACGATGAAGGACAGCGTCATAGCCGCTCAGCAGACGCCTTCCGCACAGCGCAGCACACGCGATCTGACCCGCGCCGCCGTCTCGGGCTGGCTCGGTACGGCCATGGAGTTCATGGACTTCCAGCTCTACTCGCTGGCCGCCGCGATCGTCTTCAACAAGATCTTCTTCCCGGACGTCAGCCCGGCCGTCGGACTGATCGCCGCGATGGCCACGTACGGCGTCGGATACGTCGCCCGGCTCGCCGGCGCCGTCTACTTCGGGCGGATGGGCGACCGGCTCGGCCGCAAGAAGGTCCTCTACATCACCATCCTGCTGATGGGTGCCTCCACCACCCTGATCGGCGCACTGCCCACGTACGCGGCCATCGGCATCCTCGCGCCGATCCTGCTCGTCGTCCTGCGTCTCGTGCAGGGCTTCGGCGCGGGCGCCGAGATCGCCGGGGCCACCGTCATGCTCGCCGAGTACGCGCCCGTCAGGCGGCGCGGGCTCATCTCCTCGCTGGTGTCGCTCGGCACGAACTCCGGGACGCTCGCCGCGTCGGGCCTGTGGGCCGTCCTGCTCGCCGTGCTCAGCGAGGACCAACTGCTGTCCTGGGGCTGGCGGTTGCCCTTCCTGCTGAGCTTCCTGCTGATGATCTTCGCGGTCTGGGTGCGGCGCAGCCTCAAGGAGAGCCCGGTCTTCGAGGAGCGTCCCGACGTGGTGGACGGTGTGGCGCTGGCCCGTGACGAGGTCGAGTCCGTGATCGCCACGGCCGACGAGCACGAGGGCAGTGTCCTGGCGGCCGGGATCCGCCAGCGCAAGGGAAGGGCGTTCTTCCTCGCGCTGGGACTGCGCTTCGGCCAGGCGGGCAACTCCGGGCTGATGCAGACCTTCCTCGTCGGCTACATCGCCACCAACCTGGCGGTCGGCCGGTCCGTACCGACGGACGCGATCGTGTACGGCTCGCTGGCGGGCTTCGCCACCGTGCCGCTGGTCGGTCTGCTGGGCGACCGCTTCGGACGCCGCGCGGTCTACCTCGCGCTCTCCGCCCTGACCGTCGTCCTCGCCTTCCCGGTGATGCTCCTCATCACCTCCGGATCGACCCCGGGCGTGATGCTCGGCATGGTCCTCGGCCTGAACATCGGAGTCCTCGGCCTGTTCTCGCTGGAAAGCGTCACGATGGCCGAACTCTTCGGCTCCCGCACCCGGTTCACGCAGCTCGCGCTCTCCAAGGAGATCGGCGGCATCCTCGCCACGGCGATCGGCCCGGTCCTCGCGGCCACGCTCACCGCCGTCACCGACAGCTGGTGGCCCATCGCCGCCATGCTCATCGCCTACTCGCTCATCACCTTCGTCAGTGCGTACCTCGCACCCGAGACACGCGGACGCGACCTGGTCCGACTGGAGGACGCCGTATGAAGACGATCGCCGAGGCAGGACATGTGCCCACGGTTGCCGGAGACCACCGCATGAGGGCGGTCGTGGTGCACGGAGCCGACGACGTACGCGTCGACGAACGGGCCCGGCCCGCACCCGGCGCGGGGGAGGTGCTGCTGGCCGTGGAGTGGGGCGGGATCTGCGGATCCGACATCGCGTACTGGAGGAAGGGCGCGTCCGGCACCGCTTCGCTCGCGCACCCGCTGGTGCTCGGGCACGAGTTCGCGGGCCGGATCGCCGAACTCGGCGACGCAGTCACCGGTCTCGACGTGGGACAGGCGGTCACCGTCCATCCGGCCCGGCTGGTCGGCGACGGAGTTCTCCCCGAGCGGCTCGCCGGGCGGACGAACCTCTACCCCCACGTCCGCTACTTCGGTTCGGCGGCCTTCGACCCGCACACCGACGGCGGGTTCAGCGAGTACCGGACGGTCCACGCGGCCCAGATCCGGCCGCTGCCGGACGGCGTCACCACCGAACAGGGCGCCCTCGCCGAGCCGTTGGCCGTCGCACTGCACGCCGTCGGCCGGGTTCCCGAGCTGCGAGGCCGCACGGTCCTGGTCAACGGCTGCGGACCGATCGGCTCCCTGGTCGTCGCCGCCGCCCGGTACCGCGGCGCGGGCCGGGTGATCGCCGCCGACGTGGCGTCGTCCTCGCTCGCGGTCGCCCGCGCCATGGGCGCCGACGAGACACGGGACCTCTCCGCGGGCGAAGGGCTGCCCGAGGACGTGGACGTGGTCTTCGAGGCGTCCGGCGCCCCGGCCGCGCTCGGGCCGGTGCTACGGGCCACGGCCCGCGGCGGAACCCTCGTCCAGGTCGGCAACCTGCCCGGTACGGCCGTGGCCGCGGCCCTCGGCGACCTGGTGACCCGGGAGATCACCTGGATCGGCTCGTACCGCTTCGTCGAGGAGATCGACGACGCGCTGCGCGCACTCGGGGACGGCCTCGACGTGACTCCGCTGATCACTCACCGCTTTCCGCTGGAACGGGCCGCGGAGGCGCTCGCCGTCGCCGCCGATCCGGGGAGCGGGAGCAGCAAGGTCATGCTGCGGCTGCGCTCCGCCTGAAGCGTTGAGCCGCCGAGCCGCCGAACCGCCGAACCATGGGCGCCGTCCGCCACGGCCGCCCCTTTCCAGCCCCTCCGCCCCGCACCCCTCCGTCTCCCCTCCCAGCCACGTCCGCCATCCGCCAGGAGAAGCCCGTGTCCCTGCCGCCCCCTCCCCGCGCCGCCGACCGTCATGAGCGGGCGGCCGACGTCGTGTGCGTCGGCGAGACGATGGCCGTACTCAGCCCGCCGGACGCACGCCCGCTCGCCGAGCAGGCCATGCTGAGCATGGCCGTCGGCGGCGCCGAGTCCAACGTCGCCTGCGGGCTGGCCGGACTCGGGCACCGCGCCGCCTGGCTGAGCCGGCTGGGCGACGACCCGTTCGCTCGACGCATCCTGGCCGAACTGACCGCGCGCGGCGTGGACGTGAGCGCCGTGGAGATCGATCCGGACCGCCCGACCGGCGTGTACTTCAAGGACCCCGCCCCGGCACCGGACCTGACCACCACCCCCCACTCGGCCCCGGACCCCGCTCCGGCCCCGAACCCGAACCCGGACCCGGACCCGGACCCGGACCCGGACCCTGGCCAGGGGCACACCCGCACGCACTACTACCGCAGTGGGTCCGCCGCGTCCGCGATGGGCCCGGACCTGGCCCGGCACCCCGCGCTCCGCCGCGCCCGGATCCTGCATCTGTCGGGGGTCGCCGCCGCCCTCTCCGACAGTTGCGCCCGGTTGCTGGAGACGCTGCTCGTCGGACGGGACGGCCGCGCCGCGCACGGTCCGCTCGTCTCCTTCGACGTGAACCACCGTCCCGCGCTGTGGCGCGGTCGAGGTACGGACGCCGCACCGAGTCTGCTGGCGCTCGCCCGCGCCGCGGACATCGTGTTCGTAGGACGGGACGAGGCCGAGGCGCTGTGGGGCACGGCACGTCCGGACGACATCGCGGAACTGCTCGCCGCCGCGACCGACGCACCCGCCGTGGTCGTCAAGGACGCCGAGTACGGAGCGACCTCGTACGTCGGCGGACTCCGGACGTTCGTGCCCGCACTGCCCACCAAGGTGGTCGAACCGGTCGGTGCGGGCGACGCGTTCGCGGCCGGTTACCTGACCGGCGTGCTGGAGGGCCGCGACGAACGCTCCCGGCTGCGCCTCGGCCATCTGGCGGCCGCCGCCGCGCTGCGGACCAGGGACGACGTGCCCGTCATGCCGCCGCGTACGGAGACCGACCCCTGCCTCGCCCTGGACGAGGACGCGTGGGCCTCCATGGCGCGTCGCTGAGAGCAAGGCCGGTCACAGCGCCACGGCCGAGGCAATCAAGCCAACGAGTGGCCGGACAGGGCGGGTTGGGGCCGGTGATGCACATGAGTCGAGTCGTGAGGAATAACGTGGGCGCCCACGACTACGAGGCACAGGAGCGTCCATGACTGATGAGGCAGAGAACTCCGAGCGGGAGGCGCTCTCCAAGATCGATACCTCCGTGCCGCAGTCGGCCCGGATCTGGAACTACTGGCTGGGCGGCAAGGACAACTACGAGGTCGACCGGGTGGCCGGCGACGCGTTCCGCGCCGTCTTCCCCGGTATCGAGACCGGAGCGCGTGCCGCCCGGTACTTCCTCGCCCGCGCCGTTCGCCATCTGGCCGCCGAGGAGGGCATCCGGCAGTTCCTGGACATCGGCACCGGACTGCCCAACGTGGACAACACCCATCAGATCGCTCAGCGGGTGGCCCCCGAGAGCCGGATCGTCTACGTCGACAACGACCAGTTGGTACTGGCACACGCCCGCGCGCTGCTCACCAGTACACCGGAAGGTGTCACCAACTACGTCGACGCCGATCTGCGCGACCCGGCCACGATCGTGCGGGAAGCCGCGAAGACGCTGGACTTCGACCAGCCGGTCGCTCTCATGCTGATGGGCATCCTGGGCCACATCGAGGACTACGACGAGGCACGCTCGATCGTGCGGCAACTGGTGGACGCGCTGCCGCCCGGCAGCTACCTCGTGCAGTACGACAGCACCGACACCAGTGAGTCGTACGTCGCGGCCATCCAGCAGTACAACGAGGGCGGTTCGATCCCGTACATCCTCCGCAGCCCCGAGCAGATCGAGGGCTACTTCGAGGGTCTGGAACTGCTCGAACCGGGTGTGGCGTCGTGCTCGCGCTGGCGTCCCGACACCGAGGCCCTGGGCCTGCCCGCCGAGGTGCACCAGTACGGCGGTGTCGCCCTCAAGCGCTGAGTCCACCGGTCGGCGTGGGCCGGTGCCGATGGGCTGCGGTCCGTGCGGTCGGCGTGGGCCGACCGACGGCTCACGCCGAGGGCCCACGCCGGGGTTCACACCAGGGGTTCACGCCCGGCGGTCACGTCTCCTGGAGGATGCGGTGCAGGATCGTCGGCGTCTCCTCCGGTGATTCCGCTTCGAGCCCCAGCCGGTTCATGACATCCCAGTAGCGCTCGATCTCGGCCCGCTTGTCGGGATAGAGAGCGGTCGCGAGGTGTTCGAGGTAGACCACGTCGGGGAGTTGGCCGCCGGGCAGGCGCAGGATGGTGACCGGACCGCCTTCGGCGGCGTAACCGCCGGCGTGGAACGGGATGATCTGGACGGTGACCTGCGGGAGCCGGCAGATCTCGATGAGATGCCTGAGCTGGGCGCGCATCGTGTCGATGCCGCCCACCGGGCGACGAAGCGCCGCCTCGTCGATCACGGCCCAGAGCTGGGTGGCCGGCTTCCGGCGCAGGATCCGCTGCCGCTCCACACGCAGCGTGACGCGCCGCTCGATCTCCTGCGGGGCGGCGCCCGGGTGGGCGAGCTGGATGGAGGCGCGCGCGTAGGCGGGGGTCTGCAGGAGGCCGGGAACGCGCTGGACCTCGAAGCAGCGGATGAGGCTCGCCGCCTGTTCGGCCCCGAGGTAGGTCTGCATCCAGGTGGGCACCACGTCGCCGTAGTACTGCCACCAGGCGAGGGTGTTGGCCTCTTCGGCCAAGGCCAGCAGGGTGGCGCGCTCGGCCTCGTCCGTGACGCCGTAGTGCGTCAGCAGGTCGGTCACGTCACGCAGTTTGAACCCGTGACGGCCGGCCTCCAGACGGCTGATCTTGGACCGGGAGGCGCGGATGACATGCCCGGCGGCCTCACGGGAGATCTCCATCTCCTCCCGCAACGCGCGCAACCGCGCACCCAGGAGCAGACGCGGCATCACAGGACCGGCCGACTGGCCGTCCAGAACCCTGCTGTCGGACGGTGAACCTACGGCCTCTGTGGTGCCCATGAGCAGTCTCCCTGCGGTGAACGCAACTCTGCGCGCATCCGAACACTGTGCCCCGCCATCCTAGAGGCTGTCCTGTACATGATCTTGAACTCGCCGATTGATCGCCACGGCACTCCCGCCCCACCCTGCTCAGTACGGCTGCCGCGGCGAAGGTCGGGGGCCTGTCACCCGTACACCTGCCATCCGCGCACCGGCCATCCGTACGCCTCTCGGAGTGGCCGCCCCGACGGTGTGGCCCAGCAGGTGGAGTGGGCCGGCCGTCACCCCCGCGCGTTCCACGGCCTCCCAATGGGCGAGGGCGGTCGTTTCGTCCACCAGGCCGTGCACCGGCGGCAGTTGGGGATCCGCCGCGTGCAGCAGGGACTCCACGCGGCAGGAGGCGAGGGTTCCCTCCAGCCACGGCTGGGCCAGGTAGCCGGCGGCTGCGGCTGCCGGCAACCCCTCGGCGGTCTCCCTGCTGAGGTCGCCGAGGTGCAGGAGTCCGCCGCCCAGGACGAGTACGTCCTGACGGTCTCTCATCCGGGCCAGCGCCCGGCCGGTGTCGAAGCAGTGCGGGAAGGAGTCGTCGACCACGACGGTGCCGGGCTGCAGCCGGTCGACGTCCAGGAGCGCGACGGGGCTGCTGACAGCTGTCACCAGCAGACCGGCCCCGTACACCGCGTCGGGCAGTGCGGGACGGGACTCCATCACCTCCACCGCACCGGCCCGGCCGCACTTTGTGAGCCGTCGTGCCAGTTGCCGCAGCCGTGGTCCGCTGCCGGGCGCGTCGCACAGCAGCAGTCGCCGGGGCGGCCGGGCGGCCCGGGAGAGCAGCAACTCCAGGGAGGAGGCGCCGATCGACCCCAGCCCGACGAACGCCACGTCGAGGTCCGCCAGATCCTGCCCGGTGGCGTCGAGCGCCGCGTGCACCGTCCGCACCACCGAGACGACGGTCGCCGCGTGCCCGGTCGTGACGGCTGCCGGTCCCAGGTTCGTGGACCGGAGCACGTCGAAGCCGTAACCGGTCAGCGACGGGATCATGCCGGCCAGTGAGACGCACCGGGCTCCGAGCGAGGAGGCGAGCGACACCGCGCGGGCGGTGTGTGCGACGAGGCCGGGATCGCGGGCGAGTTCGTCGGAGAAGAGGGGCACGCAGACGAAGCCCGACCTGCCGAGAGGTGTCCGGACCGTCTCCAGCAGGCGTGGAGCGCCGTCGGGGAACAGCATCCGGCGCAGGTCGTCCCGTCGCAGGGCGTCCTCGGGCAGGCCCGCCAGCCGTGCCAGGTGGCCGGGGGCCGGAAGATAGCCGACCAGCGCGGCGTCCATGGTTTCCCGCGTTTCCCTGGGGCCTGACGGGCGGCTCGCGTCGTGTGGGTTCTCGGCTCGTGGGTTCACGGCGTGTGATTGCGCGGTGAACGGGGCGACGGCGCTCGGGTTCACGGCGTGTGCGAGCCGTTCCTGGAGCGCCCGCGCGAAGTCCTCCAGCGTGGCCGGGGAGAAGGCCGCGGCGGACCCTCGTACCGTCACACGCAGTCCTGTGCCCTCCGGCCGTGCGGCCAGGAACACGTCCGTCGCCGACGACGGCGGCGCGAACGCGCTGTCCCCGTCGTCCCACGACACGGTCAGCGCCTGCCCGTTCGGGGACTCCAGGACGGAGAAGTCGAGGAAGGTGAAGAAGAACTGCGAGGTCAGGGGCAGTCCGTCGGCGTTGCGGGGCACGATGTCCTCGTACCTGCGTGCCTCCTCGACCTCGGCCACGACGCGGCGCAGGGAGGCATCGAAGTCCCCCGACCGTTCGTCGCCCCGAGCGATCGACGGCCTTACGGGTACCGCCGTGGCGAACGGGCCGAAGATCCGGTGCACGTCGGGCAGCGGGCGGTCCCGGCCGCTCACCGCCAGGCCGACGACCACGTCCGCCTGCCCCGTGAGCTGCGACAACTGCTGGTGATACGCGGTCAGCAGCGGTGCGTACAGGGTGGCGCCCGCCTTCGCCGCGAGCACCCGAAGCGCCGCCGTCAGGCCGGCGTCGAGCACGAAGCCCGCCACCTCGAACCCGGCCGACACGGGTCCCGCGCCGTCCTCCCCCTCGGCGGCGCGCAGCATGGGCTGCCGGTAGAGGGCGTCGACCCGTGCCCGGCGCTCCGCCGTGTCCGTCGCGGCGGCGGGCTCCGCCTCGGCGGGGAGCAGCGCGTAGTCCCGGAAGGTGGCGCGGAGGGCGGGGAGGCCGGGGGCATGGCCCGCGGTCAACCGGTCGTAGACCGCGGTCAGTTCCTGTACGAGCAGCGCGGCACTGTATCCGTCGCCGATGAGGTGGTGTGCGTGTACGAGGAGGACGTGCTCGCGCTCTCCGAGGGTCAGGACCCGGAGCCGTAGCAGCGGCCAGGCCCATGGTTCGAAGCGCCGTGCCGCCTCGGCCGCCGCGCGTTCGTCGACCTCGGCCGGCTCGGTGAGGGTCTCGAAGACGACCGGCAGACGCAGCGAGGGCGGGAGTTCCTGCTGGACGGGCGGCCGGGCACCGGCGGGGAAGACGGTGCGCAGCATGCCGTGGCGCTCCACCAGCAGGTCGACCGCCGCCTGGAAGACCTCCGGGTCCAGCGGGCCGGACAGCCGCAGCCGCGCGGGCCAGGAACCGCCTCCTCCCGGCGAGAGGGCTTCGGCGAGGAGGAAACCGCGCTGGGCCGGTGTGACGGGGAAGGGTGCCGCGTGGTCCGCCGTCGTCATGGGCCCCGCCGGAGCGGGGTGCCGTTGCGTGGCGGCCGCGTCCACCGCGGCGGCGAGCTTCGCGAGGGTGCGGTTGTCGTAGATCACGGTGGGCCGGGGCAGCGCTGCCCCGGTCTCACCGAGCCGGGCGAACACCTGGAGGACGAGGAGCGAGTCGCCGCCCAGGTCGAAGAAGTCGTCCTCCGGGGAGACGGCGTCGAGGTCCAGCAACTCACGCCAGATCACAGCCAGTTGCTCTTCGGTCGAAGGGCTCGCCGCGCTCGGGGGCGTGGTCCCGCTGGTGACCGTTGCCGTATCGGCGGGAAGCCCGGCGAGCGCGCGCCGGTCCACCTTGCCGGTGCCGCTGAGCGGCAGCCCGTCCATCACCGTGATCCGCGCGGGAATCATGTACGGCGGCAGGAGGCCGGCCAAGTGGCGGCGAAGCTCGGGCGGTTCGGCCCGCCCGGCGCCGGACCGGGCCGTCACGAACGCCAGCAGCCGCCCCTCACGCGCGATGACCGAAGCCCGCGCGATGCCGGGATGTGTCTGGAGCGCTGCCTCGACCTCTCCCGTCTCCACCCGGTTGCCGCGGATCTTCACCTGGTCGTCGATCCGTCCGAGGAAGTCCAGGACGCCGTCCGCGCGGAGCCGGACCCGGTCGCCGCTGCGATACCAGCGGCGACCGTCCCGCACGGTGAACGCGCGGGCGGTCAGCTCGGGTTGGCCGAGGTAGCCGGGTGTCAGGCCGACTCCCGCAATCAGCAGTTCACCCGGTTCCTCCGCCCGGCAGGACGTGCCGTCGGCGCCGACCACCGCCAGGTCGGTTCCGGCCACCGGCCGGCCGATCGGCAGAGCCCGCACGTCGTCGGCCGGACGCGTCGCGACGACGTGGCAGGTGGCGTTGACGGTCGTCTCGGTGGGACCGTACAGGTTGGCGATGCGCTGTCCGTCGCCGAACAGGTCGAACCACCGGCGTACGTGCGCGGCGGGCAGGGCCTCCCCGCCCACGTGCACCCAGCGCAGCGCCGACAGGTCCGGCCGTCCCTCGCCCCGTCGTACCCGCTCCTCGGCGGCGGACAGCACCTGCTCCCACAGCGTCGGAACGGAACTCCACACGGTGATCCGTGTCCGCTCGGCGTACGCCAGCAGCAGCTCGGGATCCCGCAACAAGTCCCGCGGTACGGTCACCACGGTGCCGCCCACCAGCAGGGGCGCGAGCAGTTGGCGTACCGAGGCGTCGAAGCACGGCGACGCGGTCTGCGCCAGCCGGTCGTCGGCGCGGTAGCCGAACGTCCCGATGGCCCAGTCGAGGTAGTTCTCCATCGACCGGTACGTGATCGGGACCGCCTTGGGGCGGCCGGTGGAACCCGAGGTGAAGATGACGTACGCGATCGCGTCGGCGTCGGCGTCGGCGTCGGGCACGGGTGCGGGAAGGTGCGCGGGCACGGGCATGGGTACGGGCGTCTGGTTGTCCGGGGGGCTGTCGGCTCGTACCGCACGTACTTCGTCTCCGTCGATGCCGAGCAGCTCCGCGGTGTCCGCGGTCGGCGCGTGGCACACCAGGGCGGAGGCGTTCGTGCGCTTCAGCTGATCCGACAGCCGGGCCGGCGGGTACGTCGGGTCCAGCGGGACCCAGCCCGCCCCGGCACGCAGGATGCCGACCACGCCGATCACGGTGTCCGGGCCGGGCTCGGTGAGCAGCCCGACCAGCCCGCCCGCACGCACGCCTTCGGCGCGCAGCCGTGTCGCCAACAGGTGGGAGGCGCGGTCGAGTGCCGCGTAGGTGAGAGTCGATCCGTCGGCCTCCACGGCGGTTGCGTCGGGCGTGGCACGCAACTGGCGAAGCAGTCGGCCGACCACACCGCTCGATGCGTCGGCCGCACGAGGAGGCTCGGTGAACGACGTGCACAGAGCGGCCAGTTCGTCGCGGTACTCCCTGTCCAGACGCGCCACCGTCCGCCGTTCGAACAGTGGCAGCGGGAAGTTCCACGACATGCGCAGCGTCGATCCGTCCGCCCAGCACAGCAGGCTCAGCCGGGTCGCGGCCGAGCCGGTGCCTGCCGCGTCGGCCCGCACCTCGACCGGACAGTCGGCCGCCATACGTGC
This sequence comes from Streptomyces sp. NBC_00414, assembly GCF_036038375.1. Taxonomy (NCBI): domain Bacteria; kingdom Bacillati; phylum Actinomycetota; class Actinomycetes; order Kitasatosporales; family Streptomycetaceae; genus Streptomyces; species Streptomyces sp. NBC_00414. The sequence continues at coordinate 8,974,058 of NZ_CP107935.1, forward strand.
CGGGAAGCGGGCGAAGCTGAAACCCGCCGGGCTTGCCGTGCGGGGACCTCCACCGGGCAGGAGAGCGGCCAGGTCCAGGCTGCTCAGCCCGGCGTGCTGTTCGCTCTCCAGCCAGCCGAGGCGCAGCCGTCGGGCCAGCGCGACGACCGGTTCGTCCGGAGCCGAGTCGCACAGCAGGGGGAGGGTGTCGGCGAGCGGGCCGACCAGCCGGTCCAAGCCGGGGAAGCGTTCTTCCCGCCGGGCTCGGGCCACGTTCACCGCGATGTCCCGCCGGCCTGTCCACCGCGACAGGCAGCGCACGTACGCGGCGAGCAGCAGATGGAACAGGGACACGTCGTGCGCGGCGGCCAGCCGTTCCAGGCCTGCGGTGAGGGGCGCGTCGAGCGAGCCGTGGTGCTGCACGAGCGGACCGGACGGAGGTGCGTCGGGATCGCCGTCGTACGGCAGCCGCAGTGGTTCGCCCCGCCCGGCCCCGTGCTCTGCCAGACGCTCGGCCCAGTAGCCGCGGTCGGCTTCCGACGCGGCGGTACCGGAGGGCCGGGCGGTCGTCGTCGCGTACACCGCGAAGCTCGGCGCGTCCGGCGCCGGGAGCGGGTGTTCTCCCCGCCAGAGCGCGGTGTACGAGGACCACAGTTCCTCGGCCAGCACGTTCAGGCTGTATCCGTCCGCCGCCGCGTGGTGGACCACCAGCAACAGGTGCGCGACGCCTGCGTCCTGGCGAAACAGCACGGCTCGTACCGGCGGTTCCGTGGTCAGGTCGAAGGGCTGGTTGCAGAGAGCCGTTTCGAGGTCGGTCACCTGCTCGGCACCGCGGTCGCGGACCTCGTACCAGGTCGAGAGTGGAGCGGCGGGTGCGATGCGCTGCACCGGGCCCGTGCCGGGGTCGTCGATCCGCAGGCGCAGCATGCCGTGCCGTTCGGCCAGGCCTGCCAGCGCCCGACCGAGTACATGGGGGTCGAGGGGACCGCGGACCGTCATCCGCAGATGACCGCGGGCCGGGACACCGGGATGCAACCGGCTGCTGGTGTGGAGGGCCAGTTGTACGGGAGTCAGGGCGAAGGGCGTGCCGTCCGCAGGGGGTGTGGGCGCGGGCGTCGCCGCCTGTTCCGTGCCCGGGGCCGACCCGATGCCGGTGAGGTCGGCGTCCAGGTGGGCCGCCAGCTCACGGATGGTCCGGTACTCGAAGAAGAGCGTGGCGGCCAGGGGCCTCCCCACCTTGCGTTCGAGCCGCTTGACGAGGTCGACCGCGCCCAGCGAATCGAGGCCCAGCGAGAGGAACGGCGCCTCGTCGTCGACGGTGGACGCCGGGATGCCCAACGACTGCGCCAGCAGTTCCCGCAGCACCGCGGCGGTGCCGGACAGGGGCGTTCCCCTGGTGACGTCGGCGTCGGCGTCGGCGTCGGTGTCGGCCGCGGATGGCGGCAGGGGCAGCGGCTCACATGCGGCAGGCCGGCGGGTGCGGGCCCGGTCCGGGTGGTCTGACGTCCGGTCGGCGAGGACCAGTTGTGCCAGATCGGTGCCGCAGGCGGACCGCAGTGCCGCCAGCGCCGGTGCGGTCGACAGTGGCCGGCCTCCGCCACCGGTGACGCGGGGGAGGGCGCTTGCGGCGAAGTCGGCGGCGAGGCCCGTCTCGGCGAACGGCCCGAAGTTGACGGACAGCCATGGCCGCCCCGCCTGCCGCTCGGCGCCGGCGAACGAGTCCAGGAAGGCGTTGGCGGCCGCGTAGGAGCCAAGTGCCCCCGCGAGTCCGGGCACTGTCGAGGACACGGAAGAGAACGCCACGCACACACCAGGACTGCGGCCCTGTCGGAGGAGCGCTTCGGACAGCAGCATCGTGCCGAGCGTCTTCGCGCCCAGCGCCTCCATCGTCTCCTCCACCTTCGTCCCGCGCAGACTCCCGGGCCGTACGACTCCGGCCGCGTGGAAGACGGCGTCCGGCGCGGGCAGTTCGGCGACCAGTGCCTCTACGTCGTCCCGCGAGGTGAGGTCGGCCCGGTGGTAGCGGGCGTCGGCGCCGAGAGCGGCGAGTTCCTCCAGCAGGCCCGCGGGCGGTTGCGGGGAACGGCCCGTGAGCCGGAGTGTCGGCCGGCCGCGGCGGGCGAGTTCCCGGGCCAGGGCGGAACCCAGACCGCCACCGCCACCGGTGATGAGGAAGGTGCCGTCGGCGGGCAGCCGGTCCCGGACGCCGGGCAGGCCCACCGTCTCCGGCGCGACAGCCGCCTCGGGGACGACTGTCCGTACCAGCCGCCGTCCGCCCCGCCAGGCGACGGCTCCGGCCGCCTGGGGGGCCGCCACCTCGGCGAGCACGGCCCGCAGTCGGTGCTCGGCGTCGTCGAGTGAGGAGAGGTCGACCCAGTTGGCCGTCGCTCCGGGGGACTCCGACGGCACGGCGAGGGTCAGACCTCCCAGTACCGCCTGCATCGGGTCAGGACGTTCACGCCCGTGTCCCGTTGCGTGCACGTCCTCGGTCACGACCAGCAGACGGTCGGCCCCGGTCAGGTCGAACAGGGTCAGGGCCTCTCGGAACGCCGTGACCAGTTCACCCTGGATCCGCTCCACCTCCGCGGCCGTACCGGGTGCGGCCGGCCCGGCCAGGAGCAGCACCGTCTGCGGACGGGTGCCGGGGGTCGGCGCCGTCAGTACGCCCTGGTCCGAGAGCTGCCGCGTGAGACCGTACACGGCTGTCGAGTCCGGGCCGGTCACCAGCACCGATTCACCACTGTCCGGCGGAAGGGCCGTTGACGGGGGCGTCGCCTGCCAGGTGACGTGGTGCAGCAGCCCGTGCTGCGCGGCCTCGGGCCAGTAGCGGCGCCGCTGGTAGGGATAGGGCGGCAGCGACACCCGCCGACGGCCCGCGTCGAGTCCCGCACGGTCCGATCCCGTACGGCCCAGTCCCGTACCGCCCAGTTCCGTACGGTCCAATGCCGCACCGCGTGCCCACAGATGGGCCACCGTCGCCATCAACTCGCCCGCCCCGACCGCGACATCGCCCTGAGCGGTACCGGAACGCTCCGGGCCGAGGGGCGCGGAGACGACGTGTACGTCCCTGTCGGCGCCGTCCGTCGGTTCCCACGCGGCGGACGCCGCGCGTACGAGACCGGCGAGGCTCTCCCGCGAACCGAGTTCCACGAACGTGTCGTAACCCTCGTCGAGCAGCCGGGTCACGGCCCGCCCGAACCGCACCGGCCGCAGCGCGTGTTCGCGCAGGTGGTCCGGGTCCATGCGCGACCGCCACTCCGCGGTGAGCGTGCTCATCAACGGAAGGGCGCCCGTCAGGCTCCCCAACTCGCTTGCCGCGTCGCCCAGTTCCCGGGCGATCGGCTCCATGAGTGGCGAGTGGAAGGCGCGTGATACCTCCAGCGCCCGTACGGCGGCCCCGCGCGCGGAGAGTTCCCGCATCGCCCGCTCGACGGCGCCGGGGCTGCCCGACATCACCAGCCTGCCCGGACCGTTGTACGCGGCGACCGCCAGCTCCTCGGGAGCCGCGGCGACCAGGGCGGCCACGTCCTCCTCGTCGGCCCCCCGCACCGCCGCCATCGCGCCCGGCGGGGTGGACGCTCCCATGAGCCGGCCACGTTGCGCGACGAACGCCAGCGTGTCCGCGAACGACAGCATCCCGCCGGCACAGGCGGCGGTCAGTTCTCCGACGCTGTGCCCGACGAGCGCGTCCGGCCGTACACCCCAGGCCCGCAACTGCCGGGCGAGCGCGACCCCGTGGGCCACCAGCAGCGGTTGAGCCACCTCTGTCGCGGCCTGGGCCCGCGCGTCCACATCGGGTTCGACGCACCAGGCCGTCAACTCCCGTCCGTGCACCGGGCCGACGAGGGCCGACGCCTCGTCGAGCGTGTCCCGGTACACCGGCGCCGTCGAATACAGCGCCCGGCCCTGGCCCGGTCGCAGCGAACCCTGTCCCGGGAACACGAAGACCGTCCGTGGCCGGTTCACCACCGTGCCGGTGACCACACCCGGCAGTCGACCGGGACCGGGGGCGGGACCGGTGGCGGTGGCAGCGGCCAGGCGTTCCCGCAGGTCGCCGTCGGCCACGACGGCGAGGCGGCGCGGGCCCTCGTCGCGGGCGGTGGCCGCCGCCCGGCAGACGTCTCCCTCGTCCAGCTCCGGGTGCGCGCGCAGATGGCCGAGCAGCCGGGACGCCCAGGCGTCCAGACCGGCCGCGCCGCGCGCCGACAGGGTCAGCAGATGCGGGCCGTCGTTGTCGGTCGGTTCCGGTGCCGGGTACGGCGGTGCTTGCTCCAGGACCGCGTGCGCGTTCGTGCCCCCGAAGCCGAAGGCGTTGACACCGGCCCTGCGGGGGCCGGACGAGTCGGCCGACGGCCAGGGACCCGTCTCGGTGACCAGCGCGAATCCGGACCGCTCCACGGCGGGCGACGGCGGTGTGTGGTGCAGGGAGGCGGGCAGCCGGCCGTGCCGCAGCGTCAGGACCACCTTCACCAGTGAGGGCAGGGCGGCCGCGTTCAGCAGGTGCCCGACGTTCGTCTTCACCGAGCCCAGCAGCCGTGGCGGACCGCCCTCGCGTACGGGAAAGGCGTGGGCCAGGGACCGCAGCTCGATGGGGTCACCGACGGCCGTACCCGTCCCGTGTGCCTCGACGTACGTCACCGATGCCGGGTCGACGCCGCAGACCTCGTACGCGCGGGTGATCACCTCGCGCTGACGGAGCGGGTTGGGTGCCATCAGGCTCAGTGAGGTGCCGTCGTTGTTGACCGCGGTGCCGCGCACGACGGCGAGTACGTCGTCGCCGTCCCGGCGGGTGTCTGCCAGGCGTCGCAGGACGAGGGCCGCGCCGCCCTCGCCGGGTACGAACCCGTCGGCGGCCGAGCTGAAGGCGCGGCTGCGTCCGGTGGGGGAGAGGGCCTGCGCGGCTTCCAGTGCCTGGTGTCCGTCGGGAGTGAGGTGGAGGTTGACTCCGCCGACGACGGCGATGTCGCACTCCCCGTCCGCGAGGCTGCGGCGGGCCAGGTGCAGCGCGACCAGACCCGAGGAGCAGGCGGTGTCGACCGCGAGCGCCGGGCCGTCCAGGTCGAGGCAGTGCGAGACCCGGGCGGCGATGAGGTTGGGGAGGTTGCCCGTCAGTGTCGTCGCGGACGGTGCGGGGGAGGCGTCGGCGAGGATCCGGCGGTAGCCGCTGTCCCCTACGGCGGCGAAGACACCGACCCGTAGGCCGCGTCGGCGCGGTCCGGCGTAACCGGCCCGCTCCAGGGCCTCGTGGGCCAGTTCGAGGAAGATCCGGGCCTGCGGGTCCAGGGTGCGGGCCTCTTCGTCGCCGATGCCGAAATGGCCCGCGTCGAAGGCGGCCGGGTCGTCCAGGAACGCGCCCCAGCGGCCGGTGGAGTCGGTCGGCATCGGCCCGTCCGCCGCTGACTCGGGCAGTGCGGTGCCCCAACGGTCCCGTGGCACCTCGGTGACGACGTCACGCCCGGCCGTCAGCAGCTCCCAGAACTCCTCCGGCGTACTCGCGCCGGGGAAACGGCAGGCCATCGCGACGACCGCCGTCGAGGACGAGGTTTGTCCGTCCGCGGTGGTCCCGTGTGACCTGTGCGGGGCGGCGGCCTCCTCCACCGAGGCCAGGTCCGTCATGGCCAGCAGGTGATCGGTGAGGGCGGCGACGGTGTCGTTGCGCAGCACGGCGGGGCCCAGTGTGATCTCCAGGGCCTGTTCCAGCTCGGCGAGCGTCTCCATGGCTTTGAGCGAGGTGCCGCCCAGCTCGGAGAATCGGTCGTCGTCCCCGAAGGACGCCTCCGGCAGGCGCAGGGCCTGGGCCCAGGCCCTGCGCACCACTTGCCGCATGCCGCTGCGCGAGCGGGGGGCCGGAAGCCGCGACTTCCGGCCCGTCGCAGGAGCTGCGGGAGGTGGAGGAGGTGTAGGAGTTGCTGAGGGTGTGGGGATTGCGGAGGCTGCCGGGATCCCGGACGACGCGGCGGGCCGGTACGTGCCCGCCTCGAAGCGGGCCCGCATCCGCTGCCGTTGCAACTTGCCGCTCGTGGTGCGCGGGAAGGCCGACGGCGGCAGCGCGAGCACGCGTACGTCGTCGTGGCCCAAGGCGGTACGGACCCGTCGCGCGACTCCGTCCAGAACCTCCGCCGCGGCGCGTGGCGGCCGGGCCCAGGGCACGAAGACCACCACCCGCTCGCCGCCGGTCACCGGGTCCGTCGAGCCGATCACCACCGGGGTGCCGGGCGGCAGCCCGGGGCTCGCGCTCGCGACCTCCTCCGTGTCCGGGGCGTGGAACGTACGGCCGTTGAGGAAGAGGACGTCCTTGTGACGGCCGGTGACGCACAGCCGGCCGTCCCGCAGGAACCCCAGGTCTCCGGTCCGCAGCCAGCCGTCGGTGAAGGACAGCGCAGTCGCGTCCGGCAGCCGGTGGTAGCCGCGGGCCAGCTGCGGGCCCCGTACCTCGATGTGACCCACCCGCCGGTCGCCCAGTGTCCGACGGGAGTCGTCGGTGATCCGGACCGAGCAGCCCGGCACGGGCGGGCCGACGTCCATCACTTCCAGGACGTCTTCGCCTGCCTCGCGTTCGGCGACGCCGGCACCCGGCTCGCGTCCTGTGCCGCCACCGTCCTGCTCGTGTCCCGTGACACCATCGTCCGGCTTCCGTTCCACCACCACGCCCCGGGCGAGTGCGGCTCGATCCAGGGTGACGGGCGCGGCCACTTCGCCCAGGGGCGGGAACGTGACGGCCAGGGTCGCCTCGGCCAGGCCGTACACGGGTGTCGCCGCCCGCGGGTCCAGTCGGGCGGGACGCAGCTTGGCGGCGAAGTCCCGCCACACCGTCGCGGAGATCGGTTCGGCCCCCACCAGGATCAGGCGCACCGCACTCAGGTCGAGCCCGGACACCACTTCGTCGGGGATGCGCCGAACGGCCAGCGCGAGCGCGAAGTTGGCGGCCGACAGGACCGTTCCCCGGTGCCGGGCGGTCACGTCCAGCCACAGGCCCGGGTTCTTCGCGAACGACAGCGGGCCGATCTTCACCTGCTTCGTCCGCGCGGCCAGCGGTGCCAGATGGGTGCCGATGAGGCCCATGTCGTGGAAGTAGGGCATCCAGCTGACCAGGACATCCTGCTCGGAGAGGGCCGAGACGGCGACTATCTGCCGCAGGTTGGCCACCACGGCGGCATGGGTCAGTTCCACGCCCTTGGGCGCACCGGTGCTGCCGGACGAGAACTGCAGGAACGCCAGGTCGTCGGGTGCGGGCGTCGCGGGCGCAGCCGGTGTCGGGCACTCCCGGAGCGTCTCCAGCCGCAACACCTGCACCGGGCCAGGCAGTTCGTCGGCCACCTCCGCGCAGGCCGCGTCCACCACGACGGGCGGGCGGCCGAGGTGTTCCCACACCGGTCCGACCCGCCGCACGTCGGGCGCGAGCGGCACCGGTACCAGGCCGGCCGCCAGTGCACCCCAGAACATCGGCTGGAAGTCCTCGCTGCGCTCCGCGAGCAGCGGCACACAGGTGCCCGGGGCGACCCCGGCAGCGCGGAGGCCGCCCGCCACACGCAGCGCCTCCTCAAGGAGTTGCCGGAAGGTGACGGTCACTTCGCTGCCGTCACCGTGGACGTGGACGACGACTTGTCCGGGGGCCCGGCGGGCCGCGTCCAGCAGTACGTCCAGCAGTGTGCGAGGAGTCATGGGTCCGTTCGATCGTGCGTGGGCGGATCGTCAGTGCGTGAGCGAAGCGTCTGCGCGGGGAGAAACGGAGGCGGCGCGCTGCGGGGGCTCCAAGTATGAAGAAGGCACAGGCCCCTGGCCCGTTCCCGGTTCGGTGACCGGGGAACGGGCCAGGGGCCTGTGCCTGTGTCCGTGTGTGCCCGCGTCCGGCGCGGCCGGCCGCGCACTCCGGGCCTGCTGCCCGCGGACACTTCTGGCGGGCGGGCTCGCCGCGCGGCGTCAGGTCGACCAGATGACTCCGCCGTTGTGCAGGACGACCACCTTGCCGTCGGCCCGGAGGATCAGCTGGGCGTTCGCGTGGCCGTGGCTCCGGGAGGCCCAGATCGGGCGGTCGTCGCCGTTGTGGATGACGAGGTTGCCGTCCTCCTGGAAGATCGCCCGGTGGTTGGTGCCGAAGGTCATGGACGCCCAGATGGGCTTGTTCTTCTCGTTGTACACGACGAGGTTGCCGTCGGACTGCATGGTCATGCGGATGCGGTTGGTGCTCCAGGACTGGCCGGACTGCAGGACGCTGGTCGCGTAGACGGTCTTGGTGCCCCAGTTCGGCTTCGGGTCCGCCTTGGGCTTGGCCTTCGGCGTGGACTTCGCCTTCTTCGCGGGCGGGCTGCTCGTCTTGGTCTCCGGCGAGGGCGCGACGGCCTTCGGGACGACCTTCGGCGCCTCGGTCTTCTTCGGCTTCTCCTTGTGGGGGGACGAACTGGGCTTCTCGGCCACGTAGTCGTCGAGGCCGGCGGGCGCGGAACTCGCGTTCAGGACGGTGTCGGAGCCGTCCGCGGCCAGTCCCTTGGTGTCGGGCCGTCCGTCGTCCCGCGCGCTGCCGGCCAGCAGCAGCGGTATCGCGATCAGGACGGCGCCCGCGATCGCGGCACCCGCCAGGACCGGCTTGCGGGGACGCCCGCTGCTGACGCCCGTGCCGGTCTTGGTGCCCGGCGGCGTCGTGCCGACGGCCGCCGCCACGGCGACGCCCTCCTCGGGCGCCTCGGCGGTGTCGGCGGCCGGGGGTGCCGCCGGGGGGGCGGTGGTCTCACCGGCGGGGCCGGTGCCGCTCTCCTCGGCCGGGGCGGTGCCGGACTCCGCCTCGGGGGCCGCGGCAGGGCTCGGCGCCCGCGTCTCCGGTGCCGCGGACGCGGGCGGGGACTCGGCCTCCTCCGGGCGGGCGGCGGCCGCCTCCGCGTTCGCGCCGGGGGTGGGTTGCTGGGGGGACATGCGGTACTCCTCCTCGGTGGCGGAGCTGTCGGTGGTGGGCACGGGCCCGAACAACGGCCGGCCGGACCAACGTCAGCTGTCTCGGCGGGCGTTGGTCATGTGCCGCGTCGAGGTGGGCCGGTCCGGCTCGATCCTGGTCGTCGAGTTCCTTATGACCCGCCGCGGTGGCGGCCGCGGACCGATCCGATGCCCTCCTGAACTGCGAGGTCTTCCCGTACGGGCCCTGGCTTGGACGTCCGGGCGGAAGGCACTTGTACGTGGACGGGTCCGATGGCACACCCAACCTAGCCCGTCACGGGGCCGACAGCAGCACCCTCAGCCCCAACCGCCCCACCGCTTTGTCCACCCACGCCTCACTGCTCCCGGAAAGTTCTCCACCCGGGCAGCAAACGGGCACGCGGCTGCCCGATACGGGTCCGCCCCAACGCCCCACGCGTGGGACCGGTGTGGCATTCTGTTGGCTCCCCGATCTGATCAATGTCGGCTTGCGCGCACGTGGTGCGGCACTCAGGATTTCGTACGGACCGAAGAGTTCAGGTGAAGATGCGGCCCGGAGAACGGCAAGAGGGCAGGCACGACGCCTCGCCCGTGCTGCCCGATGACTCCCGCCCGACCGCCGTCCCCGAGTCACCTGTCGTCGTCACTACGGACGCCACGGACACCAGAGGCGCTGCCCCGGACACCGAAGGCGCCACGGACGCCACGGATGGCACCGAGGCAGTCGACACCCCTGACATACCCGAGGCTGTCCGGGACGCCGCCCGCCGCGCGCCAGGGCACTGGATCGGGGTGGTCGACCCGGAGTGGACCGAGGAGCGGACCCCGCCCGAGTGGGCGGTCCTGGGCGAATGGCAGTCGGACGAGAGCGGGGGCGTGGGTGACTACCGCGCCAACCCGGAGTACCGGCCCTCGGCCCAGGTGCTCGGCTGGCCGGAGCCCACCGACCCGGTGGACGCGGCGGCGCAGCGGGCCGCCACCGGCTACGGCTCGGTGGACGAGGCGATCGCGGCGCTCGCCGAGGCGCAGGTCACCGTGGTGCGCGCGCCGGACGGCGGGCCGCTCACGGCCACCGGGCAGGACGGGGCCACTGTGGTCCTGTTGTTCACCTCACCGGCACACGAGTTCATGTCCCCGGTACTTCGCCATGGCACGCTTCCGGCCCGGGAGTTGGCCCGCTCGCTGAGTGGGTCGGGCACCCTGCTGATGGTCAACGCCGGGGCCGCGGCCCCCTTGCTCGTCCCGGCGGACAGTCTTCTCGGTCCCGTACGCGGACCGGGCGTCGAGGCGATGCCCGCAGCGGACGCCGGGGTGGCCGGGCCCCGGACCGACAGTTCTTCCGAACTCCACTCCCACAGCCCCCACATCGCAGGGAGGACCCCGTGACACGTTCGACCCAGCAGGACCCCGCCTCCCAGAGTGCCGAGTCCGGTTCAGGTTCCGGCTCCGGCGCGGGTTCCGCTTCCGGCTCCGGCTCCGGCGGCGAGGAGACGGCCGCGACCTCCGCGGCCGCCACCGTCGCCGAGCCCAAGCCCAGGCCCGAACCCACGGCCACGCCGGAGTCCGACCCCACGCCCGAGTCCGGGCCCGCGGCGACAGCCACGCCGGGCGCGGCCCCCGAGCCCGGGACCGAGCCTGGAGCCGGGACAGAGCCCGGGGCCGGGCCCGAGAGCGGGTCGGCTTCCGGCAGTCGGTCCGAGGCCGAATCCGAGCCTGACACCGAGCCCGAGACGGATTCCGAGCTGGAATCCGGGACCGACCCCAGCGCCGCCGCGGAAGCCAAGAGCCGACTGCCCGCGCTCGTACGGACCATGACCGCGACCGCCATCGACCGGCCGCAGCAGCAGACCGGACCGGTGGGCCGGCCCGGTAAGGCGGTGCTGGCCGGGGCCGCCGTAGCGGGAGCGCTGCTCGTGTCCGTGCCGCTGCTGATGCTCGGCGGGGACGACGACAACGACCGCAGGGGACCGGCGTCCGCGGGAACCGTGCTCGGTGGGAACGCCCAGGACGTACCGGGCGAGTTCGCGGAGACCTCGCCCGACACCGGGTCCTCGGGCGGCGGGAAGAAGGACCCCGTCAAGCAGGGCAAGTCGCCGCAGAACGCCGCTACTTCCGCCCCGGCGAAGAGCGAGGGCAAGGGCAAGGGCGAGGGCAAGGACGCAGACGAGCCGAAGAAGGACACCGCCGCCCAGAAGGACGAGCCGAAGAAGCAGGGCGGCGGGACGAAGTCCGGCGGTGGCGGCAGCAAGCCCGCCAAGTCCGGTTCGGGCGTGACCCTGAGTGCCGCCGTCTCCCTGCGCAGTCACCTCTCGGGCAAGTGCATCGACGTACCGGGCAGTGATTTCGGCGATGGCAAGAAGCTGTTCGTGTGGGACTGCAACGGCGGTGCCGCGCAGAAATGGCAGTTCGCCTCCGACGGCACCGTCCGCATCAAGGGCTACTGCCTGGACGTGGCCAACGCGAACTACAACGACGGCACACCCATCCAGATCGCCCGGTGCAGCGGCAACGCAGCGCAGAAGTTCGTACTGAACTCCAGCCACGACCTGGTGAACACCGTCGTCGGCAAGTGTGTCGACATCAAGGACAACAACCGGGGCAGCGGTGCCTGGCTGCAGCTGTGGAGCTGCGCGGGGACCGACAACCAGAAGTGGAGCGTCTGAGACAAGGCGCACGCAGCCCGAGAGGGCCCCCGGAGAGCCCGGGAGCACCCCTCTCGGCACCCGCCCGCCCCAGGGCGAGGCATGATGGCACCGTCGGTTTCACCGACACGCGCCCCCGGTGAGGGGGCGCCCGTAGCTGAAGCCCCCGTGGCAAGGAGGTTGGTGCGTGTCGCGCCAGGTACTGACGGTCGGTCCGGGGGACCGGGATCGCTACCGGACGATCGGTGAGGCACTCTCGGCTGCCCGTACCGGCGCGCTCATCAGCGTCCGGCCCGGGACGTACGCGGAGAACCTGGTGATCAACACCAGGGTCACCCTCACCGCCGAAGAGGGCCGGGGCACCGTGGAGATCCGGCCGCGCTCGGGCAGTGTGCTCGCGCTGCGCGCCGACGCCGTGATGCTCTCCGAACTGACCCTGCGCGGCGGCGACGCCGAGCAGCCCGCCGTGGACGTCCGGCGCGGGCAGGCCGCGCTGGACGGCTGCGAGATCATCGGCTCCGCATGGACCGCGCTGCTGGCCGGGGGCACCGGCTCGCTCGCGCTGCGGGAATGCCGGGTGAGCAACTCGCAGGGCGCGGGCATCGTGGTCACCTCGACCACGCCCACCACCGTGGAGTCCTGCACCTTCGAACACCTCGGCACCAGCGGCCTGGTCATCGCGGAACAGGGCGAGGCACGCGTCCGCGGCTGCACGGTGCGCGACGCCCGCGGCAACGGACTGCTCGCCAACGGCGAGGCCCGCGGCACCGTCGAGGACTGCGACATCTCCTCCACCGACAAGCCCTCCATCGCTCTGGAGGAGAACAGCGCCCTCTCGGTGATCCGCACCGTGGTCCACGACACCAGCACCGGGGTGCACCTGAGCAGCGCGGGCCGTACGACGCTGGAGGACCTCCGCGTCACCGGGGCGTCGGGGAACGGGATCGTCCTGGCCAAGGGCACCGACCCGGTGCTCCGCCGCTGCCGCGTCTCGCGCACCCGCGGACACGGCGTGCTCGTCACCGATCGCTCGCGCGGCACCTTCGAGGACTGCTGGGTGGACGGCGCGCAGGGCGCGGCCCTGCGGGTCGCCGGAGCGGCCTCCCCGGCCCTGACCGGCCTGACGGTCCGCGACTGCGACCAGACCGGACTGCTCCTGGAGGAGGACTCGGCGGCGGAGCTCGACCACCTGGAGGTGATCGGCGGCTCGCCCGCGATCGCGGTGCGCGGCGGCGCCAACCCGCTGCTGCGCCGGGCCCGGCTGGTGGAGCCCACCGGTGACGGCATCGTGGTCTCCAAGGACGCCCGAGGCCGCGCCGAGGACTGCGAGATCGTCCGGCCGAAGGGCGCGGGAGTACGTGTCGCCTCCGGCAGCACCCTCTACCTGGCCGGCGGCGGAGTCTCCGACACGACGACCAACGGCCTGGTCGTGGAGGACGGCGGCAACGTCACCGTCCGCGACTTCCGCATCGAGATATCCGGCGAGGAAGGCGTGGTCGTCGCCTCGGGCGGCGAGCTGACCGCCAACCGCACCTCGGTGCACGCCCCCAGGGGCCACGGCTTCCTGCTCCGCGAGGGCGCGCTCGCCTCGCTCAGCGGCTGCGAGGTCTCCGGCGGCGCCCAGGACGGCTTCCGGGTGGAGTCCACCGCACCCGTCTCCGTGGTGAACTGCCTCGCCCGGGAGAACGAGGGCGGCGGCCTGGTGCAGACCGCCCCCGGCGAGCGGCTGGCCGTGGAGGGCCTGAACAGCACCGGCAACGGCAAGCGGGACGCCTGGGGTTCCGGCAGCGCCGAGAACACCGACCCGGCAGGATCAGGCGCCGCCGACGCGCCCGCCGCGGACCGTCCCGAGGGCCCGCTCGGCGCCCTCAACGCGCTCATCGGCCTGGAGAACGTCAAGCAGCAGGTACGTACGCTGGTCAACCTGACCCAGCTCGCGCAGCGCCGCGAACAGCTCGGCATGTCGGCCCCGCCGATGAGCCGGCACCTCATCTTCGCGGGCCCGCCCGGCACCGGTAAGACCACCGTCGCCCGCCTCTACGGGTCGATCCTCGCCGAACTGGGTTCGCTGCGCAGCGGGCACCTGGTGGAGGTCTCCCGCGCCGACCTGGTCGCACAGGTCGTCGGCGGTACCGCCATCAAGACCACCGAGACCTTCCAACGGGCCCTCGGCGGCGTGCTGTTCGTCGACGAGGCGTACACCCTCACCTCGGACAGCAACAACGGCGGCGCCGACTTCGGCCGCGAGGCGGTGGACACCCTGCTGAAGCTGATGGAGGACCACCGCGACGACGTGGTGGTGGTCGCCGCCGGCTACTCCCGCGAGATGGACTCCTTCCTGGCCTCCAACCCGGGTCTGGCCTCGCGTTTCTCGCGCACGGTCGAGTTCGAGAACTACTCGGTGCCCGAACTGGTCGCGATCATGGAGAACATGTGCGCCCAGCACCAGTACGAGCTGGGCGAGGGCACCGAGGCGGCGCTGGCCGCGCACTTCGAGGCGATGCCCCGGGACGCCGGCTTCGGCAACGGCCGTGCGGCCCGCGGGGTGTTCGAGGAGATGGTGGACAGACAGGCGGTCCGGCTCGCCTCCCTGCAGCAGGTCGGCGAGCGCGACCTGCGCCTGCTGCTGCCCGAGGACGTCTCCGCGACCGCCGGCACGAAGGCCTCCGAGACCGCGGCACCGGCCGACGACCCGCTGACCCGCCTCGGCGACATGATCGGCCTGGCCGAGGTGAAGCGCGAGGTCGCGGACCTGGTCAACCTCATCACCACGGCCCGCCACCGGGCCGCCGCCGGACTGCCGGTGCCCTCGCTCAGCAACCACCTGGTCTTCACCGGCCCGCCCGGTACGGGCAAGACGACCGTCGCCCGTCTCTACGGGGAGATCCTGACCCAGCTCGGCATCCTCCAGCGGGGCCAGCTGGTCGAGGCGGCCCGTGCCGACCTGGTCGGCCGCTACATCGGCCACACCGCCCAGCTCACCCGCGAGGTCTTCGAAAAGGCCCGTGGCGGCGTGCTGTTCATCGACGAGGCGTACACCCTCACCCCGAAGGGCGGCGGCGCCGACTTCGGCCAGGAGGCGGTGGACACCCTGCTGAAGCTGATGGAGGACCACCGCGACGAGGTGGTGGTCATCGTCGCCGGTTACACCGACGAGATGGAACGCTTCCTCGCCTCCAACCCGGGCCTCTCCTCCCGCTTCCCGCGCCGGATCGGCTTCGCCGACTACTCCTCCGAGGAACTGGTCACCATCGTGCGGACACAGGCCGCGAACATGGGCTACGAGTGCGGACCCGGCACCGGCCCGCTGCTCAAGGAGTACTTCGAATCACTGCCCAGGGACCGGTCCTTCGGCAATGCCCGCCTGGCCCGCCAGGTGGTCGAGACGATGGTCACCAGCCAGGCACGACGGCTCAGTTCGCTGGCCGCTCCTACCCTGGACGACCTGCGCATCCTCCTTCCCGGGGACGTCGTGACCGTGGCACCGAAGGCGATGCCCCGATGAGGGCCTCCGCCCGCGAGGCCGCCCGTCTCCTGTCCGGTGTCGGCTGCGTCGCCGCCCTGCTGCTGCCCACGGCCGTCACGGCCCAGGCGGCGCCCCTGTCGCGCCTGCCGGCGGCGGACGGGAAGGGCCAGGAACTGCCCGGCATGCCTTCCTCGATCGACCCGGACGCGGCCTGCACCCCGGCCTCCCGCGAGAAGGCGAAGAAGCAGGACTGGTCGCGCCAGCGCCTCGACCTGGACCGGCTGCACGGGTACAGCACCGGTGCGGGCGTGACCGTGGCCCTGATCGACACCGGTGTGGACACCGGCGCCGAAGGACTCGACGGCCGGGTCACCGCCCAGGGCACCGCGGGTGACGACTGTGTCGGGCACGGCACCTTCCTGGCCGGGCTGATCGCCGGGGCCGGCGGGGACAGCGCGCGCCTGACCGGCGTGGCCCCGGGTGCGAAGATCCTGGCCCTGCGCGGCACCGACCAGCGCGGTCAGGTCAGCTCCTCGCTGGTCGTGCAGGCGCTGAACGACGCGACCGAGGCCGGGGCCGAGGTGATCGCCGTCGCGGTGGCGCTGCCGCGCCGTGACGCCGCGCTGACCAGTGCGGTCGCCGCGGCCCGCAAGAAGGGCGCCGTGGTGGTCGCCGCGGCCACCCCGGACCCGCCCCGGGGCAGCAACACCGAGGAGATACCGGCCCGCACCTACTGGCCGGCCGGTGAACCCGGGGTCCTCTCGGTCGCCGACATGCTTCCCGCCGGTGCCCGGCCGGACAACTCCCTGGCCACCGGCGGTATCGACCTGGTCGCTCCCGGCGCCGGAGTGGTTTCCGGCGGGCCGCGCGGAGACGGTCACTACCTCGGTGCGGGTGCCTCGGTCGCGACTGCCTACGCCGCCGGGGCCGCCGCGGCGGTGCGGGGCGCGCGGCCCGACGACTCGGCCGACGACGTCGCTCGTCGGCTGACCGCGACGGCGTATCCGGCCGACATTCCGCAGCTCGACGCGTATGCCGCCGTCACCACGGTCCTCAGTGACTCCGAGGCGGCCGTCAAGGGCGAGCGGGCGGAGCCTGTCACCGTCCGCGACACGGCTGTGGCCGATCGGGCCACCGACCGGGCCACGCTCTTCGTGCTCCTCGGCACGGGTGGCGTGCTCGCCGTCCTCTGGGCCGCGTTTGCCCTTCCCAGGGCTCGGGCACGGGGGTGGCGGCCGGCGGGTGCGGGTGCGGGTGCTTCCGTGCCGGCCGGCGCGGCGGAAGCGGAAGAGGACTGAGCGGGTCGCTCGCCGTCTGCGGGTCGGTGGGGCCGGTCGCGCCGTTCCCCGCGCCCCTTAAAGCAAAAAGACTGCGCCGTTCCCCGCGCCCCTGAGGGCGAACGGCAAAAGCTTGCGCTGTTCCCCGCGCCCCTGAGGGGGAAAAGCGAAAGATTGCGCCGTTCCCCGCGCCCCACTTGGGGCACGGAAGCGGGGGCCACCTGTCGGTGGCCCCCGCTTCCGTCGTTCGTGGGGTGGGGTGTGTGTGGTGTCAGTCGGTCTCCGGGGGGCGCTCGTCCACCAGGGCCGTCTGCATCAGGCGTTCGCGGCGGCGGGCGATGTGCAGAGCCCTGCCGGGCGGCAGGTTGCGGGGCTTCGCGTTGCCGAAGAGGCGGCCCTCCGTGGGCGGGCAGGACAGCAGCACCGCCGGGTTGTTGGCCTCGTCGAGACGGCGGATGAGCGCGTCGCTGAGACCGCGCCCGGCACCCATGGCACTACGGGCGACGACCAGGTGCAGACCCATCTCGAAGCCGAGCGTCAGGTACTCGAAGAGCGGCTCCATCGGACTCTGGAAGGAGTTGCCGGACACCATGTCGTAGTCGTCGATCAGGATGAACAGGCGCGGGCCGGTCCACCAGTCGCACTTGCGCATCCGGCCCGGGGCGATGTCAGCACCCGGCACACGGGTCTTCATCGCCCGCGCCGCGCCCTCGATGGTCTCCTTGAGGTTGTCCAGGGAGATCACATGCCCGATGCGGTACTCCTCCGGGATGGTGTCGATCAGGGTGCGGCGGTAGTCGACCACGATGATCTTCGCCTCGGTGGGCGAGTACCGGGTGGTGATGCCCTCCGTGATGCGGCGCAGCAGGTTGGTCTTGCCGCTCTCGGTGTCGCCGACCACGACCAGGTGCGGGGTGCGGCTGAAGTCGTGCCAGACCGGTTCCAGGGCGTCCTGGTCGATACCGAGAGGCAGCCGCATGCCGTCGCCCTCGGTGGACTCGGGCGCGGGCAGTTCGGCGAGCGGGAGCCGGTGCGGCAGCATCCGGACCTGCGGGGCGGGCGCGCCGGGCCAGTGCTTGGCGACCTCCGAGACCAGGTGGCCGACGCCCTCGCCGAGGTCTTCGAGGGAGCCGCTGCCGTCCAGCCGGGGCAGCCCGGCGAGGAAGTGCATCTTGGTGTCGGCGGTGATGCCGCGGCCACCGCTGCGCGGCACGGAGCGGGCCTTGCGGGTGTCGATCTCGGAGTCCATCGGGTCACCCATGCGCAGTTCGAGACGGGTGGCCGCCTGGTCGCGGACCTGGGCGGACAGTTCCACCCAGCGGGTGGTGGTGATGAGTAGGTGGATGCCGTAGTTGAGGCCGCGGGCGGCCAGTTCGTTGAACTTCGGGATCAGGTCGTCGTAGTCCTGGCGGACCGTCGACCAGCCGTCGACCACCATGAACACGTCGCCGAAGGGCTCGTCGGGGAACTCCCCGGCGGCCCGGCGGCGCCGGTAGGACTGCATGGAGTCGACGGTGTGGTCCACGAAGAACTGCTCGCGCCGGGCGAGCAGCGTCATGACCTCGGCGACCGCCCGGTGCACCCGCTCCGGGTTCAGTCGCGCGGCGACGCCGCCGACGTGCGGAAGCGCGGCGAACTGCGAGAGACCGCCGCCGCCGAAGTCGAGGCAGTAGAACTGGATCTCGGCCGGCGTGTGGGTGAGGGCGAGCGCACCGATCAGGGTGCGCATGATGGTGGACTTGCCGCTCTGTGAACCACCCGCGATGGCGACGTGGCCGCCGGCCCCGGAGAGGTCCACGATCAGCGGGTCGCGGCGCTGGTCGAAGGGCTTGTCCACCAGGCCGACCGGGACCCGCAGGCGGCCCGTGCCGGACCAGCCGGTGGCGATGAGGCCACGCTCCGGGTCGGGCGCGATACCGGGCAGCAGGGCGTCCAGCGGAGAGGGCTCGTCCAGCGGCGGCAGCCACACCTGGTGGGCCGCGGGGCCGGAGTCGCGCAGCCGGTCCAGGGCCACGGCGAGCAGTGTCTCCTCGTCCTCCTCGCTCTCCTCGGTCTCCGGCTCGGGTTCGGGCGCGGCCTCAAGCGTGCGGGGCACCACCCAGCCACTGGTCCACGGCACCACCTGGCTGGCCACCCGGGCCTGCACCACCGCGCCGGTACGACGCCGGTAGATGCCCGAGGAGTAGCCGGCCCGGAACCGGGTCAGGGCCTCTACACCCGACTTCAGATAGCCGTTGCCGGGCGAGGCCGGGAGCTGGTAGGCGTCCGGCACCCCCAGCACACCGCGGCTCTCCATGGCGGAGAAGGTACGCAGACCGATGCGGTACGAGAGATGGCTCTCCAGTTGGTGCATGCGGCCCTCGTCCAGACGCTGCGAGGCGAGCAGCAGATGAACTCCGAGCGAACGGCCGAGGCGGCCGATCATCACGAACAGGTCCATGAACTCCCGGTGCGTGGACAGCAGTTCGCTGAACTCGTCGACCACCACGAACAGGCTGGGCAGCGGGGCCAGGTCGGCCCCCGCGGCGCGGGCCCGCTCGTACTCCAGGGCGGAGGTGTAGTTCCCCGCGGAGCGCAGCAGCTCCTGGCGGCGCATGAGTTCGCCGTGCAGGGCGTCCTGCATGCGCTCCACCAGGGCGACCTCGTCGGCGAGGTTGGTGATGACCGCGGAGGTGTGCGGGAGTTCCTCCAGGCCGAGGAAGGTGGCGCCGCCCTTGAAGTCGACCAGGACGAAGTTGAGGGTCTCGGAGGAGTTGGTCAGGGCCAGCCCCAGGACCAGCGTGCGCAGCAGCTCGCTCTTGCCGGAGCCGGTGGCGCCGATCAGCATGCCGTGCGGACCCATGCCGCCCTGCGCCGACTCCTTGATGTCGAGCTCCACCGGGCGGCCGTCCACGCCGACCGCGACCGGCACCCGCAGCCGGGCGGAGCCGATGTGCTTGCTGAAGAGGGTCTGCGGGTCGTGCCGGTGCAGATCGGGGATGCCGAGCAGGGTGGTCAACTCGACGTCGGTGTCCAGCGGCTGCGAGATGTCGGTGCCCAGGCTGATCCGGCGGGCGGTGAGCAGCCGGGCCAGCGACTCCGCGCCGAGCGGGCCGAGCCGGTCCGGACGGCCGAGCGCCACGGAACGCTCCTTGCGGCTGCGGTCGGTGCGCACCAGGCTCACCCGGTCCGGCCCGACGGTCAGCCGCAGCGTGTTGCGGCCGGGCTTCCAGCGCAGCGCTCCGGAGACGTCGAGGACCACGGCGTTGCGGTAGCCGTGCCCCTCCCAGCGGTGCCCCTCGGGAACACTGACGCCGTCCAGCACGATGACGGTGTACGGCTCGTCACGGCCGGGGCGGGCATCCGCGTCGAAGCCGGGGCGCTCGGCGAACTCGGCGCCGAGCAGGTCGTCCAGCTCGGTGAGTTCGGCGGTGATCCGGCGGACCTGTCCCGCGCCGTCCTCCTCGTGCGGGTGCAGCGCGTGCGGCAGCCACTTGACCCACTCCCAGTCGGGCCGCCGCTCGTCACTGACACAGACCGCGATCCACAGCTCCTCGGGCGCGTGGAACACCGCGAGCTGGCCGAGCGCGGCACGCACCAGGGCGCGTACGGCGTCGGCGCCGGGGCCCTCGGCGGGGGTGCCGGCATCGGGCCCGCCCTCGCCGTTCGGCGGGACGGCCGGATCGGCGGACGCCGCCTGGCCGTGCGTCTCCTCCGGGCGCAGCAGTACGCGGGCCGAGGAGCGCAGATAGAGACCGAGGGGCTGCTCGGGGACGGTGGAGTAGGCGCGGATGAAGCGGCGCAGGGCGTGCGCGCAGAGCGGTTCGAGGTCCTCCACCGGGCGGGTGGAGACCGGCTGCAGGGTGAGCGCGAGCTGCTGCTCGCCGACCGCGAGCCGGGCCTCGCCGAAGTCCTCGTCGGCCGGGCGGCGTTCCCACAGCCGCGAGGTGCGGGCCAGCGAGCGCAGGGACGCGGGGTCGGGGTGGCGCCAGGCGAGCGCCCGCTGCTGCTCCGTGATGGTGGTCCGGACCCGCTTGCGGGTCTGCGCCAGGTAGCGGAGGTAGTCGCGGCGCTCGCCCTTCAGGCGCTGCTTGCGCTCGCTGGAGCGGCGCATCAGCTGCCCCAGCAGCATCGCACCGGCGGAGAGCGCCATGACGCCCATCGCCAGATACATGAAGACGCCGTTCCCGCCGCCGGGGCGCAGGAACATCAGCATCATCGACACCGACATCAGTGCCATCGGCAAATAGGTCCATATCGCCGAGGTGTCGGGGACGCTCTCGGCGAGGACCGGTGGCTCCTGAAGGGTCAATTGCCCCTCGGGCATCTGCGGTCCGCGTCTGCGGGCCGGCCGGCGAAACAGCACGACACTCAAGGAACAGAACCTCCGGTTTTACTGGCTTTCCGGCCCGCACCGAATACCGGCCCACCCGGTAGTGGGAAAGACCGCATCGAGACCATTCTCCGGGTCCCGCGTGTCGCGGCGAACGCGGGGTGAATGTTTCGAGCGGATAGCGGGGACGGTCAACTCCCGTGATGGACAACTCCATACCGGACAATGAGTCCGGTCCGCAGCGCGATCCGGCGGGCGTAGGCAGTAGTCTGCATTCACGGAACGCGACCTGTCCACGCGGGAGGGGCGGTCGCTGGCCACGCGGACGTAATTCACCGGCCCGGCACCCCCGTTCCTGGCCGTGCGCGGACCTTCCGTACTCTTCGCACATCCCCGCTCCCGGGGAAGTCCTCCTGCCAAAGCCCCCACGGAAGACGAGAGTTCTGCTGATGACCGACAGCGCGGTGGCCGAACTGTGCCGCCTGACCGTACGTGCGCCGAGCGTCTCCGTCGATCTGGCCGTGCCGGCCGACGTGCCGGTCGCCGATCTCCTGCCCACGCTGCTGCGCTATGTCGGCGAGGAGGCCGAGGAAGCCGGGCTCGACCACGCCGGCTGGGTGCTCCAGCAGCTCGGAGACGCACCACTCGACGAGGAGACCACCCTCGCCCGCGCCGGGCTCTCCGACGGCGCCGTGCTCTACCTGCGCCCGCACACCGAGGCGTTGCCCGAGGCCAGGCTCGACGACCTGGTGGACGGGATAGCCGACACCGCGGGCCGGCGCCTGAACACCTGGCACCCCGGAGCGGCCCGCGGACTCCTGGTGGGCGCCGCCGCGGCGACCGTGGTGGCCGCTCTCGCGCTGGTGATCTGGCCCGGGACCAGCGGGTCCACTCCCGTCACCTACGCGGCCGTCACCGGGATGCTGCTGCTCGCCGGCGCGGGCTCGGCCAGCCGCGCCGTCGGCGACCGTCTCTCCGCCACCGCGCTCGGCGTGCTGGTCGCGCCCTGCCTGGCGCTGGCCGGCTGGCTGCTGCCCGGCGGCGACCTGACCGGTCCGGACGCGCGGCAGGTCGTGGGCGCCCGGCTGCTGGCGGCGGGCGCCGCGGGTGCGGGCGGCGCGGTCCTCGCGCTCGCCGCCACCGCGGTCGGCGCCCCCGCCCTCTTCGCGACCGCGCTGGTCTCGGTGGCCGGCGCGATCGCCGGCGGCCTGATCGGGTACACCGGCCTGGCCGTACAGGCCTCCGTGGCACTGGTCGCGACCGTGGTCGCGCTCGCCGCCGGAGCCGTGGCACCGTTCGCCTTCAAGCTGGCCGGGATGCGGCTGCCCTCGCTGCCGTCCTCCGCCGCCCAGCTCCAGGAGGGCATCGAGCCCTACGCGGGCGACGAGGTCGCCGAGCGCACCATGCTGGCCGGGCGCTGGGTCACCGCGCTCTTCGCCTCCACCGGCATCATCTGTGTGGCCGCCCTGGTCGTCCTCACCGAGCACCCGAACCTGCCCGAGGTGCTGACCGCCGTCGGGCTGACCCTGCTGCTGCTTCTGCACTGCCGGGGTCTCGTGCACATCTCGCAGCGGCTGACCCTGGCCGTACCCGGCGTCCTGGGCCTGCTGCTGCTCGCCCGCGCCTGGGCCGTGGACCACGACGGCACCGGACGCGCGGTCGTCTTCGCGGTGCTGCTCGCCGCCGCGGCCGCACTCGTGATCGCGGCCTGGACGGTGCCCGGCCGCCGCGTGCTGCCGTACTGGGGCCGTGCGGCGGAACTGGCGCACACCGGCTTCGCGGTGGCCCTGCTGCCCTTCGCCCTCTGGGCGGCGGGGCTCTTCGGCTGGCTGCGCGGCCTGTTCGGCTGAGCACGTCCGCACGCCCGGCATGGAGAAGGAGTTGAGGAGAGGCCGTGCAGTCCAAGCGAGACCAGGTACACGCCCACAGTTTCATGATGGGCAGGCTCAGTTCGGGCCTGCTGATGGCCGACCCGGACGCCCCGGAGAGCCCGCTCGGGCGCACCACCCGCGGTGTGGTCTTCGGCGTACTGGTGACCGTCCTGATCGGCGCGGGCGCCACCGTATACGGCCTGCTGCGCCCCGGCGGGAACGACGGCTGGCGCGACGGTGAGCACCTGGTGGTCAACCGTGACACCGGTGCCCGATATCTGTGGACCGGCACCGACGGCGTACTGCACCCGGTGCGCAACTACGCCTCGGCGCGGCTGATCGGCGGCTCCGACCTGGCGACCGCGGACGTCCACACCCCCTCGTTGCAGGGCGTCCCGGTGGGCACCCCGGTCGGCATCCCCGGCGCCCCGGACGCCGTACCGACGGCCGGCCAGCTCGACGACGGCGCCTGGCACATGTGCGTCACCGGGCCGGAGGGGGCGCTGCCCAACACCTCCGGTGTCGTGGCGACCACCGGCGTGGACAAGCCCGGAGCCACCACCGTGACGGCCGGGACGCCGCTGGACTCCCGCGGCATCGGCCGCGACCGCGGTGTGCTGGTGAGCGGCCCGGACGACACCGAGTACCTGGTGTGGCGGGGCAGCAGGCTCCCGCTGGACCGCGACTCCGACGCCCGCAACGCCCTCGGCTACGGCTCCCAGGATCCGATGCCGGTCTCGGCGGCCTTCCTCGACGCGCTGGCACCCGGCCCCGCCCTCAAGCCGCCCGCGGTCCCGGGGCGCGGCGACAAGGGCCCCGAGCTCGGCGGTGAGGCGAGCCGCGTAGGCCAGTTGTTCAAGGTCAGCGTGCCCGGCGGCGGCAGTACCTACCAACTGCTGCGCGAGGACGGCCTGGTGCCGCTGACCCGGCTCGGCGCCGCCCTGGTGCTGGGCGACCCGGCCACCCAGAAGGACGCCTACCAGGGGCAGTCGCCCGAGGTGCGCACGGTCGGCGCGGACGCGCTGCGCGAGCACCGGGCGAAGGACGCGGACTCCGCCGCGTCCGCCGAGCTGCCGGACGCGCCGCCTCTCCCGCAGTCCGCGGAGCGCGGCACCGCGCTCTGCGCCCAGGTCGACGGCGACCACGGCGGCGTACGGATCAGGTCGGTGCTGGTGCCGCTGACCCAGCTCACCCCGGTCGCGGTGTCGGCGGGCACCGCCCAGCCGCTGGAGCCCGCCTGTGTGCCCACGGAGGCCACGGTGGTACGCCCCGGGCACGGCGCCCTGGTCCGTGCCCTGCACGCGAGCGGTGCCGCGCACGCCGGGACCACCTATCTGGTGGCGGAGAACGGCGTGAAGTACCGCCTCTCCGCGAAGGATTCACTGGCCGCGCTCGGGTACGAGGCCGGGGACATCGGCTCGGTCCCGGCACCGTTGCTCGCCGCCTTCCCGACCGGCGCGGACCTCGACCCGGCCGCCGCCGCAGGGGTCACCGAGCCCAAGGCGACGGCCCCGGAGTGCGGTCCCGCCGCTCGGCCGGACAGGAGCGGAGACTCCGAAAAGGTCGACAAGCCGGGCGAGTTGGACAAGCCGGAAACGAGCGACAAGGTGGATGCGGCGGGCACCGTTCCGCAGAGCTGACACCGTATGGCGATTCCGGCAAGGAACGCATATTGCGTCAAGAAAAGGAAAAAGAAAGGAGCGGGCGCGGGGAAACGTGGAACCGAACTCCGCGCCGACGGCGTGAAGTCGATGGAGGGCCGCGGTCGGATACGAGGGAGAAACCTCAGAAGAAGCTCAAATATTCCGGCCGACCGCACTCGTGGAATCCCGCGGGTGCGCGCACAAAGCCGGGAGTGATGCTTCTCCGTGACCGTTCGGTCTCTTCGGGTGCCCGTTTTCCGCCCGCTTCGCGTGTTACCCGTCGGTCGGTTCACGTCCCGCATCCCGGCCGTGCACGCGCATGCGTTCATCCAGCTGCAACGTTCGCACAACTCCGTTGCCATACAGGCGAATTCTACCGAACAGGCTGTTACTCACATCTTGCCTGCACGCGTTGCGCGGAACCCTGTTTTCTCTTTAGCCTCAGCGGGCAACGGTGCGTGAGACGCGCCTGAACGAAGGGAGCGTGACATGGCGGACAGCGCCGCAAGGAAAGCGGACTATGCCAAGGGCTTGGGGGGCGTCTCCTCTCTGGAGTCGGCCCGCAACCAGGTCGAGAAGACCCAGAACAACGTCGCCGAGATCGCAGCGCGTTCGGGTGTCGGCGGTGACGAGGGCCAGGCACTGCTGAAGCTCTTCCGCAGCTGGAACACCGAGGCGCAGAAGGTCGTCGTCCAGATCAGCACGATGATCGACGCGCTCCAGGAGAACGTGACCTCCGCCAACCGCCTGGCGAAGGAGAACCAGGACCTGACCGAGGTTCTCAACAGCAAGACCAGCCAGGGCGTCTTCGAAGCACTGAGCTGAACCACCCGCGGTACCGGCTCCCTTCGGTGGAGCCGGGCTTCGTGAGCTTCCCGGGCCAGGCGCCCGGCCTTCGAGAGGAGACGTCATGGCCGACGGCATCATCGATGTGCAGTACCCCAAGGTCCAGCAGGCCATCGAGGAATTGATGGAGCAGACCCAGGTGATCATCACCACCCTCAACACCCTGGAGGACGAGCTCAAGCCGCTCGTCAGTACCTGGGAGGGTGCGGACCAGGAGCAGTACCGCGTGGTCCAGGCGGAGTGGGACAACGCCACCAAGAACATGGCCAAGCTCCTCGGCGACAACGGCGAGCTGATCCGGACCATCCACGACAACCACTCCCGTGACGAGCGCAAGAGCGCCGACAACTGGGGCAACGTACGGGCCCGTTAGGACCATGTACGGCGCCCGGCCGGAGCTTCCCCTCGGCCGTCCTGAGGGTCGGGCCGGGCGCGTCGTGTGTGTGATCGATGGCCGGTTCGGCGGACCCGGAACACGGGTCCGCCGAACCGGCCGCCGTCCGTACACACCGAGCCAACGGGCCGTCCCGCACAGCCGTCCGGCACGCACGGAGTCGCGTCAGAAGCCCCCTAGCAGCAGGAGATCGTCCCATGGCCGGTGAAAAGGCCGACGTCAAGCATTTCGACCTCAAGCAGATGGAGAACTTCCGGGACAACGAGGTGCAGCCGGTCTACACCGCAGCGAAGAAGCACCGTGAGGACGGCGACGGGGCCAACATCCGCCCGCTCGGGAAGCTCGTCGACGGGCACACCACCCCGGACAACCTCGACCAGGACAAGCAGCTCCTGCGCATCGGCAAGATGGTCACCGAACCCCTGGTCTCGGGACCGAAGCTGATCGAGGGCGTCCGCACCGCGGCCGAGGCCATCGACAAGCTGCTCGGTGACCAGATGGACCTCTTCAAGGAACTGAAGGAGGCCCTCACGGACACCATCGAGGAAGCCAACAAGACCAAGAACAAGAACCTCGACGCGATCGACGCGCAGACGCTGCTTCAGACGTTCGAAGAGGTCGACACCCTCACCGCGGGTGGTTCGGAAGAAGAAGAGGACTGACCTCCCGCGCTGCCGGCAGCGGCCACGGCCGACCGGCGCGTGCCTGTAAGTGACGCACGCCCGCACCTCCGCACGAAGACGCGGTGTGCGGGCACGGACGACAACCGACCAGAAAGGGCGCCCGGTGGCCGATCGGTACGATCCCAACTCCGGCACAAATCTCGACAAGTTCGACAACGCCGGCGATCCCTCGTCCGACACCTGGGCCACCCTGGTCACGCATATCACCGGCTATCC
This sequence comes from Streptomyces sp. NBC_00414, assembly GCF_036038375.1. NCBI lineage: Bacteria > Bacillati > Actinomycetota > Actinomycetes > Kitasatosporales > Streptomycetaceae > Streptomyces > Streptomyces sp. NBC_00414. The sequence continues at coordinate 9,000,291 of NZ_CP107935.1, forward strand.
CGTGCCGGACCGCAACACCATCTTCGACACGCTCCGCTCCGACCACGGCGGCAAGCTCTTCAGGATGGACATCAAGGAGCGCAGTCTCAGCCTGATGGTCAAGGACTCCGGGTTCCTGACCAACTCCGGCGAGGACTACGACATCTTCTTCTTCGACGGCGGGAAGAAGACGAAGATCATGCAGGCCCGGATCGTGTTCGAGGGCCGTGTGAAGGCCGGCGAGGAGATCTACTTCGCCGCGCCGGGCTCCGACGACGTCAATAACGCCCAGGTCCGTGAGGGCAACGAGTTCACGGACTACAACAAGGACAAGATGTCCACCATCCCGCTCGCCCGGTACATGAACGGGCCGCGGACGGCGCTCATGGAACTGCTGAAGGGCGGCACCCAGAACGCCCGGTTCAGCAACCTGGGCGTGGGCGGCAGCGACGCGGTGGACCTGAAGTCCTTCGACTCGACGGGCGAGTCCTTCGACTACGCCGCCAAGTTCTTCCGGGACCACCAGGTGGTCCTGAAGGACTGGGAGGACCGTTTCAGCAAGGACGACGCCAGCTGGAAGGGCGAGGCCGCGGAAGTCTTCCGCAGCCTGCTGAAGAAGATCCGCGAGAACTACGACGCCTACATCGAGACCTTCGACTCCTCGGCCGGCACCGGCGACGAGACCGGCACCGGCAACACGGTGTACTCGCGGGCCCTGTCCCTGGGCCGCAAGTACCTGGAGGACGCCGCCAAGAGCCTGCTGGACGCCTGGCTCACCTGGGCCAAGTCCCCGTACTACGACCCGCTGCAGGTGCTGCGCTACGTCTTGGACGACCTCGCCCAGTGGGTGGACGCGAACAACGTCGCCAAGACGAACATCACCTCCACCACCACCCGCTACTCCACGACCGTCAGGCACAGCCCGCAGGCCGGCTTCCTGCAGTCGCACCCCGACTACGGCGACCTGACCGACATCGCCAACTGGGCCAAGGTCGGTGACGCGGCGGTCAAGATCTGGAACCAGGGCGTCGCCGAGTACCTCGGCAAGCCCGCGGCCACGGTGCAGTCCAACCTGAACAACCACTTCCTCGACCTCGGCGAGGACTTCGCGGACAACGTGCCCAAGCCGAAGTCGACCAGCACGGCCTCGGAGGAGTACGAGGAGAAGAAGGCCGAGGAGGAGAAGGAGGAGATCAAGAAGCAGAACGAGGAGAACAAGAAGTACCAGGACGAGCTGCGGGAGGAGCAGAACCGGCAGCGCGAGGAGGACAAGAAGTACCAGGAGGAGCTGCGCGCGGAGCAGGAGCGCCAGCGTGAGGAGGACAAGAAGTACCAGGACGAGCTGCGGGAGGAGGCGAACCAGCAGCGCGAGGAGGACAAGAAGTACCAGGACGAACTCCGCAACGAACAGAAGGCGGAGCAGGAGGAGGCCAAGCGCGAGGCCGAGGAACTGCGCAACGAGCAGAACCAGCAGCGCGACGAGGACAAGAAGTACGCGGACGAGCTCCGCGAGGAGCAGAAGCGCGAGCAGGAAGAGGCCAAGCGCGAGGCCGAGGAGCAGGCCAAGGCCGTGGAGGAGAGCCTCACAGGCCTCAACGACCCCAACGCGGTCAACGAGCAGAACCTCGACGGCCTCGACGACCTGCTGAACCAGAACAACCCGGTCACCACCGAGAGCCTCGGCGACCTCGGAGACATCAACGGCGAGGGCCAGGGTTCCCAGAACGACCTGAACAACGACCTGAACGAGGTCAACCAGTCCCTCGGCACCCTCGGCGGGCTGAACTCCGGAGGCGGCGCCCTCAGGACCCCGACCGGCGGGAACACCCAGGCGGACGGCGGCAAGCTCACCACCGACTTCCCGGACGGCACCACCACCTCGTTCGACCCCGACACCGGGACGCTCACGACCACCTCGCCGGACGGCAATGTCACCACGCAGGATCTGGGTGACGGTCTGAAGGTGACGAACCCGGACGGTTCGGTGACGTCGTTGGGTGACGACGGCAAGCTGACGACCACGTTCCCGGACGGTACGACGCAGACCGTCGACCCGTCGACCGGCCAGGCGACCACCACCAACCCGGACGGCACCACCACCACGACCGACCTGGGCAGCCTCACCGACCTCAACGGCACGGCCAACGGCGACGGAGTGCTCGACGGCCCGACCGGCGCCAGCACGCAGCTGAACAACGCGGGCGACCTGACGACCGACTTCCCGGACGGCAGCACCACCTCGTTCGATCCGGACACCGGGACACTCACCAGCACCTCGCCGGACGGCAATGTCACCACGCAGGATCTGGGTGACGGTCTGAAGGTGACGAACCCGGACGGTTCGGTGACGTCGTTGGGTGACGACGGCAAGCTGACGACCACGTTCCCGGACGGTACGACGCAGACCGTCGACCCGTCGACCGGCCAGGCGACCACCGTCGACCCGGACGGCAGGACGACGACGGAGAACCTCGGCAACCTGGGTGATCTCAACAGCCAGAACAACCTGAACGATCTCAACGACCTGAACGACCTGAACGACCTCAACAACGACGTGACCACCGAGTCGCTCGGCGATCTCGGGGACCTCAACGCCGACCAGTCGGCCCTGGAGACCCCGACCGGCGGCGAGGTCCAGCTCGACGACAGCGGCGACTTCCTGACCACGTTCGCGGATGGCGGCTCGTCCACGTTCGACCCGGACAACGGCATGCTCACCACCACCGACGCCGACGGCAACACCCAGACCGTCGACCTCACCCACGGCGCACGGGTCGCCAACCCGGACGGCTCCTTCACCACCCTGGACAACGGCCAGCTGACCACCACCTTCCCGGACGGCAGCAAGCAGGTCATCGACCCGGACACCGGCATCGCCACCGTCACCGACGCGCAGGGCAACACCGAGAAGGTCGACCTGCACGACCTCAACACGTCGAACAACGACAGGTCGAGCATCCTCGACGGACTCGGCGACCTCAACGGCGTCGGAGGAGGGGGCGGGGGCGGCGGAGACGGCACCACCTCCCGCGACGTACCGCTCTCCGAGCTGAACCTCGGCGGCGGCAGTACGGGCCTGGGGTCCACCGGCGGCGGCCTCTCCGGGTCGGACTCCCTGTCCTCGGACCTCAGCTCGTCCGGTGTCGCACCCCTCTCCGACAGCACGACCACCGCGCTCGGCGCCGGCGCCTCGGCCGCCTCGGGCGGAACCCCCGGCGCCCCGGGAACGCCCGGCAGCCCCGGTATGCCGATGGGCGGCGGGGGCGGCATGGGCGGCGGCGCCGAGAAGGGCAACGGCGAGCGGGTGCGCTCCGTCCTGGTCGACGCGGCCGAGGAGAGCGAGCGCCGCAACCGCCGACGCCGCAGCCCGTGGAACCGGCAGGAGGACAGCGACACGTTCCTGGCCCCGGCCTCCCGGGTGAACACCACCGGCGGCGGTGGTGACTCCACCGAGGAGGAGCAGGAGCCGGGCCGCAGGGCCACCAGTTCCGACTACCTGGACGAGGACGTGGACGTGTGGGGCACCGAGGAGGGCGGCACTCCGGCCGTCATCGGGCGGTGAGCACCGTGGCGGCCCGGCGCGGCCACCGCGGAGACCAACGCGACCACCGCCGGGACCAACGCGACCACCGCCGGGACCGGCGCGAACACCGCGGAGAGACGAATCCCACCCGGCCCCGGCTTCCGCGGACGAGCCCTCACCAGGCAAGATCAGCAGAGCAGTTGCCGGATTACGGGCCAGGGCCGGACGCACGGCCCGTACGTCCGGACATACGCGCAGACCTACGGAGAAGGGCGGAGAGGGCGTGACGGAACCGCTGGAGAAGCGCCTGGAGAAGGCGATGGCCGAGCTCCAGGCTGCCCAGGAGGCGGTCGCGCGCACCGAGCGCGAGCTGCGGCAGGCGTCGTTCGCGGTGCTCTCCTCCGACCGTGCGGTCCGCGCCAGCGTGGGCCCGCAGGGTGAGCTGACCGGGATCGAGTTCCTGGAGAACAAGTACCGCGACATGTCCCACCAGGAGCTGTCCGCCAGCGTCCTGGAGGCGGCGAACGCGGCACGCCTGAAGATGAACCGGCATGTGATGAAGGCGATGGCACCCTTCGCCGAACCCAGCAGCAACGTTCCGGAGCTGAAGGGCTTCGAGCTGGACTGGGAGCGCATCTTCGGCCCCGAGGTGCTGCGCGAGGACGACGAGGACACGGCACGCGACGTCGAGGCCGCCCCCGGCTGGCGGGACGCGCTCGGCGAGGACGGGGAGGACTGACCATGGGACAGCGCTACTACGTCGACCCGCAGCGCATCGAGGCCCTGGCGGGGCAGCTTGAGGAGATCGGCGCCCTCACCAGGAGCATGACCGAGGAGTTCTTCGACGAACTGGCCCCCACGGTCAGGTGGCCCGGCACGGAGGGCGAGTTCGCCGAAAAGGCCAAGCCTCAGGAGCAGAAGGAGCGGCAGACCACCAAGGACACCATGATGTCCATCCGTGATGCGCTGGTGGGCATCACGGACGCCACGGTCAGCCAGGTCCGGCTGATGAAGAACACCCGTGACGCCAACATCGAGGACATCGAGCAGAACAACAGGGAAATCGACACCCATGGGCTGGACGGCAACAGCGGCCCGGGCGGGCATGGTCGCCGCTGACCTCCGCACCGAAGGCCGCTCCCGCGTGATGCCGGGAGCGGCCCTTCCGTCCTGCCCGAACGGCGCGCGAGGCGGCCCCCGATGAGCATGATGGCCTCGCCCGAGGTCAACGCTATGCTCTTCATCCTCACCGGCGAGAAGCTCATCGACGCCGACGAGGACCTCGCCTTCGAGAGCCGCCGGCCCTACTCCGGACTCGGCCGGAAGCTCGACAGGGTGTCGTCGCTGATCGAGAAGTCGATCCACGACATCGCCGAGGTCATGCCCGACGACCTCTCCAAGTCGTACGCCAAGGCGATGGGCATGCTCATCGACGACGGCGGCAAGAACTACCTGCGCGAGTTCTCCGACCAGCTCGACAAGATCGCCGAGGGCCGGCGCAAGACCTCCATGGACATCATGGAGTCCAAGTGGCAGGTCATCGCCGAGGTCATCCGGCTGCTCATCGAGATCGCCATCTACCTGGCCATGTCCTTCTTCACCGGCGGCGCCTCCGCCAGCCAGATCATGATGGCCAAGCTGCGCAGCCGGTTCATGATCCTCACCACGCTCACCCATCTGCTCCAGCGGCTGCACCTGGCGCCCTCGCTCACCGAGGCGTTCGCCGAGGCGTTCACCACCTTCGCGGTACGCCTCGCGATGATGAACTTCGCCCCGAACGGCCGCCGGCCCGACCACTTCGACTGGAACGACATCCTCAAGTCCGCCGCGTTCGGTGCCGCGGCGGGCTTCTTCACCAGCATCTTCGACAAGTTCGCGAAGGACATCGTCAAGGCCTTCGACAGCAACTTCCTGAAGAAGGGCCCGGACGCCGACTTCAAGAACGGTCCCAACTTCAACAACCCCCCGAAGCTCGACTTCAACAACGGGCCGAACCCCAAGCCGAACCCCGACCCCGGCCCCGGTCCCGGCTCCAAGAACGACAATCCGCCCACCAACAGTCCCGGCCCCAACCCGAACCTGAACAGCCCCAACCTCACGAACAAGAACTTGTTCTCGTTCCGCTTCAACCCCTCGTCCTTCAAGAACAACACCAGCCTCTGGCGGAACAACCAGATCCTGAAGCACAACGCCGACCGGCCGGGCGCACTCGCCGGGCACTACGGCCTCAAGGGCACCGCCGACTTCCTCGCCGCCGGTGCCGGTGAGGCGGTAGCGGAGATCCTGATCAAGGGCGCCTTCGACGGCGACTGGTCCACGAGCTGGTCGACGTTCGTCGGCGCGGGCGTCAGCAGCGCGGTCGAGGGCGGCCTGTCGTCCACCGCTGTGAACAGCGGCGCCGAACTGCGCAACGCCATCGAGAAGTTGCGCAACCAGCCGCCCACCGTCTCCGGCGGCAACACCGACTCGGACACGCGGGACTCCGACGGTGACACGCGCTCCCGCGGGGACTCCGACAGCGCCGACGGGCCCTCGAACACGGACACCTCGGGCTCCTCGGGCGGCGGGGCCACGCGCAACTCGCCCACGCCCGGCTCGCAGCAGAACAACGGCACGGGGGACTTCACCGGAGACTTCACCGGGACCGACTTGCCGCCGCCCTACTCGGTCGGCGACCCGCCGCCGTACACCAGCGTGAACCCGCCTGCGTACACCCCGGGTCCGCTGCCGGTGACCGCCGCGGAGAACGAGCTGTGGCAGCAGGTGCACAACGGACCCGCCGAGGTCCGCGAGCAGGCGCTGCGCGACCTCGCCGCGCTGCGTGGCTCCCAGCAGCCCGGCGGCAGCGAGATCGACGTCCGCGACAACCTGCACAGCAACCTGTCGCAGCTGCCCGAGGTCCGGGTGGTCCCGGCCGGCAACAGCCCCGCCGCTCAGATCGACGCCGATGACGTCCGCCGCGCCCTCGACAGTTTCGGCACCCAGATCACGGTGGACAACCCGATCACGGTGGGTAATCCGGGTGCCGCCGACTCCGGCACCCTCGGTGGTGGCCCCACGGCCAACCCCGCTCCCGGCCCCTCCGGGAACACCTCCGGCTCGGTGGCGGACCAGGACCTCGACGTCCAGGTCGACAACTCCGTCGACCTGGAGAGCGTCGACAACTCCGTGGACCTGGCGAGCGATGTCCAGAACTCTCCGGACCTGGCGGGCGAGCACGGCGACAGTACGTCGCAGTCGCAGTCGCAGGGGCAGGGGCAGGGGCAGGGGACTGCCGGCCCTGTCGCTTCCAACAGCCCCACGACCAACGCGCCCGCCACGGGTACGGGCAACAACAGCGGCGCCCGGCCCGGTGGTGCCCCCAGCACCGGAGGCACCCAGAACTCCTCCGCCACGCAGCCTCAGGGCACGCGCAACCCGGACGGCACGACCTCGGTCGACGAGACGCAGTCCTCGACGGACAACAACGCGCAGTCCTCGACCGACAACGACTCGCAGATCACGACGGACGACAGCGCGCAGATCACGACGGACAGCGGCCCGCAGACCTCGCAGTCGTCGGAGACCACCACTTCTCCGGAGACCACCATCTCTCCGGAGGCCACGGCCACTCCGGAGACCGCCAACTCGGCCGAGACGCAGGTCACCTCGGACTCCGCCGAGAACTCGCCCACCCCGGACGCCGACATCACCACGGCCCCGCCGAAGGTGAGCACCACCGGCTCGTACGCCGACACGGGCGACGTGGGCGACAGCGGTGACCGGGGCGACGTGAAGGCCGGTCCGGCCCCTGCCACGACGAACTCCTCGACCACCCAGCCGCAGCCGCAGACACAGCCGTTGACGATCGTGGTCTCGGAGGTGCCGCCGCCGGGGGAGGGGGCGCCGGAAGCGGCCGAACTGCTGGACGGGGCCGGGGTCGACCGGGCCGTCGTGCTCGGTCCCGCTGTCTCGTCGGACGGGTCGGGGCGTCCGGTACGTGCCGCTGTCGAACTGACCCGCGAGGGTCCGGGTGCCCCGGTCCGGGTCCGACCGCTCACCGGTCCCCCGACCGCCGTGCTGCCGGACGGCACCTCGGACACCTCCGACACCGCCTTCCCCGGCGCGGACGTGCTGCTGCCGCTCAACGACGCCCTCGGCCCGGCGCCCTCCACGACCTCCGACCCCGACACAAAGGGCGGCGTCACGACCGACAGTGACCCGGCCCCCGAGCGAGCCGCGCGCCCGAAGATGGTCTCGGACGCACTGGCCGGTCTGAACGGCAACGGAGTCGCTCCGAACCCCACGGACACCGGCGCACCCGTCACGGCCAAGCTCGCCACCCTGTCCCGCCCCTGGACCGAGACGGCCACCGACCTGCACCTGGAGTCGGGCAACGGCGATTCGACCGGCGGGCAGATCTCCGGCCTCGGCGGCGGGCGCGGGCCCGGCGACGGTGGCACCCCGCCGCCACCGCCACCGACCACGCCACCCACCACCTCGGACAATGCCCCCGCGACACCGCCGCCCGTGGTGCTCCCGCCCACCGGGCGGATCGTCGTGCGCCCCGCGAACAGCGGCCGGACCTCCGCCAACGGGAACAGCCCGGCCCGGCCCACGGGCGAGCCGGTCGTCACCACCCTGGACGGCCACAAGGTGCCCGTCGCGCAGCTCCGGCGCTTGGTGCCGAGCTCGACGGTCAAGCCCCGACCAGGGCGCGCCGTACAGACGTTGACCATCTCGCAGGGCCCGGCCGAGGACGGTACGGCACACGGCGCGGGGCGTCAGGCGCTGCTCGGCCAGGACACCTTCCGCGGCGTGCGCACCACGTCCGTCACCCCGGCCACCGCAACGGCCACCACCTCGGCTCCGGCCCCGGAGACCGCCGCGGACCCGCCCGTCCGCCGTACCGTGTTCACCGGCCCGCCGACCGCACTCCCCGGCTCGGGCACCAAGCGTGGCGCCGACTACTTCGTCGGGCACGCCACCTCCCGTACGGTCACCCTCGGCACCGACGACGCGGCGCTCCCCACGGTGAAGGTCAGCGGCGTACAACTCGGCGAGGTGCTCAAGCTCTGGGCGCAGGACGGCGATCAGGACCGGCCGCTGGTGCTGTTCTCCTGCGAGACCGGGCGGCAGCCGATGATCGCGGGCCTGCCGGTGGCCCAGCACGTGGCGAACCGCACCGGACGGCAGGTGTACGCGCCGACCACCGAGGTGGGCACGGCCCGGGACCGGGACGGCAACGTCCGCGCGGTGCTCACCGAGGGGCCGGACGGCCCGGGAGGGTGGCGGCTCTTCACCCCGGAGCCCACCGGCGCCGACCTGGACGGGCTGGCGCGCGACGCGGGCCTGCACGCGGGCCCGGATCCGGCCGACGCCTTCGCCCAGGCCCGTACCCTCCAGCAGATCCGCACCCTGCGAGGTGTCCTCGGCCCGGACGCCGAACAGCGGCCGGAGAACCGGGAGCTGCTCGCCGGACTCGCCTTCGTGGACAACCTGCGCTGGCTCAGCCAGGAGACGGCATCCCGTTACGGCGACGGCCGGATGACTCCGGACCTGCTGCGCCGGATGGTCGTCGACCGGGGCGCTGCGACGGGCCCCACCGGCAGCGTCACAGTCGGCAGTGTCACCACGGACAGCGATCCGTCCGCTGAACCCACCGTCGAGCAGTACACCGAATTCCTGCGTGCCGCGGCCGAGTTGCGGAGCACCGCCGGGCCCGACACCACGCTCGACGCCCTGCTGCCCCCGCCACCGCCCGCGCTCCCGCCGACCACCCTGGTGTCGCCGGAGGACGTGCGCGGACTCTCCTACTCACCCGCCGCACAGATCACCTGGTCGCTCGCCGGCACGCCGCTGCAGTTGTCCGAGCTGGGCCTGAGCGCCGAGGACACCGCCGAACTCGCCCGCCGCAGGCCCGACCTGGCGCCCGCGTCGAGCCGTCCGGAGAGCCTCGCCGAGGACCTGACCCTCCTCAGCAAGACCACGCCCGGCACCGCGGACATCGTGCACGCGGACGGCCTGGCCCTCCGGCGGCTGGACACCCCCGGCGGCGGCAACTGCCTCTTCCGGGGAGTGCTCGACAGCGCGCGCAGCCAGGACATACCGCCGGCGTGGGCCGCGCAGAACATCGCCAACCTTCGCCGCCTGTTGCGCGACCGGATCGCCGGGACCGAACTGGGCGACAACATGGGCGCGGCGATCGCGGACCCGGTGTTCGCCGTGGTGGACGACCTGCGGATGCGCGCTCTCGCCGGGGTGGAGGACGAGGCCGAGCTGAAGCAGATCACGCAGGACTGGGACCGGATCGCGCAGGACGTCATCACCGGCGCCGACACCGCCGAGTGGCAACGGATCATCGGGGAGAGCGACTACCCGCAGCTCGCCGCCGTGGTGCCCACACCCGCCGCCGCGCGAAAGCTCGGAACCGGGAAACTGGTCGCCGCTGCGGCCGAACTGTCCGACCTGTGGGCCTCCCCCTTCGCCGACCTGCTCCCGGAAGCGCTGGCGCACACCCTCGACCTCGACCTGCGACTCGTCCAGCCCGACCCGAGGACGCCGGGTACCACCTTCGTCAACACCCTCAACCCGGGCGGCCAGGGCGGCACCCTGCACCTGTCCTACAACGGTACCGACCACTACGACGCCCTGGTTCCGGCCTCGGCGCCCATCACCCCCGTACCGGACCCGAACACGACTCCGAACCCCAACAGCAAGCCGGACTCCGGCACCACGAAGGACCCGGCCGTCCAGGACCCGACGGTTCTGGACTCGGACGGCGACGGTGTCTTCGGGGAGTGGCTGCGCAGCATGGGCGGGGTCACCGACCTCGACAGCCCCGACACCGACACCGAGACGTCCGACACGGAGACACCCGACACCGAGACACCCGACACCGAGACGCCCGACCGGGGCGACCCGGTACCGCTGGAGACCCAGCTCGAACGGCACCGCCCGGCGCGCCTGCTGACCGGCCTGGACGCCCCGCCGCCGGGGCCGGCACCGACCACTGTCACGTTCGAGGACGGCAGCCGGCTCCTCACGGTCCTGATCAGCCCGGACGCCGATCCGGGCGACGGCACCCCGGCCGCCCCGACGACCGGAACCCCGCTGAGCCCTCCGACCGGACTCTTCACCGGCCTCGGCAAGACCACGCTCCGCTCGCCCGAGCAGGTGGCCGAGGAGATCCTGAGCAAGCTTCCGGCGAAGCTGCGCGCCCAGTTCGACAGAGCGGAGCTGCTGCGGCTCCTGACCCAGCAGCCCGACGCCTTCACCGCCCCGCGCGGTGCGCGCTTCGTGGGCCGGGAGAAGTCGGGGGTCGGCCACGAGATGACGGTCGAGGCCATCCCGTACCACCGCTGGGAACGCTTCTCCAACGTGGGCGGCGCCACCGTCCGGCTGGACACCATGCGACGCGGCCAGGCAGGCACGGGCGGCGGGCGCAGTGTCGGGTTCGGGCGGCGCATCGCCGGCGGTCTGAGCATGGGACCCCCGCTCAACTGGCTCCTGAAGATCGGCTTCTCGCTCGGCTGGACCCGCAAGACCGACTACGCGCAGGGCACCCAGGCGTACAACCAGTCCGAGTGGCGCAACTGGGAGGGTTCGCACCTGCACCTGGACGACGTCCACTACCGCGTGCGGGTGGACCGTGTCACCGAGGCGCCGACGACCACCACGGCCGCCCCCACGACGACCACCCCGCCCACCCCGGCACGGCCGACCCCGAACTGGCAGCGCACGAACGTGCACACCGCGGAGTTCGCGATGCGCGACGGGCTGAGCTGGCGACTGCCGGACGACCTCACCGTGCCCTACAAGGGGCCGCAGCGGGCACCGAAGACGCTCACCTTCCCGGACGGCATCGAGCCGCGGATGACCGACACCACCGGGCTGCACCTGACGGACTCGCCGGAGGACGTGGCGATCGCCATCTCCGGTGCGCGGCCCGGAAGTTCGGCGCACCGCACCCTGGTCTCCTACGTCCGGCCGGGTCGGCTGCTCTCTCTGTTCGGCCGGTTCTCCGGACCGGTGACCGGGCCCGAGCTGACCCGGGGCAGCGGGCAGCATCCGCTGGGGCACCTGATCGTGGAGCGGTCGGTACCGAACCGGGCGACCCTGGTCACCGAGTCGGTCAAGGCGGAGCTGCGCGACCTCACCCAGACCACCTACCAGAACGAGCGCGGGCACGTCCGTGACACCCGTCTGGGCTTCCAGGTCACCGCGGGACCGAACTACACCCTCGCCGGTCTGGAGACCGACGTACGCCTCCAGGGCGGCCCCCTCGTCCGCGCCGACCTCTCCACCGGGCGCGGTCACTATCTCGGCGTCGACGCGGCCCGGAAGACCACCGGCCGCATCCGTAACCAGCCTGTGGCGCTCTACCGGGTGGAACGCACGCTGATGGTGCGCAAGCCCGGCGAACTGCCGTCGGCGGCCCGCCCGGTGCGGGTGGTCAGCCTGGACTGGATCTCCACGCAGGACGCGCGCCGCCTCGCGGGCTGGGACAGTCGTACCCCCGGCCAGGCGGGCCCCAACCCGGACGCCGAGCCGCCGGTGCCGTGGTACCTCAGCCGGGAGGACCCGGTCCACCTGAGCGGTCAGGTCCGGGCCGAGGGTTTCCGTCCGATCGCCGCCCCTCAGACGCAGACTCCGCCGCCGCTCCCGCCTCCTGTCCAGACCCAGACCCAGACCCAGTCTCAGCCGCAGACTCAGGTGCAGCCGTCCACCCAGGGCCAGACCCAGACCCAGACCCAACCCTCGACCCAGAATCAGCCGTCGACCCAGAAACAGACGCCGCCGCCCGCCCCGCAGGACCCCATGGTGGCGTTCACGGACACCGTGCTGGACACGCTGCACCGCTCGTACCCGTCGCTGTTCGTCCCGCCGTTCATGCTGCGGCATCCGCGGCTGGCCAAGTTCTGGTACGGCGACGGCCGGATGCGGACCGCGCTGCACAACGACCGTCAGGTGCGCGAGGCGCTGAACCGGCCCAGCCTGGCGCAGAGCCTGGACGACCTGTCCACCACGGGTGTGCCGGTCACCCTCACCGAGGACGGCAAGGTGCGCCGCGGCCACCACACGCTCATCCTCAGGGCGCGCCTCACCGACCGACGCTTCGAGACCACCATGAGCGAGCGCTCGCTGCGCAACGCGGTGATCGGCACCGAGGTCTCGGGCCAGGGACAGCAGGCGTCCGTCACCCTGTCCGGCGGTGTCGAGATGGGTGTCGGGCCGCGCGACCACGACAAGGACCCCGAGGCCGGAGTGCCGCGCCAGGCGGGCAGCGTGGCGGTCGGGCTCCGGCACGCGCGGACCGACCAGAAGGCCACCAGGAACACGGTCGCGGTCGTCCACGACCACCTGATGTTCCAGACCGGCGCCGACCTCTACAGCTACCAGGTGGAACTGGGCGCCACCTTCGAGGGCCACCGCCGCCCACGCGGCTGGGCGAGGCTCGCCTCGGTCGGCCTGCTCGGCGCGGGCGTCTTCGTCAGCAAGGTCGAGGAACGGCCCCTGTTCACCCGGGGCAACGAGACCGTGGGCCGGGTGGAGCTGGCCGTACCGGCCGCGCACGGCTCCGACCGGTACGCCCCCGCCGATCCGCCGCAGACCGGTACGACGTCGACCGGCACGACGCCGACGGGTACGACGCCCGCCACCGCGACCACGCCCGCCCCGCGGCAGCTCTCCGCGACCGTGGCGGACGAACTGCTCGACGGCATCCGCCCGTTGCCGGGGACGGACTCGGCCGACCAGCAGCTCACCAAGAAGCTGCTCAGCGCCCCGCACGTGGTACTCAGCGCCGAGGGCGGCCCGCAGCGCCAGCAGCTCATGCAGGACACCGCCGACCGTGCCTCGGGCACCTCCTGGCACGTCAGCGCCCCCGGCGCCCCGGTGCGCACCGCGCTGCGCCGCGCGATGGCGAACCTCAGCGTTGCCGGTCAACTCGGCCAGTACCTGGGCCCGTTCGGCTCCCGCGTCGCCGGCCTCAACGGCGCCGGACCGTTCAGGACCCACTACCTCAAGGGAGTGGTCCGCGGAGAGCTGAGCAACTTCCGCGTCAAGAGCGACCCCAAGCCCGCCAGCTCCGAGACCACCGTCGGCAACGAACACCGCGTCAACGGCAGCGCGAGCACCGGCTCACGCACCACCCTCGGCCTCCAGGGCGCCGACACACCCCTGCAGCGGTCCCCGGGCGGACCGGCGGTGGTCGGCTCCTACTCGGCCGCCCTGCAGTACGCCTGGGGCAAGGGCCGCAGCGTCTCGCAGACCCTCACCCGGGGGCGCAACACCACCCTCTCCTACGCCGGGCGCATGTACCTGGTGGTCGCCGACACCGCCGAGACCATCGCGGTACGGGACCGGTGGACGGCCGCGATGGGCGCGATCGGCACCCGTGCCGGGGCCGGTATCAGCTCCGCGGCCGGACTCGTCTCCGACCGCCTCGGCAACAGCCTCGCCCCGCGCCGGGCCGCCGCCGCGCTCCAGCGCATCCGCGACGCGGTGATGTTCCATCTGCCGATGCAGGACGTCATCGAGGCCGGACTCGCCCCGGACGGGCTGGGCGACAAGACCCCGCACAACCTCGGCCGCGGCTACCGGCTGCCCCCCTACCTGCGGTTCCGCCGCTTCCCCACCCACCCCAGCGGCCAGCTCGACGCCGGCCCCGTGGTGAAGCAGCTGATGCAGCAGCTGGAGCAGATCGGGGTTCCCTCGCACGACCGGGAGCAGGTCCTCCAGCGGCTCTCCCCGGACTTCCTCGCCGCCCACCTGCACGAGCTGACGACCGACGGGCTGAACCTGCCGGTCCGCTACCGCACCTGGAAGAACCCCTTCCACCTGCCCGTCAACGGCAGCCCGGGACAGCTCCAGTTCAAGCTGACACCGATCACCACCACGGTGGACAGGCTGCGTACCGGCTACGAGCTGGAGGACTACCGCACCACCGCCCGCGACGACGCCGGGGGAGTCTCGCAGGACCGCGGCGCCGACGTGACGCTCAGCGGGGGCCAGCGCGCCGCGGAGGACGGCATCCTCATCGCCAACCCCTCCCTCCAGGGCACCGCGGCCAAGCAGCGGTCGAGCAATCGGATCCAGACCGCCGGCACCACCGCGATGCCGAACATCGCCACCACCCAGGCCCACGCCGAGATCATCACCAGCTACTCCCTCACCGTCACCATGACGAACGCGACCGGGGACGCGCTCGCCCCCGGTATCCCCGCCACCCCCGTCGGCACCCTCAACGAGGTCCTCCCGGCCAGCCTGCTCACCCCGGAGGGCGACGGCGCCGACGGCGCGCTCACCGAGCAGGACGTACCGGAACCGCAGCGCGCGGTACGGGTACTGACCGCCGCGCAGGCCCGCCCCGAGGGCATCGCCACCTGGCGCACCTCCGCCGCCGGGGACCCCGGCGGCAGCCCCGACCCGGACGTCCTGCCCTTCGACGACCAGATCGGCTCCGGCATCCTCGCCGTGGACATCCGCGGCGCGGCCAACGTGCACGACGCCCTGACCATCGCCACCGCCCGCGCCGACGGCTTCGGAGACAGCGACCTCGGCAGCCGGCACACCGGCGCCGGCCTCGGCAGCCGGGTACGCATGGCCCGCCTCACCTCGCTCACCGGCCTCGGCACCGCGCCCGGCCAGGCCCAGCAGGAGGCCACCACCCAGGTCGGCCTGACCGGCGGCTTCCGCGAGGCACTCGGCGCGAACGGCGCACCACTGCCCACCCAGGCGTCCTCCCACCTCTTCGGCCAGTCGCACACCGCCGACTCCCGCCTCTACGCCAAGATGCACCGCCGCGGGGCGCGGCTGCTCGCCGTGGAGAACAAGCCGCGCATGGAAGCCATGCAACGGGCCAAGACCTCCGACGCGTTCGAGGCGGGCATCACCGACAACGTCGAGGGCGCGGTCGGCACCGCGCCGCTGGCGGGCAACAGCAACGCCGGTGTGACCAACCCGGGCGCCACGGTCCCGATCGGCGGCACGAACGACGGCACCAACCTCAAGAGCACCACGGACACCACCCTCGGCACCCACAACAAGGTCCTCACCGACCGGAGCATGCTCTTCGCCCTGCCGGTGAGCTGGCTTTCGGTGGCCGAGGTGGACCACCGGTTCACCGACAGCCGCGCGATGCACGCGCTCGGCAAGGCCAAGCGCGGTCCGCGCGCCGCCGAGGCCGAGACCACCGCCCTGGTCTGGCTGCGCGAGGACCTCGCCCGCGACTACGGCCTCCTGGACGAGTCCACGCTCACCGACGAGGTCCTCAAGGCCTGGGACAGCCAGGCCAAGGCCGCTGCCGACCTCGCCACGGCCGAGAAGAACTACTACGACGCCCGGGCGCGGTCCCGGGAGACCTGGCTCGACCTGAGCGACGAGGACCGGACCGCGCTCGGCGACGACAACTCCGGCGAGCCGACCGACCTGCCGCCGGACGTGTTCTACTCCCCGGCCGTCATCGCCTGGCAGGCCGCCCGCGAGGAGGTGTACCGCTGGGAGAAGCGCACCGACGCCGCCGCCGAGGACCACCACCGCCTGCAGCTCGCCGCCTCCCGCCTCACCGCCCACCACCAGGGTTCGGCCACGGTCACGGTGCCGGACCGGCCGCAGGAGTACACCGAGCCGGGCTGGCGCTCCGAGGCACCCGCGCCGTACGTCGTCGCCGACGGGACCGACTCCGCGCCGCGCACCATCACCTCGCCGGACGGCGCCACGGTGCGCGAACTGCACGACATGCCGCACGACGGCGCCTCGTTCTTCCACGCGCTGCTTGCCGCCGCCGACACCCGGGGCCGTCTGCCGTACCTGCTCGGCGACGACCTCGCCGCCCGGTTCACCAGCGACCCCGGCAACCCGGACGTAACCGCGGAAGCCATCGGCACCGCCCGCGACCGCCTCGCCTGGGAACTGGGCAAGGACGGCAACGGCGACCTGCTCGACGCCCTTGCCCTGGACGCCGCGGACACCTTCACCCAGGCCGAACTCGACGCCGCGGGAGTGGAGTTCACTCCCGCTCAGCAGGCCGAGTTCGATGCCTTCGGCCGGCTCCCGCAGACCTACTGGCCGACTCCCGATCAGCGGGCGGCGCTCGCCACGCAGGCGCTGTCCCGCCCGTTCGCGAGCGAGCCGCGACAGGACGGCACGGCCCTCTCGGACAACGAGCCGCCCGAGCGCCGCGCGGGGGACCACGGTGGCGCCGACCTGCTGCCCGCCCTCGCCGCCCGGGTCCTGGGCACGCCGCTCACCGTGGTCACCGACGAGGGCCGCGACCAGCTGTTCCTGCCGCACGGCATCGACCCGGCCTCCGTCGACCCGGCCGCCGATCCGGTCCTCTTCGCCACCGACGGCTTCTTCCACGCAGCCCTCCCGCCCGGCACCCCGCCGCCGGTCGCCACCGCGCTGCCGGGTCCGGCGACCTCTGAGACCTCGGAGACTTCGAAGTCCTCTGAGACCTCGACCACAGCGACCAACTCCGGTACGAACACCGGGACCTCGACCACCGGGACCGTCGCGACTCCGGACACCGACACCACACGGCCCGCACCGGAGAAGCCGCCCGCGCACCGGACCCACACCACCGCGCCCTGGCTGCCGCCCGCCGACAGCACAGGCCCGCGCTACCGCCTGAACCGCGACGGCGTCCTCACCGCACCCGACGGCGCCACCTACACCCAGGGCACGCCCACCGGCCGTGGGAACGGCTTCTTCGGCGCGCTCTCCACCACCTTGCTGCAGGCCGCGCAACAGCCCGGACTCGCCCGCCCGGTGGCGTCTCGGCTGCGCCGGCGCGCCGGGGTGTCGCCCGCCGAACTGATGCGCCTGAACGGTCTGCCCGGCGACCAGGCAGAGCGCGACTCGCTCTTCTCGCCGCCGCCTCCGGTGGTCCGCCTCGGCGACCCGGCGCCGAGCCAGTACACCCTCGACGGCATTCTGCGCCGCCACCTCGCCGAGGCCCCGTGGGGCCCCGGAGCCGACCAGGCGCTGGCCAAGTGGGCCGCCGCGGCGACCGGCGCCACCGTCACGCTGATCGAGGAGAACGGAACCGCCCACACCTACGCCGGCCCGGCCGGCGACGACGGCCCGCACCTCCGGCTCCGCCGCCGGGGTGGGGACTTCGTCCCCCTGACCCTGCACACCCCGGCGCCCCCGCCGAAGGCTTCCGAGTCCAAGGACTCGAAGTCGCCGGAGTCCAAGGACTCGAAGGCCCCCGAGACGAAGGGTCCGAAGACTCCGGAGACCAAGGGCCCGAAGACGCCGACGCCGAAGGACACGACGGCGCCGAAGGACTTGACGGCGCCGGAAGACTTGTTGGCGCCGAAGATCGAGGGCACGGAGGGCGAGGGCACGGAGGTCGAGGTTCTGGGGCCGGACACTTCGACGCAGACTCCGGTGGTGCCGCCCGCGCCGCCCCTGCCGCCGGTCCCGGACCCGGCCTCGCAGGATGCGACGTTGCAGGACGCGGTCGTCCTTCCGTTGCCCCCGTCGCCGACCGGCAACGACCTCCCGGGTCTCCTGGAGGAGGAGGCGTACGAGCTGAGCACGCTGTCCGGCGCCGACGACGGCACGGACGCCCCCGCGAGCTCGGACACGGCGCCGGTCCCGTCGGAACCGGTCCTGCGCCCCTTCAAGCTGGGGAACTTCGAGTTCACCAACCTGAACCAGACGGACAGGTACATCGACAAGGCGGTCAGGATCGCCGGGCTGCTCGACGAGCACAGCACCATCAAGAACTACGTCGGCGACCGCCCGGTCCGGATCACCCTGCACCTGCGCACGACGGAGACCCCGGCCGACGTACGCGACCTGGGTGACGAGGGCGTTCAGATCAACCTGGCGAGCTACTACTTCGAGAAGTACGACACCGGTTACATCATGGGGATGCTGGCCCACGAGATCGGCCTGCACCCCCTCGCCTCCCGCAACACGGAGATTCCGGAGCAGGAAGAGGCGTACCGGGGCATGCCCCTGCCGGTACCGGGGCTGACCGACCTGAAGACGCCGCGCACCATGAACACGGAGGGTGCGGGCCAGGCCGACCACATCATGGCCGCCTACTCCAAGACCATCCGGTACGGGATCTACCGCGACATCGTCATAGAGATGGCCAAGGTGCTCGCTCAGCACGCCCGGGTCGGCGTCGCGGGAGCCAAGTCCCAGGACGTCACCGACCTCTTCGACACCTACCTGATGGACCTCGCCTCCATCGCGGTCACCAGCGACTACCGGATGAACGCGGTCAAGGAGCCCAACTACACGGCGAGGGTCTACAACGCCTACAAGGTCATGCTCCACGACCAGTTGGAGGGCAACACCGCTCTTCGTGACCTCCTGCCGTCGAACAAGAGCCTGTTCGGCATCGCACGGTCCTTCACCCAGCTCGCCACCAGCATCGCGACCAACAACCGCGGCGACAGCATCCAGCAGCCGGTTGCTCCGGAGCAGGCCGCGGGCAACACCGGCGAGGCACGCCCCCGGCTGCCCGAGCCCGGCACCACCGGCACGGGCACCGGTAGCGAGACGCCGACCCCGCCACCCGGCACCTCGCAGCCCAGAGGGCCGCGCGACAACCGCCCCCGGTTCGTGGTGCGTTCCGGCTTCGACGCCCGCCGGTTCTCGTACCGGGGCGAGCCGGTCACCGACCTCACTGTCCGCATCGCGTTGCGCGGCACGGACGGCCAGGCCGCCCATGTGTTCGACCAGCTCACGGCTGGTGTGGAGGAGTTCCTGAACGCCCCGCACCACCGCCTGCTGAACGGTGACCGGCTGCATGTCACGGTCGAGCTGGTCGACCCCTCGCAGTCACCGCGGTCACCGAATTCAAAGTCACCGCATCTGACGGTGGACCTGGCGGGCCGGGACCAGGCGATGGACCAGGTCACCTGGTGGGCCGACGCCGCCCCGGTCCAGTTGGTGCACGAGCTCACCCATCAGCTCGGCCTGCGCGACGAGTACCGGGATGCCGAATCCCCGCACCGCCCGCACATCCTCGGCAGCCTGCTGGGTGATCTCAACGAGGCCCCCGAAGACCCCTCGCTCGCCGCCGCCGGCCTGCGCGACCGGCACATGGCCCTGCTCGGAGCGCTCATCGGAGATGTGACTCCGGCGCCTCAGCAGGACGGCGACCAGGCCGACGAGAGCTGGGCGGCGGCCCGAATGTCCGCCACCGAGCAACCCCGCGAGGCCATCTGGGTGGACCCGGTGTCCCTGCCCCGGCCGGCGGACGACACGGCCGTCACTGAGGTCCCGGCCCGCACGCCGCAGGACCCGGATGCGGCACCCGTCGTGCCGGAGCCGGTCCTGCGTTCCTTCAAGCTGGGGAACTTCGAGTTCACCAACCTGAACCAGACGGAGAAGTACGTCGAGAAGGCGGTCCGGATCGTCGAGCTGCTCGACGAGCACAGCACCATCAAGAACTACGTCGCCGGCCGTCCGGTCCGGATCACCCTGCATGTGCGGACGACGGAGACCCCGGCCGACGTGACGGACCGCGGTGATGCCGGTGTCGACATCAACCTGGCGAGTTACTACTTCGAGAAGTACGACATCGGTTACATCATGGGGATGCTGGCCCATGAGATCGGCCTGCACCCCCTCGCCTCCCGGGATACGAAGATCCCCGAGGAGGAGGACCTGTACAGGGGCATGCCCCTGATGGTGCCGGGCCTGGAGACCCTGAAGACGCCGCGCTTCATGAACACCGAGGACGCCGGTCAGGAAGACCACATCATGGCGGCCTTCCCGCACACCATCCGGCACGGCATCTACCGGGACATTGTGCTGGAGATGGCCGAGGTGCTCGCGCAGCACGTACGGGTCGGTGTCGCGGGCGCGAAGCCCAAGGACGTCACGGACCTGATCGACACGTACCTGATGGATCTCGCGTCCATCGCGGTCACCAACGACCACCGGGCGCGAGCGGTCCGAGACCCGGCCTACACGGCGAGGGTCTACAACGCCTACAAGGCCCAGCTCGCCGAGCGT
Organism: Streptomyces sp. NBC_00414; assembly: GCF_036038375.1. NCBI lineage: Bacteria > Bacillati > Actinomycetota > Actinomycetes > Kitasatosporales > Streptomycetaceae > Streptomyces > Streptomyces sp. NBC_00414. The sequence goes on from NZ_CP107935.1 coordinate 9,020,761, forward strand.
CTTGCCCAGGACAGTCCCGTACGGCCTCTGCTGCCCGCCGACAAGGGCAGGTTCGGTGTTTTGGGTGACTTCGCCGCACTGGCCACCAGCGTCGGTACCAACAACCGCGGCGACAGCATCCAGCGACCCGTCGCCCCGGAGCAGCCCGGCGGCAACCCCGGCGAGGCTCGCCCCCGACTGCCCCAGACCGACACGGCCAACACGGACGCTACGGCCAACACGGCCAACAGGATCGGCACGGCGGCCACCGGCGTCTCGCCGCGCATGCTGCAGGACCCGAACGCGACGCCCACAGCGCCTGAACCGGTCCTCACCCCCTTCAAGTCGGGGAACTTCGAGTTCACCAACCTGAAGCACACGAACGAGGTGTACCGCGACAAGGCGGTCCGGATCATCGAGCTGCTCAGGAAGCACGACACGATCCGTAACTACGTGGGCAGCCGTCCGGTCCGGATCACCCTGCATGTGCGGACCACGGAGACCCCGGCCGACGTGACGGACCGCGGTGATGCCGGTGTCGACATCAACCTGGCGAGTTACTACTTCGAGAAGTACGACATCGGTTACATGATGGGGATGCTGGCCCATGAGATCGGCCTGCACCCGCTGGCCTCCAAGGACACGAACATCCCCGACGAGGAGGAGATGTTTGCCGGAATGCCGTTGGCCGTGCCGGGGCTGTCGGACCTGAAGACGCCGCGCTTCATGAACACCGAGGGTGCGGGTCAGGCGGACCACATCATGGCGGCGTTCCCGAGCAGTACGAGGCATCGGATCTACCGGGACATCGTGGTCGGCATGGCCCATGATCTGGCGGAGGAGGCGCGGACGGGTGAGGAGGGTGCGAAGGCGAAGGACGTCACGGACCTGATCGACACCTATCTGATGGACCTGGCGACGATCGCGCTCACCAATGACAAGCGCAAGGACGCTGCCTGGGAGCCGCGTTACACGGCGAAGGTCTACAACGCCTACAAGGAGCAGTTCGCCGCACAGCTGACGCAGGACAGCCCCGTGAGGAGCCTGCTGCCGGCCGACAAGAGCTGGTACAACGTGACCGGCAACTTCCTGGGTCTGGGCAGCAGCGTCGCGTTCAACAACCAGGGCGACAGCATCCAGACCGTCGCTCCGGCACAGGCACAGAGCGGCACCGAGACCGGCGAAGCGCGCCCGCGGCTCACCGGCAGCAACACGGATGCGCCACTGGGGTCCCGGCCGAACGGCTCACCGCGCTCTGGGGGATCGCGGGACAGGCGCCCTCGTTTCGTGGTGCGGTCGGGCTTCGACGCGCGGCGGTTCACCTACGACGGTGACCCGGTCACCGATCTGACCGTGCGTATCGCGCTGCGCGGTACGGAGAGCCAGAAGGCGCATGCCTTCGCTCAACTCGGCGCGGGTGTCGCCGAGTTCCTCAACGAACCCGGCTACCGCCTGCCGAACGGTGACCTGTTGCATGTGACGGTCGAGTTGGTCGATCCGTCGCAGCTGTCGCAGCCGTCGCCGGAGTCGTCGCCGAAGGGTCCGCATCTGACGGTGGACCTGGTCGGCCGGGACCGGGCGATGGACCAGGTCACGTGGTGGGCGGACGCGGATCCGGTGCAGATGGTGCATGAGCTGACGCATCAGCTCGGTCTGCGGGACGAGTACCGGGACGCGGACTCCCCGCAGCGTCCGCACATCCCGGGCAGTCTCCTCGGCGATCTCAACGCGGCTCCCGAGGATGCCTCACTCGCCGCCAAGGGCCTTCGCGGCAGACACCTGGCGCTGCTGAGCGCGCTGATCGGGGACGTGACCCAGCGGCCCGAGCGAGGTGCGCAGGAGGACGGCGAGCAGACCTGGGACAAGATCCGCGAGGACACCGACGAGGTCCGCCGCGAGGCCATCTGGGTCGACCCGGTCTCCCTGCCCCGACCGGCGGACGGTACCGACAACAACGCGTCGTCCACAGGGGTCCCGGCGCACATGCTGCAAGGCTCCAACTCCAACTCCAACTCCAATTCCAACCCGACACCTGGCACCGCCGCCGCACCCGACTCCGGACCCTTCGTGATGGAGAACTTCGAGTTCACCAATCTGAAGCGTTCGAATGAGAGGTACCGGGACAAGGCGACTCGGATCGTCGAGCTGCTCAGGGACCATCCGACGATCAAGGCGTACGTCGGCGACCGTCCCGTCCGGATCACCTTGCACGTGCGGACGACGGAGCCTCCGGCGGACGTGCGCGACCTGGGTGACGAGGGCGTCCAGATCAACCTGGCCAGTTACTACTTCGAGAAGTACGACATCGGTTACATCATGGGCATGCTGGCCCATGAGATCGGCCTGCACCCGCTGGCCTCCAAGGACACGAACATCCCCGACGAGGAGGAGATGTTCGCCGGAGTGCCGTTGGCCGTGCCGGGGCTGGCGCACTTGACGCCGCCGCGCACGATGAGCACCGACGGTGCGGGTCAGGCCGACCACGTCATGGCCGCCTACCCCAGTGGCACCAGGCATGGGATCTACCGCGACATCGTGCTGAAGATGGCGGAGATGATGGCGGAGTTCGCGCAGGCACAGGTGCCGGGAGCCAAGCTCCAGGACGCCACGGACCTGATCGACACCTACCTGATGGACCTCGCCTCCATTGCGGTCACCAACGACCACCGGGTGAACGCGGCACGAGAGCCCGGCAACACGGCCAAGGTCTACAACGCGTACAAGGAGCAGTTCGCGGCGCGCATGGCCGACGACAGCCCCGCCCGTGCCCTGCTGCCCCCGGACAAGGGCATGTTCGGCGTCATACGGGACTTCGCCACACTGGCCGCCGGCGTCGCCACCAACAACCGCGGCGACAGCATCCAGCCGCCCGCGCCGACGGACGAGGCCCGCCCCCGTCTCCCGCAGCCGACCGACAGCGCTCAGCAGACCGAGGAGTCCATCGAGCAAGCCCCGTCGACCGAGCAAGCCCCGTCGACCGGACCGCGGTTGAAGGGGCCGCGCGACAGCCGACCTCGGTTCGTGGTGCGCTCGGGCTTCGATGCGCGGCGGTTCACCTATGACGGCGAACCGGTCACGGACCTCACGGTCCGCATCGCGCTGCGCGGAACGGCGGAGGAAACCCCGCGCGCGTTCGGTCAACTCAGCGCGGGTGTGGCCGAGTTCCTGAACAGTCCCGGCTACCGGCTGCCGAATGGTGACCGGCTCCATGTGACGGTCGAGTTGGTCGATCCGTCGCAGCCTTCGATGGGGCGGTCGCCGGAGTCCTTGCCGAAGGGTCCGCATCTGACGGTGGACCTGGTCGGCCGGGATCAGGGGATGGACCAGGTCACGTGGTGGGCGGACGCGGATCCGGTGCAGATGGTGCATGAGCTGACGCATCAGCTCGGTCTGCGGGACGAGTACCGGGACGCGGATTCTCCGCAGCGTCCGCACATTCCGGGAAGTCTCCTCGGTGACCTGAACGCGGCCCCCGAGGACTCTTCGCTGGCCGCCAAGGGTCTTCGCGGCAGGCACCTGGCGCTGCTGAGCGCGCTGATCGGCGACGTAAAGCCTCGTCCGCAGGGGAGCGAACTTGAGGACACCGGGCGGACCTGGGACGAGGTGCGCATCGACACCAAGGAGGTCCTGCGCGAGTCGGTCTGGGTGGACCCGGTGTCCCTGCCCCGGCCGGCGGACGACACGGCCGTCACTGAGGTCCCGGCCCGCACGCCGCAGGACCCGGATGCGGCACCCGTCGTGCCGGAGCCGGTCCTGCGTTCCTTCAAGCTGGGGAACTTCGAGTTCACCAACCTGAACCAGACGGAGAAGTACGTCGAGAAGGCGGTCCGGATCGTCGAGCTGCTCGACGAGCACAGCACCATCAAGAACTACGTCGGCGACCGTCCGGTCCGTATCACCTTGCATGTGCGGACGACGGAGACCCCGGCGGACGTGCGCGATCTGGGCGACGAGGGCGTCCAGATCAACCTGGCCAGCTATTACTTCGAGAAGTACGACATCGGCTACATGATGGGGATGCTGGCCCACGAGATCGGCCTGCACCCCCTCGCCTCCCGGGATACGAAGATCCCCGAGGAGGAGGACCTGTACAGGGGCATGCCCCTGATGGTGCCGGGCCTGGAGACTCTGAGTACGCCGCGCTTCATGAACACCGAGGGTGCGGGCCAGGCCGACCACATCATGGCGGCCTTCCCCCACACCATCCGGCATGGCATCTACCGCGACATCGTCGTAGAGATGGCCGAGGTGCTCGCGCAGCACGCGCGGGTCGGGGTGGCGGGTGCCAAGGCGAAGGACGTCACGGACCTGATCGACACCTATCTGATGGACCTGGCGTCCATCGCGGTCACCAACGACCACCGGGCGAGGGCGATCAAGGACCCGGCCTACACGGCGAGGGTCTACAACGCCTACAAGACCCAGCTCGCCGAGCGCCTTGCTCCGGACAGCCGTGTCCGCCCGCTGTTGCCCGGGGACAAGGGCAGATTCGGTGTCCTGGGTGATTTCGCCGCACTGGCCACCAGCGTCGGTACCAACAACCGCGGCGACAGCATCCAGCAGCCGACCGCCCCGGAGCAGACCAGCGGCGATCCCGCGGAGGCACGCCCCCGACTGCCCCAGACCGACACCGACGGCACGGCCGACACGGACGCTACGGCCGACATGGACGCTACGGCCGACACGGCGACCATCGGCGTCTCGCCGCGCATGCTGCAGGACCCGCCCGCGGCACCGACCACCGCCACCGACACTGCCGCCGAACCGACTCTCATCCCCTTCAAGTCGGGGAACTTCGAGTTCACCAACCTGAAGCACACGGACGAGAGGTATCGCGACAAGGCGGTCCGGATCATCGAACTGCTCCGGAAGCACGACACGATCAAGACCTATGTCGACGATCGTCCGGTCCGTATCACCCTGCACGTGCGGACGACGGAGACCCCGGCGGACGTACGCGACCTGGGCGAGGACGGCGTCCAGATCAACCTGGCGAGTTACTACTTCGAGAAGTACGACATCGGTTACATCATGGGGATGCTGGCCCATGAGATCGGCCTGCACCCGCTGGCCTCCAAGGACACGAACATCCCCGACGAGGAGGAGATGTTTGCCGGAATGCCGTTGGCCGTGCCGGGGCTGTCGGACCTGAAGACGCCGCGCTTCATGAACACCGAGGGTGCGGGTCAGGCGGACCACATCATGGCGGCGTTCCCGAGCAGTACGAGGCATCGGATCTACCGGGACATCGTGGTCGGCATGGCCCATGATCTGGCGGAGGAGGCGCGGACGGGTGAGGAGGGTGCCAAGGCGAAGGACGTCACGGACCTGATCGACACCTATCTGATGGACCTGGCGACGATCGCGCTCACCAATGACAAGCGCAAGGACGCTGCCTGGGAGCCGCGTTACACGGCGAAGGTCTACAACGCCTACAAGGAGCAGTTCGCCGCACAGCTGACGCAGGACAGCCCCGTGAGGAGCCTGCTGCCGGCCGACAAGAGCTGGTACAACGTGACCGGCAACTTCCTGGGTCTGGGCAGCAGCGTCGCCTTCAACAACCAGGGCGACAGCATCCAGACGGCCATGCCCGCGCCGAGCAGCAGTGATACCGGCGAAACGCACCCCCGGCTCTTGCAGGACAGCACCCAGTCCGCGCTGCGGGGCGGGCCGTCCGGCACCGAGCGGCCGAGGAGAGGACCACGGGACAGGCGCCCCCGTTTCGTGGTGCGGTCGGGCTTCGACGCGCGGCGGTTCACCTACGACGGTGACCCGGTCACCGACCTGACGGTGCGCATCGCGCTGCGCGGTACGGAGAGCCAGAAGGCGCATGCCTTCGCACAACTCGGCGCGGGCGTGGCTGAGTTCCTGAACAGTCCCGGATACCGGCTGCCGAACGGTGACCTGTTGCATGTGACGGTCGAGTTGGTCGATCCGTCGCAGCCGTCACAGCCGTCGCTGGAGCTGTCGCCGGAGTCTTCGTCGAAGGGTCCGCATCTGACGGTGGACCTGGTGGGCCGGGATCAGGCGATGGACCAGGTCACGTGGTGGGCGGACGCGGATCCGGTGCAGATGGTGCATGAGCTGACGCATCAGCTCGGTCTGCGGGACGAATACCGCGACGCGGATTCTCCGCAGCGTCCGCACATCCCGGGCAGTCTCCTCGGTGACCTGAACGCGGCCCCCGAGGACGCCTCGCTGGCCGCCAAGGGCCTTCGCGGCAGGCACCTGGCGCTGCTCGGTGCGCTGATCGGGGACGTGACCCCGCGGCCCGAGCGAGGTGCGCAGGAGGACAGCGAGCAGACCTGGAACAAGATCCGCGAGGACACCGACGAGGTCCGCCGCGAGGCCATCTGGGTCGACCCGGTCTCCCTGCCCCGACCGGTGGGCGACGGGACCGACACCACCGCGTCCACCGGGGTCCCGGCGCACATGCAGCAGGACCCGGACCGGACGCCCGCCGCGCCGGAGCCGGCCCTTCGTGCCTTCAAGGTGGGGAACTACGAGTTCACCAACCTGAACCAGACGGACAGGTACGTCGACAAGGCGGTCCGGATCATCGAGCTGCTCGACGAGCACAACACGATCAAGAACTACGTCGCCGGCCGTCCGGTCCGTATCACCTTGCACGTGCGGACGACGGAGGCCCCGGCCGACGTACGCGATCTGGGTGACGAGGGCGTCCAGATCAACCTGGCCAGCTATTACTTCGAGAAGTACGACATCGGTTACGTCATGGGGATGCTGGCCCATGAGATCGGCCTGCACCCCTTGGCTTCCCGCAACGCGCGGATCCCGGAGGAGGAGGACCTGTATCGCGGCATGCCCCTGATGGTGCCGGGCCTGGAATCCCTGAGTACCCCGCGTTTCATGAACACCGAGGGTTCGGGTCAGGAAGACCACATCATGGCGGCCTTCCCGCACACCATCCGGCATGGCATCTACCGGGACATCGTGCTGGAGATGGCCGAGGTGCTCGCGCAGCACGTACGGGTCGGGGTGGCGGGGGCCAAGGCGAAGGACGTCACGGACCTGATCGACACGTATCTGATGGATCTCGCCTCGATCGCGGTCACCAACGACCACCGGGCGCGAGCGGTCCGAGACCCGGCCTACACGGCGAGGGTCTACAACGCCTACAAGGCCCAGCTCGCCGAGCGTCTTGCCCAGGACAGTCCCGTACGGCCTCTGCTGCCCGCCGACAAGGGCAGGTTCGGTGTTTTGGGTGACTTCGCCGCACTGGCCACCAGCGTCGGTACCAACAACCGCGGCGACAGCATCCAGCGACCCGTCGCCCCGGAGCAGCCCGGCGGCAACCCCGGCGAGGCTCGCCCCAGGCTGCCCCAGGCCAACACCGAGCCGACGTCGGAGCCCACGCCCGAGCCCGCGCCGACGCCACTGACGGAGCCGACCCCGGAGCCGGTCCTCACCCCCTTCAAGTCGGGGAACTTCGCTTTCACGAACCTGAAGCACACGGACGAGAGGTACCGGGACAAGGCCGTCCGCATCATCGAGCTGCTGCGGGACCACCCGACGATCAAGTCGTACGTCGGTGAGCGCCCCGTCCGGATCACCCTGCACGTACGGACGACGGAGACCCCGGCGGACGTACGCGACCTGGGTCAGGACGGCGTCCAGATCAACCTGGCGAGCTACTACTTCGAGAAGTACGACATCGGTTACGTCATGGGGATGCTGGCCCATGAGATCGGCCTGCATCCGCTCGCCTCCCGGAACGGGGACATCCCGGACGAGGAAGCCATGTTCCGAGGCATCCCGCTGCCTGTGCCGGGGCTGGCCGACCTGCGGACTCCGCGCACGATGAACACCGACAGCGCGGGTCAGGCGGACCACATCATGGCCGCGTTCCCCAGCAGTACACGGCACGGGATCTACCGGGACATCGTCCTGAAGATGGCCGACATGCTGGCCGAGGCCGCGCAGGCGGGTGTGGAGGGTGCCAAGGCCAAGGACGTCACCGACCTGATCGACACCTACCTCATGGACCTCGCCTCGATCGCGATCACCAGCGACTACCGGATGAACGCGGCGAAGGAACCGGGCAACACGGCCAAGGTCTACAACGCGTACAAGGCGCTGTTCGCGGCGCGCATGGCTGATGACAGTCCCGCCCGTGCCCTGCTGCCGGCCGACAAGGGCATGTTCGGCGTCGTACGGGACTTCGCGACTCTGGCCGCCAGCCTCGCGACCAACAACCGCGGCGACAGCATCCAGCAGCCCATCCCGGCGTCAGAGGCCCGCCCCCGGCTTCCGCACGACACCGATGGCGCCCAGCAGGTCGGGAAGAGCATCGAGCAAGCCCTGGCCGGTACACCGCAGTTGGTGGGCCCGCGCGACAGCCGGCCGCGTTTCGTGGTGCGGTCGGGCTTCGACGCCCGGCGGCTCTCCTACCAGGGCGAGCAGATCACGGACCTCACCATCCGCGTCGCGATGCGCGGCACGGACTCACAAAGGGCGCGCGCGTTCGGTCAACTCGACGCGGGCGTGCATGAGTTCCTCAACGAACCCGGCTACCGCCTGCCGAACGGTGACCTGTTGCATGTGACGGTCGAGTTGGTCGATCCGTCGCAGCCGTTGCTGGGGCCGTCGCCGGAGTCGTCGCCGAAGGGTCCGCATCTGACGGTGGACCTGGTCGGCCGGGACCGGGCGATGGACCAGATCACGTGGTGGGCGGACGCCGACCCGGTGCAGATGGTGCACGAGCTGACCCACCAGCTCGGTCTGCGGGACGAATACCGCGACGCGGATTCTCCGCAGCGTCCGCACATCCCGGGCAGTCTCCTCGGTGACCTGAACGCGGCCCCCGAGGACTCTTCGCTGGCCGCCAAGGGCCTTCGCGGCAGGCACCTGGCGCTGCTGAGCGCGTTGATCGGCGATGTGGAGCCTCCGCTGGAGCGGAGCGGACCGGAGGACACGGGGCGGACCTGGGACGAGGTGCGCATCGACACCAAGGAGGTCCTGCGCGAGTCGGTCTGGGTGGACCCGGTCTCGCTGCCCCGACCGGCGGACGATGCGGCGGTCACCGAAGTCCCGGCCCGTATGCAGCAGGACCCGAACACGGCGTCCGACCCGGCAACAGACCGAGCGACACCGGCCTACGCACCGTTCTCCTCGGGGAACTTCGAGTTCACCAACCTGAAGCACACGGACGAGGCATACCGCGACAAGGCGATCCGCATCATCGATCTGCTCCGGAAGCACGACACCATCAAGGAGTACGTGGGTGACCGCCGTGTCCGCATCACCTTGCACGTGCGGACGACGGAGACCCCGGCCGACGTGACGGACCGCGGTGACGCCGGGGTGGACATCAACCTGGCGAGCTACTACTTCGAGAAGTACGGCATCGGCCACATCATGGGCATGCTGGCCCACGAGATCGGTCTGCATCCCCTCGCCTCCCGGAACCGGGACATCCCTGACGAGGAGGACATGTTCCGGGGAGTTCCGCTCACCGTGCCGGGGCTGTCGGACCTGAAGACGCCGCGGACCATGAACACCGAGGGTGCGGGTCAGGCGGACCACATCATGGCGGCGTTCCCCAGCAGCACCAGGCACCGCATCTACCGTGACATCGTCCTGAAGATGGCCGGTGTCCTGGCGGAGGATGCGCGCCTGGGCGAGGACGGGGCCCGGGCCCAGGACGTCACGGACCTGATCGACTGCTACCTGATGGACCTGGCCTCCATCGCCCTCACCAACGACTACCGGATGAACGCGGCGAAGGAGCCCGGCTACACGGCGAGGGTCTACAACGCCTACAAGGAGATGCTCCTGGCCCAGCTGGCGGAGGAGACTTCCCTCCAGGCACTCCTCCCGTCGAACAAGACCATGTTCGGCGTGATGAACGACTTCCGCCGCATCGGCACGTACATCGCGATCAGCAACAACGGCGACAGCATCCAGCAGGCCCACACGACCTGACCGCACCCCGGCCAGGTCGTCCCGTCGTCGTTTTCGGCCAATTCCCGGCCGTCCCGCGTGGTGGTTCACGTTGTCGCGTTTGCGGTCTGGCGATTCGTGCCGTCCACCGCCAGGATGCCCGCCTGTCGAGGAACGGGGGAGCGGGATGGCGGTCGGGTGGGGCGCGCGTGCTCGGGGGAGGGCACGGGCGGACGAGGCCGAGTGGCCTGCCGTCCCGGTTCAGACGACCCCTGTCGGCCTCGGGGCCGACCGTCCCGTACAGGTGGACCCCACATCGTCCGAAGTGACGCGGCTGCTGTGTCAGGCGGTCTATGCGCGCCCTGACCGGGTGAAGGCATTGCAGGCGTGGTGGCGAAGGATCCGGGGGAAGTCGGGGAAAGCCAGGAAGCCTCGGCGCAGTACGAGGCGGCCGGTCTACCTGGAAGGCCGCGACGACTGTCCGCCTCTGGGGGAACCCACCGCGCAGTGGGTGGTGGACCATGTGCTGCACGGTCCGCCGCTGCCCGTACCGTCGTATGGCTTCGACCTTGTTCCAGTGACGGCGCACAGCCTTCGTGCGCGGCGCCGGCGCTGGGCCCGGCGTCTGTGCATCCTGATCCTTTGTGCGCTGGTCGCCCATGTGCTGCCGTGGGCCTTCGGGATCTGGGCGGCGGCCGTCATCGCCGCCCTGCTCCTGCGATGGACCGCCTTCCGTGCGAAGCGCAGGTCCGGCAAGGGGCGGTGGACGCCTTCGCGGCGCCTGGCGTACGTGGTGCTGCTCGCGCCATGGTTGCTCGCTCCGGTCCCGATCGGACCCGTCGGCGGTGATGTGTTCGAGCTGCGCCTCGAAGTGGCGCTGCTGCCTTTCGGACTGGCGGCGGTCGTCGCGGTGGCATACGCGGTCGACCGCCTCGTGACACGGTCCGCGCTGGGCGCTCTGACGCGGGACGGTGTGTCGTCCGACGACCTGCCGTGGGTCGCTGCCAAGGCCGGCCGCAGGATGTCGGACATCGGCAAGGAACAGTCCCAACTCGCCCTGCCCTACGACACGTCGGAGTGTTTCGTCGGTGCCGGACGCGATGTCTGGGGACCGGCTCGTATCAGCATCCCGCTGACGCCCAAGGATGCCGACGAGTCGGTCAAACCGTTCGGGGAGGCGGAACTCCTTCGACGCACAGGCACCGCTCTCAATGAACTGGGCCGTGGTGCCAGGGAGATCACCGACCCGCTCCCCGGGTTCTCGATGGAGCGCGTACTCGGCCTGCCGGCAGCCCGGTGGCTGCAGCGCACCCGTGAGACGAAGGTGGAGCTGCCCGACCTGACGGGACTGGGCCGCAGGTCCCCTTCCGGTGTGCCGGACCGGCTCTATCTGCGGGCCCAGTGCATCAGCTGGGACGGACAGATCGTGGTGAGCGTGTTCGTGCATGCCGCACTGGAAGCCGGTGAACTGCGGCTGACCATTCGGCCGCACGTCATGACTCCGCTCTACAACGAGCTGCGGGTGACCGCCGCACCGGCCCGGACACGCGGAGCACGCCTGCTCAGGTGGCTTGCCGCGCAGGCGCTCCTGGACACGGCCGCGGGTCCCCTGGCCGTGTGGCGGCTGGTCGCGCGCCTGGGAGAGAAGACCGAGAGCCGTGCCGAGGAGGAAGACCCGGTGAGCCTGCGCGACCGGTACTCCACCGAGGAAGTGACCGACATGCATCAGAGTGACGATGCCAAGCGACACGTCGTGCTGATGCAGTCCTGCGTCTTCCGGACGGTCGCCGAGTACCTCGACGAGCAGGGGATCGACCTGGTCGCGTACGAGCGGCAGGTCGCCACCGTGACCAACAACATCCTCGTCTACGGGGACAACAACGCTCCCATCCAGAACGTCGCCGGTAGCGGTATCAGCGGCGTCGGCCAGGACAACAAGAACCAGGGAGGCAAGTGATGGCAGTGGGACGGCGTCGGCCCGATCCGAACCCGGGCCACGGCTCGGGCATCAGCATCGGCGGCACCAACAACGCACCGTTGCAGAACGTCGTCGGCGAGAACATCTCCGACGTCCGGCAGACGTCCTCGGTTCAGGGAGCGGTCGATGTCGACGCGGTGCGGGACCTCCTCGCGGCGTTCCGCGCGGATGTCGACCGCAACGCGGCGGCACTGCGGAACACGACGGTTCTCCGCGCCATGGCGGACACCGTGGACACCTCACTCGCGACCCCCGACGGGCCACAGGTCGGCACGCTGCGCGGGATCGCACAGGCGTTGCCCGCGCTTGTGGTGGGCACCGCGGTGCAGCAAGGAGGCGAAGCGCTCGCCACTGCGATCGGCGGCCTGTTGAGCTGAGTCGCAGCTTCGGCGGGGAGGCCGGACCCCGTGAGAGCACCGCGTCTGCCGCGGTCGGACCTTCGCCCTGTCAGTGCGGTGCTGCATGATCGGTGCGTCGGTTCTTCTACGGGGATGGGGCACCATGCCGATCACGAATGAGCAGGTGGCGGGGCACGCGTTTCTGCGGCAGTTGTACGCGGACCCGTACTACCCCGATCACGTCGTCGACAAGGGCAAGGCGATCCTGCTGCGGCTGTGCCGGCGGATCGAGGCCGAGCGGCCGGCGGATCTGGCGAACCTGTACGTGCTCACGCATGCCGCGACAGATGAGTTCAACCTGTTGGAGGCGGAGTTCGAGGCGGCCGGGAGCGAGATCGAGACGGTGGCCCGGGAGGAGATCGCCGAGGATTTCTGGTTCGTCTCGTCGGCCTACGGGTTCAGCGACGCCGACGCGGAGGAACTGATCGCCACTCGGGAGTGGTGAGCGGCGGCCGGAAGGCCGACTGGCGGGCCGGGGCGGTCAGTTGTGTGTCCGGCTCGTGGCGTGCGTCTCCGTGAAGTCCCACACCACCGGCAGGAGTTGTTCGGGCGTCTCGGTCTGGGGCATGTGGCCCGTGCCCTCCAGCAGGCGGAACTCCGCACCGGGGACGGCCCGCGCGTACGCACGCCCGTAGTCGGAGTCCACGACCTGGTCGCTCGCGCCCCAGGCGACCAGGGTCGGGTGGGTGACCTCGGCCAGGCGGTCGGTCAGTGTGGGATCGGCCATGTAGTTCGGGCCCGAGTAGACCTGCAGCGCGACACGGTTGGCTGCCATGACCGCAAGCTGCTCCTCGGAGAGCGCACTGGCGTCGAAGCGGAACTTCGAGAGGTCGTGGAACGAGAGGCGGGCCAGCTCGGGGGGAGCGAGGGAGAACGTGTCGGCTATCGGGTGACCCGGCACGCGTACGCCGACCGCGTTGACGAGAGTCACACTGCTGACCCGCTCGCTGCCCAGGATCGCCAGTTCGGCGGCGATCCAGCCGCCGATGGAGTTGCCCACCACCGCGACGTCCCGCAGATCGAGCTCCTCAAGCAGCTGGGCGTAGACCTGAGCGAGGGCCGGGACATCGGTCAGCCACTCGGGCCGGTCCGTGCCGCCGAATCCCGGGTGGAAAGGAGTGAAGACCCTGGCGGGCCGCTGCCCGGCCAGGAAACCCGCGAACGGGGTGACGGTCTGCGGACCGCCGCCTCCGTGCAGCAGCAGGAAGGGGCGCCCTTCCGACCCCCGCAGGTCGACGGTGACGTCGACGGTGCCCTGGTCGAGCTTGAGCGTGTGGGTGGCGCTGGTCATACGGTGCTCCTCAAGTAGGCGCTCTCGTCGTGAGAGCTGACTCTCATGAGATTAGAGGGGCGGAGTGTCGTAATGCAAGTGCACTCTCATGTCGAGAACGCGCTGTTATCCTCTGCATGTCAGTGAGTGACCTCGAATGCCCTCGACGGCCCTCGAATGCCTTTGGGTGCCCTGGGGCGTTCTTGGGTGACCCAGGTGGCATCGAGTGTCGTCCGGAGAGGGAGTGTGATGAGGATGGCGAGCCAGACCGGTGCCGGCCGCACCAACCAGAAACAGCGCACGCGGACGGCGATCCTGACGGCCGCCCGGGAGTTGATAGACGCGGGTGCCGAGATGACCATGCCCGCGATCGCCCGCGCCGCACTGGTCTCGGAGGCCACCGCCTACCGGTACTTCGCCGACCTTCCCTCACTGATCAGTGAGGCACTCGCCGGTGCCTGGCCGTCTCCGGAGGAGGCGCTCGCGCCGGTGGCCGACTCCGCCGACCCCGTCGAACGCATCGCGTTCGCCTGCGAGTACCTGCTCCGCGGCATCCTCGCCAAGCAGGGTTCGGTACGGGCGATGATCGCCGCCACCGTCACCCGCCCCGAGGCGGTCGCCGCACGCCCCGGAATCCGCTTCGGGCTCATCGACCAGGCGCTCCTCCCGCTGGAGGGCACGCTCGGTGCGGCCGACCCGGACGCGTTCGCCCAGCTCAAGCGCGGCCTGGCGGTGGTGGTGAGCGCCGAGGCCCTCTTCGTACTCACCGATCTGTGCCGGCTCGAAGCCGACGAAGCCGTCGCCAGCGCCGTGCGCACCGCGGTCGCACTCACCCGCGCCGCCGTCCCCCCGGTCGCATAACGGCCAAGGGTGTTCGTCAGCGCCCAATTCCCAATTCCCAATTCCCAGTTCCCGGTTCCCAGTCCTCAGTTCCCAGAGTTCAGCTCTCGGCGCCGAGCGCCGAGTGCCCTGCGTCCTGTGCTCAGTGATCGGCGCGCGGTTCGCGCACGGCCTGCTGCTGTCGTATGCGGCCGACGCGGCCGACTCGACCTGTGCGACCGGCGCCGGTGCCGACGTCGGCACCGATGTCGGCGCCCGTGCCGCCGCCGAAGGGCGGCCCCGCGTACCCCACCGTGCCGAGGCTGAGCAGGACGTGCCGCCGGGCGACCTCCTCGGCGGTCAACGGGCCTTCCGTGCGGTACCAGTTGGCCACGCCCTGGCACATGGTGAGGATCGCCCGCACCGCGTCGGCCGGGATCGGTGTGGTGAACGCGCCCTCGCGGATCCCGGCCCGGACGGTGTCCAGCAGCATGTGCTGCAGATAGTCGCGCAGCGCCACGTACCGGGCCCGGTTCTCGGGCTCCAGGCTGCGGATCTCGGTGTCCAGGAAGGCCATGCCCTTGCGGTTGGCCATGTAGAGCACGATCGACTCCACCATGCCGCAGAAGCGTGGCAGCGGATCGTCGCCCGCTTCGGAGGCCGCGGCCCGGCAGCGGTCCAGGACGTCTTTCATGGACGTCTCCAGCAATGTGGTGAGCAGGGCCTGCTTGTTCTCGTAGTGGTAGTACAGCGCGGGCACCGTGACGCCGACCCGGGTGGCTATGTCCCGCACCGAAGTGCCGTGGTAGCCGTGTTCGTTGAAGGCCTCCATGGCGTGCAGAAGGATGGGGTGCAGATCGAGCGGACCGTACGAGCGCCAGTGCTCCCCGGGAGAGACGACGGCCGGGCTCGGTTCGCTGCTCAACTGCGCTCCTCGGATGGCTCGGTGACGAGTGTCATCGTATGTCGACGGGATGCGACGCGTGGGGAACGGGCACTTATCGATCGATCAGCGAGTGCAGGCGAGTTGATGTCGGACGCAGGTCCCCTCCTCCATAGTCTGCCCGAAATCATGCTGTCTGTACGGTACTTGTGCGTGTGATGATCCATCAGGTCTACCAATGATTGTCCTCTGTCGGGGCGTTGACCCCTCCGGCGACTGCTTCTACTGTCTTAGCGAACGCTCAGTAAGTTCTCGGTCTGGTTGAACCGGAGACCGTGTCGACCCCCGCAGCCAAGGACGTCAACTGATGCAACTGTCCACACCCCTGACCTACGCGGGAGACCCGCGCGCCGCCGCGGACCGGGCCGCCGCACTGGAGTCGGCCGGTCTCGACGCGGTCTGGGTGGCCGAGGCCTACGGCTTCGACTCCCCGACGGTCATGGGATATCTCGCCGCCAGGACCGACCGCGTGAAGATCGGCGCGGCTGTTCTCAACGTCTACTCCCGCACCCCGGCGCTCATCGCGCAGACCGCCGCCGGACTGGACGCCCTCACCGGCGGTCGCGCGCTGCTCGGCCTCGGCGCCTCCGGACCCCAGGTCGTCGAGGGCTGGCACGGCCTTCCCTACGACAAGCCGCTCGGCCGTACCCGCGAGACGATAGAACTGGCCCGCCGGATCTGGCGCCGCGAGGTGATCGAGCACCGCGGCATCACCGAGTTGCCCCTGTCCCCGGAGAAGGGCGGCACACTCGGCAAGCCGCTGAAGCTCCTGACACGGCCCGTGCGCGACAGCATCCCGGTGCACGTCGCCGCCCTCGGGCCTGCCAACGTCCGGATGACCGCCGAACTCGCCGACGGCTGGCTGCCGTTCCTCTACGTACCGGAGCACGCGGCCAAGGTGTGGGGCGGATCCCTCGCGCAGGGCGCCGCGCTGCGCGACCCGGCCCTCGGCCCCCTGTCGGTCGTGGCCGGAGGGCTCCTCGCCGTCGGGGAGGACGCGGAGGCGGTACGCGATCTGATGCGGCCCACCGTCGCGCTGTACGTCGGCGGCATGGGCGCACCGGGCCGCAACTTCTACCACGACCTCGTGTGCTCCTACGGCTACGAGGCGGAAGCCGCCGCGATACAGGAGCACTTCCTGGCCGGCCGCAAGAAGGACGCGGAGGCCACCGTCCCGGCCGAACTGTGCGAACTGGTCAGCCTGGCCGGACCCGAGGGCTATGTGCGGGACCGCGTCGAGGCGTTCCGGGAGTCGGGCGTCACCATGCTCAACGTGACGCCCGTCGGGCCCGAACCCGCCCGTCTGGTGGAGCGCGTCAAGGAGTGGCTGTGACAACCGAACCTTCCCCGCAAACCCCCGTCCCCGCCGAACAGACCCTGCCGCTGCTGCTGGAACGCAACGCGCGTCTGTACGCCGAACTCCCTGCCCTGTCCTGGCAGACCCCGGAGGGCAGCGGACCGGGCGGCGGCCGACCGGAGGGTGGCCGATCGGAGGGCGGCCGACCGCAGGGCGGCGGACCGGACGGGACCGGACCCGACGGCGCCGAACCGGGCGAGGGCGGCTGGACGACGCTGACCTGGGCGCAGGTCCGCGAGCACACCACCCGCCTCGCGGCCGGCTACGCGGCACTCGGTGTCGGCCGCGGCGACCACGTGCTGCTCATGATGGCCAACCGGCCCGAACACTGGCTCTCCGACCTGGCCCTCGTGCGACTCGGTGCCGTACCCGTCACCGTCTACGGCACCTCCGCCCCCGAACAGGTCACCCACATCGCCCGCAACTGCCGGGCCCGGGTGGCCGTGGTCGAGGGTGCCGCGCAAGTGGACCTGTGGGAGCCGCTGTTGGCGGACGCCGCCGTCCCGCTCGACCGGCTCGTGGTCGTGGAGGCCGACGCGATCGGAGGACACTTCCCCTACGCCGCCCTGGGCCGGGAGCCGATTCCGGAGCAGTTCGGGAAAGCTCTGGACGCCGCACGCCCCGACGACCCGCTGACGGTCGTCTACACCTCGGGCACCACCGGTGAACCCAAGGGCGTCGTCCTGAACCACCGCCATGTGCTGGCCGACGCGTCGGCGCTGGACGACGTGGTCGAACTGCCGCCGCACGTCGAGCACATCTGCTACCTGCCCTTCGCGCACATCGCCGAACGGATGCTCGGCATCTACCTGCCCTGCCACCGCGCCTCGCACGTCCACCTGTGCGCCGACCCCACGGGCGTCGCCGAGACCGTACGCAAGGTGCGTCCCGCCCAGTTCTTCGGCGTGCCGCGCGTCTGGGAGAAGCTCGCGGCCGCCGTCCGGGCCGTGCTGTCGCTGCTGCCCACGGAACAGCGGGCGGCGATCGAGGAGGCCGGCCGGGTGGCCCGCGAGCACGTCGGGTACCGGGAGCGGGGCGAGCGGCCTACCGCCGAACTCGAAGCGGCCTACGCCCGGCAACGGGCCGAGGTCCTTGAGCCCTTGCTGGCCGCGGGCGGCCTCGACCGGATCACCTGGGCGGCCAGCGCCTCGGCCCCCATGTCGATCGACGTGGTGCGGTTCTGGGCCGGTTTCGGCATCGTGATCATGGATGCGTGGGGGCTCACGGAGACCACGGGCGTGGCGACCACCAACAGCCCGCGCACCGGCTTCCGGCTGGGTTCGGTGGGGCGTCCCGTCTCCTCGGTGGAGGTCCGCGTCGCCGCGGACGGTGAGATCGAGGTGCGCGGCTCGACGGTGTGCTCCGGCTACCTGCGCGAGGACGGCACGGTGCGGTCGGTGGTGGACGAGGAGGGCTGGCTCCGTACCGGCGACATCGGCCGTCTCGACGAGGACGGCTACCTGTGGCTCACCGACCGCAAGAAGGAAATGATCGTCACGTCGACGGGCAAGAACGTGTCCCCGGCGCTGGTGGAGAACGCCCTCAAGGAGCACCCTCTGATCGGCCAGGCACTGGTGCACGGCGACAACCGCTCCTACCTGGTGGCGCTGTTGGTCCTCGACGCGGAGACGGCGCCCGCCTGGGCGGCGGCCCACGGCATCGACGGGGACACCGGCCCTGCCGCACTGGCGGCGCATCCGGCCGTACGGGAAGAGGTGGACCGGGCGGTGGCGGCGGCCAACGCGCGGCTGAACCGAACCGAGCAGGTCAAGCGGTACCGGCTGCTCTCGGAGGAGTGGGGTCCGGCCACGGGGGAGCTCACGCCGTCGCTGAAGATGAAGCGCCGGGTCATCCGGGACAAGTACGCCGCCGCGCTGGGGGAGTTGTACGAGGACTGACCGCCGATCCCGGTGTGAACGACGGGGGGTGCCCCTCCCGGACGGGGGAGGGGCACCCCCCGTCGTCGGTCGTCAGAGCCCGTAGGTCTTGCCGATCACGTCCCGCTGGATCTCGCTCGTCCCGCCGTAGACGGTGGAGACGACCGCGGCGCGCAGATGGCGCTCCATGTCGTACTCGGTGGCGTACCCGTAGCCGCCCATCATCTGCATGCCGTCCAGGGCCGCCCGCTTGGCGGTCTCGGTGGCCTTGAGCTTGGCCATGGACGCCTCGCGCGGGAACAGCCGGTCCGGTTCGGCGTCGCAGTCAAGGGCGACCTCGCGCACCAGCAGACGGGTGCACTCGATCTCCGTGGCGAGGTCGGCGATCCTGTGCCGCAGGGCCTGGAACGAGCCGACGGGACGGCCGAACTGCTCACGCTCGCGTACGTACCCGACGGCGTCGTCGAACGCGCGGCGGGCCAGACCGAGCATGGTGGCGGCGAGGAAGAGCCGTTCGTGGTTGAGCCCGGCCATCAGCTGCCGCCAGCCCGCGTCGACCTCGCCGACGACGGCGTCGGCGGGCAGCAGTACGCCGGTGAGGTAGACGTCGTTCACCTCGCGGCCGCCCATGGTCTCGATGCCCCGGATCTCCACGCCGGGTGTGCCGGCCGGGACGTGGAACATGGTGAGTCCGGCGTGCTTGTCCCCGGAGGTCCGGGCCACGAGCAGGATGCTGTCGGCGATGTGGGCGTTGGAGATCCACGTCTTCTGTCCGTCGATCAGCCAGTCGCCGCCCGGGTCCCGTCGGGCGCGGCACGTCAGCGCGCCGACGTCCGAGCCGGCGGCGGGCTCGGACATCGCGATCGCGAGGACGTCGCCCCGAACGACTCCGGTGAGCACCTCCCGCTTCTGCCGTTCGGTACCGAACCGTTCATAGGCCTTGGCGGTGATGACGCTGGTCACGAAGCCGCCCGCAGGGACCATTCCGTACGAGGTCTCCTCCAGGAAGAGGCAGGCGTCGGCCAGTCCGCCGCCGGAACCGCCGTACTGCTCGGGCAGACACACGCCGAGCCAGCCGAGCCCGGCGAGCCTGCCGTAGAGCCCGGTGTTGTGGGGCTCTCGGCCGCCCCCGGTCAGGGCGTCCCGTTGTTCACGCGTGCCGCACTCGCGCTTGGCGAAGTCGCGGACCGCCGCGACGAAGTCGGACTGTTCCGGGGTGAGTCGACTGCCCATGGGGTCCTCCGGGTTCCGGCTGGTTACAAAGAAATGACAGTTGTCTCATAGTCTCTTCGGTGGATCTCGGGCGGTATCGTGAGGAGCACCATGACGACTTCTGCGAACGACTCCCTGCTCGCCCGGGCCATCGCCCGGCCCGAGACGGAGGAAAAGGTGGCGCGGCGCATCCTGGACGCCGCACTGGATCAGTTCACGACGTTCGGCCTGCGCCGCTCCTCCATGGACGACGTCGCCAAACGGGCCGGGGTCTCCAGGGTCACGGTCTACCGCCGGTTCCAGACCAAGGACGGACTGGTCGAGGCCTGCCTGCTGCGCGAGGGCAGCAGGTTCTTCCAGAAACTGGACACCGCCGTGGCGGCGCTGCCGACCATGGAGGAGCGGGTCGTCGAAGGTTTCGTGGTGGCCCTGCGGTACACCAGGGCCCATCCGCTCTTCGGCGGCCTGCTGCGCCTCGAACCCGAGGTGGTGCTGCCCTACCTGACCGTCCAGGGAGGCCCCTCGCTCGAAGCCACCTGCGACTACCTGACAGCCCATCTGCGACGCGCTCAGCAGGTCGAGGGGCGCGGCGACTCCGACCCCCGGCCGGTCGCCGAACTGATGATCCGCGTCGCCGTCTCCTTCCTGCTGAACCCGTCGAGCTGCATCGAGATGGAGGACGAGGACCAGGCCCGCGCCTTCGCCCGCCGCTACCTCGCCCCGCTCCTGGACGCCTGACGGCCCGTGACGCCGGGATACTGCGCCGGGGCACGGGCGCGGCGTGCCGCCCGGGTGGCATCCCGGCCGTCAGCGCCGATGGTGCAGCCACCGCGCCACCGCGACCGCGCGTGCCCGGGCGGCCGAAGGAGTTCTGAAGGAGGTCAGGTCGACCGGCGGGGCGAAGCGCTGCACCGTGACCGACTGGGGCGCGGTGAACGCCCGCAGCCCGTCCGCGCCGTGGATCCGCCCGAAGCCCGACTCCCCTGAACCGCCGAACGGCAGCGCGGGGACGGCGGCGAAGCCCAGCACGGAGTTGACGGACACCGCCCCGGCCCGCAGCCGGGCGGCGATCGCGGCACCGGCCCGGCGGTCGTGGCAGAACACCGAGGCGGCCAGCGCGTAGGGCGAGGCGTTGGCGCGCTGGACCGCCTCGTCCGTGCTCGCCACCGCGTTGATCGCCACGACCGGCCCGAACGTCTCCTCGGTCATCGCCGCCGACTCCTCCGGTACGTCGACCAGGACGACCGGCGTGACATACGCCCCGGACGCCGGGCCGGAGGTCGAGACGGATACCGAGGTCGATGCGGGGGCGGGGGCGGAGTTGGAGGTCGAGGCCGTGCCGCCGAGCAGCGCACGCGCGCCGGCCGCCAGCGCCTGATCCACGTGCCGACGGACCACGGCCGTCTGGGCAGGCGTCGTCATCGGACCGTAGTCGGCGTCCGGCACCGGACCCACCCGGAGTGCCTCGGCCCGCTCGACCACCTTGCGGCAGAACAGGGCGTGCACCTCCCGTACGCAGTAGACGCGTTCGACACCCGCGCAGGTCTGCCCCGCATTGCTCATCGCGCCCCACACGACCGCGTCCGCCGCCGCGTCCAGGTCCGCGTCGACCGTGACGATCGTCGCGTCCTTGCCGCCGCACTCGGCGAGGAGGGGCGTCAACGACCGCGCGCACACCGCCATCACCTTGCGCGCCGTGCCGGGGGAGCCGGTGAACGCCACCTTGTCGACGCCCGACCGGGCCAGCGCCTCCCCCGTAGCCGCCGCACCGGTCACGATGGTCAGCAGACCGGCGTGCTCGGGCACGGCCGAGGCCAGGAGTTCGGCCAGCAGTACGCCCGTACCGGGGGTGTGCTCGGACGGCTTGAACACCACGGTGTTTCCGGCGGCCAGGGCGTAACCGATGGAACCCATGGGTGTGTAGAGGGGGTAGTTCCACGGGCCGATCACTCCGATCACGCCGAGCGGCCGATGGGCCACGGTGGCCCGCTGGTTGACCGCCAGGAGTCCACCGCGCACACGCCGCCCGCGCAGTACCCGGTCGGCGTTGCGGGCCGCCCAGTCCAGGTGCTCCAGAGTGAGGATCACCTCCAGTACCGCGTCGCCGCGCGGCTTGCCCGTCTCCGCCGCGATGGCCTGAGCGACGGCGTCGAGGGAGGACGCGAGCTTCCGCTTCCACCGCAGCAGGTGGTCGCGGCGGTGCGCCGCGGAAAGCGCCGCCCACCCGGCCGCGGCGGTCCGGGCCCGCTCCACGGCGAGGGCCACGTCCTGCGGACCGTGGACCGGGTGCTCGCCGAGGGGGTCGCCGCCGGCGGGGGAGTGGACGGTGAAGGTGGCGGGGCGGGGCCCCGCGTCCTCGTCCGTGCCGGTCATCTCCGTGCGGGTCATCGAAACTCCTGGTGTGTGGGACTGCCGTCGGCCGGTGGAGGGCGGTGCCCGTCGTCCCCGGGTACGGCGTTCGTGCCGTCGCCGTGTACGGCGTTGCCGCCGTCCTCGTCCGGAAGCGGGCGCAGCGGCCTGGAGTGGGACCAGTGCGGACCCAGGTCGTCCAGCGTCCAGCCGAACGGGTAGCTGCGGGGCTTGGGCCGGTACGGGCGCCAGGCGGGCCGGGGAGGCATACGGCGTACCAGCGCGGCCCGGGCCCGCAGGGCGCGGTGGGTGGCGGTCCGCACCCGGCGCGGCTGCGGGCGGAAACCCAGCGCGGCGAGCAGCGGCTCGTCCAGGACGGCGAGCGAGGCGCGCGCCACCAACGGCCGCAGCCAGTTCGGGTACCACTGGGTGACGACCCTCATCGTGGCTGCCGCGACCCGCCTGTTGGCCGGGTCGTAGGCGAACATCCGCCGCTCGTAGGTGTCGTGGAGGCGGGCGAAACCCGCGTAGTCGACGGGCAGTTCGGCGATGCCCATCATCTCGCCCAGGCGCCGCCCCACCAGTGCGAGACTCTCGGTCTCCTGGGGCGACAACGACCGCCAGCCGAACCGGTCGATCCACCGTTTGGGGCCGACGACGGTCGTGGCCAGGACGTAGAGGAAGTCCTCGTCGGCTATGCGGTAGCGGCCGTGGATGCGGTTGAGATGACGGGCGGCGGCCCTGCCCTGTTCGGAGTCCATGCCGTCGCGCACGATCTCGTGGGCGATCAGCACGGTGTCGTCGTACCGCTTCTGTCCGGCACGCTCGAACTCCTGCGTGTGGTCGAGGAGTCGGGAGATGCGTGGCACGCCGTAGTCGCGCAGGAAGGCGACCGAGACGCCCTGGAGATAGTCCCAGGGGAACTCGTACTCGGTGATCAGGCGGAAGATCTCCTCGTAGTCCTGCTGCGGGTCCATCCGCTCGATGCGGTGGAGCCGGCTGTAGCGGCCCATGAGCGGGTCTCCTATCGATGCCTGCTGTGTACTTTCAGGTCGGTGAAGTTCACGGTCTCGGCGTCGACCAGCACCTGGCCGGCCTCCACGGCGGTCACCGACAACTCGGGCAGCCGCACGGCGATCGGCAGGTTCGCCGGGACGACGTCGGCGCCGACGCAGATCCGCGGGGTGCCGACGCCGATGACGGGGATGGTGAGGGAGCCGGTGAGCCGGGTGACGTAGATGTCCACCTGGGGGATGTCGAGGTCGACGTCGATCGTCTGGACCTGGTCGCCCGCCTCCAGCCGGAAGGCGTAGTCGTCCGCGACCAGCCGGTCGGCGTGCACCCACAGCACCTTCATCCGCCCGCCGGCGACGGTCGGCAGATAGGTGGCGCCGTGGATGACGGCGCCGTACGCGGTCAGGGTGTCGGCGCCCACCTCCGGAGGGGCGGGGCTGACGGGGTAGGTGGCGCGGGGACGGCCGGGCCGGTCGCCCACGACGATCGGCGGACGCAGCGCGGACAGGTCGTCGGAGGTCTCACCGGGGGTGGCCTCGGGGACGGCCTCCGGATCGGGAAGCCCGCCGGTGTCGACACCGGTCAGGCACGGGAGCGTCACCTGCGGACCCTCGTCGTCCACGCGCGTGGTGCCCATGCGTGTCGTCCCGATGTCGCGGTCGGCGACAGCCCGACTGGCCGTCGCCACCAGGGCGGTCACGACGGTCACGGCGATCACGGCGATCACGGTCGTCACGGCGAAGAGGACCGCGCGGCGTGCGGAAATCCGGCGGTTGCCGGACGGCGCGCGGTCCTCACGGGCTTTTGGGGCGTCGGCCTCCGGTATCGGGCCCGTGTGGGGCAGGTGGGCAGCTGTGCGCGCCGCCGCCTTCGGGCGCCCGCCCTCCTCGTGCTCTCCGCGCACGCGGTGCGGCTGCCAGCCGAAGGCCATCGAGGAACCGATCAGGCCCGCCGTCATGCCGATCCCGAACCCACCCAGGTTCGTCGTCGCCAACGAGGTCAGTGAGGCGATCGCGGTGACGACGGAGACGAACATCCGCTGGTCCGGCCTGAAGAGGAAGAAGACCCCGCCCGCGATCAGGACCAGGCTGATGCCGACGGCCGACATGGCACCCACTCCCACCCGGATCATCAGGGGGAGCGGTGCCAGCGGAATGGCCACCATCTCCACACCGCCCGAGATGACCCACACCGCCGCCCAGAACGGCCTCCGGCGGCGCCAGCCGCGCAGCGAGCGGCGCAGTCGCGGCGCGGGCAGGATCCGGTCGAGCCGGTCGCCGATCTCACGTGCCAGTTCCCACAGGAACCCCAGTACGAAGCTGAACATGGCCGAGTCCGTCCGTCGCCGTCAGAAGCACTGCTTGCCGGTGCGGCTGAACTCGATCTCCAGCTTTTCCAGCGTCAGGGTGCCCCCGTTGGCCGCGTAGGCGGTGCTCTTGACGTCATGGGCGACGGCGGTGCTCGCCTGGACACCGAAGGTTCCCCTGGGGCCGGTGACCCCGGGCGCGGCGGTCAGGGTGGAGGCGTCCCGGCCGGCCTCGACACCGGTGACCTTGCCGCCGCCTCCGGTCAACGCGTCCGTGTTCACCACGAGGTTGGTACCCGCGAGCGGCTTGTCCGCCCCCGAGCGCACCAGCATCGTGATGTCCCCGATCACGGGAACCTTCTGCTTGAGCGAGACGCACACGTCGGAGATCTTGCCGCTCTTGACACCGGCCAGCAGTACCGGCTTGGCGCCGCTCGCGGAGTCGCCGACGGACGACGGGAACGAGGACACGCCCTCCGCGGTGACCTCGGAGGCCGAGACCTGGAACGCGGCACCGGAGACGGCGAAGGAGGCGGCCAACGCCCCCTGCGCCAGGGCGATGCCCAGCGCGCCCACGGCCAGGGTGCCGGGGACGAACATGACGGCGGCACGCTTCCAGTGGGTACGGCCCTCTCCCGGGGTGATCGTCCGGTCGTACGCGTATCTGGCGCTCATGGGAAGTCCCTTCCGCAGGGCGAGGTGATGGCGACGAGGACGCGGCGGCCATCGATGAGTCGAAGATACAAAAACTATTGACTTGTTTCACGAGGCGCGTCAATACTCCCGACACAACGGAGACCCGGAGGCGCCATGACCGCTCTGCCGCACACATCCGCCGACTCAACACCCCATGAATCAATAGGAGTTGAGGAAATCGTGGCCGTCCGGGCACCGCGCCGGGGCGGGATGGCCTGGCGCTACTTCGGCGACGCCCGCTCGACGCTCATGGCGCCCCAGCTGCTGCTTCTGCAGGTCGCACACCCCGTCGTCGGCGCGGGCGTCGCGGACCACAGCACCTTCCGCGCGGAACCCTGGCCCCGCCTCGTCCGTACGCTGCTGTCACTGAGCACCGTCGTCTACGGAGGCCGGCAGGCCGCCACCGAGGAGGCCCGTCGGCTGATCCACGTGCACGCCGCGATGAAGGGCACCGACTCCGCGGGGCGCCGCTACCACGCGCTCAACCCGGAGGCCTACCACTGGGTGCACGCGACCCTCGTCAAGGCGCCGGTCGACGGACAGCGACTGTTCGGCAAGGGCATGACCGACGAGGAGACCGAGCAGTACTACCGCGAGATGCGGGACGTCGGACGCGTCTGGGGGCTCAAGGACCACCATCTGCCCGCCACCTGGGCGGAGTTCAGCGCGTACTACGACGACATGGTCGACCACCGGCTGGAGCACAACCAGTCGGTGCAGGACGTGCTCGACGAACTCATCCGCCCCGCCAAGCCGTTCCGACGGCTACCCGGTTTTCTCTGGCGGCCCTTCGCCCGGATCGCCGCGCACTACGCACTGCTGGTCACCGTCGGCACCCTGCCGCCGCGCCTGCGCGACCGGCTCCATCTGACCTGGGACCACCGGCGGCAACGAGCCCTGCGCCGCTTCGCGTTCCTCGTCCGGGTATTGGTGACGCTGGTCCCCCCGCCACTGCGCATCACGGGCACACTCGCCATCGCCTACTGGGCGACCCACCGGCCGGGCACCGATCCCGCTGCGTGGCGCCCGCTGGGGGCGAGGTGACATGACGTCCTCCTCGACCCCGTCACCCCCGCCGCCCACCACCTCCGCCACCGAGCCGGCCCCGCTCGCTCCCGGCACCATCCTCTGGGACATCGCGGGCGACATCCGCCTGCTGCTCTCCCTGCCCGCCGCCCTCGTCCTCCAGGTCGCCCATCCGGCGGTCGGCGCCGGGGTCGACGAACACTCGGTGTTCCGGACCGATCCCTGGGGCAGGGCCGAACGCTCCCTGGAATCACTGCAGTTGTGGGTCTACGGCGGCGACCGGGCGATCGAGGAGGGACGCCGGCTGCGCCGCCTCCACAAGACCATCAGCGGGACCGACACCCGGGGACGCGCCTACCACGCGCTCACCCCCGCCCACTACGCCTGGGTGCACGCGACCGCCTACCCCGTCTTCCTGCGGGCCGCCCGCTACCTGTCCCGCCCGCTGTCCCCCGAGGACGAACACCGCCTCTACGGCGAACTGCTGCACCTCGGCGCCATCCTCGGCATCGACGCGCGTGACATGCCCGGCACCCCCGAGGAGTTCTGGCCGTACTTCGACGCGATGATCCAGGACGAACTGGAACGGACAGCCGTGGCGGGTGAACTCCTCGACCCGCGCCGCCGCGTCCCCCCGCCGCCGGGCTCGGGCGCACTGCTTCGCCGGCTGTGGCCCCTGTGCGCCCGACCACTGTCCAGGCTGCATGTCTTCGTCACCACGGGCCTGCTCCCACCTGCTGTCCGCGAACGGCTCGGCCTGACCTGGCGACCGCGTGACGAACGCAGACTCCGTCGACTCGGCGCCCTGGTCCGCACCCTCGTCCCGCTGCTCCCCGAACGCCTGCGCTTCCTCCCCACGGCCCGCGCCGCCCGCTCGGCATGACGTGGAGTGATGTGAGGTGGAGTGACGTGAGGCGGAGTGACGTGACGTAGGTGGACGACGGTCCGGGGATGACGGTTCAGATCAGCCCGGCCCGTATCGCGTAGGACACGGCATGGGCGCGGTTGCGGGTCCGGGTGCGCTTCATGGCCCCGTAGAGGATGTATCTCACCGTGCGTTCGGAATAGGAGAGTTCGACCGCGATCTCGTCGCACTGCTTGCCTTCCGCGATCAGGCGCAGCACGTCCACTTCGCGGGAGTTCAGCTTGGGTACGGTCCGGGCCCGGGTGGTGGCGGTGTGCCGGCCCGGGTCTTCGGCCTGACGCGTCTGACGTACAGGTGCGGGCGGGGGAGTGGGAGCGCTCCCGTCGCTCTCGGCCACCGCCCGTACGGAGCGGGCGAAGACGTCCGGGCTGCAGAAGTCCCACCACACGACGGCGCGGACACCCCGTTTCCGCGCCGTCGGCATGTCGGCCCGCCACTGTTTGCCCACCACCACGAGGAAGCGTGCGTCGGGCTCGTCGGACAGGTGGCGGAGCAGGTCCAGCGCGGCGGCGTCCGCCACGTCCACGGCGACCACGATCGCGTCGGCCTCCCGGATCCTGTCCCGCGGCAACTCGTGCAGACGCGGGTCCAGGGCGACGAAGCCGGACAGCGCGGCGCGGACCAAGGGGGCAGGCGCGTGGATCGCCACGCGCACGGTCCCGGTGAGTACCTGCTGAGGCATGGGCCCTCTCAACTCGCGCCTGTGGTCGCCCATGAGGAATGTGGTCGTCCAGATGGTTCAGGGGCCGATGCTGCCACCCGCGGAGACCGGACAGCCGTGCCAACGGCCCGAGGTGCTTCAACCGAGGGAAACCTGGCGTCAACCGGGGGAGACCCGGCGCGAGCCCCGGCCGGCTCCGGCGCGGGTGCCCAAGAACTCCCTGTACAGAACGGCAAGGTTCGCGGCCATGGCTTCACCAGGGGCCGAAGCCCCACAACGATGGTGAAAGCACGTTCCGACGCGCTCCGGACGCCGGAGTGCGCGTCGGTCCGAACCGCTGGTGGGCCGTCCCGGCGGGTGGCGGCGCGAACCGGTCCGCGGGCCGCCGTGCGGCCCGTGACCACTCCTGGCGATGCCCGGCAACTCCCGGCGTCTCCGGCAACTTCTAGCAACTTCTAGCAACAAAGGTAGTCGCATGATCGCGTCCCTTGTCCTGTCCGTGGTGCTCGGCCTGGTGCTGCTCGGGACCGCTGCCGCACTCACCCGGCGCAAACGCAACTCCCCCTCCGGACAGGCCCGTACCGCGGGACCGGGCGCCGACCGGAAGGTGCTCGACACCGTCGCCCTGGGCCTGCATGCACTGGCCGAGGGACGTGCGCACGACGTGCGGCCGCTGCCCGACGTGCACTCGGTCGTCCACTCGGAGCAGCGGCTGACGCTGCAACTCGCGCAGGCCGACGCGGCGGCGCCGTCACCGTGGACGTCGGACGTCTCCGGGAAGGAGTGGTCGCTGGACCCGGCGAGTCTGCGCGCAGCCGGCACCATCGGCGCGGGGCGCGCGCATCCGTACTCCCTGACCGTCACCCTCGGCCTCCACAGGGGAGACAGGGTGCTGGTCGACCTCTCGCAGCTGTCGGGGCCGATCGCCCTGACGGGTGACGACCACGAGGTGCTGCGCCTGGCGCAGGCCGTCATCACCGAAATCGTGTCGGGACCGGTCGGGGTCCTCGCCACGGTCGTCCTGGTGGGCTCGGCGACCACCCCTCCGGTGACCGACGGACTGGGTTCGCGGTCGGCGCGCCTGCGCACCGCGGCCACCCGCGAGGAGGCCCTGGCGGACGAGGACGGCATGCCGGCCGGCGGGACGCACGCCCGCCGTCTCTTCGTGGTCACCGCCGCCCAGTTCCGCGACGAGAGCTGGGGGAACGCTCCGCTGCGCGAGACCGACGCGCTCCTGGTGCTCGGCTGGATCACCGACGCGGAATGGCACGTCGGGGTGAACGCCGACGGCTCCCTGGACACCGGCCGTCTGGGTGTCCTCGTCGACACCCACACCGCCCGCTTCTCCGGCCTCGTCGACTGACCCGTCGGTCACGGGGCGGACCACCGGGGATGAAGGACCACGGGGGTGAAGGACCATCGGGGGTGAAGACGGCCGCCTTCCGCCCCCGGGTGGTCCACCCCGTTCGCCGACGAGTTCCGCACCCGCCACGTCACCGCCCGGCCGTCGGCACCCAGGCGGGGTCCGGGAAGGGACCACGGCCTCCCGGCGAGCCGGGCAGAGTCTCCGGGACCAGGCCGCGGTCGGCGAGGCTCCCGTCCAGCCAGGCCGCGGCCAGCTCGGCCCGGGAGCGGCACCCGGCGCGCTGGAACAGCTGCGTCAGCCGGCGCTCCACGGTCTTCTCGCTCGACGCCAGCCGCGCCGCGATCTGCCGGTTGGTCGCCCCGTCGCTGACCATCACGGTCAGCCTGACGTCCTCCTCGCTCAACCGGTCCCTGGCCGGGCGCGGTCGCGGCAGCACGAAGCTCCGTCGGCGCGTCATGTGGCCGAGTGTCGTCAGGGTGGCGCGTCCGATACCCAGCGTCTGCGCGATACGGGAGGCCTCGGCCAGCCACCGTTCGGAGTCCTCGCCGATCTCCACCAGGCACAGACAGCAGAGCAGGCCCAGGTACACGTCGCCGCGCTGTCGCACCGCCCGGAGGGCGGCCAGCGCCTGGTCGCCGTCGCCGTGCACCAGGCCGCGGCCGAACAGCACGGCCTCACAGGTCATGGGGGAGTCCACTTCCCGGTGCAGCGCCTCCAGTTCGTCCAGCGCCTCCCGCATGACCTGAGGCATGCCTTCCAGCAGGCCGTACGCCAGATACCGCAGCAGCACCTTCTCGACGCCCGCGAGCAGACCGCTCCCGCGAGCCCGCCGTACGTCCTCGCGCGCTCCCTCCAGTGCCTCCTCCACCTGGCCCGACCAGTACCGCAGACTCATCCTCGCCCAGGCGACGAGCGGGTGCGTCACGCTGTCCGGAATCAACTCCAGCCACGCCCGGGCATGCCCCAACTCCCCGCGTGCGCAGTGGATCTCGGCCGCCAGCGCGCGGGCGGACTGCGCGGTGGCGGCCGCCGTGCCGCGGGTCAGGCTCCGCGCCTCGATCCGGCGGGCGGACGCCAGGGCCTGGTCCCAGTCGCCCTCCAGATAGGAGTGCACCATGGCGTGATACCGCGCGGCCGTACTGTCCCCCGCCCCCGTGGAACGGTCACCGAGCACGGCGGCCAGGGCGTCGGCGAGGTCCGCGTGTGTGGCCGCGTGCCGCAGCCGGTCCAGGACGGGCGCGCTGTGCACCTCGGGCGGCAGTGCGCCCAGCGCGTCCAGCAGTTCGGCGCGGCTGCCCGAGGCGGCGGCCAGCAGCCGCAGTTCGGCGGGCGAGGGCAGCGGCCCGGATCCGGACGCACCCCCGTCGACCGTCGTCGGGCGGGCGTCGCTCCCCGGACGGCACGTCACCACCCGGCCGAGCCCGTACGGACCGGCCAGCGCCGCGTAACCGGCCACGGCGGGCAGGTGTTCGGGAACAGCACGGCCCTGGGGACCGGAGCCGTCGGCGTACGGCAACCGGTGCTCGTGGAGCGCCGCCAGAGCCCACACCTCGGTGACGTACGCCAGCCGATCCCGATCCCGATCCCGATCCCGATCCCGATCCCGATCCCCGTCCCGGTCGGACGACGCGTCCAGACAGGCGAGCAGCGGTTCGCCCAGGGCCAGCGCACCCGCGTGGTCGGCGTGGCGCAGGCTCAGTTCGGCGGACTCGTACAGCACACCGGGTGCCCTGCGGTCGTCCGGAGCCAGGCGTCGCAGCGCCGAGGAGTAGGCGCGGACCGACCGCGGCCAGTCGGACCTGGCATCCGTACGGGCCGCGGCCAGCAGCACGTCCACCGCGAGCGCGTCGCCCAGCACGGCCCCGGCGGCGGTCACGTGATCGGCCAGGCGGGGATGGCCGCCCCCCGCGGTCTCCGCGCCCAGCCGGTCGCTCAACGACCTGACGATCAGGGCGTGCAACGACGACACGTCGTGGTGGGTGGGCAGAGCGCGCAGGGCCGCCGCGAGCGCCGGGACCGCGAACGACGCCCGGCCGTCGCCGTCCACGGTCAGGATCCCGTCCCCGACCAGCGGTGTGAGGGCCCGGTCGAGCAGGCCGGCCCGCCGGGGACCGCCGGGCTTCAGCCGGTGCAGATCGTCGAGCCGTATCTCGGTGTGTTCGAGAGCGCGGGCCACCGCTGCCGCCGCGTCCAGGTCGAGGGCGTCCGGCGGCTCGTCCGGCCGGCAGAGCCGCCTCAGCTGTGCCACGTCCGTGGTGAGCCGCAGCGCCTGCTCCGGCTCGGTCAGACAGGCATGGCCGCCGAGTTCGACGAAGTCGCCGCGCTCGTCCATCGCGTCGAGCACGGACAGTACGGCCTCGGGGGTGCCCGCCATCGGGCCCAGCGCCCGCAGTACCGCCGTCACCAGTGCCGGTTCGACCGGGCGGCCGAGTCCGCGCACCGTCAGGGCCTCGACGTCGGCGGGCCGCAGCGGCGGCAGATCGAGCAACCGGTCGGCCGCCGACGTCAGTTGCGACGCGCCGCCGTCTCTCGGGTGTACCGGCCGGCCTGCCATCACCATCGGCACGCCGGCCGGGCGGAAGACCCGGATCAGCAGACCGAGGGCGGCGGCCGTGGGCGACGGCATCCGCTCGACGTCGTCGATCAGCAGCGCGAAAGGTGCGTCCCTGGCCGCGTCCGTGAGTACCTCGCGCAGGGCGGACAGCTGAGTCAACTCCCCGTACGGGGCCGGGGGTTGACGTGATGTCCGACGGGCGCCACTGACGCGCACCGTGCTCCGGCGGTTGTGGACCCTGGCGAGCGCGCTGTGGACGCCGGCGGCCAGGGCGGCGGCACCGGGTGTGCCCTCGGCGTCGTGGCAGCGCAACCGGAGGACCTTGGCGCCCTCCTCGACGGCCGCCCGCCGCGCGTGTTCCAGCACGGCGGTCTTGCCCGATCCGGCCGCGCCGACGACCAGCAGTACGCGGGCCGCGTCACCGGTGGCCAGCAGGGTCCGGGTCACCTCCCGGATCTCGTTGTCCCGGCCTATGAGAGGTCCGCCGTCCTGCACGCCCACGCCTCCGGAAACGACCAACGGAAATGACCAACAAAAATGACCACAGGTAAACAGCCACTGGCAAATGACCATAATGGCTGTCGTCGGCCGAAGGCCCGCACGAAGAGCCGGCCGACAACGGTCTCCGTACGCGGGTACGTCACCGCCCGCCCGGCACCTGTCGTCGAAGAGAACACGGTGGACCATGACCGCTCCGTCCGAAACCCCCTGGCTGCTCCACGGGGGCACGGCCGTGAGCCTGGACCGTACGGCCGGTCGACCGGTCGGCCGCGAGCGGCAGTCGGACGAGATCCACGGCCGGCTGAGTGATCCGGACGGACCACGCCTGGTGCTGGTCCGCGGCGAACGAGGTGTCGGACGCACCGAGTTCGTGCACGCGGTCGGCGAACGGCTCCGTGCGGACGGGGCGGCCGTGCTCACGGTGGGCTGCGTTCCGGGCGACGAAGCACGGCCGTTTCTGCTGGCGCTGCGGCTGGTCATGGCGCTGGAGGAACACCGGCCCCCCGCGGCACACCCACGCTCGTCGAAACCGGCCACCGAGGCACCGCGGGCCACCGAGACACTACGAGCCACCGAGGCACTGCGGGCCTCCGAGGCACTGCGGGCGGCCGAGCAGCGTGACGGGCCGGCCATGGCGGGACTGCTGCGCGCCGCTCTGGCACGACCCGTGCCCGATCCCGTGGTCGTGGTGATGGACGACATCCAGCACGCCGACACCGGATCGCTGGCCGTGCTCGGTGAGACCGACCTCGCGCGAATGCCGCACACCGTCCGGCTGTTGGCCTCGGCGGTGGGAGGTGCCGAGCCGAGCGCGGGTGACACCGACGGAGGCCTCCCGACGGCCCGGTCGGCGGCCGTCCGGGGCGCCCACACGATCGTCCTGCCCCGGCTGGGACCGGACGAGACCACCACCGTGGTGGCACGTCGGCTGCGGGCCACACCCGACACGACCCTTGCCCGGCGGGTGCGCGAGCTCACCCTCGGGGTCCCCGGCGCGATCGACGCCCTGCTCACCGGGTGGACGCGTGAGGGGGCGATCAGGGTGGCCGACGGCCACGCCTTCGTCGGCGCGAGGAGACCGACGCCGGTGCTGCCGGACGGCGACCGGTTCATGACGGCGCTGGACGCGCTGGGCGAGCCGTCCCGCACGGTGGCCGGGGCCCTGAGCATCCTGTGGCCCCTCGGCGGGCGGGCGGCGCAGCTGATATCGGCGTCGACCGGTCTGTCCGCCGACGCGGTGGGCGACGGGATCCGCGACCTGACCGACGCGGAGATCGTCGAAGTCATCCCCGCACCCGACGACGGTCGACTCCCGGGCCCTGCCGATCCGGACGCCCCCGGCCCGGGAGCTCCTGACGCCCTCGGGTCCGGCGACACCGAGGTCCTCGAATCCACCGACTCCGACGACGCGGGCCTCCCCGCACCCGACGACGTGACCCCGCGAGGCTGGCGGCTCCGGCTGCCGCTGACGGCGCACGCCGTCCGGGAACGGCTGGGGCCGCTGGAACGGGGCCGACTGTCCGCCACCGCGGTCGAGGCACTGTGGGCGGACCAGGACGCGGCGGACGCGACGGGCGCGGAGGACGCGACGGACACCCCGCCTCCGCGAAGCGCGGAGGCAGCCGCACACCCGCGAGGTGCGGAGGGCACCACGCACCCGAGAGGTGCGGAGGCCGCCGCACACCAGCGAAGCACGGAGGACCCCGCACACCCGCGAAGACCCCCGGTGGTGGCCCTGCCGGACGAGGCGGACGCGGTGGCCTATCTCGCTGACCGGGTCGCGGAAGCCGGATCGCTCGTCGACCTCGACCGCGCGGTCGCCGAGCTGACGGCCGCCGCGCAGAGACTGCACCCCGACTCCGAGGGCAGGGGAGTGCTCCGTTGGTGCCGGGCGGCCGGCCACCTCGTCGAGCGGCCGGCCGATCGGGTCGCGGCCCTGCACCGGTACGCCAAGGCCGCCTACAACGCGGGCGACCACCGCACCGCCCGGACCATCGCGGAGTCGATCCTGCGTAACCTGGCGGACGTCCTCGGCCCGCGCGAGCTGCAGAACACCGCCAGCCTCTTCACGGCGGCGACGGCCGACGACCTGGACTGGCGGGCGCTGTCCCGGCTGACCACGGCCCGGTGGTGGGACGAGCTGCGGCTGCCCGCCCTGGTCGCCGTGACCGGCCGGGCCCTGGCCCTGAGTCAGCTGGAGAGGTGGCAGGAAGTACTGGACCTGCTGGCGGACACCGAACCGCTGTGGACCGCCGACGCCCGTGCCCGGGTCAAGCCCGCCTACTTCCGGGCCGTGGCGGAACTGGCGCTGGGCAGGCCGGAACGGTTCCGGGAGTCACTGGCCTTCCCGGAGGCGTCGTACCTCGATGCCGGTCACGTCCACGCGCTCGCCACCACCATGTTCGACGAGCTGCTCAGCGGCCGGGACCTGCGCGCGGCCGAAGTCCTGCTGGACGCCCAGGGCCTGACCGCCGACGTGCTGGCTCCGCGCAGCCTGTTCCTCTGGCGCCATCTCCAGGGCCGGTGGGACGAGGCACTCGAGTCGGCCCGCTGGATGCTCGCGAACGACCGGACGAACACACCCGCGGCGGACAGCCATCTGGTCCCGGCACGGACCGCCGCCATCCTGCTGGCCCGGGGCCGCACCACGAGCGCCCGCCGACTCCTCGACAGCGTGCGCGGCGACAGTGCGCGCGGCCACGGGGAGGGCCCGCTGGAGTACTCGCTGGACGCCGCCGAGGCGGAGGTGCTGCGGACGCTCGGCGATCCGGCCGGCGCGGAGAAGGTGCTGCGGCGCGGCCTGGACGCGGCAGCCTTTCGCGGACAGGTCGCCGGCACCGACGAACTGTGGGCCGCGCTCGCCGAGGTGCACGCGGAGGAGGGACGCGGGCACGAGGCGGCGACCTGCCTGGAACGCCTGGAGCGGATCTCCGACCGCACGGGCGACGGAAGGACACGGCTGAGGTACCTGCTCGCGTCGGCCCACGTCCTGCGACAGGCCGGTCGGGTCGGTCGGGTCGGCCTTGGCGGTCAGGCCGGTCCGGTCGGTGCGTACGGTTCCGGCTCCGCCCACGGGAACCTGCGGGAGGCGGTCGAGCTGGCCCGTTCCCGCAGGCAGCCGTTCGAGACGGCGGTGACCCTCGTCGCCGCCGCGGAGGCGGGCGCGGGCCCGGCCGCCCTGCTGCACGAGGCGTACGAACTGTTCGGCGAGACCGGCGCCGCGCTCTCCCGCTTCCGCGTCAGGGCCGCCATGCGCGAGGCCGGAACCACCGTCCCCGGACGCAGGCAGGCCACCGCCGAGAACGAACAGCTGCTCGCGACCCTGATCGCCGAAGGGCTCACCAACCGCCAGGTCGCCACGGTGCTGCGGCTCAGCGAGGACGCGATCGCCAACCGCCTGACCAGGCTGTTCGCCCGCACCGGGCTGCGGTCCCGCACCGAAGTGGTCACGGCCGTGCTCACCAACTACCGGGTCCACCGGGTCGCGCAGGGCCCGGACGCCGATTGTTAGCCTTGCGTGTGATCGGATACCCCATACCCGCCCGGACCGCGCGAAGCCGCACCGCCCGATGCGGCATCCCGCGACGCAGCACCGTCCGACGCCGGACCGCCCGATGAACGCCGTCGGTTCCTTCCCGCTCGGTGCGGCGACCACGCTCGCCGAACTCAGCCAGGACCCCCACGCACGACTGGCGCTGCTCCGTGCGCACGAGCCCGTGTCCTGGCTGCCCGAGCTGGACGGCTGGCTGGTGACCCGCCGTGACCTCGCGCTGAGCGTGATGAAGGACGCCGAGACCTTCACGGTCGACGACCCCCGGTTCTCCACCGCACAGGTCGTCGGACCGAGCATGCTCTCCCTGGACGGCGACCCGCACGCCCGCCACCGTGAGCCCTTCACCGCCCCCTTCCGCCCCCGGGCGGTCCATGAGGGCTTCGCCTCGTTCATCGAGGGGAAGACCGACCGGCTCATCACCGAGCTGGCCCCGGCCGGCACCGTCGACCTGCGCCGTGCCTTCGCCGGTCCGCTCGCGGTCGCCGTCGTCACCGAGGCGCTCGGGCTGGTCGGCACGAGCACCGCCACGGTCCTGTCCTGGTACGACTCCATCGTGGCGTCGGTCTCGGACATCACCGCCGGACAGGCGGCGGGCCCCGCCGGCACCGCCGCCTACGCCCAGCTGCGGGCGGCCGTGGAAGCCACCGTCGCCGACCGGAACGCGGCCTCGCTCCTCGTCTCCGCCGCCGGGCGCCTGACAGTGCCCGAGGTGGCGTCCAACGCCGCGGTCCTGATGTTCGGCGGCATCGAGACCACCGAGGGGATGATCACCAACGCGCTGCTGCATCTGCTGCGGCACCCCGACCAACTCGCCCTCGTCCGGGCCGACATGAACCTGCTGGACGGTGCGATCGAGGAGTCGCTGCGACTCGAACCGGGCGCGGCGGTCGTGGACCGCTACGCCACCCGGGACACCGTCCTCGGCCCAGCCACCGTCCGCCGGGGCGACCTGGTCACCGTCTCCCTGACCGGGGCCAACCGGGACCCGGCCGTCTTCCCCGACCCCGACAGGTTCGACGTCCGCCGTGAGAACGCGCGCCTCCAACTGGCCTTCGCCCACGGCCCGCACTACTGCCTCGCCGCGCACCTCGCCCGCCTGGAGGCCCGTATCGCCCTCCAGCGCCTGCTCGAACGCCTCCCCGCCCTGCGCCTCGACCCGGCCCGCCCCACCACCCCGTACGGACTGGTCTTCCGTAAGCCGCAGAGCCTGCACGTCCTGTGGGACCGCCCCGTCTGAGCGCTTACGGCCCGAGGACCATTGCCGCCCGGCCCGAACCGTCCGAGTCTGGACGCACGTGCCGGGCTGTGAGGAGGACGGGCGATGACGACGGACAGCGGCGCACCGGACGTCGAGCGGCAACGACTGGCCGAGGCCGACGAGGGCACAGCGCCCTGGCGGCGCTGGGGGCCGTACCTGAGCGAGCGGCAGTGGGGGACGGTCCGCGAGGACTACAGCCCCGACGGGGAGGCCTGGGGACACTTCACCCACGACCAGGCGCGCTCGCGCGCCTACCGCTGGGGCGAGGACGGCATCGCGGGCGTCAGCGACGACAAGCAGCGGCTGTGCTTCGCCCTGGCCCTGTGGAACGGCCGCGACCCGATCCTCAAGGAGCGGATGTTCGGCCTCACCAACGGCGAGGGCAACCACGGCGAGGACGTCAAGGAGTACTACTTCTACCTCGACAGCACCCCCACGCACTCGTACATGAAGTTCCTCTACAAGTACCCGCAGGGCGAGTTCCCCTACGGTGACCTCGTCGCCACCAACCGGGCCCGGGGCCGCAAGGACTTCGAGTACGAGCTGCTGGACACCGGGGTCTTCGACGAGGACCGCTACTTCGACGTGTTCGTCGAGTACGCGAAGGCGGGACCGGAGGACCTGCTGGTCGAGATCACCGCGCACAACCGGGGTCCGGACGAGGCCACGCTCCATCTGCTGCCGACCCTCTGGTTCCGCCACACCTGGTCCTGGGCCGGCGGCACCGCCGTGCCGGACCTGCGGCGGATGCCCGGCGGAATCCTGGCCGAGCACGAGGAGTTGGGCACGCGCCGCCTGTACTGCGACACGGACGCCCCGGCGCTGTTCACGGGGAACGAGACCAACGACGAGCGCGTCTTCGGCAGTCCGAACCTCACCCCGTACGTCAAGGACGGCATCGGCAGGCACGTCGTCCACGGCGACACGGCGGCCGTCGACCCCGCCGGGACCGGCACCAAGGCGGCCCTGCACAGCGTGCTCACCGTGCCCGGCGGCGGGAGCGCCCGCATCCGCCTGCGTCTGACCGACGCCGAACTCGGGGACCCCTGGGCGCAGTTCGCCGAGGTGCTGGACACCCGCAGGGCCGAGGCCGACACCTTCTACGAAGGAGTCACCCCGGACGGGACGAGCGAGGACGAGCGGCGGCTGGTCCGGCAGGCACTGGCCGGGATGCTGTGGAGCAAGCAGTACTACCACCTCGACGTCGAGCGCTGGCTGGCCGAGCACGGCGTCGACCCGCTCGCCGCCGACCCCCGCCTGCGCAACAGCACCTGGTACCACATGGTCAACGACGACATCATGTCGATGCCGGACACCTGGGAGTACCCGTGGTTCGCGGCCTGGGACCTCGCCTTCCACACCCTCGCCCTGGCCATGGTCGACATCGGGTTCGCCAAGGGCCAGCTGGACCTGCTCCTGCGCCGCCTCTACCTCCACCCCAACGGCCAGATCCCCGCGTACGAATGGAACTTCGGCGACGTCAACCCGCCGGTGCACGCCTGGGCCACCCTCTTCGTCCACGAACTGGAGAAGCAGCGCACCGGCCATGGTGACCGCGCCTTCCTGGAGAACTCGTTCCACAAGCTGATGAAGAATTTCACCTGGTGGCTCAACCGCAAGGACGTCGACGGCAACAACGTCTTCCAGGGCGGCTTCCTCGGCCTCGACAACATCGGTGTCTTCGACCGCAGCGCACCCCTGCCGACCGGCGGCCAGATCGACCAGGCCGACGGGACGGCCTGGATGGCGCTGTACTGCCAGAACCTCCTGGAGATCGCCATCGAACTGGCCGTCGACAACCAGGTGTACGTCGAGCAGGCGCAGACACTGTTCGAGCACTTCGCGTGGATCGCGGTCGCCACGAACCGCATCGGCAAGGACAACGAGAGCCTGTGGGACGAGGAGGACGGCTTCTTCTACGACGTCCTGCGGCTGCCCGACGGCGAGGCCGTCCGGCTCAGGGTCCGCTCCATGGTCGGCCTGATCCCGCTCGCCGCCACCAGTGTGGTCGGCGGCTGGGCCGACCAGCGGTTCCCCGAACTGGTCACCGGAGCGAAGGCGTTCATCGATCGCCACCCGTCCGTGCAGGCCGTCATCTCCTCCCAGCGCACAGTGGGACCCGGCGTGCGCGGACGGCATCTGTTCGCCCTGTTCGGCGAGGACCGGCTCCGGCGCGTCCTGGCCCGCATGCTCGACGAGGAGGAGTTCCTCGGCCCGTACGGCATCCGCTCGCTCTCCCGCCACCACGCCGCCCACCCGTACAGCTTCCGGGTGAAGGACCGGACGTACGGTGTCGGCTATCTGCCCGCCGAGTCGGACTCGGGCATGTTCGGCGGCAACTCCAACTGGCGCGGCCCGGTGTGGTTCCCGGTCAACATCCTGCTGATCCGCGCCCTGCTGAACCTGCACGCCTACCACGGTGAGGACTTCACCGTGGAGTGCCCGACCGGCTCGGGACACCGGATGACCCTCTACGAGGTCGCCCGTGAGATCTCCGGCCGACTCACCGCGACGTTCCTGCGCGGCCCCGACGGCCACCGCCCGGTGCACGGTGCCCAGGCGAAGTTCGCCAAGGACCCGCACTGGCAGGACCTGCTGCTCTTCTACGAGTACTTCCACGGCGACAACGGCGCCGGCCTCGGCGCCTCCCACCAGACCGGCTGGACCGGCCTGGCCGCGGTCACCGCGACCCTGTTCCACCAGGTCGGCTCCGGGGACTGGGGCGCCCTGCGGGAGGAACCCCTGTCCTGAGACCACCGGGAACCGGCGCTCACCGGCCCGGGGCCCCCGCGCGCAGTCCGTCCATGACGAAGTCGAGGAGGCGGGCCGCGCGCGGCTGCCAGTCCCCGTGGGGGTCGATCTGCCAGAGACCGGCGATGGCGAGGAAGAAGTCGTCCGAGGTCACCCCCGGGCGGATGGTGCCGGCCTCCTCGTTGGCGTGGAGCAGGAGGTCCGCCGCGGACGCCACCGGAGTGGGTTCCGGTTTCGCCGGGCTGCCCGGCGCGCTGGTGGCCTGCCGGATCGCGTCCGCCAGACCCGCCTTGGTCATGGCGAACCGGGCGAGATGGTCCATCCACTCGCGCAGCGCCCGCTCGGGCTCGTGGGCCCCGAGCAGCTCGCACGCGGCGGCGGCGACCTGCTGCATCTCGTGGCGGTAGATCTCCAGGACTAGCGCCTCGCGGTTGGGGAAGTTGCGGTAGAACGTGCCCTGCCCGACGCCCGCCTTCTTGGCGATGACGCTGAGCGGGGCGTCCGCGCAGTGGGTCAGCTCGGCCAGGGCCACTTCCAGGATGCGCTCGCGATTCCGCTGCGCGTCCGAGCGCAGAGGTGCGTCCTTCTTGTGCTGCACGCGTCCTCCTCGCGGGTTCGTGGCCGAATCCCGTCCTTGCTAAGCGGACAAGTGTCCGTTACGTTTTTCCGGTGAGCGGACAACTGTCCGGTTAGGTACACCTTACCGGCGAGTCGTCCGGCCTGGACAGGTGGTGGTCGGCCGCGGCCCTCCCTCCTTGCATCCTGCACGCTTCTGGCCCGTCACCGCTACACGCGGTGGCATCCCCCCACCCGACACGTCTTAGCGTTTTCCGTTCTCTCTGCCTGCCGGACCGTCCTCGTGGGGTGGTCCGGGAATGCGAAAGAAGGCTGATCATGGCCACAGCGCCCTCGTCGACGTACAGCGCCGTCACTTTGAACATCAATGGCGAGAAGCACACGCTGACCGTCGACCACCGCACCACCCTGCTCGACGCACTGCGCGAGCGCCTCGATATGACCGGCACCAAAAAAGGCTGTGACCAGGGGCAATGCGGGGCATGTACCGTCCTGCTCGACAAACGCCGGACCGTGTCCTGTCTGCAACTGGCGGTGGCGGCCGAAGGCCGCGAGATCACCACCATCGAAGGCGTCGCCGAGGGCGATCAGCTGCACGCCGTGCAGCAGGCGTTCCTCGACCTCGACGGCTACCAGTGCGGCTACTGCACACCTGGCCAGATCTGTTCGGCCGTCGCGGTGATCGAGGAGCACGCCGCCGGATGGCCGAGCGCCGTCACCGACGACGTACGCCCCGAAGCCGGGCCACCGCCGCTGACAGCCGAGGAGATCCGCGAGCGCATGAGCGGCAACCTCTGCCGCTGCGGCGCGTACGTCTCGATCGTGCAGGCGGTCGCCCGCGCGGCCGAGGCCGACGCCCACGCGCGAGCCGCCCAGGACGCGCAGGGCACCGAGCACGAAGGGGCAGCGGCATGAAGGAGTTCGGATATCAGCGCGCGGTCGACGTCTCAGGAGCCCTCGCGCTCCTCGACGCCGACCCGGACGCCCGCTTCCTCGGCGGCGGCACCAACCTCGTCGACCTGATGAAGACCGGCGTCGAGCGGCCCGGCCGGCTCGTCGACGTACGTGAACTCCCGCTGGACCGCATCGAGTCGACCGAGGACGGCGGACTGCGCATCGGCGCGACCGTCACCAACAGCGACCTCGCCGCGCACCCCGACGTGCGCCGTCGCTACCCGGCCCTGACCCAGGCGGTACTGGCAGGCGCCTCCGGGCAGCTGCGCAACATGGCGACCGTCGGCGGGAACCTGCTGCAGCGCACCCGCTGCGGCTACTTCGCCGACGTGTCCAAGCCGTGCAACAAGCGGGACCCCGGCAGCGGCTGCCCCGCGATCGAGGGCGAGCACCACAACCACGCGATCCTGGGCGCCTCCGACCACTGCGTGGCCACCCACCCCTCCGACCTGGGCGTGGCACTGACGGCCTTCGACGCCGTCGTCACCTACGAGACGGCCGACGGACCGGGCGAGCTGCCCCTCACCGAGTTCTACCTCCCGGTGGGCGACACCCCGCACCTGGAGACCGCCCTGCCGCCGGGCGCCCTGATCACCGGCGTCGTCCTGCCACCCGCCCCGGTGGCCGCCAACTCCCGCTACCGCAAGGTGCGCGAGCGGGCCTCGTACGCCTTCGCGATCGGCTCGATCGCCGCCGCGCTCGACGTCCGGGACGGCGTCGTGCACGAGGTGCGCCTGGCCTTCGGGGCCGTCGCGTCCCGGCCGTGGCGGGCCCACGCGGCCGAACGGGCCCTCACCGGCGGACCGGTCGACGCCGAGGCGTTCGCCGCTGCCGCCGACGCCGAACTGGCGGCCGCCCGGCCGCTGCCGCACAACGGATACAAGGTGACACTCATGCGCAACCTCGTCGTCGCCGTGCTGAGCGAGCTCGCCGAGGAGGCCGCCCGATGACCACCACCACGACCGGGATCAGGGCGGTACAGGCCGTCGGCACCGCGCACACCCGTGTGGAGGGCCGGGACAAGGTCACCGGAGCGGCCCGCTACGCGGCCGAGATCCCCTTCACCGACCTGGCCCACGGCTGGCTCGTGCTGTCGACGGTCACCCGTGGCCGTGTCAGCTCGGTCGAGGACGGTCCGGTCCTGGAGATGCCGGGCGTGCTGGCAGTCCTGCACCACGGGAACGCCCCGCGGGTCGAGACCGACTACGTCGGCATGCTCGGTATGCCGCCGGACCCGACCATCGCCGTCTTCCAGCACGACCGGGTGCCGCACGCGGGATGGCCGGTGGCGCTGGTCGTCGCCGAGACCTCCGAGCAGGCCAGGGAGGCCGCCGAGGCGCTGGTCGTGCACTACGAGGAGGAGGCGCACGACGTCACCTTCGCCAAAGAGCACCCGGACGCGTACTCGATCCCCGGCCCCGGCGGACCGGGGGTGACGGAGAAGGGCGACCTCGACGCCGAACTGGCCGCGTCCGCCGTCGTCCTGGACGCCGAGTACTCCACGCCGGAGGAGCACCACAACTCGATGGAGCCCCACGCGGCGACCGCCCTGTGGGACGGAGGCCGGCTGGAGGTCGTGGACTCCAACCAGGGCACGATCTGGGTCGCGGCCGAACTCGCGAGTCTCTTCTCCCTCGACCCGGCCTCGGTGCACGTGCGCTCCGAGCACGTCGGCGGCGGCTTCGGCAGCAAGGGCGTCCGCGCCCACCAGGTGGCCGCGGTGATGGCCGCGACCGTCCTGTCGCGCCCCGTCCGGGTCGTCATGACCCGCCGTCAGATGTTCTCGCTCGCCGGCTACCGCAGCCCCACGACCCAGCGGGTCCGGCTCGGCGCCGACGCCGACGGACGGCTGCGCGCGCTGGAGCACAGCTGCCTGAGCCTCACCTCGACCGTGTACGAGTTCATCGAGTCGGGCGCGGGCCCCGCGCGGGTCATGTACGACGCCCCCGCCCACCACACCGCCAACCGGGTCGTACGGCTCGATGTGCCGAGTCCGACGTTCATGCGCGCTCCCGGCGAGGCGCCCGGATCGTTCGCGCTGGAGTCGGCGCTCGACGAGCTCGCCGAGAAGACCGGCATCGACCCGATCGAGCTGCGCGTGCGCAACGAGCCCGCGGCGGGTCCGGTCTCCGGACTGCCGTTCAGCAGCCGCAACCTGCCCGCCTGCTTCCAGGAGGGTGCCCGCAGGTTCGGCTGGGCCGA
Source organism: Streptomyces sp. NBC_00414 (assembly GCF_036038375.1). Lineage (NCBI taxonomy): Bacteria > Bacillati > Actinomycetota > Actinomycetes > Kitasatosporales > Streptomycetaceae > Streptomyces > Streptomyces sp. NBC_00414. The sequence continues at coordinate 9,064,189 of NZ_CP107935.1, forward strand.
CCGGGACCCCCGTCCGGGCCTGCGCAGGGACGGACGCTGGCTGCTGGGCACCGGCACGGCGGCGGCCTCCTTCTTCGCGGGAGCGATGCCGTCCACCGCCGCCGCGACCGCCGAGGCCGACGGCACCTTCACCGTGCGGATCAACGCCGCGGACATCGGCACCGGGGCACGCACGGCGCTCACCCTGGTCGCCGCCGACGCGCTCCAGGTACCGACCGACCGCGTGCGGGTGCACATCGGGGACAGCGACTTCGGCCCGGCGATGATCGCGGGTGGCTCGATGGGCACCCGGTCGTGGGCCTGGGCGGTCACGGCCGCGGCCGACGAACTGCGGGAGCGGGTCGCCCTGAGCGACGGCATCCCGCCGGAGGGCATCACCGTACGGTCGGACACCACCGCCGCCATCGGAGCCCTTTCCCAGAAGGAACGGCACTCCTTCGGAGCACAGTTCGCCGAGGTCGCCGTCGACGTGACCACCGGAGAGGTGCGCGTACGCCGCATGCTCGGCATCTTCGCCGCCGGGCGCATCGTCAACCCGCTCACGGCCCGTGGCCAGTTCATCGGCGGAATGATCTGGGGCATCTCCATGGCCCTGCACGAGGAGGCGGTGCGGGACCAGAACACCGGCGCCCTCTACGGCGGCGACCTCGCGGGCTATCACGTGGCCAGCAACGCCGACGTACCGCTCATCGAGGCGGACTGGGTGGACGACCCGGACCCGGACGACCCGGTCGGGATCAAGGGCATCGGCGAGATCGGCATCGTCGGGGCCGCGGCGGCGATCGCCAACGCCGTCTGGCACGCGACCGGCGTACGTCACCGCACCCTGCCGATCAGGCCGGACCGCGTGCTCACGGCAGGCCCGGATGCTTGACATCGCCGACGAGCTGTCCCGCTGGGTCGAGGAGGGCCGCGAGTTCGCGGTGGCCACCGTGGTGGCCGTCGGCGGCAGCGCGCCGCGCGGTCCGGGCGCGGCCCTCGCGGTCGACAGCGAGGGCACGGTCATCGGCTCGGTCTCCGGCGGCTGCGTGGAAGGCGCGGTCTACGACCTGTGCGTGCAGGCGCTGCAGGACGGGGAGAGCGTCGTCGAGCGGTTCGGCTACAGCGACGAGGACGCCTTCGCGGTCGGCCTGACCTGCGGCGGGGTGCTCGACATCATGATCACCCCGGTCGGCGCGGAAGCACCTGCCCGTGAGGTGTTCCGTTCGGCCCTGTCGGCTGCCGCCTCGGGCGAACCCAGGGCCCTCGCCCGGGTCGTCCGGGGCCCGGCCGAACTCCTGGGCAAGGCCCTGCTGGTGCATCCCGACGGCTCGTACGAGGGGTCGTTCGACAGTGGTGCCACGGAGCTGGACCGGACGGCGGCGGCCGAGGCGCGGGCGATGCTGGACGGCGGACGCACCGGCACCCTCGACCTCTCGGAGGACGGCACGAACTGTCCCGGCGGGCTCACCCTGCTCGTCGAGTCGAACGTGCCGCCGCCGCGGATGATCGTGTTCGGAGCGATCGACTTCGCGGCGGCGCTCGTCCGGGCCGGCAAGTTCCTCGGCTACCACGTGACGGTGTGCGACGCCCGTCCCGTGTTCGCCACCCGGGCCCGCTTCCCCGAGGCCGACGACCTGGTCGTCGACTGGCCGCACCGCTATCTGCGGGGCACCGCCACCGACGGGCGCACGGTGCTGTGCGTGCTCACCCACGACGCCAAGTTCGACATCCCGCTGCTGGAGCAGGCCCTGCGGTTGCCGGTCGCGTTCGTCGGAGCGATGGGCTCGCGCCGCACCCACGCGGACCGTGACCGGCGACTGCGTGAAGTCGGTCTGACGGAGGCGGAGTTGGCGCGGCTGCGGTCGCCGATCGGCCTCGACCTCGGGGCCCGTACGCCCGAGGAGACGGCCCTGTCCATCGCCGCGGAGATCGTCGCGGCCCGGCGCGGCGGAACGGGGGCTCCCCTCACGGGCTCAGGAACCCCAATCCACCGCGACGGGGTGCAACGGGACGCGACGAAGGCAGCGGAGGCCGCCTGACGTTCCGAACGGCCCTGGCCGCCCCGCCCGCCGATCACGGCGGGCGGGGCGGCCGGCGTCAGCCCACCGGCCGTCCGTCAGACGCGGTCGGCCACGATGAGCAGGTACTGGAAACTGCCGTTCCGGTAGGCGTTCAGGAACGTTTCCTCGATGCCGGTGACCAGATGGCGGGCCTGCCGGCGCAGCTCCCAGTAGGGGATCGTGTCGGCGGTGAGATCCTGCACATGGACGGGTACGAGGCGATTGCGGGCCATCGCGCGGAAGTACTCCGAGCGCGGATGGATGTCGCAGATGTAGTGCGCGTTGATGAGCGACACCTCACGGGAGGCCCGCCCGTAGGTGTCGTTGTAGCAGCCGGTGATCGTCACATAGCGGCCCCCGCGGCGCAGCAGACGGGCGTGCTCGGCGAAGAGCAGGTCCAACTCCACGTACATGGTGGACTCGTTGTTCCAGGAAGCCGCGTACGCGCCGGTGTCCAGCCCGGTGTCGAGCATGTTCCGGTGGTGGTAGCGCACCTGTTGGTCGATGCTCCGCTTGCGGGCCTGTTCGTTGGCGAAGTCGGCCTGTTTCCTGGAGAGCGTCACACCGTCGGCGTGGCAGCCGTATCGCAGATGGGCCACCACGCTGCCGCCGCCGCGCCCGCAGCCGGCGTCGAAGACACGGTCGGCGGGGGAGAGGTCGCCCAGCTGGGAGGCGAGCAGATCGGCCTGGGCCTGTTCCAGCCGGTGCAGTTCGGCGGTGACCCTGTCAGGGTCCGAGCCGGAGCCCTGGTCGAGCACGGACCGGTCGACGGCTCCGATGCCGTAGTGATGGTGATAGAGGTCGTCGAGCTTCCCCAGTTCGAGGTTGACCGGGTTCTCCTCGGCGTTCCAGTAGTCCGCGACGCGGCTCTGGTACGTGGACTGACTCGGCACCGGTGCTGTCGTGGTCTCGGCGTCGGCGATGGTCAAGTGTGCACTCCTCGTGGCGCGATGGTGGTGGGCCGGGACAGCCGTCGTCACCAGTAGTTGGGCAGGTGGTAGCGGTGGGAGTTGGTCGAGTGCCATTCGTGGTTTCCGGACACCCACGAGGCCAGGCCCTCGGCGTAGCGCGCGACAAGGGGTGAGGTGGCGGACAGGGCCGCCGATTCCTCCTCGAACGCTTCCATGATTCTGTTGTGGATCTCGACGGCCTCCAGATAGGCGGCCTTCAGCCCGCACCGCTCGTTGGCGGCGATGACCTGGGGCAGGTTCAGATGGGTGGGGTCGGAGGCCAGTTCCTTGGTGAAGGAGTACAGGTCGTTGACGATCGTGGTGGCGTTGCACGCGAGCGCCGTGATCCGCTGGATCTCGGGCCGGGCGTACAGGGCTTCGGGCAGTTCGTAGCCGTCCACCGCGTCCACGATCGACAGACAGGGCCGGAAGTTGTTGAACTGCCGCATCACCAGGTACTCCCAGACCCGCGGCACGTACCGGATCTCGGACCAGGCGGCCTCCGCGAGATAGCCCATGTGCAGCCGGGCCAGGTCGTGCACGATCCGGTCGGTCTGGCTGGGCGTGGCGAGCTCGCCGTAGTCCCGCAAGGCGTGGTGGTACGAGCGCAGCGGGCCGTCGGCGTCCATGCCGCGGCGCCACTCCTCCTCCAGCTCGGGAGTGCCGTGGTACGGATCGAGGGCGGACTGGGCCATGATCAGCCGCCCGCCCAGCCCGCGTGAGGCGCCGCCCCTGCCCTCGACCTCCTCGCAGTAGCAGTCGTCGACGACGTTCTCGGCGAGCAGCAGTTTCCCGGCCGCCGTGAGGTGGTCGAGGCTGATCGCGCCGGGGTGCTGGAGCACGACCGCCCGGCCGCACTGGAACCCCGCGAAGTCCCCCGTCCAGCTCTGCGGGAACAGGTCCAGCGAACGGGCCCAGGCCTCCAGCCTGCCGTCGATCTCCGCGGCCTTCTCCGGGTCCGCCGGCACGGCGGGCCGGTACCGCAGCCCGGGCACCGCGCCGCCCCGGCGGCTCGTGGTGGCGCGGGCGAGATTCGGCGGCCCGGGCAGCCGCGGCGCCGGACCGGACACGGGCGGGGCGCTCACTCCGCGGTCCGCCCGACCTGGACGTTCTCCAGGATTCCCGCCGCGTCGGGAACGAGGATCGCCATCGAGTAGTAGGCGGTGACCAGGTAGTTCATGATCGCGGTGGTGTCGATGTTCATGAACCGCACGTTGAGCCCCGGCTGGTACTCCTCGGGAATGCCGGTCTGGTACAGGCCCACGACGCCCTGGTCGGCCTCGCCGGTGCGCAGCGCGATGACGCTGCTGGTGTGCTGCGGGCTGATCGGGATCTTGCCGCAGGGCAGGAACGGCACCCCGCGCCACGCGGGCACCTCGTGGCCTTCGACGGTGGTCGTGCCGGGGACGAGACCACGTCGGTTGCACTGCCTGAAGAAGGCGGCGATCGTCTTCGGGTGGGCCAGGAACACGCGGGTCTTGCGGCGCATCGACAGCAGTTCGTCGAGGTCGTCGGGTGTCGGCGGGCCGGAGAACGTGCTGACGCGCTGGGCGTTGTCGATGTTGTGCAGCAGTCCGAACTCGCGGTTGTTGACCAGCTCCCACTCCTGGCGTTCGCGGATCTCCTCGATGGCCAGGCGCAGTTGCTGCTCGGTCTGGTTCATCGGGCTGTTGTAGAGGTCCGCGACCCGGGTGTGGACGCGCAGGACCGTCTGGGTGAGCGACAGCTCGTACTCGCGCGGGGCGAGGTCGTAGTCGACGAAGCCGCCGGAGAGGGTCGGTTCGCCCACGTGCCCCGCCTGCATGGGGACGTCGGCCTCGCCCTTGCGGTTCATGGGCTTGCTCTGTCGCTCCGCGAACGCGGCCAGCTGCGCGGCGAGGGACGGCGTGCGTTCCACGAACTGTTCGAGGCTGTCCCAGTTGAGGGTCAGCACCACGCCCGCGGTGTCGGCCCGTACCGAGTTGTGCCAGCGCGGATCCTCCTGGCCGATGGCCTCGTCACCCAGCTGGTCGCCGTCCGTGACGACCCCGGTGACCTCCTCCTCGCCGTACTTTCCGGGGGTGTAGCGGGTGAACCTGCCGTGGACGACGAGATAGGCCTCCGTCACGGGCTGTCCGGCGTCGAAGAGGACCTGGCCGGCGCGCACCTCCCGCACCCGGAAGCGTGCGGCGATCTCCCGCAGGGCCGCCGTGTCGGAGTAGCCGCGCAGGGCGGGCAGCTCGGTGAGGGTCTCGGGGATGACCTTGATGTCGTCCGCGCCGTTCTGGTCGAACTGCACCCGGCCCCGGCCCACGCGGAGCTGCAGTCGCCGGTTGACCCGGTAGGTGCCGCCCTTGACGTCCACCCACGGCAGCATCTTGAGCAGCCAGCGCGAGGTGATGGCCTGCATCTGCGGTTCGGACTTGGTGGTCGTCGCGAGCTGACGCGCGGCCCGGGTGCCGAGGCTGGTGAACCGCGGCTCGTCGCCGGGAGGGCCGGCGGCGCTGTCGGGGGGACTTTCCGGGGCAGTCACATGTCCTCCGAATACGTCATGCGAGTACGTGATCCCAATGCGTGAGCGGTCGTAGAGGTGATGCGCGGGAGCGTGAACGGGCGGGGCGGCGGCCGAGTGGTGAGGCCGGCTGGACACTGCGTGCCGCCTGTAAAGCCAAACAGCCACGGGTGGCGGCCGGGAACAGCGTGAAAGGGGCGTGTTCGCGCCTCGGAAGGTGCGGATCAGCCGCACGGGGCGGCGCGAAGGCGACCCTGTGCTCCCACGCCGGTCGAAAGCCTCGCGCGACCGGCGCGGAAGGCGCGCGAGCGGCTCGGTCGCGGAATCCGTATGACCCTGTTTCACCCTTGAGGGCCGTTTCGGGACGGACGGGGCGCCCCACCCGCCGGGCGCGCCGTTGATCGGGCCCGGGTCTTGCCCGGTCGGCAGAAAGGCGTCACACTGATACCGAACGAATGGTCGGTAGGGAAGCTGGTATCGATGACCACGACACACTCCGCCGAGACGGCCCTCCCGGAGCAGTTGTTGCAGGAGCACTTCGACGCGACGATCGCGCGGGACCAGCGGATCGAGCCCCGCGACTGGATGCCCGACGGCTATCGCAGGACACTCGTCCGGCAGATCGCGCAGCACGCGCACTCGGAGATCATCGGAATGCAGCCCGAGGGCGAGTGGATCACCCGCGCCCCGTCGCTGCGCCGCAAGGCCATCCTGTTCGCCAAGGTCCAGGACGAGGCCGGGCACGGCCTGTATCTGTACTCGGCCGCCGAGACGCTGGGCGCCGACCGCGCGGACCTGACCGAGCGGCTGATCGAGGGGCGCCAGAAGTACTCGTCGATCTTCAACTACCCGACTCCGACGTTCGCCGACGTCGGCGTGATCGGCTGGTTCGTGGACGGCGCGGCGATCTGCAACCAGGTCCCGCTGTGCAGGAGTTCGTACGGGCCCTACGCGCGGGCGATGGTGCGGATCTGCAAGGAGGAATCGTTCCACCAGCGGCAGGGCTACGAACTGCTGCTGACGATGATGCGCGGCACCGAGGCGCAGCGTGCCATGGTCCAGGAGTCGGTGGACCGCTGGTGGTGGCCCTCGCTCATGATGTTCGGCCCGCCCGACGGCGACTCGCCCAACTCGGCGGCCTCGATGGCCTGGAAGATCAAGCGGCACACCAACGACGAACTGCGTCAGCGGTTCGTCGACATGACCGTCCCGCAGGCCGAGAAGCTGGGTGTGACCCTCCCGGACCCGGAGCTGCGCTGGAACGCGGAGCGCGGCCGCAACGACTTCGGCACCCCCGACTGGTCCGAGCTCAAGCGGGTCATCGGCGGCGACGGACCGTGCAACGCGGAGCGGGTGGAGCGGCGCAGGTCCGCCCACGAGGACGGCGCCTGGGTGCGGGAGGCGGCCACCGCCCACGCGGCCAAGCAGGCGCGGCGCGCGCGTGAACGTGATCGTGATGATGAACGTGAAGGAGCGGTGGCATGAGCGACACCACCCCGGGCCCCGCATCGGGCGCCACCCCGGACACCGCTTCGGCCGCAGGCAGGGGCGACTGGCCGCTGTACGAGGTCTTCGTGCGCGGCAAGCGCGGGCTGAACCACGTCCATGTGGGCTCCCTGCACGCCGCCGACGACACGATGGCCCTCACCCACGCGCGCGACCTCTACACCCGCCGCAACGAGGGCGTCTCGATCTGGGTGGTGCGCTCCGAGCACATCGCCGCGTCCACCCGCGACGAGAAGGACCCGTTCTTCGCGCCGAGCGCCGACAAGGTCTACCGCCACCCGACCTTCTACGACATCCCCGACGACGTCCCGCACATCTGAGGAGCAGGGCATGAGCGACGACCATGTCTACCTGTCCCTCGCCGAGGGACACGAGGACGACACCCGCTGGGCGTACGGCACCGGCTTCGAGGACCCGCTGCACGGGGTGGACACCACCGTGCCCGAGGGCGTCGACGCCGCGTCGCTGGCCGCGGACTGCGTGGCCCTCGCCGACGACGCCCTGGTGAGCGCCCAGCGGCTGGCCGAGTGGACCACCCGCGCCCCCGAGCTGGAGGAGGAGGTCGCACTCGCCAACATCGGCCTCGACCTCCTCGGCCAGGCCCGCCTGCTCTACGCACGCGCGGGCCAGGCCGACGGCACCGGGCGCGGCGAGGACGCGTACGCCTACTTCCGGGACGCGGACGACTTCAGGAACGTCCGGCTGGCCGAACTGCCGGGCGGGGACTTCGCGTTCTCGATCGTCCGGCTGCTGGTGCTGTCCAGCTGGCGGCTCGCCCACTTCGAGGGGCTGTCGTCGCATCCCGACCCGGTCCTGGCGGCCGTCGCGGCGAAGGGCGTCAAGGAGCTGACCTACCACCGGCAGTACGCGGCCGAGTGGGTCGTGCGCCTGGGCGACGGCACGGACGAGTCGCACCGCCGCGCGCGGAAGGCGATGGAGCAGGTCGCCCCTTACTTCGGTGAGCTGTTCACGGCGTACGACGTACGGGACGAGGTCGTCGCCGTCCTGCGGCAGGTCACCGACGCGGCCGGGCTGCCCATGCCGGTGTACCGGCCGCTGCCCGGGGCCGGCCGTACCGGGGAGCACACCGAGCATCTGGCGCCCCTGCTGGCCGAGTTGCAGAGCGTGGCCCGTGCGCACCCGGAGGCGACATGGTGACCGGCGCGACCGTCGAGACGGACCTCCGACGCGCCAGGCGCATCGCCGAGCAGGTGCCGGACCCCGAACTGCCCATGCTCACGCTGGCCGACCTCGGCGTGCTGCGCGGGGTCGAGACGACCGGGGACGGCACCGTGGTCGCGAGCCTGACACCGACCTACTCGGGTTGTCCCGCGATGGCCGAGATGCGCGCGGACGTGGCGGCCAGGCTGCGCGGCGCGGGGTACGCGCGCGTGGAGATCCGTACGGTCCTGGACCCGCCGTGGACCAGCGACTGGATCACTGCGGAGGGCCGGCGCAAGCTCACCGAGCACGGGATCGCGCCGCCGGGAGCGGCACCCCGGTACGCCACCGGTCCGGTGCCTCTCGTGCTGACTCCCACCCGCCGCACGGTGGCATGTCCGCTCTGCGGTTCGGCGGACACCGAGGAGACCTCCCGTTTCGCCGCCACGTCCTGCAAGGCCCTGTGGCGCTGCCGCGCCTGCCGCGAGCCGTTCGAGTACGTCAAGGAGATCTGATGGAAGGCCTGAGGGAAGAGCCGGCGCGAGGCCTGACGGACGCCCCGTCCGCCACGGCGGCGGCCCCCGCCCCAGCCGTGGCCCCGGCGCCCGCCGCCTCCGCCGCCGCGCCGGCGGTGCGTCCGCGTGTCCGCCGCCGCCCGGCCTTCCACTCCCTGCGCGTGGCCGCCGTGCAGCCGCTGTGCGAGGACGCGGCCGCCGTGAGCTTCGAGATCCCGGCGGAGCTGGCGGCGGAGTTCGCCTTCGCGCCCGGTCAGTCGCTGACGCTGCGGCGCGAGGTCGAGGGACGGGACGAGCGGCGCTCGTACTCGATCTGCTCACCGGCCGGTTCGGCGCCGCGCATCGGTGTGCGGGTGGTTCCGGGCGGTCTGTTCTCGGCCTGGCTCGTGCGGGAGGTGCGTCCCGGCGACACGGTCGAGGTGATGGCCCCCACCGGCACGTTCACGCCCGACCTCACCGCGCCCGGCCACCACGTGCTGGTGGCGGCCGGTTCCGGTGTCACGCCGATGCTCTCCATCGCCGAGTCCGCCCTGGCCGCGGACCCGCGCTCCACGGTCACCCTCTTCTACGGCAACCGGCGCACGGACACGGTGATGTTCGCCGACGAGCTGGCGGATCTGAAGGACCTGTATCCCTCCCGCTTCCAGCTCGCCCATGTGCTGTCCCGTGAGCCCCGCGAGGCCGAGGCGCTGTCCGGGCGCCTCGACGCGGAGCGGCTCTCGGCGCTGGTCGGCTCGCTGGTCGACGTGAAGTCGGCGGACCACTGGTGGCTGTGCGGACCGCACGGCATGGTCGTCGACGCCCAGCGGGTCCTGACCGGCCTCGGCGTGCCCGGCGACCGCGTCCACCGGGAGCTGTTCTACGCGGACGACGAGCCCGTACGAGAGGTACGTCACGAGGAGGCGGCCGTACAGGGGCCCGTCAGCCAGGTCACCGTCACGCTCGACGGCCGCTCCACCACCTCCGCCCTGGTCAGGGACCGGAGTCTGCTCGAAGGCGCCCAGCGGACCCGTCCCGATCTGCCCTTCGCCTGCAAGGGTGGCGTCTGCGGCACCTGCCGTGCTCTGATCACCGACGGCAAGGCCGACATGCGCCGCAACTTCGCCCTGGAGGACGCCGAGGTCGACGCGGGCTACGTCCTGACCTGCCAGTCGTACCCGGTCTCCGAGACGCTGACCGTGGACTACGACAGCTGAGGCGACGGTCGGCCGGCGGGAGACCGGCCGGCCGACCGGCACGGGCACGGATATCACTCATAAGTCGGCCTTATGGGGTCATAGATCCAGCCCGACTACTGACTTAGGATTACCTTAGTTTAGGCTCCCGGTGAGTACTTCTGATCACCGCTCGAAGGGAACCTGATCATGCCTCGCCCCCTGCGGGTAGCCATAGTCGGAGCCGGCCCCGCCGGGATCTACGCCGCCGACGCGCTGTTGAAGTCCGCAGTGGCCGTCGAGCCCGGTGTCTCCATCGACCTCTTCGAGCGGATGCCGGCCCCCTTCGGCCTGATCCGCTACGGCGTCGCCCCCGACCATCCGCGCATCAAGGGCATCATCACCGCCCTGCACCAGGTGCTCGACAAGCCGCAGGTCCGCCTCTTCGGCAACGTCGACTACCCGGGCGACGTCAACCTCGACGACCTGCGCGCCTTCTACGACGCGGTGATCTTCTCCACCGGGGCGACGGCCGACCGGCACCTCGACATACCCGGCATCGGGCTCGAAGGCTCGTACGGCGCGGCGGACTTCGTGTCCTGGTACGACGGGCACCCGGACGTGCCGCGGACCTGGCCGCTGGAGGCCGAGAAGGTCGCCGTCCTCGGCGTCGGCAACGTGGCGCTCGACGTGGCCCGCATCCTCGCCAAGACCGCGGAGGAACTGCTGCCGACCGAGATCCCGCCGAACGTCCACGAAGGGCTCAAGGCCAACAAGGCCCTGGAGGTCCACGTCTTCGGCCGCCGCGGCCCGGCGCAGGCGAAGTTCAGCCCGCTGGAGCTGCGGGAGCTGGACCACTCGCCGAACATCGAGGTCATCGTCGACCCCGAGGACATCGACTACGACGACGGCTCGATCGCGACCCGGCGTGGCAACAAGCAGGCCGACATGGTCGCGAAGACCCTGGAGAACTGGGCGATCCGCGACGTCGGCGAGCGGCGGCACAAGCTGTTCCTGCACTTCTTCGAGTCGCCGACCGAGATCCTCGGCGAGGACGGCAAGGTCGTCGGCCTGCGCACCGAGCGCACCGCCCTCGACGGCACCGGCAACGTCAAGGGCACCGGCGAGTTCAAGGACTGGGACCTCGGCGCGGTCTACCGCGCGGTGGGCTACCTTTCCGACAAGCTCCCCAAGCTGCCCTGGGACGTCGACTCCGGCACGGTCCCGGACAAGGCCGGCCGGGTGATCCAGGAGACCGGCGAGCACCTGACGTCGACGTACGTCACCGGCTGGATCCGGCGCGGTCCGGTGGGCCTCATCGGTCACACCAAGGGCGACGCCAACGAGACGGTCGCCAGCCTGCTCGCCGACCACGAGGGCGGCCGTCTGCAGACGCCCGCCTCACCGGACCCCGAGTCGGTGGACGCGTTCCTCACCGACCGGAACGTCCGCTTCACCACGTGGGAGGGCTGGTACCGCCTTGACGCCGCCGAGAAGGCGCTAGGGGAGCCCCAGGGGCGCGAGCGGGTGAAGCTCGTGGAGCGCGAGGACATGCTCGACGCCAGCGGAGCGTAGGCGCGGACCTGGGCGTAGAACTTACGCGTCAACGGGAGTGGCCCCAGCTGTGACAGCTGGGGCCACTCCCGTTTTCCGTCCACTCCTCCGTTCGTCCGGCTTGCATTGTGAAACCGATCGGTTTACCTTTTCAGGGAAGGGAAACCGATCGGTTTCCACATCGTGTGTGCTGAGGTTCGGAGAGAGTCATGACCGCAATCGAGGGTTCCGTCGTCCTGGTCACCGGTGGCGGCAGGGGAATCGGCAAGGCGTTGGTGGACGGGCTCTTCGAGCGGGGAGCGAAGAAGGTGTACGCCACCGCCCGCGACCCGCGGACCGTCAAGGACACCCGGGCCGTGCCGCTGGCCCTGGAGGTCACCGACCCCGCGTCCGTCGCGGCCGCCGCCGAGCAGGCCGGCGACATCACCGTCCTGATCAACAACGCGGGTGTCTCCATGCACACCTCGTTCCTGGACTCGCCGGTCGAGGACGTGCGCAAGGACTTCGAGACGAACTTCTACGGGCCGCTGCTCACCGCCCGGGCGTTCGTTCCCGTGATCGAGCGCAACGGCGGCGGGCACATCCTGAACGTCCACTCCGTGCTGTCGTGGATCGGCCTGGCCGGCTCGTACAGCGCGTCCAAGGCGGCGCTCTGGTCCCAGACCAACTCCCTGCGGCTCGACCTCGCCCCGCGCGGGATCAGCGTCACCGGGCTGCACGTCGGGTACGTCGACACCGACATGACCGCGGCGATCGACGCACCCAAGTCGTCGCCCGTGGACGTGGCGTCCCAGGCACTCGACGGTATCGAGAGCGGAGCCTTCGAAGTCCTCGCCGACGACCTGACCCGCCAGGTCAAGTCCGGACTCTCGGCGGACCTTTCGGTCCTGTACCCGCAGCTGGTCGCCTGACCGGCGTGCTGACCGGCACCCGGTAGACCGATCGGTTTCAACGGATCGCGCGACGGAGGTAGCCTCGGGCCATGGCGACCACCACGGACAAGGCATCCACGAGGGACCGGCTGCTGGACGCGGCCACGGAGCTCTTCTACCGCGACGGCGTCTCCCTCGGCGTCGAGGCGCTGTGCCGGGCCGCCGGGGTGTCCAAGCGCTCCATGTACCAGCTCTTCGCGAGCAAGGACGAGGTGCTTGCGGCGAGCCTGGAGCGGCGGGCGCCGGAGTACGGGCGAAGGCTCCACCTCGGCCCCGAGGACCCCCGGTCGCCCCGGGAGAAGATCCTGTACGTCTTCGAGCAGTTGGAACAGGCGTCGACGGAGGACGGCTACCGGGGATGCCCCTACCTGTCGGCCCTGGTGGAACTCAAGGATCCCGAGCACCCGGCGAGCGTCGTCGCCCTGCGCGTCAAGGGCACGCTGATCGAGGCCTTCCGCGTGGAGGCCGAGCGCGGCGGCGCCCGCGACCCGCTGCTCCTGGCCCGCCAGCTCACCCTGGTCTTCGACGGAGCGAGCGCCCGAGCCGGCGCGAAGGCGGAAACCCTGGCAGGCCTGACCACGACAACAGCCACAGCGCTACTGGACGCATCGGGCATGAAGTAGCGCCCCCGAAGGGGCGCGGAGAACGGCACGCCCACCCCTTGCTCTTAGGGGTGCGGGGAACTGCGCACCCCGCACCCACCACCCAAGCCAATACCCCACCTCAGACCGGCGGAGCCACCCGCTCGGACGCCCGAAGCCATTCATAGGCCGCCTCGGCCGTGAACTCCCCCTGTCCGCCCCGCAGCAGCAACCCCGCCGCGGCGAACGCGGGATCATCGGCCTGCGCCAAGACATAGGGCACGGCGATGCACCGCATACCCGCCGCCCGCGCCGCAACCACACCAGGCACGGCATCCTCAAGCACCACACAACGCCCCGGCGCAGCCCCCAGCCGCCGAGCAGCCTCCAGGAAGACGTCGGGCGCGGGCTTGCCGCGGGCGACCTCCTCCGCGGACACGACGACCCGCAGACGCTCACCCAGCCCCGTACCCGCCAGAATCGCCTCGATGGCCGACCGTGACGACCCCGAGGCCACCGCCATCGGAACCCCGGCACCGGCCAACAGCTCCACGAACCTGCGCATCTGCGGGTAGACCCGCGTCGACGCACGGGCCAGCTCCAGGTACCGCCGGTTCTTGTCGGCGAGAAGCTCGTCGGCCGAGGCGTCGAGACCGTACCGCTCCTTCCAGAGCGCGATCGTCTCCTGCGTGCTGATGCCGACGTACCGCTCGTGGTCGGCCCAGGTGAAGTCCGTGATGCCCTGCCCGGCGAGCGTCTGGCGTCCCGCCTCGAAGTAGTTGGGCTCGCTGTCCACGAGCGTCCCGTCGAGATCGAAGATGACCGAGGCCGAGATGCCGCCGAGATTGCTCATGGGGTCCAGGATGCCAATGATCAGCCCCGGGCGGCACGGCCGATCGACTCCACCAGCGGCAGCACCCGCTGCGGCACCCGCTCGCGCAGCGCCACCTCCGTCCGCGTACGAACGACCCCCGGCAGACTGATCAGCGCCTGGATCACATCCTCAAGGTGCCCGTTGTCGCGCGCCACGACCCGCGTCAGCAGATCCCCGCCACCGGTGATTGAGAACGCCTCGATGATCTCCGGCACGGCGGCCAGCGCGTCCCCCACGTCGTCGAGGTGCCCTTGGGTGACCTCGATGTGCACGAACGCGAGCACCGGGTGGCCCAGGGCGGCGGGGGACAGGGAGGGGGCCGCCCCGGTGATCACCCCGTCCCGTTCCAGCCGGTCGAGCCTCGCCTGCAGCGTGCCGCGGGCGACACCGAGGACGCGCGCGTACTCCCGCACGCTGGTGCGCGGCTGTTCCAGCAGCAGCCGGAGGATACGGGTGTCGAGTTCGTCCACGGCCATGGTCCGTTGGTCTCCCTGCTGTCTGGGCTGATCGTTCTCGACTGTACCAATGGCCCAGTGGATCGGACGCCTGTTGAGCCATTGCCCGTCTCCTGCATAACGTGGGGCCATTGATGGCGTCGTGAAGCGCCGGACGGCAAGGAAGCCGCACCGGACCGCGGCGCCTTTCCCATGCCTGCGAGCCCTGCCCACGAGGTCAAGCGCTCAGGGCGGGGCGACGCGAAGTGGGGGCGGGCTGCCGACGGTGAAGAAGATGTTCATGGCTCCGGATCCGGGGCTGCTACGGCTGCGGGTCTCGCTGCGGGCGGTGCTCGGCATCGGTCTCGCGGTGGCCCTGTCGGAGCTGGCCGGGCTCTCGCTGCCCGCCTCGATCACCGGGGGTCTCACCGCGCTCCTCGCGCTGTTCACGGTCGGCGACGCGACGGTGCGCGGCCAGGCGGTCACCACGGCCCTGCTGCCCGCCGTCGGCTTCCCCGTCCTGGCCCTCGCGGCCGTGCTGCACGCGGTGCCGACGCTGCGCGACGCGATGTGGCTCGTGGTGATCTTCTGCGGGGTGTACGCCCGCCGGTGGGGACCCCGCGGCCACGCGCTCGGCATCTTCGCGTTCATGACCTTCTTCATCACCCAGTTCCTGCACGCCGTCCCGGCCCAGCTTCCGCAGCTGTACGCCGCGATGGCCCTGTCGCTGGCAGCGGCCTCGGCGGTGCGGTTCGGCGCGTGGTGCATCGAACGGCGTACTCCGTCACCGGTCGCGCCCGCTGCGGCGGTCGGCCGCGGCCTTTCCCGGCCGACCACCCGCCAGGCCTTCCAGGCGACGGCGGCCTGCGCGTTCGCCGTCGCCGCGGGCCAGGTGCTCTCCCACGAGCGCTGGTACTGGGCCGTCGGCACCGCATGGTGGATCTTCGTCAACACGTCCTCGCGCGGCGAGACCCTCGTGCGCGGTTTCCGAAGGGTCCTGGGGACCGTCATCGGTATCGCGGTCGGTCTGGTGATCGCGGTTCCGCTGGACGGAGCCGCCGCTCCGACCGTGGGACTCGTCGCGGTCTGTGTGTTCGGCATCTTCTACGCGGCCGCGGTGTCGTACACGTGGATGATGCTGGCGGTGACGGTGATGGCGGGCCTGCTGTACGGGCTGCTGGGGGTGCTCGATCCGGCTCTGCTCGCTCTGCGGGTGATGGAGACGGGGGCGGGGGCGCTCGGCGCCGCGCTCGCCGTGCTGGCGGTGCTGCCCGTGACCACGCACGCCACCACCGACGCGTGGGTCCAGCGGGCCCTGCACTGCGTCCACGCCTGCACGTCGGAGGCCGCCGCCCGGCTGGCCGGCTCCGTGACCGCGGACCCGGCCAGGTATGTCGCCGAACTGGAACTGCTGCTGGGCCGGGTACGGCTCTCGCTGGCCCCGCTGGTGCACCCGCTCAGCCCGCTGCGGGCCCGCAGGGCGCGGGCCCGTCAGGTGATCGAGCTGCTGGACCAGTGCGCCCGGGAGGTGCGCGGCCTGGCATCGGTCGCCGCGGATCCCGACGCCTCCCACGACGCGAGGCTCGCTGCCGCCTGCTGGCGGGTCGAGGCAGCGGTGGAGTCACTGACCGCACGCGACGCGACGCGCGGCGAGATCGACGAACACCTCGCGGTGCCGCATCCTTCCGGCGGTGAACCGGCCCTGACCCATCTGCACGGCCTCGAAAGGGCGCTGCAAGCACTGGCCGTACCGTTGCGCGGCCCCGTCGCCCTCGCCTGACGGCATGCGACGCTCACGAGGGGCGCCGGCATGTGTTCCATGCCGGCCCCCGTCGTCGGTCAGCGGGCCGGGTCGATACGGGAGACGCGGCCACCGATGGCCAGCACGTACAGCTCGCCGTTGCCGCCCTGGACGAACGAGACGACCTCGCCGCCGTTGACCCCGAGGTCGCTCACCTCGGTCACCTCGCCGTTCTTCGTGCGCAGGGCGCGGATGGTTCCGTCGCAGTAGTCACTGAAGAGGTACTGGCCCCTCAGGCCCGGGATCGCGTTCCCCCGGTACACGTATCCGCCGGTCACCGAGCAGCCCAGGCCGGTGCGGTCGTACTCGTGGATCGGCGGGACATGGTTCGCCGGCTCCGTGCCGCCGCGGAAGGGATGGGTGCCCTCCATCTGCGACCAGCCGTAGTTCTCGCCGCCCTTGCTGCTCGCGGAGGCCCGGTCGATCTCCTCCCAGTCGCTCTGGCCGACGTCTCCGATCAGCAGATCGCCCGTGCCCTTGTCGAAGGAGAACCGCCACGGGTTGCGCAGCCCGTACGCCCAGATCTCGCCCTTCGCGTTCGGGTCGCCCACGAACGGGTTGTCGCGGGGGATCGCGTACGGCACCGCGCCCCTCGGGTCGATCCGCACGATCTTGCCCAGCAGCGTGTCGAGCTTCTGGCCGTTGCCGTGCGGGTCGCCGCCCGCGCCGCCGTCACCGAACGCGATGTAGAGGTATCCGTCGGGGCCGAACTTGATGTCACCGCCGTTGTGGTTCGAGTAGGGCTGCGTCTGGGTGAGTACGGTGCGCCGGGTGCTCGGCTGGATTCTGCCGTTCCGGACGGCGAACTCGTCCACGGTGCTGGTGCCTTCGAGGTTCGTGAACGAGATGTAGAAGTGCGCGAACTTCTTGTCGAAGGCGATGCCCAGCAGGCCGCGTTCGCCGTCGGTCGTGGTCTCCGCGGATATGTCGAGCACGGGCTCGCCGAGCCCGTGGCGGCCCAGGACCCTTACGGTTCCCGCGCGTTCGGCTATCCAGACCGTGCCCTTGGGCCCGGCGGTGCCGGCGATCGGATTCTGGGCCGTGGCCAGTGTCGTGAGCGCGATCTTCGCCGCCTGACGCGGCGCCGCGGGCTCATCGGCGGACGCCGTGGTCAGAGCGAGGGAAGCGACGAGACAGAAGGTGCTGATGATCGCTGAACTCCGGGCGCGAACTTTCACCGTGGTCCTCCTGGAAGCGGCGAACGGAGAGCACCCGGCTCCTTCGGACACGGTGAGGCGGGTGTCGCCCGCGTCCGCACGCAACGTGGGTGGGGGGATGGGTTGCTGCCGACGGCACATGAGAATACTGAGACGGGAGTGGTTGGTATAGACCATGTTCCGGCCCATCTTGTCCCGCCGTGGAATCCTCGGGCCGTCGTCCTCGGCGCGGCGCAGGCGCGCCTTCGCCGCCTGGGGTCGACGGTCCACGGGCTCCCCCCCCCGGTTTCCGCTCAGGTCTGCGGGCAGGTCACGGGCTCGGGGGTCTGGCGGGAGCGGAGCCACTGGGCGAGCAGTGCGAGGGCGGCGAGGAAGGCGACCGTGGCGGCATAGGCGACGGACGTCTCGTGGAGCCCCGTGTGGGTGGCGGCGATCCCGGCGGCGACGGCCGGCACGCTGAAGGACAGGTAGGAGATCACGAAGGCCACGGAGAACAGTTCGCCACGTTCGGCGGGCGCGGCTATGCGGGCCAGCGTGCCGAAACTGGCGAGGGAGGAGGCGCCGAATCCGACCCCGGCGACCAGGGTGCCGAGTGCCGCGGTGAGCAGCGAGTCCTCCTCGACCCCGGTCAGGGCGACGACCGTGCCGGTGAGCAGCAGGCCGGCACCGAGTGCGAGGGTGCGGGAGACGGGCCAGCCGCGCAGCGCGATCGCGGTCAGGCAGGCGGGCACGGTCAGCAGGGTGACCACCAGGCCGCCGACGACATGGCTGGAGAGGCCGAACAGGCCCGCGGCGACCGACGGTCCGAGTGAGAGGTAGAGGCCGCCCAGCGCCCAGCTCGCGACGAGGATCGGCACCAGACGCAGCAGGTCCGCCCTCAGATGGGACGCCACCTTGAGGCGGGGCTGGAGCGAGCGGACCGCCCCGGGCCGCCGCAGCGACGTCTCGGGCAGTGCGGCGACCACGGCCGCGGCCAGGACGAGGCCCGCCAGCAGCAGCACGTACACGAGGCGGGTGGGGTTCGGCCCGTACTCGACGAGGACGCCGCACCCCAGGGCGCCGAGTCCCAGTCCGAAGGTGGGTGCCGCGCCGGTGACGACGCCGGCGCGGTGCGGTGCGTGGGAGGGGTTCAGGTCGGCCAGGGCCGCGCCGAGGGCCGTCATGGCGGCCCCGGTGGCGATGCCCTGGACCACGCGTGCGGTGAGCAGCAGGGGCACGCTGTCCGCGACGAGGAAGAGTGCCATCGACGCGGCTTCCAGGGTGATCGCGGACAGGAGCACCGGTCGGCGGCCGAGGTGGTCGGAGAGGGAGCCGAGGGTCAGGAGCGCCGCGATCATTCCGAGTACGTAGACGGCGAACACGGTGGTCAGGGTGGTCGCGGAGAAGTCCCACCGCTGCTGGTAGACGACGTAGAGGGGGGACGGCGCGCTGGACGCGGCCATGAAGAGGACGAAGACGACCGCGATGGCGGCGAAAGCGGTCGGACGGTTCAACTCGCGGCGCTTTCGACGGGGCGGGGCTGGTGCGGGCGCCGGGGGTGTCTGGTTGTCGGGCAGGGCGGAGACGGACACGACTCTCTCCAAACGCAGTGATCGATGCGTTAAGGACGCTACCACTAACGCAACGATCAGTGCGATAATTTCCCCATGGTTGACGCTCCAGCACAGGCACGCCCCGGTGGCCGCTCCGCGAAGGTCCGGGCGGCCGTACATCACGCTGTCGAACAGCACCTCGCGGAGGACTCCGCGGAAGCCCTGACGATTCCCGCCGTCGCGGCCCGCGCGGGCGTGCACCCGACCACGGTGTACCGGCGCTGGGGCTCCGCCGCCCAGCTGCTGAACGACGTGGCCACCAGCCGGTTCAGCGGCGATGTCGTCGTGCCCGACACCGGGACCCTCACCGGTGACCTCGAACGCTGGCTGGGTGACGTGGCCACCGACCTCGCCGACCCCGACACCCTCGCCCTCATGCGCGCCACCATCGGCTCCGGACCGGACGGCGGCTGCGCCTGCATCGGGGACCGCCACGAGCAGCTCAGCGCCATCATCGAGCGCGAACGCTCCCGCGGCGGGCGCGCCCCCGAGGTGGAGAACGCCGTGGACTTCCTGCTGGGGCCGCTGTACTACCGCGCCATCTTCAGCGCCCAGCCGGCCTCCAGCGACTGGGCGCGTGAGCTGGTGGCCACGTTCCTCGCGGCGTCCAGGGCCCTGGCCTGAATCAGCGGACCCGGATGAAGACCACGTCGTAACCGCTGTTCGTGGCACGGGACTTGACGTAGACGCCGTCGTTGCTGCCGTTGGGGTTGCCCGTGTTGCCCTCGACGGTGGTGAAGGACGACCCGGACACCGTCCGCACGATGCCTATGTGCTCGTTGCCGCCGGTGAAGTCGCTGCCGCCGTCCCAGTCGAAGGCCACGATGTCACCGGGCTGCGGGCTGGTGGTCACCGACAGGTGGTAGTTGCCGGCCCGCGCCTGCTTGACCCAGCCCGAGACATACGAGTTGCGGTAGGAACTGGCTCCGGTCTGCTTGGCCACCCAGCTCACGAAGGTCGCGCACCAGGCGTAGTTGCTGGTGGAGAGCGAAAGGCCCACGGCCGAGCCGTAGCTGTTCGCGCGGGCGCTGCCCTCGACCGTGCCCGCTTCGGCCTCGGCCACGTCGAGGATCTTGCCGTAGCCGCCGCCGGGCGGGGGCGACGACGGCGGGGTGACCGCGCCGTACAGTGCGCTCTTGGTGTTCGGGCCCACATGGCCGTCGACCGAGAGGCCCTTCTCCGCCTGGAAGTCCCTGACGGCGCTGTCGGTCAGCGCACCGAAGTCGCCGTCGACGGCGAGATCGGCACCGTGGTGGTTGAGCAGGCTCTGCAACTCGGTGACGCAGCCGCTGCGTTGGCCCTGCACGATCTCGTTCGGGCAGGAGGCCGAGTTCAGGTTGACCGGAGCGGGCGCGCCGTTGCCGCCGCCACCGCCGATGTTCGAGTACAGGGCGGCCTTGGTGTTCGGACCGACCGCGCCGTCGGCGGTGAGGCCGCTCGCGGACTGGAACGCCTTCACCGCGGCCAGGGTCTGAGGGCCGAAACTGGCGTCGACGTCGAGGCTCTGCCCCTTGCCGTTCAGCAGGGCCTGCAGTGTGGCGACGCAACCGCCGCTCTGCCCCTCCACGATGTTCTCCGGGCAGGACGCCGACCTCAGGTCCACGCCCGCCGACGGTGACTCGTCGGTGTCGTACAGCGCCCGCTTGGTGTCCGCGCCGACCTGGCCGTCCGCAGTCAGGCCGCGTGAGGACTGGAAGGCGCGGACGGCAGTCGCCGTTCCGGCGCCGAAGTCGCCGTCCACGTCGACGGCGTAACCGTGGTGGCGCAGCAGCCGCTGGAGTTCGGTGACGCATCCGCCCTTGGCGCCCTGGACGATGTTCGCGGGGCACGAGGAGGACTGCAGGTTGACGGGCGCGGGCGCGGAACCTCCGGTCGCGTACAGCTTGCTCTTGGTCGCGGGGCCCACTCGCCCGTCCACGGCGATGGCGGTGGCGGCCTGGTACTCACGGACCGCGTAGAGCGTGCTCGCACCGAACTGGCCGTCCACCACCAGGCCGGCGCCGTGCGCGTTGAGCAGGTTCTGCAACTCCGTGACGCAGCCGCTCGTCTGACCCTGCGCGATCTCGGCGGGGCAGGACGTGGAGGTCAGCTTGATCGGGGCCGGTGCCGCGGCGGCCGGCTGGGCACCGAGCACGATGCCGGCCGAGACCATCGCGGCGGTGACGGCGAAGGTCCCGACGCGCGTCCGCCACTCCGTCCCGGTGCGGTGCGTGTCCCGATGCCGTGAGCTCTCGGCTCCGGCGCGTACGAGGAATGCGGGTCTGCCCATGGCGGTGAGGTTCTCCTTCGGTTGCCTGAACGGCAGTTGCTTGCACTGCGATTGCCTGTACGTGCGGTGAGAACGCGCGACCCCGGCCCTCTTCACGCGAGAACGCGCGACCCCGGCCCGTCCTCACTCCGCGAGGACGGGCCGGGGTCGGTCACTCGACGGTCAGGCGGCGAAACGCTTGAACGCCGCCCGGGTGCCCGAACCGGCGATGCCGTCGATGTCACCCGTGTAGCCGTAGTCGGCCTTCAGCAGACGCTGCAGCGCCTTGATGGTGTTGGGGCCGGGGTCCCCGTCGATCTCGCCCGTGTAGCCCCAGTACCTCGCGAGGCAGCGCTGGAAGGCCTTCCAGCTGTTGGTGCCCAGCTGACCGTCGATGGAGTCCGTGTAGCCCCAGTAGTCCGCGAGGAACTCCTGGACGTTCTTGGCCTCGGCCGTGGTCAGACCGAAGTTCTGCGTGGCGGCCACGGCGGAGGGCGCGGTGACGGCCGCCGTGTGCGCGGTGGTCGCGGTCGCCGCGAAACTGGTGCCGGCTGTCGCCACACTGCCGGCGGCGATGCCGGCGACGGCGACGAGGCCGACGAGGGTCCTGCCCAGAGCGTTCGGTCGCATGCTGTCCTCTTTCGGTCGTGGAATCCGCACCTGCTCCCGGCCGGCGGGGCAGGTGGCGAGAACAAAGGTGCAGGGCGATCGGGCACTGCGGCCACGGCTGTGGCCCAGGTGGCGACTGCACGGGACGACCACCCTGCTGACCTGCGACGACAGGGTCCGCCGGGACGGTTGTGTGGGACACCTGTGACAGATGTGACGGGCTCATGCAGAATGCGTAGCAGCGGAGGGGGGCCGCCGTTCACGATCATGACCGCAATGGGGGAAACATGCCGCGCTACAAAGCGCTGCCCGCTGAACTCGATCCATGCGCACGGCAGTTGGTGGCACGGTTACGTCAGTTGAAGGACCACGGTGAACTGACGATGCGACACCTCGCGGCCAAGACCGGCTACAGCGCCAAGTCGTGGGAGCGGTACCTGGCAGGAACGTCGCTGCCTCCCGGGGAGGCGGTGGAGGCACTGGCCCGGATCACCGGTGCCGACCCCGTTGCCCTCCTCGCACTGCACGAGATCGCCGCCGACACCTGGGACAGCCGCCGCACCGGGCCCATCGCACAGCCGCAGCCGCAGCCGCAGCCCACGGCGCCGTCGGCCGCACCGGCCGCGCTCACGCCGCCACCATCACCCACCACCCCCACCACCGGACCGGCCCCCGGCCGGCTACCGCACATCGCCCTCACGACAGGTGTCGTCGCCCTGACCGTGGCCCTCTCGGCGACCGTGCTGCTCATGCTGCGCCTCGACGAGGACATCGCCCCGGCGGCCGTCGCCGCCGCGCCCACCACCGCCGAGGCCTCGCCGCGGCCCTCCTACACGTGCCGCATCGCCCGCCTCGACGGCCACTGGTCCGCAGGCGTCAACGACGGCCGGAACACCGAGATCTATTACGGCGACACGGGCGCCGACGTCGCCGAGGCGCAGTGTCTGCTGCGCCGGGCAGGCATCTCACCCGGTGGCATCGACGGCATGTTCGGCCCGCTCACCCTGCGAGCCGTGAAGACGTTCCAGCAGCGCGAGGGACTGGTCGCCGACGGCATGCTGGGCCCGCGCTCCTGGAAGGCGTTGCGCGGATGACACAGGGCGGCGCACCCTCGCCGCCGGGCGCCCGACTGGCCTTCGTACTCCAGGAGTTGAAGCAGCGCACCGGCCTGAGCCTGGCGCAGCTCGCGAACGCGACCACCTTCAGCAAGTCGTCCTGGGACCGCTACCTCAACGGCAAGAGCCTGCCGCCCCGTAGCGCGGTCGAGGAACTGTGCCGCCTCGCCGGCGAACCCGCCGACCGCCCCTTGGCGCTCCTGGACATCGCCCGGACACTGCGGACGCACGGGACGCACCGGCCGGAAGGCGGCGGGCCGACGCGGGGGACACCGGACCGGCAGCACACCGCTGCCCGGACGGACGGGCCGACACCGGCTCCCACCTCCGTTCCGCCCGAGGCCCGGCCGACCGCGAGTGTCTCCGACGGCACCGAGCACACCCGTGCCCACCCGGCCGGGCACCGGCGTGCGACCGTCCTCACCGCCCTCGCGTCGGTGTGCGCCGTGGCCCTGGGCACGCTCGTGCTCATTCACCTTCCCCCCGCGCACCGCAAAGAGGCGTCGCTCTCTCCCACGCCCACTCCCGCCACCCGGGCGCTCTGCCGGTACACCGCCTGTCAGAACAAGGACCCCGTCGCGATGAAGTGCGGCGCCGAGCCCCTGACGCTGGCCGAGCACGAGACCACCACGGGTGCCTGGATCCAGATCCGCTACAGCCAGGAATGCGGGACGAGTTGGGCCCGGATGTGGGGCGCGGTCCTGGACGACCGCGTGGAGATCAGGGCGGTCGCCCGGGACGGCTTCCTCCATGGAGCGCGGGTCACCAGCCGTCATGAGGCGGACACCTACGTCCACACCCTCATGAGTGTGGTGAGCCCCGGGACGTCGGTGCAGGCCTGCTTCAGCCCCGCGTCGGGCGGCGCGAAAGAATGCTTCAGGACCCGCACGAACCAGACCATCGGTGCGTCGTGACTGCCTCATACATAGGCGAGTTGGACATCCCGCCCCCGAATGAGGCAGTTTTACCGGCCACGTAGAGGGTGGATCAGGCCACGGGACGGGTAACTCCGCGGCTATCAGACGCACGGAACCCGCGGACCGTGCGGGAGCGATCCGTGGGCGGAGCCCCCTGGGGGTGCACCATGCGGCAGGTCCCACGCAGAACCGGCCAACGCCCGAACGGCGACGGGAGCGCACGATCTTCGGTGCCGGTGCCGGTGCCGGTGCCGGTGCCGGTGCCGGTGCCGGTGCCGACGGCGGACGGGCCGGGCGGGTGGCTGGACCGCCTCCCTCCCGACCGGTGCCCCGGGGGCGCCGCCGACGGCGTACGGGAGGGCCGTCGGGGAGCGGCCGAGCGGCACGATCGCGGCCCGGCACCGGAAACGGCCACCGGACGCCTCGTCGAACACCCGCCTGCCGAGGACCCGCACGCGCAAGGCCCGCATCCGCAAGACCCGCAGGCTCAGGGCTCGCGTCCGCAGGGTCCGCGTCCTCCGGGAGTGGCCGACGCGGCGTCCCCGGCCGTCACCCGGCGTCTCTTCCTCGCGGCTGCGGAGTTCATCACCCTGCGGCACACCGAGGAACGGCTCGGGGCCCCGGACCGCCGGATCGCCGCCGTGCACAAGGAGATCGCGGACTCGGGCACGTACCGGCAGACGACGCGGGAACTCGTCTTCGGTGCCCGTGTCGCCTGGCGCAACGCCAACCGGTGCATCGGGCGGCTCTACTGGCACTCCCTGCACGTGAGCGACCGAAGGGACGTGACGGAAGCCGAGGACGTCGCCGACGCCTGCGCCGACCACCTGCGCGAGGCCACCCGCGACGGCCGTATCCGCGCGCTCATCACCGTCCTCGCCCCGGACGCGCCGGGCCGGCCGGGCCCGCGCATCTGGAACGAACAGCTCATCCGGTACGCCGGCTACCGGCACCCGGACGGCGGTGTCACCGGCGATCCGCGCAACACGGGCATCACCGCCCTCCTGGGACGCCTCGGCTGGCCCGGCGGCCCCGGCACCCCCTTCGACGTCCTGCCCCTGCTCGTCCAGGGCGGCACGGTCCAGGGTGGTGCAGTCCGAGGCCATGCCGTCCGGGGTGGTGCAGTCCAGGGTGGTGCGGTCCGTGGCGGCGACGACGGACCCCGCTGGTTCGCGCTGCCGGACGACGCGGTGCTCGAAGTGCCCCTCGACCACCCCGAGCACTCCTGGTGGCGCGGGCTCGGCCTGCGCTGGCACGCCGTACCGGCCCTCGCCAACATGTGCCTGGAGATCGGCGGGATCTGCTACCCGGCCGCGCCCTTCAACGGCTGGTACATGGGTACGGAGATCGGCGCGCGCAACCTCGCCGACACCGACCGCTACGACCTGCTGCCCCGCATAGCCGAGCGGCTGGGGCTCGACACGCGCAGCGACCGCTCCCTGTGGAGGGACCGCGCGCTGGTCGAACTCAACCGGTCCGTGCTGCACTCCTTCGACCGGGCCGGTGTCACGGTCACCGACCACCACACCGAGTCGCGCCGCTTCCTCACCCATCTCGGCCGCGAGGAGAGCAGGGGCCGCACGGTCGGCGCCGACTGGTCCTGGATCGTGCCGCCCATCTCGGGCAGCGCCACGCCGGTGTTCCACCGCACGTACGAGGCGCTGGAACAGCACCCCGCGTACGTGCACCATCCGGAGGCACATGCCAGGGCGCGCGGTGAGACGCACCGGGGTTCCGATTTGGTCTAGGCCATTCGCTGCTACCGTCGCCCTCAGGAACGTGGCACCGAGGGTATGGCACCACGGACGTGGCACCGAGAGGGGACGCAGTGACGGACGGCGGCGGCGGACGGCAGCGACGGGCGTACATCGGCTCCTTCACGGCGGCGGGAGGCCTGGGCGTGCTCACCGCCGACGTGGACGGGGACACCGGCGCGCTGACGCTGCTGAGCGCCGTCGACAGCGTCCCGGACCCCTCGTACCTGGCCCTGTCGCCCGGCGGGGACATGCTCTACGCGGTGAGCGAGACGACGCAGGGCGCGGTCGCCGCCTATCGCGTGAAGGGCGACGAGCCGTCCCTGGCCGGCCCGTTGGTGCCGGTCGGTGGCAGCGGGCCCACGCATCTGAGCCTCTTCGACGGGCATGTCCTGACCGCCAACTACGGCTCCGGCAGCGTCAGCGCCCTGCCCGTGCGCCACGACGGAAGCCTCGCCGCCGTCTCCGGTGTGCTGCGGCACGAGGGTGCGGGGCCGCACACCCAGCGCCAGCAGGGCCCGCACGCCCACCACGTCCAGCCCGATCCGAGCCGCCGGTGGGCGGTGAGCGTCGACCTCGGTACCGACTCGGTCCGGGTGTGCGCGCTGCGCGACGGCGCGCTCGCGCTGCACCGGGAGATCGCGCTGCGGCCCGGCTCGGGGCCGCGCCACCTGGCGTTCCACCCGGACGGCGGACGCGCCTACGTCCTCAACGAGCTCTCGCCGACCGTCACCGCCTGCCGCTGGGACGCCGTCAAGGGCGCGCTCAAGCCGGTGGGGGAGACGTCCGTGCTGCCCGACCTCCCGGACAGCGTCGCCTACCCGTCCGGCATCGTCGTGTCGCCCGACGGCCGCTTCGTGTGGACCGCCACGCGCGGCCAGGACGTCGTCTCCGTGCTCGTGCCCGGCACCGCCGACGAGGGGCTGAAGCTGGTCGCCACGGTGCCCTGCGGCGGCACCTGGCCGCGAGCGCTGGCCCTGGACCCGACGGGCCGCTTCCTGTACGTGGCCAACGAGCGGTCGGGACACGTCGCGTGGTTCGTGATCGACCCGGACACGGGCGTGCCGCAGCGCGGCGGATCGGTCAAGGCCCCCGCGGCATCCTGCGTGGTGCTCGACTGAGACGATCCCCGAGGTTCACCGAGTTCCCTGTGGGGCCCGTGGGGCCCGTGGGGCCCGTGGGGCCTGAGGTTCCCTGAGGTCACCAACCCCGAAGGGCCCGGCTCCGGAGACGGAGCGGGCCCTTCGGGGTTGGTGCCTGTGCGGGACCGCCTCGTCAGCGGACCGGCGCGCCCTGCGGCTGCGGCGGCGCGATGCCGAGCGCCGACGTGTACTTGGCGAGTGCCAGCTTGCCGATCGCCGGGTACGGGCCCAGCGCCTCGGCGGCGGAACAGCCCGCCTCCTTCGCGGCCTCGTCGAGCAGACCGGGGTCGAGCTCGGGGCCGATCAGGTACGGGGCGAGCGCCAGCTGCTGGGAACCCGAGGAACGCAGCTGCTCGGCGGTGGCCGCGATCGCGCCCTCCTCGTCGAGCGCCGCCGCCATCACGGGCACGGCGAGTCTCGCGGCGAGCAGCATGCCGGTGATCCCGGCCGCCTGTACGGCCTCGTCGCCGCCCACGGACGCCAGGATGATGCCGTCGGCGGCCGTCGCCACGGTGAACAGCCTGGCCCGGTCGGCGCGCGCCAGACCGGCCTCGGAGAGGCGCACGTGCAGCGCCTCGGCGAGCAGCGGGTGCGGGCCGAGCACATCGGTCAGGTCGGCCGCGACGCGGCTGTCCATGACGGCCTGACGGACGCGGCGCAGCAGCGCTCCGTCCGGACCGGCGAGCAGCGGCACGACCACGGCCACGGGCCCGTCGGGCTCCACCACGTCCACACCGGCCGCGCGGGCCTGCTCGAAGCGCTGGGCGCGCTCCTCGGAGGCGTGCGCGAGCACCGTCTGGAGGGTGGGGAACTCGGAGTCGTCCCCGTCCAGGTACCCGATCCGGGCGTCGAGACCGGGCAGCTCGGAGCGCGCGATGCTCACGACCTCCTCGGCGAGGCTGCGGGTGGCGGCGCTGGGCGTGCCCGGCACCGCGAGGACGAGCGCGGGCGCGCCCTCGGGAGCCGCCAGCGGTTCCGGCCGGCGGTGCCGACCGGGCTGGCGGGGTCGCGGCATTCGTACTGGCAGGCCGGACGCGGGCCCAGTGGGGGAGCTCATGGCGCCGAATGTTACTGGTTTCCTGGGCTCCCCTGTTCGGGGAGGGTGCAGGTGAGCGGTATCCGTCCGGTTTTGTCTGATGAGTTACGGGCGGATCGATCTCCCTGGTTATCTGTGGATCACGCTGAGCGATCCTGCGAACGGCTGTCCGAGGCATCAGGGGAGCCCGCGGAGTCCCGTACGACGTAGAGCATGCTGTCGTCGCGCGGCAGCGTCAGACGGTCGTCGGCCAGCTCGACGGCGATGCCGACGGCCCCGTCCAGCGGGTCACCCGCGGCCGGAACCTCCCGCGCGTACGGCAGCCGCTCCGCCAGCGCGGCCCGCAGCGGTACGAGGAGGGGGTCGCCCATCTTGAACAGTCCGCCCGTGAGCGCGAGGCGTACCTCTCCCGAGAGCCTTTCAGGGGCCAGATTCGGGAGGCTTTCCGAAATCGCACCGGTCCCACCTGCGCCTTCGGCCCTCTCTGCCCCCTCGGCGCCCTCCGCCCCTCCGGACGCGACGTCCGCCTGCGTGGGGCACACCGCGGCGGCCGAGTCGGCGATGTGCCGGGCGGCGGCGGCCAGGATGCCGACCGCCGCGGGGTCGCCGCCGTCGGCGCAGGCGGCCACCTCGGGTGCGAAGGACGCCAGCACGGCAGGCCGGTCCGGACGCGGATAGAGCCGCCCCGGCACCGCCGGTGCGGAGCCGAACACCGCCTCGACGCGCGCCAGGAGCGGTACCGAACCCCCGGGCCGCCCGTCGTAGGCGCGCAACGCCGCGTCGAGGCCCGCCTGGCCGATCCACGCCCCGCTCCCGCTGTCGCCGAGCAGATGGCCCCAGCCGTCCGCCCTGCGCCACTCGCGCAGGTCCGTGCCGATCGCGATCATCCCGGTGCCGGCCGCCACGACCGCGCCCGCCCGCTGCCCCAGCGCGCCCGTGTACGCCGCGACGGCGTCGGCGACCAGCGCCAGCCGTCGTACGCCGAGTTCGCGGGCCAGCGCCGTAGGCAGATCGGCGCGCAGCGAGTCACCCAAAGTGGTGAGGCCGGCGGCGCCGACGGTGACGGCCCGGAGCGTGCCGACCCCGGCACCGGCCATCAGCCGCCGGGCCATCGGGACCAGTTGCTCCATCAGATGCCCGGCGTCGATGCCGCGCGGTCCGGTGCGCACCGGCTCCCTGGACGTCAGGGGCGCCGTCGCCGGGCCCCCGTCGACAGCCAGGACGACCCGCAGGCCCGATCCGCCGGAGTCCACCCCGAGGACACCCGACCCGCCGCCGGAACCGGTCACGGCAGCCG
Organism: Streptomyces sp. NBC_00414; assembly: GCF_036038375.1. Taxonomy (NCBI): domain Bacteria; kingdom Bacillati; phylum Actinomycetota; class Actinomycetes; order Kitasatosporales; family Streptomycetaceae; genus Streptomyces; species Streptomyces sp. NBC_00414. Next base: position 9,093,051 of record NZ_CP107935.1, read on the forward strand.
CCAGTCCACTGGACGCGACAAGCTCCACCCCTTCCCTCGGTGAGGAGGATCTCGGTGAGGAGGAAGGGTAGCGCTTGGGGGGCGATTCCCGCGGGCGGCTTCCTCGCCTGTGCCGGGTATGCGCGGGGCGTATGCGAGGCACTGGTGTGAGCCAGTAGAGTGACGCGCCGTGGCTCCACGACCTTTACACGAACTTGTCGAAGCAGGCTGGGCCAAGGCCCTTGAACCTGTGGCCGAACGCATCGCCGCGATGGGCGACTTCCTGCGGTCCGAGATAGCGGCCGGCCGGACGTATCTGCCGTCCGGAGCGAATGTGCTGCGGGCCTTCCAGCAGCCTTTCGACGACGTCCGCGTCCTGATCGTCGGTCAGGACCCCTACCCCACACCGGGGATGGCCATCGGACTGAGTTTCGCGGTGGCGCCCGAGGTGCGGTCCCTGCCGGGTAGCCTGGAGAACATCTACCGGGAACTGCACACGGACCTGGGGCTGCCCAGGCCGTCCAACGGGGACCTCACGCCGTGGACGCAACAGGGCGTGCTGCTGCTCAACAGGGCGCTCACCACGGCCCCGCGCAAGCCGGCCGCGCACCGGGGCAAGGGGTGGGAGGAGGTCACCGAGCAGGCCATCCGGGCGCTGGCGGCGCGCGACAAGCCGCTGGTGTCGATCCTGTGGGGACGCGACGCCCGCAACGCCCGGCCGCTGCTGGGCGACCTGCCCTCCGTGGAGTCGGCGCACCCGTCACCGATGTCGGCGGACCGCGGCTTCTTCGGCTCACGGCCGTTCAGCCGGGCCAACGACCTGCTGGTCCGGCAGGGCGCCGAGCCGGTGAACTGGCAACTGCCGTAAGGCACCTCCGTGTTGACGCTGATCCAACCGCACGGGCCGCGAGCGGGCGGGCAGACGGGCAGGCGGGCGGATCAGCGTTCATCGGCCCGGCCCCTGCGGCAGGGCGGTGTCCGGCCGGACCGGCAGGTCGTCGGCCCGGCTCGGGCGCGGTCCTGTTCCCGCGCGGGGACTCAGTCGATCACCGCGGCCCGTACGCAGAGCACGTCCGGCAGATGGGACGCCAGCTGCTGCCAGCTGTCGCCGTCGTCGGCCGACGCGAACACCTCGCCGTTGCGATTGCCGAAGTACACGCCCGCCGGGTCCGCGCCGTCCGTGCACAGGGCGTCGCGCAGCACCGTGCCGTAGTGGTCCTCCTGCGGCAGCCCCGCGGAGAGCGGCTCCCAGCTCTTGCCCGCGTCCGCCGTACGGAAGACACGACATCGGCGGTCCGCGGGGATCCGGTCGGAGTCGGCGTTGATGGGGAACACGTACGCGGTGTCGCCGCGGTGGGGATGGGCCGCCGCGGCGAAGCCGAACGTGGACGGCAGGCCCTCACCGATGTCCGTCCAGTGCGCCCCCGCGTCGTCGCTGCGGTACACACCCCAGTGGTTCTGCAGGTAGAGGCGGTCCGGTGTGGCCGCGTCCTGCGCGACCTTGTGGACGCACTGGCCGAACTCCGGATCCGGGTCGGGCAGGAACACCGCCGAGACCCCGGAGTTGGACGGCTTCCAGCTCTCCCCGCCGTCCTGCGTACGGAAGACCCCGGCCGTGGAGACGGCGACCGTCACCGCCCGCGGATCTCGGGCGTCGGTCAGGATCGTGTGCAGGCCCTCACCGCCGCCGCCCGGCACCCACCGCGAACGGGTGGGGTGCTCCCAGAGCGGACGGACGAGCTCGAAGGACTCACCGCGGTCCGTCGAGCGGTACAGCGCGGCGGGCTCCGTGCCCGCGTACACCACGTCCGGCTCGGCCGCAGCCGGGTGCAGCTGCCAGACCCGCTCCAGCGAAGCCCCCGTGTCCTGCGGGAACTTGACGGCGGCCTTGGCCGGCTCGGTCCAGGTGCGCCCCAGGTCGTCGGAGTGGAACACCGACGGGCCCCAGTGCGCGCTGTCGCCTCCGACGAGCAGTCTCGGCACGTCACGACGGGTGTCGATGGCGACCGAGTAGACCGCCTGGGCATTGAAGTACGGACTGTCGTCGAACTCCCACGTGCCGCCTCGCCGCCGTCCGACGAACAGTCCTTTGCGCGTGCCAACCGTGAGCAGTACCTCGGTCATGCCGACCACCTCCGGACGTCGTTGTCTCAGATATCGGCCAGTCTGCACCCCGGCACTGACAGTCACCCCTGGACGTCATATCGGTGCAGGTCAGGGCGATCCTCAAGGCGTGTCGGCGATGTGGGGCAGGTCTCGTGAGCAACCTGGCGGCCACTCCCGTATGGGAGGGCGTCCGGTGTGCGCGTGAGGAGAGGGGCCCCGATGGCGGCTTTGCGTGGTCCGAGGGCGTTGCTGTGGCGTTGGTGGCCCAATCCGCTACGGCGGCGCAGTGACAGGATCGAGGCCTGGACCATGCTCGCCGTCGGGCTCCTCGCCCTGCTCGCGGGGACGATCGCGGGTCTGGGGGCGACGAGGTCGGTCGAACAGAACCTCGCCCGGGAGCGCGTCGAGTGGCGCCCCGTGACCGCGCTGCTCACCGAGCGGGCGCCCGGCACGGCCTCCGGTTCCGAGCAGGTGTGGGCCGAGGTCCGCTGGTCCACACCGGACGGCTCCGCGCACAAGGGGCAGACCCGGGTCGAGCCGGGCACCGCGGCGGGGGACCCGGTCACCGTGTGGACCGATCTCCAGGGGCGTCTCGTCACCAGGCCCACCACGGCCGCCCAGGCGAGCCTGCGGGCGGGGCTGATCGGAATCCTGGTGGGCTCGACGGCGGCGCTCGTGCCCCTCGCGGGCGGGCGGCTGGTCTCGGGCCGCCTGGAGCGGCGGAGGCTGGACCAGTGGGACACCGAGTGGGAGCGGGTCGGCCCGCAGTGGAGGTGGAAAACCGGCTGAGGGGGAAATCCCCCTGAGGGGGAAGTCCGGCTGAGGCGTCCGGCGGGGCGGAAATCCCCGACGGGGTGGAAATCCGGCCGAGGTGGCGCCGGCTGTCACGGATCCCGGCCCTGCCCGGTCAGCATGGTGAACACGTCCGATTCCGACGGACGAAACCGGAAAGGTCGCACCATGAAGATCGTAGTGATCGGCGGTACCGGGCTCATCGGGTCGAAGCTGGTGGACCGGCTCGGGGCGGACGGCCACGACGTCCTCCCGGCCTCCCCGAACACCGGCGTCGACAGCATCACCGGAGAGGGCCTCGACCAGGCTCTGAAGGGCGCCGAGGTCGTCATCGACGTATCCAACTCGCCCTCCTTCGAGGACAGCGCGGTGCTGGAGTTCTTCCGCACGTCCACGGGCAACCTCGTCGCGGCCGAGGCCGCGGCGGGCGTCGGACACCATGTCGCCCTGTCGGTCGTGGGCAGTGACCGGCTGCCGGCCTCGGGCTACCTGCGCGCCAAGGTCGCCCAGGAGGAGCTGATCAAGGAGTCCGGGATCGCGTACTCCATCGTCCGTGCCACGCAGTTCTTCGAGTTCGTGAAGGGCATCGCGGCCGGATCCACCGTGGGCGACACGGTCCGGCTGCCCTCCTCGCTGCTCCAGCCCCTCGCGTCCGACGACGTGGTCGCGGCGGTCGCCCGGGTCGCCGTGGCGGCTCCGTTGAACGGCACCACCGAGGTGGCGGGCCCCGAGGAACTCCACCTCGACGAGTTCGTCCGCACGGGCCTGGCTGCCGAGAAGGACCCGCGCGAGGTCGTCACCGACGAGTCCGTCGGCTACTTCGGCGCGAACCCCCAGGGGCGCGAGCTGCTGCCCGGCCCCGGGGCCCGCCTCGCCGAGACCCGCTTCGCGGACTGGCTCGACAGCCGCCGCTAGCCACTGGGCCACCCGTCACCGCCAACCGGTATCCGGTAACGGGCAACCGGTATCCGGTATCCGGTGACGGGCAACCGGCCTCGTCAGACCGAACGGTGGTACTGGTCCGGCACGTGCACGGAGTCCCCGAGTTCGCGGGCCGCGTGCCGGGCCCACGAGGGGTTGCGCAGCAGTTCCCGGCCGAGCAGTACGGCGTCCGCCTCGCCGTTGGCGAGGATCTTCTCGGCCTGCTCGACATCGGTGATGAGACCGACGGCGGCGACGGCCATGGAGGTCTCGCCCTTGACGCGCGCGGCGAAGGGGACCTGGTAGCCGGGCCCGACCGGGATGCGCACACCGGACGCGTTGCCGCCCGAGGACACGTCGACCAGGTCGACGCCGTGGGCGGTCAGCTCGGCGGCGAGGCGGACCGTGTCGTCGGCGGTCCAGCCGTTCTCCTCCAGCCAGTCGGTGGCCGAGACGCGGAAGAACAGCGGCTTGTCGTCGGGCCATACCTCGCGCACGGCGTCGACGACCTCCAGGGCGAAGCGCACCCGGTTCTCGTACGAGCCGCCGTACGTGTCCGTGCGCCGGTTGGAGTGCGGGGAGAGGAACTCGCCGATCAGATAGCCGTGCGCGCCGTGGATCTCGGCGATCTCGAAGCCGGCGTCCAGCGCCCGCCGGGCGGCATCGGCGAACTGGCCGACGACCTCGCGGATCCCGTCCACCGTCAGCTCGGTCGGCACGGGGTGCTTCTCGTCGAAGGCGAGCGGGCTCGGCGCGAGCGCCCGCCAGCCGTGCGCCTCGGGTCCGACCGGCGCGCCGCCCGTCCAGGGGCGGTCCGTCGAGGCCTTGCGGCCGGCGTGCGCGAGCTGGATCGCGGGGACCGTGCCCTGCGACACCAGGAAGCGCGTGATCCGCCGGAACGCCTCGACCTGTGTGTCGTTCCAGATGCCCAGGTCGTACGGCGAGATCCGGCCCTCGGGGCTGACCGCGGTGGCCTCGACGATGATCAGGCCCGCTCCGCCGGCGGCACGCGCCCCGTAGTGCTGGAGGTGCCAGTCGTTCGGCGCGCCCGCCTCGGGGCCCTCCGGCGCGGCCGAGTACTGGCACATCGGCGGCATCCAGACCCGGTTCGGGACGGTCAGCTCGCGCAGGGTGTAGGGCTCGAAGAGCGCGCTCACGGCGGACTCCAATCATGGTGGGGCCGGGTTGTCGACTCGTACGATAGGCATCGTAGTACGGTGGATGTCAAACTACGAGAGTTCTCGTACAATGGGGAACTCCGGGGAGACCTCCGGACCCGACGCACTGGAGCCGCCGTGACGATCGCCGCCCCGACCGGCAGCAGCCGTGATCTGCCGCACCCGCAGCGCGCGGACATCCGGCTGGAAGCCGTGCTGCACGCGCTCTCCGACCCGCTGCGGCTCCAGGTCGTGCGAGAGCTCGCCGCCGACGGCGGCGAGCTCTCCTGTTCGCACTTCGACCTGCCCGTCACCAAGTCCACGACCACGCACCACTTCCGGGTGCTGCGCGAGGCCGGGGTGATCCGGCAGATCTACCGGGGCACCGCCAAGATGAACGGGCTGCGCCGGGACGACCTAGACGGACTCTTCCCGGGACTTCTCGACAGCGTTCTCGCCGCCGCCGCGCGCCAGGCCGTCCGGCTCGGGGGCCGCTGAACCACCCTGCGCGGGAATTCCGGGGGCCTCTGAACCGTCCACCTTCGAGCCGCCCGCCGCTGTACCGTCCGCCTCTGAACCCCCCTTCGAGGCAAGGTGGTTGAAGAGCAGGTTCAGCACGATCGCCGTGAGGCAGCCCGCGCTGATACCGCTGTTCATCACCGTCTGGAACCAGTCGGGGAACTTCTCGTACACCGTCGGCACGCCGACCGGCAGCATGCCCACGGCCACCGAGACGGCCACGACCGTCAGGTTGTCGTTGCCCTTGAAGTCCACCTGGGCCAGGGTCCGCAGGCCGCTCGCGGCGACCGTGCCGAACATGACCAGGCCCGCGCCGCCGAGCACCGGAGCCGGTATGGCGGCGACCACCGCGCCCAGCTTGGGCAGCAGGCCGAGCAGGACGAGGATGCCGCCCGCGACGGCGACGACCCACCGGCTGCGGACCCGCGTCATGCCGACCAGGCCGACGTTCTGCGCGTACGCCGTGTACGGGAACGTGTTGAACACGCCGCCCAGGACGGTGGACAGGCCGTCGGCGCGCAGCCCGTCGGCGAGCGTGCGCGGCTCGATCCGACGGTCGGTCATCTCGCCCACCGCGATGAAGTCACCGGTGGTCTCCGTCATCGTCACCAGGGCCACTACCAGCATCGACGCGATCGCCGACGCCTCGAAGGTGGGGGCGCCGAAGTGGAACGGCGTGCTGATGCCGAGCCAGTGCGCGTCCCCGACCCCGCCGAAGTCGGTGAAGCCGAACGGGACCGCGACCGCGAGACCCACGGCGATGCCGATCAGTACCGCGATCCGGCTCAGGAACGCCGGCGCGAACCGCTGTACGCCGAGCACCACCGCGAGTACGAAGGCCGCGAGCGCCAGGTTCTTCGGCTCGCCGAAGTCCGGCGAACCCGCCCCGCCCGCGGCCCAGTTGCCGGCCACCGGAAGCAGCGAGAGCCCGATGATCAGGATCACCGTGCCCGTGACGAGCGGCGGGAAGAACCGCAGCAGCTTCCCGAAGACCGGGGCCAGCAGCATGATCGCGAGACCGGCGACGATCACCGAACCGTAGATCGCGGGCAGTCCGCCGCCGCCCGTCCCGATCAGCACCATCGGCGACACGGCCGCGAAGGTGCACCCCTGCATGATCGGCAGGCGTACCCCGAACCGCCAGAAGCCGACGCACTGGATGAGCGTCGCGATGCCGCACACCAGCAGGTCCGCCGTGATCAGGTAAGCCATGTCCGCGGGCGAGAGCTTCATCGCGCTGCCGACGATCAGGGGGACGGCGACGGCGCCCGCGTACATGGCGAGGACGTGCTGGAGGCCGAACGCGGCGAGTTTGTGGACGGGTGGGACCTCGTCCACGGGGTGCACTCGCCGTGCGGGCTCGGGGGTGGGGGCGGGTACGGGGGCAGGGGTTGCCATGGGCACTCCTGGAGCGGCGGGGGAGCGGGGACTGCACGTGACCGTACGGGGGTTAAACAGTTTGTTGATTGCAGAGGTGTTGCCGCCGGATGTCCTGCCCCGGGAGGTGCGTGCTCATCCGCGGGCCGTACGTGGCTGGTCGCGCAGTTCCCGTGCCCCTACTGGGGCTGCTGGGCCGCCTCCATCAGGGACCGCCAGTTGGGGAGCTTGACCACGCCCCTGCCCAGGGAGGCGCCCAGGGCCGCTTCCGCCCGTTCGATCGCCTGCCAGCCCGCCCACTCGACCGGGCGCAGGCCCGCCGCGTGCAGGGCGGCGAGCGGGTCGGCCGGGACCTCGCGGTGTACGAGGGCCGGGGCGTCCTCCAGAAGGGACGTCACCGTCTCCTTCGCGCAGGGGCGGTTCGTGCCGATGACACCCGTCGGGCCACGCTTGATCCAGCCTGCCACGTACTCGCCGGGCGCGACCGAGCCCTCCCGCAGGACGCGTCCCGCGAGATGTGGAACGGTGCCGCGGTCCGCGTCGAACGGCAGGCCCTCCAGCGGAACCCCGCGATAGCCGACCGAGCGCAGGACCAACTGGGCCTCGATGTCCTCGTACAGCCCCGTGCCCGTCACGCCGCCGCGGCTGTCCGGGAGGGTGTGCTCGAAGCGGACCGCGCCCACGTGCCCCCTGCCGTCCGGGAGCAGTTCGACCGGCCGCAGGAAGAAGCGGAGCCGGATCCGCCGGGAGCCGACGGCCGGCGGGCGTTCGGCCCATCCGCGCAGCACCTCGACGTTGCGTCGTTGCGCGGTGGGCAGGGCGGACGGATCCAGGTACGCCGGATCGAGCGCCAACTCCGCCGGATCCACGAGCACTTCGGTGTCCGGCAGGCCGCCCAGCTCCCGCAGTTCCTTGGTGGTGAAGCGGGCCTGCGAGGGGCCCCGGCGGCCCACCATCTGGATCTCCCGCACCCGGCTGTCGGCGAGCGCGGCGAGTGCCGCCTGGGGCATGTCCGTCGCGCTCAGTTCCGCGGCGCCGCGCGCCAGGATCCGGGTCACGTCCACCGCCACGTTCCCCACGCCGATGACGACCGCAGCCCGCGCGCCGGCCACGAAGCCCTCGGACGCGAGGCCGTCGGACACGACGTCCGGATGCGCGCTGTACCAGGACACGAAGTCGGTCGCCGACCAACTGCCCGGCAGCTCCTCACCCGGCACTCCGAGACGCCGGTCGGTCGCGGCGCCCACGCAGTACACCACCGCGTGGTACAGCTCCCTCAGCCGGGCCGCCGACACCCCGTCCGGGCCGATCCGGACCCCGCCGAGGAACCGCACCCGCTCGTGCTCCAGGACCGTGCGCAGAGTGCCCTGCAGCGACTTGATCTTCTCGTGGTCGGGCGCCACGCCGTAGCGCACCAGTCCGTACGGGCACGGCAGCCGGTCCAGGACGTCCACTCGGACTCCGGGCACCTGCTCCTGCTGGACGAGACCCTGCGCGGCGTACACCCCACTCGGCCCCGAGCCGACGACGGCGACCTGCAGCACGGCACAACCCCTTCCCCGTGGAGAACGAGGAGTTCGCTGGTGCTTCCAGCATCGCACCGCACCGCGTGCCGGGGGAGGGGCAGGACCTGCCCGGACCGGGCCGCTGCGCCGACAGTGTGCCGCGCGCGCCCGGCATGCGTGCCTGTCCGCAATGAATGTGATCATGCGGTTACGTTGCGTATGTGCTGGAAACATCCTTTCTTAATCTTTCTGATCGCGATGAGCCGGACGGGGCGGTGTCCGTACGGCGCGCCTGGGAAGTGCGGGAGAACGACACCGCCACGACGTGGTGCGACGTCCGGCTGAGCTTCGAGGACGGCGCCGGGGTCGACCTGCTCGCGGCCGTGTGCGAGGGAGGCGTCGCCGTCGAGGACGTACGCGCCCGGCCCGCGCTCTCGCTCGACGACATGGCGGTGCTCGCGGACTGGATCGAGGGGCCGCTGCTGGAGGCGTGCGGGGGTGCGGGCGGGGCGCCGGGCGCCCATGCGGGCGGCGGGAGCGCCGACCAGCGGCACGCGCGCCCCGCGCCGCCGCGCGGTGCCGAGGGGCGTCGGCTGGTCGCCGGTGAATATCTGGCCGCTCAGCGGGCCGGGCGGGATCCGGTGCTCGCGGTGATGTCCTTGACGGGACACAGCCGTCGGCGCTCGCTTCGGCTGATCGCGGGGGCGCGGGACGCGGGGCTTTTGACGCCCCGCCATGTCCGACGCTGACGGTGCCGCCGGCGGCGGGCCGGGTTGCCGGGTGGGCTACTGGGCGGCTTTCGGGTGCGGGTGCGCGTCCGTCGTGGCTGGGCGCGCAGTTCCCCGCGCCCCTTGGAGGGCGCCCCTGCGGGGCGGCCCCGCAGCGGGCCGTCACATTTCGCGCATGCGGCTGATCTCGCTCGTCTGCTGGGCGATCACGTCGTCGGCCATCTCGCCGATCTGGATGTTGTTGCCCTGCGAGAGGACGTCCGTGGCCATGGTGATCGCCCCGTTGTGATGGGTGATCATCAGCTTCAGGAAGAGCTCGTCGAACGCCTTGCCCTTCGCCGCACGCAGTGTCTTGAGCTGCGCCTCGGTCGCCATGCCCGGCATCACGTCGTGGTGATGGCCCTTGCTCTTCTCGCCCTTCTTGTCGCCGCCGTGGTTCTTGAGCCAGGCCCGCATCGTCTCGACCTCCGGTCCCTGTGAGGCCGCGATCCGCTCGGCGAGCCGCTTCACCGGCGTCGACGAGGCGTGTTTCGGGGCGAGTTCGGTCATCTCGATGGCCTGGGTGTGATGCTCGATCATCATCCGGGCGTAGTCGAAGTCCGCGGAGTTGGGGGTGTCGTCGTCGGAGCGCTGCTCCGCGGCGTCCGCGGCGGAGAGCGTTTCGGCGGCCTCGCCCGGTTTGCCCGGTGCGATCACCGAAGGACCCGTTTTCGGCGCGGACTTGGCGTCGTCGTCGGAGCCCGTGCAACCGCCGAGCGCGAGGACGGCGGCCGTCACGGACGCCGTGATCAGACGGCGGGACGTACGGCGAGCGAGCACAGTGACCTCCTGTGGCACATGAATCGGCAGACGCCTTGTGGGCGCGGACACCTCGTGAGTGTCGATGACCGTCCTAGCACGCTTCCGCGCGCCAATGATCAAAAACATTCATTACGAATGCGTTGCCACCTGTTGATCTGTGCATGATGAAGACGATACTGCGGTGGTACCTGAACCGTTCGACTTCGAACGGCCACTAGGGAGGACGCAGTGACCCTGTTGAACAATCACCGAACGCGGCGCAGACGTCTGGGAGTTGCCGCCACCGCGGCAGGCCTGCTGGCCGCCCTGCTCACGGCGGGGCCCGCGGTCGCGACCCCCGACCCCGGGGACGCTCCGGTGACTTCGGAGAAGGTCTCCAAGAGCGCGGCGGCCGAGGCCAGAGCGGCGATCTCGGCGGGCGAGATACCCGGGCAGGACGAGATCGTCCACTCGGACAACATCGAGCACCTCACGAACATCCCCAAGGACGCCCTGCCCGGCACCAACTCGGACCTTGCCTTCCAGGGCAAGTACGCGTTCGCCGGCAACTACGACGGCTTCCGCATCTTCGACATCAGCAACCCGAAGGCCCCGAAGACGGTCGCCCAGGTGCTCTGCCCGGGCTCGCAGAACGACATCACCGTCTCCGGTGACCTGCTCTTCCTCTCCACGGACTCCTCGCGCAGCGACAACTCCTGCAGCAGCACCACGCAGCCCGCGACCGAGAAGTCCTCCTGGGAGGGCATGAAGGTCTTCGACATCAGCGACAAGAAGAACCCGAAGTACGTCGCCGCCGTCGAGACCGCCTGCGGCTCCCACACCCACACGCTGGTGCCGGAGCGCAAGAACGTCTACATCTACGTGTCCTCGTACTCGCCGAGCGCCACGTTCCCCGACTGCCAGCCGCCGCACGACGGCATCTCGGTCATCAAGGTGCCGCGCAAGGCTCCCGAGAAGGCGGCGGTCGTCAACTTCCCCGTCCTCTTCCCCGGTGAGGGCCCCGACGGTGGCGGCAACCCGGGTGGCCCGACCAACCCGGGCGTCTCCAAGACCACCGGCTGCCACGACATCACCGTGCTGCCCTCCAAGGACCTCGCCGCGGGCGCCTGCATGGGTGACGGCATCCTGTTCTCCATCAAGGACCCGGAGAACCCGAAGGTCATCGACCAGGTCCAGGACAACGTGAACTTCGCGTTCTGGCACTCGGCGAGCTTCAACCAGAAGGCCAACAAGGTCGTCTTCACGGACGAGCTGGGCGGCGGCGGTGCGGCCACCTGCAACGAGACCGTGGGCCCGAACCGCGGCGCGGACGGCATCTACGACATCGTCGGCAAGGGTGACAAGCGCAAGCTCGTCTTCAAGAGCTACTTCAAGATCCCGCGCCACCAGGCCGACACCGAGAACTGCGTCGCCCACAACGGCTCGCTGATCCCGGTCAAGGGCAAGGACATCATGGTCCAGGCCTGGTACCAGGGCGGCATCTCCGTCTGGGACTTCACGAACTCCTCGAAGCCCAAGGAGATCGCCTTCTTCGAGCGCGGTCCGCTGAGCACCACGACCATGGTCACCGGCGGCTCCTGGTCCGCGTACTACTACAACGGCTACATCTACTCGAACGACATCGCCAAGGGCTTCGACGTTCTGAAGATCAATGACCGTCGTACGGACCCGGCGAAGAAGAACCGGCTGAACGAGCTGAACGTCCAGACGCAGCCGGACTACTTCGACTGACCGGCCGCGTCGGTCTCCTGGTTCCGCTCACCACCGTCACCGTCGTCGTCAGCGCGACCGTGACCGTGACCGCGATCGGGGCTCCGCTCCGACTCGCGGCTCCCGGGAGCGAAGAACCGTGAGAGGTCCTCGTGGTACGTCCCGTCGGGCGCTTCGGCGCCCGGCGGGGCACCCCGCTCCCAGTCGAGCCCGTAGCGCCTGAACAGCTCGGCCCGCAGCACCGGTACCGGCATCGGGACCCCGGGCACCAGGGCCGCGTACACCGCGCCCATCAGCAGCGCCCGCATCATGGGGTAGTCGGCGGCGGTGTCCGGCGAGCCGTAGCGGGCCATGGTGTCGCTGAGCAGTTCGGCCAGCCGGCGCTGCTCCGGGCACTGTTTGAATCCCTCGCCCTGCAGGATGCCCGCCATGTGCTGGCGCATCAGCACCGGATGGTCCCGGGCGAGGCCCAGGATCGCGTCGATGGCCCGCGCCATCCGCTCCCGACCGTCCTCGGTACGCGGCTCGCGCTCCAGCGCCTCCTCCAGCGTGCGGTGCATCAGCCGGTGCACTGCGGACTGGACGAGCAGACGCTTGCCGGGGAAGTAGTACGAGACCAGACCCCGGGCGGAGCCCGCGCGGTCCGCGATGTCGCCCAGTGTCGTGGCGTCGTATCCGCGCTCGCCGACGAGCTCCAGCGCCGCCTGCAGAAGCCTCTCGCGGGAACGCCGCCGCAACTCTTCATTGACCGATGCGCTGCGAGGGGACATCCTATGTACTCCTGCGTTGACTGGCTGCCAGCCAACTATACTCAGCGCGTCCGGACGGGTTCCCACGGGGACCGCCTCCGGGCTGCCGTCCGCTCGGGGCGACGCGGGGGATCGCCCCGAGCGGACGGGAAGGACTCAGCCGGGCCCTCCGGGCGCGTCGGCTCGCGACCGCCCGGGACCCACCCGGCGCTCCCGCCTCTCGCGCTCGCTGTCGCCGAGCGGTCGTCCGCTCCTTACAGTGGGCTGGAGTGCCGAGGAGGCGTACGCACATGGATCAAGAGCACATCCTTGCCAGGATCACGGCGATGGTCGACAGCGAACGCGAGCTCCGGGACGCCCTGGCGTCCGGAAAGATCGACAGCGCGACCGAGCAGGAACGGCTCGGACAGCTGGAGCGCGATCTCGACCAGTGCTGGGACCTGCTGCGTCAGCGGCGCGCGAAGTCCGAGTTCGGCGAGAACCCGGACGACGCGCGCGTACGGCCGTCACCGCAGGTCGAGGGCTACCAGAGCTGAGGGTCCGCCGGGGATCGCCCGGATGATCAGGTCCCGGCGGGGACCAGGTCCAGTACCGGCCGCAGACCGTTCGGCCGATCGGTCACCGGCAGATGCTCGACGAAGTGCACCCCGCACCCCACGGCCGCGGCCCCGCCGTCCGCCAGCCGGTCGTCCCCGACCATCAGCGTGTCGCGCGGATCGGCCCCGAGCGCGTCGCACGCGGTCGCGAAGAGCCGGGCGTCCGGCTTTTGGACGCCGTGCTCGTACGACAGGACGTAGGTGCCCACATACGCGTCGAGGCCGTGCTCCCGGAACACGGGCCGCAGATCCCAGCCGATGTTGCTGACCACGCCGACGGCGACCCCGCGGTCGCGAAGCGCGTGCAGTACCTCCAACGCGTCGGCGTACGGACGCCAGGCCGCCGGGCTCATGTGCCGGTCGTACAGCGCGTCGTACAGCTCCGGAGCCGGCAGCTCCACCTGACGGCAGGCCCCGGTGTACGCGGCCCGGTGCAGCTCGGCGCTCTGGTCGCGGACGCCCCACAGCGCGGTCAGCTCCTCGGGCACCGGCCCCGGCTGCGGGGCCCCGCCGGGCAGCGCACCCGCCGCCTCCAGTTCCTTCGCCGTCCGGAGCAACTCCTGCTCCGGCAGGGCTGTTTCGGTCTCGGCCAGTACGGCGCGCAGCCAGGACTCGGTGGATTCGATACGGAAGAGGGTTCCGGAGAAGTCGAACAACACGGCAGCCATGCGGGGGAAGTTACCCACGGCGCAGTCCGGGTATGTCCTGCCGATCTCCTCCGTCCCTGGTCAGAGGTGGATCGGGCGGAGGAACCGTGTCGGCCGGGTGCCGTTTCATGCCGTAGGGTGGAGACATCGACGCGGGGTGGAGCAGCTCGGTAGCTCGCTGGGCTCATAACCCAGAGGTCGCAGGTTCAAATCCTGTCCCCGCTACTCGTTTCCGAGGGCCTGTGCGGCTGACGCCGCACAGGCCCTCGGCGCGTACCCGGACGCATGACGGCGTCGGGAACCATTGCGGATGATCTAGAGTTCCCGCACGCGGCGGTGAGAACGACCCGCCGCGCAGGAACTCGACTCAGGGGTGGGGATTGATCACTTCGACATCTGCTGCGCTCTCGCGGCAGTACAGACCCTCGGCCGTGCGCCGCGCGGCCGCCGTGGTGGTGGCCGGGGGCATGGCGCTGGTGGGCGTGGGGCTCACGGCGCCGACCGCGCACGCGGCCGAGAGCGACATCTCGTTCTCGAACGTCGTGCTGAACAACGGCAAGCCCATCGTCGTCGGCATCAGCGCCGAGGTCGAGGCGCCGTTGACGTACACGGTGAAGAGCAATGTGTCGCTCGACACCTGGTGGGTCGAGGCGTATCGCGGCACCTACGGGACCGACGAGTACACGCTCGCGAACACCACGACCCAGTGGAGCTGCCGCCAGTCCTCCGCGGGCGGCTACACCTACCGCGACTGCGACGAGACGATGACCATCGACCCCGACAGCATGCCGGGCGGCAATGGCAACAACCTCGTCAACGGTGACGCCGCCGTGTGGAAGACCGTCGGCACGGGGATCAAGAAGAACGGTGGTTACGACCACGACCAGCTCTCGGCGACGGTCCGTCTCCAGCGTGCCTCGCGCATCCAGAGCGCGAACGCGACTCCGGAGCCTGTCGCCAAGGGCGGGACGATCACCGTCACCGGCACCGTGCAGCGCGCCAACTGGAGCAAGCACCGCTACGACAACTACGGCGGCCGATCGGTGAAGCTGCAGTTCAAGCCCACCGGCTCCAGCACCTACACCACGGTCAAGTCGGTGACCGCCAGCGGTACCGGCCACCTGAAGACCACGGTGACCGCCTCGCAGGACGGCACATGGCGCTGGCGCTACAGCGGCAACACCACGACCGGCGCCGCCAACTCCTCCGGTGACCACGTAGACGTGAACTGAGTTTCCCGCGCGCAGCCCGGACAGCGAAGGCCCCGCTCCGGCGGGGCCTTCCGCACGCTGTTCCGCCGGCTGCCGGAGCGTGCCGACCTCATGCGTGCGGCTCCGCCGTGGGCGGCAGCGGACCCAGGACGGGGTTGGTCAGATGCTGGTAGATGATCGAGGTGCGGAAGCCGATGATCTCGCGGCGGTTGGTGAACTCCTCCAGGAGAAAGGCGTGCAGGCGGTCTATGTCCTGGGCGGTGACATGGACGAGGAAGTCGTCGCTACCGGTCATCGTGTAGACGGAGACGACTTCCGGCAGCCGGCTCACCGACTGCTCGAAGGCGGTGACGACATCCCGGCGCAGGGGGCGCACCTGCGTGAACACCATGGCCTGGACCGAGCGGTTGAGGGCCTTGAGGGACACCTGGGCGCGGTAGCCCTGGATGATGCCGCGTCTCTGCAGCAGCCTGGTGCGTTCCAGGCACGTCGACGGGGCGATGCCGAGCTTCTCGGCCAGGGCACGGTTCGACTGCCGACCGTCGGCCTGCAGTTCGCGCACGATCGCCGTATCAAGTTCGTCCACGGCTTCCTCCACTGTCCAGATCCCGAATTAAATTCGGTGCAACTACCGGTGCTCCGCGCGTCAGCCTAGCTTCGGCCGCATGAGCCAAGCATTCGCACATGAAGAGGTCGTTGTCCGCCGCGGACGCCGCTCCGGCCTGCCGCTGATCGTCGCGGTCCACTCCCGGGCCCTGGGCCCGGCGGTCGGCGGCTGCAGGATGCGCCGCTACGACACCTGGCGGGACGGACTGACCGACGCGCTGCGCCTGTCGGAGGCGATGACGTACAAGGCCGCGGTGGCGGGCCTGGACTTCGGCGGCGGCAAGAGCGTGATCGCCCTGGACCGGGACACCGAACTCACCCCGGAACTGCGGGAGGCCGCACTGGAGGACCTGGGCGAGCTGGTCGCCTCCTTCGACGGCTCCTACCGCACCGGCCCCGACGTCGGCACCGGCCCGCAGGACATGGTGGTCCTGCGGCGCTTCTCGCCGTACGCGTACTGCGCGCCAGAGGAGCACGGCGGCACCGGCGACTCCGGCGGCCCCACCGCCACCGGGGTGCTGGCCGCACTGCGGGCCGGCGCCCGGCATGTCTTCGGCGACGCCTCCTGCACCGGCAGGACGGTGGTCGTCAGCGGGTACGGGTCGGTCGGCAGCCGGGTCGCCGCGGGCCTCGCCGCCGAGGGCGCGCACGTCGTGGTGTCGGACGTCGACCGGTCCCGCAAGGACGCCGCGCTGGCGAGCGGCCACGGGTGGGTCGAGCCCGGTCGGGCACTGTCGGCGCCGGCCGACATTCTCGTTCCGGCCGCCGTCGGAGGGGTGTTCGACGAAGCGAGCGTTCCCCGGCTCACCGCTCCGCTGGTCGTCGGACCGGCCAACAACCAGCTTGCCGAGGAGCCGATCGCCGACGTCCTCGCGGAGCGCGGCATCGTCTGGGTGCCGGACTACGTGGCCGGCGCCGGAGGCATCGCCTACACCCTCGGCCGGGAGTCGGACGGCTACAGCCACGAGGCCGCCCTGGACCGGGTGGAGGGCATCGGCGACACCGTCACCCACATCCTCGACCTCGCGCGCACGACCGGCGTCACCCCGCTGCGGGCCGCCCGGCAGATCGCCGAGCACCGCCTCGCCCTGGCCGCCTCCCGGGCGCAACCCGCCTGACGGCCGGGGCAGGGCCACGGCCACGGCTGACGGGTGCGGTCGGCCGGCGTGCCGGGTGACGGGTCAAGGGCTGACGGTGGTGTCGGGCGGCGTGCCGGGTGACGGGTCAGGTGGCGGACGGACCCTCTCGCGCCGCCTCCTCCGCTGCTTCCCTCGCCGCCTCCTGGAAGTCGACGATGGCCTGGCCGTGCGACCTCGCCCAGTCCGTCAGGGCGGCGATGGGTTCGACGAGTGTCCGGCCGAGGTCGGTCAGGCTGTACTCGACCCGCGGGGGCGCCTCGGCATACGCGCGGCGGTCGACAAGACCGTAACCCTGGAGGCGGCGCAGTGTCTGGGTGAGCACCTTGCGCGAGACGCCGCCCACGAGGTCGACGAGTTCGCCGTGCCGGCACGGTCCGAGACTGAGCGCGAACACCACGACGGCGGCCCACTTGTCGGTGATGATCTCGATCGCCAGCCGGGCGGGGCAGTCGGCCAGGAAGACGTCACCTGCCGAGTTGGTCATGGGCCGAAGGTTACCAACAGGTTCCTGTCGGCTCAGTAGCGTCGATGACCGACCACCACGTGCAGGGAGACACATCATGAGTACGCCGAACACGAGCACGGACACGAACACGTCGATCACGCCGAACACGCCGAACACGCCGACCTACGTGCTTGTCCACGGTGCCTGGCACAGCGGGCGGGCCTGGGACCGGGTGGTCCCGCTGCTGACCCGGGCCGGGCACCGGGTGTTCGCGCCGTCGCTGACCGGCCACGGGGACAAGGCGCATCTGCTCGGCCCCGAGGTGGGACTCGACACCCACGTCGACGACGTCGTCGACCTCCTGACGGAGGAGGACCTCACCGACGTGGTGCTGGTCGGGCACAGCTACGCCGGGATGGTCGTCTCCTCGGTGGCCGACCGGGTGCCGGAGCGGCTCGCGGGGCTGGTCTACCTCGACGCGATGGTGCCGACCGACGGTGAGACCGTCGTCGACGTGATGCCCGTGACCCAGTTCCTGATCGACCTCGCCGCCGGTTCCGATACTCCCTGGCGCATCCCTCCGATGCCCGAAACGCCGTCGCCCGGCGGGCTGTTCGGAGTCACCGACCCGGCGGACGTCGCATGGCTGCGCACGCTGGTGTCGGACGAGTCGGTGGGCTGCTTCCAGCAGCCGGTCCGGCTGGACAACCCCGCCGCGGACGCGCTTCCCCGGACGCACATCCACTGCGTCGGCAGTGAGCCCGAGGGTTTCGTCCGCAGAGCCGTCCCCGCGACACAGCCCAACGGCAGCCCGGCACAGGTGTGGGAGCTGCGGAGCGGTCACGACTGCATGGTCACCGTGCCGGCCGAACTGGCCGAGCTTCTGCTCAAGGCGGCCTGACGCGACCGGTCGTCCCGGCTCGACCGGTCGTCCGGGCTCAGCCGATCGTGACGACCCGCGCCCACGTCGGCGGAGTGTCCGGGACGTAGTCGGGGTCCTCCTCGTCCACGGCGGAGGCATGGCGGGGGAAGAGACCGACGACCGTACGGCAGGGCGGTGGCGCGGAGGGCCAGGGGGTCTGGCCGTCCGTGAGGGCGACGATCACGTCGGGGCGCGGGCGGGAGCGCAGTGCCCGGGCGAAACCGGAGCGCAGGTCGGTGCCCCCGCCGCCGACCAGCTCGATGTTCTCCGCGCGGCAGAGCGGGACGGCGACCCCGGCCGCCGCGTCGCAGGAGATCACCGAGACCAGGTCGCGCCGCCCGCCCACCGCCCGTGAGATCGCCGCGACCTCCAGCAACGCGCTGCCCAGTTCGGCGTCGCTCACCGACCCGGAGGTGTCGATCACGACGCAGACACTGGGCGGCGTACGGCGCAGGCTCGGCAGCACCACCCCGGGGACACTGGCCGAGCGACGGGACGGCCGCCGGTAGCTGTGGTTCTCGCCCGCGCCCGGCGCACCCGCCGCCGAGCGCACCGCCGCGCCCAGCAACTGCCGCCACGGCTGCGGCGGTTGGAACGCGTCGTCCGCCCAACGGCGCCACCCTTCCGGCGCCTCGCCCGGCCGGCCCTTGATGCCCTCCGCGACCCGGAAGCGGACCGCGTCCTGTTGCTGCCTGCTCAGCCCGTGCGCTCCGTCGGGACCCAGTTCCCACGGCCGGCTCTGCCCGTCGGCACCACTGCCGCAGTCCAGCCAGGCCAAATCCGGGGCGAGCCCCGACATCGACGCCCGCCCCAGGTACTCCTCCATCAGCAGCCCCTCGGGCAGCCCCAGCAGTGAAGGAAGCACCACTCCGGCAGGCTGCGGCAGGCCGTCACCGTAGATGTCGTCATTGATCTCGAAGTCCGCGGCGATGTTCCGGCGCAACCGCTCGCCCGGCCCGTACTCCTCGTGCTGCCGCGCGTACCGCGCACCCCTCCCATGGTGGTCCCGGAGCAGATGGGAGACCTCGTGCACCCAGACGCCCGCCAGCTCCTCCATCGGCATGCGCGCCACGAAGCCGGGAGAGACATAGCAACGCCAGTGCGCGTCCACCGCCATCGTCGGCACCGACCGGTCCTCCACCACATGCAGGGCGAAGAGCGCGCCGGCGAGATAGGGGCGTACCTTCACCGCGTGCAGGCGGGCGGCCAGCAACTTCTCCATGTCCAGCGGGAGTCCGGCCCCACCGGCCGGCCCACCGGAGCCGGCGGGTGGTGGGTTCGGGAGGGCGGCCCGCACCGGGCGCGGCGGCGCGGGCCGGGGCATCGGACGGGGCATCGGACGCGGCCGGGCGTGCGACCGCGGCTGGGGCGGCGGAGGCTTCGGGGTCCTCGGGGTGCCCGTCATCGGCGTGTTCCCGCCGTGCGCCCGGCAGCCGCCGCGACCCGCTCCACCGACCGGTCCGCCCGCAGGGCGAGACCGATGACCCCGGCCAGCCGGTCCATCGACTCCGGCACCTCCCAGTCGTCGCGCCGCAGCGAGGCCAGTGCCGTCGCCGGGGCGACCAGCAGGTCCGCGGTGCCGGTCTCCAGCGCCCGGACCAGCACGGCCCAGCCCGCCTCCCACCGCTCCCGTTCCGGCCGCGCTCCGACGACGGCCACCACCGCCTCCAGCGCCGCTTGCCGGAGGTCGCCCCGCTCCGGCAGTTCGGCGGCGGCCGGATCGGCGAGCAGCGTCTCCGGGTCCGGCAGGTCCATCCGGTCCAGATGGGCGAGGAGTTCGAGCCCCGGACCGTCGCCCACCGCTCCCCGTACGAGCAGGGCCAGTACCTCGCGGGAGACCGAGGCCGCCGTACCGAAGGCCAGCAGCGTCAAGGCGGCGTCCCAGCTGCGGGGCGAGGGCCAGGCACCACCGCGCCGGGTCTCGGTGCTAGGCAGCCGGTGGATCAGGGTCGGCCGCGCGGTCAGGAAGCCGCAGACCGCGCGCCGGGAGAACGCCACCGCCTCCGGCAGCAACTCCGGGTCCAGACGTGGTGGTTCGGCCCGCGGCCACACGCCGCCCAGTCCACGTACCACCACCTCCTGGTCGTGCACCCAGTACAGGTGCACGAAACGGTTGGCCAGCGGCGGGCTCAGCTCCCAGCCGTCCGCCGCGGAAGCACGCGGATTGGCCGCGGCCACGATCCGTACGCCCGGCGGCAGTTGGAGCGCACCGACACGTCGCTCCAGGACGACCCGGAGCAGCGCCGCCTGAACGGCCGGGGTGGCGGTGGAGAGTTCGTCCAGGAAGAGGAGCCCGCGGCCGGCTCGTACGAGCTCCACGGCCCACTGCGGCGGTGCCATCGGCACGCCCTGCACCGCAGGGTCCTCGCCCACGATGGGCAGTCCGGAGAAGTCGGACGGCTCATGGACGCTGGCGATCACGGTAGTCAGCGGCAGGTCGAGAGAGGCGGCGAGCTGGGTCAGGGCCGCGGTCTTGCCGATACCCGGCTCACCCCAGAGCAGCACGGGCAGGTCCGCCGCCACGGCCAGGGTGAGCGCTTCGAGCTGCTCGTCGGGGCGCGGCTCGGTGGTGGTCGTACGCAGGAGGGCCAGGAGGCCGTCGGCGAGGGCGAGACGGGTGTCCGTACCCGCTCCCGATCCGTAGACGGGTAGGGGCAGGGGGGTGCCGTCGGTCGGGACCGGGGCGGGCCGGAGGGTGCTGGTGTTCATGGGCATCACCTGGAGGGGGATGAGGGGACGGGGAAGGCCGTCCCGGAGGGCAAGGGGGCATGGGGCATGGAGACGTGCGGCGCGGGATGCGCGAAAGAGGAGCGGAACACGCAATGGGGGAACGGGACTTCGGTGGGGATCGCCTGTCACGAGGCCAGACTGGTGCGGGGCCGGGACCGGCTGCTCAGCTTGCGGCGCAGCGGCAGTGGCGTACGACGGACGAGCCTGGGGCGGTGGTCGGCTGTCGCGCGCTCCGCGCCCGAGGCGTCCTCGCCCTCCGCCCTGCCGGCAACCGGGTGCAGGGCGAACAGCCCCGAGCGGAAGAGCCCGTGGTCGATTCGGCGGGCCGCGGCCGACTCCAGCTCCTCGCGGAGCGGTCCGTCGCGCAGGATCGCATCAGGACCCAGCAGGCCTTCGACGACGGCCAGCGCCCCGGAGATGTCACCGTGGCGGAGCCGTTCCCGGACCGCGGGCAGCGCCTCCGGGTCCCGGTGCACCGCGTCGATCGCCCGCAGACAGGGCAGCGCGGGTCCGCCGAGCGCCACGAGCAGTTCTTCCCGCCGCAGTTGGACGGGGTCGTGATCGACGGCCGTCAGCACCCCGTCCCGCAGCGCGATCCGGTGGCTCGCGCCACGGCAGTCCACTTGGTGCGGATCGCCGGGCTCGGGCACGGGACCGCCCACCGGCGCCGACCCGAACCCCGCCAGTGCGGCGGCGACGAGCGGATGCAGCCGCTCGGCCGGGACGAGCCCCGCCCGCAGCAGTTCCAGATCCGGCAGCACCCGGGCCGCCGCCTCCGGCAGCACCGGAAGCGCGGCGATCTCCTGCGAGGGCAACACGCCCTCGCGCAGTGGCCGGTACGTCGGGACATGGCTGTCGTCGGGGGCGACGAGTTCGAGTACGGCACGGCTGCGCGCGCCGAGCCGGACGGTGAAAGCCCCACGAGGGAGCCCCTCTGCCCGCAACAACAGCTCCGCTTCGGAGGCCCAACTCCCCACGGCCCAGGACGAGTCCTCGGGCGGCGCTCCTCCTGCCCCACAGCGCGCCGTCAGTTCGGCGCTGCGCCCGGCGTCCCAGAGATGCCGGTGCAGGTCGAGCCGGAAACGCCGCTCGGGATGCGGATGGGGGTGGTGTCCGGGGACGCCGTTCCCCGGTCCCTCCCACAGCGCGAGGGACATGCGCTGTCCGCCGTCCGCCCGGGCCGGTGGCGTCCGCACCACCAGGTGCAACGGTGTGGCGCCGTAACTCCGGTAACGAGCCAGGGAGATGGTGAGTCCGGGGCGGAGCCGTCCGTCCGGGGCGATGCGGGGCATGTGCCAGCGGAGCAGATCCGGCGCCAGCCGGCGCAGATCGTCACGGAGCCGGGTGAAGACATGGGTGCCGTGGCGATGGCGCACGGCGCGCAGATCGAGATCGACGTGGATACGGGCGGCGGCGCAGGCCCCCGCCCAGTCGCCGACCGCACGTCGTGCGGTCGCCTTCTCGATCATGGACGGTGGGACGGCGTACTCACGTACGCGCCGCCACATCGACAGGTGGGCAGGAATCTCGTTCGCGAAGTGATGTGCCATCAGCACTCACCTTGCGCGAATGATTCCCCCAATCCGGAAAGGGTGAAGTTCTTCATCGCCCGCATCGTAACCATGCCGATGACGATCTGTCTGCTCTCTTTTTCTCTTCCTCGATCGACTTCGACTTGTTCGATCAACGCGCCGGATCCCGGACGGGGGCCGCCGACCACGTGGTGGTGGCGGCCCCCGTCCGGGTCATGGGCGTCGCGCGTGCGCGAAGCCGCGGCGGTGCCAGAGCAGGCCGCCCGAGTGCGTGGGCTCGCCGCCCACACCGGTCACCCGTCCCACGAGAATCGTGTGGTCGCCTCCTTCCAGGACGTCGTGGCGGACACAGCGCAGGGTCAGCGAGGCGTCCCTGATGACAGGGGCCAGATGGGAATCCGCCGCCAGCGGGACGCCGTCGAAGCGGTGCTCGGCCGGCCGCATGAAGCGTTTGACGAGGTGTTCCTCGCCCGGTCCCAGGAGGTGTACGGCGAAGTCCTCGGCGCCGGTCAGCGTCTCGTGCGTACGGGAGTTGCGGTCGAGGCAGACCAGGAACAGCGGCGGGGTCAACGACAGCGAGCTGACCGCGCTGGCTGTCAGGCCGCGCGGCCTGCCCCGGTCGTCGTAGCAGGTGACGATGGTGACGGGGGCGGCCAGGGCGGACATCGCGGCGCGGAAGGCGTCGGCCAGTTCCTGGGACGCTCCTTCCGGGGCAGGGGACTGGCGCTGAGACTGGGGCTGGGGCTGGGATTCGAGCAGTGTCGACGTCATCGGGCCACCTCCAGAGGCCGGGCCGAGCCCTGCAGCCAGCGGCCCTCGGGGCGGCCGGAGAATCCGTCCCGGATGTCCCACACGACGTGGCCGCCCTTCACCGTGGTGGTGAAGCGTCCGGTGAAGGTCCAGCCCTCGTACGCGGACCAGCCGCAGAGCGCCTGTACGTCGTGCGCGGAGAACTGCCAGCGTTCGGACGGGTTCAGCAGGGTCAGGTCCGCGTCCGCGCCGGCTTCGAGGCGGCCCTTGCCGGGCAGGTCGAAGAGCCGGGCGGGCCCCGCGCCCATGAGCCGGGCCAGGTGTGCGGCCGCCTCGTCCGGGGCGATGTCCCGGGTCCGCAGACCGGTCCAGACAGCCGTGGCAAGTTCCTGGACACCGGGGAGGCCGGGCGGCGCGTCGGCCGGCGGCCGGTTCTTCTCCTCCACGGTGTGCGGGGCGTGGTCGCTGCCGAGCGTGGCGACCTCACCGTGCAGCACGGCGTGCCACAGACGCTTCTGGTCACGGCACTCGCGGATGGCGGGGGAGAGGCGTGTACGCGGACCACGCCGGGTGGTGTCGTCATGGGTGAACGAGAGGTGATGCCCCGTCACCTCGTAGGTGAGCGGCAGACCTTCGGCCGCCGCGGCCGACAGCAGATCGGCCTCCTCGGCCGACGACACATGGAGGATGTGCGTCTTCGTGCCGAACTCGCGCACCAGCCGGACGACGTTGGCGACAGCGACTATCCCCCCGGACCGCGGCCGGTGCGGCTCGTATCCGCCGTACGAGTCCGGGGCGCCCGCACTCGCGTCGAGCAGGTCGAAGACGTGCTGGTCCTCGGCGTGCAGGACGAGCCGGACACCACCTCGGGCGGCGGCGGCGAAGGCCCGCCGCAACTGCTCGCCGTCGCGGAACACGACCGGGGCCGTGTGGTGGCCGGCCATGAACACCTTCGCCGAACTCGCTATTCGGGGGTCGAGTTCGGCCAGCAGCTCGGGATTGTCGGGGTCGGCACCCATGTGGAAGCGGTAGTCGATCCACGAAGTGCCCTGGATCACCGCGGCCTTGGCGAGCATGCTGGACTCGTCCAGGGACGGCGGGCGGGTGTTGGGCATGTCGAGCACGGTCGTCACACCGCCGACCAGGGCTGCCCGGCTGCCGTGCTCCCAGTCCTCCTTGTACTCCAGACCGGGTGTGCGGAAGTGGACGTGGGAGTCGATCAGGCCCGGCAGTACGTAACGGCCGGAGGCGTCGAGGCGCGGGCCCGGCGGCAGCGGATCGCCCGGCGCGTGCAGGGCGGCGACCCGGCCGTCACGGACGACCACCGTTCCGTCGCGGACACCGTCGGGGGTGACGAGGCGGCCCCCTTCGACGATCAGATCGGCGGGAAGGCCGGCGGACGAGAGCGTGGGCAGGTCGGCGGACGAGAGGGCGGGAAGGTCGGCGGATTCGGGATTCAGCGGTTCCACGGCAGACTCACCAGTTCCTTGCAGAGGTCGTTGGTCGGTCCCATCAGGGCGACGGCTCGTGCGTCGCGTCCGTAGCGGTTGATCTCGTTCGAGGCGACATAGCCGGCCGAGCCGAGCAGCCGCTCGACGGCGTTGATGACGCGCTCGGCGGCCGAGGAGGCGATGAGCTTGGAGTGGAGCGTGGCGATCCCGGGGTCGTCGGCGGTCCGCCGTCCGGCCCGCTCGACGATCGCCCGTGCGGCCTCGACCTCGCCCGCGATGTCCACCAGCCGGTGCCGGACGGCCTGTTGGGCCAGCAGCCCGCGCCGCTCGGCGTGCCGGTGGGCGAGATCCAGGGCGGCCTGGGCCAGGCCGACGGACACGGCCCCGAGCGTGGCGCCGCTGTCCCGGACCCCGGCGATGATCGAGGCGGCGGTGCCGATCGGGCCGAGCCGCGCGGTGTCGGGCACATGGCAGTCGTGCACGGAGACGAAACCGGTCGCCGAACCGCGCATGCCGGTCAGCCGCAGCGAGGTGTCGGGTTCGAGGCCGGGAGTGTCCGCCGGTATGAGGAAGAAGGTCTGGCCGGCGGAGCCGTAGCCGGTGTCCGGGGCGGAGTCCGCCGCGGGTTCCTCGGTCTGGGCCAGTACCAGGTAGATGTCGGCCAGACCGGCGCTGGTGGTGAAGGACTTGGCGCCGTTGAGGACCCAGCCCCCGTCGGAGGTCCGACGGGCGACGGTCGACAGGTGCTTCTTGTTCGCGCCCGCGCCCGTCTCGCTCCAGGCGGAGGCGGCGAGCCAGTCACCGCGGGCGAGTTGCGGCAGCAGGCGACGCCGTAGAGCCGGACTGCCGTGTTCGAGGATGCGCCTGCTGACCGCGTAGTGCTGGAAGAGCATGATCGAGGCGGAGGCGTTGACCTGTGCCACCTGCGCGACCGCCGAGTTGAGGCCGTGCGCGTCGGCACCCGTGCCGCCGTACTCGTAGGGCAGTGCCAGCCCGAGCAGTCCGCTCTCGCGCAGCAGGGCCAGCGCCGGCCGGTCGGGTTCGCCGCTCGCGTCGGCGTCCCGGGCGCAGGCGGCAAGGCGCTCACGCGTCGCCGCGGACAGACCGGTGGCCGGGCCGGCGGCCGGGGCGGGGAGGGGCACGTCGGCCAGTACCGGCGCGTCGGGCACGGTCAGGCTGTCAGCGGAAGCCATGACAACTCCTCGGAGGCGGAGGCGGAGGCGGATACGGGGACGGAGGCGGAGGCGGGCAGGAAGGAGCCGCGGTAGTCGACCTGTTTCTCCGCGACGGAGATCCAGGCGAGCCGGCGGTCGCCGGGACCGCCCGTGATGCGGGCCGAGGCGCGGACCGTGGCGCCCGGGGTGCGCAGGGCGAGCATGTCGTTGTCCGGCTGCTCCGAGACACCGGACAGCAGGTAGGGGATCGTGCCCTCCACGGCGGCGCCCGCGGCGAGGCAGGTGGCTCCGGTGAGTGCCACCGTGGGGTGCCAGGACGGTACGGAGATGGCGCGGACCGCGAGGGAACCCGGACCGTCGGGAAGCAGCGCGGCCACCTTGGGGAAGGCGCCGGTGGTGTCCCAGCCCTGTGCCCGGCAGACCGCGAGGCGCAGCCTCTTCATCCGGTCGAACAGCACGAGGTCGTCGGCGAAGAGGCCGTCGACCGTGTGGACACCCAGCTCGGCGGCGTGCACGAAGAGGTACGGATTGCCCATGGAGACAAGGGAGACGGGGACCGTACGCCCCTCGAAGGGGATGCCGGTGACGGGCTCACCGGTGATCAGGAGGTCGTTCACCGGGCGCGGTGGCGAGCAGAGGAAGTGGGCCGTGAAACGGGTGCCCCCGTCGTCGGTCTCCTCCGCCTCGCACACCACGTTGTCCCCGTTGTTGAGGACGTTGACCCGGACCCGGCAGCCGGCCACGAGGGGCTGGATCATGCCCACACGGGCCGCCGCCTCGACCGCCGCCAGGATGGAGTGGCCGCAGGATCCGCGCAGGTCGAAGCTGTCGAGACTGTCCGGCATCGACTGGACGAAACGGTAGTCCAGGTCGAACAGGGGATGCCGGGAGGGCTGGACGAGAGCGTTCTTCAGGACGTCCGCGGCGCCGTGGTCGGCCAGGGCCGCCCGTACTTCGGTGAGCCGGGCCAGTAGTTCGGGTTCCGAGGCGGGCATGGTGCGCGCGTCCATCACGGCGGTGGGGCAGGGGGTGCCGTGGGCGCGGGCGAGGCTGACGGTCATGCCGCCTCCTGCAGAACACGCGCCGGGGTGTGGAGGGTGAGCGGCGTGCCGGCCGCCGCGAAGAACTCCTGCCGCCAGAGCTGGTGGGACATCAGGGACCACAGGGCGAGGGAGACGGTGTCGCTGGGCCGGGTGGCCTGCTCGTGGAACAGCGCGTTGACCCGCTCGGGACGGATCCGGCCGTCGGCGCGCAGCGTCTGGGGCGACAGGACGTCCCGGGCGAGGGTCCACAGCCGCTGGCCGGGCGTGAGCATCGCGGTGATCGGGAGGGTGAAGGGCTGCTTGGGCCGTTCCAGCACACTGCGCGGGATCAGCCCCTGAGCGGCCTGGTACAGGGCCCGCTTCACGCCCAGCCCCGGTACGAGCCGCTGCTCGTCGGTGAGGGTGGAGGCGAAGCGCACGACGGACGGCTGGGTGAACGGCAGCCGTACCTCGATCGAGCTGGCCATCGACAGGTGGTCGACGCGACGCAGGTGGTAGGCGGGCAGCCGGTAACGCTGCTCGACCGCGCCGATGCGCTGCAGCCGGGTGCCGGGACTGCTGTGCAGGATCCGCCGGATGCCGGGCGGCAGGGCGGGGCCGACCGCGTTCACGGCGAAGGCGTACTCGTCGGTGTAAAGGCTCTTGCGCAGGGCCCGGGGGACGGCGGCGAGGTGGTCGAGGTAGCCGTCGATCCAGTTCGAGCCGTGGTGCGCGGCGACCGCCTGGGTCATCCGGGAGTAGCCGCTGAAGAGCTCGTCGGCCGCGTCACCGGTGAGGGCGACCTTGAAGCCGGCGTCGCGGACCGCGCGGAAGAGGGAGAACGTGGACAGCGTGATGGGGTCGGCGTTGGGCTGCCCCAAGTGCCGTACCACGTCGGTCATGAGGTCCGGGAAGGTGGCGGGATCGACCTCGACCTGGTGATGGGTGGTGCCGGCGGCGCGGGCGACCTCGGCGGCGTATCCGCGTTCGTCGCTGGGCCAGGTGCCGGTGTAGGCGATGTTGAAGGTGTGCAGGCTTCCGGTGCCGCCGCCGTCGCGCAGCGCCTGGGCGGCGAGTGCCGTGACGAGGCTGGAGTCGAGCCCGCCGGAGGTGACGGCCGCGACGGGGGCGTCCGCGATCAGGAGCCGCGACACCTCCTCGGACAGCAGGGCGCGCAGCTGGTCCCCGGCCTCTTCCAGGGTGCGGTCCTTGTCGGGGCGAAGGCCCTGCTCGTGGGCCATCGGACGCCGCTTGATCCGCAGTCCGTCCCGGTGGTTGAGGAGGGCGGTGGCGGCCGGCGGCAGCACCTGCACCCCGCGGAACATGGTGCGGTTGCCGAACGGCGTCTTGGAGGTCAGGTAGGCGTCGAGACCCGCCTCGTCCTCCTCCGCCTTCACCCCGGCGAAGCCGAGCAGCGCGGGCAGTTCGGAGGCGAAGTGGAAGCGGCCCGCGGCACGGTCCCAGTGGTAGTAGAGCGGCTTCATGCCCGAGTCGTCGGTGGCCAGCACCATACGGGGGGTCTCCCGCAGGTCCATGACCGCCACCGAGTACATGCCGTCCAGGTGCTCGGCGAACCGGTCGCCGTAGGTGACGTACAGCGCGGGCAGGATGGAGCCGTCGCACAGGTCGTCGAAGTGGAAGCCGAGGCCGCTCAGACGGGCACGCAGCTCGCGGTGGTTGTAGATCTCGCCGTTGAAGACCACGGTGACCCGGCCGAGATGGTAGGGCTGGGCGCCCCCCTCGGGGTCCATGATCGACAGGCGGTTGTTGCCCAGTGCCCAGTCGGGCCGGTGGGCGACACCCTGGGCGTCAGGGCCGCCGTGGTGCATCAGGTCGGCGACGCGGCGCAGTTCGGCCTGGTCGGAATGGACGTTGAAGGTTCCGTATATGCGGCACACGCTGCGTTCACCTGACCTGTGAGGAGTAGCCGGCGGCCGAATAGAGCGCCGGGTCGAAGGGGCTGGGCCCGCCGCACGTCACGAAGCGGCGCGCGGTGGGACCGGTGTGCGGGTTGCGGGCGCCGTGCAGCACTCCGGGTGACGCGTACAGGACGTCGCCCGCGCTCACGTCGATCCACCTGTCGCGCAGGTACATCTGGCCGACGCCCTCGAAGGCGATGAACGCCTCGTCGCTGTCGGGGTGGAGATGGACGTTGAAGGTCTCGCCCGGCTGCTGGATGCCGCAGTGCAGGCACAGACGGCTGCTGCCGTTGCCGGGCCAGAAGACGAAGTTCATGGTGGCCCGGCGTTCCGCGGCGTCGATCTGGCCGGTCCCGCCGAAGCCGCGCAGCTGGGTGGTCTCGTCCCAGAGGGAGGAGTGCAGGACCGGCTCGCTCCCGACGGGGGCACCCGCGAGGGGCGTGCGCCACACGTAGGCGGTCATCCCCCTGCCGTCGCCGTCCGCGGTCAGGGTGAGGGCGTGGCCGGTGGGCGCGTAGGCGGCGGATCCGCGCTCTACGGGGTGGACCGAGTCGCCGACGGCCGCCGTGCCGGTGCCCGAGAAGACCACGACGGTGTTCTCCTCGGCCGCACTGCTCTCGGGGGTGTACGACTCGCCGGCGGCGATCCGGACCACGTGGAGGGTGACATGAGTGGCGCCCGCGGCCGGGCTGACGGGAGTGGCGATCGTGGTGCGGGCGCCGGAGTCCGCGCCGGCGACGGGGTGGAACGCGAACTCGGCCGCGGTGATGATCCGGGCGTCGCCGAGGGCGGGTGCGGGTGCGGTGGATGGGGGCATTCCGGTGGCTGCTTCCTGTGTACGAAGGCCGGTGCGGTGGCGTGGGCCTTCTGGTGCCGTGGGGAAGATGCGCGAGATGCGGGAGTCGGGGGGAGATGGGGGAGAGGGGGCCCAGTGGCCGGAGAGGCTGCTGGGCCCCTTTTCTCTTCCTGTTGCAGGTTCGCGCGGCGGGTTCCCGGTCGTGTCCCGCGTCGCTCCCGGAGGGCGGAGCGGACGCGGGAACCGGGTGGGTGCGCGCCGGGCCGTGGGCACAGGGAGGTGCGGGTTTTCGGCTGCGGGTCCGGTGGGGGCCGGTCGCGCCGTTCCCCGCGCCCCCCAGGACGGGGCTGCGCCCCGTAAGGGCCCGGGGAACGGCGCAGTCTTTTGCCTTCAGGGGCGCGGGGAACGGCGCGGTACGCCCCCACGTACCCGGCGCCAGCTGGTGGGCACAGGGCGCTGGCGCCGGCCCTCGGGGCCGGGATACGCGGGCAGCGGGCAGCCGGGCACACGCGAACGCCGCACGGCGCGCCCCCTGATCAGGGGGCGCGCCGTGCGGCGTTCGCGTGTGCCCGGAGTTGCCTGGAGAGGCCGGCCGGTCCGGGTGGGCCCGAACGGACCGGGTCAGCAGGCCTCGCGGGCGACCACGGGCCGGGCCCGGTCGGCCCGGTCGGTCGGCTCGGTCGGGTCGGCGACGGGCGGTGCCGGAACGGCGGCAGCCGGTGCCTCGGCGGCACGGCGCGCGGGCAGCGGCAGCCTCCCCTCGGCGAGGGCGAGCGCGGCGATGACCACCGCGCCGCCCACCGGCACGTTCCAGGTGACGGACTCGCCGAGGGCCGCCGCTCCGACGATCACGGAGAACACCGGGACCAGGTAGTTGACGCCGGAAGCCGTGGTCGGGCCGGCGTCCGCGATGAGCCGGTTCATGAGGACGAAGGCGATGCCGGTGGAGGCGCCGCCGAGTACCAGGAGGGACAGCAGCGGGCCGGCCGTCAGCTCGCCGGGCAGGTTCCAGCCGATGCTGAAGGTGGTGATGAGACCGGTGATGACCATGGCGGAGGTGAGCTGCGCCGCGGTCACGGCGAGCGCCGGGATCTTGTACGGGGAGATGAAGCGGCGGAGGTAGACGAAGCTGATCGCGTAGCTGACCGCCGCCCCGACACAGGCCAGTTGGCCGCCGATGGAACCGAAACCGTGGGTGCGCCACGGCCCGACGACGACGATCAGCCCGACGAATCCGATGACGAGACCGCTCACCTTGCGGGCCGTGGGCTTCTCCGTGCGGATGGCCAGGGCGGCGAGACCCAGGGTGACCAGGGGTGTGGCGCCCTGGATGACACCGGCGATGGTGGCGGTGGTGTGCTGCTCGCCGACGGCGAAGAGGGTGAACGGCACGACGTTGCCGAACACCGAGGCGACGGCGATGTGTCCCCAGACCTTGCGCTGCGGGAAGGAGCCCTTGGTCACGGCGAGGATCAGGGTGACGACGAGGGCGCCCACGAGGAGCCGCCCGAAGGCGAGTTGGAGGGGCGCGAAGGCGTCCAGCGACACCTTGATGAAGGCGAAGCTGCACCCCCACAGGGCGGCGAGCAGCCCGAAGCGGGCCCAGTTGACGGGATGCATGATGACTCCTGAGAGTTGTCGAACGGAACGGGGGAGGGGGCGCACGGGGGACGGAGGTGTACGAGGTGTCAGGGCTCGTCGATCTCGAACTGGTCGTACTTCTCCATGAGCGCGACCATCTCGGCCCGGGACGGTGTGTTCCCGTTGGCCAGGAGCTCCGCCAGACCCGTGAAGTAGGCCTCGCGGTTCTCCGCGGGCGTGAAGATGATCAGCATCTCGGCCGGTGCGTCGCTGTCGTTGCGGAAGCCGTGCACGGCGTTCTCGGGTACGTGGAGGAAGTCGCCGGCGTGGGCCTTGTGCCAGCCGGTGCCGTCGTGGACGGTGACCTCGCCCGAGATGACGTAGAAGGACTCGGAGATGCGGGTGTGGTAGTGCGGGGCCGCTCCGGCGGCGCCCGGCAGCATGTGGTGGTGGAAGAGGCCGAGTCGGCCGTCGGTGGTCTCGGCGAGCGCGATGTACCGGGTGGTGGTCGTCTCCCCGATCCGGACCTTGACGGCGTCCCCGAACCTCTTCAGGGTCGAGACCAGCAGCGTCATGACGGGTCCTCCCACATGCTCAGGTACCGCTCACCCGTGTCGGGCAGCACGGTGACGACGGTCTTGTCGCGGTACTCGGGGCGGGCCGCCACCAGTTGCGCGGCGTGCACCGCGGCACCGGAGGAGACACCGACGAACAGGCCCTGCCCGGCCGCGAGTCGGCGGGCGGTGTGCAGCGCGTCCGTGTCGCTGACCGCGATCACCTCGTCGATCAGGGAGACGTCGGTCGTCGGGGCGATGAAACCGCCGTTCAGGCCGGGGATACGGTGCCGCCCGGCCTGTCCGCCCGACAGCAGCGGGGATCCCTGCGGCTCGACCGCGACGATCCGTACCCCGGAGTCGTACTCCCGCAGGTGACGGGCGATTCCGGTGAGGGTCCCGCCGGTGCCCACCGCGCAGACGAGGGTGTCGACGCGGCGTCCGGTCGAGGCGAGCGCGGCGGTGATCTCGGGGCCGGTGGTGGCGTAGTGGGCCTCGACGTTGTCCGCGTTCTCGTGCTGGCAGGGGAACCAGGACCCCGGGGTGAGGGCGTGGATCTCCTCGGCCTTCTCGATCGCTCCCGGGTAGCCGCGGTCGGCGGGGGTCTGGACGACCTCCGCGCCGAGCGCCGCCAGCAGCCGTACCCGCTCGGTCGTCGCGTTGTCGGGCAGCACGATGACGCAGCGGTAGCCACGGGCCGCGGCCAGGGCGGCGAGCGAGATACCGGTGTTGCCCGAGGTGGCTTCGACGATCGTGCCGCCCGGCGCCAGATCGCCGCGCGCCTCGGCCGCCCTGAGCATGTACAGGGCCGCCCGGTCCTTGCTGCTGGACATCGGGTTGGCCGCTTCCAACTTGGCCAGTATCTCGGCGCCCGGCGCCAGTCCGTCGAGCCTCAGCCGGATCAGCGGGGTGGCGCCCACCAGGTCGTCGATGCCGTCGGCGACGGCCGGCCGGACCAGGGACGGTTGGGAGGTGTGCGGTGCGAGGGTGCGCATGGTGTGATTCCTTGTCAGATCTGGGCCTGCGGGCGGAAGGACCGGGCGGGCGGAAAGACCGGAGGGAGGGGGCCGGTGGCGGAGGGCGACCGGTGGCGCAGCGGGCGGGGGGAGCGAAGACGGAGGCGGGGGAGCGGCTACCAGGAACCGGCCGAGGCGATGCTCGCGATGGTGTCCTCGGACGGGCGGCCCGGCGTGCGCCCGGAAGCGGTGGCGGCCAGCATGCGCATCCCCTCCGGCACGTCCTTGTTGACCAGGGCCTGCGCGCCGATGACCGCGTCGTCGCCGACGGTCACCGGGCCGAGCACGGTGGCGTTGGTGCCGAGAACGACGTTGCGGCCCACCACCGGATGCCGGCGGTCGCCCTCCGGCCGCTTGTTGTCGCTCCACCAGCCGACCGCGCCGAGCGTCACCTGGTGGTAGATCGTCACGTCGTCGCCGACCGTGCACGTCTCGCCGATGACGACGGCGGCTCCGTGGTCGATGAACACCCGGCGGCCCAGCACCGCTCCGGGGTGGATCTCGACGGCGGTCAGCCGACGGGCCCAGCGGGCCAGCAGACGGGCCGTCATCCGGTGTCCACCGGTGTGCAGCCGGTGTGCGATCCGGTGCGCCCACAGAGCGGTCAGCGCGGGGTGCAGCGCGGCTTCGACCCGGCCCCGGACGGAGGGGTCGCGCTCGACGACGACCCGCAGGTCCTCCCGCATCAGACGCAGCAGACCGGTACCGGTGAGGTCGGGAGGGGTGGCCGTCGGTAAGGCCCGGGTGCCGGCCGCTTCGGTCCGCCGGAAGGGCAGGACAGCGGCCGGCTCCTTGTCGGTGGGCTCCTTGCCAGTGGCGCTCATGGGGGCTCCAGTCGGTGAGGGAAGGCGGCCGTGGACGGGTCAGGGACGGTGTGTGCGGGACGGTGCGTGGGGCACGGTCCGCTCCCGGCGAAGGGGGGAGCCCGACGGCCGCCGCTGTGGTCGAGGTCCCGAGAAGACCGTGACCCATCCCGTTCCCGCTCCCTTCCCGCCCCGTTCCCCCCGGCCACCGGTGCGCGAGCGCGATGCCGCGGCCCGGCCGGGAACGTACGGGGAGGGATCCGGGAACGGCCGCAGGGACACTCCCGTCGAGCGCCGCTCCGCGCGGGGACGTGCGGGCATGACCGGAGCAGTCGGTCCGGCGCACTTACGCACGAGGAAGCATCCAGACATGTACGAACCATCAGTTGTCCGGCCGTTGGTTGGCCGGGGCACGTGGGACCCGGGCGAGCGAGACGACCGCCGGATCCCGCCCGCCGTCGAGGAGACGAGGAGCCAGCCATGAGCGCGACGGCCGACCGCTACCGAGAGCCTCACCCCCCGGACAGCGCTCCGCAGCGACTGCTGCTGCTCTGTCCCTCGACCCGCCTCGTCCGCGAGGCCGTCGCGGCGGGATTCGCCGTACGGGTGCTCGCCGACGCGTCCCTTCCCCCGCATCCCCCGGACGACGACGTTCCCGCCGGGATACCGGTGGACCTCGTCGACCTCGCGGACGAGGCCGCGCTGTCCGAGGCGATCGAGGTCTCGGTCCGTGCCCACGGGACACAGCGGCTGCTGGCCTTCGCGGGCACGGCAGCCCTGCCCGCGGTCGCCACGACCGCGGCCCGCCTGGGCGTGACCCCCAACCCGGTCGACGCGGCCCGGCTGCTGGGCGAGCCCGCGGCCATGCGGGCACTGCTCAACGGCAGCCGGCACTCGTACGTGCCCGCGGCCCGGGCCCGTACGGCCCAGGAACTGCCCGCCGCCGTCGAGGAGATCGGCGCGCCGGTCACCGTACGCACCCTGCCGCCCTCCGCCGAGATCTCCGCCCTCTGCGACGAGCCGCCCGGTGAACGTTCCTATCTTGTGGAGCAGTACCTGGAGGGCCCCGAGTACGGGGTCGTGACCCTCACGGTCGACGGCATGCACCGGGTCGTCGGGGTCGTGGCACTGCACGGCGCCTGGCATCCGAGCAGTCACCTCTTCCCGGCGCCCCTGGGGGAGCGGGACGAGGCGGAGGCCCGCGCGATCGCGACCGAGCTGCTCGACCTCGCCGGGTACGAGTTCGGCTACGCCTACACCGTGGTCGTGCTGACGGCCGACGGCCCCCGTGTGGTGCGTTCCCGGGCCGACTATCCGGACGAGCCACTGGCCTCCCTGATCGAGCTCGCCACCGGCTTCGGCGCCGAAGCGGAACTCGTACAGGCGCTGTCCGGGAAACCCGTGAACGTGCCGACGGCCGACGGGTACGCCGCCGTCGCGTCCTACCGGCTGCCGGTGGGGCGTCTGTTGTCGGTGTCCGGCCTGGAAGCGGTGTCCGAGCTGCCCGGTGTCCATCGGGTGCACTTCCCGTACGCGTCCGGGGACGACATCCCCGGCCACGGCGGCGGCGCGGAGGGCTACGTGCTGCTGAGCGCGGAGTCCACGCAGGAGGCCGCGGAGACGGTCGCGTCGGCGGGACGGCTGCTGCGCGCGGAGGTGAGCCGGCGGCCCGACCACATCTGAGGCCCGGCACGCGGCAGTCGTACGCCGCTGTCGTAGGCCGTCGCAGTACGCCGCCCGCACGGCCCGCGAGGGGTCGTGCGGGCGGTCGTCGTTGGCGTGCGCGGGCAGTACCGACGGGGTTCCCGGGTGCTTCCCCGCCGCACCCGCAGGGCCGGTAACGGAAGCGGAACGGGCCGGGAGCGCCCGGCGCGACCTTTCTTTCTGTCAGCACCGCAGATCGCGACGACAGAAGGCGGACATCATGATCCTCAAGGGCTTCGCAACCTCGGCCGGTCTCTTCGCTTCCGCGGCGGTCACCCTGGCTCTCGGAGCCGGCATCGCCGCCGGGACGGCCGCCGCGAGCCCCGCCTCGGACGAGGGCCCGAACTTCGTCTCCAGCTTCTCCCTCGCCTGGGACACCGCCTCGGACAAGGGCCCGAACGCCATCACGACCGGCATCGAGGGCGACGAGGGCCCGAACGCCGTGACGGCCGGTGTGGAGGGTGATGAGGGTCCGAACGTGGTCGCGGTCGGTGCTGACGGCGACGAGGGCCCGAACGTCGTCACGACCGGCATCGAGGGCGATGAGGGTCCCAACGCCGTGACGGCCGGTGTGGAGGGTGATGAGGGCCCCAACGTGGTCGCGGTCGGCGCTGACGGCGACGAAGGCCCGAATGCCGTCACCGCCGGTGTGGAGGGCGACGAGGGCCCCAACGCCGTCACCGCCGGTGTGAACGGTGACGAGGGCCCCAACTTCCTTGCCGTCTGAGCCGTCTGAGCCGCTTGAAGGCTCGGTCCCCGGACGTCGCGTCCGCTCCGCTCCGCCCGCTGAACCTCGCTCCACATGCCGATGCCCGCCGTGACGAACGGCGGGCATCGGCATGTGGAGCTTCACTCGGCGGGCGAGTCAGTCCGCCCGGCGGAAGCGCCCAGGGATCCCCATCGCACGGAAGGCCTCCTCGGCGGCAGCCCCCCGCTCGGCCGCCCCCTCGGCGTCACCCAGCGCCGCCAGGGCCCGGGCGATGCCGTCCAGGGCGTAGGCCTCCTCCACCCGGTGGCCCAGCCGGGCCGCGGAGGCGTGGGCCTGCCGGTGCAGCCCCAGCGCCCGCTCGTCGTCGCCGTCCCGGTGGAAGAACCGCCCCGCGGTGTTCCACACGGTGACCTCCCGTACGGGCGCGTCCTCCAGCCCCTTGGTGGCGAGGGCCTCCTCCACCCAGGGCAGCACCAGTTGCCGCCGCCCGAGCCGGCCCTCGGCCTCCGCGGAGAGGACGAGCTGCAGCGCCCGGTCGGCCGGAGCCAGCGAACCGGGGGCCCGCTCGCGGGCGGCCGCGAGCGTGCGGGCCGCAGTCTCCACGTCACCCATGGCCAACTGGACCTGCGCCAGATCGCTCAGCCCCACGAGTTCCTTCTCCGACGCCCCCAGTTTGCGGGCGAGTTCGATGGAGCGGGTCGCCGCGCTCACGGCTTCCTCGAAGCATCCGCGTTCCATGTAGACGCCGCTGACGTTCGACAGGGACTCCGACTCGGCCCGTTCGGCGCCGAGTTCACGCTTGAGGGCGATCGACTGCTCAAGGCGGGGAAGTGCCTCGTCGAAGCGGCCGGTGGTGGCCAGCAGCAGGCCCAGCACGCCGGTGTCCTTGGCCTGGCCGCGCCGGTCGCCCAGTTCCACCGCGAGTTGATGCGCCTCGACCGCCGCCGCTATGCCGTCCTCGAACCTGCCGCGCTTCCAGCAGGCGACCGCCAGGTTGGACAGACTCAGCCGCAGGAGGTCGGCCTCGTCCAGACGGCGGGCCGCGGCGAGCGCGGTGCGGCACAGCGCCAGGAAGTCGTCGAGCCGGCCCCGGAGATCGAGGTGGAAGACGACGTTCGCCGCGAGCAGGGCGACCTCGCGGTCCAGGCCCCGGCGGAAGGCCAGGGTGATCGCCGCGAGAAGACTGTCCTGTTCGCGCTCGAACCAGTCGCGGGCGGCCTCCGGCGTGCTCAGCGGGGCCAGTTCGGGCTGGAACGAGGGCGTCGGGCGGGCCATCCGCACCCTGCCGGGGAAGAGCAGGTCACAGGCGGCGTCCGAGGCGGTGAGCGAGAACTCCAGCAGTCGGCGTACCGCGCCCGCGGCCTCCTCGGAGAACTCGCCGGTGCCGCCGGTACTGCGGGTCCGCGACAGCATGAGGGCGAAGCTGCGCACCAGGTCGTGGAACGCGTAGCGGCCCGGCTCGTGCTGCTGCACGAGGTGCATGTCGAGGAGGTACTCCAGGACGTCCTCGGCGTCCCTGACGCCCAGGTCGAGCAGGGCCGCCGCCGTGTAGACGTCGAGATCGGCGCCCGGGTACTGGCCGAGCAGCCGGAAGGACTTGCGGTAGTCGGCGGCCAGTCCCTCGTACGACAGCCGCAGGGTGACCTCCACGCTGCGCTCGCCCGCGCTGAGTTCGGCGAGGCGGTGGGTGTCGTCGCGGAGCCGGTCCACGAGGTAGCGCACGGTCCAGCGGGGTCGTTTGCGTAACCGTGCCGCGGCGATGCGCAGGGCGAGCGGCAGGTGTCCGGCGAGGTCGGCCAGGTCGGCGACGGCCTCGGCCTCGGCCTCCGCCCGGCGCTCTCCGATGATGCCGACGATCAGGGCGACACTGTCCGGCGGAGCCATCGTGCCCAGGGACACGGAGTGCGCCGCGTCCAGGTCCACGAGCAGGGCGCGGCTGGTGATCAGGACGACGGTGCCGGTGGGCGAGGCGAGCAGCGGCTTCACCTGAGCCTCGTCGACTACGTTGTCGAGCAACAGGATCATCCTGTGCTTGGTCATGGTGGAGCGCCACAGGGTGATGCGGCCCTGCGGGTCGTCGGGGATGCGCTCGCCCGGGACGCCGAGCATGCGCAGGAGGGCCTCGGCCGCCGCGGCCGGGGCGAGGGGTTCCTCGCCCGGGGTGTAGCCGCGCAGGTCGAGGTGGAGCTGCGCGTCGGGATACTGCTCGGCGAGACGGTGTGCGGCGCGCACGGCGAGGGAGGTCTTGCCGCTGCCTCCCATGCCGTCGATGGCGATGATGAGGGGGCCGGAGCCGGTGGCGCCCTCGACGAAGCCGAGCAGCTTGTGCAGTTCCTCCTCGCGGCCGGTGAAGTCCCGCAGGTCGTAGGGCAGGGTGGAGCGGCTGCCGGTCACGGTCGGGGCCGCGGTCGGTGAGGGCGCGGCGGCGACGGTCAGCGAGGGTTCGTTGCGCAGGATGGCCTGGTGCAGCTCGCGCAGGGCGTCACCCGGCTGGATGCCGAGTTCCTCGTCGAGCAGGGCGCGGATGTTCCCGTACTCCTCCAGCGCCTCGGCCTGGCGGCCCGAGCGGTACAGGGCGAGCATGAGTTGACCGCGGAGGGTCTCGCGCAGCGGGTTGCCGCCGATGGCCTCGCGGATCCCGGCGACCAGTTCGGCGCCCTCCCCGGCCTCCAGTCTGAGGTCGAAGAGCTGCTCCACCGCGGTCATACGGCGTTCCTCCAGCGAAGCGGAGGCCGCGTCGACGACCGCGCCGCCGTTGCCGGACAGCACCGGCCCGCGCCACAGGGCGACGGCTTCGCGCAGCAGTGCCGTCGCCTCCGGGGCGAGGCCGGCGGAAGCGTGGTCGCGGGCCCGCCGCAGGGCGTCGGTGAACTGCAGCAGGTCCAGCTGTTCGGGTGTGACCGCCGCACGGTATCCGGGGCCGTCCGTCGCGATGAGGTCGCGTCCGCCGGGGATGCGCTGGCGCAGTTCGGCGACGGCCTTGCGTACCTGGTGTGCCGCGGTGGCGGGCGCGTCCTCGTCCCAGACGGCTTCGACGAGCCGGTGCACCGGCAGGACGCGCTGGGGTTCGAGGAGCAGCGTCACCAGGACCCGTTCGCTGACGGGACCTCCGACATGGACACGCTCGTCCCCGTCCCAACATTCCAGAGATCCGAGGATGCGAAAGCGTACGGGCGGTGTCTGGCGCATGGCGCGTGCCCTCTCCTCGGTCCGGGGTCGGCCGCCACCCTGCTGCTCACCTGCGGGAAGGCCCTGCTGGCAGGACCGAAGACCGTTGCCAGTTCCTCGATGTTCCGCAGGGAACCGCGCTGGGCGGCCGTCGTTGTCCTGTACATCCTGACTCAAGATGTGCACCGACCGTTGCGGCTTCATATGTCTCGTGTTGGCGGCGAGGGGCGCGCTGGTGGATATCGGACAAGTTTTTGTAGGGGTTTAGGCTTTGCGCAGGTCGTTGGCGCGTGGCCGGGCCGTACGCAACAGGCGGACCGCAGCCGGGTGTTGCCGGTGGGGCGTCGCTGCCGCGAAGGGCGCCCGCCCGGGGCGCGGGAACGGGACGGCGGGAAGCATCGTTTCTGCAGCGGCCGTGTCGCAGAGCGTAGTTCCCGTCCGCCTCCCGCCGGGCCGAATGGCAGGGGCGCGGCCCGGCTTTTCTGGGGCACGGGGAACCGCGCGACAGGCCCCCACTGGCCCGCGGGCGAAGTCCCCGGCCCGTCCGGCGTTCGAGAACGAGGGCGCGAACGCACACGGCCGGTGGCCGACAGCGGGAACTGTCGGCCACCGGCCGTGTGCGTCGGTTGTTGTCAAGGGCGCCTCGACAGCGCGGGTTCGGCGTCCGGCGGCACCGGCGCGGGGTCCGCCGGCTCCTCGGCCGGGGTGTCGGCCAGGACACCGCCGCGGCCCCAGTGATCCTGCTCGACATCCCGCACCAGCACGGTCACGACGTCTCTGGGGCATCCCGCGATCCGGGCCACGGTCGTGGTCAACTCGTCCACGAGATCGGCTCGTTTCTGTCGGTCGTTGCCCTTCCACCAGTCCACGGTCACCACAGGCATGGTTCTCTCCTCAGTTGTCGGGGGATTCGCTCGCCGGGAACTGGTCGAATCTGCGGGCCAGTTCCGCCATCATCTCGGGGGTCGGTTCGGGCGAGGAGTTCAGCAGTTCGCCCAGTTCGCGGAAGTACTTCTCCCGGCCGCCGTCCGGGGTGAACATCACCAGCAGGGTGGCGGGGTCGGTGCCGGGGTTGCCGAACGCGTGGGTGGTCCCGGGCGGCACCATCATGAACGTGCCGGGACCCGCGATGCGCCGCTCCCCGCCCAGCGTGAGCAGGACCTCGCCGCTCGCCACGTAGAACATCTCGGTCAGCTCGTTGTGGAAGTGCAGGGGAGCGCCCGGCGCCCGGGGCGGAAGCCGGTGTTCGGTGAGGCCGAAGCGGCCTGCCGTGTCGTCCCCGGTGACGAGGAAGGAGACCGGGGTGCCGCCGACGACGGTGGTGGGACCGGTGCCGGGATCGATCACCCGTGGCAGCGTCACCGCCCGCCCCCGGCATCCGTCCGGGCATCGGCCGTCCGGGGCGACAGCGTCCGCAGTGCCACTGCGGCGGCCACCAGGGCGAGGACGGCGGTCAGCGCGTAGGCCCGGCCGAACGCCCCGCCGGCCGGCGCGTCACCGAGTACGAGGACCAGTACGGCCAGCCCCATCGCGCCGCCCGTGTACTGAGTCGTCGTCAGCACCGCGGACGCCGTGCCCTGCTCGCTGTCCGGCACGTCCTTGGTGCCCGCGATGTACATCCCCGCGAAGGCCATGCCCTGCCCGAGCCCGCTGACGAGCAGGCCCGGCAGTACGGCGGTCCAGTAGTCCGAGCCGCCCGTACCGAGACCGAGCAGGGCCAGCCCCACCGCGCCGAGCGCGAATCCGGAGGCGAGGGTGGGGCGGATTCCCCAGGACCCGGCGAGCTGCCCGGTGACGAGGTTGCCCGCCACCACGCTCAACGCCAGCGGCAGGAAGGCGATACCGGCGCCGAGCGGACCGTAGCCCCACACGTCCTGGAGGAAGAGTGTGATCAGGAAGAACTCGGCGCCGACGCTCGCCATGTAGAGCGCCGACATCGCGCTCGCACCGGCCAGCGAGCGCACCCGCAGCAGGGCCGGCGGGATGAGCGGGGTCGCGGCCGGACGCCGGTCGTACGCCGACCAGGCCGTGCCCAGTGCGCCGGCCGCCGCCAGGCAGCCTAGGCAGGACGCGGAGGCCCAGCCGTCGACGGCGGCCTGGGTGAGCGCCGCCACCAGGAAGAGCACGGCGCCGGTGAACAGGGCGGCGCCGGGAATGTTCAGGTGTCTGACCGAGGCCTTGGTGCGCGCGCCCGCCGGGAGCACCCGCAGTGCGAGGGCGACCGTGACCAGGATGAGCGGCACGTTCACGAAGAACACCCACCGCCAGGAGAGCACCGCGGTCAGCACACCGCCGACGAGCACACCGGCCGCGAGCCCCACCGCGCCGATCGCGCCCCAGATCGCGAGCGCCCGGGAACGGACGGGACCGGCCGGGAACGCGGCACCGATCAGGGCCAGCATGGCCGGGGTCAGTGCGGCGGCGCCGATGCCCTGGGCGGCCCGGGAGGCGACCAGCAGCCACTGGTCACCGGCCAGTCCGGCCGCGAGCGAGCCGGCGCCGAACAGTGCCAGCGCGCCGAGGAAGAGCCTGCGCGGACCGGTCAGGTCGGCGGCCCGGCCTCCCACGACGAGGAAACTTGCGAAGAAGACGGCGTAGGCGGACACGACCCACTGGAGTCGCTCCGGGGCCAGGCCCAGCCCTGATCCGATGCTGGGCAGCGCCACGTAGATGATCGAGTAGTCGAGTGCCACCAGGAACTGGGCGATGGACAGGGCCAGCAGCGCGGCCACCATGCGGCCGCTGAACCGGGTGGTCGTGGGGGCGGCGGTCTCGGGGGAGGTCTTGGGAGAGGTCTCAGGGGAGGCGGGCGGGGAGGCTTGGGGGGTCTGCGCGGTGGTCATGACAGGGCTCCGGTCGGTTCCGGGCTGGTCCCGGTGAGGGCTCGGGTGGTGATTCGGGGCGTGACTCGGGTGTTGACCCGGGTGGTGCGCGGGGCGCCGTGCAGGAGGATGTCGATCACCGCGGGGAAGTCGGCGACTACATGGCCGGCGCCGGCGGCGGCGAGCGCCTCGGCGGAGTCGACGCCGTAGGACACGGCCACGGTCCGCAGACCGGCGGCACGCGCCATCGCCATGTCGGTGACGGTGTCGCCCACGTACCAGGACCGCGACGCCTGCGCGCCGAGGTCGGCCAGGGCCCGCAGCGCCATGTCGGGGTGGGGCTTGCCGCGTTCGACCATGTTGTGGCAGACGACGGTGTCGAACCTGTTGAGGATGCCGGTGGCGTCCAGGAGCGCGTGGGCACTGGCGTAGATCTTGGAGGTGGCGATCCCGAGCGGACGCCCCGCCGACCGAAGCCGGTCCAGTCCTTCGGTCACGCCCGGCAGCAGGAGCGCGGGTCCCCGGCTGAGGACGTCCGTGGTGAAGCGGCGGCGGTAGCGGGCGGCGGCCTCGGCGGTCACGGTGTCGTGTACGCACGTGCCCAACAGCCCCGCGAGAGACGCCTCCAGAGGCTTGCCGACCGTCGCGAGCACCTCCGCGTGGCCGGGACGGGCGCCGAGGTCGCGCACCACGGAGCCGATCAACTCGGCGATGGCGTTCGGGGTGTCGGCGAGGGTGCCGTCGATGTCGAAGACGAACGCGGAGGTCATGCCGCGGCCCGCCCGTCCGGTTCGGCGGTGGCCGCGTAGGCGACGGCGAGGTGTCCGGCGAGCCGGGCGGTGCTGATGAGCACCTCGCGGTTGGCGGCGGCCGAACGGCCCTCCGTGGCCCGCGAGACGGCCTTCATCAGGTACGGGGTCGCGGCGGGACCGCGTACCCCGTCGTCCTCGGCGGCGCGCAGCGCTCCCTGGATCACACCCTCCATGAGGTCGCTGTCCAGGGCGTGTTCCTCGTCGATGGGCGCGGTGATCAGGGCACCGCCCGGCAGACCGGCCGCCCAGTGCATCCGCACGGCACGCGCGATGTCGCCCGGGTCGTCGATCCGCTGGGGTACGCGCAGGCCGCTGGAACGGCAGTAGAAGGCGGGGAAGTGGTCGAAGCGGTAGCCGATCACCGGCACACCGAGCGTCTCCAGGTACTCCAGTGTCAGCCCCAGGTCCAGGATGCTCTTGGCGCCGGCACAGACGACGGCCACCTTGCTCCGCGTGAACTGCACGAGGTCGGCGGAGATGTCGAAGCTCTCGCCCGCACCGCGGTGGACACCACCGATGCCCGCCGTGGAGAAGAACGGGATGCCCGCGAGATCCGCGGCGACGAGCGACGAGGCCACGGTGGTGGCACCCAGGCCGCCACCGGCCAGTACGACCCCGACATCCCGGCTGGACACCTTGGGCACATCGGGCCCGACCGCGAAGCGCTCCATGTCGTCGGGCGACATCCCCACGGTGAACCGGCCGCCGTCCAGCCCGACGGTCGCCGGTACGGCGCCCGACTCCCGGACCGCCTTCTCGATGGCGAGCGCGGTCTCCACGTTGCCCGGATAGGGCAGCCCGTGCGCGATCACCGTCGACTCCAGGGCGACAACGGGCCGGTTCTCGGCCAGCGCGTCACCAACTTCCTCACCTGTACGCAGCAATGGGTGCACGAGGGGTCTCCTGAACAGTCGCTGGGAACGAGGGCGGTTGAGCGGACCCGGGCGGCACCGGAGCGCACCGCCGTCCGAGTCACCCGGACTGTCCCGAACCCCGTTCCCGTTCCGTTCCCACCCGAGATCGACCCGCCTCCTCCGACCCCTTGCGGCCCCTTGCGGCCCCTTGCGGCCCCTTCCGGGCTCAAGACGCCCCGCGTTGTCGGTCCCGGGCGCTTGAATGGCGGCATGAACCTCCACGACGTCGCCCTGCGGCTGCCGGGCACCGCCGAACTCCTCGACCGCTGCGGCTCATTGGCGGTGCTGCACGCGCTCCTCGAACCGGATCCCGCCCGTCGGGGCTGTACGTGCACCGTTTCGGAGAACGGATCGCAGACGGCGCGACTACGGCACCCGGACGGCAGATGGCTGCGCGTCGGCTTCTGCGAGGCAGGGGCGATGCTGCACTGGCACCAGGAGCCGGGCCAGGGGCGGCCCGGAGTGCTGGACGACGTACCCAAGACGCTGTGGCGGA
Source organism: Streptomyces sp. NBC_00414 (assembly GCF_036038375.1). Classification (NCBI taxonomy): domain Bacteria; kingdom Bacillati; phylum Actinomycetota; class Actinomycetes; order Kitasatosporales; family Streptomycetaceae; genus Streptomyces; species Streptomyces sp. NBC_00414. The sequence goes on from NZ_CP107935.1 coordinate 9,136,915, forward strand.
TCCTGGAGGACGCCTCGTGCGCCTGCTTCGACGATCCGCGGCTGATGGCCGCCGCCATCTGGCGGGAGGCGGGCGACGACAACTGGCGGGCGACCGACGACTCGGCCCCGGGGGCCGCCCCGTCCCTGCTCCGCTGTCTGACCGACCGTTCCCCGGAGCGGGCCCGCCGGTTCGCCTTCAAGCACTACGGCACGCGCGCGGGCCGGGAGGCGGTCCGCCGCCTGACGGACCTCGGGCCGGTGACCGACACACGGGCCACGTCGACGGGCACGCGAGTCGCAGCGGCCGACCCCCGGGCTGCGTCGGCCGGCACGCGGGTCCCCGGGTTCGATCCCGCGGGCCACCCCGTCGCAGGACCCTTGCGTTCGCCGGTCGGGCCCCGGCGCAGCCGCGAGTTGTTCCGCCGCCGTGACGCCTCCGGGCTGATGACCACCGCGGCCTTCCGGCACCGGGCCGACCACGACCAGCAGCACTGCACCGACCTTGCCGCCGAGGTCGACAGCGACATGGTGGCGATCGGTGGCGGCGCCACCGCCGTCAACTCACCGCACGGCGCGCTGCTCACCGCCTCCTACCCGGCGGACGACGGCTCGGCCTGGCTGGCGTCGTCCAAGGACCACAACATCCCCCAGCCGCACCGGCTGACGGCCTTCGCCATCGGAATGAAGATCGACGGAGTCAGCCGTGAACGGCTGGCCGGGGAACTGCTGACCGTCGTCCGCACCCGAAGCGCGCACGCGGCGCACCCTTTCGCGTCCGCGCGGGTCCCGGCGGGCCACACGCTGATCGGCGGGGGCTTTCGCGTCAACTGGCGTGACACCAGGGGCGGCAGGGCCGAGGGCAACCTGGCCACCGCCTCCTTCCCCCGGGCGGGCGGTGCCTGGACCGTGCGCTCCAAGGACCACGAGGTCTCCAGCCCCTGCACCGTCGACGCCTTCGCGGTGTGCCTGAAGTCCTCTTTCACGGTGGACGGCGCCGAGTACACCGTCGAGGCCTGGACGGACTTCGCCGACAGCGACAGCGGCCCGGTGCCGCATCCGTCCGCGGCCCTGTCGCTGCCCGCGAGCGGACACGTTCTGACGGGCATCGGTGCCGAGGCACTCCCCACCGAACCGGGCTCCCTGCTGTGGCAGTTGGAACCGACCGTGGACGGCACGAACCCCGGGGTCAGGTCGGGCTCGAAGGACCATGGGGTGTCGTCGCCCGACACGATGTGCGCGTGGGCGCTGGGTATCCGCCTGATACGGAGCTGACCGTGGCGGGCTGCTGCCGCGGTACGAGCGCCGTCGTGCCGCCGGTCGAAGCCTCCGCCCGCCGGATACGGGTCCGCCGGACGACGTGCCGCACGGACCGTCCAAGACGCAGGTAGAAGCGGTCCGGCAGGAACACGGCGTCCGCCACGATCATCGCGCCGGAGAAGAGCGGGAGTCCCATGAGCACCGCGATGCCCAGGTGCATGCCCAACAGCATCGTCAGTACCGGGTACTTGAGCCGGCCGAACAGGACGAAGGGGAACGCGACCTGCAACAGCACGGTCAGGTAGCAGGCGACGGCGATCAGTACGTCGTGCTCGTCCGCCAGGAGCGACAGTTCGGGCCAGGGCCTGAACAGGCCGAGGTTGAGGACGTAGTGGAGGGCGGTCCCGTTGCCCCAGGAGCCGCCCTGCACCTTGTAGAGCCCGGCGGATCCGTAGAGGAAACAGACCTGGGCCGCGATGACGAACATGCCGCAGTTGTGGAGCACTGCCGTCAACCTCGTGCGGGACGCGCCCAGTTGATACCGGAGGCGGCCCGTGTCCAGGACCGCCGGCCCGGTCCTCGCCCCGCCCGGGGAAGTTCGCGGCCGGGCCCGGCGGGCGTCCAGGGACCAGCGGCGGCCGCACGCGGTGAAGACCAGGTACAACGCCATGAGGAGGATGAGATTGTCTCCTCCGTCGGTCATGAAGATGGCTCTGGCGTGGAAGGACGCGACCACGACCGCGAAGAGCACGGACACCGCTCTGGTGCGCCAGCCCAGCATGAACAGTGCGGATGTGACGAGGGCTGCCGCGTAACAGGCCTCGAAGTACGGTCGGCTGTCGGACAGGGTGAGGATGCTCGCCCACCCTGTCTGGTCGAACAGCTGCCTGGCCAGCTCGGGGGTCCACGGTGACCCGGGGCCCCAGATCTCGTCGCGGTTCGGGAACTCCCGCGACAGGAAGACCAGGTAGAGAAATCCGTAGCCGATACGCAGCACCGCGGCGGCGTACAGGCCGACCGGCCGCTCGGTCAGGACACCGAGAAGCACACCGAGCCGCTCCGGAGCCCGGCGCGGCTCGTCCCCGTGCGCCCCTCCGGCTCCTCCGGGTCCTCCGGGACCGTCGAGCCCGACGGGTCCTTCGGGCACACGCCGGTTCGGTGCGACCGACTGCTCAGTTTCCATGGGAGTCGACCTTCCACCAGGGCAGATATCGCGTATCGGCAGGCTTTGGAGCAGCGATGGGCGAGCCGGGGCCGTCAGCCGGTGCGATCGGCACCGTGATCACCCGCAGCTGGACGGACTCGAAGGCGCCGCCGCGGTGGGCGGTGAGGCGGTCCGCCGCGATGTTGGTCAGGTAGCGCTGCATCATCAACGCCCTTTGCGAGCGCGGCCGGTCGTCGCCCCCGTGCGTCTCCAGGTACGAACTCCAGGCCCTGCGCAGCATGTTCTGGGCCGTGTGGCTCGGGAACGGCTGGTGTCTCACCGCGGAGTTGTCGACGGCGGTCAGGTCGGACCAGCCGCTCACCCGCACACTGCCGTCCGGCGCGGTGTGCATGGTCCGTGCGGCGATCTGGTGGTTGACCGACTCGGGATCCGGCGCGAAGAGCCGCCAGTTCTGTTCGAACAGTGGGAAGACCCATGCGTCGACCTGCCGGTTGTACTCCCGGGAGAGGGGGTTGGGAGGCGCCACGTGCAAAAACACCAGGAGCACGTGGATCAGCGCCGTCGCCAGGCAAAGGACCACGCCTGCTCCCGAGCCCGCCTTCAGGACACGTACGGGCCATGACGTGGGCTGTGGGGACACCCTGGGCGCTCGGCGTGCGGGAGGTCTCCCGCTCGCAGGGGGAACCGGTTCGACCGCCGTCCGGTCCGCTTCGTCCGCCTCCACCGTTTCGACGCCGCCTCGCACGGCCCCACCCGGCTCTTCCATCCCGGCTTCTCCGATTCTCCTGAGCCTCCACGGACGGCGCGTGACGGAATCGAAGACGATCCGATCCGCCGCGCGCCGTCCGCCCTCCTCGCTCACATCGAGCTAGGCGGCCTTCTCGTGGCGACCTTTGTGATCGTCGCCGTATCCGTCCTCGTGGCCGGGCTTGCCGCCGTGGCCGTCGTGGCCACCGTGATCGTCCGGCTTGCCGTGGCCGTGGCCGTGGTCGCCGGGCTTGCCGTCGTGACCGCCGTGGTGGTCATGACCGGGCTTGCCGGGCTTCTGCCCGTGATGGTCATGGCCGTTTCCACCGCTGGAGCCGCCATGGCCGCCACCCGTGGAGCCGCCATGGCCGCCACCCGTGGAGCCGCCGTGACCGCCACCCGTGGAGCCGCCGGGGGCACCGCCCGTGGAGCCGCCGGGAGCACCAGCCGTTGCGCCGCCGCTGGTGGCGCCCGCGATGAGGCCGCCGAGGACGCCGCCGGTGGTGCCACCGCTCGTCAGGACGCCGCCGAGCAGCCCGCCGGTGGTACCACCGGTTCCGCCACCGGTCGGCACACCGCCGATGACCCCGACCGTGGTGTTGCCCGTGGTGCCCGCCGTGGTGCCACCGGTCGTGGCGCCGGCGATCAGACCACCCGAGACGAGACCTCCGGTGGCTCCGCCGGTGGTCCCGCCGGTGCCCGCGGTGCAGGTGCCCCGGTTGATCACGTTGGTGTCCAGGGTCACGGCGCCGTTACGGGCCAGTGCCCGGCCGTCGATGCTCGCTCCCGTGGTGACGCTGATCGAGGTCAGGGCCAGGATGGTGCCCACAAAGGTGGAGTCGGTGCCGAGCGTGGCCGAACTGCCGACCTTCCAGTACACGTTGCACGGCGAAGCGCCGTTGACGAGGAGCACCCGGCTGGCGGACGCCGTCGTCAGACCGGAGCCGACCTGGAACACCCAGACGGCGTTCGGGTCGCCCTGGGCGTCGAGCGTGAGGGTGCCGGTGAGCCCGAGGGTGGAGGAAGCGGTGTAGACACCCGGTACCAGCGTCAGGCCACCGGCGTCCGGGGGAAGGGCGGCATCCGTGGCCTGCCCGGCAGCGTCGTTGTAGGCCGCGACCAAGTCGCTCTTCGCCTGGGCCGCCACGGCGTCCGCGGAATGCTGGGTCCCCAGGACGATTCCTGGCGGGAATCCCGTGATCGCTGTGCCGGGGTGCACTCCGAGATCCCCGGTGATCTGCGAGGGCCCGGTATTGGTGACCTCGGCACCGGCCAGAACGGCAAAGCTTCCCGCCGTACCGAGAGGAACCGGGGTGGCAATGGCATCGGCGCGTGTCGTCGTCATCGCGAGAACGGCAGCGGCGAGCACCACGGCCGTTACCGCCGCGATCCAAGCCGACATGGTGCGCCGCATTGGTGCGTCAGGAATATTCAGCGTCATCGAGGGGCCAACTCCTGTGAGGGGATGGGGCCTGCCCGGCGGTTCTCGGCCGCACGGAATCGCCTGTTTCTGTCGCTGGAATATTACGCAGATGATGAATCTGGCGACGTTCAATTCGAGCTGAATTGTTTGAATCGGCCAGAGAGATGCGAAATGCATAGGTATACTTAAAGGGCCGGATGCCGCCAATTTCCTGCGGCTGGGCCCGCCGTGAAATTCATTCCCGCCATGGTCATGCCGCTTTGAAAAAGTGTGTGGTGTGTGTAGATCCCGGATGAGTGCGGATCGGCAGGGCGCGTGAGAATTGCCGAGCCGCACTGACAGTAGGAATATCGAAAATGGGTCGATTCACTCCTACGTGCAGGCGACCGAAAGGGTAACTCGGGCGTGTGCGCGTCGATGTCGGCGTCGGCCTCGGTCCTTCGGTACTCGGCGTACTCGGCATTCGATACCGAAGCCGTCAGGAGACGCGATCACTTTCCGAACAGGCCCGAGACCGCGTCGGCCAGTCCGTCGAGGAGGCCGGACGCGGGTGTGCCGGTCGGGGAGGGTTCCGTCGAGGAGTCCGGGGGAGTGGGGTCGGCCGAACTCGGAGCAGTGGTCGGCTCCTGGATCACGTCGGGGGACGCCGCCCCGCTCGGCTGCCCGGCGACCGCTTCCGTACCGCCGGCGGGTGGTGACGCCGCGTCGCTGGCCCTGGTGGACGGGCTGGAGTCGGACGACTGGCCCGGTGCGGCGTTCGAGCCCTTCTTGCCCGTCGGTGAGCCGGTCGTCACGTCCGTGTCCGTGGGCCCGGTCCCCTTCCTGGTCGGGGCCCCCGCGGCGGTGGACGAGGGGTTGTCGGCGGCCGGTGCGCCGGATCCCTGCTGTTCCGGCCGCTGCGCCTCGTCCACGCTTCGGTTCTGGCCGGCGCCACCGAGCATGCCGGGTATCTGGAGCCAGGGTGCGGTGGAGTTGCCGCCGGTGACCGCGAGGCCCAGGGTGGCGGCCGAGCACACGCACCCGACCGCCACGAGCCAGCCCATCCGGCGCAGCCCGTTGGCCCGCCGGCCGCTGGGATCGACGAACACGGGCCCACCGCCCGCCGGCGGTACGGAAGCGGTCGCCGGGCCGAAGCCGTCCGTGGCGTGTCCGGTGGAGTCGGCGCCGCCCGGAGCGTCGTCGTCGACGGTGCCGGCTTGAGCCGTCACGGCCGTTACGGCGTCCGCGTCACGGGACTCTGCTGTGCGAGCCGTGTCACGGGACTCTGCTGTGCGAGCCGTGTCACGGGACTCTGCTGTGTGAGCCGTGTCGGCCAGGTCCGACTGTCGCGCGGCGCCCTCAAGGTCCGGCTCCCGAACATCGTGCTCGACACGGTCCATGACGTCCGTACCGTGCTTCGGGCGTATGTGCCCTTCCTCGCCCGCCTTGCCTGTCATGCAACTGCCCTTTCGCTGAAGTTCTGTTGTCCCGGCACCGCGGCCGGAGCCTCGTCCGGCAGCCGGGGGTGACGCCCTGCGACCGGGGGCCGCCCGCGCGTCGTGAGTCTGCGCAAGTGATCCGTTGCCACTGGTGTGCACGGATTGGTCCGCGGAGGAAAAGTTTTGCCGCGGTCGCACTACCGGTCGCAGTCGCAACTCACGCCCCGGAAACGGGATCTGGAACCGGAGTCCGGTACCGCGATCCGGAAGGGCGGCCCGGCGTTCGCGTCGGCCGGTCGCCTCGTGTGACGCACCGGTGGCCTCGAACAGCCGTGGTCGGAGCGGCTGGTGGCGTCGTCGGCACCCCAATTGTGCCTTGCTTCCGAAGCGGACGTGACCGCGGGGCCGACCGTCGCCGTCGGAGAGGCGACGGTTCCGTCCGTTTCGAGGCCGCGCCGTTCGAGTCGTTCCACCTCGAATCCCCGGCTTCTGCCTGGTGCCGGGCGCGGTCCGCGAGCGCCACGAGGGCCGGGACGTCTCCGGTGGCAACCGCAACTTCGGCCGGCTGCTCCACCGCGACGAGGGTTCGACGGCGCGGTCGCCGTTGACAGGATCGGCTAATGGGATTAGCTTTTGGCTAACAACATTAGCCAATACGACCTGGGAGATGCCATGACCGAGTACCTTGCCGTCGACGGCGGCACCATCGCTTACGAGGTGGCGGGGTCCGGCCCGCTGATCGTCCTCGCGCACGGCATGGGCGACAGCCGTGCCGCGTACCGTGCGCTGATCCCGTCGCTGGTGGCGGCGGGCCACCGGGTCGCCGCCGTCGATCTGCGCGGCTGCGGCGAATCCAGCGCCGTCTGGCCGGCCTGGAGCCGCACCGCGATCGCCGGCGACCTGCTCGCCCTGATCCGTCACCTGGGCGGCCCGGCCGTACTCGTCGGCCACTCGATCTCCGGCGGCGCCGCGACCATCGCCGCGGCGCAGGAGCCCTCACTGATCACCGCGGTCGTCGAGTTGGCGCCGTTCACCCGCAAGCAGTCGGTCAGCCTCGGTGACCTGCGCCTCAAGCGCTACCGGCAGGGCATGCTGCGACTGCTCGGCGCCGGTGTGTTCGGCAGCGTGGGGCAGTGGCGCTCGTACCTCGACGTGGCCTACCCCGGCGTGAAGCCGGCCCACTGGGCCGAGCGGCTCGGCCGTATCGACTCCCTGATGCGCGAGCCGGGCCGGATGAAGGCCATGCAGGGCATGGGCCGCAGCGCCCCGACCGACGCGGGCGCGCAGCTCGGCAACGTCCGCTGCCCGGTCCTGGTCGTGATGGGCACCCTCGACCCCGACTGGGCCGACCCGCACGCCGAGGGGGCGGCGATCGTCGACGACCTGCCGTCCGGCCTCGGTCGCCTTGAGATGATCGAGGGCGCCGGACACTATCCGCACGACCAGTTCCCCGACGAGGTGCTTTCGCTCATGCTCGACTTCCTGCGGTCGGACGCCGCCCGTGCCTAGGGCCGGCCTGGACCCGGCGGCCGTGGTCGCGGCCGGGGCCGCCCTCGCCGACGAGGTGGGCTTCGCCCGCCTGACGATGGGCCTGCTGGCCGGGCGGCTGGGCGTGCGCACGCCGTCCCTGTACAAACACGTGGACGGCCAGGAGGACCTCAACCGGCGCATCGCGGCCCTGGCGATGAGCGAGGCGGCCGACGCCGTCGGCGGCGCGGTCCAGGGTTACGCGGGCCGCGATGCCCTGGCGGCCGCCGCGCGCGCCTTCCGCGCCTTCGTCCTGGAGCATCCCGGCCGGTACGCCGCGACGATCGGCGTGGAACCGACCGACCGGGACGATCCGATGGCCGTCGCGGGCCGGCGGCTGCTCGGAGCGTTCACGGCGGTTCTGCGCGGCTACGAGATCCCGGAGTCCGACGTGGACCACGCCCTGCGCATGCTCCGCAGCCTCTGCCACGGGTTCGCCACGCTGCAGGCGGCCGACGGCTTCCAGTGGAGCGCCGACATCGACGAGAGCTTCGAGTGGCTGATCACCTTCGCCGACCGGGGCCTGCGCGCGGTGAACACTACGAACCCGCAGTGAACCTGCGCGCGCGTTGAACACATGAACCCGCGGTGAACCCGCGCGCACGGTGAACCCGCGACGTCAGTCCTTGCGCCCCGCTCCCGCGAGCGAGGCCCGCTGCCGTGCGGCTTTCACCGCCGCGGACAGGGCGTCGATGTCGTAGGCGCCGTGATGGCGGCGGCCGTTGACGAAGAACGTGGGGGTGCCCGACACCCCGCTGAGATCCGCGGACTCCACATCCGCGGCGACCCTCGCGGCACCCGTACCGGCTCGGAGGTCGGCGAGGAAGCGGTCGGTGTCGAGACCGATCTCCTCGGCGTAGCGGAGCAGGTCCTTCGGCAGCAGATCCCCTTGATGCCCCATCATCTGCTCGTGCATCTCCCAGTAGCGGCCCTGCCGGTCGGCGGCCTCGGCGGCCTCCGCGGCGAGCTGGGCACCCGGGTGCACGTCCGGGAGCGGCAGATGCCGCCATACGTAGCGCACGTCGCCGAAGTCGGCGAGCAGCTCGCGCACGACCGGCTCGGCCAGTCCGCAGTAGGGGCACTCGAAGTCCCCGTACTCCAGGAGGGTCACGGGAGCGTCCCGGGGGCCCCGCACATGGTCGCGGTCCATGTCGACGGGGTCGCTGAGGTCGACGATGGTCTGCCCCGTACCCAGCAGGGCGCGGGCCCGGGACGGCGCGGAGAGGGCACCGATCACCCCGGTGACGAGCCAGGAGAGCAGGAACGAGCAGAGTACGGCGCCGAGGATGCCGACCTTCGCCTGCTCCAGCCGGTCGCCGTCGAAGGCGAGGGTGGCGATCAGCAGGGACACGGTGAAGCCCACGCCGGCCAGGGTGCCGCCCGCGGTGATGGCGCCCCAGCCGACCGGCGGGTGCAGGCGCCCTTTGCTGACCCGCGTCGTGAGCCAGGTCGCGCCGATGATGCCGAGCGGCTTGCCGAGCACGTAACCGAGAAGGATGCCGAGGGTGACCGGTGAGGTGAACGCGCTGGTCAGCTGGTCGGTGCTGAGTGTGATGCCGGCGTTGGCGAGGGCGAACAGCGGCACGATCACATAGCTCGTCCACGGGTGGAGCATGCGCTGGAGGCGGTCGTTGGGGGAGAGGGTCGAGGCGATCTGGCGTCTTACGTTGCGTTCGAGTTCGGGGGTGGGCTGCTCGCGGAAACGCCGGAACTGCCTGCTGGCCTGTTCCAGGTCGCCGCGCTCCGCCGGGCGGGCGTAGGTCAGCAGCCCCATCGCAAGGCCGGTCACCACCGGGTCCACCCCCGACGTCAGGAGCGCCACCCAGATGGCCACGCCCAGCACCGCGTACGCGGAGGGGACGCGCATGCCGAGGGTGCGGCGTACCAGCAGGACGACGGCGAACAGGCCGAGCGCGGTCAGCAGCGCGGGCAGGGAGATGGCCCCGCTGTAGGCGAAGGCGATCACGGCCAGGGCCAGGAAGTCGTCGACGACGGCGACGGTGAGGATGAAGACCCGGAGGCTGCCGGGCAGCCGTTTCCCGAACACGGCGAGCATGCCCAGCGCGAAGGCCGTGTCCGTGGACATGGCGGCACCCCAGCCGTGGACGGAGTCCTCGCCCGCGTTGACGGCCAGATAGATCGCGACGGGCACGAGCATCCCGCTGAGCCCGGCGAGCAGCGGCAGGGTGATCCGCCGGCGCTCCCGCAGCTCGCCCATGTCGAACTCGCGGCGCGCCTCCAGGCCGACGACGAAGAAGAACAGCGTCATCAGCCCGCTGTTCAGCCACTCCCGCAGCTCCAGGTCCACTCCGCCCGAGCCGATGCGGACCGACAACTCGGTTCCCCACAGCGTCTCGTACGAGCCTGCGGAGACGTTGGCCCAGACGAGGGCGGCGAGCGCGCCGGCCAGCAGGACCGCGGCACTGCCGGTCTCCGTCTGCAGGAAGGCGCGCAGGGGGCTGCGGGGGGCCTCGCCGCACAGGGTCTGTCCTGACGGCGGCGAGGTCTCGGATGGCACGGCGGATGGCACGGTCACCCCCTGATTCTGACCCCACTCGTGATCCGGCACCCGGCGGGGGCACCCACGACCGCCGCGGCCGGGGTGCCGCGGCGGTCGGGAGTGGCGTCAGCGATGTCAGCGGCATCAGACGCGTCGGCGGTATCGGACGTGCCGGAGGCGTCAGCGGTGCGCGGTCGAGGAGAGGAGCATCGGCAGCGAGAGGAAGTCGGCCAGCGCCTTCTGGCCCGCGATGTTGGCGTGCACCCCGTCGCCGGTGTCGTACGCCGGGTTGATGCCGTTGGGCTTCAGCGGGTCCTTGAGCACCTGGTCGAAGTCCATCACGCCGTCGCACGTTCCGTCGCAGGTGTTCCCCGTCTTTACCTGGGTGCCGACGGCGTGGCGGTCGAGATTGTTCTGGTCGGTGTAGCCCGGGCGAGAGGTGATGGGCGTGACGTAGACCTTGATCCCGGCGGTCCGCAGACGCTCGAAGACCTCGTCGTAGCTGCGGAGGATCCGGTCGGCGTCGCAGCCGTTGGCGAGGTCGTTCGTGCCGTAGTAGTAGAGGACTCCGGTCACCCCGTGCAGGGCGAGGACATCGCGGTCGAGCCGGGCCGCCGCGTCGAGACCGCGTATTCCGGCGGGATTGCGGGGGCAGTCGGCGGAGCTGGTCGTGCCGCCGATGCCCGCGTTGGCGATCGCGAGCTGCCGGGTGCGGGGGAGCTCGGCGGTGATGCGGCGGGCGACCTCGTCCGTCCACCGGTGATCGGTTCCGTCCGGTGTGCAGCCGGGCCCGCAGTCGGTGCTGCCGGTCCCGTCGACCACCGAGCTGCCGAACGCGACGATCGTGCCCTTGAGCGCGGGGTTGTGTACGTCGACGGCGCTGACCAGGTAGGTGGACCCGACCGTCTGCGTGTACGCGTCGCCGCTCGCCTCGGCGGTGTGGTCGCCCGAGCCGGGCGCCGTGAGGTAGTTGGTGCGGAAGGCGCTGGTGTGTCTTCCGGGTGTGACCGTGCCGGACACGGACAGGGAGACCGCGACGTCGTCCTGTGCGCGGGTCTTCAACGCGGCGGCGTCGCTCCACACCTCGCCGCCGGCCGGGACGACGACCTCGGGCCGGCCGTCGAAGGTGAGGGGACGGACGGCGCCGTCGACCGCCGGGCCGTCCCCGCTGCTTCGGCCGACGGTGGCGGCGTCGACGGTGAGCGGGGTGCCGCCGAAGGTGTTCTGGATCCGGACGCGCAGGGCCCCGCCGCCCTGACCGAGATGGGTGATCATGCGAACGGACTGGTCACGCAGGGGAGTCGGGGCGAGTTCCTGCTGGGACTGGGCCCAGGACGTGAACCACGCGCGCCCGGCCGGGGCGGCCGAGTGCCGGTCGCCCGAGGCGGACGCGGTGGTGGCGGTTGCGGTGGCGGCCGTGGTGGCGGAGACCGCCGACCCGGACGCCATGAGTGTGAGAGCGAGGGCGAAGGTCGGCGCGACGCGGCGCAGCGAGGGCGTACGGAAAGGGTGCACGGGGGTCCCTTCGGTGTCGTACGGTCCCGGCGCGGGCGGAACTGCCGAAACCGCAGCGGCTCAGTCCCGTAAGGCCTGCCCTTGGGGCTCCTGCGTCAGACGTGACAGCCGGTGCCAATCGGCAAGACGTGCCCTTGCTGCTTCGGGACGACCCGCTTCACGAGCGCCTCGGGACGATCCGGTCACCGGAACTCGGGGACGACCCGGTTCACGAAATGCGGGCGACTCCCGTGTAGATGCCGCTGCCGTCGGCCGTCCGCACCTTGCCCGAGGCGTCCCACTCCGTCGCCGTCACCAGGCCGGGCGGAACGAGATCGAGGCCGTCGAAGAAGCGCTCCACCTCCGCGCGGGTGCGGAAACCGAGCTGGATGCCGCCCTTGGCGTACTCGGCGGTGACCTGTGCGGCGAGTTCCGGATACAGGTCGGAGGCGGCGTGCGACAGCACCAGGTAACTGCCCGACGGCAGCGTGGCGACCAGGTCGCGGACGATGGCGTGGGCGTCCTGCTCGTCGGGGATGAAGTGCATCAGCGCGATGAGCGACAGCGCGATCGGACGGCTGAAGTCCAGGACGCGCCGGGCGTGTTCGACGATCGCCTCCGGCTGCCGCACATCGGCCTCGATGTAGTCGGTGACGCCACCAGGACGGCTGACCAACAGCGCCTCGGCGTGCCGCAGCACGATCGGGTCGTTGTCGGTGTAGACGATCTTCGCCGTCGGCACGATGTCCTGGACGATCTGGTGCAGGTTGGGCTCCGTGGGGATACCCGTGCCGATGTCCAGGAACTGGTCGATGCCCTGGGTGGCGAGCCAGCCGGCCGCCCGGTGCATGAACTGCCGGTTCTGCCGGGCCGCGTCCTTGGCCTCGGGCGGCAGTTTCTCTCCCACCGCCTCGTCGACCGGATAGTTGTCCTTGCCGCCCAGCAGCCAGTCATAGACACGCGCGGGATGCGCCTTGTCGGTCACGATCTGTGAGAACCGCTGTGGGCCGGTCGGCATGGCAGGCAACTCCATCGCGCCAGTGAAGGGGTCGGATCAACTATTCGATCACGTCAGTGGAGTACATCATGTGCCCGGTGCGAGAGGGAAGCGTCGATCCGCACCTGGGCGGATCCACACCCGGCCGATCCGTACCTGGGCCGATCCGCACCTGGTCGGATCAGGACACGGACGACGCCCCCTGGTCCACCCCGGCTACGCCACCCCGGCGGTGAACTCGCTGAACAGGCGGTTCGCCGTGGGGGAGCTGAACTGGCGTTCCAGTTCGGCTCGGGCGATCCGCTTGCGGAACTCCCCCTCGTACGAGGCGTCACCGGCGTTGTGCATGAGCTCGGTGATCCAGGTCGCGAATGCCTGGTAGTTCCAGATGTGGCGCAGGCACGTCTCGGAGTAACCGTCGAGCAGACTCGAATCCTCTTTCCGGATCCGGTGGGTGACGGCACGGGCGAACACCTCGGCGTCGTGGAGGGCGAGATGTATTCCTTTCGCGCTCATCGGCGGAACGATGTGTGCCGCGTCCCCGAGCAGATACAGGGCGCCGTGGCTCATGGGGCTGTACACCACGCTTCGCAGGGGCACGAGTTGCTTGTCGATGATCCGGCCGGTCGACACGGGGGTGCCGAAACGAGCTTCCAGTTCGCTCCAGACGCGTTCGTCCGGCCACTGCGAAAGAGTGTCGTCGACCGGGCACTGGAGATAGGCGCGACTGGCGTTCGCGCCGCGGGGGATCAGCCCGGCGAGGCCGCGGGAATGTATCGCCATTCCCGAGGGGCTGGTCGGCACCTCGGCCAGGACGCTCAGCCACGAATATCCGTACTCGTGGGAGTGGCGGGTAAGGGCGTCGGCGGGGATGCTCGCCCTGCTGACGCCGCGGTCGCCGTCGCAGCCGGCGATGAAGTCGCAGGTGACGACCCTTGTCGCACCTGCGGTGTCCCGGTAGCGAACGAGCGGGTGCGGGCCTTCGATGTCTTCCGGGGAGATGTCGACGGCCTCGAAGCGAAGGTCTCCGCCTTCGCGCAGGAACACATCCGTGAGATTCCGGACGAGGACCTGCTGGGGACAGAACATACTGTCGTTGTCGTCGTCGTCCATCTCGATCGGCATCTCCTGGCCGTCGATGAAGAAGCCGCCCTCGGACTCCTGGACGGAGTCACCCTCCAGTACCTCTTCGAGCCCCCATTCGCGGAACATGCGCACCCCGAAGGCGTCGATGGTTCCGGCTCGTTGCCGCCGCTCGACGTACGCGCGGCTGTGCTTTTCCAGGATGACGCAACCGATTCCGTTGCGCAGCAGGAAACTGCCGAGCGCGAGCCCGGAGACTCCGGCCCCGATGATGGCCACGGTGGTGGTCGTGCCTGTGTCAGTCATGTCTTTTCCAGTTCGGTCGGCGCCTCGTACTGATCACCACTCTGGATCCGACGGTGATTTCCGCCAACCGGTAAATGGACAGCCGGTACGGGAAAGCCGCCAACCTGTGGTGCCGAGTGCGGCTACGCCGATCCGTCGAGCAGATCCGCCTGATAGCGGCCGGGGGTCTGGCCGACGACGGCCGTGAACGCCTCGATGAAACTTGAGGGGTTGGACCAGCCGCATTCCATCGCGGTGTCGGTGACGGACCTGCCGTCGGTGAGATGGACCAGGGCGTGGTGGATGCGCAGGATCGTGCGCCAGCGGTGGAAGCTCATGCTGAGTTCGGTGTGGAACAGGCGGCTCAGGGTGCGCTCGCTCGCTCCCACGGTCCGTCCCAGTTCGGCCAGGGTCACGCTCCGGCCGGGATCGGCCTGCAGGAGACCGGTGACCGCGCGCAGTCGCCCGTCGCGCGGTTCGGGCAGGTGCAGGGACCGCTCTGGGGTCTCGGTCAGTTCGTCGACCACCACCGTGAGCAGCCGTTCGCGGGCGCCGGGGCGGAACATCGGCCGATCGGTGAGCGCCAGGATGGCCTCGCGCAGCAAGGGGCCCACCTCGAAGACGCTGGGATGAGCCACGAGTTCGCCGCACAGCGCGACCGGGATGCTGAGCAGCCGCGCGTCGGTCCTGCCGTAGAAGCGATGGGAATGGTCGAATCCCGGTGGCGTCCACGTCACCCTGTTGAACGGCGCGACCCAGGTACCGCGCTCGGTCGTGGTGGCCAGCGCGCCGGCGGCCGCGTACACCAACTGGCCCTGCGGGTGCGAGTGGGCGTCGAGGTGGTAGCCGTGCGGGAGCCAGCCTCCGCCGCTGGGTGTCGTCCCACTGAGCGCGGAGGGCAGTTGCGAAGGTTGGCGGGTTTCCGGCATCAGGCGTCAGTATACCGGTGGTGCGACAGGTGCGGCCAGGCCAAGGATTGCCTCATGAGCATCGACATGAACCCTGACGAGTCGGCGTCCGAACCGGTCCACCGGCGTGACACCGTGAGGGGCCCCGGGTCGTCAGGGGCGCCGACCGGACAGCAACGCCCGCGTCGGCGGCGGATGTTGACGCTGACGGTCCAGGGCCGTGAGCGGATCGGCCGTCACTTCGCGCGCCTCACCCTGGGCGGCGGCGACTTCCGGCATCTGGAGCGGATCGGCTACGACCAGTCGGGCCGCCTCTTCTTCGCGGGCCCCGGCCGGACCGAGGTCGTGCTCCCGACCAGCGAGCGGTGGATGCTCCGGTACACCCTCCAGCCGAGCGCGCAGCGCCCCCGCGTCAGGACGTACACGATCCGGCGCTTCAGGCCGGAGACGTCCGCGTTCGACATCGAGGTGTCCCTCCACGGGGAGCACGCCCACGGCGAACAGACCTCGGACGGGCCCGCCGCCCCCGGTACCGCCTGGGCACTGACGGCCGAGCCCGGCGACAAGGTCGCCTTTCTCGACGAGGGCTGCCGCTACGCGCCCACCCCCGGCGCCGCCTGGCAGCTTCTCGTCGGCGACGAGAGCGCGTTGCCTGCGATCCTCGCGATCCTGGAGCGCACCACCGACGCGCTGCCTGCCGAGGTCTTCCTCGAAATCCCGACCCGCGACGACATCCGCCGCGAGGTCGTCGCGCCCGCGGCCACAACGATCCACTGGCTGCCCCGCGACGACCCCTCCATGCGGCCGGGCACGCTCGCGCTGCGGGTCGTACGGGACGCCCGTCTCCGTCCGGGCCCCTTCTACACCTGGACCGCGGGCGAGTCCTCGCTGGCCACCGGCATCCGCAGGCACCTGGTCGGTGAACGCGACGTCCCCAGGTCCGACATCGCCTTCCGCGGCTACTGGAGATCAGGCAGAGCGAGCTTCTGACCTCGCGGCCTCGCCGGCCTCGTGACGCCGCTGAGTCCTACTGGCCGCGCTCTTCGCCGGCGCCCCGGAACCGCGCGTACGTGGCCATCGCGAGTGCCACCGCCAACGCGCCCAGGAGCCAGCCGCCGAGCACGTCCGTCGACCAGTGCACGCCCAGCCAGATCCTGGTGAGTCCCACACCGACGACGGACACCACCGACACGGTCAGCGCGACACGCCACAGGACGCGCCCGGCACCGTACAGGCGCAGGACCCACAGCAGCAGGCCGCACACCACCGTGGCCGTCATGGCGTGCCCGGAGGGGAAGGCCGCGAAGTGGGCGGAGTCCACGGGGTCGGGCCAGACGGGGCGTTCACGGTCGATCGCGGCCTTGAGTCCCTGCTGGAGCAGTGTGCCGAGGACGCAGGTGGCCGTCAGCCACAGGGCGAGCCACCACGCGCCGTGGTGCAGCACCAGCCAGAGCACGGCGACGGTGACGAGGGCCCGCATCGCCCAGGGGTCCCACACCCAGTCGGTCAGGATGCGGAACGCCTGGGTCAGGTCCGGGTCGTCGACCGCCCAGCGGTGCGTGGTGCGGGCGATGTCGCCGTCGAGGGCCATGAGCGGGTCCCAGGAGACCGTGACCAGGACGAGCAACAGCACGGTGGGGAGAGCGAGACCCGTGGCAACGCGCAGGGCGATCCCGGGGCCGGTCGCGTGGGGCGGCGAGTCGACGGGAGAGTGCATACGCCGATCCTCGCCGACCGGAGGGGTCCGAGGCGAACCCGGGGGGCCTCCTCGCGCGCGGTGAACGGCCCGGAGGGCTCCCCGCGCAGGGGAAATCCGGTTACCCGAGCGCCCGCAGCCCCGGTCCGAAAGCGACCAGGACCGGGATCACCGGCACCAGCAGCGCGGCCGCGGTGAGCTTCAGCCGACGGGTGGGCGGGAGGCGGTCCGGGGGAGTGAGCAGGCGGTGGACCCGCTGCGGGACATGGGCCCGAGGCGTCGGGCAGGGGCCGAACACGCCGCGGTCCTCGTTGAGTTCCACCAGTGCGAGGGCGGTCGTCAGCCGGCCGAACCGGCGGGACGCCATGTCGTCGGCGGCGAGTTCGACCAGCCGGTGCATCTCGTCGCGGAACGCCGCGAACACCGGAACCTGGGGAAAGCCGCCCGCCAGCGCCGCCGAGGAGTGCAGCAGCCAGTCGTGCCGGGCGCGCGCGTGCCCCTGCTCATGGGCGAGCACGGCGTCCAGCTGCTGCCCCTTGAGGCGGCGCAACGCGGCCGTGGTGATGACGAGTTGAGGCGCCGCCCCGGGCAGCCACCAGGCATCGGGACGCTCCCCCTCCAGGACGACCAGCCGCTCACTGCCCGGCTCCTCACCGGGCAACAGCGGTGCGCGTACGAGGAGTTCGGTGCGCCGGTGGCGGCGCCGGGTCCTGGCCCGGCTGATCTCGCGGGCCAGCATGGCCGCGCTCCACACACCGCCGAGTGCCAGCGTCACGGCCGTCGCCTCGGCCCAGGGGCCGCCGGCGAGAGCGTAGGCCTCGACCACGGCGTGCGGGGCGGGGGCGAAGACATGGCCGCGCACCGCCTGCCAGGCGGCGGCCGCGCTGAGTGTCATCGACAGCGCGCAGCAGAGCAGTACGGCCACCACCACGCACTGCCACACCCACAGGGCGACCACCGGTTCGCGGTCCTGCCAGTCCGTCCGGGCGAGCAGCCGCGGAGCGAGGACGGCGGCCAGGGCGCCGAGCAGCAGCAGTGCCGCGGGGACCATCATGGATGCACCCTATGAGCGCGGCGGCGCCGCCGGATACGGCCGGTCGCGGCAAGTGACGCAGACCACGGTTGCGTACAGTCGTGAATCCCCTCAGAGGGTGAGAAGCATCGCCAGCATTCCGATGCCCATGGAGAGCCGACACGCCCGCGCCAGTTCCAGCCGGTCGCCCCAGCCGGGCGCGCCGAGATCGCCCGCCGGTCCGGTGGCCGCGACCGGAACGAGCCGGGTCCCGGTCCACAGCACGTAGACCGTGAAGTACAGCAGCAGTACCCCCGTCAGGACGGGTATCCCCGCGTGCGTCCCGCTCGCCATCATCGCGGCCATGTAGACCATGGCGAACGCGCCCACCAGGTGGTGCAGATGGTGTGCGCTGCTCCGTGCCGCCCACAGGGCACGCAACGCGGCCGCCCCGAACACGGCCGCGTAGACGGCCCAGGCCCACCGCGGTGGCGCCAGAACCGCCGCGGGCACGGCCATCGCGGCCATGCCGAATCCCATCAGCGCCTCGCCGCCCGCGGTGCGGCGCTGCTCCTCGATCCTGCTGCGCATGCGCAGCAGGCAGTAGGCCCCGGTCGCCGCGCACAGCGCGACGAGCAGCCAGCCCGACGACCCTGATCCCGGTCCGTGCACCGCGCACCTCCCCGCTCGACGGTGTCGGACAGTCCGGTCGAAGAGATGCCCCGCCGGGGCGGAGCACAAGCGGGCGCAAGCAAGCGCAAGGGGGTACGCGGGGAGCGTGCGGGAGTGCGTCGCAGACAGGCGCTCCGACCGGTGGTCCTCGTCCGATACATCTTTTACGAGTAAAATACCTGCTAATCTTCTTTTCATGAGCAGTGCCCGCCCGCGCCACCGTGCCACCCCCGTCCGCCGACTCCCCCTCGCAGGCGTCCTGCGCCTCAACCGACCCTCCGACATCTGGTTCAAGCCCGCGCTGAGCGTGGTCGTCGCCGTCGGAGTGCCGAACCTGACGCTGCTGGCGCTCGGCAGGCTGGACCTCGCCCTGTACTCCATGGCCGGATCGCTCTGCGCGCTCTACGCCCACAACCTCCCGTACGCGGCCCGCGGCCGTGCCCTCACCTGGGTCGTCCTCGGCATGCTCGCCTCGGTCGCGCTCGCACTGGTCACGGCGTCCCTCACGTCCTCCGCGGTGGTCCTGGTCGCCGTCGGCGCACTGCTCGCCGCCGCGCACAAGGCGGTGAGCGACCTGACACGCATCGGCCCGCCCGGACCGGTGATCCTCACCTTCATCAGCTCCGCCTCGCTCTTCGCCCCCCAGACCCTCGGCCAGGTCCCCGGCCACCTCGCTTTCGCCGCCGCGGCGGGCGCCTGGGCCTGGCTCGTCTGCATGGCGCCGGGCCTCCTGCGCCCGCACGGCCCCGAACGCCGGGCCACGGCCCGCGCGCTGAACGCCGCCGCCGCGTACGTGGACGCGTACGAAGCGGAGTCCACCACCGGCGTACGCGGTCGGACAGACCCCGGCC
The DNA here is from genome assembly GCF_036038375.1 of Streptomyces sp. NBC_00414. Lineage (NCBI taxonomy): Bacteria > Bacillati > Actinomycetota > Actinomycetes > Kitasatosporales > Streptomycetaceae > Streptomyces > Streptomyces sp. NBC_00414. The sequence goes on from NZ_CP107935.1 coordinate 9,155,931, forward strand.
ACGAACGGGCCCGGGCGGGCGCGGCCGCCGCCGTGCACGCCGCCTGGCAGTCGCTCCTCGCCGCCGGCGCACGTCCGGAGCCCCGCCGCGCTCTCGAACGGCTCGTCGTACGGGCCGAGGTGGCACTCGCCGCTCCCGCCGACTCGGACCCCGCCCGGCTGCGTTCCTGGGCCCGCGAACTGCGCGGCACGCACCCCGTACCGCGCGTGGCACCCGGACAGGACGCCGACGAACTGCTCGGCGTGGAGGTCGAACTGGCGGAGGCCGGAACGGCCGCGGGGAAGCGGCGCCGGACCGGCAGGCTGCGCCCCCTCCTCCCGCTCGCCCTGCGCACCGCGCTCGGCTGCGCCCTCGCCGGTTACGTGTCACTCGCGCTCGGCGTCGGCCGCCCCTACTGGGCCCTGGTCACCGCGGCCTCGCTCTACCAGGCGAACCTCACGCTGACCTGGAGCCGAGGGGTCCAGCGGGTCGTCGGCAACCTCGTCGGCGTCCTCCTCTTCGCGGCCGTCGCCCCGCTCGCCCACCTCGGCCCCGCCGCCCTGGTCCTTTGCTGCCTCGCCTTCAACTTCGGCGCGGAAGCCCTGATCACCCGCAACTACTGGCTCGGCAGCATCTGTGTGACCCCGATGGCACTGCTGATCACCGAGTTCACGGGCTTCCAGGAGCCCGGCGGACTGATGACGGACCGGATCGTGGACACGCTGGTCGGCGCGATCGTCGGCTTCGTGGCCGCGGTCGCCGTCACCAACCGGCGCGCCGGAGACCGTATCGAGGACGCTCTCGACACCGTGGAGCACGCCCGCGAGCACGCGGCACGGCTGATCGCCGCGGAGCGTCCCGGCCCCGGCGCCCTGGAGTCCGCCCGCCGGCGCCTGGCCGCCGCGCTCGTCGAGCTGCGCGCCACGGCCGACGCGGCGGCCGGCGAATGGTGGCAGCGCGCCTTGCCGGAGGAGCGGGTGATGCTGGCCGAGCAGACCGGACACCGTACGCTCGCGGCGACGGTACGACGGCAGGGACCGCACGTTCTGGAGGACGTAGAGGCATGACGGCAGCGAACGGTCCGAGGGCGGTCGGAGCCGACACCGCCGGTGGCGAGGCGCACGGGGACCACGAGGGCCACAAAGGCCACGGAGGCCATGGGGGCGCCGAGGCGGTGCGGCCGGGCGCGGGCGACACGGTCGCCGCGGTGGTCCGGCAGTGGCAGACGGTCCATCCGGACCTCGACACCGGACCCATGGAGGTCATCGGCCGGATCAACCGCTGTGCCGCGCTCCTCCAGCAGGCCGAGGACGCGCCGCTGCGGCACGCCGGACTCACCCGGCCCGAGTTCGACCTCCTCGGCGCACTGCGCCGCACGGGCCTCGAACTGACACCCGGCGAACTGGCCCGTGAGACCTTCTCCTCCGGCGCCGCCGTCACCAAGCGGCTCAAGCAGCTGACCGAGCGCGGTCTCGTCGAGCGGCGCGGCGACACCCGCGACCGCCGCGTCGCCCACGTCCGCCTCACGGACGACGGACGCGCCCTCGTCGACGGCATCCTCCCCGAGCAGCTCTCGTACGAGACGACGGTCCTGTCCGGACTCGACGGCACCGGGCAGCGCGAACTCGCCGCCCTGCTCGGCGACCTGCTGGTCCAGCTGGAGGGGCGGCTGAGCGCCCCGCGCGTCTGAGCCGACCGGACCCGGGCGCCTGCCCGGGAACGTGCCTGTGCGTCTGCTCGGGTGTCCTCCCGGATGTCTGCCCGGGGTCCGCCGAAAACCCCGTGGCGGCACACGGCGGTGAGGCGTAGCCTCGCCCGCGTACCGCACCTCATGGCGGCCTCCTCGTCCGGCCCGACCCGGAGGTCCCGTATGTCCGCGCCGCAGGTGCGCCCCTTCCACCGCGACGACCGCGACCAGCTCACCGAGCTGGTGAACACCCATGTCGCGGCGGTCGTCCCCGGCCTGTCCCTGTCCGTGAACACCGTGCTCAGCGCCATGACGCGGCAGCCGGACGAGTTCATCACCGACGCGTGGGTGGCCGAGCGGGCGACGCTCGTCGCCGAACAGCACGGCCACGTGGTGGCCGCCGCGCATCTGCTGCGCCACCGGGCCGACCCGGAGGTCGGCGAGGCCTACCGGAACGCCGGAAGCATCGACTGGTTCGTCTGCCACCCGCCCGCCTCCTTCCGGCCGGACACCGGACAGGCCGCCGACCTGCTCATGGCGGCCTGCCTGGCCCGGCTCGCCCGCTGGGACGTCCGCGTCCGGTACGCCGACGGGTCCCTGCCCGCCCCGGCGGTGTACGGCCTGCCGCGGCCCTGGCCGCACATCCGCGCGGCGTACGAACGCGCCGGCTTCCGGCACACCGGCGACACGGAGGTCCTGCTGATCGCCGAGGTGGCGGACCTGCCGCCGGCCGCACCGCTGCCCGGCGTCCGTGCCGACCGCACGGTGGGGGAGTGCGGCACCCGGTTCACCGCCCGCTCCGACACCCGTGTCCTCGGCTTCATCGAGATCGACACCACCCTGGACCGCCCCGAGCGCCACGCCCGCGGCGGCGGCCTCGCCGACATCGGCAACCTCCACCTCGCGCACCCCGTGGCCGGCCTGGAGACCTGGCTCCTCGCGCGGGCCGCCCACTGGCTGCGGCTCTCCGGCGTACGAACCCTGCTCGCGTACGAATCCTCCGACGCCACCGAGGCGATCCGGCGGCTGACCTCGGCGGGATTCCACGAGCTGACCCGCACGGACCGTGGCTGGGAGCACCGGCCGGCAGGCTGAACGCCACCGTGCGGCAGGGGAGTCGGACGGCGACGCGGTCATGCTCCGGAGGCCGGCGCCGTCAGACCCGCGCCGGTGCCGTGCTGGACCGTACGACCAGTTCCGTGGCCAACTCCACCCGTGGCGAGTCGAGTTCCTCGCCCCGGGTCAGCCTCAGGACCGTACGGACCGCGAGTTTGCCCATCTCCGCGAGGGGCTGACGGACCGTCGTGAGCGGCGGAGCCGACCAGCGGACCTCCGGCAGGTCGTCGAAACCCACCACGCTCATGTCCTCCGGGACCCGCAGTCCGCGCCGCCGCAGCGCCTCGACGGCCCCCATCGCCATCTGGTCGCTCGCGGCGAAGAGGGCCGTGGGCGGCCGGTCGAGGTCCAGGAGGGCGGAGCAGCCGGTGAACCCGGACTCGTGGTAGAAGTCACCGGGCACGATCAGCGACTCGTCCACGGCGATCCCCGCCCGGTCCAGGGCCGCGCGGTATCCGTCCAGGCGGGCCCGTGAGCAGAGCAGCCGGGGCGGGCCCGCGACGAACCCGATCCTGCGGTGGCCGAGCCGCACCAGATGCTCGGTGGCGGCCATCCCGCCGGCCCAGTTGGTGACACCGACCGTGGGCGCGTCCAGCGCGGGGGAGCCCGCCGGATCGACCACCACGAGCGGGACACCGAGACGGCGCAACTCCTCGTGCAGGACGGGCTCCAGGACCGACGTGACCAGGATGACGCCGTCGGAGGCCCGCGCCCGCAGATTCGTCATCCACTGTCGGGCGTCCCCCGAACGCCCGTGGATCGCGGAGACGACCGTCCCGATGCCCGCCGCGTGCGCCACCTCCTCCACACCCCGGATGATCTCCACCGCCCAGGGGCTGTCGAGGTCGTCGAAGACCAGATCGATCAGCGCGGCCCGCACCCGCGACCCGGGCGGCCGTCTGCGGTAGCCGTGCAGATGCAACAGGTCCTCCACCCGGGCACGCGTACCCGGAGCCACGTCCGACCGCCCGTTGACCACCCGCGACACGGTCGGTACGGAGACCCCGGCCTCCCGGGCGATCTCCGTGATCGTGACCTTGCCCCGGCCCTCCCGCGCCCCGCTGTCCCCGGCGTCCCTTTCGGTCAACTGCCCCACCTCCGTTGACGGTTGTCACGTACGCCTCTACCGTTCCGGACGCACTCTCGAAACTTTGCAGAGGTCTTCCGGAAATTCCGGGAGTGACGTGAAGCCATCATGAGAGGGACGTCCATGAAGCCCCGCACCTTACGCAGAACCGCGTCCGCGATCCTGGCCGCGGCCTCGCTCGTGATCGGGGGAGCCTCCTCCGTCCACGCGGCCGCCGGCCAGGAGCAGGCCGAGGCCGGTACGGGCCGACAGGCCGCCGCAGCGCCCGTGCTGCGGGACCTCGCCGCCGCCAAGGGCATCTACTACGGGACGGCCGTCACGGCCTCCAAGCTCAACGGCACCTACGGCACGATCACCGGTGAGCAGTTCGACTCCGTCACGCCGGGCAACGAGATGAAGTGGGGCTCGGTCGAAGCGACCCGCGGCACCTTCAACTGGTCCGGCGCCGACGCCGTGGTCGATTTCGCCGAGGCGCACGGCCAGAAGGTCCGCGGTCACACCCTGGTCTGGCACAGCCAACTGCCCAACTGGGTCAGCAACGGCAGCTGGACCGCCGACACCCTGCGGACCGTGATGACCGACCACATCGCCACCGAGGCCGGCCGCTACCAGGGCCGCATCGACCACTGGGACGTCGTCAACGAGCCGTTCAACGAGGACGGTACGCGCCGCCAGTCGGTCTTCCAGATGGCGATCGGCGACTCGTACATCGCCGACGCGCTGCGGGCCGCCCGCGCCGCGGACCCGGCGGCGAAGCTGTACGTCAACGACTACAACGTCGAGGGTGTCAACGCGAAGAGCACCGCGCTCTACAACCTCGTGAAATCCCTCAAGGAACAGGGCGTCCCGATCGACGGCGTGGGACTGCAGGCCCATCTGATCCTCGGTCAGGTGCCGTCCACGATGCAGGCCAACATCCAGCGTTTCGCCGACCTCGGTGTGGACGTCGCGATCACCGAACTCGACATCCGTATGACGGTGCCGCCCACCACCGGCCAACTCGCCCAGCAGAAGGCCGAGTACAAGGCGGTCACCGCCGCCTGTGTGGCCGTGGCGCGCTGCGAGGGCGTCACCGTCTGGGGCTTCACGGACTCCGACTCATGGATCCCGGACGTGTTCACCGGGTACGGCGCGGCGACCCCGTACGACGAGAACTTCCAGCCCAAGCCCGCCTATTACGGCATCGCCGAGGCACTCGGCTGGGTCGACGACGGTACGCCCGGACCGGTGGGCGCCTGCGCGGTCACCTACGCCGTGCAGAGTCAGTGGAACACCGGCTTCACCGCGCAGGTGACGGTCAGGAACACGAGCACCTCCGCTGTCGACGGCTGGCAGCTGGCGTGGAGTTGGCCCGCCGGGCAGAGCGTGACGCAGGCCTGGAACGCGACCGTCACCCAGTCCGGCTCCGCCGTCACCGCCTCGAACGCGAGCTACAACGCGGCCATCGCACCGGGCGCGACGGTCACCTTCGGCTTCAACGGCTCCTGGTCCGGAGGCAACACCGCACCCACGGCGTTCGCCCTCAACGGGACGGCCTGCACCACATAGCGCGACGGCCGGCCGTCAGCCCGGGCGCCGGGCCGAGGACTCGGGGGCCTGCGCGGGCGTCGCCTCGGGCCCGCGCAGGGGGCGCAGCTGCAGCGGCGTCGCGGTCGGCGCCGCGCTCCCCTGGGCGTCCAGGCCGTACGCGTCCCACCATTCGGAGTTGCCGTCCTCGATGCAGCGCAGCAGCACGCCCTCACGCAGTGCCCAGGGGCAGACGGCCACCTCGTCGATGCCCATCAGCTTCATCGTGGTGTGCGCGACGATCGCTCCGGCCAGGGACTGCCCGGAACGCGCGAGGGAGATGCCCGGCAGGAGGGCGCGCTCGGCGGACGGCAGCGCCGCCAGCTGTTTCACGGCCCTGCCCAGGTCGGATCGGGTCATGCTGCGGGGCGTGAAGGGCCCGGACCGGCCGGGCGCGGCCCCGCAGAGCCGCCCCAGCTGCTGGAACGTCCGCGAGGTGACGACCGCCGTCCGCGGTGCCTCCCACCGGATACGGGCCGCGACATCGCGCAGCTGGTGGCGTACGTGCCGGCGCAGCAGCTTGGTCCGGTGCGGTGACGGCGGGTCCTGGCCGCGGAAGAACTCACGGGTCAGCCGGTTGGCGCCCAGCGGCAGCGCGATGGCGAAGTCGGGCAGCCTGCTCCGGCCGAAGGCCACCTCGAAGGAACCGCCCCCGATGTCCAGCAGGGCCAGCGGCCCGGCGCGCCAGCCCATCCAGCGCCGGGCGGCCAGGAAGGTCAGCTCGGCCTCCACCTCGCCGGGCAGCACATGCAGCGGCACCCCCGACTCCGCGGCGATCCGCGCAAGGACCTCGTCGCGGTTCGGGGCGTCCCGCACGATCGCGGTGGCGAAGGCGAAGGGCTGGGCCACCCCCCAGCGCCTGCCCTCTTCCCGGGTGTCCCGCACGGCCTCGACCAGCCGGTCCACCTGCTCCGCCGGCAGATGGCCGCCCCGCTCCACATGGGCGGAGAGCCGCAACTGACGCTTGGCGGTGTGCACCGGAAGCGGAACCGCTCCGTCCGTCTCCGCGATCACCAGCCGTACCGTGTTCGAGCCGACGTCGAGTACACCCATTCGCATCCCTTCCCCGTACCCCCGGCAGCCCCCGGCACACCGCGCGCCGCCTACCGGCGGAGCCCTGTTTGGGTTGTTCTGCGGGGGTACTCGCCCCTCATGGAGAGCTTCGGCAGGGACGCAGCGATCCCGCACGAGGTCTTGGCCGGTTCGGCGCCCTTCGTCGTGGGACCCCTGGTGGTGGGACTTCTGGTCACGGCCATGCTGGTCGTCGCGGTGTGGTGGGGCATGCGCGTACGCGACCGGGAGCCGGGTCCACCGCGGCCCGAGGACCAGCCCCGGCTGCCGGAGACCGGCGCGGTCCATGAGATCTCGGAGATGCGCGAGCCCGACGAGATGCCCCACGACGGCAGCGTCCTCACCCCGCACGAGCTGCGGTCCTCGGGCAACATGTCCACGCGGCGCGCCAGGAATCAGAAGCGGCGCCAGTGGAGCCGCAACAGCAGCGGCGGATTCGGCAGCGGCGGCCTCGGCAGCCACTAGAGCCGACAGACGCGTCAGGGGAGACCTTTCGGGTACTCCCGATACTCCCGACCGGCTACCAGGGATGCACAGTGCACATCGGATACACGATGATGACCGAACAGGCCGGCCCCCGTGAGCTCGTACAGCACGTGGTGGCCGCCGAAGAGGCGGGCTTCGACTTCTCGGTCACGTCCGACCACTATTTCCCCTGGCTGGCGGAGCAGGGACACGCGCCGTACGCGTGGAGCGTCCTCGGCGCCGCGGCGCAGGCCACCTCCACGATCCCCCTCATGACGTACGTGACCTGTCCGACGACCCGCTACCACCCGGCGGTCGTCGCGCAGAAGGCCGCCACCACGCAGCTGCTCGCCGAGGGTCGTTTCCGGCTCGGGCTCGGTTCCGGGGAGAACCTCAACGAGCATGTGGTGGGCGCGGGCTGGCCCGCCGCGCACGTACGCCTCGACATGCTGGAAGAGGCCATCGAGATCATCCGCGCGCTGTTCGAGGGCAAGAACGTGAACCACCACGGCGCGCACTTCGACGTGGAGAACGCCCGGCTCTTCGACCTGCCGGACGAGCCGACCCCCATCGGGGTCGCCGTCTCCGGTGAGCGTTCCTGCGCCCTCGCCGGCCGGCTGGCCGACCTGGTGATCGCCACCGAGCCGAGGGCCGAACTGATCGAGTCCTTCGACCGGCACGGCGGCAGCGGCAAGCCCCGGGTGGGCCAGTTGCCCGTCTGCTTCGACACCGACAAGGACGCCGCGGTGGCACGGGCCCACGAGCAGTTCCGCTGGTCGCTCGGCGGCTGGCCCGTGAACTCCGAACTCCCCGGCCCGGCGAGCTTCGACACGGCCACCCGGTACGTCCGCCCCGAGGACATCGCCGGAAGCATCCCGTGCGGCGACGACGTGGACGCCTTCGTCGAGGCCGTCCGCCCCTACGCCGACGCGGGCTTCACCGAGGTCGCGCTCGTCCAGATCGGCGGCGACCACCAGTTCCCCTTCGTGGACTGGGCCGAGAAGAAGCTGCTGCCGGCACTGAAGAACCTGTGAGCTCCGGAACGAAGGGCACCGAAGGGAACGACATGGCCATCGCCACGTACAGCCTCGTAGCACTCGACTGCCCGGACCCGGCCGCCCTGGCGGAGTTCTACGCGGGCGTCCTGGGCGGCGAGGTCAAGCGCCACGACGACGACTGGTACGACCTGTACGCGCCCGGCGGCCACCGCATCTCCTTCCAGCGGGCCCCGGACCACCGCCCGCCCGACTGGCCGAGCGCCGACGGCGGCTCCCAACAGCTGCACCTGGACTTCGACGTGCCGGACATCGACGCGGCCGAGCCCCAGGTACTGGCCCTCGGGGCAACCCCGCTCGACCTGGACGACCAGGGTGGCAGCCGCGGGTTCCGGGTGTACGCGGATCCGGCGGGCCACCCGTTCTGCCTCTGCCGGGAGTGACGACCGGCCGGCCGGGGGAGAAGGCGCGAACCCACGGGCGGGGTGTGCCCCCGCTCAGGGTCGGTACCGCAGCGGATGGTCCGACGGGACCTCCACCACCGCGATCTGCGTGCCGTCAGGATCCGTGAGCCACATCTCGACGAGTCCCCACGGCTCCGTCACCGGTGGCCGGACCACCTCGACGCCGGCCGCCACGAGTTCCTCGTACGCCGCCCTCACGTCGGCCACCTGGAGCCACAGTTCGACGGCGGGGGAGGGCGGTTCCGTGGAGCGGCCCGAGACCTCCAGGAAGCCGCCGCCCAGGAAGTACACGGTGCCGCGCTCGGGGCCCGTGCCGAACTCCCGGTAGACGGGCAGCCCCAGCTTGTCGCCGTAGAAGGCGCGGGAACGCTCGGGGTCGGCGGGGCGGAGCAAGGTCCGGCTGCTCAGTACATGCACCATGCGTCCCGAGCGTAGTGCGGGCGTTACCCTCGTCCATGCCCGAGCCGCGCCCGAGATCGGAGAACCGCTCCATGCACACCGTTCCCGACGGACTGACCTTCAGAGACGCCGTCGACTCCGATGTGGACGCTCTCGTCGCACTGATCGAGTCGGCCTACCGGGGGGACTCCAGCCGGGCCGGCTGGACCACCGAGGCGGACATCCTGGAAGGGCAGCGGACGGACCCGGAAGGTGTCCTCGCGGTCATCAAGTCGCCCGAAAGCCGTCTGCTGACCGTCGAGCGCGACGGCGTGGTGGTCGCCTGCTGCCAGCTCGAACACCGCGGTACGCACGCCTACTTCGGCATGTTCGCGGTCAGTCCCGCACTCCAGGGCGCGGGCCTCGGCAAGGTCATCATCGCCGAGGCGGAGCGGCTGGCGAAGGAGACCTGGGGCGCCACCGAGATGCACATGACCGTGATCTCCGTACGCGACGACCTCATCGCCTGGTACGAGCGGCGCGGCTATCGCCGTACGGGAAAGATGACTCCCTTCCCGTACGGCGACGAGCGGTTCGGCGTCCCGCAACGTGACGACCTGCAGTTCGAGCTCCTGGCGAAGCCGCTCGCATAATCGTTACACCGCCGGTCGCCGAGCCGCCGGCGCTCACGCCGTGAAGCGACCGGTGCGTTTGATCTCCGGGTAGTCGGTGGTCGCGCCGTCCAGCTCCAGGGCGCGGACCAGCCGCAGATGGTCCTGGGTGTTCACGACCCAGCCGATGATCCGCAGATCGGCCTTGCGCGCGCGCTCGACGACCTCCAGGGTGAGCCGCCGGATGTTCAGCACCAGGGTGGTGGCGCCGACCGCGGTCGCCCGCTCGACGACATCGATGCCATAGCGGCTGGCGACCAGCGCCGTACGGACGCCGGGCACGAGCCGCGCGATCTCGGCGACCGCCTCGTCGTGGAAGGACAGGACCTCCACCCGGCCGACGAGGTCGCGCCGGTTCATGACCTCGGCGAGTGCCCGGGCCGCGGCCACGTCCTTGATCTCGGCCTGGAGCGGGGCTGTGACGGCGTCCAGGACCTCCTCGAACACCGGCACGCGCTCACCGCGTCCCGCGTCCAGCGCGCGCAGTTCGGCAAGGGTCTTCTCGGCGATCGGACCCGAACCGTCGGTCGTACGGTCCACGTCGGCGTCGTGCATGACGACGAGTGCGCCGTCCTTGCTCAGATGCAGATCCAGCTCGATCAGGTCGAGGCCCGCCTGCTGGGCGGCGGTGAAGGAACGAAGGGTGTTCTCCGGTTCGACACCCATGATTCCGCGATGACCGATGGTGAGGAAGTTCAAGGGTTGGCTCCGCTTCCGTCGACGGCGGCTCGGCTGCCGCGTGCGGCGGTCCCGTGCCCACGCGGCAAGGCCGCAGCCTAATGGCCCCGACGGACCTTGTACCCGCTCCGGTGGCCGGGAATGAGGCCTGCCGACCGGGATTACGGGCCCTGCCGCCCCCTTTCCGGGTCACCCCCGCGTGGGCGAGTCCCCGGTGGGTTGACCCGGACTTCGGCCGGACGTCGGCAGCGGGTCGCCCGAACTCCGGCGGGTACCCGGCCGACGGCGGAAGTAGTCGCCCTTACGGTGTCCCGCAGGAAAAATAGCGGTGAAGTTGTGAGGGGGCAGGATAATCTCCCGAAACTCCACTTGTCTCGGAGAGTCCCACACGCATACGGTGTCCATACGCGAGGTTCTCCCGTGGAAGGTGGGTCATGACGGAAATTCTTGTGCAGGTCAGTGCGGAGGAGCGGATTCCTCCCCGGAGCAGGGTGGTGAGCCACCCGGCCTGGCCCGTGCTCAAGGATGCCGTGGAGCGGATCCGGCCATGGCAGTCCAAGGACGGGTCGATCGACTTCGACGCCGAGAGCGCCCCCGATCCGGCGGACGCCGACCTGGCGGTGCGCCGGGTCATGGACGCCGTACAGGAGCTGTCCCCGCTCGTCGCGCACGACGCCGCGTACCACGAGGCGCTCGTCAAGGACCTGCGCCGGTGGGCCGACGGCGGCTTCAAGGTGCCCGACTTCCTCGACTCGCTACTGGCCTTCCAGCCCGCGGCGCACCGCGAGGACGGCCTCGAACACCTGGTCCTCTTCCCCATGTACACGCAGAACGGGAATCCGGACCGCAACTTCGAAGCGGTCGTCCTGCGCATGGTCTGGCCCGACTGGCTGGCCGATCTTGAGCGCACCCGCTACGACAACCCGCTGTTCTGCGGCATCACCTTCGAGGACTTCACGGCCGGTTACGACACCAACTCGGCCGTCCTCTTCCCGGAGACCATCGCCGTGCGCGAGGCCCCGGAGCGGTTCAGCTGGGGCGGCATCTTCTGCGACCGCGAGGCCGCCCGCTTCCGCAAGGTCACGGAGGCCGCCGTCGACACGCTCGGCCTCGAACTGCCCGACGACATCCGCGAGTTGGTAGGCGACCAGGCGCGCTGCGAGCAGGCCTTCGTCCTGTGGGACATGGTCCACGACCGCACCCACAGCCATGGCGACCTGCCCTTCGACCCCTTCATGATCAAGCAGCGCCAGCCGTTCTGGATGTACGGCCTGGAGGAGCTGCGCTGCGACCTCACCGCCTTCCGGGAGGCCGTGCAGCTGGAGGCCGACGGCTTCCCGCAGGGCCGCGACGTGCAGTACGCGGTGCTGTTCGACCGGATGTTCCGCTTCCCCGTGACCGGCGACCGCGTCCGCAACTACGACGGCCTCGGCGGGCAGCTGCTCTTCTCCTACCTTCACAAGCACGATGTCGTCCGCTGGACCGACAACAAGCTGTTCATCGACTGGCAGCGCGCCCCGCAGGTCACCAACCAGCTGTGCGCCGAGATCGAGAAGCTGTACCGCGACGGCATCGACCGTCCGAAACTGGTCCACTGGTTCGCCGCGTACGACCTGGTGTCCCAGTACCTCGCCCCGCACCCCGGTTCCCGCTGGGCCAAGGGCCCCGACGCCCTCGACGTGACGCTGCCGCCGCGAAAACTGGTGGACGAGGTGCTTCCGGACGAGTTTCCCCTGAGCATGTTCTATGAGGCACTCTCCAAGAAGCTGAAGAACGTGATCGCCAGTACCCGGGGCATCACCGGTGCGAGTGCCGAGCGGGTGGCCGCGTGAGCGACCGTGTCCGGAACACTGCTCAGGAGGCGAAGACCATGGGGAACGGCAATGGCGGGGCACTGAGCGGCGCTGTGATCGCGGTGGCGGGCGCGGGCGGTCCGGTGGGCCGGGCGACCCTGCTGCGGCTCGCCGAGGCCGGGGCCGTGGTCGTCGGGTCCGACAACGATCCGGAGCGACTGGCCGAGGCCGTGGACGCGGCCCGCTACGCCCACGGCGGCGCCACCGTCGTCGGCGACACGGTCGACCTGCTCGACCGGGACTCGGCCAAGGAGTGGGCCGCGCGCACCGAGAAGGAGTTCGGGCGCGTCGACGGCCTGGTCCACCTCGTCGGCGGCTGGCGCGGCAGCGAGACCTTCACCAAGACCAGCCTCGACGACTGGGACCTGCTGGAGCTGCTGCTCATCCGCACCGTGCAGCACACGTCCCTCGCCTTCCACGAGGCCCTGCAGCGCAGCGACCGCGGCCGGTACGTCCTGATCAGCGCCGCCGGCGCCGGCAAGCCCACCGCGGGCAACGCCGCGTACGCCGCCGCCAAGGCCGCCGCCGAGGCGTGGACACTGGCCATGGCCGACTACTTCCGCAAGGCGGGGATCTCCGAGGGCGCCGAAGGACCGACGTCCGCGGCGGCCATCCTCGTGGTGAAGGCACTGGTGCACGACGCGATGCGCGCCGAGCGCCCGAACGCGAAGTTCGCGGGATTCACGGACGTCAAGGATCTGGCCGAGGCCATCACCGGTGTCTGGGACAAGCCCGCCCCCGAAGTGAACGGAAAGCGTCTGTGGCTGACCGACAAGCCGTGAACTGCGGCAGTGATGCCGTGAACCCTCACCGCGAGGCGGTGAACCCGCCGAAGACGGATGCCCGGCGGCGCCACGACCCGCAGGTGCGCGGCTTCGCCAGTGACAACTACGCGGGGGCCCACCCCGAGGTGCTCGCCGCGCTGGCCCTGGCCAACGGCGGGCACCAGATCGCGTACGGCGAGGACGACTACACCGGCCACCTCCAGCAGGTGATCCGCGGCCACTTCGGCGCGGGTGCCGAGGCGTTCCCCGTCTTCAACGGCACGGGCGCCAACGTCGTGGCACTGCAGGCGCTCACCGACCGCTGGGGGGCGGTGATCTGCGCGGAGAGCGCGCACATCAACGTCGACGAGGGCGGCGCCCCCGAGCGCATGGGCGGGCTCAAGCTGCTCACGGTGGCCACGCCCGACGGCAAACTCACTCCCGAGCTGATCGACCGTCAGGCGTACGGCTGGGACGACGAGCACCGGGCGATGCCGCAGGTGGTGTCGATCACCCAGAACACCGAACTGGGCACCGTCTACACGCCCGACGAGGTCCGCGCGATCTGTGACCACGCCCACCGGCACGGTATGAAGGTGCACCTCGACGGTGCACGGATAGCCAACGCGGCCGCCTCCCTCGACGTACCGATGCGGGCGTTCACCAACGCGGTCGGCGTGGACGTCCTGTCCTTCGGCGGCACCAAGAACGGCGCGCTGTTCGGCGAGGCGGTCGTCGTCCTGAACCGGGACGCGGTCAGCCACATGAAGCATCTGCGCAAGCTGTCGATGCAGCTCGCCTCCAAGATGCGCTTCGTGTCGGTGCAGTTGGAGGCCCTGCTCGCCAAGGACCTGTGGCTGCGCAACGCCCGCCGCGCCAACGAGATGGCCCAGCGCCTCGCCGAGGGCGTGCGCGCGGTGCACGGTGTCGAGATCCTGCACCCGGTGCAGGCCAACGCGGTCTTCGCCCGGCTGCCCCACGACGTGAGCAAGCGCCTGCAGAAGCGCTACCGCTTCTACTTCTGGGACGAGGCCGCGGGAGACGTCCGCTGGATGTGCGCCTTCGACACGACCGAGGACGACGTCGACGGTTTCTTGGCGGCGCTCAAGGAGGAGATGGCGGGCTAGCGCCACATCGGGGCTTGATGCATAGATATACGATCTCCCGGAAAAATAGTTGACCTCCGGGTGATCGTATTCTTATGCTCTGCAGGCATGGAGCTGATCCAGAACAACCCCGACCTGTCCGCCTACCTGGCCGCCGACGAGGTCATCGACCATCATCACCCGGCGGTCCGTGAGGTGGCCGCACGGCTGGCCGGCCAGGTCGCCGACTCGTATACCTATGCGCAGGCCGCCTTCGAGTTCGTGCGCGACACCATCCCGCACTCGCAGGACTCCGGCGATCTCCGCGTCACCTGGCGCGCCTCGGACGTCCTGGAACAGGGCACCGGCATCTGCTTCGCCAAGGCCCATGCCCTGGCCGCCCTGCTGAGAGCCGAGGACATCCCGACGGCGTTCTGCTACCAGAAGTTCGACGTGGTGCACGGGCTCGTCGCGGTCCGGTTCAACGGCGCCTGGCATCGGCAGGACCCCCGGGGCAACAAACCGGGCGTGGACGCCCGGTTCTCCCTCGACGGCGAGCGCCTGGCCTTCACGCCCGACCCGGAGTCCGGAGAACTGGACTACCCGACGCTGTACGCCGAACCGCACCCGACCGTCCTGGACGCCCTCAGGGCCGCCCCCGACCGCCCACACCTGTGGAAGTCACTTCCGACAGCACTCTGACTCGGCGAGTCGGCGAGTCGGCAAGTCGGTGAGGCTGTGCGGGCGAGCCGCCGTGCCGCGAGGGCGCGACCGGGCCGCAGTGGACGGCGGACAGGACACCTGCCCGCCAGCGGAGCGCTCGGCTCAGCGGGCCTCGGAGGCCTTCACCTCTTCGGGGGTCGGTGCCGTGCCGCCGAGATGGGCCGGCATCCACCAGGTGTCGTCCGGGCCCTTGGGGCGTACGGGATAGGCGCGCTGCGCAGCTTCCAGGAGCTCCTGTACGCGCTCGCGCAGCTGCCGGGTGATCGCGCCCGCGTACTTGTCGCGGGAGGCCTCGATCGCCTCGCCGACGCGGATGTTGATCGGGATGTGGCTGCGCCTGAAGTTGCGCGGGTGGCCCTTGGTCCACAGTCGCTGCGTACCCCACACGGCCATCGGGATCAGCGGGACGCCCGCCTCCTGCGCCATGCGCGCGGCACCCGACTTGAAGCTCTTCAGCGTGAACGACTGGGAGATCGTGGCCTCGGGGAAGACGCCGACGATCTCACCGGAGCGCAGCGAGTCGAGCGCGTGCGCGTACGCCGTCTCGCCCTGCTTGCGGTCCACGGGGATGTGCTTCATGTTGCGCATCAGCGGGCCGGAGATCTTGTGACGGAACACCGACTCCTTGGCCATGAAGCGGACCAGGCGCTTCTGCGGCAGGGCGGCGAGACCGTCGAAGATGAAGTCGAGATAGCTGATGTGGTTGCTCACCAGCACCGCACCGCCCGTGCGCGGGATGTTCTCCGTCCCCTTGAGATCGATCTTCAGGTCCCAGGCCTTGAACAACGTCTGGGCGAGACCGATGGCGGGACGGTAGGCAAGCTCAGCCATGAACGGAGTGGACCCTTCTCTCTGTTCTGCCTGGGAAGGGGTGCTCCCGGCGGGAAACTTACGCTGCCGTAGGTTTACGGCATTGCGCAGATCGTGCCCGAAGAACGGACGAGTGACCAGTCCTGGTGCCGCAGATTGGCGAGATCCTCGTCACGTCACCCCTTGATCCACCTCGGCGTTTTACGTCGCCTTTACTCTGCGCGAACCGCCACCCGCCGTACGAGCAGGTACATCTCGCACCCGAGGCAATACCCGAACGCCGCGTTGAGAAACGCCGCCGCGAGCGCCGCCGCGGTCGCGGCGAGCCCCAGCCATTCGGGGCCCACCGTGTAGCCGAGAAGACCCACCACCGCGAACCCGAGTCCGACCGCCTGGGCGAACCGCGGCGGCTCGGGCGCCTCGAACTCCGTCGGCGGCCCGATCCGCGGACGGACGACCTTGCGGAACAGCAGGCCGTACGGGGAACGGCCGACGCCGCCCACCGCGCCGAGCGCGAACGCCAGTGTCTGCCAGGCCAGCAGCCAGGCGCTGCCGGTGATCAGTACGGCCGCCAGGACCACGGTCGTCACGGCAGCTCCGAAGCGCGGCCCTCGTGCGTCTATGTTCATGAATCAAGTATTCCGCAGGGAGGACTTCCGGGGGCACGGGAATCTTTGCAGCCTCGTGAATGCTGAAGTCGGGGATGACCGGACTTGTGGTGTGTGTGCTGGTGCTCGCGGCGGCGAGCGCCTACGGAGTGCTGAACCGACGGCGGAGCGGGAGAGTCGGAGTGCGTGGGCGGGACGGTGGAAAGCGGCTGGGTGCGGCCGAGTTGGGCGAGGACCTGGGCGAGCGGGCCACCCTCGTCCAGTTCTCCAGCGCATTCTGCGCACCCTGCAGGGCGACCCGCAGGGTGCTCGGCGAGGTGGCCGAGCTGGTCCCGGGCGTGCGGCACGTCGAGATCGACGCCGAGGCCCGCCTCGCACTCGTCCGCGAACTGGACATCCTCAAGACGCCGACCGTGCTCGTGCTCGACGCCGACGGTCACATCGTGCGCCGCGCGACCGGGCAGCCGCGCAAGGCGGACGTGATCGCCGCGCTCGGTGAGGCGGTCGGAACCCCCTGACCGTCCGGAACCCCCTGACCGGATCGTTCGGAACCCCCTGACCGTTCAGAACCCCCCTGATCACCCGGAAGTCCCTGATCATGAGGCTGGAGGCCATCGGTGACGCATCTCCCATATGGCGGGACGCACTTGACTGCATCCACCACCTATCGTCAGTCTGACCGTATGTCCACGGAACTCCTTCTTTCCGGGCTCTCCGAGCCCTTCGAGTGCGAACGCCTTCGGACCGGGGCTCCCGTCCGTAGCGCGAGCGGGCGCTGTCCGGGCTGCTGAACAGCCCAGGACCCCGCCGCCGGCTTCGCGCAGAAGGACGACCCCATGACGGCCACGCCCGATCTCAGCACTTCCCGACTCGCCTCCCCGGACCTGCTCCGCTCCGTCTTCCGGCAGCACGCGGCCGGTGTCGCGGTGATCACCGCGCGCGGCGACGAGGGTCCCGTGGGCTTCACCGCCACCTCGCTCGCCTCGGTGTCCGCGGAGCCCCCGCTGATCTCCTTCGGTATCGGCACCGGCGCCTCCAGCTGGCCGGCGATCTCCCGGACGGACCATGTCGGTGTCCACGTACTGGGCGAGCACCAGCAGGAGCTGGCGGCGACCTTCGCGCGCAGCGGCGCCGACCGGTTCGGCGAGCCCACCGCCTGGCGGGAGGGCCCCGAAGGCGTTCCCGTCCTCGACGACGTCCTCGCCTGGCTCGTGTGCCGGATCGTCACCCGCGTGCCCGCCGGGGACCACCGTGTCGTCCTGGCCGAGGTGCTGCTCGGGGACCCCGCCGGTGCCGGGCGCCCACTGCTGTACCACCAGGGGCGGTTCAACGCGCTGCGGGAATGACGTGCCGGGCCGTCCGGCCCACCGCGTCTGCGCGGACGTCGAGTTCCGATTACGCTGCGTTGCGAAGGTCACAGTTCAAAGCGCTTGCTTAGAGGGAACCAGCTACGGGAGCGTAGAAGCGCGTACTGGCGAGTAATATTTCGCTCGGAGCGCGGGTCGCCCCCACCGGGAACGGCCGCTTCAGGCGCCTATGCTGCCCGTAGGCAGGCAGCCCAGAAAAGACGATGCAGTAGGAGAGCCGGCGTGAGCTTGAGGATCGTTGTCACTGTTAAGTACGTGCCCGACGCCACTGGCGACCGGCACTTCGCCGAGGACCTGACCGTCGACCGTGACGACGTGGACGGCCTGCTGTCGGAGCTCGACGAGTACGCGGTCGAGCAGGCCCTGCAGATCGCCGACGAAGCGGACGACGCGGAGATCACCGTGCTGACCGTGGGCCCCGAGGACGCGAAGGACGCGCTGCGCAAGGCGCTGTCCATGGGCGCGGACAAGGCCATCCACGTCGAGGACGACGATCTGCACGGCACCGACGCGGTGGGCACCTCGCTGGTGCTGGCCAAGGCGATCGAGAAGGCCGGTTACGACCTGGTCATCTCCGGCATGGCCTCCACCGACGGCACCATGGGCGTGCTCCCGGCCCTGCTCGCCGAGCGCCTGGGCGTCCCGCAGGTCACGTTGCTCTCCGAGGTCTCCGTCGCGGACGGCGTCGTCAAGGGCCGCCGTGACGGCGACACCGCCTCCGAGCAGCTTGAGGCCTCCCTCCCCGCGGTCGTGTCGGTCACCGACCAGTCGGGCGAGGCGCGTTACCCGTCCTTCAAGGGCATCATGGCCGCCAAGAAGAAGCCGGTGCAGTCCTGGGACCTGGAGGACCTGGAGATCGAGGCGGACGAGGTCGGTCTCGAAGGCTCCTGGACCTCGGTCGACTCCGCCACCGAGCGCCCCGCGCGCACCGCGGGCACGATCGTCAAGGACGAGGGCGAGGGCGGCAAGCAGCTCGCCGAGTTCCTGGTGGGCCAGAAGTTCATCTAGCGGCTGGGGGTCCGGGGGGTCGTCCCCCGGGCTGACGCAGCATCTGAGCCCCGCCGAGCAATTGCCGCCCGCCCCTCATCTTTCGCAAGCAGGAGAGAAGAAGTCCCATGGCTGAAGTTCTCGTCTACGTCGACCACGTGGACGGCGCCGTCCGCAAGCCCACCCTGGAACTGCTGACGCTGGCCCGCCGCCTCGGCGACCCGGTCGCCGTCGCGCTCGGCGCTGGCGCCGCGAACACCGCCGCGACGCTCGCCGAGCACGGCGCCGTCAAGGTGCTCACCGACGAGGCCGCCGAGTACGCGGACTACCTCGTCGTACCGAAGGTGGACGCGCTGCAGGCCGCCGTCGAGGTGGTGTCCGCCGCGGGCTCCCTCGCCGCCGTGCTGGTCCCCTCGTCCGCAGAGGCCAAGGAGATCGCCGCCCGTCTCGCGCTGCGCATCGGCTCGGGTGTCATCACCGACGCCGTCGACGTCGAGGCCGGCGACGAGGGCCCGGTGGCCACCCAGTCGGTGTTCGCCGCCTCGTACTCCACCAGGACCCGGGTGTCCAAGGGCACCCCGGTCATCACCGTCAAGCCCAACTCGGCTCCCGTCGAGGCCGCCCCGGCCGCCGGCGCCGTCGAGGCGCTGTCCGTGACCTTCTCCGCGCAGGCCACCGGCACCAAGGTGACCGGTCGCACCCCGCGCGAGTCGACGGGCCGCCCGGAGCTGACCGAGGCCGCGATCGTGGTTTCCGGCGGCCGTGGCGTCAACGGCAGCGAGAACTTCGCCGTCATCGAGGCGCTCGCCGACTCCCTCGGCGCGGCCGTCGGCGCCTCGCGCGCCGCCGTGGACGCCGGCTGGTACCCGCACACCAACCAGGTGGGCCAGACCGGCAAGAGCGTGTCCCCGCAGCTGTACATCGCCAACGGCATCTCCGGCGCGATCCAGCACCGCGCCGGTATGCAGACCTCGAAGACGATCGTGGCGGTCAACAAGGACGCCGAGGCCCCGATCTTCGACCTGGTCGACTACGGCGTGGTCGGCGACCTCTTCGAGGTCGTCCCGCAGCTCACCGAGGAGATCAAGACCCGCAAGGGCTGAGCACCCCCGCAGCAGTACGAGGCCCCCTCGACCGTGCCGGTCGAGGGGGCCTCACCTCGTTCGGGGCCCCGCTCAGCCCAGGGTCAGCGACGCCTGCACGGGCAGGTGGTCGCTCGGGAACTGTCCGTCCACGGAGAAGGTGTTGATCGACGCCCGGTGCGCACTCACGCCGGGTGTGGCGAGGATCCAGTCGATGCGGTCGCCGTCCGGGACCAGGGGCCGGTAGCCGTGGAACGTGGCGTACAGCCTGCTCCGCTCGGCCGCCGTCTCCCAGGTGTCGACGAGCCCGGCGCCCAGCATCGTGTCGTAGACCGGGTTCCTGTGGGCGGCGACGTTGAAGTCGCCGGTCACCACCAGCGGCAGGGAACGGTCGAGTCCGGCGATCCGTTCGGAGATCAGGGCGGCGGCACGCGCGCGTGCGTTCTGACTGGCGTTGTCGAGGTGGGTGTTGAGGAAGTGGAACTCCCGCTGACCGTCCCGCAGATCGCGGAAGCGGACCCAGGTCACCATGCGGATGGAGCCCCCGCCCCAGGTGTTCGAGCCGATCACGTCGGGCGTGTCCGAGAGCCAGAAGTGGTCGTAGGCGACCGGGGCGAGTCTGCGGGTGTCGTAGAACACCGTCATGAACTCGTCCCGGCTGCCGCCCGCGCGGCCCGTGCCGATCCAGTCGTAGTGCGCGCCGAGGTCCGTCGCGATGTCGAGCACCTGCTGGTAGAGCCCTTCCTGGGTGCCTATGACGTGGAGCGGTTCCCGGCGCAGCAGTTCACGGGTGACGGGACGGCGCACGGCCCAGCTGTTGGGTTCGGCGGTGCTCGCGTAGCGCAGGTTGAAGGACATGACCTCCAGGTGGCCACGGCGGTCCGCCGCCGAGGCGGGCGACCTGGAGAGCGCCGTACTGGACAGGGGCAGGGCGACCGCGGCGGTGAGCGCGGTCTTGAGTCCCAGGCGGCGCGTGACTCGGCTGTGACGGGGCACGGGATGCTCCTTCTGTGGCCATGCCGGTCCGTGGTGCGGGCCGGTTCTGCGACGGATGCCGGT
Organism: Streptomyces sp. NBC_00414; assembly: GCF_036038375.1. Taxonomy (NCBI): domain Bacteria; kingdom Bacillati; phylum Actinomycetota; class Actinomycetes; order Kitasatosporales; family Streptomycetaceae; genus Streptomyces; species Streptomyces sp. NBC_00414. Next base: position 9,176,426 of record NZ_CP107935.1, read on the forward strand.
CGAGTCGTGCGCCTCGCAGTCTCGAAGTCGGGCGTGAACATGTCGAGATGTCGGGATGGATCCCTGGGGAAGTCCGCGCGTGTTCCGGGAGGGGTTCAGGGGGAGGCGGAGGGCGAGCGGGGTCGACCCGGAGCCGCTCCAGGGCGATTCCGGGGCTGAGCGAACCGGATTCCGGCGCCGGTCCGGCGAGGATGAGGGTGTTGACCAGCCGGAAGGTCACGGATAACTTCGTTCTACGGAATGTTGATTCCGAGAAGCGGAAAACCGGAGGGTGTGGAATGGGTCAGGGTCAGCAGGAGAAGGTGGCGACGAGCCTCGCCGGCGCCGTCGGCGAGGAGATCAGTGCCTCACTCGCCCCGGTCGACGCCGAGTTGGAGCGCCGCTACCCCGGAGACCCCGGAACCCGCCAGCCCGTCCACACCGTGTACGTCCCGGGCGACGCCTTCGCCGCGGACACCATCCGCTCCTGGGGCGACCAGGCACTCACCGCCCTCGACCGGCACGCGCCCGACGCCTCCTCCCTCGCCGCCGTCCTCGGCCTCTCCGACGACCTCGCGGAGCCCGTGTACGCCCGCGTGCGCGCCAAGCTGGAGCGGGAACCGATCGAAGACCTGCGCGTCGACTTCGAGGACGGCTACGGACCGCGCCCCGACGCCGAGGAGGACGAGGCGGCCGCCCGCGCCGCCCGGCTGATCTCGGAGGCGTACCAGGACGGCACAGCGGCCCCGTACATGGGCATCCGGATGAAGTGCATGGAGGCGCCGGTCCGCGACCGGGGCATCCGCACGCTCGACATCTTCCTCACCGGGCTGATGGAGGCCGGCGGGCTGCCCGGCGGACTGGTGCTGACCCTGCCGAAGGTCACGTACGCGGAGCAGGTCACCGCCATGGTGCGGCTCCTGGAGGAGTTCGAGAAGGCCCACGGACTGGAGCGGGGCCGGATCGGGTTCGAGATCCAGATCGAGACCAGCCAGTCCATCCTCGCCACCGACGGCACGGCGACCGTCGCCCGCATGATCCAGGCAGCTCAAGGCCGCGCCACCGGACTGCACTACGGGACCTTCGACTACAGCGCCTGCCTCGGCGTCTCCGCCGCCTACCAGGCCAGCGACCACCCGGCCGCCGACCACGCCAAGGCGATCATGCAGGTCGCGGCCGCCGGCACCGGCGTGCGGGTCTCGGACGGCTCCACCAACGTGCTGCCGGTCGGCCCGACGGCGAAGGTCCACGACGCCTGGCGCCTGCACTTCGGGCTCACCCGCCGCGCCCTCGCCCGCGCCTACTACCAGGGCTGGGACATGCACCCCGGGCACCTCCCGACCCGGTACGCGGCCGTGTTCGCCTTCTACCGCGAGGGGTTCGAGCAAGCCGCGGCGCGCCTCGTCGCGTACGCCAACCGGGCCGGCGGCGACGTGATGGACGAGCCCGCCACCGCCAAGGCGCTCAGTGGTCATCTGCTGCGCGGCCTGGACTGCGGGGCCCTCGACATCGCCGAGGTGGCACGGGCGACGGGGCTCACGCGCAAGGACCTCGAGGGCTTCGCGGTGCCGAGGCGCGCGGACCTGACTGTCTCGGCCAAGTAGCGGACCTGTCACAGCCGCCGCCGTCGGCCCTCGCCGTCACCTCTGCCCCGTACTCTGGGCGGCACTTCATTGACGTGTCACAGGAACGGGGCAGCGGTGTCTGCGGGGGAGAACCAGCAGCCGGGGGAGCACGACCGGCCCGGGGAGACGGAACAGCCGGACGGCATAGGGCGGCTCCTGGCCGGCCGCTACCGTGTCGTCGCCCAACTGGGGCGCGGCGGGATGGGCGTCGTCTGGCGGGCCCTCGACGAGGTGCTCGGCCGCGAGGTGGCGGTCAAGGAACTGCGTACCTACACGGACGCGGGCGGACCCGAACTCGCCGACCTGGGGCTGCGTATGCAGCGCGAGGCGCGCGCGGCGGCCAGGGTGCGCCACCCCGGCGTGATCGCAGTGCACGACGTGGCGGAGGTCGACGGCCGCCCGCTCATCGTGATGGAACTGGTGGACGGGCCGTCCCTGGACGACGTCCTGCGCGAGCGCGGCACGATCGACGCCCGTGAGGCCGCCGGGATCGGCGCGAAGGTCATGGACGCGCTCGCCGCGGCCCACCGGGCGGGAGTCCTGCACCGCGACGTGAAGCCGGGCAACATCCTGCTCGACCGCTCGGGACGGGTCGTCCTCACGGACTTCGGCATCGCCACGATGGACGACCCGGGCGACGGCTCCACCGCGCATCTCACGCGCAGCGGCGAACTGGTCGGCTCCCTGGACTACATGGCCCCCGAACGGGCCCAGGGACACGAGCCGGGCCCGGCCTCCGACATCTGGGCCCTGGGCGCCACCCTCTACGCGGCCGTCGAGGGGTCCTCGCCCTTCCGCCGCACGTCCACGTGGTCCACGCTCACCGCCATCGTCGTCGAACCGCTGCCCGAACCGCGGTATGCCGGGCCGCTCGCTCCCGTACTGCGGCAGCTGATGCACAAGCAGCCCGAGGCCCGCCCGGAGGCCGGCCGGGCGCGTGGACTCCTGGAGAGGGTGGCCGAGGCGACCGAACAGGAATCGGCCGACCAGGACGCGATCGGCAAGGACCCGACCGGCAAGGACTCGGCGACCCGTGGGCTGAGGGCGCCCGCGCGTCCGGCACGGGCCGCCACCGAGCGGAGCGTGCCGGTGATACCGCCCGGGTTCGGGCCGCCGCCGCGGAGTCACTCGGCACCCGCAGGATCACCCGGCGCCGGCGCCTTCGGACCCGGCGCCTTCGGGCCCCCGGAACCGATGCCGCAGACGGCCACTCCCGTCGCTCCGGCCGCCCAGGTCACGCCGACCACGCCCGGCCCGGCCGCTCCCCGCCGCCGCAGGGGGCGCGTCCTGCTCGTCGGTGCGGCCGTCGCCGTCGTGCTGGCCTCGACCGCCGTGATCGTCGCCCAACTGACGGACTCCGACGCGTCCGGGTCCGCCGCCGGGACCGAGGCCTCCCGGGGCGTGGGCGCGACCGCGTCGCCGGGTGCCGACCGCGGCTCGGTCGACCTGACGGACGACAAGGAACCCACGGAACAGGACGACAAGAAGAACTCCTCGCCGCCGAGCGAGAAGCCCGACCGCACCGAGGACGCCGAGCCGACGGACAAGGCCCCCTCTCCCTCGCCCGAAGCCACCAAGGGCGGTACGACGGGCGGGAGTTCGGGCGGCGGCACCACGGGCGGAGCGGAGAGCCCCAGCGCCGCACCGGCCTGCCGTGCCATCGGCGGCGGCAAGTACAACTGCCAGGTCTGGAGGACCGCGACCTCCTACACCGCCGCGGGAGCGCGGGCGGGCACCCTCAACGCCGGCACCAACTACTTCTACTGCCAGCAGGACCTCGGGCGCCGCGAGACCTACGGGAAGTGGACGAACACCTGGTGGGCGAAGACCGACGACGACAGCGGCAACAGCGGTGTCTACGTCAGCGACGTCTACGTCCAGGGCGGCGACAACGACTCGCCGGTGCCCGGTCTGCCCGTCTGCTGACGGCGTACGGCCGGGCGCCGGGGCGGACCGGGGCGCCCCGTGTGTCCGGGGCGCCGCCAGGTGTCAGACGGAGGGCGGCAGTTCGCCCGAGCCGCGGGTGATCAGACGTGTCGGGAGCTCGATGCGCTCGGGCAGGACGAGCGAGCCGTCGAGCTGGCGGAAGAGGCGGTCGGCGGCGGTGCGGCCGAGCTGGGCGGCGTCCTGGGCGACGACGGTCACTCCGGGCTGGAGGAGGTCGGCGAGCTCGATGTCGTCGAAGCCGACCAGGGCGACCGGCCGGGCCCGCTCGGCGATGACGCGTACGACCGTGACCGTCACGCGGTTGTTGCCCGCGAAGACCGCGGTCACGGGGGAGGAGCCCGACAGCATGGTCTCGGCCGCCAGCCGGACCCGCTCCGGGCCGGTGACGCCCAGCGACATCCAGTCGTCCTCCACCGGGATACCGGCGTCCTCCATCGCGGCGCGGTAGCCGCGCAGGCGCTCGGCGGCGGTGTGGATGCGGGGCATGTCCCCGATGAACCCGATCCGGCGGTGGCCGTGCGCGATGAGGTGCGCGACGCCGTCGCGGGCACCGCCGAAGCTGTCGGAGAGCACGACGTCCGCGTCGATCTGCCCGGCGGGGCGGTCCACGAACACCGTGGCGACGCCCGCCTTTATCTCGGGCTCCAGATAGCGGTGGTCGTCACCGGCCGGGATGATCACCAGCCCGTCCACGCGGCGCGCGCACAGCGCGAGGACCAGTTCCTGCTCGCGGTCCGGGTCCTCGGCGCTGGAGCCGTTGATCAACAGGGCGCCGTGGGCGCGGGCCACCTCCTCCACCGCGCGGCTCAGCGGACCGTAGAACGGGTCCGCCAGGTCCTCCAGGACCAGACCGATGCTCGCGGTGCTGCCCTTGCGGAGCACGCGCGCGCTGTCGTTGCGCCGGAAGCCCAGCGCGTCGATGGCCTCCTGCACCCGGCGCTCGGTGTCCGGGGTCACTCCGGGCTCGCCATTGACTACACGCGATACCGTCTTCAGGCCGACCCCGGCACGCGCGGCGACGTCCTTCATCGTCGGGCGGTTGCCGTAGCGGCTCTCGGTTCGGCGGGCGGTCTCGGCCACGATGCGCTGTCCTGTCCTGTAGTCCTGTGGGGCCTCGTCGGTCCTGACGGGCCCGGTGGGCACCCGGATCGGGATGTGGCGTCGAGCATAGAGCCTGGACAACGTTGTCAGATGCGAGAGAGACTGTCCATCGCTTTCTCCGGCCCGCTCTCCCCACCGCGCGACCGGCCTGCCCTTTCCTCATGGTCCAATCGGGATCCGATCGGGAGAACTGACACTGATGCACACCGACCTCGTGGCCGCGCTCGACATCGGCGGCACCAAGATCGCCGGAGCGCTGGTGGACGGCCACGGCCGGATCCTGCTGCGCGCCCAGCGGCCGACGCCCGCGCAGGAGCACGGCGACGTCGTCATCCGGGCCGTCGAGGCCGTACTCGGCGAACTGACCGCCTCCCCGTTGTGGAGCAGGGTCGCGGCGGTCGGCATCGGCAGCGCCGGGCCCGTGGACGCCTCGGCGGGCACCGTCAGTCCGGTGAACGTTCCCGGCTGGCGCGACTTCCCCCTCGTCGAGCGGGTCCGTGCCGTGACGGACGGGCTGCCCGTCGAGCTGATCGGTGACGGCGTGGCGATCACGGCGGCGGAGCACTGGCAGGGAGCCGCCCGCGGCCACGACAACGCGCTCTGCATGGTCGTGTCGACGGGGGTGGGCGGTGGCCTGGTCCTCGGCGGGAAGCTGCACCCCGGGCCCACGGGGAACTCCGGCCACATCGGCCACATCAGTGTGGATCTCGACGGGGACCTGTGTCCGTGCGGGTCCCGCGGGTGCGTCGAGCGCATCGCCAGTGGGCCGAACATCGCGCGCCGTGCCATCGAGGCCGGTTGGCGGCCGGGGCCCGAGGGTGACGCCTCCGCGGCCGCCGTGGCCGCCGCCGCGCGTGCCGGTGACCCTGTCGCGACGGCTTCCTTCGAGCGGGCCGCGCAGGCGCTGGCGGCGGGCATCGCGGCGACCGCGACCCTGGTGGAGATCGACATCGCGGTGATCGGCGGGGGAGTGGGCAAGGCGGGCGAGGTCCTGTTCGCGCCGCTGCGGGCCGCTCTGCGGGACTACGCGACACTGTCGTTCGTGCAGCGGCTCACCGTGACGCCCGCGCAGATGGGGACGGACGCGGGGCTCGTGGGCGCGGCGTCGGCTGCGCTGAGCCTGCGGCCGAGCGGCACGGTGGCGGGGGTCGGTGGCTGAGCCACCGACGCTCTTGGCTGCGGGGCTGCGGGGCCGGTCGGTGGGGGCGTGTTGCGCAGTTCCCCGCGCCCCTGAGGGGTTGGGGCGCGGGGGCTGTTCGGTGGACGCGTCCAGGGGTGCCGCGACACGGCCTCGCGCATCCCGGCCCCGTGAGGGGCGCGGGGAACTGCGTGCTCGGCCACGACGGGCCGGTACTCGGCCGAGCACCGTGGGTTGTTCGGTTTGTTGTGACGTGGCGGTCGGTGGGGGTTGGCCGCGCAGTTCCCCGCGCCCCTGGCGGGGCTCTGCAAGGGGCGGGGGAACTGCGCGGCCGGCCAGGGTGGGCCGGTACCCGACGAACTGGCGGGGCGCCGTCAGCAGGTGAGGCGGGCGGATGCCCAGTCGCCGTGGTCGGACGTGATCCCGTCACCGCCGTCCGTGACGACGAGGCGCACCACCTGCGCCCCGCTCACGTCGGCGACGAGAGACTGCGCGGCATCGGCGTTGGTGAGGACCCCGGTGGAGGCGACCTTCGTGCCGTCGGCCCAGATCTCGAAGGCGACGGACCCGTCGCCCCCCTCCTCGTCGTCGACACCCACCTGCGCGCCGACGGTCTCGCAGGCCTTGCCCGTGTAGAACTCGACCGTGCTGTCAGCGTGGACGCCGAGCCCGGTGGCGTACACGACACCGTTGATCGTGAGCGGGCTCCCGTCGCCCGCCGCACTCTCGCCGTTGCTGGTGTTGCGCTCGACCGGCCCCCAGCCGTTGGTCGCCGACAGCCAGGGAAGATCGCCGAGATTCGACGCGCCCGAGGGCGGAGCCACCACGACGGACGCCGTAAGCGGCAGCACACTCTCGGCCCGCACCCCGCTCGGCGAGCGGTAGGTCGCCTTGAGCGTCAGGTCGTACGACCCCGTGGGCGTCCCGGCGGGCGCGGTCACCGTCCACTCGGTGCGCAACGCCCTGCCGGTCGGGAGGGAGCCCGCCGTGGTCGGCGACGTGGCCCGTACCCACCAGCCCTCGGGGCCGGTCAGGGAGACGGAGACGCGTTTCGCGGGCGTGCGGCCCAGGTCGGTGACCGAGGTCGTCAGCGCGGTCCGCCTGCCCGCCTCGATCAACGTGCCGCCGTCCAGGCCGATCTCGACGGCGGGCGGGTTCTGGGCCCACCGGCCGTCGGCCGAGACGCGGACGAGGACCGTGCCGTGTGCGGGGACGGTCGCCGAGATGGCGCCCGCCGTGTTGTAGCTCTTGTGCCGCCACAGGTCGCGCAGCGTGTAGGCGTCCGCCTCGGGCAGTCCGACGGCCTTCGCGCTCGTGGCGATGCGCTGCGGACTGCCGGTCTCGTTGAAGAGGGCGACCGCGCGGCTGCCGTCCTTCATCTCCTTGGCGACGACCCATCGACCGCCCTCGGAGGAGAGCACGGCGCCCTGCTTGCCCAGCGGGTCCTGGTCGACCGCGATGACCTCCTTGTTGTCGAGGATGTCGAAGGTCGCGTCGGACGCGGAGCGCAGGTCCGAGCCGATGAGCAGCGGCGCGGCCATGATCGACCACATCGAGAAGTGCGTGCGGTACTCCGTGTCCGTCATCCCGCCGTTGCCGACCTCCAGCATGTCGGGGTCGTTCCACCGCCCGGGACCGGCGTGCTGCGCGAGCGGCAGGTTCTGCTTCATGATCGAGAGCATCGAGCCCCAGTTGTCACTGATGTCCCCGGTCGTACGCCACAGATGGCCGACGTCCGCCGCCCACTCCCACGGCTTGTTCTCGCCCCACTCGCAGATGCTGTAGACGATGGGGCGGCCGGTCGTCTGCGAGGCGGCCTTCAGGGCGTCACGCATCGTCGTGTAGCGCAGCTTGGCGTCCACGCCCTGGTTGTTGCAGTTGTCGTACTTCAGATAGTCGACACCCCAGTCCGCGAACTGCTGGGCGTCGCTGTACTCGTGGCCGAGCGCGCCCGGGAAGCCCGCGTCGTTGCACGTCTTCGTGCCGGCGCTGGTGTAGATGCCGAGCTTGAGCCCCTTGGCGTGCACGTAGTCCGCGACGGCCTCGATCCCGCCGGGGAAGCGGACCGGGTCCGGCACCAGCTTCCCGTTCGCGTCACGGGCGGGCAGAGCCCAGCAGTCGTCGAGGTTGACGTACTCGTACCCGGCGTCCTTGAGCCCCTTCTCGACGAAGATGTCCGCGATCCCCTTCACCATCTCCTCGTCGAACTCCGCACGGCAGTGCGTGGAGTTCCAGTTGTTGAAGCCCATGGGCGGGGTGAGGGCGAGGCCGTCGTCCAGGGCGGGTCCCGTCGGTGCGGCAGGCGCCGCAGAGATCGCGGCCGGTGCTCCGATCGGAGCATTGGCCGGTGCGTCGGCGTAGGCGGTCGGGACCGGCCCGGTCAGCCCCAATGCGCCGAGCAGTCCCGCGGCGAGTGCTCCGACCGCTCTTCGGCGAGTTGTGCGGGTGGGAAGGTGACGCATCGTTACGTTCCTCCGTACTCGCGAAAGGTTGGATGTCCGCATGTCCGCGTCATCCATGCGCGTTTACGGTAGGACCTGTTGCTCTGTGGTGGAAGAGATGCGGTCGTGGTTGTTCGATATCCCGTCAAAACCCTTGACCCTGCTTGACCATGTCTCTATTGGGGCATGGGATCGAGCCTCGCGTGCGGTTGTGTTGGGTTGCGTGGCGGGGGGAATTGCCGGCGCAGATACGGACCGAGGGATTCCCGATGCCTGGCAGTGCGTCAGAACATCCGATGTCACTCGGCGCCATCCGACGGAACCGGGCTCGGTCCGGAGGCGTCGGCAAGCCCGACCGTGACTCATCGGCGGGTGGGGAGTTGAATCGGGCATGAAGAAGCGCAGCATGCTCGCCATCGCGTCCCTCGCCACCGGTTTCGTCGTGGCGGCCGTCACCCCGTCCCACTCCCTCGACGGCGACGCCCTCAACAGCCTCAGCACCCTCGACGTCCAGGACACCCTCGGCACCGTCGACCAGACGATCAGTGACGGCAGCCTGGCGCCGGGCGAGAACCCCTTGGGCCTGGAGGGCTGACCGGCCCCTTCCCGCCTGTTCCGGCCTGTTCGGACCGCGAGCCCGGCCCCGCCCAGGGCCGGGCTTCCGTGTGTGTTCGACCCATCGAACGCGACCTCATCAGGACCTGGTTTCCGTGGCAGGGTGGAGCGGGCAAGCCTCAGGGGGCCAACAGCAGAGGGGGGAACCGTGATCGTCTGGATCAACGGTGCGTTCGGTGCGGGGAAGACCACCACCGCACGGGAACTGATCGACCTGATCCCGAACAGCACACTCTTCGACCCCGAGCTCATCGGTGCCGGGCTGGCGCAACTGCTGCCCGCCAAGCGCCTCGCCGAGGTCGGCGACTTCCAGGACCTGCCGATCTGGCGGCGGCTCGTGGTCGACACGGCCGCCGCGATGCTCGCCGAACTCGGGGGCGTCCTCGTGGTTCCCATGACACTGCTCCGGCAGGACTACCGCGACGAGATCTTCGGCGGACTCGCGGCCCGCAGGATCGCGGTACGCCATGTGCTTCTCGCCCCGGCGGAAACGATCCTGCGCGAGCGAATAGCCGGCCGGGAGGTCCCACCGGACCTCCCCGACGGGGAGATACGGGTACGGCAGTGGTCGTACGACCAGATCGAGCCCTACCGTGCCGCCCTCGCCGGCTGGCTCACCGCGGACGCCCACCCCGTCGACAACAGCACACTCACCCCGTACGAGACCGCCGTGCGCGTCGCCGAGGCCGTGAGCAGCGGGTCCGTGCCGGTCTGCGACATCGTGCAGACCCCCGAGCCCACCTCGGAGACCGTCGCGGCGGGCGTGCTCCTCTTCGACGAGCAGGACCGGGTGCTGCTCGTCGACCCGACGTACAAGGCCGGCTGGGAGTTCCCCGGCGGTGTCGTCGAATCCGGCGAGGCGCCCGCGCGCGCGGGCATACGCGAGGTCGCCGAGGAGACCGGCATCCAGCTCACCGACATCCCCCACCTGCTGGTCGTCGACTGGGAGCCTCCGGCGCCCCCCGGCTACGGCGGTCTGCGCCTCCTCTACGACGGCGGCCGGCTCGGCGGCGGCGAGGCCCGGCGGATGCTGCTGCCGGGCCCCGAACTGCGCGACTGGCGCTTCGTCACCGAGGAGGAGGCCGCCACACTCCTCCCACCCGTCCGCTATGAGCGTCTGCGCTGGGCACTGCGGGCACGGGAACAGGGGGCGGCCCTGTACCTGGAGGCAGGGGTGCCGCAGGGTTCTTAGCCTCTCCGGCGTCGCTCTTCAGGCTCGTCCGGCGTCAACCTCCCAGCCCGTCCGGCGTTAGAGGACGAGGCCGTTCAGGCCGATGGGGGCCCGGGGGCGCAGCCCCCAGAAACCCCGGCCACGAGCGTGCCCGGCAGAACGCGGACGCGGCTCCGCTCAGCTCGCCGCGTAGTTCCGGAGGAACAGCGCCTCGGCGACAGCGAGCCGCTCCAGCTCGTCGGGCGACACACTCTCGTTCACGGCGTGGATCTGCGCCTCGGGCTCGCTCAGCCCGATCAGGAGGATCTCCGCCTGCGGGTACAGGGTCGCGAGGGTGTTGCACAGCGGGATGGAGCCGCCCTGCCCGGCGTACTGCATCTCCGCGCCGTCGTACGCGACCCCCATCGCCTCGGCCATGGCCGCGTACGCCGGGCTCGACGTGTCCGCGCGGAAGGCCTGGCCCTGACCGGTCTGCTCGGTGGTGACCCGCGCTCCCCACGGGGTGTGCGCCTCCAGGTGGGCCTGGAGCAGCTTGGTCGCCTCGACGGCGTCCGCGCCCGGCGGCACCCGCAGGCTGACCAGCGCGCGGGCGCCGGCCTGCACGGACGGGGTGGCGCCGACCACCGGCGGGCAGTCGATGCCGAGCACGGTCACGGCGGGCCGCGCCCAGATACGGTCGGCGACCGTGCCCGAGCCGATCAGCTCCACACCGTCGAGCACCTTGGCGTCCTTGCGGAACTGCGCCTCCTCGTACTGCAGCCCCTCCCACCGGGAGTCGCCCGTGAGCCCGTCGACCGTCGTCGAACCGTCCTCGGCGCGCAGGGAGTCGAGTGCGCGGATCAGCGCGCCCAGCGCGTCGGGTGCCGCGCCGCCGAACTGTCCGGAGTGCAGATTGCCTTCGAGGGTGTCGACCTGGACGCGGACGAGCGTCATGCCGCGCAGCGCGGTGGTGACCGTCGGCACACCGACCCGGAAGTTCCCGGAGTCGCCGATGACGATCGCGTCGGCCGTCAGCAGCTCCGGGTGCTCCTCGGCGTACCGCTCCAGACCGCCCGTGCCCTGCTCCTCCGAGCCCTCCGCGATGACCTTGACGCCGACCGGGACGCCGCCGTTCGCCTTGAGCGCGCGCAGCGCCAGCAAGTGCATGATCAAGCCGCCCTTGCAGTCCGCGGCCCCGCGCCCGTACCAGCGGCCGTCCTCCCGCTCGGTCAGCTCGAAGGGGGGCGTCGTCCAGCCGGCCTCGTCGAGCGGCGGCTGCACGTCGTAGTGCGCGTACAGGAGAACGGTCTTCGAGCCCTCGGGGCCGGGCAGGAAGCCGTACACCGACTGTGTGCCGTCGGGGGTGTCGAGCAGGGCGACGTCCTGGAAACCCTCGGCGCGCAGCGCGTCGGCCACCCAGTTCGCGGCGCCCTCGCTCTCGCTCCGGGGGAACTGGTCGAAGTCGGCCACCGATTTGAAGGCCACCAGCTCGGTGAGCTCCGCCTTCGCCCTGGGCATTGCTGAGGCGATGGTCTCGGCGACCGGATTCGACGACATGGGCACGCTCCTCGTGGGTGCGACGTTGTAAGTGTGGGTACGGCTGCGGATGCGCGTGCGAACGGGTGTGCGCGCTGCATACGCTGCCGATCCTCCCACAGCGGTCTTCACCGGACGCCGCCGTAGGATGCGTGGAGTACGTGCGGCAGGCGGCTGGATCGGAGCAGCAGACCATCGTGAGCAGCGAGAACTCTTCAGACGACGGACAGCAGGTATGGGACGTCGTCGTGGTCGGCGCGGGGCCCGCGGGCGCCTCGGCCGCCTATGCGGCAGCGGTCGCGGGGCGCCGCGTCCTCTTGCTGGAGAAAGCGGAGTTGCCCCGCTACAAGACGTGCGGCGGCGGGATCATCGGACCGACCCGTGACGCACTGCCGCCCGGTTTCGAGCTGCCGTTCCGGGACCGGATCCACGCGGTCACGTTCTCGCTGGAGGGCAAGTTCACGCGGACGCGCCGCTCCAAGCAGATGCTGTTCGGGCTCATCAACCGGCCGGAGTTCGACCACCAGCTCGTCGAGCACGCGCAGAAGGCGGGCGCCGAACTGCGTACGGGGGCGACGGTCTCCCGGGTGGAACAGCACGGCTCGGCGGTCCCCGACCGGCGCTCGGTGGCCGTCGTCCTCCAGGACGGCGAGACGCTGCTGGCGCGGGCGGTGGTCGGCGCGGACGGCAGTGCCAGCCGGATAGGAGCGCACGTCGGGGTGAAGCTCGACCAGGTCGACCTCGGCCTGGAGGCGGAGATCCCGGTGCCGGAGACGGTGGCGGAGGACTGGAAGGGCCGGGTCCTCATCGACTGGGGCCCTCTTCCCGGCAGTTACGGGTGGGTGTTCCCCAAGGGCGACACCCTGACCGTCGGAGTGATCTCGGCGCGGGGCGAAGGCGCCGCCACCAAGCGGTACTTGGAGGACTTCATCGCCCGCCTCGGACTGGCGGGCTTCGAGCCGAGCATCTCGTCCGGGCACCTGACCCGCTGCCGCGCCGACGACTCGCCGCTGTCGCGGGGCCGGGTGCTGGTGTGCGGCGACGCGGCGGGGCTCCTGGAGCCGTGGACCCGTGAGGGCATCTCCTTCGCGCTGCGTTCGGGGCGGCTCGCGGGGGAGTGGGCGGTGCGGATCGCCGAGGCCCACGACGCCGTGGACACGCGCCGGCAGGCGCTGAACTACGCCTTCGCGATCAAGGCGGGCCTCGGTGTGGAGATGAGCATCGGCAGGCGCATGCTCACGATCTTCGAGCGCCGGCCCGGGGTGTTCCACGCCGCGCTCACCGGCTTCCGGCCGGCCTGGAAGGCGTTCGCGGGGATCACCCGCGGCTCCACCTCGCTGGGCGAGATGGTGCGGTCGCACCCGATGGCGGAGCGCGCCCTGAGCAGGATCGACCGCTGACCGCTGACCGCTGACCGCCGGCCGCTGACCGGCGGCCGGGGGACCAGGGGTTCGGGACATGGGGCGCGGGGCGCGCCCGAGTGCGTACTCCGCCGGGAGTACGTGTGATCACCACGCTCGGCTGACGCCTCCGACGGGCCGTGGCGTCTAGCGTGGCGGGCATGGAAGAGCAGCGCACACGCCGGTGCGGTGGACCCCCCTGGGCCAGGGGCGGTCCACCGCGGAACCGGTGGCACGTGCCACCGTGGTGGAACCACCGCGACGAGGACGAGGAGGGCGCCGGCCGCCCTCGACGGCCGTGGCGTTCGACGTTCTTCCTCACCGTGTTCGTCCTCGTGGGCAGCAACTTCGCCGCCCGGGCACAGCCCGACCGGGAGCAGCTCGACGCCCTCGCGCGTGCCCTGCTGCTCGGCGGCGGTCTCCTGCTCCTGTGGCGGCAGCGGTACCCGGCCCTCGTGATGTGCGGCACCGCGGTCTCGGCCCTTGTCTACTTCAGCGCGGGATACCCGTACGGACCCGTATTCCTCACGGTCGCGCTCGCCTGCTTCAGCGCGGTCGTCGCCGGGCACCGCAGACTCGTCTGGGCCGCCCTCGGCACGCTGTGGACGGTCCATCTCCTGGTGGGGCACTGGCTCTACCGATGGCTGCCGCCGGAGGGCGACCCGGCCTCCTCGTGGGGCGAGGAGGTGGCCATCGCCACCTGGATCGTGGCGATCCTCGCGGTCTCCGAACTGGCCCGCGTCCGCCGGGAGCAGTGGGACCGCGACCGGGCGGAACGCCGTCGGGCGGCCGGACGGCGCGCCGACGAGGAACGGCTGCGCATCGCCCGCGAACTCCACGACGTCCTGGCCCACAGCATCTCGGTCATCAACGTCCAGGCGGGAGTCGGTCTCGCGCTGCTCGACTCCGACCCGGAGCAGGCGCGCACCGCGCTCACCACCATCAAGGCCGCGAGCAAGGAGGCGCTGGGGGAGGTGCGCCAAGTGCTCGACACGCTCCGCACGCCCGGTGACGCGCCCCGCGCGCCGGCGCCGGGCCTCGACCGCCTTCCCGAACTGGTGGAACAGGCCGCGGGCGCCGGTCTGACCGTCGCCGTGGAGAACCGGGGCGGGAGCAGGAAGCTCGCGCCGGGCGCGGATCTCGCGGCCTTCCGTATCGTCCAGGAGGCGCTGACCAACGTCGTACGGCATTCCGGGTCGCGGCACGCGCGCGTGCGGGTCGACCGCACGCGCGACGCCCTGCGGCTCCGTGTCGACGACGACGGCCCGGCGACCGGCGAGGACGCGGGCGGCAGCGGCAACGGACTGGCCGGAATGCGGGAGCGCGCCGCGGCGCTGGGTGGCACCATCGAGGCCGGGCCGCGGGAGGACGGAGGTTTCCGGGTGCTCGCCGTACTTCCGCTGAGGAATGTGCTCGGGGTGCCGGGACCCTCGGAGGCCGGGAAGTCCCACCACCCCGAGAAGTCCCACCACCCCGACAAGGCTCGCAACCCCGAGGAGGACCGGTGATCCGCGTACTGCTCGCCGACGACCAGTCACTGGTGCGTGCGGGTTTCAAGGCGCTCCTGGACGCCCAGCCGGACATCGAGGTGGCCGGGGAGGCGGCGGACGGGGCGGAGGCGCTGCGGGGAGTACGTCGACTGCGGCCCGACGTCGTCCTGATGGACATCCGTATGCCGGTGCTCGACGGCCTCGTCGCGACGCGCCGCATCACCGACGACCCGGACCTGACGGACGTCAGGGTCGTCATGCTCACCACCTTCGAACTCGACGAGTACGTCTTCGAGGCGATCCGTTCCGGCGCGTCCGGCTTCCTCGTCAAGGACACCGAACCGGAAGAACTCCTGCGTGCCGTCAGGGCGGTGGTCGAGGGGGACGCGCTGCTCTCGCCGGGCGTGACACGGCGCCTGATCGCGGAGTTCGCGGCCCGCTCGAAGGAGCCGGCCGCCGCCGACGCGCTCGCCGAACTCACCGAGCGGGAGCGGGAGGTGATGGCGCTGGTCGGCATCGGACTGTCGAACGACGAGATCGCGCGGCGTCTTGTGGTCAGCCCGCTGACGGCCAAGACCCACGTCAGCCGGACCATGGTCAAGCTGGGTGCCCGGGACCGGGCCCAAGTGGTCGTGCTGGCCTACGAGTCGGGGTTGGTGCGGCCTGGCTGGCTGGGCTGAGACCCCTGCCGGAAACGAACCAGCACCGAGACCACCCGCACGAAGAAGAGGATGGCCGCGAGCGTCGTCCCGGCGGCGAGCAGGACCTTCTCGACCGTCGTCGGCAGGTCGAAGAGCAGCGCGGGACCGGCGAGACCTCCGAACACCACGGCCGCGGCGAACACGGCGCTCGCCAGCGCGTATCCGATCTCCACGGTGATCGCGTCCCGCTCGGACTGGATCCGTCGTCCCCCGGTGTGTTCCATACGTCCCCCCGCGTGTTCCATGCGGGGAGTGTCACAGGTGTGCGCCCGGCGGGGCAAGGAAGCCCGCCGGGCGCACGAGACCGGGGTGCACGGCGCCGGGCCGGGATCGGGGCGACGACAGCGGCCGTGGCCGGGATCAGTCGCGGACTGTCACGCGCTCGCCCTCCGGGGCATGGCTGGACACCTGGGCCGAACCGTCCCCCGTGTACTCGGACTTGGCGACCAGGACGGTCGTCTGCGGCGTACGCCGCCCGCGCCGCAGCCCGGTGGCCGTGATGAGCAGGCCCGCCAGGGCGACCACGGTCACCACGACGAGACCGGGCCGGTAGCTGTCGAGGACCGCCTGCGGCGAGGAGTCGCCGGAGGCGTTCGCCGCCACGACGGCCGTCACGATCGCGAGGAAGATCGCGCCGCCCACCTGCACCGAGGTGTTGAGCAGACCCGAGACCATGCCCTGCTCGTGGTCGTCGACGCCGTTGGTGGCCTGGATGTTGAGCGACGGGAAGACCAGTGCGCAGGCCGCGCCGATCAGCAGCATCGACGGCAGGATCACCGCCGCGTACACCGGGTCGAGGTCGACGCGCAGGAACAGCGCGTAGCCGACGACCATCAGGGCGAAGCCCAGTACGAGGAGCCGTGGCGTCCCGAACCGATCGACGATCGCGCCCATCTTCGTGGCCGAGAGCGCCACGAGCGCCCCCGCGGGCAGGAAGGCGAGCGCGGTGTGCAGGGCCGACCAGCCCAGCAGCGACTGCATGTACAGCGTGACGAGGAACTGGAAGCCGACGTACGAGCCGAAGAACATCATGGCGCCCAGCTGGGCGCGGACCTGGTCGCCGGAGCGCAGCACACCGAGCCGGATCAGCGGGCTGGCGCTGCGCAGCTCGACCCGTACGAAGACGGTGAGCAGGACCGCGACCGCGAGGAACGACAGCAGTGTACGGGCCGAGGTCCAGCCCACCTCGGGTGCCTGCACGACGGTGAAGACGAGCAGCAGCATCGAGGCGGTGCCGATGACGGCGCCGGGGATGTCGTAGCCGCGGTGGGTCCGGTCGCGCTCGCTGCGCGGGATGAGCTTCAATCCTGCGAGCAGGGCGGCGACCGCGATGGGGGCGGGCAGCAGCATGGTCAGCCGCCAACTGGCCTCGGTGAGAAGGCCGGAGAGGACGAGGCCCATCGAGAAGCCGGTGGCTGCGCAGGTGGTGTAGATCGAGAGGGCGCGGTTGCGCAGCGGGCCCTGCGGGAACGTCGTGGTGATGATCGACAGCCCGGCGGGGGCGGTGAACGCGGCGCTCAGGCCCTTGATGAACCGGCTCGCGATCAGCAGCGGTCCGGAGTCGACGAGGCCGCCGAGCAGGGAGGCGAGGGCGAAGACGCCGAGGGCCACGAGGAACACCTGGCGGCGGCCCAGGAGGTCGGCGGCGCGGCCGCCGAGGAGCAGCAGCCCGCCGTAGCCGAGTATGTAACCGCTGACGATCCACTGCAGGGTCGAGGTGGAGAGATCCAGTTCGGAACCGATGGACGGCAGGGCGACGCCGACCATCGACACGTCCAGCGCGTCCAGGAACATCGCGGCGCAGAGCACCAGGAGGGTGCCCCACAGGCGCGGGGTCCAGCGTCCCTGGGACGCGGGGGTGGTGAGCGGAGAGGTCATGCGCCACACAGTACATGCACATGCATTCAATGCAACTGCATTTAATTCCGATGCAACAAAGTGGGTTTCTTGCTAGGGTGCGGCCATGGCGGCTGTGGAGAAGGCCGAGCAGGGGCTCGTGGATCAATGGCGTGACATCCTCGCGGTGCACGCGCGCACACTGTGTGAACTCGATCGTGCGCTGCATCAACACGGCCTGGGCGCCAGCGACTTCGAGGTCCTCGACGTACTGGCCGCGGGTGCGTCGGCGGACGGCGGGATCGTGTACCGCGTCCAGGAGATCGCCGAACGGGTGCATCTGAGCCAGAGCGCGCTGTCCCGGCTGATCGGCCGCCTTGAGAAGGACGGACTCGTGGAGCGCTGCATGTGCCCCGAGGACCGGCGCGGCGTACGCGTGTCCCTCACGGCGAAGGGGCGTGCCCTGCACGGCGAGGTGCTGCCGCTCCAGCGCGCCGTCCTGGGGCGGATGCTGGCGGACAGGGCGACGAAGGACTGACCGGCGCCCGCCGCCCGGGCGGTCCGGCTCCGGTCAGGTCCCTGCGTCGCGGCGCTCAGCCGCCGGAGCTGTCGTCCGACCGGGATGCCGCGTGCCCGGAGTGCTCGTCGAAGCTCGCGAAGTAGGCGGCGGCCATGTCCTCGTCGGCGTGGCCCTGCGCGGCGGCCCGGGCGAAGCGCTCGGCGCTGGCGGCCGCCACATCGAGGCGGACCCCGTGCTGCTCACCGGCCTCGACGATGAGGCGGGCGTCCTTCGCCGCGGTGGACACGGCGAAGGCGGCCGGCGACAACCTGTCCTCAAGGATGAGGGCGCTCTTGGCGTGCAGGTACCCCATGTCGAGCGGGCCGCCGGCGATGGCGTCGAAGAAGCTCCGCGGATCCACGCCCAGCGCCTTGGCCAGGGCAAGGGTCTCGCCGGTCGCGCTGGTGGCGGCGAGGACCCAGCTGTTGGCCACGAGCTTGAGACGGGTGGCGCCGGCCGCCGCCCCGTCCTCACCGGTCCACACCGTACGGGTGCCGACCGCGTCGAAGACCGTCGAGACGGCGTCCCGGCCGTCGCTCGGTCCGGCCGCGAGGACGAGCAACTGCCCTGCCTCGGCGGGCTGCCGGGTGCCGAGCACGGGCGCGTCGTAGAACACCAGGCCCTTCTCGCGGGCGAAACCGGCCAGCTCGCCGACGCCTTCGATGCCCGCCGTCGTGGACTGGATCCACGGCGTGCCCGCGCGCAGTGCGGGCGCGGCCTGCCGCATCACGTCCAGCGTGGCGGGGCCGTCGTACAGCATGGTCAGCACGACATCGGCGCCCTCGACCGCCTCGGCCGGCGTGCCGGCGACGTGCGCACCGTCGACGGCGAGCGGTTCGGCCTTGTCGCGGCTGCGGTTCCAGACCCGGACGCCGTGTCCGGCACGGGCGAGGTTACGGGCCATCGCGGCGCCCATGATTCCGGTGCCCAGGACACTGACAGTGAGCTTGTCGGTCATGACATCAACTTCCTGATCGCTTCGGAACGGTGGGTACCCACTGTGCCGTTGAATCGGGCGGACCATACTCAGCCACTTGGCGAGCAGCCCCGATCAGTAACTCACCAACAAGGGACAGTGGACCTCAGGACATACGGGGACGTAGTTACGTTGACGCTTTCCCGCGCAACCCTGGGGCCGCAATGAGAATCGCACTCTGGATCGTCCTTGCCGGCCTTCTCACCTACGTCACCGGGGCCGCCCTCAACAACGCGGCCCGCAGTGACGACAGGGAGACCCTCATCGGCAACATGCTCCTGAGCTGGTCCGTCGGCTGGTACATGGTCAGCAGCTGGCGGCGCGCGTACGGCGCCGCGCGCACACGCCTCGATGTCTCAAGGGTTTCTCTCGGGGCCGCCAAGAATCGTCCAACACCTGATCATGATTGAGCAACCCGAACGGAGGGGCGGCGAGCCGGACATACGTTCCCCTCCGTGAACTCTGACCCAGCACCCCACATAGCCGCCGGCGCGACACCCCCCGCCCGGCGTTCCCTCCTCCGTGCCGCGCTCACCGGGACCGCCGTCCTCGGCGCGGGGCTGGCCGTAGGCGCCGGGCCCGCGGCGGCCGCGTCCCCCGTCGCAGCGCGCAAGCGGCCCACCACCGCCGAGGAGGCACTGCGGGAGCTGGCGGCGGGCAACCGGCGCTGGCGCACCTTCCGCGAGCGGCACCCCGACGAATCTGCCGCCGTCCGGCAGGCGCTGACGACCGGTCAGCACCCCTTCGCGCTCGTGCTCGGCTGCATCGACTCCCGGGTGCCCCCGGAGCTGGTCTTCGACCAGGGCCTCGGCGATCTGATGACTGTGCGCAGCGCGGGCCAGGTCCTCGACGAAGCCGTGCTCGGCAGCCTCGCGTACGGCGTGCTCGAACTGGGGATCCCGCTGCTCATGGTGCTCGGCCACCAGTCGTGCGGAGCGGTGAAGGCGACGGTCCAGGCCGACGAGTCGGGTGAGGAACTGCCCAACCACATCCAGTACCTGGCCGACCGGATCAGCCCGGCCATCGACCGCGGCAAGGAGGGTGACGCCCGGGTCGACGCGACGATCGACGCCAACGTACGGCTCGTCCGCTCACAGCTCGCGGCGGAGCCCGATCTCGCCGCCAAGGTGGACTCGGGCGCGCTGGCCGTCGTCGGCGCCCGCTACGAGCTCACCACCCAACTGGTGCACCGCATCGGCTGATCCCCACGCGACCGCGGGCCCGAGTCCTCGGTGGGACCCGGGCCTGCGGCCTGGACCGGCACCACCGGCTCACGGGTCGGCCGGCGGTGTGAGGGCGCTGCGCACTACCGGCGCGGGTGGCTCTTCTCGTCGTCCTCGACGCCTTCGACGGCGATCTGCTCCTTGCGGACCTGGCCGGTGACGGTCTCCTCCTCGGTGAGCTCCTCGGTGCTGAGCCGCACCCGCTCCACCGGAACGGCCTCGGTCTCCACGACGGGACGTTCGGCGTGCAGGGTGACTTCGCGTTCGGCCTCGGAGATGTCCGTGCCGGTCATGGCGTCACCGCGGTTCGCGTCCGTGATCGGCTCGCGTACGACGCGTACCTCCTCATGGCGCAGGGGCACCGTCTGCTGGACCTCCTCCGTCACCACGTACTTGCGCAGTCGTGCCCGGCCCGACTCGTACCGTTCGGTGCCGACGTGCATCTGCTCCTCGGAGCGGGTCATCGCCGTTTCCTCGGACACACCCATGTCCCGGCCGGTGGAGCCGACCGCCGCGGCCGTGCCCGCGGCACCGGCGGCACCTGCGGTGCCGGAGTGGGCCCAGCCCTCTCCGCCGGGCTGGTTGGCCTGCTGCCAGGCGTCGTCCCAGGCGATGCCGTAGTGCTCGTACAGCCGGACTTCCTCCGACTCGGACAGGTGTCCGCCGTTGTCGACGTCGACGTTGGGAGCGTCCTTGACCATGCCCTTGGCGTAGGGCACCTCAAGGTGGTCCTCGACCATGACCGCTTCCCGGATCGGCACGAACGACTCACTGGTGCCGAACAGGCCGGTCTTGATGCTGACCCATTCAGGTTGGCCGGTCGCGTCGTCGAAGAAGACGTGGCTCGCGTCCCCGATCTTGTTGCCCTCGGCGTCGTACACGGGGTGTTCCAGTACTGCCGGTATCTGCTCCTGGGTGATCATCCTTCAGCACCCTCCTTCTGGGTCCGGTGTCCTTTCCGGGTCACCGCGACAGAAGGGGTGAAACATCGCAAATGCGACAATAAATATAGAAAATGTAACTAACCTCAAGCCTTTTCATGCGTGTGGGCCCGGGTGCGCGCGCGGGTCACGAGCTTCCGCAGCAGGGGCCAGACCAGCAGCAGCGCCGTCACCGCGTACACGGTCACCGCGAACGGCGTGTCGACCAGCCCCGTGACACTGCCGTCGCTGATCTGCAGGGCGCGCCGCAGCTGCTGCTCGGCGTTGGGCCCGAGGATGACGCCGATGACGGCGGGCAGCACCGGCAGGCCGTACCGCCGCATGCCGAAGCCGATCAGGCCGATGACCAGGAGGATCACCAGGTCGATGACCTCGCCGCCGACCGCGTACGCGCCGACCGCCGCGAAGAACAGGATCCCCGCGTACAGATACGGACGGGGGATGCGCAGCAGCTTCGCCCACACCGGGGCCAGCGGCAGGTTGAGCGCGAGCAGCAGCACCATGCCGACGAAGAGGGAGGCGATCAGGCCCCACACCAGGTCCGGCTCGCGCTCGAAGAGGAGCGGGCCCGGCTGGATGCCGTACTGCTGGAAGGCCGCCAGCATGACGGCCGCGACCGCCGTGGTCGGCAGACCCAGGGTCAGCATGGACACCAGCGTGCCCGCCGCGGAGGCCGAGGCCGCCGACTCCGGCCCCGCCACACCCTCGATCGCGCCCTTGCCCCAGTCGTCCTTGTGCTTCGACAGCCGCTTCTCCGTGGCGTACGACAGGAACGTGGGGATCTCGGCGCCGCCGGCCGGGATCGCGCCGAACGGGAAGCCGATGAGCGGTCCGCGCAGCCATGACTTCCAGCTCCGCCGCGCGTCGTCACGGCCCAGCCAGGGGCGGCCCACCGGGATCGGCTCGCCGGGGCTGCGCCGCAGGTGCGCCGCCACCCACAGGGCCTCGCCGATCGCGAACAGACCGACCGCCACGATCACCACGTCGATGCCGTCGGCGAGTTGCAGCGAGCCGAAGGTGAGCCGCTGCTGGCCGGTCATCTGGTCCAGGCCGACGAGGCCGAGGGTCAGGCCGATCAGCAGCGAGGCGAGACCTCTGATCCGGGACGAACCCAGCACCGACGTCACGGCGATGAACGCCAGCACCATGATGGCGAAGTAGTCCGGCGCGCCGATGTCCACCGCCAGGTCGGCGACCGTCGGGGCGAGCGCGACGAGCAGGATCGTGCCGATCAGGCCGCCCGCGAAGTGGCCGATGGCGGCGGCCGCGAGCGCCTGCGCGCCCCGCCCCGCCTTGGCCATCGGATTGCCCTCCATGGCCGCGACCACGGCAGCGCTCTCGCCGGGTGTGTTCAGCAGGATCGAGGTGGTCGAACCGCCGAACATCGCACCGTAGTAGATCCCCGCGAACATGATGAACGCGCCGATCGGCTCCAGCCCGTACGTCACGGGCAGCAGGAGTGCGACGGCCATCGCGGGGCCGATGCCGGGCAGGACGCCGATCGCGGTGCCGAGGAGTACACCCAGGGCCGCCCACAGCAGATTGACGGGCGTGAGCGCCGTACCGAAGCCGTCCATCAGGGAGTTGAGGGCGTCCATGTCACAGCACTCCCATCAGCGGGCCGCCCGGCAGCGGCACCCCGAGCAGGTTGTTGAAGACGGCGTAGGTGGTGAGGGACAGGACGGCCGCGATGAGTGGGTCCCGGTCGATCCGGCGGCTGCCGAGCGCGAAGGCCGCTCCCCAGAAGAGGAGTGCGCCCGCGACGGGGAAGCCGAGCGGTTCGATGAGGACGGCCGCGCCGAGGAACACCCCGGCGAGCAGCGACACCGTGCGCCAGTCGGCGGGTTCGGACAGATCGACGTCCTCGCCGCCCTCCGCCTCGCCGTGACCGCCGCGCAGGACGTCGACGGCGAGCAGCGCGGCGATCACGAGGAGCCCGATGCCGACCACGATCGGCACGGTCTTCGGCCCGACGGGGCCGCGCTGGGTGATGTCGACGTCCATGGTCAGCGCGTCGGTCAGGACCAGCGTGCCGAGGGCCAACAGCAGTACACAGACGCCGAGTTCGGAGTGCTCACGCAGCCACGCGCGCCGCCGGTCCGCGGGTGTCGGAGGCGTGGGGGGCGTCTCGGGCATGTCGGTGGTCCGCGTCGTCACAGTCCCAGCTCCTTCAGCACCGAAACCACACGCTCGTCCTGCTCGTCGAGGAAGTCGCCGAACTTCGCACCGGTCATGAAGGCGTCGTCCCAGCCGTTCTGCTCCAGGGACTTCTGCCACTCGGGGGAGTCGTGCAGCTCCTCGACGAGGCGTACGAGCTTGTCGCGTTCGGCGTCGGAAAGTCCCGGCGGGGCCACGATGCCGCGCCAGTTGGTGAAGTCCACGTCGTAGCCGGACTCCTTCAGGGTGGGCGCGTCCAGTTCGTCGACCCGCTCGGGCCCCGTCACTGCGAGCACCCGCAGTTCGCCCGCCTTGATCTGGTCGAGGTACTCGCCGACGCCGGACACCCCGAAGGCGACCTTGCTGCCGAGGATCGAGGCGAGCAGCTCGCCACCGCCGTCGAAGGGGATGTAGTTGACGTCCTTCGGGGCGATGCCCGCGGCCCGCGCCATCAGCATGGGCGCGAGATGATCGGGCCCGCCGGGCGAGGAACCGCCGCCCACCGGAAGCTTGCCGGGGTTCGCCTTCCAGGCGTCCACGAGCTGGTCGACGGACTTGTACGGGGAGTCCTTGGAGACCACGACGACGTCCTGCTCCTCGGTGAGCCGGGCTATCGGAGTGGTGTCGGCGAGGCTCTTGGGCGCGTCGTTGGAGCGCACCGCGCCCACCACACCGAGGCCCATCGACATGGCGAGCTTGCCGTTGCCGTGCTCGCTCACCAGCCGGCTCAGTCCGACGGTGCCGCCGGCGCCCGGCAGGTTGAACACCTCGATGTTGTGGGTGAGTTCGGCGTCCTCTGCGTTCTTCGCCGCCGTACGGGCCGTGATGTCGTAGCCGCCGCCGGGCGTGTTGGGGACCATGAAGCGCAGGCCGGGGATCTGGGTGCCGGTCTCGGCGCCACCGCCGGTCGTGAGCAGCGGAGGTCCCACGAGCACGAGCACGGCGGCCCCGAAGAGGGCGAGGGGAGTGCTCAGGCGCACGAGTTCCACCACCTGTCGTCGATACGTCGATACGCGGATGCGCGGATGCGCGAAGGATGCGGATACGTCGATACGCCGATGCGCAGAAGAGATCCGGGAGGGGGGGAGGGGCGTCCCCGTACAGGAGCCGGGGGATACGGGGACGCCCTGGATTGGGGGGAGGGTGACGTGCGCCACATATTGCCCGCGTCCTTGAGGCCTGTCTCTCTTCCGGAACCAACGGAGGTTGTGGTCTTTGTGTCAGCCCCCGTCCCCTCCCTTTTCCCGGCCGCGGTCGGAGGCCATGATGGTGCGACCCGGCAGCTGGGCCGTACAACGCCGTGTCAGCACGAGAGATTGAGTCCGTCGTGGTCGCCGCCTTCCGTCGTCAGAC
This sequence comes from Streptomyces sp. NBC_00414, assembly GCF_036038375.1. Lineage (NCBI taxonomy): Bacteria > Bacillati > Actinomycetota > Actinomycetes > Kitasatosporales > Streptomycetaceae > Streptomyces > Streptomyces sp. NBC_00414. The sequence continues at coordinate 9,200,594 of NZ_CP107935.1, forward strand.
CCTCGCGGGCGAGATGCTGGTGCTTCAGCTCGCCATCGTGGTGGTGGTGCTGGTGGCCGTCGCGGCGGTCTCCCTCAGACAGTCGGAGGCGACCTTCAACCGCGTCGAGGGACGCCGGGTCATCGCGCTCGCCGAGCAGTTGGCCGCCAACCCCCTGACCCGCAGCCAACTCGTGCGGTCCGCGCCGCAGCAGACCCTCGCCCCGCTGGTGAACTCCACGCAGACTCAGTCCGGGGTCACCTCGGTGACGGTCGCCGACGCCGACGGCCGGATCGTCAGCTCCACCGACCCCACGGCGATCGGTGGCCGGCTGTCCCTCGGCGAGGGTGTCGCCGAGGGCCGCGGCTGGTCCGGCTCGCTGACGCTGGACGGCAGCCGCGAACTCGTGGCCCAGGTACCGGTGCTCGGCGCGACGCCGGAGAACCTCGGGCAGCCCCTGGGTACGGTGATGATCGGCGAGGCCGACCCGACGGCGTGGCAGCGGCTGAGCGGGGCGTCCTCGTACCTCCTCGCCTATCTGGGCATCGCCAGCGGGCTCGGGCTGGTCGGCTCCTGGCTGCTGGCCCGGCGCGTCAAACGGCAGACCCTCGGCCTGGAACCCCGCGAGATCGCCGGCCTCGCCGAGCACCGGGAGGCGATGCTGTACGGGATCGCCGAGGGCGTGATCGCCCTGGACCCGCAGCACCGGCTCACCCTGGCCAACGACATGGGAAGACGCCTCCTCGACCTGCCCGCGGACTGCGTGGGCCGCAGCCTCGCCGAACTCGGGATCGAGGGACGGCTGCGGGACGTCCTCGCGGGGAACGAGGCGGGGGGCCGGGCGGGTGGCTCCGCCGAGCGCGCAGAGCGCACGGAGCGCGGTCGTGCCGACGGGCGCGGCGGAGCCGGTGAACGTGTGAGGAGCGGCGGGCGTGCGGGGACCGGTGGACATACCGGGACCGGCGGGCGTGCGGGGACGGGCGAGCGCGACGAGGTCGTCGTCCGGCACGGCCGGGTGCTGGTGATGAACCGGATGACCGTCACCAAGGACGGCCGCCCGCTCGGCTCGGTCACCACGTTGCGCGACCGCACCGAACTGGCTCGGCTGGAACGGGAGATCGGATCCTTCCGCAGCTCCTCCGAGACGCTGCGCGCGCAGGCCCACGAGTTCGCCAACCAGTTGCACACCATCTCGGGGCTGATCCAGATCGGTGAACAGGAAGAGGTCGTGCGCTACATCCGCGCGTTGAACCAGCGCCGACAGTCCCTCGACGTCACCCTCAGCCGTCGGGTCCGCGACACCGCGGTCGCCGCCCTGCTCATGGCGAAGTCCTCCCTGGCGGCCGAACGGAAGGTCAGCCTGCGCATCTCGGACGGGACCGCCCTCGACCGGCTGACCCCGGAGGACGCCGCCGACGTGGCGACGGTGGTCGGCAACCTCGTCGACAACGCCGTGGACGCCGCGTCGGTCGCGGCGACCGGCCGCGACCCCGACGAACACGAGGAACACGAGGAACGCGAGGAACGCGAGGAACGCGAGGAACGCGACGGTCATGAGGATCACAAGGCGTGGGTCGAGGTCGAACTGAGGCAGGATGCTTCCAGTGTGGAGATCGTGGTCCGCGACTCGGGGCCCGGCGTCGCACCCGAACTCGCCCGGGAGGTGTTCTCGCACGGCTTCACCACCAAGGCCGCGCAGGAGGGCGAGCGGGGGATCGGCCTGGCACTCACCCGGCTGGTCTGCGAGCGTCACGGTGGCGAGATCTCGGTGACCAACACCCCCGACGGGGCGATGTTCACCGCACGTATGACCGTCAGCCACCTCACCGACGCGGTGGCGGAAGGAGCGACACGATGAACGGGGCGCCCCGTGGGGCAGACACGGCCGCGGTGACCGGCACGGCCGACACCATCGACGTACTCGTGGTCGACGACGACTTCATGGTGGCCCGGGTGCACCGCGCTTTCGTCGACCGCGTCGAGCCGTTCCGGGTCGTCGGTGTCGCCAGCACCGGCGAACAGGCCGCCCGCGCCGTCGACGAACTGCACCCGGATCTCGTCCTGCTCGACCTGTATCTGCCGGACGTCTTCGGGCTCGACGTCATCCCCCGGCTGCGTACCGCCGGCCACGACTGTGACGTCATGGTCATCAGCGCGGCCCGGGAGACCGACGCGGTCCGCGGCGCCGTCCGCCACGGCGTCGTCGACTACCTGCTCAAACCGTTCGAGTTCGAGGATCTGCGGGTCCGGCTTGAGCGGTACGCAGTCCAGCGGGGCCGGCTGCTCGCCACCGTCGTGCACGGGCAGGCCGATGTCGACCGGGTGCTGGCCGGAGCGGCCGGGCCGGCTTCGGCGCCCGCCACGTTGCCCAAGGGCATGAGCGTGGAGACGGCCGCGCTGATCGAACGCACGCTGCGGACCGCGGAGAACACCCTGTCCGCCGCCGAGTGCGCGGCCTTGGCCGGCATCTCCCGTGTCAGCGCCCGCCGCTACCTGGAGCACTTCCACGCCGTCGGCCGCGCCGAGGTGACCCTGCGCTACGGAGCTGCGGGTCGGCCCGAGCGCCGTTACCGGTTCCGCGGACACGCGAAGACACACCTGCGGCCCGGCGACGAGGCTCGCGCGTAGCGGCGATCACCGGTGTTCGAGGAGGCTGCGCCGTTCCCCGCGCCCCTGGTACCGGAAGCTCAGACGGTGACCACTCCGATGCAGGGCGCGGGCCACCTTCGTGGTGGTCGTGCCACCGGTCAGGCCCACCACCTCGCCGGGGGCCACGAGGTCCGCCACGGCCTTCGCGATGCGGTGCCTCTCCGAGGCGTGGCGGGCGGTCTTGTAGCGCAGGGGCAGTTCGTACGACACGCCGTGCACGACCGCGCCGTCCCGGGTGCGTACCAGCATCTGCTGTTCCGCGAGCTGGTGGATCAGCGGGGTCCTACTGGGTGCCCGCTGACCCGTCTCCTGATCCGTCTCCTGCCCCGCCCCCTGGCCCTGGCATGTCGACGAGCTTCTCGAAGAAGAACTCGTGCTTGAGGAAGGACACGTCGTACTCGCCGCCCGGGTACGGCGGGATCAACTGGGCCGCCTGGAACAGCCGCCAGCCGTCCCGCAGCGCGTCCACGCCCGAGGCGTACGGGGGCTCGTCGCCGTCCCCGGTCGTGGGCGACGTGCGGCCCGTACCGTCGTACACCGACCAGCCGACCACCGGGGAGTCCAGCGCCGACGTGCCCAGGTAGAGGACCAGTACCTGCTGACGGATGCTCATGCGACCTCCCTCTGAGGGCGGTTGGAGACACGGGTGACCCAGTGCTCCAGATCGAAGGACTCGTCGCCCGTGAGCGAGCGCCACAGCAGCACGCGGTTGTAGAGCTCCAGACGGCCGGTGGCCGGTTCGTACCACGGGAACGTCGTGGAGAGTTCCCCGGCCACCCGTGGGTCGGCGAGGTCGGAGGTGTCCCACAGTCGGCGCTGCCGTACGGCCGGGTTGAAGCGGATCTTGAACATGTACCGCGTCACGTCGCCGTCGTTGCGCCGCCCGCCGTGCCAGAGGCCGTGGTGCAGAAACACCACGGTGCCCGCCGGGCAGACCAGCCGTGACTGGCCGAGCAGGTTCTGGTAGCGGCCGGTGTCCGACTCGTTCGTACGTCGCAGATGGCTGCCCGGCACGCTCAGGGTGCCGCCCATGTCCAGGGTCACGTCCTGCGGGTAGTACATCAGCTGGACGTCGAAGGCGTCCGTGCGGACATCGATGATGGCGTCGCCGTGCAGCGGCTGAGCCGCACCTTCACGCGGCTCGCGGACGTGCACCGCGTGATGGTCGACGAGCGGACCGGGACCGACGAGACCGCGCAGCACCCCCGCCACCGCCGGGACATCGAGCAGCCGTCGCACGAAGGAACCCTCGGGATAGGCGTCCGCGACCGTGCTGCCGTACGGCACGTCGGGCACGCCCCGCCCCAGGAAGCCGATCGCCTCGGCGTTCATCCCCGCCGGGACCACCGCGTCCAGACGCAACGAGCCGTGGGCCACGAAGCGGGCCATCCGCACCGAGTCCAGGAGCGGGGGGTGTTCGGGATCTCCCGGAGGACGCCCGGGGTCGGCAGGAGGACGCCCGGGGTGGGCCGGAGGATGCTCGGAGTGTGCCGGAGGGCGCTCGGGAGGCGTCATGGCATCGACCGTACGGAGCCGCGCCCCTCCGGCGCGTTGGTCCCTTTCACCACCACTGGTAGTTTTTCACCATGCTGGAGACGAGCGTCCACCTGGGCGAGCCGCCCCTCGTGGCCAACGCGGGCGTCGGCGTGCACGGTGTCGCGAGCCGCACGGACGTCTTCAGGCTGCCCGAGCTGTGGCAGCTGCACCTGTACCAGTACGAGGCCGAGCTGACCGTGGACGGCACCCCGCACCTCATCCGGCCGGGCAGGGTCAGCCTCGTACCGCCGGGCGCGACGGTCCGCTACCGCTACCAGGGCCGCTCGGAACACCTGTACGCACACCTGCGCATCGCCGCCTCCGGGACGCCGCGCAGCGTGCCCGTGCTACAGGACGCCGGAGCCGAACTCCCCATGCTGACCGGCCTGTTGCTACAGGCGGTCGCCTCCGCGCCGGGCGAACCCGAGCGCACCAGGGCCGAGATCTGGACCGCTCTGTGGCGCGTCGCCCACCTGGCTCCGGGTGCCGACCGTCCCGGCCCGCACCCGGCCGTCACCGCCGCGATGGCGTACGTCGAGGGCAACCTCGCCGCCCCGCTCACCGTGCCCGCCGTGGCCCGGGCCGCGGGCGTCTCGCACAACCACCTGACCCGGCTCTTCCGCGCCACCACGGGCGGCACCGTGGTCGCGTACATCCGCCGACGCAGGCTCGATCGCGCCCGCCACCTGCTGCGGGCCTCGACCCTGTCCATCCCGGCGGTCGCCGCGTCGGTCGGCATTCCCGACCTGCAGGCCTTCAACAAGGCCTGCCGACGTGAACTCGGCGGATCACCGCGAGCCCTGCGCGGTGAGACCGGCACGGCCCCCGACCCCCTTGCCGCCGCCTGAAGGCCGTTACTGCTTGACGGCCTTCAGGACGACGAACTTCGCGTCGCTCGCGACCAGTTCACTGTTGCCGAAGAGCCGCCGCAACTTCACGTGGTAGCCCAGATGGCGATTGCCGACCACCCACAGCTCGCCGCCCGGCCGCAGCGCGCGCCGCGCCCCGGTGAACATCCGCCACGCCGTGGCGTCGGTCGTCGCCTGGTGCGAGTGGAAGGGCGGGTTGGTCAGGACCAGGTCGACGCTGTCCTCCGGCGTCCCGTTCAGGCCGTCGTCGACGCGGAACTCCGCCTTGCCGTGCTCCGCCGCGTCGTCGGTGTTCACCCGGTACGTCGCCTCGGCCGAGGCCACCGCCTGGTACGACTCGTCCACGAACAGCACCTCGGTCTCCGGCCGCGCCAGCGCCACCGCGGTACCGACCACGCCGTTTCCGCAGCCCAGGTCCACGACACGCCCGGCACCCCGCCCGTACGGCAGATGCTGAAGGAAGAACCGGGTGCCGATGTCCAGGCGCTCGGCGCAGAACACACCCGCCTCGTTGACGACGGTACGGCCCGAGACGGGGCCGATGCCGTCGGGCAGCGTGTAGCTGAGCGGCCAGGGGTTCACCGACGGCACGAGCCCGGGGTTCGGCGTGCAGAAGATGAGCCGCGCCTTCTTCTCGGCCAGTGACGTCCTGGTCGGCCCGATGATCCGCTCGAACAGCTTCAGCGTCGAGGTGTGGATCTCCTTGACCATGCCGGTGCCGACGACGACCGTTCCCTCGTGCACGGAGGGTGCCAGCCGCTGCAACTGGTCCTCCAGGAGCGCGAGGCTCTTGGGTACGCGCACCAGCAGCACGTCGACACGCTCGGGCACCGCGTCCTGCGTGGTGAGAAGACGCACGGAATCCTGGTCGGCGCCGTTGCGCGCCAGATTCGCCCGGGTCGCCTCGCGGGTGAGGAACGAGTCGGTGATCTGCACCGGTCCATGGGCCTGCAGGGCCGTGGTGAGGGCACCCCAGCGGTCACCGACCACGACGACCGTGCCGTCGAGCGCCTGCCCGTCGGCCGCGAGATGCTTCAGCAGGTACTCGTCGGAGGCGTCCCACGCACGGAGCTGGTCACGGGAGTCCTCGGGGAAGCGCGCCAGCATCAGCTCGGCCGAGGGGGTCGTCATACGGTCGGTCATTGGGTCCAGGCTAACTGAGGTGCAGATCAGCGACTCCCGGCGTCCACGTGCGGACACGGCGGGAGCGCGTGCGGACCCTGCGCGAGGATGGGAGCCATGGACGCCGAACTGTTTCCCAGGAGCCGTACGGAGATCGCGCCGGGCGCCGTGCACCTGCCGGACTGGCTGACGTCCGAGCGCCAGCGCGTGCTCCTGGAGGCATGCAGGGACTGGGCCCGCCCGCCCGCCGGACTGCGCACGGTCCGTACACCCGGCGGCGGCACGATGACCTCCCGGCAGGTCTGCCTCGGATGGCACTGGTATCCGTACGGGTACGCGACCACGGTCGTCGACGGTGACGGGGCGCCCGTGAAAAAGTTTCCCGAATGGCTCGGGGACCTGGGCCGCCGGGCGGTACGGGACGCCTTTCGGGACCACGCCACGACGGCGGGGACACCGCCGCCCCCGTACGAGTACGACATCGCGCTGATCAATTTCTATGACGCCGACGCCCGTATGGGTATGCATCGCGACAGCGACGAGAAGTCCGACGACCCCGTGGTGTCGCTGAGCCTCGGTGACACCTGCGTCTTCCGGTTCGGCAACACCGGGTCGAGAGGCCGCCCCTACACGGACGTGGAGCTGCGCAGCGGCGACCTGTTCGTGTTCGGCGGCGCGTCCCGGCTCGCCCACCACGGTGTGCCGCGCGTGCACGCGGGCACGGCCCCGCCCGAGTTGGGGCTGACGGGCCGCCTGAACATCACCCTGCGGGTGAGCGGCCTCCAGGCCGTCTGACCGGTCACCGACCGACTCCCGACCGGCCACTGACCGACTCCCGCCCGGCTACTGGCCGGTCACCCGGCCTCCGGATCATGGGAGACTCGCCCTCATGAGCGGCAATGCGGCCCCCGGAGCGGTGGGAGAAGGAAGCACCAGGACGCGGCTGGACCGAGGGCGCGGTGCGCTCGGGCCCGCGTTGGAACTCGTGCACACCGGACGCGCGCCGACCCGGGCCGTGCTCACCGCCGAGCTGGGCGTCACCCGCGCGACGGCGGGAGCGGTCGCCGCGGAGCTGGAGGCGCTCGGCCTGATCCGCGTCGACGCCCGCCCCGGCGCCGCGGCCGGTTCGCAGGGCCGCCCCTCACATCGGCTCGAACTCGCCGAGGACGGCCCGGTCGCCCTCGCCGCCCAGGTGCACGCCGACGGCTTCCGCGCCGCCCTGGTCGGCCTCGGCGGCCGGATCGTGGCTACCGCACCCGGCTGCGAGACCGTGGACGCCGACCCGGCGAAGGTGCTCAGCTCGGTCGTGGAGGCGGGCGCCGAACTGCTCCGGGAGACCGGCCGCCGCTGTGTGGGCGCCGGAGTGGCCGTCCCGTCGGCCGTCGCCGAACCCGAGGGCACCGCGCTCAACCCGCTCCACCTGGCCTGGCCGGCCGGCGCGCCCGTGCGGGAGATCTTCGCGGAGTGCGTCCGCGCGGCCGGCATCACCGGTCCGGCGTTCGCCGCCAACGACGTCAACCTCGCCGCGCTCGCCGAACACCGGCACGGCGCGGGGCGCGGCTCCCGAGACCTGCTCTGTGTCGCGACCGGGCACCGGGGAGTCGGCGGTGCGCTGGTCCTCGACGGGCGCCTGCACACGGGCAGTTCGGGCCTCGCGCTCGAAGTCGGACACCTCACGGTCAACCCGGAGGGCCGCCCCTGCCACTGCGGCAGCCGGGGCTGCCTGGACGTCGAGGCGGACCCCCTGGCGTTCCTGACGGCGGCCGGCCGTGACCCCGGCCCCGAGGTGTCACTGCTCCAGCAGTCCAACGAGCTGATCCGCGACCACCGCGCCGACCCGGGCGTACGCACCGCCGTCGAGGCACTCATCGACCGGCTGGGCCTTGGCCTCGCGGGCCTGGTCAACATCCTCAACCCGGACCGCATCATCCTCGGCGGCCTGCACCGCTCCCTCCTCGACGCCGACCCGGAGAGGCTGCGCGCCGTGGTGGCCGACCGGAGCCTGTGGGGGCAGAGCGGGGGCGTACCCATCCTGGCCTGCACGCTGGACCACAACAGCCTGGTGGGCGCGGCCGAGCTGGCGTGGCAGCCGGTGCTGGACGACCCGATCAGGGCCCTGGCACAGGCCTGAGACCTTGGCACGTGACGGCCCGTCGAAAGCCGGGCAGGCCACCGGGCCCGGCTGCCTGCCGGAGCGCCACCGGGCCGGGGGCCGGTCACGGAAACCAGGGGCAGCCGAAGCAGCGAGGAGCAGCTGAAGTCCCCGTTCGTACTCCCACGGAGGTACGCGTACTGCCGCTGGCCGTACGACGACCCGGACCCCCTCACGGCGTGAGCCTCGAAGCATCACCGGAACACCGGAATTCCCGGAACACCCGAGGAGATGACTTCAGATGCAGACCCTGGCGCACTGGGACGGCGGGCCCGGCCCGTGGATCCTGTTCTTCCCGCTGATCTGGGCGGCCGTCGTGATCGGCGTCGTGACCCTTCTGCGCCGCACGGTGTGGCGTGGCCGCCGCGGCCCCTGGCACGGCCCGGACCCCACCCGCCCGTCCGGCGACTCGCCGATCGCGATGCTCGGCCGGCGCTTCGCCTCCGGCGAGATCGACGAGGACGAGTACTGGCGCCGCCTGTCCGTCCTGGAGGAGCAGTTCGGACGGACGACCGCGGACGAGCGCTTCGGACGTACCGGCAAGGGCGGTGCGGCATGAACGCGGCACCCCCGGCAGCCTCGGCGACCGTCACCAGGACCACGCGGACCGCGGCGCGCGTCGCCGAAGCGGTGAAGGTGTACGGCGGTGGTGGCACCGCCGTACGGGCCCTGGACGGGGTGAGCGTCACCTTTCCGGCCGGACGCTTCACCGCGATCATGGGGCCCTCGGGCTCCGGCAAGTCCACGCTGATGCACTGCGCGGCGGGCCTGGACACCCTGACGTCGGGTGCCGCCTTCATCGGCGACACCGAGCTGGGCACGCTCGACGACCGCCGTCTCACGCTGCTGCGGCGCGACCGCGTCGGTTTCGTCTTCCAGGCCTTCAACCTGGTACCCACGCTGACCGTCGCGGAGAACATCACGCTGCCCCTGGACCTCGCCGGCCGCAGGGGCGGCGGCTCTTCGAGCGGGTCCGACGGTTCCGGCGGGTCGGACGAGTGGATCGACGCCCTCGTGGACGTCGTCGGACTGCGTGACCGGCTGCACCACCGGCCCGCCGAACTCTCCGGCGGTCAGCAGCAACGCGTCGCCGTGGCAAGGGCGTTCGCAGGACGTCCCGAGGTCGTCTTCGCCGACGAACCGACCGGCAACCTCGACTCGCGCTCGGGCGAGGAGGTCCTGAACCTGCTCGGCCGGGCCGTACGCCAGATGGACCGCACCGTCGTCATGGTCACCCACGACCCGGTCGCCGCGGCCCACGCCGACGAGGTCGTCTTCCTCGCCGACGGCCGCCTCGTGGACCGCATGGAGTCCCCGACGGCCGACCGGGTCCTGGACCGGCTGAAAGCCTTCGACAACAAGGCCGACGGCAGGGCCGACAGCAAGGCCGACGGCAGGGTCCATGGCGAGTTCGACAGCTTCGACAGCAAGGGGGCCCCGTCGTGAACGCGTCGGTACGGATCAGCGTCTCCTCGCTGCGCGCCCACAAGCGCCGCTTCGCCGGTACCTTCCTGGCGGTGCTGCTCGGTGTCGCCTTCCTGGCGGGCACCCTCGTCATGGGCGACACCCTGCGGGCCGGCTTCGACACGATGTTCGGCAACGCCACGAGCGGCACCGACGCCGTGGTCCGCAGCGCCGACACCATCACCACACCGGGCGAGAGCCAGGGCGTACGGCAGCCCGTGGACACCGATCTGGTGGCGGCCGTCGAGAAGACGCCGGGTGTCGCGGCGGCGGCGCCCGACATCCAGGGCGCGGGCCAGCTCGTCGGCGCGAACGGCGAGCCCATCGGCGGCCAGGGCCCGCCCACCCTCGCGGGCAACTGGATCGACGACCCCGAGCTGAACGCCTACCGCCTGGCCGAGGGCCGCGCCCCCTCGAAGTCCGGCGAGGTCGTCGTCAACCGGGGCGCGGCCGAGAAAGGTGACCTCCGGATCGGTGACACGACGACCCTGCGGACGCCCGACCCCGTCGAGGTGACCGTCGTCGGCCTCGCGACCTTCGGGGGCGAGGACGGCATGGCGCAGGTGACCTTCACCGGTATGACGCGCTCCGACGCCGAGAAGTACCTGACCGCCAGGCCCGGCGAGGCCGCGAGCATCCTCGTACGGGCCGGACCCGGCACCGGTCAGCGGGAACTCGTCGACGCCCTGACGCCCGTACTGCCCAAGGGTGTCGAGGCGATCACCGGTCAGCAGCTGGCCGAGGAGAACACCGACATGATCTCCGGCCAGTTCCTGACGCTGTTCACCACGTTCCTGCTGGTGTTCTCCGGTGTGGCGCTGCTGGTCGCGACCTTCTCCATCCACAACACCTTCGCGATCGTCGTCGCCCAACGCACCCGTGAGAACGCCCTGTTGCGCGCCCTCGGCGCCTCCCGCCGCCAGGTCACCGCGTCGACCCTGGTGGAGGCGAGCGTGGTCGCCGTGGTCGCGTCCGCGGCCGGTCTCGCGGGCGGCATCGGTGTCGCCGCCGGGCTGCAGGCCCTGTTCCCGGCCATCGGATTCCCCTTCCCCGAGGGAGACTTGGTGATCGGCGCACTGTCCATGGTCCTGCCGCTCTCGGTCGGCGTCGTGGTCTGCCTCGGCTCCGCGCTGCTGCCCGCCGTACGCGCCGGACGCACCGCGCCACTGGCCGCGCTGCGCGAGACGTCCGTCGACCGGTCCGGCGCGTCCCGGACCCGCGCCGTCGGGGGTACCGGACTGGCGGCGCTGGCGGTCGCCGTCACCCTGACCGGCGTCGTCGTCAGCCCGTCCCTGTGGCTCGCGGGAGGAGGCGCGGTCCTGGCGCTCGCCGCCTTCGTGGTCCTCGGCCCGGTCGCCGCGACCACCGCCGTACGCGTCCTGGGCGTCCCCCTCGACCGGCTGCGGGGCGTCACCGGCGCGCTGGCCGGGCGCAACGCGCTGCGCAGCCCCAAGCGCACCGCGGCCACCGCGAGTGCCCTGATGATCGGCGTCGCCGTCGTGTCCCTGTTCACGGTCTTCGGCGCCTCGCTGAAGGCGACCATGGACCGGACCGTGTCGCGGTCCTTCGCCGGTGATGTCGTCGTGAGCACCCCGTCGTTCGGCGCGGGCGGCAGCGGACTGAGCCCCGCGCTCGCCGGTGCCATCGCGGAGCGGCCGGAGATCGACACGGCGGTCGGGCTCGGCCGCGGGGTGGCCGAGGTCGACGGCAGGGGACGGGCGTTGACGGTCACGGACCCGGTCGCGCTGCAGCGCACCTTCGACCTCGGCGACGTACGGGGCTCGATGCGCGACCTGGGCGACGACGGTATCGCCGTCACCGAGCAGGAGGCCGACAAACAGGGCCTCAGGACGGGCGACACCACCCGGCTCGCCTTCACGGACGGCACGACGGAAACCTTCACCGTCCGCGCGGTCTACGGCCGCTCCGAGCTGGCGGGCGAGTACGTCATCACCCGCCGGGCCTGGGCCCCGCACCGCACCCAGGACTCCGACACGCTCGTCGCCGTGAGCTTCGACGACGGCGTGAGCGCCTCCGAGGGCAAGGCGGCGGTCGAGAAGGTCGCCACGGCGTACGGCAACCCCGAGGTGCAGACCCGTGACGAGTACGCCCGGTCCTCGGCCGGAGCCATCGACATGATGCTCACCCTGGTCTACGCGCTGCTCGCGCTCGCGGTGCTCATCGCGCTGCTGGGCATCACCAACACACTCACCCTCGCGGTCCACGAACGCACCCGCGAACTGGGTCTGCTGAGGGCCGTCGGACAGACCCGGTCGCAGTTGCGCGCCATGGTCCGCTGGGAGTCGGTGCTGGTGGCCGCGTTCGGCACGGTGGGAGGGCTCGCGCTCGGCGGGTTCCTCGGCTGGGTGCTCGTCAAGGCGTCCGACGGGGCGTCGAACAGCGCCTTCGCCTTCGCGGTGCCGCCGGTCCAGCTGCTCGTGGTAGCCGCGGTGGGCCTCGCGGCCGGCGCGCTCGCGGGCCTGCGCCCGGCTGGACGCGCAGCACGCCTTGACGTGCTGCGGGCGATCGCCGTGGAGTGAGGCCCGCCCCTGGGGCTGCGCCCCAGACCCCCTGTCGCGCTCGTCCTCAGACGCCGGACGGGCTATTCATGGCCCGTCCGGCGTCTGAGGACCGGGGGTTCGGGGGCGGAGCCCCTGAGTACGTGACGGGAACGGGTAGGGGCGGCGGGGGCGAAAGACCCGACCCCCACCCCCGCACCGCAGAGCAACCTGTCACCGCCCGGTCAGCCGGCAACGGCCGACCGGGCGGGAGCGTGTCCGCCCCCCAGGGCAGACGCGGACCCCAGCGCGGCACCCGCATGCTCCACCTCCGCGAAGCCACGCGCGGGCGACTCGGCGACCGCCGCGTACGGCGGGCACACGGGCATCGGCGCAGTGGGAGAGGGCGCGGTCAGCGTGAACCACACGACCTTGCCCGACTCGCCGTTCGGCCGCACACCCCAGCTCTCGCTCACCGCGGCGACCATGGAGAGGCCGCGCCCGCAGGTCGCGGAGGCGTTGGCGTCCCGCACCTCGGGAAGGCGTGGGTCGCGGTCGTGCACCGAGACCGTGAGCCGGTCGAGCAGGAGCTCGATCTCGACGGTGCACAACTTGTCCGGCCGGGCGTGCAGATGGACGTTGGTCAACAGCTCGGTCACGCCGAGTGCGGCCCGGTCTATCAACGGATCCAGATGCCAGTAGCGCAATTGCGCAGATACGATTCTGCGGACCTGGCCGATCCGCGACGGCAGAGCGTGAAGCTCTACCGTGCAATGCCTGCTTGGCTGGCTGATCACGGCTGCGACTCCCCGAATTGAGGTCCGGAAGAAGACGAGTGCGGATCCAGCGGGCTGCCTGCGCGCGCCGACCGCCTGCTGTCGGTGGCCGGCGGGCTGGTTCGCAGCGTTATCGCCGGTAAACCCAGAGTGACGTGACAACAGAGTGGCTCAGGAGGTGCGCTCCCGCAACTCGCGGCGATCTCGGCGGCCGGGCGGACCGCGGCCTGCTCGGGGCTCAGCGCACGCGCCCCGCCGCATTGCGCACGGCCTCGATGAACCGGCGGGCCGCCGGCGGACCGGGCTCTCCCGGGGCCGGATCGTGGTCGCCCAGGGTCAGCAGATAGCGGGTGCCGTTCACGTCCGCGAGCGCCCGGTCCTCGTGGGCGAACCAGGGCTTCGACGCCCGGACCGCCTGCACCGGCGCGCTGTCGATCTCACTGCCGTAACTGGTGAGCAACTCCAGCCTGCCGTCGCTGATCCGGACCTGCCCGGCCCGGGTGAGCGAACGCAGCCGCTTCCCGATCCGCACGCCTGTGGCTGTGAACTCCGGCTCCGCCATGTGCCCCGCCCCCTTGTGCGCTTCGGTCGTGCCCCGTCATGCATACGGTCGTGAACAAGGGGCGTGCCCCGTGGTGAATCCGGGACGTGCCCCGTCGTGCGCACGGCGCGCGCGCCGTTCCGCTGTCCCATTGTGCGTCCCGCCGGGACCTGCGTCCTGTGCGTGCAGTCTGCCCGCGCAGGACGTCGAGCACCAGTGCGCATCACGGCGTGGCACATGCCCTTCGGCGCACTCGCGTGAATGCGCCCCCCGACCCCTCCGTGACCGACTGCACCAGCAGTCCCTTTGAGGTCCTCAAAGGAGTGTTTATGCAGGTGAGAAGCGTGCGCAAGGGTGCCTATGATCGAGGTGTCCGACGGTGCGACCCGACGTCGGCACCACCCGAAGGAGCCCCGCCGTGACCACCCCACAGCAGGCCCGCCCCCACGAGCCGACGGCCACACTCGATGTCGATCACAGCGACGCGGAGTACCGGCACTGGCTCAAAGAAGCCGTACGGAAGGTGCAGGCCGACGCGAACCGATCGGCCGACACCCACCTCCTGCGCTTTCCCCTGCCCGAGCGCTGGGGAATCGACCTGTACCTCAAGGACGAGTCCACCCATCCCACCGGCAGTCTCAAGCACCGGCTGGCCCGCTCGCTCTTCCTGTACGGCCTGTGCAACGGCTGGATCCGGCAGGGCCGCCCCGTCATCGAGGCGTCGAGCGGCTCCACGGCCGTCTCCGAGGCGTACTTCGCCAAGCTGATCGGGGTGCCGTTCATCGCCGTCATGCCCCGCACCACGAGCCCCGAGAAGTGCCGCCTGATCGAGTTCCACGGCGGCCGGTGCCACTTCGTCGACGACCCGCGGACGATGTACGCGGAGTCGGCGGCCCTCGCGGCTCAGAGCGGGGGTCACTTCATGGACCAGTTCACCTACGCGGAGCGGGCCACGGACTGGCGCGGCAACAACAACATCGCCGAGTCGATCTACCGTCAGCTGGAGCTGGAGCGCTATCCGGAGCCCGCGTGGATCGTGGCGACCGCGGGGACCGGCGGCACCTCGGCGACCATCGCCCGCTATGTGCACTACATGCAGTTCAACACCCGTATCTGCGTGGCGGATCCGGAGAACTCCTGTTTCTTCGAGGGGTGGACCACGGGCGACGCGGAGGTCACCACCGACTGCGGTTCGCGCATCGAGGGCATCGGCCGGCCGCGCATGGAACCGAGCTTCGTACCCGGCGCCGTGGACCGGATGATGAAGGTGCCGGACGCGGCGAGCGTGGCGGCCGTGCGGGCGCTGGAACAGGCCATCGGACGCAAGGCGGGCGGCTCGACCGGCACGGGCCTGTGGAGCTCGCTGAAGATCGTGGCCGAGATGGCGGCGGCGGGGCGGACCGGGAGCGTGGTCACGCTGCTGTGCGATCCCGGGGACCGTTATCTGGACAAGTACTACTCGGACGACTGGCTGGCCGGTCAGGGACTGGACATCGCGCCCTACGCGGCCACGATCGACTCGTTGCTGGCCACCGGGATCTGGCCGGACTGAGCGCCCGCGCGGCGGCCCGATGAGCAGCCGCGTCGCCTCCTCCGGGACGGGTGTGCGTCAGAGTGCCCGCGTCGAACCGATCCGCCGGTCCAGCTTCCCCACCGCGTCGCGGAACGCCCGGCCCAGGCCTGCCCGGCTCACCTTCATCACCAGGCGGAACGCCGCCGTGCCGTCGGCGGCCAGGGTCCACCGCACCCGCGTACCGGAGGCGCCGTCCGGAGTGAGTCGCCACTCCTCGATCAGGGCGCGCACACCCGGGGCGTTCGTCACGTCGACGCGGTACGCGTACACCTCGTGGGGCTCGGCCGCGACGATCGTCTCCTCGAAGCGCGTGCCGCCCCTGAGACGGATCCGCCGTCGGGAGCCGTCATCGGCCAAGTGCGCCGACGAGACGGCGGAGAACCACTCCGGCCAGCCTTCGACATCCTCGACCAGCGCGCGGTAGACCGCTTCGGGGGACGCGGCCACCCCTCTCGCGAAGACCAGACGCACGGGAGCGGTCTCGACGAAGTCGAGCTCCACGGAGCGCAGCCGACGGACCATGCGTACGACCCCCTCGCGGGAACGAGTCCGGAACGCGGCCCCGCGACACGACCGTCGGCGAGGCAGGGCCACCATAACCGGCGGTACGTCAGATGTCTGTACTGCTCATGGACGCCCCGGGGGACACGTCAGGCGTCCGGCGCGTCCTCGTCCTCGGCCTCGGGTTCGCCCGCCACCACCAGGCGCCGCAGGTGCTCGGAGATCTCCGAGCGCGCCTCGGCGGGCAGTCCGTCGTCCGTGACCAGCGTGTCGACCTGCTCCAGCGCGGCGAACGAACTCAGCCCCACCGTGCCCCACTTGGTGTGGTCAGCGACCACGACGACACGCCGTGCGGACTGCACGAGGCGCCGGTTCGTCTCGGCCTCCGCGAGGTTCGGTGTGGACAGGCCCGCCTCCACCGATATGCCGTGCACCCCGAGGAACAGCACGTCGAAGTGGAGCGCCTCGATCGCCTGGTCCGCGACCGGACCCACCAGCGAGTCCGACGGCGTGCGCACCCCGCCCGTCAGGACGACCGTCGCCGCACCCTGCCGCTGCCCCGACGTGCGCTGCGCCGAGTGGAAGACGTCGGCCACCCGCACCGAGTTGGTCACCACCGTCAGATCCGGCACGTCGAGAAGCTGATGGGCGAGCGCGTACGTCGTCGTGCCACCGGACAGCGCGATCGCCGTACCCGGCGCCACCAGCGCCGCGGCAGCCCGCGCGATGTCCTCCTTGGCCGTCAGCTCCAGACCCGACTTGGCCTCGAAGCCCGGCTCGTGCGTACTCGCCTCGACCACCGGGACCGCGCCGCCGTGCACCTTCTCCACCACACCCTGGCGGGCGAGCGCGTCCAGGTCGCGACGGACCGTCATGTCGGACACGCCGAGCTTCCTGGTGAGCTCGTTGACGCGGACGCCGCCCCGCCGTCGGACCTCGTCCAGGATCAGAGCACGCCGCTGCTCCGCGAGCAGGTTCTGATTCTCGCTCACGTCCGCTCCGGTTCCCTTCGCCTCGACCCGCTCGACATGCTGCCGAACCCCCTCCGACAAGGACTTTCCCCTCACCTGTGGACCACGGGACGCCCCATCCTCGCACGGGCCACAGGGCGTCGCGCCACTGCCTGTGGCGACGCGCACACGTCACGCTGCCATCTACCGTCCGGCCCTGTCACACGGATCGGGGAGATTCGGTGACGAGTGGTGCGCGGAGCGTCAGCAGAGGAGATCCTTGTATCTGGACATGACACATGTCGTACGGGCAGTACGGGGGAAACACTGCAGTGGAGCGTCTACAGGGGCACGCCCCGATGAACGAGGCGAACGGTTCCGAGCGGCGGCCGGCGGCCGACACCGCACTCGAACTCCTGGTCCACGGCGTCGGTGGCACGACGCCCCAGGAGATGCTGAACGATCCGCGCACGGTGCGGATCACCGGCGACGACACGGCCGCGGTCTTCCGCCGCGCCGACGACGTCGAGGCGGAGACGAACGCGGTACGGCGGCCCGCCGACTACCAGGGGAAGCCGGTTCCCGAGGCGTACGTCTGGTGCAACCTCACCTCGGGCAACGGCTCCCGGGCCCTGTGGCTGCTGCTCCTGCCGTTCATGGTGGTCAACCTCGCCCACTGGATGCGGCCCACGGTGAGCGACAACCGAAAGCCGGCGGTGCGCCTCTACGGCATGATCGTGCGCCTGGCCGGACTGACCCTCACGGTGCTGCTGGTCGCCGCGGCCTGCGAGGTCGCCCTCGACCTGGCCGCCTGGCAGTGCGCGGGCACGCGCGCGTGCGCCGAGGAACACTCCTGGCTCGGCTTCCTGTCCCCGGCGGTCTCCGACGGCGGCTGGTGGAGCCAGCCCGGCCGCCGCCTCGCCCTCGCCTCACTGGTACCGGCCGCCCTCACGGGTCTCCTCTGGTACCTCTCGCACCGCACCTGGACCGCGTACGAGTCCCAGCAGCCGAGGCAGCGTGAGAGCGATCCGGAGGAGGAGACCAGCAGGGCCGGACTCGGCCGCCCCGGCTTCTGGTACGGGCGCCGGCTGGTCGCCCGGCTGCGGGTCGCGCACACCGCCGCGGCTCTGCTGACGGTCACCGCGGCGGTCGGCACGGCCGCCGCCCGCCACGACCGCGAGAGCGGCGGGCCGGCCGTCCTGGAGGCACTCGGGTGGCTCCTCAGCGCAACGTGCGTACTGGGCGCGGCCGTTGTGGTGTGGGTCGTCTGCAGCCGGGGCCGCAGTGAGCACCGGCTCGACCGCCGTCTCGACGCGGCCCTGGTACGCAGGCTGCCCCTCGGTTCGCTCGCCCTGCTCGTCCTCACCCTCGTGTACGCCGGCTGGTCGCGCCCCGGCTGGCAGTCGCGGGCCCGGCTGCCCGGCGACACCACCTTCGGCACCATCGCACTGGTCGAGTGCCTGCTCGTGATCGCTCTCGGCGTCGTGGCCCACGTCCTCTACCGCGCCCAGCCGGACCCCCGTACCGCCATGCGCGGCCTTGCCGGGCCCGCCGTCGCGATGCTGGCCTGCGCGCTGGGCGGGGTGATGTCCGGGGGAGTCTCCCAGCGGGTCGCCGACTGGCTGGACGGCACCGGCGGCACGATCCCGGGACCGCCCGTGCTGCTGACCTGGCAGGCGTCCGTCATCCCGCCCCTGCTGCTCGTCCTCGTGGTTCTCGTCGGCTGGCTGGCCCGGCGCACGGTGGTGCTGCGCCGCACCGAGTCGGCCGCGGTGGAGCTCGCCTACGAGGACCAGCCCAAGGACGAGGCCACCACCCGCCGTATCGCGGGCATCCGCGCGATGGCCTCCCTGACCGACCGGGCGCCCCGGATCATCGGCGTCACCTCCGTCGTGACGCTGATCCTCGGCGGGCTGGCACTCGCCGGCGCCATGGCCACCGGAGACGCCCCGGGCGAGGCGGCCCACGGCACGTACCCCGTCGTACGGGGCGCGGCCGAGACCGCGCAGGCGCTCGGCTCCTGGCTGATCGGCGTCGGCTTCATACTGTTCGTCACCTGGGGCCGCCGCGCCTACAAGGACCGGACCGCCCGCCGCACCATAGGCATCCTGTGGGACGTCGGTACGTTCTGGCCGCGCGCGGCACATCCCTTCGCGCCCCCGTGCTATGCCGAGCGCGCCGTACCCGACCTGACCTGGCGCATCGCCGGCTGGACCCGCGAGACGGGCGGACGTCTCGTCCTCTCCGGGCACTCCCAGGGCAGCGTTCTCGCCGCCGCCGCGGCCTGGCAGCTCGAACCATCGGTGCGCAAGCGGGTCGCGCTGCTGACCTACGGCTCACCGCTGGAGCGGCTCTACGGGCGCTGGTTCCCGGCCCACTTCGGCCCCGCCGCGCTCGGCGGCCTGCACCGGGACGTCGACTGCTGGCGCAACCTGTACCGGGCCACCGACCCCATCGGCGGTCCCATGCGGCTGCCCGGCGACTGCGGCCCCGAGGTCGACCGCGAGGCACTGGAGGACCCTCTCGCGTACTGCCGGTCGGAGAAGCACCCACTGCCCGCGCCGATCCTCGGACACTCGGACTACCAGGCGGATCCCGTCTTCGCCGAGGAGCGGGAGAAGCTTCTCGCGCGGCTCAGGCCGGACATCCCGGCGCCGCGGCCGGGCGCCGAGGCCGAGGAGCCACCGGGCCCCGGGGCGGAGCAGTCCTCGGCGTAGGCCGGCGGGACCCGGCGCTCAGGGAAGCTCCGGCAGGTCCTCCGCGTACAGCAGGGTGAGGTCGTCCGTGCTCGTCTCGGCGAGCTGGGCGACCCGCCCCGCGTGCCGCTCCACCATCGCCTCGAAGGTCTGCCGCGCGGTGCGGCCGTTGCCGAACGCGGGCCCCTTCGGGATCGCCGTGAAGTACTTGAGCAGCGCCTGGTCCGCACCCGGCGCGAGCCGGTACTCGTGCTCGTCCGCCTGCTGCTCCACGATCCGCAGCAGTTCCTCGGAGCCGTAGTCGTTGAAGGTGATGGTCCGTGAGAAGCGGGACGCCACACCGGGGTTGACCGACAGAAAGCGCTCCATCTCGGCCGTGTAGCCCGCGACGATCACGACGACCGCCTCCCGGTGGTCCTCCATGAGCTTCACCAGCGTGTCGATCGCCTCACGGCCGAAGTCGCGCCCCGAGTCCTCCGGCGACAGCGCGTACGCCTCGTCGATGAACAGGACGCCGCCGCGTGCCTTGTCGAACGCCTCCTGCGTACGGATCGCCGTGGACCCGATGTGCTCGCCGACCAGGTCGACACGGGACACCTCGACGAGATGCCCCTTCTCCAGGACACCGAGCGAGGCCAGGATCTCCCCGTACAGGCGGGCGACCGTCGTCTTGCCGGTGCCGGGGGAGCCGGTGAAGACGAGGTGGCGCCGGGCGGAGGCCGCCTTGAGACCGGCCTGCTGGCGGCGGCGGCCCACCTCGATCATGTCGGTGAGCGCCCGCACCTCGCGCTTGACGCTGTCGAGGCCCACCAGCAGGTCCAGCTCGCCGAGCACGGCCTCCGAGGAGCGCACGGGCTCCTCGGGCCCGGTGGCGGCCACCAGCGGCTCCTGCTCGGTGACGCGCTGGCCCGGGATGACCCCGAGCAGACCGGAGGACTGGCCCGAGGTCTGTACGGCGGGCTCCGGGGCCGGGGTCCGCGCGTGGGCGCTCTCGTCGCTCGTGCAGTCCTCGACCAGGGGCCCGGTGCCGGACGCCTGGTCGCCGCCGGCGTCGGCGAACTCGTAACCCCCGCGCGCGCACCGCTCCGTGCGGCACTTCTTCAGGGTGGCCCGGCAGCCGTCTATCACGTGGAAGCCGTAGCCGCCGCTGCCGGTCACCCGGCAGCCGTGGAAGCTGCCGCGGCCGCCGGCCGACACGTAGAAACCCGCCTCCGCGGGCGAGGTGACGGTGCATCGCTCGATCGTGGGATCGGCGCCCTTGGTGACGATCACGCCCGTCTGCGTGCCGTCGATCGTGCAGGCGGAGAGCGTCCCGCCGCTGCCGTGGTCGCGGAACCAGGCGCCCGTCGCGGCCTCCCGGATCCGGCAGTCGTCGAGCTGCGCGGTGGCGCCGTCGCTCACCGACACGGCCGTGTTGCGGACCTGCGAGATGTCGCTGTCGACGACGTCCGCGCGCGAGCCGCGGTCGAGCACGAAGATGGCGTCCGGCACGTCGTGCACCCGGCAGGAGTCGAGGACGACCGTCGCGCCGTCGCTGACCCACACCGCGGGGTAGTCGCCCGTGCTGTCGTGGATCTCGCACTGGTTGGCGTCCACGCGGGTGCCGGGATCCCAGACCGACAGGCCGTTGCGCCCGAACCGGCTCACGGTGGAACGGGTCATGGTGAGGACCGAGCGGGAACGCAGGTCGACCGCGTTCTCCGGGATGTCGTGGATGCGGCAGTCCGCGAGCGTCAGCACGGCGTCCGTGTCGAGCGTGACACCGTCCGAGGTCGTGCGGTGCACGTCGCAGTCCGTGAGGTGCGCCGTGGCCCGCGCGGAGATCTGTACGCCGCTGCCCCTGACCTCGTACACCTCGCAGCCCACCGCTTCGAGGGCGGACTGCTCACCGGTCACCGACAGGCCCGCGCCCGCCGTGTGGTGCACCCGGCAGCGCTCCAGACGCGGATGGGCACCGCCGCGCACCGAGACGCCCGACTGACCGGCGGCCACGACCTCGCACTCCTCGAAGACCCCGCCCCCGCCGTCGAGCACGGAGATGCCGACGCCCGCGGGATTGTCCACCGTGCACCGCCGCACCGTCGGGCGCGCGCCGCCGCGCACCTCGATGCCGGCCGCGGACCGCGTGACGATCCGGATGTCCATCAGTTCGGGCGTGCCCTCCTCCACGAGCAGCGCCGGGGCGGCCGAGTCCTGGCCCTCCACGAGCAGGTCCTGGACCACGGCGGACGCGCGCACGGTCAGCGGCACTCCGTCGACGGGCGCGATGCGCACGGAACCGGCCGATCCCTCGGGGCCGCGCAGTGTCACCGCCCGCTCTATGACGAGGTTCTCCCGGTAGGTTCCGGCGGCGATGGTGAGCACGTCACCGTCGGCCGCGGCCTCCAGGGCGGCGGCGAGCGATGCGTACTCACCTGTGCGGCGCCGCCACCGCGACGTGCCGGTGTGCGTCACCTGGACCGTGCCCTGTGCCATGGCGCTGCTGTGCCCCCACCTCGTGTACGCGGGTCCTGAGAAGCGGTGTTCCCGACACGCGGCCGCGTCAACTCGGCTCGCGGGGAACGAGAAACAGCCTCTCATGACGGTGCCGAACACCTCGGCCGGTCCACCGTAGCGTGCGCGGGGCCGCGCGGTTGACCGGAGCGCGGAGGCCGTCAGCTGCCCGTGCCTGTCCTGCCCCAGTCCGGCCCGGCCTGGGACCAGGCCTGGTCCCAGCGCTCGTACCTGCGCCGCACCATGCGCCAGACCAGCAGACGCCGGGTGCCCTCGACGAGGCCCACGCAGGCCGCGCCCGTGCCGAATCCGGCCAGGACGGCATGCGTCGCGGCGGTCGCGGTGTCCAGCGGCCTGCCCACTATTCGGCCCTGCTCGTCCGTCCACACCGTGAAGCGGTCGCCGCGCTGCGGGGCCTTGAGGTCCGCCATGGCCGTACCGTGCCGCGCGGCACCGTCCGGAGCCGTCCAGTGGGCGAACACCCGGCTGTGGGAGTCACGTCCGGAGGCCGTCTCGGGGTCGGGGTCCAGCGGAGTGCGGTCCGCTTCCCTGTCGACGACCGCGACCACCGGGTGGCGCTGCTCGCGCTGCTCCCGCACCGACTGCTGGAGGACGTCCTCGGCGAGCCCGCCGACCAGGCAGCCGACCAGCGGCGCCGCGACCAGGATCAGCAGAAGTGCCCCGAGCGCGAGCCATGCCTCGACGAGATCCGTCGTACGCCGAAGCGGGTTGTGCCGCCACCGCCAGAGTCCCCGGATTGCCCGCACCGCTCCGCACCCCCTTCCGCGTCCGTGATAACCCCCACCGGAGCCGTTCACGCGCGGGGCCGGGCAAGAGAGAGCGAAATCACCTCTCCTGTCGGCCTCTCATGAACTTCTCACACAGGCTCAACGGCCGCGCCCGGCGTGGGTGTTCCCCGGCCGAAGGCCTATTCGAGGATCCGCACCGGATCGCCGATCCGGACCGAGCCGGGAGACTCCGGTACGAGATTCTGCCCGAAGATCAGCTTGTCGCCGAAACGGCGGTGACGTGCGAGGGTGCGCAGCGGCTCCCTGCCGCGCTCGGCCGTCGTCTGGTCGGTGGTGGTCACGACACAGCGTCCGCACATCTTGGCGACGCGGAAGGCGACCTCGCCGACGGCGATCCGGGACCAGCCGTCCTCGGCCCAGGCGCCGGTGCCCCCGACCACGATGTTGGGCCGGAAGCGGTTCATGGGGAGCGGGCCCTCTTCGGGCCGGTCTCCCTGGGCGATCAGTGTGTTCAGAGCCTCGAGCGAGGCGAGGGTGGTGACGAGCAGGGGGTAGCCGTCCGCGAAGCTGACGGTCTCGCCCGGCCGCGCGAATCCGGGATCGATGGGCCTGCGGGTGGCCGGGTCGTCGAGATGCGCGAGCCTCACGGCGATGCCGAGGAAGTCGCTGAACCAGGCGTCCGCCGTGACCCCGGCGGGGACCGCCTCCACCTTGTCGTTCCAGATCTCCACCGTCGTGGTGCCGCCGGGTCCGGGCACGGGGACGCTCAGCGGCTCACGGCCGGGCGCGGACACCAGGATCGCGCCGCCGGCCGCCACTTCGACCGAGACCGACACCATCCGCGGGTGCTGGCGTTGGGTGATGATCCTGTTCTTCTCGTCGGTCAGCACCCAGCGCCGGTCGCCCGCCAGACCCCATGGCTCCACGACGGCCTCGCGCGGGGCGTGCCCCGCGGCCGCCTTCAGCGGATAGACGTGGATCGAGTGCAGTACCGGCTTCGACATGAGGTCATCCTGCCGGAGGGCACCGACAACCTCCGCCGGATCGCCCTCAGTAGCCGCGGTACTGCTGGTTGTTGTACGGGTCCTGGTACGGCGCGGGGGCCGGACGAGGTGCCGCGGGACGCATCGCCTCGTAGCCGGTGCCGCCGCCGGGCATGGGGCGCTGCTGCTGAGGTGCCTGGGGACCGGGGTAGCCACGCGGCGCGTTCTGCTGAGGGATGTACGGCGCCGCGGCCTGCTGCAGCGGAGCGGGTTGCTGGGCCTGCGGGTAGCCGTACTGGGGGGCCTGCGGGGACGGTGCGGCGGGCAGAGCGGGCAGCGCCGACTGGAGCGCGGGCAGGTTGCCGCCGGTGTCGTAGGCCGCGGGGACCCGGATCGGGGCGATCTGCGGGGTTCCCCGCTCGGCCACGAGGGAGTCGTAGATCGGGGTGTCCGGGAAGGAGGCGGAGTAGTAACCGCCGCCATAGGTGGAGCGGGGGGAGGTCATGGCACATAAGTTAAGCCCACGATCTGCCGGTTGGGGAGACCGATAAGAGGGTTGTTTTCCGTGTCGGCAGTGACGTGGGACCCTCAATGTGAGCGAACTTGGCGAAAAAGGGCAGCGGGAAGTGCACGGATCGTGTAAAGGCCGAGTTCCGGGTGGGTTACCCGCGGGTCGGCCACCGATCTCCCGGGTCCGGTCATGGGCGTTCGCCGCTCGGGGGATTAGGTTGGCGCAGAACGGACGAACGTACCGAGACACGGTCGTCGCGGAGACACCCGATGGGGGCGGACATGTCAATGCCTAAAGGATCGAACGTTCCGGTGCCGACGACCGGACTCCGTGTCGAGCTGGGCTGGCGGGCGGGTCCCGGAGTCCCCGACGCGGACGCCTCGGCGTTGCTGCTGACGTCCGGGAAGGTCCGCTCCGACGCGGACTTCGTGTTCTACAACCAGCCGGCGCACTCCTCCGGCGCGGTGCGCCACGAGGGGAAGAACAACGCCGGCGGCCAGGTGAACGACACGTTGTTCGTCGACCTCGCGCGCGTGGAGCCCGCGATCGAGACGGTGGTGCTCGCCGCCTCCTCGGACGGCGGCACGTTCGGACAGGTCCCCGGGCTCTACATCCGCGTCCTCGACGCACAGGCGGGCACGGAGGTCGCCCGCTTCGACAGCGAGGGCGCGAGCGTCGAGACCGCCTTCGTGCTCGGCGAGTTCTACCGCAGACAGGGCGCCTGGAAGTTCCGTGCGGTCGGACAGGGCTACGACAGCGGACTCATGGGCCTGGCCACGGACTTCGGCATCACCGTCGACGAGCCGCAGCAGCCGGCGCAGCCCGCCCCCGCGGCCCCCGCGCGACCGGCCCCCGCACCCGTCGCCCCGCCGGTCACGGCCGCCCCGCCGATGACGCCGCCGCCCGCCCCTCCGACACCCCCCGCCCCGCCCGCGGCCCCGGTACGCCTGACCAAGGTCACGCTCACCAAGGAGACCCCGTCCGTCTCGCTGACCAAGCAGGGCGGCACCTCGGGCGTGATGCGGGTGAACCTGAACTGGACGGTGCGCAAGCAGTTCTCGGGATGGCAGGCCAAGCTGGGCCGGGCGGTCGCCATGCACGCGGACCTCGACCTCGACCTGTGCGCCCTCTACGAGCTGTCCGACGGAAGCAAGGGTGTCGTCCAGGCCCTCGGCAACGCCTTCGGAGCGCTGCACCAGCCCCCGTTCATCCACCTCGACGGCGACGACCGCACCGGCGGTTCGTCGAGCGGCGAGAACATCAGCGTCAACCTGGACCACGTCCAGTACTTCCGGCGCATCCTCATCTTCGTCACCATTTACGAAGGGGCACGTTCCTTCGCCGACCTGGACGCCACGGTGACCCTCCAGCCGCTGCACGGCGCGCCCGTCGACTTCTCGCTCGGCGAGTGCACCGTCCCCTCGACGGTGTGCGCCCTCGCCCTCATCACGAACACCGGCAACGACCTGGTCGTCCAGCGAGAGGCACGTTTCCTCGTCCCCGACCGGGGCGTGAGCCCGCAGCGCACCGTGGACTACGCCTACGGCTGGGGCATGAACTGGACCCCGGGCAGGAAGTAGGCCGGCCCGGGGGGTCCGCTCAGGGGCCGGGGGCCGCGTCGGGGCGGGCGTAGGTGCGGCCCTTCCAGGCCGCGCCGCGCCCCCTGTAGTGCTGCACCGACGAATCCACCGTCATGAAGAGGTACATCAGGGCCGTGAACGGCAGCAGCGGGGCGAGCAGGAGCGGCTGCCGGTAGTACCGCAGCATCGGCAGATACGTCGCGGTCATGATCAGCCACGCCAGTCCTCCGGCCGCCGCCGCCAGGTGGGCGCCCGCCATGAGGCCCACGACGAGCGCCACCGGCGGCACCAGGTACACCACGGCGAGGCCGGCCACGGTGCCGGCCAGCAGCAGCGGGTTGTGCCGCAGCTGGGCGTACGCGCTGCGCGAGACCATCCGCCACAGATCGTGCAGCCGCGGATAGGGCCGCACACTGTCCACGCGCTCGGCGAGCCCGAGCCAGATGTGTCCTCCGGAGCCCTTCACGGCCCTCGCCATCGCCACGTCGTCGATGACGGCCTGCCCGATGGCGTCCGGAATCCGGGCCCGCTCGGCGGCCGTGGCGCGCAGCAGGACACAGCCGCCCGCCGCGGCGGCGGTCCGCGAGCCCTTCTTCGCGATCCACCGGAACGGATACAGCTGCGCGAAGAAGTACACGAACGCCGGCACCACGAGCCGCTCCCAGGTGCTCTCCACGCGCAGCCGGGCCATCTGGGAGACGAGATCGAAGTCCCCGGTCACGGCCGAGGCCACCAACTCCCGCAGACTGTCCGGCGCATGGGCGATGTCCGCGTCCGTGAGCAGCAGAAACTCGGGTGCGCGCGTGCGTGCCAGGCCGATGCCGTGCCGTACGGCCCACAGCTTGCCGGTCCAGCCTGCGGGGGGCTCTCCGGGCGAACCGACGGTCAGCGGCAGTCCGCCGTGCCGCCGTCCCAGCTCACGGGCCAGCTCCCCGGTGCCGTCCGAACTGCCGTCGTCGACCAGGAAGACCTCGGCCCGCCCCGGATACTCCTGCGCGAGGAGCGACGGCAGGCTCTCGGGCAGCACGGCGGCCTCGTCGCGCGCCGGTACGACGACACACACGGACGGCCAGGTGTCCGGCTCCCCGCGCGGCGGCAGCCGCAGGTCCGTACGCCAGAAGAAGCCCTGGCCGAGAAGCAGCCACAGCCAGGCGGCCAGTGATCCGACAGCGGTCCACGCGAGGGCGCTCACCCGCCGCAGTCTGCCCCACCACGGCGGCCCGTCGAGGCGGATCGACTATGGTGACCGGGTGAAGATCGCGCTCATGGACTCCGGAATCGGACTGCTCGCGGCGGCCGCCGCGGTACGTCGACTGCGACCCGACGCGGACCTCGTTCTCTCCTCGGACCCCGGCAGCATGCCATGGGGGCCCCGCACACCCGAGGACGTGACCGCACGCGCCCTCGCCGTCGCGGAGGCCGCCGCCGCGCACCGGCCCGACGCCCTGATCGTCGCCTGCAACACCGCGTCCGTGCACGCTCTGCCCGCCCTGCGGGCCCGCCTGGAGCCGGGAGTGCCGGTCATCGGCACGGTCCCCGCGATCAAGCCGGCCGCGGCGGGCGGCGGACCCGTCGCGATCTGGGCCACGCCCGCCACCACCGGCAGCCCCTACCAGCGCGGACTCATCCGTGAGTTCGCCGACGGTGTGAGCGTCACCGAAGTGCCCTGCCCCGGACTGGCCGACGCCGTCGAGCACGCCGACCACGCGGCCATCGACACCGCGATCGCGGCGGCCGCAGCCCTCACCCCCGACGACGTGACGACCGTCGTCCTGGGATGCACCCATTACGAACTGGTCGCCGAGCGCATCCGCGCGGCCGTGCAGCGGCCCGGCACGCCACCGCTCGTCCTGCACGGCTCGGCCGGTGCCGTGGCCGCCCAGGCACTGCGCCGGACCGGCGAGGCCGCGGCCCCACAGGCGCCCGACCAGGGCACACTCACGGTGCTGCTCGGCGGACGGGAGGGCGTACTGCCCGACACCGCGCTGACGTACGCCGAGGGCCGACTGCTCCAGGCGGTCAGCCCCGCACGCTGACCGGCGCCCGTCCGGCGGAAGCCTCGCCTCCTCGCGCGACAGTCACGGTCCGCGATCAGGTGCCCGCTCCGCGGAACATGAGTACGCTCATTGGCATGACGGACCACCCCCACGGCGAACAGGGCGCTGCCGACGCCCCGCACACCGAGGTCTGGCACGGTCGCGCGTCCAACCGCATGCAGTGGCTGCTCGCCTGCATCGGCGCCGCCTGCCTGGCGCTGGGCATCGAGCTGGCCGTCGACTCGACATGGACGTCGGGCATCGCCGCCCTCGCCATGTCCGTGGTCGGCTGCATCGCAGCGGGGCTGCTCGTCCTCTTCGGCACGCTCGCCTTCGTGCACGTCGCCGTGAAGGTCGACAAGGAGTGCCTCGAAGTGCGCTGCGGCCACATGGGTGTCCCGCGCCGCCGCATCCCCCTCTCCCACATCACGGGCGCCGATTTCGCGCCCCGGGTCACCCCGCGGCAGTGGGGCGGCTGGGGCTACCGCTGGCGGCCCGACCAGGGCACCGCCGTGGTCGTCCGGCGCGGCGAGGGCCTGGTGCTCCTCCTGGGCGACGGCCATACGTTCACCATCACGGTGGACAACGCGGAGGCGGCGGTACGAGTGATCCGCGACCGGCTGAAGGTCGCCGCGGTGGGCCGGACCCGCTGACTCCTCGGCCTGCGGCAGTGGGCCGGACGCGCTCACTCCGTAGCTGCCGCCGTGAGCCGGACCCGCTCACTCCTCGGCCGCCGCCATCGGCCGTACCCGTAGACCCCTTAGACACTGGTCACCGGTCGGCGTGGGCCCGCCGTCTACCCCGTGGGGACGGTCGGCGCCGTCGGTGCGGGACGCGCCGTGGCCAGGCCCGCGAGCAGGCCCGCGCCCGCCGTGACCGTCGTGAAACTCAACGCGTTGCCGACCGCGGCGATCGCGGCCAGTGCCGTCAGCGCGGCGCCCGCGGTCAGGACGACCGGCGTGGGGCGCGGTGACCTCCACAGGGCGTACAGGACCCAGCCGAACACCGCGGCGAGCAGGACCACACCCAGGACGCCCTGCTCGGCGGCCTGCTGGAACGGCGCCGAATGCGGTTTGCCGTCCGGCGGCAGCGCCTGGGTGACGGTCGGGCTCAGCTCCGCGAAGCGCCCCGGGCCGACACCCAGCCCCGGTTCCCGGCCCGCCAGGTCGAGCGCGTCGTGCCACAGCAGCACCCGGTGCTGGGTGAGCTGCCCCTCCAGGGACGAGGTCAGGCCGTCCGGCAGTCCGTTCTCGGCTATCGCCCAGGTCGCCCCGGTCACCAGCGCCACGGCGAGCGCGAGCCCGCCGAGCCCCACGGCACGGCGGTGCATACGGTCGGCGGCGAGCGAGCAGAGCAGCACTCCGAGGCAGGCCACGAAGCCCGACGTCGATCCCAGGACGGCCGCGGTGACCGCGATACCGGCGGCCAGCAGTCGCAGACCGAGCCGCAGGCCCGGCGGGCGGGCCGCCCAGGCCGCACAGCACGCGGCTCCCGCGGAGAGGGTGAGCAGCGCGGCGGTCGCGCCGGTCTGACCGAGCGGTGAGGTCATCTGCGTACCGGGATTGATGTGCGGGGCGGCCACGGCCAGACCGAGTCCGGCGAACGCGCCGGCGCTGGGAACGGCCACCGGCAGGAGTTCGCCGCAGATCCGCCCCACCGCGTAGCCGGCGGCCACGGCGAGCACCGCGAGCAGGACTCCTTCAGGCCGGCCGCCGTGCGCCGCGGCCGTGATCAGGGACCAGGCGGCGCACGCTCCGAGGACGGCGACACCCGTCGCGTCCGCCGCGCTGCGTCTCTCGTGTGCCGACGCCGGACCGGTCGCCGAAGCCATCCCCGTGGACCCCACCCCGACGCCCCCCGACCTGTGACGCCCCCCGCCCGCCCGGCCGGAAACGGCCCGTACGTCGAAGGCTCCGGCACACCGTAACGGGTGATGCGCCGGTTTGTGGACGAGTTGCGCAGAAACGATGCGGCAAGTGAGGGGTAAACGTGCGGTCAGTGCCGGTGGCTGCCTGGTCAGGCGTCGGGGACCGCGCTGTCGGCGCCGCGGTCACGCGCCGTACACTCCCCGAGTGACCGTCACAGCGACCTCCGTAGACGAGCCGGAACAGCTCGAACCGCAGGACCGGCCCGTTTCGCGCATGGTTCGCCTGGCGCGACGGCTGCTTCCGGCCACCGCCGCCGCACTCTCCGGGGTGCTGCTGTACGTCAGTTTTCCGCCGCGCACCCTGTGGTGGCTGGCCCTGCCGGCCTTCGCGGTCCTCGGCTGGTGTCTGCACGGCCGCAGCCGTAAGGCGGCCTTCGGTCTCGGCTACCTCTTCGGCCTCGGCTTCCTGCTGCCGCTGCTCGTGTGGACCGGCGTCGAGGTCGGTCCCGGACCGTGGCTGGCGCTCGTCGTCATCGAGGCGGTGTACGTCGGACTCGTCGGCGTCGGCATCGCGGCCGTGTCGAAGCTGCCCGGCCGGCCGCTGTGGGCCGCCGCCCTGTGGATCGCCGGTGAGGCGGCACGCGCGCGCATGCCGTTCGGCGGCTTCCCCTGGGGCAAGATCGCCTTCGGCCAGGCCGACGGGGTCTTCCTGCCGCTCGCGGCCGTGGGCGGCACCCCCGTACTCGGGTTCGCGGTCGTCCTGTGCGGCTTCGGCCTGTACGAGACCGTCCGGCTGGGCCTCGAAGCGCGGCGCACCCGTGTGGTACGCCGGGGCGCCGCCGCCGTGGCCGTGGTCAGTCTCGTCCTCCCCGTGGCGGGCGCCCTCGCCGCCCGCTCCCTGGTCAGCGACCGGGCCGAGGACGGCACCGCGACCGTCGCCGTCATCCAGGGCAACGTGCCGCGCGCCGGACTCGACTTCAACTCCCAGCGCCGCGCCGTCCTCGACCACCACGCGCGGGAGACCGAGCGCCTCGCCGCGAAGGTCAAGGCGGGCAAGGCCGCCCAGCCGGACTTCGTGCTGTGGCCGGAGAACTCCTCCGACATCGACCCCTTCCGCAACCCCGACGCCTACGCCGTGATCGACAAGGCGGCCCGTGCGATCGGCGCGCCCATCTCGGTCGGCGGCGTCGTGGAGAAGGACGACAAGCTCTACAACGAGCAGATCCTGTGGGACCCGGTGAAGGGCCCCGGCGCCACCTACGACAAACGGCAGGTCCAGCCGTTCGGTGAGTACCTCCCGATGCGCTCGCTGCTCGGCGCCATCAACGAGAACTGGACGTCCATGGTCCGCCAGGACTTCAGCCGGGGCGACAAGCCGGGCGTGTTCACCATGGCGGGCACCGAGGTCGGCCTCGCGACCTGCTACGAGGCCGCCTTCGACTGGGCCGTGCGCGACACCGTCACCAACGGCGCCCAGCTCATCTCCGTACCGAGCAACAACGCCACGTTCGACCGCAGCGAGATGACCTACCAGCAGCTCGCCATGTCCCGCATCCGGGCCGTCGAGCACAGCCGCACCGTCACCGTCCCGGTGACCAGCGGCGTCAGCGCCGTGATCATGCCGGACGGGAAGATCACCCAGCGGACCGGCATGTTCGTGGCCGACTCGCTCGTCCAGAAGGTGCCGCTGCGCTCCTCCGAGACCCCCGCGACACGCTTCGGGATCGCGCCCGAGATGGTGCTGGTCCTGATCGCGGCGGGCGGCCTCGCCTGGGCCGTGACGGCGGGAGTGCGAGGACGGCGCACCGGCGACCTGTAATCCCGCGCCGCGCACACGCCAGGCGGACATACGCCGCGCAGGAGTACGCCGGGTGGGTGTGTTCGGAACACGGCGGGGTGACGGGACCGGCCCGTTAGGGTCGATCCATGGCTACTCCTGACTTCATCCGTACGATCCGCGCCACCGCCGGCCGGCAGCTGCTCTGGCTTCCCGGAGTCACCGCGGTCGTCTTCGACGACGAGGGCAGAGTGCTGCTCGGGCGCCGCGTCGACACCGGCAAGTGGGCCGTCATCGCCGGCATGTCGGAGCCGGGGGAGCAGCCCGCGGCCTGCGCCGTCCGCGAGGTGTACGAGGAGACGGGCGTACGGTGTGTCGCCGAGCGCGTCGTGCTCGTGGAGGCACTGAAGCCGATCACCTATCCCAACGGCGACATCTGCCAGTTCATGGACATCACCATCCGCTGCCGGGCCGTCGGCGGAGAGGCGCGTGTCAACGACGACGAATCGCTGGAGGTCGCCTGGTTCGCCGTGGACGCGCTGCCCGAGCTGAACGATCACGGACAGTTCAGGATCAAGCAGGCACTGTCCGACGAACCCACGTGGTTCAACCCCACGACCTGAGGGCGAAGTATGGGTTGTGACCACATCGGTCCGGCCGGGAGGGCTCCCTATGGTCGGGGCATGACCGCGCGCAGCGTCCTCCCAGGCCCCCACGCCCCGTCCCTCGACCTCGGTGGCCGTACCGCCCTCGTCACCGGCGCCGCGGGAGGCATCGGCGGAGCGTGCGCGCTGCGGCTCGCCGCCGCCGGGGCGAAGGTGCGGGCGGTCGACCTGCAGGCCGAAGGGCTGGCGACACTCACCGAACAGGCCCGGGGCCTCGCGGGCACCGTCGAGCCGCTCGTCCTGGACCTCACCGACCTGGACGCGGCGGAATCCGCCGCAGCGGGCACCGACCTCCTCGTCAACAACGCCGGACTGCAACTGGTGCGGCCCATCGAGGAGTTCCCGCCCGACGTCTTCCACACCGTGCTGACGGTGATGCTGGAGGCCCCGTTCCGCCTCATCCGCGGGGCACTGCCGCACATGTACGGGCAGGGGTGGGGCCGCATCGTCAACGTGTCCTCCGTCCATGGGCTCCGTGCCTCCGCCTTCAAGTCGGCTTATGTGGCGGCGAAACACGGTCTGGAGGGTCTCTCCAAGACCGCGGCACTGGAAGGCGCCCCCCATGGAGTCACCTCGAACTGTGTGAACCCCGCCTATGTGCGCACACCCCTGGTCGAGAAGCAGCTCGCCGACCAGGCCGCCGCCCACGGAATACCGCGCGAGCGGGTCCTGACCGAGATCCTCTTGCAGGACACCGCCGTCAAACGCCTCATCGAACCCGAGGAGGTCGCCGAGGCCGTGGCGTACCTGTGCGGCCCTGCCGCGTCCTTCGTCACCGGCACCTCACTGGTGCTCGACGGCGGCTGGACCGCGCACTGAGAGGAAGTTATCCACAGGGCCGGGCAGGCTGTCGGCGCGACGGGTCATTCTGGTGGACATGTTCCGTGATCAATCGAAGTCGACCGGGCGCTCCGAGGCGAGCGCGGAGACGCCGTTCCTGGAACTGCTGGCCAGGGGCGCGTCCGCCGACGCGTACGAGCAGCCGGTGCTGCTCGCCCGCGCGGACGGCCAGACGTCCGACCGGATCGCCGCCCTGGAGCACGCCAAGCTGCTCGCGCTGCGGGTGCGCTCGGAGATGGAGGGGCGCCGCAGACGCGAGGCCGAACTGTCCGCGCTCTTCGAGACGGCCCACGACCTGGCGGGACTGCGCGACCTCGACGCCGTGCTCCGGGCGATCGTGCAGCGCGCCCGCTCACTGCTGAGCACGGACGTCGCCTACCTCAGTCTGAACGACCCAGCCCAGGGCGACACCTACATGCGGGTCACCGAGGGCTCGGTGGCGGCGCGCTTCCAGCAGCTGCGACTGGGCATGGGGGAGGGGCTCGGCGGACTCGTCGCCCAGACGGCCCGGCCCTACGTCACCGACGACTACTTCCGGGACGACCGCTTCCGCCACACCCTGACGATCGACACGGGCGTACGGGACGAGGGGCTGGTGGCGATCCTCGGCGTGCCCCTCATGCTCGGCCCGCACGTGATCGGGGTGCTGTTCGCCGCAGACCGCCGCGCACGGGTCTTCGAACGGGAGGAGATCGCGCTGCTCGGCTCGTTCGCGGCCCTCGCGGCAGCCGCCATCGACGCCGCGAACCTGCTCACCGAGACCAGGGAGGCGCTGGCGGACCTGGAGCGGGCCAACGAGATCATCGGGGACCGCAGCGGGGTCATCGAGCGGGCCTCGGACGTCCACGACCGGCTGGCCGAGCTGGTCCTGCGGGGCGGCGGGGTCCACGACGTCTCCGCCGCGGTCTCCCAGGTCCTCGACGGCACCGTGCGCTTCGCCGACGCGGGAGCCGCACCCGGTGACGCCCTGGAGACGTCACGCGCCGAAGGACACGCCGTCCGGCACGGGGACGACTGGGTCGCGGCCGTCGCCGCCGGCGGCGAGCTGCTCGGCGCACTGGTGCTTCGCGGCCAGCCGGGGCTCGACCCCGTCGACCAGCGCACCCTGGAGCGGGCCGCCATGGTCACCTCGCTCCTGCTGCTCGCCCGGCGCTCGGCCGCCGAGGCCGAACAGCGCGTCCGCGGCGAGCTGCTGGACGATCTGCTCGACGCCCGCGACCGCGATCCCCGGCTGCTGCGCGAGCGCGCGGCCCGCCTCGACGCCGACCTGGATGCCGTCCACGTGGTGCTCGCCGCCCGCCTGGACGGCCCGGCAGCGGACGCCGACCAGGAAGCGGGCGCCCGGCGCAGGCTCTGGTCCGCGGCGTCCCACCTCGCCGCCACCCGGCACGGACTCGCCGCGGCCCGCGACGGCGGCACCGTCCTGCTGCTGCCCCTGCGACCCGGCGACACCGCGACGGACCTGGCCCGCCGCACGGCGAGAGACCTGGGCACGGCCGTCCACGAGGCGGTCACCGTCGGCGCCTCCGCACCCGTACGGGAACTCGCCGTACGGCCGGAGAGTGTGTCCGAGGCCTACTCCGAGGGGCAGCGGTGTCTCGACGCGCTGCGGCTCCTCGGCCGCCCGGGAGACGGGGCCGCGGCCGAGGACTTCGGGTTCCTGGGGCTGCTGCTGGCCGGGAGCAGGGACATCTCGGGCTTCGTCGAGCGCACCATCGGCCAGGTCGTCACCTACGACGAGAAGCGCGGCACGGATCTCCTGCGCACCCTCGACGCGTACTTCGCCTGCGGGATGAGCCCGGCGCGTACCAAGGACGAGCTGCACGTCCATGTCAACACGGTCGCGCAGCGTTTGGAGCGGGTGGGCCGGCTGCTCGGCCCCGAGTGGCAGAGCCCGGCCCGCGCGCTGGAGATCCAGCTCGCCCTGCGACTGCACCGGTTGTCGTCCGCGGCGCCCCCCGGGCAGTACTGACCCCCGCACGCGGAGGGCGCGCGGGGGTCGGTCGCCGTACAGAGGGTCGGGCGTCGTACGAGGGGTCAGCCGCCGCACCAGGGCTCCGGCGGCGCTCAGACGGTGCGGGCGTCCGCGGGGCGGGCCGACTCCTTCGCGGCCTGCGCGCCGGGCAGCCCGGCCCCGGACGGCCCGGGTTCGGCCACCGCCTCCCCGTCGACGTCCGCGAGGTCGCGGTGGCGGGTCTCCTTCGCCACACCGACCGCGATCAGCGTCAGCACGACCGCCCCGATCACGTACAGGGCGATCGGTGTCGGGCTGTCGTAGTCGGCCAGCAACGCGGTCGCGACGAGCGGCGCGGGCGCCCCGGCCGCGACCGACGAGAACTGCGCGCCGATCGAGGCCCCGGAGTAGCGCATACGGGTCGCGAACATCTCCGAGAAGAACGCGGCCTGCGGCGCGTACATGGCTCCGTGCAGGACCAGGCCCACGGTCACGGCGAGGATCAGGTTCCCGAAGCCGCCCGTGTCGATGAGCGCGAAGAACGGGAACATCCACAGCCCGGTACCGGCCGCGCCCAGCAGGTACACCGGCCGGCGGCCGACGCGGTCGGACAGGGCGCCCCACGCCGGGATCACCGCGAAATGCACCGCGGACGCGATGAGCACCGCGTTCAGCGCGGTCTGCTTGGACAGCCCGGTCGACGTGGTGGCGTACACGAGGATGAACGCCGTGATCACGTAGTAGCTGATGTTCTCCGCCATGCGCGCGCCCATCGCGATCAGCACGTCCCGCCAGTGGTGGCGCAGCACGGAGACCAGCGGCGGTTTCTCGGCGGGTCCGTCCTGGGCCGACCTGCGCGCCTCGGCCCGGGCGAGGGCGGCCTTGAAGACGGGCGATTCATCGACAGAGAGACGAATCCACAGACCGACCATCACCAGGACGCCCGACAGCAGGAAGGGGATGCGCCAGCCCCACGCCGTGAACTGGGCGTCGGACAGCACGGCGGTCAGCAGCGACAGCACACCCGTCGCCAGCAACTGCCCGGCGGGCGCCCCGGTCTGCGGCCACGAGGCCCAGAACCCGCGCCGTCGCGCGTCCCCGTGCTCCGACACCAGCAGTACGGCGCCGCCCCACTCCCCGCCCAGCGCGAAGCCCTGCACCAGGCGCAGCACGGTCAGCAGCACCGGGGCCGCCGTCCCGATGGTCGCGTGCGTGGGCAGCAGCCCGATCGCGAAGGTCGCCCCGCCCATCAACAGCAGGCTCAGGACGAGGAGTTTCTTACGTCCGAGCCGGTCGCCGTAGTGCCCGAAGACCAGTGCCCCGAGCGGTCGGGCGGCGAATCCCACCGCGTAGGTCAGAAACGACAGCAGCGTGCCGACGAGCGGGTCGGAGCCGGGGAAGAAGAGCTTGTTGAAGACGAGCGCGGCGGCGGATCCGTAGAGGAAGAAGTCGTACCACTCGATGGTGGTGCCGATGAGGCTCGCGGCGACGATGCGCTTGAGGCTGCTGGGCGGTGTGGCGGGTGGTGGGGGAGCGGTTGCTGCGGAGGCCATGTGCACCACTTCCGGGTGTTCGGTGGGGACGGGTACGTATCGGCACACCGTAGGAAGGCGCAGGTCAGGCGCACATGTGGTGGGACAACATACTTCGGGCGCGGAGTGTGCGTGGGACCTCCATACGCCCTCTCTCTTGATCTACGCCCTGCACACCCGGGTCGAGCAGGTTAATTTGTCCATGCTTCTGATCTTTTGACGCTTTCTGCCGGCAGGTGACCCAGCCCGCAGGGACGAAGGGTGGACGATGGCAGGGACCCTCAACGCCCCGCTCGCGGAAGCCGAGCGCCCGCCCGCGCCGCCGACCGTCCGCGTCGGACGGGACACCGGCGGCCGACACTGGCCGGCGGCCGTCGCTGCCGCCTTCACCCTGGCCCAACTGGTCCTCGTACGGCCCACCATGGGTCTCGGCTGGGACGAGTCGGTGTACGTCAGCCAGGTCAGCGGGCATGCCCCGGCGGCGTTCTTCAGCGCTCCGCGCGCCCGCGGCGTCACGCTGCTCGTGGCGCCGGTCGCCTCGTGGTCCTCCTCGACCACGCTGCTCAGGATGTTTCTGGCGCTGCTCTCCGGACTCGGCCTCTACCTGGCCCTGCGCGCCTGGCGAGGGCTCTTCCCCGCCGGGGTGCTGGGCGCCGCGGGTGCCCTGTTCGCCACCTTGTGGGTGACCCTCTTCTACGGCCCGCAGGCCATGCCCAATTACTGGGTCGCCCTCGGCGCGCTCGCCGGAGTCGGCTGCTTCCTGCGCGCCCGCGCCGATCCCGGCGACCGGGCGGCGCTGTGGGGCCTGGCGGCGAGCGCGGGGCTGATGGCATGGATGCGGCCCGCCGACGCCGTCTGGATCACCCTCCCGTTGTTCGCCGCGCTGATGTCCGGCCGAGGCCGGCGGCGGCCCGCCCCGCCGCTGGCGCTCGCCGCGGGGCTCGCGTCCGGAGCCGCGGAGTGGATCGCCGAGGCGTACCTCGCCCACGGCGGCCCGGGCGCCCGGCTGGCGGACGCCTCGGCGATCCAGGGCGGACTGGGCTGGAACATCGCCGTCCTCGACCAACTGCGCAGCCTGGACGGAGTCGCCCTGTGCCGCCCGTGCGCCGGGCCGGTGCCGGACACGTGGGTCGTCGCCTGGTGGTTCGTCCTGCCGCTGCTCGCCGCCCTGGGACTGGCGATCGCGGCAAGGGCCCGGCGCACCACCCCCACACTCCTGCCGCTGGCCTGCGCCGCCACGGCCGGCACCCCCTACCTGCTCATGATCGGATACGCCGCGCCACGCTTCCTGCTGCCGATGTACGCGCTCCTCGTCATCCCGGCCGCCGACGCCCTCGTCCACCTGGTCACCGCGTCGAGCCGCAAGAGGCGACCGGTGGCCGCGACCCTGGTGACGCTCGGCCTCGCCGGACACCTGGCCGTCCAGTACACCGTGCTGGCGGCGGCGGTGGACCGCACCACCTCCTCCCACCGCGACTGGGCCCGCACCGCGGCCGAACTGCACCGGCTCGGCGTACGGCCGCCGTGCACGCTCACCGGGCACCGGGCCACCCCGATCGCCTTCTACGCCGGCTGCCGCTCCGTCCAGACCCACGGACACAACGCCAACACCACCGCCGCGGACATCGAGCGGGCCGCCCGGCGGCAGCCGACAGCGGCCCTCACCACGCGGCGGGAGCCGCCGCCCGGGTTCGCCCGGGACTGGGAACGGCACCGCGGCGGCCGACTGAGCCTCTATGTGGCGCCCGCGCCCGGCAAAGCCCCCTGAGACCGGCCTCCGGCCGGGCCGTGGCGGAGTTGCACGGCCTCCTGTCCGGTCCGGTTGCATCAAGAGATATCTTGATGTCGAGCAATGTTGCAGACTTTGCAGACGTGGAGCGGAGCACCCGGTGACTGACTCGACCATCATCTATACGCACACTGACGAGGCCCCGGCCCTGGCGACCTATTCGTTCTTGCCGGTGGTCCAGGCGTACGCGTCGCAGGCCGGTGTCACTGTGGAAACCCGTGACATCTCGCTGGCCGGGCGGATCATCGCCCTCTTCCCCGAGTTCCTGGAGGAGGGGCAGCGCATCCCCGACGCGCTCGCCGAGCTGGGTGAGCTGGCCAAGACGCCCGGCGCCAACATCATCAAGCTGCCGAACATCTCGGCCTCGATCCCGCAGCTGAAGGCCGCGGTCGCCGAGCTGCAGTCGCAGGGCTACGCGCTGCCGAACTACCCGGACGACCCGAAGACCGACGAGGAGCGCGACATCCGCGCCCGCTACGACAAGGTCAAGGGCAGCGCCGTGAACCCGGTGCTGCGCGAGGGCAACTCCGACCGCCGCGCCCCCGCGTCGGTCAAGAACTACGCCAAGGCCCACCCGCACCGCATGGGCGCCTGGAGCTCCGACTCGAAGACGAACGTCGCGACCATGGGCGTCGACGACTTCCGGTCCACCGAGAAGTCCGTGGTGGTCTCCGAGGCCGGCTCCCTGCGTATCGAGCTGACCGGCGACGACGGCTCCACCACCGTCCTGCGTGAGTCCGTACCCGTCCTCGCGGGCGAGGTCGTCGACGCCTCCGTCCTGCACGTCGCCGCGCTGCGCGAGTTCCTCACCGCGCAGATCGCCCGGGCCAAGGCCGACGGTGTGCTGTTCTCCGTGCACCTCAAGGCCACGATGATGAAGGTCTCCGACCCGATCATCTTCGGCCACGTGGTGCGCGCCTTCTTCCCGAAGACGTTCGCGCAGTACGGCAAGGCGCTCGCCACCGCCGGTCTGACCCCGAACGACGGCCTCGGCGGCATCTACAAGGGCCTTGAGTCCCTGCCCGAGGGCGCCGAGATCAAGGCGTCCTTCGACGCCGAGCTCGCCGAGGGTCCCGAGCTGGCCATGGTCGACTCCGACAAGGGCATCAGCAACCTGCACGTCCCGTCCGACGTCATCGTCGACGCCTCCATGCCGGCGATGATCCGCACCTCCGGCCACATGTGGGGCCCGGACGGCGGCGAGGCCGACACCCTCGCGGTCCTCCCGGACTCCAGCTACGCCGGTGTCTACCAGGTCGTCCTCGACGACTGCCGCGCCAACGGCGCCTTCGACCCGTCGACGATGGGCACCGTCCCGAACGTCGGTCTGATGGCGCAGAAGGCCGAGGAGTACGGCAGCCACGACAAGACCTTCGAGATCCCGACCACCGGCACGGTCCGCCTCGTCGACCAGGCCGGGAACGTCGTCATCCAGCAGGCGGTCTCCGCCGGCGACATCTTCCGCGCCTGCCAGACCAAGGACGCCCCGATCCGGGACTGGGTCAAGCTGGCCGTCACCCGCGCCCGCGCCACCGGCGACCCGACCGTGTTCTGGCTGGACGAGAGCCGCGCCCACGACGCGAAGCTCATCGAGAAGGTCAACGCCTACCTGCCGGAGCACGACACCGAGGGACTGGACATCCGCGTCCTGTCACCCGTCGAGGCCACCAAGCTCTCCGTGGAGCGCATCCGCCGCGGCGAGAACACGATCTCGGTCACCGGCAACGTCCTGCGCGACTACCTGACCGACCTGTTCCCGATCCTGGAGCTGGGCACCAGCGCCAAGATGCTCTCGATCGTCCCGCTGATGAACGGCGGCGGCCTCTTCGAGACGGGCGCCGGCGGCTCCGCGCCCAAGCACGTGCAGCAGCTGGTCAAGGAGAACTACCTGCGCTGGGACAGCCTGGGTGAGTTCCTCGCGCTGGCGTCCAGCTTCGAGCACCTCGCGCAGACCACGGACAACGCGCGCGCCCAGGTCCTCGCCGACACCCTCGACCGGGCGACGGCCACGTTCCTGGAGAACGACAAGTCGCCGAGCCGTCGCCTCGGCGGCATCGACAACCGCGGCAGCCACTTCTTCCTCGCGCTGTACTGGGCGCAGGAGCTGGCCAGGCAGACCGACGACGCCGAGCTCGCCAAGGTGATCGCCCCGCTCGCCGAGACGCTCACCGCGCAGGAGGAGACGATCGTCTCCGAGCTGAACGCCGTGCAGGGCTCTCCGGCCGAGATCGGTGGCTACTACCAGCCCGACCCGGTCAAGGCCGAGGCCGTCATGCGGCCGTCCGCGACGCTGAACGCGGCGCTGGCCACGTTGGCCTGAGCCTTCGGCTCCGCTTGCGCCCGGGATTCGTCCGCGGGTGCGTTGTGGCTGGTCGCGCAGTTCCCCGCGCCCCTGAGGGGGTGCGGGGAACTGCTAGTTCCGCTCGATGACCCCGGACCCCGGATGGGCAGGTCGGCGATGGCGATGCAGGTGGAGACGCACGGGCTCGACGTGATCGGGGACGGCGAGCGCAAAGGCACGCCCCGTACGCTCTTCTGGCCCTGGTTCGGGGCGAATGTGTCCATTCTCGGACTCAGCTACGGGTCGTTCGCCCTCGGGTTCGGGATCTCGTTCTGGCAGGCGCTCGCCGCCGGAGTGATCGGCATCGTCTTCTCCTTCCTGCTCTGCGGTCTCGTCGCGGTCGCGGGCAAGCGCGGCTCGGCGCCGACGATGGTGATGAGCCGCGCCGCCTACGGCGTACGGGGCAACCGTCTGCCCGCGGTGGTGTCCTGGATGCTCACCGTCGGCTGGGAGACCGTGCTCACGGCCCTGGCGACGATGGCCACCGCGACCGTGCTGGACCGGCTCGGGTGGGGCGGCGGCACCGGGACCAAGGTGGTCGCCCTGATCGTCGTCGGGGCGCTCGTCGTGGTCGGCGGAGTCATGGGCTTCGACCTGATCATGAGGCTCCAGACGGTGATCACCGTCGTCACCGGGCTCCTGACCGTCGTCTACATCGGGCTCGTCGCCGACCACATCCACTGGTCGGCCGTCAGCGCCGTACCGGCGGGCTCCGCCCAGGAGTTCATCGGCGCGCTCGTCTTCATGATGACCGGCTTCGGCCTCGGCTGGGTCAACGCCGCCGCCGACTACTCGCGCTACCTGCCCCGCGACTCCTCCGGCCGGGGCGTGGTCGGGTGGACCACCTTCGGCGCGTCCTTGGCACCCCTGATCCTGCTGGTCTTCGGTCTGCTGCTCGCCGGCTCGTCCACGACGCTCAACACGGCGATCGCGGCCGACCCGATCGGTGCGCTCACCACGATCCTGCCCACCTGGTTCCTGATCCCCTTCGCGCTGGTGGCCGTACTCGGCCTGGTCGGCGGGGCGGTCCTCGACATCTACTCCTCCGGCCTGGCCCTGCTCGCGGCCGGCCTGCGCGTACCGCGCTATCTGGCGGCCCTGCTGGACGGCGTCCTGATGATCGCGGGCTCGGTCTACATCGTCTTCCTCGCGGACGACTTCCTGGGACAGTTCATCGGCTTCCTCACCACGCTCGGCGTGCCGGTCGCGGCCTGGTGCGGTGTGATGCTCGCCGACCTGGCGCTGCGCCGCCGCGACTACGACGAGGCGGACCTGTTCCGTGTGAAGGGCCGCTACGGAGACGTCGAACCGCTCCCGCTGCTGCTCACCCTCGCCGCCACGGCGATCGGCTGGGGGCTGGTCACCAACTCGGCCGCCGGCTGGCTGGAATGGCAGGGCTATCTGCTCGGACCGCTGGGCCTCGGCGGCAAGGACGGCACCTGGGCCTACGCGAACCTGGGCGTCCTCGCGGCGCTCGCCCTAGGCTTCCTCGGCACCCTCGCACTCGGCCGGAGAAGGGTGCGTACGCAGGAGGAACAGGCCCCGAGCGGACCGGTGGACGGGAAGGCGC
The DNA here is from genome assembly GCF_036038375.1 of Streptomyces sp. NBC_00414. NCBI lineage: Bacteria > Bacillati > Actinomycetota > Actinomycetes > Kitasatosporales > Streptomycetaceae > Streptomyces > Streptomyces sp. NBC_00414. Next base: position 9,242,587 of record NZ_CP107935.1, read on the forward strand.
CGAACGCATGAGCGGCAGTGGCCGAGACGATCTCGGCGACCTCCGAGGTGGCGGCCCCCTCGGCGGGACCCGTGACCACCTGGCCGTCGTCGACATGCAACGCGTCTTCGCCGAGCCGGACAGTCCGTGGGCCACGCCCCGTTTCGGCGAGGCGGCCGACGGAGTGCGCCGCCTGCTGCCCGCCTTCGCGGAGCGGGTCACCTTCACCCGCTTCCTGGCACCCGCCGAACCGGCCGGCGCCTGGCGCGCGTACTACGAGCAGTGGCCCTTCGCGCTGCGGCCCCCGCACGACCGGCTGTGGGAACTGGTCGACGAACTCGCGCCCCACGCACGGCACTTCGTGGACGCCCACACCTTCGGCAAGTGGACCCCGGAACTGGCCGGGCGCGTGGGCCCCGAAGGCCGTCTGGTGCTCGCCGGAGTAAGCACCGACTGCTGTGTGCTGTCCACCGCGCTGGCGGCGGCCGACGCGGGGGTCGAGGTCCGGGTGGTGGCCGACGCCTGCGCGGGCGCGGACGACGCCTCGCACGCGAAGGCCCTGCAGATCATGGACCTGTACCAGCCGCTGATCCGGGTCGTCACCGTGGCCGAGGTGCTCACCGGGACGAAGTGAGGCCGTCAGAGCCGGCCGGCTCCCGTGTAGAGGTCCAGCTCCCCCTCCAGCTCCACGGCCAGTACCGTCGCCTGCTCGTCCAGGTCGGCTGCCGCGGGCGCGTCGATCCAGGTCACCCCCGGTACCGTGTCGAGGCCGCCGGTCACGTGGTGGCCGAGTTCCGTGCCCGTGCCGAGCACCGTGACGCGCCGGACGCCGTTGCGCAGGCCCCGTACCGAGACGGTGTCGCGCGGGGCGTCGAAACACACCAGATAGAGCGTGCGCCGGTCGGCGGACAGGGTGCTGGGGCCGTAGTGGTGCCCGGCGGGCAGCCCCGCGACCGTGCCGTACACGGCAGCGGAGTGCCGTGCGATCCACGCGCCGAGGCCCTCCATGCGGTCGATCTGCTCCTGCGGGATCGTGCCGTCCTCGCGCGGTCCCGCGGCCAGCAGCAGATTGCCGCCCATGCCGATGGTCTCGGTGAAATACCGCACCAGCTGGCGCACCGACTTGAAGTCGCGGTCCTGCGGCCGGTGGCTCCATGAGTCGTTGATCGTGAGGCACAGCTCCCACGGGCCGTCCGGTGCCTGGAGAGGGGCGCCCTGTTCCGGCGTGGCGTAGTCGCCGTGGCGGAGCATCCGGCCGTTGAGGATCGTGTCCGGGTTGCCCGTGAGGATCAGCTCGGCGAGATCGTCCATCCGCCACTGCTCCTCCGTACGTTCCCACTCGCCGTCGAACCAGAGGATGTCGGGCCGGAAGCGTTCGACGAGTTCGCGGACCTGCCCGTCGCGGTACGCGAGGTAGCGCGCCCAGGCTTCCGGGTCCTCCTGGCCGGGCTCGGCCTGCGAGTACGCGTTGAGCGGCACGACGTACGGTCCGGGGTGCCGCTCGCTCGCGTAGTCCGGGTGGTTCCAGTCGGAGTGCGAGTAGTAGAGGCCGACCTTGAGATCCCGGGCGCGCAGCGCCTCGACGAACCCGGTGACGAGGTCGCGGCCCGCCGGGGTGTCCCGGACCACGTCGAGGTTGCGGTGGTCGGTGTCCCAGAGGGCGACGCCGTCGTGGTGCCGGGTGGTGAGAACCGCATACTGTGCGCCGACGCGGGCGAACAGATCGGCCCAGGCGCCGGGGTCGTAGCGCGACGCGGTGAAGCCGTCGAGCTGTTTCATGTACTGCTCGTGCGTCATCTCGCCCGTGTAGAAGGACCAGGACTCGGCGGCGCCGCCCACGGCATAGACGCCGTAGTGGATGAAGATGCCCAGCTTGGCACCGGGAAACCAGGGTTGCATCGGCATGCGTCCACGCTAGGCGCGCACCCCTCGCGGCGCGTGGGCGCCGGTCACCACTACTGGTCCGTTTTCACCCTGCGGCCCGGCCGCTGCGCGATGCCTTTACGTGGCTGTCATGTACCTGTAGCTTCCGCGCTGCAAGGAGTTTCAGGAACTTGCCGGTTCTCTTTGCAGAGCAACTCCCCACCTCCCGGCCCGCATTGGAGACGCTCATGGGACGCACCTTCCTCTGTCGGCCGAGGCGCCCGCTCGTTGCGGTGGTGGTGGCGACCGGACTGCTCGGCGCGCTCGCGGGACCACCGGAAACCGGCGCCGCCTCGATGAGGACGACCGCCGCCGAGGCGAACACGGCGACCGTCTTCCACTACACGAAGACCAAGAACTGGACGTCCACGTATCTGCACTACGCGCCGGACGGCGGCGCGTGGACCACCGCGCCGGGTACGAAGATGGAGGCGGCCTGCACGGACTGGGTGAAGCAGACCGTCGACCTGGGCTCGGCGGCCGGACTCGCGGCCACCTTCAACAACGGCAACGGCGTCTGGGACAACAACGGCGGCGCCAACTACGCGCTGGGCACCGGGAACATCACCGTCAAGGACGGGGTGATCGCCCACAGCGACCCGTGCGCCGGCACCGATCCCGTCGAGGGCAACAGGGCCACGGTCTACTACTCGACGGCGACGACCGGCTGGACGACGGCCAACCTCCACTACGCGCCGACGGGTGGCACCTGGACGACCGCGCCCGGAGTCGGCATGGAGGCGGCCTGCACGGGCTGGTGGAAGAAGACCCTGGACATCGGCACGGCGACCGCACTGAAGGCCGCCTTCAACAACGGCAACGGCGTCTGGGACAACAACAACAGCGCCGACTACGCCCTCACCACCGGCACTTCGACCGTCAAGGACCGTACGGTCACCAGGGACGCGAAGGACCCGTGCGCCGCCGAGGAGCCGGACACCCAGGCGCCGACAGCGCCCACCGGGGTCACCGCGAGTGCCACGAGCACCTCGGTCGTCCTGAGCTGGAACGCGTCGACCGACGACACCGGAGTGACCAGGTACCAGGTGACCCGCACCGGCGGCACCAAAGGCACGGTCGTCACCGACATCGCCTCAACGGTGTACTCCGACACGGGACTTGAGGAGAGGACCGGCTACACGTACACGGTGAAGGCGGTCGACGCGGCGGGCAACACCTCGCCCGCCTCCACCGGGGCCTCCGCGACCACCGGCGAGAAGGCCCCCGAACCCGCCTCCGGCACCCCACTGGGCACCGACCCCCGCAAGGACCCCATCTACTTCGTCCTCACCGCCCGCTTCCACGACGGCGACAGCTCCAACAACCGCGGCGGCAGCCGGCACACCAAGTCAGGCAACGCGGCCAACGACGACCCCATGTTCCGGGGCGACTTCAAGGGACTGGTCGAGAAACTCGACTACATCAAGGCGCTCGGCTTCTCGGCGGTCTGGGTCACCCCGGTGGTGCTCAACCGGTCGGACTACGACTACCACGGCTATCACGGCTACGACTTCTACAAGGTCGACCCACGCCTGGAATCGGCGGGCGCCTCCTACCAGGACCTGATCAACGCGGCGCACGCCAAGGGCATGAAGATCTACCAGGACGTCGTCTACAACCACAGCTCCCGCTGGGGCGCCAAAGGCCTGTTCACCCCCACGGTGTACGGCGTCCGCGACTCCCAGTGGAGCTGGTACTACGACGAGAGGAACGCGGGCTTCGAGTACGACGGCCTCACCGTCGAGCCCAAGTCCGGCAAGGCGTACTACAACGGCGACCTCTGGTCGACCGCCGAACCGTCCGGGAACACCTGTCTCGACTGGGGCAGGCCCACCGGCGGCAAGAGCGCCGAGGGCTACACGCTCTACAACTGCCAGTGGCCGAGCCCCACTTCGGGCATGTTCCCCAAGGCGCTCTACCACCGGTGCTGGATCGGCAACTGGGAGGGCGAGGACGCCCGTTCCTGCTGGCTGCACGAGGACCTGGCCGACTTCGACACCGAGAACACGCAGGTCCAGAACTACCTGATCGGTGCGTACGACAAGTACATCGACATGGGCGTCGACGGGTTCCGCGTGGACACGGCCGTGCACATACCCCGCGTGACCTGGAACCGCCGTTTCCTGCCCGCCATCCAGGAGCGCGTCACCCAGAGGTTCGGCGCCGAGGCCGCGAAGAACTTCTTCGTCTTCGGCGAGGTCGCGGCCTTCGTGAACGACAAGTGGAACCGCGGCTCGGTCAACCACTCCGCGCAGTTCTACACCTGGAAGGAGCGCAAGGAGTACAGCGCGGACGACGAGGCGGCGGCCCTGGAACAGTTCACCTACGAGAACGACCAGGGCACGGGGAACCAGCCGACCTCCACCAACGCCTTCCTGAACGGGAACAGCTACCACACGCCCGACCGCAGTCGGTTCTCCGGCATGAACATCATCGACATGCGCATGCACATGAACTTCGGTGACGCCCAGAACGCCTACGGCAACGGCAAGGACTCAGACGACAGCGTCAACGACGCCACGTACAACGTCGTCTACGTCGACAGTCACGACTACGGGCCCAACAAGAGCAGTGAGCGCTACACCGGCGGCACCGACGCGTGGGCCGAGAACATGGCTCTGATGTGGACCTTCCGGGGCATCCCCACCCTGTACTACGGCTCGGAGATCGAGTTCCAGAAGGGCAAGAAGATCGACTGCGGTCCGAGCTGCCCGCTGGCCACGACCGGTCGCGCCTACTACGGCGACCACCTCGCCGGCAGCGTTACGGCCTCCGACTTCGGCACGGTCGGCTCCGCGAGCGGCGAGGTCGCGAACACCCTCGCCCAGCCCCTGGTCAAGCACCTCCAGCGGCTCAACCGGATCCGCCGGGCCGTCCCGGCGCTCCAGACGGGCCAGTACTCCACGGAGGGGATCAGCGGCTCGATGGCCTTCAAGCGCCGGTACACCAGCGGTTCGACGGACAGTTTCGCCCTGGTCACCGTCACGGGCGACGCCACGTACACGGGCATCCCGAACGGCACCTACAAGGACGCCGTCACCGGGGACGTGAAGACCGTCTCGAACGGGACGCTGAGCGTCGCCGCGCCCGGCAAGGGCAACCTCCGCGTGTACGTGCTGAACGGCCCCGGGAAGATCGGCACCGACGGCCCGTACCTCAAGTAGGCGCGGGGGCGGTCCACTTGGCGGTATCCGGTGGGTACAGGAGACACCGGTCGCGTGTTCAATCACGGGTACCGCGTCACATACGGACCGCCCCACCCGTCAGGAGGCACCGTGATCGCCCCTCCCGAGCCAGGACTCACCGAACGCGAACTCATCGACCGCGCCGTCGCCCTGCGACCCGCACTTCTCGAACGCCAGGCGGAGACCGAGGAGTTGACGCGCTACCCGCAGGAGACGCACGAGGACTTCCTGCGGGCCGGCTTCTACCGGACCCTGCAGCCGCGCCGCTACGGCGGATACGAGTTCGGGCTGCCGACCTTCTTCCGCGTGGTCACCGAGATCACCCGCGGCTGCCCCTCCACCGGCTGGGCCCTGTCCCTGACCGCCGCCCATGTCCTGCAGTTCGCCGCGCAGTTCGACGAGCGGACACAGGACGAGGTCTTCGGCGACGACGGCGAGTTCCGCGCCGCGTCCACCGTCGCACCCGTCGGAGTCGCCCAGCCGGACGGCGACGACGGAATAGTCCTGGACGGCACCTGGCCGTACTCCTCCGGCTCCCCGTACTCCACCCACTACCTCGGCCAGACCCTGCGCGCGCCCGAGAAGCCCGGCGACCCGCCCGGACCGCTGGTGCTGTTCGTCGCCCCGCGCCCGGTGTGGGAACTCGTCGACGACTGGCACGGCGTCCTCGGCCTGCGCGGCAGCGGTTCCAACAGCATCCGCATGGCACAGGCCCGTATCCCCGAACACCTCACCCGGGAGGTGAGCCTCCTCGACCTGCCCGTGGAGGGCGGCACCCCCGGCTCGAAGCTGCACGGCAACGCGCTGTACGCGGGACGCGCGCCCAGCGTCTACCACGGGGAACTGGCGGCCATCATGACCGGCATCGGATACGCCGCCGCGGACGAGTACGCCCGGATCCTCGCCGACCGGCCGCTCACCCTGGAACCGGACCGCACCCGGTCGCAGCTCCACGACTACCAACGCCACCTCGGCGAGGCACTCGGCATGATCCACACCGCCGAGGCGGCCCTCCAGCGCAACGCCGAGGACTACATGGAGGCCTGCCGCCGCAACGTGTCGGGCGAGGCGCCCTTCACCGTCGCCGACGACAACCGCCTCGCGTTCGTCTTCCTCAACGCCGGCCGCATGGCCTACGACGCCCTGCAGACCATCCTCTTCCGCACGGCAGGCTCCCGCTACGCCCGGGACGGCGAGCGGATGCAGCGCTACTTCCGGGACGCCGCCACGTACTGGTCGCACATCGGGGCGAGCATGGCCGAGCCACTGGCCCGGCGGGTCGGCTGCGACCGGCTGGGACTGCCCTCGCACGACATTCCGCTCATCCCGTGACCGTTCGGTGCGAGGTGTGTGGAGTGTGTGGAGCGGGCATGGCACCTCCCCTGACGGGTACGCAATCAGCCGCGCCCGAGTCGGCAACGACACGGGCGGCCTGTTTTCGCCACTACGTCTGGATGTGCCATGGAGATTTCCTCGAACGACAACGCCACGGTGGAGGCCCAGCGCGCGCTGAGCGCCCTGGCCGAGAACGCCGAGGACGGAGCCGCGCTGGACACGCTGGCCGGTAGTGACGTGCTGGTCCCGGTCCCCGACGACGCCGACGACGAGGCGGCGGCCGACCCCACGGTCGTGGCCCTGCCGGTCCTCGAACAGCCGGGGTCGGACCCGCTGGTCCCGGTGTTCACCTCGGAAGTGACCATGGCCGAGCTGCTGCCGTCCGTGTCGCGCTACCGCCTCGTACCCCTGGGGACGCTCGCCGCGCAGTGGCCCGCCAGCGATCTCTCGCTGAGTATCGACGCCAGTACGCCGCACGGACTGACCCTCGACTCCCAGGGTGTACGCACCCTGCTGGCGTCCCGCGCCTGAGACGGGCGGGGTGCGGACGGGGCCCGGGCCCGGCCACCTGACGGAGGGGAGCGGCCGGGCCCCTCGGCCCGTACGGCGCACCGCCGTCGGTCACACCTGTGCCGCGGTGGTTCAGCCGGTGGCGAGCATGCGGGTCAGGACCGCGCGTTGCAGCGGGCGCACCTCGGTGTGCAGGCCGCGGCCCTTCTCGGTGAGGACGACCCAGACCCCGCGGCGGTCCTCCTGGCACATGCTCCGCTCCACCAGGCCCTCCTTCTCCAGGCGGCCGATGAGGCGGGACAGCGCGCTCTGGCTCAGATGGACCCGCTCGGCGATGTTCTGCACCCGGCACGGCTCGGCCGAGGACGGACCTGAGCCCGTGCCCGTACCCCGGCCCGCGTCCGACGCGAGGATGTCCAGCACCTCGAAGTCGCTGGCGCACAGGCCGTGCGGATGCAGTTCGCGGTCGATCTCGCACATGGTGCGGGCGTGCACCGACAGAATGTCCCGCCACTGGTCTTCGAGCCGGGAAGCGGCCTTCTCTGCTGCCATGTACGCACGGTAACAGAGAACAGGCCACTTGTTGAGTATGCAACTAGTGCAGTTGCATACAGTTGGCCGGCTTCGTCGAGCGGCGGAGCGACCGGCTCAGGACGCCTCCTGGGCGAGACCGACGGCGTTGCCGTCCGCGTCCTTCACGGAGGCGATCAGCATGCCGCCGCCGACGTCCTGGACGTCCTGGACCACCTCGGCGCCCGCGCCGACGAGATCGGCCAGGGTCGCCCTGATGTCGCCGGTGTGCCAGTAGGGGACAGGCCCGGTCAGGCCCTTGGTGTGACCGTTCGGGTCGAGCCCCACCTCGGGCCGCCCCGGCGCCCGGAAGCCCACGTAGTACGCCTCGTCCACGTACGGCTCGACACCCAGCAGCGCCCCGAACAGCGCCTTGGCGCGGGCGAGGTCCTTGACGGGGTAGGTGATGGTCTTGAGGCCTTCGGACATGACGGGCTCCTCCGCGGTCGTGATCGCAAGCCGTGCTCGCGGCTCGTGATGGCAGGTCGTGATCGCACCGGCGGTCCTCCGCCGGTTTCCCACCGGTTTCTCGCCGGTGCAATCACGCTACGACCGCGGACCACGAACCCGCTTCTCCGATCCTGACCGGTCCGTGCGGGCCGCGGTCCGCACGGACCGGCCGTAAGAGCTGGTCGTACGGACCGGTCGTCGTCCGGAGCGGGCCGTCAGCCCGCGAAGATCTCCACCACCGACCAGACGGCGAGGCCGAGCATGCAGATGCCGCCCACGCGCTGCACGGTCTTCAGGGGAACGCGCTTGGCGATGAAACGGCCGGCCAGCAGCGCGAGCGCGGAGACCGACATGAGGGCCGCCGCCGAACCGACGGCCACGGACGCGACCCCGTTGGTGGCGGCGAGGTTGGCCGTCGTGATCTGTGTCAGATCGCCCCACTCGCTGATGAAGACGGCCATGAAGGCGGTCGTGTAGACGGGCCAGAAACCGGTGACGGTCCGGCCGCCGGCATCCTCCTCGTCGTAGTCCCCGCCGCCGCGCAGCAGCATGAAGGCGCCGAACGCGAAGAGGGCGGCCGAGACCGACTTGACGGTCCAGTCGGGCAGCAGGCCGATGAGGCTCCCGGCGCCGACCGCGATGGCGACATGCACGATGAACGCGGTGGACGTGCCGAACCACACGTAGAGGGGCCTCATGCGGGTGCCCATGGCCAGCGACGCGAACATCGTCTTGTCCGGCAGCTCGGCGAGGAAGATCAGCCCGAAGGCGGTGAGGATCGCCAGGGGGTCGAGATGCATTCCGGTGGCTTTCTGTAGGGACCGGGCCCCCGGATCTTCGCGAAGCGCCCTCTGCTGGGGCGACGGGAGAACCGATCGGCCCGGCATTTCGGGTGCGCCGCGGGGGTCGCGGGCACGGCAATGCCTGGCCGAAGGTCTCGTCCACCCGTGTGATCACGGGCCCGGCCACCGGGAACCCGAGGGTTCCAGTGTGTCGACGACCGGTTCGCAGGACTACTCCCCTTCGCAGTCACTGAGTGTACAGGGCATCTGTGTGGGTGTCGCATGAGTACGGGACGAGCGGGTAGAAGGAGGGCATTCCGCGCGGATGGATCATCTCGGGTCAATCGGTACCCGAGGGCCGTGCGGGGAGGATGGAACAAGGCACCATGACCGGCGCACCCGACGAAGACACCGCCGACGTGATCCTGCAGGCCCTGAGCGCCCTGGCCCATGACGGAGGGGACCGGCACGCGCGGGCGACGCTGGCAGACAGCGCCGTACTGATCCCGTCCTACGGCTCCGACGCCGGCGGGGACTCCGTGAAGCTGATCCTGCCGGTGAAGGAGCGGACCGTGCTGGTCTTCACCTCGGAGGCACGCATGGTCCACTCCCTGCCGGACGTCCTCTACTACTGTCTCGTCCCGCTCGGCACGCTCCCCGCGCACTGGCCAGAGAGGAACCCCTCCCTGACCATCGACGCCGGCTCGCCGGAGAGCGTGATGCTGACCGCCGAGGGGGTGCGGGTACTGCTCGCCGACGGTGCCGCCGGTGGCTGAGCGTCCGCCTCAGGTCGACTGGCGCTTCACCAGCTCCGTCGGCAGGATCACCGCCGCCGGGTCCTCGCCGCCGATCTGCGCGAGCAGCACCCGGACCATCTCGGAGCTGATGCGGTCGTAGGGCTGGCGGATCGTGGTGAGTTCGGGGCTCGCCGCGACCGCCGCGGAGGAGTCGTCGAAGCCGCCCACCGCCACGTCCCCGGGGACGCTCCGGCCCGCCCGGTGCAGTGCGCTCAGCACGCCCTGCGCCATCAGGTCGGAGGCCACGAAGACCGCGTCCATGTCCGGCGTACGCTCCAGGAGGAGCTCGGCGCCCGCCTCGCCGCTGGCCCGGCTGTAGTCGCCGGAGGTGACGAGGCGTTCGTCCAGGTCGATGCCCGCCTCGGTGAGCACCTCCCGGTAGCCGGCGAGGCGCTCGACACCGCCGGGGGTGTCCAGCGGGCCGGTCACCATGCCCACCCGGCGCCGGCCGAGCGACACCAGGTGGCGCACCATGTCGCGGGCGCCGTCCCGGTCGTCCGCGGCCACGTAACTGATCTTGGAGCCGACGCCGATGGGCTTGCCGCACATGACGAGCGGCACACCGGCGTCGCGCAGTTGCTCGGCCACCGGGTCGCCGGAGTGGCTGGAGACCAGCAGCACCCCGTCGACATGGCCCGCCGTGATGTACCGCGTGATGCGGCGCCGCTCGTCCTCGGTGCCCGCCAGCATCAGCAGCAGCGGGATGTCGTGCGCCGCGAGTGCCTGGGTGCAACCGCGCAGCAGGACATTGAAGTTGGGGTCCTCGAAGAACCTCTCCTGCGGCTCGGTGAGCAGGAAGCCGATCGAGTCCGAGCGTCCGGTGATCAGCGAGCGGGCGTGCCGGTTCACGACGTAACCCGTCTTGCGGATGGCGGCGTTGACCGCTTCCTGGGCACCGGGGCTCACATAGTGCCCGCCGTTCAGGACGCGTGACACGGTGCCCCGGGACACTCCCGCCTCGCGCGCGACATCGTGAATCGTCGGCGGTCGGCGCCGGCCCCCCGATTGGCTCATGGTCACGACTTTACGGCTCCCGACAGCAGATCAAGACTCCAGAACCGCTGGATGACCAGGAAGAGCGCGACGAGCGGGATCACCGCGAGCAGCGCGCCGGTGATCACCAGCGTATAGAGGGCCGGAGTGTTGGAGCCCTGTTCGAGGAGGGTGAACAGCCCGAGGGTGATCGGGAACTTCTCGTCGTCGCTGAGCATGATGTACGGCAGCAGGAAGTTGTTCCACACCGCCACGAACTGGAACAGGAAGACCGTCACCAGGCCGGGCACCATCATGGGCAGCGCGATCCGTGTGAAGATCCGCAGCTCGCTCGCCCCGTCCATCCGCCCCGCCTCGACGACGTCGGTGGGCACGGCCGCGGCGGAGTAGATCCGCGCGAGATACACGCCGTACGGGGACAGGACCAGCGGCAGCAGCACGGACGCGTACGAATCCGTGAGGTCGGCCTTGGCCATGAGCAGGTACTGCGGGACGGCGAGGATCACCGGTGGCATCAGCACGCCGGCGAGGAGGATGTTGAAGACGGTCTCGCGGCCACGGAAGCGGTACATGGCGAGGGCGTATCCGCTGAACGCGGAGACGACCGTCGACAGGAGGGCACCGAGGCCCGCGTAGAGGGCGGAGTTCCCCATCCACTTCCAGTACACGCCGTCGCGGTAGGCGTTGAGGTCCTTGATGTTCTCGGTGAAGCCCGTGCCCGGCAGGAACGTGAACGTCGAGAACAGCTCGCTGCCCGACTTGGTCGCCGCGATCACCACCCAGGCCACCGGCAGCAGGCAGTAGACCGCGCCGATGAGCAGGGTCACCGTCGGGACGAAGGCGATCCGGCGGCGGGGCGGCGGCCCCTGGGCGGTGCCGGGCGTCGTACTTGCGGCCGGGGCCGCCTTGCGGACGGCAAGAGAACTCATCGCGCTGCCTCCTGCTTGTTACGGGAGTTCGCGGCCCGCAGGAAGCCGAAGGACAGGACCAGCGTGACGATCGCGATGATCACCGCGGTCGCCGCGGCGGAGTGGATGTCGCCCTTGCCGAAGGCGTCCTGGTACACCTTCATCAGCGGACTCCAGGTCGTGGAGACGGAGTTGGTGAGGGGCTTGAGCGTGGTCGGCTCGCTGAACACCTGGAGCGTCGCGATGATCGAGAAGAAGAAGGTGAGCACCAGCGAGGGCACCACCATCGGGATCTTGATCCGGAGCGCGGTCTGCAGCGGGGTGGCGCCGTCGAGCTTCGCCGCCTCGTACACCTCGGTGGGGATGGCCCGCAGCGAGGTGTAGATGACGATCATGTTGAAGCCGGTGCCGCCCCACACCGCGATGTTGGACAGGGCGATGTAGAGCGGCCCGCCGTCCAGCAGGTCCGGCTGCGGCAGGCCCAGCCGGTCGAGGACGAAGTAGAAGGGGCTGACGTCCGGCAGGTAGAGGAAGCCCCAGAGCATCGCCGCGACGACACCGGGGATGGCGTACGGCAGGAAGATCGCGAGCCGGGTGACCGGCGCGAGACGGACCCGCTCGGTGTCGAGCATCAGCGCGAAGAGCAGGGCGAGCCCGAGCATCACCGGGACGACGACGGCGCCGTACCCGAGCACCCGCAGGGCTCCGGCGAGCAGTTCGGGGTCGGTGAGGGAGTCGCTGTAGTTCTCGAAGCCCGCCCAGACCTCAGACCGCGCACCCGCTCCCAGACCCAGGCCCTTGACCTGCACCTTGTGCAGGCTGAGCCAGACCGCGTAGCCGATGGGCAGTGCGAAGAAGAGGGCGAAGAGGATCGTCGCGGGGAGGAGGAAGGCGTACGGGGCCCCCTTGACCCCGTACGACTTCCGGTTCCGGCGTGCGCTTGTCACTCCGCTACCTCGAAGCCCTGCTTCTTGAGGTCGGCGACGGTGTCGTCCTGCATCTTCCGCAGGGCGGCGCCGAAGTCGGACTTGTCCTTGGCGGCCGCGCCGAAGGCGTCCTTGAACGTGGTGTACGCGACGTTCACGTTCGGGCCCCAGGCGGAGGGCGCGGTGGTCTTCGCGATGTCGGCGGCCTGGGTGTAGAAGTCCGGCTGGTTCGAGAAGTACACCGGCGGCTCGGTGAAGGCGCCGCTGGTCTGCGCGTTCGTGGCGGCCGGGTAGATGCCGCCCTCCTTCGCGAGCGCGGTCAGCGCGGCGGGGTCCGTGTTCAGCCAGGTCGCGAACTTCGCGGCGGCCGACTTGTGCTTCGAGTCCGTGGTGACGGCCGTGGACGAACCGCCCCAGCTGCCCGTGACGTTGTCGGAGGCGGACCACTGCGGCAGCGGGGCCATCGCCCACTTGCCCTTGGTGTCGGGTGCGGCGGTGGTGAGGGTGCCCGGCGCCCAGACCGCGCTCACCCAGGCGATCTGCTTGCCGGTGTTCAGTGCCTTGTTCCAGGCGGGTGTGTACATCGGCTGGTTGTCGATCGCGCCCTCCTCGACGAGACCGCCCCAGAAGTCGGCGACCTTCTGGGAGGCCGCGTCGTCGATGCCGACCTTCCACTTGTCGCCCTCGGTGGTCCACCACTTGGCGCCGGCCTGCTGCGCAAGTCCGGCGAAGAGCCCGGAGTCGTTGGCGGAGAAGGTGGTCAGGTCCGTCTCCGGTGCCTTCTTCTTCAGCGCGCGGGCGGTCTCGGCGAACTCCTCCCAGGTCTGCGGGACTTCGAGGCCGTACTTCTTGAACAGGTCCTGGCGGTAGTAGAACATCATCGGCCCGGAGTCCTGCGGGATCGCGTACACCGCGTCCGAACCCAGCGTGGTCTGCTGCCACACGCCCTCGGCGAACTTGTCCTTCACGCCGTACACGTCACCGGCTATGTCGGCGAGCGCGTCATTGCTGACCAGCGTCGGCAGGGCCTGGTACTCGGCCTGCACCAGGTCCGGGGCCTTCTTGGCCTTGTGCGCCGTGAGGATCTTGGTGACCAGTGTGTCGCCGGACGCCTGCTTCTTGACGGTGACCGTGATCTGGTCCTTCTCGCCCTGGCCCTTGTTCCACAGGTCGGCGACCTTGTCCATGCCGGGCGTCCAGGACCAGTAGGTCAGCGAGACGGGCCCCGAGTCGGCCCCGTCGTCTTTGCCGGAGTCGTCGTCCGAGGACCCGCAGGCGGCGAGTGCGGTGGCGCCGAGCGTGACGGCGACCGAGATGGTCACGAGGCGACGCAGCTTCGTGTGTGGCATGGATGTATCTCCCTGACCGTGGTCTCCGCCTGCTGCGGAGGCCTGCCATGCTTCTGTGAGCGTTCACAGTAGAGAAACATCCCGGACACTTGTCAATGGTTGTTGCTGTGCGGTTATGTTGGCCTCACGCCGCTGAAACAGTGTGTGCACGTTCCCAAATGATCGATTTACCGGGAGACAATCCATGCCGGAGTCCAAGCCGGAGACCACCCCCAAGGGCCTTGAGCGGCTCGCCTTCGGTGGCGACTACAACCCCGAGCAGTGGCCGGAGTCCGTCTGGCCCGAGGACGTCCGGCTGATGCGTGAGGCCGGGGTCACGATGGTCAGCGTCGGGATCTTCTCCTGGGCGCTGCTCGAACCCTCGCCGGGCACCTACGACTTCGGCTGGCTCGACCGGCTGCTGGACCTGCTGCACGAGAACGGGATACGCGCCGACCTCGGTACGCCGACGGTGGCGCCGCCGGCCTGGTTCTACCGGCAGCACCCCGAGGCGCTGCCCGTCGCCGCCGACGGCACGCGCTACGAGTTCGGCTCACGCGGCGCCATCTGCCACAGCAACACGCACTACCGGTCGGCCGCCGCGAACATCACCGAGCGGCTGGCGGAGCGGTACGCCGCACATCCCGCACTCGCCCTGTGGCACGTCCACAACGAGTACGGGGTGCCGGTCTCGGCCTGCTACTGCGAGAGCTGCGCGGCGCATTTCCGGCGCTGGCTGGCCCGGACGTACGGCACGGCCGACCCGACCGGCGCGGCGGACTCGACCGGCACGGCTGGCGGGGTCGGCACGGGCACCGCGATCGGTACAGGCGGCACAGGTGGCACAGGCGGCGCGATCGGTACAGGCCGTGCGATCGACGCGGTCAACGAGGCCTGGGGCACGGCCTTCTGGGGTCAGCGGTACGCGGACCTCGACCAGATCAACCCGCCCCGGCTGGCCCCTACGGTCGGCAACCCGGCCCAGGCGCTCGACTACAAGCGGTTCGCCGACGCCACCATGCGCGAGAACTTCGTGGCCGAGCGGGACATCCTGCACCGCCTGGCACCCGGCATCCCGGTCACCACGAACTTCATGACCGCCCTCAGTCAGTGCGACTCCGTCGACTACTGGGCCTGGGGCCGCGAGGTCGACCTCGTGAGCAACGACCACTACCTGATCACCGACGGCCGCCGTACGCACGTGAACCTCGCGATGGCCGCCGACCTCACCCGTTCCGTGGCGGGCGGCGCCCCCTGGCTGCTGCTCGAACACTCCACGTCGGGCGTCAACTGGCAGCCCCGCAACCCCGCGAAGGCCCCCGGCCAGATGGCCCGCAACTCGCTCGCCCACGTGGCCAGGGGCTCCGAAGGCGCGATGTTCTTCCAGTGGCGGCAGTCCCGGCGCGGCGCGGAGAAGTTCCACTCGTCGATGCTGCCGCACGCCGGAACGGACTCGCGCGTCTGGCGCGAGGTGGTCGAACTCGGCGCGGCCGTCGACTCGTTGAGCCAGATACGCGGCTCCCGCACACAGGCCGACGTCGCGGTCCTGTGGGACTGGCACTCCTGGTGGGCGCAGACCCTCCAGTGGCGTCCGAGCGAGGACCACGACCCGCGCGAGCGCGCCGACGCCTTCTACGAGGCCCTCTACGACCGGCACCTCACCGTCGACTTCGCCCACCCGGAAGCGGACCTGTCGGCGTATCCGCTGGTCGTCGTACCGGCCCTGTACCTGATGACCGAGGCCGCCGGGCTGAACCTCAAGGAGTACGTGGAGAACGGCGGCACCCTCGTCGTCTCCTACTTCTCCGGCATCGTCGACGAGCACGACGCCGTGCACGACGGCGCGTACCCCGGGCCGCTGCGTGACGTACTCGGCCTGACGGTCGAGGAGTTCTCGCCGCTGCAGGTCGGCGACCAGGTCCGCATCACGGGCCCGGACGGCTCGGAACTCGCCGGTGACGTGTGGAGCGAGTTCGTGGTGCCGCGTGGCGCCGAGACCGTGTGGACGTACGCCGACGGGCTCGCCGCCGGCCATCCGGCGGTCACCCGGCACCGGCTCGGCGAAGGCTCCGCCTGGTACGTGTCCACGCGGCTCGGGGCGCAGGGGCTGGACGCGCTGATCGGCTGGGCCGCGGAGGACGCGCGGATCGCGCCGCGGGGCGATCTGCCGCGTGACGTCGAAGTGGTGCGGCGGGTGGGGGAGTCGGGGGCGTTCCTCTTCGCGATCAACCACTCCGGTGTGGAGGTCAAGGTGCCGCTCGATGCGCACGGGACGGAGCTGCTCACGGGGGAGCGGGCGGCGGGGCGGCTCGCGGTGCCCGCGGGAGCCGTTCGGGTCGTGCGGCTCGACGACTGATCCGGCCCGCAGTTTTCGCCCCCGCCGCCCCTACCCGTCCCGTCACTGCATGGGGCTGCGCCCCTCGCCCCCTGATCGCGCTGCGCGCTCGTCCTCAAACGCCGGACGGGCTGAAACGTATTCAGCCCGTCCGGCGTTTGAGGACCGGGGGTTCGGGGGCGGCGCCCCCGAGTACGGGACGGGTAGGGGCGGCGGGGGCGAGCAAACCCCCCGGCACAAACCGGGGTACACATCCACATCACGTCGAAGGGACAACGACGACGATGTTCCATCCCAGACGCACACTCAAGGCCCTCCTCCTACCGCTGGCAGCAGGCCTGGCACTGACCGTGCTGCCCGCGCAGAGCGCAACCGCGGCGACCACCCTCACCAACGCCGGCTTCGAATCGGACGGCACCGGCACGGCGACCCCGGCCGGCTGGTCGACCTACTCGGCGGCCGGCCAGACCGCGGCCTCCTTCACCGAGTCCGGCGGCCACGGCGGAAGCTACCGGCTCACGCACTACTCGGCCTCCGCGTACAAGGTGGAGACGTACCAGTACCTCTCCGGTCTCACCAACGGCACCTACAAGCTCACCGCCTGGGTGCGTTCGGGCGGCGGCCAGAACTCCGCGTACCTCGCGCTCAAGAACTGCGGGAGCGTGGAGCAGCGCACCGACATCCCGGTGTCGTCCAGCGGATGGCTCCGGATCGTCACCTCCATAGCGGTGACGAACAACCAGTGCACGATCAGCGTCAACTCCGACGCGAAGGCCGGCAACTGGATCAACGTCGACGACCTGACCTTCACCTCCGGATCGACGGCCCTGTCCATCAAGGGTTCCGACGTCTCGTCACTCGCCAAGAGCGAGGCCAAGGGCGGCGTCTACAAGAACAGTTCCGGCACCACCGGTGACGCCCTCGCCATCCTCAGGTCCGCCGGGCAGAACTACGCCCGCCTCAAGGTGTGGGTGAACCCGGCCGACGGCTACAACAACAAGGCGCGCGTCCTCGCGACCGCCAAGCGCGTCAAGGCGCAGGGCATGAAGCTCCTCGTCGACTTCCACTACTCGGACACCTGGGCCGACCCGGGCGCCCAGTCCAAGCCCGCCGCCTGGGCCGGACACTCCTACAGCCGGCTGAGGACGGACGTCTACAACCACACGTACGACGTCCTGAACGCCCTGAAAGCCCAGGGCACCACGGCCGACATGGTGCAGGTCGGCAACGAGATCAACGGCGGCATGCTCTGGAACGAGGGCTCCACCTCGAACTGGGCGCAGCTCGCCGGGCTCCTCAACTCGGGCTACGACGCGGTCAAGGCGGTCAGCTCGGGTACGACCGTGGCGATCCACCTCGCCAAGGGCGGTGACCTCGCGGGCACCCGCTGGTGGTTCGACAG
Organism: Streptomyces sp. NBC_00414; assembly: GCF_036038375.1. Classification (NCBI taxonomy): domain Bacteria; kingdom Bacillati; phylum Actinomycetota; class Actinomycetes; order Kitasatosporales; family Streptomycetaceae; genus Streptomyces; species Streptomyces sp. NBC_00414. Next base: position 9,260,010 of record NZ_CP107935.1, read on the forward strand.
CGCCGTCTCCAACGGTGTGAAGTTCGACGTCATCGGCCTGTCCTACTACGGCTACTGGCACGGCACACTCGCCGACTTCCAGACCACCCTGGACGACGCCGCGTCCCGCTACGGCAAGCCGGTCTATCTCGCCGAGACGGCCTACCCCTTCCGGCTGGACAGCGAGGACCCGACCGAGAACATCATCGACCTCGCCAGTGAACTCGTCCCCGGCTACGCCGCTTCGACGGCCGGCCAGACACAGTGGATGAAGGACGTGGCCAGCATCGTGGAGGCCGTCCCGAACGGCCGCGGCCTCGGCATCTTCTACTGGGAGTCCACCTGGACCGCGGTGACCGGCAACGGCTGGGACCCGACGGACCCCTCGTCCGGCAACGGCTGGGAGAACCAGGCCCTGTTCGGCTACGACGACAGGGCGCTGCCGGCGATGGCGTGGTTCAGCCACCGGTGACGGACCCTACGTGAACAACGGGGGTGGGTCGGAAACGGGCAGCCGTTTCCGACCCACCCCCCTGCGGCTCCCGTCACTCCCGCCAGAACGGCTCCCGCAGCTTGAACTTCTGCAGCTTCCCGGTCGCCGTACGCGGCAGCGACTCCACGAAGTCGACCCGCTTCGGTGTCTTGAAACCGGCGAGCCGCGTACGGCAGTGGGCGATCAACTCCTCGGCGGTGACACCGGATCCGTCCGTCACCACGAGCGCGGTCACCGACTCGCCCCACCTGGCGTCCGGTATGCCGATCACCGCCACCTCGCGCACCGCCGGATGCGAGGTGATGACGTCCTCCACCTCGATCGACGACACGTTCTCGCCGCCGGAGATGATGACGTCCTTCTTGCGGTCGGAGATCACCAAGTAGCCTTCGTCGTCGAGGTATCCGCCGTCCCCGGTGTGGAACCAGCCGCCCTCCTGGGCCTTCGCCGTCTCCTCTGGCTGTTCCCAGTAGCCGTCGAGGTTGTGGTTGGACGCGGTCAGCACCTCACCGTCCACGTCGACGTCCACGCGTACGCCGAGAGCGGGCACCCCGGCCCGCCCGAGCCTGCGGGCCCGTTCGGCGGGCTCCAGGCCGTCCCACTCCGCGCGGCCCCGGTTCACCGTGACGAGCGGCGAGGTCTCGGTGAGCCCGTAGATCTGGATGAACTCCCAGCCCAGTTCGACCGTCACCCGCTCGATCGTGCGGGTCGGCGGCGGAGCGCCCGCGCAGACGATACGGACCCGGTCGCGGCCGGGGATCTCGCCCTCCCAGTCGGCGGCGGCGTCGAGCACGGCGTTCAGCACGGCGGGCGCCGCGCACATCAGGGTGACGCCGTGCCGTTCGACGCGGCGCAGGATCTCGGCCCCGTCGATCTGCCGGAGCACGATGTGCCGGCCGCCGACGCCCGTGACTCCGTACGGCATGCCCCAGCCGTTGGCGTGGAACATCGGGAGCGTGTGGAGGTAGACGTCACGGTCGCTGATCGTGGTGTGCAGTCCGAACACGGTCGCGTTCAGCCAGAGGTTGCGGTGGGTGAGCTGAACTCCCTTGGGGCGCGCGGTCGTTCCGGACGTGTAGTTGACGCTGGCCGTCGCGCCCTCGTCCGGCTCCGCCCAGTCGCGCGGTTCGACGCCGCGCAGGAAGAGATCGTCGTCGTCGCCGAGCACGAACTTGTGCTTCACGTCGAGGGTGTCGAGCACGTCCGCGCGGGAGGCGTCCGCGTACACCACCGAGGCGCCGGAGTGCCGGACGATGTAGTCGATCTCCGACCGGGTGAGCCGGAAGTTCACCGGTACGAGGACGCGCCCCCAGCCGGAGACGCCGAAGAACGAGGTCAGCAGCCGTGCCGAGTTCTGTGAGATCACCGCGACCCGGCCGCCCACCGGGATGTCCAGCCGGCCGAGCCTGGCAGCCTGCGCGCGAGCGAGTGCCGCCAGCTCCCGGTAGGTGAGCTCGCCGAGGCTCGGCCCCGGCTGTTCCGGTTCGTCGACGACCGCGACGCGGTCCGGGTAGACGTGGGCCGCGCGGTCGAGGAAGTCACGGACGGTCAGCGGGTAGTACACGACAGCACCTCCGGTTCGGTGGTTCCTTCCTACCTCGCCGGACTGCCTCCGTACCCCGTGAACCCGGTGCGGATCGACGCGGACCGGTGCGGATCCTCGCGACTCGGGCTGCGGACCCCGAGGGTCGGCTGCGGATCCCCGCGGACCCGTTGCGGAGCGACGCGCCCGAAGAGTACTGTCCGACACACCTAATCAACATATTGAGTATCAGCGAGAGAGTGAGAGGTGGATGATGACGCACCCCTTCCGTAAGGCGGTCGAGGACGGCGACCACGCGGCGGTCGTCGACCTGCTCTCCGAGGACGTCGTGTTCACCAGCCCGGTGGTCTTCAAGCCGTACGCCGGAAAGGCGATCACCTCCGCGATCCTGGGCGCGGTCATCCAGGTCTTCGAGGACTTCCGCTACGTCCGGGAGGTCGCGGACCCCGGCGGCCGTGACCTCGTCCTCGTCTTCGAGGCGCGGGTGGGGGACCGTGCCCTCCAGGGCTGCGACATCCTGCACTTCGACGAGGACGGCCGCATCGACGACCTCACCGTCATGGTCCGCCCCCTGTCGGCGGCCCAGGCGCTCCAGGCGGCGATGGCGGCCCGCTTCGACGCCATCGCCGAGGAGGCGTCGGGCGCGGCCTGACCGGCACCTGTCCGTCACCGGGAGTTAGCCTGATCTCCGGCCCCGGATCAGGAGACACCGCGCATGACCAGCCCCCACCCGGAGACGGTGGACGAACCCACGGAACCCGGCGCGCCCGCGCGGCGCGTGCCGGTGTGGCGCGGCCAGGGGCCCGCCGTGGCGGTGGTCGCGCTCGGCGGCGCGGCCGGTGCGTCGGCGCGCTACGGGGCGGCGCTGCTCTGGCCCGCGCAGGCGGGCGGTTTCCCGTGGACCACGTTCTGGGTCAATGTCGTCGGCTGCTTCGTGATCGGTGTCTTCATGGTCCTGATCAGCGAGGTGTGGACGCCCCACCCGTTGGTGCGCCCCTTCTTCGGCACCGGGGTGCTGGGCGGCTTCACCACCTTCTCGACGTACGCCGTCGACATCCAGAGGCTGATGGACGAGGGGCGTCCCCGCACCGCCCTCGCCTATCTCGCCGCCACCCTCGTTGCGGCGCTCGCCGCCGTGTGGCTGGCCGTGACGCTGACACGTCGCATGCCGGTCCGGCGGGGCGCGGGGGAGCGGCCGTCGTGAACTGGGTACTGGTGATCGTCGGCGGCATGGTCGGCGCACCCCTGCGCTATCTCACCGACCGCACGGTCCGGTCCCGGTACGGCTCCGCCTTCCCCTGGGGCACCTTCACCGTGAACGTCGTCGGCTGCCTGATCCTCGGCACCCTCACCGGCGCCGCCGTGGCGGGAGCGGCCTCCTCCCACCTCCAACTGCTGCTCGGCACGGGCCTGTGCGGGGCGCTGACCACGTACTCGACGTTCTCGTACGAAACGCTGCGCCTGGCCGAGGACGGCTCCCGTTTCCATGCCGCCGTCAACGCGATCGCGAGCGTGGCCGCGGGGCTGGGGGCGGCTTTCGTAGGGGTCGCGGTGGCCCAGGTCATCTGGACGTAGCCGCGAAGGCCGTATCCGGGCTGCCGTCCGAACGTGGTCGCCGGGCCCATCTCCGGGCACGGGGGACCGGTCGCCGGTGTGACGCCGGACTGCGGGCCTTGACAGTCGCCTTCCGCGCCCCGCAGGATCACCCACGTGAACCTGTCAGACAGCCAGACAGCTGGCTCCGTGCCGAGGCGTATCAGTGCGATGGAAGCCGTGCTCGGGCATCTTCGTGGTGCCATCGAGCGCGGTGAGTACGCCGTGGGGGACAAGCTGCCCTCCGAAGCGGAGCTGTGCCGACGGCTGGAGGTCAGCAGGCCTGTACTGCGGGAGGCCCTGCGCGCCCTGCAGACCATGGGACTGACCGTGTCCCGGACCGGCAAGGGCACGTTCGTCGTGTCGGCCGGGATCGTCGAGGACCCCACCTTCGGCGACTACACGGCCAGTGACCTGATGGAGGTCCGCCGGCATGTCGAGATCCCGGTGGCCGGATACGCCGCCGTGCGCCGGACACCCGAGGACCTCGACCACCTGGCCCATCTCCTCGAACGGATGGAGCGCGAGCGGGACACCACCGCGTGGGTCGCCATGGACACGCTCTTCCACCTCGCCGTGGCGCAGGCCGCCCAGAACCCGGTCTTCCGCCGGGTGATCGAGGAGATCCGGGACGCGCTGGCCCGGCAGTCCGCGTTCCTCACCGAGCTGGGCGGCCGTCGTGAGCAGTCCAACCGTGAACACCGCGCCATCGTCGAGGCCCTCGTCGACGGCAGCGCGTCCGACGCGACCGACGCCATGGCACACCACCTCGACCGCGTCGAGACGACCCTCACCGCGATCGTGCGCCCCGAGCGCACCGACCCCGCGGGCACCCCCACAGAAGGCGGAACCAAGGCGTGAGCGAGCAGTCCCTCGAAGAACAGACGCAGCCGGCGGAGGGGAAGAGGAGGAAGAGCGGCCATGTCGACGCCGGTGACGCGGGATACAGCAAGTCCCTGAAGTCCCGGCACGTCAACATGATCGCCATCGGCGGGGCCATCGGCACCGGGCTCTTCCTCGGCGCCGGCGGCCGGCTCGCCGAGGCGGGCCCGTCCCTCTTCCTCGCCTACGCCGTCTGCGGAGTCTTCGCCTTCCTCGTCGTCCGCGCCCTCGGCGAGCTCGTCCTGTACCGGCCGTCATCCGGCGCCTTCGTGTCGTACGCCCGGGAGTTCCTCGGCGAGAAGGGCGCCTACACCGCGGGCTGGATGTACTTCCTGAACTGGGCGACCACCGGCGTCGCCGACATCACCGCGGTCGCCACCTACACCCACTACTGGGGCATGTTCTCCGACATCCCCCAGTGGGTGATCGCCCTGATCGCCCTCGCGGTCGTGCTCACCGTGAACCTCATCTCGGTGAAGATCTTCGGCGAGCTGGAGTTCTGGTTCGCCATCGTCAAGGTCGGCGCGCTCGTCGCCTTCATGCTGATCGGCATCTTCGTGCTGGTCACCCAGCAGCCCGTCGACGGAGCCACCCCCGGCCCCTCCCTCATCACCGACAACGGCGGCCTCTTCCCCAACGGCCTGCTGCCGATGCTGCTGATCGTCCAGGGTGTCGTCTTCGCGTACGCCTCCGTCGAACTGGTCGGCGTCGCGGCGGGCGAGACGGAGAACCCCGAGAAGATCCTGCCGAAGGCCATCAACTCGATCATGTGGCGCGTCGGTCTCTTCTACGTCGGCTCGGTGCTGCTGCTGTCCATGCTGCTGCCCTGGAACAAGTACACCGCCGGGGAGAGCCCGTTCGTGACCGTGCTCTCCAACATCGGCATCCCGGCGGCGGGCGGCGTGATGAACCTGGTCGTGATGACCGCCGCCATGTCCAGCCTCAACTCCGGGCTCTACTCGACCGGCCGCATCCTGCGCTCCATGTCGATGTCCGGCTCGGCGCCCAGGTTCACCTCCGTGATGAGCCGCAGCCAGGTCCCGTACGGCGGAATCCTGCTGACCAGCGGTATCTGCGTACTCGGTGTCGGGCTCAACTTCGTCGTTCCCGCCGACGCCTTCGAGATCGTCCTCAACTTCGCCGCGCTCGGCATCCTCGCCACCTGGGGCATGATCATGATCTGTCATCTGCAGTTCTGGCGGAAGTCCGAGGAGGGCGAGGTGGACCGCCCGGGCTACCGGCTGCCGGGCTCGCCCTGGACCGAGCTGGTGACCCTCTTCTTCCTCGCCTCCGTCCTGGTCCTCATGTACGCCGACGGGGGAGCGGGCCGTACGACGGTCCTGTGCCTCCCGCTGATCGTGGCGGCGCTGGTGGCCGGTTGGTACGGCGTACGCCGCCGGGTCACCGCCCTGCGCGACGGCCAGGTGGACGCATGAGCCTCAACGCCCTTCCCGGGTCCGGGAGTTCGCTCGCCGCGGCCCCCTCCGTACGGGAGCCGCTGCACGCGCCCGTCGCCCATCTCGTACGCGGCGGTGTCATCGAGGGCATCCACTACGGCTCGGTGGTCGTGCTGGCCGCCGACGGAAGCGTGGAACTGCAGATCGGTGACATCGAGGCGGCCTTCTACCCGCGCTCGGCACTCAAGCCCGTGCAGGCCGTGGCGATGGTGCGGGCCGGGCTGCCCCTCGAAGGCGACCTGCTCTCCCTGGCCGCCGCCAGCCACTCCGGCGAGGAACGCCACCTCTCCGGCACCCGGCGGATCCTCGAACTCGCCGGACTCACCGAGGACGACCTGCGCAACGTCCCCGACCTGCCCTTCGACCCGGTCGTCCGGGAGGACTGGATCCGCGCCGGGCGACTCCCGTCGAGGCTCGCCCAGAACTGCTCGGGCAAGCACGCCGCGATGCTGTACACGGCACGCCTGAACGGCTGGTCGCTCGACGACTACCTCGACCCCGCGCATCCGCTCCAGCAGGCGATCGCGGAGATCGTCGAGGACCTGACCGGGCAGGCCGTCGCGCAGGTCACGGTCGACGGCTGCGGGGCCCCGCTGTTCGCCGTCTCGCTGCACGGCCTCGCACGCGCCGCGGCCCGGATCACGACGGCCCCGCCGGGCACTCCCGAGGCGCGGGTCGCCGACGCGATGCGCGAGCACGCCGAGATGGCGTCCGGCTCCGGCCGGGACGTCGCCGCGCTGATGCGTGCCGTACCCGGGCTGCTCTCCAAGGACGGCTTCGAGGGCGTACAGGTCGCGGCCCTGCCGGACGGCCGGGCCGTCGCCGTGAAGATCTCCGACGGCGCGGACCGCGCACGCGTACCGGTCACCGCGGCGGCCCTCGCCCGCGCCGGCGTCGACCCGGCCGCGCTCGCCGAGTTCGCCGGGGCGCCGCTCCTCGGGGGCGGCGCGGTGGTGGGCCACATCCGGCCGACCCGCGCGCTCGACCCGCTCACCGAGCCCCCGGCGGCGGCGTAGGCCGCCCGGTCCGCGCGTCAGCCCCTCTCCACCTCCAGACCCCGGAAAGAAGACCCGCACCGACATGACCGTCCGCAGTGAGCACGACCTGCTCGGCGACCGTGACGTCCCCGCCGAGGCGTACTGGGGGGTCCACTCCCTGCGCGCCAAGGAGAACTTCCCCATCACGGGTACGCCGATCTCCGCGTACCCGCACCTGATCGACGCGCTCGCCGCGGTCAAGGAGGCCGCCGCCCTCGCCAACGAGGAACTCGGCCTGCTGGAACCCCGGACCGCGGCCGCGATCGTCGAGGCCTGCCGGGAGATCCGGCAGGGGAAGCTGCACGACCAGTTCGTCGTCGACGTCATCCAGGGCGGGGCCGGCACCTCGACGAACATGAACGCCAACGAGGTCGTCGCCAACCGCGCGCTCGAGCTGCTCGGGCACACCAAGGGCGAGTACGCGTTCCTGCACCCGAACGAGCACGTCAACCTCGGGCAGTCGACCAACGACGTGTACCCGACGGCCGTCAAGGTCGCCACGGTGTTCGCGGTGCGGGGGCTCCTCGACGCGATGTCCGTCCTCCAGGACGCCTTCGCGGCCAAGGCGGTCGAGTTCCGCGATGTGCTGAAGATGGGGCGTACGCAGCTGCAGGACGCCGTGCCGATGACGCTCGGGCAGGAGTTCTCGGCGTACGCGGTGATGCTGGACGAGGACCGCAGCCGGCTCGCGGAGGCCGTCGAACTGGTCCACGAGATCAATCTGGGCGCGACGGCGATCGGGACCGGGCTCAACGCGCCCGCCGGGTACGCGGAGGCGGCGCGCCGGCACCTCTCGGACATCACCGGGCTGCCGCTGGTGACCGCGGCGAATCTGGTCGAGGCGACCCAGGACTGCGGGGCGTTCGTCCAGATGTCCGGGGTGCTGAAGCGGATCGCGGTGAAGCTGTCCAAGGTCTGCAACGACCTGCGGCTGCTGTCGTCCGGGCCGCGGGCCGGGCTGAACGAGATCAACCTGCCGCCGGTGCAGGCCGGTTCGAGCATCATGCCCGGCAAGGTGAACCCGGTGGTTCCCGAGGTGGTCAACCAGGTCGCCTTCGAGGTGATCGGCAACGACGTCACCATCACGATGGCGGCGGAGGCGGGGCAGCTTCAGCTGAACGCGTTCGAGCCGGTCATTCTGCACTCGCTGTCCGAGAGCATCACGCATCTGCGGGCCGCCTGTCTGACGCTCGCCGAGCGGTGTGTCGTGGGGATCACCGCGAACACGGAGGTGCTGCGGGCGGCGGTCGAGAACTCGATCGGGCTGGTGACCGCGCTCAATCCGTACATCGGGTACTCGGCCGCGACGGAGATCGCGCGGGAAGCGCTCGCCACGGGGCGGGGGGTGGCGGAACTGGTCCTGGAAAAGGGCCTGCTCCCGGCGGACCGCCTGGCGACGCTGCTCCGTCCGGAGGTGCTGGCGGGGACGCGGGTGATCCCGTAGGGGGCGGGTGGCTCGGGTGCGCGCCGTGTGGCGGCCGATGGGGGTTGCCCGCGCCGTTCCCCGCGCCCCTGGGTATGTACGGGCTGACGTGTGAGGTGACCTGCGGGTCGTCCGGGGCTGGCTGCGCAGTTCCCCGCGCCCCTGGGTGGGTCGGAGCGGGACCGGTCCCCGCAGCCGCACCCAGGGGCGCGGGGAACTGCGCGCCCAGCCCCCACAAACCCGCGCTGCACACGCCCCCAGCCCTCACCCCTTAGGGGCGCGGGGAACGGCGCGAGCAACCCCCACGGACCCGCACGGTGTGCACGCCCCTGCACTCACTCACCTAGGGGCGCGGGGAACGGCGCACCCAGTCCCCACGGACCCGCACGGTGTGCACGCCCCTGCACTCACTCACCTAGGGGCGCGGGGAACGGCGCACCCAGTCCCCACGGACCCGCACGGTGTCCACGCCCCTGCACTCACTCACCTAGGGGCGCGGGGAACGGCGCACCCAGTCCCCACGGACCCGCACGGTGTCCACCCCCCTGCCCCCTCCCACCCAGGGGCGCGGGGAACGGCGCGGTCAGTCACGACCCACCCGCACCCCACCGACGGCACAATGGTGATCATGAGCTCGTCCCTGACCTTTCAGCCGGTTCTCAACCGCATCGCCGCCGAGATGAAGGACCTGGCCGACCGCGGCCGCCCCGCCGACTACATCCCGGCACTCGCGGCCTGCGACCCGCGGCGGTTCGGCATGGCCGTCGCGGAGCTGGACGGCACGGTCTACGGCGTCGGCGACTGGCGGCAGCCCTTCTCCACGCAGTCCATCACCAAGGTCTTCACCCTCGCCCTGGACCTGGCCCGAGAAGCGGACGAGCTCTGGGAACACGTCGGCCGCGAGCCCTCCGGCAACCCCTTCAACTCGCTCGTCCAGCTGGAGTACGAGAACGGCATCCCCCGCAACCCCTTCATCAACGCGGGCGCCCTTGTCGTCACCGACCGCCTCCACACCCAGACGGGCGACGCGGCAGGCACGCTCCTCGACTTCCTGCGCGCGGAGAGCGGCAACGACGACCTCGCCATCAACGAGGACGTGGCCGCCTCCGAGTCCGCCCACGGCGACCGCAACGCCGCGCTCGGCCACTTCATGGCCGCCTACGGAAACATCGGCAACCCCGTCCCGGTCCTGCTCGACGAGTACTTCCGCCAGTGCTCCGTCGAGGCGTCCTGCGCCGACCTCGCCCTGGCCACCGGCTTCCTCGCCCGCCACGGCATCCGCTCCGACGGCACCCGCCTCCTGACGATGAGCCAGGCCAAGGAGGTCAACGCGGTCATGCTCACCTGCGGCACGTACGACGCGGCGGGCGAGTTCGCCTACCGCGTGGGCCTGCCGGGCAAGAGCGGCGTCGGCGGCGGAGTCATCGCCGTCGTCCCCGGCCGCTGCACGCTCTGCGCCTGGAGCCCCGGCCTGGACGGACACGGCAACTCGGTGGCCGGCGTGGCCGCCCTGGACCGCTTCACCACCATCACCGGCCTCTCGGTGTTCTGAGAAGCCGCGCCGATCAGTCAGCCCCCGACCCGGTAAGACGGCGGTCATGCTGTGGCTGCCGCTCAGAGACAGGCGCGTCGCCTTCCGGCCATCCCGCGTTGACACGCTTGCCGAGTGTTGGCCAAGGGTTTCTCCGTCGATCTGCGTCGCTGTCAGCTGCTCGGGCTCGCGGGCTCGGTCGTCCTCGCGGCGGGCGGCGAGAGTGCCGGCGCCCTGCCCGTACGGGAACTGCCGTCGCTCGCGTCCGGACGGGCGGCGCTCGGCCTGGTCGGCGTGTACTTCGGGGTCGTGCTGCTGATCGCCGCATGGGCCCTGCTGGGGCGGGTGATCCGCGGTCCCGAGCCGCCGACGCCCCGTGCGCTGCTGGTCGTGCTCGCGGTGTGGGCGATTCCTCTGCTGCTCGCTCCGCCCCTGTTCAGCCGGGACGTCTACAGCTATCTGGCGCAGGGCGCGATGGTCGACGCGCACATCGACGTGTACACGCACGGACCCGCGATGCTCGGCGGCCCGCTCGCCGACGAGGTGGCGCCGGTGTGGCGGCGGACCGCGACCCCGTACGGGCCCGTCTTCCTCGCCGTGGCCTCCGCGCTGTCCGGGCTGACGCGGGGCGAGGTGCCGGCCGGGCTGTTCGGGATGCGGGTCGTCGCGCTGCTCGGCGTGGCGCTCATGGCGGCAGCGCTGCCGAGGCTCGCCCGGCACAGCGGCGCCGACCCCGCCGCCGCCCTGTGGCTCGGCGCGCTCAACCCGCTCGTGCTGCTGCACCTGGTGGCCGGAGCCCACAACGACGCCATCATGCTGGGCCTGCTCGGCGCGGGCCTGGTGGCCGCCCTCGGCCGCAGGCCCGTCCTGGGCGCCGTCCTCGTCACCCTGGCCGCACTGGTCAAGGCCCCCGCCGTGCTGGGCCTGGCGGCCGTCGTGGCCCTTCAGGTGCGCGCCGGGCGGAGCATGGTGAAGTCCCTCGTCACCACCGCGATCGCCGCCCTCGCCACCACCGTCGCCGCGACCGCCGCGGCCGGTACGGGGTACGGCTGGATCGCCGCGCTGAAGACACCCGTGTCCCCGCACAACTGGTCGCCCACCAGCCTCCTCGGCCGGGCAACCGGCGACATCCTCCGGGGCCTGGGCAGCGATCTCGCCCCGTACGCGCTGCCCGCCTGGCACGCCCTCGGCCTCGTACTCACCGCCGTGGTCGTCGCGGTGGTCTGGCTGCGCCGCCCCCGAGTCAGCCCCGTCTACGCGCTCGGCCTCAGCCTGGCGGCGGTGGCCGTGCTCGGCCCGGCCGTCCGGCCCTGGTACGCCCTGTGGGGCCTGTTCCTCATCGCCGCGGGGGCGCGCAGTGCGTCCGTACGCCACCGGGTGGCCGCCGTGACCGGGGTCCTCGCCCTCGGTGTCCTGCCCAGCGGTGGGCCGCCCGACAGTGAGCAGCTGGCCCTGGCGGTGTCGGGCGGGATGCTCGCGCTGGTCGTCCTCTGGCAGGCGCACCAGGCGTCGAAAGCGCCCGTCCCGGGGCGGACGGCATGAGGCCGCCGGACGGCATGAGGATGCCGCACACCGACCGGGGACGGGTGCTGTTCGTCCTCGTCCTGGCCGGCGCCGTGACCGTCTTCACCGCGACCGTGCCACTGCTGCGGGACTGGTTCGACCTGCGCGTCTACCACGGAGCCGTCGACGCCTGGATCCACCACGGCGGCCACCTCTACGACTACCGGGTGCCGGGGACGACGTACGGCTTCACGTATCCGCCGTTCGCGGCGGTCGGCATGCTGCCGATGGCCCTGCTCGGACTGCACACCGCGATCGCCGTCGGCCTGCTGCTCAACCTCGCCGCGACGGCCTTCGTCCTGCACACCCTGTACGTGCTGACCGGGCGCCGCCTGCGCCGGTACGGCCTGTTCGGGATCGCCGTGGGCGTCTGTCTGCTCGCCCTCCTCGAACCCGTCCGCGACACCTTCAGCTTCGGCCAGGTCAACCTCCTGCTGCTGGCCCTCGTCCTCGCCGACGCCCGGCTGATCGCGGCCGGCCGCGGCCGCTGGGCCGGAGTCGGGATCGGTCTCGCCGCCGCGGTGAAACTCACGCCCGCGATCTTCATCGTCCTGCTGCTGCTCGCCCGACGCCCGCGTGCGGCGGTCACCGCCACAGGGGTGGCGGTGGCCGCCACCGCGTTCGCCGCCCTGGCCGCTCCGGACGCCTCCCGCTTCTACTGGACGGACGCGGTCTGGGACACGGCCCGTATCGGCCGCCTCGCCTACGTCTCCAACCAGTCGCTGCAAGGCGTACTGGCCAGGCTGGCCGATCCCGCCGAGCCGAGCCGCGCCGTCTGGGCGCTGTCGGCGCTCGCCGTCCTCGGGGTGTGGGCGTGGCGTGCGCGCCGGGCCCTCGCGGCGGGCGACGTCCTCGGCGCCTTCGCCCTCACCGGCCTGGCCGCCTGTCTCGTCAGCCCCGTCACCTGGGTGCACCACCTGGTCTGGGTGCTGCCCTCGCTGGCGATCCTGGCCGAGGCGGGCCTGCGGCGCAGGCGGCTGCTGTGGCTCGCCGGAGGCATGTACGTCCTGCTGTGCAGCAGCGTCGTGTGGCTGTGGGTCGACGACGCGTCGGGCATCGACGGCTTCGTCGGCGGGAACACGTACGTGTGGATCACTCTGGGGCTGCTGCTCGGGCTGCCCGTCGGTCAGTCCCGGGTGGACCGCCGGCCGTGGAGGCGCAGGGCCAGTGCCACGGCACCCGCGCCGAGAGCGGCGGCGCCCGCGAGCGTCCCGGCCGGCAGCAGCCAGCCACCGGAGCCACCTGAGCGGTCTGAGCGGTCTGCGCCACGAGAACCGTCGGAGCCATCGGTGGCGGCCGTGCCCGCACGCGCCGCCGGACCGGCCGCCGGATCCGGGCCCGACCGCGCTCCGGCCGTCGGAGCCGCCTTGGCCCGCGACACGGCACGGGGCAGCAGCGACCCGACCGGATCGACCCGGCCGATGGCCTCGAAACCCCAGTCGAGCAGCGAGCGCGCCTCCTCGTACACGGCGAACCCGCCGCCTTCCTGAGGGTTCATCACCGTGACGACGAGGGTGTGACCGCCACGGCGCGCGGCGGCGACGAGCGTGCTGCCGGCCTGGGAGGTGGAGCCGTTCTTGATGCCGATGAGCCCCGGATAGGGCGCGACCCCGTCGGCACCGGTCAGCAGCCGGTTGGTGTTCTGGATCTCGTACGCCCAGCCGTCGCCCGGGAACTTCGCACGGACGGTGGCGCAGTAGCGCACGAAGTCGGTGTTGCGGAGCCCCGCGCGCCCGAAGACGGCCAGGTCGTACGCGGAAGACACCTGCCCGGGCATGTCGTAGCCGTCGGGTGAGACGACCCGGGTGTCACGGGCGCCCAGCGCCTGCGCCTTGGCCTGCATCTGGGCGGCCGTCGCCTGCCAGCCGCCGTTCATCTCGGCGAGTACGTGGACGGCGTCGTTGCCGGAGTTCAGAAAGACGCCCCGCCACAGGTCGGACGCCCGGTAGGTACGCCCCGCGCGGACTCCGACCAGGCTGCTGCCGGGGCCGATGCCCGCAAGGTCCGACTCGGCGACGGTGTGCCGGACCGCCGGGGGCAGCACCGGGAGCACGGTCACCGCGAAAAGGGTCTTCAGCGTGCTGGCGGGCGGCAGTGCGAGGTGGGCGTTGGCTGCCGCGAGCACTTCGCCGGTGTCGGCGTCGGCCACCAGCCACGACCGCGCGGAGATGTCCCGCGGCACGCCGGGTGCTCCGGCCCGGAGCCGGACCTGTGTCCCGGGACGGTCCAGCGCCGAGGGCGGGGAAGGCAGGGAAGGCGGGGAAGGCGAAGAGGGCGGGGAAAGGGGTGAAGGCGGTGGATTGGCGGTGCTCGGAGTGGGCCCGGTATGTGCGCCGCCCGTCCCGATGAGGGGCCCGGGGGCGGTCGTGCGCGCCCCGCCGAGAGCCGCGACCGGTCCCGGTGCGAGGGCGAGTGCTCCGACGACGCAGAGGACGGAGCAGGAGACGGCCGTGCGGGCAGGGAGTCCGATGGTCATACCGCAAACGTAGGAACGCGCAGGTCGCGAGGCGGGCAGCCCCGGCCGAACGGAGCTGTCGAACACCCGGATGCCGCAGCGGATGCAGGAGCCCGGCAGATGTCACCGGCTCTTGCTTCCTGGTGTCCACTGCCCGCTTACTGGCTGCCCGGCACCGTCTGCTGGACCTGCCTGAGGAAGGTCGCGTTGTTCGGGGTCTGCCGCATCCGGTCCAGCAGGGTCTCCAGGCCGGCCTGGCCGTCACCACGGGAGTGCAGGGCGCGTCGCAGGCCCCGTACGGCCGTCAATTCGCCTGCCGGGACGAGCAGTTCCTCGCGGCGGGTGCCGGAAGGGGTGATGTCGACGGCGGGGAAGACGCGGCGGGACGCGAGGGTGCGGTCCAGTCGCAGCTCCATGTTGCCGGTGCTCTTGAGCTCCTCGAAGTAGTAGTCGTCGGCACGCGAGCCGGTGTCCACAAGAGCCGTGGCGATGATGGTGAGCGAGCCGCCCTCCTCGGCGAGGCGCGCGGCGCCGAAGAGCCGCTTGGGCCCCTGCAGCGACGCCGCGTCCACACCGCCGCTGAGGGTGCGGCCACCCGATGCGGCCGCGTTGTTGTGGGCCCGGCACAGCCGGGTGAGCGAGTCGAGGAGGATCACGACGTCCTGGCCCGCCTCGACGAGCCGCTTGGCACGCTCGACGGCCAGCTCGGCGAGCGCGATGTGCTGCTTGGGGCTCTGGTCGAAGGTGGAGGCGAACACCTCACCGCGAACGGACCGGCGCATGTCGGTCACCTCCTCGGGGCGTTCGTCGAGGAGCACCACCATCAGGTGGGCCTCGGGGTGGTTCCCGGCGACGGCGGCGGCCAGCTGCTGGAGCAGCACGGTCTTGCCGGTCTTGGGCGGGGCGACGATCAGGCCGCGCTGGCCCTTGCCGATCGGCGCCACCAGGTCGACGAGGCGGGTGGTCAGACCGCCCGCGGGGTGTTCGAGCCGCAGCCGCTCACGCGGGTGCAGCGGGGTCAGGTCACGGAAGTGCGGACGGCCGCGCGTCTCGTCGGCGGGCCGGCCGTTGACCCGTTCGATCTCGGTGAGGGCGCGCTGCCGGCCGCGCGGTCCTTCGACGCGGTCGCCCTTGCGCAGGCCGTGACGGCGGATCAGGGCGGAGGAGACCTGAAGGTCGGATGCTCCGGGGAGCAGGTTCTCGGCGCGCAGGTGGCCCTGCCCGTTCGAGGTGATGTCGAGTACGCCGGTGGCCTGCTCCTGTGTGACGGGAGTGGGCGGGCGTTCGAGTGTGGTGGTCATGATGGGTGTCCTTTCGCGGACGGATTCACGTGCACGGGGTTCATGCGGACGTGGTCATGGAGTTGGGGGAGAGGCCGGAGCAGGGGCGGTGTCGGCACGCCCTGCACGGCGGATGCGTCACCTCTCGCGCCGCGTACCGTCGAAAAAGAGACGGACCCGTGGCCGTACATGACATGTGTGCCGTACGGAGAGAGGTGGTGCTGAGAAGAAGCTGCTGTGCCGGTCGGAGATCGACGGGCGGATCAGCTGAGTGAGAGGAAATCGGCACCGGCGCCTGAAAGGAGGCGTACACAAGTGCTGATGGCACTGTAGCACTGTCTCCTCCGGTGGAGGGGGAGCGGCCGGATCCCGGGCCGTTGACAGAGGTGGTGCCTCGCGCCACGGTGGTCGGCATGGTCGATGCCGGGATCGTCGAACGTGTACGGGAACTGCGGCCGCTGATCAGGGAGAACGCGCTGCGCGCCGAGCGCGCTCGGCGGGTGCCGGACGAGGTGGTCGCCGCGTTGAGCGGCACCGGTGTGCTCCGGATGAACGTCCCCGCGCGGTACGGCGGTTACCAGTCCCCGCTGCGCGCCCAGGTCGACGCCTTCGCCGAGATCGCCCTCGAATGCGCCTCCACGGCGTGGGTGACACTCGGTCACGCGGGAGTCTCGTACATCGCGGCGCTCTTTCCCGACGAGGCGCAGGACGACTTCTTCACCGGGCCGGCCGGTCCCGATGTCAGGATCGGCGGCACGCTCGTCCCCGGCGCCACGGCGGTGCCGTACGACGGGGGCTATCGGGTGGACGGTGCCTCGGGCTTCGCGACCGGCTGTCACCACGCGGACTGGCATCTGCTGACGGCCGCGGTCGTGCCGCCCGACGGACAGCCCCAGGAGGGGCCGCCGGAGATGGTGTGGGTCGCGGTGCCGATGTCCGAGCTGGAGATCCTCGACGACTGGGACGCCACAGGTCTCGCCGGTACTGGCAGCAACACGGTCATGGCCCGGAACATTCCCGTTCCCGCGCACCGGGTGCTGCCGGTCGGGCCGATGCTCGCCGGGCAGACCCCGTCGAAGGCCAACGCCGACGACCCCTTCTACCGCATGCCCGTGCTGCTGCTGTTCTGCGCCTGGGCGGCGTCGGCGGCGCTGGGCATGGGGCGGGCGGCGATGACGGAGTTCGGTGAGCGGATCCACCGGCGCGGCATCACGTACACCTTCTACGAGCGGCAGAACGAGGCCACCGTCACCCATCTCCAGGCAGCCGAGGCGCAGATGAGGATCTCCGCGGCCGAACTGGTGGTCGTGCGGATGGTCGACGAGATCGAGGCGAAGGCCCGTGACGGCCGCTCGTACACCCCGCTCGAACGCGCCAGGATCCGCGCCGAGAGCGGCTACGCCACCCGGCTCTGCAAGGAGGCCGTCGATCTGCTCGCCTCGGCCGCCGGCGCCTCCTCCCTCCAGCGGGACGTGCCCGTGCAGCGGATCGTCCGCGACATCCAGGCCCTGTGTCTGCACTCCTTCGTCAACCCCGCCACCAACCTGGAGATCTACGGCCGCGTACTCTCGGGCGTCGACCCGGGCACCCCCTTCCTGTGACGGCCTCCGACTGCCGTCCACACGGTAGTCAGGAGATCGCGTTGGACACGGCAGCCGAACCACCGACCGCAACGCCCGTCACGCCTGGCGCGTCCGGCGCATCCGGTGCGTCAGGAGCGCCGCATCGCATGGACCCCGCCGGTGGTTGCCCGCACGCCGACAACGCGCGCCTTCTGGCGCGCGGTGCCGTGGCCTCCGTCGTCCTGCCCGGTGCGGTGGACGGCATGGCGGTACTGGGACACGAGGCACTGAAGGAGTTCCTCGCACACCCCCAAGTCGCCAAGAACGCCCAGCACTTCACCGCACTGAGGGAAGGGCGCATCGCCGCCGGCTGGCCCCTCGCGACCTTCGCGACGGTACGGGGCATGACCACCGCGGACGGCGACGACCACCGGCGGCTGCGCTCACTGGTCAGCAAGGCGTTCACCGCCCGGCGGGTCGAAGAACTGCGCCCGCGCATCGAGGAGTTGACCGCCGGACTGCTCGACGATCTGGAGCGCGCGGCCCGGGACGGCGGGGGAGTCGCCGACCTGCGCGCGCACTTCGCGCTGCCGCTGCCGATGGGCGTCATCGGCGAACTGCTGGGCGTGGACGCCGAGTTCCGTGACCGTCTCCACCACCTCTCCAACCAGGTCGTCGCCACCGACATCGGCCCCGAGCGGGCCCTCGCCGCCAACCGGGAACTGGTGGCCGTGCTGGGAGCGGTCGTCGAGGCCAGGACCGAGCGGCCGGGCGACGACCTCACCAGCGCGCTGATCACCGCCCGCGACGAGGACGGCGACCGGCTCAGCCACGAGGAACTCCTCGGCACCCTGGTGCTGATGAGCATCGCCGGGCACGAGACCACGCTGAACCTCATCACCAACGCCGTGCGCGCCCTGTGCGGCCACCGCGATCAGCTGGAGCGGGTCGTGCGGGGCGGGGCGAGCTGGGCCGACGTCGTCGAGGAGACACTGCGCTGGGACGCGCCGGTCAGCTATTTCCCCTTCCGCTACCCGGTCGACGACCTGACCGTCGACGGCACCGTGATACCCCGGGGCACACCCGTCCTCGCGGGCTACTCGGCCGCGGGCCGCGACCCGGCCGCGCACGGCCCGGACGCCGATCTCTTCGACGTCACCAGGCCCGCAAGGCCCGGCGCCGCCCGGCAGCTGTCCCTCGGCCACGGCGCCCACTACTGCCTGGGCGCCCCACTGGCCCGTATGGAGTCCGCCATCGCCCTGGAACGCCTGTTCACGCGCTTCCCCGACCTCGACCTCGCCGTCCCCGAAGCGGACCTCGCCCGCCACTCCAGCTTCGTGGGCAACAGCGTCCGGGCACTCCCCGTACAGGTGTCACCACCGACGTCACCACAGGTGTGATCCCGGAGGTGACCCCGGTCCGCCGGAGCAATCATGGACAGTGTGTCGATCGGGCCCCGGTCCGTTCGTCGGTGGGGTGCAGGGACCTCTGCGTACCGGCCCCTGCATACCGCCTCTGAATACCGGGAGGAAACATGAAGTACGTGATGTTCATCTGCACGCCCGTCGGCGGCGAGGAGCTGAGCCCCGAGGAGATCGCCGAGGACCCCCGCTTCACCTCGTACATCGACCGGGTGCGCGGCAGCGGGGTCGTGAAGGGCGGCGCGCGGCTGCGGCCGGCCGCCGACGCCACCACCGTTCGCGTCCAGGGTGACGAAGTGCTGCTCAGCGACGGCCCGTTCGCGGAGACCAAGGAGTACATCGCGGGCTTCGACATCATCGAGGTCGCCGACCTCGACGAGGCCATCGCGCTCGCCTCCCGCCATCCGGCCGCGCTGGGCGGCGGATCGGTGGAGGTACGGCCGGTCTGGGAATGAACGACGACGAAGAGGCGCACAGTGAAGGGGCGGACGGTGCCGAGGAGGCCGTCGCCGCCGCCTTCCGCGAGGAATGGGGCCAGGTCGTCGCCACCCTGATCCGGGTGACCGGCGACTGGGACCTCGCCGAGGAGTGCGCGCAGGACGCCTTCGCCCAGGCCCTCGACCGGTGGCGGCGCGACGGAGTGCCGCGCCGCCCCGGCGCCTGGCTGACCACGACCGCGCGCAACCGTGCCATGGACGTCCTGCGCCGGGAGGCCGTGGGCGCGGCGAAACTGCGGGAGGTCGCGATGCTGGAACGGGACGGCGGATCCACCGGCCCGCACGACCCGGACTCCGACGACGACAGCGGGGTGTCGGACGACCGGCTGCGGCTGATCTTCACCTGCTGCCATCCCGCGCTGACCGTCGAGGCCCGGGTCGCCCTGACCCTGCGCACCCTCGCGGGGCTCACCACGCCCGAGATCGCCCACGCCTTCCTCGTCCCCGAGGCGACGATGGCGCAGCGCCTCGTCCGGGCCAAGCGCAAGATCCGTAACGCCGGGATCCCGTACCGGGTGCCGCCCGCGCATCTGCTCCCCGAACGCACGACGGGGGTACTGGGCGTGGTGTACCTGCTGTTCAACGAGGGGTACGCGGCGTCGTCCGGCGCCGACCTGATGCGTACGGACCTCTGCTCGGAGGCCGTCCGGCTGGCCCGGGTGCTGGCCCGCCTCATGCCCGACGAGCCCGAGGCGCTCGGCCTGCTCGCGCTTCTGCTGCTGCACGACGCCCGGCGCGGCACCCGCGTGGACGCGGCCGGGGACCTCGTCACGCTGGAGGACCAGGACCGCACGGCATGGGACCGGGCGGAGATCGAGGAGGGCGCCGCCCTGCTGGAGACCGCGCTGCGCCGGGGGCGGCCGGGCCCGTACCAGATCCAGGCGGCCGTCGCGGCCTGTCACACCACCGCGGCCACGGCACAGGACACGGACTGGGCCGACATCGCCGGACTGTACGGGGAACTGGAACGCCGGCTGCCGTCCGCCGTCGTACGCCTCAACCGCGCGGTGGCCGTAGGCATGGCCGAGAGCCCGGAAGCAGGACTGGCCCTCGTCGCGGACCTGGAGGAGAGCGGGGAGCTGGCGGACTATCACCTGCTCCCGGCCACCCGGGCGGACCTCCTGCGGCGCGCGGGACGCCTGGAGGAGGCCACTGCGGCGTACGGACAGGCGCTGGAACTGGTGGCGAACGACGCCGAGCGGCGCTTTCTGAACAAGCGGCTCGCGGAGTGTCGATCGGGCCCGCGGCCACGGTGAGGGAGGCGGCCCTGACATCTGGCGCGCGGGACTCCGGCTGGGCGGCTGAGCCGGGGCCGCCACGGGGCCTTTCGGCTACCGGTTCAGCTCGAAGATCCCGTACCCGAACGCCTCCGCGGTGACCGTGCCGCCGTCGGCGACGACACCGGACGCCTCGACGGCCCGGCCGGGCCGGAAGTCCCCGAGAGGGCAACTCGTGCGTTCCTCACGGGGGTTGACGACGACGAGATACCTCCCGCCGCGTACGTGCACGAAGGGGTAGCCCGCGTGCACGACCTCCACCGAACCGCCCGGCCCGAGTTCGGGGGCCGAGGTGCGCAGGGCGATGAGCCGGCGTACGAGATGCAGGAGGGACGTGTCGTCGGCGCGCTGGGCGGCGACCGTGGGGCGGTCGGGGGCCGGGTCGACCGGGAGATAGGGGTGCTCGGACGTCGAGAAACCGGCGTTCGGGCCGTCGTCCCACTGCATCGGCGTACGGGAGCCGGCGCGGTTGTAGCGGGGGCCGAGCACACTGCCCTCGGTGTCGGGCAGGTCCGGGATGTAGCGCATGCCGATCTCGTCGCCGTAGTAGATGGCGGGCAGGGTGGGCCAGGTCAGCTGGAACACGAAGGCGACCGGGAGCTGCTCGGCCGAACGCGGACCGCAGTTGAGGCGCGAGAAGTCGTGGTTGGCGGTCGGCAGCGAGATGAAGCCACTGTCACCGAGAGCCGTGGACGCCTGTTGCCAGGCCTCCACGAAGGGGCGCGGCGAGCCCTTGCCGCTCGGGTCGAAGAAGCAGTCGAGCGGATCCCAGTCCACGTTCACGGTCCCGGAGCCGTTGCTCCACAGCGAACGCAGCGCCAGGCCGTCCGAGGGGCCGCCGAACTGGAGGAAGAAGTCCGTGTGGAACCCCGCCGGGACGGACACCTCCGGCTCGCCCCACTCCGAGAGGATCACCGCCTCCGGGTGCGAACGGTCCAGCCAGTGGCGCAGCTCCGTCCAGATCCCGCTCGTCTCCGCCTTGTCCGGGTCGTCCTTGACGAGAGAGGCGGCCATGTCGACGCGGAAGCCCGACAGACCGAGGCCCAGCCAGTGGTCCATGATCGTGCGCAGTGCCGCACGGTTGGCGCGCGGACCCTCCGCGTCCACCGGCTGACGCCAGGGCTCGGCCGGACTCAGCCGGGCGTAACCGAAGTTGAGGGCGGGCTGGAAGGCGAAGAAGTTCGGCAGGTACGACCCCGGCCGGCTGCCGGGCGAGGCCACGAAACCGTCCGGACTGCCCTCCGGCGCCCAGATGTAGCGGTGGTCCCCGGGGTCGTTCGCCGACGCCGTGAACCACGGGTGCCGGTCCGAGGTGTGTCCCGCGACCAGATCGAGGAGTACGCGGATCCCGCGGCGGCCCGCCGCGTCGACGAGCTTGGCGAGGTCGTCGTTCGAGCCGTAGCGCGGGGCCACGTTCAGATAGTCGGAGACGTCGTACCCGGCGTCCCCGAACGGCGAGGCGAAGCACGGGTTCAGCCAGACGGTGTTCACCCCGAGCCAGGCCAGATGGTCCAGCCGCTCGGCGATGCCGTCGAAGTCGCCGATCCCGTCGCCGTTCGAGTCCGCGAACGACTGCGGGTAGATCTGGTAGAAGACCGCGTCGGCCAGCCAGGCGGGTGCGGGACGGAAGGAGCTCATGGGGCGGGTACGCCTTTCCCTGGACGGAACGTCTTCCCTGTCGAGGGTGACAGCGCGGCGGGCCGTCCGAAAGGCCGCGCCATGGCCCGGGCCCGAGCGGGACGGCCTAAGCTGATCGGCGATGTTCACCCCGGAAGGTCCCACGTTCCGCGAGCTCACCGTGCAGGCGCTGTCGTCCGTCGAGCACGGCTACGACCTGCTCGCACCGAAGTTCGACCACACCCCGTTCCGTACGCCGGACTCGTTCCTGCGGTCCGTCTCGCGGGCTCTGACGGGCCTCGGGCCGTTCGGGAGCGGGCTCGACCTGTGCTGCGGCACCGGCGCGGGCATGGACGTGCTGGGAACGGTGTGCCGGGAGCGCGTCACCGGCGTCGACATCAGCGCGGGCATGCTCGCCGTGGCGAGGCGCCGGGAGAGGCCGGGCGGGCCGCCCGCCGCCTGGGTGCGCGGCGACGCCCGTGCGCTGCCGTTCGGCCCGGTCTTCGACCTGGTGGTGAGCTTCGGGGCGTTCGGGCACTTCCTGCCCCGCGAGCTGCCGGGCCTGTTCGCGCAGGTCCACTCGGTGCTGCGGCCCGGCGGGCGGTTCGCCTTCCCGATCGTGGCACCGGCCCGCCCCGGCTCGCGCGGCCACCTGGCCATGCTCGGTTTCGACGCGGTGATGAAGGTGCGGAACGCGGTGTGGCGTCCCCCGTTCGTCATGTACTACCGGGAGTTCCGGCTCGGTGACGTGCGGCGGGAACTGGCCCGCGCCGGCTTCACGGCCGAGCTGCACGCCCTCCCCGAGTTCGGTCGCAGGAGCGACGGCAGCCCGCGCTGCCGCATGGTGCTGGCCACGAGGCCCGGACCAGCGGTTTAACCACTCCGGGGCCGTTCCGGGCCCCGCTTCGGGCCCCCTCCGGGTCCGAGATCCACGACGGCACTTCGCACTGGCGTATGAGAACCGTCAAGAGCGTGCCGAGCGGCGTATGGGAGCCGTCAACGAGCGCCGCCGGCGCTTCCGGCAGATGTTTGCTCAGAACGTCAAAGCGTTCGACCGGGCCACTGGCGCAGTCCACCAGGGCACCGGCACCGCGTCCCGCACCTCATCCAGGAGCTCACGATGGCCGATGTGGCCTTCGTCGTCATCACGATCGCGGTCTTCGCGCTGGTGGCCCTCGTCGCCAAGGGGGTGACGAAGCTGTGACCGCCGAGAACGTAGTCGGCCTGATCGTGGCCGTCGCCCTGCTGGGCTATCTCATCGTCGCCCTTGTGTTCCCCGAGAGGTTCTGAGCACAGCATGAGCCCCGTACTCGCCGGCATTCTCCAGTTGCTGGCACTCATAGCGGCGCTGGCACTCGTCCACCGCCCCCTCGGTGACCACATGGCCCGGGTCTACTCCTCGGACAGGCATCTGCGTGTCGAGAAGTGGATCTACAAGGGCATCGGCGCCGACCCGGACACCGGGATGCGCTGGCCCGCGTACCTGCGCGGAGTCCTCGCCTTCTCCGCCGCCGGTGTGCTTTTCCTGTACCTGCTGCAGCGTCTGCAGGGGGTCCTGCCCGGTTCGCTGGGCTTCTCCTCGATCGACCCGGACCAGGCGTTCAACACCGCCGTCTCCTTCGTCACGAACACCAACTGGCAGTCTTACTACGGCGAACAGGCCATGGGCCACGTCGTGCAGACCGCCGGTCTGGCCGTCCAGAACTTCGTCTCCGCGGCCGTCGGTATCGCGGTCGCCGTCGCTCTCGTACGAGGCTTCGCGCGCTCCCGTGACGGTGACCTGGGCAACTTCTGGGCGGACCTCGTCCGCGGAGTCGTCCGCATCCTGATACCGCTGTCCGTGGTCGCCGCGATCGTCCTGGTCGCCTGCGGAGTGATCCAGAACTTCTCCGGCATCCACGAGGTCGGACAGTTCTCGGGCGGCTCGCAGCAGTGGAACGGCGGCGCGGTCGCCTCCCAGGAGGCCATCAAGGAACTCGGCACCAACGGCGGCGGCTACTTCAACGCCAACAGCGCCCACCCCTTCGAGAACCCCACCCCCTTCTCGAACCTCTTCGAGATCTTCCTGCTCCTGGTCGTCCCCTTCTCGCTCACGCGGACCTTCGGCCGGATGGTCGGCAGCCTGAAGCAGGGCTACGCGATCCTCGCCACCATGGCCACCATCTGGGTCGGCTTCGTCGCCCTGATGATGTGGACCGAGTTCGCCCACCACGGCCCGGCCTTCGACCTCGCGGGCGGCGCGCTGGAGGGCAAGGAGACCCGCTTCGGCGTCGGCGCCTCGTCGATCTTCGCGGTGTCCACGACCCTGACCTCGACCGGCGCCGTGGACTCCTTCCACTCCTCGTTCACGGGACTGGGCGGCGGCATCACCATGCTGGGCATGCAACTCGGCGAGATCGCGCCCGGTGGCACCGGCTCCGGCCTCTACGGGATGCTGATCATGGCGATCATCGCGGTGTTCATCGCCGGTCTGATGGTCGGCCGCACCCCCGAGTACCTGGGCAAGAAGATCGGCACCCGCGAGATCAAGTTCGCGGCCCTGTACATCCTCATCACCCCGGCCGTGGTGCTCGTGTTCACCGCCGCCGCCATGGCCCTGCCGACCCCGGGCAACTCGATGACGAACAGCGGGGCGCACGGCTTCTCCGAGATCCTGTACGCCTACACGTCCGCGGCCAACAACAACGGCTCGGCCTTCGCCGGTCTGAACGCGGACACCCAGTGGTTCAACAGCACCCTGGGGCTGGCCATGCTGCTCGGCCGGTTCCTGCCCATGGTGTTCGTCCTCGCGCTGGCCGGCTCGCTCGCCGGGCAGAAGCCCGTGCCCGAGACCGCGGGCACCCTGCGCACCGACAAACCGCTGTTCACCGGGCTGCTGGTCGGCGCGATCCTCGTCATCACCGGTCTGACGTACTTCCCGGCGCTCGCGCTGGGCCCGCTCGCCGAGGGGCTGGCGTCATGACACCCCGTACGGACTCACTGCCGGAAGAGGGCTCCATGTCCACAGTCACTCCGACCCGGGCGCCGCACAGCGATGTACCGACCGGGCGCGGAACCACCGGCGAAGGCCGGGTCGGCGCGGGTCTCTTCGACCCGAAGCAGCTGGTCAAGTCGCTGCCGGACGCCTTCCGCAAGCTCGACCCGCGGGTGATGGTCAAGTCGCCCGTGATGTTCGTGGTGCTGGTCGGCTCGGTCCTGACGACGCTCTTCTCGTTCAAGGACCCGGGTGACTGGTTCGGCTGGACGATCAGCGCCTGGCTCTGGCTGACCGTCGTCTTCGCCAACCTGGCGGAGGCGGTCGCGGAGGGCCGCGGCAAGGCGCAGGCGGACACCCTGCGCAAGGCCAAGACCGACACCGTCGCGCGCCGGCTGTCCAAGGACGGCCGAGCCGAGGAACCCGTCCCCGGCACCGAGCTGCGCGTCGGCGACCTGGTCGTCTGCGAGGCAGGCGACATCATCCCCGGCGACGGTGACGTCGTCGAGGGCGTGGCGTCCGTGGACGAGTCGGCCATCACGGGGGAGTCGGCCCCGGTCATCCGCGAGTCCGGCGGCGACCGCTCGGCCGTCACCGGCGGCACGAAGGTGCTGTCCGACCGCGTCGTCGTCAAGATCACCACAAAACCCGGTGAGACCTTCATCGACCGCATGATCAACCTGGTCGAGGGCGCCGCCCGCCAGAAGACGCCCAACGAGATCGCGCTCAACATCCTGCTGGCCTCGCTGACGATCGTCTTCCTCCTCGCGGTGGCCACGCTGCCGCCGTTCGCGGACTACGCGGGCACGCACCTCACGATGGTCGTGCTGGTGGCCCTGCTCGTCTGCCTGATACCGACCACGATCGGCGCGCTGCTCTCCGCGATCGGCATCGCGGGCATGGACCGGCTCGTCCAGCGCAACGTCCTGGCCATGTCCGGCAGGGCGGTCGAGGCAGCCGGAGACGTGTCCACGCTGCTGCTCGACAAGACCGGCACCATCACACTCGGCAACCGGCAGGCCGCCGAGTTCGTGCCCGTCGGCGCGGCCACCGAGGCCGAACTGGCCGACGCCGCCCAGCTCTCCTCGCTGGCCGACGAGACGCCCGAGGGCCGTTCGGTCGTGGTCCTGGCGAAGGAGCGGTACGGGCTGCGCGAGCGTCACCAGGGCGAGCTGGTGAACGCCGAGTGGATCACCTTCACCGCCCAGACCCGGATGTCGGGAGTGGACGTCGACGGGCGCAGGATCCGCAAGGGGGCGGCCGGTTCGGTCGTCACCTGGGTGCGGGAGCGGGGCGGCACGGTCACCGAGGACTCGGCCGCCGTGGCCGACCGGATCTCCGGGGCGGGCGGCACCCCGCTGCTCGTCGCCGTCGAGGACGCCGGGGGTGCCCGGGTGCTGGGTGTCGTCCACCTCAAGGACGTCGTCAAGGACGGGATGCGCGAGCGGTTCGACGAACTGCGCCGCATGGGCATCAAGACCGTCATGATCACCGGCGACAACCCGCTGACGGCCAGGGCGATCGCCGAGGAGGCGGGCGTCGACGACTTCCTCGCGGAGGCCACCCCCGAGGACAAGATGGCGCTCATCAAGCGTGAGCAGGCCGGCGGCAAGCTCGTCGCGATGACGGGCGACGGCACGAACGACGCGCCGGCGCTGGCCCAGGCGGACGTGGGGGTCGCCATGAACACGGGCACCTCGGCCGCCAAGGAGGCCGGGAACATGGTCGACCTCGACTCCAACCCGACCAAGCTCATCGAGATCGTCGAGATCGGCAAGCAACTCCTCATCACCCGGGGCGCGTTGACGACGTTCTCCATCGCCAACGACGTCGCCAAGTACTTCGCGATCATCCCCGCGCTGTTCGCGGCGGTCTATCCGGGCCTGGACAAACTCAACGTCATGCAGCTGTCCTCACCCGACTCGGCGATCCTCTCCGCGGTCGTCTTCAACGCGCTGATCATCATCGCCCTGGTGCCGCTCGCCCTGCGCGGAGTGCGGTACCGGCCGGTGAGCGCGGACAAGCTGCTGCGCCGCAACCTCGGGATCTACGGCCTCGGCGGGCTGGTCGCGCCCTTCGTCGGCATCAAGATCATCGATCTGCTCATCTCCCTCGTCCCCGGGCTGTAACTTCCCTGGCTTCCCTCGAAAGCGTGCTGATCGTCATGAACAACTCGGTCACGAACACCGCACGGCTGCTGGGCGCGGGGCTGCGTGCCCTGCTGGTCCTCACCGTGGTCTGCGGAGTGATCTACCCCCTCGCCGTGACGGGCGTCGCCCAGGCCTTCTTCAACACGAAGGCCAACGGGTCGGAGATCACGTCGGGCGGCAAGGTCGTCGGCTCGTCGCTGATCGGCCAGCAGGGCTACGGCCTCGACTACTTCCAGCCCAGGCCCGCCGAAGGACTGGGCGAGAACTCGGTCAACACCCAGTACAAGCTGATCCTCTCGGGCGCCACCAACCGCTCCGGCGACAACGCCGAACTGATCACATGGGTGAAGGAGGCGAAGGCGAAGGTCGTCAAGGACAACTCGACGGCCGACTACAAGGTCAGGCCGTCCCAGGTCCCCGCGGACGCGGTGACGTCCTCCGGATCCGGCCTGGACCCGGACATCTCCCCGGCGTACGCAGACCTCCAGGTGCACCGGGTCGCCGAACGCAACGACCTGTCCGTGGCCCAGGTCCGCCATCTCGTGCACAGGTACACCGACGGCCGCACGCTCGGCTTCATGGGCGAGCCCCGGGTGAACGTCCTGGAACTCAACACCGCGCTGAAGGATCTGACCAAGGGCTGACCAAGGGCTGACCAAGGGCCTCGGCCGACGTCGACGTCGACGTCGGCCGAGGCGGTGCCGGTGCCGGTGCCGGTGACGGTGACGGCCGAGGCGGTCGGGAGGGGCCCGAGGGGGCTGATCGCCTGGTCACGGGCCGTTGTCAGTGGCCCGCGCTAGTCTGCGAACAACTGCTCGTTTGGTCCGATCTGGGAGGTTTTCATGGCTTCACGCCTCAACCCCTACATCAGCTTCGACGGCGACGCCCGACCGGCGATGGAGTTCTACAAGGAGGTCTTCGGCGGCACGCTGGCGCTCAACACCTTCGGGGAATCCGGTTCGCCGGGCATCCCGGAAGCCGACAACGTCATGCACGCCATGCTGGAGACCCCGAGCGGCTTCACCCTCATGGGCGCCGACACCCCACCGGGCATGGAGTACTCCAAGGGCGGCAACTTCTCGGTGAGCCTGAGCGGTGACGACGAGGCCGAGCTGCGCGGCTACTGGGAGAAGCTGTCCGCCGGCGGCACCGTGGCCGTCCCGCTGGAGAAGCAGATGTGGGGCGACGTCTTCGGCATGTGTACGGACCGGTTCGGCATCCCCTGGATGGTCAACATCGGCCAGGCGCAGGAGTAGAACCGGGCGGACCCGTGGTGGGCGGCCCTCCCGGTCGCCCGCCACGGTCGCGGCGGGCACCTGTGGGCGGAGCCGGCGGAGAGCGGTGGCACACTGACCCGGTCACCGAAGGAGCCCAGTCAGTGCCCATGATCCGCAACCTGAGCAGAGTGGTCCGCCGTGCCTATCGCCGCACCGTGGACCTCAGCCATCCCGCCCGTTCCCCGCTCGGCAGCGCGGTGGAGAACTGCGTGGTCTACCGCAAGGGCGGACGGCAGCCCGGCGACTGGGCGCCGGACGAGGCGATCCGCCGGACCCGCGAGGGCCGCGACGGCTTCGTCTGGATCGGTCTCCACGAGCCCACCGAGGACGAGTTCGCGGGCCTCGCCAAGCTGTTCGGCCTGCATCCACTGGCCGTCGAGGACGCGATCCACGCGCATCAGCGGCCGAAGGTCGAGCGGTACGACGACACGGTGTTCGCCGTCTTCAAGACCGTTCGGTACGTCGAGCACGAGCAGCTCACCGCGACCAGCGAGGTCGTGGACACCGGCGAGCTGATGGTCTTCGCCGGCCGGGACTTCGTGATCACCATCCGGCACGGCCACCACGGGTCCCTCGGGCCGCTCCGCGAAGCCCTGGAGAGGCTGCCGGACCAGCTCCGAAAAGGGCCCTCGGCGGTCCTGCACGCCATCGCGGACCAGGTGGTCGACGACTACGTCGAGGTCACGGACGCCATCCAGAACGACATAGAGGCCGTCGAGACCGCGGTCTTCGCCGAGCGCACCGCCCGCGGCGACGCCGGCCAGATCTACCAGCTCAAGCGGGAGCTCCTCGAACTCAAGCGCGCGGTGGTCCCCCTGCACCGGCCCCTGCAGATCCTCGCCCACGAACCCCCGGGCGCCGTCTCCCCGGAGATCCAGCCGTACTTCCGCGACGTGGCCGACCACCTGGCCCGCGCCACCGAGCAGATCAACGCCTTCGACGGGCTGCTCGACTCGATCCTGCAGGCCCACGTGGCCCAGGTGACGGTCGCCCAGAACGAGGACATGCGCAAGATCACGGCCTGGGCCGCCATCGTGGCCGTCCCCACCATGATCTGCGGCATCTACGGCATGAACTTCGACCACATGCCGGAACTGCACTGGACGTACGGCTATCCCCTCGCCCTCGGTGTCATCGCCGGCCTCTGCCTCACCATCTACCGGGGGTTCCGGCGCAACGGCTGGCTCTGAGCGGGGCCACCCGGGGCGGAAAGCACGACGGGACGCCCGCCGGGCGGCGGACATCCCGTGCGTGACGGCGCGAGTGCCGGGGGCTCAGCTCTTTCGGGTCTCTCGCACTCAGCTCTTGATGAAGTCCAGCAGGTCGGCGTCGAAGGACTTCTCGAACTCGCCCACCAGGCCGTGCGGGGCGCCCGGGTACACCTTGAGCGTGGCGTCCTTGACGATCTGGGCCGTCCTGTGGCCGGCGGCCGCGATGGGCACGATCTGGTCGTCCTCGCCGTGCGCGACCAGCGTCGGTACGTCGAAGCGGCGCAGGTCCTCGGTGAAGTCCTGCTCGGAGAACTGCTCGACGCAGTCGTACGCGGCCTTCAGGCCGACCTGCATGCTCCACAGCCAGAAGGACCGGCGCAGGCCCTCCGACACGGTGGCGCCGGGCCGGTTGAAGCCGTAGAACGCCTCGCTGAGATCCCAGTAGAACTGCGAGCGGTCCGCCTCGACACCGGCACGGATGCCGTCGAACACCTCACGCGGGGTGCCCTCGGGATTGTCCTGCGTCTTCAGCATCAGCGGTGGTACGGCGCCCAGCAGGACGGCCTTGGCGACCCGCCCGGTGCCGTGGCGGCCGATGTAGCGGGCCACCTCGCCGCCGCCGGTCGAGTGCCCGACCAGGATCACGTTGGTGAGGTTGAGACCCTCGATGAGTTCGGCCAGGTCGTCCGCGTACCGGTCCATGTGGTTGCCCTGCCACGGCTGGGCGGAGCGGCCGTGGCCACGGCGGTCGTGGGCGATGGCCCGGAAGCCGTTGTCGGCGACCAGGCGGGCCTGCTTGTCCCAGGCGTCCGCGTTGAGCGGCCAGCCGTGGCTGAAGACGACCGGCCGGCCGGTGCCCCAGTCCTTGTAGAAGATCTCGGTGCCGTCGCTGGTGGTGAACGTGCCCATGGGGGTGCCTCTCTGTGTGTGTCTCTTCGTGTTCGGCCGAAGGAGTGACCCGATGCGGATGACCTGCGGTTTCCACTCCACGGCGGGCGCCCGGCCGCGGCGGCCCGCCCGATCCGTGGTGCCTCGCCGGCGGACATGCCTTCGACACTAGGCTCGTCCGCCGTTTCCGCAATCCGTCGCCCGACCTCGTTCACCGACCGACCGCGTTCACCGACCGGACGACCGCGTTGCCGGACGGGCCGGGCGTCAGAGATCCGCTTCGTCCAGTACGCCGTCCAGCGCGAGCCGTATCGCCTCCTCCGGACCCAGCCCCCGGCCCTCGCGCACCGCCTCGGCGAATCCGGTGTCGCCGAGGGCCGCCCGGAGATGGCGGGCGTACTCCCGGCGGAAGACGGTCGTCTCGATGTCGCCGAGCTGGGGGAGTCCGGCCGTGTACCAGAGGCGGGTGCCCACGCCCAGGAGGCGGGCGGCGCGCTCGGGCTCGCCGGCGGCGGCCTCCGCCGCGATCAGGAGGTCGGCGACGGCCGCCGCACCGAGACGGTCATGGACGCGCCACTTCGCCGCCAGCGCCTCGCGCGCGGAACGCAGCGCCTCCTCCGGCCGCCCGAGCCCGATCCCGGCGAGGGCGACGAAGAAGTCGCCCCAGGCCCGCATCCACAGCTCGCCACGCTTCGCACAGTTGACACGCAGCCGCTCCGCGACCACCGCGCACCGCTCGAACGCGCCCTGCCCGGCCAGGAGATACGCCTGCACGGCAAGCGTCAGCAACTGGAAGAACTCCGCACCGCCCCCGCCACCGGGCCCCTGGGTGCGGCTGCCGTACAGCAGGGCGGACCGTGCCGACTCGCCGCGCACCGCGAGGCTCGCTCCCGTCAACGGCAGCGCGGCGACGGGAAGTCGGCGCTCCTGCGCCAACCACACGTACGCCGCGCTCACGGACTCGGCCGCGTCCACGTCGTCCGGCACGACGGTGACCAGCCGGTGCGTCCAGGTCGCCAGGGCGTGCCCGGGAGCGCTCTCGGGTGCCCGGCGCAGCGCCCGCTCCAGATAGCCGCGCCCCTCGTCGGCGAAGCCGCACGCGAACCAGAAGTACCAGAGCGTACCGGTGAGTTCGAGCGCCGGCTCGGGCTCCGGCGCCGCCAGGCTCTCTTCCAGTGCGATGCGCAGGTTGGCGTGCTCCACACTCAGCCGTTCGGCCCACATGCGCTGGCCGGGGCCCAGCCACTCGGCCTCCCCCTGACGGGCGATCCAGCGGAAGTAGTCGAGGTGACGGGCGCGTACGGCGTCCTGCTCGCCGAGGCCCGCCAGCCAGTCGGCGCCGAAGGTACGGATGGTGTCGAGCATGCGGTAGCGCCCGGCGACGCTGTCGTTCTCGCGTGTGACGATCGACTTCTCGGTGAGTGAGGCGAGCAGCGTGAGGATCTCCTCCGCGTCCAACGGGCCCCCGTGGCACACGAATTCGGCGGCCTCCACGTCCCAGCCGCCCGCGAACACGGACAGACGGGCCCACAGCAACCGCTCCAGCGGGGTGCACAGCTCATGGCTCCAGCCGATCGCCGTACGCAGCGTCTGATGGCGGGCGAGCCGGGGCCTGGCGGGGGAGACGAGCAGGTCGAAGCGGGAGTCGAGGCCCCGCAGCAGGCGGTCGAGAGGGAAGCCGCGCAGGCGCACCGCCGCCAGTTCCAGGGCGAGCGGAATCCCGTCGAGCCGGGTGCAGACCGCGGCGACGTCGGCCCGGTTGGTGTCGGTCAGCGTGAACGACGGCACGGCGGCGGAGGCGCGGGCCGTGAACAGCGCCACCGCGTCGGCGTGCTCGCCGAGCGGCAGCGGTGTCACCGAGAGCAGATGCTCACCGGGCACGCCCAGCGGCTGACGGCTGGTGGCCAGGACGCGTAACTCCGTTACGTTCGCGAGGAGTTCCTGCACGACACGGCCGCACTCGGCGAGGACGTGCTCACAGGTGTCCAGGACGAGCAGCAGGGGCCCGTCGTCGAGGTGTTCGCACACCGCCACCAGGAGCGGGCGGAGCGTCTGCTCGGTCAGCCGGGTCGCCTCCGCCACCGCGTTCGTGAGGAGGTCCGGGTTCTGCAGGTCGGAGAGTTCCACCAGCCAGACCCCGCCGGGGAACGCGGCCTGCGCGGCGTGTGCGGCCCGCAGTGCCAGCCGGGACTTTCCGACGCCTCCGGGTCCGGTGAGGGTCAGGAGGCGGGTGGATTCCAACAGGCTCGCGATTCGGGCGAGTTCGGACCTGCGGCCGACGAAGGGATTGGACTCGGCGGGCAGATTGCCGCTTCTGCCGCTGCGTACCGAGGCGCCCATCGCTCCTCCTCACCCGACCGATGGCGGTCACCCTAACGCTCCGCAACGCCCGTGTCCGGCTCCCGGCCGGGTGACGGAAATCGGGTATTCATCCGCACGCACAGGAGTCAACGGGCGTAGCGTGGAGGCGTTCCGGCACACCGAGCGGGAGATCTGGAGGTGCGGGAAATGGAAGTTGTGCCCGCGCTCAAAGCGGTCGGAGAGATGCGTGCCGGAGACCATCTGCTGCTCGGTTACGACGCGGACGAGGAGCGCGAGACGGTGGTCGCCGCCTTCCTTCTCGACGGGCTGGCCAGTGGGCACCGGGGGCTGGTGCTGGGCCCGGCCGATCTGCCCGCCGAACTCGCCCTCACCTTCCTGGAGTCCCGCGGCTGCGCGGTCGACGACGAACTCGCCGCCGGCCGGCTGACGGTGGACCCGCACCTCGGGACAGCCGAAGGGCTGTGGGACCTCGACGAGGTGATCCGCCGCGAGACGCGCCGCGCGGTCGGCGACGGCTATCTCGGCCTGCGCGTCAGCATGGAGATCATGCGCGGCCAGGCGGGCAGGGGGCTCAAGACGCTGCACGACAGCGAACTCCTCCTGGAACCCGTCTTCGCGTCCCTGCCGGTCCTCGGCATCTGCCAGTACGACCGCAGGGTCTTCGACGACGTCGAACTGGCCCCGCTGGACGTGCTGCACCACGGGCGGGTCGCCGCCGACCTCGTGTGGCGCGACGAACTGCTCTCCATCACCCGCACCTTCGCCCCGCCGGGCCTGGCACTCGCCGGCGAGGTGGACGACACGAACGTGACCGCCCTGGCCCGTGCGCTGCAGGCCGAGACGGCCCGCGTCCGGGCCAGGGGGGCCAACGGCACGAGCACCCGGCTCGACCTGAGAGATCTGGCGTTCATCGACGTCGGCGCGCTGCGCCTGCTGGTCTTCTCGGCGCTGTCCCTGCGCACCTCCGGCGGCACCCTGGTCCTGCACGGCGTCGCCCCGCACATCCAGCGGCTGATGCGCGTCACCGGCTGGGACAGGATCCCCGGTCTGCGGCTCGACAAAGGAGACGTGAGGGAGGAAGCGATTCCATGACCCGTACGGGGTTCGTCCACCAGGCGCTGTGCTACGGGTCGGACGAGGACTTCGTCGACGGCGCCCTCACGTTCACCCTCGACGGCCTGGAGGCCGACGACACCGTGCTCGCCGCTCTCGCGCCCCGGAACATCGGCCTCCTCGGCCAGGCGCTCGGCCACCGCTGCGAGGAGGTGGAGTTCGTCGACGCCGAGGACTGGTACGGCTGCCCGTCCCGCACCCTGGGCCGCTACGACGCCTACTGCGCGGAGCACGACACGGACGCGGCCGGCCGACCTTCCCGGGTCCGGATCATCGGCGAGCCCATCTGGCCGGGCCGCGGGGAATTCGAGACACGTGAGTGGATGCGCTACGAGTCACTGCTCAACGTGGCCTTCGCGGACACCGGCCACTGGATCCTCTGTCCGTACGACGCCCGTGCCCTGTCGGCCGAAGTGGTGTGCTCGGCGTCCCGCACCCACCCCGAACTCGCCCTGGGGGCACGGGAGACGGCGGCCAGCGCATGCTATGCGGATCCCGCCGACTTCTATGCCGAGTGCGACGCGGCACGGCCCCGCGGGCTGCCCGCCGGCCGCGACGACATCCCCTTCGGCCGCGACCGCTCGGCGCACGTACGGCACGCGCTGCGCAGCTACGCGCGTGACCTGGGAGTGCCCGAGCAGCGGATGCACGACATGGTCGCCGCGGTGCACGAGGTGGTCGTCAACTCCGTGCGCCACGGGGGCGGCCGGGGGATTCTGCGGCTGCGCGACGACGTCGAGTACGTGATCTGCGAGGTCTCCGACGTCGGTGCGCGGCCGCCGAACCCGGCGCCGCCCTTTCCCGGACATCTGCCGCCGGACCGCCGGGCCGTGAACGGCCACGGGATGTGGGTGGTGCGTCAGTTGAGCGACCTGCTCACGGAGACGCTCGACCCGGCGGGCTCGATCGTGCGCCTGTACTTCAAGAAGTCGGTGGCCGTGTGACCGGCGGCCGGCCGCACCGCGCGCCGGTCAGGAGGCCGGGCCGGGCGGCAGTGTCGCGAGTCCGGCACGCAGGAAAGCGATCGCCGTGTCGATGTGGGCCTCCTGCGGCCGGTAGCACACCTCGCTGATCACCGCGGCCGCGGCGGCCGACGCCATCCGCGGTCCGAAGTCGTCGGGAGAGCTGCCCTGCTCCTCGGCGAGGATCTGCGCGCCGTACTGGATGACCTCCGTCAGTCGCGCCTCGGCGGCCGCGCGCAGCTGCGGATTGAGCTCCAGCACCTGGTCGGCGAGATCGGCCAGGTCGCTGCGCCGGGTGAGCTGACCGCGCAGCCAGTGCTCCAGCGCGTCCAGGATCGTCACACCCGCCTCCCGCTCGTGCACGGCGGTCCTGATCTGGTCGGTGACGGAGTCGAACTCCGACATCGCCAGCTCCAGCTTGGACGGGAAGTACAACGTCACCGTACGGGGGGAGACCTCCGCCGCCGCCGCGATGTCGGCGATCGTCGTCGCCTCGAACCCGCGGTCGGCGAACAGCTCGTAGGCCGCCCGGACGATCGCCTCCCGGCGCCGCGCCTTGCTGCGTTCCCGTAGGCCGTCACTCATCATGACCGCACTTTACCATTCATGGCTAATTTACATCCAGTTGTAAAAATGCCTTAGAGTGTAGAGATGTCGCGGTCCGACCGGGGACCCGCGGGGAGTGGGAGGAAGTCGGCATGGCGTCACGCCTGTACACCTGGGGACGATGGGCGGTACGCCGCCGAGGCAGGGTCCTGGCCGTCTGGCTGCTGCTGCTCGGTGTGGTCGGAGGCCTCGGCATCACCCTGCACGGCAAGGTGAGCACCGAGTTCTCGGTGCCGGGGATCGAGTCCCAGAAGGCCCAGGACCTGCTGGAGGAGAAGTTCCCGACCGCCGCGGGCGGCGTGGCGCGGGTCGTCTTCGCCGCCCCCGAGGGCGACAAGCTCACCGGGTCCGAGGCCGAGGCGGCCCTCACCGCGAGCCTGGAGAAGGCCGCCGCGGTGCCCGGAGTCCTGAACGTCTCCGATCCCGCCAGGACCGGGACGGTCTCGCAGAGCGGTCGCATCGGCTACGCGGACGTCCTGTTCCGCGAGTCGGCCGACAACGTGCCCGAGACGTCCAAGGAGGCGCTGTCCGACGCGATGGAGCCGGCCCGGGACGCCGGTCTCGAAGTCGAGTTCGGCGGCTCGGCGATGCAGCCGAAGACCGAGGTCGGCGGCCCGGCGGAGATCGTGGGCGTCGTGATCGCCTTCGCCGTCCTGGCCCTCGCCCTGGGCTCCCTGATCGCGGCCGGACTCCCGCTGGTGACCGCCGTCGTGGGGGTGGCGATCGGCGTGCTGGGCGTCCAGTTCGTCTCCCGCTTCGTGGAGATGACCAGCACCGCCACCGTGCTCGCCCTCATGATCGGCCTGGCGGTGGGCATCGACTACGCCCTGTTCATCCTCTCCCGTCACCGCGAACAGCTCGCCGACCCCGAGATGGACGTCGAGGACTCGATCGCACGGGCCGTGGCCACCGCGGGCGGCGCGGTCGTCTTCGCCGGAGCGACCGTGATCATCGCGCTCTCCGCGCTGGCCGTCACCGGTATCCCGTTCCTCACCATCATGGGCCTGGCCGCCGCCGTGACCGTCCTGCTCGCCGTGCTCATCGCGATCAGCCTGGTTCCCGCGGTGCTGGGGATGTTCGGCGAGCGGCTGCGCCCGCGGCCCCGCCGCTCCGAGCGTGCTCCCGGTTCCTGGGCCCTGGGCTGGGCCCGCCTGGTCACCGGCAAGCCCGTGATCGTTCTCCTGGTGGGCGTGGTCGGCCTGCTCGCGCTCGCCCTGCCCGCCCGCGATCTGCGCCTGGGCCTGCCCGGATACGCCTCCCAGCCCGTCGACAGCACCCAGCACAAGAGCTACGACCTGCTGAGTGAGGGCTTCGGCGTCGGCTTCAACGCGACGGTCACCGCCGTCGTCGACACCCGGGGGATCCCGGCCGCCGAGCGCACCGACACACTGACCCGACTGCGTACGAGCCTGGCCGGTGACTCCGGAGTGGCCGCCGTCGCCAAGCCGGTGCTCAACCCGGACTCCAGCCTCGCGGTCGTCGCGGTCGTGCCGAAGACCGGCCCGGACGCCCAGGCCACCACCGACCTGGTGCACCGGCTGCGGGACAACGCGCCGAGCGTCGACAAGGCGGGCGGCACCCTCTACATCGCGGGCGCCACCGCCGCGGCCATCGACGTCGCGGGCAAACTGTCCGACGCGCTGCCGCTGTTCATCGCCATCATCGTGATCCTCGCGCTGATCCTGCTGACCATCGCCTTCCGGTCCCTGCTGGTCCCGGTCAAGGCCGCGCTCGGATTCCTCCTCTCGGTCGCCGCCTCCCTCGGCGCCACCGTGTGGGTCTTCCAGAACGGCCACCTCAACGGCGTCCTCGACATCCCGTCCGCAGGCCCCGTCACCAGCTTCCTTCCCGTGCTCCTCATCGGAGTCCTCTTCGGGCTGGCCATGGACTACGAGGTCTTCCTCGTCAGCCGTATGCGCGAGCACTACGAGCGCACGGGCAGCGCGTCCGAGGCCATCGTCCACGGCGTGGCGCGCAGCGGCCGGGTGGTCAGCGCCGCCGCGCTGATCATGGTCGCGGTCTTCGGCGGCTTCGTCTTCAACCACGACCCGATCATCAAGTCCATCGGTTTCGCACTGTCCTTCGGCGTCCTCGTCGACGCGTTCGTGGTCCGCATGACGCTCGTCCCGGCCGTCATGGCCCTCATCGGCCGCCGTGCCTGGGGGCTGCCCGGCTGGCTCGACCGGGTCACACCCGATGTGGACATCGAGGGCGCCAAGCTGCCGCAGCGCGCCCCGGCCGGACAGGAGGACGAGCACCGCGAGGCTGTCGGCGCGCCCGGCTCCCGCTGACCGGAACGCGCGCGGTGCCCGGGGCCGGGCCGGAGCCATGAGCCCGGCCCGGCCCTGGGCCACCAGCAGGCCGCGCGGCCCGGAGCCGTCACCCGTGCTGCCCGGGGCTGCGAGCCGTGCGGCCCGGGACTATGAGCCGTGCGGCTCCGCGACCGCCGGAAGTGTGAACTCGTAGACCAGTGCGTCCTGTTCGGCGTTCACCACCAGATCGGTGATCTCCAGGGGGCGGGCGTACTGGTCGTGCACGCGCCGCGTCACCCGTACCGAGGCCGCGTCGCCGGGCCCGGTGATGGAGTCGCGGTGGTGCAGGGTCAGCCCCGCCCGGCGCATCCAGTCGTACACGCGCCGCAGCTGGGCCGACGACGTACCGCCGGCGCGGTCTCGGTAGCGGGCGAGTTCCTCGACCTCGGAGAGCGCGACCGCCGAGAACGACGTCACGGCTGTCCGCCGCCCGTGCCCGTCCGGCGCCGCGGACTCGTAGCGGTGCACCAACGTCGGCCGCCACGGGGCGAGTCCGAGTGCCGCCGCGTGCCCCGGCGGGGGAGTCTCCCAGGTCACGGTGGCACGGTCGACGGCGCGGGACCGGTCCGGGTGCGCGCCGAGCGGAAAGCCGAGTGACGGGAGATGCCCGACCGGCAGGCCGGGCAGCTTCGCGTGGGTACCGCGCCGGTCGGTGGAGACCAGGCCGTCCCGGCGGAGGATGTCCAGAGCCTGCCGGACCGTCTCACGGCTGGCTCCGAAGTGAGCGGCCAACTGCCGCTCGCCCGGCAGCCGTTCGCCGGGCGGAATGCTTCCGTCGCGCAGGGCCCCGAGCAACTCCGAGGCGATCCGCGAGTACAGCGGCTGTGGGTCATAGTGCGTGGTGCTGCGGGCCATGTCCGCGCTCCCCTTGTGACAAGACGTAGCCGTGCGGGTTGTGGGACCACGCCTCCGGAGCCCTGGTCATGGGGCGGAAGGGCGCGGTCCCTCGTACGCGACCATCTCTAGCATTGGTCTAAACCATGCTGGAAGTGCGTCCTGTCGAGGTCGGCCGATTTCAGGCCGAATACAGCCCGTGCGCGGACCGGCCCGCGGCCCTGGTCGTGCCGTCCTGCCCAGCGCGTTCGCCCCGGCCCTCAGAGCGCGCTGTAGAGGGCGTCGACGAGCGCCGTCTTTCGCGGGTCGTCGGCGATGTGCGGCCCCATACGGTTCATGACGTACCCCAGCGAGACGCCCGCCTCCGGGTCGGCCAGACCGCAGGAACCACCGAAGCCGTCGTGCCCGAAAGCCCGCGGATCGGGGCCGTAGGAGTGGTTGGAGCCGCTGAGCCAGAGGCCGAGACCGATCTCCGTCTCGCTGTCGAGGCCGGCGCCGAGCACCAGGTCACGGCAGGCACCCTGGCCCTCGCGGACCCGCTCGGCGGCCGCCGTGGACAGGACGCGGTGTGCCCCGTACGAGCCCCGGCCGGCGAAGATCCCGTACAGCGCGGCGACCGCACGGGCCGTGCCGTGCCCGTTGGCGGCGGGGATCTCGGCGGCCCGCCAGGCAGCCGTGTTGGCCTCGGCCGCGCCCGCCACGGGGTTGGTCAGCGCGGCCAGCGCCACCGGCGCCAACTGGCTGAAGATCGCCGCTTGTTCGCCGGGCTCGGCGGTCGGCGGATGCACCAACTCGGCCGCGCGCCCGGCCTCCTTCTCCGGCAGCCCGATGGTGAAGTCGATGCCGAGCGGCCCGGTCACCTCCCGCCGCAGGAACGCGCCCGGCAGCAGACCCGAGACGCGGCGCACCACTTCACCGACCAGGAAGCCGTACGTCAGCGCGTGATAGCCCGACACCGTGCCTGGCTCCCACCAGGGCTCGGTCGCCGCGAGCCGCTTGGTGGTGAGCTCCCAGTCGAAGAGCTGCTCCAGCGAGTGCGGCTCGCGCAGCCCGGCCAGGCCCGCCCGGTGCGACAGCAGATGCCGCACGAGCACCGTCTCCTTGCCCGCCGCCGCGAACTCCGGCCAGTACGCGGCCACCGGCGCGTCCAGGTCGAGCAGTCCGCGGTCGGCCAGGATGTGCGCGCACAGTGCCGTCGGCCCCTTCGAGGTCGACCACACGTTGACGAGCGTGTCCCGCTCCCAGGCGCGCGTCCCGGCCGCGTCGGCCCAGCCGCCCCACAGGTCCACCACGGTCTCGCCGTCCACCGTGACGCTCACGGCCGCGCCCAGCTCCCCGCGGTCCCGGAAGTTCTCCTCGAACGCGGCCCGCACCGCCTCGAAACGTGTCTCGCAGTGCCCTTGAACCTGAAACATGGTTCTCCCACCGTCCGCCGGAAGGCCGGGCCCGATGGGTACCCCGCCTCCCCGCAACATACCGACTGGTCGGACAGTGCGGAAGCGCTCGGTCGGGGCAGGCCCCCAAGGGGCGCGGGGAACGGCGCGCCCAGCACCGGCGAACCCGCGCCCACGAGACGCCCAACAACGAGCCACGCTCAGAAATAGGCAGGCAGCCAGGCCAACTTGACCGCCTCCTGGTAAGGCCCCCCACCCTCGTGGTCGTTGAAGTCGTACACCTCGATCCCCTTGTCCCCGTGCCCCCACGCGTTGAACGCCGCGAAGACGGTGGAAGGCGGACACGTCTGATCCTCCAGCGCCGCCGAGAACAGCGCGGGCGCCCGCCCCCGCGCGGCGAAGTGCACCCCGTCGAAGTACGACAACGTGCGCAGCACCGCCTCCGTACGTCCGCGATGCGTCTTCAGATAGTTCCCGACCTCCCGATACGGATCCCGATCCGTGAGCCGCGTGGCACGCGGGTAGTCACACAGGAACGGCACATCCGGCGCGACCGCCACCAGGTCCGGCACCAGACCTCCCACCGCGATCGAGACACCGCCACCCTGACTCGTACCGACGACGGCCGTCCGCGAGGCGTCGACCAGCGGATGCGAACGCGCGGCCTCCACCGCCCGCACCCCGTCCGTGAACACCCGCCGGTAGTAGTAGTTCTCGGGAGCGTCGATGCCCCGCGTCATGAACCCTGGGTACGCGGGCACGCTGCCCACCGGGTCGGGGGTGTCACCGCCGCCGCCCCAGGCGCCGCCCTGACCCCGCGTGTCCATCACGAAGTGCGCGAAGCCCGCGGAGGCCCACAGCAGATGGGTGTGCGAGAGGCCGCGCCCGCCGCCGTACCCGATGAACTCCACGACCGCGGGCAGCGGCTCGTCCGCCCCGGCCGGCAGGGTCAGCCAGCCCCGCACCGGGTGACCGCCGAATCCGGCGAACGTGACGTCGTACACCGTCACGTTCCGCAGATGCGTCTCGACCGGCTCGAAGCGGGCGTCCAGGTCGTGCGCGCGCGCCTCCTCCAGCGTCTTTCCCCAGAAGGCGTCGAAGTCCTCGGGCTCGACGGACGCGCTGCGATAGTCCCGGAGCTGATCGAGGGGGAGGTCGAACAAGGCCATGGAGGACCGCCTTTGCTGCGAATAAGGGTGCGGATGATCCACACCGTACGGGTGGTGTCCGAAGGCCGCCAGGTCATGTCCACGGAGCGGCCGACCGCCCTGGCTACGCTGACGGCATGCCCTCTGCCCTGGATCTGCTGGTCAAGGACGCCGAACTGCTCGTCGTCGACGGAGGGCAGGAGATCCCGGGCGGCTGGGTGGCCGTCACGGACGGCAGGGTCGCCGCCGTGGGCGGGCCCGGAACCGCACCCGAGGCCCGCTCGGTGATCTCCGCGGCCGGGCGGCTCGTCACCCCCGGACTGATCAACACGCACCACCACATCTACCAGAACCTCACCCGCTCCTACGCGCCCGCGGTCAACGGCTCCCTCTTCGACTGGCTCACCACGCTCTACCCCCTGTGGGCCGCACTCGACGAGGAGGCCGTCCACGTGTCGGCGTACGTCGGCATCGCCGAGCTTCTGATGGGCGGCTGCACGACCTCCTCCGACCACCTCTACGTCCACCCCCGCCCGCGCCTCGTCGACGCCGAGATCCGCGCCGCGCGGGACATCGGGTTCCGCTTCCACGCCACGCGCGGCTCGATGACCCGGTCCGTGGAGGACGGCGGACTGCCGCCGCGGAGCGTCACCC
This sequence comes from Streptomyces sp. NBC_00414, assembly GCF_036038375.1. Lineage (NCBI taxonomy): Bacteria > Bacillati > Actinomycetota > Actinomycetes > Kitasatosporales > Streptomycetaceae > Streptomyces > Streptomyces sp. NBC_00414. The sequence goes on from NZ_CP107935.1 coordinate 9,301,465, forward strand.
AGACCGACGAAGAGGTCCTCGCCGACAGCGAACGGCTGATCAAGGCACACCACGACCCCGAACCCGGCGCGCTGGTACGGGTCGCGCTCGCGCCGTGCTCCCCGTTCTCCGTCACCAAGGAACTGATGACGGCGACCGCGGAACTCGCCGAACGGCACGACGTACGCCTGCACACGCACCTCGCCGAGGATCGCGACGAGGACACGTACTGCCTGGAGATGTACGGCTGTCGGCCCGTCGAGTACTTCGAGGACACGGGCTGGCTGACCGACCGCACCTGGGTCGCCCACTGCATCCATCCGAACGACGCCGAACTGCGGCGCCTCGCCGGCGCGGGCGTCGGCGTCGCGCACTGCCCCAGCTCCAACATGCTCATCGGCGGCGGTACCGCGCGCGTCCGGGAGATGCGCGAACTGGGACTGCCGGTCGGCATCGGCTGCGACGGCTCCGCGTCGACGGACCACGCCTCGCTGTGGATGGAGACCCGCGGCGCCCTGCTGCTCGGCCGCTACCGGGACGGACCCGGCGCGATGACCGCCCGCGACGCCCTCGACATCGCCACCCGCGGTTCGGCCCAATGCCTGGGCCGGGCCGACGAGTTGGGGCATCTCCGGCCGGGTGCCTGCGCCGACCTGGTGGTCTGGGACCTGCACGAGGTGGCGCTCGCCGGCGCGCTCAGCGACCCCGTCGAGGCCTGGCTGCGCTGCGGGCCCGGCCGCGCCTGGACCACCGTGGTCGGTGGCCGCGTCCTCGTCGACCGGGGTGAGCCGGTACTGCCCGGACTGCGCGACGCGCTGCGCGAGCACGGGCGTATCGCGCGCCGCATGCAACGCCTCGGGTGACGCGTGACGGGCCTCGGCGCCGTGGCGCGGCGGCAGTGACGCGGGTGACGTCCGCGACCGGGCAGCTCCATCCGGACGTTTTCCACGGACGCCGGACGAGCGGCCCAACTCCACGCTGCGACCGCGCCGTTCACCGGTTACGGTGAGAGACCGGGAGATGACGTCCCGTCGGCTCCCGATGTGGAGGGGCACATGAGCGGGGGCGGGAACAGGAAAGGGAAAGGGAACGGGGAGAACGGCCGCGCAGAACGCGACCGGGGGGCACGGGAGCAGCTGCCGAAGCTGCGGCTCGACGAACTGCTCGACGAGCTCCAGGGGCGTATCGAGACCGTCCGCGGCACCCGGGACCGGCTGCAGGGACTCCTCGAAGCCGTCCTGTCCGTGGGCCGCGAACTGGACCTCGCACAGGTGCTGCGCCGGATCGTCGAGGCCGCGATCGTGCTGGTCGACGCGGAGTACGGCGCCCTCGGCGTCATCGGACAGCAGCGACAGCTCGACCAGTTCGTGCCCGTGGGCATCAGCGACGAGGAATGGGCGCTGATCGGTGAACTGCCGTCCGGGCACGGCCTGCTCGGCGAACTCATCCGGTGCCCCGAACCGCTGCGGCTCGCCGAACTCTCCGGCCACGCGGCGTCCTCGGGCTTCCCGCCGCACCACCCGCCGATGCACACCTTTCTCGGCGTACCGATCAGCGTCCGCGACACGGTCTTCGGCAATCTCTATCTCACCGAGAAGCGCGGCGGCGGGGAGTTCGACCCCGAGGACGAGGCCGTCCTGTCGACGCTGGCCGTGGCGGCCGGTGTGGCCATCGAGAACGCCCGCCTCTACGAACAGGTCAGACTGCGCGAGCGCTGGCTGGAGGCCGGCGCCGAGATCACCAGCGAACTGCTGTCGAACGTGCCCGAGGAACAGGTCCTCGGGGTGATGCTGGAACGTGCCCGGGAGATCACCGCGGCCGATCTCGGCGTCGTCGACCTGGTCGTGGAGGGCACCGGCGACCTGCGCGGGGCGCTGGCGCGCGGCCAGCAGGCCGAGGCCCATCTGCACCTGCTGCTGCCACGGCAGGGCACCTTCGCGGGCGCTGCGCTGACGGCGGGCACCCTCGTCACCACGGCCGACGTCCGCAAGGACAAGCGGATCACCTTCGGGCCCGACCGCTGGGACGGACTGGGACCCGCCGTGGCCGTGCCCCTGGGAACGAACGACGGACTGCGCGGGGTCCTGATGCTGGCCCGAGGCGCGGGCCGCCCGCCGTTCAACGAGCTGGAGGCCACGTCGCTCCTCAACTTCGCCGGGCAGGCCGCGCTCGCCATGGAGCTGGCGGACCGGCGCCGGGACGCCGAGCAGATGAGCCTGCTGGAGGACCGTGACCGCATCGCCCGCGACCTGCACGACCTGGCGATCCAGCGGCTGTTCGCGACGGGCATGACCCTGCAGAGCGCACAGCGGTTCGTCCAGCATCCGCAGGCCGCCGAGCGTCTCGGCCGGGCCGTCGACGACCTCGACACCACCATCAAGATCATCAGGTCCACCATCTTCGGCCTGCGCGCCCACGAGACCGCGGCCGTGGGGCTGCGCGTCCGGGTCGTGCGCGCCCTGGAGGAAGCGGGCGCGGTCCTCGGCTTCACACCGTCCCTGCGGATGGAGGGGCTGCTCGACGTCGACGTACCCGGTGAGGTCGCCGAGGACGCCGTGGCCGTCGTGGGCGAGGCGCTCACCAACGTCGCCCGGCACGCGGGCGCCACCGCGGTGGACGTCGCCCTCGTTGTGCGCGACGGCCACCTCACGCTCACCGTCACCGACGACGGCACGGGGATGCCGGACGGGAGGGGCGGCCGGCGCAGCGGCCTGCGCAACCTCGCGGAGCGGGCCCGACGCCGAGGCGGAGAACTGCTGGTGACGAACGGTCAGGAGAGCGGTACGAGGCTCGCGTGGCGGGTGCCCCTGGAAGTGCGCTGAGTGGCGGGCGCGTTCGCCCTACCGCTCGCCCTTCCACCGCGGGGGCGGCAGATGCGCCGCGAGCACCGCCGCCTGGATGCGCCGTTCCACGCCCAGTTTGGCCAGCAGCCGGGAGATGCCGTTCTTGACGGTCTTCTCGGAGAGGTAGAGCCGCTGGCCGATCTGCCGGTTGGTGAGCCCCTCTCCGATGAGGACGAGGAACTCGCGCTCGCGATCCGAGAGGCCCGCCGACCGCGCGTCGTCGGGGGCCGCGCCACTGGCCGCCGGGGCGCGCAGGGTGTTCATGAGCCGGGCGGTGGTCGCCGGGTCCAGCATCGACTGACCCGCCCCGACCGTGCGGACCGCCGAGATCAGGTCGGACCCCTTGATCTGCTTGAGGACGTAGCCGGCCGCCCCTGCCATGATCGCGTCGAGCAGCGCGTCGTCGTCATCGAAGGACGTCAGTATCAGACAGGCCAACTCGGGCATCCGGGAACGCAGTTCACGGCAGACGGTGATCCCGTCGCTGTCGGGGAGCCGGACGTCCAGGATCGCCACGTCGGGCCGCAGCGCCGGTCCGCGTACCAGCGCCTGGGCACCGGTGGCGGCCTCCCCGACCACCTCCATGTCGGGCTCGGCGTCCAGCAGATCGTGCAGTCCCCGGCGCACCACCTCGTGGTCGTCGAGAAGGAAGATCCGGACGGGTGCGCTGCCGGGCACGTTCTGACGTTCGGCCATGACCACGACTCCCTGGCATCTGGGCTGTCCCGACCGAGCGTCGCGCACCGGGCGGGACGCCCGACAGGGCCGAACGGTCCCCTTCGGTCGCTCAGCGGGAAGCGCCGCTGCCGTAGGGGGCGTACAGGTCGAGCAGGCGCGTGCGCGTGGCGTGCAGGCGCCGGGCGAGCACCCGGCCGACCCACTGCCCGACCGCCGTGCCGAGGGCCGGGTCGGACTGGCACATCAGGCGCACGGTCGACGCGTCCAGTTCGTGCGCGTCGACCGGCGACACGGCCTCCGCGCCCAACTGCCACACGTAGGGCGGGAACAGCCAGGACCAGCCGACGAGTTCACCGAAGCCGAGGGTGTCGATCACGGGGGAGGGGCGGCCGGGAACGCGCAGGTCGAGCGCCACGGATCCGGTCCGCACGATCCAGAAGTGGTCGGCCCGCCCTCCTTCCTCGAAGATCCGCGTGCCCGGCGGGAAGGACACTTCCCGGGCGAGCCGCATCAGGCGGTGCATCTGCTCGGCGGGCAGGGCCTCGGACAGGCGTGGAGTGGAGGTTGCGAGCATGCGGGTCCCCTTTCTGGAGTGCCGCGAACATCGCGTCGGGACACCTCCAGGGTCCAGGACGCCGCCCCTTCGGGACAGGGGCCAACAGGTCCCCTCCCAGGCCTGATGGGCCCGAACGTCCCGGCTGGGCGGGCCGTTCTCTCCGCCGCCGAGCCGCCGAGCCGCCGAGCCGCCGGGCCGCCGGGCCGCCGGGCCGCCGGGCCGCCGAGGGGTGGAGGCGTGGAGCCGCCGCCCGTCCGAGCCGTCAGGTCCGGTGCCGCGCCCATTCGGGCCCCGTGCGGGCCCACTCCTGCTCCCACTCGGCCAGTCGGCGTCGTGCGGCGACCCGTCGTACCAGGGCGTGCAGGGCCAGCACGCCGGCCGCGGCCAGCCCCGCACCGCAGGCGCCCACCGCCAGCGTGTGCTGCCAGACCACCGTGCCGCTCGTCGGGGCGGGCACGATCCGGTCCCGCCAATCCAGCCAGACGTACGTGTGGTCGCCCACCCCGGCCCCGGCGGGCACCCGGGTCTCACCCGTACGCGTCCGCTCGCCCGGCTCGGCCCAGCGGACGGTCACCCGCTGCACCGGCCGCCGGTCTCCCTCCGCACGGGGCGCGGAGGAGGGCGCGCTCTCGACGACCGTCGCGAGCACCCTGTGGCGTTCGGCCCGCTGCTCCGCCGCCGTGGACCGCGCCCCGTCGTACGCCCACCAGCCCGCGGCGAGCCCGGCCAGTGGCGCGCCGGCCCACAGCACGGCGGTGACGACCATCGCGGTCCACACCTCCACCACGTCCGAACGGCGGCGCAGCGGATTGTGCCGCCCATGCCGCCCGATCACCTGCGTCCGCAACACCCGCGCCCGCACCTTCCGAGTCCGCATGTCCCGCCTCCTCAGCACCCGCGACCGTCCCGAGCCGCAGTACTCGCGACCGTTCCGTGTCGCCCCAGGTCACCGCCGCCGACCGGCTCGGACTTCGCGTCGCGTCCTCACCGCTGTCGCCTCCCGTACCGCTGTACGCCGTCCGTGTGCCCCGAGAAGGCCGAACGGACCCCTCCAGGGGCCGGTTTGCCACTCCCGCCCGGCCGACGGCCGGTGCGAGCGTCACGAGAGCCGCCCGGAGCAGGGCCGGCCACCGGACACGAACGGCCGAACAACGGGTCCGTACACGACTGATCGGCGCCTCATGTGGAACCCGCGTCCCATCCCCTCGGAACTCCCGGAACACCCGGAACCGTCCGAACCCCCGGAAGCATCGGAACAGGAGTCCCTCACCATGGCCAAGGACCGCATGGCGGCGCTCGACGCGCACTGGCGTGCCGCGAACTACCTGGCCGTCGGTCAGATCTACCTGCTCGCCAACCCGCTGCTGACCGAGCCCCTCAAACCCGAGCACATCAAGCCGCGGCTGCTCGGACACTGGGGCACCTCACCCGGCCTCAACCTGGTGCACACGCACCTCAACCGTGTCATCGCCGAGCGCGGCCTCGACGCGATCTGCGTGTGGGGCCCCGGCCACGGCGGCCCCGCCGTCCTCGCGAACTCCTGGCTTGAGGGCAGCTACACACAGACGTACCCGGACATCACCCGGGACGCCGTCGGCATGGAACGCCTCTTCCGGCAGTTCTCCTTCCCCGGCGGAGTCCCCAGCCACGTCGCCCCCGAGACGCCGGGCTCCCTCCACGAGGGCGGCGAGCTGGGCTACTCGCTCGCCCACGCGTACGGGGCGGCCTTCGACAACCCGGACCTGCTGGTCACCTGCGTGATCGGGGACGGCGAGGCCGAGACGGGACCCCTCGCCGGCTCCTGGCACTCCAACAAGTTCCTCGACCCGGTGCACGACGGCGCCGTCCTGCCCGTCCTGCACCTCAACGGCTACAAGATCGCCAACCCCACCGTGCTCGCCCGGCTGCCGCGCGCCGAACTCGACGAACTCCTGCGGGGCTACGGCCACGACCCCCTCCATGTGTCCGGCGACGACCCCCGCAGCGTCCACCGGGAGCTCGCGAAGGCGATGGACCAGGCGCTGGACCGCATCGCCCGGATCCAGCAGGAGGCCCGCGCCGGGCGGACGGGCCAGGGCGGCAGGGGCCGGGGCGGGAAGGGCCAGGCGGGGAGGGGGCAGGGCGCGAGCAGCGAACGTCCCCGCTGGCCCGTGATCGTCCTGCGGACCCCCAAGGGCTGGACCGGCCCCGCCGAGGTCGACGGGGAGCCGGTCGAGGGAACGTGGCGCTCCCACCAGGTCCCGCTGTCCGGCGTCCGCGAGAACCCCGAGCACCTGCGACAGCTGGAGGCCTGGCTGCGCTCGTACCGACCAGAGGAACTCTTCGACGCCGACGGCCGGCCCACGCGCCTCGTCCTCGACTGCGTTCCCGAGGGCACCCGCCGCCTCGGCGCGAACCCCCACACCAATGGCGGCCTGCTGCTGAGTTCGCTGCCCCTGCCGGACCTGGAGGACTTCGCCGTCCCCGTCGACAAGCCCGGCGCGGGCACCCACGAGCCCACCCGCGTCCTCGGCGGCATGCTCGCCCGGATCATGGCCGACACGGCCGAGCAGCGGAACTTCCGTGTCGTGGGCCCCGACGAGACCGAGTCCAACCGGCTGGGCGCGCTGTACGAGGCGACGGGCAAGGCCTGGCAGGCGGAGGTCCTCGACACCGACGAGCACCTGGCCCGCGACGGCCGCGTCCTGGAAGTGCTGTCCGAACACCTCTGCCAGGGCTGGCTGGAGGGCTACCTCCTCACCGGACGGCACGGTCTGTTCTCGTCGTACGAGGCGTTCGTGCACATCGTCGACTCCATGGTCAACCAGCACATCAAGTGGCTCAAGACATCGCGGCAGTTGCCCTGGCGGGCACCGCTGGCCTCCCTCAACTACCTGCTGACGTCGCACGTCTGGCGCCAGGACCACAACGGCTTCTCGCACCAGGACCCCGGCTTCGTCGACCACGTCCTCAACAAGAGCCCGGAGGTCGTACGGGTCTATCTGCCGCCGGACGCCAACACCTTGCTGTGCGTGGCGGACCAGACCCTGCGCAGCCGCGACAAGGTCAACGTCATCGTCGCCGGGAAGCAGCCCTGCTTCGACTGGCTGTCCATGGAGCAGGCCCGCGCCCACTGCGCGCGGGGCGCGGGCATCTGGGAGTGGGCCGGGACGGAGAACGGGGAGCGCGAACCGGACGTGGTCCTTGCCTGCGCCGGCGACGTGCCCACCCAGGAAGTCCTCGCCGCTGCCGGGCTGTTGCGCACCCACCTCCCCGGCCTGTCCGTCCGTGTCGTCAACGTCGTCGACATGGCCCGGCTGATGCCGACGAGCGAACACCCGGACGGGATGGCCGACTTCGAGTACGACGCCCTCTTCACCGCGGACAAGCCGGTGATCTTCGCCTACCACGGCTATCCCTGGCTGATCCACCGGCTGGCCTACCGGCGCACCGGCCACGCCAACCTCCATGTACGCGGCTACCGGGAGTCGGGCACCACCACGACCCCCTTCGACATGGTCGTCCGCAACGGGCTCGACCGGTACCGCCTCGTCATGGACGTCATCGACCGCGTCCCGGGCCTCGCCGTGCGCGCCGCCGCCGTACGCCAGCGGATGACCGACGTGCACACCCGCCACGAGGCGTGGATCCGCGAGCACGGCACCGACCTCCCCGAGGTCGCCGAGTGGACCTGGTCCGGCTGACGGCCGACGGCCGACGAATGACAACCACCAGCCGACAACCGACGGCTGACGGCTGGTGGTTGAGGGCTGACGACGAGAAGACAGCCACTACGCATGCCTGACGAACTGGGAAAGGCGCGCACCATGAGGAAGGACATCCGAACCGTCACCGTGGGCGTCGACGGCTCCCGCGCCGGTCTCGACGCCGCCGACTGGGCGGCCCGCGAGGCCGAGCGCCGCCGTCTCACCCTGCGGCTGCTGCACGCGAGCGGGGAACCCGCCGCATCCGCGCCCGATGGCGAGTCCGTCGCCGTCCCCGGGGACGGCTCCGGGTCCGGGGCTGGGGCGGTCCGCGGATCAGCGCCCGCATCCGCATTCGGATCCGTATCCGCATCCGTACCCCGCCCCCGGGCGCGCCCCCGGCCGGTCTCCGGGGCGTCGGCGGCCTCGGCCGGTGACTCGCGGCGCGGCATCCTGGACCGGGCCGCCATCCAACTCTCCTATGCGCACCCGACGTTGGAGATCGCCGCCCGCCGAACCGACACACCGGCCCTGCCCGCGCTGCTCGAAGCCGCCAAGGAGTCCGAGGCGCTGGTCCTCGGCTCACGCGGCTTCAACGGGTTCACCGGCTTCCTCGTCGGCCCGGTCGCGCTCGCCGCGACGGCGGCGGCCGCGTGCCCGGTGGTGCTCGTCCGCGCGGGTGAACTCCCCACGGACGAGCGCGTACCGGTCGACGCGGACGACGACCCGAGCGCGTCGGCCCACGCCCCGTACCTGCCGGTGGTCCTGGGACTCGACCTGGACGACCCGGCCGACGAACTCATCGGCCATGCCTTCGACGCCGCCGGTGTCCGTGCCGCGCCCCTGCACGTCGTACACACCTGGACGCTGCCGCCGCTGCGCGACTGTGCCGACGGCGCGAGGACTCCCGCCGGCACGGCCGGGCAGCAGGACGCCCGGGAGCGTTCCCTGGCGGCGGTGCTGGGGCCGTGGCGCCACAAGTTCCCGGAGACCGAGGTCTCGGAGGAGGTCGTGTACGGACACGCCGGTCATCATCTGCTGAAGGCCTCGACCAGGGCGGGGCTGCTCGTCGTCGGCCGTGCCTCGGCCGACCGGGGCCTGGGCCGCGCGGCGGACTCCCTGGTCCACCACTCCACCTGCCCGGTCGCGGTGGTCCCCCACGGCTGACGGGCGATCGGTCGGTGCGATCAGCCGAAGCGTTCGATCCGGATACGGTCCACCGGCTGGCCCGCGTCCACCAGCAGCCGCGAGGCATGCTCGGCGAACCCGTTCGAGCCGCACACATAGGCCTCCCACCCACCCTCGGGCCCGTCGGCCAGGAGCCGCGCCACATGTGCGGCCGCCACACGGCCCACGGCCACACCCTCCGGGGCGCTGCGCGTGAACACCGCGGTGGTCTCGGCGCCGTACTCCGACGCGTAGATCAGCTCCTCGGGACCGCGGGCCGACACGAGCAGCCGCAGGGGCACCGTCAGGTTCCGCGCACGGTGGTGGCGGACCATCGACATCAGCGGTACGACGCCGGAGCCCGCGCCGATCAGCAGGGCGGGCCGGTCGCCCGGCCAGGCGAAGAAACCGCTGAGCGGTCCGCGCAGCTCGACCTCGTCACCGGGCTTCGCGACCGTGTGGAACCAGCCGGACACCTCACCGCCGTCGATGTGGTCGAGGGTGAGTTCGACGTGTCCGTCGTCGTCGGGGGGCGAGGCGATCGAGTAGTGCCGCTGGGCGACATAGCCGTCCTCGGCCCGCAGCCGGAGCATCAGGTGCTGGCCCGGCAGGTGGCCCGTCCACTCGGGCACGGCGAACCGGAAGGTGGCCGCGTGCGGGGTCTCCCGGCGGATCTCGGTGAGGGTGGCGCACTGCCAGGTGGCCGCGGCGCGGTTGCTCACGGCGATCCGGCCGGGCACGGCGAACCGGGTCGCGGGAGCCGTCGTCGAGGCCGTCGCCGAGGACGTGGTCGGGGGCATGGAGGTCTCAGTCACCGGAGTAGCGCTGCTCTTCCCAGGGGTTGCCGCGGTGGTGGTAGCCGTTCTGCTCCCAGAAACCCGGCTCGTCGTGGTCGAGGAGACGGATGCCCGCGATCCACTTGGCGCTCTTCCAGAAGTACAGGCGCGGCACGATCAGCCGTGCCGGACCACCGTGTTCGGCGGGCAGTGGCCTGTCCCCGTACTCCCAGACGATCCAGGCCCGCCCGCCGGTCAGATCCGCGAGCGGCAGGTTCGTGGTGTAGCCGGTGTGCGAGTAGGCGACCGCGTGGGTGGCCTCGGCGGTCGGACGGGCGAGATCGAGGAACGCGTCGAGCGACACTCCCGCGAACCGCACCCCGAACTTCGACCAGCTCGTCACGCAGTGGATGTCGCCCTCGTACGCGGACGGCGGCAGCGCGTGCGCCTCGTCCCAGGTCCAGGTGCGCTCCTCGGCGACCAGCCCGTCGACTGTGAACGTCCACTGCGCGGGCGCCAGGTCCGGCGTGACCTCCGCGGACAGGACGGGCCAGTCGTCGCGGGCGTCGTACTGGCCGGGCGGCAGTCCGTCGTTGCGGACGCGCGGACGCCCGGCGAAGCCTCGGGTGACGTTCATGCGAGTGGTGCCTCCAGGCCGGCCTGACGGCGGCCCTTGATCGTTGCGTACGTCCTCCACGGTACCGGGCCCGCCGGTGGGAGCCGACCGGGGATCATTGCCGCCGTATGAACACTCGCCGGGTCGGGACGGTCCCGGGAATAGCCGCACCCGCGATCTTCCTTGCCGATAGTGCCCCGCCGATGGCTCGGCCGATCGTGGTGAGCCGTGGCGGTGAGCCGACGGTGGTGAACCGACGGCGGCCGCATCGGCGGGGCCCAGATCGGCAGTGCCCTCATCGGCGTGAAGGAGAGTGACGGAGCAGATGCCCAAGGCGTACGTCTTCACCCAGTACGGCGGTCCGGAGACCGAGGCCCTCGTCGAGCAGGACCGGCCGGCTCCCGGGCCCGGTCAGTTGCTGGTCGCGGTCCGGGCGGCGGGCGTCAACCCCGTCGACTGGAAGCAGCGCACCGGCTACCAGCGGCCAGGTCAGCAGCGGCGTGAGCTGCCCGCCGTCCTCGGCAACGAGGCCGCCGGTGTCGTCGAGGAGCTCGGCGAGGGAGTCACGGGATTCGAGGTGGGCGACGAGGTCTTCGGCAACCCCGTCGCGGGCGGCTACGCCCAGTACGCGCTGTTCCCCGTGGCCGTGACCGCGCACAAGCCCGCCGGGATCTCCTTCACCGACGCGGCCACCCTGCCCGTCGCGGCGGCCACCGCCTACGACGGAGTGCGTCAGCTGGCCCTGCCGGCGGGCGCGACCCTGCTGGTCACGGGCGCGGGCGGCGGGGTCGGCGTCGCGGTCGCGCAGATCGCGCACGCCGACGGACTGAACGTCATCGGGGTCGCGAGCGCAGGCAAGAAGGACCTGGTCGAGTCGCTCGGCGCCGCGCACGTGCCGTCAGGACCGGACTTCGCCGAGGCCGTCCGGGCCCTGGCGCCGGAGGGAGTGGACGCCGTGTACGACCTGGTCGGCGGCGAGGTGCTGGAGGCCGCGGCCGAGCTGGTGAAGGACCGCGCCAAACTGATCACCGCGGGCGGCAAGGACATCGTGGAGGGCCTCGGCGGCTCACCCGTCGTACGGGCCCGTACCGCCGCGGTCCTCGACGAGGTGGCCCGGCTCGTCGTCGACGGCAGGCTGGACCCCCTGGTGACGCGGACCTTCCCCCTCGAACAGGCCGCCGAGGCGCTGCGTGCCGTCGAGGAGGGCCATGCCCGCGGCAAGGTCGTGATCGAGGTCGCGGAATGAGCGCCACGCCCCACGCCCACGTCCTGGACAACCCCGCGCGGGCCTCGCTGACCGGTCCGCACGCCCACTTCGCCGAACGCCGCGGCCGTGTGCTGCGCTACCCCGCCGACGTGTCGCCCTGGCTGGCCCTGCCCGACGACCCCGACGCCGACGACTGGGCCGACGTCGCGGCGCTCGCCGGACCGGGCAAGGAGATCGCGCTGCCCGGCTTCGGAGGTGAGATACCGGAGGGCTGGGAGATCACGTTCCGCGGGGAGGGCGTGCAGTTCGTGGACGACGGCCTGGCCGCCGCGCCGGACCCGGAGGCGGTTCGGCTGGGCCCGGCCGACGTACCGGAGATGCTGGACCTCGTGGCGCGGACCAGACCGGGCCCGTTCCTGCCGCGCACCGTCGAACTCGGCACCTACCTCGGGATACGCCGGGGCGGGGCCCTGGTCGCCATGGCGGGGGAGCGGCTGCACCCGCCCGGCTGGACGGAGATCAGCGCGGTCTGCACCGATGCGGCCGTCCGCGGCGAGGGCCTGGCCACCCGGCTGACGCTGGCGGTGGCGCACGGCATACGCGCCCGGGGCGAGACCCCGTTCCTGCACACCGCGGCGGACAACGCCACCGCCGTCCGGCTCTACGAGTCCCTGGGCTTCCGGCTCCGCCGCAGGACGAGGTTCCTGGCGGCGCGGGTGCCGGAGCGGTCACAGGACGGGCGGACGGTGGCGGTGGGCTGACGGGTCGGTGGTGCGGGCGACGCGTGGCGGCGGGCTCGGGTCCCGGTCCGCCGGCTCCGACGCCCGCGCTCCCGCCTCTTCTCAGCCGCCCGCGGACAAGTCGTACGAGCCGTCGATGTCGTCCGAGTCGTCCGAGTCGCCGGAGTGGTCGGAGTCGCGGGAGCCGTCCGAGGTCGCCGTCACGCCCGGCCCGGGGCCCGCCGCGTTGTATCGCAGCAGATACCCCGCGAACCGTCGCAGGTCCTCCTCGGGCCAGCCCGCCAGCCGCTCGCGGAAGGCCACCCGACGGCTCGCGGTCACCTGGGCGAGGATCTCCGTCCCGGCCGCCGTGAGGTGCAGCACCTGGACGCGCTGGTCCTGCGGATCGGAGCGCCGCTCGATCAGCCCGGCGCCTTCGAGGGCCGACACCTGCCGGCTCACCGTGGACTTGTCGAGGGCGTAGTGCGCGGCGAGATCGGTGGCGCGGCAGCCGCCGCTCTCCTCCAGATGACCGAGAAGCGTGTACGAGACCAGGGACAGCTCCGGGTGCAGCCGGCCGGCCGAGGCCCGAGCGCGACGGGCGAAGGCCGTCATCTCGTGGTGGATCGTCTCGATGGCGACGTCGGCTGCGGTCGCGACTGCGTTCACTGGGCTGCCCTTCCTCTGATGGTTGCATGCTACAACCATTAGTTGTACAGGGCAACCAGAAGCCGTGTCGGCGTGTGGTGGCGGGAGTTCGGGGTTCGCACCGCGACCGGGGGCCTCGGACGTGTAATGTTGCCGTCCGGCTGAGGACCGCCCCAGCCGTGACGGACCGAGGAGGTGAGCCCCATTTACCGCTGTGTCAGCTCGGGTGCTCCCGCCTCATGGCCTCGCCGGCATCAGGTCACCTAGGTCCCGCCGGCCTGGAGAGCGCCCTTCGGCTTCCCGAAAGGCTCCTGGCCTCCATGCCACCTTCTTACGTCCATGTCGTCACCGCGCTCAGGTCCGCGGGCTGCGTCTTCGCCGAGGACGAGGCGCGGCTGATCCTCACCACCGCCCGTACCCCGGTCGAACTCACCGCCATGGTGGACCGCCGCAGCGCGGGTCAGCCGCTCGAACACGTCCTGGGCTGGGCCGAGTTCAGCGGTCTGCGGATCGCCGTGGAACCTGGCGTCTTCGTACCTCGCAGACGCACCGAATTCCTGGTCCGGCAGGCTGTCGAGCTCGCCCCGGAGGCTCCGGTCGTCGTGGACCTGTGCTGCGGCTCGGGCGCGGTGGGGGCCGCGCTCGTGGCGGCCCTTCCCGGGGCGGAACTGCATGCCGCCGACATCGACCCGGTCGCCGTGCGCTGTGCTCGCCGCAATGTCGGTGAGCGCGGCCGGGTCTACGAGGGTGATCTCTTCGGGCCGTTGCCGCGGGGGCTGCGCGGGCGGGTCGGGGTGCTGGCCGCCAACGTGCCGTACGTGCCCACGGGGGAGGTGGGGTTCCTGCCGCCGGAGGCCCGCGATCACGAACCGCTCGTCGCGCTCGACGGGGGAGGGGACGGGCTCGACGTTCTGCGGCGGGTCGCCGCGGGGGCGCCGGGATGGCTCGCTCCCGGCGGGAGCCTGCTCGTCGAGACGAGTGAGCGGCAGGTGGGGCGGGCTGTGGGGGTGTTCGCCGCTGCGGGGCTGATACCTCGGGTGGAGGTGTCGGAGGAACTCCACGCAAACGTGATCATTGGCATGTGGCCGGGGGTGGGGGCTGGCTGAGGGCGCGGGCCCGTCGTGGCTGGTCGCGCAGTTCCTCGCGCCCCTTAGGGAGTGGGAGGTGAGGTGGGGTTGTGGGTGCGGGTCGGCCGTGGCTGAGCGCGCCGTTCCCCGCGCCCCTGAAAGACGTCCCCGGGCCCCCAGGAGAGGCACCCGCGCGCTCGCACCCCGAAAGGCAGAGTTCGCGTCCCCTGGGCCCCGGTCGTCGAGGCCGCCCCAAGGGGCGCGGGGAACGGCGCGCTCAGCCACGACGGACCCGCACTGCAGAACGTTCCTGAGCCCTCACTCCCTAAGGGGCGCGGGGAACGGCGCACTCACCCACGACGGACCCGCACTGCAGAACGTTCCTGAGCCCTCACTCCCTAAGGGGCGCGGGGAACGGCGCGCTCAGCCACGACGGACCCGCACTCCCGAACGTTCCTGAGCCCTCACTCCCTAAGGGGCGCGGGGAACGGCGCACTCACCCACAACGGACCCGCACTCCCGAACGTTCCTGAGCCCCCACCCCCTAAGGGGCGCGAGGAACTGCGCGACCAGCCACGACGGACTCGCACGTTCGGACGTTCCCGAGCCACCCACCCCCCAGGGGGCGCGGGGAACGGCGCAACAAGCCACAGCGACCCGCACCCGCAGGGCCCCCGCGAGGTTCTCGTCACAATGGACCCCCGGCCTTTTGCAACTAGTTGCATAAAAGGTCGCCCGTCGTCTACAACCATGAGGACGACACCGCACCCGGAGGGCCCGATGACCCGTTACCCCCACCTGCTGAACCCCCTGGACCTGGGGTTCACCACCCTGCCGAACCGCGTACTCATGGGCTCCATGCACGTAGGCCTGGAAGAGGCGGACAACGGCTTCGAGCGCATGGCGGAGTTCTACGCGACCAGGGCCCGTGGCGGCGTCGGCCTCATCGTCACCGGCGGCATCGCCCCCAACGAGGCGGGCCGCCCCTACGACGGCGGCGCCAAACTCACCACCGAGGCGGAAGCCGAACAGCACGCCGAAATCACCGCAGCGGTCCACCGCGAGGGCGGGAAGATCGCGATGCAGATCCTCCACTTCGGCCGGTACGCCTACCACCCCGACCTGGTCGCGCCCAGCGCACTGCAGGCGCCCATCAGCCCCCACCAGCCCCGCGCCCTGACGGACGACGAGGTCGAGCGGACCATCGACGACTACGCCCGCGCCGCCCGCCTCGCCAGGCACGCCGGCTACGACGGCGTCGAGATCATGGGCTCCGAGGGCTATCTCATCAACGAGTTCGTCGCCGCGCAGACCAACAAGCGCGACGACCGCTGGGGCGGCTCCTACGAGAACCGCACACGGTTCCCCCTCGAAATCGTCCGCCGGGTGCGCGAGGCGGTCGGCGAGGACTTCATCATCATCTACCGCCTCTCGATGCTGGACCTGGTCCCGGGCGGCTCCTCCCTCGACGAGGTGATCACCCTCGCCAGGGCCGTCGAGGCCGCCGGGGCGACCATCATCAACACCGGCATCGGCTGGCACGAGGCCCGCATCCCCACCATCGCCACCTCGGTGCCGCGAGGCGCGTACGCCTGGGTCACCAAGAAGGTCATGGGCGCCGTGTCGATCCCGCTCGTGACGACGAACCGCATCAACACCCCTGAACTGGCCGAGGAGTTGCTCGCCGAGGGACACGCCGACATGGTGTCGCTGGCCCGCCCGATGCTCGCCGACCCCGACTTCGTGAGCAAGGCGAAGGCCGGTCGGCCCGAGGCCATCAACACCTGCATCGGCTGCAACCAGGCCTGCCTCGACCACACGTTCAGCGGCAGGATCACCTCCTGCCTGGTGAACCCGAGGGCCTGCCACGAGACGGAACTCGTCCTCGCCCCGACCCGTACCCGTAAGCGCGTCGCCGTCGTGGGCGCGGGCCCGGCCGGGCTCGCCTGCGCGGTCAGTGCCGCCGAGCGCGGCCACGACGTCACGCTCTACGACGCCGCGGCGGAGATCGGCGGCCAGCTCAACGTGGCCCGCAAGGTCCCGGGCAAGCAGGAGTTCGACGAGACCATCCGCTACTTCCGCACCCAGCTCGAACTGCACGGCGTGGACGTCCGGTTGAACACCCCGGTCGGTGACGCGGACCTCGACCCGTACGACGAGGTCGTCGTCGCCACGGGTGTCGGCCCGCGCACCCCCGAGATCCCCGGCGTGGACCACCCGAGCGTCGTCGGATACCTCGACGTGCTGCGCGACGGCGCCCCCGTCGGCGACCGGGTCGCGATCCTCGGCGCGGGCGGCATCGGCTTCGACGTCGCCGAGTACCTGACCGACAGCGGCGACAAGGCGAGCGAGGACCCGGCGACGTACTTTCGGCACTGGGGCGTCGACATGGACTACCGGGCACCCGGTGGCCTCGGCGCGCCCGAGCGGCCGGCCCCGCCGCGCAGCGTCCACCTCCTGCAGCGCAAGGCGTCCAAGGTCGGCGCCGGCCTCGGCAGGACCACCGGCTGGATCCACCGCGCCGAACTCAAGCACCGCGGAGTCACCATGGTCCCCGGCGTCCGGTACGACCGCATCGACGACGCCGGGCTGCATGTCACCGTCGACGGAGAGAGCTCCGTCCTGCCGGTCGACACCATCGTGCTCTGCACGGGCCAGGAACCGCGCCGCGACCTGTACGAGTCGCTGCTCGCCGCCGGCCGCAGCGTGCACCTCATCGGCGGCGCCGACGTGGCGGCCGAACTGGACGCCAAGCGGGCCATCAAGCAGGGCACCGAGCTGGCGGCGGCGCTGTAGGCCGCCGGACCCGGCCCGGCCCCGTCCCTAGGATGACCCCATGTCACTCCCGCACGCGATCCTCACCGCCCTGCTTGAGAAGCCGTCGTCGGGGCTGGAGCTGACCCGTCGCTTCGACAAGTCGATCGGCTACTTCTGGTCGGCGACGCATCAGCAGATCTATCGCGAGCTGGGAAAACTGGAGGCCGAGGGCTCCATCAGGGCCCTCGCCCCGCAGCAGCCGACCCGCGGGCAGAAGAAGCGGTACGAGGTCCTGCCCGCGGGCCGCGCCGAACTGGCCCGCTGGACCGCCGCGTCCCAGGACCCCAAGCCCCTGCGCGACACGCTGTTGCTGCGGCTGCGGGCGGCGGCGGTGGTCGGCACCGAGGGCATCGAGGCGGATCTGCGCCGCCATCTCGGTCTGCACCGCCGGCAGTTGGCGGAGTACGAGGAGATCCAGGAGCGCGACTTCCCGCCCGGCAAGGACGCTCCCGGGGACCGGCTCCAGCACCTGGTCCTGCGTGCCGGGATCGACCTGGAGACCTTCTGGACGGGGTGGCTCACGCACGCGCTGGAGGAGTTCGAGCGGCTCCCGGCCGAGGACCCGGCGTCCTGACCCGTCCAGTCGGAGGGACGGCCGGGGTCCGGCCGGTCCGACCGGTCCGGCGGCATCCCGACGGTCCCGGCCGGGACCGGAGCGCCGTGTTCAGAGCCGGTTCGGCCTGGACCGCCGGCGCAGTACCCAGACGGTGGCCCCGACCCCGGCGGCCACCAGGACGCCGCCCGCGACGTAGGTGACGGTGCCGTAGTCCTGCGTCGTGCTGCCCATGCCGCCCATCACCCCGCGCGAGGGTGACGCCGTCGCGGAGATCGTGGGTGTCGAGACCGGCGAGACCGTGACGGACTGGGTGCCCGCGGTGGAGCCGTCGGCGCAGACCACGATGACGGTGTAGGTGCCGGAGGTGACGCTCGACCAGGCGGCGGACTGACTGCCGCTGGTCCCGGACAGGGTCACCTGGCGCCCCTGCGCGAAGTTCGCCTGACCGCTGGAGAGCAGCGAGGCGTTCCCCATGGATCCGTTGGACCTGGTGACGCACGCGCTGGTGGTCACCTGCACCGTTCCGCCACTGGTGGTCACGTTGATCCCCGTGGCGGCCGCGGCTGCCACACCGGGCAGACCTGCGGCGAGGGCCAGCGGCAGCGCGGCGACAGCCACGGCCGGGCCGGAGCGGACGAGTGTCTGAGTGATACGCATAGGACTGCCCTCCAGCGGCACGGTGGCGGTACATCCCATGAGCCGCCGAAGGTTGGGAGCGCCCGTGCTGCCTTCGGACCGAGCCAATGCGACGGCCGCCGTTTCCGCATGCGGGCCAGGACCGTACAGGTGAACGATCCCCGGATCCCGGGCCGTTCCCAGTCCTGTTCCTACGGCTGCGCGGTCCGCCCGGTCGTCACCGTGCGTTCCTTCGAGAAGGCGCCCCAGGTGCCGTCCGGCAGCTTCGCCCGGATCCGTACCCGCTGGGTGAGCCCGGCCTCCCGGCCCACGTAGAAGCTGTACGTGGCCCTGCCGGGCGGTGGCGTCGCGCCCCAGACGAGGGAGGTGACCGGCTTCCGGTCGAGCTGGATCTGGTACTCCGTGATCACTCCGTCCACGTCCGGCCGGGTCCAGGACAGGTCGAGGTAGTGGGCCCCGTCCTCGCGATGCGTCGTGGCGCGGAACGCGGTGGGCGCCATGCCCGTGCCGCTGTCCACGCCCTTCCCGTCGCCCGACCCCGGCGGGGTGGTGATCCGGACGGCCCCGCTCGCGGGCGACACGTTGTCCGCCGCGTCGCGCGCCCGGACCGTGAAGGAGTAGCGCGTGCCCGGCCGCAGCCCGGTGACCACGGTCGCCGTCTGCGCGCCGCCCACACTGTGGATCTTCGTCGTGCCCTGATAGACGTCGTACGAGGCCACGCCCAGGTCGTCCGTGGACCGGGCCCAGGACAGTTGCGCGGCCCGGCTCCCGACCGCCTTCCCGCGGGGGCGCTCCGGGCGGCTCGGGGCCCGCCCGTCGGCGGCTGCCGCGGTGGGCGTGGTGGCCCGGACCTGCTCGCTCGGCGGTCCGAGCCTGCCGTCGGCGTCCCGCGCCCGGACGGAGAAGGCGTACCGGGTCGACGGCTTGAGCCTGGTGATGTCGACCATGTACTCGGAACCGGGTACTTCCTTCACCTTCGTGGCGCCGCGATACACCTCGTAACGGGTGACCTCGGGTTTTCCGGAGGCCCGGTTCCACATGACGTGCACGCTGGTCGCGCTGCCGGCCGCCGCGGTGACACCGGCCGGGGCCGCGGGTGGCCGGCCGTCCTCGCCCGTGCCCTGGCCGTTCGTGCCGCAGGACACCGTCGTGAGCAGCGCGCCCCAGACCACGGCGGTTCGCAGGAGTGGGCGTCGCACAGTCCTGTCCTCCCTCGGCCTCACCTCGACGAGATTGGTCCGGACCAATATGACGTCCTCGGTGGGGCCGCAACAAGAGGGCCGCCGTTCGCGATTTCGGCCGGACGTTACGTATGCTGATCCTCTTGGCAGTCGAACTCACCTCTGTCGCAGGGAAGTTCATGCCGACGGTGCGGAACGCTGTCGTCGCTGACCCGCGCCGACGAGGGTGGCCGGGTGGCCGGAGTCGTCGACGAATCCGGCCACCCGGCCCCCGACGGAACGTCACCCGACACCTCGCCCGATACGCCCCGGACACCTCACGGGACATGCACCGTACGGCCCCCCAGCAGTGGCCTCATGAGCGGACCCCCACCAGATTGGGCTGAGTGTTCGTCAGTACCCGCTCAGGAGAGGGTCTCTTATCGTGCGTGTCCGGACGCTGATGCTGGCCGCGGCCGGGGTCGCTCTGATCGCCCCCACCACACTCCCCGGCGCCGCCCCGCCTCCCGGGCACGGGCGTGCCGGACACGGCGGCCCGAGCGCGGGGAACCTCCCGCGTGCCGGCAGCCTCCCGCACGCGGGGAGCATCCCGCACGCACGGGAGACACGGACTCCGCGCAACGTCGGGGCCGCGGAACTCCTGGCCGCCGTGCGCGACTGCGCCCCCGTCTCACGCGACCGCTTCCGCAGCGATCACGGCGAGCCCGCGGACATCGAGGTCTGCGACAGGCAGGGAGCCGTCTTCTGGAAGGCCGACCTGGACATCGACTGCGACGGCAGACCGGGCCGGCACTGCAACGAACGCACCGATCCGCTCTTCTGCGACACCACCGCCTTCCAGCAGTCCGACGGACGCCAGCTGAGCGCCGAGCGGCTGCCGTACGTGGTCGTGCCCGGGCCCAGCCACCGCTGGAACCATCGGGAGCACGACGTCCGGCGCGGGACGGTCG
Organism: Streptomyces sp. NBC_00414; assembly: GCF_036038375.1. Lineage (NCBI taxonomy): Bacteria > Bacillati > Actinomycetota > Actinomycetes > Kitasatosporales > Streptomycetaceae > Streptomyces > Streptomyces sp. NBC_00414. Next base: position 9,321,544 of record NZ_CP107935.1, read on the forward strand.
CCGCGGTCATCCACGGCGACCGTGTCCGGTACGCGGTCGTCGGCGACATCGGCCCCGACGACATCATCGGCGAAGCCTCGTACGCCCTGGCCCGCAACCTCGGCATCCGCCCCGACCCGCGGGGCGGCGGAGCGGCGTCCGGAGTCACCTACATCCTGTTCAAGGGCTCCGGCGCCTCGCCCATCGAGAACCCGGGGGCGGCCGCCGCCCAGGGGGAGCGGCTCGCCCGCGAACTCGTCGCCCGGAGCTGAACCGAGGGCGCCCGCCCGCGTCACACCTCCGGCCTCCGCGTACGTACGTGCCCGCCTCACACCTTCCGGTACGTGTACGCCTCCGCTGCCGCCGCCTCCACAGCCGCCAGGTCCGCTCCGGCGGACGCCGTGACGACCGCCGCCACCGCGCCCTCGACGAACGGCGCGTCCACCAGACGGGTCCCCGAGGGGAGTTCGTCGCCCTCGGCCAGCAGGGCCTTCACGGTGAGGACCGCGCTGCCCAGGTCCGTGAGAACGGCGACACCGGCGCCGCGGTCCACAGCGGCGGCCGCGTCGGAGATCAGCTCGGAACTGGTGCCCAGGCCGCCGTGCCCGTCGCCGCCCGCCGCCGCCACCGGGGCGAGCGTGCCGCCGCCCGCGAGCCCCGTCGCCAGTTCGGCGACCGAGGCGGCCACCGCGGCGCTGTGCGACACGAGCACGACGCCCACGAGCTTCGTGCCGTCGTCCCCTGCTGCCGGTGTCTTCGGGGCGTCCTTCACGACGTCACTCACCGGCCGTCTCCGCGAGCGCCGCGATCAGGATCGCCGAGGAGGTGGCCCCCGGATCCTGGTGTCCGACACTGCGCTCGCCCAGATAGCTCGCCCTGCCCTTGCGCGCCTGCAACGGCGTGGTCGCGAGAGCTCCCTCCTCGGCGGCCGACCGTGCCGCGGCGAAGGACCGGCCGAGCGCGTCGACCGCCGGCACGAGCGCGTCGATCATCGTCTTGTCGCCGGGCGCCGCCCCGCCGAGCTGCGACACCGCGTCCACGCCGGTGCGCAGCGCCTCCGCGAACTCCCGCTCGTCCACCTCGGCGGCGTCACCGAGCGCCTTGCCGGTGCGCCGCAGCAGAGTCCCGTACAACGGGCCCGAGGCGCCGCCCACGGTCGAGATCAGGGTGCGTCCGGCGAGAATCAGGACAGCACCGGGGGTGCCCGGCTCCTCCTTATCCAGCGCGGTCGCCACGGCGCGGAAACCGCGCTGCAGATTGCTGCCGTGATCGGCGTCGCCGATCGGCGAGTCGAGAGCGGTGAGCCGTTCCGCCTCGTGTTCCACGGACACGGCGGTCGCCGTCATCCAACGGCGGAAGAAGTCGGCGTCGAGCACTGGATCTCCTTGCGTGGTGAGGGTGTTGCCCGGTCGCGCCGGGAGGTACGGGGGTGAGCGGCGCCTCACATGCCCCAGCGCAGACCCGCCGTACGCACCGGTGCGTCCCACAGCCGCAGCAGGTCCTCGTCGACCTGGCACAGGGTCACCGAGGCACCGGCCATGTCGAGCGAGGTGACGTAGTTCCCGACGAGGGTGCGGGCCACCGGGACCCCGCGGTCGGTCAGCACCCGCTGCACCTCCGCGTTGAAGCCGTACAGCTCCAGCAGCGGGGTGGCGCCCATGCCGTTCACCAGCACCAGGACGGGATTGCGCGGGTGCATGTCCTCCAGGATGGCGTTCACCGAGAAGTCGGCGATCTCCCGCGAGGTCATCATCGCCCGCCGTTCCCGGCCGGGCTCACCGTGGATCCCGACACCCAGCTCCAGTTCTCCTGCGGGCAGATCGAAGGTGGGGCTGCCCTTGGCGGGCGTGGAGCAGGCGCTGAGCGCGACACCGAAACTGCGCGAGTTCTCGTTGACCTGGCGGGCCAGCGCCTCGACCCGCTCCAGCGGCCGGCCCTCCTCGGCGGCGGCGCCCACGATCTTCTCCACGAACAGTGTCGCGCCGGTGCCGCGGCGGCCGGCCGTGTAGAGGCTGTCGGTGACCGCGACGTCGTCGTCGACGAGCACCTTCGCGATCTGGATGCCCTCGTCCTCGGCCAGCTCCGCCGCCATGTCGAAGTTGAGCACGTCACCGGTGTAGTTCTTCACGATGAACAGCACCCCGGCGCCGCTGTCCACGGCGGCCGCGGCCCGCACCATCTGGTCCGGCACCGGGCTGGTGAACACCTCGCCGGGACAGGCGGCGGACAGCATCCCGGGACCCACGAATCCGCCGTGCAGCGGCTCGTGCCCCGATCCGCCGCCCGAGACGAGCCCCACCTTCCCGGCCACCGGCGCGTCCCGCCGCACGATCACCCGGTTCTCGACATCCACGGTCAGCTCAGGGTGCGCGGCTGCCATGCCCCGCAGCGCGTCCGCGACAACGGTCTCCGCGACGTTGATGAGCATCTTCATGGGTACCTCCTGGTGAGACTGGCGACTGATCGTTCCCCGAGGGCCTGCTCCCGGCAGTATCGGCCTTGGGGCGGCGATGGTCACGTGTACGCACGCTCTCGGGTGTCCGCGGGTCGTCCGCCCACTCGTGCTCTTCCGTGCGACACCCGATACGCCACAGGTGGCCTCAGTGTCCGAGGGTCGCGCGCAGGGAGGGCTGAAGGAGCTCCGCATGCGCTCGTACCATGTCGTCGCACAGGTCCCAGATGCGCTCGACCGGCAGCGCGGCGGCGGTGGCGGGATCCGCCATGGCCGCCTGGCGGATGGACCGCGGGTCGTCCTCCATGGCGGCGCGGACCACGAGCTCGTTCATGCTCAGATAGTTGCGGTTGAGCGCCGCCAGCTGGGCGGGCAGCGGCCCGACCCTGGTCGGCTGGACGCCGAGGGAGTCCACCAGGCAGGGCACTTCGACGATGCCGGTGGCGGGGAGGTTGTCGATCAGGCCGTGGTTGGGGACGTTGCCGTAGACGGTGCGGGGTGTGCCGGTCACGATGCTGTGGATGATCTGCGGGGCGTACTCCATGGTGCCCTCGACCGGCAGGGGCGTACCCGCGGCGAGTGCCTGGCGGGTGTGTTCGTACGCCGCGACGTTCTCGTCGACGATGCCGAGGTACGCACCGATCGGCAGCCGCAGCCTTTCGATCTCGCTGTCGTGGTGCAGGTACCAGGGGACGTACTCGGAGGAGTGCTCGCTCGTCTCGGTCGGGTAGAAGCCGAGGCGCCTGTACATGTCGACGCGGACCCGGCGCCGCAGCTGAGGATCCTGCTCGATCAGCTTGTCCAGGAGCGGGTAGAGGTCGGTGCCCTGGTGTTCCAGCCGCAGCACCCAGGCCTGGTGGTTCACGCCGGCGGCACGGTAGGTGATCTCCTCGTGCGGTACGCCGAGCAGTTCGCCCAGGTCGTGGATGGTCCAGTACACCGAGTGGCACAGTCCGACCACCCGGGTCAGGCCGGTGGCCCGGGTCAGGTACTGGACGTTCATGGCCATGGGGTTGGTGTAGTTCAGCAGCCACGCGTCCGGGCAGAGCTCGGTGATGTCGGCGGCGAGGGACTTGAGTACGGGGAAGGTGCGCAGCGCGCGGAAGATGCCACCGATCCCCAGGGTGTCGCCGATGGTCTGCCGCAGGCCGTGGCGCTGCGGGACGTCGAAGTCGGTCCGGGTCGCCTCGCCCATGCCGACCTGCACTATGTTGATGACGAAGTCGGCGTCCTGGAGCGCCGCGCGCCGCTCCAGGTGAGCGGTCACCCGCGGACGGGCGGCGCCGGTCCCGGTGAGCCGGTCCGCGATCTGCCGGGCCGCTCCCTCGGCGGTGGCGAGGCGTTCGGCGTCGATGTCGTGCAGTGCGATGTGGGCGCCCCGCAGCTCGGGGAAGGCCAGCAGGTCCGCCAGCAGGCCTTGGGTGAACACGACGCTGCCCGCGCCGATGAACACGATCTTCGGGGTGCTGAGAGTCATCAGAGGTTCTTTCCGTTACGGGAGAGGGCGGCCACGGCCTCGGCCCAGGTGGGCTGGGACGGGGTGCCGCCGTGGGCGCGGGTGGACAGCGCGCCGCAGGCCGCGGCGAGGGCGAGGGCATGGGCGGTGGACAGACCGCGCAGGTGCGCGGCGACGAATCCGGCATCGAAACTGTCACCGGCTCCGACGGTGTCCACCGGCTGGGCGGGGATGCCGTCCGTGCTCAGCAGGGTGGAGCCGTCGTGGGCGACGGCACCGGCCGCACCGTTCTTGACGATCACGTGCGGCCCCTGAGCCGCGAGGGCGGCGGCCGCCGTCTCGACGGACTCCGCGGTCGTCCCGGCCGTGGACGACAGGGCGGCGGACGCCGGCATGGCGGCCGACAGGGCGATGGCCTCCTGGGCGTTGGGCAGCAGGAAGTCGGTGACGGCGAGCGTGGCCGGCAGGGCGTCCGGTGCCCACCGGCCCGAGGGGTCGTCGTTGGTGTCGAGGGAGGTGGTGGCCCCCCGGGCACGGGCCGTACCGAACAACTCCGGCAGCGCGGCGGCGAGTTCGGGCAGCAGGAAGTACGAAGCCGCGTGGATGTGCCGGCTGGTGACGAGCAGGTCCCTCGGCACGTCCTCCGGCCCGGTGGCGGTCAACGTACCGGGTGAGGTGAGGATCGCCCGGTCGCCGTCCGACAGGGTCAGGACGACGGTCAGGGGAGTGGCCAGGGTCCTGTCGACGCGCAGGGCACCGGTGTCCACGCCGCGGTCGTCCAGCGCGGCCCGTACGAAGCGGCCCGCCTCGTCGTCACCGATCCGTCCGGCGAACGCGACCTCAAGACCGAGCCGGGCCGCGCCACAGGCCATGATGGCGGCCGAGCCACCGAGGGTGAGGAGTCCGGAGCCGACGAGTTGCTCGTGCTGTCCGAAGGCGAGCGGTGCGTGGAGGGGACCGAGGACGACATCGGGGTTGGCATCCCCGATGACCAGCAGGTCGAAGGTTCGCGGCATACGTCTTCCTGAGAGCCGGGTGTTGATGGAGCCGGGTGCTGATGTACGTGAACATGCGGGCGCCGAAGGGCACAGCCGCAGTGGGCCGCCGGACGGCACGCCGAGCGGGCATGAGCCGGGGCTGAGCCGGGGCCGGGCCGGGCGCGGGCTACCCCTTGAGGCCGCTCGATGTGATCGACTGGATGAAGGTCTTCTGGGCGAACAGGAACGCGAGCAGGACGGGCAGCACGGTGATCATGTTGCCCGCCATGACCGCCGACCACCTGGTGTGATGCTGGCCCTGGAAGGTCGTCAGGCCCAGTTGCAGGGTGTACTGGGTGTCATGGTTGATGGCGATCAGCGGCCAGGTCAGGTCGTTCCACGTGGTGAGGAACGTCAGCACGGCCACGGTGCTCAGGGCGGGCCGGGACAGCGGCAGCACGATCCGCCACAGCACGCCCAGCCGTGAACAGCCGTCCAGCCACGCCGCCTCCTCCAACTCCCTGGGCAGCGACAGGAAGAACTGGCGCAGCAGGAACACGGCGAACGGTGTGACCAGCGAGGGCACGATCAGCGCGCCCAGCGAGTCGATGAGTCCCAGTCGCTTCATGACCAGGAAGGTCGGGATCATCGTCAGCTGGAACGGTATGGCCATCGTGGCGAGCATGAGCGCGAGCAGCACCCGGGAACCGGCGAACCGCATACGGGCGAAGGCGTAGCCGCCCAGGGAGCCCAGCACCAGGTTGGACGCCACCGCGGTCACGGACACGATCAGCGAGTTGGCGAACCACCGGGGGAACATCGCGTTGCCGATCACGTACCGGTAGCCGCCCAGGTCGATCCCCGACGGCCACAGCGCGGGCGGGAACCGGTTGATCTCGGCGTCACTCATGACGGAGCTGAGCAGCAGCCAGATCAGCGGAATCGCGAACACCAGGCAGAGCGGAGCGAGCAGGAGATGCCAGGGGCTGAACGGCAGCCGGTTCCGGCGCCGGCCCGGTTCCGCGGCCTGCCCGGCGGGCACGGGCCCGGCGGTGTCGGCGTACACGACGGTCGAGGAGGAGGCGGGCGTGGAGGATGCGGTCGTCATCGTGCGGCTCCTTCGAGGCGCCGGTCCGGGCGGGCCCGGTCACGCAGCGCGCGCGTCAGCCGGGGGACCGCCGCGAGCAGCAGCAGCGCGATGGCCAGGGCGTACGCCGCAGCCGCGCCGTAACCGGCCGTGAAGTTCTTGAACGCCTGCTCCCAGATGAAGTAGACGATCACGGTGGTGGAGCCCAGCGGGCCGCCCTTGGTCGTGACGTAGACGAGGTCGAAGACCTGCAGGGACGTGATGGCCTGCCACAGCAGGAGGAAGACCATGACCGGTCCGAGCGAGGGGAGAACGACATGGCGTAGCAGTTGCAGGCGCCCGGTCCCGTCGAGGCGGGCCGCTTCGATGAGGGAGGGCGGGACGTCCTGCAGAGCCGCCAGCAGAACCACCACGCAGAAGCCGGTGCCGCTCCACAGGGAGATCGCCAGCAGCGCGAACAACGCCTGGCCCGGATCGTTGAGGAAGCCCTGCGGGGAGATGCCGAACGAGTTCAGGACGGCGTTGGCCGCGCCGAACTCCGGGTCGAGGATGAAGGAGAACAGCACCCCCTGGGCCGCGGCCGAGATGACGAACGGCACGAAGATGAGCGTCCGGTAGAGCCCGACCAGCCGGATGCGCCGGTTCAGGGCGAGGGCGAGGAACAGCCCGATGCCGATGCTCAACGGCACGTAGAGAGCCGTGTACAGGACGGTGTTGCGCACCGCCTGGTCGAAGTGGGGGTCCTGGGCGAGAGCGCGGTAGTTGTCCAGGCCGACCCACCGGCTGGGGGTCACGAGGTCGTCGGCCTGGAAGGACAGGAGCAGCGACCAGACGACGGGGACGACGCTCAGCCCGAGGATGACGAGGACGGACGGCGCGACGAACGCCCAGGCGGTCGCCGTCTCCCGCCGCAGCCTTCGTCGGGGGGAGCGGCCACCCGGTGGGATGTCCGGGGCCGGGTCGCCCTTGCCGAGGAGGGGGCGTGTCCGCGTACGGGGACCGCGCTTCTCGCCCCGGTCCGCGAGGGTCAGGGGGGTGGGCAGGCGGGACATGGCAAGTCCTCTCAACGCGGGATGAGCAGGGCGGCGTTGGCTTCGTCCACGCAGTCGCGCAGGGCCTCGGCAGGGGAGCCGCGGCCGAGGAGCACGGCGGTGATGGCCTGGCCGAGTGCCTGCGAGATCTGCGGATACGCCGGATGCACCGGGCGCACCCGCGCCGATTGCAGGGTCTTGGTGAACACCCGCAACCCTGGGGTGTCGTCCTCCTGCTTCCGCCACTGCGGCAGCGCCTGCGTGCCCTTGCTCATGGGCAGGCTGCCGGCGTGGATGTCCCACTGCACGTCCTGGGCGGGCCGCGACAGCCAGGTCACGAAGGTGCGGGCGGCTTCGACGCGGGCGGATCCGTTGTCGAAGACGGTCCAGGTGTCGGGCCCGGAGATGGTGATGGGCTTTCCGCTGTAGCTGGGCAGCGGTACGACGTGGTAGTCGACCTTGGCCTGCCGGATGTCGGGGAGTTGCCATGGTCCGGTGACGGCCATGCCCATGCGGCCCGAGAGGAAGACCCGGTACATCTGTTCGCTGCCGGGCTTGGAGTCGATGTAGACGCTCCGAGTCTTCACGAGGGCCTCCACCGTCTGCAGGGCCCTGAGACCGGTGTCCTCGAAACCGATGCGTCGTCCGTCCTCGGTGGTGACGTCACCCCCGAGGTCCCAGATCATCGGCCACAGCCGCCACACGGTGTCCTCGTCGCCCACGCCGGGCCAGCCGGTGCCGAAGACGCCGCGCGCACGGTCGGTGAGCTTGGCCGCCGTCCTGGTGAAGTCGTCCCAGCTCCAGCCGGCGCGGGGCAGCGGCAGGCCCGCGTCGCGGAAGAGCTTCTTGTTGCACACGACCGCCAGTGAGTCGATGAGTGCGGGTGCGGCCCGCACCTGGCCGTTGAGGGTGACCGCATCGCGGGCCGGCGCCCAGAAGTCCTGCCAGGGAACGGGACCGGAGTGGAACGTGTCGGTCAGGTCCACCACGGAGGGACTGCGGGCGACGCTCGCCAGGTCGGAACCGAAGATGTAGGCGATGTCGGGGAACGAACCGGAGGCGAGGGCGGCGGTGATCTTCTGCAGCATCGCGTCCGACAGGACTCCGCCACCGAGGTCGACCCGGATACGAGGATGGGTCCGGTTGAACTTCGCCGCCAGGTCCTCGATCGCCGCACGGCCGGTGTCGGTCTGCCCGTGCCACACCTCGATCCTGACCCGGCCGTCGGCGTCGACACCGCTCCCCGGTCCCGCACACGCCGACAGCGCGGCGGTCGCGGCGGCTGCTCCCGCGACAGCCGTGCCCCGTCGCAGCACCGTGCGACGCGTCGGTAGTGCGGGAGTGCCGCTCGGGTGATGTGCTGCGGCCATATGAGCCCCCAGGAGTACGTGCGTGAGGCGGGTACGGGACGCCGTCGAGGGGCGCCACGACACAACCGTCGGTGCGGGTCGGTGAGGTGACGCGCGTTGCTGCCGGCAGTACTGCCGGCGGAGGTCGCCCACGGTGGGCGGTGCGCGGTGCGGCGCCGAGGCGATCAGCGGGTACGGCGGCGTACTTCCGGAGAAGTCGGCTCCTGGAACCCGGTCGCGATCATGCGGTCGCCGAAGGGGGGCACGCGGGGGAGGAGGAACATGATGAGCTCCACAGACCGGGGGGTACGTCCCCGCCTCGGATTCCGCCGCTGTGCGGCCGTCCTGGCGACTTTGTCCGGGCTCACGGTGCGTGGACCGTCTACCGGCTGGGCGTCCCTCTCGCGCCAGGTGCTCGGCTGGCGTTGGATGGAGTAAAGCGACCCGGTCCGGGCGTGTCAAGAGCCGCTGGGCAGGCCTTCGTCGGAGGTGGCAGGCCCTTTCGGTCCGGACCGCGCGTCACTCCCGTACGCGTGCGGCGGTCTTCAGGGCCGGCCGAGCAGGCGGTGGAGCGAGGCCTTCAGACTCGCCACGAAGGAGTCACGGGTCGCGTCGTCGAGGAGGTCCAGGGACAGATACGGGTTCAGGTCCTCCAACTCGACCAACAGCAGTCCGCCGTCCGGGGCGCGGCAGGCGTCGACGCGCTGGATGCCGTGGTCGATGTCGTTCCAGTCGATGAAACGGCCGGCGAAGTCCAGGTCGGCGGGCGTGGGTTCGTAGCGTTCGAGATGCCAGCGCCGGTCGGGTCGGGGCGCGTACAGGGCGTACTGGAAGGTGTGGTCGACGTAGTAGAACGACACCTCGTACCGGAAGTCGATGCGCGGCTGGACGAGTACACCGGAGCCCTCGTCGTACGCCAGGGTCCGCAGCCGCTCCCGGGACACGAACTCCAGGCCGATCGAGTCCGCGCCCAGCTTCGGTTTCACCACGTACTCGGCCGTCTCCGGGAGCAGCCCGAGGTCCTGCGGGCGGTCGACGGTCGGGATCACGGGAAAGCCCTGGGCGGTGAGGTCGAGGAGGTACCGCTTACCGGCCTGGTCGCCCTTGCCCGTCAGCTGGGTGCAGACCGGTACACCGCGGGCCGTCGCCCGCTCGCGGAAGTCGTCGTACGCGGCCTGGTGGTGCAGGACGGGCCCGCTGTTGCGGACGACGACCGCGTCGAAGCCGGGGGAGTCCACCAGCGCGGGGGCGTCGAGCGGATGGCACAGCGCGAGGTCGAAGTCCTCGCGGAGCCGGGAGGTCAGGAAGATGTCCTCGTCGCAGTACCGGCGACCCCGGGCCTGGTAGGCCAGATCCGTCACGAACAGCAGTCTGGGCCGGCCGGCGGCCATGGATACTCCCGGGGTCTCGGTGTCCGTTCCGATGTCCGGCACGGTGTCTGGCCTCCCATTACACACCGGCCGCTTCCGCTCGCGGGGTGGCGGGCCCGGGTCGGGCCGGGGCCCGGCGGTGCCCGGGAGGTGCCCGCGAGGTGTCTGGCCACGCGCGGAGCGGAGTTGGCCGGATGAGGACTGCGTGAACCGTTGACTAGAAAGCGCTTACCGAATACGTTCCGGTTCATCAGCGTGACCCGCATCCGGTACCGCGAACGCGACACGCGCCAACCAGCTCCGCCCCCGGTCTGCGGTTCCGGCCCCACCCGGAACCGCAGACCGGGACAGCACCCATGAACGCGCTGACACCCGGCGGCCGGTCGGACCTCTTCTTCCCCCATGGAGGTCCGCTCGGGCGCCGGACGCGTGTGTGTCGGGGGGGTGAGGATGTCCTGTCGGGACGTACCGAAGCCCGGCCGGCCCGCCGCGGGACTGTGCGACGGGCCGTACCGCTTCTCTCAGGCGATCTCGACGCTGAGTTGGGAACCCAGTTCCTCGAAACCCAATGCGGCCGCCACGCGCCGGGAGGCGGACGGGCGCGCGCGCCACTGCGGCAGCAACCCGTCGGCGAGGGCGTGCGCGACCGCCGCTGAGCCCGTCACCCGTGCCAGTCCCCGCCCGCGCGCTTCCGGCGCCGTCAGTACAGCGACATGGGCCGTCCGCCTCGGCCAGGCCCGGTATCCCGCGGCGGCAACCACCCGCCCGTGCTCGCGCACCACGAACGCGGGCGACGTCATCTCGTCCAGCGCAGCCTCACCGGCGTCGTCGCGACCGGCCACCTGCTCCAGGCTCCGTACATCCGCATGAGTGGAACCCGGCAGTTGCTCCACCGTCCACGCGCCGGATTCCGCCGGCCGGAATCGCGCGTCGCACACATAGGCCAGCGCAGCCGGTCCGAGCATCCGAGCGACGGGCAGGGCCTCCCGGACCAGGACGCTGTCCACGACGGCCTCCACCGGCAGCCCCCTCAGTGCGTCACGCACGATCCGGGCGGTACGGTCGCTCGGCGCGGTCACGATCGCTGATCCGCCCAGAGCCACCACGCCGACCCAGCCGGCCGGGCACAGCCCGGACCTCGGGGAGACCACCACGTCCACACCGCCCGGCGGGGCGAACGACACCGGCACCCGGGCCAGGTCCTCCCAGAGCCCATGGGCCCGGACCACCAACGGATCCATTGTCACGACCCCGATCCCGCCGGCCGGAACAAGCCGCCGACCTGCGAATGCGCGAGAAGCATCGGAAAAACCGAGTCCAGACGTCTCACCCGGTTCGGTGCGCGCGGGTCGGCACCACAGCCACCGGTTTCGTTCAGGGGCCCATCCTCGCCCGGTGTTTCGTTTGCGGTGCAGCGTGACGCCAGCACCGCGGGAAACATTGACCTTGTGCCGGCGGCGTCCGTACGGCGGCCCTCTCGCTCCGGCGACTTGAGTCCTGTCGCCGGTCGGGAGCGCTCGGCTCGACTGGCGACCTGGACCCTGCCGCCCGTCGGGTAAAGGTTCCACGCTGACGCCGTGAGGACACGCGGCAGGGCTCGTGCTGTCGGCGGCACGAGCCCGGCTGCAGACGACCGAGAAGCGGTTCGAGGCGGCACGGAGCATCGCACCGAGTTCCGGACGCCCGCCGGACGATGCGCCGCCGCTGTTCCGGACCGCGAGCATCGGCGTTCCGACGGGCCGACACCTGTCACGTGTTCAGGGTATGAGAGGGCAGGACGCCGTAGGCGGCGCGATAGGCGGCGGCGAAACGACTGGGTTGGTGAAAGCCCCAGCGGGTGGCGATGCCGGTCACCGTGGCGCCGGTGCCGGGATGGGCCGAGCGCAGTTCCCGGTGAGCGTGTGCGAGGCGCACCCAGCGCAGGTGGGCGGTGGGCGTGGTGTCGAGGTGGCGACGGAAGGCGTACTGCAGAGCACGAACGGTCACATGGGCCGCGGCGGCGATGTCGGCGACGGTGATGGGCTCCGCGGCATGGTCGTCGATGTAGGCGGTGGCCCGGCGCAGGGTGCGCGAGTGGGCGTCCTTGCTGTCCTGTGCGGCCGGATCGGTTCGGGCCGAGTGAGGGAAGGCCGCAAGAACACTGGCGGCCAGCATCTGAGCGCCGGCTGACACGACCAGCGGCTCCTCGCAGAGGGCGGGGTCGGAGATCACGTGATCGCGCAGGTGGACGATGAGGCGCTTCAACTGGTCGGCCGCGCCCCGCGAATGCGGCCGATGGCCGGTCAGCCGCACCGGGCCGCCGGACGGCTCGGGGTCGGCGACCTGGTTCAGCAGGTGGGGATCCAGCAGGGTGACGTTGTAGCGGGTTCCGCAGATGCGCCCCGAGTACGGCAGGTCCGGCGGTGCCAGTAGCGCGATGTCACCTGGGCCGTATGTGTCCTTGACACCGTGGAACGTGTTGTCCGCGACCGTACCTTCGTGAACCATGCACAGACTGAGCTTGCCCAGCGGTGTCACCGCGTAGCTCATCTCGTAGTTGAAATCGAGTTCGTCCACGCTGACCGACGGCATGGCGTTGCGGCGCATACGCGTTCTGATGCCCGCGGCGCCGCTGTGGCCGATGCGCAGGCGGGCGTACGCCTGGCTGAGGAAGTCCTCTGTGATGCCCAAGTCATCACTGTCGAACACCAGTGAGTTCATCGTTTCCCCGTTCCAGCGGATATGCGCTGCCACCGCAGCTCGACACCACTAGACCAGAAAAGAATATTCGTCATACGAACCCGGAAAAAGGGCACCTGAAACGGCTGAAACAATGAGTGTTTTTCGATGGCGTCTCGACCGAGCGAAGGAATGGGCACACGCCGAGGGGGCCACGGTTCCTGCCAGGTCCACCTTTCGCGGCCCGGGACTTCACAGCCGCTGTCTTGCGCGCGAGACCACCGACCTGGTGCACGGAGGAAACGTGCACCAGGTCCGGCTGTCACCGGCCCGGAAGCGCAGGAGAAGTCATGCTCTCGGGCGGTGGCGCGGGTCAGAGCGGGTTCACCGCCACGAACGAACTGTCCTGCCGGAAGAGGTCGGTGCCGTCCGACGGGTCCACGCGCAGCTGGTAGTTGTAGTGGCGCAGGTAGTAGCCGGGATAGTTGTACGACTCCAGCCGTACGGAGCCGGTGGCGCTGCCCGTCCTGGCGATGAACGTGGCGTCCCTGGCGAACGTGGACGAGCCGTTGTTCGCGTCGAAACGGCCCCGGAAGTCCCAGTGCCGCAGGTAGTTGCCGGCCGAGTTGCGGAAGGAGTAGCCGTTCCCGTCGGCGAGTCCCGCCACGACGGTGAACGTGGACGCCTGCTTCTCCGCGGTCGTGCTGGAGGAAGTCACCACCGGGAGGTTGAGCAGGGCGGACTGGTCCTGCCAGTAACGGGTGGTGTAGTTGCCCGACCGGATCGAACGGGTGACCCCCGTCGGCAGGCTCACCCCGCCGGAGACCGTCTCCTTGATCACGGTGAAGTGACGCGCGGTACCGGAGATGCCCGGCAGTGCCCGGGGCGCGCTCCAGGTGGCGAAGCTGTCGTAGCTGTCGCTGTAGTAGTAACTGCCGTCGCCGTACCCGTCGAAGAAGATCCGCCACGCGCCGTTGTCGAGCTGTATCAGCGCGGCGCCCTCACGTGTGCCGCCCCAGCCCGCCCAGTTGCCGGTCCGGCTGATCGTGTACGGCCCCGTGAGCGCGCTTGCCGTGGCGTACTCGATGTACTTCGACGTCTCGTTCTTCGTGAACGCGTGGTACGTCGAGCCGGTCCGCACCACGAACGTGTCGATGTGGTTGGTGCCGATGCCGGACAGCGCCACGGGTGAACTCCACGCCGTGAGAGCCGAGTTGCTGGCCCTGAGCCGGTAAGGGGTGAATATCCACTCGTCGTTGGTGGTCGAGCAGGACACCAGGATGTTCACGCTGCCGTCGCTGTCGACGAACCACTCCGGCGCCCACGCGCGCGACAGATTGGTGATCGGGACCGGATAGTCGTACAGGAACGTCCAGTTGCTCCGGTCCGAACTGCGGGCGAAGCCGATGGTGGTGCTGGTGTCCTGCCAGGTGTGCGTGGTGTAGGTGACGTAGTAGTAGCCGTCGGTGTGCTTGAAGATGCTGGCGTCGCGGATCCGGTTGGCGGGCGGGGTGTACGCGGAGGCCTTGAGGAGCCGGAAGTCCGTCGCGTCGTCCGACTGGTAGACGTTCACCGTGCCGTCGTTGCTGTTGAGGAACGGCACGATGGTGTAGCGGGTCGCGGAGCCGCTGGGCGGCGCGGCCGCCGCGGCCGAACCGAGCAGACCCGGCAGCCCGCCCACGACGAGCGCCGAGGTGGGCAGGGCGGCCATCGCCCGCAACAGGCTCCGGCGCGAGAGGGCGAAGGGCCGGGGCGCGCCGGTCGCGTCCGGCGAGGCGGCGGGTCCGGTGAGGCCGGTGGATCCGGCGGGTCTGTCTGGCGTGATCATGTGCGGCTCTCCTAGTTGGCGTGTGCCTGCCGTTCGTGTCGTGCGCTGAGCTGTGCCGTGCCGGTGGTGCCGGTTGTGCGGGCCCCGTGGGCCCCGGGGTCGTCCGTCCCTGGGCCCACGGGGTGGTTCAGGTGGAGTGGAGCGGTCCGGGCGGCCGGTTCAGAACCTGGCGCCGATCGACGTACCGTCCCGGGGGACCAGGAAGTCCCGGGCCGGTGGCAGTGAGCCGTCGGGCGTGCGCGGGCCGGTGACGGCGCCCGTGTCCGTGCTCACGACCGACGACTCGCCCCATGTGCCGCCCAGATCCCAGGAGTTGCCCGAGGACGTGGTGCCGACGCCGAGGGCGGCGGCCCGGGCGTCCGCGACGGAGAGGTTGGCGGTGAGGACCGCCGTCCCGCCCGATCCGTCGGCGTCGAAGCCCGTGCCCGCGTTGCGGAACGTCGTGTCGCGGCTCAGGGCGAGCGCGCCCGGATTGCCGTTGTCGGTGACGCCGTGCGCCGCGTTGCGGTACGCGACCGAGTTGCGCAGTGTGTGCGCCACCGACGGGGCCGGACTGCCACCGCCCAGCTTGAAGCCGTTGCCGTCGCCCGCGAAGTCGGGAAAGCCCCAGCGGTTGAAGCCGTTGCCGTACGCGATCGTGTTCTCCACCACGATCGGCGAGGTGAACTTCCAGGCGTCGTAACCGTCGTCCACGTTGTTCCACAGTCGCGCGCCCCGCACGACGTTGCCCGTTCCGCTGCCCTCCTTGATGGCCAGCCCGTCGGCGCTCTCCCCGTTCTTGCGCGGGTCGCGGTTGCCGTAACTGTCCAGGTTCAGGATCTGGTTGCCGGCGGAGGCACCCTGGAGCTGGAAGCCGGACTCGTAGTTGTCGTGCGTGGTGAGACGGGAGAACACGTTGTTGCCGCAGCCGTCGCAGTAGTAGCCGTACGGCCCGTTGACGATCTCCAGGCCGGAGACCTTCCACCAGGAGGCCTCCTGGTGGATCGCGCCGCGCTCGGCACGCGGGATGCTGCCGCCGACCGGTGTGTGACTGGCCGGCAGCTGTTCGCCGTCGACGACGACCCGCTCACCCTGGTACGCGCCGAGGGAGATCGGCTGCGACGCCGTTCCCGAGGCGGAGATGGTGATGTTGTCGGTGAGGGCGTAGGTGCCGCCGCGCACGGCGATGACGTCGCCCGGCTGCGCCCTGTCGACGGCCTTCTGGATGGTCCGCAGCGGTTGTCCGAGTGTGCCCGCGGCGGAGTCGTTCCCGTCGACGGCCACCACGATGGTCGACGCGGCCGCCGCCGGAGCCGGGGTCACCGCCGCCGCCAGTACGACACTCAGCGCTGTCCCTGTGAGCATGCCCGCGATGCGCACGAGGCCTCCTTGTCTGCCGATCCGTACGTTGTCGCGGATCAGTGGTCACCCACACCGGGTTGGTTGCCGGGGCACGCACTCGCCTTGGTCTGTCGAGCCGTCGATATATCGAACAAGGTTCGGTAAGTCGGTCAGAACGTAGAGCGCGGCCGTGACCACGTCAATAACTTCGACACGCCCCGTCCCTTGGGATCCGGTCAGTCACCTGGGATCCGGTTGGTCACTTGGGATGCGATCGGCCACGTGGGACCTGTTCGGTCGCTTGGAACCCTTTCGCCCCTTGAGGCCCGCTTGCTCCGCCCGGTGTTTCCGCCGGGTTTGGCGTGGCGGTGTCCGGCTACCCGGACCATGTGTCAGTAACAGAGCTGCAGGAACTCGTTCGTTTCCTTGAGGACCGGTTCGCCTGTGCGCAGGCCTGCACCGAGTGCGCACGGGTGTGTGCCCTGCGCGCGAGCCTCGCCGACCTCGACGGCCCCGAGGACCAGCAACTGATCCGGCACAAAGGCATCCTGTGCGCGGAGGTCTGCGACACGACGTGCCGTTTCCTGGCGGAACAGGTCACGCAGTCCGAGGACTCGATGCGTGTCCAGGTCGAGTGGTGCCGCACCGTGTGCCTCGAAACCGCCGGCGTTCTCGACCTCGACCCCGGGTCCGAGGAGAGCGCACAGTCCTGTCGCGACTGTGCCCGCGCCTGCTCGGAGTTCCTCACCCGGTTGAGGTGATCCGGTTGAGGCGACCCGGTCGAGGTGGCCCACCTGGGCACACTCGGCCGCCCGGGCGCGGTGAACCACCCGGACACGTCGTCGGCATTCCCTATTTCTGGAACAGGTTCTACGGTGTGCGCCGTCAGGTCCGGGTGGCCCGAGCAGTGGGCCGGGGAACCAGGGAGGCGCCGTGCATCTCGAATACACGCCGGAGCAGCAGCGGTTGCGCACCGAGCTGCGCTCCTACTTCGCCGAACTCGTCCCGGACGGCGCGCACGCCCTCCCTCGTCGCCCTGAGGGTGGGGGAGGAGTCCCGGACGACGACCCGGCCGTACAGAAGCGCTTCTACCGCGACACCATCCGCCGGCTCGGCTCCGACGGCTGGCTCGGGGTGGGCTGGCCGAAGGAGTACGGCGGGCGCGGTCTGACGCCGATGGAGCAGTTCATCTTCTTCGACGAGGCCGCCCAGGCCGGCGTACCGCTGCCGCTGATGGCGCTGAACACGGTCGGTCCGACGATCATGAGGTTCGGCACGGACGAGCAGAAGGCGTACTTCCTGCCGAAGATCCTCTCCGGTGAGATCGACTTCGCGATCGGCTACAGCGAACCCGACGCGGGCACGGACCTGGCCGCCCTGAAGACGAGGGCGGTCCGGGAGGGCGACGAGGAGAGCGGCCACTACACGGTCGACGGGCAGAAGATCTGGACGACGAACGGCGACACCGCCGACTGGGTGTGGCTCGCCGTCCGCACCGACCCCGACGCACCGCCGCACAAAGGCATCACCATGCTCCTCGTGCCGACCTCCGACCCCGGCTACTCCTGCACGATCATCAACACCCTCGCCTCGCACGACACCACCGCCAGCTACTACGAGAACATCCGCGTCCCCGTCTCCCGCCGCGTCGGCGAGGAGAACAAGGGCTGGCGGCTGATCACCAACCAGCTCAACCACGAGCGCGTCACACTCGCCGCCCACGGCACCATGGCCATCCGCGCCCTGCACGACGTCCAGCGCTGGGCCATGGAGACCAAGCTCGCCGACGGCCGCCGTGTCGTCGACCTCCCCTGGGTGCGCCGGAGCCTCGCCCGGACCCACATCAGGCTCGACGCGATGAAACTCCTCAACTGGCAGATGGTGAACGCCGTCCACGAGGGCACCCTCACCCCGCAGGACGCCTCCGCGGTCAAGGTGTACGGGTCGGAGGCCCGCCGTGACGCGTACGCCTCACTCATGGAGGTCGTCGCCGCCGCGGGCGCGCTCAAGGAGGGCTCGGCGGGCGCGGTGCTCCACGGCGCGCTGGAGCGCGGCTACCGCTCGGCCGTCATCTTCACCTTCGGTGGTGGCAACAACGAGATCCAGCGGGAGATCATCTCGTGGATCGGCCTCGGGATGCCGAGGGTGCGGCGCTAGCGTGATGTGACGAGGACTCATGGTCGGCACCGCCGTTCGTCAGCGGGGCCTCGCGCACGCGAGACCCCGCGAACGGCGGCCCACGACCGTCCGCGACGGGGTCAGACGGTGAGTACGAGCTTGCCCTGGAGGTGACCGGCGTCGAGCAGCCGGTGTGCGTCGGCGACGCGCTCGAACGGGAACGTCTCCTGCACATGGACCCGGAGTCTGCCCTGTTCCACGAGTTCGACGAGACCTCGCAGGGCGACCGGATCGGGGTCGACCGCGATACCGCTGAAGCGCATGCCGGCCGCCTCGTACCCGGCGATCAGCTCCGCGTCCTCCTCGGCGACCGCCGTCACCAGGTGACCACCGGGGCGGAGCACCTTCAGCGACCGTTCGACGGTGTCGCCGCCGATCGTGTCGAGCACGACGTCGATGTCGCGGACCGCCTCCGTGAAGTCGACCGCCGTGTAGTCGATCACCTCGTCGGCGCCGAGCCCCTCGACGAACCTCCGCTTGCTCCCGCCGGCGGTCGTGATCACGTGAGCGCCGAGCGCCTTCGCGATCTGGATCGCGACGTGGCCGACCCCGCCACCACCGCCGTGGACCAGGACGCGGTCGCCCTCGGTCACGCCGCCGAGGTCCACGAGGCCCTGCCATGCCGTCAGCCCGATCGCCCTGACGCGGACGAGGACCTCGCTGGGGAGGGGCCGGGGCTCGGGCGCGTCCACGATCGTGAGCACCTCGGGACCGCCGAGCGACTGCTGGGTGATGACTCGCATGACTCTCCTGGCTTCGAAAGGGGGAGAGAACCCAGGCTAGGTTTCCGACAGGTACCAGCAGGTGCCCAAGGCGCCCAGGAGGGTCCGAGGAGCCGGCGGGTACCTTTGGAACCATGAGCGGTTTCGGTCCCGGTGGTCCCTTTCTCGCGGACTGTCCGGCGCGTCTGGCGGTCGAGCTGATCGCCGACAAGTGGTCGGCGGTCGTGCTCTACGGTCTCAGTGAGGGCCCGGTGCGCCATGGCGAGCTGATCGGCCTGATCGGCGGCATCTCCCGCAAGATGCTCACCCAGACGCTCCGACGGCTTGAGGCGCACGGACTCGTCCACCGCCACGCCTACGTCGAGGTGCCGCCCCGCGTCGAGTACGAACTCACCCCGCTCGGGGCCACGTTGATCGAACCGATCCACATGCTGACCGAGTGGGCGAGGGCGAACGGCGACGCGGTACTCGACGCGCTCGACGCCGGTCCCGAGCCGGCCGCCTCCAGCGACTGAGGGCTCCGCCACGGCACAGGGCTACGCCTCTCTTCACCAGTCGGCGGATCCGTGTCCGGGTCCAGCGCCAGGTTCGTGGCCGCGGCGTGGGCCAGTTCCTCGTCGTCGAGGAGCGCTGCCAGCCGGGACCGCGACTCGGGATCGTCCACCAGCCGGACGCGCTGGGCCGGATCGACATGGGGGTTACGGGCGAAGAAGCTGCGCGTGTGGGTGTCCGGGTGCTCGATCACCGCGTCGATGACGGCGTCGGGCAGGATCCGGTCCCGGCACAGCAGCATCCGTACGGCGAGCGGAGCGTCGGAGAGCAGCCGCAGGAGGACTCTCTCCGGCACGGACGGGTTGAGAGGCGGCCCGGCGAGCCGACGGGCGGGAAGATCGGCGTCCGCCCGGACCTGCTCAGGCGTCGGCATGCCGTGTGCCCCCAAGGCGTCGACAGGCCTGGTGGAGACCTGATCCACGACCGTGTCCGCCTTGTGCGGCGACGGGCAGAGGCCGTCCCGATGACGCCTCGGCGCGGAGCGGGAGCTCGGCTGTCTACCGGTTCTGCTGGGACGGCGCCGGTTCGGTGCGGGTGGCGGTCATGTCCAGCAGGAGCATGGCGTCGTGGTCGGGGGTGCCCGGTTCGGCGGTGTAGACGCCGAGGCGGTGGCCGGGGGTGCCTTCGAGGGCCATGCCCTGGAAGGCGAGGGTGATCCGGCCGACCTGGGGGTGCTGGAAGGTCTTGGTGGTGACCTTGCGGCCCGTGACGTCGTAGCGCTCCCACAGTCCGGCGAAGGCCGGGCTCTTCAGGAGTAGTTCGCCGACGAGCTGGGTGAGGTCGGGGGCATCCGGGTCGGTGCCGGCCAGGGCGCGCAGGCGGGCGACGCAGTGGCGGATCTGGTTGTCCCAGTCGGGGAGGACCTCGCGGGCGGCGGGGTGGAGGAAGAGGTAACGGCCGAGGTTGCGCCGGGTGGAGGGCCACTCCTCGATGCCCGCGTACAGGGCGAGGCCGCCGGGGTTGTGGGCCAGGACGTCCATGCTGCGGCTGACGACGTAGGCCGGGCTCGGGCGCACCGTTTCCAGCAGCAGTCTCAGCTGCGGGCGCACGGTACGACTGGGGGCCGGAGCGGGTCGGGACGTACGGCGGGCGGCGTGGACCGCCAGGTCGCGCAGGTGCTCGTGCTCGGCGTCGTCGAGTTGCAGGGCGCGGGCGAGGGCGTCGACCACGGCGGGACTGGGGCGGGTCTCCTTGCCGCGTTCCATGCGGGTGTAGTAGTCGATGCTGACTCCGGCGAGCGTGGCCAGCTCCTCGCGGCGCAGTCCCGGGGTGCGGCGCACCCCGGGGCCGGGAGTGAGGCCCGCCGACCGAGGGCTGGTCTGGGTGCGGCGGGCGCGCAGGAAGCGCCCCAGTTCCTCGCCGACGCTGTGCTGCTCCGATGCCATATCGCCAGTGTCTCTCCGCCGCCGGTGGGACATGCACGTGGAGGGAGGCCCTGTCACACCCCCGCTGGCCACCCCCCGGCACATCTCGGCCTGCCTCCGACGGGCACGAAGGGGCAGGATCGACGGTGTCGCACCGTGTCCGGGGGCCCGGCACGCCGCCCCTGGCTCCTCTCCGATGGCGTGCCGCTCTTGTGCGGGGAACGGTGGACGTGATGAACGGCGACGCGGCTGGTCGGAGCCCCGGCCTGCGGCTCCACGGACGGGAAGGGAAGACGATGACGTACTGGAACGGCCCGGATCTCGACAGGATCGCCACGGCCGAGGAGCTGGACCTGTCGTCCGAACGGTCGAGCACGTCCTGACCGAGCGGGCCCGCGCCGCCACCCTGCGCCTCGAACCCCGCTGACCGGACGGAGGCCCACCGGCGCCCCCTACCGGCGCACAAGGCCGCAGAGGCAGGGCGCACAAGGCCGCCGAGGCAGCCACAGCCGCCGAAGCAGCCACAGCCAGCACAGCTGCCACAACTGTCACGACAGTCACAGCAGTCACGAAAGGCAAGATCTTCCATGCGTGCCACCTTCATGTACGGCCCCGGCGACGTCCGGGTCGAGAACCTGCCCGACCCGGTCGTCGTCGAGCCCACGGACGCGATCGTCCGGATCACCCTGGCCTGCGTCTGCGGCTCCGACCTGCACCCGTACCACTCGATGGACAGGACCGACGAGGGCGTGCCCATGGGGCACGAGTTCCTCGGCGTCGTCGAGGAGACCGGGTCCGAGGTGACCGGTCTGAAGCGCGGTGACTTCGTGGTCTCCCCGTTCGCCTTCGCCGACAACACCTGTCCGATCTGCCGGGACGGCTTCCACACCGCCTGTCCGCACGGCGGCTGGTACGGCGCCGGTGGTGTCGGGGGCGCGCAGGCCGAGGCCATCCGCGTACCGCAGGCCGACGGCACCCTGGTCAAGCTCCCCGCGGAGGTGGACGCGGCACTGCTGCCCTCGCTGCTCGCCCTGAGCGACGTCTACCTCACCGGCTACCACGCCGCCCACATGGGCCGGGTCGAGCCCGGCAAGACCGTCACCGTGATCGGCGACGGCGCCGTCGGTCTGTCCGCGGTGCTGGCCTCGCGCCGCATGGGCGCCGAGCGGATCATCCTCATGGGCCGCCACACCTTCCGTACCGACCTGGGCAGGGAATGGGGTGCGACCGAGGTGGTCGCCGAACGCGGCGAGGAGGGCATCGCCGAGGTGATGGACCTGACCGGCGGCGCGGGCTCCCACATCGTCCTGGAGGCCGTCGGCCTGATGCCCGCCTACGAGCAGGCGTACGGCATCGTCCGGCCCGGCGGGATCATCTCCCGCGTCGGCGTGCCCCAGTACGAGGAGGCCCCCGTCGGCTTCGGCTCCCTGTTCGGCAAGAACGCCGGCCTCACCGGCGGCCCCGCCCCCGTACGCGCCTACATCGAGCAGGTCATCCCCGACGTGCTGGAAGGCCGCATCGACCCGGGCCGGGTGTTCGACGCGGAGGTCGGCCTGGACCGGGTCGCCGACGCGTACCAGGCCATGGACGACCGCAGCCGCCTCAAGGTCGCGGTACGCCCGTGACCGTCCACGAGCCCGGCCCCGCCCACGCCCCAGGGCCATGCTCGACCCGGCCGACGGCCTCGCTCCGGTGACCCGCGGCGCATGCCCGCGGTGACCACCCCGAACGCAACCCGACAGGAGAATGACGCAACCATGAAGCACATCAAGCTCGGTGACCTACAGGTCTCGCGCATCGGCCTGGGCGCGATGGGCATGTCCCACGGTCTGACCGGCGCGGGAAGCGACGACGCGGAATCCATCCGCACCATCCACCGCGCCGTCGACCTCGGCGTCACGCTCATCGACACCGCGGAGATCTACGGCCCCTACATCAACGAAGAGCTCGTCGGACAGGCCCTCAAGGGGCGCCGTGACCAGGTCGTGCTCGCCACCAAGTTCGGCATGATCGACCACGGCGGTGCCGGCGCCTGGAACCTCGACTCCGGGCCCGCCAACATCCGCACATCCGTGGAAGGCTCCCTCAAGCGGCTCGGCACCGACCACATCGACCTCTACTACCAGCACCGGGTCGACCCGAAGACTCCCATCGAAGAGACCGCGGGAGCCGTCGCCGAACTGGTCGCCGAGGGCAAGGTCCGTCACTTCGGCCTGTCCGAGGCAGGCCCGGACACCGTCCGCCGCGCGCACGCCGTCCACCCCGTCACCGCCGTGCAGTCCGAGTACTCGCTGTGGACCCGCGGGATCGAGGACCGGGTCCTGCCCGTCCTGCGGGAACTGGGCATCGGCCTGGTGCCGTTCTCGCCGCTGGGCCACGGCTTCCTCACCGGTACCGTCCGCAGCGAGGACGACTTCGAAGAAGGCGACTTCCGGCGCGGCAACCCGCGCTTCACCTGCGAGAATTTCCGCCGCAACCTGGCACTCGCCGACGAGGTCCAGGCCATCGCCGCGGAGGTGGGTGCCACACCCGCGCAGGTCGCCATCGCCTGGCTCCTCGCCCAGGGCGACGACATCGCCCCCATTCCCGGAACCAAGCGCGTGATCCGAGTCGAGGAGAACACCGCCGCCGACGCTCTCCAGCTCGGCCCCGAGGTCCTGGCGAAGCTCTCCGGCCTCCCGCCGGCCGCCGGAGACACCCACACCGAAGCGGGCCTGCGCATGCTCGAACGCTGACCCGCTACCCACCGCCCATCGAGCACGCAAGCGCACGGAAGCGCATGAGAGCGTACGAGAGCAAGGAGCACCGCATGGAGTTCGTGAAGCCACGGCCCACCGGCAAGGGCCCCGAGGACTGGTTCGACGGAGACGTCTGGTTCGACGTCATCCAGGCCGGCCAGGAGCCCTCCCGCCTGCGCGCCAACATGGTCCGCTTCGCCCCGGGCGCCCGTACGGCCTGGCACCGTCACACCGTCGGGCAGACCCTCCACGTCGTCGCGGGCACCGCACTGGTCGGCACCCGTGACGGCGTCGTCTTCGAGGCCCACCCGGGCGAGACGGTGACCTGCCCGCCCGGCGAGGAACACTGGCACGGCGCCACCGCCGACCGGTTCATGCAGCACATCGCCCTCTGGGACGGCACCGCACCCGACGACGACCACCCCGAGACCACCTGGCTGGAACACATCACGGACGAGCAGTACGACGCCCCGCGCACCCGCGCCCACTGACCGCGTCCCGCGAGGGATGAGCCGCCCGTGCCGAGGTGACGACAGTCGCCGTCAGATGGAGGTGCCGACGAGGAACTCGTCGTGCGCCCCGTGGACGCGCGCGATGACGTCGGTGGCGGCGAGCGGCCGGGGCGCGGTGGCGAACAGCGGCGCCAGACCCTCGACGGCCTCGTCGGCGCGAGGCCGCCACTTCGTCACCCACTCGTCGAGCACACCGGTCAGGTCCGGCTTCCGCTCGATCGCGTAGCCGGTCAGGGCCTGGGTCCAGTCCCGGCTGCGGCGGGCGTCCCTGTCGAACTCGGTGCACAACTCTGCGAGGAACCGGTCCCCGTTGGCCTCGGCCAGCCTGCCGAACACCTCGTTGACGAGGGTGTCCACCGCCGGTTTGACCGCGATGTCGAGCCCGACGAAGGCCTCCCCCCAGTCGTAGGCGATCAGGAGGTGCTCCAGGGTCTGCCGCAACGGCTGCCAGGCGTGACCGTCCTCCCAGGCCCCGCGGGCGGTGGCGGTCAGCGCGAGGTCGTCGCCGTGGGCGTCGGCCAGCACCTTGGTCCAGTAGGCGATCCGCTGGATCCGGCGCATCTCGTCGGCGGCCTGGAAGTGCGCGCAGTTGGTGATGTACGACGAGGGTGCCATCTGCCCGACGTACAGACTGACCATCTGCAGTACGTGCAGCGGGAAGCGCAGGGGGACGAACAGGGTCCGTAGTGTGCCCACCCAATCAGGGTCCAGGGCCGCCACGGATTCGTTCTCCTCGTGCCGGTCGACGAGGGCGTCCAGGTAGATCTCCCGGTCGTGCTGGAGCGCGACGTAGTCGCGGTAGGTCAGTTTGGCGGGATCGCGGAAACCCTCCCAGTCGTCCACCTGCAGCGGCGATCCCTCGCGGTGGGCGAGGTACCACTTGTTCAGCGTCCACTCGGGGTCCATCTCGAACGGGACCGGATCGCGCCGGAAGTGGTAGTGGAACCTGCCGGTGACCACCTCGTACGGTGTCGGCTTGCGCCGGACGTCGCCGAACATGCTCCAGGTCTTCTGCCGCCGCCTGTTCGATGCACTCGTCACGGCTCAGTCCTGCCTCTCCAGGTACCAGACCAACTGGTCGTCCGTCTGCTTGAGGCGCCCGGCGAACGCCGCCAGCGCGGGCTCCAGTCCGCTCAGCGGGAACGCCCGGCCCAGCTCCTCCTCCAGGCTGTCGCGCGTCAGCACACAACGCCGGGGGACACTGATCCGTACGTATCCGGCCTGGTCGTCGACGACCACCTCGGAGCCGGGGTTGTCCCGTTCGATCGCGGCGGCCACCGCCTCGGCGAGGTCGCCGTCGATACCGCGGATCACGGGCCCCACCAGCTTCTCGGCTTCGGCGTCGGTGCGGGTGCCGGTGTCGGGTACGGTCATCGTCTCGTCCTCACGCTCACGCTTCTCGGCAGCGGTTGTAGTGGCTCTCGCCGTCCCGCGGGATCCCGATCCGCACCGCACCGCCGTCGGTGGCCCGGACCGGGTACCGGTAGAGCCGGCAGCCGGACGGGTTGATGCCCGCGCCGGAGTTCAGGTCGAACTCCCAGCCGTGTCCGGAGCAGGTCAGCGTGCCCGCCTCCTCGTCCCACTTGCCGTAGGACAGCGGGAACTCCTGGTGCGGGCAAGCCCCTTGGTAGGCGGAGAAGGTTCCGTCGAGGTGGTGCACGACGAGCACCTGCTCACCGGCGACCTCCGCGTCGACGAGATCGCCCTCCCACAACCCTTCGGCCTCCGGCACGTCGAACCACTGCACCGGGGCGTCGTTCATGACGCGTACCCCACTTCCACCACGTCCAGCGGCTTCATTCCCGCGCTCACCACGGTGGCGTCGTCGGGCAGCGTCCGCCCGTCGTGCCGGACCCGTAGCGGGCGGTCCTGCGCCGCCACCCGGCGGTCGACCACGTGATGGGCCACCTTGTCGGCGACCACCGTCATCGGGTCCGTGTCGTCCACCGGTACCAGCAGCACCACGAAGTCCCCGTCGAACACGGCCTGCAGGGGAAACAGCGCCATTGCCGATCATTCCTTCCGTCCGAGTCGTCGGCCCGGTCAGCCGCGGGCGGCCGGGTGCCCCGGCGCCGCGACCCGTGCCCAGGCGTAGTCGGTGGCGTCCTGGCCCATCTCCTCGGGTGACAGCCCCATCCAGGCCAGCGCGCCCTCCATCGTCGGGGGCTGGATCTGCCCGCCGAGGAACCGGTCGATGACGGTGGTGTGCCCCCGGAAGCGCCGCGGGGCCCGCTCGAAGACCCACTGGCAGGGCTCGGAGCAGAAGATGTAGCGGCGCCCGCCCCGGTCGAGGATCCTCGGCAGCGGGCCGGCGACCTTGCCCAGCCGGTACCCGGCAGGTGCCACCACCGGGATGTGGCACAGGTTGCAGATCATCGGGAACGTCTCGGGCAGCGTGGCCTCGGGGCGGCCTGCGCGGATGTTGTCGGCGATGACGTCCCAGTGCCGGCCGAAGTGGTCGTTCCAGCCGGGGTACTTGTGCTCCAGCCAGTCCCGTTCCTCGGGAGCGACTCCCGCGTCGGGATTCCACCAGACGGTCGGACGCCAGTACCAGATGCCGAGTTGCAGGGCGTGGTGGTACCAGTCGAGGTCGGGCAGGAAGTGCTCGTCCCAGTACCAGGGCTTCTCCAGGCCGAAGTCGCGGAACTGGTCCAGGAACTGTTTGCAGATCCACTCCCGCATGAACTCCTTGAACGAGTGGCCGCGGTGCTCCATCGGCGTGTAGTAGTCCATCGACAACCCGGTCAGCAGCGCGAAGAGCCGCCACGACCGCCAGAACATGTGGTCCACCAGTTGCTGAGCGACGTCCTTGCGACCGTGCTCCACCAGGAGCTTGATGGTCGGTTCCCCCTGCTGCGAGTGCCGGGCCTCGTCGGTCTGGATCGAGGAGATCAGCGCCCCGAAGTCCACGTCCCCGACCTTCATCGCGTCCGCGGCCATCCCCAGGAACTGCAGGTTGGTGAACCCGGTCTCGAACGTGAAGGTCAGCTGCACGGCCGTGGACACCGCGTCGTTCGCGGTGAACATGTCGTCGAACAGGCTGCGGGCGGCGACCGCGCCCCACTCGTTCGTGTGCAGGGCCTTGTGCGCCCAGTCCGCCCGCGGCTCCTTGGCCAGGAGCCCGTACGGGAAGTAGGTCTGGATCTGGCCGTGGCGCATCTCGTCGAGGGTGCCGAACGTCGCCATGTTCCGCCACGCCGCCGCGCGCCCGAACCGGCCCATCCGGGACTCCGCGAGACTGGCCAGGTACTCGGGGATCGCGATCACGCCGTAGTGCGCGATGATCGCCGACTTCCACCCCGGGTCCAGCTGCTCGTACACCTTCGACCGCCCGATGACGGCGTTGACGGCGTAGACACCGGCGTCCTTGCCGTACTGGTTGTGCACATACTCCGGGTACGTGACCTTGTACGGCTCGTCCCACACCCACCACGCCTCGGCCGGCAGCCCGAAGCCGTTGGAGAGCTCGGCCGGCCAGACCTCCTCCTCCTTGACGTAGGACAGGGACCAGTTCATGTCGCGGGTCAGGTCGTACCACTCGGAACGGGCAAGACGCGGCATCTGTCGTCTCCCTTCGTCGAAGCGCGGAGAGGGTGCCGATCGGCGACGTTCCCATCATGGCTATCACCGTGACGGTGCCCGCGCCATATGCAAGTCGGCTCGCACGCCGGGCAGTTACGGTGGAGAGCATGGACGTGGCGCACTCGGGCGACCCGGGTCTGTACGGCCCGGACTCCGTGACCTGGCAACTGCACGCGGACCCCATGATGTGGATCGCCGGGGTCCGCGCGCTCTACCTCCAGGCGCTGCTCCCGCGCGCGGTGCGAGGCGTCACGCAGAACTCCGGCTTCCGAGAGGACGCCTGGGGTCGTCTGATGGGTATCGCCCACTTCGTCGGCACCACCACGTACGGGACGAAGGAGGCCGCCGAGCGGGCCGGTGCGAGGGTGCGGAAGATCCACGCGACGCTCACGGCGACCGACCCCGACACGGGGGAGCGCTACGGGATCGACGAGCCCACGCTGCTGCTGTGGGTGCACTGCGCCGAGATCGACTCCTATCTGCACGTCCTGCGCCGCTCCGGTGTCCGCCTCTCGGACGCGCAGGCCGACCGCTACATCGACGAGAACCGCGTCGGCGCACGACTGGTGGGCCTCGACCCCGCCGAAGTACCGTCCGACCAGCGGGAACTGGCCGCGTACTTCGAGAGGATCCGCCCGGAACTGGCCGCCGGAGCGGAGGCACGGGACGTCGACGACTTCCTGCGCGGACCGCCCGTCCACCCACTGCTGGTCCCGGCACGCGCACTGCTGTGGCGCTGGGTGGCGCAGACCGCGTACGCCTCACTGCCGCCGTACGCCCATGAGTTGTACGGAAGATCCGTACGGTCGCCCCGGATCGTGACCCGGCGGCTGCGCCTCACAGGCACCGTGCTGCGCTGCGTTCCCGCACGTCTGCGCTGGCAACTGCCGCCCAAACACATTATCCGCGCCATGTCACGGCTCGGCCCCGGCTCGCGTCCCGCACCGTACAAAGTCGGACCATAGCTCGCCATACTGGACGAGCCAGGGGAGGGCGGGTACGGACGACGGGGGCGATCGCGGCAGATGGGGGAGACCAGGCTCATCCAGGGCCGGTACCGGCTGCTCGACCTGATAGGTCGAGGCGGCATGGGAGAGGTGTGGCGGGCGCGGGACGAGTCGCTGGGCAGGCAGGTCGCCGTCAAGTGCCTCAAACCGCTGGGCCATCATCACGACAACTCGTTCACCCGCGTGCTGCGGGAGCGGTTCCGCCGCGAGGCCAGGGTGGCCGCGGCACTCCAGCACCGCGGCGTGACCGTCGTCCACGACTTCGGCGAGTCCGACGGAGTCCTGTACCTGGTGATGGAGTTGCTCGACGGCCGCAATCTGAGCCAGCTCCTGGAGGACAACAGACAGCATCCGCTGCCGGTCGCCGACATCGTGGAGGTCGCCGAACAGGTCGCCGCCGCCCTCGCCTACACCCATCAGCAGGGCATCGTGCACCGCGATCTGAAGCCCGCCAACATCATGCGGCTCGACGACGGCACGGTGAAGATCTGCGACTTCGGCATCGCCCGCCTAGGCCACGACATCGGCTTCACCTCACGCCTCACCGGCACCGGTATCGCCATGGGCACCCCGCACTACATGTCGCCCGAGCAGATCGGCGGCACCGAGGTCGACCAGCGCAGCGACCTCTACTCCTTCGGCTGCGTGCTGTACGAGATCGCCACCGGCGCCCCGCCGTTCGACCTCGAAGACGCGTGGGCGGTACTCGTCGGACACCGGGACACGGTGCCCGAGCCACCGCGCAACCACCGGGCCGAAATCCCCGAGTACCTGGACCGGATCATCCTCGACCTGCTGGCCAAGGAGCCCGGCCGGCGACCGCACGACGCCCGGGAGCTGGGGCGCCGGATCGGCGCGGGCCGCACCACCCCGGCGTACGTGCCGACCATGGTGTCGGCGCCCGTGCGGCCCGGGGCGACGGAGTGGCCCGAGGCGAGGGAGTGGCCCGAGGCCAGGAAGTGGCCCGAACCGACGGAGCGGCCGCAGGTGGCGGAGCGGCCCGTCTCCCGAGAAGGCCGCCTGCCGTCCTGGACCCGCGGTATGACCACCGGCCACAAGGCGGCCGGGACCGGCGCGGGACTGCGCACCACACCGCCGGACGCCGCCGCGGGCCTCACCGGCGACTGGATCGCCCGCACCGACACCCGCGGGGCCCCGGACCCGGTGCCCGCCGAACGGCCCACCCCGTCACCGGAGTTGCTCACCGCACTCGCCGGCCGCCACAACGCCGGGCTGAGCCTGGGGCGGCTCGGCCGCTGGCCGGAGGCCGGCGAGGTGCACCGCGCCGTCGCCGCCGAACGCGAACACGCACTGGGGCCCGACCACCCCGACACGCTGGCCAGCCGCTACGAGGTCGGCTTCACCCTCAGCCGCACCGGCCGCCCCGCCGACGCGCTGCGCGAATACACGCATGTGGCCCGCACCAGGGAGCACGTGCTCGGCCCCGACCACCCGGACACCCTGGCCGCCCGTCAGGAAATGGCGTACGTACTCGGCCAGTTGGGACGTCACTTCGAGGCGCACCAGGTCTATACGGGCGTGCTCGGCGCCCGGGAACGCGCGATGGGGCCCGACCACCCGGACACCCTGCGCTGCCGCCACAACCTCGCCTTCAACCTCAGCAGGCTCGGGCGCCTGGAGGACTCGTACCGGATGGCGAGCGAGGTGGCCACGGCCCGCGCCCGCGTACTCGGCCCGAACCATCCCGAGACTCTCGTCACCCGCTACGAAGTGGCTTACGCCCTCGGTCAGTTGGGGCGGTGGA
Source organism: Streptomyces sp. NBC_00414 (assembly GCF_036038375.1). Taxonomy (NCBI): domain Bacteria; kingdom Bacillati; phylum Actinomycetota; class Actinomycetes; order Kitasatosporales; family Streptomycetaceae; genus Streptomyces; species Streptomyces sp. NBC_00414. The sequence goes on from NZ_CP107935.1 coordinate 9,351,471, forward strand.
CCGAGGCGCTGGGCACCTACCAGGAGGTCGCGGGAGCCCGGGCGCAGGCACTCGGCCCCGACCATCCGGACACGCTCGCCGCCCGCTACGAGGTCGGTATCAGCCTCGGCAGGCTCGGGCACAGCGCACGGGCCCTTGAGCTGTACCGGGGGCTGATCGACGACCGCATCCGCGTCCACGGGCCCGCCCACCCCGAGACCCTGCGCGCCCGGCACGGCCTCGGGGTCAACCTCGGCAGGCTCGGCCGCTGGGAGGAGGCCCTCGCCGAGTCCCGCGACGTGTGCGCCATCCGGGAGCGGGTCCTCGGGCCCGACCACTCGGACACCCTGGTGAGCCGGCGCGAGGTCGCCGTCGGGCTCGGCTGGCTCGGCCGCTGGGGGGACGCGCTCGCGGAGTACCGGGCGGTGGCCGGAGCGCGTGAGCGGGTGCTCGGCGCGGACCATCCCGACGCGCTGGCCAGCCGCAACGACGAGGCGCACTGCCTGGAGCAGTTGGGGCGGGCGGGGGAGGCGGCGGAGTTGTACCGGAGGGTGGCGGCGCTGCGTCAGCAGCGGGTCTCCGGGGCTTGGTGACGCAACGGGCCGTCCTCTGCCGGGGCCCGCGCCGCTCCCCGACCCGCCCCTGCCCATGACACCCGACAGGTCCGGTCGAGCGACCTGCGCACGCCCGTCGGGACGCTGCCGCACGCCCGCACCCCGGCCCAGCCCCAGCCGGCCCGGGACCGGCTCAAGGCGCCGTGCTGGACCGTGACGCCCGCCCGGTCCGCCCCCGCCGCCCACACCGTCGTCGGCTGCGACGCCCTCCTGCTGCCCTGGATGGCCGCGCACCGCGCCGCCGCACCCGCCCTGCGCCCGGGGACGGCTTCGTCTAGGCGACCCTCCCCGCCCCCGACCCGCTACAGCCGGTTCGCCGCCTACGGGCAATCCGAACCGGTCAGCCTCATGTTCACCTACGAACTCCAGCGTCGCCGAGGACGGAGGACAGCCCTTGGCGCTCTTCCGTGAGTGCACCGTCCGTATCGACGGTGACACCGCTCGCGTGCGCCACTGACCCGTGGCCGGGCGCGCAGATCCCCGCGCCCCTTGCGGGTGTCCCTGACGGGGCGTCGCCCCACATGGGTGTCCGCCGGGTGCGCGTGGGGGTGGTCGGTGTGGATCTTTGCGTGTTACCTAGGGGGATGGGTGCTCACGAGGGATACCGGGAACAGGACGTCGTCATCGTCGGCGGGGGGCACAACGGGCTGGTGGCCGCCGCCTATCTGGCCCGTGCGGGGAAGTCCGTGCTCGTCCTGGAGCGGCTGGGGAACACCGGCGGCGCCGCCGTGTCGACCCGGCCGTTCGCCGGTGTCGACGCCCGGCTGTCGCGCTACTCCTACCTGGTGAGCCTGCTGCCCCGGAAGATCGTCCGGGATCTGGGGCTGGACTTCCGGGTCCGCGGCCGCAACGTGTCCTCGTACACCCCCACCGAGCGGGGCGGCCGGCCCGCCGGACTGCTCATCGGGGGCGGCGAGCGGCGCACCCGGGAAGCCTTCACCAAGCTCACCGGCTCGGGCAGCGAGTACCAGGCCTGGCAGCGCTTCTACGGCATGACCGGCCGCCTCGCCAAGAAGGTCTTCCCCACCCTCACCGAACCGCTCCCCACCCGCGAGGAACTGCGCCGCCGCATCGACGACGAGGAAGCCTGGCGCGTCCTCTTCGAGGAACCGTTGGGGGTCGCCGTCGAGGACACCTTCGCCGACGACCTCGTCCGCGGAGTCGTCCTCACCGACGCACTCATCGGCACCTTCGCCGACGCCCACGACCCGACCCTGCGGCAGAACCGCTGCTTCCTCTACCACGTGATCGGCGGCGGCACCGGAGCCTGGGACGTGCCGGTCGGCGGCATGGGCGCGCTCACCGACGCGCTGGCCGGCGCCGCCCGCAACGCCGGCGCGGTCCTCGCGACCGGCCACGAGGCGCTCCGGGTGGAGACGGACGGCCGCGCCGCCGAGGTCACCTACCGGACCGCGGACGGTGAGGCGACCGTCGCCGCCCGGCACGTACTCGTCAACGCCTCCCCGCAGGAACTCGCGCGACTGACCGGCGACGAGCCGCCCCTGCCCGCCGAGGGCGCCCAGCTCAAGGTCAACATGCTGCTGAAGCGGCTGCCCCGGCTGCGCGACACGTCCGTCGACCCGCGCGAGGCCTTCGCCGGCACCTTCCACATCGCCGAGGGGTACGAGCAACTGGCGACCGCCCACGCGCAGGCCTCGTCCGGTGTGCTGCCCGAGGCGCCGCCCTCCGAGATCTACTGCCACTCCCTGACCGACCCCTCGATCCTGGGCCCCGATCTGATCCAGCAGGGCTACCACACCCTCACGCTCTTCGGGCTCCACACACCTGCCCGGCTCTTCGCCCAGGACAACGACGGCGTACGCCGCGAGCTGCTGAAGTCCACCCTGGCGCAACTGGACGCCCACCTCGTCGAACCGATCGTCGACTGCCTGGCGGCCGACGCGGACGGCCGGCTCTGCGTCGAGGCGAAGACACCCCTCGACCTGGAACGCGATCTCAGACTCCCCGGCGGCAACATCTTCCACCGCGACCTCGCCTTCCCCCACACCCAGGAGGACACCGGCCGCTGGGGCGTCGAGACGGCCCACGCCAACATCCTCCTCTGCGGCGCGGGCGCGGTGAGGGGCGGAGGCGTGAGCGGCGTACCGGGCCACAACGCGGCGATGGCCCTCCTGGAAGCCCCGTAGGGGAGCCCCGCAAGGGGCGCGGGGAACGGCGCGGGCAACCCCCACGACCCGCACACGCATCCGCCACGGCCGTGCCCACGGCGGATGCGGCAGGTCGAGGGTGCGCTCGGACACCGTCGGTGCACTCAGTCCGAGGACACCACCCATCCCACGGCCACGATCCGCGCCGAGTCCGCCGGCCGCGCCTCGTCGAACAGGACCCGTTCGTCGTCACCGACCCGCAGCGCGTCCACGTACACGCCCCGCCCCACGTACAGCCGATCCGTCGCGTACCGCCAGCGCAGCGCGAGTTGCGCGGCCGAGGGAAGGTCCGCGCCGACCCGGTGCCAGGTCCGGCCCGACCAGCCGGTCACCGACCCGGCGGGGTGTCCGGCCGGATCCTCCCCGCTGCGGACGGTGGTGAACGGCACGGCCTCCCACGTCGTGCCGCCGTCCACCGAGGACTCCAGGAAGAGCGCGTCCGCCTGCGGTTCGGTGTCCCACCACAGGGCGCACCGCAGCCGCCCTCCGGCGCCGACGTCCAGCGCGGGCAGCGTCAGCGTCGCGGAGGTCGCGGTCGCCATGCCGGCGAACCAGGCAGTACGCCCCCGCGCGGGCCGGACCGGAACGGCGCGGGCCAGGTTGTCGGCGGCGGCGACACGGGGAGCGGAACCGGAGCGCCAACCGCGCACGGGGTGGACGGAGTTGCCGAGGAGGACGAGGAACGAGTCGGTCGTCGGGTCGAGCACGAGCGAGGTGCCGGTGAAGCCCGTGTGCCCCGCGGTGCGCGGAGTGGCCATCGCGCCCATGTACCAGTGCTGGTAGAGCTCGAAGCCGAGACCGTGCTCGTCGCCCGGGAAGGCCGTGTTGAAGTCGGTGAACATCAGCTCCACGGACTCGGGCTCCAGGACGCGCGCCCTGCCGTACACACCGCCGTTGAGCAGCGTCCGGCCGAGGATCGCGAGGTCCCACGCGGTGGAGAAGACACCGGCGTGACCTGCCACGCCGCCCAGGCTGTACGCGTTCTCGTCGTGCACCTCGCCCCACACGAGACCGCGGTCGAGCCCCGACCAGGGCTTGCGGGCGTCCTCGGTGGCGGCGATCCGCGGTTTCCAGGAGGGCGGCGGGTTGTAGCGGGTGCGGCACATCCCGAGCGGAGCGGTGATCTCGGTCCGGAGCAGGACGTCCAGGGCGTGACCGGTGATCTTCTCCAGGACGAGTTGCAGCGAGATCAGGTTGAGGTCCGAGTAGAGGTACTTCGTGCCGGGCGGGTTGAGGGGCGCTTCCTTCCAGACGAGCTGGAGCTTCTCCTCGTACGTCGGCGCGCTGTAGAGCGGGATCCAGGCGCGGAACCCCGAGGTGTGGGTGAGCAGTTGGCGGATGGTGATGTCCTGCTTGCCCGCGCCGCCGAAGTCCGGGAGGTACGAGGCGACCTTGCCCTCCAGTTCCAGCGTGCCGCGCTCGATCTGCTGCACGGCGAGGATCGACGTGAACAGCTTCGACACCGAGGCGAGGTCGAAGACCGTGTCCTCGGCCATCGCGATCTGCTGTTCCGCGGGGAACTCCACGGCGGTGTCGGTCTTCTCGTCGTACGCCGAGTAGCGCACGGCCCTGCCGATCGGCTGATGCAGGGCGACCGTACCGCCGCGGCCCGCGAGCAGCACGGCGCCCGCGTACCAGGGGTGCTTGGGGGAGGGGCCGAGGAACGCCTCGGCGTCGGTGACGAGTCGGCGCAGGGGAGCGGGGAGGAGGCCCGCGCGTTCGGCGGAGCCGTGCCGCAGGGTCGGGCGGCGGGGGCCCGCCTTGCCGCTCCCGGCCGTGCCGGGGGCCGCCGACGCGGCGGGCAGGGGTGCCAGCATCAGTGCTCCGCCCAACGCCGTCAGGCCGCGCCCCACTTGACGACGGGTCGGCCCGCCGCCCGCTCTGTCCGCCGTCGACGCCATCGATGTGTCTCCCGTCATGCCGCCTGAAAGTAACTTTCCGCCCTCGCTGTGTCCGATGAAACTTTTGTGTCGGGCGGGGGCCCTGTCAACGGTGCCGCCTCGACTCCTCACCTGCCGAGAAAACTGACGGGGCATCAGAAAAGGTCTTCCCTCGTCCGGAGGACTGCGGCATCCTGCGCCCATGCAGACGGAGCTGAGCAAGAAACTGGGAGTCGAGCACGCCCTCTTCGGCTTCACGCCGTTCCCCGCCGTCGCCGCTGCCATCAGCCGGGCCGGCGGACTCGGCGTGCTCGGCGCGGTCCGCTACACCGACCCCGACGAGCTCAAGGGAGACCTCGACTGGATGGAGTCGCATGTCGACGGAAGGCCGTACGGGCTCGACGTCGTCATGCCCGCCAAGAAGGTCGAGGGCGTCACCGAGGCCGATGTCGAGGCGATGATCCCCGAGGGGCACCGCCAGTACGTCCGGGACACCCTGGCCAAGTACGAGGTGCCCGAACTCGACGAGGGCGAGGCCTCCGGCTGGCGCATCACCGGCTGGATGGAACAGGTCGCGCGCACCCAGCTGGACGTCGCCTTCGACTATCCGATCAAGCTGCTGGCCAACGCGCTCGGCTCGCCGCCCGCCGATGTCGTCGAGCGCGCCCACGAGAAGGGCGTGCTCGTCGCCGCCCTCGCGGGCAGTGCCCGGCACGCGCGCAAGCACGCCGAGGCGGGCATCGACATCGTCGTCGCCCAGGGCTACGAGGGCGGCGGCCACACCGGTGAGATCGCCTCCATGGTGCTCACCCCCGAGGTCGTCGAGGCGGTCGCGCCCCTGCCCGTGCTCGCCGCGGGCGGCATCGGCAGCGGGCAGCAGATGGCCGCCGCGCTCACACTCGGCGCCCAGGGTGTGTGGCTCGGCTCCATATGGCTGACCACCACAGAGGCCGACATGCACTCGCGCGCCCTGACGCGGAAGCTCCTCGCCGCGGGGTCCGGCGACACGGTCCGCTCGCGCGCGCTGACCGGGAAACCCGCACGCCAGCTGCGTACCGAATGGACCGACGCCTGGGAAGACCCGAACGGACCCGGCACGCTCCCCATGCCCCTGCAGGGACTGCTGGTCGCCGAGGCCGTCTCACGGATCCAGAAGCACGAGGTGGAACCGCTGCTCGGCACCCCCGTGGGACAGATCGTCGGCCGGATGAACAGCGAACGCAGTGTCCAGGAGGTCGTCGACGACCTCACGCGCGGCTTCGAGGAGGCCGTGGACCGACTCGACCGCATTGCCGGAAGGAGCCACGAGTGAGCCAGCCCCCCAACGGCTTCTGGTCTCAGGCCACCGCCGACCCCGAGCGCATCGTGCTCGTCGCGACCGACGGCGAGGTGTGGACCGCAGGACGGCTGCACGCCGAGGCCAACCGCCTGGTCCACGGACTGCGCGCCGCCGGGCTCGAACGCGGCGACTCCTTCGCCGTCGTGCTGCCCAACGGCGTCGAGTTCCTCACCGCCCACCTCGCCGCCTCACAGGCCGGCTTCTACCTCGTACCCGTCAACCACCATCTCGTCGGCCCCGAGATCGCCTGGATCGTCGCCGACTCCGGGGCCAAGGCGCTCATCGCGCACGAGCGGTTCGGCGACGCCGCACGCCACGCGGCCGACGAGGCGAAGCTCCCCGCGGACCGGCGGTACGCGGTCGGCGCGGCCGGGGCGGCGAGCACGACCGGTTCAGCCACTGCAGCCGGTTCGGCCGGTTCGATCGAGGGGTTCCGGCCGTACGCCGACCTGCTCGACGGGCAGCCCGGGTCCGTGCCCGGGGACCGGACGCTCGGCTGGGTCATGAACTACACCTCGGGCACCACGGGCCGTCCGCGCGGCATCCGGCGTCCGCTGCCCGGCAAGCTCCCCGAGGAGACGTACCTCGGTGGTTTCCTCGGCATCTTCGGCATCAAGCCGTTCGACGGCAACGTGCATCTGGTGTGCTCGCCGCTCTACCACACGGCGGTCCTCCAGTTCGCGGGCGCGTCCCTGCACATCGGGCACCGGCTGGTGCTGATGGACAAGTGGACGCCCGAGGAGATGCTCCGGCTCATCGACACCCATCAGTGCACGCACACCCATATGGTGCCGACCCAGTTCCACCGCCTTCTGGCGTTGCCGGAGCACACCAGAGCGGCTTACGACGTGTCGTCCATGCGGCACGCCATCCATGGTGCCGCCCCGTGCCCGGACCATGTGAAACGGGCCATGATCGAGTGGTGGGGCCACAGCGTCGAGGAGTACTACGCGGCCAGCGAGGGCGGTGGGGCCTTCGCCACCGCCGAGGACTGGCTGAAGAAGCCCGGCACGGTCGGCAAGGCGTGGCCCATCAGCGAACTCGCCGTCTTCGACGACGACGGGAACAAGGTGCCGCCCGGTGAACTCGGCACCGTCTACATGAAGATGAGCACCGGCGGATTCTCGTACCACAAGGACGAGACCAAGACGCGGAAGAACCGCATCGGCGACTTCTTCACCGTCGGTGACCTGGGATACCTCGACGAGGACGGCTACCTCTTCCTCCGCGACCGCAAGATCGACATGATCATCTCGGGCGGGGTCAACATCTACCCCGCCGAGATCGAGGCCGCGCTGCTCACCCACCCCGCAGTCGCCGACGCGGCCGCCTTCGGGATTCCGCACGACGACTGGGGCGAGGCGGTGAAGGCGGTCGTCGAACCCGCACCCGGCTTCGAACCGGGCGAGGAGCTGGCCGCGGGGATCCTCGCCCACTGCGAACAGCAGCTGGCCGGATACAAACGGCCCGGGAGCGTCGACTTCATCGAGGCGATGCCACGCGATCCCAACGGAAAGCTGTACAAGCGACGCCTGCGGGACCCGTACTGGGAAGGCCGTACGCGTTCCGTATGAGGCTCGCACCCCATGTGATCCGGCCCCAAGTGATCCGACTCCATGTGATGCCAGCCCATGTGGTGCCAGCCCATGTGGTCCCGACCTGTGGGGGTCGGGACCACATGGGGCGCGTACTGCCGCGCCTACTGGTGTACGCGCACCACCCTCAGCGCGGGTGACGAGCGGATGTCCTTCTCGCAGAAGCGGGACGTCACCCACTTCTCGGCCGAGAACAGCCGGGTCTGGTCGGCGAAGTGCGCCGAGTCCGGATTCGATGACTGGGAGTACGTCAGGAGCGTACGGGCCACGGGGCAGCGGCTGCCGTCCCAGCCGACCGCCTGGATGTAGCTCGACCCGGTGGCGACCTCCGTGTACGCGCCGGTCGTCGCGTCCCACACCGGTTCGACCTTGTTCCACACGCCGAGCGACTCCGTGCCGCCCGGCACCGGGATCCGCTTGCCGCCGCGCACGACGTACTGGTTCGCTCCGAGCTTCGCGTCGAGGGCGACGCCTGCCGCGCGCAGTTCGCTCACGGTGTCGGCGAGAGCCCTGGCGAAGCCCGTCGCCTCCGTGTTCAGCGTGTTCGGGGTGCGCACCGGGTCGGCCGCCGAGAACGGCACCTTCCACAGCTGCGCGGCCGGCACCGCCGTGAGCAGCTTCCGCCAGAACCGGTCGAAGAGCAGCGCGCCCCGGCTGTCGGTGTCCATGGAGTGGTCCCACGCCTTGAGCGCGGCGCACGCCTGCGTGACGTCGACCGCCTTGCCGTCGCTGCCCGTCGCCGTGCCGCCCGGCAGTGCGGCACACGCGCGGGCCGCGTCGTCCGCCGCGAGGTCACCGGTGGGCACGCGGTTCGCGAACTGCTGCCGCTGGAGGTCCCGCACGGTCAGGTCACCGCGCCCGGCCATGGCCGCCACGTCCTCGACCGCGCCGCGCGTGCGCGGCGAGCGCTGGGTGCCGATCGTGCCGAAGACACGCTCGTAGCCGGTCAGCGGCTTGTCGGCGTTGGCCAGCCAGGCGCTGTCGTTGGAGTTCTCCGCGTAGGGCGCGTCCTTGAGGGTCGGCATCCTGGACGGGCCGAAGATGCCCGGCTGCACGGCGTCGTCGTCCTTCCCCAGCGCGCAGTCGCTCCTCGAACCGTCCAGGACCGCGAGACCGGACGACGGATACGTGACCTTGCCGAGCGCGGTCGAGCAGCGCTGTGCCAGGTCGTCGGTGATCCGGGGGAGGACCTGCGACTGGGTGAACAGCGAATGCCCGCCCGAGTCCGCCGCGATCGTGTTGACCCACGGGAGGCCCTGCGTGCGCTTCAGCGTGTTGAGGACGTCACCGGTACCGCGCGCCTTGCCGAAGCCGAGCGAGGTGTCCGAGCCGCGCAGATTGAGTGAGTTGGGGTCGCCCAGCGCGTACGCCGTGGTGCCGGTCCAGGGCAGCGGGACCTGGGCGCCGAGGGAGTTCACGACGGGGCCGTACCGCGTCCACCACTGGGTGCGGGTCACGGGCGTGCCGTCCAGCACGTCGACGGTCACCGTCCGCTTCGTCATGCGCTCCGGCTCGCCGTCCACCAGGTACGTGGTCGGGTCGGCCGGATCGAGCGTCAGCTGATGCAGGTTGAGGGTCACGCCCGTGGCGACGGTGTGGCTCCACGCCACATGCGCGTTGTGGCCGATGGACACCGTCGGCGAGCCGAGCAACGAGCCGCCGGACACATTGAGTTCACCGGGGATCGTCTGCTGGGACTGCCAGAACCGGCGGCCCCCCTGCCAGGGGTAGTGCGGGTTGCCCAACAGCAGGCCGCGTCCACCGGCCGTCGTGCTGCCGTTGAAGGCCACGGCGTTGGAACCCATGTCGGCCGACTCCGACGCGAAGAGCTCCTGCGCGCCACGCGCGATGTCCGTAGCGCCGGTGGCCTCGGTCGCGCCCGTGGCCGTCGGCGGTTGCGCGGTCGTGATGCCTTCCACGCCGCGCCCCTGGCCGCCGAGGACGGACAGGGCGAAGCTCCGCGCCGCAACGTCCAGGGGAGTCACCTGCCGTACCCAGGCGGCACCCCGGCACGCCGGGTCGGTGATCCGGTTCTTCTTCAGCCAGGCGTTGTATCCGGCCGCCCAGCCCCGCATCAGCTCCTTCACCTCGCGGCCCGGCCCCCGGGGCGCCGGTTCGGCGAGCAGCTTCTCCACGGTTCCGGTGTCCCGCACACCGCGGAAGTACAGGTCGCTGGAGAGGTTCTTCGTGGCGGAGGAGAGCGAGCCGTCCGGTGCCGCGTCGGCGCCGAAGAAGCGGGAGCGTTCGCCGCGTACCGTCACGAATCCGTCGGCGAGCGTGCACACCTGGTCGGCGGCCTGCGCCCATCCGGTGCCGAAGCCGAGATTCGCGTAGTCCTTCGCGACGATGTGCGGAATGCCGTACTCGGTGTACCGGATCACGGCGGACAGACCGCCGTGGGAAGGGTGTTGCCGCTCCGCGGAGCTCTGTGCGGTGGCCGCGGGGAGCGCGGTCGTGGCGGTGAGCAGTGCCGCGGCCACGACGACGAGTCGTCTGAGGCGGGTGCGCATCGTGCCTCCCAACATCCGTGAGGGAAAAGGCGGTCCAACGTCCTTACGAGAAAAGGCGGTTGAGCGTAGCAACGGGTGTGTGCAGCGACGGAGCCTCTGTCGAGATCGCCGTGTCGCCCGAATTCGGCCCGTGCCGCCCGGCTTGACCTGCCGCGTGCACGGACCGAGGATCATGTGTCATGACGCCTGGACACGGCAGCACGGTTGACGGGGTGCTGCGGCGCAGTGCCCGGCGCACCCCGGCCCGCGTCGCGGTCACCTACCGCGAACGCACCTGGACCTACGCCGAACTCGACGAGGCCGTCTCCCGCGCGGCCCAGGTGCTGCACTCCTCGGGGCTCGCCCCGGGCGACCGTGTGGGCGCCTACGGGCACAACTCCGACGCGTACCTCATCGGTTTCCTGGCGTGCGCCCGCGGCGGGCTCGTTCATGTGCCGGTCAACCAGAACCTCACCGGTGACGACCTCGCGTACATCGTCGGCCAGTCGGGCAGCACACTCGTCCTGGCCGACCCGGACCTCGCGGACCGGCTCCCCGACGGCGTCCGGGTGCTGCCGCTGCGGGACGCCGAGGACTCGCTGCTCGCCCGGCTGGAGTCGACACCCGCCTACGACGGGCCCGAGCCGCGCACCGAGGACCTGGTGCAGCTGCTCTACACCTCGGGCACGACGGCACTGCCCAAGGGCGCGATGCTGACCCACCGCGCGCTGGTGCACGAGTACCTGAGCGCGATCACCGCCCTCGACCTGAGCGCGGGCGATCTGCCCGTGCACTCGCTGCCGCTCTACCACTCGGCGCAGATGCACGTGTTCCTGCTGCCGTACCTCGCGGTCGGCGCCCGGAACACCATCATCGACAGTCCCGACGCCGAGCAGCTCTTCGACCTCGTCGAGACCGGCCGCGCGGACAGCCTCTTCGCGCCGCCCACCGTGTGGATCGGCCTGTCGAACCGCCCCGACTTCGAGACCCGCGACCTGAGCGGGCTGCGCAAGGCGTACTACGGGGCATCGATCATGCCGGTGCCCGTGCTGGAACGACTGCGGGCCCGGCTGCCGAAGCTGGCCTTCTACAACTGCTTCGGGCAGAGCGAGATCGGTCCGCTGTCCATGGTTCTCGGGCCGCACGAGCACCGGAAGAAGCGGCTGGACTCCTGCGGGCGTCCGGTGCTCTTCGTGGACGCGCGGGTGGTCGACGAGGACGGCAAGGACGTGCCCGACGGCACCTCCGGTGAGGTCGTCTACCGGTCGCCGCAGCTCTGCGAGGGCTACTGGGACAAGCCCGAGGAGACCGCCGAGGCCTTCCGGGACGGCTGGTTCCACTCCGGCGATCTCGTGGTGCGGGACGCCGAGGGATTCTTCACCGTCGTCGACCGGGTGAAGGACGTCATCAACTCCGGGGGCGTACTGGTCGCTTCACGGCAGGTCGAGGACGCGCTCTACACCCATCCCGAGGTGGCCGAGGTCGCGGTGATCGGCCTGCCGGACGAGCGGTGGATCGAGGCGGTCACCGCGGTGGTCGTGCCCCGTGGCGAGGTCACGGAGGACGAACTGGTCGCCCACGCCCGCGAGAAGCTCGCGCATTTCAAGGCGCCGAAGCGGGTGGTGTTCGTGGACGACCTGCCGCGCAACGCGAGCGGGAAGATCCTCAAGCGGGAGCTGCGGGACCGGTTCGGGGAGGGCTCCCCTGTGGCGGGCCCCTCCCCGGTGACCGATTGACTCACGGGTGACCTAATCTTTGCCGGCGGAATCCTCGCGGGGCTGAACTGAACCCGCTGGTGGGCCGTACCAGTTACGTTACGGCGGTCCGGCCACCCGAGCCTGGTCCGCCCAGTCACCACAGGGTTTCGCACGGAAGGACCTTCGGGTTGTCTAGCACCACGAACTCTCCCCAGTTGCCGGACCTGGACCGGACAACCCCGAAGGAACCCGAGATGCCCGAGGCACTGCCTCCGGCGGACAGCCCGTCCACCGAGCAGGCGGACACGCCCGCCGACGAAACGGCCGCGCCCGCGGGGGCGGCGGACACGCCCGCCGACACGGCGGGCCGACCCGCCGAAGCAGCAGGTGCGCCCACCGAAGAGGCCGGTGCGCCCACCGGGACGGCCGACACGCCCACCGGGACGGCCGATGCGTCCGACGAGATAGCCGGCGCAGGAGCCGAGACTGTGGACGCGTCGACCGGTGGGGCGGTCACGTCGGCTCAGGCCGAGGACGAGGCCACCCTCACTGAGGACCGGGCCGCACCCGCCGGCCAGGCGGCAGCAGCCCAAGACGTGTCAGCGACCCAAGCGGCGGCAGCGGCCGAGAGGGACGAGAAGGCCCCGGGGGGCCAGGAGACCGAAGAGAGCCTGGCGGCCGAAGCGGACCGGGAGCCCGGAGACAGCACGGCGGCCCCGGAGGACCCCGCGCCGGAAAAGGACCCGGCGTCGGAAGCGAGCCCGGCGGCTCAAGGGGATCCGGCGCCGAAAGAGGACCCGGGGACCGATGCGGCGCCGACCGCCCGCGGCTGGCGGGCCAAGCACCCCGTCGCGGCCCGGAACGTGGCCTGCACGGTCACCACCCTCGCCGCCGTGCTCGTGCTCTTCGCGCTGCTCATGCCGAACGAACCCGACCGCTTCCGGCCCGCCGTGTTCCTCCGGCTGCCGGTGGAGGCGATCTTCGGCGCGGCCGTCCTCATGGTCCTGCCGAAGACACTGCGGCTGGTGACGGCGATCCTCGCCGGCCTGAGCCTGGGCGCGATGACCGTCCTGAACCTCCTGGACCTCGGCTTCAACGAATTCCTCGGACGCGGCTTCAACGTCGTACTCGACTGGGTCCTGTTCGACGACGCCCGGACGTATCTTGAGGACTCGATGGGCAAGGCCGGCGCGGTCGCCGTCGTGATCGCGGTCATCGTGCTCGTCATCGCGGTGTTCGTGCTGATGGCCCTCTCCGTCGTCCGCCTGGCCAACCTGCTGGGCCGGCACAGCGGTCGCGCGACCCGTGCCACGCTGGTCGCCGGCACCGTCTGGGTCGCCTGCTCGGCGCTCGGCGTGCAGTTCGCGGGGGTGCAGTTCGCGGCCCGCAGCACCGCGGGGGCCGTACAGAACCGGGTGGACCGGGTGCAGGCGACGCTGAAGGACGAGGCGGAGTTCGCCAAGATCGCCAAGAAGGACGCCTTCGCGAAGACGCCGCCGGCGCAGCTCGTCCCCGATCTGCGCGGCAAGGACGTCATCTTCGCCTTCATCGAGAGTTACGGCCGCAGCGCCATCGAGGACCCGATCATGGCGCCCGGGGTCGACGCCACGCTCGACGACAAGACGGCGGCGCTGACGGAGGCCGGCTACTCCGCCAAGAGCGGCTGGCTCACCTCGGCGACGTACGGCGGCAGCAGCTGGCTCGGCCACTCCACCTTCCTGTCCGGCCTGTGGATCAGCAACCAGGCCCGCTACCGAACCGTCACCGCGGGTGAGCACCTGACGCTCACCGGCGCCTTCCAGAAGGCAGGCGCCTGGCGGACCGTGGGCATCATGCCGGGCATCCAGAAGAACTGGCCCGAGGGGAAGTTCTACGGCCTCGACAACGTCTACGACTCCCGTGAACTCGGCTACCAGGGACCCAAGTTCAGCTGGTCGACCATGCCCGACCAGTACGCGCTGAGCGCCTACCAGCGACTTGAGCACGGCAAGAAGCGCGACAAGCCGCTGATGTCGGAGATCATCCTGACTTCCAGCCACCAGCCCTGGGCGCCGATCCCCAAGACGATCCCCTGGGACGAGGTCGGCGACGGCTCGGTCTACAAGGACATCCAGAAGGACGGCAAGAAGCCCTCGGACGTCTTCTACGACTCCACCAAGGTCAAGGAGGAGTACGGAAAGTCCATCGAGTACTCGGTGACCAGCCTCATCGACTACGTGGTGAAGTACGGCGACAAGAACACCGTGCTGGTCTTCCTCGGCGACCACCAGCCCCTGGCCAGGGTCAGCGGCAACCACGCCAGCCGGGACGTGCCGGTCTCGATCGTCGCCCACGACAAGTCCGTACTCGACAAGATCGACGACTGGAACTGGACCGAGGGCCTCAAGCCCGACGACTCGGCCCCGGTCTGGCGGATGGACTCCTTCCGCGACCGCTTCCTGACCGCGTACGGCTCGACGCCCCACCCGTAGGCGTTCTCGTCACCCGACAGGCGCCCGCGGGCTACCGCGGGCGCAGGTCCACGATGCGCTTGATCTTGCCCACCGACCGTTCCAGGGACTCCGGCTCGACGATCTCGACCAGCGCCGAGACACCGATGCCGTCCTTCACGGCCGCCGCGATGGCGCGCGCGGCGGCGTCGCGGATCTCCGGGGTGGCTCCGGCGCGCGCCTCGGCCCGTACGGTGAGCGAGTCGAGGCGGCCCTCGCGGGTCAGCCGCAGCTGGAAGTGCGGGGCGACGCCCGGAGTGCGCAGGACGATCTCCTCGACCTGGGTGGGGAAGAGGTTCACGCCGCGCACGATGACCAGGTCGTCGCTGCGGCCGGTGATCTTCCGCATCCGGCGGAAGACGCGGGCCGTGCCGGGCAGCAGCGTCGTCAGGTCCCGGGTCCGGTAGCGGATCACGGGCATGGCCTCCTTGGTGAGGGAGGTGAACACCAGCTCGCCCTCCTCGCCGTCCGGCAGCACCTCGCCCGTGATCGGATCGACGACCTCCGGGTAGAAGTGGTCCTCCCAGATGTGCAGTCCGTCCTTCGTCTCCACGCACTCCTGGGCCACCCCGGGGCCGATCACCTCCGACAGCCCGTATATGTCGACGGCGTCGATGGCGAACCGCTCCTCGATCTCCCGGCGCATCTCCTCGGTCCAGGGCTCGGCACCGAAGATGCCCACGCGGAGCGAGGTGCCGCGCGGGTCCACGCCCTGCCGCTCGAACTCGTCGAGGATCGTCAGCATGTACGAGGGCGTCACCATGATGATCCCGGGCTTCAGGTCCTGGATCAGCTGGACCTGGCGCGCTGTCATGCCGCCCGACGCGGGGATGACCGTACAGCCGAGCCGTTCGGCGCCGTAGTGCGCGCCGAGCCCGCCGGTGAACAGGCCGTAGCCGTACGCCACATGGGCTGTGTCGCCGGGCCGGCCGCCCGCCGCGCGGATCGAGCGGGCCACCATGTCGGACCACATGGACAGGTCGTTCTCGGTGTACCCGACGACCGTGGGGAGTCCCGTGGTGCCACTGGAGGCATGGATGCGGCGGATACGGTCCCGGGGCACGGCGAACATCCCGTACGGGTAGTTGTCGCGCAGGTCCGCCTTCGTGGTGAAGGGGAAGCGGGCCAGATCGGCGAGGGAGCCGCAGTCCTCGGGCCGCAGCCCCGCCTTGTCGAAGGAGTCGCGGTAGAACGGCACGTTGTCGTACGCGTGCCGCAGGGTGGCCCTCAGCCGCTCCAGCTGGAGTGCGCGCAGCCCGTCCGCGTCGAGCCGCTCGCCCGCGTCCAACAGATCCGTCGAATCCGCCACAGGCCTGCTCCCTCACCCACGCGCCATTTCGGGCGACCGATCATTCGGTCGTGTCTTCGGAGATCAAGTAATCCAGCCGTACGGGCGGCCGTCAAGGCGTGCGGCGGGAACCGGGCCTCCCGTTCGTCCCTCTTCCCTTCCGAACGGTCGGCGGGTGACGGTCGACGGATGTCTGGGGGATGGAGGAGTACGGGTGTCGCGCACCGGGAGGAGAGCCGCCGGGGTGGGCGGGCTGGTCGCCGTACTGGCCTCGGCCTGTCTCGGTTGGGCGGTCTGGGCGGTGGCTTCCGCCGGGCTCGATGGCGACGGCGCGGACGGGCGGACCGGAGGAGGGCGGGCCGAGGACTCGTGGGCCGCAGGGGCGAAGGTGCCGTGCCGGGAGGCGCTGCGATTCGCGGACCAGGAGCGGCTGCCCGCCGGGGCGGAGGATGCCGCCTGTGTGATCCAGCGGGGCATCGACACGCTGTACGACATCCGGTTCCGCATCGGCGAAGCAGGCCTCGACGCATGGCTGACCGGCGCCTATCCCGACATGAAGCTGCGTTCGGACTGCGCTCAGGAGGACGCCGACCGCTGCGGACACGTGACGCTGGACCCGTACGCCGAAGGAGGCGCCGTGGCGGTGGAGATCACGGTGCGGGACGACGGCGACGGCCGCGCCCTGGTGCACTACCGGCCCTTCAACACGTGAAAAGGCCCCTCGGCCGACACGAGAACAGGCCCCTCAGCGCGCGGCCTCCGCCGCCACCGACCGGGCCCACCGGTAGTCCGCCTTGCCGCTCGGGGAGCGCTGGATCGATTCCGTGATCACCAGTTGGCGCGGGATCTTGTAGCCGGCCAGTTGTGTACGGCAGTGGGTCTGGATCTCGTCCAGGGAGGGCCGTCCGCCGCCTTCGCGCAGTTGCACCACGGCCGCCACATGGTTGCCCCACGTCTCGTCGGGCACTCCGGCCACGAGTGCGTCGTACACGTCGGGGTGCGACTTGAGCGCCTGCTCGACCTCTTCCGGATACACCTTCTCCCCGCCGGTGTTGATGCACTGCGAGCCGCGGCCCAGGACGGTCACGATGCCCTCCTCGTCGACGGTCGCCATGTCGCCGAGCAGCACCCACCGCTCACCGTCCTTCTCGAAGAAGGTCTCGGCGGTCTTCCGCGGGTCGTTGTAGTAGCCCAGCGGCACGTGTCCGCGCTGGGCGATGCGGCCGGGCTCGCCGACGGCGACCGGCTCGTGCGTCGCCGGGTCCACCACCTGGGTGCGGGAGTTGACCTGGATGCGGAAGCCGCGGGCAGGACCCGAGTCGTCCGTCGCCGTGCCGTTGAAGCCGGACTCCGATGAGCCGAAGTTGTTGAGGAGCATCACGTTCGGCACGAGGGCCTGGAACTGTGCGCGCACCGTCTCCGACATGATCGCGCCGGACGAGGAGACGCTGAACAGGGAGGAGCAGTCGGTGCCCTTCATGGGTCCCTTCAGTGCGTCGATCAGGGGGCGCAGCATCGCGTCGCCGACCAGCGAGACGCTGGTGACCTTCTCCTTCTCGATGGTCCGCAGCACCTCCTCGGGCACGAACTTGCTGTGGATCACGATGCGTTGGCCGAAGTGGAAACCGATGAAGGCGGTGAGGGTCGAGGTGCCGTGCATCAGCGGAGGGGTGGGGAAGAAGGTGATCCCGTCCCCGCCCGCCGCCACCCGCTCGGCGAGCTCCTCCGGCGTCTTCACCGGCTCCCCGGTCGGAGCGCCACCGCCGAGGCCCGCGAAGAACAGGTCCTCGTGCCGCCACATCACGCCCTTCGGCATCCCGGTCGTGCCGCCGGTGTAGATGATGAACTGGTCGTCGGCCGACCGTGCCGGGAAACCCCGCCCGGCGGAACCGGTGGCCTCGACGGCCGCGAAGTCCAGCGCAGGCAGCGGGGGCGCGTCCGGTGCCGGGGCGCCCACCCGTATGAGGAGCCGTAACTTGGGAGCGCGTGGCAGGGCCGCGGCGACCCGCTCGGTGAACTCCGCGTCGAAGACCAGCGCGACCAGGTCGGCGTCCTGGTAGAGGTAGACCAACTCCTCCTCGACATAGCGGTAGTTGACGTTGACCGGTACGACCCGAGCCTTCAGGCACCCCAGGACGGTCTGCAGGTACTCGATGCCGTTGTAGAGGTGCAGTCCGAGGTGTTCACCGGGCCGGACACCGCTGTCGATCAGGTGGTGGGCGACACGGTTGGCCGCCGCGTCCAGCTCCGCGTACGTGAGGCGGCGTTCGGCCCCCGTACCGGGATGGTCGACGTGGACGAGCGCCTCGCGGTCGGGGACCACGTCGACGACCGACTCGAACAGGTCGGCAAGGTTGTACTCCACCGCTCCTCCAGACCCCGGCATGCGTCGGCGAACATCGGCGTACAGCGATGAACTCCGGCGCATACCGGCGAGCATCGACGTGCGTCGGCGAGTGGACGTGCGTCACCGCTTCGCCGGTCATCAGAGCAAAGCCCGCCACAACTGTGAAGGGTCCGCGCAGAAGAAATCTGACTGCCTGTCAGAAAACCCTTGTACTGCTTCGGCGCCTCCTGCAACCTGTTCTCGTTCCTGAGACGGGAGGACGGCAATGGGTGGGACGGAACACCTCACCGTGCAGCGCGAAGGCGCCACACTGGTGCTCACGCTCAACAGGCCCGAGGCCAAGAACGCGCTCTCGCTGCCGATGCTGGTCGGCCTGTACGACGGCTGGGTCGAGGCCGACGAGGACGACGCCGTCCGCTCGATCGTCCTGACCGGTGCGGGCGGCGCGTTCTGCGCGGGCATGGACCTCAAGGCCCTCGCGGGCAAGGGGATGGAGGGACAGCAGCACCGGGACCGCCTCACGGCCGACCCCGATCTGCACTGGAAGGCGATGCTGCGCCATCACCGGCCGCGCAAACCGGTGATCGCCGCGGTCGAGGGCCACTGCGTGGCCGGCGGGACCGAGATCCTCCAGGGGACCGACATCCGGGTCGCGGGGGAGTCCGCGACCTTCGGGCTGTTCGAGGTGAGGCGCGGGCTGTTTCCGATCGGCGGCTCGACGGTCCGTCTTCAGCGGCAGATTCCGCGGACGCACGCGCTGGAGATGCTGCTCACCGGGCGGCCGTACTCGGCGCGGGAGGCGGCCGGCATCGGGCTGATCGGGCATGTCGTGCCCGACGGGACCGCGCTGGAGAAAGCCTTGGCCATCGCCGAGCAGGTCAACGCGTGCGGGCCGCTGGCCGTCGAGGCCGTGAAGGCGTCCGTGTACGAGACCGCCGAGATGGGCGAGTCCGAAGGGCTTGCCGCCGAGCTGAAGAGGGGGTGGCCCGTGTTCGACACGGCTGACGCGAAGGAAGGTGCGCGGGCCTTCGCGGAGCGGCGGCCGCCGGTGTATCGGCGGGAGTGACGTGCCGTCGGCGGGTCGGTTCGTGGCTGCGGGTCCGTCGTGGCCGGTCGCGCGGTTCCCCGCGCCCCTGGCGGGGCGCGCTGTCCCTGAGCGGGGTTGTAAGCCCCCTGAAGGTGCGCTGCCCCTGACCGGGGTCGAAAGTTCCCTGTGTGTGAGGAGATCCCCGTGCCCGAAGTGCTGAAAGCACCCCTTGTCGTCGAGTTTCCCTTCACCCGGTCCCTCGGGCCCGTGCAGAGCGCGTTTCTCACCGGGCTGCGCGAGCGCGTCGTCCTGGGGGTGAGGACCGCGGACGGGCGGACGCTGGTTCCGCCCGTCGAGTACGACCCCGTCACCTCCGAGGAGATCGGCGAACTCGTCGAGGTCGCGGCCACCGGGACCGTCACCACCTGGGCCTGGAACCACGACCCCCGCCGTGGGCAGCCGCTGGACCGGCCCTTCGCCTGGGTCCTGGTACGGCTGGACGGCGCCGACACCGCCCTCCTGCACGCCCTGGACGCGCCCGGCGGGGCCGACTCCGTGCACACCGGCATGCGGGTCCGGGTCCGCTGGGCCGAGGAGCGCACCGGTGCCGTCACGGACATCGCCTGCTTCGAACCGTACGACGGCGCCACCGCCGAACTCACCGGCAGCGAGGGGCGGTTCGAGGACCTGGTGACGGGCATCGTCGCGCCCGCCCGGCTCGACTACACGTACTCACCGGGCCGCGCCCAGACCGCCTACATCCAGTCGCTCGCCGAGCGACGGGTCATCGGGGAGCGCTGCCCCTCGTGCCGCAAGGTGTACGTCCCGCCGAGGGGCGCGTGCCCCACCTGTGGTGTGGCCACGTCGGAACGGGTGGAGGTCGGCCCGCGCGGGACCGTCACGACCTTCTGCATCGTGAACATCAAGGCGAAGAACCTCGACATCGAAGTGCCGTACGTCTACGCGCACATCGCCCTCGACGGCGCCGACCTCGCCCTGCACGGCCGGATCGGCGGCATCCCCTACGACCAGGTGCGCATGGGGCTGCGCGTCGAGCCGGTGTGGTCGGACGGGGGCGGCCACCCCGACCACTACCGGCCCACCGGCGAACCGGACGCCGACTACGACACGTACAAGGAGCTGGTCTAGATGCCCGCACCGAGGCCGCTCAGGGACATCGCCGTCGTCGCCTTCGCGCAGACCGACCACCGGCGCACCAGCGACGAGCTCTCCGAGGTGGAGATGCTCATGCCGGTCCTGCACCGGGTCCTGGCGCAGACCGGGCTGAAGACCAGCGACATCGGCTTCACCTGCTCCGGCTCCACGGACTATCTCGCGGGCCGGGCGTTCTCCTTCACCATGGCCCTCGACGGCGTGGGGGCCTGGCCGCCGATCTCCGAGTCGCACGTGGAGATGGACGGCGCGTGGGCGCTGTACGAGGCCTGGACGAAGCTCCTCACCGGCGACGCGGACACCGCGCTGGTGTACGCGTACGGCAAGTCGTCGCCCGGCTCCGTACGCGACGTGCTGACCCGGCAGCTGGACCCGTACTACGTCGCGCCCCTGTGGCCCGACTCGGTCGCCCTGGCGGCCCTCCAGGCGCAGGCGCTCATCGACGCGGGTGACACGGACGAGCCGGCGCTCGCCGCCGTCGCCACCCGCAGCCGTACCTCCGCCACCGGCAACTCCCATGCTCAGCTGCGCGGTTCGGTGCCGCAGGGCGACTACGCCGTGCGCCCCCTGCGCACCGGAGACTGCCCGCCCATCGGGGACGGCGCGGCGGCCGTGATCCTCGCCGCGGGGGAGCGGGCCCGTGAACTGTGCGAGCGGCCCGCCTGGATACGGGGCATCGACCACCGCATCGAGGCACACGGACTCGGCGTACGGGATCTGACCGACTCGCCGTCCACACGGCTGGCGGCGGAACGGGCCGGACTCTTCGAACGGCCCGTGGACACAGCCGAGTTGCACGCACCGTTCAGCTCCCAGGAAGTGGTGCTGCGCAAGGCCCTGCGGCTGGACGGCAGTGTCGACGTCAATCCGTCCGGGGGAGCGCTCGCCGCCAACCCCATCATGGCCGCGGGCCTCATCCGCATCGGCGAGGCAGCCGACCGGATCCGGCGCGGTGACTCCGACCGGGCGCTGGCGCACGCCACTTCGGGTCCCTGTCTGCAACAGAACCTGGTCGCCGTACTGGAAGGAGAACCGCGATGAGCCCCGCGACGAGTTCCACGCCGAGCCCCGCGACGAGTCCCGCGGTGGGCAAGGAGCCCGTGGCCGTCGTCGGGATCGGCCAGACCAAGCACGTCGCCGCCCGAAGGGACGTGTCCATCGCGGGACTCGTCCGCGAGGCCGCCCAACGCGCTCTCGAAGACGCCGAGTTGACGTGGGCGGACATCGACGCCGTCGTCATCGGCAAGGCGCCCGACTTCTTCGAGGGCGTCATGATGCCCGAGCTCTACCTCGCGGACGCCCTCGGCGCGGTCGGCAAACCGATGCTGCGCGTCCACACCGCGGGCTCCGTCGGCGGCTCGACCGCGCTCGTCGCCACGAACCTGATCGCGGGCCGCGTCCACGGCACCGTACTGACCCTCGCCTACGAGAAGCAGTCCGAGTCGAACGCCATGTGGGGCCTGTCCCTGCCCATCCCCTTCCAGCAGCCGCTGCTCGCCGGCGCGGGCGGCTTCTTCGCGCCGCACGTGCGTGCCTACATGCGCCGCACCGGCGCCCCCGACACGGTGGGCTCCCTGGTCGCGTACAAGGACCGCCGCAA
Organism: Streptomyces sp. NBC_00414; assembly: GCF_036038375.1. NCBI lineage: Bacteria > Bacillati > Actinomycetota > Actinomycetes > Kitasatosporales > Streptomycetaceae > Streptomyces > Streptomyces sp. NBC_00414. Next base: position 9,373,156 of record NZ_CP107935.1, read on the forward strand.
CGCGCTCAAGAACCCCTACGCGCACCTCCACGAGCACGACATCACGCTGGAGAAGGTCCAGGCCTCGCCCATGCTCTGGGACCCGATCCGCTACTCGGAGACCTGCCCGTCCTCCGACGGAGCCTGCGCGATGGTCCTCACCGACCGTGCGGGGGCGGCCCGTTCACCGCGGCCACCCGCCTGGCTGCACGGCGGCGCGATGCGCAGCGAACCGACGCTCTTCGCCGGCAAGGACTTCGTCTCCCCGCAGGCCGGCAAGGACTGCGCGGCCGACGTGTACCGGCAGGCGGGCATCGCGGACCCGCGCCGCGACATCGACGCGGTCGAGATGTACGTCCCGTTCTCCTGGTACGAGCCCATGTGGCTGGAGAATCTGGGCTTCGCCGAGGAGGGCGAGGGCTGGAAACTCACCGAGTCCGGGGTCACGGAACTGGACGGCGATCTGCCGGTGAACATGTCGGGCGGGGTGCTCTCCACCAATCCCATCGGGGCCTCCGGGATGATCCGGTTCGCCGAAGCCGCACTTCAGGTGCGTGGCCAGGCCGGGGAGCACCAGGTCGACGGCGCCCGCCGGGTCCTCGGGCACGCCTACGGCGGCGGCTCCCAGTTCTTCTCGATGTGGCTGGTCGGGGCGGCGCCGCCCGCCTCGTGAGGGGTAGACCCTGTCGTGGCCTGTGCGCGGCAGGTGCCGAAAGCTAGGCTGGCCGCGGACGACGAACCGGGAGGAGCACGGACGTGGCCGAGAGCACCATCCAGCAGCACCCGCTCGCGGGCTGGGACAAGCCGGAGCTTGACCTCAGCAGCGCCGACTGGCATTCGAGCAGCCGTGGGCTGGGGGATGTCCAGATCGCCTTTGTCGAGGGTTTCATCGCGATGCGCAACAGTGGCCGCCCGGAAAGCCCCTCCTTGGTCTTCACACCAGCGGAGTGGGGCGCGTTCGTGTCGGGGGCGCGGGAAGGGGAGTTCGACCTCACCTGAGAGGGAGCGTCGGCCGCACCTGAGAGAGGGCGTCGGCCGCACCTCTTTCCCGCTCGTGCAACCATTGGCATGCACGTGTGCTAATGGTTGCAACGGGCCGTATCATTAGTCCGTGAACGACTCCCTCGGCGCGGACGCACGGCTCTCCCTGGACCTCGCCCTGACCGTCCGCCCCGACGGGCGGGGCGGCGTGGCTGACGATCTCGCCACCGCGGAAGGCCTCACGGAGTGGGTGCGCGCGCACCCGGAGACCGTGGTGGCCGGGAGCGGCCGAGCCGTCGAGCCCGGCGTCCTCGGATTCCGCGCGGGCGATGCCGAGCTGGCCGCGGTTCGTGAGGTACGCGCTGCCGTGCGCGCCCTGTTCGCCCACGCCGTGCGCCCCGGCGAGCCGAGCCCGGCCGACGCCGCCCGGCTGCTCCCGCCGCGGGACGCGGTCGCACTGCTCAACACCCGGGCGGCCCTGGTCCCGACCGTCCCCGTCCTGTCGTGGACCGAGGGCGCCGATCCCGTCGTACGCCAGGAGCCCGTCGGGCGGCAAGGATCTGCCGTGCACCCGGGATCCGTTGCGCACCAGGGGCCCGTAGCGTCCCTGGAATCCCTCGTGCACCAGGAACCCGTCGTGTCCCCGGAACCCGTGGGCGAGGGAGCCGACCTCGTGGCGGCCCTGGCCCGTGCCGCCATCGCCTTTCTCGCGAGCCCCGACCGGCAGCGGTTGCGGGCCTGCCACGCGCCGCGCTGCGTGCGCTACTTCCTCAAGGACCATCCGCGCCAGGAGTGGTGCACACGCTCGTGCGGCAACCGGGCCCGTGTCGCCCGCCATCACGAGCGGCACAAGAAATCGGCATAACCTCCTGGCATGAGCAGCACGAGCAGTGGAACGGACGCGGAACGTGACCTCGGTCGACTGCTGAGCGGTATGGAACCCGCCCTGCACCCCGGCCGCTACGTCTTCACCACCGTCCCCGGCAGCACAGCGCCACCAGGACTCTCACCCGTCGTCACCGTCGTCGAGGACGAGGGCCTCACCCTCGTCGTCGAACAGGAGGACGCCGACACCGCACGCCTGGCCTACGACTATGTGGCCGGGTGGATCACCCTGCGCATCCACTCGGTGCTGGACGCCGTCGGACTCACGGCCGCCGTCGCCCGAGCACTCGCCGACGCGGGCCTGAGCTGCAACGTCGTCGCGGGCTTCCACCACGACCATCTCTTCGTCCCGCACGAGCGGGCCGCCGAGGCCGTGGCCCTGCTGGAACAGTTGGCAGACCGCTCCGGTCAGTAACGGTCGGAAGGGCCCGTGGCACTCGCCCCCGGCGTACGCTGAGGTGCCTGTAAGCCACGGTGCGCACCGTCTCCCCGCGTCGGCCGCACCCCCTGCCACGGTGGTGCGGCCGACGCGGGGAGCGCGCCCTGGCCGGCGGCTTCGGCTGGGCCGAGGCCGACCGCGGCTTCGAGGTGCCCGTCCTCGTCGCCCTCACCTTCATGTACGCCGACCGGCCGGGACGCACCGAGGAACTGTTCGCCGCCGGGATCGCCGACTTCGAACGGCAGGGCTGGCACGGCGCCCACCTCTCCTTCGGCTACACCCTCCTCGCGTACGTACGCTTCCGCCGCGGCCGGCTCGCCGAGGCCGAGGACTTCGTCCGCGCGGGGCTCAGGCTCGCCGAACGGGTCGGCCCCGGCACCCCCGCCCACTGGTACGCGGTCGGCATCCTCGTCGAGATCCTGCTCGCCCGCGGACGGCTCACCGAGGCCACCCAGACCGCCGAGGACTACGCCTTCGAGCAACCGTTCCCCGCCGCCGTCGTCTTCCCCGACTCCCAGACCGTGCACGGCGAGCTGCTGCTGGCCCGCGGCCTGGCGAAGGACGCCGCCGCCGAACTCGCCGCGGCCGGGCGCCGCCTCGACCCGCGCGGCATGCGCAACCCCGCCTGGTGCCCGTGGCAGCTGCACCTCGCCCGCGCCGAGAGCCACGACAGCCCCGAGCGGGCCGTGGCCACGGCCGCCGACGCGGTGCGGCGGGCCCGGCTGTACGGTGCGCCGTCGGCGGTCGGCCAGGCGCTGCGCGCGGCGGCCGACGTCTCCTCGGGCTCGGCCCGCGTCAAACTCCTCGAAGAGTCCGTCGACCACCTGGAACGCTCCCCGGCGGCGTACGAACTGGCCTGTGCCCTCGTCGCCCTCGGCGCGGAGCTGCGCCGCGGCAGTCGTCCCGGGGAGGCAGCCGAGCATCTCTACCGGGGGCTCGACGCGGCCGTGCAGTGCGGCGCCGACGGTCTGGCCGAGGCGGCACGCGACGAACTCGAGGCCGCCGGGCTGCGGCCCCGCCGGCTGCACAGCGCCGAGACGGACACGCTCACCGCCCGGGAGCGCGCGGCCGCGGAACTGGCCGTGCGCGGCCTCACTGCGGCGACCATCGCCGAACAGCTCGGCACGGAGGAGGCGACGGTGGTGCGCCTGCTGTCGGCGGTGTACCGGAAGGTGGGAACGGAGCGCTCGGGGCTGGGGGCGGCACTGGGGACGGCAAGGAGGGGGAGCCCCGGGGCCCAGAGCGTCTGATCGACGGGTCGTGTCGACGCGCGACGGCCGGTGTCCGGGAGGCGGGGGCCGTCGACCGTGGGGCCGATGGCCGCCGACCCCACGGCAGTACACCCCCCGGTGCACGTACCATTGCGGCATGTCCTTCCTCCGCCGCCGCAGCGCCACTCCCGCCGGGCCAGACTTCGATGTTCTGGCCATGGATCCGGGCGACTGGCCGGGCAATCTCGGCGCGGGCCTGCTGCCCGCACTCGATGGCAGCTGCCAGGGCGTGTTCCTGCGCTACGACCTGTTCGGCGGCCGCGGCCCGGCGATGATCATCGGCAATCTGCCGGAGGGCTCCCCGGCCCGGGACATCGCCGAGGGAGAGGTCCCGTTCGAGGTGGCCCAGCTGCTGCTGGCGCTGGAGAACGACGAAGAGGTCACCGTCACCGGCGCCGAGGACATGCCGGTGATGCAGGGAGACAACCTCCTCATCGTGCGCCGCCTCAAGCTCACCGAGACGCGTATCTCCTGTGTGCAGTTCGACCGCAGCGACAAGGTCCTGGTGACGATCGCAGCCTGGGACCGCCCCATCACCGACGACCTGTACGCGCTCCTGAAGCCGCTGCCCGCGGAGCTGTTCCAGCAGGGCTGAACCTCTCGGCCGGTGCACCACCGCTCCGCCGTCCTCCGTCTTTGTCATGACCCTTGCCGCTTGGGTGATCGGACCTCTAGCGTCAGGGGTCATGTCGTTTCAGTCACCTGAATCACCTGAGTCATGTGAACCGCACGATGCGCAGACGACCCCTCAGCCTTCCCGAAGAGCCACGCTGATAACCGCAGTCGGCGGGGCGGCCGGCCTCGCCCTGGGCTCCGGGGCCCTGGCGTCCACCGAGGCGGTGGCCGCAGATACATCGGATGTGTCGTCGCTTCCGTCCCCCGGACTCTCCTCCCTCTGGTACACCACCCCGGCCGGCGACTGGGAGCGTGAGGCGCTGCCCATCGGCAACGGCGCCCTCGGCGCCACGGTGTTCGGCACCCTCGCCTCCGAGCGGCTGCAGTTCAACGAGAAGACCCTGTGGACCGGCGGCCCCGGTTCGGCTCAGGGATACGACCACGGCAACTGGCGCGACGCCCGCCCCGGCGCGATCACCGCCGTGCAGGACCGTATCGACGCCGGGACCCGTCTCTACCCCGAGGCGGTGGCCGACGAACTCGGCCAGCCGAAGGCCGGGTACGGCGCCCACCAGACCTTCGGCGATCTCCACATCGACGTTCCGGACGCGCCGACGGCGCCCCCGGAGACGTACCGGCGCGAGCTCGACATCGCCAACGCCATGGCCACCGTCGTCTACACCCACCAACAGGTACGCCATCAGCGGGAGTTCTTCGCCTCGTACCCCGACGGCGTGATCGTGGGACGGCTGAGCGCGGACCGGCCGGGCCGTGTCGCCTTCACCCTTCGTTACTCCTCGCCCCGCAGCGACTTCACCGTGACCGCGTCCGGCGGAAAGCTGACGGTCCGCGGCGCGCTCGCCGACAACGGACTGCGCTTCGAGGCGCAGATCCGCGTACGGGTACGGGGTGAAGGGGGCACCGTCACCTCGAACCCCGACGGCACCGTCACTGTGACGGGCGCCGACAGCGCCTGGTTCGTGCTGGCCGCCGGTACGGACTACGCCGACACGTACCCCGACTACCGGGGCGAGGACCCGCACGCCGCCGTCTCCCGCGCCGTCGACGAGGCGGGCGAACGGTACGAGTCGCTGGTGGCCCGTCATGTGCGGGACCACCGCGCCCTGTTCGGCCGGGTGGCCCTGGACATCCGCGCCGAGGTTCCCGAGGTCCCGACGGACCGGCTGCTGGCGGGCTACACCGGCGGCACCACGGCCACGGACCGCGCCCTGGAAGCCCTCTACTTCCAGTACGGCCGCTACCTCCTCATCGCGTCCTCGCGCCCCGGCTCGCTGCCCGCCAACCTTCAGGGCGTGTGGAACAACAGCACGTCACCGCCCTGGTCGGCCGACTACCACGTCAACATCAACCTGCAGATGAACTACTGGCCGGCCGAGGCGGCGAACCTCGCCGAGACCACGGCGCCGTACGACCGCTTCGTCGAGGCACTGCGCGCACCCGGACGCCGTACGGCGAAGGAGATGTTCGGCTCGCGGGGCTGGGTCGTGCACAACGAGACCAACCCGTACGGCTTCACCGGCGTGCACGACTGGGCCACCGCCTTCTGGTTCCCCGAGGCGGCCGCGTGGCTGACCCAACAGCTGTACGAGCACTACCGGTTCGGCGGGTCCGTCGACTACCTGCGCTCGACCGCGTACCCGGTGATGAAGGAGTCCGCCGATTTCTGGCTCGACAACCTGCGCACCGATCCGCGCGACGGCACACTCGTCGTCACGCCCAGCTACTCGCCCGAGCACGGGGACTTCACCGCGGGCGCCGCCATGTCCCAGCAGATCGTGCACGACCTGCTGACCAGCACCCTTGAGGCGGCCCGCACCCTGGGCGACAGCCCCGCGTTCCGCGCAGAGCTGGAGAAGGCCCTCGCCGGCCTCGACCCCGGCCTGCGGATCGGCTCCTGGGGCCAGCTCCAGGAGTGGAAGGCGGATCTGGACGACCCCAAGGACGACCACCGGCACGTCTCCCACCTCTACGCGCTGCATCCCGGCCGTCAGATCGAACCGGGCAGCGCATGGGCCGACGCCGCGAAGGTCTCACTCACCGCCCGCGGTGACGGCGGAACCGGCTGGTCCAAGGCCTGGAAAATCAACTTCTGGGCCCGGCTGCGCGACGGCGACCACGCGCACAGGATGCTCGGCGAACAGCTCAAGTCCTCGACCCTGCCGAACCTCTGGGACACACACCCGCCGTTCCAGATCGACGGCAACTTCGGAGCGACCTCCGGAGTCGTCGAGATGCTGCTGCAGAGCCAGTACGACGTCATCGAGATCCTCCCGGCGCTGCCCGCCGCCTGGCGGGACGGCTCGGTCAGCGGGCTGCGCGCCCGCGGCGGCGCCACCGTCGACATCGAATGGGCCGACGGCCGCGCGACCCGCATCACGCTGACCGCGTCCCGCACACGGCGCCTCACCGTCCGAAGCGACCTGCTGCCGGACGGCGGGACGACGTTCAAGGCGATCGCGGGACGGAGGTACGTCTGGGGCGAACAGCCCGACAGGACCTAGGCCGGCGCTCCCAGGAAGTGGAAGCCGGGCCGCGGATGCATGAGGAAGTCGTGATGGGAGATGTTCCACGCGTACGCACCCGCGAGCCCGAACGCCACACGGTCGCCCGCCCGGAGCGCCGACGCGGGCACGTTCCGGGCCAGGACGTCCTTCGGAGTGCACAACTGGCCGGTGAGCGTGACGAGTTCGCCTCGCGCGACCGGCCGGGCCCATGGGTGCGGCCAGCCCTCCACCCTCAGTAGCGTGCAGGGCTGGTCGTGCCCCTTGGTCGCCGGAGTGCGCAGGTGGTGCGTCCCGCCGCGCACCACGGCGAACTCCTCTCCGTGGCTGCGTTTCACGTCCAGCACCTCGGTCGCGTACCAGCCGCAGTACGCCGTCAGCGCCCGCCCGGGCTCGATACGCAACGTCAGAGCCGGGTGTCGCGACAGGAGTTGCGCGAGGCCGACGCCGTACACGCTCCAGTCGAACCGCTCGTCGGGAGCCGCGTAGTCGACCGTCATGCCCCCGCCGACGTTCACCTCCGCCGGCCGCACCCCGTGCCGCTCCGCCAGGCGAACGGCCCAGTCCACGATGGACTCGGCCATCGCGAGCTGCTCCGGAGCCCGCAGCCCGCTCGCCAGGTGAGCGTGCACGCCCTTGAACTCGAGATGTGGATAGGTGCCGTCGGTGAGCAGCCCCATCACCGTGTCCGCCTGGGCCGGGTCCATGCCGAAGGGGCTGGGGCGCCCGCCCATCGCGAGGGCGCTCGCCGCCAACGAGGCCGACGTCACAGGGAGGTTGAAGCGCGGCAGAACCCCCACCCGGCCGTCCGGAGCTACCTGCCGGGCCAGTTCGGCCAGCACGTGCAGTTCGTACTCGCTCTCCAGATGGAAGCGCTCCACGCCCAGCTCCAACGCGGCCACGATCTCGGCGGGAGTCTTGCCGGGGCCGCCGAAGGCCAGCGGGCGGCCCGGCACCGCCTTGGCGACATGGGCGAGTTCACCGCCCGACGCGACCTCGTAGCCGTCCACGTACGGGCCCAGCGCGGCCAGGATCTCCGGCTCCGGGTTGGCCTTCGCCGCGTAGTACAGCTCGACGCGCTCGGGCAGGGAGGCCCGCACGGTCGCTGCGTGCGCCCGCAGCGCCGCCAAGTCATAGACGTACGCGGGTAGTTCGTCGGAGGTCAGGGAGAGTACCCGGTCCCGTACGGCGTCGGTGGGATCGGTCATCGGGTACTCCCGGTGGTGGTGGAGGGCGCGGTCATGGCCGCGCTCGTGTGGCGCGGGATGCCTTCGCCGAGGGGTGAGGCCAGACGGACGTATCCGGCCTCGCGGTCGGCCATGCGCTCCCAGCGGGTGAGGAGGTTCGTCTTGGCGGGCAGCGGCACTCCCGCGAGCAGCGCGGCAAGCGGCGGCGGGCAGCCGTACCGGTCGGCGTACGTCCGGAGGGTGCCGCGGACCTCCGCCCACAACGCGGCCTCGGCGTGCGGATGCAGATCGGCGATGGCGGCGAGCAGCTCGGCGACGTGGTTCACGAGCAGGCAGTAGACGACCCGGTCCCAGCCGCGCTGCGCGTCGTACGTCATCGGGGCCGCGACCTCGGGCGGCAGCGAGGCGAGGGTCCCGGTGTGCCGCTCGGGCACGAGCTTGGTGCCCTCCAGGTCCCGGAAGAGGACCTGGGCGGGCATGCCGTCGCCGTCGACGCAGATCAGCACGTTCTGCAGATGGGGTTCCAGCACCAGACCGTGGTCGAAGTAGGCGGCGAGGACCGGCGGCACGAGCAGCCTGAGGTAGGCAGCCCACCAGTCGAGCGCGGCTCGCGGCCCGGCCCCGCCGAGGAGGCGGGAGATGTGCGCCGGACCGGTGGGGTACTCGTCCGCCACGGCCGCCGCGAGCAGCGGGGTGGTGCCGGGCAGGAGCCGTCGGCCCAGGCCCTCGCGGACGATGACGCCGAAGCCTTCGAGCAGCTCTCGGTCCGGTGTTCCGTCCGGGCCGGGCAGGGCGAGGCTGCGGTAGGCGGGTTCGCGGAGCACCGCGCTGCCGGGGAACCGGTCGGCCAGGTCGGCCAGCACCGGGCCCAGCACACGGGTGAGGGCGACGGCGCCGGACAGCTCGTAACTGGCGTTCTTGCGCAGGCAGTTGGTGATCCTGATGTTCAGGCTGAACTTCAGGAACGACTCGCCGTCGTACAGGGTCCGCACGGATGCGGTGGCGGCGAAGGGCCTGCCGCTCGGCCCTAGGTCGAGGATGTCCCCGCGTCCGAGAGCCGCACGCAGCGCCGGGTGCTCGCGCAGCATCTCGAACTGCCAGGGGTGCGCGGGCAACAGCCGGTACCCCTCGGGGACGGTGGCGATGTCCTGCCCGGCCTGCCTGCCCTGCCCGGTCGGCCGGTCGCGTGGGTCCCGTGGGTCCCGTGGGCCGAGTCGGCCCAGCCGGTCGAGCGCGTCCAGGGCGCCGGGCTCCGCGGACTCCTCCGCGATCAGGTGTTCGCGCACGGCGAGGTGGCGCAGCGGGAAGACCGCGGCCGCCTCCGGCGCGTAGGCAGGCCAGGAGTCCGCGTCCCCGGTGCGCGCCTTGGGAGTGGGATGGAAGCGGTGCCCGAACAGCAGCGACTGTTCGGAGGCGAGATAGGCGGCGACGGGCGTGTCCGCCGGCGCGGGGCCGCTCCCCGGCTGTACGGGGTGGGCAGTTGGGGCGGTCCCGGTCGTCCGTACGGGGAGGGTCGCGGCGACGCTCCGGTGGCTGGAGTCGACCTGCTCCAGGAACTCCTCGTTGCGCACTCCGGTACGCAGGGACAGCTCGTCCTGCGTGTGCTCGGCCAGCCGCCGCCAGCCGATCTCGCTCCAGCCACCGTCCGCCGTCTGCTCACTCACCGGCCCGGTGAAGCGGTGTGCGCCGAGCATCGACGTACGGCGCAGCGCGACACGCAGCAGCACACCGCACCGGGGCAGCCGCAGCAGCAGATGGCGGTCGGTGAGCGCGCTCTGGTGCTCGGGGGCCGACACCTCGCGCAGCAGACAGTTGAGGAGGGTGTGGGTCACGGCCTCGTCCGCGGAGGGGAGTTGAGGGGGCTGTGCGGCGGGACCGGGGGCGGGGCCGAGGACGCGGCTGGGGGCGGTGGAGAGGGAAGTGCTACCGAGCGACTCGGTCAGCGAGGGCATGTGCGGCTCCAGCAAGTGCAAATGAGAGCGAAGTATGGTCGCGCGTACGGAGGTCGGGGCGACGGCGATGGCCGCGCCGATCCGGGCGGGGAGGGGGCCGGCAGGGCTGCGCCTCGGGGCTCAAGCCGAACCCCCGGTCTGCAGCAGGTAGTTGGGTCCAGTGGTGTAGTGCTTGTTGATGTCCGCCGCGCCGGACCGTGCCTTGGTGAGGAGCGTTCCGGCGGTGACCATCGCCTTGACCGGCAGACGCGGTGCGTCCAGCACCCGGGCACGCAGCACGGCGCCGGGCTCGCCCGGTCCCGTCCCCAGCCGTTCGATCGCCTCGGCGAGCCGGTCACGCACGAGCCGCAGCAGCACCGGCAGCGGCGCGCGGCCGTGTCTCGCGAGCCCGAAGGCGTAGGCGCCCGCGCACAGATGGACCGTGATCGTCGTGAACAGGTCGACGACCGGCCCGTCCCCCTCGGTGAAGGTCCGGACGTCGTCGAAGTCTCCGGGCCCCGGAGCGGCGGCCCCCAACCGGTCGCTCAGACGCGCGCCGTTGATGCGCGGCCCGTCGTTGTCCTTCAAGAGCAGCCGCAGCCTCGTACGGCCGTTGTGCTGCCGGTCGAGGACCATCGAGACGTTCTGCTGGTGCGACTCAAGCGCGATTCCGTACCCGAACAGCGTGGTCTGCCAGTCGAAGAGCAGGGTCAGACAGGCGTCGAGCAGCCCGAGGACGTCACCGGAGTAGAAGCGGTCGGCCAGGTGGTCGACGACCAGCCGTCCGCCGGGCGCTTCGGCGAGCAGCGCGGCCATGGGCACGACGACGGAGTCCTGGAGGCCGTCCGGGTAGCGCCGGAACAGCGCGGCGAGCAGTTCGTGCCCGGCATGCGCGTACACGGTCTCGTCGGCGTGCAGGATCGTGCTCCGGAAGCGCGGCTCGCGGGCGATGATCTGCTCGATCAGCCGCTGTCCCGCGGCCCCGTCGAGGAGTGTGCCGGGTTTGATCGTCCGCCGGTTGAGCAGCCCCAGTGTGGCGGTGGCCAGGGGGAGTTTGACATGCAGGGACGGCTCCGCGGACAGGGCCACGGTACGCATCGACAGGGTCGACACGGCTTCGAGACGGGCGCGGTCGGCGAGCACGGCCCGGTCCGTCAGGCCCGTGGCGCGCAGGGCTCCTTCCAGCGCGGGGCCGACGGTCAACGGGTGTACGGGCAGCGCCACATGCGTACGGTCGAGCCCCGCGAGCCCGAGTCGCGCGGGCGTCGGCCAGCGGTCCGGAAGTGTCCCGGTGACCGCCTCCTGCGGCACGGCGAGCCAGCGCAGAGCGAACCGGGGCGCCGACTCCGGGGCGTACAAGATGAGTTGCCGCTCGTTCAGCCCGGACCGGCCGCGTGCGGTGGGGTAGACGGGGTGGTCCAGGCGGGCGGCGAGGGCGTCGTACGCCATTCCTCCGGCCAGCCCCGACCAGGCGGCCGGATCGTTGCCATGACGCTCCGTCAGCCGCTCGGCCGTCGCGTCCCGGGTCGCGGTGTGCAGCCGCATGGTGGCCAGCGTCTGCCGGCACTCGACGGCGAACGCGTCGAACCCTTCCCGGTCGAGGGGGTGGGCGAGGACGCGCAGGGCGCCGAGGATCGCGTCGCACGTCCCGTGGACCACGGGCGCGGCTCTCCCTGCCCCCTCGGCTCCCCTGAACCCCTGGCGCCCTTCTGCTTTCCCGGATCCCTCGGTCCCCTCGGCGCTCCCGGATCCCTCGGCGCTCCCGGACCCCTCGGTCCCCTCGGATTCCCGCACGAGCATGGGCAGTCGGGCCGCGTACTCGCATTGGAACCCGTCCGCGACGACCGGCAGCAGCAGAGACTGGCCCTTTCCGGCGGCCCGTCGAAGCCAGGCGCCGTCCGGCCGGTGCACGAGCCTGCCGGACGAGCGCAGGCCGACGACGTCCTCGCGGAGCAGGGCGCTGAGCACCCGGATCACCAGTTCGCCCTCGGTGGCATCAGTGGCGTCGGCCTCCGGGGGCGTGCCGCCTTGGCCGCCACCGGCGCCGGTATCGGTGAAGGAGACGGTCACGGCTGGATCTCCCACCGCTGCTCGGCCAGGAACCCGGCCACCGCCTTGTCCACGTCCTCCTGGACGGTTCCGGTGGCCCTCACCACGCCGAGGAAGTCACGGTTGGTGCGATACACCTCGTGCCGCTCGCCGACCTCCCGCAGCGGACGGTAGGTCAACCGCACACCCCCGACCGTCAGTTCGGTTGCGGCCGGGGCGGCGGTCAGCGTTCCCGCGCTCGCGGCGCACGGGTAGTCCAGCCGGGCCACGCCGTCGCTCCGCGCGCCGAGCGAGGCGGGCAGGGGCTCACCCAGGTGCGTACGCAGGATGTGCTCGAAGAGCGGGATCTCCAGCAGGTGGGCCAGCAGCAGATCGCACTGGTCGCCGATGGCGCGGTAGTTGACCTCGATGATTCTCGCCCGGCCCTCGTGCACCACGAACTCGGTGTGGCAGGCGCCGAAACCGACTCCGAGCACGTCGAGTTGCGCCAGCACCTGGGCCACGACCGCTTCGGGATGGGCCGCGACGAAGGTCAGCCGCTCCTCGACGAAGTACGGCGGCGGGGACAGCACGGTGTGGAAACCGCCCAGCACATGGCGCACGCGACCGTCCCCGAGCGTCTCCAGGGTGTAGAGCTCCCCGGGCAGATACTCCTCGACGACCAGGGCGGCCCCGGGGCGCCGGCCCCGGATCTCCGCGCAGCGCGCCACCAGCTCCTCGGCCCCCTCGACGCGTACGACGTCCTCGCTGGCCACGCCCTCACGCGGCTTGACGACACACGGGTACGGCACGTCGAGGGCGGCCACGTCCGTGTCCTCGGTGACTTCGGCCGACCACACCGTGTCCGCGCCGGAGGAGGCGAGATGGCGCCGCATCTCCGCCTTGTCCTTGGTGCGCAGGGTGACCCACCAGTCCTTGCCCGGCAGGCCGAAGTAGTCGGCGGCCAGGGCGGCCTGGGTCTGCAGGTGATCGCTGTTGGAGAAGACCGCCTCGGGACGGCCCAGCGTCGAGATCCGGGTCACGACGGAGCGGAAGTCGCGGACGTCGCACTCCAGGACCTCGATCCCCGGATACACGCGCCGATGGGCGTCCGGCTGGTCGGTGAGCACGGTCACGTCCAGGCCCAGCCGCGCGGCGGCGGGCAGAAACCCTTCGGTGACGGAGTCGGTGGGGTTGAGGGCAAGCAGATACATGCGCACGCGGGGGAACAACTTCCGCTCGTAGGTAGGCGGTTGATGGTGAGCTGGTGAGACGGGGCTCGGCCCGCGGACGCACGGAACATGCGGGGGCTCCGGCGCCGGCGGAGAGCACGGATGCGTGCGGGCGCCGGGCGGTACGCGGGCGCGCACCCGTAGGCGCGGCCCGCGCAGGTGCGACCTGTTCGGCCGCGGTCACATTGAGTGAGATCAGCTTAGGCATGTTCTGTTTCTCGACCAGCTATGAATCCACTGTGACGTGCACCTCCCTTGATCGTTGTCTCGGGGGTGCCGTCACGCGCTGCTGTTGGCGATCTCTATACTAAGGTAAGCCTTACCTGCTTTTCTCGCTTTGTCCCCATGCACAGGAGTACCGATGACCGTGGCCCTGGAGACTCAGCCGACCGGTGCGCCCACGACCGTGTCCGGCCTGCTCTCCGACACGTACCGACAACTGGCCGAGGTGTGCCGGGCGTTGACGGTGCGTGTGGCCGACCCGGCGGCGTTCTTCACCCAAAAGGGCCTGAGCGGCGCGGAGTTGACGAAGGATCAAGTGGCCCTTGAGGCCTTCCTCTCGGCCGAGGACCTGCGCATCAGGGAACGCTACGACCACGTCCCCCGCCGGGACGTCGCCGCGTCCCGCGCCCTCCACGACTACGCGTGGTCGGTCGGCCTGCTGATGAGCGGCGTCTGGTACCTCACCGGCCGGGTGCCGCGCATCCGCCCCGAGGACGTACGCATCGACCTGGCGTCCGGCACGTTCGAGATCAACCCCGGACCGGACCTGGCCTGTCTGCCGGACGATCCGGCCGGCGCTCTCCCCGGAGTCCTGACCGTCCCTCACGAGGAGGCTCTGCGGGCGGAGTTGAGGGTCGCCGTCGCCGATCACATGGAGCCGCTGCTCTCCGCGATCGCCCCGTACATCAGGCGTGGTCCGCGCGCACTGTGGGGCCTGGTCACCGACGACCTCGTCTCCGGCATCTGGTACCTCGGCCGCATGCTCGGCCGGGAACAGGAATCCGTGCGGGCCGCGACCGCACTGCTGCCCTCCGCCGTCCCGCCCTTCCCCGGGGGAGCGGACTTCCGCCACCTCACCGGTGGCGACGGCCGACAGCATCCGACCCGCACCCGTATGGGCTGCTGCCTCTACTACACGATCCGCCCCGCCGAGGCCTGCGCCACCTGCCCGCGCACCTGCGACGCCGAGCGGCTGCGCCGGATCGAGTCCTGAGCCCCGCAGCACACCGGCCCGCGCCGCTTGCCGAGCCGCGTCACCCGCCGAGTCCCCGTCACACGCTGAGGGGCCGACGGACGGAACGCCGCCGGCCCCTCCGTGAGAGCGTCCACGCAAACGCCTACGCGGACGGCATCACCCGCACATCGGCGGCCCGTACGAACGCCACCCGGTGCCCGAACTGGATCTCGTAGTACATGTCCGAACCCCGCACCACCCGGTGCGGCGTCGTGTCGAAGGTCGGCGCGTAGAAGTACTCGCCCGGCACCTTGTCACCGGCCGCGTACTTCTGCCCCGCGAGCAGCTTGTACGGCAGCGGCGAGACCGTCTGGACGGGCACTCCCTCCGGGTAGGCCTCCTTCTCCGGGTAGGCACGTCCGTAGACGGGGATGTCGGTCAGCCCGGCCTTCGGGGTGATGACGGCGCCGGCCGCGTTCACCGCCGTCGGCTGCTTCGCCGGATTCTTGAACCAGGCCTTCTGACCGAGGTACCAGATCGCGGTCCAGTCGCCGTCGCGCCCGGCGACCGCGTACCGCTGACCGGTGGAGACACGCGAGCCGAGGTCGTTCACGCCGGTCGTGGAGTCGCCGCCGCCGGGCCGCAGACCGATGTCCTTGACGAGCGGGGCGTCCTCGCGCGGCTCGGTGTAGAGGCGTACCGCGCTCGATCCGTGTGCCGCGCAGGGCTCGCCCGCCGTGACGCAGCCGGTGAACACCGGCTTGTTCGTGGCGTAATCCGGCGCGATGGTCACCAGCCCGCCCTTCGGTCCCGCCGTGGCGCGCAGCGGCTTGCCGAGCAGTGCGAAGTAGTGCTGCCAGTCCCAGTACGGGCCGGGGTCGGTGTGCATCCCCGGGATGGTCGCGGTCGTCGTACCGGGCACGGTGTCGTGGCCGAGGATGTGCTGGCGGTCCAGCGGGATGCCGTACTTCTTGGACAGGTACGTCACCAGCCGCGCAGACGACCGGTACATCGCCTCCGTGTACCAGGTGTCGGGCGCGGTCAGGAATCCCTCGTGCTCCAGGCCGATCGACTTGGCGTTGATGTACCAGTTGCCCGCGTGCCAGGCCACGTCCTTGGCCTTCACGTGCTGGGCGATGTGCCCGTCGGTGGAGCGCAGGGTGTACTGCCACGACACGTAGGTCGGGTCCTGCACCATGTCGAGGACGCCGTCCCAGGCGCCCTCGGTGTCGTGCACGACGATGTACTTGATGCTCTGGGACTTCGGCCGGTCGCCCAGGTCGTGGTTGCCGTAGTCGCCGTCCCCGAACTCCTCGTACGGCGCCGGGATCCACTCGCAGGACACGGTCGCCGGACACTCGGTGGCGCCCGCGGCGGGCGCGCGCAGCCCCGCCGTCCTCACCTGCGCCGTCTCCGCGCGCAGCCGCGGCTGCGCGCCGAGCGTGATCCGCTGCCCCGAGTCCGTCGTGCGCCGCTCGCCGCGGCGGATCACGTCGAAGACGTCGTCGGCGTACGTCGCCGCCGTCGCCGTGTCGTCGGCACCCGAGTAGCGCGCCACCGCTCCGTACCAGTCGGCCGCGTCGTCGGTGAGCGGCTCGCCGAGCTGCTTCTGGGCCGCGGCGAGCAGCGCGGCACCGCCCGCCACATTCGCGGCCGGGTCCGTGCGCAGCCGCTCCGCGGGGACGCCGGTCAGCGCGGCGGCCTTCGTCAGCGTCTTGAGGCGCGCCGGAAGCCGGTCGTTCTCCGGAACCGTCGTGTCCGAGGTCTTCGCGCTCCGGGCCTTCGTGTCGGGCAGGAGGGCGTCACGCGATTCGTCGCCCCGCGCGTCCTCCGTACCGTCGCTGTGGTGCGGTGCGACGGTACGGGCGATCGCCGTGCGGGCGTCGGTCAGATGCATCGGGCCGTAGCCGCCCGTGACGCTCGGCGCCCCGTCGTGCGCGTCCCACCGGGACTGCAGATAGGAGACGGCGAGGAGCACGCTCTGCGGTACGTCGTACTCGTCGGCCGCGTCGGCGAAAGCATTCTGCAGCTTCCCGGAAGGCAACTGCCCGGAGGACGCGGACGCCCGCCCGTCGGCGCCGCCGTCGTACGGGGCGGCCCCGAGCAGGGGCAGCAGCAGCGCGGCCGAGGCGACGGCACCCGCGGTCCGGCGGGCACGTCTGTGCCGGGCGGAAGGGCTGGGGTCGGTGGGGGATCCTCGCAAAGCAGGCCTCCTGGGACGATCGGGCGTGACGGTGCGTACGGGGGCGGGTGTGCGTCAGTGGTATCTGCTCTCCGACGATCCGTCAATCATTCCCAGAGGCGGACGATTTCCCACGTCAGCGGCAGGCGTTCACCGCTTTCGGTGCGGTGGTGACCCGGCCTGCGAGGCGTCAGTGGAGTGGACCTTTGATGAAACGGCGGCGGACACGACGAAGGTCCGCGATGCGCCGCTGTCCCTGGGCGCACCGCGGACCTTCGTCCCCGTCAGCGAGTACCGACCGCCGCGCGAACGGCCTTGCGGGCCATCTGGCAGTCGTCGTGCAGCCGCCTCAGCAGCAGCCGCTGTTCCTCGCCGGACGGCGCGGCACCCGGATGGGCCGGTCCCGGTGCCGTCGGGGTCGTCTCCTGCATCGAACGCTGCACGGCCGTCTCGTACGTACGGATCTCCCTGGTGAGGACGAGCATCAGGTTCACCAGGAACGCGTCACGTGCCGCGGGTCCCGCCGACTGGGCCAGCTGGCTGATCTGCCGGCGGGCGGCGGGCGCGTCCCCGAGGACCGCCCACAGCGTCGCCAGGTCGTAGCCCGGCAGATACCAACCCGCGTGCTCCCAGTCCACCAGCACTGGACCGGCCGGTGAGAGGAGCATGTTCGACAGGAGGGAATCGCCGTGACAGAACTGGCCCATGCCCTGGCGGCCGGCCGAGTGCGCGATGCCGTGCACCAGCTTCTGCAGGTCGCCCATGTCCCGGTCGGTGAGCAGTCCCAGCTCGTGGTACCGGGAGATCCGCGCCGCGTAGTCCAGCGGGGCGTCGAACGTCCCCGCCGGCGGCCGCCACGCGTTGAGCCGGCAGATCGCGCCGAGCGCCGCCCTGATGTCCGCGCGGGGCGGCGCTTCCACCGGATGCCGGTTCAGCGCCGCCACCCGTCCCGGCATCCGCTCGATCACCAGGGTGCAGTTGTCCGGGTCCGCCGCGATCAGCCGGGGCACCCGCACCGGCGGCCGGTGCCGCACGAACGAGCGGTATGCCGCTATCTCGTGCCGGATCCGCTCGGTCCACACGGGGGAGTGGTCCAGTAAGCACTTGGCGACCGCGGTGCTGCGCCCTGTCGTACCGACAAGGAGCACGGAGCGTCCGCTGCGGCGCAGCACCTGCACCGGAGCGAACTCCGGGCAGATCCGGTGCACCGACGCGATCGCCGTACGCAGCTGGGCGCCCTGGGGGCCGGACAAGTCGAGTCTCCCGCTGAGCGGTGGCGTGCCGAGTCCCGGAATGCGCCGCGTCCGGCCGGCGCCGAGCACGGGAGCCGCCGTGGGTCGCGCGGGGTCGAGGTAGGGGCCGCCACCGACCGGGCGGGCGTGCAGCGACCGAGGTGGGGCGGACACGGAGGACGATGCTGTGTACATGGGCGAAACAGATCCCTTCGTGTGCCGGCGAGTTGCCGCGCTACCCGCCCCGGTCACGCCGGTACACCCTGGGGAATGTCCCTCGGTGACCGGGTCGGGGTGGCGCGTTCCTACCTGACACCCGGCGCCCACTGGCACACCATCTGGCGTGCCCTGGCGAACCCTGGCGAATAGTCGCTCAGCAACTGACAGGCGGTTACTGTCAACTCAGCCGAGAACCTGGGGGCTTGACGTGAGCGGACAACCCAACACCCGACTGTCGGACCTGTTCGGCCTGGCCGGCTGGTCCAAGGGCGAACTCGCGAGGATGGTGAACCGGCAGGCGGCGGCCATGGGCCACCCCCAGCTGGCGACGGACACCTCAAGGGTGCGGCGGTGGATCGACATGGGAGAGATCCCACGCGATCCGGTGCCGCGGGTGCTGGCAGCACTGTTCACCGAGCGTCTCGGCCGTGTCGTGACCATCGAGGATCTCGGTCTGGTCCGGCACGGGCGTACGGGGAAACGGCCGAGCGGCGGGAGTGCGGAACATCCCGACGGTGTGCCGTGGGCGCCCGAGCGGACTGCCGCGGTCCTCACCGAATTCACGGGAATGGACCTCATGCTCAACCGACGCGGCTTGGTGGGCGCGGGCGCCGCGCTCGCCGCAGGATCCGCAATCAGCAGCTCCATGCACGAGTGGCTGCACACCGACCCGGCCCTCGTGGCCGACGCCCCTGAAACCGACGATCCCCTGCACGCCGACCCCGCCGGGTTCGACCGCTACGAGGCCGCCCCCATCGGGTCGCAGGAGATCGAGGAACTGGAGCGCTCGGTCGAGGTGTTCCGGGCCTGGGACGCGGCCCGCGGTGGCGGACTGCAGAGAAAGGCTGTCGTAGGACAGCTCAACGAGGTGGGAGGCATGCTCTCCTACCGACATCCCGACCATCTGCAGCGGCGCCTGTGGGGCGTCGCCGCCAACCTCGCCGTCCTCGCGGGCTGGATGTCGCACGACGTCGGCCTGGAGCCCACGGCTCAGAAGTACTTCATCATCGCCGCCCACGCGGCCCGAGAAGGCGGTGACCGGCCCCGTGCGGGCGAGGCGCTCTCCCGAGCGGCCCGTCAGATGGTGCACCTGGGCCGGCCCGACGACGCGCTCGACCTCATGAATCTCGCCAAGTCGGGATCCGGCGACGAGGTCCTGCCCCGTACGCAGGCCATGCTCTACACCATCGAGGCCTGGGCACAGGCGTCGCTGGGCAAGGGCCAGGCCATGCGGCGCACCCTGGGCGAGGCGGAGGACCTCTTCGTCTCGGACAAGGGCGACGTGCCGCCGCCGAGCTGGATGCAGTTGTTCGACGAGGCGGACATGCACGGGATGCAGGCCCTGGCCTACCGGACGCTCGCGGAGCACGACCCGGCCGCGGCCGCCGTCGCGCAGCGCCATGCCAAGGAGGCGCTGGCCCTGCGGGAGAAGGGCCGGGACCGGTCGAAGATCTTCGACCACCTCTCGCTCGCCTCGGCGTGCTTCATCGCCGACGACCCCGAACAGGCCGACCGTTACGCACGCCTGGCCCTGACGTCGATGGGTTCGAACTCGTCCCATCGCACCTGGGACCGGCTCCGGGAGATGTACCGGCTGACGGGGCAGTACTCCAGCTATCCGAAGATCCACGATCTGCGTGAGGAGATCAAACTGTCCCTGCCCAAGGGTTCGTTGAAGCCGAGGGGCAACAACAGCGCACGGGCATGAGGGCCCGCGCACAGGCGCCTGCAGGGGCCCGTGGAAACACTCACGTCCGGAATCACGCACGTCGCGTGGGACGGGTCCGGTAGGAGCACTCAGGTGGTGACCCGGGCGACGAGTACGCAGGCGTCGTCCTCGCGGTCCGTCTCGCCGAACTCCTCCACCACCGTCCGTACGCAGTCCTGTGCCGTGCGGGCCCGGTGGAAGCGGGGGGCCAGGTCGAGGAGACGGCTGACGTCCCCGGTGGTGCCTTCTCCTGTGCCGGCGGCGTCCGTGTCCGGGTGGCGGGACCCCCACCGTGGGGGGACCAGCCCGTCGGTGTGCAGGAGCAGCAGGTCGCCCGGTTCGAGCGGCACTTCGGCCTGCCCGTAGACCGGACCCGAGGTGGCACCGAGCAGGACGCCGTCCGGCGGAGCCAGCATGCGCCCCGTCCCGTTGCGGAACAGCAGCGGGGCGGGGTGTCCGGCCTGCGCCCAGACGAGGGTCCGGCTCTCCGGCCGGTAGCGGCAGCACACCGCGCTGCCCAGGGCCGGCTGGACGGAGGCGTCGAGTAACCGGTTCAGCCAGGACATGAGCTGGCCGGGCTCGGTGCCGGCCACGGCCATGCCGCGCAGCGCGCCGAGCAGCATCGCCATGCCCGAGGTCACGGTGACGCCGTGGCCGGTGAGGTCGCCCACGCTCAACAGCGTCTGCCCGTCGGGCATTTCGAGTGCGTCGTACCAGTTGCCGCCGATGAGCGCGCTGGTCGACGAGGGCAGATAGCGGGCGGCCAGGTCCAGCGTCCCCGGGCCCTGTTGCGGGAGCAGCGGGGAGCCGCGCCACGGGGGCAGGACGGCCTCCTGCAGCTCGACCGCGAGGCGGTGCTCGGTCTGTGCGGCCTGCCGCTGTCGCTGCAGCGAGTCACGGGTCTCGGTGACGGTCCGCTGGCTGCGGCGCAGTTCGCTGACGTCCCGCAGCACGGCCCACATCGAGGCGGTGCTGCCGTCCGCGTCGAGCACCGGCTCGCCCATCATGTGCACGGTCCGTACGCCGCCGTCGGGCCGGACCATGCGGAACTCGCCGTCGATCGGTTTGGCGTCGATCAGACAGTCCGTGACCATCGAGGTCAGCCTCGGCCGGTCCTCGTCGAGGACGACGGAGGGGAGTTCGTCGAGGGTGAGCGGGGGAGCGGCGGGATCCCGGCCGAGGATCTGGTAGAGCTCACCCGACCAACTCGCCTCGTCCGTCAGCAGGTTCCACTCGGCACTGCCGACCCGGCTGATCAGCGAGCCGCGCCGGGAGGCCGCGGGAGGCGCGGCTCGTACGGCGGGTGCTGCTGTTCCGTGCTCGGCGGGCACGGGCGGCGGGCCGTCCCTCAGCTGCGCCAAGTGTGCGTCGAGGTCGTCGAGTTGATGCATGGCCAGGTCGCACAGGGCGCGCTGCCAGCGTCCCTCGGGGTCCGTGCCGTCGGCCGTCGCGTCGCGTCGTACGGCGTCCATGTCGCCCCGGAGCCGGCGCGTCTGCGAGATGAGCGCGTCGACCGAGCCGCGCGGCGGCTGGGCGGCAGGGTGGTCCGCCGAGAGATGGGACGGCATGACGTACTCCGATACAGGCACGGTACGACCAAGGCAGAGGGAAGGACCGTTACGACTGTTGCACAGCCCGCGACGCGCTGTAAGGGATTTGGCAACACGCGGCAGCGTGGTGCCCGTGGCATGTGCCGCAGTCCTCGCGCGGGGCCTGACCGGGGCGATTCCAGTACGTGAAACCGGCGCCCAAGTCGTACTGCACTTGGGCGAGTTGAACGGGAAGCCGAGTGCTCGACGACGTTCTCAAGCATATGTTCGGTCGGTCGTTTGTGCGGGCGTTTCGCATCGCCATCCGGGCCGGACGACGGGCGCCCACCCGGTCGGCATCACCAGGTGCTCACACCCCGGCCAGCCGCAGCACCGCGTCCAGCCCCCGGTGCGCACCCGGAGCGGCTCCGGCGGGCAGCACATAGGCCCGCAGCCCGGCACCGGCCGCACCGCCGTCCTTCGCCGGATGGTCGCCCACCATCAGCGTCTGCGCGGGCTCGACCCCCAACTCACGGCAGGCGTACGAGAAGAGCACCGGGTCGGGCTTCTCCGTGTCGTGCTCGTAGGAGTGCACCCACGACGAGAAATGCCGATCGAGCCCGTGGTGCGCGAACGTCGCCCGCAGATCCCAGCCCACGTCACTGACCACGCCGAGCGCGATCCCCTCGTCGGTCAGCCGTGCCAGCGCGGCTCCCGTGTCCGCGTACGGCACCCAGTGTTCGGGAGCCTGCAGCTGCGCGTAGAGCGCGTCCGCGTACGGCGCGAGCTCCCGTACCGACGCGTACCACGTGGTGAACGCGTGCCGGTGTGCCCGCGACGACACATCGCGCCCGCGCTGCGCCTCGACCACGTCCGGGTCGGCCAGCCCCCTCTCCAGCCCGGTCAGGAGCTCGTCCATCTCCCGCTCGCCGACCGGGCGCCGGAGCGCGGCGCGGATCCGGTCCGCGTACGTGCCCATCTGGAAGAGCGTGCCGCCGAAGTCGAAGAGCACGGCCCTGACGGTGACGGGGGACGGGACCCGCGCGGAGGGCGTGGCGCGCAAGGGCCCCTCGGGGCCGCAGACCGGGAGCGGGGAGCGAGTCATCCGATCTTCCTGGCCGCTCGGTGCGGCAGGGGCAATCCCCGTGCTCCGCCCGGCGCTTCGGGCGCGTGTCGGGTCAGTACCGCTGGGCCTGGGACAGCTTCGGGGTCAGGGGCGGTTCGGCCGGCTTGCGGCTGACGGCGAGAGGCTGGGCGCGCTCACCCGGCGCGAGGTCCTCGGCGCCGACGTACCTCGTCTCCACCGTCTTGCCGGAGGAGTCGAGGAAATCGACCCGCACGGCGTACGAGGCCTCGCTGTCGGTCTTGTTGGTGATGTTCACGAGGACGACGAGCAGGCCGCCGGTCCCGGACCTGGGTTTGCCGGTCATGGAGACGTCGGACATCGCGTTGCCCTGGCCCTTGACGTCCTTCAGCTCGTTCTCGGCGGCCTTGTTCGCCCGCTCCACCTCCGCCGACACGGACGCCTCGAAGGAGGAGGCGGCGGCCGAGGCGGACGACGCGGCCGCGGAGGCCGCGGCGCGTGCGGACTCGACGACCGACTCCTTCATGGAAGGGGCCGTCCCCGAAAAGGACGCGGTGTCGGGAGGCGACGGACGCTCGCTGAACGACGGGGTGGAGGTGTCCGAGTCGCTGTCGGTGCTGCACGACGTGACGGCGCCGGCGACCGCGGCCACGGCCGCCATCGCGACGACAGTCGAGCGCGTACGACCCGGCCGGCGGGGCTTGAGGGGCGGTGGTGTGTCCATCGAGTGCTGTCCTCGCTGTCGATGAGCCGGAGAGGCCGGACGGTCGAAATGAACCTTATGCCGGAAAATTCGGTGAGGCACTCGGTGAGGCACTCGGTGAGACATTCCGAGCGGGCTCGCCCGTCCGGTCTGCGGGCCCGCACGGAATGGCTCACCCGTTCCCCCGCCGGGGCTCGCCGCCGCATGATCCCTGGGGCAGCATGAGGGCATGGTCGTGCCGACCCGGATACGGGCGCTGCGCTGCGGGGCCTGGATCTGTGCCGTCCTGTGCGTCGTGGTCGTGGTCGTGGGAATGACGGCCACCGCGCGCGCTACCGTGCTGAACGCAGGCTTCCACCGTGCCGTGCTGGCCGACGAGCACGCGTACGACCGGCTCTACAACCAGGTGCTGGTCGACCCGGGCAGCACACCGGTCACCCGCGATCTGCTGGGACGGCTGCCGGTCTCCGAGGCCGTACTGACCTCCAACCTCAAGACGGTCCTCCCGCCCGAGACCCTGCGCGCACTGACGGACCAGCAGATCGGGCATCTCGTCGACTATCTGCGGGGCGACACGGACGACCTGCGGCTCTCCGTCGACCTGCGGCCCGTCATCGCCAACGTCACCGGCCTGACCTCTGCGTACTTCGGCGACCTCGTCTCCTCGCTCCAGGAGCGGCAGGAGCCGGACTTCCCGGCCTTCCTCGCCGACCTGGAGGACGCGGTGGGGCAGATCGCCGCCGGGCGGCCCCCGGCCGGGCTGCCGACGCTGGCCCTGTCGAAGGCCCAGGCGGCCACCGCCGCCGACGCCCTCCTGCGGGCCGCCCCCGAGGACGTACGCGGCACACTGCGCCCGGAGGTCACGGTCGCCCTGGAGAACGGCGACGTGGCCACCGCCCTCGCCGCCGTCGGACCGGCGGCCTTCTCGGAGCGCACCCGCGACGCCGCCGCCCGGCTGCGCACCGTCGCGGACGGCGGCACCTGGAACATCGCCGCCGACCTCGAACTCGACGAGCTGCGTCAGGTCCGCGCGGCCACCCGACTCACCCTGGACGTCGTCGAACCCCTGGCCGCGGCCCTCGGCATCGCGGCCCTCGCCGCACTCTGGTTCACCGGACCCGACGCCCGGCCCCGGCGCCTCAGGCACCTCGGCTGGGCACTCGCGGGCGGCGGACTGTGCACCGCGCTCCTCGCGCTCGCGATCCTCCGGGCCGTGGGCCGCAGCCCCGTCGAGATCTCCGCGGCCTGGCCGGACTCGGCGGCCCGGCTGCTCGACGACCTGCAGACCACGGCGATCGACCGCTTCCTCGCGGCAATGCTGACCGCCGCACTCGTACCGGTGGTGGCGGGGGCACTCCTGGTCGGCCTGGCGTGGGCGGGGGAGCGCCGCAAGACGCCCGTACGCCGCGCGTGGCCGACGGGGATCGGGCCCGCGGCAGGCGCGGCGGCACTCGCCCTCGCGGGGGTCGCCCTCGTGCCGGTCGCCTTCTCCGACGACGCCCCGCGCGTCTGCCAGGGCAGCCCCCACCTGTGCGACCGGCGGTACGACGAGGTCGCCCAGCTCACCTCGCACAACGCCATGTCCACCACGGCCGACAAGTTCATCGGCCCCCTCCAGGACCCCGTCGTCGTCGACCAGCTCGACGCGGGTGTACGCGCCCTGCAGATCGACACCTACCGCTGGGAGCGGCCGGAGGACCTGACCGACCGGCTCGACGAGTCGGACTTCCCACCCGAACTGCGCCGGCAGATCACCGCCGCCGTCAAGGGGTTCAATCCGCCGCGGCCAGGCCTGTGGCTCTGCCATTCCGTCTGCCGCGCCGGCGCCCTCGAACTGGTGCCGGCGCTGCGGCAGATCGGCGACTGGCTGCGCGCCCACCCGAGTGAGATCGTCACGCTGATCATTCAGGACGCCGTCAGCGGCGAGGACACGCAGGGCGCGTTCCGCGAAGCGGGCCTGCTGGACCTGCTGTTCACACCGGACGAGGACCCCGACCGCCCCTGGCCGACACTCGGCGAGATGATCGACGGCGACCGTCGTCTCGTCGCCCTCGCCGAGCGGGCCGACGGGCCGGCGCCCTGGTACCGCAACTTCTACCGGTACGCCATGGAGACGCCGTTCGCCTTCCGCGCGCCCGGCGAACTGAGCTGTGTCCCGCACCGCGGCGGCACGGACAAGCGACTGTTCCTGCTCAACCACTTCATCACCATCGACGGCGGCAGCCGTCTCGACGCGGGCTCGATCAACACCCGCCAGGCGGTGCTGGACCGGGCGCACGCCTGCGAACGCGAGCGGGGCCGGCCCGTCAACTTCGTCGCCGTCGACTACCTGACCGTCGGAGACGCGAAGGCCGCCGTGGACCGGCTCAACGCGGAGCGGCACTGACCCGGTGAGGCACCGCCCCGGTGCGGCAGACCTTCTTGCGGTGTCGGCGCGGTCTGCTGTATCCGAGTTCTGCACAGTCCTGCGCGGTCCCGCACAGTCCGGCGACGCCCCGTGCCCGCCGCGAGCGAGGAGGACTTGATGGCCCCACCGGTGCACGTCGTCGAGATGAGTCCCGCCGAGCGCGAGCAGGCGTTCGCGACCTGTCGCCAACTGGCCGAGGAGTTCGGCAAGGCCGGGCCCCAGCACGACGTGGAGAACTCGTTCCCGTACGAACTGGCCGAGCGTGTGCGCGCGTTGCGGCTGCCGGGCCTCAACGTTCCGAAGCGGTACGGCGGGTGGGGCGCCGACATCGCGACCACCGCGCGGTGCGTGGAGCTGCTGGCGTACGGCGATCCGGCGATCGCGCTGGCGTTCAACATGCACTGGGGCGTGATCGGCTTCTTCCGCGGCATGTGGAGCGAGGAACACCAGGAGCGCTTCTTCCCGGGCGTGGCGCGCGACGGGCACCTGTTCGACGGCGCCTACAGCGAGACCCGCGCCGGTGTGATCGGCCTGGCCGACACCCGCGCCGTACCGGTCGACGGCGGTTTCCGGGTCAGCGGGCGCAAGAGCTGGGGCACCCTGGCGCCGGTGGCGGACTTCCACACCTTGAACGCGACGATCACCGAGCCCGACGGCGAACTGCCGGCCGACCACGCGGTGCGCGCGACGCGCGAGGTGCTGCTGGTGTGTCCGGCCTCGGCCGAGGGTGTGCGCGTCGAGAAGACCTGGGACGCGCTCGGCATGCGCGCGACGGGCACCGAGACCGTGGTGTTCGAGGAGGTGTTCGTACCGGCGGGCGACCTGGTGTCGCCGGAGTTCCGGCCGGGTCTGTTCGCGAACCTGGAATGGCAGACGCTGAGCTTCGCGTCGGTCTACCTCGGGCTCGCACGGCGTGCGTACGACGAGACGCTCGCGATCCTGCGTACGAAGCGACTCGGCGCGGTGCCCGAGGCCGCCGACGTCAAGGTGAGCGACCAGCAGCTGGTGCAGGCCGGTGTCGGTGAGATGCGCGTGCTCGTCGAGACCGCGGCCAACACGATCGAGGTCGCCGCCGCGCGCCTCAACGAGCGGCGCGATCTCCCGGACGACCCGGCACGCCGGCTCGGCGCGCTGGAGATCCCGAAGGTCGTGGCGACCGAGAACGCGATCCGCGTGGTCGACATCGGCATGCGCCTGGTCGGTGGCGGCGCCTACCGTCGCGGCCACCCGCTGGAGAAGCTGTACCGCGACGCGCGCAGCGGACCGTTCCACCCGCTGACCACCGACCAGCTCATGCAGCACCTCGGGAGCGCGGAACTGGGCTGAACGAGTCGCTCCGAAGCGACCGGGCCCGTGTTCCGTGCTCCGTGTTCAGCAACGGGTCCGCCCAGTACCGGACCCGTTGAGTACCGGGCCCGCCCGGTGCCGGACCCGCTCGGTTCAGTACCGGACGACCGGTTCAGTACCGGAGTACTCCGGCGATGCCCTCCGCGTCGGCCAGCGTCCCGTCCGGGACGAAGCGGACCTGCGCGCCGGTGTCCAGGCACTGCTCGACGATCTCGTCCACGATGTCGACCCGGGCGTCGAGATCGTCGCCGTCGGCCGGGACGAGATGGTCGCCGCCGTCGCGTACCGTCACGCGGTAGTTCTCCTCCACGGCCAGCAGACGCACGCGGCCGGCGGTCGCGTTCTGCCACACCTCGTCGACGCCCGCCGCGAACTCCCGGCGGCCCCGGGCGGTTTCCAGCTCCCGTGTCAGACTGTCGACGCTTCTGCGGTCCTCGGCCATGACCAGTGGACGGACCGCCTGCCACACCGCCTCGGCCCCGGCGTGCCCGAGACCGCCGTGCGGGACATGGACGGCGTCCTTCGCGGCGGTGCCGACCTCGTCGAGAAGCGAGAGCGCGGCCGGTTCACCCGAGATGTACACGGGCCGCGGTGCGGAGCGCAGGACGGCGGCGAGCATGGTGTCGGCGTCCCGCAGGAAGCGGCGCGTCTCCTCGTCGCGGAAGGTGCTCGGCACCTCGCCGACACGTTCCTCGCGCTCCACGTCCTGGGGTTCCAGGCTTCGCGTCAGCGGGAATCCCGCCGTCTTCGCCTCGACGACGTGCCCTCCGCCACCGCTCCACAGCGCCATCCGGTCCGCCGAGACCGTCAGAACCCAGAACGGGCTCTCGGCGGCCTGCGCGGCGACGAGATTGCGGGTCAGGAACGTGTCCGACAGGACGACGCGCTCCGGAACGGTCCGGGCCAGCGACCACACCTGGTGCTCCCCGGGAGCGGCGAAGATCGCGAGCCCGTCCTCGGAGTGGCTCAGGTCGACCTCCGCCAGCGCCTGTTCGAGCTGTTCGACGACGTCGATCCGCCGCTCACGGGTGACCGAGGGGTCGGATTCCAGTTGCTTCTTGGCCTCGGCCACGACATTGCGCAGCCGGACGGGATCCTGCGCCTTGTCGGGCTCTCTGCGGTGGGTCGGCGTCAGCACCGACACCGCGGGATAGGGCCGCGGCCGACGCAGTTCGGTGAGGGTGGCGGGGCTCAGAACATGCTCCATAGATGCACCATATGACTGAATCGGCGGCGAGGCATTCGGGGGAATCGAATCGGGCAAAAGGGGCATTTGGTTGTTACTGTCGCCGGGCAGTCGCCTCGTGTCTCCCCGCCACGCCCGAGGACCCATATGAGCCAGGCCGAGACCGGAAACGGGACCGGGACCGAGTCCCGGACATCCGCAGCCAAACTGACCCTGCCCACGCTGACCACGATGGTCGTCGGCTCCATGGTCGGTGCGGGTGTCTTCTCGCTGCCCCGGCGCTTCGGCCAGGAGACCGGCGTGGCCGGCGCGCTCATCGCGTGGGCGGTGGCCGGCACCGGAATGCTCATGCTGGCCTTCGTCTTCCAGCGGCTGGCGCTGCGCAGACCCGACCTCGACGCCGGTGTCTACGCCTACGCGAAGGCGGGCTTCGGCGAGTACCTCGGCTTCTTCGCCGCCTTCGGCTACTGGGCGAGCGCCTGCGTCGGCAACGTCACGTACTGGGTGCTGATCATGTCGACGATCGGGGCCATCGCCCCGGCGCTCGGCGACGGCGACACCGTCCTCGCCATGCTGCTCTCCTCGGCCGGTCTCTGGGCGTTCTTCCTGCTCATCAGCCGTGGAGTGAAGGAGGCCGCGGCCATCAACCGGATCGTCACGGTCGCCAAGGTCGTGCCCATCCTGGTCTTCGTCCTCATCGCGCTGTTCTGCCTCAAGCCGCACGTCTTCGCCGAGAACTTCGCCGGGGCCGACTACGCCGGCTCACTGTTCCAGCAGGTCAAGGGCACCATGCTGGCAACGGTCTTCGTGTTCCTCGGGGTCGAGGGCGCCAGCGTCTACTCCCGGCACGCCAAGCGCCGCGAGGACGTCGGCCGCGCGACCGTCCTGGGCTTCCTCTCCGTCTTCGCGATCTTCGCCTCGGTCACCATCGTGTCGTACGGCATCCTGCCGATGAGCGAGATCGCCGAGCTGCGGCAGCCCTCCATGGCGGGTGTCCTGGAGGAGGCGGTCGGCACCTGGGGCAAGGTGTTCGTCAGCGTCGGACTGATCATCTCCGTCCTCGGCGCCTACCTCGCCTGGACCCTCATGGCCGCCGAAGTGCTCTTCGTCGCCTCGAAGGACGAGGACATGCCCCGCTTCCTGGGGCGCTCCACGGCGGCCGACGTGCCCGTACCGGCCCTGGTGATGACCACCGTCCTCACCCAGATCGTGCTCGTCGTCACCCTCTTCTCGGACGACGCGTTCAACTTCGCGCTGGATCTGACCAGCGCCCTGACCCTCATCCCGTTCCTGCTGGCCGCCGCCTTCGCGGTGAAGGTCGCCCGGTCCGGCGGCGCGGGCCGGTGGGACCTCCCCATCGCCGCCCTGGCCACCTTCTACACCGCGTTCCTGCTCTACGCGGCCGGCCTGAAGTACCTCCTCGTGTCCCTCATCATCTACGCGCCCGCCACGGTCCTGTTCGTCATGGCCCGCCGCGAGCAGGGCAGACGGCTCTTCTCGCCCCGCGAACTCGTCGTCCTCACGGTCTCGGTAGCCGGGGCCGTCGTGGGTGTCGTGGCCCTCGCGACGGGCTGGATCAGCCTCTGACACCGCAGCACTCGATCAAGTGACACCACAGAACTCGGTCAAGGCCGCCCGGTGGCCGCTCCCGACTCCGCGAAAGGCAGACCGTGACCAGACAGGACACCCCGCCCCGGCCCGCGTACGGCGTCCACTCCGAGGTCGGCAGACTGCGCAAGGTACTGGTCTGCGCGCCCGGCCTCGCCCACCGCAGACTCACCCCCACCAACTCCGACGACCTGCTCTTCGACGACGTCATGTGGGTGGAGAACGCCCAGCGCGACCACGCCGACTTCGTCAACAAGATGCGCGAGCGGGACGTCGACGTCGTCGAACTGCACGACCTGCTCGCGCAGACCATGGCCGACCCGGAAGCGCGCACCTGGCTGCTCGACCGCAAGATCACCGCGAACGAGGTCGGCCTCGGACTCCTCGACGACACCCGCGCCTTCCTGGAGTCGCTGGAACCCCGCAGGCTCGCCGAACACCTGATCGGCGGCCTGAGCACCGTCGACCTGCCCGACGAGTTCCGCGACGGCTACGTCGCCCTGGCCCGCGAATCGACCGGCGTACGCGAGTACCTGATGCCGCCGCTGCCGAACACCCTCTACACCCGGGACACCACCTGCTGGCTGTACGGGGGACTCACGTTCAATCCGCTGTACTGGCCAGCCCGGCACGACGAGACGCTCCTCATGAAGGCGATCTACACCTTCCACCCGGACTACCGGGGCTCCTCCGTGTGGTGGGGGGACCCCGAACTCGACTGGGGCCAGGCCACGTTCGAGGGCGGCGACATCATGCCCGTCGGCAACGGCGTGGTCCTCATGGGCATGAGCGAGCGCACCTCCCGCCAGGCGATCACCCAGGTCGCGGCCGCCCTGTTCGCCAACGGGGCCGCCGAGCACGTCATCGTGGCGGGCATGCCCAAACTGCGCTCCGCGATGCACCTCGACACCGTCTTCACCTTCGCCGACCGGGACCTGGTGACGCTGTACCCGACCATCATGGACGGGGTCCACACCTTCTCCCTGCGGCCCGCAGACAAGGCGCCCGGCATCGAACTGACCGACGAGGGCTCCCGCCCCTTCGTGGACGTCGTGGCGAAGGCCCTGGGGCTCGCCGCCCTGCGGGTCGTCGAGACGGGCGGCGACGTCTACGCCTCGGAGCGGCAGCAGTGGGACAGCGGGAACAACGCCGTCGCGCTGGAGCCCGGCGTGGTGTTCACGTACGACCGCAACACACAGACCAACACCCTGTTGCGCAAGGCGGGTGTCGAGGTCATCACCATCGTCGGCGCCGAACTGGGACGAGGGCGGGGCGGCGGGCACTGCATGACATGCCCGATCGTGCGCAATCCGGTCGACTTCTGAACCGCCCCACCCCTCCCTGCACGTGGCTCACTCCTCCGAGCCGCACGATTGGCCGTCGGCCGGCAGTCGCCCGTACAGCAGGAAGTCGTCGACCTTCCGGTGCACGCACTTCGAGGAGGAGTAACCGGTGTGGCCCTCGCCCTTGTTGTCGAGGACGACGGCCGACGGGCCGAGCCGGTCCGCGGTCTCCGTGGTCCAGCGGTACGGCGTGGCGGGGTCGCCACGGGTGCCGACGAGGAGCATCTTCGGTGTGTCGACGTCCCGGACCTCGTCGCGGATGTACGTGGTGCCCTTGGGGCGTCCGTAGCACATCAGGGCCTGGGCGAGCCGGTAGCGGCCGAAGACCGGTGACGCCTGCTCGTACTCGGCACGCAGCCCGTCGAGGGTCTCGGTGATCCGGTCTGCGGTGGGCCGGTCGGGGTCGTCGGCGCAGTTGATGGCCATGAGCGCGGCCGGGAGGTTGTCGAGGGGGATCTCTCCCTCGTCGACGAGGCCGCCATCGGCTCCGCCCCTTCCCTGGTCTCCGTTGTCGTGGGGGAGCGCGCTGCCGCCGACGTAGAACCCCATGATGCCCCGGGTGTCCCCGTCCTGGACCAGCGAGGTGAGCGCCTGCGAGAGGGCGGGCCACAGTTCCTTGCTGTAGAGGGCCTGCCCTATGGCGCCCACCAGGTCCTGGCCGGAGAACGGTATGCCGAAGTCCGAGGGCACCGGGTCCTCGTCCAGCGAGCCGATCAGCCGGACCACCTCCTCCCGGGCCGAGCGCGGGTCCTGGCCGAACGCGCAGTTGACGTCCTCCGTGCACCAGTCGAGGAAGTCCTCCAGGGCGGTCTGCTGGCCCTGGGCGCCGACGACGCCCTGTTTGCTCAGCGGTTCGGTGAGGGTGTCCACGCCGTCGAGGACCATGCGGCCGGTGTTCTCGGGGAACTGGGCCGCGTACACCGCGCCCAGCCGCGTTCCGTACGAGAAGCCGAGGTAGTTGAGCTTCTTGTCGCCGAGGGCCGCGCGCATCACGTCGAGGTCGCGCGAGGCGTCGACCGTACCGATGTGGGGCAGCACCGGCCCGGAGTGCTCGGCGCATTCCGCGGCGAGCTTGCGCAGCACTTCGAGAGCGGCCTGCGGATCGCTGCTCTCGTCCGCGCCCGTCTCCGCCCCCGCCTCTGATTCCTCGTGGGAGCCGGAGCCGGAGCCGGAGCCGGACTCGGCATCGGGGTCGGTGGCGTCCGGCGCTTCGTCCATTCCCTCGCCGCAGCTGACCGGGGAACTCCGGCCGACACCGCGCGGATCGAAGGTCACCACGTCATAGCCGTTCGTGAGGCCCATGAAGTCGTCGCCGCCGTCGGCGAGTTCGCCCACTCCCGGACCGCCGGGACCGCCGAAGTTGAGCAGCACCGAACCTCGGGATTCGCCGGTCGCCCGGAATCTGGCCATGGCCAGGTCGAGCGTCCCGTCGTCGGGTTTCGTGTAGTCGACGGGGACGGTCACCTTCCCGCACTGCAGGCCGTCGGGCAGTCCGTCGCCCGGGCAGGCCGCCCATTTGATCGTCTGGTCGTGGAAGCGGGACAGGTCGGGTCGGTCGGCGGCGGCCGCGGCCACCGACGGCAGCCCTGCTCCCAGCAGGGCCAGCGTCATGGCGCAGGTGAAGGCGCGGCGTTGGTGCGTGCTCAGCATCAGGCCTCCCGGGACGCCCCGGCCCGCGGCCGGGGATTCCCCCTCGATCACGATAAGGGGGCACCTGCGGCCACGCCTCCCGGCGAGCGAACGGGCGAAACAGGCCTTACCCTCCGCCGCCCACTCGGCACTCACCCGGTATCCAGGCGGTCTTGATCCAGCAGCCGTCCGACACCTGTCCCGCACCCGTCCGGCACCCGTCCGGTATCTGTTCGACATCCGCTCGAAGGGGGCGTTTGCCGGATCGGCCATAACCTGCGTGGTTTGCCCGCGTTTAAACGGTGCGGGCGCCTGCTCGCGACCATGTCTGGAAGGCAGGGAACCGATGAAACGGGTTGCCCGAAGTGGTTTGATCATCGTGGCCGCCGCCTCCGGCGCCGTGGCCGTGACGATGCCGGTGTACGCGGACTCCGCGGCCGACGGTGGCACGGCCGACTCGCCCGGTGTGATCTCCGGCAACACCATTCAGCTCCCGGTACACGTTCCGGTGAACGCGTGCGGGAACACCGTGAACGTGGTCGGCCTCCTCAACCCCGCGGCGGGCAACAGCTGCGCCAACGAGGGCGGCGACGGCAAGGGAGGCGACCACCACGGCTCCGCGGGAGCGGTCGCCGAGGGTGCCGAGAAGGATTCACCGGGCCTGATCTCCGGCAACGGTGTGCACCTCCCGGTCCAGCTTCCCGTGAACATCACCGGCAACTCGGTGAGCGTCGTGGGCATCGGCAACCCCTCTGTCGGCAACGAATCCACGAACACCTCGGCGGACGGGCCGCAGCTCCCGGACACGCCGTCCGGCCCGAAGCCCGCCCAGCCGTCGGAGCGGCCCACCGACCCCGCGGACCCGGCCGACCCTGCCGACCCGGTGGAGGCGGAGGGGCCGCAGATCCTGCCGCAGGGTGTCCCCAAGGCCGCCCTCGCCCAGACCGGCACGGACCTCATGGGTCCGACGGCCGCCGCGAGCGCCGCGCTGATGCTGGGCGGAGCCGCGCTGTACGGCCGCTTCCGGCCCGCCGCCGTACAGCGGCGGTCGGGGCGCCGGGACGGGCGCTGACCCGAATCCGCCGACGCGCCGAAGCAGGCGTGCCGAAGCAGGAGCGCTGAAGCAGGCGCGCTGAACCGGTGTCGGACGTGAGCGAGGCGTCGATCTCCGGCCGAGCGACACCTTCGAACGGAAGGCTCCACCGGTCACCGCGACCGGCGGGGCCTTCCGTGTGCGAGCGTGTGACGCCGAGGGCCGCATCCGTCTCTCCACCTTCCTTCCGACGACCCGCGCACCCACGAACCCGCGAACCCGTGAGCCCCGAAGGCGCGGACCCCGCACCCGTGAGCCCCGAACGTGCGGGCCCCGAACCCCCGAACGGAGCGCATCGATGACCTCTCCGAGCCCCGCAGGTCTCGTCGTCACCCGGGCCTCGCTCGACGACTGGCCGGTGATCAAGGCATGGGCGGCGGCCGAGGGATGGGATCCGGGAGTGTCGGACGGGCCGAGCTTCTTCGCCCAGGACCCCGAGGGCTTCTTCCTCGGCCGGATCGACGGCGAGCCGGTCTCGGCGATCTCCGTCGTCAACTACGGTGCCGATTACGCCTTTCTGGGCTGTTACCTCGTCCGCCCGGACCTGCGCGGTCGCGGTTACGGAATCACCACCTGGAGAACGGCCCTGGCCCACGCGGGCGGACGGACCGTCGGACTCGACGGCGTGGTCGCACAGCAGGGCAACTACCGGCAGTCGGGATTCGAACTCGCCTACAAGACCTTCCGGTTCGGCGGAGTCCCGACACCGGGTGCCGCCCCTGCCGGCGCCACCGGCGTCCGCGGCGCCGAGGACAGCGACCTCAAGGCGGTCATCGCGTACGACAGCGGCTGTCACCCGGCCGACCGCCCGCAGTTCGTGGAGAGTTGGCTCTGCGCCACCGGGCACCGTGCCCTGGTCCGGGTCGTCGACGGGCGGCTCACCGGCTACGGCGTGATCCGGCCCACCGCCGGCTCCCCGCGCATCGGCCCGCTGTTCGCGGACACCCCGGACGACGCCCGTGCCCTGTTCGCCGCGTTGATCGGCGAAGCCGAGGGCCGACGGGTCTCCATCGACATCCCCGAGACGCACACGGCGGCCGTCGCCCTGGCCGAGGAGCACGGCCTCACCCCGTCGTTCGAGACGGCCCGTATGTACACCGGTCCCGTCCGGCCGTACGCCACGGACCGCGTGTACGGAGTCACGACACTGGAACTCGGCTAGCCCCGGCCTGATTTGGTCAGGCCGGGCCGGTCCTCGTTGTCGCGGCTGAACATCCACTCCACGCGTGGCTCGACGACGAACCGGAACACCGTGCGGACCGGACCGGAGCACAGTGCGGTGATGAGGCCCACGGCGGCGGCGGTGACGGCCAGTTCGCCCGGCGCGGTGTGCAGCCAGGGGTGGTCGTACCAGTCCCAGAAGCGGGAGGCCTTGATGACGAAACCGTGCAGCAGATAGCCGTACATCGTGCCCGCGCCCAGTGCCGTGAACCACAGGTGCCGGCCGGGAACCCAGGACAGGAAGCAGGCCGTCAGGACCAGGGCGAGGCAGAACAGCGCCGGAGTGCTGAACAGCCCCACCCAGTTCGGCGCGCCCTGGCCCGTGACACTGCCCCGGTGGTAGAGCCACCCGGCGCTGAACCAGGGCGCCACCAGGTACGCCGTGACCAGTGCCGCCGCTCCCACCGGCAGCGCGAGCAGCCGTACGCGCCGGGTCCGCAGCCGTTCGAAGTGCTCGGCGCGCAGGGTGAGGCCGAGCACGAAGAACGGCAGGAATCCCAGCACCCGTTGGATGGAGATGTCTCCGCCCAGATCCGGTGAGACGGCGGCCAGCACGGCCAACCCCAGTGCGATTGGCACCGGGTGACGCAGTGTCAGCCAGATCGGTGTGGTGATGCGCCAGACGAAGAGCGCGAGCAGGAACCACATCACGTACCACGGGTCCAGCAGACTCAGCGGATAGCCGGGATCGTCCTGCGCCCACCGGTAGAACAGTGTGTACGCGGTCTCGAACACCAGATACGGCACGACGACGCTCGTCAGGAGCCGGCGCACCCGGCCGGGCGCCATGTCGAAGCTCCGCGAGAAATAGCCGGAGACGAGCGCGAACGCGGGCATGTGGAAGGCGTAGACGGTCAGATACGCGGCGGTCGCGAACCGGCTCCCGTGGGTCAGGGGTTCCCAGGCGTGACCGCAGGCCACCAGCACGATGGTGAGGTACTTCGCGTTGTCGAAGTACGGATCCCGGCGGGCGGACGCCGACCTGGCCGGGGACGCCGGCTCGGCCAGGACCTCGGTCAGGCCTTTCCGTGGCGCGGTCGGTGCGGGGGCTGACAGGTCGTGCGACACCACATCTCCTGGCCTCGGTGACGGTGAGCCGATCTCTCCCGCCTGCCCCCTCACGTACGGCTCAGTCGTGCCCCGCGTTCGCTCTCAAGTCCGCTCGCACGTCAGAGGGGCGTCCCGGCGGAAACGCACGGCGGTGGCCCGCGGCGACGGTCAGCAACGTCACCGTGATCAGCAGGAGCGTCGTCCAGGGAAGGGCCTCGGAGTCCGAACTCCCCAGGATCAGACCGCCGGTGAGGGAACCGGCCGCGATGCCCGCGTTGTAGACGGTGGTCTGCAGCGAGGTGGCCACGTCGGCGTTCGCGGTGCCCGAGGCGTCGACCAGGGCGGTCTGGACCAGCGTCGGCGCACCGCCGAACGCCACACCCCACAGGGCGACCGCGGTCAGCAGGACGGCGGCATGCCCGGCCCAGGAGCCCAGCGCGAGCATCGCGGCCGCGAGCAGGGCCAGCGCTCCCAGCAGGGTCCGCCGCAGGTGCCGGTCGACCAGGGCGCCGGTGAGCCAGATCCCGGCGACGGTCGCGACCCCGAACACCAGCAGCACCAGGCCCGTACGGCCGAAACCGGCGTCCTTTGCGAAGGGCGCGACGTACGTGTACATCACCTGATGGCCGACGAGCAGCGTCAGCGTGACGGACAGCACCGTGCCGATCCCGGGCAGCGCGGCGACGCGGAGCAACGGCACACGCTCCGCGGGCGGTTCACCGGGAAAGCCCGGCACCCGGCGCCGTACCCACACCACGAGCAGCACGGCCGACACCGCGGGCGCCGCGAACGCGGCACGCCAGCCGAGCGCGTCGGCCAGCGCCGTGCCCGCGGGAAGGCCC
Organism: Streptomyces sp. NBC_00414; assembly: GCF_036038375.1. NCBI lineage: Bacteria > Bacillati > Actinomycetota > Actinomycetes > Kitasatosporales > Streptomycetaceae > Streptomyces > Streptomyces sp. NBC_00414. The sequence goes on from NZ_CP107935.1 coordinate 9,409,786, forward strand.
AGGGAGAGGGCGAGTGTGATGCCCGCCAGCACGACGGCGATGGCCCGGCCGCGCCGCTCCGCGGGCACCATCCGGGCCGCGTACCCGACGAGCATGGCCCACAGCGTGCCGCCCATCACCCCGGCCGTCAGCCGCGCCGCGAACGTCAGCCCGTACGACGAGGACAGCGCGGTGACGGTGTCGGCCGCCGCGAAGCCGAGGAGCGCGCCGATGAGGACGGGGCGCCGGGGCAGACCCCGCAGGGCGGCCGTGAGCGGGATCGCGGCGAGGAACGACGCGAGCGCGTAGCCGGTCACCAGATAGCCGACCCGTGCCTCGGAGACCCCGAGATCCGGCGCCATCCGGGGCAGCAGGCCGGCCGGAAGGAGTTCCGTCAGCACGGCGGTGAAGGCGGCCGTGGACAGCGCGAGCAGCCCGGAGAGCGGAAGCCGGGGCGGGGGAGCGGCGGGCGTGCCGGCGCCACCGGAGACAGAGGCGGTCGTCATCGGACCAGGCTGGAACACTCACATCAGTGTGAAGGCAAGCCCCGCCGGTTCGAGCGCTCTCGCCCCCGGTTCGAGCGGCCTCGCCCGCCGGTCCGAGCGGTCTCCCCCCCCGGTCGGGTCCGCGTCCGAATCCCGCCAGCATCCGTGATCGTGCCCGCCCATCATGGGAAGTGGCACGAAACCGCAGGAAAGGGAGGCGACGATGACCGCCTGGACGACGATCGACAGCCCACTGGGCGAACTGCTGCTGGTCGGCGAGGAGACCCCGGACGGTGCGACGACACTGACGTCGCTGTCCATGCCGGGACAGCGCGACGCCCCCGCACCGAGGGCCGGTCGGCGGCGGGACCCCAGCCGTCTCGCCGACGTCGGACGACAGCTGACCGCCTACTTCGCCGGTGAACTCACCCGGTTCGACATCGAGTTCACCCCGACCGGTACGGATTTCCAGCGGCGTGTGTGGCACGCCCTGGAGGAGATTCCCTACGGTACGTCGACCACGTACGGCGCGCTCGCGGAGCGGCTCGGGCTGCCCCGCGAGCGGATCCAGGCCCTGGGCGCGGCGATCGGTGCGAACCCGCTGCTCCTCGTCCGCCCCTGCCACCGTGTGATCGGCGCGGACGGGTCCATGCGCGGCTACGCCGGCGGTGTCGAGCGCAAGGTCCGGCTGCTCACGCACGAGGGAGCCCTGCAGCCGACCCTCCTCTGACCGCCTGGCCCCAGGGGCGCGCGGCCGCCGAAACTCCGTTGCCCGATCGGTCCGCGGATGCTGGAGTGGCCGGATGGATCACGAAGCGGTACTGGCACTGTTCGACCGGGACATGCGTGAGGGCGCGCGCCCCTTCGGCCCCGACTCCGTGGTGGAGCGCGTCGGCGGGGTGGTCCGGCACGTGGGTTCCGAGCAGGGCTGGAACGGGGTGCTCTGGTCGGACCTCACGGAGTCCGACGCGGACGCGGCGATCGCCGAACAGACCCGCCATTTCGCGGGGCTCGGCCGCGAGTTCGAGTGGAAGCTGTACGGGCACGACCGGCCGCACGATCTGGGGCAGCGCCTGCTGGCCGCCGGGTTCACCCCTGAGCCGGCCGAGACCTTGATGATCATCGAGGCCGCCGAGCTGGATCTCGACGCCGAACCACCGGCGGGTGTCGAGCTGCGGCCCGTCACCGACGCCGCCGGCGTCGACCTCGTGGTCGACGTCCACGAACAGGCCTTCGGCACGTCCGGCGCCGGGCTGCGCCACCAGCTGCTCGCCCAGCTCGACGACGCCCCGGACACCGTGGTCGTGATCGTGGCCCTCGCCGACGGCGTCCCGGTGAGCTCGGCCCGGATGGAACTCATCCCCGGCACCCGGTTCGCGGGCCTGTGGGGCGGCGGCACGGTCGAGGCCTGGCGGGGCCGCGGCATCTACCGCGCGATGGTCGCCCACCGGGCCCGTATCGCCGTCGACCGCGGCTACCCCTACCTCCAGGTCGACGCCTCCGACCAGAGCCGCCCCATTCTCCAGCGCCTGGGTTTCGCCCCGCTCACCACGACCGTCCCGTACGTCCACCCGGCGCCGTAACCCGAGCTGCCGCCCGAGCTTCGCTGAAACAGGACGTCTCCGGCACGGCCGAACGCGAACTGCGGGGAAACCCGCAGACGCCGGCCATGACGGAGACGTCCTGCAAGAACTCTTCACAGGCTGCCGCGCCGAACGCGCCGCGAACCGCTCTCGTCAGCGGCGGCCCGCCTTCGACCTGTCCAGCGCCGCGACACCGAGCGCCGCGAGACCGATCTGGATCAGCCACTCGATCCAGTCCACCCCGTCGGTGTCGCCCACGTCGAACGCGTTCGCGAGCACCGACCCGATGAGTGCGGCCACGATGCCCACCGCGATCGTCCACAGAATGCCGATGCGCTGACGGCCCGGAACCACGAGCCGGCCCAGCACACCGATGACAATGCCGATCACGATGGCACTGATGATGCCCGAGATCTCCATCTCAGCCCCTCTTCGTCGTACTCCTTACGCATAGGAGTGCCCCCCGAAGCCGAGTGCAGTCCGAGTGGTTCTCAACTCACAGGCAGCCGCTCCCGCGACTCACCGGTTGCCGTTCCTCCGCCTCAGCGGCCGGTGTGCGGGACCCAGCCCGTGACCGCCAGTACGTCGCGCGCGATGTCGATCACCTCGCGGTCGTCGGTGACCACGCGCACGGTGTCGGCGGGCACGCGTTCCTCCAGCAGCCGCGCCTTGTTCGCGCTGCCCCGCAGCTCCTGTTCCAGCTCCGAGCCGATCTCGCGGCCCTTGAGGCGCTTGGCCGCGGTGGCGTCGGTCGCGGTGAGAAGCACCCGTACGAGTCGCACGTCCTCGCCGATCGCCCGTTCGAACATGCCCGCCGCCTCGGCCAGCACGCTCACGGTGTTCGTGTAGACGAGGCGCCGGTGGCCCAGCTCGGCGAAGTTCCCCCACACCGCCGACAGATTGCGCTCGGTGATGAGGGCCCGGTGCGGGTCGTCCTCCGGCGCCGGATGCACCTGCCCCATGAAGTCGCCCTCGATGACGGCGTGCGCGACCGCGGCCCTGCGCAGCCGTGCCGACACCTCCCAGCCGACCGTCGACTTTCCGACGCCGGCCCGTCCGCCGATGAGCAGCACCTCCGTGAGTCCCATGTGAGCAGCCTGCCAGGCACAGCCCGGACCGCGCGATCGAGAGGGGCCCCGAAGAGTTAGAGCCCGCGCGGACACGGGCCCCTCGTGCGGACGCCCTCGTGCGGACGCAGGCCTTCGCGGACGCGGGCTCTCAAGGGTTGCTGGTGAGACTCCACGTCCGCAGCGAGATCTCACGCCCTCGCGACATCCGGAGGACGGGCTCGTCGTCTGTGAGGGCGAATCCGGCGGCCCGGGCGACGGCCGCACTGGCCGTGTTGGCCTCCTCGATGCAGAGCACCACCCGGCGGGCTCCCGTCTGGCGCTCGGCGTAGGAGGACAGCAGCCGGACGGCCCGGGAGGCCAGACCCCGGCCACGGTGGGCGGCGCCGACCCCGTACGCGATCTCGACGTCCCGCTCGTCGGCCTTGCTGCGGAACAGCAGCACCTCGCCCTTCGGCAGGACACCGTCCGTGGTGATCGCGAGCTGCACCTTGCGTCCCTGGGCCCGCGCCTCCTGGGCCTCGGCGAGATAGACCTGCGCGGCGGGCGGGTCGAACGGTGAGGCCACCGGTGTCCAGCGGGCGATCTCGGGGTCGTCGTACACCGCGATCAGGGCGTCCAGGTCGTCCCGGGACCATTCGCGCAGGTGAACTCCCTCTCCTTCGAGCCGGAGGTGCGCAGGGGCGGCGAGTGTCAGCGGACTGTCCATGGGGTGATCCTGCCCCGCGTGCGGGTGGGCGGCCAAGAGCGCGTGTCCCACGCTCACACCGCCACGGTGCGCCCCGGCCCGGCGAGAGAGGGGTCGGGAGCGGTCGCGCGGCGGACGGCCTCACGGATCGCGGCCGCGGGATCGCCCTGGTGGTAGACCCGCTCCGACGGTTCGACGCCGTCCAGGAACTCCTGGTAACGCACCGCGAACGCGAGCGGCGCGAGCGGTTCGGCGACGGCCAGGGCGCGGACCGGATCGCTGCCGGGGACCTGCTCCCGCCACGCGTCGGCCCAGGCGCGGGCGGCGCTCGCGCGCACTGGCTCGGGGAGGAAGGAGCAAAGACGCAGAGCGTCCAGGACCGGGTTTCCCCAGTGTGCGTCGGCGAAGTCGACAACGACCGGCGGCCCGCCGTCGGCACGCCAGTTACCGGGGTGGAAGTCGCCGTGCACGACCGTGTCCGGCAGGCCGCACTCCTCCAGCAGCGGCCGGCGATCGGCCAGCTTCCGGGCCAGACCGACCTCTTGTGCCGTGAGCTCGGCGCGGACAGGCCCGTCGAGCAGCTCCCTCACCCGCTCGGCGAGAACGGACACCCGCCGGTCCGGTACGGAGGAAGGCCGCTCCAGCGGGCGTTCCGCGAGGACCGCCTGCGCGGCGACGAACCGTCTCACCCCCGAGGCGGCGGTCCGCGCCGACGCCCTCCAGCAGTCCTCGCCCGGAATGTGCTCCATCAGGAAGCGTCCCTCGGCGGAGCCCACGACGGTCGGCACCAGCCCCGGGTCGACGCGGGCGAACGCGGCGATCACCTCGGCCTCGTCCGCGGCGAAGCCCGGGGTGGCCTTGAGCCAGACCGCCCCGCGGTCGGTCGGCAGCCGGAAGAGCCCGGCCAGGTTCCAGGTGCGGAGCTGTTCCACCGGGCCGGTCACCGGCCGCCCCGCCGCGGCGAGGGTGCGTGTCGACCAGTCGAGGAGTTCCCGTAGCCCGTCGATGTCGGCCCACGGCGCCCGCAGTGCCTGCTCCCCTTCCAGCAACCCCGGATCCGCGGGCAGTTGGAGCAGCACGTGCGGACGCTCCAACGCCTCGACGTGGTAGGTCACATGGCCGTCGCGCCCGCCCTCCCCGCCGTCCACGGACAGCAGGCGCAGCACCAGGACCCGTACGTTCAGGGCCCGTTGCAGTCGCAGGACGACCGGTTCGACCTCGGGCCATCTCGGTACGTCGACGGCGAAGGGGCCGGCGACGCCGAGGAAGTCCTCGCCCGACGTCACCCACGCGCTGAAAGTTCGGCTCACCGCGACAGTGTGGGCGAGCGGGCCGGGCGCGGCCAGCGAATTTCGCCTCCGTGCGCACTCCACCACGAGCCCCTCCGGCCGCCGGTGATTGACATGCAGGTAATCACCTGCATAACGTTGAGTGTGCGATCGGATGAGGGAACAGAGGCGGAGAGCGAGCCGGGCCCGACCAGGGGTCCGGACATGGACCAGGTCTTCAAGGCGCTGGCCGACGGGACGCGCAGGCGGCTGCTCGACAGGCTGCACGAGCACAGTGGGCAGACGCTGGGCGAGCTCTGCGAGCACATCGACATGACCCGCCAGTCGGTGACCCAGCACCTGTCCGTACTGGAGGCGGCCAACCTGGTCAGCACGGTGCGGCGAGGACGGGAAAAACTGCACTACCTCAATCCCGTACCGCTCCACGAGATCCAGGAGCGGTGGATCGACAAGTTCGAGCGTCCGCGCCTTCGTGCGCTGAGCGCACTCAAGCGACGAGCCGAGGAAGACATGACCGACAAGCCGACATTCGTGTACGTCACCTACATCGCCAGCACGCCGGAGAAGGTCTGGGACGCGCTCACCGACGCCGACCTGACCGCCGCGTACTGGGGCCACAGCAACGTCTCCGAGGACTGGCGTCCGGGCTCGCGGTGGGAGCATCGACGCATCGACGGCTCCGGCGTCGCCGACGTGGTCGGCTCCGTCGTGGAGAGCGAGCGGCCCACCCGACTGGTGGCCACCTGGGCCTCGCCCGAGGAGGAGGGGCAGCGGGACAAGCACTCCAGGGTCACCTATGACATCCGGCCGCACGGTGACATCGTCCGGCTGACCGTCACCCATGAGGACCTGGCCGACGAGAGTGCGGTCAAGGAGGTCTCCATCGGCTGGCCGGCCGTCCTGGCCAACCTGAAGTCGCTCCTGGAGACCGGCAGCCCGCTGCCGCAGGAGCCGTGGCTCGTTCCCTGACACCCGCTGCGGGAGCATATGCCGGCCGGCCCGCGGTGGTGGGCGCGCGGACCGGCCGACGAACCTGATGTGCCTTCCGTCCTCACGTGTGCGGGAGCCCCGCTACGTCTGCTGTGTGCTCTTCGACGAGGTGGCCGCGCAGAGGAACCCCATCACCACCGCCAGGACGCCGATGACGATGTTGTTGAGCACGACACCCGCGTCGGGGCTACTGCCCACGATCCACGGAGAGACGATCATCCACGCGCCCATGGCGCACATGGCCCAGCTCAGGCCGTACATCCGTGCCGGGTTCGTGGTGAATCCGAGGGCCAGTGCACCGATGGCGATACCCATGATGAGGTTGTGCGTCACCATGGCGGGCTGGCTCGTCGTGTAGTGGAGGATCCACGGCGAAGCGGCGCAGTACAGACCGAGCAGGAAAACCGGTCCGTCCACGAGCGCCACATCGCGACCACCGAGCATGCGGGCATAGCGGTCCCGCATCTCGGGCACATCGGGGTGCCGGGTGATGTCACCTCTGGTGTTCGAGACGTTGGCCATGGCTCGACTCCTTTGTCTCTGCAGGTGTCACTGCAGGTCTGACCGCGACTGTGCGGTATGCGGTAGACGCCGCTTAGATACATTCTGCCCTTATTTATCCCTTATGTGTAGAGGTGTGGGCGACCTGTCGGAGACCCGGCCAATCCGTGCCTGCCGCAGCTTCGGAATACCCACGACGACTCCGAGTGGAGACGGCTGGGAGGAAGCACGATGGCATCAGCGTCACACGACGCCACGGCGGAGGACGGGGAGGACATACCAGGGCGCACGGACCGGACCGGGCGAGTGGAACGGGCCGGGCGAGCGGAACGGGCAGGGCGTCGCACGGCGGTCGTCGGCTCGGGCGTCGCCGGACTCACCGCCGCGTACGTCCTCGGCCGCGAACACCGGGTGTCCCTGTACGAGGCGGACGAGCGGCTCGGCGGACACGCCCACACCCATGAACTGACGTCGTCGGACGGCCGGGTGCACCGCGTCGACTCCGGCTTCATCGTCCACAACCGCCGTACCTATCCGAACCTGCTCCGGCTCTTCTCCGAGCTCGGCGTCGCCACGCAGGAGTCGGAGATGAGCATGTCCGTGCGCTGCGACGGCTGCGGCCTCGAATACGCGGGCGCGCGGGGCGCCGCCGGACTCCTCGCCCAGCCCCGGAACGCGCTGCGGGGCCCGTACCTGCGCATGCTCGTCGAAGTACCGGTCTTCCACCGCGCCGCGCGGCGACTGCTCGCCGAGGCGGACGCGGGAGCCGGGGGAGGGGACGGCTCCCTCACCCTGGGCGAGTTCCTGGCCCGGCGCCGCTTCTCCGCCTACTTCGTCGCCCACTTCATGACCCCCATGGTGTCGGCGGTGTGGTCCTGCGACGCCGAGACGGCCCAGCGCTATCCGGCCGCCTATCTGTTCCGGTTCCTGGCGAACCACGGAATGCTGTCGATCGGCGACTCACCGGCCTGGCGCACCGTCACCGGCGGCTCGCGCGAGTACGTGGACCGTGTCGCCGAACACGTCGACGCGGTGCACACCTCGACCCCTGTCCGTGCCGTCCGACGGCACCACGACCGCGTCGAGATCACCACCGAGGACGGCGCCACGGACACGTACGACTCCGTGGTGCTGGCCGTCCACCCCGACCAGGCACTGCGCCTCCTGGCCGATCCCACCGAGCAGGAGCGCGAGGTGCTCGGCGCGTTCCGCTACTCCCGCAACACCACGCTCCTGCATACCGACACCTCGCCGCTGCCGCGCGCCCGCGGAGCACGGGCCTCCTGGAACTACCTGATGCCGTCGTGCGCCGCGAACGCCGACCGGGTCCGGGTCAGTTACGACATGAGCCGGCTCCAGCGCCTCGACGCGGCCGAGACGTACGTCGTCACCCTGGGCGGCCTGGACCGCGTCGACCCCGACCGCGTCCTCGCCCGCATGGTGTACGAACACCCCGTCTACACACCCGAGTCGGTGGCCGCCCAGCGGCGACTCCCCGACCTGAACAGCGCCGTCACCGCGTACGCGGGCGCCTACCACGGCTGGGGCTTCCACGAGGACGGCTGCCGTTCCGGCGTGGCGGCGGCCGAGGCTCTGGGGGTGACCTGGTGACCCCCGCCCTGGCTTCCGCTCCCGCCCTGTACCCGTCCACGGTCACCCACGTCCGTACCGCGCCGACCCGGTACACCCTGCGCCACCGCACCTACCTGTGGCTCATCGACCCCGACCGGCCGCCGGAACTGCCGTGGTATCTGCGCCCGTTGGCCAGATTCGACGCCCGCGACCACTTCGGCGGCGGCGCGCCGACCATCCGCGAGGGCCTGGACCGCTTCCTCGCCTCGCGCGGCGTCCATCTCGACGGCGGACCGGTGTCGATGCTCGCCCACGCCCGCGTGTTGGGCCACGTCTTCAACCCGCTCAGCCTCTACTGGTGCCACGACCCCCAGGGCGAACTGCGCTGTGTCGTCGCCGAGGTCCACAACACCTACGGGGAGCGGCACAGTTATCTGCTGACCCCGGACGAGGCCGGCGTGGCGCGCACCGACAAGGAGTTCTACGTCTCGCCGTTCTTCCCCGTCGACGGCGCCTACCGCATGCGCCTGCCCGCGCCGGACGGCCGCCTCGACCTGAGCGTGCGGCTGGAGCGCGACGGCGGCCGGCCGTTCACCGCGACCGTCCACGGCACCCGCCGCCCCGCCACCGCGGGCGCGCTGGTGCGCGAGGCACTGCGCCACCCGTGGTCAACCGCGGCCGTCTCGGCCGCCATCCGCGTCCACGGCGTACGCCTTTTCCTGCGGGGACTGCCCGTCCAGCCCCGCCCCCGTCACCGATCCCAGGAGAGTGCCGAATGAGGACAGCGGAGCCCGGTTCCATCGCCGGACGGCGGATGGACGTGGATCCCGAGCTCTGGCCGGACGTCGTCGGACGGCCGGGTGCCTCGCGCGCCCGGACCGCTGTCACCCGGGCCGTGCTGCGCAGGGCGCTCGAACGTCTGCCGCTGCGCGTGAAGTTCCCCGACGGCAGCCAGCTCGGCGCGGGCGGGCCGCTGGTCGAGATCCACGACGCCGAGGCGTTCCACGGGCGTATCGGAACCCAGGGGCTGATCGGCTTCGGCGAGTCCTACATGGCGGGGGAGTGGGACGCGCCCGACCTGGTCGCCGCCCTCACCGTCCTCGCGGGCAGCCTGGCGGAGCTGATCCCGGCACCCCTCCAGCGGCTGCGCGGACTGTGGGCCCCCAAACAGCCGGGCGCCCAGCGCAACACCCCCGGTGGCGCCCGCGACAACATCAGCCGCCACTACGACCTGTCCAACGAACTGTTCGCCCTCTTCCTCGACGAGACCCTCAGCTACTCGGCGGCCCTGTTCCGGGGCTTCCCCGCCACCTGGCCGCTCCTGGCCACCGCACAGCACCGGAAGATCGACCGCCTGCTGGACCTCGCCGAGGTCGGCGAGGGCACCCGGCTGCTGGAGATCGGCACCGGCTGGGGCGAGCTGGCCCTGCGCGCCGCCGCCCGCGGCGCCCACGTCACCTCCCTCACCCTCTCCCGCGAACAGCGCGACCTCGCGATCGAGCGGGTACGCGAGGCGGGCCACGCCGACCGGGTCTCCGTCGAACTGTGCGACTACCGCGAGGCCACCGGGACGTACGACGCGGTGGTGAGCGTCGAGATGATCGAGGCCGTGGGCGTGGAGTTCTGGCCCGTGTACTTCCGCACCATCGACGCCCGCCTGGCCCCCGGCGGCCGGGCCGCGCTGCAGGCCATCACCATGCCGCACGAACGGATGCTGGCCGCCCGCCACACCTTCACCTGGATCCAGAAGTACATCTTCCCCGGCGGACAGGTGCCCTCCGTCGAGGCGGTGGAAGAGACCGTCCGCGACCACACCCGGCTGAGCGTCACCCGCCGCGACGCCCTCGGCGCGCACTACGCGGAGACCCTCCGCCTGTGGCGCGAACGCTTCACCGACCGAGCGGACGACGTCGACGCGCTCGGCTTCGACGAGACCTTCCGGCGCATGTGGACCTTCTACCTGTCCTACTCGGAAGCCGGGTTCCGCTCCGGCTACCTCGACGTCCAGCACTACCTGTTCACGAAGGAGAACCCGCCTCGATGAGTACCGCCCGCCCCGCCCGAACCGGGGCCGCCCACCGGCTCGCCGCGCTGGCCGAGGACGCGCTCGGCGGCCGGCTGCCGGTCCGGCTGCGCGCCTGGGACGGCAGCGAGACCGGCCCCGCCGGCACCCCCGTGATCGTCGTACGTTCACGGCGCGCCCTGCGCCGGCTGCTGTGGCAGCCCGGTGAACTGGGCCTGGCCCAGGCCTACGTCACCGGCGAACTCGATGTCGAGGGCGACCTCGCCCAGGGCCTGCGGACCCTGTGGGGAGCCGCACGCGAACGAGGCGCGGACACTCCCCGGTTCACCCCCGCCGACCGCGTCCGGGCGGCCGGGACCGCCCTGCGGCTGGGAGCCGTCGGCCCGCGCCCCGCCACGCCCGCGTCACAGGCACGCCTGAGGGGCGGCCTGCACAGCAAGGCCCGCGACCGGGCCGCCATCAGCCACCACTACGACCTGTCGAACGACTTCTACCGGCTGCTCCTCGACGACACCATGGCGTACTCGTGCGGCTACTGGACCGATGACGAGGCGGACTTCACCGACGCCGACGCCCAGCGGGCGAAGCTGGAACTGATCTGCCGCAAGCTGGATCTCGTCCCCGGCGCCCGGCTGCTCGACATCGGCTGCGGCTGGGGCTCCCTCACGCTGTACGCCGCCGAACAGCACAAGGCACAGGTCACCGCGGTCACCCTGGCTCGCGAACAGGCCGAGTACATCCGGGAACAGGTCCGCGAGCGCGGCCTGGAGCACCAGGTGGACGTGGTGTGCCAGGACTACCGGGACATCACCGGCGGAGCCTACGACGCGGTCGCCACGGTCGAGATGGGCGAGCACGTGGGAGACGCCGAGTACCCGGCGTTCGCCGCCGCCCTGCACCGCCTGGTGCGACCGCGCGGCCGTGTCCTCGTCCAGCAGATGTCACGGGGGACCAACGCCCCGGGCGGGGGCGAGTTCATCGAGGCGTACATCGCTCCCGACATGCACATGAGACCCATGGGACAGACCGTCGGCCTGCTGGAGGACGCCGGCCTCGAAGTGCGGTCCGTGGAGTCGATGCGCGAGCACTACGTCCGTACGATCGAGGGCTGGCACCGCACTCTTGAGGAGCACTGGGACGATTTCGTCCGGCTCGTGGGCGAGGAGACCGCCCGGGTGTGGCGGCTGTACCTGGTCGGCGGCGCCCTCGCTTTCGAGGAAGGGCGCATGGGTGTCGACCAGATCCTCGGCATCCGTCCGGCGCCGGGCGGCGACAGCGGAATGCCGCCCTCGCAGCGCTCCTGGTACACGGCCCTGGACGGACGATGAGCGGCTTCCCCTGGGCGGCCTTCGCCCAGAACCTCGCATTCGCGGCCGCCGCCGCGCTGACCGTCATGCTCGTCACCTTCGCCGTCGCCGTCCGCAAGGGCATGCACCGCGTCGTGGACGTCGCCTGGGGGATCGGGTTCACCGGCGTCGCCCTCGTGTCCTTCCTCGCGTCCGCCGGTGAGGGGGACGAAGGGCGACGCCTGCTGGTCACCGTACTGACGGCGGTCTGGGGGCTGCGGCTGGCCGCGCACATCGCGTGGCGCGGCCGGGGACACGGTGAGGACCCGCGCTACGACGCGATGCTCGCCAAGGCCCCCGGCAGCCGCGACCTCTACGCGCTGCGCATGGTCTACCTCTTGCAGGGGGCCCTCGTGTGGCTCGTGTCGCTGCCCGTCCAGGCCGCGCAGTACGTGTCCGGTCCCCTGAGCGGACTCGTGTGGGCCGGGGTCGCGCTGTGGGCGGTCGGGATGTTCTTCGAGACGGTCGGTGACCACCAGCTCGCCCGCTTCAAGGCGGACTCCGCGAACCGGGGCCGGATCATGGACCGCGGTCTGTGGAGCTGGACCCGGCACCCCAACTACTTCGGCGACTTCTGCGTCTGGTGGGGCCTGTTCCTGCTGGCCTGCGACTCCGGCGCGGCTGCCGCGGTGACCGTGCTGTCTCCGCTCGTGATGAGCTACCTGCTCATGAACGGCAGCGGAAAGCCCATGCTGGAGCGGCACATGTCGGAGCGTCCGGGATTCGCCGAGTACCGGGACAGGACCAGCGGGTTCTTCCCGCGACCGCCGAAGCGGCCGAGGTCGAGCGGCTGACGCCACAGGACAGGCCGTGCCGCCCCCTCCTCGCCGGGGAGGGAGGGGGCGGCACGGCCGCGGGTCAGGCGGGGAAGGTCAGCAGGGCCACGGGATCGGAGGTCGGTTCGGCCGAGCCACCGGCCGGTTCCACGGTGATGCCCATGCCGGAGGCCCGGTCAACGGCGCCCTCCAGGAGGACAGCCTCGGCCGTCCGGTGGGAGTCCATCAGCCCGGCGGACCGCATGGTGCCCGCGTCGTTGAACCACAGCTGGTAGACCTTGCCGCTCGGCGGGCTCGCCATGCCCGAGGCGATGAAGACCGCCTCGTCACGGCGCTTGGACACCACGACCGTGCCACGGGCCCCGTCCGCCAGCTCGGCGGTGCGGGTCCTCGCGTCGGAGGCGGCCAGTACCGCCGCGATCGCGTCCGAGCGCCGCTCCGACCGCTGCGCCTGCTCATGGGCGTCCTGCGCCCGGTCGTACTGCCAGACCGTCGTGCCACCGAACGCGGCCACTGCGGCGAGACAGGCGGCGAGCGCCCACCGGGACAGCCTGCGGGCACGGACGCTGCCGCCCAGGGGCCGCGCCGGGGACACGACCCGCGGGCTCTCCTGGCGGACCGTCGTGATCCGCCCCATGACCCGGCCCTTGAGCGCGGCGGGCGGGATCACGGAGACCGCCAGAGCGAGCCGGGCCGCGGTCTCGCTCAGTTCGAGAGCCTCCTGCGCACAGGCCTCACAGTCCGCGGCGTGCCGTTCGAACTCGCCCCGCTCGTCGTCGGAGAGCGCGTGCAGTGCGTACGCGCCCGTCAGCGTGTGCAGGTCGACCGTGCCGCTCATGCGGCCACCCCCAGGCAGTCACGCAGGCGGATGAGGCCGTCGCGCAGCCGGGTCTTGACCGTACCGAGAGGCAGCGCGAGCGACTCGGCCACCTCGCGGTAGGTCATGCCGCGGTAGTACGCCAGCGTCACGGACTCACGCTGCAGTTCCGTCAGGGTGCGCAGACAGCGTCGAACCTGTTCGCGTTCCAGCCGGGCTTCCACCTGTTCCGTCACCTCGTCGTACTCGGGGGAGTGGTCGAGCAGGGCCGCCTTGTGCTCACGCGCGGCGGAGGCCTCGACCGAGCGGACCCGGTCGACGGCACGCTGATGGGCGAGTGTGAGCACCCAGTTGATCACCGAGCCGCGGTCGTGCCGGTAGCGGGCGGCGGACCGCCACACCTCGACCAGTACTTCCTGGGCCACTTCCTCCGACTGGGCCTGATCGCGCAGCACCCTGCGCACGACGCCGATGACGGGGCCCGCCACGACGTCGTAGAGCCCGGCGAAGGCCTGCTGGTCACCGAGGGCGACACTGCCCATCAGATCCTGCAGGTCCGGTTCGGCCGAGGGGTTCTTGCCGATGTGCACGGCTTCTTTCACGAGGGGGTCCTCCGGGAGGCGAGCTTCGTACGGCTGGAATCCGTTGCCGGGGCGCCGGCGGATTGGTCAGGGGCGGCTCTCTCTGCCCACCCGTCCGTACCGGGTCGCGTCGGCCGAAGCCCGAGTCCGGGGCGCCGTCGATGGTCCGGGACGGCACCCCGGGCTGCTGGGCCGGACCGGCGGGCCGAACGCCGGCGCGGCCTCCCCTCCCGATACAGCCGACTGCCCCGGGAGGGGGGTCCGAAGGAGCGGTGTCACGTCTCTCCGTGGCCCGGAGACCCGGGCGGTGCCGCTCCCTGTCCTCCGCTCTTCCGGTGGGACGGGGCGCCCGGATGCACGAAGACGAGTCCGGTGCGCGCCGAGCCGAAAACGACCCGTATCGAAGCGAAATCGGCATGCATCGAAACGGGACCGATCCGATTGGTGATGCTGGGGAAAAAGATGCAGCGTTTTTGCGTCGAACTGAGTCACGCGGAGCGTGTACCCGCCCGACGGGTGCCATGTCAGCCGCCCGCTTCGCGGCGCAGCCCGTGCCGCAACTGGTGCAGCCCGCGGCGGGCGTGGCTCTTGACGGTCCCCAGCGGCATACCGGTGCGCCGGGCGATCTGCGTCTGGGTGAGGTCCTCGTAGAAGGCGAGGCGCAGAACCCGCTGCTGGGTGCTGGGCAGCTTGGCCATCTCGCGTCCCACCAGCACCCGGTCGAGCACGGACTCGGGCCGCTCCTGCCCGGGATCGGCCAGCACCAGGACGGCCCCCGCCGAGGCGACGAGTTCGGCGCGTCGGGTCCGGGCCGCGAGGGCGTCGGCGATCTTGCGCTTGGTGATTCCGACGATCCAGCCGACGATCGCGCCCCGCTCGGGCCGGTAGCCGTGACGGCCGCGCCAGATGCCCAGGAAGACCTGCTGGGTGACGTCCTCCGCCTCCCTGTCGTCACCCAGCGCACGCCGGGCGAGCGTGTGCACCAGGGGCGACCACCGGTCGTGGGCGGCGGCGAGACAGGACTCGTCGCCGCCCACCAGGCCCCGGGCCACCTCCGCGTCGGTGAGCGGCTCCTCCAGCAGCACCCGCCGGGGCGCGGACATCCGCGCGGACAGCTGCTCGGGCATCGGTTGTCCGGTCGTGTGTCCGGTCATGGCTCACGGCTCCTAGCCTCGGACGACGGCGTCCCGGCCGCGCGGGGCGGCCCTGTACGGCACCTCCGGACCGCGGCAGTACGGTCCCGGGATGTCGGTCCGGGGCATCCCGCGCATCGCCTCGGTGCGGTCATCGTGGGAGCGAGTGGGCAAAGGCATCAAACCGCGTCGATTCTGCGTCGTATAGTCGCTCCATGGATGAGCCGAGGGGGAAACCCGCGCCGGAACCGACGTCCGAATCGACGGGTGAGCCGGTCGGTACGGGGATCACGACCGGGGGCCTGGCCCGCCGGCTCGGGGTCTCGCCGACCACGCTGCGCTCGTGGGACCGCCGGTACGGATTGGGCCCCGCGGTCCGTGCGGACGGGCGGCACCGCCGCTGGACCCCCCAGGACGTGGCGGTGCTGGAGGCGATGTGCCGCCTCACCTCGGCCGGAGTGCCACCCGCCGAGGCGGCACGCGCCGCCAGAGCGGGAGCCACCGGAACGATGGCCGCCACTGACGGAGCCCGTGCGGCCACTTCAGGCCGGTCGGAGAACGACCGGGCCCTCAGTGGGAACGACCGGGCCCTCACGGCGGACGATCGGGTCCTCACGGTGGCCGACCGGTCCCTCACGGTGGCAGGCCTGTCACCGGCGGCGGGGCCCGCTGCCGCGCCGCCCTCGTCCGACGACCGGACGTCCGGGAGCGGCCGGCGCTCGCAGGCGGCGGGGACTCTGCCCCTCGGCGATGTGCGCCAGGAATGCCGTGGACTGGCCAGGGCGGCCGTGCGGCTCGACGCCCCGGCCGTGGACGGCCAGCTGGCCTCGGCCGTCGAGCGGTACGGCCTCGCCGTCGCCTGGGAGGAGGTGATGGTGCCGACCCTGCACGCCGTCGGGCGCAAGTGGGCGTCGTCCGGTGACCGCTATGTCGAGGTCGAGCACCTGCTGTCCTGGCACATCTCCACCGCGCTCCGCCGTGTCACCCCGGTCTTGCGGACGGTCGTGTCGGACACCACGCCGGGGCCCGTGGTCCTGGCCTGCGTGCCGGGTGAGCAGCACACCCTGCCGCTGGAGGCGCTCAACGCCGGGCTCACGGAACACGGCATGCCCACCCGGATGTTCGGCGCGGCGGTGCCGGCGGAAGCGCTCACCGCGGCGGTACGCCGCCTGGGACCCGCGTCGGTCGTCCTGTGGGCCCAGGCACGCTCCACGGCGAGCCTCCCCCTGGCCCGGCACGTCGCCGCCACCCAGTGGGGCGTGCGGGGCGCGCGCAGGCATCCGATGGTCGTCCTCGGCGGCCCCGGGTGGGCGGGCCGTTCGGCCCAGGGCATGCTCCGGCCGCCGAGCCTGAAGGAGGCCCTGTCCGTCATCACGGCCCGCCAGGGGAGCGGCCTACCGGGGCCGGTGGGCTGACGGGCCGACAAGCAGGCGGGCCGACAAGCAGGCGGGCCGACAAGCAGGCGGGCCGGGGGACCGGTGGGGCAGAGGGGCCGGTGGTCGGCTCAGCCGCGTCCGCGGGCGTGCCTGAAACGCGCCAGCGCGTCGGAGAGGTCGACGACGGGCTCGGGATAGTCGTAGGCGGCCCGTTCGGGCCCCTTGAGTTTCCACGGCTCGTGCACGGCGGCTCCGGCGAGCCCTTCGAGTTCGGGCACCCAGCGCCGTACGTACGCGCCGTCGGGGTCGTACCGCTTGGCCTGGACGACCGGGTTGAGGACCCGGTTGGGCCGGCTGTCGGTGCCCGTCCCCGCCACCCACTGCCAGTTGAGCTGGTTGTTGGCGATGTCGCCGTCGACGAGGAGTCCGAGGAAGTGGTCGGCGCCCACCCGCCAGTCGACGTACAGCGTCTTGGCGAGGAAGCTCGCCGTCAGCAGGCGTCCCCGGTTGTGCATCCAGCCCTCGTGCCGCAGCTGCCGCATGGCCGCGTCGACCACGGGATAACCGGTGCGCCCCTCCTTCCAGTCCTCGATCTCCTGCCGGGCCGAGTCCGGTGACCGCCACAGGTCGTTCCGTGTGCGGTAGTCCTGCGTGGAGGCGGCCGGCCGCGCGGCCAGCACCTGGTGGTGGAAGTCCCGCCACGCGAGCTGCCGTACGAAGGCGTCGGCGCCCGGCCCGCCCGCCTTCCGGGCCCGGTGGACGAGTTCGACGGCGGACAGCGTGCCGAAGTGGAGGTGCGGGGAGAGGCGCGAGGTGGCGTCCCCGGCCAGATCGTCGTGGCCCTCCACGTACGAGTGGATCCCGTTCCGGAGCCAGGCCGTGAGCCGTTTCCTGCCCTCCCGCTCGCCGCCCTTGGCGAGCCCCGCGGACAGGCCGGAAAGCTCCGCGCGCTCCGGGAGCCGCTCCGAACCGACGTCCTCCGGTACGCGCACCGAGCGGGGCACGCCGAGCACCTGACGCTGGTGATGCCGCTCCCAGCGGCGGAAGTACGGGGTGAAGACGGCGAAGTGGTCCGAGGAGACCGGGGTGACCTCGCCCGGAGCCAGCGCGGTGACCACCTCGTCGTGGACGTGCAGCCGTCGCCCGTCGCCCTCCAGGGCGGCTCTGAGCAGCTGCTCCCGCCGGTGGGCGTAGGCGGACACCCCGGCGGCCATGTGCACCTCGTCGGCGTCCGTCTCGGTGACCACCTTGCACACCTCGTCGACGAGGTCGCCCGAGCGGTGCACCAGCCGGCCGCCGCGTTCGCGCAGACCCGCGTCCAGGTCCCGCAGACAGTCGGCGAGGAACGCCAGCCGGTTGGGGGCGGCGAAGCCGGCCCTGTCGACGGCCCGGTCGCGTACGAAGAGGGGCACCACCGTGCGCGAGCCGTCGAGCGCCGCGTGCAGCGGCGGATGATCGTGCAGCCGCAGGTCGGAGGTGAACAGGACGACCGAGACGTTCATGACGGGACTCCGGGACGACGGAACGGAACGAGAGAGAGTGGGGGTGAGGGCGGGGGCGGAAGCGGAGACCGGGCAGGGGCGGAGCGGGGTGAGCCGGGCCCTGGTGCCTTCGGCCACGAAGTACTTCCGGACCGGGACGCCCGACGGATGCGACTGTCACCCCACGGATGCGGCCGTCACGCCACGATGCCGCTGCTGTCGGGCCGAGGACGAGGCGTGTGGCGGGCCGGGCGTCAACCCGCGGATGTGCGTGTCGGCACCGCCGTCGCGGGGCCCGTCCTGGCGGCGGTGAGCGCGATGTTGCGGGCCATGCCGCCGAAGACGAGCGCGTGGAACGGCGACACGCTCCACCAGTAGGCGTGGCCGAGCAGCCCGTGCGGGTGGAAGAGGGCGCGCTGGCGGTAGCGGACCCGGCCGTCGTCGTCGGTGTCGGCGTACATCTCCAGCCAGGCCAGGCCCGGCAGACGCATCTCGGCCCGCAGTCGCAGCAGCCGGCCCGGTTCGATCTCCTCCACACGCCAGAAGTCGAGCGAGTCGCCGACCCGCAGATGTGCGGCGTCGCGGCGCCCGCGGCGCAGGCCCACGCCGCCGACCAGCCGGTCGAGGAGGCCGCGCGCCGCCCACGCGAGCGGGAAGGAGTACCAGCCGTTGTCGCCGCCGATGCCCTCGATCACCCGCCACAGGGCCTCGGGCGAGGCGTCGACGACGCGTTCGCGCCGGTCCGTGTAGAGGCTGCCGCCCGCCCAGTCGGGGTCCGTGGGCAGCGGGTCGCTGGGGGCGCCGGGCACCGAGGCGGACGACCAGCGGGTGGTGACCTGAGCGTCCTGGATGCGTTGCAGGGCGAGGCCCACCGCCTCGTCGAAGGGGATCGGTCGGCCCGGCAGGTCGGGCACGTACCGGGCGATGTCGTGCTCGTGGCAGACGACCTCGTGGCGCAGCGACTCGGTCAGCGGGCGCGCGATGGACCGCGGTACGGGTGTCACCAGGCCGATCCAGTGGCTGGAGAGCGTCGGCGTCAGGATGGGCACGGGCAGGATCAGCCGCCGGGGCAGGCCCGCCACGGCCGCGTACCTCACCATCATCTCCCGGTACGTCAGGGTCTCCGGGCCGCCGATGTCGAAGGCCCTGCTGACGTCGTCCGGCATCCGCGCGCTGCCCACGAGGGTGCGCAGGACGTCCCGTACGGCGATCGGCTGGATCCGTGTGTGGACCCAGTTGGGGGTGACCATGACCGGCAGCCGCTCGGTGAGGTACCGCAGCATCTCGAAGGAGGCCGAGCCCGAACCGATGATGACCGCCGCCCGCAGCACGGTCGTCGGGACACCGGAGTCCAGCAGGATGCGGCCGACCTCGGCACGGGAGCGCAGATGCGCCGACAGTTCCCGGTCCGGCACCCCGGCGGGGGTGAGCCCGCCCAGATAGACGATCCGGCGCACGCCCGCCGCGCGGGCCTGTTCCCCGAAGATCCGCGCCGCTTCGCGGTCGGTCCTCTCGAAGCCCTTGCCCGTGCCCATCGCGTGCACCAGGTAGTACGCGACATCGATGTCCCGCATCGCGGCGGCGACCGAGTCGGCGTCCGTGACGTCACCGCGCACGACCTCGGCGTCACCCGCCCACGGATGGTCCCGGAGCGCGCCGGGGGTGCGGGCCACGCAGCGCACACGGTGTCCCTCGGCGAGGAGCTCCGGGACCAGGCGGCCTCCGATGTACCCCGTCGCGCCCGTCACCAGGCAGCGCAGCCCGGCTCCGGCGATGTCACCGCTCATGGTGTTCCGGCCCTTCTGTTCGGTTGCGTCCCGCCCTGTTCCGGCGTCCTCCCCGTGATCCCTTCCCCGTGGAAGCCTTCGCCGGATGCGCCGAGTGGGCCACACGGTGCGTCCGGCTGCAGTACATGTACGTGTCGATCGGGGGCAGACGAGTTTCTGCAGAGACGTCGGTTCACACGGAAGGTCGGTCGTCATGGGTGCGAAGGTGCTTGAGATGTTTCCCGCGGGAGCCCCGCGTGGATCGTGGCCCGCCGAGGAGTACGCGGCACGTCGTCGTGCCGAGGGCGAGCCCGCGGCCGTGGTGATGGACCTGGAGTCGGACGCGTTCCTCGTGGTGGTTCCGGCGGGCGAAGGGGACTGACCCTCCGTAGGTCAGGCCTTCCGTACGTCGAGCCGTCCGCATGTGAGACCTTCCGTACGTGAGGCCTTCCGTACGTGGGGCCGTCCGTACGTCAAGTGGCTTCGGCCGTCGTCCCGCTCATCGTCCCGCCGAGTGCCGCCGCCCGGCGCACGAACACCTCGTGCAGGTCGTGCGCGGCCCGTGGCACCGAGTCCGCCCGGCGCCGCTGGAGCATCAGCAGCACCCGGGTCGAGTCGCCGGCCAGCGGGCGGCAGGTGATCGCTCCCTGCCGGGTCAGCGGATCGTCGATCACACTGAAGTCGGGCAGCACCGTGGCACCCAGGCCCTCCGAGACCATCAGCTTGCCCATCTCCGCACCGTCGGTGGAGTAGGAGAAGGACGGCTCACGGTTCCCCAGGAGCCGGTGGACGAACCGGTTCATCACATAGCCGGAGCGCATGGCGATGAGCGGCTGCGTGAGCAGGTCGGACACGGTCACCACGGACAGCGACGCCAGCGGACTGCCGGGCCGGACGCACACCACCGGCCGCCCCCACAGCAACTCCGTGTACTCGAAGTCGGCGGCCACGTCGTCGCCCTCCAGATGGTTCACCAGGCCCAGGTCGAAGCCGCCCTCCAGAAGGGTCCGGTGGATGTCCGACTGCTGCGCGCCCACCACCTCCACCTGGGTCTCCGGATGCGAGTCGCGGAACTCCCGCACGGCCGGAAACAGGAGCGGGACCGTCGCCGCGTTCACCGTGCCCACGCGCACCATGCGGCTGATGCGGTGCTGCTCGCCCGCCGCGCCCCGCAGCCGGTCCACCGCCTCCAGCACATTGATGATGTGGGGCAGCAGCTCCCGTCCCTCCGCGCTCATCTTCGCCCCGGAGCGTTTCCGCTCCAGGAGGTCGACCCCGAGTTCCCGTTCGAGATTGCGGACGGTCTCGCTCAACGCGGGCTGCGAGAGGTGGAGTTCCTCGGCGGCCCGGCGCAGCGAGCCGAGCCGGGTGACCGCCGTGATGTATTCCAGCTGCTCTATTCGCACCCCGTCAGAATGCGGGTCTCCCACTGCGCTGTTCAAGGGTTGCCCTGTCACGCCTTCGTGAAATTCGCCGGTCCGGGATGCGAGACCGATCGGGTATTCCTTGACGGTCCGGACCGCCGGCTGCCACGATCGAGCACATGATGATGCGACTGGACCTCACGCGGCGACGCCATGTCGACCTCTCGCGTGTCTCCAGTGCCGCCTGTTGCTCCGTGGCCTGACCTTCCGGATCCGCGGCCCGATTCGCCGGGTCCGCCGCGCCCCAGCCGTTCCTTCCGAGGCGCGAACCTTCCACGGCGCGCTCCCTCGACCGCGCGTCCCCGCCACGACTGTCGACCCGCCGCGGATCGCTCCCGATCCCTGTCGCCCGCCGTGAGACGTATTCCGCCGCCCGAATTCGACGATTCACCGAACGCCGCTGAATCGGCCCCCTGAATTCGGTCTGCCCGAATTCCCGCAACAGGAGTTCCTCATGCCTGCCGAGAACCTTTCCGCAGACCCCGTCCGCTTCGCCTACTGGGTGCCCAATGTCAGCGGCGGCCTGGTCACCAGCACCATCGAACAGCGCACCGACTGGGGCTACGACTACAACCGCGAACTCGCCGTCCTCGCCGAGAACAACGGCTTCGACTATGCCCTCAGCCAGGTGCGGTACATGGCCAGCTACGGCGCCGAGTTCCAGCACGAGTCGACCAGCTTCAGCCTCGCCCTGCTGCTCGCCACCCAGCGCCTGAAGGTCATCGCCGCGGTCCACCCCGGCCTGTGGCACCCCGGCGTCCTCGCCAAACTCGGCGCCACCGCCGACCACCTGTCGAACGGCCGCTTCGCGGTGAACGTCGTCTCCGGCTGGTTCAAGGGCGAGTTCACCGCCCTCGGCGAACCGTGGCTGGAGCACGACGAGCGCTACCGCCGCTCCGAGGAGTTCATCCGGGCCCTGCGCCAGATCTGGACCGAGGACCACACCGAACTCGCCGGAGACTTCTACCGGTTGCGCGACTTCTCCCTCAAGCCCAAGCCCCTCAACACCCCCGAGCGCCCGCACCCGGAGAT
The DNA here is from genome assembly GCF_036038375.1 of Streptomyces sp. NBC_00414. NCBI lineage: Bacteria > Bacillati > Actinomycetota > Actinomycetes > Kitasatosporales > Streptomycetaceae > Streptomyces > Streptomyces sp. NBC_00414. The sequence continues at coordinate 9,431,695 of NZ_CP107935.1, forward strand.
CTTCCAGGGCGGCAACTCCAGCGCCGCCCGCGCCATGGCGGGCCGGGTCTCCGACTGGTACTTCTCCAACGGCAAGGACTTCGACGGAGTCGTCGAACAGCTCGTCGACGTACGGGCGTCGGCGGCCCAAGTCGGCCGCAGGGCACCGAAGTTCGGCCTCAACGGCTTCCTGATCGCCCGCGACACCGAGGCCGAGGCCCGCGAGACCCTCCGCGAGATCGTGGCCCACGCCGACCACGAGGCCGTCGAGGGCTTCGGTGCCGCGGTGAAGCAGGCCGGACAGTCCACCGGAGACGGCAAGGGCATGTGGCAGGACTCCTCCTTCGAGGACCTGGTCCAGTACAACGACGGCTTCCGTACGGGGCTCATCGGCACCCCGGAACAGATCGCCGAGCGGATCGTCGCCTACAAGCGCCTCGGCGTCGACCTCCTGCTCCTCGGCTTCCTGCACTACCACGAGGAGGTCGAGTACTTCGGCCGCCGCGTCCTGCCCCTCGTACGCGAACTGGAAGCCCAACTCCCGGGCACCCGGACCGAATCCGGGCCCGTCGCGCCCGTCCACGCCTGAGCCGGTCCGCTTGCGCACCCCACTGCGAGCCTCCTGACCGACCGTCCCGGGGCGCCTCCCGCGCGCAGGCGCCCCCGTCCCGAAAGAGGACCCATGGCCACCGTCCTGTCCGTCTCCGGCAGTCCTTCCGCCTCCTCCCGCACCAACCGCCTGCTGCGGCACCTCGACAACCGGCTGACCGCACAGGGCCACGAGGTGATCCCGCTCGACGTCCGCACCATCCCCGCCGAGGCCCTGCTCGGCGCCGACTTCCGGCATCCGGCGATCGTCGAGGCCACCGCCCTCGTCGCGCGCGCCGACGGCATCGTCATCGGCACCCCCGTCTACAAGGCCGCCTACTCCGGAGTGCTCAAGGCACTGCTCGACCTGCTCCCGCAGTACGCCCTCACCGGCAAGACCGTGCTCCCCCTGGCCACCGGCGGTACGACGGCACATGTGCTGGCCATCGACTACGCGCTGCGCCCGGTCCTCAGCTCCATGGGCGCCCGGCACATAGTCCAGGGCTGGTTCACCCTCGACAAGGACATCGTGGTCGGTGAGGACGGCGGACTCACCGTGGCACCCGCGGCCGGCGAGGCGCTGACCCAGGTGCTCGACCAGTTCTCCGAGGCGCTGGGCCGCAGGCCGATCCTGGCCGCGGCGAGCTGACCATGTCCACACAGATCTCCGAGGAGACCGGCGCGGGGCTCCCGGCGGAAACCTCCGTGCGGGGGACGGCGGCGGTCGTCGCCGACGACGCCGAAGCCCTGGCCGTGGCCGCCGCCCTGGCCGACGAGTTCCGGGCCGGAGCCGCCGGCCGGGACGCCGAACGCAGGCTCCCGCAGGAGGAGTTGGCCCGGCTCTCCGACTCCGGCCTGCTCGCCGTCACCGTGCCGGCCGAGCACGGGGGCGCCGACGTGCGTCAGGAGACGCTCGCCGAGATCTTCCGGCTCCTCGCGTCCGCCGACGCCAGCCTCGCCCAGATCCCGCAGAGCCACTTCGTCTACGTCAACGTGATCCGTCGTCAGGGAACCGCGGAGCAGCGCGCGTTCTTCTTCGGCGAGGTGCTGGCCGGGCGCCGCTTCGGCAACGCCCAGTCGGAGGCCGGAACGAAGCACGTCCAGGACATCCGCACCCGCCTGGAGCGGAGCCCGGACGGCGGCTCGTACGTCCTCACCGGCGTCAAGCACTACTCCACGGGCGCCCTCTTCGCCGACTGGATCCCCGTCCTCGCCCGCACCGAGGACGACAACCTGCACGTCGCGTATGTCCCCCGGGACGCCGAGGGCCTGACCGTCGTCGACGACTGGGACGGCATGGGCCAGCGCACCACCGCCAGCGGTACGGTCCGGCTCGACGCCGTGCCCGTACCCGCGGACCGGGTCCTCCCGCACCACCTCACCTTCCGGGAACCCCAACTCCACGGCGCTGTCGCCCAGTTGCTGCACGCAGCCATCGACGCCGGGATCGCGGAGGGCGCCCTCTCCGAGGCCGTGGACTTCGTCCGGACGAAGAGCCGCCCGTGGTTCGAGAGCGGGTTCGAGACCGCGGCCGAGGACCCGCTGCTCATCCAGCGCTTCGGCGAACTGGCCGTCCAGGTACGGGCCACCGAGGCGCTGCTCGGCGTGGCGGCCCGCACGGTCGACACGGCCCGCGCCGGCCTCACCGAGGAGTCGGCCGCCGAGGCGTCCATCGCGGTGGCCGCGGCCAAGGCGCACGCGGCGGCGACCGCCGTCGAGGTGGCGAGCGCGCTCTTCGAGGTGTCCGGCACCCGGTCCGCCCTCAACTCCCTCAACCTGCACCGGTATTGGCGCGACGCACGCACCCACACACTCCACGACCCGGCCCGCTGGAAGATCCAGCACATCGGCCGGTACGTACTCAACGGCACCCTGCCCCCGCGCCACGGACTCCTCTGAACGCCACGGACTCATCCGAGCCGGAACCCGAAAAGCCGCCGCCCGCCCGCAGAACCGCCCCCCGCCCGCAGAACCGCCCCTCACACCGCCCGCGCCCCGATCGGAGAACGCACCCGTGTCCCTCACCTTCCACTGGTTCCTGCCCACCAACGGTGACAGCCGCCATGTCGTCGGGGGCGGCCACGGCACCCCGGCCACGGTGTCCGGCCGGGACCGGCCGCCGACGGTCGCGTATCTGAGCCAGATCGCCCGCGCCGCCGAGGACCTGGGCTTCGTCGGCGCGCTCACCCCCACCGGCGCCTGGTGCGAGGACGCCTGGCTGACCACCGCGATGGTCAGCCAGAACACCGAGCGGCTGAAGTTCCTGGTCGCCTTCCGGCCCGGGTTCGTCTCACCGACGCTCGCCGCGCAGATGGCGTCCACCTTCCAGCGCCAGTCCGGCGGACGCCTCCTCCTCAACGTCGTCACCGGCGGCGAGAGCCACGAGCAGCGCGCGTACGGCGACTTCCTCGACAAGGACGCCCGCTACCGCCGTACCGGCGAGTTCCTGCAGATCGTCCGGAGCCTGTGGGAGGGCAGGACCGTCGACCTGGACGGCGAGTTCCTGAAGGTCGAGGACGCCAGGCTGGCCCGGGTGCCCGACCCGGTCCCCGAGGTGTACTTCGGCGGCTCCTCGCCCATCGCCGGTGAGGTCGCCGCCAAGCACGTCGACGTCTACCTCACCTGGGGCGAGCCGCCCGCGCAGGTCGCCGAGAAGATCGCGTGGGTCCGCGCGCTGGCCGAGAAGGAGGGGCGCACCGTCCGGTTCGGCATCCGGCTGCACGTCATCACCCGGGACACCTCCGAGCAGGCCTGGGCGGAGGCGGAGCGGCTGCTCGCGGGCTTCGACCCGGCCACCGTGAAGTCCGTACAGGCCGGACTGGCCCGCAGCGAGTCCGAGGGCCAGCAGCGCATGCTCGCCCTCCACGGGGGCGGCAGCCGCGACGGTCTGGAGATCCACCCCAACCTCTGGGCGGGCATCGGCCTCGTGCGCGGCGGCGCGGGCACCGCCCTGGTCGGCAGCCACGACGAGGTCGCCGAACGCATCACCGAGTACCACCGCCTCGGCATCGACGAGTTCGTGCTCTCCGGCTACCCGCACCTGGAGGAGGCGTACTGGTTCGGCGAGGGCGTCCTGCCCCGGCTCGCCGCGCGGGGCCTGTGGCAGCACCCGTTCGCCGCCCGGCCCGCCCCCTCGGCACAGGTCCCCTTCGCGAGCTGAGCGCGGGCCCTCCCCCGTACCCCGCCCCTGCAATCGAAAGAAAATCGCTGTACGCGGCCACCTCCCGGGTGATGACCTTGTGCGAGCCGCCCGGCTCGCACGAGGCAGCGGGCGGCGGGGGAGAGGGGGGACGGCTGTGACCACCAAGAACATCCTGCTGTCCGGGATCGTCGGCTCGACCGCGTACGGCCTGGCCCGCGAAGGCTCGGACGTGGACCGGCTCGGCATGTTCGCCGCCCCCACCGAGGACCTCCACGGCCTGCACGGGCCGAAGGAGTCCCACGTCACGACCATGCCCGACAGCACCCTCCATGAGGCGGCCAAGTGGTGCCGGCTCGCCCTGGGCGGCAATCCGACCGTGACGGAACTGGTGTGGCTGCCCGACGAGTTGTACGAGGTCCGCACACCGCTCGGTGACGAACTGATCGGCATCCGCACGACCCTGCTCTCCGCGAAACGGGTCCGCGACGCCTATCTCGGTTACGCCACCCAGCAGTTCAAGCGGCTCTACGACCGCGGCGACAACTCCTTCTCCGCGGACAGCCGCAGGCGCACGGCCAAGCACGCCAGACATCTGCGGCGCCTGTGCCACCAGGGCTTCGAGCTGTACGCCACCGGTGCCCTGACCATCCGCGTCGAGGACCCGGACGACTACCACCGCTTCGGCGAACAGGTGGCGGCCGACGCCATGACCGCGCTGCCCCTGCTCCAGCGCTACGAGGCGGCCTTCGACGAGACCCCCAGCGCCCTGCCGGAACAGGCCGACGAGGCTCCCGTCGAGGCATGGCTGCGCCGGGTCCGCGCCCACTACTACACGCGGCCCGGGGCCTGACCGGCCCGCTCGCACGCTGAACCGTGGCGCGGCCCTCTCCCGGACCGGCCTGCTCGTTCCGGCTCTGATCGGCGCGGGCACCAGGCGCCCGCGCCGAATCGGCTCACACGCTCAGCGCCTCCCGCACCGACCGCTCGGCCTCCTGGCCCCCCTCGCCCGACGACGTGACCCGCCCCGCCTCCAGGACGTAGTAGCGCTGCGCCGCCCGCATCGCGAAGCCCACGTGCTGCTCCACCAGGAGTACGGAGAGTCCGCCGCGCGCGGCCAGGGCGAGGATCGTCTCCTCGATCTCCGCCACGACCGAGGGCTGGATGCCCTCGGTCGGTTCGTCCAGCAGCAGGATCCGAGGGTCCGTCACCAGCGCTCGCGCGATGGCCAGTTGCTGTCGCTGTCCGCCCGAGAGCAGACCCGCGCGCCGCGTCGACAGGGTGCGCAGCACCGGGAAGAGGTCCAGCGCCTCCGCGATCGCCGCCCCGCCACGCCTGCGGCCGTCGGCGACGAGCTGGAGGTTCTCCGCCGTCGTGAGGTGGGGAAAGACCTGCTGTCCCTGCGGTACGTACGCCATACCGCGCGCCACCCGCTCGTGCGGCTTGCGGCGGGTGATGTCCTCGCCGTCGAGCCGGATCGCGCCGCTGGACGGAGTGAGCAGCCCGACGGCCGCCCGCAGCAGTGTGCTCTTGCCCGCGCCGTTGTGTCCGAGCACCGCCGCGACGCCGTCGTCCGGCACGTCGACCCGGACTCCGTGCAGGACGACACTGCGGTGGTAGCCGACCCGGACGTCGTCGATCTCCAGCTTCATACGCCTCGCACCTCCTGTACGGCCGCGCCCGCCGCAGCACCGTCGGCCGACCCCGGCCGGAGCTGAGGCTCCGGCTCGTCCGGCAGTGCCGGCTCGGCGTCACCGACGGCCGCGTGCCCGAGGTACACCTCCTGCACCTTGGGGTCGGCCTGCACCTCGGCCACGGTCCCCTCGCTGAGCACCTTGCCCGCGTGCAGCACACTGACGCTGCGCGCGAAGGACCGCATGAAGTCCATGTCGTGCTCGATGACGACCACGGTCCGCTCCTCGCTGATGTGCTCCAACAGCTCGCCGGTGGCCTGCCGTTCGTCGTGGCTCATCCCGGCCACCGGCTCGTCGAGCAGCAGCAGCCGTACGTCCTGCACGAGCAGCATGCCGATCTCCAGCCACTGCTTCTGGCCGTGGGCGAGCGTGCCGGCGAGGCTGTCGGCCAGGTCCGTGAGCCCGACCGTCTCCAGCGCGTGCGCGACGGGCTCCGGCACGCCCTTGCGGCGCCGCAGCATCGTCAGCATGCCGCGTCCGGCACCGGCGGCGATGTCCAGGTTCTGCAGGACCGTCAACTCCTCGAAGACGGTGGCGGTCTGGAACGTCCGGCCGATGCCCGACCGGGCGATCCGGTGCACGCTCCGGCCGAGCAGTTCCTCGCCCCCGAAGAGGACCGAGCCCTGCGCCTTCACCAGCCCGGTGACGGCGTCGACGAGCGTGGTCTTGCCCGCGCCGTTCGGTCCGATCAGGAAGCGCAGGTCGCCCGGCCGCACGTCGAGGTCCACACCGCCGACCGCGGTGAACCCGTCGAAGGACACCCGCAGCCCGCGTATCTCAAGCCCGGAAAGCTCGCTCATACCGTTCCTCCAAGTGGCAGGGCAGGCGCCTTCTCCCCGCCGGCGTTCGCGCTCGCGCCGCCCTTGCCGACATCCCCACTCATGTCGCCGTCGCCGTCGCCGTCGCCGTCGTAGTCGCCGTCCCCGCCCGCGTGCGCCGCCCTGCGCCTCCGCACGACCCCGGCCAGCGAGACGAGACCGCCCGGCAGGAACGCCAGGGCCACGATGAACAGCAGTCCCTGGAAGTACGTCCAGGCCGCCGGGAACTCCTCCGACAGGGCCGTCTTCGCCCAGGCCACCCCGATCGCGCCCAGTACCGCCCCGGCGAGGCTCGCCCGGCCGCCGACCGCGGCGCCGATGACGAACTCGATCGACGGCACGATGCCGATCATCGCGGGGGAGATGATGCCGACCGCGGGCACGAACAGCGCCCCCGCGAGCCCAGCCGTACCGGCCGCCACCACGTACGCGACGAGCTTCACGTTCGCCGGGTCGTACCCGAGGAAACGCACCCGCTCCTCCGAGTCCCGTACGGCCACGAGGAGTTCGCCGTAACGGCTGTGGATCAGCTGCCGCACCAGGACGATCAGGAGCAGCAGGACGGCGGCGATGACGAAGTACACCATCCGCTGGTTGACCGGGTCGTCGAGGTCGTAGCCGAAGAAGCCCTGGATGTCGGTGAGTCCGTTGGTGCCGCCGGTCGTCTCCTGCTGGCCGATCAGCCAGATCGCGAAGGCGGCGGCGAGCGCCTGGCTCAGGATCGCGAAGTACGCGCCCTTGACCCGGCGGCGGAAGATGAACGAACCGAGGACCGCCGCCACGGCCATGGGCAGCAGCACGGTCGCCGCCAGCGCGAACAGTGGATTGCCGAACGGCCGCCACCACCAGGGGAGTTCGGTGGCGGTGCCGTACAGCTGCATGAAGTCGGGGAGGTTGCCGGGACCCGCGTCCGCGATCTTCAGATGCATCGCCATGGCGTAGCCGCCGAGGCCGAAGAACACACCCTGGCCGAGCGTGAGGAGGCCGCCGCGGCCCCAGGCCAGGCAGATGCCGACGGCGACCATCGCGGTGCACAGGTACTTGGCGAGCAGCCCGAGCCGGAAGTCGGAGAGTGCCAGCGGCGCGATGGCGAAGAGGGCGACGGCAGCGGCGGCGAAACCGGCCCAGGCACGCGCCGAGCGGCCTTTGAGCACGGTCACCGAACGGCCTTCGAGCAGAGGTGGCAGGGTCATACGAGACTCCTCGTACGCAGCGTGTACAGCCCCTGGGGCCGCCACTGGAGGAAGGCGACGATGGCCACGAGGACGAGCACCTTCGCCACGCTGACGGTGGTGGAGTACTCCAGGACGGACTGCATGGCACCGAGGACGAAGGCGACGATCACCGTGCCCTTGAGCTGTCCGATGCCGCCGACCACGATCACCAGGAACGCGTCGATGATGATGTTGGTGCCCATCGTCGGCCCGATCGGGCCGACCAGCGTCAGCGCGACGCCCGCGACCCCGGCGAGCCCGGAACCGAGGAAGAACGCGGTCCTGTCCACCCGCGAGGTGGAGATGCCGGACACCTCGGCCAGGTCCCGGTTCTGCACGACCCCGCGGATGCGGCGGCCGAGCGAGGTCAGCCGCAGTGTCAGCGACAGCGCGACGACGGCCGCGACGGCGAGAGCGAGGATGAAAAGCCGGCTGCTGGCGCAGGTCAGCGGGTCGGCGCCGCCGATGACGGTGATGTTGCCGGTGAGCAGGTCGGGCGCCCGGGTCTGTACGTTGGGCGCGCCGAAGATGTCCCGGGCGAGCTGCTGGAGCATCAGCGACACACCCCAGGTGACGAGCAGTGTGTCGAGCGGGCGCAGGTACAGGCGCCGGATGAGCACCCACTCCAGCAGCGCGCCGAGCGCCCCCGCCACCAGGAAGGCGACGGGCAGCGCCACGAGCAGGGACAGGCCGGCACCGGAGATCGACTTCTGGAGGACGTACGTGGTGTAGGCGCCGGCCATGATGAACTCGCCGTGGGCCATGTTGATGACGTTCATCTGGCCGAAGGTGAGCGAGAGACCGAGCGCGATGAGCAGCAGGACGGCACCGATGCTGATGCCGGTGAAGGTCTGACCGAGGATCACGGTCATACGGCGGCTCCGAGGAGGCAGGACGTGGGGGCCTCGTACGGAGGGCCCCCACGCGCGGTCGGTCAGGAGAGGCCGGAGGCCCAGTCGTAGCCCTTCAGGAACGGGTCCGGCTCGATCGCCTTGCCGGAGTCCCACACCTGCTCGATCAGCCCGTCGGTACCGATCTTCCCGATCCGGGCGGTCTTGTAGATGTGCTGGCTGGCGCCGTCCACGGTGACCTTGCCCTCGGGGGCGTCGAAGGTGATGCCGTCCGAGGCGGCCTTGACCTTCTCCGGGTCGAAGGACTTCGCCTTCTCGACCATCGCCTTCCACAGATACACCGAGGTGTACGCGGCCTCCATCGGGTCGCTGGTCGGCTTGTCCTTGCCGTACTCGGCCTTGTACGCCTTCACGAACTCGGTGTTCGCCGCGCCGGGCGTGGTCTGGTAGTAGTTCCAGGCCGTCAACTGCCCCGCCAGGTACTGCGATCCGATCGACTTGACCTCTTCCTCGGCGATCGACACCGAGACGACCGGCATGCTCTTCGCGGTCAGTCCCGCCGACTTGTACTCCTTGAAGAAGGCCACGTTCGAGTCGCCGTTGAGGGTGTTGAAGACGGCGTCGGCCTTCGACGCCTTCACCTTGTTGGCGATCGTGCTGAACTCCGTGGAGCCCAGCGGCGCGTAGTCCTCACCGAGCACCTTCATGCCGTTGGCCTTCGCGTACGCCTTGATGATCTTGTTGGCGGTGCGCGGGAAGACATAGTCGCTGCCGACGAGGTAAATACTCTTCTCGCCCTGGCTCTTGAGATAGTCGAGCGCCGGGACGATCTGCTGATTGGTGGTGGCCCCCGTGTAGAAGATGTACGGGGATTCTTCGAGGCCCTCGTACTGCACGGGATAGAACAGCAGGGACTTGTTCTTCTCGAAGACGGGTTTCACCGCTTTGCGGCTCGCGGAGGTCCAGCAGCCGAAGGTGGCCGCGACCCGGTCCTCCTTGATGAGCTTGGAGGCCTTCTCGGCGAACGTCGGCCAGTCGGAGGCGCCGTCCTCGCTGACCGGCTTGATCTGCTTGCCGAGCACCCCGCCCGAGGCGTTGATCTCCTCGATCGCCAGCTTCAGTGAGTCGCGTACGGTCACCTCGCTGATCGCCATGGTGCCGGAGAGCGAGTTGAGCAGGCCGACCTTCACGGTGTCGCCGCTCGTGTCGGCCTTGGCGGCCTGGTCGGACGAGCCGCCCGCTGCGTCGGTCTTGGCGCCGCACGCGGTGAGCGCGACGGCGGTCGCGAGTGCGGCGGCACCCGCCAGCACCCGGCGCCGGGACGAACGGGAAGCGTCGGAACCGGACGAGCGGGAACCGCTGAAACCACTGGAACCACTGATACCGCTGGACAAATGGACCCCCTCGGGCTGGGAGGACAACCTCCTCCTGGCGTGCGGTCCACAGCCTCAAGTCAGCCTGTTTCCAAGGCGTTTCGCATTACTTTCCCGGCGGTATCTTCCCGCTCTCATCGGCCTCTCGGCGGGCAACAAAAAATGCCCCGGACGGAATTCAGAACATGAATTCACAGTTCGCCCGCGGCATTCTAATTACTTCCTGTGGGAAGTATCTTCGTGCAAGCGCGAACATGTCAAGACCGGGACCCGTGAAGATTCAGCTGGGCCACCACGTCGAAGTCCACCCCGTCCGCCCGTGCCAGGTAGATCCGCTGGCGCACATGGCTGCCGCGCAGCCGGAGCAGTCCGCGCGGGCCCTCGTAGGAGACGGTGTCGGCGGCGGCGCCGATCACGGTGACGTCCAGCGTCCTGGCCCGTTCGATGAGCGCGGCGAGCAACAGCACGCCCTCGTAACACGATTCACCGAGACTGCCGAGGGCCGGTGCCTCCACGCCGTACCGTCCGGCGTACTGGCCCTGGAAGTCGAGCGTGTCCTGATTGGCGAGGGAGGCGAAGAAGCCGGCCGTGCTGTAGAGGCCGGCGGTGGCTGTCGGGCCGCTCGCCATCAGCATGTTCTCGTCCATCAGGGTGCTCAGTCGCAGGCACCGCTCGTCGAGCCCGGACGCGGCGAAAGCCCGGTTGAAGCGCACCGCGTCGCTACCCACGAGCAGCATCAGCACGCCGTCCGCGTCCGAGCGCTCGATGCGCCGCAGCACTCCGCCGAAGTCATGGGTGCCGAGCGGCAGATACGCCTCCGCGCAGACGGCGCCGCCCGACTCGCGTGCGTAGCGGTGCGAGGCCCTGGCCGTGCGGCGGGGCCACACGTAGTCGTTGCCGACGACGAACCAGCGGCGCACCCCGTGTTCCCTGGCCAACAGGCCCATGGCGGGCCGGAGTTGGTCGTCGGGGGTCTCGCTCGTGAGGAACACGCCCGCCGTGTGCTCCCCGCCCTCGTACAGCGCCGTATACACATAGGGCACCCGGTGGGCGATCCGCGGCGCGAGTGCCTGGCGCACGGACGAGATGTGCCAGCCGGTGACGCCCTGCACGATGCCGAGGTCCACCAGCGCCTCGACCTTCTCGGCGACGTGCCGTGGTTCGGCGCCGCCGTCGACCGGCAGCAGCCGCAGTTCCTTGCCGAGCACTCCGCCCGAGCGGTTGACCTGCTCCGCGGCGAGCCGCGCGCACAACTCGCAGGTGGGCCCGAAGATTCCGGCGGCGCCCTGCAGGGGGAAGACCAGTGCCACGCTGACGACCGAGTCGTCGGCCGTGAACCAGCCGAGCGGGAGCGGGTCGATCGGGGACGGGTCGAGCGGAGGCGGGTCGGGCCGGACCATGAGGGCATGATTCCGGGAACGTCCGGTGAACTCCAGTCCGTCTCGGGGTACGGTCGGCGTCGCCCGCGCGGCATGGGGGAGATCCTCGGGGAAAGCGGGACTTGTACGATGTGCCGACCCTCTGGAGTGCCCCCCGGAGCGCTCAGTCCCGGGAGCGAGGAGAAGGATGCCGACCCCACCTCCGCGCCGGTCGCAGGACCTCGTGCACCTCTTGACGCGGGCCGAACGGCTGACGGCGCGCCGGCTCCAGGCCGCCCTGGAGGAGCACGGCTGCACGCTCGACGCCTGGCGCGTGCTGTCCCTGCTCTCCGACGGTGAGGGGCACCCCATGACGGCGGTCGCCGAAGCGGCCTTCCTGCCGCCCGCGACCCTCACCAAACTGGTCGACCACCTCGTCGACCAGAACCTGGTCCACCGCCGGGTCGACCCCCTCGACCGGCGGCGCATCCTCGCCCACCTCACTCCGCGCGGCGAGACGTACTGGCGGCGCGTCGACGGCGAGGTGCGCACGCGGTTGCCCGCCCTGAGCGGCGGCGACGAGGAACTGCTGCGCGGGCTGCTGCACCGGCTGGTGGACACGCTCGACGGGGCGTCGGCGGAATCGTCCGTCTGAGCGGAGACTCGTGGCCGGGTGTGACTCGATGATCACGTGCGGTGTGTTCGGCCCGTGCGGAATTTTCGATGCCGTATAAATGGTTGGCATATACATCGAGCTTGCCGCTCGATGTACCGAGTGCGGGTCACAAGCCCGCCCCGACCAGCGAGGCACCGTGAACCAGCCCACCCCCGAGCAGCCCGCCGACGTCGTGGCCCGGCTGCGCGCCACCTTCCGCTCCGGCCGCACCAAGCCCGTCGAGTGGCGCACCGGCCAGCTGAGCCACCTGCGCGAGATGCTCACCGAGGACGGCGCGGAACTCGCCGCCGCCCTCCACGCCGACCTGGGCAAGAGCTCCACCGAAGCGTTCCGCACGGAGATCGACTTCGTGGTGCGGGAGATCGACCACACCCTCGAACACCTCGAAGAGTGGCTGCGCCCCGAGCCCGCACCCGTCCCCGCGCACCTCGGCGCGGACGCGACGGGCTGGACGCGTTACGACGCGCTCGGTGTCGTCCTGGTCATCGCCCCCTGGAACTATCCGGCGCAGCTCCTGCTGGCGCCGATGCTCGGCGCGATCGCCGCGGGCAACGCGGTGGTCGTCAAGCCCAGCGAGCTGGCCCCGGCCACCTCCGCCGAGCTGGCCAGGCTGCTGCCGCGGTACCTGGACACCGAGGCCGTCGCCGTCGTCGAGGGCGACATCCCCGAGACCACGGCCCTGCTCGCCGAGCGCTTCGACCACATCTTCTACACCGGCAACGGCACGGTCGGCCGCATCGTGATGACCGCCGCCGCCCAGCACCTCACCCCGGTCACCCTCGAACTCGGCGGCAAGTCCCCGGCCTTCGTCGACCGGGACGCCGACCTCACCGTCGTCGCCGAGCGCCTGGCCCGCGGCAAGTTCCTCAACGCCGGACAGACCTGCGTCGCGCCCGACTACGTCCTGACCGACCCGGAGACCGCCCGCGCCCTGGAGCCCGTACTGGCCGGGGCCGTCGAGACGCTGTACGGGGCCGACGCGTCCACCTCCGGAGAGTACGGGCGGATCATCAACGAGCGGCACTTCGACCGGCTCAGCGGACTGCTCGAATCCGGCCGGGTCGTCGTCGGCGGCGCCACCGACCGCGCCACGAAGTACATCGCGCCGACCGTCCTGGCGGATGTCGCCCCCGACGCGCCCGTCATGCGCGAGGAGATCTTCGGCCCGGTCCTGCCGATCGTGACCGTCCCCGGCCTCGACGAGGCCATCGACTTCATCAACGACCGCGACAAGCCCCTGGCCCTGTACGCCTTCACCGAGTCGGACACCACCCGGGAGCGGCTCGCCGCCGAGACCTCGTCCGGCGGCCTCGGCCTCGGTCTGCCGCTCGCCCATCTCACCGTCTCCGACCTGCCCTTCGGCGGAGTGGGGGAGAGCGGCATGGGCAACTACCACGGCCGCTACTCGATCGAGACGTTCAGCCACCGCAAGGCGGTACTGGAGAAGCCGCTGAGCTGAAGCCGTCGTATCAGGGGTGCCGGGCCGGTGCCCCCGATCTGAAGCGGAGCGGTGCCGGGGCGAGTTGACTGGTCTACACCCTTGACTGGTCCAGACCAAGGTGGTGGAGTGTGCCTCACCACCCCCCACCACGGCCGCCCCGTACGCCGCGACCGGTCCCCACCGGCACGTGCGTACAAGGTCCGCCCCGCGCTGCCCTCGTACGGGTCCGGCCGTGCTCCGTGAAGGAGTTGATCCTGTGTCGAGGCGCCGTATCTCCGCGTTCGTGGCCGCGATCGTCCTAGGAACCGCCGCACCCGTGCTGTTGCCGGCCTCCAGCGCGTCCGCCGCGGCCTGTTCGAGCTATCCGAGCTGGGTGGCCGGCAAGTCCTACGTGACCGGCAACATCGTCCGGTACACCGACGGCAAGGCGTACATAGCCGAGCACGACAACCCGGGCTACGACCCCACCATCAGCACCTGGTACTGGGAGCCGTACGCCTGTGACAACGGACCCACCAACCCCTCAGGGTTCGTCGTCAGCGAGGCGCAGTTCAACCAGATGTTCCCGAACCGGAACGGTTTCTACACGTACAGCGGCCTGAAGGCCGCGATGAGCGCCTACCCGGCGTTCGCGAACACCGGCAGCGACACGGTGAAGAAGCAGGAGGCAGCGGCCTTCCTCGCCAACGTCAACCACGAGACCGGCGGTCTGGTCCACATCGTCGAGCAGAACACCGCCAACTACCCGCACTACTGCGACTGGGGCCAGCCCTACGGCTGCCCGGCCGGCCAGGCCGCGTACTACGGCCGCGGGCCGATCCAGCTCAGCTGGAACTTCAACTACAAGGCCGCGGGCGACGCACTCGGCATCGACCTCCTGAACAACCCCTGGCTCGTGCAGAACGACGCGGCCGTGGCCTGGAAGACGGGCCTGTGGTACTGGAACACGCAGTCCGGCCCCGGCTCCATGACCGGCCACAACGCCATGGTCAACGGCGCGGGCTTCGGCCAGACGATCCGCAGCATCAACGGTTCGCTGGAGTGCGACGGCAAGAACCCGGCCCAGGTGCAGAGCCGGGTGGACAGCTACCAGCGGTTCGTCGGGATCCTCGGCACGTCGGCGGGCAGCAACCTGTACTGCTGATACGCCGCTTGAGCGCTGTTCCACGGCCGACTCGCCGTCGGCCGTGGAACAGCGCTTTCGTGCGCCGCGCCCGGGTCGGTTGTCCCGCGCGGTCAGCCGAAGATGCCCCACGAGGTGGTGCCGTTCACCGCGATCAGGACGCAGAGCACCACGATGTCCGCGATGCCGAGCCACAGCCCGAGCAGCGCCCTGAAGCGGCGGGGCGTGCCCCGCCGCAGGGCCATGACGGCCAGGACGATGGCCACGGGGCCGAGGAAGAAGTTGAGGACGAGGAGTCCGACCAGGCCGAGGACGAAGGAGGCCACGGCCATTCCCTCGGTGTCCCGCCGGCCGGCCTGTCGCCCGCCGGTGCCCTGTTCGCCGGTCTCCCGTCGCCGGGACTCGGTAAGCCGCATCAGGTCACGCCCTCCGGGTCCGGTCGCCGTGCCTGCGCCGCTCGCGCACCGCGAACACGGCCAGCCACACGGCGATGGCCGCACCGGCCACGACGGTCACGGGCAGGGGGAGATAGGCGGCCGAGCCGATCAGGCCGGCCAGCAGGAGAAGGGCCACGACAAGAAGGATCACGTCTGCTCCCGTTCGCGCGGGGACATGGGCAACACGGTGGATCGCCACTTCATGAACATGCGGATACGGGTGTCCCGGCGGCTCGACATCACACCTGCGAACACTTCCGGCCGGTGGCGGAGATTTGCCCCGCCGCTCAGGGGTACCCCTCGGTCTTCCGCTTGATCGCTTGATCCGAGGAAGAACTGGAAGGTGGCCGGTGCCCGAAAAGAACGTGCGCGATGTGCAGAACGACGTGAGGACCGACGCGCGGAACGACGTGCAGAACGTCTTCGTGGTAGGTCTCGACGACGCCAACCTGCCGACGCTGGAAGCGGCTGCGGCGGCAAGGTCGCTGCGGTACCACCCGCTGCTGACGATCGAGGAACTGCAGGGCGGTGAGGTGTCCGTCCCCGAGCTCATCGACAAGGCCCGGGCCGTACTGGACGCCTTCGACGGCAGGATCGACGCGATCGTCGGCTACTGGGACTTCCCCGTGAGCACCCTCGTGCCGATCCTCGCCGAGCAGTACGGGACCCGCAGCACCAGCCTCGAGTCGATCGTCAAGTGCGAGCACAAGTACTGGAGTCGGCTGGAACAGCAGAAGGTCACCGACCGGCATCCGCGGTTCGGCCGGGTCGACCTGGACACCGACGACCCGCGGCCCCCGGAGAACGTACGGTTCCCGATGTGGGTCAAGCCCGCGCTCTCGTACTCCTCCGAACTCGCCTTCGGCGTCGAGGACATGGACGAGTTCCGGGACGCCGTCCGGCAGATACGCGAGGGGATCTCCCGGGTCGGCCGCCCCTTCGAGGACATCCTCGGCCGGATCGAACTGCCGCCCGAGATGGAGGGCGTCGGCGCCCGGGTCTGCCTCGCCGAAGAGACGATGACGGGCCTGCAGGTCGCCGTCGAGGGCTATGTCCACCAGGGCGAGGTGACCGTCTACGGCGTGCTGGACTCCATCAACTACCCCGGCACGTCCAGCTTCCAGCGGCACCAGTATCCCTCCACGCTGCCCCCGGCGGTGATCGCGCAGCTGCACGACGTCACCGAGCGCGTCATGCGCCGGATCGGCTTCGAGTCGGCCACCTTCAGCGTGGAGTACTTCTTCGACCCGAAGACCCAGGAGATCAGCCTGCTGGAGATCAACCCCAGGCACTCCCAGTCCCACGCCGAACTCTTCGAGTACGTCGACGGCGTGCCCAACCACCACGCCATGCTCGGCCTCGCCCTGGGCGACGATCCGGCCATGCCGCAGCGCAAGGGCCCGTACGCGATGGCCGCGAAGTGGTACTACCGCTGGTTCACCGACGGAGTCGTGCGCGACGTGCCCTCGGCCGACGACCTCGCCCGTATCGAGCGTGAGTCCGACGGCGTGCGCGTGGACGTCACCACCGAGGAGGGACAGATCCTCTCCGACCTGTCCCAGCAGGACTCCTACAGCTACGAACTGGCGCACATATTCACCGGCGGGAACAGCGAGGAAGACCTCCGGAAGAAGTACGACCACTGTGTGGCCGCGCTGGGACTCGCCTTCGACGAGAGCCCCCAGGACCGACCGCACGCCTGAGAGAGGAAGTCCGCCTCATGCGCTACGTGAGCAACCTGCCGTACGCGACGAAGGAAGAGGAGGACGTCCGTATCCCGATGCCCGACGGCGTCCAGCTGTCGGCCCGTGTCTGGCGCCCCACCTCTTCCGACAACGAACCCGTGCCCGCGGTGCTGGAGTACATCCCCTACCGCAAACGCGACCTCACCTCGGTGCGCGACTCCATGCACCACCCCTACATCGCCGGGCACGGCTATGCCTGTGTGCGCGTCGACCTGCGCGGCACCGGTGATTCCGAGGGCGTGCTGCGGGACGAGTACCTGGAACAGGAACAGGCCGACGCGGAAGCGGTCCTCGCCTGGCTGGCGGACCAGCCCTGGTGCGACGGCACCACGGGAATGATGGGCCTGTCCTGGGGGGCCTTCGCCGCACTCCAGGTCGCCGCGAGGCAGCCGCCGAGCCTGCGGGCCGTCGTCATCGCGTCCTTCACGGACGACCGGCACGCCGACGACATGCACTACATGGGCGGCGCCATGCTGTCCGACAACCTCGCCGAGGCGGGCACCATGTTCGCCTACGCCACCTGCCCGCCCGACCCCGCCGTGGTCGGCGACCGCTGGCGCGAGATGTGGCACGAACGCCTGGAGAACACCGGCCCCTGGGTGCTGCCCTGGCTGCGCCACCAGCGCCGGGACGACTACTGGCGGCACGCCTCGGTCGCCGAGGACTACCGGGCCGTGCGGTGCCCCGTCCTCGCCTCCAGCGGCTGGGCGGACGGCTACTCCAACGCCGTGACCCGGCTGCTCGGCAACCTGGACGTGCCCCGCAAGGGACTGATCGGCCCCTGGTCGCACAAGTTCCCCCACCTCGGAGAGCCCGGCCCCGCCATCGGCTACCTCCAGGAAGTGGTGCGCTGGTGGGACCACTGGCTGAAGGGCGTCGACAACGGCGTCATGGACGGCCCCATGCTGCGCACCTGGATGCAGGACAGCGTGCCTCCGTCCACCTCGTACGAGGAGCGTCCGGGCCGCTGGGTCTCGGAACCCACCTGGCCGTCCCCGCAGATCCATCCCGTCACGTACCCGCTGACCCGGCACCGGATCGGCGCTCCGGCCGAGGACGGGACCGTCGGTGAAGGGGGCGACGAGAGCGTCGGCGGGGGCGCCGAGATGACCGTACGGTCGCCGCTGTCCGTCGGGCAGTTCGCCGGCAAGTGGGCCTCCTACAACGCGCCCCCGGACCTGCCCTACGACCAGCGCGAGGAGGACGGCGGTTCCCTCGTCTTCGAGACCGAGCCGCTGACCGAGCGGCTGGAGATCCTCGGCTCGCCGACCGTGGAACTCGACCTCGCGGCCGACCGGCCGGTCGCGATGGTGGCCGCGCGCCTGTCCGACGTGAGTCCGGACGGCGCCGCCACCCGCGTCACCTACGGGCTGCTCAACATCACCCGGCGGGAGAGCACCGAGAACCCCGAGGCCCTGGAGCCGGGCACCCGCTACCGCGCGACCGTCCAGCTCAACGGAGTGGCCCAGGCGTTCCCGCCCGGCCACCGGGTCCGCCTCTCCCTGTCCACGTCGTACTGGCCGCTCGCCTGGCCGCCCCCCGAGCCGGCGCTGCTGAGCGTGTACGAGGGCTCCAGCACCCTCACGCTCCCCGTCCGCCCGACGGACGAACCGGACGGCGTGCCGGCGGACCCGTTCGAGGAGCCCGAGGGGACATCTCCGCTGTCCGTGACCCGGGTGACCGCCCCGGACGCGCGGTGGGAGGTGAAGCGCGACATGGTCGACTACCGCGCCGAACTGGAGATCGTGAAGGACCAGGGCCTCGTCCACTTCGACGAGATCGACCTCGACGTCGGCCGTCGCGCCTACGAGCGCTACACGTCCGTCGCCGACGACTTCACCTCGGCCACCGGTGAGTCGACCTGGACCATGCGCTTCAGGCGCGACGACTGGGATGTCCGCGTGGAGACGCACACCCGGCTGACCTGCGACGACACCGACTTCTTCGTGGACGCCACCCTGGACGGCTACGAGGGTGAGCGCCGGGTCTTCTCCCGCACGTGGAACGAGACGGTGCCACGGGACCTGCTGTAGGCGGCCCCAGGCCCCCAGGCACCGAGGCGACGACGCGTTCCCGGAACCCTCCGGGGACGCGTCGTTCTCCGTTGCCCGGGCACCCGCAGGAGAACAGTGGAGCACCACGACACGGAAACGACACGGCCCAGGACATTCAGAAACGATCGAGGAGAAGCAGAGCGTGAGCACACTCACTGGTCTGGAACGAGCGATGGAACGCCTCGGAGGGTCCCTGCTCGCGCACATCCGTCACAAGGAACCGGTCGAACTGGTCGAAGCCCTGCACAAGGAGTGCGACGACAACATAGTGGTGTGCAGCGGGAGCCTGACCGTCGTCCCCAACGCCTACGACGTCGAGCTGGCCGAGTTCGCCCACAAGGAACTGGAGCGCAACGGCGGGCGCATCGACCAGGTGCTCACCGACAGCCTGCTGCGGCACGGCGAGAAGATGGGCTATGAGTGGGCCGGCCCGCTCACGGTGCACGTCACCAGGTCCCCGGACCTGCCCAACGGCCGGTACCGGGTGGCGAGCCATGTCATGAAGAACGTGCGGGCCGGCGCCTTCCAGCACTGACCGACCGCACCTGGCCCCCGTGTGCCTTGCGGATCCCGGCCGGCCCGACCACCCGGGCCGGCCGCCGAGTCAGTCCCGCCGCAGGGGCGTCGGAGGCACTTCCTCCTCCTCGGGTACGACGTGCATCGCGGCCTCCTCGGCGCCCGCCGCCCCGCCGTCGATGCCCACGTCCGACGCGACGGCCTCCTCCTCCATGTCCGCGTGCGCGCCCTCGTCCGGCGCCACCAGACGGCCCGCGCGCTCGTCTCCGGCCTCGGGGTCGGTCGCCTCGCCCTCCCCGTAGGGCAGGTCACCGATGCCGTCGCCGGCCGGGGTCTCCGCGTCGGGGACCTCCTGGCTCAGCCGCTCGTCGAGCGACTCGCCCTCGTGCTGCTCGGCCGCCGTGACGCCGGTCTTGGTGACACCCAGCGGCTTCTCGGGCGGCGAATAGCCCTCGTCGAGCACGTCGTCGTACGTTCGTTCGTCCACCGCGTCCTGGAGATCCAGCGGGGCCGCGTCCGCCTGCTCCTCGTTGGTCCCCGTGGGCTGGTAGACGTCGTCCGCCATGCTGTCGTCGCTCATGTCCGGCCTCCTGGTGCGGTGATCATTTCTTGCTCCCCGTAGGAGTACCGCGGTGCCCGGCATACGCCCCGTGAAACACCGCGCTATTGACCGGTACATACCAAGCCGATTGAGTGTCCCGCGCAGACCCCCCACTTTCCCGGCCGCCGACCAGGCGCCGCCGCGCTGCCGAAGGGACCCCGTCACCATGCGGAGACACCGCCCCCTGTTCGCCCTCACCGCCGCCGGAGCGGCCCTCACCACCGCCCTGGCCGCTCCCGCCCACGCCGCGGAGGTGCCCACGGCGGGAGTGTTCTACGTACAGAGCGCGGTCACCGGCCTGAACGCCGCCGACAGCGGGGGAGCGGTCGTCCAGCGCAACCCCAAGGGCAACGAGGACCGCCAGCAGTGGACGCTCCGGGCCACCGGCGCCTCGTACGTGCTGGAGAGCACCGACACGGCGGGCAGCTGTCTCGGGCGGTCGGGCGGTCAGGCGCGAACCGTGGCCTGCACGGGCGCCGACGCCGCGTGGGAGATCACGCCGACGGGCACCGACCGGTACCGGCTGAAGGTGCCCGGCGCCGACCAGTACCTGACCGTCGGAGCGAAGGCATCCGGGGCCAACTACCCGGCACAGCTGGTCGTGGGCGCGGCCGGTGACCCCGCCGCCTGGTACCT
Organism: Streptomyces sp. NBC_00414; assembly: GCF_036038375.1. Lineage (NCBI taxonomy): Bacteria > Bacillati > Actinomycetota > Actinomycetes > Kitasatosporales > Streptomycetaceae > Streptomyces > Streptomyces sp. NBC_00414. The sequence goes on from NZ_CP107935.1 coordinate 9,451,938, forward strand.
GACTCCGGTGACGTCCCCGACCTCCCCGATGCCGTCGACGGACCGGCGCACCCTCGACCAGGTCACGTTCCTCACCTCCCACAACGCCTACGCGAACGGCGTCGACGGCGGTTTCGCGCCGCCCTTCGTGAACCTCGTCCCGAACCAGAGCCGGGGCATCAACCAGCAACTCACCGACGGCGTACGCGGGTTCATGCTGGACATCCACCAGACCTCGGACGGCGCGATCCTGTGCCACAACAGCTGCACCCTCGTCAGCCGGCCGGTGGCGCTGAACGTGGACATCCAGCGCATGGTCGACTTCCTCCGGCAGAACCCGAACGAGTTCATCACCGTGTTCCTGGAGGACTACGTCGACCCGGGCGTCCTGCGCGGTGAACTGGCCCGCGTGAACGGCCTGTCCGATGTCCTCTACCGCCCGGACCGGACCGGCGTACGCGCCGACGGCTGGCCGAGGATGGCGGACCTGATCGCCGCGAACGACCGGCTGCTGCTCCTCACCGACCACAGCCGCTCCGCCGACCAGTCGGCCGGGCTCACCCGGGACAGCTTCGGCGTCATGTACCAGCGCGAGTGGACCGTGGAGAACTACTGGTCCATGGGTTCGGGTCTCGGCAGCTCCGACTGGTCCTGCTACAGCCGCTGGTACGACGCCAACACCAACGTCCCGCTCACGGCGACGGCGCCGCCCTTCCGCCCGCTCTTCGTGATGAACCACTTCCGGGACGCGGCGATCGCCTCGACCGCGACCACCGACAACACCAAACTCACCGACCGGGCCCAGCGCTTCTGCCAGCCCGCCGCCCGCAAGAAGCCCAACTTCCTCGCGGTGGACCGCTACGACCTCGGCTCGCCGGCCTCGGCGGTGGCGACCCTGAACACGTACACGTACTGACCTCCACGTGCCGACGTGCGCGGCTGCCCCCGGCGGGACCGGGGGCAGCCGCGCACATCACCGCTCGACGAGGCGAGGTGTGCGGTCAGCCGAGCTGCGCGTGCAGGAACTCGACCGTGCTCCGCCAGGCCCGCTCCGACGACTCGGGGTCGTGGACCTCCGGGCGGCCGTCGTTGAAGAAGGCGTGGTCGGCCGGGTAGACGCGGAAGTCCGGGGTGATGCCGGACTGCTCGCGGACGGTCTCCCCGAGAGAGGTGAGGGAGTCCACGGGGATCGCGGTGTCGCGCTCGCCGTAGTGACCGAGGATCTGCGCCTTGAGGCCGGAGAAGTCGGGGGCCTCGCCCTGGATGACGCCGTAGAACGGGACGGCGGCGCGGACGCGGGGGTCGGTGGCCGCCTGGTACAGGACGAAACCGCCGCCCATGCAGAAGCCGACCGAGCCGACGGTCTCGGACGTGACCTCCGGCATCGCCAGCAGATGGTCGACCGCGCCGGACAGCAGCTCGACACCGCGCGGCACGGGCAGCTCCTGCATCATGCGGTACGCCTCACCGCTCTCGTGGGCGACATTGCCGCCGTAGAGATCCGGGGCCAGCGCCACGAAGCCCTCCTTCGCCAGGCGCTCGGTGACGTCCGCGATGTGGTCGGTCAGCCCCCACCACTCCTGGATCACGATGACACCGGGCCCGCTTCCGGCCGGTGGCAGTGCCAGGTAACCGTGCGCGGTGGTGCCGCCGCTCGGAAAGGTGACGTTCTGATGGGCGGGGGCCCCGGTCGACCTGGGCGTCTCGGACATGGTGGGTCACTCCTGTCGCTTGATCTTGTCTCCAGCATGCCGGAGGCGGGTGTCGCGCGAGCAGGCGGCCCCGGCTCCGGCCGGTTCGAGCGCGGGAGCGCCGTATCGATGACGCACTGATGCCACCGGGGTGCCGCAGCGATGGCGTATCCTCGCGTGTTACGTATAACCCCTACCGCTGCGAACCCCCGGAGAGACACCGATGCGACGCGTTGCCCTGGTCACCCTCGTCGTCGACGACTACGACGAGGCGATCCGCTTCTACACCGAGGCGCTCGGCTTCCGGCTCGCCGAGGACACCCCGCGTCCCGACGGGTCCCGCTGGGTCGTCGTGGAGCCGGACACCGGCATGTCCGGCACCGGACTCCTGCTGGCCCGCGCCAGGAACGAGGCGCAGCGCGCCCGCGTCGGTGACCAGACCGGCGGCCGGGTCGGCTTCTTCCTGCACACCGACGACTTCTCCCGCGACCACGCACGCATGCTCGCCGCGGGCGTGACCTTCCTGGAGGAACCGCGGCACGAGGCGTACGGCTCGGTCGTCGTCCTCCAGGACCTGTACGGGAACAGGTGGGACCTGCTGCAGCCCGCCGTCCCCGACGGGGCCGACCGGTAGGCGCTTACGGCTCAGCACTCCCCGCCCACAGACGACCTCCCAAGGAATCACCGCATGACCGCGCCCCGAAACGACTCCCGTAACGACTCCCGTGTCGGCTCCCGTCCCGACACGGACACCATCCGCAGGCTCCCCAAGGCCGTCCTGCACGACCACCTTGACGGCGGCCTGCGCCCCGCGACGCTCGTCGAGCTCGCCCGCGAGGTCGGCCACACCCTCCCCGCCACCGACCCGGACGCGCTCGCCGCCTGGTACTACGAGGCTGCCAACTCCGGCGACCTCGTCCGGTACATCGCCACGTTCGAGCACACGCTGGCCGTCATGCAGACCCGCGAGGGCCTGCTGCGCACCGCCGAGGAGTATGTGCTCGATCTCGCCGAGGACGGCGTCGTCTACGGCGAGGTCCGCTACGCCCCCGAGCTGATGCTGAACGGCGGGCTCACCCTGCCCGAGGTCGTCGCGACCGTTCAGGAGGGCCTGGCCGCCGGCATGGCGAAGGCGGCCGCCGCCGGTACGCCCGTCCGGGTCGGCACGCTGCTGTGCGGGATGCGGATGTTCGACCGCAGCCGCGAGATAGCCGACCTGGCCGTGACGTTCCGGGACGCGGGTGTCGTCGGCTTCGACATCGCGGGCGCCGAGGACGGCTTCCCGCCCGCCGACCACCTCGACGCGTTCGAGCATCTGCGCGTCGAGAACGTCCCGTTCACCATCCACGCCGGCGAGGCCCACGGCCTGCCCAGCATCCACCAGGCGCTCCAGGTCTGCGGCGCCCAGCGCATCGGCCACGGCGTGCGGATCACCGACGACATCGTGGACGGCAAGCTCGGCCGCGTCGCCGACTGGATACGCGACCGCCGGATCGCCCTGGAGATGTGCCCCACCTCCAACCTCCAGACGGGCGCGGCCACCTCGATCGCCGACCACCCGATTACCCGGCTGCGTGAGCTGGGCTTCCGCGTCACCCTCAACACCGACAACCGCCTCGTGTCCGGCACGACCATGACCCGCGAGATGTCGCTGCTCGTCGACGAGGCGGGCTGGACCCTCGACGACCTGCGCGCGGTCACGGTCAACGCGCTCAAGAGCGCGTTCATCCCCTTCGAGGAGCGCAACGCCCTGATCCGGGACGTCGTCCTGCCCGGGTACGAGGTCGGGCCGCGCTGACACGTGTCGAATGAGTCGTGGCCGAAACTGGTCGGCGACTGCGGGGACGGCGGTTCGGCGCGGCGCGAACCGCCGTTCTCCCGGCGACGGAACGATCGTCGGATTCCGGCATAACGGTAGAAAAAACCCGCGTTATAGGAGTGAATCGGCCGGAACGCGCGACGGGGAGGCGCCCACGGTGCGGAAAGCTCAGGCGTTCAACTTCGGCCAGGACTGGACTGTTTGAGCCATCGAAAGATCATTAACCTGTTCCTCGACGGCACGCATCTACCAAGAGGAGTTCCGTGTCCACTGCCCAGCAGGCGCCCGACATCCTCTCTCCCGAGTTCGCCGCGGATCCCTACCCCGCGTACGCGGCGATGCGAGAGAAAAATCCCCTGATCTGGCACGAGGCCACCCAGAGTTACATCATCTCCCGTTACGACGACGTCGAACGTGTCTTCAAGGACAAGAAGTCCGAGTTCACGACCGGCAACTACGACTGGCAGCTGGAGCCGGTCCACGGCAAGACGATCCTCCAGCTGAGCGGCCGTGAGCACGCGGTGCGACGCGCACTCGTCGCCCCCGCCTTCCGCGGCAGCGACCTGCAGGAGAAGTTCCTGCCGGTCATCGAGCGCAACTCGCTCGCCCTCATAGACGCCTTCCGGGACACCGGTTCGGCCGACATCGTCAGCGACTACGCGACCCGCTTCCCGGTCAACGTCATCGCGGACATGCTGGGCCTGGACAAGGCCGACCACGCCCGCTTCCACGGCTGGTACACCGCCGTCATCGCCTTCCTCGGCAACCTCTCCGGTGACGCCGAGGTGACCGCCGCGGGCGAGCGCACCCGCAGGGAGTTCGCCGAGTACATGATCCCGATCATCCGGGACCGGCGCGACAACCTGGGCGACGACCTGCTGTCCACGCTCTGTGCCGCCGAGGTCGACGGTGTCCGGATGAGCGACGAGGACATCAAGGCGTTCTGCAGCCTGCTGCTCGCCGCGGGCGGGGAGACCACCGACAAGGCGATCGCCAGCATCCTCGCCAACCTGCTGATGAACCCGGAGCAGTTGGCGGCGGTCCACGAGGACCGGAGCCTGATCCCGGCGGCCTTCGCCGAGACGCTGCGCTACACCCCTCCGGTCCACATGATCATGCGGCAGTCGGCCACCGAGGTCGAGGTGTCCGGCGGCACCATCCCGCAGGGAGCCACGGTGACGTGCCTCATCGGAGCCGCCAACCGGGACGAGCGCCGCTACGCCAACCCCGACCGGTTCGACATATTCCGGGACGACCTCACCACGACCTCCGCGTTCTCCGCGGCGGCCGACCACCTGGCCTTCGCGCTGGGTCGGCACTTCTGTGTCGGCGCGCTGCTTGCCAAGGCGGAGGTCGAAACCGGCGTGAACCAACTGCTCGACGCCATGCCCGACCTGCGCCTCGCCGACGGCTTCGACCCGGTGGAGCAGGGCGTCTTCACCCGAGGCCCCCAGTCGCTCCCGGTGCGCTTCACCCCGGTCGGCGCCTGACCACCCACGTCCTCAGCGGGTCGGGATCACGTGTCCCGACCCGCGGAAGACACAGCGCCCCGAAGGACAGCGCCCCGAAGGAGCGCGGGGAACGGCGCGCCCAGCCACGCTGCACCCGCGGAATTGGACGCACCCCGGCGGAGCGCTAGTGCACTGCGGGAGTGAACTGCACCGGCAGCGACGTCAGTCCCCGCATCCAGATGGACGGACGCCAGGTCAGCTCCGAGGGGTCCACACCCAGCACCAGATCCGGCAGACGCTCCAGGAGCGTCTCCACCGCCGTACGCGCCATCACGTCCGCGAGGAGCGGCGCCGGATACGGGCAGCGGTGCTCGCCGTTGCTGAACGACAGGTGCGAGGAGTTCTCGGCGCCGACATGCGACTCGGGCCAGATCTGCGGATCCGTGTTGGCCGCCGCGAGGCCGAGGACGAGGCAGTCGCCCTCACGGATGAGCCGCCCGCCGAGCTGCGTGTCGCGCACGGCCCAGCGGCCGATGAAGTTCTGGGTCGGTGTGTCCAGCCACAGCACCTCGTTCAGCGCGTCGCCGACACTGACCCGGCCGCCGGAGACGTTGACCGCGAAACGCTCGTCGGTGAGCAGCAGACGCAGGGTGTTGCAGATCCAGTTCGCGGTCGGCTGCTGGGCCGCCGCGATGACGGAGATCAGGTCCTGCACGATCTCCTCGTCACTGAGATCGGCCGGATCCAGCAGCATCCGCGAGGTGACGTCGGGCCCCGGGTTCTCCCGCTTCTCCTTCACCAGCTGCATGATGCGCGCCCCGACGCGCATGTACGCCGCCACCGGGTCGTCGCCCTCACCGGCGTCGAGCGAGATCCGCAGATCGTCGACGAGCTGCTCGGTGTCCGCGCTGCCCTGCGGCATACCGCACATCCACAGCACCGCACGGGCCGGCAGGGCGTGCGCGTAGGCGTTCATCAGCTCGGCCTGGCCGCTGCCGCCGAACGAGGCGATCAGCTGCTCGGCGATCGTCTGGCACTCGCGGGCCAGTTCGAACTGGTCGACCCCCTCCAGCGCCTGGGTGATGACACCGGCCCTGCGCTGATGCTCCGCGCCCTCGGTGAACAGCACGGACGGCTGGTGACCGACGAACGGCATGAGGGGCCAGTCGGCCGGAATGTTCGGCCACTGGTTCCACCGCCGGGAGTCCCGCGCGAACAGCTCGTCGTGGCTGGTCACGTAACTGACCTCGGGATAGCCGAGTACGAGCCAGGCCGGGACGTCGCCGTCGAGCAGGACCGGAGCGACCGCCCCGTGTTCCCTGCGCATCGTGCGGTACAGCTGCGAGGGTGTCTGCTGGTACTCCAGACCGCCCAGGTGCACGGCGGAACCGTGCGCGGGGCAGCCCGGTGGAGGAGTCTTCGAGGAAGAGGAGCCGGTGGTGTCGCTCACGACGTCCCCTCCTGGGACAGGGCCAATGCGTAGAGGTGGTCCACGAGAGTGATCAGCACTTCCTTGCCCGACGACCTGACCCGCGCGTCGCAGTCGACCATGGGCACATGGTCGCCCAGCGCGAGTGCCTGCCGGATCTCGTCGAGCGAGAACCGCTGCTCGTCGTCGTCGAAACGATTGACGGCCACCACGAACGGCGTCTTGTGGTGTTCGAGCCGGTCGATCGCGTACCAGGAGTCCTCCATGCGCCGGGTGTCGACGAGGACGATCGCGCCCAGGGTGCCGGAGAACAGCCGGTCCCACAGGAACCAGAAGCGCTCCTGGCCCGGTGCGCCGAACAGGTAGAGCACCATGCGCTGGTTGAGGCTGATACGGCCGAAGTCGAAGGCGACGGTCGTCGTGGTCTTGCGCTCCACGCCTGCCGTCTCGTCGACGCCCTGCCCCGCCTGGGTCATCACCTCTTCGGTGTTCAGCGGGCGTATCTCGCTGACCGAGCGGACCAGGGTGGTCTTGCCGGCGCCGAAACCGCCCACCACGACGATCTTCAGTCCGGTCTCGGCGGCATCGGCCAGCGGCGTGCGCTGGGCGGGCAGCTCAGAGGTTGCGGAGCCCATGGAGCACCTCCTGCAGCAGTGCGGTTTCGGGGAGGGTCGCGACGGAATCGGCCGCGCGGGGGTGACGGGCGCTCACCTTGCCCATGGCATGGAGGTCGCCGAGGAGGATCCGTACCACGGTGATGGGCAGCTTGAGTTCGGCCGAGACCTCGACCAGTGCCGTCGGGTGCCGGCACAGTTCGAGGATCCGGACGTGCTCGGACTGCATCCCGGCGGTGGGCTCGCACTCGCTGACGATCAGCGTGACCAGGTCGAAGGCGTCATCGGCTTCGCTGCGTCCGCCCGTGACCGTGTAGAGCCGGTCGGGGTCGCCGATGTCCACGGGTTTGCGGCTCACGCCGAGGCACCCCTGGTGACGGGCGTGCGCGGTTCGGCCCGCAGATGTTCACCGATCTGTTCCACCAGCTCGGTCATCTGATGGCCGACGACGCCCGGGTCGGCGCTCTCCTCGGCGACGACCGCCAGGTGCGCGCCCTGGCCGGCCTCCACGATGAACAGGAGGCCGCCGTGGAACTCGGTCATGGAGTGCCGGACGCCGCCGGTTCCGTCGCCGAACTCCACGGACGCGCCCTGCGCGAGCGCCTGGATGCCGGAGCAGATCGCAGCCAGCTGGTCGGCCTGGTCGAGGGTCAGGTGTTCCGTCCAGCACAGCTTCAGACCGTCCCGGGACAGGACGAGTGCGTGGCGGGTGCCCGGCGTGCGCTCCAAGAGGTTCATCAAGAGCCAGGTGAGGCTGTTGTCAGTGGTCTCCATGATGGGCGGGTCGGGTGCCGGCCAGTCGGCGGTCACCCGGCCCGTTCCTCCAATCCAACGGGGTGCGGCGAATCAGTGCGGGGTGGGCTTGCGAAGCTCTGGGCTGTGCGAAGGGCGGGGGATCTAGCCGTCCGTCCCGGGCCCGGTGTCGGGTCCGGCGTCCTCACCGGGGGCGGCGGGCAGGTCACCGGTGTTACCGGCGGCGTGCCGGCCGCGGTGGAAGGCGCCGAACCGGCTGCCGGCGTCACGCGCCGGACCGTCCGCGTCGGGCTCGGCCCGGGACGGCTCGGACGTGGTCTTCGGCCGTCCTCTTTCCGCCTCGGCCATGGTGCGGCCGGGAGCGCGGACGGGCAGTCCGCCCGGAGTGGCCGCGGTGCGCCTGCGGGGAATGTCGGCCGGGGGCGCCTCGTCCACGGGCGCGGTGGCCCGCGGAGTCCGTACCGGGAACGTTTCCTCGGCCGTGGGGGCCGGTGCGGCGGCCGGGATCTCCGCGGCGGGACGCACACGTTCGGCAGCGACCGGCTCGCGCTGCTGGGCCACGAGCTGGGGCGGCAGCAGTACGACGACACCGGTGCCGCCGCGCGAGGAGGGGCGGTAGTTGACGCTGATGCCGTGCTTGGCGGCGAGGCGTCCCACCACGCTCAGGCCGAGCCGGGTGCCCTGGAGCGAGGCGAGGTCGGTGACCTTGCCCGACACCGACTCCTCCGCGCGGCGCATGGAGGCGTCGGACATCTTCAGGCCGCTGTCCTCGATGGTGATGACGAGGCCCGCGCTGCGCTCCTCCACGTACACGTGGACCTCGTCGATCGGCGGCGAGAAGTTGGCGGCGTTGTCCATGAGTTCGGCCAGCAGGTGCATCACGCCCTCGGCCGCGAAGCCCGCGATGGACGCCTTGCTGGAGTTGTGCAGACGCACGCGCCGGTAGGCGGCGATCCGGCCGACGGAGCCGCGCAGGATGCTCTCCATCACGATCGGCTTGTTCCACACCCGGCTGGAGCGACCACCCATCAGCAGGGCCAACCGGTCGGTCATCAGGCCCAGCTGGGAGGTGCCGTGGTCGAGGCGCAGCAGATCGCCGAAGATCTCCCCGGCGTGCCGGTCCTGCATGTCCCGGAGGTCGGCGAGCATGCCGACGGTCTTGGCCTGGACCCGGCTGAGCGCCTTCGCGGAAGCGGCCTGGGCGGCGGCGGAACGGCGCTCGCTGTACGCGAGTTCCCGGATGAACGATTCGGCGGGGGAGCGCAGCAGCGGGTTGGTCGGCCAGTCGAGCTTGGCGAGAACGGTGTCGGCCGAACTGCCCTCGCGCAGCAGTGACACCGCGGCGGGCAGGGTGTCGTTGGTCAGCCGCTCGAGTTCCTGTGTCCCCTTGGCGAGTTCGCGCCGCATCATGTCGAGGTCCGACTGCGCGTCGGCGGTCCGCCGGACGGACTGGGCGACCTCGGTGGTGAAGACGTGCAGCATCCGCCGCAGATACGGGTCGGAGGGGGTGCGCAGACCGGACAGGACCTCGTCGGGGCCTACGCCGTTCTTCAGCTGCTCGGCCACCGCCGGCAGGGTCACATTGACCAACTGGTCCGTCTCGGCGCCGTGTTGGCTCCAGTTGTTCTTCGTCATCTCCAGTTCGCCGGACCGTGACAGCGTCTGGCGGTGGGCCTTGCGCAACCGGGCGGAGGTGAAGGCGACGACGGCCGCTATGCAGCACCAGGCGGCTATCGCCGTGCCCGCCACCCACGGGCGGGCTCCCTCGGGCGCGAGGCCGACGGCGGCTCCGGCACCCGCGGCCGTGACGACCAGGACCGCGGGGAACACGACCGGAGTGGAACCCGTCTTCTGCGCAGATCGGCGCTGACGGGGGCGAGCAGGCACTGGCATTCCGCGGTCCCTCGGTCCGTGCGAGCAGGAGTACGTCCACAGGTGAAACGTCGCCGAGAAGCCGGAAGATGGTAGGCCACCTTCCGGATCAAGCGCGTCGCTCATGCTAGTCACCGCACCTGGCGGACAGGACCGGCAGGGGGCTCATCACTCGCACGACTTCACTTCGTCGAGAAATGGCTACCTCGGCACCACTGTGTGGTAGATGAACTGAGTTGACGTCAACTGGGGGATGGCGTGCGGCAGTCGTCATTTTCATGTGCTTTGCCGCTCCCCCGTCGCGTTCGAAACTTCGTCACCTTCGATTCGGAGGGCGCATTTTCAGCCAACTAACCGCTGATCCTGGCCGACGAACCGACCGTCTCGTCGGCCAGAACCTCTGTGTCGAGCAGGGACATGAAGGCCCTCGCCGCCGGGCTGGTCGCCTCCGGTGGCGGCAGCATCGCGACGGTCTCGTACGGAGTGTCGGTGTCCGCCTTGAGCGGGAGGGTCGGGAGGGCCGGCCGCTTGTGGGCGAAGTGACGCGGTACGACGGCGATGCCGAGGCCCTCCTCGACGAGGTCGAGCAGGCTGTGCACGTCGTTCACCTCCAGGGTGACCGTGCGCTGCACACGCGCCGCCGCGAAGGCCGCGTCGGTGGTGCGGCGCGGCCCCCAGTCGGGGTGGAAGTCGACGAAGGCCTCGCCGCCCAGCTCGTGCGGGGTGACCGGGCCGCCGCCCGCCAGCCGGTGCGCGGGATGACAGACGACGGTCATCGGCTCGCGGGTCAGCGGCAGGCTCCGCAGCTGTTCCGTGTCGGCGCGGGTCGTCACCGCGAACGCCAGGTCCAGCCGGCCCGCGGCGACGTCCTCGGCGAGCGCGCCCGAGCCCGCCTGCCGCAGCCGGATCTCCACGTCCGGATGCCGTCTGCGGAATTCGGCCAGCAGCGGGGCCACGTGCACGCCGGCGATGCACTGCTCGGTGCCCAGCGAGAGCGTGCCCCGCAGCACCCCCTGTACGGCGGCCACCGCGTCGTGGGCCGCGCGGACCTGCGCCAGGATCCGCTCGGCCTCGGTCAGCAGGGCCCGTCCGGCCTCGGTGAGCGTGACGCGGCGGGTGGTACGGACGAACAGCGGCGCCCGCAGTTCGCGCTCCAGGGCGCGGATGGAGGCGGACAGGCCGGACTGCGACACCATGAGGCGTTCCGCTGCCCGGGTGAAGTGCTGGTCCTCGGCGACCGCGACGAAGTGCTGGAGATGGCGCAATTCCATGATTGAGAAGCGTATCCGCTGAATCCCATCCGATTCTCCTGTTGGACCGCTGCCCGTGGGGCAGGCGAGAGTGGACACCGGTCCACTCCGTACCGACCCCTCTGGAGAACGTGTTGTACACCGCACACACCGACCGCTACGCGGACATGCCCTACCGGCGCACCGGACGCAGCGGCCTGAAGCTGCCCGCCCTCTCCCTGGGCCTGTGGCACAACTTCGGCCCCGACCGGCCGGTGGACACCCAGCGCGCGATCCTGCGGCGAGCGTTCGACCTGGGCGTCACGCACTTCGACCTGGCCAACAACTACGGGCCTCCGCCCGGCGCCGCCGAGTCCGCCCTCGGCGAGGCGCTGAAGGCGGACTTCGCGCCCTACCGCGACGAGCTGGTCATCTCCAGCAAGGCCGGCTACCTGATGTGGCCGGGCCCGTACGGCGAGTGGGGCTCCCGCAAGTACCTGCTGTCCTCGCTCGACCAGAGCCTGAAGCGCATGGGCCTCGACTACGTCGACATCTTCTACTCGCACCGCCCCGACCCGGAGACTCCCCTCGAGGAGACGATGGGTGCCCTGCACACGGCCGTCCAGCAGGGCAAGGCGCTGTACGTCGGTGTCTCGAACTACTCGCCCGAGCAGACCCGTGAGGCCGCCCGGATCCTGGGCGAGCTGGGCACCCCCCTCCTCATCCACCAGCCGCGCTACTCGATGCTCGACCGGCGCCCCGAGGAGGAGGGACTCCTGGACACGCTCGACGAGCTGCAGGTCGGGTCCATCGCCTACTCGCCGCTGGACCAGGGGCTGCTCACGGGCCGCTACCTGGACGGCATCCCCGAGGGCTCGCGGGCCGCGAGCGACAGCCCCTTCCTCAGCGCGGACAAGCTGACCGAGGACCTCGTCGCCGATCTGCGCGCCCTGAACGACATCGCGAAGTCCCGCGGTCAGTCCCTGGCCCAGATGGCGCTGGCCTGGGTGCTGCGCGGTGGGCGGGTCACCTCCGCGCTGATCGGCGCGAGCAGTCCGCAGCAGCTGGAGGACAGCGTGGCTGCCACGGGGAATCTGGCGTTCTCGGCGGATGAGCTCGCCCGGATCGACGAGGTCGTTCAGCGCTCCGCCTGATCGCTCCGCGAAGCGCTTCGACGGGGGCGCGGTGATGGATCTGCGGGCCGGTGGGGGCCGGCCGCGCAGTTCCCCGCGCCCCCTGCGGGCCCCGCGCCCTTCACGGGCCCCGCGGGCCCTGATGGGCAGCGCCCCGGGCCCCTGACGGGCCGGGTGAGCGCGTACCGGATCAGGATCACCCCGCCGCGGGCACCCGGTCGAGGAAGCCGGACACGCTCCGTATCCGGCCGTCCTCGGCCAGGGAGATGACGTCGGACCCGGCGACGGGTGCCGAACCGTCCGCGGTGTTCACCAGCTCCCAGCCGAAGCGGGCGATGTCGTGGTGGCCGTCCACCGCGCCGGCCGGACGGAACACGAAACCGGGAAACTGCTCGTGGGCCGCGGCGATCACGGCCGCGACGGCGTCGTGCCCGCGGACGTCGGCGAGGGGGTCGGTGTATCCGCCGACCGTGCTCCAGGCGGCGGCCACCGCCTTCGCCAGGGCCTCGGCCCCGTCCGCGTTCCAGGCTTCGAAGTAACGGGCGACGGCGGTCTCGTACCGGTTCTCGTTCGCGGACATGGAAATCAGCCTCCATCGAGGGGCGTGGGGATTCGGTACCGCAACCATGCCGGGCCCCCCGGGACCGTCGATTACCTCGCGGGTAATGGGCCGCCGCGCGCGGATTCCGTACAGCTGGGAATTCCGTGCGGCCGGGGACGGCCCGAGCCGTTTCGGCCAACGAACGCCGTGAATATGCCAGGAGACTGGCCGGAAAGGCATGGTGACACTGAGTCAGGAGTGGCGATACTCGAAGGCTAGGGACATTCACCATTCACCACTCGACGAGCCCCCGGCGAACGGTCCGGAGAAGCCGAACCTCCTCGGAACAGCGCCACGGTGCACGCCAGAACGAGCCGCGCGAAAGAGAGGCCGACAGGCGGCGAGCGGATGCAATGGGGGAGTGATCGTGCACGACGAATTCCTGTGCCACGTCACCGCGTACGGAGTCTGTGGCGGAATGTGGGTCGGTGTACCGCTCGGCACCTACCGGGCGCCCACTCTGGCCCTGGCCATGTGGTGGTTACGGGACCGGGCGTCCTGGATCGCCGAGCGCCTCGATCCGAACCCCGACGCGCCCTACTTCCCGCCGAACTCGATGGCGCCCGTCGCGGGCACCACCCCCGATGTGCCAGGCCAGCTGCGCAGGTGGTGCGGCGACATCGCGCAACAGGAGCTCACTGCCGAGGAGTTGGCCGCCGGTCATCTGGTGCGCATCGCCACCAGTGACGAGACCACCGAGTACGAACTGCTCGCGGAGTCGGTCGACGCCCTGCGGATGCAGCGGACCCTGCCCTTCCTGTCGGTCCCCGCCGCCTGATCCGCCCGTCGCCCCCAGTGGCCAGGGCCCCACTCCCGCAGCAGGCGCATATACGGACGAATAGCTAGAATTCAGGCATGGGAGAGCGGTCTGCGGCGCCCGAACTCGTCCTCGAAACGGAGACGGGCTCCACGGTGATGACCCCGGACCACGCCTACCGCGTCGGCCGGGATCCGCTGTGCGACGTCGTCATCGAGGACGCCCGGGTCTCCTGGCACCACGCGGTCCTGCGGGCGGGCGCCGGCCACTGGACGCTGGAGGACGAGAACAGCACGAACGGCACGTACGCCGACGGCCACCGCGTCCACGAATGGGACGTCGGAGCAGGCAGCGTCATCCGCTTCGGCGCCGCCGCCGACGGCCCGTGCGCCGTCTTCGCCGACCGGCCACCGCCCGCCCCCGACCGGCCGTCCGTCGTGTCCGTGCCCGCCGCGACCGGCACCTTCCGGCAGCCCACCAGCGTGCGCCCGCTGCCCGCCCACACCGTCCGGATCGGCCGGGCCGACGACAACGACCTCGTCGTGGACGACCTGAGCGTCTCCCGGCGCCACGCGGAGCTGCGCGCGCTGCCGGACGGCACGTACGAGATCGTCGACCTGGGCAGTCACAACGGCACCTTCCTCAACGGGCAGCCCGTCACCCGCGCCCGTATCGACGGGGGAGACGTCGTCGGCATCGGCCACTCGGCGTTCTGCCTGGTCGGCGACCAGCTCCAGGAGTACGTCGACACCGGCGAGGTCTCGCTCGACGTGCAGGACCTGTCCGTCGCCGTCGACCGGGGCCGCAGGACGCTCCTCGACCGGGTGTCCTTCCCCGTCGGCGAGAAGTGCCTGCTGGCCGTCGTCGGACCCAGCGGCGCCGGGAAGTCCACGCTCCTCAACGCCCTGACCGGACAGCGCCCCGCCGACCGCGGCACGGTCCTGTACGACGGCCGCGACCTCTACCGGGACTACGCGGAGCTGCGCCGGCGCATCGGCCTCGTACCGCAGGACGACATCCTGCACGCCCAGCTGACCGTGCGACGCGCCCTCACCTACGCCGCCGAGCTGCGCTTCCCCCAGGACACCGCGAAGGCCGAGCGCAAGGCCCGCGTCGACGAGGTCATCCGCGAACTGGGCCTCGAACAACGCGCCGGGCAGCCCATCCACAGCCTCTCCGGCGGCCAGCGCAAACGCGTCAGCGTGGCACTCGAACTGCTCACCAAGCCCTCGCTGCTCTTCCTCGACGAACCGACCTCCGGCCTCGACCCCGGCATGGACCGCTCCGTGATGCACATGCTGCGCGGACTGGCCGACGACGGGCGGACCGTCGTGGTCGTCACCCACAGCGTGCTCAGCCTCGACGTCTGCGACCGACTGCTCGTCCTCGCGCCCGGCGGAAAGGTCGCCTACTACGGGCCGCCCGACGAGACGCTCGCCTTCTTCGGCTACGACCAGTGGCCGGAGGCGTTCGAGGCCTTCGAGCGGGACCACGACCGGGACTGGGCCGGCGACTACCGCGAGTCGATCCAGCACCGCCAGTACATCGTCGACGCCACCGCCCAGCCGCGCCTGCCCCAGGCCGCACCCGCCCCCGGCACGACCGTTCGGCCGCCCAAGGCACAGAGCTGGGGCTCGCAGCTGGGCACGCTGGTGCGCCGGTACGCCGCCGCGCTCGGCGCCGACCGCACGTTCCTCGCCATCATGATCGCCCTGCCCTTCGTGATGGGAGCGATGGCCCGTGCCCTGGCGGGCAGCAAGCTCACGCAGGAGACGGCGATGAACGCGCTGCTCATCCTCTGCGTCGGCGGAGTCCTGACGGGCGCGGCCAACGCCGTACGCGAACTGGTCAAGGAACGGGTGATCTACCAGCGGGAACGGGCCGTCGGCCTGTCCAGATCGGCGTACCTGATGTCCAAGGTCGTCGTCCTCGGCGCGGTCACCGTGCTCCAGGCCGTCGTCCTGACCCTGGTGGCACTGCTCGGCGTCGACCTGAACGCGCCCGGCGGCGAGGGAGTCGTACTGCCTCCCCTCGTGGAGATCACGGTCGCCGTCGCCCTGCTCGCCTTCACCGCGATGATGCTCGGGCTCCTCGTCTCCGCGCTGGTACGCAAGGAGGAGGTCACGATGCCGCTGCTCGTGCTCCTCGCCATCGTCCAGGTCGTGTTCTGCGGCGCGCTGCTGAAACTCGACGGTGTCCCCGGCATCGAGCAGCTGTCGTGGCTGGTGCCGTCGCGCTGGGCGCTCGGCGCCATGGCCGGCACCGTCGGACTGGCCAGGCTCGTGCCGGGCGACCTGACCGCCGACCCGCTGTTCGAGCACTCGGTGGGCGTGTGGCTGCTCAACATGGGCATGCTCGTCGTCCTCTCGGCCGTCTTCGGCTACGCGGTGGCCCGGCTGCTCAGACGGCACGAACCCGCGGTCATGCGGAAGTAGGGGCGGGGAGGCGCACGCGATGACGACGACCCCAGGCTTCCGTCCCACCCATGTGGTCCCGCAGGACGGCATGGCGGCCTGGGACGCCCCCGACCCGGCCTGGCCCACCGTGCCCCTCGACGCCCTTCTGCCGGTGCGGCTCGTCGAGCGGCGCGGTGACTGGGGGCACGTCGTCTGCGCGAACGGCTGGTCCGCGTGGGTCGACGGCCGGCTGCTGGTCGCCGTCCCGCAGGAGCCGCCCGTCGCCGGACAGCCGCTCGCCCGTACCGCCGACCCGCGTCCCCTGCTCGCCCGCGTCGAGGAGACGCTCGGCCGCTACCGGCGGCACGTCGAGGAACTGGCGGCCGGCCGCCTCGACGCCGAGGCGTTCCACGGCCTGACCCAGGGGATGCGGGTCGGGATCGTCGTCGAGGGGGAGGCCGTCTGGCTGTACGAGGCCGAGCACGAGCGGTGGGTGTACTGCGACGGCAGGCGGGTGAGCACGTACGCGACGGGGGCGCCGCCGTCCGCTGCCGCCGGACAGGGAGCCGGACCGTCCCCCGGGGGCGCGGCCGACCCATCCGCCGGGGCGCGTCCCGGCCGCCCGGTCGGCACCGGCGTGCCTTCTGCGCCTCCTCCCGACTCGGCGGCGCCGGGTGCGGGTCCTGAGCCGCCCGCCGGCGCGGGGCACGCGCCCACGCAGGTCGTGCGGGGGGTGCGACCCGCGGGGCCGGGATCTCCCGACGGGCAGGAGGGCACCCGGCACGCGCCGACCCGGCTCGTCACGGGTGACGGCGACGGCGACCGTCCGGGCGACGGAGACAGGTGATGCCGCACGACACGAGTCCGCACTCGGGGCGGCCCTCCGAGCTGATCGGCAAGCAGATCGCGGGCTACCGGATCGAGCGCGAGGTCGGCCGGGGAGGCATGGCCGTCGTCTACCGCGCCAAGGACCTGCGCCTCGACCGCACGGTCGCCCTGAAACTGCTCGCCCCGGAGCTGGCCCGCAACGACACGTTCCGCAAACGCTTCACCTACGAGTCCCGGGTGGCCGCCGCGATCGACCACCCCCACATCGTGCCGGTCTTCGAGGCGGGCGAGACGGACGGCGTCCTCTACATCGCCATGCGGTACGTGGCGGGCCGCGACCTGCGCCATCTCCTCGACAAGGAGGGGCCGTTGGCCATCACCGTGGCCACCCGTATCGCCGTCCAGGTGGCGTCCGCGCTCGACGCCGCCCACGACCACGGTCTGGTCCACCGGGACGTCAAACCCGGCAACGTCCTGGTCGCCGCGGGCACGGACAGCGACCACCCCGAGCACGTCTACCTCACCGACTTCGGCCTCACCAAGAAGTCGCTGTCCCTGACCGGCTTCACGACCGTCGGCCAGTTCGTCGGCACGCTCGACTACGTGGCGCCCGAGCAGATCTCCGGACGTCCCGTCGACGGCCGCTGCGACGTCTACAGCCTCGCCTGTGTCGTGTACGAGACCCTGGCGGGCGGGCCGCCCTTCCAACGGGACGACGACATGGCGCTGTTGTGGGCGCACCAGTACGACGTGCCGCCGGCGGTGTCCGGGAAACGGCCCGATCTCGCCGGTGCCGTCGACGACGTCCTGGCGAAGGCGCTCGCCAAGAGTCCCGATGACCGGTACGGGTCGTGTCTCACGTTCGTGGCCGCGTTGCGGTCCGCGGCGGTGGGGGGTGTGGCTGTCGGCCATGGGTCCACCCGGGGGGAGCCCTCGGCTGCGGGTGCGCCCGGGGTTCCGCCCTCGCCGCCGGGGTGGGCCGGGCCCGTGTTTCCCGGCTCGGTGGGGTGAGGGGGCCGCTTCGGCGGATTGCCGGGTGCGGGTTGGTGGGGCTCGCCGCGCGGTTCCCCGCGCCCTTTACGGGGCCGCCGTCAGTTCTTGCTCAGCAGCAAGTGGGCGTGCGGGAAGGGGCGTTCGTCCTGCAGCGGGGCTCGTACGAGGCGGGCCGTTTCCGTGAAGCCCGTTTCCGCCAGCAGGTCGCAGACGCGGTCCGGGGACCAGCGGTAGGCGAGCGCCACCTTGTGGTCGAAGGACTCCGCCAGCTCCGAGGGGTCGTCGTGGGCCTGGAACGCGAGCATCAGACGACCGCCGGACGCCAGGACACGATGGAACTCCGTGAATACGCGGGGCAGTTGCTCCGGCGGAGTGTGGATGATCGAGTAGCGGGCCAGCACACCGCCCAGGCTGTCGTCCGGCAGATCCAGCGCGGTCATCGAGCCCACCTCGAACCGCAGGTCCGGACGGGCCGCACGGGCGATGGCGACCATCTCCGGCGACAGGTCGACGCCGGACACGTCCAGGCCGAGCGAATCCAGCAGGGACGTCACATGGCCGGGGCCGCAGCCGAGGTCGGCCACCGGGCCGCCGCCGTCGGTCCGTACGAAGTCGGCGAACACGGCGAGCATCGCCCGGTCCAGCGGGAACTCCTCCAGGCCGTCGGCGAAGAGCTCGGCATAGCGTTCGGCCATCGCGTCGTAGGCCGTTCGGGTGGTGCGCAGGAAGTCTGGCTCGATCATGGATGCGTACCGTAGTACGACCCTCGGGCCTCACGCCCTCGGATTCTCCAACTCGCCGTGATGGCGCGTCCGGGAGGCGAGCAGCGTGCCCACGAAGCCGGTGGCCAGGCCCCAGAGCAGGGCGAGACCGAGTGCGCCCCACAGCCGAGGCCGGAGAAAGAGCTCGCCCGACAGGCCGCCGCCGAGGTCCCCGATGCCGAACAGCGACAGGCCGTAGTGGGCGTCGATCCGGCCCAGGAGGCAGACGGCGAGCACCGTGAGCGCGAGCGCGACGGCCATGTGCAGGGCGTGCCGCCAGGCCCGCACACGGGCCGGTGATCGCGAGGCCATCAGGAAGGCGACGGCCGGCAGGAGCACCGCGTCCACGGCCACGAGCCACCACACCCTGCCGTCCTGCTCGGACAGCGTGCTCAGATTCAGGGTCGAGAGGTCGGGCGTGCGCAGCACACTGTCCAGCACCTTGGGCATCGGCAGTCCGAACGGTCCCTCGACACGGCCGTCCCAGGTCGCGCCCAGACCGATCGTGAAGACGGGCCAGACGAGGTTCGGCAGCCCGAGGAGCACCACCGCGAGCGTCTGGGCGGCCTGCCCCCGGGTCACCGCCACCACCAGCGCGATGACCGCACCCAGGACGACGCACGCGAGCAGCAGCACGACCATGGCGTACGCGGCCGGGCGCACCGACTCCTGGAAACGCAGCAGCCGGGGCGGGAGCGGCGCCTTCGGGGAGACGAGCAGCGCGAGGACGAGGACGCCGGCCAGCCACAGCAGACCGAAGGCCAGCGTCACCGGCACGTCGGCCTCGAACCCGACCCGCGGCGACGAGGCGCCGAACAGGTCGCCGATGTCGGAGAGCGTGCCCTCGCCCAGGGAGACCGCGAAGGTCCGGCGGGCCGACAGCGCGAGAGCGGCCAGGGCGAGCAGCCACAGGACGGCGATCCGGCCCGCCCAGCCCGCCAGTTCGACCGTGCCCGCGACGGCCCGGTGGCGCAACGGCCGCAGGAAGCCGGCGGCGACGACCAGGGCTCCGGTCAGCGTCACCGAGAGAGGCATCACCGTCAGGCCCGCCCGGGTCTCGGCGACGGCTCCGGCGCTCCCGGCGAGGTGCACGGAACCGCCGACCGCCGTCACCACCGTCGCCGCGACGACACGCGGGAACGCGCCGTCGGGCAGGTCGGCGGCCCCCGCCGCCCACAGTCCGAGCGCGGAGACCACGAGCATGGCGATCAGCCCGGTGAGGACCGTCGCCAGGGCCTGGACCCAGCCGTGTCGGGACCTTGCCTGGTCAGAGGCTGTCTGGAAGCTCACCCTGCCACGCTAGGCAGGCCTCCGGCGGCGCGCCTGCCGGGAGGGCCGACCGCGTCCGCTTGCGGGCGGTACGGGACTCGAGCACACAATGGGCTCACTGTGGAATAAATCGGTATGAAGTGTGTGAAGTACCGCAGTGTCCCTACGCCGGGAAGAGGAGCTCGTGAGCGTCGAACCGCCGTCCTCCGGCCGTCCCACAGGACCGCCCTCCGGCCCCTTGTCGGGGCCGACCCGGCCGAGCCCACCTTCCGGTCCCTCCGGCGGAGGTCCGGGAAGCTCCGGGGGTTCCGGCGATTCCGGCGGTCCCGGGGGCCCAGGCGGTCCCAGCGGTTCCGGTGGACCCCGGCAGCCCGATCCGGGCGCGGGCGGTGGTCCAGGACGGCCCTGGTGGAAGTCCGCGCCGCGGGTCGCCCTCATCGCCGCCGCGGTCGTCGTCGCCGTGGTCCTGGCCGTCGTCCTCACCCGGCCCGACGGCACGACCACCGCCACGGGCTCGGACGGTGAGGTCTTCCTCCAGGCGGCGGGCAAGTCGGGGCCCGACCCGTTCACCGGGTCGACGGCACGGGACAGCTCCACCGCGCCCGTGACGCCCTCGCCCACGGACACCTCCGAGTCGGGCAACGCGACACGGGGCGTGGACGGTTCGGCGCCCGGCCTCTACGGCGGAACCCGCAAGACGGCAAGCTGCGACGTCGAGAAGCAGGTCTCTGCGCTGGAGCGGGCACCGGACAAGAACCGGGCGTTCGCCTCGGTGCCGGACCTCCGGCCCGCCGAGGTGCCCGCGTATCTGCGCTCGCTGACCCCCGTACAGCTGCGGATGGACACCCGCGTCACCAATCACGGTTACCGCGACGGCAAGGCCACGAGCTACCAGGCCGTCCTGCAGGCCGGCACCGCGGTCCTCGTCGACGACCGCGGGGTGCCCCGGGTGCGCTGCGCCTGCGGCAACCCGCTGCTGCCGCCGGTCGCGCTGAAGACCACACCCAGGACGACCGGTGACTCCTGGCCGTCGTACCGGCCGTCGAACGTCGTGGTCGTCTCGCCCGCGACGCAGGTCGTCAACATCTTCGTGATCTTCGACCCGGACAGCGGCGACTGGTTCACCCGGCACCAGGGCGACACCGGTGGCAAGGACCGGAAGACGGATCCTCCGGCGAACCAACCGTCCCCGTCGACGAGCTCCCTGCCGCCCTCGTCGGACTCCCCGTCCCCGTGCGTGTCCGTGCGGGACGGCGCGAGCGTGAAGCCGGGCGGATCGGCGAGCCCGTGCCCCTCGACCTCCTCGGTCACGCCGTCGTCGCCCTCCGAGGAGTCCGACCCGCCCTCGTCCGACCCGCCCGCGCCGGAGTCCTCCGTACCGTCCTCCGAGCCGGCGCCCGACGGCGCGTCCGACACGACGACGGAGTCGGCCGCGAGCCACAGCGTCCCGGAGACGGCCGCGACCTCTCCGGGACTGTGAGCGGATCCCGCCGAGGGGCGGGGGACCGGGGCTACTCGTCGATCGCGGCGCCGAAGGCGGCACCCACGTGGGGCGCGCCGAGCGTCTCGGCGCCGTACGTCCACGAACCCGAGGCCGTGATGCCGCCCGCGCCGGCCGACAGCACCCAGACGAAGCCGTCACCGGCGTTCTCGCCCGGTGCCGAGGCCAGCAGTCCGAAGCGGCCGTCCTTGTTGGGGTCGGTGAGGCGGACCTGGCCGCCCCACTTGTCGCCCTTCTCGGGGACACCGGGCACATCGGCGGAGTCCTGGTCCCACGACTTGGCACCCGTCGCGGTCAGGCCGCCGGACGCCCCGCGCAGCACCCACACCGCGCCCGCGTCGGCGACAGTGCCGATGTCCTCGCCCGCGGCGCCGATCGCCACGTCCGCGTAACCGTCCCCGTCCGTGTCCGCCACGGACAGGTCCGTGCCCCAGCCGTCACCGCGCTCGGCGGTGCCGGGGACACCCGGGGAGTCCTGCGTCCACCACTGGATCTCGTCCGCGGGCCCGTTCGGGCCGCCGTAGCGCACGCCGACCAGACCACCGGTCATGGTCTCGCCGCCGTCGTCGGGGGAGCTCGGCTCGCCGGTCACCAGATCGTCGTAGCCGTCGTTGTCGATGTCCCCGGACGCGGTGACCGGGCCGCCGCGCACATCCCGCTCGTACGTCAGCCCGTCCGCCTGCCCGGAGAGGTACGTGGACCAGCCGTGCCCCGGTTCGTCGCCGACCGTCACGCCCGAGACGACGAGGTCCGCGAAGCCGTTCTTGTCGTAGTCGCCCGTGGTCAGCGACTTGGGCAGGATGTGGCGCTGTTCGGCCCGGGCGGCGATCCGGGTGGACGAGCGCCGCTCCAGCGAGCCGGTCGCGGAGGCGTCGTAGGCGAACAGTTCCAGGTCGTCGTGGTCGAGGACGGCCAGCAGGTCGCCCGGTGTCTCGTTCGTGAAGTGCGCCGCGGCGAGCCCCGCACCGAACTGCTCGCCCGCGGTGGGCTCCTGCGTCTCAAGCCAGTCGCTGGCCGCACCGGCGAGGCCCGCCTCCGAGCCCCACAGGATCGCGACACCGCCCGCGTCCGCGACGGTCCCCAGGTCCTCGCCGGGGATGCCGACGATCGCGTCGTCGTACCCGTCCCCGTCCAGGTCGCCGGTGGCGACCGCCCTGCCGAAGCCGTCTCCCGCCTCCGCGGCTCCGGCGACGCCCGCCGTGGACTGGCTGAAGCGGGCGGCACCGGTCGTGCCGATGCCCCTCGACGAGCCGTACTGCACGGTCACGAGGCCCGCGCCCTTCGCGCCGCTGACGGTCGCGCCGGGGGCGCCCACCAGCACGTCCTCGTATCCGTCGCCGTTGAAGTCGCTGTTGCGGTCGCCTGCGCGCGTGCTGCCGGGTGTGCCCGCGTACGCGGACGGGGCGGCGGCGATACCCAGTCCCGCAAGCAGAAGAAATGATGCCGCAGCCAGTGCTGTGGAACGGTTTTTGCGCATGAGTCGGCTCCTGAAGAGAAGAACGGCTGGGCAGCGCGGGGGTGACCGAAAAGGGCCAGTTCCTTGTTCGGCACCCTGTTTGACGCCCCATGGTGCCCGAGGGTTGTACGGGAGTTTCGAGGCCGTTCGCCCGGAGGACTCGGGCGGGAGGTTCGGCTGGAATCGCCGGAAGGAAATTCGGTGGCGGATCTCCGACGGACCGCCCATGCTCCAGCGCATGGCCGATGCCCTTGAACCAGAGCCGAACGATCAGGCACAGCCCGAGCGGAACTTCGGGTGGTGGGACATGTTCGTCCATCCCGACGAGGACCCGCGGACCGACGACGAGTTCGTGGGGGAGCGGGACACGCTCGTCGGGTATCTGCGCGACAGCCGGCTCACGTTCGAGCTGAAGTGTGCCGGGCTCGACGCGGAGAGCATGGCGAGGCGTTCGGTGGAGCCCTCGAACCTCTCGCTGCTCGGACTGCTGCGACACCACGCGAGGGTGGAGCAGGGCTGGTTCCGGCGCGTGATGGCCGGTGAGGACGTGGCGCCGCACTACCGCACCGAAGAGGACCGGAACGCGGACTTCAACGGCGCGGTGCCCGACCCCGAGGTCGTGGCCGAGGCATGGGAGACCTGGCGGGCCGAGGTCGCCTTCGCGGAACGGTTCGTGGAGAAGGCGCCCGATCTCGACCTGCCCGGCAGCGACCCCGACGAGCCGGTCACGCTGCGCGTGGTGCTGGTCCACATGATCTCGGAGTACGCGCGGCACAACGGCCACGCGGACTTCCTGCGGGAGCGCATCGACGGACGCGTCGGTCAGTAGGGGACGCGTCGGTCAGCAGACCGGGCGGGCGCATTCGTTGTCGGATCAGCTCGCGCTGCCGCCGTCCCGCCGCAACTGGCGGAAGAACGCCCGTACGTCACCGACGAGCAGGTCCGGCTGCTCCATCGCCGGGAAGTGCCCGCCGCGGTCGAACTCCGTCCAGCGCACGATGGAGTTCGTGCGCTCCGCGTGGTGCCGCAGCGGAACGAAGTTGTCCCGGGGGAAGACGGCGAGGGCGGTGGGCGCGGTCGACGGCAGTGCGAGCGCGTTCTCACCGACGGCGTGCGCGCGCTCGTAGTAGACCCGCGCGGACGAACCGGCCGTGCCCGTGAGCCAGTACAGCATCACGTTGGTCAGCAGCCGGTCCCTGTCGACCGCGTCCTCGGGGTACTCGTCCGAGTCCGTCCACTCCTTGAACTTCTCGGTGATCCAGGCGAGTTGGCCGACGGGCGAGTCCGTGAGCCCGTAGGCGAGGGTCTGCGGCCGCGTCGACTGGATGTCGGCGTAACCCTGCCGTTCGCGGGTCCACTCCTGGTTGCGCCGCCATGAGGCGAGGGTGCGTTCGCGTTCTCCGGGGCTCAGCGCGGCCAGCTCCCCGGGGGCCGGCTCGGTGGTGGCGTGGGCGCCCGGCAGCAGATTCAGATGGACGCCGATCACCCGGTCGGGGTGGGTGCGGCCCAGCTCGCGGGAGATCGCCGCGCCCCAGTCGCCGCCCTGGGCGGCGAACCGCCGGTAGCCGAGCCGGTCCATCAATACGGCGAACGCGGCGGCGATACGGCGGTACTCCCAGCCGGTGTCGCGGGTGGGCCCGGACAGGCCGAACCCGGGAATGCTCGGCACCACCACGTGGAAGGCGTCGGCGGGGTCACCGCCGTGGGCGCGCGGATCGGTCAACGGGCCCACCACATCGAGGAACTCGGCGATCGAGCCCGGCCAGCCGTGCGTGACGATCAGCGGGGTCGCGTCCGGCTCGGGCGACCGGATGTGCGCGAAGTGGATGTCCGCCCCGTCGACGACCGTCGTGAACTGGGGCCACTCGTTGAGCCGGGCCTCCGCCGCGCGCCAGTCGTAGGAGTGCCGCCAGTACTCCGCCAGCTCTTCGAGGTAGGTCCGCGGGATCCCGTAGGCCCAGCCCACGCCCGGCAGCTCGTCCGGCCATCGCGTCAGGTCCAGGCGCGTGTGCAGATCGTCGAGGTCGGCCTGGGGGAAGTCGATGCGGAAGGGCAGGACGCCTTCGCCGTGCGG
Source organism: Streptomyces sp. NBC_00414 (assembly GCF_036038375.1). NCBI lineage: Bacteria > Bacillati > Actinomycetota > Actinomycetes > Kitasatosporales > Streptomycetaceae > Streptomyces > Streptomyces sp. NBC_00414. The sequence continues at coordinate 9,476,544 of NZ_CP107935.1, forward strand.
GGAGCTCATGGCGGATCATGCTAGTTCCGTGGCCGGGCCCGGGCAGGTGAATAAACCCGTGGTCACGGCCGTCCCGGACGCCGTCACCGTCCCGGCTGCGGGCGAACTACGACGACACCGGTGCCACCCGTCCGAGTCACTCCTCCGAGTCACCCGTCCGGAATCCCTGCCCGCGCCACCGATGAGTTCGGCGTCGAGGATCGGTCGATACAGATGACAGCGTTCCCGCTCCAGGAGGTACCCATGAGCACCGACGGATTCACCACGTGTCTCTGGTTCGACGGCCGGGCCGAGGAGGCCGCGAACTTCTACGTCTCGGTCTTCAAGAACTCCGCGCTGGGGAAGGTCGTCCGGGCCACGGAGGCCGGGCCCGGACCCGCCGGTTCCGTCGTCACCGTCGACTTCGTGGCCAACGGCCAGAAGTTCGTCGGGCTCAACGGCGGACCGATGTTCAAGTTCTCCGAAGCCGTCTCGTTCCAGATCGACTGTGCGGACCAGGCCGAGGTGGACCACTACTCGAACGTGCTCATCGAGGGCGGCGGCGAGCAGGGCCCCTGCGGCTGGGTGAAGGACAGGTTCGGGCTTTCCTGGCAGGTCGTGCCGGGCAGGCTGATCGAGATGATCAGCGACCCGGACCAGGAGAAGGCGGCCCGCGCCACGGCGGCGATGCTCAAGATGCACAAGCTCGACATCGCCGCTCTGGAGAAGGCGTACGCCGGGGAGTGAGGCGCCCGGCACCGCACGCAGGCCGCCTCCCCCGGGTCCGGAGAGGCGGCCTGACCGCCGTCGGCCACCCGGTCCCGGACAGGCGCCCCGGGCTCAGGCGGGCCGGCTGTCACCGTGCAGCGCCGTGTAGGCACCCGCGCGCAGCATCAGCTCCTCGTGCGACCCGATCTCCCGTACGGCGCCGTCCCCCATCACCACGATCCGGTCCGCGCCCCGGATCGTCGAGAGCCGGTGCGCCACCACGAAGGTGGTCCGCCCGCGCACCAGGCGGGCCAGGGCCTGCTGGACGAGCGCCTCGGACCGCGTGTCCAGCGCGGACGTCGCCTCGTCGAGGATCAGCACGCGCGGATTGCGGATGAGGGCCCGCGCGATGGCGAGGCGCTGCCGCTGACCGCCCGACAGCCGTGCTCCGTGCTCGCCCACCAGGGTGTCGAGCCCGCGCGGCAGCCGGTCCACGAACTCCAGCGCGTTGGCGTCCCGCAGCGCCGCGCGCACGGTCGCCTCGTCGGCGTCCGCGTCGTCCATGCCGTACGCGACGTTCTCCCGCACGGTTCCGTCGAACAGGATCGACTCCTGCGGCACGACCGACACGAAGCGCCGGTACGTCCGCAGGTCCAGGGCGTTCATGTCGGTCCCGTCGAGCAGGACCCGGCCCGAGGTCGGCCGGATGAAGCCGATGACGAGACTGAGCACCGTGGACTTCCCGGCGCCCGACGCGCCGACGAGCGCGATCGTCTCGCCCGGCGCCACGGAGAGGCTGAAGTCCCGCACGGCGGGCCGGTCGGCGTCCTCGTACGCGTATCCCACCCCCTCGAACTCGACGGCTCCGCGCAACGAGTCGAGCGGCGCCTTGCCCTCGTTGTCCTCCAGTTCGGGGGCCTGCAGCACCTCGCCGACGGACCGTACGGACTCCAGGCCCTTGGTGATGACCGGGGTGAGCCCCGCCAGGGTGGTCGTGGAGTTGGTGAGCGTGGTCAGGAACGCGCTCAGCATGACGACGTCACCGGGGGAGACGGCCCACACGCCGTAGTACGAGACCAGGGCGGCCCCGGTGAGGAAGACGACTCCGATCATGTTCAGGAACACCCAGGCCAGCGAGGCGAAGCGACCGTTGAGGAGGTCGAGGCGCAGCCCCGAGGCGAGCACCTTGTGCAGGGTGCCGTCCATGCGGCGCAGGGCCTTGCCCTCCAGACCGTGGGCCCGGGTGACCGAGATGAGCCGGGTCATCTCCGTCACCCGCGAGGACAGGTGCTCGACCTCGTGACGGAAGTCCTCGTTGTGGACGCGCAGCCGGCCCCGCAGCCGCGCCACGAGCAGCGCGGCGACGGGAACCACACACAGGAACACGGGGACGAACTCCGGTGTGCGCACGGCGATGATGATCAGCCCGCCCGTGAGCACGGTGACCGCGCCGAGCCCGGTCTCCGCGGTCTGCTGCACCATCTGCTCGACCGTCTCCACGTCACGGACGACCTTCGCCTGGAGGACGCCCGCGCTGACGCGTGAGTGGTAGCCGATGGAGAGGTGCTGCATACGTGTGCACAGCGCGGACCGCAGGGCCGTGCCCATGCGGCGCACGCTGCCGTAGAGCAGCCGCACGTACAGCAGGTGCAGCGGCATGTTGACCACCAGGACGAAGAGGATGACACCGGCGCTGAGCCAGAGGTCACCGATCGGTCCGTGCCGCACGACCGTGTCGATGATGGTCGCGGTGATCAGGGGCAGCAGCCAGACCGGGCTGTGCTTGACGGTGAAGACGAGGAACGCGGCGGCGAGCCGCCACCGGTCGGCGCGGAACAGGTAGACGAGGGTGCGTATCGGATGCTCGCCGCGGTAGCGGTGGTCGAGCGGTTTCTCCCACGAGGCCATGTCGGCCGTCCCTCCCCAGGGAGTCGTGAACACGGGGCAAGCGCTTTCTCCCCATCCCTCGATCACCTACACCCGGCGCGGCCCGCCATCAGCCGCCGCTCGCCCGCGCACTCCTCCGGCCGCCTCTCCGGTCACGTAACAGCTCGGTTTCCGACGTAAATTTCCGCGGTCCGGGGGTTGGCGGAGACCTGTCGGCTGGTTATCGTTCACGCACTTCACTCAATCGTTCGGCTGAACGAATAGCGAACGAATAGCGAGAGGGACGGTCGGCCCATGCCCGACATCCACCACCCAGGACGGCGCTCCGTCCTTGCCGCGGCAGCCGCCGGCAGCGCGTCGCTCGGTGCGTCCTGGCTGCTCACCGGCTGTACGGGCGCCTCGGCCGCCCCCGCCCTGCCCGAAGGCGCGAAGGCGGGCACCCCCGACCGCGGCGGAACCCTCCGCATAGCCCGGCCGCCCGCCTCCGAGGCCGAGACCCTGGACCCGGCGAGCGCCCTGTCCGCGTACGAATACCTCGGCGCCCTCTACAACCGGCTGGTCCGTATCGGCGGAGACGGCGATCTGGCGCCCGACCTCGCCGAGTCCTGGGAGCCGGACGCCAAGGCGCGCACCTGGACCTTCCGCATCCGCAAGGGTGTTGCTTTCCACGACGGCCGGGAACTCACCTCCGCGGACGCCGCGTACACGCTGCGCCACATCCTCGCCAAGGAGACGGCGTCCCCGCAGGCCGCCGTCCTCGCCCCGCTCATCGACCCGGCGAAGCTGCGCACCCCCGACGCCCACACGCTCGTCGTGCCGCTGAAGAGCCCCAACGCGGAGTTCCCGAGCCTCCTCACGCACTACAACTGCTATGTCATCCCGGACGGCAGCGCCCGCGGCATCGGCCGCACCGGCATCGGCACAGGGCCCTTCAAGCTGGAGTCCTTCGCCCCCGCGGGACCTGGCCGGATCACCGCGTTCAAGGACCACTGGGCGGGCCGCCCGGTCCTGGACGCCATCGACTTCTACTCCGTCGCCGACATGTCGGCCCGCTCGAACGCCCTGCTCGCGGGCCAGGTCGACCTCCTCTCGCAGACCAACCTGGACTTCGCGACCGCCCGGGTCGTCGCCGCCTCCGACCGCGCGACGATCGCCCGCGTCGAGAACGCCCAGTGGTACGTGCTGCCGATGCTCACCACGGAGAAACCCTTCACCGACGTACGCGTCCGGCAGGCGATGAAGCTGGCCTACGACCCCGAGCACGTGGTGAAGGTCGCGCTGCAGGGCGCGGGCACGCCCGGCTGGGACAACCCCGTGCCGCCGAGCGACCCCGCCCACCTCGGCGCCCATCCGAAGCACGACCCGGAACAGGCCCGCCACCTGCTGAAGAAGGCGGGCCAGGAGGGGCTGACGGTCGACCTCTACACGTCCTCGTACGACCCGATCTTCACGCCCATGGCGCTCGCCTACCAGGACTCGGCCAAGCGGGCCGGGATCCGCGTACGGGTGAAGACGGCTTCGGCGGACTCGTACTACACGCAGATCTGGATGAAGAAGCCGCTCATGGCCACCTACTGGTACACCGGCAGACCCGTCGACCAGCTGTTCACGCAGGTCTTCCGCGGCGGCTCCTCCTACAACGAGACCGCCTGGTCGGACAAGGCGTTCGACGCGCTGCTCGACCGGGCCCGGCAGGAGACCGACGATGAACGCCGGCGCGAACTGTACGGCGAGGCGCAGACCTTCGTCGTCGAGAAGGGCGGGGCGATGACCCCGATGTTCGCCGACCGGCTCGTCGGCATCTCGCGGAAGGTACGCGGATACGCGGAGCACGGCTTCGAGTTCGACTACCTCGGCATCGGCCTGAAGGGAGCCTGACCATGCTCTCCTTCATCGCCCGCCGCGTCCTCGCCGCCGTGGGCACCCTCGTCCTCTCCTCCGTCCTCGTCTTCCTCGCCGTCCAGGCCCTGCCCGGCGACGTCGCCACCCAGGTCCTCGGCAAGGACGCCACCCCCGACGCGGTCGCCGCCCTCCGCGAGAAACTCGAACTCGACCAGCCCGCCTGGGAGCGCTACGCCGACTGGATCGGCGGCGCCGTCCACGGTGACTTCGGCCTCTCCCTCGTCTCCGGCAAGGCGGTCGGCGGCGAAGTCTCCATGTACCTCGGCAACTCCGCGCTCATCGCCCTCGTGACCGTCCTGTTCGCCGTCACCGGCTCGATCGTCCTCGGCATCGTCGCCGGCCTGTACCGCGACCGCTGGCCGGACCACCTCATCTCGACGGTCAGCCTGATCGGGATGAGCGTCCCCGAGTTCGTGGTCGCCACAGTGCTGGTGCTCTGCTTCTCGGTCGCCCTGCCCCTGTTCCCGGCGGTCGTCCTGTACGGCCCCGAGGCGACCGTCGGCCAGCTCATGCCCGCCGTATGGCTGCCCGCCCTCGCACTCGCCGTCGTCATGGCCGCCTACATCGTCCGGATGGCCCGCACCTCCGTCATCGACGTCATGGCCGGCGAGTACGTGACCACGGCCCGGCTCAAGGGCCTGTCGACCTGGCGGGTCGTCACCCGGCACGCACTGCCGAGCGCCCTGCTGCCGACCCTGCACGTCATCGCCCTGAACGTCGCCTGGCTCGCGGGCGGAGTCGCCGTCGTCGAGAACGTCTTCAACTACCCCGGCATCGGAAAGCTGATGCTCGCCTCCGTCCAGAACCGGGACCTCCCCGTCATCCAGGCCATCGCCCTCATCAGCGCGCTCGTGTACGTCGTCTGCAACCTGGCCGCCGACCTCGGCGCCATGGCCCTCAACCCCAAGCTCCGTACGCGCGGGAGGACCCGATGACCACCCTCGACACCCCGGCGGACGCACCCGCGGCCCCCGCCGCACCACCGTCGGCCGCGGCCCGCGCCTGGCGCACCGTGCGCTCCTCACGGGCCGCCTCCGTCGGCCTCGCGATCGTCGCCGTCCACGTCCTGATCGCCCTGCTAGCACCCCTCCTCACCTCGTACGATCCGATCGCCAACAACGCCGATCAGGCGCTCCTGGGCCCCAGTTGGAGCCACTGGGCGGGCACGGACCAGTACGGCCGTGACGTCCTGGCCCGCGTCCTGTACGGCGGCCGGTACGCCATCGGCGTCTCCGTCGCCGCGACCCTGGTGACCCTGCTGGTCGGCACGGTCGTCGGCTGCGCGGCGGCCCTGCGGGGCGGCTGGTTCGACGATGTGCTGGGCCGCGTCCTCGACGCGGTGCTCTCGGTGCCGTCGGTGCTCGCGCTCCTGGTCATCGTCACCTCGCTGGGCACGGGCCCGTCGGTCATCGTCCTCGCCATCGCGGTCGTGTACGTGCCCCAGGTCGTACGGGTCGTACGGGGCGCCGCCCTCGCGGTGGCACCCGCCGACTACGTGACCGCCGCAAGGGCCCGGGGCGAGGGCACCCTCGCGATCCTGCGCCGCGAGATCCTGCCGAACATCACCGACGTGGTGTGCGTCGAGTTCGCGATGCGGGCCTCGTGGGTCGTGCTGCTGATCTCCTCGCTGTCCTTCCTCGGCTTCGGCGCCGACCCGCCGACCCCTGACTGGGGCCTGATGGTGGCCGAGAACCGCACCGCCATCACCGTCGTCCCGATGGCGAGCCTCGCACCGATCATCGCCCTGGCCACGCTCGTGGTCGGGCTCAACCTCGCGGCCGACGGCCTGTCCAAGGCATGGGGCGTCGACCGGATCAGGGAGGGGTCCTGATGACCGCCGCCGTCGTATCGGTGAAAGCGCTCGTGTCCGTCAACTCGCTGTCCGTGGCCTACCGTTCGGGCGGCCGTGACGTGCCCGTGGTGAGCGGGGTGTCCCTGGAGGTACTGCCGGGCCGAACCCTTGCCCTGGTCGGCGAGTCGGGCAGCGGCAAGTCGACCGTCGCGGCCACGCTGCTGGGGCATCTGCGGCACGGCTCGCGGGTGACGGACGGCTCGGTGCGGATCGACGGAGCCGACGTGTTCACCCTGCCCGCACGGGAGTTGAGACGCCTTCGCGGCGGCACCGTCGCCATGGTCGCGCAGAACGCGGGCCACGCCCTGACCCCCTCCATGCGCATCGGACGCCAGATCGCGGAGGCGGGCGGCGACGTACCCGTCGTGGACCTCCTCGAACAGGTCAGGCTGCCCCGCCCCGCCGAACTCGCCCGCCGCTACCCGCACGAACTCTCCGGCGGCCAGCAGCAGCGCGTAGCCATCGCCATGGCCATCGCCGCCCGTCCCAAGGTCCTCGTCCTCGACGAACCGACGACCGGGCTCGACGTCGTCACCCAGCGCGGTGTCCTCGACCTGATCGGCGCGCTGCGCGACGAACTCGGCCTGTCCGCCGTGCTGGTGAGCCACGACCTGGGGGTCGTCGCGCACATGGCCGACGAGGTGGTTGTGCTGCGGTCCGGCCGGATCGTGGAGGCGGCCCCGACGGCTCGGCTCTTCACGATGCCCCAGGACCCGTACACCAGGCGCCTGTTGGCGAGTGTGCCGCGCCTCGACGACGAAGGGCTCGCGCGGGTGGGCGAGGAGGGCGAGCGGGAGGTGCGCCCGAAGGACGTGATCCCCGACGGCGCTCCGGTCGCCGTGGCGGCCCGGGACGTCACCGTCGACTACGGGTCCAGCCGTGCCGTGGACGGTGTCTCCTTCGACGTCCGGCGCGGTGAAGTCCTTGCGCTGGTGGGGGAGTCGGGGAGCGGGAAGTCCACGCTCGCCTGGACGCTGGCGGGGCTGCGTACGCCGTCCGGCGGGACCATGACCCATGGGTCGGGCCAGCGGGCGGGCCATGGGACGGATTCCGGGCCGGGCGACCTCGCCCGGCCCGCCGGGAAGCGGCCCTTGGCGCTCCGGCGACGGGTCCAGCTCGTCTTCCAGAACGCCGACACGTCACTCAACCCGCGCCGGTCCGTCGGTGACGCGGTGCGGCGGCCGTTGCGGTTCTTCGGCACGACCGACTCGCGTGCCGAGACCGCCGTGCGGGCCCGGCAGCTCATCTCCGACGTGCGCCTCGACCCCGCCCTCGCCGAGCGGCTGCCCGCGCAGCTCTCCGGCGGGCAGCGGCAGCGGATCGGGATCGCGCGGGCGCTCGCGGGCGAGCCGGACGTACTGATCGCGGACGAGATCACGACGGCGCTCGACGTGTCCGTGCAGGCCGACGTCCTGCGGCTGCTCGACGATCTACGGCGGGAACGGGAGCTGGCCTGTCTGTTCATCAGCCACGACCTGGCCGTGGTGCGGGGGATCGCCGATCGGGTGGTCGTGCTGTGGAGGGGTGTGGTGGTGGAGGAGGGTCCGACCGACTCGGTCTTCTCCGAGCCCGGGCATCCGTACACGCGTCAGCTGATGGCCGCCGTGCTTGAGCCTGATCCGGAGGCGCGGGTTGTTGGGGGGCCGGTGCCTCAGTGGGTGGACGCGGCGGAGGTGGGTGACCTGTGGGTCACCGATGACGGGGTTGCCCCTGTCGGGGGGCATCGGGTGCGGCGGTGGCGGGCGGTGGGGTGAGGGGGCCTTGTTTCGCCCCCGCCGCCCCTACCCGTCCCGTCACGTACTCGGGGGCGCTGCCCCCGAACCCCCGGTCCTCAAACGCCGGACGGGCTGTCTCCTAGCCCGTCCGGCGTTTGAGGACGAGCGCGTCAGCGCGATACGGGGGCGAGGGGGCGCAAGCCCCCATGCGGGGACGGGAACGGGTAGGGGCGGCGGGGGCGAAGAAGGCCACCCACTCCCGTGAGCCAAGCAACAAGGAGCGAGCCAAGTTGAAATACCGCGAGCACTTCGACCGGCAGGTCACGGTCGAGGACGTCTGGATCCCGACCAGGAACGGCCACACCCACCTGCACGCCCGCATCTGGCGCCCCACGGACGCCGACACAGCCCCCGTCCCCGCCCTCCTCGAATACCTCCCCTACCGAAAGACCGACTGGACGGCCCCCCGGGACGCCCAACGTCACCCCTGGTACGCCGGCCACGGCTACGCCTCCGTCCGCGTCGACATCCGAGGCCACGGCGACAGCGAGGGCACCCCCGGCGACGAGTACGACGCACAGGAACTCGCGGACGGCGTCGACGTCGTCAACTGGCTCGCGGCACAGCCCTGGTGCACCGGCAAGGTCGGCATGTTCGGCATCTCCTGGGGCGGCTTCAACGCCCTCCAGATCGCCGCCCTCGCCCCGCAACCGCTCAAGGCGATCGTCACCGTCTGCTCGACGGACGACCGCTACGACAACGACGTCCACTACATGGGCGGCGCCGTCCTCGGCGTCGACATGCCGGCCTGGGCGGGCACGATGCTCGCGTTCGCCTCCCGCCCGCCGGACCCCACGAGCGTGGGCCGGGACCGATGGCTGCCGATGTGGCGCGACCGCCTCGAAGCACTCGAACCCTTCCTCCACACCTGGCTGGCCCACCAGCAGCGCGACGACTACTGGAAGCACGGCAGCGTCTGCGAGGACTACTCGGCGATCGGCGCGGCGGTCCTGGCCGTCGGCGGCTGGAACGACCCCTACCGCGACACCGTGCTGCGGCTCGTGGAACACCTCCCCGAGAACCGCGTACGGGGACTCGTCGGACCCTGGTCGCACCAGTACCCGGACCGCGGCCTGCCGCCAGGACCGGCGATCGGCTTCCTCCAGGAGACCCTGCGCTGGTGGGACCAGCACCTCAAGGACGAGGACACCGGCGTCATGCGCGAGCCGCTGCTGCGCGCCTGGCTCAACGACCCGGTCCCGCCCGCGACGTCGTACGACGTGATGCCGGGGCGGTGGGTCGGAGAGAGCAACTGGCCGTCGCCCAACGTCAGTTGGGACACGCGGCCTCTCGGGCGGAGCGCCGGCCCCGTCCTCGTGCGGTCGCCCCAGCACACCGGTCTCGACGCCGGACGGTTCTTCCCGTTCGGCAACGCGAGTGATCTGCCGCCCGATCAGCGTGAGGAGGACGGCCGTTCGGCCTGCTTCGACTCCGAGCCGCTGGAGGAGAGGGTCGAGATCCTCGGGCGCCCGCGCGTGCGGCTCCGCCTCGACAGTGCGACACCCCGCACCCATGTCATCGCCCGGATCTGCGACGTCGCCCCCGACGGCTCGTCCACCCTCGTCACCCGCGGTGTCCTCAACCTGCTCAGCAGGCACGGGCGGGACCGGGCCGTGGAGTGGAACCCGGGTACGTACGAGACGGTGGAGTTCGAACTCAATGGGGTGGGGTACGGCTTTCCGCCGGGACACCGTGTCAGGGTCGCCGTCTCCGACACCTACTGGCCCTGGGTGTGGCCGCACGGCGGGCGCGGTGAGCTGACCGTGCTGCCCGCCGAGAGTGCCGTACTCCTGCCCGTGCGGGACCCCGCGTCCGACGAGGGCAGGGCGCCCGTCCGTTTCGAGGAGCCCGAGCAGGCCGTGCCGCTTGCCGTCGAGCACGAGCGGGCCGCCGATCCGGGGCCGGAACGGCTGGTCACGCACGATGTCGCCAAGGGCGAGTGGACCCTGGAGGTCGACCCCAACTACGGCGGATCGAGGATCTACCCCGACGGACTGCGCTACGAGGAGAGCGCCCGGGAGACGTACCGGATCCTCTCCGACGACCCGCTGTCCGCGCGGGCGGTCTCCGAGTGGGCGATCCGGCTGCGGCGCGGCGACGACTGGGACGCTGAGATCATCACGCGTACGGAGCTGCGGGCCACGGCCACGGAGTTCATCATGGACAGCCGGATGGAAGCCCGGGCGGACGGAGAGACAGTGGTCAAGCGCGCATGGCACCGCACCACCCCGAGGACGTCCGCGTGAGGGCCGCGAAGACGCCCCGCCGTGCGGTCGCCGCGGCCGACCGCACGCGCCAGCCCACCGAGGTCCGCCGCCGGCTCATCGTGGAGGCGGCCGTCCCGCTCATCGCCGAGCGCGGCTACGCCTCCGTGGGCGTACGGGACGTCGCCGCCGCGGCGGGCGTGTCCGTCGGCACGGTCACCTACCACTTCGGCAGCGTCCAGGAGATCCTCTCCGAGGCCATGGTGCTGAACATCGAGCGCTATTACGCGGCACTGAACGAGGCCGCCGAGGAGGCGGACGGCGGCGCCGAGGCCCTGCGGCTGCTGATCGACGCGCTGTTCACGGAGGACACCGACCGGCACTGGCGGATGTGGTTCGACTACTGGAGCGCGGGCGACCGCGACCAGGACCCCGAACAGGCCTTCGCCGGCGGCCAGGCCAAGCGGTACGAGGACTGGCACGGGCAGATCCGCGTACTGGTCGAACGGGGCGTCGCCGACGGCGAGTTCGTGTGCGCCGACCCGGCCGGTTTCACCGTCCGCTTCGCCGCCCTCTCGGACGGCCTCGCCCTGCAACGGCTGCGGCAGGCTCCTCCGCTCAGCACGGAGGACGCGCGGCGGCACATGTACCGGCTGGTCGAGACGGAGCTGGGGACCGGCGGACGCTGATTTCAGTCCGCCGCCGAGAGCACGGCGCCGGTGATCGCCCGGGTGATGCGCAGGATGCCGGGGGAGCGGACCGGGCAGGGCTTCGGTGTCGAGGTGGTCGGAGCCAGACAGAAGTGCAGGTAGTCGTCGTCGCGGTGCAGGGCCGTGCGGCCACTGCTCGGCTGCGTGCAGTACGGCCCGTGCTCGCGTTCGTACGCGGTGCACGGCAGGTACTGCGTCCAGGTGTAGCGGGCGGAGGGCGCGCTCACCGCCTTGCCGGCGTCCGCGAGCAGGTCCCCGGAGGCGGTGGCCTGCTTCTCGTAGACGGCGTTGACGCGGCGGACGCGGTCGGGAGTCATCGGGTCCGGCCCTTGCAGCACCCAGACGACCTTCGCCCCGCTCGCGGCGCCCTCGATCTGGTCCGTGAGCCGCCCGGCGTCCGCGGTGTAGCGCGCGAAGTACTCGGCCCGCTTCTTGTCGTACGTGATGCCGTCCATGCAGGGCGTGTAGCCCCAGGCGTTGCCCCAGAACTGGAGCACCACGAAGTCCGGCCGCAGCCGGCGCACCAGGGCGGCGGCCTTGTCCTTCGGCGGGACCAGGGAGTCCTGGCCGGTGCCCTCCAGGTAGTCGCACAGAGTGGTGCCGGAGTAGGGGGCGCTGGTGTAGCGCGCCCTCGCCTCGTCCCGCAGGAGTCCGCCGAGGACCTTCTGGTTCTCCATGGCGAGGGAGTCACCGAGGTACAGGACGGTGGGGCGGGGGCGCCCGGCGGTCGCCGCACCCTTGGAAGCGGGCTCCGACGCGGCCCCCGTCCCGGCGCCGGACGCGGACCCGGCACTCGCTCCGGGGGAGGCGGGCGGGCGCTGATGCGTGGTCGAGCCGGTCGCGGGGGACGAAGGCGTGGACGCCGCCTCGGGGTCGGACGAGGGATCCCCGCACGCGGTGAGCAGCAGCAGAAGTCCCGCCAGTAATCCGACGATCCACGGCCTGCTCATACGGCAACTCCCGCCCCAGCCACCGAAAACGGCCCCCAGACAAGCACAGCGGGCCGAAAGGGGGAAGGGTCCCGGGGCGGAGGAGCACGCAGGGTCCTACGAGCCGTCGCCGGTCCCCTCCGGCGGCGGCAGGGCCCCGACCGCCCGTGTCACCGCGTCGAGCACCCGGTCCGTGTCGGCCTCGGACGTCCGCCAGTTGCTGAACGCGGCCCGCAGCGCGTGCCTCCCCTCGTGGAACGTCGGGGTCAGGAAGGCCTCGCCGGACTCCGCGACCGCACGGCCCAGCGCCTGCACCCGTTCCTGGGAGGCGGACCCGGCGAGCGTGAAGCAGACGACGTTCAGCCGGACCGGCGCCAGCAGCCGCAGCCCCGGTACGGCCGCGATCCCCTCGCCGAGCCGCCGGGCCTGGGCCACGTTCCGCTCGACGATCTCGCGATGCCCCTCGCGGCCGTACGCGGTGAGCGAGAACCAGGCCGGCAGCGCGCGCAGCTGCCGTGAGTTCTCGGGCGTGAGATGCACGAAGTCGGGCTCGCCGGTGAGCAGACCGAGGTACGGCGACGCGTTGTGGAAGACCCGCACCTGGAGATCCTGGTGGCGGGTGAACTGCACGGCCGCGTCGTAGGGGACGTTGAGCCACTTGTGCAGATCGACGCAGACCGAGTCGGCGGCGTCGATGCCGTCGGTCAGGTGCGCGTATTCGGGGGACAGCGCGGCGAAACCGCCGAAGGCGGCGTCCACGTGCAGCCAGAAGTCGTACCGCTCCTTCAGCTCCGCGATCGCCCGCAGATCGTCGAAGTCGACCGTGTTCACCGTCCCCGCGTTGGCCACGACCACGGCAGGGCGCCCGTCCAGCGCTTCCAGTGCCTCGGCCAGCCGCGCCACGTCGACGGCCTCCCGGCCGCCGGGCAGCACCGGCACCGTACGCAGGCGGTCGCGGCCGATGCCGAGGACGGACAGGGCCTTGGGAATGCTGGAGTGCGGGCTGCCGGAGAGCACGTCGACCGGGCCGAGCGCGGCGGCGCCCGCCTCGGCCACCCGCACCCCCAGCCGATCGCCCAGCCACTCGCGCGCCAGGGCCAGCCCGACGGTGTTCGACATGGTCGCGCCCGTCACGAAGGCGCCGCTGTGTGCCTCGCCGAGGCCGAACAGTTCCCGCAGCCAGCCCAGTGTCTCCCGCTCCAGGGCTGCCGCCGACGAACCGTCGCCACCGGCGGCGTTCTGGTCGTAGGCGCTGGTCAGCCAGTCCCCGGCGACCGCGGCCGGAGTCGCGCCGCCGGTGACGAAGCCGAGATAGCGGGGACCCGCGGTGGCGGCGAAGCCGGGCGCCCACCGCTCGGCGAACCGGGCGAGGGCGCCCTGCGCGCCGGAGCCCTCGGCCGGAAGTGGCTGTGCGTCCGGCGCCTTGCCCTGCTGGACCGCGGACTGGACCACGGGCCGGGCCTCGACTTCCGACACTTCGCGGGCGGCGAAGTCACGGGCGGACTGGAGGAGTTCGGGGAGCCGGGAGAGATCGCCGGCGAGTGCGGGATGCATGGCCGCAGCGTAGGCGGGCAGCCTGACGGAATCAGGGGCCAATCGCGGGGAACTGGCCCCGTTCCCACCTCGAGAACCGCTCGCGTGCGGAATGACCTGGTTCAAGATCATGTCACCGTTTCGTTCCAGCCGGGCCGGCACCACAACCGATGTCCCGCTGTGCGTGTCTAGCTGGCAGAGATCGACCGGATCGAAGAGGAAAGGCCTGACCATGGGGGACACGCGCAGACGGACAGCCGTCGCACTGGGGATCACCGGACTGGTGGTGCCGCTGACCGTCGCACTGGGCGCGGCGCCCGCGCAGGCGGCGAGCTGCACCACTTCGACCGGCCCGTATCAGAAGCAGGTGGAGAAGTTCCTCGGCCGGCCGGTCGACGGCAGGCAGTCCGCCGCCGACTGCAAGGCGACCAAGGCCTTCCAGACCAAGCACGGCATCACCCCGAACATCGGCTACGCGGGATCCGTCACCTGGGGCGTGATGGACCTGATGACCAAGCAGAAAGCCGTCGGGAACAAACCCAACAAAGACGGCAAATGTCCGGTCAACAAGGGGCGCATCGCCTGTGTGAACCTGACGCTCCAGCTCAGCTGGATCCAGGACGGCAACACCCTCGTGTACGGACCGGTGCCGGTGCGCACGGGGCGCAACGGCTACGAGACCCGCACCGGCCTGAAGAAGATCTACTGGCGGCACATCGACCACGTCTCGTCGATCTACGACGTGCCGATGCCCTACAGCCAGTTCTTCGACGGCGGCCAGGCCTTCCACTCGGTCGGTGTCAGCATGTGGAACCCGCCCGGCTCGCACGGCTGCGTCAACATGACGAAGACGACCGCCAAGAAGTACTGGTCGCTGCTGAAGAAGAACGACGACGTCTACGTGTACGGCCGCAAGCCCGGCACCTGACCGGGCCGGTCCGGCCGTTCCCGGGAACCGCCGGACCGTACAGAAACGTCACGCCTGAGGCGCGTCCCCGAAGTCCGGGATCTCCAGCCGTGCCCCGCCCTGCCGCGCGGAATCGTGCGCGACGATGCCCGGCAGGGTGTACCGGGCGGCCACCCACGCGTTCACCGTCGGCAGCGTGCGGGTGTTGACGGCGGTCACGAAGTCGTCCACCAGGAAGTGGTGGCTGCCCTCGTGGCCGTTGTGCAGGTTCTCGAACTCCTTCGGCAGCCGCGACCGGTCGTGCACGGGGGCCGACCCGGAGGTGAAGGCGGCCCGCAGCTCCGGCGCGATGTGCTGCAGGGAGGGGTCGTCGGGGGACATGGTGGGCTTGGGCTCAAGGAGTTCGCTGATGTCCTTGACCCCCTTCTTGTCCTGCCAGAAGGCCACCGTGGCGAGCTGCTCCATGCTGGCCTCCGTTCCGAAGAACCGGAAACGCGACTCCCGGATGTGCGAGGGATAGCCCACCCGCCGGAACTCGTTGGTACGGAACGAGCCGCCGCCCGCGACCTCGAAGAGCGCGGTGGCGTTCGAGAAGTCGTTGCCGAACTGGCTGACGTCCTCGTCGAAGACCCCGTCCCCGCGGTCGTCCTGTACGCCGATCGCGGACACGCTCACCGCGTGCGTCTGCCAGGCCCCGAGGACGCCGCCCACCGAGTGGGTGGGGTAGAGCAGCGGAGGATAGCTGGCGGTCGCCTTCCAGTTCTCGCCGCCGCTGTACTGGTAGGCCTCGTAGAACCCGAGGTCCATGTCGTGCACGTAGTCGCCCTCGGCGTAGAAGAGCCGGCCGAAGGAGCCGTCCGCGATCTGGTTGCGGGCGTGGACGGTCGCCGGGTTGTACTGGCTGGTCTCACCCATCATGTAGGTGAGCCCGGTGGCCCGTACCGTGTCGATGATCGACGCGATCTCCTCGTGGGTGATCGCCATCGGCACCGCCGAGTAGACGTGCTTGCCTGCGTTCAGCCCCTGGACCACCAGCGGGCCGTGGGTCCAGCGCTGGGTGAAGATCGCGACGGCGTCGACCGCCTCCGACTCCAGCATCGCCTGGTACGAGGGGAAGGTTCCCGCCAGCCCTTCGGCGGCGGCCAGTTGCTCCGCCCGCTCGGGCAGGAGATCGGTGACGT
This sequence comes from Streptomyces sp. NBC_00414, assembly GCF_036038375.1. Classification (NCBI taxonomy): domain Bacteria; kingdom Bacillati; phylum Actinomycetota; class Actinomycetes; order Kitasatosporales; family Streptomycetaceae; genus Streptomyces; species Streptomyces sp. NBC_00414. Next base: position 9,492,111 of record NZ_CP107935.1, read on the forward strand.
AGACCTCACCGACACCCGGGTGGGCAAGAAACAGCTTCGCGAACTGGCCGGAGAACTGGCCGGCGCCGACGATGCCGAGGGAGAACGTCATGGAGTGTGTGCCTTTCACTGTCCGAGTCACGGTCCGGTTCATCGGCCGGATCACCGGCTGGTCAACCGGCCGATTCACTGGCCGAGGATGAAGTTGATCTGGTCGTTGGTCTTGGTCAGGCCCTTCACCGGGGCGTTGTTGGCGAAGACGTCCTGCATCGCGGGACGCATCAGGGCGTACACGTCCGCCGCGTAGTCGGTGACCGGGAAGGAGAAGGTGGTGAAGTCCTTCTCGTCCGTGACCGGTCCGGTGAAGGCGGACACGTCGATGTCCTTCTTCCTGTACGCCGCCACCGCCGTCCTGGTCCCGTCCAGGGTCGCGGGGAAGACGATGCCGTAGCCGCCGACGGTCTTCTGGCACTCGTCGGAGGCCAGGTAGCGCACCCACTTCTTCGCGCCCGCCTTGTTGGGGGCGTTCCTGGTGACGGAGTCGGCGAGGCCGTTCATCATGGTGGCCCGCTTGCCGGTCGGACCGGCCGGGGTGACGGCCGTACCGACGTCGAGGCCCTTGGTGCCGTAGTACGTGGAGATCATCCAGGCGCCGTCGAGGGCGGTCGCCGCCCGGCCGGAGGCGACCTGGGCGTTGGGCGGGTTGGCGCCGTCGGTGTAGTCGGTGAACGGTGCGAGGTAGCCCTTCTTCGCGAGGCCGAAGTACCAGTCGATCGCCGACTGGAAGGTCTTGCTGTCGTACTGGTACTCGGTGCCCCAGCGTGCCTTGTCCGTGTACTTCCAGCCCGCCGAGGCGGCGAACGGGCTCCAGGTGGTCTGTCCGTCGCTGTCGCCGGCGCCGCCCGTGGCGAGGCCGTACACCTTGACGTTGTTCTTGTCGAAGCCCTTCTCGTCGCCGCGCTTCCCGTTCTCGTCGACGGTCAGGTGCGCGATGGCCTTCTCGAAGGTGCCGCCGTCCTCGGGGTTCCAGGCGAGGCCGTTGAGCTCGTCCGCGGCCAGCCCGGCCTTCTCGGTCAGCTTCTTGTTGTAGAAGAGGGCGACGGTGTCCCAGTCCTTGGGGGCGCCGTAGCGGTGGCCGTCCTGGCCGGTCCAGTTGGCGGCGAGGCCCGGCTGGTAGGCGGAGTCGTCGATGTCCAGGTCGTCGAGCGGTTCGAGCACGTTCAGGTCGGCGAACTGCCCGAACTTCTGGATGTGGTCGGTGAACACGTCGGGTTCGGTGCCCGCGATGAAGCTCGCGGTGAGCTTGGTCCAGTAGTCGGCCCAGCCCATCTGGGTGATCTTCACCTTCAGTCCCGGGTTCCGGCTCTCGAAGCCCTTGGCGCAGGCCTCGTAGGCGGGCAGCTGGTTGGCGTCCCAGAGCCAGTACGTCACCGTGTCCTTGCCCGCTCCGGCGGCCCCGCCCTTCGCGCAGCCCGTCGTCAGGGACAACGCCAGCACACCGGTCAGTGCCACGACCGTACGCGTACGAATTCGCATGCCCATTCCCTTACTTGATGCCGGTGAAGCTGATGGTGCTGACGATGCGGCGCGCGAAGAAGCCGAAGAGTACGAGCATCGGGAGCGCGGCGATGAGCGTGGCCGCCATCAGGCCGGACCAGTCGTAACCGGTCTGCGGCGTCTGCGCCCGGAAGATGGCCAGTGCCACGGTGAGCACGCGCGAGCTGTCGCTGTAGGAGACCATCAGCGGCCAGAAGTAGTCGTTCCAGGAGGTGATGTACGTCAGCACGCCCAGGGTGAGGACGGGCGAGGACGCCATCGGCAGCATGACGCGGAAGAAGATGCGGATCTTCCCGGCCCCGTCGAGGAGCGCCGCCTCCTCGACCTCCCGGGGCACGTTCATGAAGAACTGGCGCATGAAGAACACCGCGAACGGGGTCATGAACATCGTCGGCAGGGAGATGCCCAGCAGGGTGTCGACCAGGCCGAGTTCCTTGATGAGGACGAAGTTCGGCAGCAGGGTGAAGATCGTGGGGACCATCAGCCCGGCCAGGAACAGCCCGAACACCTTGTCCCGGCCGCGCCACCGCAGCCGGGCAAAGGCGTACGCGGCCATGGCGGAGAAGAGGATCTGGAAGACCGTGATCAGGGTGGAGACGATCACCGAGTTGACCAGATAGCGCCAGAACTTCAGCCCGCCGCCCGAACCGCCTTCGGCGATCGCCTCCTTGGTGGACTGCAGGCCCAGCGCCCGCTCGAAACCGCCGGTCGTCAGGTCCACGGGCAGGAGATCACCGGGGTGGGCCGCGAGCGCCGTGTTCGAGGACAGCGCGGTGCGCAGGATCCAATAGAAGGGCAGCAGGGTGATGAGCACCATCGCGCCCATCACCGTCCAGGCCACGACCTTCCCGAGGGAGAGCTTTCGGCGCGGTGCGGGCCGTACCTTCGTCGTCGTTGCCGTCACGGCAGTCATGTCGGTCGCTCCCTTCGTCAGCCGAGGTCGGTCTGACCGGCTCGGGTGAGCCGGTACTGGAGGATGGTGATCGCGCTGAGCACGACCAGCAGCGCCACGGACATCGCCGAGGCGTAGCCGAACTGGAAGCGGCCGAACGCCGAGCCGTAGATGTAGAACTGGAGCACGTTGGTGGCGTTCGCGGGACCGCCGTTGGTCGTCACCGCCACGGTGTCGAAGACCTGGAACGAGCCGATCACGGTCATGATCAGCACCACCGCCAGTACCGGTCGCAGCAGCGGCATGGTGATGCGCCAGAACATCCGCCACTCGCTCGCGCCGTCGACCTTCGCCGCCTCGTACATGTCGCCGGGGATGGCCTGCAGCCCGGCGAAGAGCAGCAGGGCGGTGTAGCCGACGTGCCGCCAGACGTTGATCAGCGCGATCGTCGGGATCGCCCAGGTCTCGTCCGCCAGGAACGGGATGCGGTCGAATCCCAGGCCCGCGATGATCTCGTTGCCGATGCCGAGCTGGGTGTCGAGCATCCACAGCCAGACGATGCCCGCGACGACGTTCGACATCAGGTACGGAGTCAGCACGATGCCCCGCAGCACCGCCGACTGTGTGAGGCGCTGCAGAAGGACGGCGATGGCCAGCGCCGAGACCGTCTGCAGACCGATGTTGATGAACACGTACTCGACGGTCACCTTCATCGAGTCCCAGAAGATGGGGTCGTTGACCATGCGGGTGTAGTTGTCGAGGCCCACCCACTCGGGCGGGGTCAGCAGGTTGTAGCGGGTGAAGCTCAGATAGATGCCGCGCAGTGTCGGCCACAGAAGGAAGACCAGGAAACCCAGCATGGCCGGCGCGATGAACAGAGCCGCGAGGGCCCCGTCACCGCGGCCGCCACCGTCACGTTCTCGCTTCCTGCCGGGTTTCGGCTTCGAAGCTGTGCCCTCGACGTCGCGCGGTGACAGACGCGACGGTGGGCTGCTGGAGGCGACGGTCATCGGGAGACTCCCTCGTCTGCGGCTCGTCCTCGGGCCACTTACTTTCGAGCCGAAAGAATCAAGCCGTCAAGAGGTGTGCGGGTTTCTTTTATTCTGGGTTTACGCGGCCTAGGATGGCACCATTACTTCAGCATCGAAAGAAATCTTGTGGGGGGTCGGTCATGACCGCACGTGCTGCCAGTTGGCTGCCGCTCAGTCCCGGTGAGCGCTCCGTGGCGATCGAGGTGCTCACGCGCGGCCCGCTGTCGCGCAGCGACATCGCCCGTCGGCTCGACCTGTCCGCGGGCAGCCTGACCCGGCTCACGAAGCCGCTCATCGAGTCGGGCCTGCTGGTCGAGGTCGCCGAGGGCAGCGCGCCCCCCGAGGTCGAGGTGCGTCAGGGACGCCCGTCCCAGCCCCTCGACATCGTCGCCGAGTCCCGGACCTTCGTCGGCTTCAAGATCACCGAGGACATGGTCTACGGGGTCGTCACTACCCTCAGGAGCGACATCGTCGCCCGCCACGACCTGCCCCTGTACAGCCATGATCCGCAGCACGTCGTGGAGGTGCTGCGGGCGGTCACGGAGGAGTTCGCCCGGGACTTCCCCGGTCTGGCCGGGATCGGCATCGGACTGGGCGGCCGGGCCTCGGACCGCTCCGTCGTCGACGAGTCGGCCTTCCTCGGCTGGCGCGACGTCCCCCTGGCGCGGCTCCTCCAGGAGCGCACCGGGCTCCCCGTCGTCGTCGAGAACGACGTGAACGCGCTCGTCGAGGCCGAGAGCTGGTTCGGCGCGGGCCGCGGCCTCGACCGGTTCGCGGTGCTCACCATCGGAGCGGGCCTCGGCTACGGCCTGGTCAGCGGCGGCAAGCGGGTGGTGACCGCCGAGGACGGGCGCGGCGTCGGCCGCTTCTGGATGGTCAACCCGTACGGCCCGCTCACACCCGAGGGTGAACGCGGCAGCGCCATCTCCCTGCTGACCATCCCGAGCATCCGCTACCAGGTCCGCGCCGCCACCGGCCGGGACGTCTCGTACGACGAGATCCTCGCACTGGCCGCCGAGGGCGAGCCCATGGCCGCCCGGGTCGTCGACGAGGCGGCGCGCGCCCTGGGCACCCTCGTCGCGCAGATCGCCAACTTCGCCATGCCCGAGAAGATCCTCCTCGCCGGGGAGGGCGTCGGCCTGGTCGACGTGGCCGGACCGGTGGTCCAGCAGGCCGTCCTCGCCAACCGCCATCCGCAGGCCGATCCGGTCAACCTGGAGACCAAGGTCTCCGACTTCCACGACTGGGCACGGGGCGGAGCCGTACTGGCCATCCAGACGCTGGTCCTGGGCTCCGGATCAGGCCCGGCCTGACGCCATCGCCCGATCTTGCGGCCGGGCGCCGTGGCCCTTGTCACAGGCGCCCGGAGGCGGTAAGGATCACAGTCGCCACTCACATGGTCTTCACGCAGAGCCCCGTATGATTCACGGTATGTCCACCACTCACCGTCGTGCGCCGGGAGCCACGCAAAGATCAGCCGCCGAGGTCAACGAAGAGATCCGGGCCCTGTGGCTCCGGGCCGGCGGGACGCTGAGCGGTGAGCAGCGGCGGGAGTACCAACGACTGGTCCTGGAATGGGCGGTCGCCGCCCCCCGGCCCGACGCGCACGCGGACTCGTCGCAGGCCGCCTGACCGTCCGGTCCGCCTTCGAACCCCTGTCGGTATCCCCCTTCGAGCCCCGTCGGCGCCCGTTTCGGACCCCCGTGCCTGACGCCCCGTCAACAGCGGTCAGCCCTTCATCGCCCCCTGGAGCAGTCCCGCGATGAAGCTGCGCTGGAAGACGACGAAGAGGATCAGGATCGGCAGCATCACGATGATCGTTCCCGCCGCCAGTGTGGGGATGTCCGTGCTGTTCTGACCGACGAAGAACCCGAGACCCGCGGGCGCCGTGTGCTTGGTGGTGTCCTGGATGAGGACCAGCACCAGCAGGAACTGGTTCCACGACCACATGAAGACGAGCAGCCCGAGCGTCATCAGGGACGGCCGGGCCAGCGGCAGCAGGATCCGCACCAGGATCGTCGCCGACGAGGCCCCGTCGATCCGCGCCGCCTCCACCAGCGACGTGGGCGTCGACAGGAAGTGCGTGCGCATCCAGAACACGCTGAACGGCATGAACAGCGCGATCTCCACCAGGATCACGCCCAGGTACGAGTTGGTCAGCCCCAGAGCGCGCAGGTCGAAGTAGAGGGGCACCACGATCAGCTCCACCGGGATCGTGAGGCCGGCGATGAAGAACGCCGCCACGGCGTTGCCGCCGGGCAGTTTCATCGTGCCCAGCGCGTACCCCGCCAGCGCGGCGAGGACCAGACAGGCGGGCACGACCCCGACCGCGATGACGAGGCTGTGCCGGATGAGGTCGGAGAACCCCGCCACCGACCACGCCGTCTCGTAGTTGTCCCAGTTCCACCGCTCCGGCCAGCTCAGGCCCACCACCGGGGTCCCCGCGGGCTGCAGCGAGGCGAGGAAGACACTGAGGAACGGGATCACGACGGCGATCGCCATGACGGTGAGGAGCGCGTAGCCGGACCAGCGTTCCGAGCGCGCGACGGTGTTCATGTCCGATCCCTCGACAGACGGTTGATGAGGTAGACGATCGCGAGTATCAGGACGCCCAGGACGACGGCCAGGGCCGCGGCGAGCCCCACCTTGCCCTCGGAGAACGCCAGCCGGTACACGAGCAGGCCGGGAACCGTCGTCTGCTCGCCCGGACCGCCGTTCGTCGTCACGTACACGATGTCGAAGCTGGCCAGCGCGGCCACCGTCGTGACGGTCATGGCGACGGCGAGTTCACCCCGCAGATGCGGCAGCGTCACCGACACGAACTCGCGGACCGGGCCCGCGCCGTCGATCCGGGCCGCCTCGTACAGGCTGGGCTCCACCTTCTGCACGCCGCTGAGGAAGAGCATCATGCACAGACCGCTCAGCACCCAGGTGCCGACGAGTCCCACGGCGATCAGCGCGGCGTCGAAATCGCCCAGCCACGCCCGGGCCACGCTGTCCAGGCCCACCGCGCGCAGTGTCTGGTTGACCACCCCGTCGTCCCCGTACAGCCAGCGCCAGGTCACGCCGACCGCGACGAGCGGCACGACCTGCGGCAGCATGAACAGGAAGCGGTACGCCCCCATGCCGGGCCGCCGGTAGCGGGCCAGCAGACCGGCCGACAGCAGCCCGAGCACGATGGGCACGAGGGAGAAGAACACCACCAGCACCAGGGCGTTGAACACCGACCGGCGCAGGATCGAGTCCTGGAAGATCTCCGCGTAGTTGCCGAGCCCGACCCACTCGCCGAGCGTGACGCCGTCCCACTCGAACAGCGACAGATACGCCGTGTGCAGGGCGGGCAGCACCGCGAAGGCGAAGTACACGGCGAAGGCGGGCAGGACGTACACGTACCCGCGCCACCGCCTGCGGGCCTCCCCGCTGCGGACCGGCGGCCTACTCCCCATGATGGTCCTCCCACTCGTCCTGAAGAGAGTCGAGGTAGTCCGCGGGCTCGACGCGGTCCGCGATGAGCTTCTGGACGCCGGAGCGCAGCCGGTCGAGCATCGCGGGCGCGGCGAAGTCGGGGAACGTGGTGATGCCGTCGTCGGCCACGGCCCGCCGGTGGCCCGCCGCGATGTCCGCGAGCACGCCCGTCGGCTTCTTCACGGCGTCCGGGTTGGGCGGCATGAAGCCGTTGTCGCTGATGATCTGGCCGGCCTCGGGAGAGGTCAGGAAGTCGAGGAACGCGCCTGCGGCCTCGGGGTGTTCGGTCTTGGCCGACACGGCGTAGGAGACGCTGAACCCCGAGGCCACCGTGGGAGAGCCGGCCTGTTCGCCGGGCATCGGGAAGAACCCGACGTCGTCCCCCATGACGGTGGCCAGCTGCCCGGCCGCCCAGTTGCCGTTGATCAGGAAGACGCTGTCGCCCTTGGTGAACTGGGCGGTCGAGTCGACCTGCGCGGTGCCGTTCGCGGACTCGTTGTAGTAGCCCTTGCGGCCCCACTCGATCATGTCCTCGCTGGCCTCGACCGCGGCCGGATTCTCTATCGTGGCGCCCTTCTTGCCGTTCACCCAGTCCCAGTACTCGTCCGTGGGCATCAGCTGGTTGAGCAGGGCGGCCCACAGGTGCAGACCGCCGGAGTCGAGCGCGCCGACCCCGAGCGGGGTCAGGTCCGCGTCCTTGGCCGCGGCGAGCTGCTTCCCGAACTCGTCCAGGGTCCTGGGCGGGGCGTCGATACCGGCCTTCGCGGCGAGTTTCTTGTTGTAGTAGATGCCCGTCATCGACAGCCCGGCCGGCACCCCGAACAGGGCGCGCCCGCCGGTGGCCTCGCTCGTCTGCCCGGCCGTGAGCTGGTCGAGGCTGACCGGCGGAATGGCCTTGTCCCAGCCGTACGCCTCCCGGTAGGGCGCCAGGTCCAGGATGTGGCCGTCCGCCGCGAGATCGGTCATACCGACCGCGTACTGCGCGATGTCGGGAGCGGTGTCCGAGGTCATCGTCAGCTTGAGGTTCTGGACGTAGTCCGAGAACGTCTTGTACTGCGGCTCCACGTCGATGCCGGGGTGGTCCTTCTCGAACGCGGCGATCAGCGCGTCGACCATCAACGGGGCGTCGGCGAACTGGAGATGCAGCGTGATGTCCCCGTCCGGCACGGCCGTCGAGGACGGCACGCTCGTGGGGCCCGGCACCGCCGTCGCGCTGCCCGGGGTGAGGGCGTCGCACGCGGCGAGCGGCAGCACGAGGGCGGCGGCGCAGACCGTCGCGGCGATGCGGCGGCGCACCCGGTGTGTGCGGTCCATCATCGGCCTCCTTGCGTGGCCTCGTCGGTCGGATCGGTACGTCAGCCTCTCGGACAGCGGTCCCTGAACCGCTCCAGCAGCTCGTTGTTGCGGTGCTCGGCGTCGGCGTCGGTGTTCTGACTGACGATCAACGGCGGTTCCTGCTTGTGATGTTCGGCGAGCAGTTGGGCCGCCCGGCAGGTCAGGGCGTTCACCAGGGCCGCCCCCAGCACGGTCGACAGGGCTCCCACGGCCAGGTCGCCCAGCGGCACCACCGTGTCGCCGGGGCTGCCGTGGGTGTCGATGACGATGTCGGCGACGTCGAGCAGCCGCAGCCCGCCGCTGTGCCGGGACTCGGCGGCCAGGGAGTGCGCCCGGCTGGTGACGGCCACCACGGTCGCCCCCGACTCGCGGGCGCCCAGAGCGAATTCGACGGGCACGGCGTTGATCCCGGAGTTGGAGACGACGACCACCACCTCGCCCGCCCTGATGTCCGCCGTACGCAGGACGGCCGCCGCGTAGCCGCTGACGCGTTCGGCCGCGCCGGCGTGGCGCGGGGCCACGGGGGAGAGCGCCGGGTCCGCGATGACGTTGACCGGCGCGAGTCCGCCGGCGCGCTGCAGCGGTTCGACGGCGACGAGTTGGGAGTGGCCGCTGCCGAAGTAGTGGACGACACCCCCGGCCACGATGCTGTCCGCCACGGCCCGGGCGGCGCGCTCGATCGCGGGCCGCTCGGCGGTGGCCATCGCGGTGAGGTTCTCCTGGAGTGCGGCGAAGTAGGCGAGATCGGCGTTCATCGTATCGAGGCCACCCGAGGTGTCGAACGGAGCCGCTGGCGTGGCTGTGGACCGTACCAGAGGGCCATGGCGCTGCCCAGCCCTGCGGCCGACCTGCCTTCTTTCCGGTCGACTTCCTTGACCGGCCCGAGTGGCACGGCTAGCTTCGAGAGTTCCGTGGTACGTACCACAGCCGAGGCCGGTGATGACTGCGGCATCGACTGTCGACGCCGTTGCCGACTTCGTCGCCGATTTCGTCAGGAGCGGTCCGGACGATGACACTTCCCGAGGAACAGGGCACCGGAACCCCGGCCGCCCGGCAGCTGCTCCGGCGCCTCCTGGGGGACCGGGCCGCGGAGTTCACCGCCGAGGTGGTCCCCGGGGGCGCCGGACGCGACTGGTACGAGGTCGACGCCGGGCCGGGCGGAGTGGCCCTGCGCGGGTCCAGCGGGGTCGCGGTCGCCTCCGCGCTGCGCTGGTACCTGCGGACCGCCTGCGGGACGCAGATCACCTGGGACGCTCCCGGGCCCCGGCTGCCGGACCGGCTGCCGCGCACCGGCACGACACCGCGGACGACCTCCCCGTACCCGCACCGCTACCACTTCAACGTGTGCACCTTCGGCTACACCACGGCGTTCTGGGAGTGGGCGCGCTGGGAACGCCACATCGACTGGATGGCCCTGCACGGAGTGACCACACCCCTCGCCATGACCGGACTCGAAGCGGCCTGGCAACGCGCCCTGCTGAGCACCGGCCTCGACGACGGGACCGCCCGGAGCTTCCTCGGCGGACCGGCCTACCTGCCGTGGAACTGGCTCGCCTCGCTCGACGGCTGGTCCGGCCCCCTGCCGCAGAGCTGGATCGACGGACACGCCGACCTCGGCCGGCGCATCCTCGCCCGGGAACGCGCCCTGGGCATGCGGCCGGTCCTCCAGGGCTTCTCCGGGCACGTCCCGCAGGAGCTGATCGCGGAGCGGGGCGCCCGCTCGACGACCCTCCCCTGGTGGGACTTCGAGGTCGGCATGCTCGACCCGCGGGACCCGCTCTTCGAGGAGTTCGGTACCACCCTGCTGACCGAGCAGACCCGGCTCTTCGGCACCGACCACCTCTACGCCGCCGACCCCTTCATCGAGACGACACCCCCGGTCAGCGACCCCGCCGACCTCGCCCAGGTCGCGCGGGCGGTGCACGGCGTCATGACCGCGGTGGACGACCGGGCCACCTGGGTCCTCCAGGCGTGGCCCTTCTCCTACCGCTCCCGCTACTGGACACCCGAACGCACCGGGGCCTTTCTCGACGCCATCCCGGACGACGGACTGCTGATCCTCGACCTGTGGGCCGAGCACCGGCCGGTCTGGCAGCGCACCGACGGCTACCGGAAGAAGCCCTGGGTGTGGTGCATGCTCCACAGCCTCGGCGGGCGGCCCGGCCTCTACGGAAAGCTGGACGAGATCGCCACCGGCGCCGCCCGCGCGCAGTCCGACGCACGCGGCGGCTCACTGTCCGGGACCGGCGCGAGCATGGAGGCCTTCGGCGGCGATCCGGTCCTGTACGAGCTGCTGGCCGACGTCGCCTGGCAGGGCTCCGTCGACGACGTACGAGCCTGGCTGGAGACCTGGACGCGGGCCCGGTACGGCCGTGCGACCCCCGGACTGCTGCGCGCCTGGGACCTGCTGCACGACAGCGTCTACGCGTCCGAAGGCCCCGGGCCACCGGGCTCGGTCATCGTCGGGCGGCCCACGCTGGAGGGCGATCTGCGGCACGAGCTGCCCGTCCACCTGGCCGACCGGCCGTCGCCCGACGTACCACAGGCCCTGGCCGAGGCCTGGGTGCTCCTGGCCGACGAGGCGACCCAGGAGGACAGCGCGGGGCCGCTCGGCCGGGACCTGTGCGACGTCACCGCGCAGGTGCTCACCCACGTGGCGTGCGAACGGCAGTGGCGGGCGGCGGACGCGGCCCTGGCCCGCGACGCCGACGGCTTCCACCGGGCCGCCCGCGAACTCCTCGACACCATCGAGGACCTGGACACGCTGCTGGCCACCCGGCCCGAACACCGGCTGGACACCTGGCTGGCCGACGCCCGCGGATGGGCCGCCACCCCGGCCGAGGCCGACCTGTACGAGACCGACGCACGACGTCTGATCACCCTCTGGGGCCACACCCGCAGCAAGCTGCACGACTACTCGGGCCGCCACTGGGCCGGCCTGGTCGGCACGTTCTACCTGCCCCGCTGGCGCGGCTGGTACGAGCACATCGCCCGGGCGCTGGAGACCGGATCCCCCTACCGGGCCGAGGAGTTCGAGGCATCGCTGCTCGCCCAGGAGGAGCGGTGGGTGGCCGACCGCAGCGGGCCGGCGACACCGGGAGCGGGTACCGCCGGAGCGACGCTTGACGTGGTGCGTACTCTGATGCCCCGCTACCGCGTCCTTCGAGAACAGTGGGAACGCCGGGGATAGCGGACAGGTACGAACCGCGGAGTGAATGTGACGGTCGAGGACAGGCGCTCGGACGACGGCCAGGTGACGGACTCCTTCAAGCACGAGGCGCTGCGGCGACGGCTCCAGGCCGACATCGCCGGGATGCGCCCCGACGAGGCGCTGCCCACCGAACGGCAGCTCGCCGAACGGTACGACGTCAGCCGGGCGACCGCCCGGCGCGCGCTCCAGGCGCTCCGCGAGGACGGCCTCATCCGCAGTGTGCGGGGCGTCGGATCCTTCGTCTCCCACCCCCAGATCACCAAGACGTCGACGCTCACCTCGTTCTCCGAGGACCTGCGCTCGCGCGGCTACCGGCCCAGCGCCGAACTCCTCGCCGCGGAACTCGTCGAGGCCGACCTGCACCACTCCACGGCCCTGGGCGTCGACCCCGGCACCACCCTCCACCGCATCGAACGGCTGCGCCTCGGCGACGGCTTCCCCATCTGCCTGGAGACCGTCTACCTCTCCGCCGAGCGCTTCCCGGACCTGGACGAGTCACTGCTCAAGGGCTCGCTCTCGGAAGCCCTGCAGACCACCCAGGGCGTCCGGGTCGTGCGGGCCACCCAACAGATCCGCGCGGTGAACGTCACCGGCCGCCAGGCCCGGCTGCTCGGCGTCAAGGAGGGCTCCGCCGCCCTGCTGGTCCGCCGCACGGCCTTCGACGAGACGGGCCATGTCGTCGAGTACGGCGAGTCGCTGTGCCGGGGAGACCTGTACGAGTTCTCGCTGGTCGTCACCAAGTAGCGACCCGGGACCGGGTGGCCGCCGAGCAGGGGCCCGTGCGGCGGCGCGGGCTCTGCCGTCGGCGAATCTGCTGAGGGCCGAGATTCCTTCCGCGGCGCCGACGGCGGACCGAGGGTGGAGAGACCGCGGCACACCGGGCCGCGCCACCACCAGGAGGAGCGATGGCACTCAGCAGCACCGCGTTCGACCCAGGGCCACGGGCCGAGGAGGGTGACACCCCGCCGTCACGGTTCGACGACCACCTCGCCGCCCAGCTCCTCAACCAGCGCATCATCTTCCTCGGCACCCAGGTCGACGAGGTCTCCGCGAACCGCGTCTGCGCGCAACTGCTCCTGCTCTCCGCCGAGGACCCCCGCACCGACATCGGTCTCTACGTCAACAGCCCGGGCGGCTCCGTCCACGCGGGCCTGGCGATCTACGACACCATGCGGCTCATCCCGAACGACGTCTCGACCCTGGCCATGGGATTCGCCGCGAGCATGGGGCAGTTCCTGCTCACCGTCGGCACCCCCGGCAAGCGCTACTCGCTCCCGAACGCGCGGATCATGATGCACCAGCCCTCCGCGGGCATCGGCGGCACCACCGCCGACATCGCCATCCAGGCCGAGAACCTCCGGTTCACCAAGGAGACCATCGAGCGCATCACCGCCGAACACACCGGCCAGAGCGAGGAGACGATCTCCCGCGACGGCGACCGCGACCGCTGGTTCACGGCCGAACAGGCCAGGGAGTACGGCATGGTCGACCGGGTCGTCGAAGCACTCGACGACGTCCGCCCGGCCTCCTCGAAGCGACGGATGGGGCTCTGACATGGACCAGTACACGAGGGGCCTGGACCAGCACACAAGGGGCATGGGCCAGTATGCGCCGGGCATGAGCTCGTACACGATTCCCAATGTCGTCGAGCGCACCCCGCAGGGCGAGCGCGCGTACGACATCTACAGCCGGCTGCTGTCCGAGCGGATCATCTTCCTCGGTACCGAGATCGACGACGGCGTGGCCAACGTCGTCATCGCCCAGCTGCTCCACCTGGAGTCGGCGGGGCCCGAGCGGGAGATCGCGATCTACCTCAACTCGCCCGGCGGCTCGTTCACCTCGCTCATGGCGATCTACGACACGATGAGCTTCGTCAGCGCGCCCATCTCGACGTTCTGCGTCGGACAGGCCGCCTCGACCGCGGCGGTGCTCCTGGCGGGCGGAGACCCCGGCCGACGCTTCATCCTGGAACACGCGCGGGTGCTGCTCGGCCAGCCCGCGAGCGGCGGCGCGCGAGGGACGGTCTCCGACCTGAGCCTCCAGGCCAAGGAGATGCTCCGGATCCGTTCCCAGGTCGAGGAGGTGCTGTCCCTGCACACCCACCACTCCGTCGAGACCCTGCGCGCCGACATGGACCGCGACAAGATCTTCACCGCGCGGGAGGCGGTGGCGTACGGGCTCGCCGACGAGGTGCTGAGCGGGCGCCTGGCGGCCGCCGCCTGAGACGTCAGGTATCCGTCCCGGGCGGCGTGACGCGGGTCAGGCGGCGAGCCGGATCTCGCCGGACCGGGAGCTCGCCCCGGTGCGCCGGGGCGCGGTGCGGGAGCTGAGGGTCCGCGGCTGGACCTGACGCATCAGGCGCCGGTGCGACAGGGCGAGCAGATCGGCGAGGCCCAGTCCGAGCGCGTGCGCGGCGGCTGCGAGGACCTCGGACGAGGCCTCCTTGCGGCCGCGCTCCAGCTCCGAGAGGTACGGCATCGAGATCCGGGCCGCTTCGGCGACATCCTTGAGCGTCCGCTCCTGCGCGAGCCGCTCGCGCCGCAGGACCTCACCCACGACGTCCCGCCACAACGGCTCCCTGGGTGTCGGTACCACCGGCACCACTGGTTCGGCGGGCTCGGCCGGATCGGCCGGAACGGGTCGCAGGGGAATGACGCGGGCTGAGTTCGACGCGTGGCTGCTCACGCCACCACCCTAGGAAACGCGGCCCGGTTCGGGGAGCCCGCCGCGTTCTGCCCTCGGCGAATCAGGGGTCCGGTCCGTTCAGGGGTCCGGGCCGGGCCGTCCGCTCAGTGCAGGTGCGGCTCGTCGCGGTGGACCGGACCGTGCGCGGCCTCGCAGTGCGCGTCGTCGCCGCCGGTGCGGACCTCAAGGAAGTCCTCGGGGGCGTGGTCGACCTGAAGGGTGGTGTGGCTGACCTCGTAGTCGCACTGCAGGATCTTCTCCAGGTCCCGGCGCACGGTGTGGCAGTCCGCGACGGGTTCGACCAGGACGTGCGCGGACAGCGCCGGCGTCCCCGAGGTGATGGTCCACACATGGAGGTCGTGCACCTCGGCGACCGACGAGTGCGCGGCCAGCCGGTCCCCGATGACGTCCGGGTCGAGGTGCGCGGGCGCCGCCTCCAGAAAGATCCGCCCCGACTCCCGTACGAGCCCGTAACCGGCCTTGAACATCAGGGCCACCACGACCAGCGTGGCGATGGCGTCGGCCCGTGCGAACCCGGTCAGCAGCACGACGAGACCGGCGATCGCGGTACCGATGAACGCGAACAGGTCGTTGAGTATGTGCTGGTAGGCGCCCTCGACGTTGAGCGAGGTCCGGTTGGCCTTCGAGATGCACCAGGCCGCCACGACGTTCACCGCGATGCCCGCGAGGGCCGTGTAGAACATCAGCCCGCCCTCCACCGCGGGCGGATCGAACAGCCGCCGCACCGCCTCGTACGCCAGCCAGGCACCGAGCAGCAGCAGCGTCAGCCCGTTCGCCTGGGCGGAGAGGATCTCGGCCCGCTTCAGGCCGTATGTGAAGCCGCCGCGGGCCGGACGCTCGGCGAGCCGCATCGCGATGAGGGCCAGCACGATGGACACGGCGTCGGTGAGCATGTGCGCGGCGTCGGAGATCAGCGCGAGCGACTGGGCGACGACACCGATGACGACCTCGACCGCCATGAACGTGGCGATCAGTGTCAGCGCGATCGCGAGCCAGCGGCGGTCCGCGTCCGCGGTGACACCGTGCGAGTGCCCCGCGTGCCCGCCCGACCCGTGCTCGTGGCCGTGGTGCGCGCTGGTCATGAGAGTCCCCCTCGTTGCGGTGTCCGACGGGTGTCCGTCATCCGCAGTGAAGCGCACCTCGCGGAGATCGGCAAAGGCTGCATCGGTGACCGTTGTCATCATCGTTAACCTGCCTCTGACCTGCGACGATATACAGCGGCAGCAAGGCTGTGGCGGGCGGTCGGGGTCAGGCGCCGAAGAGCTGCGTCCAGTACGTGCCCGCCGAACCGCCGCCCGCGAAGCCGACGCCCATGTGGGTGAAGGCGGGCTTGAGGATGTTGGCGCGGTGGCCGGGGCTGTCCATCCAGCCCTGGACGACCTCGGCGGGGGAGCGCTGGCCGCAGGCGATGTTCTCGCCGATGGTGCGGCGGGCGCTGCCCGCCGCGGCGGCCCGGTGCCAGGGCTCGCTGCCGTCGGGGGCCGTGTGGGAGTAGAAGGCGCGAGCCACCATGTCCGCGCTGTGCGCCTGCGCCGCCCTGGTGAGCAGGGGGTCCTCGACCAGCGGCGGCAGACCGGCCGCGGCCCGCTCCGCGTTGGTGAGCGCGAGTACCTCGGCGGCGGTCCGCGTCAGGCCGGCCGGGGTCAGGGGCCTGGCCCACAGCGCCGTCCAGTAGAGCGTGCCGGACCGGCCGTCGGGCACGCAGGCCACACCGGCCTCGGTGAACGCCGGGTCCTGGACCGTCCGCCGGGTCCGCTCGCCCGACAGGCAGTACTCCACGAACTCCGCCGGATCGCGCGGCCCGGAGACCAGGTGCTCGCCGATCGTGAGGTAGGCGTAGCCGCCCGCGGTGACGCGCTGGTGGACGGAGAGTCCGTCGGCGCCCTCCGAGCCCAGGCGACCCCGTGCGGCCATCGTGGCGGCGTGCGCCCGCGCGGCGGCCGTCAGACGGGCGTCCAGGGCGACGGGCGCGGAACCGACGGCGGCGCGGGCGGAGTTCACGAGCCCGAGAAATCCGTCGGCGACGGGCCCGCCGGTTCCGGAGCCACGCATTCCGGAGCTATGCATTCCGGCGGGAGCGGGAGCGGGAGCGGGAGCGGGAGCGGGTTCGGAGCGGGCACCCGCGTCGGCGTCCTCGCTCACCTCGATCCCGAAGTCCCGAGCGATCCCCGCCAGCCCGTCGGCGTACCCCTGGCCCAGTGCGCGCAGCTTCCACGCGGTTCCGCGGCGGTAGATCTCCGCGAGCAGCAGCACGGTCTCCCGCTCCGGACGCGGCGGTGTGAACCGGGCGAGGAGACGACCGCCGGCCCCGGTGACCCGCAAGGTCGGCGCGGGCAGCCGTCCCAGCGGGGTCCCGGGCTCGGCGGGACTGACGACGACGGTGACGCGGCTCGCCCCGGCCCGCAGCGCGGCCGGATCGACCGTGAGGGTCTCCCCGCTCAGGCGCGCGCCGGGGGCGGCCGGCTGGTTGTAGAACACGAAGTCGGCGTCCCCGCGCACGGTGCCGCTGTCGTCGGTGACGAGCGCCGACACGTCGAACGGGCCGGACACCCGCAGGGTCAGGGCGCCGCCGGGCAGGGGCAGATTGCCGCCGGGTACCAACTCACTCATCGTGCCGCCTGTCGGGTGCCGGATCGCTGTGCGCGCCCCGTGGGGCGTTGCCCGGACAACGCCCCACGGGTGTGCGCGGGTTCCTGGCACCCGCCGCCGGTCAGTCGCGGGCGATCCCGGGAGCGATGTCCTCGTAGCGCTCCACGAACGCCTGACCGCGCGCCGCCGGGGCCTTCGAAGCCTTCGAGGTCGCCGCCGGCTTGCCGCAGAACGCGGACTCCAGCGTGCGGGCCATCGTGTTGAGGACGGTCCCGTTGTTGGACGTGTTCGCGAGCGCCGTGACCGTGCGCGCGCCGTCCTTCGACGTGAAGGCGTACGTGTAGTAGCCCTGCACGGTACCCGTGTGGCCGTACACCGAGATCCCGCACGACAGGTCGCGCCGGCGCAGGCCCAGCCCGTACCCCTGGGTGCTGTTCACGGGCACCCACTGCTGCATCTGGGCGAGCTGCGCGGCCGAGGTCAGTTCGCCGCGGAGCAGGGCCGAGAAGAAGGTGTCCAGGTCCTTGGTGCTGGAGATGATCGCGCCCGCGCTCTGTGCCCACGAGACGGTCTGCTCGGTCGAGTCGACGAGCGTCCCACCCTCGTCGGGCGGGAGGTAGCCGTTGGCGTGCCGCCCGGCGATCGTCGTCCTCGGGTGCACGTACGAGGTGTCACGCAGCTTGAGCGGCTTGATGATGCGGCTCTTGTACGCGGACTGCACGGACGTGCCGGTGAGCTTCTCGATGAGCATGCCCGCGACGACGAAGTTGGTGTTGGAGTACGAGTAGGCGGCGCCCGGAGCGTTGCCGAGGGGCTGCTTCAGGGACAGGTCCACCAGTTCCTGGTAGCTGAAGACCTTGTTGCGTACGGCCTCGAAGCCCGGGACCGTGTTGGCGAACATGTCGTTGGTGTAGTCGTACAGACCGCTGCGGTGGCTCAGCACATGGCGCACCGTGATCCGGTCGTCGGGCAGCAGCCCCGGCAGGTAGGAGTTGACCGAGGCGTCCAGGTCGAGCGCCCCCTCGTCGACCAGTTGCAGCAGCACCACGGCGGAGAAGCTCTTGGTGACACTGCCGACGCGGAAGCGGTCGGCGTTGTCGATGGCCCGTCCGTCGGCTCTGTCCGCCACACCTTCGGCGACCTTGTGGACCGTGCCGTTGTCGTCGATCCGCGCCATGGCGCCGGGCGCCCCCTGCGAGAGCGCCGTACGCAGCACCTCGCGCAGCCCCGCGACGTCGGGCGCCGGGAGGGTGTCGGCCGCTGTCGTCGAACTGCCCTGTACGGTCCGGCTGCTGACGTCGGCGGGCGTCGCGGCCGCCGCGTCGTGTGCGGGAACAGCGAGGACGGACAGCAGGGCCGCCCCCAGCGTCGCCGTACCCCTGACCGTCATTCCTGAGACCATCTGTGTCGTACTCCCCGTAGTCGTCCGTCGAGCGGATCCAGGTGCGTGCCGCACCGCGGGTCGCGGCGCAGACATCATCTTCTACGCGCCGGACCCACCTGTGGGTTGCATGTGAGGGAGTGAATTCTTGATGTCAGCGTGACGCCCGGGCCAGCAGCCCCGACAGCAGGACTTCGAGCGACTCGCGCAGGGCTGTCGCGAAGTCGATGCGCAGGACCGCCAGTTCGGGCTCGGACTCGTAGACCGCGAGCACGGCCGCCGACGGGTGCGCGTGCGGCCAGGCGGCCGTGGCCGTCAGGAGAGCCCCGGCGGCGAACCGCACGCTGTCCCGCTCGCCCAGTTCGGGTACGTGCACGCGGGCCAGGTGTGCCAGGGCGAACGCCTGGGCGATGCCGGCGCGCTTGTACTCGGCGGCGACCTGGGTCGACACGTTCCGCTCCAGGACGGCGGCCTGAGCGCTGATCAGGTCGCAGAGCACCGGGCGCGCGGCGAGGGCGTCCGCCATGGTCGCGGCGACCCGGTCGGTGCGCTCGGAGACGGGAGCGTCGGCGTCGACGGCCTGGGGGAGCGCGGTGTCCAGATGATCCAGCAGCTCCTGCGAGGCGGTGGCGAGCAGTTCCAGCAGGACGGCCTCGCGGGACTCGAAGTAGCGCAGCACGTTCGACTTCGCGAGCCCCACCCGGCGGCTCAACTCGTTCAGGGACACCTGTGACACGGGCATCTCTCCGAGCATCGCCGCCGCGGTGTCGAGGATCGCCCTGCGGCGAACGGCGCGCTGCTCCTCGTTGCGGGCGCGCTGGAAGGTGTCTGCCATGTCCGCAGTCTACAGACCGGGGGTCTGCTGCCATCGATCAACAGACCCCCGGTCTGTTGTTATCGAACCGCCGGTCTGCTAGCTTGAAATGCAACAGACCGCCGGTCTTCTAATTTCCGGTGGGCCGCGAATCCCGAAGGAGTCACCGTGTCCACGTCCTACGTCGTCCCTGATCAGACGGGCAGGTCCGTCGTCGTCACCGGTGCCAACAGCGGCACGGGCAAGGAGGCCGCGCGGCGCCTCGCCCAGGCCGGAGCGCGCGTCGTACTGGCCGTCCGCACCGTCGCCAAGGGGGAGCAGGCCCGCGCCGAGATCCTCGCCCGGCATCCGCACGCGCTGCTGGAGGTGCGGCGCGTGGACCTGGCCGACCTGGCCTCCGTCGAGGCGTTCGCCGACGGGATCCTCGCCGACGGCGCCCCGCTCGACCTGCTGGTGAACAACGCCGGAGTGATGGCCCCGCCCACCCGGCAGACCACCGCGGACGGGTTCGAGCTGCAGATGGGCAGCAACTACCTCGGCCCGTTCGCCCTGACCCTGCGCCTGCTGCCGGCCCTGCTCGCCGCACCGGCGCCCCGCGTGACGACGATGAGCAGCGGCATGGCCGACATCGGCCGCATCGCCTTCGACGACCTCCAGTGGGAGCGCCGCCGCTACAGCCCCAACCGGTCGTACGCCCAGTCCAAGCTCGCCGACCTGATGATGGCCCGGCAGTTGGCCGGCCTTGCCGCCGAGCGGGGCTGGAACCTGCTCAGCACGGCCGCCCACCCCGGCTTCACCGTGACCAACCTGCAGACCGCGGGCGCCGGCCTCGGCCGCGACAAGCCCAAGCGGACGCTGATCACGGAGCTGGGGTTCCTGCTCCCCAAACAGCAGGTCGAGGAGGGCACCGAACCGATGCTGTACGCGGCCACCAGCCCCGAAGCGACGGCCGGCGGCTACTACGGTCCCGGCCGCAGGTTCGGACTGGTCGGCCCGACCGCCACCGCCCGCGTCACCCGCCGCGCCCTCGACGCCGACGCGAACCGCAGGCTGTGGACCGAGTCCGAACGCCTCACCGGCGTGGCCGTCCCCGCCGCCGTCGCCTGAACGGCCCCGTCGTCCGGGGGCGGCGTCCGGCTCCGCGTGAACCAGGTGCCAGACTGACCCCATGGACGAGCGCGAATTCAGCAGGTCAGGACAGCACGCATCGGTCGTCGGACTCGGCACCTGGCAACTCGGTGCCGACTGGGGCGACGTGGACGCCAAGGACGCCCTGGCGGTCCTGGAGGCGGCCGCCGAGTCGGGGGTGACGTTCTTCGACACGGCCGACGTGTACGGCGACGGGCGCAGCGAGGAGACCATCGCGACGTTCCTGAGCGGCCGGCCCGACCTGCATGTGCTGGTCGCCACGAAGATGGGGCGCCGGGTCGACCAGATCCCGGAGAACTACGTACTCGACAACTTCCGTGCCTGGAACGACCGTTCACGCCGCAACCTCGGCGTCGACCGGATCGACCTGGTGCAGTTGCACTGCCCGCCGACCCCGGTGTACTCGTCGGACGAGGTGTTCGACGCGCTCGACACCCTCGTCGAGGAGGAGCGCATCGCCGCGTACGGCGTGAGCGTCGAGACCTGTGACGAGGCGCTGACGGCGATCGCCCGTCCGGGTGTGGCCAGCGTCCAGATCATCCTGAACCCGTTCCGCATGAAGCCGCTCCAGCGGGTTCTGCCCGCGGCGCGGGAGGCCGGGGTCGGCATCATCGCCCGCGTGCCGCTGGCCTCCGGGCTGCTGTCCGGCAAGTACACGAAGGACACGGTCTTCGCGGCGAACGACCACCGTACGTTCAACCGGCACGGGGAGGCTTTCGACCAGGGCGAGACCTTCTCCGGCGTCGACTACGCCACCGGTGTCGAGGCAGCGGCCGAGTTCTCCGCGCTCGCCCCGGAGGGGGTCACTCCGGCGCAGCTGGCGCTGGCGTGGATCGTCCAGCAGCCGGGCGTGACCTCGGTCATCCCCGGGGCCCGCTCGCCCGAGCAGGCCCGTGCGAACGCGGCGGCGGGCAAGCTTTCGCCGTTGCCGGCGGCCACGCTGTCCGCGATCTCGGACCTCTACGACCGCCGCATCAAGGAGCAGGTCGAAGGACGCTGGTAGCGACTGCCCCCCCGGCCTGCGCCCGCTGCCCACGAGTAGCCCGGGCCGGCACCTGTCACCTGCGGGCGGTTGCAGCCGGCCGCGCAGTTCCCCGCGCCCCTCACGGGGCCCGCCTTCCGGGGCGTGGGGAACTGCGCGTTCGGCGGCGACGGCCCGCAGCCGGTTGCGGGCCCGTCACCTCCATCCCGTCCGGGGCGTGGGGAACTGCGCGTTCGGCGGCAACCGCCCGCAGCCGGTTGCGGGCCCGCCACCCCCACTCCCTCAGGGGCGCGGGGAACTGCGCGGCCAGCCTCAACGGCCCCCAGCCAAAGACCTACCGCACCCCCGGCAGGGCACCGCAAGCGCCACCACGACCACCCCCGGCGCCAGCAACACGACCGCGCTCCAAGGGAACGCCCCCGCGCCGAAGCGGTCCAGAAGGACACCCCCGACCAGCCCGCCCCCGGCCATCGCCGCGTTCCACAACGTCACAAGCATGGCCTGCGCGGCATCCGCGGAGTCCCCACCCGCGTCCGCCACACCCGTCTGCAACAGCGTGGGCGCGCCGCCCCACCCGAGCCCCCAAAGCGCCGCCGCCGTGCAGACGAGGAGGGCGCTGCCGGCCGGCACGGCCAGCAGACCCGCCGCCGCGGCGACCAGCAGCACGCTCGCCAGCGTCAGGACTCGCATCCGCCGGTCGATATGGGCACCCACGAACCAGATGCTCACCAGGGAGGCCGCGCCGAACACCAGCAGCACCAGATCCGTCGAGCCACCCATCCCCAGCCGGTCGAGGAACGTGGCGATGTAGGTGTAGAGGATCGTGTGCGCCAGCACGAAGACCAGGGTGACGAACAGCACCGACGGGACGCCGGGAATCCTCAGCGCCCCCAGCATCGGGACCCGTACCTCCTCCCGTCGCCCCGGCAGATCCGGCACGGCCGCCGCGATCCACCCGATCAGCACCACGGCGAGCACGGTCATCAGCGAGAACGTCACCCGCCAGCCGAGCGTCTCCCCGAGGAACGTCCCCGCCGGCACTCCCAGCGACAGGGCGACGGGAATCCCGGTCATCACCACGGCGACGGCCCTGCCCTGCAGCGGGACGGGCACCAGCCGGCGCGCGTACCCCGCGAGCAGCGCCCAGGCCACACCCGCGGCCACCCCGGCGACGAACCGGGCCGCCATGGTCAGGGGATAGTTCGCGGACACGGTGGTCACCGTGTTGGCGACGGCGAAGCCGGCCATCGCCGTCAGCAGCAGCCGCTTGCGCCGCCATCCGGCGGTGGCCGCGGACAGCGGGATCGCGGTGAGCGCGGTTCCGGCCGCGTAGATGGTCACGGACTGCCCCATCGCGGACTCGCCGACCCCGAGGTCGGCGCTCATCGCGGGCAGAACCCCCGCGGGCAGGGTCTCGGTGAGACTGGTGATGAACACGGCGGTGGCCAGGGCCAGTAGTGCGGCGCGGGGCAGGCCAGGGCGGTCGGCGTCCGTGGGAGGGGCCGGTTCGTTGTCATGAGTTCCGGTGGTCCGAGTCGTCATGCCGCGTATGCTCGAACCTTCACATCGGTGTGAAGGTCAAGCGGCGAAACGCGAGGTCGGCCGGATGCGGATCGGAGAGCTGTCACAGCGCACGGGCACGCCCCCTCGGCTGCTGCGCTACTACGAGGAACAGGGCCTGATCACCCCCGAGCGCTGCACGAACGGTTATCGCTCCTACGACGAACGCCTCGTGGACCGCGTCCAGCAGATCCGGGGCCTGCTCGACGCCGGACTGCCGACCCGCATCATCAAACAGATCCTGCCCTGCCTCGACAAGCCCAGCACCATCCACTTCCCCGACCCCACCCCGGAGATGCTGGCCACCCTCGAACTCGAACTCGACCGCATGACCCGGCGCATCGACTGCCTCGCCCGCAACCGGGACGCCATCGCCGAGTACCTCGCGACGGTACGCGGCGACGACCCTCCCCTCGCCGGACAGGGCTGAACCGGACGGCACTTCGGCCCGGGAGCCGTCGTCCCGAGACAGTCGTCCCGGGGCGGTCGCCCCCGATCCATCGCCCCGGATCAGGCCGCGTGTTCCCGCGCCCGCTGGGCGGCCTCACGTACGGAGCCGCGGTGCACGGGACCGTGCCCCGGCAGCAGGACGTCGCCCGCCAGCGCCTCGAACGCGTCCAGCGAGGCCAGCGCACCGCCCAGGTCGTGATGGAACATGACGGGCAGCAGCTGCGGTCCCGCCACCCGGGAGGTGGGGTGGGCGCTGACCAGCCCGTCACCGGATATCACCACTCCCGCCTCCGGCAGATGGAAGGCGCAGTGGCCGGCCGTGTGCCCCGGGGTGTGCACGGGAACGGGGCGGCCGGGCAGGTCGAGCGGCCCCTGGCCGGGGAACGCCCGAGGCTCGGCGACCGGGACGTGGGCGGTGCCGCCGGACCGCAGCGCGTGCACGGCCCACGGCACCACACCGGGCCGCCAGGCGTTCTTCAGGACCTGTCCCACGGTCACCTGGTGGAGGAAGTCCCGGCGCGCGTGCGGGACTTCGGCCTCATGGGTGTAGACCGGCGTGCCGTAGGTGCCGCTGAGGTACTCGGCCGAACCGATGTGGTCGTTGTGGGCGTGCGTCACGAGAACGGCCGTGACGGCCTCGGGCGAACTGCCCACGGCGGCAAGGGAGGCGCGGACCTTCTCACGGTCACCGGGGTAACCGGTGTCCACGAGGGTGACGGCGTCCCCCTCGGTGAGGATCACCCAGTTGGTGTTGCTGCCGTGTACGAGATGGATACCGTCGGCGACTTGACGGATGTCTGCCTGCATGATCGTCCCGGCCCTAGAGGTCCTTGTCTGACGAGGCCAGCCAAGCAGACTCGCGGGTGTTCCGGCGCAGCGGGTCGGACGAAGCGCGCATCGACCTCAGCGCCAGCAGCAGTACGGCGATGTCGTCGAAGTAGGCCGGGTCGGGCATCAGATCGGCCGGTAGCACGACATAGGCGATCGCTCCCCAGAAGACCCAGCGGGGCCCGGTCGGCAGCCCGGCGCGGCGCAGGTTCCGCCGGGTGCGGACCAGGCGGACGGTGAGGACGATCGCCCCCGCGAGCGCCGCGGCCAGTACGGCCGCGGCGACGAGAACCAGAATCCACATGTCGGTGTCCATGAGTCCTTCCCTGACGCGTCCGGTGCTGCTGTCCGGATGCCCAGGTTCGCCCCGTCATCACAGCCGGGCCGTCCCGACACGCGGCGCGGTGCGTCGGAAGGCCC
The DNA here is from genome assembly GCF_036038375.1 of Streptomyces sp. NBC_00414. NCBI lineage: Bacteria > Bacillati > Actinomycetota > Actinomycetes > Kitasatosporales > Streptomycetaceae > Streptomyces > Streptomyces sp. NBC_00414. Next base: position 9,516,460 of record NZ_CP107935.1, read on the forward strand.
CTGGCCGCGCACCTACTCTGTGCTTTTGACCGACCACTTTGAGTGACACCTGAGCGATTGTGGGATGTGCGCGTGAAGATCGCCTGCGTCGGCGGTGGGCCCGCCGGTCTGTACTTCTCGATCCTGATGAAGCGTCAGGATCCGGGCCACGAGATCACCGTCCATGAGCGGAACCCGGCCGGTTCGACCTACGGATGGGGGGTGACGTACTGGGGGAGCCTGCTCGGCAAACTGGAGGCGGGGGACCCCGAGTCGGCGCGTGCCGTGAAGGAGAGCTCGGTCCGCTGGAGCGAGGGGGTCGCGCACGTCGGCGACCGGACGACCACGCACCACGGTGACGAGGGCTCCGGTATCGGACGCGGCCGGCTGCTGGACATCCTCGCCGAGCGGGCCCGGTCCCTCGGCGTACGCGTCGAGTTCGAGGACGAGATCGCCGACGGGGCCGCCCTGCCCGACGCCGACCTGGTCGTCGCCTGCGACGGCGTCCGCAGCGGGGTGCGCGACCGCCACGCCGCCCACTTCGGCACCGAGGTCGATCTCGGCCGCAACAGATACATCTGGCTGGGCACCACGAAGGTCTTCGAGGCGTTCACCTTCGCCTTCGTGGAGACACCGCACGGGTGGATCTGGTGCTACGCCTACGGCTTCGGCGACGACCGGAGCACCTGCGTCGTCGAGTGCTCGCCGGAGACCTGGACGGGCCTCGGCCTCGACCGGGCCGACGAGGAGGCGGGCCTCGCCCTCCTCGAAGAACTCTTCGTCAAGCTGCTGGACGGCCACCGCCTCATCGGACGGGCGACCGCGGGCGGCAGCGCGCAGTGGCTGAACTTCCGCACCCTCACCAACCGCACCTGGTCCCACGGGAACGTCGTCCTGCTCGGCGACGCCGCCCACACCACCCACTACTCCATCGGCGCGGGCACCACCCTCGCCCTGGAGGACGCCATCGCCCTGGCCGACGCGCTGCGCACCCGTACCGGTTCCGGGCAGGCCGAACTCGCCCCGGCCCTCGCCGCGTACGAGAAGGTGCGCAAGGCCGAGCTGCTGTCCGTGCAGAGCGCGGCCCGCCACAGCGCCCAGTGGTACGAGAACCTGCCGCGCTACATCACCCTGCCTCCGGCACAGATGTTCGCGCTTCTCGGGCAGCGCCACTCGCCGCTGCTGCCGTACGTGCCGCCGCAGCTCTACTACCGGATCGACCGGGCGGCCGGGCGGCTCGAATCCCTGCGCAGGCTCAAGCGATGGCTCGGCCCGAAGGTGGCACGCACCCTGCACGGCACGAAGAACTGACACCCCGTCGACAACGGTGCTGACGTCTCGTCAACAGCGTGCCAGTTTGGCGGGAATGGCGGTGTTGCCCCTGGGCCGGGAGATGCGCGAGCGTGCTGAGTCATGGACCGAGACCGGGGCGACGCCGCCCTCTCCCTCTCCCGACGCAGGCTTCTCGCGGCCGCGGGTGCCGCCGGTGCCGTCACCGCCATCGGCCTCGCACCCGCCGCCGCGCAGCCGCGTACCGGGCTCTCCCTGTCCTTCACCGCGGCCACCAACGGCTCGGCGACCCTCGCACCCGGCGGGGACCGGCTGATCGCCGAGATCCAGAACGTGCTGTGGTCGCTCCCGCGCACCGGTGGCAGGGCCGTCCCCCTCACCGCGGCGGGCCTCGAACCGAACCGCCCCGTGTACGCGCCCGACGGCGACCTCATCGCCTTCTGCGCCTACCGGGGCGGCGGCTTCCACATCTGGACCATGCGGCCCGACGGATCCGACGTACGCAGGCGCACCGACGGGCCCTTCGACGACCGCGGCCCGGCCTGGTCGCCCGACGGCACCCGCATCGCCTTCGCCTCCGAGCGCGGCGGCGACCCGGTGGCGGGCAGCCCGTACCGCGTCCACGTGCTGGACCTGCGCACCGGCGACATCCGCCGGGTGACCGGTCTGACCGGCCAGACGGGTCCGCTGCAGGACGGGGCCTGGGAGGACTTCGACCCCACCTGGTCGCCGGACGGGAAGCGGATCCTGTTCGTCCGCGCGAAGGGTGTCAGCACCGCGAACGGGGTCGGACTCGACGCCCGGACCGTCGCCGCCGTCCCCGCCTCGGGCACCGGCCCGGTCGTCGTGGAACACACCGACCCCACGACCGCCCAGGTCATGACTCCCGCCCTCGCGCCGGACGGCCGCCGCCTGGCGTATCTGCGGACCACCGCGGCACCGAACGGCTCCTGCACACTCGTCGTCGACGGCGCACCCGTCGCCGTCGCCGGGGACATCGCGCCGGTACCGCCGCGCTGGACACCGGCGGGCGAGCTCCTGCTCACCGTGGACGGCGACTTCACCCTCGTACGGCCGGAGAAGCCCGCGCAGGCGCACACGATCCCCTTCGAGGGCGTGCTGCCCGTGGACCGGCCGCGCTACGAGGTCAAGGAGTACGACCTGGGGGAGGGGCGCGCCCGTCCGGTACGGGGCATCCATCTGCCCGCGCTCTCGCCCGACGGACGGCACATCGTCTTCGCCGCCCTCAACTCGCTTTGGCTGGCGGACAGTTCGGGAGGCAGGGCGCCGAGGCGACTGCGCCGGGCGGCGGCCACGGAGTATCTGCTCGGGCCCTCGTGGTCGCGTGACGGACGCGCGCTGCTGTACGCGGACGACCGCGACGGACTCCTCGGCGTGTACCGGCGGGATCCGGCCACCGGAGAGGAGACCGCGCTCGCGACCGGCGGGCGGGTCCATCCCGCGCTCTCACCCGACGGGACCCGGCTCGCCTGCCTGGACCTGACCGGCCGGCTCGTCGTCCGGGACCTCGAAAGCGGCACGGAGAGGGTCCTCGCGACCCCGCTCGGCGCGGGAGGGCTCCCCGGCCGGCCCAGCTGGTCGCCCGACGGCCGTCATCTCGCGCTGTGCGACCGCAATCGCCTCAACCTCCGCTTCCGGGAGGGCTACAACCTCGTCCGGGTCGTCGACACCGAGAGCGGGACGGCCCGGCTGCACGCGGTGGCACCTCATGTGTCGATCGCCGACCGGTACGACTCGGGGCCCGTCTGGTCGCCCGACGGCCGCTGGATGGCGGTGATCGTCGAATCCGCGCTCTGCCTGCTGCCCGTCACCCCCGACGGGACTCCGCGCGGCGCCCTGCGCACCCTCACCACCGAACCGGCCGACCACCCCTCCTGGTCCGGCGACTCGCAGACCCTGCTGTACCTCTCCGGAACCCGGCTGCGACTGATCGACGTCGGCGGCGGGCAGGCCCGCACCGTCCAAGTGCCTCTGGACCAGCGCAGACCCGTACCCGCCGACACCGTGGTGCACGCGGGCCGGCTCTGGGACGGCACGGGCGAGTCCGTACGGGACGACGTGGACATCGTCGTGCACCGCGGGCGCGTCACGGCCGTCGAACCGCACCGGCGACGCGCGGCGGCCACCACGATCGACGCCTCCGAGCGGACCGTCGTCCCCGGGCTGTGGGACACCCACACCCACCCGTGGCAGGTCACCTACGGCAGTCGTCAGACGGTCGGCCAGCTCACCTACGGCATCACCACCGCCGTGTCCCTCGGCGGGTTCGCCTATGAACAGGCCCGTATCCGGGAGGCAGTGACGACCGGTCAGCTCGCCGGGCCACGGCTGCTGACCACCGGCGAACTCCTCGACGGCTCCCGGGTCGCGTACAGCATGGGACGCGCCCACCGTACGAGGGACGGGTTGCGGCGCTCGCTGGAGCGGGGCGCCGCGCTGGACTGGGACTTCGTCAAGACCTATGTCCGGGCGCCGAGCTGGGTGATGGAGGAGGCCGCGCGCTTCGGCCACGAGCGGCTCGGTGTGCGCTCGGGCAGCCATCTTCTCTCGCCCGGCGTGCAACTGGGACAGGACCTGACGACCCATCTGCAGGCCACCCAGCGCTACGAGTTCGGGCACGCGACCACCACGACGGGGCGTGCCTACCAGGATCTGCTGGAGATCTACACCGCGCGGGGCGTCGACTTCGGCCTCATCGCCACGCCCTTCACCTCCTCGCCGCTCCTCGGCGCGGACCCGGGGCTCGCCGACGATCCCCGGGTCACCGCCGTGATGCCGCCCTGGGACAGCGCCCTCGTCCAGCAGGGGGCGGGCGTACCGCCGACCCCGGCCCAACTCGCCACCCTGCGTACGGAGACCGACGTCTACCGGCGGATCCTGGCCGCGGGCGGAATCGTCGCCCTCGGCACCGACCAGCCGCTCGTCCCCGTCGGCCTCTCCCTCCATCTCGGCCTGCGCGCGCTGCACCGGGGCGGCCTGTCCCCGGCCGAGGCCCTGCGCACGGTGACCGTGCTGCCCGCCCGGCTCTTCGGCCTCGAAGGCGACCTCGGCACGGTCAGGCCGGGCATGCTCGCCGACCTGACCGTGGTGGACGGCGACCCCTTCACCGATTTCGACACGCTCGTCCGTACGGTCGCCGTGCTCCGGGGCGGGGTCCCGTTCACGACCGACGACCTGGTGGCCGCGTACGAGCCCGTGTCCGTGCCCGCCGCCCGTCGTGCGGCGGGCGAGGCGGACTGGCTGGAGGTGGGGCGGCTGATGCGGCGGGAGGGGTGCTGCGACGCGGGCTACTGAGGCGCGGACTACCGGGGCGCCGTGTCGAACGTGTAGTGGGCCGTGTGGTCCAGCAGATCCGCCGGTGTGGAGTCGTTCCACGGCTTCATCGGCTCGTCGCGGTCGACGACGTCCGGTGTGCCCGCGACCGGAAGGTAGCCGGAGCCCGGGTGCCGGCGCTGCCACTCGGCCCACAGCTTGTCGATGTAGGCATGGTGCAGCCAGAACACCGGGTCGTTGGGGGAGACCCCCGTGGCCATCTGACCGCCCACCCACACATGGACGCGGTTGTGCAGGTTGACTCCGCGCCACCCCTCCAGGTGGTTGCGGAAGCCGTCGGACGCGCTGTTCCACGGCGCCATGTCATAGGCGGGCATGGCGAGTACGGAGTCGACCTCGGCGGCGGTCGGCAACGGGCGGCCGTTGCCGCCGAGCGAGCGGCGCAGATAGGTGCGGGCGTCGACCCGCACGGTTATGGGCCAGTTGCCGGTGGAGGCGGCGAACGGACCCTCCATCACCCGCCCGTCGACAGCGCGACCCGTGCCGCCGAGGAAGTCCGGCGCCCACAGTGCCGCACGGGTCGTCCGGTCGGTGCTCCAGTCCCAGTACGGCAGCGCCACGGAGGCGTCCACGGCCTGCAGCGCCCGCTCGAACTCCAGCAGGAATCTCCGGTGCCAGGGAAGGAACGAGGGCGAACGGTGGCCCACCCGCTCGGAGTTGTCGGTGTCGCTGAGGATGAACGCGTTGTGGGTCGTCACGAAGGTGTCGTAGCGGCCCGCGCGCTTGAGTTCGAGGAGGGCCGCGACGAACCGCCGCTTCTCGTCCGAGGTCAGGTTCGCCTGGTTCCTGCGTACGGTCATGTTAGATGAACTCCGTTTGTGGGAGGGTCAGTTGAACGGGACGAGCTGGGCGCCCCGGAGTTCTTCCACGGCGGCGCGGGCCGCCGCCCGGGGGCTCGCCACCGGGTCGTAGTGGCTCACCACGCTGATCCAGGTGCCGTCGGCGTTGTTCATCACATGCAGTTCGACGCCGTCCACCAGCACGGTGTATCCGGCGCCGTGGTGATGGTGGCCGCCGGTCGGCCGGCCCTCTATGCGGCGGCCCTTGTAGACCTCGTCGAAGGCGGCGGGCTCCCCGCCCCGGCGGTCCGCGGCATAGCCGTGCGAGGGGGTGGCGGCGGCGAGAGTGCCGGCCGCGACGGCCAGTCCGGCGGCGTCGCGCAGGGCGCGGCGGCGGGTGGGATTCGGCATACGGAGACGTCCTCGTGCTCGGTCCGGCGGCATACGCGGTCGCATATGCCCCCGGGAATGGGTCAGTTGGTGTTTCGTATGCCTATCGACCCTTTGGCGGAGCGGGGAAGTCGGGACAGCCTGGTTGGCTGCGATCAGGACAATTGCTCACATGTCGTGCAAGGTTGAACAACGGTGATCTTGCTGTATGGGGAGCGTCGTCAGGGTGTTCCCGCGGAATTTCGCTTCGAAGGGGCGGTCGCGGCGATGATCTTCCGGGGTTCCGGACATGTCCGTGGTGTCGCTCACGTCCGAAGAGTGACGTGAATGCCCGCCATCGGTCCGCCTGCCCGCCTCCGGAAAGAATGGTTGCCTGCGGCATTCGAACGAGTTGTGATGCACGCCCCGGAGCCGGTCCGGGTATGCGCCCCCGACTTCGCGTGCGACTTGGCGGCGGCGCCCGGTCGTGACGCCCGAGCGGTCGAGCAACACGGCGCCGTGGGGCGGTAGTTGGAACCGGATCGTCCGTAAAACACACCAAGCGTCGTTCGCCTTGACACAGCCGATCGTGCGCCGGCGCAACTAATGTGATGAAACAGCGCCACAGTGACCCCACGTCGGGATACGCTGCCCCGCGCACCCCACGTTCGAGTCCGCGCACGTGGGGGCCGGTCATCCCGGCCTGCTCGTGTGCGGGTTCAGCAGAGCCCCAACGCGAGAGACATACCGTCCGGTCTGACGCTTCCACCCCTCACCGCAACCCGGTGAACAAGCCCATCCCGGAAGGCTTCACGCGGCCGGGCACCGATCAACCTTGGCGTCCGCCGCCGGTCCGTACACGCAGTGCGGTCCTCCGGGCAGGGCGTCCCGAACCCCCGTCAGGGCAGCCTCGGCTCGAACTCGGCACCGAAAAGAACGCACCACGGCCTCCGCCAGGAACCGTGCGCCGCGGACGACTCCTCAGGGCCTGCCGGTCCGGCCGGGATCGGACGCCCTCAGGTGCACAGCCGGCCGCCGAGTACCGCCGACTGCCTTTCATCCAGTGAGGAACAATGAGCATGCGCGCCCGCACCACCGTAGCTGCGGCCATTTCGACGGTCCTGTCCATTTCTCTCACCGCATGTGGTGAGGGATCCGACACCGGGAGCGACGGAAAGGCCGCATCCGTGGGTATCGCCATGCCCACGAAGACGTCTCAGCGGTGGATCAACGACGGCCAGAACATGGTCGACGAGCTCAAGGGGTTCGGCTACACCACCACCCTCAAGTACGCCGACAACGACCCGAAGAACCAGGTCGCCCAGGTCGAGGCCATGATCGACAGCGGCGTCGACGCCCTGGTCATCGCCTCGGTGGACGGAAAGGTCTTCACCGACGTCCTGGAGAAGGCGAACTCCGCCAACGTGCCGGTGATCTCCTACGACCGGCTGATCCTCGGCAGCCCCAACGTCGACTACTACGCGACCTTCGACAACGTGAAGGTCGGCACCCTGCAGGCCGACTACCTCACGGAGGGGCTCGGGCTCGTCAACGGCAGCCGGAAGGGCCCGTTCACCGTCGAGCTCTTCGCGGGTTCCCCCGACGACAACAACACGAAGTACTTCTTCGAGGCCGCCATGGAGGTCCTGGAGCCGTACATCCAGAGCGGTGACCTGATCGTCAGATCGGGGGAGACCGAGCTGAAGGAAGTCACCACGCTGCGCTGGGACGGCCCCACCGCCGAGAAGCGCATGAACAAGCTGCTCGACGCGGAGTACTCCGACCAGAGCATCGACGGGGTTCTCTCCCCGTACGACGGTATGTCGCTCGGCATCATCAAGGCGCTCAAGGCGCACGGCTACGGCACCGCGGCCAAGCCGCTGCCCATCGTCACGGGTCAGGACGCCGAGGTGCCCTCGGTCAAGTCCATCATGGACGGCGACCAGTCGCAGACCGTCTACAAGGACACCCGTGAGCTGGCGCTGGTCACCGCGTACATGGTCAACTCCATGGTCCACGGGAAGAAGCCGGCGCTCAACGACACCAGGACGTACAACAACGGCAAGAAGGTCGTGCCCGCGTACCTGCTGGAGCCGGTGAGCGTCGACAAGGCCAACTACGAGCAGGTCCTCGTCGACTCGGGCTACATAAAGAAGAGCGACCTGAAGTAACTCACGCACGGGTGCGGGGCAGGGAGATCCGTCTCCCTGCCCCGCACCCGTCCGTGCGGGCGGCTGCCGGTCGGCGTCAGTTGACGAAGACCGCCGGGCTGCCCGCCTGCGTCGTGTCGGTGACCGGGGCGTACTTGGCCGTGAAGTAGCCGTTGCTGAAGCACAGCGACGAGCCGGAGAACTTCGTGAACTGCTGGTTCGAGAACGCGATGCTGTTGTCGGCGTTGCTCGATGTGCCGGACAGGATGGGCGCCCGGTAGACACAGGTGATGCTGCCGAGCAGCGTACGCAGTACGACAGTTGTCTGGATGGTCGATCCGGCGGCCGGTGTGATGGTGAGGGAGCCCCCGGAGGTCACGGCCGTGGTGTAGGGCAGGTTGTCGACCTTGATGCTCGTGACACCGAGGACGCCGACCACGTTGCTGGTGCAACTCGCGTTGTCGAAGGTGTGGCTGGTGACCGACTCGGTGGCCGTGCCGGGCGCGGCCGGGTTGTCGATCACCGTGGCGACGAAGGCGGACGACGAGCAGGAGATGCCGCTCGTACCGGTGGCGCTGGAGTAGAGCGTGGCGTTCGTGCCGCTCGCCAGGGAGGCGCTGAGGACGTCTCCGGGGGCGACCGCGGTGCCGGCGGCGCCGCCGGTGGTCAGGACCGAGCCGTCGGCCGCGGAGGCCGGGCCGGCCGCCGAGAGGGCGAGGGCCGTGACGGCGGCGGCCAGGGCGAGGGAAGTCCGAGTGCGCATGCGGGTGCCTCGTTTTCGGGAGTGGGGGTGGGAGAGGTGGCCGTCGCCGGCCCGTCGCGCCTTCTCCGAACGCGACGGGCCGACGGCGGCTGCCGGAAGGCCGGCCGGAGGCGTCGAAGGACGGCCTCCGGCACGTGACCGGCGGTCAGGGCAGCCGGGCGCGGACCACGAGGGGGAAGCGGCCGTGCCGGTGCCGTGGAGGAATGAACGCGGATCGCACGTGTGGTCGGTCTGCGAGTGGCCGTCCGTCGACCGTGTGACGGTCTGCCGGCCGCGTCGCGGTGGTGCCGGCCAGGTGACCGGCCTGCCGGCCCTGGATGGGCCCCGCAGGCCGTGCAACGGGATGAAGCCCGGGAATCGACGTGCGTCGCCGGCTGGATCCGACGCCACGGATCCGTGCGTAGCCAGGGAGAGTTGTAGACCTGACTGATGTTCAACGTCAAGACGCAGTAAGGAAGTTGACGTTGAATCAGTGAATGTGGCCGATGATCGGCTGATCCGTGCCGCACCGGCTCCCGGCTGCGCGGCGGAGCTCCCTCCGGTGCCGCGGAAGAGCCCTCCATGGCTTCGTCACATCTTCGACTTCCTTTTTGCACAAGGTGCTTGACCCTCATGGCTTACCGCGGGTAACTTCCGTCGCGGCTACTGCTGCGTAACGAGAAAGCCCTTGCGCCCACCGGGAGGTGTGAGGAGCGTGCGCCGCGTTCGCTGTCCGCGCCAGGACAACGTGCCACCTGAAGCGCCACATCGCGTTGACCATGCCCCTGGGAGCAGAAAATGGCCTCGTCCTCGGACGCAAACCCGTCCGCCGGTTCCACCCCCGAGCCCTTCGAAGTGCCGGAAAGCGGTTCCTCGGCGGAGACACCCGACAGCCCCGAGAGACGGGGGCGGGTCCGTGCGCGCCGTGCCGCGGTGATGGCGGTTCCCGCCACCGTGATCGCCGCGGGCCTCATGATCCTCACCGCCCAGGGGGCCCTGGGTGTGCAGTTCTCGATCTCCGGCATGCCGTTCACGGTCACCGCGACCAACCTCGACGGTGAGGGCTTCGCGCAGTTCGGCGGCCTCGACCAGATGGCCGAGGGCAGCCCCAACGAGGGCGACACCGGAGGCCAGGTCCTGGTCGTGGTCTCCGCGATCAAGAAGGCGACCCTGGAGAATCTCTGCCAGAGCGTCGACCTCGGCGGCACCAACCTGCTCATCAAAGCCGGGGAGGGGTCGCAGAAGGTGTCCGCGACCAACCTCACCACCGACTCCACCGAGCTGTCCGGCAACGCGTCCTTCGACAACATCGAGATCGGCAACGACGCCAGCACGCTCGACAAGTCCCACACGCGGGGCCCGAAGGGCGTCTTCAGCCAGCAGGCCGACACCGTCCACATCGGCAATCTGAGGCAGACCAACTACGCCACCACGGCAGCGGTGTTCAAGCTTCCCGGTCTGAAGCTGAGCTTCAGCGACAAGGGCTGCTGATGGCCGCCTTCCGGCGCTGGCGCGCGGACCGCCCGTTCCTGGGCGGGCTGCTGCTCACCCTGGGCGGGGCGGAGATCCTCGTCACGCAGAAGGCGTCGCTGAAGGTCGTCATGCACATCGGCATGCAGGGCCTGGCCGGCTATCTCCTGCCGGTCCTGATGGTGATCTGCGGACTGCTGATCCTCTTCAATCCCGCCCAGCGCCTCTTCTACTCGATCCTGGGCGTCCTGATCTCCCTGGGCACCTGGATCACCTCGAACCTGGGCGGATTCCTCATCGGTCTCCTCCTCGGTGTCGTCGGCAGCTGCCTCACCTTCGGCTGGCTGCCGGACCAGGAGCCGCGCCGCCGTCGTCGATGGCTCCGCCGCAACCGGAAGCCGGCGGAATCGGCGAAGACGGTGGAGTCGGTGGGTCGTCCGTGACGCGTCGGGGGCGCCGTCGGGACGGCGCCCCCACGGTCGTGGCACCCCCGCGGGTCACTGCACGCCGTGCGGCCGGAACTGGATGCTGACACGGGGGCCCGCGGCCCGTGCGCTCTTGGGGATCGCGTGCTCCCAGGTGCGCTGGCAGGAGCCGCCCATGACGATCAGATCGCCGTGCCCCAGCGGGTGCCGGACCGCGGTCCCGCCGCGCCGGGGCCGCAGAAGCAGATCCCGCGGGGCTCCCACGGACACGATGGCGACCATGGTGTCCCGGTGGGCGCCGCGGCCTGTCCGGTCCCCGTGCCAGGCCACGCTGTCCCGGCCGTCCCGGTAGTAGCAGAGCCCGGCCGTGGTGAACGCTTCCCCCAGCTCATCCGCGTAGTGGCCGGACAGGGCGTCCCGCGCCTCCTCCAGGACGGGATGCGGCAGCGCGCGGTCCTCGCCGTAGAACGCCAGGAGTCGCGGCACGTCCACCACCTGCTCGTACATCTGACGTCGTTCCGCCCGCCAGGGGACCCCGTCGGCGAGCCGGGTGAAGAGCGCGTCCGCCCCGTGGAGCCAGCCGGGCAGCAGGTCGATCCACGCCCCGTCGCCGAGCACGGTCCGGCGCAGCCCGGTGAGCGGACCGAGCCGGATGGTGTCGCTCTGGTCGAACAGTGATCCCTGAAGGTGCGTGGACATGGGTCCAGGCTACCTGCTTATTCGAATGTGTGTGCTATTCGATGTCCGGTCGGGCCCCTCCGGGCCCCTCAGTGATCGGAACCGGGATGCGCGGCCGGAGAGTGGCGGCGGTGGCTGGTGTCGCACCAGGGAAAGATGCGGCTGCGCCGACACGTGCACAGGGCGACGCAGAAGCGGTCGGAGGACACGGTTGTACCGTCCTCCAGAACGATCTCGACCGGTCCTTCGACGAGCATGGGGCCCTCACGACGGGCGACGATCCGACGCGGGCGTTCGGCGGGGCTGTCCGGCACGGCCGTTCACCGCCTCTCTCTCGACGGGATGCGGATACGGGGGCGCTCGTACGGGATGCTCATACGGCGGTGCGCAGGGACGAGCGGCCGGACCGCCAGGCCTCCAGCAGCCGGTCCGCGAGACGGTCCTCGACCCATCCGGTCGCGTCGACGCCGAACGCGATGTCCGCGTCGAGATGGGGCTCCTCCTCCAGCAGGCCGGCGACGACCTCACGGCGTACGACCTGCTCGTGCACCGCGTCGGCCTCGACGTGCTCGGCGTAGAAGTGCTCGGCCGCCGCACCCGCCTCGTTGCGCCGCATCGCGTTCGCGAGCCGCCTGGAGCCGGGGGAGGAGGTGGTCTCCACCGCGGCGAAGTGCCCCACCAGCGCACCGCGCAGCGCGCGGTGCAGCCCGAAGAGCGACATCAGATTGACGACGGCCAGGGCCTCGGCGCCGCTCGCGTCGAGGTAGCGCCCGTACGACGGGTCCAGGTCCAGGTCGGTCATGAGGTCGGCGAACAGCCGGGCGTGCACGCGATCGGCGCGCCCCGCTCCCCACTCGTCGAACTCCACCGCCGCCATACCGGCCTTGGCGCGCCCCCACAGGCGCGGCAGGACCCAGGCGTGCGGATCGGCTTCCTTCAGGTGGTAGACCGAACGCTGGGCGGCGTACTCGCGCAGTTGCCACAACTCGCCCTTGTCCTGCAGGAAATGGGAGACGCCCTCGCCGTCGACGGGTTCCACGAGCAGCTCGTCCAGCGCCTCGTCCGCGTGGGTGTGCCGGGTCGCCCCGGCGCGCAGGGCCGCAAGGAACGGCTCCTCCAGCGCCGCGCGGACCCGCAGCAACTCGGGGTCCCACTCGCGGGCGCCGTCGACGCCGGCGAAACCGCGGTAGTGCAGCTCGTAACAGAGGTAGAGCGCGAGCTGTGGATCGTCGCCGAGCGGGTCGGCGTCGGCACCGGCGAGAGCGGCCTCGCCGGGCAGCGGTCCTGTGCCGCGCAGGTACTCGATGAGGGCCGCGGAGATCTCTCCTCGGCTCGGCGGGAGTTCCGGTTCCGCGACCGGGCGCTTGGCTGCAGGTTCCATGCGTACCGAGTACCCGTGATCGCGGGCCCCTCACGTGCGCGGACTCCCTCACCTGCGCGGACTCACCGTGGCGCGGCGCCGGCCACTTCGCGGCACCGCCGGGTCAAGGGATCATCCGCGTGCGGTGTCGATGACGCAGAAGCGGTTGCCGTCGGGATCGGCGAGCACGACGAAGTCCGGATCCTCGGGATACAGGTCCCAGTCGACCCGCCGTGCGCCGAGGGACACCAGCCGCTCGACCTCGGCGGCCTGGTCGGCGGCGTCGTCCGCGTACAGGTCCAGATGGACCCGGGGGTGCTCCTGCGCCGGCGTCCCGCTCAGCCCGAGGGACACCTGGGGGCCGGTCCCCTCGGCGGGCATCAGCACCACCCAGTCGTCCTCGGCCGCCTCGCGCGGTACGTACCCGAGCGCCTGCGTCCAGAACGCGGCGGCGCGCCGGACGTCCGACACACCCATCACCACGGAGCCGATCTTCACCATGAGCCGAGTGAAGCAGATGTCCGCGGGATGTGGCTGTGCTTTTTCGTCGTCCGGCGCGCTGGGGCGCAGGCGGTCGTGCCCGCGTACGCGGAAGGGTGGCGCGGTCGGCATCGGCGGTGCGGGTCGACGCGGGTCAGGTTCGCCCGGGGCCACCGCTGCCGAAGCCGCCACTGTCGTTGTCGCTCCAGGTCGGGCGCTCCTGGTCCGCCGCGCGGTGCGAGGAGTCGCCGCCCATCTGGTGCGGGTTCAGGCGGTCCTGGCCCTGGGGCATCTCGTCCGGCTCACGCCGTTCGGTCACCGGACCCACGGGGCCGGAGTCGGGGAGGCGGGGCTGCTCCTCGGGGCGGGGCGGCGCGGGCTGCTCGGCACGCTGCCGACGGCCCCACCACACGGCCCCGATCAGGCCACCGACGATGATGACGCCCACCAGGAACGGCACGATGCCGCCCACGGCGGCGCCGGAGGCGGCCAGTGGTGTCGCGTTGAAGTCCATTTCCCCCGAGTACCCTCCCCCACCAGCCGAAACAACCGTCCTGCCCATGACCGGGCAGACACCGTCCCGGACCGGCCCGAAGAGCGGCTCCCGGGCGGTAGGCGCCCGGGAGCCGGCTCGGCGAGGTTCTCCCTCACCATCTGTACCAGCGTGACCTGCCTCCCGATCTCGTGGTGCCGCGCATCAGGAATCCGAGCAACCAGACGACGAGCACGATCAGCGCGATCCACCACAGCACTTTCACGGCGAATCCGGCCCCGAAGAGAATCAGGACCAGCAGCAGGACCAGAAGAACCGGAACCATGGCCTCCACCTCCTGGAGGCTGAGTTCCCCGAATCCCCGTTCGTTACCGCGGCTCGGGTCGTCACTCTGCATGACGGGCCGACCATGGAAAGTCATGTTATGAAACGAATAGTTTGGAGATGTCTGGTTCGGGGGAATTCATGCATAGTGCTTCGGACTGGAGGCACGTCCGCGGGAGCTGGTGAGCCAGACCTCGGTTGTGTCCCGGCCGGGCCCGTTTGTGCGCCCTCCCACGGTGACTGTTCCGTGAGCACCCTCTGAGGGAGATGCGACGCAGTATGCCAATCACCGTCAGAACGAAGCAGCATCCCCACGACGACGCCCCCGACACGGCTGCGGCCTTCGAGCGGCTCGCCACGCTGCCCGAAGGGGCCGAACGGCAAGCCCTGCGTGACGATCTGGTGCGCGACTGGCTGCCCATGGCGAACCGGATCGCCATGCGGTACCGGGGCAGGGGCGAGTCCGTCGAGGACCTCGCCCAGGTCGCGGCCCTCGGCCTCGTCAAGGCCGTGGACCGCTACGAACCCGGGCGCGGCAACGCCTTCGAGAGCTACGCCATTCCGACCATCACCGGTGAGATCAAGCGTCACTTCCGCGACCACATGTGGGTCCTGCACGTGCCGCGGCGCGTCCAGGACCTGCGCAACCGGGTCCGCGCCGCCGCGAAGGAGCTGTCGCAGACCATTCCGGGCCGCAGGCCGACCGTCGCCGAGATCGCCGCGCAGGCGCAGATGACCGAGGACGACGTACGGGCCGGGTTCGAGGCACTCGACAGCTTCACCGCTCTGTCCCTCGACGCCGAGCTGCCCGGCAGTGACGACGGCTACGCGCTCGGGGACGCCCTCGGCGCGTCCGACGCGGGGTTCGATCTGGTCGACGACCGCGAGGCCGTGAAGCCCTGTATCGCGGCTCTCCCCGAACGCGAGCGGACCATCCTCTATCTGCGCTTCTTCAGGGGGATGACCCAGGGCCGCATCGCGGAGCACCTCGGCATCTCGCAGATGCACGTCTCGCGGCTGCTCAGCGGCTGCTGTGCCAGGGTGCGCGACGAGGCGCTCGCCGACGACGATGACGACGATCACGACGGCGACCACGGCAACGACCACGATCACGCGCGCTGACGGGCTCCCGGGCCGGCGCACTGCCGGAGCCGGCGGACCCAGCCGCCCGGCGCGGGGTGCTCCCGAGCCGGGCGACTGTGTGGCGAGCTCACTGCCGAACCCTCCCGGGAGCGGTTTGCCAGCGGCTTGCCATTCACCGAAGTAACCAGCGGCGCCCGAACGAAACGCCCCTTTCGCGTCGGTGGGCGGCCGTGTGCCGCGGCATCTCCCGCAGCGCGTGCCGCACCTGACTGGGCGTCAGTCGAATTCTTCCGGGCGGGGGAAGGGGCACGCGGCCGTCGCGGACCGCAATCACTAAGAGTCACAGACCCTCACGGATTGCGAACAGTGTGTCCCGGGCGCAGGGTGGAGACGGCAGTCCAACCCTCGTTCGAAGGCGGAAACATCATGAGCAAGGCGAAGAGCAAGGCGAAGCAGATGAAGGGCAAGATGAAGGAGACCACCGGCAGGGCCATGGACGACAAGTCCATGGAGGGCGAGGGCCGGGGCGAGCAGATGATGGGCAAGGCCGAGGAGCTCAAGGACAGGGCTTCCGGCCACATGAAGAAGTCCGGCCGATAGAGCAGCGGCCCACTCGCGCGTACGCCCCTGAACGGTCGAACGGTTCGTCCGCGACCGACGGGGGCGTTCCCGCGTCGCCCCGCGTCCCCGCGACAGGCGAGGCGCCCGTGGCGGCGGAGGTGTGGGTGAGTGATCCAGGGGCACTCGGCAGCTGAAAAGACGTGCCCGACCAGGCGTTCAGCGGCCGTGTGCACTTACCTCCCGCACCCGAGAGGGCGCCCGGACGGAGGACTCTCCTCATGGCTTTCCTCGTCGACCCGACACGTCCGCCCGGCCCCGTGATGGCACCGCCGGGCGTCTACGCACCACAGGCCGACACCTTCCTCCTGGCCCGGGCCCTCTACCGCGAGAGCCCCGGTCCCGGCATGGATGTCCTCGACCTCGGGACCGGCACCGGGACCCTGGCGATCTGCGCCGCCCGGAAGGGCGCTCGCGTGACGGCGGTCGACATCGCCTGGCGGGCCGTCCTCACCGCCCGGCTGAACGCCCTGCGGTCACGGCAGCGCCTCACGGTCCACCGTGGCGACCTGCTGGAACCGGTCCGGGGACGGTCCTTCGACATCATCATCAGCAATCCGCCGTACGTTCCCACGCCCCCCTCGGAACCGTCGGGCGGCCGGGGCCGTGAGCGGGCCTGGAACGCCGGGCTCGACGGACGCGTGGTCCTGGACCGCATCTGCGCCGACGCACCGCGTGTCCTGCGGCCCGGTGGTGTCCTGCTCATCGCGCAGTCGGGGCTGAGCGGCACCGACGAGACCCTGGACCGCCTGGCCGACGCGGGACTGCGGGCCACGGTCGGCGACCGGGCGTACATCCCGTTCGGGCCCGTACTCCGCTCGCGTCTGCCCTGGCTCAGGGAGTCCGGCCGGATCGCGGAACGCGAGGAGAACGAGGAACTGGTGATCATCAGGGCCGAACGGACCTGACCGCGGGGGCCTGCTCCAGCCCACCTCGCGGACCCGTCTCGTGTACTCGTTCCATGCACGCGTTTCGCGCACTCGCCTCATATCGGCCTCTCGCGGACGACGTCCCGCGACGGCTTGTCGTGGCGCACACCGAGGAAGCGCGGGTGGCGCAGCATGCCGTCCCGTGTCCACTCCGTGAACGCGATCTGCGCGACCAGTACCGGCTCGGCCCAGTGGGCGCCCGCCTCACGCACCCGGTCGGTGAACGGCGAGGCGGGCAGGCGGAGTTGGTCGAGAGCGCCACGCAGCGCCAGAAGCGTACGACGGTCGAATCCCGTACCCACCTTGCCCGCGTACCGCAGGTCCTCGCCCTCGAAGTGGCCCAGCAGCAGGGCGCCGAATCCGGCGCGGCTGCCGCCCGGTTCGGTGAAGCCGCCGATCACGAACTCCTGCTCCAGGGAACACTTCAGCTTGAGCCAGTCCGGTGAACGGCGTGGCTGGTAGAGGCTCGTGGCCCGCTTCGCGATGAGCCCCTCCCAGCCTCGGGTGCAGGCGTCGGCCAGCAGCTCGGCGCCTCCCTCGTTGCGGTGCGTGGTCAGGCGCAGCGGTGCCCGGTACGTCAGGGCGCGCCGGAGCAACGACTTGCGTGCGCGCAGCGGCAGCCGTGTCGTGTCCGCGCCCTCCAGCCTGAGCAGGTCGAAGAGGCAGTACGTCACGGCGACCGCGCTGGCCTCGACGTCCCGTCGCCGGGTGAGCCCCATACGCTGCTGAAGACGGGAGAAGTCCGTGCGGCCGTGTGCGAACGCGACGATCTCCCCGTCCACGGTGAAGTCCGTGCACGGCTGGGCGGCGAGCGCGTCCACGATCTCCGGGTACGTCTCGTTGAGACGGTTGCCGGTGCGCGAGAGCAGAACGACCCGTCCGCCCTCGCGCACCGCCAGCACGCGGACGCCGTCGAGCTTCCGCTCGAAGAGCCATTCGCCGGGAAAGTCGCGCTGATCGCTGAGCGTGGCGAGCATCGGCCGGGAAGCCAGCTCGACGCCGGGAACCGCGGCCCGGAGCAGCCGCCGCTGGTCGTCGGGCAGGGAACCCAGAAGGTCGGTCATCACCGCTCACTCCTTCACCCGGCCCCCTTCCCCTGCCCTACGCATCGTCCCGCAGGCCCCGGACCCCCGCGACCGCGCGGCCGGACCATGATTCCCGTGTTGCCGGCCCATGATCCTGTGCGGCAGGGAGGAGCGGCGACGGGGCAGGCAGGAGGAGGGCGCGCCGATCGTCGGCAACCCCTTCCCGCCGGGGCCGATCGCAGCATGATGTGAGGAGAACCGTGTCCCGCCCTGGCACGCGGGGAGGGCCCGGCCTCATGGGGGAGGATCCGTGGACAGGACAGGGACCACCGGCCACATATCCGACGGCGACGCCCGCTCGGAGGATCTGGCGGAACTGAGAAGCCGGGAGTTCGGCCGTCTCGACGCCGACGGCCACACCTATCTCGACCACACGGGAGCCGGCCTCGCACCGGCCTCGCTCGTCCGGGGGAGCGCCGCGCGGATCACCGGTGGAGTCTTCGGGAACCCGCACTCCGAGAGCCCGGCCTCCCGGGCCTCGGGACAGCTGCTGGCCCGGGCACGCCGGGCGGTGCTCCGCCACTTCGACGCCGACCCGGCCGAGTACGCCGTGATCTTCACCCCGAACGCGACGGGTGCGCTGCGGCTGGTCGGCGAGGCGTACCCCTTCAGCCGCCGCAGCAGGCTGGTCATGCCGCTCGACAACCACAACTCGGTCAACGGCCTGCGGGAGTACGCCCGTTCGCGCGGCGCGCGCACCACGTACGTACCCGTGGGCGGCCAAGGCCTCCGCGTGGACGAACAGCGGCTGCGGGCCGCTCTGCCCGAGCGCGGACACGGTGTCGGCCGACGGCAACCGCGACCCGGCGAGCGCAGACAGGGGCTTCTCGCCTACCCGGCACAGAGCAACTTCACCGGCGTCCGGCATCCGCTCGCCTGGATCGCGGCGGCCCAGGCGCGCGGCTACGACGTCCTGCTCGACGCGGCCGCCTTCGTCCCCACCAACACCCTCGACCTGAGCCGGTACCACCCCGACTTCACGGTCGTCAGCTGGTACAAGGTCTTCGGCCACCCCACCGGCGTCGGCAGCCTGATCGCCCGCCGGGACGCGCTCGCCCGGCTGCGCCGGCCCTGGTTCTCCGGCGGCACGATCTACGCGGTCAGCGCGCAGGCGCAGTGGCACGTCCTCGCGGACGACGAGGCGGCCTTCGAGGACGGCACGGTCAACTTCCTCTCCATTCCCGACGTGACGGCCGGGCTGGAGTGGATCGACGGCATCGGCATGGACCGGGTGCACGCCCATGTGACCGCGCTGACCGGCCAACTCCTCTCAGGCCTGGGGTCGTTGCGGCACAGCGACGGCTCCCCGCTGGTCCGGGTGTACGGCCCGCGCGATCTCGTGGCCCGCGGCGGAACCGTCGCGCTCAACCTGCTGGACGCCGACGGTCAGGTCATCGACGAGCGGGTCGTCACCCGCGACAGCGCCGCGCGGGGCATCTCACTGCGCACGGGATGCTTCTGCAATCCGGGCGCGGGCGAGGCGGCCTTCGCCCTGCCGCTCCGCCGGCTGCGTTCGGCCGCCCGCCGCCGACTGGCCTCCCTGGAGGAGTACTTGGAGCTGCTGTCCCTGCCGTCGGCGGGCGCGGTGCGTGTCTCGCTCGGCCTGTCGTCACAGCCCAGGGACATCGACACGTTCCTGAGGTTCGTACGGGAGACCTACCGTGACCGGGTGCCGGGGGCGGCCGGCCTGGAGGCGAGGGAGGGCTGCTGACGGAAAACCCCCGGTGACACCCGGCCTCAGGCTCCAGCCCGGTCGCGCACGACACCGCCCCGGCACTTGCGCACCAGCACCGCCCATGTCGCGGCCAGGAACACCAGCGTGAACCCCGCCAGGATCAGCCAGCCGCGGCCCGCCGGACCGGCGAACGAGTCCCCGTACGAGTCGAGGAGCGGCGGGCCCAGGCGGGAGGCCCCGTCGCGCCACAGCGCTTCGAGCCCGACGCCGCTGCCGAGTGCTTCGAACGCCCAGCGGTTCGTCATCGCCCAGCTGATCGCCTCCCCGGCGCCCGTCATCCGGGGGACCGGCACGAAGGCCCCGGAGAACAGCACCTGAGGGAAGCACAGCAGCGGCAGCATCAGCGTCGCCTGCCCCGGATCGGTCACCGCGGCCGAGGCGAGCAGCCCCAGCGCGAGCGCCGCGGCCGAGGCCAGCACGCTCGACACGAACAGGGAGAGGTAGGTGTCCCAGCCCGCCGCGGGCAGCCGGTCCAGGGCGCGCAGCACGGCGAGCAGCAGGGCGTCCGCGGCGGCGAGCACGGGCAGCATGATCGTGAGCTTCGAGGAGACGTACGGGCCGATCTGCAGGCCCGCAAGCCATTCGCGGCGCAGCACGGGCAGTTCCGCGCAGATCTGCAGCAGCCCGTACGTCAGCCCGAAGAAGAAGGCCCCGAAGGCGATCCAGAACATGATCATCGCGGTCGATCCCGGGTCCGGGTCCGCCGGGTCGAAGGCCCCCGCACGGAACAGCACCGCGAACATGGCCACGATCATCACGGGTGAGCCCGCCAGCACGGCGACCGAGAGCCGGTTGTGCAGCAGCAGCGCGGTGCCCCGGCGGGTGAGCAGGGACCACTGCCGTACGGCACCGACGCGCTGCCGGGGGACGGGCCGCGCCGCCGGGCCGACGCGGGGGACACCCGTTCCGTCCGGCGCCGGTCCAGTGCGCGCGCCCTCGGGTCCGGCACCGACGGATACGGCACCCTCCGGTACGGCACGTTCGGACACGACGCCCTCGGCCACCACCCCGTACACGTCCTCGACCGTGTCCACGCCGAACGCATCGCACAGGGCGCCCGGTTCACCGGCGTACGCGACCTGCCCGCCGGGGGAGAGGAAGACGACCTGGTCGCCGCGGAGCAGATCGGCGAGGACATGGGTGGTCAGCACGATGGTGGTGCCGTCCTCGGCCAGTGAGCGCAGCGTCCGCAGCAGGGCGGCGCCGGTGACCGGATCGAGTCCGGAGGTCGGTTCGTCGAGGAACAGCGCCCGCGGTCCGGTGAGCAACTCGGCGGCGACACCGGCCCGTTTGCGCTCCCCACCGCTCAGCGCCCGCACGGGCGCGGCGGCCCGGTGGGACAGCCCCAGGGAGGCCAGGACCCGGTCCACGGCCGCGGTGACCGATGCGGCGGAGGTCGCCGGGGGCATGCGCAGACCCGCCGCGTACACCAGGGTCCGGTGCAGCGGGAGGTCCCGGTGCAGGATGTCCTCCTGCGGGACGAACCCGAACTCCGGCCCCGGCGGCCCCGGTCGGACACCGTTGTGCAGTACTGCCCCTGCGTCGGCGGCACGCAGCCCCGCCAGTGTCTCCAGCAGCACCGTCTTGCCCGCCCCGCTGCTGCCCGCGATCACGACGATCTCACCGGGAGCGGCGTCGAACGACACGTCGTGCAGCACGCGTCCCGTCCCGCGCACCCGCTGAGTGACCCGACGGGCCTGGATCCGCAGGCCGTCGACACGGGCGCGCGGCGGGGAGACGGACGGACGCGGTCCTGTCGGTGTCGGCATGGAGGCAGCATGCCAGGGGGCCGCCGTCGGCGGGCCCGCTCCGAAGAGCGGAACCATCACGTCCTTCGTTCATCGGGCAACTCGGCTCTTGACGCACATATTTGCAGGCTGAAGTGGCCTTGCCGCCTGGCTTAAAACGATCTTTGTTTCTTTCATTGACGGCGGAAAAGAATCAACCTAGGTTCCGGGGCATGCGCTCGACTCCTCGCACCGAGGCGTTCCCGGCCCACACGCCGGCCGCTGCCCAGATCTTCACCACCGTGCTGTCCCACGGTCCGCTCACCCGGTCCGACATGGCCGGCCGGGCGGAGCTGTCGGCCGCCGCCGTCACCAAGGCGGTCCGGCCCCTGATCGAGGCCGGATACCTGGTGGAGGAGGCAGGGGACGAGACGCGTCCCTCGCTGGGACGGCCCGCCAACTCCGTGCGGGTGGACGGCGGTCGGGCCCTGTTCATCGGCGTCAAGGTGACCGGCGACGAGATCATCGCCGTACTGACGGACCTGTGCTGCCGGATCAGGGTCGCCCGCCATGTGCCCCTGCGGGCCCGCGAACCGCAGCCCGTGCTGACCGCCATCGCCGCCCTCGTCCACGAGCTTCTCGCGGAGGCCGACGGGTTCGGGGTCCAGGTCCAGGGGATCGGCGTCGCCGTCTCCGGTGACGTGGACCGGGCCGCGGGAGAGGTCCGCCTCTCACCCTTCCTCGAATGGCGCGACCTGCCCCTCGCGGAGCTGGTGGAGATGACGACCGGCCTCCCGGTCACCGTCGACAACGACGTCCGGGCCCTGACCGTCGCCGAGCAGTGGTTCGGCGCGGGCGTCGGCCTCTCCGACTTCGCCGTGGTCACGGTGGGAGCGGGCATCGGCTGCGGCCTGGTCGTCCACGGGCGGGTCGTCTCGGGAGCGCACGGCGTCGCGGGGGAGATCGGGCACGTGGTCATCGACCCCACGGGCCCGCTCTGCCACTGCGGGAACCGGGGCTGCGCGGAGGCGATCGCCGCCGATCCCGCGATCGTCACCGCGGTACGCGACGCGACGGGCCTCCCGGTGGCCGACGCGGCGCAGGCCGTCGACCTGGCCCGCAAGGGAGACCCCGGCGCACGGGAGGTCTACGCGCGGGCCGGGGACGCGATCGGCCGGGCCATCGCGACCGTGGCCAACCTGATGGGACCCGAACGCGTGATCATCTCCGGTGAGGGCCTCGCGGCCTACGACCTGTTCGCCGAGCAGATCCGCGACGCCTTCGCCGCCTCCGCCTTCGGCACGGCCGCCCGCTGCGACCTGCTGACACGGCCCCTGCCCTTCGACGAGTGGGCCCGCGGCGCCGCGGCCACCGCGATCCAGTCCTTCATCGGCGGCCCGACCCGCGGCCCGGGATGAGCCACCGCCTCTTACGCAGGCTCGGCGACTGCCCGACATGGCAGGGCAGTCGCCGAGCCGCCGCGCCCAGCACCTCCGCCACCACCCACCGCACCCCTTCAGATCCCCGCACGCACAGCCTCACACCCCCGCACAGCCCAACCCCCTCACTGGAGGTCCGACCCATGCGGTCATCCTCGTACGCACACATGGCCCCCGCCCGCCGCTCACTGAGAGCCTTCCTCGTCCTGGCGCTGACCGCCGCGACGGCCGCGGCCCTCCCGTCGGCACAGGCGGCCACTCCCGGCGCCGACCAGCTCTCCACCTCGACCGCGTCAGCCGCTGCGTCAGCCGCCACGTCGGCCCTCGCGGCCAAGCCGTACATGGGCTGGTCGAGTTGGAGCATGCAGTCCTCGAAGTACCCGGGCCTCAACCCCGACGGCGACTACAGCTACCTCACCGAGAAGAACGTCCTCAAGCAGGCGGACGCGCTGGCGGCCAAGCTCAAGCCGTTCGGTTACGAGTACGTCAACCTCGACGCCGGCTGGTGGATGGACCAGGCATGGAAGCCCGGCTTCGACGAGTACGGCCGCCAGAAGGCGGACCCGGGGCGCTTCCCGCGCGGTATGAAGCCCGTCGCCGACCACATCCACGGCAAGGGCCTCAAGGCCGGCATCTATCTGCCGGTCGGTCTCCAGAAGGAGGCGTACGGCGAGGGCAAGGTGCCGATCTGGAACGCCGGTGACTGCACGACCGCCGACATCGTGTACGGCGACCTGCGCACCACCAACGGCTGGGACAGCGCATACAAGATCGACTTCTCCGATCCCTGCGCGCAGAAGTACGTCGACTCGCAGGCCCGGCTCTTCGCCGACTGGGGCTACGACTTCCTGAAACTGGACGGCGTCGGACCGGGGTCCGGCAAGAACGGCGACCAGTACGACAACGTTGCCGACGTCGCCGCCTGGAACAAGGCCATCGCCGCCACCGGCCGGCCCATCCACCTGGAGGTGTCCTGGTCGCTGGACATCGGCCGGGTCGCCGACTGGAAGAAGTATTCCAACGGCTGGCGCATCGACACCGACGTCGAGTGCTACTGCAACACCCTTGTCAGCTGGGAGAACTCGGTCGACGACCGCTGGGACGACCTCCCCGGCTGGACCCGGCACGCGGGCCCCGGCGGCTGGAACGACCTGGACTCCCTGGATGTCGGCAACGGCGAGATGGACGGCCTCACCAAGGCGGAACGCCAGAGCTACGCGACCCTGTGGGCCATCGCCAAGTCTCCGCTCTACACCGGTGACGACCTGACCAAGCTCGACTCCTACGGTGTGTCCCTGCTGACCAACCGCGAGGTCATCGCCCTCAACCAGGGCAGCACGCCCCCTGCCCGCCCGATCACGTCGTCGAACCCGCAGCAGGTGTGGGCGTCCAAGAACGCCGACGGCAGCTACACCGTGGCCCTGTTCAACCTCGACGACAAGCCCGCCGCGGTCTCCGCCGACTGGGCCGCCCTCGGCTTCACCGGCAAGGCCGCCGTACGGGACCTGTGGAACCGCGAGAACCTCGGCACGTACAAGGACAAGGTGACGCAGGCGCTGCCCGCGCACGGCTCCCGGCTGTTCACCGTGACCCCGCGCGGCGCCGCGCTCGCCACGACCGGTTACGAGGCCGAGGCCGCCGCCAACACGCTCAGCGGCAACGCCTCCGTGGCCGACTGCTCGGCCTGCTCGGGCGGCAGGAAGGTCGGCAACCTCTACGTCGGCGGCAAGCTCCGCTTCAACGACATAGTCGTCGACAAGGCCGGCACGTACCAGGTGCGGGTCGCCTACGTCAGCGGTGACCCCCGCTCCGTCGAGGTCTCCGCGAACGGCAACGGCTCGACGAGTCACAAGTTCCCCTCCACCGGGGACTGGGGGACCGCCGAGACCGTCAGCGTGCCCGTCTCGCTCAAGGCCGGCGCCAACACGATCACCTTCGACAGCGGCTCCGGCTACGCCCCGGACATCGACCGCATCGGCGTACCGAAGTCGTCCTGATCGCTGTTCTCCTCACCTCTCTTCCCCCTGGAGCCGCACCATGGACAAGAGCCGCCCCGCCGAGCCCAGCAGACGAAGACTCCTCTCCCTCGCCGCGGCGACCGGTGTCGCCGCAGCCCTCGGCGGCCTGCCCGCCTTCACCGCGTCCGCCGCGCCGCAACGGCCCGCCGACTCGTCGCTCCCGAAGGGGAGTTCGCGGGATCGGCTGTGGTGGCAGGCGCCCGCCGACGAGCACTCGATGATCGAGCAGGGCCTGCCCATCGGCAACGGCCGCCTCGGCGCCCTCGCGAGCAACGACCCCGGCCGTGAGCTGCTGCTCATCACCGACGCCACCATGTGGACCGGCGGACTCAACGACACCCTCGACTCCGACGGTCAATTCCCCTACAGCCGCGACGACTTCGGCTCCTTCACCCTGCTCGGCCGCCTCACCGTCGACATCCCGGACCACGACCTGTCCGCCGTCTCCGGCTACCGGCGCACCCTGGACCTCGCCCAGGGCGTGGTCGGCACGTCGTACGTGCGCTCCGGAGTCACGTACGAGCGGCGGGTCTTCGCGAGCCGACCCGACGACGCGATCGTCCTGCACTTCACCCAGAGGGGCGGTGGCCGCTACACCGGCAGTGTGACCCTGGACGGGACGCACGGAGAGACCGTCCGGGGCACCTCCTTCGGGGCCGCCTTCCCGAACGGGCTGCGCTACGGGGCGGCCGTGAAGGCGTACGGGACCGGTGGCAGTGTCCGGGTGAAGGGTGCGCTGGTCGAGTTCACCGGGTGCAAGGACCTCACCGTGGTGGTGAGCGGCGGCACCAACTACGCGCCCGACGCGTCGGCCCACTTCCGCGATCCGTCCCTCGACCCGGAGAAGCTGGCCCGCGCCAAGGTCGCCGCCGCGGCGGCCCACTCGGCGGACACGCTCCTGCACACCCATGTGGCCGACCACCGCGCCCTGTTCGAGCAGATGGAACTCTCCCTCGGTACCTCGTCCGCCGACCAGCGCGCCCTGGACACCTGGGAGCGGATCAGGGCGCGGGCCCTGGACGACACGCCCGACCCTGAACTGGAGGCCTCCTACCTGCAGTTCGGCCGCTATCTGATGATCTCCGGATCCCGTGGCAGCCTCCCGCTGAACCTCCAGGGGCTGTGGCTGGACGGCAACGACCCGGACTGGATGGGCGACTACCACACCGACATCAACATCCAGATGAACTACTGGATGGCCGACCGGGCGGGCCTGTCCCAGAGCTTCGACGCGCTCACCGACTACTGCCTCGCGCAGTTCCCCTCCTGGAAGAAACTCACCCACGACCTCTTCAACGACCCCCGCAACCGCTACCGCAACTCCACCGGGAAGGTCGCCGGCTGGGCCGTGGCCTTCTCCACCAACATCCATGGCGGAAGCGGCTGGTGGTGGCATCCGGCGGGCAACGCCTGGCTGTGCGCGAGCCTGTGGGAGCACTACGAGTTCACCCGGTCGCGCTCCCATCTGGCCAGGATCTACCCGCTCCTGAAGAGCGCGTGCGAGTTCTGGGAGGCGCGGCTGATCACCACGACACTCCCCGGCACCTCGCGGGAGGTGCTCATCGACGACCGCGACTGGTCGCCCGAGCACGGCCCGCAGGACGCCATGGGCATCACCTACGCGCAGGAACTGGTGTGGGCGCTCTTCGACAACTACCGCACGGCGGCAAGGGAGTTGAAGAAGGACTCCGCCTACGCGAAGACCATCGGCGGCCTCCAGGAGCGGCTGTATCTGCCGAAGGTCAGTCCCACGACGGGCTGGCTGGAGGAGTGGATGTCACCCGACAACCTCGGCGAGACCACCCACCGGCATCTCTCCCCGCTCATCGGACTCTTCCCCGGCGACCGCATCCGGCCCGACGACTCCACCCCGCCCGAGATCGTCAAGGGCGCGACGGCCCTGCTCACCGCGCGCGGCATGGAGAGCTTCGGCTGGGCCAACGCCTGGCGCAGCCTGTGCTGGGCCCGGCTCAAGAACGCGGAGAACGCCTACCAGCTGATCGTCAACAACCTCCGCCCGTCCATCGACGGCGGCAACGGCTCCGCACCGAACCTCTTCGACATCTACGAGGTCGAGAAGGGCCGCGGCATCTTCCAGATCGACGCCAACTTCGGTACGCCCGCGGCGATGATCGAGATGCTGGTGTACTCCCGCCCGGGCCACCTGGAACTGCTCCCGGCCCTGCCCGACGCATGGGCGAAGTCCGGTTCCGTCACGGGGGTCGGCGCCCGCGGAGGCTTCGTCGTCGACCTGCGCTGGCGCGAGGGCAAACCGACCGAGGCGCGGATCCGCAGCGTCGGCGGCCGGACGACCACGGTCGCGTACGGGGACTCGTCCCGCACGGTGACCCTGAAGCCCGGCGCCTCCGTCACCCTGCGGGACTTCGCCCGATGACGGCCCGCGCCGCCCGAACGGGCCGAGGGGGCAGAGCGGGCCGCCTCGTGGCTCCGGTGGCCCTGCTGGTGATCGCCGCCGCCGTGCAGACCACTCCCGCGACCGCCGCCCCGGCTGCCGCCGGCCGGCACGACGTGGTCACCTGGGGCGCGAGCGCGGACCGGGTGGGGGATGCCGTCGCCGACCGCAGCTACCGCCTGATCGTGCGCACCAGCGTGGCGGGGGACAACCTGCGCGTCCGGCTCTCCAACGCCCTCGGGGACCGGCCGCTGACCTTCGACAGCGCCTACGCCGGCCTCAGGAAGTCCGGTGCGGAACTGGTCCCGGGCACCAACAAGCGGCTGACCTTCGGCGGCACTCGCTCCGTCACGATCCCGGCGGGTGCCACGGCGTACAGCGATCCGCTGCCCGGCAGGCTGCCCGCCGCGGCCGACCTGGTCGTCAGCGTGCACACGCGGACGGCGGGCGGTCCGGCGACCGGCCACGGCATGGCGATGCAGACGTCGTACGCGGCGACCGGCGACCACACGGGGGAGGACGGGGCGGCCAACTGGACCGAGCGCACCGGCTCCTGGTTCTACCTCGACGCGGTCACCGTACGCACGAACTCCGCCGTCGGTGCGGTGGTCGCGCTCGGGGACTCCATCACGGACGGCTGGCAGTCCAGCGGCGACCTGAACCGCCGCTGGCCCGACTATCTCGCCCGCCGACTGGGCGCGACGAACAGTCCGGTCAAGGGAGTCGCCAACGAGGGGATCTCCGGGAACAAGGTCCTCGCGGACGGCGCCGGACAGAGCGCCCTCAACCGGCTCGACCGTGACGTCCTGTCCCACCCGGGCGTCCGGACGGTCTTCCTCTTCGAGGGCGTCAACGACATCAAGGCGCACACGGGCGTCACGGGCGCCGACATGATCGCGGGCTACCGGGAGATCATCGCCCGCGCCCACGAGGCCGGGAAGTGTGTCGTCGGTGCCACCGTCGCGCCCTTCAAGGGCTGGTCCGAGTGGGACGCCGCCGCCGAATCCGTACGCCAGGAGGTCAACGGGTTCATCAGGAGCAGCGGGGAGTTCGACGCGGTCACCGACTTCGACCGCATTCTCCGCAGCCCATACGACCACGAGCGCATCATGCCCGTATTCGACGGTGGTGACCGGCTGCATCCCAACGACAAGGGCATGCAGGCGATGGCCGACTCGGTCGACCTCGACAGCCTGCGCTGCGACCGGTCGTCCGCGACGGATGTCCCCTGATGTGAACTACGTCCGGTGATCTGAACTTGACTTGGTTCAGGCCAAGTTGACCAAGTCGAGTTCGGGCCGTGGACACCGCTGGTGCGGGAGTTCAGGATGTGCTTCACATGGAGAGGAGTCGTTCACATGGATAGACGCCAGCTGCTGGTCGGCGGTGCCGCTCTCTCGGCCTCCGCCGCTCTGCTCCCCACGTCCGCGTCCGCCGCAGAAGCTCCCGCACCCCCCTCGCGCCTCGCGCCGCCCCTCCCGTCCAGAGCCGCCATCACCCGGGACCTGCGCCGGGTCGCCGACCACTGGATCAGCGCCCACACGGACCCCGGCGACAACGGCTGGGCCAACGCCACGTTCTTCAGCGGGCTGCTCGCCCTGCACCGGCTGACCGGCAGCACCCGCTACCTCGCGTACGCACGCGGCTGGGCCGAGAAGCACGCGTACGGGCTGCGGAGCGGCGTGACGACCCGGCACGCAGACAACCACAACGCCGGACAGGCCTACCTCGATCTCTACGAGATCGAGCCGGAGGCGCAGAAACTCGCCGCGATCGAGGAGTCCCTGCACCGCATGGTGTACACGGACCAGCCGGCGAAGAACGACGACTGGTGGTGGGACGACGCCCTCCACATGGCCATGCCGCCGTTCGCCCGCATCGGCGCCCTGCGCAAGGACCCCCAGTACTGGGAGAAGGTGTACGCCCTCTACCACCACACCAAGCGCGTCGAGGGCGGTCCCGGCCTCCACGACACCGCCACCGGCCTCTGGTACCGCGACAAGCGGTTCCTGCCCGGCGGCATCCTGTCCCCCTCGGGCAAACCGGTGGTCTGGTCGCGGGGCAACGGCTGGGTGGCGGGCGGACACGTCAAGACCCTCAAGGCCCTGCCGGGCAGCGAACGGCACACCGCCGAGTACCGGGAGACCTTGACGAGGCTGGTCACCGCCCTGGCCGGCGTGCAGCGCGCGGACGGCTTCTGGAACGTCAACCTCGCCGACGACGCGCACCTGCCGGGACCCGAGACGAGCGGCACGTCCTTCTTCGTCTTCGGCACGGCCTACGCGATCCGCTCCCGGCTCGTGACCCGGTCCGCTTTCCTGCCGGTGGCCGCCCGGGCGTGGCAGGGCCTGATCACCACGGCCGTCCACCCCGACGGATTCCTCGGCTACGTCCAGAACGTGGGCGACCGCCCGGAGTCCAGCCAGCCCGTCACCTACGACACCACGTCGGACTTCGGCGTCGGCGCCTTCCTCCTCGCCGGCACCGAACTCGCCCTGCTGGCAGGCTGACGGCACCGCCGCGCGGGTGGGCGGGGCCGCTGGGTAGCGTGGGCACCTCGACCGACGCTACGGAGGCCATCACATGACCCGCCCGATCACCGTGGGAGCAGACGGTACCGCCGAATCCCTGGCCGCCGTGCACTGGGCGGCCAGGGAAGCGGTACGCCGGGACCTTCCGCTGCGCATCGTGCACGCCTGGGAGAAGTCCGACCGCGAGGACGGGGCGGTCGACGCCCGGGAGGCGCTGACGCGGATCGCGGGCGAAGTCACCGCCCGCCACCCCGACCTGACGGTGACCACCGACCTCATCGACGGAGGCCCGGTCGAGGCGCTGATCGCGGCTGCGGCCGAGGGCACGACCCTGGTGCTCGGCTCGCGCGGCCAGGGAGCGATCGTCGGCTTCCTGCTCGGCTCCGTGGGCCAGCAGGTCATCGCCGAGTCCACGCGGCCCGTCGTTCTCGTACGCGCCGGGGACCAGCCGGAGTCGGAGGCGGGCGGCCGGGAGGTCGTCGTCGGCCAGCAGGGCGGCCCGGACGACAGCGCGGCCACCCTCGGGTACGCCTTCGAGGCGGCGGCGGCACGTGGCGCCGCCCTGCGCGTCGTAAGGGCCTGGGCGCTGCCCACCGTCTTCACCTACAGCCCCGCCTCGCTGGCGCTCGCCGACGAGGCCGGTGGCCTGGAACAGTACGAGAGGAAGGCGCTCGCGGAGGTGCTGCAGCCGTGGCTGGAGCGCTTCCCGGACGTGCAGGTGACCCAGCAGATCGAGATGGGCAGCGCGGGCGAGGTGCTGCTCTCGGTGGCGGCCCGGGCCCAGCTGATGGTGGTCGGCCGGCGCGCGCACCGCTCGGCCGTGGGCTCACGGATCGGTTCGGTCGCCCACGCGGTCGTCCATCACGCGCCCTCCCCGGTGGCGGTCGTCCCGCCGGCCTGAGCCTCCGCCCCGCCGCCCGTCGCGGGCGACAGCGTGTCCCGCATCGTGGGCAGGATGTTCGTGACGTAGTCCCGGACGACCGTGTCCAGGTCGATGTCGTGCTGCGCCCGCTCGGACAGGTACCAGCGGTGTTCGAGCAGCTCGTGATAAAGCTCGGCGGGGTCCATGGAGCCGCGCAGGTCCAGCGGTATGGCCCGCACGGTGGGCCGGAAGACGTCCCGGACCCACCGGTGGGCGAGGACTTCGGGCCGGGCGGCCGTGGGATCGCCCGGCGCGTAGTCGTCCTGGGTGGCCATCCAGCTCTCCAGGTCGTTCAGCAGCCGTCGCGCCTGGTTCTCCTCGGTGTCGAGCCCCGTCAGCCGCAGCAACTGGCGCTGATGGTGGCCCGCGTCGACGACCTTCGGCACGAACGTGACGGTGTCGCCGTTCGAGGAGTGCGCGATCTGCATCTCGGCGACGTCGAAGCCGAGTTCGTTGAGGCGACGGATCCGGCGGTCGATGTAGTGGTGCTTGCCCGCCGGGTACACGGATGTGCGGGTCAGCTCCTGCCACAGCCCGTCGTAGCGCTTGCAGATCTCCATGCCGAACTCGATCGGGTCGACGGACGGGTGCAGCGCCCCCGAGGCCTCCAGGTCCAGCAGCTCCCCGCTGATGTTGACACGTGCCAGATCGAGGTCGTACTCCCGCTGCCCCGGGCTCAGTTGCGGATGCACCTCGCCGGTCTCGGCGTCGACGAGATAGGCGGCGTACGCCCCGGCGTCCCGGCGGAACAGCGTGTTGGACAGCGAACAGTCGCCCCAGGCGAACCCCGCGAGATGCAGCCGGACCAGCAGCACGGCCAGCGCGTCCATGAGGCGGTGCATGGTGGCGGGCCGCATGGTCGTCTCGAACATCGACCGGTAGGGCATCGAGCCGCCCAGGTGCCGGGTGATGAGTACGG
Organism: Streptomyces sp. NBC_00414; assembly: GCF_036038375.1. Classification (NCBI taxonomy): domain Bacteria; kingdom Bacillati; phylum Actinomycetota; class Actinomycetes; order Kitasatosporales; family Streptomycetaceae; genus Streptomyces; species Streptomyces sp. NBC_00414. Next base: position 9,547,772 of record NZ_CP107935.1, read on the forward strand.
ACTCCAGCGGATCGCCGGCCCCGTCGGTGCGGCCGGTGACCACGGCGAGGGGGTCCACCGACGGGATGTTCAGCCGGTCGAGACCGCGCAGCAGCTCGTACTCGCGCAGGGCGGGCCGTTCGGCCAGTTCCTTGACCGCCACGACCTCCGTACCGGCGCGCGCGTACCGCACCACGTGCCGGGAGATGCCCCGCGGCAACGGCACCAGATAGTGCTCCGGCCACTCCTCCAGAGGGATGTCCCAGGGCAGGTCGAGCAGGAGCGCGGGATGCTCCGGGTTGGTGGCGCTGATCTGCAATGCCATCGCTCGCTCGCCCTGCCTCACGGTCGGCCGTCATGTCGCAGGAGCATCTCCGCACCTGAACGGTCCCTTCGTCAACACGCCCGTCCGATTTGTCAGCAGTCGGGGGTGCCCCGGACGTGTCCGGACCGGCCGGTCGGCGTCCGGCGCCGCGCACCTCGATGGGACCGTCCGGACCGGGTCGCGGAACGTGATGTGCAGCACGCCGGGACGACCCTCGTGACGCCTGGGAAGGGGGTTCCCGCTGCGCACGGCTTGATCGGCGATCAAGTGGGGCAAAATCCCTGGCCAATGCCCATTCTGCTCATTTGACACCCCGTCGCCCGCCCAGATAGGAAGCAGCCCTCTGAGGTCGAGAGGTGGACCGTGTACGAGCCGAATGTGGTCGGTGACTGGCAGGAGTACGACGACGAGCATGCCGGCCTGCGCGTTCGCGTCCATGGTCTGGAGAAGGCCGAGCCGCCGCGCGGGCGCGACGACGCGGCCGAGGGCCTGGTCTACTTCCGATTCCGGGTGACCGTCGAGAACCGTACGACGGAACATTTCGGTATCCATCTCGAAGACGGCCAACTCGACGTCCGTGTCGGTACCGACGGCGAGAGCGCGTTCCTGGACTGGCGCAACTCCCAGTTCATCGAGGGCTTCGACGTCTATCCGCTGCGCCGGGTCACCTCCGTCCTGCACGCCGCCGCCCCGGAGAACTGCCTCTCCCTGGTGGACATCCAGGTGCAGTTGAAGGTCGACGACGAGTGGACCGAGCGGTACCTGTGGTCGGGCGGCCTCGGCGCGCACGACTCGGCCGTGGGGGTCGGCGCCCGCCCCGACTCCGCGATGGACAGCCTCGCCGCCCAGGTGATCAGCTTCCTTGAGCGCGAAGCGGGGCCAGGCCCGGCGTCCTGAGACCTGTTTCGTTCTGCGGGGATTCAGCCGGCCGCGCCGCCGTCCAGGGCCTCGGCGGCCTCCGCGGAGACGGCCTCGGCGACGGCCGCCAGCGCCGGGAAGTCGAGTTTCCACTGCTGCCAGAACAGGGGAACGTCGATCCGCCGGTCCGGCGCGAGACGGACGAGACGCCCCGCGCGGAGCAGGGGCTCCGCCTGCACCTCGGGAACCATGCCCCAGCCCATCCCGGCGGCGACGGCCTCGACGAAGCCCTCGGAGGTCGGCACGAGATGCCGCACCGGACTCGCGCCGCGAGGGCCGTGCGGGGCGACCGGGGCGTGCGGATCGTGCGAGGTGTGCGGGGCGGCCGGGCTGTGAGGCCCGCCGTGCGGCTCCCGTACGAGGTGGCGGACGAACGCGTCCTGGAGATCGTCCCGCCGGTCGAAGGTCACCACCGGCGCGTCGGCGACGGCCTCCCGCAGTGACGTGCCGGGCCGGCCGCCGAACCACCGCGCGGCGAAGGCGGGGCTCGCCACCGGGACGTACCGCATACGGCCCAGACTGCGCACGGAGCAGCCCGTCACCGCGTCCGGCGACGAGGTGACGGCCGCCATCACGAGCCCCTCGCGCAGCAGCGCGGCCGTGTGGTCCTGGTCCTCGCGCCGCAGTTCCCAGCAGACGGGCAGATCCTCGGGCACGCGTGCGAGGGCGGGCAGGAACCAGGTCGCCAGCGAGTCGGAGTTCACCGCGATCGACAGCCGGGTCGGCTCCCCGGCGCCGGACATGCCCAGCTCGGCCCGGGTGTCCTGCTCCAGCCGGGCCAGCCGGCGGGCGAAGCGCACCACGGCCTCGCCGGACTCGGTCGGCCGGACGGGCTTCGTGCGCATCAACAGCACGCGACCCGTGCGCTGTTCGAGAGCCTTGACCCGTTGGCTCACCGCTGAGGGTGTCACGTGGAGCACGGCAGCCGCGGCGTCGAAGGTGCCCTCGTCCACGACGGTCAGCAGGGTCCGTACCTGGTCGAGCGGAAGGTCTGTCATCACGAACGCTAAGGATACGTAAGAATCTTTAGCTGTACTTTTCCAAAGGTGGCTTCCTAGCGTGGACGCCGTGAACAGTGCTCTGACCGCCACGGCCGCCGGGTTCGGCACCGGCCTCTCCTTGATCGTCGCCATCGGCGCACAGAACGCCTTCGTCCTGCGCCAGGGCGTCCGCCGGGACGCGGTGCTCGCCGTGGTGGCCATCTGCGCCCTGTCGGACGCGGCGCTCATCACGCTGGGCGTCGGCGGTGTCGGCGCGGCCGTGGTGGCCTGGCCCTCGGTACTCACCGCGGTCGGACTGATCGGCGGACTCTTCCTGATCGGATACGGCTGTCTGGCCGCGCGCCGGGTCCTGCGGCCCTCGGCGCTGACCGTGGAGGCGGGGACGGCGGATGCCGCCGGATCGGCAGGCGTGAAGGTGGCGGCGGGTGCCGCCGGATCGGCAGGCGTGAAGGTGGCGGGTGCCGTGGGAACGGCGGTTGTGGTCGGGACGCCGGGCTCGCGACGGCGGGCCGTGCTCACCTGCCTGGCGATGACCTGGCTGAACCCGCACGTCTATCTGGACACCGTGTTCCTGCTCGGTTCCATCGCGGCCGACCGCGGGCCCTGGCGCTGGACCTTCGGCCTCGGCGCGGTGCTCGCCAGCCTGGTCTGGTTCGCCGCGCTCGGCTTCGGCGCCCGGCTGCTCAGCCCTCTCCTGGCCCGGCCGTCGGCGTGGCGGGTACTGGACGCTCTGATCGCCGTGACGATGATCGTGCTCGGTGCCACGCTGATCGCCGGGGTGTGAGCGGGCCGACCGCCGCGGTACACCGGCGGCCGCTCCGGTCACCTCGGGCGCCACGATCGCCCCGGTGCACGACGGCGACGGCCAGCAGCCCGAGCGCGAGGCCCGCCACCGTCTGCGTGCCGAACGGCTCGCCGAACATCAGCGCGCCCCACACGGCCGTGACGGGAGCCATCAGGAACATGAGGGTGTTGACCTTGGTCACCCCGGAGCGCCTGAGGATCAGCCAGTACAGCCCGTACCCGCCGAACGTGGAGAGCGTCACGAGCCACACCACCGCGGTCCAGAAGGAGCCGTCCGCCGGAGGCGTCAGACCTCCGGTGGCGGCGGCGAGCGCCGTGAACACGACGGCACTGGTGAGGGCGTGCACGGTCATCGACACCATCGGGCGGATGTCCGTGCGCGACCTGCGGTCCAGGAACGTCGCCGCGACCATGCTGAGCATGCCGAGGAACGGCACGAGGTACGCCCACCACGCGACGCCCGTCGCGGCGCCCGCGTCGGCCGTGGTGACGACGGCGACACCGGCCACGCCCAGCCCCAGCCCGAGCCACTGCGTGCGCGACACCGCCAGGCCCAGCAGCGGCCCGGCCAGCGCTCCGGCCACCAGTGGCTGCGTACCGTCGATGAGGGCCGTCGTCCCGCTGGAGACGCCCAGTTCGATCGCGTAGTACACGGTCAGCAGGTAGCCGCTCTGCGACAGCACTCCGACGCCGGCCTGCCGGAGCAGGTCACGGGCTCCCAGGCCGCGCCAGGAGGACCGGGCGGCGGTCAGGGCGACGACGCCGAGGACGAGGGCCAGTGGCAGGAAGCGCCACATGAGGAGGGTGACCGTCGAGGCGCTGCCCGACCCGAGCTTGGCCCCGATGAAGCCGGAGCTCCAGGCCCCCACGAACGCGATCGACAGAAGGATGTTCACGGCGCCGCTCACCTCCAGAGGTGGTTGGCCGCTCTCGCTCCGGAACGACCGACGGGTATACCGATCTGTATACTCGTCGGGGTCGAGTATACAGATCGGTCTACAATGGGTGGATGAGCACCACGGACGCGCCTCGTCGAGTACCGCTGACCCCCGCCGCCCGCCGCGCCCTGACCGCGGCCGGGCGCCTGTTCTACGAGCGGGGGATCCACGCCGTCGGCGTCGACCTCATCGCCGCCGAGGCCGGCGTCACGAAGAAGACGCTCTACGACCGGTTCGGCTCCAAGGAGCAGATCGTCGTCGAGTACCTCGCCGACCGTGACGAGCGCTGGCGCGCCTGCCTCGCCGCCCGCCTCGACGTCTGCGAGTCGCCGCTGGACAGTGTCCTGACCGTGTTCGACGTGTCGCGCGAGTGGATGGACGCGAACAGCCCCAGGGGCTGCAGCATGGTCATCGCCCATGCGGAGATCGACGACCCGTCCCACCCGGCCTACGGGATCATCACCGGCCAGAAGCAGTGGATGCTCACCCTGTTCACCGACCTCGTACGCCCGCTGGCGCCCGACTCGGCCGACTCGCTGGGCCGCAGCCTGATGCTGCTCCACGAGGGCGCGCTCGTCGCCTTCGGCCTGCGCATCTTCCCCGGGGCGCTGGAGCACGCCCGCGAGCAGGCGGAGGCCCTGCTGACCCGCTGACCGGTCGGCCCGTCCACGGACCGACCCCTCCTCGCGGACATCGCTCCGCATCGGCGATAGTGAACCTCTGATCGAAAGATGTATCTAACAATCAGAGCGAGCAGGACGGGTGTGGACACCAGCAAGGGCAGTGCGGACAACGGCGTGGAGCGGCAGATCGAGGACGCCGGGGCGGTGGAGCAACTACCCACGGCCGACGCGGCCAACGGGCCGCGGAGCGGGTGGCGGCGCTTCGCCATGGACACCCGGCCGCTGCGCCGTCCCGCGTACCGCCGTCTCTGGTCCTCGACCATCGTCACCGCCGTGGGCAGCCAGCTCACCGCCGTCGCCGTGCCCAAGCAGATCTACGACATCACCGGATCCTCGGCCTGGGTCGGCTACGCGAGCTTCGCGGGACTGCTGCCTCTCGTCGTCTTCGCCCTCTGGGGCGGCGCCATCGCGGACAGCGTGGACCGGCGCAAGCTCCTGCTCGTCACCAACACCGGCATCGCCGTCACCTCCCTGCTCTTCTGGATCCAGGCGGTCACCGGACTCGGCTCGGTCGCCGTCCTGATGGTGCTGCTCGCGCTCCAGCAGGCGTTCTTCGGCCTCAACTCCCCGGCCCGCCAGGCCTCCATCGCCCGGCTGGTCCCCAAGGAGGAACTGGCCGCGGCGAACGCGCTCGGCTCCACCGTCATGCAGACCGGCCTGGTCGCAGGACCGCTGCTCGCCGGAGCGCTCATACCCGTCGTGGGACTGGCCGAGCTCTACCTGATCGACGCCGTGGCCCTGTGCGCCACGGTGTGGGCCGTCTACCGGCTGCCCGCGCTGCCGCCCCTGACCGCCACCGCCAAGGCGGCCGGCCGGGCAGGGCTGAGAGGGATCGCGGAGGGCTTCCGCTACATCTCGCTCAACCAGGTGCTGCTGCTGTCCTTCCTCGCCGACATCATCGCGATGGTCTTCGGCATGCCCCGCGCGCTCTTCCCCCAGCTCGCCTCGCAGACGTACGCGCCGTACGGCGAAGGCCTGGCGCTCGGGCTGCTGTTCGCGGCGGTTCCCATCGGCGCGGTCCTCGGCGGACTCATGTCGGGCACCTTCTCGCGGGCACGCCGGCACGGCCTGATGGTCATCGTCGCGGTGATCGCCTGGGGAGTGGCCATCACCGGGTTCGGGCTGAGTGCCAACCTGTGGGTGGCCGTCGCGTTCCTCGCCGCCGCCGGAGTCGCCGACATGGTCTCCATGGTCTTCCGCGGAGCCATCCTGCTCTCCGCCGTCACCGACGAACTCCGGGGCCGCATGCAGGGCGTCTTCACCGTCGTCGTCGCGGGCGGGCCACGTCTGGCCGACGTGCTGCACGGCACGGCGGGGTCGGCGCTGGGAGCCCGTACGGCGGTCGCGGGCGGCGGTCTCCTCGTCGTCCTGTCCATGCTGGTGCTGGCGGCGACGATGCCGGCGCTGCGCCGCTACAGCGCGAGCACCTGAGCCGTCGGGAGCGCCCGCCGAACGGCGGCTCCCGTAATCGATTTCCCCTCCGTCCACGTACGGAACTAGCCTCGCCGTTCATGAACAGCCTGCGGACGATCCATGACGTGCCCGTCTTCCTGTGCGCCGCCGAGGGCGAGCCCATCGGCAGCGAGCGTGACGCACTGGACGTCATCGGCGAGGCCTCCTACCAGGGCGCGCGGTGGGCCGTCGTCCCCGCCGAGCGGCTGGACGAGACGTTCTTCAAGCTGTCCACGCGGGTCGCCGGGGACATCGTGCAGAAGTTCGCGAACTACCGGCTCGGGCTCGTCGTCCTCGGGGACATCTCCCGCCACACGGCCGACAGTTCCGCGCTGCGCGACTTCGTCCGTGAGTGCAACCGCGGGCGGCAGACCTGGTTCCTCGCGGATGCCGAGGAGCTGGAGGAGCGGATGCGGGGCTGACGGCGCGGAGGCGGGGCTGACGGCGCGAGCCCTCGGCTCGGCAGCCTCTCGGCCCGCCTCCCCGAGGTCCCTGGCCCTCAAGGTGTTGGCCCTCAGGCCTGTACGCTCGTCGCGGCCTGCGCGATCAGTTCCTGGAGGTGGAGGCCGCGTCGGGCGTCCAGGTCGCCGGACACCCCCGTGCGTACCGCCGTGGCGAAGGTCCGGCGCAGCACCGGCCAGCACTCGTCGTGGTCGAGGTCCGCGCTGTCGTACACGAGCGGGGGCCGCGGGCCGAAGAGCTCGACCCGCATGACTCCGGGCTCCACCTCGACCGACCCGGACAGCGAGGCCTGACTGACCGCCCCGCTCTCGTGCTCGCAGGTCAACTCGACCCACTTGCGGGGATCCCCTGTGCCGCGGACCCGCACGATGGGGCCCATGGAGGCGTCCAGCAGGTCCAGGATGTGGGGTCCGAGGTCCAGCAGCGCGCCGTGCTCAAGACGCCAGGGAGTCGCGAAGTCGCCGCCGAGGAACGCCCCGCTCAGACCGGCTGACCGGGCGCCCCACACCTCGATCTCCCGCGCCTCGCGCAGGAACTGCTGGGCGACGGGGTGGTAGCGGTTGGTGAGGACGACCTGGGAGACGACCCCGGCCTCGTCGATCGCGTCGACGAGGCCCCGCGCGGACGGCACGTCCAGTCCGATCGGTTTCTCCAGCAGCACTGCCTTGCCCGCCTCGGCCGCACGCCCGGCGAGGTCCGCCTGAATGTCCGGGGGCACCGCGAAGGCCACCGCCTCGCACCGGTCGAGCAGCTCCTCGAAACGCGCCACCGCGACGGCCCCGTACGGCTCGGCGGTCTCCTGCGCGGCCTCGGGGCGCCGCGCCCACACCGCCGCCAGCTCCGTCTCGGGTCCGGCGGCGAGCACGGGCGCGTGCACGCCGCGCGCCCAGGGGCCGGCGCCGACGAGGCCGACCTTGACGGGGGCGTGGGGCCAAGGGGAGACGATGTCGGCCACGGAAGTCCAATCTGCGCTACGGGATCAGTGCCGGGAGCGGCGACCGTGCAACGAACAGCCCGGACGGTACGTGCCCCTCGGGGGCGCTGCCCCCGAACCCCCGGTCCTCAAACGCCGGACGGGCTGAATACGTTTCAGCCCGTCCGGCGTTTGAGGACAACGGGGGCGAGGGGGCGCAGCCCCCATGCAGTGACGGGGAGGGTAGGGGCGGCGGGGGCGAGGGAAAAGGGCTTATGCCGGGCGGAGCCACATCGTGGAGAGGGGTGGCAGGGTCAGCTGGATGCTGGCCGGGCGGCCGTGCCAGGCCAGGTCGTCCGGCTTGACGGCCCCGGCGTTCCCCACGTCACCCCCGCCGTACCGCCCCGCGTCGGTGTTGAGCACCTCGTGCCAGGCGGTGACGTCATCGGGCACCCCGAGCCGGTACTCGTGCCGCACGACGGGCGAGAAGTTGGACACGGCGAGCAGCGGTGAGCCGTCGGCGGCATGCCGCAGGAAGGCGAAGACGTTGTCCTCGGCAGCGCCCCCGGCGACCCACCCGAACCCGTCGGGGTCGGTGTCGAGCTCCCAGAGCGCCGGCACCTGCCGGTACACCGTGTTGAGGTCCCGGACGAGGTCACGCACACCCCGGTGGTCGGCCTCCGCGCCGTACGTCGGGTCGAGGAGCCACCAGTCGGGCCCGTGCGCCTCGGACCACTCGGCGCCCTGGGCGAACTCCTGCCCCATGAAGAGGAGTTGCTTGCCGGGATGGGCCCACATGAAGCCCAGGTAGGCGCGGTGGTTGGCGCGCCGCTGCCACCAGTCACCCGGCATCTTCGACACCAGCGCCTGCTTGCCGTGGACGACCTCGTCGTGGGAGATCGGCAGGACGTAGTTCTCGCTGTACGCGTACACCATCGAGAACGTCATCTCGTCGTGGTGGTACTTGCGGTGCACGGGCTCGTGCTTGATGTACTCCAGCGAGTCGTGCATCCACCCCATGTTCCACTTGAGCCCGAAGCCGAGGCCTCCGTCGGTGGTGGGCCGGGTCACCCCGTCCCAAGCGGTCGACTCCTCCGCGATGGTCACGATCCCCGGTACCCGCCGGTACAGCGTCGCGTTCATCTCCTGGAGGAACGCCATCGCGTCCAGGTCCTCCCGGCCGCCGAAGACGTTCGGCGTCCACTGGCCGGAGTCCCGGGAGTAGTCGAGGTAGAGCATGGAGGCGACGGCGTCGACCCGCAGCCCGTCGATGTGGAACTCCTCGCACCAGTACACGGCGTTGGCGACGAGGAAGTTGCGCACCTCCACCCGCCCGTAGTCGAACTCGTAGGTGCCCCAGTCCGGATGCTCGGCCCGCCGGTCGTCCCCGGGTTCGTAGAGCGGCTCCCCGTCGAAGCGGCCCAGCGCCCAGTCGTCCTTCGGGAAGTGTGCGGGCACCCAGTCCATGATCACGCCGATGCCGGCCCGGTGCAGCGCGTCGACGAGGTACTTGAAGTCGTCGGGGGTGCCGAGGCGGGAGGTGGGCGCGTAGAAGCCGGTGACCTGGTAGCCCCAGGAGCCGCCGAAGGGATGCTCGGCGACCGGCATCAGCTCGACGTGCGTGAAGCCGAGGTCGTTGACGTACGCGGGGAGTTCAGCCGCCAGCTGACGGTACGTCAACCCCGGTCGCCAGGAAGCCAGATGAACCTCGTACACGGAGAACGGCGCCTCGTGCACCGGCGTGTCACCCCGGTGGGCCAGCCACTGCGCGTCGCCCCACTCGTAGTGCGAGGCCGTGACGACGGACGCCGTGTCGGGCGGCACCTCGGCGCGGCGGGCCATCGGGTCCGCCTTGAGGAACCGGCCGCCGTGCCGGGACGTGATCTCGAACTTGTACCGCGCGCCCTCGCCGACACCGGGCAGGAACAGCTCCCACACCCCGGCCGCGCCCAGCGACCGCATCGGGAACTGTGTGCCGTCCCAGAACGTGAAGTCCCCGGCGACCCGCACCCCTTGGGCATTCGGCGCCCACACCGTGAAGCGGGTGCCGGCCACGCCCTGGTGCTCCATCGGCTCGGCCCCCAGCGCCCGCCACAGCTGCTCGTGGCGGCCCTCGCGGACGAGGTGCAGATCCAGCTCGCCGAGCGCGGGCAGGAAGCGGTACGGATCATCCACCTCCAGCTCGACACCGCCCGCGTACCTGACCAGCAACGTGTACTCGGGAACCGCGTCGAGCGGCAGCACCCCCGAGAAGAGACCGTCGCCCTCGCTGTCCAGCAGCATCCGCAGCCCGTCCGGCAGCGACACCGCCACGGACTCGGCGAAGGGCCGCAGCGCACGGACGATGACACCGTCCGGCACCGGGTGCGCCCCGAGCAGCGCGTGCGGATCGTGATGGGCTCCCGCCAGCAGCCGCTCCCGCTCCGTCACCTCCATGGAGGACACCGGCGGTCGACCGCCAGGTCTCCCCGGCCCCGGCTCGGACGGACCGGCCTCGACGGGTCGGGCGTCCTCGGACGGCGGCGGGGTGGGGGGTACGGAGATATCGCGGGCTGCCACGGTTTTCAGCCTCCTTGAGCGTTGTGGAAAGAGTGGAAGGACGGGACCGGCGTGTGCGGACCGCCGGACGGTGCGGGGCTGTGCTCGGCCAGACGGGCGATCGCCGCCATCGGTACGGGCAGCCAGTCGGGCCTGTGCCGTGCCTCGTACAGGGCCTCGTACACGGCCCGGTCCGTCTCGTGGGCCCGCAGCAACTCGGGTTCTCCGCGCGGATCCCACCTCGCCTGCGCGGCGTAACCCGCGCAGTAGGCGTCCCGGCAGTGCCGCGCCCACTCCGGACGCCACGGGTGACGGCTGCGGGCGGCGTAGTCGAAGGAGCGCAGCATGCCCGCGACATCGCGTACGGGAGACTGCGGCCGGCGCCGTTCGTCGATGGGGCGGGCCGGTTCGCCCTCGAAGTCGATGACGAACCACCGCTCCCCGGCGCGCAGCACCTGACCGAGGTGCAGGTCGCCGTGGATCCGCTGCACCGGACGGCCCGTGTCGAGGACGGCGAGCGCGTCGAAGGCGTCCCGCAACCCGTCCACGTACGGCAGCAGTTCAGGTACCGAGCGGCTCGTGGTGTCGAGGCGTTCGATCATCGCGGCCGCGAGTCGCCTGCTCCCCTGCCCGGTCGGCGAGCCGAGGGCGAAGGCGGCGGCGAGCGCGAGATGCACCTCGGCGGTCGCACGCCCCAGTTCGTACGCCTCGTCGCGGAAGTCCCGCCCCGCGGTGAGCGATTCGAGTGCCAGGGTCCACCCGTCGACGGCGTCCGGCAGGAACGGCTGAAGCACCCCGAGCGTCGCCGGCTGCGGATCCGAGGTCCGGAACCATGCCACGGGAGCCGGTACTCGGGTGCACCCCTGGCGGGCCAGGGCCCAGGGCACCTCCAGGTCCGGATTGATGCCGGGCATGACACGCCGGAAGATCTTGAGAATGTACGAATCGCCGTACACCAGGCTCGTGTTGGACTGCTCGGCATCGAGAAGACGCGGTGTCAGACCGGCCGGGACGGTCACCTTCACGTCCCGCTCGAACCGCAGGGGGCCCGCCGTCCCCGGAGTGCGCAGCCGCTCCAGGAGCAGGTCCGCCGACCGCGGTTCCTGCAGTGCGTCGTACACGGTCAGGCCGGCCAGCGGCCCTTCGCTCGCCCGCCCGATGCGGGCGTGCGCCAGCCGTGGCGGCAGGACCTCGCCGACACCGAGGAGGAGCTGGTAGCAGTCACCGGGCCGGGACGGGGTGGCGCCGTCCCCGGTGCTGACCAGCAGGTGCAGGCATGCCGGGTGCAGCTCGGTCACCGAGAGCAGGGACAGCTCCGTGACCCGTCGGCCCTTGCCCGCGAACCAGCGCTGTTCGGGCAGCCACGCCTGAAGCATCTCGGCGAGCGACGTCAGCAGATGAGCCGGAGTGTGGCTGCTGGGGCGGGGTGAGATGACCTTGCGCATGTCGACCCGTCCTTTCAGGAGCACACCGTCAATCGGCGTTTGGTGGTGGGCGGTGCGGTGTCCTTGCGGAGGCGGAACCAGTAGAAGCCGTGGCCGGCGAGGGTGAGGAGGTAGGGGAGTTCGCCGATGGCGGGGAAGCGGACGCCGCCGATGAGTTCGACGGGGTGGCGTCCGTTGAAGGTCTGGAGGTCGAGTTCGGTGGGCTGGGCGAAGCGGGAGAAGTTGTGGACGCACAGGACGAGGTCGTCTTTGTATTCGCGGAGGAAGGCGATGACGGCGGGGTTGGAGGAGGGGAGTTCGGTGTAGGTGCCGAGGCCGAAGGCGGGGTTCTGTTTGCGGATCTCGATCATGCGGCGGGTCCAGTGCAGCAGCGATGAGGGGCTGCTCATGGAGGCTTCGACGTTGGTGACCTGGTAGCCGTGGACGGGGTCCATGATGGTGGGGAGGTAGAGGCGGCCGGGGTCGCAGGAGGAGAAGCCGGCGTTGCGGTCGGGGGTCCATTGCATGGGGGTGCGGACCGCGTCGCGGTCGCCGAGCCAGATGTTGTCGCCCATGCCGATCTCGTCGCCGTAGTAGAGGATCGGGCTGCCGGGGAGGGACAGGAGGAGGGCGGTGAAGAGTTCGATCTGGTTGCGGTCGTTGTCGAGGAGGGTGGCGAGGCGGCGGCGGATGCCGATGTTGGCGCGCATGCGGGGGTCTTTGGCGTATTCCGCGTACATGTAGTCGCGTTCTTCGTCGGTGACCATTTCGAGGGTGAGCTCGTCGTGGTTGCGCAGGAAGATGCCCCATTGGCAGCCGGAGGGGATGGCGGGGGTTTTCGCGAGGATTTCGGAGACGGGGTAGCGGGATTCGCGGCGGACGGCCATGAAGATGCGGGGCATGACGGGGAAGTGGAAGGCCATGTGGCATTCGTCGCCGCCGGCGGTGTAGTCGCCGAAGTAGTCGACGACGTCTTCGGGCCATTGGTTGGCTTCGGCGAGCAGGACGGTGTCGGGGTAGTGGGCGTCGATCTCGGCGCGGACCTGTTTGAGGACCTGGTGGGTGGCGGGGAGGTTTTCGCAGTCGGTGCCCTCTTCGGCGAAGAGGTAGGGGACGGCGTCGAGGCGGAAGCCGTCGATGCCCAGGTCGAGCCAGAAGCGCAGGGCGGAGATGATTTCTTCGACGACGGCGGGGTTTTCGAAGTTGAGGTCGGGCTGGTGGGAGAAGAAGCGGTGGAAGTAGTACTGCTTGCGGACGGGGTCGAAGGTCCAGTTGGAGGCTTCGGTGTCGACGAAGATGATGCGGGCGTCGGGGTACTGGCGGTCGTCGTCGGCCCACATGTAGTAGTCGCCGTAGGGGCCGGTGGGGTCGTTGCGGGAGGCCTGGAACCAGGGGTGCTGGTCGCTGGTGTGGTTCATGACGAAGTCGATGATGACGCGCATGCCGCGGTGGTGGGCGGCGTCGACGAATTCGACGAAGTCGGCGAGGTCGCCGAATTCGGGCAGGACGGCGGTGTAGTCGGAGACGTCGTAGCCGCCGTCGCGCAGGGGGGACTGGAAGAAGGGGGCAGCCACAGGCAGTCGACGCCGAGCCATTGGAGGTAGTCGAGTTTGGCGGTGAGGCCTTTGAGGTCGCCGATGCCGTCGCCGTTGCTGTCCTGGAAGGAGCGGACGAGGACTTCGTAGAAGACGGCGCGTTTGAACCATTCGGGGTCCCGGTCCTTGGCGGGGGTGTCCTCGAAGGTGTCCGGGACGGGTTCGTTGACGATCATGTGGGTGACCCTCCGGTGGGCGGTGAGGACGGTCGCAGGACGGTCAGGACGTGCGCGGGCCGGTGTCCCGGCGTCAGGCGTACGTAGTTGGCCCTGCCCCAGTGGTAGGTCTCGCCGGTCAGCTCGTCGCGGACCGGCACCGACGCGTGCTCGTCGAGGCCGAGTCGTGGCATGTCCAACGAGACCGTGGCTTCCTGGGTGTGGTGGGGGTCGAGGTTCACGACCACCAGAACCGTGTCCGTGCCGTCGCGCTTGCTGTACGCGATCACGGCGTCGTTGTCGGCTTGGTGGAAGTGGATGTTCCTGAGCCGGCGCAGTGCGGGGTGCTCCCGCCGGATTCTGTTCAGCGAACCGATGAGCGGCGCGATGGACGTTCCCGCGCGCTCGGCCGATTCCCAGTCCCGTGGCCGCAGCTGGTATTTCTCCGAGTCGAGATAGTCCTCGGTACCGGCTCTCGCCACGGTGTTCTCGCACAGTTCGTAACCCGCGTACATTCCCCAGCTCGGGGAGAGCGTCGCCGCCAGTACGGCCCGGATCTCGAAAGCGGGCCGGCCGCCGTGCTGAAGGAACTCGGAAAGGATGTCGGGGGTGTTGACGAAGAAGTTCGGCCGCATGTGGGCGGCCGTTTCGCCGGAGAGTTCGGTGAGGTATTCGGTCAGTTCCTGCTTGGTGTTGCGCCAGGTGAAGTACGTGTACGACTGCTGGAAACCGATCGCGCCGAGCGTGTGCATCATCGCCGGGCGGGTGAACGCCTCGGCCAGGAAGATCACGTCCGGGTCGGTGCGGTTGATGTCCGCGATCACCCGCTCCCAGAAGACGACCGGTTTCGTGTGGGGATTGTCGACGCGGAAGATCCGTACGCCATGGCTCATCCAGAACCGCAGAATGCCGAGGGTTTCCTCGACCAGGCCCGGCATGTCCTCGTCGAAGGCGATCGGATAGATGTCCTGGTACTTCTTCGGCGGGTTCTCCGCGTACGCGATCGTGCCGTCCGCCCTGTGCTGGAACCATTCCGGGTGTTTCTCCACCCAGGGGTGGTCGGGTGAGCACTGGAGGGCGAAGTCGAGCGCGATCTCCAGGTCCAGTTCCGTGGCCCGGCGGACGAATTCGTCGAAGTCGTCGATCGTTCCGAGGTCGGGATGGACGGCGTCGTGCCCGCCCTCGGGTGAGCCGATCGCCCACGGCACCCCTACATCCTCGCGATTCGCCGAGAGGTTGTTGTTGGGGCCCTTGCGGAAGGTCGTGCCGATGGGGTGGACCGGTGGCAGGTACACCACGTCGAAGCCCATGTCGGCGATGGCGGGCAGCCGCCGGGCCGCGGTCCGGAAGGTGCCGCTGACCGGTGGTTTGCCGGGCTCGACCACCGCGCCCTCCGAGCGCGGGAAGAACTCGTACCAGGAGCCGAACAACGCCCGCTCCCGTTCCACCAACAGGGGGAGGGCGGCCGACCGGGAGATCCGTTCGCGCAGGGGATGCCCGGCGAACGCCGTGTCCACGTCGGGGGTGAGGGCGGCGGCGAGACGGGCGGCCGGCGGCCGGGAATCGTCGCGCAGGGCGTCCGCGGCGGTCAGCACCGCGGCTCGCCCCGCGTCGGCCGGTACTGCGGAGGCGGCCCGCTCGTACAGTTCGGCGCCCTCCTCCAGGACCAGCCCCACGTCGATGCCGGCCGGGATCTTTATGCGGGCCGACCGGCGCCAGGCGGACACGGGGTCCGACCACGCCTCCACCCGGTAGGTCCACTCGCCCACCGCCGTGGGCGTGACCTCGGCGCCCCAGCGGTCCGTGCCGGGGGCCAGTTCCCGCATGGGAGTCCACGGGCCGGTGCGCCCGCCGGGGTCGCTCAGCACGACGTTCGCGGCGACCACGTCATGGCCCTCGCCGAACAGTGTGGCGGTGACCTGGAAGGTCTCACCCACCACCGCCTTCGCCGGGCGGTTGCCGCGGTCGACGGCCGGCCGGACATCGACGACGGGGACTCGGCCGATCGGAACGACGGACATGCGGCCGACAGGGGGGACGCGGTCGCCTGCCGTGTTCTCGATCATGCAATTCATCTCCGTCGTCGATGTAGTCGTGCTGGGCCTGACCCCGTGGTCGCCCAGGGGGTCAGGAGGTTTCTTTCCTAGGTCGCGGGGCTCGCCGCGAGTTTCTCGGGATGCCCCGGAAGGGCACCCATCGGTGTACCGCCGTTGGCTCGTACGCGGCGCCGGGCCGAACCCGCCGCCAGATAGCGCTCGGCGGCGTGCACGGCCTCGCGTGCGCAGCGCTTGCCCATGAGGACGCAGAGCGTGTAGCCCGTGTCCTCGAAGTTGCCTCGCGCGCCATGGTCGGCGGGGGCCGCGAGCATCATGCGTTCCCAGGCCCGGTAGAGCTCCAGAAGCCTGGCGACCTCGTCTTTGGCAGGCAGCAGCATCTCACTGGTCACCTTCCACTCCCTCGGATGCGCACGGCTCGCCCGGATGTGCGTGATGACCGTGCACGCAGAGATATCGACCGACTACGACGGCCGACACCTTCACTCATGGTGCACGCGCGGACACCCAACGTCCTGTTGTCGCTTCAACGACATTGGGTCGTCCCCCGGGTTGCACGAATGGAGTACCGCTCGCACTCTGGTAATGACTCAGAAGCAATCACTGCTCACGCTCTGTACTCAGAGCTCGGCCCCCCGGGGCGCGGAGGAGCGAGAGCTTCGCCGGTTGCCGGTGAGGAGCCAACGACGATGAAGACCGTAGTGCCCTGCTACTACCACCTCGACGTGGAAGTCAGTCCGGAGCGGGTCGATCAGGTCAGGCGCATTCTGGCCGCCCATCTCCGGTACTGGAATCTGGAGAACCTCGTCGAGCCCGTCTGCCACTGCGCGGAGATGCTGCTGCGGACGATCGACGCGCACGCGACGGACAAGAACACCACCCTTGAGATGTGGTGGAACGGCCAGCACCTCATCACCGCGATCGCGGACATCGACGGGAAGTCCCACCCGGAATCCGCGACGCGGGGCTGGCTGGCGCACGTCGCCGCGCTGAGCGACGGCTGGGGGTGCTGTGCCACGGGCGGTGGCGGACGGATCGTCTGGTTCTCCCGCCGGGTCCGTGCCATGGAGCGGGCCCCGCTGGTTCCGTCCGCGCCCGCGCCCAGCCTGCGGGAATCCCGGCGCACGCCCCGCGAGTTGCCCGTACCGGCGATGGCGGGACCGGCCCCCGGGGAGCCCGCCGCGGATACGGCAGCCGAGGAGCCCCTTGTGGGTGCGGCGGCCGACTAGCGACGACCGGCCGGCCCGCGGACGCGAAGGCGATCGCGGGCCGGCCGAACGCTGTACACGACTCGGCCGGCCGACGCCGCACCTGGCGTCGGCCGGCCGCGGACCGGGATCAGGCCGTCCGGTCCTCGCCGTATCGGATCAGCCGATCCGGGCCTCCCCGTAGGGGACCAGCCGGACCGGCCCCAGCAGCCCGTACGCCGCACGGGTCAGGCCGCCGTACACGGCGGGGTCGCTGATCCGCAGCCGGTTGGCGAGCGGGGTGGCCACCTCGACGTCGATGACGTTCGCACCGCGTCCGAGCAGGTCGCCCAGGTCCACCACCGGACGGATCTGGTCGACCGGGTCGAGCCGGTGACCGTTGACGGTGACCCGGCAGGTGTCGGTGACAGAGCCCAGCTCCAGACGGGCGCCGTGCCCGCCGGTCCAGGCGCGGCCGAGGGTGACGGTGGTGCGGTAGCGGCCGATGCCCGACACGTCGGCGAGCTCGGGAATCTGTGACCAGGGCACCAGCGCGTCGAGCGTCAACTCGTGCTCGACGACGGTGGTTTTGGTGGCCGAGGCACCCGGCCGCCAGTCCTGGACACGCAGACTCCACGAGGTCAGTTCCATCGGCTCGGGGACGTCCTTGAGCGTGGCGCTGACGGCGCGTCCCTTGGAGAGCGCGGTCCGGTACGTGCCCGAGGCCGTGGCCCGGACGGTGAGACCGGCGTCCGTGAAGCGGACCTCCTCGGCCTCACTGTCGACGGCGTACGGGCGGGAGCCGTTGCGGTCACCGAAGAGCCCCGGCCTGCCGATGGCCACTATGAGGGTCTCGGCGGGCTGCAGGGTGACCCGCACGGTGACCGAGTCGCCGTCCTCGGTGTAGCGGGCGACGCGCTCGGCCTTCCCGGTCCACGGGTCCAGCAGGTACGGCACGCCCTTGGCCGTGGTGCGGTGGAGGGTGACCTCGTGGTCGACGGCGGCGACCGGCGGCTTGACCGTCTCGGCGTGCTTGCCGTTGCAGAGGTAGTAGTAGTCGACGCCGTCGGCCACCCGGTGGGCGTTGAGGAGGGTCGAGGCACTCGCGTACGTGACGTCGGGCCGCACTCCGAGGGCGGTGAGCGCGTCACCGACCAGGGTCTTGTCGGTGACCTTGCGGACCAGCGGCTGAGCCAGCAACTCCTTCACCACGGACAGCAGTTCGTCGCTCTCGCCGCGGTCCGGGACGCCGGGCGGCACCACCGTGTCCCAGGCGCCGAGCAGGACGATCGGCAGTCCGGCGCGGGTGAACCGCAGCAGGGCGCGCGCGTCCCGCAGGGCGAGCGTCACCGTGGACCCGTAGAAGAAGTCGCCCTCGACGAACAGGGCCTTGTAGGCGGGGCCTTCGGGTGCGAGCCGGCCCTTGCGTACGACGGCGGAGGGCAGGTCGAGGAGCGGGCCGCTGAGGAACTGGTGGCTCCAGCCGAGCGTGATGCCCGTGGCGGTGAACCAGGACGCGCCGATGCCGGTCGCCGTGTAGCCGGTCTGCCGGAACACCGCCACGTCCGCCTTGGCCTTGCCGGTCTGCAGCACCTGGTGGACCCGGCCGAGATAGCCGGAGACGTCCGCGACGTGCTTCCAGGTGGGATGCCGGGGACCCCAGGACTCGCCGTAGCCGGCCACACCCTTGTACGGGGTGAAGGCCGCGTAGCCCGGCCAGTTGACGCCGGGGAACTCGGCGTAGGAGAAGCCGTGGATCACGGTCTGGTTGACCCCGGCGGCGTAGGCGCCGCCCATGGTGCGCAGGAACTTCTGCCACGTGGTGCTGTACGCGCCGCCCGCGTAGGCGCCGGCCTCGCACGAGAGCACCGTGTTCCCGGCCATGTCACGGCCGCCGGCCAGGCACCTGTAGTCGTCGAGGTTCTTGAAGCCCAGGGACTCGCCCTCGGGGATGTCGAGGATCGCGGCCGAGGCGATGGCGTCGGTCTGCAACCCGTAGGGCTGGGACCGCAGTTGGAGGCCGAGCGAGTGGGCCCAGGTGCGCAGCGCCGTGACGTGGTGCTTGTTGAAGAGGGTGGAGACCGTCTCCCAGAAGTCGTGGCGGATCTGGCGGGTGACGGCCGCCTCGAAGGCGTACACCTGGTTGCTGTTGTCGAGGACCAGGGCGGGCAGCAGCGGCAGCAGGGAGCGTCCGGTGTGCTCGCGGAACGCGTCGGGCAGGCCCGGCGTCCACTGGAGCCCGTCGGTCTCCAGCTCGATGGAGTCCTCGAAGAGCGCCCCGCCGGACACCTTCAGCAGGCGTCGGACGGACTTCGTGAGGATGTGCTTCTCCCAGAAGTCGGTCACCGCGCGGGTGCCGGCCGCGCTGAAGTGGTCGACGACGTAGGCGGGCGGGTCGGTGTGCGGTCCGGCCTCCGGGGTCTGGCCGGAGCCGCGCACCCAGTACGCGATCACGACCCAGGTGCCGTCGTCCGGCGCGGTCCAGTCGAGGGCGCCGGCGGCGACGGTGGAGGTGAGGTCGCGGACCGAGTCCAGGTCGAGGCCGGTCTCCTTGCGGGTGGAGTTCGCGGTGTTCACCCGGGCCGCCTGCACCAGGAGCAGCTGCTGCTCGGTGACGCCGGACGCAGCCTCGTGGACGGGCTGCGGGACGGGGCCGGAGAACGTGGCGCCGGGGGCCACGGTGGCCGCTCCGTGCGCGAGTTCCTTGACGGCGGCGTCGCTGTCGGGGGTGATGCCGGGTACGGCGGCGGGCCAGCTGGGGCCGACGGTGAGGTCCACGGTGAGACCGCGTCGCGCGGCCTGGCTCAGTGCGGCCTCGACTCCCGTGACCCAGGCGGCGGTTCCCCAGCCGTGCCGGGCCGT
This sequence comes from Streptomyces sp. NBC_00414, assembly GCF_036038375.1. Lineage (NCBI taxonomy): Bacteria > Bacillati > Actinomycetota > Actinomycetes > Kitasatosporales > Streptomycetaceae > Streptomyces > Streptomyces sp. NBC_00414. The sequence continues at coordinate 9,567,062 of NZ_CP107935.1, forward strand.
GTCCAGCGCCGAGGTGTCGGTGACGCTGTGGTGGACGGCGGCTATCTCGGCGCCGCCGAAGCCCGCGTCGGCGATCTGGTCGATCTCCCGTCTGATCTCGTCGGGCTGGACCAGGCCGTCCGGCCACCACCAGCGGAACTTCGGGCGCACCGCGCGGCCCGGCTCGGCGAAACGCGGGGACGAGGAGCCGGTGGCACCGGCGGTGGCCGCCGAGGCACTGCCGGGCGCCGCCCAGCCGAGGGCGCCGGCGGTGGCCGCCGTGGCCGCCGCCGCGGCGAGGACGGTACGGCGTGGGAGCCCCGTCCGGTGAACTGCGGTGAGGTCGTTCATGGTTCCAGTCCGCTCTTGGAGGGCAGCACGAAGAAGACCCCTGAGGGGTCCAGGGAATTGAATCGTTTTAATCGCTGCGACGCTGTGAAAGTAAGTCGCTCGATCAAGAGGCGTCAAGAAGCGTGCACGACACAAATTTCCGCGGGCGGCCTCGGTCGGCAGCCTGTGGACGGGCCGCCGGTGTGTGGCCGGGTCTGTTGTGGCCGATGCCGTGAGCGGGCCTGTTCGGGTGTGCGGCGGGCGTCAGGCCGGGCCGCACGCTCGCGGGAGTCACCCACCACTTCGCAGAGGTCGACGGAACCCGGCTGCGCTACGCGGCGGCGGGGACCGGCCGATCGCCGGTCCTGCCGGTCCACGGGTCTGGACGCAGTGGGGCACTATGCCGCGATGGAGGCCCCGAGCAGTTGGCGAAGGCCGTTCTCGAATTCATCGGGAACGTCGACGCGTCGGCGCACCCATGAGGCCTGACACGACCTAACGGCGGATGTCCTCCACCTCGCCGAAACCGTCCGTCGGGCTCCAGCGCAGTCGTGTGAGCCACTCGGTGGACGAGTTCGTGAACAGCAGGTCCTCGGTGCCGGGCACGGTCGCGGCCTTCTCCCAGCCGTCGAAGTCCTTGGTGACCTTCGTGTCCCACGTCGACAGGTTCCGGGTGCCCACCGCGGCGAGCGACTCCGTCGGCGGTTCGCCGTCCGCGCAGTACACACCCCAGTTCGCGATGGCCGTGACCGTACCGCGGAAGGCCTTGAGCGTGATGCTCTGGCACGCGTCGCCCTCGGTCGCGTACACGAGGCGGGGCTTGCTCCACGGTCCGCCCGCGGTCTTCCGGTGCTGCTCCATGAGTCCGCGCCCGGCGGCGTAGTACATGCCCACGCGGCCGCCGTCGGCCCATGCGATGTCCTCGACGAAGCGGGCGTGCGACGCGGACGGCGAAGGGCGCGAGGAGGCGGCGGGGGAGTCACCGCCCGGATCCCCGGTGCCCGCTGCCGTGCTCCCGCACGCGGCGGTGGCCGTCAGCAGTGCGGCCGTCGCGGCCCGTCCCGGCAAGCGGGCACCGTGTACTCGTCGCATGCGTGTCTCCCAGCCCTCGGCTCGACCGCGTCGGCCTGTGCCCGCGCGGCGCTGTGCGTGCACGCCGTCGTGCGCGCACGGTCCATGGGATCACGACCCGCGGACCGGACCGCCCGAACGCGGACGCCACCCGCGCACCGGTGGCCGCTCACCCGAAGACGTTGTCCGACTCGTCCCAGCCGTAGGGGTCGGCGGCGGGGGCGGGCGCGATGCTCCGGGGCGTGCGCGACGACGACTGGTACATCGCCTCGATCTCGGCGGCGTACCGGTCCGCGATGGCGTCCCTGCGCAGCTTCATCGACGGGGTGAGCAGCCCGTTGGCCAGGTCGAACGCCTCCGGCAGCACCCGGTACACGCGAATGGACTCCGAGCGCGACACGGTGGAGTTGGCCGCGCCGACAGCGCGGTTGATCTCCTCCCGCAGGGCGTGCTCCTCGCGCCTCTCGCGGTCGTGGACGTCGCCCGGGACGGCGTGGACCGAGCGCCAGTGGGCGAGGTACTCGGGATCGAGGGTGATCAGGGCTCCCACACAGGGCCGGTTGTCACCCACGACGACCGCCTGGTGGACGAGCGGATGGACCCGCAGTCGTTCCTCCAGAGCCGCGGGGGCGACGCTCTTGCCGCCGCTCGTGATGACGATGTCCTTCTTGCGGCCCGTGATGCTCAGATAGCCCTCGTCGTCGAGCCTGCCGATGTCACCGGTGGCCAGCCAGCCGTTGTGCAGCGCGGCCCGGTTGCCCTCATCGTCGTTGACGTACCCCTGGAAGACCGAGGGCCCCCGGACGAGGATCTCCCCGTCGTCGGCCACATGGATCTCCGTGTCGGGCAGCGGCTGTCCCACGGTGCCGAACTTCTCCCGGCCGACGGGCTGGGCCGTGATGCCGCCGCTCGTCTCCGTGAGCCCGTACCCGTCGTGGACGAAGATTCCGATCCCCGAGTAGAAGAGGGCGAGTTCACGGTTCAGGGGAGAGCCGCCCGACACGGCGCCGCACACCCTTCCGCCCAGGGCCGCGCGGAGCTTGCGGTACACCGTCTTGTCGTAGACGGCGTGCTGCAGCCGCAGATCGAGGCCCGGGCCGGGGCCGGCTCCCAGCCGGTGCCGCTCGGCGGCCGCGGCGAAGTCCTGCGCGGTACGGACGGCACGCTCGAACAGTGCGCCCTTGCCCGCCTCCTCGGCCTTGCGGAGGAAGTTCTTGTACAGCTTCTCGAAGACGTACGGGACGGCGTAGAGATAGGTGGGCCGGAAGGACAGCAGGGCCTCGGCCAGTGTCTCCGCGCGCAGGTCGGGTTCGTGGCCCATGAGGATCCCGCCGCGCATGCACAGCCCTTGGATCATGAGGCCGTAGACGTGGGAGAAGGGCAGGAAGGCCAGGACGGCCGGCTGCTGCCCGGGAGGCGCGGCGGTGTGCCCCCATCCGGCCAGCAGGGTGTCGCAGGGGCTGGCCAGGCTGCTGTGGCTCAGCGCGCAGCCCTTGGGGTGTCCCGTCGTGCCCGAGGTGTAGGCGATGACGGCCGTCGAGTCCGGCAGCACGATCCGGCGCATGGACTCGACGGTGGTGACCGGTACCGACAGGCCCGCCTCGGCCAGGTCCGCCAGGGCCCCGGCGTCGAGCTGCCAGACGTGCCGCAGGGCCGGGAGCGTGGCGCACACCGAGCCGACCGTCATGATGCCCTGCTCGTCCTCCACCACCACGGCCACGCAGCTCGCGTCCTGGAGGATCCACGCGACCTGCTCGTGCGAGGAGGTCGGATAGATCGGGACGATCTCGGCGCCCACCGTCCACAGCGCGTAGCTGAGCACGGTCCACTCGTAGCGCGTACGTGCCATGACGGCCACGCGGTGGCCCGGGAAGATCCCGGCCGCGATGAAGCCCCTGGCCACGTCCACCACTTCGTCCCGCAGCTCGATCGCGGTGACCTGCGACCAGGCTGCGGGAGAGGTGTCGGAGCGGCGTGCCAGTTGCGGCAGGAAAGGATCGCGTTCAGCTGTCTCGAAGAGACTGTCGGCGAGCCCTCCCTGCATCAGGGGCGAGGCCTGTCTGGATACTTCCAAGGGGTGCATGTGCCGCTCCAGAATCGCTCAGAGCGCCCCTCCGATGGAGTCCGGAATCGAGGGCGTTCGAAATCTAGCCCACGACAGCGGGAGTTGGGTCACGAACGGACGATCGGCCTGACCTGATTCGGTTGCTGAGCGCCACCGAGCCACTTCAGCCCGTCGAGCAGAAAGCGGTTCTGGGAGGCACTGGCGAAGGTGGACGACAGCGGGGTGTTCGACGCGTAGTCCATCGCGTTGTGACCGACGTTCGCGTAGAGCATCCGGTACTTCGTGTTGCTCCACAGAACCGGGTAGTAACCGCTGTACCAGGTCTGGTTCGGATCAGTGCCCACCGGGAAGCTGCCGGGATCGATGGAAGCCAGGATCTTGATGTCCGGATTGCGCCGGAGGTCGTTCGACCAGCTGTACCACTCGTTGACCGACGACGCGAAGGTGGCGGGCAGGTTCCTGGTGGAGGCGTGGGTGCGGTCCTCCACCCGCAGAGTGGCCGACGTCGGCCCCCAGGTGTTCGACTTGAAATTGCCGCTGCCGAGGAACTGCTGGTGGTACCACGGCCATTGCTGCGCCTCGGTGGTGAAGGCGGAGACGTGGAAGCCCAGCCATCCGCCGCCCCCGCGCATGTACCGCTCGAAGCCGGACCGCTGGGCGGCGCTCTGCGGCAGGTCGTCGAGGAAGAGGACGACCTGGTACGCGTCCACGCCTCCGTTGGACAGCAGGTTCCAGTTGGTGCTCGGGGTGTAGGTGAAACCGTTCTCGGCGGCGCGGGCGGGGAACCACTGGTTGGCCTCGCGGACGAAACTGATGTGCGCGGCGTCCCACGTACCGCTGTAGAGGGCCAGCACCTTGAACGGTGCCGCCTTCGGGGCCGCGTGCGCGGGCGGCGCCGCCAGTCCCAGCAGGGTCGCCAGCAGCACGAGCACCTGCAGGGCGATGCGTACCGGCCCGGACGTTCTGATCCCGTTCATGGTGTGCCCCTTCCTGTACGTCGACTCGCTGTACGTGCGCGCCGTCACGGGTGGCTGACGAGGTTGGCGACGTTGGTCGCGGAGTTGGACGGGCCGCCGCGGTCGTTGACCACATGGCGGATCGTGCCGGTGCCGCCGAGCGAGACCGTCACCATGCTGCGGAAGCGCACGTTCGCCGAGTTGGGCGCCTCGATGGCGTGTTCCGCGGTGACGGCCGGGTTCACGTTGAAGTAGCAGTAGCTGCCGAAGCCGTACACCTGGTGGCTGGTCACGGAGTTCGCGACCTTGTAGGCGGCGTAGCCCTGCGTGGAACCGTTCATCCAGGCCGCCTGGTTGGGCGGGTCGTAGGGCATCTCGTTCTGGTAGAAGTACGTGCGCCCGCCGTTGCCGTTCCAGATGGTCTGGTGCTTCTGGTAGTGCTCGACGAACAGGCCGTACATGGTGACGTCGTCGCCGTTGACCACGAGCCCGGTGTCCGCGGTGTTGGTGTTCCAGCCGACGCCGTTGCCGTGGTCGGCGCGCCAGATCCACAGGTGGTCGCCGATGACGTCGTCGCTGTTGACGGTGAGGCTGGTGGTGGCCTTGCCGACGGCCGCGCCGCCGATCCGGAAGAACACGTCGTGCAGGGAGCTGGGGTTGCCGCCGTGGTCGGCGGAGGAGCCGCTCGGGCCCATCTCCAGGAGCTGCGCCGAGTTGGTGGTCCCGGCGTCGAAGAGGATCCCGGCGAGCTTGATGCCGTCCACGTCGGCGACCGTCATGGCCGTGACGCCGTTGTCCGGGATGAGGGTCGCCAGGCCGAGGCCGAGCACGACGGTGTCGGGCCGGGTCACCTTCAGGGTCTGGTTCAGGTGGTAGACACCCGGGGTGACCAGCAGGTTCTTGCCCTGCGCGAGAGCGTCGTTCATCTGTGCCGCCGTCGCGCCGGGCTTGACGACGAAGAAGTCCGACAGGGGCAGCGAGCTGCCCGCCGGTGTGCCGGCCGCCCAGGTGGTGCCGCGCGAGTCGGTGCGCACGGCGGGGACGAACACCTTGTACGCGCCGGCCGCATCGACGTACAGGAAGGGCTTCTCACGCGAGACGGGTGTCCGGTCGACCGTCGTGTACGGGGGACTGGGGAAGGTGTTCGCGGGGGCGTTCTGCGCGCCGACGAAGACCATGTTCCAGTTCGAGCCCGTCCAGCTCGACCACTCGGTGTTCCGCGACAGCCACTGCTGCTGCGAGCCCGACCTGACCTGTCCGTCGATCTTCGTGTCGGCCATGAAGCCGCCGCTGGACCAGCCGCCGTCGTCGAGCTGGAGGTTGCCGCGCAGATGCATCCGGCGGTACGGGGCGGCCTGGGAGACGGCCCAGCGGTCGGTGCCGGAGGTCGGTGTCACGGACAGGTTCTCCGCCGAACGCCAGAAGTTCTGCGTGGCGTTGCCCTGGAACCAGTCGGCCTCGGCGTGCACCGCGCCGCGGATGTTGACGTCGTCGGGGGAGAGGCCGAGACCCGCGACCTGGGTGTAGAAGCCGACGTTGGCGTTCGCGTCGTAGGTGCCCGGCTTGAAGAGGAAGGCCTTGCGGGCGGTGCCGAACTGGTTGGTCTCCTGCTGGGAGAAGGCCGCGTCGAGGCTGTTCTGGATGGTGGCGGCCGGGGTGGACGGGTCGAACACGGTCACGTTCGGGCCCAGGTCCGGGGTGCCGGGCGGCTGTTGGGCGTCCACGGGGGCGACGCGGAAGGACTGGGCCGCGGAGCCGTTGCAGGTCCACTGCTGGAGCTGGACGCCGTCGGCGGTCGACGCGCTCGGCACGTCCAGGCACTTGCCGCTGTTCCGGTTCACGAAGTGATAGGTCGTCCCGCCCGCGTCCGCGACGGGCTGCCACTGCTGGTTCGTCCCGCCGCCGTACGTCCACAGCTGCACGGGCGCGCCGTCCGCGACCGAGACGTCGGCGACGTCCCAGGACTTGGTGGCGTCGGCGCGGTTGTCGACCCGCACCCGCCCGTCGCTGGTGTCGCGCAGCTCCCACTGCTGGGCCTGGCTGCTGTTGCACGCGTACTGCTGGACCGCGGTGCCGTCGGCCGTTCCGGCGGCCCGGGCGTCGACACACTTGCCGCTGCCCGCGTTGACCACGGTGGTCCAGCCGGTGGGGAGGGCGGCGGCCGACTCGGCCCGTGCGGGTGGGGCGGCCACCACGGCGCTAGCCGCCGACGCCACCAGGACGAGGGCGGAGAGCAGCGTGGGTGTCCGGCGGCCAGGTGATCTGGTCGGTCCGCTCGATCTGAACACGGATTCTCCTGTGCGTGGGGGGTGGGGGGGGTGAGAAGACGTTGTTCATAGACATGAACAACGGGCGCATTCGTGGAATCTCGGCGATCGGTGAACCTAAAGGTCTGAACCAAGCTCGTCAAGATGTGAAGCAAAGACGGCCGACATTCGCCCGGAGCACGCAAGGACTTGAAGGCGGCACGGTCTCCGGAGGGGCGGTCCGCGGTATCCGTCATTACGATGAAGGAGATCGTCGCGCCGCCCGACGGCCCGCGTGCGAGGGGGCCGACCGACGTCAGGAGGGCCGCCGTGAGCACGATCGCGGTGAAGGCCGCCCAGCTGCGGAGCGGGCTCGTCCTCCCGTACGCGGAGGCGGGGTATCCGGACGGCGTCCCCGTCCTCTTCGTGCACGGCCTCGCGGACTCCTGGTGGGCGTTCGAGCCGCTGCTCAGGCAACTCCCCGCCGCGCTGCACGGCTACGCCCCCACCCAGCGCGGCCACGGCGACGCCGAACGGCCCCCGGCGGGCTACGGCCCGCAGGATTTCGCCGGTGACCTCGTGGAGTTCCTCGACGCCGTGGGCATCCACCGCGCGGTCCTGGTCGGTGCGTCGAGCGGTGGTGTGGCCGCGCGGCTGGTCGCGGGCAGTCATCCCGACCGGGTGGCGGGTCTCGTCCTGGCGGGCGTCCCGGCCACCCTCGCCGACAAGCCGGGCGCGAAGGCCCTGGCGGAGAAGGTCGAGGCTCTCGTCGACCCCGTGCCGCGCGCCTTCGTCGACGAGATGCTCGCCGGCCTCACGGCCCGTCCGCCGGGGCGCGGACTTCTGGCGACGATCGCCGAGGAGAACCTGAAAGTGCCCGCACGGGTGTGGCGGGAGACTTTGCGCGGTCTGCTGGAGACGGATCTCGCGGCCACGCTGAGAGGAATCGTCGTTCCCGCACTCGTGCTCTGGGGCGACGCCGACGGTGTCCTGCCGCGCTCCGACCAGCAGCAGATCCTCGACACGCTCTTCGACGCGAGGCTCGTCGTGTACGAGGGCGCCGGTCACGCCCTGTACTGGGAGGAGCCCGAACGGCTCGTCCAGGACGTCGCGGCCTTCGCCGCCAAGGTCCTGCCCGACCGTCCGGACCCTCCCGACCGTTCCGGGGGTGGCGACGCCCCGGGCAGGGCCGGGACGCCACCGCCCCCGGGAGGCCGGGCGGAAGGGCGGAAGTGACGCGCGATCAGGCGTCGGTCATGCGTCGATCGGACGCTGATCAGGTGGTGGCCAGGCGTTGATCAGGTGCTGATCAGGCGTTGGGGTCGAACGCGATCCCCGACGGCTTCGCCGACGACAGGTGCGAGTTGAACGTGCTGTCCTTGATGCCGAGCGTCGCACTTCCGAAGTTGTACGAGGTCAGCGTGGAGCGCAGCCCGGCGGGATACCCGTTCCAGCCGACCAGCGGGGGTCGCTGCCAGGTCCCCTTGTGGTTCTCCGGCGGCTCGTCGCCCGCGGTCGCGGCGCGGAAGCAGTGCGTGCTGATCCCGTCCTTGTGATAGACGACCTTGGCGTGCGTACCGTCCCAGCGGATCGCCGAACGGTTGTGGACCGTGAACGAGCCGTGGTTGGACGTCGAGACGTACTGGGCCTCGTTGTTCTGCACCCAGACCACGACGTGCTCCCAGTCGTGCCGGTGGCCGCCGAGCCCGCTGCCGGCCAGGGCCTGGTCCTTCTCGAAGTAGGAGCCGTAGACGATCGCGCACCAGCCGTTGTTGCACTTGGAGCGCGAGTAGGTGTTGACGCTGTCCAGGTCGGACGCGTCATGGCACTGGCCGTTCACGGCGCCGCTCGGGTTGAGCCCGCCGTTGACGGTCCCGTCGGGGCCGATGGCCGCCGTGGCGTAGCAGCCGTCCGTGTCGTAGTCGTACGCGGGCTGGAACGTCGAGTCCAGCGCCTCCGCGTTGGCGGGCAGCGCGGGGGGCGGCGCCGCCAGGGCGGTGGCCGGGAAAACAAGGACCAGAGCCGCGGCGCCCGCCAGGACGCCGAGCGACTTCCGGCCCAAGCGCCGGGATCCGAAATGCTTCGAAACCGGTCTGCCGTTCACAAGCGTCCTCCTCATCGGCCCTGTGCAGGCCAACACCCTTTGTGACATGTGCAGTTCAGAGTCGCGGATTTTCACTCGCGTGCCAAGAGGTCGCAGAAGTCACAACGGTTACGGAGCGCCCAACACTTGTAGCTCAACCGGTCCAAGAACGTCACGGACGAGAGAGGTTGATGGGAAGGTGTGCCGCATGAGCGCCCCGCACATCGCCCGGCCGGCGGGTGACGAGCACACCGCCCCCCGTCCACCCGAACCGACAGCCGCGGGCGAACGGCCGGGCCGTACAGGCGGGTTGCGGTGGTGTGTCGGGCTCGCACGGCACCGGCGGTGGCTGTACGCGCTGGCCGTCGTCGCGCTCCTCGCCGAGATGGCGGTGGCGATGGTCACCACCGCCGTCGAACAGACCCCCACCATCGACGAGCCCGTGTACGTGGCCACGGCCGAGGTCTACCTCAAGGAACGCAGCTTCCGTTACAACCCCGAACACCCGCCCCTGGGAAAGCTGATCATCGCGTCCGGCCTGGTGTTCACCGACGCGCGGCACGACCCCGACTTCGTCGGAAGCCAGACGGCGCTCGGACGGCACGTCCTGTACGAGACGGGCAACGACCCGGGCCGTCTGATGCTGTACGCACGCCTCCCGGTGATCGTCCTCACGCTGCTGTTCGGCCTGGTCGTCCTGGCGTTCGCCCGCGACCTCGCTGGACCGGCCGGCGGCCTCCTGGCCCTGGCCCTGTACGCGTTCTCCCCGGACGTCATCGCGAACGGCTCGCTGGCCACGCTCGACGTGCCCGCCGCCGGATTCCTGCTCACCACCGGCTGGCTCCTGTGGCGGGCGCGGCGGCGGCCGTACCTCTGCCTCCCGCTCGCGGGCGTGGCCCTGGGCGCGGCGGCGGCCACCAAGATGAGCGTGCTGCCGGTGGTTCCGGTGCTGATGCTGCCGGCCGTCCTGTCGTTCTGGCACGCCCGACGGACCCCGGGAGCCGACGCCCGCGCCCGGCTCAGGCTCCTCGCGTACGGGGCGGCGGCCGCCGTCGGCATGGCACTGGTCGCGGTCGCCGTCGTCTGGGCCACCTATCTCGTCGTCGACCCGCGGCTGCGCTGGGCGACGCCCGAGAACGTGCCGGACATCCGCGGGATGCGCGGCCGTGTCGCGGCCTGGCTGCCGTTCCCCGAGGCCTACCGGGACGGCATGCGCATCCAGTTCGGCTTCGAGTACGACGTCTGGGAGGGCTTCCTGTTCGGGCGGCTCTACGAGGGCTCGCTCTGGTACTACCTGCCTGCCGCGCTCCTGGTGAAGACCCCGCTCGGCATGCTCGCACTGTGGACCGCGGGCGCCGTCGCGATCCTGGCCGTACGCCGGCTGCGCCCCGCCGCGCCGTACGTGCTCGTCCCCGCCGCCGTACTCCTGGCCGTCTCGATGAACGGCGCCCGGGATCTCGGTGTGCGGTACGCCGTGTTCATGCCGATGTTCCTGGCGGTCGCCGCCGCCGGAGCGACGCTCTTCCGGCACCGCGCGGCCCACTGGGTGACGGTGGCGCTGGTCTGCTTCGTGGCGGTCAGCTCGCTGCGCGCCTACCCGTACTACCTGCCGTACTCCAACGAGGCGTTCGGCGGACCGTCGAAGACCCATCTGCGGCTGCACGACTCGAACGTCGACTGGGGCCAGGACCTGGGCCGCCTGGCGGACCACCTAGACCGGCACCATCACGGCGAGCGGGTCTGGCTCGTCTACAAGGGCGCGGGCGTGCCCTCCTACTACGGCATCGACGCGTCCGACCCGCTCAAGGCCCCCCTCGGCGAGGTGCACGGGCTGCTGGTCGTGTCCGACTCCGCGGCGGCGAAGGCCGACGGACGCCTGGCCGCACTGCTCGACACCAGTACGCCGGTCGACGAGGTCGGCCACTCGATCACGGTGTACCGGCGCCGCTGACGCGCACCGCCACGGGAGAAGAGCTCTGTCACATCCGGCACTTGGGCCCGACTGGTTCGGCCCGTCCGGCGGTATCGTCGAACTCATGACGACGCGTCGCACGGGTCACACGAGTCGTGTGACGCGTGGGAGTCGCGTGCGAAGACGCGGCACGGCCAGGGCGCTCGTGACGGCCCTCATGTGCGTACTGGTGGCACTCCCCGCGAGAAGCGGTGCCGCGCCCGAGGCGGCCGCCGCACCGAACACCGCCCGTGACGTCTACGTCGGGACGTTCAACATCTACGGGAACATCGGCCACCGGGGAGACGCCGGTGACTGGATCAGGGACGAGGCCGACGCCGTCCGGGAGCTCACCCTCGGCGACACCGACCGGTGGCTGTTCATCGGCCTCCAGGAGGTCTGCAAGACGCAAGGGGAGCGGTTCGCAAGGGAGTTGGGCATGCGCAGCGCCTTCGTGGACACCGGGACGGACTGCGCCGACGGCCAGCCGTACGGGAACACCATCCTCTTCCACTCGGCAGAGAGGCTCCTGCCGGCGGCACTGCTGCCCAACCCGGACGGCAGGGGTGGCGAGCGGGGCATCATCTGTGCCGTCGTCCGTGTTCCGGAAGATCCGGACCGGTCGGGGCGGCCCGTCCCCGATCGGCCCGACTCCGATCCGCCTGTCTCCCATCCGCCCGTCTCAGATCCGAGGGTGTCCGAACCACCCGTCACGGCCTGCAGTACGCACCTGAGCGTGGGCGAGACCAAGGACCGTGAGCGGCGGGCACAGACCGAGTTCATCCACGACGAATGGAAGCCGGACGGCACGCACGCGCTCGGCGCCGACGGCCCCGTCGTCCTCGCGGGAGACCTGAACGCGCTGCCCGACGCGCGGGAGTTGGACGTCATGTACGGCGGCAACGCCGTCGAGGCGAGCGGCCCTCGTGAGGCCGGACCGCCGTACACCCGGGCGACCTACGACGACGGCCGCAAGCTCGACTACCTGTTCACCTGGGGTGAGCGGGGCGCCGGGCGCTGGCACTGCACCGGCACGCGCCGGACCGTCAACTCGGACCACAGCTTCTACTACAGCGTGTTGTCGACAGGGGTCTGAAAAGCAGCTGCCGGACGAGCGGGCAGCCCCGGTACGGGTGAGCGGGCGGCCTCGGGGCGGTGGACGCCACGCGGCCGGTACCCCAGCCGGTCCGCGACCCCCGCGAGATCGGCGAGCAGCCAGACGATGGCCAGCCACATCTCGGTGCCCTGGAGACCGGGTTCCCGGCCGGGGCCCGTACCTTGCTCACCCGGCGGGCCGAAGCCGAATCCCGTTCCGTCCCGCCACTCTCCCAGCGCGTGAGCCAACTGCTCCCCGGCCCAGGCTCGCGCCTCGGCGGTCCGGTGGCCGCTCTGCCGCCCGGCGAGCCACAGCGGGTGGGCGACGTCCAGCACGTTGCACGCGTTCTGCCGGCCCGCGGCGAACCAGCGCGGGTCCCCGCCGTGGGCGAGCGCGGTGTCCACCGCCCGCTCCGCGTACGGCAGTGGGAGCCCGAACTGGGCGAACGAGCCGCGTGTGAGCCGGTAGTAGCCGTTGACGAGCTGCAGTCGGCCCTCAGCCGGTGAGGGAGTCCCGCCCCACATCCCGGTCCATGGATCCACCCGGGTGCTCAGCCAGCCGAACAGCGCCTCCAGAGTGCCCGGTTCGCCCGCTCCGGCGCCCAGCCCGAGGTTGTGGTGCGCGCCGGTCGTCCAGCAGTCCACCCAGGCACCGGCCGACCATGCCCGGGTCTGCCAGGGCAGTGCCTCCAGGCGTGCGACCAGTCGGCCCGCCGTCATGCGTTCCACGGTGCGGACCGGGTGGGCGAAGCGGGAGCCCAGCAGATCCAGCGCGTAGCCCACGGACAGCACGTGGTACTCGGCTGCGCCGTCGTCGATCCAGCCGTCCGCCGCCCGGGCGGGCAGTACGCCGGGGCCGCCGTCGCGGGCGAGTTCGGGCACCAGTCCGTCGGTGGGGTCCTGCAGGGCGCGCAGCCGCTCGGCGTGCTCGGCGGCGGTCAGCTGCGGCGGGGACGAGCCCAGGAGCAGATCGGCGATCTCCACGGCGTCGCAGTGGGCGCGGACGGTCGGCGGAGCGCCGGGCCGGTCGCGGTACCGGCCCGCGTCGGCGTCCCAGGCGCGGGCGAGGAGGTCCGCGGCCTGCGACCGGGCACGGTCGGCGAACAGGGCGACCGCGTCCCCGAGTCCGCCACCGCTCTCCGCCGTCGCGCGCCGGGAGGGACCGAGGTCGCGCCGGTCGCGCAGTCTGCGGGCCGGGTTGCCGGCGGCGACCGACCAGGGCGGCAGGTCCTTGGTCACGACCGCTCCCGCGCCCACCACGCAGTGGTCGCCGATGGTCACCCCGTCCAGCACGACGACGTTCGAGCCGATCCACACGTCGTCGCCGACGGTGATGCCCTCGCTGGTGAGCGGCTGCCGGTGCACGGGCCGGTCGGGCGCGAACCCGTGGTTGAAGCCGAGCAGCGAACTGTGGGCGCCGATCCGCACCCCGTCCCCCAGCGCGATCCGCCCCCGCACGGTGGCGTACGGATTGACGGTGCAGTCGGAGCCCGTAGTCACCTCGCCGGTGACGTAGGCATGCCCGGCGATGTACGAGTTCCCGCCGAGACGCAGCACGTCGGTGAAGACTCCGGCGGCGGGCGAGACGAAGCAGCGCGGGCCGATGCTCGCCCCGCCGTCCGCCAGGCGCTTCTGGTGTGCGGCCTGGGCGTCCCGTTGCCCGGCGGAGGCGCGATCGCCGAAGTCCCAGGGGCAGTGGTCGAAGTAGGAGTCGTCGAGGGCGCTTTCCGAATCCATCACACCTGAGCATAGAGAGCGCTTACCCTCCCGGCAATGTCGCCGGATGCCGGGTAAGGGGCCGAACGGAGGTACAAGGCACGGCCTCCGGCCCCTCGGGCCGTAACGTGACCACGGCAGCCCGGATGCTGTGCCCCGACCCCGAGCCCACCCTTGAAACCAACCCAACCTGGAACCCGACCCGACCCGACCCGACCCTGAACCCAACCTCGACCACGACCCGAGCTCGACCCCGACCCCGGTCCGAGTCCGACACGAACCCTTGGTGGCGCGATGTGCTTCAGTGCGACGGCCGATCTCGTGGCGGGCTGTGGCATCGCCGCCGTCGGGGTGGCCTGCGTGGCGCGGACCCGCAGGGCGGTCGACCTGCCGATGGTCGCGCTGCCCCTGATCCTGGGCGTGCATCAGATCGTCGAGTCCCTGGTCTGGCGCTCCGGCGGTGGTACGGGACCGGCCACCGTGGCCTGGGCGGCGATCGCCCTGCCGCTGCTGGCGGTGTGGGTGCCCGTGGGCGTGCTGTGCGTGGCACCGCCGGACGCGCGGCGCCGGCTCATGATCCCTCTCGTCGCGGGAATCGCCACCGCGGCCGTCCTCTCGGCCCGCCTCGCCTCGCACGGTGTGACGGCAGAGATCCGCGGCCACACCGTCGGCTACGCCGTCTCGTTGCCCGCTCCGGAGGTGCTCGTGGCGGGCTATCTGCTGGCCACGATCGGCGCGCTGTTGCTCTCCGGCGACCGGATCCTGCACATTCTCGGCATCCTGGTGACCGTGGGCGCGGCGACCTGCTGGGCGCTGTGGGAGGCGGAGTTCGTCTCTACGTGGTGCGCGTTCGCGGCGGTGTGCTCGCTGGTGATGTACGCGTGGGTGCGCGGGAGGTCCGTGTCGCCGGTCGCACCCCGGACGTTCGTCGAAGGGTGAAGGCGGCCCGCGGGCGACGGTGCCCCTGGACGGGGCCGGCCGCACCCGGTCGGCTTCCGGGCGCGGCCGTGACAGTGCCTCCGGTGTTCAGAACGCGGCGGTGACAGTGCCTCCGGTGTTCAGAACGCGGCGGTGACAGTGCCTCCGGGGTTCAGAAGGTGATGCTCCAGCTGTCGAGGTGGCCGGGGTCGACGGTGAAGATGCCGGGTGTGTTGTCCGTGACGCGCAGCTTCCACGTGCCGTTGGCCGGGAGCGCCGACGCGTCGACCGTGAAGGTCGCGTGCAGTTCGGAACCGGTGTCCCAGACGAAGTCCTTCACGAGCAGCGCAGTGCCGTCCTCGCCGACCAGGTGGATGACCTGGCCGCCGATGAAGTCGTGCACCAGGTCGACGGTCACCTTGAGGTCGCTGGAGGCGTTGCCCTCGCGGCCGGTGACGACGATCGGCGACTCGATGGTGCGCCAGTTGGGGATGTCGAAGCGGTCGGGATTGACGAAGTGGTCGCCGCCGGAGGCCAGGACCGTCCAGGTGAAGGAGAGCGTCCGGGTCTCCGCGGCGGAGTTCCTGATGGTGACGGCGGCCGGGAAGGCACCGGCCGTGGTCGGGGTCCCGGAGAGGAGCCCGGTGGCGCGGTCGATGGACACGCCGTCCGGCAGACCGGTGGCGGAGTAGGTCAGGGCGCCGGGCCGGGTGGTCGTCGCCTCGATCGGACGGCTGGTCGGCTGGCCCACCGCGGAGTCCCGGGCGGAGGGGGCCTTCGCGGCGATGTGGTTGACGTAGCGCGGGCCGACGTTGACGGCCGCCCAGGCGTTGCCGACCGCTTCGTACGCGTCGCTCGACGTGCCGAACAGGTCGGCCGCGGCCTGCAGTGTGGCGGTACGGGCTCCCGCGTAGTCGGTGTTGCTGGTCATGTAGCGGGTCAGGGCCCGGTACCAGACGTTGGTGGCGTTGTGCAGGCCGAGGCCCGCGACCGGCAGGCCGTCGTAGGTGGGGCTGTCGTAGGCGACGCCCTCGACGGTCTTCTCGCCGCTGCCCTCGGCGAGCAGATAGAAGAAGTGATTGCCCACGCCGGAGCTGAAGTGCGGGTCGAGCTTGCGGGTCTGCTCGGTCCAGTGGTCCTGCGAAGTGCCCTTCGCGGAGGCGTCCTTGGAAGGCTGGTCCATGTACCGCAGGGGCTTCCCGGTGCCGCGCACGTCGGCCAGTTCGCCGATCCGGTAGTCCGGCACGTCCTCGGCGCTGTCGGCGAAGAACTCCACGGCGGTGCCCATGATGTCGCTGGTGGCCTCGTTGAGACCGCCCGATTCACCGGAGTACGTGAGGTCGGCGGTCGCGGAGGTGACGCCGTGGGTCATCTCGTGGGCCGCGATGTCGAGTTCGGTGAGCGGCCGGGCGTCGTTCAGACCGTCGCCGTACGTCATGCAGAAGCAGAGGTCGTCCCAGAAGGCGTTGGCGTACCCCTTGCCGTAGTGCACCCGGGAACGGGCGCCGACGCCGTCGTCCGCGATGCCGTTGCGGCCGAACCGGTCGTGGTAGAAGTCCCAGGTCTTCTGCGCCCCGTAGGCGGCGTCCACGGCGGCCGTCTGCCGGTCGGCGGGCGTACCGTCGCCCCAGACATCGTTGTCATCCGTCAGGGGGACGCCGTTGCCGCCCGCGCTGATGTCGTACGTCGTGTGCCCGCCGCGCTGCGGATCGGTCAGCCGGTAGAGGTCGCCGTCGCGTACGGACCCGACCTGCACGGTGCCGCTGTACTGGCTCGTCCCCGTACCGGGGTGGACCTGCTCGAAGCTCCCCAGCCGGGCTCCGCTGTCGGCGTCGGTCACCACCCGCAGACTGCTCGGAGTCCCGTCCTCCTGAACGCCGTTGACGACGCTCTCCCAGGCCAGCACCGGTTCGGCGGCGCCTTCGCCCGCCCAGACGACGAGCCGTGGCGCGCCTTCCGCCGCGGCCTCGTCCGTCTTCTGCGACTCGGCCGCCGCGAGAGCGGACTCGGCCGCCTTCGCGGCCGGCACGGAGGCCTTCGTCGTCGGTACGGAGATCGTGGCCGGCGACGACTTGGAGACGCTGAGGGCCTTGCGGCGCTCGTGTACCACCAGGTCGCCGCCGAGGACGGGCAGTCCGGCGAACGTACGCTCGTAGCGGGTGTGCACGGTGCCGTCGGCGTCCTTGATGACGTCCTTCGGTATCAGCTTCTCCCGCTCGCCCAGCTTCAGGGAACGGGCCGTGGCCGTACGGGAGTCGGTCGCCGCGGCGAGCAGTTTCTTCCGCTGGGCCGGGGAGAGGGTGACGGTTTCGGCGCCGGGTCTGGGTTCCGCCTCGATCTGCCGGGGCGTCCGATCGGCGCGGGCGGCCTCGGGTTCGGCGCTCCAGGCGGGGAGCGTCGAACCCAACAGCGCGACCATCGCGCCGAGGACCGTCGCCGTCGTGCGCGAACGCACACGGGTGCGACGCCGGGACGCCGAAGGGCCCGCGGAAGTCGGGGAGTCCGGGGAGTCCGCGGGGCTCGGGGGTGAGGCCGCCGTCCCGGTCGTACGGGGAATGTCCGTCACTGCTGCAACTCCTGGTGTCCGGCCGCCTGGTGACGGCACGTCAGATGTAGGGCCGGAGGGAGTGACGCCCCCGGTGGGAGATGGTGCGAGAGACGACCGCGCGAGTCACTGGATCGTTTCAGCGGGAGGAGTGACTGTCACCACTGCGGAGATCATTGTCCGGAATACGGTCAGCGGCCGTCCGTCGGGAGCATCGCCGCGCGTGGCTGATCACATGGGCCTTTACGTGGTGGCAACACGGCTTTCATCGGCCACTTTGGCCACTTCTCGCCCTATGGCCGACCCCCGGGACCGACCCCCGAGACCGGTCCCCGTGGTGGGTGGTCCGTCACAGCCAGCCGCGGCGTGCCGCCTGCCAGGCCAGCTGCATCCGCGTCGCCGCACCGGCCAGCTCCATCATGCGCTGGATGTGACGCTGCACCGTGCGGCGGCTCAGGCCCAGCTGGGTGGCCACGGCCTTGTCGGTGACACCGGCCACCAGGAGGGCCAGCAGGCGCCGGTCGACCGCGGACAGCGGATCGGGACCGCCGACCCCGTCGGTCCCCGCGACCGAGCCCGAGTCGTCGACGTCCAGCGGTACGGCGTCCTCCCAGTAGCGCTCGAACAGGGCGATGAGCGCGGCGAGCAGATTGCTGTCCCGTACGAGCGCGGCGGTCGGTTCGTCGGGGCTGCCATGGGGGCCGCCGGGTACGAGCGGGCAGACCGCGATGGCACGGTCCGCGACCGCCAGCCGCAGCGGCAGGTGCGGAACCGCGCGGGCGACCTCCCCGGCGCGCACCCCCGCAACAACGTTGTCAACGGCTCCCTCGTCGTCGAAGAACGCCTTCTCGTACAGCACCCGGTAGCGCACGCCCCGCCCCAGTGCCTCGAACTCCGAGTTGTTGCTGCCCGACGGCATCGCCACGTACTGGGCCTTGCAGAACCAGAGCATCTCGTCCTGGGCGCTCGCCTGTATCTGACGCAGATGCTGACGCAGCGCCTCGGCGCCCGTGATGACCTCGATCAGCTCGCTGGCGTCCCGTCGGCGCATCGTGTCGCGGTACACCTGCAGCAGACCGGTGGCCTCCGCCCGCGCCAGGTCCAGCGCGTCGGCGTTCCGCTTCAGCCGGGGCAGCAGCGCCACGTCCGGGGGAGTGGCCCGGAAGTGCCGGGGCAGCACGTCGGTGTGGCTCGCCATGCCCTTGACGGCCAGCGCCTCCAGCACCGCCTCGGCCTCGGCCGGGCTCAGCCCCGTGCGCGTGGCGACGTCACCGGCCGAGGCCTGACCCGCCGTCACCAGGTGTCGGTAGACGGACTCCTCCGCGTCCGAGACCCCCGCAGCCTCCAGCGTCATGGCGCCCTCCCCGCGACCGACCGGCTTCACTGATCGGACACCGTACTCCACGGGTGTTACAGGCGGTGAGGGTGAGCGGGCCTCCTTCGGCCCGCTCACCCTCCGATGCGCGCGGAGTGACTATCCGCGGTGCAGGTAGGCGCGCTGCACGGTCTGCCGCACCGAGTTGCCCGCCGCGTCGCGTGCCGTCACTCTCAGTGTCACGTAGGCGTCACCGCGTACCCGCGGGGGCTTCTTGACGGCCGCCTCGAACAGGTTGTGCCCGCGGCTCTTCACCTCGGCCCGGCTCCAGTTCCGGCCGTCGTCGTAGGAGGCCTCGACCTGGACGCTCACACCGCGGGGCGCGGCCAGTGCGTCCTGCGCGCGGACCGACAGGCCGACGGTGTGCGTACGGCCGGAGCGGACGGCGTTGTACGCGTCGACCGGTACGTCGTAGTCGAGCTGGAGCAGCGGCAGGGCCGTCGCCGTTTCCGTGCCGCCCGTGCTTCCCGAGCGGAACGACCAGGACGTCTCGGTGCCGGTCCCGTACGCCCACTCCGGCGACACCCGCGACGTGGCGAGGTCCAGCCGGTAGTCCGCCGCTCCGGACGGTACCTCGAAGTCCGCGAACCCGCCGTCGGCCTCCCCTGCCTTCCGGCCGTTGCGGTACAGCACGGCGGCGGCCGAGTCGCCCTGCGCCGCCTCCGCCCCGCCCGAGGTGCCGATACCGCCGCC
Source organism: Streptomyces sp. NBC_00414 (assembly GCF_036038375.1). Lineage (NCBI taxonomy): Bacteria > Bacillati > Actinomycetota > Actinomycetes > Kitasatosporales > Streptomycetaceae > Streptomyces > Streptomyces sp. NBC_00414. Next base: position 9,586,085 of record NZ_CP107935.1, read on the forward strand.
GCCTTCGAGCAGCCGCGACCGGTGACCCGCCTGCGAGTCGGTGAACTCCGGGATCCGCAGGCTCAGTACGTCACCGGTGCGCACCGACGGCGTGGTGGTGCCGCGCGGGATCGACGGCCGCACGACGGCACCCTGCCAGGTGTCGCTCGTCCGCTCACCCGCCCGGTAGGTGCGCGGGGCGTCCGCCATGCCGACGACCAGCGGGGTGTCCACGTCGAACGTCGTCTCGTGGTGCACGTAGTGCTTCCACTGCGTGTCACCGGAACTCACGTACTCGGTCCGGTCGAAGCCGGTCGGCACATAGCGGGTGTACTGCAGCCAGGCGGTGTCCTGGTACGGCCGCCGCGCGAAGCGCTGCTCACTGGCCCACCGTGCGCCGCCGTTGTCGGCGTACCTGGCCTTCACCACCGCGCTGTTGCGCTCGGACACCGTGTGCACCACCTTGTCGGGCACGCGCTGCGACGACACCTGCATGATGTCGTACAGGTACGGGCTGCGGGCCGTGCCGGTGAAACGCACCGTGACGTGCCCCTTGCCGATCCGCTTCAGCAGGGCGGCTCCCGCCTTCGCGCCGATCCGGACCGTCGGTACGGCCCACCGGTCGCCCTCCGGATGCCAGCGGGTCCACGCGATGTCGCTGAAGTGGACCAGCACGATGCCGCGTACCCCGGCGGCAGCGGCCTGCTCGGCCAACTCCCGCTCGTTGACGTTCTGTTCGTTGGTGAGGACCGCGAGCTTTCCGCGGGCCCGGGCGAAGACCGGCGCCGCGGCGTCCCCCACGGCGACCGCGGGCAGGCGCGTCCCCTTCCCGCCGGTCCCCTTCCCGTCGGTTCCCTTCTCCTCGAAGAGCGGTGAGGAGGGCATGTAGTAGGCGTCCACCGAGTCCGTGCCGCCCTTGTCGCCCGGCACCGTCATGTCGAGGAGCGGCGCGACGAACTGCCAGCGCGAGGCGAACTCGAAGGTGCCGTCGGTGACCTTGGCGGTGGGACTCACGTACAGGCGCTTGCCGACGTCGAAGTACATCGTCCCCTGGAGCAGGCTGTGCCCGTCGATCTTCCGGTACGTCTGGTAGCTGAGGATGCCGCGCTGCTCGGCCGGCTCGGGCGTGCGGATGTCGACGAGGGTCGTCCTGCGCGCGTCGAGCGTGACGGCCATGTCCTTGGTGACCTTCACCTCGGGCAGGACCACATGCCGCAGTTCCTGTCCGTCGGAGGCATTGTCCAGGGACGAGTAGTCCAACTGGTAGGTGCCCTCCTCGACTTCGGCGACGGCCGGTTCGGTGCCGGTGCCCGGGTCGGTGTAGCCCACGAAGCCGTCGGCGCCCCAGATCGTCGGCAGTGCCTCGATCTGCCTGCCCTTGAGGTCGATCGTCCTGACGCTGAGCCGGTGCGTCGGACCCTGCACGGCCAGGCTCACCGTGGTGTGCACGGTGACCTTCCCGTCGGCGGAGGCCGCGGTCACGTACCCGTAGTAGTCGCCCTGCTGGGCACGGGCCGGATCGACCGTCAGCGGTACCTCGGCGGTGGCGCCGGCGGGCACGCGCACCGAGCCGGAGCCGAGCTTCACCGCCCCCTCCGCCGGAGTACGGCCGCCCGCCGTGGCCAGCCGGGCGGTGAGCGCCAGGGTGACATCGGCGCCGGAGGTGTTCGTGTACGTCAGCCGCGTCGTACGGGTCTCGCCGTCGCCGGTCCGGAACGGGCCCAGGGCGACGGTGCCGGTCGCGGTGACCGGGCCCAGCGCCGCCGCGGCCACGTCGATGAGGCCGCCGCCCTGCTCGGTGACCTCCTGGCCGGCCGCCGTGCGGGCCGTGCTGACGAGCGCGTCCTTCAACTGTGCCGCGCTCCAGCCGGGATGCCGCTGGGCGAGCAGCGCGGCGGCGCCCGCCACATGCGGTGCCGCCATCGACGTACCGGAGGCCGCCGTGTGCTGTGCGTCGACCGGGTCGCCCATGGTCGTCCCGGCCGCGCGGGCGGCCACGATGCCGACGCCCGGTGCCGTCACGTCGGGCTTGACCGCGTCGTCACCGGAGCGTGGGCCGCGGCTGGAGAACGGCGCGAGGGAGCCGTCCCGGTCGACCGCGCCGACGGTGAGGGCGGCGTCGGCGGCGCCGGGGGAGCCGATGGTGCTCGTGCCCTGCTCGCCGCTGTTGCCCGCCGCGACGACGAACAACGTGCCGGTGCGCTCGGTGAGTTCGTTCAGCGCGAGGCTCATCGGGTCCGTGCCGTCGGACGGGCTGTCCGAGCCCAGGCTCATGTTGACGACCTTGGCGCCCGAGCCCGCCGCCCACTCCATGCCGGCGATCACCTGGGACTCGCTGCCGTAGCCGTCGTCGCCGAGGACCTTGCCGACGAGCAGGTCGGCGGCGGGAGCCACTCCCTTGCCGCCCTTGCCCGTGCCGTCGGAAGCGGCTCCGCTGCCGCCGACGATGGACGCCACATGGGTGCCGTGCCCGAAGGCGTCACCGGTACCGGAGCTGCCGGAGAAGTCCTTGGCCTCGGAGATCCGTCCGGCCAGATCCGGATGGGACGTGTCCGCGCCCGTGTCCAGTACGGCGACCTTCACGGACTCGCCCCGCTGGCCGGCCTGCCACACGGCGGGGGCGCCGATCTGCGGCACACTGCGGTCCAGCGTGGCGTTCACGCGGCCGTCGAGCCACACGCGAGGGGTGCCGGCCGCGCGTGCGGCGCTCACCTGACCCCCGTCCGGGGCCAGTTGCTTCCAGAATCGGCCGAGGTCGTCCTCGGCGACCCGCACCGACCGCGCGCCGATGCTGTCCAGCCGGCGGACCGGCGAACCGTCCTCGGCGAGAGCGGTCAGCCGCCGCACGGCGGACTTCGCCGCGCCGTCGGCGCCCGCCACGATCAGGGGGAGCGCGTCGCTGTGCGCCTCGTCGTACCGCTGGGCGAGGAGCGCGCCCACGTCGAACAGCCCCCGGTCCAGGCGTCCCGCCGAGACCAGGTCCCCGGCGTCGGACGGCATGACCGTCAGCCGCCCGTCCTGCTCGTAGGTCCTGAAGACGATGTGCCGCCGCCCGGGCCCGGGCGTGACCGAGGCGGTCCGCCGCCCTTCGGAGTCGGCGCCCACGGTCACCCGGTCACCGGTGATCAGGCGTACGGTGCCGAGGCTCTTCGGCGCGGGGACGTCGGCCGCCGCTGTCGCCGTGGGCCCCGTACCGGTGCGGGCGGCCACCGGCGCCACCGCGCCGGCAGCCAGTGCGAGTCCTGTCGATATCGCCGCCACCAGGCGAATCCGTCTCATCAGTGCCGTGCCTTCCGTCGTACGCACAGAGAAGTTCATGCGCTGGACAGAATCCGGTGGCATCGAATGTCATGTCACTCGATTCCGGTGGCACAGGTGGGACATGTCGCAACCACGACATCCGGGCGACCGTCCCGATCGCCCTTCACCAGAGCCCCGGTTCGCTCCCCACGATCGCGGCCGACGGCCTGCCGTCCACGCCCACGGGGACCTCGCCCGCGAGCATCACCCGGTGCATGACCCGCGGATGGTCGACCTGCGTCGTGTCGCTCGGGGCCAGGTGGATGGTGGCCCGGTTGTCCCAGAACGCCACGCTCCCCGGCTCCCAGCGGAACCGCACGGTGTACTCGGGCCGGGTCGCCTGGCCCAACAGCATCTCCAGCAGCGGCGCGCTCTCCATGCGGGAGAGCCCCAGAATCTGCTCGACGTAGTAGCCGTTGACGAACAGCACGCGCTCACCCGTCACCGGGTGCACCCGTACCAGCGGATGCTCGGTGGCGATCTGCCGGTCGAGGAGATGGCGTGCGTACGCGTCCTCGCCGGGCCGGGTCTGATAGCCGACCCCGAGGCGGTGTTCGGCGCGCAGCCCGTCGACGAAGTCCCGCAGCGGAGCCGAGAGTCCCGCGTAGGCGGCCGCCAGGTTCGACCAGGTGGTGTCGCCGCCGTACGGGGGCACGGTCTCGGCGCGCAGGATCGTCGCCGCCGGCGGATCGACGCGGGCGCCGTGGTCGCAGTGCCAGCCGCGCAGCAGCGAGTGGCGGCGCCTGCGCAGCCACTCGTCGTGCTCCATGCCGTATCGGCCGCCGAGTTCCAGCCGGTCGGCCGTCGTCTCGATCTCCGGGACGTCGGCGGGCGACGCGCTGCCGCGTTTCCGCAGGCGGACCGGTTCGCCGAACCCGCGGGCGAACGCGACGTGCGAGGCGTGGTCCAGGCGCTGCTCGCGGAAGAACACCACCTTCCAGCGCAGCACCGCCGCCCGGATCTCCGCGATCACCGTGTCGTCCAGCTCCCCTGCCAGGTCGACGCCCGTGATCTCGGCACCGATGTGCCCGGCGGCCGGCCTGACCTCGATCCGCGTGCCCCTGTCCGTCGTCATAACGTGCTCCGTTGATCGTGCGGGCGGCCTGATCGTGCGGGTGATCCGGCCGTGGCGTGTGATCGTGCGCGGCGACTCGTCGAGGTCAGCATGACCCGTCCGTCCGAGGTACGACAGTGTGCCTCGGGGCACCGGGTCAGGTTCGCGCGCGCAGGGCCGCGGCCCGGGCCGCCAGTGAGTCGAGCAGCAGGTCCACGGCCATGTCGAAGGAGCTCTCGGCCATGACGTGCAGCTCGTCCCGCACCTCGCCCAGCGCCGGATAGGACTCCGGGTCGACCGACCGGTAGGCCTCCGCCCACGCCTGCCCGTCGGCTTCACGCCGTTCGCGGGGGAGTGCCTTGCAGGCGGCGTCCAGGGCCGCGTGCCCGAGGACGGTGTCGATGAAGGCCAGGTAGAGACGGACGGCCACGGCGGGCGGGAACCCGGCGGACAGCAGCAGGCCCACCCCCGTCTCCACCGCACGGAACTCGTTCTCCCGACGCGTGATGCGGTACGAGGCCATGGCGGCGGCGCGCGGATGGGCGAGGTACCCGGCGCGCACCCGTGAAGCCATCTCGCGCAGCGAGGCCACCCAGTCGGGACCGGGCACGAACCCGGCCATGGCATCCCCGATGATCCGGTCGGAGACGGCCAGCAGCAGGTCGTCGGTGTCGCGGAAGTAGCGGTAGAGCGCGCTCGGATCGCAGCCCAGGGCAGCCCCCAGACGGCGCACGCTCAGCGCCTCGGGACCGTGCTCGCCGATCAGGCGCAGCGCGGTCTCCGTGATCAGTTCCTTGGACAGCACGGTGCCCGTCGCGGTGGGACGACGGCGCCGGCGTTCCTGTGGGGCCCGGGTGGACATGGCGGGTGATTCCTCTCGCGCCGGGAGACCGCTGGACGGCCGCCGGGAGGTCCCGGCGCCACGGGCGCCACCGGCGGGTCTGCCGATGGACCTCCGCAGGTTCAGTGAACGGCCGGCCACGGCCTTATGTCAACAGCATTGACGCAAAGTGCGGGGACGTTGTTCCATCCATCGCACCCCCACACGGCTCTTCCTCCCGTCCCTCTCCCTCCCCGTGAGGAGCCCTGATGTCCTCGACCCCGGATCAGACCGCCCCGGACCAGGCCACCCCCGGCCGGGCCGCACCGGACCGCCCGCCGACGGAGCTGCGCCGTTCCCTCGGTGTCCTCGACGGTGTCGCCATCGCCGCCTCCAGCACGGCCGCCACCACCAGCATCGCCATCGGCATGGGCGCCATCGGCACGATCGTCGGACTCCAGGCACCGGCCCTCCTGCTGCTGGCGTTCCTGCCCGTCCTCGGCATCGCCACCGCCTTCGCCCGCCTCAACCGTTCCGAGCCGAACTGCGGCAACGGCTACACCTGGGTCGGCAAGTCCCTCGGCCCCTGGCCCGGCTTCCTGGCCGGCTGGGTGACGCTCGTCGGGTCGGTGATCTTCCTTGGCTACACGAGCGCGGTGACCGGCTCGGTCGTGCTGATCTTCGCCGACAAGGCGGGCCTGGACTCCGTCGCCGGGATCGCCCTCGACCCGACGTCCACCGCCGCGAGCACGGTGGTCGGCCTGGTGGTCCTCGCCGGGGTCACCGCCCTCGCGATCACCGGGGTACGGGCCGCGACCCGCCTCCAGTTCGGCCTGCTGGTCTTCGAGTACGCCGTCCTGCTGGTCTTCTGTACGTGGGCGCTGGTCACCGGCCACCAGGACTTCTCCTGGTCGTGGTTCAACCCGTTCGAGATCTCCAGTGGTACGGCCTTCGCACAGGGCATGGTCCTCGCGGTGTTCTTCTTCTGGGGCTGGGACGCGGCGTTCAGCGTCACCGAGGAGACCCGCGGTCCCGGCGATTCGGCCCGCGGCGGCTTCATCGCCCTGTTCGCCATGCTGGGCCTCTTCATCTTCGCCTCGGTCGCCTTCCAGCGGGAGATGAGCCTGCCCGAACTCATCGCCAACGGCCCGCAGGCCCTCCCGTACCTGGGTGCCAAGCTCGCCGCCGAACCCTGGGCCAGCCTCCCGCTGCTCGCCCTGATGTTCTCCGCTGTCGCCTCCGTCCAGTCCTCCGTCATCCCCACCGCCCGCGGCCTGCTCGCCATGGGCCGCGACCGCACGATGGGCCCGGTGTGGACCCGCATCCACCCCAAGTACGGCACACCCGCCGCCGGAACCCTGGTCGTCATGTCGATCGCGACCGGCATCGCCCTGCTCGCCATGGCCATCCCCAAGCTGAGCGACATGCTGCTCGCCGCCGTCAACGCCATCGGTCTCGTCGTCGCCCTCTACTACGGCCTCACCGCGCTCGCCTGCGCAGTCCGCTTCCGCGCCGCGCGCCACGACGGCCCGCGCGAGGCCCTGCTCGCCGTCGGCGTCCCGGCCGCCTCGGGACTGATCCTGCTGGGCCTCGGCGGCTACCTCGGATACTCCTACCTGACCATGACCGACCACATCGAACTCAGCCCCGACAACGGCTGGTTCATGCTTTCGCTGCCCGTCACCATCGTGCTGAGCGGGCTCGTCATGGCGGCCGTCGCCAAGTACGCCCGCCACTCCCCGTACTTCACCACCGGACGCGGCACCGACGCAGACGCCCTCTCCCTCCCGATGGACCACACAGCCGTCTGACTCCCGTCCCCTGCCCGATGGACCACACAGCAGACCGACCCCCTTCCCCTGGAGCGCTGAACCCATGTCCCACCCCCAGGCCGCCGACCTCGTCCTCACCGGCGGACCCGTGCACACCGTCGACTCCGCGCGCAGCCGGGCCACCGCCGTGGCCGTGCGCGGCGGGCGGATCGTCGCCGTCGGCCACCAGGAGGTCCACGAACTCGTCGGGCCCGGCACCGAGGTCGTCGACCTCGCCGGACGGCTGCTGCTGCCCGGTTTCCAGGACGCCCACGTCCACCCGCTGGGCGCGGGCACCGAACTGGGCCTGTGCCACCTCAACGACACCGTCGACCCGCGGGAGTACCTGCGGCGGGTGAAGGCCTACGCCGACGGCCACCCGGACGCCGAGTGGATCACCGGCGGCGGCTGGTCCATGGAGGCCTTCCCGGGCGGCACGCCCATCGCCGCGCTGCTCGACTCCGTCGTCCCCGACCGGCCCGTGTTCCTGCCCAACCGCGACCACCACGGTGTGTGGGTGAACTCCCTCGCCCTGGAACGGGCCGGCATCGACGCCCGCACACCTGACCCGGCCGACGGACGCATCGAGCGGGACGCCGACGGCAACCCCACCGGCATGCTCCAGGAAGGCGCCGCGCACCTCGTGGGCCGCCTGCTGCCCGCCCCCACGCCCGACGAACAACTAGCCGCGCTGCTGCGGGCCCAGGCCGTGCTGCACTCGTACGGCGTCACCGCCTGGCAGGACGCCATCGTCGGCACGTACGCGAACATGATCGATCCGACGCCCGCCTATCACGCGGCGGCCGACCGCGGTCTGCTCACCGCCCGGGTCGTCGGAGCGCTGTGGTGGGACCGGGGGAGGGGCGCCGAGCAGATTCCCGAACTCGTCGCCCGCCGGGCGGAGTCGAGCAGGGGACGGTTCCGCGCCACCAGCGTCAAGGTCATGCAGGACGGCATCGCGGAGAACCACACCGCCGCGCTGCTGGGCCCGTACCTCACCCGCTGCGGCTGCGCCTCCGACAACTCCGGCATCAGCTTCGTCGAGCCGGCCGAGCTGAAGAAGTACGTCACCGAACTCGACGCGCTCGACTTCCAGGTGCACTTCCACGCACTGGGCGACCGGGCGGTCCGTGAGGCCCTGGACGCCGTGGAGGCGGCCCGCGCGGCCAACGGACGGCGCGACACCCGCCACCACCTCGCACACCTCCAGGTCGTGCACCCCGAGGACGTGCCGCGCTTCCGGGCGCTCGGCGCGACCGCCAACCTGCAGACGCTGTGGGCCGCCCACGAACCGCAGATGGACGACCTCACCATCCCGTTCCTCGGCCCCGAACGAGCCGCGTGGCAGTACCCGTTCGGGGACCTCCTGCGTGCGGGGGCGACCCTCGCCGCGGGCAGCGACTGGCCGGTCAGCAGCCCCGACCCACTGGCCGCCATCCATGTCGCCGTCAACCGGATCGCCCCGGACGCGCCCGCGGGCACCCCGGCCTTCCTCCCCGGCCAGAAACTCGACCTCGGCGCCGCCCTCGCCGCGTACACCGCGGGCAGCGCCCACGCCAACCACCTCGACGACGTCACCGGCAGTATCGGCGTGGGCAGGCTGGCCGACCTGGTGGTCCTGGACCGCGACCCCTTCGACGGGCCCCCCGAGGAGATCGCCGAGACCCGTGTCCTGCAGACCTTCGTCGAGGGCCGCCGGGTGTACGCGGCCGACGACGCGTGACCTGCGAGGGCGCAGGCCCCAGGGTGCCTACCGGCTAGCCGAACTGGCCGACCCGGTAGTCCCCGGCGGGCTGCTGGACGATGACGTTCGCCCGGTTGAAGGCGTTGATGAGGGAGATGAGGAACACCAGTCCTGCCAACTGCCCCTCGTCGTAGTGCTTGGCGGCGTTCCCCCAGGCCTCGTCGGTGACCCCGCCCGCCGCGTCGGCGATACGGGTGCCCTGCTCCGCCAGTTCCAGCGCGGCACGCTCGGCCTCGGTGAAGACCTTCGCCTCGCGCCAGGCCGCGACCAGGTTGAGCCGGGTCTGGGTCTCCCCGGCCGCGGTGGCCTCCTTGGTGTGCATGTCGGTGCAGAAACCGCAGCCGTTGATCTGGCTCGCGCGGATCTTCACCAGCTCCTGCGTCAGGGCCGGCAGGCCCGAGTCGGAGACGACCTTGCCCGCCGAGGAGAGATGCTTGACGAAGGTGGCCGCGGCCGGGCTGCCCAAGAGGTTCAGACGGGCTTCCATGATGTGCTCCTCTGTCGTAGTAGGGAGTTGCACATCCATGACGGGAACGGCCCGCGGAGTGTGACACGGGCAGATGTGACGTGCGTCTCGCGCTCCTCCCGACAGCGCGTTCCTCCCGGCGGCGCGTTCCTCCGGACGGCAGCCGGTCAGACCGCGAACGAGGGCCACGGCCAGCGGCGGACCCGGTACGGCAGCCACCAGGCGAGCCGGCCCGCCCGCCCGGCCAGGCTCTCGCCGACCAGATGGTCCAGAACCCCGGAGGGCACCTCGTCGGCCGGACAGCCCGCCGACAACCGGTCGACGGCCTCCAGATAGGCCGGGTCGTCGAGTGTGTACCGGGCCAGCGAGCCCCCGGCACGACGGTCGCGGACCTGGATGAAACCGGGGCCCCTGCGGTAGACGCACTTGCCCACGTAGAAGGTCGAACGCCACTCCTGCCGGATGTCCTGCGCGTCGTTGCTGTCGTTGCTGTTCTTGATGTCTTTCGTGTCCTGCGCGTCCAGGATCCGACGCGGCGGATGGAGGTGACTGAACGACCGCCAGATCTCCGGGTCCGCCCCGAGCGCCACGTCCCAGTCGACGACGATGCCCCAGCTGGTGAGTTCCCCCGTCAACAGCATCGTCGAGACGATCGCACGGGCTCCGGTCGCCCCGGTCAGGTCGGCGGGGCGGTCCAGAGCGACCCGCCGTACCCCCTTGCCGTACAGCGCCGCGGCGGTCTCGGCCGGGGTGGCGGACTCCGCCACCACCGTCACCACCGGGCTCATCACGGGCAGTTGGAGCACTTCCTCGTCGTGGTCGCGCCAGGTGGTCAGGGCCAGTGGGGTCGTGGTCGGCATCGCGCGTACTCCTCTGTGTCAGCCCGCGAGACTCGGCTCGGCTTCCGGCCGGGTCTCCGGTTCGGTCTGCGACTCGGTCTGCGGCTCGGTTTCCGGTTCGGTTTCCGGTTCGTCCTCGGTGGTGCCCTTGCGCCGCGTGTCGAAGATCCGCTCGAAGCGCAGGAGTTCCTGGTTGGTGGCCGTCGGCACGATGTGCACCCAGTGCCCGTCATCGGTGAAGACCAGGCCGAGCCGTGACCAGTCGCGGAGCAACGCCTCGACCGCCGTCGCGGAGGCGTCCCCGTCCAGCTTGCGGACCAGCGCGGACACGGTGTGCGGCTGGTCGAGGAGCCGGAACACGGCCATCTCGAAGGGGTCCCGCAGCGTCATCGTGGTCCAGTCGAAGTCCTTGCGCCGGCTGACCAGGACGATCCGGTCGCCGAGGTCCACCTGGCTGAGCCTGCTCTGGACATGCTCCGCCTGCCAGCGGTCCCCGGCTGCCTTCAGCACATCACTGGTGGTCTCGTCGATACCGCGGTGCGGACTGGTGAACAGGTAGCCGAACTCCAGCAGCTCGGACTCGGGCAGGTTGTAGTTGCGCCGGTACTGGGCGTCCGGCTTGAGCGGCTGGAAGCCGAACTCGGGCCGGTCGAAGTTGGGACTGAACCGCTCGGTGACGATCCGGGCCACTCCTTCCATCGGCGCCAGGTGATGCAGGGCCGGGAACTGCGCCACGAGCGGCAGATAGTCCTCGGGACGCTCGCCCGGGAAGCCGTACAGGTAGTTCCAGGAGACCGACAGGCCCACCGTCTCCGCGTCCCGCAGCATCCGCACGTTCAGACAGCCCGTGACACCCTTGTCCATCAGCTTCAGCACCCGGCTGCTCAGACTCTCGATGCCCGGCTGGACGTTGACCAGGCCCGCCCGGTACAGGGTTTCGAGCTGCTCGCGCCGCAGATTCGACTTGATCTCGAACTGCAGCCGCAGGTCGTAGTCGCTCTCGTGCAGCCTGGGCAGCACGGTCGACAGGTACTTCATGTCGAGGATGTTGTCGACGACGTACATGTCGAGCACCTGGTGGCGTTCGACCTGACGGATCACCTCGTCGTAGAAGGCGTCCGGGGCCTTGCTGCGGAACTCCATGAACGAGCCGTTGAGCCCGCAGAACGTGCAGTGGTGCTTCTCGCCCCACCAGCAGCCGCGCGACCCCTCGACCACGAGCTTCGGCTCCACCCAGTCGCGCGCCCCGGACGCCTCCAGGCGTTCGAAGTACCCGTCGTAGTCGGGGGAGACGATGTCGGCCGGGCGCAGTGGCTTCGTGCTCATGGAGTTGACCCGCACGGTGCCGCCGTCGCGCCTGCACAGCCCCGCGATGCCCGCGAGCGCCCCGGGATCGGGGGTCTCCTTCGCCAGCTCGCGCAGCAGGGCCGGGAAGGCGTGTTCGCCCTCGCCCCTGACCACGTAGTCGACGAAGTCGAAGTTGCGGTGCAGGGCCGCCCCTTGGGGCCCGTCGCAGTTCGCGCCGCCGAACACCGTACGCACCCGGGGCGCGGCGAGCTTGATGGCGCGGGCGGTGGCCAGTGACGCGGTGTTCTGCTGGAAGGTCGTGGTGAACCCGACGACGTCCGGTTCGAGGGCGACGATGCGCCGGGCCAGTTCGGTGACGAACTCCGGCGCGGAACGGTGCAGTTCGATGCTCAGCTCGCGGTCGCTCTCGGACAGCGGAAGCTGTTCGGTCATCTCCCCGATCCGCCGCTCGGGGTCGTCGTCGGGGTACAGCGCCGAGGAGAAGACCCAGTCGCCGAGGCCGCTGAAGTAGCTGTCCAGAGCGAGCAGGTTGAACTGCCCCAGGTCGAACTCGCGCCGTTCGATCAGCCAGTCGACGTAGTCGAGGTTGCCGTGGACGACGGTCACCTCGCCATCCGGGAAGGTGTCCTGCGCGCTGCGGCGCAGGATGCCCACCGCCAGGGAGGGCACGTCGAGGAGCGCCCAGGGCATGTTGACAAGGACGATGTTCACAGTGACTCCCGGATGACCGAAGGCCGTTGGATGGTCGGGACGCGATGGTCGGGACGCGATGTGCGGACGGGCCGGCCCGTGGGCCGGGCGAGGACGGCCGGGACGGCCCGAGGGACGTCCCGGCGTCCGTGATGTCACGAGCTGACGATGATGACGACGATCGGCCTGTTGGCCCGCGTCTGGTTCTTGAGGTCGAGCGGGTCGTTGTGCACGACTGCTTTACGCACGCTGTTCACCTCCTCTCCGAATCGCCTCGGGATGCGGCCGCCGGACCGTGGTCCGGCGGAGTCGTAGGGTTCACATCACCCGGGCGCCGACCCGGCCGCCCGGCTGCGTACCGCCCAACTGCGCGCCGCCCAACCGTGCGCCGAGGAACGACACGACGGAGGTGAGCACCGTCGCCTGGTCGTCCATCAGGCGGCTCTCGTGCCCGGTGCGCAGTTCCAGCAGCTCCGGGGCATGACCCCGCGCGCGCAGCGCCTGCGCGTACCGGACCACCTGCTCGGGCGGGCACTTGACGTCGTTGCCTCCGGCCACCAGCAGCACCGGGGCGCGCACCGCGTCGACGTACGTCATGGGTGAGGCCTGCGCGTACCGGTCCGGTATCTCGTCGGGTGTGCCGCCGAAGAGCCGGGTGTCCAGGGACCGGAGCGCGGGTGTGCCCGCCCTGAACGCGGCGACGCTGTCCGCGATGGGATACACCGCCGCCCCCGCCTGCCACAGCTCGGGCCGGGTCCCGAGGGCGAGGAGGGTGAGATAACCGCCCCAGGACCAGCCCGCGAGCCCGATCCGGGCCGGATCGGCGAGGCCCTCCTGTACGAGGTCGGCGCGGACCGCGGCGAGATCAGCCACCTGGGGCAGCCCCACCCCGGCGTCGTAGGCGTTGCGCCAGGCGGGCCCGTAGCCCGTCGAACCGCGGTAGTTGACCCGTGCGACCGCGAACCCGGCGGCGCCGAGAAGGATCACGGTGGGGTCGTACGCGTCCCGGTCCTGCTGGAGCGGGCCACCGTGCACCAGGAACACCGTCGGCCACGGCCCCGGCCCGTCGTCCGGCGCGGTGAAGAGGGTGTGGATCTGACCTCCCGGTCCGAGGGTCCACCGGTCGCTGAGCGTCAAGGGCAGCTCCACCGGGGGGAGTTCCGGTGTGCCGGGCGGGCGGCGGCCCGACGAGGTCCGCAGCACCGGTGGCGTCCTGGTGTCCGTCCACACGAGGTGCAGGTCGTTCCCCGGCTGCATACGGGCGTCGAGCACGGTCCCGGTCGGCACGGGCAGCGCGGCACGCTGCCGGCGGGCGAGGTCCACCAGCGACAGGGAGCTGCGACCCCGGCTGTCCTCCCGGACCAGCACCTGCCCGTCGGGACACCAGGTCGCGGAGATCTCCGACTCGAACCGGCACCAGTCGGCCGACCGCAGTCCCTCTTCCGGCGTCCAGGTCCGCAGCACATAGCCGTCGTCGCACTCGGCCGGCAGCAGGAGCAGTGGTGTGCCGGCGGCCGGCCGGAAGCCCGCCGGCCAGAGCGGACCCGGTAGTTCGGCGACCGTGGCCCCCGAGCGGTCCAGCACACGTACGGCCGACTCCTGCTCCACCGCCAGCAGCGAACCGTCGGCCGACAGGTCCACCAGCTCACCGCCGCCGCTCGCCGTCAGCAGGGTGTGCACCTCACCGCCCGGCGACCGGAGACGGACGGAGAAACCGTGTTCGTCGATCAGTCCGACAGCGGCGGTCCCGTCGGCGGCCATCGCCAACCCCGCGTTCAGCGCGGGCGGCACACCCGGCAACGCCGGCCGGTCCGCGCCGCCCGCCCACGGCTGGATCCGCCAGCTCCCGCGTCCGGCACGGTCGTCGTCGAACCACCACAGGAACTCGCCGCCCGGATCCACGTCCGCGACATCCGTGCCGAGTCCCGGCCGGTCGGTCACCGGCCGTGCCGTACCCCGCGCGACGTCCCAGGCCAGGATCTCGCACCGGTCGCCGGCCGAGCCCACGAAACACCCCCGGTCCGGGGCGAGTTCGGCGATCGACGGAAGCGTCCCGGGTGCCACGCGCAACTGCATCTCCACGTCAGTCTCCTTGTGACACGGAAGTCGGAACCGGGGCGGCCGGCAGGTCGTCGAGGTGCCGACGGCCGCCGCGCGCGTATCCGGCCAGGACCAGCAGGACCGCCGCGAGCAGCAGCCCCACGGCCACCGGATCCAGCAGTCCGGCCAGCACGCCCGCCGTGACGGGCGCGACGAGCTGCACGGCGTTCGCGGCGCTCTCCATGACGGAACCGGTACGGCCCTGCAGCTCGGGCGGGACGAGCGCGATCGCACGCGTCTGGAACAGCACGCTCAGCACCGGCCCGACGAACAGCGCAGCCCCGAAGAGCGCTCCGTACGCCCAGACGGAACCCACCGCGCCGAGCGGCGCGACCAACGCCACCATCGCGAGCGAACAGCCCACGACGAGCCGCCCCGCGGGCACCCGGCGCAGCACCCACGGCGTCACCAGCGCCCCCACCAGACCGCACCCGCCGGCCAGGCTGAGCATCAGCCCCACCGACGCGGGCGAGGCACCGTGCGTGCGGGCCGCGATCAGCACGAAGTAGTACGCGGCGGTGAACACGGCGTTGACGCCCGCGCCCCACACCAGGGCGAACCGCAGGAACGGCTGGTGCCAAAGGAAGCTCGGTCCCTCCCGGGCGGAGTCCCCGAACGACTTCCCCCGGTCCGGGCCGCCCGGCGCCGACAGGTCCGTGCGGATCGCGCGGACGCACAGCGCGGCCCCGGCGTACGACAGGGTGTTCGCCGCGAACGGCGCCCACCGGGCCAGCTGGTACAGCACACCGCCCAGGAACGGGCCCAGCAGCGCGGCCCCCTGATCGCGGGCCTGGAGCGACGCGACCGCGCCGCTCGGGTCGTCCGGCGGGAGCACCGCCCGGATCGCCCCGCGGGCCGCCGCCGCGTACATCGCGCCCGCGGCACTCTCCACCGCGGTCACGGCGAAGAGCAGCGGCAGCGTGATCCGGTCGAGGACCACCGCCGAGGTCAGGATCCCGAACGCGACGAACGAGACCGCCGCCGAACCGAGCATGATCCGCCGCCGCGACCACCGGTCGGCGAGGACCCCCGCGACCGGTCCGAGCGCGGTCGGGACGGCCACCGCGACCGTCCCCAGCAGCCCCGCCATCGCCGGACTCCCGCCGACCGTCAGCACCAGCAGCACGAGTGTCAGCTCGGCGGCGTGCGTACCCATCAGGTCCGTGGTGCCGGCCAGCCAGTACAGGCGGAAGTCACGGCGTCGGTCCGGTGCCCCGGCACGTGGCCTGCTCAACGCGTCACCCCCGTCACGGCGTCGGCCTTCGAGGCCCCTCACTGTGTCCGGCGGGCCCAGGGGAAGGCTTGGACGAACCTTGAATCGGTCTTGCCGGGCGGGTATGACGAGGAAGCGAACACCGATTTTCGGGGGGCGTGCGGTCATGACGGCGCATTTGACGGTGCTCGGCAGTATCGAGTCGCACATCGACGGCAGACCCGTGCCGCTGGGGCACGTCCGCCAGCGCAGTGTCCTCGCCGCGCTCATGGTGGACACCGGGCGCCCCGTCACCACCGGACAGCTGACCGAGCGCGTCTGGGGCGAGGACCGGCCCCGGCAGGCCCGCGCGACCCTCCACGGTTACGTCTCCCGCCTGCGCCAGGCCCTTTCGGACACCGCCGAGGTGGCGATCACCCGGGACGGGGGCGGTTACGTCCTCGCCCTGGCAGACACGGCCACCGTGGACCTGTACGACTTCCGGCATCTGGTCGCCCAGGCCCGCGAGGCCGACGACCTGCGGGCCATGGCCCTGCTGGAGGACGCCCTGGCCCGCTGGAGCGGTGAGGCCTTCGGCGCGCTCGACACCCCCTGGTTCAACTCCGTGCGCGACACCCTCGACCAGGAACGCTTCGCGGCCCAGCTCGACCACGACGACCTGCGACTGCGCCTCGGCCGGCACTCCGAGCTGCTCCCCGGCCTGCGGGCACGCTCCGCCGCCCACCCCCTCGACGAGCGCCTCGCCGGACAGGTGATGCTCGCCCTGCACCGCAGCGGTCGCCCCGCCGAGGCCCTGGCCCACTACCAGCGCGTGCGCCACCGCCTCGCCGGTGAACTGGGCATCGAACCGGGACCGGCGCTGCGGCAGATCCAGGCCGCGGTCCTGGACCCGGACCACACGCCGTCCGTGAGCCGGACCTCCGCTCCAGGACCGGATCGCTCACACCGGGCGCCGGCCACTCCACCGGCCCAACTGCCCGCACCCGTCACGACGTTCACCGGCCGCCACGGCGAACTGGCCCAACTCGACGAACTCGTCGGCACGGCGGGAATCATCGCGCTGACCGGCACGGCGGGTGTCGGCAAGACCGCGCTGGCCGTGCACTGGGCGCACCGGGTGCGCCACGCCTTTCCCGACGGACAGCTCTACGCGAACCTGCGCGGCTTCGACCCCTCGGCGGACGCGACGAAGCCCGCGGAGGCGCTGCGAGGCTTCCTGGTCGCCCTCGGAGTCCGGCCGGACCGCGTCCCCGCCGGACTTGAGGAGCAGACCGGTCTGTACCGCAGTCTGCTGGCCGGCCGAAAGGTCCTGATCCTCCTCGACAACGCCCGCGACGCCGAACAGGTCCGCCCGCTGCTGCCCGGCGTCCCCGGCACCTGCACGCTGGTGACCAGCCGCAACGGCCTCACCAGCCTTGCCGTGACCGAGAGCGCGCGCCTTCTCACCGTCGACCCGCTCACCTCCGGCCAGGCCCGTGCCCTGCTCACGGCGCGGCTCGGCGGCCCCCGCATCGATGCCGAGCCGGCGGCCGTGCGGGAGATCGCCGCCCGCTGCGCCGGTCTGCCGTTCGCGCTGGCCGTCGTGGCCGCCCGCGCCGCCGCCCGGCCGCACTTCCCGCTCGCCCTGCTGGCCGAGGAACTGCGCGCCGACAGCGGCCGCCTGGACGCCCTGGACGCGGGCGACCCGGCCACCCAGGTCCGCGCCGTGTTCTTCTGGTCGTACCGCGCCCTGGGCGCCGACGCCGCGCGCGTGTTCCGCCTGCTGGGACTGCATCCCGGGCCGGATCTCGCGGTCCCGGCAGCCGCCGCGCTGGCCGGCCTCCCGGTGTCCACGGCCCGGGCCCGGCTGACCGACCTGACGCGCGCGCATCTGCTCACCGAACACCGGCCCGGCCGCTACACCTGGCACGACCTGCTGCGCGCCTACGCAGCCGAACTCGCCCGCACCCAGGACACCGACCGCGAACGGGCCGGCCACCGGATGCTCGACCACTATCTGCGCACGGCCCGCAGAGCCGACGCCCTGCTGACGCCCCGGCGCGCCCCGGCCGACGCCACGGCGGAGCAGCTCGCCGACCATCAGGACGCACTGGACTGGTTCACCGCCGAGTACCCGATCCTGCTCGCCCTCGTGGCCCGGGCCCCCGCTCCGGACGTCTGGGAACTGGCCTCGACGCTCATCACCTTCCTCGACCGGAACGGGCACTGGCAGGCCCTCGCCACCACACAGACGACGGCGCTCGAAGCCGCCGGACAGCACGGGGACACCGCGGCCCGGGCCGACGCGCACCGCGGCCTCGGACTCGCCCTGGACCGGCTGGGGCACCACGCCAGGGCCCACGCCCAGTACCACCGGGCTCTCGCGCTCTACGGCGACCTCGACAGCCACTGGGGGCAGGCCCGGGTCCATCAGCACCTGGCCAGGATCTCCGAGTCCGAGGGCCGTCACCGGCGTGCCCTCACCCACGCGCGGCACAGCCTGGACCACTACCGGGCGGAGCGCGACACCGCCGGACAGTCGGCCGCCCTGAACGACATCGGCTGGGTGCTCGCGCAACTCGGCGACCACACCGCGGCGTTGACCACCTGCCGCGAATCGCTGGCCCTGGCCGAGGCGGCGGGTGACCTCAACGGGCTCGCGCACATCCGGGACAGCCTCGGGTACGTCCACCTGCGCCTGGGGGAGTACGAGGAGGCGGCGTCCCAGTACCGGCGGGCCGTCGCTCTGTTCCGGCAGACAGGGGACCGGCTCAGCGCGGCCAGAGGCCTGGTCCGACTGGGCGAGACCTGGCAGGAGGGCGCGCACCCCGACGCGGCCCACGACGCCTGGCTGCACGCGCTGGCGCTGACCGACCAGCTCTGTCTGCCCGACACCGACCCGCTACGGGCCGGAATCCTGAACAGCCTGGGCCCGCACGCCCTCTCGGAAAGCCCGTCCTAGTCCGTCCTAGCCCGTCGTGGCCGCGGTGCCGGGCAGCGGCTGCCGGTCCGCGGACAGCAGACCGAACAGCAGGTCGTCCGTCCACTCGCCCTTGATCCAACTGGCCTGCCGGAGAAGACCCTCCTGTACGAATCCGAGGCGCCGCAGCAGCCGGGCCGAACGGGTGTTGCGGGCGTCGCACTCGGCGGACACCCGGTGCAGCCCCCGGCGCCCGAACAGGTCGTCGAGCACCGCGCCCACGGCCTCCGCCGCGTAGCCGTGCCCCTGCCGGTCGCCGGCCAGCGTGAACCCGAGCGAGGCCTGCATCAGATTCTCGTGCAGACAGACGCCCACGTCCCCCACCAGACAGCCGTCGGCCTTGAGCTCGATCGCGTACTGGAACCATCCCGGAGTCTCCAAAGACCCCTCGGCGAACTCACGCACGGTCCGCACGGCCGAGTCGAGAGGCACGGGCGCGGTCCAGCCCTGATAGCGGGCCACCGCGGGATCTGAGCGGTACGCGGACAGGGGCGCCGCGTCCCCGATACGGAAGCGGCGCAGGACGAGCCTGGGGGTTTCCAGCAGCATGGACCGATCGTCCCACGGCCGTCACGACCGCCACGCGCCCCAGGGACCGGCCGGCCGGCGAAGCGACCCTTGCACACCGCCCAACGGGTGCGGCAGGGTGGGCTGTCGCCGTTTCCGTGCCGCACCCGGTGGCCGGGCCCGAGCGCCTCTCGGCGCACGGGTGCCTCAGGACACGTACGAGGCGTTCTGCGCCGTCGTCACCACCTTCTGGCCGTCGGCCTGAACGAGGAGACCCGCCGACACCCAGGAGTTCACCGTGTTCTGCACCCGCGTGACCAGCGCGGCCTTGGTGGCGAAGGGCGCGCCGGCCCAGATCTCGTCGAGGAGGGTCGTGCCGTCGCTCCGGGCCGGATTGGTGACGCCCGAGTCGGTGGTACCGAAGACGACCTTGGGTTCGGAGCGCCGGAAGTAGGCGTGCGTGGGGTCCTCGGTGCCCTCGGAGAACGGGGCGAACTCCGTGCCGTTCAGCGTGTGGTGAAGCGGCTTGCCGGCCACGGGGGTGAGGCTCGGCAGCAGGTCTCCGGAGAGGGCGGCGTTGCGGTAGAGCCCGAACTGCAGGCTGCTCGTGGCGCTGTTGCGGGCGACGAGGTTGACCGGGCCGTGGAAGAGAGTCTGCAGTCCCGGGTCGTCGGGGGTCTTCTCGACGCGGGTGCGGAAGGGGACGGTGACGCGCACGACGTCACCGCTCTGCCAGGTCCGCGAGACCGCGAAGTAGGTCCCGGCGGCCGGAGTCCCGCTCACGGCGCTGCCGTTGACGGTCACCTTGAAGCCGCTCGTCGCCCAGGACGGCACCCGCAGCCGCAGTTCGAAGGCGGCGCTCCCGCCGCCGATGGTGAGCGTGGAGCCCTGCTCCCTCGGATAGTCCGTGGTCTGGGTGACGGTGACACCCTTCTCGGACCAGGTCAGCGTGGTCGGGCTGTAGAGGTTGACGTACAGCGCGCTCCCGTCGGCCTTCTTGAAGTACACCGAGTCCTGGTACTTGGTGGCGCTCTCCATGCCCGTGCCCTCGCAGCAGGTGGTGCCCTGCTTGGGCGTGTAGTCCCGGACATGGCCGGGCGTGAGGCCGATGAAGTAGGTGACCAGGGGTTTTTCCGCGTCGGCCGTGTCCTGTTTCGAGCCGAGGACCTGGTTGTAGAGGGCCCGCTCGTAGTAGTCCATGTACTTCGGGTCCTGCTCGTGGAAGAACAGCATCCGGCTGAGCTTCAGCATGTTGTACGCGCAGCACGTCTCGGCGGTGGTGTCGCCGATCGTCCCCGCGACGACCCCGCGGGCCCGCCAGAACTCCCCGGAGCTCGTCCCGCCGATCCCGTACATCCGATGGGGGACGACCATGCCCCAGAAGTTCTTCGCGGCGGTGAGGTAGCGCGTCTCGCCCGTCACGTCGTACAGGCGGACCAGGCCGGTGAAGATCGGGATGTGCTGGTTGGCGTGCAGACCGTCGAGCGTGTCGGTGTTCGCGGCGCAGGCGTCGATGAGCGTGTCGAGGTCGAACAGCCGGGCCAGCGCGAGGTGTTCGGCCTTGCCGGTGAACGCGTACAGGTCGACGATCGCCTCGACGATGCCGCCGAACTCGCCGCTGGAGAAGAGGGCCCACATCCGCTGGAGGGTGGCGTCGGGCAGCTTGGAGAGGCGGGAGTGCATCCAGTCGCACATGCCCGACGCCAGATCGAGCGCACGGGCGTCGTCCGTGGCGAGGTAGGCGTCCAGCAGACCTCTGAGGATCTTGTGCGCGGTGTAGTAGGGCGCCCACACCTTGGTGTAGTCGGAGGTGGTCCGCGTCTCCAGGTCGATGAACTGCGTCTCCGGATACGCGGCGAGGAACCCGGGGTGACTCGGTCCGCCCCAGGTCCGGCGCAGGGTCGCGGTCAGCCCGCGGCCGGAGGCGTCGGCGAAGGTCCCTCCGGTGGTCTCGTCGAACGTGTACGAGGCCAGGGTGCCGCGGCCCGCAGTGGAGGCGGCGGCACGACTGCTCTGCAGGGACGTGATCTCGGCGGCGGTCAGCGCCCGCGACCACGCGTTGAACTCGTCGAAGACGCCCGCGAACACCGGGTCGTCGAAGTTCGAGCGGCCCAGCCAGTTGTTCGTCAGGGTGCCCAGCGACGACGGGTTGAGGGTCATCGAGGTGTTCCGGGCCACCTGGGTGCCGTTGACGTAGAGGGTGCCGGTGCTGCCCGAGATCGTGACCGCCAGGTGGCTCCACTGGCCGATCGGGAGCGCGGCGGTGCCGTCGAGGCCCTGTTCCGCGCCGGGTCCGCCGGTCGTGATGGCGAAGCGCGGTACGCCGGAGGCATTGCGGGCGGCCAGGTACATGTACCGGGTGTTGTTGTCGCCGAAGTCGAAGATTCGGGTCCAGTTGGCGTTGTGGGTGGGCTTGACCCAGGCGGACAGGGTGATCGCGGCGGAGCCGTTCAGCACGGCGGCCGGCAGGCTGACGTACTGGTAGGAGCCGCGCACGTGCTCCGCCGCCGTGCCGAATTTCCCTGCGGCGCTCAGCACGGCCGGGTCCTTGCGCAGGGCCGCGCGGACGTCGGTGAGCGCCGCGAGCATGGTCCGGATCTTGTCGGCGTAGACCTGGTCGCCGGTGCTCGCGTACGCCTGCGACAGCATGCTCAGGAAGTGGCCGGTGTAGTGGCCGCGGAGGTTGCCGTTCGCCTCGCCGTCCAGGCCCTCCCAGCCGCCCGGCGCGACCGCGCCGCCGGTCGAGAGACCGGCGTTGGCGCGGAAGACCTGGAGCAGCCGGTTCACGTCGTAGCCGCGGCCGTGGTCCAGCATGAACTGGCGCTTCGTGGCGAAGAGGCCCTGACCGACCTTCACGTCCTTGAGCTCGAACGGCCGGAGGGTCCAGGCGGACGGTGCGGGCAGGGTGGCGGCCGTGGCCCGGCCCGCACCGGCGGTGTACGACATCGCCGGTGCGGCGGCTGCGAGCAGGGCGGCCTGCAGAACTGTGCGTCTCGGGAGGGCGGGTGCCATGCGTTCCTCGTCTCTGCGCGGGGGTCGGCTTCGACGGGGGGTGTCCGGCGAAGCTCGCAGTGTTCGAAATACCGTACGACGTCCGGGAATTCGACCAGAACATAGGTATGTGAAGCGAGCACGTCAATGCTTGTGGCGTGAATTGCTTTCAGTGGGGGCTGGGGGTGGTGGCTCGCCTGCGGGCCGGTGGGGGCTGGGTGCGCGGTTCCCCGCGCCCTTCGGGGGGTTGGGTGTCGCGGTTGCTACCGGGTGCTGACGTTGGTTGTGAGCAGGCGGAGCAACTGCTTGGCCATGGCGTCCTGTTCCGGGGTCAGGTCCATCGCGTCGCCCATCGCGAGGGGGACCGCGTCCGCCCGGTCCTGGAGCCGCACTCCGGCGTCGGTGAGATGCAGCGCGACGGAACGCTCGTCCTCCGCCCGGCGCTCGCGCCGCAGCAGGCCGTTCGCCTCCAGACGCTTGAGGAGCGGTGAGAGCGTGCTGGACTCCAGTTGGAGAGCGGTGCCCAGGTCGCGTACGGAGATCGAGTCCTGCTCCCACAGGACGAGCATGACCAGGTACTGCGGATAGGTCAGCCCCAGCTCGTCCAGCAGGGGGCGGTAGCGGGCGGTGACCGCCCGGGAGGCGGCGTAGAGGGCGAAGCAGAGCTGGTCCTCCAGCAGGAGTGAGCCCCCCTGCGCCGACAGGGGTGGATCGCCCTGCGCCGATTCGGCTCCGGCAGTGCTCACGGGGTACCTCCACTCAGTGATCTACACCCTATCGCCGACCCTACCGTCGAGTCCCCTCGATCGTATCGTGCCCTAATAAGTTGTGCACGACTAAGTCGTGAGCTACTGTTCTGGTGTTGCCGCCGCTCCCGGCGAAGCCCGCGAGGAGCCTGCCCACGGCACCAGATCCGAGGAGATCGTCATGACCGACACGACCGGCGCCCGCCCCGTCCTGGAGCCCGCCGCGGCGGCCTTCGCCGAGGCGACGGCCAACCCGCCCTACCTCTTCGACCTCGGCCCCGTCGAAGGCCGCAGGACCGTCGACGAGGTGCAGTCGGGCGACGTCACCAAGCCCGCCGTCGACGAGGAGTGGATCACTGTCCCCGGCGGCCCCACCGGAGAGGTCCGTACGCGGATCGTCCGTCCCGCGGGAGCCACCGGCACCCTTCCGGTGATCATCTACATCCACGGCGCAGGCTGGGTCTTCGGCAACGCCCACACCCACGACCGCCTGGTGCGCGAACTGGCCGTCGGCACGGGTGCCGCGGTCGTCTTCCCCGAGTACGACCTCTCGCCCGAGGCGCGTTACCCCGTGGCCATCGAGCAGAACTACACCGTCGCCCGGTGGGTCGTCACCGCCGGCGCGGACCACGGGCTCGACGCCTCCCGCGTCGCGGTGGTGGGCGACTCGGTCGGCGGCAACATGGCCGCGGCCCTGACCCTCATGGCCAAGGAGCGCGGCGACGTCACGCTCGTGCAGCAGGTGCTCTTCTACCCCGTCACCGACGCCTCCTTCGACACCGGCTCCTACCACCAGTTCGCCGAGGGCTACTTCCTGCGCCGCGACGGCATGCAGTGGTTCTGGGACCAGTACACGACCGACGAGAAGCAGCGCGCCGAGATCACCGCGTCCCCACTGCGCGCCACCACCGAGCAGCTCACCGGACTGCCGCCCGCCCTGGTCGTCACCGGTGAGGCCGACGTCCTGCGCGACGAGGGCGAGGCCTACGCCGGCAAGCTGCGCGAGGCGGGCGTCGCGGTCACCGCGGTCCGCTACCAGGGCATCATCCACGACTTCGTGATGCTGAACGCCCTGCGCGAGACCCACGCCGCCGAGGCCGCCATCAGCCAGGCGATCGCCGTGCTGAAGGGCGCCCTGGCCGCCGGCTGAGCCGACCGGGCCACCGGTCGGCCGCCCCGGCCGCCGAAGCAGCCCGGCCCTCCTCGTCCCGTACCACGCACACGGGAAGGAGAGGGCCGGGCTGTTCGCCGTGTACGGTCCGGTTCTTCGGGTAGGGCCGACGTACATGAGCACTGGCGAGGCCGGAGTCGACCGAAAGAGAAGTGCGTGTGACCACCCCCGTGCCGGACACGTTCGCCGATCAGGTTCTCGACGCGGTGGAGGGCCTGGTGACGCTGTGGTTCGCGGCTGCCGAGGACATCACCCCGCGCATGTCGACGCGCCAACTGCTCGCGCTGCAGACCGTCCACCGGCTGCCGGAGCTCAACCTCACCACTCTCGCCGAGCACTTGGGCATAGCGCTTCCCACGGCGAGCCGCCTGTGCGACCGGCTCGAAGCCGCGGGCCTGTTGCAGCGGACCGTCCAGCCGCACAGCCGCCGCGAGATACAGCTGCTGGTCACCTCGCACGGGCGCCGGCTCCTGGCGGACGTCACCGAGCGCCGGTCCCGGAGCCTGGCCGGTGTGTTCGACGCGATGGCACCGGGCGAAC
Organism: Streptomyces sp. NBC_00414; assembly: GCF_036038375.1. NCBI lineage: Bacteria > Bacillati > Actinomycetota > Actinomycetes > Kitasatosporales > Streptomycetaceae > Streptomyces > Streptomyces sp. NBC_00414. Next base: position 9,610,323 of record NZ_CP107935.1, read on the forward strand.
GCGACTCCCTGCGGCACGGACTGCACGCCTTCGAGCGGGCCCGTGCCCTCAGAAGGCCAGCCTGACGGGCATCCGCGCCATCTCCGCCGCCCGGCTGTGCAGATGGCAGAGCAGAAGACACACGTCGTCGTCGCGCTCGGAGTCGCTCAGCAGCGGATTGAGGAGAAGGTCGGCCGAGCCGTCCAGGTCGGCGTCGAGGTCCGCGGACCGGAAGGTGCCGAGCGCCGCGGCGAGCCGCTCGATACCCGGATCTATGCCCTGGGCGCGCCGTTCGACCAGACCGTCCGTGTAGAGCGCCAGGGTCGAACCCGGCGTGAGGGTCACGGTGTGGTCCTGGATCACCTGGTGCAGCGGGATGCCGAGCATCGCACCGGGCTTGGCGTCGAGCGTGCGCACCTGCCCGTCGGGGGTGCGCAGCACGGGCGGCGGATGGCCCGCCGCGGCCCAGGTGAGCGTCGGCTCGTCGGGGTGGAAGCGCGCGATGACGGCGGTGGCGTACAGATCGGGCTGCAGGTGGTGCAGGAAGATGTGCAGCCGGGTGAGGAGCTGGCCCGGGGTGCCGCCGTCGACCGCGTACGCGCGCAGCGCGGTGCGCAGCTGGCTCATCATGACGGCGGCGTGCAGTCCGTGCCCGGTGACGTCACCGATGACGGTGATCAGGCTGCCGTCGGGCTGGCGGAAGGCGTCGTACCAGTCGCCGCCGATGTTCAGACCGTGGGTGGCCGGCAGATAGCGGGCGGCCAGATGCAGCCCCGGAGTGGTGGGGAGATCCGTGAGCAGGGCCCGCTGGAGAGTCTCGGCGATGTCGCGGTTGTGCTCGAAGCGCTGGGCGTTGTCGATCGCGATGCCCGCCCGGCGGGTGAGCTCGATCAGCATGACGGCGTCGTCGGCGTTCCACCGGGCACCGGGCGGCGACAGGGTCAGCACCCCCAGCGGTTCCCGCCGCGTCCCCAGCGGAACGCACAGCAGGGGCACCGAGGGGTGCAGCGCCGAGGGCAACTGGTCGTCCACGCCGGGCAGGTCGCCCGGATGGTCGGCGGCGTACTGCGGGCGTCCGCTGCGGGCCGCCACCACGGCGGCGACCGGCCGGGGGGTGTCCTGCTGCTCCTCGTCCCCCTCGTCGAAGAGCCACACGTCGACACACTGGGCGTACTCCGGGACGAGGAGGCTCTGGAGGCGGCGGACGATCTCGTCGTGGTTGAGCGAGGCCGTCAGCACGGCGCTGGCATCGGCCAGGAACGTCAGCCTGCGGCGGGCGGACTCCGCTTCCGTCCGCGCCTGCCGCTCGGCGGCGAAGAGCTCGCGCTGGGCCTCGCCGGCCGCGTCCAGTTCGGCGTGCAGGGCCAGCACACCCTGGTTGGTCTGGTCGAGCTCCTCCCGGTGGGAGGTGACCAGGTACTCCTGCTCGCCGAGCTTCTCCAGTACCAGGACCGTGTCCTCGTCGGCGCCCAGCAGGCCCTCGGCCAGCGTCTCGGCGTCGTCCGCCACGGGCCCGGTGTCCGTCGTGTCCGCGCTCCCGGTGCCGGTGACCGTCATGTGCCACGGCGGCCGCCCCTCGGGGTGCGCGCCGTCGCACGAGGTCACGACGGCCCGCAGCGGACCCTCCGCGGGCGGTGCCGCGGCCGCCTCCAGATCGAGCCGCCAGGTGCCGCCCTTGGCGAGGCACTGGCGCAGCTGCGCGCTGAGGGCGGCCGTCAGCCGGGTCCGCTCCATGGCGGGCACCCCGTACGCGGCGGCCAGGCGTGCCGTGTCGATACGGGCCCGTGCGGCGTCGGTGACGGTGGTGATGTGCCAGGTACGAGTCATGGTGTGCGGTCCGACGGAGTGGGGGCCGGTACGGCGACGAGGATGTCGTCCCGCGAGGGCCGGGCGGATCGGGGAGTGCCCGGCCCACGACGCCGGACCACCGGCGGTCGGGGGCGGACGCCGGGGGCCGTGCCGTACGTGAGGAGGAGCAGGTGCCGGAGCACGAGGTGGCGGAATCGCATCACGGCGTCGGTCTTCCCCCGAACCAGTCGAGACAGGCGACCAGTGCGTCGTCGTCGGGTTCGGGGCCGCCGCGGTGTCCCGTCAGTTCTCGCAGGACCGCCCCGGGGACCTCGGCCGCCGGCACCAGGCTCGTGGCCGCGATCGCGCGGGCCAGCGCGCGTTCGCCGTACGTCTCACCGCCCGGCGCCGCCACCGAGTGGACCCCGTCGCTGACGAAGATGAAGCGGTCGCCGGGTTCGACGGTGAACTCCTGGGTGAAGTAGTCGGTCTCCTCGAACATGCCCAACGGGAGCTGCTCCTCGAAGTCGACGGCGGTGACGGCCCGGTCGCGCAGCCGCAGCATCCGCGGTGAGCCGGCGTCCACGACCTGCAGGCGGCCGGTGGACAGCTCCAGGTCCATCATCAGCACGGACAGGTGGGCGTTGCCGCGGTAGTGCGCGTACACCGCCTGGTCGGCGAGGGCCGCCTGGTCCGCGAGCGGGAGGCCGGCCCTGCGCGCGTTGCGCAGCGCGTTGACGCCCAGGCCGGTCAGCAGCGCGGCCTCGATGCCCTCGCCCATGCCGTTGGTGATGTAGAGCGCGAGATGGTCGGCCGTGGCGGACCAGTCGAAGTTGTCGCCGAACACGGCGTAGGCGGGCTCCAGCTGGGCGCCGAGCGCGTACTCGGGCCGGGCGCAGGAACGCGCCGGCAGCAGCTGCCACTGCATCTCGGCGGCGAGGGTGAGCCGGTCCTTGCGCCGTGCCTGCAGATACAGGTCGGTGTCCCGCTCGGCGACGACCACCTCGTGGCCCAGCACCTCGGCCACCTCGGCCAGTTCGGCCGAACACTCGGCGGCCGTGTCCGCCGAGGGCATGGTGACGGACAGCACCCCCAGCCGGTCCCCGCGCACGGTGACGGGCAGATGGACCCGCACCGAGCCGCCGGAGCAGTTCTCGAAGACCGGTTCCTGCGCCCCGAAGGCCCGCCCGGCCGGACCGGTGTGCACGGGCAGCGGGGCCAGGGTGTACGGCAGGGTGGCCACGGGCTGCAGCAGGGTCAGTCCGTAGTCGGCCATGAAGAGTTCGACCTCTTCAGCCGCGTACCGGGCGCACAGCACCTCCCGGACAGCGTCCAGCAGTTGGTGCGGAGCAGCGGAGCGCAGCGCGCGCTCGGCTGCCACGAATCTGTTCACGATGGGGGATACGCCGTTCTCTGCGCGTCGGTGGCTGCGGGTCCGCACCGCCGTGCGCACGGTGCCGGGTGTCTGCCCTGGTGGAGGTGGTGGGCCGGGGCGGGCGGCCCGGACCCGTGAGCTGACAGCGCCACGCAAGCCTGGGAGAGTGTCACCGTGACCTCCTCCTCCCCGCACCCGCAGCCCCACGAGGTGGCGCGAGTGACCTCCGAGGCGGCGGAGCTGCTTGAGGTCCTGTGGGGGCGCGCCTCGACGGCGCCCGTCTCTGCCTCCCAGCTGAGGGTGCTGTTCATCCTCGAACACAACGAGGGCGTCAACCTGCGCACCCTCGCCGACGCGCTGGGGTCCACGCCCCCGTCGGCCAGCCGGCTGTGCGACCGCCTGCAGGCCGTGGGGTTCGTCGAGCGGAGGCCCGCCGCGACGAGCCGCCGTGAGCTGCGGCTGTACCTCAGCCGTCGCGGGCGTACGTTCCTCAGCGACCTGCGCACCCGCCGTGAGCGGGCGCTGCAGTCGGTGCTGGAGCAGATGCCGGCCACGCGGCGCACGCAACTGCTGGCGGGCCTTGAGGCGTTCTGCGCCGCCGCGGCGCAGGAGATCCACGAGGACGGGACGACCACCGGCGCCAGGACCGCCTGAGCGTCGCGCAGTCCGCCGAGGGGCGCGAGCGCCCATCGGTCCCCGTGCCGCCGGACGTGCCCGGCGCGAGAGTCCGTCCTCGTCCTTCGGTGCATACCGGAACCCTCCCGCGCCTCGGCGCTGCCCACTTTCTTGCTTCGGTCCACTGTTGTCAAACGGCAACTGTTGCGCTCACGTGTGCTCCGCCGTCCCTCCGGGGTGACGGAGCCGCGCCGGGCAGGGCTCAGGCGGGACCGTCCTGCTGCTTGTCCACGAGGGCGAGCGCGTCGTCGACGCTGTTGGACACCGGCACGGTGATGCTCACACCCGTGAGGTCGAGGATCCGTCGCACGGCCGACGTCGGCGAGATGATGTGCACGCTGCCGTCGAGTTCCCGGGTCTGCTGGTACGCCCTGATGATGATGTTCATGCCGGACGAGTCCATGAAGGGCACGGCCGAGAGCTCCAGCAGGAAGTGGCGACGGCCGTGCTGGAACTGGTTCGCCAGATGGTGCTGCAGCCCCGTCGCGGTGTCGATGTCCAGATGGCCCTCGACCGTGAGCAGGACGATGTCCTCACGAGGCAGGGTGACCTCTACGGACAAGGGGTTCTGGGCTGTGGACACGAGTACCTCCCGCAAAGCAACAATGGTGTGGCCCGCATACCCCCGTACTCGGACTCGATGCCGCCGAAATCGGCCGCGCGACGTGATCAAACTCTCGTCGGCGTGCCCGGCTGCACATGATCGCGCGCCTACCCCCGCACCGCCCTCTCATGCGGACGACCTTCGGGGACTACGACACCCGGATCCCGATGATGCAGGTGTCGTCGTCGGTGTCCGACCTGCTGTAGGTGAGGAGCCGGTCCAGCTGCTGGTCGAGTGAGCACGGCGCCGTACGGACCGTGGTGAGCAGCTGCGTCATGGACTCCTCCATCGTGCGGTCCCGCCGCTCGATCAGGCCGTCCGTGTACATCAGCAGGGTGTCGTCGGCCGCCAGCTGGACCTCGTCCTCGGCGTACGTCATATCGGGCACGGCGCCCAGCAGCAGGCCCTTGAGGAGGGGCAGGGACACCGCCTCCGCGTCCCGCACCAGTACGGGCGGCAGATGACCCGCCCTGGCCCAGCGCAACGTACGGCTGCCGGGGTCGTAGATGCCGCAGACCGCGGTGGCGGTGATGGATCCCGACAGATGGTGCGCCACGCTGTTGAGCCAGGTCAGCAGCTGGCCGGGGCCCGCGCCCGTCACCGCGAGCCCCCGCAGCGCGTTCCGCAGCACGACCATGCTCGTCGCGGCCTCTATGCCGTGACCGGCCACGTCACCCACGCACAGGAGCACGAGACCGGACGGCAGGACGACCGCGTCGTACCAGTCGCCGCCCACGAGCTGTTCGGTCTCGGCGGGCCGGTAGCGGACGGCCACGTCGAGCCGGGGAGCCTGCAGGGGCGCCTGGGTCGGGGGCATGATGGCGTGCTGCAACTGCAGCGTCAGCCGGTTGCGTTCGGTCGCCTGCTGCTCGGAGTGCGCGAGCTGGTCCCGCGTGGCGGCCAGCGCGACCTCCGTCCAGTGCTGGGCCGAGATGTCCTGGTAGGCCCCGCGCACGACGAACGGCCGGCCGTCGGCGTCCAGCACCGGTTCCGCCACCACCCGGATGTGCCGGGTCACGTCGTCGGGACGCTGGAGCCGGAAGGCCGCGGACGCCGCCCGCCGGTGGTGGAGCAGGGTGCGCAGGAAGCGGCCGATGGCGACGGCGTCGTCCGGGTGCGCGTGCAGCGCCAGCTCCTCCAGCGGCACGGGACCGCTCGACGGCGATCTGCCGTACAGGCTGAAGAGCTGGCCGTTCCAGGTGATCTCGCCCGTGAGCAGGTTCTCCTCGAAGCCCCCGATGCGGCCCAGGCGCTGGGCGTGCTGCAGCAGGCTCGCCAGCCGTGCCGTCTCGTCCTCGATGCGCCAGATGAGCAGCACGCTGCTGCCGTGCCTGCTGATGCTGATGTCGGCCACGGCGGCCAGCGGCACCTGGTCGACCAGAGCCGTGAGGTTCATGCGCTGCGCGCGGAACGGCTCGCCGGTGGCGTAGACCCGTTCGACCCGCTGGAAGAGTTCGCTCTCCCCGGCGGCCATCGGGTAGGCCTCAAGGAGCAGGGCGCCGTTGACGAGGCCGCGCGGGCGGCCGGCCGGATCGAGGAAGTGGCTGTTGACATGATGGATGTGGAAGTCGACGAGATGCCCGCCGTCGACGTACGGGACGAGGACCAGCGCCGGATCGTGCAGTCCGTCGGCCAGATCCACCAGCTCGGCCGCGTCCGGGAGGACCCGCGGCTCGCTGACGGTGTCACCGCCGTGCACGAACGCGTACGTCTCCAGGGTGTGGGCGCACAGTTCGGCCAGCGCCTCCACCTGGCGGATCACCTGGGGCGGCTGCGGTTCCAGGGGAGTGGCCCAGACGACTTCGAGGACCCCGTGGACACGCCCGCCGGTACCGGCGGGAAGCGCGGCCCTGCCCCCGTCGGGGAAGTGGTGCTGCCCGATGGAGGGGAGACCGGTCTGCGAGAGGGACCCGATCCATTGCCCCGCGCGTTCGGTGAGACTCGTGCGGGCCACCGTCGTCACCCCGGGGGGCACATAGTGCCAGCGCGCGGCCTCCGCCGGTGAGAATCCGGCGCTGCCCGCCAGCGTGAGGGAACCGTCCGACCCCGCCGTCCAGATGGCCACGGCCACCGCGCCGAGCGGGGTCAGCGCGTGATGGAACAGGGAGTCGGCGACGGCCTGGGTGTCGGGGGCCGCCAGCGCGCCGCTCTCGGCCTCCCGCAGCCGCACGGCGGCGGAGCGCTCGGCCTCCTCGGGACGGGCCGGCTTCCCGCCGTGGCCCGACCGGATCTCGTTGCCCTTCGCGCCGGCCAGGAACGCGCCGGTCACGTCCGACAGCCGGTCGCGGGCGGACTGGTTGATGACGTCGACGGCGAGTTCGAGCGGTGTCACCTTGGCCTGGTCGGCCAGCTCGGCGAGCTGGCGGGCGGCCTGGGCCGGACCGCATCCCAGCCGCTCGACCAGAATGCCCTTGGCGAGTTCCATCAGGGCACGCCCGTCGGCCTCGGCCTGGGCCGCCCGCACCTCGCTGCGCAGCCGTTCCACCGTCGCGGCCAGCTTGCCCACCGGATAGTTGGCGGTCAGCGCGGTCTGTCCGTCCGCGGGTACGTCCACGTCCGTCACGTCCGTCGTCGCGGCCACTTCGGTGCTTGTGTTCGTGTCTTCGCCCACGGCTGCGTCACCGGCGTCGATGCCGGTGACGGCGTCGGCGGTGTCGTCGGCCGGATCAGGGCGTTGTTCAGGAAGGCTCACGATGCCATTGCTCCTCGGCGGGGATGCCCATGGGGGCGGGGCACGGGGACCTGCGCCCGGCCGGCGTCACGCACGGCCGGGCGCGGTCGCTCACGCAGGCAGCCAACGGCGGACGCAGGCGATCAGGTCGTCGGTGTCGACCGGCTTGGTCACGTAGTCACTGGCTCCGGAGGCGAGGGACTTCTCCCGGTCGCCGGGCATCGCCTTCGCCGTGACGGCGATGATGGGAAGCCCCGCGTACTGAGGCATCTTGCGGATCTCGGCCGTGGCGGCGTAGCCGTCCATCTCCGGCATCATCACGTCCATCAGGACGAGCGCGATGTCGGGGTGGTTGACCAGCGTCTCGATGCCCTTGCGGCCGTTGTCCGCGTGCAGCACGTGGAACCCCTGGAGTTCCAGGATCCCGCTCAGCGCGAAGAGGTTGCGCGCGTCGTCGTCGACCACCAGGACCGTACGGCCGAGGAAGGCGTCCTCGACCGCCCGGGGCGAGCCGGCCTGCGGCTCCTCCGCGCGGGCCAGGGACGGCACGTCCCCCAGTTCCTCGGCGGAGAGGTGCAGGGCGATGCGCTCACGCAGTTCGTCGAGACTGGACAGGAACTCAAGGGCCCGGGTGCCGGAGCGGGCCTGCAGCTCCTGTTCCTGCGCGAAATCGGCGCGGTGGCCGCTGTGGACGAGCACCGGAACGTTCGCGAGCGCGGAGTCGCCCTGCATCGCGTCCAGGAAGCGGGGCGCCTCGCCGCCGGGCATGCCGAGTTCGAGAACGACGCAGTGGCAGGGGCCCGCCGCCAGCGCGCTCGCCGCCTCGTGCGCCCCGGAAGCGGTGATGACGTCGACCGTGCCGCGCGGGTCACCGGCGTCCTGGCCCCGGGTGACGTCGGAGACCGCGCTCTCCGCGACGAGTGTCAGCAGTCCGCGCTGCCGCTCCTCGACGACCAGGAGACGACGGCGACGGCGCTTGGCCGGGACCACCGGGCCCGAGAGGGGGGCGTTGGCAGCCGGCTCCTCGGCGGAGGAGGTGCCCGGCGCCAGCTCCAGCGGGCGGTCGTCGATGACCAGGTTCTCGTAGTCGGGGCGCGCCACGGGCAGGAACAGGGTGAACGTACTGCCCTGTCCCGGCGTGCTGTCGACGGTGACGGCGCCGCCGAGCAGGTGTGCGATCTCGCGGGTGATGGACAGCCCCAGACCGGTGCCGCCGTACTTGCGGCTCGTGGTCCCGTCCGCCTGCTGGAAGGCGCCGAAGATCGTCTCCAGATGCTGCTCGGGGATGCCGATCCCCGTGTCCTGCACGCGGAAGGCGACGATGGTGCCGCCCCGGAACACCCCGCTGGGCACCTCGTGGTCGGCCGCCGGTTCGATCCGCAGCTCGACGCCGCCGTGCTCGGTGAACTTGACCGCGTTCGACAGCAGGTTGCGCAGGACCTGGCGCAGCCGGGAGTCGTCGGTGAGCAGGTCGGCGGGGGAGCCGGGCGCCGTACGCACGGAGAAGTCCAGGCTCTTCTGGGTCGTCATCGGCCGGAAGGTGGCCTCGACGTACTCCAGGAGCTGGCGCAGCGGGACGACCTCGGGGCTGACGTCCATCTTCCCGGCCTCGACCTTGGACAGGTCGAGGATGTCGTTGATCAGCTGGAGCAGGTCGGAGCCCGCCGAGTGGATGATGCCCGCGTACTCGACCTGCTTCGGGGTGAGGTTGCGGGACGGGTTCTGGGCCAGGAGCTGGGCGAGGATCAGCAGGCTGTTCAGGGGGGTCCGCAGCTCGTGGCTCATGTTCGCCAGGAACTCCGACTTGTACTTGGAGGCCAGTGACAACTGCTGGGCCCGGGTCTCCAGCTCCTGGCGCGCCTGCTCGATCTGCAGGTTCTTCGCCTCGATGTCGCTGTTCTGCGCGGCCAGCAGGGAGGCCTTGTCCTCCAGCTCCTCGTTGGAGCGCTGCAGCTCGTCCTGCTGGACCTGCAGCTCCTCGGAGCGGGCCTGGAGTTCGGCGGTCAGCCGCTGGGACTCGTCGAGCAGTTCGTCGGTACGGGCGTTGGCCACGATGGTGTTGACGTTGACGCCGATGGTCTCCATCAGCTGTCCCAGGAAGTCCAGGTGGATCTGGGTGAAGCGGGTCACCGAGGCCAGCTCGATGACTCCGAGAACCTGGTCCTCCACCATGATGGGCAGCACCACCAGGGCGGTCGGCACGGTCCGGCCGAGCCCCGAGGAGATGGACACGTAGTTCGGCGGCAGTTCGTCGACCGTGATGGCGCGGCGGCTGCGCGCGGCCTGGCCGACCAGCGAGCGGCCGAAGGGGATGCGGTCGGGCCGGTCGTCCTGGTCGGGATATCCGTACGAGCCGACGAGCCGCAGTTCGCTGCCGTTGCCGGTCTCCTCCGCGAGGTAGAACGCCCCGTACTGGGCGGAGGCGAGGGGTGCGAGCTCGTCCATGATGAGCTCGGCCACCACGGACAGGTCCCGGTGGCCCTGCATCAGGCCGGAGGCCCGCGCGAGGTTGGTCTTGAGCCAGTCCTGCTCCTGGTTGGCCCGCGTGGTCTCGCGCAGGGACTCCACCATGGAGTTGATGTTGTCCTTGAGCTCGGCGACCTCGCCGGAGGCCTCGACGGTGATCGAGCGGGTCAGGTCGCCCTCGGCGACGGCGCTGGCGACCTCGGCGATCGCGCGTACCTGCCGCGTCAGGTTGCCCGCGAGTTCGTTGACGTTCTCCGTCAGGCGCTTCCAGGTTCCGGACACGCCCTCCACCTCGGCCTGGCCGCCGAGCCGTCCCTCGCTGCCGACCTCACGGGCGACACGGGTGACCTCGGCAGCGAAGGCGGAGAGCTGGTCGACCATCGTGTTGATGGTGGTCTTCAGTTCGAGGATCTCGCCGCGGGCGTCGACGTCGATCTTCTTGGACAGGTCGCCCTTGGCCACCGCCGTCGTCACCAGGGCGATGTTGCGCACCTGGCCGGTGAGGTTGTTGGCCATCGAGTTGACGTTGTCGGTGAGGTCCTTCCAGGTGCCCGCCACGTTCGGCACCTGGGCCTGGCCGCCGAGGCGTCCCTCGGTGCCGACCTCGCGGGCGACGCGGGTGACCTCGTCGGCGAAGGCGGACAGCGTGTCGACCATCGTGTTGATGACGTCCGCCAGGGCGGCGACCTCACCCTTGGCCTCGACGGTGATCTTCTGGCTGAGGTCGCCGCGTGCGACGGCCGTGGCGACCTGGGCGATCGAGCGGACCTGGCCCGTCAGGTTCGACGCCATCACGTTGACGTTGTCGGTGAGGTCCTTCCAGGTTCCCGAGACCCCGCGGACGGTGGCCTGCCCGCCCAGGTTGCCGGCGGTGCCGACCTCGCGGGCCACCCTCGTCACCTCGTCGGCGAAGGCGGACAGCTGGTCCACCATCGTGTTGAGGGTCTCCTTCAGGGCGAGGATCTCGCCCCGGGCGTCCACGGTGATCTTCTGCGACAGGTCGCCCCTGGCCACCGCGGTCGCCACCTGGGCGACGTTGCGGACCTGAGCGGTGAGGTTGCCGGCCATGAAGTTCACGGAGTCGGTGAGGTCGCGCCAGGTGCCCTTGACGCCCTTGACGTCCGCCTGGCCGCCGAGACGTCCCTCGGTGCCGACCTCGCGGGCCACCCTCGTCACCTCGTCGGCGAAGGCGGACAGCTGGTCGACCATGATGTTGATGGTGTTCTTGAGTTCGAGGATCTCGCCCCGGGCGTCCACGGTGATCTTCTGCGAGAGATCGCCCTTGGCCACCGCGGTCGTCACCTGGGCGACGTTGCGGACCTGAGCCGTGAGGTTGCCCGCCATCAGGTTGACCGAGTCGGTGAGATCGCGCCAGACACCGCCGACGCCGGGCACCTGGGCCTGGCCGCCGAGGCGTCCCTCGCTGCCGACCTCGCGGGCTACGCGGGTGACCTCGTCGGCGAAGGCGGACAGCTGGTCGACCATCGTGTTGACGGTCTCCTTGAGCTGGAGGATCTCGCCCCGCGCCGGAACGTCGATCTTCTGCGACAGGTCGCCCTTGGCCACCGCCGTCGCCACCTGCGCGATGTCACGGACCTGGGTCGTCAGGTTGCCCGACATGGCGTTGACCGAGTCGGTGAGATCGGCCCAGGTCCCGGAGACACCCGGCACCTCGGCCTGGCCGCCGAGGGTGCCCTCGGTGCCCACCTCGCGCGCGACGCGGGTCACTTCGGACGTGAACACGGACAACTGGTCGACCATGCCGTTGAAGACGGTGGCGATGTCGCCCATGAGCCCGTCCCCGTCGTCCGGCAGACGGGTGCCGAAATCGCCGTCCCGTACCGCCGTCAGGCCGGCCAGCAGCTGGCGCAGCTCCTGCTCGCCCGGCGTACGGTCGACGGTTTCGGTCGTCTGGCTGGTCATGCGCACCCTCGTTCCATGCCTCATAGGTCCCTGTGTGGAGGGACTCGGAACTTCAGGCCCACTGCCGGACCAAACCCTCGTCGGACGTCCTGTTGTACGGGTCCGCCGACGAGGAAATACGCCGCAGGCTAACCCGTAAGTGAGGTTGTGAACAAAGTGTGGTGCCAAAATCGCCAAGCCGGGGACAGCGGGTCCCGCAGCCCGTGGACCGGCGGGCCCCACGAGCACCTGGTGGCACGACCGAGCCCGCCGTCGCGGTCCGGCGAGCGGGGGCTCGTGGGGACCGCGACGGCGGGCTCGGTCACCGGCGCAGGGGGTGGGCGCCGGTCAGGGGGGGCTGGTGGGAGTCAGGCCACCGACGGGTCGAGCAGACCCGCGCGGAGCCGCTTGATGATGCGGCTGATCAGGCGCGACACATGCATCTGGGAGATGCCGAGGATCTCGCCGATCTCCGCCTGGGTGCGCTCCTCGACGAACCGCAGGTGGATGATGTGGCGCTCGCGCTCGTCGAGCTCGGCGACCAGGGGAGCGAGGGAGTGCAGGTCCTCCACGAGCTCCAGCGAACGGTCGTCCTCACCGATGAAGTCGGCCAGGACGGACTCGCCGTGCGAGCCGTTCTCCGAGGTCAGGGCCGCGTCGAGGGAGGAGGAGTTGTAGCAGTTCGCCGCCTTGCGGGCCTCGATGACCTCCGCCTCGGGCAGCGACATGAGCTGTGAGAGCTCCTTCGTCGTGGGGGTGCGCCCCAGACGGGTCCGCAGTTCCTCCGTGGCCTTCGCCAGCTCGACCCGGGCCTCCTGCAGACGGCGCGGCACATGGACGGCCCAGCTCGTGTCACGGAAGAAGCGCTTGATCTCGCCGACGATGTAGGGCACGGCGAAGGAGGTGAACTCCACCTCGCGCGTCAGCTCGAACCGGTCGATCGCCTTGATGAGTCCGATGGTGCCGACCTGGACGATGTCCTCCATCGAGTCCCCCCGGCCGCGGAACCTGGAGGCCGCGTACCGCACGAGGGACAGGTTCATCTCGATCAGGGTGTTGCGCGCGTACTGGTATTCGTGGGTGCCTTCCTCCAGCACGGCCAGCCGGTCGAAGAACTGCCGGGACAGCTCCCGGGCGTCCTTCGGCTTGACGCGCGACGGGTCCTCGATGAGAGGCAGTTCCGTCTCGTCCGTCGTCCGGACGCCCTGCGCCGTGGCCGTTGCCCCGCCCGCCGTCACGGCTGCCATGCCGTTCACCCCACTCACCGTCGCTGTTGATGACACAACGCCGTCTGCCCCGCTTCACGCGGCTCATGCCACCCGATCCGGAAAGAGATCAGGGTCACTGCGGATCTGGCCGGAAGTCGACGCCTCGCACCGTCGGCCCTCGTCATGGACCTGCCGCGGAAGCGGGGCCGACGGGTCCACGGTACGCGTAGGTGGACCCTGAGCCGGTTCGGGCGCCGGGAGGGCGAGGCGACGGGCCGTCGATTTCGAGACGGGGTGTTTCCCCTCCGGAAGCAAGGGCAGGCGGAATTTCGTGCTTCGGACCGGAGGCACGCCCGCAGGAACGGCATCGGCCGACTGCGGTGGCCCTCCGGCGTCCCCGGAAGTCATCGTCCCTGCGGCATCCCCTCGCACGCCACTTGTTCAGGAGCGAATCCGCATGAGCATCGACTTGTCGACAAGCCGCTTCGAGCAGCCCGTATCGGCCGAGGCCCAGCCCGTGTCCGCCGAGACGGCGGCGGCACCGGATCCGCACGCCCGGTCCGTGACATCGAGGCATCCGCACGACGACGCTCCTGACTCGGCGGGCGACTTCGCCCGGCTGGCCGGGTTGGCGGACGGTCCCGAGCGGGACGCCGTCCGTGACGAGCTGGCGAAGGCGTGGCTGCCCATGGCCCACCGCATCGCCGGCCGGTTCCGGGACCGTGGCGAGAACATCGAGGACCTGCGCCAGGTCGCGGCCGTCGGGCTGGTGAAGGCGATAGACCGGTTCGACCCCTCCCGCGGGGCGTTCGAGAGCTACGCCGTGCCCACCATCACCGGCGAGGTCAAGCGGCACTTCCGGGACCGTATGTGGGCGCTGCGGGTACCCCGGCGGGTGCAGGAGCTGCGCAACAAGGTGCGGATCGCCCGCCGCGATCTCACGATGAACCCCGGGGCCCCCGAGCCGACGACAGCCGAGATCGCGGCGCACGCCGGGCTGACCGAGGACGAGGTCGGCGCGGGGATGGAGGCGATGGAGAGCTTCAGCACCCTGTCCCTGGACGCCGAGCTGTCGTCCACCGACGACAACTACAGCCTCGCGGACACCCTGGGCGACCTCGACTCCTCGTACGACCGCGTCGTCGACCGTGAAGCGGCGAAGGAAGGACTCCGCCGGCTGCCGGAGCGTGAGCGGAACATCCTGTACATGCGCTTCTTCGAGGACATGACGCAGAACCGCATAGCCGACCAGCTCGGCATCTCCCAGATGCACGTCTCGCGGCTCATCACCCGCAGTTGCGCACGGGTGCGGGACGAGGCGCTGGGCGCACAGGCCCGTTCCGGTCGCGGGGACACCGACGGTCGCAAGGGTGCCGCGTGACGCGGCACCGCGGTCCGGGCGACGTACGCGCGGCCCCGCCCGGAGCCCGTCCGGCAGCCGTGATGTGAACGTGTTCTCCGGGCCGGCCGCGCGGGTACGGCCGGCCCGGTCCGTGCGTCGTGCGGGTCAGGAGTGACGAGGGAACGCCAGTGCGACGGCGTAGTGTGGGCTCCGGGGTGAGACCGGTGGACCTGATGGACAGCACGGACAACGCGTCGTCGACGCCGCCGGCGAGCGACGGCGGGCCGACCCGAACCGTCCGGCCGGCAGCAGGCCCGGCGCCCACCGCCCATCTCGCCCGGATCCCACCTCGGAGCCGCCGGACGGGCCCGACCGCACCGCCCCCGACGGGAGCGCCGACGTGACGACGACGCCCACCGAGTCGGCGACCGACGCGCCCTTCGTGCACCCCGCGCTCTTCTACCGTGACGACCAGGAGTACCTGGCGGGCACGGTTCCCTTCGTGCTCGAAGGGCTGGCCGCGTCGGAGCCCGTGGCGGTGGCCGCTCCCGCCCCCCGGCTCGCACTGATCACAGCCGCGCTGGGCCGGGCGGCGGACGCCGTGCACCTCGTCGACATGACCATGGCCGGCCGCAACCCCGGCCGCATCATCCCCTCGGTCCTGCGAGCTTTCGCGGACGCCCGGCCGGGCGTCCGCGTCCGTATCATCGGCGAACCGATCTGGCCCGGCCGCACCGCCGTGGAGTACCCGGCCTGCGTCCAGCACGAGGCCCTCATCAACGAGGCGTTCAGCGGCCGGGAGGTGACCATCCTGTGCCCGTACGACGCCCGGTCCCTCCCGTCGGACGTGCTCGCCGACGCCCACGCCACCCACCCGGTCCTCATCACCGCGGGACGGCAGTGGGCCAGCGACACGTACGACCCCGGGAAGGTGCTCGCGCGCTGCAACGAACCGCTGCGCCGTCCGTCCGGCGCGGCCACCCACCGCTACGACGCCGAAGCACTGCCGGCCGTCCGGGACTTCGCGCTCGCCCGGGCTCGGGAGCGGGGGATGAGCGCGGTCCGTCTCCAGGACCTGGCCCTGGTCGTCGCCGAGCTGACCACCAACAGCGTGGTGCACGCCGGTGGCGGGGGGACGCTGCACCTGTGGGCGGAGAACGAGCAGATCGTCTGCCAGGTGCAGGACTTCGGCAGGCTGGCCGATCCCCTCGCGGGCCGGCGCCCCGCGCGCCCCGACCAGATCGGAGGCCGTGGCCTCCTGCTCGTCCACTACCTCTCGGATCTGGTGCGGCTGCACACCGACGACGACGGCACGACGATCCGCAGCTACGTCTCACGCGTCTGAGACGCGGTTGCGACCGCACGCGCACGAAGCACGCGAGCGTGCGCCCGAAGCGTGCGCCCGAAGCGTGCGAAGGGGCCCGGAACCGTAACGGTTCCGGGCCCCTTCGCGGTGGCGGGCCCTGCTACCGGCCGCCGTCCCGCTCGGCCGAGCGCGCGGCCTGGCTCTCGGTGTGGGCGTCCGCCGTGGACAGGACACCCCCGGAGCTTTCGAGGTGCGCGCGCACGAACCACTGGAACTGTTCGAGGGAGCGCAACTGCTCGATGAGGAGGTCCTCCGTCACCGGGTCGAACTTGCCGACCTCGGTCAGCGCCGCCCGGTGGCTCTCGACGATGCCCGTGTAGACCAGGTCGAGGGCGCCCAGATGGGCGATCGCGTCGGCGCGTCCGACGTCGTAGTCGTCCCAGGTCCGCTCGGCGACGAGGGCGCCGGGTGTTCCCGCGGGCACCCCGCCCAGCGCGGAGACGCGCTCGGCGGTGTCGTCGGCCATGGCCCGGACCCGGTCGACCTGCGGGTCGAGCATTTCGTGAATGGCGATGAAATGCGGACCGACCACATTCCAGTGAATGTGCTTCAGGGTGAGCGAGAGGTCATTGAGTGCGTGCAGCCGAAGGCGGAGCAGTTCGATGACCTTTCCGCCGTCCTGGACACTGAGTCCGGGAACGGTGTACTTGGGCTCGGTTCGAGACGACGTCATTCCTCATTCCTCCCTGGGAATTCATTGTTCACCGGTGGCGGGTGCGACGGCCGGTGCTTCGGGGCTCGCGGCCCGTCTACCAGCGGTACCAGCGTCCGCGGCGGCCACCGGAAGCGGTCGGACGCACGACGAAGCCGAGCAGCCAGACGACGAGCACGATGACCGCGATCCACCACAGCGCCTTGAGTGCGAAACCCGCACCGAAAAGGAGAAGGGCGAGCAGAAGAACAAGAATGATGGGAACCATTGATATCAACCTCCAGGCCTTCTGGTTCCCTGCCTTCCGGCTGGTACGCCTGCTGTTTTCGGGACGGCGTGGGTCTCTTGTCGAAAGCCGTCGGGTGGACTGCGAGGACCGTGTGGCGGACGGGCCGGGCGGGCCGGACGCGGCCACTGCGGGGAATCCGTGGGGAATGGGGATCGGGCAGCAGGGTATTGGCTGCCCGAGGGGACGGCGGCCGGCGCACACCGGCCGCGGTACTCCGTTCGCAACTCGACCACGGGAAGGAAGGAGCGACGTGACCACCGACAGGATCTGGTCGTACGCATCGGCCAGTGGATACGCGGAGGGCCTGCTGCTCGCAGGGTTCACGGTCGCCGCTGCCGACGGAACGATCGGGCACGTGGACCGGCAGGTGGACGAATCCGGGATGCGGCATCTGATCGTCGACACAGGTGTCTGGGTGTTCGGCAGGAGTGTTCTGATCCCCGTGGGCGTGGTCACCGCGATCGATCCGGAGGCCCAGGAGATCAAGGTGGCGTGCACCGAGGACGAGATCAAGGCCGCGCCCCGGTTCCGGACCGACCGCGAGACGCTGGACCCAGATTTTCTCGCCGGAGTCGGCCACTACTACCGGGGCCTGCCGCCCCGGCCGGCCACCGCGAGCTGATCCGGGTACGACGGAGGGCCCCGGATTCGCCCGTCATGGAAATGGATTCGGCGGGAAGGCGGTCCCCGAAGGGGTGCGGACCGAGGGGACGACCATGATGTCGATCTCGACCGCGCAGCCTCTCGTCCTCGGGGCAAGGTGCAGGTGATGGCGATGCCGGGGACGGTGACCTGTCCGTGAAGCCGCTGGTCGGCTCCGGGCCGGCGCCGGGCATCGAAGAACCAAGTGCAGGGACACGACGCATATGGACCGAACCGACACGACCGCCATCGCTTCCGCAGGCAGTCCGCCCGGGGTGACCTCGTTGGCGCCGGCCCCGACCGCGAGCACGGCGACGGCGCCGGCCGGCGTCACCACCGCGGCGACGGCCCGTGCGTACGCCCGCAGTGTGGTGCTCGAACAGTGGAACGACGCCGACCGCACCGCGACGGAGGCGGCTCTCATCGATCTCTCGCTGGTCGTGTCGGAGCTGGCCGCGAACGCCATCCGGCACGGGGGCGGGCTGGCCGGATTCGAGGTGACACCCACGCGTCGGGGAGTGCGGCTGGCCGTGCACGACAACAGTGACGTCATCCCCGCCGTGGCCTTCGGCCCGGGATATCTGCCGGCGAAGCACCACGGCAACGGCTACGGCTGGCCGGTGATCATCCGGCTGGCGTGCGAGATCACCATCGAACCGCGTCCCGGCGGCGGCAAGACCGTCAGCGTGCTGGTGCCGCTCGTCTGACGGCGGCGCCGGAACACACCTGCGGCCTCGAAACACACCGACGGCCTCGGACGGTGTCCGTCCGAGGCCGTCGGTGTGTGTGCCCGCAGAGCGGTGGACCGCACCACGGGCGGACCGCACCATGGCGGGAAACTCACCACGGCAGGAACACGTGGATGTCCTTGCCCTTGTCGGTCACCACCACGCTCACCTGGTCACACAGCGTGTGGATCAGATGCCACCCGACGCCTCCGTCACCCCGGCCGGGATGGAAGGGGCGGGGCGCGGGCGGGGTGGTGCTGGTGTCGTGCATGGTCACGTGCACGCCGTCGAACGTACGCCGCAGACGCAGTTCGAACGGGCCCGGCGCGTACTGCACCACATTGGCCGCCAGCTCCGTGACGACCAGCAGGATGTCGTCCCAGTGCTCCGGGGCAGCCGGTGGTGAGGTGCGCGTGAGCACAAGGAGGAACTCCTCCGCGGCGAGTCGTGCACCCGTCACATTGGGCAACTCGCCGGGGAAGGTGGTCGTTCTGGTGTACATCTCCTCAGAAGGCAGTTTGTCGTCCCAACGCGGCTCGGGCTCGGTCGCCATTGCGCCTTCCCCAGCCCCTCCCCGCGGGGCTGTGCTGATCCTGTGCTTCCACCGCTGCTGCTTCCCGACGGCGAGAGGCTTACTCGTCCGGGTCCGGTGGGGATGGTGGACTAACCGGAATGCAGTGGTCTCTGATGATTCCCGTGTGATCGGCGAGTACCACGTTCGGACCGAGTCATGGGTACTTGGCCCCGCCCGATGTGCGCACGGCGATGTGGCGGCCGTCGGACCCGTACGCGTCGGCCGGTCCCGCGGCTGTTTTCCGCGTCTGTTTCGGCCAGGCCGGGGCATACGGAGGTCTGGGACGGGAGCCGCTCCCGTCCCGCAACCGGAAAGAGGAGAATCCGTGCTCGGCATAGCAGCTGCAGTCCTGTTCTTCATCGCGTTTCTGATCAACGCCGCGGACATCGCGACCAATGACACCTTCACCTCCACGAACGTGATGCTCATCGGGTTGACCGTGCTGGCCCTGCACGTCGCCGGGGTGGGTACCGGGTGGGGGAGCAGGAGCCGCCGGCGGTGAGGTGCGAGACACCGCCAGGGCTCGCCCACAGCACGAGAACGGACCGCATGGTGACTTCCTGTCGCCGTGCGGTCCGCGCGTTTGCGCCGTCCCGGCCGGTGGCAGCCGTCCCGTCCGGGACGCTCAGATCCAGGTGTCGAACCACATCCTGGAGCGCCAGTCGGCGTACGGGACCGTCGCGCCCGTGTAGATCGGGAAGAAGTAGATGAAGTTCCAGACGATGAGCAGCACCAGGGCGCCCGCGGTGACCGTCCCCAGCGCCCGGCGTCTCCCCCTCGTCCCCGGTGGGCCCAGCAGCGCGCCCGCCGCCATCGCGACCGCCAGGCACAGATACGGCACGAAGGCGACCGCGTAGAAGGCGAAGATCGTACGGTCCTGGTAGTGGAACCACGGCAGGTAGCCCGCGGCGACCGCGCACAGGACGGCCCCCGCCCGCCAGTCGCGGCGCATGGCCCACCTGAAGAGCAGATACACCAGCGCGAGACACGCGGACCACCACAGCAGTGGTGTGCCCAGCGCGAGGATGGCCTGTGAGCAGCCCGAGGCGGTGCGGCAGCCGTCCTGGGCGAAGTCCGTCTCGTAGGAGTACGCCACCGGACGTCCCAGTACCAGCCAGCTCCAGGGATTGGACTCGTACCGGTGCGGTGAGTGCAGTCCTACGTTGAAGTCGTAGACCCCGCTCTCGTAGTGCCACAGGCTGCGCAGGGCGGCCGGGATCCACGACCACGGTCCTCCGCGGCCCTCCGCCCAGTGCCGTCCGTAGCCCCGGTCGGTCAGGAACCAGCCGGTCCAGGTGGCGAGATAGGTGGCCACGGCGACCGGCACGATGGAGAGCACCGACCAGCCCGCGTCCTTGCGCAGGACTGCCGAACACGGCCGGTCGGCCCCGGCGACGCGGCGCGAGCCGACATCCCACAGCACGGTCATGACCAGGAAGAACACCAGGAAGTAGAGGCCGTTCCACTTACTGGCCGCCGCCAGGCCGAGGAAGAGACCGGCCGCGATGCGCCAGGGCCGCACGCCCATGCCCGCTTGCTCGCCCGTGTGCCGGTCGGGGCCCGCGAAGCCGTCCTCGTCCACGGGCAGACTCGCCGCGAGACGGGCCCTGGCCTTGTCCCGGTCGACGAGCAGGGACCCGAACGCCGCCAGGACGAAGAACATGACGACGAGGTCCAGCAGCGCGATGCGGCTCATCACGAAGTGCAGTCCGTCCAGGGCCATCAGCAGCCCGGCGAGACAGCCCAGTGCCGTCGAACGGAACAGGCGGCGGCCGATCCGGCACAGCATCAGCACCGACAGCGTGCCGAGCAGCGCCACCATGAAGCGCCAGCCGAACGGGTTGAAGCCGAACATCCACTCGCCGAGGGCGATCACCCACTTGCCCATCGGCGGATGCGCGACGAAGGCCCCGGCGTCGGACAGCGGGATCACCTGAGGGTCCGCGACGATCTGCGGGTCGGCGACCTTGCGGTCCGGCCAGGTGCCCTCGTAACCGAGCCGGAGCAGCGACCACGCGTCCTTCGCGTAGTAGGTCTCGTCGAACACGAGTCTCCGGGGCCGGCCCAGTTGCCGGAAGCGGATCGCGCCGGCCAGGGCGGCCACCAGGAGCGGGCCCAGCCAGCCCATCGCCTTCGCGAGCCGGTGTGCCGCCACCGGGCCGAGACCGAGGGCCTCCCCGGAGCGGGTGCCCGGTTCCGGGAAGGGCGGGACCAGGAGATCCCGGGTGTCGGTCCGTGGGCGCGCCACGAACCCGAACCGGCGCAACCGCTCCGCCCAGGGACTGGACTCTGTCTTCGTGTGGGCGTCGGCGTCGACGCCCGCCTCCGCCGCGGTGTCACTGGTCACCGGGTCATCGTAGGGAACGGATGTTCATGGCGGTTCCCCGGAGGCGGGCGCCGGAGGTGACGCCCGGGTCGGCGGCAGGCCGCCGGCAAGTAGGCCGCTAGTCGGCCGGGTTGGGCGCCTCGGTCACCTTCCAGCGCTGGTTGGCACCGGAGTTGGGCGTCCACAGGGTCACGGCCGCGCCCTCGTTCGTGGCCTGGCCGCCGACTTCGAGGAGCCGTCCGGTGGCCGCGTTCACGAGGGTCCAGGTACCGTCGCCGGTCGACGACATGATCCACTGGGTGGCCCTGTCGCGCGGGCCGGTGTCGGCCTCCAGTACCGGGGCGCCGTCACGCACGGCCAGCCGCTTGCCCTCCACCGGGTTGCCGAACACGTACCGCTGCCGGTTGCCGGTGTCCCCGGAGATCTGGCGCAGCTTCCACCGCTGACCCGGAGCATCGGCCGTCGCGCTCCTGATGACGAGGCCCGTGCCGTTGTCGGCGACGGTGAGTGCCTTGCCGCTCTGGACGCCGGTCAGTTCGTAGGTGTGGCCCTTGCGCAGCTCGGCGGCGTCCTTCGCGACACCCGAGACACCCTTGACCACGAAGGAGGTCACGGACTGCGCGGGCACCGTGAACGTGGCCCTGCGGTCACTGACCTCGACGGCCCTGTGGCGGTCCAGTTTGCCGTCGGCGCTGGTCACCACAGGGGTGACGGTGGCGTTGCGGCCGACCTTGCCGAACTTCGACAGGTCGACGGTGACGGCGCGGGACTCGTTGGTGCTGTTGACGTGGACGACCGTCGCCCCGTCGCCCTTCTTGGAGACCGCCGCAGCGCTGGACGTGTCGTCCGTCTTGATCAGCCGGTCACCGGGCTTGATGTAGTGCGTGAAGTTGCGGGCCGTGTCGAACTTCGTGTTGGTGTGGATCGGGCACGATTCGAGGGTGTCCTTCGAGGTGCAGCTGAACGGGAGCTGGATGCTGCCCCAGTTGCCGCCCTTGGCGGACTCGCCGCCCGGCTTCATGTTGTCGTAGTCCTCGACCGGCTGCCAGAACACCCAGGCCTTGGGCTCCAGTTCCCGCAGGTCGTCGACGATGCGCTGGGCGAGGCCCAGGCCCGGACGCATGTCCGTGAAGCTCTGGCCGTCGCCCCAGTCGCCCTCGACCTCGCTCTGCCACAGCGGCTTGTCGGCCGCCTTGGCCAGGTCGCGTACGGTCGTGCGCTGGCCGGTGCCGTAGGTGTGGACGTTCATCTGGCCGACGAGGTCCCGCACTTCCTGCGGATAGGTGTTCCAGTTCTGCGCGAAGATGGACGGGTTGGTCTCGTCCATCGCCGAGATCTCCGCCTTGGCCTTCGCCTTCTTCAGCGCCGGGGCCAGGGCGTCGATCACCTTCTGCTGGAGCTCGGGGCCTATGTGCGCCCCTTCCTGACGGCCGCCGACGGGCTCGCCGTCGGCGCCCAGACGGGTGCTCCAGTAGTTGGTGGTGGGCTCGTTGAACGGGTCGATCGTGTCGACCTTGATGCCCTCGGCCTTCTCAAGACGCCTGGTCGCGCCCGCCAGATAGGCGGCGAAGTCGTCGACGGACTCCGTCCTGAGCTGGTCCTCGGTGGCGTTGAACCCGCCGGACACGTAACCGCTCTTCGTCATGAACCACGGCGGGGAGTTGCTGAAGGTCTCCCAGTGGTCGATGTCGTCCTTGATGCGCTCGACCCACCAGCGCTGGGTGGCGTCGGCGTCCTTGTTCCAGTCGGCCGGGTCGTCGGCGCTCCACCAGTCGGTGTCCTCGCGGGTGGTGCCGGCCGGCGCCTTCCACCAGCCCTCCACCGCCCCACCGGCGCGCAGATAGTCCTTGACGTCCGGGGCGTTGCCACCGCCGATGTTGTAGCGGGCGATGTTCAGCGCCAGCCCGTCGTCCCCGAAGAGGAGCTTCGCGAGCTTCTCGCGTACGTCCCTGGGGTAGTCGCCGGTCGCGTTGGCGAACCAGACGAGGCTGGTGCCCCACCCCTCGAACTTCTGCTGCTCGTACGAGGGGTCGGGCCGCACGGTGACCGACGCGGTGTCCGCCGCCCGGACCTGCGCGGTGGACGAGGGCGCCAGGGACATGGCGGCCCCGGTGGCCAGTGCGGTGAGTCCGGCGGCTCCGAGGAGACGTCTGCTGCGGGTACGGCGTGCCATCGTGTGCTCCCAACTGAGGTGTGGGTCGCTGCGCGGTGGACCTCCCGCCCGTCGGGCAGGAGGGAACGCCCTCGGACGACGCGGTGCCGTCCGAGGAGTCGGTGGTGCGGGGAGAGCTGTATTCGGTCAGGTCGCGGACCGGCGCTGTGGGGTCCGCTCAGCCGGTGGGCTGGTGCAGTACGGCGACGTCCCTCGGTCCCAGGACGAGTCCGCCCTCGGTGTCGGTGGTGCCCACCAGGACCGCTCCGTCGAGACCGGCCAGGGCCACGTCCTCGTCGGTCCGGTTGACGAGGAACAGGAAGCGGCCGTCGGGTCCGCGGCGCACGGTCTGCTCGACCGATCCCCGTGCGTCGGCGGGCAGTTCGCTCTCCACGCCGGCCGGGCCGAGCAGCGCCGGCAGCAGACCGGCGAGCCCCTCGGCGCCGAGCCGGGTGGAGACGTACGCGGCCGAACCCTGGCCCACCGCGCGGCGGGTGACGGCGGGCCGCCC
Source organism: Streptomyces sp. NBC_00414 (assembly GCF_036038375.1). Classification (NCBI taxonomy): domain Bacteria; kingdom Bacillati; phylum Actinomycetota; class Actinomycetes; order Kitasatosporales; family Streptomycetaceae; genus Streptomyces; species Streptomyces sp. NBC_00414. The sequence goes on from NZ_CP107935.1 coordinate 9,633,573, forward strand.
GGCGTACGCGCCGCTGCGGTAGTGGGCCAGCACGTCCACGGAGGGGTCGGTGACGTCGATCCGGTCGGTCCACAGAGTGCCCGTGGTGGCGCCGTCCAGCTCGACGGATTCGCCGTCGAGCAGCGGGCCGAACTCCTCGATGCGGATGCCGAGCAGTTCGCGCAGGGCGCCCGGGTGACCGCCGAGCCAGATGTGGTCGTTCTCGTCGACGACTCCGGAGAAGTACGTGGTGACGAGGTGGCCGCCGGCCTCCGCGTACCGCGTGAGCTCCTTGGCCAGCGGCGCCGGGACCACGTGGAGCACCGGGGTGATCAGGACGTCGTACCGGTCGAGATCGGTCGTGGTGGTCACGACGTCGGCGCGGATGCCGAGGGTGTGGAGCGCCGAGTACCAGTCCAGGGCTTCCTGGCGGTAGTCGAGGAGTGCTGAGGGGTGCGAGTCCTGCTCGCTCGCCCACCACGACTCCCAGTCGTAGACGATGCCCACGCGGGCCGGTTCGCGCTCGGAGCCCGCGACCGGTGCCAGCGCCTTGAGGGTCTGCCCCAGCTCGACGACCGCGCGGAAGACCTCGCTGTCGGCGCCGGCGTGCGGCACCATCGCGGAGTGGTACTTCTCGGCGCCCGCGGCCGACTGGCGCCACTGGAAGAAGCAGACCGCGTCGGCGCCGTGCGCGACATGCAGCAGCGAGTCGCGGGCCAGGTCTCCCGGCCGCTTGGCCACGTTGACGGGCTGCCAGTTGACCGCGCTGGTCGAGTGCTCCATCAGGAACCACGGCTGACCGCCCGCTGTCCCGCTGGTGAGGTTGGCGGAGAAGGACAGCTCGTCGCGGTCCTGCGGGCCCGGGTGCACGTAGTGGTCGTTGGAGACGAAGTCGATCTCGCCCGCCCAGTCCGGGTAGTTCATGCCCTTGGTGCCGCCCATCACCATGAAGTTGGTGGTGACCGGCACACTCGGCGTGATCTCCCGCAGCACGTCCCGCTCCGCGATCAGGTACTCCTTCAGCGCGTCGGAGGAGAAGCGCTTGAAGTCCAGCTGCTGCGTCGGGTTCGGGTGGGAGCCGGCCAGCCGGGGCGGCAGGATCTGCCCCCAGTCGCTGTACCGCTGCGACCAGAAGGCCGTGCCCCAGGCGTGGTTGAGGGCGTCGAGGGTGGTGTAGCGGGCGCGCAGCCAGTCGCGGAAGGCGTGGGCCGCGTCGTCCGAGTAGTCGTAGACGTTGTGGCAGCCCAGCTCGTTGGAGACGTGCCAGGCCACCAGCGCCGGGTGGTTCGCGTACCGCTCGGCCATCTTCCGTACCAGGCGCAGGGCGTGGTCGCGGAAGACGGGCGAGGTGGGCCGCCAGTGCTGCCGGGCCCCCGGCCACACCGTCTCACCGGAGGCGGTCACCGGGAGGATCTCCGGGTGCGCCGTGGTGAGCCAGGGCGGCGGGGACGCGGTGGCGGTGGCCAGGTCGACGCCGATGCCGCCCGCGTGAAGGAGGTCCATGACCTCGTCGAGCCACTCGAAGTCCCACCGGTCCCGGTCCGGCTGGATGCGGGCCCAGGAGAAGATCCCCACGGAGACCAGGTTGACGCCGGCCTCACGCATCAGCCGGACGTCCTCCTCCCACACCTCACGAGGCCACTGCTCGGGGTTGTAGTCGGCGCCGTACGCGAGACGCGGGGTGCGGTCACCGTCCGGCCCGTTCAGCTGGGACAGGAGGGTGGAGATCATCGTGGTCCTTCCGGGGTTTCACAGGGGTCCTGCCGTCCCGTCCCGAGCGGGCGGGACGGGACGGCAGGACCTGGGGGAGGCGTCGGGGCACAGGGCTCGTCTACTCGACGGTGAAGCCCTGCTCCTTGCCGTACTTGACGGAGGCGTCCTGCCAGGACTTCAGGCCGTCGGAGAGCTTGGTGTTGCCCACGTAGGCCTTGCCGACGGTGTCGTTGAAGATCGAGTTGGCGTACTGCTGGAAGGGCAGGTACGACCAGTCGTCGGCGACGTTGGCGGCGGAGTCCGCGAAGATCTTGTTGGCCTTCTGGCCGCCGAAGTACTCGAACTCGGTGTCGAGGAACGAGGACGACTGGAGTTCCGCGTTGGTCGCCGGGAAGGCGCCCTCCTTGACGCGGCTCTGCACACCGGCGCCGGAGTTGGCGTACTCGACGAAGGCGTAGGCGAGTTCCTTGTTCTTGCCCAGCGCGGGCAGGGTCAGCGAGCTGCCGCCGTTCTCCGCGCTCGCCTTGTCGCCCTTGGTCCAGGCCGGCATGGGCGCCGCGCGCCAGTCACCGGCGGCGTTCGGGACGCCGGTGACGAAGTTGGCGGGCATCCAGGCACCGCTGGCGAGGGTGGCGATGGTGCCGTCGCCCAGGCCCTTGTACCAGTCGTCCGTCCAGCCGTTGATCGGCGCGACGAGCTTCTCGTCGATCAGCTTCTGCCAGGTGTCCGTGTACTTCTTGGCGCCCGCGTCGGAGAAGTCGACGCTGACCTTGGTGCCGTCGACCTTGTAGGGACGCGAACCGGCCTGCCACAGCATGCTGGTGGTGAAGCCCGCGTCGCCGGCGTCGTTGGCGATGTAGACCTTCGGGTCGGCCTTGTGCAGCTTGCGGGCCGCCTCGACGTACTCGTCCCAGGTGGTCGGGACGGCGATCTTGTACTTGTCGAAGACCTTCTTGTTGTAGTAGAGCGCCATGGGGCCGGAGTCCATCGGCAGGCCGTAGACCTTGTCACCGCCCTGGCTCACCGCGTTCCACGGGCCGGGGGTGTACTTGGACTTGAGCTTGTCGGCGCCGTACGGGGCCAGGTCGCTCAGGCCCTTGGTGAGGGCGTACTGACCCAGCGCGAAGTACTCGACCTGCGCGACGTCGGGGACGCCCTTCTCGGCCGAGATGGCGTTCGACAGCGCGGTGTAGTGCTTGTCGCCCGACCGCTCGGCGACGAGGTTGATCTTGACCTTGGGGTACTTCTTCTGGAAGTCGGCGGCGACCGTCTTCAGCGTGGGCTCCCAGGCCCAGACCGTGACCGAGCCGCCCTTCTTCAGGGCCGCCTGGATGTCTCCGGCGGAGACGGCCTTCGTGTCGGAGCTGTCGTCGTCGGAGCCGCCGCAGGCGGTCGCGCCCAGGGCGAGGACGGAGAGGACGGCGAGGCCGCGCATCAGGCGGCTGGTCGTTCTGCGCATGGAGGTGCTTCCACTTCTTCGTGGGCGGGACAGGGTGAGGGTGGAGGTGGGGCTGAGGGGGGCCTGTGGGCGCGTCATTCCTTGACGCTTCCGGCGGCGAGACCGGACTGCCAGTACTTCTGCAGCAGCAGGAACGCGGCGATCAGCGGCACGATGGTGAGCAGCGAACCGGTGATCACCAGGTTGAAGATCACGTCACCGCCGATCGTCTGGGCCTGGTTGTTCCAGGCGTCCAGGCCCAGGGTCAGCGGGTACCAGTCCGGGTCCTTGAGCATGATCAGCGGCAGGAAGTAGTTGTTCCAGGTCGCGACCGTGGTGAACAGCAGGACGGTCACGATGCCCGGGGCGAGCAGCGGCAGGGCGACGGTGAAGAAGGTGCGTGCCTCGCCCGCTCCGTCGATGCGCGCCGCTTCCAGCAGCTCGACGGGGATGGCCTCGGAGGCGAAGACCCACATCAGGTACAGGCCGAAGGGCGAGACGAGCGAGGGGATGATGACCGCCCACGGGGTGTCGGTCAGTCCCATCTTGCTGAACATCAGGAAGGTCGGCACCGCCAGGGCGGTGCCCGGGACGGCGACGGCACCGATGACCACGGCGAACACCCCGCGCTTGCCCGGGAAGTCGAACTTGGCCAGCGCGTACCCGCCCAGGATCGCCAGGAAGGTGGCGCCGCCGGCCCCGAGCCCGACGTACAGCAGGGTGTTCAGCAGCCAGCGGACGAAGATGCCGTCGTGGTACGTGAACGTGTCGCGGATGTTGTCCCAGAGGGCGAAGTCGTCGGCGAACCACAGTCCGGACGAGTCGGCGAGCCCTTCCTGGGTCTTGGTCGCGCTGATCACCAGCCACAGCAGGGGCACCACGGTGTAGACCAGGATCAGGCCGGTGAGCACGGTCAGCAGGACGCTGCGCTTCGGGCGTCCCGCGGAGTGCTCACGGCGCTTGCGCAGCCGGGGCACACTCTTGGCCGTACCGGTGGCCGGGACGGACGCGGACGGGGAGGCGGAGGTGGCCGAACCGCTTGTGCTGCTCGTGCCGCTCATGCTGCTCATTGGTGGTCACGCTCCCTTGCGCATGCCGCGAAGCTGCACGACATAGGCGATGACCATGGTGATCAGCCCCATGATGATGGCGACCGCCGCGGAGTAGTTGTGCTGCTGGCCGTTGAAGGACAGCGAGTACGTGTAGAAGTTCGGGGTGAAGTCGGTCGTGATGGCGTTGCGCGCCAGCGGCCGCAGGATGCTCGGCTCGTTGAAGAGCTGGAAGCTGCCGATGATCGAGAAGATCGTCGCGATGACCAGGGCGCCCCGGATCGCGGGGAGCTTGATGGCGGTGATGACCCGGATCTGTCCGGCGCCGTCGATCTCCGCGGCCTCGTAGAGCGAGTTCGGGATGACCTTCAGCGCGGAGTAGAAGATCAGCATGTTGTAGCCGATGAACTCCCAGGTCACGATGTTGCCGATCGAGGCCAGCACCAGGTCGCTGGAGAGCGGGTCGGGCAGCGTGACGCCGAACGCGTCGTTGATGTCACCGACCAGCCCGTACTTGGTGCCGTACATGAAGCCCCACATCAGGGTGGCGACCACGGCGGGCACGGCGTACGGCAGGAAGATCGTGATGCGGAAGAAGTCCGTGCCGTAGAGCCGGCCGCTGTCCAGCGCGAGGGCGATCAGCAGGCCGATGAACAGCATGATCGGCACCTGGACGGCCAGGAAGAGCGAGACCCGTGCGAGCGAGTCCCAGAACCGGTCGTCCTGCAGGGCCTGTTGGTAGTTGTCGAAGCCGACGAACTGGGTGCCGCCGATCAACTGGTCCCGGAACAGGCTGAGATAGATCGAGTACGCGATCGGGGCCAGGAAGACGAGGGCGAACACGGCCACGAAGGGACCGATGAAACCCCACCCCGTCCAGGAGCGGCGGTCCCCCTGTGCCGGAGGTGGGGCCTTGCGCGGCTTGGCGCCCGCCGGCGGTTGTAGCGTCGTCATGTCGTTCCTCGCTCGTCCCTCTCGCGAAAACCCGGCGTCCTGCGCCGATGATGTTTGCGTAAACACGAAGGCCCGGAAGAGCTCGCCGCCTGTTATGTTTACGTAAACATCTGATGGCGGCATGTCTACACTGCCCCGTTGACGGTGGTCAAGGGTCATTTGAGGAAACTACGGTTCGGCACGACGAGGGAGTCGGGTGGACACAGCGGACAGCGCCTCGGCGAGCAGGCCACAGGCGGCGGGGCCCAGCAGGAGAAGGGCCTCGCGGCGGACGCAGAGCGCCTCCATGGCGGATGTCGCCCGGCTGGCGGGCGTCTCCTCGCAGACCGTCTCGCGTGTCTCCAACGGTTACGCGGGTGTGAACGAGGAGACCCGGCAGCAGGTGCTGGAAGCCATGCGCGAGCTGGGCTACCGGCCCAACAGCGCCGCCCGCGCGCTCAAGCGTGGCGAGTTCCGCACCATAGGTGTGATCACTTTCGGCCTTTCCACCACCGGCAACGTCCGCACCCTGGAGGCCATCGCGACCTCCGCGGCGCACGAGGGCTACGCCGTGACGCTGCTGCCCGTCGCCGTGCCCACCCAGGACGAGGTGCGCGGCGCGTTCTCCCGGCTGGGTGAACTGGCCGTCGACGCCGTCATCGTCATCCTGGAGGTCCACCTCCTCGACGCGGTGACCCTCTCGCTGCCGCCCCACATCAAGGTCGTGGTGGCCGACTCGGACGCCGGTGACCAGTACACCGTGGTCGACACCGACCAGGCGGGCGGCAGCCGCGACGCCGTACGGTATCTGCTCGGCCTCGGCCACGAGACGGTCTGGCACCTGGCGGGCCCCGAGGAGTCCTTCGCGGCGCAGCGCCGCGCCGACGCCTGGCGCGCCGAGCTCACCGGCGCGGGCCGCACGGCGCCCCCGCTGGTACGCGGCGACTGGTCGGCCGAGTCCGGCTACCGGGCCGGTCTCGAACTGGCCGAACAGCGGGACTGCACCGCGGTGTTCGCCGCGAACGACCAGATGGCGCTAGGTCTGCTGCGGGCGCTGCACGAGCGGGGCCGGTACGTGCCCGAGGACATCAGTGTCATCGGCTTCGACGACATCCCGGAGGCGGGCTCCTTCCTGCCCCCGCTGACCACCGTCCACCAGGACTTCGCCGAGGTGGGGCGACGGTGCGTCGAGGGCGTGCTGCGGCAGATGGGCCAGGACACCCCGGAGCACGGCACGACACTCGTACCGACGCGGCTCGTGGTGCGGGACAGCACGGCGGCGCCGCGGTCGCGGTAGACCACGGCGGGGGTCGGCGGGGCCGGGCGTTTGCGGGCCCGGCGTCCATGGCGCCCGCGGTCCGTGGGACCCGGTGCCCGTGGCGACGCCCGGCGCAGATGACACCCGTCTCCTGGCGGATCCGTCTCCCGGCGGGTGGACCCGGCTCTTGTGGCGCGGTCCTCGGCCCGGCCGCGGCAGCCGGGCATGCCTGGCTGGAGCATGCTCCCCACGGGTCCGGACACGGCTCACCGGCGGGTGCCGGCCGGACGTACTGATCACGCGGACGCGCCGCGGATGAATCCAGACGCGTCGGCGGACGTACTGACGGGTGTACTGAGAGGAGAGATTCTTTGATGACACAACCGGCAACCGCAGAAGGACTGTTGGCGTGGGTGCCCAGCCACGGACTGATCGCGGGTCTCGCGGCCGACACGCAGCTGCTGGTCGCGGACTCCTGGCTGCTCAGGGACGGGGAGGTGCGCGGCCTCGACCGGCACCGGGAGCGTTTCCTGCGGGCCTGCGGCGACTGCGGAGGACCCTCTCTCCAACAACTCACCGAGTTCTGGCGGGACATGATCGCCGCGCTGCCCCGTACGGGATCCTGGTTCCCGCGCGTCGAGCTGGTGGCCGGCTCCCTCCAGCTGAGACTGCTCCTGAGGCATGCCCCGCCCCTCTCCCCGGACGTACGGGTGTGGGCGGCGGGCCAGCCCGACCCGCGCACCGTGCCGCGCCGCAAGGGACCCGACCTGGACACCCTGGCCCGCGTCCGGCAGCGGGCCGCCGGACAGGGCGCGGAGGAGGCGGTACTGATCGCCCCGTCCGGTCTGGTGCTGGAGGCGGCTGCTTCCAGCGTGCTGTGGTGGGAGGACGACGTCCTGTGCCTGCCCCCGCCGCAGCTGCCGATCCTGGCCGGCGTCACCACGGCCCTTGTCCAGGAGCACGCTCTGCGCAGCGGGATCCAGCTGGCCCACCGCGAGCGAACCCTGGACCAGCTGGCGGACAGAGAGGTCTGGCTGGTGAACGCCTTGCACGGAATTCGGCCGGTGGTGAGCTGGGAGGGGCGGCCGATGGACGCGGGTCCGGCGCCGCGCGCGAGGGAATGGCGGGAATGGCTGGACGGCCGCATGGAAGCCCTGCCGGCTGACTGACCGAATACGGTGAGGACGGGATGTGCGCCGGGTCGAATCGGGGTCGGCCCGGCGCGCAATTACGTATACCTGCCTTTATCCTCTGCCCCTCTCCCCGTACATATCCGGATCGGATATTACGGGCGGCGATCGCGATGCGGTTGTACGCGTGGATGACGGTGGCGGCACGCTCGCGCGCGGCGAAGAAGGGTGTCTCCCACCAGGTGTTGAGCGCGAACAGACGCCGCTCGCTCCCACCCTGCGTGCGGGCGTATTTCGTGTGCATGCCGATACGGAAAGCGCGGCCGTTCATCTGCGATGCGCGAATCCGCCCCAGCTCCAGCAGTTCCGGCTCGACACGCTTCCGCAGGACGACGTGATCGGAACGTTGTTCAATGGATGAGTCAGACGAATACAGCCGTGGGAGTGCGCATGACGCCGACGGGGTCCAGCTCAGGAGGGGGCCCGGGCGCAGCTGGGAAACTGCGCAGGCTGGGGGAGTGGTGTGCCCGGCACTTCGTGATCGTCATCGTGGCCTGGCTCGTCGTTCTCGCGGCCGTGCAGGTACTGAACCGGTCGTTCGGCGGGGAGTACTCGGACGACTTCTCCCTCCCCGGTGTCCAGTCGCAGCAAGGGCAGGACGTCCTGAAACAGCACGACCCGGCGGCGGGCGGCTACAGCAGCCAGATCGTGCTGCGCGACGACAAGCAGCCGCTGACCTCCGCGAGTTCGCAGATGAGCCAGACGGTCACCGACCTGCAGAAACTGCCGCACGTACTTGCCGCGCAGAACCCGCTGACGGCACCGGGCTCCCAGCAGCCCTCGGGGCAGTCGCAGCAGCCGAACGTGGGCCCGCTCTCCAGCGACGCGAAAACCGGCTACATCACCGTCCGCTTCGACGTGCAGCCGTCCACGCTGGGCGACTCCTACCTCGACGGGGTGGACAACTCGGTCAAGCCCCTGAGAGGCGCGGGCGTCGACGTCGAGTACGGCGGACCGCTCGGCGAACTCGCCCGACCCGCCCCCGACGACCGGGTCAGCGAACTGATCGGCTTCGGCGTGGCGATCGTCGTCCTGCTCGTCGGCTTCGGCAGCGTCCTCGCGGCGGGCATCCCGCTGCTGACCGCCCTGATCAGCGCCCTGGGAGGGCTGGCCTGCCTGGGACTGCTGGCCGCGGCCTTCACCTTCGCCACGGTGTCACCGACGCTGGCCACGATGATCGGGCTCGGCGTCGGCATCGACTACGCGCTCTTCCTCATCACCCGGCACCGGCAGAACCTCATGGACGGCGCCGATCCGGTGCGGGCGGCGGGCCGGGCCACCGCCACGAGCGGCCGGGCCGTGCTCGTCTCCGGCTGCACGGTCATCGTCGCGCTGGCCGGGCTGTCGGTCTCCGGCGTCGGGTTCATCGGAAAACTGGGCGTCGCCGCGGCCGTGACGGTCGTCTCCGCCGTTGCCGGCGCGCTCACGCTCGTCCCCGCCCTGCTGGGACTCATCGGCCACCGCATCGACCGCTACCGGGTACGCCGCCCCGTCGCGGAGACGGACGCCGGGACGAACGCGGAACCGGGCGCCCCCGCCCACGGCACCTGGCACCGCTACGCCCAGCGCGTGCAACGGCGGCCCTGGTGGTTCCTGGCCGGTGGGACCGTCACCGTCCTCGTCCTGGCCATCCCGCTGCTCTCGATCCAGCTGGGTCACATCGGGGACGGCGCGGACCCGAAGTCGTTCACGGACCGGCGGGCCTACGACATCATGGCGCAGGCCTTCGGCCCCGGCTCCAACGGTCCACTGACCGTCGTCGTCGACCAGACGGGGGTGCCGTCCGACCAGCGCTCGGCGCTCCAGACACAGGTGCAGAAGTCCCTCACTGACGTGCCCGGCGCCGCCGCGACCACCCCGCTCACGCCCACCAAGGACGGCGACGTACTGGTCGCCACCGTCTACTCGAAGCAGGCCCCGCAGAACGCGGCCACCACCGACCTCACCAACCGCCTGGTCGACGAGACCCTGCCCCAGGCCGTCTCCGGAACCGACGCCAAGGGCTATGTCACCGGGACCACGGCCGCCCAGGTCGACTTCCGCGACATCGTCGCGGAGCGCCTCCCGCTGATCATCGCGGTCGTCGTCGCCCTGGCCTTCCTCATCATCCTGATGGTCTTCCGCGGACTGCTGGTCGCGCTCAAGGCGGCGGTCCTCAACGTCCTGTCGATCGCCGCCTCGTACGGGGTGGTCGTCGCCGTCTTCCAATGGGGCTGGGGCGGCCCCGCCCTGGGCGTGGACGGCAAGGTACCCATCGAGAGCTACGTACCGATGATGATGTTCGCCATCATCTTCGGCCTCAGCATGGACTACGAGATCTTCCTGCTGTCCAGGGTCCACGAGGCATGGCTGCACACCGGCGACGCGAAGGCGAGCGTCGCCCACGCCCTGGAGATCACCGCCCGTGTCATCACCTGTGCCGCCCTGATCATGGTGAGCGTCTTCGCCGCGTTCATCGTCAGCGACAACATCGTCGTCAAGATGCTCGGGCTCGGACTGGCGGTGAGCGTGCTGATCGACGCGACCGTCGTACGCCTGCTCCTCGTCCCCGCGGTCATGACCCTGCTGGGCCGGCATGCCTGGTGGACCCCCGGATGGCTCGACCGGATCATGCCTCACGTCGATCCGGAGGGCGATCACGACTGACCGGGGGCACCACGGTGCGGACACGCAGGACACGCAGGTTCCTGGGGGCGCCGGGGGCGCCGGGGATGCTCAGGGCGCGATGCCGACGCCCTCGATCCGGCTCCAGGACTTCTCCTGGCCGGACGTCATGGCCGGCCAACGCAGCCCGCCCGGACGGGGATTGACCTGAGAGGCGTACGAACCGGGTCGGAAGCCCGGGTCGTAGAAGCAGCCGGTGCCGTAGTCGGTGTCGAAAGCGGGGCAGGACGCCGCGACCGACTTCGGCGTCGGCTTCCTGCCGGTGCGCACCCAGGAGTCCAGCGCGGAGATCGAGTTGGCGTACTCGGAGTCGCTCAGCCCGCTGTGCTCGCTCTCCCGGGAGAAGGTCTGCACGAGGTGCCCCTCCCGGCCGGCGCCCCGAAGGCTGTCCCGGTACGCCGACTCGTGCTCGACGAACGCCGTCGGGTCGTCGATCGCGTGGAGCGTGAGCACCGGGATCGAGACCTTCCCCGTCAGGTCGCTGTCGTACGAGAGGTCGCGCACCGCGGTGGGGTCGGCGGAGAAGCGCTCGACGCCCGCGTTGAGCGCCTTGTCGTCATGGGAACCGGAGTAGCGCACGCCCAGGTTGCTGAACGGATTGCGCCCGCCGAGCCGGTTGTGCACGATGTCGCGGAAGGTGAACGTCGCGAACCGCAGATGCGACTCCAGGGTGCGCTCGGGTACCCCCGTGACCGCGAGGATGTCGTCCAGATTGCGCTGCTGCAGCGCCGTCCGCTCCTGCGGCGTCGACTCGAATCCCGTGCACTCCTGCAGACGCGCGCCGAGCCCGGCGGACGTCATGGTCGAGCCCGCCCGCAGACCCTCCCACAGCGGGTACTGGGCCTCGGTGGGACGAGGGTGGTTCTGGCAGTAGTACTGGTAGACCACGCGCAGGTCCACGCGGTAGTCGTAGCCGCGCGACCCACCACCGAGGACACCGTTGGTGAGCAGCGCCCCGTCGTACGGGCCGTGCTTCCCGGCGCCGTAGGTCTCCACGACCTTCGCGGCGACATCGCCGCCCCAGGACTGACCGTGCACGTACGTCCGCTTCGGCTTGCCGAACTCCTTGACGAAAAGGCGGCGCAGGTCCTCCGTGTCGGCGGCCGCCATCCGGGTCCCGTAACCGCCACGACGGTACGACGACCCGGCCCACGCGTAGCCCTCGTCCACCATCACCGACCAGCGTTCCAGGTCACCGGTGCTGCGCTCCGGGTCGGACTCCGCACCGAGGTCGGGGCCTCCGTGCGCGTGCACGACGAGGGATCTGTTCCAGTCCTTCGGGACGGCGATCGCGTAGTAGGCGCCGTCCGCGGCCCGGCCGGTGTAGCAGTCGGCCTTACCCACGAGGTTCGCAGGGCACTGCGCGGTTGCCGGTGCACCCGGGGCCGGCGCCACGGTGGCAGAGGCGGAAGAGGGACCGGAGAGTGTGCCGAGGAGGATTCCCGCGATGCCGGCGGCCACCGCCGCCCGGCGCCGCCGAAGAAAACCGGACCCGTGGGAACCGGACCCGTCGGGACCGGATCCGTGGGGACCGGGTCCCTGGGAACCGGGCCCGTCGTGGACCCCCGACGTACTCGGCCTCGTCCTGTCCATGGCGTGTTCTCCCTCTTCTCGCCGGCGCACCGTTGCGCGACGGGGCCGATGCTAAGGAGCGGCACGGCGAAAACCCATGGCTTGATCATTACGTTCATTGAGTTCGCCCGGGAGCCCACCGGGCGGCGACCGCGGACCCGGGGGCGGACTCGGGGCCAGACGTGGGGTCGGCCCCGGAGCGGACCCGGGGACCGCGTCGGTCAGCGCAGATGCTGTTCGAAGAACGCCATCGTCCTGTCCATCGAGGCCGGCCACCGCGGTCCGAACGTGTGCCCCTCGCCCTTCCACTTCACGAGTTCGACGTCCTTGCCCGCCGCCTCGAACGCCGCGGTGGTCCGCTCCGACCAGGCGAGGGGGCAGGTGTCGTCGGCGGTGCCGTGGTGGATCAGCAGCGGCTCGGTCGCCCGGTCCACGTAGGTGACGGGGGCGGCTTCCCGCCAGAACTTCGGGTTCTCCTCGGGCGTACCGTGCGCGGCGTCGATCTTCGCGACGGTCGGGTCACCCCCGCCGCGCTGGAAGTGGTCGATGTTCTGGTCCGGTCGCGAGCTGACCGGGGCGAAGACCACCGCGGCGTCGACCAGACCGGGCGCCACCACCAGCGTGTTGTAGACGACGCCACCGCCCATCGACCTGCCCAGCAGGCCGATCCGGTCGCCGTCGATCTCCGGGCGCCCCGACCCGCGCAGCGCCAGCACGGCGCCGATGGTGTCCTCGGTGTAGCCGAGGCGCAGGTTCACGTCGTTGTCGGGGTCGTCGTCGGAGCCCGCGTGGTTGCGGTAGTCGGTGTGCAGGACCACATAGCCGTTGCGGGCCAGCAGATCCTGCTCACGCGCCAGCCCGCGGCCCGTGGTGTAGACGGCGGGGTCGATGTAGCCGTGCGCCAGCACCAGGGCGGGGAAGGGCCCCTTGCCCCGGGGGATGTTCATGATTCCCGAGATGGTCAGCCCGTCCGCCTCGTACGTCACGGCGTACCGGGTGTAGGCGTCCGTACGGGTGAGGACGTCGCCGAGCCGAAGGTCCGAGCCGCGGTGGTCGCGCTCGATCAGGCCCGGGATCGACACGGGGTCGGCCGGCGCCGGGGCGGGTGTGGGGGTCCTGCTCGGCGCACTGCCGGTGGCGCGGGTCGGCGTCGGCGGATCCTCGCGGTCGTCCCCGGCGCAGCCGACCGCGGCCACCAGCACGAGGCCGGCGGCGGCGCAGGTCCAGCTCCGTGACCGCATGGGGCCAGTATCCCCCGGGAGGGCGTGATGGGGCGGGGCATGACGGGGACGGGCGGAAAGCAGTCGTACCGAGCCCCGATCCCGCCGGTGATACGAGGTAGCGCCGGTGCTGCGAGGCTCGATGGCCCTAGGTTGTATTCGTTGCACTCCCTGGCCGACGATGGCTCCCCCCAAGCAGGTTGCCGGTGACGCAGGACTCGTCCGCCCCCGACGAAGCGGCGTTGACGAAGATCGATTCGAAGGTGCCGCATTCGGCCCGGATCTGGAACTACTGGCTCGGCGGCAAGGACAACTACCCCGTCGACCACGCGGCGGGCGACGCGTTCCGCGAGGTCTTCCCCGGCATCACCGATCTCGCCCGCGACTCGCGGGCCTTCCTCGGCCGCGCCGTGCGCCATCTGGCGGGCGAGGCCGGAATCCGGCAGTTCCTCGACATCGGCACCGGGCTGCCGACGGTCGACAACACCCACGAGATCGCCCAGGGCGTGGCACCCGAGGCCCGTGTCGTCTACGTGGACAACGACCCCCTGGTCCTGATCCACGCCCGGGTACTGCTGACCAGCACCCCCGAGGGGGTCACGGACTACGTGGACGCCGATCTGCACGACCCCGAGACGGTCCTGCGTGAGGCGTCGAGAACACTGGACCTCACGCGGCCGGTCGCGCTGACACTGATGCAGGTCAGCGGGCACATGGACGACTACGACGAAGCACGCGGCATCGTCGACGCGTTGATGGCGGCGCTCCCTTCCGGCAGCTACCTCGCGTTCAACGACAGCGTGGACACCAACAAGGCCAACGCCGAGGCCACCCGCCTCTACAACGAGAGCGGGGCGGCGCCGTACCACCTGCGCAGCCCGCAGCAACTGGCCTGATTCTTTAAGGGGTTGGAGCTGCTCGATCCGGGTGTCGTTCCCCTCAACGACTGGCGGCCCGGCCCCGAGGGCACCCGCTCCTCCGGGGACGTGATCGCTCTGTGCGGCGTCGCACGCAAACCGTGATCCGTGAGCAGTGAGACGTGAACCACGGGAACGGGCTCACCGCCGGCCGGCCCGTCGGCTGCCGTCGTCCCCGATCGCCTCGATCACCTCGGTGAGGGCCATGAGGCTGTGCCCGCTCACGAAGGCGTCGCAGTGGGGGAGGGCGGCGGCCATACCGCCGGTGCGCGGGACGTAACCGGGCGCCGCCCTGCGCGGGTTGACCCAGACGATCCGATGGGCGAGCCGCGCGAGGCGGGACATCTCACGCCCGACCGCGCCGGGATCCTCGCCCTCCCACCCGTCGGAGAAGACCACCACCACCGCCCCGCGCGCCATGCCCCGGCGGCCGTACCGGTTGTTGAACTCGGCCAGCGCGTGGCCGATCCGGGTGCCGCCCGACCAGTCGGACGCTGCGGCGCCCACCCGGTGGAGCGCGGCGTCCACCCCGGACGGCCCGGTGTGCCGCAGCACCGGCGTGAGCCGGGTGAGCCGGGTGGCGAAGACGAACGCCTCGGCCGTGCCCCCGGCCGCGGCGCGCGGAAAGAGCCGCAGGTAGGCGCGTGTGTACGGTTCCATGGAGCGGGAGACGTCGCACAGCAGCACCAACTGCCGCCGCCGCAACCGGTCGCGGCTGCGGGCCAGCGTCATCGCCTCGCCACCCGTGCGCTGTCCGGCCCGGAGGGTACGGCGCAGGTCGACGCGGCGCCCGCGCCGACCGGTCTCCTGCCGGCGACCGCGGCGCAACGGCGTCCGCAGCACCAACAGGGCGAGCAGCCGGTCGACTTCGGCCAGTTCACCCGCGTCGAGAGCGGCGAAGTCCTTGTGCCCGAGAACCTCGGCCGCGCTGCCCACGCTGGGCAGCGCCTCGGTCCGCCGGTCCCGGCCCGCCTTCCGCGTGCGGTCGGAGTCTCGGTCCGGCACGGCGTCGAGCGCACCGCTCGGCAGCGGTGCGGCGCCGGCGTCCGGACCGGCGCCGGGCGGCACCGAAGCCCGCCCGGTCACGGGATCCGGCTCGGCCCCCGCCCCCGGCACCGGCCGCCCGCGATCCTGCCGCACGAAGAGCGACACGGAACGCGGAAGGCCTCCGAAGACCGTGTCGAAGACCCGGTCGAACGCACCGACCTGTTCGCGCCCCGTCACGAAGGCCACCCGGGCCGTCCAGTACAGCGCCGTACGGTCCACCGGCGGCAGCAGACGCAGCGCCTCCAGGAACCGCACCGACCGCTCCGGTGTCACCGCCACCCCGGCACGGCGCAGTTCCGCGCCCAGCCGGACCCCGAACTCGGCCCGGTCGAAGAGCGGAACCTCCACCGCGGTCATGGCCGACGGCCCGCGACCAGCCAGTCCAGACCGCGTTCGCGCACCGAGTCCTGGTCCTCCCGGTACTTCAGCAGCGAACCGAGGGTGCTCCCGGCGACCCCCGCGTCCAGGACGTCCACGTCGAGCAGCTTCAGCGCGGAGAGCCAGTCGATGGTCTCGGCGATGCCCGGTGCCTTCTGCAGCTCCAGCGCCCGCAGCCGCCGTACGGCCGCCGCGACCGAGACCGCCAGCTCATGTGACGTCCCGGGGACCCGGCGGCGTACGATCCCGACGAGCCGCTCGGTCTCCGGATAGTCGATCCAGTGGTACAGGCACCGGCGTTTCAGCGCGTCGTGGAGATCCCGCGTGCGGTTGGAGGTCAGCAGCACGACGGGCGGCACCTTGGCCCGGACGGTCCCGAGCTCCGGAATGGTGACGGCGGCCTCCGCGAGCACTTCCAGCAGGAACGCCTCGAAGTCGTCGTCGGCGCGGTCGATCTCGTCGATGAGCAGGACGGCGGGCGCGGGGCCGGGATGGCTGAGCGCGGCGAGCACGGGCCGGCGCAGCAGGTACGCCTCGCTGAACAGGTCGGCCTCGCCGATCTGTTCGTGCCGCGCCTCGGCGAGCCGGATGCCGAGCAGCTGGCGGGGATAGTTCCACTCGTACAGCGCCTCGGCCGCGTCCAGTCCGTCGTAGCACTGCAGTCTGATCAGCGGGCTGCCCAGGATGGCGGCCACGGACTTGGCCGCCTCGGTCTTGCCGACGCCGGCCTCGCCCTCAAGGAGCAGCGGCTGGGGGAGTCGCAGCGCGAGGAAGAGGGCGGTCACCAGGCCGTCGTCGGCGAGATAGCCCAGCGCGTCCAGCGCGGCGCGCAGACTCCCGACGCCCGGGAGGCAGCGCTCGACGTACTCGCTCACGAAGTTCCGGCTCCTGTCTCCGCCTCGGCCCGCGCGTAACGGGCGGGGTCCTTCTCGTACGCCTCGCGGCAGGCGGCGCAGCAGAACCACTGCCGGCCGCCGCCCGCGTCGGAATACGGGGTGCCGGCTTCCGCGGCGGCGACCTCCATCCCGCACACCGGGTCGACGGCGGTGACCGGGACGGCCACGGCTGCCGCTTCCACCCCTTCCGCGTCGTCCGCTCCCGGTACCGGCGAGCGCACCGCCCGCACGACCTCCGCGAGGATCGACAGCGCGATCTCACCGGGAGTACGCGCTCCGATCCACAGCCCCGCCGGGGTGCGGACGCGGGCCCGCTGCTCCTCGTCGAGTTCGGGACCGAGCCCGGCCAGCACCGCCGCCCCGCGCCGGGGACTGGCGACGAGCCCGATGTACGGCACCCCGGCCCGTACCGCCGCGATCAGGAGCCGCTCCTCGTCGCGGCCGTGCGAGGCGATCACCACGGCCCGGGTCCCGGCAAGAGTCCCGGCGCCGAGCACGTCGGCACCGGACACCGACGTGATCGCGTAGCCGAGCACCGGTCCGAAGGCGAGCACGGCGCGGGCGATGGGGGACTCGCCGAACACCAGCACGCGCGGTGCGGGCCGCAGGGGTTCCAGGAAGATCTCCAGCTCGCCGCCGGACAGACAGGGGTTGGAGACGCTGACCGCGCCCTCCTCGACGACCGGTTCCCCGGTGCCGTCCGCGGTCTCCTCAGGTGAGATGCGCAGCAGCAGGGACTCGCCGCTGCGCAGGGTCCGCAGCGCCTGGACCCGTACGGTGGCCTCCGCGCAGACCCCTCCGACGAAACCCTCGATCCTGCCGTCCGCGAGGACCAGCGCGGTGTCGCCAGGGCGCGCGCTCGCCGGACGGCGGGCGCGTACCACGGTGGCCTTCACGAACGGCACATGACGTCCCGTCAGTTCGGCCATGCGGGCCTCCAGCATCCCGGGAGGCGGTGGTGCGACGGGACTCATTGCGGTGCCTCCACCTCGCCGCCCTGCAGCGCCTGCCACACCCGGCTCGGGGTCAGCGGCATGTCGGCGTGGCGTGCGCCGATGGCGTCGAGGACCGCGTTGACGACGGCCGGCGGTGAACCGACGGTCGCGGACTCGCCGATGCCCTTCGCCCCGAACGGATGGTGCGGGGACGGTGTGACGGTGTGGTCCAGCTCCCAGGCGGGTACTTCCAGCGCGGTCGGCAGCAGGTAGTCCATGAAGGACCCGGAGAGACAGTTGCCGTCCTCGTCGAAGCCGATGATCTCCATCAGCGCCATCCCGATGCCGTCGGCGAGACCGCCGTGCACCTGCCCCTCGATGATCATCGGGTTGATACGGGTCCCGCAGTCGTCCACCGCGACGAACCGCCGCACCTTGACCGAGCCCGTGCCGGGATCGACGTCGACCACACAGACGTACGCGCCGAACGGGTACGTCATGCTGGGCGGGTTGTAGACGGTCGTCGCCTCCAGGTGGCCCTCGATGCCGTCCGGCAGCTCCAGTGAGCCGTGTGCCGCGAGCGCGATCTCCTGGATCGTTTTCGTCATCGCCGGGTCGCCCTTGACCGACCAGCGGCCCTTCGTCCATTCGAGATCGTCCGGGGCGACCTCCAGCATCGCGCCCGCGATGATCCGCGCCTTGTCCCGCACCTTGCGCGCCACCACGGCCGCCGCGGCCCCCGACACGGGTGTGGAGCGGCTGCCGTACGTGCCGAGCCCGAACGGTGTCCGGTCGGTGTCGCCGTGCACGACGTCGATGTCCTCGGGCGGGATGCCCAGTTCCTCGGCGACGATCTGCGCGAACGTCGTCTCGTGGCCCTGCCCCTGGGTCTGCACGCTCAGCCGGACGACCGCCTTGCCGGTCGGATGGACGCGCAGTTCACAGCCGTCCGCCATGCCGAGACCGAGGATGTCCATGTGCTTGCGCGGCCCGGCGCCGACCGTCTCGGTGAAGAACGAGAGCCCGATGCCCATGAGTTCGCCCCGGGCGCGCTTCTCGCTCTGCTCCTTGCGCAGTTCCTCGTAGCCCGCGAGGTCCATGGCCTTGCGCAGACAGGCGGGGTAGTCGCCGGAGTCGTACGTCCAGCCGGTCTTGTTCTCGTAGGGGAACTGCTCCGGGCGCAGCAGGTTGCGCATCCTCAACTCGGCCGGATCCGCGCCCAGTTCGTCGGCCAGGCAGTCCACCAGGCGCTCGATGAGATAGACCGCCTCGGTGACCCGGAAGGAGCAGGCGTACGCGACCCCGCCGGGTGCCTTGTTGGTGTAGACGCCCGTGACCTTGCAGTGCGCGGCCTCGATGTCGTACGAGCCGGTGAAGATGTGGAAGAAGCCGGCCGGGTACTTGGTGGGCTGCGCCGTGGAGTTGAAGGCGCCGTGGTCGGCGAGGACCTTGACCCGCACGCCCAGGATCCTTCCGTCCCGGGTCGCCGCGATCTCGCCGGCCATGTGGTAGTCGCGGGCGAAGGACGTGCTCATCAGGTTCTCGGAGCGGTCCTCCATCCACTTCACGGGCCGCCCGGTGACGATCGACCCGACGATCGCACAGACGTACCCCGGATAGATGCCGACCTTGTTGCCGAAACCGCCGCCGATGTCCGGGGCCACGACCCGGATCTTGTGCTCGGGGATGCCGGCCACCATCGCGTAGAGGGTCCGGTGGGCGTGCGGTGCCTGGGTGGTGGAGTAGAGGGTCAGTTTGCCGTCGACCGGATCCATCGAGGCGACCGCTCCGCAGGTCTCCAGCGGGGCCGGGTGGACCCTCGGATAGAGCATGGTCTGCTCGACGACGACGTCGGCCCGCGCGAACACCTCGTCGGTGGCCGCGCTGTCGCCCGCCTCCCAGTCGAAGACGTGGTTGTCCGTACGTCCTTCCAGGTCGTCCCGGATGACGGGCGCGTCGGGGTCCAGGGCGTGCCGGGCGTTGACCACCGGGTCCAGCGGCTCGTAGTCGACGTCGATCAGTTCGATCGCGTCGCGTGCCGCGTAGTGGTCCTCGGCGACGACGAACGCGACCTCCTGGCCCTGGAAGCGGACCTTGTCGGTGGCGAGCACGGCCTGCGTGTCCATCGACAGCGTCGGCATCCAGTCGAGCCCGAGCCCGGCCAGCGTCTCGCCGGTGATCACCGCCTTGACCTTGGGGTGCGCCTCGGCGGCGGACGTGTCGACGGACAGGATGCGGGCGTGCGCGAACGGGCTGCGCAGGACCGCCCCGTGCAGCATGCCGGGCAGCTGGATGTCATCGACGTAGCGGCCCTTGCCGCGTACGAAGCGGGGGTCCTCCTTGCGCTTCATCCGGCCGAAGCCGATGGGCCGCTCGTGCCCGTTCTCCTGTTGCCGCGGCGGCACCGGGGGTTCGTCGACGGTGGTCATGTCCGGCTCCCCGTGGTCGTGGCCGGAGCGGTGGCCGTGCCCTCGGGGGTGGCCGCGGCCTCTTCCCTGGCCGCCCACTGGATGGACCTGACGATGTTCAGATAGCCGGTGCACCGGCACAGCTGGCCCGAGATCGCCTCACGGATCTCCTGGTCGGACGGATCCGGGTTGCGGTCCAGGAGCGCCCGGCCGGTCAGCATCATGCCCGGCGTGCAGAACCCGCACTGCAGGCCGTGCTGCTCGATGAAACCCCGCTGCACGGGGTCGAGCCGGTCGCCGTCCGCCAGGTCCTCGACCGTACGGATCTCATGACCGGCCGCCATCGCCGCCAGGACCGTGCAGCTCTTCACCGGCTCGCCGTCCATCAGCACCACACAGGTGCCGCAGTTGCTGGTGTCGCAGCCCCAGTGCGTGCCCGTCAGCCCCAGGTCGTCACGGAGGAAGCGCACCAGCAGATGGCGGGGCTCGACCTCCCGGGTCCGGTCCTCGCCGTTGACCTTGACGGTGATCCGCATACGCCTCACGCCTCCCTTGCCGTGGTGGCCCCGGCGGCCCGTGCGACGGCTCGCCGCAGGGCCCGCCTGGTGAGTTCGCCGGCCAGGTGCCGCTTGTACTCGGCGCTGCCCCGGCCGTCGGTGACCGGCGAACAGCTCGCGGAGGCCAGCCGGCCGGCCTCCTCGTACAACGACTCGGCCGGCTCGCCGCCGTTCAGCAGCTCCTGGACCGCGTCGAGGTTCAGCGCACCGGCGCCCACCGCCGCCAGGCCCACGCCCGCGTCGGCGATCCGCCCCTCGCGCAGGGTCAGTGCGACCCCCGCGGCGGCGACGGCCCAGTCACCGGCCTTCCGCTCGACCTTCTCGTACGCGCTCCCCGCCCCCGGCAGGACCGGGATCCGTATCTGGACCAGCATCTCGCCGACGCCCACCGCGGTCTCGTACGGGCCCTGGTGGAAGTCGGCCATGGGCACGACCCGTTCGCCGCTCTCGCCGCGGATCACGACGCGGGCGTGCAGTGCCCCGCACACCGCGGACAGGTCCTCCGACGGGTCCGCCTGGCACAGGGAGCCGCCGATCGTGCCCCGGTTGCGGACCGGCGGGTCGGCGATCACCCTCTCCGCGTCATGGACGATGGGGAAGTGGCGGCCGACCAGCGACGATTCCAGGAGGGTGCGGTGCCGGGTGAGGGCGCCGATGTGCAGCTCCTCGCCGACCCTCTCGATGTGGTCCAGTTCGTGCAGGTCGTTGATGTCGACGAGGAGTTCGGGCCCGGCGAGGCGCAGTTTCATCATCGGCAGCAGGCTGTGACCGCCGGCCACGACCCGGGCCTCCTCGCCGTAGCGCCGCAGTAGCTCCAGCGCCTCGTCCACGCTCGCCGCGCGCCGGTAGTCGAACGAAGCGGGTACCTGCACGGCACGCTCCCTCCCGTCGAGGACCGGGCCGGTGTCCGGGGGTCCCGGGCCCCAGAGGTCCGGGGGGAACAATTGCGCGGGCGTATGTGCCGGTCAACGGCGACTCAAGCGAATGCTTAAGACACCTGGTACCGGAAGGGGTCCTACCGGCCGAACAGCCGTTGTAATGACGGACATGACGCTGACTCAGCTGCGCGCGTTCGTCACAGTGGCCCGCCTGGGCTCCGTGAAGGGCGCCGCCCAGTCCCTCGGTGTCACCGAGGCGGCCGTCTCCGGAGCGGTCGCCGCGCTCCGCCGCGAACTGGGCGACGTGCTCTTCATCCGGGCCGCCGGCGGGATCAGCCTCACCCCGGGCGGCAGCCGGCTGGCCGCGGGGGCCGCCGAGATCGTCGGACTCGCCGAGGAGACCCGGCACCGGGTCCGCCAGGCGAGTTCCGGCACCGCCCACCTGCGCGTGGCGTCCACCGAGGCCGGCGTCGAGCAGGTGCTGCCCGCGCTGCTCACGGCCTTCGGGCGCAGGCAGCCCGATCTGGACGTAGAGAGCCTCGCCGTACCGGTGGCCGTCTTCGGCGACCTGCTCCGCGACCGCCGTGCCGATGTCACGATCGGTCCGGCCCCGCATCCGGGACCGGCCGTCGAGTCGATACCGTTCCTGCGCTTCCAGCTGGCCGTCGTCGCCGCACCGGACCATCCGCTGCGAAACCGGCAACGGCTGGTCCCCGCCCAACTGGCCCAGGAACCATGGCTGCTCGGCCCCGCCGGGCTCGATCCGGACACCCTGTCCGGCGCCTTCCTCGCCCACATCGGTGTCGAGGCCACCGACGCCAAGGCGTTCCCGAGCGTCACGGCCTCGCTCAACGCGGTGGCCGCCGGGGCCGGCCTGTCCGTGGCCTTCCTGCACGTCGTGCGCGACGACCTGCGGCGCGGGGCACTGGTCCGGCTCGACGTCGCGGGCGCCCGGCTGGGCGGGATCCTGTACGCGAGCGCGCTCACCGGTGAACGGCGGTCGACGACGGCCACCGCGCTGTGCCGCTTCGTGACGACACCGGCCGCGACGCAGGCGGTGCTGACCCGCTCCAACGGGGTTCCCATGAACGAGTTCCGTCCGCCTGTCCACGTCACGATCTGGAGCTGACGTCCTCCCGCCGGGCCTCTTGAGCAGCTCCTGCCGGGCGTCTTAAGCAAAGGCTGAAGAGCACGTTGACGCCCCGGCGGGCGGAGCCCATCGTGTGTCCGTCATGGACTTCACCAACGAGTTCCGAGTGAACCTGCCGCCCGGCGAGGCCTGGGACGTACTGACCGACGTGGAGCGGATCGCTCCCTGCATGCCGGGTGCCCAGCTCACCGGCGTGGACGGGAATGCCTACAACGGCGTCGTGAAGGTCAAGGTCGGCCCCATGACCGTCCAGTACAAGGGGGTCGTCTCCTTCGAGGAGAAGGACGAGGCGGGGCGTACGGCGGTGCTGCACGCGCGGGGCCGTGACACCCGCGGCCAGGGCAACGCCGATGCCTGGGTCACCGCCCGGCTCGTCCCGGACGGCGACGGAACGCGGGTGACGGTGGACACCCGGCTCACCATCACGGGCCGGGTCGCGCAGTTCGGCAAGGGGATGATCGAGGAGATCAGCGGGCGGCTGCTCGCCCAGTTCGTCGACAACCTGGAGGGCCGGCTCGCCGCGGAGAGGCGCCGGGACGCCGGCTCGCAGTCCGTGCCGAGCGCCGGTCCCGCCGTGGTGCCGGACGCCGGCCCGGCGGGCGGACCGGCCACCGGGCCGGGAACCACGGTGCCGGCCGCCGCCACCGCGGACGGCCCGGAGGAGAACGCCCCCGCCGCCGCGACCGCAGCCGCGAAGGAGCCTGCCCCGGCGGCCCCGGTGGCTGGGCCCACCGCCGGGTCGAACGGCGTCGGCCCCGCACCCGCCCCGGCCGAGCCACAGCCCCTGGACCTGATGAGCGTCGCCCGGGGCGCCGTCCTCAAGCGCGCCCTGCCGGCGGTGCTGGTTCTGGCCGTGATCGTCATCGCCCTGGTGGTGTGGCTCGCGCGCTAGAACGCCCGGCCCGGCCACCGGGCCCCCGGACAGCCAGGGCGTCCCGCGGGTCCCTCGCGGGGCGCGGGGCGCGGGGCGCGGGACGCACGGTCGGAGGCGACGGTGGCGTGCGCCCCGCCGTCGGCTGGCGGGTCGGCGGCGGTCGCCGCGTGCCGCCGGACACACGTGCGGCCCACGGCTCGCGGCCCCGCGGATTTCGTACTCACGCCCGGTATCGACAGGATGGGGGCATGAACGACATCCGTACCCCCCGCCTCCTGCTGCGCCGCTGGCGGGACGACGACCTCGTGCCCATGTCCGAGATCCACGCCGACCCGACGGTCATGCAATGGATCGGCGACGGCCGCCCGCGCTCCCTGGAGGAGACCGCGGAGGACATCGAGGCGTGGGAGGAGGAGTGGGACGAGGAGGGTTTCGGGATCTTCGCCGTCGAACTCCTCGGCTCGGGAGAACTCGCCGGAGCGGTCGGCCTGTACGTCGCCGATTCCCCGCCCGAGATCGCGGACCGGATCGCCATCGGCTGGCGGCTGGGACGGGTCTACTGGGGACAGGGATACGCGTCGGAGGCCGCTCACGCCGCGCTTGAGTTCGCCCTCCAGGACCGCGGTATCGACCGGGTCGTCGCCGCGCCCCGGCCGGGTGACAGCGCGTCCGCGAACGTGCTGGACAAGCTCGGCATGAAGATGGAGGGCGCCGCGCAGGACCCGGTGCACGGACACGACCTGCGGCTCTACTCGATCGACCTGACGGAGTTCGAGGTCTGACCGGTGGGGTGCGCGCACGGCCGGCGGCTGCCCCGCCGACGGCCGATGCCGTGGACCGGAACGCGTCCGCGCCACGCCCGCCGTCGCAGGGTGCACAAATGGCTGGAGTTCGACCTGGCTCGTCCGGGTCGGGGTACGTACGATGCGATCGCTCCCGGCCTTCACAGCGCCTTCATGGCTCCTTCACAGGGTCGGGTCCCGGTAGGCGTGCGGACGGTGTGCGCGTAGTTGATTGTTTGACATGTGCATGACTGTCTGTGCGCCCGCGGCTCCATGTCTGATCCAAAGCACCAGGTCCGCGACGGCTCTCCGTGCACGCGGAGGCCCGCACCCCCCATTTCGCGGCGGGACACGTTCCCCGCCGCCGGAACACCGACGCAACGGATTGGAACACCATGACTGGTGGGCTGCTCCTGAGTGGCGCGATCGCCGCGCTGTTCGCCACCGCACTCCCCGCGCACAACCCGTCGGGCGTGATCGTCGACCCGCCCCCGGACAAGATCGTCATCAATGTCGCCACGGTGAACGGCTCCGGCTGTCCGCAGGGCACCGCCGCCGTCGCCGTGTCCCCGGACAACACCGCCTTCACGGTGACCTACAGCGACTATCTCGCCCAGGTCGGAGGCAACTCCGATCCCACCGCGTTCCGCAAGAACTGCCAGCTCAACCTGGTCGTCGCCGTGCCAGGGGGCTTCACGTACGCCATCGCCAGCGCGGACTACCGCGGCTTCGCCTCTCTCAAGGCGGGGGCGACCAGCACCGAGAAGGCCTCGTACTACTTCCAGGGCTCGTCGAACACGGCCTCCATCACCCATCCCTTCAGAGGCCCCTACGACGACAACTGGCAGGCCACGGACACCACGGAGTGGGCCCAACTGGTCTGGGCGCCCTGCGGTGTCCAGCGGAACTTCAACATCAACACCGAGATCCGTGTGAACGCGGGCACGTCCGCTCCCAGCAGCACCAGCTTCATGACCATGGACTCGACCGACGGTGAACTCAGCACCATCTACCACCTGGCATGGAAGGAGTGCCCCAGCTCCTGACCCGGACCGGGTCCCCTTGGCCGACTCCTCCGCACCGGGAGCCGGCCAAGGGCGTACCACCGGGCCGGTCCGGGGCGGACACCGGCTCTCAGCCGGCGGGGCCGGCGCAGATGTTCTCGGGCGGCCGGAACGAGCGGCCGTCGTCCGAGTCCTCGTCCACCTGGACCCGCACGGCATCCAACTGCCGCAGCAGCGAGGCGAGATGCTTCTTCGCGGGATCGCGGAAGAACGCGAGCACCGCTTTGTGGAAGGCGTCACGCAGCTCGGGCGGCATCACGTCCGAGGCGTCGAAGCACAGCGCGCGGGCCGTCGAGTTGAGCAGGCCGTCGATCTCCTGCTCGGTGGCGTTCGCGGGATCCGAGGGCGGCAGCCCCGTCGTGTTCGGGAACAGCGGGCGCACCGCCGGGTCCGCCTCGGCCCGCCACCGCTCCCGCCCGGCCGGGCTCGACAGCCGCTCCACCAGCTCCTGGGCCGCCGGGTCGTCGCTGAAGACGGCGGCCATGTCACCGGCGACCTCGAACGTGTCGCGGTACTCGGCCCGCCCGCGCAGGAACCGGGCCGAGGGCTCCACCCGGATGTCGTCGCCCGCGTACACGTAACGGATGAAGGCGCTCTGGTGTTCGTGGGTGCACTCGAAGCCGGGGGAGTTCAGCAGTCCCCGGGGCCCGGCCGGTCCGGACGTGCCCTCGTACGACGTGGTCAGGGACCGTTCCACGGAGGCGTCGGAGCGGCCGTCGAGCAGTTCCGCCCAGGTCGTCCACGCCCGTACGACGTCCGGATCCCGCCAGCTGAGCCTACTCGTCGCCCATTCCTCGTAACGGGTGGGGCCCGCCTGGTGGAGCAGGATGTCCTCGATCCAGTCCGTGCCGGGCCACCCCGAGGTGGCCTGCGAGGCGAGCCCCACGCACCAGGTCGGATCGTCGCTCGGCGTGCCCTCCTTGCTCCACACCAGGCTTTTCAGGTCGACCTTCAGCGGGACCCAGTAGGTGCGGCTGCTGCCGTCCACCAGGATTTCCGGCGACCACGGGGAGAAGGCGCGTTCGCGGGTCGGCGAGGTGAGCGGCTTCAGTTTGTCGCGGCGGGCGTACTCGGTGAGTTCGCCGATGCTGTTGAGGACCGCGACGTCCGGCGGGGTGTCCGCCTCAAGTTGTGAGACGAGGGTCTCGCGCAGTGAGCGGGTGCCCTCGTAGGTGTAGGTCCTGCCGGTCCCGTCGTCGAGCCGCTGGAGCGCGGCCTCGAAGGCCTCGCCCTCCGCTCCGGTCCACGGCCCCAGGACGACGAGGGGGTCGGGGTCGTCCGAGCCGCAGCCGGGGACCAGGGCGAGCAGACACCCGGCGAGCAGGACACGCAGGGCACGCAGGGGACGGGCCCTGAGGCGGGTCACGTGGCAGGTCATGAGACGGCTCCCGGGCGGGCGACCACGAGGTACTCGCGGCGGTACGCGTGCAGGGCGCCTCCGACGAGACCGGCGGAGAGCAGGCCCGCGGGGAGGACGACGGGGCCGGCCCCGTCGAGGAAGGGGAGCCGGCCGTCGGACAGTCTCTCGTCGATCCTGGTCTCCAGTACTCCGATGGCGTGGGGGTCGGGGCCGTCGAAGGGGCGCTCCTCGGCGATCGTCTCCGTCTCAGGAGACGTCTGCGCGGCGAGCGAGTGGGCCAAAGGCGCGGACCGTGTCTGGGCGTCCTGGGCGAGCAGCGCGTCGGCCGTCAGGAGCGGTACGGCGAGCAGGGGCAGTGCGGCGGCCGCCAGCGGAAGGCTGAGCCGGATCCGGAAGCGGCGGCGCAGGAACATCACGCTGTGCCAGAGACCGGCGGCGAAGAGTACGAGGGCGAGCCCGGAGACCACGGCGGCGGTGACCACGCCCCCGCCCCACGAGGCCCGTTCCGCGAGCCGTTCGCGCAACTGCCGCTCCAGCCCCGTGACCCGGTCCACGATCGAGGTCGCGCCGGAACCGGTCACCGCGGGACACGGCGGGTAGCGGTCCTGGCGGTCCGTGGCGGCGACCGGCGCCGAACAGAGCATGCTGCGCGCGTAGGTGAGCTCGGCGTCCCGCAGCACGGCGTCGTTCGCGTGGCCCTGGGCCCGCCCGATCCACCCCGTGTAGTCCACGACCAACGCCGACACCACGCGCAGCTCCTGCTCCTCGGCCACGGTCAGGGCTCCGCTGCGGGTGACCTGGTTGAGGCTCTGCGTCGCCCGCGCCACCCGTGTGCGGTACCGCTCGCTGAGCCCGCCCAGCTCGACGGCTCCCGCCTCGTCGAGGTTCTCCTCGGCCTCGCCCTGCGCGATGAACAGCGACGCCTTGGCGTTCGCGAGGCCGATCAGCGCGGGCGCCAGCCGGCCGCGCAGATACTCCGAGTCGTCCCGCACGTCCGTGTACGCCCAGCCGAGCGTGCCGAACGCCACCACCGCGAGCAGCGGCAGCGCGACGAGCCGGTCCCGCAGATACGCGCGGTTGCGGCGGCCGGCGGTGGACGGCCACAGGTAGCGCCAGAGCCGGCGGGCGAGTTCGGCGACGACGACCACCGCTCCCCGCGCGGCCCGGCGCAGACGTGCGGGCGGCGCCGTCTCGGCACCCGCGCCCCGGGCCGTACGCCTGCGTCGTGCCGCAGCGGTCACTCGCGGGCCGCCCGGACGGTCTTTCCCTGTGAGGGCGTATGGGCGATCGTCCGCAGCCAGGTCGTCACTCTCTTCCCGAGCCAGGGGCTGTCCCGGTGGTGCCGGAAGGCGAGCGGTCGGACCGCGTAGGCACGGTCCAGCAGGGTCTCGGCGACGGCCCCGTCCTCGGTGGCGGCGGACCGGGCGGCCTGGTGCGCGAGGGTGAGATACAGACGCGAGAGCTCTCGGCGCAGACCGGGCTCGTCGGACGGGAGTCCCAGCCGCGCGTCGGCGCCCGCGGCGAGCTCGGCCAGCCCCGCCGCGTCGATCGCATCCCGCACGAGAGCGCCCCGTACCGCTTCCCAGACCTCCGCGGTCATACGGACCCGGGCCTGTTCGTCCGTGAGTCCGTGCGCGTGGAACAGGCGGGCCAGTCTGGCCAGTACCTCGCGCAGCCGCTCGGCCACCGCGTCCGGGCGCTCGGCGGTGCGCACATGCTCGACGCCGACGCGTACGGCCGCCGTCCGCGCGGCGGTCCGGTGCCGTGAGTGCTGCGGCACCGCGTCCAGGGCCCGTACGGCGTCGTCCCACACCTGCTCCCCGCCCAGCGCGAGCCGCGCCCGTGCCGCACCGAACGCCGCACTGCCGAGCGACGGGTTGCGCAGCCGCACCGCCTCGTAGAACGTCAGCGCCTCCTGCCAGCGGCCGAGCCGCTCGGCGCAGTAGCCGAGGGCCAGCTTCGGCGCGTACTCGCCCGGGATCGCCGCGAACACCTCGTCGAAGTGGCGCCGTGCCGCCCCGGCCCGGTCCTGTCCGAGCGCGAGCAGCCCGCGGTGCCAGCCGAGGCGCCAGTCGTGGGGGGCGCGCTCGGCGCCGATCAAGCTCTCGGTGGACCGCAGTTCGCGTTCGGCGGCCGTGGTCCCGCCCCCTGCGCTGCGCAGTCGCAGACGGCAGCGCAGCAGCAGAACCTCCGGCGAGTCCCGCCAGTCCCCGGTGTGCTGCAGCAGCGCCTCGGGGGCGGCGTCGGCCAGCCTGCTCAGCTCGGCGTGATGCAGGTCGTGCGGATCGGGCCGCGGGACGGGCAGCCGCATGGCGACCTCGGCCGGCGAGGGCGGCGCGTACGGGGCGGGCGCGTCCGGTGCCGCCCACCGGGTGACGGGCGGCGCCGAACCGAGGGCCGCGTCGAGCGCGTACGGCGACTGGAAGAAGAGCGGTGACGGCTCGAAGGTCTCCAATCCGGTCCGCAGCGACCGCAACTCCCGGAAGACGCCGCGTAGTTGCTCCTCCATCTCCAGCGCGGTGGCGAACCGTTCGGCCCGTTCGCCGCGGGTGGCGCGGTGCAGTACCCGGGCGAGCGACACCAGTCCGAGTCCGCGGGGCGCGGGTGCCGTCATGGCGGGTGCCCCGGGAGTGTGAAGGATTTCGGCCCCGCCCGGTGGCTCCGACTCGCCGGTCGGCGGGCTGATCATGTCCAGGCGGCCCAGCTCCGCCAGGTCGTCGGGGCAGCGGCCCAGTCCGCTCAGCCGCCGCAGGGTCTCCCCGAGGCTGAACAGGTCGTCCTGGCCGGTGGACTGGCCGTCCGGGCCGACGGTCGGGGCCCGGAAACCCTCCGTGGTGTGGCCGGGCAGCCCGGCCGAGCGGACGCTCCCCACATCGATGATCTTCGTGGAGGTGCCGTCGTGCATCACGTTGTCCGGCTTGAGGTCGCCGTAGACCTTGCCGGGCCGGTCGGCGTGCAGATGCCCCAGCGCGGCCAGGATCCGTACCCCGTAGGCGAGTACGAACTCGTGGAAGCGGCCGCCGCCGAACTCGTCCGGGTTCACCTGGACCCGCGCCCGCACCTCTTCGAGCGTGAGGCCGTCCACGTACTGCAGGACGAGGAAGTCGCCGACCTCCGGATGGTGCCCGTAGTTGAAGACACGGATGATGTCGCCGTGGCTGAGGTCGACCAGGGCCCGCCGCTCCTGGGCCAGGGCACCCGCCGATGCCGCCGCCTGCTGCGGGTTGAGGATCTTGATGGCGACCTCGCGGTCGTCGACCTTGGTGTCGAGCGCGAGGTAGACCTCGCCCATGCCGCCGTAGCCCAGCGGCCGGATCAGCCGGTACTGGCCCGCGAGCAGCCGCCCCGAGGGCAGCGGCAGTCCTCCCGGGTCGCCGCCGTGGGACGCGGCCCGGTCCAACAGGGTGATCGACGGCAGCAGGACCGGGTCGGGGCTCTCCTCGGGCAGGACGACGTGCGCGGCCCGCAGGATCGGCGACGCGACCACGAGCGGGCCGAACGACGCACTGGACTCCGGCAGTTCACCGGTCGCCCCGCTGCCCGCTGCCCCCTCCATGCGACCCCAGAATAGACGCGGGGGCCCGGAATGACCCCGCGCCGAGGGGGAGATGCTGTGTCGGAGTCGGCCACCGTGTCGACCGACCGGCCGACCTGGGGGAGCGGACCGAGTGTTCCGGTGCCCACCGGGCTGTCGGCCGGGATGTCAGTCGGTCGCCTTCGCGTACTCCTGTGCCATGCCTCCGGCGAAGTCGAACACCACGGCGGGTTCGTCCCCCACGACCCAGGCGTCATGGCCGGGCGGGCAGACGAAGACGTCTCCGGGGCCGACCTCGCCCTCGGCGCCGTCGTCCATCCGTATCCGCATACGGCCCCGGACCACGTACCCGTTGTGATGGACCAGGCAGCTCTCGGTGCCCGCGATCGGTGCCACGGACTCGGACCAGCGCCAGCCCGGCTCGAACGTCGCCACGGCGAAGTCGAGCCCGGTGAGATGAACGGCTTCCAGGTGACCGTGCGGGAAGTCCCGCCGTTCGTCCGGCTTCTCGACCGCCTTGATCTCCATCATGACGGTCCCTCCAATCCAGCTTCGTTCACAGCCTCGGGGCCCTGCCGCCGTCCCCGTGACAGCCACGGAGTTCCCGTGACGTCCGCGGACACGCGGATCGGAGCCCCCTCCCTCTCATCGTCCGCCCGCAAGCCGGGCTCCGCCATTCGGGGGAACCGCCGCACGTCACACCAGCGGGATGGTCACCTCGTCCTCCACGGGCGGATCGACTTCCTGCGGCAGGTTCCCCGTCGCGGAGAAGCAGCGCAGCCGGACGGACTCCGGGGTGACGTCCAGGCGCAGGAAGCACTTGAAGAACGGCGGACTGTACGTCGCCGAACCGGGCGAGAAGAGCCGGCTGTGGACCTTGCGCACCGGCAGCCGCAGACGTGACGTGCGGTCGGGGCGACTGCCGGCACCCAGCAGGCTCGCGACCACGCGGGTGCGCGGGGTGACCCGGGTGGCCCGCACCCGGGCGCGGGTCGGGGGGACGCCGAGGCGCTCGGACACGACGGCGGTCGCCTGGTCCTCGGTGAGCGTGAAGAACCGCCGCATGCGCAGCCGGCGTCCGTAGAGCCTGCTGTAGAAGGCCAGGGAGTCGCCGCGCAGCGGATAGCAGCGGAAGTCTTCCTCGGTGACACCTGCGACGGAGATCCGCGGCATGGTGTGGGTGGCGTGCATGAAGGCCCCGCCGCCGCCGGCCACCACGTACTGGATGGTGCGGCCGTCCACGGCCACCGGGTAGCGCTGGTAGTTGTGGATGTCGCCGCCTATCGCGGCCACGTAGTGGTGGTCGGGATCGCGCACGATCTCGTCGACCGTTCCGCCGCCCTCGATGGAGCAGGGGTGGTGCTCGGCGTCCACGTACAGCGGGGAGCCGGTGACGAGGATCTTGGGGGTGTCCCCCTTGGAGACCTCGCGCAGCCATCGGCCCTGCTCGGCGTCGACGGTTCCGAGCAGGCCGGTGTCGATGCCTATGATCCGCACCGGGCCCGCGTCGACGGCCCAGTACGGGCCCGGCTGCACGGCCTGTTGGGCGGGCGCCGAGCGCAACCGCCGCGCCTCGGCGAGGCGTTGTTCGTCGGGCGCCCTCGGCTTGTGCCACAGCAGTGTCCGCCACCAGGCGGCCGACAGTCGGCGGGGCGGGGCCGGTGGCGCGAGGGGCGGCGCGTCACAGAAGACACGCATGAAGCCGTCCAGGTCCTCGTACCAGTCGTGGTTGCCGGGTATGGCGTATATCGGCGCCTGATAGTCCTGGTAGGGGCGGAAGAACTTCGGGCCGTAGTCGTCGGCGGCGCCGACCGGGTAGATCACGTCACTGGCGAGCACGGCGAACTCCGTGCCCCGACCGGCCTTCAGGAACCCGGGGACGACGGCGTACTGGGGGTCGTCCCCTTCGCCGGTGTCTCCGATGACCATGAAGGAGAAGCGGTCCGGCGCGGGGTGCCGGACCACTTTGTCGGCCGGTGCCCCGGCCGCCGTCCGCTGCTCCACCCAGCGGCCGCGGGTGTGGCCCGTCGGGTCCCCGAACAGTGAGGCCAGCGTGCCGTTCCGGGCCGGCCACAGGGTCTTGGGATTGACCCAGGACAGTTTCTCGACCTGCTGGGGCATCAGGTGCTTGTAGGCACCGCGTTCCGATGTGCCCCAACCGGCGCCGGCCGCGGTGTCGCGTGAAGAGTCAGACATCGGTGAACGGTAACAATGATCTGGTCGGCACCGGCTGTCGGGCACCTCCGGTGCCGGGCCGCGCAGTTGGTGACGCGTGGCGGGGGCGCCGGAGCCTCAGGCGGATGCCGGCCGGAGGACGACCGGGAGGGCGGCGAGGCCGTTCACCGCCGTGGAGATCACGGGCACCAGTTCCGACTCGGGCACGGCCAGCCGCATGGCGGGGAAGCGGGTGAA
The DNA here is from genome assembly GCF_036038375.1 of Streptomyces sp. NBC_00414. Lineage (NCBI taxonomy): Bacteria > Bacillati > Actinomycetota > Actinomycetes > Kitasatosporales > Streptomycetaceae > Streptomyces > Streptomyces sp. NBC_00414. Next base: position 9,665,782 of record NZ_CP107935.1, read on the forward strand.
GAGCTGGGAGAGCCCGATCGCGCTCTCCAGGCGGGCCAGGGGGGCGCCGAGGCAGTAGTGCGGGCCCGCACCGAAGGCGAGCTGGCGTTCGTAGTGGCGGGAGTCGCGGATGTCGAAGCGCGCCGGGACCGTTCCGCGCTGTTCGCGGTTGGCGGCGGCCAGACCGACGACGATCGGCTCGCCGCGGCGCACGGTCACTCCGTGCAGGTCGGTGTCCCGCAGCGCGTAGCGCATGAACAGGTTGCGCAGCGGCGAGTTCCAGTGCAGGCCCGCTTCCACGGCGGCCGACCAGTCGAGTTCGCCGTCGAGAAGCGCGGTGAGTTGGTCGGGGTGGGTGAGCAGGGCGTGGACGGTGCTGGTCAGAGAGTTGACCGTGGTCTCGTGGCCGGCCAGCAGGATGATCTCCAGGGTGTCGATCAGCTCCTTCTCCGACAGCCTGCCGTCCTCGTCGTCCAACGCCTCGATCAGCGCGCTGGTCAGATCGCCGAGCGGGGCCGCACGACGGTCGGCGACCAGACGTGCCAGCACCTCGCGCTGCCCGACCGCGGCCTCCTGTCGCTCGGCGCCACTCACCTCGACACTCAGCATGGTCCGGAAGTGACCACGTAATCGGTGCTGCTGATCGGGATCGGTGAGACCGAACAGCTCGCAGATGATCAACAGCGGGAGCGGATAGGCGAAATTCTCCTTGAGATCGGTCACCGCTTCCGGCCCCCCGGACTCCAGACCGCTCAGCAACTCCCGGGTGATGTCACCGATCCGGGGCGCGAGCGCGTCGATACGCCGGGGAGTGAAGGCGTGGCTCACCAGGCGGCGAAGCCTGCGGTGGTCGGCCCCGTCCGCGTTGAGCATCGACTCCCCGACGATCAGGTTGAGCAGCGGCCACCCGGCGGGTATCTCCCCGCGTGTGTACGCACCCCAGTGCCGCGGATCGCTGGAGAGGTCGGGGTGTGCGTCCAGTACCGTCTGGGCCGCCGCGGCCGACATGGCCGCCCAGGAACGGACGTCGTCCGGCAGCGCCACCGGCACCATGGGGCCGAACCGCAGCCACTCGGCTGCTTCCTCGTGGGTCCCGCGGTTCGGATCGAGCCAGGACACGGGCTGGTCGAGCGACAGCTTCGAACGGTCGATGCGCATGGACAGCTCCAACTGCACGGGGGATACGTCGACTTGCGTCCGCCTACCGTGTGCGGCCGTACCGCGAGGGAAGCTGTACCGAGTCCGGGCCGACCGCCCGACAGGCATCGTATCGACCCGACCCCGCGCATACGTACGAAGCGGACGAAGCCCTGTCCGAGGAACCCAAGTCGTCTTGATTACCCGGTATGTTGACTGGTTCGACCGGTTTCCCAGGGGCGCGGGGCGGGGCAGGCCGGTCGGGGTTACGGCCGGATCAGCCGTTCCTCCGGGATCACCGCCACGCCCAGGATCTCGATCATCGCCTCGGGCTGCCACAGGGCCGTACAGCCGATGCCGGCCATCGCCGGATAGACGGGCCCGGCGAGCTCGCGCCACACCGTGCCGATCTCCTTGCCGTGCGCCTGGTAGTCGGGGATGTCGGTCAGGTAGATCGTCACGCTGACCAGGTCCCGCGGCTCGCCGCCCACCTCGCGCAGTGTCGTCAGGACATTGCCGAACGCCTGGCGGAACTGCTCGACGATTCCGCCCGGCACGATCTTCATGTCGGCGTCGAGAGCGGTCTGTCCGCCCAGGTGGAGCGTGTTCCCCGCGAGCGTTCCGTGCGAGTAGCCGCGGGGTGTCGGCAGGGCTCCCGGGTTCACGGCGATGGGAGTCACGTGGCCCTCCGGTTCGGATGGTCGCGGTCCGGCTCGACGAGTTGTCTCCGGCGCGCCATATTGACAATAAATGACGGTCGTGAAAAAAACGAGATACGACACTGACCGTGCAATCGATCACGCACCGATCACTCACTGATCACCCGCTCCCGAAGCCGCACGACCGGAACGGAGCCAGTCCCCATGGAGCCCGACCTCAGCAAGTACCGCCTGGAGGGTGACGCCTCGATGTACCGGCTGCCCAGCGGGATCGTGGCTCCCGTGGTGACGCGCGCCGGATCGGAGAGCGGGAACACCGCCGACTCCGGCGGGGCCGTCCGGATCTCGGGCGTCAGCATCCAGCACACACCCGCCACCAAACTGTGGTTCGGCAAGGTCAGCAACGACCCCGGCTACCGCTCGGTCACCCATCACCACGGCGAGGCCGAGACCGGCGGCTACGTCCTGTCGGGGCGGGCCCGCATCTACTTCGGCGAGAAGTTCGAGGACTACGTCGACATGTCGGAGGGCGACTGGGTCTTCGTCCCGCCGTTCATGCCGCACATCGAGTGCAACCTCTCCCGCACCGATCCCCTGACCTGGATGACCACCCGGACGCCGGAGAACATCGTCGTCAACCTCACCGACGTGGCCGACGCCGACCTGCGCGACTGGCTCGACCGATGACGCCGGGACCCGGTCCGACAACGGGCGGGACACCGCCGACCTCCGCGTTCTTCACCGAGGCCGTCACGCTGACGCCCACCCCGCCGGAGCACTTCGACCTCGCCTTCACCGCCGTCACCCAGCCCTGCCCCTGGCCCAAGGCGTACGGCGGCGACCTGGTCGCGGCGGCAGCGGCGGCGGCCATGCGGTCGGTGACCGACGCCAAGACGCTGCACTCGATGCACAGTTACTTCCTGCGCCCCGCCGACATCGGCGCACAGGTGCGCTACGAGGTCGAGGTGCTGCGCGACGGCCGCGGCTACAGCACCCGGCAGGTACGCGGCTACCAGAACGGCAAACCGCTCTACGTCTGCCTGGCCAACTTCGCGGCGGGGGAGCCCGGCGGGACCTTCCACGCGGAGTTCGCGGAGGTCGTCCCCGACCCGGAAGACCTCCCCGGCTCGGCCGCGTACCTCGAAGAGCGCAGCGGCGGCTCGATGACCGAGGAGTCCAAGGCCTACTGGTCCACCGGCCGCAGCTTCGACATGCGGCATCTGCCCGGCCCGGTCTACCTCACCGTCGAGGGCAAACGGCTGCCCCAACAGGCGGTCTGGGTAAGGCCGTTCGACACGCTGCGCACCGTCGAGGGACTGACCGACGCCCAGCGGGACCTGGCCGCGCTGGCCTACGTCTGCGACTACACGATCCTCGAACCCGTCCTGCGCGTACTCGACCTGGCCTGGGCCGACCCCGGACTCGTCACCGCCAGCCTCGACCACGCCATGTGGTTCCACCGCCCAGGACCGGTCGGCGACTGGCTCCTCTACGTCCAGGAAGCGGTCGCCGCCGACGCGGGCCGCGGAGTGGGCACCGGCCGCTTCTTCACCCGCGACCACCGTCACCTGGCCACCGTCGTCCAGGAGGGAATGATCCGCCCCGCCTGACCCGCCGCCCGGTACGGCTCGGCACCTCGGCACATCGGCGCCTCGGCATCGTCCGGTACCGGCGGCTCCCGGAAGGACTCCTCCGTTGACTCTTCCGCCACCGCTCCCACCGATCCGACCTCGGTCACCGGCTCCCTCGGCGTACGAGGACACCTTCGCCCGGGACCACCTCCCACCCGCGCACCTGTGGCCCGCCATCGAGTTCGGCACGCCCGAACTGCGCCACCCGGAACGGCTCAACGCGGCCACCGAACTCATCGACCGCACCGCGTCGACGTTCGGGGCCGACCGCCCGGCGCTGCGCACACCGGCCGGGGAGACCTGGACCTACGGGGAACTGAGGAAGCGGGCCAACCAGGTGGCCCAGGTGCTGACCGAGGACCTCGGCCTGGTCCCGGGCGGGCGGGTCCTGCTGCGCTCACCCAACACCCCATGGACCGTCGCGAGTTGGCTCGGCGTGCTCAAGGCCGGGGGCGTCGTCGTCACCGTCATGGCCGCGCTGCGCGCCCGGGAGATCGCCCCGGTCGCCGAACGGACCCTGCCCGCCCTCGCCCTGGTCGACCACCGGTGCGCCGAGGACGTCCACACCGTCCGTGACACCGTGCTGCCGTCGCTGAAGGTCGTCGAGTTCGGCGGCACCGGACCGGGCGACCTCGTGGCGCGCGCCTCGGCGAAGTCAGGTGAGTTCACCGCCGTGGACACCGCCGCCGACGACGTGGCACTCCTCGCGCCGACGTCCGGCAGCACCGGCACCCCGAAGATCACCATGCACTTCCACCGGGACATCCTGTCCATCGACGACACCTTCGGCCGCCATGTGCTGCGACTGCTCCCGGACGACCTGGTCGCCTGCAGCGCCCCCTTCGCCTTCACCTTCGGCCTCGGCATGCTCGTCGTCTTCCCGCTGCGGGCCGGCGCCTGCGCACTGCTCACCGAGGCCGTGACCCCGCCGGGCATGGCGGAACTCGTCCAGCAGCAGGGCGTCACCGTGCTCGCGACGGCGCCCACCGCCTACAAGGCGATCCTGCGCGAGGGGCGCGAACAGCAGCTAGCCGGACTGCGCGTCGGCGTCTCGGCCGGCGAACACATCCCCGTGGGCACCTGGGAGCAACTGCGCGACAGGATCGGACTGCGCGTCGTCGACGGGATCGGCGCCACCGAACTGCTGCACATCTTCATCTCGGCGGCCGGCGACGACATCCGGCCCGGCGCCACCGGAAAACCCGTGCCCGGCTTCCGCGCCACGATCCTCGGCCCCGACGGTACGGAACTCGGTCCCGGCGAGCCGGGCAGGCTGGGCGTCATCGGCCCGGTCGGCTGCCGCTACCTCGACGACGAACGCCAGAAGGACTACGTCGTGAGCGGCTGGAACGTCACAGGTGACGTCTTCCACCGCGACGAGGACGGCTACTTCCACTACCACGCCCGCGGCGACAACATGATCGTCTCCTCGGGCTACAACATCGGCGGGCCCGAGGTCGAGGCCGCCATAGACACCCACCCCGACGTCCTGGAATGCGCCGTCGTCGGCCGGAGCGACCCCGAACGCGGCGAAGTCGTCTGCGCCTTCGTCGTCCTGCGGCCCGGCGTGACCGGTGACGCCGCCAAGGCCAGGGAGATCCAGGACCACGTCAAACAGGTCATCGCGCCCTACAAGTACCCACGTGACGTGCGGTTCCGCGAGTCCCTGCCGCGCAACGCCAGCGGCAAACTGCAGCGTTTCGCGCTCCGCGCGGCCGTCGAGGGCACAACCGCCGAGGACGAGCAGGCCACCACGGCCGCCGGTGAGCACTGAAAGAGGAACCCCGTGAAGATCGCGATCGTCGGCGGTGGCCCCGGCGGCCTCTACTTCGCCGCTCTCATGAAACAGCTCGACCCGTCCCACGAGATCACCGTGTGGGAGCGCAACGCCCCCGACGACACCTTCGGCTTCGGGGTGGTGTTCTCCGACGAGACGCTCGGCGGCATCGAGAACGCGGACCGCGAGTTCGCCGACGCCATGGCACGCCGCTTCGCCCGCTGGACCGACATCGACATCCACTACCGCGGCCGCACCCACACCGTGGGCGGCCAGGGATTCGCCGCGATGGGCCGCCAGGAACTGCTCCGACTGCTGCAGCGCCGCTGCCACGACCTCGGCGTGCTCGTCCGCTTCTCCACGGCCGCCCCCGACACCGACGCCCTGCGTGCCTCGTACGACCTCGTGGTGGGCGCGGACGGTGTCAACTCGCAGGTCAGGGCGGCTCACCCGGGCGTCTTCCGCCCCACCCTGGACCAACGGCGCAACAAGTACATGTGGCTGGGCACGGACCGGGTCTTCGAGGCGTTCCAGTTCTTCGTCAAACAGACGGAGTGGGGGACCATGCAGGTGCACGGCTACCCCTACTCCGAGAGCGGCTCCACCTTCATCGTCGAGATGCACGAGGACGTCTGGCGCCGGGCCGGCTTCGACGTCACCGAGGAGACCGAGTTCCCGCCGGGTGCCTCCGACGAGCAGGCCGTCGAGCGTGTCCGCAAGCTCTTCGCCGACGAACTCGCCGGACACCAGGTGTTCGCCAACAACTCCAAGTGGCTCGGCTTCACCACCGTGCGCAACGAGCGCTGGTACCACGGCAACCTCGTCCTCGTCGGCGATGCCGCGCACACCGCGCACTTCTCGATCGGCTCGGGCACCAAACTGGCGATGGAGGACTCCCTCGCCCTCGCCGCCTGCCTGCACGAACACCCGGACACCGAGAGCGCGTTGGAGGCGTACGAGGCGGAGCGGCGCCCGGTCGTCGAGTCCACGCAGCGGGCCGCCCAGGCCTCCCTCGAATGGTTCGAGAACATCGGCATGTACGCCCACCAGGAGCCGACCCAGTTCTGCTTCAACCTGCTCACCCGGTCGCGCCGCATCACGTACGACAACCTCCGCACCCGCGACCAGGAGTTCGCCGACCGGGTCGACGCGGCCTTCGCGGCCTCCCAGGGGCTGCCCGAGACGGCACCGGCGATGTTCCAGCCGTTCCGGCTGGGCGAGCTGGAGCTGAAGAACCGGGTGATCGTGTCCCCGATGGACATGTACTCGGCCGTCGACGGCGTACCCGGTGACTTCCACCTCGTGCACCTCGGGTCGAAGGCGATGGGCGGCGCCGGACTGGTGATGACGGAGATGGTCTGCGTCTCGCCCGAGGGCCGCATCACCCCCGGCTGCACGGGGCTGTGGACCGACGGGCAGCGCGACTCGTGGGCGCGGATCGTGTCCTTCGTCCACGACCGCAGCACCGCCCGGATCGGACTCCAGCTCGGCCACTCCGGCCGCAAGGGCTCCACCCGGCTCATGTGGGAGGGCATGGACGATCCCCTGCCGGACGGCAACTGGCAGACCGTGGGCCCCTCACCGCTGCCGTACGGACCCGGCTCGGCCGTACCCCGTGAGCTGGACCGCGCCGGTATGGATGCGGTGGTCGCCGACTTCGTGGCCGCCGCCCGCCGTGGCGCCGAAGCGGGCTTCGACCTGCTCGAACTCCACTGCGCGCACGGCTACTTGCTGTCCTCGTTCCTCTCGCCCGCGACCAATCACCGCACCGACGAGTACGGCGGTTCGCTGCGGAACCGGCTCAGGTTCCCCCTGGAGGTCTTCGACGCCGTCCGGGCCGCCTGGCCGGCCGAGCGGCCGATGATCGTGCGGGTCTCCGCGACCGACTGGGTGCCGGACGGCACGACCGAGCACGACGCCGTGGAGATCGCCCGCGCCTTCATCGCCCACGGGGCGGACGCGATCGACGTCTCCTCCGGGCAGGTCTCCAAGGACGAGCGGCCCGCGTACGGGCGCTCGTACCAGACGCCGTTCGCGGACCGGATCCGCCACGAGGTCGCGGCGGCCACCGGCACGGCTGTCATCGCGGTCGGAGCCATCGCGTCCTACGACGACGTGAACTCGATCCTGCTGGCGGGGCGCGCCGACCTGTGCGCTCTCGGCCGCACCCATCTCTACGATCCGCACTGGACGCTGCACGCGGCGGCCGAGCAGGAGTATCGGGGCGGTGCGGGGCAGTGGCCGCTGCCGTATCGGGCCGGGGCGCGTAAGCCGCCGAGCGCTCGCACTGACGCTGTGCGTCCGCGGCTGTCCCTGCTGCGGGCCGAGGGTTCCGCGCAGACCGTGCACTTGCGGTGGCTGCCGCCACGGGAGCCGGTGCCTGTGTCGTGAGCGCTGCCCCGCACGGGGTGCCTGGGGTGCGCTCACAGGGCGACGGCCGTCTGTGGCTGGGTGCGCAGTTCCCCGCGCCCCTGAAACAGGCGCCGTACGTGGTTCCCGTGTCCCTGAAGCAGCGGCCGTCCGTGGCTGATCGCGCGGTTCCCCGCGCCCCAGAAAACGCGGAAGCGTGTCCTAGCCGGACTGGTTGCTGTCCTTCAGGGCGCCCCAGCCGTGCCAGCGGTCGACCTCGATCCAGGCGCTGACCCGGTCGCGGACGCGGTCGGGGTAGGGCTCGCCGGTGTAGTGCCGGGAGATGCGGTCGATGTCGGCGAGACCTTCGTCGTCCTTCATGTCCGTCACCTGGCCCAAGAGGGTGACATGGGTGTACCAGTCGTCCGCGTCGAGGACGGTCAGGGTCACCCGGGGGTCGCGGCGCAGATGCTTCAGACGCACCCGGCCCAGGTCCATGCTGATCAGCGCTCTACCGTCCTCCCACAAGTACCAGGTGGGCGTGGACACGGGCGCGCCGTCCGTGCGCACCGTGGCGATGACGGCCGCGTTGGGGCGGCTCAGCAGTTCGACGGCCTCGGGCGGAAGCGGCGGCTTGGACATGTGCACTCCTCCATCTCGGCGGGCCCGCAGAGTGGGGGGCTCCGGCGAATGCATCCTCGCGCCCCGCCATGGCCCGCGCCACTCGGCGCCGCCCCGACGTCGGACAGGCCCGGGGGGCGTCCGTCGGACGCCCCCCCTCGGCCGTCAGGGCTTCACGGCGACCGCGCCGAACTGCGGGACCGTGGTGGGGGAGCCGTTGCCGGCGTGCCAGTGCGTGCAGGAGACGAGGCCCGGTTCGAGGAACTCCAGACCGTCGAAGAACGCGGTGACCTCCGCGCGGGTGCGGGCGGTGATCGGCGGGGTGGCGTTCTCGTTCCAGAACTTCATCGCCTCCACGTTGCCCTCGCCGCCGAGGTCGGTGTCGGTCGTGGGATGGGTGAGGACCAGGTAGCTGCCGGACGGTACCGCCGCCAGGACCTGGCGCACGATGTCCTGCGCCTTACGGGTGTCGAGGACGAAGTTGAGGATGCCCAGCATCATCACCGCTACGGGCCGGTCGAGGTCCAGGGTCGCCGAGGCACGCTCGACGATCCCTTCGGGGTGGTGGACGTCGGCGTCTATGTAGTCGGTGGCGCCCTCGGGAGTGCTGGTCAGCAGGGTCCGCGCGTGGGCGAGCACGATCGGGTCGTTGTCGACGTACACGATGCGCGCGTCGGGCGCGGACCGCTGGGCGATCTCGTGCGTGTTGTCCAGGGTCGGCAGCCCGGTGCCGATGTCCAGGAACTGCCGCACCCCTCGCTCCTCGACCAGATGGCGGACCGCGCGGCCGAGGAACTCCCGGTCGGCGCGGGCCACGTCGCGGATCACCGGGAACATCCCGGCGACCTGGTCACCGACGGCCTGGTCGACCTCGTAGTTGTCCTTCCCGCCGATCCAGTAGTTCCAGACCCGGGCGTTGTGCGCCACCCCGGTGTTGAGTCTCCCTGAACCGCCGGACGGGGTCTGGTTCTCACTCATGTCTTTCCTCTCCCGGGCACGGCACGCGTGTCCTGGGCTGCTGCGGCCGCCTTGGCGGCACCGAACCGTCGTCCCCGCCATTCTGCCGCCTGTTGATCACGCCGTCCCGGGATTCCGGCCCGCCCGCCCGTGGCATCCGGCAGGCGGCCCGGAATCCCGGGCGTACCCGTGGGGCGGGCTCAGGGCCAGGAGAGAGGAGTCCCGGCCTTGTGGTCGCCGAGCCAGATGATCCGCTCGGTCTCGTCGTAGTGGCTCACGTCCGCGCAGGCGCCCTCGGGTTCCCGGTCCGCGGTCTGGAAGTGGCGTGCCGACCAGCCCGTGAGGCCGTGCCGGTCGAGCAACCGCCCGATGACCTTCCTGAAGTCCGGATGGGACACACAGGTGCGGTCGGCGAACTGCTTCCGAAGGTCGGCCCGGAAGTGCGAGAGGCGGAGCTGCTCCTCCGTGGGCCCGAGGTAGGGGTCCGAGCGATGGCTCCGGCACTGGTCCCGGCCACCCGTGTACACAGTGATCGACCCCTGCCGCGAGCTGTCGACGCAGGCGGTGAGTGCGGCGGGCGCCGTCCGGCCGAACAGCTCGGGCCACCGCTCGCGGCAGGTGGCCACGGGATCGTCGGTACCGGGGTCGAAGCTCAGCACGGCGTCGCCGTTGTCGGAGCTGACGCAGGACAGCCCCGTCGAGTCGAGGGTGTGGCCCCGCCCGTCACCGGCCACCCACGCGTAGGTGCCCGCGGTCGCGCCGGTCACGACCAGCGCCACGGTCGGCACCATGACCAGCACGCGCCTGCGCCGCTGGCGGGTGCGCTGCCGCACCCGGGCGAGAATTCTCGTCGCGACGGGCGAATCCGGGTCCGTGGCCCGTTCGCCGGGATCCGGATCACTGTCGCGCAGCATCCGGTCGAGTGCCTCATCGCTCAGCATGATCCTTCTCCTTCGTCGGATGCGCTGGATTCATCGGATTCGCCGGACCTCCCGGACTCGCCGAACCCGGTGGACCCGCCGAACCCGCTGAACCCGCCGGATTTTGATTCGGGTTCGCCGCGACCAGGTGCTGCTTCAGCCGCTGTCTGGCCCGGTGCATACGGGTGTCGACGGCGCCGACGGAGATTCCCAGCACTGACGCGATGCCGGCCCGGGACAGGTCGTCCCAGTAGGCCAGGCGCAGCAGCTCCCGGTCGGAGGCCGACAGCCGTGCCAGCGCCGCCGAGAGCCCGTCGTCCGGGTCGGAGACGGCGGAGGCGTCACCGCCGTGCGGCGGATCCGGCTCGCCCCGTTCGGCCACCCGCAGCAGCAGCCGCGCCCAACGGCGTCTGCCGCGTTCATGGTTGGCCAGCACCCGGCGTGCGATGCCCAGCAGCCACAGCACCGCCTCCTCGTCGTCGGCGGGCAGTTGCCGGCGGCGACGCCAGGCCACCGCGTACACCTCGGCCACCGCGTCGTGGGCCGCCGATTCGCCGGTCCGGCGCAGGCAGTACGCCGTCACCCTTCGATAGGTCGGCCGGAACAGTCGCTCCAGCCGTTCACCCCGTTCGTTCCCATCCATGCCCAGCAATGTCCACCACGTTCCGATCCCTTACCGCCTCGCGCCACGACTTCGCCCGGCGCATGCCCGCATGGGCGTTCTTGATCACTTTGAACGATTCAAATCACGTGTCCGATCGCATCGATTCACGGAGCAGCCGCGGCAGGCGCGTCGGGCCTCGGCCGCGCAATTCCCGCCTCCCTTGCGTGATCAACTCTGCCCGAAAAGCCCATTGATGGGGAACTGTCCTGACAACTGCCCTCCGTGTGCGAACTCTTGACGCGTGTGGTGTGCACACTTACCGTCTCCCGCGGACGACGTAAAACGATTCAAGTTTTCGAAGCGCACCACTCTCGCTTTCCATCTGCTGTGTGCCTGCTTTCTGTCTGTTCTCTGCCCGGAAGGAGCACGGCGTCTTGCCCGCACCGCACGACATGCCACGCCCGTCCCGCCGCCAGATCCTGGCCGCCGCGTCCGCGACGGCAGCCGCCGTCGTCCCGCTCGCCCCGCAAGGAGCCGCGGCGGCGACGCCCGGACGGCAGGAGCCCGCCGCCGGGGCGGCCGGACCACGTTCGGCGCTCACCGCCTTCGCGCCGGCCGACGTCCGGCTGCTGGAGAGCCCCTTCCTCGCCAACATGCGCCGCACCTGCGCGTATCTGCTCTTCGTCGACGCCGACAGGCTGCTGCACACCTTCCGGCTGAACGTGGGACTGCCCTCCGCCGCCGAACCCTGCGGCGGCTGGGAGGCGCCGGGCGTCCAGCTGCGCGGCCACACCACCGGACATCTGCTCAGCGCTCTGGCCCAGGCGTACGCCAACACCGGCGACGGCGCCTTCGCGGCCAAGGCCCGTTCCCTCGTGTCCGCACTGGCCGAGTGCCAGCGGGCCGCCCCGGCGGCCGGCTACCACGCGGGATATCTGTCCGCGTTCCCCGAGTCCGTCTTCGACCAGTTGGAGGCGGGCGGCAAGCCATGGGCCCCGTACTACACCCTGCACAAGATCATGGCGGGGCTGCTCGACCAGTACGAACTGGGCGGTGACAAGCAGGCGTTGGCCGTGCTGCTGGACATGGCGGCCTGGGTGGACGCCCGTACCGCCCCGCTCTCCGCCGAGCGGATGCAGACGCTGCTGAAGGTGGAGTTCGGCGGCATGAACGACGTACTGGCCCGCCTCCACCTGGTGACGGGGGACGCGGCGCATCTGCGGACCGCCCGGCGCTTCGACCACGAGGAGCTGTACGCCCCGCTGGCCGCCGGCCGGGACGAACTCGCGGGCCGCCACGCGAACACCGAGATCGCCAAGGTGGTGGGCGCGGTGCCGAGTTACGAGGCCACGGGGGAGCAGCGCTACCTCGCCGTCGCCGACCACTTCTGGACCACGGTCGTACGGGACCACTCGTACGCCATCGGCGGCAACTCCAACCAGGAGCTGTTCGGCCCGCCGGGCGAGATCGTCAGCCGCCTGTCCGAGGTGACCTGCGAGAACTGCAACAGCTACAACATGCTCAAGCTCGGCCGGCACCTCTTCCTGCACCTCCCCTCCCGCGCCGCGTACATGGACCACTACGAGTGGACGCTCTACAACCAGATGCTCGGGGAACAGGATCCCGACTCCGAGCACGGTTTCGTCACGTACTACACCGGACTGTGGGCGGGTTCGGAGCGGCAGCCCAAGGGTGGCCTCGGTTCGGCGCCCGGCAGTTACAGCGGGGACTACGACAACTTCTCCTGCGACCACGGCTCCGGTCTGGAGACGCACACCAAGTTCGCGGACAGCATCTACTTCCGCACCAGAGACACCCAGGGCACCCGAGGCGACCACAGCACGCGCGGCCCTTCGCTGTACGTCAACCTGTTCATCCCCTCCGAACTGCACTGGCGTGAGGTCGGTGTGACGATCCGTCAGGACACGGCCTACCCCACGACGGACCGCACCCGCCTCACCGTCACCGGGGGAGGCGCACGGTTCACGCTGAGACTGCGCGTCCCCGCATGGGTGGCGGACACCGGCGGCTCGGCCCGTCTCAAGGTCAACGGCCGGCCCCTCCCGATCCGGCCGGAGCCGGGTACGTACGCGGCCGTGGAGCGGCACTGGCGTTCCGGGGACACCGTGGAACTCGTACTGCCCCGCCGGCCCGTCTGGCAGGCCGCCCCCGACAACCCGCAGGTGAAGTCGCTGTCGTACGGGCCCCTGGTGCTCGCGGGGGAGTACGGCGGCACCGCGCTCGCCACCCTCCCGGCGATCCGGCCGGAGACCCTGCGGCCGGTGTCGGACAGCGGTACGGCGTTCACCGCTGTCGCCGACGACCGTCACGTCTCACTGCGCCCGTTCCACGAGGTGCACCACCAGCACTACAACGTCTACTGGGCCGTACCACCGCCTCCCGCACGCGAACGGGACATCGCCCGCTACCCCTTCGACGAGGGCGACGGCACCTCGGCGGCCGACCGCACCCGCACCTTCGCCGACGCGGCCCTCGCGGGAGGCGCCGCCTGGGCGGAAGCCGACGGTGTGCGGGCCGTGGCCCTGAACGGGCAGGGCGCCCACATCGCGCTGCCCGCCGGGCTGCCGAGCGGACTCGACGAACTGACCGTCAGCGTCCGGGTCCGGGTGGACACCCTGGCCGCGTCCGCCCGCGTCTTCGACCTCGGGTACCACAAGGACACGTACCTGTTCCTGGCGGCGACCACCGGAGCCCGGCGCGCCCGGGCCGCCCTGAAGATCGCCGGCATGGAGTCCGAGGACGTCATCGACGCCACCGGCCCGCTCCCCGTCGGCCGGTGGGTCCACGTCGCCCTCACCCTCGGCGGCGGCACCGGTGTCCTCTACCTCGACGGTGTCGAGGCCGGCCGCAACGACGCCATGGTGGCGAGTCCGCTGCTGCTCGGCGCGAGCACCCGCAACTACCTGGGCCGCTCGCAGAACACCACCCACCCCTACCTCCAGGGCGCGGTGCGTGACTTCCGGCTGCACAACAAGGCCCTGAGCGCGGCCGGGGCGGCGCGCCTGGCGGCCGACTGACCCATCGCTTCCGGTGCTCCGCCGAGCACCGGCTTCCCACCGAGTCACCGAGACCCTCTGTAGTACGAGCCCTGGTACCAGCCGCAGTACGAGTCCTTCCGCACACCGTTCCGTCCGGCGGGCACCCCGGTGCCCGCCGTTCACGCAGGAGTTCAACCATGTCTCACGACGACCTGTCCAGACGCCGCTTCGTGGCCGCGGCCGGTGCCGCCGGTACCGTGCTCGCGGCCGGCCTGTCCGCACCCGCCCATGCCGCGGGAGAGGCGGCCACGAGCGCGAGCGGGGCGGCCACGGGCGCCGAACACTCCTTCTCCGCACGGCACTTCACCGACCCCCGAAGAGACAGCAGGCCGACTGTCTACTGGTACTGGAACGGCCCCGTCACCCCCGAACTCGTGGACCGGCAGATGGCCGACCTGCGGGACAAGGGCATGTACGAGGTGGTGCTCTTCCCCTTCGACAACGCCGAGATGCAGCCGGTGTTCTTCACCGAAGAATGGTTCGACATCGTCGGACACGTGCTGCGCACCGCGGAACGCACCGGCATGCGCGTATGGCTGTTCAACGACGACCACTTCCCCAGCGGCCGGGCGGGGGAGTACATCGTCAAGGGTGGCACGGTCGGCTCCCGCACCTACGAGCCGCGTCCCGACCTGCGACTGAAGGCGTTGTGGCGTTCGACCACCGTCGTGACGGGCCCGGCCACCGTCGACCTGCGCCGCAGCAGCGGGGTGGGCGTGGAAGCGGGACACCTGGTCGCCGACGCGGCCGTGCTCGACGGCGCCGCCGTGCTCCGAGGCGGCGACAACTGGACGGACTACACCGTCACCGGCAGCGCCAAGGCCGAACACACCGCGGCCGGCCTCGTCGTCCGGGCCGCCGCCGACGGACTCGACGGGTACGCCGTCACCTTCGACCAGACCGGAGTCGTCACCGTCCTGCGCCTCAAGCGCGGAGCGGACCCGGTCGAACTGCTGCGCAGCACCCGCACCGACGGCTTCAACAAGACCAAATTCCACACGGTGGCCGTCACCGTCCGAGCGGCCACGCTGTCCGTCACCCTCGACGGCAAGGACAAGGGCACTGTCACCGACGACAGGTACGCGGCCGGTGGGGCGGGCGTACGGGCCGTGGCCGACCAGCGCTCCCTGTGGGACAGCCTCACGGTCACGGGGGCCGACGGCACCGCCCTCCACGCCACGACCTTCGACGACCCGGCCGCCGCGGGGGATTTCCCCGAGCGCGCCCGCCTCGGCGCCGACGCGACGGCCGTCGCCGCCGCGGCCCGACCGGTGGGCAGCACCGACGCCGCGGACGTCGTCGACATCACCGCGCGGCTGAGCGGCGCGCACACCTGGCAGGTCCCGGCGGGCCGCTGGCAGCTCGACCTGTTCGGTGGTTCCCCGCTCGTCGACGACAGCCAGGGCTACAGCCGCAGCTACGTCGACCTGCTCGACGACGAGCCCGTGGAACTGTTCCTCGACATCGTCCCGGGCGAGTACCACCGCCGCTTCCGCCGCTACTTCGGCACGGTGATACCCGGCTTCTGGGACGACGAGCCGTTCTTCGCGTCGGCGGAGGCCCACTTCAAGCGCCTGCCCTGGTCGCCCACCCTCGACAAGGCGCTGCGCGCGGTGGACGTCGAGCCGGGCGTCGCCTACGCCGCCGCCTTCGACGACCTGGGCCGCGACGGCCGGATCGCCCGAGGCCGCTACTGGCAGGCCGTGTCCAACCGCTTCGCCCGCTACTTCCAGAAGCAGGCCCGCTGGTACGAGCAGCGCGATGTCGCCCTCATCACCAACCCGCTCTACGACGAGACGTCCCTGGCCAAGCGCATCCCCTCCACCGGCGACCTGCACAAGGTCAACCAGTGGGCGCACGTGCCCGGTGGCGACATCATCACCGCCGAGTACGTGGCCGGTGAGCCCACCATGATTCCCCGTAACCCCGTGTCCGTCGCGCATCAGATGGGCCGGGAGCGGGCCCTGTTGGAGATGTTCGGCAACATGGGCTGGCAGGTCACGCCCGGGTTCGTGCACACGACCGTCGGCGCGCAGGCCGCCCGGGGCGTCAACCTGACCGTCCTGCACGCGCTGTGGACCGACGAGGTCCGCGTCTACTTCCCGCCGCCGTTCGGGCCGCGCGCCCCCTGGTGGTGGGCGATGCGGCCGCTCGCGGAGTGGATCGGCCGCGTGATGGAGGCCGGGCGCGGTACCTCCGGCGCCCGTACCGCCGTACTGCAGCCGCAGCGCGCCGCCGAGCAGTGGACCGGCACCGACCGGCAGGGAGAGGTCGACGGCGCGCTCGCCGACGCCGCCTACGCGCTGGAGCGTGCCCAGGTCGACTTCGACCTCGTCCACGAGGGCGCCCTCAGCGGTGACCCCGATCTGCTGAGCCACGCGAAGGTCCGCGGTGGCCGGCTGGCCGTGGGCGAGGCCCGCTACGACCTGGTGGTGGTGCCCGTGACGCCCACCCTGGACGTGGCCTCCGTGCGCGCCCTCGCGGAGTTCGCACGCGCCGGCGGCACCGTCGTGGCCCTCGGCACCCTCGCCGCCGAGGAGGCGGACCACAAGGACCGCTCCCTCGCCCGGGCGCTGACGGACCTGTTCGGCGAGCGGGTCCCCGGCCGCCGTCCGGTCGGCCGCGGACAAGCCGTGCGCGTCGCCGACCCGACCGGCCTGCGCGACGCCGCCCATGAGGCCGGGGTGGCCGCGGCCGTGCTGGAGACACCCCAGGACGCGGTACGCGTCATACGGGTCCACCGCGGCGGGGACACCGCCTTCATCGTCAACAACGAGGGCGGCGACGACGTCGAGACGTCCATGACCCTCCCGGCCACCGGCGTCCCCGAGCTCTGGGACCCGGCGACGGGCGGCACCGGCACCGCCCCCGTGCACCGGAGCGGCAGGAACGGCGTCCAACTGCCCCTGATCCTGGAGCCGTACCAGACCCGGATCTTCGTCGTACGCCATGACCGGGAGGCCGTCCCGCATCTGACGGCCTCGCCGCTGCCCGTCCTCACGGTCGAGCGGCACGGCAAGGCTGCCCTGCGCGCGACGGTGGAGGCCTCTGCCCCCGGCAGCCACCGGTTCACCGGCACGGACGGCACCCGCACGTACCGCGGCACGGTCCGTGTCGACGACCCGCTCGAACCGGTCACCGTGGACGGCGACTGGAACCTCACCCTGGAACGCGACGGCTCCACCCCGGTCACCGGACCCCTCGGCAGCTGGGTCACACATGACCGCCTCTTCTCCGGCAGCGGCACCTACACCAGGGACCTCGACGTCGAACGGGCCCTCCTCGACGGGCGCCGCGTCCTGCTCGACCTCGGAGACGTCCGTGACGTGGCGGCCGTCACCGTCAACGGCACCGAACTCCCGCCGCTGCTGTGGGCGCCCTGGGTCGTCGACATCACCCGGCTGGTCAGGGCCGGGCGCAACTCCCTCGCCGTGCGCGTCGCCAACACGCTCTCCAACGAGCGGAACAAGCCGCTGCCGTCCGGCCTGCTCGGACCGGTGACTCTGCGATTCCGACGTCACCTCACCGTCGACCTCACCCGCGACTGACCACCCCGACATCGCCTCCCCGCACGCCGTCCCCACCCCGCACGCCTTTGTCGCCCCGCACGCACTTCATGGAGCCCTCATGCTCAGACCCCGCCCGCGACCGCGTTCCCGCAGCAGGCACCGGCGGCCCGTGTCCGTACTCCTCGCCGGGCTGACCGCGTTCACGACCGTGCTGGCCGGCGCCGTCACCGCCGACGCCACCACCGCTACCGCCACCATCACCCCGGACCGGCTGCGCACCCAGCACCTGAGCCAGGTCCTGGGCATCGACGACACCACCCCCGACCTCAGCTGGGCGACCGAAGCCCGTGCCACGAACACCCGCCAGGCCGCCTACCGCGTCCAGGCGGCCAGTTCCCCGGAGCTGCTGCGCCGCGGCCGGCCCGACCTGTGGGACTCGGGCAAGGTCCGCTCGACGGTGCCCGAGACCACGTACGCGGGCAGGAAGCTCGGCTCCCGCGACCGTGTGTACTGGCGGGTCATGCTCTGGTCGTCGCACGGACCGCGCGACTCGGGCTGGAGCGACACCGCCGTCTTCGAGACCGGCCTGACCCGGCAGTCCGACTGGAACGCGGACTGGATCACCCACCCGGACTGGCGGCTGAGCGGGCGCACCGTCGAACCCGTCGTCGTCAAGGTCCCCCGCACCACGGCCCGTTACGTCCGGCTGGACGTCACCAAGCTGGGACTGCCCCTGGAAGAGGCCTTCCCCGACCGCACATGGCGCGTCCAGCTCGGCGAGATCGACCTGCGTGACTCCGCCACCTCCACCACCGGCCTCGCCCGCGGCGCCGCGGTGACGGCCTCGGAGACCAACACCCTGCGCAAGACCTGGGAACCGGCCCTCGCCGTCGACGGCCTGCCCAACAGCGCTCTGCAGACCGCCGCCGGATACGCGAGCGCCGCCCACACCGGCGCCGACGTGTCCGGCACACCCGTGGTCCTCACCCTCGACCTCAAGTCGGCGAAGACCTTCGACGAGGTGGCGCTGTACCCGCGCGCCGACGTCCTCACCGCGGACGGCCGCGTCCCCGACTTCCCCGTGGACTACGCCCTTTCGAGTGCCGACAGCGCCACCGGCCCGTACACCGCACTCGCCGACGTGGACGGACAGAAGACCCCCGAGCCCTACCTTCCTGCCGGACTGCCCCTGCTCACCGACGACTTCAGGCTTCCCGCCCGCGTGCGCAGCGCCCGCCTCTACATCGGCGGACTCGGCATCTACGACGCCACCGTCAACGGCGAACCGGTCGGTGACGCCGTCCTGGAACCCGCCAACACCGACTACGCGGAACGCGTCCAGTACGCCACCTACGACGTCACCGACCGGCTGAGGACCGGCGCCAACACCATCGGTGTCGCCCTCGGCAACGGCATGTCCAACGTCGTCAGCACCGCCGACCGCTACCGCAAGCTGTACGGCAACCTGAGTGACCCCAAGCTGATCGCCCGCCTTGAGGTGACCCTGGCCGACGGCAGCGTCCGTACCGTCACCAGCGGCGACGACTGGCGCACCACCCTCGGACCCACCACCTCCTCCAACTGGTACGGCGGCGAGGACTACGACGCCCGCCGCGAGATCGCCCACTGGGACGAGCCGAACGGCGACCGGCGAGGGTGGGACAGGGCCGTCGCGGTGGCCGGTCCCGGCACCGCGGCGAACCCGGCCGAACTCAGCGCCCGCGAGACCGAGCCCATCAGGGTCGTCGAGACCCTCAAGGGCAAGGAGGTCGCAGGCGCGGAGCACAGCCGGGTCTTCGACCTGGGCCGCAACATCGCCGGCTGGCCGGAGATCACCGTCAGCGCGCCCGCCGGAACGGCCGTCCGTGTCTACCCTGCCGAATCCCTCAAGGACGGCCACGCCTTCCAGTCCATCAGCAACGTGGGCGGACCCCTCTGGGACAGCTACACCACCCGAGGTACCCGCACCGAGACCTGGCACCCGAGCTTCAGCTACCACGGCTTCCGCTACCTGGAACTCAGAGGCGTACCCGAGGGCGCGACCGTCACCGTACGCGGCAAGGTACTGCGCACCGACAACACCTCGGCCGGTGACTTCAGCAGCTCCGACCCGCTCGTCAACGACGTCCACTCGCTGATCCGCCGGGCCGTCGAGGGCAACATGATGAGCGTCCTCACCGACTGCCCCAGCCGGGAGAAGCTGGGCTGGCTGGAGCAGAACCAGCTGGTGTTCCCGGCGCTCGCGGGCAACTACGACATGCGCTCCTACCTGCGCAAGATCGTCCGTGACATGGCCGACGCGCAGACCACGGACGGGCTGATCCCCAGCACCGTGCCCGAGTACACGAGCCTGCCCGGCGCCTACCGCAACGACTCCAACTGGGGCGGCGCCTTCGTCCTCGTACCGTGGCAGCTCTACACGACCTACGGGGACCGGGACACGATGGCCACGTACTACCCGCGTATGCGGCAGTACGCCGACTTCCTGGAGACGCAGGTGTCCGGGGGGATCCTCGACTACGGGCTCGGCGACTGGTTCACCCCGGACCGCACCTTCCCGCGGGCGGTCGCCGGAACCTACGGCTACTGGCGCGTGCTCGACGCCCTGAGCGGGACCGC
The DNA here is from genome assembly GCF_036038375.1 of Streptomyces sp. NBC_00414. Taxonomy (NCBI): domain Bacteria; kingdom Bacillati; phylum Actinomycetota; class Actinomycetes; order Kitasatosporales; family Streptomycetaceae; genus Streptomyces; species Streptomyces sp. NBC_00414. The sequence goes on from NZ_CP107935.1 coordinate 9,685,603, forward strand.
TGCCGTCCTCGGCGACCAGGACGCGGCCGACACGTACCGGGCGAAGGCCGACGCCAGTGCCGCGGCCCTGGCCGCGAAGTACTACGACTCCGCGACCGGCACCTTCGGCGGCGGAGGCCAGGGCGCCGAAGCCCTCGCCCTCGACATGGGCGCGTACCCGGAGGGGGAGAAGGACCGGCTGCTCGGCCACTTCACCGGCGCCGTCGAGAGCGCCGGATTCCACCTGACCCTCGGCGAGATCTCCCTGCCCGCCGCCTTCCGCGTCCTGTCCACCAACGGCCGCGACGACATCGTCCACGAGATCGCCACGCAGACGACCAGCCCCAGCTACGGCTACCAGGTGCTCGCGGGCAACACCACGCTCGGCGAGTCCTGGGACGGCGGACCCGGCCAGTCGCAGAACCACTTCATGCTCGGCGCCATCGACTCCTGGTTCACCAGCAGGGTGGCGGGCATCGGACAGACCTCCGACTCGATCGGCTACTCCGAACTGCTCATCGACCCCGCCGTCGAGGGCGACATGACCTCCGCGTCAGGCTCCTACCGCTCCCCGTACGGAGTCGCCCGCACCGAGTGGAAGCGGGACGGCGGGCGGTTCCGTCTCACCGTGGACGTACCGGCGGGCAGCACGGCCGAGGTGCACGTCCCGCTGCTCGGCTCCGGCGCAAAGGCCCAGGCACCCGCCGGGGCACGACAGGTGCGTACGGGCGAGGACGAGACGGTGTACGAGGTCGGGTCGGGCAGGTGGAACTTCCGCTCGGCGGCTTCGTAACCGGGGCACTGCCCGGAGGCACGCCGGGACACTGCCCGGAGAGACGACGACGAACGCGCGCCCCGGTAACCGACCGGGGCGCGCGTTCTCGGTGCTCGGACTCGGGCTGCCGCCGGGGTCAGGCCGCGGGCGCCGGGTACGTCGGGTACTCGACCCCCGTCACATGCTGGACGACCCGGACGACCTGGCAGGAGTAGCCGAACTCGTTGTCGTACCAGAGGTAGAGGATCGCGTTGTCACCGTCGACCTTGGTGGCGCCGGCGTCGACGATCGAGGCGTGGCGTGAGCCCATGAAGTCGCTGGAGACCGCGTCGGGGGCGGTGGTGAAGTCGATCTGCCGCTTCAGCGGCGAGGTCAGCGACACGTTCCGCAGGTAGTCGAGGACTTCCTGCCGGGTGGTCTCACGGCCGAGCCGCAGGCTGAGGATCGCGATCGAGACGTCCGGCACCGGGACGCGGATCGAGCTGCCCGTGATCGGCGCGTCGAGATCGGGCAGCGCCTTGGCCACGGCGGAGGCCGCACCCGTCTCGGTGATCACCATGTTCAGCGGCGCCGAACGGCCACGACGGTCGGCCTTGTGGTAGTTGTCCAGCAGGTTCTGGTCGTTGGTGAACGAGTGGACGGTCTCCACATGGCCGCGCAGGACGCCGTACTCGTCGGCCATCGCCTTCAGCGGCGGGACGATCGCGTTCGTGGTGCAGGACGCGCAGGACAGGATCCGCTCGTCCGGCTTGATCGTGTCGTGGTTGACGCCGTGCACGATGTTGGGCACGTCGCCCTTGCCCGGAGCGGTCAGCACGACCTTGTCGATACCGGGGCGCAGGTGCTGCGACAGGCCCTCACGGTCACGCCACTTGCCGGTGTTGTCGATGAGGACGGCGTCCTTGATGCCGTACGCCGTGTACTCGACCTCCGACGGGTCGTTCGCGTAGATCACCTTGATCGCGTTGCCGTTGGCGAAGATCGTGCTGGTCGCCTCGTCGACGGTGATCGTGCCCTGGAACTGGCCGTGGATGGAGTCGCGGCGCAGCAGCGAGGCGCGCTTGACGATGTCCTGGTCACCGCCCCGGCGCACGACGACGGCTCGCAGACGCAGACCGTTCCCCGAACCGGCCTTCTCGATGAGGAGCCGGGCGACCAGGCGGCCGATGCGGCCGAAGCCGTACAGGACGACGTCGCGTCCCTCGCGGCTCTCGATCTTGTCGGCGCCCGTGGCACCGGCGACGGCCTCGGCGGTGAAGGCCTCCACCGTGAGGCCGCGGTCGTCGCTCCGGTGCGTGGCGGCGAGCATCCCGATGTCGATCTGGGAGGGGCCGAGGTCGAGCGTGGTCAGTGCCCGCAGGTAGGGCAGGGTCTCGGTGACCGAGAGTTCCACTCCGGCGATCTGCCGGGCGAACCGGTGGGTCTTGAGGATGCTGACCACCGACTTGTTCACCAAGGAGCGGCTGTGCAGCAGGACGGTGACGTCCCGCTCACGGTGTAGCTTCCCGATGATCGGGATCATCGACTCCGCGATCTCCTCGCGGTTCTTCCAGTTGGTGAACGAGTCGTCATTGACAGTCACAGGTTTATCTTTCGAGCTAGGCGGTGCTCAGATGATAAACCGTCGATCATCTTGCCTCGCACGGGGCCCGCCCGCATGCCCGTGCGGGAGCCGTACGACTGTGGCCCGCCGGGGAGGGCGGGCCACAGGTACCGCGGATACCGCGGGTACTGCTCAATCACTCAGCCGACTGTCACCGCAGCTGTCACGGGAAGCTGGTGATCTTCGAGGGGATGGTGTCCGAGCCCGAGGTCGGCGCGCCCGTGTCGTTGACGACGTGGGCGTACTGTCCCTTCCCTCCCAGTGAGATGACCTGGATGCTGTGCAGCTTGATCCCCGACTTGACCGGCACCTGGAACCCGTGGTGCTGGACGATCGTCGAGTCCGACGTGAAGTTGCAGTAACTGCCCAGGCCCCACGCCTCATGGGTGTTGACGCTGTCGGCCACCTTGTAGGCGGCGTACCCGACGATGCCGTCATGGGTGATGGCGGCGGAGTTCGGCACGTCGTAGGCCTTCTCGTTCTGGAAGAAGATCGTCCGGCCGCGTTCGCCGCTCCAGACCACGTCGTACTTGTTGAAGTGTTCGACGAACAGTCCCGTCGCGAGGACGTCGTCGCCGTTGACCTCAAGCCCGTAGTCGGCGCGGTTGGTCTCCCAACCGACACCTTCACCGTGGTCGGCTCGCCAGATCCACGTGTGGTCGATGATGGCGTCGTCGCTGTTGACGACCATGGAGTGGGTGGCCAGGCCGGGTCCGGCGCCGCCGATACGGACGAACACGTCCTGCACGGTGGTCGGGTTGGCGGCGTGGTCGGCCGAGGAGCCGGGCGCGCCGACCTGGAGCAGGGTGTCGGACTTGGCGGCACCGGCGTCGATGAGGAAGCCCGCCAGCCTGACCCCGTCGACGTCGGCGACGTGCATCGCGTCCACGCCGTTGTCGGGGATGATCGTGGCCAGGCCGAGCCCGAGGACCACGGTGTTGGCCCGGTTCACGTTGATCGTCCGGTCGAGGTGGTAGACGCCGGGCGTGAACAGGAGGTTGAGGCCCTGCGCCAGCGCCGCGTTGATGGTCGCCGCGGTCGCACCGGGCTTCACCACGTAGAACTGGCTGAGCGGGAGCGAGGAGCCGCCCGCGTTCGCCGGCCAGGACACGCCCCGGGCGTTCGTCCGCTTGCCGGGCACGAACACCTTGTAGTCGTTGCCGTCCAGGTACAGGAACGGCTTCTCGCGCGAGACCGGCGTGGTGTCCAGCGTCGTGTACGGGCCGGTGTCGAAGTTCGTCGCCGGGGCGCCCTGCACACCGGAGAACGTCATGTTCCACACACCGTTGGTCCAGCCGCCCACCGAGCTCTCGCGGGTGTACCACTGCTGCTGCGAGTACGGGCCGACCGTGCCGTCGATCTTCGAGTCCGCGATGTAGCCGCCGGAGGCCCAGCCGTAGCCCGCCGGTGCGAGGTTGAGACCGCCCTCGACATGGATACGGCGGAACGGCGCGGCCTGCGCGACCGCCCAGCGGTTGGTGCCGTTGACCGGCCTGATCGACAGGTTCTCCGCCGAACGCCAGAAGTTCTGGGTGGCGTTGCCGTTGAACCAGCCCGCGTCCACGGTGATGTCACCGTTGATCTTCACGTCGTCCGGGTTGAGTCCGAGCCCGGAGATCGAGGTGTAGAAGCCCAGTTGCGCGTTGATTCCGTTGTACGTGCCCGGCTTCATCAGGAACTGGTAGCGGCCCGAGCCGAACTGGTTGGACTCCTGCTGCGTGAAGACCTGGTCGAACTTGGCCTGCAGATTGGGGGTGTTCGGGTCCACGACGATGACGTTGGGACCGAGGTCGCCGCCGCCCTCGACGGGCGGGGTGCTGCCGCCGGTGCCGGTGTGCACCGCGACCTCCCACAGTGAGTACCCGTAACCGGTGCCGCGGGCCGTCCCGTTGATCCGCACGTAGCGGCCCGAGCCGCTGACGTCGTAGGAGGCGGTGCCGCCGGTGCCGTTGGTGACGGACTTCAGGGTCGTCCAGTCCTGGCCGTCGGCCGAGGCCTGGATGGTGAAGTCCTTGCCGTAGGCGGCCTCCCAGTTGAGGTCGACCTTGCAGATGTCCTGCTGCGAGCCGAGGTCCACCCGCACCCACTGGGGGTCGGACGCCTGGCTGGACCAGCGGGTGCCGGTGTCTCCGTCGAAGGCGGACGCGGCGGGCGTGCCCGCGTTCTCCGTGGAGGACGCGGTGGCGGGCTTGCCCTTGGCGGCGTTGGCGGTCGCGCAGTCACCGGCCGGGGGGTTGCCGGTGCCGGAGGTGCCGAAGACCTGGAACTCCCAGAGGGAGTAGCCGTATTCGGTGGCGCGGGAGACGCCCTGCATACGGACGTAGCGGCCCTGGCCGGAGACGTCGAGCGTGTCGGTCCCGCCGTCGCCGCCGGTGACGGACTTGATGTCGCTCCAGGAACTGCCGTTGTCGGAGACCTGGATCTTGTAGTCCTTGCCGTAGGCCGCCTCCCAGTTGAGGACGACCTTGCTGAGGGTGGCCGACGTCCCGAGGTCGACCTGGAGCCACTGGGCGTCGGTCCGGGCCGACGACCACCGGGTCCCGTTGTCGCCGTCGACCGCGCCGGCGGCGGGGGTCCCGGCGTTCTCGTCGGAGGAGGAAGTGGCGGTCCTGCCTTGGGAGAGCGGCGCTTCGGCCGCGGCGGCCGGTGTCTGCGCGGGGATGGTCACGAGTGCGGCTGCTGTGGCGAGGGCGATCCCGAGGGATCTGAGTCTTGTGCGTTGACGTCTCATACGTTGACTCCGTGCGGGTGTGGAGGACGAGGAGCGGCCGGGAAGAACTGGGTACCGGAAGTCGATACCGTTGCGGTGACGCTTAGTTCAGGTGTTGATTTAAGTAATGAATCAACTACTCGGCAACCCGTCGGACAACACTTCTTCACGGCGCGACGGAACGATTCCGCGATTCGCCGCGATTTTGTGAACGGGAGCGGTCCCGGGAGCGGGGGCGGTCTCGGAGGCGGGAGCACTTCCGGGAGCAGGGGCGGTCTCGGAAGCTGGGGCTTCCGGAAGCGGGGGCGGTGCCGGGAACGGGACCGGCCGCCGATGTGAGGTCGGCGGCCGGTCCCGAGGTGTGGGCGATGCCTGGACTCGGGGGGTGGGAGCGGGCGGTGTGCGAGCGGGTGGTGGGAGCGGCGGTCAGGCGGACGGGTCCGCGAAGTAGTGACCCTTGTCGAGGTCGTCGAGGAGCCCCGGCCGGGTCGGCTGCCACCCCAGCAGTTCGCGGGTCCAGGTGCTGGAGGCGGGGCTGTCGGTGCCGAGGAAGCCGCCCAGCCAGGCGAAGTGGCCGGCCGCGTCGTCGGGGGAGATCGAGACGACGGGCAGGTCGAGATGGCGCCCGATCACCTCGGCGACGGCACGGATCGGCACGCCCTCGTCCGCGATCGCGTGCAGGGTGGAGCCGGCCGGAGCGCTCTCCAGGGCCAGGCGGAACAGGTGCGCGGCGTCGGACCGGTGCACGGCGGGCCAGCGGTTGGCGCCGTCGCCGATGTAGGCGGAGACGCCCTTCTCGCGGGCGATGGCGACCATGGTGGCGAGGAAACCGTGATCCCCGTCGCCGTGCACGGTCGGAGGAAGCCGGACGACGGACGAGCGGACCCCGCGCTCCGCGAGGGCGGCCGTGGCGTGCGCGTTGGCCAGCCGCTTGGCCGGACCGGGGGCCCAGTGGGGGCTGGGTGGCGAGGACGGCTGGGCGTCCTGCTCGGTGCCGACCTCTCCGGGCTTCAGCCCGAGGGCCCCGGAGGCGATGAGGAACGGCCGGTCGGAGCCGGCGAGCGCCTCGCCGAACGTGTCGATGGCGCGCCGGTCCGCGTCGGCCGCGCTCTCGAAGCCGCCGCTGAAGGCGATGTCGTGCTTGAAGGCGAGGTGGATCACGCCGTCGGACTCGGCGGCCGCGCCGCGCAGGATGTCGAGATCGTCGATCGTGCCGAGGCGCACCTCGGCGCCCGCCTCGGTGAGGGCGGCGGCCGAGGCGTCGGAACGGGCGAGCCCGACGACCTGGTGGCCGGCGCCGATGAGCTCCGGAACGACGGCTGAACCGATCCAGCCGGACGCTCCGGTGACGAACACACGCATGAGGAGAACCTCCGGGTAGGCCGACCGGCCCCGCCCCGGGCTGCCGGGGAACGGCAGCATGAACGCGGACCAGTCGATGACAGTGACTGACATCAACCGTAACAGGCGATGTCAGTCACTGTCATCGCGTAGGATCGGGGCATGGGTCGATGGGAGCCGAACTCGCGCGGACGGCTTGAGCAGGCAGCGCTGGATCTCTACAGCGAGCACGGGTTCGAGCAGACGACGGCCGCGCAGATCGCCAAACGCGCCGGGCTCACCGAGCGGACGTTCTTCCGGCACTACGCCGACAAGCGCGAGGTGCTGTTCGGGGGTGCGCACCAGTTGGAGGAGGCCTTCGTGGAAACCCTCGCGGCCACCCCCGAAACGGCCGCGCCGATCGACGCGATGGCCTCGACGCTGGAGACCGTCGCCGCCTTCTTCCTGGAGCGCCACGAGTTCGCCCGGCAGCGTGCGGCCGTCATCTCGGCGAATGCGGAGCTGCGTGAGCGCGAGCTGATCAAGCTGGCGTCGCTGTCCGCGGCGCTCGCGGCCACCTTCCGGCAGCGCGGAGTCAAGGACCCGGCCGCGAGCCTGACCGCGGAGGCGGGCATGGCGGTCTTCAAGATCGGCTTCGAGCGCTGGGTCGGCGAGAACGGGGAGCGCACCCTGGCGGAGTTCCTGCGGGAGTCACTCGACGAGCTGAAGGGGGTGGCGGCGGGGGAGTGACGGGGCGGGCGGGCCGCTGTCGTGGCGGCCGTGCGAGCTCGGCCGGGTTGGACCCTTCCCGGAGTTCCGCAGCTCGTCGGACTCCTGCGCCGCACTCTCTGTGCCCGGTTGCGCATCGGTCACGGCTGCGACGCCGACAGCGAACGGTCATTCGCACGTGCAGGCGAGTGTCGAGAAGCAGAACTACTTGGATCATCCGGCCTGTACTTTGACGCTTGCCGCGCGATCATGCGCGTCGCATCTCATCGTTCTATGCGCAAGGAGCCCCATGTCTTACAAGCTGTTCACCGCAGCCGTACACGTCACGGCCGCCGCCTACGTGGTGCCGGTGGTCCTCCGCTGGATGTGGTGATCCCACCGCAGGTCGCCGGCAGCTGTGCGCGAGGCTGACCGGCGCCGACAAGGTGGCAGGGCCGGCTCCTGGGTGGGGGCTCAGGAGCCGGTCGATCTGTGGCTCGTCAGGGACCGGAGCAGTTTCGCGGCCTCCGCTTCCGCGCCCAGGTCGCGGTAGAGGGCGACAGCTTGTTCGCCGTACTCGACGGCCCGCTCGGTGGGGCGACGGGCCAGGGACGCGATCCGCGCGAGTCCCGCGAGCGCGTGGGCGGAACCCATGGGGAACTTGATGCGTTCGGCCACCTCAAGGGCCTGTTCGTAGCCCTTGGACGCGGTGTCGAGCCGGCCCGACTCCCGCTGGACGTCGGCCGCGGCGATCAGCGCCCGCAACCTCTCGTACGGATTGTCGATTCGAGTGGCCACCTGCTCCGCCATGGTGAGATGCAGCAGCGCTTCGCCCCGACGTCCTGACCGGGCGTAAGCCGTCCCCATGCTGATCAGCACGTCGGCCTCGCCCAGGGAGTCGCCACTCCCTCTGTGCGCGGCGAGTGCTCGCTTGAAACAGGTCAGCGCCTGATCGGTCTCTCCGAGAGCCTGGTGCACCCCGCCGAGATTGGTGTCGAGAATCGCCAGATCGACCCGCCCGCCGTGCTCTCGCATGAGGCCCAATGACTTCTCGTAGCAGCCACGGGCGTCGACGTAACGGCCTTGGAGGAAGTGCAACTCGCCGCGATTGTTCAGAGCCTGTGCCAGCCCGTACGGATCAGGCAATTTCTCATAGATCGACTCCATCAGCTGCACTTTGCGGAGAGCCTTGTCGTACCGCCCCGCGTAGGACAGGGCCGCTCCCTGGACATTGAGGCACTCGGCCTCGCCGGAGCGGTCGCCCACCTCGCGATACAGCTTCAGAGCCCGTTCCAGGACGCGCAGCGAGGTGTCGCCGTGGCCCGCCGCGAGATGGGCACGGCCTGCCTGGAACAGGGCGTCGGCACAGCCGTGGGTGTCGAGCCGGTCCTCGTGGATCGACAGGGCTTCGGTCGCGCATCGCAGGGCCTGACCATGGTTTCGCTGCGCCAGCAGGTCCGCGTGGTCGGTGAGGGTGCGGGCAAGCGCGGAACGATCGCCGGACGAGCGCAGGACCGGTACGCCCGCCTCGAAGAGCTCGGCCTCGATGTCCCACGCGCCCCACAGCTTGAGGGATCTGGCCAGGACGTGCGGGAACAGTGCCGCGTACTCCGGATGCCCGGCGGCGGCAGTGCGTGCGACCGCCACGAGGTTGGCGCGCTCGACGGTCAGCCATACCGAGGCCGCGTCCGCGTCCACGAACTTCGTGGCGTGCAGCGCCCGGGCCTCCGAGGAGAGAGGCAGGTCCAGCACACGGCGATGAGGGTGGGAGAGCCGGTCGGCCCGGTACGCGGTGGTGAGGTAGTGGGCGATGAGACGGCCGACCGAGGCATGCCGGACCGCTTCCGAGTCGGTGCGGAGACAGACCTCCAGGGCGTAGGACCGGGTGAGATCGTGCAGCCGGTAGCGTCCACGGACCGGCTCCTCCAGGAGACTGGAGTCGATCAGTTCCTCGATGCACCGCTCCAGCAGTTCGTGGTCCCGCCCCGGACCCGGTCCGACCAGTGCGGCGGCGGCTTGGAGAGTGATGTCGGAGCCGGGGTGCAGGGCGAGCAGACGGAACAACTCGCTCGCGGCGGTGCTGAGTTCTGTGTACGAGCACTGAAACACCGCGCCGATCACGGTGTCGAACTCCTGGAGCGGGCTGGTCGCCTGCGACAGCCGGTCGAGGAGATGCTGCAGGTCCCAGGAGTCCCGGTGGCGGAAACGGCTCGCCAGGACCTGGACGGCCAGGGGATGGCACGCGGACGCGTCCACGATCCGCTCCAGGCACTCCGGTTCGCCGGACACCCTCGATGCGCCGACGATCCGGGTGAAGAGAGCCGCAGCCTCTTCCCGGGACAAGGTGTCCACGAACAGATGGGCGGCGCCGTCCAGTCCGGCCAGCCGGCTCCGAGTGGTCACGAGGACACGGCAGGTGGGGGAGCCGGGCAGCAGAGGGCCGGCCTGAGAGGCGTGTTTGACGTTGTCCAGGACCACGAGCGCCCGACGCCCGGCGGTCCACTCGCGCCACCTGGTCGCCCGCTCGTCCAGCAGGGCGGGCAGCTCACCGGGCCAGCCGGTGGCGTGCAGCAGATTGGCCAGGGCGTCCGCCGGATCGAGCGGCTGCTGTCCACCGTAGCCCCGCATGTCCACGTAGAACTGGGCGTCCGGATAGGCCGTGGCCAACTCGTGAGCGGCATGTACCGCCAGAGTCGTCTTCCCGATACCGGGCATTCCGTGGATCACGGTTACCGGCAGAGCGGTGGTCGTGGCTTGCCCGGCCTTGGAGTCGGTGAGCAGGATGCGCAGTTCACCAGCTCGCCCGGTGAAATCCGGGATGTCGCGCGGTAGGCAGTTGCGGGGTTCCGGACGCGGGCCCGGATCAGGGGGCCCTGTCACCGTCTGCAGGAGGCCGTGGTCCTGTTCGAGCATGCGCAGATGAAGCTGCCGCAGTTCAGCGGACGGTTCGATGCCCTGGCTCTCCTGTAATCGCGCCCGTGTGTTCCGGTAGACGGCCAGCGCTTCGTCGTGACGTCCGGAGCGGTACAGGGCCAGCATCAGAGAACTGATCACCTGTTGGGCGAAAGGGCTCTGGGAGGCGAGTTCCCGCAGTTCGCCCACGAGGTCCGCATGACGGCCCAACTCCAGCTCCAGACCGATCCGTTCCTCCCGGACCCGGCGGTGGTCCTCGACGAGCCGGGCACGTGCCGACTGCGCCCAGGAACTGCCGTTGAACTCGGTCAGGGGTTCACTCCGCCACAGTGCTTCGGCGGTACGCAACAGCCCTATGGCCAGGGGTCGTTCACCGCGCGCTGCCGCGGCCAGTGCGTCCGAGCGCAGTCGTCGGAAGCGCAGCAGGTCGATGTCCTCCGGATCGGCACGCAACTGGTACAGCCGCAGAGAAGGCCGATCCACTCCCACCCTGTCGTCGCCGACCGCCCTGCGCAGCCGTCCCCGTAGCCGCGAGATGTAACTCTGCAAGGTGTCCACAGCTGTCGGGGGCAGTTCGCCGTCCCAGACCCGGTTCATCAGCGTGTCCGCCGATACCGGTTCACCCCGGGAATGGATCAGTACGGCCAGCACGCGGCGTTCCATCAGCGTCCCGAGTTCGTGCTGCCGCTCGTCGTGCCAGAGTTCAAGAGGTCCCAGAGCAAGAAGTTCCACCATGTCCCCCCGACGGGTGCTCTTCTTCCCACGGCCTTCAATGTCCGCACATCTGTGTGAGCCGTACCACTGTTCTACGGCTCTTCCGTGGAGTCAGGGGTGGAGACACAGGCGCACCGAAGCGTGACAGGCGCACAGGCATGGGCGCGATCACCGTGCCACAGGAGTGCAGGATTCCTGCAAGCCGACCGTCCAGCCCTGCGGGCATCCCTCTGCCATCGGCCGCGAAATGCCGCGGCCGCGAAGGCGATGATGGAAGAACCGGGGGATTTCAACGATGAGTTTGACAGTGCCGGAGCCGTATGGGCGGCATGTGCCGGTGCGTCTGGATGTAGAGCGCTGGGCCACCCGTCTGACCCGCAGAAGGGTTCTGGTCGTGGTGCACACAGTGATAGCGGGTCAGCGACTGCTCGACGCGATACGCCTGCTGGAGGGCGAGATCAGGGTGCAGACCTGCTTCACCCAGGCACCCGACGTGTTCAGCAACGGGGTCAGCGAGTTTCTCGAACGACTGGGCGGTCTGGTACTGCCCTGGAGTCAGGCGGTACAGACGAGCTTCGACCTCGCTCTGGCCGCCAGCCACGGCAGCCTGCACGAACTGCAGGCACCCGTCGTCGTCCTGCCGCACGGGGCCGGACACAACAAGATCATCCCGGTCGGGCAGCGCGGCCGTCCGGTGACGCGCCGGGGTGCCTACGGCCTCAGCAGGCAGAGGCTGGTGCGGGACGGCACGGTGGTACCCGAGGCCATCGTTCTGGCCCACCATGAAGAGCTGACCAGGCTCGGCCGTGAATGCCCCGAGGCGGTGTCGGTGGCGGAAGTGGTGGGCGACCCGTGTTTCGACCGTATCGCCGCGAGCCTCGCCTCGCGCGCGTTGTACCGGGAGGCACTCGGGGTCGGTGTGCGGCAGCAGCTCGTTCTCGTCTGCTCCACCTGGGGGCCCGACTCCCTTCTCGGACAGGGGTGGGACACACTGGAACGACTGGTCACCGAACTGCCCGGAGACGAGTACCGGATCGCCTCACTCGTCCATCCCCATGTCTGGAACGCGCACGGCGACTGGCAGGTCCGAACATGGCTCGCGGCGCTGGTTCGCTCGGGTCTGATCCTGGTCAGCCCGCACGAGGACTGGGCCGGAACGGTCGTCGCCGCCGACCACATAGTGGGTGATCACGGCTCGGTGACGCTCTATGGTGCGATGACCGGAGCGTCGGTGCTGATGGCGGGCCGCCCCGACGCACCTGTGGATCCGGGCTCGCCGATGGCCGAGCTGATGTCCTTCGCCCCGCGGTTGCACGAAGACCGTCCGGTGCGTCCACAACTGAAGCGGGGTTCTGCCTTCCGCGGCGCGCGTCGGTACGAGCAGGTCGCGGCCCGGATCACTTCGGAACCCGGCCGGTTCGCGCGCAGGATGCGTGCGCTGCTCTACCGCAAGCTCCACCTGCGCGCACCGGCGGCCAGGCCCACCACGGAAGCGGCGCGCCTCCCGCTGCCGGTGCGTTACGACGGACCCGGCAGCGTGGTGCCGCGGTGATTCTCCTCGCTGTGGTGTCCCGGACAGCGGTGTCCACGGCTGCGGGCGACGGCCCGGCGGTCAGGGTCCGGACCGTGCTGCTCGACGTTGCCTCCGGGGCTCTGTACGCGGACGAGCACTTCAGGGTCCGGGCTTGCGCACAGAACCCGCTGTCGGCGTTCGGTGACGTGCTGGTCGAGCCCGGCAAGGGAGCGTGGCAGGCCGACAGGCTGGCCGCATCGTGTCCAGGGGCCCTGGTCGTGGCGGTGCATCACGGCCCGCGCTGCTGGATACGGTCGGGCCCAAGTGGCAGGGTGCTCGAGGTCGAAGTCGGCGGACCGGGACAGCCGGAGGGGTTCTGGGAAACCGTTGCCTCGCTGGCTCATTCCTGTCTGGTGGCCGGGCTGCCTGCCTCAGCTCTCGGTTCCGCGGCGGTCTGCGTCCTGGGCACTCACGCCTCGTCGGGACCGTCGTGCTCCAACCGCCGGAGCCGGTGCCGGGCCGCTTCGGCGTCATCCGACCGCGACCGGCCCACGGACGAATAGAGGTCGAGCGCCTCCCGGTAGTGGTTCCGGGCCAGGCGTGTCCGCCCGCGCCGTTCGCAGACCTCGGCCAGGCTGCCGACGGCGCGGGCCACCTCGTAGTTCGCCGTCATGCCACGCAGCGTCGCCAGTGCCGACGACAGTAGTTCCTCCGCCAGGTCGAGTTGGCCCAGAACGAGATGCGCACGGCCCAGGAGGGTGGTCGCACGCGCGGCGTTGTAGGAGTCGCCCGCATCCCGAAGCGTGGCGTGAGCGACACCGGCATGGCTGACCACTTCCTCGGCCTGTCCGGTGGCGAGCGCGACATCGGCGAGGTTGAGCCTGGCCAGCCCTCCGGCCCGCTCGTCACCGTTCTTCGGCAGCTCCGTGGCGGCGCGCAGAAAATACGCCCCTGCCTCGTCCGGGCGCCCGAGTTGTCGGAGGGCGAGTCCGCGGTAGTTGAGCGTGCGGGCGTGACCGAGCCGGTCACCGTGCCCCAGGAACAGCTGTGCCGCCTGTTCGAACATGGCCAGGGCGCGGTCGGGGTCCCCGGCACCGAGTTCCCCGACACCGCCTGAGGTCAGCATCCGGCATTCGGCCGTCGTGTCCCCCAGGTTCCGCGCCGCCGCCAGCCCCTCCCTGTGTGCGGCGCACCAGTCTTCGTAGAACTTCCGCCGTAGGAAGAGCGGCCACAACGCGTCGGCCAGTTGCCAGCAGACGGCCGGGAATCCGGCGGTCCGGGCCTGACGGATCACGGCCATCAGATTGGGCAGCTCACGCTCCAACCAGTCCAGCGCGGTGTCGGTGCCGGTTCCCACATCGGCGATGACCACCGGTCCTGAGCCGTAGCCCCGGGCCATGGTCCGGTGCTGGGGATCGATGATCTCCTCAGCCCGCGTGGCGCTCGCAAGGTAGTGATCGGCGATGCGGCGCACGGCCTTGGCACGCTCCTGCAGTGATTCGTCCTCTCGCGCCTTCGCGGCGGCGTGCACGCGTACGAGATCGTGAAAGCGATGACGTCCTCCCGCGGTACTGACGAGCAGGCTCGCTTCGTGGAGCACGTCCAGCGCATGCTCCACATCTCGCTCCGTGGGGAGCAACGCCGAGGCCACCGAGGCATCGAACTCCCGGCCGGGATGCAGCCCCAGTAATCGGTAGAGACGGGCAACCGAGGGCGGCAGCGTCCGATACGACAGATCCAGCGCCGCTCGGACGCTGTGGTCGCCGTCTATGGCCAGTACCTCCAGTCGCTGATGTTCCGCAGTCAGTGAGCGGACCATGGTGCCGATACTCCGCTCGGGATGCGCCGCTAGTCGGGCACCCGCGACACGGACGGCCAGCGGAAGCCCTGCGCACAACTCGACCAAGGCGTGGGCGTCTTCGGGCTCCTCGGTCACCCGCCCGTCCGCGAGGGTGTCCGAGAGCAGTTCGACGGCCGAGTCGAGGGCGAGTGGTTCCAGGTGGACGGGATAACAGCCGTCGACGGTCAGTCCCGGCAGCCGCCTGCGGCTGGTCACCGCAGTGACGTTGCTGCCCCCGGGCAGCAACGGCCGGACCTGGGCCGCCGTCGCGGCGTCGTCGAGCAGCACCACCAGGCGACGGTCCGCGGTCAGTGACCGGTACAGCGCCGACCGTTCGGCAAGCGCCGTAGGGACGTCCTGCGCGGCAACGCCCAGGGCTCGTAGGAAACGCGCGAGTATCTCCGCCGGATGCTCAGGTCCGTCGGGCGACTGAGCGCCCAGGTCCGCGTGGAGTTGGCCGCCAGGAAACTGAGGGCGCAACGTATGCAGCCATCTCAGCGCGATCGTGGTCTTGCCGACTCCGCCCAGGCCGCTCACCGCGGCCAGTGCCGGCCGTTCGTCCCTTGCGGCGCGGGCGCGATGACGCTCCAACGCGGCCAGTTCGGAGGACCGGTCGATGACTCGTACGAGCGGGGGAAACTGCCAGGGCGTCTGACGGATGGAACTCGTCCGCGCACCTATGTGGATACCGCCGTGTACGGAGCCCGCCTGGACGACGGAACCGTACACGTCACCACGCAACTCGTTGTGGGACTCGTGCCCCTCTCTCGGCACTCGCGCCCTCCGCCCCATGTACGTAGGTACCCATGCCTCCGACGGATCCTTTCCGCGCCGGTGATCGATATCCGCGGATCCGGTGATGGACGAATTCAAGTGAGCCTCGACGCCTCAACGCATCAACGCACCCCGCAGCGTCAGCCCGTAGTTGACCCGTAGGCGTCGCTGTTCCCAGAGGGCGACCGTCGTGACGGAGAGCGGGGCGCCGAGCATGACCACGATCCGGGTGATCGCCGGCAGCGTCTCGTAGGCGCCGGTGAACAGGTCCACCAGGGCCATCTCCCAGACCAGCACCATCGCCAGCAGCGGCGGCACCGTCTCGTGGATGTCCGCCGTGCGGAAGACGTGGACGAGCGACATGCCGATTCCGTAGATGACGAAAGGCAGGACCCAGACGAGCGTGAGCAGCGTGGCGACCACGGTGACCACCGTCATCGGGACGTTCGTGGCCAGCCGCCCGTCGACCAGCCCGCTGAGCACGGACGCCGGGAACACGGCCACCCCGGCGATGATCGCCACCACGGACCCCACCGGCTTGGCCGTGCGGCGCAACAACTCCCGGCGAGCCGGCGGGCGGGCCACGGCGATCAGCACGCCGACGACCACCGGGAAAGTCATCGACAGGACGAGGACGTTGATCCACGACTGGTTCAGGCGATCGCTCGCTACGTCACCCGCCGACCGGGCGATCTTGTAGGAGAACGTCACCCACAGGACGGCCGCCAGACCGACGACGGTGCGGATCTTCTGGATACGGGCCACCACCGCGTCGTCCACGCGGTCCGGCCTCGAGGGGGTGAACACCTTGCGCCCGATCGCGATGGGCCCCACCGTGCGCCAGAGCCTCCCGAGCATGCCCGCACGCGGCGCGGGCGGCGGCCCGGGATACGGGTGACCGGGCCCCGGAGGGTAGGGGTGAGGGGCGTGCGGCGGATGACCGCCCGGCTGCGGTGGTGTGTTCGGGTACGGACCCTGCGGCGGGGGAGACACGTTGCGACCGTAGGGGTCGTACGGTGGTGGGCCCTGTGGGTTCCAGGCGTTCATTTCTGCGGCTCCCCCGGTTCGCGACTGCTGTGACGGACGCGTCGGGGCAGTGTATTGGTTGCACATGGGAAGCAGTTCGCGCCCGCCGGGACGCGTGTATGTGTGAGGAGTACGAACCTCGCGGGGATGGAAACACCCCTGTATGGAACTCACCGGCACGCGATACACCGGCACGGAACCGGGCTCGGACCCCGCTGTGGAACCCGGTTTGGACATCGAGGCGCTCCGCGAGGACACCCCGGGTACGGCGAACCGGGTGCACCTCAACAACGCCGGGGCCGGACTGCTCTCCCGGCGGACCCTCAGGACGATGACCACCCACCTGGAGCTGGAGGCGAACATCGGCGGGTACGAGGCCGCCCGCCAGGAGCAGGACCGCATCGACGCCACCCGCACGAACATCGCCCGGCTGGTGGGCGGGCAGCCCGAGGAGATCGCGCTCTTCGACAACTCCACGCACGCGTGGAACGCCGCCTTCTACTCGATGACGTTCAAGCCGGGCGACCGCATCCTGACCGGCCGGGCCGAGTACGGCAGCAGCGTCCTGGCCTATCTGCAGACCGCCAGGCGTTCCGGTGCCGAGGTCGTGGTGGTCCCCGACGACGAGTTAGGCCAGCTCGACACCGGCGCGCTGGCCGGACTGATCGACGAGCGCACGAAACTCGTCGGCGTCACCCACATCCCCACCAGCGGAGGCCTGGTCAATCCGGCGGCGGAGATCGGCCGGATCGCGCGAGCCGCCGGGGTGCCGTTCCTGCTCGACGCCACGCAGTCGGTGGGGCAGTTTCCCGTCGATGTCACCGAGATCGGCTGCGACATGCTCTCCGCCACCGGCCGCAAGTTCCTGCGGGGCCCCCGCGGCACCGGCTTCCTGTGGGTGCGCCGCGAGGCCCTGGAATACCTCGACCCCTTCGTCAGCGACATCGAGGCGGCCACCTGGGACGGCGCACGGGGCTTCACCTGGCACGCCGGCGCACGGCGTTTCGAGTCATGGGAAGCGGGATACGCCAACGTCCTGGGACTGGACGCGGCCGTGACCCAGGCCCTGGACCTGGGTCTTGACCGGATCGGGGAGCGGGCCACCGCCCTCGGCGCGTATCTGCGGCAGGCGCTCGACGCCTTGCCCGGCGTCACCACGTACGACCTCGGCCGGGTCCGGTGCGCCATCGTGACCGCGAGGGTCGACGCCGTGCCCACCGCGGACGTCGCCGCGGCGCTCGCACGGCAGGGGATCAACGTGAGCACGACCGTCCCCGAACACACCCAGTTCGACACGGAGACGCGGGACGTCCACCCGCTGGTGCGTCTCTCGCCGCACTACTACAACACCGAGGCCGAACTGGACCGGGCCGTGGAGGCCGTCGCCAGACTCGCGCGCACGGCCGGATGACTCGCGCGCGGGGTCGGACGACCAGCGTCCACGGCCGGACGACGGGCGGGCGCCCTCATGACGACGTGCGAGCGCCCTCATTCCATGCGCTGCTGCTCCTCGTCGGTCCAGGCGCGGGTGTCCCGGGGCGGGACGTAGGGTTCCTCGGTGTCCGGCAGACCGCCCGCGATGGCACGCTGCCGGGCCATCTCGGAGTCGAACTCCAGCCCGAGCAGGATCGCGATGTTGCTGATCCACAGCCAGACCAGGAAGACGATGACACCGGCGAGCGTGCCGTACGTCTTGTTGTACGAGCCGAAGTTCGCCACGTAGAACGCGAACCCGGCCGAGGCGATCATCCAGATCACCAGGGCCAGCACGCTCCCGGGAGTGATCCACTTGAAGCCGCGGCCCTTCACGTTCGGGGTCGCCCAGTAGAGCAGGGCGACCATGATCGTGACCAGGACGATCAGCACCGGCCATTTGGCGATCGACCACACCGTCAACGCCGTGTCGCCGATCCCCAGCGCCCCGCCGGCCTGGCGGGCCAGGCCACCGGTGAACACCACGATCAGCGCGCTGATCACCGTCAGCACCAGGAGTACGACGGTCACGCCCACCCGGATGGGCAGCACCTTCCAGACAGGGCGCCCTTCGGGCATGTCGTAGACGGCGTTGGCGGAGCGGATGAAGGCCGCCACGTAACCGGAGGCCGACCACACGGCGAGGACCACACCGACCACGGCCATGAGGGAGCCGATTCCGCCCCGGCCCTGCAGCTGTGTCACCGCGTCGCTGATGATGTCCCGGGCCGAACCGGGAGTCAGTTTCTTGAGATTGTCCAGGACCTCCTGGGTCGCCGACTTACCCGCGATGCCCAGGAGCGAGACCAGGAGCAGCAATGCCGGGAACAGCGAGAGAACGCCGTAGTACGTCAGTGCCGCGGCCCTGTCGGCGAGCTCGTCGTCCTTGAACTCCTTGACCGTGCCTTTCAGAACGGCCAGCCAGGACCGCTTCGGCATCTCGGTGAGCTTGTCCGGCGCTCGCTCCTCGATCTGCTCTCCCGGGCCCGGGACCTGCTGCTGCTCGGATCCCGGCGTCGTGACGTCGGGATCGGATTTCGGTGTCCTTGACATACCGGCCGGGTATCCCGCCCCGCCCCGCCCATGCCCGGAGCGCCGACCCTTAAGGGGCCCGGGGAACCGCGCGGCCGGCCACGACGCACCCGCACTCGCAGAAGCACCTCAGGAGCCCCCGGTTGAGGCTCCCCTTCACGCCCCCTCACGCACTCCCGTGGGCGGAGCCCTCAGCAGTCGACGTAACAGCGGATCACCGTGCCGTCGGGCCCCGTGTGGACCCGTACGAGATCGGTGAGGTAGTTCACCAGCAGCAGGCCCCGGCCACCGAGCTGGGCGGGCGGAGAGGGCCGCCGTCCGGCGAGCGGATCCTTCAGATGCCCCTCGTCGCGGACCTGGCACACCACCTGACCGGCCTCGGCCCATATGTGCACGATGCCCGTTCCGCCGCCGTGCACCACGCTGTTGGTGGTCAGCTCGGCCGCGACCAGCGCCAGGTCGTCCAGCCGGACGCCGGACAGACCGAACCGGGCGGCTCGCTCGACCACGAAGTGCCGGGCCGTCGGCAGCGCGTCCGCGTCGAAGGCGTGACCCTCCGCCGCCTGCGGAACCGGCAGGGGCTCGTTGTACCGCTCGACCACCCGCTCGGGCGCGTAGGACGGGCTGTTCCGCTGCCGGCCGTCGGTGATCACGACGGGATGGGTCGCGTACGCGTCGGTCAGTACCTGCTCGCTGAGCCCCGCCTCGTCGTACGGACACAGGATCGTGGCGTCCCGGCCCTCGAACGCGGAGTTGATCAGTGCCTCGTGCTGGGCGCAGGCCGGGTACTCCACGCCGGTGCGATCGGGCCAGATCGGCTCGCCGATGATCCGTACCCGCGTCTTCGGGTGGGCGTCGGCGAAGACCCGCAGCACTCTGGGGATGATCCGGCCGGGATTGCGTCCCACCTGCGTCATGTCGATGAAGCGCACGTCCGCAGCCGCGTCGCCCAGGGCGGAGCGGAGGACGTCCAGCTTCGGGCCGGGCACGGCGACCGCGACCGGTTCGCCGGCCGCCAGACCGTCACGGATGAACGGCACGGTGCCGTCCACGTACTCCTCGTCGCCCCGGTAGAACAGGGCGGGATGCACGAACGACTCGGTGATCAGGGCTGTCATCGCGCCACCACCTCGACGCCCGGCAGGTCGGGCCAGAACATGTCCAGTACCCGTCCCACGGCGGCAGGCGGCTGTTCGATCATGAAGCGACGTCCTTCGGGAAGACCTTGAGCCGCCACCGCGAGGGCGGACACACCGGCGACATCGACGAAGGTGACCGCCGAGAGTTCCAAGTGGTACACCTCCACGTCCTCCAGAGCCAGCCGGTCCAGCGCCCGCTCCCAGGCCGTGCGTGTGGCCAGACTGATCTCGCCCGCGGCCTGCCAGCCCGCACGGTCCGCCAACGGGCGCACCTGGAGGGTGCCCGTGGACCGCGCCGACGACACGTCCGGCGGATCCACCTCCCACGCTCTGTCCACGCTGACCACCCCTGGAGTGTCGTCGTTGCCGTCCCAGTATTCCCTCTCCCGGACCGCTGTGGAGCCACCGGGGCGCGGAAGATCCGATTCCGCGCCCCTCCGCCGCCGGAACGCGGAAACGCTGTCCCGTGGAGGTGCGGTCAGGGCCGGACGGGCTTGCCGCGTCCCCAGGCCCAGGACAGCCGGTCGGCGCCGGACCGGTTGGTGGTCGCCAGCCAGGGCCGGGCGGGGTCGCCGACCAGGGTCTGCAGCGAGTACGTGTCGTCGGTGCGCAGGCCCGGCCAGTACACGGACCCCATCTTGAGCTCGCGGAACGTGTCGGTGACGGCCTGCAGGTAGTTGACGAAATTGCTGTCGGGCGTCGCCTTGTCGTAATCCAGGCCGGTCGTCATCGGGGAGCCGAACTCGTCCGCCACGGTCCGGTTGGCGCAGTCACCGATGCGCACCTTGAGGTCGGCCACCCACTGGTCGTAGGTGGCGTACTCCTTCCAGAACCCGTAGTGGTGCAAGGACAGGTAGGTGCCCTTCAGGCGCGGGTCGGCGCAGACGGACGTGACGTGGTCGTTGTAGCCGGCGCCGCTGACGAACACCCGGTTGCGGGGCACGTTCCGGTACGTGTCCAGCCACTTCGCCGCTATGTCGGCCCACTCGGTGTCCGTGTAGCCGTGCG
The DNA here is from genome assembly GCF_036038375.1 of Streptomyces sp. NBC_00414. Taxonomy (NCBI): domain Bacteria; kingdom Bacillati; phylum Actinomycetota; class Actinomycetes; order Kitasatosporales; family Streptomycetaceae; genus Streptomyces; species Streptomyces sp. NBC_00414. The sequence goes on from NZ_CP107935.1 coordinate 9,706,130, forward strand.
GCTCGTTCATCGGCTCGAAGTAGACGCGCTTGTCGCCCTTGTACGCCTTGACCACGGTGTTCCACATGGGCCAGTACGTGGTGGTGTCGTCGATGAAGCCGTCCTTGCGCGGACCCGTGCCCTCCCAGTAGGACAGGATCACCTTGAAACCCTTGTCCGACGCCGCGTCGATGACCCCGCGGTAGGACTTCCAGTACGAGCCGTTGACGGTGTACGGGTTGATGGGCAACCGGACGGTGTCGGCACCGAGGTTCGCGCGGAACGCCGAGATCACCCGGGACGCCTTTGTATAGGTCCGGGCATAGCTGTCCGAGGCCGACAGGCCGGAGAGCACGACGGGATCGTCGGCGAAGTTGTCGCGGGGATCGGCCCAGTTCACGCCCTTGAACCGGGTCGTGTCCATGCTCGGCGCGGCGGCGGTGGCGGCAGGGGCGGCGGCGATGCCCGTACCACTGCTCGCGGCGAGCGCAAAGGCCACCGCGGCGGCGCGCAGCCGGGGTGTGAAGCGTGGGCCGGCGGGGGTTGTGCGCATCATCTTGCCCTTTCAGGAGATGGCGGCTCGGCACAGTGATGGGGCCTGTGCGCCCCGCTTCTGTCTGCGTCACCGGACGCCATGCGGTGTTTACGTAAACACCGGGCGTCCGAAGCCCTGGCCGAATGGTCGGTCAGGGCTGGGTCGTCAGACATGTTTACGTAAACATGGCGGCGCCGGAATCGTGGCACCCACCGCAGTGATCGTCAAGGTTTCTCACGCGTGACATCTGTTGCCGCGAATCCGGGCGGAACGGCGGTCCGGCGCGGGCGAGTTGGAACCTGCCCGAGCCGGGGCGACAGCGCGGAGCCGTGGTGCCCGGGGCGGTCGCCCGGCGCCTCGCGGCCCCGGTCAGCCCTGGTAGGGCTGCTGCTGCGGCTGCCCGTGCGTCTGGCCGCTTGCGGCCTGCACCTGCAACTGCTCCGCCTGCTCCTTCGTGATCTTGTGCTGTACGCCGCAGAAGGTGCACTGGGTCGCGTACTTCGTCGAGACGGGGAACAGCGGGACGAAGAACAGGGTGAACTTCGTGACGCGCTTGCTGAGTGTGTGGGCGGCGGGGTTGCCGCACTGGCCGCACAGCAGGGTCAGTATCGCCAGCTGGTAGAGATAGCCCTTGGTGCCGAAGATGATCATGCGGTGGTTCCTTTCGGGGCGAGCGGTTTCCGGCGGCGCGGTGCCGGTGAGCGGAGAAGCGCGCTCACCGGTCACAGTCTCGTGCACGACGGTGTTCCCCGGTGACGGTACTTCCGCTGCCGCGGAGCCGTACGGCTGGTTGCCCCGGTGTTCGTGGGGTGTCGCTCGGCGGCCGGGCCGTCCGGGGCCGTTGGTGGAGCGGCCGGCCCGGTGGGTGGAGCGGCCGGCCGCCGAGCGAGGTGGTGGATCAGATGCCCATGGAGGCCATCTCGATCGCCGACCGGTAGTTCGCCGCCGCGGTCACCACACAGGCCCGGTACGTGCGGTTGTCCTTCACGGCGAGGAAGTAGTCCTTGAGGTTCTTCCAGTAGCTGAGCAGGTATCCGACGCCCGGGACGAAGCCTGCCGGCCGGGGCACCAGGGCGAAGGCCTCGGAACACCGGAGGATCTCCCCGGTCGCCGTGGAGAGCACGTCGGCGACCTCGGGGTTCATGTTCCAGCCGGCGGCCAGGTCCGCGTTCCAGATGGCGGCGGCCACCTCGCGCAGGTGGGCCTCCTCCTCCGGAGTGAAGCTGCTCTGACCGAACACCGCCTCCGCCGCCGCTACCCGCGCCGCCGTCGAGGGCGCCGGAGCCGAGGCCGGTCCTGCCGCGGCCGAGGCCGCGGTGCCCGAGACGCCGAGGAAGAGTACGGCCGCTGTGAGTGCCGCCGCGTACGTGACCTGTCTGCCGCCCATGCTGATCGGTCCCCTCTGTGGATGTGCCCGGAGTCTGCGCCCCGGACTCCGCTGCCCGGGGCAGACCGACGCTGTCATGTGCCTCGTAAAAGGGTCAACGGTGACATCCTGCCAGCGGCGGCCGACGGGTGATGCTTGACGCAACGGCAGTCAACCGGCCGTCAGATGAGCCCAGTTGTGGATATGAGGGGCAGGAGCGGGCGGTCGGGGAGGGTGGGCGGAACGCGTTCCAGGATGCCGCCCGCGAACACGTCGTACAGCGGCAGGGTCTCCAGGTGGACGTACCCGATGTGGCAGTCGCACAACTCCTTGGGGCAGGGCCGGGGGCCGAGCGCGGCACGGTAGGAGCCGTCGTAGAGGTTGCCAAGTTCGGTGCGGACGAAATGGCAGCGGCGGACCGTGCCCTCACCGTCGACCGAGAGGACGGACTCACCGGTGCGACACGGCATGCCCGCCGAGCGGTGGGGGTGTCGGCTGAACGGGAAGAGCGGGTCCAACTCCGTCCACTCGGCTGCCTGTTCGTCCGTGTACGTGTGTCCTTCGGCGGCGTTCACCCACAGGTAGACGTGCGACGGCAGTTCCACGCGCAGCCGCCGCGCGTGCTCCAGGTGGTCGGGCACGCCGACGATTCCGACGCTGAAACGGACGCCGAGGCCGGCCAGCGTGTGGGTCTTGGCCAGGAAGCGTTCGTACGGTGTCTGGCCGGGGTGATAGGTGCACCACAGGGCGACGGTGTCGAGGTCCGCGTCCCGCAGCCAGTCGGTCCGGCAGCTCAGATTGGTCTGGATGGCGACCCGTTGTACGTGCGGCTGGTTCGAGAGGTCCACCAGGGCGCGGCGGTACCAGGAGCGCACCAGCCCCTCGCCCCACGGGGTGAACAGCACCGAGAGACTGTCGTCCCGCTGCTCGTGCGCCCAGGCGGTGAAGCGCTCAAGTGCGGTGCGATCGGCCCGCAGTTGGGCGGTGGAGTCCCGCCGCTTCGCGAACGGGCAGTAGGGGCAGTCGTAGTCGCAGGAGGAAAGGGGTCCGCGATACAGCAGTGTGAGGTCCACCGGCGCTCACTTCGTCTCGTAGGCGGCCATGGCCTCGCGCACGGCCGGTGAGAAGAACTCGGGGCCGATGGCGTCCGAGTGCGCGAGCCCCTCGGCGGAGAGACGGAGCAGCTCCGGCCGGGCTCCGCCGAGCCAGCCGCGGGCGACGAGGGTGTCCAGCTCCGCCGGGAAGTCGTCGAAGGGGTCCGTACCGAACCGCAGGCGGTAGTCGGTGACGGTCAGGCCCTCCGCCTGGAGCAGCGACTGCAGCAGATGCCGGCGCCGCGCCTCGTCCTCGTCGACCCACCTGCCGTGCAGGGCGTGCGAGAAGTCCTCGGTGGCGGTGTAGTCGTCGATGATGCCGCGGATCTCCCGCATCGACACCGCGTAGTCGAAGGAGTAGTGCAGCCGCGAGGTGTACGAGCGGGCGCCGCAGCCCAGGCCGATCATGCCGTCCGTCTGGCACGCGTAGTCGTCCGGCCCCTGCGGCGGAGCGTCCGTCCGCCGGAACATGCGCATCGACACCTGCTCGTAGCCGTGGGAGAGCAGGTGGTCGCGCCCCTCCCGGTAGCGGCGCAGGCGCTCCTCGTCCCACTCCCGGTCGGCCGTCCGCCGGTCGGTGTGGCGGCCGAGGCCGGTGAGCGGACGTATGTAGAGGGGGTAGAGGTAGATCTCCTCGGGGCGCCAGGACAGGGCCGCGTCGAGCGAGTACCGCCAACTGGCCGCCGTCTGGCCGTCGATGCCGTAGATCAGGTCGATGTTCAGGACCGGGATGGCCGCCTCGCGGATGCGGGTCAGCGCGGCCTCGACGTCGCTTCGGCGCTGGGGTCGTACGGCGGCGCGGGACTCCTCCTCGACGAAGCTCTGCACTCCGAGGCTCAGGCGGGTGGTGCCGCGCTCGGCCAGCACCGCCAGCCGGTCCGCCGTGGCCGTGGACGGTGATGCCTCCACGGACAGGGGTACGGCCCGCAGGTCCACGCCCATCTCCCGCTCGGCGATGTCGCACAGCCGCTCCAGCTCGGCGGCCTCCAGATAGGTCGGAGTGCCGCCGCCGAACGCCGCGTTGGCGAAACGCGGCGGCTCCTCGTCACCCATGGCCTCGCGAACGGCGGCGGCCTGACGCCGCACGGCGTCCAGATAGCGGCCCGTCAGCCCGTCCGGCGCGCCGATACGGGTGAAGAGGTTGCAGAAGCCGCAGCGGATCTCGCAGAACGGGATGTGCAGGTACAGCGAGAGCGCCTGCCGGGACTCCCCGGCCCACAGGTCCGCGAGCCGCGGTTCCGGGGCGAGCGGCCGGTAGGCGGTCTTGTGCGGATACGCGTACGTATAGCTCTGGTAGGGGCGCGGCGGAGCGAGGGAGGTGCCCGCGGAACTGGGCGCGGTGGCACCCGTGGTGGCGCCTGTCGTAGTGGTGTCCGCGGAGGTGCCCGTGGAGGTGACGGTCATGCGGGCGGCTCCAGGAAGAAGTGGCCGTAGGGCACGGTCCACACGGATTCGTGGCCGAGGCGGTGGCCGGTGTAGCCGTCGTCCCCGTAGGCGGTGCCGTGGTCGGAGCAGACGATCGCGAAGCAGCGGCGGCGCGAACTCATCGCGCTGAACAGCCGCCCCACATGACGGTCGATGTACTCCAGCGCAGCGGCGTGGGTGCGGCGGCTGTCGCCCGTCTCACGGGTCGCGCCGGGGAGATGGAACCAGTTCGGCTGGTGCAGGGCGGAGGCGTTCAGAAAGAGGAACAGCCGCTGCTCCGCCGGGAGTTCGGCGACCGTCTTCTCGGCCCGTGCCACCTGCGCCTCGAAGGAGGTCGGAGAGGCCACGGAGAACTCCGGCTCCCAGTGGCTCTCCTGGAAGTAGCCGGGCAGCACGTCGCCCAGGGCGCCCTGCTTGTTGAAGAAGCCGACGCCGCCGATGCACACCGTGCGGTAGCCGCGCGCCGCCAGGGCGGACACGAGGTCCGGGGTCTCGAAGACGAACGTGCCGTCCGCCGTCGTCTCGCTGCCCGCGAACCGGGCCGCGAACAGGCGCGGATGCGGTCCGGGCCCGGCGGGCGTGGGGAGGAAGCCCGCGAACATCGCCTGGTGGGAGGCGTAGGTGAAGTTCCCCGGCGCGTGCCGCTTCTCCCAGGCGCCGCCCGGGAGATGGGTGCTGAGGTTGGGCAGCCGGCCGGCCGCCGCGAGCTCGACCGCCACGTCGTGGCGGAGCGTGTCCAGGGTGAGGAGGAGCAGATCGTCCCGCCCCACCACCTCGTTCATGTCCGGCGTACCGGTGCTGCCAGTGTTGCCGGTGGTGCTGGGCATGGCGGTGGTGCCGGTGGTGTCGACCGTGCCTACGCCGGTGCCGGTGCCGACGCCGGTGGTCGTGTCGGGAGGGCGGTCGGCCGCGGGCGGTACGGGGTCGGGCTCAGGCTGTGGCATGGGCTGTCCTTGGCAGGTCGTGCGGGTCGTGCGGTGAAACGGGCGGGCCGGGCTCCCGGGACGGTGTGGAGGGGCCGGGGGAGAGATCGCGGCAGAAGGAACCGGCCGCGGCTATCTGTGCCGCGTACGTGTCCAGTCCCTCCGCCCCGCTGCCCGGCAGGCCGGTGAGGCGGGGGAGCAGGTCGCCGAACGCGTTGACCTCGCCCACGGCGAAGCGGCGCCAGCCGATGGCGGGCAGCAGGTCGACGCCGACGCACAGCGTGCCCGGGAAGCAGGCAGCGGCCTGCTCACTCGCCTCGACGGCCGTGGCCCACCGGTCGCCCGCCAGTGCGCGCACGGCCGCCAGATCGCCGCGCATCCCGCCGAGATGAAGATTGGTCAGGGGAGAGCGGCTGGTGCGGACCACGGCATGGGTGGCCCGGCCACCCACGACCACGATGCGCAGATCGGCCGACCGGCCGCCGAGTGAGGCCTTCGGCAGCCACCGTTCGACATGCAGCCCGTCGGGAGCCAGGGTGTCGACGATCGCGGCGATCTCCGCCTCCGTCGTGTAACGGCGAACCCGCAGCGAGTTGTACAGGCGACCGCCCTCGCCGCGCTCCACCGACGTCGTCGCACGGATCCGGCCCGAAGCGGTGGTCTCGACGGCCAGGACACCGGAGGCGGACGAGCCGTGCGCGAGTTTGACGAAGACGCGCCGCATACCGGCCGCCTCCATGACATCCCGTACGTCCGCCCATCCCCGGATCTGCGCGAGGCCGCCGGACGTGGGGGACGGCGGCACCGGCACGTCCGCGCGCGCGAGCCGGTCGTGACACAGCCGTTTGTCGAACATCACGGCCAGATCCGCCGGGTCGTCGAGGCGCAGGCCACCACGCAGCGAGGCCACGCAGTCCAGGAACCGCGCGTACCAGCGCGCGGAACCCTCCACCCGTGTCGGGTCGTCGACACCGCGCAGCACGGCGTCCACGTCGGCGTCCTCACCGGGGGAGTCGAGGCGGACGATCTCGTCGTCGGCGAACTCGTGTCCGCCGTGGCGCAGTACGTCATGCCACTCGACGACCCGGGGTGTGCCGTGCCCGGCGGCCTCGGCGGCCGTGCGGAACAGGCCCACCCTGCGGTTGTCCCCGTTGGCGACGACCACCCACTTCGACGGTGCGTCCGCCGATCCCGTACGGCGCATGCCGCTCCCCCTCCTCGGTCCGGAATTCGCGGCGCGCTACTCGCCCACCGCGACGAAACGCCAGACCTCGCCGTCGTCGTCCTCGTCGGCCTCGGCGTCGTCCACGTCGGTGTCGACGCTCACGCCCGCGGGTTCGAGGGTCTCCAGCAGCCGTGTGCGCAGGCCGGGGCTGAGGTAGTTGTGGTGGAGGTCGAGGTTCTTGAGGTGCGTCAACGGCTGGCCGGTCAGCAGGGCCGTCGCGCCGTCGTCGGTGAGCACTCCCATCGAGACGTCGAGCTCCTCCAGGCGCGCCACCACGGGGGCGGACGCGAGGGCCGAGCAGATGGCGTCCTGGATCTCGCTGTTGTGCAGGGCGAGTTTCCTGAGAGAGGGCAGCCTGGTGCCCGCGAAGAAGGGTTCGAGGTCGGCGATGTCGGCGTCCCCGCCGTACTCGGACGTGCCCAGCCACAGGTCGAGTTCGACGAGGGCGGGCAGGTCACTGGCGGCGATACCGCGCACCGCCCCGACGGGCATACCGCCGGTCTCGACGCTCAGCTTGCGCAGCCGCTCGTGGCGGACGGCGGGGAAGACCAGTCCGTTGCCGCCGCGGACCCCGAACTCCTCCAGACCGGGGAAGGCTTCGAGGAGCGGACCCATGTCGCCCTGCGTGATCCAGGAGATCTCCGCCTCCTCCATCACGATGTCGCCGACGAACAGGCCGCGCAGGGCGGGCAGCCGGTCGCGGGCCGCGACCAGCGCCTGGACCACCTCGTCGGGGGCGGACTCGTACACATCGCTCCACGCGCCCACGACGATCGCCCGCACCCGCTCGGTGTCGACGGCCGCCAGGAAACGGCCGAAGGCCTCTTCCCACTGCTCGTCGGAGTCGTAGGAGTTCACCGCGATGTGCCAGGCCACGGACTCGGGCGACGGAAGTGAGGACGCGTCGGGTGCCGGCTCGTCGATGCCCGGGAAACTGAAGGCCGGCAGGCCGTGGAACTCCTTGAAGTGGTCACCGATGGTCATGCGCGCCTGCTCCTTCGTGCTGAAGTCCGTGGATCGGCAGTCGTGGGCCCTCATCCCGGCGCGCGCCGACCGCATCCAGGTACCGGAGTTCTACCAAGCCCCACTGACAACGCGTGGGACAGGGGTCCTCCTGCGGGATCCGACGGCTGTCCGACTGCCGTCCGACTGCCGTTCGGCACACGGCCGGAGGCGGCGCCCCGCGCACCGCACAGAGCACGTGACTCGCACCGCACAGGCCATGTGACCTGCGGGTGAGGGCGATTGTCAGTGCCCGCCTCTACGGTCCTTCCCATGGCACACGGTGTGCCGCAACGGGAGGAGACCCATGTACCGGCAAGGAGACGTCCTGATCGTGGCGCTGGACGAGAGCGCGGTGCCGGAGCACGCGACCGACGCGGCGTCCGAACCTCGCGACGGCCGCGGCAGGCTCGTCCTGGCACTCGGCGAAGTCACCGGTCACGCCCACGCGGTGGTCGGTCCGGGACGGCTCGTCCGCGAGGCCGGCCTGTTCGGGCCGATGCTGCTGCACGTGCCGGACGGAGCCCGCGTCGTCCACGAGGAACACGCGGCGATCTCGCTCCCGAAGGGCTGGTACCGGGTGATCCGGCAACGGGAGTACGTGCCGGGTTCGGTACGCATAGTCGCCGACTGACGACTGACGACTGACGACTGACGACTGACGACGGCTGACGACTGATGCGCGACGCGCACTCCAGGGCGCGCAGCGCAGGGGCGGACCGCTCAGAGGCACACAGTGCAGGGGCGGACGGACGGAATGCCAGGGCCGGGCGGCACGAGACGCGGCCCGACGCAGCAATGACTGCAATGACAGCAATCGGGGAGAGGAACGGCGTTGATGGACCAGGGCAGTTGGCGGACGACGGCGGCGGCCACGGGGCCGGGGGACCGGGCGGCGGCAGAGGAGGGCGTACGACTCGCCTACCGACGGGCGGGCCTGGCCGAACCGGACCGCATCGTGTGGACCCGCTCACCCCGCGAGGCGGTACGGACGCTCATGGCGGCGGCGCGTCCGGACGGCTCTCCGGACAGCACGGAGCAGGACACCTTCGGGGCGAGTGTCCGCGACGCCGTGCTGGGCGCGCCCTGGGCCGCAGAGCGGGCACGGCTGCACGGGGAGCTGGGTCCGGAGGGCTGGAGCGGCCATTGGCGTGCCACGGGAGCGGGCCTGTGGGAGTCCACCCGCATCCTGGTCGACCGCGTGCGGGCGGGAATCGTCGACGAACTCGCCGGCGACCGGCGGGAGGAGACACAGGTCCGCCTGCTCCTTCTGGACGCGGCACTGGGGCAACACGACGCGGCCTGGCTGTGCGCGTTCGACTCCGGGGACGAGGGCCCTCTGGCCGGCCTGGGCGCGGTGGCGCGCCACGCGGGCTGGTGGTGGCCCTACGAGAAGGTGGCGATCGTCAGTGAACGCCCCCTGACCCTGCATCGTGACGAAGCCGGACGCCTGGACCGCGGCGACGGTCCGGCTCTCGGCTACGCGGACGGGTTCGAGCTGTACGCGTGGCGGGGAATGCCCGTTCCGCGTGACTTCCTCGACGAACTGACCACGCTGACTCCCGAGCGGATCCGCGGCGAGGAGAACGCGGAGCTGCGCCGCGTGATGCTGGAGCACTACGGCTACGACCGCTACCTGGACGAGTCCGGCGCGGTCCCCGTGCACAGAGACGAGACGGGGGTGCTCTGGCGGGTCCAACTCGTCGGTGACGAGGACGTGGTGATGGTCGAGGTCGTCAATTCCACACCGGAACCGGACGGTACGAGCCGCACCTACTGGCTGCGGGTGCCGCCGTCGACCCGCACGGCCCGCGAGGGCGTGGCCTGGACGTTCGGCGTCGGTGCGGAGGCGTACGAGCCGCTGCAGCAGACGTAGGAGGCGCGGCGGCCGTGCGGGTCAGGGAGCCGGAGGCGAGCCGTCGGAGTCGCGCTCAAGCCTGATGTCGACGGCGACGGGGAGGTGGTCGCTGCCGGTGGCGGGCAGGGTCCGCACGTTCGTCACGGTTGCCGAGCGGGCCATGACGTGGTCGATCCGGGACACAGGGAAGGAGGCGGGCCAGCTGAAGGCGAAGGCCCGCCCTGCGTCCCCCGGCTCCATCCGTGAGGTCACCGGATCCAGACCTCGGTCGTCCACGGTGCTGTTGAGGTCACCGAGCAGGATCACCTTGTCCAGCATCTCGGCGGCGATGGCCGCACCCAGCAGCCCGGCGCTCTCGTCCCGCCGGCCGGAACCGAGACCGCTCAAGCCGAGGCGCACGGAGGGCAGATGGGCGACGTACACCGCGATGTCACCCCACGGAGTGCGTGCCGTGGACCGTAACCCGCGGCTCCACCCCTCCTCGATCCCGGCCGGTTTGATGTCCACCGGCCGTACGGCCGACAGCGGATGCCTCGACCACAGCCCGACCGTCCCTTCGACGGCGTGGTACGGGTAGTCCGATGCCAGGGCCTTCTCGTAGGCCGGCAACGCGGAGGGTGTCAGCTCTTCCAGGGCGATCAGATCCGGTGCGGCCTCGGTCAGGGCGAGAGCGGTGCCCGCGGGATCGGAGTTCACGTCACTGACGTTGTGCTGGACCGCCGTGAGGTCGTGTGCACCACGGTCCGCCGCCAGGAGCCGTCCGCCGAACATCTGCCCCCAGACGGCCGCGGGCAGCACCAGGACCACCATGGCGGTGGCCGAGCGGCGCAGCAGGGCGAGGACCAGCAGGAGGGGTACGGCCAGGCCGAGCCAGGGCAGGAACGTCTCCAGCAGGCTGCCGAGGCGGCCCACCGTATTGGGCACGGCGGAGTGGAAGGCCGACAAGGCGGCGGTCAGGACGGCGAGCGCGGCGATCACGCGCCCTCGCGTCCATGCCGACCCGTCGTCCGCGTCCGGCCCCCAATGCCGCAGGGGGAGGATTCGCCAGGAGAGGTGTCGACGCCATCGGTGGGGCGTCGCGGCCTGCCGCCCCGTCGCCGCACTGCCGTTCGCTGTCCGCTCCACCAAGTCCCACCCCTAGCCGTCCCGGAACCGCCCGCACCGCAAGCCATGAGTACGACTCAGGCCATGAGCACGACGTGCCGGTAACGACGCACCGTGCGGTGATCAGGTTCCGGCCGTGATCACCACGAACCCGGTGGGGGTGGGGTGGCCGCACGCCGACAGGCCCGTCGGAGCGAAGAGCTACGACGGGCCTGCGAGCAGGTGCCTTGGCGGCGTCCTGTTGCTCAGAGACGGCCGCCACTGAGACGGGAGAGCGGGCCGCGCTTGCGCAGACCGGCACGCCGGCCCACGGCGTAGGAGCAGAGGACCACAGTCGCGGTCCCTGCGCCGGCGGCCGCGGCCACGACCTTCCTGGCCTTCAGGAGGGTCCAGGCCAAGCCGGCCTTCCCGGCTGTCTGCTGGGCGGCGGTGGAAACGGTGCCCTGCACCGTCCTGGCCGTCTCCTTGGCTTTCTGCGAGGCGGCCCCGCCGAGGTTCACCAGGGCTTCCCTGCTGCCACGGCCGACGGCCCCGGCAGCGTCCCCGGCATTCTTCACCGCCTCGGTGGCGGCCTTCTGTGACTCCTTCGCGGGCGCCGTGGCACCTTCGGTCACGGTGGTCTTCGCCGCTCGCGCATGCGCGGTGGGCGACTGTCCGTTCGTGGTTTTGTTGTTCGCTCCAGCCATGAACACCGGGTATCCGGCTCTGCGTTCGGCAAACGGGAAATCTGTCCTACAGCTTCACACCGCTCCCGTACCGAGCACCCGAACACACACTTTTCGTCCACGATCCGCAGACAGGATCCGCGTATGTTCCGGCTTTGTCCGAGGACTTGTGGATTGCCCGGGCGGCAGACACCTGGCAGCACATGAGGATCGTCGGAGTGTGCCGAACCACCCGCGGAGGCTGGTAGACTCGATCTTGAGCGAGCCGCCAACCACGGCCCGGTCTCGCGTCGGTGGTCCAAGGAAAGACGCCCCGCTTCCTGCGGGGAAATGCAGGTGCAAGGCCTGCCCGGCGCTCAAAAAGACCCCACCCGTGTTTCTTCGGGTGGGGTCTTCGCGTTGAGGGGACGTCGGTGTGCGGGAGGCCCGCCCGGCAGCCGCGATCCGACTGCCGTCGCGGACGGGCCGCTCGACCGGCGTCAGCGTCGTCCGCGGAGCTTGCCCAGCAGTCCCTTGGCCTGGGCTCGGCGTCGCGGATCGGCCGAGGCGCGGCGAGCCTGCTCGATGGTGCGCCGTCCCTGCGGGCTCCTGGCGAACTGCTTGATCTTGTTCATGATGCCGGCCATGGCTCTACTCCTGTGGCGGGGGCGGTGGTGCGGTCCGTGCACAGCTCCGTATACCCCGCCGGGGGAGACAACAACAGAAATGGGCCTTCGCTCTTGCGCGGGACCTGACCGAGACGCTCCGCGGGACGGCGCCGTCACCAGGACCTACTCACCCGCGACCCCTCGGTCACGGGGTGAAGGTGTCGGTGAGGTGCACGGTGTAACCGTCGTCCTCCATGAGGAGAACGGTGACGCCGAAGGGGGAGGGGTGGTCGAGGTCGAGGGGAGTGAAGGAGTACTTGAGAGCGGCCTGGACCGGTGGGGCGAGGTCGCCACCGGGCTGCGGTCCCGGGACGGGGAGCCACACCGGCTCCGCCGCGCCCTGACCATCGACGCCCTGGCTGTCGGCGCCCTCACCGTTGGCGCCGTGACCGTCGGCAGAGGAGTCCACGGGCTGGTGGGTGTAGGGGAGCTGATGCAGCACGTGTCCGTCCTTCGTGGCGTGCACCAGGTTCAGGCAGGGGGCCGGGCCGACGACCGGAAGCCTGCACGCGGTGGCGACGTCCTGGGTCTCCCAGGCGAGGACGACCTCGTCCGCGCCGGCCGCCGAGGCGACGTTCGAGAGCTCGACGATCGCGCTCATGGCGTCCTCGCCGGCCTCGGCGGGACGTAGCCAGACGAGCCCGACCAGTTCACCGCGTACCAGCGGCATGATGACCGGGCGGGGCGCCCTCCCCTCGGCCAGATCCGCGGTGTACGCGTTCTTCATCGATGCGACCAGCGCGTCCCACGTCTGCGTGTCCACGGATTTCCCCTCACCAACAGCCTGTTCACGAGCGACGCAGAGCCTGTCACGGCGGCCCGGTCCCGCGCCAGCGGCCCCGGTCGAGGCCGCCGGGTCCGCAGGGCACGCCGTTCAGGGCTGTTCAGCAGGCTGTTCGAGGTGGTCGGTGACGAGCGCGGCGAACTCGTCGGGGGTGGCCAGCCGGATACCGAGGGTCTCGGCCTTGGCGCGCTTGGATCCGGCGCCCTCTCCGGCCACCACCAGGGTGGTCTTCTTGGAGACGCTGGAGGAGGAGCGGCCTCCGGCACGTTCGATGAGTTCGTTCATCTGGTTGCGGCTGAGCTTCTCCAGTGCGCCGGTCATCGCGCCGGTCACGACCACCGTCATCCCGGTGAGCGGCCCGCCCGCGGGCGCCGACCCCTCCGAGACGCCCTCCCCGCCCTCGGAGCCCTGGGCGCTCTCCGCTGCGCCTTTGGAGTCCCCGGCCGTCGGCGCGCTCGGCGGAGTGGCGCCGGGCTCGGTCATGTTCACCCCGGCGGCGACGAGTTTGTCGATGAGCGGGGCGAGTTCGGCCAGTTCGGCGACGATGGACGGGGCCTTCTCCGTACCGATGCCGTCGACCTGCTGCATCGCCGCGGTGTCGGCCGCGCGGACGTGGTCCATCGTGGCGAAGTGCCGGGCGATGCGACGGGACATCGACCGTCCCGTGCCCCGTACACCCAGCGCGCACAGCACCCGCGAAAGAGGCCGCCCCTTGGCCGTACCGAGCGCCGCGAGGAGGTTGTCGGTGCTCGTCTCACCCATCCGCTCCAGGTTCAGGAGCTGGTCGCGGGTGAGGGTGAACAGATCCGCGAGATCGGCGACCAGGCCCGCCTCGACGAGCTGGACGATGCGGGTGTGGCCCAGGCCCTCGATGTCGAGCTGATCGCGGCCCACGGCGTAGGAGAGGGAGGCCACCAGATGACAGTTGCGGCCGTTCTCGCAGCGCCAGCGCTGCTCGCCGGTGTCGATGTCGCTCCCGCACCGCGGGCACACCTCGGGGAAGGCGATGGGCTGTTCCTCACCCGTGCGCAGATGGGCGACGGGGGCCTCGATGCGGGGAATGACGTCACCGGCGCGGTGGACCATGACGTGGTCGCCCAGGCGCAGGTCGCGACGGGTGATGTCGGCCGGGTTGTGGAGGGTGGCGTAGGTGATGGTGGCCCCGTCGATGACGACCGGTTCGAGGACGGCGCGCGGTGCGATGATGCCGGTACGGCCCACGTTCCACTCGACCTCGAGGAGCCGGGTGATCTTCTCCACCGCGGGCAGCTTGTAGGCGATCGCCCAGCGCGGGGCGCGCGAACCGGATCCGGCGGTCTGCTGGTCGGCGGCCAGGTCCGCCTTGATGACGATCCCGTCGATGCCGAACGGCAGCGTGGCACGCAGCGCGGCGATCTCCTGGACCCGTGCCAGGACCTGCTCGGCCGTCTCGGCGGTGGTGCCGGGCACCGCGGTGCCCGCGGTGGTGTTCACCCCCAGCTCGGCGGCGCGGCCCATCAGCTCGCTGTGGGACAGCTCGGGCAGCCCTCCGGCGACCTCGGCGTCAGTGTCGGGCAGCGGCAGCAGCCCGTACCCGAAGAAAGTCATGGGCACGGTGTAGGCGCGCTCCTTGGCTCTCAGGGTGCCCGCCGAGGCGCCACGCGGATTCGCGAAAGGCTGCCCGCCGTGTGCGGTGCGCACCTCGTTGGCGTGCTCGAACTGCGCCGTGGTCATCAGTACTTCACCGCGCACCTCCACCGTGACGGGCTCGGCCAGCACCTCGGGAAGGCCCTCGACGGTGCCGATGGCGTGCGAGACGTCCTCTCCGGCCGTGCCGTCCCCACGGGTGATCAGACGCTCCAGACGGCCACCGGTGTAACGGGCGGCGATGGCCAGGCCGTCGAGCTTCGGTTCGACACTGAACCGCTCCACGTCGTGGCCGACGCGCCGGGCCAGCGAAGCCGTCCAGGCGGTGAACTCGTCGGCCGAGAACACGTTGTCCAGACTGAGCATCGCCACCGTGTGCGGCACATCGCCCTCCACCGCGCCACCGGCGACCTTTCCGGTCGGCGAGCCGGGCAGCACCTGGTCGGGGTGCTCAGCCTCCCAGGCGGTGATGGCGCGCACGAGGCGGTCGTAGGTGTCGTCGTCCATCGGCGAGGTGCCGCCCGTGTAGTAGCCGGCCGATGCCTTCACGGCGTCCTCGACCGCCTGCGCGTAGGCGACGGCATCCACGATCACTGCAACTGGTGAGGTCATGGGGTCATCCTGCACGCCACCACTGACAACGGCTCCGGACCGGGCTCCGACGCCGGACACCGCGTGATCCAATGGGGGATGGCATCGTTTTGGACCGGTGAACGAGTGCGGCTGCGCGGTATCGAGCCCGAGGACTGGACCGCGCTCATGCGCTTCGCGGCGGACGAGGAGCGGCTGGGAGACCTGGTGCAGCCTCCCCGCTCCGCCGAGGGCTACCGTGTCCGGGCGAAGGAACAGGCGGTCGCCGGGCCCGACGGCGACGTCTTCACCCTGGCGATCGAGGCCCTCGACACGGGAGAGATGGTCGGCGCCGTCGGTTCGCAGCACGCGGACGCGGGTGCCGGCCGGTTCGAGTACGGCATCACCATGGGCGCGGAGCACCGGCGCAGGGGATATGCGACAGAGGCCGCGGTGACGCTGCTGCGTTTCATGTTCGCCGAGCGGCGCTTCCACAAGTGCGAAGCGCGGGTCTTCGCACACAACGAGGCGTCGCTGTCACTGCAACGCCGACTCGGTCTCGTCGAGGAGGGGCGCCTGCGCGACCACGTGTTCTTCGCCGGCAAGCACCACGACATAGTCGTCATGGGCGTACTCGCCGACGAGTTCGCCCACCTGCACCCGGCCGGTTGACCGGTGAGGTGAGCGGCAGCGGACCCCGCGCCGTCGGCGGCCCCGGCACGCGATGGCGTACGCGAACGGGCGTCAGCCGGCGTGCCGGCAGCCTGGGGGCAGTGGCGCCGACGGGAAGGATCAGCTGGTCGCCGCGGCGGCCTCGGGCTCGGCGGCGGGCTCGGTGGTGGCCGTGTAGAAGACCGAGGAGCCCTGCTTGTTGCGGTGGGCACTGCTCCTGGCGACCAGGTTCTCCAGGGTGGTGCGCACGACGGTCGTCTTGATGGTGCGCTCGGGGTGGGCCGCGGTGAGCGCCGTGGTGATCTCGGCGGCGGAGCGCGGCTCGGTCTGCGCTTCGAGGTGGCCGCGGATCAGGTCGACGAGGCTCGGCTGAGTGGTTGCCTTGGCCGCCTTCGCCGCGGGCTTCTTGGCCTCGGTCTTCCTGGCCGCGGTCTTCTTCGCGCCCGTGGCAGCGGCCCTCTTCGGCTTGGCCTCCTTGGACTGCTTGGTCCGGGCGGTGGCCTGACTCGGCACGGAGGGCACGGTCCTGGCGGTTCCGGTGGCCGGCCTCGCACCGCCGAGCGCCTCCTGCATGTTCACCAGGACCGTGTGGTCGTGCTGCAGGGCGAGCAACTGCTCCTGCAGTGCCGCGATGTCCGCCGCGATGCGCTCCTGCTCCTTGCTGTTGCGCTCAAGGTCACTCGTCACCTGTGCGACGTACTGCGAGGTGAGTTCGGTGGTGGAGATCTGGTTCTCAGACATGTGTGGAGCCTTTCTCGGTCCGCCGGAACATGTGCAGAAGGAAAAGACATGTCCGTGCGCGAGTGGAGGGCGGGATGGTGTCTGTCAGGGCTGGTCCGTCCGAAGGACACACCTACGCGCTTTGCGCCAGTGTAGAGATAGTACGCACGTGTGGAACGGGCTGTTCCTGGTGCGTGCCTCCTCGGCTGTGCAGCCAGGTGTCAACGCGCGTGCCGATCCGGTGCCGTTGGTGACGCGGTCCACAGGTCGGTGTGCCACTCCAGGTGCCGGACGAGGTCGTCGTCGCCCGGGCGGGACGCCGGGGCTCCCTGGCCGGGACGGGGCGATGGGGGAGCACCGCGGGAGATGTTCCCGCTGACGGTGACGTTCTCCTCGACGCGCGGACGGCGGAGTGACTCGTAGAGGGAGAGCGCCGCCGCGGTGCCGGGTGCGTCGCGCAGGGCCTTCGCGAGGACGACGGCGTCCTCCAGCGCCATCGAGGCCCCCTGTCCGGTCGCTGGGGAAGCCGCGTGGGCCGCGTCACCGATCGTCAGGACGCGGCGGGAGCGCCAGGGCGTGCCGGTGGGAATCTCCGTGGCGTTGGTGACCATGAGACGGTCGGTGGTGGCCGCGACGACCCCCGCGGCAGGAGTGGTGTCCTTGCGCAGCAGCGGCAGAAGCAGCTCGCGCCAGCGGTCGGGGCTGCCGTGGTCGAGCTCGTCGGCGGTCAGCGGCTCACCGGCCACGCGCGCGAACCAGTACGTCTCCCCGTCGGGCGACACCGCGTAGCCGAAGGCGGTCGAGCTGCCCCGCACCATCGTGATGCGCTCGCTCTCCCCGGCGTTCTCCTCGGCCAGGAGCGGGTCGTCGGTGTAGCCGTAGAAGACGCGCTGTCCCGCGTAACGGGGCTCTACGGCAGGGGCGAGTCCGTGCCGTACGACGGAGTTGAGTCCGTCCGCCCCGACGAGCAGGTCACCGGTCGCGGTGCTGCCGTCGGTGAAGTGTGCGGTGACCGCGTCCGGGGTGTCCTGGACGGACGCGAGACGTGCTCCGTGCCGGATGTCGATGCCCCGGCGGGCGGCCTCCGCCTGCAGAGCGGTGGCGAGTTCGCCCCGATGCAGGCATCGGTACCGAAGGAGCGGGTCGTCGGCCTCACCGATCGGCACATGGGCCACCGCGGCACCCGTGTCGTCGAGGACACGCATCGAGCGCAGCGGGAAGCCGACCGCCGTGACCGCGGCGGAGGCGTCGATCTGGGCGAGAGCACGCATGCCGTTGCTCGCGAGCGTGAGGAACGCGCCGATGTCCTCGGCCGAGTCGGGATGCGCCTCGTACACGGTGACGTCCGAACCTGCCTTGTGCAGGGCGAGCGCGGCAGCCGTGCCGGCGATCCCACCGCCGATGACCAATGTGTGCACCACGTCGTATCCCCCACTCGTATGTGTACGGACCCTCGGTCGCACTGTATGCCCGCACTTCCACCTGTGCCTCGTGCGAGGCGTGAGGGCTGTGGCACGCCGTTGACGCAAGGGGAGTTCGGCCCTCGACTTCGCACATGCGTATGGGTGTACGGGTAGGAAAAGGCTTGGACTCATCAGCGGTCCGCGCGGGACAATTCCGGTTCCGGCCCACCCGTACCCACATGTCGGTGTGAGGCATGGGCAACTCCCCGGAGAAGCGGGCGACGGGCTGCCGTACGACTACTCGGGAGTGGGATGGGATCGCCTGAGACACGAGGAATTCAGCCGCGCAAGGGTGCGGTGTTGCTGGCGCTTCGTCACTACGGACGGGAGATGGCCCGGTTACGGCTCTTCTCGGTGCCCGCCCTGTTGCTGCCGGCGATGGGCAACATCGGCATCAACTACATCGCGCCGCTCGTCGTCGCGAAACTCGTCGCCCGGATCGCCGACGAAGGCGGCATCAGCGTATCGGCGGCGCTCCCTCACGTCCTCTGCTTCGCCGGCGTCCTGTTGCTCGGGGAGGCGCTGTGGCGCCTGGGCCTGCACTGCCTGAACCGGCTCGCCGCCCGCGGTATCGAGAACCTGTACGTGATCGGCATGGACGAGTTGTTCGCCAAGGACGCGGCCTTCTTCCACGACAACTTCGCCGGCTCGCTGACCAAGCGGGTGCTGAGCTTCGCCTCCCGCTTCGAGGAGTTCGTCGACACGCTGACGTTCCAGGTCGTGGGCCGTGTGGTGCCACTCGCGTTCGGGTCGGTGATCCTCTGGCGGTATGAACCGCTGCTCGTCGTCGGCCTGTTGACGATGCTCACGCTGACCGCGCTGTCCGTGGTGCCTCTCATCCGCCGCCGCCAAGCACTGGTCGACAGCCGTGAGGAGGCCATCGCCCGGGTGTCGGGGCATGTCGCCGACAGCCTGATGAACATGGACACGGTCCGGGCG
The DNA here is from genome assembly GCF_036038375.1 of Streptomyces sp. NBC_00414. Taxonomy (NCBI): domain Bacteria; kingdom Bacillati; phylum Actinomycetota; class Actinomycetes; order Kitasatosporales; family Streptomycetaceae; genus Streptomyces; species Streptomyces sp. NBC_00414. The sequence goes on from NZ_CP107935.1 coordinate 9,724,727, forward strand.
TTCGCGGCCGAGGAACGCGAGGCCGCCGAGCACCGGTCCCGCGTCGCCGAGTCACGGCGGCTCACACTGCGGGCGTGGGACTACGGCAACCTGCGGATCGACACACTGGTCGCACCCCTGTCCGTACTCACCAACGCCCTGGGTCTGCTGCTCGCGGTCGCGCTCGCCGGCAGTGGGCACGGAGTGGAGGCGGTCGTGGTGGCCTTCACGTACTACTCGAACGCGACCCGCATCATGTTCGAGTTCAACCAGGTGTACCGCCGTCTGGAGAGCTCGATGACCGAGGCCGGGCAGTTCACCGAACTGCTGCTGATGCCGCCGACCGTGCTGGACCGGGTGCCGCCGGAGCCGCTGCTGTCCAAGGCCGCCGACGTCCACTTCGAGGACGTGACCTTCGCCCACGCGGGAGCGGGACCCCTCTTCGAAGGGCTCGAACTGGCGGTGCCCAGTGGGACGAAGATCGGTCTCGTCGGCCGCTCCGGCGGAGGCAAGACCACGCTCAGCCGGCTGCTGCTGAGGATGACGGACCTCGACGCCGGCCGGATCCTGATCGGCGGACAGGACATCAGCAGGCTGCGCCAGGCCGAGCTGCGCAGCCTCATCGCCTATGTGCCGCAGGACCCGGCGATGTTCCACCGCACGCTGCGGGACAACATCGCCTTCGCCCGGCCAAACGCCACCGACCGGGAGATCCGGCGCGCGGCCGAGATCGCGCACGTCACGGAGTTCGCCGACGGGTTGCCCGACGGCTTCGACACCATGGTGGGCGAGCGCGGTGTGAAGCTGTCGGGCGGACAGCGTCAGCGGGTCGCGCTCGCCAGGGCGGTCCTGCGTGACGCGCCGATCCTGCTGCTCGACGAGGCCACCAGCGCGCTGGACTCCGAGAGCGAGGTTCTCGTCCAGGAGGCGCTGTGGCGGCTCATGGAGGGACGGACGGCGCTGGTGGTGGCACACCGGCTCAGCACGGTCGCCACCATGGACCGGCTCGTCGTCCTCGACCGGGGACGGATCGTCGAGCAGGGCACACACCAGGAACTGCTCGCGTCGGAGGGCGCCTACGCCAAGCTCTGGCAGCACCAGTCCGGCGGCTTCCTCGACGACGGCCCCACCCGGGCGGCCGTGCACTGACGTGGCTGTGCATCGGGCCCGGCGTGCGCCGAAATGGAAAGGGGGGCGGGGCGACCGGATTCGAACCGGCGTCCTCCGAGATGATGTCGCGGCGCACTACCTCTGTGCTACGACCCCGCCCTTGGCCGTGATCGTAGGACCGATCACAACGATCAGCCACACCTTTTCGACGCGGCGGGCGGCAAGGCGGACCGGTCCGCCTTGCCGCCCGGGGCAGGCCGCGAGCACGGCCCAGGCCCCGCGAGCGGCAGGCGCCCGGTGGGTCCGCCCGCGCCCCGTCGATGCTCAGGTCTGGGTGCGTCGCACGCACTCCGTGACCACGTCGCTCAGGCTTCCCGTCCGTTCCAGGACCTGACGCTGCACCCGCGCGCCGTTGCCGTCGCGCAGCAGTTCCGCCGCGGACGTGTGTACGAGTGCGGTGTCTCCGCTGTCGTCCAGGGCGGGGCCGACATGGTCCAGCAGCGCGCGCACCACGTTCTCCGCCGGTGCCGGCGTCATGGACACGGGGTGCAGCAGTTCCTCCTCAAGACCGGACCGGGCGGCCCGCCAGGCGGCCAGGCGCAGCAGCTCCACGGGGTGTGCCGACGGGGCGGTTCCCGCACGCCACTCGCGCGCCGCCGTCTCCACGAGCCCTCGGGTGAGGGTGGCGAGGAGGGTGGCGGTGCTCGCCTCCAGGCAGACGTCCGACACGCGGATCTCCACAGTGGGGTACCGCTCGGCGATCCGCGCGTCGTAGTAGACCATGCCCCTGTCCTTCAGCACCTTGGTGGCCACCATGTCGTCGACCCGCCGGTGGTAGGCGTCCGCCGAACCGAAGAGTTCCGTGGGGCCGGCCATCGGCCAGCGCATCCACACCCGGCTCCGGTAACTGCTGTAGAGGCTGTCCTTGCCCTGCCAGAACGGGGAATTGGTGCTGAGCGCCGTCAGCACGGACATCCAGGGGCGTATGCGGTCGAGGACCGCGGCACCCTCTTCGTCGGACTCGACCGAGACATGGATGTGGCAGCCGCAGACGAGCTGCTCCTGGGCCGGCAGACCGAACTCCTCGACCATCCACTGGTAACGGGAGTTCGTACTGACCGACGGCATGACCGGCAGTGGGGAAGTGGCGAGAGCGACGACAGTGGCCCCGATGTCCCCCGCGACGCGCGCCGCCTCCTTCCGGCACCGGACGATCTCCGCGCCGAGTTCCTTCATGTCCGCCTGCGGATGGGTGGCGAATTCGAGCTGCTGGTTGTGCAGCTCCTTCTCGAACGTCTCCTCCGACGGATCGTCCCGGGCGGCGCGAGCGAGTACCGCGGCGGACAGAGCCTGGGGTTCCCCGGTATCGGGATCGACCAGGAGAAGTTCTTCTTCCACTCCCACGGTACGCACGTGATGAAGCCTCTCAGAAAGGTCGTCAGGGGCGACGACGAGGAAATGCCGGGAAGGCGGAGGCAGGCCACTCCTCCGTGAACCGCTCCCATGATCCGGCCGAGCGGCCTTCTCAACCTCGCGGCGCTTGTCCTCCCGGATTCCGAATGCCCTGGAACGGCGGACGGACACTCTGTCGCCCCGGCCGCGCCGCCGGCCTCCTCGCCCAGCAGCACCCCGACCGGACCGGCGAGCGAATCAAGGCCCTGCTCACCGGCTCCGCGAAGCCGGGCTCGTACAGCTCCTTCCAGCACGGCACCGGCCGTACCGACGGTGGGCCGGGCGCTGGACCAGAGCGTCGTCACCGAGCAGGGGCCGCTCGACTTCGGCACGCACCAGTGGCCGCACGACGACCGGCCGGCGACCGGGCGACTGCCGTACCGCGACCTCGGTACGGAGCCGGTCACCCTCGGCCCGTCCGTCGGCGCGTACTCGGTGGACGGCAAGCCCGCCGCCGAGGACATGTTCTCCGTGTCGCCCGAGCGGCTCACCGTCCCGGCGGGTGGCGAGGTGAGCGCCGCCGTCACGGCGGACAGCGGGGCGGGCAGCGCCGACGGCACCTCCGGCCGAGGCGCGGCAGCCGGACAGCGGCCCGCGAAGCTCGCCTTCGAGGTCTCGTACGACGAAGGGACGACCTGGCGGTCCGCCAAGGCCGTCCACGGTACGCACCTGTCGCTGACCCGCCCCGCGGAGGCGGGCTCCGTCTCCCTGCGGGCCACGCTGACGGACCCTGCGGGCGACAGACTGGTCCAGACGGTCGAACGGGCCTGCCTCACCACCGAGACCACCGAGTGGCAGCCAGGAAGCACCCGGACGCGTGACCGGCCTTGCCCGGGCGGCAGCGACGCCGCCCGGGCAAGGCCGGTCACAGCACCCGTCGTCTACGGCCCAGCCATGTCTGGGCCACCACGACCACGGCGAGGAAGGCACCGCTGACCACCTGCTGGTACGCGGAGTCCAGGGAGCCGATCTGGTTGATGACGTTCTGGATCACCTTCAGCAGCAGCACACCGACCAGCGAACCGCTGACGAAGCCGAAGCCGCCGGAGAGCAGGGTGCCGCCGATGACGACGGCCGAGATGGCCTCCAGCTCCATGCCCGACCCGAGGATCGTCACGCCCGACACCAGCCAGGCCGCGTTGAGCGCGCCCGCGAGGCCGGCGCACAGCCCGGACAGCGCGTACACGGCGATCTTCGTACGGGCCACGGGGGCACCCATCAGGGCCGCCGCGTCCTCGTTGCCGCCGACCGCGTACACGTACTGCCCGAATCGGGTGAGCCGCAGGACGACCGCGCCCAGTACGAACAGGGCCACCGTGATCCAGATCGGTACGCCGATGCCGAGCAGCGAGCCCTGCCCGAGCGTCGCGAAGAACGAGTCCTTGTCGACGAGATACGTCCGCGAGCCCTCGTCGGTGATCGCCAGCAGGATGCCGCGCGCCCCGAGCATGGCGGCGAGGGTGACGATGAACGGGGCCAGTCCCGACCGGGCGATGAGCAGGCCGTTGACCACTCCGATCAGCCCGCACACCGCGAGCGGGAGCAGGAGGGCCACCGCCGTGCCGTACTGCGAGCCCCAGGCCGCCAGCACGCCGCCGAGTGCGAACAGCGAGCCGACCGACAGGTCGATCCCGCCGGTGACGATGACGAACGTCATGCCCAGCGCGACCACCGCGAGGAAGGCCGAGGACAGCGCCATGTTCTCAAGGTTGTCGCCGGTCAGGAAGGTGTCGAAGCTCAGCGACGCCGCCACCATGGCCACCAGCAGGGTGACCAGGGCGCCGTGCTGCTGCGCGAGGGCACTGAAGCGCTCGGCACGGGTGGGGGCGTCGGTCCTGTCGGTGTCCTGCTGGACGGCGGCCGGTCGCATCTCGGCCTCTGTGGTCTTGATGGTCATCGCTTTCCCCGTTCACGGGCCGCGTAGACGGCGGCGATGATCACCACGGCCTGGGCCATCTGCGTCCACGACGGTTGCAGGTCGTGCTTGACGAGCGTGGTGGTCAGCAGCTGGATCAGGACCGCACCGGCGACCGTGCCGCCGATGCGTACCCGGCCGCCGGACAGGGGCGTGCCGCCGACGACCACCGCCGTGATCGCCGACAGTTCCATGAGGTTGCCCAGCGAGGTGGGATCGCTGGCCGTCAGCCGGGCGGTGGCGAGGATGCCCGCCACCGCGGCCAGCGCGCCGGAGCACGCGTACACCACGATGAGGACCCGGCGCACGGGCAGCCCCGCAAGCCGGGCCGCCGGCCTGCTGTCGCCGACGGCGAGCAGCTGACGACCGAAGGTGGTGCGGCGCACCACGAAGGCCACCAGCAGCGCCAGCGCCGCGGCGATGAGGACGAGATACGGGATGCCCAGCACGTCGCCGGAGCCGAGCGACGCCATGCTCGGATCGCGTACGTCCTCCAGCTGCGGGAGCAGCACCAGGGCGATCCCGCGTCCGGCGACCATGAGGGCGAGGGTGGCGACGATCGGCTGGACGCCCAGGAAGGCGACCAGCGACCCGTTCGCCAGACCGATCACGATGCCGCCCACCACCGCCATGAGCATGGCCATCCACGGGCCGTAGCCGAGGTACAGGGACAGCAGCGAGGTGGACAGGGCCATCACCGAGCCCACCGACAGATCGACGCCCTCGGTGCCGATCGCCAGCGCCATGCCGAGCGCGACGATGAGCACCGGCGCGACCTGCACGGCCTGGGTGCGGAAGTTCTCCGCCGAGACGAAGTTGGAGGTGAAGACGAAATTGAAGACGAGCAGTACGACGACACCGCCGTAGACGCCGTACTCCTGGAGCAGGCGCAGCAGCCGCTCGCGGTCCACCTGTCCGCGTGTGAGCGTCAGGTCAGTCATGGGCGCTCCCGGCCTGTTTCGCGGGTTCCGCGGGTTCTGGGCTTTCTGTGGGTGCCGCTGCGATGGCTCGCATCAGCGCGTCCTCGGTGACGGCGTCGCCGGTCAGTTCGTCGACCACCACCCCGTCCTTGAGGACGATGATCCGGTCGCTGCCCTCGATCAGTTCCTCGGTGTCGGAGGAGATCAGCAGCACGGCGAGTCCCTCCTCGGCGAGTTCGTCGATGAGGGACTGGACCTCCGCCTTGGCGCCCACGTCGATGCCCCGGGTGGGCTCGTCGAGGAGCAGCACCTTCGGGTGCATGGCGAGCCAGCGGGCCAGCAGCACCTTCTGCTGGTTGCCGCCGGACAGCTCGCCGACCTTCTGGTGCGGGCCCGCGGACTTGATGCGCAGCCGCTTCACGAACGTGTCGACGACCTTGTCGACCCGGGCGTTGTCCACCAGACCGAAGCGGGAGAGCCCGGGAAGGGCGGCGAGCGCGATGTTCTCCCGTACCGAGAGGCCGGGCGAGATGCCCTCGGCCTTGCGGTCCTCCGGCAGCAGGCTGATGCCGGCCCGGATCGCGGCCGGTGTGGAGCCGGTGCGCACGGGCAAACCGCCCACCGATACCCGGCCCGAGTCGGTCGGCAGCGCTCCCGCGATGGCCCGCGCGGTCTCACTGCGGCCCGAGCCGAGGAGCCCGCCCAGACCCACCACCTCGCCCGGACGGATGGCCAGTGAGACGTCGTGCAACTGGTGACGGACCGTCAATCCGTCGGCCTGCAGCACCGGTTCGGCCGAGGCCTGGTGGGAGCCGGTGAACTTGGTCAGGCCCTCGCTGCGGACCTCGCCGATCTCCCGGCCCAGCATCAGCGAGACCAGGCGCAGCCGGTCCAGGTCGGCGAGCCGTCCGGTGTGCACCACCCGGCCGTCACGCAGCACGGTGACGGCGTCGCAGATCTCGTACAGCTCGTCCATGCGGTGGCTCACGTAGACCACGGCGATGCCGCGCTCGCGGAGCATGCCGATCACGTCGAACAGAGTGCGCACCTCACGCGGTTCGAGCGAGGAGGTGGGCTCGTCCATGATGACGACCCGGGCGTCGATGGCGACGGCGCGCGCGAGGGCCACCATCTGCTGGGCGCCGACGCCGAGTTCGCGCAGCGGCCGGCTCACGTCGACCCGGATGCCGAGGCCCCGCAGCGCCTCGTCCGCCTCCCGGTGCATACGCCGGAAGTCGATCAGGCCGAGCCGGCCGCGCGGTTCGCGGCCGAGGAGGAGATTGCGCGCCACGCTCATCAGCGGGACGAGGTTGACCTCCTGGTAGATGGTGGAGATGCCTGCCTGCTGGGCCTGCAGAGGTGTCGTGAAGCGGACCGGCGTGCCGTCGTGGACGACCTCACCGGCGTCCGGCTGGTAGACACCGGTGAGTACTTTGATCAGGGTCGACTTGCCCGCGCCGTTCTCGCCGACGAGGGCGTGCACCTCCCCGGCGCGGGCGGTGAAGTCCACGTCGGACAACGCCTTCACGCCGGGGAAGAGCTTGGACACGCCGGTGACGGAGAGCATCTCAGTAGGCCTTGGCGATGTCCGACTTGGCGTTGGACTCGGTGTACGCGCTGTCCTTGATGACGATGTCCTGCGCGACTTCCTCGCCCTTGGTGAAGCTGTCGAGGGTCTGGAAGGCGAGCGGCCCGAAGCGCGGGTTGGACTCGACGACCCCGCTGATCCAGCCGTCCACGATGCCCTGGACGGCGTTGCGCGTGCCGTCGATCGTGACGATCTTGACGGCGCCGGGCTTCTTGCCCGCGCCCTTGAGGGCGTTGACGGCGCCGAGGCCCATCTCGTCGTTCTCGGCGTAGATGCCCTTGATCCCGGGCTTGGACTGGATGAGGTTCTCGGTGACCGACTGGCCCTTCTCGCGGGCGAACTCACCGGTCTGCTGGAACACCACCTTGAGGCCGGGCGCCTCGGCCTTGATCTGGTCCACGAAGCCCTTGGTGCGTTCCGTGGTGACGTTGTTGCCCGCCGCGCCGAGCAGGATGGCGATCTCGCCCTTCCCGCCGGTCGCCTCGATCATCTGGTCGGCGGCCCGCTTGCCCTGCTCCACGAAGTCGGAGCCGATGAAGCTCACATAGTCCTTGCACGCCTCGGCGTTGATCTTGCGGTCGACCGTGACGATCGGGATGTGCTTGGCCGCCGCCGTCTTCAGCACCGGCTCCCAGCCGTCCGAGTTGAGCGGGGCGATCACCAGCACGTCGGCGCCCTTGGCGATGAGGTCCTGGACGTCGCTGATCTGCTTGGAGAACTGCGACTGGGCGTTGGCGGTGAGGAGCTTGATGCCGCGCTTCTTCGCCTCCGCCTCGATCGAGGCGGTCTCGGCGATCCGGAAGGGGTTGGCCTCCTTCTCGGACTGCGAGAAGCCGACCGTGGCGTTCTTGAGGTCGAGCTTCTCGCCCCCGAACGTGTCCAGGGTGCAGGCGGGCCCCGAGCCGGCGCTCGGGGAGGCGACCTCCTGGCCGGCGTCGGCCTGCTGCTCGGTGGCCTTGTCGTCGGAGGAGTCCTCGGACTTGGTGCATCCGGTCAGTGCCAGGCTCGTGAGGAGGCCGGTGGCGAGAATGGCGCGTGCGGTGGTGCGGCGAGACGATGCGAGCGGCTTCATGAGGTCCCCAAACGGCGCGGCCCTGGAGCTGAGAGCGCTCCCGGGTAGTTCGGCACTTGACGGTCGATACGGCGTGCACGGCGTTCAGGGGAGGTTTTTACATCGTTGGAGAGGTCGTGTAAACCCCTCCGTCCGATATCTCGACCAATTCGTTCGGCCCGCCGTCAGCGTCGTCCGAGGGTGCTCTCCCGCTCCACCAGCTGGAACTCCGCTGTGAGTTCACGTCCGCCGGGGTCCTGGCGGCCCGAAAGACTGCGCAGCAGCGAGGCCACCGCGAGGCGGGCGATCGCCTGTTTGTCCGGTGCGATGGTGGTCAGCGAGACGGCTCCGAAACGGCTCTCCGCGATGTCGTCGAAGCCCACCACGGCGATGTCCCACGGCACCCTGAGCCCTCGCTCGTGCAGCACCCGCATGGCGCCGATCGCGATGAGGTCGTTGAACGCGAAGACCGCGTCGGGCCGGTGGCCCGCGTCCAGCAGCTCGGCCATGGCCCGGGCGCCGTCGTCCCGGTCCCAGCCGCCGACGGGCACGATCAGATCCTCGTCGGGCGTCAGGCCCGCCGCCGCCAGTTCCGCGCGCCAGCCGTCGAGCCGCAGATGGGCGGGCCGGTTCGCGGAGTCAGTCCGGACACCGAGGTAGGCGATCCGGGTCCGGCCGCGGTCGAGCAGGTGGCGCACCGCCGCCCGGGCGGCGGCGACGTTGTCGATCGCGATGTGGTCGAAGGGCAGACCGTACTCGCGCTCACCGAGCAGCACCAGGGGCACGTCGTCCGCCCGGCCCTGCAGATCCTCGGCCTCGAGCTCCAGCGGACTGAGGATCAGCCCGTCGATCACCCGGGCCCGGAAACCCTGGCTGACCAGCAGTTCCTGCTGGCGCTCGCCCCGCGTGTGATCGAGCAGGACGGTGAACTCGTGCTCGGCGGCGGCGTCGATCACCGCGCCCGCGAGCTCGGCGAAATAGGGGTTGCCGAGCTCGGGAACGGCCAGCGCGATGATGCCGGTACGGCCTTTGCGCAAATGCCGTGCGGTGAGGTTCGGCCGGTAGCCGAGCTCGTCGATCGCCTCCTGGACTCTGGTGCGCATCGCCGGAGTGATGTGCGGATAGTTGTTCACGACGTTGGAAACGGTCTTGATCGAGACGCCGGCCCGTTCGGCCACGTCCTTCAGGCTGACCCGCAAGGGATCTCCTCGGCATCGACGGGAACTCCGCGACCGGAGCTGTGTCACGAACCTGGACAGCGGGCGGGAGCCCGTGCTCTCATGCCAACTGCCTCTGCTTCCAACGTTGTACAGACTGAAGCTCCGAGCCGCCACCCTTCCTCACCCTAGGCCGTGTCCGCACAGTCCCGTCGTCCGCCCGGAGGCGTGCCAGGCGTCGCGGGGCAGGTGGGACTTTGTGGACACGGTCCGGGGACTTCCGCCGGGTCTCCGTGAGGTAGGGGCCGGCGTTCGGTGTGCGTGCTCGGCGTGGTGCGAAGGGCCATGTGGCGGGGCCACCTGTCCCCTCGCACCGTGCGCCGGGGGTGCCTGCCGCGCGTCGCGACGCCACGGAGTTCCGTCGGTGACTCCCAAGGAGGATTCGTGCGCATCAGACCACTCAGAAATCGGCTCGCCCTGCTCGTCGCGGCCTTACTCGGTGCCGCGGGACTGGCCGCCGCACCGGTCGCGACGGCCGTGGAGGAGCCTCCCGAGGTCCACGGCCTGAAGGGTGAGTACTACACCCAGTCCGCCCCCGGCGCCTTCGACTTCGACGAACTCAAAGCCACCGGCATGGACGCGCGACTCGACTTCGACAACCTGGAGTCGCGTCTGCGTTCCGCGACCGGGAAGTCGGACGACGTCAGCGTCCGCTGGACCGGCCGGATCGTGCCGGAGAAGACCGGTCCCACCACCTTCTCCATCATCGGGGACAACGGCTTCCGGCTGTGGGTGGACGGGAAACTCACCATCGACCACTGGGTCGACGACTGGGACCGCGAACAGAGTGCGGAACCGGTGGAGCTGACCGCGGGCAAGGCCTACGACATCAAGGTCGAGTACTTCGAGCACTACGGAGGCTCCAACCTCCACCTGCGCTGGACTCCGCCCGGCGGCGCCAAGACGGCCGTTCCCCAGTCGGCGTTCCTGCTGCCCGCGGGCTACGACTACGACGGCGCCATCGCCACCACGGTCCTGGAGACCGGCCGCACGCTGCGGCTCGACTTCGCCCAGAAGCTCAAGGCACCCCCGGCCGGTCTCACCGACCACCTGGACGCGGTGATCGGCGGCGCCACCTGGCCGCTCGGACGCGTCAAGCTCGACCCGGCGGACCACAGGTCCCTGCTCATCGCGCTCAAGGAGCCCGTGGTCGGCAACAAGACCGGCACCGCGCGCGGCACCGCCGATGTGCGCTACGACGGAGCGGGGGGCCTCTCCGCGGAGGACGGCAACGTTGTCAAGTCCTTCTGGAGCAGCGGCACCAACCTCTCGACCCACCAGCTGAGCACCAAGTGGGGCAAGGACGTCACCCCGGCCAACGCCCACCGCGAGTACCCGCGGCCGCAGCTCACCCGCGACGACTGGAAGAACCTCAACGGCTCCTGGCAGTTCGCGGCGGCCGAGGCGGGGGAGCAGCCCCCGGTGGGCCGGAACCTCGCCGAGAAGATCCTCGTCCCGTACCCCGTCGAGTCCCAGCTCTCGGGCATCGAGCGGCACGAGGACCGGATGTGGTACCGGCGCACCTTCACCGTCCCGAAGGACTGGAAGATCGGCTCGAAGCAGCGCCTGCGGCTCAACTTCGGCGCGGTCGACTGGCGCTCCGAGGTCTACGTCAACGGCACCAAGGTCGCCGATCACCAGGGCGGCTACGACAAGTTCAGCGCCGATGTCACCGACGCCCTCAAGCCGGGCCGTACCCAGGAGCTGATCGTCGGCGTCTACGACCCGACGGACGCCGCGAACGGCGAGAACCCGCCCATCGGCAAGCAGCGTCTCGACCCGAGCGGCATCTGGTACACGCCGTCCTCCGGCATCTGGCAGACCGTGTGGATGGAGCCCGTCGCCGCCGACCACGTCGACTCGCTCGCCCTCACCCCGGACGTGGCCGCGGGCACGCTGACGGTCGCACCGAAGGGCGTACGCGACGGAGTACCGGTCACCGCGACCGCGTACGAGGGCAAGCGCAAGGTGGCCACCGTCTCCGGCCGCACGGGCGGACCGCTCACCCTGAGGATCCGTGACGCGCGGCTGTGGTCGCCGGACGACCCGTTCCTGTACGACCTCAAGGTCAAGGTCGGATCCGACCGCGTCAGCAGCTACTTCGGCATGCGGTCCATCTCCGTCGAGAACGTCGGAGGAACCCCTCGCACGGTCCTCAACGGCAAGCCGGTCTTCATGATGGCCACCCTCGACCAGGGCTTCTGGCCCGACGGCCTGCACACCGCCCCGAGCGACAAGGCATTGGCCCACGACCTCAAGATGCACAAGGAGATGGGCTTCAACTCGGTCCGCAAGCACATCAAGGTCGAACCCGACCGGTGGTTCTACTGGGCCGACAGGCTCGGCCTGATGGTGTGGCAGGACATGCCGGCCATGACGGCGGGCGTCAACCCGTCCGCCACCGCCCGCGCCGGCTACGAGCGCGAGATGAAGCAGATGATCGACGAACACATCAGCAGTCCGTCGATCGTCATGTGGGTCACCTTCAACGAAGGGTGGGGCCAGTACGACGTGGGCCGCATCGCCGAACAGGCCAAGGCCTGGGACCCGACACGCCTGGTCAACAACCAGTCGGGCCTCAACCTCGGCGCCGACGGCGGCACGGGCGACATCATGGACGAGCACGGCTACCCGAGCCCCGCCCTGCCGCCGCATCCGGACGGCAGACGGGCCCAGGTCATGGGTGAGTACGGCGGCCTCGGCCTGGCCGTGCCCGGACACGCCTGGTCGGTGCAGCAGTCCTATGTCGACGTCGACCCGGCCACGTACACCGACGACTACCTCACCAAGCTCGCCGAGGTGCACGCCCTGGCCTGCGAGGGCGGCAACGGCGCGGTGTACACCCAGATCGCGGACGTCGAGGGCGAACTCAACGGGCTGCTCACCTACGACCGCGCGGTCGTCAAGCCCGATGTGAAGCGGCTCAAGGCGGCCCACGAGGCCCTGATCGACGACGTGTCCCGGGCGACTCCCGCGGGCTGCGTCTGATACCCGGGCCGCCCGGCGGAACGCCTCCCCGCCGATCGCCGGGCGGCCCCGGCCACGTCGAACCCCGTCAGATCCGCCAGGTACGTATCCGGTCGGCGGCCTGGTAGACGGTGGCCTTGCGGGCCTGGATGTCACGCACCAGCTCGACCAGTGCCCCGTAAGGCGGATCGATGCCCTCGGCGGAGGTGTGCATGTAGGCGACGGCGACCTGGCAGGCGTACAGGGAGTTCCGGTACGGCAGGGGCTCCAGCCGGACGATCGTGTGCAGGAGCGCCGCCGCCCGCCAGGCCGCGTCCGGTGTGGCGAGGCCGGGGCGCGGGATGCGGGTCTTGTGGCGGGCGACCGCGGCCACCAGGGCGGAGTAGTCCCCGACGGTCACGTCCTCGGGAACGGCCTGCTCCTGGATGTCGAGCAGCCAGGCGATGTCGACATGGAGCATCAGGCGGCTTCGGCTCCCTGTCGGTGACCGGCCGGGGGGATCTCGTCCGGGAAGGCCTCGTCGAACTCGGCGCGCTGCGTCTCGCCCCAGGAGACGGCGTAGCGCACGAACTGCTGGCGCTGGCGCTCGCGGAGTGACAGGTCGTGGACGTACTGCTTGAGGGAGGTGCCGGCGGCGGCCGCGGCGGCCCGCAGTTCCTGCATCTCCTCGTCGCTGTAGGTGATGTTCAAGGACGGCATGGGGGAATGGTACCTAGTTGGTACCAGGGTGGGCAACCGAGTCCCTACCGAGTCCCTACCGGGGAGGGGGGATGTCGTTGTCCGCGCGCCGGTCCTTCCCGGGGTGCTGAAGTGGGGTGGGAGGGTCAGGGTGGAGGTGTGGGGGTGGGCTTTTCAGGCTGGGAGGCGTTGTGGTGGGTGCCGCGTCCGACCCGTTCGTGCACGTCAAAGGTGCCTCCGAGCACAATCTGAAGAACGTCGACGTGGACGTGCCGCGTGACGCGATGGTCGCCTTCACCGGGATCTCCGGCTCGGGCAAGTCCTCGCTGGCCTTCGGCACGCTCTACGCCGAGGCTCAGCGCCGGTACTTCGAGTCCGTCGCGCCGTACGCCCGCCGTCTCCTCCAGCAGGTCGGCGCGCCGCACGTCCAGGAGATTTCCGGGCTGCCGCCCGCCGTCGCCCTGCAACAGCGGCACGGCGCCCCCAGCTCACGGTCCACGGTCGGCACCCTGACCACGCTGAGCAACCTGCTGCGCATCTTGTACTCGCGTGCCGGCACCCATCCGCCCGGGTCCCCGCGGCTCGCCGCCGAGGCGTTCTCGCCGAACACCGCCGCCGGTGCCTGCACGCGGTGCCACGGGCTGGGGGCCACCGTCGACGTCGCCGACGACCTGCTCGTACCGGACCCCTCCCTGAGCATCCGCGAAGGCGCCATCGCGGCCTGGCCCGGTGCCTGGCAGGGCGCCAACCTGCGCAGTGTCGTCAGCGGTCTGGGCATCGACATCGACAAGCCGTGGCGCAAACTCCGGAAGAAGGACCGAGACTGGCTGCTCCACACCGACGAGCAGCCGTCCGTCCTCATCGAGCCGGAGCGCGACCGCGTCGACTACGGCTACCACGGCAAGTTCTGGAGCGCCCGCGCCCACGTCATGCACGTCCTCGCCGACTCCAAGAGCGAGCGGATGCGGGAACGGGCGCTGCGCTTCGTCCGGAGCGTGCCCTGTCCGGAGTGCGGGGGCAGCGGCCTGCGGCGGGAGGCTCTGGCCGTGACCTTCGCCGGCCGGTCCATCGCCGAGGTCAACGCGATGCCCCTCACCGAGGTCGTCGCGCTGCTGCGGCCCGTCGCGGAGCTGCCCGCGGCCGAGGCGGCCACCACGGCGGACCCGGACGCGGAGAGGAACGAGGTCGCGGTACGGATCTGCGCGGACCTGGTCGCCCGTATCGAGGTGCTGCTCGGCCTGGGCCTCGGCTACCTCGGTCTGGGGCGCCGCTCCACGACCCTGTCGCCCGGCGAGGCGCAACGGCTGCGTATCGCCACCCAGTTGCGTTCGGGCCTGTTCGGCGTCGTCTACGTACTCGACGAGCCGTCCGCCGGACTCCACCCGGCCGACGCGGAGCCGCTCCTGGACGTCCTGGACCGGCTCAAGGCGTCGGGCAACTCGCTCTTCGTCGTGGAGCACGACATGGATGTGGTGCGTCGGGCGGACTGGGTGGTGGACATCGGCCCCGGGGCGGGCGAGAGCGGCGGCCGTGTCCTGTACAGCGGCCCGGTGCCCGGCCTCGAACAGGTCCCGGAGTCGGCCACCGGCCGGCATCTGTTCGGACACGTCCCGCCGACCGGGCACCGTCCGCGCAAGCCGCAGGGCCGGCTGCGGCTGAGCGGCGTCTCCCGACACAACCTGCGGGACGTCTCGGTCGACGTACCGCTGCAGGTGCTGACAGCGGTGACCGGTGTGTCCGGATCCGGGAAGTCGACGCTGGTGACACAGGTGCTCGCCGAGGTCGTACGCCGCCACCTCGGCCAGAGCCCGGAGGCGACCGAGGACGAGGACGAGGGCGCGGAACTGGAGGTCGACCTGCGGGACGTGTCGGGCCTCGAATCCTTCGACCGGCTGGTACGGGTCGACCAGCGGCCCATCGGCCGGACACCCCGCTCCAACCTGGCGACCTACACGGGCCTGTTCGACGCGGTCCGCAAGCTGTACGCGGCGACCGACGAGGCACGGGCGCGCGGGTACTCGGCGGGGCGGTTCTCCTTCAACGTCGCGGAGGGCCGCTGCGAGACCTGCCAGGGCGAGGGGTTCGTCGAGGTCGAGCTGCTGTTCCTGCCCGGCACGTACGCCCCGTGCCCGGCCTGCCACGGCGCGCGGTACGACGCCGAGACGCTCGAAGTGACGTACCGGGGCAGGAGCATCGCGGACGTGCTGGCCATGACCGTCGACGATGCCGCCGGATTCCTCGCCGACCTTCCCGCCGCGTCCCGGAGCCTGGAGACGCTGCGGGAAGTGGGCCTGGGATACCTGCGGCTGGGCCAGCCCGCGACGGAGCTGAGCGGCGGGGAGGCCCAACGCATCAAACTCTCCACGGAGTTGCAGCGCGCCCGCCGCGGACACGCGCTGTACCTCCTCGACGAGCCGACGGCCGGGCTCCACCCCGCCGATATCGCCCTGCTACTGCGCCAGTTGCACCGGCTCGTCGACGCGGGCAACACGGTCGTCCTGGTCGAGCACGACCTGGACACGATCGCCACCGCCGACTGGATCATCGACCTGGGCCCGGGCGGCGGCGACGCGGGCGGCCGGGTGATCGCCGAAGGCCCTCCGGCCAAGGTGGCGAGATCACGACGCAGCGCGACGGCACCGTACCTGGCACGGCGGCTGGCGGGTTCCTGAACCGCCTCCCAGGCGGGCCGGGGCAGTGCCCTCAGCTCGCCGCCCAGCCCGCGTAGAACACGCCGATGCCGACGATGACGCATATGCCCTGGATGGTCCAGAAGCGGACCACCACCAGGACCTCCGACCAGCCCTTGAGTTCGAAGTGGTGTTGCAGCGGGGCCATTTTGAAGACCCGCTTGCCGGTCAGCTTGAAGGAGCCGACCTGGATGACCACGGACAGGGTGATCAGGACGAAGAGGCCGCCCAGCAGGGCGAGCAGCAGCTGGGTGCGGGAGCAGATCGCGAGGCCGGCCAGTGCGCCGCCGAGGGCGAGCGAACCGGTGTCACCCATGAAGATCTTGGCGGGAGAGGTGTTCCACCACAGGAACCCGATGCACGCGCCCATCAGCGCGGAGGCGACGACGGCCAGGTCGAGCGGATCCCGTACCTCGATACAGGAACCGGGGTCGGTGAGGGTCATGGCGTTGGCGCACGAGTTCTGGAACTGCCACAGACCGATGAAGGTGTAACCGGCGAGGACCATGGCCGAGGCGCCGGTCGCCAGGCCGTCCAGGCCGTCGGTGAGGTTCACCCCGTTGGACATGGCCAGGATCATGAACAGGGCCCATACGACGAACAGCACCGGCCCGATGGTCCAGCCGAAGTCGGTCACGAACGACAGCTTCAGCGATGCCGGTGTCAGGCCGCGGTCGTCGGCGAACCGGATGGCCAGGACGGCGAACAGGATGCCGACGATCAGCTGGCCGGCCATCTTCGCCCCGGCCCGCAGCCCCAGCGAACGCCGCTTCACGATCTTGATGTAGTCGTCGAGGAAGCCGACGACTCCCATGCCCGCCATCAGGAACAGCACCAGGACACCGGGAAACGTCGGTGCCTCGCCGGTGATGACCTTGGTCAGGACGTACGCGGCGATGGTGGCCAGGATGAAGGCGATACCGCCCATGGTGGGCGTGCCGCGCTTACCGTGGTGGCCGCGGGGACCGTCGTCGCGGATGAACTGGCCGTACCCCTTCCGGGCCAGCAGCTTGATCAGCAGTGGTGTCCCGCCGAGGGTCAGGAACAGGCCTATGGCCCCGGCAAACAGGATCTGGTTCATCGGACGGCGGTTTTCCCCTCGGCTGCGTTCCCGTGCGTGACGGCCGCACCGTTACGGGCGGCCGTCGCAGCCCACACCCTATGCATAGAACCAAACGCTGTGAGCCGGTGGGTAGTTGAGGTGAAGCACCACCGACGGCTACTTCGTCGTCGAGCAGATGATGTGCGGGGCGAGCGCGTCGAGGAAGTCGGGTGCGTCGAAGATCTCGCCCGCTGAGGCGACACCGGCTTTCCTGATCCGTCCATCCAGGATGCGCTGGACGGCCTCCACGGCGAGGGGCGCGGTGACGGCGTAGATGTCCTGCCCGGCGGCCGTGGCACGGCGCTCGCTGCCGCCGGAGCGTACGACTACATCGACGAGGAAGGTCTGCGCGGACCGCCCGCGCTCGTCGACGGCGGTGGGTGCCGGGGTGTCCGGGGTCCCCAGGTCACCGGCCGCCTCGGTGGTCATGTAGGTGCGCACCTCGGGGACGGACAGGTGACTGGGGACGGTGACGACATCGGCCATCGTGAACTCCCCGACGACGGCCCGGGTGCCCATCGGATCGGGGAAGGGCCAGTCGAGGGTGGGCAGGTCGTCCTGGTGGTACTCCAGCCGACCGTTCCGGTACCGGACGCGTCGGCCGTCCCGCCGTGACTGGGCGGCCCTGCCGGCGGTGCGCGTCCCCGCGGTGGGATGCCAACCGCTCAGACCGTAGGCGATGTGCACCTCGTCGGCCGCGGTCCAGTCACCCATCGCGGCGGTGACCAGCAGATCGCCGAGGCCTCCGTAGAAGGCCATCGCGGGCACGACCACTGTTCCCGCGGCACGGGCACGGTCCGCGAAGTTCGCGAACGTATCGGCGTTGGCCTCGATCTCGGCCGCCACATCGACATACGGGATCCCGGCGCGCAGGGCCGCCTCGATCACGGGGGCGGCCGTGGTCGCGAAGGGTCCGGCACAGTTGATCACCGCCGCCGCACCGGCCAGGGCGCGGTCGAGTGCGGCAGGATCGTCGACCGGGGCCGGCCGTACGTCGAGTCCGGGACGGGATGCCGCCGCCAACGCGCGCAGTTTGCCCGCGTCGCGGCCGGAAAGCACCGGGACGAACCCGCGCTCCAGCAGCTCCGCCACCACGAACCGCCCGGTGTGCCCGTACGCGCCGAACACCACGACCGTGTGACCCGCACTCATGACTACTCCCCGTGCTCGCTGTGTTTGCTGTGTTCGTTGTGTTCGTTGTGCTTGCTGTGCTTGCTTGAAAGACCCGTCAGGATCCGCTTCGGATCCGCTTTCGGTCCGCTTCGGATGTACTGCAGATGCTTTCGAGCCGTTGTGATGTGTCGGGTTCCGTTGTGGTCCGCTGTGGCCATCCTGTCGAGCGAGGGTGGCCGGCCGTGAGTGTCCGGAACGCCATGCTGCGTACAATTACGGACATGACTTCTGTCGCGGTGGTCGCCACCGAGGGAATGCTGCACTTCGAACTGTCCGTGGCCTGCGAGGTGTTCGGCAGCGCCCCGGTGGGAGTGGACGTCCCGTGGTACGACGTCGAGGTCTGCGGGTCCGCCGCCGTGCGGGTCGGCCGGTTCCGGCTGGAGCCCGACCGCGGGCTCGACCGGCTGCCGTACGCCGACACGGTGCTCGTCCCCGCCTGGGCCGACGTCGACGAGGACCCGCCCGGCGAACTGGTCGACGCGGTGCGCGCGGCCCACGAGGCAGGCGCACGGGTCGCCTCCCTCTGCACGGGCGCCTTCGTGCTGGCCGCCGCCGGTCTGCTGGACGGCAGGCGCGCCACCACGCACTGGGCGCACACCGACGTGCTCGCCGCCCGCTACCCCCGCGTGGAGGTCGACCCGGACGTGCTCTACGTGGACAACGGCAGCGTGCTCACCTCCGCGGGCAAGGCCGCCGCGATGGACCTGTGCCTCCACCTCGTCCGCCTCGACCACGGTTCGGCGGTCGCCAACGCGGTCGCCCGACGGCTGGTCGTGCCGCCGCACCGGGCAGGCGGCCAGGCCCAGTTCGTCGCCGCACCGGTGCCCGCCCGGGACGACCATCCGCTCGCCGCACTGCTGCCCTGGGTCGTCGAACGCCTCGACCGGCCGCTGACGGTGGAGGACCTGGCACGCCGGGCCGGGATGAGTTCGCGCAACCTCGGCCGCCACTTCAGGGCGGCGACCGGCACCACCCCGCTGCAGTGGCTGCTGTCCCAACGGATCCGCCGCGCACAGGAGTTGCTGGAGACCACCGACAGCGGTGTCGAAGCCATCGCGGAGGCCACCGGCATGGGCACCGCCACGACGCTGCGCCGCCACTTCAACCACACGCTCGGTGTCCCACCGGACACGTATCGCCGAACCTTCCGCTCACGGCCCGGCCCCGCGGGAGCCGCAGACACGCGGAGTATCCCCCAACTCCGTGATTAATGAGGTGAGTTGGGAGACAACTCCCAAGGGGTCTCACAGCTCCCGGTGAAGGTGGTCCTCAGGTCCGCCCCCAGGTTCTGCCGCCATGACGGAAAACACACTCTGACCGTGGGCGTCGACGGCTCCGCCTGACGCCGCACAGTCGTTCCGGCCGGGCCGTGGAGGGCCGCCGCGACCCCTCCACGGCCGGGCCCGGCCCCCCCCCCCCCCCCGCGGCCGGGCTCAGCTCACCATGGCCAGGCCTGGCTCAGCATGGCCGCGGCGACCTCCTGGAACCCGGAGGGAATACCGGCTGGCCCCCGTTGGCGCAGGGGGCTGCTCGGACCGCGGAACCGGGGGACAGCCGGAGCGAGAAACGCCGGCCACACACCTAGCGTGTTGTTGCATGACGTCGCAGGAGTCGCACCGAACGGACCGGACCAACACCCCACGCCGCACCGTGCTCGCACTCGGCACCGCCGCTGCCGCCTCGCCGCTGCTCGGCGCGTCCCCCGCCCGGGCCGGTACCGCGAGCAGCACGCGGCACGCGTCGACCACGGCACCGACAGGACCGACAGCACTGGACGAACTGGGTATCGGAGAACTGCGCCGACGGATGGCCGACGGACGGCTCGACGCCGAACGGCTCACCCGTCACTACCTGGAACGTATCGAGCGCATGGACCCACTCCTGCACGCCGTGATCGAGGTCAATCCCGACGCGCTGCGCGAAGCCCGGCGCCTGGACGCCGAGGGTGACCCGCGGAAACCGCTGCACGGCATGCCCGTCCTGCTCAAGGACCTGGTGGAGACCGCTGACCGGATGCACACCACGGCCGGTTCCCTCGCCCTGGAGGGGGTGCGTCCGGCGACGGACGCCACCGTCGCGGCCAGGCTGCGCGCGGCCGGCGCCGTCATCCTCGGCAAGACCAACCTGAGCGAGTGGGCGGGCGGGATGTCGCTCACCCACCACGCGGGCTGGAGCGCCAGAGGAGGACAGACCCGCAACCCGTACAAGCTGGACCGGTCGCCGAACGAGTCGAGCTCCGGCAGCGCGGTCGCCGTCGCGGCAGGCCTGTGCGTCGCCTCGATCGGCACCGAGACCAACGGCTCGATCATCGACCCGTCCTCGGCCAACTGCGTCGTCGGGGTCAAGCCGACCGTCGGACTGGTCGGACGCGGCGGAGTCATCCCCGGTGTGCCGAGCCAGGACAGTGTCGGCCCGATCGCCCGCACGGTCCGTGACGCCGCGATCCTGCTCGGCACTCTCGTCGGGGTCGACGACCGTGATCCGGCGACCCGGGCGAGCCGCGGCCGTTTCCATCGCGACTACACCCGGTTCCTCGACGCCGACGGGCTGAAGGGAGCGCGTATCGGCGTACCGCGGACGGTCTACTTCGGCTACAGCCACCACGCCGACGACATCGCGGAGCGGGCCATCGCCACCCTGCGCGAAGCCGGGGCGACCGTGGTCGACCCGGCCGACATCCCGACCGCCGAGCAACTGGAGGACCTGCCCAGCTCGATGGTCGTCCAGGCGTACGAGATCAAGCGCGCCCTCAACGGATACCTGGCCGATGCCCCCGGTGAACACCCGCGCAACCTAGCGGAGTTGATCGCGTTCAACCTTGAACACGCCGACCGCGAGCTGCGTTATGTGCGGCAGGACGGACTGGAGGCGGTGCAGCGACTGGACTTCGGTGAGAGCGAGTACCGCGAGGCGCTGGCCACCAACCACCGGCTCTCGCGGGCCGAGGGCATCGACGCGGTGCTGCGCCGCTACCGCCTGGACGCGCTGGTGATGCCCACCACCGGGCCGCCCGCCAAGATCGACCTGATCCGCGGGGACAGCTACGGCGGCGGTGCCTCCACGCCCGCCGCCCTCGCCGGATATCCCGCGGTCAGCGTCCCGGCCGGCTTCGCGCTCGGCCTGCCCGTCGGACTGACGTTCATGGGCACGGCGTGGAGCGAACCGGTCCTGCTCCGCCTCGCCCACGCCTACGAACAGGCGAGCCGGGTCCGCCGACCGCCCACCTACCGGCCGGCCGACGTCGGCTTCTGACCCGGCCGACGGGACGCTGCCGACAAGGCATCAGCTGTGTCAGCCGCGCAGGATCGTCACCTTCAGGGTCGGGTCGGCCGAGATCTCCGCCGCCGTGAAGCGCTCGGTGACCCACTGCTTGCGGGAGAAGAGACGGGTCTGGTCCGTGTAGTGGGGGGAGGCCGGATTCGTCGACTGCCCGTAGGTCAGGAGAGTGTGGGCGCGCGGGCCGTCGGGGGTCAGTTCGACGGCCATCAGGAAGGTGCTGCCGAAGGCGCCCGAGGGCGGTGTGCCGGAGCCCGCTCCGGGGCTGGCCTCCAGGACGTTGAAGCAGCCCTTGTCGCCGTTGCAGCCGGGCAGCGGGATCCCGGCCCACCTCTGTACGGCGCCGAGTTCCGTGTCGACCGGGAGGTCACTGGCGGCGAAGTCCTGGACGGCGTCGGCGAGGGCGCGTCGGACGCGCACGTCGTCGCCCTTGATGCCGCGCGGTGTGGTGAGGGGCTGTGCCGGGTCGTAGGGGACGCGGCTCCAGGTGTCGGACGGGCCGTTCTCGGAGAGGCGGTCGTGGAAGGTGATCCAGAGCGCCGCACCCCGGCTGCCGGTGTCGGCGCGGGTGTCCCAGCGGGCGAGGGTGGTGCAGGCCTTCCGCACGTCGACCTCGTTGCCGTCCGTGGTCCTGAGGCGGGGGTGGGCACGGCACATGGCGACCACGTCGTCGCGGCCCGTCTCGGCCGACAGGACACGGTTGCCGAACATCGACGCGCGCAGGCCGCGTCCGGTGAAGCCCGGGGCGCCGAGTCCGTCCGTACCGGCCAGGCGTTCCGCGATCATACGGAGGCCGAGTTGGGCGCGCTGCCCGAGGCGGGCCGTGTTGTCGTAGCCGCCGGGGAAGCCGGTGAGCGGGGCTTCGGGGTTGGTGTACCGGGGCCCGTTGTTGGAGTTGGCCACGTAGTCCGAGCGGCTCAACCTCGGCTGCCGGGACGGGCCGCGGACACCCGGCACGAGCGCGTCGGGGTCACTGCCCCAGGCGCAGGCCGACGTCGAACCGTCCAGGGCGGGCGGCCCCTCCT
This sequence comes from Streptomyces sp. NBC_00414, assembly GCF_036038375.1. NCBI lineage: Bacteria > Bacillati > Actinomycetota > Actinomycetes > Kitasatosporales > Streptomycetaceae > Streptomyces > Streptomyces sp. NBC_00414. The sequence continues at coordinate 9,746,870 of NZ_CP107935.1, forward strand.
CGCTGCCGGGCAGAGTGCAGCGCGTGAGTTGTTCGCCGGTCAGGTGCGGTACGTGGGAGGAGTCGGTGAAGTACGTCCCGCCGCCGCTGTCGGCCGCGAGGGTGTACGTCCAGGGGATGCCCTGGTAGGTGTCTTGGGCCGTGCGCAACTGACCGAGGTCCTCGGCCTTGCTCATGGCCAGCCAGGTGTTCAGGGACCGCAGGTTGTCGGCGTTGGCGTCGCGGACCGCGTAGGCGGTCGTCGCGGTCCAGCCGAAGGCGAGGACCTGACCGAAGCGTGAGGTGTACAGGGTCCGCTCGACGGTCGACAGTCCGCCGTTCCTGTCGCGGACGGTGACCGGGACGGTACGGCGTTCCATCCGCTCGGTCCTGCCGTCGACCAGATAGCTGGTCGGGTCACCGGGCGCGAGCTTCAGCGCGTAGACGGAGGAGTGCTCGGCGTTGCTCGCGGTGTGCGTCCAGGCGACGTTCCGGTTGTGCCCGATCTGGACCAGGGGCGTGCCGTACAGGCCGGCGCCGGACACGTCCAGGGTGCCGGGGATCGTCAACTGCACCTGGTAGAAGCGGAAGTCGCCGCCGACCCAGGGGAGGTGCGGGTTGGCCAGGACCATCGCGTTGCCGCTACGGGTGGCGTCCTTGCCCAGCGCCCAGCCGTTGCTGCCGAAATCGGCGGGGAGGCCCCGGCCGCTCTGCGCGCTGTGGGCGCTCAAGGCTCTGTGAGTGTTCAAGGCGCCTTGAGTGCCCTGGGCGAAGGCTGTCGCGGCCTTCGAGGCGGGGGTGTCCGGGGCGGGGGTCTCGGGGGCGCCGCCCCCGGAAGCCGCCGTGCCGTCGGCGCTCGCCGTCGCAACCGCCGCCGCCGTCGCAACCGCCGCCGCCGTCGCTGTCGCCGCCCCCGTCGTCACCGGAGGCTTCGCGTCCCCGATGGCCGGGGCCAGCGGTACGACGCCGGTCGCGCCGTTGACGTCGTACACGAGGGTCCACACGTCGAGCGGGGTGATCGGCCGCACCCACGGTTCGCCCTTGCAGCGCGGGTCCGGCAGCTCGTCGGTGCCCGTGTCCCGGAGGTAGCGGTTGTATCCGGCGGCGTATCCCTCGACCAGTCGGCGCAGTTCCGCCGTCGGCCCCAGCGGTGCCTTCATGTCGAGCAGCTTCCGGACGGTGCCGGCGTGCCACTGCCCCTTGTAGTAGCTGTCGCTCGCCAGGTTCGATCCCTCGCCGTCCTCCCCGTCGGCGCCGAAGAACCGTGAACGCTCGCCCCGCAACGTGACCATCCGGTCGGCGAGTTCACAGACGTTGTCCTGCGCGAACGCGTAGCCGTAGCCGTAGCCGAGCCCGTCGAAGTTCGCTGCTCGGATGTGCGGGATGCCGTACTCGGTCCGGCTGATCCGGGCCGTGCGGCCGCTCTCGGTCAGTCTCTCGCCGCCCGCTCCCGTCACGGCGGCAGCGGAAGCGGAGGCTGAAGAGGGCGCGGACTGCAGGGCCATGGTGGCAGAGGTGAGACAGAGTGCGGCCATGACGGCCGCCAACCGGCTTCCTCTGGAACGTGCTTGACGTGTCGTCAGCGTTCTGGATTCACCCATGACCCCCACTCTTCAGGGCCGACCGGCCGCCGGACATCCAGCCGACGGTGGAGATTCCTGGCCGCCCATGGCTCTCGGGATGTAGCCCTGAGGCCTATCGCCCGTCCGTCGCGGCGGCCGCGTTGTCGGACAGTCGCTCACGCAGGACCGTGCCCATGGTGATGGGTTCGCGGCCCAGCAAGGCGGCCAGCGTCGGGTCCACGGTGGCGAATTCACCGGCGCGAGCGGCCGTGAAGACGCCGAGCAGCTGGTCCGCGGCCTCGGCGGGCACACCGCGGCCGATCAGCTGCTGCCGGAACAGGTCGTCGGGTGCGGTGCTCCTCGTGATCGTGCGGCCGGTGACCTCGGTGGCGATGCGGGCGATGTCGTCGAAGGTCAGGGACCGGCCCGCGGTGAGCGGGGGCGTGGGGCCGTCGAAGCGGCCCTCGTCGGCCAGGACGGCGGCGGCCGCGTCGGCGAGGTCGGCGTGGGCGGTCCAGCTGACGGGTCCGTCCGCGGGAAGCGCGACTTCGCCGGACTGCAGGGCGTGCCCGAGGAACTGGACCGCGCTGGACGCGTAGAAGCCGTTGCGCAGCGAGGTGTACGGCACGCCGCAGGTGCGCAGCACTTCCTCGGTGGCGGCGTGGTCGCGGCAGGGCTGGAAACGCGACGACGCGGAGGCCCCCATGTGGCTGGTGTAGAGGATGCGGCGGGCGCCGGCGGCGACGGCCCCGTCGATGGCGGCGCGGTGCTGCCGCACGGCCTCTTCGCCCATCTTGTCGACGGAGACGATGAGCACCTGGGAGGCGCCCTCGAAGGCGTGGACCAGGCCGGCGGAGTCGGTGAAGCTGCCTTGCCGGACGCGTACCCCTCGATCGGCGAACGCCTTCGCCCGCTGCGGGTCGCGGACGCTGACGCCGATCCTGTCCGCGGGTACGCGGGTCAGCAGCTGTTCGACGACCTGTCGTCCGAGCTGTCCGGTGGCTCCGGTCACGATGATCATGTTGCGCTCCAGTGAGGTGGTGATGCGGTGACGTGGTGATGTGGCAGCTCGGTGAGCTGGTTCCAGTGGAAACAGATCAAGCGTATCACCGATATTAACGCTGGAAACGCATGTGCGGTATCGTTGATATATGCCACCAAATTCACACGTCGGGGACGACGCCGCCGACTCCAGCCCCAGCCCCATCCCCAGCCCCGGCGCGGACGCTGGCTCGGGGTCAGGCTCGGGCTCCGCGGTCGTGGGCCGCGAGGAGACCCGCCGGCGCGTCATCGAGGCCGCCGCCGACCTGCTCGCGCGCGAAGGCCGTGACGCCGTCACCACTCGCGCGGTCGCGGTCGCGGCGGGCTTGCAGCCGCCGGCCATCTACCGGCTGTTCGGTGACAAGGACGGGCTGCTCGAAGCGGTGGCCGAACACGGCTTCGCCGTCTTCCTGGCGGCCAAGCACGTCGACCCCGACCCGCAGGACCTCATCGAGGACCTGCGGGACGGCTGGGACCTGGCGGTCGAGTTCGGTCTGGCGAATCCCGCGCTGTACACGCTGATGTACAGCGAGCCGACAAGGCCTGCATCGGCAGCCTTCAAGGCCGGTATGGAGATCCTGATGGGCCGCATCCGCCGCCTCGCCGCGGGCGGCCGTCTCCGCGTCGGCGAGGAACTCGCGGCCACCCTCATCCATGCCACGGCACGCGGCGCGGTCCTCACCTGGCTGTCCCTGCCCGCGGACCGGCGCGACCCGGCCCTGCTGACCATTCTTCGGGAGTCCATGGTCACCGCCGTCACCAACGAGGAACCGGCCGTCAAGGACGTGGGCCCGGCCGGCGCCGCCCGCGCACTGCGCGCGACGCTCCCTGACCAGACGACCCTCAGCGGCGCGGAGCAGCACCTGCTGAGGGAGTGGCTGGACCGCCTGGCCTGCGACGGTTGAGACGCTGCCGCTCGCGCGGGCCCAAGCCCCCGTGGGCCCGGACCCCGTAGGCCGAAGCCTCGCGGGCCCGGACCCCGCGGGCCCAAGCCGCGCAGGCCCAGGCCGCCCCGGGCCTGGGCCTGCGGCGTGCGGTCAGCTGCCGGGGACGGTGTCCTGGAACGTGGTGCCCGCGCTGCGGTAGGCGTTCAGCCTCGTGGTGACCTGGGCCGGTGTGAGCACCTGGTCCTTGACGTGCAGGACGTAGTCGACCTGCTGGTCGTACGCCCTCGCCGTGGTGCTTGTCTGGCCCGCGAGGTCGATCAGCCACTGGTTGAAGTTGATCGACATGGGCCGCTCCGGAAGGTACTCGGAGCCATGCGTGCCGAAGAGCTGCCCGTCGATGTAGTACTTGATGCTGTTGTTGTCGATGGTCAGCACCAGGTCGTGCCAGCCACTGAAGCTCTGGCGGGCCTCGGTGTGCTGGTTGACCGCCACCCACGGCTCGGCCTGATAGGTCTCCCAGGACGTCGTGTAGAGGATGTTGGACGGCTCGCCCCAGCCGCCGTTGGGCAGGTACTCGAAGTCGTACTCGGAGTAGTCGTCCGCCAGCGGTGCCTTGAGGTCGTTGATGGTGAAGAACGTCTGGACGAGGCGGTCGCCGTCCGGACCGTACTTGGGCGCGTCGTTGAACCGCACCCGTGCCGCGTAGGTGCCGTTCTTGAACTTCGTCGACTTGGTGAGGATCTCGGTCTGCTTGGTGCTCGCCGCGGTGCCGGCGGTCGACGTCTCCAGGTTCATGATGGAGTTGCCGCCCGTGGTGGCGAAGGTGACCTTCTCGGGCGCCCAGGTGGCACCGGGCACGCCCGGGCCACCGGAGTTGGAGCGCACGTTCCAGCCGTTCGCGGAGATCCTGGGGTCGTTGTAGCCGCTGTAGTTGAAGTCGTCGAACAGGGTGGCGGCGTCGGCCGGGGGATCGGTCGGCGGGTCGGTGGGCGGATCCGTCGGCCCGTTGCCCGCGGGGGCCTGGCCCCACAGGGTGGTGCCGGCCAGCTGCGCGGTGACCTTGGACCAGTCGCCGTACGAGGTCTGCGAGGCGCCGAAGGAGTAGTCGTCGCTCTGGTTCAGCGAGGCCCACGACGACTGGTAGAAGCGCAGTTGCAGGTCACCGGTGTCGGCGCCCGGGGCGAGTGAACCGGCTCCGGAGGTGAAGCCGATCTCCAGGTAGCGGTCGGCCGTGGCGGTCGGGTTGGCGAGCGTGCCGAAGGTGCCCGTGACGTTGGCGCAGCCCTTGACGGCCCAGGAGCAGGCGAAGCGGTAGCTGGCGCCCGCCGAGTCGGCCTTGAAGTAGTAACGGACCTTGACGCTGCTCAACTGCACGGTCGTGGCACCGGTGTTCTTCACCTTGAACCAGGGTTCGGCCTGGTCGGCGCCGGCTCCGGTGGCGCTCGTACGGTACTGGACGCTCAGTCCGTCGGCGGCCGCGCTGGCGGTGGCCGGGAGTGCGGTGAGCGCGGCGGCGCCCATGGCCACCGCGACGGCGGTGTGTGCGGTGGCGCGCAGCCGGTTCTTCGCGAATCTCATGGTGGTTCCTCTCCAGAAAGGTGGGGTGATTCCCGGAAACGGACGGGGTCGGGGTGGGGGCGGGAAGGCGGGTCAGGGGTGGTGGTGGACGCCGAGTGCGTCCAGCCGGGCTGTGTGTCCGTCCAGGCGGGACCGGAAGTCGGTCCAGTCGGTGGCGCCGCTCCAGCCGCGGTCGGCGAGGGCGCACAGGCGCGGATAGGTGAGGTACTCGATGTGTGCGGGCGTCGTGACGAACTCGGTCCACAGCTGGGCCTGTGTGCCGAGCACCCGCCCCGCGGCCTCGGCGTCCGCGTCCTCAGGCACCGGGTCGTGGGCGTGGACGCCGCGCAGATCGACGACGGAACCGGGCTGTGCCGGGGGCTCGTTCGGGTCGTCGGACTGGGCGTAGTCGAGGTAGGTGGCCCGGTGGTATGCGTCTATCACCGGGTGGCCGCGGCGGGCCGCCGTGAGGGTGTGGGAGGGGTCGCGCCAGGTCATCACGGTGAATTCGGGGGGCAGTTCGGCGCCGGTCTCGGCCCAGCCCACCGGGCGGCGGCCGTTCCGGACGAGGTGGTCGCCGATCTTCCCGAGGAACCAGCCGTGCAGGGCCGCGGGGCTCGACAGGCCCTCCGTCGCGGCTCGTTCGCGTGCGGTGGCGCTGTGCGTCCACTCGGCGGTGGGGCACTCCTCGCCGCCCAGATGGATGTACGGCGACGGGAAGACGTCCATGACCTCGTCGAGGACGGTGCGGCAGAAGTCGAGGACCTCGTCGTGGACGCCGAGGACGGTGTCGCACACCCCCCAGCGCGTCCAGACGTCCAGCGTGCGCTCCGGATGGTTGCCCAGGGCGGGATAGGCGGCCAGGGCGGCGCGTACATGCCCGGGCATCTCTGTCTCGGGCACGACCGTGACGCCGCGGGCCGCGGCGTACCGGACGAGACCGGTGAGTTCGGCGCGCGTGTACGCCCCACCGTGCGGGATCCCGTCGTACGCGCCGCTGCCCGCCGGGCCCTTCTGCGACTCGGCGCGACGGCTGCCGATCTCGGTGAGCTTGGGGTAGGCGGCGACCGGCATGCGCCAGCCCTGGTCGTCCGTGAGGTGCAGGTGGAAGACGCTGATCTTGTGCAGGGCGAGCACATCGACGTACCGGCGGAGGTAGGACACGGGCTGGAAGTGGCGGGCCACGTCCAGCATCGCGCCGCGCCAGGGGTGCCGCGGGACATCGGTGATGTCGACGCACGGCAGCGGCCACCGGGTGACGCGCTGCGGATCCGCCGACAGGGCTGCCGGGGGCAGGAGTTGACGGACCGTCTGAATGCCGCGCAGCAGGCCGGTGGGGTGCGCGGCGCGCAGCAGCACGGCGTGCGGTTCGACGGTGAGTACGTATCCCTCCTCACCCAGGCCACCCAGGCCGCCCACGTCACCGGGGTCGCCCAGCCCACCGGGGCCGGAGTCGAGTGCCAGGGTGAACTGTCCGTCGGGGGAGGGCGGCAGGGGCAGTCCGGTGGCGGGGGCGAGCAGGGTGCGCAGCAGGTCCGCGGCCGGTTCGGCGCCTTCGCCGATGCGCAGCGCGGTGTCGGCGTCGAGCGTGAAGTGTCCCGGCCGAAAGGCTGCTTCGGTGGGGCGGGGGATGAGGGTGGGTGCAGATGCCTGTGCGGGCACGGATCGCCTCCGGGACGACGGTCGCGGGGAGTGCGGGGGGGGGAGTGTGCGGGATGTGCGGGGCGGTCCTGCGCGGGTTCAGCCCTTGACCGCGCCGGCGGCGAAGCCGGACGTGACATGGCGTTGGAGCAGCAGGAACACCACGAGCGCCGGGGCGGCGAAGAGGGCCGAGGCGGCCATGGTGGCGCCCCAGTCGGTGCCGAAGACGTTCTGGAAGGAGGACAGCCACACGGGCAGGGTGCGGTTGTCCTGATGCTTGATGATGAGGAAGTTGGCGTAGGCGAACTCGTTCCAGGCGGTGATGTAGCCGAACAGCGAGGTCGCCATGAGCCCGGGCGCCAGCAGCGGGAACGCGATGTGCCGGAACGCGCCGATCCTGGTGCAGCCGTCGACCTGCGCGGACTCCTCCAGCTCCGGCGGGATCGTGCCGATGAACCCGCGCAGGACGATGACGGTGAAGGGCAGCGTCATCATGAAGTAGACGAGGGTCAGGGTCGGCAGCCGGTCCAGCATGCCGGTGTCCCGGGAGATGATGTAGACCGGGATGATCAGTGACTCCCAGGGCGCCATCTGGGCGATGAAGACCATGAGCATGAACTGCCGGCGTCCCCTCCACCTCATCCGGGCCACCGCGTAGGCGGAGCCGAGCGCGATGACGAGGGAGAGCAGGACGGCGCTCAGTGTGACGAGGAGGCTGTTGCGCCAGAACAGGCCGAAGCCGTCGGCGCCGACAGCGGTGCGGAAGTGGTCGAGCGTCCAACTCTCGGGCAGGAAACGGGGGTTGTCGGACTGGATGTCACGGGTCGGGGTGAACGCGGTCGCGACCATCCAGTAGACCGGGAACAGACAGAGCACGACCGTGACGACGGCGGCGACATTGAGGGGTATGCGGCGGATACGGGGCCGGGTCGTGCTCATGAGAGCTCGTCCTCCTGGCGGAACATCTGGCGGAAGTAGAGGACGAGTACGCCCGACATCAGTACGACGGTGACCATGGAGGCCGCCGACCCGAGGTCGTAGCGCTGGCTCGACAGGGCGGTCTGCACCGCGTACACGGGCAGGATCGTGGTCGCGTCGCCGGGCCCGCCGTTGGTCATCACCCAGATCTGGACGAACGCCTTGAACGTCCAGATGACTTCGAGCGAGAACACGAGCAGGAAGATCGGCCGGACGACGGGGAAGGTGATGGAACGGAATATCCGCGCCCCCGACGCCCCGTCGAGCCGCGCCGACTCGTACAGCTCGACGGGGACGGTGGTGAGCGCCGAGTACAGGGTGATCGCCGCGAACGGCACGGACTGCCACACGATGAGCGCGACCAGGATGGCGAAGGCGGCCGGTCCGTGCGCGAACCAGGCGTAGCGGTCGAAGGACTCGAACCCCAGGTCCGTCAGGACCGCGTTGACGATGCCGAACTCCGAGTGGAACAGCCACTGGAAGACGGTGGTCGCCGCGATGACGGGCATCGCCCAGGTCAGTACGAGCGAACTGAGGACCGCGGTCCGGCCGAACCGGCCGAGCCGCTCGATCATCAGCGCGACCAGCGTGGACAGCAGCATGATCAGTGCGACGTTGACCGCCATGAAGAGGAAGGTGCGGCGCACGACCTCCCAGAAACGGCTGTCGCTCAGCAGCGTCTCGTAGTTGTCGAGTCCGACGAACCGTGCGTCGCCCAGGATGAGTTGGCGCAGTCCGAAGTCCTGGAGCGAGATCACCACGGCGCGGGCCAGCGGATAGACGAGCAGGTAGAGCGTGCCGAGGACGGCGGGCGCGATGAGGACGTACGGCCAGAACCCGCGGCCGACGCCGTCCTTCGAAGGGCGCGGTGGTCCTGAGCCGGTCGAGCGCCGGGGGCGGCGACTGGTCGGTGGGGGATGGGGTGCGGTCTGCTCTCGGACGGCCGTCACGGCACACTTCCTCCAGCGCGTGCACCGGCGTGGACGGCCGGTGGGTGGACGGTTCAGGAGTCGGTCGGCCTGGCTTCAGGAGTCGACCGGCCGGCAGGTGCCGACCGGGTCAGGTGTCGGACGGTTCAGGTGCCGGAGTTCATCGCCGTGGTGATGGCCTCGGACGCCTTGGCGGCTTCCTTGCGCGCGTCGCCTCCGGTGAGAACGGCGGTCAGGTAGTCCTTGATCGGGTTCTTGGCCTCGACGGCGGCCCAGCCGGGTGTGTTGGGCGTGGCATGGCCCTCGGCGGCACCGACCGCCATGGCCGAGGCGCCCGGGTCGTCGGCGACCGCGTCGGACAGGGTGGTCTTGTTCGGTACGTAGCTCATGGCGACGGCGAGCTTCTTCTGCCAGCTGTCGCCGGTGAGTTCCTCGATGAAGGTGTAGGCCGCGTCCTGCTTGGCGGAGGCCGTGGGGATGACGAGGTCGGAGCCGCCGGTGAAGACGGCGCCGGGGGTGTCGGCGGTCTTGCCGGGGATCGGGAAGAAGCCGAGCCTGCCCTTCAGGCCGGGGTTGTTCTCGACGACCGTGTTGGCGCCGCCCGGGGACGAGACGACCTGGGCGACCTTGCCCTTGGCCATGACGTCCGCCTGCGGAGGGTTGGCCTCGTCGGAGTCCTTGGGGCCCCTGCCGAGCGCCTGGAGCTTCTTGTAGAACTCCATGCCGCGGATCGCCTCGGGGGTGTCCAGCGATCCCTTCCACTTGCCGCCGGACTCGGTGGCGAGGTCACCGCCCTCGTCCCAGACGAAGCCCGCGAGGGTGTACCAGTTCTGGCCGGGCAGGTAGATGCCCTGCCTACCACCGGTGTTGAGCTTCTTCGTGGCGGTGATCCACTGGTCACGGGTCTTGATCGCGGCCGGGTCGACGCCCGCTTTCTCGAAGAGGTCGGTGCGGTAGACGACGACGCGGTTGGCGGCGTAGTACGGGATGCCGTACTGCTTGCCCTCGTAGGCGCCGGGCTCGGCGAGGCCCTTGAGCCAGTCCTTCCCGCCGAGTTCGCCGACCTTGTCGCTGAGGTCGAGCAGGCCCCCGCTCTGCGCGAACTGGGCGACCTGGGTGTTGCCGGTCTCGATGACGTCCGGCGCGTCACTGCTGGCGAGGGCCGCCGTGACCTTCTCGCCGATGCCGTCCCACTCCTGGATCTGCACCTTGACGTCGATGTCGGGGTGCGCGGCCTCGAAGCCCTTGACGAAGTCCTTCTGGAACTCGGCCGAGACGCTGTCGCGCATCAGCCAGACGTCGATGGTGGTACTCCCGCCGGAACTGCCGTCGGAGTCGTCGGAGGAACTGCAGGCACTCAGTCCGGCGGTCATGACGAGTACGGACACACCGGCAACGAAGCGGAACTTCACGGTTCACCTCTGGAGGACATGAGCCAACCACCTGACCAGTGAAGTCCACTGGACAGCTCACCTCTCGATGCGGGGATGAAACTGGCATAGACCAATCGACGCCGTCAACCCCTCGCGCTGAGCGGGTTGTTGGGGACCTCACGGGCCAGGACACGGGCGCCGGCGGTTAGACAGCGGTTACACTTCGCCCGACCAGGAGGGACGCCGCGTGCGACAACTGGTCAACTGGTAAGGGGGCGTCGTGCATGAGGGGCACAACATGAGGGGGAGCGGCATGAAGGAAGACGCACCGGGTGCGGTACTGAAGCGGGAGCGGGTCCGCGACTTCATCCTCGACCTCGTCGAGTCGCGCAGCCCGGGTGACGCGATCCCCTCCGAGCGCTCCCTGTGCGCCCGCCTGGAGGTGTCCCGCCCGACCCTGCGCGCGGCGGTCGACGAACTCGTGGCCGCGGGACTCCTCGTACGGGAACACGGCCGAGGCATGTTCGTGGCCCCCGAGAAGATCACCCAGGAACTCGTCTCCGGCCGGCAGAGCATGACGGCACCCCAGGCCGCCGGGGCCTGGTCGAGCCGCCTGCTGGAGTTCACCACCTTCCCGGCCGGCGCACGCGTGGGCCGCAAACTGCGGATGTCACCCGCCGCCGAGATCGTGTACGTGGCACGGCTGCGCCTGGTCGACGGCGCCCCGATGGCCATCGAGCACCTGCACATCAGGGCCGACCTGGTCCCCACGCTGTCCGCCGAGGAACTGGAGGCGGGTGACCTCTACGAGCACCTGCGAAAGCAGCACGGCGTACACGTCCAGGAGGCCGTACAGGCGATCGAGCCGACCGTCGTCACCCGCGCCGAGGCCGAACTGCTCGACGTTCCCGAACTGTCCCCGGCGCTGCTCTTCGAACGGCTCACCTCGGACACCACGGGCCGCCCCGTCGAGTACGTCCACTCGATCTACCGCGGCGACCGCTACCGCATCGTCTCCCGCCTCACCCTCGACCCCTCGGCCACGGAACCCCCGACCGGACTCGGCCACCACCCCGGCATCCCCCCGGGCGACTTCGCCCACCGCGAGACGATCGCGTCGTCCACGCGGGGGGACATCCAGGCGGGGTCGTGAGCACCAGCCCTCACGCTGAACGGGCGTCCGCGCCCCCAGCACCCGGCAACAAGCTGAACGGTCATTCATGCCCCATCATCCGGCGACAACGGGCCCGGTGGCCTAAGAAGAAGCTCGGTGACCGTCTGTACGGCTCAGGACGTGCTTGGCAGCATGGATGGATGGCAAGGTTGCCTGCGGAGTGGTTGTTCCGGCTGGGGGGAGCGGCGACATGGGCGCGGAGGAGATCAGGTCGCAGGGATTCAGCCTCAAGGAGCTGTTCCGCGATGTCTCCTACGAGATCGACTACTACCAGCGCGACTACACCTGGGGCGAGGACGAGGTAAGAACCCTGCTCAGGGACTTGTGCGACACATTCCGGAGCTGGTCCAACAACCCGGCGATTCTCCGCCGTCCCGCGAACGCCCCTCAGTACTTCCTCGGCCCGTTCGTCTACTACGAGCAGTCCCGCGGCCGGCGTTGCCTGGTCGACGGCCAGCAGAGGTTCGTCACACTGCACCTGATGTTCCTGCAGATACGAGCCAGGGCTCGGGAGCTGCGGCACGACCGTGCGGTCGACCGTCTGAACCGGGCGATCACCACCGACGGCCGGCGTTTCTCGGTGGCCATCAGCGATCACGAGCCGGTACTCCGCGCGATCAGTGACGGCCACACCTTCGAGGCGGACCTGGGCGACTCGCTCTCGCGCCGCAATCTGTGGGCGCGCAGCCAGCAGATAGAGGCCCAACTCGCCGAAGAGATCGACGGGGACAAGCTCCACCTGTTCACCGAGTGGCTGCTGGACCGGGTGGCACTGGTCGGCATCCGGGCCGCGAACCAGGACCACGGCTACCGGATGTTCGAGACGATGAACGACCGGGGTGCCCGCCTCACCGCCGTCGATCTGCTCAAGAGCCATCTGCTCTCCCACGTCGGATCGAACGAGGACCGGCTCAACACCCAGTGGCAGGAGATGCTCAGAGAGCTGACCACGGACCGCGAGGACCCAGGAGCGGCGGGACGCTTCATCAAGGCCGCTCTCCTGGCCCGTCACGCACGCCCCGGCCGCGACGAGGACCGTCGGCAGATCAATTCCAACCTCAACATGTGGGTCCGCCAGAACGCCACGCATCTGGGACTCGTCTCGGAACACCCGGAGCACTTCCTCCGCTTCGTGCAGGATCTTTTGGAGACGGCACGGCTCTACCGGCCCTTCCTCGCGGCGAGCCGCGAACTCAAGAAGGACGGCGACCGGTTGGAGACCGTCCTGTTCAACGAGCGCAACGGACTCGGCGAACAGGCGGTGGCCGTCCTCGCCGCCATCGGCCCCGAAGACACGCCGTCCGAGGCCAAGGACAAAGGTCGGCTGGTGGCCAACTACATCGACCGCTGGTACGCCCTGCGCGTGCTCCAGGACCTGTCGGTGCAGTCGGCCGACCTCACCGACCTCGTCCATGACACGCTCGTACCGGCGCTGCGGGAGTGCCGCACTTCGGCCGACGTCGCCTCCACGCTGAGCGGGTTCGCTCTGCGCGACGGCGTCTCCGTCCCCGAGGCCGCCACCTTCGGACTACGCGGGAACAACGCGCATCAGACGAGGTACCTGCTGGCCAGGGCCACCGCGTACGTCGAGGAGGCCTGTCAGCGGCCCCACGACGTGCTCGACTATCTGGACCGAACGCGGTTCCACATCGAGCATCTGTGGGCCAACCACCACAGCCGCGTCGAGAAGGAGATCCCCGACCCTGTCGTCTTCCGGAGCCACCGGAACCAGCTCGGCGGACTCGGCCTGCTGATGGGCAGGGAGAACCCAAGCATCAACGACATGCCGCTGCAGGAGAAAGCCCCGTTGTACGCGCGCAGCAGCATCCTGCTCGGAATCATCTCTCCTGGATACGACCGCCGGAATCCGCTGCTGCGGGAATTCATCAAGACGCATCAACTGGACAAGCTCCTAAGGTCGTTCGGGCCCCGGGAGCCGATGACGTCCGTCGTCCGGACCCGTCAGGAGCTGTACCTCCGACTGTTCTCGCTCATCTGGAACCCCGAAGGGCTCGGATTTCCCCTGCCCGAGCAACCCGAACCGCAGGTCCCGGAGGCATCTGTCGCGCGGCGCCGCCCGGATTCCGTTCGGCGTGCGACGGGGACGCGACGCCGTCGCACCGACGTGGCGAAGATGCTAGACGCTCAAGTCCTCGAACCAGGTACGGCGATCGTGCTCACCTATCGGTCCGTCGATCATTGGGCGACCATCGACGAGGACGGGGGCATCGTGCTCAAAGCGACCGGCGGAACGCCCTACGGCCGAGTGGACGAGGCCGGTGCCGTGGCGCGCGGCACCAAGACTTGTCAGGGCATGAACGAGTGGCGGGTCGAGGACGCTGAGGGCGTGCGCATCTCCCTGCGCACCCTGCGGGACCGCGCGGTGGCGGCCGGCCTCCTGTAGGGCCGCCCGTATCCGGTGTGCTTGGGGTGCCTGTGCCCCGAGGGGGACAGGGATCTGGTGATTCGTGTGGGTCCCGGACTATGTGGTGTGACAAGGGGGAGGCACACTGCATACAGGCATTCTCACGATCACGAGGGAACAGGCATGATCACGCTTACGAAGGAAGACGGCCCGGCGGATCTCGACGGAGTGACTCATCTGTCGATCGGGGTGTCCTGGGACCCCACCGTCGGCAGCAGCGGCGGACTGATCGGCAAGCTGCGTCAGAAGACGGGCACGGACCTCGACCTGATCGCCATCGCGATGCAGGGTTCGGACCCGGTGCGTCTGGCCGGTCTGGACTCTCTGGACCCGCTGGGCAACGGTTCGTTGGTGCACACCGGCGACAACCAGACCGGCAAGGGAGCCGGTGACGACGAGACGGTGACCGTCGAGTTCGCCCGTGTCCCGACGAACATCACCTCGATCGTCTTCGTCGCCGCCGCGTACAAGAAGAGCAGCTCCTTCCAGAAGGCGCGGAACATCAGCTTCAAGGTGTACGACGCGAGCGGGGGCAGTACACAGCAGGTCGCGGACATCTGGCCGAGCCTCCTCAGCAACGACAACGGCTGCGCCGTCGCCAAGGCGATCCGCGTCGGCGGGGCCTGGAAGCTGCAGGTCATCAACGAGACCGGAAAGATCAAGCAGGGCGACGAGCAGGCCCTGATGCGCTTCGCCGCCAGCAAGTAGGTAACACAGGCGGGTCGCACAGGGGGACATAGGGCGGGGCGGGACCGGTGCGCATACCGGTTCCGCCCCGCCCTATGTCCTGGGCCCGACCCCGAGCACCGGGGCCTGCCGCACCGGTCCTGGTTCGACGGAGTCCAACGACTTGCCCGTCCGTGGTCTCCGGCAGCACCCCGAGCCGTCCGGGCCATCCGGACCACGGCTTCCGAAGGTGCCGACAGCCAGGAGTGTACGTTCGTACGCTCTGGCTATAAGGTCTCGCGTATGACTGTTGACGTACTGCGCCGACCCGCGGCGGCCGAACGGCAGGCTCGCGTAGCCGTCGCCGTGCTGTTCTTCACCAATGGAGCCCTGTTCGCCAACCTGCTGCCGAGGTATCCGCAGATCAAGGCGGATCTCGGCATGGGTAACGCCGCATACGGCCTGGCCGTCGCCGCGTTTCCGGCGGGGGCCATCGCGGCCGGTCTCGCCGCGGGAGTGGTCGTCCGGCGGATGGGCTCGGGGCGGGCGGCGGTGGCCGGAACCCTGCTGACCGGCGCGGGGATCCTCGTCGCGGGCCTGGCCGACTCGGTGGTGCTGTTCGCGGCGGCGTTGTTCCTGGCCGGAGCGATGGACGCGATCACCGATGTCGCGCAGAACGCCCACGGCCTGCGTGTGCAGCGACGCTACGGGCGTTCCATCATCAACTCCTTCCACGCGATCTGGTCCATCGGCGCCGTCGTCGGCGGATCCATGGCCGCCGCGGCGATCGCACTCGGTCTCTCGCGCGGGCAGCACCTGACGATCTCGGCGGTGGTGTTCGCGGTGGCCGCGTGCGTCGCGTTGCGGTTCTGCCTGCCGGGCCCCGAGACCGACACCGAGCCCGGAGCGGAAACCGGGTCGGCTGCGGAGTCGGCGGCCGAGTCCGGCCTCGACGGTCGCACGGGACGGCAGGGGAAGCGTCCGGCGGTGGGCCGGCGTACCGCGTACGTGCTGGCCGCGCTCGTGCTCATCGCCACGGCGGGCACGCTAGTCGAGGACGCGGGCAGTTCCTGGGCCGCTCTCTACCTCTCCGACTCGCTGTCCGCGTCGGTGGAGCTGGCCGCCTCCGGCTACATCGCCCTGGTCGGAGCCCAGTTCGTCGGCCGCATCATCGGCGACCGGCTCGTCGACCGGTTCGGCCAGCGCACGGTGGCCCGGGCCGGCGGCCTCATCGTCGTGGCCGGCATGGGCCTGGCGTTGGCCGTGCCCACGGTGCCCGGCACTATTCTCGGGTTCGCCGCGGCCGGGTTCGGTGTGGCGACGCTGGTCCCCGCCGCGATGCACGAAGCCGACGAGCTGCCCGGCCTCAAGCCCGGTTCGGGGCTGGCCATCGTCTCCTGGCTCATGCGCCTGGGCTTCCTGCTGTCCCCGCCGGTCGTCGGACTGGTGGCGGACGCGGCCAGTCTGCGGGTGGGCCTGCTGGTGGTGCCCTTCGCCGGACTGCTCGTGCTCCTGCTCGCCGGAGTGCTGAAGCCCGGGCGCAGGTAAAAACCGGGCGCGGGTATACCCGGTGCAGGTGAATCCGGCGCAGGCAGATCCGGCGTGGACAGGTCCGGCGCCGGTAGGTCCGGCCTTCGCGGCGCGTGCGTTTCACGGACCGCGGTCCGACGTCGAGTGTACGATCGTACGCATGTCGACGGACTACTTCGCCCAGGATCCCCGCACGAACCTCGAACGCATGACGGCGGGTGACCACTACATCGCCGACGACCCGGAGATCGTCCGCCGGTACGAGCGAGCCATGCGCCTGGCCGCCCGCTACCAGGCCGCCTACATCGAGGACACCGAGGCGGCCCGGCCGATCCTCGCCGAACTGCTCGGGGCGCTGGGCCCGGACGTACACGTACGGCCGCCGCTGTACGTCGACTACGGCAGCAACATCACGATCGGCGCGCGGACCTTCGTCAACTACAACCTGACCGCGCTGGACGTCGCCGCGATCACCATCGGCGAGGACTGCCAGATCGGCCCGAACGTCCAACTGCTCACCCCCACCCACCCCTTGGAGCCGGAGCCCCGGCGCGACAAGCTGGAAGCCGCCCAGCCGATCACCATCGGCAACAACGTGTGGCTCGGGGGAGGCGCCATCGTGCTGCCCGGTGTCAGTATCGGCGACAACTCCGTCATCGGCGCGGGCGCGGTGGTGACGAAGGACGTGCCCGCGAATGTCGTCGCCGTCGGCAACCCCGCCCGCCCGGTCCGTACCCTCTGAAGGCTCCCGCCATGGCCACCGGACACACCGACCCGCAGCGCCGCGAACGCATCATCGCCGCGACCCTCGATCTCATCGCCGAGGAGGGGATCGCCAACGTCTCGCACCGGAAGGTCGCCAGGCGCGCCGGTGTCCCTCTGGGTTCGATGACGTACCACTTCAGCGGCATGGACGAGCTGCTCCGGGAGGCGTTCACCCGCTTCGCCGACCACATCGTCGCCGTCTTCGACGCCCACCTCGCGGCTCCGGCCGACCGTGACCAGGCCCGCGAGGCGGTGACGGATCTGGTCCACGTCCTGTCGGAGGGGAGCCAGCGCGACCTCGTACTCACCCAGGAGCTGTACATCCTCGCCGCTCGTCGGCCCGTCTACCGGGAACTCACCCACGAGTGGATGGGCCGCAGCCGCGTCCACCTGGAGAAGCACTTCGACCCGGACACGGCACGTCAACTCGACGCCCTCATCGAGGGGTTGACCCTCCACCGCGCTCTGGACAACGAACCCCACGACCGTGCCCTGACCCTTGAGGCGATCACTCGCATCACCACGAAGGGCACGTAGGGCCGCGGCGAGAGGCCTCACAGACCGGGGGGGGGTGGGAGGCCGGATCGATCAGGAATCGAGAAGCGCCGACCCCCGTGCCCCATCTAGCGTGACTGCCATGGACGTCACCATTCACGCGAGCTTCCTCCCGCACAACGATCCGGACGCCTCCCTGGCCTTCTACCGGGACGCCCTCGGCTTCGAGGTCCGTGACGACGTCGGCCACGGCGGCATGCGCTGGATCACGGTCGGGCCCGCCGGCCGGCCCGGCACGTGCATCGTCCTGGAACCGCCGGTCACCGACCCCGGCGTTTCCGACGACGAGCGCCGCGCCGTCGCCGAGATGATGGCGAAGGGCACGTACGCGGGCATCCTCCTGGCCACCCCCGACCTCGACGCCACCTTCGAGCGAGTCCGGGCGGCGGGGAGCGGCGAGGTGGTCCAGGAGCCGGCCGAGCAGGCGTACGGCGTGCGGGACTGCGCCTTCCTCGATCCCGCGGGCAACATGATCCGCATCCAGGAACGACGCTGAGCGGTCCGGCGACCGCAGCACATCCACGCGCACTGCTCGAAGCCGGTCGGACCGAACCGGTCGAACCGGACTGGCCGGACCGAACCGGTTGAACCGAACCGA
The DNA here is from genome assembly GCF_036038375.1 of Streptomyces sp. NBC_00414. Lineage (NCBI taxonomy): Bacteria > Bacillati > Actinomycetota > Actinomycetes > Kitasatosporales > Streptomycetaceae > Streptomyces > Streptomyces sp. NBC_00414. The sequence goes on from NZ_CP107935.1 coordinate 9,764,529, forward strand.
TTGAACCGGACCGGTCGGACCGAACCGGGCGACACCTGCGGGGACCGCGAGGGCGGCCCCATGCACCAGCAACAGATGGAGACACGATGAGCATGGCCCCGAACACGGACCCGCAGTCGCCCGCGCCGCACGCCGCCGACAGCCACGACCTGATCCGCGTGCACGGCGCGCGGGAGAACAATCTCAAAGACGTCAGCATCGAGATCCCCAAACGCCGCCTGACCGTGTTCACCGGTGTCTCCGGATCGGGCAAGAGCTCGCTCGTGTTCAACACGATCGCCGCCGAGTCGCAGCGGATGATCAACGAGACCTACAGCGCCTTCGTGCAGGGCTTCATGCCGACGCTCGCCCGCCCCGAGGTCGACGTCCTCGACGGGCTGACCACCGTGATCACCGTCGACCAGCAGCGGATGGGCTCCGACCCCCGCTCCACCGTGGGCACGGCCACCGACGCCAACGCGATGCTGCGCATCCTCTTCAGCCGCCTCGGGACGCCGCACATCGGCCCGCCCAGCGCGTACTCCTTCAACACCGCCTCGGTCCGGGCCAGCGGCGCGATCACCGTCGAACGCGGCGCCAAGAAGACGGTGAAGGCCACCTTCAACCGTACCGGCGGCATGTGTACGCGCTGCGAGGGCCGGGGCTCGGTCTCCGACATCGACCTCACCCAGCTCTACGACGACTCCAAGTCCCTCTCCGAGGGCGCGTTCACCATCCCCGGCTGGAAGTCGGACAGCCAGTGGACCGTGCAGGTCTACGCCCAGTCCGGCCTTGTCGACCCGGACAAGCCGATCCACGAGTACACCAAGAAGCAGCTTCAGGACTTCCTCTACGGGGAGCCGTTCAAGGTCAAGGTCAACGGCGTCAACCTCACGTACGAAGGACTGATCCCCAAGATCCAGAAGTCGTTCCTGTCCAAGGACAAGGAGTCGATGCAGCCGCACATCCGGGCGTTCGTGGAGCGCGCGGTCGCCTTCGCCACCTGCCCCGAGTGCGAGGGCACCCGGCTCAGCGAAGGGGCCCGCTCGTCGAAGATCGGCAAGCTCAGCATCGCCGACGCCTGCGCGATGGAGATCCGCGACCTGACCGAGTGGGTCCGCGGCCTCGACGAGCCGTCCGTGGCGCCGCTGCTCGCCGCGCTGCAGCAGGCCCTCGACTCGTTCGTGGAGATCGGTCTCGGCTATCTCTCGCTCGACAGGCCGGCGGGCACCCTGTCCGGCGGCGAGGCGCAGCGCGTCAAGATGATCCGCCACCTCGGCTCCTCGCTCACCGACATCACCTATGTCTTCGACGAGCCGACCATCGGCCTGCACCCCCATGACATCCAGCGGATGAACGACCTGCTGCTGCGGCTGCGGGACAAGGGCAACACGGTGCTCGTCGTGGAGCACAAGCCCCAGACCATCGCGATCGCCGACCACGTGGTCGACCTCGGCCCCGGAGCGGGCACGGCGGGCGGCACCGTCTGCTTCGAGGGCACCGTCGAAGGGCTGCGCGCCAGTGACACCGTCACCGGCCGCCACCTCGACGACCGGGCCACCCTCAAGAAGACGGCACGCAAGCCCACCGGCTCGCTGGAGATCCGCGGCGCGACGTCGCACAACCTGCGGGGCGTCGACGTCGACATCCCCCTCGGGGTGCTCACCGTCGTCACCGGTGTCGCCGGCTCCGGAAAGAGCTCGCTCGTGCACGGATCGATCCACGACGACGAGGGCGTGGTGTCGATCGACCAGGGCGCGATCCGCGGCTCCAGGCGGAGCAACCCGGCGACCTACACCGGGCTCCTGGACCCGATCCGCAAGGCGTTCGCCAAGGCCAACGGCGTGAAGCCGGCACTGTTCAGCGCCAACTCCGAGGGTGCCTGCCCCACCTGCAACGGCGTGGGCGTCATCTACACCGACCTGGCGATGATGGCCGGTGTCGCCACCCCCTGCGAGGAGTGCGAGGGCAAGCGGTTCCAGGCGGCGGTCCTGGAGTACCACCTCGGCGGCCGTGACATCAGCGAGGTGCTCGCGATGTCGGTGACCGAGGCCGTGGAGTTCTTCGGCGAGGGCGAGGCGAGCACACCGGCCGCGCACCGCATCCTCGTCCGGCTCGCCGACGTCGGCCTCGGCTACCTCAGCCTCGGCCAGCCGCTCACCACGCTCTCCGGCGGTGAGCGCCAGCGGCTCAAGCTGGCCACCCACATGGCCGACAAGGGCGGCGTGTACGTCCTCGACGAGCCGACCACCGGCCTGCACCTCGCCGACGTCGAGCAGCTGCTCGGCCTGCTCGACCGGCTCGTGGACTCCGGCAAGTCGGTCATCGTCGTCGAGCACCACCAGGCCGTCATGGCACACGCCGACTGGATCATCGACCTCGGTCCCGGCGCCGGCCACGACGGCGGCCTGATCGTTTTCGAAGGCACCCCCGCGGACCTGGTCGCCGCCCGCTCCACCCTCACCGGCGAACACCTCGCGGCCTACGTCGGCGCCTGACCCGGCGTCTGTCCATCGAACGCCAGTAGCCCCGCGGCGACAGGTTCAAGGGCCTGTCGCCGCCATGGTGATCACTTTGTTGTTCGAGTCGCGCATTCGGGTGAATCAGGTCTGCCGACCGGTTTTGGGCTCCCTAGTATCTGGTTCCGTGACAGACGGGAAGAGGCGCCCAGGACCGGCTGACCACACGACCGACGTGGTCGTCCTCGGGGCCGGACCGGCCGGGCTCGTGCTCGGCAACATCCTGGTGGACCGGGGGATCGACTGCGTCGTCCTGGAACGGTCCGAACGCGCCCATGTGCAGAGACGGGCCCGTGCCGGATTCCTGGCGGCCAACACCGTGCGGATCCTGGAACGGCACGGTCTCGCCGAGGGGCTGAGCCGACACGGAAAGATCCACAGCACCTGCGAGTTCCGGACCGAGGACGGCCGGTTCCGGCTGGACTACAGCGGGCTCGGGCAGGGGGAACAGCACACCGTCTACCCCCAACAAGAGCTGGTGAAAGGCCTGTTGACGAGGTTCCTGGCACGCGGCGGGCAGCTTCGTTTCGGCACCGAGGCCGTAGCCGTGCGCCACGCCGACACCGGGCGTCCCGAGGTGGCCGTGCGAGACGCCGACGGACGGCCCGGCCTGTGGCGGGCGCGGTACGTGGCCGGCTGCGACGGGCGGCACGGCGCCGCCCGGCGTTCACTTCCCGCCGGTACGGTCCGCCACCACCGCGACCACGGCGTGACCTGGCTCGGCCTGCTCGCCGAGGCACCCCCCAGCCTGGACGCCGTCGGATACGCGGTCCACGAGCGCGGGTTCGCCGGACACATGGCCCGCACCAGCGAGGTCACCCGCTACTACCTGCAGACCGGGCGCGGCACCCCGGCCGACGCCTGGTCCGAGGAGCGGATCTGGGACGAGCTGGAACTGCGGATGCGGTCGCGGGAGTACGGCCCGCTGCGCCGCGGGCGCGTCGTGCAGCGCTCCGTCGTCGACCTGGAGTCCGACGTGCTCGAACCGCTGCGCCACGGCGCGCTGTTCCTCGTGGGCGACGCCGCCGGTCTGATCAGCCCGTCCGCCGCGAAGGGCGCCAATCTGGCGGTTCTCGAAGCGGCACTGCTGGCCGACGCCCTGACCGATGACCTCACCCTGGGGAACCCGGCGGGCCTCGACGCCTACTCCGCACGCTGTCTGACACACATCTGGCGTGCCCAGGAGTTCTCACACTGGATGATCGGGCTGCTGCACGGCCCCTCCGGCACGGACGGCGAGTCGCTGTTCCACAACTCCCTGCGCCGCTCCCGCCTCACCTCGCTGCGCACCTCGCGCAGCCAGCAGGACTGGTTCGCCGAGCACTACGTCGGCGTATAGCCCGTCACGCCCCGAGCCCCGCACCCGCCTGCATCCGTACGCCCACATCTATACGCCCACATCTGTACGCCTGCCTCCGTATGTGTACATCCGAACCCCGGAATGAGGATCCCCCCGCACATGATCACGGCATTGTCGGGCGACACGTCCCGTCTGCGCGCGACGGTCGACTTCGTCAAGGAACAGGACACCGCCACACTGCTCCCCCTCCTGTTTCCCGGGCTCGACGGCCCGGAGCTGCGGGCCCTGGTGGAGTGCTGCGACTTCTCACACGCGGCGCTGCTCGTCTTCCCGTCCGACGAGGCGGCGCTGGCCGCCATGCTCGCCGACTGCGGGCTCGTCCCGGGCACGCCGCCACAGCCGAGCGTCGTCGTGCGCGAACGCCTCGCCGTACGGCACAAGCGGGGTGCGGCGGAGCTCGACGTCGGCATCCTGCGCCCCGCTGTGGAACGCCCGGACGGGACGCGGCGCATGGTCGAGGTGTTCGCGCTGACCGTGCCACCGGGGTCGGACCTCGGCACCGTCGCCGCCTACGAGCGGGAACGGCAGCACGAGACACACATCGCCTTCGAGGTCGAGACACCTGACCCCTTGGTGCTGCGCGGCCTGTGTGCGGCCTTCGGACGGTACGGCGCCACCCCCGACGGCGGCGGCTACAACCCGCACGAGAACGGCACGGTGTTCTACTTCACCGCGCCCGCCGAAGCCAAGGCCGGGTACCGGCGCGTGGAGCTGTACGTCCCCGGCGACCACCGCGACATCCTCGCCGCCCACCTCGACGAGCACCGTGCACGGCAGCCCGCCGAGACCCTGCTGCGCCTGCTGACCGGGGCATGGACGACACAGGCCCTGGCCGCCTTCGCCCAGCTGGAGGTGGCCGACGCGATGGACGAGGAGCGGGGCATCGGCCTGGCCGAACTGGCGCGGGACACCGGTGTGCTGGCTCCGAACCTCGCCACCCTGCTGCGCTACCTCACCATGCTCGGCGTGGTGAACGAGGGCCGCGACGGATTCCGGCTCACGGACACCGGCCGGCTGCTGCGCGCGGACGCCGAGGGGTCGATGCGGGCGCTGGCGCTGATGTACGGAGGGCCGTTCTACGAGTCCTTCGCCGGGCTCGGACACACCGTGCGCACCGGAGAGGTCGCCTTCGAGCGGTGCTTCGGCGAGAACCACTTCGACCACTTCGCCCGCGATCCCGAACTCGCCGAGCTCTTCGACCGGTCGATGGCCGCCGGTTCACGGATGTTCGATCCGCTGCCCACCCACCCGGTCCTCGCGGCGGCGGCCGAAGGGGCCACGGTGGTCGACATCGCGGGTGGCGACGGGGAGTTGCTCGGCCGGATCCTGTCCGCGCATCCCCGCCTGCACGGCATCCTGCTGGAGCGTCCGCGCACCGTCGAGACCGCCCGCCGCCTCCTCGACGCGGCCGGCCATACGGAGCGGTGCGCCTTCCGGGCGGGTGACTTCGCGGACGTACCCGCGGGCGGCGACGTCTACGTACTGTCCCGCGTCCTGCACGACTGGGACGACGACCGCTGCCGCGAGATCCTGCGCCACATCGCCCGCGCGATGTCCGACACCGCCGATCTGCTCGTCGTCGAACGCGTCCTGCCCGCCGACGGCTCCGCCTCCCTGGCCACGGCCTGGGACCTGCACATGATGTGCAACGTCGGCGGCCGGGAACGGCGCGCCGACCACTACGCCCGGCTGTTCGCCGACGCGGGCCTCACCCTGGTGGGTCTGGCACCGCTGCCCCTGGACGGCAGCGTGCTGCATGTCCGCACCCGATCCCGCTGAGAACGCTTCGGCCATACGGTCACCGGTCGTCCCTCGCGGCCCCTCGCCCGGTGACGGGCGTGGCCGACCGGCCGCGGTGGGGCGGGTGGTGGCGAGGGGCCGGTACGCGGCGGGAGACTTGGCCCCATGAACACAACCGATCCCAAGGCCGACCTTCACTTCTACCTGCAGAACGCCCGTGACGCCCTGCTGTGGAAGCTCGAAGGGCTCTCGGAGTACGACATCCGCCGTCCGCGGACGCCGACCGGCACCAACCTCCTGGGCCTCGTGAAACACACGGCCGGTGTGGAGTTGGGCTACCTCGGTGACACCTTCGGCAGGCCGTCCGGCGAGACACTGCCCTGGCTGGAGGCCGGCGCCGAACTCAACGCGGACATGTGGGCCACCGCGGAGGAGTCGCGCGAGCACATCGTGGGGCTCTATCGCCGGGCCTGGGCGCACGCGGACGCGACGATCGACGCGCTCGCGCTGGACACGGTCGGCCGGGTGCCGTGGTGGCCGAGCGGCAAGGACGAGGTGACGTTGCATCATGCCGTCGTGCGTGTCGTCGCAGACACGCACCGGCACGCCGGCCATGCCGACATCCTCCGGGAACTCATGGACGGTTCGGTCGGGATGAACAAGACCAACGACGGCATGGCGTCGGATGACGCGGAGTGGTGGGAGGAGTACCGGAGCAGGCTGGAGCGCGCGGCTCAGGAAGCAGACCGCGACGCGTGACGCAGCACCGTACCGCCCTGGCGGCGGCCACTCGGGCCCGGCACGATCGCCCTCGTGACAAGTCCCCCACGACGGGTCCCCCACGACAGGTCAGCGGGACGGGCCGTCGAGGTCCTCTGCGGGTACGCCGATGGTCTCCTCCCGCATGCCCCACGGCGACCCGTACTCCGTGAGCAGGTCGAGGAACGGCCGTGGAGGCATCGCCTCGGGGCCGAGTACTCCGCTGCCGTGCCAGGCCCCGGACGCGATGAGTTCGAGGGCCGCCACGGGGTTGATCGCGGTCTGCCAGACCACGGCCTGGGAGCCGTACTCCCGCATCGACCACTGGTTGTCGACCACGTGGTAGAGGTACACCTCCCGTGGCCGGCCGTCCTTGGTGCCCTTCACCCAGGTACCGGCGCACGTCTTGCCGCGCATCCGGTCTCCGAGTCCGGCCGGATCGGGCAGACAGGCGGCGACCACGTCCCGCGGGGAGACCGCGGCCTTGCCCCCGCCGCCGCCGTCCACGGTGACCGGCTCGGTACGGTCCAGACCCAGTTTGTGCAGGGTCTGCAGGACGCCGATGGACTCGTCGCCGAGTCCGTACTTGAAAGTGACCCGCCCGGCCTTCAACCACCGTGGGATCAGGAGCACTTCCTCGTGCTCGACGTTGACGCACTCCACCGGACCGATGCCCTCGGGGAAGTCGAAGACCTCCGGCTCGCTGAAGGGCGCTGTGGTGAACCAGCCCCGGTCCGCCTCGTAGACGACCGGCGGGTTGAGGCACTCCTCGATGGTCGTCCAGATGCTGAAGGACGGGGCGAAGCCGTATCCGTCCACGACCAGGTCGGCGCCGTCACGGACGCCGATCTCCTCGATCTCGTCGAAGAGGACGTCGGCGGCGTACCGGGCGAACACGTCCGACAGGCCCGGCTCCACCCCCATACCGACCAGTGCGAGCCGGTCCGCCGCCTCCCACTCGACGGACCGGGCGAACTGCGCGTCTCCCAGCTTGACGCCGCACTCCTCGTAGGGACGGACCGGATGCGGCCGGGAGAGGGACATCGCCATGTCCAGGTAGTGGGCGCCATGGGTGAGCGCCGCGTCGAAGAGCGACAGCACGAAACGGGGGTCTGTGGCATTGAGCAGGACATCGCAGTGGTGCTCGGCGAGCGCGGCCCGTACGCCGTCGGTGTCCGAGGCATCGAGCAGCGCCGCCGAGAACCGGTGCTCGTCCTCTCCGAGTGCCGCGACAGCCGACTCGGCCCGCGAGAGGTCGTGGTCGGCGACAACCATGTGCTCGAAGAAGGAGCGCCGGGCCGCGATCCTGGTGATCGCGGTGCCGACGCCCCCTGCTCCGACCAAGAGGACTCGCATCGCGCGGCACTCCTTCGTCCGGCCCGCCCGTTCAGTGGGCCAGGACGATAGCAGTGGCGGCGCTCGAACCGTCCCTAGTACGCCTCCTGCTTCCGCGTGCCGGGTTTCCGTGTGCTGGGTTTCCGTGTGCTGGGCGGTGGTGCGGTGCGGCCCTGGAGTTCGATGGCCAGGGGTGCGGCCGTGAACATCGAGGAGTACGTGCCGACGACGATGCCGATGAGCAGGGCGAGGGCGAAGTCCGTCAGGGAGTCGCCGCCCAGCAGAGTGAGGGCGGCGAGGATGAACACGGCCCCCATGCCCGTGTTGACGGTCCGGGGGAGGGTCTGCAGGATCGCGGTGTTGACGAGGACCGGGAAGGAAGTCCTCTTCTGTTCGTCGGTCCGGTTCTCTTTGGCGGGCCGGCCGGCGGCCTGGTTGTCGGCCGACAACTCCCTGATCCGGTCGAAGACGACGACGGAGTCGTTGACGGAGTAGCCGATCACCGTGAGCAGCGCGGCGAGGAAGACTCCGTCGACCGGCTTGCCGAGCCAGGCGAAGACACCGACGAGGATCAGGGTGTCGTGGACCATCGCGGCGACCGCGGACGCCCCGAAGGCCCAGCGGAAACGGACCGCGAGATACAGCAGTTGCGCGGCCAGGGCCGAGCCGAGGGCGATGAGAGCTCCACGGCGCAGTTCGTCCCCGAGGCTGGGGCCGATGAGCTCGTCACGGATCTTCTCGGCACCTCCCGCGAGATCGCCGACGGCCTTGTCCACCTCCGCCGCCTCGGCGTTGGACAGCTGATCGGTGCGCACGGTGAGGTCGCCGTCGCCTGAGGTCTGCACGACCGCGCGGGGCTGTCCCACGTCGGCCAGGGCGCCCCGGGCCCGGTCGGCGTCGACCGGCGCGGAGGTGGCGTACTCCATGAGCCGTCCGCCGGTGAACTCGACGCCGAAGTTCAGCCCTCTGACAGCGATGCCCGAGGTGGCCAGGACGAGGGCGACGGCGGACGCCGCCAGCCAGGTGCGCCCGTGCCGCATCAGGTCCGGGTTGCGGCGGGTGAGCCGGTCGCGGACCTTCCCGGTGTCCGCGATGCCGGTGAGACGCGGACGCCGTCGTACGGACCGGCGGGCGACCGCGTGGTCGGCGAGGACGCGGGTGATGACCAGGGCACTGAGCATGGAGGCGAGTACGCCGATGCCCAGGGTGACGCCGAAGCCGCGGACCGGGCCGGAAGCGAGGAGGAAGAGCAGACCGGCGGCGATGAGGGTCGTGATGTTGGAGTCGGCGATGGCACTGAAGGCGTTGCGGAACCCGGCGGTGAGAGCCGGGCGCAGACCCTTCCGGCGGGCCGCGTACTCCTCACGGGCCCGTTCGAAGACGAGCACGTTGGCGTCAACGGCCATGCCGATGGCCAGCACGAACCCCGCGAGCCCCGGAAGGGTCAGGGTGGCGCCGAGCGCGACCAGGGCCGCGTAGGAGATGACCCCGTAACAGGCCAGGGCCAGGGCGGCGAGGGCGCCGAGGAGCCGGTAGACGGCGATGATGAACAGTGAGGTCAGCGCGGTGCCGATGACGGCGGCCCAGGCACTGGCCTCGATGGCCGAGGCGCCGAGCGTGGGGCCGACGGTGCGCTGTTCCACGGTCTCGACCGGCACCGGCAGAGCCCCGCCGTTGATGAGCAGGCCCAGTTCGCGGGCTTCGTCGCGGCGGAAGGAACCGCTGATCTGGGTGGATCCTCCGGTGATGCCCGTACGGCAGGCGACGGTCGAGTCGACCTGGGGGGAGGAGATGACCTTGTCGTCCAGGACGATGGCGACGCGGCGGGCCGGATCGCCGGCCGGGTGACACGCGGCCCTGCCGGTCAGCTGGGCCCAGGCGTCGCCGCCCGCACCCTTGAAGTCGACGCCGACATACCAGCCGGCCCCGCTCTGCTGGTCGATACGTGCCTCGGCACTGTCGACGTCCGCGCCGGTGAGCACCGACGGGCCCAGTCGTACGGGGTGTCCGGACTCGTCGGGGAGGACGAGGTCGGCCGGCGGCTCGGTCGGCCGTTCGGACTGCCGCTCGGTCTGCGACTCAGGTGTGGCTTCGCCGGAGTCACCTGTGCCGGGGCTCGTGGACGGATCGGTACCGAGAACGGGGTGGAAGGCGAGCTGGGCCGTACGGCCGAGGACGTCCGCGGCTTCGCGCGGGTCCTGGACACCGGGCAGTTCGACGATGATCCGGTCGTCCCCGGAACGGGCGATGGTGGGTTCGGACACGCCGAGCGCGTCGATGCGGTGGCGGAGTACCTCCAGGGTGCGGTCGGTGGCTTCGGAGTCGGCCTCGGCGGTGGGGGAGTCACGGGTTTCGAGGACGATCTGTGTTCCGCCGCGCAGGTCGAGTCCGAGACGGACCGGCACGGTGAGGGTGATGTAGAGCGACAGGGCGAGCACGGTCAGGGCGAAGAACGCCCGCACGCGGATGGCGCGCGACAAGGGTGCCTCCAACAGGGCAACAGGCATACCGCGCCCGTGAGACGGGCGCGGTGGGGATCGACGGGTGACGTCAGATGCCGGTTGACGGCGGCGGGCCCCGCCCGCTGTGCCGCGCGGAGTGCTGCGGAGGTGTGAAGGCGCCGGGAGCGGCCGACTGCGGCGGCCCTGGTTCCGGCAGGGGGACCACGAGGCCGGCCGGTACGGACACCCCGGCGGGAGGCGGTGCGTGCCACTCGCCCGCGGTGGACCGGCCCGCGCGGGGCGGCTGCCCGCAGACGGTGGTGCAGGTGTCGTCGACGCCGGTACGGGTGTCGGCCTCGGCCTTTGCCAGTACATGTGCCAGTACATGTTCCGGCGCCGGGCTGTGGTGTGTGGCGACCGGGACCGGCGTCGGTGTGCCTGGGGAGGCCGTGGCGGGGATGCCCTGCAGGCCGAGTACGCCGAGGAGTGTGAACAGCGCCGCCAGCAGCATGCCGGTGACGGGGGGCCGGTGTCCGGCGGTGGGGGAGGCCGCACGGGTTCGCTCTGCCCTGTGCTCTGCCACGATGTCTCCCCCCCCACCTGTCTCTGCCCGAACGGGTCACGCCGACGAAGAACGGAAACACCGGGTCCGCTCATGGGCGGGCCGCCACGGACGGCGGCCCCACAGGACAACGCACGGGCGACGCACAAGGTTCGCGCGAACCGGCACGGATGAAGGAATCAGGTCCGGGACGCCTGACGGTCGATCTCCTCGTCCGGTACCCAGCGCAGCACGTCACCCGGCTGGCAGTCGAGTGTGCGGCAGATCGCGTCGAGGGTCGTGAACCGCACGGCCTTCGCGCGGCCGTTCTTGAGCACGGCGATGTTGGCGGGCGTGATGCCGACGGCGGCGGCGAACTCACCGACCGACAGATTGTGCCTGGCGAGCTGGAGGTCGATGTCGACGATGATCGCCATCAGACGACCCCGGCGATCTCGGTCTCCAGGTCCGTCGCCTTGCGCAGGAGGCCTCGCATGATGACGGTGAGCATCGCGAACGCCGCGCCCACGGCGACAGCCATGACCGTGGCCCCCAGTACTCCGAGGAGTTCCATGCCGTCGTCCGGAGAGGGAATGTCGCTCAGGAGGATGTGCACGGAGACCCCGCCCGCCAGCAGCGTCGCCACGACCGAGGACCCGATGACGATGTCGACCCAGCGGAAGGCCAGCGGCGTGAAGATCGCGTCACGCTGCACCATGTCGAGCAGCATCCACACCGCGAAGAGGGCGACCTGGACACAGGCGACGCCGATGATCGCCACCGTCACATAGGGCGTGGCGAACGGGCCGTAGGGCGGGAAACGCTCGACCTCGTCGGCCGCCGTCGTCGGAATGACCACTATCTGGCCGAAGAGCCCGCCGGCGACCGTCGCGAGGATGCCCACCCGGAGCACGGCAATGAAGAGTTGATGCATGCATCGATTATCGATCGGTATCTATCGAAAATCAATCGATTCCCCAAACTCTTCATATGGCCTGGTGAGCGAGGGCCCCTTGTGGCGGGAGGAACGAACGATCACGCTGCAAGGGCGGCCGGACCAACGGGCAGGGCCGGCCCACAGCACAGCCGGTCGCCCCGGCATGGCACCGACAGGAGCATTCGTGACGTACGACATCACCGCCCTCCGCGCCCAGTTCCCGGCGCTGAGCGCCGGGATCGCGCACTTCGACGGGCCTGGTGGTACCCAGACCCCACAGCCCGTCATCCGGGCGATCGCCGACGCGATGGCGCAGCCGCTGTCCGTCCGGGGCCGGATGACACCGGGGGAGCGCAACGCCGAGGCCATCGTCACCAGGACGCGACAGGCCCTGGCCGACCTTCTGGGAGCGGACCCGGCAGGGATCGTCTTCGGCCGCAGCGCCACACAGCTCACCTACGACTTCTCCCGCACCCTCGCCAAGTCCTGGTCACCCGGCGACGAAGTGGTCGTCACCCGCCTCGACCACGACGCCAACATCCGCCCCTGGGTCCAGGCCGCCGCCCAGGCCGGCGCCACCGTGCGCTGGGCCGACTTCGATCCCGCCACCGGAGAACTGACCGCCGCCCACATTCGCGCCGTACTGTCCCCGCGCACCCGGCTGGTGGCCGTCAGTGCCGCCTCCAACCTGATCGGAACGCGTCCCCCGATCGCCGAGATCTCCGGCCTGGCACACGAGGCCGGAGCGCTCACCTACGTCGACGGCGTCCACCACGCCGCCCACGCGCTGGTCGATCTGGAGGAACTGGGCGCGGACTTCTTCGTCTGTTCCCCGTACAAGTTCTTCGGCCCCCACCACGGAGTTCTCGCGGCCCGGCCGGAGTTGCTGGAGACGCTGCACCCGGACAAGCTGCTGCCCTCCACCGAAGCGGTCCCGGAACGCTTCGAACTGGGCACCCTGCCGTACGAGTTCCTCGCGGGCACGGAGGCGGCCGTCCATTTCCTCGCCGGGCTGGACGCGAACGCCACGGGGACACGGCGGCAGCGTCTTGCCTCGGCGTTCACGGCCCTCGAAGCACATGAGCAGATCCTGCGCACACAGCTCGACAAGGGACTGGCCTCACTCCGAGGAGTCCAGGTCCACTCCAGGGCGGCCGACCGCACGCCGACCGTGCTGCTCACCTTCGAGGGCCGGTCGACGGCGGACGCGTACAGCTTCCTCGCGGAGCGTGGCGTCCACGCGCCGGCCGGGTCCTTCTACGCGATCGAGGCCTCCCGCCGACTCGGCCTCGGTGACACGGGAGGCCTACGGGTCGGCCTCGCCCCCTACAACAGCACGGAGGACATCGAGCGGTTCCTGACAGGCCTGGCCGAGTTCCTGGCACTCTGAGGGGCTCACCGGCCGTCTTGATTCAGGGCGGTTCAACCTGAATCAAAGGGAAGGCGGCTGTGCCGGATCGGCGCCCCACGCCGCGGCGCACAGCGCCCGGTCCACCTCCTCGGTGTAGTGGGCCGCAGCGAGCCAGGCGCGGGCGAACCTGTCGATGTCCGCGGGGATCAGCCGGCCGAAGACATCGCGGGACCGGTCCGCGGCAGCCGCGTGGAGTTCGTCGAGGAGGTCTCCCGCGCAGGCGAAGCCGTACCGGCTCAGACGCCTGCTGTCGGCGGAGCCGTCCCCCGGGAAGGCGAGGACGCGACGGCCCGCCGAGGCCGCCTGGTGGACACGGCGCCGCAGGAGATGCAGCGGCGCCTCGTCCGGGGCGGGCGGGGAGCCGGCCGGGGGCATTGCCGGGGCGGGCAGATCCGCGTGCTGAAGGCGGTCGAGGCCCAGGCCGACATGGACACCCGCAGCACGGGGGTGCTCCACGGCGACCAGCAGTGCCCGGGGTACGGGAGCGGGGTCGAGGCGGGCTATGACACGCAGCCGGGTACCCGGCGCGCTCGCGAGGAGCCGGAGGTTGTCGCGGTGGGGCAGCGCGGGATGGTCGTGCGCGGCGGCGAGACGGAGTGTCAGACCGTCGCAGTCGGCGAGCAGACAGTCGCCCGCGGCCTCGCGGACCGTCCCGGTGAGGGTGACATCGAGGAACAGCAGATCGTCCCCGCCGGCCGAGCCGGTCAGGGCACGTGACACCTGTTCGGCCACCGGTGGCGCCCACAGACGGTCGAGAGGATCCTCGCTCCAGGCGGCGCCCGCCGCCCGCACGGCCCGCACGCCCGCGCCCGCACCCAGCCGGCCCGTCGGGGAGACGGTCGCGCCGGACACGGCGAGCCCGGCCCGCGACAGCTCTCGGTGGCTGAGGGTCGTGTCCCCGACGCGGACGGCCCGGTCGGCCGCGCCCACGGCCCGGCCGGAACCGCCCGGGGCGACATCGGACACCGTGTACAGCCGGCCCTCGGCGTCGGCCGTCCAGGTGACCGCTCCCGCATAGCCGGTGGCCGTCAGGACGGGCTCGGAGAACAGCCCGTACAGCCGCAGGGACCCGTCCGGAGCGTACGGCTGCCGTGCGGTGCCGCGCAGGCCGGCGAGTTCGGGTCCGGTGGAGTCCGGAAGACGGTGGGACGTCCCGAGAACCTCGCGCAGAGCGGCGGTGAGATCGGTGAGGCGGTACGCCGGATCGGCGGCGCGGGCGGCGCGCAGTTGGGTGACCACGGAGACCGCCGAGGCGGAGACCCTGGGCATACCACTGACCCGTGCGGTGTGCGCGGCGCGCAGCAACTCCGCCTGCAGCACGGCGCCTGCCCCGTCCGTCCCGGCTTCGAGCACCGCGCCCGCGGCGGCGTACATGGCCCGCGCGGCGGCACGCTGCTCGGGAGTGGCGGCCTCGGCCTCCGCGCCCGGCACGGTTTCCGATACCGGCTCGGAGCTGGACCCGGACCCGGACCTGGACCCGGACCCGGACTTGGGCTCGGCGCCGGGATCGAGGCCGGACCCGGTGCTGGACTCGGAGTCGAGGATGGGCGCGGAGTCGGTGATCGGCGCGGACTCGGCGATCGGCGCGGCCGAGGCGGCGGCGGCGCGGTGCAGGCAGTCCGGTGCCAGCAGGCAGCCGCAACGGATCGCGTCCGCGCTGGTCACGCTGCCACCGGGAGCGTGCAGTTCGAGGTGGGTGTCGTCGTCGACGGCGATGCGCACGGTGTCGCCTTCGCGGACGCGCGGGCGATCCGCGAGCTTGGTGACGCCGGCGTCCAGCCGCTTGCGGAGCCGGGGGGTGAGCCCCCGCACGAGTTCGGCGGTCACGGACGGGGCGACCGGAGGCAGGTCGAGGCTCATGAGACTTTCTCCCCTACCCAGCGGGCGAGTTCGAGCGGGCTGAGGGCGGCGACGGGCATACCGGCGGCGACGAGCTGTCCGGCGACGCCGGTCGAGTACCGGGGGCGGCCCATGTCGTCGAGACTCGCGCAGCCGAGTACATGGCAGCCCGCCCCGACGAGGCCGCGGACCTCGGCGAGCAGACCTCCGATGGGGTAACCCTCCTCGAAGTCGCTGACGACCACGACGAGGGTGCGCGACGGCACGGTGACGAGCTCGCGGGCATGGCGCAGTCCCGCCGCGATGTGGGTGCCGCCGCCCACACTCACCTCAAGCAGCAACGACAACGGGTCGTCGACATGGCCGGTGAGGTCGATGACCTCCGTGGAGAAGGCCAGGAAGTGCGTGGACAGGGTCGGTACCCCGGCCAGGACCGAAGCGGTGAGCGCCGCCCAGACGGTGGAGGCCTCCATGGACCCCGACACGTCGGTGACCAGGATCAGCCGCCAGTCCGCGGCCCGTTTGGCGCGCGAACGGAAGACGGGGTGCTCCGGAACGACCTGGACGGTTCCGTCCGGGCCGCGGCGTGCCGTCGCGAGGTTGGCGCGCAGGGTGCGGGCCAGATCGAGTCCGCCGCCCGGCCGTCGGCTCGGGCGCGGCAGAGTCGTGCCGTGCAGCGCGGGACGCAGGCGGGTGGCCAGTTCCCGCGTCAGCGCCTCGACCAGGCGGCGGACCAGTGGGCGCAGGGCGGCGAGCCGTGCCTCGGGCAGCCCTCCCGCGTGCCGGAGCACGTTACGCAACAGGTCGACGGAGGGGCGCACGCTGTTCGGATCGAGTTCGGCGAGCACGTCCTTGCGGCCCGACGTGGCGGCAGCCGCCAGCACCTCCTCCCGGATGCCCGGGCCGAACAGCGCGGCGAGTTCCTCGGACCACTCGCGCACTCCGGGGTACGGGGCTTCACGGCCGCCGCGTGCGCCCGGCCCGTTCAGACCGCCTCTGCTGCCCTCGCCGCGGCCGCTGCCGTACAGCTCGTCCAGCGCGGTCGCCAACGCCGAAGCTGAGGACGGCAGTTGCTCCGTACGGCGGCCGAGCACGAGCCGCCAGCGATCGGCGGCCCCGAGGACGTGTTCCTCGGGGGAGGGCTGGGCGACACCTGGGGCTGCTGCCCCCGGTGCCTCGGGTCCCTCGGGCGTTTCGGACGTCGTCGGTACGTGCTTGCCCACGGGCGGCGGTGGCAGCAGCCCGAGCGTGCGCAGGGCGGCGCGGGCCGCGAGGTCCGCGCCGGTCCAGGTGGCGAGTGCGGCGGGATCGACGCCACCGGTGTCGCTCGGACGCGTGGTGGCGAGGCGCTCCTCGACGATGTCGAGGAGCCGGTCCCGGGCCGCGGGACTGAGGGCGTCGAAGCCTCCCCGCAGCGCGGGGAGCCGATCGAGGAGGTGCCGGTCGGGCATCTCGGCCACACGGTCGAGCAGCGGCTCCAGGGCGGGAGGCGCCGCCTCCAGCAGCGGACCGGCGGCAGTCAGCACGCCGATGAGGCGGTCGGTGAGCGCCGACCGGGCCTCGGGGGTGTTGGCCGCGTCGACCCAGGAGGCGATGCGATCCCCGAGAGCGTGCGGGTCCTCGTGTCCGAGGAGCACCCGTACGGCTCCGGCGGCGCCGCGCATCAACGGAGAACCGTCGGCGGCCAGCCGGGCGAGCGCGTCGGTGAGCCGTATGCCGCCCAGGAGGTCGGCGCGGTGGGCGAGTTCGAGCAGCGCGTGCGCGTCGGCCGGGTCCTCGGAGCCCGTGAGACCGTCCACCTGCCGCACCGCGGCCGCGGTCAGCAGCTCGGCCACGCCGGCCACCACGGCGGTACGTTCCTTGCACGCGTCCAGGCCCGCGACATGACCCGTCCGCAGCCGGTCCAACAGAGCCAGAGCCGCGAGGAGTTCCGGCAGTGTGGCCGACTGGGGGAGCACCTCGCGGACATCGGTGAGACGTTCGTCGGTGAGAGCCGGCAGACCGCACTCCGCCGCCTGCCGGAGCCCGTGCAGGGTCTGTGCGGCCGTGGGTCCGCCCTCGTCCTGCTTCGTCCGCCGACGCTCACGCAACAGGCCTTCGGTGGCCTGCGCGAGGGTGACTCCTCGGACACCGGCCGCGGTCAGCATGGCCGCCGTGGCAGGTGTCCAGCGCGCCTCCCAGCGTGAGGTCAGAGCCTCCGTGCCGCCGGCGCCGACGGATTCCTTGCGCTCCCCGTACGGCACACCGCACACGGTCAGACGCTGCAACAGGAGTTCACGGCGGCGGTCCAGGTCGGAACGCAGCGGGTCCAGCCGCAGCTCCCGGGTGGCGTCGGTGCCACGGCTGTCGGGCCCGGGGAGCCGCAACGCGGCCAACTCGTCCTCCACCGCCGGAGCGAGTCCGCTGCGGGGCGCTCCGGGGGCCGGACGGCCGGCGCGCGTGCCTACGAGCACCCGCTCCATCGCCCGTGCGACGGCCCGCCCTCGCCCGTACGGCTCACCCTGCGTGAGTACGGTCTGCACCGCCTCGACCAGCTCGCCCCGGCCGGCCATGGGGAGGCCGCGCAGCCGGGCGAGATCTCCGGCGAGGCGGGTGATCTCCCTGGCCTCCGCGGGCCCCGACGGGTGGCCCAGCGTGCGCAGTTCGGCGCAGACCTCCACGGCGGCGCGAGTCAGGGCCTCCTCCAGCGCGGCCGGATCGCCCGCCGCGCGCAGCACCAGATGCTGCCACTCCGGATCCCGGATACCCGCCGGATAGCCGGACCGCTCGTCGAGCAGCGCGTAGGTGTAGGGGATGAGAGACGTCGTCCAGGCGGGGGAGTCGGAGCGGGTGGCGCCGGGCGAGGGGGACCGGGGTGCCCCAGCCGCCCCCGGCGACGCCGGCGACGTCAGCGCCGGCGACGTCAGTGCCGATGACATCAACGCAGGCGCATGGAAGGCGCCGACGACCACGGCGGCACGTTCGCCGTTCGCGGTGGCGGCGGCCAGCCGGGCGCGCATCCACTCCTCGCGCCGCAGGTCCAGCTCGGGCACGCCTCCCGAGGCCGCCGCGTCCTCACGCAGCGCCCAGCCCGTCAGAAGCGCGGCGCGACGCAGCGCTTCGGGAGGCGAGCCCGGGGCGGCCGCCTCGACGAGACGGTCCCAGAGATCGTCACCGGAACGGCCCGTGAGGCGCGCCCGCAGTGCGGTGGCGATGCCTGCGGCGGCCCGGGAGACCGGTGCGGAATCGAGGTCCGGTGCCGAATCGCTCGGCACACCCGGTGACCGCGGGGCCGACGACCGGTCCGCACCGTCGTGGCCGTCATGGTCGTCGTGACTGTCGTCCGGGGGCACGGCGTCGTGGCCGCCGTTCGGACGCACGGGATCGTGGCCGTCTTGCGGGCGTACGGCGTCGTGCGGATGTGCGGGGTTCTGGCGTCCGGCGGTGCTCCACGCCCGGTCGGCGAGCGGCAGGTCGCACGCGACGACCGGCACGCCGTGCCGCGCGGCCCAGCGCAGGGCGGCCAGTTCGGGCGAGAAGTCGGCGAACGGATAGAAGGCCGGACCCCGGCCGCCGCCCCCGTCGCGGGGAGCGGCGGCGAGGGCGACCGGAGCCCGCGTCTCCTCATGGCTGAGCCAGGGAAGCCATTCCTGCATCTCGTCGGGGAGTTCGACGAGCAGCACGTCCGGCGCGGCCGCGTCCAGCAGTGCGGGCACGGCCGCGGCCAGCGAGGGCGCGTGATGCCGTACGCCGATGAGACAGGGCGCCGCCGGGTCGGTGAGGGCCGCGACGGCTTCCTCGGGGGAGAGGGGCACGGTGGTCAGTCCTCCAGGACGGTGCGCAGGTCCCACAGGGTGCGCCAGGTGGCGGAGCCTTGCTCGGCGCGGCGCCTGACGGGGCCGTCCCAGTAGCCGCGCAGCCGGGCCGCGTCGGCGGGGTCGTCCTTGCGGACCACCCCGAGGAGGTGGCCCGGCAGCAGGCCGAGGACATCACGGTCACCGGGGAAGTAGGCGGCGGCGAGCCCCAGGGCGCCCGCCACGGACACGGCTTCCGCGGTGCTCATCACCGTGGAGGGCCGCTCGACCTCCCAGCCCTCCGCGGACCGGCCCTCCCGCAGATCCCGGAAGGCCGTGATGAGGGCTTCCAGCACGGCGTCGTCGACCCGGAAGGGCGCCCCGGCCCGCTCGACCGAGGCACGGGCCTGACCGCGTACGAGCGCGGTCTCGGCGTCGAGGTCGGCGATGGGCCCGATGGTCTCGAAGTTGAAGCGGCGCTTGAGCGCGGCCGACATCTCGGAGACGCCCTTGTCGCGCAGGTTGGCGGTCGCGATGAGGGTGAAGCCGGGCGCCGCGTGCGCCAGGGCGTCCTCGGTGCCCGACAGTTCGGGCACGGCGATGCGCCGCTCGGACAGCAGCGACACCAGTGCGTCCTGCACCTCGGGCAGGCAGCGGGTGACCTCCTCCACCCGCGCGACGGCTCCCCTGGTCATGGCGGTCAGGACGGGCGAGGGCACCAGGGCCTGCCGACTGGGCCCCTGGGCCAGCAACAGGGCGTAGTTCCAGCCGTACTTCAGCTGGTCCTCCGTCGTGCCCGCGGTGCCCTGGACGACCAGGCCGCTGGTGCCGCAGACCGCGGCGGACAGCAGCTCGGACAGCATGGACTTGGCGGTGCCGGGCTCGCCCACGAGCAGCAGCCCGCGCTCACCGGCGAGGGTGACGACGCACCGCTCCACCAGGGCGCGGTCGCCGACGAACTTGCCCTCGATGACAAGACGCCGCGGCACCCCCTCGGGCACCTGGCCGCCGTCGGGCAGCCGCAGTGCCTGCCCGCCGCTGCCCATGACGAACGTGACGACGGCGCGGGGCGTGAGCCGCCACGCCGGGGGCCGGGGCCCGCCGTCGTACGCGGCGAGGAAGGCCAGCTCGGTTGCGTGGCGGTCCTCGGGCGGGGTGATCTGGCGGCCGGGGGCGGAGGCCAGGGTGGTCGTCATCGGTGGTCCGTCCGGTCGCGTCGTGAGGTCGTCGGCAGGGGGGTTGTGAGCAGAGGGGTCGTCGGCAGTGCGGGCGTCATCCGCGGAGCCGCCGTCCGGGGAGCCGTCATCAAGGGGCCGTCCTGTCGGCTCGGGTGGTGGTCATCGGCGGCGGCCCTTCCGGGTGGCGCGGGTGGTGAGCTTCTCGTAGGCGGGCACGTCGCCGTCCCGCACACGCTGCCAGGCGCGGGCGAACAGCTCGGGCACCGGGAGGAACGGCACGGCGCGCGTGCTCTCGCGTATCGGGTAGAGGCTCTCCTTCCAGGTCTCCACCGGCAGGGCGGGGGACTTGAGGTCACGCCATCCGCACGGCAGGAAGAGGGTGCGCCCGGCGCGCGGTCGCTTCGCCTCGACCACCAGGTCGGTGGCGGCCAGTTCGGCGCGGGCCTTCTTCAGCCGGGCGGGCCTCCAGCCGGTCCAGCGGGCGCAGTTGCGGTCCGTCGGATCGGGCAGGGCCAGCAACTGGAGGTAGAGCGTCGCCGCGTCCTCGCCCAGACCGTGTGCCTCGGCGACCTCGGCGACCAGCGCGGGAGCGGCGACGGTCGGGTCCTGCGCGTATCCGGCAGGCCCCTCGGGGTCGGCGCCGGCCTTCAGCGCGTGGGCCAGTTCGTCGGCGAGGATCGAGCGCAGGGCCTGGAGACCACCGTCGCGATCCGGGCCCACCAGGCCCGACAGGAGGCCGAGGACCGCGTCGTCCGGGCCGGTGAGGGCGGCGGGGCGCAGCAGGACCGTCTCCCGGTCGCCGTACCAGGGGCGCAGCACGAGGACGTCCCCGACAGGTGTCAGACCGTGCTCGTCGGCGCCCCCGGTGGTGGGGAGCCCGTGCACCTTGCGCAGTTCGACCGCCGTCGAGGCGCCCTTGTCCGTCCACATGACGTCCAGGTCCAGCAGCAGTCCGGGGTCGGTGAGGCGGCGCCGCAGCGCTGCCAGCCCCTCGGGCAGGGACGCGCGCAGCGGGTGCGCGTACGGCAGGGCGTAGGCGAGTGAGGCCAGGGAGGCGACAGCGCGGGTCAGGTCGTGCCGGCCGGGCAGTGCGGTGGGGTCCGCCGGTCCGAAGTTGCCGTCCTTGTCGAGACGCTGCACCGTGGTGCGGCTGATCCAGGGGGTGAGCCCCGGGTTGAGCACGGCCTCGGCGAAACCGGCGGGCAGACCGGCGAGGTCGACCGCGAGATCCTCGGGCAGGCGGACGACGGAACCGAGCCGCTCGGCCCACACCCGGCCCGCCGCCGCCGTGTCGGGGCCGGTCGTCCACAGGTCCGCGGGGTCCTCGGGCAGCAGGGCACTGAGCAGCGCGGACCGGTCCTCCCCGCTGAGCGAGGACAGACGGCCGTTGCCCAGGTCCAGTTGCCGGGGCTTGAGTCCGATCGTCGCCAGCGCGTCGGCTCCGGGCTGCTGCGGACGCCCGGCGAGCAGCACCGTCGCCTGGACGGGGCCCAGGCCGCCGCGGGTCGCCGCGGCGAACGCGGCGGGCGCCTCGGGCAGCCAGGGCGCGGCGCCCTTGTCCCGGACCAGCCGGGTGACGGCGGCGAGGCCGTTCTCGGGGAACGCCGACACCACCGCCTTCTCCTTCTCCAGGGTGAAGTGGGCGACGGCACCGAACGCACCCGAGGGGTCGTGGTCGAGAGCGAGCCAACTGACCCGGGCCCGCTGGGTGTCGACGTTCTGGCAGCCCAGGACGACCACGGTGCGGCCATCACGGCGAAGTACCTGACCGACGCGCTGCTGCTGGGTGTGCGGCTCGCTCAGCTGGATCTCCCGGAGCCCGTGTCCGGGCGTGGCGAGCGGCCCTTCGGTGATCGCCTCGAACAGCAGGAGCAGCGCTTCGCGCTCGGCCTCGGCCGCGATCGGTGTGGCGGCCCGGTAGGCCAGTGGCCGCAGCGCGGCCAGCAGGGACGGCCACGCACTGCCCATGCCGGGGACCGTGTACTCCTCGCTCCGCCACCCGTCACCGACAGCACCCGTCACGGCGAGGTCGGGCAGCGGCTTGCCGTCGGCGGGCCGCCCCGACAGGACATGGTTCACGGCCCGGATCTGGCGCAGAGCGGTCCACTGGGTCTCGCTGCCCCAGCCTCCCCACATGTCGGCGAGGCCGTCGGCCGCCGTACGCACGGTCCGGTCGTCGCCGTGCACGGGACTGTAGTCGGCGAACATGCCTTCGCTCCGCCGTCGGTCGCTCCGCGGCCGCTCGACCGGCGGCTCCACGAACGAGGCGACCGACCCGACGACCCGGAGCGTCGCGTGGACCAGGGCGGACACACCGGTGAGCATCCGCTCGTCGGTGAGGTCGGGCAGGGCCTTGGACACGGCACGCCGGACGAATTCGTCCGCGGACGGGACGACGGGCTTGGCGTCGGCGGTGGTCCTGACGGCATGAACCGCCCTGAGGACGGCACTGCGCACCTTCGTGGCGGTGGCACCGGCCTGGGGGGCGGCGCCGTCGGCCTTGAGGATCTGGGCCTCCCGCTCGGCCAGCGCCTGGGCCGCGGCGGCCAGGACGTCGGCCGCCGTCTTGTCGGTGAGCGCGCGCAGTACGGCGGACGCCCGCTCGTCACGGGGGCGCAGCGCGTGCCAGAAGGCGACCGGCGGTACGAGCCGGGTGCCCGCGGCGAACTCCCCGCCGGCCTGACCGGGTGTCACCCGGCCGAGCTCGCCGGTGACCGACGTGTCCTCGGCGGCGAACAGCGCCACCTGCTGGTGGAGCTGTGCCGCGACGGGCTCGGCGCCGCCGGGCAGTCGCAGCGCGCCGAGGGGGAAGCCGGTCGACCTGCTGCCGCCCGAAAACAGGGTGACCGTCCTGCCGTCCGGTGTGCCGCTGGTCGTCCGGGCCTCGGCGCCGGCGCCCTCCGAGCGCACCCAGCGGCCCAGCACCGTGCCGTCGGTGCCGAACGGGCTGTGTTCGAGGCCGGGTTGCAGCGGCAGAACCTCGCAGTGGTGCTGCAGGAGGGTGGCGTCCGTACGGATGCCCGACTGCAGGAAGGCCGGCAGGGACGCGCGCCCGTGCGTCCCGGTGGCCGGGTCGTACTCCAGCCAGACCTGCTGCAGGCCCTGCCTGCCCTGGCGCCAGCACGTCGTGCCGTCACCGATGACGGGCCGGTCCGCCGGCAGGACGGTGTCGCCGGCGTGCAGGGTGCGTCCGCCGGTGGCACGGCCGCCGCCGGGCAGCGGGATCGACGGGTCACCGGCGCCGCTGCGGTACCAGTAGGTCAGTTGCTCGCCGCCGAGGGTGAACACCTCGGACGGCCGGGCCGACCAGTAGCCGAACTGCTTGTTGTCCTGCCGCCACATCACCAGCAGTTCGCCGTCGGTGTAGCGGAATTGCGGATGGGTCCAGCGGTCCAGCTCCACGGGCAGCCGCAGGTCATGGTCCAGGAGCACCTCGTCCGGGCCGACGACGACGGCCTTGTGTCCGCGGGACAGGATCAGCGCGGGCCAGGCCTCGGTGAGGCGCAGATGGTCGTCCTGGTCGCGGCCGGTCTCGCCGTCCATGAGCCGCAGCGCCTCGTCGAGGGCGGGCCAGCCCAGCTCGTCGGGGATGCCGGCCCGCAGGGTACGGCCCAGCAGCGGCGCGATCTCGTGCTTCGCGACGCGCGCGACCGCTTGCGGGCTGACCCGCGCGGCGACCGGGCGGAAGGGGCGCAGGCGCTGGAGTGCCGCGCGGGCACCGGGCAGGCCTGTCGACCCGCCGAACGTCTCGGCCGCGTCGTCCAGCCACTCGCGCAGCACGTCGTTCAGGACGGGATGGACGGCGAGGCTCTCCAGTAGCTGGGAGGAGAGCGACCGGTCGTTGCTCAGTGCCCCGACGGCCCGGTGCAGCAGAGGCCGGGTGCGCGCGTCCGCGCCGGCGGCCGTCAGATCGCGTCCACCGGGCAGGCTTTCGCGCAGCCAGCGGTCGAGGGCCAGATGCACATCCTTGTCGGCGTCGGGCATCGCGAGAGGGATACCCGACGCCACGCACAGGTCCAGCAGGTCGAGGTCCGCACCGGCGTACCACCGGCCCGTGAAGAGGTCCACGGCCCGGCCGTCGGCCCGCAGGCGCGGCGCCATCCGCTCGACGAGCTGAAGGGTGAGCGGGGAGCGCCCGCTGACCGTGCCACCGTGCTTGCGGTGGGTGGCCCAACGGCTCAGCCAGTCCGCCGCGTCGACGCTGTCCGCACCGACGACGCCGTCGGCGGTGCCGGTGCCGGTGCCGCCGTCCTCACCGGTGAGGAGGCGATCGGCTCCGGTCTCCGCGAGGAGCGTCAGCCAGAACTCGTCGTCCTTGACGTCGCGTCCCAGACCGGTCGGCATGATCTCCAGCAGCCGCGCCCGCACGTCCCGTCGCCGCTCGGCGAGGACGGCGAGAGTGGCTCGGTACGCGGTCCAGAAGGAGGCGGGGGCACGCACCGCGGCGGGTGAGGCGACCAGGTCGGCCGCGAAGGCGCACTCCTCGGTGACCCTGTTGAGCCCGGCGGCCTTGATCAGGCCGCGGGCATCCTGCGGCAGCGACGCGTACGGCGGCATGCCCGCCGCGCAGCGCTCCACGCACAGCTGCCGGAACTGCGCCCACGCCGTTGCCGGGTCGAGCCGGTGCGCCAGATCCTTCACGTATTCCTTGAGCGCCTTGACCGTCAGTGCCCCGGCGAAGGCGAACTCCAGGAACACGGCACGCTGCCGCTCCTCGTCGACGGTGAGCGCGTGGACCCGCTCGGCCTCGCGGGCCTTGCCGAAGAAGGTGGCGGCGTACGTCGTGTTCTCGTACTGGAGGAAGACCCGGGCTGCCTGTTCGTAGAAAGTGGGCAGGAAGTGGGGCACGGCGCGGCCGAGCCGCTCGCCGAGCACCTCGAAGCCCTCCTTGGCCGTGCCGGGGCGGGACTTGGCCTGGCGCGCGAGCCGCTCGACGTCCTTGACCAGTGCCAGTGCGTGGTGACCGTTGGCCGGGTCGTTGACCAGTGCCCAGGCAGGGAAGCCGAGGGTCTCGCGGCGGACCTGGCCGACCTCGGGAGTCTCCGGTTCGCGGGCCAGACCGAGGAACTCCAGGGCCAGGTCCTCGGCCTCGCCGAGCGTGCCCGGCACGAGCCGGACGGCCACCCGGCCGTCCAGCGCGGGGTGGCTGTACGTCCGCACGGTGAGGGTGTCGGCGTCCTCACCGGTGGTGGCGCCCATGGGCAGGACGGCGCCGGCTTCGAGCAGCGCGGCCGTGGTGGTGTGTGCGTAGGTGGTCATGCGGCCTGCTCCTCGTCCTCGATGTCACGCCCGGCGAACAGGGTGGCTGCCATGCGCATGCCCTCCGACCAGGCGACGGGTCCCACCTGGCCGAGCTTCAGCACCCGGCCGGCGCTGTCGGTCCACATCAAGGGGCCCGTCTCGGTCTGCTCGTAGCTGTCGTAGTCACCGATCCAGACGCGGGCCTCGACGCCGCGGGAGTCCTCCCGCACGGAGCAGACGGCGTTGCCGCCGCGCACGCGGTATCCGTGCTGGGTGGTCCGGCCCTGCAGGAAGCGCAGTTGCTTGAACGCGCCGCCCGCGTAGTCCTCCACGGTGGTGGCCTCGGCGTCGATGCCCGCGGGCCGCCGCCACACCTCGCGGAAGAGCTGCTGGGCGCGCTGCTCGACACCGATCTCGACGGCGAACTCCCGCAGATCTTCGAGCTCGTCCAGGAGGACGGGATGGGGGAGACGGACGAGTTCGGGGGTGATGCGCACGCTGTCTCCGTCGAGGTCGACCAGACCGAGACCGCGGTCGAGGTCGGCGTCCCGCAGGAATCCGGCCACTTCGCTGTCCGGGCCGGTGACCACGAGATCGCGCAGCGCGCTCTGCCAGGCGGGATCGGGCCACACCCGGGCGATGACGGCGAAGGGCACGGGAAGCGAACGCACCATCCACTTCTCGACGTCGGTGAGGCATTGGCGTTCGTGCCGCTCCAGCCACTCGGAGAGCTGTCGCAGTCCCATGACCGCGGGATCCTCCGCGAGTTTGGCCGGTACGGACTTCAACCGCCGTCCCGCGGCGTTGCGGCACACCACCTTTCCGCCGTCGAGGCCGACCTCGTAATCGCCGGCCGTGACCCACCCCATATGTGCCTCCCCGCACTTCACTGATCAAGTGCCGAGAACTGTAGGTGAGACCACTGACAACGCTCCCTCCGGAGCGTATGACTCCGGACCCGGCACTCCGGACCCCGGCACTCCGGACCCGGCACTTCGGACCTCGGCACTCCGGACCCCGGCGCTCCGGATCCCATGGCTTCCGGCGGGCCCGCCCCGCGCCCTCCGCCTGAACGCACCACTCCGGTACGGCGGTTGCGTGACATGGCCGCCGCAGACCGCCTGACCTGCCTTCTTTCGGCCTGTTCGAATCTCGTGGACCGACGGTCGTGTTCCCACGCACTCTTGCTTCCATCACGGCACCCACACACTCCGGGAGAGACATCATGCGCACCCATCGCCTAGCCCTCCTGGGCAGCACCGTCGTACTGGCCGTCGGAGGATCCCTCGCGGGCGCACCCTCCGCGAGTGCCGCCGCAGCCGAGCCCTACTGCAACTACATCTCCGACACCGCGCGGCCCACGGTCCGGCCCGACGACGAGGGCAACGCGGTGCGTCAGGTGCAGTGCCTCATCAACGTGTACAGCGCGTACCCCACCTGGCTCGAAGTGGACGGGGACTACGGCCCGGCCACCGCGCAGGGCATCTACTGGGTGCAGACCTGTAACGGCACGACGGGCGGTGCCGACGGCATCGTGGGACCCAGCACCTGGTCCCGCCTCTACAGTCCCAAGCCCGCCTGCGCCCTGTAACGGAATGCCGTTGTCCACGAAGCCGCCCGCCCCCTGTCCGACGGGGCGGGCAGCTTCGCCGGGCCCGAACACCCCAGGAGGAACCGCGCGATGACGGCACCGGACCCGAACTCCGCACGCTCCCCGAGCCCGGCCCGCACAGAACTCCCGGTGTCCCGACGCGTCTTCCTGGGCGCCCTCGGGGTCGCCGCCACCCTCGGCGCCGTACCCCCCATGTCTTCGTCGGCGGCTGCCGCGTCGGCCGCGTACACCCTGCTGTCGCGCGGGGACTGGGGCGCGGACGAAACCCTTCGGTACACCGCCGACGGTACGGAGACCTGGCCGCCGGAGTACTACCCGGTGCAGACCCTCACCGTGCACCACACCGACGACGGGAGCACCGATCCGGACCCGGCGGCGGTGGTACGCGCGATCTACCGCAACGACACGGTCGGCAAGGGCTACGGCGACATCGGCTACCACTTTCTGATCGACAGGAACGGCCTGGTGTACGAGGGGCGTTGGTCCGGTACCGACGGCACGGCGGCACATGACCCGGAGGGACGGCTCGTCACCGGCGCGCACGTCCTCGGCCACAACACCGGGAACGTCGGCATCGCCCTCCTGGGCACGTTCACGAACACACCACCCTCGGCCGCCACCCGCACCGCACTCGTCCAGCTCCTGGCCGGACTGGCCGAGCGCCATGCCATCGCGCCCCTGGGAAAGGTGCTCTACCGCAATCCGGTCAGTGGAGTCAGCCGTGCCGCGCCCGCCATCGGCGGCCACAGTCACTGGGCGGCCACCGACTGTCCCGGCACCGTCCTCGCCGACATGCCCGCCATACGCGCGGAAGTCGCCGCCCTGATCCAGGGGTGACGGCCGCGCGCACCGGGAGCCGGTTCTGTGCGTGCGAGCGTTCTGTGCGTGTGTTCTGTGCGTGCACGCGAAGGGCGATCCGTCCCAGTCATTGTCTTCGTGGGGGCGGCGCGGCATTCTCTGCCACATCGGGCAGGAATCACGCATGGGGGAACCGTGCTGCGCATTCATTTCACGACCGAGGATCTCTCCAGAACCCGGCTCGCCGCCCGCCCCGACCCCTTATGGGAGATCGCCGCCAGCCTGCACCGCTTACAGTCCCAGCTCGGACGCTGGGCCTACGCCTCCTGGCACCGCGAGGCCCGTGCGGCCATCGCCACGCGGCAACTGGGCGTCGCCGTACGCACCCTGCTCATTCCACTGTTCCCACGTGCGACGTACTTCCCCGACTTCCTCACCCCGGCCGAGGCGGGCCACGGACTGAGCAGTGGCCTCGACGCCATCCTCGGCACCCCGCCGGCCCGGGTCAGGCACGAGATCGGTCTGCTGGCACAGGTCAGGAAAGTCCCGACGGGCATGTACCGCCTGGCGGACAACGACGTCCGTCCGGAACTGGTCACGGCGCTGCGCAAGTACCACGAGGCCGTCATCGCTCCGTTCGGCGACCGCATGCAGGCCCGCATCGACGCCGAGTGCGCCCGCCGAGGCCGCGATCTGCTGCACGGCGGAGCGGAGAGACTGCTCGGGGGACTGGGGCCCGCAATGCGCTGGAGAGCCCCCGTGCTGGAGGTCGAGTACGTGGGCGGTGTCGATCGTGACCTGCACCTCGGCGGACGCGGCCTGCTCCTGATCCCCTCGTACTTCTGCTGGCAGAAGCCCGTCTCCTTCGCCGACCCCGATCTGCCGCCCGTGCTGCTCTACCCGCTGGCGCCGACCGGCCCCACGGCCCCGCCCCGCTCGCCCGACACGCCGTTGTCGGCGCTGCTCGGCCGCACCCGTGCGGCGATCCTGTGCGCGGTGACGTACGGCGCGACCAACTCCGAGATCGCCCGCGCCGTATCGGTCTCCGCGGCCAACGCCAGCCACCACACCGCCGTGCTGCGCGACTCGGGACTCATCGCCAGCCACCGTCACGCGAACACGGTCCTGCACACCCTCACCCCGCTCGGAGCGGCGCTCCTGCGCCTCCCCGACCAGGACCGCAGCACCTCGATGCAGGACAGCTGAGGACAGCTGCGGACCGAAGGGGCAGGCACCGGCGGAACCGGCCGTAGGGATCCGTGCGGGCTCAGGGTCACCGGCGCAGACCCGCGATGAGGATCTCCACCATCCGGCGTGCGTCGTAGCGGGGGTTGCTGCCGGCGCCCGCGCACAGCCCGCCGACGCCACGCATGAGTTCGTACGGGTCCATGCCGCCGCGAATCTCCCCCGACTCGGCCGAGGCTTCGAGCAGGTCGGCGCACACGGGCACGAGGCGTTCGAGGAAGTAGGAGTGCAGGGGGTCGAAGCAGGGGTCGTCGGACTGCAGCACTGAGGCGAGCCCTTGCTTGGTGACCACGAAGTCGACGAAGAGGTCGATCCACTGCGCCAGTGCGGCATACGGATTCGCGGCGGACGCCAGTAGCGCGGGGCCGGCCTCGGCCAGGGCCTCCACCTGGTGCCGGTAGACGGCGACGATGAGATCCGCCCGGGTCGGGAAGTGGCGGTAGATCGTGGCCGTACCGACGCCGGCCTTGGCGGCGATGTCGCGAATCGGCGCCTCCACGCCCGATGCGACGAAGACGGCGGCGGCCGAGTCGAGCAGGACCTCCTCGTTGCGTCGCGCGTCCGCCCGTTTGGGCCGGGCCGGGGTCGTACGTCCCGCGCCCTGGTCGTCTCCGCTCACCGCACCGTCTCTTTCGCCGTCGGCCTTCCCTGCCCGCTTTACTAAACGGGACAGTGTCCCGTATGTTCGGGACCAATGCGGGACAGTGTCCCGTTTCTCCATGATGGCAGATCGGGGAGGCCGCGTTCCAGCCGGACCCCGTCGTCGCCTCGGACAGTCGGAAAAGGAAAATCCCCGTGCCTGCATCAGCCGATTCAACCCCTGCGTCAACCCCTGCATCGACCCCTGCGTCAACCGCGTCGAGCGAGGCGCCGACGGACGTCACCGTCGCCGCACCCACCCCCGTCGTCTCGGTGAATCCTGTGGTGCTGGAAGCGCCCGGCCGTGGCGAGGACCTGCGGGTGAAGGTCTCCGCGCCGGTGACCGGGGACGGCCTGCCGATCATCGTCCTCTCGCACGGCTTCGGGTCGTCGCTGCACGGCTACGGTCCTCTGGCCGACTTCTGGGCCGCTCGGGGCTTCGTGGTCGTCCAGCCGACCCACCTCGACTCACGGAGGGTGGGCCTCGCCCAGGACGATCCCCGTACGCCGCGGATCTGGCGTTTCCGCGTCGAGGACATGAAACGGGTTCTCGACGGGCTCGATGTGCTGGAAGCCGCCGTACCCGGTCTCGGTGGTCGTCTCGACCGGACCCGCATCGCCGCGGCCGGACACTCCTTCGGCGGTCAGACGGCCGGCAACCTGCTGGGCCTGCGGGTCCTGGATCCGGTGAGCAAGGAGGAAGAGGACCTGTCCGACGCGCGGATCAAGGCGG
This sequence comes from Streptomyces sp. NBC_00414, assembly GCF_036038375.1. Lineage (NCBI taxonomy): Bacteria > Bacillati > Actinomycetota > Actinomycetes > Kitasatosporales > Streptomycetaceae > Streptomyces > Streptomyces sp. NBC_00414. Next base: position 9,794,609 of record NZ_CP107935.1, read on the forward strand.
GCGTACTGCTCGCCACGGCAGGGAAGGGCGGAGCCGACCTGACTCCGTTCGCGGCCGAGCACTTCCCGTTCATGAACCCGAGTTTCGAGAACATGACCGCGCCGGCCCTCGTCGTCGTCGGGGACCGGGACGACTCCCCGCTGTCCGTCCGGGGGCCGGAGTGGCTTGCCGACCCGTACTTCCTGAGCCCCGGTGACAAGAGTCTGCTCACCCTGTTCGGGGCGGAACACTCGCTCGGCGGGATCGCCGGGTACGAGGTCCGGGAGACGACGGACGAGAACCCCGAGCGAGTAGCCCTGCTCCAGCAGGTCACCTGGGCCTACCTCCGCCAGGCGCTCGGCATCGAGGACGACAGCTGGACGGCCGTGCAGAAGGAACTCGCGGAGAGCGCCGCTCCATTGGGCCGGATCGAATCCAAGTGACGTTCCGCGCGGCTGCGGCTGCCGTTGGGACTATGACCGCGACCGCGACCGCGACCGCGGCGCTGCCGGGCGGTGGTCGCGCGTCGGCGCCACACCCGGCGCCGTCACTCTCGCTGTCGCAGTGGCAGTCGCTGTCGTCGTCGCTGTCGCAGTCACCGGCCTGGGACGGATTGTCGGCCGTGCGCCGGTGTCGTCAGACGCAGGTCGCGGCTGTCTGGAGCTGGTCGCGGTATGCCCGCGCCGAGGTCATCAGCCGGTCGAGGGCGTCGCGGGTCTGGACGAGATCAGCGATGTGCGCGGTGAGCCGGTCGCGCTCCTCGGCCATGCGGTCGAGGGCGGCGTCCGAGTTCTCCTCGCTGGGCGAGTCGACGCAGGGGAGCAGTGCGGCGATGGTCCGGCTCGACAGGCCGGCCGCGTAGAGCCGCTGGATGAACCTGACACGCTCGACCTCGTACTCCGTGTACTGCCGCTGCCCACTGGCACTGCGGGTGCTGGTGAGCAGTGCCTGTTCCTCGTAGTAGCGCAACGACCTGACGCTGACACCGGCCCGTTCCGCCAACTCCCCGATACGCATGCCCTGCTCCCCGCTGATACGTGCGCTGTTATCTGCGCCACAGACCTTGCCTCTGACGTCAATGTCAGGTTTTAGCGTAACCGTTGTGCCCGGCAGCCGGGCCACGGATCGCTAAGGAGTCTTACGTGACGAGCCTGTTCCAGCGTTATGAGCTCGGTTCCCTGACGCTGCCCAACCGAGTGGTGATGGCCCCCATGACCCGGGTGAGGGCCGCTGCCGGAGGTCTGGCCACGCCGTCGATGGCGACCTACTACGCCCAGCGCGCGAGCGCCGGGCTGATCGTGACGGAAGGGGTCCAGCCGAGCCTGATCGGGCAGTCCAACCCCGGCACTCCGGGTCTGCACACCGATGAGCAGCAGGCGTCCTGGCAGCAGGTGACGGACGCCGTGCACGCCAACGGCGGACGGATCTTCGCCCAGCTCATGCACGGCGGGCGCGTCTCGCACCCCGACACCATGGGCTCGCAGCCGGTCGGCCCGTCGGCCGTGGCCGCCGTCGGCGACGTGTTCACGCCGACGGGGCCCCAGCCCGCCCCCGCGCCCCGCGCACTGGAGACCTCGGAAGTGCCGGAACACGCCCGTTCCTACGGCGACGCGGCTCGCCGGGCCGTGGACGCGGGATTCGACGGCGTGGAACTGCACGGCGCCAACGGATACCTGATCTCGCAGTTCCTCTCCACCAACGCCAACCTGCGTACCGATGTGTACGGAGGCTCCGTGGCGCACCGGATCAGGTTCGCCGTCGAGGCGGTGTCCGCGACCGTCGAGGCCGTCGGCGCGGCGCGCACCGGCATCCGGCTATCCCCGGGCGGGACCTTCTGGGGCGTGGAGGAGGCGGAGGTCACGGAGCTGTACACCGCTCTGCTCGCGGAGTTGGCGCGGCTGGAGGTGGCGTACGTGCACATCGAGGCGACCACGGACGAAGAGGTGCTGGTGGCGCTCCGCCGCGCCTGGCCCGGCACCCTCGTCATGAACCCGGTCATGCCCATGGGTCCCAAGCAGACCGGCCGGTCGGACGCCGATCACTGGCTCGGCCTGGGCGCGGACCTCATCAGCTTCGGCCGCGCCTTCCTCGCCAACCCCGACCTGGTGGAACGCCTGCGCACCGGAGTTCCCATCGCCCCCGTCGACGAGGCGACCTTCTACCAGGGCGGCGACGCCGGATACCTGACCTACCCGGCGCACCAGTACAGCGCCTGACACCGGCGGGGCACAGCGCCTGACACCGACGGGCGGAGTGGTCAGGCCGACGCGGCGGTCTCGGCGAGCTTCTGGAACTCGCCGAGGTCGTAGTTGGCGAGCGCCGAGTCCAGGTTGGTCAGGGCGCCCAGGCGCTCGACGAAACCCTTCGGGTCGTACTCGATCTGCAGCGTGACGCGGCTCGACGTCTCGCTGAGGCGGTGGAACGTGACGACCCCCGCGTGGTGGACGCCCTCGACGGTGTGCCAGGCGATCCGCTCCTCGGGGACCACCTCGGCCAGTTCGGCGACGAAGTTCTTGTCCGCGCCGGGCAGGGACAGCTGCCAGGCGAAACGTCGTTCGTCCAGGGGCTCCACGAGTCGTACGTGGCTGAGGAAGGACGGCCACCTCGTCACATCGCTCCACAGGGCCCATGTGACGGAAACAGGGGCTTGGATGTCGACGGTCTCCACCAGTGATGCGGACACGGAGCCACCTTTCGTGGTCGGTTCGGCGCGGATCCGGATGGATCAGCAGGGCCCGGCTACCCGCGCACTCTCCTCCCACACGCGGCGGGCGCCCGGCCCGTTCCTCGGCCGCCCGAGCGGTGCACCCGGCGCCGTGCCCGCCGCCACTGCCCGAATTGCCCCAACTGCCCTGCGGACGGCCGGGCTTGGCGCAGGCCATGCGGGGTATCCGGGCGGGGTGTCGGGCTGCCCCGACGTACCGCACACCAGTCGCACACCACCTGTGGAGGACCTCATGGCCGTGACGGACCCATCCGCCCCGACGATCCCCTCCGCCCCCAGGGACGCCCTGGGGGACCAGGTGGAACCGGAGGCACCGAGAGAGCAGGCGAACCGGCGCTGGAACGAGATCCTCCAGGAGACCCGGGTCGCCCAGACCGGCGTACAGATCCTCTTCGGCTTCCTGCTCAGCGTGGCCTTCACCCCCGGGTTCAAGGACCTCGGGACCATCGACCGGACGATCTACGTCGTCACCGTCGTCCTCGGAGCGGCGGCCACCGGGTCCCTCATCGCCCCGGTCTCGATCCACCGCTTCCTGTCCGGCCAGCGGATGAAGGACGAGCTGGTGGAGACCGCCCACCGGCTGATGATGTTCGGAATGGTCCTGCTCGCCCTCACCATCGGCTCGACCCTGCTGCTCATCCTGCGCGTGGTTCTGCCGGGGCTGATAGCGGAGTTCCTCGTCGCCGGGGTGATGCTGTACTTCGCCCTGTGCTGGTACGCACTACCCCTCTGGCTGCGCCGCCGCTCGACACGCGACGATGCCGCCTGAGGCCACATGACCGCACCGAGTGTGCTCGCGGTGTTCGCCCACCCGGACGACGAGTCCCTGTCAGCGGGCGGAACGCTCGCACGGCACGCCGCGGCGGGTGCTCGCGTCGCGGTCGTCACCGCGACCTGGGCTCCCGGCACCAGGCGTGCCGCGGAACTCGCGGAAGCGCTCCGAATCCTCGGCGCCGGCACTCCACGGCTGCTCGGCCACGCCGACGCCCGTGTCCCCCGGTCGGCACCCGGCAGGGTCCGGTTCTGTGACGCGCCACTCGACGGGGCGGTGGGTGAACTGGTCGCGCATCTGCGGGAGTTCCGCCCGGAGGTCGTGGTCACCCATGACGCCTACGGCGGGTTGACCGGCCATCCGGACCATGTCCACACCCACCGAGTGACGATGCTCGCCGTCCAGGCGGCCGGCCTGGAGCGGCTCTACCCGGACGCGGGCGAGCCCTGGCGGCCGAGCGCCCTGTACCTGGCCACGCACCCGTACTCGGCGCTCCGGGTGTGGGGCGGACACCTGGCCCCCAGGGGCAGGACGATGCGCAGCGTGCCGGACGAGTGGATCACCGCGACCGTCGACGTCGGCCCCTGGCTGGAGCAGAAGGTGGCCGCTGTACTGGCTCACCGCACCGAGGTGGAAAGGGGAGCGGTCCCGGCGCTGATCGCCGGACTCTCGGCGGCCGACCGGGCGCGGCTGCTCTCCACCGAGTGGTACATCCGCCACGACCCCTGCTCCACCGCGGCCCCGCGGACAGAACTGACGACCTGAACCGGACGCGGAGTGGCGGCGGGCGGTTGTCAGGAGTGTGACGGTGCTTCGAGTTCTCGTTTGAGGTTGTGCAGGGTTCTGTCCATGTTGCCGACCTGGAAGACGGCGAAGGTCTTGCCGCCGGTGGCCACGCGGTCGAAGGCGTTCGCCACGAGTGTGGGCCAGGAGCGCCGGTCGTCGGTCCAGGTCTCCGTCACCCGCGTGCCGCCGCCCTCCGCCTCGAACCGGTACTCCCACGTGGCGATGGGCGCCTTGAGGCGCGGACGCCTGAGTCCGATCGCGTGGACGCGGAAGGCGAAGCGGCTGCCGGGATCCGCCGCGGTGACCGTGCAGCGGGTCGTCCAGCGAAAACCGCGACGCTTGTTGTGTCCCTCGAAGACCATGCCGACATGAGCGGGCGCGTCCCCGCCCGGGATCGTCGCGCCGAGGTTCTCCGGGCTCCAGCGGCCCATCTGTGAGAGCCGGCTGACCTGGTCGTACACCGTTGACGGTGCTGCCTCGACCAGGATGCTACGAGCGACGGTGAACGTGCGGGGCATGGGCACTCTCTCCCTGGGCGCAGAAGCTACTGGCGAGTCTACTGGTAAGTAAGGAGCGTACTCGGGGCTCGTTCGCCGATGGCGGGCGCGTCGGAGAGTCAGGTTCCGGAGCGGTCGGCGGAGATATGGAACTCCAGCTCGGGCCGGTCCCAGACCACGGCCGGCGGGGTCGCCGACGCGGTCCCTACGTGCACCGCGCCCACGCTGCGGTAGAAGCCCTCGGCGGGCGGATGCGACACCACGCGGACACGGTCGAGCCCTGCCGCGCGGGCCTCGGACTTCATGTGTGCGACGAGCAGCCGTCCGACCCCACGCCCCTGCGCCTGGTCGGAGACGAACATCAGGTCGAGCTCCGGCGGGGCGAGGACGAGCGAGTAGAACCCGAGAACCTGGCTCTCGTGTCCGTTCATGGCGGCGACGGCCACGAAGACGCGGTGGGTCTCGATGTAGTCGGGGCCGACCCGGTAGCCCGCCACCATGGCCGCGTACTGGCCCTCGTAGGCGCGTGAGCCGCGTACGAGCCGCGTGAGCCGTTTGGCGTCCCGCGCGACGGCCCGCCGGACCGAGACCGGCCCACTCCCGCCTGTAATGCTCCTGTTCATTGGGTGAGTATTACAGGCGGGAGATCGCCGTCTTCACAGCAGGCTTCAGAGCAGGAGGTCCCAGGGCCTCAGGCCTCAGGCCTCAGGTCTCAGACGAACGCGCTCTCGCCCGTGACCGCCTTCCCGACGATGAGCGTGTTCATCTCCCGGGTCCCCTCGAAGGAGTAGATGGCCTCCGCGTCCGCGAAGAAGCGGGCGACGTCGTAGTCCAGCACGATTCCGTTGCCGCCGAAGATCTCCCGGGCCCAGCCGACGACCTCACGCATGCGTGCCGTGACATGGGCCTTGGCCAGCGACGAGTGTTCGTCCTTGAACACGCCCGAGTCCTGCAGCCGCGCGAGCTGCAGCAGCATGCCCCAGCACGCGGTGATGTTGCCGAGGCTCTTGACCAGCAGGTCCTGTACGAGCTGGAAACCGGCGAGCGGCCGGCCGAACTGCTCGCGCTCGGTGGCATAGGCGAGCGCCAGCTCGTACGCGCCGATCATCACGCCCAGGGCCTGCCAGGCGACCCCGCTGCGGGTGGCGCGCAGGACCTCCGCGACGTCACGGAAGGACGAGACGTTCTGCAGCCGGTCGGTCTCCGGCACCCTGACATCGGTCAGCGTGATGTCCGCGTTCTCGACGATCCGCAGGGAGATCTTGTTCGCGATCTTCTCCGTGACGAAGCCCGGCGTGCCCTTGGCGACCATGAATCCCTTGACCTGGTCGTCCGCGAGGTCCCGCGCCCAGACCACGATGTGGTCGGCGAAGGTGGCGTTGCCGATCCAGCGCTTGGCGCCGTTGAGGACCCAGGTGTCGCCCTGCCGCTCGGCGGTGGTGCCCATACCGGCCGCCACGTCGGATCCGTCGAGCGGTTCCGTGAGGGCGAAGGCCCCGATCGTGTCCATGGTGGCCATGCCCGGCAGCCAGCGGTCCCGCTGCTCCTGGCTGCCGCCGGCGTGGACGGAGTACATGGCCAGTCCGCTGTGCACGCCGAAGAACGTGGCGACGGACGCGTCCACCCGGCTCATCTCCAGTGCCATCATGCCGGTCAGCAGGTGGCTCACCGCGGGACGGTGCTCGCCGTAGCCCTCGTACGCCAGCCCGACCAGGCCGCTCTCCCGGAACCTTGTGATCAGCTCGGTGGGGAAGGTGCCCGCGGCCCAGTTCTCGTTCACCAGCGGCTTGACCTCGTCGCGCATGAAGGCTCGCGTCTTCAGCAGAAGCTTGCGCTCCTCGTCCGACAGCGCGGCCTCGAAGTCGTAGAAGTCGGCGACGATCCCGTCATCCATGGAAGATCTCATAGCGGCCTTCTTCCACGCTTTCCTTGCAGGATGCACGGGAATTCGGCGAACGGGTGAACCGCCACCGCGCGGGAGCGGTTCAGCCTGCCCGGCAGAACGGCTTCCTGCCCATGGCGGACTCGATGCCGCCGAGGATCAGCTTCCGGAACTGTTCGGCGCCGGGGTACGAGCCGTCCGTCGAGAAGGCCTTGGCGTCATGGCCGAGGGTGGTGAGCCAGGCACGTCCGCCGTCGTAGTACTGGCACCAGGCGACCGGGTGGTTCCCGCCATGACCGGGGTGCCCCTGGTTGCCCGTGACGCCCTCGGCGAGCGTGGACTCGTCGACGGTGGCCAGGACGCGGACCCTCGAAGGGGCCGGGACGAGGTTGTACCACTCGTCGGTGAAGTCCCAGTGCGCCGGCAGACCGGAGGTGGAGGAGTCGCGCCGGTTCTGTACGTCGACTCTGCCGCGTTGCTCGGGCCCGTGGTCGTAGAAGTTGGCGCCGCCCAACAGGCCTTCGTACCAGGGCCAGTTGTACTCCGTGCCGAAGGCGTTGTGGATCCCGGCGAAGCCACCGCCGCCGCGGATGTACTGGCGCAGGGAGGTCTGCGCGGCGTCGTCGAGGGTGTCGCGGCTGGTCGAGTAGAAGACGACCGCGTTGTACCGGAAGAGCCTTGCGGGCGAGGAGAGTTGGGTGACGTCCTCGGTCCAGTCGACGGTGAAGTCGTGTTCGGCGCCCATCTTGACCAGAGCGTTCTGTACGACGTTGGTGTCGGCGAGCGCCGGGTTGAGTCCGGCGCCGAGTGCGGGACCGAGGTTCGCGTGACGGGGTCCCGCGGTCCGGGTGTAGAGAAGCACCCGATAGCCGTCGGTGGCCGGGGAGAAGTTGCCCCAGTCGTGGTAGCACCTGGCACTCGCACCACGGCACACCCCGTAGTCCGGATCGCCCAACTCCTCTGCCCCCTGCGCTCCTTGGGTCGTTCGGGCTCCGACTCCCGCCGGTCCGCGCTCGCCCCGCCCGGCCGCCTCGTACTGAAGGCCGAAGAAGGCCGCCAGGGCGACAAGGAGGGTGCTGCTGACGGCGGCCAGGACGACCACCGTCAAACGTGCAGTACGTGCCGAACGTGTCCCGGACGTCATGACAGTCTGCCCTCTCACTCGCCCTCTCACCGGACGACGACCTTGCCGGTGGACTGGGGGAAGACCGGGTCGTTGTAGAAGTACTCCCCGGGCTTGCCGAAGGTGTACGTGTACGACTGGCCCGGCATCAGCAGCCCGGTGTCGAACTCCGCGTCGAAGAAGGCGACCGCGCCGTGTGCCTGGGCGTTGTCGGCGGGATTGGTGAAGGTGACGGTGGTGCCGGCGGGGACCGTCAGGTGCTGGGGCGCCATGGCGTTCTGGGCGACCGTGTTCTCGGTCGCGCCGGGTGCGCCCGTGGCAGCGCTCCAGACCCGCCCCAGGGTGACGGTGTTGCGGGCCGCCGCGCCGGTCACGGCGGCGGTGCGGATCTGGTTGCGGCGGGAGGGTGGGGTGGGCGCCGGAGCCTGGCCGACCCCGCCGCCGAGCTTGAACGCCCAGAGGTGGTCGCCCCGGGGGATGTCGGGGAAGGGGAGCCCGTTCCCACCGGCGAGCACGGCTATGTACTGCTCGCCGTCGATCTCGTAACTGACAGGGACGGTGTTGACCCCGGCGCCGCACTGCCAGGTCCACAGAGTCCTGCCGTCGGTGTCGTCCATCGCTTCGAGCACGCCGTCCGGGCGGCCCTGGAAGAGGACTCGTCCGGCGGTGGTGAGGACGCCGTTGCCGTGGGCCAGCGACCAGGGGCCCTCCTTGCGCCAGGCGACCGTGTTGGTGCGGGGGTCCATCGCGACGAGCCCGCCGCCGAACAGTTCGCCGAGGGGTCTGGCCGTGTTGACCCGGCCGCCGCGGGTGTTGGAGTAGGAGGAGTTGACGAGCCCGTAGCCGACATAGACGTATCCGGTCCTCGGGCTGAAGGAGGGGAAACCCCAGTCGGCGCCGCCGCCCGCGCCGGGGAAGATGATGGTGGCCCGGTCCCAGAAGACCTCGTACAGGCCGCCGGTCGGATAGAAGGGCACCGGCCGGGTCGTCTTGTCCAGCTCCGGATACGGGGACACGAACGGCTCGCCGCCGGGGAACGGCTGGGTCGGTGAGGTCTTCTGCAGGGTGTGCTGGGGGACCGGCCGCTCCTCCATGCCGTGCACGGCCTCACCCGTGCGGCGGTCGAGGATGTAGTACCAGCAGGTCTTCGAGCCGTAGACGACGACCTTGCGCTTCCTGCCGTCGACGATGAGGTCGGCGAGCACCGGCGCCATGACGTTGTCGGCGTCCCAGATGTCGTGGTGGACGGACTGGAAGTGCCAGCGCCGCTTGCCGGTCTTGGCGTCGATGGCGACGATCGAGTTGGCGAAGAGGTTGTCGCCGCCGCGCGAGGATCCGTCCGTACGGGGATAAGGGTTGCCGAACGTCCAGTAGACCAGGCCGAGTTCGGGGTCGACGGCCGGGTGTATCCACGGGACCGCGCCACCGGTCTTCCAGGAGTCGCCCTCCCAGGTGTCATGTCCGTACTCCCCGGGGCCGGGCGGGCCCCAGAAGGTCCACCGGACGTCGCCGGTCTTGGCGTCGAGCGCGTACCCGCGTCCGCGGGCCCCGGCGGTCGAGCCCTCCGTGCCGATGTAGACCAGGCCGTCCCAGTGCACGACCGCGCCCGCGAGGCCGCCGCTGTTGCCGCCGCACTGACCGCTGTCGTTGTCGCAGCCGTCGTCGCCGCCGTTGTCGTCGACGATCAGTGGTTTCTGCCAGACGATCGCGCCGGTCTTCTTGTCGAGGGCGTACACGATGTTGGCGCCGGAGATGGTGAAGACCTTGCCCTCGGCGACGGCGACGCCGCGCATGTTGGTGGTCTCGGTGCCGAGGCTCGTCCGCCAGATCACCTCACCGGTCCTGCCGTCGATCGCGAAGACGTTCTGCTGGGTGGTCTCGACGTACAGCACACCGTTCTGCACGACGATCGTGCACTGCTGGTACGCGCCGGTGGAGCCGCCCTCCAGGTTGACGTGCCAGGCGCCGCCGAGCCGCTTGATGTTCCGCGGGGTGATGTCCTGGAGTGTGGAGTGGTTCTGGTTGCCGTGGTTGCCGCCCACCTTGGGCCAGTCGGCGCCGGTGGTGCCCAGCGCGGCCGACTGCGGGGGCACCGGGAGCGCGAGGCCGGGGGACGCGTTCGCCGCGCCGCTCGGGGCGCTGCCGGAGGCCGCTTCCGCGGTGGACGCCAGGGTGGAGACGCCGGCCGCGCTGCCCGCCGCGGCCGTCAGGAGGAAGGTCCGTCTTTCCATCGCCGAGTTCCCTCGATTCGATCAAGGTCCGCTAGATGGTTCGTACGAGCCGCAGAATGGGTTCGTGTGATGGGAGGTCACGTTAGAGACGGCAGTGCGTCCATGACAAGACACGTGACAGGGATTTTCGGGCCATGAGGGTCAACAGGGCGCTACGGGCGCGCTGTTGGTGCCACCAGGTGGACCGGCACCATGGATGGCGGCATGGGGCTCTTGTTGCGCCGCCCCTGCCCGGTCTCCTCCCAGGCGTGCGCCAGGATGCCGACACTGCGGCTGAGTACGAACAGGCCGCGGGCGAGCGGTGCGGCGAAGCCCAGTTCGGCGTAGATGACGGCGGTGGCGCCGTCGATGTTCATGGGAACCGGCTTCTTACCCTCGCGCCCCCGGTTGAGCAACTCCTCCACCGTACGGGCCGCCCGCAGGTGGGCGCCCTCCACCAGACCGTCCGCCACGGCCCGGTCCACCAGGGAGAGCAGTGGGTCGCGGCGCGGATCGCGGGGGTGGAAGCGATGGCCGAAGCCGGGCAGATAGCGCGAACGGCTCTGCCACTCACCGACGACCTCCGCGACGGCGAGGTCGAACCCCCTTCCCTGACCGTGCCGTTCGACGATCTCGCCCAGCAACTGCACACACTGCTGACCGGCCCCGCCGTGCACATCACCGAGCATGTTCACACCGGTGGCCATGGCGCTGTTGAGCCCCACTCCGCAGGTGGCGGCCATTCGGGCGGCGGCGATGGAAGGGGCCTGCGGTCCGTGGTCGACGCCGGCCACCAGGGCCGCCTCCAGGAGCCGGGCCTGCTCGGCACGGGGGAGTTCGCCGCGAAGCAGCAGCCAGATCGTGTCGACGAAGGTCGCGTGGCCGATCAGGTCCTGTACCGGGTGCTCGCGCAGTTCGATGATGCCGGGTTCGACCCGGCTGACCGCGGTGGCCCACCACTGCGCGACGAGACCGTCCTGCGAGCCGGCTGCCGGACCGTCTTGCGAAGCGACTGCCAGGCCGTCCTGTGAACCGGCTGTCGCGCCGTCTTGCGAACCGGCTGTCAGGCCGTCCTGTGAACCGGCTGTCAGGCTGCCCCGCGAACCGGCCGTCGGAAGGTCGTGCCGTCCGTCCGTCGGGGGCTCGTGGGGTCCGGCCGTCGGCACATCGTCCGGCCCGGTCGTCATGACGCCCGGGCCCCGGCGGCGTGGCGGTGCGCCCGCCAGCGGGCGATCAGCCGCTCCCGCCCCTCGCCGTGCTGGTCGAGCAGCGGGGGCGGGGCCTCCGGCGGGAGGGCTTCACCGTCCACGAGCACGCCGTTGCCGCTGACCCGCAGCGTGCGGCCGGAGCCGTCCGGATAGGGCAGATCCGTGAAGAAGCCGCGGTGCTCCAGCTGTTCCAGCTCGACGGCCTCGGGGACGGTCAGCACGCGGGCCGCCGGGACCCCGGCCGCGGACAGCGTGGCCTCCCACTCCAGGGCGGTCTTCCGGCGCAGTGCCGCGTTGAGTTCGGAGTTGAGTTCCGCGCGGTGCAGTTTCCGTGCCTCGCGCTCGGCGAACCTGGGATCCTCGACCAGCTGTGGCAGCCCGGCGAGACGGCAGAGCGTGACGAACTGCTCCTGCCGGTTGGCCGCGATGTTCAGGCCCCCGTCGGCGGTCTCGAAGGTCCCCGAAGGCGCCGCGGTGGCGTTCTGGTCACCCATCGGCTCCGGATCCACCCCGCTGACCAGGTAGTTGGAGACGGCCCAGCCCATCGCGGAGAGGGAGACCTCCAGCATCGAGAGGTCCAGCCGGGCGCCTTGCCCGGTCCTCTCCCGTCCGACCAGGGCCGCGCTGATCGCCAGAGCAGCCCCGAGCCCGCCCAATGAGTCGCACACCGGGAAGCCCACTCTGAGCGGGGCCGTGTCGGTGGTGCCCGTGATGCTCATCATCCCCGACAGCCCCTGGATGATCTGGTCGTACGCGGGAGCGGCGCTCATCGGCCCCGACTGCCCGAAGCCGGTGATCGCACAGCTGACCAGGCGCGGATTCAACTCCCGCAGCCGGTCGGCCCCGTACCCCATCCGTGCCAGCACTCCCGCCCGGAAGTTCTCCAGGAGGACGTCCGCGCCGCTCAGCAGTTCCTCGAAGTCGGCCCGGTCGCCGGGGTCCTTCAGGTCGAGTACGAGTGATTGCTTGCCGGCGTTCTGGGCGAGGAACGAGGCGCCGATACCGGCCCGGTTCAGCTCGGGATCAGGTCCCAGACTCCGCGCGAGATCGCCCCTGCCCGGCTGTTCGACCTTGACGACCTCGGCGCCGAGGAGCATGAGGTGGTAACTGCAGTACGGCCCTGCGAGCACATTGGTGAGATCGAGTACGCGGATTCCTGAGAGCGGTCGTTCGGGCATGCACCGGCTCCTTCTGCGGTTCCAGCGGTTCCAGCGGTTCGAGCGGTTCCTGCGGTTCCTGCGCTTCGAGAGGTCCTTGCGGGTCGACGGTTCACTTCGTCGGGCTGAGCGGGTGGTCGAAGCCCTGCTCCGACATCTGCCGGGCGACCTCGGCGAGCGCCGTGGCGAACCGCTCGACGACGGACTCGGGGAAGCGGTGGCTGGGCCCGCTGAGCGAGAGAGAGGCGACCACGGCCCCGCTGCGGCCGACGACGGGCACGGCCACGGCCGTCAGTCCTTCGTCGCGCTCGCCCCGGCTGACCGCGAAACCCCGCTCCGCCGCCAGGTCCGCCCACACCCGCAACTGCCTGGCATGCCCCTCACCGTGCGGTGAACCCGCCGCGATCCGGCGCAGCAGGGCGTCGGGAGCCGTACGAAGAAGGATCTTCGACGAGGCCCCCGCCCACAGGGGGAGTTCGTCGCCGACCCGCACGACATGACGCAGGGGCTGCGGGCTCTCCTGCTGGGCCACACAGACGCGGGACAGGCCGCGCAGCATGAAGAGATTGACCGTCTCCTGCTGCTCCTCGGCCAGGTCCCGCATCAACTTGCGTGTCTCGCGGGGCAGTTCCCAGCTGGTCTGCGCGAGGTGCGCCCAGCGCCACAGGCCGGGACCCGCCGTGTATCCGGCCGGGGTGTCCCAGAGCAGACCGCACTGCTCAAGGGTCTGCACCATGCGGACCACCGTGGTCTTGGCCAGACCGGTGGCGTCGACGATCTCCCTCAGCGTGACCGTCGGCTGATCCTCGGTCAGCAGCCCCAGGATGTCCAGAGCCCTGCGTACGCTCCGCACCCCGGTCGCCTCGCCCGCCGCCCGCTCATGGTCGGTCCCGCTCACGCGCCTTCCCCCTCTGCTTCGAAACTTCCTCGAACGGCCCTCTTGCCACCGCGAGTTGGCGCCCGTACGTTACACGCCGACCCACAGAGCAGTCCACCAGTACCACTCAGCGGTTTCCTGGGAGATCTCATGCTCGATTCCCTTCTCAAGGCCGGCCTGGACGCGGCGGTGGCCGAAGCGCCGCCCTACGTCGCCGGCCAATGGGGTGGCAGCGGACCGGCATCGACCCGAACAGGCCCGTATCTGCGCCGAGTCGTCAGCCGGACAGCCACCGCGACCGGGGACGAGATCTTCCGCGCCCTCGCCTTCGCCCGCTCCTCGGCCCGCACGGTCGCCGGGCTCGCCCCCGCACTGCGCGCCGACGTCCTGGACCGAGCATCCCGCGCCGCCTCCGCCCACCGCGAGGGGCTGGCCCGCCTCCTCGCCCTGGAACTGGGCAAACCGGTCAAGGACGGGCTCGGCGAGATCGACCGGGTCGCGGACACCTTCGCCGTGTGCGCGGCGGAGGCACGCCGCATCGGCGGCGAGACCCTGCCCGTCGCGGGCTGGGCCCGCGGCGTCGGCAACACCGCCTTCACCTATCGCGCACCGGCCGGGGTCGCCCTCGCCATCACCCCCTTCAACGCTCCCGCGAACCTCCTCGCCCACAAACTCGGCGCCTCCTTCGCCGCGGGCAACACCACACTCGTCAAGGCCCCACCCCAGGCACCGGCCTCCAGCGCGGCGATCGTGGCACTCCTCCTGGAAGCCGGAATGCCCCCGCAGGGCGTGCAGTTGCTGCACGGCGGCGGCGAGGTGGGCGCACTGCTGTGCGCGGCCGACGAGGTGGCCGTCATCAGCTTCACCGGCGGCGCGGCGACCGGCCGGGCCGTCGCCCGTGCGGCCGGACCCAAACGCCTGGTCCTCGAACTGGGCGGCAACGCCGCCACGATCGTCTGCGAGGACGCCGACATCGGGCAGGCCGCGAGGGAATGCGCCCGCACCGGATACAGCAACTCCGGCCAGAGCTGCATCTCCGTCCAGCGCGTCTACGTCCACCGCTCCCGCTACGACGCCTTCCTCGACGCCTTCACCGCCGCCGTCGACACCCTCAAGGTCGGCGACCCGCTCGACCCGGCCACCGACGTGGGCTCGATGGTCGACGAGGAGGCCGCCGAACGCGTGGTCCGCTGGTCGGCCGAGGCCGTCGCCTCCGGCGCCCGCGTGCTGCGCGGCGGCACCCGCGACGGCGCCACCGCGGCGCCCACCGTCGTGGCGGACCCCGCACCGGACTCCTCGGTCGTGGTCGACGAGGTCTTCGGGGCGCTGGTCGCGGTGCTCCCGTACGACGACTTCGGCGCGGTCGTCGACACGTGCAACGCCGGCCGCTACGGCCTGCAGGCAGGGCTGTTCACCCGTGATCTGGGCCGCGTCATTACGGCCTGGCGCGAACTGGAGACCGGTGCGCTGATCGTCGGCGGCAGCTCCAATCACCGCCTCGACCACATCCCCTTCGGCGGGGTCAAGGACTCCGGCTTCGGCCGCGAGACACCCCGCTCGATGATCGACGACTACACGGTCGTCAAGACCCTCATGCTCCGCGGCCTGTCCGTCTGGGGCGACGCGAACTCCCTCGACACGCCCTCATCCGATGCGCCCCCATCCGATACGACCGCCACCGACGGGGAGGCCGACGCATGACCGCCGTGACCGCCGCCGAAGCTTTGGTCGCCCAGCTGGAGTCGTACGGCGTCGAGTACGTCTTCGGCACCTGCGGCCACACCAACATCGCCCTGCTGGACGCGCTCGGCCCCAGCCCGATCCACTTCGTGATCGCCCGCCACGAGCAGGCCGCCGCGCACGCCGCCGACGGTTACGCCCGAGCCTCCGGGAAACCGGGCGTCCTGCTCACCCACGTCGGCCCCGGCATGATGAACGCGGTCACCGGAGTGGCCACCGCCGCCCTCGACTCGATCCCGCTGATCGTCATCTCCGGCGACATCCCCTCCTACTACGCCGGCCGCCACCCGCACCAGGAGGTCAACCTCCACGCGGACGCCGACCAGACGGCCATCTACCGGCCCATCACCAAGCGCGCCTGGCATGTGCACCGCGTCCAGGATCTGGCCCGTACGACCGAGCGCGCCTTCTGGACCGCGACCTCCGGGCGGCCCGGCGCCGTCCTCGTCAACATCCCGATGGACCTGTTCAACCGGCAGGTCGAGGAGTACGCCGACGCGTACCCGCTGCCCAAGGGCGCCGCGCTCCCCGGTCTCGACCGGGACACCGCCGAGCGCATCGCCCGCACACTGCTGGCCGCCGAACGCCCGCTGATCTACTTCGGCGGCGGACTGCGCAAACCGGCCGCCCGCCAGGCCCTTTCCGTCCTCGCCGAGCACCTCGACATCCCGCTCGCGCACTCACTGATGGGCAAGGGTGTCCTGCCCGACAGCCACCCGCTGCTTCTCGGTATGCCCGGCTTCTGGGGGCTGGAGACCACCCACGCGTACACCAGGGGCGCCGATGTGGTCCTCGCGCTGGCCACCCGGTTCGCGGAGACCGACGCCAGCTCGTGGGACCCGGCGTACACCTGGACCTTCGGTGACAGGCACGGACCGCCCGGTGACACGCACGCCCCGCCCAGCAGGCTCATCCAGATCGACATCGACCCGACCGAGATCGGCCGCAACTATCCCGTCGAGATCGGCGCCGTCGCGGATGTCGGGGACGCGGTACGGGCCATCGGCGAGGCCGTACGGGCCACCAGGCCCGAGCCCGTCGTGAGAGAGGGGCTGCGCGAGACCGTCGCCGCCGCCCGGCGGGCCGTCTTCGACACCGCCCGCGAGGACGGCCGCAGCGACAACTTCCCCCTGCGGCCCCAGCGCATCCTCGCCGATCTGCGCGACGCGCTGCCCGACGACGCCGTGCTCGTCACCGACGTCGGCTGGAACAAGAACGGCGTGGCCCAGTGCTACGAACTCCCCGACGGCGGGCGCTTCATCACCCCCGGCGGAGCCTCGACCATGGGCTTCGGCCCGGCCGCCGCGGTCGGGGTGCAACTGGCCCGGCCGGACCGCGTGGTGGTCGCACTCATCGGCGACGGCGGGATGAGCGCGCAGCTGCCCGCGGTGCCGATGGCCGTCGAACAGGGCCTGCCCGTCATCTTCGTGGTGATGAACAACCGGGCCCACGGCACCATCGCCGACCTCCAGGCCTCGTCGTTCGGCCGGTCCTACGGCTGCGAGTTCACCGACGCCGAAGGCCGGCCCTACAGCCCGGACTTCGCGGCCTTCGGGCAGTCCTGCGGCGCCGACGGATACACCGTCGGCGCTCCCGCCGACCTGGCCAAGGCCCTCGCCGACGCGGTCGCCCGGCGACGGCCCGCCGTCATCGACGTACCGATGGTCAACGAACCCGTGCCGACGCCGGGCCACTGGAACATCAAGGACATCTACCGCGGGTCCTTCGCCGACTGACCGACCGCCTCACTGACTGAACGCCCCGCCCCGGTCCGCACCCGCCCCGGTCCGCACCCGCCTCGCTCCACGCCAGCTAGCCCCGCGCCTCCCCGTCCGCTCACCGCCCGCTCACAACGAGGTGACCTCATGACCCGCAGCAGGACCCCACGGCCACGGGCCGACTCCCGACCGCGTACCGCCGCCCGTACCGCCGTCTGCACGGCCGCCGCACTGGCCGCCGCCCTCACCGCGTGCAGCGCGCCCGGCGAATCGGACGACGACACGAAGGCGTCCTCAGGACCCATCAAGGTCGCCGTCGTCAACGCGCAGAGCGGGCAGCTCAGTTCGCTCGGCGACTGGGAGTACAAGGGCGCCAAACTCGCCATCGACGAGTGGAACGAGAAGGGCGGCATCGACGGCCGCAAGATCCAGGTGAAGCTCTTCGACGACCAGGGCGACCCGACCACCGGCACCAACATCGCCCGCAGGCTCGTGAGCGAGAAGTACATCGCCATGATCGGCACGGCGGAGAGCGCGGTGACCATCGCCATGGGACCGGTGCTCCAGCAGGCGAAGATCCCGAACATCACCTCCGGCCAGTCCGACGGCCTGGTCGCGCTGAAGAGCCCGTACCTCTTCCTCAACGGGCCGACCAGCACCACCTACGACTCGACGCTCGCCGAGCACCTGGTGAAGGACAAGGGCTACAAGAAGATCGCCATGATCACGAACAACGGTTCCTTCGGGAAGGGCGAGCACGACGCGTTCCTGAAGGCCGTGAAGGAACTCGGCGTGACCCCGTCGACCGACCAGGTGGTCACCACCGACCAGAAGGAGTTCAGCGCGGCCCTGACGAAGATCCGGTCCACGAAACCCGAGGTGATCTTCATCGGCTCGGAGGAGGTCGAGGCGGGGCTGATCGTCAAGCAGGCCCGGGACCTGGGCATCACCGCCCCCTTCGCGGGCGCGGCACCCCAGGGCACCCCCGTCTTCATCGACACCGCGGGCAAGGCCGCCGTCGAAGACACCATCGTCAGCTCGCCCTACCTGAGCAACGACACCAGCGCCGCCTCGAAGAAGTTCGCCGCTGCGTACGAGGCCGCGTACGGCAAGGAGGCGGAACTGCACGGGGCCAAGGCCTACGACGGGGCGAACATCCTGCTCACCGCCCTCAGGACCAGCAACGGCGCGAGCGGCGAGGAACTCGCGGACGCCATCCGCGACACCCGGTACAAGGGTCTGCTCGGCGACTTCCGGTACGACGAGTCGGGCGTCGGCATCACGAAGACCACCATCGGCGTCATCCGCGACGGCGAACTCGTCCCGCAGCGATAGGCATCGGGAGCACCGGGAGCACTGACGTGCAGGAGACACTGCAGACACTCGTCGGAGGCCTGAGCCTCGGAGCGGTCTACGCCCTGGTCGCGATGGGATTCTCCCTGGTCTACCGGACCATGGGCCTGGTCAACTTCGCCCACGCCGACATCGCCATGATCGGCGCCTACGCGGCCTCCACCTTCTACCTGACCTCCAAGCTGCCCTTCGCCGTCGCCATGGTCGTAGCCATCGCGGTCACCGCCGCCATCGGCCTGGTCATCGAACGGGTGCTGCGGCCCCTGGAGAACAAGGACTTCGACCTGATGCTGATCGGCACGATCGGCTTCGGCATCGTCCTCCAGGCCGTCGCCATCCTGATCTGGGGCACCACCGGGCGGGCGGTCCGCTCACCCGTCCGGTCCGCCCCGCTCGACCTGTTCGGGGTGCGCGTGCGCACGTACGACCTGCTGGTGATGGCCGTCGCGGCCCTCGCCGTGCTCGGCCTCGCCTGGTTCCTCGCGCGCACCAAGCGCGGCGCGGCCATGCAGGCCGTCGCCATGGACCACGAGGCGGCCACCGCCGTCGGCATCGACGTCGGCCGCAGCAACGCGCTGGCCTTCTCCATCGGCGCTGGCCTCGCCGCCCTGGCGGGAGGTCTCGTCGGACCGATGCTGTACGTCGACGCCTCGCTCGGCGGCGCCCTCGGCATCAAGGGCTTCGCCGCCGCGATGCTCGGCGGCTTCGGCTCCATCCCCGGCGCCGTCGTCGGCGGCCTCGCGATCGGTGTCCTGGACTCCTACGCGGCCGGCCACTTCCAGGGCTACTCGGTGCTCGTGACCTTCCTGGTCTTCACCGCCGCCATCATGATCCGCCCGATGGGCGTCTTCGGGGAGAGGACGGTGAGCCGCGCGTGAAGACGCGTATCGCAGGGCTTTCGGCGCCTCGTGCCGGACTGTTCGCGGCCGCCGCGGTGGCCGCCTGGCTGCTGCCGTACGGCCTCGGCAGCTACTCCATCCATGTCGTCAACATCGCCCTCATCTACGCCCTGCTGGCCATCGGCATGGGCCTGGCCATGGGCATCTCCGGGCAGATCAACCTCGCCCAGGTCGCCTTCTTCGGCGTAGGCGCGTACACCCTCGCCATCCTGACCACCGAGTCCGGTCACGGCTTCTGGGCGGCGGCCGCCCTCGCGGTGCTCGCGACCGTGGCGACGGGCCTGTTCGTCGGCATCCCCGCCCTGCGCATGCAGTCCCACTACCTGGGCATCGTCACCCTCGGCCTGGCGCTCGGCTTCATCAACTGGATCACCAACGCCTCCGTCACCGGGGGAGCCGACGGCATCTCCGGAATCCCGCTGCCCACCCTGCCCGGCATCGACCTCTCCAGCGAATACCTCTACTACTACCTGGAGTTGGTGGTCTGCGCGCTCGGCCTCGGCTTCGGACTCTTCGTCGTCCGTACGCACCTGGGGCGACGCCTGCGCGCGATGCGCGACGACTCCCTGGCCGCGGGCGCGATGGGCGCGCAGATCCCCCTGCTGCGCATGACCGCGTTCCTGCTCGCCAGCCTGTACGGCGGCCTGGCCGGAGTGCTGTACGCGGGCCTCATCCGCTATGTCGCCCCGGAGACCTTCTCCATCGGCAACATGTTCATCCTGCTCGCCATGGTCATCATCGGCGGCCGGCGTTCCCTCGTCGGCTGTGTGGTGGGTGCGGTCGGCCTGACCCTGATCCGCGAGTGGCTCTCCGACTTCTCGACCTACGCACAGCTCGGATACGGCGTGGTGGTCGTCCTCATGGTCGTCTTCGCACCGACCGGACTCGCCGGAATCCCCTTCCGCACAAGGGAGTTCGTGAACCGGCGACGACGAAGCCGCAGTGCGGCGGAAGACCGTGCCCGGCTGCGTCCCTTCCAGCCGTACGAGGCCGTCGAGCCCCCTGCCAACGCTGCCGGGCCCCTGCTCGACATCCGGTCCGTCACCAAGGACTTCCGCGGACTGCGCGCCCTGGACGACGTCTCCCTCACGGTCGCGCCCGGCGAGATCCGCGGCATCGTGGGCCCCAACGGCTCCGGCAAGACCACCCTGTTCAACGTGATCAGCGGCTTCTACCGGGCCACTTCGGGCCAGGTGTGGTTCGCCGGCCGTGACACCACCACCGCCCGCCCCTACACGCTCTCCCTCCTCGGCGTGGCCCGCACCTTCCAGAACCTGCGCCTGTTCGGCCAGTTGACCGTCCGGGAGAACATCCTCGTCGCACTCGACCGCACCACGACACACACCATCTGGCAGTACGCGGTGTGGCAGCCCGGAGTCGTCCGCCGCGAGCGGCAACTGCGCCGCAGCGCCCAGGAACTCCTGGAACGCTTCGGGCTCGCCGACTTCGCCGAGGCCGCGCCCGGATCCCTTCCCTACGGCATCCAGCGGCGCATCGAAATAGCCCGCGCCGTGGCGGCCCGGCCCCGGCTGCTGCTGCTCGACGAACCGGCCGCCGGGCTGAACGGCGAAGAGGTGCGGCAACTCGCCCGCATCGTGCGGTCCATCCGAGACAGCGGCACCACGGTCGTCCTCATCGAACACAACATGGGCCTGGTCATGTCGCTGTGCGAGCGCGTCACCGTGCTCTCCAGCGGCGGGGTCATCGCCGAGGGCACGCCCGCCGAGGTGGTGGCCGCTCCCGAGGTCATCGAGGCGTATCTCGGGGATTCGGAGTCGGCGGACATCCCGCGCCCGGAGCAGGCCCCGACTCAGACTCCTGCACCGTCCCATGCACCGGGTCCGGCCGAGACCCCTGCTTCGACCAAAGGACCTGCTTCGGCCGAGGCACCCCCTTCAGCCGACGCACCCGCTTCCAGGGAGGCAACCCGGTGAGGACGATCTCCTTCCGGCGGGCGGCCACGCCCGCCTTCGATCCCGGCACCCCGGCCACCCTCGCCGTCGACGACCTGTCCGTCCACTACGGCGGTGTCCGGGCGGTCAGTTCGATCAGTTTCAGCGTGGAGCCCGGTGCGTCGGTGGGCATCATCGGCGCCAACGGCGCGGGCAAGACCTCCACCCTCAAGGCCCTGATGGGTCTGGTCCCGCGGGGCGGCGGACGCATCACGCTGGGGGAGCGCGACCTGACCCGGGTCAGGGCCCGAGACATGGTGCGGCACGGCATCGGCTACGTACCGGAGGGCCGGCACGTGTTCCCCGGCCTGAGCGTGGAGAAGAACCTGCTGCTCGGCGCGTACGCCCGCCGCTGGGACGACGGGACCCGGGCCACGCTGGCCGAGGTGCACGAACTCTTCCCGGTGCTGGGCGAGATGGGCGGGCGACTGGCCGGCGCGCTCTCCGGCGGACAGCAGCAGATGCTGTCCATCGGCCGTGCCCTGATGGCCGGACCGCGCATTCTCCTCCTCGACGAACCGTCCATGGGGCTCTCGCCCAAGCTCGTCGGCGAGATCCTCAACGCGCTGAAGAGACTGCGGGAGGAGGGGCTGAGCCTGCTGCTCGTCGAGCAGAACGCCAAACTCACCTTCGGCGCGACGAGCCACTGCCTGGTCATGGAGAACGGCAGCGTCGCCATGACCGGAACCTCCGAGGAACTCAGCCGGGACACCCGGGTCCGCCGGATCTACCTCGGGCTGTGAACGGCGGTGGATGCCGTCGGCACCACGGGTGGCGTCACTCGGTGCCGGCGGCGAACCGGTCGGTGCCCAGCACGGTGAGCAGGGCGAGCTTCTCGTGGCTCTCCGTACCCGGCGTGGCGGTGAATATGAGCAGCGACTGGCCCTGGTCCGGCTCCAGCAGGAGCTGGCAGTAGAGGTCCAGCTCTCCGACCTGGGGGTGGACGAACCGTTTGGTGTCGCTCCACCGCAGGCCCACCTCGTGGCGCTCCCACAACCGGGCGAACTCGTCGCTGGCGCTCAGCAGGATGTCCGCCAGGTCCGCCGCGGGGGAGCCGGGCCCGTCCCGGGTGACGGTCGCGCGCAGCAGCGCGACATTGGTCCGGCTGTTCTTGCCGTACTCCTCGGGGTGGTAGCGCTCACGGGCGACCGGATCGGTGAACCACCGGTACGTCGCGCTGCGGTCGTTGCCCGTGTACTGGGTCTGGTGGCCGAGCAGTGCCACCGCGGACGGTGTCTGCAGCAAGGTCTCGCCCAGCGGGCCCATGACCTGGGCGGTGGTGCCGGCCAAGCCGTCCATGACCCGCATCAGCCCGGGGCTCACATGATGGACGCGCGCGTCACGGCGGGCGGTGCGGTAGCCGGCGAGCAGGAACAGGTGATCACGTTCGTCCGGGGTCAGCCGCAGGCCGCGGGCGATGGCCGCGATCATCTGCTCCGACGGCTGCGGTCCGTCGCCGCGCTCCAGCCGGGCGAAGTAGTCGGCGGACATGGTGCACAGCTCCGCCACCTCCTCGCGGCGCAGGCCAGGGGCGCGCCGGCGTTGCCCGCGGCGCAGCCCGACGTCCTCGGGCTGCAGCGCCGTACGCCGGGTGCGCAGGAAGGCGCCCAGGGACGATCGGTCGAACGTTTGGTCCATGGTCCCCATCCTTGGCCATCCGTCGGGGCTTATCCACGACCTCCCATTCAGTGGTTGAGCGTGTCCTTCCACGCCCCGGGAGCGGCGAGTTCACTGGCGTTGTGATCACCGGTCAGCGGTCGCCCATCACCGGTCGCCACGAACCCCGAACCCCGAGCCCCGGAGCCAGGAATCATGCACACGAACAGTTGGACGGCGGACGAGCTCCCGAACCTCACCGGCCGTACGGTCGTCATCACCGGCGCAGGCCGTGGCCTCGGCCTGATCGCGGCACGCGAACTCGCTCAGGCCGGTGCCCGCGTCGTGCCGGCGGTACGCGACACGGACAAGGCCCGCCGTGCCGTCGCCGATCTGCCCGGCACCTTCGACATCCGGCCGCTCGACGTGTCGGACCTGACCTCGGTACGCGCCTTCGCCGACTCCTGGTCCGGCGACATCGATATCCTGATCAACAACGCCGGTGTGATGGACATCCCCGCCGCCCGGACCGCCGACGGCCTCGACCTGCAGACCGCCACCAACTACACCGGCCCCTTCCTGCTGACCACCCTGCTGCTCCGGCACATCACCGACCGGGTGGTGCACGTCACCAGCGAACTGCACAAGCAGGGCAGGATCGACCTGGACGACCTCGACTGGCGGACGCGCAAGCACAACGGGATGCAGGCCTACCAGGCGTCGAAGCTCGCAGTCGTCCTGTTCTCGCTGGAACTCCAGCGTCGTCTGACGGCCACCGGCAGCCCCGTGCGGTCCGTGCTCGCCAGCCCCGGCATCGCCCGTACCTCCCTGGCGGCCCAGTCCAGGTCGAACGTCATCAACCGGTTCACGTTCCTCACCAACGCTCCCGAGCGCGGAGCACTGTCGCTGCTCTACGCCGCGACCCAGGACGTACCCGGCAACGCCTACGTGGGACCCGACGGCGTGGGCGGCTTCCGGGGCTCCCCGGCCCTGCGCAAGCCGGGCAGGGCCGGCCTCGACCCGGCCCTGGCCGGCCGGCTGTGGGACGCCACCGCCGACCTCGTAGGGGCGGGCGCCCGATGAACCACGCCGCGTCAGGTGACGACCCACAACCACAAGGTGGAGACATGACTCTGCAGACTCACAACATCGGCGGGCTCGGCCTGGTCGCCTCCGTCGAGGGCCTCGGCACCATGGGCATGACCGCGATGTACGGCACCCCCGACGAGGCGGAGGCGATCAGAACAGTTCACCGCGCGGTCGAGCTGGGCGTCACCATGTACGACACCGCGGACATGTACGGACCCTTCAGCGGCGAGGAACTGCTGGGACGGGCGCTGAAGGGCCGCCGCGACGAACTGATCGTGGCGACGAAGGGCGGTGGCGTCACTCTCGACGAGACCGGCAAGTTCGTCGGCGGCCCCAACGGCGGCCCCGACTACCTGCGGGCCTGCGTGGAAGGCTCGCTGCGCCGGCTGGGCACCGATCACATCGACCTGTTCTACCTGCACCGCGTCGACCCGGGTGTGCCCGTCGAGGAGTCGTTCGGCGCCCTCGCCGAACTGGTGACGGAGGGAAAACTCCGGTACCTCGGTATCAGCGAGGCGTCCCCGGCCGGCATCCGGGCGGCACACGCGACCGCGCCGCTGTCGGCGGTGCAGACCGAGTACTCGCTGTTCAGCCGCACCGTCGAGGTCAACGGCGTGCTCGACACGGTCCGCGAACTGGGCATCGGATTCGTCGCGTACGCGCCGCTCGGCCGCGGTTTCCTCACCGGGGCCGTGCGATCGGTGCACGACCTGCCGGCCCACGACTTCCGGCGCACCGCACCGCGCTTCGCCGACTCGAACCTGGAACGGAACCTGTCGCTCCTCGACCGGATCGTCGGCGCGGCGGACGACCTCGGTGTGACGACCGGTCGGCTGGCCCTCGCCTGGGTCCTCGCCCAGGACGGAGTCACGGCCCTACCCGGAACGAAGCGGCGCACCTGGCTCGAAGAGAACGTGGCCGCAGCCGCCATCGAGCTGGACCCCGCGACCGTCGCCGGGCTGAGCGCCGCGATTCCTGTCGGTGCGGCGGCCGGCGACCGCTACGCGCCGATGGGCATGGCCTCCGTCCAGGAGTGACCCCGGTACCCCGGGGGCCGGTGTCGGGCTCAGGCGGTGGTGGCCCGCCACGCCGCTTCGGCGGCCTTGACCGTCGGGTGGACCGCGAAGACCTGGTCCAGGCCGACCATGCGGAAGATCCGGCTGACGAGTTCGGGGACGGCGGCCAGGGCGATGCCCGCACCGGCCGCCAGCGCGTGATTGCGGGCGGCGATCAACACGGTGATACCGCTGGAGTCGCAGAAGGTGAGGCCGCCGAGGTCGAGGACGAGCTGCTGGCCCGGATGCAGATGGAGTCCGGGCAGTGCCGCGCGTACCTCGGGGGCGCTGTGGTGGTCCAGGTCCCCGGCGAGCTCGATGACCGCTCCGGCGGGAGCGGTGCGGGTGCGGAGGGTCAGGCGCTCAGTCACTGGTGCTCATCACTGGGGGGTCGGGGCACATGGATGGCCAGGACGGCGGTGTCGTCGTCCACGCCGCTGCCGAAGGTGTCGAGCAGATCGCGGATCGCGTCGACGATGTCCGACGCGGTGGTGGGCGCGCGGGTACGGGCGAAATCGAGAAGGGCATCGTCGCCGTAGCGGTTCTCGCTGTCGACACCGGCGTTGACATGGGCCTCGGTGAGCCCGTCGGTGTGCAGCAGCAGGGTGTCGCCGGGGGCCAGCCGGACGGCGGTGGTGGCGATGTGGGCGTCGGCCAGGACGCCGATGAGCTGTCCGCCCGGGGTGGGCAGATAGTCGGTGGTGCCGTCGGCACGCATCAGCAGGGCGGGTGGATGCCCCCCGCTGGCCAGCGTGACGTGGAAGCCGCCCTGTTCGTGGTCGGGGGTCAGCAGGCCGAAGAGGACGGTGCAGAAGCGGGGGTCGGCGCCGTTGTACTCGTGGTTGAGGACCGTGTTGAGGTTGCGGAGGACGGCGACGGGATCGGGGTTGTACACGGCGGCGGCACGCAGGGTGTAGCGGGTCAGTGAGGTGACGGCCGCCGCCGCGGCACCTTTGCCGCACACATCGCCCAGGAACAGGCCCCAGGTGCCCTCGGCCAGCGGGAACAGGTCGTAGAAGTCGCCGCCGACCTCGTCGGCCGAGGCGATGTGGTAGTACGCCGAGACGTCGAGGCCGGGCACGTTGGCCAGCGTCGGCGGCAGCAGCGTCTTCTGCAGGGTGGTGGCCAGGCGCTGGAGGCGTTCGCGTTCCAGGTCGGCCTCCTTGCGGGCGCGCAGCAGCTCGGTCTCGTAGGCGCGGCGGTCGCGGGCGTCGAAGAGAGTGGTGCGGATCAGCAGGGGCTGACCGTCACTGCCCGTTCGCACCGTCGAGGTGACCAGGACCGGCAGACGGGAGCCGTCCGCGGCCTTGAGCTCCAGGGCGATGCCGCTGACCTCGCCCTGCATCCTCAGCAGCGGGGCGAAGTGGGTCTCGTGGTAGAGCCGTCCGCCGACGGTCAGCAGGTCGGAGAAGTACCTGCCGCCCAGCAGGTCGTCGCGCTCGTAGCCGAGCCAGTTCAACAGGGTGGTGTTGACCTTCGCGATCCGGCCGTCCAGAAGGGTGGACAGATAGCCGCAGGGCGCGTGCTCGTAGAGATCCTCGGCGCTGTCCTCCAGCAGTGCGGAGAACTGCGCCCGGTCGTCCGCCGACCGGCCGTTTCTCGTCTTCCCGCCGCCTTCTTCCTTGTCGCCGGACGGGGACATCAGGCGAGTGCGTCCGCGAACGAGATGATCGCCGCCGCGGTCTCCTCCGGGGCGGCGAGCTGCGGGCAGTGACCGGTGGCATTGAGCGTGACCAGGCGGCTGCCCGGAATCTGGGCGTGCACGAACTCGCCCACCTCCCGGGGAGCGATCGCGTCGCTGGAGCACTGGGCCACCAGGGTGGGCACCTTGACCAGGGGGAGGTCCTTGCGGTTGTCGGACAGAAACGTCACGCGGGCGAAGACCCGGGCGATGTCCGGATCGGTGCGGCAGAAGCTGTTGGTCAGCTCCTCGCCCAGTTCCGGCCGCTCGGGATTGCCCATGATGACCGGTGCCATGGCACCCGACCAGCCCAGATAGTTCGCGTCCAGCGAACCCAGGAGCTCATCGATGTCATCGGCGTCGAACCCGCCCCGGTAGCCGGTCTCGGGGTCGTCGATGAAACGCGGCGAGGGCGCCAGCAGCACCAGTCCGGCGAACGCCTCGGGCTCCCGGACGGCGGCCACCACGCCCATCATGGCGCTCACGGAATGCCCCACGAACGTCACGGGGCCGAGCGCCAGCTCCCGGCACAGCTCCAGCACGTCCTCGACATAGCCCTCCAGCGTCGAGTACCGCTCCCGGCTCCACGCCGACAGATCCGAGTTTCCCGCGCCCACATGATCGAAGAGCACGACGGTGAAGTCGCGCTCCAGCGCCGGGAGCACCAGACGCCACATGTTCTGGTCGCACCCGAACCCGTGCGCCAGCATCAGCACGGGCCCACCGGGCCGCCCGGACACCGTCACATGGTTCCTATGCCGCACATCCATACGAAGCATCCTCGCAGACGGCGGGCCGTCGCCGCGGGCCGAGGACCTCACGGCCCGGGCCGGTGCACGGCTGTCCGGGGGCCGCGCCGGAACCGGCCGCCGAGCCCGAACATCTCCGGCCCGGCCCGCCACGTCCCGGCGCCACCGCCCATGACACGGACAAGGGGAGCGGCGACGCGTGGGGGCCGACCGCAGGCGGCCCCAATAGGCTGACCGGATGGATCAGGATGAACGGCTGCTTCATTCGTCCTCGTTCGGCGCGGCCGCGGTCGCCTACGCCGAGCACCGTCCGGACTACGCGCAGGCCGCCGTGCGCTGGGCGCTCGAACCCGCGCCCGGCCCGCGCGTGCTCGACCTCGGGGCCGGCACCGGCAAGCTGACCGCCACTTTGGTCGCGACGGGTGCCGAGGCCGTCGCGGTCGAGCCCGACCCCGCGATGCTGACCGAGCTGCGCCGCTCGCTGCCGGGGACCCGCGCCCTGCCCGGCAGCGCCGAGGCGATCCCGCTGCCTGACGCGTCCGTCGACGCCGTGCTGGCCGGCAACGCCATGCACTGGTTCGACATGGCGGTCGCGGGTCCCGAGATCGCCAGGGTCCTCGCACCCGGCGGCATCCTGGCCGGTCTGTGGAACGTCATGGACGACCAGGTGGAGTGGGTCTCCGGGCTCGCGCGGGTCAGCGGGAGCGCGGCCATCGGCCCACGTGACACGCCCGCCGCCTGGCGCGCCGAGACGGCCGACACGCACCTGCCGAATGCCGAGACGCACCTGCCGGACGCCGACATGCGCCTGCCGGAGACCGGCAACCACCTTCCGAATACCGGCGGGCCCGCCCGGTTCGGCTCGCCCGAGCAGGCCGAGTTCCCGCACGGACAGCGCCGTACCGCCGAGACGCTCGTCGCGACTCTCGCGACGCGCGCGGGAATGCTGGTCATGCCGGAACAGGAACGACAGGCCACGCCGGGCCGGATCCGCGCCTTCCTCGCGGGCCGACCGGAGACCGCCCGCGGCGAGTTCACCCTCCCGATGCTGACCGGCGTACTGCGCGTCCGGCGACTGTGAAACACCACGTCGGCACCCGGGCCCGAGGGCCTGCACGCCTCAGACCCGGCAGGACCGCACACCTCACCACCACCTCCGGCCCCACCGCTCCTTGCGGCGGGGCCACAGGCCTCTGATCCCGACTTCCGATCCCGGCTCACGATCCAGGCTTCCTATTCGGTGCGCAGAGCCGTGGTGGTCCGGGCCCTGGCGGCCCAGCCTGCGGGCAGGAGCGCACCCACGGTGGCGATCAGCAGACCGCCGAGAGTGAGCGGGAGCAGTTCGGCCCCGTGGTAGACGGCGAGGACGGAACCGGGGAGGCGGAGTCCCACGCTGTCGCCCATCGCGGGGAGGACCCAGCCGTGCAGGGCCACGCCGAGCGGCACGCCCAGCGCGCCCGCGACCAGTGCGGTCACGACGACCGAGGTGAGGACCATCGCGACGGTCTGCCGGGGCGTCATGCCGAGCGCCTTGTGGACACCGATCTCGCGGACGCGCTCGCGGGTGTCGAGCAGCACACCGTTCAGCACGCCGAGCGCGGCGACGGCGACGAGCATCAGCGTGAGGAACACGGACAGGGCGTTGAGCGTGAGGACCATGTCGCTGCCGCCGCCGAGTCCACCGGCCTGGGCGGTGGCGCCCAGCGGTGCCAGGCTTTTGTTCAGCGTGTCGACGTACCCCGTCACATCGGTGCCTGACGTGACCGCGATGTGATGGCTCGTCTCCGTCAGATCGGGACGGGCGGCCGTGAGGGTCGAGACGTCGGTGAGGACCTGCATACCGTCGTTACGGGGGTCGAGAACCTCGCCGACGATCCGGACCGTGACCGGCGCGGCCAGACCGTCCAAGGTGACCGTGTCGCCGACGCGGGTGCCGGTGGCGGCCAGGAAGGGGGTCGGGACCACAGCCTCGCCGGGCTTGTCGTTGCTGGGCTCGTCGACGCCCGGCCGGTCGATCCAGCGGCCCGAGACCATCGTGTAGCCGCCCCAGGAGGCGTCGCCGGTGAAGGCCACCACGTCGACGGTGCCGGTCAGGCCGGACACGGTCGCCCGCACCGTCGCGGCGCTGTAGTACCTCCCGGTTCCGTCGGCGGCCCTGACGGCCGCGGCGACCGCGGCGGGATCGGCCTTGGGCTGCTGCTTGGAGCCGGAGCCGGAGCCGGAGTCGGGACCGGAACCGGAGTCGGGACCAGGGCCTTGCGGTCCTTGCGGTTCTTGAAGCCCCGAGGGCCCGAAGTCCGGCAAGGGCGCGGGCACGACGACATCGGCGACGTCGTGTGCCTTGGCCCGCATCACCTGGCCGAGCGAGGCGCTCATCCCCACGGTGAACGTGACGGCGACGGTGCCGAACAGGATCGCCGTGCCCATGGCCAGTGCACGGGCGGGCCGCGCGAAGGGCCGGGCCAGACCCAGCGCGACCGGCTGCGACAACGGCAGCCGTCCGGCGAGGCGGGCCGCCCACCGGCCGCGCCCCGCCGAAGCGGTACGTCCGACGGCGAGCGCGTCGACCGTACGCAGCCGGCCGGCCCGCCAGGCGCTCGCCCAAGCGGTCAGCGCCACCAGGCCGAGCACCCCGGCGATCACCGTCAGGTCCACCCAGGGGACGACGGCCAGGGCCGAGGTGCCGTAGACCTCCTCGGTCTCGGCCATCACGGGGACGGCAAGCACGTGACCGACGGGGACACCGAGGGCCGTGCCGGCGGCGGCCGGGACCAACGCCTGACCCACGTACGCCCGCACGACCTGGGCCGGGGTGAAGCCGACGGCCTTGAGGACGCCGATGCGGCGCGTGCCCGCGCCGACGGCGGACGCGACGACGTTGCCGACGACGAGCGCCGACATGACCAGCCCCAGGGCGCCGAACGCCATGAGGAACGGGACGTAGAGGGCGGTGTCCTGCTCGGCGTTCCGCTTGACGGTGAGCCATGACTGTCCGCCGACGGCGGCTCCCGGTGGCAGGGGTTTCTTCACGGCCCTGCCACCCGCGGCGACCTGCGCCGCGGTGCCGGCGTCGGTGAAGCGGTAGAGCATCTGGTAGCCGCCGCTGCCGGGCGCGGTGAGCGCGGCCATCCGGGACGGGAGCACCCAGGCGTCGGCGGTCCGTGTGACCGATCGGGCCACCCCGACCACCGTCAGCGTCGGTCCGCCGGACAGACCGGGGAAGCTGATCTTCATGCCCATGGTCGCGAGGAGCGAGGAGTCGGCGGACAGCACGATCTCGCCGGAGTGCGTGGGCCACCGCCCGTCGAGCAGTGCCACCTCGTCCACGTCCCGGCCGGGATCGCTCCGGCCGACCACGGTCATCGGCCATCCGGGGCCCGCCCCGTCGGACCGCGGGGTGACCGTCGCCGTACGGAACGGCCCCGCCGCACCGCTCACTCCCTCGGCGGCCTCGGACTTCGCCAACTGCCCGGCACTCACCTTGTCCGCGTCGAACTCCACGGACAGATGAGCACCGTGCTGCTCGGCGAAGGCGTCGCCGAAGGGCGCGCCGGACACCACGAGCAGCGATCCGCCGAGGACGGAGGCGGCCACCGCCATCATCGTGGCGAGCCCGATCACCAGCGTCTGTACCCGGCGTCGTCCCACTCCCGAGCGCACCACCCTGCCCAGCGCGCTCACCGGGTGACCTCCGGCGTGACGGACGGCGAGGTGACGGCCTGCGAGGTGACGATGGGGGCGGAGACGGTGTCCGTGGGGAAGGCCCGCGAGCGGACGTCCTCGGTGATCCGGCCGTCGGCGATCCGGACCGTCCGGTTCGTGCAGGACCGGGCCAGAGTCAGGTCGTGGGTGACCACGACGACGGTCTGGCCCTCGGAGTTGAGGTCGGTGAGCAGCCTGCTGACGTCCTGTCCGGCCGCCGTGTCCAGCGCCCCGGTCGGCTCGTCGGCCAGGAGCAGCGCCGGTCGGTTCATCAACGCCCTTGCCACCGCGACGCGTTGGCGCTCACCGCCGGACAGCCGCCCCGGGTGGGCGCGGGCGTGCCGGTCGATGCCCAGCAGCTCCAGGAGTTCCGCCGCCCGACGGCCCGCCTCGCCGCGGGCCATGCCCGCGAGGCGGGCGGGCAGGACCACGTTGTCGGTGACGGTCAGATCGTCGAGCAGGTTGAAGAACTGGAAGACCATGCCGACCTTCGACCGCCGGTAGAGCGCCGATCCGGCCTCGCCCAGCCGGTCCACCCGCACCCCGTCCACGGTGACGGTCCCCGTGTCGGGCCGGTCCAGGCCCGCGATCAGGTTGAGCAGCGTGGACTTGCCGCTGCCGGAAGGTCCGAGGACCGCGACGGCCTCGCCGGGCCGCACGGTCAGCGACACCTCGTGCAGAGCGGGCGGGCCGTCGTCGTACCGGCGGCTCACCTCGCACAGTTCGATCACCGGCATGGTCACGAAAAGCTCCTCGGGTACGGGCACTTGTGCAGCGGCACGTGGAAAAGGGCACCCGGAACGGGTGGTCGGTGTGTGGCGGTCGGCTGCGTGAACGCTAGGAGCGGACCCGGCCCGCACGCGTCGCCCGCCCGAACCCATTGAGGTACCGCGCTGGGACGACGCGGCCGGCACCTCATCCCTGCGATGTAGGCGGGTGATGTATCCGGAGCGGCGGGAATGACCACCGGGAGGGACTCCCCGGGCCCGTACGGCGGAGAGAATGAACCGGTGATCGACGTACGCACGACGCTGGAGCGGCTGCGGGAGGGCGCCCGCCGGACGGTCCGCGACGCGCTGCTGCCGAGCGGTCCACCGCTGCGGCCCACCCGGCGCCCCTGGCAGTTCGACACGCTGGTGGCACTGGCGCTCGGAATCACCACCGTCTACTACGGCATCGACAACGCCGACAACGTCGTGGTGCGTGAGATCGCGCCCGGCGTGGCGATCGTCGTACCGCGCCCGTCCGGCCCAGGCGGCCTGGCCTTCATGGTGACCCTCGCGGTCGTCGCCTCCGGCGCCCTGGTGCTGCGCCGCCGCTACCCGCTCGCCGTGCTGTGCGTCGTGACGGCCGCGACCCTGGCCACCCCGCACAGCGTCTCGCGGCTGACCTTCTACGCGTACGTCATCGCCGTCTACAGCGCCGCCGTCTACAGCCCGTACCGGGTGGCGACCCTGGCGGCGCTGCCGGTGTCGATCGTTCTGGTCGGCACCTCGGGGAACTCGGTGACACCGATCGTCCCCAACGAGTACGTCGCCCTGCTGATCCTGGCCCCGATGGCCGTGGCCGCCGTCGGCCTGCGCACCTGGAAGCTCCGTACCGACGAGGGCCGTACGCGGCTCTCCGCCCTGGAACGCGAACAGGCCGAGGCGCTGCGCCGGGCCGTCGAGCACGAGCGGGCCAGGATCGCCCGCGAACTGCACGACGTCGTCACGCACAACGTCAGCGTGATGATCATCCAGGCCGGTGCCGCTCGCAAGATCATGAGAACCTCCCCCGAACAGGCCGGTGAGGCACTGCTCGCCGTCGAGGCGGGCGGACGCGCGGCCATGACCGAACTGCGCCACGTCATGGGACTGCTCACCATGGCCGACGAGGGCCAAGGGACGTACGGAGATGCGGAGTTGGCCGATCCGGCGGCGGAGCTGGCCCCGCAACCCGGCCTGGACCAGCTGGAAACGCTGCTCGGACGGGTCCGGGACACCGGGCTGTCCGTCGCCCTGACCGTGACAGGACCGCCCCGCCCGCTCCCGCCAGGCCTCGAACTCGCCGCCTACCGCGTGGTCCAGGAAGCCCTGACCAACACCGTGAAGCACGCGTCCGGCGCCACCGCCGCCGTGACCGTCGAATACGGCCCGGAACGGCTCCGGGTGGAAGTCACCGACACCGGGGGACACCCGGGC
The DNA here is from genome assembly GCF_036038375.1 of Streptomyces sp. NBC_00414. Lineage (NCBI taxonomy): Bacteria > Bacillati > Actinomycetota > Actinomycetes > Kitasatosporales > Streptomycetaceae > Streptomyces > Streptomyces sp. NBC_00414. The sequence continues at coordinate 9,827,542 of NZ_CP107935.1, forward strand.
GCGAGCGCGGCCACCGGAAGCGGCCGCGGCCTGATCGGCCTGCGCGAACGCCTCGCCGTGCATGACGGAACCCTGAACACCGGCCGGCGCCTGACCGGCGGATACCGTGTGGAGGCCCAGATCCCCCTGGAGACAGTCCCCTTGGAGACACCGTGGACACCGTGACCGAGCCGCTGCGGGTGCTCCTCGCCGACGACCAGACCCTGGTCCGTACCGGATTCCGGCTGATCCTCGGCGCCGACGGCATCGACGTCGTCGCCGAGGCCACCAACGGGACCGAAGCGGTCGAAGCGGTCCGCCGCACCCGGCCCGACGTGGTCCTGATGGACGTCCGGATGCCCGAGATGGACGGCCTGGAAGCAACCCGCCGTATCCTCACCGGCGGCCAGGGCGAACCCCGCGTCATCATCCTGACCACCTTCGACCTCGACCGGTACGTCTACGCGGCACTGTCCGCCGGAGCCAGCGGCTTCCTCCTCAAGGACGTCACCCCCGAGCAGCTGACCGCGGCCATCCGCACGGTCCGTACCGGCGACGCCCTTCTCGCGCCCGCCATCACCCGCCGCCTCGTGCAGAGGTTCACCCGGCAAGGCGGCGACACCGCCGCCCTCCACCGCGACCTCGCCTCGCTGACCCCGCGCGAACTGGAGGTCCTGGGCCTGCTGGCCCAAGGACTGAGCAACGCCGAACTCGCCGGCCGCCTCCACCTGGCCGAGACGACCGTCAAGACGCACGTCGCCCGCATCCTCGCCAAACTCGGACTCCGCGACCGCGTCCAGGCCGTCATCGTCGCCTACGAGACGGGACTGGTCAGCGTCGGAGCGCACGAGGCCGCCCGACAGCCCACCGAGCGGACGCAGACCGAGCACACGTAGGCCGACCAGACGTACACCGAGGGGGCATGGGCCGAGCAGACACGGCCGAAGCCGAGACGTGGATCCGACGAGGGAGCACACATGGAGATCCGGAGCCTGACCCGTACCGAAGCGGAGCGCCGCGCGGAGCTGCTGACGGTGCTGCGGTACGACGTGGCCATCGACCTCACCGGCCTGCCCGACGGGCCGGAGGTCCGGTGCGTGTCCACCGTGACCTTCATCTGCCGTGAACCGGGCGCGGAGACCTTCGTGGACTGCGCGGCCCAGGTGGTGAGCGCGACACTGAACGGCGAAACCCTCACTCCCACCGGGGACGGACGGATACCCCTGCCCGCACCGGCCGGCCACAACGTGCTGCGCGTGGAGAGCGTCCAGGCGGACACGGCCACGGGCGAGGGCGTCCACAAGGCGACCGACCCCGCGGACGGCGAGGTCTATGTGTGGATGAGCTTCGAACCGGACGAGGCCCGGTTCGTCTGGGCGTGCTTCGACCAGCCCGACCTCAAGGCCCCGCACGCCTTCACCGTCACGGCCCCGCCCGGCTGGACCGTCACCGGCAACTCCGGCGACCCGCGCGTCGAGGAGCTGGACTCGGCCCGCCGCTGGACCTTCCCGGACACCCCGCCCCTGTCCGTCTACAACACCGTCATCAACGCGGGCCCCTTCCACGAGATCCGGCGCGAGGCCGACGGCCACGACCTGGGCCTCTACACCCGGCGCTCCCTCGCTCCGGTCCTCGAACGCGACGCCGACGACATCTTCACCTTCACCCGCCAGGGCCTCGCCTTCTTCGGCGAGGTCTTCGGGATGCCGTTCCCGCAGCGCACGTACAACCAGGTGTTCGTGCCGGAGTTCGGCGGGGCGATGGAGAACTACGGCTGCGTGACCTGGTCGGACGGCTTTCTGCGGCGGGCGGCGCCGACACCCGCCGAGCAGGAGCTGCTCGCGAAGGTGCTGCTGCACGAGATGGCGCACATGTGGTTCGGCAACATCGTCACCATGCGCTGGTGGGACGACCTCTGGCTGAACGAGGCCTTCGCTGAGTTCGCCTGCCACTGGGCCGCCGAGCGCGCCACCCGGTACACCGACGCGTGGGCGGGGCACCTGGCGGGCGGCAAGCTGAAGGCGTACCTGTCCGATCAGGGACCCGTCTCGCACCCGATCCACCAGCCCATCCACGATGTCGCGCAGGCCGCGTCGATCTTCGACAACATCACCTATCCCAAGGGTGCCTCCGTCCTCCAGCAGCTCATGACGTTTGTCGGCGAAGAGCGTTTCAGGGCGGGCATGAGCGCCTACTTCGCGCGCCACGCGTGGGGGAGTGCCACGCTCCAGGATCTGATCGACGCACTCTCCGAGGCCAGTGGCCGGGACCTGGACGCCTGGCGTGCGGCCTGGCTCGCGACGGCGGGCACCGACCGCTTCACCCTGGAACGCGACGGCGACTCCGTCACGCTGGTGGCCGCGGACACGCCACGCCCGCAGGTGCTCGCGGTGGGCGCGTACGCGAGGAAGGGCGAGTCCCTCGAACGCACGGCGCTGGTACGGGTCGAGGTGACGGGAACCCGCACGCCGGTCACCGGTCTGCCGCCCGAGGCGGACCTCGACGTCCTGCTGATCAACGACGAGGACCTGACCTTCGCCACCACCCGTCCCGACCCCACGGCCAGGGACGCCTTCTTCCGGGCGGCGGCGCACCTGCCCACCGCCATCTCCCGGGGCGTGGCCACGGCGACCGTGTGGGACATGCTCACCAACGGCGAGGCCACGGCGGCGGAGGCCGGACGGTCCATCACCGCGGTCCTCACCGCCGAGACGTCCGACGCCGTGATCGAGCCCTGTCTGAACCTCGCCGCGAGCATCGCCGAGCTGTGGGCGCCGCCCGGCGAACGTGCCGGACTGACGGCGGCGGTGGCGACCGCCTGCCGCCGTCTGGCCACGGACCCCGGCCGCCGCCGGGTCGCCCTGCGCGGCCTGGCCCGCACCGCCGCGAACGCGGACGAGCTGGCCCGGCTCCTCGAACGGGCCGGTGACGACGTGGACCTGCGCTGGCGCGCGCTGGCCCGCGCGGCCGAACTGGGCGGGGAGGTCGCGTCGGAGACCGCCGTCCTGCTGGCCCACGACCCGGACCCCGACGCCTGGGTCCGCGCCCTCACCGTACGAGCCGCTGTGCCCGACCCCACCGCGAAGGCAGAGGTCTGGCAGAAGCTCGCGGTGGACCGCGCGGTCCCGCTCAGCTCGGTCGACCAGGTGGCGGCGGCCTTCTGGCGCCCGGACCAGGACGCCCTGCTGGCGCCGTACACCGAGCGCTACCTGGACCTGATTCCGCACCTGCACCGAGGCGGCATGATCCCGGCGATGGTCTACGCGGGACGGCTCTTCCCGCCGTACGCCGTCGACCCCACGTACCTCGAAAAGGCCCGGCACGTGTCCCGGGAGGTGGCCCCGGTGGTCCGCAAGACCGTCCTGGAACGCTCGGACGAGACAGGGCGGATGCTCCACTCCCGCAGTGGGAGCAAGCCGGTGCGGTGAACTCGTCGGCCTCCTCGGTCCGGTTCGGGCCCGCGCGGTTCCGGCCGACGGCGCGCGCTCAACCGGCCGAGGCGCCGAACCACTTGGGCAGGTGGTCGAGCAGGTCCCGCTGATCCTCACCCGCCCATGCCACGTGGCCGTCCGGCCGCAACAGCACGGCGGGTGCGTCCAGTTCCTCGCTGACGTCGACGACGTGGTCGATCCGGTCCGTCCAGCCCGACACCGAGAGGCGGCCGGTCTGGTCGAGGAGCAGGCCGCGCCCTTCGTGCATCAGCGAGTACAGGCGCCCGCGCTTCAGCTCGACGTCCCGCATCCGTCGGCCGAGCAGGTCGTGGCCCTCGCCGAAGTCGTAGCGGACCCCGACCGCGGTGATCATCTCGGTCACGTACCGGTTCACCTCCTCGAAGTCCATCAGCTTCGAGAACAGCTCCCGCAGCGCGGTCGCCCCCGCGTCGGTCCCCAACAGCGTGATCTGCGCACGGGTGTTGTCCAGCACACGGGCGCCCACCGGGTGCCGCTCGTCGTGGTAGCTGTCCAGCAGCCCGGCCGGCGCCCAGCCGTCGACCGCGGCGGCCAGCTTCCAGCCGAGATTGAAGGCGTCCTGCATACCGAGGTTGAGCCCCTGCCCGCCGGTCGGCGGATGAATGTGCGCCGCGTCACCGGCCAGCAGCACCCGGCCGACCCGGTAGCGCTCGGCCTGCCGGGTGGCGTCACCGAACCGGGACAGCCAGCGCGGCGAGTGCACTCCGAAGTCGGTACCCGCGACCGCCCGCAGCCGCTGCCTGAACTCGTCGAAAGTCGGCGAGGCGGCACGGTCCTCGGCCACCCCGTCGGCGGGCACGATGACGCGGTGCGTCCCGTCCCCGTTCGGGATGGTGCCGAACCGCAGCTGGGTCTTGCGGACCTCCGCCACGACGGCTTCGACCGACGCCGGGTCCGCCGTCAGTTCCATGTCGCCGAGCAGCGTCTCGACCGTGGCGGGCTCACCGGGGAAGCCGACGCCGACCAGCTTGCGCACCATGCTCCGGCCGCCGTCGCACCCGACGAGATACCGCGAGCGGAGGTGCGTGCCGTCCGCCGTCTCGACGGTCACCCCGTCCTCGTCCTGACTCAGCCCGACCACCTCACAGCCGCGCCGGATCTCGGCACCGAGTTCGAGGGCCCGCTCGTGGAGCAGCCGCTCGGTGACCGGCTGCAGGGTGGAGAGACCATACGGGTGGGCCGTGTCCAGCCGGTCCGGCCACGGCTTGGTGATGCCGCCGAAGAGCCCGCCGACCTGGAACTTGTCGCTGACCGCGAGGAACCGGTCCAGCAGGCCGCGCTGATCCATCACCTCGACGCTGCGGGTGTGCAGGCCGCGGCCCCGGGTCTCCGCCGTCGGCTCGGCCAGCTTCTCCAGCACGACCACGCGCACACCGTGCAGCCGCAACTCGGCGGCCAGCATCAGACCGGTCGGCCCCGCGCCCACAACGATCACGTCAATCATCGAAAACCCCAACCCAACGACGTAGAACATCCGAAGCCGGTCCGGTGGTTTCCGGCTTCGGCCGGTGATTCTGCGCCACGACCGGGGTCTTGCCGCAAGCCCCCCGGTGCGCTATAGCTTGAGAAAGGCAAGGAGCACACGACTCCTTGCCTTTTTGTTGCCCCCGTTCCTTGCCTTTCTCGTTGCCCCCGCCCGGCGTCGCCTCCGCTCGCTACTTCCGGCGTGCGAGTCGGCCGGGCCACCAGACGGCCGGGCCGATGTCCCGTACCAGCGCCGGGACCAGGAGCGAGCGCACCACGATGGTGTCGAGCAGTACGCCGAACGCGACGATGAAGGCGATCTGCGCGAGGAAGGCCAGCGGGATGACGATCAGGGCCGCGAAGGTGGCGGCCAGGACCACCCCGGCGGACGTGATGACACCTCCGGTGGTGATCAGCCCGCGCAGCATGCCCTGACGTGTGCCCAGCCGCAGTGTCTCCTCCCGTACGCGCGACATGAGGAAGATGTTGTAGTCGACGCCGAGAGCGACGAGGAACACGAACCCGTACAGCGGCACCGAGGCGTCCGTCCCCGAGAAGCCGAAGCCGTGCCGGAACACCAGGCCCGCGATCCCGAGCGTGGCGAGGTAGTTCAACGCCACGGTGGCGACCAGCAGTACGGGCAGCAGGAGGGAGCGCAGCAGGAGGACGAGGATGGCCAGGATGATCAGCAGGACGACGGGGATGATCAGGGTCCGGTCGTGCTCCGCGGTGCGCTGCGTGTCGTACTGCTGCGCGGAATAGCCGCCCACCAGGGTGTCGGCGTCGATCGCGTGCAGCCGGTCGCGCAGCTTCTGGACGGTGTCCTTGGCCGAGTCGCTGTCCGGCGCGGCGGTCAGGACGGCGTCGACGCGCACCCGGCCGTCCACCACCAGCGGCTTTCCGCCCGGTCGGCCCGACGCGCTCGCCGCCTGCGCCTCGGCGACCCCGTCCGTTCCGGCCGCGGTGCGGGTGATCTCCGTACGACGGTCCGCGTCCGCGATGATCACGACCGGCTGGCCGGAGCCGCCGGGGAAGTGCTTGCCCAGGGTCTCCTGCGCGGCGACGGACGGTGCGTCGTTGACGAACAGTTCGTCCAGGGGGACGCCCTTCGACTGCAGCGCGGGGAAGAACGCCGCACCTGCCACGAGCAGGGCGACGGTGATCATCCACAACTGCCGGGGGCGCGTGTCCACCCAGTGGGCGACGCGCCGCCAGATGCCGTGTCCGCCCGTCTCCGCGTCGGCCGCCCGGGGCTTCGCGGGCCAGAAGGCCACCTTGCCCATGAGGGCGAGCACCGCGGGCAGGAACGTCAGCGTCGTCAGCACCGCGCACACGATGCCGATCGCCCCGACCGGCCCCAGCGCGCGGTTGTTGGTCAGGTCGCTGAGCAGCAGGGCGAGAAGCCCCAGGGCCACGGTCGCGGCGCTGGCGGTGATCGCGCCGAAGGATTCGCGCAGGGCCTTGCGGGCGGCCAGGAAACGGTCGTCGCTGCGCGCGAGTTCCTCGCGGAAGCGTGCCGTGAGCAGGAGGGCGTAGTCGGTGGCGGCGCCGATCACCAGGATGGACAGGATGCCCTGCACCTGACCGTCCACGCGCACGATGTCGTGGTCGGCCAGCACGTAGACGACGGCGCAGGCGATGCCGAGTGCGAACACGGCGCTGATGATGATCGTGAAGGGCAGCAGAACACTGCGGTAGACCAGCAGCAGGATGAGCAGAACGGCTGCCAGGGCCACCCCCAGCAGAATTCCGTCGATGCCCGCGAAGGCCTCACCGAGATCCCCCTGGGTGGCGGCGGGCCCGGCGATCTGGACACGGGTTCCGGGTACGGCGCCGGCCTCGCGCTCCAGTTCGTCCAGTACCTCGCCGAGCCGCTCTCCGAGGTCCGGGCGCAGCGGTACCACACCCTCCAGCGCCGCTCCGTCCTTCGAGCGCAGTGCCGGTGACGGCCGGCTTTCCACCCCCTCCACGTCGGCGAGCGACTCCAGGACCCGGGTGGCGGAGTCCTGTTGGGCCGTGGTGACCTCACCGCCGTCCTTGGCGGTCCACACGAGGACGGCGGGCAGGGTCTCCCGCTCGGCGAAGGCCTTCTGCTGCTCGATGACCTTCGTGGACTCGGCGTTCTGTGGCAGGAAGGCCGCCTGGTCGTTGGTGGATACGTCCCCGAGCTTGCCGGCGTAGGAGCCGAACGCTCCGCCGAGGCCGAGCCAGACGATCACGAGAACAAGGGGGACCAGCCATCGGACCGGTCTGCGCGCGGCGTTCATTGACTTCCCAAGCGGATGGAGGCGACGGACACGAGCCAAGATAACTCAATGAGAATGTATCTCAACCATTGAGAGATATTATCCTTGTGGCATGCAGCCCAACAGTTCGGAGAGCCGTGAAGGCCCCGCCAGTGACCTCCAGGCCTACGCTGTTCTGCTGCGTTCGCTGAACAGCGAGTTCAACCGGATCGCCCATTCGTTTGCCCAGGCCAACGAACTGCATGCCACGGACGTCCACGCGCTGGCGGCGATCCTGGACGCCTCGGCGAACGACGGTGAGCCGATGACGCCCTCACGCCTGCGGGAGCGTCTCGACCTCACGTCCGGGGCCGTCACGGCATGTCTGGACAGGCTGGAGCGCGCCGGCCACATCAGCCGGACGCGGGAGAGCGCCGACCGCAGGGTGGTCCACCTGACCTACAACTCAGGTGCCCGGGCGCTCGCCCGCGAGTACTTCAGCCCGTTGGCGCGCAGCACGGAGGCCGCCCGGCAGAAGTTCACTCCCGAGCAGCTCGAAACGATCGCGGAGTTCCTCCACGCGCTCAACAGTGAACTGACCGGCGAGCGTTGACCGGCCGGCACTGATCGGCAGGTCGTCCGTCGGGTAGCTCCGTCAGGGAGCCCGGACCTCGGTGTGGCCGGGGAGTTGTCCCACAACCTCCGCATCGGTGTTCCCGGGGGCGCGGACGGCGAGGAAACGCCCGTCGGCCTTCGCGCGCAGCGGCCCCGACGCCTCGATGCGGCCGATGGACCTGCTGCCGGCGGCCAGCAGGTACGAGGACCCGGACGGGGCCCGCCAGCCGACGTCGGCCAGTACGTCCTGGCCGAACCGGCTGCACTCGGCGGTGTCCTTGCGGACACCGGCCGGCCGGGCGGGCTTGGTGCCCGGACCGAGGAAGAGGTACTCCACGCGTCCGGGGCCGCGCCAGGTGTCGGCGCGGGCGCACACCCAGGTGCCCTGTCCGGCCCGCTCGGGCAGGTCCTGCTGGGCGAAGACCCAGTGGTTCACCGCCCGTACTCCCTGACCGCGCAGCCCGTTCAGCCGGCAGGCGGTGCGCGCCCAGCCCCGCAGCCCGTTCGGGCCGGTGGCCTCCCGGGGCGGGCGCGGGCGCACCCCCGGTTCCGGCGGTGGCATGTAGGTCAGATGGACGGGGGACATGCCGCCGAGGTCGGTGAGCAGGAACGCGTGGTTCTCGACGATGCGTTCCGAGGACCGCAGTCGCACGACGGGCCAGGTACGGCAGTCGCCGTCGGCCGACGGCACCGGGACGGGCTCGGTGAGACCGTTGCCCGATTGGGTCAGGTCGCGGGAAGGGGCGTCGGGCGTCAGCAGATCGCGGGTGCTCGCCTCCTCGATCCACGGCGCCAGCAGCATCCGTACGGAGTCGGGGGTGCGGGAGACGACGACCGCGGCGGCGGTCGTCACGCCGGCGCCGTCGGTGAGAGCGGACACCAGCTCGGGTGCGCCGTCGCCGTGCAGCGGTTCGCTGTAGCGCACGGTGGTCAGCTCGTCGTTGAGGACGACGACCGCGCGTCCGTCGACGTCGTCGGCGAACAGCAGGTGGGGCGCCCGGCCGGTGCCGGTGGACGCCGCTCCCGATTCCGCCGACCGCCGCCCCCGCCAGGACGGGTCGGCCCAGGCCCGCAGGGCTCGCTCCAGCAGCGCCCGGTCGCCGGTCCGTGCGCCGCGGGCGGGCCAGGCCGTGAAGTCGACCCGGGCGGTGTCCGCCCAGACGTCGGCGGGCGTACGGCGCAGCAGTTCGGCGTTCGTCGCCAGCGACGTGTTCCGCTGCCGCCCGCCGTCGGCGGGGCCGACGGTGCCGTCCGGGAGGGTGAGGGCGACGCCCCCGACGCAGGCGGCCAGCAGTACGACGGTCACGGCCGAGCGGACCCGTTGTCTGCGGCGGAGCAGGTCGGTCGGCCGCGCGTGCAGCAGGCAGGGGTCGAACTCCGGGGCGAGCAGGGCGGATGCCGGGATGCCGGAACCGTCGGCCGCTTGTGTCGTCGCCCGAGGTCCGGTGTCCGCCTCACCCGTGCCGCCGCCGGACATCGGTGTGTGAGGGCCGCCCTCGGCGAGCAGCCGGTGCGCGGCCGGCAGGGCCTTGCCGGGCTCGGTCACGCCGGTGTCCCGCAGGACGAGAGCTGCTTCGTCGGCGGACAGTTTCTCCAGTACGAGCAGGGCGACGGCCGCCCGCACCGGCCAGTCGGCCTGTGCGAGGGCACGGTCCAGTACCAGTTCCTCGGCGCCCCCGGACTGCGGGAAGACCCGCAGCCCCCACACCGTCGGGAGGGCGGGGCGCCCCGCCCACCGTCCCCACGGGTGGGGGAACCGGCCGGGCCGCGCGTCCTGGGCCATGGCCGCCCGCAGTACGCGCGTCCGCAGGGCCGCGTACTCGCCCGAGGCCGCCTTCCGCACGTCGCTCGACCTGCGCGGGCCAGGTATGGCGGGCCTGCCGTGGGGCAGCGCCCGCTGCACGACGCCGTGCGCGGCCAGGACGCGCCGGTGGCGGCCCAGGGAACGGGGGAGGGTGACGTAGACCAGCCGGACCAGCCGCGCGTAGTGCTCGATGAGCGCGGCTTCCGCGCGCCGCACATCGAGCACGCGCTGGTCGCCGTCCGGGGGTGTCTGCCGACGTACGAACATGATCACTTCGCTCTTTCGGGGGACGAGGAAGATCCGTCAGTACGGTCAAACGAGTGATCTTCGATGCCGTCACCTTGGTCGCCGTCATCTCGCTCCCCGTCACCCCGGTCGCGCCCGGGATCCGGCGGAGGCAGGGTGACGGCGAGCGCGGGGCCCTATTTGATCCGGCGCGTGATCAGGGTGGCGCCGTGCAGCACGTACTCCAGCGGACCGCGGCGGAAGTACCGCGTCCAGACGGTCGCCAGCAGCATCGCCGCCGTGATGAAGACGAGCAGCTCGACCAGGGCCGGGCCCGTCTCCTCCTCGAAGCCGACCACATGGATGGCGAGGATGTGCGCGACGTACGCGGTCAACGCGATCATGCCGACGGCGGCGACCGGCCGGAGCAGTCGGACCAGGCGCGGCAACCGGGCGGCGGCGGTGACGCAGGCGGCCACCACGAGCAGGGCGACGCCGGTGTTGCCCAGGACGGAGAACGTCGTCTGGCTGTGGGGCGCGCCCACCAGCAGCCAGGCGGCCGGAGTGTCGTCGTCGAGGTAACCGACGGTGTCCGACCACCAGGCGGACGCCGCCCCTTCGCCGTCCGTGGCCGCGGCGACCGTGGCGAGGGCGTTCGGTACGAGGTGCAGGGCCAGCCAGGAGCCGCCGTGGCCGAGCACGGCCAAACCGGCGCCGGTCAGGGCCAGCCGGCCGCGGATCCGGGCCCGGCCGAGATCGAGGCGGGCCACCGCCATCCCCGCGATCATGAACGGCGTCCAGGTGAGCACCGGGTACTCGCCGGTGAACAGCAGCTCCAGCAGACCGTCGGTGTCGCTGACACGCGCCAGCGGATCCGCCGCGACGATCCTGTCGGCCCAGTCGCCGCCGTAGATCGCCTGCTGGATCACGTAGAGCGCCAAGGGCATCAGCAGGGCGCTCACGGTGGCGAGCAGCGCCAGGGTGCGGGCGCGCAGCCGGTACAGCGGCAGGACGATCAGGAAGATCAGTCCGTAGAAGGACAGGATGACGTCGACGTCCGTGTCCAGGGCGGTGAGCGCGTAGCCCGCGACGATCAGGATCAGCGCACGCAGGACGATCCGGCCCGCCGCCTGCCGTCCGGCCCGGCCGGTGCGCGGCTGCGGGCGGCCGGTGATGAGGACGAGGGAGAACCCGGCGAGCAGCGCGAACAGTGCGGAGGACCGGCCGCGGGCCAGCTCGGCGAGGAAGCCCACCGGGCCGCCCACCGTCGGCTCGGGGCCCACATGGGCGGCGTACATGCCGAAGACGGCCAGGCCGCGGGCGAGGTCGATACCGATGAGCCGGCCGGCTGAGGGCGGGCGGGGGGTGCCTGGCCGGGGGCCGGGCAGGTGGACCGGCGACGGAAGGGCCCGAGCGGAGACTGAGGGCGCGTCGTGTGTCATGGGTTCCAGGCTGGCGCCGCGTAGGGGTCCGGGCCCATCCGGCAAGTGGCCGACATCCTCCAGCCGACCGGCTGGAGGCGCTCCGTCGCCCAGCGGGAACATCGTCGGGGGAACCCGCGGGCAGTCTCCCGCGTGATAGGAATCCCGAACCCCGCCGGACGTGTCGCGCCCGGCGGGACCGGTCGGGTCAGCGGAAGTTCACATCGCTGCACAGGAAGTACGTCTGGTCCATGTGCGACGCCTGCCAGATCGTGTAGACGACATGGCGGCCACTGAGACCCGAAGTGCTCACGTCGATGGCGTAGTTCTGACTGGGGGCGTACGAGCCGGTCCGGGCGACCAGTTGGAGGTCGTCCCAGGTGAGCGGTTGGGTGGCGGGGTCGAAGCCCTGGCGGGTGACATAGACCAGGAAGTAGTCGGCGCCGTGGCTGGCCTGGTCGTACAGCTTCACGGTGAAGCTGCCGTCGATGTCCGTCGTCTTCCAGGCGCCCACGGCGTCCAGGGAGTTGTAACGGCCGCTCTCGGTCCGGCCGCCGCTGCACAGCTGCCCGTCGGGGACGACCGCCTCGAAGTCACCGGCGGAGCCGTTGCGGTAGAGGCCGTTCCAGTTCCACATGGCGTTCGGGTTGTCCTGCCAGGCCTGCCAGCACATGGGGTCTTCCGTCGCCATGGCGGGGTTCTGGAAGTCGCTTCCCCAGCGGAGCCAGCAGCCGTAGTTGCGGGACGCCGGATCGACCACCGAGCCGTGGGCGAAGGCCGGTTTGCTCCAGGGGATCAGGCAGAGCAGCACGGCGGCGAGCAGGCTCAGGGTGAGGGTCGCGTGGGAATGAGTGGCGCGAGCATGACAATTGGAAGTCAAGGTGAACTCCTTTCGGAGGTGGGGGGAGTGAGTTGTGGTCCGTGGGAGCGCTCCCGCGCCACCCAATCTCTGCTCGACGAAACGGAATGGCAACACTCGATCGCGCCAGATTCACGTGTGGGAGAGGTGGGTTCGAGCGGGCGGTCACGGCGGCGGTGAGGGAGAGGCGTGGGCCGCCGTCCCGGTGCCGAGGGCCGCGGTGCGCAGGGCGGCCGCAACGCGGGTGACCGGGTCGGCCGGCGGGTGGGGGAGGCGGGCCAGCAGCAGCCGCCGCTGTTCCTGGGGCCCGCCACGTACGGGCAGGACGCGTACGCCCGGTGGTGCGGCGGGAGCCAGTGAGGCGGGCACCGTGGTCAGTCCGCAGCCGGCGGCGACGAGGTGGAGTTTGGCCAGCCAGTCGCGGGCCGTGTGGGCGATGTCGGGACGCTCGTCCAGACCGGGCCACACCCCCAGCAACTGGTCCCCACCGGTGCGGGATCCGGCGATCCAGCGCTGCCCGCGCAGGGCGGTCACGTCGATGTGGTCGCCATGGGCCAGCGGATGGGCGGCGGGCACCGCGACACACAGGGCGCGTTCCGTGAGCGTCTCCAGCGCCAGCGGGGGAGACTCCGCGTCCGGCGGCCGGAACGGGGGCGCAGCGGCCAACAGCGCCAGATCCAGGCTCCCGGCGCGCAGGGCGCGTACCAGCGCCGGGGTGCTGCCTTCCCTGCTGACGACGTGGAGATCGGGGTCGGTACGGCGCAGCTCCGACAGTGCTCCGGGCAGGAGGACGGCTCCGGAGGTGGGGAACCAGCCCAGACGAACGGTCCCGGTCTGCCCGGGGAGGCCGGACAGTTCGCGCGCGGTCGCGTCGATCTCGTCGAGCACGACCGTCGCGCGCCGCATGACGACACGGCCGGCGGCGGTCAGCCGCGCCCCCTCGCGCCGCCGCTCCAGCAGCTCGGCGCCCGCCACCCGTTCGATCGAGGCGATCTGCCGGGAGACCGCGGACTGGGTGTAGCCCAGCGACACCGCGGCCGAGGTGAAACTCCCCTGCTCCGCCACCGCGCGGAAGACCCGTAGCGCGGTCAGTGACACCTGCGTGAAGTCCATGACGATTACGCATACCAGACGTGCGTGACTCTCGTTGGACGCATGCCACGACCCTTCCTAGCGTGGGCCCATGACCGCTTCACGCATCGCCCTCGTCACGGGCGCGAACCAGGGGCTCGGCCGCGCTCTCGCCGAAGGACTGGCCGCTCGGCTGGGTCCGGACGACGTGGTCCTGCTCACCGGGCGCAGCCACCGGCGGGTCTCGGAAGCCGCCGACGAGGTGGCGCAGGCAGCCGGTGCACGCAGCCAGGTGCAGGGCCGCGTTCTGGACGTCTCCGACCAGGACGCCATCACGCGCCTCGCCGACGAACTCCGGACCCGGCACGGCGGCGTCGACATCGTGATCTCCAACGCCATCGCGCGCCTGCTGCCCGAGGATTCCCAGGCCGAGCGGGCCGACGAGTTCATCGACGTCTCCAACACCGCCACCCACGCGATCCTGCGTTCGTTCGGACCCGTGCTGCGCCCGGGCGGCCGGCTGATCGTCGTGGCCAGCACCCTGGGCACCCTCGGCCACCTCGACCCGCGGCTGCATCACCTGTTCGACGGCGTGAGCCTCGGCCAGGTCGAGTACGCCGTCGAGTCCTGGCGCGCTGCCATCCACTCCGGAACCGCCGAAGAGGCGGGCTGGCCCCGCTGGTTGAACGTACCGTCCAAAGTGGCCCAGGTCGCCGCCGTCCGCGCGTTCGCCGCAGAACGCCGCGAGGACGATCTCGCCGACGGAACCCTGATCGCCTCCGTGTGCCCCGGCATGGTCGACACCGCCACCTCGCGTCCCTGGTTCAGCGACTACGGCCACGCCCAGTCGCCCGCCCGGGCCGCCCGCAAGGTGCTCGACCTGGTCCTCGCCGAGCGGGTCGAGCCCGAACTCCACGGTGAACTGGTCCGCTTCGGCAAGGTTCTGCCCTGGTACAGCGGCACGCCCCCGACGGAGCAGGACCGGATACTCACGCCCTGACCGAGACGAAGGGAGACGCCGCCGAGCGAGCCCGCCCAGCCAGGGGCGCGGGGAACGGCGCGCTCAGCCCCCGACCGGAGCCGCACGCCTCTGCGGACCCGCACCCCCCGACACGCATCGAGCATCGAGCGACAAGCTACGGCGCCAACGCGGCGAAAGCCTCGTCGAGGAGTTCGACGAGGCTCAGGCGCCCGTCCGACCCGATCCAGTGGTCCTGGGCGACATTGAGGCAGTCCAGCGCGGCAGCGGCCCGCACCGACTGCGCGAGCGTCGGAGGGCCGGAGGTGCCCGCACGGTCGGCCAGGGCCTGAGCCAGGGCAGGCCGCCAGCGGTGCTGCTTCTCCAACTGGCGGGCGCGCAGGCCGGGATGGTCGCCGACGAGCCGGGCCGTGGCCAGAGCGCCCACCGGGTCGAGGCGATGACGTTCCAGGAGGACGTCCAGGGCGTGCCGCAGTGCCGACCAGTCGTCCTCGTCGGCGGGCCGCTCGCGGAGAGCCGCGGCGACCTTCAGGTCCAGTCCGTCGTAGGCCGCGAGAACCGCGTCCTCCTTGGTACCGAAATAGCGGAGCAGGGTGCTGCGCGAGACGTCGGCGGCCCGGGCGAGGTCGTCCAGGGTGACTTGGTCGAAGCCCCGCCGCCGGAACAACTCGAAGGCCACCTGGGCCAGTTCGGCTCGTACGGCCGCCCGTGCGATGTCCCTGGTCCTGCCGCGTCCGCCCGTGTTCACGTCGGGATCCTAACCGTGTGACGGCTTGCCGAGGAGGAGACTCAGTCACTAATCTGACACTCGGTTCCACATGTGGCGCCATGGTGCACCGGACGCGCCGACGTCGTACCACGTCCTCCAGGAAACGAGCCCCGCCACCCATGACCTCGACACAGGGATCGACCGTCCATGTCGCGACAGCGGACGGAACAGCCGACGCCTACCTGGCCCACCCCGACGACGGCCTACCGCACCCGCCGGTCCTGCTGTACATGGACGCTTTCGGGCTGCGGCCGCACCTGGAAACCATGGCGGACCGGCTGGCCGGGGCCGGTTACACGGTTCTGGTCCCCAACGTCTTCTACCGGTTCGGCCCGGCTCCGGTCGTGCCGCTTCCCGAGTTCGTCGACCCCGCCGACCGGCCGGAGATCCTCCGCAGCATCGGCGTCGCCGCCCGGACACTCACACCCGAGGGAGCCATGCGCGACGCGGCCGCCTACCTGGACCGGCTGGCCGAGTCGCCGCTGACCACGGGCGGTCCCGCGGGCGTCACCGGCTACTGCATGGGGGCGGGCCTGGCACTGCGGACGGCCGGTACCCACCCGGACCGGGTCGCCGCCGCGGCCGGATTCCACGGCGCCCACCTCGCCACCGAAGCACCGGACAGCCCTCATCTCGTCGCCGACCGCATCACGGCCGAGCTGTACTTCGGGCACGCCGACCAGGACTCCACCAACCCGGCCGACCAGATCGAGCGCCTGGAGAAGACGCTCACCGAGGCGGGAGTGCGCAACCGGAGCGAGGTGTACGCCGGCGCTCACCACGGATTCACCCAGGCCGACACGGCCATGTACAGCGCCGGGGCGTCCGACCGCCACTGGACGGCGCTCCTCGACCTCCTGGCGCGCAACCTCTAGGCACCACCAGCCGTCTCTGGGACGTGTCTTCAAGTGATCCGGTTCGGCGGGACGGTTCTTCAAGCGATCCGGTTCGGCGGGACCGTGCGGAGCCGACCTAGAAGGGCGGCTCCAGGGAGTACCCGTCCTCGCGGAGAGCGACGGCTTCGGTCCTCGCTTCGGCGGCCCGCTCTTCGGCTGCCCGCTGTTCGGCCACTGTGGGGTGGACGGCTATGGCCTCGGCCGCCCGCCCTTGCCGGACCAGGACCTCGAACAGTTCCCTACGTGCCTCGATC
Source organism: Streptomyces sp. NBC_00414 (assembly GCF_036038375.1). Taxonomy (NCBI): domain Bacteria; kingdom Bacillati; phylum Actinomycetota; class Actinomycetes; order Kitasatosporales; family Streptomycetaceae; genus Streptomyces; species Streptomyces sp. NBC_00414. Next base: position 9,843,573 of record NZ_CP107935.1, read on the forward strand.
GTGCCGCGGTCCCGCAGTTCGGCGGCGGCCGCGGCGAGGTGGCCGGCGGTGCTGAGGAGGCCGGCCCTGACGATGGAGGAGTCGGTCCACGGGTCCGGGTGGGCCTCGACCACGGCGATCGCTTCCTCCGCACGGCCGAGACCGGCAAGAGCGAAGGCCAGCCAGTGGTGCTGGAACTCCTGATGGCCGTGATGGGGAACGGTGAGCGGATGCTCCAGGAGGCGGAGCAGTTCCTCGGGCCGGTCGAGGAGCGGGTGGACGAGCGGGCTCAGGAGGTTGGAGCAGTCGTACCAGCTGAAACCGGGTTCGGCCACGGTGATCGCGTCGTCCAGCCGGCCGTCCAGCAGCAGGACCGAGGAGAGCCAGGACCGGTACCCGACCCAGTCGTCGGCGGCGAGGGCGTCACGCATCACGGTCTCGGCCTCCTCGGCCCGGCCGCGGTCCCGGAGGGCGCCGGCGTAGATGTCCAGGACGGTGCGCGCCCTGTCTCCGGTGGCGAGCTCGCGCAGCTCGTCCAGCCGGTCGTGGCGTGCCAGCAGTTCGGCGTAGGCGGTGAGGGTGTTCTGGGTGAGGTGGCGGCCCTCGGTCATGTCCTCGCCGAGGATTCGGATCGCCTCGTCGGCGCGGCCCGCGCGTTCCAGCACCTGGGCCTGGAGCTCCTGTGCGTCCGAGCCGGAGTGGCCCCACCGGCCCTCTTCGCGGGCTCGCCGCGCGGCTTCGGCGTACGGGGCGAGCAACTCCAGCACCCGCTCGTCACGGTCCTGACCTTCGGTGATCTTCACCAGATCCGTCCGGATCCACGACTCACCGAGGTGCGGTACGAGCAGGTCGACGGCCTCGTCGACGCGCCCGGCCCTGGCGAGCAGTTCGGCGAAGTTCCGGCAAGCGGCCTGTGAAGTGTGGCCCTCCTCGGCCGGGCGGACCAGATCCAGGGCCTCGTCCGTCCGGCCCGCCCGCAGCAGGATGTCCGCCCGCGCCCACAGGGCTGTCCGCCACCCGGTCGCGACGAACGGGTCCATCACCTCCAGCGCCCGCGTGAACTCGCCCGACCGGCACAGCTCAGCCACCGCGCCCTCCGCGCAGAACCACTCGCCGCGCTCCTTCGCCGCCCGGATCACCAGGTCCAGGTGACCGCGCTCCAGCAGGAGACCCACTTTCCGGGGAGGAAGACCGCCGTAGTTGCCCGCCTGCCATGCAAGATCGTCCATGTTCACAGCTGGAAGGGTAGAAGCAGCCCCTCAGGCGTGCGCCGGGGGGTGGTCGATCCGAAGGTCGTTTCGGCGCTGCTGGGCGAGCAGTGTCCGGAGCATGCCGAACCGCGCCGATCGCCCGCTCGGCCTACGGCGGGGCGAACAAGGTCCGCCCTCTCCTCGCCGATCAGTCAGCCACGGTCCAGGGCGCCCCGTACTTCTCCGCCAGCGGTGCGATCTCCGCGGGCGACAGGAGACGCGGAGCGCGCTCGCCGAGTGCGAGGAGGAGCGCGGAGACCTCTTCCAGTTCCACCGCCGCCTCCACGGCCAGGGACATCGAAGGACCCGCGACGACCGGGCCGTGATTCTGCAGCAGCGCCGCCCGGAAGGGGAAAGGCAGTGCCTCCATCAGGTCGGCCTGCCCGCTGTCGCCGGGTGCGGCATAGGGCAGCAGGGGAGTCTGGCCCACACGCATCACGAAGTAGGGCGTCAGCGGGGGTATGGCACTGCGCTCGTGCCAGGGGGCCAGGCAGGAGACGGCCGCCGCGTGGCGGGAGTGCAGATGGACGACGGCCCGGGCGGACGCGTCGCGGCGGTAGAACGCCGTGTGCAGCGGGAACTCCTTGGACGGCTTCGGCCCGTCGAGGTGCGCTCCCGACAGGTCCAGGACGCTGAGCGCCTCGGGGTCCACGCGGGACAGGTCCGCACCGGTGGGAGTCAGGTAGACCCGTGAGCCTTCGAGGACGCTGAGGTTGCCCGAGGAACCGGGGCTGAGGCCGAGCGCCGCGAGATGGGCGCCCGCCGCGGCGAGTTCGGACCGGGGGCCGTTCGATCGCTGGTCGTTCATACGAGCGCGCTCCAGGCCTCGGTGAAGATGTCCGGGTCGCCGAAGTTGCCCGACTTCAGGGCCACGTCGATCGTCTGTCCGTCGTCGTGCGTGCCCCCGTACCCGTCGTTCCGGTTCCGGCAGGTGGCCCGGGCCCAGGTGACGCCCGGGGAGATGGGGGATCCGATGGTGAGCGTGCGCACGCCGAGCGCGGTGACCACCGAGCCGGACGTCTCGCCGCCCGCGACGAGCAGCCGTCGCGCACCGGCCGCGACCAGGCGCGTGGCGCAGGCGGCCAGAGCACGCTCCACCAGGGCCGACGCGGCGGGGGAGTCGTCCAGGTCGCTCAGGTCGCCGACCGCGTAGAGGAGCGGTGGCCGCCCCAGGTCGTGCTGCCAGCAGTCGCGGGCGAACGCGACCAGTCCGCCGACCGCGGCCTCGAAGTCGGCCCGCAGAGCGGCGAGATCGAGCTTGCGGTGCGGAAGGTGGGCGCGGGCGTGCGCCACCTGGGCGCGGGTCGCCGAGGACGCGCTGCCGGAGAGCACGACGGCCGGATCGCCGGGACGGGACACGGCTGCCGCACGTGCGGCAGCCGGGCGTGGGCCGGTCAGGCCGAGCGCGAGGCCCGCGGCGCCGGTGACGAGCGCGTGGTGCGTCGTGGCCGCCGAGACGGTGCGCAGGTCCTCGTCCTCGGTGGCGTCCACCACGACGAGCGCGTCGGCGAGGCCGGGATCGTCCAGCGCCGCCGCGAGAGCCCCGGCCCCGGCGCGTACGGTCTCAAGGTCCACCAGTCGTACGGGACGCGTGGTCTGCGGTGCCAGCAGCCGCCCCACGTGCGAGTCGCGCATCGGGGTGAGCGGATGGTGGCGCATCGGGCTCTCGTCGAGCAGCTCGTCGTGGACGAAGAGCCTCCCGCGGTAGACGGTGCGGCCGGTGGCCGGGAACGAGGGCACGACCACGGCACGCCGTTCCCCGAGCGTGTCCAGCAGCGCGTCGGCCACGGGACCGATGTTGCCCTCGGCCGTCGAGTCGAAGGTGGAGCAGTACTTGAAGTAGAAACGCCGGCAACCGGCCCTGCGCAGGGCGTTCAGCGCGGCGAGCGAGGAATCCACGGCCTCGGCGACCGGTGCCGTACGCGATTTGAGTGCGATGACGACCGCGTCCGCGTCGTCCACCGCGGCGCGCCCCGGTTCGTCGGCGATGCTGTCGGGGCCGACGGCCACCACGGTGCGGTAGCCGCGGGCGACCAGCGTCGTGGCGAGATCCGTTGCTCCGGTGAAGTCGTCGGCGATGGCCCCGAGGGTCGGCATCAGGCCTCCTTGCAGTGGGTGGATGACTGAGTATGTGAAAAAATGTTAACAGACTTTACGTAGCTGGGATCTGCTGATACATCTTGTTAACGCGCTCCTCCGTGACTCTCGCTACGCCGACGAGTCCGTACCCGTGCCGCAGCACATCGCCGGGAGCACATCACCGCAGTACGGCGCCACCGCGTCACCGCGACGCGCCCGTCATCCAGGAGGGGTCCATGAACCTGCACCACTTGTTCGCCGACACAGGCGACCGGACCGTGCGCTACGCACTGTCCGGAGCCGGCGGCGGCTTCGCCCGGACCCTGCTGGCCCAGACGCCCCGCATCCCCGCTCTGGTGCCCGCCGTTCTCTGCGACCGCGACGTACCGCGCCTGCACGCGATGCTCCTGGAACTCGGATACCGCGCCTCCGACCTGAGCGTCTGCGCGACCCCGGACGAGGTGGCCGCCGCCGCACAGGCGGGGAACATCGTCCTCGTCCCGGACGGCACCCTGTTGTCCGCCGCGCCGTGGGACATCCTGGTCGAAGCGACCGGCAGCCCCGCCGACGGCTACGCGATGGCACACGAGGCCCTCACCGGCGGCCGGCACGTCGCCATGGTCAGCAAGGAGGTCGACTCCGTAGCGGGCCTGCACCTCGCGGACCTCGCGCAGGACAACGGCGTCGTCTACACCACGGCGGACGGCGACCAGCCCGCCAACCTCATCGGCCTGGTGACCTGGGCCCAGTTCCTCGGCCTCGACATCGTTGCCATCGGCAAGTCCAGCGAGTACGACCTCGTCCTCGACCCCGACAAGGGCACGGTCACCCAGCTCGACACCACCGTCCCCGCCCCGCAACTCGCCGCGCTGCTTTCCCTCGGCGACGACGTGCCCGCCACCCTCGCCGCCCGCGCGGCGGCCGTGTCGGCACTGCCGGTCGGCGCCACCGCCGACTACTGCGAGATGGCCGTCGTCGCCACCAGCACCGGCTTCCGCCCCGACGTCGAGCGCCTGCACTACCCGGTCGCCCGCATCGCCGAACTCGCCGACGTCTACGCGCTGCGCGAGGACGGCGGGCTGCTCCACCGCGCCGGAGCGGTCGACGTGTTCAGCGCACTGCGGCTCCCGGACGAAGCGTCCTTCGCCGGTGGCGTGTTCGTCGTCGTCCGCACCGGCGACCAGGTCACCTGGGAGACCCTGCGGGGCAAGGGCCACGTCGTCAGCCGCGACGGCCGCTACGCCGCGATCTACCTGCCGTACCACCTCATGGGCGTCGAGACGCCGGTCTCGCTGCTCTCCGCGGTCCTGCACCTCCGCCCCTCCGGGGGCACCGACCCGCGCGCCCACGCAGCGCTGGCGGGCCGCGCGCAGCAGGACCTGCCCGCCGGGACCGTCCTTGCGATGGGCGGCCACCACCACGACGTGACCGACGTCCAGGCCGTACTGCTGCGCGACGAGGACACACCCGCCGACGTCGCCCCGCTCTACCTCGCCGCCCACTGCACACTTGCCCGCCCGGTCGCCGCCGGTGGACTCATCCGGCTGGCCGACCTCGCCGACGCCGACGAGAACCTGCTGAAGGCCTGGACCCTGGGCCGCGCCTCCCGCGCCACTTCCCCCGAAAAGGTCGGCTGATGGACACGGACATCCAGCATCTGCTGCTCGGCGTGGCCGCCGTCGCCGTCCTGATCGTGCTGATCACCAAGGCCAAGCTGCACCCCTTCCTGGCGCTGAGCATCTCCGCGCTGGGCCTCGGGCTCGCCGCCGGGATCGGCCCCGGCAAGACCGTCGAGTTCTTCCAGACCGGCTTCGGCGACGCCCTCAAGAGCACCGGCCCCACCATTGGCCTCGGCACCATCCTCGGCGGCATCCTGCTCGGCTCCGGCGGCGCCGACCGCATCGCCACCGTGTTCATCGGCGCACGGCCGGTCAAGTGGATCCCCACCGCGATCACCGCGGCGGCCCTCCTCATCGGTATGCCGCACCTGTTCGACGTCAGCTTCGTGATGCTCGTACCCCTCGTGTACGCGGTCGCCAAGCGCACCGGCACCCACCTGCTCTACGTCGGACTGCCGATGGCGGCCGGGCTCTACATCTCGCACGGCCTGCTGCCCCCGCACCCCTCGCCGACGCTCGCCGTCTCCGCCTACGGCGCCAACACCGGCCTGACCATCATGTACGGCCTCATCATCGGCATCCCGATCGCCGTCATCAGCGGCCCGCTGCTGACCAAGGTCGCGAGCCGCTGGTTCGGACCCGCCCCCGACCTCGACAAGGGGCCCGTCCCCGAGCCCGAGCCGCTGCCCGAGAACCAGCGGCGGCCCGCGTCCTTCACCCTGGCGCTGATCACGGTGCTGCTGCCGCCGGTCCTCATGCTGATCGGCACGGTCGGCACGTCCCACACGGCCGAGGGCACCTTGCCGTACGCGTTCTTCGAGGCCTGCGACTCCTCCGTGCTGTCCCTGCTGGCCGCCGTCGTGTTCGCCTTCTTCGCCCTGGGCGTCCGCTCCGGCTTCGGCCTCGGACAACTCCAGAAGATGGCGGGCAAGGGACTCGGACCGGTCGGGGGCATCGTCCTGATCCTCGGCGCCGGCGGCGGCCTCAAGGCGATGCTGACCGCCACCGGCATCGACAAGCTCATCTCGGACTACGCCGTGGACTGGTCGATACCCCCGCTGCTCCTCGCCTGGCTCGTCGCCGCGCTGCTGCGGATCTGCCTCGGCTCGGCGACGGTCGCGACCGCCGCGGCCACCGGCATCGTCGCGCCGCTGCTCGGCGCCTACCCGGGACTGTCTCCCGAACTGATGGTGCTGGCCAGCGCCTCCGGTGCCGTCATGCTGTCCCATGTGAACGACTCGGGTTTCTGGCTGTTCAAGGAGTACTTCCAGCTCTCGGTGTCCCAGACCTTCCGGACCTGGACACTGATGCTCTCCCTGCAGTCACTGCTCAGCCTGGGTGGAGTATTGCTCCTGAGCACGTTCGTCGGCAGCTGACGTGACGAGCCGGTGAGACACGTCTTGGTGAGACAACAGGAAGGACCATCGACGATGGCCGAGGACCGCTCCCTCCCGCTGATTCCCGACCAGCGGCGCGAGCAGTTGCTGAAGCATCTGCGCCGCGACGGAGTGCTCAGCGTCCAGCAGATCACCCAGCTCCTCGGTGTCTCGCACATGACCGTCCGCCGCGACATCGCCGAACTGGAGCGCCAGGGGCTGGTCTTCTCCGTACCGGGCGGCGCCCGGATCGCCAGCCACCTGCAGAGCGAACCCAGCCACCAGGCCAAGACGCTCATCGAGCAGCCCGAGAAACAGGCCATGGCCGCCGAGGCCGCGCGCCTGGTGGAGGACGGCATGACCGTCTACCTCGACGCGGGTACGACCCTGTCGGCCATGGTTCCGTTCCTCGTGGACCACACCGCCCTGACCGTCGTCACCAACGACTTCACCACCGTGGACCTGCTGATGGCCGCCGCTCCCCACCTCGACCTCATCCACGTCGGCGGGAAGGTGGAGTCCGCCAACCGGTCGAGCGTCGGCCGCCTCGCCGCCACCGTCCTGCGGCAACTCGCCCTGGACATGGCCTTCATCAGCACCAGTTCATGGGACCTCCTGCGCGGGGTGACCACCCCCTCCGATCTCAAGGTGGAGGTCAAACAGACCGCCATGGAGTGCACGGGCACGTCCGTACTCGTCGCGGGATCCTCGAAGTACGGCACCTTCGGCAAATACCGGGTGGCCGCCCTCGGCGCGTTCGACACGGTCATCACCGACAGCGCGCTGGCCGACGCGGCGGCCGAAGGCGTACGAGCCTCCGGAACCGAACTGCATCTGGTCAACCCCTAGCGGACTCAGGGCGGTTCACGCGGCGGGCCGGGAGAGCAGGTCGACCAGTTCGGCGCCCCGGCCGGTCAGCCGCTGGCGCACCTCCCGGCCGTACCGCTCCCGCTGCAACAGGCCCGCTGCCTTCAACTGCTCGCAGTGGTACGTGATGGTGCTTGCGCCCACGTGGAGGAGCCCGGCGAGTTCACTGACCGTCGCGGGCGGCTGCACCGAGCGGAGCACGCCTGCCCTGACCGGTCCCAGCAGCTGGACGAGGCCGTCCTCGCGCGGTGCCCTCGCGGTCGGCGAACCCAGACGCCCCACGCCCGGCACGGGGTAGCTGAACCAGACCACGTCGTCCTGGTCGAGGCTGTAGAGGGAGGGGGCGGTGCCGGAGACCACGGGGATCAGAACCAGTCGCCGGCCACCGAGTTCGAAACGCTCCCTCCCGCACGGCGGCAGCGCCAGCGTCCCGTCCGCGTAACTCACCCTCGGGCTCAGACCGGTCAGCACCCCGTCGAGGTTGCGGCTCACCACCGCGGAACCCACCCGCTCGGTCTCCTTGCCCAGCAGGGCGTCGGCCCGCACCCAGAGAGGCTCGAGCTGCCGCCAGGCCGCGTGCACCACGTCGCCGGTCAGCGCCAGAAGATCGGGTATCCAGCCACGGCCCGGCGCGAACAGCGGACGCAGGGTGTCCGCCGAGGCCGGCAGGGCGGAGTCGACCGCGTCCCGCCACCGCCTCGGCACGCCCTGCCGCGCGCCGCCCAGCACCTCGTTCAGCACGGGGAACAGAGAGGCGCCGGGGGCCCGGCCCAACTCGACGCGCACCTCGTCCAAGGGGCCGAGAAAGAGACGACTGTCGGTCAACGAGACAACCCCCTGCGGAACGACCGTCCTGCCGGACCGTCTCCAACCCCTGCTGAGAAACCCCTGCTGAGACCGACGCTCCGGCACCGGTTCCTCCCGACGCCACGAAGGGCCCGGGAAAAGCCGTCGGCAGGTACTGTGCGCGCAAGGCTAGTGAGGACCCCGGTCGCACCGGCCCTGACATGTGTCAGGGGTCGCACGAGTGAGCCCGGACGACAGCCGAACGCCTATCGCGACGGGGGGACCCGGTAGACGGAGACGTGGGAACGCGACTCGGCGGTGAACGCCGTGCCGTCCCAGTCCGCGTGCCTGGATTCCGGTTCGAAACCCGCGAGTTGGGCCATGAGGTCGAGTTCGGCCGGCCAGATGTAGCGGTGCGGGCTGCGGAACAGCTGTGCCTGCTCGGTCCCGTCGAACCGGAAGTGGTGCGACACGACCTGCTGGTGCAGGACGTCGTAGGTGTCCAGGCCGATGTAGTCGGGATCGGACTGCCAGACCGTGGCAGTCCGGCCCGGCGGAAGACTGCGCAGCTCGGGTACCCAGAGCTCGATCACGAACCGGCCACCAGGTGTGAGATGGCGGGCGGCGTTGCGGAAACACTCGACCTGCTCGGCCTGTGTGAGGAGGTTGGAGATCGTGTTGTAGACGAGGTAGACCAGGCTGTACTCCCCGGGGGCGACGGCCGTCGCCATGTCGCCGACGACGACGGGGATCGTCGTTTCGTCGGCCTTGGCGCGCAATTGCTCCACCATCGGCAGTGACAGCTCGATGCCGGTGACGGGGACGCCTCGCCCGGCGAGCGGAACGGCCACCCGGCCGGTCCCGATGGCGAACTCAAGAGCCGCTCCGTCCCCCGCGAGTTGTGCGAGGCGGTCCACGGTCGGGCCGAGCGTCTCGGGTGCGAACATGCCGGTGCCGGGTGTGTCGTACCGCCGGGCGGTGTCGGTGTCCCAGATCTTCTGCGGATGCATTCCGTCAACGCTCGCCGTCCGTCCAGGCGTTGTCCAACGAATAAGCGCATCCAGGTACGAGGTCCGCTGGGAGGCTCGTCTTCCCTGCGCGGCGCCCTCTATGACAGACAGTCAGTCGGCGGTTCAATGGGATGTCGTCCCGTCGGTGCGAGTGGACCGAGGTGAGGTTGTGGCGTGAAGGCGATCGTCGTGGGAGCGGGCATCGGCGGACTGGCGGCGACACTGAGCCTGCGCCGTGCCGGCCATGAAGTGACGCTGGTCGAGCAGACACCGCGGTTCACCGAGATCGGGGCCGGTATCCAGCTCGCGCCCAACGCCACGCGCGTCCTGCGACGGCTGGACCTGCTGGACGAGGTCGCCGCGTACGCGTACCGCCCCTCCGAGGTGTACTTTCGCACCTGGTCCGACGGGACCGACGTCTGCCGCTACCGGCTGGGACGCGAGGTCGAGGATGAGTTCGGGGCGCCCTACCTGCTCCTTCACCGGGCCGATCTGCACCAGGCCCTCGCCGCCGCGGTGCCGTCCGGGTCGGTGCGCCTGGACACCACGGTCGTGGGAATCGACCAGGACGACACGGCCGCCCATGTCACCACCGCGAGCGGCGAGCGCCTGGACGCGGACCTGGTCGTCGCGGCCGACGGGATACGGTCCGCGGTCCGCCAGTGGCTCTTCGGCGCGGACAAGGCGCTCTTCTCGAAGACCGCCGCCTACCGGGCGCTGCTCCCGGCCTGCGAGGTGGCCGATCTGGACCTGCCCGAACTCGCCGTCTGGATGGGACCGAGCCGCCACTTCGTCCACTACTGGGTACGGCGTGGGGAACTGCTCAACGTGGTGGCCGTGTGCACGGCGGACGAGACGGAGCGGACCCAGGAGTCGTGGACGGCGCGGGCCGAACCGGGCGAGCAGCTGGGCGAGTTCGAGGAATGGGACCCCCGGGTGCTCAGTGTTCTGGAACGCGCCGGTCAGGTGCTTCGCTACGGCATCCACACCAGAGCCCCGCTGGAGCGGTGGAACGTCGGACGAGTGACCCTGCTGGGTGACAGCGCCCACGCGATGGTGCCGTTCCTGGCCCAGGGCGCGGCCCAGGCGATCGTGGACGCGGCCGTCCTCGGCGACGTACTCAAGGACGCGACGACGGCCGATGTGCCCGACGCGCTCGACCGGTACGTACGCCGGCGGCTGGCGACCGCCACGAGCGTGCAGGCCGGGGCCGTGCGGGCGGGCGAGGAGTTCCACCTGCCGGACGGCCCCGAGGCCCGGGCCCGCGACGCCCGTATGGCGGCACACGCGGCGGAGAACAGGTTCATGCCTCAGTCGGCCGGGTGGGCGGACGACGCCCCCTCCTCCCGGTCAGAGGGATGAACGGGCGGTGCGTTCCCGGCTGAATTCGAGGGAGAGGGCGAAGCACCGCTCCACCTCGGCGTCGGGGAGGCCGTACCAGAGGTGGTCGGCTCCGTCGATCAGCCGCAGGTCGGCGGGTGTTCCGGCATCCCGCAGCGCGGCGGCCAGCCGTACGCCCTGGTCGCTGGGGACGATGTGGTCCCGCGTGCCGTGCAGGATCAGGAAGGGCGGCGCGTCGGCGCCGGCATGATGGACGGGGCTGGCGTCGCGGGTGCGGTCGGGCATGTCGGCGGGAGCGCCTCCGACCATCATCGCCTCGAAGGTGTGCCCGTCGGCGGGGTCCTCGGCGAGTGCGACGAGGTCGGTGGGCGCGTACCAGGTGACGCAGCCGGTCATGGGCGGCACTGAAGGGTTGCGACGGGGCGAGGTGAGCGCGAGCAGAGCGGCCAGGTGGCCGCCCGCGGACTCGCCCCAGACGACGGTTCGGGCCGTGTCCAGGCCGAGTTCACCTGATCGCGCGTGCAGCCAGGCCGACGCGGCGGAGAGGTCGTCGACCTGGGTCGGGTGCACGGCTTCGCCGCTGAGCCGGTAGCCGGGGCAGGCGACCGCGAACCCGGCCTGCGCCAGGCGGGCGAAGGGGCCGGGCTGCCAGGAGCGGAACGCCGGGCCCGGATCGTCGCGCAGCCCGGTGCGCCAGGCGCCCCCGTGGACGAAGACGATGACCGGAAGGGGCCCCGTCGGATTCTCGGGGAGCCACAGGTCCAGTTCCAGGGGCCGGTGGCCGTCGGGCACCAGGTAGGGGACGCCGCGCAGCAGCCGTACGCCGGGAGCGGGCCGGGCCGCGGGTGGCAGGGGCAGCCGGATCGGGTCGGCGGGTGCGAGGAGCGCGGCGAGGTCGGGCGCCAGGGGCATGGATCACTCCGGAGTACGGAGCCGGGGCGGCGGCTCAGTGGGCGAGACGGGGCAGCAGACGGTGTGCGTTGTCGGTGGTCAGGGAGCGCCAGGTGGCGCCCTCGACCGGGACCGGGGCCGCGTCGACCGAGGCGACGTGGGCTTCGGCGGCGGCCGGCGGGGTCCAGCAGTAGTCGCTCCCGTACAGCAGCCGGTCGGGGCCGACCAGGCTCAGGAGCGCGGGGACCTGGCGGGGGAAGGGGGTGCCGGCGAGGTCGTAGTGCAGGCGGCGCAGTTGTGCGAGGGCGTCGGGAGCACCCCGGTCGTCGGGCATGAACAGCCTCATGAAGCCGTTGACGCGGTCGGCGAGCACGGGCAGGGCGCCACCGCAGTGGGGAACGACGACCTTCAGGTCGGGGTGGCGTTCGAGAGTGCCCGCGAACAGCAGGTCCGTGACGGTCCGCGCGGTGTCGAAGATGAACTCCACCATGGGGCGCGGCCGTTCGAGCGCGGACTGCTGCCAGCACACGGGGGAGGTGGGGTGGAGGAAGACCACGGCGTCGCGGCGCGCGAGTTCCGCGAAGACCGGCTCCAGCCTCGCGTCACCGAGGTAGACGCCATGGGTGTTGGTCTCCAGGACCACACCGTCGGCCCCGAGGGTGTCGAAGGCGTACGCGATCTCGTCGAGGGCGCCGTCGACGTCGGGCAGCGGCAGCGAGGCGAACAGGCCGAACCGGCCCGGGTGTTCGCGAACCACCTGGGCGCTCTCCTCGTTGACCTCGCGCGCCAGCCGCCCGGCCTCGGCATCGTCTCCGAAGTGCACGCCGGGGGAGGAGAGCGACAGCATCGCGGTGCCGATGCCACAGCGGTCCATCAGGTCAAGGTGTGCGGCGGGGGACCAGGTGGGCCAGCCAGGCATGCCGTCGGGCAGTTCGTGCCCGGCTGCCCTGGCCTGACGGACGTAGGACTCGGTGACGAAGTGGGCGTGCACATCGATGAGTCGGGGAGCTTCAGTGGCTGTCATGGGTGGACTCCTGGAAGGTGGCCGGGCCGGGACCGCCGGCCTCGGGTGACACCGGACGGCGCCGGGCGGCACGGCTGCAGATCGCGGTGACGGTCCGCTCGCCCGCGACGATGCCCGCCAGCCCGGTGAGACCGATGAGCGGGGGCGCGGGGGAGGGGACCGACAGGCACCAGTAGACGGCGCCCATGAACAGTCCCGCGACGAAGGCCAGCACCGCGTGTTGGGTGAAACGGCCGGCTCGGGCGGTCCTCGGGGCGGTCACAGCGCCGCCAGGACGGCTTGGCCGAGCAGCATGCCCAGCAGACCGAACAGTGCGATCGGCGGCGGCGCGGGAGACTTGACCCGCATCATCGCGTAGAGAGCCCCGACGAGCAGTCCGGCCGCCAGCGCCTTGAAATAGGGCATGCCGCTCATCCCTGCGTCTGCGTACGCCACTGGTGATCGGGCAGGAAGCGCACGTCGTACTGCTGGGGTACGGTGCCGAACTTGTGCGGCTCGGGTACGTACGGCCGCTGCGGCAGGCCGAGTTCCTCGGTGGGTGTGCCCAGGTTCTCGAAGAACCGCTCGAAGGTGCCGCCGGGTCCGGCCGCCACGCCGACGATGCGGCTGTGATGGCGCTCGATGCGGTAGGCGTGGGGGCAGTTCTTCGGTACGAAGCCGAAGTCGCCGGCGGTCAGCAGCCTCTCGTACTGCTCGCCCGCGGTGTCCTCGACGAACAGGCGTACCGCGCCGTCGGCGATGTAGAACACCTCGTAGGTGTCCGGGTGCGAGTGCGCCGGGATGATGTCGCCCTTGGGGCCCTCGGCGGTGAAGAAGTTGAACGTGTTCTCGGTCTGTTCACCGCCCGCGTAGACGGTGAACAGGTCGCCGAAGAGGTGTGCGCGGTCACCCATGCCCTTCTCGATGAAGTACGGCTTGCCCGGATCGGAGGGGATGCGCGAGGCGGCACGGTGGCGGGTGGCGAATTCAGCGGTCATGTTCTCTCCCGGAGGTGGCTCACGGAGGGCACGGCGACATCTCTATGTCAGGTAGCCTGACATGAGAATTGGCTGCGTGGCAATGCCCCGACCTAAGCTCGAAGCCCCTGTGCATCCGTTCTGAGGAACCCATGAAGCCCGTTGGCACTCCGCTCCCGCAGCTGCTCCTCGACGCCCGCCGCTGGTTCGACGGGGCGTTGGTGGCGACGTTGGAGCAGGCGGGGATGGCGCCCATCTCCCCGACGCAGGCCCAGTTGTTCGCCGCGCTGGACGAGAAGGGCACCACGGTCTCCGAGCTGGCCCGGCGCATGGGCGTCACCCGCCAGACCGCGCATCAGGCCGTGCACAGCCTCATCGGCATGGGGCTGCTGGAGCAGATCCCCGACCCCTCTTCCGCCCGCCGGCGGCTGATCCGCCGCACCGGCGAGGGCGCGGCGGCGCACCTCGAAGCGATCTCCGCCCTGACGGCACTCGAAGAAGAACTCGCGCTGCGCATCGGCCGCCACTCCGTCGACTCCCTGCGTGCCGCGCTGGAGGCGCCCCGGGGGGACCCGCCCACGCTTGAGATCCGGCCCGTGGGCAGGCCGGGGTCGGGGTCAGGGTCGGGGGGCTGAGCCCCCTGGGCCGAGCCCGGTGCGCCGGGCCCTCTGAACAGAGCCCTGGGGGCCGTCAGCCCCGGTCTGCGCGGTGCTCCTGCGACAGTGAGTCGGCGAGGTGGGCGAGAGTCTCCGCGAGTACCGGCAGCAGGGCGTCGGGGATCTTGTCGAGGACGCGGTTGCGGGCGCTGGCCAGATGCGCGGGCTGCGCCGCCCGCATGGTGTGCAGGCCGGAGTCCGTGAGGACGGCGTCGTTGCCCCGGCCGTCCTGACCGTGGCGTTCCTTGCGGACCAGTCCGTGCTTGCCCAGTCCGTCGACGACGCGCGTGATGCGCGACGGGGTGAGGCCGGCGGCGTCGGCGAGCGCGGACATGCGCATCCGGCGGTCCGGAGCCGAACTGAGGAGCAGCAGGACGGCGAACTCGGTCATCGTGACACCGGTGCGGGACATGTCGTCCTCCAGCGTGCGGGGCAGGGCGTGGACCAGGCGGCCCAGGCTCTGCCAGAGCTGGAGCTGTGCGGGGGACAGAGGGGCGGGATCGGCGTCGGCAGCCATGTCGGCCAGTGTATTTGACGAGGCAAGCAACCATCGACATTATTGCTGGAGCAAGCAAATATGGAGGCACCATGAAGATCCTCGTCACCGGCGCCACCGGCTATGCCGGCCGCCGCGTGTCCACCGCCCTGGCCCGCGCCGGGCACACCGTCCTGGGCCTGACCCGCGACACCGCCACCGAGGCTGCCCGCGATCTCACGGTCGACGAAGTCACCCCTGTACAGGGCGACTTGTCCCGGCCCGAGTCATGGCGTGACCATCTGGACGGCACGGACGCGGTGGTGCACCTGCTGATGGACATGAGCGACCCGGTCGGCACCGACCGGCGCCTGTTCACCGAACTGGTCGAGGCGCAGGAGAGGGACGGTCGGCGCCGTCACCTGGTCTTCACCACCGGCATCTCCGCCTACGGCCGCACCGGACCGGCGCTCATGGACGAGAACACCCGGGGCAACCCCGAGAGCCCCATAGGCTTCCGCTTCGCCCTGGAGAAGGAACTCGCCGCCACCGGCCTGTCCCACACGGTGGTCCGCCCCGGCTTCATGTACGGCGGCCCGGCCACCACCTCCATGACCGGGCAGTGGTTCGCCGGAGCCGAGGCCGGCGAACCCGTCTTCTACGGCGACACCACCAAGCGGTGGAGCTGGATCCATGTCGACGACCTCGCCGACGCCTACGTCCGTGTCCTCGACAACCCCGCGGCCGTCGACGGCGAGGTCTTCGTCGTCGCGGACGACCAGCGTCTGAGCGCCCTGGACATGCAGCGCGTCGCTGTGAGCGCAGCCGGTTGGACCGGTGGGATCGCCGAGGAGAGCGCCGAAGCGGGCGGCATGCTGCAGATGGCCGCCGATCAGGACGAACTCGTCACCAGCGCCAAGGCCCACCGCCTGCTCGGCTGGCGCCCCCGCCACGCCTCCTTCACCGACGCGCCCGAGCGGCACTACCGCGCCTGGAAAGCCGCACGTCGGGCCACCTGACTGCTCCTCGAAGGCCCAAGGACACAGGGCGCCGTCCTTGCTGTCCTTGCCGCTCTTCGGGTCAGTCGGACCGGAGGTTCTCCAGCGTCGACCGGGTGTCGGTCTTCACCCATCGCGAGACCTCACTTATCTCGGGCGGCGACGTGGTCCCGTAGGAGGTCGTGTAGACGTTCCAGCTCATCTGGTACGTCATCCAGCCGTCGCGCACCGCGAGAGTCACCGCCCGGCTGCCGCCGGTCGACGAGCCGGTCGTGGTGTCCTCGGTCACGAGATAGGCCTCGTCACCGAAGCCGGACACCTTCGCCACCTCGTAGTCCTCGTACCGCTGGCTGTACTCGGACCACAGCGCGGTGAACTCGGCCGACGGATCGGTCTCCTTGTGGAGATCCATCTGTACCGAGAGATACGCGTCGGAGTAGGAGGTGCTCGACGAGGACGTCTTCAGGGAGATGCTGCAGTAGCTCTGATCGATGGCCTTGTGCTTCAGGGAGTTGTGCGTGGGGGCCGTGCCCTCCCCGGAGTACTCGGTCCTGAGGGCGTCGTAGTCGACCGAGGAGCAGAGATTGGACCTGGCCCGGTATCCCGCCAGATCCGCATCGCCGCCGAGCGGACCGAAGAGGAAGATCCCGCCGGCCCACAGGGCGGAGGCGACGACCGCACCCGCCGCCGCCCACAGCACCGCGCGCCCCGCGCCGCTCTTGCCGCCGGTCGGCGGGGGAAAACCTGACGGCTGCCCGTACGTGTAGTGCGGGGCCGGAGGATAGGCGGGCGGGGGGCCGTAGGTGTTCCCCGGCTGCGTGCCCTGGTACGGGACCATCGGGGGCTCGGGTCTCGGCGGTGAGGACTGCGGGAGTTGTGCCTGCGACCGGTCCGCTGGTGACTGATGTGTCTGCGACTGGTGCGAGGAGGTGGGCTGGTCGGGCGACGGAACGGCGGGGCCGGGCGGAGCGGTGGAGCCGGGGGGAGGCGACGCCTGCGGTTCGGGCTGCGCCGGGACGTCTTCGGGCCGATTCTGCATCCTGTGCTCCTTCTCCGAAGGGCAGTTCTCCAGAATCGACCTTCCCGCATCGACCATCGCGTAGTCGTCGCCGCGGTCCTCGACGAGGTCTCCCGGAAGCCGATGTGCGGCCCGGCTGAGCGGCCTGCCTGAACGACCGCGGCCACGGGGCTGTTTGTCCGTCGGATGTGCCCGCCTCGCGCCCGCAGCGGAGGACGCGGGCATGAGGCGGGCACACGATCGGCCGGAGGGGTCCTAGCCGATGTTGAAGTCCAGGTTCGTCACGTACCAGGAGTCCTCGATCTTGCTGGACTGGACGTTGATGTCCAGCTGGTCCGCCGTCACTCCGGTGGAGTGGGACAGGACGATCTCGTCGAGGGTCTGCCCGTCGATGGTGATCTTCTCGGCGGGGAACTCCACGGTGTCGCCCTTGGCCGGGACCTCGGCGACCTCCACCTTCGGGTCGTCGCTGGGCGGCTCGGGCGTGAACGACTCACCGAGCTGCTTGACGGTCGCGTCGATCTGCTTCCTCTCGGGAGCGTCGTCGGCGCACGTCTTCTCACTGCCGACCGTCGCGGGCTTCGACCCGCTGGCCGGCTCCGCCATCACCAGGCAGGCGTCCTTGGGCTCGCCCTTGACGACCGCGGTGACCCACGCGGCGACTGCTCCTTCGGCCGTGGACCGGTCGGCGGCCGAGGCCGGCGACGACGCCGAGGCGTCCGAGTCCGGCTTCTTGTCGGCCGCGGGCGAGCCGCTCGCGGGCGACTTCTTGTCCGCGTCGGAGTCCGAGTCGCTCGAACATCCGCCGAGAGCCACGACCGCCGCCAGCGCGGCTCCCGTGATCGAGCTGATCCGTCTCGCCCTCTGATGCACTAACACCACTCCAAGCGCCTTTCCTGTGAACGTACCTATGCCTCAGCGGCACCATGAGCCATCTCTCGTCACAGTGCCGCCTCAACCATCAAGACGGCGCGCGGAGCCCGGCGGTTCAACTTTTGACCGCTCGGTTTCAGGCGAACTGCCATAGGTGGTCATCGGTGCCGTTGTCCTCGAACTGGACGACATGTGCGCTGTTCTGGGTGGACATACCGTCCACTCCCAGGACCTTCCCACTGTGCTTGTTACGGATCAGGAACCAGCCGTTCCCCGCGTCGGCGAAGGCCCACAGATGGTCGTCGGTGCCGTTGTCCTCGAACTGCACGACGTGCGCGCTGTTCTGGGTGGACATGCCGTCGACCCCCAGGACCTTCCCGCTGTGGCCGTTGCGGATCAGCGACCATCCGTCGCCCTGGTCCAGGACCTGCCAGGCATGGTCCCCGGTGCCCGAGTTGTCGAACTGGACCACGTGGGCGCTGTTGTCGGTGGACATGCCGTCCACGGCGAGCACCTTCCCGCTGTGCTTGTTCCGGATCCGCCGGTACGGGCTCTCCGGCTGCCAGGGCGTGCCGGCGGGGGAGGCGGTCGGAAAGGACGCGATGCGGAGCCGGGCCGCACCCATGGGGATCAGCGTCACCTGCTCCACCGCGCCCGCGGACCGGGCCGGACTCTGCTGCAGCGGGGCCACCACATGCTCGTCGTCGGCGATCCACTCCGGGACACGGCGGGCCTCCGCCGTGATCGAGACGGGGGTGGCCGACTGCGTGAACGGGTTGGCGGCGACCGGACCCGGGGCCCGACGCACCTCCAGGCCCCCGCCGGGCACCAGCCCGTAGTTCCAGGGTGTCGTGGCATGGACCTCGTACTCGGGGAAGGTCGCGTCCCCGCCGTAGCGGACGTATCTCTCGCCGATGCGCAGTGCGTAGGTGAGCGGGCCGTGGCTGACACTGACCGAGTTCCGGTTTCCGGACCAGGTGTGCACGGTCGTGCTCTGCGGCAGGCGCAGCGAGACCCGGTCGCCGTCGGCCCACGTGCGTTCCACACGTACGAAGGCCGGTCCGCTCCGCGCCTGCACGCTCTTCCCGTTGACCTGGAGCCGCGGCGCCGCGCACCAGCCCGGTATCCGCAACAGCAGCGGGAAGCGGACGGAACGCGGTGTGGAGACGGTGAAGTCGACCGTCTCGCCGAACGGGTAGTCGGTCTCCTCGGTGACGGTGACGGTCGTGCCGCCGGCCACCTGTGTCCTGACCCGGCAGGCCGCGTACATCGCCGCGGCGAGCCCGCCGTCCGGGGTACCGAGCCACAGTTCCTCGGCGAAGTAGGGCCATCCCATGCCGTAGTTGTGCGGGCAGCAGCGGTACTGGTCGATGCCGGGCTGGAAGGACTGCATGGCGAAGCCGTTCTGGAACTGCCCCTGCGTCTTGCGGGAGTTGTCCAGGTCGACGCTGTTGGCGCTCGTCACGTAGTGCACCCCCTTGCCGTCGGGATCGAGGGAGGCGGGCAGCATGTTGAAGGCCAGCTCTTCGCACCGGTCGGCCCAGAGCGGATCTCCGGTGACGCGCGTGAGCAGCTCGTGGCTCGCCATGAACTCGACGACACCGCAGGTCTCGAAGCCCTGCCGCGGGTCGCCGAAACCGGGCCTGATGTTCTCGTCACCCGCGAAGCCCCCACCGGGGAACCGGCCGTGCGCCGCGAGGAGTTCGGTGTACGTGCGATAGCTGGCGCGGGTGTGCTCCGCGGACCCGGAGCGCTGGGCGTACTGGGCCGGCTCACGGAAACCCTGCGCGATGTTGACGTTGTGGGCGTTGGGCAGCGCACCGGTCCAGTCGGCGCCCCACGCGTGCATCTTGTCGACCAGGTCGAGGAGGAAGGGCTCCGGCGCCCGGCGATACAGCCACAGGGCGATGTCCATGCAGTCGCCCCACCGCTGCGACACCCAGCTGGTGTCGAAGGCACCCTTGCCCTGGGTGTTCATGTACCGCAGGAACCGGGTGAGGAAAGGGACGACGCGGGTGTCGCCGGTGAACTCCTCGAAACTGCGCAGCGCCTGCAGGAGAGGGAGGAACGGCCAGAAGTCGGGGCCGCCGTTGAGTGCGGTCCGCAGTGCGCGCGGCCCGAAGAAGCCGTCGCTCTGCTGGGTGGCGAGGATCGCGTCGATCCAGCGTCGCGCCCGGTCGAGCGCGGCGGTGTCCCGGGTGACGGCGGCCAGCGGCACGTAACCGCGCAGCCAGTACGGCAGCTCCTCCCAGGCGTTGTTCTCGGGGTGGACCCACCCGCTCGTGGCGAAGTCCAGGAAGTGGGACTTCTCCGTGAGACGGCCGCAGAGTCCGTCCAGCTGCAGCCGCAGCTGACCCGCGAGCCAGCCGCGCGGGACGATGCTGCCGGGCTTCAGCCGGAGGAAGGCGTCGGCGGCCACATCGGCAGCCGCGTCGGCGGCCACCGGGGGTGTGGCGGCGGCGACGGGTCCGGTGTTCATCAGGGGTACGCCCGCACCGAGGGCGAGGCAACCGGTGCGCAGCAGATGGCGTCTGTCGATCGGCATGTCACTGCTTCCTGTTGGGGGAGAGGAAGTGGCCACCGACGGCTGCCGTGGAAGGGCGGGCGGACGTCGGCCGTGAGCGGCGGAACAGAGGCTGTACAACGTTGGAAAGTTCGGCTTGCGGCATCACAGCACGCCGTGCGGCGGCTGTCCAGAGAGATGACAAGGACATGTCCGTTGGGACTGCTGCGGGGCCGGGCGCGGCGTCGTATGGTTGACCCGCCTGTTCTGACGTGCGGACCGGTGGCCTCGGCGACGCCGAGCCTCCTGTCGCCGGCCGCCGCCATCCCCGGGAGAGTCCATGGGCACCCAGTTCGAGGCCACTGTCGACATCGACCGTCCCATCGACGAGGTCTTCGCCTTCCTCGCGGACGGCACCAACGATCCGAAGTTCAGCCCCCGAGTGCAGAAGATCGACAAGAAGCCTGCCGGGCCGACGGCCGTCGGCACGGTCTTCCACAGCACCGTGAAGGACGCCGGCATGAAGACGGGACGGGAGTTCGAGATCACCGAACTCGTCTCCCCGAGCCGGATCCGCTGGAGCGAGCGGTCACGGAATCTGATCACCGCGGCCGACGGCGGCTACGACCTTGAGCCGACGCCGAGCGGCGGAACCCGCGTCCGCATCTTCAACGTGCTGGAGGGCCACGGCATCGGAAAGCTGCTGCTGCCTCTCGCGGGGGGCGCGGCACGCAAGGACGCCCCTGCCTTCGGGCAGCGCATCAAGGCGGCCGTGGAGTCCTCTTGAGCCCGAGAACCGGCCCACCTGCCGGGAGCTGACCCACGGGCACCCGCGGGCGCCCGCGGGCACGGCACGGGAAAACCCTGTGGAACACCGCCCACCTGGCTCGTTAAGGTCGCCCGATGAGTACTCGCACCTTCCGCATCACCGTGCGCGGCGTCTTCGACGGGCTCGGGGCCGACCAGCGGTCCGCCCTGCTGGCCGATGCCGCGGCGCACGACGTACTGCGCGCGGCCTTCACCCCTGAAGGGCACCTGAGCTACGACATCGCCGCACGGTCCGCCTTCACCTTCCGCTTCCTGGACGCGGGGGAAGAGGAGGAGGACATCCTCGACGCGACCGGACGTGCCGAGGAAGCGGCCAGGACCTGGCTCACCGCACGCGGGTACGGCTACAAGAACCTGCGATCCACCGCCGAGGACCTCTCGCAGGCCCCGTTGGGCAAGCGCCGGCGGCGCGAGGCGGCTCAGAAGCACATCTGACCGGCCACCGCCGGGGCACCCGCTCCGGCTGCGTACGGGCCCCCTCCCCGGGCCGCCGGTTCAGCAGGTCTGTCTGCCCAGCGTGCGTGCGAGTTCGGTGGTGGCGTGCACGATCTCGGTGTCGTCGTCCGACACGAGCACGTCGAGCGCGTCCTGATGGGCGTGGACGGCTTCCCTCGCCGCGCGCTCCCACACGGCAGGGTTCTCCCGGTGGTTGAGCAGCTTCGGATAGGCGTCCGCGATGCTCTCCCACTGCCGGGTGTCGGCGATGTTCTTGAGCAGGTGCAGGATCCGTGCCCGGCAGGTCACCTGGGGCAGCTGCGCCAGCTCCCAGAGGAAAGGGACCGTGGCGGCGGTCGCCTGCTCCACGACGAAGCCGTACTGGCAGATGCGTTCACGCAGTTCCTTGAGCGCCGTCGCCGCGGTCTGCGCGTCGCCCGAGGCGACACCGTCGAGGAGCAGGGGGATGGCGGTGGCGCAGCCGGTGGAATCCCGCATCGCGCTCCAGGAGACGTCCCCCACGGCTGTCAGTGGCGATATCGGCGTCTTCCCTGTCCGGGCCGCCTCTTGCCCTCGCTGCCCGGTCCTCGGCTGTTGCGGCGGAACGCTGTGCATGGCGTCAGGCCTTTCCGACGTGTCGTATCGGTTGGATGGCGAGGGCGTCGTGTCCGTCGTGAGCGGAGGCCGAGGAGCCGTACCGCCCGGGATGCCGGTGGTCGCCTCCGTCCCCCGAAACGGCTGCCCCGCAAGGCATCAGAGGCAGCCGCGCCGGAAGCCCGGTGAACCTGCCTCGGCCACCTGCCGACGAAACGGTCGTCAGCGGTGACGGGAGCTCTGGTCGCGCAGGTGACAACACGTCATCTCCCTGATCTGACGTCAGGACGCAATGTCCTGGCTGGGGTTGTCGGCGCTGCAGTTATTATCCACACTGAACGCGGTCGTGTGCAATTGCACGCGAAATTGCGTGAAGTTTGGCCGAAGACGTCGGTCGAGGGCGGACCGAGGCGTCGTGAGCCTGGGCCGCCGAGCTTTCGGGCTCGGCGCAGGGGCGGGAACAGCTAGGAGATGCGGTGCCAGAGGTGGAGAACGGAATACAGGCCAGCTCGCTGGATGTCAGCTGGATCAAGAGCCGACACAGCAACGCCGAGGGAAACTGTGTAGAGGTCGCCCGGGTCGACGGGGGCGTCGCCGTGCGCAACTCCCGTGATCCCGAGGGGCCCGCGCTCGTCTACACGTCCACGGAACTGGCGGCGTTCCTGGCGGGAGCCAAGGACGGGGAGTTCGACCATCTGCTGTGAGCGGTGAGCCCAACTGCCCACCCGCTGACGGGGGATGCGGAGCCGGCAGGGCCGGTGCGATACTGTTGCCGTCCTTGTGCCAAATTGCGGGGGAGCCGAAAATGGTCGCCGAGTCGCCTCGCGTCGCACGGCTCGAATCCTATCTGGAGCGTTCCGAGCCGGCTCCCACTCTGCTGAAGATGCTGGTCGGCGTCCAGCTCTCGGGCTTCCGCGAGGACGCCGGCCTGGCCCAGGACCAGGCCGCGCGCGCACTGGGGTTCAGCGGCGCCAAGCTCTCACGCATCGAGTCGGGCAAGGGGCGCAAACCTCCGAGCGAGACCGATGTGCGCGCCCTGCTCCACCTGTACGGCACCGACGCCTACGAGGGCTCGGTGCTCCTCAAACTGCTGCATCGGGCCAACGAACCCGGCTGGTGGCAGCGTTACGACAAGCGCCTGATGCCCGAGTGGTTCGAGCGGCTGGTGGGCCTCCAGGAAGCGGCCGCCGCCATCCGGACCTTCGAGATCCAGTACGTTCCCGGCCTGCTGCAGACGCCTGCGTACACCCGGGCCGTGGTGGAGCGGGGCCTGCCGAACGCACCGGCCGCCGAGGTGCACCGCCGGGTCGAACTGCGGATGCGCCGCGCCCAGTTGCTGCACCGCGCGGACGCCCCGCAACTGTGGGCCGTCATCGACGAGTCCGTCCTGCTGCGGGTGCTGGGCAGCCGGGAAGCCATGCGCGAGCAGCTCGCGCACCTCATCGACATGGCCCAACGGCCCCACGTGGTGCTGCAGATCGTGCCTTTGGACGTCACGAACGCCTCGGCGCCCGCCATCCCGATCACCTATCTGCGTTTCGGCGGCCTCGACCTGCCGGACGTCGTCTATCTGGAACACATCAGGAGCGCCCACTTCCTCGAAGACCGCGACGAGACCGAGGAGTACCGGCTCACCCTCGACCGGCTGGCCGACGAGGCGCTGAAGCCGCGTGACTCGCTGCGGATGCTGCGCAGCACGATGGAGCAGCGCTACGGGTCGGAGTGACCCGCGCGCAGCTCGTCCTCCGGGCGACGACGGGCGGGCAGCGGCGCGATCTGCCTGACAGGCCCTAGGGAAGGCGTCCCAGTCCGCCGAACTCGATCCACTCCTGGGAGAGTTGACGGGTCTGCACTTCGCTGTCGGGCCGCCAGGTGGAGACCTCCACCAGCCCCGGCTCAAGGATCTCCAGTCCGTCGAACAGGGCCGCTACGTCCTTCTCCTGCCGTACGCGTCCCCAGTGGCCCTGCGTCGCCTTGTCCATGAAGTCGGTGACGAAGGCCCGGACCTCGGCGTCCTCGCTGACCAGCTGGCAGATCACCATGAAGCTGCCGGGCGCGAGCCGCTCGGCCACGCGCCGCACCACGGCCTGCGGGCCGTCGGTCTCGCTGTCGGGGATGCAGTGGAAGACCGAGTTGAAGAGAACGGCGACCGGCTGTGAGAAGTCGATCAGACGCCGGGTGTCGGGGTGCGAGAAGATCTCGTCGGTGTTCCGCAGATCCGCGTGGATGACCGCGGTGCGCTCGTTCTGCTCCAGCAGCGCCCGGCCGTGGACGAGCACCATGGGGTCGTTGTCGGCGTAGACCACGCGCGCGTCGGGGTCGATGCCCTGGGCGACCTGGTGCACGTTGTCCTGCGTGGGGAGACCGGATCCGTGGTCCAGGAACTGCCGGATTCCGTAGTCCGTCGCCAGGGTCCTGACGACCCGCTGCAGGAAGCGCCTGTTGTTGAGGGCCAGTCGCCGGGTGCTGGGTACGACCTTGTCGAGCTCTTCGCAGGCCGCGCGGTCCGCCGCGTAGTTGTCCTTGCCGCCCAGGTAGTGGTCGTACATGCGGGCGGCCGTCGGCACGGTGGCGTCGATCTTCTTGGAGAGCGGCCTGTCGGTGTTCATGGTTCCCCCGGCTCGATCGGCACCAGCTGCGTCCCTAACAGGAAGTACATCTTAGGTAGTTGGGGTTTGCGCCTGCCAGCCCGTCACGAAACCAGCCTTTCGGATGAACGAAATGGTCGCGTGTCCGAATCGTCCTGCCGCATGACAGATGTCATCGGTCGACAGGACATCCGCACGCTCGCCGATGCGGTTCCGGCACTGCTCGCGCCCACCCGGATTCCTCAGGGTGGAGCCCGTGGACGCGGCCGGACGGCCGGCGCTACTCCGGCGGAAGCACGCGTACTTGCGCCGAGCGGCGGACGACGGCGCGCGGGCGTTCGCCGAGGATGACAGGACGGAGATCGACACTGTGGTGGGGGTCATGGACGTGATCAGTACGGCAGACGTTCCGGCGCGCGAGCGGTTCGCCTTCTGGCGCGAGGTCAGCTCGAAGATCTGGGTGCCCTACGACCTGCGCTGCGAACCGCACCTGGAGTCCGGATTCCAGGCGCGGATCGATGTCGGCGGGCCAGGCCCCGTACAGGCGACACTGATGACCACCACTCCGTACACGATCCACCGTACGGCCAGGCTCATTCGCCGGGCCGATCCCGAACTGTGCAAACTGGCTGTCGCCGTTCATGGCACGGGAGTCGTCGCGCAAGGCGATCGGCACGCGGAGTTCAGGGTGGGCGACCTGGTCCTCTACGACACCTCGCGACCGTATTCGGCGACCTTGGCGACGGACATCCCGGCGAGTCAGCTGCTCGTCCTGCAGTTCGCGCGCTCGGCGTTACCGTTGCCGCCGAGGGATCTGCGGCGGCTGACCGCGGTACGCATTCCGGGAGACCAGGGGGTCGGCGCGCTGTCGTCGCAGTTCCTGCTGCAACTGGCCCGGCATCTGCACGAACTCGGCCCGGCCGACACCGCCCGGCTGGCCGGCCTCACGCTCGACGTACTGACCGCGGCACTCGCCAACGCCCTGGACGTGCGGAGCGCGGTGCCGCCCCACACCAGACAGCGTGCGCTGTCGGCAAGGATCCACGCCTTCATCCGGGAGAACCTGGGCGATCCGCGCCTGACCCCGGAGACGATCGCCGCGGCGCACCACATCTCCCTGCGCTACCTGCACAAGCTGTTCCACGCCGAAGGCCGCACCGTCGCCGCCTGGATCCGCGAGCGCCGCATGGAACAGTGCCGACGCGACCTGGCCGACCCCCGGCTGGCCGACCGCCCGATCAACGCGATCGCCGCCCGGTGGGGGTTCACCAGCCCCGCGCATTTCAGCCAGGCCTTCCGCAGCGCCCACGGCCTCTCGCCGCGCCAGTTCCGCCGCCAGAGCCGCGCGAACACGATGGCCTGAAGTCCTACGGGCCCGCCGCCACGCTCGTGGTCAGCGCCTCGCGGAGCCAGGAGTCCGCTCCGCCAAGGGTCACGTCGGGCGTCAGCTCCTTTGCCAGCTGCCAGTAGCGGGCCATCACCGGGTGATCCGCCGCTGCGAGGCGCCCGGTGAGGGCGCGGCGGAAAGCGGGGCTGTCGCGGGTACCGGAGTCGCGGGCGTGGGCGGCGACGAAGCAGTCCAGTGCCTCGCCGGAGCCGGGAGCGCGGTCGGCCCGCAGGGCGGCCACCACCAGGACGTACGCCTCGTGCAGACCCTCGTAGAGCAGATCGGGATGCGCGGCGGTGACGGGGCGGTGGGACACGAGGCAGTGGTCCGTGGCAGCCGTCGCCAGGGCGTGGATGCGGGCGAAGGCGAGGACCTGCTCCGGAGTCGGGTCGGCCGAGGGCTGCGGGACGGCCGCCTCGGTGACGGCGCCGCGCAGGCGGGCGGAGAGGCGCACCGGCAACAGGCGGCGCCAGTAGTGCGCGAGGGCGGACGTGCTGGGCGGCACGCTGACCGCCCCGATCAGCTCCAGACGTTCCGCGAGCTGACCGGGGGCGCCGTCCTGGACCGCCCGTAGCGCGGCCTCGCGCCAGCGCAGCGCGGCGAGTTCGCTGCCGAGGCCGTCCAGCCGGCGTGCCACGACGGCCTCCAGGGTGTCCCCGCGGTCGAGGACCCGCCCGATCTCCGGAACGGGCACACCGAGGGAACGCAGCGCGCGGATCATACGCAGCCGCTCCGGTGCCTCCGGACCGTAACGACGGTGGCCGCCGCCACTGCGCGAGGCCTCGGGCAGCAGGCCCCGGTCGGAGTAGAAGCGGACGGTCTTGACCGTGGTCCGCGCCCGCGCGGCGAGCTCGCCGATACCCAGGGTGCCGTCCACGCTGTTCGTGCCGTCGGGTGGCAAGGGTTGAACCTCCCTCAGGGGGAGTTCCTAGGTTAGCCGCGACGAACCCACCCTTGGAGGTACCGATGTCCGTATTCGTGCTGGTCTCCGGCCCGTTCACCGACGGGTCGATCTGGAGCGCGGTGGCCGGGCGGCTGCGGGAGTCGGGTGCCGAGGCACACCCGGTGACGCTGAGCAGGCGGCCCGAGGCCGATCTGGAGACACATGTCGAGGAGTTGGTCCGGCTGATCGACTCCCTCGCGCCGCCGGGGGAGTCGGTGCTGGTCGGCCACGACTACGCCATCCACCCCGTACTGGGCGCGGCCGACCGCCGCCCGGAGCGCGTCGCGCGGGTCGTTCACCTGGACGCCGGGATGCCGCAGGACGGCGACACGGCACTGGCCCTGGTGCCCGATCCCTCGGTGCACGACCTGCTGCGCGCCGAAGGCCGCCCCGGGCCCGTACCTCCTCCGGAGCCGACGCAATGGCAGCGCTGGGGCAGCACGGAAGGTCTGTCGACGCGGCAGCTCGAACTGCTGAGCAGGCAAGCTGCCCCGCAGCCACCGCACACGCTGACCCAGCCGCTGCGACTGACCGGCGCCGCCGCGGCCGTGCCCACCACCGGAATCCTGTGCACGGCCGGCGGGACGACCGTGGAACTGGTCGAGGCGCTGGTACGCACCGGTCCGCCGCAGTTCCGGAGACTGGCCGACCCGAAGGTGGGCTTCTTCGAACTGGCCACCGGCCACTGGCCGATGCTCTCCCGCCCGGACGAACTGGCCGAAGTACTGCTTCGCGCGGCCGCGGACGAGGGCCGGCGGCTGACCGTGTCCGAGGGCGAGTCGCGGTCCCTGCGGCCCTTCCTGCTCGACGCCCCGGAGCGGCAGCGGGTGCGGAACGGGCGGGTGGACCTGCACCTGCCGGAGGCGGACGGGAAAACGGGAGAAGCGCGAGGCCCTTGGCCCGCGGTGCTGTTCGTGCACGGCGGGCCGGTGCCCCCGGACCTCGTCCCGGCGCCGCGCGACTCGCCGTTCTACCTCGGCTACGCCCGCTGCACCGCCGGCCTCGGCGCGGTGGGCGCCGTCGTGGAGCACCGCCTGCACGGCATCACCGACTACGCGCGGGCCGCCGACGACGTGGCCGAGGCGGTCGAACTGCTACGCGCCGACCCCCGGGTGGACGGGCAGCGCATCGCCCTGTGGATCTTCTCCGGCGCCGGACTGCTCGCCGCGGACTGGATCACCGCCCCACCGCCGTGGCTGCGCTGCCTGGCCCTCACCTACCCGATCCTGGCCCCGCTGCCGGGCTGGGGCGCGGTCGGCCCCCGCTTCGGCCCGGTCGGCGCGCTCCACGCCACCGACGGGACACCGCCGCCCCTCGTGCTCACCCGCGCGGGTCTGGAGACGCCACAGATCGCCGCCACGGTGCGGGAGTTCGTGACCGCGGCGCGGGAGACGAAGGCCCCGGTCGAGATCATCGACGTCCCGCACGGCCGCCACGGCTTCGAGACCGACGAACCGACGGACGAGGCCCGCGACGCCGTGTCCCGGGCCGTCCGCACGGTGCTCGCGCACCTGGAGCGGCCGGTGTGACCGGCCGCGCGGTTCAGGGGCGGGGCCGGGTGGCGGTGTCGAGGTAGAAGGCGTCGATGCTCTGGACGGCCTGCTCGAACTCGTCGAGGTTGACGGGCTTGGTCACGTAGGCGTTGGCGTGACTGCTGTACGCGCCCGTCACGTCGTCCGGAGCGGTGGACGTCGTCAGGACGACCACGGGAATCGTCGCCAGATCGTCATCGCTCTTCAGGACCTTGAGCAGGTCGCGGCCGTTCATCCGCGGCATGTTCAGGTCGAGGACGATGAGGTCCGGCCGCGGCGTACCCGGTGTCCGCAGGTGCTCCAGCGCGGCGACTCCGTCGGTGACCTGGACCAGGTTGCGGGCCCCGCGCTCGGAGAGGGCTTCCTCGATGAGCATGGCGTCGGCCATGTCGTCCTCGACGAGCAGGACGTCGAAGGGGCGGGCGGGGGTGGTCATTTTCGGATGCTCCGTGGGTTTCTCGTTGGAGTGGTGGAAGAGCCCCGGCCAGCGGCGCCGGGCGCCCTGCCGGGTCATGCCGCAGGCGGCGCCGATCTGCGGGTACCCGGCACCCGCGCGTGCGGCTGCCACGGCCGCTTCCTGCTGGAGTCGTTCAGTGGCCTGCTTGAGATGATCCAGCACGTGGAGCAGGGCCAGGGCCTGTGCCGGGTCGTCCGATGCCGGATGCGACGGGGCCTCCAGCAGTCGCCGGGCAAGGCGCTGCGCAAGATCGCCGACCGTCGCGTCCGCGATGGTGGCTGTCTCCTGCGGTGTGATCCGCAACACGAAGTCCTTGCCGGGCATACCCGGCACTCTAGGTCCCTGGGCAGCCGCGCGACAACAAGGGTTGTCGCCCTCTAAAGTGTGCTGGCCAAACTTTCAAGGCGAGTGTCACAGCGAGGAGTCCACAGAATGACCGGCGATGAGGGGCGATCGCGTACGCGAGGGCTTTCCGCGTGGACGACCAGGCGGTGGCTTCGTGTAGGGGTGGCCGCGTCCCTGGTGGTTCTGGCAGTGCTCGGATCGGCGGGCGCCTACGTCCTGGGGCGGACCGAGACGCTCAGCAGTGACCTAGTGGACGTGCGCTCGCCCGCCCTGACCGTCGCGATCCGCCTGGAAGCGGCCGTGCTCAACCAGGAGACCGGGATCCGCGGGTACGGGCTCACCGGCAAGCAGGAGTTCATAACCCCTTACGAGCAGGGGATCACCGAGCAGAAGGCGAACAGTGATCAGCTCACCGGGCTGCTTCGGGACGACCCCGACCGTCTGAAGGACCTGAAGGCCGTGCAGGACGCCGTGGAGACGTGGCAGGAGAGGATCGCCCGGCCCATCGCCGCCGCGGCGCCCGGCTCGCCCTCACCGCTGGCCACCGAACGGGCCGCGGAGGGCAAAGCCGCGTTCGACGACGTACGCGCCGCCCTGGACAGCCAGCAGGAACGGCTGCGCGCGGACCGGGTCAAGGCCAGGGACGACCTGATGTCCACGATGACCCTGAGGAACTGGGTGTTCAGCGCCATCGCGGTGGTCATCGTCGTCCTGACGGCTCTGATCTTCGAAGGACTGCGGCGCGGCATCAACGGTCCCCTGGAGCAGCTCGGCGCGGACGCCCGTGCCATCTCCGGCGGTGACTTCGAACACCCCATCGCGCCGACCGGCCCCGCGGACCTGCGGCGCCTCAGCAGCGAGATCGACTTCATGCGCAGGCGACTCGTACGGGAGCTGGCCGTCAGCGAGGAGACACGGCTGCGGCTGGACGCGCAGACCGCGG
Source organism: Streptomyces sp. NBC_00414 (assembly GCF_036038375.1). Taxonomy (NCBI): domain Bacteria; kingdom Bacillati; phylum Actinomycetota; class Actinomycetes; order Kitasatosporales; family Streptomycetaceae; genus Streptomyces; species Streptomyces sp. NBC_00414. The sequence continues at coordinate 9,873,326 of NZ_CP107935.1, forward strand.
ACCTCCAGCGTTCCAACGCCGAGCTGGAACAGTTCGCGTACGTGGCGTCGCACGACCTGCAGGAGCCGCTGCGCAAGGTCTCCAGCTTCACCCAGCTCCTGCAGCGGCGCTACGGGGGGCAGCTCGACAGCAGGGCCGACCAGTACATCGATTTCGCGGTCGACGGCGCGAACCGCATGCAGATCCTCATCAACGACCTGCTCGACTTCTCCCGGGTCGGGCGGCTGCACAACACCCACCAGAGTGTCGACCTGGACAAGGTGCTGGAGCGGACCCTGTCCACGATGAGCGTCGGTATCGAGGAGGCCGGAGCGACGATCACCCACGATCCGCTGCCGACCCTGGTCGCTGACCCCACCCAGCTGGGCATGCTCTGGCAGAACCTGATCGGCAACGCCGTCAAGTTCCGGCGGCCGGGTGAGGCGCCGAAGATCCACGTCACGGCGGACCGGGAGGGCGAGTTGTGGCGGTTCACCGTCACCGACAACGGCATCGGCATCGCGCCGGAGTACGCCGACAAGATCTTCGTGATCTTCCAGCGGCTGCACACCAAGGACGCCTACTCCGGCAGCGGGATCGGCCTCGCGATGTGCAAGAAGATCGTCGAGTTCCACGGCGGCACCATCGCCGTCGACCCGGCCTACCACGACGGCGCGCGCTTCACCTTCACCCTCGCACCCCGGCCGCCGGAGGGCCCCGGCACGTCCGCCACGCCGGAGGCGACCCGATCCGAGGCGGAGCCGGCCCGATGACCGCAGCCACGACGGCCGCCCCGGGCGCGGCCTCCGACGAGCCGATGTACCGCATCCTCCTGATCGAGGACGATCCGGGCGACGCCCTGCTCGTGGAGGAACTCCTGCACGACACCGGGCTGCGGTTCACGCTGACCACCCGGACCACACTGGCCGAGGCCCGCACCGAACTGGCCGGCGCCCCGATCGACTGCATCTTCCTCGATCTGCACCTGCCCGACGTGTCGGGCATCGACGCGGTCACCGCCGTCCGTGGGCTGGCCCCGCACACCGCGGTGATCGTCCTGACCGGGCTGTCCGAGGACCGCGCGGGCACCGACGCGATGGCGGCCGGAGCCCAGGACTACCTCGTCAAGGGCAAGGTCGAGGCGGACCTCCTGCAGCGGACGCTGCGCTACGCCGTCTACCGGAGCCAGACCGAACGCGCGAGCGCCGAGGCCCAGGCGGTCCAACTGCGGGCGGAGGAGAACGCCCGCCTGGAACGCGGCCTGCTGCCCCAGCCGATCCTCGACACCTCCACGGTCAGAGTGACCTCCCGCTATCTGCCCGGCGCCGCGATGGCCCTGCTCGGCGGGGACTTCCTCGACGTGGTGGAAGGGGACGACGGACTGCTGCACGCCGTCGTCGGAGACGTCAGCGGCCACGGCCCCGACGCCGCCGCGCTCGGTGTCTGCCTGCGCATAGCCTGGCGCTCCCTCGTCCTGGGCGGGCATCGCGGAGACGACCTGCTGCACCTGATGGAACGCATCCTGATCGCCGAACGCGGCAGCCAGCAACTGTTCGCCACCTGCACCCTCCTCACGCTCGACCAGGACGCCGCCACCGCCACCCTGCACCTCGCCGGGCACCACGAACCCCTCCTCACCGCGCCCGAGGGGACCTGGGAGCTGACCGCCGCCCACGGCATCGCGCTGGGAATCGTCCCCGGGGCCCACAGCTGGCCCTCCACAGTCATCCCGCTCCCCGCCACCGGAGCCCTGACCCTCTACACGGACGGGCTCACCGAAGGACACAACGGGACGAAGAGCGAGCGGCTCGGCGTCGAGGGGCTGCTGGCACTGATCGGGAAACTGCCGGCGGCGGACCCGGCCGCCCACGTCGACCTCCTCATCAAGGAGACCCATGCGCTGAACGCCGGACGCCACTCCGACGACCTGGCGGTGCTCCGCCTCGACTGGGGAAACCGCCCGCCCCGTGCCTGAAGACCTGTGCCCGACGGCGAGTTCACTCGGGCGGGTTGTTTGCTCGGCGGTGGACCCGACGGGCGCATGAGCGGTGAGCGGCTGGGGAGAAACAGGCTGCGCGCATTTGTCCCTGTTCCTCCGTCGCCAAGGAGCCGGCCTGTGTCCGACGTCGTCCTCACAGCCGATTTCAGTTCGCGAAGACAGTGGGTGGCCGGCCGCTCCTGGGCCTATCCCGAGGGCGGCCCGGTCAACCCGACCGACAACAAGCTCGACCATCTGGTGTCCGACCCGGCCTACTCCCGCACCGGTACGTTCCGGGCCTCCCGTCGCCCCGACGGCCTGTGGAACGCGGGCCTGCTGACGACCGAGGGAAGCGAGGAGGAGTTCGTCGTCCGCACCGGCGACGTTCTGGAGACACGGGTGCGCCTGCCCGTCGAGCAGGGGGCCTGGCCGGCCATCTGGACCTGGCGGGACGGGGGCCAGGAGATCGACGTGTTCGAGTACCACCCCGACAACCCGGACCTGCTGGAGTTCTCCAACCATGTCCGCGGCGGACATCTCTACCACCGTGACGAAGCCGTGCGTCCCGGCGGCCATGTCGAACTGCGTGTGGAGTTCGGTGCCCGCTCGGTCGTCTGGTGGCTCAACGGAGTACAGGTCTTCGCCGACAGACGTGGTGTGGGTAAGCACTGGCACGCCTACCTCATCGTCAACCTGTCGGTGTGCGCCGGCCGCTATCACCCGCGTCCCGACGCCGGTACGAAGGAGATGTCGTATGCCGTGGAGCGCCTGATCGTGCGCCGTCCGGTCGTGGTGCCGCCCCGGCGGCCGGCCGAGACGGAGGAGTGGGCGGACATGTGAGAGGGCGAGGGGCGGCGGCCCGGCGGCCGCCGTCCCTCGCGCGCGGTCAGGGGGCCCAGGGCGCCTCGACGGCCCAGGTGGTGTCCTCGGTGAAGGAGGCGGGGTTGTCCCAGGCGTGGGAGCCGCCCGGGGTGGCCAGCCACAACTCGGCGTTGTAGTGCCGCAGATACTGCTCGGGGAAGTTCGACGCGGACAACCGGACGCCGCCGCCCGCGCCGCGCACGGCACAGAAAGTGGCGTCGGCCTGGAACACGGCCCCGCTGCCCGACTCCTTGTAGACACGGAAGTCGCGGTGACGCAGGTACTGGCCGGGGTAGTTGCGTGACTCGAAGGAGTAGCAGGCGCTGTTCGAGAGGCCCGGCACGATCTTCCAGGTGGCGTCGTTCTTGAGCAGAGCGGCGCTGTTCGCGTCGACCACGTCGGTGTAGGCGGCCCCGTCCCGGTGCCGCAGATAGCGGTTCGTGTAGCCGGGGGTGGTCACCCGCAGGGACCTGTACTGGTTCGAGGGCAGCACGACGGGAGTGCTGGGAGCCCGCGAGGCGTCGATGAGGGCGCGGTTGGCGGCCTGGACGCGGGCCGCGTCCACCTTGACGACCTGCCGGTCGTAGGTGAGGAGGCCGTTCGCCTCGTTCTCCACGTCGGTGATCTCCGTGTAGACGGACGCCGAGAGCCCGGCGGGCATCCGCACCTCGCGCAGGGCGTCGAGGAGTCCCACGAAGCGGTTGTTGAGATGGGCCTGGTCCGCCTGGTCCTCGTAACTGAAGCCGCCGCCCGGATACCACTCGTGACCGGCGACCCTGAATCCCAGGCCGCCGTACTCACCGAGGACCGCGGCCCGGGTGGCACTGGGCACGGTCGTGCCGGGGCCGACGTAGACATGATGGTCGAGGACGTCACCGTTGCCGCCGTCGACCGCGCCGCAGCAGTTGATGCCGCTCATGTTGTTCACCAGCCGCGAGGGGTCGTACGCCTTCACATGGTCGGCGATGCGGGCCTGGTCGTACTGCCCCCATCCCTCGTTCTGGTCGACCCACATCACCAGGGACGGCGAGCTGCGGTGCTGGTCGATGATGCGGTCGTACTCCGCCTCCCACTGTGTGCGGGCGGCGCTGTCGGGGGTGCGGGTGTCCATGGAGGGCATGTCCTGCCAGACCAGCAGCCCCAGCCTGTCCGCCCAGTAGAACCAGCGCTGCGGCTCGACCTTGATGTGCTTGCGCACCATGTTGAAGCCGAGGTCCTTGTGCTTCTGCAGGTCGTACTTGAGGGCGTCGTCGGTCGGCGCGGTGTAGATGCCGTCGGGCCAGTAGCCCTGGTCGAGGGTGCCGGTCTGGAAGACGAACTTCCCGTTGAGGACGGGACGCAGGACGCCGTCGACCCGGGCGATGCCCACGGAACGCATTCCGGCGTAACTGCCCACGGAGTCGACGGTGGTGGAGCCGGAGACCAGGTCCGCCTTCACGTCGTACAGGAACGGGTCCTCGGGCGTCCACAGGTGAGGGTTCGGGACCGGCACGGTGATCGTGCTGCCGACCGCGCCGGTCGCGCTGCCCACCGTGGTCGAGCCGGAGGTCACGGTCACCCTGGCGCTCTGCCCGGAGACGCCGTCGCCGCGGACGGTGACCTTCAGGGTGTTGTTCGTGAGGTCGGGCACCATGTCGAGGCGGGTGATGCGCGCCGGGGCCGTCGGCTCCAGCCACACCGTCTGCCAGATACCGGAGGCGGCGGTGTAGAAGATGCCGCCGCCCGGATGCGGGGCCACGTCATTGATGCGCTGCTTGCCGACCGCCCCGATACCCGTCTGGCTGGGGTCCCAGACGGACACGACGATGGTGTTGGTGCCACCGTTGAGCAGGCCGGTGATGTCGTACGAGAAGGAGTCGTAGCCGCCGCTGTGCGTGCCGCCGGCCTGGCTGCCGTTGACCCAGACCGTCGTACGCCAGTCGCTGGCACCGAAGTTGAGCTGGACGCGGCGGCCGTTCCAGCCCGCCGGGACGGTGAAGGTGCGCTTGTACCAGAGCTTGTCGTTCTGGGTGATCTTGCGCTGGATCCCGGAGAGCGCCGACTCGGCGACGAACGGCACCCGGATCTGCTCGGAGAACGAGGCGGGCTGGCCCGCGTCCGCCGTGGTGACCGCGAAGTCCCAGATGCCGTTCAGATTGGCCCAGTCGGGACGGGTGAGCTGGGGGCGCGGATACTCCGGCAGCGGATTGTCGACCGATACCTGGTTCGTCCAGGGAGTGGTCATGGGGGAGGGCTTGGGCGTCCAGGCGGCCGCTGCCGACGGTGCGGCCTGCACGCTGCCCGTCGCGGTCAGCGCGGCCGTGCAGACCAGCGCGAGGGTGGCGAGCACGGTGGTGATCCGCCTCGCCCGCTGTCTCAGCCAGGCTGCCCCGGGGCGCGGGGCCGGAGTGGTGCTGCGCATCGTGACTCCTTGGGTGTCGTGGGGCAAGGACGTGCACGTACGGAGAGAAAGAGAGGCGGCTCGTCGTATTGGCCTGGACGACGTTCGCCTGTACAACGTTGGAAAGAGCGGTAGTTGGCATGACAGCACGACACCGAAGGTCTGTACAGGTGCATGACAAGAACAGTTGGAAGGGTGGCCGCGGTGCCGGCCCCTGGATCGTCCTCACCCAGGGGCCGCACGCCCGCCGCGGTCAGTACGGGCGGTCCCCGGCGATGGCGACGCGCTCAGCCACGCGGCGGTGCGAGCCGTAGTCGTTCACCGCGTAGTGCTGCGTGGCGCGGTTGTCCCAGAAGGCGATGTCTCCCGCCTGCCAGCGGAAGCGCACCTGGTACTCCGGGACATGCGCCTGCTGTATGAGGTGCCGCAGCAGCTGGTCGCTCTCCTCGCGTGCCAGGCCGGTGATGCGGGTCGTGAAGGAGGTGTTGACGAACAGCAGCGGCCTGCCCGTCTCCGGATGTGTGCGTACGACCGGGTGTTCCACGGGCGGGAAGGCGTCCTGGAACGGGGCGAGCCGCTCGGGGCCGTAGAAGCGGGCGAAGCCGGGGATGAAGTCGTGCACGGCGGTGGCGCCCGCGATGCGGTCCTTCACCTCCCGCGAGAGGTTGTCGTACGCGGCGGCCATGTCCGCCCACATCGTGTCCCCGCCGAAGGGCGGGACCTCGCGCAGCTGGAGCACGGCGCCGAGCGCGGGCCGTTCACGGAAGGTGACGTCCGCGTGCCACACGTTCTCGAAGGTCGGCGTGGCTCCGGCGCTCTTGTCGAAGCGCACCACGTCGGCGCTGGCGCCGCGGGCGAGCAGGGGATTGGTCTCCAGCTCTCCCCAGTTGCGGGCGAAGCCGCTCTGCTGCTCGGACGTGAGGTGCTGGGCACGGAAGAAGAGCACCTTCCACTCCAGCAGCGCCCGGTTCAGCTCCTCGCGCAGAGCGGGATCCAGAGGGCGTGACAGGTCGAGGCCTCTGATCTCGGCCCCGATCGTGCGTCCCTGCGGGACGAGCTCGAAGCGGTCGTAGGGGCGCGTCGGCCATCCCTCGGGCAGCCGCCGCAGCTCACGGACCCCCTCGTAGATCCCGCCCGCGGGCACACGGGCTTCACGCAGCGTCGGCACGCCGGTCTCCGGAACGGTCACCGTCATGACATTCCTCCTCGTTCGCATGGCTCGATGGCCTGCCGGCAGTCGGCAACAGGCCCGAGATGTGTGTTTCAGGGCGCCGCGAACGCGTGAGTGCGGTGGAGGGAAGGGGCGAATCAGTCGCGACCCGGCCAGAGGACGGGGGAGACGAGAAGAATGTCCGGATTCCCTCGGTCATCGAGGAGATGACCAGCACGAACGGACTGCGGCGCGGCGAGCGTCGAGGCTCGGCGGCAACCGGCTAGCGGCCTGAGCGCTCGCACCCGGTCCGATTCGGGACGCGCGGAAGCCCCGTCATCGTGTCGCAACAGTGCCAGGTCATGCTGATCATTGTGGGAGGCACCCCCTTCGGTGTCAACGTGCCGCCTGCGTGGGCCGCGGCTGAGGACGGCCCACCGGTCCCCGACCGCCGGTCCCCGCCCGGCTCAGGCGCAGTCAGGGCTTTGCGTGTCCTCCCGCAGCTGTGCCTCCAGTGCGGACAGCGCCTCGCTCGCACCGGCGGCGCGCGGTGAGCCGATGGCGTCGTACAGGGCGAGCGCGTCCTGCCAGTGGTCACGGGCCGTCGTCAGGTCCGCCTGGTCCTGGTGGATGCGGGCCAAGCCGATGTGGGCGCGGGCCTGCTCCTCCTTCTCCTCGATCTCCATGGCCAGGGCGAGGGCGGCGCGATGCGCTTCCGCGGCTTCGTCCGGCCGGCCCGAGCCGTGCAGGGCCTCGCCGAGACCGTTGAGGCTGCCGGTCTCGCCGTAGCGCTCCCCGGTCCGTCGGAACAGGTCGAGCGCCGCCCGTTGATGGGTGGCCGCCTGCCGGTGGTGGCCCAGCCGGTTGTGCGCGTCGCCGAGGTTGCTGAGGGCGTGCGCCTCGCCCCCGCGGTGGCCGAGCCGCCGGAACAGGGCGAGGGCCTGCTCGAAGTGCTCGGCCGCCGTGGCGTGCTGGTCGAGCCGGGACAGCACGATGCCGAGATTGCCCAGGGCGCTCGCCTCGCCGAAGGCGTGCCCGAGGGAACGGAAGAGGGCGAGTGCCTGCCGGTGCTGTTCCGCGGAGGTCTCGTAGTCGTCGAGCAACTCGTGCACGATGCCCAGGTTGTTGAGCGTGTCGGCCTCGCCGCCTACGTCCCCGGCCTTCCGGAAGAGGACGGCGGCTTCGTCGTGCCGCTCGGCGGCCTCGCGGTACTGGCCCCGCAGTTCGTGCAGGACACCGAGGTTGGTGAGATTGCGGGCCTCGGCCACCGGCATCCCGATCCGCCGGCAGAGGGCCAGTGACTCCGTGTGGTGCCGGACCGCTTCGTCGTACTGCGCCAGCCGACGGTGGGTCGTGCCGAGGCAGGTGCGTACCTCGGCCTCGCCCCGCAGGTCGCCGGCCGCCCGTGCGGCACGCAGGGCGTTGCCGTGGATGACCAGCGCGTCGGTGAAGAGCCCGCGGCTGTCGAAATGCCGGTGCAGGGTGGTGGACAGGCGGACGGCGTGTTCGGCCCTGCCGCGCCCGGCCTCGCTCGCGGTGACGGCCGTGAGCACGGCGTGCTCGGCCGCCAGCCACTCCTTGGCGTGAGCGGCGTCGGGGAACGGCGGAAGCTCGGTCTCGGGGGCCGGGATCCGCGGCCGCAGGTGGCTCTCGGCCGGGAACAGCACGTCCATGCCGGCGCAGGACGCCGCGAGATAGTGGATCAGGAGACGGTCGAGCGCGGCCTCGCGGTCGGCCGGCCCGTCGTGCCGCTCGGCCTGCCAGGCCGCGTACACCCGCAGCAGGTCGTGCATGCCGTAGCGGCCGGGCCGGGTCTGCTCGATCAGGTGACTGCCGGCGAGCAGGTCGAGTGTCTGCCGGGTGTCGGCCACGGAGCGCCCGCACAGGGCGGCTGCCGCGTACGCGTCCACATCGGGCCCCGGGTGCAGCCCGAGGAGCCGGAAGGTGGCGGCGGCCTCGGCGGGCAGGCGGTCGTAGGACCAGGAGAAGACGGCGCGCACGGCGGCTCGGGGATCGTCGTCCGCGTCCAGCATCTCCAACCGCCCCCGCCGGTCGTCCAGTTCGGCGGTGAGGGCGCTCAAGGGGGACGCGGGCCGGGAGAGCGCCAGTTCCGCGGCGATGCGCAGGGCGAGGGGCAGTCGTCCGCACTGTTCGGCGAGGGTGGCCGCGGCCTGTGGCTCGGATGCGGCCCGGGGGCCGATGAGCCTGCTCAGCAGTCGTACTGCGTCCTTGAGCGGGAGGACGTCGAGCACGAGTCGGTGCGCGCCGTGCAGGGACACCAGGGAGCTGAGTACGTCCCTGCTCGTCACCACGGTTCTGCACAGGGTCGCGCCGGGCAGCAGCGGGCGTATCTGCTCGCTGGACGAGGCGTTGTCGAGCACGACGAGCATGCGGCGCTCGCTCAGCTCGGTGCGGTAGCGGGCGGACCGGTCGTCCACCCGCAGGGGGATCTCGGGGCCGGGGACGCCGAGGGCCACGAGGAAGCCGGTGAGGACGTCGGCCGCGGGCACCGGTTCGTCCGTGTCGTAGCCGCGAAGGTCCGCGTAGAGCTGGCCGTCCGGGAACCGCTCGCGCATGCGGTGGGACCAGTGGACGGCCAGAGCCGTCTTGCCGACTCCGGCGGTGCCGGAGACGGCGGACACCACGACCGTGCTGGTGGCGTCGGGCTCGTCCCCGGCGGCGAGCAAGTGACTCGTGAGTTCTTCCAGTTGTTCCTCACGGCCGGTGAACGCCCGTACGTCGGTGGGCAGTTGTGCGGGCCGGGAGGGCGCGTTGCGTGGGCCGCCCGAAGCGGGGCCGGACTCCGTGCCGGTGGCGGACAGCGGGCGGTCGCGCAGGGCCTCCTCGTAGGCGGTACGCAGCTCCACCCCGGGCTCGGAGCCCAGTTCGTCGATCAGCTGACGGCGGACCTCGGCGTAGTGGTCGAGGGCCTCCGCGGTCCGGCCGGCCTGGGTCAGGGATCTGACGAGCAGGGCGGCGAGGGGTTCCGCCAGGGGGTACTCCTCCGACAGGACACGCAGCCGGCCGATCGCCTGGGCGGTGTGTCCCGCCGCGGACTCGGCCCTGGCCCACTGGAGGGCGGCTTCGAGCCGTTCGTTCAGCCAGGCGGCACGTGTCCGCTCGGCCCAGGCACCCGGCAGGTCGGCCAGGGGAGAGCCCCGCCACAGGTCCAGGGCGTCCCGCAGGAGCCGGGCGCACTCGGCGTCACCCGGACGCAGACCACGTGCCCGGGCCACCAGCGCACGGAAACGCAGCAGGTCGATGCTGTCGTCCGCCGCCCTCAACAGGTAGCCGCCCGACACCCGGACCAGTTGCAGCGGCGGGTGTCCCAGCGTCTCGTCCTCGCCTCGCGCCGCCTCGTCCAACACCCGTCGGATCCGGCTCACATGGGAGTACAGCGTCGAACGGGCGGCGTCGGGAGGGTCCTCGTCCCAGACCCGGTCCACCAGAGCGTCCACGGTCATCAGCCGGCCCGCGTTGGCCGCCAACGCCGCCAGCACCATGCGCTGCCTGGGCTGTCCCAGCTCGATGTGACGTCCATCGGCCCACAGTTCCAACGAGCCCAGTAATCGAAGATCCACGTCCCCACCCACGATCGGCCGTTCTGCTTTCACGAACCCCCCCCGATCATGTCCAGGATTCCACACATGAGAGGTCCGCGGTGCCGTGACGGTGATGGTTCCGCAACGCCCGGTGATCCTGACCCGGTCCGGGGACGACGAGCAGGTCCGACCGGCGACCGGGCCGGGGTGGCGGGGCCCGACAAGGTTTTCGCAAGGTTCCTCTTGCAGTCTTTGGCCAGCCAGTCGGCCGGCTCGGCGGGTTGACCCCCCTTCGCGCCGGACCGGTCGACTGGATCGGCTGCGGGTTCCGGCACGGAACCCGCTGATGGGCTTCGCCCGTCGCCGCTGTCAACGGGGGTCAGCGGCGGCGGAGCGGAGCGCGACCGGACCGTACGGTCGCCGCCGTTCCCGGGTCGCTCACGGGGTCACGGGACGCGTACCCAGTCGAGGGTGCGTTCCACGGCCTTCTTCCACCCGGCGTAGCCTTCCGCCCGCTGGTCGTCGGACCACTGCGGCTCCCAGCGCCTCGACTCCTGCCAGTGGGTGCGCAGTTCGTCGGTGTCCCGCCAGAATCCGGTGGCCAGCCCGGCCGCGTAGGCGGCGCCGAGCGCGGTCGTCTCGGCGACGACGGGACGGCTCACGGGTACGCCGAGGATGTCGGCCTGGATCTGCATGCAGAGGTCGTTGGCGGTGACCCCGCCGTCGACCTTGAGCACGTCCAGGTGGACCCCGGAGTCCCGTTCCATGGCCTCCACGACGTCACGGCTCTGGTAGCAGATGGCTTCCAACGTCGCCCGCGCCAGGTGCGCGTTGTCGTTGTAGCGGGCGAGACCGACGATCGCTCCGCGGGCGTCGGAGCGCCAGTAGGGCGCGAACAGACCGGAGAAGGCGGGGACGAAGTACATGCCGCCGTTGTCCTCGACGGTACGGGCGAGATCCTCGCTCTCGGCGGCAGTCTTGATGATCTTCATCTGGTCGCGCAGCCACTGCACCGCGGAGCCGGTCACCGCGATGGAGCCTTCGAGCGCGTAGACCACCGGGTCGTCGCCGAACTTGTACGCCACGGTGGTGAGCAGTCCGTGCTCGGAGCGGACGAGTTCCGTACCGGTGTTGAGCACCAGGAAGTTGCCTGTGCCGTAGGTGTTCTTGGCCTCGCCGGGCGCGTAGCAGACCTGTCCGACGGTCGCCGCCTGCTGGTCGCCGAGCACGCCCCCGATGGGAATGGCGGCGCGCAGTGGCCGGGAGGCACGGGTGACGCCGTACGCCTCCGGGTGGGACGAGGGTTTGATGGCCGGCAGCATGGCCCGCGGGATGCCGAAGAAGCCCAGCAGTTCGTCGTCCCAGTCGAGGGTCTCCAGATCCATCAGCATCGTGCGGCTGGCGTTGGTCACGTCGGTGGCGTGGATGCCGCCGTCGGGGCCGCCGGTGAGGTTCCACAGGACCCACGCGTCCGTGTTGCCGAACAGGGCGTGGCCCTGCTCCGCCGCCTCGCGCACACCGTCGACGTTCTCCAGGATCCACTGGATCTTGCCGCCGGAGAAGTAGGTGGCCGGCGGCAGTCCGGCCTTGCGGCGGATGACGTCTCCCTGCCCCGAGCGTTCCAGGGCGGCGGCGATCGCGTCGGTACGGGTGTCCTGCCACACGATGGCGTTGTAGTAGGGGCGGCCGTTGCGCGGATCCCAGACCACCGTGGTCTCGCGCTGGTTGGTGATGCCGATCGCGGCCAGGTCGGTCGCCGTGAGGCCGCCGTACCGGAGGGCGTTCTGGATCACCGAGTTGGTGCGTTCCCAGATCTCCACCGGGTCGTGCTCCACCCAGCCCGACCGCGGCAGGATCTGAGCGTGCTCCAGCTGGTGCTTCGCCACCTCGTTGCCGCCGTGGTCGAAGATCATGAATCGGGTGCTGGTGGTTCCCTGATCCACCGCGCCGATGAAGTCCGCCATGGGTTTTCGCCTCTCCGGCCGTAGTGGTCAGTCCTTGGAAGCCGGGACACGTCCCGGCGGTTCGGGTTCCGCGGACGGCAGGAAGCGGCCGATGAGCATCTTGTACAGCCCCGCGCCGAGCAGGCCGCCGATCAGCGGGCCGATGATCGGCACCCAGAAGTACAGGTTTCCGTACTGATCTCGCCACGCTCCGCCGTAGCCGGTGAAGAAGCTGGCCAGCCGCGGTCCGAAGTCACGGGCGGGGTTGATGGCGTACCCCGCGTTCGTTCCCCATGCCATGCCGATCGCGACCACGACCAGGCCGATGATGAACGGTCCCAGGTTCGCGCCCGGAGGTGTGTTCAGCATGTCCGTGATGGCCATGATCAGCAGGAGCAGGATGGCGGTGCCGATGACCTGGTCGCGGAACGCGCCCCACTCGTGGACCGGCAGGGCGGGGTTGCCGTTGGCCGGGAGGGTGGAGAACACGCCCTGCGTCTTGATGGTGTGTCCGGGGTCGGCCTTCGCCAGTGCCTCGCTGTAGTTCCAGCGGACGAGAAGCGCGGCCACGAAGGCGCCGGCCGTCTGGGCCAGCGCGTAGGGGGCCACCTTGCGCCACGGGAACCCCTTGAACGCGGCGAGTGCCACGGTCACCGCGGGGTTGAGGTGGGCGCCGCTCAGCCTCGCCGCCACGTAGACGCCCAGGGTGACACCGAGACCCCACGCCCAGGCGATGCTGTCGTGGTCACCCAGACCGCCCGCCGGATCCGTGAGAGCGCCACCCGCGGACACCTGGGCCACCACACCGCAGCCGAAGAGAATCAGGATCAGAGTGCCCGCGAACTCGGCGGACAACTCACCGACCAGACCGGACCGTATGCGCAGCTCAGCCATCGAAGCTCACCCTCCGCCGGCTGTACCGGCCGTCGACCGCCCCGAGCGATATCAGTCAGGCTAAGACGGTTTGCGGAAGAGTGCATATCAGGACATACGTGTGCTGGGGGCCGGGTCGTCGGGCAGGGGCGGGGTGTCGGTCTGCCGGGCTGGATCCGCGCGTGGGAAATCGATCACTACGTCATGCTCGGGCTGCCCGCCCGAGGACGCGGCTGAGCCACCGGGTCCGGGCGTGGCGGGCCTCGCGGGTGAGGGCGGCGGCCGGGGCGACCGAGTCGAAGCCGTGGTAGGCCGGGCCAGACGTGCAGCTCGGCGTCACCGCCGGCGCGCCAGATCCGGTGGGCGTAGTCGACGTTCTCGTCGCGGAAGGTCTCCGCCGAGCCGACGTCGATGTAGGTCGGCGGAAGTCCGCTCAGGTCGGTGGCGCGGCCCGGGGCGGCACAGGGCGGCAGGTCGGGTTCGCCGTACCGGTCGCCCAGGTAGGCCTGCCAGGCGACGGCGGCCGAGGATCTGTCCCACAGGCCTGCGTCGGCCATCTGGTGGGCGGAGGGGGTGTCGAGACGGTCGTCGAGCATCGGGCACTGCAGGAGCTGCCCGGCAGGTGCCGGGCCGTCACCGCGGTCCCGGTTGAGCAGGGTCAGGGCCGCGGCGAGCCCGCCGCCGGCGCTCTTGCCCCCGATGATCAGGCGCTCGCCGTCGATGCCGAGTCCGTCCGCATGGCCGACGGTCCACAGAAGTCCCGCGTGACAGTCCTCCAGCGGTCCCGGGTAGGGCGTCTCCGGTGCCAGCCGGTACTCCACCGACACGACGGCCAGGCCGAGTGGGGCGGACCAGTCGCGGAGGATCTTCGGCAGTACGGACCAGGCGTTGCCCATGATCATCCCGCCGCCGTGCATGTAGTACAGCACCGGCAGCGGCCCGGTGGCGTCGGCGGGCCGCGCGTGCACCAGCGTGACGTCCGGGCGCCCCTCCGCGCCGGGCACCCGCAGTTCCTCGACGGCGAAGCGGCCGTCGGCCCGCAGCTCGACAGCGGTGGGCCGGGGCCTGCTCGCGGCGTCTCGTTCCCGCTGGGCGGCGAGCTTCCCCGGAGTGAGCCGCTGCCTGGACAGGTCCCCCAGAGCGGCCAGGGCGGCGGCCAGCTCGGCATCGAGGGGAACGCCGGGCATCGATGTCGCAGAGATCATGGGTCCAGCAAACCAGGAACCGAGCCGCTCGTGGCCGCATCACCCCACCGGACCCGACGACCGTCGATCCGCTCTCGACCCTCCTGGTTGAACATGTTCAAAAATCAGGGTTACGCTGATGCCGAACGAAGCCGAGGGGGATTCGATGAAGGTAGTGCTGCCCGGGGGAACCGGACAGGTGGGCGGGATTCTCGACCGTGCGCTGACGGTGGCCGGCCACGAGGTCACGGTGGTGACCCGGCATCCCTTGCGGGCACACGACGTCGGCTGGGACGGGGCCACCCTCGGGAACTGGGCCGAGGCGATCGACGGCTGCGACGTCGTGATCAACCTGGCCGGACGCAGCGTCTCCTGCCGGTACACCGAGGAGAATCTGCGGGCCATGATGGACTCCCGGGTGGACTCGGCGCGGGTGGTCGGTCGAGCGATCGCCGCCGCCGCGCGGCCACCGCGCGTCTGGTTGCAGATGAGTACGGCGACGGTCTACGCCCACCGCTTCGATGCGGCGCACGACGAGGCGACCGGGCTGCTCGGCGGCTCGGAGGCCGGGGTGCCGGACTACTGGGCGTACAGCGTGAGGATCGCGGAGAACTGGGAGCGGGCGCAGGCCGAGGCGCCGACTCCCGCGACCCGCAAGGTGGCGCTGCGCTCGGCGATGGTCATGAGCCCGGACCGGGGCGGTGTGTTCGACGTACTGTCGCGCCTCGTGCGGCTCGGGCTGGGCGGTCCCGTGGCGGGCGGCGGGCAGTACGTCTCCTGGATCCATGACGAGGATTTCGTGCGAGCGGTGGAGTTCCTGATCGCCCGGGACGACATCGAGGGGCCGGTGAACCTCTCCTCTCCCGAACCCCTGCCGCACCGTGACTTCATGCGGGCGCTGCGCACCGCGTGGGGCGTCCCCGTGGGGCTGCCGGCGACCCGCTGGATGGCCGAACTGGGGGCGTTCGCACTGCGCTCGGACACCGAGCTGCTGCTCAAGAGCCGCCGGGTGGTACCGGGCCGGCTGAGCGCCGCCGGGTTCGCCTTCGCACACCCCGAGTGGGCGAGCGCCGCCAGGTCCCTCGTCGGGCGGGCCGACCGTCGCGGACGTACGCGCCTAGACGCCCGCCAGTTGTCGGGGAGGTGACCCATGCGAAAAGCCTCCGCGGCGGTCTGCCCGGCGCACGCAACGCGGTGATGGTCCTGCCCGCCCTGGTCAGCGGCAATGTCCAGCCGTCCGTGGCACGTTGGGCCGCCGAGGATGCCCAGATGCCCGGCACGTCCCTGATCGCGCGACCGGTCGCGGTGCAGACGTCGGCTCCGGGGACCACCCGGGTCGCCCTGTACTCGGGCGGAGTCGTGTGGGGCGGAATGTTCCCGCGTCACGACCTGGAGAGGCGGTGCTGCACCACCCCTGACATACGGACCGCGGACTCACGACATTCGCGTACGTGACGTACGGACCGCGGCCTCGTGGCGATTCGTACGGCTGACGTACGGACCGCGGTCTCGCGACCATTCGTACGGCTGACGTTCGGACGGCGGCCTCACGACGATTCGCGTACGACGAGTTCGGTGGGAAGCACGACGTGCTGACGCGGCTCCTCGGGGTCGCCGATCTCCTCCAGGAGGAGGCGGGCGATCGTCTCGCCGATCTCCTCGACGGGCTGACGCACGCTGGTGAGGGGCGGGTTGGTGTGCCGGGCGATGATGGAGTCGTCGAACCCGACCACCGCCACGTCGTCGGGGACACCGCGCCGCTGCCTGCGCAACTCCACGAGCGCTCCCGCTGCCATGACGTCCGAGGCCACGAACACGGCGTCGAGCGAGGGGACTCGTTCAAGGAGTGAACGCATCGCGGCCTCACCGCCCTCCTCGGTGAAGTCGCCGGAGGCCACCAGCCGGTCCGTGGCTTCGTGGCCCGCCTTCTCCAGGGCCTCGCGCCATCCCTGGAGCCGGCTGCGTGCCACGTCCATGTCGAGGGGCCCGCTGATCGTGGCGATGGTCCGCCGCCCCCGTGCGAGCAGGTGCTCGACGGCCGCCGCGGCTCCGCCCGCGTTGTCCGAGTGCACATGGGTGAGGGACTCGGCGGGGGAGCGGCGCCCGGCGAGGACGGTGGGCAGCCCCATGTCCTCCAGCCGGCCCGGCAGCGGGTCGTGTTCGTGCACCGAGACCAGCAGGACCCCGTCGACACGGCGTTCCGCCACCGACTCGGTGAGCTGGTCCCGCTCGGCCTGGTCGCGTACGAGAACCAGTTGGAGCTGTGTGCGGGTCGTCGCGAGGGCGGTGCTCACCCCGCGGATGACCGCCGAGAAGTACGGCTCGGAGCCCAGTCTGCTCTCGGACTCGGGAATCACCAGGGCCACGGAGTTCGTCCGGCTCGTCACCAGGCCCCTGGCGACCGAGTTCGGTACGTAGTTCAGCTCGGCGATGGCGGCGAGAACGGCCGCCCGGGCCTTCTCGCTGACGAGTTCCGAGCCGTTGATGACTCGTGAAACCGTCGTGCGTCCGACACCGGCGCGCGCGGCCACCGTCTTGATGGTCGGGCGCTGTCTGCCCCGCATGTCGCCTCCTCGCCCGGGCGGTGTCCCCACGGCTGTCACCTGCGCATTGTGCCAGACCCGAGGAGAGCGTCCGAAGGGTCCGGGCACAGGGGCGCGACATCTTCCGGCAACGAAGTGGTTTCAACTTCTTGACAGGAGCCTGTGGCGGCGGCCACGCTCTGGGCCACCGAGTGGGCACGTTCCCATTGTCGATTGGGAACGTGCCCATCGGACAAATCGGGCCTGCGGAGCGGACCGCGGGGCCCGAACTCCGGTGCGTCAGCGCCGCCGCTAGGAGGACGAAATGGGCAAGGTCCGAAGGAAGTTGCGTACACGAGCCGTGGCCGCCGTATCGGTTGTGTCGGCACTCGGCCTGGTCGTGGGCTGCGGAGGCAGTGATGGCGGGGGAACCGGTGGGGGCAAGAAGGACGGCAAGACCACGATCACCATGGGGCTGTTCGGCGTCATGGGCTTCAAGGAGACCGGTCTGCTCGACAAGTACATGAAGGAGCACCCGGACGTCGTCATCAAGGCGGACGTCGCGGGTGACGAGCAGACGTACTACACCGCTCTGCAGACCCACCTGGCCGCGGGCAGCGGGCTGAAGGACATCCAGGGCATAGAGATCGGCCGGGCCAAGGAACTGTCCGACACGCAGAAGGACAAGTTCGTCGACCTGGCAGGTGCGGCCGGGACGGACCACTTCCTCCCGTGGAAGCAGAGCCAGGTCACCACCGAGGACAAGAAGGTCATCGGCCTCGGCACCGACATCGGCCCGATGGCGGTCTGTTACCGCAAGGACCTGTTCGCGCAGGCCGGCCTGCCCACCGACCGCGACGAGGTCGCCAAGCTGTGGGAGGGCGACTGGTCGAAGTACGTCGAGGCGGGCAAGACGTTCAAGAAGAAGTCGAAGGACGACAAGGTCGCCTTCATGGACAGCTCCAGCGGCCTGTTCAACGCCATGATCTACGGCAACTCCCAGCAGTTCTACGACAAGAAGGGTGAGCTCATCTACGAGACCAACCCTGTCGTCAAGGACGCGTGGAAGCTGGCCTCCGAGGCGGCCACGTCCGATCTGACCGCCAAGCTCCGCCAGTTCCAGCCCGGCTGGGACCCGGGCCTGGCCAACAGCACCTTCGCCTCCACCGTCTGCCCGGCGTGGATGCTCGCGCACATCAGCGAGAAGGCCGGACCGAAGAACAAGGGCAAGTGGGACGTGGCCAAGGCACCCCAGGGCGCCAACTGGGGCGGGTCCTTCCTCGGAGTGATGGAGAAGAGCCCGGTCAAGAAGGAGGCGCAGGACCTCGTCGCCTGGCTGACCGCTCCCGAGCAGCAGGCCTACCTCTTCAAGGAGATCGGCAACTTCCCCTCGTCGCAGACCGCGTTGGAGATGCCCGAAGTCGTCGACGCCAAGTCCGACTACTTCGCAGGCGCGCCCATCGGGCAGATTTTCGGGACCGCGGCCAAGGAGATCCCCGACGAGCAGGTGCTCGGCCGTAAGGACGGCACCATCAAGGACATCTTCTCGCAGGGTCTGACCTTGATCGAGGCGCAGGGCAAGAGCCCGAACGAGGCGTGGAAGACCACGGACAAGCGCATCCAGAAGGCCGCCGGCTGACCTCGGGGCCGCCGCTGACCGCTCCACTGCCCGCTTCCGCAGCCGCCCGGCGTCCCACGGCACAGCCCATGTGGGCCGCCGGGCCCCTGCCCGCCCCCCAGCTCACCCTCCAGGAAGGACGCCTTCCGGTGGCCATCTCCACCTCGACATCCCCAGACGGTGCGCCCGGCACCGCTCCGCCGGACGGGACCGGTACCGGCGCGGAGCGTCAGCGCCGCCGTACGCTGCTGCACCGCCTCGACGTGCACGGCGCCCCGTACGCCTTCGTCGCCCCCTTCTTCGTCGTCTTCGCCGCGTTCAGCTTCTACCCGCTCATCTACACCTCGTGGATCTCACTGCACCGTGTCGAACTGTCGACCCTGAATGTCATGGAGTGGGTCGGCTTCGACAACTACACGGCCCTGTGGGAGGACGACCGCTTCTGGAACGCGCTGCTCAACACGTTCACCATCGGTGTCCTGTCGACCGTGCCGCAGCTGATGATGGCGCTCGGTCTCGCCCATCTGCTCAACTACCAGCTGCGTGGCTCGACGTTCTTCCGGGTCGCCGCCCTGACTCCCTACGCCACCTCGGTGGGCGCCGCGGCCCTGGTGTTCACGATGCTCTTCGAACGCGACTTCGGCATGATCAACTGGATGCTGAGCCTGGTCGGCATCGACAACATCGACTTCGAGAACAACAAGTGGGCCGCGCAGACGGCCATTTCCACGATCGTCATCTGGCGGTGGACCGGCTACAACGCCCTGCTCTACCTCGCGGCGATGCAGGCGATCCCGCGCGACCGCTACGAGGCCGCGGCCATCGACGGCGCCTCGCGCTGGCAGCAGTTCCTCAAGGTCACCGTCCCCGGTATCCGCTCCACCATCGTGTTCACCATCGTCCTGTCCACGATCGGCGCCACCCAGCTCTTCGGTGAGCCCCTGATCTTCGGCCAGGGCCCGAACGGCATCACCGGGGGAGCGGACAACCAGTACCAGACGCTGGGACTGCTGCTGTACGAGGAGGGCTGGAAGAACTACCAGATGGGCCGGGCCGCCACGGTCGCCTGGGCGATGTTCCTGCTGCTCATTGTCCTGTTCGTCGTCCAACGAGTCGTCAAGCGCGTCCTGGCGCGCAAGGCCTGACCGGGAGATACCCATGACCACAGACAGCATCCCGGTCCGGACGGCGGACGCACCCCCCAAGTCCGCGCGGAAGACAGGGAAGAGCGCCCCGCCCGGCGGCCGGAGCCGACAGCTGTTCCGGCACCCGGGCGCCGGACGGCAGCACCACGCGGGCCCCCTCGCCTACATCCTGCTGGGGATCGCGGCGCTGTTCTCGCTCTTCCCGCTGTACTGGACGATGGTGGCGGCGTCGAGCGACAACACGCGCGTCACCCAGACACCTCCGCCGTTCCTGCCGGGACCCCACCTCCTGGACAACCTCGGCAAGGCCTGGCAGGACGCCGCACTGGGCAAGGCCATGCTCAACAGCCTGATCGTGGCCGGCGTGATCGCCCTGTCCACGGTGCTGTTCGCCACCCTCGCCGGCTTCGCCTTCGCGAAACTCCGTTTCAAGGGCCGCAACATCCTGCTCATGCTGGTGATCGGCACGATGCTGGTACCGCCGCAACTCGGCGTCGTGCCCCTGTTCATGATGATGACCGAGCTGGGCTGGGGCCAGCAGCTGCCCGCCGTCATCTTCCCCACGCTCGTCAGCGCCGTCGGCGTCTTCTTCATGCGGCAGTACCTGAGCGAGGCACTGCCCGACGAACTCGTCGAGGCCGGACGCGTGGACGGTGCGCACTCCCTGCGCATCTTCTGGAGCATCGTGCTGCCGATCGCCCGGCCGCCCATGGCCGTGCTGTTCATGATCACGTTCGTGCACGCCTGGAACGACTTCTTCTGGCCGTTCATCGTGCTCGACATGTCCAATCCGACGGTGCCCGTCGCCCTCACCCAGCTGAGCGCGGGATACGTACGCGACCAGTCGCTGATCATGGCGGGCGCCCTGCTCGGCACACTGCCCCTGCTCGCCATGTTCATCGTCTTCGGCCGGCAGATCGTCGGCGGCATCATGCAGGGAGCCGTCAAGGGATGAGCGCCCCGCCGCCCCGCCGGTGCCGTGGCCCGCCGCCGCTCGGGCCCCCCTTCGCCACTCACGCCCCGCAGAACATCTGGAAGGACTCCCGTGACCACCGTTACCCGACGTGTCGCGCCCACCCCGGAAAACTCCACCGCCGTTCGCTTCCCGCAGGGTTTCACCTGGGGCACGGCGACCGCCGCCTACCAGATCGAGGGCGCGGCCACCGCGGACGGACGCACCCCCTCGATCTGGGACACCTACTCGCACACGCCCGGCAGGGTGCGCAACGGCGACACCGGTGACGTGGCCACCGACCACTACCACCGCTGGCGCGAGGACGTCGAGATCATGGCCGATCTCGGTGTGAGCGCCTACCGGTTCTCCCTGTCGTGGCCGCGGGTGCAGCCGACCGGCCGCGGCCCCGCCGTCCAGAAGGGGCTCGACTTCTACCGCGCCCTGACCGACGCACTGCTGGAGAAGGGCATCGAACCGGTCGTCACGCTCTACCACTGGGACCTGCCGCAGCACCTGGAGGACGCGGGCGGCTGGCCGGAGCGCGTCACGACCGACCGGTTCGCCGAATACGCGACCCTGGCGGCCCGTGCGCTGGGGGACCGGGTGAAGACCTGGACCACCCTCAACGAGCCCTGGTGCAGCGCTTTTCTCGGATACGGTTCCGGTGTCCACGCCCCCGGACGCACCGACCCGGTCGCGGCCCTGCGTGCGGCACACCACCTCAACCTCGGCCACGGCAAGGCCGTTCAGGCGTTGCGGGCCGAACTGCCGTCCTACGCGCGGGCGTCCATCACGCTCAACATCCACCACGTCAGGGCGCTGACCGACACCCCCGAGGACCTGGACGCGGCCCGCCGGATCGACGCGCTGGCCAACCGCGTGTTCACCGGCCCCCTGCTGGAAGGCGAGTACCCGCAGGACCTCCTCCAGGACACGGCCGGCCTGACCGACTGGTCCTTCGTGCAGGACGGCGACCTCGCCACGATCAACCAGCCGCTGGACTTCCTGGGCGTCAACTACTACACCCCCACCGTGGTGTCCGCCGCCACCGGCGAGGCCAGCCACGGCTCCGACGGGCACGGCTCGAGCGAGCACAGCCCGTGGCCGGGGGCCGAGGTCGCCTTCCACCGGCCCGAGGGCAGCACCACCGCGATGGGCTGGGCGGTCGACCCCAGCGGTCTCTACGACCTGCTGCTCCGACTCAAGGCGGACTTCCCCGCGATGCCTCTGATGATCACCGAGAACGGGGCCGCGTTCGACGACTACGTCAACCCGGAGGGTGAGGTGGTCGACCCGGAACGCATCGCCTACCTCCACGGCCACCTGTCGGCCGTGCGGCGGGCGATCGCGGACGGGGTCGACGTACGCGGCTACTTCCTGTGGTCCCTGCTGGACAACTTCGAATGGGGCTACGGCTACAGCAAGCGCTTCGGAGCCGTCTACGTCGACTATCCGACCGGCAGGCGCATCCCGAAGGCCAGCGCGCGCTGGTACGCCGACGTGGCGCGCACGGGCACCCTGCCGGCCCACGGGGGTGAGAGCTGAACGAGCCGTCCGCGCACTCCCGTCGGAGCTGTGAGACAGATGTGGGGCATGTGCATGCATAGACCCACCGCGACGGGGCACCCGGGGCTTACCCGACACCGCTCGGTGTCGCCCAGTGACAATGACGCCACTGATGAAGTCCGGATTCTCGCTGTGGCGTCTGCCCACGTGCGAGCTGTGCTGTGTGGGAGGAATCACCATGATGGTGCCGGCGGAGAAGGAACTGCGTACGGTCCTGGCCCGGTTCGCCGAGGTGCGGATCGAGCACGACGTGCGTCCCACCGGCCGCACCAGCGAGGCACTGGAGAGCGTCACCTACACGCTGTGCGTCATGACCGCCTCCCGCACCGTCGAGCAGGCTCTCCGCACGGCGGACCTCTTGATCGAGCAGTACCGCGCCGACCGGGAGGGCGCCGCGCAGGAGGACGAGATCCTGGCCGCGTAACGACCGAAACCGTCGGCCGCCCACCTGCCGGAGGGCGGCCGGACCTCAGCGAGTACGCGCGGGCATGACGATGTCGTACTGGGTGATCTTGCGGTAGACGGTCGCGCGGCTGAGGCCGAGTACGTCCGCGGCCCGCGCCACCGTCGTGCCGGGTTCGGTGAGGCACCTGACGATCTCGTCCCGTTCCAGGGCCTGCATACGACTGAGCAGACGGGGGCCGCCGACGAAGATCTCGGCGGGGAGATGCCTGAGGTCGACGACGTCGGTACGGGAAGCGGCGTTGCCCACCACGGCGGGGAGCCGGCCCTCGGCCATGGCCGTGCGGGCCTGCCCGACCGCGTCCGTCCAGCGTGCGGAGAGGTCCAGAGACTCGCTCTCGGCTTCGGTCCGGCCCGTGAACACCTGGTACACCTCGCCACGAGGGGCCGGACGCGGCCTCCTGCCGGTCGTGCGGGCCGGCATCAGGGCGGCCGTGTTCCCGGCCGCCGCCTGCGCGAGCGCCAGCAGCGGCTTCGACGAGAAGTCCGACCCTGACGGTTCCGCAGGAGGGCTGGTCGCTGCTCGGGGAGATGGCCGTTCCGGACGACCGGGACTGAGATCAGTGTTCGAGCAGCATGCGCCGGGCCAGGCGGGCGAGCTCCCGGGTGGCGGGTGACAGCACCGCTCCCTGGCGCCGGACCACGGCGATGGTGTCGTACAGCGGATCGGAGAAACCGACGGTGTGCAGGTTCTCCGGGAACGTGCGGCTGCCCGCGACCGCGCGGGAGACGATCGTGTCTCCCGCGCCCCGCGCGACGAGATGCAGCGCGGAGTCGACCTGCTCGACCTCGACCACCGGGGACAGGGTGATGCCCTCCACCTGGGCGCGTTCGGCCAGCTGGCGCCGGGTGGGGTCCCGCCAGCCGTAGTGGGCGTCGTAGAGGATCAGCGGTGCCTCGGCGAGGTCGGTCATGGTCACCGGCCGGGCGGTGCGCTCCGGATCCGCCGAGGCGTAGACGACCTCGTCCCGCATGAGCGGCGTGACGTCCAGACCTTCGGCATCGATGGGCAGGACGACCAGACCCGCCTCCAGATCACCCGCGGCGACGGCTTCGGCGACCTCCACCGAGTTCAGGCCCACGATCCGCAGCCGTACGCGGGGATGCCGGGCGTGGAACGTTTCGAGCAGGTCGGACAGCAGGTAGTAGTCGGCGTTGCGCAGCAGGCCGAAAGTGGCCACTCCGCCGTCCAGCGAGGTCAGGGAACGCAGTGCCCGGTCGGCGCCCTCGGCCGCCTCCGCCGCCTGCTCGGCGTAGGGCAGGAGCTCCTCGCCCGCCGCGGTCAGGACGAGCCGGCGCGCCCCCCGGGTGAACAGCGGCACCCGGTAGTGGTCCTCCATGCGTTTGATCAGTTCCGAGACCGAGGGCTGCGTCGTGCGCAGTTCCGCCGCGGCGGCGGAGAACGTGCCCAGCCGGGTGGCGGCGAGGAAGGCGCGCAGCTGGTTGAGGGTTATCGCCGGAGCGGACGAAGGTGGCATGCCGTCCACTGTGCCATAGGGGCACCCTATGGGGTGGCGAGGACAAATCGGGGTTGTCCCGGGGCAAACCGTCCTTCAGGCTCAGCTGTATGAAATTGAGCCCCCGCTTCACCGCTGCCTACGCCGACCGGTTCACCGTGCTCAAGGCTCCCGCGGTCGATGCTCCGCCGGCCCAGCGCGACCCCGAGGTGATCGAGACGGTCAGCCGCATGCTGTCCGACATCGAGCGCGACGGCCTCGACGCCGTCCGCCGTTACGCGCGCACCCTCGACGGCCAGGCCGACGGCGCGATCGAGCTCGACGCGAGGGACATAGCCCGCAGCGGCGAACGCCTGCCGAAGGACCTGCGTGCGGCGATCGAACTCGGCGCCGAGCGCACCCGGCGCTTCGCCGCCCTGCAGCGCGAGCACCTGGCGGACTTCGAGGAGGAGATCGCGCCCGGCCTGGTCGTCGGCCAGCGCTACGTACCGGTCACCGCCGTCGGCGCCTACCTTCCCGCGGGCCGCTTCCCGCTCACGGCCAGCGCCTTCATGACGGTGGGCGTGGCCAAGGTCGCGGGCGTACCCACGGTGATCGGATGCACCCCGCCCCAGCCGGACGGACGCGCCAACGACGCAGTGACCTACGCCGCTCACCTCTCCGGCATCGACCACCTCTTCGTCGTCGGCGGAGTGCAGGCCCTGGCCGGCATGGCCTTCGGCCTGCTGGGAGAGGCACCCGTCGACATGCTCGTCGGCGCCGGGAACGCCTATGTGGCCGAAGCCAAGCGCCAGTTGTTCGGCACGGTCGCCATCGACCTCCTCGCGGGGCCCTCCGAGGTCGCCGTCATCGCCGACGGCACGGCCGACGCCGAAGCCGTCGCGGCGGACCTGCTCGGCCAGGCCGAGCACGGCCCCAACTCGCCGGCCGCCCTCGTCACCACCTCCGAGAAGCTCGGCCGTGACGTCATCGCCGCCGTCGAGCGCCGGCTGCCGACCCTGTCCACGCGGGACATCTGCGGACCCGCCTGGCACGACTTCGGCTCCGTGATCCTCGTGGACAACCGGGAGGACGCGGTCGCGGTCATGGACGAACTCGCCCCGGAGCACCTGGAGGTGCAGACCGCCGAGGACGACTGGTACCACGACACACTGCGCAACTACGGCTCCCTGTTCCTCGGCCACTGGAGCACGGTCGCGTACTCGGACAAGGGCATGGCCGGCACGAACCACACCCTCCCGACCGCCGGCGGCGCCAAGCACAGCGCCGGTCTCTCCGTCTCCCGCTATCTGAAGCCGCTCACCTACCAGCGCATCACCCGTGAGGCCACGCCGCTGCTCGCCGAAGCGGTGGAGGTCATCTCCGCCAGCGAGGGCATGACCGCCCACCAGGCCACGGCCACCCTCCGCCTGCGTTCCTACGCCGGCTGAACCCCTCCCACACAGGCCCGAACAGGCCTACGCAGTCCCAGACAGGCCCACGCAGGCCCACACAGGAACGGTGCACCGGATGAAATCCGTACGTCGTGAGGTACGCCGCCTCGTATTCCGCGAGAGAGCGGGCGCGCCCCGCCGTGCCCGGGGCGCCGCCGCGGCCGTCGCCCTGGCCGCGGTCCTCGTCAGCGCCGGGTGCGGTGCGCCCGGCGCGGGGAAGTCCGCCACCGCCGGGACGCAGTCCTTCGTCACCGAGCCCGTGACCACCGCGCAGGTCGCCGCCCTCGGCGACGTCACCCTGCGGATGTGGGCGGACCAGGCCGAGAAGCCGCTGATGAGATCGGTCGTCCCGGCCTTCGAGAAGAAGTACCCGAACGTCACCGTCGACATCACCTACAAGAGCTTCGACGACCTCATCGCGACCGTCGTCAACGCCGCCTCCGGCAGCACCCCGCCCGACCTGTTCCAGGGCAACATCGGCTACGCGGTCGACGGGGCCCTGGTCAAGGCCAAGCTGGTCCGCCCGCTCGACGACGTGGCCGCGACCTACGGCTGGCTCACGGGCACCGGCGCGAGCACCCTGGCACCGGCCCGCTGGAACAGCGCCGGGACCGCCTTCGGCGACGGCAACCTCTACGGGATGTCCCCGATCAGCGAGGTGCAGGGCATCTACTACAACAAGGCCCTGCTGAAATCCCTCGACCTGGAACCGCCGCAGTCCCTGAGCGACCTCGAAAAGGCGCTGCCGGTCGTCGAGAAGGCCGGCGAGCAGCCCGTCATGCTGGGCAACAGTGACCAGTACGCCGCCACCCACATCTTCTCCGACCTCGCCGTCACCGAGCAGAGCCCCGCCTCCATCAGCGACTGGATCGGCGGCAAGGCCGGCACGACCTTCGCCACCGACGGGAACGAGAAGGCTGCCGCCACCATGGCCGACTGGGCGAAGAAGGGCTACTTCGGCTCCGGTTACGACGGCCTCAGCAACGAGGACGCGATCGCCCGGTTCGCCAAGGGTTCGGGCGCCTTCTTCGTCGGGGGCTCCTGGAACGGCGCCAAGCTCGACCCCGAGAAGTTCGGCTTCGGCGCGCTCACCACCGGCGGCGCCGGAGCCACCGCCTCGCCGTGGCACATCGCCGCCTCCTCCAAGGCCACCCCCGCCGCCGTCGCCTTCCTCGCCGCTCTGCACACACCCGCGACCGGCCAGAAGATCCTCGACACCGGCCGGCTGCCCGTCGTCACCGACGGTGTGAAGGGCGCGAACAGCCTGCAGAGCCAGACCCTCGACGTGCTGAAGCGCACGATCGCCGCGGGCACGCAGGTCGGCTACTACGACTGGAGCGCCACCGACATGCTCGGTGTGATGGGAGGCGGACTCCAGGAGGTCATGGCCGGCCGTACGAGCGGAGCCGCCTTCACGAAGGCGGTCCAGGACTCCTGGCTCAAGGCGAGGGAGTCGAAGTGAGCACCGTCGCCCCCGCTCGAGAACGCGGCACGGCGCCCGCGGCGACCGGCACCGGCCGGACCCGCGGACCGCGCCGCCACCGCGGCTCCCTGTCCTCGTACTCCTGGTCCTCGCTGCTGTACGTGGCTCCGGCGCTGGCGTTCTTCGCCGTCTTCGTCCTGTACCCCATCGGTATCTCGGTCTGGTACTCGTTCTACGCGTACGACGGCCTCACCGAGGGCACACCGGTCGGCTTCGGCAACTACACGGCCGTCTTCACCGACCCCGACCTGCGCGCCGCGCTGCTGCACTCGCTGGTCCTGCTGTTCTTCTACGCCGCCCTGCCGGTGGCCGTCGGCCTCCTGCTCGCCGGAGCCATGTCCCGCATCCGCGTGTACGGGCTGACACTGTTCCGGGCGGTGCTCTTCGTGCCGCAGATCCTCTCCAGCGTGGTCGTGGCCGTCGCCTGGCGGAACCTCCTCGCCGAGGACGGACCGGTCAACGCGATGCTGCGGACCGTGGGCCTGGGCCGCTTCACGACGAGCTGGCTGGGGAACTTCGACACCGCGCTGCCCTCGATCGGAGTGGTCGGCACCTGGGTGGAGTACGGCCTGTGCATGGTGCTCTTCCTCAGCGGCATCGTGGCCATCGACCGCTCGACCTACGAGGCGGCCCGGCTGGACGGCGCCGGAGCGGTACGGGAGTTCTTCTCCATCACCCTGCCCGCCCTGCGCCCGCAGATCTCCATCGCGCTGATCCTCACGGTCACCTTCGCCCTGCGCAACTTCGACCTCATCTGGAACACCACCCGCGGCGGCCCCGGCACCTCCACCACCGTGCCCAGCCTGTACGTCTACCAGGACGCGTTCCAGAACCGCATGCTCGGCCGGGCCTCCGCCCTGGCCATCGTGCTCACCGTGGTCATCCTCGTCGTCGTGGTCGCCGTACAGCTCCTGCTGCGGGAACGCGACGGCACGGGCCGCGGTCCCATGCGCCGCCGGCCCGTACGCGGCGGATCCGTACGCCGTGGTCCCGCCCGGCCGGCCAGGAAGGTGCAGCCATGAGGACCGCCCGTACCGAGAGCGTCACCACGCACGCGCTGCTCGTCCTCGCGTCCGTCGTCGCCGTCTTCCCGCTGGTGTCGATCGTCGTCTCCTCGTTCGACGGCTCCTCCGGCGGACTGTCCCTGTCCAGCTACTCGACGGCCTGGACCCAGGGCCGCTTCGGCTCCGCGCTGCTGTCGAGCGCGCTGGTGTCCGTCACCGTCGTCGTGGTCACCGTGATCCTCGCGAGCCTCGCCGGCTACGCCCTGGCCACCATGCGCGTCCCCGGCGGCAAGGTCATCCTGGGACTGCTCCTGCTCGGCCTCGTCCTCCCGTACGAGGTCACCGTGCTGCCCCTCTACGAACTGCTCGCGGGCTGGAACCTCGTCGACACCTACTGGGCGCTGATCCTTCCGCAGATCGCCCTGTCGGTCCCGCTCGGGGTGCTCTGGATGCGCACGTTCTTCGCCTCGGTCCCGCAGGAACTGCTCGAAGCTGCGCGCATCGACGGCACGAACAGGTTCCAGACGCTGCGGCTGGTCGTGCTGCCCATCGCCGGGCCCGCCCTGACGACCCTGGGCACGGTGCTCTTCCTGTTCACCTGGAACGAGTTCCTGCTGGCCCTCATCCTCGTCCCCGACAACGCGGCCGTGCAGACCGTCCCGCTGGCGCTGTCCTTCTTCTCCGGGGCCGCCCGCTCCAGCGACCCCGCCGTCACCGCGGCGGCCGCCGTCCTCGTCGCCCTTCCGGTCCTGCTGGCGTACACCGTCCTGCAACGGCGCCTGATCACCGGCCTCACCGAAGGAGCGGTGAAATGACCGTCGCCCGTCGGCCTTCCGCCAAGACCGAGGTGACCCGCGTCGTGTGCGAGCAGTTGGCGCCACGGGTCGGCGACCTGACGTACAACAAGGGGCTGGCCCTGGACGCGGTCCGGCGCGCCCTGGCCGACGGGGCCGACATCGTCGTCCTCCCCGAACTGGTCACCTCCGGCTACGTGTTCGAGACCGCCGAGGAGGCCCGGACCACCGCGATCACCGTCGAGGACCCCTTCTTCACCGAGCTGAGCGCGCTGCTCGCCGGTACACGGGGTGTCGTCGTCCTGGGCTTCTGCCAGGACGCGGGCGACACGCTGTACAACAGCGCCGCCGTGGTCGACGCGAGCGGAGTGCGGGCCGTCTACCGCAAGACCCACCTGTGGGACCGGGAGACGCTCTTCTTCACCCCCGGCGACCGGACCCCGCCGGTGGTCGACACGGCACACGGCCGCATCGGTGTACTGATCTGCTACGACCTTGAGTTCGCGGAGATGCCCCGCCGACTCGCACTCGCCGGCGCCGACCTGATAGCCGTGCCGACCAACTGGCCGCTGGTCGAGCATCCGGCCGGTCAGTACCCGGCGGAGATCATCCAGGCCCAGTCCGCCGCACGCGCCAACGGCGTCTTCATCGCCTGCGCGGACCGCAGCGGCGTCGAGCGCGGACAGCAGTGGACGCAGGGCACAGCGGTCATCGACCAGTACGGATGGCTCACGTCCACCGCGAGCGCCCCGAGCGCCGCTTCCACCGCGGCGACCGCGCCGAGTGCCGCTTCCGAGGCCGCGAGCGCTCCGAGTGCCGCTTCCGACGCCGCGAGCGCTTCGGAGCAGCGGGCCGTGGCCGACCTCTTCCTCCACCTGTCCCGCGACAAGGCCCTCTCCCCGCACAACGACCTGCTCGGCGACCGCCGGCCCGACATCTACACACAGGAGACCCCGCTGCTATGACCACGGCAGACTCCACTCCCGCAGCCGCCCAGGCCGGTCCGCCGTCCGGGCCGGCCGACGACGACTGGTGGCGGACCGCCGTCATCTACCAGATCTACCCGCGCTCGTTCGCCGACGGCGACGGTGACGGCACCGGTGACCTGCCCGGCATCGCCGGGCGGCTCGACCACCTGGCGGATCTCGGGGTCGACGCCCTGTGGCTCTCCCCGTTCTACCCCTCACCGCAGCGCGACGGCGGCTACGACGTGGCCGACTACCGCGCGGTGGACCCGCGTTACGGCACGCTCGCCGACTTTGACGCACTCCTGGCGCGCGCCCACGGGCTGGGCATCCGTGTGATCGTCGACCTCGTGCCGAACCACTGCTCCTCGGAGCACGCCGCGTTCCGTGCCGCGCTGGCCGCCGGGCCCGGCAGCGACGAGCGGGCCCTGTTCCACTTCCGCGACGGCCTCGGACCGGACGGCTTCCTGCCGCCGGGCGACTGGACGTCGATGTTCGAAGGGCCCGCCTGGACCAGGATCACCGAGGCCGACGGCCGCCCCGGCCAGTGGTATCTGCACCTGTTCGACTCCTCCCAGCCCGACTGGAACTGGGACAACCCCGCGGTGCGGGAGGACTTCGAGCGGACGCTGCGGTTCTGGCTCGACCGCGGTGTCGACGGCTTCCGCGTCGACGTGTGCGACGCCCTGGTCAAGGCCCCCGGTCTGCCCGACTGGCCCCGGCCGACCCACGGGGTGATCGAACCCGTCGACGGCGTGATGCCTCCCATGTGGGACCAGGAGGGCATCCACGAGATCTTCCGGAGCTGGCGCCGGCTGCTGGACACCTACGACGGACGGCGCATCCTGTGCGCCGAAGCGTGGCTGCCGCCGGAGCGGGCCGCCCGGATCATCCGCGCCGACGAGATGCACCAGGCGTTCAACTTCCGCTTCCTGGAGACGCCTTGGGAGGCGGCTCCCCTGCGGGGCGTCATCGACGACTCGCTGGCGGCCAACGACGCGGTCGGCGCCCCGACCACCTGGGTGCTGTCCAACCACGACGTGATGCGCCACGCGAGCCGCTTCGGGTACGACGGACAGGTCGAGCTGGAACACGGCGTGGGCGCGGACGACCCGCAGCCCGACCGTCCGCTGGGTCTGCGCCGGGCGCGAGCGGCCACCGCGCTCATGCTGGCGCTGCCCGGGTCCGCCTATCTGTACCAGGGGGAGGAACTGGGCCTGCCCGAGGTGACCGCTCTGCCGGACGAGGCACGCCAGGACCCGGTGTGGGAACGCTCCGGGCACCGCATCCGCGGACGCGACGGCTGCCGGGTTCCTCTGCCATGGACCGAGGAGGGTCCCGCCTTCGGCTTCGGCACCGGCCCCGACACCTGGCTGCCCCAGCCCGCCGACTACGGCTCGTACGCCGTGGCCGCACAGCGCGGACGTCCGGAGTCGACGCTGGAGCTGTACCGCACCCTGCTGGACCTGCGCCGCCGCCACCGGCTGGGGGAGGGGACCCTCAAGTGGGTGACTCCTCCCGACGACGCCCCGCACCCCGGGATCGACGACCTCCCCCACCTCGGAGACGACGACGTCCTGCACCTCGAAAACGGCTCCGTCCAGGTCGTCGCCAACCTCGGCGAGCACCCTGTCCCGCTGCCTCCCGCCGTACACGTCCTGGCCGCGTCCGAGCCGGTGACCAGACACGTACCCCCGGACGCCACGGTCTGGTTCACCACGGGGGAGGCCAACACCGTGCGGTAGCGGGGCGGTTAGGATCCGAGTCATGCCGCTGACCGTGCAGGACGTGGACAGGTTCGAGACGTTGAGGCCTCGGCTGGAGGCCATCGCCTACCGCCTCCTCGGCTCCGCGAGCGAGGCCGAGGACGTCGTGCAGGAGACGTACCTGCGGTGGCAGGCCGCCGACGTCGAGCGCATCGAGGTCCTGGAGGCCTGGCTGACGAAGGTGCTCACCAACCTGTGCCTCAACCAGCTCACCTCGGCCCGCGCACGGCGTGAGAGGTACGTGGGGCAGTGGCTTCCCGAGCCGCTGCTCGACGGGGACCCGATGCTCGGCCCCGCGGGAACCGCCGAGCAGCGCGAGTCGCTCTCGTACGCGGTCCTGACCCTCATGGAGCGACTGTCTCCCAACGAGCGGGCCGTGTACGTGCTGCGGGAGGCCTTCGACTACCCGCACCGGGAGATCGCCGAGATCCTCGGCATCACCGAGGCGGGCAGTCAGCAGATCTTCCACCGCGCCAAGCGGCACATCGCGGCCGGCAGGGCCCGCGCCGAGATCGACGGGGCCGCCGCCCGGCGGATCGTCGAGGAGTTCCTGTCGGCAGCCACCACGGGAAAGACCGAGCCCCTTGTGCGGCTGCTCACCGCCGACGCCGTCTCGGTCGGGGACGGCGGCGGGAAGGTCCCGGCCCGGGCCACGCCGTTCGAGGGCGCTCTCGCGGTCGCGAGGTTCATGCGGGGCCTGTTCAAGCCGACACCGGCCAAGCGCGCGCTGCTCGGCGGCTCGGCCGAGATCTACGCGACGACCGCCAACGGTGGCCCCGCCTTCGTGGCCGTCGTCGAGGGCAGGGTCATCGGCATCACGTGTCTGGAGGTCACCCCCGAGGGCATCGCCGCGTTCCGTAGCCAGGTCAACCCCGACAAGCTGGAACGCGCGACGGGGCTGTGGGCTGCGGCCGACCACGGAGAGCCCCTGTTCCGCGCCTTCTGACGCCGGTGTGAGCTGCTTCACATGCGGTTCCTGTCAGGAATCGGCGTGCTGCCCGGTTCAAGGGGCGAAACCGGGCTCGACACGGGTCGGACCTGCGCAGACAGGAGTCAACCATGCAGCACCGCATCATCGTTCTCGGCGCCGGATACACCGGAGCCATCGCGGCCGGCCGCCTCGCCAAGCGCCTGCACCACGACGACGTGGCCATCACCCTCGTCAACGCCGAACCCGACTTCGTCGAACGCGTCCGCATGCACCAGCTCGCGGTCGGCCAGGACCTGAGGCCCCGGCCCTTGAGCGAGATGTTCGAGGGGACCGGCGTCGAGCTGCGGATCGCGAAGGTCACCGGCGTCGACGCCGACCGCAAGACGGTCACCGTCGTCGAGCAGGGGAGCGGCGCCGAGCGGGCGGGCGGCGCCGAGGAGCACGGCGACGCCGAACAACTGCCGTACGACACCCTGGTGTACGCCCTCGGCAGCCGCTGGAACGACCAGGGCGTCGCCGGCACCGCCGAGCACGCCCACCAGATCGCGAGCCGGCCCGGAGCACTCCGGTTGCGCGAGCGGCTGGCAGGCCTGGACGCCGGACAGCCCGTGGTCGTCGTCGGCGCCGGTCTCACGGGTGTGGAGGCCGCGACGGAGCTGGCCGAGGCCCGCCCCGACCTCGCTGTCTCCCTCGTCGCCCGCGGCGGCCTCGGCGACTGGCTCTCCGTCAAGGGCCGTAGCCATCTGCACAAGGTCGTCGGCAAGCTCGGCATCACCGTGCACGAGCATGCCGCCGTCACCGGCGTCGAGGCCGACCGCGTCACCACCGCCGACGGCCCGGCCATCCCCGCCGCGGTCACCGTGTGGACTACCGGCTTCGCGGTCCACCCGATCGCGCAGGCCACCACCCTGGAGATCACCGGTACCGGCCAGATCGTGGTCGACAGGACCATGCGCTCGCTCTCGCACCCGGACGTGTACGTCGTCGGCGACGCGGCCATGGCGATGGGTCCCGGCGACAAGCCGCTGCGGATGTCGTGCGCCTCGGGCACACCCGCCGCGTGGCAGGCCGCCGACGCCATCGCGGCACGCCTGACCGGCGGGAAACTGCCGAACATGACGGTCAGGTACTACAACCAGTGCATCTCGCTGGGCCGCAGGGAGGGCCTGATCCAGTACGTCACCGCCGACGACCGAGCTGTGGACGCGGCCCTGACCGGCCGACTGGCCGCCGTCTACAAGGAGTTGATCTGCAAGGGCGCGGCCTGGGGTGTCGCCAACCCGACCCTCGGTCTGCCCGCCCGGCGCCGCCACGTCGTGGGGGAGGCGGCCCGGGCGGGCGCGGCCGAGAAGGCGGCGGCCTGACGCGTACGGGGCAGCGGGCGCCCAGGCGACACCGGGCGCCCGCCGTGCGCCGACCGGCGGCCCCGTGTCATGCCGGACCCGCGCCCGGAGGTGTTCTCGCGAGGCACCAGGTGCCATGCGGAAGCACCAGGAGTCATGGATGCGCGGGCAGGGGGAAACCGACCGGGCATGGACGCAACGACAACGACCCGCGCACGGTGCCTGGTTGCCCTGACGGCGATCGTCCCTCTCGTCGCGGCGTGCGGCGGTGGCCACCACGGAAGCGACGACGAAGGCGCATGGGGAGCCGCGGCACAGCAGGCCGTGGCCCGGGACGCCGACCTGGTGATCACCACCGACAACGGGGTACGGCTGCGGCCCGCCGACGGTGACCGGGTCGGCGTGGGCGGGCGGATCCGGCACGAGTGGTCGCACCGGGACGACACCTGGGTGCTCGACCTGTCCTGCCCGAAGCGGGGGAAGCAGGGCGCCCACGGTGAGGAGTGTGCCCGGATGCCCGAGGTCGACGTCCCGAAGGGCACGTCCGTCACCGTCTCGGCCCGTAACGCGGGTATCGACGTGGCAGGTGTCCCGGCCGCACTGGACCTCACGACCGTCAACGGCGATGTGACCGTGACCAGGTCGGGCCGATCCGACGCCGCCGTCAGGCTGGAGACCCGCAACGGATCCGTGCGCGCGGGCACCCTGCGGGCCGACGAGGTGCACGCCGAAACGGTGAACGGCGACGTGACGCTCGACTGCGCCACGGCGCCGGA
Organism: Streptomyces sp. NBC_00414; assembly: GCF_036038375.1. Taxonomy (NCBI): domain Bacteria; kingdom Bacillati; phylum Actinomycetota; class Actinomycetes; order Kitasatosporales; family Streptomycetaceae; genus Streptomyces; species Streptomyces sp. NBC_00414. Next base: position 9,907,436 of record NZ_CP107935.1, read on the forward strand.
CGGCGTCGGCGCCCTGTCCACCAACGGCTCGGTCCGGGTCATGCTGCCGCACGGCGCACCCGCCTACCGGGTCGCGGCGACCACCGAAAACGGCCGCCCCTCGGTCACCGTCCCCACCGGCGAGGACGACGACCACAGCATGACGCTCACGACCGTCAACGGTGATGTCACAGCAGGCGTGGAGTAGACGCGTACCGTCGAATGCCAGGGGCTCAGGGATCAGGGCCCAGCGACCAGCGGCCAGGGATCAGGGATCAGGGATCAGGGTTCGACGGTGAGGGGCACCCCGCCGGCGCTACCGGACGAAGGGCCGGTCTCCAGCAGCAGTTCACCCGCCTCCACGCCCACCGTGAGGTCACGCCTCACCGAACCGAGCGTGTCCGCGTCGATGCCGAACACGGCCTCACCGGTCTCACCGGGCCCGAGCCGGACACGGGCGAACCCGCGCAGCTCCCTCGTCCTGGGCCACGACGAGCCGCCCGACACCCGCCGCACGTACAGCTGCACCGTCTCGCACACCGGCCGGTCGCCCGTGTTGGTGACGGCGACCGTGCAGGTCAGCGCGGGCGCGTCCACCGGTACGGCCGCACGCGACAGCTTCGGCGCGCCGTAGGACACCGTCGTGTACGACAGCCCGTGGCCGAACGGGTGGCGTGCGGTGGCCGGTTGATCGACGTAACCCCGATAGCCGTGGTCCTTGCCGTTGTAGTGGACGGGCAGGTGCGCCGCCGAGCGCGGTACCGACACGGGGAGCCTGCCCTCCGGCTCCGCCCGGCCGAAGAGGACGTCGGCGACGGCACGGCCGCCCCACGGTCCCGGGTACCACGCGCTCAGTACGGCGCCCGCGGTCCCGGAGAGATCCGGCAGCGCGTGCGGGCGTCCCTGGATCAGGACCACGACGACAGGAGTGCCCGTGGCGGCCACGGCCTCGATCAGCCGCAACTGTGCTGCGGGCAAAGCGAGTTCGGCGAGGTCGACGCCCTCGCCGCAGGTCATGCCGGTCGGCGCGGCCGAACCGACCTGCGCCGCGCCGTTGTCGTCGAACGACGTGGCGCCGTCGCGGGCGCTGGACCCGCCCAGCACGAGCAGGGCCACGTCCGCCGCGGCGGCCAGGCCGACCGCCACGGGGATCGCGGAGAGGTCGCCGCCGGTCAGCGCGCACCCGGCGGCATGAGTGACCTTGACACCCTCGGGAGCAGACGCGCGGATGCCCTGCAGCACGGTGATACCGGTGCCGGGCCGCTGCGGTGCGGTGTAGTCGCCGATCTGCTGCGGTACTGAGTCGGCGTTGGGGCCCAGCACGGTGATCCGCCGGGTGGAGGGCGTCAACGGCAGGGTGTGTCCGTCGTGTTCGAGCAGGAGGACGGAGGCTCGGGCGATCCGCTCGCTCAACTCCCGTACCGGGAAGGCGGTTTCGTGGACGGGGCGCCCGGACGCGTACGGTTGCTCGAAGAGGCCCAGCCGGAACTTGAGCGTGAGGACCCGGGCGACGGCGGTGTCGAGTGTGGCCTCGGGGACGAGTCCACGGGTGACGGCCTCGGCCAGTCGCGGGAAGGCGGCGTCCCACAGGCTCAGGTCGCAGCCCGCCGCCAGAGCCATGGCGCCCGCGGCCACCGGGTCGCCGGTGAGCCGGACCAGCCGGTCGATGGCGCCGCCGTCCGCCATGACGATCCCGTCGTAGCCCCACCGGTCGCGCAGGAGCCCGGTCAGCAGGGGGTGGCTGGCGACGCAGGGCAGTCCGTCCAGTTCGTTGTACGCCGCCATCACGCCCGCCGCGCCGGCCCGGACGCCCGCGCGCGCCGCCGCGAGGTGGATCTCGTGGAGTTCCCGAGGGCCGAGCTCGGTGGCCGCGCTGTTGCGTCCGCCGACCGTGGCACCCTGCCCGGCGAAATGCTTGAGGACCACCGCCGTCCGTGCCCGGCGCATGCCGCGTACCAGCGCCTCCGTGAACCGGGCCGCCAGATACGGGTCCTCGCCGAAGCACTCCTCGGCGCGGCCCCAGCGCGGGTCGCGCACCAGGTCGAGCGCCGACACGAGCGCCACATGGCCGCCGCGGGCCCGCAGTTCGGCGCCCACGGCCTCGGCCGCCGCCTCGTACAGGCCGGGGTCCCAGGTGGCGCCCACCGCGAGGTTCACCGGCAGGACGGTGCCGTCGAGGGACTGGTGGCCGTGCGGCACCTCCTCCACGAACAGCGCCGGCACCCCCAGCCGGGTGTTCTCCACGACGTGCCGCTGTACGTCGTCGGAGACCCGGGCGCCGTCGGCCGCCGTGATGCCGTCCGCGAATCCCACCCCGGACCAGGGGTCGGCGCGCTGCAGCCCGTACAGGGCGCCCATGCCGTCGTACGCGGCCACTTCCGCGTGGAAGGCCTCGGTGAGCCGGTGTTCACCCGAGGAGGTCCGCTCGTAGGCGTCCCAGCCGTACAGACGCTGGTTGACCTGGCCGACCTTCTCCTGGAGGGTCATACGGCCCAGCAGGTCCCGCACCCGGGCCTCCACCGGCGCGTCCGGGTCCCGGTAGAGGGGCCGGGTCATGTCAGCTCCAGGACGACGACCCCGTACGGGGCGATCCGCACGTCCGTGACCTGGTCGCCGGAGCCGAGGTCACGCAGGGTGCCGGCCGCCTCCGGGCGCACCGTCAGCTCGTCGGCCGACTGGCTGACCAGCCACACGAAGCGCCGTCCGTCCTCGTGGACGAGCAGGTCGGCGCCCACGTACGGGCTGTCGACGGTGACCGGTCGGGCGGCTCCCGCGACGTCGGCGAGCGCCGCGTACAGGCGGTGGGTCTGCTCGGGGTTGACGTGGGCGGTGCGGGCGGCCATGTGCTCCAGCGGGTAGGTCGCCAGGACCGTCCGACCCCGTCCGGTCTCGCGTACGAGCAGGGCGGGGCGGCCGTGCGCGTCCACGGCGACCACCCGGGCGTCGCGGGGGACCACCGGCAGATAGGCGCGGCTGTCCTCGTTGCCCGCCACCGGGAACGTGAGGGTCTCGCCCGCGGAGAGGGGGCCGAAGTCCTCGGTGAAGGTCATCTCCAGCACGTCGTCGGTGATGGGCTCGGCGACCCCGTACGACAGTTGCAGTTCGACGCCGAACAGGCCGTCGAGGTCGTCGAACCACGGCCCGCGCGTGCCGGGATGCTCACCGGAGCAGAACGACAGGTAGACCGTCGCCCCCTCCTCCGCCCGGCGCGCCAGTTCACGGCGGGTGCGGGCCGTCAACTGCCGGGTCGCGGGCAGCAGATAGAGCTTGGCTCGGCCGGGGAGGTGGTCGGCCTCGCGGACGAGTCCGGCGGGCAGGTCGGCGGCGCGCGCTGCGACGTACGCTTGGTGCAGCGAAGTGAAGATCAGCGGGCGGTCGGCGGGCCTGCTGTAGGGGTAACCGCGCTCCAGGAACGCGGGCACGACCAGGGCGGCGTCGGAGTCCGCCCGTCGGCAGCGGGCGAAGTCGACGGCCTTCAACACAACGGCGAACTCGGCCAGTTCGAGCAGCGGAGCCTTCGGCGCGCCCTCGCTGTCCGTGATGCCGAAGTGCATCTCGAAGGGGTGGTGATCGTACGGCGAACGGTCCCGCAGGTCGTCGTAGTCGGTGTTGTTCCAGGCGATCCAGCCCGTGGCACCGCCCAGCAGGCTGTTGTGCAGGGTCTGCCGGTAGTAGACCCCGGCGTTCTCCGCGGACACGGTGTCGGTGGACAGGCCGAACTCCTCCAGCACGACCGGCTGTTCCGCCACCGACGCGAGCTCGCACTCGAAGGCCGCCCGGTGGTGCTGGCGCGGCCGGTCCGTGTCCGAGCGGTAGACGTGCGGGCCGACGAAGTCGACGTACTCGGCGGTGTCGCGGAGCGAGAAGCCGTTGTCGCGGCCGGTCACCTCGATGCCCCAGGCGCCGTCCCCGAGCGAGACGGGCTGGGTCCCGCCGGCGGCCCGCACGGCGTTGCACATGGCCTGCGCCCAGGCGGTCACGACGTCGGAGGAGGGCGGGTTCTCCTGGTAGACGCGGCCGTAGCCGGGCATCTCGTTGGTGATGAGCCAGCCGGTGACCGCGGGATGGTCCTTGAACCGCCGGGTCATCTGCGACGCGAACCACGCCTGGCGGCCCACCATCCACACGTCCTCGTACAGGTCACGCCCTCCGCGCCAGACGGGGTCCCAGTTCTCGCCGGACATGTGGCCGACGATGAAGGTGGGCACGGTGCCCATGCCCGCCTCGGTGTGCGCGTCGAGGAAGTCCGCGAACCGCTCGCACAGGGTCTCGTCGACGCGGTGCGGCTCGGGATGGAAGTCGGGCCAGTAGAAGAACGAGCGCGTCATGGTCAGACCGTGCTCGCGCAGCACCGCAAGCTCTTCGCGGACCGTCTTGGGGTCGTAGTCGCGCCACATCAGAGGACCGCCGGTGCGGGACCAGAAGTTGGCGCCGAGCCAGGGCAAGACGGCGGAGTCGTGGGTCAGGTGGGCGCTGTGGCGTCGCATGGTCCTTCTCGGATCGATCGAACGGGTGGTGCGGTACGGGCACGGGGCGGCCGGGCGGTACAGGTCCGGCCCGGTGGCCGGGGCGGGGTCAAGGGGCAGGTCTTCGGGGAACCGGGCCGGTGGACTCACGGACGACCAGCCGGGGCCGGTCGTCGAGCCGCTCGGCCTCGACGTCCTCGCCGCAGCGGGCGAGCAGGACCCGGGCGGCTGCCGCGCCGACCCGCTGCACCTGCTGGTCGACGGTGGTCAGCCGCGGATGGAGCCAACGGCCCAGGGGCAGGTTGTCGTAGCCGACGACCGACAGATCCTTCGGGACGCGCAGGCCCGCGCGCTGGGCGGCGCCCATGCCACACACGGCCATGGAGTCGTTGGCGTAGACGATGGCCGTGGGGCGGTCGGGGGTGTCCAGCAGCGCGACGGTCGCGGCGACGGCCGACACCTCCGAGAAGTCGGTGTGCAGCACGGCGACCGGCCGGACCCCCGCCTCGCGCAGGGCCGCGTCGAAGGCGCCATGGCGCAGTCTGGTGTGCTGCAACTCCTCGGGGCCCGCCACATAGGCGATGCGCCGGTGACCGAGTTGCAGCAGGTGGGCGACGACTTCTTCCACGCCGGCCCCCTGCTGTCCGAGGCCGACGCTCGGCACGGCCGCGGCGCGGTCGGGAGCGCCCAGCAGCACCGCGGGCAGGCCGAGGCGGGCCAGCAGCGCGGGACGCGGGTCGACGGCACGTGCGTCGGTGAGGACCGCGCCGTCCACCCGCCCCTCGGCGGCCAGGCGCTCGTAGAGGACGTTCTCCTCCTGCGCCCCGGCGACCAGATGCAGCAGCAACCCGTAACCGCGCGGGGCCAGTTCACCCTCTATGCCGGTGATCAGTTCGCTGAAGTGCGGGTCCGCGCCCAGGACGTCGGTGGGGCGCCGGACGACCAGGGCGAGCGTACGAGTGCGGGCGCTGCGCAGCGCCGCGGCGGGCGCGCTCGGCGACCAGCCCAGCTCAAGGGCGGTGTCCAGGATGCGGCGGCGGGTCGCCGGGGACAGCCGCCCCTTGTCGTTGAAGGCCTGCGACACGGCCGCGGTGGACACACCGGCTGCCGCGGCGACGGCCTTGATGGTGGGCCGCCTGCTGCCGGGTTTCCCGGGCGCGTCGGTCTCGGAGTTCGGGTTCACATCTTCACCGCCCCGCTGACGAGCGCCTGCTGCATGCGCTTCTGCAGCACCGTGTAGACGACCCACACCGGTACGAGGGTGAGGACGGTGCCCGCGGTGAGGACGCCGTAGTCGGTCCCGGTGATCGACTTCAGGGTGGGCAGCGCGACCTGGACGGTGCGTTGTGCGGGGTCGGGGCCGATGATCACGAGCGAGTACAGGTACTCGTTCCAGAAGGTGAGGAAGTTCAGCAGCAGGACGGTCGCGATGCCGGGCATGCACATCGGGACGTAGACGTGCCGCAGGACCGCGAACGTGGACGCGCCGTCCATGCGGGCGGCCTCCTCCATCTCCTTCGGGATGGTCCGCATGAACTGCACCAGGATCACCACGGACAGCGGCATCGCGGTCGCGGGCAGGAACAGCACCATGAACGTACGGGTGTGGAACAGCCCGGTCGCCGCGGCCAGCAGGAAGGTCGGGAAGAGCGCCGCGAAGGTGGGGATGAGGAAGCCGAGCGAGAAGACCTTCTCCATGACCGAGGCGAGCCGGCCGGTGGACCGGGCGAGCGCGAACGCCGCGGGCAGCGCGAGGCCCAGGGTCAGCACGAGGGCGGAGACCGTCACCAGCGTCGAGTTGACGACGGCGAGTCCCAGGTCGGCGCTGTCGAAGGCGGTGCGGAAGTTGCCGGACCCGAACGAGGTGGGCAGGGCGAAGGGGTGCGCGAAGATCTCGTCGTTGGTCTTGAAGGCCGAGGCGAGGAAGTAGTACAGCGGCACGATCAGCAGGACCGCGTAGGACCACACCAGGATGTGCGCGGGGAGCCAGCGCTTGCCGAGCTTCATGGTGAGCGGCTCCGATCAGTAGTTCTGGCGGAATGCGCGACGGATGGTGAGCAGTCCGACGAGCCCGGCGAGGAAGAGGATGACGCCGACGGTCTGGCTGTAGCCCAGGTCGGCCGCGATGAACGCCTTCTGGTAGACGAGGAACGACAGGGTGGTGGACGAGCTGCCCGGCCCGCCCTGGGTGAGCAGCAGGACGTGCTGGGCGGAACCGAAGAGCGTCCACAGGAACTGCAGCATCGTCACGACACCGACGTAGTCGCGGATGACGGGGAAGTGGATGAGCCACATCGTGCGCCAGTGCCCGGCGCCGTCGAGCTGGGCGGCCTCGCCGAGTTCGTCGGGCACACTGCCCAGACGGGCCGCGAACAGTACGGCGGTGAAGCCGATCCCGGCCCACACGTCCAGCGCGATCAGACACGCCAGCGCGGTGGACGGCGAGGCGAGCCAGGCGTCGGTGAGTGAGCCGAGTCCGACGGACTCCAGGGCGCCGTTGGCCAGCCCGTCCGGGGACAGGGCGGCGTAGAAGACCATGGCCTTCGCCGGCGTCGAGATGAGGCCCGGGATGAAGAGCAGATAGCGGATGACACGGTGTCCCGGCGGTTTCTGCGCGACGTAGTAGCCCAGCATGTAGGCGCACACGATCATGATCGGCAGGGCGACGGCGAGCTGGACCGCGGTGTTGCGCACCGCGTCCCAGAAGACCGGGTCGTCGAGGACGGTACGGACGTTGCCGAGGCCGGCGAACGACACCGGTTGCAGCATGCCGGGCCAGTGCAGGGCGGCGACCACGAAGATCGCGACCATCGGCCCGACCATGAAGACCAGGTACCAGATCAGGGCCGGGACGGCGAGGCCGGTGCCGCCCTGCCGGGGCGGGCGCCGCCCCGGGGTGGCGGACGGCGGGCCGGGGCGGCGGACCGTGGTGCCGCCCGGTGTGGGCGTCAACGTCGTCATGCGGTGACTCCGATGGACTCGGGCGCGGGACTGGACTGGGGCGAAGGACTGGGCACGGGCGCGGGAAGGGACTCGGGCGCCGGACGCGAGGGAGACGGCAGCGGGGGAGGAGGCCGGCGGCTCACGCGGATCGGTACGCGGCTTCGAGCGCGGCGCGGACCTTCGCGGCGCCGGTCCCGCGGGTGAAGGACGTACTGGTCGCGGTGATCAGCGGCTGGGTCGCGGTCGGCGGCACGTACACGTCGGGCAGCAGGACCTGGCTGACGTCGTCCCCCAGCCGCTGGGCGGCCGCGACCAGCGGGAAGTCCGTACTGACCGTGGTGGAGCGCAGCGCCATGTCGCGACCGCTCTCCTTGATGAACCGCGACACGGTGTCGGGGCGGTACATGAAGCGCAGGAACTTCTCGACCGCGTCGATCTTCTTCGTGCCGTTCGGGCTGATCCAGAAACCGATCAGCGTGTACGTCCGCAGGATCGTCGGCCGGTCGTGGGCGGCCCCCTCGGCGAGCGGCCAGCCCGCCACGTCCGTGTGCCGTGCGACGGGCTCGGGCACCTTCGCGAGCGCCGACGACATGGCCGACTGGATCGCCGCGGCCTGCGTGTTGTACTGCGTGGTCATCAGGTCCGAGGTCAGCCCCTGGGCCTTGTCGACGAACACCCCGGCGTCGCGCAGCGACACGAAGTACTCGATGCCCTCCTTCGCGCCCCTGCTCCCGCTGAAGTCGCCGGTGGAGTAGACGTGCCGGGCCTCGTCCTCGGTGAGGAAGGTCTGGATGATCTGGGCGAGGAGCTTCTGCCCGGTCCAGTCGTTGCCGCCGGTCGTGACGGGGCCGATGCCCTTGGCCCGCAGCTTGCGGGCCGCGGCGATCAGCTGGTCGCCGGTGACCGGGATCTCGTCCACGCCCGCCTTGTCGAGGAGCGACCTGTTGTAGGCGACCGGCCAGTTCGTGGCGAAGTAGGGGAAGGCCCGCAGCCTGCCCTTGCCGTCGGTCCAGGCGTCCAGGGCCACGGGCAGCACCCGCTCGCGCAGCCCCCAGTCGTCGAGATAGTCCTTGACGTCGACCGTGGCGCCGACATCCGTCCAGGCCAGGGTCTTGTCGTAGAGGTTGACCATGACGACGTCCGGCTCCTTGCGGGCCAGCCGTGAGGTCTCGTAGACCTGGGCGAGGTCGTCGCCGTTGACGAGGTTCTTGACCTTGAGCCCCGGGTTCTCCTTGCGGAAGCGGTCCAGGGACGCCAGATAGGTGGGCGATCCCGGCGCGGTGGTGCCCAGCTGGCTGTGCACGACGAGGGTGTCGGGATCGGAGTCCGCCGCGGCCAGCGCGGAACAGCCGGACAGAGCGGGCAGGGCGGTCGCGGCGGTGAGGCCGGAACCGGCGGCGAGGAAGCCGCGCCGAGTCAGCGGTGAACGCACAGCGGGGTGTCTCCAACCATGGAGGTTAACGAGTGGTTAATCGATGTACCTGCGGAAGTGCGAGGACTTTAGGAGGGCTTCCGCGTGCGGTCAAGACCCGGAGGGGATCCAGCGGAAACCCGGCGGGGAAACAGCCCCGGGCCCCGGCGGGGAAACATCGCCGGGGCCCGGAGGGAGAAGCACCCCGAAGGGGCGCGGGGAACCGCGCGCTCAGCCGCATCCGGCCGGCAGCCGCCACACGCCGGAACCCCGCTCCCCAGGGGGCGACCTGCACCAAAGGATCACGCGCCGCAGAAGCTGCGTACGCGACCCGCTCCGGTCAGCCGAGCCCCACCGCCCGCATGATCGTCTGCGTCACGGTGCTGCCCCGCGCATCGGACGCATGGACCCGCACCGCCAGGAACTCGGCGCGGGAAGGAGCGGCAAGCCTGGTGAGCGCGCCCTTGGACGACGTGGACAGCGAGGCACGGCGCCAGCTGCGCCCGTCGTCGTACGACACCTCGACCCTGTCGACCCGGGTCGCGGCGACGGAGACCCCCGGCACGTGCGAGGCAGTGATCAGCACAGGCGCGGTCCGCTCGGCCGTGCCGTCGGCCGCGGTCGGGATCCGGTAGTCGAGCTGCACCAGCGGCAGAAGACCGCTGTCACCCTTCTTGGGGGTCGCCGACACGAAGCCCCACTCGGTACGGGTGGAGGTCGAGTACGGGAACCCTTCCGTGCGCTCCGTCGTGGTCACCAGGCGGTAGTCGCCCCTGGCCGACGGCACCTCGCTCTCCACGGAGGAGCCGTCGGAGCCCGCCACCAGGGTGCCGCCCCGGTAGAGCTCCGTCCGCTGAGAGGTCGTACCGGTTCCGTAGGTACTCACATGGCCGTCGGAACCGTCACCCCAGCCCGGTACGGACGCCTCGACGGTGTCCCCGGTGCGCCGTGGCAGCGATTCGCTGACGTTGACCCGAGGCCGCTGCACGGGCCCGAACCACTGCACGTACGTGTTGCGCCCCGCCGGATAGGTGACCATGCCGGACTTCTGCGTCGCGAAGCCCGTCGTCGCCTCCTCCATCCACGGCACCCCGCGGTCCGAGGTCACCCAGTCGGTGCGCCGGGCCCCGGAACGGGACAGCCGCTGCATGCCGATCTTCACCCCCAGATAGGGCTGGATGTCGTAACGGAACTCGTCGACCTCCTGAGCCGGATCATTGCGGAAGTCGACGTCCACGCGGGCGAGTTGCCGCTCGGTCGGCGCGTACGTCAGCTTCTTGGGGACATCGCCGTGCCAGGAGCGCACGAGGTCGTACAGGTAACCCGTCCTCGCGTGGGTGACCGTGCGCATCGCGACGGAGCCGTCCGGGCTCGCCTTGATGCGGTCGATCAGTGTGGTGCCCTCGGTCCGGGACAGGCCCACGACGGTGAGCGGAGTCCTACGGATGGGCTCGCGGAGCCTGCCGTCGACGTCGTTGACGATCACCAGCAGTGCGACCCCCGCCTTCTCGGCGGACTGCACCTGGTCGGCCGCGGCGGCGTTTGCCTCGGATGCGTCGACCTTCACGTTGGCGGCCGCGAGGTCCTCGTCGTCCTCCGGCAGATAGTCGACCACGGCGATCTTGCCCCGGGCGTCCAGGCCCTCGTAGTCGTCCGTCAGACCGGCTCCGGCGTAGACGGTACGCAGCGTGCGGTCGCCCTCGGCCGGATCGGCGGACCCGGGCTGGACCCACAGGTCGTCGAAGTTCTGCTTCCCCGAGGTGAGGCTGACGAGCGGCTGCTGCATGCGCCAGCGGGCCGTGTAGGTCAGGTCGCCCGAGGAGGGCTTCGCCGTCGGCAGGGCCCACAGGCTGTCGTAGCCGCTCCCGACCGTCCAGGAGTCGACGACCGGAGGCGAGTCGTCCCCGAACGTCCGGCTGAAGTCGACCCGGACATCGCTGTCCGTGCTCGCCCTCGGTGTCACCACACGGGTCTGCACCAGACGTGTGCCGTCGAGCGTGACGTCCGTGTCTCCGCGCACCTCGACGGTGGGCGCGCTCAGCAGCGCCAGGCCCCGCGAGGACTCGCCGTGCGTTCCCTCGACCGGCGCCCAGACCCAGACCGTGTAGGTACCGGGCCGTACGAGAGCGTCGAGGGCGCCGCCGGCCGCGTTGGCCGACTGGGCGTACTCGTCGCCCTGCCGCTGCCAGTTGACGAAGACGAGGGACGGGTGCGGGGCGCCGGCGCGGTCGGTCACATGGACGCGCAGGTGGAAGGGCTCCTCGTAGGTGCTGACCCCGAGGAGTGACCTGGTCACCGTCCTGCCCGAGGCTTCGGCGGTGAGCTGTGCCGTGTAGCGCCGCTCGGTCGAGGCCCGGTCCAGGTGGGTGGTCACCGTCGTGGACGCCGAGCCGCCCGCGGGTACGACGAGCTGCTTGTCGGCGACGGTGAACAGGCCCTCGGGTGCCTCGGCGTCGGTCACGGACAGGTCGAGCGTGACCGGCTCGGCTCCGTCGTTGCGCCACCGGACCGACTTCTCCACCGTCTCGCCCGGCACGCTGGTGGTGTGGATGCCTGCGTCGACCGTCCCCGTGGCGAACAGCGTGCCGTCGGTCGCGGCGACCGCGTCCACCCGGCCGTTGCCGCCCGCGTCGGCCGGGTTGTCCGGAGTGGCCTTGGAGGTGCTGACCAGCGCGTCCTTGATCTCGGCGCCGGTCCAGTCCGGGTGCGCGGCGGCGACCAGTGCGGCCACACCTGCGACATGCGGGGTCGCCATGGACGTACCGCTCTTGGCCGTATACGAGCCGCTGCCCGACGTGTACTGGGAACGGGCCGCCAGGATGCCCACACCGGGTGCGGTGATCTCGGGCTTCAGGGCGTCGTCCCGCAGCCGGGGACCGCGGCTGGAGAACTCCGCCACGGCGTCGTCCGCGTCGACCGCGCCCACGGTCAGCGCGGAGTCCGCGGCACCGGGGGCGGCCACGGTGTGGTCGTACGGTCCGGCGTTGCCCGCCGCGACGGCGAACAGGGTGCCGGTCTCGGCGCTGAGACGGTTCACGGCCTGGCTCATCGGGTCGCTGCCGTCGGAGGGCCGGTCGGAGCCCAGGCTCATGCTGACGACCTTGGCCTTGGCCTCGCGGGCCGCCCACTCCATACCGCTGATGATCCAGGAGTCGTAGCCGTTGCCCGCGTCGCTCAGGACCTTGCCCACGTGCAGCTCGGCGCCCGGCGCTACCCCCTTCTCGACGCCGCCCGCCGAGGCGGCGCCGCTGCCCGCGATGGTCGACGCCACGTGGGTGCCGTGCCCGTTGCGGTCCGTGACTCCCTCGTCGGGCACGAAGCTCTTCGACGAGGCGACGGCGTCCGACAGGTCCGGGTGCCCGGTGTCGTAGCCGGTGTCCAGGACGGCGACGTCGACACCCTCTCCGGTGTCGCCCTTCGCCCACACCTCGGGTGCACCGATCTGGGCGGTGCTGTCCGCGAGTTCGGCCTCGACCTTGCCGTCGAGCCATATCTTCCGAACGCCACCGGCCAGGACCGGGGCGGCACTTCGGGCGGTCGGGGCCTTGGCCGCCGGAGCCGTGAGATCGCTCCAGAAGGCCGCGGCCCGAGTGCGGTCCTGGACGAGCGCGGTGCTGTTGATGCTGCTCAACGCCCTTGCCTCGGTGGCCCCTTCGGGCAGCGAAGCCTCATCCGACGTGCGCCGGGCGGCCGCAGCGTAACTGACGATGAGGGGAAGGCCGTCGGCGTGGGAGTCGCCGTAACCTTCGGCCAACAGGCGGGTGACGTTGAAGAGTTCGGGGTCGAGCAGGCCGGAGCCGACATAGGTGTCGGCGGAGGACGGGTACACGTAGGTGTCGTCGCCCTGCCGGTTGATGCGCGCGTCGGCCCGCAGGCCGTCCGGCCCCTGTACGGAGACGGTGTCGGGACCGGCGCCGCCAGGAGTGACGGTGACCTGATCACCCGTCAGCAGCGTGACGGTGCGGCTCTTGGTCCCTGATGAGGAAGCGGCCGGGCCGCCGGCCTTGGCAACGTTGTCGGCGTGGGCGGACAGGTCGAGATCGGCCGCGGCGGCGGACGGGGTTGCCGTCAGCGCCACGAGGGCCGTTCCGATGGCCAGCAGTCTGTGTCTGCCGGGATGCATCAGTCGCACGGGCGTCCTTGATCGAATCGATTGCGAAGCGGACGGCTGGACACTAGCCATTGGGTCACTGTCGCGGGAGGGGGTTCCCGGAAAGATCGTTCCGTGAAATGTGCTTGCAACGTGGGGAGTTGGGAGGGCGGGGAGGGGCGGGGGAGCAGGCGGTCGGGCGCGGCTTCCAGGGTCGCCCGACGCGGCTGCCGGGATCGCGCGGCCGTCGGGGCACAGGGGGTGCGCTCTTGACAAGGGAGCCCACCCGCAACGTACGTTCATTCCGCAACCATCAGGAGCGGCCGAGAGACCTGGCTCGTCGAAGCCGCAGCAAGAACGTGCCGCGGTCCGCGGCGCCGCCGAGTAGCTGATGCCGGGACCGACGGGAGACACCGTGAGGGCGCCACACGTCAGGCCGGTCCGCTGCGTCGTCACGCTGCGGGTCTGGACGAAGCGCCGCCACGTGGACCTGTGCCGGACGCACGCCGCGCTCTGTAGCTGACCCCTTGTCCCGGAACTGACCCCCTGTTCCGGCTTCCCCCGGCAGGCCCGCGTGCCCATGCGCACGCGTGCGCCGCCGCAGCTTCGCCCGGCCGCGTCCGATCCGGCATGTCCGGACCTCCGCGCCGCCGGAGTTCCCCCGCCCCCAGAAGCCACCGGCATCGGCATCGGTACCGACACGGGTACCGGCACGGACATCGACATGGACACCGGCCTGGGTGCCGACATGTGGGTACCGATCTCGCACCGGTGAGAATGGACGAGTCGTGAGCGCAGTACGCCCCAGGACGCTGAAGACCGTGACCGGAGCAGGCGGTACGTCCGAGACCTACGACCTGGCGATCGATCCGACCCGATCCACCCTGGACACCGCCGTGCGGGTGGCGAAACTGGCCGAGGCCGCGAGGATCGACGCCCTGTTCACCGCCGATCTCCTCAGCTTCGGCGCCCAGGGCCCGATCGGATCGCAGGAACCGCTGGTCTTCGTCTCGGCGTTGAGCCAGGTGACGTCACGGATCGGCCTGATCGCCACCGTCTCGACGACGTTCCAGCATCCGTTCAACCTGGCCCGGCTGTTCGGAACCCTCGATCACGTCAGCAACGGACGCGCCGCCTGGAATCTGGTGACCTCCTCGATCGGCGAGGAGAACTTCGGCCCCGGCGAACTGCCCGGTCCGGAGGAGCGCTACGCGCGCGCCGCGGAGACACTGGAGGTCGTCAACGCACTGTGGGACAGCTGGGAACCCGGTGCGCTGACCGTCGGTGCGGACGGCAAGGCGGTGCTGCACCGCGACCGCGTGCGTCCGATCGACCACGCGGGCCGGTTCTTCACCGTGGCCGGTCCGCTGAACATCCCGCCGCTGCCGCAGCGCCGCCCGGTACAGATCCAGGCCGGGCAGTCCGAGGCGGGGACGGCACTGGGCGCCCGGTACGCCGAGATCGTCTTCACCTCGCTGCCCACCCTGGACTTCGCCGTGGACTTCACCCGGAAGATCCGGAGCCAGGCCGAACGACACGGGCGGGCCGGCGGACTGCCCCTGATCTTCAGCTCGTTGCATGCCACCTACGGCTCCACCGAGGAGGAGGCACAGCGCCTCGTGCGTGAGAAACGCGAGGCGATCGACTTCGAACGCGGCCGTGCCCAGGTGGCCGACATGCTCGGTGGCGGAGTCGACCTGTCGGAGATCCCGCTCGACTCGAAGCTGCCGGAGAGTCTGCTGCCCGACCTCGCCTCGGTGAACCGCCGACGCGGCCGGGTCGACATCTTCACCGGCTACGTACGACAGGGCTACACGCTGCGCGAGCTTGTCGTCGCCGCACAGGACACCGGGCACTGGGCCGCGGCGGGAACACCCGAGCAACTCGCCGACGCCGTCGAGGAACGGTTCCGGGCGGGTGTCCTCGACGTGGTCTCGCTGAGCGGTCTCGCGGACCCGCGGCAGCACGACTTCGCCGTCAACGGTCTGCTGCACGAACTGCGCAAACGGAAGATCGTCGCCGCCGACTACACCGGCACCACCCTGCGCGAGAACCTCGGGCTCGAACTGCCGGCCCGCACCTCCGCGCCCGCCCGGGTCTGAGCCGGCCCGGCGGCCGCCGCCGGTCCCGCCTGTTCCGTCCGTTCCATCTGTTCGACCCGCTCCGCTGTGGGGTGCCGGCCGTTGTGCACCCGCACAGCGGAGCGAGCGCCCCCCCATGGAGCGGCTCCCCCTCCGCTCGCATCACCGATCTCAGCAGGGCCGACATTGTTGGGCAGGGGGGTCCCGGCGTCCGAACAATGGCGGGACTCGTTCTGTACGCACATGGTCTGACCGTGAATACGTTGACCGCGCGGGCGGGGTGGGCCGAGCGGGGGCGATGTGGCGGGGCGTCGTGAGGTGCCGGTGGATCCGAGCACGGGTCCGGTGCAGCGGTTCGCGTTCGAGTTGCGCAAGCCGTGTGCCGAGGCGGGCGGGATCACCTATCGGGTGCCGGCGCAGCGGGCCGGGTACTCGGTCACGACGCTGACGCAGGCCGCCGCGGGCGAGCAGCTGCCGACGCTTCCCGTGGTCCTGGCCTATGCCGTGGCCTGCGGTGGCGACGCGACGGAGTGGCAGGCGCGGTGGAGGCAGGCCGCGGCGGAACTCGCCGCCGCTCCCGGCGACGGCAGCGATACGCGGCATCGGCGGCGAGACCCTCGCGGTCAAACCCGGCGGCCGCATCCTGGCCACCGACCACGGCCAGCTCCTCGACCTACGGGCCGGCAGGATCACCCGCCGTGTGTTCACGTCCGGAGTCACGACGGCACTCGCCTTCAGCCCGGACGGCAGGTACCTCGCGGCCGGTGACGAATCCGGTCAGGTGACCGTGTGGGACGGCGACGCCGACAAACCCCTCGCTATCCTTCCCGCCCTTCCGGTGCACGACGGCAAACCCCGATACGTGACGGCGCTGGCGTTCTCCCCGGACGGACGCACGCTGGCCGCCGCGGGTGAGAACGGCACGCTACGGCTGTGGGACACCGAATCGGGCCGCCCCTTCGGCTCCGCCCTCCCCACCCCGGGCACAACGCTGCTTGCCCTGGCCTTCAGCCCCGAAAGCGGAACCCTCTGCACAGCAGGCGCCCACATGCCGCTGCAGACGTTCGACATCACCACCTCCCACGCAGCCGCCCGAGTCTGCGAACGCGCCGGAGCGGGACTCACCGAGGACGAATGGCACACCCACATCCACGGCGTTCCCTACCGGAAGACCTGCTGAACGACTCAGGTCACGTCGATGGGGGAGGGGATGAAGGGGGCGGCGTTGGTGGCGGCCCGGGCCGGTCCGGTGCCTCGGCGGGTTCGACGGCCTCACGGGTGTCCGGTTCATCGGCGGCCTCGATCCCGGGGGCCGTGGCGGACCCGACCGCCTCGGCAGCCTCCGTCGGCCCCGCCACCGTGGGCGGATTCCGCTTCAGCAGCGGCACCGGATTCACCGTGGCCGCCGAGCTGTTCCGCCCCTTACGTACCTCGAAGTGCAGGTGCGGACCCGTGGACCTCCCCGTACTGCCGGACAGCCCGATCTGCTGTCCGGCCGCGACACGGGCACCCTGCCGGGCCTGCCGCTTGTCCAGGTGGGCGTAGAGGGTGAAGACCCCGCCGGAGTGGGCGACGATGATGAACCGCCCGTACGACACCGTCAGATCCACCGACCTCACCACCACTCCGGCGGCCGACGCGAGGACGGGCGTGTGCCTCGGGGTGCGGTAGTCGACCCCCGTGTGCTGAGTGCGGTAGTCCCGCCCGGTGAAACCGCGCGAGATCCCATGGCTGCCTCGGAAGGGCTTGTGGAGAGTGGGC
The DNA here is from genome assembly GCF_036038375.1 of Streptomyces sp. NBC_00414. Taxonomy (NCBI): domain Bacteria; kingdom Bacillati; phylum Actinomycetota; class Actinomycetes; order Kitasatosporales; family Streptomycetaceae; genus Streptomyces; species Streptomyces sp. NBC_00414. The sequence continues at coordinate 9,924,167 of NZ_CP107935.1, forward strand.
ATGGCGACCTCCAGTCGCTGAGCCGGGTAATTCGTGCGCCACTCACCTTTGTGTACTTGGCCGGCGGGCGACCGCAATGCGTATGCCGCAAGCCGTGAGCGAGAAGTGCGCCTGTGCCGTGCGCGCGCTTGCCCGCGGAACCGCGGAGAAGGCACACGCATCGCAGTGGAGGACGGGTCGAAGGGTGTTCGGCCCGACGTGGTGGGGGAGTGGCCCATGCCTGGCCCCGGTCCGGATCCCGGTCCCGGTTTTGGCCCTGGCCCTGGCCCTGGCCTGTCCGAGGCCGAACAGGCGCTCTGGAACGCGTTCCCGACGGGGGAAGTCGTCGATCTCGGTGCGTCGCCCGGCGCGTCCCTCGACGGGGTCCCCGGGGGTTCGACTCCACGCCCCGACACGATCGTACGAGCCGACGTGATCGTGCGCCTGCTGCTGGGCGGACGTGAACCCGTCCCCGGCCATCTCCCGGCCCTGCGCCTGCGAAGGGCCGTCGTGGGCGGATGGCGGGCGCAACGTTCGACGCGCCGGGCGGACGGGCCCTGGACGCCTCACTCGCCGGCATCGGCGGCGATCTCGACGCCTCGTCAGACTTCTCGTCCCGCGGCCGACTCGTCCTGGAGGGCGCACGCGTGGAGGGATCGGTGCACCTCGACGGCGCCACCGTCGACTGCCCCCTGTCCGTGCGGAACCTCAGAGCCGCCTCGATCCGCACGGACACGGCGACCGAACTACAGCCGGGCGGTCTCCAACCCCCGGCCTTCCAACCCCGGTCCGGAGGAACCCCGCCTGCCGGACTCGAACTCAACCGGCGGACCCACGAAAATCTATGTTGGCGAGAGTAGACATTGGTGTGCGGCGTGGGTATGGTTCTTCTCGTAGCCCAAAGAGACAACAGGGCCTGGCAGAGATGAACTGCCGGTCAGCAGTACGTAGTTGCAGTACGCAGGACGGTGCGGCGGTGGAGTTTCGAAGCCAGAGCGGTTGCAGGACGGCGACGGGACTGGCTGCCGGACTGGGCGGCCCGCGGTGATCAGGGGCCGCCGACAGCAGGACCGCAGCTCGCGCTGTGGTGGTATCCGCAAATGAAGTACGCAGGACCCAGCAATACGCAGTATTCGTGCAGTAGGCAGTTGATTCAGAGGGACGAACGGAGGAGCGAAGCGCCATCAGGATCGCCCGGGCGGATGTCTTGAGCCCGGGTACCGCAGGACATCGATAGTGAGGTGGTCTCCGGTCAAGCAACCGCGATCCCAGCATCCCCGGCACAGTTGTCGGCCGGGTTTGCGGAAACAGTAGGCCGGCGCAGTACCAGGGCCGGCAGATGGTGTAGCAGTTTCCTTCGGGGCCTTGGTGCCGTACGGCACCAAGGCCCCTCCACGCGTTCCACGGAGATCATTGATTTCATGGAGAGGTGCAAGTGACAGCAGACGACGCGTACGGCCGTCTCGACGACGACGATTACCCCGCCTACACGATGGGCCGGGCCGCCGAAATGCTCGGCACCACCCAGGGCTTCCTCCGCGCCATCGGGGAGGCCCGCCTCATCACCCCGCTCCGCTCCGAGGGCGGCCACCGCCGTTACTCCCGCTACCAGCTGCGCGTCGCCGCCCGCGCCCGGGAACTCGTGGACCAAGGCACCCCCATCGAGGCCGCCTGCCGCATCGTCATCCTTGAGGACCAGTTGGAGGAAGCGCAGCGCATCAACGCCGAATACCGCCGAGCCGCCGAGGCGGCGACTCCTGCTGCCACGGCCTGAACCGTGGATCTCCGCCGGCCGGCCGATGGCCTCTCCAGGGGAACCTGTGACCGTCGGCGGGATGCCGGTGCGCAATCACCATGACGTCGGCCTGATACTGGGAGCGGCGTCGGTTGTTCGCATATTCGGGCCGGAGCCCCGAGCGTCAGCGAGCAGCGAGGAGTCACCGTGACCGGAGGCGGGCCTGACGGGGACGGTGGGCCGACCGCTCCCACCCCCGGGGACGGGAGTGGGAAGGGCGGAGGCAGGGCGATGACCTTGCCGGGGGCACTGGCGGCCGCGGAGAGCGCGGCTCCGGTGGAGTCGCTCGACGTGGTCGCGCGCATGCTCGGGGAGCGCCTGGGGGCCTCGGCGGTCTCGTTCCTCATCACCGACTTCACCGGTGGTTCCGTCGTACGGCTGGGTGCGTCGGGCAGTGTGGACACCGACGAACCCGCCCGGCGCATCACGCTGCGGGGCTCCCTGTACGACGACGTGATCCGTACCCAGCGTCCGGCGGTGGAGGACAAGGGAGAGGGCGCGCTGGTGCGGATCGTCGCCCCGGTGACCAACCGTGGCGACGCGATCGGACTCCTCGAACTGTTCCTGCCCGGCGAGCCCGACGCGGAGGCGATGCGCGAGATCGGCGAGACCGCCCACGCGCTGGCGTACATCGTCATCGCGAACCGGTCCTACACCGACATCTACCAGTGGAGCCGCCGCACCATCCCGCTGAGCCTGGCCGCGGAGATCCAGCACCGCCTGCTCCCGGAATCGCTGGCATGTGAGGCGGCGCAGTTCGCGGTGGCCGGAGCCCTGGAGCCGGCCGACCACGTCGGGGGCGACACCTTCGACTACGTGATCGACCGGGACGCGGTCCAGCTCTCCGTCACCGATGCCATGGGCCACGATGTCGCCGCCGCGCTGCTGGCCACCCTCCTGGTGGGCGCCCTGCGCCGGGCACGGCGGGCCGGCGCAGACCTCGTCGACCAGGCCCGGCAGGCCGACGAGGCCATGCGCGAGCACGGCCGCCAGGGCTACGTCACCGGCCAGCTCCTGCGCATCAGTCTGATCGACGGCACGACCGAGTTCATCAACGCGGGACATCCCTGGCCGCTGCGGATGCGCGACGGCCAGGTGCAGGAGGTCACTCCGAAGGTCGATATGCCGTTCGGCTTCGATACCCCGCACACCTACCGGGTCCAGTCGCTGGATCTGCGGCCGGGTGACCGGCTGGTGATGCTGACCGACGGCATGCTGGAGCGCAACGCCACGACCCTCGATCTGGCGGACCTGATCGTGCACACCCGCGCGCTGCATCCCCGGGAGGCCGCCCGCACGCTCATCGCGGCGATCGTCGACGCCAACGACGGTCACCTGCAGGACGACGCGACCGTCATGTGTCTGGACTGGCACGGCATCGGCGACTCCCGGCGGGACGCCGACACCGGTGCCGATCTCGCCGACGCCTCCGAACCCAAGACGGATTCGGGATCCGACGGCGAGCAGCCGCTGATGTAGGGCGCCCCTTCTGGTCTCCGACCGCTGGCCGGACCAGGCACCGCCGAAGGTGCGGGCGGTGTCCTCGATCTCCTCGGCAGGAGATCGAGGACACCGCTGCGTCATTGCGACGGCCCGGCCGGGGCTGGGGATGGGGGCACCGACCGTACCGAGGTGCCCGGTCGGCCTCCGGCTATCGCGTCCTGAACCGTGGCCAGGGGCTCGAAGAGTTGACCGAGCCCGGCGGCTTCGAGGATGCGCAAGTGCCAGGGCCGGAAGCAGACCAGTGCCAGATGGCCGCCTCGCTCCAGTGTTCTGCGTCGTGCCCGGCACAGGAGGCCGAGGAGGGAACAGTCGAAGAAGTCCACCGGCCGCAGGTCCACGATCACCTGAGCGCCGTGCGGAGCGGTTGCGGCGTCGGTATGGACCTGAATCTCAGGGACGGTGTTCAGGTCGATGAACCCTAGGAGCTCAATGACGGTGATGCCGTGGTCGAGGAAACTGCGTGCGTGCTGGGTAGTTGCCGGTGTCTCGCGCGGCGTCGGAGTGTGCTGGGCCGAGGCTGACTTCGCGTCCTGTATGTCCATGGCGTTCCTGATGTGAGACCCCTGTGGGACGGGGGTTCCCGGTGATCGGACAGTCACCGGGGACCGGGGTAACAGAAACAATCGTAGAAAAACAGTGGATGCAGAAACGTCCATGCGCCCGAAGGTCCACCCATACGGATGACGTGCGCAGCACGTACGGGTCTTTGAGCAGCTCTACGCCCCATCGTTGACCATGGAGAGCAGCGGGCTCGAACACACTTAGCTGGTAGCGCCTTTGGGAAGTGCGGTCCGCCCGAGGGGCAGGCGCTGTACGCTGAACGGCGACAGCTGTCGCGGCCGGTATCCGACCGTGGAGCTTCTCGGGCCCCCTGCCCCCGGGTCGTGTCGTGGCCGACCGAGAGCAGGCTGGAGCCATATCACCGACAACGGCTTGAGTCGACGTCCTCCCCGGCTTCGCGCCAGAGCGCAACCCACCTCCGCCCCCGGGCACCCTTCAACGGTCCGGGGGAGTCGCCGGTACGTGCCGAACAGGCTGGGTGAAGCGCCTGCTCATCAAGGGTGGCACCCTCGCGCAGGTGTGGAAGCGGTGGCGTGGTGGACGTGAGCGCGACCATGGCCCTCATCCTGCGTGAGCTTTCCCCAGGGAACGGTTCGGGTCTCCTGGGCGGTGATCCGCTGACGTGCGCGCGCGTGCTCGGGGTCGACGGGATCGCGGTGTCCCTGGGGACCGATGAAGCCCTGACCGAGTTGGTGTGGTCCACCCCGGGCTGCAGCGCCGCCCTGGAGGACGTGCAGTGCACCCTCGGTGAGGGGCCGGGCCTGGATTCCTACCGGCACAGCACCTCGATCGCCGTGCCTGATGTGGAGCGGGCCGATCCGTACCGCTGGCCCGTCTTCCTCCCCGAGGCCGGACACCTCGGCGTGCGGGCGCTGTTCTGCTTCCCCCTGAATCTCGGTGCCGTCTCCCTGGGAGTGCTCACCGCGCAGCGCGGTAATCCGGCCCCCTTGGACGCGGACCAGACGAACGACGCGTTCGTCCTGGCCGCTGCCATCACCTCGGCACTGATCCAGGGCAAGGGCCGGCGGGAGTCCTTCGCCCAGGCGGAGCCGCCCACCGCGCTGCACCGTGCCGCCGTCCATCAGGCCGTGGGCATCATCAGCGTCCAGGCCGACATCTCTCTCACCGAGGCCATGGCTCTTCTGCGCGCCCACGCCTACCGCGGCGGCAGGCCTCTGCTCGAAGCTGCCGAGGATGTCGTGTCCCGGCGACTGCACTTTCGGAACAATCGAGACGGGACGGCCACCCCGTCCTGGAACAAGGACTGAGGACGATGACAAGTCAACAACGTGTGCTGGACATTCTGGTGGAGGCCGTGGACACGCTCACCGACGACTTCGACCTCATCGAGTTCCTGCACCGCCTGTCCCTCCGCTGCGTCGAACTCCTGGACGTCGACGCGGTCGGCATGATGATCGCCGACCAGCACGGCGAGCTCCAGCTCATCGCCGCCTCCGACGAGAACACCCGTCTGCTGGAGCTCTTCGCGCTGCAGCATGCCCAGGGCCCCTGCGTCCGCTGCTGTCAGACCGGCCAGGCTCAGCTGAACATCGATGTCACCTCGGCCGTCGCCACCGTGGGTTTCGGTCCCTTCGCCGCCCGCGCCCGAGCCATCGGCTTCGTCATCACCCACGCCCTGCCGATGAAACTGCGCCACCAGGTCGTCGGAGCCGTCAACCTCTTCGGCTCCAGGCTGCACCGCCTCAGCGAATCCGATGCCCAGATCGGCCAGGCCCTCGCCGACGTCGCGACCATCGCCATCCTCCAACAGCGCACCATCGAACAAGGCCACATCGAAAAGGCACAACTCCAGGCCGCCCTGTCCAACCGTGTCACCATCGAACAGGCCAAAGGCATCCTGTCCGAACGCCACGGCCTCAGCCTCGACGACACCTTCAACACCATGCGTACCTACGCCCGACCCCGCCACCTGCGCCTGACCGAACTGGCCAGGCAGGTCATCGACAACAGCTTCGACGGCGAGTTCGGCATCGACGACAGCACAGCTCCCGCCGGCCCCGACACCACCAACTGAGCCTGATCGTCCCCACTCCGGCACCTCCACCGTGGTTCCAGCGTGCCGCGCAAGCGCGACCGCCGTCGCGGTGAGCGAGGGCGCGCCGGATGCCTCGCATCCGGCGGCCTCCTTCCCCTCGCGACCGGCGGTTCTTCGCACGCATCAGAGACTTGCTCAGCTGTGGTGGCGACCGTGCCGTCCGCTGTCCTCGTCGTCACCGCCACCGTGGTGGTCGCCGTCCTCGTCGTCACCGCCCCGGTGGTGGTCGTCGACGGTGTCGTCGTCGTGACGTCCGCCGCGGTCGTCGTTCCCGGAGCCGGAGCCGGAGCCGGAGTTGGTGCTGTTGTTGCGGCCGCTGTTCCCGTCGTCACCGCGGTCGTCGTCGGACTTGGCCCTCGACCGCGTGATCTCGCCGCTGACGCGGTCGACGTGGACCTCGTACCGGCTGCCGTTCTTGAGGATCCTTACGCTCCACACGGCGCGGCCGTGTTCGGTTTCGGCCTCGATCTTGGTGATGGTGCCACCGCCCACGTGGGAGAGCGCGATCTCCCCGGCGCGTCGGCTGCCCACCGACGGGTTCGCGGAAGTGCTCGCGGCCGATCCGGGCGTGGCGTCGGCCGTCGGAACCGTCGTCGGCGACCCGGACGCCGACTGGGACGGTGACGCGGTCGGCGCGTCGGAGGACGGCGCGGCCGACGCCGAGGCCGACGACGCACTGCGGGAGGGGGACGTGTCGTCGTTCCCGCCGGCGAGTGCCGTGCCGGTGATCGCGGCGACCAGTGCTCCCGAAGTGAGCAGGACGAGTGATGTGCGCTTCATGGCGAACCTCCTGTGAAATGCCTTGTGTTGAAGAGAGGTTCGCCCGAGCCCGGATAGGGCCGCGCTGCGCCAGTGCTAAGAGCGGGCTAAGGCGGTCATCGCGGCAGGGGAGGAGAGGTGAAGGGCGCGGGGGGATCGGGGGCTCCCAGTTCCAGGGTCACGCGGGCGCCCCCTGCCCGGCCGGTCGTCAGCTCCATGTGTCCGCCGCTGGACAGAGCGGCCCGCCGGGCGATGTCCAGGCCGAGGCCGGTGGATCCGCCGAGGCTGGTCCCCCGCCGGGCCAGGTCCGGAGACAGACCGGGGCCTTCGTCGGCCACGGTGAGCACGGCTCCGCCGCCGGGCCGGGGCGACAGGACGACGGAGAAGGCGGTGCCGTCGGGAGTGTGGGCGAACACGTTGCCGAGCAACGCGTCCACGGCGGCGGCGAGTTCGTCGGCCGGTACGCCGACCGGCAGCGGCCCCTCCGCCGTGACGTCCAAGGTGACGGCCCGCCCGGTGTCCTCGGCCAGCACCGTCCAGAACGCCACCCGCTCGCGGACCGCGGAAACCGCTTCGCACTCCGCGTGCGCGTCCGTCTCCCTGCGGTGCCGGGCCTGGCTGATGAGGCCGGTGACGGCCCGCTCCATGGCGTCCACGCGGGCGGTGATCCGGACGGCGTCGGTGCCGGCCAGCGATTCGGCCTCCAGCCGCAGGGAGGTCAGGGGTGCCCGGAGCCGGTGGGAGAGGTCCGCGACCTGTTCGCGTTCCTCGCGCAGCAGTTCCTGGATCCGGTCGGCGAGATGGTTGAGGGCGCCGGCGACCTCGCGCAGTTCCGGCGGTCCGTCGGGGCGGGCGCGGGCCGTGAGATCGGCCCGGGCGAGCCGGTGGGAGACGGCGGACAGATCCGCGATGGGGCTGACCAGGGCGCGGCTGAGGCGGTCGGCGACGAGCAGGCCGAGCAGCAGGAGCGCGACCCCCAGTCCGACGAGTACCAGCCAGGCCTGTGTGACCCCGCGGGTCAGTTCGGCGGCGGGCACGAAGGCGCGGATGACGGCGGTGCCGTCCGGCCGGCCGAGTACGGCCACCACGATCTCGCGTCCGTCGGCCCGTTCCACGGTCCGGCTGACTCCGGCCAGGGCCGCGAGCCGCACGGCGCTGGTCCGCGGTACCCGGGTGCCCAGGACCGACCCGTCCGCGAGGAAGACGGTGAGCGGGCCCCGGGCCCCGGCAGCCATGTGCTCGACGCTGCTCCGCAGGGTGTCCGGATCAGCGGTCCCCACCAGCGAGACGAGGCTCTGCGCGTCGGCGCCGGCCGTGGCGGTGGCCCGGTCCTGCGCCACCGTACGCAGCAACAGGGCAAGGGGCACGACGAACGCGAGGAGCGCCAGGCACATGGTGGCCGCGACCAGCAGGGTCAGACGGCGTCTCATGAAGGGTCCGCGGGCGCGCTCAGCCTGACACCGACACCTCGTACGGTATGCAGGTAGCGGGGTTCCTGCGCACTCTCGCCGAGCTTGCGGCGCAGCCAGGACAGGTGTACGTCCACGGTCTTGTCGGCGCTTCCGTACGGCACCCGCCACACCTCGGTGAGCAGTTCCCGCTTGGTGACGACCTGCCCCGCCCGGCCCGCGAGATGGTGGAGGAGGTCGAACTCGCGGGGTGTGAGGTCGAGAACGGTTCCGGCGAGGCTCGCCTCACGAGTGCCCGGGTCGATGCGCAGCTCACCGACGACGGTGGCGGCGGCGGGCTCGCGGGAGTTGGTGCCGCGCCGCAGCACCGCCCTGATCCGTGCCTCCAGTTGGGCAGCGGTGAACGGCTTCACCACATAGTCGTCGGCGCCGGCGTCGAGCCCCCGGACGATCTCCGCCTCGTCGTCCCGCGCCGTCGCGATGATCACCGGTACCGGACTGACCGCCCGCAGCATGCGCAGCAGTTCGATGCCGTCGAGATCGGGCAGGCCGAGGTCGAGGACCACGAGATCGGGACGCTCGTCCAGCGCGGTCTGCAACCCGCCCATCGCGGTATGGGCGGCGGCGACCGCGTGACCGCGCTCGCGCAGGGCACGGAGCAAGGGCGTCCGTATCGTCGGGTCGTCTTCGACTATCAGGAGGTGAACCACAGCAGGCACGCTATCCGAGCGGTCGGGCGGGTCCGCCCTGTTAACCATCCCTTAGGTTTCCCCGGTGCTGCCCTTATCGACGTCCAGGGCATAGTCGTACGCATGCCCTCCCGTACCTTTCTCGCTCTGGCCGGCTGGACGGCCGCCGCTGTGGCCGCCACGCTCACCGGACTGGCCGCCGTCGAGATCATCGGTGACGGGATCACCGGCTCCTCCGACGGCAAGGCGCTCAGCTCGGAGCAGGTCGAGCGGCAGCTCGACGCGGCGAAGGCCTCGGAGTCGTCCGACCCCGGCCGGGGACCGGGCTCCGCGACGCCGAGTAAGACCCCTGCCACCGGGACGCCCGGCCCTGCTTCCACTCCCTCTTCGGCTGCGACGTCCACGCCCGTTCCCACCGCGACCGGCACCCCGGTCAGGAGGACCTTCTCGGCTCCGGGCGGCACGGCCATCGCCGTATGCGACGGAGCGACCGTACGGCTGTGGTCGTGGGCGCCTGCCCAGGGCTACGGAGTCAAGAGCGCCGACCGTGGCCCCGACGACGAACACGTCGAGGTGAAGTTCGAGGGCCCCGCGGGCAAGGTCGAACTCCGCGTGCGCTGCGTGAACGGCCGCCCCACCGGTTCGTGGAAGCAGGACGACTGACGAGGGCCGTGCTTGAGGACGGCCGAGCCCTCCGGAAGCGGTCCACATGACCCACTCCTCCGTTCATGGGGCGAGGACCACGTCCGGGCTGCCGGTCGTCCAGGCGATGCGGAGTGTCCGACGGGAGATGCGCCAGCCGTCGGGGGTCCGGACGAGGTCGTCCTCGTAGGTGCCGCCGGTGTGGTAGTAGTCACCGCCCCGGTGGTGGTGGGCGACGATCTGGGTGGACGCGTGCGCTCCGGTGTCCGTGATCTCGACAATCTGGGCACCCAGCAGGTGCTGCGTCGCGTCGAGAGTGCTGAACATCCGCCGGGCGCCGGCCGCGACGGCGCCGCCCCCGGTCGTCACACCGCTGAACTTCGCTCCCTCCGGCAGATAGCCCTCGAAGACGTTCTCCACGTCGGCGTCCTCGGTGAAGACGGAGGCGACCCGGGCGAAGTCGCGCCGGTCCAGGCTGAAGGCGTAGGTCGTGAGGAGATGAAGGATCTCGCCGCGGTCCCGGGAGTGGTCGGGCAAGGACGTGTCGTTCATCGAACTCCGATCATGAGGAGGGGGGAGGAGGCGGGGAGGGGAGGAGACGGGGAGGGGCCGACCGTGATCCGTGACGGGCCGCCGCCCGGTCAGGGCTTCCGGAAGCCGGAAGCCGGAAGCCGGAAGCCGGAAGCCGGATTGCCCGATGCCGGATTTCTAGATTCCGGAGAGGACGGTGGGGTCGCCTTCGGTCCAGGCGTTGTCGACGGTGACGTGCTGGATGACCCACACCTCGCCCTGCCTCGCCAGGTCGACCTCGTACCGGTTCGTCATGAGGACGTGGCGCGAGTGGTCCTCTCGGGGCAGGTGCTGGCACGCCATGATGCCTTCGAGGTGGGCGGTGTCGCCGTCGAGGCTCACGCGCGGGTTGCTCAGCGAGTGTGTGGTGTCCAGGTGGCTGAGTGAGCCCAGCAGGGCCGCGGCGATGGTCTCGCTGCCCTTGACCGGCGGGTACTCCTGGCCGGCCTTCTTCGTGGCGGGACCGAAATCGGCTACTGCGTCGTCCGCGAACGCGGAGGTGAGCAGGTTCTTGTCGCGCAGGTCCAGGCCGGCCGCGTACCGGTAGAGGGTCTCCACGACGGCGAGCTTGTCCTCGGTCGCCGTGGGAGTGCCGGGAGGCGTGCCCGTCGTGGCGGTCGTGAGAGATGCGCTGTTGTCGATGTTCGACATGGTGCGTTCCTGACTCGTGGGTCGGTTGTTGCATCCAACGTAGACCACTATTTGACACCTGTCGAATAGTGGTAGCGTCGAGAGCGAACCCGCCGAAGGAGCGTCATGTCCGAAGTGGATCTCAGTGCCCGACCTGCGACTGTCACCGGAGCAGGCAGGAGGTGTCGACGCCGTCCCTGCCGGTGGTCGGGCGGCGAAGGAGATTGTCGAAGGAAGCCGTCGAAGGCCGAGGGGGCGAAGCCGGGTGATCGCCCGCGAAGTAGGCTGCCTCCATGGTGAGTGATCAGCCCTCGGCCGTGGAAGCGGATCCGCGCTTCACCCGTTCACGACGGGCGATCGCGGACGCGTTGACGGACCTGATGCAGCGGACGCAGTCGTCCCCCTCGGTCTCCGCCCTGGCGGAAGCGGCGGGCGTTCACCGCGCCACCTTCTACAACCACTTCGACTCGGTCGAAGAGGCCGCGGTGTACGTCATCGCGGACGACTTCCGCACACTTCATGACCTGAACATCAGCGATCGGCAGATGGGCGCGGACCCGACCGCCGTGGCCGTGGCGACGCTGAACGCGATGCTCGACACTCTTCGCCGGCGCAAGAGCCTCTTCCTGCTGGCTTCGACCTGGCAGTCATCGAGCGGGCTGATGGGTATCGGCGACCTTCTCGTCGACCAACTCCGCAGGCTCCGGCGCGACCTGGGTGTTGACGAGCAGGAGGCCGGAGCGCACAACTCGGTCGAGGACGTCTACACGGCCTCGGGCGTGCACGGAGTCTTCTCGGCCGCGGTCGGGGGGAACACCGACTGCGACCCGGAGGAGATCGCTGTCCGCCTGTTCAACCTCCTGCCCGACTGGATTCGCCACCCACCGGAGTCGTCGACAACCTGAGCGCAGTCGTCGCCAACTCGAGCCGGAGACTCGGCCGACCGTGACGCCGAGCCGTCTCGATGGCATCGAGCAGTCGCACTGACAGCGAGCCCCCGAACTGACATCGAGCAGTCGCGATGACATCGGCCGTGCCGGCTGCCGGTGTGCCCTTCTCGCCATGGAGGGCGGGCATGTCCGGCGTGCGGACGGTCACGGTCACCGCCCTCAGCCGACGGGCCCGTGCGCACACCCATGGCCCCGTCCTCGACAGCCTCGGCTTCGACGAGCGGGCTCACCCACCCCGTGACGCCGGCCGCCCAAGAGCGCTCAGCGCCGGCCACCCAGAGTGTCAGCCACCCCGGAGCGTCAGCCAGCCCACAGCGCCAGTCACCTCGGTGCGCCGACAGCCTGGCGCCTGAGCCCGGCGCCGACAGGAGGAACCTCCCATGAGCATCGCCCTCGTGCGAAACCCCGGCGACGGCCAGGATTTCCACTACTACAACAACGTGATCGAGCAGGTGGTGACGAACGCCGAGACGAGCGGGGCGGCCGGCGTCATGCGTCTCACCGTGGGACGCGAGGACGCGCCGCCCCTGCACACCCACAGCAGGGAGGACGAGAGCTGGGTGGTCCTGTCCGGACGCGTCCGGTTCTGGGTCGGATCGACCTCGCTCGACGAGTGCGAGGTGCGCGACGCCGAGCCGGGCGCCTATGTCTACGTGTCCCGGCTGGTCCCGCACACCTTCCAGACCATCACGCCGACCGCCGAGGTTCTCGTCATCAACAACCCCGGTGCCATCGAGGGCCTCTTCCACCTGGTCGGACCCGCCGACGCGCGGGCCGACGCCGAGCACACCGACCTCGCGTCGGCCTACGGGATCGTGAACCACGACGACCCGCCCCCCGCCTGACTCGCAGGCAGCCACCAGCTCTCGACGGAAAGAGGAACCGAATGAGCAGCCAGGACCTGAAGGACAAGGTCGTCACCTACCTCCGCGCACTGGAGAAGCCCGACTGGCCGGCCGCGCGTGCCCTGTGCGCCGAGACAGCCACCGTCTGGCACAACGACGGCAAGGGCGATGAGAGCCTTGACGAGTACTTCGAGGGGTTGAAGCGGCAGATCGGTTCCTACGAATCGATTCGCTACGACATCATCCGTCAGCTCTCGCAGCCGGGTGGGGTACTCCAACAACATGTGGTGCGCGTGAGCGCGAAGAACGGCGAGCGCGGCGGTGTGCACGCCGCGGTCTACTTCGGCTTCGACGACGCCGAACTGATCACCCGTATCGAGGCGTACGCGAACTACATCCCCGACCGCCAGGACGGCTGAGGCGACCTGCCCGCAACCTGGGCCGCTCTCCGTCACCCGACCTGGTGCAGTGCGGTGGTGAGCTGCCAGTCCACGCTGTCGTGGTCGATCGTGGCGTGGACGGGGGAGTCCGCCATCTCACCGGTGATGCCGGCGGCACCGGCGCGTGCGTGCGGCATGCTGTCGTAGGCGACGATGTCGATGACGCGGCCGTCGCCGGTCTCGGAGATGCGCCGCCACAGGAAGCCCGGCTGCCGCCGGAGATAGGCGTCGATGTCGGCGTTCGCCTTCACGAAGTCGTCGGCGGTGCAGCCCTGTGCGGGGCGGAGGATGGTCACCTCAAGTGTCTCGGACATGGTGGGTTCCGTTCTGATCACGTCGTTGAGTGGCGCAGGGGCAGGGGCAGGGGCAGAGACAAGGACAGGGGTACGGGCACGGGTAGGGCCTGGGTCAGCGGGTGCGGGTTCAGCGGACAAAGGCCTTCGCGGCCAGGCCGTTGATGGTGGTGTCGCCCTGCTGGAAGCCGATCATCGACTCGGTCATGTTGTGCGGGTAGTCGAGGGTGGGCGCCGTGAGGGTGTCGAGTTCGGTGACCTGTTCCTCGGTGAGTGTGACGTCGAGCGAGGCGAGGTTGGCGGCCAGCTGTTCCTGGGTGCGGGCACCGATGAGCGTGGATGTCACCTCGGTGCGTTGGCGGACCCAGGCGAGCGCCACCGCGGCCACGGTCGTACCGAGGCCGTCGGCGATCTCCTGCAGGGCGTCGAGCAGGACGAACGTCGACTCGGTCAGGTAGGAGGCGGCGTACGCGGTGCGTCCGGAGCCGGCCACCTCCGTGGTGGTGCGTGAGTACTTGCCGGACAGGGCGCCGCTGGCCAGCGGGCTCCAGGGGGTGATGCCGAGCCCGAAGCGGCGGGCGGCCCCGAAGGTCTCGCCCTCGACGGTGCGGGCCAGCAGTGAGTACTCGACCTGGAGTGCGGCGACGGGTTCCCAGTCACGCAGTCGGGCGGTGGTGGCTGCCTCGGCGACCCACCAGGCGGGCACGTTGGACAGCCCGACGGCGTGGATCTTCCCGGCCCGGACCAGGTCGGTGAGGGTGGGCAGGGTTTCCTCGGCGGGGGTGTGCCGGTCCCACTGGTGCATCCAGTACAGGTCGACGTGGTCGGTGTTCAACCGGCGCAGGGAGGCGTCGAGTTGGGCGCGGATCGCCTTCCGGCCGGCACCGCCGGAGTTGGGGTCGTCGGCCGCCGTGCTCCCGCCGAACTTCGTGGCCAGGACGACGCGCTCGCGGCGGCCGGGGCGCTGGGCGAAGTAACGGCCCAGGGTCTCCTCGGAGGCGCCCTTGTTGTACATGTTGGCGGTGTCCACGAAGTTGCCGCCGGCGTCAAGGTAGTGATCCAGCAGCCCGAACGAGGCTTCGGGGCCGGAGCCCCAGCTGCCGTCGTCGAAGTTCATCGCGCCGAAGGCGAGCGGACTCACCCGCAGACCGGAGCGGCCGAGGGTGCGGTACGAGGTGAGAGACATGGTGTTCCTTCTCGGTTCTCGAAGACGAGGTGCGGAGATGTGGAGGGTGGTGAATGTGGTGATGCCGCTGGAGACGCGGGCGGCGATGGCGGTGGAGATGCGGGTGGAGGCGGAGGTGGTGTCGCGGTGGGGTGTGGACACCACACTGGTGGACCGGGCGGCAGAGAGGGAGGCTGTGTGAGGGTGGGTGCGCCACACCCAGGTCCGCCGCAGAGTGCCTCCTGGGCGGCGTTCGGCCGTCATGGTTGCCGCGCGCCCATGGCCGCCAGGTAGGTGAGGGCCTCGGCACTGCGGCTGTCTGCCGCAGGGGTACCTACCAGCAGGTGCTGTCCCGGAGCGTCCGGCACGCCGAGGACGCGGTACGCGAGCGTGATGCGGCCGGCCACGGGGTGGACGACGGTCTCGTACGCGCGGTCCAGCGCGCCTGCCGCCCTGTCCCGCCGCACCCTCGTGAAGGTGGCCGAGCCGGCGGAAAGGTCGGCGACGAGGTCCGCGATCCCGGTGTCGCCCGGCAGCCGGTCGGTGTTGAGGCGTAGGGCGTGCAGGGAGGCGGTCACGGCCAGCGGCCACTCGGAGTAGTAGCCCATGGCTTCCGGATGGGTGAACAGGGTCCGTATCAGGTTGAGTTGACCCCCGATGTTGTCCGCGCCGCCGACGGTGCCGAATGGCGACAGCAGTGCCTGTGCCTGGGGGTTGGCCGCCATGACGTCGAAGGACGGGCTCAGTGCGTACGCCGCTGCCCGGTGGGATGTGTCCAGTAACCGCAGGAGTTCCGGGTGCACATGCTCACGGGTGGAGTCGGGACGCAGACTCGGGTTGAGTCCGGCGAGTCGGAACAGTCGGCTTCGTGTCTCCGGGTCCAACTGGAGGGCCCGGGCCAGTGCTTCGACGATCCGGGGCGAAGGGTTTCGCTTTCGGCCCTGCTCCAGCCGGCTGTAGTAGTCGGCGCTGACCTGCGCGAGAACCGACACCTCCTGCCGACGCAGTCCTTCCACCCGACGGCGACGACCCCCGGCGCCCAGGCCGACGTCCGCGGGAGTCAGCAGGGGCCGACGGCTCCGGAGGAACTGCCCCAGCGCGTTGTCCCGTGACCCCTCGACGTGCCCAGTGGTTCGCGCGGAGCCCGTGGGCGGCGGTGCGGTCGGCACGCACATGCGCATCCGCCCTCCTTCTCGGCGCGCCGCACCGGGTGGGTGAGCCGCACACGAGCGGGCCCCGTCAGTGGTGAGTGGACTTCAGGCGGCCTGCTGTGTCTTGAGGTGGTGGCGCGTGTCGCCGGTGAAGTCGATGGTGACCTCCCGTCGCGCGAAGAACCACGTACCGTCACGCCGCTCGAACCGGTCGCGGTACCGTCCGCCCGCCACCATCTGAAGCGGCAGGAGGCCGGGGACCGCCTGGAGGATGTTGTAGTACGACCGCGATTCGGCGCTGTTGTCGTCCTCGTTCACCTCGATGAGTATGTTCGTCGTGATGTGCCGGGTCCGCAGGGTTCCGTCGTCGTGCACCACGAGCATCGAACCGATCAGGTCCTCGATGGCCTTTCCGCCACGGATGCTCACCTCACCGGACACGAAGTCCGCGTTCTCGAGGAGTGCGCCGAACTCCGCGAAGTTTCCCTCGTCCACGAGGTGCGAGTACCGGGCGATGAGGTTCTCGATCTGTCGGGCGCTTGAGATCGGGAGAGCGGGAGAGCGGGAGAAGGCATGGCAGTGGCCTTTCAGCGGGGATTGCGCTCGCCCCGTCGGGCGAACACCGTCAGTCTGGCCGCGCGACGCCTCCCGAAGAAGGACGTGACTACCTGGGTGCCACACTCCTAGGTTCCGCCGGGCAGCCGGGCAGCCGGGCAGCCGGGCAGCCGGGCAGCCGGGCAGCCGGGAGTCATCGCGGCATCCTCGGGCAGCTGCTCGGAGCGACGAATCGGTTTCCGCCGTACCGTGAGCAGGCGGGGAGTTTCGACGTCGACTCGGCTCGGCGCAGAGCGGTGTGCGGGAGGCCGCGGCTCGGAAAGCGCGGGGTCTCCATGTTGCGGCCCACCGTGTTGATGCCGACGCCGCCCGAGCGGAGCCGGCCGGCCGGCCCTTCAGCGTGCAACCTCATTCAGGACGCCGCCCTCGGCTCGTAATTCGTGCCGGACGTCCGCCGGGTGCAGAGGGCGTGGGCCCGAACTCCACCCGTATTTCCACCCGTGGGTCCAGGCGCGAAACGCCCCGGGACAGCACGCTTATGGGCATGACCACCACCGACTGGATCACCGACATCGCCCTCGTACTCGTTGTCTTCAGGCAGCTGAGGGAAGGCCGACTGGGCCTCAAGTCCTACCTGATCCCTCTGGGGATCGTGGCCTTCGTGGCCTCCCGGTACCTGCACACGATCCCCTCCGCGGGCAACGACCTGGTGCTGATCGGAGCGCTGGTGGGTGCCGGCGCAGCGCTCGGCGTCGCAGGCGGCGTCTACACCCGGATCCGCAGTGCCGGCGGACACCTCTTCATCAAGGCGGGCGCCGTCTCAGCGGTCCTGTGGGTGCTCGGCATGGGCGCGCGTATGGGATTCCAGATATGGGTCGACCACGGCGGCGCCGACGACGTGGGCCGGTTCAGCGTGACCCACGACATCACCACCACCCAGGCGTGGGTCGCCGCGTTCGTGCTGATGGCGCTCACCGAGGTGGTCACGCGGCTGGCCACGATCTTCATACGGAGCCGGCTGGCGGCCCGCGAACCGCTGCTTCCCTCGGGCACGCGTCCCACCGCGGCGGTCCTCGACCACACCGTCTGACCGTGGGTTATGGTCGCGGCGTGTCCGCATCCGCGAGTGCCCCCCACCCAGGGCCGGCCCCCGACCGGGAGCCCGGCCCCCGGGTCGTGCCCCGCCAGGATCCTCGTCTGCAATGGGCCGTCACGCTGGTGGTCGTCGTCGCCGCGATCGTGACCGTGCGGCCGGTCGGTACCAGCGGCCGTGGCCTGGCGGTGGCCGCCCTGATCGTGGTCAACTCCGTCGCCCTGATGGCACGGCACCTTCCCGAGGCCAGGTTCCCGCTCAGCATCGAGCTCGTCTGGCTGACGACAGGTGTCGTGGCGGCAGCCGCCCTCATCGGCGTCAGCCGCAGCGGCTCCGGCTACCTCTTCGCCTACTTCCTCGTCGGCCACATCGGCTACCGGCTCCCCCTCAAGCAGGCCTTGTCGCTCGCGGCGCTGGCCAGTCTGCTCTGCGGCGGTGTCCTGTACTTCCGCCTCGGCCCCGGCCACGAGGCGCTGCCCTGGACCCTGGGCCTCACCGTCGGCGCCCCGGTGGTGGCCGGGATCCTCAGCCGCAGCAGGCAACGCGCAGTGGAGGCGATGATCTTGTCCGCCGAGTCCGCGGAGCGGGCCGCCCGCGCCGAAGCCCGGACCGCCATACTCACCGAACGCGGCCGCATCGCGCGGGACGTCCACGACGTGCTGGCGCACTCATTGGCCGGGATCAACATGCACCTGGAACTGGCGGACGCCCTGATCGACACCGGCGACCTGGAAAAGGTCCGAGAGGCGAACGACAAGGCACACAGCATGGTCAAGGAGAGCCTGAAGCAGGCCCAGTGGACCGTCCACGCGCTGCGCGAGGACGCCCTTCCGCTGCTCGACAGCCTGACCGCGATGGTCGAGTCCTCCGGCCACCGCGACGCCCTCACCGTCAGCGGAACCGTCCGTGAACTGCCGGCACAGGTCACCCAGAACCTGCTGCGCATCGCCCAGGAGGCGCTGACCAACGCCGCCCGGCACGCCCCGGGAGGCGACGCGGGAGTGGAGCTGACGTTCGACGCCACGTCGACGACGCTGAGGATTCGCAACGGGCCCGCGACCGGCGAGGTGACCGCGGGCGTCGGCAGCGGAATGGGGCTGATCGGGATGCGTGAACGCGTCGCCCTGCTGGGTGGCACCATTACCGCGGGGCCGGTCACCGAGGGCCCCGACCGAGGCGGCTGGCAGGTGGAGGCAGTGATCCCGGGATGAGTGAAGCGACCGAGAACCCGCAGCGGTTGAAGGTGATCGTCGCCGACGATCAGGCCGCCGTCCGTGAGCCCCTGGCCGCGATGCTCGGCATGTCCGAGGACATCGAGATCGTCGCCGCCGCGGCGGACGGCACCGAGGTGCTCACCGCCGCTGCCGCCACCTCGGTGGACGTCGTCCTGATGGACCTGCGCATGCCCGTGATGGACGGCATCGAGGCGACCCGCCGGCTGAGCGAGGAGCATCCACAGGTCGCCGTGGTGGTGTTGACCACCTTCGCCGACGACGAATCGATCCTGTCCGCGCTGAGCGCCGGAGCCCGCGGCTACCTGACGAAGAACGCGGGGCGCCAGGACATCCTCCGTGCGATCCGGGCCGCCGCCGCGGGACAGTCCGTGCTCGACCGCGAGGTCCAGGGCCGCCTCCTGGCCACCGCCCGCACCCGTCCACCGGCCGCAGGACAGGCACTGCCGCCGGACCTGACACCACGTGAGCGCGAAGTGCTCACCCTGATCGGCCAGGGCCTGCCGAACCGGGCCATCGCCGAGAAGCTCTTCATCAGCGAGGCCACGGTCAAGTCCCACATCAACAACCTGTTCACCAAGGCCGCCATCCGAGACCGTGCCGACGCGGTCCGCCGAGCCATAGCAGCAGGTCTCGCCTGACTCTGCCCCCAGGGGACTTCACGCGTCCGGAGGAGGCCGGACCGGGCGAGTACCCGGCTCCGGCTCCGGATCCTGCGCGGGCCGGGACAGCCGTTCCTGGAGCCGGGCATGGCGGAACTGGTAGACGGGACCCGTGGTGCGCAGCAGATTGCGGCGCCGCGCGTCCTCCAGGAAGGACATCAGGCGTACCGGCGTGCCCTCCCGCGCGGCGAGTTGCACGGCGGTGAGCGCGGTGGCGACACCGAGGTTCCCCACCGGCCCGGCCAGCAGGGCCGTCCAGACACCCGCGAGCAGACCGCTCGCCAGACCGCCCGGGAATCCGTGCACCCACACGGCTATGGGACCGACGAGCAGCGCGGCCGCCACCCCCACGATGAGGCCGAGCAGCATTCTCAGCCGCACATGATGCAGCCAGACGTCCCACGGTCCGATCGACCGGGTGTCCGCCACCGGGGGACTGCTGTGATGCTCCCTGACGTTGTCGAACCAGGACCCGGATCCGACTCCGATGAAGGTGCCCGCCACGAGTTCGTACCCGCGTCCGCACACCAGGGTCGCGCTGAACCCGACCGGGACGGTCGAGAGATAGCAGAGCCACAGGGGAATGGGCTCGTCCCTCGGCCAGAACACGAGCCAGACGACCGTGCCGGTCCAGAACCAGTGGTGGATGCCGATCCGGACGGTCGACGGGTTGAAGATGTCCCGCCATCCGGCGCTCGGCAGCGGCTGTGTGCCGTCGGGACGGGCGCCGGCCCGGCCCGCGACCACGCCACCTGCGATCCCGCAGGCGGTTCCGTACATGACGGCCCACAGCGGATCGGTGAGCTGCCACAGCACCGCGATGCCCAGCGCCGCGTAGAGCACGCCGACGATCGTTCCGAGCGCTGCCGCCCGGGGGCGGTGGTCCGTCCAGGAGGGAATGTGCCACCAGCTCAGGTCCCGCGTGCCCTGTTCGGTGAGCCGCGCTGCGATGTGCCGCAGGGCCCGCTCGGCCGTCTCCGGTGAGTGGCGGGGGCGCGGCCGTCCCGGCCTCGCGGTGTACGCGGCGGCCACCGCGTGGTCGAGAAGGTGGTCCTCGATGGCACGTGGGGTGGGGAAACGGCCGGTGTCGAGCAGCTCGTCCACCGGACCGGTGTCGTCGTAGACGTCGCGCAGCAGAGCGATCGCCAGCGGGCCGGACAGCGCGCGGGCCACGACACCCCCGGGCTGCTCCAGCAGTTCGCGGGTGAGGTGCCGCCAGGCGGGCGGGGGCGTTCTCGGCAACGGGCCCAGCAGGTACGCGGCGGCGTCGTCGGGGCGTACCGGCTGGAGCGCCACCGCCACACCGCCGCCGAGTCTTGCGCGTCTGGCCGTCAGGACGGCCTCTTTGGCCCGGGAGACCAGCACGAGGCGGAAGTCGGCCGTCTCCAGCGCGCTCACCATGGCCCCGCGCAGTCTCCCCGCGACCTCGTCCAGGCCGTCGATGAACAGGGCGATGCGGCCGGACCCGAGCAGTTCGAGGGCGCGGGCGCGCCCGTCCCGGCCCCGGAACAGGGTGTACTCCCGGGCGAGCCGCTCCGCCGCCCAGTCGGCGGGGCTGTCGGCACCCGGGTCCCAGCCGTGCGGGGACAGCATCACCGGTACGGGGATGCGGGAGCGGCTCTCCGGGGCCGCGTTCGCTCGGTACCGGAGAGCGTCGAGCAGCAGGAGGACGGCAGCGGCCGTCTTGCCCGCCGCGGGCGGGCCCACGAGCAGCAGCCGCCCCGAGGCCAGCCCGCCGTAGAGGGCGTGCAGTTCGCGCAGGCCGCCTCCCCGGCGCAGGTCCTCGCGGGTGGCGGCCGCCAGACCGGGCAGCGGGGGAAAGCGGGCGCGGGCCCCCTCGGCGGTGCCCGCGCCGATCCGGCCCGCCAGTTTGCGGTCGCTGACCTGCCAGCGCACCGGCAGCGGGGCGGGTTCCAGGAGCCGGCGCAGGCCGGCCTCCTTCTCCCACCGCAGCCCCACTGCCGCGGCCAGTTCGTCGGCAGCCGCGTCGAGCGGCAGAGGGCGGGTGATCCGGTAACTGACGTTCATGGTGTTGCCGGTGCCGACCTGCAGTGCGGTCGGGCCGATGAAGGTGTTCGCGGACAACGCGGGCCCGCTCGGCGGGGTTCGGGCTTCGGTGTCCTCCGGCTCGGCCTGTCCGGCCGGGTCCGTGGTGGTCATCAGGCGGGCCCGAAGTGGACGTCCTGGTGGTTGTGGTCGCCGATCTGCAGTGCGGTGGGGCCGCTGAACGTGTTGCCGGACACCGCGCCCCGGCCGGAGGTCCGCGCCGCGCACTCGTCCGCCAGGGAACGCAGTTCCGCGACGAAGCGGTCGCGCTCGGCCTGCTCCAGGTTCTCCAGAAACGTCTCGAACCGCCCCTGCCAGAGGCCCACTTGGAGGTCGCGGACCCGCGCGGACTCCTCCTCGCCCGCCGCGTCCAGCACGGCGGCGGTCCGGTCGAGCCGCTCCAGGGTGTCGCTCTCCCGGGCGGGGTCGCCGCGGCCCAGCAGGGTGGCGCACCGCTCCCGGAAGGTGGTCCACAGGTCCGTGCCCGCGCTCTGCACCACCGCCATACCCCCGGCCGCGGCCGCAGCCGTCATCGCCTCCGCCAGCATTCCTCGTATCCCCCCGCCTGGCATCCGTCAGGTCCCGGTCCGGACCATAACCGTTCCCCGGCGCGTGAACCATACGATCCGGCAGTTCCCCCGACCCCACTCCGACCCGGCAGCCCCCATCGCCCGTTGGCGCGCGAAGTCGCCCACCAGTCAAGGCGGTTGGGCGCCGGCCTACCCGGCACCACACCCGCGTCGGCCTGTACGAGGACGAGCGGGGCGGTGTTCTCCTACTCCGCCGGGGCCTGTTTCGGTGCCACACGGACGTGTGCGCGTTCGCCCTGTCTCCCGATGAGACTCAGGAACTCGACGGGGCCGGCGTCGGTGGCCCCGAACCAGTGCGGGGTGCGCGTGTCGAACTCCGCCGCCTCCCCGGACCTGAGGATGAGGTCGTGCTCCCCGAGGACGAGGCGGAGCGTTCCGTTGAGGACATAGACCCAGTCGTAGCCCTCGTGGGTGCGCAGGTCGGGTTCGGCGTCGTCGTGCCCGGTCGGGAGGACGAACTTGTAGGCCTGGATCCCGCCGGGCCTGCGGGTCAGCGGCAGGACGACCGCGCCGCCGGCGCCGGAGATGGGACGCAGATTGATACGCGGGTCGCCCGTGGGCGGCGCATCGACGAGCTCGTCGATCGTGACCCCATGGGCGCGAGCGAGCGGAAGCAGCTGCTCCAGCGTGGGGCGCCGCAGGCCCGCCTCCAGCCGGGACAGAGTGCTGGTGGAGATGCCGGTCTCCGCGGCGAGGTCGGCGAGGGTGACACCCCTGTTCAGCCGAAGACGCTTCAACCTCGGTCCGACGGCGTCCAGAGTGCGGTCGATCGCTTCATCCATCCCGCCATTTTGCCATTCGGCAACAAGGTTTGCCCATCCGCACTGTCCTCGGCACGGTGGCACAGGAACACAGGAACACAGGAACACAGGAACACAGGAGCGCACCCGCAGCGGGGTGACGCGGACGTGGTGGGCGAAGTGTGGAGGGTGACGTGGTGACGCACGGATTCGACAAGGAATTCTGGGAACGGCACTGGCGACAGGGGCCGGCCGGCGGTCCCGCGTCCATGGGCGGCAACCCGCCGAACCCGTACCTCGTCGGTGAGGCCGGTGGCCTGACGCCGGGCAGGGCCCTGGACGCGGGATGCGGCAGTGGCGCCGAGGCGATCTGGCTCGCCTCCCGCGGCTGGCACGTCACCGCGGCCGACATCTCGTCCGAGGCCCTGGCACGGGCGGCCGAGCGCGCGGCGTCGAGCGGTGCCTCCGAGAGTCTGCGGTGGGTCGAGGCGGATCTGGGCGTCTGGAGCCCGGACACGCGGTTCGACCTGGTCACGACCCACTACGCCCACCCGGCCATGCCTCAGCTGGACTTCTACGACCGTATCGCCGGATGGGTGGCCCCCGGCGGCACACTCCTCATCGTGGGCCATCTGCACACCTCGGGCTCCACCGGCCACGGACACCACCAGCCTGCCGAGGCGTCGACCACCTCCGCGGCCGTCACCGCACGCCTGGACAGCGCGGAGTGGGAGATCGTCACCGCCGAAGAGCGCGTCCGCACGCTCACCGGCCACGGGGGCCGAACGACCCCCCTCGACGACGTCGTCGTACGCGCCACCCGCCGCCCTTGATCACACCCGTCCCGAGCCGATGAGCCGCTGAGCCGCCGAGCCCCATTGCTTCGGCGTCGATGACCCCTGCCCTCTCTAGCCGAACCCCCCGGGTGTTCTCGAAAGGAACCCAGTGAGCACGAACCTGTCCTCGGGCGCGCAGACTCCCGACCCGACCATCCATGACCCACGACAACGGCGGACCGTCCTGGTCGCGGTCTGTATCGCGCTCATGGCCGTCATCGCCTCGGTGTCCGGGCTGAACGTCGCGCAGCCGGAGCTGAGCGTCGCGTTCGACGCCTCGCAGACCGAGGTCCTGTGGTTCATCAACCTCTACACCATCACTCTGGCCGCGCTGCTGCTGCCGCTCGGCGCGCTGGGCGACCGGTGGGGACGCAGGCCGATGCTGATCGCCGGCCTGGTCGTCTTCGGTGCGGCGAGTGCCGTGGCAGGCCTTGCCACGTCGTCCGAGATCATGCTCGCCGCGCGCTTTCTGAGCGGCGTCGGGGCAGCGATGATCATGCCGGTCACCCTGTCGGTCATCACCTCGACCTTCCCGGACGAGGAGCGCTCCAAGGCGATCGGCGTGTGGACCGGCGTCGCCGGCGGTGGCGGCATTCTGGGGATGTACCTGTCGGCCGTTCTGGTCGACCTGGCGAGCTGGCGGTGGCTCTTCGTTCTGCCGGTCGTGCTCGTCGTCGTGGCCATCGGCATGGCCCTTCGGTCCGTCCCCAACTCGCGTGAGGCGTCGAAGCACCCGTTCGACGCCGTCGGTTCGCTGTCGTCCGTGGTCGCGGTGGTCGGCCTCGTCCTCTTCCTCCACGAGGGCCCTCAACGAGGCTGGACCGCGCCGGAGACAGTACTGAGCCTCCTCGTCGGCATCGTCACCGCCGTCGGGTTCGTGGCGTGGGAGCTGCGCCGACAGGCTCCGCTTCTCGACGTCCGCCTGTTCCGACAGCGAGGGCTCGCGAGTGGTTCGGTGTCGCTCCTGACGGTCTTCGGTGTGCAGGCGGGGATCTTCGTGGTCCTCTTCCCGTTCTTCCAGGCGGTGCTCGGCTGGTCCGGCCTCCGCTCCACCCTGGCGCTCATGCCGATGGCGCTGCTGATGATGGTCGCCTCCGGCCTCGCCCCGCGGGCAGCCGCGCGCATCGGCAGCCGCTCGACGATGGCCGCGGGGATATTTCTGGGCGGCGCGGGACTGGTCCTCATGGCCATCCTCGTCTCCGTCGACGGCGGCTATCTCTCCATCCTCCCCGGCATGCTCGCCATGGGCCTCGGCATGGGCCTGACGATGACGCCCTCCACCGAGGCCATCACCACCGCCCTGCCACGTGAGCGTCAAGGTGTCGCGTCCGCGCTCAACGACGTCACCCGGGAGTTCGGCACAGCGCTCGGCGTCACGCTGCTCGGAGCGGTCCTGACCGCGGGCTATCGCAGCGCCATCGACTCCCGGCTCGACGGCGTGCCGGACGACGCGGCCGACACCGCCCGCGAGGGCGTCGCCAACGCGCTCGCGGCCGCCGACGGGGCCGGCGCCCAGGCGCGGGCGCTGACCCGGGCCGCCCAGGAATCCTTCGTCGACGGCTGGCAGCAGGCCATGTGGGCAGGTGCGGTGGTCATGGCCGTTCTGTTCGTCTACGTGCTCGCGCGAGGTCCGCAGCAACGGCCGCAGGGCTCCGGCGGCAGCAGCGGTGACTCCGACGACGCAGCCGTCGACCTGCGCTGACGCACGGCGAGGAGTGAACGCCGGCCGCCGGTCGCTGCGAGGAACCGTGCTGCCGCTCAGGCACTCGGTTCCCGGACGATCGAGACGATGTCCAGCACGGCACTCGTCAAAGCCGCGTCTCCGTAGGTTGTCGCCCGGCCGCGCGCTGTCGGTACGGATATGCCGCGCGTGGCCAGCCGCCACAGGGTGTCCGCGTCGATCTCCACTTTCGCTGCCACCACGGCGGGCGGGTCGTCGGCCAGGGCCCAGCGGTCGCTGTGGCGTACCGCGGCCCACCGACCACCGGCGGGGCCGGGTACGCGTACACGGACCGTCGTGCCCACCGGTGCCGGGGTCCGGCACAGGGTCTGGGGAAGAGCGCGCATGAACGTGTCGAGGACAGGGTGGAGCAGTTGCGGTTCGGCGGCGCCGGGCCGGCCGACGGCATCGCGTATCTGCTGCTGATGGACCCAGAACTCGGAGAATTCGCGGGCGATGTCCAGCCAGAGCGGTGCCTGCACTCCGGGAGCGGCCCAGGAGACGTCCAGCCCGGCGGGGTCGCTCAGCTGCCGGCTCGACCAGGCGGCGTCCAACCGCGCTCCCAGGTGGGCCAGCAGGTCGGTCATCAGCCGAGGACTGATCTGCCGCGCCGTCCGGACGAAGTCCTCGTTGGTTCGGGTCAGGAAGGCCGCCAGGGTCTCATCCGGGCCGAAGTCCGGCCCGGGGTGACCGTCGCGGCCCGCGGACAGGCGTCGGACGTAGTCGTGCAGGATGTGTCCCGCCACGTCATGCACGGCCCAGCCGGGGCAGACGGTCGCACGGGACCATTCGTCGGGGCCGAGCGCGTCCAGCAGGTCGACCAGCGCGCCCCGCTCGACCGGGAACAGCGGTCGGACGTCCAGCGGCGGCCCGAGCCAGGTCCAGTCCATCGGCAGAGTGGACCACGGGGCCGCCACCGCCCACCACGGCTTTTCCCAGCCCGTCGAGAAATCAGGCGAGGAACTCGGTGGTGACCTCGACGAACCAGCGCGGATCCTCCTCGGCGACGAAGTGCCCCGTCGACGCGACCTCGCTCCGCAGACTCTCCGCGTACGGCGCCAGCGCCTCGGCAGTTGCTGCGCCGGAGTGGCTCGTGCCGATGGCCAGGACGGGCATGGACAGTGGCCGGTCGGCCAGCAGGGCACGGTTCTCCCGCCCGTCCTCCAGGAGCGTGCGGTAGTGCTCGAAGCCACCGCGCAGCCGCTCCCGCCCGGTGTACGACTCCGCGTACGCGGCGAGGTCGTCGGGGCTGAAGGTGCCGGGGTTGGACATAGCGGTGAAAGTGGCGGTGATGAACTCCAGTTCGTGCCCGTCGAAGAGCATTTCGGCCACGTGAGGAGTCATGAAGAAGCCGAAGTGCCACATGCCGCCCTCGGCGACGTTCATCGCCTCCTCCAGTCCGAGCCCCGGCAGCAGCGCGTCGACCAGGATGAGCCGGTCGGGGTGGGCGGCTGCCCATGCCAGGGCGACCATCGCTCCGATGTCGTGGCCGGCCACGGCCACCGGACCGGTGAGGCCGAGTTCTTTGAGGACTCCCCGCATGTCACGTGCCTGGTTGGTCTTGGTGTAGCCGGCCTCGGGGCGATCGCCGGCGCCGGTGCCCCGCAGATCGGGTACCACCACCGTGTGCCGCTCGGCGAGGGCCGGCAGCACGCGTGCCCATGCGCGCGAGGTCTGCGGCCAGCCGTGGAGCAGGACCAGAACCGGGCCGCTGCCGCCGACAGCGACGGAGAGATGGGTCCCGTTGGTCGGGATCCTGCGGACCTCGAACTTTTCCGGAACCCAGTTGGAAGCCGGCATGAGAGCTCTCTTTCAGTTCACTCGGTTCACTGGTGGGTGTGAGGGGGCGGCGAGTTTCCGCAGGCGTGCCGCACCGATCGTCGACAGCATGTCGGTGTGCTCGGGGCGCCATCCCAGTTCCTGCTGCGCGCACACCGAACGCAGTCGGCTGGAGGCCGCCATGACGAGTGCCCCGAACTCGCCCCAGACCAGGGCCGCTTCCTCCGGTGTGAGGCTGCGAGTGTCGCAGCCGAGGTCATCGGCGACTCTCTCCGCGATCCATCGGTTGGGCACTTCCCCGGCCACCGCGTGGTACAGCCCTCCCGGGCGTCCCGCTTTCGACGCGAGGTCGAACAGGCGGGTCACGTCGTCGATGTGGACGTGGCTGTAGGCGTTCAGTCCGGTCCCGACGTAGCAGGCCGCCCCGGTCGCGGCGACCGACTGATAGGTCATCGGTACGTGGCCGTGGTCGCCAGGACCCCAGATGAGGCCGGGACGGACGACCATGGCGCGCAGCCTGTCGGAGGCGGCGCCCAGCACGGTGTCCTCGGCGGCCTTGCGGGCGATCGCCAGGGGTTCGACGACGAAGGGGTCGTGTTCGGCGAAACTGTCCTGGCTCCAGGCGCCCGCGGTGCGCTGCAGAAGCACACCGCTGCCGGAGAGGAAGACCAACGTCTTGCCCGTTCCCGCCATGGCGCGGGTCAGCCGGTCGACCGTCGCCGTCTCCAGTGCCGGGTCGGCCTGCGCCGCATAGAGGACGGCATCGGCCCGTAAAGCCGCGTCGATCGTGGCGGAGCGCCTGGAATCCAGGTCGGCGGCCACCGGGGTGATCCCGTCGGCGGAGAGGGCGACCGCCGCGGCGCCGGTGCGGGCCAGACCGGTGACCTGGTGCCCGCGGGCGGTCAGATGCCGTGCGAGGGCACCGCCGACGAAGCCGGTGGCACCGATGACGAACACGTTCACAGCGCCGTTCCTCAGCCGGGCAGAGAGCTGAGCTCGCCGCCGTCGGCGAACAGGACGGAGCCGTTCACGTAACTGCTCGCCGGGCCGACCAGGAACGAGACGATGTCGGCGATCTCGCCGGGATCGCCCGCCCGGCCGCGCGCGTTGGTCCTGTCCAGGACCGCGATGTGCTCGCCGAACATCGCCGAGGTGCCCTCCGTGTGCACGGGACCCGGAGACACGGCGTTGACCCGCACGCCCGACGGGCCGAACTCGGTTGCCCAGTAACGGGTGAGGACCTCCACCCCGGCCTTGGAGGCACCGTAGGCCGCGCCGACCGGAGCGGGCGTGCGCGCCGCACTCGACCCGACCAGCACGATCGAACCCCCTCCGCGCCGGACCATGGCGGGCGCGAGAGCACCGACCAGCAGGAACGGGGCCCGGGTGTTGACCGCGATGTGCCGGTCGAAATTCGCCGCGTCGGTCGCGGGGGTCGGTACGAACTCGTACAGGCCCGCGTTGCTCACCAGGATGTCCACGTCGCCGGCCTGCGAGGCCAGGCGCAGCGTGTCCTCGGCGTCGGTGAGATCGGCGGCGATGAAGCGGGCGGTGCCACCGTCGTGCGCGATCTCCTTCACCAGGGCCTCGCCGCGGCTTCGGTCCCGCCCGTGCAGGACGACCTCGGCCCCCTGCCGGGCCAGGCTCTGCGCGACGGCCTTGCCGATGCCCGACGTCGCTCCCGTCACCAGTGCGGTGCTGCCCCGCAAAGCAGTGCTGCTGTTCATCGCAGTCCCTCTTGTCATTGTCACGGCGCGTCAGCGTGCGGATCACCCGGACGGCGCCCTTGCTCAATCAACTATGCACGACAGATGTTCTGTCAACAAGAACATCTGTGGAGAAGCCTTTAGGTGCTACATTGGGCGGGTGAGCGCATCGACTTCCGAAAACGACGGCCGGCGCGGCGAGGTCGATGACCTGGCGCTGGGTACCGACCTGGGCTGGGCGATCCGCATGGTCTCCGCCGCGTTCAGCCGCGTCGCCACCGAATCCGTCTCCGAACTGCCCGGAGGGCCGCGCGGCTATCTCGTACTGGTGGCTCTGGCCGGCGGCGAACCGCCCTCACAACTCGCCCTCGCCAAAGAGGTCAGCCTCGACCGGACCGTGATGACGTACCTGCTCGACGACCTGGAAGCGCATGAACTCGTCACGCGAAGGCCCGACCCTCGCGACCGGCGTGCACGCCAGGTACTCATCACCGACACCGGCCGCGCCCGGCTCAAGCAGGTGCGACGCGGTCTGTCGGCCGCTGAGGGGCGCCTCCTCGCCGATCTGAGCGACCGGGACGCCGAAGAACTGCGCACTCTCCTCTCCCGTGTCGCGCAGACCGCTCAGCGAGAGTCGCTCGCCCCTGAAGAAGCGGACTGCTGAGAGACGGCGCAGCGCGCGGCACGGCGGCGGCGTCGGCCAGGGGCTGTCCTGGCGATCTTCTGTTGCCGTTGGCCCTTGGACACCGCGAACAGGGAAGTCGACTGAGCCTCGTGGAAGCCCTCGATGTCTGCGCCTGCCGCTACGGTTTGGCCGTTCATGATCTCCAGGGAGGGCAGCTCGATGGGCGCCAGTGGGTGGGACTACGTCACCAGGTTCGACGGGGACGTCAAGGCAGCTTTGGCGACTTTGCAGGCCAGTGTGTTTCAGGAGGAGTACGGCGACGGTGCAAGCTACCGCAGCCTCCAAGATCTCTACGAGGACGAGGAGTTCATGGGGACAGAGGGGACGCATACGATCCTCGACATCGACAGGATCGTTGCCACAGATGACCCGCCGGTTCAGTCTCGGGCTTCTGATTACGGCACCCTGCGCCCTCTGGCACTCAGCCGGGTGATTCACTACTTCGCTACCGACCGCCCCACGGTCGAGCAGTACGAGGGACTCGTCGCCGCTGCCAACGAGGCTGCGGGCCACGAGGAGCATCTGGGGAGCCTGCTCGGCGAGTGCCGGATGGGGTGGACCGGCTATTACGTCGTCCTCTACTCCGATGGCAGGCCCACCCACCTGGGTATCTTCGGCTTCTCGGGCGATTAGAGCTCGCCGGGGCGAGGACGTGACAGCATCGTGTTCGGGTCGTTGATGGGGACATGGGGCGGGGCGATCTCAGCGACGCGGAGTGAGAACGGCTGTGGCCGTTCCCGCCGGTCAGCAATAGGCGCTGTGGCCGGTGGCGGGATCACCGGCAGGTGATCGACGGCATTCTGCACCGGGTGCGGACCGGGGTGCAGTGGCGTGATCTGCCGGAACGGTTCGGGCCGTGGAAGACGGTCTATGAACGGCACCTGCTGCGGTCGGGGGACGGAACGTGGGAGCGTCTGCTGCGGTATGTCCAGGCCGCGGCCGATGCCGCGGGTGAGGTCGACTGGGACATCTCGGTGGACTCCACCGTCGTCCGTGCGCATCAGCATGCGGCTGGCGCTCGCACTGACCCACCGCCGGTCCCGGCGTCAAAGGGTGCGGCACTCGCAGAACACCAGGATGCAACCGCATGGCAAAGTCTTCACGCCCGCCTGGCGGAGGTGGTGCGGGAAGTGAGGGCCTGGGCCGCTCGCGGGGCGGGTTCACCAGCAAGATCCACCTGAGTGCGGACGGCCGCTGCCGCCCGCTGTCCCTGATTATCACACCGGGGCAGCGGGCGGACCGCACCCAGTTCGATCAGGTGCTGGAGAGGATCCGCGTCCCCAGGCTCGGAGCGGGCAGACCTCGCAAGAAGCCTGACAGCCTCGCAGTGGACAAGGCCTACAGCAACGGACCCATCCGCGAATACCTGCGGCGGGGCATCCGGCACACGCGGCACCTGTGAGGGAATCGGCCGACACCTCCGAGGCGGGCAGCCTCCCGTCCCGTCCGCCTACTTGTCGGCGCGGGACACGAGCAGCGGCTGGAAGAAGCCGGTCTCCTGCGGCATCCGCCACCTTGCGTCGACGAATCCGGCTTCGGCCGCGAGGTCGGCCAACTGGTCCCGGCCGAGTGCCCAGTAGGTGGTCCGGCGGACCCGGACGCGCCATTCTCCGCCTGCCGGGAGGAGCTGGAAGTGCTCCAAGTCGTAGTGTTCGCCGTCGTCATGCCAATGCCAGAGCTGGAAGGTGACGGTTCGTTCCTCGCGGTCGGTGCCGTCAGCGCCGTCGGTGTGGTCGGCGTGGTCGCTGGCTTGGTGGACCTGCGGAGGCGTTGAAGCCGGGCGGTCGCGCAGCAGGTCGTCGTACGGGCGTGTGCTGACCAGCAGGAGCCCGGCGGGGCGCAGTACGCGGCGCATCTCGGCCAGGGCGGCGCGCACATCCTGCGCAGTCAGCAGGTGAGGCAGCGAGTTGTCCGCGCAGACGACGGCATCGAACCGGGCGTCAGGAAACGGGAGGCGTCGCATGTCGGCGACGGCCGTGCGCAGGTTCGGACCCAGGTTCAGACGGGCGGCTTCGCGAGCGGCCCGGGCGGTGGCGCGGGGACTGATGTCGGTCCCGGTGACATGGTGCCCGCGTAGCGCCAAGCCGATGGCCTGCGTCCCGATGCCGCAGGAACAGTCGAGCACCGCCGCGCGGTCCTGGCCGATCAGGGTGTCGAGGGCGGCCCCCTGCCGACGGAGGCTCGCGTCCCAGTCCCCGTAGATCAGGTGGTAGTCGTCCGCCAGGCCGTCGTAGAAGCGCTCCACCGAGGTCTCGGACATGACCCGAAAATACCGCGCCTGGTTCCGCTGGTCGCCGGTGCCTTCCGTCATTCCGTATCGAGGGTGGATGAAAGAGGGATGTGGTCCAGCGAGGTGAGGCGCAGCAGGTACCGGAGGCGAGGCTGGTCGCTGACCAGACGGAAGCTGCCGCGGCGGTCGCGGGCACGGCGGTGGGCGCGGTGCAGGAGGTGCAGGCCACTGGAGTCCATGAAGATCACCGGCCGGAGGTCGACAATGACGTGCGGTAACGGTCGCCCGGTCGCGGTGTCGAGGTCGACGGTGATCTCGCCGACGGTGAAGACGTCGATCTCCCCGTGGAGTTCGACCACCGTGGCCTCGCCGAGGGGGAAGCTGTGAGCATGGGCGCTGGGCGGGTCCGTTTCGGGCAGAGAGTCAGAATTGGGCAGCGGCATGAGGGCCTCATCATGAACGTCGTCCGGGGGCCTCCGCGCACTGCTGAACGGCGATGCGAAGGCCGCACTGATCGATTGCTGCAGGCTCACGGGGTCCAGGTCGCCTCACCTTGCACGGTAGGGCGCGGCGAGCACGCAGAAACGATATGCCTGTCCACCACGTCACCCGATCGAATGAATAGAGGCCAAGTAGCTTGCGACGAGCCTGCGGTCTCTCGTCCATGAGCCGGGATCGGGATCGGGATCGGGATCGGGATCGGCATCGGCAGCGGGAGTCCGCAGAAGAAACTCCGGAACGGCAGACATAGATCGTCCAGGGTCCACGCGTCCTTGTCAGCGTTAGGGAAGGGGAGGGCCTATGGACCCGCAGGACCACGAGAGATTCCGGGACTACGTCGAAAGCCGGTGGAGCGCTCTGCTGCGCCTGGCGAACCTGCTCACCGGTGGCGACCGGCACGAGGCCGAGGACCTGGTGCAGATCGCTCTGATGAAGGCGCTCGCCCGCTGGCGGCACATCGAGGACCCGGAAGCGTACGTGCGCAAGGTCATGTACCGGCACCAGATCAGCCGCTGGCGACTGCGTCGCCCGCACCGCGAGCCGACGTTCGCCGTGCCGCCGGCGGATCTCGGCGTCGCCGACGGCACGTCCGCCGCCGACCTGCGGATCACCGTGGGCAAGGCGCTGGCCCAGCTGACCCCGCGGCAGCGCACGATGCTGGTGCTGCGCTATTTCGAGGACCTGTCCGAGACAGAGGTGGCGGCCGCCCTGGGCTGCTCGGTGGGCACGGTACGCAGTACCACCCACCGGTCATTGGCCCGGCTGCGCCGTCTCGCGCCGGAGCTGGATGCCCCGGCCCGCACCGCAGCCACCGCCCCGAGCAGCAGCCTGCCGAAGGGAGCCCACACATGAACGGCGACCAGCTCGACCGCACGATCCGGGACGTCCTGCACGAGTGGACCCCGGACAACCCCAGCCCTCCGGCGGGCGTCGCCGACCTCATCGTGCGCCGCCATCGGCGGCGTAACTTCGCGCGGGCCGCGGGGGCGGTCCTCGGCGTCGCCGGGATCACCTTCGGCGCGGTCCTCGTCACCGGCGCGGGCGGTGACGACGGAGCGCAACCGCCGGCCACGCGGGTCAGCGAGGAGAGCAAGCTGCTCTGGCAGACGACGCTGCCCGGAAAGTCCTGGGACGCCTGCACCACGGCCCCTGGTGCCGTCTACTGCCGGGGGGCGGAGTACGACGGAATCGGTGTGGACGCCCGGACCGGAAAGGTCGGGTGGCGGCAAGAGGCCCAGGACGTCGACAGCGGCCGCTCTCCGGCGGGATCACTGCCCGGTGTGCGCGACGGCGTGCTCTACACCTACGCCGATCACGCGCCGGGGGCTTCCAGCGCCGGTACCGATCTCGTCGCCCTCGACATCGACAGCCAACAGGTGCTGTGGAAGCACAAGTTGGCGGACGACAGCCGCAACCGGTCCTCCGCCGTGCTGTTCGACGGCGGGATCCTCACCAACTCTCCGACCTTCAAGAGTGTGGCCGCGCTGGACGACAGGACGGGCGAGCCGCTGTGGACGTACTCATGGAAGAAGGCCGACTGCGACCGGGTCGCCATTGACGGCGTCCCTTACCTGATGTGCTCGCCGGACAGCGACAAGGCCCCACAGCGCAGCACCGTCATCCGGCTGGACCCGGAGACCGGCAAGCCGAGTACGGTCGCGACCGTCGAGGGCCCGACCGCCTACATCGGTACGGATGAGGACGCCGTGCTGCTGGGTGGTATGGCCGGTGGGCAGAAGTTCTTCGGTGACCCGGGGCCCGCCACCCTGACGCGCGTCGACCTCCGCTCGGGCAAGGTGACGCAGCATCGAGCCGACGGCCTGCCGATGGGCCCGGTCGCGGACGGCATCGTCCTGGTGCCCGGCAGGAACGGCACCGTCGTGGCGTACTCCGCCGACGACGGACGGCGGCTCTGGTCCCGCGAACTGGGGCTGAAACTCCGCAAGGAATCGCGTGATCCCACGATGCGGGAACTGCCCTCGACCGCCGCGGTGGACCTCGACAGCCGGGTGGCGTACTACCTCGATCCGTCCGGGCAGTTGGTGGGTCTCGACCTCGACAGCGGCGCGGTGCGCTGGCGCGGTCGAGTGGAGGTGCCCAAGAGCCCGGTGGAAGGCGGGATCGCTCCCGAGCTGATGCTCTACGAACGGGGGCTCATCGGCCAGGTCGGCGGCGAGTTGTTCCGGATCGAGCCGGAACTGCCCGAGGCGGGTTCGTAACCGGATCGCGATGCTGAGGAGGCGGCGGAGGAGGCGTGTGGGCCCGGCGGGGGAACCCGGGTCCCACACGGCCGCGTTGTGCGGCCAGGAGCCCCGACCTCGTCGGCATGGACACGGCTTTCCGGCCCGGCCCACGGGCTGGGTGAACTGGCCCTGGTGATCCGGTTGTTGCCGCGACCGCTCCTCGGCATGATGGATGCCGCATGCAGTGGAACGACGCCGGCCGTCGCCTCTCCGTGAGGGGCCCGGTCGGAATTCATGTCGCGATATAGCGCTAGTCTTCTCTTCGCGTCGCTGCCCGCGTCGCGCGGAGACGTTCGACAGGACCAGGGGGAAGCATGCCGGGAGAGATTTCACCCACCGGGAAGCTCCCGGGCCGCTCGGACCCCGGCTCGTCGCCCGATCTGCGTGCCTCTCATGCGGACCGGGACCGGGTGGTGGATGTACTGCGTATCGCGGCGGGGGACGGCCTGCTGACCGCGGACGAGTTGGACGAGCGCCTGGAAGTTGCCCTGTCCGCACGGACTTTGAGCGAACTGACCACGCTCACCGCCGACCTGCCGCCCGTGACGGCCACGGTCGGCGGGACCGGGGCAGAAGCCAAGGACATGGTGCGGATCGAGCAGACCTTCAGCGGTGCGGTCGAGCGCGTGGGGCGCTGGGTGGTGCCGCGGAGGATGGAACTCGCGGTGACGTTCTGCGAGGTGACGCTCGACTTCACCGACGCAGTGATCACGCACGACACCTTGCGGATCGACGTCGGCATGACGGGGAAGACCCTGACGCTGGTCACGAAGCCGGGCGTCGTGGTCGATACGGATGGACTGCAGCTGGTGCACAGCAGGCTCAAGTACCGTCACGCCCCGGCGAGTCCTGACACGCCGGTCATCCTGCGAGTGGAGCTGGTCGGCCAGAAGGCCCACGGCCGCGTGGTGGTGCGACCTTCGCGTCGGACGTTCGGTCAGTGGCTGCTGCGACGCAGGCCCACGTCCCTTGCCCGGTAGAGCTACTGTCCCGTAGGTCTGGACAGTAGCTCTGCGGTATCGATCTCTGCGGTATGGAGCTCTATGGTGTCGCAGCGTGACTGTTTTGATCATCGGCGGTAGCGGCTTCCTGGGTGCCGAGCTGATCCGGCAGGTGACGGCAGCCGGACGACCGGCGGTCGCGACCTATGCGACCTGCCCCGGCAGCTCCACCCAAGTCGGGTGGCGGCACCTCGACCTGCGAGACCCCGAGCGTGCGGACGCGATCCTGGCCGACGCCGGCGCCCATCTGGTCGTCAACGCGTCGAGCGGACAGGCGGACTGGGCGGTTACGGCCCAGGGTCCGATCCGCCTCGCGATGGCGGCAGCGAGGCACGGCAGCCGCCTCGTTCATGTCTCCAGCGACGCGGTCTTCTCCGGAGCGCGTGTCCACTACGACGAGTCCTGCCTCCCGGACCCCGTCACCCCGTACGGAGCGGCCAAGGCGGCAGCGGAGACCGGGGTCCTGCTCGTGCATCCGCAGGCCGTCGTGGCCCGCACCTCACTGATCATCGGCGATGGGCGGTCCGGTCATGAACGCGCTGTGCACGAACTCGCCGCAGGCACCCGCGACGGCTGTCTGTTCTCCGACGACATCCGCTGCCCGGTGCATGTCTCCGACCTGGCCGCGGCCATCCTGGAACTGGCTTCGTACGACGTTCACGGCGTCCACCATCTGGCCGGAGCGGACGCCCTGAGCCGTCACGGACTCGGCACTCTCATCGCCGGACGTGACGGCATCGACGCGTCCCGGCTGCCCACGGGCCTGCGCGCCGACAGTGGGCTTCCAGGCGCCATCGACGTCCGACTCGACAGCCGAGCCACTCAGCGAAAACTGCGCACCACGCTTCGAGGTGCCCGCCGGTTTCTCGCGGCGTCGACGTGACCCCGGGCTCTCGGAGCGCCGGGATGCGCGAGACCCCGTGCTGGTGAGAGCGGCTCAGCACTTCGGCGGGCGCCCGTCCCGGCCAGGGGCCATGATCGGCGGCATCCGCGCCGCGTCTGGCAGCACACACGCACGCGGCCGGCAGGCAAATCGTGCGATGCGGTCAAACCGCGCGACGCGGTTCGGATCATGGCTGTTGCTCTCTGGTGGTGGGCGGTTTCTCCGTGTAGCGTCATCGTCAGATGTCGTGGTTCGCAGTACCTGCCCGCGCTCCGGTGCGGGCATTTTGCTGTGCAGTGCAGGACCAGGGCGATCACCTCCGGGCTCGTGTTGTGCGGGTCCGATATCGACTGGAAGGCACGAGCATGGCCAAGGGAACTGTCAAGTGGTTCAACGCCGAAAAGGGCTTCGGCTTCATCGAGCAGGAGGGTGGCGGGCCGGACGTGTTCGCGCACTACTCCAACATCAACGCCTCCGGCTTCCGTGAGCTGCAGGAGGGCCAGGTCGTGAACTTCGACGTCACGCAGGGCCAGAAGGGCCCGCAGGCGGAGAACATCACGCCCGCCTGACGTTCTCGTCGGACAGCGTGGGGCCCCGGAACCATGTTCCGGGGCCCCACGCGTCCCATGAGGTGAGCGCCCCGCGTGCCGGGTGGGCGCTCGAACCGCACCGGGTTACGGGGCGAGGGCGTGTCACCCTGCTGCCCCGTTCCGCTTCTCTGCCTGGGGCTGCGCCTGTGATCGAAGGTGTGCCTGTGCCTATTCCT
Organism: Streptomyces sp. NBC_00414; assembly: GCF_036038375.1. Lineage (NCBI taxonomy): Bacteria > Bacillati > Actinomycetota > Actinomycetes > Kitasatosporales > Streptomycetaceae > Streptomyces > Streptomyces sp. NBC_00414. The sequence goes on from NZ_CP107935.1 coordinate 9,960,872, forward strand.
GGGGCTGTTCCTGTTCCTGTTCCTGTTCCTGGCAGTCGTGGCGCATGCCGGGTACGGCGTCGAGCGTGCCGTGGGGCTGCTCGGGCGCGGCGGCGTCGTTCGCCACGACGACCACTTCGTCCTGCGCGTTCCACACGCGCCGTTCGGTCTTGGCGGGGTTGAGCCGCAGTTCATGACGGTGGCCGGTGTCTGACCGCGGGTCGGTGTGGCGGTAACCGATGGCGCATTCGCCCCGGTCCCGGGCGGCCGCCACGACGGTCGCGAACGACGCCTCGTACCCCGGCGGTGTGTAGTGGCAGGCCGGGCGCAGATGAACCGAGACGCCGTGTGCCGCGAACAGTTCCCCGAACACCGCGGCCAGGTGCGGGTTGTGGGAGATCTGTGCCATCAGCAGGCTGGTGAGTTCGCCCCGGACGACGACGTCGGATGCCGGGCCCAGCGGCGCGAGGGCGCGGTTGCGGTGATCGCCGAGTTCCGCGACCACCGGCATGATCCGGCCCGTCCGAAGTTCCATCTCCCGCAGTATCAGCAGGGTGACCAGGACCCTGTCGTCGGGATGCCCCGGTCCGTCCACGGCGTCCGCCCCCAGCACGATCACCGTGTCGTATCCGAAGAGGTCCAGGTCCTTGAGGCTTTCCGGGTGAAGCAGTTCACCGCTTCGGTGGGTGACGGACAGCCGTGCGGCGTCCTCCGGGGAACCGTCGTGGTCCTGGGAGGGAGCCGCCTGTGTCTCGTCGACGACGACATCGAGTACCGATCCTGGTGCGGCACCGAGGCGAAGCGCCTCCACCAGCAGGGGAGCGCGGCGGTTCCAGCCGAGCAGCAGGACCCGTACCGGCCCTAGGCGTTCGGGCTGCGGTACGGCGACCGCGGCCGGGTCGACGCACTCACGGCAGTCGACCGGTGCCTCCGGCGTACTGTCGTGCGCGATCACGATGAGCCGCTCTCCGGGGGTGACGACGGTGCCCGGAGCAGGGCAGAGCAGCGGTCGCCCGTCCGGCCGCAGCAGGCCCACCACGCTGGACCGTTCGAAGCACAGCACCAGATCCCCGAAACGAGGGCCCGTGAGTCCTTGGAGCATGCCTGCCGGCAGGTCCACGAGGTGGAATTCCGCGCCGGAGAAGTCGAGGAGGTCGCGCAGAACCTCACCCGTCCCGGTGCGCCGCGCGGACTGCACCAGCAGACGCGCCGTCGTCGCGTCCGTCTCCACGATCGTGCCGCGGACGCCTGCCGCGAGACCTGCGGCGGGCAGATGGCGGCCGTCGCGCACGGCCGCGACGACGGGCGGTCCGGCCTCGTCACCGAGGACCGCTCGCAGGGCCAGCAGGATCCGTACGACCTCGCTGTCCGCGTCCGGAGTTTCCGAGGGCAGGACCAGCACGGAACTGGCGGCCCGGGGAGTGACCAGGGTCAGCGTGTCGACGCTGGTCAGTGAGCCGCTCCTGCAGACCAGCCGGACACCGGAACCGCGCCCCAGCGATGCGGTGAGGGCCTCCTCCATCTCGGCGACGTCCCGGTCGGCCAGGACGGCGATCACACACCGGCGGCTGGCCCGGGCCGCGACCAGTTCACCCACCACCGTGAACACCTGGTCCGACCAGCCGAGGACAACCGCGTGCTCCTCTTCGAGCACCATCGAGCGGCCCCGCCGCAACTCGGCCAGCCGCTCACCCAGCCCGGTGGTGATCACCCCCACCAGAGTCGACACGCACAGCAGCGCGACGATCCCCAGCAGCACCGACAGCGCCATCCGTACGGGCGCACCGGTCGGCGCACCGAGCCGTAACGTCTCCGCACTGGTCCGCCACACGGCTGCCAGCCGCCCCGACAGCGAACGCGGTGAGCCGGGATCGGTCCACACCACCAGCGCACTGACGGGTACCACCACCGCCAGACAGGACAACACCAGCCAGCTCACCAGCATCCCCGTGCTGCGGGCCAGCGTGGTGTCGAACCGGTAGCGCGCCCGGTCCCGTAACGAGGTCGGCCGTTGCCGCTCCACTGCGCACCCCTACTTCCCCCGCCCGCCCGGACGGTGCCGCCGACACACACCAGGGGCACCACCGTCCGCATGCGTAACGGCAGTGCCCGGATCTGCAAGAGTGCTGGCCCGCCGACGAAGACACGCCGGGACGCGGGACCGTTCATCCTTTCGGGACACGACATGTTTATGCGGCGGCAGGCAGTAGCCCTCAGCAGCCGTCAGAACTGTCAGGAGTCGCCAAAGTCGCCAAAGTCGCCAAAGTCGATAAAGCCGTCAGCAGCCGTCAGAGCCACTAGAGGCGCAAGCGGCGTCAGAACCCCGCCGGCGGAGGCCAAGGTCGGGCAGTGGCCGCGGCTCCTGTGCTCCGGAAGGGACGGGTGACGGGTGATGGGCGGCGAGTGAAGCGCTACCGGCGCGGGCGACGCGCTACCGGCCGGGGGGAGCGGGGCGTAGGCGCCCGGAGGCCCGGCGCGTTGCCCTATCCTCCCGGGGGCGGCAGGGCGGGCGCCGAGCCTCAGGCACCGGGCCGGTGACGGCAGGCGGACGCGAGGACCGCGCAGGGTTACGCGCTGGGTGGTGCGGTCTGCTGCACGACCTCGAAGGACCACAGGGTGGACCCGCTCGCCGCCGGCTTGGGCCGCTCGCCGCCTTCCGCGCCACCGCCCTGGTGAGCCGCTTTCATGCTGCCCTCCATCCACGCGGTGAAGGATTCCTCGTCACGCCACCGCGTGTAGACGAGGTAGCTGTCGGTGCCTTCGACCGGGCGGAGGAGTTCGAACCACTCGAAGCCGTCGGAGTTCTCGACGGCGCCCGCGCGGGACGCGAACCGCTTCTCCAGGGTCTCCCGCTGCTCGGCCGGGACGGTCAGGACGTTGATCTTGACTACGCTCATGAGGCCATCCTGCCGTGGCTCCGCTCGGCACCGGACGACGGGGTCCCCGTGGTGGCGGGTATTTTTCCGCGGGTGTCGCCGGCAGCACTGACGCGGTGCGAACTCCGGCACGGTGCGAACTCCGCGATGCGAGGTCCGGCACGATGCGAGGTCCGGCACGGTGCGGGGACGCTGCGATCACGGTTCGCGGAGATCGGTGGACTCGCCGCGCCGTCGGACCAAGGTGCGGACAGAATTGTTCGTGTGAGCGCACATGATGGACCGGAGAAGACTCCCGACGGACATCACATCGTCGTCGACGGGCGAAAATGGCGGGCCACGGACCCTGCCCTGTCCGAGGACGTCGCAGCCCGTCTGCGACGGCACCTCATGGCGGCTCGCCGCGCGGTGCGCTCGGCGACCACCGCCAGCGACGCGTCGGCCGAGCGGCTGGCCCGGGCACGCGTGCACCACGCGAAGACCGCGCTGGGTGAACGGGGCACACCCTGGTGGGAACAGTCCCAGGACCAGCGCCGTCAGCGGTGGGAGGACCACCTCGCGAAGCTCGACGCGGACGCGCCGGACCAGAAGGACAGTTGACCGACCCCGGGCCCTCTCACCTGCGACGGCGTGCGGGCGCCACCGAACGGCCCCTGCCGGAAGGACCCCTCCCCGACGGCAGGCGTGCCCAGGGTCACGACGGCCGGACCGGCCTGATCAGTTGAGTGTCAGTGCCTGCCTCTACGGTATGCGTATTGGGACTCGCGGGAGAGACTGCGGGGCCTGTTCTGGGGAGGGGTCTGTCATGGCCAGTGGGTCCGCGTCGACGACGTATCTGGAGCTGTCGCAGGAGGACGGTGCTGCGCACAAGTTCTACGAAGTGGCCGTGGACGGGCTGGTGGTGACGGTGCGGTACGGGCGGATCGGTGCCGCCGGACAGACCCAGACGACGACGTTCCCCACAGCGGACAAGGCTCGCGCCGCAGCCGCCAAGAAGGTGGGGGAGAAGGTCCGCAAGGGATACGCCCCGGCGATCGCCGGGCAGCGTGCGCCGCGTTCGGTGACCCGGCGTCAGGTGGCCTCGGCTCCCTCCACCGCGCGGGCTGTGGCACCGGTCCTGTGGCGGTTCCGTACCGGGTCGTCGGCGTTCGGTATCCACGTCGATGACGACCGTTGCTGGGTCGGCAACCAGGCGGGTGACGTCTTCACCCTGGACCACGACGGTGGTGTCCTGGCCCGATTCAGCCTTCCGGACGGCGTGAAGTGCCTGGTCGCCGACGACTTCTGGATCTACGCGGGATGTGACGACGGCCGGGTCTACGACCTGTCCTCGAAGCTGCCGTTCGCGGCGTACGACGTGGCGGCGGACGTCGACATCTTCTGGCTGGACATCCACGAGGGTGTCCTGAACGTGTCGGACCGTGAGGGCCGGCTGACCGTCATCGACCACGAGGACGAGCATCAGTGGGCGCGCCGCAGCCAGGGCGAGCACGCCTGGATGGTCCGCGCCGACGACCGCGCCGTCTACCACGGTCACCAGCGCGGGGTGAGCGCGTACGCGCCGGACGGGACCGGCGAGTTGTGGCACACGCCGACCCGCGGCGGTGTCCTGTTCGGCTGGCAGGAGCAGGACGCCGTGTACGCGGGAACCGCGCACCGCGTGGTCCAGCGGCTGTCGAAGGCGACCGGCGCGATCGAGGCCACCTATGTCTGCGACAGTGCGGTCTACTCGTGTGCCACCTCGCCCGGCGGCCGGTTCGTCTTCGCCGGGGACGCGTCCTCGTCGGTGTACTGCTTCGACCGGGACGGCACCCGACTGTGGAAGCTGGGCACGGGCGGCGGTTCGGCACTGTCGATGCAGTACCGCGACGAGCGGTTGTACCTGGTGACCACGGACGGCTCGCTGGTGTGCGTGGACGCGAGCGAGGCGGCCATCGCGGCGGCGCAGCAGGGCACGGTGCCCGTCGCCCGGGACGTCAAGCTCGCCGAAGCCCTGCCGACCTACGAGCCGGCCACCGCCGTGACCGCACTGGCGAGTGTCTCGCAGGCTCCCGCCGGAGCGATCGTCGTCGAGTGCGTCCGGACGACCGGCCGCCTGCGTGTCCACGTGGTGTCCGAGGGCTACGACCAGTCGTGGAACGTCCAGTTCCCGCGCACGATACGAGAGCCCGGGGCCCGCTATGTGGTGGACGCCCTGCACCCGGCGGCCGGCGGCTTCTACCGGGTCCGAGGCGACATCCGCCGCCTGCTGTGACCGCCGCGCCTCCCGCACACTGCCCGCTGTGACCGACCCGCATCCCGCACACTGCCCGCTGTGACCGACCGCCGTGCCCTCCGCGTGGACCTTCTGCGCACGGGCCGTGGCAGGCAGTGTGCCGGGGCGGCCGGATCTCGGGTGTCGGAGGGCGATGAGTCTCGCTGTGGTTGCCAGTCTGTATACCCGACACGCGAGCAACCGCCTTCGAGGAGAGCGTCATGACCGTCACCTATACCTTCGACGTCTTTTCCAGCCTGGACGGCTTCGGCGCCGCCGGCGGGAACTGGACCGGCTACTGGGGCAAGCAGGGCTCCGAGCTTCTCGACCACCGCCTCGCCCAGTACGGCGAGGAGCAGCGCATGGTCTTCGGTGCCAACACGTATCGGACGTTCACTCAGATCCTGGCCTCAAGCACCGAGGAGTCCGAGGTGCACGACCCGTGGGTCACACGGATGCTGAACCTGCCGGCGACGGTGGTGTCGACCACCCTGAAGGGACCTCTCGACTGGGCGGACGCGAATCTCGCGAGCGGCGATGCCGTCGACGTCGTCGCCCGGCTGAAGGAGGAGTCCGAGGTGCCGTTGCGCTCGCACGGCAGCCTGTCGATGAACCGGGCGCTGATGGCCGCCGGCCTGGTCGACCGTGTCCAGGTGACGCTCTTTCCTGTGATCACCGGTAAGACCGGCCTGGACCCGATCTTCCAGGGCGCGGCCGACTTCGACCTTGAGCTGATCGAGCACCGGACGCTCGACGGCCGTATCCAGGAACTCATCTACCGGCCCACCGTGCATGACTGAGCGCGCCCATGCACCCATGCACTCATACACTCCGCTCCTACGGTTCGACGATGTGCCGCAGATAGGCGTGCGGGTCGGCGAGATAGCGGCGCCAGTGGTCCACGACGCCGAGCTCCTGCCAGGCGACCCTGCGCAGGCCGTGTTCGCCGACCTCGATGATGTCCGCGCCCGGCAGGGCGGTCAGCAAGGGTGAGTGCGTGGCACAGATGACCTGGCCGCCCTCCTTGGCCAACCGGTCGATGTGCCCGATCAGTTCGAGGCACGAGGAGAAGGAGAGCGCGGCCTCCGGCTCGTCGAGAACGTAGAGCCCGGTGTGGAGGAACTTTCCGCGGAACGCCGCGAGAAAGCCTTCGCCGTGGCTGACCGAGTCCGGCGACAGCCCTTCCCTGTCCAGGGCGTCCAGCGCGGTCTCGGCCCGCAGGAAGAAGCCCTTGCGGGCCGACCAGCTGGTGGCCATCCGGCGCCCGCGCGAGGCCGCGTCGAACTTCATCCGCTCGCCGAGCTCGGACTTGGCACGCGGGGAGGCGTAGCGCCAGTCGTGGGAGCCGCCGTAGGAGTCCAGGCCGAACCCCTCCGCCAGCGCCTCTACCAGGGTCGACTTCCCCGAGCCGTTCTCACCGACCAGGAAGGTCACCGGCGCGGTGAAGCGCAGCCCTTCCTTGAGCAGCTGCCGGACGCAGGGCACGGACCAGGGCCAGGCGTCCTCGTCGTACGAGGAGAGGTGGGCATACGCACGTTCGACAATCACCCGACCAGTGTGGCGCAGGACTCGGACGACGTCCGTGTCCTCAGGTCTTCGTGATCAGCGTCTCTTGCTCGGCGCTGCCGTGTGTGCGGTCGGTCGTGCAGCCGTTCCCACGAGTGCCGAAGCGGCTGCTCAACGGCCCCGGGCTGAGGGAGGCGGGCCGTGCCGCCGAGGAGCCGGGCGGCACGGCCGAAGCGAGAGTCCCGAGGGCGGGATGCGTGCGGGCCCCGGGCGGAACGGGCGCATGCACGGCCCGAACAGCCTGCGCCGAGCCGGCCCGCCGCCCGGGGCGAAGGCGCTACTTCTCGACGACGCCCGAGGAAGCGATCGCGATCTTCGCGCGGGTGGAACCGGAGTGCGAGCCCAGGGACTCGATCTGCTTCACCAGGTCCTGACCCTCGACGACCTCGCCGAAGACCACGTGCTTGCCGTCCAGCCACGGCGTGAGCACCGTGGTGATGAAGAACTGCGAGCCGTTGCTGTTGCGGCCGGAGTTCGCCATGGACAGCAGGAACGGCTTGTCGTGCTTGAGCTTGAAGTTCTCGTCGTCGAACTTGGCGCCGTAGATGCTCTTGCCGCCGGTGCCGTCGCCACGGGTGAAGTCGCCACCCTGGAGCATGAAGTCCGGGATGACACGGTGGAAGCCCGAGCCCTCGTATCCGTAGCCGTGCTGGCCGGTGGCCAGCTCGCGGAAGTTCTGCGCCGTCTTGGGGACGACGTCGTCGTACAGGTCGAAGACGATGCGGCCGGCGGCGTCGCCGTCAATGGTGATGTCGAAGAAGACGTTGGTAGACATAGGGGGATCCTTTCACGGCGTCGCGTACTGTCCGGGAGCCGCCCTGGTTTGTCAGCCATGGAGACCAAATGCCGAGGTCACCTCATTGCGACGGTCGCGCCCGGCGAGGTGCCGCGACCGGGGCAGGCGACGGCCCGGACAACCCGAACCATATCTGGAGGATTGACATGATCGCGTCCTGGTACGACGAGCAGGGCCCGGCCGCCGAGGTACTGCAGGTCGGCGAACTGCCCGACCCCGTCCCCGGCCCCGGGGAGGTCCGCGTCCGTGTCACCGTCTCGGGCGTGAATCCCGGCGAGACCAAGAAGCGGCGCGGCTGGCTCGGATCGGCGATGCCCTACCCGCGGGTGATCCCGCACAGCGACGCGGCCGGAGTCGTCGACGCCGTCGGTGACGGAGTCGAGGGACATCGCGTCGGCCGGCGGGTGTGGGTGTACGGGGCCCAGTCCTACCGTCCTTTCGGCACCGCCGCGCGGTACACCGTCGTCCCCGCCTCACAGGCCGTGCCCCTGCCCGACCACCTCCACGACGACCTCGGGGCGAGCCTGGGCATCCCCGGGATCACCGCGCACCGCACCGTCTTCGCCGACGGCCCCGTCGACGGCCGGACCGTGCTGGTGCAGGGCGTCCTGGGTGCCGTCGGCTCGGTGGCCGCCCAGCTCGCCCGCTGGGGCGGCGCCACCGTCGTCGGTACCGTCCGGCGCAAGGCCGACCTGCACCTGGTCGACCCGTCCGTCGCCTCCCACATGATCGCCCTGGACGAAGGCGACCCGGCCGCCGCGATCCGCTCGTACGCGCCGGACGGCGTGCACCGTGTCATCGAGGTGGCCCTGTCCGACAACGCCGACCTCGACAGCGCCGTGGTCGCCGAGAACGCGGTGATCGCCGCGTACGCCACCCGCGCGGACCGCCCCGAGATCCCCTTCTGGCCTCTGCTGTTCAGCAACGTCACCCTGCGCATGCTCGGCAGTGACGACTTCCCTCCGCAGGCCAAACGGCAGGCCGCCCGCGACCTCACCGCCGCGGCCGCGGTGGGCGCCCTGACCGTCGCGACCGGCGCCCGCTACCCGCTGGCCGACATCGCCGACGCCCACGACCACGTGGACGCGGGCGTCCACGGCCGAGTCCTGATCGACGTCCCGTAGACCGGCGCTCCCGCTGCGAGACTGCCGGTGCATCGCGCCCAGGACCGGACAGACACCGCGGTGCTCCTCGATGAGCGTGCGCAGTTCGGGGACTGGGGCGTGGCCGGTTGCCGTCTGTTCATGGGTGTGCGCACGCCCATAGGCTGTGCGACCTTCGCGTTCTGGGGCACTCGTGACTCTGGAGGACTCGTGAACGGTCTTCGCGCGGTCATCGTCTGCCTGGTGCTTGCGTGTGCCGCGTCGATGTCTCCGGCCGTGGCCGTGACGCCGGCGGTTGTGACGTCGGCCCGTGCTGCGACACCGAGTTGGTCGGCGCTGCCGGTGCCCGCCGCGGCCCCGCCGGTGACCGTGTCCGATCTCGCCGCCCGCGGACCGGACGAGGCATGGGCGACGGGGTACGAGCAGGCCGCCGATGGACTGCGGCCGATGCTGTACCGGTGGGACGGCACGGTGTGGAGCCGGGACACGGCCTTCCCCGGCGCCGGTGAGCCGGGCCTGCTCGGCAAAGTGCAGTTCGTCGGCAAGGAAGTGTGGATCTTCCACAACCGCGACGGGGCGGGGGAGATCCTGCGCCGGTCGGCGGGAGCGCCGGGGGAGCCGGGGGAGTGGAGCGCCGTCCCGCTGCCGCAGACCCTGTGGACCTACCAGGACTTCGCCGCCGTACCGGGTGCCGCGTGGGTGGTCGGGGAGGACGACACCGGGCTGAAGGTGTTGCACTACGACGGTTCCGGCTGGACCGCACAGTCCACCCCGGACGGTGTGCTCTACCTGATGGGAATCACCGCGCGTACGGCCACCGACGCGTGGGCCTGGGCGGACACCGGCACCGGGACCTCCGTGCTGCGTTGGAACGGCACGGTGTGGCGGGACGCGCAGGTGCCGCTGCCGCCCGACAGCAACGTGCACACGATCCTGCTCGAACTGTCCGGCCGGGTCACGATCGGCGGCAGCCGGTACACCGACGGCGTGGCCCGCACCTACCTGATGACCTCGAACAGCGACGGGAACGCCTGGCGCACCACGCACCCACCGCTGGGCGACACCTACACCGAGGCCATGGTGCGCGGCCCGGACGGCGCGCTGTGGCTGCCGGTACGCAGCGACCGCGCGTTCCAGTCCAGGTACGCCCGCGTGGACGGACGCCGCACCACCTTCTCCTACGGACCGGAACGCGCGAACGCGATCGACGTCGAACCGCGGGCACTGGCGAAGGCCGGCCCCGCACTCCTGTCCTTCGGGACCGTCGAGATCTACGGCTCGAAACCGAACCTGATGAGCGAGCGGCTGGAAGGATGACCATGGCACGAAGACTTCTCGTCGCGGCCCTCGCTGTCGCCGTCACCATCGTCACCATCGTGGCATCGGCCGCGGCGGAGACCCGGTCCTGGCAACACGTTCCGGTCCCGGCACAGGTTCGCCCGCAGGCGGCACTGAACGAAGCCGTCGCGTTCGGGCCGGACCGGGCGTGGGCGGTGGGTGCCGACGCCGTCGGCCGCGAGGCGCCGGGCTTCCCGCTGATGCTGCGCTGGGACGGAACCGCTTGGCAGCGCGAGAACCTGCCCGGCAGCCGCTGGCAGGGAGAGTTGCTGTCCATCGCCGCGACCTCACCGACCTCGGTGTGGGCGGTCGGCCGTGACGCGGCGGGCGGCGCCCACCTGCTCCGCCACGACGGCAACGGCTGGAACGAGAGCCGGCCGCCGGCCGGTGTCGTACTGACCAGAGCCGTCGCCGGCGGCGGCGAGACCTGGCTGATCGGTTCGCGGGACGGCGCGCAGGTACTGCTGCGCCGGGACGGGCGCGGCTGGCAGGACGTGCCGGTGCCGCCGGGATCCGTCCACGGCCTGCACATCCTGGCGGCCGACGACGTCTGGGCCGCGGGCGCCACCGCCTCGGGTGCGGCCGTGTCGCACTGGAACGGGCAGACGTGGCAGCAGACGATCGTGGACGGATTCCCGCGCTCGGCCGTGAGCAGCGTGCTCGCGGTCTCACCGACGGAGGTGTGGGCGGGCGGCACGGCCGGGTTCGTCGGCGGCCCGCCGGGCCGGCCGATTCCGCCCCTGCTCGTCCGCTTCGACGGGCAGACGTGGAGCCAGGTGCCCGTACCCACGGACTTCGGCTCGATCAGCTCGCTGACCCCCACCCCGTCCGGCACGCTCGGCTGGGTCTCGGTGGCCCGCTCGCAGAAGTGGGGCCCGGAAGGCAGCAGTCCGCCGCTGGTACCCGGGCCGGACTTCCTCGCCTGGAACGGCCAGTCGTTCACCGAGTACGGCGAACCGGCGGTCGTCGGGGAGGGCGACTCCTGGGTGCTGCGGCTGGCACCTGTGCCGGGTACGGAGACGGTGTGGTCGGTCGGCCGCGCCGACGGCCCCGAAGGCACCTTCGCCCCGCGCATCCTGCGGTTCGGCTGAGAAGAGGCCCCGCAACGGCGGACCCCCGAACCGGCAGAGCCGGGCACGCCGGGTGAACCAGGTGGGCGGGCCACCGAGACCCAGGTGGGCGGGCCGGGCGGGAGTGGTGGGCCCGCGGGTCACTTCCATCCCCACGCGTACGCGGCCACCCACGTGATGTCGATCTGCGCGCTGCTGCCGGGCGCTGCCCCGGGTCCCTCCAGGGCGCTCTCGTTCTGCATCACCCAGGAGAGCGGGACGTCCGGTACGCCGCGGGTGTCGTGGCCCGTCTCGCGGCCGTCGACGAAGAACCGCACATGGCCGGGGGTCCATTCCGTGGACACGGTGTGCCAGTCGGTCCAGTCGTCGCCGCCCGGGAAGTAGCCCTGTTCGCCGCCCCCGCACGGATGGTGGAAGGACGAGAGCTCGCCCGTCCACTCACCCTCGGGATGGTCCATCTCGCATCCCCCGCCGTAGTGCAGCCAGGCGGACTTGTACCCGGGCGCCGCCTTCGTCACCTTGATGCGTGCCGAGTACTTGCCGTAGGCCATGCCCATCACCGCGCGGGGCACCACCGCCGCGGAGTGGACGGGGCCGCCGTCGGCCGGACGCCACATCCGGATGAACATGCGTCCGTCGCCGTTCGCCGCCGGACCCACGCCCACGGTGTCCTCCGGGTGGTACACGCCCACCACCTTCCGGCCCCGGCTCTCGGCCGTGTCGGGCCAACCGGTCGGGTACGCCCACCAGTTGTCGAGGAACGTACCGCGCAGCCCTCCGCAGTAGGCGGCAGAGGTGTCTACGTGGTGATCGCAGTCGCTGAACGAACCGAGCGGCACGCGGTCGCCGTTGAAGTCCTCCGCGAGGACCTGCCAGAAGGGGCCGCAGTCCCCGCGGGGCAGGCGTACGGCCGTGAAGCCGCAGGCGTCGGCCGACGCGGGCGCACCGTCCGCACGGGGGAGCCACAGGAGCGCGGCCACGAGCACGACCGTCACGGACACCAGCAGGAAGCGGGGCCTCAAGCGGTGTGGCGCCGCGTGCGAACCCATCACGGACTCCTCGGCTCTCGACTGCCCGGCTGCCGGAGTCGTCCACCCGGTCGAGGAGCCAGACACCGAACGCCTGGAACCGTCCGGGAGGACGCCGCGTTACGAGAGAACATCCTCGCCCGTGGGACCGGCCGGCGCCATCCCCGTCACCGCCGGGAATCCGGACGGGCGAGCCGTACAGCGGAACCGGCCCTACGCCGATTCCCGAATCACCAGCTCAGGGTCGAAAATGATCGCGGTCGGCTCCGTGCGCACGCCCCTGATGTGCTCGGCGAGCAGCCGGGCCATCGCCCCCGCCATGTCCTCGACCGGCTGTCGGACGGTGGTCAGCGGCGGCCGGCAGGTGACCGCCACGCTGGAATCGTCGAACCCGACGACCGCCACATCGTGCGGCACCCGGCGCCCCCGCTCCCGCAGCACCTGGCATATCCCCTGAGCCATCAGATCGTTGGCCGCGAACACCCCGTCCACGTCCGGGTGTTCGGCGAGCAGCTCCGTCATCGCCGCCATGCCGCTGTCGACGGTGAAGCCGCCCTGGACGAGCGGAACGTACGCGTGCCCGTGACGGGCCATCGTGTCGCGGAACCCGGCCAGCCGCTCCTGGCTCGCGGACACGGCCAGCGGCCCCGACACGGTGACGATCCGTCGGCAGCCCCGGCCCAGCAGATGTTCGGCCGCCAACCGCCCGCCGTCCCGGTGGGCGAGGTCGACATAGCTGAGCGCGACCGGCCGGGAGGGGCGGGCGAACAGCACCGCGGGCAGCCCCGCCCCGGCCAGCAGCGCGGGCAGCGGATCGTCCGCGTGCGTCGAGACCACGAGAGCCCCGTCCGCGCTGCCCTGCCGCAGATACGTCACCACGTCCTGCCGCGCCTCGGCGGTCTCGGCGAACATGAGGACCGGATGCATCGAACGCGGACGCAGATGGCCGACGACCCCGCTCACCACCCGGCCGAAGAACGGGTCCGCCAACACCCGTGCGGCGAACGCGTTCTGCTCCTCGTCCGAGACGTCCCCGGCACCGGACACCACGAGCGCCACGGTCTCGGTACGCCGGGTCACCAGTGATCGGGCCGCCTGATTGGGCGCGTACCCCGTTCTGCTGATCGCCTGGCGGACCGTCTCCTGGATGGCGGGGTCGACGTTGCGGACACCGTTGATGACGCGGGACACGGTCGCGCGGGAGACGCCCGCCTCCCGGGCGACATCCTCCAGGGTCGGGGCGGCCTGTCTGCTCATGACCGCACCCTAACGGCACGGCTCACGGACGGCATAGAGCGCTCTCCCAGAGCGCCGGACCATCCGCTCACCCCTCAACCCTTCACCCGCTTCCCAGTTCACCCTCGCACCCGGGCACCTCTCCTCCCACTCACGGCAGTACTTTCACGCCAGTACCTCCACGCCGAGGGCCAGCGGGAGGTCACCCGCCGAGCACCCCACGAGCACCCGGCACGGCCCCGGTTCCGTACGCCACGCCCCGTCCCCGGCGGACCAGTGGCGCAGGGCCCTGGCCGGGACGTGCACCGACGCGGTCACCGTCTCACCGGGCTTCGCGCGTACCGCGGTGTATCCCGCGAGCCACCGGTGCGGGTACTCCACCTCGACGCCGGGCCGCGACAGGTAGAGCTGAACGACCTCACGCCCCGCCCGTGATCCTGTGTTGCGTACCGTGACCTGCACGGTGAACGGCTCCCCGGCAGCGATCTCGTTCGGCCCCGTCAGCTCCTCGTAGGCCCAGCTGGTGTAGCCGAGTCCGTGGCCGAACCAGTAGGCCGGAGTGCGTTGTTGGCGGAGCCATGCGCGGTAGCCGACGTGGAGGCCCTCGTCGTAGTCGAGCCGGCCCCCGACCGGCTGTGTACGGCTGACCGGAGCGTCGGAGAGTGCGACCGGCCAGGTGGTGGGCAGGCGCCCGCCCGGTTCGGCCCGTCCCAGGAGTACGTCGGCCAGGCCGCCGCCCCCCTCCTGTCCCGGGAACCAGGCAAGCAGCAGAGCGCCCACCTCGTCGCGCCACGGGAGTTCGACCGGGCCGCCGCTGTTGACGACGGCCACCGTACGGGGGTTGGCGGCGGCCACCGCCCGGACCAGAGCGTTCTGAGCGTCTCCCAGCGCCAGGTCGGAGCGGTCGTATCCCTCCGACTCGCTGTGCTCCGTGGTCCCCACCACCACGACGGCCGCGTCCGCCGCACCGGCGGTACGGGCCGCCTCGGTGATGGACCACGGGACGTCGGGGCGCGGCGGGGCGGCGCTCACGATCGTCGCTCTGCCGGTGCCGGGCGCGAGTTCACGCCGTGCAACGAGCAAGGCGTCCTGTCTCGCGCTCAGTTGCGCCACGGCGGTGTGCACCGGCGGGTTCACGTGCACGTGTGCCGGATCGTCCGTCCGCCTCGGGAACTCGTCGTCCAGCAGGACGTGTCCGTCCAGGCTGAGCCGTATCCGCCCGAAGCCCGCGATGCCCAGGGTCCAGTCGCCGGACACCTGCGGGTGCAGCCGGGCGCTGATCTCGACGGTGTGAGCGCCGGGGACGAGGGGTGGCTCCAACTGCCGGGCGGTGAAGCGGTGTTCGGCGTGCAGTTCCGCTCCCGACGGGTCGAGTACGCGCAGCAGGACCCCGGGCAGGCCCGACCGCGGATCCGTGCACAGGTGCTCGCGCCGATCCCCGGGCGGGTTCGCGCCCAGCGGCGGGGCGGGCTCGTCGGGGGCCGGGCCGGGGGCATGGACCACCTCGGCCCGCCCGCGCAGCAGGTCCCGTAGCCCCTCCAGGACGGACACCTCGCGCCGCGGGAAGACACCCGCACTGCCCCCGCCCTGTGTACGGGTGCGTGCGGCGTGCGCCCCGATGACGGCGACGGTCCGCACTTCTCGTCCCAGGGGGAGCGCGCCCCGGTTGGTCAGCAGGACCGCGCCCGCAGCGGCCGCGCGCCGCAGTTGAGCCCGGGCGTCACCCGGGCGTACCCCCGTCGACCTGTACGGAGGCTGTGGGACCGGTTCGCCGAGTGCCCCGGTGCGCGCCGCGAGCCGGAGCAGGTGCCGCACCTTGTCGTCGACGGCGGACTCCGGGACGCTGCCGTCCTCCACGGCCCGTTCGAGGGCCGCGCCCCAGACGCCCTCGGGCCCCGGCATCGCGAGGTCGAGACCGGCCCGTGCGGAGTCGAGCGTGCTGCGCGCGGCCCCCCAGTCGGAGACCACCACCCCGTCGAAGCCCCATTCGCTCCTCAGCGGGTCCGACAGCAACGGACTCGCCGTCATCGTAGGGCCGTTGACCGCGTTGTAGCCGGCCATGACGACCATCACCCCGGCGGCGACGGCGGTTTCGAACGGCGCGAGATACACCTCCCGCAGCGCCCGCTCGCCCACCCGCACGTCGACGGTGAGCCGCTCGGTCTCGGAGTCGTTGGCCACGTAGTGCTTGGCCGCGGCGGCGACGCCCTGCGCCTGAATCCCGCGGATCAGCGCGGCGCCGACACGGCCGGTGAGCTCGGGATCCTCCGAGAAGCACTCGAAGTGCCGCCCGCCGAGGGGGCTGCGGTGCAGATTGAGGTTCGGCGCGAGGACCACGTCCACGCCCTTGCGCCGGGCCTCGGCGGCGAGGAGTGTGCCGAGCCGCTCGACCAGGCCGTCGTCCCACGTGGCGCCGAGCGCCGACGCCGACGGCAGCAGCAGTGCGGTCCGCCGCTCGTCCCACGACTCGCCGCGCACGCCCGCCGGGCCGTCCGACATCACCAACTCCCGCAGACCGACCGCCGGTTCGGCCGGGGTACGCCAGGTGGTCGCCCCGCTGAGCAGCCGGACCTTGGCCCGCAGCGTCAGCTTGTCGAGCAACCGGTCGAGATCGTCCTCGGTCATCCTCGCCCGTTCGTCCCTTCATGTGTGCTCCACGGACCGGTCGGCCACCTGCTCCGACCGACCGCCCGCAGAGCGATCAGCTGTAGAGGCCGAACTCGTACAGGGAGTAGCCCCAACCGGTGCCGCGCGCCGTGCCGTTGACGCGGACGTAGCGGCCGGTGCCCGAGACGTCGAAGTCGTCGACTCCGCCGTTGCCGTCGGTCACCTCGCGCACGGTCCGCCAGTTCTGACCGTCGTCCGACGTCTGGATCGTGTACGCCTTGGCGTACGAGGTCTCCCAGACCAGCTGCACATGCCGGAACGCCCGGCTCGTGCCGAGATCCACCCGCAACCACTGCGGGTCGCTCCAGTCGCTGGCCCAGCGGGTGTCGTTCTTCCCGTCCACGGCGCCGGCCGCGGTGCAGGGGCAGTCGCCGCCGCCCGTCTGGTACGAGGAGGCGGTCGCCGGTTTGTTCAGGGCGAGGTTGGTCCCGTCGACCGTCGGCGGCACCACGCGGACGGAGCGCGTCTCGACGCCGACGTTGCCCCTGCCGTCCGTGGCCTTGACGTAGATCTTCCAGACACCGGGCCGGTCCGGCGCGGTGACCCTCAGCCGGCCGCCCCCGAGGTCGGTGTGCGGGCGCGCGGTGAGCTGCCCGCTCCGGTCGACGTACATGCTGTTCTCCAGCACCTCGTACGAGATCGCGTCCCCGTTCGGGTCGCTCGCCCTGACCGACAACGTCAGGTCACGCCCGGCCTGCACCTTGCCCGCGTCGCCCTCGACGGACAGGGCGGAGATCACCGGGGGAGTGTTGTCGCGCGAGGTGTCGGCGCCGTACGCCCGCTTGACCGCGTAGTACGACAGCCGTTTCTGTCCGGCGGGCAGCAGGTTGAACCAGATCCCGCCGAAGTCGTACTCGGTGCCGTAGTGGAACATCGTGGCGCCGAGCGCGACCCCCCGGTGCCCGGTGACACAGCCCCACGCCTTGGTGTATCCCTCGGCCTTGGCCTGGTCGGTGGGTTCCTGGGGGACCCCGTTGGCGTCGTCGGGTACCTCCCACTCGCCCGCCGGACCGCTCTCGGTGACGATGTACGGCTTGGTGTAACCGCCCTGCTCCCAGGCTGACTTGATGTCGCACACGGCGTTGTAGGCGTTGACCGCGTACAGGTCGAGGTCGGGTGCGTTCCTCTTGTAGTAGGACCATGCGCCGACCCAGGCGTCGGTCGAGGTGACCGGGTGGTTCGGGTCGATCCCGTGGATCTTCTTCGTGACGTCGTTGACGAAGGTGGTGTAAGCGTTGCGCTGCTGTTCCAGCTCGTCACCGCTGTAGCAGTTCTGCAGGCCGAGCACCGACTCGTTGCCGACGTTCCACATCAGCACACCGGGATGGTCCTTGTACTCCTGGACCCACTTGGGGAACTCGTCGAGCATCTGGTTCTTGTACGCCGTGTCCGTCAGGTAGTTCACACAGCCGCCGCTGCCAGGACCACCGCCGGGCTGCAGCCAGAACCCGGCGACGACCTTGATGCCGTTCGCGGCCGCGGAGTCGAACAGCGCCTTGCTGGAGGCGTCGGTGCCCCAGGTGCGGATGGTGTTGACGCCCATGGATCTGACGTCGGGCATGTACCGTCCGGCGTCCGCCACGGCCGGGCCCCAGGTCAGACCCTTGACCTGGTACGGGCTGCCGTCCACGGTCAGCTGCCAGTTGCCCTGGGAACCGGTGACCCGGACGACGCTGCCGGCGGCGTGCGCCTGCTGCGCGGGCAGGGAGAGGACGCCTGCGGCCAGCAGCCCCGCGGTGAGGGGCGCCGCGAGACGGCGCGTGCGGGACAGTGGTGGGCTCATGTGGGGGCCTCCGATGCGTGTGTGTGGGGGGAGTTGGAGGGGCGGCCGGACCGTGGCGGGGTGTTCCGGTCCGGCCGCCCGGCACTGGGCAGGGCTGAGCCCTGTACGAGAGCGGGCTGGACCCGGTGCGCGGCAGAGCTCGGCCCCGGACGGGACAGGGCTCGGCCCGCAGAGGACAGGGCTCGGCTCAGGGAAGCTCGTAGTTCTCGTTCAGCGCCGCCCCTGCTTCAGGGTGTGTCTGGTCGTAGCCGCGCGCGTCGCACTGCAGGCCGCCGACGACACAGTGGCCGACCAGCGCGTTGAGGGTGGGCGCGTCCCAGGCGTTGAAGAAGTCGTAGTGGAACGACCAGCTCGGCCCGCTGGCCAGCCTGACCTGGGAAAGATCGCCGTTGACGGGGAAGGCCATCTTGAACTCGATCATCGGCAGGGCGACCGGGTGGCTCGCCGGGCAGATGTTGTTGTTCGTTCCGGGGTTGACCACGGGATAGGACATGTGGCTCTTGTGGTCCGGTGTGTCCAGGTACCGGCCGTCCCAGCAACTGGGCGCCTGGAAGCGGATGTTGAGCTGGACGTCCGGACGGCTTGGGCAGTTCTTCGGGAACTCGACGTTGAAGAAGCTGTCGCCGCACTCCCAGCCCTCGACGAAACCGCGGTGCGCACGGAACTCCGCCGCGCTCTGGGTCGGGCTGCCCACGAGGAACCGCAGCCCCTTGGGGAAGGACCGCACACTCGTGTAGTCGGTGACGCCCGCCTTGTAGTAGATGACCTGCGGGCCGACGGGCCGTACGGGCTGGTCCCCCTTGAAGAGCGTGGGCATCCAGTAACCGGACTTGTCACCGGGCGCGTTGCAGGTGGTGGTGGACCCGCCGAGCGAGTCCGTCGTGCTGTTCGCGTTCGTCGACCGGTTGCCCATGAAGGTGTGGTCGTGGGACTTGCCCGGCTGCTGCGGATAGACGATCGGGTCGTCCGGCTTGGTGTGGCTCACCGAACAGTTGGCCTGGAACTCGTGGAAGTAGCGGTGGGGCGGTTCCTTCGTGGACGGCTGGACACCGGTCACCGGCGGGTTCGCGGGGATGTAGCCGTCACCGTCCGGGTCCTCGGGGGAGGCGGCGGTCGACACCGCCATGGTGTGGCCCGCGTGCTTGACGGCGAACACCGCCGAAGCGTCGTCCGGGGCTGGGGGTGTGCCGGCGGTGGCCGCTACGCCGCCCAGACCGAGTGTGGTCAGCAGTAGGGCGCCGGCGATCAGGCTTCCTGAGACGATCTGCGATCTCCGTGGCATGGAGACCTCCTGAAGACGTCGATGGGGGAGTGGTGTGCGGGGGCGGCCGGTGAGACGGGCCGCGCAAGCGGGAGATCCTTGGGAGACCAGCGGGAGAGCGCTCTCCCGTGACGGAGTGTTGAGGCGGGAGCACAAGAGTGTCAAGAGATCTGACGGAAGGGGCGGCTGGTTTCTCTTGATTACCTCTTGAACACGCCACCGAGCGGAAGATCAGCCACCAGTCAGGTGAAAGTCAGTCAAATACGCCTGAAAGCGCAGGACTTACTGAATGGTGAGCAGCAACTTCCGCTACTCCGGTCGCAACTCTTGACGCGCGGTTCACACGGATGAAGCATGCAACGGCGAGAGAGCGCTCCCCCAACCCCCCACCGTTCGTTTCCTGAACCAGGAGAGTCGCGCCCATGTCCGCTGCCCCCATGGATTCCCCCACGCCCCGACCCACCGTGGGCCGTCGAACCGTTCTCGGTGCCGCTGCCGCCGTGGCGACCGGTTCGGCCCTGTCCGGCCTGGCCACACCGGCGTCGGCCGCCCCCGCCGCGCCGAAATCCGCGCGTGCGCTGCCCGGCGGTGGCGATCTCGGCCCGAACGTCATCGTCTTCGACCCGTCCACCGGCGGGATCCAGGCCAAGCTGGACGAGGTGTTCCGGCAGCAGGAGTCGGCGCAGTTCGGCACCGGCCGCTACGCGCTGTTCTTCAAGCCCGGCACGTACAACGGCCTCAACGCCCAGCTCGGTTTCTACACCTCCATCGCCGGCCTCGGCCTGTCGCCCGACGACACGACCATCAACGGTGACGTGACCGTCGACGCGGGCTGGTTCAACGGCAACGCCACCCAGAACTTCTGGCGTTCGGCGGAGAACCTGGCGCTGGTACCGGTCAACGGCACCAACCGCTGGGCCGTGGCGCAGGCGGCCCCCTTCCGCCGTATGCACGTCCGCGGCGGTCTCAACCTCGCCCCGAACGGCTACGGCTGGGCCAGCGGCGGCTACATCGCGGACAGCCGCATCGACGGCCAGGTCGGACCGTACTCGCAGCAGCAGTGGTACACCCGCGACAGCTCCGTCGGCGGCTGGACCAACGCCGTGTGGAACATGGTGTTCTCCGGCGTCGAGGGTGCCCCCGCGCAGAGCTTCCCGAACCCGCCGTACACGACGCTCAACACGACGCCCGTGTCCCGCGAGAAGCCGTTCCTGTATCTGAACGGCAGCGAGTACCGAGTCTTCCTGCCGGAGAAGCGCACCAACGCGCGCGGCGTCACGTGGGGCAACGGCACCCCGAGGGGTACGTCGCTGCCGCTGTCGCAGTTCTACGTGGCCAAGCCCGGCGTGTCCGCAGCCACCCTCAACCAGGCCCTCACCGAAGGGCTCCACCTCCTGTTCACGCCCGGCATCTACCACCTGAACCAGCCGGTCCAGGTGAACCGGGCCAACACCGTGGTCCTCGGCCTGGGGTACGCGACCCTCATCCCGGACAGCGGCGTCACGGCGCTCAAGGTCGCCGACGTCGACGGTGTACGGCTGGCCGGATTCCTCATCGACGCCGGTCCGGTCAACTCCGCCACGCTGCTCGAAGTCGGCGTCCGGGGCGCCACGCAGGACCACTCCGCCAACCCGACCACCGTGCAGGACGTCTTCATCCGCATCGGCGGGGCGGGCGCGGGCAAGGCCACCACCAGCATGGTGATCAACAGCCGGCACACCATCGTCGACCACACCTGGGTGTGGCGTGCCGACCACGGCACCGGGGTCGGCTGGGAGACCAACCGGGCCGACTACGGCGTCGTCGTGAACGGCGACGACGTCCTCGCCACCGGTCTGTTCGTGGAGCACTTCAACAAGTACGACGTCCAGTGGAACGGCCAGCGGGGCCGCACCATCTTCTTCCAGAACGAGAAGGCCTACGACGCCCCGAACCAGGCCGCCATCCAGAACGGCTCCCTCAGGGGTTACGCCGCGTACAAGGTGGCCGACTCCGTGACCTCCCACGAGGGCTGGGGGCTGGGCAGTTACTGCTACTACAACGTCGACCCGACGATCATCCAGCACCACGGTTTCGCCGCCCCGAACAACGGGGGCGTGAAGTTCCACAACCTCCTCGTCGTCTCGCTCGGAGGCGCGGGTCAGTACGCCCACGTCATCAACGACATCGGGGCACCCACCTCGGGCACGTCCACGGTGCCGTCCACGGTGGTCTCGTATCCCTGAACGGGCACCCGCCCGCCGTCCGTGCGTCATGCCGTCCCGTCTCCGTCCCCGATCGCGGGGGCGAAGGCGGGACGGCTGTGCATTCCCTCCACCTCACTCCCGGAGCCGCAGATCCATTGCCAACTCCCGGCGTCGCCCCTAACCTCACATCGTCTCCATCCGTGAACTTCATTCGCCTACACGAACGAGGATCGATGGGCAGAGTATCGATGGACAACCGACTTCGCCGGGTCGCGGTGCTGACGGCAGTGGCCCTTTTCGTCGGCCTGCTGACCCCGGCCGCCTCCGCCCACCCGACGGCGGCCCACCCGAGGACGGCGCCGCCCGGGACCGCACAGCCCAGGACCGTCGTCCTCGACGGCGGGCGGCTCCAGCAGACCAAGGTCCGCTTCCAGCACGGCGACCCCCGGCTTCGAAGAGCCGTCACGAATCTGACCGGGCGGGCCGACAAATGGCTCGATCAGGGCCCTTGGACGGTCGTCGACAAGCCCAGGCCCGCACCGAGCGGCGACGTCCACGACTATCTGAGCCAGGCCCCCTACTGGTGGCCCAGCCAGTCACCCACCGCCGACAACCCCTGGGGCTGCCCGTACGTGCAGCGGGACGGTGAGCGCAATCCCGAGGTCGACACGGGCACCGACCGGCTGGATCTGGAGAAGGTCTTCGACTCGTCGTACGACCTCGCGCTCGCCTGGCACTACACGGGGAAGCGGCAGTACGCCCAGAAGGCCGCACAGATCCTGCGGACCTGGTTCCTGGCCCCCGCCACACGGATGAACCCGGACCTCCAGCACGCACAGTTCATCCCGTGCAAGTACGACGGCCGGGCCATCGGCATCATCGACTTCTCGCAGTCCTACACCGCGGTCCTCGACGCCGTCGCGATTCTCCAGTCCGGCGCCCCCGCCTGGACCGGCGCGGACCGGATCGGCATGAGGCAGTGGAACAGCGACTTCCTCGACTGGCTGACGAACAGTGACTTCGGCAAGCAGGAAGGGGCCGCGGCGAACAACCACGGCACGTTCTACGACCTGTTGGTGGCAGGCCTCGCCTCCGCGACCGGCGACCAGGACCTGGCCCGCCGGACCGTGCGCGACGCGGCCGGCACGCGGATCGCTCCCCAGATCGCGGCGGACGGGAGCCAGCCGCAGGAGCTCGCCCGGACCAGGAGCTGGCACTACTCGACCTTCGACCTCGTCGCGTACACCAGACTCGCCGCGATCGGGCAGCACGTCGGCGTGGACCTGTGGCGCTACCGGGGACCGGACGGACAAAGTCTCTTCAAAGCCGTGCGCTACCTGCTTCCCGCGGCGACGGGACGCGCCGTCTGGCCGCACCCCGAGCTGGAATTCCGCCGGTTCGCGGCAAGCGACGTCGTCCACGCGGCGGCGGACGCGGGCGACGGTGCGGCAAGGAAGGCCGTGCCGCTGCTGGAGGAACCGCCGGGCGGAGACCTGTGGGCCCTACGACCCGCGGCGGAGCAACTCGACTCCATAACCGGCTGATCCACAGCCCACCGAGTGACCGGCGACGGGGTTCGTCGGCGGTCACTCGGTGAGTCGCGGCCGACTCTCAACCCGCCGTGGATATACGCAACCTGATCGTGCGCGCTTCCGGGCGCAGTGCGAACTCGGGCCACACGTCCGGCCCGCACGTCCGCGAGCCGAGACCGTGCTGGGCCGCGTCGATGATCAGGTGACTCGTCGTCGACTCGCCCAGCTCGAAGGGGTGTTGCGCGAGGGCGATCTGCTGGGGGGTGTGGCGGCTGAGCGTGAAGCCGGGCCGACGCCCCCGGGCGTCGGGCAGGGCCTCGACGCGCAGCACCTCGGCGTCGCCGCTCACCAGTGTCAGCCGACGCAGCTCGGAGCGGTGCCCCGTTTCCTGCGGGCGCGCGTAGTCGACCGAGAGGTCTCCGATCGTCGAGGAGAACCGGCCCGTGCGAGCCGCCCGGAGACTGTCGGGATACGACTCCAGCGGTCCCAGACCGAACCACGTCGCCCCGTCGACGGCAGCCGTGCCGTCGGGCAGCTCGAAGCGGATACCGATCCGGGGCCACACCGTGCGCCAGCCGCGCGAGGGCTCTATCTCCACGCGCAGTTCCAGCTCAGCGTCCTCGACCGACCACACGGACTCCACCATCACCCATGACACGGAGTTCGCGGCGGAGACCCTGTCGAGGGTGCGCAGCGCGTCCGTGGTGTGCTCCACGAGGACGCGCCGTGTCGTCAGCCGGTCGAGGCCGTCACGACGCCACAGGTCGGCGCTGGACACCCCGGCGATGCTGTCGTCGCTGTCCTCGACGCCGTCGGACGGGCTCTCGTCGTTGTCGGTCGGCGCGCGGAACAGCTCCAGCCGCGGCCCGGTCACCTCGCGGCCTGCGAGGCGGCTGAGCGAGCCGCCGGTGAACTCGGCCGTACCGAGCGACAGGTTCCCGTCGCCCGGCCGCCAGTCGTCCCGGGAGCGGACGGCGGGCACGGGACGGCGTGCGGAGCAGTCCAGTTGGGCCGTGGCGATCACATGTCCCGCGGGCGCCCAGGACGTCGTCACCGCCGTCGTCGCGTCGATCGTCAGCCACGTCTCGGCGTCGGGGACGACGGCGACCGGAGGCAGCGGCGCCCACGCCGACTCGCCCGCGGCGACGACGGGCACCTCCAACTCGCCGGAGGCGACAGGGGTTCCGTCGTGTTCGAAACGCCAGCGGAAACGCAGGTCGGACGTGTCGGCCGTGTGCCGCAGGCTGGTGACTTCGACCTTCTCGCCGTCGAAGGTGAACTCGACCGGCTGAACGACCGCCTTGAACTCGTGGAGGCTGGGGGTGGGGACGTCGTCGCTCAACAGCATGCCGTCCATCACGAAGTTGCCGTCGTGCACGACCTCTCCGAAGTCGCCGCCGTAGGCGTGGTAGTCCCTCCCGTCCGGGGCCGTGGCGAGTATGCCGTGGTCGCGCCATTCCCACACGAACCCGCCGTGCAGTCGCGGATACCGTCGTACGAGGGCTTCGTACTGGTCGAACGCGCCCGGCCCGTTGCCCATCGCGTGCGCGTACTCGCACAGCAGGAACGGCTTGGTGCGCTGCCGGGCGCTCTGCGCGGGCGTGCAGTTCAGCAGCGCGGAACGCGCGCCGTCCGCTCCGATCTGCTCCGTCTCCGGCACCGACGAGTACATGCGCGAGTAGATGTCGGTGTACTCGCCGGTGTAGTCGCCCTCGTAGTGCACGGGACGTTCCGGATCGCGGGCGTGGACCCATGCCGACATGGCCGCCAGATTGCCGCCGGTACCCGACTCGTTGCCCAGCGACCAGATCACGATGCTGGGATGGTTCTTGTCCCGCTCGACGGTGCGCCGGATGCGGTCCAGGTAGGCCTCGCGCCACGCCGGGTCGTCACTCGGATTGCCGGTCCAGTCGAGCTTCTCGAAGCCGTGCGTCTCCAGATCGCATTCCAGGACCACCCAGAAGCCGAGTTCGTCGGCCAGGTCGAGCAGCCGGGGGTGCGGCGGGTAGTGGCTGGTGCGGATGGCGTTGACGTTGAACCGCTTCATACGGGCCAGGTCCTCGCGCGCGTGCTCCTCGTCGAAGACGCGGCCCCGCTCGGGGTGCGCCTCGTGCCGGTTCACCCCGTGGAAGACGACACGGCGGCCGTTGACCAGGAACCGGTCGCCGCGTATCTCGACCGTACGGAATCCCACCCGCAGCGCGATGCTCTCCGCGGCCGTGGACACGGTGACGTCGTACAGGCGGGGCCGCTCGGCCGACCAGGGCTCGACACCGGCGACGTCGAGGGGGGCCACGTCGGCCGGGGTGGCCCAGACGTGCTCGACGCCGAGCTCGGGGATGCGCAGGGTGACCGGGAACGCGGCGGCGTCGGCGGTGATCTCCGCCTCGACCCGCCCGGCCCGCCCGGCACCGTGCTCGAAACCGGTCCGCAGCCAGACGTCCTCGATGCCTCCGACGGGGCGGGCGACGAGCGTGACATCGCGGAAGATGCCCGGCAGCCACCACTGGTCCTGGTCCTCGACGTAACTGGCCGCCGACCACTGGTGCACCCGTACGGCGACGACGTTGTCGCCCGTGCGCACCGCGGAGGTGACGTCGAACTCGTGGGCGAGCCGGCTCCCGCTCGCGCTGCCGATCTCCGAGCCGTTGACCCACACCCGGAACAGCGACTCGACGCCGTCGAAGCGCAGCACCACACGCTCGGCGTCGGACCAGTCGGCGGGAACGTCGAAGTGCCGGCGGTAGTCACCGGTCGGGTTCTCGTCCGGGACGTGGGGCGGGTCGATCGGGAAGGGGAACTGGATGTTCGTGTAGATCGGCCGGCCGTAGGCTCCGTCGCCCTCCAGCACCCAGTGGGAGGGCACGGGGATGCTGTCCCACCCGTGGTCGTCGAAGCCGTCGGCCGCGAAGTCCTCCGGGCCCGACGCCGTGGGCGACAGCCGGAAGCGCCAGGGCCCGTTCAGCGAACGCGAGGGCGCGTCGGAGCGCAGCCACGAACGCGCCGGGCGCAGTGCGCCGCGCCCCGGCGAGATGTCCGAAACATGGGGGGAGAGCTCGGTGGACAAGAGGTCACGACTCTTTCTGTGTGTCACATACGACTACGACGGAGCTACGAGGTGCCACGGCGGTCCTCGACAGGAGGTGGCCTATCGGAGTACGACCGTGCGGATCTCCCATGGACCGAGGGCGAGTTCGAGTTCGTTCGCCGCCTCGGTACGGGAGAGGGGTCGGCCGAGCAGATCCACGGTGGTGGCCTCTGAGAACGCGCCCGTCACGCGGACGGTTGACGCACTGTCGCGCATCGCCACCAGCCGCACCTCGATCCCGGTCCCGGTCTCGACACCGGTCCCGGCACTCGCCCCGGTCCCGGACTCGGCGTCGGTGACACGGCGGACGCCGGACACCAGCACGTCCTGACCGTCGACGCGCAACCCGCCCGCGTCGGGCGGCAGTTGGCCCCCGGCGGGTGCGGTCCCGCGCGTGACGAGCACGTCGTTGCGGAACTCCTCGGCGAGCGCGACCGCGTCCGCCCCGCGCCAGCCGGCGGCGGACGGGACGACGGCGAACCGGTTCTCGACGCGCATGCCGAGGTCCTGCGCACCCGGTACGGGGATCTCGCTCGCCGCGGGCTCGTCGCGCAGGGGATGGATGTTGACGCTGATCGAGCCGATCGCCCGCAGCAACGTGATGGCCAGTTCGGCGCCGTCGCCGACGAGTTCGTACTCGCTGGAGTGGTCGAGCAGGACCGTGGCGGCGCCCGCCGACACGAACGTACCGGCGGGGAAGGTCGGCAGCGGGAACTCGCCCCAGCCGCCCTCGGCCGTGAGACCGCGTTCGGTGACGGCGAACTGTCCTGCGGACGAGGACGTGGCCACCGGTTCGGGCAGCGGCACGTGGAAGCGCAGCCGGTGATCCGCGGACCGGTTGAGGAACGAGGTGCGGACGCGCACGAACGGTTCACCGGCCCGTACCTCCACCAGCGTCTCCACCGGGGTCGGCAGCGTCCGTCCGTCGCGCAGGTCGCGGTCGTCGGACAGGGCGACGGGCCACGCGTAGACGCGGGTGACCCGCAGCTGCGACCGCAGGGGGCCGTCCTCAAGGAGATCGACGGTGATCTCCGTCGGGTCCTGGACGAGGACGTCGTGCGCCGGGGGAGCGTAGTTGTAACTGTCGCCACGGTCACCGCCGTCGACGAGGCGACCGACGCCGCGCAGCACGGTCCCGTCGGCACCGGCGATGTCCAGCGTGCCGTCCGCGGCGACCGTGACCTCGACCAGACCGTTGGAGAGCGTGCGATCCGCCGCTGTCGAGGGCGCGTACGAGGCCGGTGCGGCAGCGGAGGTCTCGCGCGGCTCGACCCGGAAGGCGGTCAGCCCGGAAGCGGGGACCTTCACGGGGACCAGTGCGGTGGCCCGGGCCTCCTCCACCGTCAGCACCCGCCACTCACCCGGATGCGCGGCAGCCGCGGCGGCGACCTCGCGGCGCAGGATCAGCAGGTCGAACGGCCCCTCGGCGGGGACCTCGGCGAGATGGAAGACGAGCGAGCCGGGAGTGAGTTCGTAGTGGTCGATGAGCCGGCCGAACAGCTCACGGCGGTGGATACGGCGCAGCACGCGTTCGAGCCGGGAGGCGTCCATGCGCTCGTCGCTCAGCACCGTCGGTGCCTCGGAGACCAGCTGCACGGGGTGCGCCGAGCCGTCGGCGAGGGTCGCGACCAGGCTCGAACCCTCCGGCGGGGCGACGACGTCCACCTCGACCAGCGTGGTGCGCTCGAACGGCAGCGGGTTGGCGATCAGGTGGCCGTCGCTCGGCACCAGCCCCGCGGGTTCGGCGAGCGCCGCGTCCCGGACGGCGCGCGCGGTCTGAGCGGCCTCCGCGAGGCGTGCGGCGACCTGGTCGCAGGTCTCGTCGGTGCCGGAACCGACCACCGAGTCGTGCGCCGTCGACTCGATGACCTTGTGCCAGGCGAGGGCGAGGAACGGCGAGTCGTCGCGCCGGGACCACAGGGCGTTCATACGCTCGGCGTGG
This sequence comes from Streptomyces sp. NBC_00414, assembly GCF_036038375.1. Lineage (NCBI taxonomy): Bacteria > Bacillati > Actinomycetota > Actinomycetes > Kitasatosporales > Streptomycetaceae > Streptomyces > Streptomyces sp. NBC_00414. The sequence goes on from NZ_CP107935.1 coordinate 9,988,577, forward strand.
TCGATCGTGCGCTCGGCGAGTGCCATCCGCTGCTTGAGAGCGAGCCGCACGGAGAGCACGCCGGGGAGGATGTTGCCGCGTGAATGGCTGCGCAACTCGCCGGTGACGACGGCCGACACCTCGTCGTGGACATGCTCGCGGAGGTATTCGTCGAGGGTCGCGATGGTGATGGGCCGGCCCTCGCCGGAGGCCCGGCGCAGCCAGGCCGCGAGGTCCGGGTCGGGCGCGTTGTGGTCGGTACCGGCCATCGCGAGGACCGGATCGGAGCCCCATCGCGCGGCCGTCATCTCCGCGTAGTCGCCCAGCGCGCGGCCGACCCGGTCGGGCACGAGCAGGACGTCGAGGCCGTTGTCGTAGCCGTCGAAGAGGAACTCGGTGCGCACCTCGGAGCCGTCGGGAGCGCGCCAGCGGAAGGCATGGCCCTCGATGGCGGCGGGCACACCGCGCCACAGTGCCGCGTGCTCGAACCCGGCGCGCGCGAGGATCTGCGGCATCTGCGCGACGTGGCCGAACATGTCCGGCAGATAGCCGACGGGCATCGCGCCGCCGAGTTTCGCGGCGGCCGACCACCCCATCCGCAGGTTGCGGACGATGGTCTCTCCGGAGCAGAGGAACTCGTCGAGCAGGATGAGCCACGGCCCGATCGCGATCCGGCCCTCGGTGACCAGGGCGACGACCCGGTCGCGGTTCTCCGGCCGCATCTCCAGGTAGTCCTCGATCGCGGCCATCTGCCCGTCGACCGTGAAGCGGAAGCCAGGGTTCGCCTCGGCCGTCTCCAGCACGGTGTCGAGGGCGGCGACGAGGCGGTGCCGGAATACCTGGAACGGCTCGTACCACTCCCGGTCCCAGTGGAAATGGGGCACGAAGACGGCGGAGTTGCTCATGGCGGGAGGAACCTTCTGTGCTGGCCGGGCGTGCGGCGGGGGAACGGCGGGCGCGGGCGGTTACTTGAGCGAGCCGGCGGCGAGGCCGGTGCGCCAGAACCGCTGGAGGAGGATGAACACGATGATCACCGGCACGATCGACACCAGCGAGCCGGTGATGACGGACTGCTGGAGCAGTGGGGCCCGGGCGGTCTGACCGTTCCACTGGTACAGGCCGAGGGTGATCGGGAACAGGGATTCCTTCTGCAGCATGACCATCGGCAGGAAGAAATTGTTCCAGATGGCGACGAACTGGAACAGGAAGATGGTCACCAGCGCCGGTGTCATCAGCTTGAAGGCCACCGAGAAGAAGGTGCGGAACTCACCCGCGCCGTCCAGGCGTGCCGACTCGATCAGCTCCTGGGGGACGGAGGCGTTGGCGAAGATGCGTGCCAGGTAGACGCCGAACGGGCTGACGATGCTGGGCAGGAACACCGCGAGATAGGTGTTGACGATCCCGGTCGCCGAGAACAGCAGGAACAGCGGGAGGGCGAGCGCGGTGGTGGGGACGAGGACGCCGCCGAGGATGACGGAGAAGAGGAACTCCCGCCCGCGGAAACGGAACTTGGCGAGCGCGTATCCGCACAGCGCGGAGATCAGCGTGCCCACGGCCGCGCCCAGCACCGCGTAGATCACGGTGTTGACGGCCCACCGGCCGAAGATGCCGTCGCTGCGGGTGAACAGGACGCGCAGGTTGTCGAACAGGTTGAAGTGCGAGAACGCCAGCCCGTTGGTGGTGGCCAGGTCCCCCTGCGGCTTGGTGGCCGCGACGATGAGGAAGTAGATCGGCAGCAGGAAGTAGATCGCGAGCAGCAGCATCAGGGCCATGGCCGCCGTGCGGCTGACGCGGCTCTCGCGGTTCACGGATGTGTTGCTCACAGGCCGGCCCTCTTCGACGTCAGTCGCATGAATCCGAAGCTCAGGACGAAGGTGATGACGGCGATGACCACCGAGATCGCCGCGGCCTGCTGGTAGTTGTTCCCGGACGCCACCGCGTAGGCGAGCATGTTCGGCGTGAACGTGCTGGAGATGTTCGAGGAGATCTGCCGCAGCACGGCCGGCTCCGCGTAGAGCTGGAGGGTGCCGATGATCGAGAACACCGTGGTGAGGACGATCGACGGGGCGATGATCGGCACCTTGACCCGCCACGCGATGGCCCAGTTGCTGGCACCGTCCAGCTTGGCGGCTTCGTACAGCTCCTGCGGGATCGACTGCAGGGCCGAGTACATGATGAGCATGTTGTAGCCGGTCCACAGCCAGGTGGAGATGTTCGCCGCCGACCACAGCACGGCTCCCGGGCCGAGGAAGTCCGGGTCCAGGCCGATGCCGTTCAGCAGGTCCACGACCGGGCTGAGCTGCGGCGAGTAGAGATACGACCACATGATCGCGGCGATGACACCGGGCACGGCGTACGGCATGAACGCGGTCATACGGAAGACCGACTTGAGCTTCAGCAGGGGAGTGTCGAGGAGCAGGGCCATGATCAGGGCGACGAACAGCATGACCGGCACCTGCACGACGCCGAACAGTCCGATGCGCCCGATGCTGGACCAGAACTCCGTGTTCTCGAAGACCTTCTGGTACTGCTCGAAGCCGCCGAAGCTCGTGTACGAGGTGCCGTACTGGCCGCCGGTGCGGTGCACGGCACGGAAGCTCTGCCAGAGCGCGTAGCCGACCGGTACCAGGTAGAACAGCACGAAGGGGAGGAAGAAGGGGATCAGGAACGCGGTGATGGTGCCCGCCCGGGGGCCACCGCCGTTGAGACGGCGGCGGCCCCCCGGTGACGTCACCACACGCGTCGACGCGCGGGTCGCGAGGTCGGTCATGCCGCGATCACTTGCCTGCCGTGACCGGGATCGCCTGGTCCTTCATCGACTTCAGCGCGGCGTTCTGGGCGGCCGTCAGCGCGTCGGTGAGGGTGCCGTCGCCGCCCGCGGCCTTGGCCATCGCGTCCTGGAGCGCGAGGTTCACCGTCTTCTGGGTGGGACCCCAGGTGAAGCTGGTGTCGATGTCCTTGGACGAGTCCGCGAAGACATCGAAGATCTTCTCGTTGTTGTAGTAGGGAACACCCTTGGAGAGCGCGGGCAGTTGGAGTCCGGCGTTGGCGGCCGGGTAGAGACCGCCCAGCTTGTTCTCCAGGGCGAGGGCCTCGGGGTCGGTGTTGAGCCAGGTGTTGAACTTGACCGACTCGTAGAGGTGCTTGCCGCCCTTCATGAACGCGACGGTCGAACCGCCCCAGTCGCCGGAGGCGCCGTTCGCACCCCACGTCGGCATCGGGACGATGCTCCACTTCCCGGCCTGCTTGGGCAGGTTGTCGCGGAACATGCTGTAGCCCCAGGCCGCGCCGACATAGCTGGCGATCTGGTCCTTCTGGTACGCGGCGTACATCTGCGTCGAGCCGTTGGCCAGGTCGGTGCGCACGAGCTTGCCGGCGATCAGCTTCTGCCAGTACTCGGCGACCTGCTTGCTCTCGTCGGACGCGACGGTGACATGCCACTTGTCGCCGGAGTAGCCGTACATCTTGGCCTTGTTCTGCCAGATGAGGCCGTTGAACCACTCGGCGTTGTTGGGGTCGAAGAACGTGATGTCGAGGTCCGGGTCGGCCTTGTGCAGCTTCTCGGCGGCCACCGCGTACTCGTCCCAGGTCTTGGGGACGGCGACGTCGTGCTTCTTGAAGATGTCGCTGCGTACGTAGAGCGCCATCGGGCCGGTGTCCTGCGGAAGGGCGAACACCCCGGTGTCGCCGAAGCTGGCCTGCGACCAGGTCCACGGCACGAACGCCGACTTGGCCTTGGTGGCGGCCGAGCAGTCGGAGGCGTCCACGAAGGCGTTCTGCGTGCGCAGGTTGGGCAGTTGGTCGTAGCCGACCTGAGCGAGGTCCGGCGCCTTGTCCGCCTTGAGGGCGTTGCCGAGGGTGCCGTACTGGTCGTTGGAGATGTTCTTCGTCTCGACCTGGATGTCCGGGTTCTTCTTGTTCCACAGGGCGACGACGTCGTCCATGCCCGGAACCGTGTTCCAGTACTGGAGTGTCACCTTGCCCTTGGCGGGCTCGCAGGACGCCGCGGACGAGTTGCCCGACGAGTCGGACGACGAGCATCCGGCGAGTACGAGGACTCCGGCGGCCGCGGCGACGACGGCGAGGCGGATGCGCGTGACTGTGTTGCTCATATTTTCCGTTCCAGACAACGGCTAGCGACGGTGCTAGGCGGCTCGATGCTGATCCCTCGGGCGGAACGCCCTGCGGGTGGAAGGGACAGTCCGCAACGGTGTCGGTTCAAGGTCGGTTCAAGCGCCGAACGCCGTGGCGAGGTGGGGCGAAAAAACTGGTTATGACTGCTTGTGAGCGGTCCCGTGAACGCTCACGGGAGCGCTCACGGGGAAGCTCAGGGATACGTCGCGAGGTGCAATGCGAAGTGCTCGGAAGTCTGCGCTTCGGCGCCGTTCAATGTCAAGACATTCGAGTCGGACGGGTTTCCGGCGGGTTAACCGGGTCCCTCGGCGGGGTCCTAGGCGGATCCGCTGTGCCGCAGCTCCGCGTGCACGACCAGGTCGGTGACCGCGAGTGGCGGCGGTTCCGACAGCAGCCGTGCGACCTGCTCGATGGCGAGCGCGCCCAGCTGCCGGGTGTCGAGGGCGACGCTGGTGAGCGGGGGCTCCAGCAGGGCCCCGAGCTGAAGGCCGTCGAAGCCGATGACCGCCAGATCCTGTGGGACGTTCCTGCCGAGCCGGCGGGCTTCCCGCAGGGCGCCGATCGCGATGATGTCGTTGAACGTGAAGACCGCGGTGACGTCGGGATGCGTGGTGAGCAGCTCCCGTAGCGCCGAGCCGCCGCCGTCGGCCGTCTGGTCCGCGCCGACCACTATGCCGGCGTCGATGCCGAGCGCCGCCGCGGCCGACGTGAACCAGGTGTGGCGGATGCTCGGCTCGGCCCGGGTGTGGTGGTCGAGCATGCCGATCCGGGTGTGCCCCTTCGCGACCAGGTGCGCGATCGCTGCGTGGACGCCCTCCTGGCCGTCGATCCGGATCGAGCTGAACCGGGTGGACCTGTCCTCGCGGCCGATGAGCACCACCGGCATGCCGCGGGTGAACGTCTCCAGTTCGCTCTCGGGGCAGCTGAAGTAGCCGATGACCGCGTCGACCTGCGAACTGATCACCTGGAGGGTGCCGCGCTCCTCCTCCGGCCGGTCGGCGGTGTCGTAGACGACGACATGCCAGCCACGGGACCGGGCGGCCTCCAGGGCGGCGGCCGCGACCTCGGTGAAGAACGGGTTGAGCAGGTCGGGGATGACCAGCCCGATGGTCATGGTGTCCTGGCGGACCAGGCCCCGGGCGAACCGGCTCGGCCGGTAGCCGAGCGCGCGGGCGGCGTCCAGTACGCGCTGTTTGGTGTCGCCGTCGATCTCGTCCTTGTCGTTGAGGGCCCGTGACACGGTCTGCCGGGACACCCCGGCGGACCTGGCGACGTCGTTGATCGTGACCTTCCGGGGCTCTGCACCCGGTGTCGACACCATCGCCTACCTCCTGCTTCTCGCGAACGCCGGTGCGCGCGCAAAGCCTGAGTATGCACGTACGTGCTGACGGGGCGACGCGAGGCCTCGACTCGACGTGTCACCCGCGGGCGGGTCCGCGGAGTGCGCCGCCCGGTCACGAGGTGGACCGCGTCACCTTCGAGCGCCGGCCGAAGCCGGGCGCCGACGGCCTACGCCGACGTGGTACGCGCCTACCGCGGCGCGCTCGCCGACAGCGGGAACTATGCCGACGGCGCGCATCCGTCAGGGCCGGCTCGCCGACGGGTCGTCCCACAGGCCCGGTAACAGTTCACTCAGGCGCGCACCCCGGGCCCATCGTTCGAGCGCGGAACCGTCGAGCAGTCGGGTGTCTCCCTGCCTTTGGGCCCACCGGATGTCACGCTCCCTGAAGGCGCCCCGGTGCACCACCAGTTGAAGACGGGGTCCCGCAGTGCCCCGGTGCGTGCGGGGATCCGGCAGGCCCTCGTCGGGCAGCGGCTCCGCCACCGGACGAAAGGCCACGTTCAGCCGGCGGCCCTCCGTGTCCCGCGCGTCCAGCCGCGGCCGGTCGGGAGCAGGCAGCAGCCGGACCCGCCAGCCGTCCCTCCGTAACATCCGGGCGACGGCCAACGCGAGCCCCTGGACGTCGAGTTCACGCAGCTCGTCCGAGGTGTAGTGACCGCGCCGACGGCGTGCTCCGGGACGCCCGAGGCGCACCGCCACCGCGATCACCAGGCTCAGGACGCCGACGCCGACGACCGGGGCGAGGATCCCGACGGCGCGATAGCCGGCCGCGAGGGCCGCCACGGTCGCGCACACGACCACCACCGCACCGGTGAGGCCGGGCAGGACGTCACGGAAGCTGGGCCCGTAGAGGCCCTGGGCCCGCAGCCGCCGCACGGTGTGCCGCCTGCTCGACCGGGGAGGGCTGGACGTCCATGACAGGCGTGCCACAGTGCCGGTCCCCCCAACGCCGCTGTCGTCATCCTTGGGGAGAGGAATACCCAGCGTGCGGCCTCCTGCCCCCGACGAGGCAGGGATTCCGGCCACGCGCCCCGGCGCACGGAAGCACCCGACGGTGCACGGGACGGCCTAGCTCGGCCCGTGCGTCACCCCGACCGGGTCGCCGTGCGTCACCCGGACCGGATCGAACGACACCCGCGTACGCCCGCCGCCGTCTGCCCAGACCACCTCGACCCCGGTGTCGTCGGCCACCACATGCGTGACAGTGTCCGCCAGCGGGCCGGGTCCCGGTTCGCCGGTGAGGACGGCCAGGGACACGTGCACAGAGGTGCCCCGCGTCTCACCGGAGAGGCGAGGCATCTCGGCCCACGGCACATACGCGGTGCCCTGCGGGGCCCGGACCGTCTCCGCCCCGGGACTCCAGCCGTGCAGCCCGTGCAGCGCCGAGACCAGCGGCTCCTGCGGTCCGGTCGCCCAACCGGTGTGGGTGACACGGGCCCCCGGAGGCGCTCCCACCACGCGATGCACCCGCAATTCGTACGGCCCCCGAGCCACCGTCACGCTCTCCACCCGCAGCCCCGGGACCATCGGGGGGCCACCGACGAAGACGGGCCGGTGCCACGAGGCCGCCCAGCCCCAGCCGTCGCCGTGTCCCGCGCCGAGCGGGTGGATGCGACGCCGCACACTGGGCCGGCCGTTCACCTCCACCGACAGATGGTTGTCCGCCAGGTTCCCGGACGCGGTCGGCCCGGTCCGGGTCGAGTAGGCCTGCCGCCCGTAGTGCGGGTCGTCCCCGTCGGCCGACTCCGCCTCGTGCGGCCGCACATGGTCACTGCCGTGGTTGTGCAGCCGTACGATCCCGTCCTCGCGCGTCGCCTGCACGAGCAGTCCGGGCGCGGGCAGGGCCAGCACACGGTCGGCCTCCTCCACCGGCGCGGGTTCCTCCGTCGCGGTCCACAGCGGGTGGTCGGCGGGGGCGAGGAGGGCGACGAACGCCTTCGACGCCCAGTAGGGCGAGGCCGGGCCGGAGTACGTCTGCAGGGTGGCGTCGTGCGGGCCGTACCAGCCGAGGCTCAACAGCCCGTCGTCGGTCAACGCCCCGCGGTCGAGGAAGTGGCGCAGGCTTCCGCTGACCAGCCGGCGCGAGGCACCCGGAGTCAGCGGAGTGTGCCCGGTCAGCGACCCCAGGCCGACGGCGGCGGAGGCGGCGAAACGGTAGGCGAGCGACCGGCCGAAGTGCATCGGCGCCCCGTCCGCGCCGAACATCAGCCCGAAGCCGTCGAGGTGCTCGCGCAGCCGGTCCCCGTACCGGGCGAGCAGTGCCGCGTCCCCGCCGAGATGGGCGTCGAGGACCGGATACAGGTGCAGCGCCCAGCCGTTGTAGTGGTCGAAGGCGCGGCCGTCCCCGTCGGCGTACCAGCCTCCGCCCCGGTACCAGCCCTCCATCAGTTCCAGCGCCCGCTGCCGCGCGGCGGCCGTCTCGGCGTCACCGCGTCCCACCGACTCCAGGAACCCGGCGACCGTGTACGGGAAGAGGTACCAGTTGTTCGGTGCGGGCACGTGCCGCAGTGACCCGCGCAGCCACTCCTCGACCCGGTCCTGGACACCGGAGTCGAGATTCTTCCAGAGCCAGGGCGCCGTCAGACGCAGACCGAGGGCCACCGACGCGGACTCGACCATGGGCTGGCCCTGCACGTCGTGGTCGAGGATCAGCGGCCAGGACTCGGTGTCGTCACGGCCCGGTGAACGGGTCCCCGAGGCCAGACCGTCGGCGTAGCGCTCCAGCCAGCCGTGCGGGTCGTCGCCACCGGCGCCCGCGACCCGGAAACCGGCCGCGAGGAACGTCCGGGCGAAGCCCTCCAGGCCGTCGGAGCGCACCCCCGAACGCGAGGGCCGTCCCGGCAGGTCGAGCAGGGCGCTGCCCGGTGTGCTCCAGCGCCACGCGGCTGCCAGCAGGCCGTCCGCGACAGCCTCCCAGTGGGCCCGGGTGCAGCCGGTGTACGGACTCGACGCACGGTCCTCAGGGGGGAGTTCGAAGGGGATGCGGATGCTCATGCCAGGAACGCCAGCCTTTCGCGTCGTACGGGATGGAGGAAGCCGGAGCCGGACGCCCAGCGGGCGGTCTCGGCGAGCGCGAGGTCCGCCAGGCGACGCCACTCGTTGCCCTCGGAACCTGCCAGATGGGGGGTGATCAGCGCGTCCTCGCAGTCCCACAGCGGGTGGTCCGCAGGCAGCACCTCGGGATCGGTGACATCCAGCACGGCCCGGATGCGGCCCGCCAGGACGGCGTCGGTGAGCGCCTCCTGGTCGACGACGGCGCCGCGGGAGGTGTTGATGAGCATGGCCCCGGCCGGCATCGCCTCGATCAGGTCGCGGCCGACCAGGCCCCGGGTCGTGGGCAGCAGCGGGGTGTGCACGCTGACGGTGTCGCAGCGGGCGAACAGCTCCGGCAACTCCACGCGCTCCACGCCGAGTTCGGCGGCGTCCCCGTCACTGACGTACGGGTCGTGGAGCAGCACCTCGATGTCGTGCGGACGCAGCAGCTCGATGACCCGGCGTCCGATCAGCGACGCGGAGAGGATGCCGACGGTGCTGCGGTGGTTGCCGATGCCGCGCGAGGTCCGCAGCCAGTTGTCCCGCGTCCGCGACACCCGGAAGTCGCGGGCGCGCTCCAGGACCTGCTTCCCGGCGAGCAGGATCATGGCGAGGGTGTACTCGGCGACCGGCAGGGCGTTGGCCGCGGCGGCGGAGGAGACCTCGATCCCGCGCTCCCAGCACGCCTGCGTGACATGCCCGCGTACGCTGCCCGCCGTGTGCACCACGGCCCGCAGCCGCGGCGCCGCACGCAGCACCTCCTCGTCCAGTACGGGGCAGCCCCAGCCGGTGACGAGCAGGTCCACCTCGGCCAGCAGCGACCTCGCCCGCGGCGTCGACAGGTCGTCGAGGACCGGGGGAGGGGCGAGGTCGCAGACGCGGCCGAACGCCTCCAGCGACTGCCGGTCGAGGACGGCCGCGGCGGCGTCCTGGGACATGGCCACGGCGGCACGGGGCCGGAAACCGGGACCGGGAACGTACGAAGTCACTTGACGGCTCCGGCGGTCAGTCCGCTGCGCCAGAACCGCTGGAGCAGGACGAAAGCGAGGATGAGCGGCAGTACGGCGAGCAGCGACCCCATGATCACCACGGGGTAGTACTCGGGTGACACGGACGCCGAGCTGTTCCACTGGTACAGGCCGAGGCTGACCGGATACAGGTCCTGGTCGGACAGCATCACCATGGGCAGGAAGAAGTTGTTCCAGATCGCGGTCAGCTGGAACAGGAAGACGGTGATGAGGCCGGGGCCGAGCATCCGCAGGCTGACCCGCACGTACGTGGTCAGCTCGCCCGCCCCGTCCACCCGCGCCGCCTCCAGCACCTCGTCGGGCACGTAACCCCGGCTGAAGATGCGGCCGAGATAGACGCCGAACGGGTTGAACAGCACCGGGATGAACACGGCCCAGAAGGTGTTGACCAGGCCGGCCTCGGAGGCCATCAGGTACAGCGGCAGCGCGAGGACCGTCTGCGGCACCATGACCGCCGCCAGCACCAGGCCGAACAGCTTCTCCTTGTGCCGGAAGCGGTACTTGTCGAAGGCGTAGCCGCAGGCCACGCTCAGCAGCGCGCCGATCGCGGCGCCCAGGACGGCGTACAGCAGGCTGTTGACGTACCAGCGTCCGTACAGGCCGCCGTCCATGGCGAACAGGTCCTTGAGGTTCCGTACGAGCGAGAAATCGCTGAAGGACAGCAGGTCGCTGCTGAACAGCGCGTCCCGGCTCTTGGTCGCGGCCAGCACCAGCCACAGCACGGGCAGCAGGGTGTAGAGGACGGAGACCGTGACGACCACGTTGACCGTCGCCCGGCCCAGCAGACCGGGGCGGAGCAGAGAACTGTCGGTGGTGCTCATCGGGCCTCCTCGGCGTCGGCGCGGCTGGTGAAGCGGGTGACGCCGTAGGACAGCGCGATCGTGCACACCAGCAGGACCACCGAGGCTGCCGCCGCCAGGCTGTAGTTGTTGCGGGTGAAGGCCGCGTCGTAGATGTACATGCTCGGTGAGAAGCGGGAGCTGATCATGGGGGAGGACTGGCTGAGCAGCATCGGCTCGGTGAAGAGCTGCAGCGCCCAGATCAGGGTGAAGATCGCCACCATGACGATCGAGGCGCGTACCAGCGGTGTCTTGACCTGGAGCGCCGTGCGCACGGGTCCCGCGCCGTCGACCACCGACGCCTCGATCACCTCACGGGGCACGGCCTGCAGGGCGGCGTAGAAGACCACCATGTTGTAGCCGAGGTTGCTCCACAGGGCGATGTTCACGATGGACGGGATGACGGTGTGCACGCCGAGGAAGTCGATCGTGATGTCCGCGCGTGCGAAGAGGTCGATCACCGGGCTGATGCCGGGCGTGTAGAGGTACAGCCAGATCAGGGCGGCGATGATGCCGGGCACCGCGTGCGGGAGGAAGAGGCCCAGTTGGGCGAAGGCGCGCAGCCGGACCACTCCGGAGTCGAGGAGCAGGGCCAGGGCGAGCGCGCCGACGACCATGAGCGGGATGTAGATCAGGCAGTACAGCGCGACCGTGCCGAGCCCGCCGAGGAACGTCGGGTCGGTCAGTACGGCCGCGTAACTGCGCAGTCCGACGAAGACGGTGCGCTCGGGGCCGAATCCGAGCCCCGGCTGGTCGTCACTGAAGAAGCTGAGGTAGACGGCGGTGCCGACGGGGATCAGGAAGATGGTGGCGAGCAGGGCGAAGAACGGTGCCATGAGGACGACGACGGCGCCGAGTTGGCGGCGCTTGGCGGCCCGGCGGGCGCGCAGGCCGGAGGCGGAGAGGGCCGGGCCGCCGGTGCGGTGCGCGTCGGCCGGTACCCGGGGTTGGGCGGTGGTGGTCATACGGTGTCACCTGCCTTCTCGTCGGCTCAGGTGGAGCGCTGGGTGGTGGACAGGCCCAGGGCCTTGAGGTCGGGCATGGTGCCCTCCTGCGCGGTGCGCAGGGACTCGGTCAGCGATCCCTGGCCGCCGCCGACGCGGGCGAAGGAGTCCTGCATGACCCGCTGGGTGGCGCTCATCCGCGGTCCCCACAGCCAGCCCTCACCGATCTTCTCCGCTTCCTGTTCGTACAGGCCGTAGATGTCCTGCCCGCCGTAGTACGAGCGGTCGAAGGCCTTGCGGCCCACGGCGACCAGATCGGGTGCGGCCGGGTACTGACTGCTCGTGCCGCTGGAGAGGCGGGCCCGCAGGGCATCGGGGTGGGAGACCTGCCACTCGATGAACTGCATCGCGGCTTCGGGCCTGCGGCTGTCCTTGGTGATGGCGAACGTCGACCCGCCGTGGGTGCCGACGGAAGGGTTCCCGGTGTCCCACTGGGGGAGCGGCGCGATCCGCCACTGGCCCTTCTGCCCGGGACGCGCGTTCATCTGCGCGCCCGCGTCCCACGCGCCGCTGAGCCGGGTGAGGACCAGCCCGTTGCCGATCTGCGCGTCGGACTGCCTGCTCTCGACCGCGTTGAGGAACACGTCGTCCCGGTCGATGAGCCGCTGCCAGTACTGCGCGACGCGCCGGGAGGGCGCGTCGGCCAGGGAGACGTTCCAGGCTCCACCGGAGGTGTCGAACCACTGCGCGCCTGCCTGCCAGGCGTAGGCGGCGAACTGTGTCATCCCGTCCGTCGGGAACAGCACGAGCCGCCGGTCGGCGGCCTTGCGGCGTACGGCGTTCGCCTGTTCGGCGAACTCGTCCCAGGTGCGCGCGACTTGGAGTCCGTACCGGTCGAAGAGGTCGGCGCGGTAGTGCATCACCATCGGCTCGACGTCCAGCGGAACGCTGAACACCCGCTTCTCGAAGGTGGTCTGGGCGAGCGCCTGCGGCAGCAGCTTGCCGCGCAGGGAGTCACTGACCAGGTCGGTGATGTCGCGGGCCACGCCGTCGATGGCGAACCCCGGCACCTGCGGGTACTCGATGGTCGCGACATCGGGTGCGTTGCCCGCCCGGGCGGCGTTGCTGAGCTTGGCGTAGCCGCCCTGCCCACCGGAGGGGATCTGCTGGAAGTCGACCTGCACGCTCTTGTGCGTGCGGTTGAAGGCGTCGACCACTTCCTGGCTGCCGCGCAGGGCGGACCAGAAGGTGATGCGCGTGGTGCGGCCCGTACTTGCCGACGAGGCTCCGTTCCCTCCGCTGCAGGCGCCTACGGCTCCTGTCAGCGGTACGGCGGCCATCGCGGCGAGCACGGACCGACGATCGGGTCGTCCGGGCATGGGCGCCTCCCGCGGCTCCTGCGTGTCCGCCTCGTTGCGGACACGACTGTTCGGGACACGGGAATCCTCATCGCTCTCGACCCAAACGGTCAATAGATCGATCAGAAGAAAAACAAACGCTCAAACGCTCACTCGTCGGAGGTGGCGGCCCCGGCCGTCCCGCCGTCCACCCGCCGCGTCGAACCGCGCACCATCAGCCGCGGGAGCAACTCGACCCGGCGCGCGGGCCGTTCGCCGCCCTCCCGCAGGCGCTGCGTCAACAGCTCGGCGGCGGTCCGGCCGACCTCCGCCTTGGGCGGGGACACCGCGGTCAGCGGAGACGTGGCCAGCGCGGCCACCACATCGTCGTACGCCACGACCGAACAGTCCTCGGGCACCCGCACCCCGTCGTCCGCCAGCCGCTGTACGACCATCAGCGCGTCCACGTCGCTGTGCAGCACCACCGCGGTCGCCCGCGTCCGGCGCAGCAGCCGCGGCACGTCCGCGGTCTCGTCCGCGGTGTACGGCCCTTCACGCCCCGCCTGCTCCGAGATCAGCGCCCACGCCCACTCCTCCAGCAGCGGATGCGCCCCGGCGATGCTCGTGAAGGCGGCCCGCAGCGTGCGCGCCGTCGGACTGTCCTCCCGGGTCGCGAACACGATCCGACGGTGACCGAGCCCCACCAGGTGCTCCACGGCGAGATGCGCGCCGTACCAGTGGTCCGAGCACACCGACTCCAGGGCGTGCCCCGCGCCGCCCTGCCGCGGCCGGCGCTCCATCAGCACGGTGGGCACCTCCAGCGCGGCGAGCCAGTCGTAGTCGGCCCGCTCCGCCGCCTCGGTGTGCCAGCGGGGCGCGAGGAGCAGGCCGCGGGCGCCGTCGGCCAGGGCCCGCTCCACCAGCGGCCGTTCGGCACCGGTCACCTGGGGCGCGATGTGCAGAGCCATGCGCATCCCGGCCTCCTCCAATGCCGTGCGGGCGCCGTGCAGCGTCTCGGTCAGGTACGAGTGCCGCTCCGGCACCACGACGGCCACCCGGTCCCCGCCGGGCGGGTCGTTCGAGCCGATCTCCTGCGCGGGCAGCGTCGAGCGGACGACGCCGTGTCCGCGGCGCAGCCTGCCCTCACGGGTCAGCTCCTCGACGTCGCGGCGCACCGTCACCACCGAGACCTGCAACTCGTCGGCGAGGTCCCGGACCCGCGCGGCCCCGCGGGCCTGGACCGCCGCCAGAATGCGCTGACGCCTGAGATCGACCGGCTCCCGCACTGTGCTCCACCCCGAATGTTCGTTTGAGCGATTCAGTTCATCATAACGATCGGCTCGGGGTGGCGTCATGGTGTCGTCGTGGTGCGGGTATCGGCGTTGTGTGAACCGTTGACATGTTCACTGCGGCTCAGGATGCTTGAGAGCGCTTTCATCCCCCTTTCGGCTTTGTCCCCCACCTGAGACCGGCTGGACCCCGTCCGTACGCGGGCGGTGTGCTGCCGGTCCGGCGCGAAGCAGAGGCCAACCATGCACGGGATCAAGAGAATCTCCAGCCTTCTCAGCGGATTCGTGGCTCTGGCTCTGGCCGGTGTCCTCGCGGCCGCCCTGACCCTCTCGTCCGCCACACCCGCCCACGCGGGGTCGACCGGTCTCCGGGCGGCGGACCCGAGTGTGGTGCGGGTGGGAAGCACCTACGTGTCGGTCCAGTCGACCGGCACCGGCATCGCCGTACGGCAGGCCTCCTCGACGGACGCGCTGGCGTCGGCGCCCGCTCGGCAGGTCTGGTCGGACACCCGGAACCTCGGTGAGATCTGGGCTCCGGAGATCACCACCGAGAACGGCCGCTACTACATCTACTTCTCGGGCGGCCGTGGCTCGGCCCACCGCATGTACGTGATCAGCTCCGCCACCGCGGACAGCGGGTACACCACCGAGACGAAACTCGCCCTTCCGGACGACAAGTGGGCCATCGACGGGACGCTGTTCACCTTCAACGGGCAGCGGTGGTTCGTCTGGTCGGGCTGGGCCGGCGACACCAACGTGGAGCAGAACCTCTACATCGCGCGGATGAGCAGCCCGACCACACCGACGGGCGCGCGGTACGTCATCTCGCAGCCGCGGGAGAGCTGGGAACGCGTGGTCGGCAACCCCTACATCAACGAGTCCCCCGAGGCGATCAAGGACCCGAACGGACAGCTGCACATCGTGTACTCGGCCAACGGCAGCTGGAGTGACCAGTACTGCCTGGCCGACCTGCGGCTGCGGGCCGGAGGCGACCCGACCTACGTATGGGACTGGTACAAGTCCAACGGCTGCCTGTTCGGGTCCAACCGCGCGACGATGATGTCCGGTTGGGACCCGACGCTGTACGTCGACGGCCCCGGCCACCACAGCTTCGTCCTGCTCGACGGCGACATCAACACCAGTCCGCCGGCCGGGCCGAGGTTCCCGCTGATGTTCCACGCGGTGGCGAAGGGCACCCCGTACTCGTGGGCGAACCGGTTCTGGTACACCGGCACCTTCGCCTGGTGGGGCAACACCACGTACAGCCGGGCCAACGTGCCCGGCGCCAACACCAGTACGGGGTGGAGCCTGAAGTTCTTCGAGTAGGGGTGCTGCCCAGCGGTACCTGGTGGTGCCGGGTGGTCACCAGCGGTCGAGCGTGGCCAACAGCATTCCGGCGGCGATCCCGGTGAAGACGAGAGCGAACACGATGTCCACGACGAGAGCCGTCCCGGTGGGCAGACCATAGGCCAAGGCGTGTGTCGTCAGACTGACCGGCTGGAAGCTCATGAACATCCAGCTGAACGTGCGGAAAGCGAGCATGAAGAGCCCGTCCCGCCAGCCGAACAGCAGCCCCCACAGCAGAATCCCGAGGCCGAGGAACGCGACGTACAGCCAGGCGTTGAGCGTCGAGCCGGACTTCGGCAGGAACCACTGCGCGGCGCCCATCACCTCCACACCGACGACTTCGCCGCGCCAGAGCCGCAGCCTGACCGGCTGCCCTTCTTCGGCCTTGGAGTAGAAACGGGACGACACGTCGCGGGCCTGACGGGAACCGTCGGCCCGCCGCCAGGTGACCTCGTGATGGGTGGTCGTGCTCGTGTACGTGTTGCCGTCGGCGTCCGTGTGCGTGGATGTCGTCGTGTAGGTCCGCCGACCGGCGACGGAGCCCTCCTCGTCGGTGAAACACTCATGGCCGCCCCGGTCGCACGCCACGACCTCGCGGAACTCCCGGGTCTGCCGAAACGGCTCGGCGGCACCGACAAGCCCCACCACCAGCACACCGACACCGATCGCGACCACAAGCCACCGCCCGAGGAGACCCCCGGGCAGCGACACATGGAGCGGCAGCAGCCGAAATCGACGAAGCCTCATACGCAACCCCCGTAACAGATCACCCGCGCATGGCGCGAAGTGCTGTCCGGGTGATGCCCACTCGCAATGCGTCAGACGCTTCTACGGGTGCTGTGACAGTTGGTGCCGAGCGCGGCGCTCCGGCGAAGCGGCCTGAGCCCTCGGCTCCTGTCGTTCAGCGTTCGTCATTCAGTGTCTGTCGCTCACCGCTTGCGCAGCAGTGCGCAGACGAGGTTCTCCTGGACGGTCCGCAGCCGCTTCAGGAGTTCCGGCTTGCTGGTCTTGTTGACCTGAGTGGTGAGGGAGACGGTCAGCGATCGCGTGCCGTCCGGGGTGGCCGCGATGAGTTGCGTGTAGCCGGGGAAGTTGCCCGTGTGGCCGTGGACCACGCCGCAGCGGGTGGTGTACTTGAAGATGGCGAGACCGGCTTTGTTCTTGCCGGGGCCCGCGGGTTCGGAAGCGCCGTCCACCCAGTCGCGCTGCTGGTGACGTGTCCGGTCGGAGATCAGCTCGCCGCCGGCGTAGCCACGGATGAAGGCCGTCATGTCCTGCGGGGTGGAGATGATCCCGCCCGATGCCCATACGCCGGACGCGCTCAGTACTTCGCTGACATCCTCGGGCGGGTTCTGCCCGGTGACGTCGTAGCCGTGCATGTACGGCCGGGGCATCCGATAGCCCTGCGGCAGGCTGGTGCTGTGCAGTTCCAACGGGCGGTACACGAGTTCGTCGAGCAGGTCCTCGTAACGCCGGTCCGTCACGGCCTCCGCCATCAGTGCCACGGCGATGTTGTCGGAGTTGGAGTACTCGTACCGGGACCCGGGGCGGAACGCCAACGGTTCGTCGGCCACGAAGTCCAGCAGTCGGCGCGAGTCGAAGCGGCGGCGCGGATTCTCGGTCACCAGGGCCAGGAACTCGGGGTCGGCGCTGAAGTCGGGCAGCCCGCTGGTGTGGTTCAGGAGCTGCCGGAGAGTGACCCGATGCCAGGCACGCGGCAGCCGGGGGAGCACCTTGTCGAGGGTGTCGCCCAGCCGCAGATCCCCGGAGTCGACGAGGCGCAGAGCGACCGCGCCGCTGAACGCCTTGGCCGTACTGGCGATGCGCATGTGGTCGGTGACCTGGACCGGACGATCGGTGCCGGTCTTGGCGACGCCGGCCCGGAAGACCTGGGTGTGGGACCCACGCTTGAGGACGGCGATCACCCCGGGAGGTCCGTCGGGTGCGTCGGTCAGTGCCTGCAACTGCCGCCGCAAGGCGCGGTCGTCGTTAGCGGGGGCGTCCGAGGCGTGGGTCGGGGCGGCCTGCACCAGACCGGTCAGACAGGCAGCGCTCAGCAGAGCGACCAGAGGGAGGCGGACCTGCGCGGAGCGGGGGACTGACACGGGGGAACTCCTGACGGGTGGGCGCGGCGGGACGTCAGAGCGACCAGGTGCCGCCAGGACACCTGGTCTTCGGGGCCCAGAGGTCTCCGGGCAGCAGCGACGTGCTCCTCACCAGGGCTCCCTTTCTGTTCATCCCATAACAGGATGAACAGAAACAAACCACTGACGTGAGACCTAGGTGACGCGGCCGTACTGCACCTCAATGAGTGACAGGGCCACGCGGCCCGGCACCGGCCGACCGCGTCACGCGCCGGACGCGAGCGTCGTGAGGTCGAGGACGGTCTTCCCGCGGCGAGGGCCCGCCGCCACCGCCGCGTGTGCCTCCGCCACGCGGTCGGCCGGGAACACCGCCTGGACCGGTACGCGGAACCGCCCGCGCACCGCCTGCTCGGCGGCGACCGCCAGCCCGTGGCACCCGTCCGGCTGGCCCCCGTAGCGGCCGACCGAGAGGCGCACCCCGCGGCCGGGACCCGTGAAGTCGGCGAGCGTGACCACCGAGTCCGGGCCGCCGGTGAGGGCGACGAGCTCGTCCAGTGAGCCTTTCCCGGCCACGTCGAGGGCACGGTCGACACGTGGGATGCCGAGGGCGCGGACCCGTTCGGCCAGGCCGGGACCGTAGGCGACCGGCCTCGCGCCGAGAGAGGTCAGGAAGGCGTGGCTGCCGGGTCGGCCCGTCGCGAGCACGCGTGCCCCTCGCACCACCGCCAGTTGCACGGCGATGCTTCCGACGCCGCCCGACGCCCCGTCGATCAGGAGTGTCGTGTCCTGTTCCTCGGTGAGGCCGAGCAGGTCCAGGGCCCGGGTCGCCGTCTCGACGCCCGTCGCCGCGGCGCCCGCCTCGTCCCAGGACCAGGCGTCCGGCTTCGCCGCCCAGAACGCGAGCACCGCGAACCGCGCGCTCGCTCCGCCCAGCCGGGCGACGTCGACCGCTCCGAACACCTCGTCGCCGACCGCGTGGCCCGTGACACCCGGACCGACCTCGTCGATCACCCCGGCCGCGTCCACCCCGGGGATGTGCGGCAGGGCGAGACCGTCACGCGAGGGCGAGTCACCGGCCCGCAGCGCGAGGTCGACCGGAGACACTCCCGCCGCCCGGACGGCGATCCGTACCTCGCCCGGACCCGCGTGCGGCTCGGGCACGGATCCGATGCCGAGTACCTCAGGAGGACCGAACCGCTCGAACCGTACCGCGCGCATGATGCACCTTCCCTGCCCGGACGGTCCGGGCGTCGGCACACGGTAGACATGGAGGTGGAGCAGCTGATCCGGATCAGGTCGAAGTGAGAGGCGCGGCAAGCACAGTGACTCGGAAAACACGCACGGACGCGGAGGACAACCGCCGTCGCATCCTCTCGGTGGCCCGCGCCTCCTTCGCTTCCGAAGGGCTCGACCTGCCGATGCGGGAGATCGCCCGCCGGGTCGGCCTGGGTATCGCCACCGTCCACCGGCACTTCCCCTCACGCGCCGACCTGGTCACCGCGGCGCTCACCGAGCACGTCGCGGCCTGCCGCGCGGACATGCGGGCCGCCCTCGACGATCCCGACCCATGGCGTGCGCTCAGCGGTATCGTCCGCCGCTTCGCCGAGCACCGGCTGCGGGACCGCGGGCTGAACGAGGCTCTGTTCGGCTCCCATCCGGCTGCCGCCGCCTTCGCCGCGGACCGCCGCGAGCAGGCACGGGCGCTGCGCCGACTCGTCGACCGGGCCCGCGCCGCCGGCGTCGTCCGGGACGACATCGGCGTGGAGGACGTACGCATCTGCCTGGCGGCGATCGCCTCCTACCGCCTCACGCGGCCCGCCGCGGGCCTACACCGCCTCGTCGACCTCCTCCTGACCGGTCTGACCGGTCAGACCGCGGACCACCAACTCCCCGCGGGCACCGCACGGACCCCGCCCGCGCAGCCGTAGTGCCCTACCGCCTCAGGCCGCATTCCCGCCGCACACGAAACTGCCGGCGTTGTCGGGATTCCCGGCCCGGTACCTCGGCCAGCGGGGGTATTCGCACAGCGGCCTGGTCCTGCCGTCGCGTGCGTCGGTCGCGACCGGGGAGACAGGTTTCCGCTGCTTTTCGGACCACTGCTCGATCGCGGTGACCGAGTCCCAGCCGGGGGCGAACGCGGGGTTGCCGAAGTTCGCGTGGTTGGCGCCCGGCACGAGGTAGTACCGCATGAATTCCCGTGTCTCACGCGGCCCCGAGGTGCCGGTCACCCGCTCGTAGTAGTCGTTCGTCGAACGGTGCGAGACGAGTTCGTCGGCAGCACCGTGGATGAGCAGGAGCTTTCCGCCGGACCGCGCGAACGGTCGAAGGTCCGCGTCGTTGAGGTCCTGGATCTCGGACAACCGGCTGATGCGGGAAAGCCACTTTCCCGGCTGTTCCGGGTCGACGGCCAGAGGGCTGTGGCCGGGGTCGCGCGTCAGGAAGTACTTGACCCACTGGTCCCAGTACTGCGTTCCGTATCCGCTGGTGAGAGGCATCGGGTGGGCGGGTGCGGTGGTCCCGAAACCCAGCAGCGGTGTGCGCATGTCGGCACCGGAGAGGAAAGGGAAACCGGGGTAGCCCTTTTCACCACTGGCCACCTTGTACGGCCACTTCCACGGGGACGAGATGGCCGTGACCGAGGCGATCTGGCGGTCCGAGAGACATGACGAGCCGGTGTCGCCGCCATCCGGGCATCGCAGCTTCTCAGGTTCGAAACGGCAGGCATCCGGATTCGAAACGATCCCGTCGGCCAGTCCGTCCTGAGCGTCGCAGGCCCGGATGACGCTGTCGTACAGCAGCGCCTGCTTTTCGGGCCCGGGGAAGGCGCCGGGCCGCGCCAACAGCTGCGTCGCATGTCCCAGGTAGAGGACTTCGGCGAGGTTGTTCCACGCCGGGAACGCCGAGATCACGCCGTCGAAGGCACGGGGCCAGCGCTGCACGACGGCCAGCGCCTCGCGGCCGCCGGTCGATCCGCCCGCGAAGTACACGTGCTCGGCTTGCGCCCCGTATCCCCGCCGGATGAGGAACTGGGCCGCGTCGTGGGTCTTCTTCAGCGCGTCGCCCGCGGAGAAATTCCGGAGTGCCTCGTCGTTGAGGGCGAAAGAGCCGTCCAGCGACGAAACGGGGTGCTTGGCGGGGTCCGCCTGATGCCCGGAATCACTTCCGTACGTGGCGTACCCGCGCGCCAGCGGGGTCGGGGCGTTCGCGAGCCCGAAGGGGGCGTTCGCGCGAACGTCGGGAAGGGTGCCGTTGTAGCCGCCACCGCCGAACATCATGGATCTGCGGGTCCACTCCAGAGGCAGAGCGACGCGCATCCGGATGGCGGGTGCTGAGGGGTCGACCGGGAAGAGTGCCGCGTCGACACGGCAGTACGTGACGCTCGTACCGCTGATGGTCTCCGTCACCTCGGACGCGGCATTCACCCGGCCGCCCCCGGTGGGCAGGGAGATCACGGACGCGGGGATACGTGACCTTGCCAGGGCCTCGCACCGCACCGCGTCGACGGGGGCGGTGGCCGGGCGGGCGTTCGGTGTGGTGCCGAGAAGCGCGGCCACGGCGGTGAGAGTGACACCCACACGCACTCCCGTTCTTCCGGTGGTCCTGGGGTCCATGGCTATTCCCCTCCTGGTTGACCGGCATGGGTCGGCTCGCCCATTCTCTGGGCACGCAATTCCGAACGCCGTACCTTGCCCGCCGCGTCGCGCAACGAGTCGTGGACCAGTTCGATCGACTTCGGCAGCTTGTACCGGGAAAGTCGCCCGTCGAGGAAGACCTGGATGTCATCCGCCGTGACGTCGGCTCTTTCCGGCGTATGGACGATCGCGTGCAGCCGATTTCCGGTGTCGACATCGGGAAGGCCGATCACGACCGCGGTCATCACCTGCTCGTGTTCGACCAGCGCGGCCTCGATCTCCGCCGGATACACATTGACCCCGCCCACGGTGATCATGTCCGACCGCCGGTCGAGGAGGTACAGGTAGCCGTCGGCGTCGAACCGCCCCATGTCCCCGAGAGACGACCAGCCGTCACGTACGGCCGGCTCGGCGCCGATGTAGCGGTACGTGGCATCGGTCCCCGGAGTCACCCGCATGTAGATCTCACCCGAGGCACCCGGCGCCGTGATCTCGGCGCCGTCAGGATCGAGCAGTTTCATCTCACCCCACGTCACCCGTCCCACCGATCCGACGTGCTCAAGCCATTCGTCCCCGCCGAGGGTGCATCCCGCCTCGGCCTCCGTGCCTCCGTACAGCTCACGGACCCGCTCGGGGCCCAGCCACTCGATCCACTTCCGCTTCAGCCAGACCGGGCACGGTTCGGCGCAGTGCCATACCGAACGCAGGGAGGCGAGCGTGTACCGGTCGCGGACCTCGTCCGGGAGCGCCACGATCCGGCGCATCATCGTCGGAACCAGATACACCCAGTCCACACCGTGATCGTCGATCGCGGACAGGGTGCGCTCGGCGTCGAAGCGGGTCAGCAGGGTCACCGATCCGCCGAGGAAGATCGTCGAAAGGGCGGTCACGAAGGGGGCGTTGTGGTGCAGTGGCGCGGTGATCAGCGCCTGTGCCCCGGCCTCGATTCCCCACATGTCGGTGTCGAAGCTTGACGTCACCGCAGGTCTGCCGGACAGGATGATCTTCGGGCGGCCGGTCGATCCACCGGAGGTCGGGGCCTTCCACGAGGTGGCGACCGCCGGTTCCAGGTCGTCGCCGGACTGTCGCGTCCTCAGGTCGTCCACGGTCACAGCCTGCGGGCGGTCGGCGAGCGTACCGCCGGGTTCCGTCACCACCACGGCGGGGTCACCGAGTTCGAGGACCGCGTCGAGCTCCGCGGGCCTCATCCGCGTCGACAGCACCTGCGGGGTGGCCCCGGCCTTGTAGCACGCGAACACGGCCAGGACGAGATCCGTCGAGTTGGGCAGCAGCAGGGACACGATCCGGCCGGTGGTCGCCCCGGCGGCCAGCAGGCCACGCGCGATCCTGTTGCTGTCACGGTGCAACGCGCTCCAGGTCAGTGTTTCGGTGCCGGCGCGCACCACCACGGTGTCCCCGGTCTCGGCGGCGTACGCTCCGGGGATCTCGGACAGCGGGAATCCGTCCTGAGGCAGGAAGGTCACGGAAGCACCTCCAGGTCGGGCTCGACCGCCGTGGTCCGGGCGGTCTTCCTGTCCTCTTTCCGCAGAGCCCAGCGCAGGGCCACCGCGAGTGCGCCGCCGACGAGGGACGTGGCGATGACGATGGGGAAGCCGGAGGTCGGATCCCCGGAGTCCGACTCGGCCAGCCCGAACAGGTACGGGCCCACGAACCCGCCGGTCAGGCCGACCGTGTTGATGAAGGCCAGCCCGGCGGCCGCCACGATTCCCGACATCCGCGCCATGGCCACGGACCAGAAGATCGGCAGGGTGGCGAACGTGAAGACGGACATGACACCGATCAGGGCGATGCGCACGCCCGGCGAGGAAACCGCCAGGAAGACCGCCGCGACCAGGGCGGGCGCCGCGGCGAGGACGCCGATGGTGAGGGACTCGCGCGGGACACGGCGGAAGACCAGCGGCATCACCAGCACGCCGATCATGCCTCCGATCCCCGTCACCCCGCTGAGCAGGCCGATCAGGAACGACCCGCTCACGTCCAACGACTCGATGATCGAGGGCACGTTGAACGTCACGCCGTTCATCGTGACCTGGTTGAGGAAGTAGATGACCCCGATGAGGAGGATGAACGGCCGCCCGAACGCCTGCCCCATGTTGCCTCTGAGGGCGTGCCCGGGGTCCGGACCGGATCCCCGGCCGGCCTGCTCGCTCAGCGCCGCCGCCTCGTCCGCGGTCAGCCATGTCGCATCGGCGGGCACCTCCGGCAGGAAGGCCAGGACGACCAACCCGATGACCATGGTGATCAGTCCCTCGATCAGGAACATCCACTGCCAGCCGTGGAGTCCACCCACGTCGTCCAGCTCCATCAGGGCGCCGCCGAGCGGACCGCCCAGGAGCAGACCGAGCGTGGGCGCGAGGTACACGAACCCGATCGCGGTGGCACGCTCCTTCTGCCCGAACCACTGGGTCACCATGAACATCATCGCCGGATAGAGACCGGCCTCGGCCGCACCGAGTGCGATCCGCCCGATGTAGAAGGTGACGTCGTCGTGGATGAACATCATGAGCGACGTGACCGCGCCCCAGCTCAGAGCGATCCGCGCGATCCAGCGTCGTGGTCCGATCCGGTACATGACCAGGTTGCTCGGGACCTCGAAGAGCGCGTACGTCAGGAAGAAGAGACCCGCGCCGAGGCCGAAGGCGGCCGCACTGATGTCCACGTCCGCCCGCAGGTGGGTCTTCGCCAGAGCGATGTTCGTCCGGTCGACGTAGGACATGAAGTAGGCGAGGCACAGGACCGGCAGCAGCCGCAGCATCGCCTTTCGGACGGCGACGGTGTAGAGACCGCCGACGGCAGGAATCGACATCCTTGTCACTCCCCATGAGATCGGGCCCGGACGTGGGCGCTTGCGTGGTCGAAAGGTCGAGAGGTGGAGAAGGCGGGAGTTCGAGTCACAACGATGTGGCGTGGGGCGAGGTTAGAGCCACGCACGCCCGCCATATGATGGAAAGCTCCTCCACTCATCACGAAGCCGGGGTGTATGAATCCACCACCTCAGTCCTCCGCGGAGTCGGCGACGGCAGGGACAGACTCCGACGCGGCCGAAGGTGAACTGGCCGCCTACCGGCTGCGCCGCGAGCGCGAACTCAACAGCCTGTACACGACGGCCCGGTCCCTGACCGCGCTCGGCGAGGTCGACGAGGTCCTGCATTCGATCGTGCGGCACGCCCACGAGCTGATCGGCAGCGACTTCGCGTATCTGTCGCTGCTGGACGCGGAGGGGTACCTCACCGTGAGAGCGTCCGCCGGCACGATCTCGTCGGAGTTCTCGTCGGGCCGGATGCCGCCCGGAACAGGCCTGGGCGGACGTGTGATCGAGTCCGGCGTTCCCTTCTGGGTCAGCAACTACCGAGAGGCCCAGGTCCTCCCGCACGACCCCGCGTTCGACCTGCTCGTGCCCCGCGAAGGACTCATGGCACTGCTGGGCGTACCGCTCATGGTGGGTGACCGCGCCATCGGCGCCCTCTTCGCCGCCGACCGCACCGAGCGTCCCTTCGAGAAGGACGAAGTGGCCCTCTTCAGCGCTTTCGCCGGCCATGCCGCGGTCGCCCTCAACAACGCGCGGCTCTACGAGGAGTCCCGCGTCTCGCTGCGGCGCCTGGAGGACGCGTACCGCACGATCGAGGACCAGGTCACCACCATGGAACGGGCGGCGGCCGTCCACGAGGCCCTGACGCACGCGGTGCTGACCGGTGGTGGGCCCGGTGACATCGCGCAGCTCCTGGTCGAGCACCTGCGGGGCACGGTGACGGTCCGGGGCCGGGACGACGAGGTCCTCGCGATCCGCTTCCCTCGAGGACGGGACGGCGACGCCGACCGGAACGTACCTCCGGACGCGCCTCGGAACCTGCCTCGGGACACCGCGCGGGACATGCCTTCGGACGTGCCTCGGGACGTGTGCGAGGAAGCACGCGACACCGGGCGGTGTGTCTCGACGCAAGGTGCGGACGGCTACTTCCGCAGCGTGGTGGCCGTCCGGCCCGGCGGAAACCATTTCGGCTTCCTGTCCCTGGCGTGCCGCGCAGCGCCGGAGCCCGCGGACGTCCGCATGCTGGAGCGCTCGGCACAGATCATGGGCCTGCTGTTCCTCATGCGCGATGCCCATGCCGAAGCGGAGGAGCGGGTCCGGGGTGAGCTGCTCATGGAACTCATGTCCCGCTCGCCTCTGCATCCGGCCCAGCGCGACCGGGCTCTCGCCCGTGGCGTCGACGTCGACCACCTCGACGTCCTCGTCGTGGTCGACTGCCCCGAAAGGACCGCGAGCGAAGTCGTCCGGCAGTTGAAACCCCTCTCGACCGAGCGGTCGGGGCTGGCGGGCGAATATCTGGGCCGGCCGACGATGCTGCTGCACGCCGACGACGTGGAGGATGTCGCGCGCACACTGCACCGCAGGCTGCGCCGCACGCTCGGTGTGCCCGTACTCGTGGTCGCCGACCGGATCGCGGGCGAGCGGTCCCGCGCGTTCACGCTGGCACAGCGCTGCGTCAGGGTGATCCGCTCCCTGGGGGAGAACGACCGCGGGGCAAGCGCTCAGCAGTACGGGATGTACGCGCTCGCCTTCGACCCCGAACGCTCGGGCGACCTCGACCGGTTCCTCACCGACAGCATCGGTACGCTGCTGGAGTACGACCGGCGACGGTCGACCGACCTCGTGGCCACGGCGTCCGCCTACTTCGCCCACTCCCGGAACCTGAGCCGGACGGCCCGCGCCCTGCACGTACACCTGAACACGTTGCTGAAGCGCCTGGACCGTATCGGCTCCCTGCTCGGCGAGGACTGGCGCTCGCCGGACTCGGCGCTGCGCCTCCAGCTGGCCCTGAGACTGCACGAGTTGAGGGCGGCGGTCGACGGGAACTCGCCGGACACCAGCGGTTGAGGTGACCCCCCGGCAGGCCCGTACGGGAACGCGACGACAGAAGCCCGGTCAGATCCCCGTCACCTTGCTGCTCGCCGAGATCTCGTACACCAAGGTCACTGTGCGGCGACCGCCCGGAGGGACCGTGACGTCCCAACGGGCGATCCCCTCGGCGCCGACAGTGTCGGGCGCGGGGGAGCAGACTTCCGTACGCACGCGGATCTCGACTCCAGAGACCTCGGAGACGGGCAAGCGTTCCCGGAGGACGACGACTCGCGCGCCGTGGTCTCCCGGGGCGGCGAAGTGGGACAGGTGCAGACGCACCGTCCGGGTGACCAGGGTGCGCTGGGACATTCCGGCGGTCGTACGGGACTCCTCGGTGTGCCGGACCACCCGGTGGTCGTCGGAGCTGCCGAAGGCCAGCTCGACGGGCGCCCCGGGGGCCGCGAACTCCAGCGTCGAGCGGCCGACGAAACCGCTGCCGCGGACCAGGTCGACGGGGCCCGCGAGCAGCGCGTGCCCGGACCGGTTCTCGAACCGCACCACCTGGGTGACCAGTGGGGAGAGCTCGGGCGAGCAGGCGTACTCCGTGCCGGCCGCCGTGGTGAAGGCGGAGAGCGGTACCCGGTGGGCGCGGCCGTCGCCGGGGACGGACACCGGAGCGGGGGAGCGGAACACCCGTGTCTCGCCCGCGTCGTCGACGCCCGGGAGGCCGAGCACCGGAGCCTGGCCGAGGTCCCCGATCTCCTCCTCCCTCAACTCGACGTCCACCGTGCGGCGTTCGGCCGACGAGCGGTCCCGCAGGGTCAACCTGTCCTGGCCCAGTCGCGGCGGCTCGGTGGCCAGCGCGGAACGGGCCGTCGACAACGTCAGGCGTACGTTCGACCAGTCCTCCCCGGTGCGCTGCCAGACCATCGCGTCCGTTTCGAGCGTCAGGGAGTCACTGTCGAGCACGGCCCGGTAGGCGGGTCGCCACAGCGCACACGGCAGGAGGTGGCTCAGGCGCAGCCCGACCCGCCCGGCGGTCTCGGCCTCCACGGTCAGCTCGACATGGCCGACCAGTTCGGTGGGCTTGTCCTCCGCGAGGTGCAGGGTGTGCCGCGCCTCGCGGAGTTCGACCTCGACCGCCGCCAACCTGGCGTCCGTGGAACGGAGTTGCTCGCCGTACGTGTCGCGCTCGGTGTCCGCCCGGTCCAGTTCGCCGGTCCACCGGGGCCTGTCCACGGCACCGGTGCCCGCGCTCCGGCCGATCTCCCGCAACAGGTCGGCGGCCAGCCGCCCCAGCAGATCGAGACGGACGAGGAGGCGGTCGCGTACCCGTCCCAGGTCGCGCTGTTCCTCCTCCAGGAGGTGCACCCGCCGACGCAGTGCCGAGTCGTCGGCGGGGGACGGCCGGGGGTCGCGCGGCGCCCAGGTGCGTACGATCCGCGCGTCGAGGACCGTGGCGGGGTGCCCGGTCGTCAGCTCGGCGTGGAGCGAACGGTCGACGGCCAGCGCGCTGACCGGGCCGAGCCGCAGCCGCTGTACGCCGGGCCGCAGATCCAGGACGGCGGTACGTTCGACGAGGGCGCGGTCCTCCATGCAGGTGACGGCGGTGACGGGCAGGGCGATCGGCTGCGCATCCGTGGACATGTGTGTGTCAGCTCCTGCGGTTGCCGTCGACCAGGGCCTTGCCGGCCGGGATACGTATTTCGTAGCCGCCGTCGAGCGCGGCGGAGCCCCCGGCGGGCAGCTCCACCCGCCAGACGCGGGTGCCGGGGACGAGAGCGTCGGGCCCCGCGCCCTCCTTCGGCGTCGTCCACTCCGCCCGCTCGTCGATCCGGATGTCGGCGTCGGAGGTGACCGGTACCCGCTCGCGGACCTCGACGGCGACAGGCCGCGCCAGCCGGTTGACCAGCTCCACGTGGACGCGGTGGTCGAGCACGGTGACGGTGTTGCGCAGTCCCGAGGACGACTCGCGCAGATCCGTACGGCGAGTGACACGGATGGCCTCGGCAGGCCCGAGCCCCACCCGGCGCGTCCCGCCGGGAGCGAGCGTCGGGAGTGCCGCGGTCAGGAGGAAGTCGTCGTCGACGGTGACCTCCACCGGTCCGGCCAGCAGCGCCCGACCGGTGGCGTTGGAGAGCACCAGCGTGGTGTAGACGGTCTCTTCCACGGACGGCACACAGAGGTACTCGGTCCGCAGACCGACCGGGATCTCGGTGATGGTCACGGTGTGCAGGGTGCCGTCCGACGGGATGTCGGTGCGCGCGTGCGCGTCGTAGCGGTGGTCGAAGGAGCCTGCCGACTCACGGGGCCGTACGGCGTGGCCGGGCAGCGGCAGCGACGCCACGGCCTCGGCGGCGCGGCGCTGCTCGGTGGCCACCGGGTCGAAGGACGAGTCCGGGAAGAGCAGGCCTCTGCGACCGGCCTGTTCCTCGGGACCGGCCAGGACGAGGGCGGCGTAGTCGAGTTCGGCGCCGCTGGGGTGCGGTGGGCCGACGGGTGGTGCGGCCGGCATCGCACCGCTGGGGGCCGCGGGGACGGGCGGGCCGCCGGGAGCCGACGGCAGCATGGTGGACGAGGCGTCGAACGGAGCGGCGCCGGCGTAGGGAGCACCGCCCTGCCACGAGCCGGCCGGCTGCGCGAGGTCCGGCCCCGCGCCTCGCAGGGCCGGGGCGCCGGACGCGCCGGGCGCCGGGGGAGGCGGGGCGCCATAAGCCTGAGGCATCGGCGGCGGGAGAACGTAAGCCGCCGGTGCCGTGGGACCGTACCCCTGCGGGGCCGGTCCCGGTGCCGGCGGTGGTGCGGGAACTGCTGTGGAGTACGCCCCGGTGTCGTATACCGGAGACGCCCCGGTCTCGTACGCCGGAACGGCCCCGACCGCCATGGGCGGCGTCACGGCGGCCTTGGGTGCGGCGGCCGTACGGCTGCGACGGGCCGAGGGGTGAGGGGCTGCGGCAGGGGGCGCCGCGACGTCGTACCCGGTGAACAGGTCGGACAGCCCCGCGGGAGGCTCGCGCCAGCCGGACGGCGCGGGAGCGGGCTGACGACGGCCGATCCGGATCGAACGGAGCCTGGGCAGATCGGTGCGGCGGCGAAGGTCCGCGGTGGCCAGGGAGAGGCGTACGGCGTTCCAGTCCTCGCCGGTGCGCTGCGCCACCGAAGCGCGCAGCACCAGCCGGCCGCTGCCGTCGCCCTGGCGGTGGTCCAGCCGGTAGGCCGGGATCCAGACGGCGCCGGGCACTTCGTACTCCAGCTCCAGTTCCACTTCGGGGCCCTGCTCCGCGGCCTGTCCGTCGCGTGTGCGAACGAGGGTCACCAGGGCCGAGACCGTGGTCGAGACATGCGCCGAGGGAGCGTCGCTGGAGGAGCGGGCGAGGGCGTCCACCGCGACGCCGAGGTCGTGCTCGGAGTGGAGCAGCGCTTCCTCCAACTCGTCGAGCCGGGTGTGCAGACCGGCCAGCCGCGCGTCCACGAAGTCGGACAGCTCCAGCCACGCGTCGACCGGGGTACGGCGGGGTGGGTCGTCGCGTTTGCGGGCGGGCGGGACCGGACGGATCCCCCGGACCTCCTCGACGAGCCCCAGTTGCCGGTCCCGGCGTGCCCGCGCCGCCGCGCACTCCTCGTGCAGCCGCTCGACCTCGCGCTCCAACTCATGCGGTGTGGCAGGGTCGTTCGGTACGGAGTCGACCTCGACCCGCGCCTCGACCACCCGCACCCCGGAGGTACCGACGACACGGGCCGCCAGGGAGCCGGGGCCCAGCGTCCGGGGCAGGCCGGTGATCCGCACCCTGCCGTCCGGCGGCACGCTGCCCCGCGCGACGCGTCGACAGACCGCGCCCTGGGCGTAGACCACGACCGAGTCGAGTGCCGAGTCCCAGACTTGTGTTGCCTCAGCCTTCAAGTGCTCCCCCTGGCCATGTTCCTGGCTGTGTTCGTACGGCCGGCCGTGTCCGCCGGGCTGACAGCGTACGCCTGGCGGTGAACGCGTCCTGAGACGGCCGGCGATGTACGTGTCCTCGTACTCCCGGGCCGAGACGTGAGCATGCGCGCAGGTGAGTACGGCGGCGATGGACCGGATGAGTACGTCGACTCAGGGCTTCGGACGGTCCTGAGGGGATGATGAATTCCGTCGCCTCACCATCGATCCGCCTCACCATCGATGCGTCTCACCATCGATCCACCGCCCGAACGCAGGAGTTGCGTGTTCAGTCGCATAGCAGCCGCCGTCGTCCCCGCCTTCGGGCACCTGACGACCTCCGCCGAGTTCACCACCCTCTCGGCGCCGGCCGTACTCGTCGCCAACCACACGTCTCTGGCGGACCCCGGCATCGTGCTGGCCGCCCTGCGCTCCATGGACATCGAACCGGTCGTCCTCGCCACCGCCGGCCTGTGGCGCGTGCCCGTCCTGCGGTATCTCCTGGACCGCGACGGCCATGTCCCCGTACACCGCCGTACCTCGCGAGCTGCGGACTCCCTGGACGCGGCCGTGGCAGCACTCGGCGCGGGCCGCCATGTCCTCATCTACGGCGAGGGGCGGCTTCCGCGCCGGACGGACGCCGCCGAAGCCGCGCCCGAATCCTTCCGCAGCGGCCCCGCGCGTCTCTCCCTGGCCTCCGGCGCCCCCGTCGTTCCGATCGGTCAGGCCGGAGCGCGCCGGGTCGCGTCCGGCAGCCGTGCCAAACAGCTCGCGGGCTTCCTGACGGCACCGGCCCGTCGCCCGCGCCTCCATGTCCATGTGGGCGCGCCGCTCCACCTGCCGACCCGGATCGAGGCGGCGAACACGGCCACGCACCAGGCCGTCGTGGCGGCCTGGCGCGTGGCGGCCGGACACCTCCTCGAACCGGCGGCGTTCACTCGCTGACCGGCCCGCGAGCTTGGCTACGACCGGTCCGCGACCTTCGCCACGACGAGTCCGCGACCTTCGCCACGACCGGTCCGCAAGCTTGGCTACGGCCGGTCCGTCGCGCCCGGTGCCTCGTGGCGCGGCGGAGCCGTGCGCCTGCGCCCGATGCGGTGCCCCGCCTCGGCGAGAGTGCCCCGGAGCGGCTTTCCACCGGTCGACCGGGAAGAACGGTCCCATGCTTGCCGCGCTGTCGTGAGCGCGCGGCCGCGGTAGCCGCGGAGCTGGCTGCGGGAGAGCCGGGCGCGTTGTCCGCCACCCGTGATCATGGCGTTGACCGACGCCATCGGGTCGCCCCCGACCGCCCGTGAGGCGAGGGCCCCGACCACCAGGGGGAGGATCACGACCGCGAGCGCCGAACCGGTGGTGGCAGCGGTGCGGGTGGCGGAGCGCAGGGGGCGGGCAGGCGGCAGGTCCTTGGTCATGACGACAGTTCAGCAGCCGCCGCGCGGCGGCACATCGGACGACCTACTCAGCCCACTCGGCCGACGTACTCAGTCGAAGAGGTCGGGGGCGTGCGCGCGGGCGTGCCACCCGTGGGCGGGGCCGACGGGCGGCGTGAACAGGTGAGCGTTCGTGCACATGTGCCCGTGGGGCTGGTGCCGCGGTCCGCCCTACAGTTACCGCTGTCGGCCGCTTTGCAGGACTTTCGAGGGTTCGGGTTCGGGTACGGGTTCGAGTTCGAGTTCGAGTGTGGGGCCGGGGAGGCTGCTCATGGCCAGTGAGTTTCAGGAGCGCAAGCTCAAGGAGATGTTCGCCGCCTTCGACGCGGACGGCGACGGCCGTCTGCGCGAGGAGGACTTCAGGGCGCTCGTCGCACGCTGGAGCGACCTGCCGGGTGTGGGCGCCGGGACGGAGCTGCGCGCGCGGGTCGAGGCGCTGCTGATGGGCTGGTGGGCGGCGCTGCTGGAAGTCGGGGACGCCGACGGCGACGGCGCGGTCGACCTGGGTGAACTGCTGCTGCTCGTCGACAGGCTGCCCGCCATGGTCGCCGATGTCACCGCGACCGCCGAGACCGTCTTCGACGCGGTGGACGCCGACGGCGACGGCCGTATCTCACCGGAGGAGCACCGCCACCTCGTCGAGACCTGGAACGGGCGGCCCGCGAACATGGCGGGCGTCTTCGAGTCGCTCGACCTGAACGGTGACGGCTACCTCGGCCGCGAGGAGTTCGCGCTGCTGTGGCGCCAGTTCTGGATCAGTGACGATCCCGCCGAACCGGGCAATCTGCTCTGCGGCCGTTTCGCCGCCTGAAGCCATTGCCGGGTTGGCTGCCTCGACCCGGCACCGGACGCCGTCGCCGTGGTCCGCGAGGCAGGGCGCCTCACGCCTCGGGCGTCGGTGTCGGGCACTCGGGTACCCCGTCGAGCCACGCGGGCCCCTTGATGTAGATGTTGGTCACCCAGGCCTTGTAGTCCGGCAGATAGGACCACGCGTCGTTGGTGTAACCCTCGGCGGTGACCCGTTCGGCGTGCTTCTGGCACTGGACACGGATCGTGGTGGAGTGGGGGAAGGCGTACACCCTGGCGGCCGCGGTGGAGGGTTCCGCCTTGGTCCAGACGCCGGTGCCCCAGGTCTGATGGACATGACCGGTGACCGGCCCGGTCTCGACGCGGACCGCGCCGAAGTAACCGCTGTTCAGGCGGACATCGCTCACCATGAGCTTCGTACCGGACTCCTTGGCCTCCACCATCTTGCCCGCGCCCAGGTAGATGGCGATGTGGTGGAGGTCCTGCGATGTTCCCCAGGCGAGCAGGTCGCCCGGAAGCAGCGGGGCGAGTCCCTGCGCGGCGGTGAAGCGCTCGGCGGCGCGGTGCGTGTAGTACTGCGAGCTGGCGACGCCGTTGAGGATGTCCGAGCCGGCGGCCCTGGCGTAGGCGTGACGGACGAGGCCCGAGCAGTCGAAGCCGAGCCGCTCGGGGTCGTGCGCACTGTCCGGGTCGGTCGGGTCGATCTGGCCGTAGGTGGCACCGGGTTGGGCGCCGTGGCCGCCTCCCCAGGTGTACCAGGTGCCTGCCGCGACCTCGGCGCAGGCGGCGGCGATCGCGCGTTCGGCGGCCGCGGAGGCACCGGGAGCCAGCGGGCCGCACGCGGCGGCCTCCCGCTCGGCGGAGGCGGGAGGGCTCGCGGCGGCGACGGCCGCGGGCGTCCAGAGGAAGAAGGCCAGCAACAGGATGAGTGTGCGGATGAGACCGGTCCGGCGGAGCATGCCGAAACCCCCGTATTCTGTCGGCGTCAACGATGCGGCAGGGAAGCAGCCGCTCGACAGCCTGTGTGCTGCACCGCCCGCCCGTCGAGATCCGGGCGTCGCCCCGTTCCCATGGGCAACGGGAAACACCGGGAAACCCCGCCCGAACAGGGCAGTCGTCCGTCACTCGGGAGGGGCCGAGCAGGCCGGCCCGTCCGAGAGAGGGACACCGGGCAGGAGCGTTCGCCGCGCGTCGTCACCGATGTCCGCCCTCAGTCGGCAGATCTCCGCCAGCCGCGCCCCGGGGTCGAGGTCCCACAGGCGTACGGTGCCGTCGGTGCTGCTGCTGGCCACGGTGCGCCCGCCCGGCGCGTAGGACACGCTCCACACCGAGTTGGTGTGCCCCGTCAGCGTCGCCCACTGCCGCCGCGCGGCGACGTTCCACAGGCGGACCGTGCGGTCGGTGCCGCTGCTGGCGAACGTACGGCCGTCGGGGGAGAAGGCGATCCCCCGGACGGAGCCCGTGTGCCCGGTCAGGGTCGCCTCCGAGCGGCGTTCACGCACGTTCCAGAGACGGATCGTGCCGTCGTTCCCGCTGCTGGCCAGGGTCCGGCCCCCGGGGGCGAAGGTCACGCTGCGCACCGCCCCCGTGTGGCCGTGGAGCGTGCCGATCCGGCGGTGGGTGGAGACGTCCCACAGCCGTACCGTCAGGTCGTCGCCGGCGCTGGCCAGGGTCCGGCCGTCGGGGCTGAAGGCGACATCGTTGGCGAAGTCCTCGTGGCCGGTCAGTGTCGCGACGGACGCGCGCCCGGTCACGTCCCACAGGCGTACGGTGCGGTCGGCACCGGCCGACGCCAGGGTCTGTCCGTCGGGTGCGAACGCCACGGAGAAGACCTGCCCGGTGTGGCCGGTCAGAGTCGCCAGGTGTTTGCGCCGGGCCACGTCCCACAGGCGGATCGCGCCGTCGGAGCCCGCCGACGCGAGGGTGTGCCCGTCGGGTGCGAAGGCCACCGAGAAGACCGTCTCGGTGTGTCCCCTCAGGGTCGCCACGAGTCTGCGTCTGCCCGCGTCCCACAGCCGCACCGTGTGGTCGGCGTCGGCGGTGGCCAGCAGTTTCCCGTCGGGGCTGTACTGCGCCTGCCAGACCTCGGTGAACGGACGGGCCGTCAGTACCGGGCCTTCGAGGTCCCACAGGACGGCGGACTGGTCGAAGCCGGCCGTGGCGAGCAGAGCGCCGTCGGACGTCATGGCCACTCCCATGACGTAGTCGGTGTGGCCGACCAGCACGGCGGTCTGTCGGCTGCTGCGCACGTCCCACAGCCTGGTCGTCCCGTCACCGACCGCGCCCACGACGGTCGTACCGTCGGGCGTGTAGGCGACGGCGTTGATGTCGTCGCTGCTTCCCGACAACGTCGCGCGGAGGCGCCCACCGTGTACGTTCCACAGCCGCACGGTCCGGTCGGTGCCTCCCGAGACCACCCTGCGGCCGTCGGGGGAGAACGCCGCGCCCAGTACTTCGTCGGTGTGCCCCCTCAGCACGGCGCGCGGCCGGCCGCGGTCGGTGTCCCACAGGCGTACGGTGCGGTCGGCGCCTGCGGAGACCAGGCTCCGGCCGTCGGGAGCGTAGGCCAGGGCGTGGACCGGCCCCTCATGCCCCGTGAGTGTGACGGTCCTCCGGTGTGTGCGCCCGGTGTCCCACAACGAGATCGTGCCGTTCGGGGCCGCGACGGCGAGTACCTGTCCGCGCGGATCGAAGGCCACGGCCCGGGCGGCTTCGGTGCTGTGGGGGAGGACCGTCCTCTGCCGGCGGCCGGCGGTGTCCCACAGGCTCACCGGCCCGTCCGTCGACGTGGCTGCCAGAGTGCGGCCGTCGGGGCTGAAGGCGATCGCGCGGACGGGTCCGGAGACGGTGAGCGTGGCGATCGGGCGGCGGTCGCGCACCCGCCACAGTGTGACCTTGCCATCGGAACTGCCTGTCGCCAGCACCCGGTTGTCCGGTGCGAAGACCACCGAGTTGACCGGCCCCCGATGGCCGTTGAGCCGCGCCGAGAAGGGCTGGGACTGGGTGCTCAGCAACGCGCCCCGCGCCTCGGCGGTGGCGCTGGTCCGGTAGGCCTGCTCGGCGAGCAGGATCGACGCCTCCGGCTGGCCCCCGGCCAGGGAGGCGGACCGGACGGCCAACGCCTGCGAACGGGCGACGCGTTCCTGGTCCAGGGCGCCCGTACGCTGCTGGTAGGCGACACCTCCGGCGGTCAGGGCCAGTCCCAGCAGGACGACGAGGGTGGCCAGCATGGACTGGCGCAGCCGGACCTGACGCCTGGCCTGCTTCCGGCGGGTGTCCTGCTCTGCCTG
The DNA here is from genome assembly GCF_036038375.1 of Streptomyces sp. NBC_00414. NCBI lineage: Bacteria > Bacillati > Actinomycetota > Actinomycetes > Kitasatosporales > Streptomycetaceae > Streptomyces > Streptomyces sp. NBC_00414. The sequence goes on from NZ_CP107935.1 coordinate 10,023,866, forward strand.
GCTCGTCCTGAGGAAGGCCGCCTCGCCCGGGCCGAGCCTGCTCCAGCCGTCCGTCTCGTCCGCCCAGGACCGCGCGGTGTCCAGCCGGGTGCCGCGGTACAGGGCGGACGGATCGTGGTTCTCGCGCTCCCATTCGGCTGCGGCATGGGCCAGTTGCTGGTGCAGCAGCAGTCCGGCCCGGTCCGCGTGGATCCACTCGCGCAGCCGCGGCCAGGCGTGGAGCAGAGCCTCGTGGGCGATCTCGACGGTGTCGCTGTCGAGCATGATGAGCCGCGCGCGTACGAAGGCGTCGAGGGCCCCTCCCGCGCCGTCCGCGTCGGCGAACTGCTCCATCAAGGCATCTCTGCTCATCCGGCGGCGGGTCGCCCCGGCCTCGTCCGCGACGAACACCAGTCGGGACAGGATGCGGCGGATCGTCTTCTGCTCGGCCGGGTACAGCCGGGTGAACACGTTCTCGGCCGTCCGCGCGATGGCCCCCTGGATGCCGCCGGCCCGCTGGTACCCGGCGACGGTCAGCACGTCGCCCTCGCGCCGTTCCCAGGTGGCCAGCAGGGCGTGGGAGACGAGCGGCAACGCTCCGGAGGGCGTCTCGTCGGCTCCCGCGCCGGCATCGTGCGCCGTTCCGCGCGGTGCCGTACCCGCTTCCTCGCGCAGTCCGGCGTCGCGCAACAGGAGGGGGAGCAGGCCCGGTTGCAGGGTCAGACCGGCGAGCTCCGCCGGGCGTGTGATCGACTCGCGAAGCTCCGCCACGGACATCGGGGGCAGGACGAACAGTCCGTCGGCGAACACCGGGACCAGGTCGGGGAGCCCCAGGCAGTCGCCGGTGAAGTCGGCGCGCACGCCCAGCACCACGACGGCGGGGACATATGAGCCGTCCGCGGGCCGGGAGGTCGACAGGGCGCTGAGCACCCGGACGAAGGAGTGGCGCTCGTTCTCGTCGGAGCAGAGGGTGAAGAGCTCCTCGAACTGGTCGACGATCACCACCGGCCGCCAGGTCGCGGGCGGCCGGTCCCCGGAAGCCGCCGCCGGCGCGTCCGATCTCGCGCGTACGGAGTGCCGCACCGCGTCGGGGTCGCGGCGGGCTTCCTCCGCGGTGACGCCGAGGTCTTCTCCCACCGCTTTCGCGATGCGTTCCAGTAACTCGTCCAGCGGCCGGGAGGTGGGAGTGAGTGTCACCAGTGGCCACCGGTCGGCGCCCAGCATCGGGAAGTCGCCGCGCCGCAGGGCGGGGACGAGACCGGCGTCGAGCACGGACGACTTGCCCGCACCCGAGGGGGCGAGCAGCATCAGGGGGCCGTTTCCGACCCGTTCGAAGAGGCGTTCCACCAGAGCGGCCGTCGCGCGTTCCCGGCCGAAGAACCAGTCCGCGTCCTGTCGTGTGAACGCCGACAGGCCGCGGTAGGGACACGCTCCGCCGGACTGCGGCTCGGCCGCGCCGGTCCGGTCACCGGCGCGGCCGTCCGGGGACGGTTCCCCCTGCGCGCGCTGTACCAGTTTGAGTAACTCCCCGTCGGCGCGCAGCGCTTGGTCGCAGAGGCGGGCGACATCGACGGTCACGCGTTTCGTGCCGGTCTCGATCTTGCTCAGATAGCCCTTGCTGTAGTGCGTCCTGCGTGCCAGATCGGTGAGCGACAGGCCGCGTTCCTGTCTCAGACGTCTGAGTTGCGCGGAGAAGGAGGGCGTGGTCGGCGCGCTCCGGCTCTGGTCGTCCCGGTGATCGGTTTCATGCCCGTGCTGCGGATCTCCCACGGTGTCCCCCATGGCAGTACGGCCGTGAGACGGCGATAGCCAAGGTTACTTCCGTGGTGACCGGGACAGCCAAGTCTTTCCCCGGAGTGGCGTAACCGCCACTGTCCGAAACAGTCCGCGGGCGGTCCGGGACGTCGGTCCCGGACCGCCCGCGGACGGTCGGCCGGATCAGGTGAGGGTGGCCCCGCAGCCGCCGTTCACCCACTGGTGCGACCTGATGTTGTCGTTCACCGTCGGTCCGGTGGTGAAGAAGTTGTCGGACAGGTTGTCGGCGTACAACTCGCCCGGGTACAGGCAGGTGTGGCCTTCGGTGTAGTTCTCCAGGAAGTAGAACTTGACGATCGACAGGTTGCCGGTGAAGCCGCGGTTCATGACGGACGAGGCCCTGTCGTTGGCGCCGCCCCAGTTGGCGCTGTTCCCCGAGGCGACGATCAGAGGGGAGCCCGCACAGTCGAAGGCGTCCCAGGCGTACATGTTGCCGTTGCGCGCGCCCCACTTGCTGTCGCACACAGGCCCCGCGACGCCGCTGTCGGCGGCCTGCGAGGTGGCGGGGGCGGCGAGGCCCAGGGCGGTGAGCCCCAGGAGCGCCGCCGTGACGGTGAACTTGCGCATGATGTTCTCCCTCGTTGTTGTGTCGGTGGTGCTGGGTGGTGGTGCCGGGTGGGGGGCGCCGATGCCGGTTCGCCGGGACATCTCCCGGTCATCCGGCAGCGGTGCGTGGTCGATGGGGCCGGGGCGCGAAGGTCAGTCCCGCTCCGGGACCATGTGCACCGCTCGCTCGTAGGCCCGGTGGCCGAAGTCCCGGTAGGCGTCGATGTCTTCGCCGTACCGGTCGCGCAGTCGGTCCAGGTAATGGGTCTCGCGGTCGGTGGCCACGGCCCGCAGGGAGACCCGGCGGGCGCAGGTCGCGTCAGCGACGGCGGTCGCGCGCTCGGCGGTGAACGCCTCGTCGGCGTGGGCCGGACCGAGCCGGCCGGTCTCCGCCCGGACGGCGTCACGGGCTGCCTGGGGGTCCTCGTAGGGCTGTCCCGCCTTCTTCATGCAGCGGGACCAGGCCTGTACCGCCGCGCCGAGCCGGCGGTCCTCCATGAGCTGTTTCCCGTACAGCGAGCTGAGGCTCAGGGCGATCTTGCTGGTGCGGAACCACTCGGCAGGGTCCCCGTAGAGCGTGCGCTCGGCCTCCTGCGTGCAGCCGCCGATACGTTTGCGGATCTGACCGCGGCCCGGCAGTGACGCGGTCAGCATCCGGGCGCTGTCGCCGCCGTCCAGCGCGACGTCGAAGGCGGCGCGCCGGGAGTCGGAAAGGCCCTGCCGGTAGGCGCCGTTGGGGTTGCTCTCCCGCACCCGCGCACTCTTCGCCTCGATTCTGCTGCCGTACCCGTACGTACGAGCCCATGCCACGTCGTCCTGGACGAAGCGCACCGGACGGCTCTCCCGCAGCGTCAGCCCGAGGTCCTCCCAGTAGGTGAAACCGTGGCGGCCCATGCACTGCTTGGTCAGACGCTGCAGCGCGTCGGCGACGCGGACCTCCTGCTGCCAGGTCAGCGCCGCGGGGCGGGTCCGCGCGGTCCGCTGTGTCCGGTCGCGCCCCTCGTCGTTCCCGTCGCCGCCGGTACCGTCCGTGCAACCGGTCGCGGTGGTGGCCGCCACCGCCACCACCGCGCACCAAGACATGAGCGCACGTCTCATGGACCCAGATCTCCCCTCAGCAGGACATGCCCTGTGCTGATGCACACAGAGTCGCCTCCCTGCTCGACCGGGGTCGACGGGTTTCCTGTTGCCCGCGGTGCGCGCTGCCGGGAAACAGGGGGTGAGCAGGCACTTTGCGAGACCGGAGGCAACGCGGGGGGAGCCGTGGACACGGGGCGACTCCCGTACCGTGCGATCGGTACGGGACTCGCCCGATGGTGTGCGCGTGCCGTCGCCGGCGCGTGAACGCTCAGCTCAGCGCAAGGAGCGCATGACCTCTTCCAGGTTCCGTTCACCCTCACGGGTCTGCGCGCCGGCCGCCAGCCCGCCGCGGATCGCCTTCTCCGCAGCGGGTTTCGCGAACTGGCCCGCCCAGGCCTCGTGTTCCCTGAGCATTCCCGCGGCCAGGTCCTGCGGCGGCAGGGCGTGCTTGGCGGCCGCGATCGTGCCTTCGGGCAGATCGGCGATGTCGTGGGCGAGCCGGTCGACGAACGCGTCGAGCTCGTCGGCCGGCAGAGCCCGGTTGATCCAGCCGTACCGTTCCGCGGTCCGCGCGTCGAAGAGGTCGGCACCGAGGACGATCTCCAGCGCACGGTTGCGGCCGACCCGGTGCAGCAGGTACTGCGTGCCGCCACCGCCCGGCACGATGCCCCCGATCGCCTCGATCTGGCCGAGCCCGGCCCGGCCGATCGCCGCGAAGCTCAGATCTGCCGCCGCGACGAACTCGGCGCCACCGCCGCGGGCCAGCCCGGCCAGCTTGACGATCGTCACCTGGGGCAGCGTGCGCAGCGCCTCGCCGAGCGCCTGGAACACGTTGAGACCGGCCGGTGCTCCGGCGGTGGGATCGGCGGTGGCGTTCTCGTCGTCCACCAAGGTGAAGTCGACGTGTGCGAGGAAGAACTCCGGGTCCGCGCTCTCGAACACGACCACTCGGCTGTCCGTGTCGTCCCGCAGGGCCCCGAGCAGCGTCATCAGCTCGCCCATCAGCGACAGGCTGAGCACGTTCACCGGCGGGTTGTCGATGACGACCGTGAGCACCCCGCGGTCGCTGGTCACACGCAGGGCGTCGAAGGTGCCGGGGGAGTGGAACGCGGAACGGCTCATGCCGATCTCCGATCTGGGCAGGCGCGGGCAGCCGGACAGGGGCTACCGGGCAGCTAGGTATCTGATGTATACCTAGCCTCCTGTGTGCTCGCCAGAAGCGTCAATAAGGCACATTCTGCATCGTAGGGATCATGGAGGATACCCAGGATGACCGAGACTCCCGGCGCCGACCGGGTCTTCCGCGTGGACTGCCCGAGCCGGCCAATCCTGGACCAGATCGCGGACAAGTGGTCGGTGATGGCCATGGCCGCGATCGAGGAGCCTCGGCGGTTCAACGAGATCAAGCGCCGGCTCGAAGGAGTGACACAGCGCGTGCTCACCCACACCCTGCGCCGACTGGAGCGCAACGGCATGATCGCGCGACGCGTGCTGCCCACCTCACCGGTGGGGGTGGAGTACTCGTTGACGCCGCTCGGACGGTCCTTGCAGGAACCGTTCGCCCACCTCTACGACTGGACGGTCGAGCACGCCGACGAGATCCAGCAGCGGCAGCGGGAGTACGACACGCGCACCGCCTCCCCGACGGGAGACGGCGCGCGCTGACCGGTGGTTGCCGACCCCGGTGTGTGCGCCCGGTGCGCCGGGCGGCGGATCAGGAGGTCAGCCGGAAGGACTGGGCCGCCGAGCCGGAGCAGGTCTGCTGGGAGAGCTTCGCGCCGTTGGCCGTGGACGATCCGTCCACGGCGAGGCACTTGTTGCTGTGCCGGGCCACGAAGCGGTACTGCCCCGAGGCCACGGACTCGGCACGCCACTGCTGGTTGGTGCCGCCCGTGTAGTCCCACAGATGGACCTTGACCCCGTCCGCGGTCGCGCCGGCGCCGCCGTCCACGTCCCAGGACTTGTTGTTGTGCTGGTTGACGACCTGGTGGTACCCGTCGCCGGTGGAGCGGAACTGCCACTTCTCGTTGGCGCCGTCACCGCACGACCACTGCTGGAGCAGGGTGCCGTTGGCGGTGCCCCAGTCGGTGGCGTCCAGGCAGGCCCCGCTGTTGGTGTTCGCCACCCGGTACCAGGCACTGGTGTCGATCGGGCCGGTCGGTTCACCCCCGTCGGAGGGGTTCCACACGAAGGTCGCGACCGCGCCGCCCGGCAGGGTGTAGGCCAGCGAACGGCCGTTGTCGGTGAGGGAGAAGCGCTGCGTGCCGCCGGTGTTCACGACATACGCGACGCGCGTGCCGTCCGGGTTCTGGAAGGCGACGTTCTGGATGCCGCCTCCCGGGCTGGTGGAGCCGATCCGGGTGGCTCCGACCTTGACGAACTTGCTGATGTGGCCGAGCGAGTAGTACTCCGCGCCCCGGGTGACGTTGCCGTTCGCGATCTCCACCACGCCGTTGCAGCGGGTGCCGCACAGCCCCTGGTGCGGACCTCCGCTCTGGTTGAGGGCGAGGTTCCAGGTCACCACGGTCTCGCCGCCGTTGCGCATGTTCTGCACGACGAGGTTCTCGGCCTGCCAACGCAGGCTGTCACCGAAGGTGTTGGCGGTGTTGTCGCTGTCGGTGCCGGAGCACTCGGTGAAGAAGACGCGCCTGCCGGTGCTGTGGACCTGCTGCTGGGCGGTGGGATTGCCGGCGTAGCAGTGGAAGGCGGCCCCGATGACCCGGTTGATCCCGTTGGTACGGGAGAACACGTCGAGCGGGTAGTTGGGATGGTCCCAGTTGTGGTCGAAGGCGAGGATGTTCGTCGGCAGCCCGGCCGCGGTCAGCCGCTGGTCCAGGACCCGGACGAAGTCGGCCTGCTGTGCCGAGCTCATCGACATCGAGGGGTAACTCGTCGGGTTCTCGGGCTCGTTCTGCACCGTGAGGTCGGTGAGGGTGATGCCCTCCTGGCCGTACGCCTTGATCGCCTTGACCAGGTAGTCCGCGAAGTCGCCGTAGTTCTCGGTGCGAAGGCTGCCGCCGTTGAGCGAGTTGTTCGTCTTCATCCAGGCGGGCGGCGACCAGGGAGTGCCCATGAAGCGGATGGACGGGTTGACGCCGAGGGCCTGCTTGACGACGGGGATGATCTCCGCCTTGTCGCGGGCGATGGAGAACTGCCCGCGGGTGTCCTCGTAGGAGTACGGGCTGTCGGAGGCGTCGAAGTCGGTGCTGGCGAGCGGCTGGCGCAGGTAGGACAGGCCGATTCCGTCGCCCGAGACGGAGAACAGCGAGCGCATCAGCTCACTGCGCCGGTCCGCCGGGAGCCCCTGTATGAGGCGCGCGGACGCCCCGGTGACCGACGCGCCGGCGCCGGTGTAGCGCTGACTCCGCTGGTTGCCGTCGACGCGCACGTCGGTGCCCTGCGGCGAGCCGTTGAAGGCCAGGGTGCCGTCGGAACTGAGCTTGCGGGCGCCGTCCCCGGTGGTCACCCAGACCTGGGCGACCGGGTCGGCGGCGTGTGCGGTGCCGCCGCCGGTGAGCCCGAGACCGGCGGCGGCGAGGGTCAGGGTCAGGGCGGCTGCGACGCCTGCCCGTGGGGAGCGGATTCTTCGGAGATGTGACACGGGTGCGGCTCTCCTTCGGTCTGTGACGTGTGGGGGACCCCGGCCGGACCCGCCGCGTTGTCAGGGAGGCAGCGGGCCGGCCGGGGTTCGAAGGGGTAGTGCACGCGTGCCGCCAGACCGGCGTGGCGAGGCGGAACGACGGCGCCATGAAAGCATACCTACTAAACACTTAGTAAGTGGTCTGCGTCACAAGATATGACGTACCGGCAAGACCATTCGCCCGCTCCCCGAGTGGCCCGGCAGCGCAGCGTATGGTGAATGGGTGACTGACCAGTCGGTAGGCCGAGCCACTCGGGGAGCCCGCGACAGGCCCCGCGTCCCACGCAGCCCCGAAGCCCGACAGCGCCAGCAGGACATCCTGCACATCGCGATGGACACGTTCGCGGCGCGTGGCTACAACAACGCCTCCCTGGCGGAGATCGCGGACGGGGCAGGCCTCACCCAGGCCGGCGTCCTGCACTACTTCCGCTCCAAGTCGATGCTGCTGACCAGCGTGCTCGAACTGCGCGACGACACGGACATCGAGCAACTCGGCACCGAACGTCCGCAAGGACTGCGATTCCTGCACCACCTCGTCGAGACCGCCCGGCGCAACGCCGAACGCGAGGGCATCATCCGGCTCTACGCCGTGCTCTCCGCGGAGTCCGTCACCGACGACCACCCGGCCCAGGACTACTTCCGCAGCCGCTACGCCGGCCTGCGCGGCTTCGTCGCCGACGCCATCACCGAGACGTGCCGACTCGGCGACGGCGCGGCGGACACGGAGCGCGCGCGGCATGCGGCCAACGCGGTCATCGCCGTCATGGACGGCCTCCAGATCCAATGGCTCCTCGACCCGGCGGCGGTCGACATGGCGGCTTCGACGGACCTGGTCATCGACGCGATCCTCGCCCAGTTGACGCCGTAACCGCCCACGACACCGGACCGGGGTCCCGCGGCCGTCGGACCGCGATCACTGCTCGCTTCCGCTGCCACGGGGCGCCGTCAGGCGGGCTGCCACAGCTCGACCCGGTTGCCCTCCGGGTCGGTCACCCAGCCGAAGCGGCCGACGCCCTCCATGTCCTGGGTCTCCGGCACCACGTCCGCTCCCTCGGTGCGCAGTTGTGCGAGCATCGCGTCCAGGTCGCGGACCCGGAAGTTGAGCATGCACTGCTGGGCGCGGGATCCGAAGTGGTCGGTGTCCGACTCGAAGGCCGCGAACACCGTCGGCCCGGCTCCCTGCTGCCACAGGCCGTTGTCGTCGGCGTCCAGGCCCAGGCAGTCGCGGTACCAGGCGCTCAGGGCGTCCGGGTCGGCGGCCCGCAGGAAGTACCCACCGATTCCAAGCACACGTTCCATGCCGCCATCCTGCCAGGAGGGCGGCCGACGTGGTCGATGGGGAACGGCGCGGTCAGAGCGCCCAGGCGGGTGCCTCTCCGCTCCAGCTCAAGACGAGCAGGATGTCGTCGAGCGTGCCGGACTCGAACACGGCACGGGCGTCCGCGTCGAAGCCGAGCCGCCAGTCGCCCGCCGGGTCCCCAGGAATCCGGTCCAGGCCGGGACGTTGCCCCGCCGGGTGCCGGCGATGCCGCTGGTCGCCGTCGCCGCGCCGCCGGTCGCACCGCGGGACAGGGACACCACGGTGTCGGGAACGGCCGCGTCGCTCGCCGGACGGACGGCCACCGCCGCGGTGGTGAGCCGGTCGACCCCGGTCGGGAAGTCCACGTCGCGCAACGGGAGCGTTACCGACCTCGCTCAGAGCGAAGCCGCCGGTCCGCTGTGTCTCGGCGACATCCACCGCGTCACCGCCCGCCCCGACGCCGCCCGCACGGCCTGGACCCGGGCCCTGACCCTCACCGGCGCACTGGGCCTCCCGGACACGGAACCGCTGCGTGCCGAACTCTTCACCCGCCTCCGTCAGGACGCGGACCTGATCTCCAGTGGCTCGGGCGTCGGGACCGGCCTCCCCGGCCCCGACGCCCTCCGGTCAGGTCACGGTGATGCGGTCGATGTCAGGTGCCCACCCTGAACCGTTGGCGACGGTGACGCTGTTGCCCGTCCCGGCGTTCAGGTTCAGGCTCACCGTGGTGGTCCGGGTGGTGTTCCAGTCCGCCGCCGGTGCGAAGGCGACCGTCTTCGGCGTACCCCCGTTGGCCTGGACGGTGGCCGAGCGGGCCTCCGCGGTCGTGTACTGGATGGCCACCGTCCTCGTACCGCCGCTGCCGCCGTCGACGCCGTTGAAGGTGAGGGCGGCGCCGTTGCCGACATAGCCGACCTTCGAGCCGCCGGAGCAGCCGGTGCAGTCGGCCGTCCTGGCCGTGCCCGTGAGGGTGTTCCCGGCGGCCTCCGCCTCGTAGCTGTGGGAGGTGCCGGTCCCGGAACCCACCGTCATGGCGCCCAGAGCGAGCCAGCCGTCCTGGTTCTGCCCGGTGTTGGCGAAGCGCAGCTTCTTGGCGCTCGCGTCGACGTCCTCCAGGGGGTTCTTGGCCTTCATCACGAGCTGGTAGGTGCCGGCCGTGACACCGGAGAGGTCCACGGACGTGTCGAAGTACTGGGGGTAGCCGTAGTCGAGGTAGGTCGGGTCGGCGCCCACGCCCCAGTCGGGGAAGGCGCGGATCTTCACGGGCATGGCCTTGCGCAGGTCCCAGGGGGTGGCCCAGCTCTTGACGACCTGCCCGGACGCGTTCTTGAGGCCGAGGCTGACGGTCCAGGGGTAGTAGAACGGCGCCACCCCGTTGTTGGTGAGCCGCACACCGACTTTGGTGCTGCCCTGGGCGGTGTCCTGGAAGTAGGCGTGGTCGACGGTGAGGTCGTAGCCCATCTGCCGGACGGCCGCCCCCACCTTGGCGCTGTTCGGGTCGTAGTTGGCGCTGCCCTCGTTGATCTTCCAGGTGGTGTGCTCCAGTTCCAGGCACGCCTTCATGTTGTCCACGGCGCCGGAACCGCCGGGCCAGTTGTCGAAGGCGGTGGACTGGATCTCGGGGCGTACCTCGCCGCCCATGGAGGCCGTGGTCCACCGGTTCTCCACGCCGTGGTCGAGGGCCTTCTGCAGCTGGGAGTAGGACGCGCCGCCCATCGAGGTGGGCAGGGTGACACCGGCGAGCGGTGAGCCCTCACGGAAGCAGAAGGAGTCGTCGTGATAGCCGACGGCGGGCAGGCTGTCGGCGGCGCCGCCGGCGGACTCGGGGTACCGCACTTCAATCTTCGTGCGGGTGAAGGCGCTGTTGTACGCCCGGATGATCTCGGCCCCGTGCGCGTCGGTGGGCATGTAGTCGGGATAGGAGTCGCCCGAGGTGTCGGTGTCGTAGGGCCAGGTGTGCCACTCGCCCCAGAGGCCGACCAGCCCCATGTGGATGAACCCGATCCGCGGGTCGTTGTCGTAGCGCGCGCCGAACGCGGCGATGAAGTCCTTGAGCGCGTCCAGCAGGTAGGCGCTGTCGTAGTCGGGGCTGGTGGTGTTCCAGTAGGTGTTGGTGCGGTTGGCGACATGCCCGGCGAAGCACGGCGGGATCGCGTTGCCGGGATGGGTGCCCGAACCGCCCGGGTACTCGATGTAGAAGCGGATGGCGGCCTGATTGCCGTACGAGGCCGTCTCGTTCAGCGCGTCGTCCAGGACGTCCCAGTCGTAGTGCTCGCAGTCCGAGGAGTCGTTCATGACCTCGGAGAGACCGAAGTAGCTCCACGTCAACGAGTGCGGATAGCCGGTGTTCTGGTTGCCGCCGGGCTGGTAGAAGCGGGCGAAACCCTTGAGCGGGTTGTCCAGTGGCGCGTCGGCGCGGGTGAGGGTGTGGGCCGTGAGCGCGGGATCAGGGCTCGGGCCGGGTGAGGGGCGGGCCGGGGCCCCCTGCGCCGTGGCCGCCGAAGGGGCGCCCGCGGGGGCCGCGTAGGAGCCGCTGGGGAGTGCCGCCAGGGCGAGGGCCAAGGCGGTGGAACAGAGTGCGGCCAGGACATTTCTGCCGCGTCGCTGCGCGAAGGTGCGCACGGTGTGAACCTCCGGTATCGGGTGGGGACATGCCGTCCGGCGATCCGCCGGACGGCTCGACAGGCCCGCCAACTCCCTTCCGGCCTGCTCCGACCCGCGTGGACACACGCCATCGCGAGGCCGTGAGCGCCGACTTCCGCAGCTGGTTCCGGGGGCCTGAGCCGGATTTATTATGAGCCAGCATTGACAAAGTTTCGCTGTTGCTCATCAATATGTGACCACGGTGCCCCACTGGCAAGAGGTGCGGCGCAGATCTCTTCGAAGGGGAACCATGTGCGCTGACACCGCAGTTGCGCCGCCGCGGAAGAGCAACGGTTCCGATCCGGGTGATCCGGCCGCGGCCCGCGCGCCGGTCGGAGCCCGCCGCAGGCGCGACGACCGCAGGGCCGCCTGGCTGTTCCTGGCACCCGCACTGATCGGATTCGCGCTGTTCTACGCGTATCCGACCCTGCAAGGCATCTACTACTCGCTCACCGACTACAACCTGCTCTCCGATCCGACCTTCGCCGGAGCGGACAACTACAGCCAACTGATCGGCGACGAGCAGTTCTTCAACGCGCTCAAGGTCACCGGCTACTACGTCGTCCTCAACATCGGCTCGCAGACCGTGCTGGGGCTGCTGCTCGCGACGCTCATGCACCGCCTGACCCGGTCGGTGGCACTGCGGGCGATCCTGCTGGTGCCCTGGCTGGTGCCCAACGTGACCGTCGGCCTGCTGTGGATGTGGATGCTGGACGCCAACCTCGGCTTCGTCAACCACATCCTCGACGCACTCGGCCTCGGCACCACCGGCTTCTTCACCTCGCCCACCTGGGCGATGCCGACCGTGGCCGGGGTCAACACCTGGGCGTACACCGGCTACACGGCCCTGCTGCTCTACGCGGGGATGCTCCAGATCCCCCATCACCTCTACGAGAGCGCCTCGTTGGACGGCGCAGGCGAGTGGCGCATGCTCACCAGGATCACGCTGCCGCTGCTGCGGCCCGTCCTGGCCCTGGTCCTCGTGGTGTCGCTGATCGGCTCGTTCCAGATCTTCGACACGGTCGCGGTGACCACCAAGGGCGGCCCGGTCAGCGCGACCCGGGTCATCTACTTCTACATCTACGAGCAGGCGTTCACGAACTTCCGCATGGGCTACGCCTCCGCCGTGGCCGTGGTGCTCGCGGTGATCCTCGGCGTACTGACCGCGGTGCAGATGCGTCTGCTGCGTGCCTCCCGCTCCGACCTGGCCTGAGGAGGCACACGATGACCCCGACCCCGACCCCGGCTCCGACCGAGGACGCGCGCCGCAAGGCATCCCCACTCGTCAAGAGCGCACGGCGGAAGATCTCACCCGGCCGGATCGCCGCCTGGACGCTGCTCTGCGGCGCGCTGTTCGTGACCGTCTTCCCGTTCTACTGGATGGTCCGCACCGCCCTGACACCGGCGGCCGACATCTACTCCGACTCCACGGGCCTGATCCCCGACCACCCCACGATGATCAACTTCCTGCGGGTGCTCGGGCTGACCAGCCAGGCCGAGGCGCGGGCGGCCGGCGGCTCCGGCGCCCACGTGGACTTCCTGCGCTACCTGCTCAACTCCGTCGTCTACAGCGGGCTGATCGCCGTACTGCAGACGCTGTTCTGCGCGATGGCCGGCTACGCCTTCGCCCGGTTGCGCTTCCCCGGGCGGGACGCGGTCTTCGGGGTGCTGATCGCCGCGCTGATGGTGCCGCCGATCTTCACCGTGCTGCCCAACTTCGTGCTGGTGAAGAACCTCGGCTGGCTGAACACCTTCGCCGGCATGGTCGCTCCGAGCGTGCTCATGACGCCGTTCGCGGTGTTCTTCCTGCGGCAGTTCTTCCTGTCCATCCCGCGTGACGTGGAGGAGGCGGCCACCCTGGACGGCGTCGGCTCCTGGGGCATCTTCTGGCGGATCGTCATGCCGATGAGCCGCGGCCCGCTCATCACCATCGGGCTCACCACCACGGTGTGGTCCTGGAAGGACTACCTGTGGCCGCTGCTGACCGGCCGTGAGGAGGAGACCCGCGTCCTGACGGTGGCGCTCGGCATCTTCCAGCAGCAGTCGCCCAACACCCAGCCCGACTGGACCGGTCTGATGGCCGGCTCGACGCTCTCCGTCCTGCCCGTCCTCGTCCTGCTGATCGTCCTCGGCCGCCGTCTGGTCGAGTCGCTCAACTTCACGGGCATCAAGTAGTTCCCGCTGCCACCACGGCGGCGTCAAGCAGTCCCCCCGCTGCCCCCGTGCCGGCGTCAATCAGTGCCTGCTGCCGCCACCGGCGTGAGCACGTCCTGCCGTGCCGACATGCCGACATCACGCACCACCCCTACCCGCACCTGCGAAGAGGTCCCGAGATGAGTTCCAAGCACCTGCGCATCGGCGCCGCCCTGCTCTGCCTGTCCGCCACCACCACCCTCGTCTCCTGCGGTGGCTCCGACGACGACGCCGCCGGTGGGAGGACGACCCTCAACTACTGGCTGTGGGACGACAAGCAGCTCCCCGCCTACCAGGACTGCGCGACCGCCTTCGAGAAGGCCAACCCCGGCATCACCGTCAAGATCACACAGACGGCGTGGGCCCAGTACTGGCAGAACCTCACCACCCAGCTCACCTCCGGCGAGGCACCGGACGTGTGGACCGACCAGGCATCCTACTATCCGCAGTTCGCCACCAGCAACCAACTCCTCGACCTGCAGCCCCTGGTGGACCGCGACAAGGTGGACCTGTCCGCGTACCAGTCAGGACTGGCCGACACCTGGGTCAAGGACGGCAAGCGCTACGGACTGCCCAAGGACTGGGACACCATGGCACTGGCCTACAACACGGACCAGTTGAAGAAGCAGGGCGTGGACGCCGCCGAGCTGGGCGAGCTGACCTGGAACCCCACCGACGGCGGCACGTTCGAGGAGACCATCGCCAAGGCCACCGTCGACACCGAGGGCCGTAACGGACTCGACCCCGACTTCGACAAGAACCATGTGAAGGCCTACGGCTTCCTGCCCGAGTGGGCCGACGGCTCCCAGGGCCAGAACGGCTGGGGGGACCTGGCCGCGGCCAACGGCTTCACCTACCTCGACAAGAACCCGTGGGGCACGCACTACAACTACGACGACCCCAAGCTGGCCGAGACCATCGCATGGTTCAAGCGCCTCATCGACAAGGGGTACGCGCCGCGCTTCGACAAGCAGTCGTCCGTCGCCAACTCCGAACTGCTCATCGCGGGCAAGGGCGCGATCATGGTTACCGGTTCCTGGACCATCTCCACCTTCACCGACCCCAAGAACAAGCAGAAATTCGCCTTCGCGCCCCTGCCGACGGGCCCCGAGGGCCGCAAGAGCGCCATCAACGGGCTCTCCGACGCCATCTGGGCAGGCACCGAGCACCCGGACGAGGCGTGGAAGTGGGTCAAGTTCCTCGCCTCGCCGGACTGCCAGGACCTCGTCGCCAAGCATGCCGTCGTCTTCCCAGCACTCAAGTCCGCCACCGAGAAGGCGCTCGCCGCGCACCGGGCCGAGGGCCGCGACGTCAGTGCCTTCACCGACGCGGCCGCGACCGAGGGCGGCACCTTCCAGCTGCCGGTCACCGAGCACGGCACCGAGATCAACCCCCTGGTCCAGGACGCCGTCCAGTCGGTGATCCTCGGCAGGGAAAAGCCCGCCGCCGCGCTCAAGTCGGTCAACGACAAGGTCAACGACCTGTTCGAGTAGCCGCCCCGCAGGCTACCCATCTCACCCGGACGCAAGGAGATCCATGGCCCAGCTCGCAGACCTCGGCGGACACACCCTCGCCCTCGAACTCGAAGGCGACACCCCGCCCCAGGTCGTCGACGGCGGACTGCTGCTGCCCCCTGGTCGTGTGGCCGTCCTGCACGGCCTCGGCGACGCACTGTTCTACCGCCACGGGCACAACTCCTGGAGCCCTTGCGGATGGCGCCGCCTCTCCGACGCCCCCCTGCGCATCGAGAGCGCCGAACGCCGGCTCACTGCCGACGACACCGTCTGGGACGACCCCGCCCGCCACCACTCCTCCGCCGTGGCCGCCCTCCAGGGAGCCGACGGGCAGGTCCTGCTGCTCGGCGCGCTCGGCCTCGACATCCCGCGCCTGTCGGCGGACCGGGACACCCTCGCCGGCTGGTCGGAGCGAGGCGGAGCACCGTGGTTCCTCGCCCACGGCACGGAACAGGAGGTCTTCGCCGCCTACACCCGCCGTCTCGCCGCCCGCCTGGGCCGCAGCGACAAGCGGGCGGGCAACGTGTGGTGCAGCTGGTACGCGTACTACGAGAACATCACCGAACAGCAGCTCACCAAGGACATCACCGCCCTGCGCGGCCTGCCCTTCGACGTCGTCCAGGTCGACGACGGCTGGGAACGGGCCGTCGGCGACTGGGAACCCAACGACAAGTTCCCCTCCGGGATGAAGGCGCTGGCCGACCGCATCACGGACGCCGGACTGCGTCCGGGACTGTGGATCGCCCCGTTCATCGTCCACCCGCAGTCCCGCACCGCCCGGCAGCGCCCCGAACTGCTGCTGCGCGACGACCGGGGCGAGCCGGTGGTCGCCGGACACAACTGGGGCACCGGCTACTGGGCCCTCGACCTCAGCCGGCCCGCCGCGCGGGAGCAGCTGCGCGAGACGATCCGCCGGGTGAGCCGAGAGTGGGGATTCACCTACCTCAAGCTCGACTTCATCGGCGCAGCCACCGTCCCCGGGGCACGCGCCGAGGATCTCGGCCGCGAAGAGGCGTACCGGATCGGGCTGGGCATCATCCGTGAGGAGGCGGGACCGGACGCGTACCTGCTCGGCAGCGGGGCCCCCCTGCTGCCCTCCCTCGGGCTGATCGACGGCATCCGCAGCGGTCCGGACGTCGCCCCGCTGTGGGAGCACTACGCCACCCAGGACCCCTCCGACGCGCTGGCCCGCAACGCCGTCGTCAACACCCTGCACCGCCTGTGGCAGTCACCGCTGCTGGAGGTAGACCCCGATGTCGTCTACTTCCGCAGCCGCCTCAACCTGCTCACCGAGGAACAGCAGCGGTGGCTGCGCGACCTCGCCGACATCTGCGGCTTCCGGGCCGTCTCCGACCCGCCCGGCTGGCTGCACCCCGACGAACTGGAGGACATGACCGCCTACTTGGCCGCACGCCCACAGGTACGCAGGCTGAGCCGCTACCGCTTCACCCTCGACGGCCGCGAGGTCGACTTCGCCCCGGCGGTCGATCCCGACACCGAGCAGCGCTATCCCATCGCCTGACGTGGCCGCGGCACCGCCCCGCCTGCCGACACGGCCACCGGCATGAATTAGTAAACTGCTCAGCATTATCCAGCGGCGGGGACCCGCCCCCTTCAGGGAGCACCACATGGCGACGACCGGAACAGACCTGTCCCGGATGCGCGAGATGAACATGCTGTCCATCGTGTGGGCGCTCCGCGGCAACCCGCCCTCGACGGTCACCGAGCTCGCGGGCCGGGCGGGGCTGTCCCGGCCCGCCGTCGACGTCCTGGTCCAGTCCCTGGTCGCCGACGGCTGGGCCGAGGTCGAGGAACCGGGCGCCAACAGCGTGGTGGGGCGCCCGGCCCGGCGCTTCCGCTTCCGTGCCGACGCCGGTCATGTGCTCGGCATCGACATCGGCGTCCACAAGGTCCTCGTCATGCTCAGCGACCTGGAGGGCAATCTTGTCCACACCCTGCGGCGCCCCGTCGACCCCGAGGCGGACCCGAAAGCGCGGTTCGCGGCAGTGGACCGCGCGATCGACGAGGTGCTGCGGAGCGCCGGCATGGCACCGGCGGACATCTGGGCGGTCACCGTCGGGGTGACCGGTCCGGTCGACGCCAGCGGGCGTACCACTCTGTTCACCCCGCTGCCCGGCTGGAACACCGCGGACCCCGTCGCCCACCTCGCGGCCCGTTTCGCCTGCCCGATCCAGGTCGAGAACGACTGCAAGCTCGCCGCCGTGGCCGAGCGCTGGAAAGGAGTCGCCCCCGACGCCGACGACATCGTCTTCCTCCTCGCCGGCCTGCGCACCGGCGCCGGACTGATCCTGGACGGCACCCTGCGCCGCGGTCACGGCGGCGCCGCGGGCGAGATCGGCGCCCTCAAGGCGGTGCGGTGGCTCAGTGCGCCCGGCCATCTCGAAGCCTGTCCCGGTGTGCCCGTCACGGCGGCGCCGGGTGAGGCCGCGGCCTGGGTGTTCCAGGCGGCCCGGGACGGCGACCGGCAGGCGAAGGCCGCCGTCCGCCGCTACACCCGGGACCTCGCCGTCGGAGTGGCCGCCCTGGTCCTCGCCCTGGACCCCCAGGTCGTCGTCTACGGCGGCGGTTTCTCCCGGTCCGCCGACGTCGTCCTGGAACCACTGCGCCAGGAACTCACCAAGCACTGTCTGCGGCTGCCGGACCTGCGCGCCTCGACCCTCGGCGACGAGAGCGTGGCCCTGGGCGCCGTACGCCTCGCCCTCGACGAGGTCGACAGCCGCCTGCTCAGCGACGGACTGGCGGCGCCGACGGCCCCACGGCGTGAGACATCCCGCAGCGACGAACTCAACTGAAGGGACGGGCACATGGGAGACGGGCACGCGGGAGACGGGCACATGGGAGACCGCGCCGAGCCGACGGGTACCGAACTGCGTATCGGGGTGGTGGGCGTCGGTCAGCGGGCCCCCCTGGCCACGCTGGCGAACCGGCCGGGCCACGCCCGGGTGGTGTCCTGCGCCGACCCGCACCCCAGGGGACAGGCCGACGCCGGACTGCTGTTCGGCGCGGACGTCGCGGTGCACGAGCGGTACGAGGACATGCTCGGCGACGACCTGGACGCGGTGTTCGTCCTCACCCCCGACCATCTGCACACCGGGCCCGCGCAGTTCTTCCTCGACGCCGGGACACCGGTGTTCGTGGAGAAGCCCCTCGCGATCACGGTCGAGGACTGCGACACCCTGCTCGACGCCGCCTTCCGCTCCCGCACCCGCCTGTACGTCGGCCACAACCTGCGCCACCTGCCGATGCTGCGACGCATGCGTGAGCTGATCGACAAGGGCACGATCGGCACCGTGCGTTCCATCTGGTGCCGCCACTTCGTCGGTCACGGCGGGGACTTCTACTTCAAGGACTGGCACGCCGAACGGGCCCACACCAACGGCCTGTTGCTGCAGAAGGGCGCACACGACCTCGACGTGATCCACTGGCTGGCCGGCGGCTACACCCGTGACGTCGTCGCTCACGGCACACTCGCCGTCTACGGCGACAACCCGCGCCGTGACGCACGGACTCCCGTACCCGACGGCGAGCGCATGCCCGACTGGTACGACCCGGACATCTGGCCGCCGTCGGCCCTGCGTGACCTCAACCCCGTCATCGACGTCGAAGACCTCAGCATGATGCTCGGCCGCCTCGACAACGGAGTGCTCACCAGCTACCAGCAGTGCCACTTCACCCCCGACTACTGGCGCAACTACACCGTCATCGGCGACGAGGGCCGCCTGGAGAACTTCGGCGACGGGATCGACGGCGACCCCGCCACCATCAAGGTCTGGAACCGGCGCCGCTCCGGCTACCGCCAGGACGCCGACCTGAGCCTCGACGTCCCCACACCGGACGAGGGCCTGCACGGCGGCGCGGACCGGGCACTGGTCGACGAATTCCTGCGCTTCGCCGCCACGGGAGGCCGCACCGAGACCTCCCCGATGGCCGCCCGCGAGGCGGTGGCCTGCGCCGCGGCGGCGACGACCTCACTGCGCTCGAACGGCACATCGGTCGCCGTACCGGAACCCGCCCCGGCGCTCGTCGACTACTTCGCGAACCACCAGACGCTTCCGGCCGCCGCCGGGGACCCGGCAGCCCGACAGGCCTGACGGGTCAGGGACCGGCGACCCGGTGCAGGTCGGTCTCGATGGCGGTGGCGCACTCCTGGAGCCGGGGCACCATGGCGCGGAGTTCGTCGAGGCCGCGCATGCCCGCGCTCGCGGCGATGTTGGCCGCGGCGATGACGGCGCCCGACCGGTCGCGCACCGGGACGGCCACGGCCCGCAGCCCCTGGTTGAGTTCCTGGTCGGCGAGGCAGAACCCGTCGGCCCGAGCGGTCTCTATGACCGCCCGCAGTTCGTCGGCGCTGCGAACCGTGCGGTCGGTCAGCGGCTGGAGGTCGATCCGGTCCAGGTAGGCCTGGAAGGCGTCCTCGGCCAGTCCGACCAGCAGCACCCGGCCCATGGCCGTGGCGTAGGCGGGGAACCGGGATCCCACGTTGATGGACACACTGATCACCCCGCCGGCCGGTACACGCGCCACATGCACCACGTGATCGCCGTCGAGCACGGACAGCGCCGTCGTCTCGCGCACGTCGCGCATCAGGCTCGTCAGGTGCGGTTCGGCGATCTGGGGCGTGGACAGCGCCCGCAGATAGGCGTGCCCCAGTTCGAGGGTCTTGGGGGTCAGACCGAAGAGCGTTCCCTCGCTGCGTACGTATCCGAGCTTGAGCAGGGTCAGCAGTGAGCGCCGTGCCGAGGCGCGGGAGAGACCGGTCGCCTTGGCGACGTCGCTGAGCGAGCGGAACGGATGCTCCGCGTCGAAGGCCCTGATCACTTCGAGTCCGCGCGCCAGTGACTGGACGAAGTCCGCGTCCCCAGGCCCGTCTTCGAGCAGTTCCATGTCGTGTCTCCCAGTCCCGGCGGTGGCGGCGACCACCTTCCCACATCCGACGGGAGGGTTCTGCCGACGGACACGAGCAGCAGTGTACGCACAGCGAACGATTGTGCGTGCGTCTAGCGCACATGTGTTCAGAAATGTATGGTCCCTTCCACGCACCCTCTGGTCCGGTCCTCCGGGCCCTTGTCTCGTGGAGGAACGATGGAGTTCCCGATCATGCGCAGAAGAACGGCGCTGGCGGCCGCGGCCGGACTGGCCCTGTCGCTCACCGCTGCCTGCGGCGGCGGCGAATCGTCGGGAGGGCAGGCCCCCTCGTCGAAGACGCCGGTGACCGTCCAGGCCGGATTCATCCCGGTCATCGACGTGGCCGCGCTCTACCTGGGCGAGAAGCAGGGCTTCTTCTCAGACCGGGGCATCAAGCTCGACATCAAGACCGCCCAGGGCGGCGCGGCCCTGGTGCCGCCGGTGGTCAGCGGTCAGTACCAGTTCGCGTTCAGCAACATCGTCTCGGTGCTCTCGGCCCGCGGTCAGGGCCTGCCCCTCAAGGTGATCGCCTCCGGGTCCAATTCCACGGGCACCGAGGGCAAGGACGTGACGATGATCAGGGTCCCCAAGGACAGCCCGATCAGGTCGGCGGCGGACCTCGCGGGCAAGAAGGTCAGCGTCAACACGCTCAACAACCTCCTCCAGATGCTCGGCGAGGTCGCGGTGGACGCGGACAAGGGCGACCCGGACAAGGTCCAGTTCGTCGAACTGCCCTTCCCCGATGCGGTCACCGCGCTGGGCAAGGGCGACATCGACGCCATGGTCACCGCCGAGCCGTTCGACACCATCGCCGCGGACGCGGGCACCCGGGTCATCGCCTCGCCCTACCTCGACATGGCGAAGAGCAGCCTCACCACGTCGGTGTACTTCACCTCCGAGGCACAGCTGAAGAAGAACCCGAAGCTGTTCACCGCGCTGAAGGCCGCCATCGACGAGTCACTGGCCTACGCGGAGGCGCACCCCCGGGAGACCCGGGCCCAGCTGTCCTCGTTCATGAAGATCGACCCCGAGGTGGCCCAGAAGGTGACCCTGCCGACCTTCGCACCCGCGATCGAGCAGTCCTCCGTCGAGACGTTCGTCAAGACGGCCCGCGCGCACGGCCTGATCGACAAGGACATCTCCTACGACGACCTGGTGTGGTCGGGAACGGCCGGCTGACATGACCACCCCTCTTCCTGGGGCCGCACCTCTGCCTGAGGCCACCCCCGCCCCCGGCACGGCCCCTCTCCGCAGCGACCTGCCCGCCGGCAGCTCCCGCTGGGCGGTCCGACGGGCCCAGTGGCGCTCCCTCGGCATCACGGACGAGGAGATGGCCCGGCCCAAGATAGCCATCGTCAACTCCTCCTCCGACCTGGCCGCCTGCTTCGCCCACCTCGACGACATCGTCCCGGTGCTGAAGGAGGCGATCCGGGCAGCGGGCGGGCTGCCCTTCGAGATCCGCACCGCCGCCCCGGCCGACTTCGTGACCAGTGCCGGGGCCGGCGGCCGGTACGTACTGCCCACCCGCGACCTGATCGTCAACGACATCGAGGTCGTGGTGGAGGGCGCCCTGCTCGACGGCATGGTGTGCCTCAGCTCGTGCGACAAGACCGCGCCCGCCCACATGATGGCGGGCGGCAGGCTCGACGTGCCCACCCTGCTCGTCGCCTGCGGCTACCAGCGCAGCGCCCTGCACGAGGACGGCGGCGCCGACATCGAGGACGTCTTCCTGCATGCCGGCCACACCGCCCTGGGCCGTACCTCCGCCGAGGACCTCCTGGCCATGTCCGAGGACGCCATCCGCGGTCCCGGAGTGTGCGCGGGCATGGGCACCGCCAACACCATGCACATGGCCGCAGAGGCCCTGGGCATGGCGCTGCCCGGCACCACCCCGACCCGCGCCGAGGGCCCCGTCATGTGGGACGCCGTCCGCTCGGCCGGCGCGCGCATCGTGGAGATGGTCCACGAGGGGCGCACGGCGCGCTCGGTGCTCACCCCCGCCGCGATCCGCAACGCGGTCACCGTGATGCTCGCGGTCGGCGGCTCCATCAACTCCGTCAAACACCTCCAGGCCGTCGCCGTCGAGGCCGGACTGGACGTCGACGTCTGGCGGACCTACGAGGAACTGGCCGACCGGGTCCCCGTCATCACCGCGGTACGGCCCAACGGCCCCCATCACATCGAGCAGCTCGACGACGCCGGCGGCACCCGGGGCGTACTCGCCGCGCTGGCGCCCCTCCTCGACCTCACCACGGTCGGCGCCACCGGCCGCCCGCTCGGCGAACTCGTCGCCGAAACACCCCGGTCCGAACCGGAGTTCATCCGGCCGCTGGACGACCCGTTCTCCCGTACGCCGTCGATCGTCGTCCTGCGCGGGTCCCTGGCGGCCGACGGCGCGATCGTCAAGCTGCCCGCCGACGAGGAACGGCCCACGTCCTTCCGCGGTCCGGCCCGCTGCTACCCCTCCCGCGAGACCGCCATCGACGGACTCGCCGCGGGGGAGGTGCAGGCCGGCGACGTGGTCGTGCTGCGCGGCATCGGGCTGCACGGCGGCCCCGGCATGGCGATGGCCTCGGCGTTCGTGTTCGCCCTCGACGGCGCCGGACTCGGCGAGAAGGTCGCCGTGGTCACCGACGGCCAGCTCTCCGGACTGGTCAACAAGGGCATCGTCGTCGGCGAGGTCTCCCCGGAGGCCGCGATCGGCGGCCCGCTCGGCCGGATCCACGACGGCGATGTCATCAGCATCGATCTCACCACCCGCACGGTCGACCTGGAGGTCGACCCGGACACCCTGGCCGGCCGCGAGGCGGCCCCCGCGGAGACGGTCCGTACGCCCGGCTGGCTGTCCGTGTACGACCGCACCGTCACCAGCCCCGCCTGCGGCTCCGTCCTGGCCCGCCCGGACTGCGCGAGCGCGTGCGGGCGGTCCCTGGAAGAAGCGGGAGAAGCCCGATGAAAGTGCTCGACACCACCCGGCCCACCAAGGCCCCACCCGCACCGCCCCCGCGCGCCCGCGGGCCCAGGCCCCGGATCGCCCCGCTGGTCGGCATCGCGGTCGCCGCCCTGCTGGCCGAGCTGCTCCCGCGCACCGGCCTGATCGCGGACGGCGCGCTGCCCCCGCTCAGCTCCGTCCTGGCCGAGCTCGGCCGGGAAGCGGGCGACGGCGTTCTGTGGGAGGCCCTGGGCGACACGGTCCGCACCTGGGCCGTCGGACTGGTGGCCGCCGTCGCCGCGGGAGTGGTCGCGGGCGTGGCCATCGGACTCGTACCGGTACTGCGCGCCCTCACCGCCTCCACGGTGGAGTTTCTGCGCCCGATCCCCTCGGTGGCCCTCATCCCGGCGGTCATCCTCGTCTTCGGCACCGGCTACGAGTCGGGTGTGGTCCTCATCGTCTACGCCGGCTTCTGGCAGGTGCTGGTGCAGGTGCTCTACGGCGTCCAGGACATCGACCCGGTCGCCTACGACACCGCCCGCTCCTACCGCTTCGGCCTGTGGGCCCGCGTCCGGCACGTCATCTGGCCGACCGCCCTGCCGTTCGTTTTCACCGGCATCAGGCTGGCCGCCTCGGTCGCGCTGGTCCTCGCCATCACCGGCGAACTGGTCATCGGCACCCCGGGCATCGGACAGCTCATCTCCGTCGCGCAGAGCAGCGGCGCTACGACCGAGATGTTCGCGCTCGTCCTGCTCACCGGCGTCCTCGGCGTCCTCGTCAACGTCGGCTTCCGGTACGCCGAACGCGCCGCACTCGGCTGGCACCCCTCCGTGCGGCGATCGGCGGGCACCCGATGAACGTCATGAACGTCCTGCGACGCACCCTGTACGCCGTCGCCCTGCCCGCCGCCCTCGTCGCACTGTGGTGGATCACCAGCGTCGACAGCACCAGTTACTACTACCCGCCGCTGCCCGACATCCTGGACCGGTTCGGGGAACTGTGGCTGTCGTCCCGGTTCGCCGAGGACGTCGTACCCAGCCTGCTCCGGCTCCTCACCGGGTTCGTACTGTCCGCGGTCCTCGGGGTGGCTCTGGGCGTCGCCCTCGGCCTGACCGACACGCTGCGCCGCGGCGCCGAACCGGTCCTGGAGTTCCTGCGAGCCCTCCCGCCGACCGTGCTCGTGCCGGTCATCGCGATCGTCGCCGGCATCGGGGACGGCTCGAAGGTCCTGGTCATCGTCTCCGGCTGTGTCTGGCCGGTCCTGCTGAACACCGTCGAGGGCGTCCGCGCCGCCGACGAGGTCATGGTCGACACCTGCCGCACGTACGGCATCACCGGCGCCGCGCGGCTGCGCCACATGGTGCTGCCCGCGGCGAGCCCGCAGATCTCGGCGGGACTGCGCCAGTCCCTGTCCATCGGGCTGATCCTCATGGTCATCGGCGAGATGTTCGCCGCCACCAACGGCCTCGGCTTCAGCATCGTGCAGTTCCAGCGCACCTTCGCGATCCCCCAGATGTGGAGCGGCATCATCCTGCTCGGCCTCATCGGGTTCGTGCTGTCCGCGCTGTTCACCGTCGTCGAGAAGCGGGCCCTGGGCTGGTACCTGGGCCTGCGCGAATCACAGAGGAAGAACGGCTGATGACAGACATGGTCACCGTCAGGGGCCTCAACAAGGTGTACGAGTCCTCCGGCCACCGGGTGGAGGCGATCGGCGACATCACCTTCTCCGTCGCCCGGGGCGAGTTCGCCTGCATCGTCGGCCCCTCCGGCGCGGGCAAGACGACCCTGCTGAAATGCCTCGCCGGACTGCTCACCCCCACGGCGGGCGAAGTGCTGCTCGACGGCGCCCCCGTCACCGGGCCACCGCCCGGCATGGCCGTGGTGTTCCAGGAGTACGGCCGCAGCCTCTTCCCCTGGAAGACCGTGCGGCAGAACATCGACCTCCCGCTGCGGCAGAAGGGCCTGCCCCGCGCCGAACGCGACCGGCTGGTCGCCGACTCCCTCGCCGCCGTAGGACTCGCCGACTCCGGCGACGCGTACCCCTGGCAGCTCTCCGGCGGCATGCAGCAGCGCGTCGCCATCGCCCGGGCCGTCGCCTACGAGCCGCAGGTGCTCCTCATGGACGAACCCTTCGCCGCCGTCGACGCGCAGACCCGCGCCGACCTCGAAGACCTCGTCCGGTCGCTGTGGCGCTCCCTCGGCATCACCACCCTGTTCGTCACCCACGACATCGACGAGGCCGTCTACCTCGGCGAACGCGTCCTGGTCCTGTCCGCCTCGCCCACCCACGTCCTCGACGACGTGCCGATCGGGCTGCCCGCCGAACGCGACCAGGTCACCAGCCGTTCGACGCCGGACTTCGCCGAGCTGCGCACCCGTGTGCACCGCGGCATCCAGGAGGCCAAGGCCGGCCGCCGAGCGGCAGCCGCCGCATGACCGCCCACGCCGACGGGCGCGCGAGCGCGTTCACCAGCACCTCCGCCAGCCCCATCACCAGCCCCGCCACCAGCTCCTTCGCCGACGAGGGATCCGGCGACGCGGTCCTGCTCTCCGCCTCCCTCGGCACCACCGCCGCGATGTGGGCACCGCAGCGCACCCGCCTACGCACCGAGCGCCGGGTGATCGCGTACGACCACCGAGGCCACGGCGCCTCCCCGGTGCCCCCGGGACCGTACGACCTCGCAGACCTGGTCCACGACGCCGTCGCCCTCCTCGACTCGCTGGACATCGAGTCCGCCGACGTCGTAGGGATCAGCCTCGGCGGCACGGTCGGGCTCGCCCTGGCCGCGGACCACCCCGACCGGGTACGCAGCCTGGTCACCGTCAACGCACCCGCCTTCGCGGACGACCCCGCCTTCTGGCGCCGACGCGCCGCGGCGATCCGGGAACAGGGCATGAAGGCGGCCACCTCGGGCCTGCTCGGCCGCTGGTACGCCCCCGCCGTGGCCCAGGCCCCGACGGCCCTGGTGCAGGAGACCGTCGAGGGCGTCGGACGGCTCGACCCGGAGGGCTACGCGGCCTGCTGCGAAGCCATCGCCGGCACCGATCTGCGCGACCGGCTGGCCGCCGTCCGCTGCCCCGTGCTCGTGGTGAACGGGCTCGCCGACGCCGTCGTCCCGGCCCACCACGCCCGGACGATAGCGGCCGCCGTACCCGGCGCCCGGCAGGTCGAACTGCCCGACGCGGGACACCTGTTGAGCCAGGAGATCCCCGACCGACTCCACACCCTGCTGACGGAGCACTGGACCTCGCCCACCGCCACCGCAGCAGCCGCCGACGCCAGAAAGGCAACCCCGTGAGCAGCTACGTCACCGAACCAACCCGTGAGACACCGGTGTTCGGCGAGTGGGAGGTCGTCGTCCTCGGCGGTGGCCCCGCCGGACTCGCCGCGGCCACCGCCGCCGCCCGCGCCGGACGCAGCACCCTGCTGGTGGAGAAGAGCGGCTACCTCGGCGGCGCCGGTACCGGCGGGGGCCTGTCCACCTTCTGCGGCATGTACTCCAACGTCCACGGCGAACACCTCCTCACCGTCAAGGGACACGCCACCGAACTCCTGGAACGCATCGACCGCCTCGGCGGACTCCGCGCCCCGCACCTGTCCTTCGCCGACCGCATCCAGGCCCAGGCCTACGACATCCCGGCCTACCGCAGCGCCGCCGACGACCACGTGCTGTCCGCCGGAGCCCAACTCCTCTACCACGCCTTCGCGGTGGGCGCGATATCCGGCCCGTCGGGCGTCGAGGCAGTCGTCGTCGAATCGAAGTCAGGGCGCGGCATCCTGCGCGGCCAGGTGTTCATCGACGCGTCCGGCGACGGCGACCTGCTGGCCTGGACCGGAACGAGCCACGAGAAGGCCGACCCGTACGGCGACATGCTCTACCCGTCCACCATGTTCCGCATCAACGCCGTGGACGACGAGCGCGCCGGGCCCGCGTGGAAGATCCTGCCCCGCCTGATGGACGAGGCCGTGGCCGCCGGGCGCCCCCGCTTCCCGCGGCGCGGCGCGATCGTACGGCCCCAGCGCGACGCCGTGGAATGGCGGGCCAACGCCACCCAGCTGCGCAATCCCGACGGCAGCGCGGTCGACGGCACCGACGTCTGGCAGCTCACCCACGGCGAGGTCCAGGGCCGCGCACAGGCCCAGGAGGTGTTCGGCTTCATCCGCGAGAACCTGCCCGGCTTCGAGAAGTCCTACATCGTCGACATCGGCCCCGAGATCGGCATCCGCGAGACCCGCCGCCTGCTCGGCCGCCACGTGCTCACCGAGGACGACGTCCGCTCCTGCACCCGCTTCGAGGACTCCATCGGCCTCAACGGCTGGCCCGTGGAGGCACACGTCGACGGGGACCTCGACATCCGCTGGCCCTACGGCGACGACCCGGTGGGCTACAACCAGCTGCCCTATCGCATGCTCGTCCCCGCCGAAGGCCCCGGCAACCTCCTCGTCGCCGGACGCTGCGCGTCTATGACCCACGGCGGCCAGTCCGCCGCCCGCGTCGCGGGACCCTGCTTCGCCATGGGCCAGGCCGCCGGCACGGCCGCCCACCTGGCCCTCAAGGACCAGGTCACCGCCGCCGAGGTCGACGTCACGCGGCTGCGCACCGAACTGGAAGGAGAGGGCGCGTGCCTTTCACTGTGAGCACTGTGAGGACATCATGCTGCTGAGCCCCGCCGACGAACGCATGCTGGCCGGCGAGGAGGGCCCGGCGGTCCGCTCCGCCCTGGAACTCCTCGTCCGCTACGGCGAGTTGATGGGCGCCGAACGCCTCATCGACACCGACAACGTGTGCGGCGCCAACCTCTTCGGACCGCGCCACGCCCGGGTCCTGGGCACCACCGACCCGGCCGCCCTGTTCTCGCGGTTCTCCCTCGACCTCGACGAGACGGTCGACGTACCGCCGTTCCGCGCGCACAGCTGCCAGCTCATCGGACCCCGCGACCGCGACCAGTGGGACCTGCAGGGCATCGCGCCCACCGACGCCGCCGCGATGGACGACAGCGAGCGCTACCTCGCCGACAAGGGAGTGGACCTCCTCTCGACCTGCACTCCCTACCAGGTGGGCAACGTGCCCCGGTTCGGCGAGCACTGCGCGTGGATGGAGTCCTCCGCCGTCGTCTACATCAACTCCGTGCTCGGCGCCCGCACCAACACCGAGGGCCGCGAGTCCTCGGCCGCCTCCATGCTCACCGGCCGCACCCCCTACTGCGGCTACCACCTGGACGCACACCGCCGCGCCACGCACCTGATCGAGGTACGGCACCCGGTCGTGACCACCGAGGACTGGAACGTCCTCGGCTACTGGGTGGGGGAGCAGGTCCAGGACGCCGTCCCGGTCCTCACCGGACCCGGGCTCGCGGGGACTGTGCCGACGCCGGTGCAGCTGAAGCAGTTCGGCGCGGCAGCCGCCTCCTCCGGCGACGTCGAGATGTACCACCTGCCCGGCGTCACACCGGAGGCCCGCACGACGGAACAGGCACTGGCCGGGCGGGAACCCGCCGCGGTCTCGGTCTTCGACGCCGCCGCGCGCGCCGAGACGGTGGCATCGCTGTGCCGGACGGCCACCGACCGCGAGGTGGACTTCGTGATGATCGGCTGCCCGCACGCCTCACTGGAGCAGGTCCGCGAGGTCGCCGGGCTGCTGGCGGGCCGCCGCCTCGCGGACTCCACGGCTCTGTGGGTCTTCACCCCGCGGGCCCTGCGCGAGGTGGCCGAGCGTGAGGGCCACGTCGCCGCCATCGAGCATGCGGGTGGGCGCGTCCTGTCCGACACCTGCCCGGCGATCGGACAGTTCCTGCCGCCGGGTACGCGCGTGTTCGCCACCGACTCCGCGAAACAGGCGCACTACCTGCCCGCCATCACGGGCGTACAGGGCTGGTTCGGCAGCGTACGCACCTGTGTCGACGCCGCCCTGACCGGACGGTGGCCCGATGCCTGACCCGCTGTACGGCAAGGGGGTGGTCGCCGGACGGGCCAGCGGACCGGCGCTGGTGTGCACGGCCCCGGTGTCGGGCTGGGGCGGCATAGACCCCCGTACCGGAATCATCGTGGAGAGCCGCCACCCCCAGCACGGGCACAGCGTCGCCGGCACCGTACTGGTGCTGCCCGGAGCCAAGGGGTCGTCCGGCTGGTCCGGGCAGTTCCACCTCGCCAAGCTGCAGGGCACGGCGCCGTGCGCGATCGTGTTCACGCGGATGAACAGCAAGCTCGCCCTGGGTCTCGTCGTCCTCCGCGTCCCGGCGGTGACGGGCCTGGACACCGAGGGAACGATCCGCACCGGGGACCTCGTGGAGGTCGACGGAACAGCGGGCACGCTCCTGGTACTGAAGGAAAGGCTGATCTGATGGACACCCTGCGCATCGACCGACGAGTGGTGCTGGTGACCGGCGCGGCGAGCGGGATCGGTCACGCGATCGCCCGCGCCTGCGCGGTCGAGGGGGCCACGGTGCACCTCGCGGACGTGTCGGACGCGGTCCACGAAGCGGCCGAGAAGCTGGCTGGGGCTGGGGGCGGGATCGGTTCCGAGGTCGGTTCCGGGTCCGTCGCGTCACACGTGTGCGATGTGACCGACCCGGCCGCGGTCCGCGCCCTCGTGGACGATGTCGTGACCGCTTCGGGCCGCCTCGACGTCGCCTTCCTGAACGCGGGCGTCAACGGAGTGCCCTCCCCGCTCCAGCCCGGCGGCGCGATCGACGAGATCCCCTTCGAGGCGTGGCGGCGCGTCATGGACGTCAACCTGGACGGCCTGTTCCACTGCCTTCAGCACTGCGCCCGGGTCATGAAGCGGCAGCGGTCCGGGAGCATCGTCGTCACCGCCTCCACGGCGGGCCTGCGCGCGGAACCACGCGTCAGCTACCCGTACGTCGCGTCCAAGTCGGCCGTGGTCGGCCTGGTCCGCCAGGCCGCGCTGGAACTCGCCCGCTTCGGCGTCCGCGTCAACGCCCTCGCCCCCGGACCGGTGGTCACCAACATCGGCGGCCCCGGCCCCCGGCCCGAAGCCGCCGTGGCCGAGTGGGAGAACTCCGTCCCGATGCGGCGCTGGGGCAGGCCCGACGACGTCACGGGGCTGGCCCTCCTGCTGGCCTCCGACGACTCGTCCTGGATGACCGGCGGCATCCACGTCGTGGACGGCGGTGCGTCGGCTTTGACCCAGGTCCCCAGCGACGCGCTTCCGGCCCCGATTCCGACCCCTGATTCCGGCACCGACTGACCCCGCCCGACACGGACCGGCGACGGGATCGCCGTCGGCGGCGCTGCGAGACGGGTTCAGGCCGACCTGACCTGGGATCGGTAGGAGCAGGCGCGGTGCGAGCGTCGGTGAATGAATTTTCAGCAGATGCTCGGGCTGTGGTGGACGCTGCCGGCGGGGGCGGCGCTGGTCGGCTACTTGTGCTCACTGGCCGGGGTGACGCGGCCCCAGCGCGCGGTGTGGGTGACGGCGCGGGTCGTGGAGGTCCACCGGCCGGCCCACGGTGACTCCAAGCGGCCCGGGATCCCGGTGACCGTCGCCTTCGAGGACCCGTCCACCGGGCGGGAGTTCAGACTGCGGCACGCGGGAAGGAACGGCCACGTTGTGGCAGCGGCCTGGGTGGGCCAGGAGTTCCCGGTGCGCTATCCGCGCCGCCGCCCGGAGCGGTCCCACCTGATGCTCGACATGCGGGGGGAGACGCGGGGGCTGGGCGGGCCGAACTGCATGGTCTTCCTGCTGCTTCTGGGGCTGGTCGTGCAGGCGTTCGTCGTGTGGGGCTGGCCGCTTGGCCTCATCTGCCTGGGTGGCCTGCTGCTCCTCGTCGCCGCGATCAGCCGGGACCGGCAGCACGCGCGTGCCCGCGCCGCTCTGCTGGAGGAGTCCGTCGCCGTTCCGGGCCGCGTGGTGGCCGTCACCAAGGACGTCCATACGGACGGAGAGGGCGACGAGATCGTCAACCACGCCCCCGTGGTCGCCTTCGCCACCCGCGAGGGAGTCCAGGTCACCGCGCTGTGCCGCGAGGGCGTCGCACGGCCCAGCCGGTCCCTCGACCGCGTCCTCACGATGCACTACGCGCCCGCCGACCCGGCCGTCTTCACCCCCGACCTCGACCACGACCGCCGCGAGCGGGAGGCGGCCGTCAGGTTCATGAACATGCTGCTGCTCGCCGGGATCGCGGCGATCGCGGTGGGCGTGCTCCTCCACTACGGCCTCCTGCCAGTCACCTGACCTGACATCGCACGACCTCCGGCACCTCACCTGACGATGCAGGTGAGGGCCGCCCACAGGAGTGGCGCATGCTCGATCCGGCGGCCGGTTCGCCACCGGTCCAGTTGCTCTCGTTGCCAGACACCGAGGCGCCGCACGGGGTCGTGGTGCTCATGCGCGGTGTCGACGGCGACGACCACGTCCGTGAGCGGGCGGACCGACTCCGGCACACCGGCCAGCCGGTGAAAGGCGAAGCTGGTGGGCAGCACCCAGCGGGTGGCGGTGACCAACTGGGCCCCGTTGTGGATCATCGCGGACGCCAGACCGAACGACTCGGCGAAGCGGAGATCGCCACCGCTCTCACAGGCGATCAGCGCGACGCGCTCCGGAGCGGGCCAGATCTCCGCTCCCGGTACGCCGTCCGCGCGCAGGGGGAGGGTGCCCAACAGGAGGTCCTTGGCCGCCAACGGCCGGTGGGTGCGCACCGGTTCGGTCAGCCCGGCCGTCTCCGGGCCGCAGGAGAGGTGGAGGGTGACGTCCTCGCTCCGGCCGCCCTCGACGGGGGCGCCGCTCACGTGTCCGACGTACATCAGACGGCGTGCGCCCTTGCGCAGCACCTTGCTCAGCCAGTCGCGGTCCAGG
Source organism: Streptomyces sp. NBC_00414 (assembly GCF_036038375.1). NCBI lineage: Bacteria > Bacillati > Actinomycetota > Actinomycetes > Kitasatosporales > Streptomycetaceae > Streptomyces > Streptomyces sp. NBC_00414. The sequence continues at coordinate 10,055,250 of NZ_CP107935.1, forward strand.
TCGGTGCGCCGCAACGCCTCGGCGGGCGTGGCGACGGACGGCACGACGACGCCCGTGTCGAGACGGCGCTGTACGAGCGACAGCAGCGCGGGGTCCGAGCCGGGCGGTCCCAGGACCGATCCGAGCGGGGAGTCGGCACGGAAACCGGGCACGCGGGGGTCGAGGACGAGGACCACGGCGCCCGAGCCGGCGTCCGAAGCCGAAGCCGAAGCCGAAGCCGAAGCCGGTGCCGGTGCCCAAGCCGAAGTCGGGGCCGGAGCCTGCTGGGTCGCGGTTCGGGGCCGCCGTAGCGAGGCCGGTACCGAGGTGGCGATGTCGGCGAGGTCGATGAGCCGGACGTCGTCCTCGCCCGCGTCCCCGCCCTCGCCGTCCACGGCCAGGAGCTCCCACGGTACCTGGGCGACCCTGGGCGACGGCTGGATCCGTATCAGCGGACGGCCCAGGCGCGCCGACACCTGACGGATCTGGTCGGTGAGGCCCGGCGGCCACAACGCCTCGGCCAGCAGACGCGCGAGACGGCGTTCGTCCTCGTACGCGGCCAGCGCCCCGGACTCGAACGCGTGCCGCATGCCCGCCGCGCCCTCTCCCGCGCCCGGCAGTGCGGCGGCCAGCGTGCGGATCGCCTCGTCCACGTCGCCGCCGGGACCGTACCCGGTGCCGAACCCCTGGGCGCCGCTGATCCACGTCCACGTCATGTGGAGGTCACCGGCGTCGGCCAGCCGGACCTGGACCACCGGCCGGTTCGGGTTCGTCAGGTCGTCGGCGACCAGAACAGCACCTCTTCCTCGCTCACGATCCGCCGGTGATAGCGGAACTCGGCCGCCTCGATGTACTCCTGCAACGCGATACGGCCCGTCTCCGCGGCCATCAGCACCCTCGGCGGCGGCGCGACGCGCAGGCCGACGGAGGCGGCCGCCTCGGCCGCCGCCCCGCCCAGCACCCTCGGGGCGTCGCCGTCGGCGGGCGCGTACGTCTTCATGGCGGCGTCCGGAAAGGCAGCCGCCTCCCCGGAAGCGGAAGCGGAAGCGGAAGCGGAAGCGGACGCAGGCACGCGGTCCGCGGGGCTCAGGACCAGCGAAGCCCCCGCACAGCGGTGTTCCACCAGCTCGAAGATCAGCCCCTGGTCCTTGCGGCGCAGGGCGAGCCGGAAGGCCAACCGCATGGCGTCGTCCGCCAGTTCCAGCCACTGGCTCCGTGCGTGAGCGCTGGCGAAGTCGTAGCGCGCGGCCTCCAGAGTCAGCGCGGCGGGCAGCGCGAGGGAGAGCGCGTTGTCGATCGACGTCCGCTCGTGGTCGCCGTGGTCCGTCCGGATCAGGTTGTCCTCAAGGGCCTTGGCGAGCATGAGGTCCACCTGGGCGCAGCGCTCGTACAGTTCGCGTTCCTGGTACACGTCGCGGGCGCCCTGGGCGAGACGCTTCATGTCGTCGATGTCACCGCGTTCATAGGCCTGCCGAGCACCCAGCAGCATGGTGTCGGCGGCGGCGATCGTGGCGCCGAGCCGTTCGAAGCGGGCCAGGCTCATCGCCGTCAGGGCCTGCCCTCCGTCGGCGTCGCCACGGTGCTCGGCGAGGAAGGCGCGGGCCTGTTCGCAGACCGCCAGATCCTCGGACTGACCCTGCCGCTCGAAGATCGCGGAGGCTTCGGCGTAGAGCCGCTCCGCCCGGTCGAAGTCACCGCCCCGCATCGCGGCGTACGCCCGATGGGAGATCACCTGCTGGCGCCCGGAGTTGTTCCCCGATGCCTGGTAACCCTCGTCCGCGCGGGCGAAGTAGTCCTCGGCGAGTTCGATCCGCCCGGTCGAGGCGCAGATGACGCCCAGGCAGTCCAGCAGCTGCGGCTCGATGGCGGGAGTGGTGGGGAGCAGCGCGGAGGCCAGCTCCTCGGCGGCGCCCCACTCACTGCGGTCCAGCAGCAGATGAACCCGGGCCAGTCCGAACTCGGCGGTGCGCAGCCCCTCGGGGTCGTCGAACTCGGGCAGCAGGGCGGCGGCTTCGTCCACCGTCGCCTGCGCCTCGTCCAAGTTCCCTGTCCTGCGCGACAGTTCGGCGTCAGCCTTGAGGGTCTTGAGCAGGACTTCCAGCCACAGCTGGCGGCCTCGCGGCCCCATCGGCACGGACGACACACCACGCACCAGACCGAGCGCCTGCTCGATGGAGAGGCCCGCTCCGAGCAGATCCGTGGCCGTCAGCTGGACCGACGCGATATTGGACAACAGGTGCCCGCGCAGCAGCTGCACATCGGGGGAGTCCTCGAACGACTCGGCGACGCCGAGGAGTTCCGCGTAGACGGTCAGTGCGGCAGGCAAGTCCGGTGCGAGCTGGTGCTGTTCGGCGAGTTCGAAGCCGCTGTCGAAGGGCTCGCCGTACAACACCAACGGTGGCTGCCCGGACGCTGCTTCGGCCCGGTCGGCTTCGTCATGCGGGCCGCCCCGGTCGATTTCGGCCTGCGGCCCGTCATCGGCACGCGGCTCGTCGTGTGGTTCGTCCTGCGGTCCGTGGTGAGGTCTGTCGTGTGGCTTCTCGTTCTGCATGGGCTAGAAATCCTCCCCGGCGGAAGCGGCGACGGCGGCGATCTCGGCGAGGAACGGCCGCGTGTACGTGTCCTGCGGCACGTGCAGGGCCACGGCCGCCAGCCGGCGCCGAACGAGGGCACGGACCGCGTCACGGTCGGAACGGCCGCCGGTACCGGAGCCCGACGCGGTACCGAGGTCCCGCTCGGGACCGGAGCCCGGGTCGGGACCGGGGTCGAAGCCGGGCAGCAGGACAGCGACCTCTGTTCGGGTACGCGGCGGCAGCGAAGCCGGTACATCGATGTCCGCCCGCCCGGCCCACACATCGCCGCGACGGGCGAGCGACACACGGGTCGGCGGTCCGCCTTCCATCCTGACCTCGGCCGCGAGACGCACGCCGTCGACGGGCGCCGCGACGTCGGCGACGACCTCGACCCCGATCCGTCTTCCGGCGCCGACCGCGGAGACCGTCCAGGACACCGCGTTCTCGGCCGAGTCCACGAAACCGGGCGGATAGCGGCGCCAGTCATTGGTCCCCGAACCCCGGGCGATCACCCGGCCGCCCGCGACCAGCGGTTCACCCGCCGCGAGGGCGTAGTCGCCGGGACGTGCGAACAAGCTGCCGAGGTCCAGCGGCATCCGGAGCTCCTGCGGGCCACGCGCGTTGTTCGACGTACGGGCGTCGTGTGCCGTATCGGTCCCCGGGCCGGTCTCCAGGGACGATCGGAGTCGGCGCAAGGCGTGCCCGTCCAGTCCGGCGCAGTCCGCCGCGTCGTCGATCAGCCGCAGGACGTCGTCCAGTTGGCCGCCCGGGCCCGCCGACTCCCCTGCGGCTCGCCACCATTGGATCAACGGGTCCAACGCGGCCTGATGCGCCTGAAGCAGTTCGACCGGACTGCCGTCGGAATGGTCCTCCGGATCGTCGAAGAGCTGCTGGCAGCGATGGGTGAGCGCGGCCAACTCCAGGCCGAGTACGTCCGGTTCGAGTGCGGGAATGCCGTCCGTGTACGACGCGGGCCACCACCGGGCCGCCCAGTGCCCGAGGGCGAGCCGGGCCGCGTACCCCGCGAGGGCGGTGTCCGGCTCAGTCGGTGTGACCTCGGCGATGGCTCCCGGTGGCTCCGCCGAGACGACGTGGACGGCGGCAGCGGTACGTTCGCCGTACACCGCCCACAGCCACTGCTGGGCCCGCCCAGGGTCGTGGATCTCCGCAGCGGGGAGGCCGGGCGGGCCGAGAACCGGCCGGCTCAGGACAGCTCCCGCGACATCCAGAACGGTCCGGGTGAAGGCGGTCCCCGCCGCGGGGACACCGATCCGTACGGTGCCGTCCTCGGCCCGTGTCACGCGGACGTCGGTGCCGCCCGCCTCCGGCATCACGCGCTCCTCGGCTCGGCCGCCCGCGCGGTGCTCGTCGACAGGGCGCGCAGTGCCGTGCGGACCCTCGCGCGGTGGTCCATCATCACCGAGCGGGCGACCCCGTCGAGCACGGTCCAGACAGACGCCGCGTCGGACAGCGTCGCGCCACGGACGTCCCGCCCGTGCAGCCGAACCCACAGCCGCCGCATGTACGCGACCCAGGGGGTGCGCAGATCCTGCGCGAGGGCGCTCAGCTGTCCGCCGTCCGGATCCGGGCGGGGAGAGACGGTCATCCTGCGGGCTCGCAGGACCGAAGCCTCCCGCTGCCAGCGGCTGTTGACGATGCGGTGCGCCGCGGTCCGGCCGGGCCCGGCCTCCCTGCCTCCCAGCCGATCGTTGCCCGACGGCTCGGTGCCCAGTGGATCGCTCCCCAGAGGATCGATGCCGAGGGGGTCGAGGCCCACCGCGAGCCGGCCGCCGAGGACGACGGCGACCCGCAGGCTCTCGTCGTCCAGGCCGAGCGGGGCGCAACTGCGGCCGACCTCGCGCCGTACGAGTTCGGGCACCGCCGGCAGTTCCTCGCGGTGCGCCGATGCCTGGAGCACGGTGAAGAGCCGCTCGAAGAGCGTGCGGTCGAACGGCGCCGGGAGCGTGGCGGTCGACGCGCCGCGACCGACCTCGGGCCGCGCCGGCAGGGGATGGGCGCTGAGCCCCAGATGTGTCGGCACATCGTCACGGCCCCAGACACCGCCCGTCCGCGTCCACATGGCCTGCCCGAGCAGGCTTCCGTGTCCGCCCTCCACCAGGATCGCGAAGGCCGACGCGTCCGCCTCCGTATCCCCGTGTGAATCCCTGCGCGAGCCGGACCCGGACCCGGACCCGGAGCCCGAGCCGGGTGCGGCGCAAGTGTCGAGGACCTCGGCCGCCAGGTGGAACGCCGCCGCGCCCGCGTCAGGGCCCAGGTCAGACCCCCGGGCCCGCCGCACGCGGGTGTTCCACGCGGTGTGGAGTTCCGAGTCGAGCCGAGTGCGCCGGGAGACGTCGTCCAGGTACTCCTTCAACGCCTCCACCGTGCGTCCTCCGGCCGCGTCCGCGATGTCTTCGACGACGGTACGCGCCAGCGCGTCCGCATCGGTCGAGGGTGTGCCATGTTCGGTCGCCAGCTCGAAGCAGCGCTGGAAATAGAGATCCTGGGGGTTGCCCGTCTTGATCCCCAGCGCTCGACGCGTCTTCTTGAGCAGCGTGAACCACTGAGCCGTCGCTTCGAGAACCGCGCCTGATTCCCGTATCAGGGTGTCGAGTCGGGCGACCTCCCGAGCGCCGAGGAAGTCGGCGGCGAGCTCGGGCCGCAGTGCGGGCCTGAGGATCAACGGCAGCACGATCAGCTTGACCGTCCGGGTCAGCGGCGCCCCACCGGGGCCGCTCAGCGATTCCAGCCCCGGCCGTGCCCCGAGGCCGCGCCACGCACCGTCGATGACCATGGCACGCGGACGGCGCCCGTCGGTCGGCGGCGACTGGTTCGAGGACGGCATGGCCCGAGGTTACGTGGTGGGGGAACAGGCGGTCGAACCTGGGATCGGTAGGTGCTTGCCCATCCCTACTGTCCAGGTCAGGAGCAGGACAGGACCAGGACGAGAAGGGACGAGAAGAGCATGGGAATCTTCGGGAAGAGCCGCAAGAGCCGCGAGGAGCGGGCCGCGGAGATCGCGGGACAGGTGGCCGAGGGCAAGGGTTTCTACGGCCGTGCGACGCGGGCGTTCCTCGGCAGCGAGGACTTCGCCAAGGTGCAGCAGTCGCTCGGTGCGTACAACTCCGGTGTGAACGTGCAGCAGTTGCTCGCCATGGGAGTGCCGACGACACCCGCCGTCGTCGTCTCGATCGGCGACACCGGCAAGCTGGTCAACTTCGACCCGGTCGTGGACCTGGTCGTCCAGCCGGCCGGAGCGACCACCGACCCGGTCGCGCTCCAGACCATCGTCTCCAAGCTGCGTATCCCTCGCACCGGAGACCAGGTACTGCTGATCGCCGACCCCGCCCGGCCCGGCGGCTACCTCTATGCCGGGGACGGAGTGACGCCCTGACGCCACGACCTCGCCACAACACGAAGCGCATGAAGGCCATGAAGTGCATGAAGTGCATGAAGTGCACGCAGCGCCGCACGGCCACGGCTCTGGTCACAGCAGTGGTCCCGGTGGCGGGAAGAAGCCTCCCACCACCGGGACCACCGAGGGATCTCTGCCGTGCGCGCTGCCGGTTAGGGCTTCTCGGCGCCGTAGAGGGTGCTCACCTCCTCGGCGGTGAGTGCCCGGTCGACGGCCTGGACCTCGTCGACCGCACCGTTCCAGAAGTCGACGTTCGAGCCGTCCCAGTGTGCGCGGCCGACCGTCAGCGGGCCGGTGCTCGGGAAGGCGGGGCCGCCGGTCGTCGTGGCCGCGAGCTTCCCGTCGAGGTACAACCGGATCTCGTTGGTGCCCGCGTCCCGTACGCCGACGAGGTGGTACCAGCGGCCCGTCTCGGCGGCGACGGCGACCTGGGCACGACGTTCACCGGGCGTGCTGAAGGCGAAGTTGCCGTGTCCGTACTGAAGGTAGAACGGGTTGGCCGTGGCACGGGTGTCCTGGCTGACGGCCGTGCCGTAGTTGCCGGGGATCCCGTCGAGCCTGACCCAGGCCGACACCGAGTAGCTGCCACTGGTGTCGAGCACCGGCCCGGAGGTCTCGGCGTACTGCTTCTGGCCGTCGAACTTCAGGGCGCTGCCGTTGACACCGTCGGTCCAGGAGGCACCCTCGCGCAGTGTGAGGGGGTTCTTGCCCGTACCGGTGTCCTTGGCGGTGGTCCCGGTGCCCTCGTCGAGGGTCCAGTGCCCGCCCTTGAGCTTCTTCGTGCCCGCCGCGGCGCCGGCGGCGATCACCTTGAGGTTGACCTTCCGTACTTCGGCGGCGTCCATCTTGATGTCGCGCCGGTCGTACGTGTAGAGGCCGTTGAGCTCGTTCTCCAGGTCGGTGATCTGTGTGTACACCGAGCCGGACAGTTCGGCGCCCGCCTGCTCGACGTAGAACTTCTCGGTGTTCTCGACGTACTTACGGGTCAGCTCCGCCTTGGTGGTGACACCGCTGTAGATCACGGTCGGGGCGCCCGGCCACATGTGCCCGGGGGAGCGGAGGGTGAAGCCGCCGTGCTCGCCGTCCATGGCGGCCCGCTTGTCGTCGGGGAAGGGCGGATCGTCGTTGTTGTAGTCGTGGTGGTCGATGATGTCGCCCTTGCCCGAATCACCCTTGGAGTTGCAGCAGTTGACACCGCTGTGGGCGTTCACGACTCGGGACGGGTCGGCGGCCTGGACGGCCTCGGTGATGCGGCCGGTCTCCTCGCGGTTCCACTCGCCCCAGCCCTCGTTGAAGACGATCCAGCCGATCACGGAGGGAGAGTTGTGGTGCTGGCGCATCGTCTCCCGGCCCTGGTCGACGAACGCCTTCTGGCCCGTCTCGTTGGTGAGGTTCCCGGAGACGAAGTCCTGCCAGACGAGCAGGCCGAGCTTGTCGGCGTGGTAGAACCACCGCGCCGGCTCCACCTTGATGTGCTTGCGCACCGCGTTGAAGCCGAGCTTCTTGTGCGCCTCCAGGTCGAAGGCGAGAGCGTCGTCGCTGGGCGCGGTGTAGAGACCGTCGGGCCAGAAACCCTGGTCGAGGGTGGCGAGGGAGAAGATCGGCTTGCCGTTGAGGACCAGCTTGTTGAAGCCGCCCACCTTCTCGACGCTGATCTTCCGCATCCCGAAGTAGCTGCGGACCTTGTCGCTCGACCGGCCGTCGGTCAGCGTGACGTCGAGGTCGTAGAGGTACGGGTCGTCGGGGCTCCACAGGTGCTGCTTCGACACGGGCAGGGTGAGCTTCTTGTCGGCCGCTCCGCTGACCCTGCCGACGACCTTGCCGCGCGAGTCACGGGCGACGGCCTCGACGCGGGCGGAGGAGGAGGCGCCCTCGGAGTCGACCGTCACCGCGAGGGTGCCGGTGTCGATGTCGGGCGTGGTGACGACGTTCTCGATCGCGGCGGGAGCCACGGGCTCCATCCACACGGTCTGCCAGATCCCGGAGGTCTGCGTGTAGAAGATGCCACCCGGGTTCGTGGACTGCTTGCCCATGGGCTGGTCCGCGCCACCGGTGTCGGTGACGGCGACCACGATCTCCTGCTTGCCGGTCCCCTTCAGCGCGTCGGTGATGTCGGCGGTGAAGGCGTTGTAACCGCCGGTGTGGTCGGCGACCTTCGTGCCGTTGACGTAGACGCGGGACTGGTAGTCGACGGCACCGAAGTTGAGCTTGAGCCGGTTCGAACGGCTGTCCTTGCCGACCTTCCAGCTCTTGGGGACGTCGATGACCCGGCGGTAGAACATGTGGTCCTCGTGCCGCTCAAGCCCGGACAACTGGGACTCGACGGGGAACGGCACGATGATCTTCTCATCGAGGTTCTTGCCGAAGACCGGCTGCTCGCCCGCCTTGGCGGCGCTGAACTGCCAAGGACCGTTGAGGTTCTCCCACTTGGACCGCTTCTGCTGCGGGCGCGGGTACTCGGGCAGCGGGTGCTTCTTGTCGACCTTGTCGCCCCACTTGGTGGTGAGACGGTGGGTCGAGCCGTTCTCCGCGTACCGGATGACCTTCGGTACGGCCTTGCCGCCGACCGTCAGACCGCCCGCACCGTCGTAGGAGACCCGGACCAGCTGGTTCTTCTGGATCGGCTCCGAGAGGTTGACGTCGAGGGCGGAGGAGTCCCCGCGGACGGACGTGACCGACTTGATCGGCATGGCCGTCGTGTCGGCCTCGACCTTCAGATGGTCCTTGACCGCCTGGAGGCCGCCCACCTTGCCCTCGAACCGGGCGCGCAGCCGCTGCCCGTTCTCGGCGATGGTGTACTCCACCGGGAAGACCTCGAAGTCGGCCGGCGGGGTGAACGCCGACATCGGCACGACCTGCTTGGCCAGCGTCGGCGTCGACCAGCGCAGATACATGTTGGCGCCGCCGGTGTCCTGGAACAGCTCCAGGCGGAACGTGTGCTTCTCGCCCGCGGTCAGCTTGACGGCCTGGCTGGTCTGTTCCCGGTCCCAGTCGCCCACCCAGTGGTCGATGACGGGCTCGTCGTCGATGAAGAGGCGGAAGCCGTTGTCGCCGATGGCGTAGAAGGTGTAGTCACCGGTGGCCGGCGCCTCGATCTGGCCCGTCCAGCGGGCGGTGGTGTGCTCCGTCTTCCCGGTCAACTCCTTGAAGGTGTCGGTCAGACCGGAGAAGTTGATCTGCGGGTCGAGCGTCGTACCACCGAGTTCGGCGAAGTCCCGGGCGCCGGGGGCCGACATGCTGAAGTACTCGCCCTTGAGGCCGTGCGTCACAACGGCGGCCTGGTCGGCGGCGGTTGCCGAGACAGCGCTCGTCGACTCTGAGGCCGCCGCGATGGGCAGCATGCCGCTCGGAGGCAGCACGAGGGCCGCCGTGGCGAACAGCGCCAGCACTCTGGCTCTGGCACTGCTTCTGGTTCTGGGGCGGGCGACGTGTCGTCTCATCGAACCCTTCCTGGTACAGGGCCGTGACCGCATTCGACGGCCGGGGCAGGGTTACGAGCTCCGGCGAGGAAGCCCGTAGGGAGAAGCTGCACTGGCTCAGTCACGTACGGTAAGGCGGCCTTTCCAACGTTGGAAACCCTCTGCCAGCGGTATGACAGCACGCTCACAGGAGCCTGTCCAGACCTCGCGCAGCACTCTGTTACCTGGCGTCACCGGGGTGGGGTGCCGGGATGCCGCGAGGTCGTCGGATGTGGTGAAGCGGGCGGGGGAGGGGTGGGCACGCTCGTCAACGGGGGGCATGGAGGGGCGGGTTCGGGTCGTGCGGGTTTTCCGCTACAGGTCGCAGGAGCCTCTCCGTTACGGGAAGGGCGCCTTTGGGGCATGGAAATTCCCTCAACTCGCCGCACCTTCGAGGGGGTAGGCGGCGGGCGCCTGCTATCGGTCATGAAAAGGGATTAGGGCGGTGCCATCAAGAGGTCGCCGATAACTTGTAACGCGGGCGCGGCCTGCGGCGAGCTGAGCCTGATCGAGTTCCTGGCGGAAGGCGAGCGCCGGCGCCGGCCGGGACAGCGGCGGACGACCTGGTAGTCGTCCGGGCCGCATTCCTGCTTTGGTGTATCTCGTTCTGAGGGAGCCGTCAGAGCTGCCAGTCCAGCTGCGGTTCGGGGATTCCAATGGACCGCCCGTGCGCCTGTGCTGCTTGGCGGCCTTGGGCTTGTCCACGTGGATATGGGAAGACCTTGCCGGCGAAAACTACAAAGGTCTCTTGGGCGGTGTGGAAATCGACGTACCAGCCACCTGTCGGAGCAAGGCAGACGGCCATGCGCTGGGCGAGGCGTTCGGCGTCGGCTTCCGGGGCAGTGAAGTGCAGGAGGGTCCATTGCCGGGGCTGGTCGGCAGCCGCGGTGGGCACCGCGATCCGCGCAATCTTGGTCACCTGCAGCGGGATCCCACTCAGTTCGGCCCCGATGCGCAGACTCTCGGCGACAAGCACACCCTCAAGCATCCGGTCCTCCTCGATCTCGGTGTGGCGAGACTGAGGGGGCGGTGAGTTCCGCGGAACCAACGGGGCGGTGAGTTCCGCGGAGCGGCCGTGGTGATCGGGGAACTGTCCGGGCGGGAATCGGCCGAGTCTGCGATACCTCAGCGGGAGTCGGTGGAGTTCCTGCCTGCCAGCCAGCGCCTCACCTCCTGCCAGGCGGCCCGCTTCTCTGCCTCCGGGCCCCACCACCAGGAGAAGGGCGAGTCGCCCGAATCCAGCTCCTCCCGCCACCGGTGGACGCTCTCGTCCAGGTGCTGACGGGCTATTGGGCACTTCTCCGTCTCCCAGCGGGCCAGCCACGGTGTGGCCGAGGACCCCGCCGTCACGCAGCTCTCGAATACCCTGGCTGCCGAGGTCGGCGGAGACTTCGTCCGCAGGGTCGTGGTCCACCACGCGTCCAGGAAACCCGCGACGGCCCGGGCCTGCTGGCGGGGCCACTGCGGCCAGCCTGACGCGGCCAGTCCCCGGGCCATGAGGTCGGACTCGGGCTCCCCCTCAGCCAGGATCGAGACGAGAACCGGCAACACCCGTCTGATGGCCGCAGGCTGGTCGTCCCAGTGGGAAGGGTGCTTCTGGGCTACGCGGCGGGCGAGATCTGCGGGAAGTGGGACATCGGGAGTCCGCAGCAGCGAGGCCTCGCCCGTATCGAAGCACCGGCCGCAGACAGTGTCGTCCACTCGGGCCGTCATGCCGCCGAAGACTTTCGCGACCCTGGCCACCGCAGCGGCGAGGACATCGGCATCCGGAGAAGTCACAAGGCACCCCGTCAGAACTCCAGCAGGTCCCCCGGCCGAAGAGAGCGACGCTACCAGGCGACGAGTCTCCACTGCTGAACAGGGCGGACATTGCCGGATACCGCACTGGCAAGGTTTATCGGTTGGCTGTCCCGGAGTTGCGAAGCCGGGGCTTTGTTCGCCCAAGTGTCGGCATAAGAAGTCATCTCATTTGGTGAGTCTGCGGTAGCAAATCAAGGTGCAGGCGATGCTGGTGAAGGCGAGGAAGTGGTCGGCTTTGCGTTCGTAGCGACGGTGCAGGCGTCGGCATCCGGCGAGCCAGGACATCGTGCGCTCCACGGTCCAGCGGTGGCAGCCCAGGCGGGCCGAGGACTCGATGCCCCTGCGGGCGATGCGGTGCCGGATTCCTCGGCTGGATAACCATCGTCGCAGGTGGTTGTAGTCGTAGCCCTTGTCGGCGTGGAGTTTGTGGGGTCTGCGTCGCCGGGGTCCCCGGCGGGAGCGGATCGGCGGTATGCCTTTCACCAGTGGGATCAGTGCCTGGCTGTCATGCGTGTTGGCGCCCGAGATGCCGATGGACAGGGGCAGTCCGGTCCGCTCTGTGATCAAGTGGATCTTTGACCCGTACTTGCCCCGGTCTACAGGATTCGGGCCTGTCAGTTCCCCCTTTTCAGGGCCCGCATGTTGACCGAGTCGATCGCGCACCGGGACCAGTCCAGCTCGCCACGGGATCCGAGCTCGTCGAGGACCAGGCGGTGGAGTTTGGCCCACACCCGGGCCTTCGTCCACTCGGTGAAGCGCCGATGGGCCGTCGCGCCGGACGGGCCGAACGACGCGGTCGGCACCTGCTGCCACGTGCAGCCCGAGGTCGCCACGAAGACGATCGCGGCCAGCACTTCACGGTCGCCGTGCCGACGCCGGCCACCGCCCTGGGGCCGCGACGGTGCGTCGGGCACCACCCGTTGGAACAGCTCCCACAACTCGTCCGGCACCAGCCGCTCAACGATCTTTGACACGCCACAAGTCTAGTCACCCAAATGAGATGGTGTCTAAACAGGCGGAACGTGTGAGACGTCTGCGGCCAGCACAAGCCGACCGCCCGCAGCCTTCGGAAGCGAGGTCCCGGCCGGCGCCGACGCAGCCGGGCGACATCGATGTAGAAGATCGTGCTCACGATCCATCGCCACGGATGCCTCTACCACCGACCGCTCTTCGGGCCCATCCGCGCCGAGGGAAAGCAACGGCTCCGCCAGCACCCACTGCTCCTCCGTCAGGTCGGACGGCCACTCACTCGCCTCCGAACCGCTCCCTGCGAGCCCAACGAACGCCTCCGCGAAGTGACATGGCAGCTCGCGAACGCGGTCTCGGGCTGAGGCCGGAAAGGGCTCAGTGCACGCAGACCGAAGAACTGTGCACTCACACGTAAGGACAGGCCCGGACGCAGGGTGCATCTTCTCCTGCAGAGGGGCACGGGTGGCCTAGGAATCGGGTTGTGATTCCGCTTTGGCCGAGCCACTTCTTGCCAGTGTTTTGGGACGGAAAGTGACCCGTCGACGAGACCGAAATGGTGCCACACCCGAGAGGGACCCAGACGGCAGCGAAAATCTGACAATCTGGAGGAGACGATGGCAGGGGAGAACACTCGCTGGTTGCTGGCATTCGATGCGTCATGCGGGACGTGTCGGGAAATCTCCGATGCGGTCGAAGCCGCTTGTGACGGCAAGCTGGAGGTACTTCCGCTCACCGACCCGCAAGTGCAGGAATGGCGTGTCCGCGCACTGGGCCCCGAGCCCGCCTGGGCGCCCACCCTGCTGAGCGTGGCGGACGAGGAAGCGCAGGCCTGGACCGGAGCGGGCATGGGCGTCCCCTTGGCCCGCCGTCTGGGACCGCGGTCCGGAGCGCGAGTGCTAGTCGCTTTGGGAACGTTGCGCCGCAGGTCCAAGGCCCGAACCCCGGAGGCGGCGGAACGGGCCGGCATGGGACGGGCGCGTTTCCTGCGCCTGGGCGCCGGCCTCGCAGTCGCAGGCGGCATCGTCATGAGCGGCCGTTCCCCCGCCTTCGCCGGCCAAGCCGCCGAGCGGGCCCGGATCTGGGCTCAGAAGCATCCGCACCAGCTTCCGCGCGACTACGCGGAGTTCATTCGCTATCCAGAGGCGTTCCGGCGTGCCGCCTACCAGCAACTGTCCCCGGCGGATCGTGCTGCCCTGTGGCGCGAGCAGTGGAAACGCTACCGCGCGACTCACGACCTGGCCGCAGATCAAATCCGCGTGCTGGACGGATGCCAGGCCATCCTCGACGACGCCTCCGTCTTCGCGGCTCCCTTCACAGCACCGGCGAGCGACCGCCCGGCGGTGCACAAACGTCTCGAAGAGCTGAGGACCTCTGCGATCCGGGCCTTCGGACGCGACGATGCCCACGGCCTCTTCGCGAGCCTCGGACCACAGGAACCCACGGCGTCACGCGCCGCGGCACCCGACTGCGAGTGCTCCACCGTCTCCGACTTCTGTGCCGTCCGCTGCGTCTACAAGTCGTGCGGCTGCTTGGAACCCATCATCGGCTGTGGCTGGCTTCTCCTGTACAAGTGCAACGGCATGTGCACCTGTCCTTGACGCTGGTGAATCGACCGCGGGTGCGGCCGGACCATCCGCTCCAGGCGTGGCAGAGCACAGCTTCACCATGTGGCGGCGGCACGAGCGGCGCCAACATCGTCCGATCCGCGTCGGACGGATCCTTCGGACCCACGAGCCGCCGCACGGCCGTCTCGGCCTCCCCCCCCGAGGCTGCTATATCGCGTCAAGCAGTTAAGGGAAGATCTTCAAGGTGTCCGGGCGTCCTCCGGTTCGGGTGTTCGAGCAGCTTGAAGATCTGGCGGCAGATGGTCCGCTTGAGACACCGTTGCGCGTCCCGGGAGGTCTTGCCCTCGGCCGCGCGGCGAGCGACATAGGTCTTGGTCGCCGGGTCCAGCCGCATCCTGATCAGCGTGATCGTATGCAGTGCTCGATTCAGCTGCCGGTCACCGCTGCGGTTGATCCGATGTCGGTTGGTCAGTCCGGAGGACGCCGGAATCGGAGCGACGCCGGCGAAGGCCGCGAACGCGGCTTCGGAGCGGAAGCGCCCGGGATGTGACCAGCTGACCAGGACCTGAGCGGCCGTGATGGGCCCGACTCCCAGAAGAGCAAGCAGCTCGGGGGCCAATTGCTGCACGACTCCGAGGATCTCGTCCTCAAGTTCCTTGGCCTCAGTTTGGAGAGCTTTGATGCGCTGGGCAGTCGAGCGCAGAGCCCGTACCGTCATACGGCGCTCGATGCACTGCGCCGGGCGATCCCGGAGTTGAGCACAACGGCTGATCTGGGCAGGGCGCTTGAGTTTGCGCAGTTCAGCACGGAGGTCATCCGGCGCGGACACAATCAGGTTCTTGAGCTGGTTGATCGCGGCGGTGGAAGCAAGGACTGCCCCCTGGCGGGTCACCAACAGCACGCGTAAAGCTTCGCGTTCACCTCGGACGCGGGGCTGGATGAGGTGTTCGGCGGCGAGCGCGTCCTTCGCCCCGCGGATGGCATCGATCATGTCGGTCTTGCGTCCGCCGCGGTCGGGTGTCCGCTTGGGGCGCAGGACCTCGACGACCTCTTCACCGGCCTGATCCAGGAATGCGGCCAGGCCGGCGCCGAAACTACCCACTCCTTCCAGTGCCCAGCAGCGGCGGCCGGGGACGTGCCTACGTGCGAAGTCGAGCAGGCGGCGGTATCCGCGGGCGTTGGCAGGCGAATCCGTGGTGGCCAGGACAGCCCCGATGGGGCTGACGGCTGCCGCAGCGAGGGTGTCTCGGTGAGTGTCGACGCCGATGACGCCGTCGACTCGCTCTGCAAGCATGGTCATGCGGTTGTTCTCCTTGCGGCTGGACGACCGTGGTCGGCGTCGGCCTGGGTGGAGTCACCGCGTGGCATAACTGTGATGAGTCACGTCGAAATGGCGGACAAGCTGCTGATCAAGCCAACAGGGTGGGCCAGGCCGACGCCGACGTCCGGCAGACATCTCGGGGGCACGGCAAGCTCTGACGAGCCGCCAATTACCGTTTCGGGTCATGCCGGAACGCCGACGCCGAGCCTGACAGCAGCCCAACCCGGGCCGCAGTCGAACTATCACAGTTACCGTTTTCATGGCTCCGCAGCGCGGCCTTCTACGAACCCCGCCCAGCCGCAGCGGTCATCTGACCAGGGGATCCGCCAACAGATCCACCTGATCGCTCTCAACATCGAACCCAAGGACCGGATGGCTGGGAGCGCCGCCCTCGCAATACATCACCACCGGCCTGCCCAACCGCCGCCCGATCGCGGTGAGGAAGCCGCAGAGCACGTCGAGTCGCTCTTGGCCCTGAAGCTCCCGCAGATCAACATCGAAGTCGATCTCCTCCACCGAATAGAAACGGAAGATCGCCAATACATCGGCAGTCGGCCAGATCCGCAGTACCGCGCACTCCGCGTCAGCGGGACGAGATAGCACTGCCTCCGCGCGAGGCACCGGAAGCACTGTCTCGCCTTCGGAGTACTGGCACATCCAGCCGCTCAGCCCGACGAGATCGAGGACCGCTTGCCAGTCCTCCACCGAGGTCTCGGGAACAAGCACGTCTGGCAACGACCCCATCATATCGGGGTCGAAGAAGCTCTTGACGTCGTCCCACAGCAGATCAGCCACCCCGCGATCCTGCCCGCCACACCTTCGCAGCACAAACAGTTTCCTTGGCCGAACTCATAGGGGCAGCCCCCGCGAAAGGACCACGAACTCGCCTGCCCTGTAAGGGGTTTCACGGACCCTCACTACAGAGCTGGCTTGCCCTTCGTGAACAGCCACGTCTGGAACAGTGCGTCGAGCTGCTTGCCAGAGATCTTCTCGGCGAGCCGGATGAAGTCGTCGGTGTTCGCGTTCCCGTACCGGTTCTGCTTGGTCCACGCCGGGAGCAGCTTGAAGAACGCCTTGTCACCGATGCGCTCACGCAGGACCTGGAGCGTCATCGCGCCGCGCTGATAGACGGCGGAGGCGAACATCGTGTCGCGCTGCGGATCGCCGACGACCGTCTGCCAGAAGGCCGAGTCGGCGGGGCGTGAGTTGTAACCCGCGAGGAAGGCGTCATGGGCGCTCTGGGTGCCCTTGTGCTCGCTCCACAGCCACTGGGAGTAGGTCGCGAAGCCCTCGTTCAGCCAGATGTGCTTCCACTTCTCGACCGAGACGGAGTCGCCGAACCACTGGTGGGCGAGCTCGTGGGCGATGGTCGACTCGCTGCGGACGGCCGAGTAGACCGGCTTGGTCTGCGTCTCCAGGGAGAAGCCGGCCTGCGGCATGTCGTCGACGATCGCGCCGGTCTCCTCGAAGGGATAGGGCCCGAAGATCTCCGACCAGTAGTCGGTGACCTCGGCCGTGACCCCGTACACGTCGACGTTGTTGCTGTTCTCCAGGACGGGGTCGATGGCGACGTAGATCGGGATGCCCGCCGGGGTCCTGCCCTGCTTCACGTCGAACTTGCCGATGGTGGCGGTCGCGAGATACGTCGCCATGGGCTTCGTCTCGCGCCAGTGGGCGACGGTCTGATCGCCCTTGTCGTACGTGCCGACCAGACGGCCGTTGGAGACCCCTGTCAGGCCCTCGGGAGCCTTGATACGGATGTCGAAGGCGGCCTTGTCCCCCGGGTGGTCGCTGGAGGGGAACCATGTCGACGCGGCGTTGGGCTCGCACGCGACGAAGACGCCGTCGGTGGTCTTCATCCAGCCGTAGTCGGAGCCGAAGACGATGGGGCCGCTCAGCGGCTCGGGCACGCCGCCGTAGGTCACGGTCACAGTGAACGTCCTGTTCTTGCCCAGGCTGTCGCGCGGGCTGACGCGGATCTCGTCGCCCGCGCGCGTGAACCGCGCCCGTCTGTTGTTCACCTCGATCTTCGTCACCTCCAGCTTCTGGAGATCGAGGTCGAAGGAGGAGAGGTTCTGGGTGGCGCGCGCGGTGATCGTGGTGCGGCCGTCGAGGCGGTCGGTGCCGGGGTCGTACGCCACGTCGAGGCCGTAGTGGCGTACGTCGAATCCGCCGTTGCCGAGCTGCGGAAAGTACGGGTCGCCCACGCCGTCGGCGCCCGGGTGGGGCCCAGGGGCGGCGGCGATCAGGCAGAAGGAGGCGGCGGCTGTGGCCAGCGTCCCCAGACGTGCCGAACGGGAGAGAGCCATGAGTCATCCCTTCGCGCGTGTTCCGATGAGACGGACACGCAGACTCTGCACTCTCCCGTATGGGCGTGTACATGACCTGGTGCCGGATCTTTGCCAAGTCATCAGGTGCTACTGGGCAGTTGACGCCTGACCCTTGACCTCCGCTTCCAAGACGTCCTCCGATTCCGAGATGTCCCCCGGGACGTCCTCCGCTTCCGAGGCGTCCTCCGAGACCAGCGCCCCCACGCGCTGCAGGGGAACGGCCCCGTTCGTGCGGCTGCCGCCGCCGGACAACCAGGCCGGAGCCGACGTATCGCGAGGCCGCCGCCCCGTCCTTCCGTCTCATTTCGCGCTTGTCCCACACACCGCATGCGCCGGCCCACAGCCCCGTCCCATAACCTCGTCCGTGGAGACGTCGGATCAAGGATCTCCATGTCGAGGAGGCGATGGTGTTCAAGAGGCGGATGCGTCTGCTCGCGGGCGCCCTGATCGTGGCCTGCATAGTCCTCGTCGGCCCCAGTGCCCCGACCGATGGCCCTTTCGCCAGGTCGATGTCCCTCGAAGCCACCGCGGATGTCGTACCGAACCGCGTCATGACGTGGAACATCTGCAACCCGTGCGAGGAGAGCAGCGCCGACCGGGCAGCGGAGATCGCCTCGTACGCCCCCCAGGTCGTCGGCCTCCAAGAGGCGTGCGTGCGAGACGTCGAGCGGATCCAGGATTATCTGGAGAGCCGACATGGCCTGGTCTACCAGGTCGAATACGGGTCCGTACTGCGGAGTTGGGGCCGTTGTGGGGGACTGCCGTGGAGTCCGGGAGCCTTCGGTCAGGCGATTCTCTCGTTGGCGCCGATGACGGAGCACGTCAACGTGGAGTACCCCGACGGCGGATCCGAGGACCGCGGGTACATGGCCGTCACCACCACCGTGGGCGACCGGTCCGTCCGGATCTTCAACACCCACCTCGCCCAACGGCGTCAAGAGACGATCCGGGCCGACCAGATCGGCGTACTCGCCGCAGCCGTCGCGCAATACGATCGCGCGATCGTTCTCGGTGACTTCAACGCCGTACCCGACGCCCCCGAACTCGCCGAGATGTGGGCACTGGCCACGGATGTGGACCCTCAGTGCCGGCCCGCGCCCTCCGGCGACTGCGAACTGACCACCGACTGGCAGAGCAAGTTCGACTACGTCTTCCTGCGAGGGATCATCCCGCTCGATCACCGTGTTCGTCCGACGCGGTACTCGGACCACCACCCGCTGTACGGCGACCTGGACATGTATACGGCGCAGCCGGGCCGCTGATCCTCCCGAGGTTCAACACTCCGCCACGTTCACCGCGCCACAGCGCGGCGCCGCCACGTTCACCGCGCCACCATGTGGCGCCGCCGCCACGTGCAGCAGGCCACCGCGCGGCGCCGCCAACACGCGAACGCACAACACCCCCGGCGCCGCCGCACACCGCGTGTTGCGTTCAATGCATTGACACGTCCATTACAAAGGCTTTACGTTGCGCTCACCTGAGAGCGCTCTCAGGCACCCGTCGCGTGAGACTTGAGGTGCCGCATGCCATCCCCCCGCATCAGGCCGGCAGCCGGGTTGCTCCTGGCCTCAGCCCTCGTCGCCGTCGGCCTCGGTCCGGCCGCCGTACCAGCGGCAGCCGCCACCGTCCCCGTAGGCTCCGGCAGCTACTCCGACACCCGGCCCGCCGGTACGTCGGGCCCCACCACCAACACCGGCACGCCGGTCACGCCCAAGCTGACCGCCGCCGCCAAGGACCGGCCCGTCCCCACCAACGACTGGTGGTCCTCCCTCGCCTTCCAGCGCTACGGCGACAACCCGTACTCGACCCCCATGTACGGACACCCCCTCACCTACCAGGCCGCGTCCGGCGGGCTCGACGTCGGCTACCCGACGACCCCTGCGATCGTCGGCGACGGCCGCCAGTACGAGTACGCCCACAAGCGCGACCTCACCATCGGGCTGACCGGCCTCAACTCGCCCGACACCAAGGCCGACGACTGGTCCGACTGGACGGTCACCCCCCTGTGGTCCGACGGCACCCGCACCCTGCGCACCACCATCGGCCACGGCTCCCCGTTCGTATACGCCAAGGGTTCCGGCGGCAACGCCCAGATCACCACCGCCGGCGCGCCCACCGTCTTCGCCGACCAGGGCAACGTCCTCGGCATCACCGTCGCCGGACACCACTACGCCCTCTTCGCGCCGACGGGCAGCG
Source organism: Streptomyces sp. NBC_00414 (assembly GCF_036038375.1). Taxonomy (NCBI): domain Bacteria; kingdom Bacillati; phylum Actinomycetota; class Actinomycetes; order Kitasatosporales; family Streptomycetaceae; genus Streptomyces; species Streptomyces sp. NBC_00414. The sequence continues at coordinate 10,074,856 of NZ_CP107935.1, forward strand.
ACTGGAACGTGGCCGGCTCCACCGTCACCGCGGGACTCGGCTCCAAGGACTACTTCTCCGTCGCCGTGCTGCCGTCCACCGACGCGCTGGCGACCTTCAAGAAGTACGCCTACAGCTTCGTCACCGACTCGAAGGCCACCTGGAGCTACACCGGCGGCACCGTCAAGGCCACCTACACGCTCACCACCGAGGCGAAGGAAGGCACCGAGCGCGGCACGCTCCAGGCCCTCTACCGCCACCAGTGGCTGAACACGACGGACGCCCTCACCTCGTATACCTACGTCTCGCCGCGCGGCACGATGAAGGTCCGCGAGTCGGCCTCCTTCACCACGAGCCAGAAGGCGTCGGCGGTGCTGCCCGGGCTGCCCAAGTCGAACGGTGTGGACACCGGCAGGCTGCGCGGCTACCTGAACGAGGTCGTGAACGCCGCCGACCCGTTCTCCGGAGCCTCCGACACCTACTGGACCGGCAAGGCCCTCGGCCGCCTCGCCCAACTCGTGCCCCTGGCCGACCAGATCGGTGAGACCGGCACCCGTGACAAACTCCTCGGCCTGATCAAGGGCAAGCTCCAGGACTGGTTCACGGCCGGCGGCGCGAACGAGTTCAGCTACGACAAGGACTGGAAGACGCTCACCGGCTACCCCGCCTCCTACGGCAGCGACACCGAGCTGAACGACCACCACTTTCACTACAGCTACTACGTGTACGCGGCTGCCGTCGTCGCCCAGTACGACCAGGCGTGGGCCGCCGACTCCGCCTGGGGCGGCATGGTCAAGGCCCTCGTACGGGACGCCGCCAACCCCAGCCGTACCGACACCACCTTCCCCTTCCTGCGCGGCTTCGACGTCTACGCGGGCCACAGCTGGGCCTCCGGCCACCAGGGTTTCGCCGCCGGCAACAACCAGGAGTCCTCCTCCGAGTCCACCAACCTCAGCGCGGCCCTCGTCCTGTGGGGTTCCGCGACCGGCGACACCTCACTGCGTGACCTCGGTACGTTCCTGCTGACCACCGAGTCGGAGTCGATCGCCCAGTACTGGTTCGACGCCGACGAGCAGGTCTTCCCGTCCTCGTTCGCCAAGGACACGGCGGGCATGGTGTGGGGGAGCGGCGCCGCCTACGCCACCTGGTGGACCGCCAACCCCGAGGAGATCCACGGCATCAACGTCCTGCCCGTGACCGGCGGTTCACTCCACCTCGGCGGCGAGAAGGCCGCCATCCGGCGCAACATCGCCGAGATGGAACGGGAGAACGGCGGCCCCGCCGTCGAATGGCGGGACATCCTCTGGGAGTTCCAGTCCCTGGCCGACCCCGGCACCGCCAAGGCGAAGTGGGACGCGGGCAACGCCGGCTACACCCCGGAACAGGGCGAGTCGAAGGCGCACACCTACCACTGGATCAGCACCCTCGACTCCATCGGCGCCCCGGACGCCACCGTGACCGGTGACATCCCCACCTCCGCCGTCTTCACCAAGGGGACGACCCGGACGTACGCCGCCCACAACTACGGATCGACGGCCCGTACCGTAACGTTCTCCGACGGCAAGACCCTTGCCGTGCCCGCCCGTTCCACCGCGAGCGGCACCGGGACCGGTTCGGAGGACCCCGATCCCGACCCGGACCCGCCGACCGGCGACACCTTCCAGCTGCGCACCGGTGGCGCGCTGACCACGGCGACCGGTGGCACGGCGGGCAGCGACACGATCGCCTCCGCCGGTGGCACCAACCACGACGGCACCCCGTACCAGCCCCTCGTCTACGAAGTGCGCGGAGTCAACGGCACGCTCACCCCGGGAGCGCAGAGCGCGTTCCGCCTCCAGGTGGACGCGGGCAGCACCGTCGGGCTCGGCCAACAGGCGCGGATCAGCTACGACTTCACCGGTGACGGTGCCTTCGATCGCACCGAGACGTACAACTACTTCGCGACCGATCCGGTCACCGGATGGGAGGAGTACTCGCAGGCGCGCGGTCTCAAGGCGTCCACGGGCAGCCTGGGCAATCTGGCCGGCGGCACCGTCCGCCTCGAAGTCTGGAACGCCATCGGCAACGGCACATCGAAGCTGCAGACGGGCACGGACAAGTCCGTGCTGGTGATTCCCTACAGCTGAACCGGCGGACCGCGGCGGCGGGCATGGGCGGCATCAGGCCCATGCCCGTCCACACGGCGGCCCCCACACGGGCAGGGGTGCTCGGCCCGCCCTGTCTAGGGTGGAGAGCATGCCATCCTCAACACCCGGCCAGTCGCCCCTCGTTGACCCCGCCGAGCTGAACACGGACCCGTACGCCGTGTACGCGCGGCTGCGCGAAGCCGGACCTGTGCACCGCATCACCGGGACGGACGGACTTCCGGCCTGGCTGGTCACGCGCTACGACGACATACGCCAGGCCATCGCCGACCCCCGGCTCTCCCTCGACAAGCGCAACGCGACACCCGGCGGCTACCACGGGCTCTCGCTGCCACCGGCCCTGGACGCCAATCTGCTCAACATGGACCCGCCGGACCACACCCGCATCCGGCGCCTGATATCGCAGGCGTTCACCCCGCGGCGTATCGCCCTCCTGCGCGAACCCATCAGGAAGACCGCCGACTCACTTCTCGACGCCATCGCACCGCAGGGCCGCGCCGACCTGATCGCCTCGTACGCCGCGCCGCTGCCGATCACCGTGATCTGCGAGCTTCTCGGAGTGACCCCGGACGACCGGCAGGACTTCCGGTCCTGGACCGACGCCCTGGTGGCCCCGGACCCGGCTCGACCGGACAGGGCCAAGGGAGCCGTCCGCTCCCTGCTGGCCTTCTTCACGCAGCTGATCGCAGGCAAGCGGGCTGCGCCCGCCGACGACCTGCTCTCCGCCATGATCGCCGCCCGGGACGACGACGATGACCGGCTGAGCGAGGACGAGCTGATGTCCCTGGCGTTTCTGATCCTGTTCGCCGGCTACGAGAACACCGTCCACCTGATCGGCAACGCCACGCTGGCCCTGCTCAGCCACCCGGACCAACTGGCCGCGCTCCGCGCCGATCCCGGCCGACTGACCGGCGCGGTAGAGGAGCCGGCACGCTACGACGGGCCCGTACCCCTGGCCGTCCGCCGCTTCCCCACCGAGGACATCACCATCGGCGGGGTGACCATTCCCGCCGGAGAGACCGTCCTGCTGTCCCTGGCCGCGGCACACCGCGACCCACGCCGTTTCGACGATCCCGACCGGCTCGACATCGGCCGCGACGCGACCGGCCACCTCGCCCTCGGCCACGGCATCCACTACTGCCTCGGCGCACCTCTGGCCCGGATGGAGACCGAGATCGCGCTCGCCGCGCTTTTCGACCGCTTTCCCCGGCTCGCGCTCGACCTTCCGCCGGAAGGACCACGCCGGCGGCCGTCGATGCGCTCCCGCGGCCTGCTCGCTCTCCCGGTCCGTTACTGACCACGTCAGAGCGGAAAGCTCCTGGTCGGACAGGTGATTGTGACCGTGAACCCGTCCACCAGGAGCCTGGTCACACGTCCAGGAGCTTCCTCACACATCCGGACGTACGAACCCGTCGCCGCCGGGAGGTCAGCCCGCGACGGTGTTGTAGTTGATGATCTGCTCCACCTTGAGAGCGACCGCACCGGCCAGGGGGCTGTCCGCGCCTTTCCTCACCACATCGGGTAACCGGTGCGCCTCCTCCTCGGTGACCGCCACCATGCCCCAGAACGCGTTGAAGCCCGAAGGCTCCACGGGCTTGTCGACGGCCGCCCCGACGGTCACGACGCCGTCGTCCTCGGACAGGGCCAGCGCGCCCATCTGCCGCAGGGTGTCGGGATCCCGCTCCTCGGCGGCCACGACGCTCCAGCCCGCCACCTCCACCTGTTGAAGGGCGGCGAGAAGGCTGCCGGTGCTGCCGGCACCGCTGACAACGATGTCGGGGAGCACAAGGGCCACCGGCCCCCGCGTCATCGGCAGGGCGGACCGGATCGCGCCGTCGAGATCCGGTTCGAACGACTGGTCCTGGTGGACGAAGACCATCTGAAAGGTGTCGGCGTAGCGCGTGAGATAGCCCACCGTGTCCAGCTTGTGCGTCCCGAACACGACGATCAGACGCACGTTGAGTCCGCTTTTGGCCAGTTCGACGACGGGCTCCAGGCTGCGGTCCAGCACGGTGACCCCAGGAGCCAGACAGTGCAGCTCCTTCGAGTAGGGAGCCCTGAAGCGCGTTCCGAAGCCGGCGCAGGGCAGGATGATCGAGACATCGGGGACGGGCTTGGCCGATCTATGCATGTAGTGGCTCTCAGGTTGTGTTGAGAATCGGGAACCTCGTGCGTCTGGCCGGGTACGGGCGGCCCAGGGCCGACGCTGTACCGTCGGCCCGAAAGGCACGTTGGCGATCACCGTAGCCACGAGGACCGCTCCCCGCGAGAGGGCCTGTGGATCGACGAGCTCGTCCGCGAGCGGTCCAGGTGGCGGCCGGCCGCTGCCCGCCCGGCGTCGACTGCATCCAACTCCCCTGCAACAACGTTCACTTGCGCATCAGCTTGGGTAGGGCCACCACGTGCACGGGGCCAGGCGCTGTCGGTGTGCACCGCTCGAAGGCTGGGCGGGCACAGGGCGGACGCGTGGGAAGGCAGAACGAAAGAGGGCGCGGAATGCGGGTGTTGCTGTCCACGTACGGGACGCGTGGTGATGTCGAACCGCTGGTGGCACTCGCGGTGCGGTTGCAGGAACTCGGCGTGGAGGTGCGGATGTGCGCCCCGCCGGACGAGGAGTTCGCGCGGCGCCTGGCGGGTCTCGGTGTGGAACTCTTCCCGGTCGGGCGGCCGGTGCGGGAGATGATGCGCGGGGCGGCCCTGCCGTCGGCGGCGGATCTGTCCCGGTACCGGACCGAGATGGTCGACGCGCAGTTCGACGTGTTCCCCACGGCGGTCGACGGATGTGACGTGCTGGTGGCGGCCGGTCTGGCACAGATCGCCGCGCGGTCGGTGGCCGAGGCCGCGGGTGTCCGTTACGTGTACGTGTGTTACGCGGCGGTCAACCTGCCCTCGCCATACCACGCGCCGCCACCGCGGCCGGGCTGGCCGGAGCCGGCGGCGGACGACGTCCGGACCCTGTGGGAGCTGGACGCCCGCAACGTCGACGCGCAGTTCGGTGAGCCGCTCAACGGCCACCGGGCCTCGATCGGTCTGCCACCGGTGGACAACGTCCGTGACCACGTCTACAGCGACCGGCCGTGGCTGGCGGCGGACCCGGTCCTGGGGCCGTGGCGTGCGACCCCGGGCCTCGACGTCGTACAGACGGGTGCGTGGAACCTGCCGGACGAACGCCCGCTCCCGGCCGACCTGTCGGCGTTCCTCGACGCGGGCGGGCCGCCGGTCTACGTGGGCTTCGGCAGCATGCGCCCGGCGCCGGACATCGCCCGCAGGGCCGTCGAGGCGATCCGCGCGCAGGGTCACCGTGTGCTCGTCTCCCGTGGCTGGGCGGACCTGGACCTGGCCGACGGCCGGGACGACTGCCTCGCCATCGGCGAGGTCAGCCATCAGAGTCTGTTCGGAAGGGTGGCCGCGGTGGTGCACCACGGGGGCGCGGGCACGACCGTGACGGCCGCACGGGCGGGCGCGCCGCAGGTGGTCATACCGCTCCAGCTGGCGGACAACCCGTACTGGGCCGGCCAGGTGGCGGACCTGGAGATCGGTGCGGCACTCGACGGTCCGACCCTGACCGACGACTCCCTGAACGTCGCGGTCAAGACGGCCCTGGCACCCGAGACCCGGGCACGGGCCGAGGCGCTGGGCCCCAGGATCCGTACCGACGGAGCCGCGGTGGCCGCGAGACTGCTGGTCGAAGCTCACACTGATCACTCCGGCCACTGACGCCGTAACCGACTGCTAGCGTTCGGGCACATGGAAGACAGCGTGTACGTGGGCCACGCGGGCAAGGACGCGGCCCTGGACCGGGGATGGTTGCTCGGTCACTTCAAGGAGCACGGCGATCCTCGCCACAGCGAAGCCGTGGAGGTCAAGTGGGGTGTCCACCCACGAGGCGAGGAGCGGGCGCAGTGGGTGGAGGGCGAAGTGCGCACAGCCCTCCTGGTGCTCATCTCGGGTCGCTTCCGCATGGAGTTCCCCGGTCGTAGCGTGCTGCTGGAGGAACAAGGCGACTATGTCGTCTGGGGCCAGGGAGTGGACCACTCGTGGGTCGCGGAGGACGAGTCGGTGGTACTGACCGTGCGCTGGCCTTCCGTATCCGGATACGCGGTGTCACAGGCGGAAGAGCGCCCGGGTTCGCGGAGCTGACTGCGTCTTTGCGGCTATGCCCCGCCCTGGCGGAACCGGCCCGGCGAGACACCGTACTCGCGGCGGAACGCACCTGCGAAAGCGAATTCCGTCGAGTAGCCGACCTGCCGGGCGATCGCGGCCAGTGACGTGTCCGTCTCCCGTAGCAGCCGGGCGCCGCAACTGAGCCGCCAGGTCCTGAGATAGGTCATGGGTGGCTTGCCGACCACCGACGAGAAGCGTCGTGTGAACGCCACCCGGGACATGCCCACGGTCTCGCTGAGCTGAGCCACCGTCCACGGCGTCTGCGGTCTGTCGTGGATCGTGCGCAGTGCGGCGGTGATCGCCGGGTCGGAGACCACGGGCCGGCCTTGCGAGTCCTCGTCCTCCAGCCACTGCCGCAGGACGTGAACGAGCATCAGGTCGAGCAGCGCCGACCGTGTCACGCTCGTACCCGCCCGCGCTTGTACCGCGTCGTCGTCGAGCAGGCCGATGACCGGGCGCAGTGCCGGGAACCGCTCATGGTCGGGAGTCACCACGAGCGGGTCCGGCATGACCTTCAGATACGGGTGCACCTGGCCGTGGTCCAGGCGGTAGGCGCCGCAGAGGAACTCGAAGTCGGCCGGGCCCGCGGCCGGTTGGTCCAGACTCAGCGTCACCTGCGGCAGCCCGTCGAGCCGGCACGGAGCGTGACTGAGCCCGTGATCCGCTCCGGACGTGATCAGGACGACATCGCCCGGCTTCAGGGCGACGGGCGGCGCGTCGAGGGTGACGAGCCAGCCGGTGCCCCGCAGCACCACGTGGAAACCGCTCCCGGTCAAGCCGGAATACCGCATGCCCCACGAACCCGACTGACGGAATCGTCGAACGGTCTCACGCCCCACCCGGAGGCCGGAGACGGCTTGGCTGATCATGTCCACCCACTGGATTCTATCCGCCGTGCACCGCCGTACAAACGCGTATCGAGCCGCGACAACCGCGTATGTCCGTGCACGTCAGCGGCTGGTTCATTGGGTGTCATGAAGAAGGACTACACCTGTATGACCGACATGAAGGACTGCGTCGTGGTCGGCGCGGGGGCCGCCGGAATGAGTGCCGCGCTCACGCTCGCCCGGGCCCGGCGCAGCACCCTGGTCATCGACGCCGGCCGGCAGAGCAACCTCGTCGCGGCGGAGATCGGCGGCCTGCTGGGACACGATCGGCGTCCTCCCGACGGGTTCTACGCCGAGGGCCGCGCGCAGCTGCTGGCCTATCCGTCCGTCGAACTGCACCTGAGCGAGGTCACCCACAGTGTGCGGGAGGAGGACGGAAGCTTCGACGTCACCTTCGGCGACGGCCGTCGCGAGCGGGCGCGGAGCATGGTCCTGGCACCCGGCGTGGACTACCGCTACCCACAACTGCCGGGCATGGACGAACGATGGGGAGGTGCGGTCTTCCACTGTCCGTTCTGCCACGGCTGGGAAGTCGCTGATCGCCCTCTGGGTGTTCTCGCGACCGGTGCGGTCGGCGTGCACGGCGCGTTGAACCTGCGTGCCTGGAGCGACCAGATCACGGTGCTGACCAACGGCGGCGCACTGACCGACCGGCAACGCGAGCAGTTGGCCATCGGCGGGGTGGGCTGGGACGAACGGCCGATCAGTGTCCTCGACGGGCCGGGAAATGACCTGCGGGCAGCGGTGTTCGCCGACGGCGGCGAAATCCCCCTGGGCGCCCTGCTGGTCAAGTCGACCCTCTACCAGCGCTCTTCGCTGGCCCGCGACCTCGGAGCGTCCCTGAGCGAACCGGACGAGATGCTCAGCGTCGAAGCGATCAAGGTGGACGCCATGTGCCGGACCGGCGTCCCCGGGCTCTATGCGGCCGGTGACGCCGCCACCTCGGTCCCACCGTCCATGGCGGCCGCCGTGGCATCCGGCTATCTGGCGGGCGCCGCCGCCGTCGTGCAACTGGCCGCGGGCTACTGAAGGTGCCGACCCGTTACCTCCCAAGGGTCCCTGTCGGACATCGGCAGGATCCCGCGTCCCCTCGCGCGGGGAAACTGCCCTCGATGTCGCCCCCGCGGACATCCCCACTCGATTGGTCGCCGGATAGGGAGGAGTGAACCTTCGTACCCGTGCCGAAGCGGAGTCCTATATGAAGGCGGGCGCTTTCCAGGACTGGCTTGAGCAGCCGGAGGGCAAACGCCTGCTCGTGGCCACCCTGCGGTGGGAGCAGGAGATCGACGATCGGGGCAAGGGGAAGGACACCGTCGAACCCAGCCGATCGGACTACCAGCTCGGCCGTCACATGGTCATGCACGACGGCGCGACCCCGCAGCGCGAGAAGGACCAGCTCACGGGGGAGTGGAACGAGCAGATCTTCCAGAACCTCGTCGACACCATGCTGCCTCCCGGTATCAGCGACAAGGTGCCGGACGCCAAGAAGCACCGGGAGCGGGTCAAGCGTGGCACCGACCTGCTGACCAAGATCTTCCTGATCCTGAAGGAGGGCTTGAAGGTCTTCAACCCGGAAGAGGGCGTTCACGAGGACTTCAAGGACGACGTCGCCCACGCGCTGGCCTACGGCGGACGCGTCAACATCCGCGTTCCCCAACTGGCCGACGGCCAGCACGGTTACGAGCTGCCCCAGTGGCTCCACATCACCAAGGAGGACCGGAAGTTCTGGGAGCCCAGGTCGACGCCCGACAAGCCGGTGTACCGGCGCGGGTTCGGCGCACATCACATGGACATCGGCAACAACCAGAAGGACGGAACACGGGGCCGCTTCGTCGAGAAGGGCGAGATCGGGGCCACCGTGCAGAACTGGCTGGCCCCCCACAGCCACCTCTACGGCCTGCCCCTGGCCATCAGAGGCATGGGAAACAAGGACTTCCACGGCGACACCATCCTCCCGAACGAGTCGTACGGACAGGCGTTCATGGGCTACAAGCCGCCGACTCACAAGCGCGACGGCGCGCTGCAGGTCGGAATCCAGACCGCCGGGCCGGGAGGCAGAACCCCCGACGGCTACGAGCACGGCCTGACAAGCAGCGAGAAGAACAGCAACCCCGTGAGCCAGGTCGGTGGCCACAAGGACGACAGACCCGGCGCCAAGGCCCCCTCGCTTCGAGTCAGCGCCATGTCGACCTGCACGAGTTCGGCGACTGGGTGCAGAGGCTGAAGAACCTGGAGAAGGAGTGGAAGACCGCACTGGACGCGGCGAAGACCCATGAGGAACGCGCGGCCCTGTACAGGGACTTGATCGGCAAGCGCGGCAATGCCGCTTCGTGAGCCGTACCGGGTGAGCCGTACCGGGTGAGTCGCCCGGTGAGAGGCACCGACTGACCGGACCGTCTCCGCTGCGGGGTCTCCGGGACCGAGCGCCCCCGGGAACGGCCCGCCTACATGCTCCGTGTCATCGGTTCATGTTCCGTTTACCGCGCAACCATCCGCCGTTGCCGCGTGTCTCACAGGCGAATGTCACCCGTGCGCGGCCTTGGGGCCGTGTGCTTCTAGGAGGACTTGTGGGCATCCGTCGACCAGCCGTATCGACAGCCGTGGCAGCCGCTCTGATCGGCACCTTCAGCGTGCCGATCGTGGCGGGCACCGCATCCGCCGCGGGCCGCGCCACCACCGTGCGCGAGGACTTCAACGGCGACGGCTACCAGGACGTCGCCGTGGCCGCCCCCGGCGCCACGGTGGGCGGTCACACCTGGGCCGGCTACATCACGGTCACCTACGGCTCGGCGAACGGCCTCGACACGGCCCACACCACCGTCATCGACCAGGACTCCCCGGGTGTCCCCGGTGTCTCCGCCGACAACGGGGTCTTCGGCTACTCGATGGTCCCCCGCGACCTGGACGGCGACGGCCTGACCGACCTGGCCCTGACGACCCGGGAGTACCGTCCCGAAGACAACGTCGGCGGATCGGTGATCGTCCTGTGGGGCCGCAGGACGGGTATCTCGGGCCAGGACTCCGTCCGTATCGGCGCACCGGCGAACGCCGATGTCGGCGCCGACATCACCGCGGGCGATTTCGACGGCGACGGTCACACGGATCTGTTCTTGGACAACAGCGAGGACTACGACTACCGCGACGTCCTCTACGGGCCGTTCGACCGGGCCGGCGCACCCGCACGCGAGCAGCAGATACTGGCGTTCAGCTCCGACAACACGATCTGCTCCACCGCGGCCGGCGACTTCAACGGCGACGGCATCGAGGACCTCGCGACCTTCTACGTCTACGAGAACCACGCCGAGGGCGGCAAGCTCTGGCTCGGCACGAAGGACGGTCTGTCCACGGTCTCGCAGCGGCTGTCCTCCGCGGGCACCACCGCCGTCGCCGACTTCGACCAGGACGGTTACGCCGATCTCGCCACCCGCGTCTTCCCGGGCGGCGACACCGAGATGGTCGACGACCCGGGGACCGTCAAGATCTACTACGGTTCGGCCGCGGGCCCCAGCCAGACCCGCACGCAGACCATCACACAGCAGACCGCGGGCGTGCCCGGCGTGAGTGAGAAGAACGACGCCTTCGGCGGGCGGCTGAGCGCGGGCGACGCGAACGGCGACGGATATCCCGACCTGGCCGTGGGTGTCCCCGGTGAGGCGATCGGCTCGGTGGCCAAGGCCGGTTCCGTGGTCCTCCTCAAGGGCGGCAGGGGCGGACTCACCGGCACGGGCGCGCAGGCCTTCCACCAGGACACCGCGAACGTGCCGGGGGTCGCCGAGAAGAACGACGTGTTCGGCGGCTCGCTGCGGCTGCTCGACGTGACGGGTGACGGAAAGGCGGACCTGACCGTCGGCGCGCCGGGAGAGGACCTCGGCACGGTCAGGAACGGCGGCGCGGTGTGGCTGCTGCGCGGCGCGACAGCCGGCCTGACGGCTTCGAAGTCGGCCGCGCACAACCCCGTGGACCTCGGAACGCCGTCGGCACAGGCCGAGTACGGCGAGAACCTCAGCGGTGACAACGGCCCGGGCGTAGAGATCCGCTAGCCACCGCTGCCCGACCGACGAGTCGACCGCCCTGCCGCTTCCGGTGCCTGCCGCTCGGGCAGGCACCGGCCCCTGAATCCTTGGCGTCCTAGCCGGTGACCCGGAAGACGTGGCTGCCCGCACCGACGGTGAAGCGGGCGTAGCCGTCCCTGCGCTCGCCGCCCTTCGCCGCCGCCGGTGCGTGTGCCTTCTGCCGGGCCGTCACCGGTACGAGGACTTCGGCGGTCGACCCCACGGGCACGTCGACGCGCAGGGTGACTTGTCCCTTCTTCCGGGTCCATGACGAGGCGATCCGGCCGAACGGCGACTCGACGTGGGCGGAGGCGTGTGTCAGGTCGCCGACGAGGCTGGGGCGGATCCTCACCTTCGTGTAACCGGGTGCGGCGGGTTCGATCCCGGCGACACCCTGGTAGAGCCAGTCGTCCACCGTGCCCATGAACGCGTGGTCGTGCGAGCGCGAGTTCGCGTTCCACTCCTCCCACATGGTCGTGGCGCCCAGGCTCTCGAACCAGTAACCCCAGCCTGGATAGGTCGGGTTGGTGGCCACGGTGTACGCCAGGTCGGCGTGCCCGGCCTCGGTGAGGACCGGCAGGAGCACCTTGGTGCCGAGCGCGCCGGTGTCCAGATGGTCGTCACGGGTGTGGATGTCGTCGACGAGACTGTCGATCACGGCCCGTCGGTGCTCCTCGGGCACCAGGCCGAAACTCAGCGGGAGAAGGTTCGACGTCTGGCGGTAGCCCGCGTCCCTGTTGTCGTAGTAGGCGTGCTCGTCCGGGTCGTAGAACGTGGCGTTGAAGGTGTCCTTGACCTGGGCGGCGAAGGACTCGAAGTGCCGCGCGTCGGCGTCGTGACCCAGCGCCCTCGCCATCGTGGCGAGCCGTGTCGCGGTGAGGTAGATGTACGAGGTCCCGGACAGCCGGGTGCCCTCAGGAGCGTTGGCACCTTCCGGGGAGAGCCAGTCACCGTAGCTGAAGCCGGTGTAGATACCGCCGGTGGCGGCGATGTCGTGCTCGTAGTACGTCAGCCAGGCCTTCATGCCGTCGTAGTTGTCGGCGACCGCCTCGGTGTCGCCGTAGTACCAGAAGAGGTCCCAGGTGCCGAGGATGTAACTGGCTGACCAGATGGGGTCCTTGACCTTCTTGCCCGACTCGGTGGTGGGGACGGTGGGACCGATCGATCCGTCGGCGTTCTGGTCGTCGCGGTGCGAGCGCATCCAGTTCGCGAGGAAGTTCTGCATGTCGAAGTTCGCGATCGCCGAGTCCGCGAACAGGAAGCCGTCGGCCGTGTAGGGCCGCTTCTCGTACATGGGTGTGTCGGTCGGGATCGAGTGCAGGTTGTTGAGGATCGTGTCGGCCTGCGCGTCCTGGTAGCGGTTCAGCAGGCCGTCCGAGCTGGTGAAGCCGCCCGTGGACGTCACCGCGGTGTGCACCCTCATCCCGTCGGCCGAACGGAGGGTGACTCCCTTGGGAACGACGACCTGGGCGTAGCGGAAACCGGCGTAGCTGTAACTCGGCTGGTAGTGCTCCACTCCGTCGCCCTTGAGGGTGTACGAGTAGGTCTGCAGCCCCATCCCGAAGGCGCCGGTGTTGTCGACGGTGCCGTCGGCACGCAGCTTCTCGCCGTAGGTGACGGTGACCGTCGCCCCGGCCGGCCCTTCGACGCCGACGCGCGCCCAGCCGGCGGTGGGGCTGCCGTAGTCGTAGACGTGGGTGCCGTCCGCCGGAGTGGTGGTGTGCTCGGCCTTCAGCCGGTCGGTGACCTTGATGGGCGGGAAGTCCTCCGAGCGGAGTGTGCCCTTCGGGCCGTCGACCTTCAGCGCGGAGTGCCAGGTGCTGTCGTCGAAGCCCGTACGGTTCCACCCGGGCTGTTCCGCCCGGGCGTCGTAGGTCTCACCGAACCAGAGCGACTGCGTGGCCGTCGGCCCGTCGGACACCTTCCACCCGCCGCCGCTGACCACTCGCTGACGCTTTCCGTCGGCGTAGGTGATGTCGAGCTCCAGCTTGAGTTTGGGCTCGCCCCACCAGGACGACGCCTTCCACTCGTCCGGGTTGTCCATCGCGTAGTAGCCGCGCCCCAGGCTGACCCCTACGGCGTTGCCGCCGGTGCGCAGCGCGTCGGTGACGTCGTACGTCGAGTACAGGACGGTCTTGTCGTACACCGTGAATCCGGGTTCGAGTTCCCGGTCGCCGATCCGTTTGCCGTTCAGGTAGAGCTTGTTGTAGCCGAGGCCCGCGATGTGGGCCCGTGCCGACGCGACGCGCCTGCCGGCGGTGAACTCGTCGCGCAGCAGCGTCTCGGGGGGCGGCGGAGCCGACACCGACCGGCCCCAGGGACCTGCGCCGTAGGCGGCGGCCTTGAGGGCGCTCGGCCACTTCCCGTCGTCGTACGCGGGCTGCTCCCACCCGGCGTCCAAGGAGCCGGAAGCTTTCCAGCTGTCGTCGGTGACGAGGTCGGCGGGCGCTCCCGACCCCTGGAAGTTCAGGCTCCCGAGCACGCCCGACGGGCCTTGGTTGGTGTTCGTCGCCTCGACGGCCAGCACGTTGGTGCCCGCGTGGAGGTACGAGGCGATGTCGATGACGCTCGCCGACTTCCATGCGTCCGCGACGCGAGGAGAGCTCGCCGCCCGGGTGCCGTTGACGTACAGCGTGAACTGGTCGTCGGCGGTGAGTTGCAGCTCCGCCGTCGTGAGCTGAGCTTCGGTGGGCAGATCGAAGCTCCGGCGCAGGTAGCGCGTCCCGGCGGGGGCCGAGTCGGACGGGTCGTCCTCGGGGTACCAGATCCAGTTCGCGTCGTCGAGCCGCAGCGTCGGCGCCTTGTCGTGCGCTCCGATCCACGTTCCCTGGAAGTCGGCGGGATCGACGAAGGCGGTCTCGAAGCGTGTCTCACCGCTCCACGGCGACACCTTCGCGGACCCGTCCCAGACCCGTACACGCCAGTAGTAGCGCGTACGCGAGGTGAGGGCGGGGCCGTTGTACGTCACGTCGAAGGACCTGGCGGAGCGCACGCGACCGCTGTCCCAGACCCCGCCCCGGCCACCGGGCGCTGCCGACACCTCGACCTGGTAGGCCACCTGCCGGACACCCGCGCGACCGGCAGCGTTCCGGCCCGGGGACACCTGCCAGCTGAGCCTCGGCCTGGCGGTGTCGACCCCCAGCGGCCTGACCTGATGCTCGACCTTGAGCCCGCTCACTGCGAGCGCCGATTCGCTTGCCGACAGGCCCCGTTGCGGGTCCTCAGGGGGCACGCCGGCCGCGCTGGGCGTCGAACCCAGACCGGACATCACCGTCACGAGCGCCAGCATCAGCCCGGCAGCCGTTCTGCGCTTCCTCACGCTTGCCTCCATCGATGACATACAGCCCGGCGCGCCGCGCGAAACAGCCTCGCGTAAGAATTGAATCGTTTCAATCCAGCCTTATGTCACTCAACCACAGGCGTCACAAGGGCGACAAGGGGTCGTCAGTGAGCTTGTTCATCGATGAGCGGGGCCATCTGCCCGCAGGCATCACCGGCCCGGTGCCGGCCCTGTATCAGGGGGTCGCGGTGCTGTGGAACCGGGCGCGGTACTGCGTCGGGGCGATACCCAGGACGCGCTGGAAGACCCGTCGCAACGACTCCGACGAGCCGAACCCCACCTGCTGCGCCACCTCTTCGACGGTGCCGCCACCGTCCTCGAGCAGTGCCTGGGCGGCCTCGATCCTGACGGACTCCACGTACCGGCCGGGCGTCATACCGATTTCGGTGCGGAAGAGCCGTTCCAGGTGCCGGCCGCTCAACCCGGCCGCGGACGCCAGGGCCGTGAGGGTGTGAGACGCCGCCGGATCCTCGGTGACGCGGTCCATCACCCGGCGCACCGACGGATGCTGTGGCTGCCGCGGAGCCAGCCGGGCGCTGAACTGGGCCTGCCCACCGGGTCGGGCCATGAAGACGACCAGTTGCCTGGCCACGCTGCGGGCGATCTCCGCACCCCAGTCCTCCTCGACCAGGGCCAGGGAGAGATCGATGCCCGCGGTGACACCCGCTGACGTAAGGACATGGCCGTCCCGCGCGAAGACGGGGTTGTCCTCCACCCGCACCCGGGGGCACGCGGCAGCCAACTGGGCCGCGAGCTCCCAGTGCGTGGCGGCGCGGCGGCCGTCGAGGACACCGGCCTCGGCCAGGAGGAAAGCTCCCGCACACACCGACGCCACGCGCTCCACCTGCCCGGTCAACCGAGCGACCAACGTGACCAGGCCGGTGTCGGCCACCGCCGCGCGCCAGTCCGACTGCCCCGCGACCAGCAAGGTGCTGCGGCGCCGCGAAAACCTGCCGGGCGGTCCACCGGCACCGATGACCAGACCCGACGAGGTGGTGACGGACTCGCCGGTCGGCGACACCACCCGCACGTCGTAGTCGGCCCCGTAGCGGTTGGCTGTCGTGAAGACCTCCACCGGGCCGGTGACATCGAGGAGCTGCACCCCGTCGAACGCCACGATGACGACCGTGCGTCGACCACGGGGCCCGCGCCGCGCTACTCCTTCCACGTGGAGTCCTGGATCGTCCGGACGAAGTCTCCCCGCTCGAAACCGGGAACGAAGTGCTCCAGGACGTCCGCCTTCACATTGCCGAAGGTCGTCTCCGGCTTGGAGCGGATGCCGTCGGTGAACGCGTCCAGGATGCGGCGCTTGAAGTCGGGGCGCGGATGCAGAGCCACGACGGCACCGCGGTCCTCGGCGGAGACACTGTCGTATCCGATGCCCAGGACGTCGTACTCGACCCCCGCCGTGACCAGCGCCACCTCCGGTTCCATGAACTGCGGGATGCCGGGGGTGGTGTGCAGCGCGATCGCCGTCCAGACACGGCGGACGCTGTCCTCGGGCACGCCGTAGGACTGCAGGAACCGCCTGGCCTCGTCCGCGCTGTCCACCTCGAACCGGCGTCCGCTGTGATGGAATTCCTCGTTCAGACCGACGTCGTGGAACATCGCCCCGAGATACAGCAGTTCCGCGTCGAAGCTGAGGTCACGCTCGCGGCCCCGCAGGCTCCCGAAGAAGTACACCCGGCGTGAATGGTGGTAGATGAGCTCGTCGGTGGTGTCCCGGATCAGCTCCGTCGCCTCGCGCGCCAACTTCGTGGCAGGCACCGTCACACCCGCGGCCGTAACAAGATCGCTCGTCATGCTTCCGCTCTCCGCTCCTTGTCGGCGCACCCGATCGGTCCGCCACCTACAGCTTCGTCCGACGGCATGCCGTCCGCCATGGCGATATCGTCCCCTGTCCCACAGATGACGACATGTCGCGGGACAAGTGGGCCCGAGCCGTTCCTGAGGCCGATCGGGGCTTGTCCAGGGCTGGGGCCCGCACGTTCTGCACGTTCTACGGGAAACGGACGGTGACGGTCATCCCGCCGTCCGGGTTGGCGCCGGCGACAACCCGGGCGTGGTGGGTACGGGCGATGGTGGCGACGATGGAGAGACCGAGACCCGCTCCTTCCCCCGGCGCGTGGCTGCGCCTGCCCAGGCGCCGGAAGGGCTCGAACAACTGGGGCGCGACCTCGCCGGGGATGAACGGGCCGGTGTTGACGACGATCAGCGTTCGGCCCGTGACAGTGACGTCGATGGCGCCACCGGCGTGGTCGTCCCGTGACACGTCGATGGCGCCACCGGCGTGGTTGTAACGCAGTGCGTTGTCGAGCAGGTTACGCACCAGCAAGGACAGGAGGACCACGTCACCGTCGACGGTGACGGGCTCGCACCGGGAGGTGAGGGTGATGCCGCGTTGTTCCGCCTCCCGCATCCTGTCGGCGACGACGTCGGCCACCGTCTCGTCCAGTCGCAACGGCACGACGTCGATAGGCTCCTGGTCCGCGGCGGCGAGCAGGAGCAGGGATTCGACGAGGTGCTCGCTCCGGTCGGCGACGCGCAGCAGCTCTTCGAGTATCCACGCGACGTGATCGGGATCGGGGTCGGCGAGGCCGATCTCGGCCGCCGAACGCCAGATGGCCATGGGAGTGCGCAATTCGTGGGCGGCGTTCGCGGCACATCGCTGCTGGGCGGAGACCAGCTTCTCCAGACGGTGAGCATGGCGTCCAAGGTGTCTGCGAGGTTCTTCAGTTCGCCGGGCGGCCCGGCAAGCGCAATGCGCTGGTGCAGGGTCTCTCCGGAGAGCCTGCCCGAGGGCAGATCAGGGGCCAGTTCGTCACCGAGTCCCTGCTGCTGTCCGGCCTCGGAGGCGTCGCCGGAATCCTGCTCGGCACGGCCGTCACAGGCACGTACGCCCTCGGAAACCGTATTCCCTGGGTCATTCCACTGTGGGCGGTCGGCGGCGGATTCGCCGCAGCGCTGCTCATCGGCAGCATCGCGGGCCTGCAGCCAGCCGTCCGCGCGTCCCGCCTCTCGCCGACGCTCGCGCTCCACCCGGCTTGAACCCGTTGGACCAGGACACCAAGTGTCAGGCGGTGTTACGTAGAAGCCCGTTGGCTTTGTCCGGTCTGTGAGTGTGGGCAACTTGCCCTGGGGCAGCACCAGATGGCCGGCGAGCGGTTCGGAAGACAGCCGAACCGCTCCGCACGAGGCCCCGCCAGTGTCTCGACACTCACAGACCGCTCTCGCCCACGTCAGCGGCGGCGCAGCATCATGACGACGGCGATGATGATGATAATGACGACGACGGTACCGAGACCTATGTACACGGGTTTCTCTTTCTGTCGGAAGAGCGGCACCCATCGGTGTCGCAGAAGGCCGGGTGCCCCCGTGGAGGCCTTTCACCCCGCCCACGAGATTCCGTCGTTCTGCTGTGACCTGTGACCTGTGACCTGTGACCTGTGACCTGTGACCTGCGACCAGTGCCCGGCCTGCCCGTCGCCCGTGGTCCCGGCGGAGCAGTCGTCCGAGATCTGCTCGTACTGGATCCGTCCGCGACTGCGGCAGGAATGAGGAGCCCCTGTACCAAGACTGGTAACGACTGTTACCATGCGGGAATGGCTAAGACACAACTGGGCGCACGAGTGGACCAGGACATTGCGGAACTCGCGCGAAAGCGTGCCGCCGACCTGGGGCTGAGCATCGGGGACTACCTCGCCCGGCTGGTCCAGGACGATGCCAGCGGCCTGCGCGCCCGCAGCGTCGAGGCGGCTGCTCGCTTCCTCGCCGATCACCAGTCGGTCTTCGACGACGCCGAGGATGCACGCCAGGCGCCCGAGGGAGTACGCGTAGCCTGATGGACCTGCACATCGACGTTGCCTGGATCCTGCAGGTCGCCGAGGCGGCCGGAGCGGACGACCCCGCCCCCGACGACTACGGAGTTCCGGTCTCGGCGGTCGCCCGTCACCGGGCCGAGCTCTTCGAGCAGCGTGTCTACGGCAGTCCGTACGCCAAGGCCGCTGCCCTGATCCACACGCTGGGCCGGTGCCGCTGGCTGGAGCGCTCGAACCTGGCCGTGGCCGCCGCGACAGGCGTCATGTACCTCGACGCCGCCGGAATCTCCGTCAAGCCGACCCGTGAGGACGCGGTCGCTCTCAAGGACCTGCTGCTCGATCCCACCTGCACCGCTGGGAAGATCACCGCACTGCTGCGAACCTGGCCCACCACGACCTGATCCCTCGGCGGCCCCAGCACCGTCGCTCGACAGTGTTGCTCGATCTGGGCGAGGGCTTCTCTGTCAGTCAGACGACAACTCCGGCTTCCCCGCCTCGAACTGCGCGTGGCGGGACCGGAGTTGTGACTGAACGGTTCGGGTCACACCGTGAGCTTGATCGCTTCGAGCCAGAGGTCGTTGTTGTGGGTGCCGGCGTAGGTGAAGTCGAACCCGGCCTTGGGGTCGTCGCATTCCAGGCCGAGCCAGGCGTCGTTGTGGACGTGCGCGGTCTGGCAGACGGCTCCGCCGCCGCCATCGACGTTGATGGTGAACCCCAGCATGTTGGGGGCGTCCTTCTTGGTGCTGCCGAGGTAGTTGTCGATGCCGTCGGCGACGCCCGACCACGGGTCGGGGAAGTGCCCCTCGCCGTTGGTCGACCCGGGGTTGTGGACGAAGGCGGCGCCGGCCGTGCCCTTGGTGCCTGAAACGGCGATGTTGACGGCCTTGAGCGGCGTCTCCTTGCCCACGGTGCCGGCCGTCTCGCCGTCGCACACGGCGTCGGTCCAACCCTGGCCCGACACATAGGCCCGATAGCAGATGTGCCGTCCGCTCGGGTCCTGCGCGGCCAGTTTCTGGACGGCGGTCGCGGCGGTCTTCTCCGGAGCCTTGGTCTCCTTGTCCTCCGAACCACCGCCTCCCGCACCGGCCGCGGCTCCGCCCGCCTTCTGCGACTCGGTCGCGGCCGGGGGCACTGTGGGAGCCCCGGACGGGACCTTGGGCGCCTCGGGCGAGGCCGTGGGACTCGGTGGCAGGGTGCTGATGCCGGCTTCCTGGAGCTTCTCCGTGGCGGAGCTGCGAACTTGGGGCTTGTAGGCGATCCACAGCATCACGAAGGTGATCGCGAGGGCCATGAACACACCGAGGAAGGTGGCCAGCCAGCGTGGCAGGAAGCTTCGCTGGACGTAGGTGCCTTGGACGTCCATCGGTTCCACACCGGACCGCTGCACGGTCAGGGTGTAGGGCCGGTCCTCCTTCGATCCGAACCAGCTGATCTGGCGCGGTTTCAGCGTCGTCTTCACGAACGCCGCCCGCCCCGGCTCGATCTGTACGTTCGACGGATAGATGTCGTACGAGAGCTGGTCGCCGTTGTCGCTGCCGCTGACCGACGCCGTCAGCTTCGTGTTGCCGAGGTTGTCCACGGCCAGCTTCGGACGGCCCCGGAAACGCCCCTTCACCGTCGGCGGCACCAGCTCCGCCCGCACCTCCGTGAACGGAGTGATCGTGAGATTGCCCTCGGGGACGGTGGTCGCCTCCGGATGCTCGGTCGGCGTGATGCGTATGGCGTACGGGTTGGGTCCTGCCGTCGCATCGGGTGTCCGTGGTGGCGCGAAGGCGAGGTCCACCGAGCCCGTCGTCCCCGGATACAGCCGCAGTGTCTGCGGTTCGACCCTCGTCCAGGGTGCCAGTGGACCGACCGCCTCGAAGCGGTACTCGTCCACCACGTCACCGGTGTTGCGCAGACGCAGCCGCACAGTCGTACTGCCACCCGGGTCCACTGTCGCGGAGGCGGGTTCCAGGGAAGTCCATAGGCTCACTTCCGGAGGTTAAACGCGACACCTGTGCCGAGTCAGGAAGCGGCAGGGCACGATGGGTGCCCGAAGAGGCGGGGCCTACTGCCCCGGCTATCGGTATCGCGCTGGGCTTGTCTTCCGCCCTTCACGAAGTCACCTCGGGGCAGATCGACTACCGCTTCCGCAGACGCACCAGACGCACCAGACGCACCAGACGCACTGGCTGGACCCACTGGGCTGAAGCCTGTTGTTCAACTCGTCGGGGACACCCCCGTCGGCGACGTCCGGACAGCCTGATCCGTTTTCTGGGTCATCCCGCGGCCAACGAGGTCAGCACCGTGGCGGCCAGCGCGGAGCGTGCGACCATGCCGGACACCGAGGTGTTCTCCGAGCGGGCGTGCGCGCCCGAGCCGACCGCGCCGATGCCGTCCAGGACGGGCGTGCCCGCGGCAACGACGAAGTTGCCGTCACTCGCGCCGCCGACGGACGCCTCCCGCAGGTCCTCCCCGAGCAACGCCGCGCAACGGCGGGCCAGTTCAGCGAGCGCCGCGACCTGTTCGGTGCGCTCGAAGACGGGCCGGTTCCAGTCCCCGGTGATCTCCACGCGGGTGCGCGGATCAACCGGGCTCAAGGCGGCGAGGGCATCGGTGACGCGGTTCTGCTCGGCCGCGGAGGCGACGCGGATGTCGATGCGGCCGACGGCCCGTCCGGCGGTGACGTTGCTGCGGGTGCCGCCCTCGACCACGCCCACGTTGAGGGAGGTGCCCGCGTCCGGGTCGCGCAGTTCGGCCAGGCGCAGGATCTGGTGGGCGAGTTCGTCGACCGCGCTAGCTCCGGCGGTGGGGTCGAGTCCGGCGTGGGCCTCGCTCCCGGTGACAGTGAGGGTGAAGAGTCCGACACCCTTGCGGGCCGTCTTGATCGCACCGTCCGCGGCCGCCTCGAAGACCATGGCGAGCCTGCTGCCGCGGGACCCGGCGACGATGGCCTCGTGGGAAGCGAGGCTGCCGGTCTCCTCGTCGCCGTTCAGCATCAGGGTGCAGGCCGGCCTGGGCAGGCCCAGGGCGTCGAGGGCGCGCAGGGCCCACACCGCTTGCACGAGACCGGCCTTCATGTCGAACACGCCGGGCCCGCTGATGTGGTCGCCGTCCCGCAGGAAGGGCCAGTGGTCGAGAGTGCCGGTCGGCCAGACGGTGTCGTAGTGGCCGAGGAGCAGAACCGGCCTGCCGTCCTCGGCGGCCGGATCCCGGGCCGGGTACCGGCGGACGAGGATGTCCCCGGCCCCCGCCTCGGACCCCGTCCGCGCCCCGGCCTCCGCCTCCGCCTCCGCCCGGGGAAGAATCTCTTCGGCGTCCGGTGCCCCCAGACGCCGGTCCAGCCAGTCGCGCAGCCAGCCGAGACAAGCGGCGAGGTCGGCGGGGTCGTCGCTGGCACTGCCCTGGGAGGTGTACGCGTCGAGGTCGGCGACCATGTCCTCGCGGTGCTCGTCGAGCCACCGCCGAACCGCCGCGGCCTGCTCCGCCCCCGGCAACCGTCCGGGCACCGCGGGCCGGGAAGGCCGGCCAGGCTCCAGGCGGTCCGGCTCGTCCAGCAGTCCGGTCGCCGTCGGTCCGCTCGCCGTTGTTCCCGGCGGTGTCGGTCCGGCGAGGCGGTCCAGTTCCTCCAGCCGCGACTCCGACATCCCGTCCGGCGCGCCCTCCAGTTCGCGCAGGCCGTCCATGACGTTGCGCAGCAGTGGCGTGGGCAGTCCTTCGCGGGCCGCGTCGTCGAAGACGTCGGCGTAATGGGTGGTCACCTCGACGGGCCGGTGCCGTACGGCGAGGTCCCGCCAGATGCCGCTGCGGTCCTTCGCCTGGGTACGCAGCCACGCGCTCAGGCGGTCGAAGGCCGCGTCGCGCTCCGCCGGGTCCGTTCCTTGCCGCAAGGGGTGGGGGTCGAAGGCGTCGAAGGCCTCCAGAGTCACGCCGAGCCGGTCGGCGACGGCGAAGATCTCACCGGTGAGTCCGGCCATGGCGGGACGGTGCCGGTCGATGAGGTCGGCCATGGGCGCGTCGGCGAGGGCAGTGGCGGCGAGCATCGCCCCGAAGCCGGCCTTGGCCCACAGATACCCCTCGACGTTGTCGCTGGCCACGGCCGGGCCCCAGCTCCGCAGGTCGGCCACGACCGCGCGGACCCGGGGGCTCACCGGCGCGCCGCCGACCTCGCCGATGACGAGCGCACCGGCGCCGCCGTCCAGGACGACACCCGGTTCGACCACGTCGGCGAAGATGTTCACGAACGCGGCGACGGTCCGGTGGGCGCCCACGTGCTGGGCGATCAGGGCCTCGTTGAAGCCGTTCTGGAGGGAGACCACATAGCCGTCCGGCTCCAGGCGGGGCGCGATCCAGGCCGCCGCGGTGGCCGTCGCCTGTGCCTTCACGGCCAGCAGGACCCGTCCGAGGGTGCCGGAGAACTCGTCCGGAGTGGCGGCGGCGACCGGCACGCTCGTACGGGACTCGCCGTGTGCGACGACGAGGCCGCGGGCGCGGATCGCGGCCACGTGGGCGGGGTCGGTGTCGACGAGGGTGACCGGGTGGCCGGCCCGCGCGAGGGCGAAGGCCAGCGTGCCGCCGATCGCACCCCCGCCGACGACGGTGTAGGCGGCCCGCTGCGGGGAGGGGTCGGTCATGAGGAGAGTCCTTCCGAGGTGGCGGCCGGGATCGCCGTGTGGGGGGTGGCGCGGGTGTCGCCGGGCTGCCAGATGCGGGGCAGGTGCAGGGCGCCCGTACTGGATCCGCCGTCCACGCGCAGGACCTCCCCGGTGATCCAGGAGGCGTCGGGGCCGGCGATCCAGCACACCGCGTGGGCGATGTCCCGCGGGCTGCCCGGGCGCCCCAGCGGGTTGGCGCCGATGGCCGAGGCGTACTCGGCGGAGACGGGATTGCAGTCGCTGTACACCTGGACGAACCCGGGGCTGACGGCGTTGACGCGGATGCCGTGCTCGCCCAGCTCCAGGGCGGCGGCCCGGGTGGCCATCTCCAGAGCGGCCTTGGAACTCGCGTACGGGCCGCCGCCGGGGCGGGCCCGCAACGCGGAACCGGAGGAGATGTTGACGACCGCGCCGGACCGCCCGGCCGCCATGGCGAGCCGGGCGAACGCGGCGGTCGCGAGCACGGGGGCGCGGAGGTTCACGGCGAACAAGCGGTCCCAGGCGCGAGCGTCGACTTGCGCCATGTCCAGGGACGGGTAGACACCCGCCGCGTTGACCAGAACGTCCACGGGGCCGTGCTCCGCCCAGGCCGCCTCGACCAGGGCGGCGGGCGCGTCCGGATCGGTGAGGTCCGCGGCGTGCGCCGTCGTGCCACCGCCCAGCCGGGCCACGGTCCGTTCCAGCGCCTCGGGATCGCGGTCGGCGAGCGTGAGCAGCGCACCTCGCGCGGCGAACTCCTCGGCGATCGCCCCGCCGATGCCTCCCGCGGCACCGGTGACGAGCACGTGCGCCATCAGTCGAACTCCTTGTCCTTGGTCTCCGGCATCGTGAGGTAGACGACGAGGGAGATGAGCGCGGCGCCGGACACGTAGATCCACAACAGGTCGGTGTGGCCGTTCTCGTGCATCCAGGTGGTCAGGTAGGGCGCCGTGCCGCCGAAGACCGCTACGGCGAGGGCGTAGGGCAGGGCGATGCCCGTGGCGCGTACCTCCGCCGGGAACTGCTCGGCCATGATGACGGCGCAGTTGGCGGAGTAGCCGAGGATCAGCAGCATGCCGACGAGCTGGACCAGGAACAGACTGAGGAAGCTGCCGCTGAGCAGGTGCAGCAGCGGCCAGGCCAGGACCACGAAGCCGCCGGCGAAGGCCGCCATGGTCGGCTTGCGGCCGATCCGGTCCGAGAGCAGCCCGACGAACGGCAGCGCGACGACGAACACGACCAGGCACAGCGTCTGCGACAGCAGGGCCGTCTTCAGTGGGATGCCGGTGGTCAGATTCGCGTACGTGGGAAGGTAGTTGACCCAGATGTAGTAGGTCAGGGTGCCCGCGATCGTGATGCCGGCGACGCGCAGGGTCGCCGCCGGGTGCTCGACGAACATCGTCTTGACGGGGTTGGTACGGGTCCGGCCCGTGTCCTGCGCCTGGGTGAAGGACTCGGTGTCCTCGACCGTGACGCGCAGCCACAGACCGACCAGGCCGAGGAGCCCGCCGAAGACGAACGCGGCGCGCCAGCCCCAGGAGTGCACGGCGTCGTCGCTGAGCGTCGAGGTGGTGAGGGTGCCCAGGAGCGAGGCGATGAGGACACCGCCCGCGACCGACACCTGCTGCCACGACCTGGCGAACGCGCGCCTGCCGCGGGCCGCCGACTCCACGAGGAAGGCGGAGGACGAACCGAACTCGCCGCCCGCTGAGAAGCCCTGGACCAGCCGGGCGACGAGCAGGACGAGTGGCGAGAGGACGCCGATGGTGTCGTAGTTCGGTGTGATCGCGATCAGGAAGCCGGCGCCCGCCATCAGGGCGACCGTGAGGGTCATGCCCTTCTTACGGCCGTGGCGGTCGGCGTAGGCGCCGAGCACGGCGGCGCCGACGGGGCGCATCACGAAGCCGACGGCGAACACGGCGAGCGTGGACAGCAGGGCCACCGCTCCGTCGCCCTTGGGGAAGAACTCGTCAGCGATGATCTTGGCGAAGATGGAGTACAGGGCCCAGTCGACCCATTCGACGGTGTTGCCGATGGTGCCGGCGACGATGGCCTTGCGCTGGGCGCCGCTCAGTCTGCCCGGGGCGGGGGAGCCGCCGCCTTTGGACAGGGGACCGGCGGGTGGCGTGGCGGATCCGGTGGTCATGGCGTCTGCTCCGGGGCGTCGGGGACGGAACTGGCGGTCGTCCGGTCGTTCGGCGAGGTCGTCCCGCTGTTCGGTGGGGCCGTCTCGCCGTTCAGCGCGGTGCGGGCCATGGCGGCGAGTTGGGCGTGTGTGGCGTACCAGACGCCGGAGTGGGCGGCGATGTGGTCGAGGAGTCCGCGCAGCGCCACCAGCCGCGAGCGGTGGCCGATGACGTGCGGGTGCAGGGTGAGCTGGAAGACGCCGCCCTCTCGGTACGCGGCGTCGAATTCGTCGGTCCAGATCTCCAGCACGTCGCGCGGGCGGCTGTGCGGGCGGACGGAGCCGTAACGGTCCATCGTGAAGTACGGGGCGTCGTCCCGGATCCAGTCCACGGGAATCTCGACCAGGCCGGTGGGCCTGCCGTCGGCGACGATCTCGTAGGGCTCGTCGTCGGCCATCAGCGAGGAGTCGTAGGCGAAGCCGAGTTCGAGCATGATGTCGAGCGTCGAGTCGGAGAAGTCCCAGGACGGTGTGCGGATTCCGACGGGGCGCTGCCCGGTCAGCGTGTCGAGGGTGTCCAGGGCGCGTGCGGTCAGTTCCCGCTCGTCGGCGCGGCCCAGCAGCGTGTTGCGCTCGTGGATCCAGCCGTGGACGGCCAGTTCGTGCCCGTCACGCGTGTAAGCGCGGGCCTCCTCGGGGTGCAGGAGGGCGGAGACCGCCGGCATGAAGAACGTCGCGGGGACGCCGTACCGGGCGAGGAGGTCCAGGATCCGGGGTGCGCCGACGCGGGCGCCGTACTCGCCCTGGGCGAGGCGGCCGGGGCTGGTCTCGCCGTCGCGCAGCGGGATCGTCTCGTGGTCCGAGTCGAAGGACAGCGCGACGGCCACGCGGGCGCCGCCGGGCCAGCGGTCGGGGATCAGCCGCCGTCCGGCACGCACGGCGTCGGTGTGAGCGCGCCAGGTCTGTTCGGTCCAGCGCCAGCTGTCCGCGGGCAGGCCGGAGTCGTCTGTGGGCATGGTGACTCCACGAGGGTCGGGGACGGGACGAAGAAGAGAAGAAGTGGGGGACGAGAGGTGGGACCGACGCCGGGAGCCGTCGCGGGGCCCGAAGGGGCGGGCGCTCGCTGAGGAGTGACGGACTCACGCAGTACGGACTCAGGCAGTACGGACTTCGGCGGTGCGGACGCAAGCGGTGGGGACGTAAACGGTGGGGACTTAAGGGGTACGGGCTGCGGTGGGACGGACCATCCGGTGCCAGGAGTACTTCATGGTGACGAGGTGCAGTGTCACGTCGGAGGCCATCAGTCCAGGCAGCGCCCCGATGACGTCACTGGTGTAGCGGAAGAGGTCGGTACGGCGGGGCAGCACCATGTGCCCGACGAGGTTGAAGCGGCCGGTCGCCGCGCCCAGGAACTTGGTTCCCGGATGCCGCGCGAGCTGGCGTCCCGCGGCGTCGAGCCGGTCGGGCTCGATCGACAGCCAGACCATGAACTCCGCGTCGTACCCGATCAGCGCCGGTTCGACGAGGGTGCGGAACTGGAGGACGCCGCGGGCGATGAGCCGGTCCATGGCCCGCGCGACGCTGGACTCGGTGTGCTCCAGGTTCCTGGCCAGGGTGCTGACCGGGGTGCGGCCGTCCTCCTTGAGGGCCGCGACGACCGCCTGCTCCAGGGTGGTGAGCGCTTGTGGTGTCACGTCCCAGTCGGCGCGGTCGCAGGACGACGCCAGGGTTTCGGGCCGCAGGTCGGCCGCCGCCTCGGCGGGCAGCAGCCCGGTGTCCCACATCGACGCCGAGGTGAACGCGCGGATGACCGGTACGGCCTCGGTGCTGGTGATGAGGTCGGCCGCCGGCAGATCGGTGAAGAGCATCCGCATCATCTCCTCGTTGTCGCGGGCGACGAAGTCGACGATCAGGTCGGCGGCGCCGGTGACGACGGCCACGAAGCGGACGTCCGGACTGGCGGTGAGCCGGTCCGCCACCTCCAGTCCCCGTCCGGGCCTGGCCTGAACCCGGACGAGCATGGAGGATCCCTCCCGCGTCCGGTCCAGCTCCAGGGTGCCGACGACCCGCAGCAGCCCGCGCTCGCGCAGGGCCCGGTAGCGCCGCTGGGCGGTCGTCTCGCTGGCGTCCACCCACCGGGCCACCGCGCTCCACGGGGCACGACCGTTGAGCTGGAGCGCGGCGATGATGCGCCGGTCCAGTTCGTCGACGGTGTCCGCGGGGGCTCGGTGGTTCATGGCGCCGACGCTAATGAGCACCTGGGCCGCCGTCAATGAAGGAATCCTGCATCGCCCCTGGTCAGGGTCGTGTCATCCAGCACCCCGGGGGTTACGGAGGCGTAAAGGACGCAGTTGGGGCCCGTACGCGCGCATGGCTGGAAGATGACGGATTACGCCACATGCGTGTCTGAAAAAGTTCACTCGGCGTCAGTGTGTGGGGTCCGCCCGGTGGTGACCGCGGTGCGGGGAGTCTCGTCGACGCGGAGGCTGAAGATGTCCGGGCGGCCGTAGTGGCCGGTCGGATCGAAGTCGAAACGGGCCCGGGTGAGGTCGTCCAGGTCGAGCCGCGCGCTCAGGATGCCCTCGCCGTCGCGCAGCGGACCGGCGAGGACGTCGCCGAGCGGAGAGACGATGACCGAGCCGCCGCCGATGAGGACGGTGTCCGGAGCGTCGCCCTGGACGGGACGGACGTCGGCGGGCAGGGCGTCCCGGCGCAGGTACTGGCTCGCGCCGAGGACGAAGCAGCGGCCCTCCAGGGCGATGTGCCGCATGGTGGCCTGCCAGGCCTCACGGTCGTCCACCGTCGGGGCGCACCACAGGTCCACGCCCTTGGCGTACATCGCCGTGCGGAACAGTGGCATGTAGTTCTCCCAGCAGATGGCCGCGCCGAGGCGGGCGGCACCGGTGTCGATCACCGGGAGGGTGGAGCCGTCGCCCTGGCCCCAGAGGTAGCGCTCGGCGGCGGTCGGCATCAGTTTGCGGTGCAGGCCCAGATAGCCGCCGGGGCCGAGGAAGAGTGCCACGCAGTAGAGGGTGCCGCCTTTGCGTTCGACCGCGCCGACCACGGCGTGACACCCCAGTTCCCGGGTGAGCGCGGCGAGGGCGTCCACCTCGGGGCCGGGGACGTCGATGGCGGAGGCGTGATACCGGCGGAACAACTCGCGGCCCTCCGGAGTCCGGCTCCCGACGGTGATGCCGAAATCGAGGCCCTTGGGGTAGCCCCCGAGGAACGCCTCGGGCAGGACGACCACCTCGGCACCGTGTTCGCCGACGGCCTGCCGGATCAGCTCCTCGGCACGCGCCACCGCGGCCGGCGTGTCGAACAGCGGGGCCGCGGCCTGGACAACGGCGGCGGTGACGAAACGGGGCTGGACGGCGGGCGGAGGAGTCACGGTATTCATGCGGCGAGGCTAGGAAGCACCCGGCACATCGGGCAAACGTTTCGCCGAGCAGTGTTCTCGGCACTTGTCGCCGGACGGTGTCCCGGGAGACCTCGAACCGCGAACCGCGAACCGCGAACCGCGAACCGCGAACCGCGAACCGCGAACCGCGAACCGCGAACCGCGGACCGCGGACTCCGCAATCTGTGGCCAACATCCGTGGCCAACATCTGTGGCCAACACCGGACGGTCGCCACGCGCGGTGGGCGTCACATGTCTTGTCTGCTCGGGTCCCGGAAGCGGCCGAGTCCCTTTTTGATGGCGTTCAGCGGTGAACTGACGGCCTTGGCCGTATCCGACACGGGAGGCCGGGGCGTGCCGTCACCGCTGCTGAACTCGGCGAGCGCGGCCTGCGCCGCTTCGGCCGCCGCCTGGTAGAGCTCGCTGGACTTCGTCATGGCGTCGAGTGCTTCGGCGTACTTGACGACCATGGCCTGGGCGTGGACCAGTTCCTCGTCCGGGGTCAGCAGGTGCCAGCATTGGCGCAGCTGCGTCAGAGCCTGCTCGGCGCCCTCCGGAAGCGGTCGCGGCAGCTCGGCGAACTCCTCGATGAGGTCGAGGAGCTCTGCTGGTTCGGAGCCGTCCAGGAAGACGCTGTGCACGGTGAAGTGCTCCGCGTCGTGGTCCCGGTTCCGCGGCTGCGTGGGTAGGACGACGGCGCCGCCGCGCGGCAACCGCACGTTCAGCTCCCGCTTCATCGCGAAGTCGGCGATCTCCGCCTGGGCCGGCGTGGCCCGGTGCTCGATGACCTGGTGTCGCAGGCTCGGCGGCAGGAACGCGGAGACCGGCCGCTGCCCCTTCGCATCGGGTGTCATGGCTTCATGCACCACGACGTGGATGTACCAGGTGTTGCGGGAGACATCCCGCAGGTGGCGGCGCAGTTCGTTCTGGTCCGTCGGCATGTGGTTCGCCGTCCGCAGGCGCACACCGGGCAGCACGTCGTGGTCCCAGGCGACTCGGTCGCTGTCGGGCCAGAACATGGTGGCGGGCGAGGGCCACCGGGGATCCCATGCCGCCTCCGCCTCGGCGGCCAGGACCCAGGTGATCCCCTCGCTGTCCGAGCGACGGCCCCCGGGCTCGTACGTGGTCAGCTGTGCGCGCACCATGACGCCGTCGGTCACGCGCCAGCGGGCCTCGAAGAGCCGACGGGCCGACGGGCCGGGGCCGGCGGACTTCTCCCGCGGGTACAAAGGAGTGGAGCGGGCCGCCTCCACGGGGTCGAGGTCCAGATAGTCGTCGAGGACCCCGGCCGCTTTGAGAGCGATCACGTTGCGTCGGACGTCCTGCTCGGGATCGGGCCCGAGATGGCGCCCGCGTGCCAGCCATACGGTGCCGGGGACGGTCGTCGAAGAGCTGCTGTTCTTGGTCATGGAACCGTTCTGTGGAAGATCAAGGCCCGACCAGTATGGTCCCTGCCGCTGTACACGTCGTGCCGCCCCCCGTCCAACGGCGTGGCCGGCGAGGTGGTTACCGCCGCCTTCGACACCAACGGCCCGCGACGGTCTCCGGTGACGCCTGATGATGCCTGACGGAGGTCCCGCGCAACCTGCGCGAGGTGCCTGGCGTCGGCTGATCGGCGCCCGGGTCGTCACTGCGGCCGACGAATGGGCCGATGAATGGGCCAATGAATGGGCCGACGCCGACGCCCCACGCAGGGTGCGGGTCCGGGGGCGTCGCCGCACCCGGGCCGCGGATTGCTGCGGCCCGCCCCATGGGGCCCGCGTTACGGGGCCCGCCCCCACCCGCCGCCGCTGATCAGAGCCTCAGGCCCGGGATCCGCCTTCCGTCACCGGCCGCAGCGCATCCACCACCAGATCCAGCAGCCGTCCCGTCAGCTCCGGGCTGTTGCCGGCCGTCGTGGACAGGAACACCCCGAGGACCATCATCGTGACCTCCTCCGCCTCGACGTCTGCTCGCAGAGAGCCGGACCGCGCTCCGGCGTCGAGGATCAGCGCGATCGCCGCGGTGATCCGTTCCCGGGTGGCCGGTGTCGCGATGGTGCCTGAGGCCCAGCCCGCCCGAAGGGTCTCGGAGATGCCGCGCTTGGCCGCGGAGAAGGCCGCGTAGCGGTCCATCCACGCGCGCAGCGCCGCCTCGGGCGGGAGCTCGGAGAGCAGAGTGGGGGCGCTGGTCACGACCGCGTCGAGTTCGGCGGCGTATATGGCCTCGACGAGTGCTTCGCGGGTGGGGAAGTGGCGATAGAGGGTGCCGATCCCGACGCCGGCCTCGCGGGCGATGGCGTCGAGCGTGGCCTTGCCGTCGGTCGCGGTGAAGGCGTCGCGGGCGACGGCGAGCAGCCGCTCACGGTTGCGGCGGGCGTCGGCTCGGGCCGGGCGTCCGGCCGCTTCCGCGGCCCGGTCGGGGATGGCGGAGTCGGGGGTGGGGGTGAAGGAGTCGGGAGTGGGAGAGTCGGGCACAGTCAAAACGGAGGCCCTCCGGTTAGTGTTACGGTGCTCATTAACGGAGTCCCTCCGTTTACCCTCATCGTCTCACGAGAGCGAGACCGTCATGGCTTCGACCGCCCGGTCCGACCGGCTCACCGAAACTGCCGTCGGAGCGGCACGACCCGGCGGGCCCGGCGCGCTCGCGGGCCGCACCGTCTCCCGCGTCGGCTACGGCGCCATGCAGCTGCGGCGCCTGGATCGTGAGGCCGCGGTCGCGCTGCTGCGTCGCGCCGTCGAGCTCGGCGTCGATCACGTCGACACCGCCCACTTCTATGGCGACGGCTTCGTCAACGAGGTGATCGCCGCCGCGCTCCGCCCCGAGGACGACGTCCTGGTCGTCAGCAAGGTCGGCGCCGAGCCCGCCCCCGACGGCCCCGTCCCGCTGCGCCTCGCTCAGCGGCCCGAACAGCTGCGGGCCGCCGTCGAGGACAACCTCAAGGGCCTCCGACTCGAACAGATCCCCCTGGTCAACCTGCGCCGCGCCGACCGCGGCCCCGGGCTGCGCCCCGAGGGCGACCAGATCGTCGACCTCGACGACCAGCTCGCTGTGATGGCCGATCTGCGGGACGAAGGCAAGATCGGCGCCGTCGGCCTCAGCGGCGTCAGCCTGGACGGACTGCGCCAGGCGCTCCCGCTGGGCATCGCCTGTGTCCAGAATGCCTACAGCCTGGTGGCGCGCGACGACGAGGACATGCTGCGGCTCTGCCTCGCCGAGGACGTCGCCTGGGTGCCGTACTTCCCGCTCGGCGGCGCCTACGCGGGACTGCCGAAGGTCACCGACGAGCCCGCCGTCGTCACCGCCGCGCAGGCACTGGGCGTCTCCGCCGCACAGATCGGCCTGGCCTGGCTGCTCCACCACGCCCCGAACACGTTCCTCATCCCGGGCACCGCAGACCCGGAACACCTGCGGGCGAACACCGAGGCGGGCGCGATCACCCTCGACGAGGCGACGCTCGCCGCCCTCGACTCCGTCCCCACGCGCTCCGGCGACATCGAACTCGGATAGCGCCAACCCGCCCGTCGCCCGTACCGCCACCCGCTCCACGGAGGGCGAACTCGAAACAGCGCCAACCGATCCGGGAGTCTGCGGCATCTTGTATCGAGCGTTTGACACAAGCGCTCGGCCTGAGCCATCTTGTATCCACTGCTTGGTACAAGATGACCCGGGGGATCTTCACATGCTCGACGCCGTCCCGCTCCAGACCCGGATCCTCGACCACGCCGACCACTACGCCCGCTGGTCCTGTCTGGCGATCGGGATCGTGGCCGCACAGCATCTGGTCATGATGAACAGCAGCGACATCACGCTGCCCCTCGTGTTCGCCATCACCGCTTTCGGCCTGTGCGCGGTGGGCGGTGCCCTGCTCGGCGACGCACTCGCCCTGCACCCCCAGGAGGCGGTACGCACCGCGAGCCTGGCTCCGCGCCTCGTCCGGGACCAAGTGCCGCCCCGTATGGCGCCCTTGCTCCTTCTGCAGGCGGGATTCCTCGTGACCCTGCTGGTGATCGGCGCGTTCACAGCCTCCTCCAACGTCGACCGGCCCGACAGAGCGGGGGGTGTCCTCAACGTCACCTGCGAAGGGATGCGCACATCACTCGGCCCCTGGCCCGGCCTGTACTACAGCGGCCCGATGTTCGCCGCGCTCGCGGTCGCGACCCCCGTCTGCGTCTGGGCTCTGCGCCGCATAGCCCACGGCACGGGTGACGAACAGCAGCGCCGCGACCGTGCGTGGGCTGTCACCGGAGCCTGGGGGCTGCTGGTGTCGAGCCAGGTGCTGCTCGTCGTGCTGATGCTCTTCGTCGCGCTCACGGACAAGGCCTGCCTCGGCCCGCTCGGCGCTGCCACGATCGTGGCGCTCTGCCCCCTGGGCCTGCTGGGCATGTTCACTTTCGGATGGTCACTGGTCACTGTCGTGGCCCCCAGGGCGGTCGACGACGAGGCAGCCGAGAACGGGGTGTTCGACGATGAGTGAGCCCGCCGTACGCGTCGACACCACCAGCCAGGTACCGCCGTACGAGCAGATCCGCGCCCAACTGGCCGCGCTGATCCGCACCGGACGGCTGGCCGAGGGCGAGCGCCTGCCGACCGTGCGCCAACTCGCCACCGATCTCGGTCTGGCGCCGGGCACCGTGGCCCGCGCCTACCGAGAGCTGGAGGCCGCCGCGCTGATCCGCACCCGCCGTGGCGCGGGCACCCGGGTCGCACCGCTCCCACCGGATCCATACGCGCACGATGCCGACCAACTCACCACTTTGGCACGGGACTTCACCTCGGCCGCCCGAGCGCTCGGCGCCGACACGGAAGACATCCTGACCGCCGTCCGTGACGCCCTGGATCCAGAGGCGGCCTCCTCTCCGGCCGCGGACGGAAAGAGGAGGGACGGCCACAAGACGGCGGGCGTCACACCGGTGGTTCAGTAGCCGGGCGGGGGAGGGACAGGGTGAATCGTCCGGTGCTCAGCTCACGGGAGCTCCGGCTCCTGATGACCAGTCAATCTCGTTTCTGCTGAGGCAGCCTGACCACACGGCGCAACCCTGTTCAGTGCTTCAGAAAGGCAGGTCGCGCAGATCCACATCAACGGTGGGATGAGGCAGGCCAGGTCGTAGATCATGGTGGTCAGCGGCGAGGTCCGTTCACCGTCGGGCTGCCGGAAGGTGACGGGCACGGAGAGTCGGCTCCACCCCAGCTGGGCGTACAGCGGGACCAGGTCCGGGCTGCAGAGCAGAACCATGGTCTCGGCGCCGGCTGCCCGTGCGTGTTCGACCGCCACGCTGATCACCGTCCGGGCGATGCCCCGGGTTCGATGCGCGGGGTGCACCAGCACGCCGCCCAGCCCCGCGGTACGGCGACGATCCGTCGAAGAGCATGTCCCCCAGCAGCCATCCCGCCGAAGCCACCGGTCGTCCTGCGGAGACAGCGGTGAGGGTGTGCTGCTTGTCGGCCCACACCAGGCCGAGCCCGTTCACCCCGAAGGGATCGGGCAGGCCGTCGCGGAGTGCGGCTTCGTCATCCGCGGACCCGGGGCCCGACACATGGATCAACCGGAGGTCCGTACCCTCGTCGTCCACCGCATGCTCCGCGGCGGCTGCAGCGGCGGTGGCGGTCGTGGCGGCGGGGCCGAACCGGTAGCGCAGGCACTGCAGGCCGCTGGACCGGAGGGTCCCGTCGGCCTGGGCGCCCAGGCGGCGCAGAGCCGCGATCGAGGCCGTATTGCCGGGCAGTACGAAGGCGAAGACGGCAGGGAGCGTGAGGCGGCGAAACGCCAGGTCCAGGCACGCACGGCCCGCCTCGGAGGGGATCCCACGGCCCTGGGCCCGCGGGTGTACGGCGAAACCGAGGTCAACTCCGTGCCGTGCCCGATTACGCAGTCCCACCCGGCCGAGAAACGTGTGCGTCGCGGCATCCCTGACCGCGAAGTCGCCGTAGCCGTGTCTGGTCCAGTGGGCGACGTGGTCGTCACACATGGCCTCGGCCGCGGACCGACTGTCCGCCCGGCCGGTCGCCAGCCAACGCATGACGCTGTCCTGACTGACCACGGCCTCGAACAGGTCGTCACTGTCCCCGCGCCCGATCGGCTCCATCACGAGCCTCTGGGTACGCAGAACAGGTCCACTCGACCGGGCCACTCGGCAACTCCTCTCGACCGGGAACCGAACGAGCGTACACAGCGGCTGTGTTGGACCGATCGGTTGGCAACCGCCGGTCCGCCGAACCGGCGGACCGGTCCGGACACGGCGCCGGGGCCGGTTCGCGACTCGTGCATCAAGACCTGGAATGTGCATCATGATCCGGAGTAATAGCGGTATCAGGAGTACCGGGAGGGCGCGGGGATGAGTGACGGGGTGGACCTGATTCGCCTGATCCGCCTGATCCGCCCGATCGACCGGGACGGCAGCGTCCGACTACGCGTACTGGGGCGGAACAGGCCCGGGGACACGCCGTACAACGACTACCTCGGTGCCGAGCTCATCATCACGGGCGCCTTCGCCGGCGGGCACCTCGGGCTGTGCTTGTCACCCGAAGCCCTGGATGACTGGTCCACGGCCCTGGAGGGGTTTTCCGACAGGCAGG
Source organism: Streptomyces sp. NBC_00414 (assembly GCF_036038375.1). NCBI lineage: Bacteria > Bacillati > Actinomycetota > Actinomycetes > Kitasatosporales > Streptomycetaceae > Streptomyces > Streptomyces sp. NBC_00414. The sequence continues at coordinate 10,109,936 of NZ_CP107935.1, forward strand.
GCATCCGTTGGACGGCCATGGGCGACACCGAGATCCGGATCGAGGCCGACAGACAATTCTCGGTGCCCCGTCCCGTCGTCACGGTCGACGACAGTGTCGAGTCCGGCGTTTCCGTCACCGTCGTACTGGATCCGGGGAACGGCTGGGTGGACGAATTGCGTGAGCAACTCGTCCGGGTCCGGCGGACGTGGCCGAACGAGGTGGCGACGACACCTCGGTCAGGAACCTACTGGCAATGAGTTCAGGCGTGGCCAGAAGGTGAGTACGCATCCGGGAGTGAGGAAGACCTCGTCGATGTCGTCGCGGATCGCCCGCCGGATCCGCGGGCGGCGGTGCAGGTGCAGTTGGGCTAGTCCGTGTCCGTGATCACGGCGACGCCTATTGCGCCGTAACGAGGTACATACCGCCCGGATGGCGAGCGCAGTTGTTCGTTCGCGTGAAGGCGTTCGAAATGGAGTAATTCGCGCATGGTGACCTTTTCTCCACGCCCCCTGCCGTGGTGACGACGGCCGTGCGGGCATTTTGTCGGGTGCCACCGACAATCGCCCGAACGTGGAGCCTCGCCGGTACGGTGCGCTCCGTACCCCCGAACATCCGATGCGATCTTGTAGGGTCTCGAATCTCGTGTCTCGTGCCGGAATCTCATGTCCGGTGCCGGAAGAGGTCGGAATCGACGTGGCGCCGAGGCGTGCAGGTCGCGCCTGTGCGTCAGTCGCGTCGAAACGCCGATTCCCACAAGGCCAAACGGGCCGCACCGGGAACAGCAGGTGCGGTCGGCACGGTTGTATCGAGCGAGGCACCGGCGCCGCACGGGGACACGGAGACCGCAAGGTTGTCCGCCGCGCCAGGATCCGGGCCCCGGGATCGCGGTACAAGCACCGCGTTTTCATACCTTGACGTAATTCTGCAGAAGGATTTTTCATGACTGACCGGCCTTTGACGCTGATGGCAGTGCACGCCCACCCCGACGACGAGGCCACCGGCACCGGAGGGGTCCTCGCACGGTATGCGGCGGAAGGCATCCGCACGGTTCTCGTGACCTGTACCGACGGCGGTTGCGGCGATGGGCCGGGGGGTGTCAAGCCGGGCGACCCCGGTCACGATCCGGCGGCCGTCGCCTTGATGCGCCGTCAAGAACTTCAGGAGAGCTGTGATGTCCTGAAGATCAGCGATCTGGAGACGCTGGACTACGCCGACTCGGGGATGATGGGCTGGCCGAGCAACGAGGCCCCCGGATCCTTCTGGCAGACCCCCGTGGAGGAAGGTGCCGCCAGGCTTGCGGAACTCATGCGGCACTACCAGCCCGATGTGGTCGTCACGTACGACGAGAACGGCTTCTACGGCCACCCCGACCACATCCAGGCCCACCGCATCACGATGGCGGCGCTGGAGATGACCACGCTGACCCCGAAGGTGTACTGGACCACGATGCCCCGCTCGATGATGCAGCGGTTCGGCGAGATCATGCGCGAGTTCCACGAGGACATGCCGGAGCCGGATCCTGCCGAGGCCGCCGAGATGGCCAAGATCGGCCTCCCCGACGATGAGATCAGCACGTGGGTGGACACCACCGCGTTCAGCGGCCAGAAGTTCGACGCGCTGGCCGCGCACGCCAGTCAGGGCGAGAACATCTTCTTCCTCAAGATGGGCAAGGAGAGGTTCGGTGAACTGATGGGCGTGGAAACCTTCGTACGCGTCCAGGACGCCACCGGCGCGGCCCTCTCCGAGAACGACCTCTTCGCCGGACTGCGCTGACGCGTCGGTCCGACGGCCGGGAGAGCGCATAGGCCGCACCGCGCGATCGGGCAGGTCCCGCGCCTGGAGGCTTGTGCGCTCTGTGCCGCCACCTGAAGGCGCGCCGTCACACAGATGGTGCGCCTTCACGACGACATCGAGGCGAGCCGGATCGTCGTCCCCGCCCGTCGCGAAGCGAGTACACGGCGCTTTACTGACCGCCTGCTCGCCACGCTCGCCCCCCTCCGGCATGGCGGTACACACGACGTACGGATCTGCTGGGTGGGTGTGGACCGTTCCTCCGTCGCCCGTGCATCAACCGTGCGATCGCAACGTCAGCGAGCTACACAGCCGGATGTCTGCATCCGGCCGCGCAACCGCGCTGGGTCGGCAGGGGCCGAATCTCGCCGTGTCGCGGCCGTCGGCGCACTGTCGTGGCCTTTCATACAGCACGTTGCATGCACACCAGTTGCCCCCGCTCGTCCCATGACCGGGTGACGGTGAAGCCGAGTCGTTCGTACAGGGCAATGGCCCCGGTCCGCCATTCCCACACCGAGAGCCGGATGGTGTCCACGCCGTTCTCCGCAGCATGAGTGAGCGCGGCGCGGAGCAAGGCGGACGCAATGCCCCGGCCGCGGAACTCGGGGTCGGTCCAGAGCCGCTTGATCTCCGACTGCCCGTGTGCGAGGGAGGTCACTACAAGACACCCGACGGTGGCGTCCCCCTGGCGAGCCACCAGTACGACATCCCCGGCGAATGCCGTCCGAGGGTCGGTGATCTCTGCCCGGTAGCGATCCGGCAGCTCTGCAACACCGGCAACTGGTGCGCCCTTCTCGGCCTCGGTCCGCAGATGGTAGGCCGTCAGCAAGGCGGCCAGGCCGTCCCCGATCGGAGGGGTCTGGTCGGGCCAGCGGACGACGGCAACCTCGGGGTGATCAGCCATGATGCGAGCATCACACGACAGCGACCGCGTTCCGCGCGAGCCCGTGATGTTGGCGTGGAGGGATGCAGGGCTTCTTGGTGTTCCCCCCCGTTCCCGGTGGTGTGCGGTTGGCGTTTTTCGGCCTGGTCATCGGGGTCCGGGGGGCCGCATGCTGGCAGGTACATGCTGTAGGGGGTCGCCGTGATTGTCATACGCTCCGTGAGGCTTCTGCGAGTCGTTGTTCGTGCCGTTGTCGTACTGGCATTGCTCTTCGGCGGGTCCGTCGCTGTCGGGTCGGCCGCTCACGCCGGGGAGCGGGCAGGGCGGGAGGCGGCTGTCGTGGTGCGTGGGGGTGACACGCTCTACAGCGCGGGCACCCGTTGCACGGTGGGCTTCAACGCCCGTTCCGGCTCCACGCTGTACGCCTTTGTCTCGGGCCGGTGCGCTCAGGGTGCGAACACCTGGTACGCCGATGCCGCTCTGACTGTCAGCGTCGGGGTCACTGTCGGGGTGAGCTTCCCGGGCAATGACTATGCGACTGTCCGGTACACGAATACGGCGGTCACCTACCCGGGTGAGGTCTCGCTGGGCGCCGGTGCTGGTACCCGTGACATCTCCGGCGCGGCGAATCCCGTGATCGGGCAGTCGCTCTGCCATGTCGGGAGGGTCGGCGGATACCGCTGTGGCAGCGTCCAGGCGGTGAACGTCACCGTCAACTACGGCGGGGGAGTGGTGTCCGGGCTGTTCAGGTCCACCATCTGCTCCGAGCCGGGAGACACCGGAGGTCCGGCCTTCTCGGGAGGCATCGCGCTCGGCGTCATCGTCGGCGGCAGCGGGAACTGCAGCTCGGGAGGGTTCACTTACTACCAGCCCGTGGTCGAGTGGCTGTCAGCGTACGGCCTGAGCATCTACTGAGATCGCCGGGCACGCGAAGCTGGTCGCCTCCTGGTTGGCTGCCCGCCGTCTCTTCACGCGCGCGCTGGCGCACTGGTGAGGGCTCCGGTATGTGGCTGGAATATGCCATGGGCACGCGGGGCGGTGAGATAGTCGCTGTTGGAGGGCGTCGCCGGAGTCCGGCGGCTTCATCGAGCGCCGTACGACCGGAGAGCTCACGGCGCTCTCGCAGGCGGCCCCGTTTCGCCTCCCCGCCGGGCGGGGCTGCCTCAGTCCGACCGGACCGCTGCTGGAACTGGTCGGAGCGCCACGATCGAGCACGGAATGCTCAGCGCCTCCGTCATTCAGTGACTCGCAGTCGACTGACGTAGTGGCGCACGCTCGCGGGCCCGCGGCTTCGTGCCGTCGACGTCCCGCGATACAGCCGACCAGGACATGAACGTACCCGTCACGGTTCAGGTCGGGCCCCAGGCTCGGGCTCCAGGTGGCCGCCGCAGACGTGGCGACGGCCGCCCGGAGCCCGAACCTCGCCGATGCGAGGACGGCGGCGGAGCCGGGCAGGGCGGCCGAGAGGCTCCTGATCTCCTAGGGTGCCCAGGTGGTCCAGCGCACACGTAGGGAAGGCAAGAGCCAGGTGCCGGAGGGCGCGTGAACGGCTAAAGCCCCAGCACTTCGCCGTACTTGATGGCGCCGTAGGGCAGCGCGAAGCCGTAAGGCGTCAACGACTTGCCCAGCGGGTACGTCTCCTCGGTGCTGCCCGGCGCGAACCAGACGCCACCGGACCTGGACTCACCGGCGTTCTCCCCTGGTGCGCTCACCGCGGTGTCCCACAGTCCGTCACGGTTGTAGTCGCCGACGGACACCTGGGCGCCGAAGCGGTCGCCGGCCTCGGCGGTGCCGGGCATGTTCGGAGTGCTCTGGCTGCGGGCCAGCCCTCCGTAGGGGCCTTGCTCCGTACCGTTCATCGTGACGTATCCGCCCGCGTCCTTCACGCTGCCCACGTCCTCGCCGGGCACGCCGACCACCAGTTCAGGACGAGTGTCGTCGTTCAGGTCGCCGGCGGACAGCGAGGCGCCGAAGTCGTCTCCTTCCTCGGAGGCGCCGCCGACCTCCGGGTTCGACTGGGTGATGCACTCGTACTCGGTGCCGAAGTTCGCGCTCTTCGAGCCCTTGAGGAGGAGCACCGCACCGCCGAGCCGGTTCTCACAATGCGTGCTCTCCGAATCGGGGTTGGGCTGGACGAGCCCGACCGCGAGGTCGTCCGTTCCGTCCCGGTCGAAGTCGGCGGTGGCGAGCGCGCTGCCTCGGTCGGAGTCGGCGTACCACTGGGCCGGCTCGGCCTGATCGTCCCAGCGCGTGATGAAGGTGCTGGCGTCCTCCACGCCCTGCCAGGTGGCGGCGAGGTCGTCCCGGCCGTCGCCGTCGAGGTCGCCGGTGGCCAGGGCGCGGGTGGCGCCGCCCATGCTGTAGCGGCGCAGGGTGCTGGTGGTCACCGGGTCGGCGGTGAGAGGGCCCGGGCGGAACCGGAGCGCGCCGTGTTCCTCGCCGTTCTCGCCGAACGCGAGGTCGGTGTCACCGTCGCCGTCGTAGTCGCCCGTGGCGATGGTGCGGCCGATGCTGCTGTACTCGGACGTGCCCCTGGCCACGGTGGTGCCCTTGGGCTGCCACTGCAAGCCGTCCAGGACGGTGATGGTGCCCTCGTCCTTGAGCTGGTCGGAGGTGAGGGACTCGCCGCTCGCGCCGACGACGAGTTCGAAGACGCCGTCGCCGTTCACGTCGACGGGTGCCACGGAGGAGCCGAAGCGGTCGCCCGCCTCGGGCGTGCCGGGAATGCCGGCCTCGGCCTGGCTGATGACGCCGGTGGACTGGTACGGGCTCTGCGCGCCGCCGTAGATCACGCTGACGTAGCCGGCCTTGGCCTTGCCGTCCACCGTGGCGTTGGGCATGCCGACCGCGATGTCCGCGTATCCGTCGCCGTTGAAGTCGAACCGCGGAGTCGTTGCCGCCACGGCGCTTCCGGCGAGCGGCAGAGTCAGACCGGTGGCGGTGAGCGCCGCTACTGCGGCGGTGGCGGCCAGGGTACGTACACGCACAGGGCAACTCCCGTAGTCAAAAGGGAAAACAAGGGGAAGGGGCTTCCGGGGCTGTGACTCATGAGGCGTACGAAGGGTTGTGCGGAGGTGTCTCTCCGGTGAACTCGACCTGTGTCAGCACGAGTTCACCTCCCAGGGGTCCGCCGGAGCCAGGTATGGAAATCCGGCGCCGTCGAAGGCCACGTCAACCGGATCAAGACTGAGGCGGCGGACGTTCGGCCGAGCAGGCTTCCCCCTGTACGCAAGCGTGCTTCTGGCACGAAAACTCACTGGCCCGCAGCTACTTCAGGAGCCGGAAGCCGGGCTGCCGAGCCCACGCTCTGAGGAAATCCGCTGAACCGTAGGCGGCAGGCCACGGATCCGTCATCGTCGCGATGACGCCTGGAAGGCCGGTCACAATCGGGATTTGATCCTCAAGAAGTTCGGCATTGGCGACGCCGCCGATCACGTCCATGACGGCAGCGGTCAACAGGGCCGTGGCGACGTGGTCGACCGGCCCGTTACAGAACGCTATGACGTCGACGGCGTGGGTCGGGATGAAGCCGATGAGGGGTTCCTGCTCGGTCTCGTCGGCATGCTCGGCCTCGAAGACGGCTTCGTCGCCGATGCCGGGTCCCCTGAGAGAGACCATGACAGGCCGGCGTCCGTCGATGCCGCCGGTGTCGGCGATGCCGAGGCTCTCCGCGTGAATGTTCAGGTCGTACTCGCCGACCCGTTTTTCCTCAAAGTGAGATGAGGAACGGACAAGGAGGTCCCGGAGCCGCTGCATGGATACGGGTGGGACGGGCTTCGCCAGCTCAATCACCAACACCGGACCGCTCATGACGAGAGCCTAGCCAGCCTGGGGTCCTGTGCCCAACCGCTTACTCAACGTGCCCTCACCACACAGGCTGAGCCAGAAACCCTAGTCAGGTTCTGGCCTCAGGTTCGGTGGTGACAACGCTGGGTGAGCGGGAAAATCTCTCTGACGGCGGGGGAAGTTGCCCCCCCAAATGATCAATCGTGATTGAGAGCCTAGGGCGTGTTTGGAGAGTCGGGGGTAGCTGTTAGCCAGTGGTTGGTGAAGGCGATGAGGTGCGTGGGCGATGGGCTCGAACGTCCACAGGCCGTCCATCGGGATCGCGGGCTGTCATCGTCCACTGCGTGGGCAGGGTCTCGATCTGTCCGACCGGCCATCCAGCGGCCAGGATCTGGTCGCGGACCTCACGCAGTTGCGCGTGTGTTCCTACGCGCAGCCCCCATCCGGCCTTGCTGAGAGGATCGAGATCAGTGGTGGGGGCGGTAGTGGTTTCGACGATCATCAGGTGGTCATCGCTGCCGACATCGACGACTGCGATCCGAGGATCAGCAGGGGTTGCGGCGCGCTCGAATGTGAGTACTGCTCCGAGCAACTCCGTGTAGTACGTCACGAGCCGGTCGAGGTCGGTTGTGGACAGAGTCAGATGGTTGATTCCGAAGAGTTCGGGCATGGTGGGCCAACTGTATTGCAGCCGCTGGAGGGCGCCTGGGTCGTGGTTGCGATGTGGTCACAGCGCCTGGCGTATCAAGGTGAGTCGGATGGTGGCCTCGTAGCGGACGGCGAGTTTCTCGTAGCGTGTCGCGACACCTCGTGCCTGCTCGAGGAGACCGATCCGGCACTCGATCTTGTGTCTGGCCTTGTATTTCTCATGGCCGAAGCCAGGTGGGCGGCCGTCGGCCGAACCTCGGCGTCGGTGGTGGCCGGCCTGGTCGTGCTTCTCCGGAATGGTGTGAGGGATCTGCCGACGGTGCAGATACTCGCGGATCTGGCGAGAGGAGTAGGCGCGGTCGGCCAGTACGCCGGCGGGTCGAGTGTGCGGATGTCCGCCGCCGATCCGCGCAACGCGGATGCGGTCCATGACCTCGGTGAAAATCGGGGCATCGGCTCGTTGTCCAGCGGTGACGACGGCGGTCAGGACGTGGAAGGAGGCGTCGACGGCCAGGTGAATCTTGGTGGTCAGGCCACCTCGCGAGCGGCCGAGTGCGTGGTCGTCCGGCTCGGCCGCCGGCCCGTCCGGACTTGGTCGGCCTGGATCGGCAGCCCGCTTTGCGAGCCCCGGCGGCGTGCTGGTGGGCCCGGCTGATTGTGAAATCGACCGACACCTCCCACTCGGTGTGTCCAGCAGCATCGGCTTTGACCTGCAGCTTCTTCAAGACCTGGCCCAGGTGCCGTCGATCTGCCAGCGACGAAGGAGCGTGTAGGCGGTCTCCCACGGGCCGTACCGCTCAGGTATGTCCCGCCAGGGCGAACCGGTGCGAGCACGCCATCAGATCCCGTCGAGGACCTGCCGCCGGTCCCGTGGCGGCCGACCCATCTTCGGAATCGGCGGCAACAGTCGCTCCAACCGTACCTACTGTTTGTTCGTCAGGTCACCACGAGCCATCCCAAGATCGTGGCACGACCTTGATCAACCTCTCAAACACGCCCTAGTAGTGGGGGTGGAACGGGGTTGCCCCTGCATTTGTAAGCCCTATGTGACCTTCGATAGGTAATATGCGGCCATGGGATCAGGTCTGGGCGAGGGTGATGGTTGCGAACTGCCCGCCACCGCTGTCTGCTGGCTCGCCGACGATCCACAACCGGGCCTCATCCTGGTGGAGTTCGCGGACGTTTACGACCGCCCCCACCAGCTGGTGGGTAAGACCGCCTACTTCGACGGAGACCTGCAGCCGACCTCGCCCTACCCGTGCCCGACCAGCATCCAGTGCACGATCGAAGAGGTCGCTGACGACGTTGCGACAGTGAGCACGTGGTGGTTGGAGGGTGGTCCCAACAGCACGCGTTTCGTCTTCGACCTCTGGTTGGACATCCTCGGGCCGACTACCGACGTCTGACTTGGCGGCTTTGTTCAGGATGTTCGGTTCTGGCGCGACTTCCGTGCAGAGGTCGCCGGGAGTGACCGCCGACGATGGAGAACACCTTCAGGCGGTCGGGAGTCAGGTCAAAGATGCGAGCGTGAAGTGCCGCACCTGCAGCGGCCCAACGAGGTACTCGTCCTCACCCGGCAGGACCACGGGTTGGTCCCGCCAGTGCTCGCCGGCGTAGTTGGCCAGGTCCTGCTCGCTGCGCCAACGGCTGACGTACAGCAGTGAGTCAGGCGGCGCGAGCAGTACCTCGTGGTCTACCAGACCTGGATAGCGGTCGGGGAAGTCGCGCACCGCGGAGACGATCATGTCGCGGAATGCGTCAAAACGTTCCGGACGTACGCGTGCCTCACTCACTCTGATGATCACGACCATCAGAGTGGCACATGGGCAGCTGCGGCGTCCTCTTCTTGGCGCCGGCTGCACAACGTGCTCTCACGGGAGAACGCTCACTTCGAGGAACCGCCTCCAGGATGCTCAACGACGTTCCACTGAAGCTGAGATGAGAGACAGGCGCGCGAGGTCGTCGGGAGGGGGCTGGGGGCCCCAGCGCGTACAGGTGTCCGCTCCAGCGCGTACAGGTGTCCGCTGTAGCCGACGGCGACCGTGCGCCGCGCCAGGTTGTTCCCGGACTGTTGTCTGCCTGCCAGTGACGACCCGCACCGTGTCGGCAGGTGGGCCCGGGATCAGAACAGTTCGGGCTGATCGAAGTGCGGGGACGGACGCTTTTTCGCGCCCTGGGGGAGTGCGGCGGGAGTCTCGTCGCCGAAGAGCGGAGCCGTGCCGCACTCGTCGGGTACGGCCAGGACGGCAGCTGGCCCAGCGCGCACGTCCGGACGCAGTGGCGCATCCTGGTCGAAGTCGTCCGGGGTCATGCTCGTCCAGTCACGTCCGTGCTGCTCGCTCACTCGCCGCCTCCCGTCGCCGTTTCCACGAGTTCCCTGCTGTTCACCTTCCCCGTATCCAGGCTCGGCGATCATGGTGTGCATTTCTTCGTCTCGAAAGGTGAGCGCCGGGCCCCGCGCCGCCCATCTTTCGAGAGATACGGGTTGTGTGCCGGTGTGCAGCTGAGGAGGATCTGGCTCAGCTTGTGTGCTCAGTGCACGGTGAGTAACAACTGACCTCCTGCTGTGACTTCGGGAAGTTGCCTCAAGGCGAGCATTGGCGTGAGTGACTGGGCCTCCAGTTCGGGGCTGTGAATGAGACCTTGCTCCGGCTGGAGGAGCTGCTGTTCCCGTCGATCGCCCACATTGCGGTGCTGTCGGTAGACGTGCACATCGCATTAGTGCGTGTTGATGTGCGGTGCACCGCCGCAGGCGCCTCGTGTCCGGGTTGCGGAGCGTGGTCCGCCCGGGGTCACGGCTCCTACCTGCGGTTTCCCGCTGGCGAGCGGTTCCTCGACGAGTACGAGGGGATGCGCGCGTTTCGGGACCTGCGACCGGTGATCTTCTCTGCTGTCCAGCCCTTCCTCGGCCACGAGAGCTCGGAGGCACGCAACGCAGCTCTCGTGGCCGCCATCCCCCTCGCAGAGCAGCCCCTTCTCGCCGAGCATCGGGCCGAGTTGGCCGATCACGCCCGCCGTCTGCCGGCCACCAGAACTGATCGCCACAACCGAGACCGCGTCCTGGATGCGCTGAAGGCATGGGGTCACGACACCAGCGATCTGGAGAACGCAGCCGACGTCGCAGCCCGCGAACGTCATGCCCGTCTCAGGACCGAACGCGCCTCCTGGGTAGGCAACTGGACCGATTGATACAGCGAAGACCCGCCGTTCTGACTCAGGCACCCGCACTGCCCCAGCCATCCGCTGATTACCGAGCGTGGCCACACCACCCAAGCTGAGCCAGAACCGTTGAGAAGACAGGCAGGTGACGCCAATGGCCGACGCCGACGAAGTCCTGACCGATCTGCAGCTGCTGACTGACTGGTCGATGAGGCGCACATCCCGGAGCGCGCTACCCAACGTCGTCGACGTTACGCTCTGCCTCCAGGAGGCGCCTGACCAACCCGGGCGCGACCGGTGCGGCACCCTCACCCGAGCCGCACATGACAGGCATCACCGACGGGGTCGGACACTGGGCTGCACTTCATGCACTGTGGGCCCCCTGGACCAGGGTGCGCCCTGCGGGCGATGGCTGTGGGCAGGGCTCCCGGTTCAGCTGTAGTAGTCGATCTTTTCGTCGAGGACTCCAATGGCCCGGCGCAGTGCCGCCACCCGCTGCTCCAGGGCGGTACGGCGCTCGCGGAGGAAGACCACTCGGTCCTGCGCGGAGTGCTCGGTGCGCAGGATGGCGACGAACTCCCGCAGGTCCGCGATGCCCAGGCCGGCGTCGCGAAAGCACGTGACCAGGCCGATCCAGAAGACGTCCTCCTCGGTGTATTCCCTGCGCCCGCCGGCGGAGCGCCGGATCGGTCCGATGAGCCCTTCACGCTCGTAGTAGCGCAGCGTGTCGATCGAAACGCCGGTGCGGTCAACAGTCGCCGCCGGGGTGAGGATGGTCATGGGACTCCTTGTGTGACCGGGTGACCGGGTGACCGGGTTACCGCGCTTCAGCGAAGCGCGCCAGATGCTCGTCGCCGAGCCGCACGCGGCGCGCGGCGAGTGCCTCCTCGATCTGCTCCACCCGGCTTGCGCCGACGATGGGATCGATCCCCTGCCGCATCAGCCATGCGAGGACGACCTGGTTCGGTGTGGCCGACAGCTCGTCGGCGACCTCGTCCAGGACCGACAGGACCCTGGTCGTTCCGGGATGATCATAAGTTTGCGGAAGCGGCTTGTCCGTGCGCACGTAGGAACCCCACAGCAGCGAGCTGTACGACCACACGGCAAGCCCGTGCGACCGTGCGAGGTCCAGGTCCTCGGCGCCGAGCATGCGGTGGCCTGCCTCGGCCACCGGGGTGAGGGGCCGCGGCTGGAGTAGTGAGTGGCGCAGTTGGAGGGACGTCCACGGTTCCACGCCCTGCTCCCGTGCCAGCGACCGGGCCTGCTGCACACGCCAGGCGGCATGGTTGGCCGCCCCGACCTGCAACGCCACACCCTTGGCGACGAGTTCACCGAAGGCGCCGACCGTCTCCTCCAGCGGTACGGCGCGGTCCTCGGCGTGGGCCCAGAGCAGGTCAACGTGATCGACTCCCAGGCGTCGCAAGCTCTCCTCCGTACCGGCGTGAACGGCGCGGGCGGAGAGTCCTTCGGCGCTCTGGGGCCAGGAATGCGGCACGAGCGGATTCTGCCGGACCTTCGTCGCGATCCGCACCACGTCGCGCGCACCCGGGCGGGCCCGGAGCCACGCGCCGATGAGGCGCTCGCTGGCGCCTCCGACGCCACTGGGGTCGGCCCAGAAGGAATAGCAGTTAGCGGTGTCGAGCCAGACACCGCCACCGGCGACGAAGGAGTCGAGAATCGCGAAGGCCCGATCAAGGTCGACGCGAGTGCCGAAGTCCATGGTCCCGAGGACGATCTGAGAGGCGGTGGTATTCATGCCACCCATCGTCGGATCTGGAGCGCGCTCCAGATCAAGAGCGGTGGTGGCGGCCGATCCGGGGCGACCGACGGGAGTTGGCTGCGGCGCGCACCGTACCGACGACAGCCGACTGCCCGACGACGACAAGGAACTCGTCGAACGCTTAGGCGGGGGAGTCCTCGACGACACACACCGGCTCCTCAGCTCGGGATGCGAAGACCCCGACTACGACCTCGCGGCCATGTCGGTCGGCCGAGCGGGAGCAAATGCTCGCCGACCTGTGGAAGAGCGAACCGAAACCCCATCAGTTCGCGGCGACGGCACCTTCCACGAACCCCGCGTCCCGCACGCGATGGCTGCATGAACCAGCCCACAGGCAGCTCGAGTCACATCAGCATCTTGTGCCGTCCGCCCACGCCGAGACCTCCGCGGCACCCCGACGGACAGCTGCTTCCGGGTCCCTGGCGAGTTGCCCGCAGACCGCCGCGACGTCCAGCACACCATCCGGCCCCACGAGCGCGTCATGTACCCCGGTCTGCAGCCAATCAGCCTGGTGGTCGGCAGCCTCGGCAACCGCGAGAGCGATGAGCCTTACGGCGGCCACCGTCCCCACCCGGGCCAGCGCCTCCGCCGTATGCCGGGTCACCGCCGTGTCCTCGACGTCCAGCAACAGCCCCACCAACGCTTCCGCAGCCTCGGGAACATCAGCGAAGGAAGCGAGGTCACGCCCGGCACGAACACGTTGCGCCCACGAAGGAGACGAGGCCTCAACCAGGGCCGCCTCCAACCCACTCCTCGTCTCCGACACGACCAGACAGTCTCACGCCCCACGCAGAAGATCGAACCCCAGGCCGACGCTGCCACCCGCTTGACCAAGGCCACACAGGCACCCCTACACATGGCGATGGCCACGCCCACGCCCGCCGACTCCGCCCCGAGCACGTCTCTCCGACTCCGGCTATGTGTAGCCGCCCCGGCGAGGCATGTAGTGCTCGTCCCGCAACTGATCCTCCGTCGTGACGCGCATCCCCTTGCCCGCGTGCAGCAGCTTCGACGACTCCGTGCCGGAGACGGTCGCGGTCTCCTCGTCGTCGAAGGCGGCGACGTTGATGCCGTGCTTGTTGTGCTGGGCGTGGATCAGCTCGTGGCCGTAGAGCAGGAAGAAGGGGGAGATGGCCTCGCCCGGCTTGGCCCCCTCGCTGTCCTTGAAGTCGTGCGGCGCGGTCACCGTGGTGCTGGAACCGGCGCTCGGCCGGTCCGCCGAGGCGGCACGCGCGTCGGGCATCGAGTTGGAGTCCGCCTGCGCCGCGAGGTCGGTCTTCCCTATCGCGTCAACGACTTCGGGGTGGTAGGGAACGACACTCACCATGGGCGAGTGGGCGTTCGACGGCGAGGTCAGATCGTCCACCAGGGCGCGGCCACGCTGTCGGGAGAGGAGCCGGGCGTGCGCGGACAGCATCTGGGTGCCGTACCCGGGCAGCGCGGCGGGATCCCGGTCGTCGCCCACCGGGCGGGGCTTGTCCGACGTAGCGATGCCCTGCCCGCTGACGACCCGGGACCAGGTCTGGGACAGCTCGTCCTGAGCCTCGGTGTCGTCGGCGTCGATGTCCATACCGACGGGTCGCGTCCCGCTGTTGTTCCGCAGGATCTCGGCGTAGGAGAAGTGCCGCTTCTGGACGGCGTCGAGGAGTTCCTTCAGGCCGGTGTTCTTCGCGTTGTCCTCCCTGCCCCCGGGATCGTCGCGGAACTGCCGGTAGACCATGTGCTCGGCGTTGTCGAGCGTCTGGCCGAGCTTGTCGAGGTGCGCCTGCCGGGCCGGAGCCGCCTTGAAGCGCCAGGCGAAGCCCTTGGCGTCACCGATGAGTTTGTCGGCCGCGCCGAGCAATTCCGTCACGAAGTCGTGGATGTGCCGCACCTCCTCGGCCGGCTCGGTCGCCGTGTTCATGCGCTGCACCGGCGTGAGGGTCCGGGCCACAGCGTCGTTGCCCGCCATCCGTTGCAGGGCCAGCACCCCCTGAGGGCTCCGGTCGTGCGGCGACAGATGGTTCGCCTTCAGTACCGGCCGCTGCCCTGGGCCGGCCTCTGTGGCCCGCTCGGACTGCTTCTGCGCACGCATGTCGCTCCCATGACAATGACGGATCTCTACGTCGAAATTTATAGATCACCACGGGCGCCCGGCAGTTGGAAGGGCCATGGGGGCACACCCGGGGGCAGCAGGCTATCGGGCCGGGCGCAGGGCATCCGACCCTGTTGACGTGGCATGGCCAGTGCGGTCCGGCGGAGAAGGACTTGACGGCGCTCTTCCGCAGGCGGGTCAGACGCAGCCTCCGCCCTCCTGGACGATCCCTAGCTGCGTCGGTTCCTCAAGCACCCGAGCCTTCCGGCGTCTCCGGAGGGAGGCGGGAGTTCGACTGCTCAGCACAGAACCTGGACGTGTTGTTCGACATTCTGATCGCCCTGCTGATCGTCGGCGGCCACGCGGACCACTGCGGACTGGCGAACTGATCAAACGGGGAGCTTCAACGTTTACGTGATGACTTCAGCGCTGCGTGCGGCTGTCAGCCAGTGCGGGAATTCCTGCAGAAGTCGGTCGTACAGCAGTTCGTCGTCCAGCGTGCGGGGGTCGCGGCCGGCGTGGAAGAAGCCTGCGTTGTCGACGATACGGCAGGCGGGTACGGCCAGGGTGTCGAGGCGGTGCAGGAAGGCGAACTCGTTGTCGTCGGGGTCGCCGAATCCGACGAACTGCCAGAACAGCGGCAGGCGGGCGGCTTTGCACAGGTAGCGTTCGGCGGCAGCCCTGCTGGTGGGCCCGCCGTCCGTCTGGAAGATCACCAACGCAGGGTCTGTGCTGCCTGATTCGAGGTAGTGGTCGATGACCTCGTCCATGGCCCAGTGGTAGTTCGTACGCCCCATGTGGCCGAGGTTCTCGTGGAGTTTGTTGATGCGGCCCGGGTAGTTGCCCAGGTGCAGGTCGGTGGATCCGTCGATGTCGGTGGAGAAGAACACGACAGGCACGGTGCCGTCGTCGTCGAGATGGGCGGACAACGACAGGACCTGTTCGCTGAAGTGCTGCATGGTGCCGTCTTTGTAGTACGGCCGCATCGATCCGGACCGGTCCAGGACCAGATATACCGCGGCCCGCACTCCCTCAAGGCCGTGTGTGCGCAGGCTGGTGCCGGCGGTCTTGTAGAGACTGACAAGGTTCGGGGCTTGGGCCTGCACTTTGGTCAGGCTGATCGCCGGAACAGCGTCGTGTACCTCGGTCATGGTCGCCGTTTCTGTAGCGGGTGCGGTCGCCGTGGCGCGTGCCCTGGTAGCAGTGCGAGGCCGCTGCCGTCACTCCGGACAGTCTCGGCGACAACCGGGCAATCACATCACGGAACAGTCACTGTCCGCCAATAGCCGCACTCTGTCCGGCATTCACGGGCCTATCCTCACTTCTCCACCACATCAGCAGGGGGACACGTGAGCAGTCCGTACACCACACCGCCGGCTCCGCAGCCGAGCCGCACCGCTCCCCGATGGGCACGCAAACGCTACGTGCTGCCCGCCCTCGGTCTCGCCTTCTTCCTCGGCATCGGAGCTGGTGCCGGAACCCCCGACCCTGCTGACGACACCCGGACCGCGGCCGGCACGTCTCACCCCACGGCAACCGTCACGACCACCGTGACAGTGTCCCCGAAGGCGGAGCCTGCGCCCACCGTCACCGAAACGAAGACCGTCAAGACCAAGGTCACCGAGACCGTGACAGCGCAACCCGCCGTGGACACTGGCAGCGCAGACAACGACGACAGCGGTGGCGACGGCACCTATTACGCCAACTGCGATGCGGCCCGGGCCGCCGGAGCCGCGCCCGTCCACCTCGGCGAACCCGGCTACGCGCGTCACCTCGACCGTGACGGCGACGGCACCGGCTGCGATTCCTGACGGACCGCACACGCTCCTGAGAAAGGGAAACCTCGCAGGCTGGACCGCCTGGGCTGTGCCCTGGTCGGCAACGTGCGGATCGGTGTGTGTGAACGGGACGCTGGTGCCCACCCGCGATCACGCGGTGGCCGCGCGCGCGAAGAACTACCGGCTCACCCTCCACCGATCACCAGGTCGTCATCGACGCCGACACTCGCCTGCTCGTTGTGGTCGGGAGGCCGCTGCCGGGCAACCGGAACGACCGCGAAGCCCGGGAGGGGGCGGGGGGCAAGGCAGTGGTCGGTCGGACGAGCGTGCTGGCTGACGTCGGCCGTCCAGGAACCGGATCGATTATGCCGCACCGCCGTTCCTACGGCGAGGAGCTGCCCAGCTGGAAGCGGGAGCACAACCGCGCACACAAGCAGGGGGTGCCTTGTCAGTGTCCGCCAGGAGGCGGCGTGTGCCGCGGCCACCGCGTGCCAACCTGTTCCACAGCAGCGGCCCGGAACGCTTCCAGGAGGACACATCCGGGATACATCCCGAACGCTCCGTACTTCCAGCGGTAGTAGCAAGACCAGTAGCTCACCACGCGCCGCTCAGTGCGGGCGAAGAAGGCCGGGTTGCGAGCGATGAACTCCCCGTAGAGCCGGCGCTGCGGTGAGTCCGGCTCCGCGAGCCCGGGCAGTCCCCGGCCGATCGACTCAATGATCTCTAGCACGTATTCGCCGGCCAACTGCACCACGAACGGAACCACCCACGGCTCACCCGCCGCCGTGAGCTGATCGAGGTGCCGCTGGCGGACCCGGCCATCGTGGTGGCGGGAGTACAGGCAGTGCAAAATCATCTGCTGGGTTCCGGACAGGGCCCGCTCGAACCCGGCGTCCGGCTCCTCGTTGTAGACGCGCGACGGGATGGCGACGGTCTCGCCCTGCACCTCGACCTCGAAGGGCATCATCGGTGCGGAGCTGGTCTTCGGCATGACCGCCAGGGCACTCTGTACGTCACCGGCGAGACGGGTCGGAAATGCCGCCACCAGGGTGTGGGTGACGTTCGACGTATTGCGAGGCAACTGCACAACAGGAGGGTAGGCGGCGAACCTCTCGGTCTCTCGACCGCCCACCTCAACCTTGCGGGACAGCCCCAGCGTGCACCACTGGAGCTGCTCGACGAGAAGCGTGGCCCGTGTGGGAGCACCGCCCTCGGTCCGCAGCGCGATCAGCAGGCCGACGGAGTTCCGGCTGTTCCCCGCGTGCACGGGGATGGACCGTCGCGGCCGCCGCCTGCTACCAGTTGATCTCGGTCGCAAGGAAAGGCTCGTTCTCCGGAGCCTGCTTGCGGGCCGCCAGCACGCGCTCGGCGGCCGCGCCGACCGGTACGCGCAGGGGAGGTTCGTCCTGTTCGACGGTGTCGGCCACGGCGGAGGCCACAGCTTCCGGGGTGACCGACTCACCGCGCAGGGCACCGAGCGCGTCGAGCAACGGAGCGTACGGGTCCTTCTCCTTCACGAACACATGGGCGCGTTCAGCACCACCGGAGGAGACCGCGCCGGGCTGGATGACACTCACCTTGACGCCGAAGTGACCTGTCTCGATGGCGAGTGTCTCGGCGAGCGCCTCCAGTGCCCATTTACTGGCGCCGTACGGGCCGATCATCGGCAGCACCAGGCGACCCTGGATGCTGGAGATGAAGACGAGCCGCCCCGCGCCCTTTTCCCGCATCGCGGGAAGCACGCCCTGGACCACCCGCAACGCACCCAGGGTGTTGAGCTGGAAGAGCCGTTCGACCTCCGCGAGCGGCACGCTCTCCAGGGGCGCGCGCACGGTGTCCCCGGCGTTGCTGATCAGTACGTCGATGTCGCCGGCGTCCCTCATGGCCTGGTCGACACTCTCCTGGTCCGTGACGTCGAGGCGCAGGCGCCGGTCGACGGGGAGGTCGGCCAGCTGGTCCGGACGGCGTGCGGTGGCGACCACCCGGTGGCCGCGGCCGGCGAGTTCGCTGGCGATGGCCCGGCCGATACCTCTGGACGCGCCGGTGACGAGTACGGACGACATGGTGAACCTCCTGGTTCGTCGGGGGTGGACCGACCCGGCCGGGGAGTCGACCGGGCCGGGGCTTCGGCTCAGGCGGCGGCCTTGTCGCCGACGAGGTTGCCCTTCATGAGCCATGTCGGGCCTTCGGCGTAGGCACTGGCCTGCGCGAAGAACGCGGCGAAGTAGGGGCCACCGGCGTGCGCGTTGAAGGCGTCGACGTCCGCGTAGACCTCGTTCAGATAGAAGACGTCGGGATTCTCCTCGTCGGCGATGACCTCGAACCGATGCGAGCCGGGTTCGTTCGCGAGTGAGTCGCGCGCGGTCCGCCCGGCCGCTTCGACGAAGTCGTCGCGGTGCTCGGGCTGGACGGTGAAGGAAACCAGGAATTGGTACATGGGCCGCTCTCCTGAAGCTCGACATCCCGACAGTTCAGTGACTGAACTGCTCTGCTCGTCACCGTAGCACGCACCAGTTCGGTGAGTGAACTGGCTCTGTTAGAATCGGCGTATGACGCTCCCCAACACCTACGCGGACCGGAACTGCCCGCTGGCGCGGACTCTGGAGGTCGTCGGAGAGCGCTGGACACTCCTGATCGTCCGAGACGCGTTCTACGGGGTGCGCCGGTTCGGGGACTTCGCCACGCAGCTCGGGATCCCGCGCGCCGTCCTGACCTCGCGACTCAAGTCCCTGGTGCAGGAGGGCGTACTCACACGTGACGACGACAGCGCGGGCGGCGTCGAGTACCGGCTGACCGCCAAGGGCATCGCCCTGTGGCCGGTCGTGCACTCCCTGATGAACTGGGGCGAGGCCTTCTACTCGCCCGACGGACGGAAGCGCGTCCTCCGCCACGACCAGGACGGAGGCTTCCTCGACACCGAGGGACGCTGCCAGGAGTGCGGCTCGGCCGTCCGGGTTCCGGAGATCCGGCTGGAGACCGGCCCCGGATTCCAGCCGTCGGACTCCGTCCAGGACCCGGTGTCCGCCGCGATCAACACCCCGCGCCGCCTGCTCGAACCGATCACGCCACCACGCGCATCCCGCTGAGGGCTTTCGGCGAAGCGTTCGCGGCCGCCGTGGGCAGATCGCCTCCGGTTCGGCGGTTCCCGAAGGCTGCGACGGCCGGCCTGGATCCGGGTCCTCAGGTGTCGAACCCGAGGTGGGCGAAGACGACGTCCCGTACCCGCAGAACCGCGCCGGGATCGATCGCGGCGAGTACCGGTACCGCGTGTTGCCAGCCCTCCGGGGTGAGGGCCTCGGCGAGGAGGAGCCGTGCGCGCGGGAGGTCGGGGCCGGAGGGGGACGGGAGGAGGCGGGTGGCCAGGCGGCGGGCGAGCAGGATGACGTCGGACGGGTCATGGAGCGGAACCGGTACCCGGTCGCCGGGCAGCAGGGCGGCGTACGCGGCGAGGTGCGCGAAGGCCGCCGCGCGATGCTCCGGGTCCTCTCCGCGCTCGGCCGTGGTCCGGGCGGTCCCGTGGTCGCCGAGCGCGGCGTGGACGAGGGCCGACCCGCTCACCGCCCGGGCGTCACCGGGCCTCGGCGGCGCGTATCTCGGAATCCTGTCGAGGCGCCTGCGCGCGCCGGCCGGGTCGGTGGCGGCAGTCAGCAGGCCGAGCAGTACCTCTCTGCTGTCCGGGTGGGGCCCGTCGTGGCCCGGGTAGCCGTTGCCGTCCTCGTACACGAGGTCCGGGACGGCCGGGGAGTGCGGCGAGTGCGGGACCTGCCTGACGCGCGCGCCGAGTTCACCGTCGTGGAGCCCCACCGCGACGAGCAGCGGTGCGAGGGCGAGCACGGGATCGCCGCCCACGCCGCCGGGTACGCCGCCGAGCAGGTCGTCCACCAGCCGGGCCGCCGCCGCCGGATCGTGCGGCCACAGTCCCGCAGCGGCCTCCACACGGGCACGATCGCGGTCGTACGTTCTCGGCGGGTCGTCCTCGTGCGCCGGTGCCCGCAGGATGTCCGCGACGCGTTCGGAGGCGCCGGCCCATGCCAGGGACTGGACGGCGGTGGTCATGGGGGAGGGAGTCGCCCAGTCTCCGTCGAGCGCGAACGACAGATCGACGGCCGCTTCGGCGAGACGCAGCGCCCGGCCGGGGTCGAGGGCGGCGACGGCCAGCGACACGGCGGCGAGGCCCCAGGCGCGTACGGATGGTTCGGCGATCGCCGCCACGAGTCGCTCCGCCTCGTCGGGCCGGCCCGCGGTGGCGAGGGCACCCGCCAGGGCGGCGAGACGCTCCTGATCGACCGGGGGTACCTCCGTGGTGGTTCGCCGCGGTCCGTGCTCCGCTGTGTGGAGCAGTTCCAGTGCCCGCCGCGGGTCGGTCGCGGCGAGGTGCCCGGCGAGGACGACGAGCACCTCGGCGGCCTCCCACCAGGAGGGGCCGTCCGGTGCGGAGTACTCCTGGGCGACCAGCGTGGCCACCAACTGCTCGGCGGCACCGGCACCGGCACCGGCACCGGCACCGGTGCGTAGGAGGGACTCGACGACGCGCTGAGTGGTGTCGTCGATGTCGCCGTCGAGTACGCCCGCCCGCCGGGACCGTTCGCGTGCCGCCCAGGCCTCGGTGGTCGAACCCCGGCGGGCCCAGCCTTCGGCGACCACCGACCAGACGACCCGCTGGGCACGCAGCCTGCCGGGATCGCCGAGGTGTTCCGCGAGCCGGTGGGCCTCTGTCATCCGGCCGGCCGCGACGAGCGCGCAGACGTCGCCACACGTCGCCTTGTCATCGGCTCCGTGACCGGCACCGTACTGACCTCCGCGCGGCCTCGCCGCGGGCTGCAGGGCCAGGCGCTCGGCCTCGTCGGGGTGCGTGTCCCGAAGGGCCTCCGCGGCGATCGCGTAGAGGTTCTCGAAGTCGCTGGTGTCACGACACCGGGCGAGCTCGGCCACCTCCCCGCAGAGCCGTGTCGCGTCCTCCGGAAGGCCGCACGCCGAGTACGCCCCGGCGAGGGCCGCCAGGACACGCACCCGGTCCGGAAGGAACTCGATCAGCTCGGCGGACTCCTCCGCGAGCCGCAGCGGGCCGGCCGCGGCGGGCGGGTTCCGCAGCACCCCCGCGGTCGTGATCAGGGCCCTGACGAAGGCTTTGGTGCCCGGCCCGTCGTGTGCCCGGGGCTTCTCGGGCAACCCGCGCCCCGCCTCTTCCTCACGACCCGCCAACGCGAGGGCGGTCGCCCGCATGCCCTGCGCTGCCGACAGGCCGTCCGTGCGGCCGGACACCGCCTCGTCCATCGCCCGCTCCGCCAGCCGCGCCGCCTCCTCCGCCAGCCCGGCCGTCCGGCCGTCACCCGTCTCCGCCAGGACACGTGCCACACCGAGCAGGGCCCTGGCGCGGTCCCCGGTCCTGAAGACGCTGCGGGCCAGGCCGAGGGCATGGCGGACCCGGCCGAGTCGCGCGTATCCGGCCGGGATGTCCGGATGCAACGACTCGTTGCGCCGGGCCACCAGATCCTCCGCCGCCGCCAGCGCGCCCAGCGCCCCCAGGTCGTCGGGGGTGACCCGGCGAACGGTCTCCCGCGCCGCCGCGATCTCCGCGAGACACGCCGCGTCGCTCCCCGTCGCCTCCCGCAGCCGGTTCCGCCGCCCCAGGTCCGTGGCCAGGGCGGTGGCGCGTCCCGCGTCCCGGAGGAACGCCACCAGACGGCCGTAGGGCTGGAGCAGATACAGCGGGGTGTTCTCCGGCCAGCCCCGGCGTTCGTACGTCTCGGCCCAGACGCGCAGCCTTTCCCAGTACGTGTCCACGTCCGGCCCGAGTTCGTCCCGGGCGGCCACGAGGAGTGTCTCGTGGGCGAAGAGATAGCCGCGGCTGGTCGTGTAGAGCGTCACGTCGGCCTCGCCGGAACTGCCGAGACCGCCGCCCCGCAGCCGCAGGATGCGGCCGAACACGCTCCCGAGTCTCTGCCGCAGCAAGTAGCCCGTCTCGCCCGTCAGTTCGCGCAGGTCCTCGACGGAGAGGGTGCCACGGGCGGCGGTGAGCAGGCCGACCACGTCACGCTCCAACCGGTCGCCGGCCAAGGCCTGCTGCAGGTCGAACTTCGCCTCGTGCTCGGTGTGGCGGGCCGCTTCGGAGGGGGCCAGTTCCACGACCTGGCAGTGGCGCAGCGGGTGCCCGCCCGGGACGTCCGGCGGGACGCCGGGGCTCGGGCGGCTGGTCACCAGGACGCGGACGTTCGACGGGAGACGTTCCGGCAGCAGGGAGGCGATGCTGGTGCCTGCGCCACCGGGCATCCGGGACTGGTCCTCGTCGAGGCCGTCCACGACCAGCAGCAGCGTGCCGCCGTCCTCGGCGACCCGTTCCGCGGCCTCCCGCAGCAGCAGTCGGCGTTCGCCGTCGCGGGCGGCCGGGGAGCCCGCGACGGCCGGCTCGCGTCCCGCGATCGCCGCGAGCTGTTCGACGACGGCCGCCGTGTACGCGTCGCTGTCGGACTGTCCGGCGTATCGGGCGGTGATGAAGAACCACACCGGCACGACCCCACGCGGCGGACGCAGCGCGAACCAGGCCGCCAGCGCTGTCTTGCCCGTCCACGGACGGCCCTGCAGCCAGAGGTACGGCTCCGGCCCGCCGCAGAAGGAGACCAGGCCCGCCAGTTCGGATTCCCGCCGGTCGAGCAGCCCGGGGGCGATGTCGGTGAGCTGGGCCCGGTACGCCTCCTGGACGAGGTCGAGGGCGGCGGCCGGCCCGGTGGAGGGCAGCGTCACGAGGTCGTGGCCCAACAGGCTCTCCAAGCGGGCCCGTTCGGGCGCGCTCAGCCCGTCCGCCCACCGGTCGACACGCCCCGCCGCGATCCGTCCCGGCCCCTCCCTGCGGTGATGGCGGCTGACGACACCGACCAGGTGCGCGCCGCTGAACACGGCCGCGCCCGACATGCCCTCCCAGGCGTCCCGCGCGGGGTCCGGGTCCTCGGCGGGCGGCGCGGTGATCCGCAGGTCCAGGGTGCCCTCGCGCCGGTTGGCGAGCACCGCGCAACTGGCGTCCATGTGCTCGGCGTCCCGGAAGCGCCTGCCGGCCGCGTCGGTACGCAGTTTGAAGCGGGGGAATCCCATCGCCGTGCAGCTCAGCACCGTGTCCTGCTCGTCGATCCTGCCGAGGGGAACGGGCGGGACATCCTCAGCGGCGGTCTCCGGCAACGTGAGAACGGCGACGTCGACGGCGTCGTTCGACCAGGCCAACGCGGCGTCGACGACTCGCTCCCCGGGCCGGCCCGCCTGGAAGCGGACACGGATGCCGTCGGCGCCCGCGACGACGTGCGCGGCGGTGAGAACCGTGCCCGACGCCACGAGGTACCCGGAACCGCGCCGCCCACTGCCCCCGCCCGCCGGCATGCTGACGATGATCTCCGCGGTACGCTCCGGCCGCATCCCGCGCTCAGATCTCGTCGTCAACCTCGTCACCCGTGATCAGCGCCGTCTCCGCCGGACCCCCGCCCGGCGGCACGAGCTTGGGAACGAGCGTGAGCGTGATCCGCTGCGTCTCGGCGTGCCCGTACTTGCCGCTCGCCCCGGCGTCGACGACCCACAGCCGTACCTTCGCGTCGCCGCCGCCCTCCCGGGTGACGGCGACGGACGCCTCGACCTCCACGGGTCCCAGTTCGAAGCGGAGCATCCTGCCGTCGCCGTCCGCCAGGGCCGAGGTGAGCTGCTCACGCAACTCCCGGATCATGTCGGCCAGTTCGATCACGCGTCCCCCTGGTACGGCTTGTACGGCGGTGCTCAGATGTTACAAGGCGGCGCGGCGACGACACCGCGGCTCGCGGGGTCGGCGCCGCGCGGCTGTACCCGGAGACGGTACGGGCACGGGCAGAGGCTCGGGCGGACCAACGGAAAGGCCCGGAGGGCCTCTTGGCCGTACTGACGGGAGATCAGTCGCGTGATCAGGTCGATTCGCGCACCACGAGTTCGTTCGGCATGATCACCGGGTCCGTGGGGCCGCCGTCTATCAGGCTGAGGAGCAGGTGGACGGCCGCGGTCGCCTGGTCCGCCATCGGGCTGCGTACCGAGGTGAGCGCGGGGCTCGTGTAGGACGCGGCCTCGATGTCGTCGAAGCCGATCACCGCCACGTCCTCGGGAACGCGTCGGCCCGCCTTCTGGAGGGTGCGCAGGGCTCCGATCGCCATCAGGTCGTTGGACGCGAACACCGCGTCGAGGTCGGGATCGTCCTCCAGGAGCTGGCGCATGGCTTCGGCGCCGGAGACTCTCGTGAAGTCGCCCAGTGCCACGATCGAGCGACGGCCGGTGTCCCGCAGCGCCTGCCGGTAGCCGTCGAGGCGCTCACGCGCCTCGTAGAGTTCGAGCGGCCCGGTGATGGTGGCGATCCGCCGCCGGCCGCGCTCCAGAAGGTGGCGTACCGCCAGTGCCGCTCCACCCGCGTTGTCCAGCGCCACGTACGGGACGTCCTGTGCGGAGGTGCGGTTGAAGGACACGACGGGCAGACCCTGCCGGGCGAGCGCGGCCGGCAGCGAGTCCGTGCCGTGCAGGGCGACCAGGAGCACACCGTCCACGTGCCCGCCGGCGATGTACTCCACCACGCGGGTCCGGCTCTGGTCCGATTCCGCGAGCATGAGCACGAGCCGTTTGCCCGCCTTCTCCAGCTCTCTGCTGACGGCGCGGACCACCGCGGAGAAGAGGGGGTCGTCGGAGACGACTCCCTGCGGCGGGTCGGAGACCACCACGGCGAGGGTGTCCGTGCGTCGGGTGACGAGGTTGCGGGCCGCCCCGTTGGGCACGTAACCCAGTTCGTGCACCGCCTGCATGACGACGTCCCGGATCTCAGGGGCGACCGTCGTCTCGCCGTTGATGACGCGGGAGACGCTCGATTTGGACACGCCCGCCCGCGCGGCGACCACTTCCAGAGTGGGCCGTTTCATACCTGTCCGTCCCCTGTGCCGCCGCCCGGGTTCGTGCGCGGGGCGGGTTTTCTCATCAGGGCGACCTCCGGCTCAGCGTCATGACGTTGTGAGCAGAGTATCCGCAGGCCGGGGCGTCATGAGCATGCCGAAGAGCCTTTCGCGCCCTGCGCCGCCCTCGGGTCGGCATCCCGCCACGGGTGCCCTCAGGGACCGCTCCCTCCATAAGTCGAACGCGTTACGCCCCTGTTTTTTCAAGGTGAAACAACTCTTGACAGCTCTCACGCGCCCCTCCATTCTCCCCTTCAGGGAGCGCTCCCTCACCTCGCCCCCATTTGAGGAGTCGCCCATGCAACCACTGCTGCGTCGCTTCGCCTTATTTCTGACACTCGCGGCCTCACTACTCACTTTCATCGCTCTGCCCGCACCTCCCGCACAGGCTGCGGAGGTACTGCTCTCGCAGGGAAAGACCGCCACCGCCTCAAGTACTGAAGGGGACTTCAACGCTCGGAGCGCCGTCGACGGAGACCCCGGGACCCGGTGGTCCAGCGCCTTCGCCGATCCGCAGTGGATCCGGATCGACCTCGGGGCGAGCGCCGAGATCAGCCGGGTCGTCCTCAACTGGGAGGCCGCGTACGGCACGGCGTTCAGGATCGAGGTGTCGAGCGACGCGCAGAGCTGGACCACCGTCCACCAGACGGCCACGGGCACCGGCGGCACCCAGAACCTGACCGTCTCCGGCACCGGCCGCTATGTGCGCATGTACGGGACACAACGCGCCACCGCCTACGGCTACTCGCTGTGGGAGTTCCAGGTGTACGGCACCGCAGGCGGTTCCGGCGGCGACCCCGGCAGACTGCTCTCCTACGGCAGGCCGGGCGCGGCCTCCTCCTCCCAGAGCGACGGGAACTGCTGGGAGTGCACACCGGCCAGGGCCTTCGACCGGGATCCGGCCTCCCGCTGGGCCACCAGCTCCACCACCGGCTGGACCGACCCGGGCTGGATCTCCATCGACCTCGGCGCGACGGCACAGATCGACAAGGTCGTCCTGCAGTGGGATCCCGCCTACGCCAAGTCCTTCCAGATCCAGGTCTCACCCAACGGCACCGACTGGACGCCGATCTACTCGACGACGTCCGGCACGGGCTTCAAGCAGACCCTGGCCGTCTCCGGCTCCGGCCGCCATGTGCGCATGTACGGCACGGAACGCGCGACTCCCTACGGCTACTCGCTGTGGGAGTTCCAGGTGTACGGCTCCGGTGGGGCCCCGATCACGCCCCCGCCCCTGCCCAGCGACCCCGCGAACCCGCCGCGGCTGGTGTGGAGCGACGAGTTCGACGGCGCCGCGGGCGGCAGGCCCGACGCCTCGAAGTGGCGGGCCGACCCGGGCACCGGGCCCAACAACGAGCTGGAGTACTACACCGACCACCGCAACGCCTCGCTGGACGGGTCGGGACACCTGGTGATGGAGGCCCGCAAGGAGGTCACCGCCGGATCGTCGTGCCCGCGTGACCCGTTGAGCGGCAGCACCACCTGTCAGTACACCTCGGCGCGGATGAACACCGGCGCGACGTTCCAGTTCACCTACGGGCGCGTCGAAGCACGCATCAAGGTACCCAAGGGCAACGGCCTGTGGCCCGCGTTCTGGATGATGGGCGCCGACTTCCTGACGGGCCGGCCGTGGCCGTACAACGGCGAGATCGACATCGTGGAGGTCCTCGGCAAGGACGTGAAGACCGCGTACTCGACCGTCCACGCGCCCGCCTACAACGGCGGCGGCGGAATCGGTTCGCCGTACACCCTGCCCGGGAACGCCGACTTCTCGGACGACTTCCACACCTGGGCCGCCGACTGGAACAGCAAGGGCATCACCTACAGCCTGGACGGCCGGACCGTCTTCACCCTCGACAAGGACCAGGTGGAGCAGACCCGCGGGCCATGGATCTTCGACCACCCGCACTACATGATCCTCAACCTCGCGGTCGGCGGTGACTGGCCGGGCCCGACGGACGCGAGCACTCCCTTCCCGTCCAAGATGCTCGTCGACTTCGTGCGGGTCTATCAGTAGCCCCGGTTCCCACGACAGCCCTCGGTTCCCGAGGCCGAGGCCGAGCCCGAGGCCGACCGAGCCGAAGACCGGACCTCTGCCACCCCGGCGTTCGTTCGCGACGTCCCCGGGCCGCTCCGCCCCGTCCCTTCGGGGCGGAGCGGCCCTGCGGCGGCAAGCAGCCCTTTCGCTCAGCCCTTTGCCCAGCTCCCTAGTTCGGTTCCTTCACCCCCGATGTTCGTGAGGAAGTGAGATGCGCAGATATCGCGTCCCTCTGTACACACTCTTGGTGAACGCCCTGGTGGTCGCGCTGGCCGCCACCCTGAGCCTGACCGTCTCGACCCAGCGGGCGCAGGCCGCGACGGTCACCGTCCAGGCCGAGTCCTACGCGGCCCAGTCGGGCGTCGCGCTGGAGGCGACCGCGGACATGGGAGGCGGGCAGAACGCCGCGTTCCTCGCCGACGGCGACTGGATGCGGTTCGACAACGTCGACCTCGGTACGGCCGGCCGGCTGACGGTGTCGGCCAGGATCGCGTCCGCCGTCGGCTCGGGCACGGTGGAGCTGCGTACCGGCAGCCTCACCGGACCGCTGCTCGCGGTCATCCCGGTTGCCCCGACCGGCGGTTGGCAGAACTGGGCGACCCGGGAGACCGAGGTCTCCAGCCACCCGACCGGTTCGCAGACGGTGTTCGCCGTACTGCGCGGCACGGGGTCCGGTGACTTCGTCAACATCAACTGGTTCTCCTTCGTCGGTGAGGGCGGCGGCGCGGCGCCCGGCTGGGTCCCCGTCGACCAGGCCAAGTGGAACGCCCAGCTGAGTCAGTTCCGTGCGATGACACCGGCCGCGGTGCCCGGCCATGTGGTCCGGGTTCCGGAGTTCAACGCCACCTGCACCTACAGTCACTCCAAGCCGGACGACCCCATCGTCCTGCCGGGCCTGCCCGGCGCGTCCCACATGCACAGCTTCTTCGGCAACAAGAGCACCGACGCGTTCTCCACGACCCAGTCGCTGCTCACCAACAAGCCGACCAGCTGCACCCCTGCCGAGGACCTCTCGGCGTACTGGATCCCCAGCCTCTACGAGGGCGACAAGGCCGTCGAAGCCGAGGGCATGATCGTCTACTACGGTTCCCGGCTGCCCGACCCCTCGGCGACCGTGCCCTTCCCGGAGGGATTCCGCATGATCGCGGGTGACGCCAAGGCGCAGACGCCCACTCCGGCGGGATCGACCGGCCAGTACTGGTGCTCCGGCGAGGGCGGTGAGATCGGCCGCAGCGCCGACGGCAACTGGCCGGTCTGCGCCCCGAAGGCCCACCTCACCCACCAACTGGTCTTCCCCGACTGCTGGGACGGCAAGAACCTCGACAGCCCCGACCACAAGTCGCACGTGGCGTTCACCTACGACGGCAAGTGCAGCGGCGCCTACCCCGTCGCCATCCCCAACCTCTCCTTCGTCGTCAGCTACCCGACCAGCGGCAGCAGCGCGGGCTTCCGGCTGGCCTCGGGCATGGCGTCCTCCATCCACGGCGACTTCTTCAACGCCTGGGACAACGCCGCGCTCGGACACCGCGTGAAGGACTGCATCACCCAGAAGGCCAAGTGCAACTCCGCCGGCACGTTCTGACCCTGTGGTCGGTGTGCGCCGCGGCTGTGGCGCTGCTGGTTGCCGGCTGCTCCGCGCAGCCGGCAACCGGCGGTACGTCGCCGCAAGTTGCCGCGTCGCGGACATCGGCCTTCAACGCGACCGACACCGCCTGGATCCTGCTGATGATCCCCATGGCCGAGCGTGCCCGGCAGCTGACCGACCTGGCGCCCTCCCGCTCGGCGGACCCGGCCGTGACCACGCTGGCGGCGAAGACCGGCTCGACGCTGCGTGCGGACCTGCGCCGTCTGCGCGCCGCGCTGAAGCTGTCAGGTGTGCCGGACACGCGCCCCCACGAGGGGCACGACATGCCGGGCATGGTCAGCCTCGACACCCTCGACAAGGCGGCCGCGACGAAGGGGCGGCCGTTCGACCGGATCCTCACCGACGCGCTGCGCGCCCACTTCACCCAGTCCCGGGTGCTCTGCGCCGGCGAGCAGAACCAGGGCCGGGCCGACGCGGCGACGGGACTGGCCGCGGCCATCGCGAAGAGTACGTCCCAACAGATCTCCGGGCTGGACGGACTGCCAACAGCACGTTCTGCGACGCCGGCAGCAAGACCACGGTGAAGCCTGAGGGCCCAGGCAGAACCGCGGCCACCAGGTGAGCCGGCTGCACGCCCCGCGCACTGCCGAACTCCCGTCTCGTACCGGGCGGGTCGAGGTGAGCGGGGCGCCGCACAGGATCAGGCGTTCACGCTCAAGCCCACCTCCGTCACAGCCTGGATTGCCGAGGTGAGTGCGGTGTCCCTGCTCCCTGAGGGCTGGAGCGATGGCGGCGGCCGTACGCAGTTGAGCGGCCGGGATGGGGATGACGGCCCCCCGGTCGCGGGCGGTGTTCGGCGGCGAGGGAGAGCCGGGTCACCGGCACGACTCCTATGTGAGTCATGCACTGCACGGGAAGCCGGTCATCCCGGAAACGGCGGTGCGGGCCGTTCAGGGTGTCGTTCCGGTCATGAAACCGGCGATTCTTTCGGCGACCACGACGGTCGGCAGCGCCGGGGTGGCGCGGGGGATGTCGGGAAACACCGACGCGTCGGCGACCCGTAGCCCGGTGACACCGAACACCCTTCCCTGATGGTCGACGACGGCCATCGGGTCATCGGCGGCGCCCATGGCGCACGTACCGGCGGGATGCCAGTAGTGGGAGTGGTGGCGCCTGACCCAGTCGTCCAGGCCGTCCTCGTCCGGCGGGACCGGTTTGAACAGGGGAGTGCCGAGGTGGCGGTCCATACGAGGTACCACGTTCTCAAGCGTCCAGCGAACGCCGTGGCGGACGCTCTCCAGGTCGGCTCCGGCATCGTCACTGAAGAAGCGGGGATCCACGGTCGCCCGCGCGTCGGGTGCGCGCGAGGTCAGCCGTACGGTGCCGCGTGAACGCGGACGGAGCTGGCTGATCGGCAGAACGCAACGCCAGCCGTACTCCTGCGTCGGATCGGGCTCAACCCACGGATATACGTGGAGGTCGTACGGTCCGTCGGAGACTGGGGAGCGGAGTTTGACGATGCTCTGTTCCTGCGGCAGCCAGCCGCCCCCGGAGAACCGGGCCAGTTCACGGCGCAGTTCGGCGGTGCCCGCGAACTCCAGCAGGGCAGCGGGGTGATCGTGCAGGTTGGATCCGACTCCCGGTCGGTCGCTGACCACCGTGATGCCCAGGTCCTCCAGATGAGCCGCGGGTCCTATGCCCGAGCGCAGCAGGACTTCCGGGCTTCCGTACGCGCCCGCTGCCAGGACCACCTCCCGGGCGCCGACCGTCGAGGTCCGGCCGTGTCGCGTGACCGTGACGGCCTCGACCGCGCCGACGAGGAAGTGGATCCGGTCGACGTGCGCGTCGGCCGCGATGGCGAGGTTCGGTCGGGCGCGCTGTGGGTCCAGGTAGCCGAACGCGGTGTTGATCCTGGTCAGATCGCGGACGTTCACGGGCGCGCATCCCACGCTCTGTGACGCTCCCAGATCCTCCAGGTCGTCCAGGGCGGGTATTCCCGACTGCCGGCAGGCACGGATGAACTCTCGCTGGAACGGCTGGATCTCGTCCTGGGTGTAGCGGCGGAACCGCAGGAGTTCGGCGGCAGCGGTGAACAGGGGGGCGAGGTCGGCGGCACTCCATCCCGGGCAGCCGGCGGCGGCCCAGGCGTCGTAGTCACCGGCCCAACCGACGCTCTGGCTGCATCCGTTGTGTGCGGAACACCCGCCGATGACGCGTGCGCGGTCGTACGTCAGCGGCTGTCCTGCCGCCCCCGCACCCTCGTATCCCCAGTCGTGGGTCGTCGGCAGTTCGGCCGCGTCGAGGAGTTCCGCGGGCCAGTTGCCGTCCTCGAGCGCGCCGTAGTCGGGGCCTGCCTCAAGGACGAGTACGGACCGCCCGTTCGCGGCGAGCCGCGCCGCGATGACGCATCCCGCCGTGCCCCCGCCGATCACGACGGTGTCTGCCTGCTCCGGCAGCGATCTGAACGACTTCATTGAGCCCTCTCGGATGCTGCCGTGTCGTCGGGACCGCCCTCGGACACGCCGAGCGGAACGGCATCGGGTTCGCCGTGGGGTTCACCGTCGGCAGCGGGATCGGTGTCGGTGTCGGTGTCAGGAATCGGTTCGCTGAACGCGTGGACCACGCCGAGATAGGCGCTCGCCTGGACGGTCCACCCGTTGCGGTCCGTCCGGTTGGGAATGTCGGGGTGTGTGCGCGAACGCAGCAGATAACCCACGGACAACGCCTCGATGGCCCAGATCAGGTCTTCCATGGTGCGGTCGGCCCTCAGGCGCCGGCGTGCGTATCGCAGCAGAATGCCCAGCAGGTGATCGGTCGCGTTGACGTAGCGTTCGTTCGCGCCGGCCTGCGCGTCCCGCACCATGTCGACCGGGGCCAGCGCCCCCAGCCCGAGGGCCAGGAACAGTTCCGGTGACGCGCTCGTCCACCGGAAGTCGGCCTCGCTGATCTGACGGAAGATCTCCTCGGGTGTTTCTCCGTCGGCGACCAGCTCGAACGCGAGTGCCTGGATCTGTCCCGCCCCGGGCGTGGCGATCTCGTCCATCACATGGCGCATCAGTTCCTGTTGGAAAGCGGCCTGGTCCTGCCAGATCTGGTAGAAGGCGCCCGTTGTCAGCTTCTTGTCATCGGGATTGCGCCGGTTCACCTCGACGAGGACATCGGAGATACGGATGTCCGCGAGCGGGTTGTGCAGTTTCGCCGACTCGGGGCGGGTCCGCTCGATGGCGAGGTTCGTCGCGGCGTTCAGCAGCATGGCGCGAGTCTCCTCGCGGGGGCGGTGCCGGCGCTGAGGACGCTTGGGGTCGGTCGACTTCGTGCGCGTCGACTTCGTCGCGCCATCTTTCGGGGTATCCACCATGTGGCCAGAGTACTCCGTATCGCGAGATCGTAAGAATTTTACCATCAGCGAGCCCTGTCCGGTCGAGGGTGCCAGGACCGACCGCGACCTGCGCACTTGCGCGTCTGGCAAAGCTCACGGCCTGGCCGCCCGCACCCCTGCGTGCCGCCCCCTGCTTGCTTGCGTGCTCGCACACCCGCGTCATGGCGCGTCGAGCCAGTCCGACGTGTCGCGGGCGAAGAAGTCGGCGAGGGTCTCTCGGCGGACCACCTCGCGTGCCTCGCCGTCGGCGCAGAAGACGACCGGTGCCTTGAGCGCTCCGTTGTAGTTGTTGGCCATGGTGTGGCAATACGCTCCGGTCACGGGTACCGCGATGACGTCGCCGACCCGCGGCGAGCGCAGCGTGACGCCGGAACTGATCCGGTCGCCCGACTCGCAGTGCCGCCCCACGACGTCGACCTCTTCGCCGTCGCCGTCTCCGTCGCCGACCTTGTCGACCAGGGTGGCCTCGAACCGCTGGCCGTAGAGCGCGACTTCCATGTTGTCCCCCATGCCGCCGTCCACGGCGACGGTGACGCGGTCTCCTCTTTTGACGTTGACCACGCGGTACAGACTCACCCCGGAGCGGGCCACCAGACTTCGACCCGGTTCGATCATCAGCTGGGACGATACCGGCAGATAGCGGCGAGCGGTCTCCGTGATCGCGCCGATCCATTCCTCGGGTTCGGGCGGGTGGTCGGTGTAGGTGTAGCGCGCGCCCAGGCCGCCACCGAGGTTGTAGGTCTCGAACTCCCCGAGGCCGGCAAGTGCCCGGACCGCGGCGGCGAACGGCTCCACGCCGAGGATCTGGCTGCCGACGTGCGTGTGCAGTCCGGCCAGATGCAGTTTCGCACTGGCACGTACGCGCTCGATGGCTCGCGGTACCTGGTCCAGCGGGAGTCCGAACTTGGAGCCCTTCTGTCCTGTGGCCACCGCCTCGTAGGTGTCGGCGCGGACCTCGGGCAGCACGCGCACGAGGACGTCCTGACGGGTGACCCCGGCGTGTCCCACCGCGTGTTCCAGGCGGTCGAGGTCCTCGAAGTTGTCCACCACGACCAGGCCGACACCGGCGGCCACCGCCATGTCGATCTCGGTCCCGGTCTTCGCGTTGCCGTGCAGGACCAGATTCCTGCCCTCGACACCCCCGCGAAGAGCAGCGGCCAGCTCACCGAGGCCGGCCACGTCGACGCCGATCCCCGCCTGTGCCATCAGTCTGTACGCGGCCACGCACGGAAAGGACTTGGAGGCGAACACGAGCTTCGAGTAGGGCCAACCGGCGCTCAACGCCTGTCGGTAACGCCGGACCCGTGTGCGCAGGTCCGCCTCGTCGACGACGTAGGCGGGGGTCGAGAAGCGGTCGGCGACCTCGGACAGGGCGACGCCGGCGACCATCAGGCCGCGGTCCGCTTCGATGGTCGTCCCCTCGGGGAACAGCTCCAGGATGTCGGGGTTCACGCCCATGCGAGCATCACATGCTTGATCCGGGTGTAGGCCTCCAGGCCGTACAGGGAGAGGTCCTTGCCCTCGCCGGTCTCCTTGAAGCCGCCGTGCGGCATCTCCGCGGCCGTCGTGATGTGGGTGTTGACCCAGGCGACACCGAAGTCGAGCGCACTGGTGACGCGGATCGCGCGGCCCACGTCACGCGTCCACACACTGGACGCCAGGCCCTGGCGGACGCCGTTCGCAAGGTCGATCGCCGTCTGTTCGTCGGCGAAGCTCTGCACGGTCAGGACGGGGCCGAAGATCTCTTCCTGCACGATCTCGTCCGCCTGCTCGACTCCGGTGATGACGGTCGGCTCGAAGAAGAAGCCCGATCCGGCCTCCGCCTTGCCGCCGGCGGCTACGCGGGCGGTGCCGCTCCGGCGTTCGACGAGCCCCGTCACCCGCTGCAGCTGGGCCCGGCTGATCAGTGGGCTCCTGCCGTCCCGGGTGTTTCCCTGGTCCACGAGCGCGAACGACCGGGCGTGTTCGACCAGGGCATGCACGAGCCTGTCGTGTACGTCGGTGTGCGCCAGGACACGCGAGGGCGCGGTGCAGTCCTGGCCCGCGTTGTAGAAGGCGGACTCGGCGATCAGCTTCGCGCAGTGGGCCACGTCCGCGTCCTCGAAGACCAGGACAGGGCCGTTGCCGCCCAGTTCGAGGTGCGTGCGGCGCAGGTCGTGGGCGGCGGCGCGAGCCACCTCGCTTCCGGCGCGGGTCGAGCCGGTGATGGCGACCATGTCCGCGCGCGGGTGCCGGGCCACGAGCTTGCCCGTCTCCCGGTCTCCGCAGACGACGTTCACACAGCCCGGGGGGAGGTGGCGGCCGAGGATCTCGGCGAGGAGCAGCGCACTGGACGGGGTGGCCGCGTCCGGCTTGAAGACCACCGTGTTTCCGGCGGCGACGGCCGGAGCCAGCTTCCAGACCGCGGTCATCAGCGGGTAGTTCCAGGGGGCTATCGAGGCGATCACACCGACCGGTTCACGGCGCACCATGGACGTGTGGCCCGGAACGTACTCGGACGCGGCACGCCCTTCCAGCATGCGGGCCGCGCCGGCGAAGAACCGGAGCTGATCGATGATCGGCAGCAGTTCCTCCGACCGGAAGAGCTCGGTCGGCTTGCCGGTCTCACCGCACTCGGCGGCGACGAACTCGTCCGCCCGCTCCTCCATCTCGGCCGCTGCGGCCAGCAGTGCCGCCTGACGTTCCCCGGGCGTGCTGCGCCTCCAGGTCGCGAAGGCCGCGGCTGCCGCGTCGAAGGCGGCGTCGACCTCTTCGGCCCGGGAGATCACGGCGGATCCGAGGATCTGACCTGTCCTCGGGTCGGTCAGGGGTGACCGTCCGGGGGCGGCGCTGCGGGCGCCGTTGATGAAGTTGACGACATGGTCGGTCATACGGGAACTCCTGTCGTACTACGAACACTGGGTTGTCATGCGCGACCGCTTGTTCGTCCTGGGCAACGAGGTGACGGCTCGTCATCCGGACCGTGACTCCACCAGCGCACCGTCCATGTAGACGGCGTCGATCCGGTGGGCCAGGCAGGTGAAGTCGGTGGCGTCGCCGGACACGACGACCAGGTCCGCGCGCTTGCCCGGCTCGATGCTGCCGTACTTGTCCGAGACACCCAGCAGCCGCGCGGCGTCCAGGGTGCTCGCGCGAAGCACCTTCGAAGGGCTCAGGCCGTTGGTCGCCATCAGCTCCAGTTCTTCGAGGTTGCGGCCTGGCGCGAGCCCGACCGCGTCGGTGCCCATGGCGATGGTGACGCCCGCCTCGCAGGCCTTCTTGAAGGAGGCGAGGTGGGTGTCGGCGACCTCGTGGGCCTTGGCGAGGGTGGCGTCGGTCAGCCGTGCGCCCTTCGCCGCCGCCTCCAGCACGCTCCTCGGGGCCAGCAGGGTGGGCACGAGGAACGCCTCGTGTTCGAGCATCAGCTCGATGGCCTCGTCGTCGAGGAAGATGCCGTGCTCGATGGATCGCACCCCCGCGCGCAACGCGTTCTTGATGCCGACGGCGCCCTGGGCGTGGGCCATCACCGGCAGACCGGCCGCGCGGGCCTCGGTGACGGCGACGGTCAGCTCGTCGAGTCCGAAATGAGCGTGGTGAGGGTTGTCGCGCGGCGACATGACCCCGCCGGATGCGGCGACCTTGATGACGTCGGCACCGGCCCGGATGATCTCGCGAACCGCCTTGCGCATCTCGTCGACGCCGTCGACGACTCCACGGGGCCGTCCGGGGTGGGCGATCCGGTTCTCGACGCAGTTCCCGGAGGCCAGCCAGCCGTCCGAGTGCCCACCGGTCTGGCTGAGCATGGAGATGGCGATCTGCAGCCGGGGCCCGTCGATCAGACCGTCCTCCAGGGCGGCTTTCACTCCCAGGTCGGCACCCGCCGCGTCCCTCGCGTGGGTGATACCGATCTTCCGCAGCGTGCGGAGGTGCCGGGCGGCCTGGAAGAACGGGTAGGAGAAGGGTGCTTGCAGCCGGTCCACGGTGTCGATGCTCGCGATCATCACGTGGACGTGGCAGTCGATGAGACCAGGCAGGAGGGATCTCCCCTCCAGGTCGACCTCGACGTCGCCGTCCAGACCGGTTCCGACATCGATGATCCTGGCGCCCTCCACGACCACGTCGCCGCGCCGCGGCTCGGCGCCGGTGCCGTCGGCGACGAGGCCGTTGCGGAACAGGACCCGCCTGGGGCTTGCCGGACGATCGATCGAACCCATCGTGCTACCTCCATATGCCGTGCGAAGTTCTGGTCCCGGACGACTCCGGCTCCTGCTCCTCGGCATGGACATCACCGATGTCCATGCCGAGGAGCAGCGACCCGAGGCATTTGCCATGTGTGTCGAGGTTGAGGCTGCGGGTGACGCCACCGTCCAGCGCGCCTTCGAGGACGAATTTCAGCGCGCCCAGGTGCGGGAGTTCGTAACGCCGCACATCGCTTTCGTCACCTTCGAGGAGGGCGGAGAAGTGGCGCCGTACCCGCTCGGCGGTCACGCGTTCCCGTACGAGGGGGAAGTCCGCTGTCTCGTAGACGATGACGGTGATGTCCGAGACGTTGCCCTTGTCGCCGGAGCGGGCGTGGGCGAGCTCGTGCAGAAGCATCTAGACCTCCGCGAACGTGACCGACGATGTGACGTCGGAGCGGGGCAGGAACACCGAGGCGATGGCTATCCGCTCGGTGACGGAACAGACCACACCGCCGCCGCCGGCGGGGCCGTTGAGCCACATCGCGCTGACCTCGTGCGCGATCCGGCGGGCCTGGTCGGCGGAGTCGGTCCGGCCGGCGACGCGGACACGGACCTCGTTCAGCCGGTCCGGATCATCCGTACCGGTACCGAGTCCGAGGCCGCGGCTGACGGAGTCGACGCCGATGAGCTCGTAGCGTGTCGCCCCGGGGTCGATGCCCTGCTTCTCGATCCGCTCGCGCAGGATTTCCAGTGCCAGTCGGGCTCGGGGGAGGGCATTGGGGCCGGCGTAGGAGATCTGGCCTTCCCCGGTGAATCCGTCGCGGTAGCCGACGGAGACCTTCAGGTCGTCCGGACGCCGCCGTCCCCGTGCGCCGCGGACCAGCACGGTGTCATGGCCGGACTCGTCGAACCGGACCTGGGAGAAGTCGGCCACCACGTCGGCCGACGGATACGCCGACGGGTCGTGCACCTCGTAGAGCAGCTGCTCCGTGCACGTGGCGGTCGTCACCTGCCCGCCCGACCCCTCCACCTTGCTGATCCTGAAGGTCCCGTCGCCGTGCACCTCGGCTATCGGGAAACCCAGATCGGCGAGACCGGGGACGTCCTTGTGACCCGGATCAGCGAAGTAGCCGCCTGTGACCTGGGCCCCGCATTCCATCAAGTGCCCTACACAGGCGCCCTTGCCGATCAGGTTCCAGTTGCTGGTGTCCCAGCCGAATTCATGGACAAGGGGTGCAATATATAGCGAAGGGTCCGCAACTCGGCCCGTGATCACTACATCGGCACCCGCACTCAGGGCGTGGGTGATCCCTTCGCACCCCAGGTAGGCGTGGGCCGACACCACGCGCTCGCCCAGGGAGCCGACGGTCCCCTCGCGCTCCAGCAGCGGGAGATCGGGTCGCTCAAGGATGCGATCGAGTACATCGTCGCCCGTCACCACGGCCACCGACAGTCCGCGCAGTTCTCTGGCGCGCGCGAACTCGGTGACGAGTGCGCCCGCCGCCCGCGGATTGGCCGCGCCCATGTTCGTGATGACGCGGATCCCCCTGCGTGCGCACTCCGGCAGGACGGCCGCCATGCGGTCGGCAAGCCACGGGTTGTATCCGCGGTCGGGATCCCGGCGCCGCTCCAGTTCGGCCAGGGCCACCGAGCGTTCTGCCAGGCATTCGAAGACGAGGTACTGGATGTCTCCGTGTTCGACCAGCTGTACGGCCGGCTCGATGCGGTCGTCGGCGAAGCCGGCTCCGGAGCCGATGCGCAGGGCGCTCCGCTCACTGCCTGAAGCCTGAAGAGTGACCATGCCCAGAGTCTACATACATTTTTTGTAACTGGTAATATTTTTATGAACTTCAAGCCGAGGAGTAGCCATGCCTCCGACAGACACCGGATCCGACCGGGTGTTCCCCCGGGCCGTCGACGCTCAGGCCGTTGAGGTGATGGAGCTGATCCACAGTGCCGACCTGAGCCCGGACGGCACGCTCGCCGCTTGGTCCTCATCCCGTATCGAGGGGGACGCCGAGCGGCGAAGTGTGCGCCTGAGCAAAGTGACGGAGGGTGCTTCGGGTTCCGTCGTCGTCGAGTTCGG
The DNA here is from genome assembly GCF_036038375.1 of Streptomyces sp. NBC_00414. NCBI lineage: Bacteria > Bacillati > Actinomycetota > Actinomycetes > Kitasatosporales > Streptomycetaceae > Streptomyces > Streptomyces sp. NBC_00414. Next base: position 10,148,001 of record NZ_CP107935.1, read on the forward strand.
CGACTGCGACCACACCCCCTTGTTCTCGCCGGACGGCAGTCGTCTGGCGTTCCTCTCGAACGACGGGCCGAACACTCGCATCGTGCTCGTCCGCCCCGCCGAGGCGCCCGACTTCCGATGCGAGGTGCTCCTCGACGCGGAGGCACCGGACCGCTCGGTCTTCGGAAAGCCCGCGTGGAGCCCGGACGGACGCCGCCTCGCCTACGCGGCGACGCTCCGAACGCGGGTCCCCGGGGCGCCGTACCGGATCACCCGCGTGATCGGCTGGGTGGACGGGCTCGGCCTCGTCGACGACGCGACCGCGGACATCTTCGTCTACGACCTCGACAGGGGGACGCATACGCGGCTCACGGACGACGACTGGGTCAACAGCCAGCCGACGTGGTTGCCGCACTCGGAGAACGGTGGCGACGGTGCCGGTTCCTCGTCGTCCTGGCGGATCGCCTACCGCGCCGGCCTCGGGCCCGACGAATGGCAACAGAGCGTCGCCGCCGTCCGCTCGGTCCGCGCCGACGGGACCGACCCGGCACCCGCCGAGCACATGCGCGCGCTCGACATCTTCTCCCTGAGGGCGTTGGACGACGGACGGATCGCGGTGACGTCCGCCGGCTCCAAGGCGCATTCGGTGGGGCGGCTGTGGACCCTGCGGCCTTCCGACGGTCCTGCCGCCGACTCCGCGCCCTGGCAGCAGACCGACCGCGCGGCGGGCCTGGACCTCGATCTCAACGGTGACGTCCTGGGTGACATAGCTGTTCCGTTCATGGATCCCGACGCGAGACTGCTCCTGCACGCGGGAGACGCGGTTCTGCGCGTGCACGTCGAGGACCGTCTGGAAGTGCACCGCATCGCGCTGGAAGGCGAGCCGAAGGCCGAGCAACTGCTGGCCGGCACGGGCTGCTTCTATCCGTTGGCGGTCGCCGGGCAGCGCCTGCTGTATGCCAACGGCACCCTCACCAGTCCGCCCGACCTGTGGCTGCGCGACCTGGACACGGGCCAGGACGTACGCATCACCGACACCGCGACCCACAACATGTCCTGCACCGTGCCGTGCACGGTCACCACCTTCCGGGCACCCACGGGGAACGGCTCGACGGTCCAGGCCAAACTCCTGCGGCCGGCAAGTGCCGTCGGCCCGCTGCCGACCGTCCTGCTCATCCACGGCGGCCCCAGATCCGCCTACGGCGAGGCCTACGTCACGGACGCCCACGTGTTGTGCGGCGCCGGCTTCGGGGTGCTCATGGTGAATCCCCGCGGTTCACGCGGCTACGGCATGGATTTCGCCGACGCCATCATCGGCGACTGGGGCAACAAGGACTTCCAGGACCTGCTGGCGGCGGTGGACTTCGCGGTGGACGAGGGATGGGCCGACCCGGACCGCCTCGGGGTCGCCGGGCTGTCGTACGGCGGCTACATGTCCAGCTGGATCGTCGGTCACACCGACCGGTTCAAGGCCGCCGTGATCGAGAATCCGGTGACGAACTTCTGGAGCATGTACGGAACCAGCGACGTCGGGCTCAGCTTCCTGCCCGCGATGCTGGACGCAACTCCGCAGACCGACTTCGAGCGCTACCGGCGGCTGTCGCCGCTCAGCACCGCCCACACCTGCACGACGCCGACCCTGTTGATCCAGGGGGAGGCCGACCACCGGTGCCCGCCCGAGCAGGGCAAGCAGTTCTACTCGGTGCTGCGCCGCGCCGGGTGCGTCGCCGAGATGCTGATGCTGCCGGACGCGTCCCACGAAGGGTCGGTCTCGGGGCCCGTGCCGTCACGCCGGGCGCAGAACGAGGCGCTGGTCGACTGGATGATGCGGCATGTGCAGGGGCGTGATCCGGCCCCGCAGGACGTCACGAGCCGATGACGTTCCGGTCCGGCAGCCTCGGCTGACCCGGCAAAGTCGCAGGTCGAGCGGTTCCCATCTGCCCGGAGGCCCCGTAGGCGGCAGCTGCTTTTTCCAGCCACCTAGACGGGTGACGGAACCCGGCGTAGATTGAGAATGTCACTTGGTAGATAACTTACGAAACTGCGAGGGAAGTTATGCGCAAGTCGACAGCCGGGACCACGGCGTGCGGAACGGCGCTGATGGCCACCGCGCTCCTCCTCAGCGGATGCAGCTCCGGCAGCACGAACTCGTCCGCGTCCGGAACCGCCTCTTCGCCGGCGAAACGCGGCGGCTCGCTCTCGATGTCGCTCAGCAGCGCGATCGACACCTGGAACCCCCAGAAAGCGCTGGCGACCCAGAGCTACCGGGTGTTCCCCCAGGTCTACGCCTCGCTCCTGCGTTCCACCCCCGACGGCAAGACCCTCCAGCCGGCCCTGGCCTCGTCCTACAAGGCGGACGCCAAGGCCAAGACGCTGAAGTTCACGCTGAACCCGGACGCGAAGTTCAGCGACGGCAGACCCGTCACGTCCGCGGACGTCAAGTTCTCGGAAGGCCTGTGGAGCAAGGGCGAGCTGTACGGCAGCTACTTCTCCTCCATCAAGTCCGTCGACACGCCGTCCCCGACAACCGTCGTCTTCCACCTCTCCGAGCCGGACGAGACGCTCCCCGCCGTCCTGTCGACCGCCAACGCCGCGATCTTCCCCGACAAGTACGGCGGCCGGAGCGCCGCCGCGTACTGGAAGAAGCCCGTCGGGGCAGGGCCGTTCGTGATCAGCAACGAGACCGTGGGGCGGTCCATCGCCCTGACCCGCAACCCGCACTACTACCGCTCCGGCCTGCCCTACCTCGACAAGGTCGACTACAAGGTCGTCGCCGACGGGGGCCAGCAACTCCTGCAGTTCCAGAGCGGTTCCCTCGACGTCGTCAACGGCGTGGAACTCGAAGCGGCAGCCCAGTACCCCAAGGACAACATCGTCGGCGCACCGTCCACCGGCGTCAGCGTCCTCACCATGAACACGAAGTCCGGGCCCCTCGCGGACGTCCGCCTCAGGAAGGCGATCTCACTCGCCATCGACTACCGCAAGCTCGTCAGCGGCGGATACGTCGGCGAGGCGAGCATGGCCACGTCACTGCTGCCGCAGCAGGTCCCCGGTGTCACCAAGTGCCCCAGGTGCACCTGGTCCACGACGGATCCGGCGGCCGCGAAGAAGCTCGTCGACGCATCCGACTACGACGGCCGGACCATAGAGCTGATCGTGCCCAGCGACGGAGGCCCCGGAAAACTCGCGGCACAGGCACTGGCCCCGATGCTCGCCAAGGCAGGCATCAAGGCCACCGTCAACCCGCTGCCGACCAGCTCCCTGATCGACGATCTGAGCAAGGGTTCCTTCCAGCTCGGCATGGTCACCTACAGCGCGCTCGCCCCCACCCCGATCGACCCCCTCGGCTTCCTCGGGGCGACCGGCGTCGTGTTCTCCCAGTCCGACCCCGGGCCGGCGAACAAGGCACTGGCAGCGGTCCACGCGGCGAGCAGCCGGTCCGAAGTGAGCGCCGCGGTCCAGGACTTCGAAGCGACAGCCAACGCGAGTCATGCCGTGCTTCCGCTGGCCGTGCCCAACGCGCTCGACGCGGTGGCCGACCGGGTGCAGGGCTTCGTCGCGGCGCCGTACCAGGCGTACTGCGCGGATGAGTTGAACATCAGGAGCTGACAAGCGTGTCCGGCACTCTCCAAGGAAGGGAGGGAGTTTCGTGGTAGCGGTGAGAACGGTCCTCGCCCGGCTGCTCCAGCTGGTCCTCGTCCTGCTCGCGGTCACGCTGGTCGTGTTCGTGCTGACCCAGATCGCGCCCGGCGACGCGGCCAGACTGCGCCTCGGACCACGAGCCTCGGCCCAAGCGGTGAGCGAACTGCGCCACCAACTGGGCCTCGACCGCAGCCTGCCGCACCAGTACCTGGCGTATGTCAACAGGGTGCTGCACGGCGACTTCGGGACGTCGATCGACGGACAGAGTGTCAGCGGCATCATCGGCCAGCGCATCGGCGACACACTGTGGCTCCTTCTCGGCACCCTGGTGCTCGCGGTCACGACCTCACTCGTGCTCGCCTGGACCGCCGCCTGGTTCCGGGACCGCCCCGTCGACCACGCGATCAGGCTGGGCGTGCTCCTGGCCCTGTTCCTGCCGGCGTTCTGGGTCGGCTTCCTGCTCATCAGACTGGTGGCCATCCCCACCGGGTGGTTCCCCGTCGCGGACCTGGGGGCGAGCCCGGCGGAACTCCTGAGGTCGCTGGTCCTGCCCTCCGTGACCGGCGCGATCATCCTCACGCCCGTCCTGGTGCGGAGCCTGCGGTCGAGCCTGATCGACGTGCTCGACTCCGAGTACATCGCGGTCGCCCGGTCGCTCGGTGTGGGCGGCAGCACCCTGATCGTCCGACACGTGCTGCGCAACGCCCTCGGCCCGGTCCTCACCCTTCTCGCCCTCAACGTCGGCTACCTCTTCTTCGGAGTCGTCATCCTGGAAGCCACCTTCAACATCGCCGGCCTGGGCAGCGCACTGGTCGAGGCGTCCGCCAAACGCGACGTCTACACCGTGCAGGGCATCACGCTGCTGTTCGCCACGGGGGTCGTGCTGGCCAACATCCTCGGCGAGACCGTCGTCTCGCTGCTCGATCCGAGGACGGTGCGCACATGATCGACGTGCCCAGCATCAAGGACACCGCGCCGCACACCGAACCGTCGCGACGGCAGCGTCGGCGCGGGGACGGCAAGATGGCCGTCGGGGCGGTCATCGTGGGCCTGTTCGTCCTCGCCGCCGTCTTCGCACCCCTGATCACCGGCGGACACCCCGCCGAACAGGACCTGCTGAACCGGCTCGCCCCACCCTCGCGGGCCCACATCCTCGGCACCGACCAGCTCGGCCGCGACGAATGGACACGGCTGGTCTACGCGATCCGGATCGACCTGCGCGTGGCGCTGCTCGGCTCCCTCATCCCCGCGGTCCTGGGCAGCCTGATCGGCATCGCCGCGGGCCTCGGCAGCAAGTGGCTGGACACGGCGATCATGCGGACCTCCGACATCGTCGTCTCACTCCCGCTGTTCATCTTCTTCATCGCGCTGGTCGGCCTGCTCGGCCCCGGCACCGGATTCCTGTTCCTCGGCCCCGGCGAGCTGCCGCTCATCATCGGCTTCACCGTCATCTCCTGGGTCGTGTACGCACGGCTGTTGCGCAGCGAAGTGCGCAGGGTGCGCTCCATGGACTACATCCGCGCCGCACGCCTGGGCGGCCTGCCCCGCCGACGGGTGATCGCCTGGCACATCGTGCCGAACGCCATCGGCCAGAGCATCGTGTACTTCTTCGTCGACGTCGGGCTGGCCGTCGTCGCGATCTCGACCCTGTCCTTCCTGGGCGTCGGCATCCCCATCGGAACCCCGGAGTGGGGCTCGATGATCCAGTCCGGCCGCAGCGTCATCCAGACCAACTGGTGGCTGATCGCGGCACCCGGAGCGGCGATCGCCCTGATCGGAATGGGCCTGGCCCTGATCGGGGACGGCCTGGACGATCGGATCAAGTCATGACGCGTACAGAACGCGTGATCGAGATCGACAACCTGTCGATCGCCGCGGCGCAGGGCGGAGTCACCCTGGTGGACGATGTGTCTCTGCACGTCGACACCGGGGAATGCCTCGGGATCGTGGGCGAGTCCGGATCAGGCAAGAGCCTCACGCTGCGTTCCGTGCTGGGCCTGCTGCCGCCCACGCTGAAGCAGACCCGTGGGACCACGCGGTTCCAACGGCGGGAGGGAGAGGGGCTGCGGTCCGTGCAGCCGCGTGAGCTGCGTGGGCACGGAGTCTCGATGATCTTCCAGGAGCCGATGAGTTCGCTGAACCCGACCATGCGCATCGGTGATCTGGTCGCCGCCGGCCCCCGGGCTCTCGGCATGTCCCGCCGGACCGCGGCGGAGCGGGCCCTGCGACTGCTGGCCGAGGTCGGCGTGCCGCATCCGGAGCAACGGGCCCGCGCATGGCCGCACCAGCTCTCCGGAGGCCTGCGCCAACGCGTGATGATCGCGATGGCGCTGTCGGTGGAACCCTCGCTCCTCCTCTGCGACGAACCGACGACCGCGCTGGACACCACGGTCCAGGACCAGATCCTGACCCTCGTCGAGCGGCTGCGGACCGAACGTGGACTGGCACTGGTCTTCGTCAGCCACGACCTCTCGGTCATCTCCCGCATCGCCGATCGCACCGCCGTGATGTACGCGGGCCGCATCGTCGAACAGGGGCCCACGCACGACCTGGTCGACGACCCGAGTCATCCCTACACACAAGCGCTGATCGACTCGATGCCCCAACTGCACGGCCCGCCGACCCGGTTGAGGACCATCAGCGGATCCCCGCCCACCGCCGGCCTGCTGCCTCCCGGCTGTCGCTTCGCTCCCCGCTGCCCCTTCGCCGCGGACGTGTGCCTGCACGGGGACCCACCGCTGCTGGCCATCGGTCCGCACCGGGCCACAGCGTGCGTACGGCAGCCGGTCCCGAACGCTGGAGAACAGTCATGAGCGCCCTCGTCGAACTGGACGACATCTCCGTCCACTTCAAGGTCAGGACCCGTCGGTCCGTGGCGCCCCTGACACTGAGGGCCGTCGACGGTGTGAGTCTCGCCGTCGAACGCTCCCAGTGTCTCGGCGTGGTCGGCGAGTCCGGATGCGGCAAGTCGACCCTGGCCGGCGTACTGGTCGGCCTGACGGCCCCGACCACCGGACGGGTCCGCTACGACGGCCAGGACGTCGGGATCCGCAGACCGAAGGAGCTGTGCCGACGGATCCAGATGGTCTTCCAGGATCCGGTCGCGTCACTCAATCCCCGCCGACGGGTCCGTTCCGTACTGGCCGAGCTCATCGACTGCCACGACCTCGTCCCGGACGCGGGGATGACCTCCGCGCTGAACTCGCTCATGGAGATGGTGAACCTGCCCACGCGCGTCCTGGACGCGCGACCGCGCGAACTGTCCGGGGGACAGCGTCAGCGCGTCGCCATCGCACGGGCCCTGGCGGTCCGGCCCGACGTGCTGGTCGCGGACGAGGCGGTGTCCGCCCTGGACGTGTCCGCCCAGGCCACCGTGGTCAACCTGCTGGCCGATCTGCGCGCCGAACTCGGGTTGACGATCGTCTTCATCTCCCACGACCTCGGCATCATCAGAACGCTCTGCGACCGGGTCGCGGTGATGTACGCGGGCCGGGTGGTGGAGGAGGGGACGGCGGAGGCGATCTTCTCCGGGGCCCAGCACCCCTACACGCGGGCTCTGTTGAGGGCCGCTCCCGACCTGCGGCGACGCGGCGACGCGTCGCGTCCGCCGGCACTGGAGGGCGAACCGTCCGGCGCCCCCGACATCATCACGGGCTGTCCCTTCCAGCCCAGGTGCCCGGAAGCCGAGGCCGCCTGCGCGAAGGCCCCGCCGCCCTACATCCACGACGGATCGCACCGCACCGCCTGCATCCACGCCTCGTCGGGACACCAGGCCGTCACCCCGTAACCGCTGCCCACCGGCCACCTGGCTCCGGCATGTGCAAGTCACCGAAAGGCATCACCGTGAGCGTCGAGCGTGAACTGCCGTCCGATGAGGCCCATGAGCTGATTCGGCTCACCGCCGAGATCGCCGACAAGGAACTCGCCCCACGCGTGGCCGAGTTCGAAGAGGCCGAGCGCTTCCCCCGTGAGGTCTTCACACTGCTGGGGTCGGCGGGGCTGCTCACCTTGCCGTTCCCCGAGGAGTTCGGCGGAGGAGCGCAGCCCTATTGCGTCTATCTCCAGGTCCTGGAAGAGATCGCCATCCGGTGGGCGGCCGTGGCTGTGGGCATGAGCGTGCACGCCCTGTCCTGTCATCCGGTGAACACGTTCGGCACCGAGCGGCAGAAGGCCGAACTCCTCCCCGACCTGCTCAGCGGTGCCCTGCTCGGTGCCTACGCCTTGTCCGAGGCGCATGCCGGGTCGGACCCGTCCGCGATGCGGGCCTCGGCCACCAGCACTCCGGACGGCTGGCGCGCCCGGGGGAGCAAGGCATGGATCACCCACGCGGGACAGGCCGATTACTACACCACCTTCCTGCGGACGGACGCCGACCGCAGACACGGTGTCTCCTGCTTCCACGTCCCCGCCCGCACCCCCGGCCTCTCGGCGGCCGCACCCGAACGCAAGATGGGCCTGTGCAGCTCGACGACGGCCACGATGAACTTCGATGACGCCCTGATCCCCACGGACCGTCTCATCGGGCGGCCCGGCCAGGGTCTGTCCATCGCACTGTCGGCACTCGACGCCGGGCGCCTCGGTATCGCCGCCGTCGCCACCGGCATCGCGCAGGCGAGCCTGGACCACGCGGTGGCCTACGCGAAGGAACGCGAGGCCTTCGGGCGGCAGATCATCGACCACCAAGGAGTCGGCTTCCTGCTGGCCGACATGGCCGCCGCGACCGCGTCGGCCCGCGCCACCTACCTGTCGGCTGCCCGCCGCAAGGACGCGGGACTGGGCTACAGCCAAGAGGCCAGCGTGGCGAAACTCATCGCCTCGGACACCGCCATGTCGGTGTCCACCGACGCCGTCCAGATCCTCGGCGGCGCCGGATACGTCCGCGACCACCCGGTCGAGCGGTACATGCGCGAGGCCAAGGTCACGCAGATCTTCGAAGGCACCAACCAGATCCAGCGCCTGCTCATCAGCCGCGAACTCGCCCGCTCCGGGCACTGACGCAGCGCCGGTCCACCGCAGGTCTGTCCTGCCGCCCATGGTTCGCCACTGGTCGGCTGGTCCGCCAAAGGTCCTTGGCCGTCCGGCCGACACCCCGAAGGAGTTCGGAATGCCCCGCACGTCCGCGAAGACGAAGGACCGACACGACCCGATCCAGTTGCTGACTCCGCAGGGCGAGGCCGTCACCGACGCCCGGCTGCCGTTCGACCCCTCCGGCGCCGACCTTCCCGCCCTGTACCGGGACATGGTGCTGGCCCGCCGCCTCGACACCGAGGCCATCGCCCTCCAACGACAGGGCGAACTGGGGCTGTGGCCCTCCCTCTTCGGGCAGGAGGCGGCACAGATCGGTGCCGCACGCGCACTGAGGCCCGCAGACATGGTCTTCCCCACCTATCGCGAGCACGGTGTGGCATGGTGCCGCGGACTCGACCCGGCGTCCCTCCTCGGCCTCTTCCGGGGCACCACCCTGGGCGGATGGGATCCGAGGGACGTCAACTTCAACCTGTACACGTTGGTGATCGGGGCCCAGACCCTGCACGCCGTCGGCTACGCGATGGGGATCGTCCGCGACACGGGCAGGATCACCGGCACTGACAGGGGCCGCGACACCGGCAGTGACTTCGCGGACCCGGCCGTCGAGCACCCTGTTGACCCAGCCGACCCCACCGACCCCACCGATCCCGCCGTCCTCGCTTTCCTCGGCGACGGTGCCTTGAGCGAGGGCGAGACCAATGAGGCGTTCATCTGGGCGACGACCCAGTCGCTGCCCGTGGTCTTCTTCTGCCAGAACAACCAGTGGGCGATCTCGGCCCCGTACAGCGTGCAGAGCACCGTGCCCGTCGCCCAGCGCGCCGCCGGCTTCGGACTGCCCGGCATCCGGGTCGACGGCAACGACGTCCTGGCCTGCCTAGCGGCCACCCGCAGCGCACTCCACACGGCCCGTACGGGCGGTGGCCCCACGCTGATCGAGGCGTTCACCTACCGCCGCAACGCCCACACCACCGCGGACGACGCCTCTCGCTACCGGGAGACGGCGGAGGAGAAGGAATGGGCGGCCAAGGACCCCATATCCCGGGTGCGCGACCACCTCGTGAACACCGGCGCCGCCGACCCCGCGTACTTCGCCGGGATCGAGGCCGAGGCGCAGACGTTCGCGGAGGGTCTGCGCTCCCGCTGCCGGGCGCTGCCCGAGCCCGATCCGGCCCTGCCGTTCGAGCACACCTACGCCGAGATGACCCCCGAACTCCGTCGCCAGCTGGCAGAACACCGTGCCTACCTCACCTCGCTGCGGGAGATGTCCGACCTGAGCGGAGAGCGCGCATGACCACGACGACCCTGGCCAAGGCGATCAACGACGGGCTCCGGCACGCTCTCTCGACCGATCCGTCGGTCCTGCTGCTCGGTGAGGACATCGGCCGCCTCGGCGGTGTCTTCCGCGTCACCGACGGACTCTGTGCCGACTTCGGCCCCGCACGGGTCGTGGACACCCCACTGGGCGAAGCCGGGATCGTCGGTACGGCAGTAGGTCTGGCGATGCGCGGTTACCGCCCGGTGTGCGAGATCCAGTTCGATGGATTCGTCTACCCGGCCGTCAACCAGATCATCAGCCAGCTGGCCAAGTACAGACACCGCTCGGGCGGACGGATCGCCATGCCGGTGGTCATCCGCATCCCCTACGGCGGCGGCATCGGTTCCATCGAGCACCACTCGGAGTCCCCGGAGGCCTACTTCGCGCACACTCCGGGTCTCAAGGTCGTCACCTGTGCCACACCCGGCGACGCCTTCACCATGATCGGTCAGGCCGTCTCCAGCGACGACCCGGTCATCTTCCTGGAACCCAAGCGGCGGTACTGGACCAAGGGCGAGCTGAACGGTGCACCACCGCTCGACCTGCACCGGGCCCGTACCGTCCGCACCGGCTCGGACCTCACCCTGGTCGCTTACGGGCCCCTGGTGGCACCGGCGTTGGAGGCGGCCCGGATCGCGGAGGAGGAGGGGCGCAGCGTCGAGGTCATCGACCTGAGGAGCCTTGCACCACTGGACACGGACACGGTCATGGCATCCGTGCTGCGCACCGGCCGGCTCGTCGTCACCCACGAGGCCTCACGTACGCACGGCATCGGTGCCGAGATCACCGCCCGGGTCCAGGAAGAGGCGTTCTACGCGCTGGAGGCCCCTGTCCTGCGGGTGACCGGATACGACACGCCGTACCCGCCGAGCCGTCTTGAGGAGGACTGGCTGCCGGGCGTGGACCGCATGTTGGACGCGGTGGACCGGAGCCTCGCCCACTGAAAAGCGCGCCGCGCATCACCATCGAAAGGCAGGACAGCCATGCCCACCACCGAAGACTTCTGCCTGCCCGACGTCGGGGAAGGCCTCACGGAGGCCGACATCCTGCAGTGGACCGTGGCCCCGGGCGACACGGTCGAGGTGAATCAGATCATCGTCGAGATCGAGACCGCCAAAGCCGCCGTCGAACTGCCTTCCCCGTATGCGGGCACGGTCGCCGCACTGCACGCCGCCGAGAGTGACACCGTGCCGGTCGGTGCTCCACTGATCACCATCGACGTCGGTACCCAGGACGAGCGTGATCCGGCGTCGACATCAGCCGCCTCGGACCCGGTGGAACAGCAAGGACGCACAGCGCTCCTCGTCGGATACGGTCCCCGGGTCACCGGCGCGGCCCGTCGGCGTACCGCTCGCCCTCCGGCGTCCACCGGGACTCCCGTAGCTGTGCGGAGCCGGCCGCGGGCCAGGTCCCTCACCACTCCGGCGGCACCTTCGGCCCGTCCGTCGGCCAAGCCTCCGGTACGCAAACTGGCCAAGGACCTCGGCGTCGACCTCAGTACGGTGGTGCCCACCGGCCCGCACGGCACTGTCAGACGGGAGGACGTTCATCTTGCCGCCGGGTCGCCGACGACACCTCCGGGTGCGACACGCTCCCTGAGCGCAGAGGTCAACTCGCGTGGGGAGACCCGGATTCCGATCCGCGGGGTACGCAAGCACATGGCCGCCGCGATGGTGGCTTCGGCCTTCACCGCCCCGCACGTCACCGAGTTCGTCACCGTGGACGTCACCGAGACGATGAGACTGCGCGAGACGCTCGGAGCCCGGCGTGAGTTCGCCGGTGTACGGATCTCGCCGATGCTCCTCGTGGCGAAGGCTCTTCTGCTGGCTCTGCGCAGAACCCCGGAACTGAACTCCCGCTGGGACGAGACCAGTCAGGAGATCGTGCTCAAGCAGTACATCAACCTCGGCGTAGCCGCCGCGACAGACCGGGGCCTGGTGGTACCCAACATCAAGGACGCCGATCTGCTCTCCCTGCACGAACTGGCCGGTGCCATCACACAGTTGGCGCAAACGGCGCGTGAGGGGCGTACGGAGCCACGCGACCTGACCGGCGGCACGGTCACGCTCACCAACGTCGGCGTGTTCGGCGTGGACACCGGTACGCCCATCCTCAACCCGGGAGAGGCCGCCATCCTCGCGATGGGCGCCGTGCGGCGCGCCCCGTGGGTTGTCCAGGACAAGGCGGGAGAACGAATCGAGCCGCGTTGGACGACCCAGCTCGCCCTGTCCTTCGACCACCGACTCGCCGACGGTCAGCAGGGTTCGCGCCTGCTCGCCGACATAGCGGACATGCTGCGCGAGCCAGGGCTTGCCATGCTGTGACTGCGGTGGTGTTCGCCCTCAGGACGAGCACCGCGTCCGGGCGATCCCGGCTTTGTCGGTGTGTGACGACTGGGCCGTGAATCGTGGACCACGACGTGTGCGCGCTGATCGAATCAGTAACCGGCAGTTGTTCCGCCGCCAGGTCGTGAGGTCCGGCTGCACGGGACTGATCGGACAGAGGCTGGTCACCTGTCGCCGCGAGTCACAGCCGCGTACCCGGTCGGAGAAGAGCGGCCCCGGCAGGAGGCCGCCTGTCCTGAGTGACCCTGCGCGCGGGTGCCGGGGCCGGGGGCGCCGGCCGTCAGATCGCGGTCCGGGTCGTCGGGAGGCGCGCTCGTGAAGCGCCGCCGAGGGGCACGGTGATCACGGTGTGTCTGCCGTTCACGCGTTGTCCTCCCGGTGTGAGGGAGCTGTTGGGGCTGGGCCGGGACGATCGGGCCGCCCTTCCCATGACCATGTCAGGACGGAATCCGTGAACAGATCGATCGCCCGCGGTGGGCGTCGCGTTCTTGCCCGTTTCCTTGTCGCCGGCCCGCTGCTGGCCGCCTGCGCGCTGGGCGGTGTGCCGGTGGCGCACGCCGCCGTCGCCGACGACATCCGTATCAACGAGGTGGCGACCACCGGCGACGTCGACGACTCCATCGAGCTGTTCAACAAGGGCACCGCCACGATCGACGTCTCGGGCTGGATCCTCAAGGACGACGACACGAGCCACTCCTACAAGATCGCCTCGGGGACCACTCTGGCGGCGGGCGGGTATCGGACGTTCGACGTCCACGGCAAGTTCGGCCTGGGCTCCGACGACGAGGCCCGCCTCTACCTCGCCGACGGCAAGACCCTGGTGGACAGCTTCTCCTGGAGCACGCACTCCGACCCGTCCTGGTCGCGCTGCCCGGACGGCACCGGTGACTTCGAGCAGGCGGCGACGGTGACCCTGGGCGGCCCGAACAGTTGCGGGACCTCCGGGGGCGGTGGCGGGGGTTCGACCGATCCGGTGGTGTGGCCGGGCGGCAGCAGCGTGGCGACCGCGGATGCCTCCAACGTGTTCGGCCAGGATCTGAGCGGCCTCTACCAGGAGGGCGACGTGCTGTGGGGCGCGCAGAACAGCGGAAAGCTGTGGCGCCTGGTGCGTGACGGCTCCGCCGGCTGGAAACCGGACACGAGCAGCGGTTGGTCCTCCGGCAAGTCCCTGCGCTTCACCGGTGGTTCGGGCGCTCCTGACAGCGAGGGCGTCACTCTGACCGGCTCCGGATCGGCCGGCGGGGCGTTCGTCGCCAGTGAGCGCGACGGCGACGCCTCCGGCACCAGCCGCCTGTCGGTATTGAAGTACGACGTCACCACGTCCGGCTCGTCACTGACCGCTTCCAAGGAGTGGAACCTCACCTCGGATCTGCCCACCACAGGTTCCAACCTGGGCCTCGAGGGGATCACCTGGGTCCCGGACACCTACCTCACCGGGGCCGCCTTCAAGGACGCCTCCACCGGGGCGGCCTACGACCCGGCCCGCTACAGCGCCCACAGCGGTGGCGTGTTCTTCGTCGGCGTCGAAGGAACCGGGATGATCTACGGATACGTCCTCACCGACTCAGGCGGCCACACCCGCGTCGCCTCCTTCAGCAGCGGCATGGCCGGGGTGATGGAACTGCAGTGGGAACCCCAGGCCACGCGCCTGTGGGCGGTGTGCGACGACACCTGCGACGGCCGGCACCGCACTCTGAAGATGGACACCACCGGCGTGTTCACCACCACCGCCGTCTACAACCGCCCCACCGGCATGTCCAACTACAACAACGAGGGCTTCTCCCTCGCCGGCTCCAGCGAGTGCGTGGCCGGCTCCAAGCCCGTCTACTGGGCCGACGACGCCAATGACGGCGGCCACGCCCTGCGCAAGGGCACCATCACCTGCTGACTTCTTGCCTGTCGCGTGTGGGCGGGGTCTGACCGGGAGCTCTGGACCCTACGGTCCGGAGCTCCCGCGTTCTGCGGCAACACCGCGCAGAGTCCGCTACTTCGTGAAGACGGGGTAGTCCGTGTAGCCCTCGGTGAGACCGGCGTAGTGGGTGTCCTGGTCGCTGTCGGCCAGCGGGTGGCCCTGTGCGAAGCGCTCGACCAGGTCGGGATTGGCTATGAAGGGGGCGCCGAATGAGACCGCGTCGACGACGCCGTGGTCGAGGATCTCGTTGCCGAGGGACTGGGTGAAGCCGAGGTTGGCGACGATGGTGCCCTGGTAGTGGGCGCGGTAGCGGGAGAAGAGAGCGATGCGCTCCTCGATGGTGCCAGGGGCGCCCAGGAGGTGCAGGTAGGCCAGGTCGCTGTCGTTGAGCTTCTTGAACAGCTGGTCGTAGTCGGCGAGTGTCTCCTCGTCCGCGGTGAACGCGGTTCCGCTGGTCCAGCCCGGGGACATTTTCACGCCGATGCGGTCGCTGCCCCACACGTCGCTGACGGCGTCGACGATGTCGAGGAGCAGCTTGGCCCGCTTCTCGCTGCTGCCGCCGTAGGCGTCGGTGCGCTGGTTGAGACGGGGGTTGAGGAACTGCGGGATCAAGTGGGACACCTGGGCGTGGAGTTCCACGCCGTCGAAGCCGGCGCGGCGGGCGTTCTCGGCCGCACGGCGGTAGTCGGCGATGGTGTCGGCGATCTCGGCGGTGGTGTAGGCGCGCGGGGTGAGGGTGTCCTTGGGGCCGGAGGGGGTGAAGGACTTCTCGCCGGGGTTGACGGCCGAGGGCCCGGCGGGCAGGCGGCCTCCGAGGTGGTCGGGGTGGGAGGCCGCGCCGACGTGGCCGAGCTGGGAGACGATCCGCCCGCCCGCCTCGTGGACGGCTTCGGTGACCTTCGCCCAGCCGGCGGTCTGCGTGTCGGTGTAGATGCCGGGGACGTTGATGAAGCCGATCGCGTCGGGGCTGACCCAGGTGCCCTCGGTGACGATCAGCCCGGCGCCGGCGCGCTGTGCGTAATAGGTCGCGTGCAGGTCGGTGGGGGCCAGCTCGGCGTTCTGGGCGCGGGCGCGGGTCATGGGGGCCATGACGACGCGGTTGCGCAGTTCCAGCGCGCCGAGGCGGACGGGCTGCAGCAGGGGCTGGATGGTCATGAGTGACTTCCTTGTACCGAGGCGCGGATGAGGGGGAGTAACGAGGAGCGGCCGAGGGCCTGGCTCAGTCCTGTTTGAGGACGTGGAGGGCCGAGAGCGGGCCGCCGAGTTGCATGAGGCGTCCGCCCTCGCGCAAGGAGCCGAGATCGACGGGGGCGAACCCGAAGTCCGCGGTGAGGTCCTTGACGGTCGTCTTCGCGTCGGCGTCGTCACCGGCCAGGAACAGCACCTGACGTCCGGCCCGGTGGCGCGGGTCGGCGGCGATGTACTGGCCGTAGAGGGTGTTGAACGCCTTGACGACGCGGGCTCCGGGCAGCAGTGAGGCGACGTGTTCGCTGCCGGTCAGTTCGCCCAGGTCGGCGATCTTCGGGTGCGGGGGAGGGGAGGTGAACTGGTTGGTGGCGTCGATGACGATGCGTCCGTCGAAGTGCGGCAGGCCGGCTGTCGCGTCCGGAATCTGGGGCCAGCCGACCGCGAGGAGTACGAGTTCCGCCGCGGCGGCCTCCTCCGGGGTGCCGGCGTGGGCGAGCGGTCCGAGCTCTTCGGCGAGCCCGGCCAGGGAGGCGGGACCGCGGCTGTTGCTGAGTACGACCTGGTGGCCGTGGGCCACGGCGTGGCGGGCGATGGCCTGGGCGACGGTTCCGGCGCCGAGGGTTCCGATCTTCATGGCGGTGTCCTTCGAGGGGTTCAGGATGCGGGGCTGGTGAGCAGGACGGTGCCGCTCTTGCCGGGGCGGCGGACATGGTCGACGGCCTTCGCGAAGTCGGCGAGGTCGTAGCAGGCTGCGACCTCGAAGAGTTCCGGGGCGGTCGCGGCCAGCCGGGCGGCGAAGGCGACGTCCTCGGCCCGTTCCTCGGGCGTGCGGGTCATCCACCGGCCGATGGACACGCCCCGCACGGTCAGGGCCCGCGGTGTCAGCGCCAGCGACTCCAACGGCGTACTGCCGGAACCGAGCTGCCCGTAGGTGATCAGCGTGCCGCCGTCGTCGAGCAGCCCGGCCAGCTCACCGGTCAGGGATCCGCCCACCGCGTCCAGTACGACCTGGGCACCCCGGCCGCCGGTCGCGTCCCGGACCTGGGTGCGCCAGTCCGCGTCGGCCGTCGAGATGGTCGGCAGTCCGGGGAAGCGCTGCCGCAATATCTGTGCTCCCGCGGCACTGCGTACCAGGTTGACCAGCGGGATGTCGTGCCGGAGCGCCGCGGCGCCGACCAGTCTTCCCACCGACGAACCGGCGGCCGTCTGCACCACCGGGCCTGCCTGGCCGTGCTGGGCGTCCTCGACCGCCCGCAGCAAAGTGAGCAGGGTGATCGGGTTGACCAGCATCAGGGCCGCGGTTTCGTCGCTGACGCCCTCGGGCACCGGCACCACCAGATCTGCCGGTGCCGTGACGAGTTCGCTCCACGCGGCCGGCACCGGGAAGAACGCCACCCGCTGACCGGGGCGCAGAGCTTGCACGCCCTCGCCGACGGACTCGACGACGCCCATGCCCTTCAGGCCGGGAATCCGCGGCATGGCGAACGGCTGTTGCGGCGCTCCCGGAAAGCCCTGCACTCCCGCCAGGTCGCCCGGGTGAACGGGCCGGGACAGCACCCGCACCCGCACCTGCCCGGTGGGTGGCGCGGTAGGGGGCGGCTGCTCGCTCAGGCGTAGTAGCTCCCCGGCTTCTCCGTGCTGGTCGTAGGTGATGGCGCGCATGACGCTCCCGTTCCCTGGGGTATTGATGATGCCCATCATTGAAACTCTTGTTATGATGAGAGGCGTCATCGAAAAGGTCAAGTCGAGCACGACGCGAGAGGACGGCAATGCCGCGGATCACCAAGGAGGACAAGGCCCGCAACCGGCAGAACATCCTTGACGCGGCGGGCCGCATGTTTCGCTCGCAGGGCATCGACGCGGTCGGTATCGCCGAGCTGATGAAGGAAGCCGGACTCACCCACGGCGGCTTCTACAACCACTTCGCCTCCAAGAACGACCTGGTCGTGGAGGTGTGCGGGGCCTCCTTCGCCGCCTCGCTCGGGAGCCTGGCCCAAACGGTGGAGGACGGTCCGGACCAGGGCGGCTCTCCGCTGGAGCGGGTCGTGGCCGGTTATCTGTCCACCGCACACCGTGACGCCCCGGACGGCGGCTGCCCTTCCGCCTCCCTGGTCACCGACGCCGGACGGCACGACGAAGCTGTGCAGAGCGCGTACGCCGAAGGGGTCGAGGGCTATCTCACCGGCTTCGCCGCCGAGTTCCTGCGCGAGGCCGAGGAGAAGGGGTACGAACTCGACCCGGGCGAGGCCCGTCACAGAGCCATGCGCCTGCTCAGCGAAATGGTCGGCGCGATGATGCTCGCCCGGGCCGTACGCCACGTCGAGCCCGAGCTCTCCGACGAGATCCTGCAGACCGGCCGCGGCCACGCCCTCGACTGACGCGACTCGGAAGCCGCCCTTGAACCCCAGGTGACATCAGGCTTGTGTCTTGTTGGTGAGGTCCGCGGCGGGCGTTCGAGTCCCGGTGACACCTGCGAGAGTCCGGGTGACACCTGCGAATGTCAGCCAGGCCCCGCACTGTCGCGCGAGGAACTGCCCGGTGTGCTTGCCCGCCCCGAGGAGTGGCAGTACTCGGACGATTTCGAGTGGCTGGGCAGGATCACTCTGGTCCTTGCCGAGGGCTTTCGGTAGGCCGGCTGAGTGTCTGTCTGGCCAGAGGGGCCGACCCCGTAGGCCAGGGGGAGAACCAGGTCACCACCTTGCGCGCAGCACGCCGTCACTGTCGGGGAGAGCAGCGTGGAACAGTGGGTGGCGGTCGTCGAGGGCCAAGGGCAGGGAGCAGGCCGCCCTCGCGCCTGCCACCACAGTGGTGAGTTGTTGGTGGTGGGTCCCGTCGACGGTCACGTGGCGGATCGTTCCGTTCGGCGCCTCCCAGACGAAGTCCACGGATTCGTCCTCGGGCAGCGCGGCAAGGACCGCGTCGACGTCAGGGGTGAGGTCGGGCCAGACGGTCAGGAGCGCGCGTGGGCCGAGCCCGGCGCGTACGGCATCGAGGTTGTTCTCGGTGAGGCGGTGTCAGCGGGTGGCGTTGCGGAGGTAGGTCTCCTCCAGGAGGAGCGTCCGCGGTGCTGCCAGTTCTGCGCGTGCTCGGTCCCAGAACTCCTCGTCCGCAGCCTCTGTCACCTCTGGTTCCTCAAGGTCCGCGGCGTACGGCGAGGCCGTGATCGGTTCCGCGAACAGGCCGAGCTCGCGGGTGCGGGCGACGGCTGCCTCACAGGGCTGGTCGCTGCCGACGTACACGTACTGATCCCACCCGACGTGCACGGTGAACGTGTCCCGCTGCTCCAGCCGGCACCAGGCGCCCTGGTCGCGGAGCATGGCCCGCACCAGTTCCAGCGCGACCGGGACCGAGACCTCGGCACCGTCGTGGTAGCCGGTGAGGCCGGGCGGGAACAGTCCGGCGAGGCCATGTCCGTCAACCGGCGCCTCCAGGCCGAAGTTGACGAAGCCGGTGACCGCGGGTTCGCGGATCTCCAGCCGGTCAATACCCGATGCCTGCGCGAAGGCGGCGATCGCCTCCAAATAGGCCGCCTCGACCGGCCCGTGGTCGCTCACCGTGTCCTCAGCGCCGTTGTAGTGCCCGCGCTCGTCGCGGTCGGCGGGGTCGTACTTGGTTATCCGGTGGGCGAAGGACGGTGGCACGCTGCTCCCTGGACTGTCGGAAGGAGACGTCAGCGTAGTTCGTGCCGACCGCCTGCCGGGTGCCGACCGCGACCTCCACAGTCAGCCCACTCGGCGGGAGCGCGTACTCCTGTCGGCCGCTGTCACCACGGCCCGGCGCCAGGGTCTTCGAGCTGGTCGTCGAGGGTGGCGCCCGTAGGAAGTCGGCCTCGGGGGCAGGTTGCTACGGGCGCCGCTCGGTGAGAGGGACCGGGCCTGGACCTGGTGCCGGGGTTTCGGGCTGTCACCCGGCCCGGAGCCGCACCTGCTCGTTGTCGTCCTGCGTTTCGATGACGTGGACGCAGCGGTCGGGGGCGGCCGTCATGTAGCGGCGCCAGAGAGGGGCGAAGGGACCGGCGAGGATCCAGCGGCGGCCGGGCAGCGGCTTGGGTGCTGTCACCTCGCGCGACCGCCAGATCTCCGCGAACTCGGGACTGGCGTCGAGCAGGGCCGCGACGATCTCACCGGCCTTCCCCGTGGGTTCGGCCTTGCGTGATCGTCTCGTGCGATCCGTTGGGGCGCGGGGACTCCGCCGAGGATGAAGAGGTGGTCGCGCTCGTTCAGGTTGAGCCGCATCGCGCGGGCGAGTGCGGCGAGCATTCGCTCCGACGGTGCCGGGCCACGCTGCTGCTCGATCCGGCTGTAGTAGTCGGCCGACATGCCGGCCAGTGACGCCACCTCCTCGCGCCGCAGGCCGCCGGTGCGGCGACGCTGCCCGCGAGGAAGTCCGACGTCCCGGCTGCAGCGCCTCACGACGCGCGCGAAGAAAATCTGCGAGTAACGCCCGGTCCATCGTCCGGCCTCCCCTGCCCTGTTCGACAAGCCAATCCTGGCGCGAACCGACGATCGGATGAAGGTCGACTTCAACCGGGGACAAGTTGTCCCTGGCATGGGCGTCGGCACGCCGCGGCCTCGTGGTGCGGCTCGGGGTGGGCCTCGTGGTCCAGGACGACCGGTGATTGGGCCGTGTGCCTGCCGCCCGTCGCGGGCCGCTCACGGCGTCGCGGGGTGGGGCGGTTCAGCCACCTATAGTCGATCTCATGAGTCGTTGGCGGGACATGGCCGGTGGAGTGTCCGGGAGCGAGTATGCGGCCCGGTTCGAGGCATTGGCTCGGAGCGGGAAGAACATGCACGGGGAGGCGGCGTTCTGCGCTGCTCTGGTGCCCGCGCCGGCCCGTGTGCTCGACGCGGGCTGCGGCACCGGGAGGGTCATGATCCGATTGGCCGAGCTCGGGTACGACTGCGTCGGGGTCGACCTGGATTCCTCGATGCTGGATGTGGCGCGGGCGCAGGCGCCTGGGCTGCCCTGGTTCGAGGCCGATCTCGCGGAGTTCGATCCGGCCCGGCTCGGTGTCGCTGCGGACTTCGACCTCGTGGTCGCCGCCGGTAACGTCCTGCCGCTGCTGGCTCCCGGGACGGAGGCCACGGTGGTCGACCGTTTGGCCGCGGCCCTGGGTCCGGGCGGACTGCTGGTCGCGGGCTTCGGGCTGGACGCGGCCCACCTGCCCGTGCCGCCCACCACGACGCTGCCGGAGTACGACGCCTGCTGTGCCGCAGCGGGCCTCGCGCTCGTCGACCGCTTCGCCACCTGGGACGGCTCACCCTACGACGGCGGCGGTTACGCGGTCAGCGTCCACCGCCTCGATGCGTGACCTCTGTTCGTTCAGTCAATCGCGTGAGGGCGGCTTCGGCGCCCGAGATCACCGCGCTGGACATCAGCTGGACATCAACGGCGCCTGCCTGTCCGCCCCCAGGGAGCATCTGCCGCTCGGGCGGCTGGAACCCTCTCACAGTGAAGCCCACCGCAGGGGCCCAGCCTTGTTGGTGTCAGTCACGTTCGTGCGGATCGCCCAGGAAGGGGAAGTCGGTGCGAAGGTCGGTGTGGGGTCCCAGCCCGTCGTGGGGTACAGCGCCGTTGCTCAGCTGGGCGATCCCCATGTTGATGACATCGTCGGTGAGATGGCGGCCGTTGGGGAATCCTTCGGCGCTGGTGTAGTCGTACGTCAGAAGGTCGGGGAGCAGGCTTGCCGCGAGTGCGGTCGCCCGATCCTTGGGGTGGCCCGCCTGTTCGAAGACGTGTGTGAACTTGTCGAGGAAGCCTTCGCGGTCATGTGACGGCTCCTGCTGGTGCCACACTCGCTTGTCGTCGTCGCTCTGGTTGAAGTTGGCGTCGACCCCGGGCCGCCCCGCCCGGTCACCCTGGACAAGTCGGCCCTCGTGCGGAACCAGGACCCTGGCCCAGACACCCACCAGCGGGTTCGGGCCGAGCGCGCTGTTGGGGACTTCCAGCACGATGCCGAACACGTTCTTGTCGGTGAAGAAGTCCTTGCCGGTCCACTGGAATTTGTCGCTCGCGCCGACTGGATCGGCGAAGAACGGGTCGCTGCGGAGCCCCGCGAAGAACCTGAAGTCCCCGGCCGCGGTGATCTGCGGCTCGGAGCCGAAGGTCACCGGCGCGTCGAGAAGGACCGTGTCCCCTGCGCCGAGGTCGGCCGCGGCTTCCCGGCCGGTCGCCAGTTGCAAGCTTGCGGTCTGCGCGTTGTCCCGCACCGGTGAGAAGCGTATGCGGAAGGCGATGTCGGTGACCGCGTCGGCGTCGGTGTCCACGCCGAGTTCGTAGACCGACTCGTGGTCGACGGCGTCGTCGGTGATCGGCGAGGCCGGATTGACGTTGAGCACCAGGATCGTCCTGCTCGCGTCACCTGCCTTCTGGAATACGTAGAGGTCGGTGATGTGGCTCCTGGGATCCAGGCTCGTGGGGCTGATGCCCAGGCCAGAGACGTGGTGCGCCATGTCGTGACTCCCATCGGGCGGCTGTGCGGACCAGGTTCCGTGCCGGGCAGCGGAGAATCGGCAGTTCGTCGCGGCAGGCGCTGGGCCCCGGAGCTGCCCTCCGACCCGGAACGAACACCCTTACTGGCTCACTCACTTGAAGGTCTTTGCGACTCTCATGGCTTGAGGACCGTCGAGAGCAACAATCTGCCCGTCGGCGGCGGCTGCATATCCGTCATCCGGCGTATTCGCGATGCCGGGCGGACGCCGCGAGGAGCGGATGTCTACGGCCTGACCGGGCCCACCGCTGCACGAGACGCCTTCCGCCACCGAACGTCACGGATCCCGAGGGGCGTCGTGCACGCGCGCCCGGTGAGTCAGGAAGCTGGTCGCTCTGTGAGCTCCAGGTCCAGTTCGAGCTCCAGGTCCAGGTCCAGTGCCCTGGCCAAGGCAGCCGTGACGGCGGCGGCGTGTGTCGGCAGGTGTTGTTCGGCCCAGGTTCCGGCGAGATCCAGGAAGTCCCGCAGATCCGCCTGGGCGCCGGTGACGAGCGTGCGCACCTCGTCCACCGGCAGTTCGATCACCGGGCTGCCGTCCTCGGCGTAGGCGTCGAGAGTCAGCCGGATGGTGTCGCCGACACGTTCGGCCGTTGATGACGGGTCGTGGCCGAAGCCGGCGTAGCCGGTGCCGTCGAGCACCTCCAGCCAGTCCCGCCAGGACTCCAGGCCGTTGCAGCAGCCCGGCTCGACGAAGACCGTGTCGGTGGCGTCGTCGGTCACCCGGAAGCCAGCGGCGGCGATCAGGTCGGGCATGGTGAGCAGCCCGTGCAGGAACGCGCCCAGCGGGTCGGCCGGGCACGGCCCGTGCTCCTCCTCCGGCTCGAAGTCGTTGCACTCGGCGATCCGCATGACCGCCGTGCCGACCTCCGCCGGAGTCAGCGTCCCGTCCAACACGAGGTAGCCGTACGGCTCGTGCTCGCCGACCGGCCATAGTGCGAAATCGTCGTCAGCGAAGATCTCCAGAACGGGCTGCATCACCATCACACAGGGATGATGTCGGACCCGCTGCCGCACCGCCACGGGCTTTGGCCGCGGCATCGGGCTCGGGGGCCCCTACCCGGGGAGACTCGCGGTCCGCTCCGGGCAGGTGGAGCCGACGTAGCGCATGGCGGTCTGTCCGGTGCTGCCGAGAGCCTCATGAACTTGAACGGGTCGACTACGAGACCCGCTCGCAGAATCCGGGAGGTGGCCCCTGTGCGAGGCGGTGAGCGAGGCGGACCAGGTCTGTCTGACGCAGGACCCGTCCGTCGAAGCCTGGGAGGGGGACGTGGAGTGGCTCGGTCCAGTGGGCGGGGATGGCGTCCAGCCCGTACAAGGCCCCCGCGAGGCCTCCGGTCACGGCGGCGACGGTGTCCGTGTCGCCGCCGAGGTCGATGGCCGCGCGTATCGCGTCTTCGAAGCTGGTGGTGGTGCGCAGGGCCCAGACGGCGGAGCCCAGGCAGGGCCAGACGGCACCGTTGAGCTCGGTCGCCTGACCGGGATGCCAGTCGGGCGCGAGGACGGTGGCGTAACGGCCGCGGTGGTCGGGGTGGACGAGAGCCAGGATGTCAGGGAACACGGTGAGGGGGTCGGTGTCCTCGAACGTGACGCGGATGAGTTCGTGGAAGATCGCGGTGCCTTCCCAGGCTGCCCGGTCCCCGTGGGTGAGGGCGGCGATGTGGCGGGCCGCGTCCATGGTGGCTTGTCGGCCGGCGGCCGCGAAGTGGACGGCGGAGGTCGATGCCCGCATCAGGGAGCCGTTTCCCGCTGCTCGCTGGTTGACCTGGAAATGGACCGCGGCGGCGAGGTCCCAGGGCATGCCGTTGGTCAGGACGTCCTCGGTCTGCAGGCCGATGTCCTTGGGCTCTGACGCCGCCCACCGCTGGAAGCGGGCGAAGACGTCCGGCAGATCCGGTCCGCCCCGCTCCAGCAGGGACTCCGCGACCAGGACGGCCATCTGCGTGTCGTCGGTCGCCTCGCCGGGGTCCCAGCCACCGCCGCCGCACATCTCACCCCCGGCACCCGGTGCGGGGAACCGTGCGGAGAACGCTCCTTGGGGACCGAACTCGAAGGGGCCGCCGAGGGCGTCACCCACCGCTGAGCCGACGATCACACCGGCGGCCCGCTGAATCCGCTTCATTCACGCAGGCTATCTGCGCCGCGCCGACGGCCGCGCGGGCCTATCTCCTCCACCAGTTCCCCGACCCGTCGGTGGTGAGCCATCAGTTCCCCGAACCGTCGGCGGTGAGCGCGGCTTGCTCACGGAGGTGCGCCGCCTGCCGCAGCGCGACAACCGTCCCGCTTCGGCTCCTCCGCCCGTCCCGGCAGCGGCGCAGCCGGACACCGGGCTGCCCGGATCCCGTGTCGTACGGTCTGATGCCGCGGCCGCCCACCGTCCGCAACGGATCTCACCGAACCCGCCGGTGCCGCTGGTACGGCCGAGACATCTGAAATCTGAAACCAGTACCGGGAATCAGGCCGCGACAAGCTCCTGCTCACGGTCCGGCGTCTTGACCTTGGGCTTCTTGTTCGGCAGCGAGAGCCGGAAGACCTTGTGCCACGCGGAGAACACCTGCTTGGGCAGCGGCCCGGTGACGTACTCCAGCTCGTACTTCTCGAACAGCGCGCGCACCTTCACCGCGACCTCGGCGTACCGGTTGCTCGGCAGGTCCGGGAACAGGTGGTGCTCGATCTGGTGCGAGAGATTGCCGGTCATGAAGTGCATGGCCTGGCTGCCGCTGATGTTCGCCGAGCCCATCATCTGGCGCAGGTACCACTGGCCGCGCGTCTCGTTCTTGATTGACCGGCGCTCGAAGACCTGCACTCCCTCGGGGAAGTGCCCGCACATGATCACCGAGTGGGTCCAGATGTTGCGGACCAGGTTCGCGGTGAACGTGGCGGCGAGCGTGGGCAGGAACGACGGGCCCGACAGCAGCGGGTGGATCACGTAGTCCTTGAGCACCTGCTTGCGGATCTTGCGGCCCACGGCCCTGGCCCGGGCGCGGAACTCCGGGTTCTTGCGGCGGCGCTTGTTCAGGTTCTTGCCGAGCTCCAGGTCGTACGCCGCGATGCCGTACTCGAAGAAGCAGGCGTTGATGAAGTTCCACAGCGGCTGGCCGAGGTGGAAGGGGTGCCACCTCTGGTCCTCGTCGACGCGCATGATGCCGTAGCCGAGGTCGTTGTCCTTGCCGATCACGTTGGTGTACGTGTGGTGCAGCTCGTTGTGCGAGTGCTTCCACTGCTCGGACGGCGAGACGTGATCCCACTCCCAGGTGGTGGAGTGGATCTTCGGGTCTCGCATCCAGTCCCACTGGCCGTGCAGGATGTTGTGGCCGATCTCCATGTTGTCCATGATCTTCGCCACGGACAGACCGGCGGTGCCGATCAGCCACGCGGGCGGGAAGATCGAGAACAACAGCACGCCCCTGCTGACCAGTTCGAGCTTGCGCTGCGCCGAGATGACCTTACGGATGTAGGCGGCGTCTTTCTCGCCGCGGCTCGCGATCACCTCGTCGCGGATCGCGTCCAGCTCGCGGCCGAGCTCCTCGATCTGCTCCGCGGTCAGATGGGCGGTGGGGTCGGTGGCGGTCAAGGTGCTCCTACCGTTCGATGTCGCAGGGGCCCGCCGCGGCGGACACGCAGGTCTGGATGAGGACGCCCGGCTCGGCCTCGGTGATCTCGCCGGTGCGCAGGTCGCGGACGGCGCCCGCCTTGAGGGGGGTGACGCAGCCGAAGCAGATGCCCATACGGCACCCGGAGGGCATGAGAACGCCGGCCTCCTCGCCGACGTCCAGCAACGGCGTGGCACCGTCCGCGTCGACGGATTTGCCGGTGGCGCTGAACGTGACCTCGCCGCCGTCGCCGGTGACGACGATGGAAGGGCGGAAGCGTTCGGTGTGCAGGCGCTCTTGTACGCCGTGCCCGGCCCAGTGCTCTTCGGCGGTGTCGAGCAGGCCCGCGGGCCCGCAGGCCCAGGTCTCGCGCTCGGCCCAGTCGGGCACGAGTTCGTCGAGACGGGCGATGTCGAGCATGCCGTCCGTGGCGGTGTGCACCTCGGTGAGCCGCAGCTTCTTGTCCGCGACCAGGTCGTGCAGTTCGTTGCGGAAGATCACGTCCTGCGGCTGTGGCGCGCAGTGGACCATGACGACGTCGTCGAACTCGGAGTCACGCAGCATGCCCATCACGGGCGTGATGCCGCTGCCGGCCGTCAGGTAGAGCACCTTGGCGGGCTTGGCCCGCGGCAGCACGAAGTCACCGGTCGGCTGGTCGAGCTGGATCAGCGTGCCCGGTTTCGCCCTGCGGACCAGGTGGTTGCTGACCTTGCCGTCCGGGATCGCCTTCACGGTGATCGTGACGCGCCCGTCCTGGCGGTCGGTCGGCGAGGTGAGGGAGTAGGCACGCCACAGGCGCACCCCGTCCACGTCGACCCCGATCCGCACGTACTGGCCGGCTGTGTGGCCGCGCCAGCCCCGTCCCGGTCTGATCACGATGGTCGCGGCGTCAGCCGTCTCGGGGTGCACGGCCTCGATGCGCCCACGCAGGTCGGCGCCCGCACGCAGCGGGCTGACCAGGTCGAGGTAGTCCGACGGCAGCAACGGCGTCGTGACCATCTCCAGCATTTTCCACGCCCTGGTGCGGAGGGCTGTACTCGTCATGACTCCAGCTTGCTGTGCCTCAAGGGGTAAAGTCCTGACCGCAGGACGTAAATCTGGTCGGCTGAATTGTTCGCAGGGAACAGAAACGTGAGTCATGCAATCCGGAGGGCCGGCGAACTGGCCCTGGACGAGACGACGGTCACCGCACTGCGGGCCGCGCTGAAGGGCACCGCCGACGAGGTCGTCCAGGCGATCATCGACGAGGTCCCTCCCTACGCCAACGCGCTTTCGGGCCGCATGGGCGCCACCATCCGCCGAGCCGTCCGCACCGCCCTGGGGCACTACCTGGACCTCGCGAGCGGGAACGCCACGGGCGGCGACGGTGGTGACGCAGCCTACGAGCTGGGCCGCGGCGAGGTGCGCGACGGCCGTTCGATGGACGCCCTGCTCAGCGCCTACCGCGTCGGCGCCCGAGTGGCCTGGCGTGGCCTGGCGGCGGGTGCCGTACCCGCAGGGCTGCCCGCCGCGGAGGTCGCCAAGTTCGCCGAGCTGACCTTCGCCTACATCGACGAGCTCTCCGCCGCGAGCGCCGCGGGCCACGCCGACGAACTGGCCGCCCGGGGCAGGGACCACGAGCGCCACCTGGAACACCTGGCCCGCGACCTCCTCGCCGGCGCGAGCCCGGACGTGCTGCTGGCCTCCGTTCAGCGGGCCGGGTGGCAGCCTCCGGTCGCACTGACCGCGGTCCTGCTGCCTGCCGACCAGGCCCGGCCCGCCTACCGCACGCTCGACCCGGGCACTCTCGTCCTCGATGATCTGCCGGATTCCACCGGTGTGCTGCTCGTCCCCGATGCCGACCGGTCACATCTCCTGCGGCTGCTGACCGACCGCACCGCCGTGGTCGGCCCGGCCCGGCCATGGACGCGTGCGTCCGCCTCGTACGCCCGAGCCGTACGCGCGCGCTCCCTCTCCTGCGACATTCGCGACACCGAGGACCACCTGCCCGAGCTGGTGCTGAGCGCCGACGTGGACGCGTTCGCAGACCTGCGTGCCCGGGCCCTCGCCCCGTTGCGGACCTTGCCTGTCGCGACCGCACGGCGGCTGGAGGAGACGTTGCGGGCGTGGCTGTTGCATCAGGGCAGGCGGGACGAGGTGGCGGCGGCGTTGTTCGTCCATCCCCAGACGGTCCGGTACCGGATGTCGCAGCTGCGGGAGCTGTTTCCGGATCTCGCATCGCCGGACCGGGTGCTTGAACTGACGCTGGCGGTCGGTCCGCGGGCCGGCTGACGCGTACTTCGACCGTCCACGACCGCGCACATGACGGCATACACGACCGCGTTCGCGAGCGGTCCGGGAATCGTGCCCCGTTCCCGGTGCCGTCAGTCGGCTCATGCGGCCCGGGGAAGAGCGGTACCGGCTGGCCGGCCTGGCCCACCGCGGGAGGGATGATGAGGACGGAACGACGGAGCGTGAGGTCAGGAGTTTGCATGGCGCAGCGGGTTCACCGACCCAACGAGGACGCGGAGTTCGATTTCATCCTCGGGATGAGTGGGGTCCCGGTCCTCGCGTACTTCATCGGGACATGGCCCAAGGCGATCGAGCCCTGCCGGGTGATGGACCTCGTCGTGGGTGGCATCGCCGACGACTACACGGGCCGCCTGACGGCCGTCCGCGCCGACATCACGCGTTGTCCGGCCGCGACCGGGCGATACGGGGTCACCGCGGCCCCGTCCTACGTCCTGCTGAAGGAGGGAGAGGCGGTGGCGCACGGCACGGGGCCTATGACCATCACCGAGGTACGGGAGTTCCTGGACGGGCACCTCTGAGCGGTCGCCGCGCCCACCGCCGCCGGGTTGAGCACGTCGCGGAGCCAGGGGGAATCCATCCGATCCGACGAGGTCGCGGAAGCCTGCCGCGAGCACGGGATCTCCGGCGGAGGTCGACGCTCGCTCTACCGGCCAGAGGGAGGCATACGGACGATCGCCGTTCCGCCCTCCAGATCGACCATGGTCCGGTTCGGCGGTGCTCCGTCTTCTTCGTCGTCGCTCAGAATGAGCGCTGACCGGCGCTCCTTCAGTTCGCTCTGCTTGCCCGGCGAGAAGCTCGCGTGAAGCTGCTCGAAGCCGGTTGCCGAGATCTGTCCCTGTCTGGCGCTGTTCCGCCAGGGCAGTAGCCCAGCTCGGCCTGCGCGCAGCAGCAGCTGGTCGAGGAAGGCCAGGGCGGTCAGCACGATGACCAGCCCGGGCAGGGTCATGAAGGCGACGAATCCCATGCCCCCACTATCCAGGGCAGGGCGCGGATTTACGCGCTGTCTTCGGAGCAGGAACCAGCTGTTCGCGCCTGTTCCGGGGCCCGGTCGGGCGAGGCCAGTGGCGCCCGTCAGCCGGAGCGCGGGGGATGGGAGCGCGGCCGATGAGGAGTTGGCGGCGTGGGCTGTGGGTGGGTGCGGCGCCGGCCACCGGTGCCCTGACGGTGGCGGCTGTGCGAGACGGGAGTCTGGCAGGCACGGGCCCCTTCTCCCGGAGATGATGCAGATCGTGCGCCAGCGCGGTCTCGGCTACCTGCACGCGGACAACGGCCTGACCACCCGCGGCCTGCGCGACCTCGAACAGGGCATCGCCTCCGGCCGCTTCACCGCACTTGACCCCGCAGTGGCCCTCTCCGCCGTGGGCGGCACACTCCTGTCACTGGTGGAGCTGCGCTTCGACCGTCCCGACCTCGACGGGGACGAAGCGGCCTCGAACCTGGCGGAAATGGTTCTGCGCATGCTGGGCCTGACGCCGGACGAAGCGCGCGAGGTGGCCCGGCGACCTCTGCCCGGTCGCTGCTGACACGACTGAGCGCTACCGGGAGGCCGTCGCCCGTCAGCTGGACGACCTCGCCGGCCACATCGCCCCCCCCGTCGCCGCCCGCCTCAACCGTCGGGGCCGTGGCACCCGGGTGGAGATCCACCCGGGTGCCAGTCCCAGATCGACCGGCCCCGCCGGCGCGCGGTGGAGTTCCGGACCGTGGACGTCCGCCGCCGGTGCCGCACAGGTCGGATGCCGCGCTGCCAGAACAGGCGGCCGTACTTCCCGTGGCCGTTGGCCACGGGAACGGATTCGTGCTCGGGATCCCCTACGGTCAGCGTGCGTGGATATTGCAGTCAAGAATCCAGATGGCGATCGTCAAGCACGGTGCCGGGAAAGCCTTCAACGCAGCGAGAGTTCAACGAGGCGCGCGCCCGCGCTCGCTCCGGATTCGGTGACTACGGCGACGTAGCGCGCGTCGGTGTCCGTGCTCAGATACCGGCTTCGCCCCGTCCCGGCCAGCCGCCCGACCGGCGTGTACGTCAGCCCGTCGGTGCTGACCTCTGCTCGGACCCCGGGTACCCGCCCTCTCGTCCACTGCGTGCGGACGCTGCGAATCCGTTGCGTTGCGCCGAGGTCGACGACCATCCGACCGTCAGGGCCGGGAGTCCATGCCGTGCCCGGATCACCGTCCACGGCCGCGGAGGGGTCCGACATGCCCGGCGGCAGAGGCGATGTCGGGAAGACGGTGCGCCCCAGAGCGAGATCGCTGAGCGGATAGGCGGGCGTGTCCCGCAGCGTGCAGGTGGTGACCCGTCCCGAGCGCACCACGACCACCGCGCCGGCGTTCAGGCCGACGACCTGTAGGCGGCAGGACGGCCCGCTGAGCCGGACCGTGGAGGCGTCGACGACCTCCGCGCGCAGACCCTCGGGCAGACGACCGCCGGACAGCGGGCGCAGCGACAGCCGCGGCGCGAGAACCGAGGCCGAGGCCGCGGCGAGTGCGGCCTCGTAGGTGCTGCCGGACGCGCTCACCGTCTGCCGACCTTCGAACAACGTCAGGCGCGACCGGGACTGCGGGATCGCGACGTGCGTGGTGATCGCCCGGCCGGAGAGGTTGAACAGGCTGAGGTGGCCGTCCGTGAGAGCGGCACGTACGGCACCGTCCGTGGCGTGCGGGGCGGCACGGCCGGCCAGTTCACGCAGGGCGGCGGGGGAGGCGTCGGGCAATCCCTCGACCAGCAGGGGTGCGGCCGGTCCGTCCGCCAGAACGACGGTGTCGCCGTACACGGCGAGTTGGTGTTTCGAGTCCCGGACCACGAGTCCCGCACGGCCGTCGACGTCGAGCCAGCCACCTCGGCTCGACACGTCGGGGACCGGCCAGGACACCAGGTCCGTCCACTCCATGCCGTCCATGGACCCTTGCAGAACGTAGGCGCGCCCCGCGGCGGCCTCCCAGCGCAGACTCACCCGGTCCACGGAGTGTGATCCGCCCAGGTCGACGGAGAGCCAACTGTCCGCGCGAGGACGCTCTGCCCGCGAGACGGCCCATCGGGTCGTCACGTTCCCGTCCACCGCCAGGGCCGGCTCCTTGCCGGGGTCGAACGACGACGCGGTGGCCGTCGCGCCCCGGGCGAGGTCGGTGCCCGCCGCCCCGTCGCGTGCCTCGAACGCGAACAGCGAGTACCCGTACGCCGGATCGGGCCGGACCCCGCTCATGCGCAGGTGTCGTACCTCGGTCCGTGTGAACGTGAGGTCGTCCACGCGCGGGGAGGGCACCGGCGGGCGGGCGTCCTGCGCCGTGACCTTGGCGCTGCCCTCCTCGAAGCGGTATGTGCGGGAGCCCGACAGCCCGGCGACGCCGGGCATGGTGAGGTTGTGCAACTCCAGGTGACCCTCGCCGGCGGCGACGCCCGTGGTCGCGTAGACGACGGCGCCGGAGGGCAGAGTGGTCCACCCGGCGTACTCCGCGCCCAACCGCAGCACGGTCGCGCTGCCGTCGAACCCGTCGCGGACCCGGCTGTACGTGTGCACTCGGCGGCTTTCGACCTTGCCCGATACGGCCGGGAGGAACATCGGGGTGGCTCCGCTGATCTTGAACAGCCAGTCGTCGTGTGCCGGTTGCCAGGCGAACTTCACGAAGCCCGGCTTGGAGACGGCGCCGGCCCAGGCTCCGGACGACTGGTGGGAGACCAGACCCGGCCCGGCTCCGAAGTCGGTGACCCCGGAAGCCTGCGCGAACAACTCGGCCTCGGACAGCGGGCGGACCATGCGCCCCTGCTTGGCCGCCCACACGTGCAGGAGGTAGCTGATGGCCAACTCGGCCCTGGCTTCCGGCTCGTACTTCGGTTCGCCCGAGAACTTCGCCAGCCGGTACTCCGGAGGGTAGGCCTGGTACGCCTCCAGTCGCGAGGCCAACGAGCGCTCCGCGCGGGCCGCGGCCCGGTCGCCCCCGACCTGGGCGAGAAAGGCGAGCGGGATGACGTCTCGCCCGTAGAGGTGCTCGCGGTCCGCCACCATGGGCATCAGCGGTTCTCCGGCGTCGCTCATCACGCCGAGGAGGGTGCGCCACAGGAGGTCGGCGTTCGGCTGCCGGGTGAGTACCTGCGGCATCGGGCGCTCGGCGGCGATGAAGTGCGCGGCGTTGCGTCCCGACGTACGCCACAGCTCCTGCTGGTAGTGCGGGCCGAAGGATCCGTGGTTCTCGACGATGAACGTGTCGTACAGGTTGCGGGCCGTGTTCTCGGTGACGGGCACACCGTCGACGCGGACCGGGTTGGCGAGGTCCGCCGGGGGCAGTCCCGCCTCGTTGCGCGACCAAGTGCCGTACGCGGCCAGCCAGTCGGCGTGCCGGGGGTCGTCCGCTGCCCAGGCCGCACCGGGGGCGAGGGCCTGGGCGTACACGCCCATCTCCTCCAGCTTGGTGTCCTTCTGGTATCCGCCGGAGAGGCCGTTGGGGGTCCAGTCCCCGGAGTCCGGGTCGTCGCCCGTGCCCAACGCGGCCGTGTAGGCCGCCTGTTCGCGCGCGATGGTGTCGACGTGTCTTCGGGTCACTGCGTCGAGCTCGTTCCACAGCAGTCGTGCGGCGAGGACGAAGTACGACTGGAAGGTCGTGTCGAAGAACAGCTTGCGGCCCCACTGGGTGCCGCCGGTCAGCCGGTTGGAGGCGGCGAAGTGCTTGATGGTCGCCAGGGTCCGGGTCCGCAGAGTCTGCTCGTCGACGCCGGCGCGGTCGCTGTCGTACGTGCCGTGCGTGAGGAGGACCGCATGGCCCAGGACCACGGCGAAACCGAAGTCCTTGTCGGTGTAGTACCCGCGTGCCTGGTCCCATTGCTGCTCGGACCAGCGGGTGTGGTTCAGCAGGACGCGATGGTAGACGGCCGCCACCTCGTCCGGTGCTTCGCCGGATCGGCCCGCGAGCCCGCCGGAACGGTCCTCGGCATGGGCGGCGATGGATCCCACCGTCAGAGGCAGCGCGGCCAAGCCCGCCGAGACGCCGAGGAGTTGGACGAACCGGCGTCGGGCGACCGGAGGAGGGGGTATGTGGGACACGAGAGGCGCCTCTCCGTATGGGCTAGACAACGTTGTCAAGCGGCGGGGGTAATTTTTCGTTCCGCAGGCGGGGTGCGTCAAGGGTTGTGACGTGTGCGGCGGTCTTCCGTTCATCGGCGTGCTGGGCGTTGTCGCGGACCCACAGGCCGGTTGGCAGAGGGCGGAGCCGGCTCCGCAGCGGTGGTCATGATGTGGCGGATCCGTTCGCGAAGAAGCTGGTGCGTGCGGTCGTGATGGTTGCGCGGATGCCATGCCATGCCGACGGTCAGGGGTGGCAGCACCAGGGGGATCGGGAATGTGCACAGCCCGAGGGCGGTGAGCATCGGCCGTCCGAGGTGGGCCGGGGCGAGGCTGACGACGTCGGTTTCGCGGGCCAGGAAGAGCGCGGTCGCGACGCCGGGGACCACGGCCACCACACGTCTGGACAGCCCGTGTTCGGCGAGCCGTTCGTCGATCGGGCCGTGGGCTCGGCCACGTCGCGACACGACGATGTGGTCGGCGGCCGCGAACTGCTGTGGCGTGACGGTTTTCGTCCTGGCGAGTGGGTGTTCCGAGCGCACCACGCCGATCAACGTCTCCGTGAGGAGCGTCTCCAGGCGGATCTCCGGATCCCCCGGACGCACGACTCCGATCTCCAGGTCCACCAGCCCTTCGCGCAGGGCCGGGGTGTCCTCCAGGTCCTCCGGCCGCAACCGCAGGGAGATGCCGGGAGCTTGCACCCGTAGGTCGTCGATGAGGGACGGGACGAAGGTCGTCGACAGCATGTCGTCGACCTGCAGGTCGAACGTACGCACCGTGGTGCGGGGGTCGGCGGTGGTCGACGGTGTGAACAGGGCGCGCGCCCGGGTGGCGACCGCGTGCACCTCTGGGCGCAGTTCCAGGGCCCGGGGGGTGGGTACCAGGTCGCGTCCCGCCCGCACCAGGAGCGGATCGCCGAAGGCGCGGCGCAACCGGGCCAGGGTGCGGCTCATCGCCGGCGCCGAGGTGTGCAGGCGCTCTGCGGCCTTCGTCACGCTGTTCTCCGTGAGCAGCGCGTCCAGGGCCTGGATGAGGTTCAGATCGACATGGTCCATCTGCGGATTATCACTGGCGCAATGACTTCATAACAAGCTTGCACTGGTGTTAATCAGCTGCTCTGCCTAACGTCGGACGCACACGACGTGCAGGCCAACGACACCTGAAAGCGCACGTGGTGCTGCCGTACGACGTCGTCCGCCGACCTCGAAGCCGGTGCGCAGCGAGTACGAGAAATCCCAAGCGAGTACGACAAATCCCAAGCGAGTACGAGAACACCGAAGCGAGTACGAGAACACCGAACGGAAGCTCACAACCAACTGATGACCCTCATGGATACGAACCCACAGGCCCGTCCGCGCCGCCTCTCCTACGCGGCGGTGCGCGCCCGGATCGGCGAACCCGATGACATGATCAAACGCAAGGTCCGTGACCGTCTGGACCGGCATGCGCGCCGGTTCATCGCCCATTCCCCCTTCCTCGCGATGGCCACGTCGGACGCCTCGGGACTGCCGGACAGCTCTCCGCGCGGGGACTACCCGGGATTCGTGAAGGTGCTCGACGAGCGCACGCTCGTCATCCCCGACCGGCCGGGCAACCAACTGGCCGACTCCTTCCGGAATCTCGCAGAAAACGACGGCATCGGTCTGATGTTCGTCATTCCAGGAATGCGCGAGGTGCTGCGTGCCAACGGTCGCGCCTATCCCACCGACGAACCGGACGTGCTGGCCCGGATGCGCATCGAGGGCAAGGACGCCGAGCTGGCGATCGTCGTGGAGTTGACGGAGGTCTTCTTCCACTGCGGCCGCGCGCTGATCCGTTCCCGGCTGTGGGATCCGGCGAGCCAGGCCCTGGCCGCGGAGATGCCGTCGATCGGGGAGATCGCCGCCGACCAGTTCAACCTCGACGCCGATCCGCTGATGCTGACGGACATGCTCGAAGACGACTACCGGCACCTGTACTGAGGGCGGTCATGGCCATACAACGAACCATTCTCCAAACGGTGGAGCCGGTGGCCGAGGACACCGTCTCGCTCCTCCTGCGCGGCGCGGAGGGCCCGCTGGCCCCCTGGGAACCGGGCGCGCACATCGATCTGACACTGCCCAACTGGCTGACCCGGCAATACTCGCTGTGCGGAGATCCGGCCGACCGGAACACCTACCGTGTCGCCGTCCGCCACGACCGGCTCAGCCGGGGCGGCTCGGAGTACGTCCACCGGTTCCTCGACGAGGGCCGCACTCTCGACGTGTCGCTACCGCGCAACCACTTCCCCCTGCGGTCCGCACCGGAGTACCTCTTCGTCGCCGGAGGGATCGGCATCACCCCCCTTGTGCCGATGCTGACGGCGGCCGTCGACGCGGGCGCCTCGGCGACGCTGGTGTACGTGGGCAGGTCCGTGACCGCGATGCCGTTCGCCGACGAACTGCGCGCCGCGCACGGCAGCCGGGTGCGCCTGCACATCACCGGCCGACACGGCAGACCCGACTTCACCGCGGAGGCGGCAGCTCTGGGCCCGCGGGCACGGGTGTACTGCTGCGGTCCCGCGTCGATGCTCGACGCGGCCGCGGCGGCGTTCCCCGCACAGCGGCTGCACACCGAGCGCTTCCGGCCGGCCGCCAAGGAGTTCGCGCCCAACAAGCCCTTCGACGTGCACTGCGCCCGGTCGGGACGGACCGTGCAGGTGAGCGCGCAGGAGTCCGTGCTGGACGCGTTGCTCCATGCGGGATTCCGCATACCGTCCGGCTGCCGCGAAGGGGTCTGCGGCAGTTGCGAGATCACGCTCGTCGGCGGAGAGCCCGAGCACCGCGACGACATCGGCGCCCCGCCCGGCCGGATGTATTGCTGCGTCTCACGAGCACGGTCCCGCGACCTCACCGTCGACCTCTGACCTGGCCCATCCGTCCGTCCGCACCATCCTGCGTGTGCGCCGGTCCGTCCGCACCATCCAGAGTGCCTGGTCCGTCTGCACCATCCTGCGTGCCGCGGTCCGTCCGCATCACCATCACCCTGCGTGCGCCGGTACGCGGTGATCACTGACCATCCCGGGAGAGATGACCCATGACCATTCACCTGTACCTGCCGACCGAGACCGACACCTTATGATCGGCTGGCTCGAACTGGCCGAATCGGTCATCACCTCACCGTGGTTGTACGCGGTGCTCATCGCGGTCTCCTTCCTCGACTCCTTCCTCCCGTTGATCCCGAGCGAACCCGTCGTGATCGTGGCGGGCGTCTACGCCGCCACCGGAGAAACCGACATCGTGCTCGTCGTGGCCGCCACGACGCTCGGCGCCCTCCTGGGCGACCTCGTTCCCTATGTGGTGGGACGGCTGTTGGGCGAACCCGTACTCAAGCGCCTGCCACCCGGCTCCAAGCGCCGCAAAGCCCACGACTGGTTCGCCCGCGAACTCGAAGCCCGCGGCGGCTTCGTGCTGGTGACCACACGGTTCATCCCGGTGGGACGCTACTTGGCCACCCTCTCCACCGGCCTCGTCGGCTACCCGGTGGGCAAGTATCTGATGTTCGTCGCCTTCGCCACCGCCACCTGGAGCGCCTACACCGCGCTCACCGGCTATTTCGGCGGCGTCGTGTTCCAGGAGAACACGCCACTGGCCATCGGCGTCGGTGTGGGACTGGCGCTTGTGGTGACCGGCGCCATCGAAGGCGTCCGCTGCCTTCGCCGCCGCAGGACCGCCGTCTGAGCGGACGAAACCGTCGCCGGCCGTCAAACCTGCGCGGACGTGGGTACGCAAGCGCTTCGTGGGGCCCAATGGTGCGCCGAAGGCCGTGTATTCGCGGCCCTCGGCGCTGTGGAACTGTCACCTTCCGGTGGGCCCTCTGGGGGGATTCCTAGGATCCGGTGCGACCCCTACGGTCCGGTGGGATCTCTACGGTCCGGTGGGATCTCTACGGTCCGGTGGGCCCTCTATGAAAGGACCCACTTCTGGCTCTGCTGGCTGCCACATGTCCACAAATGGACCGCAGTGCCGTCAGCCGACGCGCCGCCGGAGACGTCCAGGCATTTGCCGGACTGCGGGTTGCGCAGTGTGCCGTTGGTCTGTGGTTGCCAGATCTGGGCCGCGGTTCCGTTGCAGGTGTAGAGCTGCACCTTCGTGCCGTCGGCCGTGCCCGAGTTGTCGATGTCCAGGCACTTACCCAGCGCGCGAACAGCGCCGGTGCCGAGCAGGGACCACTCCTGGGCCACGGTGCTGTTGCAGGTCCACAGCTGGACCTTGGTCCCGTCGGCAGTGTTGGCGTTGTCCACGTCCAGGCATTTGCTGAGGCCCTTCACCTCTCCGGTGCGGGACGGTGTACCAGGGAGCTGGTTCATGGTGTACCAGGCCTCGGTGCTCCACAGCTGCTTGCCGTCGGCCGAGCTGAAGGGGCGGGCCGAGCGGACGTGGACCACGCGGTTGGGCTTGAGGCCGGGGATGGCCAGAGTGACCGTCTTGCGGTCGCTGGAGACGGTGGCCGACTGGACGGTCAGCGTCTCCTCGTCGACCTTGGGACCGCCGTAGTCCGACCGGGGCACGTAACGCCACTGCTTGACCTTGTAGCGCGCGGCCAGGCTTGCGGCGGTCTCGGTCGAGATGGGCTGGGTGTACTCAAGAGCGAAGCCGCCGTTGACGGCACGCATCTGACGGATGTCGAAGGCGCCGGTTCCGGACGGTGTCAGCTTCTGCAGGCCGAACTTTAGTTTGCCTTCCTGGCCCCAGTTGCCGTCCGCTCCGAGGCCGCCGATGTAGAGGGCGCCGTCGGGACCGACACTGATCCGGTTGACCCCGACCTCCAGGCCCTGGGTGAGGCGGAACACGGCGCCCTGGTACTCGCCGTTGACCTTCTCCAGGTATCCGCGCTGGATGCCGCCGTACGTCACGTCGCCGAACAGCATCTGGCCGGCGAACGGCCCGTCGCTCAACTGCAGTGGAGTGCTGGGGGAGTTGGCTATCTCGTTCTGGGGGAGCCACAGGACCGGCTTGGTCACGTTCTGCGAGTCGAACGGGCCCGCCGGGTTGGTGTAGTGGTTGAAGAAGCGGTCCTGTTTGACCTGGACCAGCTTCGACGAGGGCAGCCAGCCGCCCTGGTTGTCGGTGACGAAGATGTCACCGTCGGGGCCCCACCCGATGCCGTTCGGGGTGCGCAGCCCACCGGCCACGTAACTGACGGCCCCCGTGGCCTTGTTGACCTTGATCGTGGTGCCGCGGTTCGGAGCGGGCTGCGGATTCGTCGTCGCCCCGCCGTAGTTGATGGACACGGACAGGTTCAGGTAGAAGAACCCGTCCTTGTACAGGAGGCCGAACGCGAACTCGTGGAAATTGCCACCATAGGGCCAGGTGGCGACGCGCCGGTAGGTGTCGGTCACCTCGTCGCCGTTGGTGTCGTTGAGTTCGGTCAGTTCGTGCTTCTGCGACACGTACAGCTTGCCGTCCACGTACTTGATGCCCATGGGCTCCTTGAGCCCCGAGGCCACCTTCTTGTACGTCACCTTGTCCGGCCCGGTGTTGCCGGTGACGTTGCTCAGCAGGTAGACCTCGCCGGTCGTGTTCTCCGAGCCGCCCCAGGTGGTCACGGCGAGCCTGCCGTCGGGAAGCCAGTCCATGGCGGAGACCTGCGGTTCGAACCCGCTGGGCCGCAGGTTGGTCAGGGTGTAGTTCGGGTGCACGCCGGTCAGGGGCAGGCCGTCGCCCGGTGAGTCGCCGGCCAGTTCACATTCCTTGCGTCCCGGAGCCGTGACCCGGACGACGTCGGCGTCCGTGCTGAGCACCGAGTTGGGCACCACGGTGAAGGCGGTGGCGGAGGGCGGCTTCCAGGCGAGGGTGACCTGCTGCCCGCCGTCCTTCTCGAAGTGGTCGATGCGGACCGAGTGGTATCCGGCCGTCAGGACAACGTTGCCGTCCTTCGGATCGGCGCCGTGCAACCCGTCGTGGCTGATGACGAGTTGGTCGTCGATGAGGAGCCGGGAGCCGTCGTCGGTGGTGAGCCGGAAGGTGTACGTCCCGGCGGTGGGGACGTTCAGGTTGGCGATCGTCTGCGACACGAAGTTGGCGCTGAAGCCGAAGTCCGCGTCGGAGGACCAGTCGATCACCGGCATCAGCTTGTCGACGTTCGGTGTCTGGCCGGGCTTGAGTTCACAGAGCCTCTCAAGCGGCACCTGCATGTCGAAGACACGCAGGGTGACACCCGGCTCCTGTGGGGGAAGAGCGTTGGCGGAACGGTCGGTCGGGGCGGCCGAGCCCGTGGGGGCGGACAGCCCGAGTGCCAGAAGTGAGGTGATGATGGTCGTGGCCAGGCGTCTGCCGAGTCGCCCGGTTAACAGCCGTGGATACACGTGGCCTCCTGTTCGCTCCCCGGCATGGGGGAACGCAGATGGACGAGTGAGAAGATCCACCGCTGCCGGTGCGCGCCGTCGCACCGGATACGGAGAGTGGCGTACGGGACGTATGAGATCTCGTGCCGTCGCGACGGACACAGTAAGGACTTTTTCCGAACTCGTCCATACTCTGTCCACACCAAGGCCAAAGCTTTCCCGCTTTCACCGGCCCGGGGCACCCACGGGCTCCGGGCGCTTGGCCCTCGTCCATCCGGCGGCTGCCACCAACTCCATGAGTTCGGCCTCCGTCGTCCCTGCCTTGAGACGGACGTCGAAGGTGTAACTCTCGTCGCAGAACACCAGGTCAAGACCGGGGGGCGTCAGCCTGCGAAAAGTGATCGCCAACCAGATCGCGTCCTCCAGCCGGACATCCATGTAGAAGCACGTACCGTCTTCGTGCAGGAACGCCTCACCCGAGCCGTTCTCCGTCTCGAACTCCCACATGAGGTTGCGTACTGCGCTGCGATGCGTCGAGTCGATGTCAGCCTCGGTCCACCGAGCACAGATGGCCTGAGTCAGCCCATCCCGATCAACGCGCCACCCGCCCGCGTCACTCTCGACAACCACCAAGAACGTCATAGGAAGGATCTATCAGGCACCCACGACAGGCGGCGAATGCCGCGTACTTCGAATACCTACCGGCTACCGGTTACCGGCAGTCCGGGACGACCTCACTGTCGGCGACGTCCCTCTCCTCGACACGGGCGGCCCGTCCTCCTCCTGACGGCCCGTTCCTGCGTCACCTTGCCGTATCCCGGTGATTTGACCCCGATCATGCGGGCGTTCCAGATCCGCGGCATGGGACGATCGACCGGTGACTCAACGTGTAGGCCGGGCCCGCTCTCTGGAGGAGATCGAGCACGACCGTTGGCCGTCCCCGGTCGACGCAACTCGCCTTATTGCGACGGTGCATGCCCTACGGCGCCGGCCGATCGGCGAGCTGACGGCCGAGGACATGCGTCTGCTGATCGGGCAGGACGTGGGACTTGCCTGCCTTCTGCCGCTCGCGCTGGAGGTGCTGCGGGACGACCCGATGGCTGAAGGCGACATGTACGAGGGCGATCTGCTGTCCGCCGTTCTGACCAGAAGTCCGGCAGTCTGGAAGGAGTGGCCCGAACTCGGTCGGGATCTGGTCGTCATCGTCTCGGAACTGACCGACCTGCCGCCGCCCTTGATGCAGGAGGCCGCGAGGTTCCTGGCTCGGTAGGTCCTTCGGCGCGGCCCGGTGTGCCAACGCCCAGCGGTGCGCCAGAAGATGGCGGGCCACATCCACGGCGAGGACGGCTGTAGCGGGTGCGGCGACCGCGACCTTGCCGGGCACGACTGGCATGCCAGCTTCATCAGCGGGTTCCACAGGGCGATGCTCAATGGGCTAACTTCCCCAGAATGGATCTTGCCGAGGCTCAGCAGGTAGCCGTCAGCTTCTTCGCCGGTCGCACCGAGGGCCATGATCCCTGGAAGGTGCGAGCGCCCTCCAGATGGGCTCTGGCTCGACGCAAGGAGAAGCACGCCGTCATCTTCGAGTTCCGGCCTCCTCACGGGCACTCCTGTAAGCGTTCGTGGGGGCCGCTGAGGGTCTCTGTCGATCTGAGGACAGGGCGGGCCGACATGCTGCGGTGAGCGCGTAGCGACGGCAGTGGTGGCAATGAGCGTGGGGGCCTCGACGGAGCGGTGAGGCGGTGTGACGGAAACTCCGAGTGGAACTACACCTGTTCGGTCGCCCACGCAGTGCCCGCCTTCGCCTGCCCGATCAGATATCTGCTGCTCTGGTTGTCGTGGCGGGTCCGTCCCGAGACTGTTGCCGAAGGCGGCCGTCGCCTTCGTGGTTTCGCCCAGTCACCACCACGCTGGAGCGTGTCCGGTAGGTCGCCGTCTGGAATGCGTCGGAGCCTCTCGGCTGTACGGGGTGTACGCCTTGTTAGCCTCGGTCCGTGGTAGTTGCTGCGTGTGCAGTTACGTAGGAGCCACGGGGGAGCCGTGGGTGGATCTGTAGGTCAGTCAGTGGTGAATGCGGTGGAGAGGCCGTTCTTGATGTCTGTCGAGGATGTCTTCTGCCTGCGACAGGGCAGGATGGTCATGCTGACGGGCCGGATCGAGCGCGGGCGGGTACGCAAGGGTGACGAGGTGGAGATCGTCGGCCTGGGGAGCGGCGCGACCGCCCGTGTGGTGGCCATCGACGCGAGTCACGTACGTATTGACGAGGCCGGTGTGGACATGAACGTGGGGGTGCTGCTGCGTGGCGTAGCGGCGGATGGGGTGGAGCGGGGCCACGTGCTTGCGACTCCGGGCTCGATCAGCGCCCACGCCTGCTTCGCTGCGGACATGACGCTGCTGTCCGAGGAACAGGGCGGTGCGGATGTAGTGTCCGGCGATCACCTTCGCTTCTACACCCGCAGCGCGGCAGTGTGGGGCACTGTCACGCTTCATGGGGTGGATGTGGTGCGGCCCCTTCACAGGGCCGAAGTGACAGTCACCCTCGAAGAACCCGTTGCCCTGGAGGAAGCGCAGCCTTTCGCATTCCGTCAGCGCGGTAGTGCTGCTGGATCCGGCACCGTGACTCGACTCCTGCGCTGAGCTTTACGAGCGGAGCCATAGCCGGACTGCTGCAAGGGTGACCGTGCCTTTGAAAGACGAACGCCCGCTTATCGAGCGTGTCGCGACAGCCCTGTAGATCTTCAGCGTGCCGATCAGTCTCATTCCCTGAACCACAAGCAGAAATTATGTCTCCCGCCTTTGGTCCAACGGCTCCGGACCGCAGGGAAGTTGGACTGGTCGCGGGCGGTGATCGATTCTTCCCATGCCCGGGTGGCCTGGCGAGGCCCAAGAGTGGTCCCAGCCCGGTCGACCGTGCGCGGCCGGGCAGCAAGCGCCAGGTGCTGGCCGACGCCCTGGGCATCCCGCTCGCGGTGTCGCTGACCGGCGGCAACCGCCACGACGTCCCCCAACTACTGCCGCTGTTGGACAAGGTTCCGGCGGTGGCGGGCGTCGTCGGCCGACCCCGACCGGGGCAGAGTGTCCTCGTGCTCGGAGCGGCCGGTGGGGTCGGGTCGGCGCTGTGTCAGCTCGCCGCCCACGCCGGCGTCACCGTCCATGGCACGTCCAGCCCTTCGCGCCGGGCTCAGGTCGAAGCGCTCGGCGCGACATGGGCGCCGAACGCCGCCGCGGTCCCCGCACCGGTCGCGGCGACGTTCGACTCCGTCGGAGGACCGTCGCTGGCACAGTTCCGC
Organism: Streptomyces sp. NBC_00414; assembly: GCF_036038375.1. Lineage (NCBI taxonomy): Bacteria > Bacillati > Actinomycetota > Actinomycetes > Kitasatosporales > Streptomycetaceae > Streptomyces > Streptomyces sp. NBC_00414. The sequence continues at coordinate 10,190,427 of NZ_CP107935.1, forward strand.
AGAGCGACCGCCCGTACTGGCGTCGTCATCTCCTACGGATTCAGTTTTGCCTCCAGTTCGGGACATCCCCGTACCGTGGCCCTGCTGCGTACCGCCGTCTTCTGAGCCACCGTCTTCGACCACGGCGTCCCCGAGACCCGCGCCTGTGGATGCCGGGACTGTTGAAGCGTTGTACCCAGCGGTCCCCATCGTCACCAGTCGTTACCGTCGTCGACGGCGCCGGCTGCGATCGAGCAACGCGACCGGAGCGTTGCCGTGAGACGGTCGCCTGGCTCGATCGCAGCCGGCGCCGCACGCACACGACCAAACGCTGAACGCGTTCGGTGATTCTGGTGTCGGCTCGTTGACGTCGATTATGTCCTCGCCTGGGCGGCCTGGGCGGCCTACGCGGTGGTGGCGATGCCGCCGTCGACGGGGATCACGGTGCCCGTCAGGTATGCGCCTGCCCGGCTGGCGAGGAACACGGCGACACCCGCCATGTCGTCGTCGCGGCCGATCCGGCGTAGTGGGGCCGACGCCGCGATCGCCTCGCCGAACTCATCGAGGGTTGCAGCCATCATCGCCGACGGGAACGGTCCCGGGGCCACGGCGTTCACGGTGACGTGCTGCGGTCCCAGTTCCTTGGCGAGCACTCTGGTGAGTTGATGCAGAGCGGCCTTGCTGCTGGAGTACGAGTAGTTGGGCCGCTGTGGGATGTGGATGGCGGCGATGCTGCCGATGTTGATGATCCGCGCGGGATCGTCGGCGGTACCCGCCTTGCGAAGCGCGGGCAGCAGCGCCTGGACCAGCCAGAACGGCGACTTCAGGTTGAGGTCGACGACCGTGTCCCAGGCCTCGTCCGGAAACGTCTCCAGCGGCTCGTCCCACAGGGCGCCCGCGTTGTTGACGAGGATGTCGAGACGCTCCGAATCGGCGGTGACGAGGTCGGACAGTCGCCGGCACTCGTCGTGACGGGACAGGTCGGCGGGGATGGCCCGCACCTCACCGAATGTGGACAGCTGTTCCTGCGCCTGAGCGCACGCCTCTGCGTTACGTGAGCTGATGACCACGCGGACGCCCGCCTGGAGAAGGCCACGCGCGATCATCATCCCGATGCCTCTGGTGCCACCGGTGACGAGCGCGCGCTTTCCACGCAGATCGAAAAGTTCTGCATGCGTTGTGAATTGCTTGTCTACCACTTGCCGGCCTTCTGGTTGGTGGTGCGGGATGACGCGTCGGGTGTTCGGTTCAGCTGTCGGTGTTTCAGTCACGAGTTTGCCGGGGCCGTGGTGGCTGACCGTAGAGGAAACTCATGCCCGTGCAGCCGAACCCGAGAGCCGGGACTTCGAGGTCTTGTTCTGGTTTGCGTTGTCGCATTAGAGGTGCTCCTGGGCTATCGGGCGTCTGGCTCTTGCCTATTTCGTGTCAGCCGGGAGCCGGTACAGAAGTTGGGTAACCTTCTGGGACACCGGCGAGACCCTGGTGATACCGGCACGCCTTTAACGCTAGGGCCCTGGCGTGCACTCCAAGCAAGCAGAACAGGTAAGAAGTCGGCAGGGTGCTCCCGCGGGGTGGCGGCCGCACCCCTGGGTGCTGTCGAGCCGCGGGGCCTCGCGGACATGGCCTCGACTGCCTGGTCACCGTTGTGCGGCATGAGCGCCTTCGCGACCAGCAAAAGACCGTCCGTGACGCTGCCGGGATCATCGCGGAGTGCAACGCTCGGATGCAGGAAATCGGATGCAGGAGTCGAATGGAGGAGCAAGCGCGGGCGTAGGAAGAGGGCCATCACTGATCCGGACCAAGGGCTCATCCGGACACGGCCTGTTCCTGCTCCTCGTCAGCACCCTGACCGACAGGGTGCACGAGGGCTCACCTGTCCTGGCTTCCTGTCCCGGTTTTCTGTTCCGGTTTTCTTTTCCGGCGTCTGAGCGGTGCGAGTTGGCTTGTCAGAGGCATCCGCTACGTTGCGGCCGTGGGAAATTCAGGCGAATCACTGACGCCCCGGTACACGGGGGACCAGCACCAACTCATGCGCGCGGCCGGGTTCACGGGCATCGACGACACGAAGCTGTTGGCGGGCGGCTGGCAGGTCACCGACTTCGCCGACGCCGGTCCGCGCAGTCTGGTGAACCTCGTTGAGCGGACGGGGGGGCGCCAGCCGTGGTCGTGCCCTCGCCTGGTCGGCCGCCGCCGGACTGACACCCGACGAGGAAGTCGTCCGGCTGACGCTCACCGGGTCGGCCCTGTTCGCGGAAGAGCTCTCCTCAACCCTCATGGCCGCTCTGGGGCTCCCCTGCCCAACCTAGCCCGCGCATGCCAGGACCTGGAGTCCTACGTGAACCCTCCCCTGGGAGCAACGACGCGATCGGCCGCAGCTGCACCGTCTCTGACTCGTTGGGTGAGGGGACGAGATCCCCTGACTGATCGTTTCAAAATGAGGTTCGGAGCCGTCGCAAGGAGAGCGTGCTGCGGGCCAGTTGGAGCAGGCCGAGGGGGAGGTCGGCGCGTATTGCTTAGTGGGTCCGCAGGCGTTTGAACTGGTGGAGCCAGGCGAAGGTCCGGTGTGCGTACCCCCGAGCAGGGAGTGCGCGGCCGTGCAGGATCTGAACGCCCACGCCCACGCCAACGCGGGCGCGTTCTCGACGCCATGCCGAGCGGCCCGTATTCCGAGGGGCGTTGTCAGTCCGGCCCCGTAGTTTTGGGGCCATGACGGAAAGTTCTGATCACGTGTCCCGGGAAGTGACTTCCTCGCATGAGCCGGCCTCTTGGCGGGTGGACTGGACGTGCGGTTCCGCGTCCGACCTTCGGTTGCTCCGCTCCCTGGACGGTCATGACGCCCCTGTGGTCGCAGTGGCGACGGCCGTCGTCGAGAGGCGTCCGGTCGTCGTCTCGGCGAGCCGCGACGCGACGGTGTGCGTCTGGGACCTGGCGACGGGGCAACGACTGCATACGCTGACGGCAGCTCCTCCCGACCCCATGTCGTCGTTGTCGCCCGAGTTGGTGGCCCTGGCCACGGTCGTGGTCGACGGGCAACCCCTGGTCCTCACCTGCCACGTTGACGGAACCGGGCGACTGTGGGATCCGCAGACGGGACGTTCCGCGGGCGAACTGGCCCTGGGGCTCGGGCAGTTGGTGCTGGAGGGTCGGCACGTGGTGCTGGCCGTCCAGGCGGACCGCACGCTGGGTGTGTGGGATCAGGCAACCGGCAGTCGGCTCGGCGTGTTCCCCTGGATGGTGGACATAGGGGTGCTGGATGGACGCCAAGTCGTTGTGACGTGCCCACCGGACCACCCCGCGCAGGTGTGGGACCTGGCCACCGGCCGCGAGGTCGGCGAGTGCCTGCCGGCCGAGGGGCCGTGGAACCTCGAAGGTCGGGACATCGCCGTAACCGAGAAGGAGGGCCGGGCACGCCGTGTGTGGGACCTGGACCGCCACGTGCTTCTGGCAGCCGACCTGCGGGAGTTGCTGGCGAATGACGAGTACGAACACACAGTGTCAGCCCTGGCAGCTGCCGACACAGTGTCCACCCTGACGGTCGTCGACAGCCGGGTCGTGGTCCTCGACACTCACTACGAGGGCTCACCGGAACTCGTCGGCGACCTCGTCCCCGTCTTCTTTCCCCATGGCCCGTCCCCGACACTGACCCTTGAAGAGCGCAGTGTCGCGCTCGCCGTGGGCGTGGACCACACACTGCGCTTGTGGGACCTGCCGACGAGTCCCATGGACTCCACGGGTCCTGACGGTACGCGCAACATACGCAGCATCCCCTTGGAAGCAACCGCAGGCAAGGAACTGATCAAGGGCGGCCCGGGAGACCACGTCGACCTGGCGAGCCTGCTCTCCGCCCGAACGAACGGCCTGGTCGTCGCCGAGTCCAGCTGGGAAATCCAGGTGAGGGATGCTTCCCGGAGCCTGGTGCTGGGGGACACGCCCGTCACCCTCGTCCCTGATCCGGACGGTACCGTCACGCCTCGGTACGAGCTCGACCCTTCGCCCGCGGGCAGTCCGCTGAGCGGTCACACCGACCGAGTGTGGGCCATCGACAGCGCCCCTGTCGGGACGCGCACCCTGGCGGTCACGACATCCCGCGACCGCACTGTACGCGTTTGGGATCTCTCCACCGGCGAACAGGAGGGTGAACCCCTCACCGGGCACACCGGGCAGGTGTGGGGCGTCGCCGCCACGGTGGTGGACGGACGTTGCGTCGCCGTCACGGCAGGGGAGGACCGCACGGTGCGCACCTGGGACATCACCACTACTCAGGGGAACGGCGCCCGGCTGCGTGCCGGACACACCGAATCCGTACTGGCGGTCACCACAGGAGCCTTTGACGGTGTCCCCGTGGTCGTCACCGCGGGTGCGGACCACACCGTGCGCACCTGGGATCTGACCACCGGCTCGCAGACTTCCGACCCCCTGAGTACGGAGGTGTCCACCATGGCGACGGCGGTGGTCGGCGGACAGCCAGTCGTCGTCACGGCCACTCCCGACGCCACCCTGCACATTGTGGAGCTTGCCACCGGCCGATCCGTCCGCCGACCGTTCTCCAGCGGCCACGGCAGAGTCCTGGCCATCGCCACGGCGACCCTGGACGGCCTGCCCGTCGCCCTCACCGCAGGCAGCGATCGCGTCGTGGGTGTCTGGAACCTCACCACCGGACAGCCCTTGGTCGCACCTCTCACCGGTCACTCCAGCCGTATCACCGCCGTCGCCACCGCGGTTCTCGACGGACGGCCCGTGGGAGTGACGGGCAGTTGGGACAAGACGGTGCGAGTGTGGGACCTCACCACCGGCCGGCAGCTCGGTGAACCCCTGACCGGCCACACCGACTGGGTGACCGCCGTGGCCACCGCCACCCGGGGCGGAGTTCCCCTCGCGATCAGCAAGGGCCGGGACCGGACGATACGCCTGTGGAACCTGTCCACGGGACAGGAGATCCGCGACGCCCTGGCCCCGGAGTCAGGCTCCGGCAACACGCTGGCGGTCTCAGCGATGGCCGACGGACGGCTCATCGCGGCTTTCGGCGATGACCGCACCGTGCGGTTCCGCGATCTCACCGCGGGTTGCCCCGCCGGTACCGACCACCTGCTCCCGTTCCCCGTGCACTCACTGGCGGCGGCACCGGGCGGGCGCTTCGCGGTCGGATTCGGCTGCGAAGTAGGGGTGCTGTCGAGGGCCTCCTGACAAGCCAGGGGCCCGTCCAGGGTGGCGACGGTCCTCGCCGAGCGGCAGGTGTCGCTATCGTCGAACGTGGGTGAGGAACGGCTGCTCGGGACGCTCGCAGACCGCCTCGATGTTGTTGCCGTCAGGATCACGGACGAAGGCGGCGTAGTAGGTGCGTGGTAGCGCGGCCATACCTTCAGCGCGTGCGGGATCTCCGCGCCCGGGGTCTCGGGGAATCCGTGCGGCAGCACGAGCGGCCAAGGTCCGTCGCCGCCCACCACGTAGGGCATCTGCCGGGCGTCGACCGTGGTGAAACGGTGTTTGAAATGCTCGTTGAACGAAGGACCGTCGCGTGTCGCGGCGTCGTACCCCTGACTCAGCGGGGCTTCCGAGACGGGCAGTTCGGTGGAGATCACCGTGGTTCGTCCTGGGCCGGCTGAAGGGCCACGGCCTCGTGGCTGTAATCCATGGCAGGGGGCGGCTGGAACCTGACCCGCGACGCCGTTCGGCAGGAGGCCGCGCTCACCAGGTACCTCGGTCGGCAGCCCCTGGTAGTGGGCGAGTGCCATCTGCGGGGGCTGATGCTGGACGGCCGGCGCAAGTCGATCCAGTCGATGGCCGGGCGACTGCCGGACGGCGACATGCAGGCTGCGCAGCAGTTCGTCAGCCGGCCCCCGTGGGAGTGGAGGCCGGTCCGACGGCGGATCGCCGAGTATTCGGTCCAGACGGTGACGCCCGAGGTGTGAGTGGTCGACGACGTGTCGCTTCGGATCGGCCGTCTCAAGCAGTACGGGGCTGTGGCGACCCGGTCCGACAAAACCGCCGTTCGGTACGGTTCGAGGGGACGGTTCGGGTCGCGGCGATTCATCAGTGGCTGTGAACCCTCGGTCTGCCGTCGTGCGGATGCCCTGGCAAGAACGGACGGGCCTGCAGCCGTTACGGAGGGAGGGCGCGTTTCCTGACATTGGCGCGGAGCGGTGTAGGGGTTGCACCTTCCGTAGCGGCATGTGGTCCGGTGGACTTGCGTCCCGGTCCCTTGAGGAAAGGTCCTTGCTCATGCCTCCGTCTTTCGTGCCACCCCGCCAGGTCAAGATCGGTGACGCGGCGGCCTTCGCGGGTACCACGCCGCGGGCGATCCGCCACTACCACGAGATCGGCCTGCTCCCCGAGCCTGAGCGGGGCGGCGATGACCGCCGCCGCTACGGGTACGAGGACATGATCCGCCTGCTGTGGATCCGCAAGATGGCCGACGCCGGGATCGCCCTGGACGACATCCGTCACGCCTTGACCACCGGCACGGCCTCCACCGGTGCGGACACTGACAGCGGAGACGGTATCGCGGGCATCCTGGAGCGTTTGGAGGAAACCCTCGCCGAGCAGGAGGCGGAATTGCGGCGGCAGCGGACCGCTGTGCAGCGCATGCGCACCGAAGGCAGCCGGACGGGCCTGCTCTCCGACTTCGTCACCGACCGTCTCAAGAACCTGCCCGAGGGCTCCCTGCGCCAGGCGGACCTGGACAGTCTGCTGGTCACTGAGCGTATCTTCGGCCCGCTCGGCGCGGCCCTCCAGGCCAGCCGATTCGTCGTCCTGGCCACGCATCCCGCGCTGCGGGAGGATTCCGACCGCATCGATGACGCCGAGGAGGCACTCGACGACAGCGTCCCAGTCGATGATCCGCGGGTGGCTCAAGTGGCCGTCGAGCGACATGCCTTCGAAAACGCCCTGCAGGCCGTCATCGAGGAGTCCGGCCTGGGGAAGGACGACGATGCCCTCTTCGACGCCTGGGACACTTCGCACCCTGCTACCGCCGATGACGGCGAGGACGAGGCCGACCTCAGCCCTGGCAGGCAGGAGGCTGAGTCTATGAGCGCGTTCGAAGCCATCGGCAAGATGCCCTACGACTTCTCCCCAGCCCGCCTGCGCTGTATGGAACTGGCCGAAGAACTCTCCGCCCAAGAGTCACCCCCTACCTGAAACCCGGCCTAGGCGAGGCCTAGGCGAGGCCTAGGCGTTGAACAGTATTCAGTGCCCTTTGAAGACGATCTCGATATCCTCCCTTCCCGGGCATCGTCCGGGATGCGCAGCTGCTAGCGTCCGCCACCATGTGGTCTCAAGAGATCGTGACTGGCCGACCGGCTTGGCGGCATACACCTTCCGGAGTGGTTTTCCGGGCCGTCCCCGGTGGGACGTTCTGGATGGGCCTGTCCGACGCGGAACTGGACGCGGTTCGTGCCATAGAACGGTCCGACAGTGCCGATGACGACCTTGAAGCGTTCTTCGCCGGTGCGGTCCAGGCCCGGCCGATACGAGAAGTGCGGGTCGAACCGTTCCTGATCGCCCGGCATCCGCTCACAGTGGCGCAAGCACGGCACTGGCTGCCCGAGTATGAGGACAACTACACCGAATCGGATTCAAGCACGGCCCGCTTCGAGGACGACTTGGACGACCTGCTCGAAGTGTTGCCCTTCCGGCTGCCCAGCGAGGCGGAGTGGGAGTACGCGGCCCGGGCAGGGACAACCACTCTGACTTTCCGAGGGGACGGGAGGCCGGACGAGGACCAGGTGCTCGACGACTTTGCCGACGAGCAGCGCACTGCCGCAGTTGAGAATGCCTTCGGAGTGGCGGCGATGGGATCGGCGAACGAGATCTGCGCCGATGTGTGGATCCCACATTTCACGGACGCGCCGGTGGACGCACGACCCCGCACCGGCGACGGACCGAGGGTGGTGCGTGGAGGTGGCGGCGACCTCTCTCCCTGGCAGGGCTGCGACGAGTGGCTGCTGTTGCTCTCCGCCACCCGCTACGAGTCCCAGGACTTCACTGCGGTCCGGCCGGTCGCATCCGTACCTATCAGTTAGGGGCCAGATCGGGATGTCACAAAGGGGCCGCCTTCGAAGATCTGGAGGCGGCCCTTTGTGAACTGGCGCCCCGGCAGGATTCGGACCTGTGACACCCGCTTCAAGGGTTCGACCCGGGCCCGCCCTGGTTGGGGCTCATCTCGTGAACCAGCGCCGCGTATGGCCGCCGGTGGTCGCCGCAGTCCGTCCTTGCCGATGTCAGCGTTTGATGTCAGCAGAACAACCCGGGGGCGCACAGTTTGACCCCCTCTTTGGCTCCCGGCAGAGGGCTCGCGGTGACGGGCTACTCTTCGGAATCGGGGTCTCTCTGAGGGATGTCGTCGTACAACGTGATTCTCCATGACAGGTCTTGGCTGCCATGATCGCCGGCAGGATGGTACTCGCTGGAGATGTCAATGCCGAGTCCAAGTTCCGCCGCAGACTCCAAAGCACGCTTGACGTCGTCCAGTGAGTTCGTCCACATCAGCTTGATCGGGTTGGGCCGGACCTCGTCCGCCATGCGCCCTCCACACCTTGAGAGTATCTGTCTCCCTTGCCTCCATCATGCCAACCCGGCTCCCTCTAGGCGCCGTTCCGCCCATCGAAGCAGGACTGATGGGACGGGGCGGCGCCGTCATTGTGGGAGGAAGCCGGGCTACTCCTATCCGAGCGATTGGATCCGCGTGAGGTAGTCCTGTGTCCCCGGTTCTGAGCTGTACCGGCTCCTCATCGTGGCAGCAAGCTCGCGGCTTGTCATGACTATTGAGGTCAGAGACCCGGACACACCGTTCGGGTGTCTCTGCTTGCGGCCCGTCACGCTTGTACCGGCTCCGATGGCGAGAAGGGCGAACCATCCACCTCGCCATGGGCTCTGTGTCGTGAAACCGGCCCCCGACCAGCAGGAGGCAGTACGCAATGCGTGGTCTCGGAGATCGCCCCCAGCATCGGCGAGCGAGTCACGTCTTACCGGCCGACGCGGACTGCGACGATACAGCTTGGGCAGGCTGCCGGTCCGGCGTCCGGAGCCCCGGGTCAGGGACCCAGTCCCTGGTCAGGCTGTTGACCGATCATCAGGTCGCGGTCCTCATCACACGACCGCCCGATCAGCCATCGTTTCGGCTGACACAGACACGCTGTGTGTCCACATCCGCCCGGCGAGTGTCTCCGACCGGGCAGCAGACCGACGGCGTCACAGTGATGATGGCGTATTTGGTGACTGCGAAATACGCAGAATCCCTGGTGGAGGTGTTTCGTAAGGCCCGCAACGCCCTACCGGGCGCACCCGCTTGAGGTCTCTTTCTGCGCTCAGGCTGAGCGCTCGGGCCTTCTGTTCGGCGGAGTCCTCCGCGCGCTATCGTCGATGAAACGTGCCTACGGCAGGGGGCCGAATTGCTGACTGAGGCGTTAGAAGCGCTGGCAGCGGCCGGGGGTAGCGCGGTCGTGCAGGCTGCTGGCTCGGACGCGTGGACCGCAACACGGGTGGCCGTCGCGCGATGGTTCGGCCGAGGCGACCCTGAGCGCGAGCGGGCGGAACTGACTCGCTTGGACCGGACCGCAGCGGAACTGGAGAGGGCTGACGGCGCGGAGTTGGAAGGCGCACGCATCGGCCAGACGGCGGCCTGGCAGACGCGTTTCGCAGTACTCCTTGCAGGTCTCGACGAGGCCGAACGCGTCCGTGCCGAAGCCGAGTTGCGTTCCTTGGTCGCCGGCCGGCCGGGCCCCGGCACCTTTGTGACCGCCGAAGGAAACGGCGTGGGCGTCGGCAGGGACGGCAACAATCACGCGGAACACGGATCAGTGGCCGCGACCATGATCCACGGAGGTGCCCGCATCGAGCACCCTTCGCAGCCGGATCCGTCGCAGGGCTGATCGGACCGGCGTCCTTAGGCCCACCTTCTGATCGCCCACCAACGCGTCACGCCGATTCCGGTCCCTCCGGCAGGCTGAGTGCGATGGCCTCCCATCACAGTATTGCCGTAGGGACCGCCGGTCAGGTGGTCTATCAGACCGTCGCAGATCGCTCCCTGTCTTGGCCCGAGCAGATCGGGGTGATCCCTCGCCGGGCGGACTCCTTCCAGCACCGTGTCGCGGTGGTGGCGCTGGAGACCGCCGCAGTCGATGGCGGCACCATCGTGCTGGGTCAGGTAATCACAGGCATGGGAGGGGTCGGCAAAACCCAGCTGGCAGCCCACTACGCGCGCCAAGCGTGGCAGACGGGCCGGGTGGACCTGCTGGTCTGGGTCACTGCTTCGACCCGCTCAGCCATTGTCACTGGCTATGCGCAGGCCGGGAAGCAGGTCACCGGGAACAACGGCCAGGGAACGGAGGCCAGCGCAAGTGCGTTTTTGGCATGGTTGGAGCCCAAGACGCAACCCGGCTCCCCTATAACCGGCGCCGGGTTCCGGCCGTGCCGCTGGCTGGTTGTACTCGACGATGTCGCCGATCCGGCCGATCTCAACGGCCTGTGGCCTCCCGAAAGTCCCCATGGACGAGTGCTGGTGACGACCCGTCGGCGCGATGCAGCCTTGACAGATCACAAGCGATGTCTGATCAATGTCGGCCTCTTCACGCCGACCGAGTCCGTCGCCTATCTCACGACCCGGCTCTCGGCTCACGGCCGTGACCATCCGCCCGGCCAACTGCTCAAGCTGGCTTCGGATCTGGGCCATCTGCCGCTGGCGCTGTCGCAGGCGGTCGCCTATCTGATCGACGCCGACCTCGACTGCGAGCAATACCGGGAGCTGCTGACCAGTAATGTCATCTCCCTGGCCGACCTGACGCCTGAGACGCCGGCCCTGCCGGACGACCAGGCCGCAACCGTCGCCGCCGCCTGGTCGCTGTCGCTGAAACGGGCTGCCCAGATGCGTCCGGAGGGCCTGGCCCAGCCCATGCTTCAGCTGGCCTCAGCCTTGGACCCGAACGGCATACCTGCTGTCGTGCTGACCGGCAGAGTCGCCTGTGCGTATCTGACCCGGCATCGCGTGCGGCCTGATCCCGGCCTGGACGCGAGGCGAGGGGCGCAGGGGCAGGAGGAGCAGAGCCGGACGCTGGTGCAGGAAGCGGGGGCGGAGGGCTCGCTCCGATCCCTGCATCGTCTGAGCCTGATCGACCACACGCCCAATGCTCCCAGCCAGTCCGTCCGCGTCCACCAGCTTATTCAGCGGGCGATCCGTGATTCCCTGGAGCCCGGCCGGCTCGCGTCACTCTCGCGCACCGCTGCCGATGCGTTGATGGAGGTCTGGCCGGAGATCGAACGGGACACGGACCTCGCTCAGGCCCTGCGCGCCAACGTGGATGCGCTGGCACAGCACGCAGGCAAGGCTCTGTACGTTCCCACCGTCCACCCCGTGTTGTACCGCAGTGGACACAGCGTCGGAGAAGGCGGCCAGCCCTCCGCCGCGGTCCGGTACTTCGAGACTGTCTCGGAAACGGCACGCACGCATCTCGGGGCTGAACATGTCGACACCCTCGCTGCCCGCAGCAGTCTCGCCCGCTGGCGCGGCGAGGCTGGGGATCCTGCCGGTGCGGCAAAGGCGTTCGCAGCCCTCCAGGCCGACCGCACCCGTGCACTGGGTTCCGATGACCCACGCACGCTCGCTACCCGGATCGACTTGGTTCACTGGCAGGGGCGGGCCGGCGACTCCGCCGGTGCCGCCGCAGCCTGCGAGACCCTGCTCCTCGACGTGCTGCGCGTGCTGGGCCCGGAGCATCCGGACACTCTGCTCACCCGGCACAACGCGGCATGGTGGCAAGGCCGCACAGAGAATCCCACCGGGGCGGCCGACGCGTTCCAACACTTGCTCGCGGACGCCGAACGCATCCTCGGTCCCGATCACCACAAGACCATGAGCATTCGTAACGACCTGGCGCACTGGCTCAGCGAGGCGGGCGACTCAGCCGGGGCGCTCGCTGTCCTGGAACAGTCGGTGGAGCACACCCGGAGTCTCCTGGGCCCCGGGCACCTTGACGCGCTCACGGCCCGAAGCAACCTCGCTCGTTGCCGTGGCCAAGCCGGGGACCCTTCTGGTGCGGTCCAGAGCCTCACCGACTTGCTCGCCGACCGGACCCGCATCCTGGGCTCCAGTCATCCACATACCCTGGCCACGCGCAACGACCTCGCCTTCTGGCGCGGCCAGGACGGGAACCCGACCGGCGCGGTCCGGGACCTGACCGACCTCCTCGCCGACCGGACCCGCATCCTGGGCCGCAGCCATCCACACACCCTCACCACCCGCAGGGACCTCGCCCACTGGCAGCACCTGGCCGGGGATCCAATCGGAGCGATCCAGGTACTTTCCGAACTCCTCGTCGATCAGGAACGAGTCCTGGGCACCGACAACCCGTACACCGCCCAGACCCGCACCCACCTCGCACGCTGGCGCGCTGCTACAGGCACGGCGGACCGGGCACCCTGACGCCGGCCTGAGGAGCAAACTGATCGTGTGCATTACCCGGGTAACCGCGACGCCGTCGCCACCTGCGCCCCGCTACCTCACCGGTCACCTCGACCGACTCCACTACGACACCGCCCGCGCAGCCGGCCGGCCGATCGCCACCGGCGCCGTCGAAGACGCCCGCCGCCACCTGATCGCCCACCTCCGCCGACGCTATGCGGACCGGTCGACCACAGCACCGAGATGATCGCCGACTTCGAAAATGTTGCCAGAGCCACGTTCACGTTTATGACGCTCCGCCGATGCGACCGCTTGTGGGAACGCATCGGCGAAAGCGTCGAAAAGCTCTGCGCCACTCAGTGCTCTGGTGCGGCCATCGGTGTTTCTTCCCTTCCCCCGTGGTGTGTGCTCGTAACGCCGGCGACGGGTCGGTCAGTACGGGCTGTTGACGCCCAGGGCCCTGTAGACGGCAGTGGTGTAGGACGTGGCCCGTGGTGAGCCGAGGATGTCGGCTCCCATGTTGTTCATGACGTAGCTGATGGTCATGCGACGGTCGAGGTCCATGATCGCCATCGAGCCGCCCCAGCCGCCCCAGAATGCGATGCGGCCGTCAGGGATCCAGGGCAGGGTGCGCCGGTCGGGCAGTGCGTATCCGATGCCCCATCTCAGATGCAGTCCGTTGACGAGGTCCGCGCCGTTGGACTGCTCGTCGAAGATGAGTCCGATGGTGTCGGGCTTGAGGAACTGGCCGTGGGCGGAGGCCCCCGCGCGAGCGACGGGGGCAAGGATTTCGGCGACCGCCAGGGCGTTGCCGTGCCCGTTGGCCGCGCCCAGGTCGGCCGCGCGCCAGGCCGGGGTGTTGGCCACACCGGCGTCGAACGAGGGGCCGGTGAAGGTCTTGTACGCGGCGGTGTCGTGATCGAGTGTCGAGGGATCGAAGTCGAGTTGCGGTGCGATGACGTCGGCGACCCGTTCGGCGTCGGTGTCACGCAGCCCGATCTGGAAGTCGGCGCCGAGACGCTCGACGATGTGCTGGTGCACGAACTCGCGCAGCGGCAGGCCGGTCAGGCGGCGCACCAGCTCACCGACCAGGTGGCCGTAGTTCAGGACGTGGTAGCCGGAAGCCGTGCCGGGCTCCCACCAGGGTTTCTGAGAAGCCATGCGGGCGGCCGCGGCACGCACGTCGTACAGGTCCTCAAGCCGCGCGGGGTGATCCAGGCCGGGCACGCCCGAGGTGTGTGACAGCAGGTGTCGCACTTCGACACCCTGCTTGCCGTTTGCGGCGAACTCGGGCCAGTAACGGGCGACCGGGGAGTAGAGATCCAGTTCGTCTGCGTCGACGAGCAGCAGGGCGGCCAGGCTCGTCACGGTCTTCGTGATCGACCACACGTTGGTGAGCGTGTCGCGCTGCCAGGGCCGCGTGCGTGCCGCGTCGCGATGGCCGCCCCACAGGTCCACGACCTTGTGGCCGTCGACATCGACGGCAAGCGACAGGCCCACCTCGGTGCCGCTGCGCAGCTGGTCCTCCACGGCGTCGCGGACGGGTTCGAACTTTGGGCTGACGGTTCCGTTCACTTCGGTCATGCCAACAGGGTCAAACCCTGACGCTGGTGTCAAGGTCAAGCGATAGTGTGCTGACATGCGTATTGGCGAGCTGGCAGCCCAAGCGGGTGCCTCTCCGCGACAGGTGCGGTTCTACGAGACCAAGGGTTTGATCAGCTCAACCCGTGGGCCCAACAACTATCGCGACTACAGCGAAACAACCCTGGGCCGCGTCCGGCAGATCCGCGAACTGCTGAACGCCGGCCTGTCGACGCAGGCCATCCGCGGAATCCTGCCCTGCCTGGAATCACCGCGAGACCCGATCGTCTTCGAAGGCGTCACGTCCGAGACGGTGGCGGCGCTCGAACGAGAACGTGACAGGCTGACGGAACGCATCGACATCCTGGCCCGCAACCGTGACGCGATCGCCGAGTACCTCACAGAACTCCAAGGGCGCGCGAACTGACGACCCACGGTGCCCTGTTCGGTGATCAAGCCCGAATGGCTCCGTCGAACCAGCATCACGACCGAGTGTGGTCTGGCCCAGGGAGCGGTCCCGTCTGCCTGCTGGTTCGTCATCGCCGGCCCGAGATCGCTCACCGCACGCCGGACCGCCTCAACGTAAGCGGAGGACCGACAAATCAGCGGGCGCGACGGTGACCTCGCAGGGTTACGCCGCCACCGTCACCACCTGCTTGCCCGCCGCCCCGCCCCGCGCGAACGCCTCGTGCGCCGCTGTGATCTCCGCGAGCGGGTACACGCCGTCCACCACCGGGCGCAGCGCACCCGAGGTGACATGGGCGGCCACATCGCGGAGCACCGCCGTGCCGGGGTTCGCGCTGAAGGTACGGATGCGGCGCGAGCCGTACACCGTCGATGCCGCGATGGCGGCCAGGGCGGAGGCGGACAGACCGACCGTGACCATCCGGCCGCCCTTGGCCAACCGGCCGCGGTAGCGGTTCAGTTCCGTGCCGACCGTGTCGACTATGACATCGAAGGGACCGAGTTGGTCCGAGCTGGTGGTGCCGTAGTCGAAGACCTCGTCGGCCCCGAGTCCGGTGAGCACCTGGGCGTGGCGGTCGCGGGCCACCGCCGTCACGTGGCAGCCCAGCGCGTGGGCCAGTTGGACTGCGGCCGTGCCGACTCCGCCGGCCGCGCCCCGGACCAGTACACGTTCCCCCTTCGCGGCGTGCACGGAGTCCCGCAGCGCGATGAGCGCCGTCGCGCCCGTCACGGCCAGGGAGGCCGCCTCGACGGATGTCACACCCGCCGGGGCCGGTGAGATGCGGTCCGCGAGCACCGCGACGTACTCGGCCGCCCCCGCGGTGGTGTGCCGCTGCCGGGGATGCACCGTGCCCCAGACGCGATGCCCGACCCGGTAGTCCTCGACACCAGCACCGGTCCCGGCCACGACACCGGCGAAGTCCAGCCCCGTACCGATCGGGAAGGTGCGTCCCGACATCAGCTTGAGCTCCCCGGCGCGCACGATCGCGTCGTGTCCGTTCACGCTGGACGCCTCGACCGCCACCAGTACCTCGCCCGCGCCCGGCTCGGGGCGGGCCACCTCGTTGACCCGCAGAACGTCCGGGGCGCCGTAACTCGTGATCTGGGCGGCCTTCATGGGGTGTCCTTCCGGAGTGGGCTTGCGTGGCTCCGATTCTGGGCCTGGCGCGAGACGGCACGGTCGTTCGGCTTTTCCTGGGACCGGCAGACCCACCCTGGTGGAGCGGGGCCGGGTCATACTGACGCCGTGACCGACGACTCTCCCGCCTCGCCCCTCGCCATGACCCTCCCCATGGCGAAAGACCCCAGGCGTGAACTCGCCGAGTTCCTGCGGACCCGGCGAACTCGCGTCCGCCCTCAGGACGTCGGCCTCGAACCCGGCCCGAGGCGACGCGTCGCCTCGGGCTGCGGCGGGAGGAACTGGCTCTGCTGGCGGGGGTGAGCACGGACTATTACCAGCGAATGGAGCAAGGCCGGGACGTGCACCCTTCCGCACAGGTTCTGGACGCCCTCGCGCGCGCCCTCGACTTCACCGCCGAAGAGACCCGGCATCTGCACACTCTCGCCGCCGCGGCCCGCACCTCCGTCCACCCAGCGCGGGAACACGCGCCGGAGGAGGTGCCGCCCACCACGCTGCGGCTGCTGGCCTCCATGCCCGCACCCGCACTGGTCGTCGGCCGTTTCCTGGACGTGCTGGCCTGGAGCCCGCTGGCCGGCGCGCTGCTGGGCGACTTCACCCGGCTCCCGCGCACGCGACGCAACCTGCTGGCGCTGTTGCTGCACCCGGAGGCAGATCAGACCTGCCCGAACCGGGCGGCCACCGTCGCCGAGCTGACCGCGATGCTGCGCACCCAGGTCGCCGCCGACCCGGAACATCCACGCTCCGTGGGGCTGATCGGTGAACTCGCGGTACACAGCGACGAGTTCGCGGCGCTGTGGGCCCGGCACGATGTGCGGGGCACGACGCGCGGCCGGATGCGCGTGAACCACCCCCTGGTCGGGGACCTGAACCTCGACTGGGACGCCTATCCGCTGCCCGGTGCTCCCGGTCCGATGCTGATCGTCTACACCGCGGAGGAGGGCGGCCCGGACGCCGACCGGCTTCAACTGCTCGCGGGGCTGGTGGGAGGCCCGGTGGACTCCTGACGGCGGCGCTACCGGCGGTGGTGGACTCGCAGCGGGCCCGTCCGGGGATCGGCAGCGTGGGCCGGCGGCTCGAACGAAAGCCGTGCAAGCTGCGGATCAGCAGCGCGACCGCCCCTGGAATCTGTCTCGCGACCGCCCCTGGTCGATGCCGGCGGCCGTTCTCTGACGGTCGGCCCACCGCCGCCGCGCGGGGCGAAGATCGTCCGATGTCCGATCGTGATCTACGGGTGCACAACCCCGGGTGGATCCCGGCTGTCTGAAAAGCGCGCCGGAGGATGATCCTCCGGCGTCTTTCCGTACAGAGATCGGGGATCAAGTGGGGAAGAAGCTCTGGAGAGCTGTCGTGGCCGGTGGAGCGGCCGCGGTGTTCACCGGCGTGGCGGCAGTTCCGGCCGGCGCGGCCGAAGGCGGGGCCTCGTTCACCCGCGTCCAGGTGAACGGCGGCAAGCCGATCGTGATCGGCGTGTCGGAGGAGGTCGCGGCGCCCACCTCCTTCCGGATGGCGACCACCCACAAGTGGAAGTGGCCGGCGGTGTATCTGTACCGCGGCAGTACAGGTGATCGACTGTGGCACGCCGTCGAGACGAGCGACTGCGTCAAGGTGAGCTCGGGCGTCTGCGACTTCGACGGGGCGATGTACTTCGACCCGAGCGTGTGGGACATGCGCAACAGCGAGGCCGGAGCGTGGAAGGTCGCGGCCGAGGTGTATTTCGAGGACGGCGGCGGTGACACCGATGACGAGGGCCTCACGGTCCATGTCAAGCGCAACTCCCGCCTGACCGTGAACGCCTCACCCGAGCCGGTGAACCAGGGCAGCACCGTCACGGTGACCGGAAAGGTCACGCGAGCCAACTGGGAGACCAGGAAGTACGCCTCCTACGAAGGCCGCCTGGTGAGCCTGCAGTTCAAGCCCACTGGAGCCACCTCGTACACCACGGTGAAAAAGGTGTACGCGAACGGCTCGGGTGGTCTCAGGACGACCGTCAAGGCATCCAAGACGGGCACGTGGCGCTGGGCGTACTACGGCAACACCACCACTGGGCCGTCGACTTCGGCCGGGGACAACGTCGTGGTGAAGTGATTCCCCTGGGCTGCCTCGCGTCCTGCGCGGAGGCCGGCCCGCGTGGTGACGGAACTGGTCTCCGGCACGCCGGAGGCCAGTTCCGTCCCGAGCACAGAACGTCAAGAACCTTCCTTGCGCAGAACGTCAGGAACCTTCCTTGTGATGCCGAACGCGTCGACGGGGGGCGGGAGTTCGGTGCAGGGCCGCGAGTCAGGGGCGGAGAGCCCCGGGGGCGTCCGCGGTGATCGTGCGGGTCGTCATGCCGTTCTCAGCTGCCCTGGTGGGCGAGGTCGGCGGCGGTGAGGCCCTCCAGGGCCATGCCGAGCTGAAGGCCCTCGGCCATGCGGCGGCTGATGCGCTGGCGAAGGGTGACGGCGAGGTAGCGGGTGAGCAGCTGGGGCTTGGCGGCCAGGTCCTCGGCGAGCTGCTGGGCGCGGGACAGGACCTTCTCCAGCGGCAGAACCTCGGCAACGGCGCCCCAGCGTTCGGCCTGCTCGGCGGTGAAGGAGCCCTGGGTCAGGGTGAGGTACCGGGCGCGGTTGACGCCCAGGGCTTCTTCCCAGGCGATCTGGATGCCGTCGCCGGGGACGATACCGAAGGTCAGGTGGGGGAAGTCGGAGAAGACGGTGGTGTCGGCGGCGACGACGATGTCCGCGAGCAGGGCGTACTCGCTGTGGACGGACACGGGGCCGTTGACCGCGGCGATGACGGGCATCTCCAGGTCGACCAGGCGCTGCAGCACGCGACGGCCCTCGGCGATGGTGCGGTCCCACTGGGCGGGCTTGGTGATGTCGCCCAGGCTGGCACCGTCGATGTCGGTCATGAACCGGTCGCCGGTGCCGGTGAGCACCAGCACCCGGTTGTCGCGGTCCTCGCCGATCTCGAACAGGGCGCGGGGGAAGTCGGTGTGCGTGGTGCCGGTGAAAGTGGCCGGACCGTCGTCGGTGTGGAAACGCAGTGTGAGTACGCCTGAGGCGGTGCGGCTCATCGCCAGGTTCTTGAACGCGGTGAAGTAGGACGGGATCTGCTCGGACACGAAAGGCTCCCGGGTAAGAGGCGGGCGGTCGTTCCGCCCTGTGCCTCCTACTCAACTCCTGCACCCGCCGCCCGTATAGCGCCTGGCCAGAGCGCCTGCCGAGGGCGGCCATAAGCTCCGGTGATGGCGCCCGGTACTCGGCCGTCAGCACGTACGCGCCTCCTGCACAGGTGACCGCGGCTTGTCGCGAGGACAGCCCGGTGCTCATCCCTGCCCTGCCCCGGACACCGGAGGTGTAACGGACAGTGACATTGCGTTGGTTCTGCGGATGCGAGCGGCGTATCCCTCGCGAGGTGTGATGCGATGAGCGCATGGAGATCCGAGCAATGCGCGCATTCGTGGCGGTGGCCGAGGAAGGAGGCTTGTCCGCGGCAGCGCGGCGGCTGCACATCAGCCAGCCCGCCCTCTCCCAGACGGTCAACGCGCTGGAACGCGAATTCGGCACGCAACTGCTGACGCGCAGCTCCACCGGCGCGCAGGCCACCGAGACCGGCTTGGCGCTGCTCGCCGAGGTCCGTGCCGTCCTGGCCCGCTACGACCAGGCGCTGGCTGTCATGGCGGCCCGCACCGGGGAGAGCACGACCACACTACGGATCGGAATCCCTCTGGAACTCCCCGCCGACCTGCTGTCCAGAGCCCTCCTCGACCTGGCCGCCGCCTATCCCGGCACGCGTGTTCAGGCCCGGCACCTGTCCACCTCCGCGCAGCTGGCCGAACTACGCAAAGGTGACCTCCACCTGGGGCTGCTGAGAGAGCGCCCCCTGGGGCAGGAATTCGACGCGATGCCGGTCGTCGAGGAGCACCTCGGAGTTCTCCTCGCGGCGGAGCGTGCAGCGCAACTGGCCGGCCCCGACGGCATCCGCCTCGACGCCCTGAACGGGCTGGACTGGGTGGGCTTCGCCCGCTCCGGCAGCCCCGCCTGGTACGACGAACTCACGGCCATCCTGCGCAGCCACGGCATCGACCCGGGCCCGCCCGCCCCTGAGGGGCAGCCACTGATCGCCGAGGTGAAACTCGCCTCCGTCAGCGCCGGCCACGCCTTCACCCTGGCGCCCCCGGGCTGGTCCCAGCCCCTGCCCGACACCGTCACCTGGTTCCCGCTGACCGGCCACCCCATAGTCCGGCGCACCTGGGCCGTATGGAACGCGGGCTCCCACCGCCGCGACCTCGGCCACCTCGTCGCCGCCCTGGACCAGCCCACCGACCAAGAACCGCGAGCCGTTCGCCGCTGCTGCGCCTGATATGGGTCCCCGAGGGCCCGTACAGTCGGCGGCACCGTACGGGCCCTCGGTCGCTACTTCGAGTCCAGGGACTCCTCGAAAGGCCGTGCCCCGTCCCAAGGCACCTCAGTGCAAGGTTCCACCGCCCCCTTCACCGCGTACACGCTTGCGGCAGGGCTGGTCCGACCCGCCGGTTCTGGCTCCTCGAAGACCAGGGAGTCACCTGAACGCAGTGTGTACTCGTGCTTGGTCACCACAGAGGGATCGCCCGACGGGGTCAGGCTCCAACGCGGCGGATACAGCTCACCGCGAGGCTGCGCGCAGACATAGCCGCTCCTGGGCTTGTCCACGCTCACGTTGATGCCCTCGGCCCGGAGCCTCTCGGTCAGTTCCTCCTTGTCCTGCCCACTCAGCAGGATCTCCTCCATGCTGACCGTGACACTGCCGTCCGCGTGCCGCTCGACGGCGTACGCCTGCGACCCTCCCGTCGACGCCGGCAGCGCCACCGCGCCCCCCGCCGCGGCGACACACGCCGCAAGGGCGACCAGCGCCCGGCGAGTGGTGATCGTACGGCGGCTCGCCGGCTCCGGAACCGGCGAGTCCTCGGCCCTGAGAGCGAGCTCCCGCTGGAGTTCGTTCAGCAGACGGTCCTCGAAGGTCTTCGTCGTCCTGGCGCTCATGCCTCTCCCCTTGCGTACGTGAGTGCTGCTTGCTGCCCGCCGGCTTCGGCCGCCGCTGAGCGCAGCGACCTGCGCGCCCGGTGCAGCCGCACCCGGGCAGTGACCTTGCGTATGCCCAGTGCCACGGCGGCCTCGGTGACGCTCAGCTGATCGACGGCGACGAGTTCGATCACCGCGCGCTCGCCGTCGGGGAGCCTGTCCAGGGCGGCCAGCGCGCGACGACCGGCCTCCTCGGCGTCGAGCTTCTCCTCCAGCCGGCCGATGTCGTCGCCTTCCAGCAGGCGGTGGCCGGCGATACGGCCCCCGAGCACGTTCTGACGCGCGCTCCTTCGGGCTTCCGTGGCCACCACGTTGCGTGCGATGCCGTACAGCCAGGCCGTCTCGCTCCCGAGGTCGGGGCGGTAGGCACGGGCGGAGTCGATCACCGCGAGGAAGGTCTCGGCGGTGAGATCGGCGACGGTGTGCGGGTCGGTGACCCGCCTGGCCATGAAGCGGGTGACGGCGTCGACATGGCGGCGATAGAAGACTTCGAAGGCGGCCGGGTCGTACATCTCTCCCGGTGGGCCGCTCCGGCTTCTGCTGTCGGATGCCAAGGTGTGGACCTCCCGTTGTCCGTCCTGCTGTCACTTCTACTTGGAACAGGGAGGCGAATGCGTTACAGAACGGCCCCGGGGGCCTGCCTGAAGAGCGAAGGGCCCTTGTACGACGACGACCCGCGCACCATGGCCTACCGGCTGATCGACGCCGCTGGTCCCCACCGCGCCTTCGGAAACACCCGGCACCCACCGGCCACACCGGCCTGACCTGCCTCGGAAGCGAGAACCGATGCTGTTTGACCCGCCCGGACTGCTGGTCCTGCCTCGCCGCCGCACCGATCCTGCGCACGCACTGTCGACCGGGAACGCACCGGCCCCGGCATTCCGCCCTGACCCCGGCACCGCACGCACGTGAGCAGATCCGTAAACAGCGTCCAACAAATCTTCGAAGATGTGCGTGGATACCGTGTCGCCGGGCACTCGGGCTATGGCAGCGAGGTTCTGGTGTGATTCGGGGCCGGGACCTGCTGCTCAAGGGGAATTTGAGCCGTTGTACAGCTCATACGCCCACGCGTTTGAGTCGGACCTGACGACAGGAACTTGAAATGATCATTCTTGGCCTCATTCTGCTGATCATCGGCTTGCTTGTCGGCATCGGGCTGCTGACAACGATCGGCGGCATCCTCATTCTTGTGGGCGCCATCCTGTGGATCCTGGGTGCGACCGGTCGCGCGGTCGGTGGACGCAAGCACTTCTTCTAATCCCTCATGAGGGTGGACGCCGTCTTGGAGCACGCCGATCAGCCCTGACGGACAGAAGCTGTGCCCGAATCTGCGCCGGGCCGTGACAGAAGTCGTTCGACCGGTCACAGACCGGCGACGTCCCCGGCCCGCTGCAGATCGGAGCCCAGCGTGTCCACCACGCCGTCGTGCCGCCTCGCGCTCGCTGCCCGGTCCGCCGGCAGCAGCCGCGCGGCGGCCTGCACGGCATAGTCGGCCGGGTCGCCAAAGGCGGCCCGCGGGTGCTCTCCCGCTGTCCGCGCGCTGTGTCGTGACCTCCTTGACCGCTTGGAGCGCGACTGCCCGGTCAGCGCCCGGCTGCATGGCCGACCGCACCTGGAAACGTTCTATCTACTTTTCGCGGTCCTTCTCCCTCGCGGCGTCCGTCGTTCGGTCCTCCCTCGTCATGCGCTCTCCTGGGTGACCTGCAGTAGTCCGTAGCTAGAGCCCGGTGCCCGGATGACCCCCGTCGGCCATTGCCATAAATCGGGTCGGATACTGGCGAGTGATGGGCTGGTCGGCTCATGGATCCATGAGCACGTGATGTCGAAGCCAGGACCTCCTCGCTGTGCGAGAGCAGATGTCGGACGTCCGTGACGACGGTCCGTGAAGTGAGTGGCGAGGCCTGAAGGAGTACCGCCACCTGGGCTCGATACGACAAGCTCAGCGGGCCGTTGCGGTCGGGGGCGGGACGGTGCTGCGTGTCGCGGGAGTACAGGGTTCACCGTCGGTTGGTGGGTGCGGTGTTGTGCTCGGTGGTGACCGTGCCGCCGAAGCAGCGGCACACCGTCAGCGCGCTCATCGAGGCGTTCCGGCACACCTTCGGCGCCACTCCCGCCACTCCCGCCCTGACTCGTGCCACCCCGCGGATCCACGCCGGGATCAGCCGCAGTTCAATGGCCTGCAACGGCAAGCTGGATGCCTTGACCAGCGCCCGCACGGTGACGAATGTGGAGAGCACCGAACCCACCGTCACCGACCTCCGCGCACCCGGTGGATCCCGACGGGCCGGGCCCGTTCGTCCGAACCGAGGCGGAAGGAACAACCATGGCCACAGCACCGAACCCCGGCGTCCAGAACCAGATGGTCCCGCTGCCCAACGGTACCCAGGTACGGCTTCAGAACGGCAGCATCAAGACGGTCCTGGAGCACCGCTACAAGGACGCGACCAACGTGCTGCAGTACCTGGTCGACAAGCAGAAGGCGGACTGGCAGTCGGCCAAGTTCTGCACCGTCGTCCAGCCCGACGTCACCGCGCCGGTCATCGTGCCGAAGGCTCAGCGGCTGCCCGGCGAGCGGCTGGTGACCCCGGCCACCAATCACGTCATCGCCACCGACGCCGACCACCCGAGTGTCAGCGACCAGAAGATCTACCGCACGCCCGGCGGACTGCGCGCGGGCCAACTCGACGACCGGACCCGCCTCTTCGGGCCCGACGTCGCCGACCACCCGCAGATCCTCAACCTCACCACCGTCACCGACCTCACCTTCACCAGCCAGGCGCGGCTGACCATCGGCGACTACCGACAGGACGACAGCGGTCTGCACGTCAATGTGCTGGTCGAGGGCGTACTCGACCAGGTCGCGGTGCCGTACGACCTGATCGAGATCGTGCTCACCAAGCCCCTGCTGATCCCGAACAAGCCGACCGAGGACACCCAGCTGGAAACCATGCTGGTGCTGACCCCGCCGGTCAACGAGAACCGGATCCAGTTCGACGCCTTCTACACCTGGACGCAGCTGGCCAGGCTGCTGGGCCTGCCGACCTCCGGAGTCGACCTGCGCCACACGGTCTGCACGGCCTTCCCGCAGTTGGGCGTCGAGGCCCGCTGGTACGACCGGCTCGCCTCCGGCACCAACGGCGTCAACCACACCAGCGGCGGCAACAAACTCAAGGACGGCTCGGGACAGATCGTCATGCGGCCGATCACCCAGGAGGACCGCAAGGCCTCGGAGGTGGTCCGCAACACCGACTGGAACCTGAGCGAGGTCCTGCGCGCCTCCCGCCCCGTCTACGAGGCCCACCAGAACCTGCTGCAGCCGGGCAAGGAGATGGCCACCACCCTGGAAGCCGAGTCCGAGTTCCTGGTCGACACCGGCCAGTACCAGCAGGTGCTGGGCAAGCTGACCAAGCTGCTGCACACCCCCGATCTGTGGCCCAAGCTCGGTATCACCAACCTGAAGTGCGACGACCTCGACGAGGAGACCAAGCAGGTGGAGCCTCGGGTCTCGAAGGACTCCTACTTCGACACCCCGGGGCTCCCGCTGCTCACCCGCGGAGTCGTGCTGCGCCGGCGCGAGGTGCCCAAGAAGGACAAGGCCGGGGTGTACCTGTTCGCGGTCAAGGGCCGCATGGTGTCGCTCGGCGGGACCGGGAAGGAGCGGATCAGGCTGGCGTCCCAGGTGCACCTGATCGACCCCGTCCAGCAGCCCCAGCTGGAGCACTTCCTGGCGGACACCTCGGTCGACAACGCGTTCGCCCGGGTCCTGAACGACGCCCTGCCCGGTTTCAACCCCTCGGGCGTGGCGATCCAGCTGGTCGTCGACTCGAAGCGGGTGAAGTACACCTTCACCCTGGAGAACAGCACGACGGTCGAGTTCAGCGCCGACGAGGCGACCGCAACCTTCAACGGGAAGTCCGCGACGCTGCACTGCATCGAGTTCGGCGTCGGGCACCCGGGCCTGTTCATCGGCCAGGGATCCGGGGCCCAGGCGTCCGCTACCCCGGTGCAGCAACAGCCCCCGGGCGGCACGCCGCTGATCATGCGGCCTTACCACGTGCCGGCCGACCTGGACAACACGGCGCTGTTCGACAAGCGGGACTATCGGCAGTACCAGGCACTGCGGGACAGCGTGCTGGCTTACCTGTTCGAGACCCCTGATCCGAAGCTTGAGCCGGCCGGCAACAAGGCGCAGCGGCTGGCCCACATCCTCGGGATGACCAAGGAGAAGTAGGGCCGGCCTGCCGGCTCCAACCGCAGTGCCTTCGGCCGCTGCGCTCTGAGCCGACGGCGCCGAAGGCCATCACCTTCGTCGGGCGCATCCGGACCAGCACCGCTCCGGGTGCGCCGTTGCGGTCGCCCTGCTCCTCGGCGCGGTCGGCGCCGACGTGGCGGGCGCGGACACGCGAGGCCCAGTGGTGCAGTTGCTCCGGAACCTCTGGGCGACGGCATGGCAGGCGGGCCCGGTCGAGGGGGAGAAGACCCGGACCTCGTCCATACGTAAGATCGTCACGAAAATGTCCCGGACGGCCGCGCGAGACTTGGACAGGTTGGGTGGCGATGTGACTCCGCTGGTGGGCCGGGCGACCGAGCTGGAACTTCTGGACGCGGTGCTCGACCGGACTCTGGGGGAGAACGGCGGTTCGTGCGTCGTGGACCTCGCCGGACCCGCGGGCATCGGCAAGAGCCGGCTGATGGCCGAGTTCTGCCGACGCGCCCAATCCCGGGGAATGACGGTGCTGCGGGGCAGGGCCGCCGAGTACGAACAGCACATCCCGTACCAGCCGTTCAGCGACGCACTCGCCGACCACGACATGGAGTGGACGGAGCCGGGTGCCGAAGACGCGCGCGGCGACCGGTTCGGGTTGCAGCGGTCCATCGCGAGGCTGTTCGTACGGATCGCCCGGACCGGCCCCGGGCTCCTCGTGGCGATGGACGATCTGCACTGGGCGGACCCGGCGTCCTTGGAACTCCTCGATCATGTCGTCCGCCATCCTCCGAACGCCCCTGTCGTCATCGTCGTGGCCCGCCGCAACCGTCAGACCACGGCCTCCCTGGACGCCGCCCTCACGCGGGGCATCGACCTGGGTACGGTGCTGCGGCTGCACCTCGGCCCCCTCGCCGAGCAGGCCTGCGTCGAGGTCCTCGCCCCCCGGTCCGCGCCCGCCGTGCAGCGCTCCCGAGCCGCCGAACTGTACGCCGCGAGCGACGGCAATCCGCTGTACTTCCTCGCTCTCCTGCACGCCGGACAAGCAGGGCGGAACGCCGGCCAGGACGTCCCACCGCACTCCACCGGACTCGGCTCCGTCCTGCTGGACGAACTGACTCCGCTGACCGCGGCACAGCGTCGTACCGCCGAAGCGGTGGCCGTCCTGGGCGACCGTGGCAGTACCTCGCTGCTGGCCGCGGTGACCGCCCGGGACGAGGCCGACGTCAGCGCGGATCTGGCGGTGCTGACGGGGCGTGACCTCTTGCGTCCCGAACCGGGCGGGCGGTGGACCTTGCGCCACCCGGTGCTACGAGCGGTCGTACACGAGGACACCCACCCGGTGGAGCGCGTGCGCATGCACCGCCTCGCCGCGGACGCGCTGGCCGCCGCCGGAGCCCCCGCCACCGAACGCGCCCACCACGTCGAGCAGTCACTGACCGGCTGGGACCCGCAAGCCGTCGCCGTACTGTCCGAAGCGGCCGAGCGATTCGTCTCCACCGCACCCGCGAGCAGCGCCCACTGGCTGGGCGTCGCCCTCACCCATCTGCCCGAACAGCCGCAACACGCCCTGCTGCGCCGTGATCTGATGCTGCGGCGGGCGCGGGCCCTGGGCGTGTGCGGTGGCCTGCGGGAGAGCCGCGACCTCTTGCACGAGGTGATCGCCATGTCACCGCCCGACGAGGGGAGCGCGTCGCACAGCGTGCGGGCCTCCGCGGTGACACTGTGCGCGGTGATGGAACGTCACCTCGGCCGGTACGCCGAAGCGGTCGCCCTGCTGCGCCGCGAGCTCGCCCGGACACCGGGCCCGTCCGACGCCGACAGGGTGGAACTCGGCCTGGAACTCGGCTCGTCCGCGCCGCACGCCACCTCCTACCCGCAGCTGCGTGCCGACGTCGTCGCGACGCTCGACCTGGCCCGGTCGCTGGGTGACGAGGTCGCCCAAGCGGGTGCCCTCGCGATCGCTGCCCTCGGGGAGACGTACGAGGGCAATATGGGTGCCGCGCGGGAGGCCACCGACCGGGCCGCCGCACTGGTGGACGCCCTGACCGATCGAGACCTGGCGGGTCTGTGCGAGCCGCTGGCCCGGCTCGGTTGGTCGCAGGCGTTCCTGGAGCGGTACTCCGATGCCGAACGGCACGCCGATCGCGGCCTGGTCATCGCCCGGCGCGGCGGCCAGCTCTACGTCCTGCCACACCTGCTGCTGTGCAAGTCGTACGTGCATCTGCAGACCCTGCGGCTGGAGACGGCCATGGAGCTCGCCGACGAGGCCGAGACGATCGCCCGGGGCATCGGCAGCGACGAACTGCTGGCCTTCGTCCTGACCAACAAGGCGTATGTCCAGTTGTTCGCATTCCCGCCCGCCGACCGGGCCGCGCTGGCGGTGGCCGAGGAAGCCGTCGCGGCAGCGGGCACGCGCACCAACTGGTGGGCGTCCATCGCCTGGTGCGTGCTCGCCCAGGCGGCGATCCACGCGGGCGATCCACAACGCGCCCGGGCCGCGGTGCTGCGTGGCGGAGGCGAGGACCTGAAAGCGCTCCACCCGTCCATGCGTCCGCTCATCCTGGAGATCCTCGTCAACTCCGCCATCCTGACCGGCGACACGGACGCCGCCGTGACCTGGGCGCGGCGGGCACGTCGCGAGGCAGACCAGCTCGACCTGCCGTCACAGCAGGCATCGGCGCTGCGC
The DNA here is from genome assembly GCF_036038375.1 of Streptomyces sp. NBC_00414. NCBI lineage: Bacteria > Bacillati > Actinomycetota > Actinomycetes > Kitasatosporales > Streptomycetaceae > Streptomyces > Streptomyces sp. NBC_00414. The sequence goes on from NZ_CP107935.1 coordinate 10,217,922, forward strand.
AGCACCGCCCACTGTCTGTCCGCCGACGGCGACACGGCGGCGGCCGCCGAGCTGTTCGAGAAGGCTGTGGACAGAACGGCCCGCTCGGGAGCGGTGCTGTGGGAAGCGTTCAGCCTGCTGCTCGGCGCACCCCTGGCGGCCGTCGGCGACCCGGACCGCGCCCGCGCCATGTGGACCCGTGCCCGTCAGCTCGCCGCGACCGGCGGCGCGCGTCAGCTCACCGGCTTGGCCGACATGATCCATTCCCTCGTGCACGCCGAGCCCCCGGCCCAGCCCCAGCCTCCGGCCGAGCCCTCGCTCGCGGCTCTCTCCGCCCGGGAACGCGAGATCGCCTCCCTGGTCGCCGCAGGTCTGACCACCCCGGCCATCGCCGCCCGTCTCTTCCTCAGCCCCCGCACGGTCGAGTCCCATCTCGGTCGCATCTACCGCAAGACCGGCCTCACTTCACGAGCCGCCCTCGCCGCCCTTCAGACGAGGTCTGAGCTGCGCGACACGACGACCGGGGCGACGAGGCCCACCTGATCCCACCGATGCCGGTGCGTATCTCGTATCCGCGGGGTTCGGGGGTGCAGGGGAGCGCGGCAACGGTGCGGCTCACATCGCCGGTCAGCAGGACACCACGCTGACCGGCGAGACGTAGACCGCGGACAGCACTCCGTCCTCGTTCACTTCGACCGGGGCCGGGGCTGTCGTGTCGGTCAGCTCCAGGTCGGACGGCAGGGATCGCAGCGGAATGTCGTCGCCGAGATAGACCACCGAGACCGAGCCCTGGCAGTCGGAGCCCGCCGGTGGTGCGGAATCGGGGACTCTGCCGTCCCGCGGGCCGGCTTTGTGGGAAGCGACGTCGATCAGCGTGTACTCGTACTCGAAGCGGGCCGGGCTGACGGCGGTCTCCTCTCTCGTCTGCTTGAGGTCGACCCAGTAGCGGGCGAGCTTCACCTTGACTGCCTTGCAGGGTCTTTGGGTCGGGTCCGGGGTGAAGTTCAGACCGTCGGAGTCCAGGGTCAGTCCCCGGGACTGGTATGCGCCGCTGCTGCTGGGCAGTTCCTTGAGGTATTCGGTGAGCTGCTTGACGTTCATGCCCGCCGTCTTCACGCACTTCGTCGGCGCGTCCTTCGTCGGGCTCTCCGTCGCAGTGGCGGTGTCGGGAGCGGCCGTGTACTGAGCGAGCTGTGAGGGCGAGGACCGGGGGGTCGGCTTCTCCTTCGCCGGCTCCTCGTCCGAACACCCCGAGACGGCGAACAGCGCTGCTGCGGCAGCGGTCGGTACGAGCAACTTCCGTGCACTTCGCATGAGTTACCTTGCCTGCGTCGAGACTGCTGCCGGGCCACAGAGTCACACAAGCCGCAGACCCGCACACGCATACGTAGCTCCGTGCGGCGTAATTCCGTAGCCGATTGCGTAGTCCTACGGACACCGATGAGCCGGGCCGGGGGCACGGCCCGCCGTCGCGGGTGCCGGGGCAGGGGTACCGAAGACTCCCGAACGGGATGCGGCCCACCACCGCTTCGCCAATCCCCTTGTGAAATAAGCGAGTTGCAGTGTGACGTGAGTGGAAGTTGGGAAGAAACCGAACACGGCTGTCGGGACCCGGAGAGCATGCCCGGCAGGTACGGACAGGGCGAGCGCCGGCCATGCGACAGGAGACCGATCAATGATGCTCACGCTTGTACGGAGCAGGATGCAGGCAGCCGTGGTCGTCCTCTCGACCGTCGCGGCCCTCGCTCTCGGCTCGACCGTCACGACCCACGCCACAGCGGCCCCGGCACTCGCGAAGGCGGGGCCGACCGCGGTGGCGTACGTCGAGGTCAACAACAACAGCATGCTGAACGTCGGCAAGTACACCCTCGCCGACGGAAGCGGCGCTGTCTTCGACGTTGCCGTGATCTTCGCGGCGAACATCAACTACGACACGGGCACGAAGACGGCACAGCTGTACTTCAACGAGAACGTGCAGCGCGTCCTCGACAACGCCGCCACCCAGATACGGCCGCTGCAGCAGAAGGGCATCAAGGTCGTCCTGTCGGTGCTGGGCAACCACCAGGGGGCGGGCTTCGCCAACTTCCCGTCCCAGCAGACGGCATCGGCGTTCGCCAAGCAGCTGTCGGACACGGTGACCAGATACGGTCTCGACGGCATCGACTTCGACGACGAATACGCCGAGTACGGCAACAACGGCACCGGACAGCCCAACGCCAGCTCGTTCGTCCATCTGGTGACCGCGCTCCGTGCGAACATGCCGAACAAGATCATCAGCCTCTACAACATCGGACCGTCCGCATCCCGTCTGTCCTACGGCGGTGTCGACATCTCGTCCAAGTTCGACTACGCCTGGAACCCGTACTACGGAAGCTGGCAGGTCCCCGGCATCGGACTGCCCAAGTCGAAACTGTCGCCGGCGGCGGTCGAGATCGGCAGGACGTCGCAGAGCACGGTCACCACGCTCGCCCGCCGCACCGTGACCGAGGGATACGGCGTCTTCCTGACGTACAACCTCAACGGCGCCGACCGCAGCGCGGACATCTCCGCGTTCACCAGGGAGCTGTACGGCAGCACCGCCGTCTACACACCGTGAAGCGGCCAGGCGCTCGGGCGTGTGGCGTTGCGTACAAGCCGCCGCTACACCCAGCCCCACACCGACGGCCGTCAGGGCGGTGCGGACCATGCCCTCCCGGCCGCCGGCCAGGGCGAACCGCATGCCGAGGCCGAACGCGCGAAGTCCTCCGAAACGTTGTTGCAGACGCGGGCTCACAAGGTTCCTCTCCTCAGAGTGAGCGCCGTCCGCTGGGCCTGGCAAGGTGATGGCATGGGGTGCCGAAACGCTTCGGTCGTGCGGACGGAGCGGCGACATGGCGTGGAATCCGCCAGTCGGCCGCGCTCGACTATACACAGTGCGTATAGTCAGGAGTGGCAGCGCCGCCGTCCTCGTGTGCATCCGTGTCACAACAGTGTGAGCGCATCGTCCAGGCGGACGAAGAGCGGGCCGGATCGCGACAGGAAGCCCTGTGGATCGCGACCCGGCCTTCGACGGAACCTGCTGTGCGGGGAGAGCGTCAGTCCGTGTAGACCTCGGCGCGGTCCACGCTCACGAACGCCGCCCCGGCGGAGGAGTTTCGTTCCCCGGTGACCCGGATCTGCACGGTGTGCGCGCCGTACGGCAGGCGTGGGCTGAGGTACTGGAGCGTCTCGCCGGTCCGGATGGCGCCGTGGAAGTCGACGCGCTGTTCGGCGCCCCCGTCGACGCGGATGCCGGCTATGCCGTTGCCGGTGTCCTTCACGGACAGCAGCGCGATCCTGGTGCCCGTGAACGTGAACGTCGCGGTGCTGCCGGCCCGGTCGCTCCAGTGGTCGTCGCCCCAGAAGCACTGCGCGGCACAGCCGGTGCCCGAGTTCCACGAACCCTGGTACGTCACCGTGGCGTTGCCGCTGGAGCGGCCGTCGTCGTTGATCCAGTGGTTGCCGGACCCGGGATCACCGGAGGGCAGGTTCTGCGTGGCGCCCAGGGCGAGCGGGGTGCCGAGGTCAGGGCCGCCGTCGGCCCGCCACCCGATCTTCTGGGCGCGCGTCGTGCGGTTGCTGTAGGTGAGGTCCGACGTGGTCTTGGCGTGGTAGATGATCCAGTCCTCCGTCCCGTCGGGGGAGCGGAAGAAGGCGTGGTGGCCGGGACCGAACACGCCCCTGGCGTCGTTGCGTGCGAAGACGGGCCCACTGCGCTGCGTCCAGTTGCCGGCCACCAGCGGGTCGGCGCCGCCCGGCAGGGACATCTCCCACACCTGGTAGTCGGGCTTCCCGGTGTCGCACGTCGAGTAGGTCATCCAGGTACGGCCGTTGCGATACAGGAACTCGGGGCCCTCACGGACCTCCGGGCAGCCTCCCGCCCCGTTCAGCGCGACGGCGTTGCCCGAAACGGTGTACGGGTTCGACATGGGCGCGATGTTCAGCCCGTTGTGCTGGTACGCGTTGATGCCGCTGTAGGCGAGATAGAGCCGGCCGTTGTGCTGGAGGATCCCGGGGTCGATGGCGAAGTCGTTCGTGTGGTTGGGCGGGGTCGGTTTCGCCTTGAAGTGGTAGGGCCCTGCCGGGTCGTCGCCGGCCGACTCCAGGACGTAGAGCCGGTGGTGGTCGTCCACGCCGTCATCGGCCGTGTAGTACATGTACCAGCGGCTGTCGAAGCGGTAGAACTCGGCTGCCCAGATGTGCTGGTTGCGCGAGGCGTCGGTATCCGTCCACACGGTGATCGGTTCGGCGTCGAGCAGGGTTCCCAGCGAAGGGGAACGCCACATCCTGATGCTGCCGCCCTGTGTGGTGGTGAGGTGGTAGGCGCCGTTCGCGTACGTCATGAACGGGTCGGGCCCCGTGTTCAGCGGATTGCGGAAGGTTCCCGAGGCAGCCGCGGCCGCGGTCGGCGAGGTCGTGGCGGGGGCCTGCGGAGCGCAGATCAGGCCGACCAGCAGGGCGAACAGGGCGGTGACCAAAGCAGAGACGGGCCGGGCACGCATCGCTGGCTCCCCACGTATCGAGGTCCTGGTGTGACGGACGGCGCGATATGAGCTGGTGGTTGCTCATGGCAACACAGCGATTACATCGATGTAAAGAGGCGGGCCAATAGATTCCGACGTGCCGGCGGATTCGATTCCGTCCCGGGAATCTGTCACAGACGCGGGGCGGGCGTTGTCAAAGAAGCAGACGGGAGAAGCAGGCGGGAGGAGCCGCGGGTGCAGGTCTCAACGACGTCCGGTGGTGTCCTGCTGATTCCACGAGCGAAGTTTGTCGGGGTTGAGGACGACCCAGACCTGAACGGCCTGGTGGCCCGCGACGTCGAGGCCGATCACCGCGGCCACCTGGTCGTCGTAGCGGACGACGAGTCCGGTGCGGCCGTTGACGGAATGGGTGTGCAGCGTGGTGCGGGGACGCCGGGCGAGGAGCGTCAGCAGGCTGCGGGCGATCCGCTCGTTGCCGTGGACGGGTTCGGTCAGCGCGCGGACCTTGCCGCCGCCGTCGAAGAGCGCGATGGCGTCGGGCGCCAGCAGGGACGCCAGGGACGCCGGGTCCTCCGTGACGCAGGCCTGTCGGACGGCCCGGACCACGGTGTCGTGCCGCTCCGCGGTGGTGGGCCGTGAGCGGCGTATCGGGAGGCTCTCACGAGCCCGGTCGGCCGACTCGGCCGGTTCGGTGCGCTCGGGGAGGGTGCGCCCCACGCCCTCCGCGACCGTGCCGGGGACCGTTCCGAGGGCGTCGTCGCACACGAGCGCGGTCCGCTCGGCGGGACTCGGACGGTCCAGCGCGGCCGGCGACACGGCACCGACCTCCTTCGCCGACGCCCCGCGCCGCCCGGGGGTCGTACCTGGCGTACCGGTACCTTCGCAGTGCCCGTCCCGCGGCCCCGGCAGCGTCGGACGGGACAGGCAGATGGCGCCGCCGACCCGCACGAGCCAGGCGCGGGGTGCCGTGACGCACCTCCGCTCCGGCGCGGACAGGGCGTACCAGCGCCGGTAGGTCTCCGCGACGACTTCCTCGGCCGCCCCGCTGTCACCCGTCACCCAGTACGCGATGTCCAGCAGCTGCCGTCGCTCGTCGAGCAGCTCCGCGACCGGCACCGCACCATCGTGATCCATACGGCACCCACTTTTCCCTTGTGTGTTTGGCACCCTGACCGGTCAGGCGCAGAACGTGTGACACGGCTCGGTCCCGGTTGGACAACACGGTGTTCTGTCGCGGCCACTGTCCGGAACTGCCCGTCACACCTTCGTGAACCGCACGGTCGTACTGGTAGCAGGTCACGGCGGTACGCGCAACGGAACGAGGTACGAAGATGAGCCGCAAGGACCGACCGGTCGAAGCAGGTGGGCCTACCGAACAGGCGCAAGCAGCCGGGGCGGCGGAACCTCGGCGGGGTCGTACGGGCGAGAAGGTCGCCGACTGGGCGGACGCCCGGCTGGGACACCGCACTCTGGCGCACGTCACGCTGCGCAGGGCTGTCCCGGACCATTGGTCGTACATGCTCGGGCAGATCTGTCTCTACAGCTTCCTCGTCCTCGTCGTCACAGGCGTCTACCTGACCTTCTACTTCCATCCGTCGTCGGAGCAGGTGGTCTACCGGGGCAGCCACGAGCCGCTGCGCGGACTACTGGTGTCCGAGGCGTTCGACTCGACGATGCACATCTCCTTCGACGTCCGTGGCGGCCTGCTCATCCGCCAGGCGCACCACTGGGCGGCTCTCATCTTCGTGGCCGCCCTGTTCGCCAACATGCTGCGCCTCTTCTTCACCGGTGCCTTCCGCAAGCCCCGCGAGATCAACTGGGTGCTCGGCTTCCTGCTGCTGATCCTGGCGATGTTCGGCGGACTGACCGGATACGACCTGCCGGACGACCTCCTGTCCGGAACCGGACTCGCGGTGGTCAACGGAACGATCCTCTCCGTGCCGATCGTCGGCACGTACCTCTCCATGTTCCTGTTCGGCGGAGAGTTCCCGGGGAACGACCTGGTGGCCCGATTCAACACCATCCACGTTCTGGTCCTCCCGGCCCTCATCGCCGCGCTGTTCGTCGCCCGTGCGGCACTGTCCGTCCGTCACCGGCCGGCGCAGCACGCCGGTCCCGGACGCACGAACGAGAACGTCGTGGGCATTCCGCTCAAGGTGTACGCGGTGAAGTCCGCAGGGTATTTCTTCCTGGTCTCGGGCTTCATCTTCTTCATCGCGGCGTTCGTGCAGATCAACCCCGTCTGGGACTACGGGCCCTACCGGCCGGACCAGGTCTCGGCGGGCTCACAACCCGACTGGTACATGGGCGTGGCCGACGGTCTCCTGCGTGTGATGCCCGGCTGGGAGCTCGACTTCTGGGGCCACACCCTCGCCCTCGACAACCTCGTCCCGCTGCTCGTGGGCGTCGGCCTCTTCCTCGCCATGGGTGCCTATCCGTTCATCGAGGCATGGGCGACCGGCGACGACCGTGAACAGCACCTGCTGGACAGGCCGCGCAACAGGCCCGTGCGCACCGCGCTCGGCGCGTCATGGCTGAGCGTGTACCTGGTCGCGCTGATCGGCGCCGCGAACGACATCATCGCCATTCGGCTGCACGTCTCGGTCGATGACGTGACGTGGGCGGTCCGCGTCGGCCTCTTCGTCGTCCCCCTCATCGTCTACTTCGTCACGAAACGGTGGGCCCTGGGCCTCCAGCTGCGCGACCGCGACAAGGTATTGCACGGTCGTGAGACGGGCGTCGTCAAGCGCCTGCCGAACGGCGAGTTCGTGGAAGTGCACGAGCCGCTCAGCCAGGAGGAGCTGCACGTGCTCACGGCACACGAGCAGTACGCGCCGCTCGCCGTGGTGCCGGCGGCCAGGGCCGTGTACGGCACACCCGTGCCCGCGCCCGAGCGCGCCCAGCGCCTGCGGATCGGGATCAGCCGGGCCCTCCACGGCGCCGGCGCGCAGGTCCGCAAGCCCACCGCCCGTGAATACACGGAGATCACCGGCAGGCATGTGCCTGACGGTGACGGTTCACAGAAGTGGGACGGCGAGCAGCCCCCTTCCTGAATCCGCACCCGCCGCGTGGTCACGCAGCGCCGAGGGGCAGGAACCTTCCTGCCCCTTCTGCGTGCGGCCGACAACGAAGGAGGCACTTGCGAACAACGAAGGGCGGCTCCCCTGAAACAGGGAGGCCGCCCTTCGTTCAGTCCTCGTCACCGCTGCTGGGCGACCCAGTCGGTGAAGCGGGTCTCGGCGATTCGCGCGTCGGCGCCCGGAAGGAGGGTCGTCTCCTGGAGCACGGCACCGAAGTACGGGGCCTTCGGGTCCGCGACGACCGTGCGCGGATCGTTCTTGGCGGCGAGCGCCTTGCGGACGAGCTCGTCCAGCTGGAACGCGTCGGGTCCGGCGACCTCCAGCACACCGTTGAGGGGCTCGCCGGCGGCCGTGCGGCCCACGGCGGCGGCCACATCGTCGGACGCGATCGGCTGGATCCTGACGGGCGCGAGACGCACGGTGTCGCCCTCGGTCGCCGAGGCGGTGATGCCCTTCATGAATTCGAAGAACTGCGTCGCGTGGACGATGGAGTACGGAATTCCAGAGTCCTCGATCAGCTTCTCCTGAGCCTGCTTGGCACGGAAATAGCCGATCTCCTGGAGCCGCTCCGTGCCGACCACGGAAAGCGCGACATGGTGGGTCACACCGGCGTCGGTCTCCGCCTTCAGGAGATTGGTGGTGGAGGTGCGGAAGAACTCCATGACGTCGTTGTCCTCGAACGAGGGGGAGTTCGAGACGTCGACCACGACAGAGGCACCCTGCAACACCTCGGCCAGGCCCTCACCGGTCAACGTGTTGACGCCGGTGTTGGGAGCGGCGGCCACCGCCTCGTGACCGTGTTCGGTGAGCCTGGCGACCAGCTTGGAACCGACAAGACCTGTTCCGCCGATTACTACGACCTTCATGGTGAACCCTTTCGATGTTCTTGCATCAGCCTGATGGCATCTACATCAGATAAGACAGGGCAGCTGCGGGACTTGTGACGGAAAAGGGCTGGAAAGGCGAAACCGGCGCGCTATTCCACAAGCTTTCCGTCGATGGACACGTCTTCCATGAGAGCGGCGATCTCGTCCGGCACGGGCGCGATGCTCTCGCGGGTGACGCCCGTGCTCGGCGACCACACGAGGTTGACCCGCAGCGCGGGATCCGAGTCCGGGTGGTCGCTGCGGTTGTGGCAGCCGCGGGTCTCCCGGCGTTCGAGCGCCGCCTCGAGGGTGGCCCGGGCCGCGAGGGCCGCGGACTTGAGGTCGAAGGCGTGCGCGAGGTCCTGGAAACCGGCGATGTCGGGATGGACGCCGACGTCCTCCATCCGCTTCTCGATCGCGTCGAGTTCGGCCAGCCCGGCGGTCAGCCCCGCCTCGTCGCGTACGACACCCGCGTGCTCGGTCATGGTGTTGCGGATGGCGCGCTGCAGGGCGCGTACGTTCTCCGGCCCGTCCGCCGCGAGCAGGTCGTCGATCTCGGCGCGCGCCCGTGCCACCGCTGCCGCGGAGCGCGGCTGCGCGGTCAGTTCCCGGGAGTAGGCGGCCGCCGCCTGTCCCGTGATGCGGCCGAAGACCAGCAGTTCGATGAGACTGTTGCCGCCGAGCCGGTTGGCGCCGTGCAGGCCGCTCGACGCCTCTCCGATGGCGTACAGGCCGCGCACGTCGGTGCTGTGGTCGTCGTGCCTGACCCAGACCCCGCCCATCGAGTAGTGCGCGGTGGGCGCGATCTCGATCGGTTCGCGGGTGATGTCCAGCATCTGCAGGTCCAGCAGCGTCTGGTAGACCCGCGGCAGCCGCTCCATGATCGTCCGCCGGGAGAGATGCGAGACGTCCAGCCACACGCCGCCCTTGGGCGTGCCACGCCCTTCCTTGATCTCGGTGTACGAGGCGAGGGCGACGCGGTCGCGGGTGGAGAGCTCCATGCGCGCGGGGTCGTAGCGGCTCATGAACCGTTCACCGAGTGCGTTGCGCAGGACGCCGCCCTCGCCCCGCGCGGCCTCGCTGACGAGCGTGCCGGCCGCGTTCTCCGGCTCGATGATCCCCGACGGGTGAAACTGCACCAGCTCCGGGTCGCGCAGCCTGGCACCGGCGTCCACGGCCAGCCGGAACGAGTCACCGGTGTTCTCATCGCGCCGCGAGGACGTCCGCCGCCAGATACGGGTGTGGCCACCCGCCGCGAGGATGACGGCGTCCGCGTGGATGACGTAACGCTGTCCGTCGGTCAGGTCGAAGCCGTAGGCCCCGAACACGGCGCCGTCGTGCACCAGGAGCCTGGTGATGTACACGCTGTCGAGCATGGGGATCTTCAGCTGGCCGGCCCGCCTGATCAGCGTGCGCTGGATCTCCAGGCCCGTGTAGTCACCGGCGAAGGCGGTGCGCCGGAACTTGTGCGCGCCGAAGAAACGCTGGGAGATCCGGCCGTCCTCCTCCCTCGCGAAGGCCATGCCGTAGCGCTCCAGGTCATCGATCCCCAGGGCCGCGCCCCGGGTGACGAGCTCGGTGGTACGGGGATCGGCCAGCAGGTAACTCTCCTTGAGCGTGTCCGCGGCGTGCTGCTGCCAACTGTCCTCGGGGTCCATGGTCGCCAGGGCGGCGTTGATGCCCCCGGCGGCCAGGGCCGTGTGCGCGTCCTCCTTGGGACGCTTGCCGACGGCCAGGACGTCCGTGCCCGACTCGGCCAGCTCGATCGCCGCCCGCAGTCCGGCCCCGCCCGTACCGATCACCAGCACCATGGTGGAGAGACGTTTTTCGGTGGTAGCCACGATTGCTCCGATCGCTGGGGTAGTCGTCCAGTACGACCGGCAGCTCCGGAGGTTTGTGACACGGCGTGTCGAGCGTGCACGGGCACACCGGTGAAGATCGCCCTGCCCGTGCGTGTGTCTGTGGGCGTGCGGCGACCGGCGAGGCACGGTCGTCGTGACACCGGCAGACGGCACGGCCTGCCCCAGGCGGCCACCATGGCCCCCGCCCGTCGGTGACGGGCTCAGATCTCCTGCGACGCCACGAAGGCCGTGAGCTTGGCGGGGCTCATCACCCACATGATCCGGTCGATACCCTCCGCCGAGACGTCGACGGAGAGAAGGGCGACAGCGTTCCCGCCGGACAGGACGAGAACGGCCGGGCGCCCGTTGGCCTCGACCCAGCGGACGTCCGACTCCGGCCAGAAACGGGGTGCGAAAGCAGCGAGGTAGCGGGAGACATGCGCGATCCCGACGACCGGGATCCGCGACGCGCCCCGCATGCCGGCCCCGTCGGTGTAGCTGACGACGTCCGCCGCGAGAACGTCCTCCAGCGCTTTGAGATCGCCCGTCTGCGCCGCGGTGAGGAACACCGTCAGCAGTCGCCGGTGCTCTGCCCGGTCGACCTGCTCCCGCCGCTCGGCCGCCAGATGCTTGCGGGCGCGGCTCACCAGCTGACGGGTGTTGGCCTCACTGGTCTCCAGGATGTCGGCGACCTGCCGGTAGGGGTAGTCGAACGCCTCCCGCAGCACGTAGGCGGTCCGCTCCACGGGGTTCAGTTTTTCGAGCAGGAGGAGAACTGCCATCTCGACCGCCTCGGCACGCTCCGCTCCGACCTGGGGGTCCGGGCTGGTGTCGATGGGCTCCGGAAGCCACGGTCCGACGTACGCCTCGCGCCGCACCCGGGCGGACTGGGCCGTGTTGATCGCGAGACGGGTGGCGATGGTGGTGAGGAATGCCGCCGGTTCGGCGATGTCCGAGCGGTCGGCGTTCTGCCACCGGACCCATGTCTCCTGGCACACGTCCTCGGCCTCCGCGGCGCTGCCCAGGACGCGGTAGGCGATGCCGAAGAGCTGAGGACGCACGGCGACGAACTGCCGCGTCGCCAGCTCAAGCGAACCGACGTCATCCCCGGTGTGCATCCGTGCCTCTCCTCCTCTGGAGATCGCTCATGCTACAGCGGCCTCCTGAAAAATCCTCGGGCAACCCTGCTCGCCGCGGGCACGCCCGCGAACAGTGGGTTTCCGTGTCACAGCGAGTGTTGTCATCCGGTCCTGGCCGGTGAGGCAACTCGACGCTCCGCGGCGGAGAAGAGGATGCGTGATGAGGCTTGCTCCCGGCAGGAACACGACCCGCCGGGCCGACTACCCCGGGGGCCCACACTCGCGGACTCCGATGGCCTCGACGCCCTGCCCGCCGGGTGGGCGCGGTGGTGGGCGCCGGGGCGTAGCTCACCGGCTCGGGCACTGCTCGACCACGGCGACCTCGAATCCGTGCCGCGGGCCGGCGCGGCCATTCCCGGAGCCCTGCCCCCGGTCGACCGTGGGGCCGCACGTTCGTCGACGGGGGAGTGACCGCCTACGTTCCGGCGCCGGCGGCCCGGCGGCCCGGCAGGCCGCCGCGGCCGGCGTCGTGGTGGTGCCGAAGCACCGGAACTGCGGGTGCTGGGCCAGGTGCAGCCCTGCTCGCCCCCGGCCGACCCGCTCGCCGACCGCCCGGTGTGGGCGTGGCTGCGCCGCCGCGTGGGACTGCTGCTGATCGTGCACAACGCATGCAGATCTTCGTCTCACCAGTGCGAGCGCCTGGGTGGAGCGGGTCAGGTCCTGAATCCTCTCGCAGCGCCGGACGTTGTTTCGGCGCAGCGGCTGGAACCTGACCGTCCGCGCGGGAAAGATCACCGTGCACCGGCCCGACCCCGCCCCGCATGTCGGCCCGCGGAGCTACATCAGCCCGACGACCCGGTCGGCGGACGGGCGCAGCCACCTTGACCGCACCGCCGACACAGTCACCGAACTCGTCCGGGCCCACGTCGGCGCGGACGCGACGACAGAACATCCGTGGCCGCGACGGCCCGGGCCTGCCGCCGTGACGGCTGACCCATTCCAGGCGTCCGTTCCAGTCGTTCGTCTCCGGCGTCCATCGCGACGAACGCCTGGACCGAACGCCTGGATTGGACGCCTGGAACGGACGCCGCCGTTGGCGTCATCGACCGGCGAGCCAACGATCGACTGACCCATGGCCCAGATGCGCGTCGGCCCGGGGAAGCAGCGTCCGCTCGTCGAGCAGTGCGCCGAAGAAGGGGGCCTGCGGATCGGATACGACCTCGCGCGAGGCACCCCGGGCGGCCAGCAGTTTGGCGGTGAGGTCGTCGAGACGGTGCTCCTCGGGGCCCGCGACCTCAAGCACGCCGAACAGCGGTACCCCCACGGCCACATGGGCGACCGAGGGGGCGACGTCGTCCGTCGACACGGGCCGTACCGGGACGGGCGCCACGTGCACACCGTCCGCGTGGGCGGTCGAGCGCGATAGGGCCTCCACGGGCTCGAAGAACGGCGTGGCACGCACGATGGAGTACGGGATCGGCGAGCGCCGTATCCGCTCCTCCTGCAGCGCCTTCGCGTGGAAGTAGCCGGCCTGCGCACGGTCGGCGCCCACCAGGGACAAGGCCACATAGTGCTCGGCACCAGCGGTGGCGGCGGCCTTCAAGAGGTTGGCGGTCGCCTCCTCGAAGAACCGCACACTCGTGCTCTGAGCGCGGGACGGCGCGTCGGTGACGTCCACCACGACGTCGGCGCCGCGCAGGGCGGCGGCAAGTCCCTCGCCTGTGACGACGTCCACCCCTTCGGCGCGAGAGAGGGGGCGGACCTCCACGCCGTGGTCCCGCAGTCCGGCGACCGTCCTGGACCCGATCAGCCCGGTGGCTCCTGCAACAACGACTCTCATCTTCTTCGGCCTCTTCCCGTCGATGGCGATGGCGATGGCGATGGCGATGGCGATGGCGATGGCGGGGGAGGGGGAGGGGGAGGGGGTGTGCGTACCCGCCGCTCCTCTGACCGTCCACGGGCAGGTGGTGTGACACCATTCGGCGCTGACTCGACAGCACCCGACGAGGTGGAACCCGGCGCTGCGCTCCGTGTCACAGATCCGCCGCGCACCCGGTCATTCCTGTGAAGAGCCGAGCAGTTCGATTGCCCAGGAAGGTGCGACACAGTGTCAGAGAGCCACGCAGGACACATGCACGGGACCGACGAGCAGGAGGGGGCGGCGGCCGGTTGGATGACCGCCGCCAAGATGCTCCAGGATGCCTCGCCGATCACCGTCCCGGAGGGTGCCTCGGCCATGACGATCCACGTCGACTGGGAGCCGGGCGACCCGGGAACTCCACCGCACCGGCACTCGGGTCCCGCCTTCGGGTACGTCATCGAGGGCGCGGTCCGTTTCGAGCTGGAGGGTGAGCCCGAGCGCGTCGTGGAGGCGGGCGGCACCTTCTGGGAGCCCGGCGGCGACGTCATCCACTACCAGGACGGCAACGCGCTGGCGGACGCACGAACCCGGTTCGTGGTGACCATGCTGTGCGCGCCGGGCAAGCCCATGCTCGAACTGGTCGACGAGGAGGAACTGGCGAAGCGCGTCCATCTGCGTGCTCCTCGGCCCACTGTCTGACCATCGGCCCTGTCCGCCCGACCCGCGCCCCGCCCGCCGGACCGGTGCCTCTGCCCGTATGGGCCGCTTGAGCACGGCGGGGGAGCGGGACGTGCAATGAAAGGCCGCACCGCCACGGCGGTGCGGCCTTGGACCGAAGCCGCGGAACTGCGTCCGCGCACTGCGTGTGGAGCCGATCCGCAGAGGACCGAACGGGCCCGGCGGGCGGTGCAGCCGGAACGAACCAGCAAGCCGTTGGACCTGCCACGGCCGAGGCAGCCCGCTCCGCCTTCATCCGCGTCACATCGACGGGCCCGACCGCGAACCGGCGGGTGGGCGTGTCAGCCGAATACGGTCACCTCTCGGGCCGTCAGCTTCTCGACGCCCTCGACGTGGCCTGTCCGGCGGTCGGTACGACGACGCGATGGACATGGATGCCGGGCAGATGCGCCTCGCCGGGACCGAGTTCGCCGGGCTCGGCCAGCTCTTCGACCTCGGCGAGCGTGACCCGTCCCGCCGTCCCGCCATCGCGGCCAGGGGGTTGAAGTTCCGCGCCGATGAGAGGAAGGCGAGGCTTCCGTAGCGATCGCCACGGGCTACTCGGATCAGCGGGACGTCCGTGGGGAGGCCGTGTCCGAGGACGTAGTCGCACCCGAGGCCTTCCGTGGTGAAGCGTCAGGCCTCCTTGAGGGGCGAGGACAGGTGCACCTCGCCCTCGGGCCCGTAGCGCAGCGGCATGCCTCCGTCGGCGATCACCGTACCGACCCCGGCCGCGCTGCGGCACTCCTTCGAGGGCGCAGAGCAGGTCCTGCTCGTCTCCTCCAACGACCCGCATGCCGACGCGGTCGCGCTGCACCGCGTCGGCATCGATGCCGCCGTCGCAGCGGGAGCCCGGAGCACCCCTCTACACCAGCCACCAGCCACTAGCCACCAGGGCGCCGCAGGGGACAGCCCTTTCCAGCCGCCCGCGACCACGCCGCCACCGAGCAGCTCTTCTCGCCCAATCCAGTGTCGCCTGGAACACGTTGCGCAACGGCTTCTACGCCCGCAGCCTGGGCTGGCCGCTGGGCCCTGGCAGCAGAGCGGCACCATCACTGCCCCGGCGGCGCCCCGAATGCCGCGGCCCTGACATCTGTCAGGGGCGCGGCATCCCTGGGGAGATCTACGGTTCGAGGCGCTGACCGGGGAGCGTGCGGCCGCTACGGCGTCTGGGGCGGGAGATGTGGGCGCTCCGGTCGGGTGACAGCAGCAGCCGTGGTGAGGGCATCTCGCCGTGGGGATGGCTGCATTGAGTGCGACTATGGAGGAGATCGAATGGGAATGAGCAGACTCAGACGGCGGACGGCTGCGATGGTCGTGACGATGATCGCCGCGGTCCTTGTTCCGCTGGCGGCGCAGGCACCAGCGCAGGCAGCACAGGCAGCCCCGAACGTCGCAACCGGAACGGCCGCATGGACTCCGGAGATCTACCCGCTGTTCTCAGGCGAGTGGGTAAAGCGGGATGTGTCGGGCGCCCAGCGGAACAGCGAGCTGCTCACGTGTTCCCTGGCATCTGGGATCGCCTGTGTCGCGGTTGGTCAGGGCGACGGCAAGCACAGCATCTTCCACCTGTTCAAGTGCGATGAGCGCTCGCTCTCGAACTTCGTCGACGCGCTCTCTGTTCGCAACAACCAGACGGGCGGAGCCCAGGTCCGTTTCTGGGGTCCCACGTACGCGTTCCACGCCCTCCCGGACGGCAACATCTACAACTTCCCGGACTACGCGACGTACGACTTCAATCGCCTCGATATCTGCTGAGGGCGCATCGACCCGGGCACTGTGGTCATGGTGTCCGGGTCGGAAGCTTTTGCAGTGCACACGTCCTGCACCGGGCCGCCTGCGCCGCTTTCACTTACGCCCGTCAAGGGTCACAAACAGGCGCTCACGCCAGGGGAAGTTCCGCGAGCACGACGGTGTGGAGCGGCGAATCCGAGAAGGGCTGACGGTCCCCGACGCCGCGGAACCCCCAGGTCTCGTACAGCGCCTGGACGCGGGGGTGCGCGACCTCCGCTGGGTCTCCAGCGGGGGCCGGTGACGTCGAGGCGGTCGGAGAACGGCCGACGCGTTCGCACGGCGCGGCCGCGCGGCCCCCGCTGCCCCGGTCCGCCGTGTGCGGTACGCCTGTTGGGGCCTCCCGGCGGTCATGACGCGGTCTCACTCTTGCGCCACGGTTGATGCCCGAGACCGAGGCAACCGACCGCATCCTGACTCGGTGCGCCCGTACGAGGATCTTTGTGACCGATCGCCGCATGCTGGGCGCAGGCCCCGAGGCTTCAGGGGCGGCCCTTGCCGAACGGGGGGCCGATTCAGGGCAAGGCAGTTGCCTTGACGGCCATGCCGCTGAGGTCGAGGAATGAGAAGTCGCCTCAACTGGCACGCTCATTGTGCTGGCGGCCGCTACAGCGATGATGGAGCGGGTAGTGCCGGACAAGATGCCGCAGTCCAGCGGGTGGTGCCTCCTGCTCCGGTGCGGCCTCAGAACATTCCGACGGTGCAGAGGGAACCTGAACCGAAGAATCGGCCGCCTTGCAGGAGCTTTGATTCTGGCCGCCATTCGACCACGACAGATCGGACACGGCCGGCATCAGCACGTCGGTGAACACCGCGGTGGCGCCGTTGGACAGGTCCAGGTCGTGGCTGTCGCCGGAGAAGACGTTGCTCACCGATCTATGATGCGATCCCGGCCCTCCACCTGTTTGGAGAAGACGCATGACGGATGCGAGCATCGGCAAGGTGGTCGTGAACAGGGTGATGTCCCTCGACGGGTACATCGCCGGCCCCGGCCACTCGATGGACTGGATCTTCGAGCACATGACGTCGGCGACATTCCCGGAGGTCATGGCGGCCACGGGCGCCATGCTCATCGGCCGGGGCACGTACGAGGTCGGCAAGCGTATGTCCGACGAGAACCCTGACTACGACGGCGGGGCGCAGTTCGTCCTCACGCACCGCCCGCCCGACGAGCCGGACCCCAACGTCACCTTCCTCACCTGCGACATCGAGGAAGCCGTGGCGACGGCACGCGTCGCCGCCGGTGACAAGAACCTGGAGATCCTCGGGGCCGACGTGGCCGCCCAGTGCCTGCAGCACGGCCTCGTCGACGAGATCCTGGTGTATGTGCTGCCGGTGCTGCTCGGAGACGGCGTCCGCTTCGCGCCGCCGGGCCTCGACCGGATCGACCTGGAACCGTTCAGCAACGTCCAGTCGGGCGGGGTCACCATGCTGCGCTTTTACGTGCGCAAGTAGGCAGGGCCGCGACTACTGGCATGCTGTCGTGGCCTCCGTACTGTGGGGCAAGCTCCCCGCTCCCGCTGAACATCAACTGGCCTGACGGTGACCGCAGTTCATGGCGGGCATCGGTCGGGCTGCCGACACGATCGACGCGTATGGGCGGACGGTCGCTCGGTCGGTCCAGGACCGCCTGCGGCTCTGCGCAGTTGAAGGCACAGATCCCGTACTGGCCGGTGCGGACACGGTTGCCGAACTGGTCCGGTGTGCGGGGGAGCGGGGCCGGCAGGTGGCCATCCTGGATGGCGGCCACGGTGAGGTCGGCCAGTTCTGTCCCGTCCGCGTCCGGGTGCGGCTCGCCTGACTCCTGCACGTGGCGCAGGCCCGCGACGAAGGGTGCGCCCCGGCGCGCGAAGGCGTCCATGAACGTGTGACGGGTGAGATCGTCCCGGCCGCTGAGGTCGAGGCGGTGCTGCGCGAACGCGGGTGAACTACTGGAGTCCTGCCGCCTGTTCGGCGTGTACGACAACGCCGATCAGCTCGGTGAGGGGTGCCGGTCGCCGGCGTACGCTGCGCTTCCTCGTCGGGGACCGGACGCGGTCCGTTGACGAGGCGTCCGCGGCCCGGGACGCGGCGGTGGCCCTCGTGGGTGAGCGGACGGGATGGGTGTTGGAGGGCTGACCGCCGCGTACCGGACCGTGAAAGGGGCCGGGTGCCTTCTCTTCCGGAAGGGGATCCGGCCGTTCGCGTATGGCGCCGGGGCTCAGGGAATGGTCATGACGGCCTTGTCACCCGGGGAGATCCGGCGCTCACGGGCTTCCTCCGACAACTGCGTCACGTAGGCGTAGAACGGGTTCTTGTGGGTGTACCCCTTCAGTCGCAGGTAGACGAGGAGGTCGAGCAGGACCGTGTCGTAGTGCGACAGCGACGTGACGAAGGCGTACTCGAAGCGCCAGGCCACGTGCGCGCGCAGGGCGACGTCCAGTTCCTTGTCGGCGAGGGCGCGCTTGTGGAGCGACGTCAGATTCGCCTCCACCACGGCTACTTGGTCTTTCAGCTGGCAGCCGGGCTCGTCCGAGTAGTCGAAGGTGGTATGCAGCCAGTGGGGCAGCGTCTGCGGGTCGGTGGGCTTCACATATTGTTCGTACGTGCTGACGTGCATGATCTCGTGCAGGAGCGCGGCGGTGCGCCAGGGGCTGTCGTCCGTGTACGCGCGGCCCGCGGAGAACGCCGGGTCGTAGGTGATCCTGGAGTTCTTGCCGACCGTGGTTTCGGCCGTCAGTCCGTCGTGCGTCTCGATGAACTGGATGTGGCCGAGCAACGCCGTGCACTCGTCGAGCAGTGCGGAGAAGTGCGGCTCTGTGGGCAGGTCCCCGGGGAGCTTGGCGCCCCCGGCAGCCGCGACGCGCTGGTCCAGTTCGGGGCGGCGCAGCCCTATTTCCGTATCGGATTCCATAGCGGCCCTCCCGGTCGTCTAGCGGGTCCCGTCATACGCGCATGCTGCTACCGGCCGAAGTGTCCGGCAATGCCCGCAACATGCATTCCTGGCCGCTGCGGCAGGTCCAGGGCGGACGGGCAGGCGACACGCCTACGAAACGGGACGGCGACCCCACCCGATCGAATGACGTGCTCCGGTTAACCGGGCCTTTCTGTACACGTCGTCGGCGGACTCGGACCGGTCCTTCGGGCCGGTCCGCGCTCTTCGGGCCTGACTGTGGGAACTCTCCTGGCCGGACCGCGGGTAGAGTTCCGTCGGGTGTCGCATAGGGCGGTGCAAGCGCCGAAGTCGACCTCAGCGAAGAGGGGTGCCACACGCCCGTCAGCGCACCGAGAGTGACTCAGGCGAGTTCTCGGACGTCGGCGGCGAGCTGGATGTCATCGTTAAGGCCGTCCTGGGCCGCAAGACCGACATGAAGGATCGTCCGGCTCGTCGACGACCTGCTGCACGCGCGGGTGGCTGTCGCCTCGGCATGACCCGGGGCTACGGCTGGATAAGTCGGCGAGGGCGTCGGTGAGCGTGAACTTGTGGTCGTCCTTCGTGTCGGTCCACCGTTCCGGCGTGGACGCAGCTGCGCGCAGCATGTCCGGGGCAGGCCGGCGGCCGCACGCTGTGTGTCTCAGCACGGGGGCCGTTTCGAGCTGGATTCGGGAAGTCGCCTTCTGGCCGAGTTCGCGATGATGGTTTGTATTGACGTCACTCAGGGGCTGGTGATGGGACGGTGGTTGTGCGTCTGCCGCTGAGGGCCGTATGGGGTGTCGCAGTCGAAGATCGATCTTTACGCGGCGATCCTCCGCGACCATCAAGAGGGCATGTCGCAGAGGGCATTGCGGCGCAAGCATGTATTGGCATAACTGTGACACCGAAGAGCGGAAGGCCGTGCCCCGCATCCGTACAAAGATGCGGGGCACGGCCTGATAGGCCCGGTACCCGGCAAGCGTGGGCTAACAGCCGTTGTAGCTAAGGACCTTGTAGCTCTCGGCCCTGTCGTTGGGTATCACTATCGGGACATCGAGGCGGGGACTGTAACACCTCAAGCGTTCCCCCGTGCCGCCATCACCGTCGTACAAGGCGATGGAGAAACGAGTTCCGTTCGAGAGGCTGCTGATCTCGTTGTCACCGTCCCAGCCGTCGATCTCCCCGACGGTGCCTATATTCGCCTCAGCGTCCATGTATATGTTGAGGTACATGTCTCCCTGATAGTACGTGTCCTCCCACATGCAGAGATGGCGCTCAGCGCACACGGTCGCCGCCGAAGACGCTGAGGCGGGCGCGGCTGTGCCGGCAGCCAGGCCGCCTACGAGGCTTGAGATGGCCGCAGCGGCAGCAAGAAGTTTCCTGGTCATCAGCTCTCCTGGCTCACACGGATGGCAATGCCTCCTGCACTGCCTGACCTAGATATAGCGAGCCGCGCGTTGTTCGCCTTCGAGCGGTTGGCACCGAACAAACAACTCCCGAAAAATGTGGCGACAGAGTCGAGGCATGACCCGGGTGTCCGCTGGGCGTGGGGTGGCGGTATGAACGCCTTACCAGCCGCAAACGGCGATGACGGCGTTCATACCGGCGACGTGGTCACCCTCCGCGACCGCTACCCAAGATCTGTGCCAGAACCTAAAATTCGCTGACTCTGATCTTGCCTGCTGCCGCGAAACGAATCCCCAAGTCACCTCGAAATGACTCCCCTCGAAAGCGACACAGCCAGCCGAAAGGGGGGCTGAGGCTTCTTCCTCTCTGGCCCCCATCGCCAGGCGCGTGTCGCGGTCTTGGCGGTATTCGGGTTCGGCCAGGGTACGAGTCGCCGTGCCGGAAGGTGATGTCGAGGAGATCCTGGTCGACGCTGTGTGCGCGGGCCAGGCCGACGGAAATCACTACGATGAGCAGTGAGGTCTTCTGGAATCTGGTGTAGGCGAGTTTGAGCGCGACGGGTGTGGCCCAGGGTTCTGGTGCGGACGGTCGGTGCCGGTGAACAGGGCTTCGATACGGTCGGAGGCCGCGGTCGGTCCGGACAGGAACAAGGTCGGCGTCTTGCCACCGGTGGGCGGCGGACCCATGACACCGCCGTCAATGACGGTTTGCCGCTTGGGGTGATCAGGGCCTCGATGCGCAGCATGCGTTCGGGGCTGATGGCACTGGCGTCGACGTACCAGCCGCCGAATCCGTGGGTAGCGACTTCCGGGGCGAGGCCGTCGGCTGCCACGGGCGGGCAGAGGCTGATCACCGTGTCGGCGCGGTCGAGGAGTTCGGGCAGGGTGCCGACCGGCTCCAGGCCGTATCGCCTCGCACGGGCGACGCTCGACGAGCTTTGGCAGGCCGGGCACCACAGCACCGCGGCGGCGTTGGGTGCGACGCAGGGGGCGACGGCGGCGCTCATGCTGCCGGGGTGGAGGATGCCGACGACGGGCTGCTGGGTATCAGGGCTGCTCCGCGGAGTGGGTGAGGAGGTAGTCGACGGCGTCGGTGACGTCGTCCACGGTGTGGTGGGGTGTGGTGAGTCCGTCGGGCCAGGGTCGGCCGCGTACCCAGATGGTGCGCAGGCCGGCGTTGTGGCCACCGGTGATGTCGGTGTGCGGGTTGTCTCCGGTCATCCAGTCGCCGGGGGTGAGTTGGGTGCCGCATCGTGCGGCGGCGAGTTCGAAGAGCCGAGGGTCGGGTTTGCGGACGTCGATGTCGCCGGAGGCGGCGATCCCGTCGATCAGGTCGGCGAGGCCGGCGGCGCGGATCTTGGCGCGCTGGATGTCGCTGGCTCCGTTGGTGGCGACGCCGATACTCCAGCCGGCCGTCTTGAGGTGGGTCAGGCTGGTGAGGACGGCGGGGCGGCAGGTGACGGCGGCTGCCATGCGGTCGACGTAGACGCGCCACAGATGGCCGGCAGACTCGTTGAGGTCGAAGGTGGCGGTGAGGCGGTCGAAGTCGCTGCGGTCGGCTCGGTCGGCGAGTTCGGTGAGCAGCCAGTGTTCGATGTCCGGGCCGTAGCCGTGGTCGTGGCTGAGGGTGGCTATGGCGTCCGCGAAGGCAGCCGTGCGATCGACCAGGGTGCCGTCCAGGTCGAAGAGGGCGAGGCGCATGCCGGCGACCCTATCCGGGTGGCCAACTGCACTGATCTTCCTTCGACAGGATCTCGTACCTGTAGACCCTTGGCAGGAAGGCTCTATGGCGGACTTCATGGCGGAGTGGCAGAGACGACAGGTGGCCGGTCCTCGCAGGCAAGGTAGGACGGCTGCCGAGCTCGGCCATTGGCCGGTGCCAGCCCAACGACTGCGTCACCAGCCAATACGACGATGGTGAGACGTACATCGTCCAGTATGGCCGCAAGGCCACCGCGGTCATAGTGGACAAGAAACGACGTGTCTCCTTGGGCGGTGGTCGAGCCTAGAGACAGAGGGCGGTCCGTACGAGGTCGGCGACGGCACGGATACGACTGTGCGGGGGCCAGGCGATCACCGTGGTGACCGCCGGTGCGTCCACGATCGGTACGGCGACCACGTCGTCACGCAGCTGCGATCGACAGGAATCCAGTACCGTCATCAACGTCCGGCCGAGGGAGACGAGCTGCAGGAGTTGCGTATGACTCTGCGCTTCGGGGCCGGGCCCGGCCGGGTAGGTTCCGTCAGGTCCGGGCCAGCGGGGTGCCGGTAGATCCGGCACATCGGTCAGGTCGTCAAGGCGCAGGTCCTTGCTGGTGGTGAGTACGTGCCCGGCCGGGAGGACCGCGATCTGCCCCTCGGTGAGGAGTGCTTCGGTGTCGAAGCCCGCGGTGTCGTCGAAGGGCTGGTGGAGGATCGCCACGTCCGCCCGGCCGTTGCGCAGAAGCCGTCCCTGTTCGCCGGGACCGCAGAGCACGACGTCGACGCGTACGGAACCTGGTTCGGCGGCGTAGGCGTGCAGCAGTTTCGCCAGTAGTTGGCTGGAGGCGCCGGTTTTGGTGGCCAAGACGATGCTTGGCTCACCGGCCGCGGCGAGGGCGGCGCGTCGGGTGCGGTGCTCCGCGGCCTCCACCGCATCCAGAGCCACGCGCCCTTCGTGCAGCAGGACGGTGCCGGCTTCGGTCAAGGTCACCGAACGGCTGGTGCGCTGAAGCAGCGCGGCGCCCAGTCGGCGTTCGAGCTGGCTGATGGCGCGCGACAGCGGCGGCTGGGCGATGCCCAGGCGCTGGGCCGCCCGGCCGAAGTGAAGTTCTTCGGCGACGGCGATGAAGTAGTGCAACTCCCGGGTCTCCACTCGATCAGGCTACTCGCGAGTCCTTCTTCATCGATACCTCTGCGGTATCGCTCAAGACCCATACGGTGTTGGACGCCGCACCCGTCCCGACCGCAGCATTCTTGACATGACCGCAAGCAAGACCGCTCTGGTGACCGGGGCGAACAAGGGCATCGGCTACCAGATCGCGGCCGAGCTGGGCACGCTGGGCCACAGCGTCGGAGCGGGTACCCGCGACCGGACGCGACGCGATGAGGCAGTCGCGGACTGCGCGCGGCGGGCGTCGACGCCTTCGGTGTCCCGCTGGACGTCACCGACGACCGCAGCGTCGCCGAGGGAGGGGGCCGAACTGATCGCCGAACGTGTCGGGCGCCTGGACGCCCTCGTCAACAATGCCGGATCACCGGCGGGTAGCCGCAGCAGCCGAGCACCGTCGACCCCGCCGTCATCCGCACGGTCGTGGAGGCCGACGTCATCGGCGTCCTCCGGGTCATCAACGCCGTGCTGGCGTTGCTGCGTTGTGCACCGTCACCGCGGATCGTGAACCTGTCCAGCAGCGTCGGTTCCTTGACCTCTCGGTCCGGACCGGGCAGCGATTCCACCACCGGTCCCGTCGTCGTGGCCTACGTCCCTCGAAGACTTTCCTGAACGCGGTAACCCTGCAGTACGTGCAGGAACTGGCCGAGACGAACATCCTCGTCAACTGCGCGTGCCCAGGGGTCGTGGCCACCGACCTCAACGGCTTCCGCGGTGTGCGCAGCCCCCGGGAAGGTGCCGCGACCGTGATCCGCTTGGCGACCCTGACCGACGGCGGTCCCTCCGGCGGGTTCTTCGAGGACGCGGGCGTCATCCCTTGGTGACGCCACCGAAGAACCGGACGGCAGTTCCTGGCTGAGCCCTGCGGATGCCGTGGCCGGTTGACTCCGACATGAGGTTCACCCCCGCGCGACCCACTTGCAGAAGGTCTTCATCGCTCATCCATCGCTCATCCGTCGTCGTGACACGTCGTCGTGCATCCCACCACCCCCACAGGAAGAAATTCATGAACATCGCTGTCCTCGGCACCGGCAAGGTCGGCACGGCACTCGGCACCCGGCTGTCCTCTGCCGGTCATCAGGTCGTCTACGGATCGCGCACGCGTGCCGGTGAGAAAAGAACCCTCACCCACCGTGAAGCCGTCGCCTCAGCCGACGTGGTTGTCACCGCACTTCCCGGCACCGAAGTCGTCACCACTCTGAAGGAGATCGGGGAAGACGTCCTCGGCGAGAAGGTGGTGCTGGACCCGTCGGCTGCGTTCACCCCGCAGATGACGATGGCCTACCCCGGTGACAGTGTGGCCCAGCAGATGCAGAAGCGGTTCCCACGGACGCGGGTGGTGAAGACGCTCAACACGATGAACTTCACCATCATGGTCGACCCGCTGGCCTCCCTCCCGCAGGCGACCGCCTTCGTCAGCGGGGATGACGTCGCGGCCAAGACCGTCGTCACCGACCTGCTCGCCGACCTGGGATGGCCCCGCGGTTCCATCCTCGACCTGGGCGGCGTCGAGACTGCCCTGGCCACCGAGCACGCCGCACCGTTGTTCTTCGCCACCGCCCGGTCCCTGGGAACCGCGCATTTCAACCTCTCCATCTCCCGGTGACAAGCGCGCCACGACATCGACCAACGGGTCGAGCACCAGCAGGAGCTGCTGGAGTCAGGGTTCGACCCCACCTCGACGGTCGACGACATCCCGCGCGGAGTGGACCTCACCGGCCACCACATCATGCTCGCTGCCGGACACACCGGATTCGGCGCCGTCGTACCGAAGGCATTGGCTGCCATCGGCGCCTCGGTCACCGCGGGCGGCCGCGATCCTCCGCGCGCCTCGGCTGCGGAACACGTCCACTTTCCAAACCAGTCAGGACCATCATCATGAATACTCCGTTCACCGAAACCGCCGGCCTGCCCGTCAACGCCGCCCAGCCCGTCGTCACCTACAGCCCGGTGACGTTCAGCGTGCCTGGCCGCCCGGTTCCGCTGGATATCAAGGTCTCCGCACCGGTCGGCGGGGAGAACCTGCCCGTCATCCTGTTCTCCCACGGCCATGGGGCATCGAACTTCCTCGCCTCTCTCAACGGCTACGGTCCGCTCGCCAACTTCTGGGCCGCTCACGGAGCCGTTGTCCTGCAGCCCAGTCACCTGGACTTCCCCGGCCTGGGGTTGCGCGACGACGTGTCGGCCGGAGCCCCGCTGTTCTGGCGTGCGCGGGTGGAAGACATGCACTTCATCCTCGACCACCTTGAGGACATCGAATCGATCGTGCCGGGACTTCGTGGCCGGGTGGATCGGACGAAGATCGCAGCGGTGGGGCATTCGATGGGAGGCCACACCGTCGGGATGCTCTCCGGCATGACCGTGACCGACCCTCACGACGGCACCGTCTTCGACCTGCGCGACGAGCGGATCACAGCCAGTGTCATCATGGCCGGCCCGGGCGCGGGTGAGGATCTCGCGGCGCCGGCCGCGGAACGCTTCCCCGAGCTGGCCGGGACGACCTTTTCGCAGATGACCAAGCAGTCTCTCGTGGTCGTCGGCGAGAACGACCACAACCCGGTGTTCAGCGAGCGGAAGACATGGCGCGCCGACGCCTACTGGCGGAGTCCGGGCCAGAACAAGACGCTGCTCACCCTCTTCGAAGCCGAGCACATACTCGGTGGCGTCTCGGGATACGACGCCGCCGAAACCACCGACGAGAACCCCGAACGCGTAGCCGCGCTGCGGGCACTCGTCTGGGCCTACCTCCGCAGTGCGATGGACCCGAGCGATCCCGCCTGGACCGATGCCTGCGCAGCCCTGGCCGCCCAGCCCACCCCATGGGGCCGCGTCGAAGCGAGGTAGCCGCGGTGAACTGAATTCGGAAGTGCGGGCCGGGTTGTCGGCGTACTCGCGGAAAGCGGCTCTGGCAAGTTCCGTGAAGCTGGAAAGTGCCACCTTGCCCAGTACGCCGACGGGGCGCAGGGACGGTGTCCCACCTGCGGGGCGCCAGTCTCCGTGCGCAAGCGTACGCAGTCGGCGTACTGCGCACCGAAGTGCCGTACGGGCATGGCGGATGTGCCCTGGGCCGCTGCAGGGGCTGTGGCGGCACATGGCCGACGCGGTCTCGGGGTGGTGGTGCCAGAACTGGTGTCCTGGCACCACCGGCTGACGTGGGCGCTGGGCCGGTCGGTGACGACGTCGTCCACGTGCCGCTATCCGCAGACGTGGCAGAAGTCCTGTTGGCCGGCGTGTGAACTGTCGGCCGGCACGACGGTGCGGTGAGCTCGGTTGGCTTCGGTGAGTGCCGCCTGCCGTTGGCCGGTTGTGGCCAGGGTGTCGGCGTGGACGATCCGGAACAGGGCTTCGGTCGGGGTGCCGACCTTGAACTTGGCACGGTTCAGACCGGTTTCGGCGAGTCCTAGCCGTGAATGCCAAGGCCCTTCAGGAAGGTGAGGCGGGGGCTATCCCTGCTGAGAACTGTCGCCAGCCGAGGCTGAGGACGAAAGCAGCTGTCCCAAACGATCGCCCGCTACGGCCGTGTGGAACGCCGCCACTTGTTTTTTACCGAACGTTCGGTAAAGTAACAGCATGGGACGGACGGCGAGTGTCGACGATGAAGTGATCCATGCCCGGCTCGCCGAGGTCTTCCGGGCCAACGGGTACGCCGGAGCATCACTGTCCGACCTGTCGCGGGCAACAGGGCTGCAACGCGCGAGCCTCTACCACCGCTTCCCGGACGGGAAGCCGGCCATGGCGGCCGCCGTCCTCACGAGCATGGAGTCCCATTTCGGCGAGATCTTCGAGCTGCTCGCTTCGGAACCGGACGTCGCCGAAGGCGTTGCCGAGATGGCACGGCGGATGGCACTCGTCTACAGGGACGGCCGGATGGCCTGCGTCCTCGACACGATGACACTGATCGGGGCGCCGCAGGACATCAGGGCCCACGCCGCCCGGCTCGCCCGAGCGTGGCTCCAGGCCATGGCCGGCGCCGCCGTCCGGGCCGGTGCGGCCGAACAGGACGCGCAGCGCCGGGCGCGTGCCGCCCTCATCCGTATCGAGGGTGCTCTGGTGGTGGCGCGCGTCCTGGACGACCCTTCCGTTTTCGAGCAGGTCCTGGGTGAGCTGCCCGACCTGCTCGCACGCTGATCAAGGAGGCATCTCATGGCAGTGCGCGCAGAACACGCTGGTGAGCAGGCGGTCCAGCAAAGGGCTCAGGAGGGTGGCCCCGGATGGGGATCGCCGATGTTCGGCCCGGAGATCCCGCACGGATTCCACCCCTTCATCCGCGCCCAGCAGATGCTGATCGTCGCGGCCGCCGACGACACCGGCGCCGTCTGGTCGTCGATCGTGACGGGACATCCCGGTTTCGCCCGGCCGGTGGACGACCGAACCCTCGACATCCGCGCGCTGCCCGCCCCCGGTGATCCGCTCCACCATGCCTTTGACGCGGAACGTGCCGTCGGCGTGCTCGCCCTGCATCCGCAGACCCAGCGCCGTATCCGCGCGAACGGCGTGGCCGGACGCCATGGCGCCGGCCTGCGCATGACCACCGGGCAAGTGTTCGGCAACTGCCCGAAATACCTGCAGAAGCGCGTCATCACCGAGTCCGCCGATGCCACGCCGCCCGGGGAAGCCCGCACCGGCAAGGAACTCAGCGACGTCCAGCGGCGCTGGATCGAGCAGGCGGACACCTTCTTCATCGCCAGCCACACCGCCGAGCACGGCGCCGACGCGTCACACCGCGGCGGCATGCCGGGCTTCGTCACCGTCGCGGGATCCCGCACATTGCGCTGGCCCGACTACACCGGCAACCAGTTCTACATGACGCTGGGCAATCTGCACCTCGACCCCGCGTGCGGCCTGCTGTTTCTCGACTGGGAGCGTGGCCACACCCTGCAACTCACCGGCACCGGCAGGATCGACTGGGACCCCCGCAGTGCCGCCGCGTACTCAGGGGCGCTGCGCGTGGTCGAGTTCGACATCGACAGCGTGGTGCAGGTCGACCACGCCAGCCCGCTGCGATGGGAACTCCAGGACTACTCCCGGTTCAACCCGCCTGTCGCCTGACCGGTCGACGCGAAGAGCAGCCCCGCGTGTGGATCAGTGGTCCGTTCCGCGCTGCGGAAGTCGTTCCGGTACGAGGCGTGTTGCCTGCCGCCGTGGCGCAAGGTCTGTCGCCGCGCCCGTCGTACCTTCACCATGAGGGAACTGCTCGGTACCGGACCACCGATGACCCTGGGAGGGGCCGTGAGACGTCTGCACACCTGCCTGGCGATGCTGACCACAGCCGTGATGGCTGTGGTCACCCTGCTCTTCGGCACCGTTCCGTCCGCCACCGCCCTGCAAGTGACGACCATCCGGGGCGGCACCATGCTCTACGCGGCCACCGGCGCGCAATGTGTCATCGGCTTCAACGCGAGGAGCAACGGCGTCTTCTACGGCGTGATGGTCGGCCACTGCTCAGGCACCCACACCACGACCTGGTACGCCGACGCGGCCCGCACCGTGCAGGTAGGGGTCACCGCCGGCGCGTCCTTCCCCATCGACGACTACGGGGTGGTCCGCTACACGTCCGCCACACTGAACCTGCCCGGTGACATCGCGCTCGGCGGGGGCGTCTACCAGGACATCACCGGGGTGGCGAGCCCGGCGGTCGGGCAGTCGCTCTGCCACGTCGGTCGTACCAGCGGTGTCCACTGCGGGAGGGTGACCGCGGTGAACGCCACGGTCAACTACTCCGAGGGCACTGTCTACGGCCTGGTCCGGTCCACCACATGTGCGGAGGCCGGCGACACGGGGGCCCCGGCGTACTCCGGCACCCTGGCCGTCGGCTTCCTGGTCGGATCCAGCGGCAACTGCACCTCCGGCGGGATCTCCTACCACCAGCCCGTCGCGGAGGTCGTGTCGCACTTCGGCCTCACCGTGTACTGAGGATCGGTCCGCACTCGTCAAGGGCCTGCCGTTCGAGAGGACACAAGCCCATCGGTGTGCGGGGCGTCCCCTGGGCTCGCCATGGCGCGCGGGCACGTACCTGGGCGCGCACGGAGTCCTGATGGCTGCGACTGCCGCCCGTCTCCAACTGCCGCTTCGAGCAACCGGGCTGACGCCCCATCGGCTCTGTCCACCCTCGAAGGATCGACTTCGCCACGTCGGCCCGAATAAAAGAACGGTCGTTCTTGACTGATCGTTCTCTTATTGCGTACGGTTACGGGCATGGGACGACCACGCGCCTTCGACACGGATCAGGCTGTCACCGCCGCAGCCGTTGTCTTCGCTGCCCACGGCTACGAGGGCACTTCGGTGGACGACCTGGTCACGGCCACCGGTGTCCACCGGGGCAGCCTGTACAAGGTCTTCGGCTCCAAACGTGGCCTGCATCTGACCGTTCTCCGCAGCCACCTCGACCACGAGATCCATCCCACCGCTGCCGCCATCGCCAGCCTCACCGACCCTCAGCAGGCACTCGCGGCAGCCATCGCCTCGTACGACAACGGCCCGGCCGCCGGGCTTCTCCTCCTCGCCGCAGCGGAACGTGCCCCCCACGATCCGGACGTCGCTGTGCTGGTCACGGAAGGCATCTGCGCGCTTGAGGACGCCCTGCGCCCTACACACGGCGACGCGGCCCCCCGCCTCGCCTCCACCGTCCTCGGCACCCGCCTGCGCCTGCGCGCCCAGCCGAACACCACGAAGGAGCACTGACATGGCTCGCATCACCATCGACCGTGAACAGGCGACGCTGACTGCCGAATTCCAGGGCCTCGACAAGCTCTGGACCCTCAAGAGCAGCCTGGAGATCCCTCTCGCCCACGTACGCGGCGCCACGCACGACCCAGGCATAGCCCGCGGGTGGATGGGCCTCCGCTTCGCAGGCACCCATGTCCCAGGCGTCATCACCGCCGGTCACTTCCGTCACGACGGCGAACACCTCTTCTGGTACGTGAAGAACCCGGAGAAGGCAGTGGTCATCCAACTCGTCGATGCCAACACCTACGACCGCCTCGTCATCGAGGTCGACGACCCCCGCGCCACGGTTGCGCTCATCGAGCGGTCCATCCCCCGCGACTGAAGCACGACCTCCGGCGTGCACGCCCTTCCGGCCGCGCGCCTGCGATCCGAGACTCCGGGCACCGGCAATGAGCTGTGAGCAAAGGGCCCGTGAGGAACTCGCCGCGCGGGTAGGCCGTCAGACGGGGAACGACGTCGGACTGCCCCCCACCCTCTCGCAGCAGACGCAGCAGACGCAGCAGACGCAGCAGACGCAGCAGGTCAGCACACGGGAGAGACGGCCCTTCGCCTGCCCTGCCCTCGGACCGGTAGGACGAGTACACGTATCGTTGGGCACTCGTCCGAGTGAAGGCAGAGCGCACCATGTTTCAGGAGACCCCGATCTACAGTCGGCTCGTTGCCGAGCGCGGGGACATCCCCCAGCAGGTACGCGGGGAGGCCGAGCGCGTACGCCGTGATCTGGAGCAGATCATGCGTTCCCCTTCCCCTTCCGGGCTGCTCACCCCGTCGAACCTGCCCGGCCGCATCACCTCGTCCACGGGCCGGTGACCACCGGTGGGCGGGCCGGTTTTCGGGCCCGCCCACCGGCGGTGCGTTCGGTTCGAGGAAACGCGGGAAGTGGCGTCCAGCGTCGGCCAAGTGCCTCGCGCGGGTGGACCCGCGCGCCTCGTGTCGGGACTCAAGTCTTGTGCTGCATCGAACTGCGCGCAGCGTTGCCCTGTTCGTCGGCCTTGGCGCGCACGCCGTCCGCGACGCGCTGACCGATGTTCTTGTCGATGGTCGACCAGTACGCGAAAGGGCGTTGGCGGCTGTGCCACAGCGCGGTGCGACGAGTTCCTGTCCGATCCGTCAGGTCGTGTCTCGCCGGCCATGCATGATCTCAGGCCCGTGGCGCGGGCACCTGGACCGGCGTGATGAGCGCCCCGCGCTCGGGGCCGGAACCGACGACGGAGAAACAGACCTCGTCGGATCGCTCGATGGTTCCGGCGACGAGGTCGGCGTGCAGCAGGGCGATGGTGGAGGCCGCCGCGGTGTTGCCGACGGTGTGCACGTTCGAGGGCGCCCGCTCGGCGGGCAGGCCCATCTCCTCGCGGAAGGCGTCGACCAGCCGGGGGTTGGCCTGATGGGTGTAGAGCCTGGTCACCTCTTTGAGGTAGCCGGGACGGACCTCTTCCAGGGCCTCGTGGTTGAGGGTCATGCCCCTGCTGTAGTAGCGCTGGATCTCGGGTGAGTTCATGCCGTAGCCAGACAGCTCACAGGAGCCGGGGGAGCCCGCGGGGTGCCGGCTGCCGCCGCCCGGGAAGTGGATCAGGGGATCGGTGAGCCCCGGCTCGTCGCCGAACGACTGGCTGTCGCGCGAGTAGAGCACCATTCCTTCGGCGTCCACGTTCCGACGCAGGACCAGGGCGCCGACGCCGTCCGAGAAGAGGGCAGACGACGCCCAGAGGCTCTTGCCGTACGGGTGCAGGGTGTTGTCGGCGTAATGGGGGAGCAGGGAGCCGTCGGCTGCGGTGCTG
This sequence comes from Streptomyces sp. NBC_00414, assembly GCF_036038375.1. Lineage (NCBI taxonomy): Bacteria > Bacillati > Actinomycetota > Actinomycetes > Kitasatosporales > Streptomycetaceae > Streptomyces > Streptomyces sp. NBC_00414. The sequence continues at coordinate 10,249,310 of NZ_CP107935.1, forward strand.
ACCCGGCTGGCGACGTTGTAGGCGATGACCAGGGCCCGTTCTGTGCGGGTGGACGACACGACGGCCGCCGCCCGTGCCAAGCCCGCACAGCCCGCGCCGAGTTGGACGGGCGGGACATGGTCCGCGATTCCCAGGATGCGCAGCACCGCGAAGGCGTCCTGGTCGAGCATGACCTGGTACGGAGTACATGTCACGAGGACGACCGCGGTCACCTCCTCAGGGGCCAGACGGGCACTCTCCAGCGCGCCGCGGGCCACCCGCGCGACAGTTTCCGGATCGGCGAACCGCTCTGGATCCCAGGCTTTGGACTCCACGGCCAGCAACCGAGTGACGGTGGCCCCGGTGAGGTGCGCCCCGGGCCTGCGCCGGTCGGGGACGCGTGCCCGCCGGGCCCAGGACTCCATGTCGATCACGGTGCCGAGTTCGGCGCAGGCGCCGCCGATCTCGTAGGGGAAGGGGCGGGCACGCAACTCGGGAACCTCCGTACGGGGTCTGCCGCTCGCGTGGCAGCGAGCGCGCAGGGGACTTGCGGATCATTGAGCCCGCCCCGTCTTCCGAGCGAGCCGTGATTACGCCAACCGGATGGATTGCCGGTCAAGTTCACTCCCAGGAGGAGATCGATACGGGGCTCGGCGGGGACGGGTGCAACGATCGCCGCGGATTCCGGTAACTGAGCGACAGGTGAGGGGGCGTGGTCCGGTGACGGTCATCGCGCAGACGGCGGGCGGCTGTCCGGCCGCAGGCCCGACGGACAGGACAGCCGAGGCCGACGAGAGGCTCGGGGCCGCGGTGGCCCATGAGCGGCCGGCATCGGCGTTGCTGGCCGGCCGGACCGCGGTCATCACCGGCGGGACGACGGGGCTGGGCAGACAACTCGCCGAGGGGTTCCTGCGAGCGGGGGCGCGCGTGGTGTGCGGGGCGAGGGGGGATCACGGCATCGGCGAGATCATCGACCGGTACGCGGACCGGGCCGCGTACGTGCCCTGCGACGTACGGGAGCCGCAGACCCTGGAACGGCTGATGGCCGAGACCACGGATCGGTTCGGCGGGATCGACATCGTGGTCGCCAACGCGGGCATCACCCGCAACAACACCGTGCGCCGCCTCAGCCCGGAACACTGGCGCGAGGTGATGAGCACCAACGTCGACGGTGTCTTCCACACGGTCCGAGCAGCCCTTCCTCACCTGGAGCGCAGCGTCGGCGGCACCGTCCTCACCGTGTCCTCCGCGATGACCTCGCATCCCGCGGTCGGCGCCAGCGCCTACATCGCCTCCAAGGCGGCGATCGAGGCGTTCACCCGCTGCTGCGCCGTCGAGTTCGCCTCCCGGCGGATCCGGGTGAACTGCCTGGCGCCCGGCATTCTGAGCGTGGGCATGGGCGAGGCCGTGGCGGCGGACGAGCGGCTGCGGCAGATCTACTGGCCACGCCTGCTGGCCGGACGGCAGGGTTCCCCGCAGGAAGCGGTGGACGCGGCGGTGTTCCTGGTCAGCCCGGCGGCCTCGTACGTAAATGGCCACGTCCTCGGCGTCGACGGAGGCGTGCTGTGACGGTCTGCGTCCGCTACGAGGACGGCCTGGCCCGGGTATGCATGGACCGTCCGCCCCTCAACCTGTTCGACGCCGCCCAGCAGCGGCGCGCGGACGCCGCTCTGCGCGAGCTCCGCGGCCGAACCGACGTGCGCGCGGTGCTGTTCACCGGTTCGAACGGCCACTTCTCCGCTGGTGGGGACGTGGCGGAGATGGGCACGCTGACTCCGGCGGAAGTGGCCGACTACGCGGCCCGCATCAGCCGGCTGACGCGCGAGGTCGCGGCCCTGCCCGTCCCGGTGATCGCCGCGGTGGAGGGGTACGCGCTCGGTGGCGGCTGCGAACTCGCCCTCGCCGCCGACGTGCGCGTCTGCACCCCCACCGCCCGTTTCGGCCTGCCGGAGATCCCGCTCGGCCTGATTCCCGGCGCCGGCGGAACCCAGCGCCTGCCCCGCCTGGTCGGTCTGTCCCGGGCCAAGGACATCCTCTTCTCCGGCCGCCAGGTCGACGCGGCCGAGGCCGAGCGGATCGGCCTGGTCGACCAAGTTGTCCCCGAAGGCGCCCTGATCGAAGCGGCTCGGACCCTGGCACGCCGCTACACAGCGGGTCCGCCCGACGCTCTGGCTGCCGCCAAGCGCGCGATGGACGCCTGCCTCGACGGCCCGCTCGATCAGGGTCTCGATCTCGAACTCGCCCTCTTCGCCCCTCTCCTCAGCGCGGGAAGACGCACCGCACACTTCCACCGCTTCCAGAAGGCGGCCGAACCGCGAGCCGACGAGACCGCTCTGACCTGACGGCGGGCCGTTGGTGCGTGCTCCCTCGGGGCGATGAATCAACCGCAGTTCGGGTGCCATTTTCGTGGGTTACCGGGTGGTGGGTCAGCCGTATGTCAGTTGCAGCTGATCCGCGCCCCGGTTTCCACGCTGTAGTGCGCACTTCATCGCGCTTTGCGTGTCGGGGCCGTAGTCGCCGTCCGTCGCGACACCCACCTTCTTCTGAACGGCGATGAGCGCCGACAAGGTGAGGGTTCCGAAGACCCCGTCCGTTGTCAGCTTGTATCCGTGACAGGAGTTGAGGTTCTTCTGGAGGGCGCGGACTGCCGTGCTGCTCATTCCCCGGTCCAGTCAGCAATTGGTCCAATCGTTGTTGCGTAGGGCATGTACTTGTAAGAGGTGGGTTTTTGACCTTTTCATGCATGGTGACCCTGTAGCTGCACGGGGAGTTGGCCGCGGCCGCTTTCGGTTCTTGGGCGGATCGTCCGAGTTCCTTCAGGACGGGACTGCGGCGCGAACGACGCCATTCGTGAACGCGGGGCGGTGTAGAGGAAAGGAGAAGCAGTCAGGGCCGAGGCGAGGCGTCGTGCGTTGCTCGGCCGACAAGGCCGCCGGCTGGAATCGCGCGACCTGTCGACTGTAATTGGCTGCGCGGGAGCGGGCCTTGGCCGGTACCTGGCACGGGGTGCTGGGCGGTCGCTGGTCGTCAGTGTTGCGGGGACGCAGTCGGCTCACCCGTTGGTCAGGGGTGTGAGCGGGCCGACCTACGGGCGCTGACGTCATGCCCCGCTTCGAACTCCTCCACGGAAATCACATAACCCTTCGGGTGCAACGAGTGCCAGCCCATGTCGTTGGCCCCAACGAGGATTGACACCACGTCAGGGCGGGCGTCGAGTACGTCTGTCTGCCGGCGGGCTTCGAGGTCCATCACCTTGTGGCCGCCGACGCCGGTGTTCAGCCAGGTCACGGGGCGGTCCCGGTGTCGGAGTCCCCACTCGCCCGCGACGCGCAGCGGGTAGCCGAACCCGAGGCCGTCTTCGCTCGCCAGCCGTTGGCAGTCGGTGATCGAATCACCGGTGAACATCACTGGGCTTCCCGGTCGGACAGTGATCGTCATGTGCGCTCCTTGAACTCGGGTGAGGAGAGGACAGCGGAAACCCGTAGGCGGATGGGCGCCCGCAGCAAGACCTCTCGAAAGGTGTCGGACCCCACCGACAGCGCCGATATGTCGCCGACACCGCTGCTCCGACGCCCGATCACCCCTGATCGAAGCGACGATCAGCCAGGAGGGAGAGCGTTGCAGGTCTCAACCCCGGGGACCGTCTCGTCCGATTCCGCCTCCAAGCCCTGGGACAGATGGCAGGTAGGAAGAAGGTCCGTTTGAGCTGCTTGTTTCCCACCGGGAGGGCTGTTTGCCGCGGATTGAGGAGCCTGAGCAGCGGGTCGCCGGGACGAGGCTCGCACGGGCGGCGAGGTGGCCGACGGTCGGGAAGGTGCTGCCGTCGTCGACCTCGAAGTCCCGCGGCCGAAGCACACGCATCGACCGGGAGGCCAGGCGCTCCTCGGATACGACGAACGCCGGTGAGCGAGAGCAGTTCCAGTTCCGGCCAGCCTATCGGCGGCGCGCAGACCGCGCCGTGCCTCAGCCTGCCGCGGGTTGGATGATCTGCCACTCCTGGTCGTCGGTATTGGTGCAGTAGAAGATCAGGAGGCGCGTGTTGTCCGCGCTGGACCTGTTTCCGCCGACCTCAAGGCACTTGCCTTTGCTGGCGAAGTTGCGGATCCAGTAGGCGCCGCTGTCCTGCTTGTCGATCCACCACAGCTGGTTGTCGTCGGTCGTGCCGGCGCAGTCGGATTCGGAGATCGCCGCATGGATGGGCTGGGCCCCGGAGCCGGGCAGGTCCATGCACAACTGGTCCTTGACGTTGCGGATCTGGAACAGGGGCGAGCCGTCGGGGCCGAGCTCGGGGTAACGCACCTCAAGGTCCCAGAGCTGGTTGCCGTCGGTGCTCTCATCGCACGTGAACTGCTGAACGCGGCCGTCTTTCACACCCTTCCCATTGCCCGGGATGTCGGCGCACCTCTTCGTGCCCGTGTTCCGCAGGAGGACGTTGTTCGCGGGCACCACGCTCTTGGGCGCCTCTTTCGTCGTCGGCGACGGGGCGGACCCGCCTCCTCCAGCACCGTCGGACGCCACCGGTGCGGGCTGGGCGGGCTCCGACTCGACGGACGGGGCCTTCGGAACTTCGGGGGTCGGCGTGGGGGAGGGAGGCAGGGTACTGATGCCGGCTTCCTGGAGCTTCTCCGTGGCGGAGCTGCGTACTTGCGGCTTGTAGGCGATCCACAGCATCACGAAGGTGATCGCGAGGGCCATGAAGACACCGAGGAAGGTGGCGAGCCAGCGTGGCAGGAAACTCCGCTGGATGTAGGTGCCTTCGACGTCCAACGGGTCCACGCCGGACCGTTGGACCGCGAGGGTGTAGGGCCGGGACTCCTTCGACCCGAACCAGCTGATCTGCCTCGGCTTCAGCGTTGCCTCGACGAACGCCGCCCGCCCGGGCTCGATCTGCACGTTCGACGGGTAGATGTCGTACGAGAGCTGGTCGCCGTTGTCGCTGCCGCTGACCGACGCCGTCAGCTTTGTATTGCCGAGGTTGTCCACGGCCAGCTTCGGACGGCCCCGGAAACGCCCCTTCACCGTCGGCGGCACCAGCTCCGCCCGCACCTCCGTGAACGCGGTGATGGTGAGGTTGCCCTCGGGGACGGTGGTCGCCTCCGGGTGTTCGGTCGGCGTGATCCGCACCGCGTACGGGTTGGGTCCTGCCGTCGCGTCCGGCGTCCTCGGTGGGGCGAAGGTCAGGTCCACCGAACCTGTCGTCCCCGGATACAACCGCAGTGCCTGCGGCTCCACTCTCGTCCAGGGCGCCAGCGGACCGACCGCCTCGAAGCGGTACTCGTCCACCACGTCACCGGTGTTGCGCAGACGCAGCCGCACAGTCGTACTGCCACCCGGGTCCACGGTCGCGGAGGCGGGTTCCAGGGATGTCCAAAGGCTCACTCCGGGAGATTAAACGTATCGTCCGTACCAGGTCAGGAAGCTCCGGGGCATGATGGATGCCCGAAGAGGCGACGCCCAGTGCCCCGACATTGGCAGGGTCTGCGTGACATCCGGCGTCGCTTGGGTGCCCCACCCACAGGAAAAGAGGCAGCCTGTCCACTGGCGATCAGTGTCCGCCGACGACTGGAGCGTCGCTGCTGCCGCAGTCCGTGAACCGCGGGCCATCCTCACGTCGGCCTTCAGCGAGGAGAACGGCAACTCGTCGAGTTGCGGCTGTGCTTCGTTCACGGCGCAGCATTGTCGGCCTCACTGCACACCGGCCGGGCGATTTTCGGGCTGTCTCAGCCATCTTCACGAGAAAAACTACAGCCCCGTTGCGTACGCGACCATACCAAGCGGAACAAAGCCCGCTCAGACCTGCACAGCCGCCCCGCCCCCCGGCCTGCACAACCCTGTACCCCGCGCCCCACCTCACTTCTGCAGAAGGCTTCTTCGCTCACTCCGAGCCCTCGGCCGACCACGGGGACCCGGCCATCTGCACTGGCGGCCCTGGAGGCGAGGCCATCTGGCGATAAAAGCCTGCAGAGCTGTCCCGGTCCTCGACTACGACCTCATCAACTCACCAGATGGCCGAGGGCGAACCGGCTCGCAGCCACAGTGAACTCACGGGTGACCTGGAGGCGCCGGTCGCACTGCTATTTCAGCTCATCCGCTGTGTAGTAGCCATCCTCGATGAGCGCCTTCACGTAATTCGACTTGTCGACATCGACGGGCGGCAGCAGGTAAGCGGGTACCACCTTCACCAGATTGTTGTAACTCTTGGTGTCGTTTGTTTCCGGCTTTTTGTTGTTTAGTTTCGCGTCGACCATGTTGGCGGTCACTTTGGCAAGTTTCCGTAGGTCTTTGTAAACAGTCTCCGTCTGCTCGCCCGCCATTATCGACTTCACTGAGGCGAGTTCGGCGTCCTGGCCCGTGATGACTGGCCAGGGTTTTGTCTTGGTGCCGTAGGCGTCCGACTTGAGCGCGGATATGATGCCGATGGAGATGCCGTCGTAGGGCGAGAGTATTGCGTCGACCTTGCCGTTCTTGTAGGACGAGGTGAGAACGTCCTCCATGCGCTTCTGTGCCGTGGCACCGTCCCATCGTAGAGTGGTGATCTGATTGAGCTCGGTCTGGCCGGACTGGACGACAAGCTGTTTCTTGTCGATGTAGGGCTGCAGAACCTTCATCGCACCGTTGAAGAAATATCGCGTATTGTTGTCGTCGTTCGAACCCGCGAAGAGCTCGATATTGAATTTCCTCTTGGACCCATCTTTCAGGCCGAGCTTCTTGGCGATGTATCCGCCTTGCAGCTCGCCCACCTTTTCGTTGTCGAAGGAGGCGTAGTAGTCCACGTTCTTGGTGCCCAGGATGAGTCGGTCGTAGGCGATGACCGGTATGTCGGCGTCGGCGGCCTGCTGGGTCACGTTGTTCAACGATTTGTTGTCTATGGCTGCGATGACCAGTGCCTTGACGCCTTGTGTGATCAAGTTCTCGATCTGGGAAACCTGCTGATCGGGGTCGTCCTCTCCGAAAACCAGTTTTACCTTGTAGCCTTTCGCCTCCAGTTCCTTCTTGACGTTCGCGCCGTCGGCTATCCATCGCTCGGAGGATTTCGTCGGCATCGCGACGCCGATGGTGGCTCCCTTGGCGTTGTTCTCATCGTCTTCGTTGTCGTTCTGTCCGCAAGCCGAGAAAACTAAAGCGAGAAGCACTACTGAGGGCAATGCCCTGAGATTTTTCATGCCGAGAGAACTCCTAGTATCGCCGTGGTCCGTCGGAGCTTCCGTTCGATATATCGACAACTGTTCGAGGGCTGTCGCGGACCTTATGAGCCGCCCTTCGGAGTGTCAAGCAAGCACGCGATAACTGTTTCGCGCGTTCCGGAGGCTCATCAGTCACACAAGGCAACCGATCCCTCCGGTCGCCTCGGTTCGCTTCCTGAGTCACCTGAGGGTGTGTGTTGCCAGTGATCACCGACGAACGTGACTGTCTCGTCGAGCGCTGTCCGGCCCGTACAGATGCCATCCGCTGTGATGTCCTCGAACGTGGTGCAGCCCGGCTCGTTCCGCTAGCTGCGCGGACATCACCCACGCCCGCCAGTTAGGCCTGGTCACGCTCCTGGCCGACGGACCCGCGGTCGAGATCCTCGCCGATGCGGCTACCAGGGCCTGGGTGGGCAGACCGGCGGTCGGGTGTGACCCAGCCGATGCGTGCTCGCGACCAGATGAGGCCCAGCGGTGCACTGTCGACTTCCATGCCCCAAGCAGGGCGGCAGGGCCTGCCAGGTACAGCAGTCGGCCAGGACATGGATGATGGCAGCGAATCATCGCCTCGTCATCGATGTTGGCCACCCCGCCGCCTTGCAGTGGCACCCGTGCCGACGGCAGCAAGGGCCTGGTGATTTCCCATGGCCCGCCCGGCCCGATCCATCCCCACCGTCCGTTCTCCATGGCTCGTCCAGCGAACAACTGACCATGCAGGACACGGTCTAAAACAGCTTAAATCTGGCATAGCTCGTTTTCCCTGACATTGAAGCTTTCGCGGTCGTAGCGTCTGCGCGACGTGTTCGTTCTGCTGTCAGGTTGGCACTTCGGGCGGGGCTCGACGGTCGTATGCGGCTGTTGAGTCCGGGCGGTGGGGTGCTGCCTGCTGACGAGAGGGAAGCATGTGGTCAGCCTGCCGATACCCCAGGGTCCGCAACTGATCGTTCAGTCGGTGACGGGTATGCACATCACTCCGTACGGGTGGGTCGACGGTGATGTGCCGGCTGTTGTGTGGCGGGATGCCGCCACGACGGCGTACAGGCAGTCGCAGTGGGAGTTCATTCCCGAGCCCGGTTACGGGGAGCGCGTCTTGCGCATCAGGGATGTCGCCTACAACAAGGACACCGGTGCTTTCGATCGGAATCTCGCCCTCATCGCGGAAGCTCCCGAGGACGGGGCGGCCGTCGTCTCATGCAGGAGCGACAGCAAGAGCGAGAGGCAGCTGTGGTGTCTGGTCTCCATGGACCTCGCCCAGGCGGACTTCGTGATCGTGCCATTGGGCAATGACGGCCTGGCGGTGGCCACGCGCCAGAGTTATCAGGAAGGGAACGCCGTCCTGCAGTGGGAGGAAGTCGGGCCGTGGACGGATCAGTTCTGGCGCTGGCAGCGAGTGCGGGGCTGACCGCGGCTGCTTCGCGGCACCCGTACTGTTTGCCGCCACTTGGGCTCGTGCCCGCCCCGCTCGCGGCGCCAGCGGGCACGGGCCCAGATGCGGCCACATGCGAGGGCTTTTCAGGCTGTGACGGATTGGAGTATGTCTCCCGAGGCCGACAGGGGATCAGCATCGGTAGGTGGTGCAGGAGTGCCTTGGGGGGCGCGGTGTCATTCGGCACGAGCCGCCAGGGCTCCTCCGCACACTCCACACGTGTGTCGTATGTGCTCTGCACAGGGATGCGGTGCCGGGCAACACGCGTCTCGTGCGACTAAGAAAGACCCCCCTTAGCCGTTTCCGACGGTCAGAGGGCCGATGTGGGTGGCCAGCCAGGCGGGAAAGTCCCTGCTTTTGGTCTGTCACTTCCGCAGTACAGCAGCGGCTCCCAAGCGTTCGAGCAGTTCACGCCAGCCCGAGCACGGCCATCGCCGGCCGCGCCACGGTGCCGGATCGGCCACCTCATCCCCGTTCCGGGCAGCCTCGACGGGCGCACGACGCACCGCCTGCGGGCACCGTGCCCGGCTGAGGCATGTCACTGTGCCCCGACCCCGGCGGTACGTATTTCCCGACCCGCGGACCGTGGGTTCGGCCATGGCAGTTCGGTGTGGTGAGGCACGTCGGCGGGAGACCGGTGGGCTGATATGCGTCGAGGGATTCGGCTGCGGTGGGCGGGAGTTGGCCGGCGTCGGTCAGCGGCAGCAACTCCGCGCGCGCCTCGTGACGGATACGGGGGCAGCGGCGAGCGGGAAGGCCAGGAGGGCGGCAGCCGTGACTGAGATCGTCGAGAACGTGAGTTCTTGCTAGCGGTGCTCGGCTGCGACCCGCCCAGACTTGGGCCTCTCCTCACCCGGGCGAGGGCAAAGGTCGTACAGCGGGGGCCACCGCTTGACGACCCGACCGCGGTTCGGGGGCGGCAGCTCGGGGGAGTGTACGACGTCGTGCTCGCCGATCGCATCGCGAAGAGAAACCGGCAGCGCCCGGCGACGCGAAGTGTTCAGAGCACAGTTCCGAGATCGATGTCCAAGGATTTGGGCGTCACTGAAATCTGTTGTCAGGCTGTCGGAACCGCAGAAAGACTGGCAGCCAGTCGTGGCGGCCTGACCAAGAACGTGCCGGCCGCCGGATCTCACTGGCCGCCTCGTCCGGCCCAAGATCGGGCAGGAACAGGCCGATCCGATTCGCCAGTTCCTCCACGAGCCCGGAGCGGCCACCGGGCCGATCGCCGGGCGCAGAACGCGAACGCGGCGGGCAGGCGGCGCCTTTCGGCGCCCTTGGCCGGATGTCCTACACCCCTGGGGCCGTTCTGCAGCCTCGAAAACCGGGTGTGCCCGCCGCTGCGCCTCCCTACGCTTCCTGCCATGGACAGATCTCGGGCAGAATGCCTGGTCAACGTCGTGGATGTCGAAGCAACCTGCTGGGCTGGCTCCCAGCCGCCGGGCGAGGTCAGCGAGATCATCGAGATCGGGCTGACGGTCGTCGACCTGCGTGCCGGAGAGCGCCTCGCCCGGCACCGGATCCTGGTGAAGCCCGCCCGGTCCATGGTCAGCGAGTTCTGCACGGAACTGACCGGTCTCGCTCAGCACGAGGTCGAGCACGGGGTTACCTTCGCCGAGGCGTGCCGGCTGCTGGCGGCCGAGCACCGTGCAAGTGCGAGGCCGTGGGCCAGTTGGGGCGACTACGACCGCCACCAGTTCACAGAGCAGTGTCAGGCGACGGGGACGCCCTACCCCTTCGGACGCAGTCATACAAACGCCAAGGCGGCCTTCACCGAGGCATACGGTCTGCGGAAGCGTCCCGGCATGGCGCGGGCCCTGGAGATCGCCGGGCGGCGGCTCGAAGGCCGTCACCACCGAGGCGAGGACGACGCCTGGAACATCGCGGCCCTCGTGCTTTACCTCGGGGAACGGGGCGCCTGGCCGGCCGCGGCAGAACACCCCGCCTGACGCACCCACCCGACTTGAAGGCCGCCCTGCCAAAGTCTGGTCACCCCACCTCAGCTCCCCCTCTACACCACCGGCTCGGTGACGATCGACCAGCGAACTCCGAGAAGACCCAAGACCCCCACAGGGTCAGGAAACGCTCCACGCACGCAACTGACGCCCGACCAGGCCAACCCCCATCCGACCGGAAGCCGCGTCCCGTACCAGGGCGACCGCCTCCTTCGGCGGATACTCCAGACGGCACCCGTTCAGCACCAGATACGCCTCCGCGCAGTGCCACGCGAACGCCTCGTTGGAGTGCTCCAGACACGACAGCCGCGCCAGCGTCTGCAACAGCGCCGCCGCCTTGAGATACAGCGACCCATAGACGTCACGCTCCATGGCCCGGGCATTGACCCGGGCGACCGCCGCGTACAGAGGACCGTAATCGTCCACCTGCGGATCGCCAGGCAACAACTCGGCAGCATGCAGCAGGAAAGTCACATCAAGAGGATGAAGCGGCTCGTGCTGCGTCACGCGGCGTGACCCCGCTCCTGCTGCTCCTCAAGATCATGCCGCGCGGCGAGCTCTGCGGCACGCCGCTCCTCATCGGCGTCGGCCACGCCGGCCGCTTCGGCGAAGGCGTCCCCACTGCGGGCCATCGACTCGCCGAAGGCGTCGAGGAAGTGCCTCTCTACCGCGGTGGCACGGGCGTAGGCAGCGGACAGGATGTATTCCTGCAGGCTGACGCCCTCCTGCCGTGCTGCGGCCTCGATCGCGGCGCGCTGAGCCGGATCGGGGAAACGTAGGTTCATCGCTTTGGGCTGAGACATGGTACCGATGGTATCGCCGGTACCATGGATGTGGCCACCCCGTACGCGGCACAGAAGTGCCTGTGACGGGAGGCTCCAAGGGGCGTTTTGTCCTGACAGGGGTGTTCTCGGCGGGGGCGTCCGTATCGAAGGAACCGAGCATTCATCAGCTTCGGCTCCTTACTGTGTGCCGTAGATCAGGCGGCCGCCCATGCGTCAGGCGATCTGGCCGTCGGCGCGCAGGCTCAGGGGCGCAGTTATGGCGGTGGGTTGCGAGGCTTGTATCGAGACCCTCAGGTAGCCGTAGATGGGAAGAGTGCCGTCGTCCTCGTGCACATCGCCGCCCGGGTGGCCGGTGCGTTCTCCGGGGTGTCGGTTCAGCGGTGGTGGCACGGTTGTGTCCGCCGCCGGAGTGGATCTGGATACGGGAGCGGCCGCGGTCGTTGACGTTGAAGGTGTCGCTGTGGGACCGGCCACCGGAGCCGCGGCCCACGGTCTTCTGCAGCACGAGGCGGGAACGGCGCCGGTGCTGGCCACGCCGTACATCACTACGGCCTTGGCCGAAATTTCGCACTGAGGGGCGTCTGAGAAGCGTGTCTGAGAAGCCGGTGGACGAAGGCCGGTTCTCGCAAGACTCTGGGGACATGGCCCCTTTGCCTGCAGCGGATTATAAAAGAATACTTGATCTCGCTGTCGCTCTATTCGAAAGTGAAGATCCTCAATCGATGTGGCATCTCGTGGGCGAGGAGATAATTTCGTCGCTGCACGCTTCGACAACGATCTTCGTCGAGATGCATCATCGGATACAGACAGGCACTGCAGACGCTTGGGCCCCGCAGTGGGTCGGCGGCACTCCGCTCTCGGATCTGGTTCATCGGCGGATGCGGCAAAAGCATCCCCTTTTCGTCTATGCGTCACAGGGGGAGAAGAAGCCCGTCACAGTCGAAGATGTCATTGATCTTCGCACATGGCGCCGCTCCGACCCTTTTCAGGAGGCGTATGAGATTTATGGCACCACGCGGCAGATGACGATACCGCTGTTCACTTCCCCAGAAACGATTCGAGGTTTCATTCTCGGGCGTGCGGGAAAAAACTTCGACCAGAAAGAACTTGAATTCGCGCAGCAGATACAAAGGCTGCTTGTCGGCGTCGACCGCCATTTGCTCCACTTACGGAGATTGCAGAGTTCTCGGACAGATTGCGGAGCGAAAAGTCTGCATGGGCGCGCGGAGGAGTTCGGAATCACCTTGCGTGAGCTCTCCATACTAAATCTCCTGGCCGAGGGTCAGACCGCTGCGGGGATCGCACGTAGGCTGGCCATTTCACCACATACAGTGAACAGGCATCTCGAAAAAATTTACCGCAAGCTCGACACAAACGATCGCTTGACCACCGTTCTGGTGGCCCAGCAGCTCGGATTGGTGAGCAGTCGCAATACGTATCCAAGTCATTTGCGCCGTGCCGCCTGTATAGGGAAGTATGGCGATATGTGACTGTCAGGCGGGCCGCAGCAGCAGACCGGCCCGCCGGTTCAGAGGCCGACGGGCCGGATATGGATTCTGGTGCAGGCTGGGCCGATGGTTGACCGCTCAGCGGTACACCCAGAGTGCCCAGACGGGCCACCCTTCGTAGACGCACTGGTAGGCGGCGGCGAATCCGTTGTCGACCATGTACTTGCCGTTCGCCTCGCACGTCTCGCGGTTGAAGAAGGCAGTCCACCGAATCCACTCCGCCGCAGACACGGTGGACGTCAGTTCGGTGTCACGCACGGAATGCTCGGGCATCGAGGATCGATGGGCTGCGGCGGATGCATCCGTGGCGGGAAATACTGCGGCGACTGCGAGCAGAATGGTGGCCGCCGCCTGGCGCTTTCGCGTGCTGTTGAGCATAGGGGCCTCATCCCTTGCGGTGATTCCTGTTGATGTGGCGTGGGCTCATGAGATCCACACGGCCAGATGCCACGGAGCGGTACCACCAACCCAGTGGCAGTACGCATATCCTGACGGAAATGCGGCGCTGGCATTGATGCAGTCCTGGTAGTAGTAGTACGCCGCAACGTCTACCCAACCTGCCGCCGTCACGTTGCTACTGGTTGCGGAGACCTCCTTTTGTGCACCAAAGGAGTCGTTGGGAGAGAATTCGACGGCAGACGCAGGAGAAGCCGCCAAGATTCCGACTGTGGCAGTCGTAGCGAGCACCATCATCGCGCTGGCACGCACGATCCCTTTTCTGATGTCCAGTTCCCTCATTGTTGCCTCCCTGAGATTCAATCGGTCGAATGGAAGGCTGCCGCAGAAAATGATGATCTGGTATAGGAAGCTTTTCCTATACCAGACGTACAAGTTGAGGAAGTGACGACGTAGAGAGTCGCGCAGGTGCTGATGTTGAGATGTGCGGGTCACGGCCGGCTGGAAAGGAGACGCCTGCTTCGGCAGCCGATGGCGGCTTGGCCTCAAGCGGTGACAGGGTTAGGTGGCGGTGTCCCCCTGTGGAGTGGCGGGGGTGTGGTCGCGGGGGTCCGCAGGCGTGCCGTCGAAGCACTCCAAGCATGAGCCGAGACGCCGGAGCGGAAGGCACCGGTGGTAGCGGCGACGGCACTTCGGGCACTTCGGGCACGTCTGGCGTCGAGCCATAGCCTTGTCGAGGGCGGCTTCCTGCGCCAGCGTCGGCACCCGCTCGGGAACGGCGAGGTCGATCCGATACAGGAGGGGTGACCCGCTTGCCGCCGCGGCATTCAATCTGGGCGACGGGATCGTTGCCACGGCCGCGGCTCAGACCCATCGCACGCAACTGGCGACGGGTGGCCAGCTGTTCGGGGGCACGGCGCCACGTGCAGGTGGGGGTCGAACCGGAGCGGGTGGTGTGCACGTCGGCGTCCCGGACGACCGGCTCTTTCGCCCACCTGTGGTGCAACAGGACCCAGCCCGGACACGATTCGCAAAAGGCGTGACACGGAGTCGCTGGTAGGCGATTCGGTGGCGTCTGCGGTCGGGTACCAGCCGGTGACCCAGAAACCGGTCTCCTGGCCGGCTGCAAGCAGAGCCAGATCACGATCACAGGGTGGCTACCGATCGGCCATACACCTGGCTCCACCCCGCATCGGACAAAGGGCCGCGCCGTCGATCAACCTTGTCGGGGGAGGAGGAACCAGCCGGCCCGGTGCTCCCAAACCTACGACGACACCACGCCCACCCACACGACGACGAGCCCATCCACGTGGAGCCGAAACAAGCTGGAATGCCGACTACCCCCGGCGGGACCGTCCGGGTGGCCAGCTCGGGCATGAGCAGGTGGGCCGGCATTCCGGTGGCGTGAAGCGGTTGTACAAACGCGAATTCCTCGGCCCCGCCGATGTCTCCGGCGGTCCCGAAAACGCCGCCGACCGGCCGACCGTGGTCCTCGGTTGACCGCTAGCGCAGTTCCTGTCCTGCTGCCCAGCCCGGAGCGTCGAGGTTGATGGGCGAGTTGCCGACGAACTGGGCGAGCTGCGTTTCCAGCTCGGCGAGTTCGGCGGCGCCCAGACGCACTTCCCAGCGGGCCCGCACCTCGTCGAAGATCGCCGTGCCCGTGGTGATCAGCCCGATCCCGTGATCGGTGATCCGGATGTTCTTGCGGCGGCTGTCGGCGGGGTCGGTCTCGGTGGTGACGTACCCGCGTTCTACGAGCGCGGCGATTGTCTTCGCCGCGGCCTGTTTGGTGATGGCGAGTCTGCGGGCCAAGTCCGAGGCGCTGTCGGCGCCGGCTCGGATGGCCCGGATCGCGTACTCGTGCGACGGCCGGGCGTCGGGGTACCCCCGGGTCGCCAGCTCCCGGACCACCTCGTCCACCAAATTGCGATAGCTGCCCAGGAGCAGCAGGGCGAGATCGGCGCCGGATCGTGAGGACATGACCACAGTCTAGATCGTCCTTGACCTGGACAACCAGGTTGACCACCACTACAGTCAACCTGATTGTCTATCTTGGGAGTCACCGCATGACCAGCTCTTTCGTGACCGCCTCGCCCGCCGTGGCGGGCGTCACGCACCACACCGCCGAGGTCGACGGCACCACGTTGCACTACGTCTCGGCGGGCGACACCGGCTCCCCGATCCTGCTGGTGCACGGCTGGCCGGAGACCTGGTGGGCCTTCCGCGACGTCATCCCGCTGCTCGCCGCCACCCACCGGGTGTTCGCCGTCGACCTGCGAGGCTTCGGCGACTCCGGCATCGCCGACGGCGACCACGACTTGGCCACCATGGCGGAGGACCTGCACCGGCTGGTCGCCCACCTCGGCGTCGGGCCCGTGCACGTGACCTGCCAGGACGTCAGCGGCGGGCCGGTCTTCGCGTTCGCGGCCACGCACCCCGGCGACGTCCTCAGCTTCACCGGCGTCGAGACCACCCTTCCGGGGTACGGCTGGGAGATGCTGGCCGACGTGAGGAACGGCGGCTCCTGGCACGTGGGATTCCTGGCCGCCCCGGGAATTCCGGAGCTGTTGCTGGCCGGCCGTGAGCGAGTGATGCTCGACTGGGCCGTCTCGGTGATGACGATGGTGCCGGGCGGGGTCACCGAGGCCGACCTCGACGAGTTCGCCCGCACCTACGCGCGGCCGGGCGGCTGGCGCGGCACCGAGGGGCTCTACCGTTCCTCCCTGACCGGCGGCGACCGGATGCGGGTACTGGCCGAGTCGCGGCCGCTGACCGTTCCCGTGCTCGCCGTCGACGGCATCAACGCCCCCTTCACCGGGCGGACGATGCGCCAGGTCGCCGGCGACGTCACCGCGGTCACGATCCCGGACGTCGGGCATTTCGTCGCGCAGGAGGCGCCCGCCGCCTTCGCCACCGCGGTCGGCGACTTCGTCGACCGCGTCGACCGGAGCCGCTGAACGGCCGAACCCTGCACGGCCACCCTCCATGCCCTCTCCAGCCTGCCGCTGACGCGGCCTCGAAGCCGGGGCAGCACCGTTGCCTCCCGGATTCGTGCTGCCGAGGTGGGCAACTCCCGTGCAGGCAACGCGTGTTTCACCGGCACTGCGTGTTTCACCCGCGGACACGCCGTCCGCTCGATCGACGCCACGAAACCACCATCCGACCAACCAGTCGGACAAAGGCCCCCGCTATTGGGGGTGGCGTCCGCTGACAGCGCCGCCCGGGTCGTCCAGCAGGGCGATGCGGACGGTGACGCGTTTGCCGACCGGTTCCTGCTGCACCTCGAAGCCCTGCGCGACGGCCATCACGATCTACAGGCCGTGCTGGCCGACTCTGCCCGCATCCGCGGCGCGGGCCACCGGCAGGACGGGGTCGCTGTCCCACACCGCTACTTCCACCGCGTCCCCGGCGATGCGCAGTTCCATCAGGGCCGGGCCGGGGGCGTACTTGCGGGCATTGGTGACCAGCTCGCTGACCACCAGCCGCGTCAGATCCACCGCACGGGCGGACACCGGCAGCCCGTACTCGGACTGCACCCGGGTGAGGAAGTCGGCCGCACGCCGGCGCGCTTCGGCGATGACGGAGCCGTCCCCGTCCAGGGCAACCGTTTCCTCGATCACCAGGGCGTTCTGCACCACGCCGCCCTCCGAACAACCATGGGCAGAGGGCAGAGGGCAGAGGGCAGAGGGCAGAGGGCAGAGGGCAGAGGGCGGGGAGAAGGAAGCCGGCCCGCCCGTTCCGCCGAGCGGCAGAATTCAGTCGCAGGTGGCTGCTCTGGGCCCCTGAGCAGCCTGCGTGGGCGCTTCCGGGACGGCCGCCCGGCGCGCTGATGCAAGAGACGTCGTGTCCCTGCCGGCCAGCTCATCCTTCAGGCCGATGTTGGGATCGCCCTCGTCCAGGACCTGGCGGGCCTGCGCCGCGTTGTGCGCCCGGCCTTCCAGTTCGCCAGCGCCGATCTTGCCGTTGTCGTAGGGGACGGTGGATCCTTCGCCCAGCCCGCGCCATTGACCTCCCTGGGCCCCGAGCAGGAGTCCTCTTCCCAGATGACGGCGATGACGTAACCGTGGCCCGCCTGGATGCGAGGGCTGTGAGCCTTGATCACCTTGGTGCGGGTGGCAGTTTCACCGCCGGTGAACTGCCGCCCCATGGAGGGGCGTTCCCAGACGGATGCACGACCAAAGCACCGTTGAGATCATGTGGCAGTGGGTCGCATCGTCGGCAATAGTGGTCGTTTCGGTTGCCCGGCAGCGTCCTGTCCGACCACAACGGCCAGGCGAGTGCCGGCATCGATGACGACCTGGTGATTGGTGGAGTACCGATCGTTCTACGACTGCTCGGCCACCGTGCGATCGTGGACGGCACGTTGGTGCCCTCCCGCAATCATACGGTGGATGTGAATGGGTGCGGTGGTGGCACTGGGTGAGTCTCAGCCGGGAGGGGCGTTTGCAGCTCGGTCCGGGCGGCCGTAGTGATCATGGCTGTCGTGGAGTGACCAAGCTGCTGCCGTCAGCTGCCAATCGGGAGGATGATCGGCTGCCAGGGGCGTACCTCTTCACGCAAAGGCCTCAAGCAGGCGCTCGTACGCCAGCTTCGGCCGCAGGGCCGCGTCCCACGGCAGGGAATCGGCCGTGCGCGGAGGATAGATCTTGGTGTCGGCGGTGGAACCGTACCGGTCGGTGAATCCCCATGTGGAGAAAGATGTGCAGTTCGGCTCCTCCAGGCAGACCCGCAGCTTGCCCGCCATCTCATCAGCCTGGGTCTGCCGCCCGTCCTCCTCGTCCTCACCTATGGGGACGTCCATCTCCGACACCCGCGCCTGAACCCCGAGCTCCGCCAGATCCCGCACATGGCTGCGGAATGTCTCCGGGTCGATGCGGTCGCCGGGTGCGTACTCATGGTTCTGGAAACCCACGCCGTCGATCGGTACGCCGCGTTCCTTGAGCCGCGTGACCAGATCGTAAAGGGCGTCCCACCGCTCGCCTTCCTCCTCGACCCCGTACTCGTTGAGGAACAGCCGTGCCTTCGGATCGGCCCGGTGGGCGGCCCTGAACGCCTCGTCTATGTACTCCTCGCCCATGGCCTCGAACCACGGGCTCTGCTCGGAGCGCAGACCGAGATCCCCGTTGGTGTAGCTCTCCTCGTCGTCGGACATGGGCTCGTTGACCACATCCCATTCCGCGACCTTTCCCTTGAAGTGCCCGGCGACCATGGCGATGTGCCGGAGCATGGTCCGGCGCACCTCCTCGGGGTCGTCGTTCTCCCGCATCCAGTTGGGCAGAGCCTCGTGCCAGACGAGGGTGTGCGCGTGCACCTTCATGTCGTTCGCGCGGGCGAAGCGTACGAGCAGGTCCGCGTCGCGGAAGTCGTAGGCGCCCCGGCGTGGGTGGAGGAACTGTGGCTTGAACGCGTTCTCGGGAGTGAGCATGGAGAACTGGCTCCCCGCGAGCGCCCGGTAGCGTGAGTCGGTGAGCAGAGGGTTCTCGGCCAGGGCGGTGCCGACGTCGAACGGCCGCCCCACGTCTGCGGCCCGCGCACGCAGCGAGTCGTCGGACTGCTCCTGGCGTAGCTGCGGCGCCTTGATCACGCGGAGCGAGTCACCGCTCTCTGCCCGCGCGATCAGCTGCGTCAGACGCCATCCCTCGCGGTGCTCGTCGTCGCCCGCGTCCGCCTCCAGACCGAACCAGACAGTGCCCTCGGCGAACACCCCCGGGTCCTGCACGGTTCCCAGCTGCCGCCCGTCGGCCTTCACGCGGAAGGTGTCACCGATGCTCGACACGGCGAGCGTCACCGTCCCGGAGCAGCCGCAGTCGAAATCCTTGGAGGTGGCCGGCTCATCGCCCTCGCCGTCCCATATCTGTACGCTCACTTGTCCGTCGGCGGTCACGCCGACGCGAAGTGAGGGCCGCTCCTGCCGCCACTCGTCGTAGATGACCGGCACCCGCCCGTACAGCCGCAGCCATGAGTCGCCGCCATCGTCACCCACACCGGACATGCGCGCGGTGACGGTGAAGTCGCCACCGGACCTGAGATGCGGGCCGGCCAGGTTCAGCGGGGGATTGGGCTGCCCGCCGGAGGAGTCCTGCTCCACGATGCGCCGATCCGATGCGCTGACCCGCAGGATGTCGTTCCGCGCGGTGGTGCCCGGCATCTGCGTCCAGTCGTGGTTCCGCAGCAGGTCTTCGTCGTTTCCGCCGCCCGCGCCTTCGCCCTGCCCCGTACACCCGGCCGCCACCGCCATGACGAGCACCACGGCGGTCAGTCGCCGCCACGTCCCCCCACCAAGGTCCATGGTCCCTCCCACTCTCTTGTTCGAGACGAGATCAACGTCTCGAAACCGGGCCACAGTTCATCACACATGAGGTACGGCGGCCTTGTGTGGCACGTCCCGGCTCGTGTGGTGGAGCGGGCCCGGATCGTTGTGTTGCGGCCTGCGCGGAAGGCGCGTCAAACACGCGTGTGCCAGCGGACTTCAGAGTATCCACGGACACGGTACGCAAGTAGCGCTCACGGTTCGCTGGCCGGCGGACGGTGGGACTGGCGGACGAGCCGCGGCCGGGCCGACACAAGTCAGAACCGGTACTCAGCGAGGCTGAGCATACGGAGGTGACGCGCTGGGCGTAACAGGCGATGACGACCGGGCCGGGATCGGCGCTGGGGCTGTTGGTGTCGACATAGGTGGTCGCGTCTGTCGACGGTGCCAGTGCGAGCTGCATGGTGGCGCGTTGTCCTCCTGGTTGCGGCCCGCACGGCACTGTCAGTGGCGGATGGCAGCATCGGACGCATGACCATCCCCATAACGTTCAACTGGCGTCCCTTTCTGCTCAGATGGAGCGGAGAGTGGGCGGATTCCGTGCCGATCGGCAAGACGCTGAGCGCGGGCGACGAAGCCGCTCGGCAGGGACGGTGGCTGGGATTCCCGCCCGCGTCCGAGGAGCTCATCGCGGCCATGGAGGAGCGTCTCGGACGGCGGATGCCCCCTTCGTACCGGGAGTTCCTCAAGGTGAGTGACGGGTGGCGGCATGCCGGCGGCTTCGTGTCCCTACTGGCGGGGACGACGGCGGCGCACTGGCACGACAACGAGTCGGGCCTCGCCGACATGTTCGAGGAATACCAGGACGAGGATGCCGGCCCCGAGGAACGGCAGGAGGCCGACATCTGGCGGCGCGGGCTGCAACTCGACGTTGCATCCGACATCACGTACGTCCTTCTGGACCCCGGGGACGTGGGGGAGGACGGTGAGTGGGCCGTGTATACGTGGGCGAGCTGGCGAGCGGAGGCGCCCGAGCGGTACACGAGCTTCTACGAGTTCATGCGGGACATGTTCCGGGAGTTCCACAGCCTGCACGCGCGGCCCGCCGACGGGGCCCCGCTGTTCGCCAATGAAACCACGCGAGAGATGGACGCCGTCGTGGAGCAGGCCCGTCTCGATGCGCTGCGCGGCGACTGGGAACGGGCCGTGAAAGCACTGGATGAGGCCAGGGCGTACGGCAGACCCCGGGCCACCGGTCTGGGGGATCAGATACGCCGACTCCTCGGGCAGACCTACACGGTGTACTTCCAGGATTTGGTGACGGATCCGCAGTACGCGCCCGAGTTGCTTCCGGTGCTGGTCGCCGAACATGCGGAGCACCGGTATCGGGACGACTCCACGCTGATGTTCCATCTGCAGGGGGCCGCCGAGGATCTGGTGTCACTTGCGTACGCGACGCTGGAACAGGTGCGGGACGGTACGTACCGGTACACGGCGGCCGGGCCGTTCGGGCAGGCGGTCGAGCGGGCACGGGAACAGGCGCGACGGGCGGACACCGACGCGGCATGGAACACGCTGCGGGACGCGCTGCCCCTGTGGGAGCCGCTGGGGCCGGATCATCTCGCGCCGCTGGGCTGGGTGGCCGATCCCCTCCTCCGTCCGCTGCTGACACCTGAGCGGGGCCGCGAACTGCTGTCGATTCCACGCGGCCGGGAAAACGGGTGAAGCCCCGAACCTGTGCGGCAAGGCCCGGCTGGGCGTAGGCGTGCGCCTGGACGACGCAGTCGACCGCCCACCGCTGCGCGGGAGTGTGCCCGGCGCTGAGCAGGCCCAGGAGCCAGGCGCGGGCACGTCAGTCACCAGCAGGGGGTCGGCCGGGTCGCCGGCTTCGATGAACTCGCCGACGACGGCCGCCGCGTGCTCCACCGGCAAGGGGGCGCCTCGACGCGATCCCCCAGCCGGGCGGTGACACAGGGGAGAGATCTCGCGGCGGCGTGACTTCGGCACCCGTCCCCACGGCGCGCGCCTGTACGTCCTGGACTTCGCCGGGCCCGCTCCTCGCGTGAAGATCGGCCGAGCCCGCAGCACCGCCCACCTGAGCAAGCGCGTGCAAGGACGCCTGGGGGAGAGCTCATGGTGTAGCCACATCGGCTGCGCCCACCGCCTCTCGACGCACCAGGAGCAAAGGGCTCCAAGGGTGGGTAAGAGGAAGCATCACCGGTGTGAGTGAGCACGGACGGCCTGGGTGCTGGGACGCTCGGGAGAATACCCAGCAGGGGCCACGGCAGCCACACCCGCATGGTCAGTTCACCGTGTGCATCCTGCTGTTCCTTCTGTCACGCAGCCTGACGATCGAGTCCAGCCGTCCGCCGGGTTCGCGCTTTACAGGCTCACGCACTGTCCATGGCGTCCTGGAGACGCTCTGCACCCGGTTGCCTGGCCCTGCGTCGGGTGTTGTCGAATCGGGTCCCGGGTTTCACTGCCCCAGCGCTGCACGTACCGGACAGACGAGCACGGGAGTGCTCTCTGCCGCCTTCTTGCAGCTTGTTCTGGGTTCCACACGGTGTGTCGGCTGCGGGACGGTGAGCGGGTGACGGGGCGTCGAAAGGGATCGCATCGTTTTCTGGATGCGCCGCACGCAGCGCGATGCTCCGTTCGCGCATCTTTCTGTCGGCGGTTCGGGATGCGCGGCGGATGAGTGGAGCGGCTGGTGTCAGCAGTTTCGAGGTCGACTTCCGGCTTGAAGGCGGAGACCCTCAAGGGTCAGGTCCAGAGCGGCGATGAACTGGTCTCGGTCGTCGTGCTCCGCGAACTCGTCGGCGATCTGGTGCACGAACGGGAAGTTCGTGGCGTCGAGTGAGCGCCATGTCTCGGCGAAGCGGCCGAGGAACGCGTCGCGGTCCACGGAACCGTCGAGCAGCTCCTGCGGCACTTCCACGCCCAGGTCCGCAGCCGTGCCGACCACGACGCCCGTGATCGCCGAGACGGCGTGGAACCGCTGCCGGGGTGTGAGGTCCAGGCGCAGGGTCTGCTCACCGAGCTTCTCGTACAACCGCAACGAGTTGCCCTGGATGTCGGTGTTACGCATGAAGTAGGCCGACAGCCACGGCCGATCCACGATCGCGTCGAACAGGGTGATGGCCATAGCGCGCAGGTCAGCGATCGGATCCTCGCTGTCGGGCTGCTCCTCGACGACAGTCAGGACCCCGCCGATCGCGTGGTCGGTGGCGCGGTCGAGGAGCTCGTCCTTGTTCGAGACGTACCAGTAGATGGTGCCGACGCCCGTGCCGAGCCGGGTGGCGAGGGCGCGGAACGTCAGAGCCGATCCGCCTGCCTCGTCGAGCAGGGCCACGGCCGCGGTGAGGACGGCCTCCATCGAGTGCGAAGCGCGCCTGCGTCCTCGGGGAGGTCCTTCGGCGGAGCGTGTTCGCGGGGGTGTCATAGCTCTCATCCAATCACAGCTTGCATGACATCGAACGGCGTTCTACCGTAGAACCACGTTCTATCATCGAACAACGTTCGTTCATCGAATCGCGTTCCACATCGGGCGTCGCCCGATGTGCGGCGACGCTCTGGAAGGAGGCCGGCCATGACCGCGACCACCGAGCCCGTTGTCTCCCGTACCTATCCGTCGCTCCGCGCGGCATGGATCCCGCTGGCCGCACTCTGCCTGGCCTTCTTCGTCGAAATGGTCGACAACACGCTGCTGTCGATCGCGTTGCCCACGATCGGCCGTGATCTGGGCAGTGGCACCACCGCCCTGCAATGGGTCACCGGCGCCTATTCGCTGACGTTCGGCGGCCTCCTGCTGACGGCGGGATCCATAGCCGATCGCTTCGGACGCCGACGCGTGCTGCTGATCGGCCTCGCCGTGTTCGGCCTGCTGAGCCTGTGCGTCGTCGCCGTCGACTCCGCCGGGCAGCTCATCGCCCTGAGGGCCGGACTCGGCATGGCCGCCGCGGCCATGGCGCCCATCACCAACTCGCTCGTCTTCAGGTTGTTCGAGGACCAGGCGCTGCGCATGCGTGCGATGACCTTGATGATCATCGTCGGCATGTCCGGGTTCGTCCTCGGGCCTCTGCTGGGGGGTACCGCACTCGCCCACGCCGGCTGGCAGTGGCTCCTGCTCGTCAACGCGCCGATCGCGCTGATCGCGGCCATCGGCGTGCGACTCGGCGTCGCCGCCGACCGGCCCGACGACCTGACCAAGGACCGGCTCGACCTGCCCGCCGCCGTCCTGAGCGTGCTCACCATCGGCCTGGCCTGTTACACGCTGACCAGCGGCGTCGAGCACGGATGGCTCTCCACCACCACGACCGTGTCAATCCTCGGCGCCGTGGCCGCGGGTATCGCGTTCGTCCGGCACGAGCGCCGCAGCAAAGCACCCATGCTGGACCTCACGATCTTTTCCAGTGGAACTGTCCGCGGCGCGGCCATCGCTCAGATCGGCACGTCCATCGCGATGGCCGGCGTGATGTTCGGGCTCATCCTCCATTTCCAGTACGCCTACGGGTGGAGCCCCGTGCGGGCAGGGCTGGCGAACCTGCCGATCATCGTGACCATGATCGCCGCGACACCTCTGTCGGAATGGCTCGCGAAGAGGTTCGGTCACCGCATCGCCTGCATGGTCGGCGCCGCCTGCCTGGCCGGCGCGCTGGCCGGCCTCGCCTGGGGCGTCGACCACGGGTACGCAGCCATCGCTGTGTGCATGGTCGTGATGACCATCGGGCTGCGCACCGTCATGACGATCTGCGCCATCGCCCTGGTCGAGTCGATGCCGGAAAACCGCACCTCGATCGGCACGGCGCTCAACGACACCGCCCAGGAAGTCGGAACCAGTGTCGGCACGGCCATGGTCGGCACCCTGATCGCCGCCCTGGTCACCACCCGGCTCCCCGCAGGCGTGTGGAGCAGCAGCCTCGTGCACTCGTTCTTCCACGGCGAGCGGATCACCTACGCCGTACTGGCAGTGATCGTCGGCCTGGTCGCGGCGGGAGGCGCCGCCACCCTCACCGACTCGCACTCCGTCGAAGAGCCCGCCTGAGCAACCCTCGGCGAAACCTCTCAGCGCGGCAGAATTGGACAGCCCCGACCAGCGGACGCGGCGCGCGGACGGCGCGCGCCGCCTGACGGTGATTCCACGCACCTTGCCGGAGCGGTGGGCCTGGTCACTGGAGCCTCAGCCGGCATCTGCGCCGCGACAGCCCGGGCGACGGCGCGCGGGTGTCCGAGTCGTCCGGCCGCTCACCGTGGAGTGAGGATCAAGGAGGCGGCCGCGGAACTCTCGGGCGCGATCGCGGTGCATTGCGCCGTCACAGGCCGCGATCAGGTTGCTCGAGCCGTCCGGCTCTGCCTCGGAGTACACGATCGGATCGACGTACTGGTCAACCACGCCGGCCGCCGCGTCCTCGCGCTGGACGGCCCCCGCACCGTCCGCCAGGAGCGCCGCCACCAACGCCTGGCCCGGACAGCTTTCCGCAGTTGCGGATGGGGTTCCCCTGCGCCGTCACGGTCACTGTCGCCGTGGCCTGCTGGAGCTCTCGGCCGTGTCCTTCATGGACTCGTCCGGCATGAACATCATCTGTGGCCGTGGGACGGGTCGACAACACCGCCGACATGTCATCCGTCAGATGACAAATATGTTGTCATCTACACGATGGCAGCCCGGGGGAGGAGCCTGTGACCGCGGCCGGCCGACCATCCGTGTCCAGCGAGAACGGGTACCAGTCCGGCGTCTTTCCTCTCCGCCGCAGCGGCCCTGCATGCCATGGACGACGCTCTACTCGGCGCCCAGCGGGAGTCTCGGGACACCGAGAATGCCCTCGGCCCGAGCCCGAGCCCGAGCCCGAGCAGGCGCTGGCCTTCCTGATGCTGCAGCGGCAGGTGCGCGAGCAACTCGCCGGGCGGGACACCGGCTTGAGTAAAACCGCCCGTGATGCGGACGCCGGCTGGCCCGACCTCGCGCGCCCCTTTGGCGTCGTCGGCCGTCAGGCTGTCGAACACCGTTGTGTACGGGGCCGTCCTGGCCTGGACAGCCCTGTCCTCGAACAGCCCGTGATGGTCACCCCCCGGACCCGAGCCGCCGAACGCTCCACCACCTGGGCCCGCTTCAACGTCGCCGACCTGCGCCGCCTCGCCGGACATCTCGCCGGGCGCACCCGACTGCGCCCGAAGCCCTCCCGGCCAGGACCGCCCTGCACGCCGCCCTGTACGCCACCGACGCTGCCGAGCTCATCGGCACCTCGCGGGCCTCCGCCCCTACCTCGATGACCGCCACACCGTCCCGATCCCGTCCCGGTCCCGCCCTGGTCACCCTCGACGACCTGCTCACGGCGCCAGTGACGGACGATGCCTGACCCCCATCACCGAGAGCCAGGGGCACGGACGCAGCAGGGCCGGTCTGTGAGCCACGCCACCGACGCGCTGTGATCCGTCCCGGCCCAGTCCCGTATTTTCATGAGGTTCCCGTTGATTCCCAAGGAGAGGTTCCCGCATGGACAGCAGTGTCGAGACACTGGAATTCCAGGCCGAGACACGCCAGTTGCTCCGACTGGTCATTCATTCGATCTACTCGAACAAGGACATCTTCCTGCGCGAGCTGATCTCGAACGCCTCGGACGCACTGGACAAGCTGAGGCTGGAATCGCTGACCGACTCCAGCCTCACCGAGGCCGGCCCCGCCGACCTGCACATCTCGCTGGAGGCCGACAAGGACGCCCGCACACTTACCGTCCGTGACAACGGGATCGGCATGAGCCGGGACGATCTCGTGGAGCTGATCGGCACGATCGCCAAGTCCGGCACCGCCGGCCTGATGGAGAAGATCAAGCAGTCCAAGGACGCAGCCACCGCCGAGAGCCTGATCGGGCAGTTCGGTGTCGGCTTCTACTCCGCCTTCATGGTCGCCGACAAGGTCACCCTGCTCACCCGGCGGGCAGGCGACGATACCGGCACCCGGTGGGAGTCCGACGGCGAGGGCGCCTACACGATCCAGAGCGTCGACGGCCTTCCCGTGGGCACCGCCGTCACTGTGCACCTCAAGCCCGCCGACAGCGAGGACGACCTGGCCGACTATCTGTCCGAGTCGAAGATCCGCCAGATCGTCAAGCGGTATTCGGACTTCATCCGCTGGCCGATCCGGATGGCCGGCGAGCGCACTGACACCGACGGATCCGCCGACCCCGGTGTCGACACCCTCAATTCGATGAAGGCCCTGTGGGCGCGACCGCGCGCCGAGGTCACCCAGGAGGAGTACAACGAGTTCTACAAGCAGATCAGCCAGGACTGGCTCGACCCTGCCGAAACCATCCACATGCGCGCCGAAGGAACATTCGAGTACGAGGCGCTCCTGTTCCTCCCCTCCCAAGCACCGTTCGACCTGTTCTCCCAGGAGACCAAGCGCGGGGTGCAGCTGTACGTCAAACGTGTCTTCATCATGGACGACTGTGAAGCGCTGATGCCGAACTACCTGCGCTTCGTCAAGGGCGTCGTGGACGCCCACGACCTGTCGTTGAACATCTCCCGCGAGATCCTGCAGCAGGACCGCCAGATCCGCGGCGTACGTCGACGCCTGGTCAAGAAAGTCCTCGGCGCGATCAAAACCATGCAGGCGAACGACGGCGAGCGCTACACGAAACTCTGGGCGCAGTTCGGACGGGTGCTGAAGGAAGGACTGATCGAGGACACGGACAACACCGAGGCGCTGCTGGAACTGGTGTCGGCCGCCTCCACGGACGATCCGCAGAAGACCACCACCCTGCGCGAATACGTCGAGCGCATGAAGGACGGCCAGGAGGCGATCTACTACCTGACGGGCGAAACCCGCGCGACGGTGGAGAACTCCCCCCACATGGAAGCTCTCGCCGCCAAGGGCTACGAGGTCCTGATCCTCACCGACCCCGTCGACGAGGTCTGGGCCGACCGGGTCCCGGCCTTCGACGGACACCCTCTCCAGTCCATCGCCAAGGGCCAGGTCGACCTCGACGAGCCGGCCGAAGGCGATCGGTCCGCCGAACAGGCTCAGCGCGAGCAGGACTACGCCGCCCTGCTGCGCTGGCTGACCACCACGCTGTCCGAGCACGTCAAGCAGGTGCGCCTGTCGTTGCGTCTGACCACCTCGGCGGCATGCATCGTCGGGGACGCCCACGACATGACCCCGACGCTGGAGAAGATGTACCGCGCGATGGGACAGCAGATGCCTACCGTCAAGCGGACCCTGGAACTCAACGCCGTACATCCGCTGATCACCGCTCTGCGCACGGCGCACGAGGCCAACGCCGACGATCCCGCTTTGGCGGAGATCGCTGAGGTCATCTACGGCAGCGCACTGCTCGCCGAAGGCGGCGACCTGCCCGACCCGGCCCGCTTCACCCGCCTGTTGAACGATCGACTGACCCACGCTCTGTAGCCCGAGGACACGGCCGGGCGCAGCTCGCCGCCCGCTGCCTGCCTGTCGGCCCAGCACCCCGGCGCGGGGTGCTGGGCCGCGCAACGCTGTTACGACCCTGCTTGGAAGTGTCCGCTGGTCGGGGCGCAGTCCTCAGCGCATCACACCCGATATTCCTTTTGGCAAAGGAGTGTTCTGGGCGGACGAGTGGGGGACGCTGTGCTGAACCGGCTGTCGCGACATCATGCAGACCGGCAGGGCCGGATCGTCCCCGCGTACGGGGCCGTCAGCGCAGTCGACGTGCCCGGAGCACCACGTCGTCGGTGTGGTGAGCGCCGGCGCCACCGTCAGGTGCCGTCCGTGGCCGCTGTTCGTCCACCTCCACCTTCCAGTCGTCGTCGAGCAGGGCGGCGACCATCGAGGGCCAGACGTAGTCGGCCGGGTCGAACTCGCTGTTGTCCGCCTGCGGGGTATCCATTCCCGCGTGATGCACGAGCAGCAGCACGCCGCCTGGGGCGACAGCCGCGAGCAGGGCTCGCTCGGCTGCGGCGTCGGGGGTGCGCAACAAGGCCGGGTACTGCGCGGAGACCAGGTCGAAGGAGGCCGACGGGAGTGCCGCTTCCGCCAGTGCGCCATGGACCCAGCGAACGGTGAGGCCCGCGTCCCGTGCATGCCCCGCTGCCCGCTCCAGCGCCACTCCCGAGACTTCGAGCGCGGTGACGTCCCAGCCGTGGCGTGCCAGCCAGACGGCGTCCGCGCCCTCGCCGCAACCTACGTCGAGCACACGTCCGGGCGCGAGTGAGGCCACCTCAGCCACGAGTGCGCCGTTGGGCCGGCCGCTCCACAGCTGCCGGCGGTCGGCGTACCGCTTGTCCCACTCCGCCCGTACCGCAGGATCTCCGGCGTATCCGTCGGAGGAGAAGGGAGTGTCGGACGCGGGCGATCGAGGGGTGTTGTCAGCCATGGCCCCACCGTTGTCCATCGCGTTCCGCTCACGCCACTGTTGTTGCCGTTCCGGCAAAGTGCTGTCCACGAGGCCGGCCTCAGGTCGGCCTTGTCTCTCCCTGGCCTGTCGGCCCGAGGCGGGGCGAAGAGGTGCTCGATCCCCTCCGGGGGGGGCTGCTGTTGGGGTACCTCCACCGCAGCCGTCGAGAATGCCGCGGCCGACGCGGACCGGGCGAAAGCGAGTTCCCGGCCGCTAGCCCTGCGACCGCATTCGTTCGCCGGGTTGACGAACTGTGACGTCAGGGGCCGGGCTCCTAGAGTGATGTGTCGCAGCTCAGCAATGGGAGGGGGAGGGCGTATGGCGGGGGTTGAGGGTTCCTGGGCCTGAGTTGGACTGGGACGCGCCGGAGTACCGGGGCGGCAAGCGAAACCCGGCCTTCCAGGCCAGCATGTGGGAGTGCACGGCGAGGTCCTTCTGCCTGGTTGACGGGCCATCACCGTCCTTGGACGTTCTGGCCGCGCGGCTGCGGTTCAGCATCGAACGCGGTGGGGAGGACCCGGGCCCGGTGGATGCGGCGATCTTCCGCATCCAGAAGATCGACTTCGCGCTCAGTCGACTGGAGGGTGGCTCCCGTCGGGATGTCTTCGTCTGGGTCAGTCGCGCGCAGGCTGATGTCGACGCGGCGCTCGGTGTCCTGCTCGATGCTCTCGGCATTGGCGAGGAGGCCCTCACATTCCGAGGCGACATCGAAACGGAGAATCTGTGACCACCACCGAACACGCCGGCCGGTTCCACGGCAGGACCGTCATCGTCACCGGGGCAGGATCCGGCATCGGACGAGCCACAGCCGCACGCATCGTCCGGGAGGGCGGCAAGGTCGTCGCCACCGACATCGATCCCACAGCCCTTGAGACCCTGACCTCAGATCTCAGCGGCACCGAACTCGTCACCGTCGCCGGAGACATCACCCACGACACGGTGATCGACCAAACGCTCGAAGCAGCCGACCGCCGGGTCGACGGTCTGGCAAACGTCGCCGGCATCATGGACGGCTTCCTGCCCCCGGCAGAGGTGGACGACGCGACCTGGGACCGCGTGATGAACGTCAACCTCACCGCCCCCATGCGCCTCACCCGCGCGGTACTCCCCGCCATGATCGCCGCCGGCCGCGGCGCGATCGTCAACGTCGCTTCCGAAGCGGCCTTCCGCGCCTCCGCCTCGGGCGCCGCCTACACCGCTTCGAAGCACGCCCTGGTCGGGTACACCAAGAGCGTTGCTTTCTACTACGGCCCTCAGGGCATCCGAGCGAACGCTGTGGCACCAGGCCCCGTCATCACCAACATCCAAGCCACAATGCAATCGGAGTTCGCCGCCGGCCGAGTAGGTCCAATCATGAAATCGACCCTTCCGACGCCCGTCCAGCCTGAGCAACTGGCCTCTGCCATCACGTGGCTCCTGAGCACCGAGTCCGCGAACATCAACGGCGCGATTCTGCCCAGCGACGGAGGATGGTCCACCGCCTGAGCAGCGCGACCGCCCAACCGATGACCAGCCGAGAGGGCTACTTCGCTCCCGACGCTCCAGAGAGTGGCCACAGCTGCACGAGGCACTCGCACGGCGGCCGGTCATCGACCTGGCCCGCGGCGTCGTTGTGACCGTCTAAGGTCCTGCACCGCGGACGACGCGTGGGAGCTCCTGGTGTACGTGTCACAGCACACCAACACCAAGCTGTACGACGTCGCCGAAGCCGACCTCGCATCCGTCCACGGCGATCCTCTGTCCACACCCCTACAGAACCATCGCCTTGGGCGAGGAGCCTCGCGATGGCGACCTGGGCGGGCGTGGCGCCGACGTGGGTGGCGATGGCCTGGACTTCGTCGGCGAGGGTGAGGTTGCGCTGGAAGTTCTCGCCGGTGAAGCGGGGGTTGCCGCGGCGGAAGTCGCCTTCTTCGAAGTCGTTCTCGTTGCGTACGGTGCCGGTGAGGAAACCGTGCCCGAGCGGGGAGAACGGCACCAGGCCGATGCCCAGTTCGCGCAGGACCGGCAGGACGCGGTCCTCGATGCCGCGGGTCCACAGCGAGTACTCGGACTGCACGGCGGTGACGGGGTGGACGGCGTGTGCGCGGCGGATGGTGTCGGGGCCGGCTTCGGAGAGTCCGAAGTGGCGGACCTTGCCCTCGGCGAACAGCTCGGCGACAGCGCCGGCGGTCTCCTCGATGGGGGTGTGCGGGTCGACGCGGTGCTGGTAGTACAGGTCGATGTCGTCGGTGCCCAGCCGCTTCAGGAATCCCTCGACCGAGGTGCGGATGTTGGCGGGGCTGGAATTCAGGTTCCAGATGCCGGCGCCGCCGTGGTCGGTCATGCCGAACTTGGTGGCCAGCACGACCTGGTCGCGGCGGCCCTTCAGGGCTTGTCCGACGAGGTCTTCGTTGATGTAGGGGCCGTAGATCTCGGCGCCGTCCTGATCTGCCGGAGCAACGCGCATGTGTTGGAGATGTGCTGGTAAATGATCTCGTGCGGCTGCATGCCCCGTACCCGTCAGGTGGAGGGTACGGGGCATCCCCGCGCGAAGCCGGCTGAGGCAGTAGCCGACCAGGGTGCGCAGCGTTCCTCCCCCGGCTCCTGACCTTCCGGAGGGGGGTAGGGAGGGTCAGGAGCCGGGGTCCGGGGCCCTGAACCGGCCCCCATTTCTGCGAGGGGCCGTCCCTGTCCGTGTCTTCCGGTACCGGCTGCGGGCCGGATGCGGCCGTAGGCGCCATCTACGCCTGCCGCAGGGCCACCTGATACGTCGACGAGCAGAACCGGCCCGGAGCGTTCTGCCGGGCAGCACTGCTGCTCGGCCGCGGCCAGTTCCGCGATCCGCGAGGTCCGCTCGACGGGCAACGTCAGCCGCAGCCCGTCCGGCACCGCGGCCCGCACGGCACCGTCGACCGCCTCGCGCCACTGCGCGGTCCGTTCGGCCAGGCCCTCGCCGGTCAGGGAACAGGCCACCGGCGCCGTGCGCCAAGCCTCGGACTCGGCAGCCTGACGACTGGGAGAGAGCGCTACATCCACCCGTGGACGGCTGCTGCCGGACGCCACGGGCGAGAGGAAGCCGCATTGCGGATCACAGGGGCTCGCGCGGTCGGGCAGTGCGTCCAAGCGTTTCAGGGCCGTGTGCAGTGAGGCGGTGAACGCGGCCAGCTCGGCGGCACGGGCCTCGGCGTCGGTCAGACGTGCACGGAGACGCGGTCGCAGATCGGCCTTCACCTCACTGCAGGTACCGGCCTCCCATACCGCGAGCAGCTCGACGATCTCCTCCAGCCGCAGCCCCAGGTGCTTGGCCGCACCGATGAACCCCAGCCGCTCGACCGCCGCCTCGCCGTACACCCGGTAGCCGGCCGGAGTCCGATCTGCAGACAGCGGACCGGCGCCCTCGTAGTAGCGAAGCGTCGTCGCTGGTACACCGGAGCGCTCGGCCAGCTGCGAGATGCGGTAGGTCGCCATACGGCCGACGGTAAACCTTCGACCCGACTGGAAGGGCCAGTCGCCCAGCGCCTGCTGTCGAGCTTGTGCACAGTCGCGACGGATGACGCGCCGGATCGTCGGCGAAAGGGTCTGCGAGGCGCGGCACCCGTCGCCGAGGCTGCAGGTACTGCCGGGGTGGCGGGTGAGGAGAGTCAGGCCACCTGGGCGGACGCAGGCGTCGGCGTCAGCAGATGCCCCATGGCGGCCAGCACCGACGGCTCGACCCGGTAGTAGACCCACGTTCCGCGCCGCTCGGAGGTCAGCAGGCCTGCCTCCTTGAGCTTCTTCAGGTGGTGGGAGACGGTCGGCTGTGAAACGCCGACGTCGGCGATGTCGCAGACGCAGGCCTCACTGTCCGGGTGCGAAGCCACCTTCGAGAACAGGCGCAGCCGCACCGGGTCGCCCAGGGCTTTGAACATGGCGGCGGTGAGTTCGGCCTCTTCCGCCGTGAGTTCCCTCTCGGTCAGGGCTGGGCAGCACCGCTCGGCCGGGAGCGCGGCCACCTTCTCCTGAAGCTTCGACATGCGTCTATGTTGACACTCGTTCAACAGGATGCCAAGATCACCTGTTTAGATAACCGTCAAATCAAGGGCGTGGGGGACCGTTTGATGGCAGAGCCCACTCAGTCGCGTACGGCTGTGATCACCGGAGCAAGCAGCGGCATCGGCGCGGCCACCGCGCGGGAACTGGCCCGCCAGGGCTACACCGTGGTGCTCACGGCACGCAGAGCGGACCGGCTGGAAGCCGTTGCCAAGCAGGTGCACTCCGACGGCGGGACGGCGAAGGTCCATCCGCTCGACGTGACCGACCGCGAGGCCGTGACCGCGTTCGCCGGACAGCTCGAATCCTGTGACGTGCTGGTCAACATCGCGGGCGGCGCGTACGGGACCGAGGAGATCGCCCAGGCCGATCCGGCCGACTGGCAGCGCATGTACGACGTGAACGTCGTGGGCGCGCTCCACATGACCCAGTCGCTGCTGCCCCTGCTGGTCGCCAGCGGCGACGGCGTGGTCGTCGTACTGACCTCCACCGCCTCCTTCACCAATTACGAGGGCGGCGGCGGTTACAGCGCCGCCAAGCACGGAGCCCACGTGCTGGCGGAGACACTGCGCCTGGAGGCGTGCGGTCAGCCGTTGCGGGTCATCGAGATCGCACCCGGCATGGTGCACACCGAGGAGTTCTCCCTCAACCGCTACCGCGGCAGCAGCGAGAAGGCCGATGCAGTCTATGCGGGGGTGCCCTTCCCGCTGGTCGCCGGGGACGTCGCCGATGTGGTGGCCTTTGCGGTGACCCGGCCCTCGCACGTCAACATCGACCTGCTGGTGGTGCGCCCGCGGGCGCAGGCGGCCCAGCACAAGGTGCACCGCGTCTCCTGACGGGTCGCGTCTCCTGGCGAACGGCCACGGGGCCGTCTGTTCCTTCGCGCTTCTTCGCGTGAGGGAGCAGACGGCCCCGTGGCGTGCTGTCAGCAGCCGGTGGCGCCGGGCGCGTCGAACTGGTCGGCGGCGTAGGCCGCCAGCTGGAGTGCCGCGGTGTGGTCGATGCCGAGTTCGGTGGCCGCGGACAGGACCGCGTCCGCCGCGGTGGCCGAGGTGCCCAGGTACTTGGCGGTGACGTGCAGGAGCTGCTCGTGCTCTTCCTTACTCAGGCCCAGCCGCAGGGCGATCGCCTCGCCGCCGGCCGTCACCGAGCACACCCCGGTCTCCGGCAGCTGCAGTTCCACCGACTGGGCGGACTCCAGGTCTCCCGCCAGCGCCGCGGCGATGGAACGCACCTGCTCGTAGCCGGTGAGCATGAGGAAGGTGGGGGCGCGGCCGTAGCTCTTCATGCCGACGATGTAGTAGCCCGGCTCGGGGTGGGCCAGTTCGCGGTAGCCGTGCGGGGTGACGGTGCCGCAGGAGTGCTGGTTGGGGTCGATCAGCGGGGCCAGCGCACGGGGCGCGGACATGATCGGGTCCAGTTCCAGGCGCAGTTCGTCGCTGATGCCGTAGTCCGGGCGGAAACCGGTGGCCGCCACGATCCGGTCGGCCGTGATGCTCTGTTCGCCGCCCTGGGTGGAGACCAGCTCGACCTGGTTGTCGCCCGCGCGGCGGATGCTGTGGGTTCGGAAGTTCGCCGCCAGGGTGACGCGGCCGGTGTCCACCAGCATCTTCAGTCCCGAACCGAGCGCGCCGCGCGCGGGCAGCTCGTCGTCGCTGCCGCCGCCGAACGAGGCGGACGGATCGGCGCTGCGGATGGCCCAGGTGATGGAGGTACCCGGCGCCGCGTCCGCCAACTCGGCCAGAGCCAGCAGGGTGTTGGCCGCCGAGTGCCCGGCGCCGACGACGACGGTGTGGTGCCCGGCGTGCTGATCGCGGTCCGCGCCGAACACGTCGGGCAGTCCGTGGGTGATCCAGGCAGCCGCGTCCTGCTCGCCGTGGGCGGGCAGTCCGTTGGCGCCGACGGCGTTGGGCTGGCGCCAGGTGCCGGAGGCGTCGATGACCGTACGGGCCAGCAGTTCCTCGCCGTCGGCGAGGCGGACGACGAAGGGAGCCTGCTCGCGGCCGGCGGTGCGCAGCCGGTCGGTGCCCAGCCGGCTCAGAGCCGTGACGGTCGAGCCGTAGTGGATGTGCGGGGCCAGGGCGGGCAGTTCGGCCAGTGGCTGCAGGTACTGCTTGACCAGGTCTCCGCCGGTAGGCAGCTCCGAGGCGTCCGGCTCCTGCCAGCCGGCCTCGGCCAGCAGGCGCCGGGCGGCCGGGTCGGTGTTGTATTCCCAGGGGCTGAACAGCTGGACGTGGGACCAGGACCGTACTGCTGCCGCCGCGGTGTCTCCGGCTTCCAGCACTACGAAGGGGACGTTGCGTTCGGCCAGGTGCGCGGCGGCGGCCAGGCCGATCGGGCCCGCTCCGATCACGGCGACGGGGAACTGGTCGAGGCTGTGGTCAACCACGGTGTCGTGTCCTTTCAGACGCGGGGACTAAGGCGGTCGGCGGCATCACGCGGCGCCGGAGGGTGCGGGAGACGGTGTGGTGCCGTCCGCGCCGGAAGCGGTCTGCTCGGCGCGGAGTGCTGCGGCCTGTTCGGCTCGCCGACGCAGATCGGCGATGCCCGCACAGCAGGCGCCGCCGGTCTCGGCCCCGGCGTTCTGACCGGTCTGGCCCGGGCCCGAGCTGGTGGTCTGTTCGCTCAACGAGATCGACTCCTGTCGAGGGTCTGTGCGTGGCGTTGGCGGCGGCCCGTTCGCCGCTGTCGCGGCCGGTTGATCACCGATGCCTATATAGACAAATGACGAATCAAGACTCCAGGATCTTTCCTGATTCGACGGATGTCAACCTGAACCCAGAGATCTACGGCGTGTGACGAGCGTCACCGAGTCGCGCGTTGCGAAGTATGCTTTCACAAGCCAATCTCGATACATGTCGAAACAACGGGGGCGTTCGGCAACGGGCAACTGCCCTGTGCCGCAACAACGTTGGAAGACCGGCGGCTTCGCCGACAAGCCGCCACGGCTCATCGACCGCACGACGCACTCGCCATGCGCCGTGCCACCGTCCTCGTAGACGGAGCCGACTCTCCCACCACCTTCGAACACCATTCGCGTGCACGCCCGCCACCGAGCCGGCACTGCCGTCCGCTCGCCGCGTGCACGCAATGGGTCCCACACGTGCTGCGTTCCAGTGAACGGCTTCGCCATGCCCGGAAGGACACCCATGCCGCACGACCCCACACCTGCCGCAGACCCTGTCTGCGAACCGATCGCCATCATCGGCATGGCCGGCCGGTTCGCCGACGCCACCAGCCCTCAGGAACTGTGGAAGATGCTCCTGGAGGGCCGCGACGCCATCACCGAAATACCCTCCGAGCGCTACGACATCGACGCGGTCTACGACCCCGCTCCCCGTACGCCCGGGCGCACGGTCAGCCGGTGGGGCGGCCTGCTGCGCGACATCGACGCCTTCGACGCGGAGTTCTTCGGAGTCTCTCCCCGCGAGGCCGACCGCATGGATCCCCAGCAGCGGCTGCTGCTGGAAACCGCCTACGAGGCACTCGAAGACGCCGGACAGTCCGCCGCCCGCCTCGCCGGCTCCGACGCGGGCGTCTTCGTCGGTCAACTCGGCGGCGACTACTGGCACTTGCAGTACGACCGGCGTGACCAGCTCGACCTGTACGCGATGACCGGCGCCGCCTCCCGCGCCATCACCTCCGGACGCCTGTCCTACGCCTTCGACCTGCGCGGGCCCAGCTTCACCGTCGACACCGCCTGCTCCTCCGCACTGGTCGCCGTACACAACGCGGTACAGGCCCTGCGGCTGGGCGAATGCCACCTGGCTATCGCAGGCGGCGTGAACATCGTCCTGCTGCCCGAAGAAGGCGTCGTCTACTCAGGCGCGGGGATGCTCGCCAGTGACGGACGCTGCAAGTTCGGCGACGCCTCCGGTGACGGATTCGTCCGCAGCGACGGCATCGGTGCCGTCATCCTCAAGCCGCTGAAGGCCGCCCTCGCCGACGGCGACCGCATCCGCGCCGTCATCCGCGGCTCCGCCATCGGCAACGACGGGCAGAGCTCCGGCTACCTTGTCACCCCCGCCGTCGAAGGCCAGCGCGATGTTCTTGTACGCGCCTACACCAACGCCGGCATCGACCCTGCCGATGTCGACTACATCGAGGCCCACGGCACCGGCACCAGCGTCGGCGACCCCGTAGAGCTGCAGGCCCTCGCCGACGTGATCGGCCCCCGCGCCAGCGACGAGCGCTGCCTGGTCGGCTCCATCAAGACCAACATCGGTCACGCCGAGGCCGCCGCAGGCATCGCCGGACTCATCAAGGCAGTCCTGTGCCTGGAGAACGGCACCGTGCCGCCCAACCTGCATCTGAACAACCCCAACCCGGCCGTGGCCTGGGACGAACTGCCGCTGCAGATCCCGACGCAGGCCACCGCGCTGCCCGACCGAGGCCGCCCGTACGTCGCCGCGGTCAGCAGCTTCGGCTTCTCCGGAACCAACGCCCACCTGGTCCTCGAAGCAGCCCCCGCACCCCAGGCCGAAGCCCCGCAGGACCAGGAACCGGCTCGCACCGAGCTGCTGACCCTGTCCGCACTGAGCCCCGAGGCACTCGTCGACGCCGCGCGCCGCATGGCGGACCACCTGACCGGCGACGGAGCCGCCCAGAGCCTGCGCGACATCAGCCACTCCGCAGCACTGCGCCGCACCCTGCACGACGCGCGCCTGGCCGTCCCCGTCGACAACCACAGCGAAGCAGCCGACGCCCTGCGCGCCTTCGCCGACGGGCAGGACGAACCCGGCCTGTCCTACAGCGACTACACCGACCCCACCAGCCCGCCCAGGATCGCGTTCGTCTTCCCCGGGCAGGGCTCGCAGTGGGTCGGCATGGGACGCCAACTCCTCAACACCGAGCCCGTGTTCCACGACGTCATGCGGGAGTGCGACGCCGCCATCCGCACCGAGACCGGCTGGTCGGTCATCGACCTCCTGCGCTTCGGCGACGAGGACCGCTTCAAGGAACTCGACGTCATCCAGCCCACCCTGTGGGCCATGGAGATCGCCCTCGCCCAGCTGTGGCGTTCCTGGGGCGTCGAGCCCGACGTGGTCATCGGCCACAGCATGGGCGAGTCCGCCGCGGCCTACATCGCCGGATCCCTCAGCCTCACCGATGCCGCCGCCGTCATCTGCCGCCGCAGCCGCCTCGCCAAGAGGCTCTCCGGGCGCGGCACCATGGCCTGGGTCGGACTGCCCGCCGAGGAAGCCGCCCGCGCGCTGGCCGGGTACGAGGACAAGGTCGCCGTCGCGGCGATCAACAGTCCCACCTCCACCCTGCTGTCCGGTGACGGAGACGCACTCGCCAAGGTGCTGGCCGACCTCGACACCCGTGAGGTCGCCAACCGCCGGGTCAACGTGGACTTCGCCTCCCACTGCCCGCAGATGGACGCCCTGCGCGACGACCTCCTGGCCGAACTGGCACACCTGAACCCCGGACCGGGCACCATCCCGCTGCACTCCACCCTGCTCAACGAAGTCATCGACGGGTCGGCCATGAACGCCGACTACTGGGTACGCAACATCCGCCAGCCCGTCGACTTCGTCGGCGCCATCCGCGGGCAACTCGCCCTCGGCGACACCGTATTCATCGAAGTCAGTCCGCACCCCCTGCTGGTCAACGGCATCCGAGAGACCGGACGCGCGGACGGCCAGGAAGTGACGGCCGTCGGCAGCCTGCGCCGCCAGGACGACGAACGCGGGTGCCTGCTCACCTTCGCCGCCTCCCTGCACACCGCGGGCGTGCCGCTCGACTTCGAAGCTCTGATCGGCCCCGGCTCGTACGTGGCTCTGCCGACCTACCCGTGGCAGCGCACCCGGCACTGGCTCGACCCCGCCCCCAAGGCTGCCGAACCGTCCGCTCCTACCCTGGCTGACGCGGCGACTCCGCGCCCTTCGACCGCTGCCGCCGCATCGCATCCGCTGCTGGGCACGGAGCTCGCAGGCGAGGGCACCACCCGGATCTGGCAGGGTCCCCTGGACCTGACGCGCAACGCCTATCTGCGGGACCACCGCATCCAGGACACGATCATCCTGCCCGGCACCGCCCACCTCGAACTCGTCGGCACAGCCTCGCGCATCGTGCTCGGCGACGGCGCGCTGTCACTGGCCGACGTGCACTACCACCGTGCCCTGTTCCTGGAAGAGTCCGCACCGCCGCCCCAGGTACGGGTCGTCGCCACCCCCGCCGCCGACGGCAGCCTGCACTGCTCCATCCACAGCCGGGACACCGACACCGACAGCGTCGACTGGACGCTGCACACGGAGGCCACCGCCCGCCCCCTCACCGCGCAGGCCGCGGCCGGAGCCGAACCCCTGGACGCCATCCGCGGCCGGTGCGGCGAGCACCAGGACGCTGCCGACTTCTACCCCTGGAACGCCGAACGCGGCAACCAGTGGAACGGCGCCTTCCAGGGTGTGGCCGAACTGTGGCGTACCGACGGGGAAGTCCTCGCCCACCTGATCTGCCCCGCCGAGCTGCGCGAGGGCCTGGAGCAGCACCACTTCCACCCCGCCCTTCTCGACGCCAGCGGTCACTCCATGGCCGCCGCCCGGCCGCTGACCGCCCCCGGCGAGGAAGGCGTCTTCGTCCTCGGGGGCATCGACGAAGTCCGCTTCTTCGGCCGGCCGACCGCCTCCATGCACAGCCACGCCCGCCTGCTGCCCGCCCCTCGCGAAGACTCTTTCAGCGCCGATATCGACATCCGCGACGACGACGGCCGGCTGCTGGCCCAGATGCGCGGCCTGCGCCTGCAATACCTGGCCGGCCACGTCCCCGCACCGCTGACACCGCACCACGAGGACACCACAGTGACCGCCACCGAAGCCGTCCCGCCCGTACCCGCCTCCGGCGGACAGGAGTCCTGGCTGCACACCCTCGCCTGGGAAGCCGCCCCGCATCAGGGTTCGGCCATCGCCCGGCAGCCGGACGGCTTCTGGCTGGTGCTGACCGACAGCGGCCCCACCGGCCGTGCCCTCATCCGTGAACTGACCTGGCGCGGCGAGCGCGTCATCGCCATCACCGCAGCGGCCGGCCGTATGGCCGGAGCGGGCGAGCGCTACCGCCTCGACCCCGCCAACCCCGACCACTACGTCGACACCCTGGCCGACATCGCCCGTGAGGGCACCTGCCGCGGCGTCATCCATCTGTGGGCGCTCGACGCGCAGGTCGGCCTCGACGCCACCGCCACTGAGATCGGCCGCACCCAACTCCTCACCGGCCACAGCGTCCTGCACCTGATGAGGGCCCTGGACAAGCACTCCCTCGGCCACCCGCCGCTCTGGCTGATCACCCAGCTCGCCCAGTCCACCAGCCCCGCCGACACGGTCCGCAACCCCTTCCAGGCACCCCTGTGGGGCCTGGGCCGCACCCTCGCCGCCGAGACCCCGGCTCTCAGCCCCCGCCTGGTCGACCTCGACCGGTCCCCTGACAGCATCCCCGCCCTGGCCGACCTGCTGCAGAATCCCGACACGGAAGACCAGACGGCACTGCGCGACGGCCAGCGTCTCGCCGCCCGCCTGCGCCCGGCCCCCGCCGCCGACGACGGACCGCGGAACCTGTCACTGCCCACCCCCGGCGTCCTGGACGACCTTGGTCTTCAGCCCGCCGCGCACCAGCCCCTCGGACCCGACGACGTCCGCATCCAGGTCGCCCACGCCGGAGTCAACTACCGCGACGTCCTGCTGACCCTGGGCATGTACCCCGGACAGGACGACCAGCCGCCGACCCTCGGCTGGGAGTGCGCGGGCACCGTCACCGAGACCGGCAGCCGCGTCACCGACGTCGCCGTCGGCGACGAGGTCATCGCCTTCGCCGACGGCTCCCTGGCCAGCGAAGTCGTCACGCGTGCCTGCCTGACCGCTCCCAAGCCGGCCCGCCTCACCTCAGCGCAGGCCGCGACGCTGCCCGCCTCCTACCTGACCGCCTACCACGCGCTGCACGACCTCGCCCGTATCGACCGCGGCGACAAGATCCTCATCCACTCCGCCACCGGCGGCACCGGCCTGGCCGCCCTGAACGTCGCCCGCTGGAAGGGCGCCCGCATCTACGCCACCGCCGGAAGCGACGCCAAGCGCCAACTCCTCGCCAAGCTCGGCGTCGACCGCGTCGCCGACTCCCGCAGCCTGGACTTCGCCGACACCTTCCGCCCAGCCGCCGGCGAGAACGGCTTCGACGTCATCCTCAACACCCTGGCGGGCGAGGCCATCCCGACCAACCTCTCCCTGATGGCGCCCTACGGGCACTACCTCGAACTGAGCAAGCGCGACATCCTCGACGACAACCCGCTGCCGCTGGGCGCGTTCGCCCGCAACCTGTCCTTCCACGCCGTCGACGTCGTCCACATGATCCAGAACGCGCCGGAGCGTGCCGGACGCATCCTGCGCGCCGCAGCCGCCCTGGTCGAACGCGGCGACCTGCAGCCCCTGCCGCACACGGAATTCCCCGCCGACCAGGCCGCTGACGCGTTCCGGCTCATGGCCCAGTCCCGCCACACCGGCAAGATCGTCCTGTCGTTCAGCCACCACACCGCCGCCAACGCGCCGTCGGCAGCCCGTACACCGGCCGTCGCCATCCACGGCGAAGGCACCTACCTGGTGACCGGGGGAGCAGGCGGTATCGGCGGCCGGCTCGCCCTGTGGCTCGCCGACCAGGGCGCCCGCCACCTCCTGCTCACCGGCCGCAGCCCCCTGCCCGCCAGCGGAACCCCGCTGCCCCCCGACCACCCGCACGCTGCTGCGCTCGCCGTCCTCGACGAACTCGCCGAGCGCGGCGTCAGCGTGCAGTACGAGGCCGCCGACGTCGCCGACCACCACGCCATGCAGGGGTTGCTGACCGGCCGCCACCGCCAGGGCCTGCCGCCCGTCCGCGGCGTCTTCCACGCGGCAGGCGTCATCGACTACGCGCCGCTCAGCGACATGACCCCCGCCGACCTCGACACGGTCCTGGCGGCCAAGGTCTCCGGAGCCTGGAACCTGCACCGCCTCCTGCAAGACAAGGAAGTCGACGCGTTCGTACTCTTCTCCTCCGGCTCAGCGATCCTCAGCTCGCCCATGCTCGGCGGCTACGCGGCCGGCAACGCCTTCCTCGACGCCCTGGCTCACCACCGCAACGCACACGGCCGACCGGCCACCGTCATCAACTGGGGCTTCTGGGACAGCGTGGGCATGGTGGCCCGCAAGGAACAGCAGGAAGACCGCACCCTCCTGCCCCAGGGCATGTCCTCCTTCAGCCCCGACGACGGCTTCGCCGTCCTGGGCGGCATCCTCGCCGAAGGGCGCCTGCACACCGCCGTCCTGCGCGCCGACTGGCCCGCCTGGGCACGCGCCTACCCGACGGCGGCCACCGCGCCGCTGCTGCAGCACCTCACCGCCACGAGCCGCCCGGCCGCGTCCGGCCCGGCCGACCCGGCACCGGTCATCGCAGCCCCGGCCCCGGCGGTGCCCGCACCCGTCGCGGTAGAGACACCCGCCCCGAGCAAGCCCGCGTCGAAGCCCACACCCGCCGCGACGCCGAAGAAGGCCCGCATCCCCGCCCCCCGGTCGGCCGACGCCGCGCAGACACCCGAAGCCGTCGCGTCGAGCACGGAACTGCTGGAGTCGGTCAAGCGGGAAGTGGCCGTGGTGATGGGTCTGAAGCCCGAGCGACTCAACGTCAGCCGACCGTTGAACCGGCTCGGTATGGATTCGCTGATGGCGGTGGAGCTGCGCAACCGCATCCAGCGCGAATATCAGGTGAAGCTGCCGATGGTGCAGCTGTTGAAGGACGGCACGATCACCACGGTCGTCCAGGCCCTGGCCGCCGAACTCAACTCCGCCAACCCCTCGGCCTCCCAGCCCGAGACAGCGCCTGCCCCGGCAACCCCCGCAGCGGCGGCCCCGGCAGCTCCCCGTGTGCCCGCACCGGCAGCCGTATCCCCGGTCCCGGTCCAGCCCGAGAAGACCGCCGCTCCGCAGCCGAAGCCGGAACTGCAGGCGCAGCCGGTCGAGGACGACGCGGCACCGGTCAACGGCACCGACGACACGGTGCTGGCCTTCGTAAAGGAAGCGGTGGCGGTCGTGATGGGGCTGCGAGCGGAGCGACTCAACGTCAGCCGGCCGTTGAACCGGCTCGGTATGGATTCGCTGATGGCGGTGGAGCTGCGCAACCGCATCGAGCGGGAGTACCAGGTGAAGCTGCCGATGGTGCAGCTCTTGAAGGACGGCACGATCACCACGGTCGTCCAGGCGCTGACCGCCGAACTCAACTCAGCCAACGCCTCGGCCTGACCGAGCGACAGACGAGGATCGAGCCACCCGTGAAGACCACAGACATCCGCATAGCCGGTCTCGGCACCTACATCCCCGAGATCGTCGACGCCCGAAAGGCCGTCGCACTCGGCCTGTACGACGCCGACGACTACGAGTGGTACGGCTGGACCGGCGCGGCCGTCGCCGACGACATGCCCGCACCCGACATGGCCGTCGCCGCAGCCCGCCAGGCCATGGAACGCTCCCAGACCCACCCGCACGACATCGACATGCACATCCACGCCTGCGGGCACGAGCAGGGCCCCGAGGGCTGGTCACCGCAGCACTACATCCTGCGCCACATCACCGACCGCGACGTGCCGTCCTTCCGCGTCTGGCAGGCCTGCAGCGGCCTGATCGGCTCGCTGGAACTGGCCGCCTGCTACCTCCAGGCCGTCCCCGAGCGCAGCACCGCCCTGCTCACCGGCGCCGACAACGTCGGCACCCCGAACTTCAACCGGTGGGCCTTCGGCATCCAGAACGGCGTACTGGGCGACGCCGGCAGCGCCGTCCTTCTGTCCAAGGCCGACGGCTTCGCCAGCCTGCTGTCCATCAACACCGGCTCCACCGCCGAGGTCGAGGAGCAGTACCGGGGCGCCGAGCCGCTCTTCCCCCCGTCGTTGACGGTGGGACGCAGCATGGACTTCAAGGAACGTCTGGCCGCCGCCGGCGGACTGGAGGAGACCGTCGCAGAGGTCGTACGCCGCCAGGGCGAACTGCGGACCGAGATAGCCCTGCGCACCCT
This sequence comes from Streptomyces sp. NBC_00414, assembly GCF_036038375.1. Classification (NCBI taxonomy): domain Bacteria; kingdom Bacillati; phylum Actinomycetota; class Actinomycetes; order Kitasatosporales; family Streptomycetaceae; genus Streptomyces; species Streptomyces sp. NBC_00414. Next base: position 10,293,197 of record NZ_CP107935.1, read on the forward strand.
GGCCGAAGCCGGCCTCGAACCGGCGGACGTCGCCCGCGTCGCCCACGTCTTCACCGGTCAGGAGAGCTACCTCAAGGTCATCCTCGATCCGATGGGCCTCTCGACCGACCTGGGACTGCTCGAATTCGGCCGCAACCTCGGCCACCTGACGGTCAACGACCAGATCGTCGGCCTCGACCATCTCGTCGCCACCAGCCAGGTCGGGCCGGGCGACCACGTCCTCATCGTCGCCCACGGCGGCGGAGTCTCCATCACCTGCGCCGTCGTACGCATCGACCACCGACCCCACTGGGCCCAGTAGCCCGCGCTTCCGGGAGCCGGCCCCCATACGGGCCGGCTCCCGGATCTTCCATTTCCCGCCTCACCACCCAGGGACCTCCGGCCATGCTGAACCTCGCTGCCTCACCCTTACTCGATGCCGAACAACTCATCTCCACCTTCGGCCTGCTGGGCATCATGGCCACCGTCTTCGCGGAGTCGGGCCTGATCGTCTGCTTCTTCCTGCCCGGCGACTCGCTGCTGTTCACCGCAGGCCTGCTGGTCGCCAACGACCAGATCCTTCACCAGCCCCTATGGGTGGTCATGCTCGCCATCGCCGTCGCCGCCGTCCTGGGCGACCAGTTCGGCTATGCCTTCGGCCGCAAGATAGGCCCCGCACTGTTCAGGCGGCCCAACTCCCGCTTCTTCAAGCAGGAGAACGCCGAACGCGCGCAGGAATTCATGCTCAAGCACGGCCCCAAAGCTCTGGTGATGGCCCGCTTCATCCCGGTGTTCCGCACCTTCATCCCCATCACCGCAGGCGTCGGCCGCATGACCTACCGGACGTTCTTCCTGTTCAACGTCATCGGTGCCGTCCTGTGGTCCGTCAGCCTCACCCTGGTCGGCTACTACCTCGGCCAGATCGCCTTCGTCCGCGACAACATCGAAGGCATGGTCATCGGCATCGTCCTGATCTCCGGTATCCCGATCATCATCGAGGGCATCAAGATGAGGCGCCGCAGCCGCCAGGCAGCGTCCACCGACGAACCGGCGGCCACACCCCAGACCGCCGCGACACCCGCCACGGAAACGGAGCTGCCCCGCCCATGATCTCCGCTGAAGACTTCTGCGACATCCTCGCCGACCGAGGCTTCACCACCGCCAGCGGTGTGCCCTGCTCCCACTTCGGCGGCCCCATCGCCCACCTCAGCACCCAGCCCGGCCGCTACGTCCCCGCCCCCAACGAGGGCAACGCCCTGGCGGTCGCGGCAGGAGCCGCCCTGGGCGGGCAGCGCGCTTACGTCATGCTGCAGAACTCCGGACTGGGCAACCTCATCAACCCGCTCACCTCACTGGTGATGACCTACCGACTGCCCATCCTCACCTTCGCCAGCCTGCGCGGCTGGCCCGACCCGGCCGGCGACGAGCCGCAGCACGCCGTGATGGGCCCGTCGACGCACGGCATCCTCGACAGCGTCGGCAGCCCGCACTACACGCTGCACGCCGCGGACGGCATCGAGCGGTTCACCGAGATCCTCGATGCCGCGGACAAGGACCTGGCCGACCGGCGGGCTCCGTTCGTCCTCGTCGAGCGCGGAGCCATCGGCAAGGCAGCTGCCCAGGAGACCGAGACGCCCACGGGCCTGGCCAGCAGCACCGCGATCCGCGTGGTGACCGACACCTGCCCCGACGCATCCGTCATCGCCACCACCGGCTTCACCGGCCGCGATGTCTTCGCCGTCGCCGACCGCCCCGGAAACTTCTACATGCAGGGCTCCATGGGCCACGCCTCGTCGCTCGGCCTGGGCGTCGCGCTGGCCCACCCCGAACGCACCGTCGTCGTCCTGGACGGCGACGGCGCCGCGCTGATGCACCTCGGCGCCCTGTCGATGATCGGACACGAGGCACCCGCCAACCTGATCCACGTGATCCTCGACAACCAGATCCACGAGTCCACCGGCGGCCAGTCGACCACCTCGGGCAGCACCTCGTTCCCGGCCGCGGCACTGGCAGCCGGCTACCGCACCGCGGAGGGCTGCGACAACGAAGACGCCCTGCGCAACGCGGTCCTGAGCGCCAAGGCCGCCTCCGGACCGCACCTGATCAGCGTGCGAACCCTGCCGCGCACGGGCGCGATCCCACCGCGGGCAACCAATGCCCTCACCCCGGAAGCCATCCGCGACCGCTTCCAGCAGGACCTGCAGGGCAGCTGATCGCTGCATCGAGCAGACAGGTTTTTGAGCCCCCGTCAGTGTGGTGACGGGGGCTCATAAACGTTCGAAGTCGGACTTTGACGCCTACACGGGGACCGTCACAGAGTAGGAAACCAGCAGGTTGGGGACGCTCGTTGAAGCGTCCCCTATCTGCGCTCGAAATCTTGGAGTAGACGCAAGTGCTGCCTTCCGATGTATGGCACTGGGTGAACGATCCGAAATTCCCTAGCTTCAGTCTGGTGTTTGCGCGGTCGAAATCCACAGAAAGCGTACTGGGGGCGTATGGGGCGGACGTAGAATCCGCTACGGTCATGACGTGCAGGGAATCATTGGCTCAGTTTCCCAGGCGAGAAGTGGAAGTGCTCCTCAGGGTAGGAGTCTTGGGCGACTGGACATTCTGCTACGAGGACAGGAAGCTGCTGGGAATTACAAAAGACGTACGAATTTCACTTTCCCGAGAAAGTGAAACCATTGGCCTGTTCAAGGGTGGTGACGGGATGAGGTCTTTCGAGCGCATGCAGGACTGCCGAAGGCTCTAACTTTTCGAACCACACCGTCCTTCAGAATTCCACGGTGAAGGTCCCTTCGTTTTTGCAGACCTGGTTCGCGGAAAGCTGTCCGGGGCAGGCCCAGACACATTGGGGATGTCGGCGCCTACGCTGGTGCTAGCTGAGCGGCTGGGTCTGATTCTTGACAGGGACGTCCTTGAAGGTCCCCTGCTGACCGCCCCGCTTCGGGAGACTGGACCGCCCCGTAGGCGACCGCGTTTTGCGTGACACACACCGGCCGACCAGTGCTCTACAAGCCTCCTCGCGGGCCCGCACCAAGTTGGAGCTGAGCATCAAATGCGAGGAAGGCGTCGGCCGGTAGTGGGCGACGGCCGTCGTCGGGCTCGCGCTTGACCGCGAACGCGGCCGCCCAAAAAGGGTCCTGCCTCCACCCGAAGGGCGGAGGCAGGACCCGGCGTGCAGGGGAAGGTCAGCCCTCTGAAGCGGCGGCCGGGGCTGAAGGCTCCAAACATGCCGCCACCGTCTCAGGATCCAGAGCCGCCAAGCTCGCGAACATACGCAGCGGCTCCGCCAGCGCCGAGCAGCACATCACGTACTGGTTGCTGCGCCCCTGCGGGATCGCCTCCACCAGCTCCTGCTCGCGCAGTGGCGCCAGGTGATGGCTGACCAGCGTCTGGCTCAGCCCGGTGGCCTCCTGCAACTCCTTCACCGTGCGCGGGCGTTGCGCGATCAGCAGAATCAGCGTCAACCGCGTCTCGTCCGCCAGAGCGCGCAGTTTCGGAGCCAGCAACTGTGCACGCTCACGCTCGCTGAGCCACTGCCCGGGATCGCTGACCGCGACCCTCAGCTTTGATGGCCGGGCCATCACCACCTCCTTGTCACCCCCGCGCCCGTCGCTCGGGCCGGCACCGGCGGCGCGGGTGCTGTTGGAGGCGGGGCGAACTGCGTGTTCGATCCTACGCATGGTGGCCGTGCCCGACTACGAGCCGGTCCGGGCGTCGGCCTCGGGCTCCGCGGGCACGTCCGCGACCGGAGCCCCGTCCTCTTCCACTGTCTGCCCGCGGGGCAGGATGAACGCGGAGGCGATCGCTCCGACGGCTGCGACCGCGACAGCGACCGTCAACGTGCCGGTGAAGCCGTGCACAAAGGACTCCTGAGCGGCGGACAGCACCCGCTCGCCGGCCGCCCCGCCGATCTCTTGCGCGACCGCGGAGGCACCGGCGAGAGATTCGCGTACGGCGTCGCCCGCCTCTCCCGGCACCTGCGCGGCCTTGGGGAGGTCGTCGCGGTAGAGGGTGGCGATGATGCTGCCGCTGACCGCGATGCCCAGGGCGCCGCCGACCTGCATGCCCACGTCGGCGACAGCGGATCCCGCGCCCGCCTGGCGGGCCGCGGAGACGGCCAGGATGGCGTCCACGGCGGCGGGGAGGGCGATACCCATGCCGAGGCCGAACACGGCAAGACCCCACAGGGCCTGTGCTTCGTCGTCGATCTGCAGTCCGGCGAGAACGCCGAGCCCGACCGCGCACAGCGCCAGGCCGATCACCACGGTGTTCCTGAGGCCTGTGCGTTCGACGAGCTTGGCGGAGAGCGGAGCGCCGATCATCATGGTGCCGATCGCCAGCATCCGCAGACCGGCGCCGAGCGGGTCCAGTTCAAGGACCGACTGCAGGTACTGGGTGAGCAGGTACAGGCCGCTGTAGAGGCCGAAGGACGTGCAGGCGATGGCCAAGGCGCCGCCGCCGTAGCGGGCGTTGAGGAACAGGCCGATGTCGAGCATGGGGTGCTCGGTGCGCTTCTCCCACAGGACGAAACCGACCATGAGTGCGACGCCGGCGAGGAGCGAGCCGAGGGTCACGATGTCGCCCCACCCGTTGTGGGGGGCTTCCACCAGGCCGTACACGATGGCGACGAGCCCGGCGACCGAGAGCAGCGCGCCGACGAGGTCCAGGCCGGGGTGGCCGTCGGCCTTGGACTCGGGGATCAGTTTGAAGCCGCCGATGAGCGCGATGGCCGCCAGCGGCACGTTGATGAGGAACATCGAGCCCCACCAGAAGTGCTCCAGCAGCAGGCCGCTGACGACCGGGCCGAGCGGTACGCCGACCGCGGCGGCGCCCGACCAGATGCCGATGGCCTTGCCCTGTTCCTCCGGCGGGAAGACGTCCTTGATGATGGCCAGGGTGGCGGGCATCATCAAGGCTGCCGAGATGCCCATCGTGGCGCGGAAAGTGATGAGCAGTTCGGGGCTGGAGGCGAACGCGGCACCGAGGCTGGTCACTGCGAAGGCGGCCAGTCCGATGGCGAGCAGCTTCTTGCGGCCGAAGCGGTCCGACAGTCCTCCCGCCATCAGCAGCAGTCCGCCGAAGGCCAGTGCGTAGGAGTCGACGGTCCACTGCAACTGGCTGCTGCTGGCGTCCAGGTCCTTCTGGATGCTGGGCAGGGCCAGATTCAGGATCAGGGTGTCAAGCCCGATCAGAACCAGACTCAGACACAGGATGGCCAGAATCTGCCATCGGCGGGGATGTCCGGCAGGGCGGTTCACAAAGATCTCCTCAAGGACGCAATCAGGCTGGGGGACGCCAACAGCGGCGGGCCCGGGGCGTGTTCGTGCGCGGGGCCGCTTGTGATGGGGTGCCGGAGGCCGGTCTCCACGGGGGATGAGGGCCGACCTCCGGCGGTCCACAGACTAACCAGCATCGAGTGGTATCAACAGTGAATGCTGTTGATAACGGCTTGCTTTGGACTCTCGTTTCAGCCATCTACCCGAGATCTCCACTCTGCGCCCGCATGTGGCTCGAAGTGGCATTGACCTGCGGAGACTTGAAGGAGGTCGGTCATGTCCGCGATGGCAACTCTTCGCGTCTGCGTGGCGCGCCGCTGGCTGTGCGGGGGCTTCGGTGTGTGCTGTTACCGGCGATTGCTCCCTGATGGCCTGCGGAAACGTGCCTCGGACTGGTGGTTCGTGAGCGGTGTTGAGCGGGGTTGGCGGAAAAAGACCGTCGGCTGAAAACCGGGTCTCGAATACTTTGACCGCCATCGATACATTGAGCGAGAAGCAGCACGGGGGCCTGTACGAGCGGGCCCGTCCTGGTGCCAGGGGGGCTGAAAGACGTTGCATGGACCCGACAGGCAGACGGTTGGCTCATTAATGTGCCCGGCCGTGCCGTAGGCGTATTGCGCGCTCCATTCACCCTTCAACCGCGCTGTGGCGGCACGGTTCCTGACACCACATCACATCCCCACCAGAACGCAGCGGTCGTGCGGTCGGCGCACTGCTCGCTGCGGTTTTACAGGGCTGGAACGGTCGCTGGCGACGGCTGTCCCACGCCTGGCCCGCAATCCTTGAAGGGAAAACGATGTCAGACTCTGCGCAGCCTCGCCTAGCCCTGGTGGGCGATCGTGGCAACCACGATGAGCCGTCTCACCCCAAGATCGACGCCATGCGCGAGCAGTGGGACGTAGTCACAGAGTGGGTTCCGACGGTCGACATCCACGATGCCTCCCGGCTCGACGGGTTCGACGGCATCTGGGTCGTCCCCGGGGCGCCGTACTTCGACCAGAAGGGCGTGCACCTCGCCGTCCGCCACGCCCGTGAGAACGCGCTGCCCTTCCTCGGTACCTGCGGCGGGTTCTTCAGCGCCCTCATCGAGCACGCGCAGAACGTGCTGCACCTTCCCGAAGCGGAAGGCGTGGACGAGGACCCGGAGAAGCTCCTGCCCCTGGTCACCCCCCTGACATGCTCATTCCGCGGCGAGAAGGCCCCCCTGACGGTCAAGGAGGACTCGCTGCTCGCCTCGATCTACGGCACGACCAACGTCGAGGAGGTTTTCCACTGCGAGTACGGGCTGACGGCCGACTTCATGGGCGCCGCCAGCCAGGGCTCCCTGCAGATCAGCGCCTGGGACAGCGACGGCGCGCCGCGCGCCCTGGAGATCACCGGACACCCGTTCTTCATGGGCAGCCTCTTCCAGCCCGAACTGTCCTCCGCCCCCGGCGATGAGCACGTCATTCTGAAGACCTTCCTCAACGCGGTGCGAGTGTCGGCGAGCACGCCGTCGCCCCAGCACGCCCTCTGACGCAGCTTCGTTCGCTGCCCCTCAATTTCTGACACGGCCGTGCGCCCGGGTGCGCACGGCCGCGGGCACCGCCATGCCCGCCTTGTCCCCACACCAGGCGGAAGGATCGCTCACGCGCATGAAGCACGACCAGCATGGGATCTCCCGAAGAGGATTCGTCCGGGGCAGCGTCGTCGGCAGTGCCGGCCTGGGCGCCCCTGTTCTGCTGCCGCTGGTGGCGGCCAGCGCTGCCGAGTCCGGCAGCCCCGACACCCCGGGCAGTGTTCCGGGCGCGAGTTTCACCGACCAGTCGGCGGCCCTGACCCCGGACCGGACGGTGGCCACGGCCTGCCAGTTCTGCAACTCCAACTGCCGCCTCAACGTCGACCTCAAGGCCGACCGGATCATCGCCGTCCGCGGCGAGGACGGCGACCCCGTCCAGAACGGCCAGGTCTGCGTCAAGGCCGAGATGATGCCGCAGCTGGTCTACAACAAGGAACGCCTCACCACCCCGTTACGTCGTGTCTCGGGCAAGAAGGGTGCGGCGAACTCCAAGTTCGAGGCCATCAGCTGGGACGAGGCCTACCGCACCATCGCCCGCAAGTTGCTGCACCTGCGCGACACCGGCCAGGTACACACGATCGCCAACCGCACCACCGGCCGGATGCCGCGCGGCACCGGCTCTCTGGTGGGCCGCCTGTTCGCGATGCTGGGCAGTCCGAACAACACCGACGTCGGCCCGGTCTGCAACGACGCCGGCGGCAACGCGCTCGCGGCCACCTTCGGCCTGGGCAACTTCACCAACGGCTACGGCATCGACGGCGCCACGGGCAAGGACGACCTCGGCTCCGCCCGGCACTACCTGTTCCTGGGCACCAACCAGGCCGAGACCCACCCGGTGACGTTCGACTACCTGCTGCGCGAACGCAAGAAGACCAAGGCCACGCTCACCGTCGTCGACCCCCGACTGACACCGACCGGAGCAGCCGCGGACCGGTGGGTGGCGCCCAAGCCCCACACCGACCTGGCCCTGCTGCTCGGCATGCTGCACCACATCGTCGAACAGCGCCTGTACGACCAGGCGTTCACCGACCGGTGGGTGACCGGCTTCGGTGAGCTGCGCGCCCATCTGGCCAAGCACCAGTACACGCCCGCCTGGGCCGCGAAGGTCACCGGCCTGCCCGCCGCCACCATCACGGCCATGGCCGAGGAGTACGCCGGCGCCGAACCTGCCGCGATCTTCTGCAACGCCGGTATCTCGCACCAGCTCGGCGCCTTCGACACCTACCGGGTGCTCACGTTCCTCGCCGCGATCACCGGCAACATAGGCAAGCCCGGCGGCGGCTGCAACTTCATGCACAACACCTGGCCCGGCGACCTGCACCTGCCGCCTCTGGAAGCCGAGACGCCCGAGCGCCGCGAAGCCCTGCCGGTCGGCCCGGACTACTTCGCCGAGTCCATCCTCACCGGCCAGCCCTACCAGCTGCGCGCCGTCATCACCCAGGGCAACCCGCTGGTGTCCTCCGCCAACACCACCAAGGTCCGCAAAGCCTTCGAACAGCTCGACTTCTACGTCTACACCGGCCTGTTCATGGAAGAGCCCGCCACCTACGCCGACATCATCCTGCCCGTCTGCAGCGGACTGGAGATGGAAGGCGTCTACATGCGCCGCGACGACCGCGCCATCCGCTGGCAGGACCAAGTCGTCGACCGCGTCGGCCAGTCCCGCCCCGACTACGAGATCTGGATCGGCCTCGCCCACGCGCTGGCCGACCTCGACACCCGCCGCCCGGCGAAGGAATGGCGCGAGGCGTTCCCCAAGCGGTGGATGGACTACAAGAACCTGTGGGCCGACTTCGTGAAGCACACGCCCGGCGCGGGCGGCATGACGCGCGAGCGCATGAGCAAGCGCACCGAGCCGCTGCGCTGGCCGTGCCCCACACCCGAGCACCCCGGGGTCAGCACCCTCTACCTCGACCACCCCAGCTGGTACGAGGCCGCGGAATCCCTGGACGCGGCGCATCGGGGAAAACGCTTCCTCACCCCCAGCGGCAAGGTCGAACTCACCACCCCCGCGCTGGAGAAGAGCCTGTCGACCGCCGGACACACCGCGCTGCCGATCTTCTACACCCACCCCGAGGTCACCGGCGCCCACCCCACCGTGGCCTACAGCAAGAAGCTGGTCACCAGCCCCATCAACCCGCAGGCCCTCACCCACCCGGTGCGACTGGGCGTGCCCGGCAACGGTGACGTGCACCGCACCTTCCCGCTGATGGGCATGACCGGACGACCCAGCGTCGTGCACTTCGCCGAGATGACCCACTGGACCCCCACCGGCAAACAGCTCAACGGCATCCGCTTCATCCAGATCCACCCGAAGACGGCCCAGCGCGCAGGCATCGCCGACGGCGACGACGTACGGGTGGAGAGCCCGCGGGGCGCCGTGAGCGGCACCGCACTCTTCTGGGACGGCATCCGGCCCGACACCGTGTTCGTTCCCAACACCTTCGGCCCCGCCCAGAAGGTCGGCGACCTCTTCGACGACCCGCGCTACGAACCCGCCAACACGCTGCCCGACGACCAGTACTACGACAACCTCTCCGGCCAGCAGGCCTACAAATGCTTCGCCTGCCGCGTCGTCAAAGCCTGACCAGCCCCAAGGCCCGCATCCGCGCAACCCCACGGAGGACCGTATGAACGCGACACCCGACCCGCGCCTGAAGGCCGAAGAGGTATCCGTGCTGCCCCTGGCGGCCTTCGACGAACGCGTCAACGTCCTCGGCTCCAAGAGCTACACCAACCGCTACCTGGCCATCGCCTCCCTCTCGGGCCGCGAGACCGTCATCAACGGCGCCCTGCTGTCCGACGACACCCTCTACTTCGCCCGCGCCATCGAGACGTTCGGCCACGTCACCTGCGCCGTCGACCACGCCACCGCCAGCATCCACGTCACTCCCACCGGCCGGCCCATGCGCGCCCCGAAGGACGACATCTTCGTCGGCGGCGCCGGCACCCCCCTGCGCTTCCTGATCTCCATGGCCGGCCACGCCCAGGGCACCACGATCATCACGGGCAACACCCGCATGCAGGAGCGGCCCATGGGCGACCTGCTGCAGGCGCTGCCGCCGCTCGGTGTGGACGCCACCGCGGTCCGCGGCAACGGCAGCCCGCCGATCCGCGTCGTGGGCGGCTCCTTCAAAGGCGGCGCCACCACCATCAACGGTGTCGTCTCCAGCCAGTTCACCTCCAGCCTGATCATCAACGCGCTGCGCGCCGAGAACGACACCCACATCACCATCGCGGACGAACTGGTCTCCAAGCCGTACGTCGAGATGACGCTGGCCGCCCTCAAGGAGATGGGCGTGCACGTCGGCCGCGACGGCTACCGCACGTTCACCGTCGCGGCCGGCCAGCAGGCCCGCGGCGGCGAGGTCACCGTCGAGCCCGACGCCTCGGGCATGTCCTACTTCCTGGCCGCCGCCGCCATCCTGGGCAGCCGCGTCGTCATCCCCGGCATCGGCTCCGGCTCACACCAGGGCGACGTCCACCTGGTCGACACCCTGGAGCGGATGGGCTGTCGTACCCAGGTCACCGACGACGAGATCACCCTGACCGGCGGCCCGCTGCGCGCCATCGACATCGACATGGAGGCCATGCCCGACGTCGTACCGTCCCTGGCCGCCGTCGCCGCCTACGCCGAAGGCACCACCCGCATCACCAACATCGCCTCGCTGCGCGTCAAGGAGTGCGACCGCATCGCCGCCGTCACCACCGAACTGCGCAAGATGGGCATCGAGGTCGAGGAACTCCCCGACGCGATGTACATCACCGGCGGCACCCCGCACGGCGCGACCATCGACACCTACGACGACCACCGCATCGCCATGACCTTCGCCATCGCCGGCCTGCGCACCGAAGGCGTCGTCATCAAGGACCCGGGCTGCGTCGCAAAGTCCTTCCCCACCTTCTGGCAGACCCTCGACACCCTCCACCCCACCCTGGAGAGCACCAAGTGACCGCGCCGGACACCACGCCCGGCGACCCGGGCATCCTGCTGGTACTGGACGGCTGGGGCCACGCCCCGCCGGCCGAGGACAACGCTGTCGACGCCGCATCCACACCTGTTCTGGACGAGCTGACCGGCCGCTACCCCTCCACGCTGGCCGACGCGTCCGGTGAGGCCGTGGGGCTGCTGCCGGGCACCGTCGGCAACTCCGAGATCGGCCACATGGTCATCGGAGCGGGACGGCCTCTGCCCTACGACAGCCTCCTGGTCCAGCAGCACATCGACTCCGGTGAGCTGCGGGAGAACCCGCGCCTGGTCTCCCTCCTGGACGCGCTCGCGGCCAGGGGAGGGGCGCTGCATCTGGTCGGCCTGTGCTCGGACGGGCAGATCCACGCGAACGTCGGGCATCTCAGCGAGCTGCTGGCCGCGGCCGCCGCCCGGCAGGTGCCCCGTGTGTGGATCCACGCGATCACCGACGGACGCGACGTGGCCGACGGCACCGCCGAGACCTACCTGACGCAGGTCACCGAACTGGCCGCAGCAGCCGGCACCGGAGCGATCGCCGGCGTCATCGGCCGCGGCTACGCCATGGACAAGGCCGGCAACCTCGACCTGACCGACAAGGCCGTCCATCTGGTGGCCGACGCGGAGGGCACCGAGGTGAACACCGCGGCCGAAGCCGCTAACGCCTCCGACCGCGGCGACGAGTGGGTGGACCCGAGCGTCCTGCGGGACGCACCGGGAGCGCGCATCGCCGACGGTGACGGCCTGGTGTGGTTCAACTTCCGCAGCGACCGCATCCAGCAGCTCGCCGACCGCCTGCTGGAGCACCTGGCGGCCACCGCGCGCACGGTGGACACCCTCAGCCTGGCCCAGTACGACACCCGCGCCGACATCCCCGCGCTGGTGCAGCGCGCGGACGCCTCCGGAGGGCTGGCCGACGAACTCACCGCCGCAGGCGTACGCAGCGTGCGCATCGCCGAGGCCGAGAAGTTCGAGCACGTCACCTACTACATCAACGGGCGTGACAGCACGGCACGCAGCGTCGAGGAACACGTCCGCATCACCGGCCCCGGCGCCCCCGACTACAAGGCCCGCCCGGAGATGAACCTCGACCAGGTCACGGACGCCGTCCTCGACGCCGCGGCCCGCCCCGAAGTCGACCTCGTCATCGCCAACCTCGCCAACATCGACGTCGTCGGCCACACCGGCGACTACGCGGCCACCGTCAAAGCCTGCGAACACACCGACGCCGCGGTGGCACGCATCGCGGCAGCCGCCGCCGAGTCGGGCCGGTGGCTGCTGCTCGTGGGAGACCACGGCAACGCCGAGAAGATGACCAAGCAGGCACCGGACGGAACCAGCCGCCCCTACGGCGGGCACACCACCCACCCGGTGCCCCTCGTCGTGGTGCCCGCGAACAAGGAAGCCACCGCCGCGCTGCCCCAGCGGGCAACGCTCGCCGACGTCGCCCCCACGATCCTGCACCTGCTGGGACACAAGACCGGATCCGCCATGACAGGAAGGCCACTTCTATGAGTCCCCCCACCCCGACCGCCGCCACGGTACGCACCGAGGACGCGGTCCCCGCACTGCTCGCGTCGCTGCAGGCCACCCTCCAAGGCCCCGCTGATCAGATGGGCTGTCCGCTGCCGCCCTCCATCGCGTCCGCCTTCGCGGACGACTCGACCGCGCGGCCGCTCGCCGCCGCGGGAGGCGTGTGGGCGGTTCTTCGGGAGTCGCCCGACCGCTCGTGCCAGGTGCTGTGCCTGCACAACCCCTCCAGCGACGCCGTCTCGGCGAGCCTGGACGCTCTCCTGCCCGAAACCGCAGGCCAGCAGGCCCACTTCGTCCGCGGCGCCCTGCACACCACGCAGGAGAGCGACGGACTCCACGTCCACCTGGCCGCGTTCGGCCACGTCTGGATCACCTTCACCCGCTGAGGAGGAGCACTCCGTCACCGCGGTGCCGACGGCCCTGAGCCGAAGGCACCACAGCCATGACGACGCACAGCGCCGTCCCTACTGCACCGCTACAGATCCGTCTGCAGCCTGCGCAGGCAGCCGCCCCCTGGGGCTCGTGCTGCCCGCGTAATCCCTTCAGGGCACCGCCATTCCCTAAGGATCTGACATGTTCATACGTACGTCCTTCGTGGTGCCGGCTCCAGCCGGTGCCCGCGTTCCGCTGCCCACACCCCGACTCCTGCACCGCCCGCCCGGCCGCCTCGCCTCGCTCCACACGAGCGAGATGAACACCAGCCACAGCGCGGACGGCACAGGTGTGCACCTGTCGTCGCAGAGCTACGTCAGGCCGGTTTCCCTCCAGCCGTCACCTCAGTGACCGCCGCAGAGGGGACCGAGAAATGTCGCACACCCATGCCCACATCCACGCCGCGGTATCCCATGAAGACAGAAAGGCCCCACTGGTGTTCAGCACGAAGCGCCGCCTCGCCCACCTCGCCTCAACCGCTCTGGTCCTCGCGTCCCTTGCCACGGCCTGCGCCGACGGAAAAGCGGGAGGATCAGGTGCACTGCAGGTCAGCGGCTCCACCACGGTAGCCCCCGTGGCCGCGGACGCCGCCGAGGCCCTCAAGGCCGACGGCCTCGACATCACCGTCGCCACCCAGGGCGGCTCCGCCGGCGGCATCTCCCAGCTCGCCGCAGGCCAGATCAAGATTGCGATGAGCTCGAAGCCCCTCGCGGACGAGGACAAGGCCGCCAGCCCCGACACCGACTTCCAATCCACCCAGATCGGTTCGGACGCCGTCGGCATCATCGTCACCAAGAAGGTCGCCGACGCCGGCGTCAAGAACCTCACCGTGGATCAGGTACGGGACCTGTTCGAAGGCAAGATCACCAACTGGTCCGAAGTCGGCGGACCCGATCTCAAGGTCTTCGTCTACGACAAGGAGCCAGGTCGCGGGACCCGCGAGGTGCTCGACAAGTACATCTACGGCGACAAGAAGGCCCCCGCGCCGCCGGAGTCGGACAACTTCGCGATCGTGGGCGGCAACCTCGAAACCCGCAACAAGCTGAAGTCGACCCCCGGCTCGGTGGCCCCGCTGTCCACCAGCTTCGTCGAGGGGCACAAGGACCTGGCCGTGGTCACCCTGGACGGCATCGCCGCGTCACCCGAGAACATCGCCTCCGGCAAGTACCCCATGTCCCGGCCGCTGTACTTCATCACGGACGGCAAGCCGGAGGGGACGGCCAAGAAGTTTATCGACTACGTCCTGACCACCAAGGGCCAGAAGCTGATGACCAAGCACGGCTATCTGACGCTCAAGGAAATCGGTAAGTAGTCGATGACCACCACACTGGCGCGCGATGCCGCGCCACCTGACGCAGAGATACGGCCACGCCCCTCGAAATGGGTCTGGAGCTGGACGGGCGCCGGGGTGTTCGCCGTGGCAGCCCTTCTTCTCGTGGTCGTGGGCTATCTCGTCGCGGGGATCAGCAGCGGCTCGGTCGACTGGCCGGCCCTGCTGACCGACGCTTCCTGGAGCCCTCCCAACGCTGCCTACGGCGGCCTCGCCATGATCTACGGCACGGCCGTCGTCTGCGCCCTCGCTCTGATCCTGGCCGTACCCGTCAGCTGGGGAGCGGCTCTTGCCCTGTCGGAGTACCTGCCGCCCCGCGTGGCCCGGCCGCTGCGCATGTGCGTGGAGCTGCTTGCCGCCGTACCGTCCATCGTCTACGGCCTGATCGGCATCATGGTCATCCGGCCCGTCGTCGCCTGGATCGGGGACGTACCGGGCGGGGACAGCCTCCTGGCCGCCGGGATCGTTCTCGCTGTCATGATCACGCCGACGATCGTGGCGGTGAGCGTCGACGCGCTCACCGCGGTGCCCGACCGCTACCGGGAGGCCGCCTTCTCGTTGGGCCTGACCCGCCGCGAGGTCATCCGCTCCGCGGTGCTGCCCCTCGCCCGGCCCGGCATGCGCTCCGCCGTCCTGCTCGGCCTGGCCCGCGCGCTCGGCGAAGCCATCGCCGTGTTCCTGGTGGTGGGCCGGGCCGATGGGCGACTGCCCACCAGTTTCGACGGGTTCCTCCACTCGCTGGTGCACCCGGGGCAGACACTGACGACGAAACTGGCCGGCCCCGAGCCGGTGCTGGCCGGCACATCCGGCCCGTACTTCGCCGCTCTGTGCGGACTGGGCCTCGTCCTCCTGGCGTTCGTGGCCGCGGCCACCATCTGGGGAACCCGAGGCCAAAGACGCGGTACGTCGGACAAGCGAGCCCCCGCCTTCCGCGGCGCGCCCCGGATGCGCGTTGAGCGTGACCGGCTCGCCATGGGACTGCGTCTGGGCGCACTGCTGCTGCCCACCGCTCTTCTCCTCGGCATGCTCGCCCTCCTGGTGACGCGGGGAAGCTCCGCGTTCAACCCGTCCTTCTGGTTCACCTCGGCCACGGGCGCCGCGGGCGGAGGCGTACGCGACCAGATCGTCGGCACCCTGCTGCTCATCGTCACCACGGGTCTGATCGCGCTCCCGCTCGGCTTCGGCGCGGGCATCCTGATCGGCGTCCACGCATCCGAACGGGTCGCACGGCTGCTGCAGACCCTGACGATCGTGCTGGGCGGAGCGCCGACCATCCTGTTGGGGCTGGCCGGGTTCGTCATCCTGTCCAGCACCATGGGATGGGGCAGATCCTGGCTGGCGGGAGCCATCGTGCTCGTGCCGGTCGTCATCCCGGTGATCGCCCTGGCCACCTCCGCGCGTGTGCGGAGCATGCCACCGGAACTGACCGAGAGCGCCCTGTCGTTGGGGCTGACGCGCGCTCAGTTCATCCGCTCGGTCGTCGTCCCCTATGCCTGGCCCGCCACGCTCACCGGCCTGCTCCTCGGCCTGGCCCGCGCAGCGGGAGAAACCGCGCCGCTGCTGTTCACGGCGACCGTCTTCTTCGGGGCTCCCGCCTTCCCGAGCGGCGTCGTGGAATCACCGGTCCAGGCGCTGCCCACGCACATCTTCACCCTCTCCCAGGACTCGGGCGACCCCCAGGCCGTCACCCAGGCCTGGGGGAGCGCCATGGTCCTCGTACTGATCACCGCAGTACTCCTCAGCGCGGCGGTCGCGCTGCGCAACCGCTTCGAAGGAGAGCGATGGACAACGTAATCGCCGTGCGTCAACTGCGCGTGCTCAGCCGTGACAAGACCCTGGTCGGGCCGGTCTCCTTCAGCCTGGAGCGTGGTTCCACCACCGGGCTGTGCGGGCCGTCGGGCGCCGGCAAATCCACCGTCCTGCGTGCTCTGGTGGACCTCCTCCCGACCGGCCTCACCAGGGACGGCGACCTGCAGGTGCTGGAGCGGCCGATCGCGCCCGGCAAGGGAGACGCCGACCTCAGGGCAAAGATCGTCCTCGTACCCCAGACACCGGTCGTCTTCGGGGGCAGCATCCTCGACAACGCCCTGTTCGGGCTGCGGCACGTCCTGCGGGCCCCGCGGGAAGTGCTGAAGGAGCGAGCGGAACAGGCCCTGCGCGAGGCCGGGTTGTGGAAGGAGGTCTCCGACCGGCTCGACTCGCCGGCACAGAACCTGTCCGCGGGACAGCGACAGCGCCTGTGCCTGGCCCGGGCTTTGGCCCTGGAACCGGAGTGCCTGCTTCTGGACGAGCCGACCAGCGCACTCGACGAACAGAGCCGAGACACGGTCGAGCAGTCCATCGCGGCATTGCGCGGCAGCCGGACGGTCCTTCTCGTCTCCCACGACCCGGCGCAGGTCGAGCGCTTGTGCGACACCACGGTCCACTTGGACCAGCCGGCGACCGTGTCCCCGGCCGCCGCCGCAGTCTCCTGACGGGCAGCGCTCACCATCGAGCCCTCGTAGGAGCAGCCGTACCGGACTGATCAGCGGGCCCTGAGCAGGCAAGGCTCAGGGCCCGCGACCGTTTCCGGCCCGGCGCCGCCGCTTCACCCTCAGGGCGGCAACGGGCTGGAGTCTTCCACCAGGGGCGCCCTGGCCGTCTCGGGCGCCGACGGCATCGTGGGTGCCTCGGCCTGGTCGCGCTGAAGGATCTGCATCAGCGCCGAACGGACCCCGGCGCCCATGCGGTAGTAGACGATGCGCCCTTCCCGCCTGTTCTCCACGAGCCCCATGCACCGCAGCCGCTTGAGGTGATGACTCACGGTGGACTGAGCCACTCCCACATCGCAGATGTCGTGCGCCGCGACCTCCGCTCCCTGCCGTGCCGCCAGATGGACCAGCAGTTGCAGGCGTACCGGATCGCCCAGTGTCTTGAAGACGCCGGCCCACCACACCGCATCCGCCGCGCTCAGCTGGAAGCACTCCGCGTTCTCGGCAGGCTCCGCGGCCTCACGGGACATCTTTTCTCCTCACCCCAGCGTCGTCCGGCTGGGAATGCGAGTGGACGGGCACGGCACGGTCCGGGGCGGCTCAGCCCTCAACCCACCGGAGTGTGTCGCCACTCGGCGACCGGCTCAGCTCACGCCGCCGCTGACAACAGACCCGCCATGCCGGCGAGTACGCCCGGGGCCACCCGGTAGTAGACCCAGCTGGCCCGCCGGTCGGAGACCAGAAGACCCGCTTCACGGAGTTTGCGCAGGTGGTGGCTGACTGTGGGCTGGGAGACGCCGACGTCCTGGATGTCACAGACGCACGCCTCGCCGCCGGGCTGCGCGGCGATCCGGGAGAACAGCCGCAGACGGACCGGGTCCGAAAGGGCCTTGAACATGCTCGCGATCCTCTCTGCGTCGGGCGCGGAGAGCTCTTCCTGCCCCAGCGGCTGGCAGCAAGCCAGAGACGTGGTGGTGTCCGGAGCACCGGAGACAGAGACTAACTTCGACATGCCTCTATGTTGACACTCATCTAATCACCTGCCAAGAGTCGAAGGGGAACGGATCTGCCCGAACGGGCGCGACTATTTCGATGAATCTCTATGTTGACGCACATCGAACCCGGGTGCATCCTGATGACCAGAGGACATCGACAAACATCGAAACCGAGGAGAGCCCGTCGTGACTGCGCCCGCTGCCCAGGATCTGCCCGTTGTCGTCATCGGAGCCGGCCCCATCGGCCTGGCCGCCGCCGCCCACCTGTTGGAGCGGCAGCTGACGCCCCTGGTCCTGGAAACAGGACCGGTGGCCGCCGGCGCAGTGCGGGACTGGTCCCACGTCCGGCTCTTCTCGACCTGGAGCGAGCTCACCGACCCCGCCGCCGAGAAGCTGCTCGCCCCCACCGGCTGGAGCCGGCCCGAGGCGACGACCTACCCCACCGGCGGCGACTGGGCCGAACGCTACCTCCAGCCCCTCGCCGACACCCTCGGCGACCGCATCCGCTACGGCGCCACCGTCACCGGCATCTCCCGCGCCGGACGCGACCGCATCGTCGACGCCGACCGAGACAGCCAGCCCCTCGTCGTCCACCTCACCACCGCCGACGGCGGCGAGGAGCGCCTTTTTGCCCGCGCGATCATCGACGCTTCCGGCACCTGGACCACCCCGAGCCCGGCCGGCGCCAGCGGCCTGCCCGCGCTCGGCGAGAACGCGGCGGCCGACCGCATCACCTACTGCGTCCCCGACCTCAACGACCCGTCCGTACGGTCGCGTTACGCAGGAAAGCGCACCGCGGTCATCGGCTCCGGAGCTTCCGCCTTCACCGCGCTCGCAACCCTTGCGGACCTCGCCCAGAACGAACCGGGCACGCACGCCGTCTGGATCCTGCGCCGTGGCATCAGCGGCTCCACCTTCGGCGGCGGCGAAGCCGACCAGCTCCCCGCCCGCGGAGCCCTCGGCCTGGCCGCCAAGGCAGCCGTCGACAACGGCCACGCCGACGCCGTCACCGGCTTTCGCACCGAGACCATCGAACGGGACGAAGACGGCCGCCTGATCCTCATCGCAGAGGACGGCCGACACCTCGACGCGGTCGACGAGGCCATCGTCCTCACCGGCTTCCGCCCCGACCTGACCTTCCTGTCCGAGATCCGCCTCGGCCTCGACGAACGCCTCCAGGCCCCGACCGCGCTGGCCCCGCTCATCGACCCCAACGTCCACTCCTGCGGCACGGTCTACCCGCACGGCGTCAACGAGCTCTCCCACCCGGAGAAGGACGTCTACCTCGTCGGCATGAAGTCCTACGGCCGCGCCCCCACCTTCCTCGCCATGACCGGATACGAGCAGGTCCGCTCCATCACCGCATCCCTCGCCGGAGACCAGGAAGCAGCCGAGCGCGTCGAACTGACCCTGCCCGAGACGGGAGTCTGCGGCGGCGCAGGACTCTTCGACGAGGCGGCTGCCGAGGAGAGCAGCGGCGGATGCTGCGCCCCCGCGCCCTCCCTGGTCCAGATCGGATCCGCCACGTCCGCCCTCCAGATCGGCAGGCCCGAGGCATCCGGCAGCTGCTGACCACCGGCTGTCGCCCGGCCTTGCACCATCGCGCCTCGGCCAAAGCCCGGCCGGACGCGTCCTTCCTACGCAGGAGGAAAGATCATGTCCCGTGTACAGCTCGCCCTGCGCGTCCCCGACCTCGAAGCCTCGATCGCCTTCTACAGCAAACTGTTCGGCACCGAGCCCGCCAAACTCCGCGACGGCTACGCCAACTTCGCCATCGCCGAGCCCCCGCTCAAGCTCGTCCTCATCGAAGGCACGGCGGGCGAGGACACCCGCATGGACCACCTCGGAGTCGAAGTCGACACCACCGAAGCCGTCCACGCCGCCACCACCCGCCTCAGCGCAGAAGGCCTGATCACCGACGAAGAGAACGACACCACCTGCTGCTATGCACTCCAGGACAAAGTCTGGGTCCACGGCCCCGGCCAGGAACCCTGGGAGATGTACGTCGTGAAAGCCGACGCAGACTCCCTCGCCAAGCAGCAAGGCAGCAGCTGCTGCACATCAGGCACAGCCACTTCCGACACGGATGCCAACGCGGGCGAACCTGTCGCCGCCGGTGGCGGCTGCTGCTGATCTGCTGATGACCCACCTGCACACCGACGAGGCCGCGACCGGCACGCCAACGAGCCGCTCGCGGCCCCGCGCCGCACTGCCCGCACTCTGCGCCACCCAGATCACCAGCTGGGGCATCGTCTACTACGCCTTCCCCGTCCTGCTCCCGCACCTGACAGCGGACACCGGATGGTCCACCAGCGCCGCCACCGCGGCGTTCTCTGCGGCCCTCCTGATCTCGGCCGTCACCGGCATCCCCATCGGCCGCATCCTCGACCGCCGCGGCCCCCGCACCGTCATGACCACCGGCTCCGTGCTCGCGGTCACGGCCGTTCTGACCATCGCCGCAGCCCCGAACTTCTATGTCTTCACAGCAGGATGGCTCCTGGCCGGTTTCGCCATGGCCGCCACCTTCTACCAGCCCGCCTTCGCCGCCGTCACCCGCTGGTGGGGACCCGACCGCGTACGCGCCCTGACCATCGTCACCCTCGCCGGCGGACTCGCCAGCACGATTTTCGCCCCGCTCACCGCCGTGCTCGCGGACCACCTCGGCTGGCGCGCCACCTACGTCGTGCTCGCGGTCATCCTCGCGGCCGTGACGATCCCCGCGCACGCCCTGGCCCTACGAGCCCTCTGGCCACCGGCCCCACCGTCCACACCGGCGCCCAACCGCACACCGATCGCCCGCAGCCGCCCGTTCCTGCTCCTGGTCCTGGCCTTCACCTCTTCCGGCTTCGCCATGTACGCCGTCGTCTTCGGCATGGTCCCGCTGATGATCGAACGAGGCGCCGGCCCCTCAACAGCCGCCTGGGCACTGGGCCTCGGAGGAGCCGGCCAAACGCTGGGCCGCACCCTCTACGCCACCCTGACCCGCACCACCAGCGTCACCACCCGCACCGCGGTCCTGTTCACCGCGGGCGGCGCCACCACGACGGCCCTTGCCCTCATCCCCGGCCCGATCCCGCTGCTGATCCTGCTCGCCGTCCTCGCAGGAGTCGTACGCGGCAACCTCACGCTCCTCCAGGCCACCGCCGTCAGCGACCGCTGGGGAACCACGAACTACGGCCGCCTGTCCGGACTTCTGATCGCTCCGGCAACGGTGGCCGCGGCGCTTGCGCCTTGGGCGGGAGCAGCTCTGGCGGGACAGCTGGGTGGCTACGACAGACTATTCCTCATCCTCGCCGTCGGCTCTGCTCTGGCGGCCGCGCTTGCACTCGCATCGGGGCGATCTACCTTCAGTGCGCAAGCGTGACTAACTGCTTCTAACAAAAGCTGTTGATCATGTGACTGTGGGTGTCCTCGCTCGTTGGTCTGGTTGTGGCGAAACGTCAGTCGCGGCCGTGGATTGTGTCGGATGAACTGTGGTCGCTCATCGAGCCGTTGTTGCCCGGACCGGTACCGAAGCTGATGCAGGGCAGACCGTGGGTGCCGCCCCAGCCACGCTGATCGGCTACGGCGCCCTCCTGCTGACGGGATGCCTCCTCGTCCTGCTCGTCACTGCACGCGTCGCGGCCCTGTGCGCACGAGGGCAACGCTCCCCGTTGAGTAAACGGTTCAGCGCCACCTGCATTGCGGTCAGCGCGCTCGCGCCCCGGCAGGAGTGGCGCTGCCCTGGCTGCTGAACTCCGACGTCCCAGGCCGATGGCTCGCTCACCTCATCGGGCTCTTGTAGGACCGAGGCGCCAGCTGCCGCGCGAAGGCATCATCACGGCCCGCTGATGATCACGGGCCGACCATCGGAGCGCGTACCCCGGTACCCCGCCTGCACCATGGGCCGGGCCGCCGACATGCTCGGCACCACCCCCGGCATCCTGCGCGCCATCGGAGACGCCCGCCTCATCACCCCGCTGCGCTCCGAGGGCGGCCACCGCCGCTACTCCCGCTACCAGCTGCGCATCGCCGCCCGCGCCCGGACGCTCGTCGACCGGGGCACCCCCGTCGAAGCGGCCTGCCGCATCGTCATCCTTGAGGACCAGCTCGAGGAAGCCCGCCGTGTCAACGCCGAACACCACCGTGCGGCACGCGAACCGCACACGGGGAAAGCGGCCTGAGACCTCAAGCCAGCGCCCGTTCCTTCTGCGCGGCCGCCCAGGTGATGGAGGCGTGCGACGCGTAAAGGGTGCGCTGGTCAACGCCGTTGTCGCGAGTTTCCCCCCTGGCCGACCCCGCGACCTTCACCCGCTCCTGGTCGGGGTGGGGTGATGCCCTCTTCGCCGAGCTGCTCCTCGACCTTACGGGGCGCTCGGCGGGAGCCCTGGACCCTCCCTTGTCCACCACCGAACCGCCGTCACGGTAAGGATACTTCCGACCTCCCGGCGCCGGCGGTCGCTACGATCTGCGGCGTGTGCGCAAACATAGTGGTCGCCGAAGACGACGCGAAGCAGGCCGAACTGGTGCGTCGTTACCTGGAGCACGAGGGTCACGCCGTCACGGTCGTCGAGGACGGCCGGACGGCCCTCGAGACGGTCCGGCACCTGGAACCCGACCTGGTCGTCCTCGATGTGATGATGCCCGGGGCCGACGGTCTCGACGTCGTACGGGTCCTGCGCGCCGAACGCCGAGAGGTGCCGGTGCTGATGCTGACGGCCCGCAGCGCCGAGGACGATCTGCTGCTCGGCCTCGACCTCGGCGCCGACGACTACATGACCAAGCCGTTCAGTCCGCGTGAACTCACCGCCCGGGTAAGGACTTTGCTTCGCCGCAACCGGCGTGGCCCCGACCCGGCTCCGGCGACCGTGCTCGCCCCCGCTCCCGCCTCGGAGCCCGAAGTGGGTCCGGACGATGAGGTGTTGACGGTCGGTGTGCTCAGGGTTGATCCCTTGCGGCACGAGGTGTCGGTCGCCGGGATGCCCGTCGAGTGCACGCCCGGTGAGTTCCGTCTCCTCGCGGCGATGGCGGCCGAGCCCGGCCGGGTCTTCACGAGGGCACGACTCCTGGGCGAGCTGCACGGTTTCGACAAGTACATCAGCGGCCGGACCGTCGACGTGCACGTCATGAACCTGCGCAAGAAGATCGAGCGTGTCCCACGACGGCCGGCACGCCTCATCACCGTCTTCGGCGTCGGCTACAAACTCACGGATCCCGCGAAGAACGTGCGCCATGCGGCGTCCTGACAAGGGAGGTGCGGTGGGGGCCGGCCGGCTGCCGCTGCGTAAGAGCCTGGCGGGGAGGCTGTTGACCGTGTCGGCGCTGGTGGCCTCGTGCTCGGTCGCCGCGACCGCCTGGCTGGCCGTGCAGACGACCTCCGTCGCGATCCGCCAGGAGCAGGGGCAGAACCTCAAGTCCGACGCGAAGATCTACAACACCCTCCTCGGCTACGCGGCCACCCACCCCGACTGGGACGGCGTCGATACCACCGTGCGAGATCTGGCCCTGGAGTCCGGGCGCCGGATCGTGCTCACCACGCCCGGCCGACGCCCGTTCGTGGACTCGGCCGACTCGCGCTCAGCGGACAGCGGTTCGTCCGACGATCTGCTCGCTCAGCAGGCCTCGGCGGTCGTGGATCCACGCTCCGTCGACACCGTGCTGGTGCCCGACGCGGCCAAGGCCGGCGCCGACCGTGTCGATCCAAGGGCCGTGGGGCCCTTCCGGCTGCCCGCGAAGGAACACGACGCACTGCGGAAGGCCGCCGCCGGGAGGGTGGAGTGCCTCAGCCGGATGGGTATCGCCGCCGACGTCGTCGAGAGCCCGGGCGGACGGCCCCGCGTCCAGTTCGTGAGTGACGAGACCGAGGGGGAGACCGACAACGTCACCGACCGTGACATGGAGGCCAAGTGCTTTGCGTCCTACCCCGTCGGTCCCACCGCGACCGAGCGGAAGGCCCTGAGTGCCCTCAACCAATTGGCTGACGCCTGTCTGAAACGACAGGGTCGCACCGCCGTGAAACTGAACCTGGACCTGTCCTGGGACCGGAGTTACGCATACGGGCGGTACGACGCGGTCTCCGGCGCCGAGGACGGCCTCAGCGAACGGGAGGCGAAGGCCCTGGCCGCCAAGAAGGCACAGGACGCCGCGACGGCCGAACGCAAAGCGGCTTCCGGCGGCGCACTCGACTACGCCCCCGCCGAGATCCGCGACAGTGCGTACGACCGGGCCGTGGCCAGCTGTGTCGAAAGCGCCCGCCGGGAACAGCTCACGGGATATGTCGCCGAGCCCGCACTCCTGTTCATCGACGGCCCCGGTGCCGCCGGCGTGCCCGGCTTCGACCTCTCCCGCGCCAACACCGCACGCATCGCCGGTGTCACCGCCCTGGTCCTCGCCCTCACCGTCGGCGCCTCGGTGCTCGCCGGAGCCAGGCTCGTACGCCCGTTGCACGCGCTCACCGGCGCCGCCCAGCGCATGCGGGAGGGCCTGGACGTGACGGCGGTGCCCGTGCCCGTCGTCTTTGACAATGAGATCGGACGGCTGACGGCGGCCTTCAACGACATGGCCACGCACCGGGCCCGCCTGGAGGAGCAGCGCAAGGTGATGGTCAGCGATGTCGCCCATGAGCTGCGAACACCGCTGAGCAACATCCGGGGCTGGCTGGAGGCCGCCCACGACGGACTCGCCGTGCCGGACCCCGCGTTCGTCTCCTCGCTCCTGGAGGAGGCGGTGCAGCTCCAGCACCTCATCAACGACCTCCAGGATCTGGGCGCGGCCGACGCGGGCGCCCTGCGGCTGCACCGCAAGCCGGTACGGATCGACGAGCTGATCGGCCAGGTCGCCGGCGCGCACCAGGGGCTGGCCGAGACGGCGGGCGTCACCCTCACGGTCCTGACACCGCCGCCGGGCACCCCGCACCCACCGCTCCTCGACGCCGACCCCGTACGGCTGCGGCAGACCGTCAGCAACCTGCTCTCCAACGCGGTGCGCCATACCCCGGCCGGTGGCACGGTGACCCTGCGCCGGTACGTCACCGACCCGGGGGACGAGCTCGTCGTGGAGGTGTCCGACACCGGCAGTGGCATTCCGGCGGGCGACCTCCCGTACGTGTTCGACCGTTTCTGGCGGGCGGAGAAGTCCCGTAATCGCAGCACCGGCGGCAGCGGCCTCGGCCTGGCGATCGTCCTCAAGCTCGCCGAGGCCCACGGCGGCACGGTGGACGTGGCGAGCACGGAGGGGGAGGGGGCCACCTTCACTCTGCGGCTGCCGACAGCCGAGTCACGGAAGCCGCAGGGCCCCGGTCGACCCTGACGGGATGACGACAGCACTCTGACAGTTTCCTCACAGGTGGCCGTCAGGGTGAAGCCATGCCCGGAACCTGGTGCGGATCGGCAAACCAGGAACGACCAAGCCGGGCTGGAACTGGAGCCCTTACATGTCCCGCCGTCTCACCCTGCGCCCGCTGCGTATCGCTGTCCTGACCGGCGTCGCGGCCGGCGCGCTGCTCGTCCCGGCCACCGCGGCCTTCGCCACCGATCCGACGCCGACACCGGGCGCGACCGACTCGACCTCGGCCGACAAGGAGGCCCTGGCGAAGAAGAAGGCCGAGGACGCCAGGACGCTCAAGGAGGCCGAGGCCCGGAAGGCCGCCGAAGCCCGGAAGGCCGGAGGCAAGGACTACCCGCGTGGCGGTGTCGCCGCGGGCGAGGCCCCCGCCCAGGACGACAACACCGGCGCGCTCATCGGTTCGGCCACCGGCGCGCTGCTGCTCGCGGGCGCCGGCACCTACGTACTGCGCCGCCGCACCGCCGCCCGCCGCGAAGGCTGACCCGGCAGCACGACCTCTCGTACGAAACGGTGGCGCCGCCCTTCACCAGGCGGCGCCCTGTGCGTTCCGGCGAACCCTCGCACCCTGTTCTGGAGCCCGAGTTGCCCCCTGCACACCGTCCGGCCCTGTCCCGGGCCCGCCTCGCGACCCTCACCCTGTTGACCCTCGTCACCCTGCTCACCGGCTGTTCGTCCGGCCCCGACCCGACGGCCCGGGTCGCCCCAACCGCCCCCGCCGCCGCGTCGGGCGCTCCGAAGTCTGAGCGGCCTGCGGCCGACGCTCCGGCGGCCCCTGCCGAGATGGCCGTTCCCTCCCTGGGGATCACCAGTTCGCTGATGGAGTTGGGCCTCAACACGGACCGGACGGTCCAGGTCCCGCCGGCCGAGGAGGGCATGACCGCGGGCTGGTACACGGGCGGTGCGGTGCCCGGTGAGATCGGCGCGGCCGTCATCATCGGCCACAACGACACCCGCTTCGGCGAGGCCGTCTTCCACGACCTGAAGAAGATCAAGGAGGGTGCGGACATCACCGTCACCGACAGGACGGGAAAGGTCGTCCACTTCACCGTCACGGCAATGGAGAGCGTCGCCAAGAACGCCTTCCCGACGGAGAAGGTCTACGGGCCGACCCAGGAACGTGCGCTACGGCTCGTCACGTGCGACGGCGACTTCGACGCGCAGGGGCACCCTGTCGACAACCTCATCGTGTACGCGACAGCGAGCTGAGGGCCGTAGGCGTGTCCGTTTCGCCCTCTCGTCACGAGTAACGTCCGCAGCTCGATCGTCAGCGGCCGGTTCCAGGAGCGCGCCGCTGAACGGTCGGTACGCGTCAGTCACGGCGCGGCGATGCGCCGCGACTGCCTGGATGGCCGTCACCGCTCTCGGCTACGGCGCCAGCGAGCACCGCCGGGCGATGTGGATGCGTGGCGACGCCGTCCTTCAGGAGGCCAGCACCGAGCGGATCGAGGCCGTTGCCATTTCAAGGAAAGGCCCAGCTCAGGATCGCGCACTCCTCATCCTGGCCGCCATCCTGGCCGCCGGGACGACCAGCCGAATCGTCTCGCTCACCCAAGAGCGGCACATGCATCGGATGCAACTCCGCTCGGACGGTGCGTGAGGCACTCTCATCATCTTCAGCGGGGGTCCGACCGGCAGCTACGCTTCGGAAGCCCGGTTGATGGCTGACTACGCGAAGTCGGTGCTTGGGTTCGACGGCATGGTGCTCCTCGAAGACCGGAGCGCGACGAACTGGGAGAACATCTCGAACGTCATCCCGCTGCTTGAGGATGTCGACCGCATCAAGATCACCTCCCAACCGGCTCACGCGCGCAAGGCCCGTGCGTACTTGCGGCGACAGCGCCCTGATCTTGCTGAGAGGCTCGTGCGAGCGGATGACTACCGTCCTGGCGAGTGGATGAGGGGTAAACCACTGCTGGCTCTGTACGGGCTTTGGACACTTCGTGGCCTCAAGGCCGAAGAGCGGAAGGTCTCGCTGTGGACAGCCGCTGCCCCGTCGGCGTCCCATCCGGTGATTCTTGAGCCGTCGCTGGCAGATGACTGCGCATCCGAGGGTGAGGAATGCTGCGTGGATGTCGTCGCGGATCCCCCAGTGGCTGCTCAGGCGGCGGAACCAGGGGAGTCGGACGAATGCGCGTTCCGCAACACAGCGTTGGGCGTCCCGGCCGGAGGTGTGCTCGGTGCCGCGACGGGCGATCAAGGGGCGCCGTGGTCTCAGGCTGGTCGGCGGTACTTGTCGTGGTCGTAGCCGTGGTTCCGTCACAGGTCACGCTGTCGGTAAAGTCCGTCGCCGCGCATACGACTTGCCTTCAAATTCTTATCAGGATGGCACCGCACATGCGGTACGACTCTTAGTCGTCGTTCGGCAGGTACCACCCGTGCTCGCGATGCCTGGGCTCTGGTGGGTTCGGGTTCTCACGGGCATAGGCCTCGCTTGCACGGCGCGTCATCTCTTTGTCGTAGCGGTGCAGCTCGTCGTAGAGCTTCGACGACTCGTTGACATCCCCGCTGGATACGTAACGCTGTCGCAGCGCCTCGCGCTCGTCTTCGAGTTCCGCGTCGGAGACCGGGCGGAGGCTTCCGAGGCCACGCGTGATGGAATCGAAGATGCCCACGCATTGATGTTGTCACACTGGGGGCTACAGCCGAGCCGTTGTCCGCCAATCCCGCCTCAAAGGTGCGCGGAAACGCCCGGCTCGCGGCTGGCCGCCGGGATCACTGTGCCGGAAGGTCCAATCCATAACTCTTGACAATTGCTCCTCGTCATTGCGCGGGACAGCCCTTTAGCCGTCCCCCCCGGTAAAACCCCAGCTCAGGAAGTGTCGACTCCGCGCCCGCAGGGATCCTTCAGGCTGAATCCTCTTCGTCCCCTCCGATCGTGCGTCGACCCCGCGCCTCAGTGTCGAACGGTGCATTGGCCCCTGGTCTGAGTCATCCCGATGGGCGAGTGCGCTGGCCGGTTATCCGGGCAAAGCTTCCGGGCGTCGACGCGGCGAGCGTGTGGTCTGTGCTCCCGTGCCGGCGCCTAAAGCGTTTGGTGCCCAAGATGCCTTCGCGACCACAGGGCGGTGGTCGGCGTCGACAAGGCGATTGGGAGGTGCTGGCTTTTCAACCGCAGACTGGTGTCAGCGGCCAGCTCGGAATCCCCACGTACGGCCAGTTGTGATGTCACTCTTGGTTACGGCCCGGGCTCGACGGCTGTCCCGATCGGTCACATGCGGATGAACGCGACCGGTTGTCGGGCCACGTCAGTGCCAGGCACAGGCGATCAGCTGTCCGCGGAGTGGGCGTCGGCAAGGGCCTCGCCGAAGAGCCGTCCGGCGAGTTCCACGCAGCGCATCCGGGCAGGAGAGAAGTCGTAAGGCATCTTGGTGATCGCTGTGGCGGCACTCATCTCTGTGCCCTCGTCCCCTTTCAGGTCGGCGTCGTAGATCTCGAAGATCTTCTCCTCGGCCGCGTCGAGACCAGCTGCCTCGATGGCCTGATTCAGGGCCATTTGGTGAGCGCATCGCTGTACGGCGAGCTCTTCGACGCGCGGGTCGTCGGGTTCGACGCCGTCGTCGAGGGCGGCCTCGGCCGCCTCAAGACGGTCCTCCTCGGCCCGCAGGTCGGGGTGGGTGGTCAGCACGATGAATGCGCTGGCCTGGATGGCGGCGCCCAGCGGCCCGAAGATCCGTTCTGTGACCAGCAGGGCGTCCAGATCGGAGGGGCGCAACGCGCCCGGGGGCAGGTGGCTGAGCCGGTCCGTGACCAGTTCGGAGAGCAGTCCCAGCGGGCTGCCCACCGCCTGCAGGCGCTGGACAGCCGCGCGCCGACGTTTGATGGTGGTTTCCTGTGCCGCCAGGGTTTCCTCCAGTCTGCTCAGGACCGACTCGATATCCGGGGCTTGGTCCAGGGCTTCGTCTCCGGCTTCGTCCCGGGCTTCGCCGAAGGCGGCCCGGATGTCGTCCAGGCTGATACCGGCATCAGCCATCTTGCGGATCCACAGCAGGCGGGTCATGTCGGCATAGCCGTAGCGGCGGCGGCCGTCTCCGCCGCGCTCGGGTTCCGGCAGCAGACCGATCTCGTGGTAGTGGCGGATGGCGCGTGGAGTGATCCCGGCGAACGCAGCGGCATCACCGATCTTGACCTGCCGGGGAGGTGTGAGGGAGGAGTACATCGCAGACAGAGCCTTTCGTGCTGTGGTGCCCCGACCCCACCACATGCCGCTACGGCATGTGCAACAACCCCATCCAGGTGCCACCGGGGTCAGGCCCCGGCTGCCGCCGGAACCGATCAAGAACGACGAACCATCCGGGAATGCAGAGTGACCACCGGCGGCCAGATAGCTCCCCGCCAAATGGCCGCCGCTGGGGAATTCCCACGGTTCTGATCCACTTCTTGTGGTCCGGTAACGGCGAGTGAGGGTGCTCAGTCCACGAGGAGGACTTGGCGTCGCAGGAGGTCGAATCCAGCCCGGCCGTATCCGTCCCTATGTGGTGAGTCTGCGGTAGCAGATGAGGGTGCAGGCGATATTGGTGAAGGCCAGGAAGTGGTCGGCTTTGCGTTCGTAGCGGCGGTGCAGGCGTCGGCATCAGGCGAGCCAGGACATGGTGCTGGTCCGGCCGCCAGTGCGTTGGACGTTGTGCAGTCGCAGCTCGGCCTGTAGCGCCCGCGGGTCCACAGCTCCGCGTGACCCCGGCCAGGTGCGTGAAGAAGCCATGCAGTGCGGGTTCCGTGGCCTGTGACGGTGGGCGTGGGCCACGTGATGTCAAAGGGAGAAGATATTACGAAGCCCGAGAGCTACTGATTGTGGTGCCACGCCCTGTATGTGGCCACCGCCGTCGGTAGCACCGGGAAGATCAGGTCGGTGCCGATGCTGTCCACCAGGCCATAGGGCTCCAGGTCGTCCCGCAGGTCCTGCTTGACCCGGGCGAGGGCGAAGACAATGCCCCGGTCGGTGAGTTCCCGGCGCAGTGCTTCCACGGCGTCCAGGGCGGTGATGTCGACCTCGACGTTGGCCTCGGTGTTCAGGACGAACCAGCGCACAGGGCCGTTCTGTTCGTCGACCGCGGCCAACGCCCGGCGGCGGAAGTCCTCCGCGTTGGCGAAGAAGAGCGGGGAGTCGTAGCGGTAGACCAGCAGGCCGGGGACGGTACGTGCCTGCGGGTAATCGTCGACGTCGTGCATGCCGGCCACTCCGGGCACCACGCCTTCGACCGCGTCGTGAGGTCGGGCCACCCTCGTGAGCAGTTCCGCCACCGACAGGCCGACGGCCACCAGGACGCCGTACAGGATGTCCAGGGTCAGCACTCCGGCCAGGCAGCCCAGTGACAGCAGCAGTTCGCGGCGGCGGAAGGAGGCCAGGCGCCGGAAGCCCGCCAGGTCGATCATGCGGATCGCGGCGTAGACGACGAGCGCGCCCAGCACCGCCGTCGGGGTGTGGGAGAGCAGGGAGCTGAGGAACAGCAGTACCGCGAGGACGCCTGCGCCCGCGATCAGTGAGTACATCTGGCTGCGGCCGCCCGCCGAGGCGGCGAGCGCGGTACGGCTCGCGCTGCTGCTCACCGGGAACCCGTGCACCACGCCCGCGCCGAGGTTGGCCGCGCCGAGGGCGAGGAACTCCTGGTCGGCGTCCAGGGTGTTCGCGTCGTGGGTGGTGAAGGCCCGCGCGGTGAGGACGACGTCGGTGTAGCCGACGAGGAGGACACCCAGCGCGGGCAGCACCAGATGCACCAGTTCGGTCGGGTCCGGCACAGCGAGAGCGGGCAGACCTGCTGGCACGTCGCCGATCACCTCGATGCCGTGCCGGTCGTCGAGTCCTAGGACCACGACCGCCGTGGTGGCGAGCACAACGGCCAGCAGGGGGCCGGGCACTGAGCGAAGATACCGGGCGGTGACGAAGAGGAACACGAGCACGGCGGTGGCGAGAAGCAGTGTGGTTCGATGGCTGTCCGGCAGGTTCCGGACGAAGGACCACACCTGAGGAAAGAACGCCGAGCCCGTGGTGCGCACACCGGTGAGCTTGGGCAACTGATCGACCGTCATGATGAGCGCCACGCCTGCCAGATAGCCGATGAGAACCGGCCGGGACAGCAGGTCCGCGACGAATCCGAGCCGTGCCGCCCACGCCACCACACACAGCAGGCCCACCACGATCGCGAGCGCGGCCGTCAGCGTCGCGTACCGGGCCGGGTCCCCGTCGGCCAGCGGGCCCACCACCGTCGCCGTCATGAGCGCCGTCGTCGACTCCGGGCCGACCTAGAGTAGCCGGGAGGTGCCGACGGCCGCGATCGCGGATGTGTCCGTCCGTGTGGATCGCCCCGTGAGGTGGGCGCCGCCGTCGCTTCGGCCGCTCCTGCCGGGCGCACTATTTTCTGGATCCGCGCGGTCCGTGACTCACC
Source organism: Streptomyces sp. NBC_00414 (assembly GCF_036038375.1). Classification (NCBI taxonomy): domain Bacteria; kingdom Bacillati; phylum Actinomycetota; class Actinomycetes; order Kitasatosporales; family Streptomycetaceae; genus Streptomyces; species Streptomyces sp. NBC_00414. The sequence goes on from NZ_CP107935.1 coordinate 10,324,447, forward strand.
TCGGCAGCGTGGACTCGGTCCTCGAAGTGATCGCTGAGTCGGGCAGGGGCGACGTCCTCGTCGTCGACAACGGAGGCAGGCGCGAGGAGAGGCGCATCGCCGATCTGTGGCTTGCGGAAGCCGCGCTCGCCGGAATCGTGCTGTGGGGCGCCCACCGGGACACCGCGCAATTGCGGCACACCGGCCTCCCGCTATTGAGTCTCGGATCGGCCTTTTCCGGGCCGCGCTGGTACCGCCCGTAGTCCCGCCGGTACGGACCTCCACCCTGGACCCTGTTCCCGTTGCCATCGGGGACGCCGTCGTCGCCGACGACGGCGTCACATTTATCAGACCAGCGCAGGCCAACCGAGTCTTTTAGTTCGCCAGCTGCATCCAACGCATCGACACGGCGTAGGGGCGACCTCGTCCACCAGGGGTGATCCCTCCGCGACCAACTTGACTTCGCCGGCTACCTCCAGCGACGCACCGCGGACCTCTTACCGACCCTTCGGCAACACCTCAACGACCACGGCTCAGCACTGGAGACATGAGCATGAGCATCACGCCGCCCATCACCACCGATACCATCCACCACCTCGTGCCCTTCGCCCGGTACCTGGGCGTCACCTTCTCAACGATCGAACCCGACCGCGTCGTCGCCCGCCTATCCGAGAGCGGCGACCTCGCCACGATCGGCGGCGGTGTGCACGGCGGCGCGCTGATGGCGCTTGCCGACATCAGCGCCGCCGTTGTGGCCGTCCTCGCGAGCGGTGATCCCACCGCTGCTCCCGCCACTATGCAGTCCTCGACCAACTTCCTTCGGCCCGTCCACGGCGCCGCAACGGCTGAAGCCCGTATTGCTCGCCTCGGAAGATCGACGGTCGTCGACGTGGAGCTGACCGACCCGGCTGGTGAGCTCTGCGCACTGGTGCGGCAGATCGTCACCGTCCGGCCCGGATGAATCCGCACAGACGTCGATCATGCAAGGGGCCCTGATCCCGGACCGGGCCATGTGCAGCGGCAGCTTCACGCCACCATGGGTCGGCCCGCGCAGCTCGTCCAGTGACTCCGGCAGGCGGTGTCGGCGTACTTGCTGAAGTGGACCTGGCAAGATTTCGGTAACCCCGGGGTGTGCCACCGTGCGCCGGTGACGCTCCGTCACAGGAAGCGGTACTGTCAGCGAGTGTGGTGACCTCGTACGGATGCTGTCTCCGCACCTTGATGCGGTGCGGGTGGAACGAGTGTGGGTGGTGGGAGGCGTGGTCCGCATCGCTGCCTGCATCCGCGAGTTGACGGCGGTGTTGTCCGGACTGCGGTTGCGGTTCTGCGCGGGTGCACAGTCGCTATGGCCGCGCGCTGGCCGATGTCGCTGTCGGAGGACGCCCGGAGATGACCGGGCTGTCGGTGCGGCGGTTGTTCTGTGACAGCCCGGAGTGCGGCAGACGGACGTTTGCAGAGCAGGTCGAGGGGCTGACTGTGCGCTACCAGCGCCGCAGCCCGCTGCTGCAGCAGCGGGTGGAGATGGCCGGGGTGCTACTCACCGGCTGCGGCGGGGCCCGGCTCCTACACATCCTGAGAGTGCCGCTGTCGCGGACCAGCGTGCTGTTCCACTTGATGCGCCTGCCGCTGCCGCCGGCCGCGATCCCGCGGGTTCTGGGCGGGGACGACTTCGCGCTGTACGCGGACGTCTACGGGACGCTGCTGGTGGATGCCGAGACCCGGTTGCCGATCGATCAACAGGCCGGACGAACCGGACGATCACGCCTTCGGCCGGTCCCGAGGCGGACCGACCACCAAAATCCACCTCGCCTGCGACGGCAAGGGGCGCCCGCTCGCCGTCCTGGTGACCCCAGGGCAACGCCACGACAGCATCTGCGCGCGACCTCTTCTGGAGCGCATCCATGTCCCGCGCACCGGACCGGGCCGCCCCCGCTGCAGGCCTGACCAGGTCATCGCAGACAAGGCCTACAGCTCCCGCGGGTTCCGCGCCTACCTGCGCAAACGCGGCCTCGCATGCACCATCCCGGAGAAGACCGACCAGCAGCGACACCGGCACAGTCGCGGCAGTCGCGGCGGGCGGCCACCATCGTTCGACCGGCAGGTCTACCGTCAACGCAACGTCGTCGAACGCTGCTTCAACCGGCTCCAAGGCTTCCGCGGACTCGCCACCCGATACGACAAGACCGCCACCTCCTGCGAAGCAGCGGTCACACTCGCGTCATTCCTGCTCTGGGCAAGATCCGTTTGAAGACGGACCCTAGTGGGCCTTGGTGCGCGCACGGGGCGGCTGTTCCCCGCCGACGGACTGGTATGACTGAGCGCTTCAGTTGGTCCCGTCGGCCATGGAGAGGGCTCAGCTCGCGAGGCTCTGCCCAGGGAAGCGTCCAGCGGCGCATCCGTGTCCGGAAGGTGGTTCTTTGTGCAGACCGCGGCCTGGGAGGGCGTGCCTGGGCTGATCTGCGAGGGCTCGGGGCCAGGTGGGCCGGGCGCCCTGACGTTGGCTGTCCGCCGGCGTCGGCCTGGCGGCCGTTCGGACCGGCGGGCGGGGCAACGTCAAGCAGGGACGCCGAGCGGCGGGTGATCGAGCACGCGGGGCTTGTACTCGACCAGCTGGATGCGGCCGTCGAAGGTGCGGTGCTCGATCATCTCGAGGGCAACGTCCGGATAACCGTCGTAGATGCGTTCTTCGCCGGTGGCCCCGGTGATCACCGGGAACATCACGACCCGAAAACGGTCGACGAGTCCGGCTCGTAGCAGGGACCGGCACAGGCTGAGGCTGCCGATCGTGGTGAGGAGCCCTGAGCCACTCGACTTCATGACGCGGACCGCCTCGACAGCGTCGTCGCGGACGAGCGTGGAGTTGGCCCACGCCAGTGGCTCCTTGAGAGAGGAGGAGAACACCACCTTGGAAGCCTGCGTGAGCTCGTCGACGGACGCCTCCTCTTCAGGCCTGAACTCGTCTTGGCCATGGGGGACCTCGCCTGCGGCGAAGCCCGACATCAGGCGGTAGGTGTTCGCTCCCATCAGATAGGCGGCCTCGGGCTGCCCGCCGAGCCATGCGAGGTACTCCGGGCCCTCAAGGCCCCAGAACCCGGGCCACCCCTCTCCCGATGCATAGCCGTCGAGGGAGGTGATGAAGTCGACGAGAAGCTCCGACATGGCGGTGTCCTTTCCTCGGGTGTCACGAGCTTGGACCGGCCGGGGGCCGCAAAGTCATCGGCCGCGCTGTGGAGTGACGAGAAAACGGTCCGGCCAACCATCACGCTCAGCCGGGCCAAGTACAACGCTCAGGGGCCAACTGAAGCGCTCAGTCACAGCTCCTGCTCCGAGGGGACCGAGCAGGCCCCGCTACTCACATGTTCGAATACGAGTTCGATAACATGTGGGTATGGAACGCACCCCCTTCCTCCACGACCTCATCCAGCGTCAAGCGGCATGGGACCGTACCTACGCCGCCCTCGCCGCCACCCGCCCCACGGCCGGGACCGCGGAGCTCCGGCGGCGCCTGGTGGTGCTGTCGTCCCGCCTGTGGTGGCATCCGTTCTGGACGTCGCGGTCGGGCAGGCCGTCGGCCGCGCGTGCGCGGCTGCGCGTCCAGGCCCGTGCGGGCGGTCGTCATCCAGACGGCGGTGGGCGCGGCGGTGAAGACGGGCCGGACGATGTGGGCGGTGCCGCCTACACCGACCCGCGGGCTCCGCAGGATGTGGCCGTCACCTACACCGTCGAGGCGGTCGACACATCGGGGCAGCGTTCCGGCGTCTCCGGAGCGGTCGACGCCACGCGGCCCGTGCCGGGCACCGCGCCGAAGCCCAGCGGGTTGATGGCTCGGCGCGACGGGAACGGGGTCCTCGTCTCGTGGGACGGGCACTCCGGTGACATGGGCCAGAGCTACCGTGTCTACGCCCGGGACCCCGACCCGTACGCATGGTCCTTCCTTGCCGCCTCCTCCCCCCGCGACGGGGAGGTGCGGGTCCCGGGGGCCGGCGGGCTCTTCTACGTGGTGAGCGTCGACGGCGAAGGCAGGGAGCCGGCCCCCGTCTATGTCGGTGCCTACTGAGCACCACCTGTCCGCAGGTGGTTCGATGCCGAGGGTTTCCAGCGGGTACGGCTGTGCGGGCAGCAGCCGCTCCCACCCGGCCCGCTGTGCGGTGATCCACGTTCCGAGGTTCTCGCCCTGGACGGCCAGCTCGCCCGCTCCGCTCCGGCGGGGAGGGTGCCGCCGGCTTTCACGTGGGCGAGGGCGAGCCGGTCGCGGCGCTGCCAGTGGCACATCTAGGTCAGGCCGGAGCGGTCTCCTTCTTTTGCTGCTTGGCCTTCATCAGGGCGGCGGGCGGGTGCTGCCGGCGTTTTCCGAGGTTGCGCAGTGGGTCGCAGTCGGCCTCGGGGTGCGTGGCGGGCGGTGCGTCGGCGGTTGCCGTGGTGAACAGCGGGACCATCACGGCCTCGGCCCGCGAGGTGCCGAGACGTACCTCGCGCCGTTCCGCCGGACGTCTTCGCAGCAGGTCGCGCATGTAGCCGAAATCGATGCTCCTCACGCCCGGCCGGGCGGCGGTCTGGTCCGAGCGGACCGAGCAGATGTTCCGCGCCGCCGTCGTGGGTGCCGTCACGCGCCCTGTTCAGGCCTTCTACGGCCTGAGCCAGGCCGGCCGCGCCATCGCGGCCGCCGCGGTGCCCCTCAAAGCGAGGAATGGCGGCTCGTCACCCAGGGGATCAAGGCCTCCGGGTTCGACGGTCCTTCCCTGACATCGAGATCCGCACCGACCCGCCCGGCACCCACGGCGGCGTTGTCCGGGTCGGCGAAGTCCTCGGCTCCCCGGTGTGGGAGAAGAACATCAGACGAGTTCATAGCAGCCGCCCACGTAGGGGGCAGCTCCCTGTGACGGACGCGGATCCGGGTCAGAGGATCCCGATGTAGACGGCCCATGCATGCCCCACCCATGTCAGTGGCGGCAGGAAGAACGGCCCGCTGATCCCCAGCAGCAGGGCCGCCCCACCAGTCCATAGAGCGAGACTGTCGGCGGTCTTGCCGAAGTCGTCACTGTGTCCGTGAGCAAGGAACACTCCGAAGCCGAACAACAGCCCTGACAGGATCAGGGTGAGAGGGAAGACCAGGATGATGTAGGCGATGAGCTGGGCGATGGTCAGGCCGGCGTCGCTGCGCCAGGTGACGACGAAGGAGGCGACGTCGACGTTCAAGATGACGCAGGCACTCAGGGTTGCCGACACGGTGCAGATCCGCACGGGCAGAAGGTGGCGGAAGAGAAGTCCGTCGCGTTCCCGTAGCCAGGGCGTAACCGCGTCCCGCTCCTGGGTGACTAGGCTCCCGGGCCCGTCGGAGCTCAGCCGGCTGGCCTGTTGCTGTAGTTGGGTTACCAGCACCAACAGCTCACTGACCATCTTCTGTTCGTCGTCGATCTCTTCCGTGGGCCGGGCGGCACGGGTGACGCCATCGAGTCCTTTCACCACCAGAGCGGTACTCGCCACGGAGTTTGCCAGCGCGGCCTTGCGGCCGCGGTCGCGCTCTGCCTGCAGTTCCTCCTGCACCCTGTGCAGCTGTTTGGACAGGTCGTCGATCTCCTTCTTGCTGTGTGACAGTTGTTCCTGAAGCTCTTTCACACGATAGGCAGCATCGGCGTTGATAGCAGCCTTGGCGGCTTCCAACTGCTTCTCAAGCTCTTGTATCTGCTCCTTGGCCTGCCTCAGCTGTGTCTTGGCGGAGCCGACATCTTCTGCCTTGGCCCGTAAGGCGTGTACCGGTGCGGTTTCTCCGACGCGCTCGGCCACTGCGCCGTCCGTGACGATGGCCCTGAACGCCAGCAGTGCGTCAACGAACTCGGCCGGAGCGATGCGCTCGCCCGACAGGTACTTGCTCACCGTCGACTCGGCGACGTGACTGAAGCGCGCCAGTTTTTTTTGGGTCGCCCCGCGCTGCCTGGCGGGAGCCCACGCCTCTTGTAGCGCGGCGGCGTAGTCACGGATCGGACCGCTGCTGGCCCGCTGGTGGAAAACCAGTTCTCGGCCGCTTTCCACACGTCGTCCCCCTGAGGAGCTGAGCGACCTTGCCCCGTCATGCGGCAGGCCATGGAAGGTTAATTGTCCAACTTCGCGACGTAAGTCGAAAAGCCCCCTGCATGACACCTTCGGAAAGACCCGCCTCACCGGGTCTTTCCGTTCCCGACAGAGACCCTGCGGCGGAAGCTTGCGAACAACTCGTCCAGACGGCAGACAGGAGCACACCATGAAGCACCTTCCTCGCCCCCTGGCCCCCGCTCCCCTCATCGAGATACGCGTTGGGTCCCTCTACCTGACCCTCCAGCGGTTTCCCATCCGCTTTGCCACCTTCCTGGCCACCCTTGCCGGATCGACGGGGGTAACACTGTTTATCCACCGCTGACCCAACCTGCACACACCCGCCTGCTCCCGACCGCCCCGGCTACCCAACCCGTCGGGTGGCAGGGGAGATGACTCAGCTGTCCCCCGGCCCCGTACGTCTGGTCTCCCCTGGGGAACCTCCAGACGATCAACCAAATCCTCCGGGATCACATGACCGAAGGAGACCGACTCGCCCTGGCCGATCACCTCTCCCAGTGAGCACCCGTACGCGCCGACGGTGCTGCCTCAGCCGAAGCAGGGCTCGCTTACCGGAGTACGTCTTCAGTAACCGTCGTACGTCACCGCAGTGACGTACGACGGCCTTGCGCTGTCCCTGGTCCGGTTGCGGAAGACGCAACAGCTGGGCGACACCCGCTGGTCATTTACAGGTCCGGTGTGTACAGGCCGGCTGCCCGAACGATTTCGGGGACGGCTTCCAACCCGTTGCCTCCTGGATGAAGCCTCCTTTGTCGGCGGTGCTGTTGTTCCAGCCGCGATCCAGCACTGTTGACCGCAACCACAGGAGCGCCCAGGCATCGGAAACGGAGCCGATCCCACGATCTTGGTACGTGGAGCCGTACGTGCTGACGCTGTCCAGCTGCCAGTTCTGGGCTCCGGCATGCTCGATCGCAGCCGCGACCAGGTATTCGGGCGCATCTTGCGGAGTGAGAGGGCTGTTCAGCGGCACGCTGACGGAGACACCCGAGACTCCGCCTCGCCTTGCGGGCCTGCGCGGTGATCTCACTGAGCCAGTCGTCAAGGCTTCCCACACCTGTGTTCATGCCTTCCACCTCTTCACAGCCATGAGCTGACCAGCAACCCGGACCGGTCAAACGCCCGCCTGCTGGCAACAGCCGCGCCCGGCACAGGAAAAGCAGATCCACGCGACCCGAAGGACCCGACTCCATGCCTGAACGGAACATCGAGTTCGGCAAGTACGGCGCCCACGGCATCAAGGGCCACGAAGCCGTCGCCCGCCGGCCTTTCGCGCGCGTCGGCTGCATCACCACCCCCCTCACCGCCCGGCGAGGCCTCCAGGCGCGCCTGCACTACCTCACCCGCAGCGCCCACGCCCGAGCAGCCGGCCTGACCGTCACCGACCGCACCGTGCGCGCCTGGCAGGCCGGGCACCCGCACGCCCTTCCGCAAGAACCTCACCGCGATCGAGCAGGCATACCGCACCGTGCGGCGCGAGAACGTCGCCCGCTACCTGCTCGCCCGCCTCAACCGCGACGGCCGCGGCACCCGTGTGGAAGTCCATCCGGTCAACCAGTCCCGGGTCGACCGGCCGCGCCAGCGTGCAGTGGAGTTCCGCACCATGAACGTCCGCAACTGGGACCGCATCGTCGGGGCGTGGGCGGCGGGTGACGACCAGGAAATGGACGAGGCATGGGTGGACCAGGTCGTCGGCCTCGGCTCGCAGTGGGGCCCGTACGAGTACGTCGCCACCATTGGCTGTGCTGCCTGAACTTTTTGATGGCAAAGGACGCATTTTGATGACGACCCGGCCAGGTTCACCGTTGTGGGTGACGACAGCGGGCGGGTTTGGCGGGACGCTCGGCCAAAAGCCACGTGGGAGCCCGGTCGTGTGAGCGCGGCCGGGCCGCGCGCCGTCAGGCGACCTGCTGGCGGCGGTGCCCCGCACCCTCACTGGGACCGCGGGTGCGGGGCACCGTCCTGATGCGCACGACCTGTCAGTGCGGGGTGAAGGCGTCGACGGCCAGGGCGCGTCGTCGTCGATGCGGATTCGGTCGGCGAGCTGGGCAAGGACCTGCCCGGGAGCGAGGCCGGTGCGGGCGGCGATCGCACGCAGCCTGCGGCTCACGCCGGCCGACAGCCACAGCTGCGTCTTCAGCGCTTGCCTCTGCCTCTCCGTCGGCCAGGCCCTAGTACTGCAACGGTGCTTGGCGTGACTGTTGGCCAGTTCGGTCGTTGGTGTGGTCATGGGTGGGGACCTTGCTGATGTCAGGGTGTGGGCGGGTGAACTCGAGGCCGTACATGAGCGGTTCGTGCACAGGTTCAGCCGCGAGGAGCCGCGTCAGTCGGCGCTTGCTTACATGCGAGGGCTGATAGCTCCGCTGGAGCGAAAGAACGGCTGGACGCTGGCGGAGGAGGCCGGCCATGGCGGTCCAGATCGCCTTCACCGGCTGCTGAACCGCATCGAGTGGGACGCTGACGAGGTTCTGGACGACGTACGCGACTACGTCGTCGAACACCTCGCAGACCCAGATGCCGTCCTGATCGTCGACGACACCGGGTTCCTGAAGAAGGGCATCCGCTCGGCCGGGGTGCAAAGGCAGTACTCCGGCACCGCGGGACGGACGGAAAACTCCCAGATCGGGTCTTCGTCGCCTATGCGAGTGGCCGCGGGCGCACGCTGATCGACCGCCGGCTGTATCTGCCCACGTCCTGGACGGATGACCGGGAACGCTGCCGCCGGGCGGGCATCGACGACAGTGTCGCCTTCGCCACGAAGGTGGCCATGGCCAAAGCGATGGTCCGCAAGGCCATCGCCGACAAGGTCCCGTTCCGGTGGGTGACGGCGGACGCCGCCTATGGCTTCAGTAAGGGCTGGCGGTTCGAGCTGGAGCAGGCGGATGTCTTCCACGTCTTGGCCACCACCCGCCACGACACCGTCGTCACCCGCTGGGCACTCGACCACCCCGTCCATGACCTGTTTCCCGGTCTGCCGCGGCAGAAGTGGAAGCGCCGGTCGTGCGGTGAGGGAGCTCATGGCCGGCGGATCTATGACTGGGCCCGCGTCGAGGTGCGGCCCTGGCACCGCGAAGACCGCCGGCACTGGGTTCTCGCCCGCCGCAGCGTCAGCCGGCCCGGGGAAATCTCCTACTACATCGCCTACTGCCCGGCCGGCACCACGCTGGATGAACTGATCCGCATCGCGGGCAGCCGCTGGGCGGTGGAGGAATGCTTCCAGAGCGCCAAGCAGGAATGCGGCCTGGACGACTACCAGGTCCGCCGCTATCCCGGCTGGCACCGCCACATGACCCTGGCCATGGCCGCCCACGCCTGCCTGACCGTCCTGCGAGCCCGCCAGCTGGACGCGGACAAAGCAGAAACGGATCCTCCCAGCTCATCCACCTCAGCCTCGCCGAAATCCGACGCCTGATCACCCGCCTCACCCACCGCCGCCCCACCCCGGTCGACCACATCCTGCACTGGTCGGCATGGCGCCGACGACGCCAACACCAAGCCCGCACCAGCCACTACAAACGACGTGGACACAGGCCCTGAAAACTGCCCAGCACTCAGAGCAAGCACCGTTGCAGTACTAGGTTCTGTCAGGCCCTAGGTTTCTGTCTCGTTGGTCAGTGTCGGGTCCAGATGAGGATGCCGGAGCGGTGGAGCGCGGCCTGTTGGGCGATGGCGAGTTCGTCGGTTCGTGTGGCCAGGCCCTGCCACTGCTTGAGGCCGTTGATGCAGCGTTCGACGGTGTTCCGTTGCTTGTAAGCCTCGCGGTCGAAGCCGGGTGGGCGGCCGCCGTGACGGCCTCGCCGCTGGCGGAAACGTCGGCAGACCGCGGCACACGAACTGGGCCACGCCCTGGGGCTGTGCCACAAGTCGGACACGGGCGGTCCGGCGGATCAGGGCCGGACGCCCCGGGCCCATCGCCCAGGCCGCCGAGATCAGGAATCCCGGCCGGAGGGGGTCAGCCCTTGAGCAGGTTGTAGGCGAGACCGACGAGGAGGTACCCCAGATAAGAGGCGAGTACCACGCCCAGCATCGCCAGGAGCTTGACCGGCGTCCCGAACGGCTTACGGGCGAGGGAGAGGTTCGCGAAGAGGCCCGCCGTCCCGATGGCCCCGCCCATCGCCCCGCCGACCGACAGCAGGAGGATCGGCACGATCGAGAGGACCAACTGCCACCAGGCGAGCCCCCGGACCCTGGCCCACGGATCCGGCTTGCCGAGCGAGTTCTTTCCGAGGTCGGGGATCTGCTGCATGTGCGGGAAACCCTCATTCTCTTCATCGTGATCGTGCTCAACCGTCAGGATGCGGGTGACGGGCCCACCGGGCAACGACGCGCCGACAACGGTTTGCCTACGAAAATCGGCTGTCAACGGCTGGCTCGGCGCCCTTGCCCGCGCGTTCGGTCCGCCTGGGACGGTGTCCTTCGGATCAGCCTGCGATGCCGGGCGCCCCGGGCCTGATCTGATCAGAGAGACACGGCCCAGCCCAGGCCATGGCCCGCTTGCACGTCTATGTCTTCACCCGCGACCGTTGTGCGCGTGGCTGCCGCCCGTTTCGTTCGGGCGGGTCAACTCGCGGCCATCACCAGTGCGGCGATCACGGTGAGGGCTGCCACGGCCACGAGGATCGTCCGGGCCTGTTCCATTCGCCCGGGCGGTTTGCTGTCCGGTGCGGCCGGACGGCCGTCCCGGCTGCCGCTGTCATCAGCGCCCGGGAACTCACGGCAGCCGCCGAAGTCGGCATTGTCGTGGGCCAGCCAGTACGCATCCGTCAGCGAGGCGAAGGCCACCGGCGCCACGTTCTGCTGGTCTCCTGTCCTCATACCGATCTCAACGACCGGCACCGCCCCCCGGCAATGCTCCGTCCCGCCATCGTGATCACGTCGTCACCAGGGCTGCGGGCTCCCACACCGCAATCGGTGTGGGAGCCCGCGGCACGGATGGACCAGGCCGGGCGCAACCGTTTCCGGAACCGCCTCTGGCCTGCGTGCGCAGGAGACCGGCAGCTGTGACACCGGCCGTCACCGCACCCTCGCCCTACAAGATCCACACCCCTTCTGCCCTGTACAGGCGGCTGCCCGGCAGAACGCTCCGGGCCGCTTCTGCCCGTCGACGTATCAGGTGGCCCTGCGGCAGGCGTAGATGGCGCCTACGGCCGCATCCGGCCCGCACTCGGTACCGGAAGACACGGACAGGGACGGCCCCCTTGCAGGAAGGAGGGGGCCGGTTCAGGGCCCCGGACCCCGGCTCCTGACCCTCTCTCTCCCCTCCGGAGGGTCAGGAGCCGGGGGAGGACACTGCGCAACCTTGTCGGCTGCTGCCTCAGCCGGCATTGCGCGGGGGCGCCCCGTACCCGCCACCTGACGGGTACGGGGCATTCAGCCGCACGGGATCATCTACCAGCGCATCCCCAACTCATGGAGTTGCGCACGGCGTTCGGGGCTGAGCGTGGCGGTCCGGCGGCGGGTGCTGTCGAGGAACGCCCCGAGCCGCACCGGTTCTGGATGTACCAGCTGGCCTGCCGTGCTCTCAAGCGTGCCGCGCCGGATGACGTGACCGCAGTCCTCGCATTCGACCGCGGTCAGCAGCCGCCCGCCCCACGGCGACAGGGCCGGCCCCACAGCTGGCATACGGCCTTGGGTACTGCATTCCCCAATGACCGGCCCCGCCCCCGTGTGGAACGGTGCGGGCTGCCCATCACCGAACTGTTCGGCGACAGCGACGCCTTCACCCCGCCCGACGGCCAGCACTGTCCCAGTTGCCGAACCGACCTCCGTCGGATCTGGGTCCGACGTCACGTCGGGGGAGACGCCTATGGAGTGAGGGCCCAACGCCATGACGGGAGTTGGACCCTCGGAGACTACGCACCCGCTGTGAGGAAGCGGGTGCGCGCTACTTCGTCAACGACGCTGTCGTCGGCTGGACACGCTGTTGACCGCTCTACAAAAGGCGACGGTGGGTCCGTGCCTGCTCCGACAGGCACGGACCCACACTCGAACCTACCCGGCACCCTGCCGGGGCCTGCCCGCCGGTCATGGCGCGAGCTCACTTGCTGCGTGACGGTTGCTGCCCGCGACCGAGGCAATCAACGGATACCGAACCTGGCGCGCCCCTACGATGATCTCCGTGACCACCCGCCGCACACTCGGCGCCGGCCCCGAGGCTCCTGCCCCGGGTATCCGTGCCACCCAGGCCGACCTCCTTGACGCGCTGCCCGGCGTTTGCATCACAGACCTCGATGAGCTTTTCGGGCCCGCGGGGTGATGGGGCGCCTTCCCCCCGGCGCCACCGAGAGCCCGGCGCAGCCTGGGGGAAGGTCACGCGGACACTGCTGCACTCGACGCGCTCGACTGAATCCTGAACCCAGGAAACGCAGTGCTGGGACACCGCAGATCGTGGTCGGGCTTCTGTCGGGGCCGACCAACGGGTTTCTACGCTCTGTCGGTCTCCGCGAGGGTGTGGGCGACAAGCGCATTGGCGTGGCCGTGTCCCAGGCCGTGTTCGGTCTTGAGCCACCTGACCAGCTCCATGTGCTTGGACAGGGGTGATGTACGGATCAGGTTCTTCCATTCGGCTATGGGCCGGCCGTACTTCTTCTCGATCGACGGAAAGTAGCTGGCCGGGCCCTTCACAGGTTCAGTCATAACCGCAGCGTGTCACCCCTCACTGACAACGCAGGCTGACAGTTTGATCCAGGTCCTGAGGGGTGGTCAGCGGAATCACGCCTGAGGGTGCATCCAACTCACTTTCTGGGTGGGTGTCTGGACGGGCCGCCAGACGGGCGCTGACGGCCCCTCGCGCAGCAGATCGGTCAACGGGGCCGACAGGATGGGGACCTGGTAGGGGAAGCCGGATGCGGCTGTGTCCTTGGCTGCCGCGTTCAGGGCGCGGACACGGTGCTCGATGCTGGCCGATCCGGTGCCGTCCAGGACGAACAGCAGCCGCGGGAACAACCGTCAACTCAATTGCAATGCAATCGCCGACGAAGCAATTGCCAGTGTGCCCCCCCAACGCATCGAGGGCAGCCCAGTGGTTCGGAGCTCGCACGGCGGTCTGGCGCGGGTTCACCGATGTGGGTGATGACAACGGCCGGTGAGTCGCAGACCGCGCTTGCCGCCGCGGTGGGAGTGAGCCAGGCGCAGGTGAGCCGCCGTCAGGCCGGCACCGCCGCCTGGAGCCTGGCCGACTGCGAGGCGGTCGCCGCGCACTACGGCATCACCGCGTACGACCTCCTGGACGGCCCCACCCGCGCCGTCGAAGCCCTCCCCGCGGAACGCCGCCGGATCCCCGGCCCCCCGACTTCCGGCGCCCGCCCTGCGGCCGTGGACGGGACGGCCTGATGGCGGACTTCGACGCGATCGACGCCCTCCTCGCCGCGGCCGGGCAGGAGACCCCGCTGCCGCCCGCCGCGGAACGGCGCGCCCTGCGTGAGGGGTTGAACCTGTCCCGCGCGCAGCTCGCGCAGGCCCTCGGAGTGGGCCCGTCCACCGTCGGGGGCTGGGAGGCCGGGCGGGACCCGAGCGGGGAGGTGCGGGAGAAGTACGCGTACTTCCTTGTCGTCCTGGCAGTCGCGCAGCCGTGTGTGCTGTGCGGGCAGCCGGCCCGCCATCAGGTCGAAGGCTTCCCCCAGCACTTGGACCCTGCCGAGTGCGCCCCGGCCGCGCCCGCTCCCGTCCCTGCGCAGGCAGAGAAGCCCGCGCCCCGCGCGGCACCGCGGCAGCCGGCGCCCGCCAGGAAGCCGCGCCCCGCGGCGTCCGGCGTGAAGGTCGTCCCCGTCGGCCGCCGTCTGCAGACCGCCGATGCCCCCGACCGGATCGGCGCTGCGGTGGCGGCCGCGCTCACTGAACACGCCGGTGATGTCGACGCGGCGACGGCGGCGTTGGTGAAGCGGGCGATCCCGGATGCGATGGCGCTCCTGGACGACACCCGCAAGGGCGGCCGCTACGACGTCGTCGCCCACCCGTGGCTGCCGGACATCCTGCGCAAGCAGAGTGCCCGCGGCGCCGACCAGGTGTGGGAGGCCCGCCCGAAGTGGAGCCGGCCGGAGCTCCCGACGGGCGTGCACGAGATCACGGCGCTGGACGTCAACGGCGCCTACCTCTCCGCCCTCAAGACGCATCTGCCGCTCGGGCAACTCGAACACTCCACCGGGAATCACCACGACCGGCGCCGCGCGGGCCTGCACCTGATCACCCCACCTGCATGGGAGCACGAGGCGGTGCTGCCGAACCCGATCGGCAACCGCGACGAACCGGGCCCGCTGTGGGTGACCGAGCCGACGCTGCGCCTGCTGCTGCGCGTGTCGGGCCCGAAGTACGGGCTGTGCGACCCCCCGGAGATTCACGAGTCGTGGACGTCGGGGGCGACCGAGGGGCTGCTGGAGAAGTTCCGCATTGCCTTGAAGGATGCCCGGGACCGGGCGATCGCCGACGGCGACGAGGTGACGCTGGAGTACGTGAAGGCGATGTACTCGAAGTTCGTGTCCACGTTGGGGGAGTCGAACTACAACCGGGAGCTCTACCGCACCGACTGGATGCACCTCATCCGTTCCCAGGCCTTCGCCAACCTGTGGTGGAAGGCCCACCGCGCCTATGACGAGGGCCTGCTGGTGGTCCGGGCGATGGGTACCGACGAACTGCATGTGGCCGGCGACTGGCGGGTGGTGTTCCCCGAAGGCCGGGGCGTCACCGAAGTCAAGGTCAAGGACACCTACACCGTCGGCATCGACCCCAGCACCGCCAACGAGCCACCTGAGAGCGCCTCCTAGCGCTGTTCTCCCGCCCCGGCGCCAAGTTCCCCGCCGGGGCGGGAGAACGGCGCCCGCAGCCCCGTACCGTGATCCACCAACCCGAGGGATTCGGAAGAGACCATGCCTGAGCGGAACATCGAGTTCGGCAAGTACGGCGCCCGCGGCCTCAAAGGCCACGAAGCGGTCGCCCGCCAGCTGGACGCGCTCGCCGGCTACATCGCCACCCCGATCACCGCACGGCGAGGCCTGCTCGCCCGCCTGCACTACCTCACACGCACCGACCACGCCCGCCATGCTGCCCGCGCGGCCGGACTGACCGTCACCGACCGCACCCTGCGCGCCTGGCAAGCCGGCACCCGCACACCCTCCCGCCGCAACCTTGCCGCGATCGAGCGCGCCTACCGCACCGTGCGCCGCGAGAACGTCGCCCGCTACCTGACCGCCCGCCTCAACCGCGAAGGCCGCGGCACCCGCGTGGAAATCCACCCGCTCAACCAGTCGCAGGTCGACCGGCCCCGCCTGCGCGCGGTGGAGTTCCGGACCATGAATGTCCGCCGCTGGGACCGCATCGTTGCCGCGTGGGCGGCCGACGATAACCAGGAGCTCGACGATGCGTGGGTGGACCAGGTCGTCGACCTCGGCTCGCAGTGGGGCCAGTACGAGTACGTCACCAACGTCGGCTTCGCCGCCTGAAATCCACTGCACACAGCGGCCCGCTACCTCATCCGTTCGATGGCCGAAGCGGTGGCCCGAGGCTTTGCCCTGCACGACCAGCTCGCCCACCTCGGCAGGCAGAGCGAACCCGTTCCCAGGGTCTAACGCCCGCGCTGTTGGATATGAGTTGATGGACGGATGAGGGATCTCTTGTACCTGTCGCGTGACAAGTTGAAAGGTCTCCACATCCCGCCCAGGAGGTTCCCCTTCCTTCGACGGGAGGTAGAGATCACAGCGCTCGGGACAGGGTTCCACCTTGGTCCCGATCTTGAGTTGGACACAGAGACTCAGGCTGGCCAAATGCTGGCAGTAGCTGCCAAAGCAATACGGAGAAAAGCAAAAGCTTCCGGTGACCCGTCCTTGCTCGGAGGCGAGTGGTTCTATTTTGATCAGGAACTGGAGTATGGATCTGTCGTACCTGGAATTTCGGGCGCTTCCAACAACTGGGGATGCGCGTTCTTCTTCGCCCCCTCAGCTACCGATTCCAGCGACGGCGGCCTAATTCTGTGCGGTACAGGAAGTAACCTGACCGACCGGGCGGGAGAGCAGGGAGAAGTCCGCTACTCGGCTCTCACTGGTCTCATGCACTTCCTCACCCAACTGGACCCCGAACGCGAGCATCCCACTCCGAGTCTGAGGAGCTGCCGAGTTTCCCATACCGCTGCAATTTACCTGCAGCAGCTACAACGCGCATCGGAGACAAAGGTGGAAGCGGTGCATTTCACCAGGGCTCGACTGAGTGGTATGGCGCGTGCCCTATCCGTCTGTAATGAAGAATGCGGTATGAAGCTTCTATTGGGCACGCCACTTTATGTGGAGTTTGGGCCCTGGAACTCTAAATGGTAGGTATCACGATTGATGGGCGTCGTGATGTCGTTGGGTCAGTGCGGGCCAACTCGGTTCAGGGCTACCTCGTGGGCTGCCCGGAGCATCTCCTGCTGTTCTTCGTCCAAGCTCCGAGGCCGCGGGTCACGGGAGCCGACAGCGAAGAAGGAGATGGGCCCGTAGAACGGACCGTCATGGCAGTCCAGTAGGCGCAGCATCTCATCTGCCACAGGGGTAGCCAGTGAGCCTTTCCAACTTGTCGTTTCGGCTGCTCAGCGCCTTTCCTGCATCCGAGACTGGCGATCTGTCATCAGGAGAGCCTGAGCATTTCTGACGACCGCCGTGCATCCCCACTGGGACGATCCCGGCAGCGACGCACCGGTGCCACAGCCTTCTCAGAAGCTGTGTCACATCCCTTGATCGGTGACCTGCTGTGATGGCTGGGCAGGTTCGTTCATTTTGAGGTCGGGGTGGGGTTGGGTTCGGGCGCAGGTGGGACGTTTCGCGTGTGGATGGGGGCGCTTTCGGTCCTCTGTGGTGACCATGAAAGGCGCGGCGGAGCCTGCGGTGTACGGGCCGGAGCCTCTCCCGTTCGGCAAGGTGCCGGCGTTTTGGCCCGCTGGGGGTGAGTGCCGTGTCCCAGACGATCGGCAGCGTGTTGCGCGACCGGTTCGAGGAGCTGGTGACGGAGTCGGTGAAGCTGGTGCACACAATGACTCGGTGCCAGTTCGAGGTGGGCGACATGGCTCTGGAGATCGAGCCGTTGCGCGGCCACGGCGGTCACCAGCCCGTCGAGGGCGAGGACACGCTGAGTGTGGAAGCCTCGCTCAGGATCTTCGCGGAGGAGATCGGGCTGTCTTTCCATACGGTCCGCACGTATCGCTGGGTGGCTGCCCGGTGGCCTGCCGAACAGCGTCAGGAGGGCGTGTCGTTCGAGGTGCACCGGATCCTGGCCTCCGCGCCGGATGCGTTCGAGCAGATCAAGGACCCGCCGCTGAACGAGCGCACGGGGCGGCGCCAGTGGAGCGGGGATGCGGCCAAGCGGGTCGCGGGCTGGTCGACGGCCACGCCGGTGACGGCGCAGGAGAAGGTGGAGAGCATCCGTGACCTGGCCGCCGACGAGACCGTGGCGGCCTTGGCGGCCTGTGAGCTGCTTCAGCGTCCCGAGGTGGCCTTTCGGGCTATGCGAGACCGGCAGGCCAGGGAGCGGGTGAACCAGGCCCAGTTCGACCGGGCCGACCTTGTCGAGGAAGGCGGGGAGGACTGGTGGGACGAGCCCCGTGAGGGGGACGCCGCAGAGGACGGGGGCAGCGCTGATCCGGCCCGGATCGTGCGGGGCTTCCACCGGGCGATGGAATTCACCGATTTGGTCGGGGTGTGTCAGGGCTTCGTCGCCGGCGCCAGCCGCCTGGTCCCGCGCTTACGAGGCCGCGAGTTCACCGAGTCGCAAGTAGAACTGGTGGGAAGGCAGTTGGAGAAGATCCGCGCCACCGCCGACTGGATCGAATCGGCCGTGGCGACCGGCAGGGTCGATCTGGACGAGGCTCTGGCCGAACTGCTGCGGGGCCAGTAGTCATGCCGCGGCGGGCGGCCGGACAGCCCGCCCATGTGCACGCCGAGGCCGTTCGCAGGGCCCTGGAAGAAGCACGGCCCGCGGGTCTGAGCCTGAAACGGTTGGTGCGCTCCACCAACTTCAAGATCCCCTGGCGCACTCTCTACGGGTACTTCCGCAGGTGGCGGGCGAGCGGAGACCTGGCCCGCATCCATGCTGAGCTCCACGAGCGGCTCCGTGTCCATGACGGCCTCAACCCCCGCACCGTGGCGGTGATCCTGGACTCGCAATCGGTCAAGGGAGCGGAGACGGTGGGCGCGGACACCCGCGGGTTCGACGGCGGGAAGCTGATCAACGGGCGCAAGCGGCATCTGGTCGTGGACATGCGCGGCATGCCGCTGGCCGTGATGGTCGGCGTCGCCTCACTGCACGACAGTGTTCCCGCCCGCGACCTGCTCTTCCGGCTGCGGCTCACGCATCCCGAGGTCACCGTCGTCTGGGCCGACTGCGCCTATGGCGGACCCCTCATCGCCTGGGCCCACTCCTTCCTCGACCTCACACTCAAAACGGTGCCCCGCCGCAAGGACCAGGACGGCTTCGCCGTCCTGGCGAAGCGGTGGCGCGTCGAGCGCGCTATCTCCTGGATCATGCGGGCCAGAAGGAACGTGCGGGACTACGAGCGGCTCATCTCCCACAGCGAGGCCCACCTCACCTGGACCGTCATCACCCTCATGGTCCGCCGTCTGACCCGGCCCCCGCGGCCGCCCCGCACCGTGCCCCACTCGCTCGCCCCCGTGAAGACGACCTCCGGGCCCGCCCCTGTCCGGATTCGGGCCAGGCCGCACACGGTCCGTCTCGCCCCAACCGCCCTGCGCTGACATAGCCGCCGCCCGTACGGACACGGTCATCTTCGCCCGGGAGATGGTGTTCCCGGCAGCGCGGCGGGTCGCCGCCGGGAACACCACCTCCCGCCGGTGAAGTCGAAGGGGTGTCTCAGTTCAGGCGGCCGGCATGGTCCAGTCCTGCTGTGCTGCCCACTGCTCGAAGGTAGTCGTGGTCAGGCCGTAGCGGGCGGCGTCGTGGGGGCGTGCCGGGTAGCCGACGTGGTCGTACCAGATCTCGGTGTCCGCCGAGGGCGCGCCAAGGCGCTGCGCCTGCTCCTCCCAGGACACGGAGACGGCGGTGATCTCGCGGCCGGCGGCCTTGGAGAGGGCATCCGCGATCTCGGGATACGTCAGCGCGTCGCCCGCGAACTCGATCTCGGCCTCGTGGAACTTTCCGGGCTCGGCCACGGCGGCGGCGACCGCTGCTCCGAGGTCGTCCGAGTTGATGAGTGCCAGCCTGGTCTGCGGGTTCGTCGCGGTGAAGATCTTGCCCTGAGGCAGGTCGGGGGACAGGTACTCCCGCTTGGGCGAGAGGAAGTTGTCCATGTAGAAGGCGGGCTTGAAAATCGTCCAGTCCTCCAGTCCCGACTGCCGGATCGCGTCCTCAGCGGCTTCCTTCTCGTCCCAGTACGCCTTCAACAGGTCGGACTGCTCGTAGCCCGGGTGCTGGCTGCGCCATCCGGTCCCTGACACGGACGTGTGGAGGATCTGCGTGATGCCGGACCGCTTGGCTGCGGTGGCGATGTTGCGGGCCTTGCGCGACTCGGCGCCAAGGTCGGCCGGGTCGAGGCCCGGCATCTGCACGGAGAAGACCGCGTCGTGTCCGGCGCCGGCAGCCTCCAGGGATGCGAGGTCGTCCATGTTTCCGCTCGCGAGGGCGACGCCCTGCCGGGCGAGCGCCTGGGCAGGCTCGGAGGAGGGGTTGCGCACGAACGCGGTCACGGGGTGTCGCGCGCGCAGAAGTGCCTGGACGGCGGCGCCGCCCTGCATTCCCGTCGCCCCGGTGATCAGCACCTTCGCCTTGTCGTTGTGTGCCACAGCACGCCTCTCCTTCGATTAGTTCTATTTTTTCGATATCTGGGCTCAAGCGTTCAACAAGTAGAGACTGTACAGTATCGAGTCTTGTGAGTATCTAGTTGCTGGTCAGGCAAAGACTGGCCGGTAGCCCGCGCTTCACGAGCAGCGTGAGTCGGTGCGGTTGAGGGTTCTTGCTGGGCGCCGCGGTCTATGCGGACGGCACCACGACCCGGTCCGCGGCTTCCCTCAGGCCGGGCGGGAGAACCCGATGGCGGGGGAAGCGAATGCAGTACCGTCGTGCGTATGACCAGGTCGACCCTCCCCTCTGGACGCCAGCGCCCCAGGGGCGCCTTCGGCCCCGTCCGTGACGAGAAGCGGAATGCCCGCATCATCGAAGCGGTCCTGGACCTGATCGTCGAGAGCGGCTACGCAGGTCTCAACATGGCCGCGGTGGCCGCACGCGCAGGGGTGGCCAAGGCCACCGTCTACCGTCGCTGGGCCTCGCGCGAGGACCTGGTCGCCGACGCCCTGGAAAGCCTCATGCTTGCCGCCGCCGTCCCGGCCGAGGCGACGGCCGCCGGGACACTGCGCGAGGACCTCATCGGCACACTGACCCACAGATCCGTGTGCCTGCAGCCCCAAGCGCGCAACTTCTCGGCCGTACTGGCCGCCGCCACTGCCTCCCACCCTCAGATCGCCGACACCCTGCGCGAGCGGGCCATCGCCGGACAGCGCCAGGACATCGCCGCCTGCCTCCACCGCGCTCAACAGCGCGGCGAGATCACCGCGGAGAGAGTCGAGCTGCTGCTGGCGCCGGGCAGGATGGAGATCGCCGCAGCTATCGGGGTGACGGTCCTGCAGGAGGACCTGCTCGGTACCGTTCTCGACCCCGAAGGAATAGCCCGCCTGGTGGACCAGGTCCTACTGCCCCTCATCGGCCCCACCCTCACCGGCTGAACCCTTCCGGCCAACTCCTCAATTCCGCACCATGCCTGCTCGGCCCCTGAAGGCCTTCGATACACGGCCCAGGGTGATCGAGGACGGACACTCCCTAGAGCTGTGTAATCCGTCAGAGCATCACCGACCGCCCAGTCAGGCGATCCTGCCCCCGGCTCCAGAGCGTCACGGATTGCCGGTTCTGCCACAGCTTCTCAGTACGGCGCCATCACCAAGTCGCCGATCACCCGCAACCCGACTTGGGCTGCTAGCCACGGTGCACGTTCGGCCTCGACCTGCTTGACGTGGACGAAAACGATGCAGTCGGCCGCAGGCTCCTCGAGGTCGAGGTCGAGGTCGAGGTCTCGGGCACGGACACACAGCGTGACGAATGCTCCGCGGGTACCCCCCACTCCCAGACCTACCTCGGGAGCCTCGGGCCAGGCGTTGAAGTCCCATCGCACCGTCGCTGGGCTGTCGCCAACCGCCTGGAGGAATGGCTTCACCGTCTCCGGTGCCCCAGCCCAGCCTCGCAGCCGGATGGGCAAGAAGGCGGATGGATCATCCCTACGCTCCGACGAGCCGCTTCTCCCCCCTTCCGCCCACCATTCGGCATCCGGCAACACGGCCAGCACCGCCGAAAGCGAGCGAGTCGAGGAGATCCGCACATCGAAATCGACTTCAAGGCCTCCCAGGTCAGCGATTCCAAGCAACCTCTCGACGGTGCACAACCCCTCGGAGAGGTCCGCTGTTCTCAGGATGGGCTGCGCGTAGGAGTTGGACACGACAACCAGTGTGCCAGTGAACGGTATTGCCCAACCTGTGTGGCGAGCCCGCTGGTTGAGCTGACAGCCAGGCGAAGCCCCTGGTAGACGAGTCTTCGACCAAGAGAAACGTGTCCACCAGAGGCTTCGCATGCTTGTCTACCCGTCCGGCGCGGACGTCTCCAGCTCCACCCTCCGCTTCCTCGCCGAGCATCTGCGGGGGCACCGCCATGCGATCAGCTCCCGCTGGCGAAGGCTGAGCGCCGGCCGCCAGGCCCTCCTCGCGCTCGTCCACCTGCGCATGGGGCACACCTACTCCCAGCTCGCCGCCGGATTCGGCGTCGGGACCACGACCGCATACCGCTACGTCACCGAGGCCGTCGACCTCCTGGCCGCCCTCGCACCCACCTTGGCCGATGCCGTCCGCACCGCGTCGACGAAGGCGTTCGTCCTCCTGGACGGGACGCTGCTGCCGATCGACCGCATCGCCGCGGACCAGCCCTTCTACTCCGGCAAACACAAGAAACACGGCATGAACGTGCAAGTCCTCACCGATGCGTTCGGCCGGCTGCTGTGGGTCTCGCCGGCCCTGCCCGGAGCCGTCCACGACGTCCGCGCGGCCCGCGAACACGGCATCATCGACGCCCTTGCTCAGGCCGACGTCACCTGCTGGGCCGACAAGGGCTACCGGGGCGCCGGCGGCACGGTCCGCGTCCCGTACTGGGGACGCTGGAAGACGCTTTCCCCAGGACAGAAGGCGGTGAACCGCTCGCACGCCAAGATCCGCGCCCTCGTCGAGCAGGCTATGGCATCCCTCAAGAGCTGGCGGCTCCTGCGTAAGCTCCGGTGCTCCACAACCCGGATCACCGCCCTCGTCCAGGCCGTCCTCGCCCTGCATCTGGCCAGATCAGACCGATGATGGAAAAGGCTCAGTCAGGTTCTTTTCTGCGATCTCTCGGTGTGGGGTCGGTGGTGGTGAGGGTCGGTGGTGTTGGTTTGGTGGTTGGTGTTTTGGTGCTGGTCAGTGGGGTCTTGAGGGTAGGGCTGGCGCTGTCGCGGGGTGAGAGATTGATGGGTGGGATCACTGTCGTGGGGCTTTATCGCATGTCAGTTGATGCTGTCTCAGGTTCGAGAGTTCTCACGCGGTGAGGTCTGCTCGGTCGGTGTGATCGTGGGGTGGATCGAGCGGTAAGGGCCGGCCGTGGGGCTGTGCCGTCCAGAGGGCTGGTGGTGCGTCGTCTGCTGGAGCGGCAGCAGGCGGGGGAACTGGCCACACGGCATGTGCGTGCGGTCGCTGAGGTGGTGGGTGTTTCGGAGCGCACGGTGTGGCGCTGGCCGAGACACATCTGCCCGCCTCGGCCCGAATGACGCCCTTGACCGCTGCCGATGACAAGCGATGCTCTGGCCGGCTACTGAGCCCTCGCTCCTTATTCGTATGCCGTACCTCGCCCTGACCTGCGGTAGTCCCCCTATGGCGAAGCTTCCTGCGGATCCGCAGTTGATGGAGCGCACGGTTGGCTATGGGACGCCACGACGACGATGCCGCCGGTCTCGTGGATGAGACCGACGACATCAAGGAGTGGTCCGGCGAGCTCGGCAGTGCTGCTCTCAGCAGTGCCGCAGACCGCGCGCGCTCGGATCGGCGTCGAACGAGGACGGTGTGTTGACCCAGTCCGCCGGGACGTAGCCCCACCCGTCGTAGCCAGGAGCGGTCCAGTCACCCTTGGTGTGGTACCAGGTGGTGTTGCCGCCGCCGTGCAGTCCACCATAGGTCCAGCAGTCGAACCAGCTGAAGGTGGAATAGAGCTGCCCCGTTATGTTCGCTTCGTGGTAGGCGCCCGAGCGCAGAATGGCGGGGGCTCCGTTCCCGCACCACAGCCGGCCGTCGCTCGCCCGAACTCCGCACTCGGCGCTGGCAGCGGCACTGGCCGAAGGGGCGGCGATCACACCGCCCGCCGTCAGGGCGAGGGCTGCCATCCAGAGGGAGAGATACTTCCTGGTCCTGGTCATCTACCTGTCCTTTTCTCACTGGTTTTCGAGTTCGACCGAAAGGTGCCGGGTGCCTGCCCGGCTCTTCCCGCAGGCCCTTCGCAGCACCGTGATGCACTGCTCAGCACTGCGCGACGCCGGGCAGTTGGTTGTCCGGACTGCTCATGTAGATGTTGCTGACATAGCCCCCGTACTGAGGCAGGTAGGCCCACCACTCGTTGGTGTAGGGCGGGACCGAGACGGTCTCCCCTCGCGTCTGGCAGCCGACCAGCACCTCGACCCCGGCGGGGAGCTGGAGGAGCGGGTCGCGGGTGGTGTTGGGCTCGGGGCGGACGTTGACACCGGAGCTCCAGGTGCCGAACCACGTGCCCGCCGGTCGTACGCCACCGGGAACGTTCAGCGAACGGGTCAGCCTGCCCAGGTCGGTGTACGCCTTGCCGTACGAGGTGCCGACGTCGTGCAGGGTGTACACGGCCACGATGGAGCGGTCACCGGAACCCACCGTCCCGGTCGTGTGCAGCGCCGGTTTCGTCAGGTCGACGGACGCTGCCTTGCCGTTGAGGGCCGACGTGGCGGGGCGGCACGTACCTTGCTCGATGTCGCCGAAACCCGACCAGCCCTGTTTCACGGCCCACGGCTTGTTGAAGGCGCCCACGATACCGAAGTGCTGGTCGAAGTGATCGGTGGCGGAGCAGCGTGTGGACTGTTTCAGATTGCCCATGATCAGTTCGCGGACGCGGGCGGGCGCCGTGTCCAGCAGGTAACGGTAGATCTTCACCGTGTCCGCGGCCGTCAAGGCTGTGTAGCCCCACATGCCGTCCTGGTTGGCCGGCGGCGGGGTCGTGTTGCTGGAGAGGGACAGCTCACGGGCCATCCGGGTGACGATCGAGCCCCCGCCGTTGCGCACCCAGAATTCGCTGGCCGCGTCGTCGTCGCTGCTGCGCAGCATGGAGTTCCACTTGGCCTGGTCACCGGACGGGATCTGGTAGTTCGGGCCGCGGTTCCAGAGGTAGTCCAGCGCGATCAGCAGTTTGACCACGGAGGCTGACCGGAACTGCATGTTCGGGTTCAGCTGCTCGGTGAAGGTGCCGGTCTGCCGGTCGAAGACGGCGACTCCCGCCGTCACACCGGCCGGCACGGTGACACCGGCCGCGTCACGTGGCGCGGACGACGCCGCGTCCGTCGCCGCGTTCGTTGCCGCCGTGGCCGAAGGGCTGAGCAGGGCGGTCATCACGGCCATGACCACGGCACACAGCACTGCTACGGAACGCCATCTGCTCCATCGGAACATGGCTCAGTACCGCTTCGTACGGTCGAGGACGTTGCCGCCGCACACCGGCGCAGCACGGGACATCCGCCCGTCGGGATTGTCGCCGGTGCCGTGGCCCACGGCGGCCGGGTGGGCCGCGTCCGGTGCGATGGGCGACAGGCCGCCAGCCGCCGCGCCGAGCAACCGCAGTGAACGCGAGGTGCGCATGGTGAGTTCCCCGCCTCTGTCGGTGGTGGTCCGGCCGGGTGGGCCGGGCCTGCCGAGAAGACTCACCTGGGCCGCGTTCCGGCGACAATCGGTTTCGTCGTACGCCGAAAGTCCTCGGCGGGAGATTCGATCCGCCACCGGGTGGGTAGGGGGTCCGGCCGTTTCAGCCCTGGCTCTTTTTGACATGTTGCATGCCTACCAGGGGGCGTTGCCGGGCGGGTACCTGACAGATGTCAGGGTGGAAATGCCCGCCCCGGACGGCCGACGGTTCTCAGGTGCGCACCGATTCCACGCTTTCGACGCGAAGTGGAGACAGAGGGGCGCACGAGATTCCACGCTTTCGACGCGCGAGCGTCCAGGCTGCGATACGCCGACTCCGCACCGATCAGGGTTTTACCGGAGCCGATAGCGGCGATTACCTGCGTCCGCAGACCCTCGGGAGGCATACGACCACCGGGCGGCACACCGAGAATATGAACGACATTATCGACCGCCTCAGCCTGATGCGGACGCAATTCCATCTGAGTCACAAGACCTCACATTCTCGATATTCGGAGAGATGATGTTCCCTTAACCCAGATTCCATCCAGGCTCAAAATGACGAATTACTTGAATCCGGTAAGAGTGGTGTTTTGCCCCTTCATCGAAGGGGATCGGTACCGAGCCATTATCCCAGAACCAAGCCGCTTGTGAAAGTGACGCACAGGGTCTGACCGGAAGTGAATATTACTGTTCGGAGGTGACCGAATCCAACAAGAGACCCGGAACTCCGGCCTGCCTGCGGTGAATGCGGGCACCCGTACGGCGGGAGGTGCACCCGTGACCCGATCATCAAAAATGCACGACCCGCCGGCCTGGACCAAGCCAGGGGCCCGTTGGGTCGCTTGGGCGTGCTGGCCGATGCTCGGCTTATGCCTGGCCTGGATGGTGTGGCGAATAGTTGAGGGCGACACAGGCCAGGCCCTCTACCCGGCTTTTCATGGGTACCGTCTTCGGCGGCCTACTGATCTCCAACTGGGCGAACCGGTGACGGAAGGCAAGTCACCCCTGATGTAGTCGGCTTCTTTCCTGACGCGCCCGGAGGGTGCGTCAGCTTCGGTACGGGACTGCGGAGCAGGCCTGTACCGAAGCCGTCCGGATCGCGGAGCGATTCCGGGCAGGCGGAATGGAGTTCCGCCGCACTGCGCGGAGCGCAGTGCTCCATCGCGAAGCGATGGTAACGACGCGTAGCGTCGTCGCGT